>CAVWCQ010000001.1:0-291694 GCA_963753545.1 uncultured Chloroflexia bacterium
CTAGGTTTTATGGCGACGCCATCGATCCGAATGTCTATCTGACCAGGCCCTATGCGCCGCTGGACGAGCGTATGCGCGCGTTTGTGTCGTATGCGCGCGGAGTCCCGGGCGTGCTGGAACAAGTGCGTGCAAATCTGCGGACGCCTATGCCACGGACGTATGTCAATCTCGGTAAGCTCGTGTTCGGCGGCTTGGCCACATACCTGGAAAAAGACGTTCCCGGTATATTCACTGAGGTCAAAGACGAGCAGCTGCAGAAAGATTTTAGAGCAGCGAACGACGAAGCAATACGGGCCTTGAAATCAATGGATGCCTGGTTCCAGACGCAACTGGCCAAGGCGAACGACGACTTCATGATCGGTCCGGAGCGCTTCAGCGAAATGCTGAAAGCGACAGAGCGCGTCGATATGCCGCTCGATCAACTGGAGGCCGTGGGGCATAAGGATCTCGAAAGAAATCTCGCAGCGCTGAAAGAAGCCCTCCCAATTCGCGCCGGGAAAAGCTGTCGGATGTATTGCGAAAGCTCACACCAACAAGCCGAAAGGCAGCCCGGTCGAAGGCGCGCGGCCAACTAAAGGAGCTGAAGATTTATTGAAGCGGACATGGTCTCGATCCCCGGCACCGAAGAAGCCCTGGTCAACCAGGCGCCGCCGTACAAGGCTGGAACTTTGCTTACATCGAAATTCCCGGGCCGTACGAGAAGGGACTGCCGTCCGTATATTACATCGCGCCACCTGATCCGTAGTGGCCGACCAGCGAGCGAAGCGTACCTTCCGGGCAAGGGCATCTGCTGTTCGTCTCCGCGCATGAGGTCTGGCCGGGACATTTTCTGCAGTTCCTGCATGCCAATCGTGCGCCGTCGAAGTTCGGTCAGGTGTTCGTAGGCTACGCGTTCGCCGAGGGCTGGGCGCATTACACGGAAGAGATGATGTGGGAAGCGGCTTGGGCGCACAGGATCCGAGACTGCATATCGGCCAGCTCTAAATGCGCTGCTGCGCAACGTGCGTTTCATGTCCGCCATAGGGCTGCACACCGGCCGATGACCGTGGCGGAATCTGAGAAGATGTTTCGCGAATCTGCTGTCAGGATGCCGGAAATGCGCGGCAGCAGGCGCGCGCGGCACCTTCGATCCGGCTTACCTCAACTACACCCTGGGCAAGCTGATGATCCGCAAACTGCGTGACGATTGGAGTGCCTCGCGGGGTGGCCGAAAGGCTGGCGGGAGTTCCATGACAAATTTCTCAATACGGTGGACCGCCTGTTCCGATGGTGCGTAACGCAATGCTGGGCGCTTCCAGTGGTCCCCCGCTGTGAAGAAGACTCTGTAGCGGAGATTATTCCGCAAAAGGCACTTGGCGGCGCGACGGCAATTCTGTAGTTCTCAACACAACCGGCAAGGAAGCGCCGCCTTTCCGCCTGTTGCGCAGTGCGTCAATCGAGGCGAAAGAAATTCATGTCCTCTATTAAGGGCCCCAACGGCGACCCTGTCGAGCACATTACTGTGGCTCTGCAACTGCCTGCGGGCGAGCGTGAGCAGCGCACTTCGTGAGACGGCGTGGCCAGGTTCCCGGAGGTCCGCTCCGCGCGTTCGCTCGTCATCCGAGTTCCGGTTTACAACGTGGAGTTCCCGATCGAACTGAATCCGGCCCACAATGATTTCGAAATCAACGGAGCTGCGATCACACAGGTTCGTTTCAAGGAAGAGCGGCTGAGAATTGACGGCAAGACTCTGGAACTGCGTTTCTGGGACAAGGACAAAGCGATGCGTTACGTGAAGCCCTAGTGCTCGGCGCTACCGGTTTAGCTTGCCCAGCCAGCGAATTCTGAAATTCAAACTCCGGCGCTGGCCGCCGTAGAAGTGCATGAAGTTCTGCGAGTCGATATTTCCGTTCACCACATTCGGATTGCTGTGGTTTGTCAGGTTGTTCACGCCCGCGCGAAACTCCCAGCGGTGTCCGCGGAAGGCGAACCGGCGCTCCCCGTGCAGATTCAGCGCGAAAAACGCCGGGAATCGCTCAGAGTTCACGGCTCGGACGGCGCCATCGCCACCTTGAATCGAAAACGGAAATCCCGAGCGCGTTTCCACCATCGTCGCAACCGCCCAATCCTTCAAGGGCAACGGCAGATAGGCCCAGCCAAGAAACCGGTGCGGAGCGTCCCAGGGCATGGGGCCAACATTCTTCAAAACTGTGGTCGGGTCATCAATGTTCACGTTAACGACTCCATTCGACAACGCGCGTGAACGCGTGTAGCTTGCCAACCAGCCGTACTGCTTGCGGAGGCTTTGGCGAAGCGTAACTTCGAAGGAATCAAAAACATCGCGCCGGTCATTGCCGAGAGTGTAAACGGCATCGAACACGTGCGGACTCTGAAAGCTCGCCTCCGGGGGGGCTGCCCGTACGGCAGGCGGTCCGTGTACGTGAAGCCCCGTGTGCCGCGGCGGCGTAGATACCCCAACCGCAAAGACGCGCCATTCACCCACTCCTGTTCGAAGCCCGTGCTCCAGTTCTGAGCTCTCGGACTCTTTGGCCGGGACGCGCCGTAATCAAACAGTGTAATGGCAGGTCCACGCGCGAGCGCTCCGGCCGGGTCAAAGTAGCTGGTCACGGAATACTGATCGAGCGGTTTGGAGTATAGCCGCAGACTTGTAGCCTCATGAACAACTGCGTATCCCGCGGAAAGTTTCGTGCGGGTCTTGCCAAATGGCGCCCACGCGAATCCGATTCGCGGTGAAGCTGCCAGGCTCCGCAATATCCGATCCCAATCGGAGCGAACGCCCAGTTCCACAAGTATGCTCGGCTTCCACCTCCACGAATCCTGCACGTACGAGGCAACCTCCACATTGGAGTCTCTCAGTTCGCCTTTGCCCATGAAGAACACGCGCCGTGAGAGTGACCCCCGGACCGTACTGTTCCAGTCCGGTGCGACTGGTGTTCTGCCAGAAAGTCAGCCGATCCAGATCGAGCCCCGCTTTGAGTTGGTGTGTGCCTTGCCATGCGAGCGCGGGCGCAATTCCGTTCAGCAGCCACTGATCGCGACCGGCCTTGCGAGTCGCATCGATATACGCGTTTCCGGAGTTTCCATCCGGCGTGATGCGGAACAGTTCAGTGCCCTGCGGAATTTCGCGTCCATAGGTGCGATTGGCCGCATACCCAAACTCAATGAGCGATCCGCGCCCCAGATAGAGTTGATCTTTGATATTGAAGAACCACTGATTGGAGCGCCTGTCTATCGTCGTCTCGCGCGGACTGAGAATGCCGAGGCCCGTGCGCGGCGCCGTCCATCCGTTAACTAACAATCCAGCGTAGAGAATCTGGCGCGGGGTCAGGTTCACCTGCGAGTGCAGGTAGTTGCCGATTCGCCACGACGACATGCTATCGGCGCCGTCCGGGAGCTCCTCCAGCACTTGCTTGTCGTATTGCACGGCAATGCTGTCCGAAAACCAGGCGCGGCCTTTCCTGATCGGTCCGGAGAAATTAACGCGTGGGCTCCAGTTGCCCAGGTAGAAGCCCTTGTGACTTTCGAAGCCCGGGAAAAAATTAGTGGCCGAATAGCGTATCTTGTCATCGCCCGGAGTCGTGCTGATTGAGATCGTGCCCGCCGCGCCTTTGCCAAACTGCGCCGGCAGGATGCCGTTGCCGATGTTGACGGCCTGGACAGCCTCCACGCCCATGCGGCTCTCAAAACGTCCTGTGATTGGATCGTTGATGTTGAATCCGTTCAACAGGAAAACGGTCTGCTCCTCCGTGCCGCCATTCAGATGCACGCCTCCGCGAACATCCTGCACGACGCCGGGCATGACGCGAAATGCATTTTTGAGCGTATTGGAGGCGGGGAACGGTACTGCGAGCATCTCGGCGGCGCTCATGCTCTGCTCCGGATTGACCTGCTCCAGGCTGACGGTGGAGTGTGCAGCGCTGACATCCACTGTTTCGATCTTCAGCGTGCTGGTGAGATCGTATGGAACATGAAGCAGCCTAACATCTGCTTCATGTCGTTTCCATGATTTCCAATGGAACAAGCATATTTACCCTTTTCATGGTAGAATTATTAGACAAGAAATGATCTGTACTGAAGCAATCGTCAGGAGAGGAAACACCATATCCTATTCGTTGTCTTTCTCGCCGCACAAGTATCCACTTTCCGCCCTACTGGTCCTTGTCCACATATTTACAGAGATACTGCAACCGAACCCTTAGCTGGTTTCGTCTGGAACCTGGGTTTATGCACTGTACCCCTAACCGAGCACGCGAGGGTTTATTATGGCACAGCATGAGAACGGCCTGACCAACCTACGCAAGCAAGCCGAAGAAGCAGAGCGGGGGCTACCTCTCAACTTAGATAATCTCTCGCCTGATGCCATTCAAACTCTACTTCATGAACTTCAGATTCATAAGATCGAATTGGAACTGCAAAATGAGGAATTACGCAAAACCCAGGATGAGCTTCAGGCTGCGCGCAACAAATATCATACCTCTATGATTTTGCCCCAGTAGGCTACTTTACCCTTAATCAAGCGGGGATGATTGAGGAAGTTAATCTGGCTGGGGCAGCCCTATTGGGTATGGATAAAAACCAACTTGATCAGCATCCTTTTCAGAAATTGTGTACCCTGAAGATCAGGATACCTACTACTTAAATCTGAGAAGATTTTTTGGAACACCGTCTTCGTTGAGCAGGATATACGACTGCTCAGACACGATGGCACCATCTTGATCATCTCGTTTGTCTTGTCATTCCGAATGATGAGACCCAGATTCCACAATGCTTAATCATTGCAACCGACATCACCGGTCCAGAAACAGCGTGAACAAGAAGCGCTGCTGATCGCTGCCACTCAAGAGACGGGAACGTCTGGCGCGTGATTTACATGATGCGGTCAGCCAAACGCTCTTTGCTGCCCTGTGATTGCAGAAGACACTTCCTCGACTGTGGGATCGCTCGCCGGAGCGGGCGTATGAAGAACTTGTACTCCTTCAGCAATTAAATCGGGCGCGTTGCCGAGATGCGCATGCTGCTCTTAGAACTGACGGCCCGCTGCTATGCTGGAAGCAGACCTTTAACGTCTGCTGAACCAGCTTGCCGTCCTCATGCAAAGCCAGAAAAGATATCTGTTTCGCTGCAAGTACAACCGGACCTCGATTTTCCCGCCTCCTGTTAAACTGGTCCTCTACCGTATTGCTCAAGAAGCCCTGAATAATGTGGTCAAGTATGCCCATGCCAAGCAGGTCACGGTCAGACTTGTTCATGATGAGGTTTGTACTAGAACTCTCCATCAGGATGATGGTCAAGGTTTCGATCTGCACGCGTATCACACCGGTTTGGGGCTGAAGATCATGCGGGAGAGAGCAGAGGCAATTGGCGCATCTTTGACACATTTCTTCCGAAGCCAGTGCAGGGAACTTGCGTTAGGGTGAGTTTGGCATGATCAGCTCCACTAGAGTAAAATAGAAAGAACAGCTATGACTAGCCAGAAAACAAAGCCGCAGACAATCGCTAAAACGCGATATCGAACATCAACAGAACTGCAAGAGCCAACTGCCCTACCTGTGACCGACATCCTCCCCACGTTCAGAGGCGATGATTTACTCAGGATGGTGGGGATAGGCGCATCAGCAGGTGGTCTGGAAGCCTTTATCGAGTTCTTTGCATCCATGCCAGCAGATACTGGTTTGGCTTTTGTCCTGGTTCAGCATCTAGACCCTACTCACGAAAGTCTCCTGCCAGAAATTCTCCAACGTCATACCCCTATGCCAGTGTCTCAGGTTCAGAATGGCATGAGAGTCGAACCCAATTGCGTCTATGTGATTCCACCTAACCAGGACCTGGCTCTGCTTCATGGAACGCTGCACCTGATCGAGCCTGTCATAGCGGACGGCGTTCGGCTGTCTATCGACTTCTTTTTCCGCTCTTTGGCCGAAGATCAGGCTGAAAACGCGGTTGGCATCGTTCTTTCAGGAACGGGAACGGATGGTACGCTGGGACTGAAAGCGATCAAAGAAGCGGGCGGCATGGTGATGGTCCAGGAACCCCAGTCAGCCAAATATGACGGGATGCCGCGCAGCGCCGCTGCGACTGGACTGGCCGATTTTGTTTTGCCGCCTGAGGAGATGCCTGAGCAGTTGATGGCCTATATTCAGCTTGGCATCAAAAAAGTCAACTGGATTTTGCCTGAATTTGCTGAAATGCTGCAAAAGGTGTTCATTCTACTGCGAAGACACACCGGCCATGATTTCTCATCGTACAAATCGAATACAATCAGCCGCCGAATTGAGCGCAGGATGGTGGTGAACCAGATCAATCAGCTCCCGGATTACATTCGTTATCTTCAGCAAAGCCCGGATGAGGTCGAGACTCTCTTTCGAGAGCTGCTGATTGGCGTAACTAACTTTTTCCGCGATCCAGAGGCTTTTGAAGCGCTCCAACAGGATATCATTCCTCGCCTGTTTGAGGATCGCCATCCCGATCAGTTGGTACGGGTATGGGTTTGCGGCTGTTCAACTGGTGAGGAAGCGTACTCCATGGCGATCTTGCTGCGCGAGCAGATGGATCTACTTCAACAGGAATATAAAACACAAATCTTTGCCACCGATATTGATAGTCGGGCCATTGAGCAAGCTCGGCTAGGGCTGTATCCCAGTAATATAGCTGCCCATGTATCTCCTGAACGTTTGCAGCGCTATTTTGTCAAAGAAGAGGATGGCTATCGGGCCTCATCCCTGATTCGAAACATGGTGGTTTTTGCCAATCAAAGCCTGATCAAGGACCCACCTTTTTCAAAACAGGATCTCATTAGCTGCCGCAATCTGCTGATTTATTTAGGGCCCGAACTTCAGCGAAAGATACTGCCATTGTTTCATTATGCCCTCAATCCGGGCGGCTTTTTGTTCTTGGGATCGTCAGAAACGGTGGGTGATTCGGGCCATCTCTTTAAGCCCATCAACAGAAAATGGAAATTATTCCAACGGGTTGAAGGCCAGCGAGAAGCGGATGTAGCCTTTGGGTTTGTTCCTCAACTGCTTGCGCCATTTCACGATGATAAAAAACAGGCCCAGAAAAAAAAACCGATCAATGTGCGCGATCTGGCTGAACGGCTGCTATTCGATATCTATGCACCTTCGTGCGCCGTGATCGACGAGCAGTCTCAAATTCTCTACCTGAACAACCCATCGGGGCATTACTTCGAGCCAGAGACGGGAACCGCCAGCCTGGATATTCTGCACATGGTACGCCCTGAGCTAAAAATCCCATTGGCGACCACCATTCGTCGAGCTATCTCGCAAAAGGAGGAATACACCTATCCGAATGTGCAGCTTCAAGTCAATCAAGAGACGAAAACGATTCGGATTATCGTTCGACCTATTCGTCAAACTGAATTATGGCTTGTTGTGTTCGAGGATACAGAGACTAAAGATAGCAGACAGCGCCGGATCAGAGCAGAACATATCAGATGGGCACGATCCGCGTGTTGCAGCCGTTGAGCAAGAATTACAAGCCACAAAAGAGTATTTACAGGCCACGATTGAGCAACTGCAATCCGCGAATGAGGAGTTTCGTTCTCTGAATGAAGAGCTTCAATCGGCCAACGAGGAACTGCAGAGCGCCAATGAAGAGTTAGTGACTTCCCGGGAGGAACTGCAATCGGTTAACGAGGAGCTGGTCACGGTCAATACTGCCTATCAAAGTAAACTGGAGGAACAATCCCGATCCAATAACGATTTAAATAACCTGCTGGCGAGTGTTGAAATTGGGATTATCTTTTTAGATCTCAATCTTCATATTCAACGGTTCAATGCTTCCGCCACCAACTTTATCAACTTGATCAAAACGGATGTGGGGCGACCGTTTGAGCACCTCGTTTCGAAGTTGGAATACAAACCTCTGATCGACGATGTGCAAGACGTGCTTGACACCTTAATTCCCAAAACGATAGAAGTTCAAAGCGCCAAACGGTGGTATCGAATGCGTATTCGGCCTTACCGGACGACAGAAAACGCCATTGACGGTGTTGTGATGACCTTTGCCGAAATCACTGAGCAAAAGGACGTGCAAGAGCAGTTGCGTAAGTTCAGTAGGGCGGTTGAGCAAAGTTCAAGTATGATCTTAATCACCGACAAAGACGGCACGATAGAGTATTCCAATCTACGTCTCACCGAAGTTACGGGATACCCGATGGAAGAGTTGGTGGGCCAGAATCCGCGCCTTCTAAAATCGGACGAACATTCGAAAGATTATTATCAACAAATGTGGCAGATCCTTCTAGCGGGCAATGAATGGCACGGTGAATTTTGTAACCGGAAGAAAAACGGTGAACTTTATTGGGTATCTGCAACGATCTCGCCCGTTCGCGATGACGCCGGAACCATCACCCATTTTGTATCCATTCAAGAAGAACTGACTCCATAACAACAGGAGTTGAGTAATCGAAAGAAACAATAGGGCACGGGACGAAAACCATCCGCTCGATCTGCGCCAGCGAGCCGAAGATGCGCTGTCAATCGCTTCGATACAGGCGATAAAAAGAAAATGCCGCACATAGCGGCATTTTTCGATATTTATCTTTTCAATACCCCCAGCAGGACTCGAACCTGCGCCTCTGCCTCCGGAGGGCAACGCTCTATCCTCTGAGCTATGGGGGCGTCAGATAGATTGTACCAATATTAGGCCGTGAGTCAAGGCTCGGCCTGTTCGGTTCCGCCCTCGTGTTGCAGCGAGACAACCTCCGCCTTGCTCACCTCACGCAAATCGGCGCTCTTGATCTTCAACAGTGCGTTCAGCCCACCGCCGCCTGCGTAGATCGTTTCGTACTGCTGGACCGTGGGGTCCATATAAACGGGCATGGGTGTCTTGAGGCCAATCGGTGGAACCGTTCCAACGGGATAGCCGGTCAGGGCCAGCACCTGTTCCGCATCGGCCAGCACAACTAACTTGCGGTTGATTTGCAGGCGTTGAGCCAGTTTGCGCGGATCGACGCGCCGCATACCGCAGGCGATCACCAGGAAGGGCCGTTCATCGACCAGGAATACGACGGACTTCACGATCTGATCGGGATCAACCCCCATGACCTTTGCCGCCGCTTCGACCGTGGGCGTGGGGCTGCTGGGGAAAATAATCTCAGCAGGAATGTGGTTCTCGTCCAGGTAAGCCTGCAAGTGGATCGGCGTCAGCGGTTTTTTCGCCTCGCTGTCCTCGGTTTCAACAAAGAAAATCTCGACTTCCTTTACGGCATATTCCATCAGATCTTTTCCGGCAGCGACTCCTTCGGGTGAAGTGAGCGCAGCGTCCAGTGCGGCGAAATCGTCAAAGAATATCTCCAGTACCCGGTTGTAGGGCGACTCACCTGCCGGGCTGCCCGCGACTTTTCCAACTTCGACCCGGCGCACGCCGGGCATTTTTTTGAGTAAATCCAGGTTGTGCTGGTAGCGTCGTTCAAAAGCGCCCGCCTGGGCGGGACGTTTAAAGAGAAGCACCATTTTGGTCATAAAATCCTGCCCTGCTTACTGATCGTGACGAAAACTGCGGCCAAAGATGATTCCGACTAAAAAGGCGATGACGACAGCCTGCCAGGGTTTGGACTGTACCATCTGCGTCGCGTCCCCGGTCATCTGGTCAAAGGTGTGGCTGTGCAAATAAACTGCGGCACGTTCCAGGCTGCGTGATACCTGCTGCGCCTGCCGGACAGCATCTGGATCGTTGCCCCGGTAGGCTTCGGCGCGCAGCTTTTCGGCAGCGGCGATCAGTTGATCGGCAGCCGTTTCTTTGGCGGAATAGGCCCGCTGGAACATGGAACGTCTGGCGTCTCGCAGCGGGGCACGGGATCGTCCATTATCGTGTTCTTCTGCCATAGACTGTTCCTCCTGGTTGTAGCTCATGGGTGAACGTGCTACCATTGCCAACTATAGCCGAGTTTCTGATAATCGTCACCTGAGTGCATAAAGGGGTTTCCAAAAAATGAGCGCTCCCAACGTCCCCTACCCCTCTCGCTCGCGGTCCCAGCGGACCTACCCGGCACGCCGACAGCTTAACCCCTGGATGGTTCGCCTGCCCCTTCTGATCGGCACGGGCTTGATTCTGCTGGCGCTGGCGCTGGTCATTTTGATCAGCGGCTACGAGTTCCTGCACCGGGGCGAGATTTATCCCGGCGTGTCCACTATCTATGATATGAATCTGGCAGGTATGACCCGCGAACAAGCGATCTCGATGCTGTCGGATCGCATCAAAGGCATGCCCGAACCCGTGTATGTCTTTCGCTACGGCTCCCAACAATGGGATTATACAGCCAGCGAATTAGGGGTCACACTCGATATTGAGGCAACCGTTGATGCCGCATACGAGGCCGGGCGCGGGAGCAACTGGCTGGCAAACTGGTTCGACCAGATGGATATCCGGCGGAACGGCTACCCCGTTTCTCCGGTCATGATCTACAACCAGACCGAAGCAGAACGTGTTTTGACCGGAATTGCCCGCAGCATCATCAACCGCCCGACGTTGGATGCTACGCTGATGATTCATAATGGCAAAGCGAGCACTACACCCAGCCAGATCGGGCGCACGGTCGATATCCCGGCGACGCTCAGCGTCCTGCGATCCCAGGTTTTGTCGATGAGCGCACACAGTGAGATTTCGCTGGTGATCCACGAGACACAGCCGCTCGTCTGGGAGACAGAAAACGCAGCCGCCCAGATCAACCTGGCTCTCTCGGGCCCGGTTGAGTTTTATATCCCCGCTGGGGCGGAGAACAGCGACCAGGGCCCCTGGGAAACGCCTGTATCCGATCTGGAGGCCATGCTGGCGGTCAACCAGTCGGGAACGGACAGCGGAACAGCCGAATATTCGGTCAGCATCAACCTGGATCAGGTCCGCGCCTTCCTCGAATCGTTAGCTCCCGATCTGACTACGCAGCCCGCTGATGCACGCTTCATTTTTAACGATGATACGCACCAATTGGAAGTAATCCGCAACAGTCAGGCGGGGCGCACCCTGGATATCGACGGTACACTCGCCAACTTTGAAAAAGCTGTTTTTGCGACCAACCCGGCAGATCGGCGGGTGGCCCTGATTTTCGAGGATGTGGCCCCCAAGATTGTGGATACGATGACCGCCTCCCAGTTGGGAATCACCGAACTGGTCGTAAAGCATACGACGACCTTCTACGGTTCGACCTCAGCCCGGCGCAATAATATCGATGTCGCGGCGGCGAACTTCCACGGGCTGGTCATCCCCCCCGGTGAGATTTTCTCGTTTAATGAATGGCTAGGCGATGTCAGCGTCGAATCCGGTTACGAGCAGGGCTTGATCATCGTCGGTAACCAGACGATCACTGGCGTTGGTGGCGGGGTGTGCCAGGTGGCGACAACGGCCTTCCAGACGGCTTTTTATGGCGGCTACCCGATTTTGGAACGCGTCGGACACGCCTACCGCGTCAGCTATTATGAATTGGGCGAAGGCCCCGGCCTCGATGCGACAGTCTATTCACCGATTGTCGATTTCCGCTTTTTGAACGACACACCCTATTACCTGCTGATCGAGACTTACGTCAATGAGGCGAACAGCAGCATCACCTGGAAGTTTTACAGCACAAGCACGGATCGCCGCGTAGTCAAGGACGGCCCGCATATCAACAGCCAGACGCCGCCTCCCTCGCCCATTTATCGTGCCAATGCCAATCTGGCTCCGGGGCAGGTGATCCAGGTTGATTTCGCGGTCAGTGGCGCAGATGTAACCGTCTATCGCACGGTCTATGAAGGCGACCGGATCGTGATTGACCACGAAGCATTTGATACGCATTACGTTCCCTGGGCAAGCCAGTACGAGGTTGCGCCGGGCGACCCGCGTATCAACAGTTATTAGGGGTTTGCGCCGCCACCAGGGCGGGTTAGACTTGGTAGCGGCTGTCTATCCATGATCAAATTGGAGCTTTTATGAAGCGCTCTCTCGTTCTCTATCTGGTTACACTCGTAGTTTTGCTCGGACTATCGCTGGCTGGCTCAAACCAGGTTGGCGCACAATCGGGCGACGATGATCCCTTGACCAAACCTGTTCCGATCCTGGTGCCGGAAGTCATTTCCGTGCGCGACCACGATCCCAACGCGTTTACACAGGGTTTTTTCTTTTATGATGGCCGCCTGTTTGAAAGCGCCGGGCAGTACGGCGAGTTGGCTCTGCGCGAAGATGATCCGCAAACGGGCGCTGCGCTGCGCACGGCCCCTGTTGATGCCCAGTATTTTGCCGAGGGCCTGGAACGAGTAGGCGATAAGCTGATTCAACTCACCTGGAAAGAAGGAACGGCGCTCGTTTACGACCTGGAAACGTTCGAGCAGACCGGCACCTTCAGCTATACGGGCGAAGGTTGGGGCCTGTGCTACGATGGCCGCTACCTCTATATGAGTGACGGCAGTTCTTTCCTCACCCTGCGCGATCCAAACACGTTCGATGTCGTCTTCCGCGGAGTTGTTACCTACCAGGGAACGCCCGTTATCCGCATCAATGAACTGGAATGTGTGGGCGATTATGTGTATGCGAACGTCTGGCAGACCAACTATATCCTGCAGATCGATAAGATGGACGGTGTGGTGGTTGGGCTGATTGACGCCTCAACGCTGCTCACTCCCGAAGAAACAGCCCAGCTTGAGGGAGGGTCCGTGTTGAACGGTATCGCCTACAACTCGGAGACGGACACCTTTCTGATCACGGGCAAACGCTGGCCGAAGATGTTTGAAGTACGCTTTGTCCCGGCGGAAATCGAGTCCCCCACGCCTGAAGCGACCCCGGTTAGCTAGCTTCTATTCCGGATTGACTTTCTGGAGGGCGGATTTCGAAACCCGAAATCCGCCCTTCGTATGCTTCCGTGCAACAAAACAGGTTTTTGTGATCAATTACGGGCAAAATGTGATCAACTACGGCAGTTTCATAGATATCTTAAGAAAAATCATGGGGGAAGATCAGCCGAAGAAACAAAGAAGTTGATCGTTTCTTCTCGTGGCGATCCGCCAAGAACTATTTTTTGAGGGGTATTCCTAACCAATTTCAAACGTGCGCCCTGGTCCGCAAGAGAAGAAACAGTTTCACCGCAAAAGTAGATCAAAAAATCTTATGCAAGCGGAGGGAAAGGACAGACAAACTATTTCGATAGTTTCATGATAGCACAGGTGATGCCTCTAAAATACTCCCTTAAAGTTGAACCTTAAGTACTATTTTGAAAGATTTTGTTTAACTTTTGCGTAGAACATGCGTTCGTGATACACTGACAACTAGTTTCAGCCGTGAAAAAGCAGGGTAAAAGGGTTATGGCAAAAGCGCGCGTCTATTACGAGTGTCAGGCCTGCGGGCGGCAAACCCCGCGCCAGATGGGGAAATGTCCCAACTGCGGCGAATATAACACCATGATCGAAGTCGTTGAGGAGCCAGAAGCCCCCGTCGCAGCAGGGCGCGTTGCCAAGGCGGTGCGCAGCAAGCCTCAGGCGCTGAGTCAGGTTTCGATGGATTCCGGGGAACGCTATGCGGTGCCTGTCGAAGAGCTGTCCCGCGTGTTAGGCGGCGGGCTGGTTCCGGGCAGCGTTGTGCTGGTCAGCGGCGATCCGGGAATCGGCAAAAGCACCCTGCTCCTTCAGGTCGCTGTGCTGATGGATCGCATCGCCGGGCCAGTGCTCTATGTCAGCGGCGAAGAGAGCGAGCGCCAGATCAAAATGCGCGCCGAACGCCTGAGTTTGAACTCCGAACAGCTTTTTCTGGTGACGGAAACCGAAATGGGCGCGATTCTGGCTCACGTCGAGGCGGTCAAACCACGCCTGCTGATCGTGGACTCCATCCAAACAACCTACACTGAAGGCAAAGCATCCGCTGCGGGGAGTGTTTCACAGGTGCGCGAGTGCGCCAGCCAACTGCGTGAGCTTGCCAAAAGCAGCGGCATCACGGTTTTTCTGGTCGGGCACGTCACCAAAGAGGGCGTGATCGCCGGGCCGCGCGTGCTGGAACATATCGTGGATACGGTGCTGTACCTGGAAGGGGATCGTTTTCAGGCGTACCGCCTGCTGCGCAGCGTCAAAAATCGTTTTGGCGCGACCAGTGAAGTGGGTGTCTTTGAGATGCGGGACCGGGGGCTGGTGGAGATCACCAATCCATCAGAGGTCTTTATCGCAGAGCGTGTTGTCAATGCGCCGGGCAGCGCCATTGCTGTGACGATGGAAGGCACGCGTCCCCTGCTGGTCGAACTACAGGCGCTCGCCAGCCAGACCGTCTACCCCAACCCGCGCCGTACTGCAAACGGTGTAGATTTCAACCGCCTGCTGTTGATTACTGCTGTGCTGACCAAGCGCGTCGGAATCAAACTCTACGAAAAAGATATTTTCGTCAATGTGATCAGCGGCCTCCAGATTGACGAACCCGCCGCCGACCTGGGCATCGCTGTCGCGCTGGCATCCAGTGCCTGGGATTTACCCGTCCCGGCGGATATGGCTTTCGTGGGCGAAATCGGCCTGAGTGGCGAACTGCGTGCCGTGGGGCAGACTTCAACGCGCATCAAAGAAGCCGCTAAACTCGGCTTTAAACGGGTTGTTGTGCCGCGCACCTTTCGCCAGGAAGATACCCCGGTCGGAGGGGTCGAACTGATCAAGGTGCGCAGCGTTGCCGACGCGCTTGATGCGGCGCTGCCGGGGCATAAAGGGGCCAAAAACGACGAGAATTAAGTCGTGCCGTCAGGCAACCGTCAGGAACGGCGGCCTGCCGTTGAGATGCAGTATGCTGGCCGTCAAGTTCAGCTTGCTCCTATCGTCTATCATACAAAACAAGACTGAGATAGCCGATGCCCCCCACGGCTATCGCGGTTGCTCCCCCAAGGCCAAACGCATCCTGTGTTTGGTCCTTTTTTTGTCCCGCGCCCTACAGACTTGCAGATAACGAATCAGTGGAACTCAGGAATCCAACCGCTGTGCGCGTCGATCAGATCATCAACCAGGGACCAGATTTGATCGAGAGTGAGTTCTGCTGCCGTGTGCGGATCGAGCATCGCCGCATGATAAATGTGTTCCCGTTTGCCTGTTAGAACAGCCTCCACCGCCAGCGCCTGCACATTGATATTCGTCTGCATTAACGCCGCTAGCTGCGGGGGCAGCGCGCCGATGTGGGTCGGCTGGATGCCGTTGCGATCCACGAGACAGGGAACTTCTACACAGCACCCCGCCGGAAGATTATCGATCAGCCCCTGGTTATCCACATTGCCATAGATGACGCGGGGCGTGTTGGTCTCGATGCTGTGGATAATGCCCGACCCATATTCCATACTGGGCTGGATGGTGACAGGCTGCTGCAAATCTTCCAATTCGTGGCGCTGCTGTTCCCAATGGGCGATCTGCTCCTCACAGCGGCGGAGATATTCATCGAGCGGGATGTTAAACTGCTCGATCACATCGGGGCGATCTCGCTTGATGAACCAGGGCACGTATTCACTGAAGTGTTCGCTGCTCTCGGTGACAAAATAGCCCAGGCGCAGCAGCATCTCATAACGGACGCGATTCCAGTCTGGGACGCGCCCCTCGTGGATCACCTGCCGCAAACGCGGATAAAGATCCTCGCCGCTGCGATGCTCAAATTTGAGATAAAACGCCATGTGGTTGATGCCCGCCGACAGATAATTGATCTCGCCAATCGGAACCTGGATGTCGTGCGCCATCTGAGCCGCCGTGCCTTGCACGCTGTGGCAGAGGCCCACATGCTTGATTGGGGTTTCGCGATTCATGGCCCAGCAGTTCATCGCCATCGGATTGACGTAATTGAGGAACATTACGTCGGGACACCACCGCTCCATATCGCGGCACATAGCGAGCATCACGGGGATGGTACGCAGCGCCCGCATGATGCCGCCAATTCCGAGCGTGTCGGCAATCGTCGCCCGCAGCCCGTACTGCCTGGGAATCTCGAAGTCAATCACGGTTGAGGGCTTGTAGCCGCCGATTTGAAACATGCCAATCGCATAGTCGGCCCCATCGAGGGAGGCACAGCGATCGGTGGTGGTTTCAATGGTGGGATGGACGTGCAGGGCTTCCGCGATTTTGCGGGCGACCACCTGTGATGTGTGCAGACGACTCTCATCGATATCGTGCAGGCTGAGCGTGATCTCCGAAAATTCGGGGAAGCTCAACAGATCGCCGATCAAACTCCTGGCGAAAACTGTGCTGCCTGCGCCAAGGAAAGATATTTTGACCATCTATTTTCTCCATGTTCTTCGCATTTCTTCGCATAACGAACTTTGCCCGTAGTATAACAAAGGGTCATTTTGCTGCTTGCTAAACAGAACTTTTGTTCTTATAATAGCCTGTACGGACGGTGATATAATCGCAGGTGTCTATGGCAGGGGAGCGCGTCTCCCCACGAATCAAAGGTGGACCCTGTGGCGCATCCGTTCCAGCACATTGGCATCCTGGCTCACCCGCTCCGTCCTGGCACGGCTCCGATTGCCCAGGAGGTAGCAAAATCGTTGGACAACCACGGCATCCAGTCGTGGGTGCGGCATACCTGGGATGTCTCGCGGGCACGTCCCCTTGTCCGCGGTTCCGATCTGGTGATCGCCATTGGCGGTGATGGCGCGATGCTCCGCGCGGCGCGGGTTTGCGCGCCAGAGAATGTGCCCGTGCTGGGGATCAATACGGGGTATCTCGGCTTTTTGACCGAGATCAGCCCGGAGGATTGGGCGGAAAGTCTGGATGTGCTGTTGGCCGGCAATTATTGGATTGAAGAGCGGATGATGATCCGCTGTGAGGTCCGGCGCGGCGAAGCACTACTCAACGAGAGTGACGCGCTGAACGATGTGGTGATCAGCCGGGGCGCGGTCGCCAAGTCAGTGCGGCTCGAAACGTACATTGATGGGGCGTGGGCGACCACCTACCACTGCGACGGATTAATTATCGCCACGCCCACCGGATCAACAGCCTATGCGTTAGCCGTTGGCGGCCCGATTTTGCCGCCTGAGTTGAAAAATATTCTGGTGGTTCCTGTCGCCCCGCACTTAAGCATGGATCGCCCAATGGTGTTGGCGCAGGGAGCAAATATCCAGGTGATTGTCGAGCCGTATACGATTGCTGAAGTGGTTCTGACAGTGGACGGCGAATTGCTCTCCAGCCTCGAACCGTCCGATCAGGTAATCGTGCGATCCAGCGACAGTGTGAGCCGCTTTGTCCGGCTGCGGGATCGCAATTATTTTTATCGTTCCTTGCTGGACCGGCTGGAGCCGCGTATGCCACCGCGACCGCGGCAAGAAACACGATAATATTGGGCGCAGCGGCTTCGACGGGGGAGGGAAATATAAGTGCTGGGTAAATAAAGTGGACAATCGCCCAGAGTCCGGTCAGAATCGGGGTTAGGTTGCACGCCACAGATTCGAACGGCACAAACCTTAACCGCTTTGGCGACCTGCAACTTGAGAGCAGCGATGACGACTTCAGAACAAACCAACGTTATCCGTGAAGAATTCTGTACTGTCCACCCGACGGTTGAGGCGAATCTGCATTGTAACCGATGCGGGCGTCCTATGTGCACGCGCTGTGCCGTGCTGACTCCGGTAGGCTACCGCTGCCGGGAATGTGTGCGCCAGCAGCAGGACAAGTTTTTTGACGCCCAGATGATCGACTATCTGATCGCGGGTATTGTCAGTTTTGTCGCCAGCTTTTTTGCCGCGTTTATCGTCTCGCGCATTGGCTTCTTTTTGATCGCCATCTTTCTGTCTCCAGCAGTGGGCGGCATGATTGGCTCACTGGTCTGGCGGATGACCCGCAAGCGGCGCGGACGCTATACGGCGGTAGTGGTCGGCGCGGGTGTGGTGCTTGGCGGACTGATCTTCTTACCCGCCAATCCGATCAATATCGGCCTGTGGATTTATTTATTTCTGGCTACCGGAGCGGCAATGGCTCCATTCCGTCTCCGGCTTTAACCCATTCTCTTTAGCGAACACGTGAGGCAGGCGCTTATGCTGCAAGAACTGCGGATCAAAGACTTTGCCATCATTGACGAACTTGCCCTGACTCTGTCTCATGGCTTTTTAGCCATGACGGGTGAAACGGGCGCGGGCAAATCCATCATCGTCGATGCCGTGAATCTGCTGCTGGGCGAGCGATCTGATACCACGATGGTTCGCAGCGGGTCGGATCGCGCCCTGGTGGAAGGGATTTTTCAGGTTCCCGCCCACCTTCAGGATCAGCTTCAGGCTCATCTGCAATCGGAAGGGCTGGAAGGCGAAACGCCGGATGAACTGCTGTTGATGCGAGAGGTGCGTGTGAATGGCCGCAGCCAATGCCGGGTGAATGGTGTGCAGTGCAGCCTGACTGTCTACCGTGAAATCGGCGGGATGCTGGTCGATATTCATGGGCAGGGCGAGCATCTCTCGCTGCTCAAGCCATCGCAGCACCTCTATCTGTTGGATCGCTATGCCGGGTTGGAAAATGCACGCGTGTCGCTGCGCGCGGTTGTGCACCAACTGCACGGTATTCGCGAGGAGATCAAGAGTCTGCTCACCGACGAAGCCGCTCTGGCCCGCCGGATGGACATGCTGCAATACCAGATTCAGGAAATTCAGGCGGCGGCGCTGCGTCCCGAAGAGGAAGAAGAACTGAAACAGGAGCGCAACCGGCTGGTCAACGCGGAAAAGATATCGGAACTGGCGACAGAAGCGCTCTTTGCCCTGCTGGGTGAAGCGGGCGAAGCCTCAGCGGTGGATCTGCTGTCTCAGGTAGCACTGGCCCTTGGCAAACTGGCTAAACTGGACCCGGCGGCTGATGAACGTTACCAGGTGGCAGAAACGCTCAGCACCCAGGCAGAAGAATTATCTCGCGCCCTGCGGCAGTACCGCGACGAAATCGAGTTTGATCCGCGCCGCCTGGACGAGATCGAAGATCGCATCGAAGCGCTGACCCAACTCAAGCGCAAGTATGGCGGCTCGATTGAGGCCGTTCTCACCTTTGCCGAGAAAGCGCAGATGGATCTGGACACGATCACCCACAGTGAAGAACGGCTGGCTGAACTGCGCGAAGAGGAAGAAAAACTGCTGCGGCACATTGGTGAAATGGCGGGCAAGCTGAGCCAGGAGCGGCAGTCAGCGGCAAAACGGCTGACAGAAGCCATTGTGAAGGAGCTGGCCGATCTGCGCATGCAAGATGCCCGCTTTGAAGTCCAGATCGCGCACCACGCCGATCCCGAAGGCTGCTATGTCGATGATCAGCGGCTGGCTTTCAACAGCAGCGGGATCGATCAGCTTGAATTTTACATGGCGGCGAACATTGGTGAACCCATCCGCCCCCTGGCAAAAGTCGCGTCAGGTGGTGAGGTGGCGCGTATTATGCTTGGCCTGAAGACGGTGCTGTCTTATGCCGACCAGATCCCAACGCTCATCTTTGACGAGATCGACCAGGGCCTCGGCGGGCGGATGGGATCGGTAGTCGGGCAAAAGCTGTGGGAACTGTCGATGAACCATCAGGTATTGGTCGTGACGCATCTGGCCCAGTTGGCCGGGTTTGCCGACGCCCATTATAAAGTCAGCAAGCATGTTCTCAACAAACGCACGGTGACTCGCGCTGAATTCCTGAACGATCAGGGCCGCGTCGAAGAACTGGCGGATATGTTGGGTGCGGAGACCAACAGCGCCCGCCAGAGCGCTTATGATATCCTGATGCTGGCCCGCCGCACCAAAGAGGGCCGCCGCTTAGAAACGGCCTGAATCATTTAACGTGAATACTTGGCATAGTAGCGCTAGATAATCATCTGTCTGGCGCTTTTTTATTCCTTCAGGAATAATGGAGGATTGGATTAACCGCCCATTTTGTAAGATTAGAGTAGCCATGCAGAATGACGTACATTTACGCCGACCTCGAGTTATCAAAGTTAGTCTTGTATCGCTGCTAATATTTCTTGTTATCACTATCCCTGCTGAATTTTTGTTGAGGTCGATCAGTCCTCATGCCACTCCATACGACGTAAGTCTAGCCAACCCGCTGTTAAATACTCGATATGCTCCAGTTATTGAAAAGTTGACTGAATTTAAAGAGCTCATATCGCATGAATTTGTCGATTGCATTCTGGTTGGCAGTTCATTGGCCGAGTATATTGATCCAGACCTGGTTGCAGAACAGTACTATATTCAAACCGGAAAAGTGATCCACTGTTATAACTTCGCCCTGTTAGATGCATCAGCCTCTACGACTGCAAAACTGGTATCCCTGTTGGAAGAAGATTACGACGGTTTAAAACTGGTGGTGTGGGGCATCCAGGCGCACAGCTTTTTTTCGGATCCTGATTCCAACGAGAACCTTTTTTCTGAGTCAGACTGGGTTCGCTATTACTTGGGGACATTTAATTTGGCCGGTTGGTTTCATGACCAATCCTATCTGTACCGCTTTCTCGATACCTATATGCCCCTGCTGCTCTTCCCTAATTCGCTTAATGAGGTGAATCCTCCTGGAAAAACAGAGCGTAACAGAAATACGCTGAAGGGGCCGGAAATTCATGGATACCATCCGCTTTTGGCTTACAAGGACTCGGCACCACTTTTGCAGCCTACTGAACAGGATGTTGTGCACTATCTCCCATCGTTAGATATACCCTCTGCTGAGGATTGGAAGGCAATTGACCAGTTAAATAAGCTGGCGAAACAAAAAGGATTTCAATTGATCTTAGTCAACATACCAACGAATGATCCTGATGGGGCGTCGAAACCATTTATGAATTGGGTGAAAGAGTATGCCCGTAACGCTGGTGTGCTCTATCTGTCAACTGAAAACGTGCAGATGTCCAGTTCAACATTCTCTGATACGGTCATTTCGACCAGGCACAGATTTGTTCATAATCATTTTCATATCAGCGGAACTCTTGTTTTTAGTCAATGGTTGGGAAAGCAATTAGGACAAGCAGAAGTCGCGGGTGCATTTGAACAAGTCAATAATCCCATCTGGACTCCCGGAATAGAAACCCTTGAGATGCCTTACCAGGACACGCGGGGTTTGACAGCGACAGATTATCAACGTTATCTGGATTATGCCAGCCAATTCAATTTAATTCCTTCGGATGCCCTCATTTATAATCCAAGCCCAGAGCCATTGGAACCACTCGTTTTACAAACGAGTCTTGGTCTTTTATTGGAATGGCAAACGGATGTATCCCCCCAGCAAGAGCAGAATGATTTTGAACTTATTACTCTGTTTGAACGGATGAGGTATCGAGACGATCTCGATCTTACCCCATCGCAGCTCACTCAGTTCGATAGCTGGTATACCTTCCCTGATCCGGCAATTCTCCACGCCGCCGGAATCGAGTATATCTTGTGCCGACAAGAACCCGGCATAGGGGCACCGGAACATTGTCCGGCCTCCATCCGTGGCAATCCTGCCTACAAAATGATGGGGCAGTGGAACTATGAGCCGATGCTTGAGCAATATACTCTCTATACAATTTACCAGGGGTAATAAACAATGGGCATCACCTCTTTTTCGTTTGCCGTGTTTACCCTTGCCGTTCTGTTTGCTTATTATTTGTTACCGACTCACCGACAGCAGAACAGGCTTCTCCTGGTTGCATCCTATCTGTTTCTTGCTTCGTGGGACGTTCGATGTGCGGTTATTTTTGGAATGCTGTCGGTTGTCAACTTTGTTTCTATACAGAGACTTGCCCAGGTTGGGGCACGCCGTGAACGTTGGCTTTACGGGGCTATCGTGGTCAATGTCGCAGCACTGCTTTATCTGAAATATGCCAACTTTTTTATCGTACAGGCATCATCTCGTCTCCAAACAATCGGTTTCGGTTCCAACTTTGATAGTTTACAGATCGTGCTTCCCATTGGACTGTCTTTCTTCGTCCTACAAGCCATATCCTACCTGATTGATGTTGCAAAGGGAACCGTTCAGCCTACCAATAGCTTCATCCAATTTGCGCTCTATATGAGTTATTTTCCACGAGTTGTTTCAGGTCCAGTTGAGCGAGCGCGTGATTTTTTCCCTCAGATTTAAAAGAGGCGGGCTGCTGCTCAAATCGATATCCATCGAGCGCTAACACTGCTGCTGCAAGGCATGCTTCGTAAGATCGCGATTGCCGACTTGTTGTTTTTGTCTATACCGCGAGATGTATTCCGTCAACCAGGAAACTATTCTTCGCCCGAACTGGCGTTGTGGTTGCTCACCTATGCCTTTGCACTATATAACGATTTTGCTGGCTATAGCAGCATTGCGCGCAGCATCAGTATTTTTTTTGGCCTTCATTTAGTGGAGAACTTCAACGCTCCATACCGCGCCCGGAGCTTTACAGAGTTCTGGCAGCGTTGGCATATCTCTTTTTCAAGCTGGCTGCGGGATTATATTTTTTTGCCGCTTACACGCATTTTGCTGCGCAAAAGAGGCAAACCGGATTTTAAATTCAGCCTTATTGTGCCTCCACTCGTAACGATGCTGGTTAGCGCCATGTGGCACGATCTTAGTTTGAATATGCTGTTGTGGGGAGCACTCCATGGTATTTATCTGGTAGGTGAACGGCTGTGGGTTCAGAGCAGACCTGCGCGACGAGTCGATAGTGTGCCCGTAATTCAACAATTTGCGTCAGTTTTGTTTGTTTTTGCGTTGGTGCTGTTGGCCTGGGTTCCCTTCCGTATGACATTTTCTGTCGCAATAGACTACTGGGCTAACCTTCTTTCTCCTATGAAATGGTTGAATAGTAGTGGGCTGCCTTTTCATCCAATTATTGTCCTACTCATCATTTTCTCGTGTCTACTTGACTTTCAGCAAAGTCGTTCACACGACATCGCCCTGCAGCACCGCTCGGCCCTTCTCCAAGCGCTTGCTATCAATGCAGCAATTTTTGTCATCATTATGGCAGTTTTTGCGCAGGCACATGCAGCGCCCCCATTTATATATCAAGGATTTTAGGTAGCATATATCAGTTGAATATTTTTCTGTTACACTCTTAAACGAGATAGTTAAAGGGTTAGGGATATGGCTGAGATGATATCGTTACAGGAACGGTTGGATCGGATGTCCGCGCCGGGCGAACTCTATGAGGTCGTTGACGCGGAAGAAAAGAAAATTCGCTGTTACGCCTGCGGGCATCGCTGCTTGATCAAAGAGGGCCGCCGCGGGATCTGCAAGGTGCGTTACAACCGGGATGGGGTGCTGTATGTTCCCCAAAATTACGTAGGCGCATTGCAGGTCGATCCCATCGAGAAGAAACCTTTTTTCCATGTGACACCCGGCGCTCAGGTGCTCAGTTTTGGCATGCTGGGCTGCGACTTCCGGTGCGGCTACTGCCAGAACTGGGAAATCTCGCAAACGCTGCGCGACGAAGACGCGGGCCGCGACTATATGCCCGTCACATCGGATGAACTGGTCTCGATGGGACGGACGCGGCACGCCCGCGCTATTGCCAGCACGTACAACGAGCCGCTGATCACGTCTGAATGGGCTGTCGAAGTCTTTAAGAAGGCCAAACAAGCCGGGATGCTGACGCTGTACATCTCCAACGGCAACGGCACGCCCGAAGTGGTGGATTATCTCAAGCCCTGGCTGGACGCCTATAAGATCGATCTCAAAAGTATGAACGATAAGCATTATCGCCAGGAGATGGGCGGCGTGCTGCAAAATGTGCTGGATACGATCAAGCGAGTTCATGAGGCGGGAATCTGGTTGGAAGTACTGACGCTCGTTGTGCCGGGATTTAATGACAGCAGCGCGGAATTGTGGGATGCCGCGAGTTATATTCGCAGCGTATCTCCGGAAATTCCCTGGCATATCACGGCCTTCCATCCCGATTACAAGATGATCGATCCGCCGCCAACCACCACCGAAACTCTGATCCGCGCCGCCGAAATTGGTTCGGAGGCGGGCCTGAAGTATGTCTATGCAGGGAATCTGCCAGGCCGCGTCGCTGAATGGGAAGATACGCGCTGTCCAAACTGCCAGGCCACGCTCATCCGGCGCTATGGTTTTTTCATTCAGGAGAACAAAATCGCTCACACAGAGGGGGCCTGCCCGCACTGTGGAACTAAAATTCCCGGCATCTGGTCGTAGGGTTTCAATGGGGTGGCAAAGAGGGTGCAGCTTCGATGACCGAACAACGGATCATACCGCGCTATAAATTGATGCTGTTTTACGATCTCACGACCAGTGACGTCGAAGTTTACTATGATTTTGTGATGTCAGAACTGGTTCCATCGCTGCGCGATAGAGGGCTGCACATGGCGATGGTCTACCACACCCTGTGGGGATCCTGCCCGATCCGTCAGGTTGAGTTTGTATCTGAGGATCTGGCGACTATCCAGGGGTTGCTTGACAGCGACCTCTGGCGTTCGCTGGAAGTGAAGCTACTCGAACATGCCACCAATTACCATCGTAAGGTTGTTCGCTTTCGCCCTGGCTTTCAATTCTGAGCAGATTGGGAACCGGGGTTTAGTTCGCTCACGTCAACGGGCCAGAAGCGCTCCTCATCGTTCACAAATCGTTCCAGGTAAGACTGGTCGGACATGATCAGCCAGATCTGCGACTGGTAGAACAGCAGCGCCTCCAACTTTTTTGCTGCCTGTTCGTCGGTAGGCGAAACGATCACCGGCGCAGGACAGGGCAGCCCTTCAGGGCAATTAAGACTGTCTGCATGAAGGACATAATTCGTGAGACTGCCGCTGTAGCCCGTTTCCAGAACAGCATCCCGCACAAACCAGAAGGCCGCTGCATGATCGAGATGATTTTCGTAGCCGCTGGACACATAAATCTCGTCCGGCTGAAAATCCTGGATCATTCCGACCACATCCGACAGGGCTGCCGCCCGTGTATAGGGCGCTGGTTCGCCGTGCGTCCGTGTGTGATAGTCTGTCTGGGAGAAGCCATAGGTTTCTGTTTTTTTCGTGAACTGCTGCTGGTAGGGCGTTTCTCCTTCGGTCGCGTATACCTTGTCCAGCCCTGAGTCGGGATATCCCAGAAAGATCACATCTTCGGGACGCAGGCCCAGTTTACCCGTCGCCTTCACAGCTTCGATCTGCCGGACGCGCGCCAGTTCAAGAAAATCGTCGGGCGTCAGAGTATCTTCCGGTTTGTCCAGAAGATCAGCCGCCAAATCAGGCCAGCCATCGCCATTGGTGAAGATCACCACGCGCACCCGTTTTCCCTCCGCAAGAGCCTGCTGAATAATGAATGAGCAGCAGAATGTTTCATCGTCCGGGTGTGGCGCGAAGATCAATAGACCACCAACCTGCTGCGGCTGTGGAGTAGCCGTTGGTTCGACAGAGGGAGACGATGCATTTGCCCAGCTCACGAACAGGAGCAGGGCCAGGGTCATTGGGGGCAGAATCTTGTAGCTGATCACGCGTTTCTTCCTTCGATGAGTATGGAGTGGAAAACGAAATTGACTGTAGCTCTACCCCTTTAAAAAAACAAAGACCTCCTGGGATCATCGCCAGGAGGAGCTTCTTCGCTTATTTGTCAGCTCTATCTTTGCGTTCTGTGTTCTTTGTTTACTGAATCACGCCCAGTTCGCGGCCCACTTTGGCAAAGAGGCTGAGCGCCAGTTCCAGGTCTTCGCGCGAATGAGTGGCACTGTTCATCACACGGATGCGCGCCTTGCCCTGCGCGACCGTTGGATAGCCGATTGGCATAGCGAACAGCCCTTCGTCAAACAGGCGGCGGCTGAACTGCTGGGCCAGCGGTGCTTCGCCCAACATGACCGGAACAATAGGCGTCTGTGTGTGGCCTGTATTAAAGCCCAGATCGTTCATCCCCTTCTTAAAGAAAGCGGCGTTGCTCCACAGGCGGTCCACCAGTTCCGTGCTCTCTTCCAGCAGATCCACCGCCGCGAGACAGGCTGCCACGTCGGGGGCAGTCATGGCGCTGCTGAACAGGAAGGGTCGCCCGCGCTGGCGCAGCCAATCCACGATCAGCTTTTTGCCCGCGACAATGCCGCCGACGACGCCAAACGCCTTGCTCATCGTCCCGATCTCGACATCAACGCGCCCATGCAGTTCAAAGTGATCCACAATGCCGCGCCCGCCCCGGCCCAGAACGCCTTCGCCGTGCGCATCGTCCACCATCAGCAGGATGCCGTATTCTTCGGCAATGGCGCACAGTTCAGGCAGAGGCGCGATATCGCCGTCCATGCTGAATACGCCATCGGAAATAATCAGGCGGCGGCCATATTCCGGGTTCGCGTCGATTTGTGCCCGCAGATCGTCGGGATCGGCGTGTTTGAAGCGAATGATCTTGCCACCAGAGAGACGGCAGCCGTCGATGATGCTGGCATGATTCAATTCGTCGGAGAAAATCAGATCGCCCTTGCCGACCAATGCCGGGACGGTTGCCAGATTGGCCATAAAGCCGCTCTGGAAGGTGATCGCCGCTTCGACGCCCTTAAATGCAGCTAATCGATCTTCGAGCCGGATATGCAGATCGGTTGTTCCAGCGATGCTGCGCACGGCAGCGGGACCCACGCCATAATCATCCATCACGCTGCGGGCCGCTTCGACCAGCCGGGGATGGTTCGCCATGCCCAGGTAATTATTAGAGGAAAAATTTAAGACGCGCTTGCCGTCCACCACCAACCATGCACCCTGCGGACTGCTCAGAGTGCGGATGTTGGTAAACAGTCCCTGCTCCTTGAGATGAGCCAGTTCTTCGGCAATCCACGCAATTTTTTGATCAGTCGTTTGTGCCATCCAAAATGCTCCTTAAGCCTTCTGTCAAAAGTTTAGTACAATGAACAAAACTATTGTAGCACAGCCAGCGGTGATCAGGCCGCGCCGAGGAGGAAACTCATGCCCGAAATAATCCCGCACCTCTATGTTGTTCCCAGCAGCGCCGTGAATGTTTTTATCGTGGAAACGGACAGTGATCTGACGCTGGTAGACGCGGGTCTGCCCTGGATGGCGAAAAGCGTTTTGCAGGAGATCGAGCGGATCGGGCACAAGCCGCAGGATGTCAAACATATCCTGATCACCCACGCTGACCTTGATCATGTGGGCGGCCTCAAAGCGCTGGTCGATGCCACTGGAGCAACTGTCTATGCCAGCGCCGCATCCGGGCGCTATCTACGCATCCGGCGCAATCCCCCGCACATCAAAATGCCAATAGCGCTGCTCGGCAACACGATCACCTTCCTGCTTCAGCGGGCGGTCACGATCAATTATGAGGTCGTGGACGGCGAGGTGTTGGAGATCGCTGGGGGCATCCGCGTGCTATCTGCGCCGGGGCACACTGCCGATCACACCGCGTATTATTGGGAGCAGGAGCATGTGCTGTTCGCGGGCGATCTGTTCCAAAACCGCAAGGCGCTTGAACTGTCTCCGCTGCGCATCACCTACAGCCTGGACGACGAGATGCACAGTGCGCGCAAAGCCTTAGCGCTTAACCCGGCGGTGATTTGTGTAGGGCATGGTCAGCCATTCGTGGTGGAAAAAGAACCGGGGCGGATCGGGGAGCTTTTGGCACAACTGCCAGAAGCCTGATCAGCCCCGGTAGATAGTTGGATCGATCAGCAGTAGCATGTCTGGTGATCCAATTGGCGGTTTGCCAGGTGCGGCGCGGCAGCCGACAGATCGCTGAAAATTTCAAACACACTGTCTAACCCCACCAGTTCGAGCAGGGTCATTACGCGTTCGGACGGGTTGACGATGGTCAGGACAATCTGTTTTTCCTTGGAACGCTGCCACAGTTCCACCAACCCGCGCAATCCAGCACTGTTAATATATTCCACGCCGCTAAAATCAAGGATCAGCCGCCCACAGTCGTTCTCGACGGCCTGATCAAGCGTTTGCCCCAATGCGCAGACGTTCACATCCGTGATTCGCCCGATGACATCGACAATACGAACGTGATCGGTTTTTGAGACTGATTGCATCATCACAACTCCCACACCTATTTCGCGAAATCCTTGTCCAGGACGAGCCGTACCGCCAGGATGAGCAGCACCGCTCCGACGAAGGACACCAGGATCGCCCCGCAAATACCAGCCCAATTCATGCCATTGAACAAAAAGCTACCGACGAAGAAGCCCGCCATACCGAGCAGCACATTACTGATCGGGTTATAACCCCGGCCTCGAATGACAAATCCAGCCAGATATCCAGCGGTTCCACCGACGATGAGCACCCAGAGGCATTGTAAACAACCGCACGGACCAACGGCGAACATATTCTCTCACTCCTGCTGGCAGAACAATCTAAACTCTATACGCAAAAAAGAAGCAGTGGGTTACACCAGGATGAGAAAACGATGAAAACTGGGGGAAATCCTACCCGGAAACGCCAGCTAGCAGCAGATCGAGGGCGAGCATGCCATCCACTTTGCCGGTTTTGATGCCCAAATCGGTGTCGAGCAGGAAATGATAGATGGTTTCGAGCTGATCCAACTGGAATGATCGCACCTGTTGGCTGAGCTTTTTGGCGACAAATTCGTGACAGCCAATCGCCGCTCCCATCCCCGCCGGAGCGCCGCCCCCGTCCAGATACTCACGGGCGAGGAGCAGCAGCCGGAACTGGCGGACGATCATCCCAAACAGTTTGAGCGGATCGTCATCTTCGAGCAGACGGTGCAGCAGGCGGGTCGCTGTCGCTCCATCGCGGCGGCCTAATGCATCAACCATCTCAAATACATCCGGTTCGGCGGCGTAGGAGGTCAGCAGGGCGACATCGGCCTCGCTGATTATGCGTTCGCCGTTGACATAGGCGCTCAGTTTAGCCAGTTCGCTGTCGGCGGCCCGCAGATCTTCGCCTACCACAGCCGCCAGCGCAAAAGCCGCCTGCGGATCGATTTCCGTGCTGTATTCCTGCCGGGAGTGGTGGCGAATCCAACTGGCTGTTTCGCGGGGGGGCGCGAACAGCTTGTGGTATCCGGCAGGATCGCTCCTGGCAAGTTTGAGGATGGCATTATTGTCGTTGAGTGTGTCCGGCTCGACAAAGACCACCCGCGCGAAATCGGGCAGGTGCGGCAAACCGTCGAGCAGGTAGTCAATCTGCTCTTTGCCCGTTTTGCCTGCCCCTTTACGGGCCAGCCAGGTCAGCATCCCATCGACAATGATCAGCCGTTTATCGCTCAGAAAGGGCACAGAACTGGCGGCTGAAATGACATCAACCGCCGAGGAAACTTTGCCGTCCAGCGTCGTGATGTTCAATTCTGCGAGGGACGGATCGCCCATCTTGGCGCGCATCGTGGCGATCTCGGCGCGGCGGGTAAATTCATCCGGGCCGTGAAAGACATAAAAGGTGGGGACGCGCCGGGCGGTCATACCCTATCCCGACCTGGTGCGGACGAAATGCACGGTGAGGCGCTGCCCGCCCATCGGCATCGGGAATTCGTGGCGGCTGATATCCGCGACTTCCATCTGGCCGGGATCGCCCAGCGTGGTGAAGTGCTGCTGCAAAGCCAGCCCAAGCGGCTGCGATAGGATCAGCGAAAAGGTGGAGAGCACGATCACAGTTGGCAGCCGGGAGATACGATCCGCCCAATTGCGCTGCATGCCTGTCGTCCCAGCGAACGCAGCTAAGCTGGTCATGACTCCTGCCGTAACCAGCCCGGTTCCACAGTTAGGATGGACGGCCAGATTGTGTTCGCCGCTGCGCATGCGAGCTAACGCCTCGCGGACAGCCGATTCAATCTCTTCCGTCGGAACGTTGCCGTAGAGATAAAACCCGCTCATGGTTGAACGCCCGGCCATGCTCAGATTTTTGATCTTGCGGCTCAGGACGTGGATCGTAGCGTGTTCCAGCCCATGATTGCGGCGGACGCGGCGAATGAGCGGAAAATTCAGGAACGGGGTGGCGAGAAGCGCTAAAAACTGAAGCATAGTGTTTTTTTCCTGTTGTAACAGGCGTCTTGCCTGCTAATTTTCGATAATGAGTGGGAGCGGTGCTCCTTATGGCATATCCGAGGGCCGTTCCGGGCTGGCGATTGGCAGGGCAATCACGATCAGTCGATGTGTATTACTGCTGTACGGCCAACATGTTATGAGCGTAACACGTTCATCCGCCGTCGGCAATATCCACCGCGCATTCTCCCGCCGGATGTTGAGCGGTTCATCTTCTTCGGGCAGCACCATCGTCTGCGCGATGACATAGGTGTAGCGCCGGCCCTGCGCTTCGAGGATCAGAGTATCTCCCGGCTGAACAGAGACTAAGTAGCGGAATACCTCGCCGTAGGCGTTGTGATGGCCGTTGATCACGGTATTTCCTGCTTTTCCCAGCGGCGCGGAATTCTGCTGCCAGCCCGCCGCATACAGACTCGGTACATCCAATTGGCTGTACGTCTGGTTTCCGATCTGAAGCGCGTGCTGCCCTACTGGGATCACCGGGGCGTCCAGCCCAATCGACTCGATCAGGATACGATCCGGGATGTCGGGCGGCGTCTCTGGCGGCATAGCCGTTGGAGACGACGTAGCGGTTGGCGACGGCGTGATCGTCGGTAGCGGCGCGGCGGTCAGAGTCGGTGTATCCGTTGGGTTGGCCGTAGACGTAATCGTCAGCGTTAACGCGGGCCGCACGGTCTGGGCAAGTGTTGGCTGATTTGTCGCAGGCGGCGGGGTTGGTGTAAACGAAACAGTAACCGTTGGCCGCAGCGTATCCGTTGGAATGGGTGTGACAGATGGTTTCTCAGTCGGGATGGTAGTCGGGCGCTGATCGACGGGCAGGATCACCAGCGCGGCATTGTCATCAGGCAGCGCGGGCGGCGGCAGTGGGGAACCGAGCGATCCCGGCGTAGGCGTCGCTTCCATTGGTACACCCGGCGGCAGGATCACGGAGCGCTCCGGCTCGACCAGCCGCCAGATCAGCAGGGCAACTCCCCCACCCAGACACAACAGCCCCAGCGCACCGATCAGAATGCCGAGTGCGGCGGTTCGTCGCTCCCGATGACTAGCCATACCGCGCCGGACTAATCATGGTTCAGGATCGCAGCGAGAAACAGGTCACAGTCTGCCATCGATTCGAAGACGTGTGTCGGATTATGAGCATAGAGTTGGGCCGTGCTGAACGGCCCCGTCGCGACAGCGATGGTTCGGGCGCGGATACTTGCTGCACAGGCGATATCGCCCGGTGTATCGCCAATGATTACGATCTGTTCCGGCGCGAAGTCCGTGCCGCTGTAAATTTTGGCGCGTTCCAGGGCCAGCGGGGGCAGCATAGGCCGTTCCCAGCCCTCCGAGCCAAATGCTCCGATCTTAAAATCGGCGGGATCAAACCCGGCGGCGCGCAGTTTGATCGGGACAAGACTCGGCATATTGCCCGTCACCAGCCCCACGACAACCGCCGGATCATCCGCCAGGGCCGCGACAACCTGCTGCGCCCCCACACAGGCCTGCACGGGATATTGGGCAATCATCTCTTCCAGGTGACGCGCGACAGCAGCGATATAGTGGTTCAACTGGTCACGCACTACTTCTGCCCCAATTCCGGTGGGGCTGAGCGATTCCAGCAGAATCTGCCAGTCTGTTTTTCCAGCAAAAGATATCACATCAGCCGCGCCGGACGTGCCAAACACTTCCTGCATGGCAGAACGAGTGGCTGCGCGCCCGCACCCGCCCGAATGCAGCAGCGTGCCGTCGATATCAAACAAAACGAGGTGGTTGTGTTGCATCACTGGTTTCCTGGTAGTCGTCGGTTGCGCATTATTATACCGCGCCGATCCCAGAATTGAGGCCCCATGAACCGGATGGTTTTGGAGTATGAAGGGGATATCCCCTGGCAGCGTCAAGTATTAAGACTTAAAAGTGACACTATTCGCCGTTATGGCGACATTTCACACTATTGAGAGCACCCCAGAGGGTCTAAACTCCTTACGACAAAGGGGACGATGTTCTGCCCCTGTCTGCGAGAGGGATCACCAGACACGATCTTCTTTGCGGCATGGCCCGAAGAAGTATTTTTTAGGAGGAAGTATGTCCAATAAACCATCGTCCCGTCATATGGTGACGATTGACGGCAATACCGCTGCTGGGCAGGTGGCACACGCGCTTAGCGAAGTCATCGCCATCTATCCTATTACCCCCTCTTCTCCGATGGGCGAACTGGCAGACGAACTGTCTGCTGCCGGAGAAAAGAATATTTGGGGAACAGTGCCCCTGGTTGCTGAGATGCAGTCCGAGGGTGGCGCGGCAGGTGCAGTTCATGGCGCTCTGACCACTGGCGCTCTTTGCACGACCTTCACTGCTTCGCAGGGACTGCTGCTCATGATCCCCAATATGTACAAGATTGCGGGCGAACTGACGTCAACAGTGTTCCATGTGGCAGCGCGTTCTCTGGCAGCGCAGGCGCTGTCGATTTACGGCGATCACTCGGATGTGATGGCTGCCCGCGCCACCGGCTTTGCCCTGCTCTGCTCCGGCAATGTCCAGGAAGTGCATGACTTTGCTCTGATTGCGCACGCGGCGACGTTGGAATCCCGCATCCCATTTGTTCACTTCTTCGACGGCTTCCGCACCTCGCACGAAGTCCAGAAGATTGAAGAACTGACCCATGACGATATCCGCGCCATGATCGATGAGAACGCCGTGCGCGCCCACCGGATGCGCGGCCTGACTCCCGATCATCCTGTGATGCGTGGTACGGCTCAGAACCCCGATGTTTATTTCCAGGGACGCGAGTCGGTTAACAAGTATTATGATGAAACACCAGCCATCGTCCAGAACGTGATGGATCGTTTGGCGGGGATTGTTGGACGCCAGTACCACCTGTTCGATTATTCCGGTGCGCCCGATGCGGATCGCGCGGTCGTGATTATGGGTTCCGGCGCGGAAGCCGTTCACGAAGCAGTCGATTATCTTAATGCGCACGGCGAAAAAGTGGGTGTGCTTCGCGTTCGCCTGTTCCACCCCTTCGATGGCGCGGCGCTCGTTGCCGCCATGCCCAAGACGGTCAAGAGAGATTGCCGTCATGGACCGCACCAAGGAACCCGGCGCGCAGGGCGAACCCCTCTACCTCGACGTGATCGGCGCTTTTGGCGAAGCGGTCATGGCGGGCAATGGAACGCTGCCCCTGGTTGTTGGTGGACGCTACGGCCTCGGCTCGAAGGAATTTACCGCGTCGATGGCAAAAGCCGTCTTCGACAATCTCGCCCTGAAGACCCCCAAGAATCATTTCACCGTTGGCATCAACGACGATGTGACCCACACCAGCCTGCCCTACGATCCCGATTTCTCGGTTGAAGGCTCAGACGTTCACCGCGCGCTGTTCTATGGACTCGGCGCGGATGGTACGGTTGGCGCGAACAAGAACTCGATCAAGATCATCGGCAAGGCGACGGACAACTATGCCCAGGGCTACTTCTATTACAACTCGAAGAAGTCCGGCACGGTGACCACCTCGCACCTGCGCTTCAGCAAGCACCCGATCCGCAGCACCTATCTGCTCGATAAAGCCGGTTTCGTGGCCTGCCACAACTTCAGCTTCCTGGAACGCGTTGAGATACTCAACCACCTGGAAAAGGGCGGCACGTTCCTGCTCAACGCTCCCTACAGCGGCGCTGAAGTGTGGGATCACCTCCCGGTGGAAGTCCAGCAGGGGCTGATCGACAAGCAGGCCAAGTTCTACGCCATCGACGCGAACGGCCTCGCCAAGTCGATTGGTCTCGGTGGCCGCATCAACATCATCATGCAGACGGCCTTCTTCAAGATCTCCGGCGTCCTTCCCGAAGAGAAGGCGATGGAGATGATCATGATGGCGATTGAAGACACCTACGGGCGCAAGGGTGGCTCGGTAGTTGATATGAATATCCGCGCCGCGCAGCTCACCGCCGAGCGGATTGAGCGCATCGCCGTGCCCGAAAAAGTCACCAGCGCCTTTGGGATGCGCCCGCCCGTTCCTGCTGGCGTGCCCGAATTTATTCAGAATGTGACGGCGGAACTCATCGCCGGACGCGGTGATCAACTGCCCGTCTCGCTCATGCCCGCCGATGGCACCTACCCAACGGGAACCACCAAGTACGAAAAGCGCAATATCGCGACGGAAATCCCAGTATGGGACCTCGAAGCCTGCATCCAGTGCAACCAGTGCTCGTTCGTGTGCCCGCACGCTTCGATCCGCGTCAAGGTTTATGCCGCCGAATACGCCAATGGCAAGTCCCCCAACGACTTTAAGTCGATGGAAGCCAAGGGTAAGGAATGGAAGGGCCTGAAGTACACCGTCCAGGTCGCGCCGGAAGATTGCACGGGCTGCGGCCTGTGCGTGGAAAACTGCCCGGCCTTCGCCAAGGACGAAACTGGCAAGAAGACCGAGCGCAAGGCCATCAATATGACGCCGCTGACGGACGCGCTGCGCGACCAGGAAAATGTCAATTGGGATCACTTCATGACCATCCCCGACACCGACACAGCGCTGTTCAACCGCTTCACGGTTAAGGGTTCGCAGCTTCTGCCGCCCACCTTCGAATTCTCCGGCGCGTGCACGGGCTGCGGCGAAGCACCCTACATCCGCCTGATGTCCCAGTTGTTCGGTGATCGCGCGGTGATCGCTAACGCGACGGGCTGCACATCAATCTACGGCGGCAACCTGCCCACCACGCCTTACACCACCCGTGCCGACGGACGCGGCCCGGCCTGGTCGAACTCGCTGTTTGAAGATGCGGCGGAATTTGGCCTGGGTATGCGTCTGACGACCGACAAGATGAGCGAATATGCTTACGAACTGCTCGCTCAATTGATCGACACCTCGACTAATCACGGCGATCTGCTGGCTGCCATCCGCGATGCGGATATGAGCACAGCGGAAGGTATCGAAGAACAGCGCGGTCGCGTAGCCGAATTGAAGACCCTGCTCGAACAGGACGGCGGCCAACAGGCAACCGAACTGCTCTCGGTGGTGGACTTCCTGGTGAAGCGCTCGGTTTGGATCTTCGGTGGTGACGGTTGGGGATATGACATCGGCTACGGCGGGTTGGATCACGTCCTGGCTTCGGGCCGCAATGTGAATGTCCTCCTGCTCGACACTGGCGTATATTCCAACACCGGCGGCCAGATGTCGAAGGCCACCCCGCGCGCGGCGGTTGCCAAGTTCGCGGCGGCGGGCAAGAGCCTGCCCAAGAAAGACCTGGGCATGATCGCCATGACCTACGGCAATATCTACGTGGCGCAGATTGCGATGGGCGCGAACATGAACCAGACGCTCAAGGCAATGGCTGAAGCAGAAGCCTATGATGGCCCGTCTCTGATCGTTGCCTACTCGCACTGCATCATGCACGGCCACGATATCCGCATGGGCCTCGCCATGCAGGAAACCGCCGTCCAGTCTGGGTTCTGGCCGCTCTACCGCTACAACCCGGCGAACCGCGCTCAGGGCAAGAATCCCCTGTCGCTCAACTCCAAGGCCCCAACTGAGGATATTGAAACGTTCATGTACAAGCAGAACCGTTTCAAGATCCTCCGCAACGCCGATCCGGAGCGCGCCCAGGCTTTGCTCGACCTGTTGCGTACCGACGTATCAACTCGTTGGAAGATGTACGAACAGATGGCCCAGTTCGATATCTACGCCGCCATCTGCCTACCTGATCAAACCGAACGCCCCGGAGAAATCCGGGGCGTTTTTGTGCCCCTATCTCGTCCGAGCAAGTCCCTCTCTACGCAGTGGGGGCGGCAAAACAACAAAAAAGAACCCTTACGAGGTTCTTTTTGCGCAATAAGATAAGCAAAACAAGACCACCGAATCCAGGCCTTTTTTGCCGGGCTGATTCTCGATAGAACTCTAGCCGCGATAATCGTTTAGAACTTCAACCAGTTCGGGCACGCTGACGGGTTTGACCAGATACAGGTCTCCACCGATTTTACGGCAGCGCGCGATGTAATCGGGCAGGTCGTAGGCGGTGATCATCACAACCGGGACGTTGACGCCGTTCTGGCGCAAAATCTCAGTCATATCCAGTCCGCTGAGTTCGCCGGGTAGATGGATATCGACCAGGAAGAGGTCTGCTTGCCAGATAAATTCGCTTTGTAGTGCGCTTTCCGCATCGGTGAAGGTGATCAGAGCGTCTCCGGTGGAGCTGGTCACACGCTCTAACAGCAAAATATTCGTCGGATCATCTTCAACGTAAATGATGTTCATGCTTGCTCCGGTTCGTGGCCTACAACTCGCCGCTTAGCCTAATGATAAGACAATCTTACCACAACTTTTCGAGTTCGATAAGCTGAATTGTACGCCGTCTCTAAAAAAATTCCCAAAAAATGAATGAGGCGAAGTTTACCCTATTTCCACCGGGATGAAAAGAGGGACCATTCCGGTCCCTCTTGGTGAGTAACCCTACTCGGCGCTGTTCTCCGTAATCGTGAACAGTGTACCCGCGCTGCGTCCGAATACCTCCGGGAAGTAGAAGGCATAGCCGTGACTGGGCATGGTCTGGAACTCGCCGGGGATGGTCGCCCGCACCTGGTAGGTGTAGACGTATGTCCCGTTAGGCAGCCAGTCCGCATACAGGTTTACCTGTTCGTCGCGCATCTCAGTGTGATCCCAATACCACCAGCCCCAGTACCACCAGGGATCGTAAGTGGGAGCGATGCTTGGCGGCTGGTTGTTCTGGCTGGTCGTCAGCAGTGAAGTGTCAATCGGTTCCGTCCCAGCCGGGATCGGGTCTTCGAGCACGAAGTAGTAGATATCCTGGGGCAGCGTGATCGTTACGCGAACGGTGATCACGTCGCCCATTGTCGCCTGTGTGACGGGTGTCGTCGGATCGTCATTCAGGAAATACTCGCGAGAAACTGTGACACCCCGGCTGATCGGCTTGGCTTCGGCGGCCCACAGGCGCAGATTGAGGTGAGCCGTGTAGTACAGCACACCGTCTCCTCCGCTGCGGCTGACCGTCAGGCGGTTGACTTCATCCGCCAGCAGATCGCGCACCTGAACACGCAGCACCTGACCATCGCGCACGGTGTCCGGCGTGACCGTGCCATCGGTAAGCGGTTCATGATTCAGCACGGCGTTGTAGGTGTAGTTCCCCTGGAGTTCTCCGGTGGTCACCATCCAGTCGGTGAGCGCCATCACGGACCAGACGGTCTCCTGGGTGGTTTCCCAGTGATCGCCCTGCCGTGCCACCATCAGCCAGCGCACAACATTGGGCAGCACGTCATAGGTGGGAACGGTGCGAGCCAGTGCTCCCAGCGCCAGCGCGGTTGTGCGCGTATCGCTGTTCCAGTTCCACCAGTCGATTTCATCTTCTTCCCAGTGCGCGCCCGTTGCCGACATGATCGCGCCCGTTTGCAGATCACTGACTAACTGCGCGACTGCGGGATTGTCGGGAGCCGACTTCGTGGTAGGCCATCAGCAGGAACGACAATGACCAGTAGTCCATTTCCAGGCGGTAATCAAGCAGCGTATTGAGTTCGCTCTCGTTCACCTGCCCGGCCCGCGCAAAGACGTAGAAGTAGAACGCCTGCCGGTTGAGTTCCCAATCGGGTGTATCAATCGTGGGCCGGATCACATCCTGCCGGACGAAGTTCAGCGCGCGGTTGAGCATATCCTGGTCGATGGTGAATCCGGCGTCTTGCGCCTCGATCAGGCCCAGCGCGGCGTAGGCGGTCAGATAGGGGTTGCTCTCCATATTGATGAACCAGCCCCACCCGCCGTCGACATTCTGTTCCGTCGCCAGTTTTTGCAGCGCCTGTTCCAGCACGACGCGCAGATTTTCTTTGAGTTTGGGATCGTCAATGCCTAACTGCTTCAACGCGCGGTAGGTCACAGCGTTTGGCAGGAAGCGGCTGATCGTCTGCTCAATGCACTGGTGCGGGAAGTTTTCCAGGAAATCCAGCGAATCGACAGTGGTTACAGCTAACGATGGATCGAGATGCACGACCAGTTCGCCCTGATCGGTATCCAGGCGCGGCGGCAGGCTGATCGCTTCGGTGCGCCCGCCCTCGGTGCGGAGAATGCCACCTGTCCCGACCGTATCCGGCGCGGTGTAGCGGTAAACCGGGATCGTACCATCTGGCCCCGTAGCGAGCGTTGGCTTGGTTGCGTCCTGCGCGCCATTTTCGCCAATCGCGTAGAAGGTCAGGTCCACATAGGGCACATCTTCAACGCGGACCAGCCACTCGACGCGCGCTCGACCCGCCGGGCTGATCGTGACGGTCTGCGTGGCGTCGCTTTCCAGGGTGACGCCCGTCGCTTCCAGCGTCGCCTGGACCTGCTGCGGCTGATCGGTGTTATTGTTGATCACGCTTGCCAGCGTCACATGGTCGCCCACAACCATAAAGCGCGGGGTAACGGGACGCGTCAGCAGCGGCAGCGTGCTCATCACATCCAGCGCGGCGTCTCCGACTTTCGTTTCGGTGGTCAGGCCGCGCGCGTCGAGATGCCATGTCGTCAGATTATCGGGCAGTGTGACGTGATACGGTTGCTTTGCCTGTTGCGTCCGTGACGACATGGGGTGCCCAGAGCGGCGTCTGCTGGAAGTCCTCGCGGACAGTGACAGGCGGCGCGCCGGGTGCTTCGGCCGCCATGGGCGCGGCGGCATCGGCGGCGAATCCCATTTCCTGGGCAGCCGTCGCCGTTGGCATAGGCGCGTTTTGTCCATCCGCCATTCCACCAGCCGCATTTTCTACATCCCGCTGCTTGAGGGCTTCATCCGTTTGCACGTCGATCAGTTGTTGCAGCGCGACATTCGTATATACATAGTCGGACTGCATGCCGTAGAACTGATCTTCCAGCGAGATGCTGTTCGGCGGCATGAGCGAGAGGATGGCCTGATCGGTCAGAGTAAGGCCGACTTCGGCGCTGACGGGTTCTCCGCGTGAGTCGCGAGTCTCGACATTAAAGGAGACCGTTTCGCCGGGCTGGGCCATCGTCACGGAGGGGGTGAGGACGATATCCAGCCGCTGGTTGACGGGTGTCACGTTCAGGGCAATCGTCCCCAGTTTGTAGGACGGGTTCAGGTTTTCCTCGTCCATCCCTTTCATCAGCGTGACCGTCACGTAGATGGTCGGGACGTGCTGCTCCGTGATCGGCAGTTTGTAAACGAGCGTCGATCCTTCAACACGTTTCACCTCGACGGTCTGGATTCCGACGCGCTCCGTCGTGACCAGCACATAGGACACGCCGCTGAACGGAATGGGAACCAGGATTTCTGCCGTATCGCCAGGAACGTAGCTGTCTTTGTCGGCGATCAGATCGATCTGGTCGCTGGGCTGGCCCCACCAGATCGGGATACTGCCCGTTACCCACAGCGTCCGGCTGCTGCTGTTTTCGCGTTCGCGCTCGTCACGGACGACAGCCCGCACGCGGTAGATGCCGCCTTCTGCCGGGGTAAAGGTGTATTTGGCTGTGCCATCCTGCCCGGTGGTCAGACGAGTGCTTTCGACCTCAGTTTCGGTTTCCTGCCAGTTGTACTGCCCGAACTGGCCTTCGATGGGAATCCGTTCCCAGCGGATTTGAATCACCTGCACGTCGATGTTCTGCCCGGCGACAGGTACGCTTTCCGGCGTAACGGCGATCAGGTCCACGTTGAGCGGGTTGCCTTCCGTGCCGAAGTAACGATCCGTCTTCATGCCAACATAGACGCTGGCTGGGTGAGCCATCACCGTTGCGCTTCCGGCGATATACTGCCCGCTTTCGTCGTAGGCTTCGCCTTCCAGTGTGATCAGCATAGGCTTGATCGATGGAGCCTTGGTATTGGCTGCTTCCATGATGATCGTGCCGTTGGCGTCAGTCGTCAGCGTGCCGCTGCCCATATCCACCCAGCCTATGTACGGCTGCGTGTCATCATAGAACGAATAGTTTCCGGGGCCGCTGTAATTGAAGTACGCTTCTTCGCCGTGAATCGTCCAGTTCATACTCGCGTTGCTGACCGCTCCGCCGAAGTAGTAGGACGCGGCGGCTGTGGCCTTCAGCGGATCGCCCTGAATGATCGACGGATTATCCGGCGTCACCGTGACTTTATATTCGGGCACGCGGAATTCCGCGACGGTGAAATAGCCTGTCGCATCATAGCCCGTCTTATAGTTGACGGTGATCGTCCCGTTTCCGATAGCAGGCGTCTTCAGCCAGATCCACCTGGCCGTTGAAGGTTCCGAACTCGGTCAGAGTCACGTCTTCATCAAATACGATCTGCGAACCGTAGTTCAGATCGATGGTGACATGCACCTTTTCCGCTTTGGGCAGGGTATAGGTCATGTCATTGCGATCCCGGATTACGCCTCGGAAGTAGACGGTCTGGCCGGGACGGTAGATCGGGCGATCTGTGTAGAGATATCCCGAAACAGTGGGAGTATCCGATGTGCTCCACGACATCCAAACACCATAATGCCCATCATTCTGGGCCACGGCATAAAACATCGTGTTGCCATTCGAGTCGGAGTAGGGCATTTCGGCGCGGAAAAGGCCATCCTTATCCGTCTGTCCGGTCGTGATCAGCGTTCCGTCGGTCCAATACAGCATCACCGACGTTTCCTGGACCGGCTCCGCGCTCTGAATATCAGTCACCCAGATCAGCGCTTCGGTTGGGGAGCGTTTGACGGTCAGGTTAGTGTTGACGACGCCCAGGCCCATCCACTGCTGATCGGTGTAATCGGGAAGGTTTGCCGCCAGCAGATAGACTCCGGTCGGCAGTTGGCCGCCCTGATCCGAGGCGAGCAGCACTTCATCAGTGCCATATCCATTTTCTGCCTGGAGTTCTTCGGTCCATTCGCGGACCAGATTTTCACGGGTAGCGAGGTCTTTTACATCCTCATAGTAGTAATAGTTGGAAATGACCTCCCCGATCTTCTCTGTCGGGATGCGGTAAAGCTTAAACCCCGCATTAGGCTTGCCGCTGACTCCCAACGCGAGCCGCGTGTTCTCGCGGTAGGCGTTCGTGATGACGAACGATCCGCTTGATGGCAGCCATGCCCGCGCCTCGATTGCGCTAGTTGTGAAGGAGAACGTGGTGTCTGTCTCGATCTTATTGCCGTAGATGTCTTCTGCGCCGCGCCAGACGGTGATGACGTAGGTTGTTTCGGGCTGCGTGGCGAAATTGAGATAGAGCGAGTAGTTATCGTAAACGACAGGCTCCCACGTGACACCTTCGGGCTGCACGATCTGAACCTTACCTTCGAAGGTATCCGTGTTCATGGGGGACTTAAAGTAGATCGAGACACCGCTGCCCGGTGAAACGAGGGACTCGCCGTCGCCAGGATAGGTGTAGGCTATTCCGGGATACGGAATGGTGCTGAAGGAGTAGTTAATGCCCTGCTCGAGTGTCGCTTGACCGGAAGCGCTTTGCGCGCTCGAAGCGATCTGGATCATGTACATGGCCTCGATGTGCAGTTTATCGGTTGGTGTAAAAACCAGGGTCCGATCTTCATCCTGCCATTCGAACGTTCCCGCCACGCGATCCCCATTGTAGACCAGCAAAAAGGCTTCTTCGGTGCTGGCCCGGTTCATCGGCTGGCTGAACTGCACCGAGATCGACCTGTCGAGCAGCACGCCTGACTCGCCCTGGTACGGGCTGACGTTCAGGATTTCCGGTGACAGCGTTTTGAAGCGCCAGGTGTAGCTGGTGTCCAGCGTCGATCCGGTCACATCAGTCAGGCCCGCCGCGACGCTAACCGTATAGGTAGTGCCGCCCGCCAGTGGTTTGCTCGGTGTGAACTGGTAGATCGACGTGTTGATCCATTCACCCGTGCCTTCAATCGGCGGATCAGAGACCAGCGGCTGCGGCAGTTGATCGAGTTGTTCCGTCGAGACGAGAGGAACTACCGGGCGGTTAAACGACACCGTGATCGTTGCATCGGCGGCAACTCCGGTTGCATCCGCTGCCGGAATCACGGCAGAAACTTCCAGAAGGCCGACGGTCTGCACGAAGAATTCATACGGGTCTTCGAGTGCGAGTCCATTCGCGGCCTTTGCGCCCGTCCCGATGACAACCTTGTAGCGGGTCGCCCGCTGCCAGCCGTCAATGGGTCTAAAACTGACCGTTCGTCCATCTGTCCAACCAAACATGCCCTGCGCGGCAGGTTCCATTGTCCAGGCCGCCTCAACACTGGCGGGGTCCATTTCCTCATCGAAAGTGACTGTTACGCCACCATCGGGCGCGACTTCTTCGCCCGGATACGGCGTCACGTCGATCACGTTGGGTGGGTACTGGGTATCCGTTTGCGCCAGCACCACTCCGGCCAGAACTATCGTTCCTATCAGCGGAACGATGGCTCCCAAGGTGAAAAGTCTAAACCGTTTCACTGTCTAAACTCCCTTTGAAATGGCAAGTTCAATCACACTAAGGACGATTGACCAGCCCAATAAGTTCCCGCATGGTGATTATATGATCGGATCATGTGCGGCGCTGTCTGAGTCTGTTCGGCGCTTTTTTCTCATCTATATCTTCAAATTCGTACTTAAGGTTCAACTTTAAGGGAGTATTTTGCAGGGCACATTGGGTGTATGCTAAAGATAAGCGCCTGCCACCTGTGCCCTCGGAGCTGTAGGCGTAAGCGCTAATATGCTCCGCTAAAAATCGTCCGAAACAGAGGCTTGATTAGGGTTAGAAAACCATTTGTGAGGATGCCAAAAAATAATACTTTGGCGGATCGCCACGCGGCGAAGTGATCAACTAATTTTTTTGAAAAGTTTGTTAGTACCAAATCCTACAGCCACAACCAAACTGCAACAGGTATCTGACAGTGGATGCTGATTGACCTGTGGCCTTACTTGCATTATCCTGAAATCATCAACGGGGTAACGTGGAGAAATCGGGATAAATCGCAAATCACTGGTGAGTACACTGATTTTGCTGGTGCTCCTGGCGTTGGTGATCGCTGTCGTTCGCGCGGCGATGTCCCATGAGCCAGAAGAGCAGAAGTCGTGACGGAGAAGCGGGGGCGACTAACAGCCGCCCCCACTGACTGTTAAACGAGGTTACACCACGCGTTCGCGGATCGCCGCGCTGGCATAGTCCAGAATGGACACAACAATCGCAATCGCCAGCACCGCGACGCCCGCCTGCTTGTATTGCAGCAGATTGATCTGCTGTTGCAGCAGGAAGCCGATACCGCCGCCGCCCACGAAACCGATGATCGTGGACATGCGGACGTTGATATCCCAGCGGTACATGGTAAACGAGATATACGGCGGGACAATCTGCGGCACGACGCCGTAGATGATCGTCTGCAAACGTGTCGCGCCCGTCGCCGTGATCGCTTCAATCGGCCCGGCGTCGATACTTTCCACCTGCTCCGAGTAGAGCTTGCCCAGCGATGCAATCGAATGCAGCGTCAGGGCCAGCACACCCGCGAACGGTCCCACACCGACCCAGATCACGAACACAATACCCATGATCAGCGGTTCGATGGAGCGCAGCGCGTTGAGGATCGTGCGCGACGTGTTATAGACTGCCATGCCCAGCGGGAAGGTGATATACGTGCCCGATAGTCCACCCGCCAGCCCTGCCAGAATGCCGCCCATCAGCGCCGCCTGAGCGATGTAGGCGCGCACGCTGGTGCCCAGGATCGTCCATTCCGCCGCCGAGGGTTTGCGCTCGTCCACGATGCGCGACAGATCCAGGATGTACGCGGCAATCACCACCGTCAGAATGAACCCCGCCACCGAGAGAATCGAGCGGATAAGTTGATCGGTGCGCGTTTCGTCGCGTCGCGGCTTATTGATGCCCACCAGATCGCGGAACAGCAGGACCATCACCTGCGCGCCAAGCAGACCCAGGATCAAAATCGTCAGCAGGCCGAGCAGCACCGCCTGCGCCCCGATGTAGGCGACAATCGCCATCAGGATGACGCCGCTCAGGAAGCCGAGCACCGCCCCCAGAACATGGCTGATCGGGCCGCGCACGGTGCGCAGCAGCCCCGCCGCCGTTGTCGCTGCCGCCGATCCGACGAGGAAACCCCCGCCCAGCGCCGCGATCCCGATGATGGTCATATCGATCAACTTGCCGATGGTTTTGCAGAATTCAGCCAGATAAGTGGGCAGAGAGAAATGATGATCGCCCAGCGTGATCTTGTCGCCACTAAGTTCCTTGCCTACCCACAGGCCCAGCCCGCCCAGGATACCCGTCACAACGATGATGACTGCCAGCAGCAGAATGCTGATCACGAAAGCCCGCACGCGAATCAAGGGACTTTCGTGTGGAAGTTTAATCTGATTGAGACGGCGCGAGGTCAGAAGAAAGGCCGTGATCGCGGCAGCGATCTCCAGCAGCCCTAGCACCGGCACATCCTCACCAAGCTTGACGCCCCACTCACCCAGCGGCCCCAGCAGTACGTAACCGAGCGCCGCGCCAACGGGCATCAGGATAAAACCGATCAGGACCGTGCCCAGCGGCAGACCAACCTGTTTCATCAGGTTGCGTGCCGACGTGAAGCTGAGCACTACTGAGATCGGCACAGCCAGCGTGGTTGCCATCAGCGCCAGGAAGATCGTCTCGATCATCTTGTCGATCACGTCTTTACTGGTCTTGCTGAAGTACGGCCAACCCGTGTACCATGCCGAGCGGACCTGTACCTGCTGGGTGGTATCAGCCAGCCCGCGCCCGCGTGGAACTTTCACCTCGACGCTGAAATCGCCTTCGTCGTTGATGTCGAAGCGGCTGCCCGCGTTGGCCCGGTTCGTGGTTATTCGGTCAAAGGGGATATTCTGACCGCCTTCGCGCACAAGCTGCATTTCGGCAAACGCGCCCTTGTGGAAGTTGTGCCCCTCGACCACGATTGCTTGATCCTGTTCGACACAGACCGGGCATGCTGATATAAGGTTCGCTCCCGCTGTGATCGCTGGGCAGTTCAAGACGGTCTGTCGGGTTTGCTCCGTCAGGACAGCCGAACGGCACATCGAATTTGGTGTCGTGGATGGTCAGATCGCGGTCAAAAATATTGGGGGCAAACAGTTCGCTCAGCGCCCGCTGGACCGACGATGTGCGCGATGGATCTTGCACTTCGTCCAGGCTGATATCGGTTTTATGCCAGCCGTAGGTGTAGATGATGACACCGAAGACCACCACCAGCACGATCAGCAGCACGCGCAGCGCAGTACGGACGGAGGGGGGATTAGTTTCAAACATGGCGGCCTCCTATGCGATCTCGACGCGGATTGCGTCTTCGCCGTAGATATCCCGGAAACGCTGATCATCAATAGCATCCGGCAGGCCGTCAAACTCGATCTTGCCGTCTTTGAGAGCAATAATCCGATCCGCATAGGTGCGGGCCAGACTGAAAAAATGCAGGCTGCACAAAATAGTAATGCCATCTTCTTTATTGAGCGCTTCCAAATATTTCATCACAGAATGAGAGGTAGCAGGGTCCAGGCTGGCTACGGGTTCGTCCGCCAGCATCAGTTCGGGATTCTGCATCAGAGCGCGGGCGATCCCGACACGCTGCTGCTGCCCGCCGCTGAGTTGGTCGGCGCGGATGTACGCCTTATCGCGGATGCCCACCCGTTCCAACTTTTGCAGCGCGACCTGCTTGTCCTGCCGCGAAAAGTAATTGACAAAACTCCACATAGGGCTGGTATAGCCCAGGCGTCCCGCCAGCACATTGGTGATCACCGGGGCGCGCTTGACCAGATTAAAATGCTGGAAGATCATGCCGATGCGGCGGCGGATCAGGCGCAGTTCTTCATCGGTAGCAGCGGTGACATCCATCCCATTCCATTCGATCCGCCCATCGGTGGGATCGATCAGGCGGTTGATGCAGCGCAGCAGCGTTGATTTGCCGGACCCACTCAGCCCGATAATCACTAAAAATTGGCGGTCCGGGATTTCGAAGGAAATGTCATTCAGCGCCCGCACGCCGTTATCATAAATTTTGGTCAGGTGTTCAATTTTGAGCATGGATACCTCAAGGTACAAATCGGGCAGAGGAGTTGCCTCGCTCTGCCCGTCTTAAAATCAGTGTTGACTCGGTGTTAAAAATTAGCCGCCGAGGATGTCTTCTTCCGTCTGGCCCAGCACCTGCATCTGCTGGCGAACGACATCATACGCCTCGTCGCCGATGGGCGTCAGGGTCGACCAACCGTAGAAGTCTGCATTACCGATAGACTGTGCCCACTGATCCGTGCCGGAGAAGGCGATCAAGGCATCAATAATCTGGGTGCGCAGTTCAGCCGGGAAGTCGGGGCCGAAGCTCAGCGTATCATTCGGGATAGGCTGGCTGATGCGCAGAATGCGGACCTTGTCCACGATGTCGGCAGCCTGGTCACGGACGTTCGCGCGGGCATCCAGGATGCGGATATCGCCCACGAACAGACTGGTGCTGCCGTCGTCATCGGTCTGAATATTCGACTGATCAACCGTCAGATCGTAGGGTTCCGGCATATCGCCGTAGTTCCATGCCGCATGGCCTTCGGGCATAAGCGGCGGGCTGAAGAAGGTCGTGCCAAAGTCCACTTCGCCATTGTACACGGCGAGAACGGTCTGGTTGTGGCCACCCGTCTGCACTTCGCTGCCGGGGACGATGCCAGCGGTCTGCAATTCGACAGAGGGAACAATGTAACCAGAGGTTGAGCCGGTGATCGCCGTAACCCCAGGTCTTGCCTGCCAGATCGCCAAAGGTGAAGATGTCGCTGTCGCGGCGGACAATGTATTCCGCCCAGTAGACAGGCCAGCCGAAACGAACAGCAGCCGCGCCAACTTCAACACCGCAGCGGTTATTCGCAATGACGTACCCAGCCGCCGGGATGAATCCGATGGTCTTATCGGGAGCGGCGCACATCGCTTCGATGGTCGCTGCATACGAGGTGGGGACGAACACTTCGAAGTTCAGGCCGGTCGCTTCTTTCAGCGCCTGCGCCATCACTTCACCACCCGACACAATAACACTGGCTTCGACTGAGGGGACGAAGTAAACCTGGATCGGGTTGCCTTCCGAGCCAAGATCGCCCTGGGCAGCAGCATGATGCTGGGGGAGTGCCTGGACGACCGAGAGCGCGACGACTGCGATCACTAACAAGGAGAAAAGCCGTTTCTTCATGTTGCGTTTAGCTCCTTAAAATCTAGTGGTTAAAAAGGTGCATGGGGTTGCCCCAATGGGCAGAACTGCACGCCCATCATTGTATGATCAAACGCCCAACGCGACAAATTTTAAACCTCTGGCTATGGGTGCAGCCGCTTCCAGCGCGCCCAGAGTTTATTCATCCGATCTTCCAGCCGGGTCTCGAAAGATGGGCCAAGCTGCGTGGTCAGGTCGTCTTCATTCGGAAAAACGACATAGGGCACGTCGAATCCCCGGATATTGATGATCTCGGCGTTCTGGCGCGGTCAGGTCCTGCCAGTCGATATCTTTGTAGAGGAATGCCAGCCGTTCGTCGGCCAAACCGTGTTCCAGAACACTGTCCGGTTTATCCGGATTAAAGCGCTTGCGGTTTTTGCGCAGTGATTCCGAGTACGGCACGTCAATATAGAAGATAGCGGCCTGCTTGAGGATGGTATCGCTCAGGTGCGGGTATGCAGCCCGGTACCCGCCGTGTTCAGCCCCGCGTGAAAACTCGATCAAGGCCGTCCGGGTTTGCAGCGCTTCAGGGCGATCCCGCACGAACTTATCATATTCCAGGCTGAGCCGTTCGATCAGGAGATGCCATAGATCGTGGTGGATAAAAATGCCTTCCGCTGTGGTGTGCAGACGCGGCCTGTTGAACTTCTTGTCCAGCAGATCGTCTTCTTCAAACCATGTCCACAGCATCGGAAAGTCATCGAATTCGACCAGCGGCCCGATGTGATAGCGGTTGCGCCGCACTTCATCCGGCAGATGGTGCAGGTAGTTGATCAGTTCACTTTTGCCCGCTGCCGGGCGTCCATTCAAAATGAGGATTGGGAGTGTCATACGTTGCCCATAAGTTTGCAGGATAACCTGGAACCGATTGTATCCTGCTATGAAGTTGTGCGCGAAAGAATAGCTATTCTTTCGCGCATCAATTGGTTATCGTGCGAGATATCCACCCTCAACAGGAAAGTAAGCGCCCGTGATAAACGATGCTGTTTCCGAACTGAGCCAGATCACCAGTTCAGCGACTTCTTCGGCTGTCCCCAATCGTCCGATAGGATGCAGCCGGTGAACGCTGCCCTTTCAGCTTTCCTCCAGCACACGCCGGGCGATCACCATCCGCAGGATCTCGCTGGCTCCTTCGCCAATCGTCATCAACCGTTGATCGCGGTAGATGCGCTCTACCGGGAATTCACGGCTGTAGCCATAGCCGCCGTAAATCTGAACGGCATCGTAGGCGATCTTCTCTGCTGCTTCCGACGCGGTTAGCTTGGCGATTGCCGCCAGTTTGCTAAAGTTCTGCCCCTGGTCCTTGAGCCATGCCGCCTTATGAACGAGCAGGCGCGACGCTTCAATCGCCGCAGCGGCATCGGCCAGTTTAAACTGGATCGCCTGGTGCTCGGACAGCATTTTGCCAAAAGTCTGGCGCTGTCTGGCGTAAGCAACCGCCTCGTCCAGCGCGGCCTGAGCCAACCCTACGCACAGCGCCCCGATCCCGATGCGGCCTCCATCCAGCGTTTGCAGCGCCTGATACAGCCCCTGCCCTTCCTCGCCCAGCAGGTGATCCAGCGGGACGCGCACCTGATTAAAGGTCAGCATATGGGTAGGCGACCCGCGCACGCCCATCTTTTTTTCCGGCGGGGCGATGTACACCCCATCGCGGTCCGTTTCCACAATGATCAAACTGAAGCCCTTGTGTCCGGCATCGGGATCGGTCCGCGCTAACACGATGATCAGCGGGGCGAGGCTGGCGTTGGTGATCCATGCTTTGCTGCCGTTGATCACCCAGCAGTCGCTATCTTTCGTAGCGCGCGTCCGTACCCCGTTCGCCAGATCGGACCCGGCATCGGGTTCGGTCAGGGCCAGACTGCCCAATACTTTGCCGCTGGTCAGCCGGGGCAAAAATGTCGCTTTCTGATCCTTAGTTCCCCAGCGAATGAGCGGGAAGAGGCACAGGCCGTTATGCGCCGCCACGCTCAGCCCGGTTGATCCACAGGCCCGCCCAATTTCCTCAATCGCCATTGCTGCGGTTACGGCATCGAATCCGGCCCCGCCGTATTCTTCTGGCACTTGCAGACCCAGCAAACCGAGTTCGGGCATGCGGGCCAGCGCTTCCATCCGTAGGTGCGCCTGTTCATCCACTTCGGCAGCATAAGGCTTCAGTTCACGCTCGCAGAAATCGCGCACAGCCTGCAAAAAAAGCTGTTGTTCATCGTTCAGCGCAAAATCCATGCCCTGTTCTCCTATGCCGGGACAAAATAAATATCCGTCGGCTTGAATTTACTGTTGCGCAGATAACGTGATTTCACCTTCATGCCGATCCAATCCAGCGACGGCGCGGCTGGATCGAGACCCACCAGCCGAGTCAGGAACAGCGTATCGACGCCCTGGAATTCGATCAGGGCCAGCACAAACGGAGTTTGGGGCAGAAATTCCTCAGATCCGAAATAGCAGACTGTGAAGGCGTGAATCGTGCCCTCGTCCGGCAGTTTGACCCAATCGGTTTCCTGGCCCGAATACATATCGCTGCCGCGCGGCGTGGCGTAGGTATAGCCTGTTTCGGGATCACGGTTGCCCATGTATACCCCGTTCGCCAGCCCCGCGAAGAACGGCGAATCCTGCCCGTAGGAGTGGATATAGTCAATCTGGTATGGCTGGCGGAGGATGATCGGTCCCATATTTTTGAGCGCCTTGAGCGCCGCATCATCGAGTTTGCGGGGGAAGGGAACATTAAAAAGAATCTGCCCCTCGTCGTTTTCGTCCATACGCGCTGGTTTTTGCTTGTCGTCAGACATGGGATTTACGCCTCCGTCTCCAGAATCGATACCGTTACATAGGTTCCTGTGCCCGCGTGGCTGTGGATCGCGCCGCGATGAGCATCCTTGATTTGCAGTTTATCGTCGCCAAAGTGTTTTTCAATCGTGCCCTGAAGCTGCCACAGAGCGAACACACCTTGCATCAGGCCTGTTGCTCCTACCGGATGACCGCAGGCAATCAGCCCGCCGGATGGATTGACCGGGCAGGCAGGTGGTTCGGGCAGGTTCAGACCGTAATCGATACCGGGCATGAACGTCTTGCCGCAGGTCGCAAATTCGCCGCCTTCTCCATAACGGCACATGCCCATATCTTCATAGGTCTGGATTTCCGATGAGGTGTAAGCGTCGTGTAACTCCACGAAGTCCATGTCCTGCACCGGATCATAGATACCCGCCCGTTCGTAAGCCTGTTTGCTCGCCATGCGCCCCGCGCGGAAGGAATGTACGCCCGGATAGCGGAACCCATGATCCCACAACTCGCGGTAATACTGCTGCGTCTCCAGGCTGTCGCTTTCGATGGCCAGGGCATTTTTCCGCATGAATTCGTCATAGGACTGGTGCGGGCGGTCCGCCATACGCATCGCGTCCGTGCCGCGCCCGATGCCTGTCACCAGCACGCGCGGATAACGCTTGCCGCTGGCCTTTTCCAGCTTTTCCAATCCTTCTTCCGAGCACATAATCACGGCTGCCGCGCCGTCGCTCATCACGCAGATATCCAGACGGGTCAGGGGCCAGGCGACCATCGGTGCATTGCGCACATCCTGGATCGTGTAGCGGTTGCGTTTCTGAGCATAGGGATTGTGATAGGCGTTGAGGTGATTTTTCACCGAAACATGCGCCAACTGTTCGACGGTTGTTCCGAACTCTTTCATGTGGCGCGTGACCATCATCGCGTAATAGCCGGAATAAAAACCTCCGACGGGATAATCAAAACTCACATCGGAGGCCAGGGCGATAAACTCATTGCCCTTCCAGGTGTTGACGTGGCTCATCGTCTCAAACCCATAAGCCACGCAGATATCCATTGCGCCGCTGGCTACACTTTTCCACGCCTCCTGAAAGCACAGCCCGCCCGTTGCGCCGCCGCCTTCGACACGGTGAGACGGCTTGGGCACCAATCCCAGGTAGTCCTGGGCCATAATGCCGCTCATCAACTGGCGCTGGAAGTGATCGGAAAAGTAGGACGCCACTGAGCCATCGACCAGTTCGGTAAATTCGCGGAAAGGAACTCCTAAATCTTGTAGGGCGTAATCATAAGCTTCTTTGACAATCCCCTGAAAGGTTTTGTCAGGCCGCGCCTTGGCGAACTTCGATACCCCACCCGACACGACATACACTTTTCGCATGCTGCCGATCTCCTTATACCATCGCATCAATGTTCATGGGAGTATTAAGCCATCCCTTTACTCAGGTTATATCTAAATCGGCGGAGGATTGAAAAATCGGGAGCAAAAAAACAGGGCGCAGCAAGCGCCCCTGGTTCTTGATCGCAGCATGTTGGCGGAACTATTTTTATTGGCTTTTATCCATAGCAGACGCGATCAGTGACTGCTTCAGATCCCACAACCGCTCGCTGAGTGACACATGATAGATGTGCGGGTTGAGCAGTCGTTTTACGCCGGGATCGAGGCGGTCTACGTCGGCCTCACGTCGGGCGCGCATCTCTTCAATCGTCGGCAGATCATAAACCAGCTTGCCGTCGCGAAGAATATCTACCAGCAGCGGTTCAATCGAGGAAATATCGCTCCGATTCAAAGTCCTGCTCTTGGTGTGATCGGATGGGTGGCGCAGGACAATATGATCCATCTGCTGGGGATTTTCATCTTCCAGGGTGAGTAAATCGGCGGTTGCCGTGCCGCGCCGGTCATAGAGCCGCCAAATACGCTTATGACCAGGGTTGGGCGTTTTGTCAGCCGATTCTGATATCTTGATCGCTGGAATCCATACATCCTGATCACAGACCGCGACCAGCTTATAGACGCCGCCCAGCGCGGGTTCACCCCACGATGTGATCAGGCGTGTGCCCGTACCGAACGCCAGCCGCCCGATTAACTGTTCCGCATCGACACCCCAACGCGGCGCTTCGTCGCGAATCTGGGTAATAATCTGCCAGATGACCAGTTCATCAAGGTTGTTCGACAGCACAATCGTGGTATCGGGGAATCCTGCCTCATTGAGCATCTTCGCTGCCTGGATGCTCAGATAGGCGAGGTCGCCCGAGTCCAGCCGGATTCCTGTTGGTTCATAGCCCTTCTGCCGGAGTTCGCGGAAGACTGTGATCGCGTTGGGAATGCCGCTGTTGAGGGAGTCAATGGTATCGACCAGCAGCAGACAGTCATCGGGATAAACATCGGCATAAGCGCGGAATGCGCCCAGTTCGCCCATGCCCAGTGCCATAAAGACCTGCACCATACTATGGGCGTGTGTGCCCTTAGGTGCATAGCCAAGCACGCGCGACACCCCCACATTCGACGTAAAGTTCGCCCCGCCGATCAGCGCTGCCCGCGCCCCCGCGTTAGCGCCTGTTCCCTGCCCGCGCCGCAGCCCAAATTCCAACAGCAGCCGCCCGCGCCCGCTCTGATGCATCCGTGCCGCTTTGGTGGCAATCAGAGTCTGGTAGTTGATCATATTGAGTAAAGCGGTTTCGAGAACCTGCGCCATGACCATCGGCCCCTGCACGACCGTGATGGGCACATTCGGATGCACAACACGCCCTTCGGGAACAGCTTGCAGGCTGATCCCATCGAATGTCCCATTCCGGCGGAGCCATGCCAGAAATTCATTGTCGAAGACCTGCTGGTCGCTGCGACTTCGCAAACTGCGCAGGTATTCGATATCATCATCGCCAAAATGCGCGTTTTTCATCCAGTCGAGCAGCCATTCCAGCCCGGCGCTGATGCAGTACCCCGCTTTGTGCAGACCATAATCGGGATAGTCGCGGAAGAAATGGTCGAACTGCACTGTTTTTTCGTGCAGACCCGTCCGGTAGTATAACTGGGCCATCGTAAGCTGGTAGAAGTCCGTAAAGAGAATGCCTTCGGCAACCTTTTGTTCGGAGTGGTTCACACGATTTTCCTCTCATCGAGTGATGCGATTGCCGGTAATTATCGTCCATAAGAAGACTTTTGGCACGCGGCAAGTTGGTTAAAATGGCTGACCTTCCTTAGGCTGCGCTTCCTTGACTTATTACCGCGGTTGCTTGTATAGTGAAAATCGAGAAGTTCCATTTTTGATACATCTATTAATTTATCCTTTTCGCTTAATGAAAACTGCAAAGAGTTAGCTATGAATGTTCGCCGCTCCCTATCACCAAGCAACTCCAGTTCCATCAAATCGCACAATTTGCGCGCTATCCTGCTAACGCTGCTCCGGCATGAAGGCATGTCCCGTGTACGGATCGCGCAGATCACCGAGCTTTCGACAACCACTGTCACTAACCTGGTTGCTGAACTGCTGGAACAGGGGATTGTCGCTGAAGAGGGCAGCGAAGATGTCGAATTAAAACGTGGTGTGGGCCGTCCGCGCACGGCACTGCGGCTGATTCCTGATGCTCGTTATGTGATCGGTATCTACATGGGAACAAGCCGTGTGCGGGTCATGCTGACCGATCTTTTTGCCCGGTCATTAGCCTTTAGAGAGTTCACCTTCCTCCCCGAAACACAGCCGGAAACAGTGTTTGAAGAAACGCTGAGCAACATCCAGGCTGTCATCGCCGAAAGTGGCATTAATCGCCAGTTGATTATCGGGGTGGGGATTGGCGCACCTGGCCTTGTTGACTCCTATCTCGGTGTGAATATTCTCAGCCCGGTATTGGGATGGCGCAACGTACCTATCCGCAATTGGTTTGCCTCTCGCTTGGGGCTTCCTGTTTTTGTCGATAACAACGTCCGGGCCATGGCAATGGCTGAATCCCTGCTGGGTGTAGGCAAAGATGTGTACGTTTTAGCCTATGTTTATGCGCGAGGTGGCGTTGGATCAGGCTTAGTTGTGGGTGGGCAGTTGTACCGGGGCGGAATTGCTGCCGGAGAAATAGGTCATACAGCAATTTTGCCCGACAGTGGCGAAGCCTGCCGCTGTGGGAATATCGGCTGCCTGGAAACACTGGTATCTGAATCCTCAATCGTGCGGGCTGCTCAGTCCCTTACGGTGCGTGATCCACACGGGGTGCTGGCCTCTCATCTGATGGAAACAGGCAAACGGCCCATCGAGCGTATTTTTGATGCGGCACGGGCGGGCGACCCGGTGACTCGCAACCTGCTCAACGAGCGGGCGCGTTATATGGGTATCGGCCTGGCAAATCTGGTCAACACTGTCAGCCCGGAGATGATTGTGCTGGACGGTATCTTTGCCGCGGGCCAGGATTTATTATTTCCGCCTGTGCGAGAGACTTTGCGGCGCTGGGCCTTTGCTGGAATGGGCGAGCAGGTGCAACTGGTGCCGCCCACCTTTGGCGCAGATGCCGGGGTGATTGGCGCAGCCGCCCTTGCTTTAGATGTCTTTTTCTACGAACAGTCCGAGGTAAGATTTTGATATGCAACCACTCAGGTTAGGATTTATCGCGGTCGGTCGTTCCCCCTATGACCTTGAACTCGCAAATACAGTCACTTCTCAGGTCCGGGCGCGGCTGGCCGAGGCCGGGTTCCAACTGATAGGTCCACAAGAACTCATCGGGACGCCTGAACAGGCCGACAGCGTGGTCCATGATCTCGCCGAGCAATCCCTGGATGGGCTGCTGGTGCTGCAAGCCACATTTACGGACAGCTTGCTGGTTATGCGCCTGGCTCAGGTGATGAAATCATCGCTCATTTTGTGGGCTGTTCCCGAAGCCCGAACCGGCGGATCGCTGCGTCTGAATTCGCTGTCCGGTGTTAATCTGGCCGCTCACGCGCTCAAGCGGGGACGCATCCTCTACGAAACAATTTACGCTGCTTCCGACAATACGGCTGCGCTCGAAAAAGTGCGCACGATTACCGTAGCGGGACGGGTTCGCCGCCTGCTGCGAGGGGTGATCATTGGCCGGATTGGAGAGCACCCAGCCGGTTATGAGCCTGACCGGATCAGTTATTATGCGCTCCGCCACCAGTTAGGCGTGAATGTTGCCCAGATCGATCTCGCCTCGCTTTTTGCGGCTGCTCGTTCCATTTCTCAGTCCGATATCGATGCGCCGCTGGCCGATCTCAAAGCCAACTTGCGCGGCTTAGACAAGGTAGACCAGGACGGGCTTCGCCGGGCAGTAGCCGCTTATCTGGCCCTGCGCCAGACTGTGAAAGATGAGCGGTTGAATGGGCTGGCGGTGCGCTGTGAACCGGAATTTTATACCGAGCTGGGTTGCACAGTGTGTGGGCCGCTCTCTATCCTTGCCAGTGAAGGCGTTTCATGCAGTTGTGAGTGCGACGTCAATGCCACGGTCACACAGCTCATTTTGCAGTGGATTGGCAGCAAACCCGCCTTTGGCTGTGACATGGTATCGTTTGAACCGGACGAAAATATCGCTGTTTTGTGGCACTGCGGCCTCGCTCCGCTCGAAACGGCTGATCCGGATGCACAGGCACTTGCTGCTGTTCATCCGATTTCAAAACTGCCCTTTTTGATGCAGTTTCCGTTCAAACCGGGACGTGTCACGCTGGCCCGGCTCAGCCACGCGACGGGGGAATACCGGCTCGTCGTCGCTAGCGGAGAGATGCTGCAAGCGCCGCTCAGCTTCGCAGGGACATCTGGTGTGCTGCGCTTTGACCAGCCTGTTTCCCAGGTTCTGGAAACGATTCTCTCCGAAGGGTTGGAAAACCATGTGTCGCTGACCTACGGGGATCATATTCCCGTGCTGCTGGCTCTGGCGCGGCAGTTAAAAATCCCCGTCCTGCAATTGGCTTGATGAGGGAAACACCTTTAATTTCTACATATCAACAAGGGGGCAGCGTTTGAGCTGCCTTCTTTATTTTTGAACTCTCTTGCTTTTCTTTGCGCCCTCCGCGCTCTCCGCGGGCGGTGAGTTAGTTTTTTCTTTTGAGGAGGAACAGCGATGTCTCTTGACCCGCGCCCTTTTTTGATTGGCGGCCAGTGGCGAACCAGCAGCGATGTGCTGGATATTCGTTTTTCGTACACCAATGAGGTGATCGCCCGCGTTTGCCAGGCCACCGATCAGGACCTGGAAGATGCAATTGTCTCGGCAGTTAAAGGGTTCGAAGTGACCCGCAAGCTGCCCACTCATGCCCGCTCACGCATTCTCTATAACCTCCTGGCCCAGATGGAAGAGCGCCGGGCCGAACTGGTGGAAACGTTGATCCTGGAAGGCGGCAAGGCGCGCAAAGTGGCCGAAGCAGAGACGGCCCGAGCTTTAGAAACCGTGCGCGCGTCAGCCGAAGAAGCCAAGCGCATAGGCGGCGAGATCATTCCCCTCGACTGGACCGAACCGGGCGAAAACCACCAGGGTTATGTCAAACGCTTTCCTCTGGGGCCAGTGTTAGGCATATCGCCGTTTAACTATCCGCTCAATCTATCCTGCCACAAGTTGGCCCCGGCGATTGCCGCGGGTAATTCGTTTATTCTCAAACCAGCGTCAGCAACACCGCTCTCATCACTGCTCCTCGCTCAGATGGTGCTCGATGCCGGATATCCGCCAGAAGCACTGAGCGTCGTGATCTGCCGGGGTTCCAAGGCGGAAAAACTGGTATCCGATCCGCGTATCGCTTTCTTCACCTTTACAGGTAGTTCCGAGGTGGGGTGGCATCTCAAAAATATCGCCGGGCGCAAGCGTCTTGGCCTGGAACTGGGCGGCAATGCGGCGGCGATTGTCCACGAAGACGCCAATATTGACTACGCCGTGAACCGGATCACCGTAGGCGGTTACTCCAATTCAGGCCAGAACTGCATTTCCGTCCAGCGCGTGCTGCTCCACCGCCCTATTTATAATGACACGCTGGAACGCCTGCTGGACCAAATCGGCGCGCTGAAAGTGGGCGACCCGCGCGATCCGGCTGTTGATGTCGGCCCGATGATCGATCAGAAAGCCGCTTCTCAGGCGTTCGACAAAATCCAGGAAGCCGTGCGCGGCGGAGCGCAGGTTTTGCTGGGCGGCACATGTGAGGGAGCGATGCTCCAACCCACCATCCTGGGCAGTACCACACCCGATATGCGTATCAACCGCGAAGAAATCTTCGCCCCTGTGATCACAGTCGCTCCCTATGACTCGTTTGACGAAGCGATCCGGCTGGCCAACGATACCGACTATGGCTTGCAGTCCGGCGTTTTTACCCAGAACGTGAATCGCATCATGCGCGCCTTTGAGGAAATCCAGGTTGGCGGCTTGCAGATTAACGATGTGTCTACCTTCCGCGTCGATCAGATGCCCTACGGTGGAGTGAAGGGATCGGGTGTCGGGCGTGAAGGGCCAAGATACGCTATCATGGAGATGACGGAAGAAAAACTGATGGTGATCAATCTTGGCGGAGGCCAGGAGTAGCGGAACTATGCCAGCATTCAGCCTGCCTTACGGTAAAACTTATCTGACGCTCAATCTGCCTGACGACTATCGGGTGCAGGTTCTGAATCCGGTGGATGTGCCCGCCGCCCCAGACCCGGCCCGATTGGTTGACGAGGCGTTGGCCAACCCGCTCGGTGAAATTAATTGGGCGGACGTTGAGCGGGCGCGCTCCGTTGCTGTGGTTATCAGTGACAAAACTCGTCCCATCCCACATGCCGCGCTGCTCCCGTTGTTAGCCTGGTTAGAGGCGCGCGGCTTCTCTCCTCAAGCGATCACGCTGCTGATCGCTACCGGAACACATATTCCGATGCTGCCCGATGAGTTTTTTAAGGTACTGCCGCCGGAGGTGCTTAGCCGCTATCCTGTTTTTTGCCACGACTGCGACGATCAATCGAATCTGGTGACGCTGGGCACCACCACGCGCGGGACACCTGTATCGGCTAATCGCCGCTTTATGGACGCCGATCTCCGCATTGTCGTCGGCAATATTGAGCCGCACCAGTTTATGGGCTTTTCGGGTGGGGTAAAAAGCGCGGCAATTGGTTTGGCGGGTCGGGAAACGATCAACACCAACCACGCGATGATGGTCCACCCACGTTCCGATCTGGCCGAGTACGATCAGAATCCAACCCGGCAGGATATCGAAGAGATAGGGCGGATGATGGATATTCACCTCGCTCTGAACACAATCATCAACCGTCACAAAGCGATTGTGCACGTTCTGGCTGGTGATCCGGTTGCGGTGATGCGAGCTGGAATGCCCCTGGTTCGCCAGCTTTACGAAATCGCGGTTGATGAACCATTTGACGTGGTGTTTACCTGCCCTGGAGGATATCCAAAAGATATCAATCTCTACCAGGGACAAAAAGCCATGTCGCATGCGTCAAAGGTGACGAAAGATGGCGGTACGATTGTGCTGGTCGCGGCCTGTTCAGAAGGAACCGGCAGCAAAGGGTATGAAAACTGGATCGCTGGAATGCAGTCACACGAGGCAGTTCTCAAGCGCTTCGCCGGAGAGGAATTCCGGCTTGGCCCGCACAAAGCCTTTCAGATCGCCCGCGATGCTGTGCGCGTTCGTTTAATTCTTCTGACCGAAATGTCTCCCGATTTTGTGCGCGGTCTGCTGGTCACCCCGGCCTGTACGATTGATGAAGCGGCGGCGCTGGCCTTGAAGGGCTTACCTTCCGGGGCGCGTATTGGCATCATTCCAATTGCCAACGCGACAATTCCGAATATAGTAAATTATTGAGTAACCAGGAGGCAGTTCAGATTATTGAATCTATAATCTACAAATAGACGATTGATCTATTTAGCACGATCTTTCGCCGCTGCGTCTTATTCTCATCCAGACCTTTACAGAATTTTTATGGGATTTAGTTATCGATTTTAATTTAGACCAGTTATGCTGGTGGATAAGTTTTAGAACAAGCATATTAATTGGGTCAAGGTTTACCTGAATTCTCGGGATCTGTTTCTAATTCCTGGTTCAGGCCACACTACTTCCCATTCATGGCGGGTTATTCGATCCCACCCACTGCCCGGCGGGGACGGGGTAGATTGATCATCCTGCGGGTATCGATTTTTCGGAGGGTATTATGGAACTGCGCGAGTACATGCGCATACTGCTAAAGCGCTGGTGGATTATTGTTCCCCTGACGCTTGTTTCGCTGGCTGTGGCTCTTCTGTTTAGCTATTCTCAAACTCCCACATACGAGTCTACATCGACCTACGTTGCCCGCTTGGACGCACCAGGACCTGCCGATACCCCTGATACCATTATTTATGGTATGGATACGCTAACGGGTCGCCAGCAGATTTTTGTGACTTATTGCCAGTTGATGACCAGTAATGCGGTGCGCGCCGAAGCGTTTGCACTGCTGAACGCCAACACCTCGCAGTTCAAGTCGAGTGATTACAAAGTGATCTGCACCAATCTGCCCGAAACGAACGTGCTGCGGCTGGCGGTCCAGGGTCCATCACCGGCGCTCGTCAGGCGGCTCAACGAGGCGGTTGGGGTAGCGGGCCTGGTTCGCGCCAATAACCTGTACAGTTACTTCCGCCTGGAAAACCTGGATCCCGTTGCATTGGAGAAAAAGCCGATTGCGCCTAAACACCTGCAGAACGGTGTGTTGGGCGGTGTATTTGGCTTGGCCATCGGCGTTTCGCTGGCGCTGATCATCGAATATCTGCGTACCCCCCTGGAGCGCATGGAAGCGATGTCGATCCGGCACCCGCAGATGGGTATTTACAACGAGCGTTACTTCCGCAGCCGTCTGGAAGAAGAAACCAACCGCGCTCATGCTCGCTTGCGCCCCATCAGTGTGGCAATACTTTATCTGCAGACCGGATGAAGACTTCGCTTTGCTGCCTGAAGGTATCCGTAATACCATGCTGCGCAACGCCTCGCTCATGATGCAGGATGCCCTGCGGCAGGGTGATATGATCGCCTATTTGAGACCGCAAACCTACGGGATATTGCTGCCCGAAACACCCGGCGATGAGGCACAGTCCGTTCTTCAAAAGCTTCATGCCGATTTGCGTACACGCACGTTCCAGGCAAGTGGTTATGTGTCCAGCTTTATCGCCAATACGGGCGTCGTCTCAAGCAGTGGTGGATCGCTGGGATACCAGGCCACGCTCGAAAAAGCTGCCGAAGCTTTACGGACGGCTGAGGAACAGGGCGAAAATACCATTCACCTTATTCGTGCCACTCCGCGCCCCTTTGTCAGTTCCGAAGAAAGCGAATTCAGTGTTGCCAGCGAGCCGGTTGAAGAACCCGGATCGATTAATCCCTTTGCGGGTGGCGATTTGAGTTCGTTAGGCTCATCCTGGGAAGAAAACCCGTCGTCGGACGTATTCGATAACTGGCCCACGAATCAGAATGGTCGCGCTCGCGCCGAAGATAACCAGGTAGGAGACCGTTCCGACGGCATGGCTGACGCAGTACCACCCACTACGCCGAATTAGCGAGGATTTTGTCGTGGCCGATCAAGTTGCTTTGCGCAGTTTCCGGTCAACCTCGTTGACCACGCAGAGATCTAAGCAGGCTGTCAATATCCTGATCGTGCTCGGAACGCTCCTGGCCATTATTGGAGCTGCTGCTATTGGCTTGACTTCCTATGGCCTGGTAGTCGTGCTGGGCTTCGTGGCTGCCGCGGTGGCCATAGCCATTTTGCTGCGCCCTGAGATCGGCCTCTACATCCTGATTGTTTTTGTCTTCACCAACCTGTCGGATGTGTTAATTAGAACGTTTGACATGCCCAGCACCAACAAGCCTCTGATTACCCTCATCCTTGTCGGCACGCTCGCAAATCGCGTTGTGCTCCAACGGAAGCCTGTGATCTTCCGTGGCTCAGAGTTGGCTGTTCTGGCCTATGGCATGGTGGTATTGCTGTCTCTGTTAGGCTCAAACACTCAGACCGGAGTGAAAACGCAGCTGCTGGACTGGCTCAAGGACTATGCGATCGTGATCATCATCGTCCAGCTTTCCGGAGACGAACAGGTCTGGAAGCGTATGCAGTGGGCCTTGATCCTTTCCGCGGCTTTTCTGGCAACACTGAGCTGCTATCAGGTGCTTACGGGGGACTATTCACGCACGTTCTACGGTCTTGCCAATGCGCCGGTTCATCAGGTGATCGCCGGATTCGACAACCAGCGCGTAACAGGACCCCTGGTTGATCCGAATTTTTATGCCATGACCCTGTTAATCGTTTTGCCGATGGCGGCCTATCAGATGCTCTCCCGTCGTGGCTGGGTACTTCGCATCGTTGGCACCTACGCTTTTCTGGTTATCCTGGCAACGATCATCTTCACTTACTCGCGTGGCGCATTCCTGGCGCTGGTCATTGTCGGTATCCTGATCGTGCGCGACAGGCGCTACAACCCCTATAAAATTGGGCTGATTTTGCTTGTACTGGTAGCAATCCTGTCGCCAATCATCCCTCCCAGATTTATTGATCGGATCAGCACGTTGACCGACGTGCTGCCCGGTAGTAGTACATTGCAGACGCAAACCGAAGTATCCTTCCGAGGCCGGTCCAGCGAGGCCATCGTGGCGACACAGATGTTCCGCGATTATCCCATTCTCGGGGTCGGTCATGGCAACTACAAGAATATGTATCTGGAGTATTCGTCTCGGCTAGGTATAGATGCTCGATTTGAAAATAGGCAGGCGCACAGCCTGTATCTTGAGATCATAGCCGAAACCGGTATTTTGGAAATCGTTGTCTTTCTCGCCATGCTGGCAGTGCTGTTTATTAACCTGCAGCGCGCCAAGCAATTGTTGATCGAGATGCGGCGGTCCAGTTTGAACACCTGGGTAAATGGTATCCAGTACGGTTTTATCGCTTACCTGCTCGCCAGTTTCTTTTTACATGGCGATTACATCCGCTACTTCTGGCTCATTGTAGGATTCGTTTCGGCAACCAGTGTCATGGCAGAAGAAATGTACCGCAGCCATACCGAGGCGAAAACCTTAGTGTCATCTGGTTCTTTGGCATCCAATTTCGAATAGGCAGTGCGTTATGCGAACTTTTCGATATCTATTCATTCTGATAGGCAGCGTTGGCACGCTGCTGGCTATGGCTTTCGCGATCTCTGGGACTTTGGCTCAGGACGTGACCGCTACTCCCAATCCCGGCATACCCACCTTGCTGCCAGCCTGCAACGCTTACTACGTCACGGCTGCCAATGCGAATGTCCGGGCATGCGCAGCAGCAGGCTGCCGTATCGTTACCCAACTCCCGCGTAACTCCATGCTATGCGTGTTGGGTGAGGCCGATACCGACAAGTGGTTCCAGGTTGATCTGGCTCCCGAAGATGCGTCGTCGCCTATTGTTTTTGTCAGTGCCGATGTTGTCGCCCGGGGTGCGCCCAATGCGGCAGGCGCAAGCTGCCAGTCATACCTGGTGAACCAGGACACAACAACAGTTTATAGTTGTCCCGGGACTGCATGTAATGTGCTCGGCGCAATGAAGTTCGAGGACTGGTTGTGCGCTCAGGACTTTACCAGCCAGTATCCGGGATGGTTATATGCGTCTGACTCCGATTCCGGTCTTGTCGGTTGGGTGCAAAACACGGGTCTGAAAGCAGGACGCCCCAACACAAATACGGCTCCGTCACGCACACCAGGACCAGCCACCTTTACCAGCGAACCGCAAACTCCCATCCCCACCCGGACGGTTGGCCCGGCGACGATGACGCCCGCTGGCCCAATTACCCTGGCTGGGGCAGAACCGGCTTGCCAGCAATATCATGTTGTTGGCGATACAGCCCAGCTCCGCACCTGTGCCGGAACGAACTGTGAGGTAGCCCAGACACTCTCTCGCGAGGAGGCGCTATGCGTGCGCGGAATCACGGATAATCCCGAATGGCTGATTGTAGACATGCAGCCAGACGCGGCCTCACCTTTGTACGCTGTCCAGCGCGACGAAATAGCCCCAGGACTGCCCAATATTGGGTGTGAACCCTGGGAAGTGATTGCTCCAGTTGATGCCAATATCCGCGAATGCGCCAGCTTGACCTGCCAGATTTTGGGCACAGTCAGCAATGGCGATTGGGTTTGCGCGCGGGCGTTTGGCGGGGCATATGAAGACTGGGTGATGATTGATATCCCTGGCGGACGTACTGGTGTATGGATTTTCGCTTCGGCTGTTCGCAAGCTGGCGGACACTGGCACGCCCGCCGCTTTTACGCCGTCTGGTCCAATGGCCTGCCAGCCTTATACCGTGAACGTGTCCCGCGCGAATGTGCGAACCTGCCCCTCAACGGACTGCGGTGTAGCGGGTAGGCTGGATCAGGGCAGCGAACTCTGCGTCTATGGCCCTGCCGCGGGAGCAGAAACGACCTGGTTTATGGTCGATCTCACCCCAGACGATCCGAACGATGCAGTGTCGTTTATCAGCCAGAATCTCGTTTCCCCCGTGGCGGCAGTCGCAGCCGTTGGAACGCCAACCCTGGCCCCATCAGCCACTGAAACGCCGTCTGGCCCGCCAACTGTGACGCCAACCCCGACGCCATTTGTCACGCTGCTTCCGACAGCCGTTGCCCCGGTGACGAATGCCGCTGCTCCTGCGACGCCTATTCTCTCTAAGGAAGTCGTCCTGTCCACCCTGCGCGTGCGTGACTTTGAACTGACCTCACCGCGTGGTTCGAACCGCTTCCGCTTCCAGCTTCCTGATGACTGGTACATGGATGGCAACAGCGTCCTGTATTTGAATATTGAATACTTCGAAACTCGGCCCCCGGCCCAGCCTGGCGTCCCAAATGTGCCGTTGACCAGTATGCTGTCGATCAAGCTGGACAACGATCTGGTGTCGTCCATCACGCTCGATAACACCATTGTTGGGCCGCAGACCCTGGCTATTCCACTGCCCGCCTCGCTGATCGCCAGCACGGATCGGCGTAATCATTCTATTGAAGTGACGCTGGATGCGGAAGATCACTGCTTGCTCAACTCCGAGGCAAAGGTCTTTGTCCGCTCCGATATGTCCTTCTTCCATTTCGAGTTCCGTGAAACACCGCCTGTACTCGATCTGGCAGCCTATCCACGCCCATTCTATAACCAGCGTTTTGCGGACGATCCTGAGTCTGTGCTGATGGTCCTGCCGCTCGATCCTGCTGATGTTGATATGCAGGCAGCGGCGCGTCTTTCGGCAGGGCTTGGCTTCCTGACGGGCCAGGGTCTGCATATCAATGTCGTTTCTGCAGAGGATATCACCGATCAGGAACGCCAGAGCAGTAACCTGCTGTTGGTTGGTCAGCTTGGAACCAATCCACTGATCGATCAGATGTATGCCGACAACCTGTTCCATACTCAACTGGACAGCGCGGGCAATATGACCATGAGCGGCGAAGCGATCGATGCGAATGACGGCATCGTCGATATGGCCATCAATCCCAATAACCCGATGCGCGCGGTTGTCGCTGTAACAGGCAAGACGCCTGACGCCCTGCTCAAGGCGGCGCAGGCTCTGGCAGGACCGCCCGCGCTGATCGGCCTTGGTGGGCCGCTGGCGGTTGTCTCAAGTACACGCCCTGTGATACGTCCCCAGGCAGGAACGGTGATTACCTCCGATATCACCTTCACCGAACTGGGCTATCCCGAAATTACGCTGAACGGCATTGGCACGATAACCACCGATGTCGACTTCTATATGCCGCTGGGCCAGAGCCTGACCTCGGACGCCTATGTGGATCTGCTGTTCAGCTACTCTGAACTGCTGCAAAATGGCCGGACGACGGTAGCCTTGCTGCTCAACAACAAGACGCCGCTTGCCAGCGAAGTATTGGGCACTTTTGGCGATACGGCGGCGACGGGCAGCGCTTCGTCTAGCGGCGCGACCCCGATAAGTCCAAATCACCTGCGCGCCTGGATTCCGCCAACGAGCATTATCCCCGGCGAGAAGAACACGTTGACCATTATTGTCAATGTCGAAGGCGACTGGCAGTGTAACCCGCCCGATCCAGCGGTGGCCTGGTTCAATATCAGCGGTGACAGTACGCTGCACCTCCCGCGCGAAATCTCAAATCAGGCGCTGGCGAATCCATTTGTTGGCTGGTTCCCCATCCCCTTCAATGCCCAGCCCGACCTCAGTGATGTCTGGATCTCGCTGCCCGATAACCCAACCCGTACTGAGTTGGAGCAGGCGTTCGGCTTCGCCGCTATGCTTGGTTCTTCAGTGGTGAATGGTGAAGGGATGTCTCCGCAGGTCCATCAGGGCGAAATTCCAGCCGGAACAGACCTGTCGGCCTATCACTTTATCGTTCTGGGACTTTCCACCAACAATTCTCTGCTGTCGATGCTCAATGAGAACCTGCCACAGCCGTTTATGGATGGAACCGACCAACTGGAACAGAAGCTGGACGATGTAAGCTATGTCCTGCCGCCCGGCTACGAAGTTGGCGTGCTGGAAGTGCTGCCCTCGCCCTGGTCGCCGGATCGCGTGGTCCTGGTCGTGACAGGAACGGGAACGACCAGCCAGACCAATGCGGCGAATGCGCTGCTCGAAGATCGGTATGGGCGCAGCGAACTGCTGGGTAACGTCATCTTCGTCAGCGAAAACACAGTATCCGCTATCGACACCCGGCTGCTGGACCAGCAGGTCGAAATCCTGACGCAGGTTCCCGAATTAGCGACCGAGACGGCGCTGCAAGGCTCACCCACGCCTGTCCAGTTCTATACGGCAACCCCCGGCCCGACACTTACGCCGCAGCCAACGAACACGCTGGGACCGACGCCAACAGCTTCACCAATCTTCACCGCTACTTCTGCTGCGTCGGCTGCTTCACCGGTGCCCACGCTGGTTCCGGTAACGCTGCAAGAAACCCAGCCAGCCGACGCCAAACTGCCGAGTTGGTTCCCTATCCTGCTGGCGGTTACAGGAGGCGTGCTGGTGATTGCTCTCCTGTTTGGTATCGCACAGGCCTTCCGGCGAGGGCGCGGCGGTGTCGTCTAAACGGTTTCGATCTTCAATTTTGATTGGGGCTGCTGTCCTGATCGTCCTCCTGACACCCCTCGTGGGTGCAGGAGGAACGGTCGCTAAGGGGCAAGGCAGCCCCTTCTTATGGTGGTTAGTTGGGTCCACGCTGAAGATTTCTCCAGCGGACTCTGCCCCGGATGATATCGAATCCGGTCTGCATCTCCATGCTGCCCGCCAGGAATATGCCCCTTTTCAGGTGGTGTTCCGCACCGGGGATCAGCCTCTCGAAGATGCACGCCTGGCAGTCGATTATCCTGAAAATGCCTTTGATCTGACCTTTTATGAAGAGTCCTTTCTGGCATTGCCCGTTGTGCCGGAACCAGGGATTTTCACCCTGGCGCGCCTGCATGCCGATCAGCTTCCCGACGGCCTCAAGCCGTTCTCGGCTGACACGCTGTCTCTGCCCGCCAACAGCACGTTGATCCTGTGGGTCGATCTTTACGTCCGTCCGGATGCACGGCCCGGCGACCATACCCTGACCATCAATGTGAGCGGTGTGGGCTGGCGGCGTGTGGACATCACTGTTTACCCGGTTGATCTGGCTCCCTCCGCGGCGATGAACGTGATCATTCCACTGGGTGATGCCAACTGGACTCTGCCCTTTTTTGGGGGTGACGATCCCGCCGCATTTTTGCAGGAGATGCACAGGCTGCTGCTGGAAAACGATCTGCTGCCCGGCGCATTAGCGGCTCGCCCCCGCCTGGATGCAAACGGCGGCTGGGACTTTACAGCCCTGGATGCCGAACTCGACGCGCTGCCTCCTGGCGCAACCTTCTACGCTCCCGGCCCATATGACGAGGAACGAGGCGAATATCTGCTGCTAAATTCAACCGGGCGGCCCTACAAAGAAGCCCATTTTGACGATTCCACCTTTGCCGATGGCATGCATGCCTATTTCCAGGCGCTGGCGGACTATCTCGCTGCGCGGGATCGGCTGGATGGCGCGCTGATCTATCCAATGGATGAAACACGCTGGCTGGGCGATGAGCCAATCCACTCTGGGCCAGCCGGGTTCGAGCGCCTGGCGTGGTGGACCGAAACGGTCCGCGCCGCAGGTCTGCGAGTGCGTGCCTCTGGCGTGACTCCGGTTGCCCCCGGCCCCGCTTCCTTCGGTTGGATCATGCCGAATTTGGTGGCCGATGACCTCCACGTCCCCGAAGATACTTTTGACGCAGCCCCCGATCTGTTTGCAGCGTGGAACAAAGAGCCGTCTCAAACCACCAGCCTCTATCTGAACGAATACGGCGACTTGATCGATCTACCTGCCGCTTTGCAGCGCGGCATGATCTGGCATGCCTATGCGCACGGCATCCGCGATATTGCCGGGTACGGGGCGCTGGAGTGGGTGGACGATAATTATGATCTGGTCAATCCCTGGACGGATCCCGATAAACTCTATCCCCAGTCCGGCTACGGCGGCGGCGCGCTGGTTTGGCCCGGCCCGCTGCCCTCGCTGCGTATCAAACTGCTGCGCGAAGGTGTGGAAGATGCGCGCCTGCTTGATCTCTATGCCGCCCAGTTTGGCGCGGAGCCGACCCAGCAGTTTGCCAGTTGTCTGACGCCCGGCGCGTTAGCCGATCAAAATCCGCCTGCTGATCTATGGGACGCTGCGCACACCGAACTGCTGGTTGCACTGTCGGAGGGAAATTCCGTCTCCAGCGATCTTTGCCTGACTCCGGTTTCTTTTTCCGACGAGCAGATTCTCTTTGACTTTGACAATCTGAGCGAGGACGAAATCCAGGCAGCTCTCGATGAGTGGGATTTTACCGACACGATAGGCAGACTGGTCTGGAAAGGTAGCAGCCGCGCTCTGAGTGTCAACTACAAGGGCGGCGGGAACGAAGCGGGTTACTGGTTAGGGGAGTCGGATTGGTCCGATTGGGACGCGCTTGAGATCGAGGTATGGAACACCAGCCCTTATTTTGCCCTGCTTGATGTTGGCCTGACTGATACGAGCGGCCATTATGTAATGCTGCGCAACGGTGCGATTATCCTTGGGCCAGACGGTCACCAAACTCTGATTCTGCCGCTGGTTGTTCCCCTGGATGAAAAGGAAAGATTCGACTGGTCCAAAGTGGAATATATCAGTTTGCAGGTGAGTACAAGCACTAAACAGACAGACGCCTTCGGCCATACAGCCACTTACCCCTTAGGCCCGCGGACCCTGGTCTTTGATAACTTCAGATTGGTGCGTCAATGACTGATCATCGAGAGTATCGCGTCCTGCTGGTCGATTTGGCCCGTAGTTTTGGCGGCGCGGAAATCCGTGTGCTGTCTCAGGCTCGTGCGCTGCGTGAGCGAGTAGCCTCGGTTCATGTCGCAGCGCTGCACGGCAGCCTCCTTCATCAGCATCTTGAGGCGGAAGGACTGCCGAGCATTCCCATTCAGGCAGGACGTGCCAGCCCTAAGCTTCTGTGGGATTTAGGGCGTATCATCCGCCACTATGATATTGTGGATGCGCACAACGTCCAGTCGATTTTATGGAGCCATCTCGCGGCGTCTCTGGTCCGAGTTCACGGGCGCGTAGCTACAATTCACAGTGACTACGGCGCGGAGTATCCCGGCTTCAAGGGAAGGCTCTACGAAGGGGTCCTGCGCCTGGATCGGCGGCTGGGGCGGCAGATTATCAATGTGACCGGAGTTCTGCAAAGCAAAGCCGAGCGCCAGGGGCTTGGAGCGCGGAGCACGCTCATCTACAATGCGGTTGCCGTGCCGGACGATCCAGCCGCCGGTGTGCCGAACGTCGAATTGCGGCGCGAACTGGGCTTTGGTCCGGATGATTTTGTAGTCGCCAGTTTTGCCCGGCTCAAGCCAGTGAAGGGCCACACCTACCTGATCGATGGTCTGGCCCGCCTGAAGGATTTGCCACACGTCAAGCTGCTTCTGGTGGGTGATGGTCCCCTCCGTGCCGAACTGGAAGCGCAGGCGGAGGCGCTGGGTATCGCGGACCGCGTTCGGTTTACCGGGTTCCGCCGCGATATTACGGCCTTGTTGCTGGCCGTGAATGCCGCCTGTCTTGCGTCGCTCTCCGAGGCCCTGCCCTATGCCGTGTTGGAAGCGGCCTCCTATGCGCGCCCCTTGCTGGTGACGAAGGTCGGCGGGATGGCCGATTTGCTGGACAACGGCGTGAATGCTCTCCTGGTTCCCCCCCGCGATCCGGCTGCGCTGGCCGATGGTATGCGCTGGCTGGCAACGCGCCCGGAAGATGCCTGCGAATTAGGGCTGGCAGCATATAAACTCGTGCGAGACTCCTTCAGTTTAGATGTGATGATCGAACAGGTTTTGCAGGTGTATGATCGGGCACTGTTATGAAAAAATCACACCCCATTTCTGATCTACTCTATCGAACTGGTGCGCTGCGTCTGTTGGACGGGGCCTGGGGTTCGCACCGGCTGACTGTTCTGGCCTATCACCGCATCAACAATGTGAATGCGCCAGACTTTGTTGGCTTAAAGGCGAATGTCAGCGCCTCCCCGGAACAGTTCGCCCAGCAGATGGATTATGTGGCGCGTACGTTCAACGTTATCGATCTGGCGGTGCTGCGCGATCATGTGGTAGATGGCAAACCGCTGCCATCCCGCCCGCTGTTGATCACGTTTGATGATGGCTATCTGGACAATTATGAGTATGCCTATCCGGTTCTCAAGGCACGCGGCCTGCCCGCTGTGATCTTCCTGGTTACGCGGATGATCGGCTCCGACGGTTGGCCCTGGTGGGATCAGGTTGTCTACTGCTTTGAGCACACAAACTGCACCCAGGCTGTCTTGCCTGTTCTGGGCGAGACGCGCCTGACCACCCCCGATGAGCGTCGTGTTGCCGCCAATGCCCTGTCGCGTCATCTGAAGATCATGCGTGACGAGGACAAATACGCCGTAATGCACGATTTGCCGGAACTATTGGGCGTCGAAATACCCGCGCAGCGGCTGTTTTTTGACTGGGATCAGGCCCGTGAACTGGCTGCCAACGGGATCGCCTGCCAGTCCCATACGACGTCGCACCCGATCCTGACCCGCATCCCCGAATCTGACCTGCGCTGCCAGTTAACCGATTCCCGCGTTAAGCTCGAAGCGGAACTGGGCAGACCGGTCTATGCCTTCGCCTATCCCAATGGATTGCCGTCCGATTACAATCAGGTGGCTCTCGATATGCTGCGCGAGGCACATTACTCGCTGGCTTTTACCCTGACCCCCGGCCCCATGCGCGCGCGGTCTATCCGGCGCAGCCCCCTGCTCATTCCGCGTATTTTTCTGAGCTACCGCGATGGCTTTTCCACCTTTGTGATGAAGGTGATGGGCCTGCCCGCGGTTTATGAGATGCTGCATCTGCCATAAGGGAGTCGGACATGCGCGTTTACGTCGTCGAAGCATCGGGCCGGGGCGGGATGATCCATTATGATTATCATCTCTGCCGTGCCCTGGCACGTCTTGGCGTGGAAACCACTCTCGTCACCTCCACCGCCTACGAACTGCGTGATCTGCCTCACGAATTCCGGGCCATCGAATTGATGCGCCTCTGGGACCCGCGCGGAGCCAGGGGCGGGAATCCAATCTGGCGCAAGGCACGGCGGGCGCTGCGCGGCGGGCTGTATGTGTGGGAGTGGCTGCGGCTGGTGCGTTATTTGCGCCGCGAACGGCCCGATATCGTGCTTTTTGGCGAAATCCGCTTCGGCTTCGAGGAGCATTTTCTCAAGCTGCTGCGCCGATCCGGGCTGGTGCTGGCCGATATTGTTCACGACGTCCAGTCCTACGACACGCGGCGCGGTTCAGAGAGCATCGTCCAGGAATCATCGGCTCATTACGAGCGCTTCAGCCGGATTTATAACCAGTTTGCCGCGCTCTTTGTCCATGATCGCAGCAACCTGGAACAGTTTCTCCAGCTATACACGGTTCCGCCGGAGCATGTCCACGAAATTCCTCTGGCGACAAACGAACTGGTGCTGGAAGTCCCCCAGGCGAAAAGTCAGGATGATCTGCGGCGCGAACTGTCTATTGGCCCCAATCAGCCCGTGGTGCTCTTCTTTGGGACGATCACCAAGTATAAGGGTCGTCGAAGATCTTGATCCGTGCCTTTCCTGCGGTTGCCCAGGCGACTGGGGCGCGGCTGGTCGTGGCGGGCTTCCCGGCGAAAGATGTGGATGCGGACGCGCTGCGATCCGAAGCCGCCGAACTTGGCATTGCCGATCAGGTGTCCTGGTTCCTCGATTATGTGCCGAACGAGTGGGTGGCCTCGCTGGTCCGGCTGAGCGATGTGGTTGTGCTGCCCTACCGTGCTATCACCCAGAGCGCCGTGCTTCAGATCGCCTATGCCTGTGGCAAGCCTGTTGTTGCTACCTGCATTGGTGGCCTGCCGGATGTGGTCGAAGATGGGCAAAGCGGCCTCCTCGTCCCGCCCGAAGATCCGCCCGCCCTGGCTGACGCGATCACGCGCATCGTGAGCAGCCGGGAACTGGCGGAACAAATGGGCAGCCGTGCCGCCGAACTCGCTCAGACGCGTTATGCATGGCGCGTCGTCGCGGAAAAGATGAAGGTCGTGTTCGAAACGCTAATGCGCTAGGACTTGCCTTTTACATAATCCGCAAGCTGCTGCAATTCCTGGGCGTAGATGCGCCGCGAGATCGGTGGATTCATCAGCTTTTCCATAAATCCCTGGATTCCGGGGCTCGGTTTTGTATCAGAGGTGATAGTGACCCGCGCCTGCGATCCTCCGTCCAGTGGTTCGACCGTAAAGGCGGTGACAACCCCCGCCTGCTCATCGGTTTCCACGAGCACGCGGCCCGGTTCCGGTTCGCTTATGGTCAGGTGATAGGTTTTTTTCACGCCCATTACCGCCATGCGCGCCAGGACAACCGTTCCTGCTCCCTGCCCGCCCTGTTCGACGGTGAGTTCTCTAAAATACTGTTTGGGCAAAATTGCTGGGTGTCCTACTTGATAGTCGCTGATGATGGCATAAATGGTGGCCGGCGAAGCGTCAATTACTTTTGAAGCTTCAACGTGAATCATTTTATTCTCTCCCCTCTATGCTCTCTATGCATATCATACAACCATTTGGACTGGGCTGGCACAGCAACCGCGGTAAAATCCACTTTACTTGGCTCTTTTATCTTTTCTCTGCGTTCTCCGCGCTCTCCGCGGTGATATTTTCTTTTTCTGAGGAGATTACGCCATGTCCGACATCGCGCAGGCCAATTTTGAGCGCCATATCAGCCAGAACGTCTATCCGGGCCGTGGACTGGTCATTGGTCGCGCCGCTGAGGGGGATAACTGGCTGATGATCTATTGGATCATGGGTCGCAGCGCGAACAGTCAGAACCGGCGTTTTGTGGCTGAAGGTCCAACCCTCCGTACTGAACCCGTTGATCCGGCGAAACTGGAAGACGCCAGCCTGATCATTTATGAGGCGATGCTTGCTCTGCCGCCGCGTATTTTTCTGGTGAGCAATGGCGATCAGACACGCACGATCTACGAGGCATTACAGGCGGGGCACAGCTTCGATGCAGCCCTGGCCAGCCGCGAGCGCGAACCGGACGCACCTAACTATACGCCCCGCATCAGCGGTTTGCTGGACCTGGAATCGGTATCCAGCCCGGTGACCCTGAGCATTCTTAAAGCGAATGCCGCCGATCCCCGCCTGACGGATCGCTTCACCTATCGTCCCGCTCCACCGCCACCAGGGATGGGGTATGGTCTGACCACCTACCAGGGTGACGGCAAGCCGCTGCCCAGTTTTGCCGGAGACCCGCTCCTGCTGCCGTGCGCGGGCAATCCAGAATCAATTCTGAACCAATACTGGGATGCGCTGAACCGCGATTATCGCGTGGCGCTTGCCGTCAAAACGGTTTCCCCTCACGGCAGTTCAATTCTGATCCGCAACCGCTTCGCACAATAATCTGTAGGGGCGCTGCTTTGCGTGCTGCGTGCGAAGCGAAGCCGCGAAGCTGCGAAGCCGCTGCGCCCATTTTTGCTGTCGCCCATCCTAAAACTACCCCTGTTCATCCCCCTGCTGGATCATCTCGATCGCCTCGTGCAGCCATCCCAACTGGAAGCGCACCGATTGGATTCCATAATCGAGCGTGAGCGCGTGCATCCGATTCGAGCGCGCCGTAGCCGGGTTGGTGATAAAGTCGCGCAGCGAATCACGGTGAACGCGCCTCTCTAGCTCCGCCAGTTCAGCCTCCAACTGCGTGATCCGCCGCTGTAAGAGGGCGATGGTTTCCTCCGTGCTCAGATCATCCGCAAAAAAAATCTGCCCTAACCAGGGCATCCGGTTCGGGAGTGACGGCGCAGGTTCCTCTAGCCAGTGCTTCAGTTCCGCCCGCCCCGCCTCGGTGATGTGATACAGCTTTTTGTCTGGGCTATCCGCTTGCTCGACGCACTCCACACGAACCAACCCATCCGACTCCATTTCGTGTAAGGTTCGGTAGATGCGGCTCTGATCCGCGCTCCAAAAGAAGTGGACGACCATCTTGAAGTACTTGTTCAGATCATAGCCGGACACAGGCTGGTCTTTGATGATTCCTAACAGCATAAATCGCAGTGACATCAACTGATCGCCTTTTTGCTGATATGCGTATAACTTATTTCAGATATTATATGCGCGCGCATATAGGTGTTTGAACATCTATCGTTTATGTTAAGGGCCAGACACAAGGAGGCGCAAGATGAAACGATGGTTTTGGGTGGTTATCCCGCTGCTCTTCACGGCGGTTGTGGTACATGGGCAGAGTGACTCTTTACTTAAACGTTCGCCTGGACGCCGATCACGCCGTGATTGAGCATGGCGAAGAGGGTACCTGGGATGGGCAGTATACCGATCCGGGTGCGGCGCTCTATGTGGATGGTCAGTTCCACATGTTCCGTAACGGCTTTGTCGGCTGGCCTGCCTGGGCCGGAACTGCCTATTTGACCAGCGATGACGGCTTCACCTGGACGCAGCAGGGAGATGGCCCCGTATTTTCTACCGATGATGTTCCCTATGCCGGTACTGCCGCGATGGCGTCAAGCGTATTGGTTGAGGACGACGGAACCTGGGTGCTGTACTTCTATACGGTGGGCAACCAATTCTCATCTGCCCCGGCGTCATGGGCCATTGGACGGGCCACCGCACCCGCGCCAACGGGTCCCTGGACCGTCGATGCCGAGCCAGTTCTGCTGCCCGGCGCAGCCGGAGACTGGGACGCGGCGCAGGTAACAGCGCCCAGTGTGGTTAAGACGGATCAGGGATATTTCATGTACTATACCGGGCTGAGCGATTTTGGTGCGGTAAACAGCATGCGTATCGGTCTGGCAACCAGCCCCGATGGCATCACCTGGCAGAAATATGGCGATCCTGTGCTCACGCCGGGCGCGGAAGGCGACTGGGACGGCGTGCTGGTTCACCAGCCTCGCGTCGTCCAGACTCCCGATGGCTTCGTTATGTCCTATCGCAGCATGCAGCCGGGCGGCTCCAACAAAGCATATGGCTTTGCCACAAGCGAAGATGGTATCCACTGGACGAAATACGCAGGCAACCCCTACCTGAGTGATAAAGATATTCAGCGCCGCAGTTTCTGGTATAACTCGCTGGTCTATCACGATAATAGCTACTACGTTTTTGTCGAGATTCAGCGCGGCTACCAGAACCAGACCGATATTTATACAGCGGTCATCGACGGTGCTCTGTTCCAGTGAGATACCCATACCCCTTCCCTTTTGTGGCGAATGTGCTTAATCGGGAAGGGGTTTTATTCCGCTTTTGCCCCTCTATCTACTCAATGACAGGGGCGTTGTTCGGATCACCCGACATGACCTGCGTATAGGGAACGGATATCCAGCCCTGTCCGCCGCCATAGTCGATCAGCCACCACTGTCCGTCTGCGCTTTTGCCCAGCACATCGTAGCTTCTGTCCGACGTGATCTGGACCAGCTTTTCGGCGTCACCCGATGGCCCCTGGCGCACCGAAAGCACCGGTGATGTTAAGTTCACACAGACGCCGCTGGGAGCGAGCGAAGAGAGCACCGCCGAGCCGGACCATACTGGTTTTTTAGGGTCAGCCGACAGCGGCGTTGCGCTGAGTTTGCCGATCAGCCCCGCTGTTCCGCCGGGACGGCTGGCAGCATATTCTGCCCGGTATTTCTGCAATGGATCGGCTCCCCCGTTTTGCCAGATATCAATCTGGCGGGCAGCAAACATCAGGACGATCCCGGCGTAGATGACATACCAGCCGATTTTGAGGCTCTCGCTTTTATCCGCCGCGATCACATAAACCAGAATACTGGTATAGACGAAAGCGATGACGCTCATTCCCCGCAGCCCACGCAGGGTAACAGCGGGATAGATGCTGGCGGCAACAATAATAAACAGGTAAATAGCGATCTGGTTTCCGAGTATCCCATTGCGGAAGCTGTGATTGCCTTCAAAGCGGCTTGTTTCAAACAACGAATCTTCATCGCTCGACGTGAAGTTATCTTTAATCGCAGGCAGCAAACAGCCCACGACAATCAGCACCAACCCAATCAAGGCCAGCGTGATGAGCAGCGGATTTTTACGGTTTTGGGTCAACATGGCTGTTCTCCTCTAGAGCGCTGGTTCGCTGGGCGAAGGTTCGTTAGATAGCGCAGGTGGTTCAATCGGCGCTTGGGCGCGGTTGGCAAAAAAGACGCGGGCATTCCGCTCATCCTGCCGCTCCTGCAAAGCGTACATGATTGCTGCCCCCATGATCAACCCGCAGCCGAGCAGCAGCACGATCCAGCCCCAGCCCAGGCTGAGATCAACGGCTGTCTCCTCATCAGTCTGAACCCAGGCGGAATACAGGTGAAACAGCGTAAACAGCAGCAACGTGCTGGCCGCTGGAACTAACCCACGTCCCAGGACGACAGCAGCCAGGGCGACCGCCGTGATAGCGAGGAGGTTGATGGGTTGAAAGTTAGACAGGACACCTTCATAAAATTTGGCGTCATCTTGAAATGCTTTCCGGTCAAAGAGCGAGACTGAATCTCGTGTGCATGTCCACCATCCACCGCTGCTTTCACAATGAATGATCGGCAAAAACATGCTGAAGACGATCAGGAGCGCTCCGATGACAGACATCGTGAGCACGGTGTCCCGGTTTGCAGCCATATGCTATATCCCCCTGCGTTCTCGAATGAAAGATGGCTTTCAGTGGCCCATTATACGATGGCCCTGTTTTTTCGACATATTGGGAACCGTCTTATAAAATGACAGATCATGCCGCGCCGTAACGAACGACCCCTGGGCCAACCGACCCGCGGGAAGACGGCCCGTAACCGCCTCCGCCGCGTCGATAACTTTCTCCTGATTTACGATCCCGCCCTGATTCGCCGGACTGGTGGTGCGTTTGCCCATGCCTGTTATGTGGATCTGGGGTATGGCGCGGAGCCATTCACGACTCTCGAAAGCGCCGAACGCCTGCGCCGCCTGAATCCGTCGCTGCCTGTAATGGGTGTAGAGATTGACCCGGAGCGTGTCGCCAATGCAGCCCCCTTTGTCGATCAGTTAACTCAATTCCGGCTGGGGGGCTTTAATCTGCCGCTGCTCGAAGGGGAAACCGTGCGCTTGATGCGCGCGTTTAATGTGCTGCGTCAGTACGAGGAATCCGAAGTAGCCGCCGCGTGGCAAACGATGGGCCGCTATCTTCTGCCCGGCGGTTTGCTGGTCGAGGGAACGTCCGATCCCTTTGGACGTCTTTCCGTAACCAACCTGCTTCGCCGCTGTGAAGCTCATTTGCGCTACGAAGGACTGCTGTTCAGCACCAATTTCGGTTGGGGCTTCGAGCCGGGGTTATTCCAGCCTGTGCTGCCCAAAAACTGCATCCATCGCATGATCCCCGGCGAGAAGATCAATACATTTATGACAGACTGGAATCAGGCGATCCGCGAAACGATTGCCGCCCGAAACTGGGGACTTCGCCAGTGGTTTGAGGCCAGCGCAGTTGCTTTGGCTGGACGTGGCTACCCGCTCGATCTGCGCCGTAAATTGCTCCGCCAGGGTTACTTGTTGTGGAAAGACAGCCCGGATATCACCGAACTGCCCATGTAGGGGCGTATGGCTTACGCCCCCGATTCGTGTCAACTTAAGCCGCCGCGCCCGCGCTAGCCACAGTTCTCGCACGGCTGAAGGTCGCGGAGTTGTGCCTCTTCGTTTTTCTTTTCGCGTCCGTTTTCGAGTTTGTGAGCGAGCTTAGCGGCGTGTTCGCGTATCCAATCCTGCCAGCCGGATGAAGGGATCTCACCTTCTACGCGTAGTTCTTCCATCATACCCTTGACCACGAAACCCATCGGATTGTTCGCAAACATGGTATTACTCCTTCGCTCGCCCGTTCACATGACAACCTCAGTATACGAGTTCCGAAGGGAGGGATCACCTGCCTAAAGATAGGTCTCAGGGTTGGTTTTTCCAGTCTATCTTTTAGGGATAAGTTGTAATTCTCTGGCGCGGGCAACGGCCTGTGTGCGGCTCTCGACCCCCAGTTTGCTGTATATCTGGCTGAGATACCACTTCACGGTTCCCGTTGACAGAAACAGCTTTTCCGCGATATCCCGGTTAGATAGTCCGTTGTAAACGTTGTCCAGAATCTCGATCTCTCGTTCAGTCAGTGGGCTGAGAATTGTTTCGCCGGGAGCGCCAGGAGCCTGTTCATCTTCCTCCAGGGCGCGTAGTTCGACCAACAGCCGTTCCAACTCCAGTTGGGGATCAATTGACTTGCTGCGTTCCTGAACCAACGCCAGTTGTTCAGGTGTCAAATGCCGTTCCACGTGCACGAAGAGCAGCGTGGTTGATGCCTTTGAACTGTAATGATAAGCGACGGTCATGAAACGAAGTGCCTGTTCACTTCGCCCCATCCGCTGCAGCACCCTGGCGATGTGATACGCACAGAACATCTGGAAACGCCCCAGGCCAAGATCCAGCGCTTCCTGAACCGACTGGGCAAAATAGCGGATAGCATCCTGGTTGTTTCCCAACCGCTGTGCGGCGATGCCCATCACTTGCAGCGACATAGCCACCCCCCAACGGATGCCGATTTCCTGGCAGCGTACCAACCCTTCCTGCCCCAGTCGCAGCGCTTCTTCAAAGTTACTCACATTGAGCGCGGCAAAGCCCACGGTTGGTGTCACAACCGCCACACCCCACTGGCTGTTGATCTGCTGGAACAGGTCCAGACCTCTTGAGCCAAGGCGCATTTGCTGTTCTGCTGGATCGCTTAAATTGCCAAGCCAATGGGTAGCAAAGGCCAGCCCCCACAAATCACCTGTTTCCTTGTAGAGATCAACGCTGGCCTGGAACACCTGGATGGCGGCATCAAAACTCTCGTTGGCATACACTTCACCCAGCCGGGCCAGGGCAAACGCCATTTCATTCCGCGTATCCAGCCGCCGGAAGATAGCCAGCGCCGTTTCGAGCAGGGGTTTGGCTCGGGTCGAGCCATTGATGCTGTTATGCAGCACCCCTTGCCTCGCCAGGAGACGGCCCAGCAGCAGAGAGCCATTCTCTGCAGGGTCATCCACCGCCAGACTTTCCGCGGCGATGGCAAAGACCCTTTCGCCTTCGCGGTAGCGGCCCCGCGTATCATAGAAAAACCACAGGCTGTCCAGTCCGTCGTTGATCTCATCTTCCATGCCCATCATCGCCGCCCAGCCCCACGCCGTTCGCACATTGTCGATCTCGTCTTCAATGGCACACAGCGCTTCTTTGGGCTCGGTGCCAAGCAGACGATCCCACTGCTGGCGAAGAAAGGACATGTAGTAGGTGCTGTGCCGCCCTCGCGTCACGCCCAGATCATCCGGCTCGTCTTTGAGTTGTTTCTCTGCGTACTGCCGGACCAGTTCGTGCAGGCTGTAACATTCTGACGTGCTCCACCGCAGCAGCGATTTATCGAGCAGCGCCGCGAGGTTATCGAGTGAGGCTTCGGCAACCATTGCCGCCGCTTCGCGTGTGAAACCGCCGCGAAACACAGACAACCGCCGGAAAACAATCCGTTCCTCCTCTGACAGCAGATCCCAGGAATGATCCAGCACCGCCCGCATACTCTGGTGGCGGGGTGGGACATTGCGCGCCTTTGTCTTGAGAAAATTCAGGTTCTGCCCAATTTCCCGAGCGATCTCTTCGCAGGTCAGCGTGCGGACCCAGGCCGCCGCCAATTCCAACGCCAGCGGCATGCCTTCCACCAGTGAACAAATCTGCCGTATACCGTCACGCTCCGCCTCGAACGAAAAATCGCCGCGCATCCGTCGCGCATGCTGGATAAACAACTGGATCGCGCTGTAGTCCTCGGGGCGCGGGCTGTCGATATGGGGATCGGGGTAGCGCATGCCGCTCAGGGGCCACAGCCATTCCTCCTGCAGGTTCAGCACCTCGCGGGAAGTTACAATAATTTTGATATCCGGCGCAGCCGCCAGAATATCGCCCACGATCTGCACACCGTCCAGCAGATGCTCGAAGTTATCCAGAATCAGCAGGGTGTTTTGCGTCTGCAAATAGTGCAGCAGTTGGCGCTGCGAGTTGCCCAATTCGTGCAGTTGGTACGCGAATTCCTCAGCGATGGCGTTGATCACAAAATCAGGCGAGGAGAGCGGATCGAGGGCGACAAAATAGGCCCCATCCGAGAAAAGGTGTTCCTGCCGTGCCGCCAGTTCCAGCGCCAGCCGTGTTTTCCCGATTCCTCCCGGTCCAAACAGCGTCAGCAGCCGGCAGTCTGGGTTGTGAATAAGCTCGGCTAACTCCGCCAGTTCCGTCTCCCGCCCTACCAGCGGCGTAGTTGGAAGTGGCAAACGATGTCCCTGTTCTATTCCCTGCATAGAGGCCTTCCGTGATGGCAATGCGAGACGGGATTTATCTGATGAGCGGTCGAGGAGATAGGGTTAAGTATACCACAGCCCGCCAATTGATCTAAATCAAGTGAAGTTAATCCCAACCCGGTTATCGTTAGTAAGTAGAGATTGTTTTTGAGAAAACGAGAGGAATGGCTTCATGAATCGCAAACGTGCTCTTGTGGTGCTCGCGCTGACCGTACTCACGGCATTATCTGCAAGCTTGGCCCTGGCTCAGTTCCCCGAAGCGCCGGCAGGCGGCGCTGTTCATTCAGCCGGAGCGACGGTGCAGTTTACCTTGATGACTGGCGGCGATACAGGCAAACTGGTTTTTGTCGGTGTTGGCGGCGAGATTGATGGTGTGGTGAATCCCACCCTCCACGCTGATCCGGGTGATGTCGTCAAAATTACCCTGGTTAACGGTGATGGTCTGCTGCACGACCTGACCATCGATGAATTTAGCGTCGCTACCCGCCAGTTTGCCGATGAAGGTCAAGAGGACTCGATTACCTTTACCGTCAACGCAACGGGTGAATATATCTACTACTGTTCGGTTCCCGGTCACCGCGAAGCAGGAATGTTTGGCACGCTGGTGGTCGGCAACGCGGAATCCAGGGAAGAAACCGGTGCCAATGTGGTTCATAATCCCACTGATCTTCCAGGCCCGGTCGGGGATCGCGCTCCTCAGACGGTGCGCGTCGATTTAACGTCGGAAGAAGTCGTCGGGCAGTTGGCCGATGGCACAACCATGACCTACTTCACCTTTAATGGTACGGTGCCCGGTCCCATGCTGCGCGTCCGCGTGGGTGACACTGTTGAAGTCCACTTCCGCAACAACACGTCCAGCCAGTTCCCGCACTCGGTAGACTTTCACGCGGCAACCGGACCCGGCGGCGGCGCGGTCTTTAGCAATATGATGCCCGGCGAAGAGACCGTCTTCACGTTCAAGACGCTCAATCCCGGTTTGTTTGTCTATCACTGCGCGACACCGAGCGTTGGTCACCATATCGCCAGCGGCATGTACGGCATGATCCTGGTTGAGCCGGAAGGTGGCCTGGAACCCGTTGATCGTGAATTTTACGTGATGCAGGGTGAAATCTACACGGCGGAGCCTTTTGGCACGCAGGGTTATGTCAATTTCAGCCACGACAACATGCTCGCGGAACATCCCACCTATTTTGTCTTTAACGGCGCGTCAGGTGCGCTAACCGCTGATGAGGAAGCGCTTCGCGCCAACGTGGGCGAGACCATTCGGATTTTCTTTGGCGTCGGCGGGCCAGACTTTATCTCGTCGTTCCATGTGATCGGCGAAATCATGGATCGGGTCTATGACCAGGGATCGATCACCAGCCCTCCGCTGACGGATGTCCAGACGACGCTCGTTCCGCCAGGTGGCGCGGCGATGGTTGAACTGAAGCTGGACGTACCGGGCCGTTTCGTCCTGGTCGATCACGCCTTGAGCCGCGCCGAGCAGGGTTTAATGGGCTTTCTCTACGTCGAGGGTGATCCGCAGCCCGATATTTTTGACGGCCAGTTATCACCTCATGGTTCAGGACACTAGGCAGGAGAACATGATGACCGAAACACAAGGACTTATTCTCGATGTGCGCCCCATGATCCCCATGATGCGCCACCGCAAGATATTCCGTCTCTTTGACGCATTGGAACCCGGCGAAGCGCTGATCTTGATCAACGATCATGAGCCGAAGGCCCTTTACCAGCATTTTACAGCCTCCTGGGAGAATCGTTTCTCCTGGAATGTCCTGGAAGAAGGCCCGGAAGTCTGGCGCGTGCGCATCGAACGGACCGCCTGACAAGAGCACCAGCGAGGGGCGACTAGTCATGCCGCCCCTATCAGACTGGCATCGTCTCGATTAACTGCCGCAGCACCCGCACCGCCAGATCGTACTCGTCCAGCGCCAGATGCTCGTTTGGCGTATGGTCCAGGCTGCTGTCTCCCGGCCCATACGCGATGATCGGGCAGGTCCACGCCGCCCCGACCACGTTCATATCGCTTGTTCCACCTTTCAGGACGAATCCGGGCGTTTGCCCCTGGCTGCGTAACGCGCCGAGCATAGCGCGCACGAGGTCATTGTTCTTGCCGCCCAGATACGCCCGTTCTGGCCCATAGGCGCGCAGTGTGCCCCCCGGCTCTGCCAGCTTGGATACCTCTTCCAGCACCTGATCCGGCGTGAGGCGCGGCGGCAGCCGGAACCCAACCGTCAGGCACACATGATCCTGAAAGTGATCGGACGAAGTGTTGATCGAACGCAGCGACGGGAACACCTGGTCAAAGTTCCGCTCCCATCCGGCGTTTTGTTCCTCTGACCAGTCCAGCACTGCCTGCCAGAAGGCCGCTCCCAGCGCGCCCACCGTCGGTTCCGGGCGCGACGAGTGCGCGGCGGATCGGGATAATTCGTAATCCACCAGCAGTCGCCCCTTGTACCCCAGCGTGAGTTGGCTGGCCCCGCTCGGTTCCCCGATGATGCACCAATCCGGCGCGAACTGTTCGCGGATGTGATACGCGCCCTTGCTGGTCGCGCTCTCCTCCTCCACAGCCCCGACGACGATCACCCGCCAGCCCTCTGGGATTGCCGCCTGTGCGGTCGCTTCGGCAAAGGCGCAGAGCGGCCCCTTGGCATCCACGCTTCCCCGCCCATAGAGTAGGCCGTCTTCGACCCGCACCGGAATTTCGCCCGGCACCGTGTCGATGTGTCCCAGCAGGATCAGCGTGCGCGGCGCATCGGACGCCCCTCGCACGCCAACGGCGCTGCCTGCCTCGTCGATCCGCGCCTCGAATCCGTGCGCCGCCATCCACTCGACCAGAGTGCTCACGGCGGGCGCTTCCTGTTGGGACGGGCTGTAGCGCCGCACCAGTTCGATCAGCAGATCAGACATGACTCAGCGCCTCGATCAGACAGGTTGTCGTCTGCCGCGTCGATCCGGTGTGTTGGGTCGCGTAAGTGGCCTGCCGCACCGAAGCCGCAGCCTGATCGTATCCCAAAAAGTCCAGCAGCATCGCCGCGCTGAGCACTGCGGCGCGTGGATCAGCCTTGTCCTGCCCGGCGATATCCGGCGCACTGCCGTGTACAGGCTCGAACAGCGCGGGCCGCCCTGCCCCGATATTAGCCGAAGGTGCGATCCCCAGCCCGCCCGTCAGTCCGGCGGTCAGATCGCTGAGGATGTCGCCAAACAGGTTGGTCGTCACGATCACGTCGAAGCGCGTTGGTTCTTGCACCAACCGCATTGCCGCCGTATCGACCAGCATTTCTTCCACGGTCAGGGCCGGAAATTCGAGAGCCACCTGGAGCGCGACACGCCGAAACAGCCCGCACGTCTCTTTGAGCACGTTGGCTTTGTGTACCACGGTCAGTTTGCCGCGCCGCTGTTGTGCCTGCTGGCACGCCGTGCGCGTGATCCGCTCCGATGCCCGCGCCGTGATCACCCGCTCGGTAATCGCCGTATTTCCCTCGTCTTCCAACCGCTCCCGCCCGCTGTACAGCCCTTCCGTGTTTTCCCGCACGATGAGCAGATCGATTTCCCCACTCACCGCCGGGCGCAGGTTAGCGAATAGATCGAAGTGTCGCCGCAGGCTCAGGATCGGACTTTGATAGCCCTGCACCTTTGTCATCGGGGAACTCGTCGCCCCGAACAGGATCGCGTCACTCTCCTGGCAGCGGCGTAACGTTTCCTCAGGCAGCGCCGTGCCATATCGTTCGAACGTCCCGAACCCGGCCTCTGCCTCCTGAAAGGTCAGCGGCAGCCCCAACGACTCCAGGACCTGCCGCGCCGCCGGAATCACTTCCCGCCCGATGCCATCACCTGGAATGAGCGTAATGAGTCGTGTCATGAGGCCGTCTCTCCTTTAAAGCGCTTCTGAAGCATAGGTACCAGTCCCCCGGCTTCCAGAATTGCCTGCACCGACGGCGACAGCGCGGGATCACAAACGTCTGCTCTTTGGCGATGATCAGCCCTGTCTCCCGATCCAGTTGGATCGTGTCACCCGTCTGCACCAGATCGTTCAATTCCGCGCACACAATCGGCAGAACCCCCTGGTTGATGCAGTTGCGAAAGTAGATGCGGCTGAACGACGCGGCGACAATAGCCGTCACCCCGGCAAATTTCAGCGCGCTGACCGCCTGTTCCCGGCTGCTGCCGCATCCCCAGTTGCGCCCGGCGACGATCACATCCCCCGGCTGCACCCGCCCCGCAAATGCTGTATCCAGGTCTTCCAGCGCGTGGGCCGCCAGATCCTGCGGCGCGGTCAGCGTGTAGGTGTATCGTCCCGGAAAAATCACATCGGTATTCACATTATCGCCATAAACCCAGCAGCGGTGTGTCGTCATCATGCCAGAAACTCCTTCGGATCGGTGATCTGCCCGCGCACGGCGCTTGCCGCCACGACATACGGGACTCGCCAGATAGACGGGTGCTTCCTTCGTGCCCATCCGCCCCTTGAAGTTGCGGTTAGCTGTGCTGATTGTGATCTCGTCTGGCGCGGGAATGCCCATGTGGTTGCCCATACACGGCCCGCAGCCCGGCGTGCCAATCGCCGCCCCGGCTTCCAGCAGCGTTTCGATCACGCCCGCCCGCAGCGCCTCCATATACACTTCTGAACTCGCCGGGATGACCACCAACCGGCAGCGCACTTTTTGCCCGCGCAGGATTTCAGCGGCGGCTTGCAGGTCTTCAAGCCGCGCATTGGTGCACGTGCCCAGAAACGCCTGTTGGATCGGCTGTCCTGCCACCTGCGACACCGGGAACCACCTGATCCGGGCTGTCCGGGCAGGCGACCAGCGCTTCCAGGTTGCTCACGTCCAGAGCATACTCGGCGGCATAGACGGCATCAGCATCGGGATAGAGCGGCTGGTAATCCCGCGTCCGCCGCGCTTCCAGGTAGTCAAACACGGCCTGATCGGGCGGCAGATAGGCGTTTTTGGCCCCCATCTCCGCCATCATATTCGGGATCACCGCCCGCGACGCCACCGAGAGACTCGCCAGCGTCTCCCCTGCGAATTCCACCGACTGGTAAATTCCTGCTTCTACGCCCAGATCGCCCAGGATGCGCAAACTGAGGTCTTTGGAAGTAACCCCGGCGGGTAGATAGCCCGCCAGGGTGATGCGCAGCGCGTCAGGTACACGAACCCACAGTTCGCCTGTCGCCCACAGCGCCGCCATTTCCGTCCGCCCGATCCCCGCCCCGAACGCGCCCATCCAGCCAAAGTGTGTCGTGTGGCTGTCCGCGCCGAGGATCGTCTCGCCGGGCAGGACCAGCGCTTCTTCGCTGAGCACCTGGTGGCAGATACCCCGCCCGACCTCGAAGAAGTGTTGAATTCCCTGCTGCCGGACCCATTCCCGAATCTCAGCATGATTTTGCGCGTGTTTCGTCGTCGGCGCAGGCACGGCATGATCGAGTGTGATCGCCACTCGCTCCGGGTACACGATTTTGGTCGCGCCCGTATCCTCGAAGATGCGCCGGATCGCCGCCGAATTATCGTGACTGAGCAAAACGTCCGGCCTGATATCGAGCACATCCCCGGCGCGCGCATCGGATAGTCCAGCCGCGCGGGCCAGGGCTTTTTCAGCGAAGGTCCGCCCCATCAGATCTGCCCTCCGGCGGCATCAAACAGCAGTTGATCGACTTCGTGCAGGGCCAGCGGGCGCACATCCGCCCGGCGCTTGACATCCTGTGTGATGGCTCTCAGCGTTGTGTCGTCCAGGTGCAGGCCCAACGTCTGGGCGCGCTGCCGCACGGCATTCCAACCTGTCAGACGGTGTCCGATGGTCACTTCGCGCGACAGGCCGAAGTCTTCCGGCTTGAGAATCTCATACGTCGAGGGGTCCGCGAGCACAGCCTTGGCATGAATGCCCGCCTTGTGGATGAAGGCACTTGCCCCGGTGATATAGTTGTTAAACGGAATATCCAGGTTGCACCGTTCTGCGATCATCCGGTCAATCTTAGGCAGCAGCGACAGATGATACTTGGTCACATAGTCTCGGTTGAGTGTATAGAGCCGCGCCACCAACCCGCCCAGCGGCGTGATGCCGTTTCGTTCGCCAATCCCCAGGATGGTTGTGTCGATGTGCGTTGCTCCTGCTTCGAGCGCGGCACAGGCATTGGCAATCGCACAGCCGCTGTCGTTGTGCCCGTGAAATTCCACGTCCAGCCCGGTCAGCCGCACCAACTGGTGTACCATCGCGTAGACCTGCTGCGGCAGTGCGACTCCAACCGTATCGGCTACTCCCAGGCGGTTGACCAGCCCCAGTTCAGCGACCGACAGGTAAACCAGCAGCAGATCAAACTCCCGGCTGCGGAAGCTGTCTTCCGTGCTGAAGCGCAGGATGATATCGGGGGCTTGTTCGCGGGCGAAGGTCAGCACGTCGGCGGCCAGTTCAATGATCTGTGGGATCGACTTGCCGTGACTGTGCTGCATCAGTTGCGGTGATGTTCCGATCAGTACGTCCACGCCATCCACGCCTGTATCGATGGCCCGCTGCACGTCGTCCCGGTTGCAGCGGACATGCGTCAGGATGCGCGCGTTGAACCGTTCGGCTACGACCGCCCGGATATCCGCTTCGCTCTGCGGCGAGGCGCACGGCGAAGTCATCTCGATCATTTCCACGCCAAAATCGTCCAGCAGTGCGGCGATCTCGATCTTTTCTCGGGTCGTGAAGGTCGCGGTGCTGAACTGCTCGCCCTCACGCAGGGTGCTTTCAATGATGCTGTACTGGTTAAGCGGCATCGTTCACGACCTCCTCGACGGTATGGACCGCCAGCCATAAATCATCAGCAGAAATGACGAGAGGCGGCAGCAGCCTCAACACGGTTCGGCCAGCAGGCAGGGCCAGAACGCCCCGCTCTTGCAGCGCTTGCAGAATGGGCGCGACTTTGCCGCGCAGTTCAACTCCGATCATCAGGCCCCGCCCCCGCACCTCGCGTACCACCGACTCGGACAGGTTAGCCCGCAGGTGCTCGCGGACCGCTTCGCCGCGCAGCCGCGCATGCAGGATCAGATCGCTGTTTTGCAGCACGTCCAGCACGGCGAGTCCTGTGGCACAGGCCAACGGATTGCCGCCAAACGTGCTGCCATGTGACGCGGGCGGCAGCGCTTCCAATCGATCACTCATCAGCACCGCCCCCGCCGGGATGCCGCCCGCCATACTCTTGGCGACGCACATGATATCGGGTTGGATTCCGTCGTACTGGTGGGCAAATAACCATCCGGTCCGCCCGAACCCGGTCTGCACCTCGTCCACGATCAGCAGCGACCCGTTGGCGCGGCAGAGTTCTTGCACCGCCCGCAGATAGCCATCCTGCGCCGGGTGAATGCCGCCCTCGCCCTGCACTGCCTCCACGATCACGGCGGCAGTCGTCTCGTTTAAGGCGTCCGCCAGCCGCTCGATGTTGTTATAGGGGACGTGTGTCACGCTGGAGATCAGCATCGGCTCGAACGCTTCCCGGTAATTTTTCTCCCAGGTTAGGCTCAGCGCCCCCAGCGTTCGCCCGTGAAAGCCGCGCATCGTCGCGATCAACCCACTGCGTCCGGTTGCCAGCCGCGCCACCTTGATCGCGCCTTCAACCGCTTCCGTGCCGCTGTTGCATAGGAAGACCCGGGCCATATGCGCCGCCCGGCAGAGTTCTCCCTGGAAGCGCGCCCGGACGTCGTTGTGGAACAGCTCCGGGCAGGTGATCAACTGCGCCGCCTGCTGCTGGATCGCCGCCAGGATCGCCGGGTGCGCATGCCCCAGGTTAGCCGATCCTTGCCCGCCCACGCAGTCAATATAGGATCGCCCGGCTGCGTCCCACAGCCGCGCCCCTCGCCCGCAGACAATCTCGATGTCGCGCTTGATATACGCGCCGCTGCTGGTGATATCTTCCAGTCGATCAGTCGCCGTGTTCAGCATAGCGCGCCTCCCCCAGGATATGCGTTCCCGCTCCGGACAGCGCCCGATCCAGCGGCGTCTCCATCCGCGAATCGGATAGAATCACGCGCGGCACTCTCGCCTGCTGCGCCGCCAGTAGTTTTTTCTTCATGCGGCCTTCTGCCAGCGAGTCATAACGTCCAATATCCCGCAGCGAGAATGACTCGACCAGTGACGATGGCTCGCTGACATCGCGCAGCAGTCCCGGCACATTGCTCAAAATGATCAGCGTCTCAGCGTTCAGGGTCCGGGCGATTTCGGCAGCAACCAGATCGCCGTCTACGTTCAGCCGTTCGAACGCTTCGCCAATCGCCAGCGGCGCGACGACGGGAGTCAGCCCTTCGTTTAAAAGTGTTTGCAGTAATCGTCCATCGATGCCGGTGATCGTGCCCGAATAATCATCGCGGATAATCACGGGCCGCCCGTTGCGGATAGCCCGAATATTTTCTTTGCGGCGGGCTTTGATCACGCTGGGACCCGCCAACCCAATCGCCGCCACGCCCAGCGCCGCTAATTGCGCCGTGAGCCGTTGGTTGACCGAAGCGACTGCCGCGCTGTAAATTTCCAGCATCCCGGCGTCCGTATAGCGGCTGGTGTGCCCGCCGGGGCTGGTAATCGTCTGGACCGTATAGCCCACCTGCCGGGCCAGATCGTTCGCTGCGGCGCTGGCTCCATGCACCAGAATCCACCGTTCGCCAAGCTGGATTCGCTCAGCGAGATTGGTAAGGGCCTGCGTGTGTTCGACTCCGGCCCCTCCTCCGAGTTTTAAGACGCTCGTCTTTAAGACGCTTGTCATGGGTAAATTCCTCCGAAGTCGATTGCGGACGATTCTTGGAAGCCACACATCAAATTCATGCACTGCACAGCCGATCCCGCCGCGCCCTTGCCGAGATTGTCAATCGCGCACAGCAGCGCCGCGCGCCCGGTTGCCGGGTCATATTCCCAGCCGACATCGGCATAGTTGGTTCCCGCCAGCAGACGCGGTTCGGGATGGCGGTAAATCCCGGCCTTGTCGTGGACGATGCGGATAAACGGCTCTTCTTTCCACGCCTCTCGATAGCAGGACCACAAATCGCGCTCCGCCAGTCCGGTGGGCAGCGTCAGATAAACCGCCGCTGCTATACCGCGCACCATTTCCACGCTGGTCACGGCCATCCGCACGTCGAACGTGCCGCACGGGATCAGGTTCTGCCGGACCTCTGCTTCATGGCGGTGTCCTACCAGGGCGAAGGGGCGCACCACACCGCTTCTGACCGGGTGGTGGCTGGCCTCGCTGGGCGAGTTTCCGCCCTCGCTGCTGCCGACTTTGATATCAACCATCAGCGGCTGATCGTTGGGCAGCAAACCGCCTTTAGCCAGCGCCCACAGCGCGAACGTGGTTGCCGTCGCGTTGCAGCCCACACCGCTCACATAAGACGCGGTGCGGATCGCTTCCCGGTACAGTTCGGGCAGCCCGTAGACGAAGCGTGCCAGCCAGTCGGGGGCGGCATGATCGTGCCCATAGATAGCGGCATACTGGGTCGCGTCGCGCAGGCGAAAATCGGCGCTGAGGTCGATCAGGCGCGGTGCAAGAGAGGCATATTGATCGATGTGTTTCTGAGCTTCACCATGAGGAAGCGCCAGAAAGAGGAGATCGCAAGGAGTCAGGGCTTCACGGCTGCTAAAGCGAAGGGCCGTGCGTCCCCGTAAATGAGGGTGAACGTGATAGACAAACTTACCAGCATTCCGTTCCGACGTGGCCTGGACAACTTCCACGCCTGGATGACTCAGCAGCAAGCGGAGCAGTTCACCGCCTGCGTACCCGGATGCGCCGACAATTCCGACCCGTATTAATGGTTCTTCATTCATATGGGGACCTCCGCCACTTGAAACATAAAGCGCGCGATATGCCAGGGGATGTTGACCCCGGTTGTCGTGATGCTGTTGCGAAATTCCATCGTGTGATTGACTTCGTTGACCAGCAGGCCGCGATCCGGCGCTTCCAGCAGGTCAATAGCGAGGATGCCGCCCGCTCCGTCGCTGACAGCCAGGGCGGATCGGCGGCACAGATCGGCAATTTCCGGCGTGACCGGGCAGTTGCTGGCCTGTCCGCCGCGTGCCGTGTTGGTGATCCAGTGCGCTGAGTTGCGATAAATGGCGCAGATCGTCTCGGTTCCGATCACGAACGCGCGGATATCGCGGGATGGCTTTTCAATGTACTCTTGCACATAGTAGGCGTGGTGGTTCACTCCGCCAAGCGTTTCCTTGTGTTCGATTACGGCTTCCGCTGCATCCCGATCATTGATCCGGGCCAGCAGTCGCCCCCAGGAACCCACAGGCGGCTTGAGTACCACCGGGTAGCCAATATGCTCGATGGCCTCGAACGCGGCTTCAGGACTCAAGGCGATTTCGGTGCGCGGCTGCGGAACCCGTGCCGAGGCAAGCGCTACCGACGTGCGGATTTTGTCGGCGCAGGTGCTGGCCGTCGCATAAGAATTCACCACGCGCACGCCCGCCGCTTCAAACAGCAGCGAGGCGACCAATCCCGCGCTGGTGCTGATGCTGCGTTCCAGCACAACATCAACCTCCGGCACGTATTCACCGACCCGCGCCGCGATTTCGCGCTCGTCCATCCGAACAACAGGCACTCCGAGTTTTTCGAACTCCTCGAAGAGCAGTTTTTCTTCAATGCGTATGCGGCTGCAAAGAATTCCTATCCTCATTCGCCCCAATCTTCCATTTCCATAGGAGCCAGATCAACGGTGAGCGGCTCCAGGCTCACGACCTCAAGTTCTGCCCCACAGTCAGCACATGCCAGAATTTCACCCTGCATGACATCCTCGGCTACGGTAAGCGCAGCCCCGCACTCAACACATTCGGTTTGCATGATTGGCTCTCCTTATTCAATTGGACTCTGAAAACGGACGAAATTAAAAGCGCCTCACCCGGCGGTTGCTTAGGTGAGGCGCTCTGTTGACGAGACGAAAGAACGCGATTAGCCGATAGCCGCCAGGCGGGGACAGAAAACCTTCTTTTTCAAGAGGGGAAACTGAATCAGCAGGTAAAAGCTTTTTCTGTGCATGGCGATGGGTAGGTCTCGTAAGGCTTCAGATTCAAAACAAAGAGTAGGTTTTATTTTGTCAGAAGTCAATCGTACAAAAACGACAAAACCGTTTATTTACGAAGATGATAGCCCATGCGTTTGCCAGAATTCTGTTGTTCAATTCGCCGAAGACCCTTTGCCCACCAGCCCATGATGGATCGCCCAGGCAACGGCTTCCGTGCGCGTTTCTACGTTCAGCTTTTCAAGAATGCAGCTGACATAAAATTTGATCGTCGAGACGCTGAGCGAAAGCTGCTCTGCAATTTGTGGATTAGTCAGACCTTTCGCCAGCAGTTCCAGCACCTCTAACTCGCGCTCTTTCAAATCCATCAGCGGGTCCGGCGTCCGGCTGTGCGCACGGATCAATGCCTGTGCGGCTTCCGGCGAAAGGGTAGACTGTTCGGCATGCGCGGCCCGGATCGCCCGCGCCATATCATGAATTGAGGCGTTCTTGAGCAGATAGCCGATGGCTCCTGCCTGCATCGCTTCTTCAACCCGCTCCTCATCACCAAAACTGGACAGGATCAAAACGGGTAGATTGGGAAAGCGGGCGCGGATCGCGCGGGTCGCTTCAATGCCGTTCATATCCGGCATCACGAGGTCCATCATCACCACGTCAGGGCGCAGATGTTCGCACAGTTCCAGCGCTTCGGCTCCACTGCCCGATTCGCCAACCAGTTCCAGGTCATCAAACGCCCGCAAAAAGTTAGCTAACCCCGAACGGACTATGGCATGATCATCGACGATGATAATCCGAATCGCATCCTCTTTTTTTTCTGTCACGTTTGCTTAACGCTCCCACCGCAGCAAAATACGAGTCCCCTGGCCGGATAAACTCTCAACCGCGAGTTCCCCCCAATCGTGTCGGCTCGTTCCTGCATATTCAGCAGGCCGAAATGGCCCGGCTTCACTTCGTCCAGCACAAATCCCCGGCCATTGTCTTCAATAATGAGTTCCGTACTCCCCGCCTGTCCATCCAATGTGATATGCACTTGCGTCGCGCGGGAATGTTTTGAGATGTTGTTCAGCGCCTCCTGGGCGATTCGATAGAAGGAGATGTGAACCTCCTGCGGCAGCGGCGCGCACTCCTCGGCTTCGACCACCACATCAATCGTGGTCCGGGTTTTGAGGATGCTGCCAAGCTGTTCCAACAGAGTTTTCAGGCTGGCTTTGACCAGCGTTTCGGGCCGCAGTTCCAACAGCAGCACGCGCATCTCGGCCAGTGCGGTTTGCGCCAGAGTATAAATTTGCCCCAGCCCGGCCTCGATCTCGTCGGGCCGTTCCTTGTGCTGGAACAGCAGGGTCTCCGCGACCACGCTGGCGGTAAACAGCGTCTGGCTGACAGCATCATGCAGATCGCGTGCCAGCCGTTCCCGTTCGCGGATCGCCGCCAGTTTTTCCGCCTGTTGGTGAAGCTGGTACAGTGCCAACTGCGACTCCACTCGTGCGATCACTTCCTCCAACTGGAACGGCTTGGTGATATAGTCCACCCCGCCAGCCTGGAAAGCTTTCACTTTGTCGAGCGTTTCTTCCAGCGAACTGATAAAGACCACCGGGATGCTGCAAAGCTGTTGATCCGCTTTGATCTGGCGGCAGACCTCATAGCCATCCATGCCCGGCATGCGGATATCCAGCAGGATCAGGTCCGGCTTGACCGTTCGGGCCGCGATCAATCCCATCGACCCGCTGACAACCGCCCGCACGGTATGGCCACGCTCTTTCAAAATGGAAGACAGCAGTTGAAGATTGGCGGGTTTGTCGTCAATGATGAGGATATCCCCATAGGGCGTGATCGGTTCGCTGTCCACTCAATATCTCCAATAATCAGTTTCGCCCTCATTATAGTCCACCCTGTTAGCGCAACGAAAAAACAATGCCTGGGAATGGTATAATAGGAGGAAATAGCTTTGCGAGTCAGGATGCTATGTTCAAAAATCTTTTTGCCCTTACTGTTTTTCTGCTGCCCTTGTTCGTCCTTCACCCAGCCCCGGCGCTTAGCCAGGACGCGGATCCCATAACCATTGCGGTGGTTCTTGGCGCAGCCAACGATCCCTTTTATGCCACCTTGCAATCGGGTATTTTGCAGGGCGTGCAGGACGTTCACGCCGATGTTCAACTGATCGTCCGCAGCCCTGAACATCTGGATAGTAAGGTTCAGATATCCATCCTCCAGGAATTGATCGCGCGCGGTGACGTTGATTATCTGCTCGTCGCCCCGGCAGATATGCAGCAGTTGATCCCGGTATTGGAAGAGGCTCACGAAGCGGGCATCCAGATTATCACAGTAGACACGTTTATAGCGGACGGTGACTATACATCGGGCAGTATAACCTTCCCGCTCACCTACATCGGCTCCGATAACTTCACCAGCGGTTTTGCGGCCTGCCAGGTGTTGGCTGAAAACTTGCAGGAAGGCGCAAGCATCTACATCCAGCATGCCGGGCAGGGGATTAGCACGGTTGATCAGCGGCAGGCGGGCTGTGAAGCCGCTGCTTATGCCTTTGGCCTGGAAGTTGTCGCCGTTAATTACAATTCGGATGATGCGCGCGTGGCCCAGCGCCAGACGACAGCCATTCTCGATCAGTATCCCAATCTGGCCGGTATCTTTGGTACAAACTACTTCGGCGCATACGGGGCAGGCTTGGCCGTTCAGCAGGCAGGATTGGGGGGTCAGGTCAAAGTGGTTGCGATTGATGCCACCGTAAGCGCAGTCAATCTGCTGCAGGCGGGCATCATTACTGATATCATCGCTCAGAAACCCTATGAGATGGGTTACTGGGCGGCAGTGCTGGCCGCTGCCCATTCAAGGGGTTATGAAAGTTTCCCCAAACGTTTTCCCATCGACTACGTGTTGATGAACGCTGGCAACATAAACGATCCGGCTGTTTCGCGCTTTGTCTATTCGACAACCGTCCAGGATCCCCAGCCGCCGCTCGGCGAGATGACGATAGCCTTTGTGCCCGGCGTGGATCGCGATCCGCCCGATACGTTCTATGTTACGCTCTCCAAAGGGGTGCAGGCTGCCGCGCAAATTTATGGCTTCCATGTGATTCAACAAGCTCCCGCCCACTTCAATCCTGAGGAACAGATTCCGATTATTGAGTCGGTTGTTGCCGAGAACGATATCGACTATCTGATCGCGGCCCCGACAGATCGCGAGGCGCTTATCCCGGTCTTGGAGCACGTCCACGACAGCGGCATTCCAGTGATCACGGTTGATACCTATATTGGTGACGGCGATTATGAATCTGGCACCGTGACCTTTCCACTTACCTACATCGGCTCCGACAATGTGATGGGTGGTTATATTGGGTGCAGCCAGCTTGCGATGGCTGATATGCTCGGCACGGGGGCCAAAATTTATATTCAGAACGTCCGGCCCGGTATCAGCACAACCGATGAGCGCGCTCAAGGGTGTCTGGCGGCTGCTGAAGACTTTGGCCTGGAAGTCGTGGCGATGGATTACAGCGATAATGTCATCGAAGACAGCACTGCCCAGACCATCAAAGTCTTGTCCGAACATCCCGATATTGTCGGCATTTTTGGCACAAATGTCTTTAGCGCGCAGGGAGCAGGGGCGGCGGTCCATGAGGTTGGGCTGGGCGGTATCGTCGAAGTGGTGGCTTTTGATGCGACCGAATTTGCTATCGACCTGTTGCAGAGTGGCACTGTCACCCAGGTGATCGCCCAGAAACCGGCAGACATGGGCTACTTTGCAGTGCTGTGCGCAGTGGCTCATGCGCGGGGTATCAGCAGCATTCCCAAAAGTTGGTCCACGGGCTACGAAGTGATCAACATGAACAACCTGAGCGATCCCAATGTGGCGCGCTTTATCTACCGGGAAAATTGATGACGACACCGACAACACAAAAACATCGCTGGTGGTCTCCGCGCAGCATCCGCCTCAAACTGCTGATCGCTTTTATTGCGATAGATGCCATGCTGATTCTCACCATTGGCAGCCTATCCTATTTTACGGCTCGAAACGCGCTGCGTAACGAAGCCCTGGATGGTATTGAAGCGCTGCGGGCCGCTCGCAGTGCCCAGATCAACCTCTGGTTTAGTGATCGCCAGCGTGATCTTCAGGCGCTGGTCGCCGATCCGAAGGTGGCGATTTTCGCCAATGCAGCAATAGACAGCCTGGATGACAGCGTAGATGCCAACGACACGCGGGAACAGCGTCTGAAGGAAATCGCCATTGCCTACCGCTATCACCCGGAACTGTCCGATGCCGGGGATAATTCGATCTACAGCACGATTCATGTTCGCGCCCACAGCTTTTACCAGAACCTTCTGGAAATCAACAAATACACAGATATTCTGATCCTCTCGCTGAACGGGGATGTGGTTTATAGTGTGAGTAAGCGCGAAGACTTTGCCACAAATATTTTCGATCAGCCCGACAATCCGCTGCTTGCCCCATTTCATCAGGTGGTAGACGGTGCCAGCGGTCCGGATTATGTGACTTTTACCGATATCACGTTTTACAGACCCGTTGATAAGCCGGTGGTATTCTTCGCCGCGCCCCTCTTCAATCAGGGCAATATGGTTGGTGTGTTGGTGCTCGAACTGCCCATCGACACCCTGAATACCCTGCTCAATCTGCGGGATGGCCTGGGCAAAACGGGTGAAACGTACATCGTCGGCGGCGACCTGTTGTTCCGCAGCAACTCGCGTTTTCTCGATCTGCTCGATGTTAAAACAACAATCCTGAATAGCAGCACGCAGGTCGATACGGTCGCCAGCCGTTCCGCCCTCGCTGGATCTACCGAAACGCGCATCATTACCAATTACCGGGGCGTGCGCGTGTTAAGCGCCTGGAAGCCAATGGTTTTGCAGTCGGGCGGGTCGCTCGTTTGGGCGTTGATCATCGAAAAAGAGATATCCGAAGTCGAAGAACCTGCCCGCAATCTGCTCCTGTCGGTTCTGGCCCTGTCCCTGCTCGCCAGTTTAGGTGTGTTTGTCCTGTCGTACTTCATCTCCAACCAGATATCCAACCCACTGCGCCAATTGACCGAAACAGCGGAGCGCATTACGTCCGGCGAGCTGGAACAGCAGGTTTATATCGTCACCCAGGACGAAGTAGGCATCCTCGCCCAGGCATTCAACAAGATGACTGGGCAGTTGCGCGCCCTCATCGACAGCCTGGAAGAACGGGTCAGCGCCCGCACCCGTGACTTGCAGATCGCCTCGGATGTATCGAAGCAAATTACGACGGTGCTGGAAATCGAGAACCTGCTGCAAGAGGTCGTCATTCTGACGGCGAGCCGCTTTGGGTTTTATGCTGTATTTGTCTACCTGTTCGATGAGGAACAGGAAAAGCTGATTTGTGCGGCAGGTGCCGACTCCGGCGGGAGGATTGTGCCCCAGCACGACCGCCACGATATCGCGCTCGAATCCCACCCCAGCATCATCGCGCTGGCCGCTCGCACGCGGGAAACGGTTATCGCCAACGACATCCAGCCATCGGCGAATGCGCATTTGTCGCGCACTCGTTCCGAATTGGCGATCCCGATGATGCTGGGCAACCGTCTGCTGGGCGTCTTTGATCTTCAGGCCGAACAGCCAGAGCGCTTTAATGCTGAAGAACTGGGTGTGCTCAAGACGCTCTCCGAACAGATCGCTATTGCCGTGCGTAATGCCCAGTTGTTCGCCAACACCCAGGCTGCCCAGATGGCAGCCGAAACCGCCAGTCAGGCGAAAAGCGTGTTCCTGGCTAATATGAGCCACGAACTGCGCACGCCTCTCAACGCCATTTTGGGCTTTTCGCAGTTGATGGTGCGCGATTCGTCCATGTCCTCGACCCAGAAAGAGTATGTAGACATCATCGGTCGCAGCGGTGAATACCTCCTCCAACTGATTAACGACGTGCTGGAAATGTCCAAGATCGAGGCCGGGCGTGTCACGCTCAACCCGGAGAGTTTTGACCTGTATCGCCTGCTCTCCAGCGTGGAGCAGATGCTCAAGGTGCGTGCAACCAGCAAAGGGCTGTATCTCACCTTCGAGCGGCGTGAGTGTGTTCCCCAGTATATGAAGGCGGATGAGAGCAGGCTGCGCCAGATTTTGATCAACCTGATCAGCAACGGCATCAAATTCACCCGGCAGGGCGGGGTAACGGTTCGCATTAACTACCGTGCCGATCACAACCGCCTGATGGTCGAGGTGGAGGATACGGGTATTGGTATCGGAGAAGCCGATCTCGCCCGCGTCTTCGATATTTTCACCCAGTCAGACAGCGGTCAGGAAGCGCAGGAAGGAACAGGGCTGGGTCTGCCTATCAGCCGTCATTTCGTCCGCCTGATGGGGGGTGATATCAAGGCTCAGAGCGAAGTTGATAAAGGCTCGGTTTTTGCCTTCGATATCCAGGTGGAGCCGTCGGCTCCCATCAGCGGCGACAGCGGCATCACCCGCCACGAAGTGATCGGTATTGCTCCCGGCCAACCTGTGCCGCGCATTCTGGTGGCAGAAGATAAATGGGAAAGCCGGACACTGCTCGTTAAGCTGTTAGAACCGGTTGGTTTTGATGTTCTGACCGCGTCCGACGGGCAGGAGGTGCTCGATCTTTACCTGTCGCATGCGCCGGACCTGATTTTTATGGATATGCGCATGCCGATCATGGATGGCTACGAGGCAACACGCCGCATCAAAGCAACGGACCAGGGTAAGAACACCCCCGTGATCGCGGTCACTGCCAGCGCTTTCGAGCACGAACGGGCGCAAATCCTGGCCTGCGGCTGCGATGATTTTGTCCGTAAACCCGTCAATACGCTGGAAATCTTCGAGAAGATATCGTTGTATCTGTCAGTCGAATTCATTTACAAGGGACAAACAGGCGAACTGCTGCCCCTTGCTCCGGCAGAAATCCTGAATCCGGGCGATCTGGCTTCTCTTGCTTCCGAAGACCTGTCCCGCCTGAACCATGCGGCTATGGCTGCCAACGCGGATGAAGCGCTGGCGGTCATTGAGAAACTCCGCGCCGATCATCCCGCTCTGGCTGGCGAATTATCCCGCTTGGTCAATAGCTTCCGCTTTGATATCATCATGGATATCACAAATCGGCCTGTCATGAACTGATTATTAGACGATCGGCCAATGGTATTTTAGACCGTTAGCGGATGAACGCGTCTCTTTTTTTCTTTACTCTGAATAGTAACGTTCTTTCAAGTGTAGAATTAGAAAGGAACACAACAACCATATGTTTAAAAAAGTTCTAGCTCTTGCATTTTGCGTTGTGTTAGCCCTCTCAATTGTTCCAGCTCAGACTTCCCACCCCGTGAAAGCCCAGGACGAGACCCTTAAAGTCGGTTTCCTCCCCGGCGTGGTCGATCCCTTCTATCAGGTCATGGAACTCGGTATCAACGCGGCAGCGGCTGATCTGGGTATCGAAGTTGTGACGCAGTATCCCGATGACTGGGATGTCACCCTGCAGACCCCCATTCTCGAAACGTTTATCGCTCGCGGCGACCTGGATTACATCATCATCGCCCCCGTTGACAAAGAACAGATGATTGGCCCACTGCAGGCTGCTATTGACGCTGGCATCAAGGTCATCACGGTCGACACCTTCCTTGGCGATGGCGACTATGTGAACGGCCCCGTGACTTTCCCGCTGTCTTACATCGGCTCGAACAATGTCGAGGGTGGCAAGATTGCGGCTGAAGCGCTGGCGGAACGTACCGGCGGCGAAGGTAAAGTCTACATCCAGAACACGAACGAAGGCGTCAGCACCACCGAGCAGCGTTCGCAGGGCTTCCACGAAGGTATCGCGGAATTCCCCGGCATGGAAATCGTTGGTGAAGAATACTGCCTGGACGACGCCAATGTGGCGGCAGAGCAGACCGCTGCCGTTCTGCAGCGCGAACCCGACCTCGTTGGTATCTTCGGCGTGAACGTCTTCAGCGCCCAGGGTGCTGGTACGGCTGTCTTGAATGCGGAACTCGGCGGGGCAGTTGATGTGATCGCCTTCGACGCGACCGCGTTCGCCATCGAGCAGTTGCGCGCCGGTACAGTCAGCCTTGTCATCGCGCAGAAGCCCTTCGACATGGGCTACCTGTCGATGGAATTTGTCCTGGCTGATGCCAATGGCGTCACCAGCCTGCCCAAGCGCGTTCCCACTGGCTACGCTGTCATCAATGCCGACAACGTGGACGATCCCGAAATCGCTCGCTTCATCTACAAAGTCGAATAGTTTCGCTCGTTAATCCCCTGTGGGGATGTCGTCCGACAGAATGTCGCCCGACAAGATGTCGCCGCCATCCCCACATTTTTCTTCGCCCGGGGAGATCGTAAGGAGACACATTGGATGTCAACCATAGACTTACAGAGCATCAGATCATCTAAGCGGTTGTCGCCTTCCCGGACGACCTTGCGGCGAATGATCCTCGTAGTGAGCCAGGTCTGGTCCTGGTTGTTTCTGGGGCTGGTTATTGCGTACTTTTCAGTTGCGGCTGAAAGAAACGGCACCAATTTTTTTGGTATTCGTAATTCACAGAACATTCTTGTTGCCATCGTACCCATTTTGCTCCTGGGTATGGGCCAAACTTACGTGATGATTTCCGGTGGCATCGACCTGTCCGTTGGCTGGGTGATGGGGCTTGCTTCGGTTTGTTCAGCGCGAATCATGTCCGATTGGCTGAAGACCTCACGCCCCGGTTTTGCCGACAGCCTGATTGATGTGACAGATAAGCTTGGCATCGGTTTAGATGCGACGTTGATTGTGCTTGGATTGCTGGTGGCTCTTGGGGTGGCTGTCATCGCCGGATTTACAAACGGGGTGCTGATAGCCAAGCTGCATATACCGCCTTTTATCGTGACGCTTGGTGTTTCATTTGTAGCACGTGGCATAGGCTGGATCTGGTCGAAGGGCAACGTGGTCCCGGGTCTGCCTGTTACTCTGCGCAAGGTTGGCAATAACTCGCTCATGTATATTGTGCATGGCGATCATGGGGGAATCTATTTCTTCAACAGGCCCGATATCACTGGCAAGCAGCTTCGTTTGATGGACAAGGTGATCACGTGGCCTGTCCTCATCGCATTTATCATGCTTTTCATTGCCATCTTTGTCCTTAAGAAGACTCAGTTTGGGCGTTACACGTACTCCATTGGTGGTGGTAGCAACCGTGAGGCGTCTCTTCGTGCTGGTGTTCCCGTAGATCGCCACCTCATCATGATCTACACATTGTCAGGTCTTACGGCAGGCATGGCTGGCTTCCTTTATAACGCCCGGTTTATGGGCGGCGCAGCCGATGCCGGAGAAGCCCTGCTCATGCTCTCGATTGCTGCGGTTGTCATCGGTGGCGTCAGCATGTTCGGCGGTGAAGGCCGTATGTCGGGCACTCTGGTTGGCGCGCTCATTATGGCGGTGCTCCAGACCGGCCTCATCATGATCGACGTCGAAACCTATTACCAGTACGTCGTGGTTGGTATCATCATCATCTTGACGGTATTGATTGACCAGGCGCGCGACCTTGTCGTCGGGCGTGCGGAAGCGGAACAGGTGCAGTAATGGAACCGATTCTGGCAGTTGAAAACCTTGTCAAACGTTTCGGCGGCCTGACAGCCATTGATCATGTGAGTCTCGATGTCTGCCCCGGCGAGGTGATTGCCCTGGTTGGCGACAACGGTGCAGGAAAATCGACCCTGATCAAAATGGTATCGGGCGTGCATCACCCCACCTCAGGGGACATCTACTATCAGGGTAAGCACGTTCACGTCAGCCGTCCGTCCGACGCGCGGGCGATGGGCATTGAAACCATTTACCAGGATCTGGCCCTTGCCGGAAACCTCAACGTGAGTGGGAATATTTTCCTGGGCCGCGAGATGAAAAAACGCTTCCTGGGTGTGCTTCCCGTCCCCGTGCTGGACGAAGATGGCATGACCAGGCGTTCCAGGGAAATGCTGGGCACACTCGATATCCACATTCCGTCCTACAAGGCCAAAATCGAAAAACTGTCGGGCGGTCAGCGGCAGGCTGTCGCCATCGCCCGCGCCCTGTTTTGGAATGCCAAGCTGCTCATCCTGGACGAACCAACCAACAATCTCGGTGTGGTCGAACAGCGAAAAGTCCTCGACCTGATCCAGCGGCTGCGCGCCAAAAAAGAAGTAGCCATCATTTTGATCAGCCACACCATGCCCGATGTGTTCGCCGTTTCCGATCGAATTATCATTTTGCGTCGCGGGCGCAAAGTGGGCGAAAGGCCAACAGCCGAGACAAGTAGCGAAGAGATAGTACAATATATTATGGGGCTGAAGAACGATTACGAAGTAGCGCAATAGGCCCCATAAGCGACCCTATTGAGTGGCATGGAGTGAACAATGGCTGTTACAAAAGCGGAACTTCAAAAATACCAGGCAATCGCTAGGTCTTACCTCGATAAGGCAGGCATCATCCTCACTAAGGAGGAAGCGGCAAATATCGAAGTCGCAGACCTGGGACTGGGAGAATATGAGCATACCGGATTGGCGCTGGTGGTTTATGTCAATACGGACCGGGTTTGTGCCAAGGAACTGGTACTGATGCCAGGCCAGACCTGCCCGCAGCATTTTCATCCCAAAGTCGAAGGCAAACCGGGCAAAGAAGAGACTTTCCGCTGCCGCTGGGGAACCGTCTATCTCTATGTGACAGGCGAACCAACCCCTAATCCAAAGGGTGTCCCGCCCGAAAATCGCAAGCAGTACTATACCGTCTGGCACGAGATTGTGCTGCATCCCGGCGACCAGTACACCCTCCATCCCGAAACCTGGCATTGGTTCCAGGGCGGGCCAGAAGGCGCGGTAGTCTCCGAATTCAGCACCCGCAGCACCGATGAAAACGATCTTTTCACCGATCCTGAAATTAGCCGAATGCCGGAAGTGATTGATTGAAAGCGCGGCCTGATATCGACAGGCCCTGAGCAGCGAAAAGGGGCGTAACGGCCCCTTTTTTGCTCAACTATGAGAACACTATCGGGGGACGACAGTGAACATCCATTTATCCATCAAACAGCGCATGATGTTCGGATTTACCTTGTTGGTGGTTCTCATCATCATCACCAGCGCCGCCGGATTGTTATATGTCCGAACGACCAAAACAGCATTCCAGGATACGGTTGTAACCAGCGGCAAAGGATATGATCAGATCCAATCGATTTTTGACCTGCAAATTAGCTGGCTAAATGTCGTTTCTACGATCGGTCGCTTGCTTCTTACCCATGAGGTAGCCCTTGTTGATGATCTCAACCAACTGACCGAAACTTTTGATCGGCAGCTCAATGCCTTGCAGGCGCAGCCGATCCACAAAGACCAGAATATCCAGGATCAGGAACAACAAATTAGTTATGTGCAGTCGATTGGCAGCAACCTGAAAGGTGCGGCGACTGAACTGGGCTGGATTGTTGAGAGTGGCGACTGGGACAAAGCCGAGCGGATGCGCCGCACCGAAATAGAATCATTCCAGAGTGTTTTTAACAATCGGCTGGAACAATTAAAAGTGGACATCGAAGAAGATGTCAATGACGCAGTTAAACAGACCGAGCAGGATCAGGCAGCGAGCGAGCGGAACCTTAGCATTTATTGGGCGATTGCCATTGTCCTGGCTCTGCTTGCTAGTTTCGGCATTGCTTCCCTGACAACCATCAGCATCATTCGCCCACTTCAGCACCTGATGAACGCGGTGCAGGAATTTGGCCGGGGGAATTTTGCCGTCCGTGCTCAAACCGCCGGACGCGATGAATTGAGTAAGCTGGCAGGCGTGTTTAATAACATGGCGGACGAACTGCGCAGCCTCGTTGAGACGCTGGAAGACCGCGTCCGGCAGCGCACGCACGAATTGGAACTGGCCCGCAACGAGGCCGAAAAAGCCAATCAGGTGAAATCTCAGTTTCTCGCCAATATGTCTCACGAACTGCGGACGCCTCTCAATGCGATTTTGAATCTGACGGGCTTTGTATCCGAGGGGTATATGGGTCCGGTCAACCCGGAACAGGCGGAATCGCTGCAAACCGTGGTTACCAGCGGTAATCACCTGCTCAATCTGATCAACGATATCCTGGATATCGCCAAGATTGAGGTTGGCAAAACAGAACTCTTTATTGAAGACGTCGATCTGAACATGGAATTAAAGGGCGTGATGGCAACGATCCAGGGTCTGATCAAAGATAAGCCAGTCAAGCTGGTGGATCAGATTTCCAGGGACCTGCCCCACATTTCTGGCGACGGACGCCGCCTGCATCAGGTGTTTTTGAACCTGCTGTCGAATGCCGTCAAGTTTACCCCACAGGGCAATATCACGATCAGCGCAAACTGCCGGGATGGTGAAGTTCTGGTTGCCATCCGTGATACCGGGGTGGGCATCCGGGCCGAAGATCAGGCGCTGATTTTTGAACCCTTCCGGCAGGCCGAACATGGACTGCGGACCGGGCAATCGAGCACCGGGTTGGGGCTGCCCATTTCGAAGCACTTTGTTGAGGCGCACGGCGGCAAGCTGTGGATGGAAAGTGTCTATGGCGAAGGTTCTGCCTTTTTCGTGACCCTTCCGATCAAAACGACCTGAAAGACCGCACTGCATTTTTGTAGTTCGAAGCTGACTGGGATAAATAAAAATGCCGAAACATGTCCTGATTGTTGAGGACAACGCGACAGACGTTAGTGTGCTGCAAAGCCTGTTAAAACGCCTGGGAGTGAGTTATACCGTATTCTTTGATGGCCGCGTCGTGCCGGATGTACTGCCGGACATGCCGGTGCCCGACGCGATCTTCCTGGATTTGGAACTGCCCGGCGTGACTGGCTACGATATCCTGCAAGCCATCCAGACCATGCCGGATTACCAGGATGTCCCTGTCGTCGCCTATACATCCCATCTCTCCGAGATGAGCGCGGCGCGAGACGCGGGCTTCCACAGTTTTTTGGGCAAACCGCTCAAGCTGGCCCAGTTCAGCGCCCAACTGGAAAACATCTTTAATTCTCATCCCGTTTGGGATGGACGCGATAGGTAGATCAACTTGCGACCAGCATTCAGCTGGCGACCAGTGCGACGAGCTGGCGGAGATACTCAAGTTCATCCTGGTTGATCTGGTGCCCCATGCCCGGGTAAATGCGCTCTGTGACCTGCCCGCCTAATTGTTCAAAGACCGCTGCGGTTTCATGAACGCGCGCCTGAGGAATATGAGCATCGCGATCACCACATCCGGCAAAAATCGGTGTGCCGTCCAGTGATCCGGGATAGTCGCGCGGTGTCCCATCTGGCCCGATCAATCCGCCGCTAAGCGCAAATAATCCACCCCACCGCCGCGCGTTCCGTGCCACAAACTCCGATGAGAGGCAGGCCCCCTGTGAAAAACCGCCGATAACGATCCGCTCGGCTGGAATTCCTGCCACTTCAATATGAGTAACAAGATTCCCCAGCAGTCTGAGCGCCGAAGACAGGTACGGCTCGTTTTGTTCCAGCGGATTCATAAAGGGATAGGGGTACCACGTATAGTCTTGCGCCTGCGGGGCGAAATAGACAAACCCCGGATGCGGCAGGTCTTCGGCTAAAGTGAGAATGCTTTGGGCCGACGCGCCGCGCCCGTGTACCAAAATCATGGCTGCCTGAGCAGACTCTAACGGCTGTCCCGCCATAAAAATGGACTGCCCCTGGTGCGGATCAGATTCAGACATGACGTGATGCTTCCTGAATAGGTTTAATAGTAAAAGGTGGCAGCCCCGAAGCGATCTCCCCGCGAGAGTCCTCTAGCCAGGATGGTAGTTTCAGGTGCGTGCCCAGTGTTTCGATAGGCTCATCGATCAAAAAGCCAGGACTGTCGGTGGCGATTTCAAACAGCACCCCGCCCGGTTCGCGAAAATAGATCGAGTGGAAGTATTGGCGGTCCATGACCGATGTCACCTGCCGTCCAACATCGCGCAGCGCCATCAGATAATCCATTTGCTCTGCGTCGTTCTCGGCGCGAAAAGCAACATGGTGAACCGTTCCCGCTCCCATCCGCCCGCGTTTGATCGAGGGTTGTACCAGCAAATCTACATGGGGGCCAGCGTCCCCTCTCCCCCGGAAGCGCAAACGATTATCTTCCTGCCCGATCAGTTTGTATCCCATCGATTGAGTGAGCAGATCGGCAGTCCCTTCAGCTTCTGCCAGGGCGAGGGTAACACCGTGAAACCCGCGCAAGACATGCTCGGCTGGAATGGGCCCGTTTTCCCATACCTGCACGTCTGGAACGGAGCGGGTGACGACTAGTTCCAGGCTCAGGCCATCCGGGTCTTCAAACGACAAAATTCGTTCTCCAAAGCGATGCCCTTTGTCTTCCACCGCGATATCGTGTTCAGCAAGATAACTGCGCCAGAACAGGACAGAGTCGGGAAGAATGGCATAGGCAACCGCGCTCGTTTCGCCTGTTCCCCGTTGTCCGCGATGCGCGCCTACCCAGGGGAAAAAGGTCAGGATCGTTCCGGGGCTGCCCGTTTGATCCCCATAGTAAAAGTGATACGTGCCAGGATCATCGAAGTTAACCGTTGTTTTTACCAGCCGCTGTCCCAATAGGTTATGATAAAAATCCACATTGGCTTGTGGATCGTTAGCAAATGCGGTGATATGGTGGATGCCTTGGATCGGTTGCATAAGTGCTCTGTCCTTCCAGTAAGTCTCTGCTAGATAGAGGGATACATCATCTGGGTAGTGATCGGCAACCACAAATTCATCGTTAAGTCGCGCACTCGTTTTAACCTGCTGTCCGTATTATGGATTGAAGAGGCTGCTTGTACGGGAGGTTTGAGCATTGAACGGTTCAAAACCTGTGATTGAAACATTTCACCTGACCAAAATTTACGGTGATAAGTATATTTCACTCAACGGTGCCGATCTGGTCGTGCCGCGCGGCTCAGTCTGCGGCCTGATTGGCCCAAACGGGGCTGGAAAAACAACAACCATTCGCCTGCTGTTGGGCCTACAGACAGCAACGGCAGGCCGGGTTGAAATATTTGGCGAACCGATGACGCCCAACGCGGTTGACCTGCGTCGGCGGATCGGTTTTTTGCCCACCAACCCGCGTTTCCCGCGTGACATGACCCCCATCGCCTATCTGGATTTTGTCGGCAAACTGTCTGGCCTCCCGCGCGAGGTGCGCAAGCCTCGTCTTGCCGGGCTGCTGCGGGCAGTTGGGCTGCTTTCCGCATCCTCGCAGAAGGTTAAGGGATTCTCGACGGGCATGATCACTCGCCTGGGGATTGCCGCCTCGTTGATCAACGATCCCGAACTGCTGATTTGGGATGAGCCAACCGCTGGCCTTGACCCCGAAGGACGCAAATACACCATCGATCTGATCCGCGAGTTAGGTCAAACCAAAACGATCCTGGTGTCGTCTCATAACCTGGGCGATATCAAACAGGTCTGTGACACCATCGCCATCTTGAGCGAAGGCAAGTTGATCTTCAACGGCCCCGTGCACGAAATGACCCGCTTTACCCATAACAATGCCGTTGAGTTGGAAATCGGCGGCGATGTAGACGGTCTATGCCAGCGGCTCAAAGCAGATCATCCCACCCTGCGCTGGGAACGGGATCACACCGTCATCAAGCTGCTCTTTGACGATGTGAACGATATCGCGCCGGGGTTGGCCCAGGCGCTCCAGGCGATCACTGCCGGTGGAGCAGCCTTGATCGCGATCAATTCCTTACAGGACGAAATGGTTGATGCTTTTATCCGGTTGTTAGAAGAGGAACGTGGACATGGCTTCTCTCGAATCTTCCGAGCTTCCCAATCGGGCACGCCAGCGGGTGATGGCTTTTCAGGCGCTGCTGGAAAATGATCTGAGTTCAATGATCGGCTCATGGGGTGTGCGCATCTGGTTTATCCTCGCCGCGCTCCAGGCTTTGATCACGCTGCCCGCCGCCATGAGCGAAGGTCCGGCTTCGCAAGCCCTGGCGGATATTCTGGGGTCATATCCCGTGATCTGGAGTACCTTCGCCATCATTCTGAGCGCGGGAGCCGTGTCTTCCGAAGCGGGTGTCGTGGCAGACAGCATCTTGAGTAAAGCGGTCACTCGTTACGAATATATCCTGTCCAAACTGCTTTCGCGCATCCTCATTGTGTTGGGGGTCTATCTGCTCGTCACTCTGCCAGCCGCTTTTCTGGCGTACCGCTACGGTCAGGACACAGTGACCACGCGCGGGATCATCTGGGGCCTGCTGTTGATTGGCGTCAATTTGGTGTTGATCACCAGTATAGCGGTCACGTTTTCCACCCTGTTTAGTTGGACACTCGTGGCAGTAATGGGAGCGTGGTTCCTGTGGTACGTTGTCGGCGGCATCTTTGCCCTGCTCGAAATTGAGCAGCTTTCGCCCCTGCATATCATCGACAGTTTGCCCGCCATTCTGCAAGGCCATCTGGCAGAAGTTCACCGCTGGCACATCTTGGGGATTTTCGGTTTGATGTCTGCGCTCGTCTCCACCCTGGCGATCCTGCACTTCAGCCGCAAAGACCTCTAAACGGGCCTATTCGTCACGGTCTTGTGCGGGGTCGCGTAGCCACAGCGAAAGATGGGTGGGCTGCATGGTGTCTGCAACCACATTCAGCAGCCGCTCGCGGATCTGCTGCAAATCGACCTCTTCTCGTGCTGCTGTGCTAAAGGCGGTCAGCACCTGCGCGATATCATAACGCTGTCGGTAAAAACGGCGGTCAATCACCTCTTGAACCCGGCGGCGCAGCGGCGTAAACAGAACCGCCGTGAGCAGGGACGAAGACATCACCGCCACATCGGACAGCCCGCCCGTCATCAGGTGAAACAGCGTTTGCAGCAGCAGAACACTCGCGCTGTAAATGACGACCAGCATTGCCGTTAATACGCCATAAACCAGCGTTCGGTTAATCACCAGATCAATGTCATACAGGCGATAGCGCAGCAGCGCGATGGCAATCGCCGCCGGGATGCCCAGCGATAGGATCGCGACGGCGCTGGCGTAAAACACGAGCGCGATGTTTTGATCGGCCATCCACAGAGCGGCGGCAAGCAGGATCACGATGGGCAGCGCGCCACCGATCAGCGCGAACCACTTTAACTGCTGGCGATTTAAGCTGTTAGATCGTCTATGGCGAATGGGCAGCGAAATGAGCGCAGCCAACATCGCCAGCATGGCCAGGGCAAAACCTATCTTTCCGGTGGTTTGCAGTTCCCTGATAAACGAATCCTGTCCCAATGGATTCGAGAGCGGATAGGCAACTTCGGGGTACCAGCGCGGCAGAAACGTGACAGAGATAATCTGCAGGACAACCGCGGCGGCTGCCAGCCATCCGACCCATTGCCAACGCGGCGAAAGCATCCTGCCAGCGGGAAAATGCAGAAGCAGAAGCGTGAACGGCAAAGGAGGAAAGTTGAGGATCGTGAGCCACATGCCGATCAGGGCCACCGGCATAGTAAAGGGCCACTGCTCGGCTCGGGCACGCAGTGTATACTGCCACGCAATATCCTCCAGCGTCAGCAGTGTTCCCAGCATCAGGCAGAGCCATGCGATCCGGTTGGCGGGTTGCCGTGCCAGGATAATCGCTCCGACAGTGGTATAGGCGGGTGCGGCCAAAGGGATCAGAATCAGCCAGATCACCACATCAGCCAGCAAAGACGACCCTTTTAATGGGTTATCCAATGTCGCCGCATTCCACAGACGCAGCGCGAAGGCGACCCCTGCCAGCACAATGATGAAGGCCCACAACCGCCAGACGCGGTGAGTAAGTGCGTTGATCATGGCTCGTGTTTTGCTGAACCGTCTTCTATATCGCGCAGCCACAGCGAGAGATGATCGGGCTGCATGGTTTCCACAATCACTTCTAATAGCCGGTCTTTGAGCCGCTGTAAATCCACTTCGTCGCGGGCAACCACACTGAATGCTGCCAGCACTTGCGCAGCGTCATACTGCTGGCGATAAAAACGCCGGTCTATCTCGATCTGGACGCGGCGGCGCAGCGGCGTGAACAGGGCTGCGATAAACAGGGACGAGGTGACGATTGCCAGGCTTGACTGTTCGCCCGTAAGTAATCGCGATGTTCCTTGCAGCAGCATGACGCTGCCCCCGTAAACAACGCCCAGAATAGCCGTCAGGATGCTGTAGACCAGGGCGCGGTTGATCACGAGATCGACATCGTACAGCCGGTATCGCAGCATCGCCACGCCCAGCGCAACGGGAATCCCAATCGTGCCAACCGCCACCATACTGATATAAAGCAGCGTGCCGACGACCTGACTCACGGTATAGAACAGGAAAGTCAGCACGACCAGCGCCAGCAGCCAGCCGCTGGCAAAAGCCAGCCATTTAAGCTGCTGCCGCTCCTGCCCAACCGCCCGCCAGCGGCGGATCATCATGGCCAGCAGCGCGACTCCCAGCGAGGTCATCGCCAGCGCAACTCCGGCATCAATCACATAGGACAACGTGCCTTCGAGCGCCTGAATGCCGATTGGGTTTTTCATCGGTTCCGGCAGCCCAATCGTCAGTTCGGTGTAAAATGTTCCGGCGACTGCTTGCGCGATGGCGCTGCCAATCGCCAGCCGTTCGATCCACCGCCAGCGCGGGGAGAGCAGCCGCCCGTTGGGAAAGCGCAGCAGCAGGATAATCAGCGTCAGGGGCGGGATGTTGGGTGCGGAGAACCATACCGTGAAATCGCCAGCGGTGCAACTCCGGGCCAGCCGTCGGTTGCTGCTCGCAGCGTGAACTGCCAGAAGATATCCTGAAGCACCAGGATCACCCCCGTTGCCACGCACAACCACGCAATCAGATTCCCCGGGTGTCGCGCCAAAATAACAACTCCGGCTGTGGCAAAGGCCGGGGCCGCCAGCGGAAACAGGATCAGCCAGTTGGCGATCTCTTCGACCAGCAGCCACCCGGTAATCTGCTCCGGCACGATAGTCAGCACGTTCCAGATACGAATAACGGCGGCGATGATCACCAGGATCATCACCACCGCCCAGAGCTGCCATACCCGGCGCGACTGTTTCGGCAGGCTTAGCACATTCATGATTGCGGTTCTCGATGCCTCCTCAAACGCCCAAACGGAGCGGTCAGCATCGACCGGATTCCGGCGTTGTACCAGACGTTTTTCATCTGCCGCCACTGGATGCGCTTGTCAATGCACGTTTTGTTGATCTCGACCGTCGGCTCGGTCACCCCGAAATGTTCCGCGAGTTTGCTCAACACATGCACCCAGGTTTGTTCCTGTTTGCTGGCGCCGCCCATCAGGCGGAAGCCAAATTCATACACCGGATCGGTGGCGCGGGCCATCGATTGCACCTGGGCCACCGGGATGCCGTCTTCTTCATAGACGCTGAACGTATTCCAGCCCGCTTCCGGGAAGCCCTGCGGCGTCATGACCGTGAAGCTTTGCTCATCCGCATACAGCACCATGACTCCGCTTGCGATTGGGATCATGCCCGGAGCGCGTGGCACGGCGGGCAGTTTGGTATCAATGAACAGGATATCGCCTGGCTTGATCCCCGTCAGCGACGCGGTCATCGGCGGGTAAAAATGGTTGTCGGCGGGCTGAAATTCGGGAAAATGTGCTTTCCAGACCGTCATGATTTCCTGAGGGCTTTTGTCGACGCCGTGCAGATGGACCCGGTAGGTTTTCTGCCACAGTTGCCCGAAGCCTTGCAGCGGACTGATCACCTCGCGCCCGTTCACGTTCAGATTGATCGCCCCTACAGGCACGTCAGCCACCTGGAGCTTGCTGATCGGTTCTGCCCAGTACGGTGCATCGCGCGGGACAGTGACCGTTGTCATCGTAACAGTTTTCCGTTTGTGGCTGGGCAGCGCCTGATCGTCAGCGGCAGGTTCTTTTTTCCCACGGATCCGGTTTAAGACCTGTTTGGGCAGCGTTACGATGGTGTTGATTCCGCTTCGAATGGCCGCGTTCTTCCAGATGTTTTTAGCCTGCGACCACTGCCGTTTCGGATCTACCAGCGATACCGTCAGAGTCGGTTCCTGGTCGTACACCTTAAAGTGCGCCGCCAGTTTGCGGAGCGTCGTCAGCCAGAATTCATCTTCCTTGTGGAACCCATAGACCTTCATCACCACTTCCCAGAAGGGATCGTTGGCCCGCAGCAGCGGCTCGATTTGCAGGACCGTCGTTCCGTTTTCCTCGCGGGCGCTGAACGTGATAAAGGCTGCAAACATGTGGCCTTCCGGCGTCATAAAGGTAAATGATTCCTCATCCGCATACAGGACCATCACCCCGGTTGACAGCCGGATTCCGCCCGGAGCAGGCAGATTGAGCACGCCGACTTCGCCCGGTTGGATGCCAATCAGCGGTGCATGGAAGCGGTTGCCTTTGGGCCAGAACTGCCCGAAGTTTGCCTTCCATTCGCGGATCGCGTCTTGCGGCTTGATATCCGATCCCTTGAGGGCGATCCGGTACGTTTTCAGCCACATTTGCCCAAAGCCTTGCAGAGGGCTGACCACATGCCGCCCTTTGACATTCAGGCCGCTGGTCTCCGGCGGAATTTCTTCTACCTCGATGGTCAGCCGCCGTTTGGCCCAATACGCCGCATCACGCGGCGTGTCGGCGGGTGGTTGAACCTGGTTTTCAGACATGCTGCTCCTTAAAGCTCCTGCGCGGCGGCGACCGCATCGGATTCGTTCTCGTAAATGACGATGGCTTCGTCCAGCCGCGTGAGTTTAAAAATCTGGCGGTAGTGATCTTTCAGTCCGTAGACGAATAATTTTTGTTTGTTGCGCTGCACGCGGATCATCAGCGTGATCAGCAGCCCGATCCCGGAACTGTTCATATAGTCCATGCCGTCAAAATTCAGCACGACAGCGCGCGCCCCGTCGGTCTCGCTGTAAGCGTCCATCAGCGCGTTTTCGCCGTCCCCGGTGAATTCCCCAGCGATATCCAAAATCGCGACGCGGTTATTCGGCTTCCGTACAGCTAGCATGAGTTGGTGTACAGGCATTTTTCCCATCCCTCCTGATGAGTAGGGGCGCAGCTTGCGTGCAGCGTGCAGCGTGCAGCGTGCAGCAAGCGGCTAAGCCGCTAAGCCGCTTAGCCGCCGCGCCCCAAAGAGTGCAGTTAGAACCGTAAAATCAACTCGGTCAGGTTTTGGTCTCCGTCCCGCGAAACCTTGAATTCATCCACCAGATTGCGGATCAGGAACAGGCCCCACCCGCGTGAGGGTTCGTTCCCGGCCAGTTTCGCTTCCAGGCTCGGCACAACGGGATCTGCTGGCAGCGTTTCATAGCCTGTGCCGTAATCCCAGATGCGGACGCTGAGCGCGGTAGCCGACACGCGCACGCCGATCTTGACTGGCTTGCCCGATCCGTACCCGTTGCCGTGTTCCATCGCGTTCATAGCCGCTTCGGCAACGGCTGTTTTTAAGTCATCAAGCCGCGCTTGCGGCAGCCCCAGGTCGGAGACCGCCTCAGAGACATATTCCATCGCCAGCCGTTCATTGCCTCGTTCGCTCGACAGGATGTATTCGCCCAATGGCAGCCAGTCTTTGATCAGCATATCCAGAGTTGCCCGCTGCATTTCCTGTGTGGCGCGGTGTGAGATCGAAATGAACGATGAGGTGCCGAAGCGCTGCAAAACCAGCAGCGTAACATCGTCTTCCTGTTCCCAATCTGGCCCGGTGAAATCATTAAGCCGGTGCAGCAGAAAATCAATCAGTCCGGTCCCTCCCTGATGCGCCATGAGCAGGTCGCGCAGGCCCGGAAAGCCTAGCATCTCGCCGCTTGGATTGTGCGCCTCGATCAAACCGTCGCTGTAAAACAGCACGCTTTCGCCTGCTTGCAGCGTCGTTTCCTGCTCGTCGTAGCGCATATTGGGAATGGCCCCCAGCGGCATACCGCGCGCGTCCATCTCTTCAACGTCGTTGGCACAGCGGCGGTAGGGTGCGCCGTGCCCCGCGTTGGCATAATGCACGTTCCCCGTGAGCGGGTCCAGAATAGCGTACAGGCATGTCACAAACATCTTGGGCGGCATATCCGGGCATAGCACGTTATTCACTTTTTCCAGCACATCGCCGGGGGATGATCCCTGTAAGGCGGTAGCGCGCATGACAGCCCGCGTGGTTGCCATCACCAGGGCAGCGGGAACGCCCTTGTCAGTGACATCCCCGATCACGATTCCCATCTTTCCGTCGGGCAGGGTGATCAGGTCATAAAAATCGCCGCCCACCTCGCGCGCGGGCTGGTAATAGGCCGACATGCGCCAGCCTTCCAGCGAGGGGAGTTCTTTGGGCAGCAGCGTCTGTTGGATCAGCCGGGCGATGCGGAGTTCCTGGTCAATGCGCTGCCGTTCCTGCGCCTGGATTTCCTGCTGGCGCACCAGTTGGGCTACGCGCAAAGCCGAGGCCGCGTCGGTGGACAGGCTGCCCAACAGGCGGCGGTCATCCGTCGAATACTCCACCCCGCTCTGCCGCTCGCCCAGGTTCAGGACGCCGATCAACTGGCCCTGCACGATCAGCGGTACGACCAGCTTTACCCCTGCCGACTTCAGATCGCGCACTGCGGGCGTGTTCAGCGGCAGATGATCCACTTCAACGACGTTCGCCTCTTTTTCCAGGTAGGCGATCAGCGCGTCAGCCGGATCAAAGTTGATTGGAACGCTGATAATCTGCCGCTGAATGATGGTTTCATCGGTATCCGGTTGTTTGGGCGACTGGAACCACTTTAATTTCATAGAGACGTGTCTCGGCGCTCCCATTCAGCCGCATGGACGCCAAGCGTGCGCCATTCCGCTGTCAGCGGCATCACCCCCAGATCGCGCACGATGCGCCGCGCCGCCAGCCCCACAATCGCGACAAAGGTCGGGTAGGCGATCTCGGTTTCGGCGATTTCTTCCACCCACGTATTCGCCACCATGCCCGCCGCGATAAACTGCACCACCTCGACGGCCTGCTCTCCGACAATGTGCGCGCCCAACACCCGGTGCGTTTCGCGGTCCACAATCATCTTCAGGAAGCCTTCGGTGTGCCCATCAATCACAGCGCGGTCCATCTCGCCATACTGGACAACGGACACCACGCAGTCAAAATCCTTGCGTGCCTGGGCTTCCGTCAGACCCACCGCTGCATATTCGGGATCCGTGAATCCGCCGTGTGGAACCAGTTTGTGCTGGTACGGCAGGCCCATTCCCAGCACGGCGTTTTGGGCAGCGATTCGGGCATCGTAACTGGCGCTTTGTACCAGCATCATCCGTCCTGTGATATCCCCGGCTGCGAAAATATGCGGCACGTTGGATCGCAAATAATCATCAACGGGGATGTACCCGCGTGGCGAGGTTTCCACTCCGGCAGCAGCCAGGTTGAGGGACTCAGCATTCCCCGGCCAGCCAACGGCCAGCACAATCGCTTCGACATCCAGCGAACGGCTCTGGTCCTGCTCACGATAGACCAGGGTCCGCCCCCCGTTCTCGATCCGGTCCACGCCGCTGATGCCCAGTGTCACATGCACACCGCGCCGCTCGAAGGCCTGGTGCATCGTCTGTGAGATGAGTTCGTCTTCGAGATTAAGAATGCGCGGAGCCAATTCGAACAGGTGCACGTCAGTCCCAAAGGCATTAAAAATCGCCGTCAACTGGCAGCCCGTTGCCGATCCACCCACAATTGCCACCGATTTTGGCAGCGCTTTAAGGCCCCAGATATCGCTGTGCGTCAGCGCATATTCCGCTCCGGGAAAGTCTAGCCGTCGTGCATGCCCGCCCGCGCACAGGATAAACGTGTCGGCTTCCAGGCGTGTGCCATTTTGCAGAGCGATAGTATGGGGATCAACAAACGACGCGGCCCCAACCCTGCTGTAGACCGTAACCCCCAACTCCTCAAGATGGCGGATAAGCTGCTTCTTCTCGTGGACGGTGTAAACCACCTGCTGTGCTCGTGCCATCACTCGCTCAAAGTCAACAGCGGGTATCTCACCCACCAGACCATAGTCAGCGAACTGTTCAGCGTCCCGCCGCAGACGAGCGGCTTTCGCCAGCACGCGTGTCGGTACACATCCATCATTGGTACACGTTCCGCCCATGTTGTTGCGTTCGATAAGGGTTACTGCTGCGCCTAACTCGCGGGCACGCAGCGCTGCGGTGACTCCGGCTGGGCCTCCGCCTACTACAACGACATGTGCCATATTACGCTCTCCTGAATGGTGACAGCCCCTCTTGCTTCCGGTATACGGCGAAGCGGCGGACGCACCGGAGACAATGTGGGCAGCGATAGATTAGGTCCAACGGTGGGATATCTGTTGTTTTATTAATTGTAGAAAAAATAGATTTCAAAAGACAATTCCTTCCTGTAAAAACCAGATAAATTAAATCTATATTTTTATATTAAGCAAGGACTATAGCATACACCACTTGTCGAATCAACAGGTGTTCGCTTTTTTATCACCGATATCTTCAAATTAGTACTTAAAGTTCAACTTTAAAGGAGTATTTTAACAGAACATTCGTGCTATACTGAAAATAACACTCCTCTATTCTTGCTATACCCAGTTTTGATAAGGCAGCTATCGCGCACCTTAACATCTGAATACGGCGATACGCTTTTCTATGGCCCTGCTAGCTTGCGTGCAGCATGCAGCGTGCGAAGCTAAGCCGCGAAGCCCCTAAGCCGAGGAGCAAGCCCTGCGCCAAATACGGTCTGAACCTCATCCCGTTGCGCTCTTTGCGGTCAAACTGTTTTTGTCTGAATAGGTGCACGTTATAAAACCGTTAGGAGACCCCCTCAAAAAATATAGTCTAGCGGATCGCCACGCGAAGAAACGATCAACTTATGTTGTTTCTTCCCGTGACAGAGGCCGCGAAAGAGGGGCAATTATCATCAAAAGGGCCCCCAATGACATCTTTTTCCGGCTTTTTTGATCAATTTCGGGAGTAAATATTTTTTGAAGAGACGAATAGTTATGCGCGTTGTTGCGCCCGATTTGTAATAGCCCTCTCCAAAAAAGGGCCAATTTTGAAGGTAGATGCGGGGTTAGAAAACAGTTTGTCGAGGTACCGAAAAAATAGGGTTAGCAGGATCGCCACGCGGAGTTGTGATCAACTAATTTTTTTGAAATGTTTGTTAATACCAATCTAACTTGATCGCCGCCCATACATACCAACGGGTAGGGGCGTATGGCAAGGCAACCGCAGGTTGCACACGCCCTCTGTCAATTCACCCCCTGAGTCGCCCCTGCTCACTCTCCCATCAACTCCGCGAGTTGAACCGCCTCTTCCATCGACAAATCGGTTTCGAGCCGGTACGTTAATCCGTCCGCCTCCCACACCAGAACATGCCCTCCACAAGATGACCTATATCGCCCCTGTGAGGCGCATAAATCAGCATATAGGGTCCAGTGGTCCAGATGGCGCGTTCGCCGTTGACAGCGGTCTCTTGAACGTCTTCAGGGGTTACTTTAAAGGCTTCTACTCCTCTACCCAACAGATGCAGGCTGAATTGCGCCCGGCTTGGATCGTCGGGGTCCACCCAGACCAGGATAACCAGTGTCCCAGGCATGTGCTGCACATACACATGATCGGGTTCGCCCAGGCTCGGCGGATACCGGATCGGAAAATCGACTTCAGCGCGCGCTGCTTCCAGCGTCGTTTCACCAGCCAGTTCCTGGCCCGGCTTGTCCGGCAAGACAAGCGGCGGCAAGGTAGCAGCAGGTTGCGGTTGTGACCCGTCCAGGCTGATCTGAACGCGGCCAATGCGCAGAAATTTCAGAACGTTGGCGCGCACATCAGGAACAACAAGCATGAGTGCGGTCAGAGCGACGATCAGGATCAGCACAGTCCACGCCAGCCGCCGTGTGCGAATGGTATGGGTTCGGGCATTGTCATTCGCCAGCGCTTCCATCACCCGCCCGCTGACATCAGGCGTCGGCGGGTAGACAAACTCCTGCGCTGTCTTTTGCACGCGGGTTTCCCAGTCCTGGCCCATATCCGATTCCGGTTTATGGCTCATGGCACGCGCTCCTCCCACAAGAGAGGGAAGTCCCGCTCGATAACCTTTCGCAAGCGTTCCAATGCGCAATTCAAGCGTGATTTCACTGTGCCAGGGGGAATATCCAGCGTTTCCGCTACTTCGGGAACTGGCAAATCCAGGAAGTAGCGCAGATAGATCACGTGCTGATCCTTTGTATCCAATCGTCTGACGGCCTGCCATAATGCGCGGGCCTCCACTTCTTGCTCGTATTCAGGGCCGCTGCTCTCCACCAGCTTTGACTGGTAAAAACGGTTGAGCGCAGCCAGGTGACGGCTTGCCCCCCGGCGTTGGTTGTGCGCCAGGTTGCTGGCAATCCGCAGCAGCCAGGGGCGCAGCGGGCGGTTTGTGTCAAAACGATGCAGCATGCGAAAGGCGCGGATGAATGTCTCCTGCGTCACATCTTCAGCTTCATCCGCGTCACCGAGCAGCAGATAAGCCAGGCGAAAGAGTGCCTCTTGATGCTGTTGGATGAGCGCGCTCCACGCGGTGTGATCCCCTTCGCGGGCGCGGCGGACTAAATCGGCATCCATACGGGTGGGATTCTCCTGACCCGGTAGAACGAGAGCCGCCCTGTGTCATGACACAGGGCGGCAGGGTGATTGTTAAGGTTAGTCGGCGCCAACCACGCCGCAGGCAACTCGTGCTCCTTGTGGTGCTGTAGCCGAAGTCAGTGCAGTTTGCTGGGCCGATGTAGTTGCTGGCGCATCGGAGGCCGCTGGCATCGCTTGCACAACAACAGCACTGCCATCCCCGTGATTGCCTAGCATCATCCCTAAGCTAACGCGATCCGTCGTATACGTGATATTGCCCTGCCCGCTCAACATGACATAGAAAGGCAGCAGCCCGCCAAAAGGATCGCTGATGGAGGCGTCGACGACAGGCAGCGGATCCCCTAACGAGGCGAAGGGTTGGCTGTCCGAACTGTCGCAGCGGTCGCTGTCAAAGATAGCCAGGGTATAGTAGCCGCGAGGCAGATCGGTGACGGTTACGGTCACCTCCAGATTTCCGCTTTCGGTGTGAACAAACAGGATTTCTCCTACGTTGTTCCCATCGACATCATAGAGAGTTGTTGTAATTTCTTTGGCATGTGGTTTGCCATCAGGAGCCGCCAGAACCGCATAACTGCTCATGCTCAATACAATCGCCACCAATAAGACAAGAACGAGACGCCGGTGCATGGTTTTTCTCCTTGTTTTTTGAACGTCTGCCATAAATACACCGGCCAGGAGTCAATCGTTCCATTCCGCCTCATTCCGGCGCAGGAAGCTCGACGTTGAGCTTCTGGAATAGTTCTTCGATGCTGTAGGGATGGTGCCAGTAGCGAAGATAAACTTCTTTGGGGATCGCAATCAGTTTCACATCCCGATCCGCGCTGACCGTCGCGTTACGAATGGCCCCCCGTACGACGCCTGTTACGCCCAGCGGCATCCAGGCGTTGACCGAGAAGGACGCATACCCGCCCAATGGTACAACGCGCAGCCCTTCTTCGAGTGGAATATAAACGAAATGAGCCACTGAACCCGCGTCGATCAGCGTTTCACCCACCTGTAACGTGATTTGCCGGACGTGCTCAAACCCGGCGTTCAGATCAATGCCCTCCGTCTTGTGGCCCGTCTGCTCAAGTTTGCATAGAAATTCCTGTTTGGTGGACAAATCCCAATCAAGTTCGCCCGCGCCCAGATAGCGTTTCTGTTCGGCGAGTGGAACGTTTTGCATAGAGGGTACAGAGACAATCTGGTTCGCCAGCGCGGGATTGATCTGCTGCAACTGCTGCGCGACTATCTGAGCAAATTGCAGGTTGTCGTCGGTGCTTTCAATCAAAAAGAGGATATCCTGGTACGACTTCAACTCTGGTTCGAGATCGTCGGCTGGACGCCGAAAACTGTCGATGACATCACTCTGGATATCGTTGATCACGAAGGCGGCTGCATAGGCGGCGCGCTCAACCATTTGCTGATTTGCAAATCTGCCGCGATGGAAGGATAGGCGCAAATCGCCATCTCGCTGAAGCTCAATGCTGGCTAAGTTAGCTTCCCCTGCCCGGTGAGCATCTCTAATCCGCAGCAAAAAAAGCTGTTCCTGCCCCTGGCGCAGCGCGATGATAGCATCCCCGCTTTCCTGATCGACAAAGATCTCGTAGCTGCCCGATGTTTTAAGATTGGTTCCCCGCTGGCGTAACGCGTCGGCACAGCGTAAAGCCCGCAGGGTATCAATCACATCATCGGCCAGCAAGCACAGTTCCGGGTGCTCATCGGTAAGCCATGTGAAGGATTCCTTCGGGAAATCATGATAGAACCGTTCCAGCGTGCTTAGGACCGTACTGCCTGAGTAGTGTTCTTTATAGATTTTTCGGGCGCGTTTTGCTTCTTCCACACAGCCTTGAAGGGCTTGCAGCGTGGTATCAGGATCCTGTGCCTGTTGAGCTGCTTCCAGTGCGGCTTCTGCTCGCTGAACTTCCTGCTGCCAGTAGAGCATCGACAGATCGGTCGATACGGCTTCCTGCATCAGGCTGCGGAGTCGGGCAGGATCGTTGAGCACATCAACCGGAACTTTGCTTTTGCTGTGGCAGGTGGACATTGCCAGCATTTCGCGCAGCGTGGTTTGCGGGTCCTGCTTGAGGACGCCTCGATGGGCCAGATTGAGGAGCCGCCACGCGATATTTCCGGTGTTTTCCTCCACAAAATCTCCATTAGGGGATCAAACTCGTGCGAGAAGACCCATTGCGCCGCAAATTCCGGGTGCATGCTCCGGCTGAAGGGCGAAAAATCGGCCATGCCAATATCGTGCAGATAGGCCACAATCTCGCCGTAACCCTTCATAAACAGGTCTAGCCGGGAGCGGGAACGTTTGGGGATCAAGACCCCATTGATCGTGTCGAGCACCTGGAATACCTGTACCGTCACATCCCGCACATGGACAACCCCATGATCCGAGAAGAGTCCGGTATGTTCCAACGGATTCCGCACGAACTCCAGGTTCTGAATGAGTTGATCGAGTGTCGCCTGTCGGTTGACCCGAGCATAGAAATTTTCTTCGATATACGTCTTGATCACATCGGGCAAATAGCCGTTAAACATGGCTGTGCCGTGCATACCGTTCACCTTTCGGGCTGTGCGCTCGGTTCCAACTGTTCGATACGATCACGTAACTCGGACACATCACGTACCCGCGCCCGCAGATAACGGGTGAGCACGCGAATGATGCCCCGTGCAACCTCGCTGTAGTTATCAAGAAGCTGGTAGAACGGTTCCTGGCCCAGCCGGAACAGCCTGGTATCTTCGACTGCCGTGACTGAGGCAACGCGGGGTTCAGGGTCCAGCAGAGCCATCTCGCCAAAGACATCCCGCTCTCCCAGGTAATTAAGCAAATCTTCATCCTGGTGAACGCGAACTTTGCCGCTGATGATGATATACATGCTGTCGCCCAGGTCACCCTGCTTAAAAATGTTTTCGCCAGCCTTGACCTCTTGTTCCTCGACAATTCCCGCGATCTCAGCAAGGACATTATCAGGAATGCTGGCAAAGATGCCGACCGTTTTTAGAATAAGCACCGTTTCGATGGTCGATAACATGGTTCCATTTCCTTTCACTGGCAGAGCAGACGGATCGAGACGGCTGAGTGCCCATTGAGCGGTTTCCCGGACAAGGGGAGAGCGATCTTGTAGGGCGGCAGTGATCGTTTCGCTGCATTCGGCTGCTCTCAGTTGTCCCAAGGCATAGAGGATGCATGTGTGAACCCAGGTGTTCTGTACTAACTGCGGCTCCTGGAGCATCGCGCTCAGGCGGCTCATTTCCACTTGAGCAGTGTTTGGCTGTTCCTGGCGCGATGGGTCCAGTAGGGGGAAAAGCAGCCCTTTGAGATCAGAACTCCAGCAGCATATCAAGGACTTCCAGGGCATAGGCGCTGTTAGTAGCGGATCCATGGGCCAGGGCGTAGCGCACCTGCAAAACCGTCTGAGGATCATAGATGAAGGACAGCAGGTAGAAGAGGCGTTCTTGCGTCTGCCTGAACTCGTAATCCAGGCTGTTCGACAGCAGAGCGACTTCCGGATCAGCCCCAACAGCGTAGCGCGCCTCCCGCAGCCATCCAGCCCATTCCGCTTCATGCGAGAGCTGGCTGTGAACATCAGCCGGATCATCCGCCCGGTAGCCGCATGCGCTGAGTGCCCTCAGAATTTGTGTGCGCACGGATGTATTGGCGAAATCCATCCGCGCTTGCAGGAGCTTGATCACGTCATCCCCTCGAATAGCGGCGCATGCCCGTGCCAGGGCAATCATCGCGCGTGGCGATGTATCAGCGTTGCTAAAGGTGGATTGGATGGCGGGAACACTTCCCTTTCCTCCCATAATCAAGGCCACGAGCGCGGCGCGATGAACCTCATTGTCCTCTAACGCGGTGATAATGGTGGGCCACAACTGTCGGTGATTTAGTTTACCTGCGGCGATCAGCGCTTCTCTCCGCACCGCTGGGTTCGAATCGCTGAGCAGCGGGACCAGGGGTTGGTAGAAATTGCGCATGCCTATTTCGCCTAAGATCTGCGCTGCCAGCATGCGATCCTGAGGGTTCGCTGAGCTGCTTAAGGTCGTCAGGTGCTGCCCGGCGATCATAATCCCTTCTAATCCACCGCTGCTGAACAGTCCAATCAGCGCGCCGCGCCGGATAGGAAGTTGGATATCGTCCAGGTAACTCATCACTGTTTCCACGCCAGCCGTCCCTCCCACCGCAGCCAGTGTGCGCAGCGCAGCTTCGCGCACCGCGACCGCGGGATCGGATTCCAGGGAGCGCCGGATTTCCGGGATAAGATCGCTGCGACCCGTCTGTTCCATGCGCCTGAGCGCCTCGCGCCGAATATCAGCGGAGGAGTGCGTCAGCAGACGTTGGCAGTTCAGCCGATAGTGCTTCGGGGGCCATCTCCTCAAGTGAGTTGATGGCGTAAAGGGCTGCTTCGGGATAAGGACTCTGCAACTGTTCCCGGAACAAATCTACACAGGCGCGGTCAGCCAGGTTGCCCGCCGTTTCACCGCCCAGATAGCGGTTTTTGAGCGCCTTGACGAGGCTCAAGCGATATTCGCGAGCCAGCATCACCACAATCCCAATCCATGCCGCCCCGATGATCAGGAACAGATAGGACAGTTCGACGGCACTAAACTTCAGGATTGTGTTAAAGACCAGTAGAAAAACGCCTGCCAGTCCAATCGCTAACGACAGCACAATCCCATCAGCGAGTGTCTGGGCTGAGATACGCTGGTTTTCCGGCAGGGGTTGGTAGAGAATGGCGCGTGCCGATAGGTCCAGCGAGAAGCCGAACGCCACACTGACTAATTTTGCCAGCGCCGCCAGCCAGAAGACGGCAGCGACAGTGGCATCGATGGTGCCAATCAGGCTCAGACCCGCGATTGCAGCCAGGAGAGAGGCAGGCAGGACAAGCAGCCCACCCCGTAGCCCGAATCGTCCAATGATCCAACTGGTGAGGAAGAAGCTGACAACCAGCGCCAGGATTCCCTGCGCCGCAACCATCTTGCCGATGACATTCGCCAGCTTTTCCGCGTCAGGATACTGCGCCGCTGCCCGGTCATAAAAGATGTTGTCCACAAAGTAGAAGCCCAACCACCAGATGATCACCAGTCCAAACATGAACATGATATAGCGGCTTTTAAGCAGGCTTGACGGTTTATTGGAAGCCCGGGAAGACGCAGGCGGCGGTGTGGGTTTAAAGTAGCGGCGCACAATTTTGAACTGGACGATTATTGCCGCGCCAATGCTGAATGAGGCTAGCAGAAGCAGTTGGTATGTACCGAGCAGCCTGATGAGCGGCGTGACGAGGAACCCGCCGGCAACGACAGCTATCCAGTTCCCCGCGCCGATCAACCCAAACAGGCGCTTTCCCTGCCGTACATCAAAGACGCGGCCCGCCAATCCCCAAAAGGCAAGGTTTCCCAGTGAAACGCTCGATTGGAACCATGCCGGGAGCAGAAAAACTGCCGCGCCATTTTTCGGCATACTGAGTGCAATCCAGAACAGCAGGTTGGCGACGGCTAAAAATGTCAGATTGAGCACCAGCAGGCGCGCAAAGGAAATCCGCTGCGACAGCCACAAATAGCTGAGCATGACAATCGATCCCATGACAGCCACGCTCATATACGCGAAAGGTAGTTTCTGTGGGCCATAGGTGGCAACGAACAGAGCAAAAGCGACAACTTGGATGAATGCGAAACCGACGGCTAGCAGAAAGTAATATTGCACAAAGAGGGCAACAAGCCCTCTTTCATTGGGCCGAACATTAAAGATCGTGCTCAGTCAATTCATGGGACCTCCGCCAGGGAGTTAATAGTGCGAAGGGAAGGTTTTGTAAAGGTTATAGAACAAGAGGACGGGAGTAGGCGAAACAGCTTTTGTGCTCACCAGAAAAGAATATAAGACTAAAAATAATCGCGCCAATTAATAACATTCGGCTTCTTCACATCAACCTGTTTCTTTGTCTTTTCTAAGAGAAAAAATAAAAAAACTTTAATAAGTAAGAATAATCTGAAATTTATCCATATAATAGGATAGGATTTCTGACGGAAGCTTGTGTCTGATCTACGAAAGAGGTATCTATGCTTCGTAAACGCACGTTTGTTCCTGTTATTCTGCTTGTCCTGGTTTTGTTCGCGACAACTGCCTACGCCGGTCTACATTTTGTAGGTGGTGCAAGTATTGGTTCTGGCTCATTGGTTGCCGATGCCCAGATCTCTGGTTTTGGAAATAACACAGACACCGCTACCGTAACGTTGAGTGTCTATGGAACCAATTTGACTGCCCTATGCCAGAACAAAGGCGGCAACATTGCTCCCGGTCAGAATCCAGTCAATGTCAACGTCAATACCTCGCAGACCGTCAGCCCCGACTCGAATGGCAGTGCCGACGCCTCCTTCCATGTGAACCTCCTACCCACTTCCATAGAAGCAGGCTGCCCAAATCGCAACTGGTCAGTTGTTGATCTGCTTGGTTATTTGCAGGTGACGCTCACGGCAACCGATAGCGCAACAGGCGTGACAGACACCCTGATTTATGACTGCAACGTGAACGAAGCATTCCATCAGGTTACGTGCACCCCTCATTCTTCCTAAATTGAGCAAGCAGGTTTATGATCTAAGCGGCTGGAGCAACCATATCCAGCCGCTTCTATTTCGCTGGGAAGTTCAGGGGGTATCATGTCATCGCCAGATTTTGATCGCGCATCCGAGTACGTTTATGCCCGCTTGCAAAATGAACTGGCGGCAACGCTGTTCTACCATAATTTCGCGCATACACGGGACGATGTACTCCCTGCGGCAACTCGATTTGGAACGAAGGCCGGTCTCTCTGCGGATGATCTTTTGCTGCTGCAAACGGCGGCTCTGTTCCACGATATAGGTTTCATTGAAAAGTATGTTGATCACGAAGCGGCAAGTGCTGGTATCGCTGCCGAACAACTGCCTCACTATGGTTACAGTCCGGCACAGATACAAAGTATCATAAAAATTATTTCCGTCACTAAATTGTCGGAAACACCGACTAATCTACTTGAACAGCTTATCCGTGACGCAGACCTCGATGTTTTGGGCCGGGATGACTTCATGGTGCGAAGCCTGGATTTGCTGGCCGAAACAAAGATCTATGCAGCACCAATTACGGAGCAGGAGTGGTATGCCAGGCAGCTTCAGTTTTTAGAATGGCACACCTACTACACCGACGTGGCTAGGGCCCTGCGTCAGGAAGGCAAGCGGCGCAATATGGATTATCTGCGACACCTGTGCGCTCCTGCCTAGGCTAACAACGATTCAGATATTTTGAGGAACAGGCATGCTTAAGAATCGCAGCATCAACGTGGGACTTACCGCCTATATACCTGAAGATCGTCGTTATGCGCTCAGTATGGGAATCCCGCTGCCTGAACGTTCTACCGGAGCAGCATTGTTTGCCGATATATCCGGTTTTACGCCCCTGGCTAAATCGCTGGCCGAAGAATTAGGTCCGCAGCGTGGAGCAGAAGAACTCGTTCTCCAGTTGAACAATATTTATGGGGCGCTGATCGGAGAAATACAGCGCTTCCGTGGCAGCGTGATCGGATTCAGCGGAGATGCGATCACCTGCTGGCTGGATGGCGATAACGGGTTGCGGGCGGCGGCTTCGGCATTGGCTATGCAGGAAAAAATGCGCCAGAGTGGCACTATTACCACCCCTGGCGGAAGCGTGATATCGCTGTCGATCAAGGTGGCAATTGCCAGCGGCCCGATCCGCCGTTTGCTGCCCGGCAACCCTCAGGTTCAGATTCAGGATGTGTTGGCGGGTCGCACACTAGAGAAAATGGCCGCTGCGGAGCATCAGGCGCAGAAGGGTGAAATCGTTGTTACCGAAGCGGTTGCCCAGGCGCTGGATGGACAGGTAGTGATCGCCGATTGGCGAGAAGAGGACGGCGAACGTTATGCTGTGCTCACTGGCTTGCTTGTGCCGGTTGTCGATGATCCCTGGCCCGATTTTCACATCGACTCATTATCAGATGCCGAGGTGCGCTCCTGGCTGCTGCCCCCTGTTTATGAATGGCTAAGCCGGGGACAGAGTGAGTTTTTGGCGGAATTGCGCCCCGCTGTATCTCTCTTTCTCAAGTTTACCGGCATTGATTACGATGACGATCCCGCCGCTGGGGAAAAGCTGGATGCGTTTATCTGCTGGGCGCAAAGCGTTCTCGCCCACTACGAAGGCTCCATCATCCAGCTCACCATTGGCGATAAAGGCAACTATCTCTACGCTGCTTTTGGCGCGCCTGTTGCTCATGCCGATGATTCCGTGCGCGCGGTAGGAGCGGCCTGGGTATTGCGCCACCCTCCGAGCCATCTGGACTATATCCAGGGGATTCAGATCGGCGTAGCACGGGGACGGATGTTCGCTGGAGCTTACGGCAGCGAGAGCCGCCGGACTTATGGCGTGATCGGTGACAAGACGAACCTGGCAGCGCGATTGATGGGAGTCGCTGCAGCCGGGGCAAATTCGCTGCGATTATGAAGTCTACAACACAGCCCGCTCGCGTTGGTCCTTTGAAACGCTGTCCTCGGTCCGAGTCAAGGGAAAAGCAGGGCTGGTCCGCGTGTATGAGCCAGCGGGAGAGGTTGCTCAGGACTGGGAAGGCAGCCAGCTAACACTCATTGGCCGCCGGGCCGAACTGAGCCGCTTGGAAGCCGATTTGGTGGCCGTGGAAAAGGGCCTGTGCCGGATTGTACTTCTGGAAGGTGAGGCTGGTATTGGCAAAACGCGCCTGGTTGCCGAACTGCTTCGCTTGGCTCGTGAGCATGGTATATCAGGGCTGGTCGGCGCGGGCCAGAGCATCGAACAGCAAACGCCATACCGTGCCTGGCGCGACCTGGTCACAGCTTACTTTGGGTTGGGCAAGATTGTCGATCAGGAGGAGCGGAAGGCGCGCATCACCAATCTAGTGAGCGATGTTGCCCCTGATGAACTGCCCCGGTTGCCTCTGCTCAACGACATTCTCGCGGTGGGCTTGCCGGATACGGAGCTGACTGCCACGCTCGATCCCGCTCAGCGCCAGCAGAGCCTCGTCATTTTGCTGGTTCATCTGTTGAGAACCTGGACGGCGGAACGCCCCCTCCTGCTCATCCTGGAGGATGCTCAGTGGTTAGACAGCCTTTCCTGGGAACTGACCACGCAGGTAGCTCGCGCACTGGTTGCTACCGGAGAGCCGTTTATTCTTGTTGTGGTCACGCGTGAGCTTGAGGCATTTACGGTTGGGGCGCAGCAGCTTGCCGCGCTCAGAACACTGGAAGCGAGTGAGACCATTTCCCTGGATAGCATGAATCCCGATGATATTCTGTCCCTGCTGTCCGCCCGTCTGGGCCTGGCCCCTGATGGACTCCCCCGCGAAGTAGGTGACTTTGTGAACCAGCGTTGCGGGGGCAATCCCTTCTTTGCCGAAGAACTGCTTTTTGCCCTGCGCGAGCAGGATTTGTTAGGTATTGAGCCGGGAACCCCCTATAACCGCTGCATCGTGCAAGGGAATTTCACGAGGGCAAGCCAGACTCTACCGGATACCCTCCACGGGTTACTGCTGGCGCGCATTGACCATTTGCCCGCCGATCACAAGCTGACTCTGAAGGTTGCTGCGGTGATTGGCCGGACTTTTGCCTATCCGCCGCTGCAATATATTCTCAATTCTTATGCCACCATCGTGGAACAGTCCTTGCAGGAGCAGTTGAGCACGCTCATTGAGCGTGACTTTACAGCCCTTCAATCGCGTGAGCCGGATCTCAGTTACATCTTTAAGCATGTGATCACCCAGGAAACGGCTTATCAGACGCTGCTATTTTCTCAGCGTCGCCAGCTTCACCGTGTTGCGGCCCGCTGGTATGAGACGCGCTTTGGTGCGGATACGCTTGCGCCTTATTATCCCTTGCTTGCTCACCACTACCATCAGGCTGAAGATGTGGAACGGGAACGCCGCTATGCTCGCCTTGCCGGGGAACAGGCCGCTGCCCAGTTCGCGAATGCGGAAGCTGTGCGCTATCTGAGCCGCACCCTGGAATTGACGCCTGAGTTTGATGTGGCTGAACGGTACGAGATTCTGCTCAACCGCGAAAAGGTGTACGACTTGCAGGGTCAGCGCGAAATGCAGCGCCAGGACCTGGAAGCGCTGCAAGTTCTGGCGAAACAATTGCATGACGAAGCTCGCCAGTCTCGGATCGCCGGGCGGTTTGCCCGCTATGCGATTGCCATTGGCGACTACCCACTGACAATTATCTATGCCCAGCAGGCAATCGGGCTGGCGCAAAGTTGTCGAGCGCTGGATGCCGAAGCGTCTGGAACGTTCTTTTGGGGACGCGCGCTGTGGCACCAGGGCCAATACGATCAGGCTCGTACCCAATTGAACCGGGCCATCGAACTCGCACAGGCGGCGAATGTTCGTGATGTTGAAGCGGATAGTTTGCTTGCACTTGGTCTGGTTGCCTGGCATCAGAGCGATTTTGAAGGAGCCACGCGCGTTTTTGAGCAGGCCTTGACGATTTTTCACGAGATCGGCAGCCGGGGCGGCGAAGCTATGGCCTATAACAACCTGGGCATTATCTCCGCCATTACCGGGGATTTGGCCGCTGCGACCTCCTATTTTGGGCAGTGTTTGCGCATCAGTCAGGAGATGGGCGGTCGCCGCAGCGAGGCAATGGCTTCAACCAACCTGGGCAATATCGCGGCGATGCTGCTCGATTATCCGCAGGCGAAGCGTTATTTTGAACAGGTCGTGACCATTAGCCGGGAGATTGGGGATCGGCAGGTCGAGGCGAGTTCGCTCGGCAACCTGGGCGTGATATCGGATCGGCAGGGCGATTACAGCGGCGCAGAGCCGTATTTCAGGCAGGCACTGGCTATCTACCAGGCAATTGGGGATCGCCATAACGAAGCGATGGTGCTCTCCAATTTAAGCCTGTTTTCGCATCACGTAGGTGATCAACCAGCGGCCCTCACCTACAGTCAGCAGGCGCTGGAGATCGCGGAAAGCCTTAACGATACGCATTTGCAGGGCGAAACCCTGACCTATCGTGGACACGCGCTGGCGGGATTGAGCCAATTGGATGAGGCCGCCAGTTCATATGAGCGGGCGCTAACGCTGCGGCGAGATTTAGGCGAACAGCCCTTGGTTATGGAGTCCTTGGCAGGGTTAGCTCGTGTAGTTCTGGCCCAAAATGATATTGCCCATGCCCAGGCGCACGTCGAAGAAATCCTGTCCTATCTGGATCAGGGGTCGCTCGACGGGGCCGAGGAGCCGCTGCACGTCTACCTGACCTGTTATACCGTTTTGAATTCCAGTGGCGATCCGCGTGCTCAGTCGGTTCTCGAAACTGCCTACCGGCTGCTCAGTGAGCAAATAGAGATGGCAGGCAGCGATAGGTTCGTGGAAAATGTCGCTGTTCATCGTGAGATCATGGAAAGTTACAAAGGCAGCGTATAAAAAAGACCCCGTGCGGCAAGAATAGCGCACGGGGTCTTTTTTAGAGACCTTGCAACTGCTGTCTGAGCTTGTCAGCCCTCGCTACGCCATTATTGATCGTCTGCGCCCTACCCCGTCTGTCCAGGATGAATGTGGTCGGGACGCTGAGCACCCCCCAGCGATCCGCGATATCGGGCTGTTCGAGCGCGTCCACTTCGATCACCTGCACTGTATCGCCCATCTCCGCTATTACTTGCTGAATCGCCGGACGCTGCTGGGTTTTGCATGGCGCACAAAATGGCGACGTGAAATAGACAATCGCCGGAATACCGGGGCGCACCTTGCCCAGCAGTGGATCGCTGGAAGCCAGCCGGGCGATTCGCTGCACCTGCCAGCGGCGAATGATCTGGTAGGCCATGATCGCTGTGCTGACAAGGCCAATCAGAATGAACAGTCGATCTGTCATCGTGCTGCCTCAATTCGAGTGTATTTAAACCCGGGGACGCCCAGCCGGTTCAGCCAGTAGTAGATCAGGCAGCCCACGCAGATTCCGGCGAACAGGTTGAGGCTTGCCAGGATAATCACGATTCCGGCAGACACCCAGCCGAGTTGGGATCCGGCCAACAGGGCGGCGACTCCCAGAGCGACTACGATTGAGCCGAGAAGCTGGGCGAAGCGGTGCGGCTCCGGGTTATCGAGTTGCACATCCGGCTTGACCAGTCCCGCTGGGCGCAGAATGTGGCGGTAAATCCGCGTGAACAGTCCCAACGGCGGTTTGACAGCCGAGATAAACATGATGGTCGCGACCAATCCCGCCAGCACAGGCCAATCCAGCACAAAGGCCAACGCTAACAGCGCAATCGTGAATACTTGGTTGGTGCGTATCGCGTTGTGATCAACGCGGCGTTCTGTGGATGACATCGTTCCTCCTTGACTCTTAAAACGAAAAAGGCTAACGGGCAAAATAAAAGCGCGGAAGCATCCTTGGGGACGTTACCACGCTGTTCAGCCGTTAGCCTTGAAGGTCACTTATGCTGGTCTGAAGTCTGTGGCTACTGCCCCCGCTTCAGACACATACAAGAGCACATTTGGCTCATCATTGTTATCGACCATCACTCATTATTCGATGATGGGATTGTATGCAATTCTATGATAAGTGTCAATATAATTTGTATTATATTGCCATACCAAGTTGCAAAATATCGCTCAGGACACCCGCCGCCGTAACGACTGGTCCTGCCCCCGGCCCGGAAATGACCATTGCCAGATCGTTGTAGCGCTCGGTAAACAGGGCAATATAGTTGGCTGGGCCGCGCAGCGTTCCCAGCGGGCTGTCAGCGGCAACTTCCTGCAATCCAACTGTTCCGCCGTTGGGTCCGACTTGGGCCACGTAACGGAGCGTGTTACCCCTTGCCTGGGCCTGTTGGAACCGTCCCGCATAATCCGCGTTCAGGCTGGGCGCTGCCACCATAAATTCGTCTACCGTCAATTTCGCCAGTGAATCAGGATAGAGCCGCTCGACGGTTAGATCGGACATTTCCAGCGGCCATCCTGCTGTGCGGGCCAGGATAAGCGCTTTGCGGGCGACGTCGTGGCCGCTCAGATCGTCACGCGGATCCGGCTCCGTATATCCCAGGGAGCGCGCCTCACTGATTACCTGCGAATAGGGGATGCCGCTTTCAAGCTGCGCGCAGAGATAACCCAGTGTTCCGCTCATGCAGCCTTCGATCCGCAATGCGTGGTCGCCTGTATCAAGCAGATCGCGCAGGCTGCGGATCACGGGCAGTCCTGCCCCTACCGTGCATTCGTACCGCACTGCCGGACTCTCGAACAGCAGGCGAGTGGTGTCCCACGGTCCGGTCAGAGGATTTTTATTTGCCATCACCACCCCGCCGCCCACTTCCAGCGCCGCTTTCATCAGCGGCAGGCTGCTTGTTGAGGCGGTCACATCGACCAGCAGCACATCCTGTTGGAGCATGCTTTCCACGTCCTGAAGCGGGCGGACATCGGGCAGGGTGTTGAGCAGCCGCTTCTGCTCCGCAGCCGCCAATGCAGAGTGCAGCGTTTCTTCGGGAAGCCCTGCCGGATCGAACAGAAGCCCGCTGATATCCACCAGCGCTACCGGATTCAGGCGCAGCCCGGTGCGCTGAGCAACCACTTCACGCGTATCCAATATCTGGCGGAGCAGTGTGCCGCCTACATTGCCCAATCCCAACAGAATCAGCGGGATAGTCCGTTGCATGGTGACTCCTTTATGGGTTCAAACAGATTCACTTCGCTGATTTTGTCACAGAAGTCTTTCGCCCGCATTGGTCTAAATCAATAGAGCTATAATTGTCTTCAGGCAAGCTTTTCCCATTGCACTCTCCGCGCTCAATGCGTTGAGATTATCTATTCAATTTTTACAGGAGATTTCCCTTGAATCGAGTGCTGGACAAGGTAACGGTTGTGACCGGGGCTGCCCTGGGAATCGGGCAAGCGATTGCCGAGCTTTTTGCCGCTGAAGGTGCGGTGGTGGCAGTGACGGATGTTTTGGACGATCAGGGCGAAGCAGTCGCGGAGTCGATCCGCCAGCAGGGTGGCAAGGCGAAGTTCTGGCATATGGATGTATCCAAAGAAACCAGCGTGCGCGAGACGCTAACCGCCATCTGGTCGGAGTATGGGCGCATCGATATTCTGATCAATAACGCAGGTGTGTCGGGCGCAGACAAGCCAACTCACGAGATTACCGAGGCGGAGTGGGATGCCGTTTTTGCTGTTGATGTCAAAGGCGTATTCTTTTGCACCAAACATGCTGTTCCATACATGAAAGCAGCGGGCGGCGGCAGCATCGTCAACCTATCATCGATCTACGGCATGATTGGATCGGCTGATGTTCCCCCTTACCATGCTGCCAAAGGCGCGGTGCGCTTGATGACCAAGACGGACGCCATTTTTTATGCGAAAGATCATATCCGTGTGAACTCAGTGCACCCCGGCACGATTATGACTGCGCTGGTAGAAGAGATGGCCCGTAATGCACCGGAAGGCTACGAGAAATATATGGAAGGCCGCTGCGCCATCCATCCCATCGGACACCCCGGCGAACCGGTAGACGTGGCCTACGCCGTGCTCTATCTGGCGTCCGACGAGGCGAAGTTCGTCACCGGGGCGGAACTGTTAGTTGATGGGGGTTACACGGCGCAGTAGGGGGAACAATGGCTCACATTTTGCTTGTTGATGACGATCCGATGATCACAGGCCCTCTTATGAGTTCCTTTGAGCGGGCAGGTTATCGGGTTTCGGTGGCGGGGGATGGTCACACGGGGTTAAGTAAGGCCCTGGTCGAACAGCCCGATGTGGTTGTACTTGATGTCATGATGCCAGGGCTGGACGGCTGGCAGGTCTGCCAATCGATTCGTGCCCGCAGCGCCGTGCCAATCATAATGCTGACTGCTCTCGATGACAGCATGGATCGCATTCGCGGCCTGGAACTTGGGCGCGGATGATTATCTCGTGAAGCCCTTCGGCTTCCGTGAGTTGGATGCCCATGTCAGGGCGATGCTGCGCCGGGTGAACCTGGACGCAGGCGGTGAGCGCTCCAAAATTCTGCGGGCCGGGACGCTGGAGGTAAACCTGGAAACGTACACGGTCAGCCGCCAGGGGCGCGAAATCCCGCTGCGCCAGAAAGAGTACGACATTCTGGTGCTGCTTATTTCCAACCCGGAGCGCGTAGTCACGCGGGAAGAACTGTTTGACCGCGTGTGGGGCACGGATTGGCTGGGCGATACGCGAACCCTCGACGTTCACATGAGCTGGCTGCGCGCCAAGCTGGAAGATGACCCGGGCTCATCCGGCCTATTTGCAGACGGTGCGCGGCGTTGGCTACCGTTTCGCTGCGCCGGTCGAAAAGGGGTAGAAGATGTTCAAGCTGACCATTCGCCGCCGTCTACTCATGACCTTTACCCTGGTGATCCTGGTTGGTGGGCTGGCTCTCTTTTGGCTGGCAGGCAGACAGCTTTCCCGCGCGACGCTTGAATTTTACCAGCACGATCTTGAGACCGAGGCCGTGACCCTGACCAGCGGCTTGGCCGAAGCGTTAGGTGAGTCGGGGGATGAGGGGGGCGGAGGGAGTTCATTGCAACTGCTGCTCCAACGCTCTCAGACGGATACCGACAAGCAGTACACGGTTCTGGACGCCAGTGGACGTGTTTTAGCCAGCACAACCACGATCACCCCTCCTACTGGCTCATCCGAAATTCGGGCCGCACTGCGTGGACGGACGGAGCACCGCATCGAAGGCGGCAGCGCCTTTATCGCCACTCCGATTGAATATGAAGGAGAGGTGCGGGGCGTTTTAGTGCTCTCTGCTCCGATGGCTCCCGCCTACGATAATGTGCGCCGGGCGTGGTTCGAACTGGCGGCGGCGACCCTGCCCATTTTGCTTCTGTCAATTGTTGCCAGTTGGTGGCTGGGGCAGGTGCTATCTCGCCCGATCCAACAGCTTCATGCCTCGGTACTGCGCATTGCTGAGGGCAATCTCAACGAACATGTGACGGTCAAAACAAATGATGAGATTGGGGAACTGGGGCAGGCTTTCAATTTTATGTCAGAAAAGCTCCACCTGCTGCTGACCGCCCAGCGAAATTTTGTGAGCAACGCGGCGCACGAACTGCGCACCCCGCTGATGACGCTCAAACTGCGGGCGGAAGCTCTGTTAGACGACACACTGCCTCCCGATGAGCGGCAAACCTACCTGCGCGAAGTGGGGCAGGAAGTCGAGCACATGGCAAATCTGGTCAGCAATCTGCTGACACTTGCCCGCCTGGATGAGGGGCGGCACCAGACTCAGCAGGATGATTTTGACCTGGCTGCCCTGCTGCGTGATACCTCCCGGCAGTGGCGCATCCAGGCAAGCCTCGCCGAGATCGACTTTGAGACGGCCATCCCTGATGCGCTGCCCAAAGCCGCTGTTTCTGTCAGCGATCTGCGTATGATCCTCGATAATCTGCTGGGAAATGCGCTCAAGTACACACCCGCTGGCGGGCGGGTCCGGCTGCTGGTGAGCGCTGGGCCGCAGACGATCCGCTTTGATCTGAGCGATACCGGAGCAGGTTTTGTTCCCGAGGAGGCGGATCGGCTGTTCGAACGGTTTTACCGCACCGACACGGCTCGCAGCCGTCAAATTCCGGGGACAGGATTAGGATTGTCGATTGCGCAGGCACTCATCAAACAAAACGGCGGGACCATCACTGCTGCCAGTGACGGCCCCGGCCAGGGTTCGACATTTACGGTTATTCTGCCTGCCTCAGCTTGAGTGAGCTGCGGAGGGTGTTTTCCGGTTGCCAGCGGTTTCCTGGCCCCACATACGATAGCTGAGCAGCCCCAACACCAGCATCACGCACAGCGCCATCATCAGGCGGAAGCCCAGCCCCTGTGCGTCTGCTCCAGCCAGCAGGCCGTGCACCGTTGACAGGCCAAAGGCGATATAGCTGCTCAGGTGCAGGGTTCTCCAGGCGCGGTTTCCCATCTGCCGGCGAACCGAAAAACTCAGGGTTACAATCAGTGCGATCCAGAAGCCGATGATACCCAGCCCGGTAGCGAACGGACGGTAGGGCCCAGTGAACGGAACCAGCACATCGGTGAGGCGATAGTTAAAGTAACGGTCTACCAGCAGCAGCAGCCCATGCCCCATCCCGAACAGGATTGCCAGCCAGGATAGCGTGGCGTGCATCAGCATGGACATCACACCCGGTGACCAGTTTTTCACCACTTTGGCGCTGATGAACAATCCCCACACCGTTGACGCGGTCAGCAGGATATAGGCGGCTGTTCCTGCCGAACGAATAAAATGCCAGGTCAGGTTTGAATCTTTCGTCAGTGACATATTGAATGTGCCGCTGTGCCACAGCCACCACCCAGACCCGATGACAACGAGCATGCTGAGCAGTAGTGAGAGACGATCCATCCAGGGCGATGATTTAGCCATTGCTGTACTCCTGCTAGGTGTAGTTATGCTTACCGTTAATCGTCGAATCCTTCGTGCTCGTGTTCGCCCTGGTCATCGTTGTAGTAAGGCTGCTGGACCACAACTTCAGGGTTGGGCGCTTCGCGGGTAGGGGTATCATATACGGTTAGGTTAGTGCATTGGCTGTCTAACTGGCCCATTTCGCTGGCAATCCAGGCTGAACCGCCCGCTGTACCGACGAGCAGCCAGTTGTGATCAGTGTTGGTTCCACCGACCAGCAGTTGATCGCCCCGGAAACCGTAGCCCAGGATGCTGTAACCCGTGCCGGGGCCGCTGCGTAGATTTACCGAACTCGCGACGACGGTGACCGTACAGGTGTTGTTCTGCTGAACGGCACTGGTATTCTGCGCAGTTGACGCAGCAGGCACATTGGCCACCATGTCTGACACGATTGCCGGTTGAACACTGATATTGGCGACGGTGTTCAGGCTTGGGTTCGTGTTGAGCAGGGACAGGCTGTAGATGCCGCCGTCCAACGTCAGGCTCAAACCGTCGATCAACCCGGCGGTGAGCAGTGCGACCGCTGTACCATTTTGATCGACGATCTGGGCAGATACGGGCGCGCCAGGGAAAGACAGTGTGATGGTGTCCGTCTTGCCAAACGGAATGTTCACCGCTGCTGCATTGCTCGGCACGGAAGCGTTCAACGGGATGTCAACCTGCTGCTGTTCACTGAGAAAGTTGTTTGTGACCAGTGTTCCCGTTCCTGAATCGGCCATCGCTGCCAGCGACTCGACGCGGGCATATGCTTGGCTAACTCCGGCCAGCCGCTCGATGGTCAGCGTGTGTGAGCCGGAATTGGGCGCGAAGCGGAGTTCTAATTTGTGGGCGCGCGCATCCGCCATCTGAAAGACAACTGTTCCTCTCCCGTTGACCACTTTGACCGACGCCTGGTTGATATCAACTGCTACAACGCCCGTTGTATTCGGGGCCGGATTTACAATCACATCAATGCTTGGTGTGGCATCATCCAGCAAAATGGGTTCATTTCCACTCTGCGCGTGGGTCCGCGCTGGCGCAGACAGGAAGGCCCCGCCTGAAATGGCCGCTACCAGCAGAACGATCATCGCTTGTTTCTTCATTGTTCCCTCCTCATAACCTTCTCGAAATTCGACGTCGCCAGAACCGCGCCATCCTGCCGGACAACCAGTCCGCTTGCATACCACTGCTGGTTGAGCCAATTCAGACCCGGCTCACTGCCCAGCAGCACCAGCGCTTTCGTATAGGCTTCAGCAGTGGGCGCGTCGGCGTGAATAACTGTTGCTGTCAAAACATCCGTATGGGCCGGTTCGCCCGTGCGCGGATCGATCAGGTGATGCTGCTGGCGATCCCCTTGCTTCCAGCGGCGGTAATCAATTCCGCTTGTCGCAATAGCAGGCATCCTCTACCTGGATCGCGGCGACGGGCGCGCTGTTCTCATCTGTTCCCGGTTCCGCCACGTCGATCAGCCACCCTTCTTCGCCATCGGGCCGCCCCCGTGTGACAATATCGCCTCCCGCATCCACCATACATGCCCCAAACGGAGCCAAGACAATCCGCAACGTGTTGGGCCGTCCACCCTTTGCCAATCCCACCCAGGTCTATCGCAGACGGGAGCCACACTTTTTGCTCGTCCATATCCAGCCTGATAGCTCGCCAATCGCCCACAACAGGCGGTTGCTGAGAACTGGCGGCTGGTGCACCCTGCTCGATCAGTTCGAAGCTCCGGTCATAACCGCTCGCGACCAGTGCGGAAAGGACGAGTGGGTTATAGAGGCCCTCGGTCAGTCGAGCCGCCTGTTTAGCCGCCTTGATCACGTCGAATAAAACAGGCGACACGTTGACCCACTGCTGCAAGCGCGCGTTCAAACGCATCAACTCGCTGCCTGGTCGAAAACGAGATAACACTTGTTCCAGGTCTTCAACCCAGGCAGGGACTTGTTCCAACAGCGAGTCGCTGTTCGACCAGACGTTCATCTGGCAGCCCATTGCCCGGAACGAGAGGGTGTTCATCGTGAGGATCGCGTTCTGGCACGCACTGGCGCGCTGACCACAACGGGCGAGGGTGGCGCAATCGTCACGGCCTGCGGCGGTTGGACAGCGGCCTGGACAGACTCCCTGCTGACTATGCCATTGCTGGAATGGCGCAGGATGGTGATGGTGGGCGGTGCTGCCTGGACAAATGTGCTTCTGGTGTTCGTGTTCTGCACGGCGGCAGCATCTTGCTGCTGTGCGGTCTGAACGCCTTTTGCGGTATCAAGCATCGCGAGGCTTTGCGCCCCGATGATAGTTGCCATTGTGCTGCCTGTAACCAGGCTCAGCCGTACCAAAAAACGTTTCGTAGAGGACATTCCGCTAGCCATAATGGTGTGCTCCTTGGGTTCCTGTTATTGATATCAAGAATAAGGTAAAAATTCCTCGGCTGTTTTAACGCTGCCTCAAATTCACCTTAAATCTGGGTTAATTGGGGAAACAAAAAGCGGCCCGTATTGTACATGCGGGCCGCTTTGGGGATAAACGGGTTACCAAGTAAGCGCCGAAAAGCCCCTGGCTTGAGCTATGGGGAGAGAAGGCGTGCCTTGCCGACAAGACGGTGCTATACTGCTCTTAGCAATACGACTGCACCGCAAACGACAGAAGGATAATAGCCTCAGCGTTGGTGCAGCGCGGCTCTTTAACAATTGCAGATAGCCGGTTGGGGCGAACAGGTCGCTCCGTAAAATCTGAACCGACCAAAGAGAGAAAGCTATCTTGGACTGGACGAGTCCATGTCGCGCAACGTAGACCCTCTGCTCCGGCTCCGGCTGGGGTAAGGTCAAGCGTGCGGCAGAAGCCCCCAGCTTGAGCTGTGGGGAGCGTCACTGCAAGCCTGCACAGTAGTGCATAATGGCCTGCTGCATGAATTCCGGCAGATTGGGGTGAAGCTCGCGGAATCGGTTGGCAAAATCCGGACTGTCCACATAGAGTTGTCCCAGGCCCCGCAGAATCTCTACCGTCGGTTCGTAGAAATAGCGAAGATGCTGGTGCCAGCGTGTGATGATCTGCTGCACATCAGAACTTGTTGGATCGTTGCCAAGATGCGCAGCCAGATCGGTATAGATCGCCTTACCCTCCTCCATAATCTGCTGCTTTTTCTGCGGAGAATAGCTGTTCCACCGTTTATAGGATGCACTTACCTGCTCGTCGCCATACTTTTCACGAGCCTGCTGCTCATAGTGCTTTTCTTCTTCGGGTGTGAACCCGGCAAATAGCTGTTTTTTACTCATTTCGACCTCGCCACTCATATGCAGGATAGTCTTATCAACCGTTTGGATGAGGGTGTTAAGACGTCTGACTTTGTCGTGCAGCGCTTTCCGGTGGCTGTGCAAGGCCCCCAGCCGATCAAATCCGGGCTGATCCATGATTGCCTTGATTTCGCTCAGACTGAAATCTAGCTCCCGAAAGAATAGAATCTGTTGCAGCCGGAACATCGCCTCGTCTGCATAATAACGATATCCATTCTCGCCAACGGATGACGGTTGGAGAAGCCCGATCTCGTCGTAGTAATGCAGAGTGCGAATGCTGACCCCTGCCAGGTCTGAAAGCTGTTTAACGGTGTACACGGTTTCCTCATCTACCAGGATGATAAACGATGACGGCACGTGAGAGTCAAGAGCCAAAAGAAAACCCGCCGGGGCGGGTTTAAGGTGAGCCAGTCGAGTGTTACTGCGGCAGAAAAACCGTTAAATCGGGGCAGTACTGCTGCGCGGCCTCCTGTATTGTCAGGTTTTTCCAGTCGCCATAAGCAAGGCCTGGGCCGCCGTTTGCGTTGCGGCAGTTCGCGCTGCCCACCTGTGTCAGATACCGAGCCAGCACAACAGTCAGGCGCGGCGCGGCAAAAGATGTACCAAGGAAACTGTTTCCATCTGTGTCGGTATATTCGCCCGGCATCATGATCTCGCCATAGTTAGAGACTAGTTTTTTCTTTCCCTGTTGGCCGCTGTCTTGCGTCAGCAGCGGGGTATCTTTTTTCTTGTCCCATGAGGCGGATGGGTAAAAACCCTGCCCCGTGCTGCCGCTGACGCTCACCACCTGGCTCCATGCGCCGGGCCAGAAGGGGAACTTCAATCCAAAATTTCCGGCAGATGCGACAGGAATGACGTTGCTGCCCAAACTGGTGAGCAAATCTTGCAGGGGATCCAGATTTTGAAGGTCCTGTGCATGCTGCGACATAGCCGGGTAAACCTGATCGCCATAAAAGACGACGGCCCGCTCGAACAAGGAACGGTAGCGATTTAAATCCCCCGCGTTGCGCGCATCAAGCAGTTGTCCGCCCATGTCGGCAAGTGCCTGTATGTATTCGCAGGGAATGATGGCGAAGCTCATGTTGATCACGTAAAAATCGGCAGGATTGTCGGTGATTGCCTGCTGAATCGCTGCTGCCACCTCAGAGGTGGTTGCGTTATGAATGTCAACCTGGATGAGTGGAATGGACTCCATATCTCCCTGGGTAAGCATCTCCTCAATCTGAGCATATACAATTTCCCCGTGGGGCTGATCCAATGGCGCAGCCGACGATCCGCGCACAGCGAAGGACTGCCCTTCCAGGTTAACGGCGCAGTTATCACCCTCTGCAAACTGTGGAACCTGGGTGATATCACTGCCCGTAAAATCGTCCACAACCAGGATCGCGACATTATACGGCTGTCGCGCTTGAATCGAACTGCTAGGATAGGCTGCAAACGCCGCCATCAATAGAAAGACAATGGTGAAAAAACGCGCTTTGAGCATGATTATGTCCCCTTCAACTCAACCGAATAATGAGAGGCTTTCATGTAAGCTTCGACTTCGTTCACCTTGACTTGCAGGCCGCTCTCCCGAAAGAGAGTCAGTGCTTCGTTGAGGCACTGCTGGGCCATCTCGCGGTTTTCCAGGAGGTGATAATCTTCGCCAATCGACAGGAAGGCATGGCCCATCCAAACATTGTTATCCTGCGCCTGGGCGATGCCCAGTGCCCGCTGGTGGCATATGAGCGCCTGGGTCAAATTCCCCAGGACTTGTTCAGCCGATCCCAGGTTGAGCAGGGCGAAAAACTGCGTCTCTATGTCGCCAATACGCTCACCGAGGACTGCTTCTTCCGCAAAAATGGCGCGTGTTGCCTGGTAATCGCCGCGAATCTGGGCGTGATATCCCCGATGTTCAAGGACAAATCCGAGCAGGAAATCATCCTTCATATCGCGGGCGATCTGATCGGCCTGTTCGAAGCGGGCGGTTGCTTGATCATCGGTTCGCTGATCGACCAGCACTTTTCCGGCGGAACAGAGGGATATCACCTCGCGATCACGCAGGCCAAGTTTGCGCGCCAGTTCCAGGGCCGCTTCGTAACAGTCCAGCGCTTGTGGTAGATCGCCGCGATCATAATAAGCATTGCCGCGTTTCCCCAGCAGAAAATGGCGCGCCTTACTCTGCCCCTGTTCCTCTGTGATGGTAATAGCCGCGTCGAGCAGTTCAAGCAGTCTTGGCGTATAACCGCGCGCCACGACATAGTGCCCCGACAGCAGATGCATCATTTCGACCAGTACTGCCTTGTCACCCGTTTCCCGGCTGGCTTGCGCGGCCCCCAGAATGTTCGCCTGCTCCGCATCGAGCGCTTTCAGATCGTTTTCGTGCGTTCGCACATAATCCAGACAGGCGGTTATGGACTGCTGGTGGCCCTGACCACGCGCCTCAAAAATCGTCCGGGCATAACTGTATGCCAGGTCGTGGATACGATAGGCAACCACACCCGGTTCAGCCTCTTTGACCACCTCAGCCAATCCGCGCCGCTGCAGAAGTGTGAGGGCATTTTTCACCTGTGCCTCGTCTTCATGCAGATAGCGCGCCAGCAGTTCCGGCGTGGCGCTGGGTGCGAACAGCGCTCCAAACGCCAGAAATACCTGCCGTGTAGGCTCATCCAACACATAAAGGCTGGCGTTTAACAGCTCGGTGATACTCGTTCGCCCCTCTTCGGCAAAATCTTCGGGCATGACCAGATCATGCGGGGTGACCGTGATCCGTTTGAGCAGTTCACCGGGTGTAATCTGGTCGACTCGCAGCGTCTTGCCAGCGATCTCCAGAGCAAAGGCGTGATTTCCCAATTGGTGACACAGTTCTCGCGCCAGCTCATCCTTGGCATAGGCCTCATGCGCGTAATATTCCAGCACCCGCAGCGCGTCAGCCTCGCCCAGTTTGCCGACTTCCAGAATATGATCCATCGCGTAGCGCTGGCGCGAGGTGACCAGGACGGGCATGCTGCGTGGGACTGCCTTCAGCACCTGGTTGAGCGCGGTTCCATCCCAGACATCTTCCAGCACCAACAGCGTTCCCGGTCCAACGCCAGCCAGCAAATCGCGCACGGCCTTCATTTTGGCACTGCCCGATGCTTTACCAATAGCGTCTTGCGCATCGAACGGGCGGGCCAACGCCTCAAACAGCGAGTTCGCGTCTTCGCTGCCTGCGCGCAGCCAGAGGACCAATCCTTTGCCCTCATCGATCCACCGGGCGGCGACGGTTGCGGCCAGCGCCGATTTACCCATCCCCCCGAATCCTTGCAGCAAAACCTGTACATTTTCAGATAACTGCTCAAAGGTCGCGTTCAGAAGCGAATCGCGCCCGATTAACTTGCCGGGCAGATCGGGGATATCCACGCTGAATTCGATCAGGTTGGCGCTGGTATCGCCCGGATGCCGCATCAGCCGATCTTTCAGCCATATTTCAATCGACTTGCGCACCTGCTCCGCCAGATCATCAACCGAGGTGAACCACTTGGGCGTAATGCCGGAGATCACGTCGCTCTGTTCGTCCAGAAAAGCCTGCAATGCCGGATCGCGCTTGTCCGCGTCTACATCCTTGACATAAATATGCCGGTCAATGGCCCACTCGGACGCGCGTTTGAATTCGTCTATCGTCCATTCGCCATAATCGTTCCAGAACAGGCCGATATACAGCGCGGATCGCTTGAGAGCGTCCAGATAAACCCGCCGGATGGAGGCGCTGCTGGCGGGAGCATCGTCTTCAAACCCCCAGGGCTGAAGCTTTACCAGATCGTTGCCCAGAGTTGGCAGAAGTTTGTGCAAAGTCTGGCGCTCAGCAGCAAGTTCACGCATTTTTGAACTGATAAAAATATAGAGAGGTGTCGTGGTCATAGGCCTCTTGAGCAACTTTATGTAGCACTTACCACGATTATACATTTTTCGAGGGATGGATGGGGGGATCCTGCCCACAGGGGGACGTAGGGCAGGATCCTTGTCTATCGCCCAGTCTACCAGGAGTCGCTCAGAGTACCATTTGCCTCGTCATTGAGGGGCACAAATTCGCCCAATCTTTTCTCTGCACCCCATCGCACGGGGATTTTTGCCCCGGCCCGCACAAATACGGGAATACGATCCAGCGGCGCGTCCAGATGAACGGTCTGTTTTCCCACCAGCGTTTTTCCCGTCCAAAAGTCGATCCAATCGCCTTCAGGGAGATAAACGGGCCAATGCGCTGCCCCTTCTTCGACCACCGGGGCGATCAGCAGATCGCGCCCAAAGAAATACTGGTAAGGGGGTGTCCGGTGATCAGTGAGATGGACGGCGCGCATCATCGGCTGCCCGCTTGATGCCGAATACTGTGCTTCCTGCCAGATGTATGGCATCAGATTGTGCCGCACATTCACGAAGAAGCGGAAGGCCGGGATTACGCGTTTTTCGCCCGTCCGCTCCTGGATATTCCAGGGCGTGCGATCCCGCAGCGGCAGGCGGTGTTGGTTAAATTCGGCGTGATACTGCATGATCGGGCAAAAAGCCGCCATCGCTGCGCCGCGCAGATATAACTCAGCAGAGGGAATTTCGCCGCTGAACCCGCCGATATCCCAGCCCCAGAACGGAATCCCGGATATCCCCGCTGACAGTCCAGCCAGAATCGAATGCCGGAAGGCGTCCCAGGTCGAATTTTCGTCTCCGGCCCAGTGGGCGGGGGAGCGCTGCGATCCGGTAAATCCGGCCCGGCTGAACAACAGCGTACCAGGCCGGCGCTGCGTCATGAACTGGTAATACACTTCGGTGTAAAGCTGCGGATACACATTCCACAGTTCTTCGCCCGTGCGTCCATCCGCGAACCGAGTCTGTGCGCCCCACAGGTGTTCGCCGCCATCTGACTTAAAGCCATCAATGCCCAGATCATCGAGCAGATAGGCTCGTTTATTCATCCACCACTCGTTTGCCGCCGGATTGGTTACGTCCCACAGGTAGCCGTCCCGGAACCAGAACGGACGAACCCGGTAATAGCTGCCATCTGCCTCGCGCACACCGAACCCCGCCTGTTCAAAATAGGCTCGATCCGCGTCGTGCTGTTCGTGCGGCCCTTCCGACCGTTTAATCATCGGCATTTGCCACAGCACCAGCCGGATATCGCGCTCATGCAGCTTATCGATCATCGCCTTAGGATTAGGCCATTTCCCTTCTGCCGGGAAGGTAAAGTCAGCGTAATGGTGCGCCTCGTGGCCTGCTTTGGCTTTGTATTGGGCGTCGTTCCAGATGTAAAAGGTTGTCTCGTCGCTCCAGGCTTCAATCACTACCACCGTAGGGATGATCTCGTGCTCCAACGACTGCTCTACCTCGTGTTCGAACTCGCCCCTGCGAATTCCACTCATTGCCGCTCATCCACAGGCCGAACGACCACAGCGGCGGCAGCACGGCAGGCCCGGTCATCTGTGTGAACTCCCCGACGATGGCAAACGGATCATCGTTCATAATCCATGTCAATTCGAGTTTTTCATCGGGGCCGAGATCCGCCTCCAAAATCCAGCGATCGGAGTGTGGTAGCCGCCAGATCAAACTGCATCCAGCGGTTGCTGCGCACGTAGAGTCCATAGCCGCCCGACGAGAGCAAAAATGGGATCGGCATATAGGTGCGTTTGCCCTGTGTTTTGTACTGCTCATAGACGCGCACATCGAGCACTTCGCCGCGCTGGTTGAGCGTATTGAAGCGTTCGCCCAGCCCATAGAAGGCTTCATCTGGTTTGCATCCAAAGGACAGCCGCACTCGGTAGGCGCGCTCGCCGTCGGTCAGCCATTCCACCTGGCGCAGCGCGGGTGATGGAGATGCGCCGGGCAGTCCATCCTCGGTTCTGGGATCAATCTGAGTCGAAAAGACGCCTGTTTTGATCGTGCTTGCAGCCAGTCGGGATAACTTACCCTTGCGCCAGCCTTTCCCTTTCACGCTGTAACGCGGCCCCGTTACGCCATCCGCCTCGATCCAGTAGCTCAGTGTATCTCCAACGTCGGGCGCGGTGAGCTGCACCTGCCATACATCCTGATCAACCTTGATCATGCGCTCCAAAAACTCAGCGCCAACGCCTTCTTCCAACGTAGGCTGCCAGTTGCGTAGGGAAGTTGCTTCGATAGGTGGTTTTGGCTCATCATTGACACAGCTATGAACCAGCACGCGCTGCACGGCAGCAGGCGGGCGCGTGATAATGCCTATTGTAAATCGTTCTCCAGCCAGCGGATCGCGCGGGAATCGCTCTTCCGGCCCCTGTTCGTAGGGATGTTCTTGCCCATAGGGGAGATGAATAACGTCACTCATGCCTAAACCTGACCCTCCAACCTGGATTCAACAATTAAATACATGGCGTGAGACCAGAGCAGCGGGCAGGCCACCTTGCCCCACTTTTCTTCCCATTCCGCGTAGCGGCTGCTGATCAGCAGATGATCCGAAACCTGTTCGGGCAGTTCACCCTGCGGTGTCGCCTGCGCTTCAATCCAATTCATAAGCTGGCGGGCCTCATCCACCCGCCCCAACTCGATATAAGTCCAGGCCAGCCACGCCGTGAGCAAAATCCACTCGCCGCCGCCATAATACCAGTCTGCCGCGTAACGATACACGCCCCCACCGGGCCGGTGCAGATCGTGCTCAATCTTCGCCAGCGTTGCTAAAAAGCGCGGATCATCCACTTCGACAATCCGGTAGGGCATGGCGATCCACAGCAAGCTGGCGTCTACTGCCTCGCTCCCCACATATTTCACAAAATGTCCCTCTGGCGAGATGCAGTCGCGCAGGATCGTTTCACGGATGCTTTCGGGTAGACCAGCCGGGACAAGCGTCGGATCAAGCCGCTGGACCGCTGCCAGCCCTGCATAGAGTGCTGCCAGGGTGCTGGTATGGACAAATTCGCGGTGTTCTTCCCAGCAGTCATAATTCGCGCTCTGCCACAAAGCAGCCAGATACCGCACCGTCAGCGATATGGCGGGTCGCAGATCGGCAAGCATCGTTTGATCGGGGTTGTCTTTCAGGTGCGCCGCCAGCCCCCACAGCCATGCCCCGTACCCGTCAAGTTGAAAATTCCACCAGAATTCGTCACCAACCCGGCCATCAAGGGTGAAGCGGGTGGGCAGATAATCGCTCTCATCCAGCGCTTCCAAATGTGCGCACTTATCTAATACGCTCACAAAGCGCGCTTCTTGTCCGATGAGCGTTTTACCAATCCACTGGTAGAAAGCTCGTGCGCTGTCGTGCTGCCCGGCGCTGTCCATCGCGTAGGCGATCCACGAGCCGTCTCGCAGCCACGAATACCCGTACTGCGAAAAGGTTGGGCAGGCGATATAAGCCCCGCTGGGAGCCTGTCCATCGCGAATAATGTTAAGGCTGGCAGTATGCAGTTTCATGTTTAAAAACCTGGCTTTAGCGAACAGCGGCGGCAGGCCGAAACCTGCCGCCGCTTAAACGAAAGGGTGATTACTTCAGCAGTGCGTCGATTTCTTCTTTAGCTGTATCGAGCGCGGTCTGCGGGTCCAGTTCACCATTCGCTACCGCGTCGAGCACAGCATTGATGTCGTCCTGCATTTCCTGCTGCCGCACGATCACGGGAGGAACCACCGGGCTTTCCAGCGCCTGGAAGACCGCTTCACGGTTCTCGGGCGGGGTCTGTTCAAGATACGCCTGGAAGTATTCGGGCTTGTCCAGCGCGGGCAGTTCCCAGCCGGTTGTAACGCGCACGGTCGCGGCGGTTTCGCTGGCGGTCAGATACTGGGCGAAAGCTGCTGCCGCTTCGGGGTGTTCGGTGGTCTTCGATACGGCAACGCCGTTCGAGAAGAAGTGATGGCCCTTCTGCGCCATGCCGGGTTCAAGCTGAATGTCCCACGCGAACGGAACGTCCTTAAACGCCGCGAACATCCAGGTTCCGATCACGACCATGCCCAGTTTGCCCTGCGCGAACAGGTCTTCGTTAGCAACACCCGCCAGTTCAATCTGATCGGGCATCACGTCTTCATTGACGAAGCTCATCATGGTTTCCAGGGCCTGGACGCATTCCGGCGAATTGATTGTCGATTCGGTCTGGTCGGCGTTGAAGAACGAGCAGTTATTCTGGGCTGCCTTCTTGTAGAATTCCCAGAACTGGATCGGAGAGTAGATACCCCAGATGTCGTCGCCCAGGGCGCGAATCGCCTTAGCGGCAACCATCGCATCGTCCCAGGTCCAGTCAGCGGTTGGATAGTCAATACCAGCCTGGTCAAAGAGGTCCTTGTTGTAGAACAGGAGGACGGTTGAGAAGGTTTCGGGCAGGGCAAGCTGCTTGCCATCATACTGGAACGCAGCGAGGGCGCGCGGATAATACGGCGCATCGGCGCTGACATACTGGCTCACGTCCAGCAGCACATCGTTGGCTGCGTAGCTCACGAAGTTTTCGTAGTTCACTTCAAACACGTCTGCCGGATCGCCACCCGCAAAATCGGCCTGGAGCAGCGTGAAGTAATCAGCATAGGGGGCGCTGGACACTTCGACCTTGATTCCCGGATTTTCTGCTTCGAAGGCGTCCACGATCGTCTGCAGGTCTTCCACGTGATCAGGATCCGACGAGAAGTTGAAGTAGCGGATCGTCTGCTCGTCCTGAGCAAAGCTGTGAGCGGGAATCATCCCTGCCAGCAGCACGGTAACAACAACCAAAACCAACAGTTTACGAGACATTTTATTCTCCTTATGGATTTAAACTAACCCTTGATGCCACTCAGCGTGACACTGCGGATAAACCACTTCTGTGCAAACAAATAGACGATCAGGATGGGCAGCACGGCAATCACTGCCCCGGCCATTACAACGTTCCATTGGGTAAGCGCTCGCGGACCTCCTTGTAGTTTGGCTAAACCAACCGGAAGCGTCATGAATAGTTCCTCGCGGGCCACAAAAAGCGGCCACAGGTAAGAATTCCAGTACTGCATAAAGCTCAACACGCTCAACGTTGCCAGCGCGGGCTTCGACAGCGGCAGTACAATGCGCCAGAAGATGGTGAAGTGATTGGCCCCGTCCATAAATGCTGCTTCTTCCAGGTCGCGCGGGAGGGTGAGAAACGACTGGCGCAGCAGAAACGTGCCGAAGGCGCTGAACAATCCCGGCAAAATGAGTCCCTGGTAGCTGTTCACCCAATGCAGTTTACGCATCAGGATAAACAGGGGAATGATTGTGACCTGGCTGGGGATCATCATGGTGATGAGATAAATGACGAAGACTACATTTTTCCCGCGCCACTGCATGCGGGCGAAGGCGTAAGCAGCCATTGCCGAAACCAGAACCTGCCCTATCGTTCCTACAATGGCGACACCCACACTGTTCTCGATCATGCGCTCCATCGGCATCAGGTCGAACAGCGTTTTATAGCTGTCCGTCGTCAGCGGATTGGGTATAAACTGCGGTTTCGGGCTGAGCAGGTACTGTGTTGTCTTGAGTGACGTGCTCAACATCCAGGCAAACGGGATGAGCATGACCAGCGCCAGCACGATCAGAAAGGCATATTGCAGAAGGTTGGCGGTTATCCGTCCCGTACGGCGAAGCGCCCCCTTGTTGTGAACCTGTGTTGAAGTGAGAGTCATTTCAGCGCTCATGATTCGTAATGAACCCACCGTTTCTGCAAAGTTAACTGGAAGAGCGTCACCACAAAGATCACCGCAAATAGCACCCACGACATCGCTGCCGCATAACCCATCCGGCTGTAGCGGAAGGCGTTATTGACGATTTGCTCCACCACCACCGAGGTTCCCCGCCGGGCAAAACTTTCTGGCATCAGCCACGCCTGCTCGAAAATCTGGAACGAGTTGATCATGGAGATAATCAAGGCGAAAAAGGTGGTGGGAGTCAGCATCGGCAGGGTGATGTGTAGCAGCCGCTGCCATGATCTTGCCCCATCAATCTTGGCGGCTTCATAGTAGGTATCGGAGATGCTTTGCAGCCCGGCCAGAAACATAACGGTGATAAACCCGATATCTTTCCAGACGCCCGCGATAATCAGCGCGTACAGGGCGGTATCGGGGTCGAACAGCCAGTTCGGACCTGTGATGCCAATCTGTGCCAGTCCATAATTCAATAGGCCGAAGCGTGGGTTAAAAATCCAGCGCCACATCATCGATACAACCACCCAGGACGACACCACCGGGACGAAGGTTGCCGCGCGAAAGAACGCGACCCCGTGCAGGGGACGGTTGAGCAGCAGCGCAGTGCACAGGGCCAGGACCATCACCGATGGTGTATAGATGGCGATGTAAATCAGCGTGTGTTTAAATGCGTCGCGAAAACTCTGGTCGTGATACAGCTCCTTAAAGTTTCCCAACTCGACGTAATGTGCATCCGAGATCAGATTCCACTCGAAAAACGACAGCCGCAGTGAATAGAGGATAGGCCCAATCATGAAGACGAGCAGACCGATCAGGCTGGGTGCGAGGAAGAAGATCACCCATTTCCATTTTTGTAAACCCTGGTTGCCTGCCACGCTGTGATACCTTTCTTCACTCAGAAAAGAAACTTGGTCAAAAAAAGCCACTCACGTCCTGGTCTGCTGTACCCGCAAAATGACATGCTACCGAAACAGTTTTGGGGTATTAGGGATTCCCCGGTAACGTCAAATAAGAGGATAGCTGCTACGAAACGTCCAGCAGCGGTGACTCGAACAGCTTGCCGACCACGAGTCCGGCGGCCCCTCTTGCCCAGGTTTGATCATCGGTTGGCTTGACGACGAGTTGCACATTATCCAACAGTCCGTTAAACGTATGCTGGCGCATAGCTTCCATCATCGGTTTCAGACGAAAATCACCGGCAATCAGGCCCTCGCCGCTGATGATGATCAGTGATGGGCACAGGATATTAATGATGGTCGCGACACCAATGCCCAGAAAATGCCCGCTGCGTGCCAGCGCTGCTTGAGCCACCATACTGCCCTGCTCGGCTTCCTGTACAATTTGCGCCAACGTAGCGCCATCGTTCAACTTTCCTGCGGAGCGGAGCACGGCGGCATCTGCGGCAACGGCTTCCAGGCAGCCCCGTTTGCCGCAGTCACACAGAGGGCCATCGACATCTACCGTGATATGGCCCAGTTCACCCACGCCGCCTGCTTCACCCTGATATAACTGGTGATGCAGCACCATCCCCATACCGACGCCGCGCCCAACCGTGATCACGGCGAAGTTGGCGACATTATGCCCTGGGCCAAAAAGCTGCTCGGTAATCGTCAGCGTATTGACGTCATTTTCCAGGTAAACGGGCAGCTTCAGATCGCGTTCCAAAAGCTTGACCAGCGGCGTGTCTTTCCACTTGAAGAACGGCGAATAGCGCACAATGCCCGCTGCACAATCCACGACACCTGCCAGGCCAACCCCAATCCCCATGACCTTATCGCGGGATAAACCGGCCTGCTGGATCGTCTGTTCGACGGTCTGGCACAGCGCCGCGCTCACCATCTCTGGTGTGTGTTCAACGGAAAGCGGCGTTTCGATGTATTCCAGGACGGTTGTTTCAAGGTCAGTCAGCGCGCAGACGATGCGCTCTTCCATCAGTTTCAGGCCGAGCACATATCCGGCGTGTGGGTTGAGCCGCAGCAAAATCTGGCGGCGGCCCCCGGTATAATCGCTTTCTCCAACCTCATAAATCCAGTTGTTGGAGAGGAGTTCATTGGTAATCTGCGAGACCGCTCCCAGGCTGAGGCCGGAGATTTCAATAAGCTGTGTGCGAGAAAGCGGCCCCTGTCCTCGGATGATGTGCAGGATCAGGTTGCGATTCATCGCTTTGATCAAATCTCGGTTAGCTCGGCGCGGTCTATTCATGGTGAACTTTTATCACTCAGTGAAATAAGTTATTTTCAGATTACTCCAACTTGGTATCCATGTCAATAGGATCAAAAAAAGACCCTCGTGGTGAGGGTCTTGAATGAGTATCGTAGGGGCGGGTTGTTAACCCGCTCGCTCTACACGCGGATGATGCTGGGAAGCACCACTGGGCGAGATTGTGTCTCGCGGTAGAAGAAGTTTTGCAGCGTCTCGCGAATGTTCTCCTGAGCCACAGTGCGCCCATGTCCAAACTGACGCTGGATTTCTTTCCGCGCCGCCTGCCATAGATCACTGGAAGCATTCACGGGAACAAATCCCCGGCTGATGATTTCCGGTTCTCCCACGAGCTTGTTCTTGGAGTTCACTGCGATGAGGGCCACGATAAAACCATCCTGCGACAGCCGCTGCCGGTCCAACATCACTATCCGGCTGGCTTCCCCGATCAGGCTGCCATCGACATAAACATCAGCCGCTGGAACGGGCCGGTCTAGCCAGACTTTTTCGCCGTCAGTGGCCCACACGTCGCCGTTGTCAATCACGAAAATGTTCTTCGGAGACAATCCGCTTTTTTCTGCCAGCCGCGCATGAAGATACAGGTGCCGTGTTTCGCCGTGCACCGGGATCAGATACTGCGGTTTGACAGTCTCGATCATCGTCTGCATTTCATCGCGGCTGCCGTGTCCGGATACATGCACGGTTGCCAGCTTGCCATAAATGACATTGGCTCCCCGCTCGAAAAGCCGGTTGAGCATCCGCCCGACTTCTTCTTCATTTCCAGGGATAGTCCCCCCCGAAATGATGATGGTATCGCCGCGCTTGACATCGATCTGGCGGTGTTCACCCTGCGCCATCCGGTTCAGCGCCGAGCGCGGTTCGCCCTGCGATCCGGTGCATAGAATCAGTAGGCTCTTATCAGGGATTTCGGCATCAATATCAACCAGCATGCGATCCGGGATTTTTATGTAACCAAGTTCGCGTGCCAGGGCGAAATTTTCTTCCAGGCTGCGCCCCGTCAGAGCGATCTTTCGCCTGTGCTTTTTCGCCAGGGTCACGATCTCTTGCAGACGCGCCAGCAGCGAGGAAAAGGTCGCAATGATAATGCGCCCATCTTTCGCTTCAGCGAACAGGCGATCCAGTTCGTCAGCAACGATCTGCTCGGTCTGCGTCCGCCCCGGTTTATCCGCGTTGGTGCTGTCGGCCAGCAGAGCCAGCACACCGTTTGGCGTCAGGCTGTGCAGACGTTCCAGGTCGGTGATCCGGCCTCCGGCTGGCGTTTCATCCAGCTTATAGTCGCCGGTGTGCACCACTGCGCCAACAGGCGTATCGATAACCAGTCCAACTGATCCCGGAATCGAATGCGCCACTGGAAACAGGCTGATCTTGAAAGGTCCCAGTTGGAAAGAGTCTTTGTCTTTCACCACTTGAAGCTGCGCGTGGTCCAAAACCCGCGCTTCTTCCAATTGGCGTTTGACCATACCTATCGTCAGATCGGTCCCATAAATGGGCGTTTTGATCTTCTGAAGCAGGTAGGGCAGTCCGCCAATATGATCCAGATGGCCGTGCGTCAGCACGATGCCGCGCAGATATTCCTGATTTTCCACCACATAGTCAAACTGGGGCAGCACCAGGTCGATGCCGTACATATCACTTTCGGGAAACATTACCCCACAGTCGATTACAATCATGTTGCGGCCATACTCAAGAACCGTCATGTTCTTGCCAATCTCCCCCAGGCCGCCCAGAGGGATAATACGTAGTTTCTTTGCCATATCCTAATTTACTCAGTGCTCATCGTCGTCGGTTCCCAGCAGGCAGCACAACACCTCTGAGATACCGTTTATCGGTAAAGTTAAAAACCGCTTCCTTAAAGAAAGATTCTTAGAGGCGTACCGAGGGGCTCGACCGCAGTTTAATCTATCCAAAAAGAATGCCCTGTACCGTATGTGTGATACAGGGCACGAGTTTTTTAATTTAATTCTCGTCTAGCCTAGCGGCCCTGGCGAGTTACATTGCTCGCCTGAAGCCCTTTCGGTCCCTGTGTCACTTCGAATTCAACCCGTTCACCTTCGGTCAGTTCGCGATATCCCTCACCCTGAATGGCTGAGTGATGCACGAATACATCTGGCCCGCCCTGGCGCTCAATAAAACCAAAGCCTTTTTGAGCATTGAACCACTTGACTGTGCCGCTAATACGTTCCGCCATCTTGAAGCTTTCCTTCCCTCTTCGTGCTACTGGTTAGTTATGATGGTCGCATACCGTCCACAAAAAAACGGCGACTGTTGCCTTACCAGCGCCGTGTTATCGGTTTCGGATAATGCGAACAATTTTACTCATCACGATTAAAATTATAACAAAGAACGCTTAATCTGTCAACGACAAACATGCGAATAAATGTTAGAAGCGTGTTACGTTGCCTAAACCATCAGAAGGGATGGTGCCTTCATCGCAGCGAATGTATTCCGAGCTGTCCACGGTTACAATCCGAACGGGACTGCCAACATGTAATTTGCCGTCAGTTCCACGCTCGGTAGTCTTAAAAGATTTGTTATTTTGCAGGGCGTTGATAACAGTATTTCGCGGCCATTCTTCGGTCGGTCCTAATTTTCTGTCTTGCAGATAGGGACGAATAAGAACCGTGGACAGATGTTTTCCATCCGAACTCATTCGCTGCTTCGTGATATAGTAATCCGCATGCTTCGCCATATTTTTTCTTTCATTTTTTCTGTTGGGGTCTCTAACATTTATTATAACACATTTTTACAAAATAAAAAATAAAAGGGTTACAGAATCGTCCTGTACGAAAAGAGTGTGAATGACCCAAGACGACCTCAAAATTCAACTCCAGGCGGTGTTAGGTCCATCCTATGTGTTGCTCTGCGGACGCGGCACAACAGCGCTCTGGCTGGCTCTGCGCGCGATCCTGCGGCGTGATGGCCCCGGCGATGTGATCATTCCCGACCTGCTCTGCTCAACGGCGCTGGAAGGAGTGTTGCTGGCTGGGTTTAGGCCTGTCTTTGCTGGCGTCGATCCCGACCGCTTTACGCTCTCAGCGGACAGCGTGGCCCAGCTTCTGACTCCCCGGACGCGGGCCGTTGTCGTTGTGCACCTGTTTGGACACATTGCCGATATCGACGCCATCCGGCAAGCTGCACCGGGCGTTCCCCTCATTGAAGATGCCGTGCAAGGGTTGGGGGGCACATTTCAGGGTACGCCGGTAGGCTCTTTGGGCGACCTATCCTTTGTCAGCTTCGATCCGTACAAGATGATCGGCGGGCGCGGCGGGGCGCTTCTGTGGAAGGATGATTCTCTCACGCCGGGCATCGAAGCGGATTTGTCCCGCCTCCCCGATATACCGGACCTATCGCTTCATGCGCTGGATTCTTTACTGCCGCCGCCTGCCGCATCTGCCTACGCCGTCCAACTTAGAACGTTCGCCGCTCCGGTTTTGCTGCGCGCTTTTGATCCATCAGCCGCGAATCTGGAACAGATTATGTCCGGCTGGCAAACACTGGCCTCCCGCGTCGAGGAACGAAACGCGAAAGCCCGCTGGCTGCGAACGAATCTGTCGGATTTGCCATTAGCGCTGCCAGAAATTCGCGAGGGCGATGCGATCTGGCGGTACACGATCACAGCGCCCTCGGTTATCTTTGCTCGGCGGCTCATGCGCACCATGCAGCTAGCCGGGTTGAGTGGAATCCGGACTGTACTATCCCCTCAGCCAACTTTTCGACCAGCAGACTAACGCGCATCCGTTCACCAACAGACTGGTTAATTTGTGGGTCGATGAATCCGTCAGCGGCGACGTCCTGCAGCGGACGGTAGATGTGATCGCCGCCTTACCCTGGTCCAGCTAGGGATTGCCGCAGACAAAAAATGCCTGCGCTACGCCATTATCCAATGTCGTGACTGGCTGGAAGTTGGCGCTGTACAGATACCAGTTTGGATCGGGCACGGTAGCATTGCCCACTGGGACATTAGATTGTCGCGTTACAATACATCCGACATATAACTGCGGGACTCCACTGCTGGTTGAGGTCAGGAGCAGTGGCGTACTCGCGTAGCTGCTGCCCGCTGCGCCCTGAAATTCAAAGCTTAGGGCAACAACAGCGCCGACGTTGCTGGTTCCCGCAAAGCCCTGGGCGAACTGTTGCAGCGTCTGGCCCGGCGCGCCGCCCTGCCAGTAGTTATAGGCGCGGACATAATCCGCCCCGGCAATCGCATCATAGTAGGAACTGATCAGGCTGATCGGCGTGAGGCGGTTGTCAAACTTATATGTGACCGGGAAGGATGATACGGGTGTCGTACATGAATTTGCCGCCTGTACGAAATCAACGCTGGTAGCGGGATTTATCACCGCGCTGTTGAGATACCAGTTTGGATCGGGCTGGGTGGCATTGCCAACGGGTACGTTCGACTTCGTCACATGAAAGCACCCGGCGTATGTCTGCCATGTATTGTTGGTCAGGTAGGTCAGCACCACGACCGGGATTTCGGCATGAATGGTTCCTGCCGCCGCACCCTGAATGATCGGGAGGCGGGCTAATGCCTGAACTGTCTGTACATTGGCGAATCCCTGGGCAAACTGCTGTAGCGTCGCGTTATTCGGCGCGTGGCCATTCCAATAGCCATAGGCGCGGGTATAGTCGCGCAAAGCGATGGCGTTGTAATAGGAAGCGATCAGGTAAATCGGGTCATCCTGCCGGGAAAAAGCGATTATTCCGCCCGCGCTGGCTGGGCTGGCATTGCTGGTGATCAGCAATGCGGTCAGTACCGCGAGAACTGCTATCAATCGGCCTATGCGTGCCATGTTTCACTCCATGAGGTAAGCAGTCATAACAGATGCATCTTAATCCCAGATTCTGTTCCAAACTGCTCTGAAAAGCCACGCTTGCTCTATGAAATCCCAACGATACGGGTCTACTGCGCCAGAATGGTCTCAATCTCCCGGAGTTCGTCTTGGCTGAAGGGCAGATTCCGAATCGCCGCCACGCTATCCTCAACCTGCTGGGCCGAACTGGATCCAATCAGCGCGGAGGTTGCCCCCGGATGGCGCAGTACCCAGGCAAGAGCCATCTGGGCCAGAGACTGCCCACGCTTCCGGGCCAGATCGTTCAGTTGGCGCGCCTTTGCCAGATAGTCCTCGGTGATGCGCTCTCGCTGGAGGAACGTGCCCGGCTTGGCTGCCCGCGAGTCTTCGGGGATACCCTTGAGATACCGATCCGTGAGCATGCCCTGCGCCAGCGGCGAGAAATAGATCATGCCGATTCCTTCCTGGACCGCAGTTTCGATCAAATCGGCTTCGACCCAGCGGTTGAACATGCTGTACGAAGCTTGGTTGATCAGGCATGGCGTGCCCAGTTCGCGCAGAATCCGCGCGGCTGCTCGTGTCTGTTCAGCGTTGTAGTTGGAAATGCCGACGTAAAGGGCTTTTCCCTGGCGGACCACGGCATCAAGCGCGGACATGGTTTCTTCCAGCGGCGTCTCAGGATCCGGGCGGTGGTGGTAGAAGATATCGACATAATCCAGCCCCATGCGCTTCAGGCTTTGGTCCAGGCTGGAGATCAGATACTTGCGCGATCCCCATTCCCCATAGGGGCCGGGCCACATGTAGTACCCTGCTTTGGTGGAGATGATCAGTTCATCGCGGAAGGCGTGTAGGTCCTTGCGCATAATCTGCCCAAACGTATCTTCGGCAGACCCGGCTGGTGGGCCATAATTATTCGCCAGATCGAAGTGTGTCACGCCCAGGTCAAACGCCCGGCGCAGCATGGCGCGCGCATTCTCGATGGTGTCTACCCCACCGAAGTTATGCCAGAGACCCAATGAAATTGCAGGTAGTTTGAGGCCGCTGCGCCCACAGCGGTTAAATACCATCTTTTCATAACGATCATTTGCCGGTAAATAATAGGGTTCAACAGGTAGTGTCATTGTATATTCTCTCTTGTCGAAATGCCGCAAAACTAGTTACCAGTATATCCGAGGCAAGTATGATTTACATCGGCACAAGTGGGTATTCTTATGCGGATTGGATCGGGCCGTTTTACCCGGCAGGGACCAGGAAAAACGACTTTCTGGAATTCTACAAAACGCAGTTTTCTACCACCGAGCTCAACTTTACCTACTACCGCATGCCAGATGCGTCCATGCTGGCAAAGATCGCCGCCAAAGTGGAGAATGGGTTCTTGTTCTCGGTGAAAGCACCCGGCGAGATCACCCATGAGCGCGACGGCGATCCGCGCCCTCTAGTGGATCAGTTTACTGCCGCACTCGCGCCCCTGAAAGATGAAAGCAAGTTTGCCTGCGTCTTGCTCCAGTTTCCCACCAGCTTCCACGCGACGCAGGCCAATGTCGGCTATCTCCGCCGACTGCGCGAACCGTTTGGTGATACGCCTGTTGTTGTCGAGTTCCGCCATCGGGATTGGATCAGCGAGGCGACCTTCGACCTCCTGCGTGAGAATAATCTCGGCTTTTGTTGCGTCGATCAACCCCAATTTGAGAGTTTGCTGCCGCCCATTGCAGTGGTGACCAGTGATATTGCCTATCTGCGCTTTCATGGCCGAAACGCGGAAAAGTGGTGGCATCATGACAAAGCATGGGAACGCTACGACTACATGTATGCAGCCCAGGAACTCCAGGAATGGGTCCCACGCCTGAAGGATATGGACGGGCAAACACAACTTACGCTGGTATATATGAACAACAACTGGCAGGGGAAGGGTCCGGCCTCTGCCCGTTTGCTTCGAGACTTATTGCGGCAATCAGGCGCAGCCGTAATTTAGTGTTGCTTATCGGCACGGGGATCGAGCGCATCCCGCAGACCGTCGCCAATGAACTCATGACCGGCAGCCCAAACACGGGGGTATTGAAAATCATGCTGCCGCTGAAAGTCCTGCGTGGAATCGGTGGTAATACAGCCACGCGACCGTGACGCCAATCATACACAGGATCGCGCAGATCAGCAGGGCCGCTTGAACGCCAAGCGTATCGGATAGTGCGCCGATCAAAAAGCCGCCAACAGGCGTACTTCCCTGAAACAGCAGCACATAAACACTCAGGATCCGGCCCCGCAAAGCGTCCGGCGAGTTAAGCTGAAGCAGAGTATTCGATGCTGTGGCGAAGGTGATGCCCGCGAATCCCAGGAAGACGAGCAGAAGCGCGGAAAGGGCAAAAAAGTGGCTGAGGGCGAGTCCTCCGAAGAGAATGCTGAATGCGCCCGCTCCCACGAACAGACGGCGCATCGATATTTCCGCCAGGTAAGCGGTCACCAAAGCGGCGGCCAGTGATCCAGCACCCAGAAAGGACCCCAGCGATCCAAATCCCGCAGCACTCGTATGCAGGACGAATTTCGCCAGCAGCGGCAGGGTGATACTGAAGTTGTAGCCAAACGTGCCGATACCCGCTACAACGATCAGGATAGAGAGGATGATTGGAGTATGCCACGAATACGACAACCCCTCCTGCAGACGTCTGGCAGCAGACCCCTCGTTTGAAGGGGGAATCACATGCAGGGCCGATGCATCCATTTGCAGCAGCGCAATAATAACGGGAATAAAACTTGCGGCATTCAGCAGCAAAGTTGGAGCGATGTCGATCTGGTCAATGATCACTCCGGCAATGGAAGGGCCGATGATGCGACAAATGTTAAAGACCATCGAGTTGAGCGCGATTGCGTTTGGTATATCCTCGCGCCCGACCATTTCAACGACAAACGCCTGTCGTACCGGATTATCGATAGCGGTGATGATGCCCTGGCTGATCGCTAGCAGATAGATATGCCATAGTTGGATAACGCCCGCCGCGACCAGGATGCCAAAGACAAACGCCTGGATCAGGGCTGCGGACTGAGTGAAGACCAGCGCGCGACGTTTCCACAGCCGGTCCGCCAGGACGCCGCCGAACAGCGCCAGGAGCGTTACCGGGAGAAATTGCAGCGTGGTCACCAGCCCCAGTTTGAGCGGCGATCCGGTAATTTGCAGCACCAGCCACGCCTGAGCCGTGGTTTGCATCCAGGTGCCAGTAACCGAGATCAGTTGGCCAGTCAGAAAGAGCCGGAAATTACGGTTTTTGAGAGCGCGAAACCCCTGCGAAAAACGGCGTGGAGGGATAGGAGCAGACAGCGGTTTAGAGTGAGAGAGATTGCCCGGCATAAAGCGTCCATCTGATTGGTTACAACAAGACCTGTCCCTTAACCTTAACCCTTTTGCCAGATCGAGACAAACCTACGATTGGGATCAGGTGACCATGACCTGTGTGCCCGCTCCCGGCGCTGGGCACGTTCATGCATCGATCTGTTGAGCGCGTTTGAAATCCGGCGCAGCGCCTCCGCGATATTCACCTGCCCCAGGTGTCTGATGCAGATTTGTACCGCCAGCGCAAGCCCCAGAATTAGTACTTAAAGTTGAACTTTAAAGGAGTATTTTGCAGGGTTCTTTGGGTTTATACTAGTTCATAGGGGTGTTCGCTGCGTCCCTCCTGGCTACAACGTTTATGAACTGGCGGGATAGGCCTGTAATACCCCTCTCCAAAATCAGGCCAAAACTGAAGGTGTGTATGCGGTTAGAGAATGGTTTGTCGTGAAACCGGAAAGGGGGGGGTAAACAGATCGCCACGACGGCGAAGTGATCAACTAATTTTTTTGAAAAGTTTGTTAATGGGGCACAAACAGCCCATCTATGAAATGATGGGGCAGCCCGTCTCGCCGCCCCATCTCCCTCACTGGATGAGCGGGCCACCCACTAGCGGGCCACCCACTATCGGGCCAGCCATCCGCCATCCACTGGAACAATCGCCCCGTGCATATAACGCGCCGCGTCCGATGCCAGGAACACAACCGCCCCTTGCAGATCGCAGGCATCGCCCCATCGTCCCGCCGGAATCCTCTCCAGGATCGTTTTGCTGCGCGCCTCATCTGCCCGCAGTGGAGCCGTGTTGTCCGTCGCCATGTAACCGGGCGCGATGGCATTGACATTAATGCCTATCCCGGCCCATTCGTTGGCTAAGGCGCGGGTCAGGCCCGCGACCGCGCTCTTGGAAGCGGTGTACGACGGGACCAGGATGCCGCCCTGGAACGACAGCATCGACGCGACGTTGATAATTTTGCCGCCGCCCTGCGCCTTCATGATCCGTCCTGCCGCCTGTGATAGGAAAAAGACGGATCGCAGGTTGATATCGATCACGTTGTCCCAATCCTGCTCGCTATAATCCAGGGCAGGCGCGCGGCGGATAATCCCGGCATTGTTGACCAGAATATCCAGCCGCCCCAGCGTTTCGACAATCTGCCCCACGAGTTGGTTCAGATCATCCACCGACGCTGCCAGCAGGTCCACGCTCAGATTCATATAGCGCCGCCCCAGCGCTTTGATCTGGTCGCACGTCTCGTTACAGTCCGGCGTGCGATCCAGCCCCACGATATCGGCCCCCGCTTCTGCCAGTCCAACCGCCATTGCCTGCCCCAATCCCCGGCTGGCCCCTGTCACCAGGGCGACTTTGCCCTGCAAACTGAACGACTCAAGAATGCTCATTATGTCCTCGCCTAAAACAACTGGTCCATGCCAACCGGGTCCATATCGCTGAAGGTCTGGTTTTCCCCGGCCATCGCCCAGATAAACGCATAGTTGCCTGTTCCCATGCCGGAGTGAATCGACCAGCTTGGCGAGATCACCGCCTGCTCGTTGCGGATCACGATATGGCGGGTTTCGTCCGGCTCACCCATCAGGTGAAAGACAATATTCCCCTCGCCGATGTCAAAGTAGAAGTAAACTTCCATCCGCCGCACATGGGTATGGACAGGCATGGTATTCCACATATTGTTGGGGTCGAGCAGCGTCACGCCCATCACCAGTTGGCAGCTTTTCACGCCGTCGGGATGGATATATTTGTAAATCGTGCGCTCATTGGAATGGGCCAGATCCCCAGGTGCGCGGGAGCCGCCTTGCTGATCGGGATGTGCTGTGTTGGATAGGTGGCATGGGCGGGGGTGCTGCTGAAATAAAAGTGAGCAGGCTGGCTTGGATTATTGCTCTCGAAGCAGACTTCTTTGGCCCCCTTGCCGATATACAGCCCGTCGAGTTTCTGCATCGGGTAGGCCGTTCCGTCTACAGTGATTGTGCCTGGCCCCGCCACATTGACGACGCCCATCTCGCGCCGTTCCAAAAAGTAAGCCGCGCCGAGCGTTTTGGGATCGCCCGCCAGCAGCAGTGGTTCCCCCGCCGGGCACACCCCGCCCGTAATCACGCGATCCACGTGGCTGTACACCATCTGGACTTCGCCGGGAACAAACAAGGTTTTTATCAGGAATGCTTGGCGAAGCTGTTCCGTCGTAAACGTCTTAACCTGATCGGGATGAGGCGCATAACGCATATCCATTTTCCAATACTCTCCTTGAATGTAGGGGCGGGTTAACAAACCCACCCTTACGGCTGTCTACAAAAATGGCTCCAAATGCCGCGCGAAATGCTTCTGAAGCAGCGCGTCGTATCGCTCTTCGTGGGCGCGCAGCATGGCATGCAGGGCCTCGCCGTACTGGGCCAGGACCGATCCAAACGTGACATGCAGCACTTGCCGTGCGTCAAACTGGTTGAGCAGCGCGGGCAGGTCAGCATCGCTCAGACGGCTGGCGCGGCGGCACTTTTCCCAGATCGGCGGAAACATGATAAGTCGCGCAATCGGTTTCGTAGCGCCCGCGCGAAAAATCGAAGACCTCGCGGAAGGCCGCCGGATCAACTTCGGCCCAGATGCGCAGCGCTTCCAGGTAGCTGGTGCCAGCCGTTTTCAGATGGACCAGCCCGCCCGCATGCCGGGCCGCCAGCGGATAGACGCTGAATTTATCCGACCCGGAATGCAGGCTGAGTTTGTAGCCGCCGAAATGATGCATGACCGCCGCATGCCCGGCGAGACATCGTCCAGATCGTTCAGATTCGCCGATGTAATCCACGCCTTTTTCGAAGCGCCCGACAAAGCGCGGCGCGAGGCTGACCCATTCCACGCCCAGGCGGCGCATCTCGGCGGCGAGGAAAAAATGTTCGTGCGATCGGGGTTGGCGAGTCGGTTTCATCCACCGACACTTCAAAATCGAACGGTTTGCCGCCCATCTGCGCTTTCAGGTGGTCGGTACATCGCGGCGATATGGGCCACCGCTCGTCCATACTTGGCCGCCGCCCGTAGCAGGGCCAGCCTCGATCAAACGTCAGGTCCGCTCCCCAGGTTGAAGGATTTGCCCAGAAAACGCTGTTCGAGATCGGCCAGTGAGCTGTCCAAGTCCGGCCAGGGCAGCGCGTTGCACTTTATCGCACCAGCACAGGCAGCGGGTCGGTTTCCGCGTGGTTATCGACGTGATCGCCAGGATCGACGGTGAAGAATGAATAGCCTGCCGCGACAAATGGCGCGATCACATCCGGCGTCTTGAGATGATCGGCATCCGCGCCCCAGGCCTCGCGCCAGCCCGCCTGGAAAACGCCCCACATGCGCGTCATCCATCACCTGCTGCGGCGTGCGCCCTGTGCGTGCATTCTCCCGCACGGACTGCTGGGCGAAGATCGGCGCGATTCCGGTGCCGCGCACGGCCTGAACATGGCCCGGCGTGGCCTGTCCCAGCCGATCCCCAAACCCTGCCGAAGTGCGCAGTCCAAGCGCCACCGGGTTCAGCCAGGGCAGCCGGGATCGCAGCGCCGCGGCATTTTGCGGCGTGAGGGAGCAGATCAGCACATCGCCTTGCTGCTTGCCGTCAAAACCCGCGGTGTTGCCTTCCACGCCCAGCCATTTGTCACCCGCGGGATCACGCGCCAGAAAATAGCTTGTGCCGTCCAGTTCAACAATTGAATTCGCTGTAAACAGCGAGTCCCTCAATCTTTTTTAAGGTCATTATTGCCTCACAACTTATAAACAGTTTTCGCCAGTCCATAGGCCAGGTCGACGATCATTTCCTGCGCGTCGTCCATATCGATCATGCCGCGCACGACCAGCCCGGCCAGCCAGTTCGCGCTGGCCCGCCGCCAGATATCGTGCCGGGCCGGGATCGACGGGAAGGCGCGGGTATCGTCGTTAAATCCAGCCGTGTTGTAAAGTCCCGCCGTTTCCATCACCTGATCAAAGTAGCGCGCCATGCCGTTCCAGCTGTCGTGGAACCACCAGGGCGGGCCCAGTTTGACCGCGGGATAATGTCCAGCCAGCGGAGCCAGTTCGCGCGCATAGGTCGTCTCATCCAGCGTAAACAGGATCAGTGTCAGGCGCGGATCTGTGCCCAAACTCGTTGAGCAGCGGCTGCAGATTGCGCGTGTATTCGGTAGCGACGGGAATATCCGCGCCCATATCGCGCCCGAAACTGGCAAAGATCGACGGGTTGTGGTTGCGCAACGAGCCAGGATGAAGCTGCATCACCAGCCCATCTTCGCAGCTCATGCGCGCCATTTCGATCAGCATGTGCCCGTGAAGCGCCGTGCATCGCTCGGCGGTGACCTCGCCTCGCAGCGCGCTGCTAAAAAATAGACTCGGCTTCAGTCCTTCGAAAGCCGTTCGGTATAAGGCGTGAGCGCGGCGTGATCGGTGGCTGTCGCGCCCATGCTCTTAAAGAAGGCTCGCCGCTGTTCCAGCGCCTGGATGAAGTCTGGATAGTCGTTCACCTCGATGCCCGATACCGCGCTGAGGTGGTCGATATTGTCGCGCCAGCCTTCCGTGTCCAGGTTGACCACCGCATCAGGGCGGAAGGTGGGCCGGATGTTGCCCGTCCAGCCCGACGCGCGGATCGTCTTGGTGAATGTCCAGTGTATCGGTTGCTGCGTCGGTGGTGCACAGCACTTCGATATTAAACCGCTCGAACATCCGGCGCGGCTGCATATCCGGCGTGGCGAGGCAGTTCGCAATTTGATCGTAGATCGGCCTGCGCCGTTCTGCCGGTGAGTTTTTGCTTGATGCCAAACACGTTCCTCAAATTCATCGGCCAGCCACATGCCGGTTGGCGTTCCGCGAAACAGATAAAAATGATCGGCAAAGATCTGCCAGATTTTCCGGTGATCCTGTTTCGACCGGGCTGCCGTCCTGGCGCGGAATGCCCAGCGCTTCCAGAGGATCCCCTGTGAATAGAGCATGCGGAAGATGTAATGATCGGGGATCAGCAGCAGATCAACGGGCGTCCCGAATGAATAATTGGGATCGGCAAACAGGCGCGGATCAACGTGCCCATGTGGGCAGATCAGCGGCAGATGGGCGGCAGCATCGTAGAGATCTGACTGCGACATCTTTCTGGTGCGAATCAGGGCCAAAATAACGATCATCGGTCGAGCATAATTATACCTCTCCAGGTTCGCGCTGCAGTCGAGCAGCGCATCCATATTTTCGGGCGGCGTTCCAGGAGCCACGCCGCCGCCAAAGGAAAGGATCATCCCCCACCCGGTGCGGCTTTTTCCAGGCATTCAGCGGCGCAGCGTTCGACTTCTTCCGGGCGTGCCGCGCACGCCCAGATCCAGCGGCGGAACATTGCCCATCAGCGCGACACGATGCCCCATTTTCGCTTTCGTCTCCGCGATATCGGCGGTATGGCTGAAGTTAAACACGTCGAAATTGGCATCCGCCAAGACTGGCGATAAAGGTGCGGGCAGGGCGTGTCGTTGTGATAGATGCGGATCAGCCCGTCGAATTCGTCAAAGATGCGGCGCAGGTGCGGGTGAATGAGTGTTTCATAATACCGTTTCGAGACCATGCCCACCACGTCATCCAGCAGCATGATCCCTTCCGGCTGGCGCAGTGTGTCCAACTGGGCGTGCAGCCAGCTGAATAATCGAGGTCGTGACAATTTCCAGCAGTTTGCTCACACCCTCTGGGTTTTCCGCCAGTCCCATCATCAACGGCGAAATTCCGGCCAGCCACGAAGCAACGGTCATCGGCCCGCGCGCACAGACCATGTTGAATTCCCAAGCCTTCCGCGCTCAGACGCTGATCCATCACGCTGTAATGGCGCAGCACCAGCGGCATCAGGCCATCTTCCTGTGGATTGACGGGTTTGGCGTTGTCGATCCAGAAGTTGATATCGGTGACGATCGGCTCGATCGACGGCGGGCTGTCCGGATAAAAATGCATTTTCGCCCCAAATGCCGAAGGTTCCGCCGCCATGCCATATTCGACCCAAAAACCGGGAATCCACACCGCGCCCGGGAAACGTTCCGCCAGCCCTTTGTTGATCACAGCCACTGATCAGGGAACAGGTAATAATCGCGCGTGTCGATTCCGGCGTAACCGGGCAGCCAGGGGCTGTCCACAATCAGCGCGACGGGAATCTGTTCCGGCTGTGCCGAGCCGTGCGGCCAGTTTAAAATCATCCCATGCAGAGGTCATTTTATAAACTCCGTATTCTTGCAAGTGCTTCCCACATGGCGATGATATTCTGCGGTCGGCACGTCCGCCTGGATGTTATGCACCGGGTTAAAAACATAACCGCCGCCGGGGGCCAGCATTTCGATATTGCGCCGCACATCGTCTCTGCACATCCTGCGGTGTGCCGTGTGGCAGCACATCCTGTGTATCGACTCCCCCGCCCCAAAAGACGATATCGCGCCCAAAATCGCGCTTGAGTTCGACAGAATCCATTCCTTTAGCGCGGGTGTGCACCGGGTTCAGAATCTCCGTGCCGATCTCGATGTAGTCGGGGATCAGCGGGCGCACATTGCCGCAGGAGTGGAAAAATTGTTTGGTGTGCGGGGCCAACTGCTTTAATGCGCTCAAACAGGATTTGCACGCGCGGCTTCAAGCTGTCTGCGGAACATGGCGGGTGAGATCAGTTGAGACTGCTGCGTGCCGTAATCGTCAGCATAGGTAATCACATCGACCACATCGCCCAGTTGGGGCAGCGCCATCTCCCAGAAGGCCAGTTTGAGTTCAAGCATTTATCAAACAGCACCCCTGCTAGATCTTCATCGGTTGCCATCAGGATCAGTATTTCCTGCATGCCGACGATGCGCTGCGCCATGCTCAAAAATCCCGGCAAACGGGTCTTTCATCACCACCGCATAGCCCTCGCTCCGGTAGCGGATCGCCTGTTCGCGCAGCCCGGCGATCCGCCGAGGATCGGCCATATCAGGCCAGCGATGGTTTTGGATGTCCTGGGCAGTCAGGTTCGATCCGTTGAGTGGCGTCTGGCAGATGCTGTAATACAAGCCGTCAGGCCGGGGGCGGCGGTGGGTAATACCCCACTCATCATGATACTGCCAGTAATCTCCTGCTTCCTGTTCGACGATGTTCCAGTTGGCGCTGTTCAGTGGATACAGCCCGCGCACATCCACACCCAACCGGGTGATCAGATCATCGGCGGGTAGGGCCAACTGCTGGATCGAGTCGCAGAGTTCTGCCTTGGCGGGCGGCAGATTCAGCGCCGCCCGCAGCTTGTGATAGGCCACCACATGAATACCCGTAACCTGGGCGCTTCCCATGTCGAAGGGGATGCGATCTGGCTCCTGATGATTGATCGCCGCCAGCAGGCGTTCGCGTGAGTTCATCATGTTTCCTATGTGTCAGCCTTTCCCCCTCTCTAGCGAGGACTGGAGAGGGGAACCCGAACTTGTTCGGGCGGGGTGAGGTCTACTTTAAAAAATCTTCCCGGATGGGTGTAAACGGATCGACCAGCCGCACATGATCCGACAGCAGTTGGATGCTGTGCGGCGCGTTCGATGGCACAGTGATCAGATCGCCGGGCTTCAGGTGGTGCGGTTCGCCACTGATGAAAAAGAGCACTTCGCCCTCTGCGACGTAGGTCATCTGCTGGTGCGGGTGCTGGTGTGGCGGATCGGGCTGGGTCGATGGGCCATCGGCAAAGTCGATCACCGTGACCATCAGATTGTCAGTATACGCCAGATAGCGCGTGCGCCCGTCGGTTATTATTTCAGGCGTCGTTTCATTTCTTCTGATAACTGCCATGCGTCACAACTCCACCATATATAACTGCACGCGCCCCCCATAATCGGAGGCGTACAGGATGCGGTTGCCGTCCCAACTCCAGGTCGGGTGGCAGTGGCTGCTCTGCGTGTGCCACGATGTTTGATGGTGGCACAGTGTTTCCAGCCGGGCTGTCTCGCCGGAGATGTCGATCAGCACCAGATCGTCTACGTCATCGCCCACCAGAACCGTATTATCCGGGTTGGCGTGGTAGTGGTTGCAGTAAAACGGCATATCAATGCGGCGGACCAGTTTGCCATTGCGATCCATCAGCCCGACAAAGGGGATCATCGCGTTCTGGTTGACCGGAACATCCGCTCACCACTGCCTGCGTCCGATCCGATGTGATCGTTCCATCGTGGCCCGGCCCGCGATCATCGAAAAAGATCAGGCCGTCCTGCGTCCAGAATTCATGCCCGATGGCGTCAATCTCACCCTGGCGGAAGCAGGGCTTGGCTTCTCGCGAGACGAAGTCCAGGTACCAGATGCGCTGTGTGACCAGATTCCACGGTCCCTCGTGGCAGAATGTGCCCAGCGTCGGATCGTCAGGTGAAAATTGGAAGTGCCCAAGCTGGTGCGTATCTTTATAAACATCAAACCAGCCGGAGCCATCCGTATAGGCAGCCGTAACGCGCCCATCTTTGATCATGTAGAACCGGTCTTTGAACCCGGCATAATTCGCGCCCCGGTAATGCGACCTGCTCGTCGGTGATTTCATTCCGGCAGAAGGCGACATAGCGGCGGTTGGACGCAATAGAGGGCACGCTGGCGACTTCAAAGCCGGGCACGCCTTCATAGAGAGTTGTTACTTTGCCTGCGTCCAGCAGTTTGACCTTAAAATCGGTGGTCATGTATGCGATCAAAGCACTGTCGGGGGTTTTGGTCGCTGTGCCCGCGCCATGCAGCACATCATCGGATAGGCGCTCCGTCTGGCCCGTGTCCAGGTTCATGCGGAACAGGCTGTAAGCCGGGTCTTCATGTGGGGCTTTATCCTCACCCGATCCCGATCCGAAAGGAAAATAATCTCATTACGGTTCAGATCAAACGAATTTTCGGTGAAATAAAGATGTACATTGTTTCCGGTGCAGGTCAACTGTTTGATCGTTCGCCCCGTCTTGTCGTCTTTATATTCGCGAATTTCCGAAGCCCACTGTTTCATAACTTATTCAATCCTCTAGTCTGCGATGATCGTCAGCTTAAATCGGTAGTTGCACCGCTGGGCAGTGTGACCGAGAGACGGCTCAGTGTTCCTTCCAGCCAATTGGCGCGGCAGGCGTCGTCAAGACTTCTCAACGGCGAAAACTGCACCTCCTGGTTCGATGATCTGCAATTCCAGTGCGGACTGTTCGCCTGTAATCCGTGCTGTGCTGCCATGCGCCTCGACGGGCGACCACGTTGTGATCGCTTCTTCGACTTCAAGCGGCGCGGCAAAATCAAACTCGTCGCTCAGCGTAATGGCACCCGTTTGTGTGTCCAGTTCCAGCGTGCGGCGCGCGCGGCGCAAATCAGGCAGATCATAAGCCGCATGGAAGTCCACAACCGCGTATTTGCAGTCGCCGCGTGTGCCATGTTCAATGATCGTGCCGTGATAGTGCCGTGACCCGCCGAACTCTGGCCCCGGTTGCTGAAGATGCCCGCCAATACGCGGTACGCTGTGGCTGTACGAGTTGTTGAAAATGTTTTGATAGCGCGCCTGCCGGAAATATTCCTTGCTGTACAGGCCGCGCCCGGCATCTGGTATCAGGCTCTCGCCGTTCACGTTAACAATAAACGTGCCCACGTCCGTATGGCTGTGATGCCCATCGTTATGCCCTGCTTTGGCGACCAGTTGGACCGTTTTGCCCGCTGTTGTTTTCCCCACGAATTTGATCAGTCCCGTGTCAGGCAGCACAAAATCGCGCTGGTCGAGGAGGGGTGTTGGTTGCGTGCAGTCCCACCATGCCGCCGTGCGGAAGATGATCGGCAGTTTGGAGTAGAAGTTGTAGCCAAAGCGCCGCGCATGTTCCTGATCGGTGTGCCCTGCCTCGGATACATGCGCCGACCCGCCCAGGGGAACCAGCAGAGCGCGCAGATCGTTTACCCCGGTGCGTTCCGCCAGGCGGTTAACCACCCCCGCTGAGAGCGTCTGTGTTTCGGTCGAGTCTCCAAAATTGATAAAGCGGTTCGGGGCGGCGAGGGCCATCCCCGGCGGATAGGCGGCAATATCACGCAGGCGCGGCTGGGCCAGCAGGTCCAGTTGCCCACCTGTTTTCTCGCGTAGCAGTTCGGCAACCGTGATAAAGTACATTAAACCGTAATTCCAGTAGCCCACCCCTTCAATCGAGCCGCCGTCCGCCTCAAACCCGGTGGCAATATACGACTTCAAAGCCTTCCAGGGCCATAGCGAGAGCCTCTGTTAGCGTCTCTAGATCATTTTCGAGGCGTAGGAAAGCCAGGGCAATTGAACCGTTGCAGACGCCGTTCCAGTTGAGTGCGCCTTTAAACCACCAGTGATTGCGCGCATAAGCGAGATACGGTTTGAAGATGTGGCGCTCAACTTCCTGCCGGATGCGCTGCCGGATTTCCGGTGCGAGTTTATCCCCTACCAGATAGACAGTTTCCGCCAGTGCCGCGCCAGTTTCCGCGGCAAACAGGTCGATGGAGTCTGGCTCGCGAGTCAGCATGGTGTGTGCCCCCAGCGGACCAGTACGGGCGCGCGGCGTATCCAGGTCCCACACATCTGGCCCCTGCTCCTCGTGAGCGGGTAGCAGCCACGACGTTTCCTCGCAGATGCTCCACACCAGATCGTGCACAATGTCGCGCCGGGACTCGTCGCCCATCAGCAGTTCAAACACGGCCCACGTCAGCCGCGCCCGCTTGAGAAAATAGGGGTCCTCATAGGGGCCGCGCACACCGGAATGTTCAAAAACACGGTACAGCGTGTAGGTCAGCACCGGAATCTGGGTCAGATCGCCCAGTTCCTGGCGCATGGCCCCAATCAGTCGCGCTGTTGTCGGGGACTGCTGGACCTGAGCACGCAAATCAGTGATCGGGGCCGGAGAAGCCAGCCATTGTTTAAGCTGTTCTTTTGTAACCAAGTTTAATTCGCTCCAACGAGTTTAAGTTCTTGCGCAAAATGGCACGCGGCCCCATGCCCATTTTCTAGCTCCCGCCAGGTTGGAGCCTCCTGTTTGCAGATATCCTGAGCATAGCGGCAGCGCGGGTGAAAATGACAGCCGGGTGGTGGATTGGCTGGGTTAGGCACATCGCCTGTCAGCACGATCCGTTCGCGGCTGATATCGGGATTGGTCGATGGAACCGCCGACAGTAGCGCTTCGGTATAGGGATGCAGCGGGTTACAATACAACTCTTTGGAATCGGCCAGTTCTACCACGCGCCCCAGGTACATCACGGCGACACGGTTGCTGATATGTTGTACCACCGAGAGATCGTGGGCAATAAAGAGATAGGTCAGTCCTAATTCCGCCTGTAAGTCTTGCAGCAGATTGACGACCTGCGCCTGCACCGACACATCCAGCGCCGACACTGGCTCGTCACATACGATTAACTTGGGACGCAACGCCAGGGCGCGGGCGATCCCGATCCGCTGCCGCTGCCCACCGCTGAACGCATTCGGATAGCGGTTCATATATTCTGGACGCAGGCCAACCCGCCGCAGCAGATTGCCAACCTCGGCCTTGAGTTTGTTACCACGCAGCCCGGTATGGATGATCAGCGGTTCGGCCACGATGTCCAGCACCGTCATGCGCGGGTTGAGCGATGAATACGGGTCCTGAAAAATCATCTGGATTTCATGGCGATAAGCTTGCAGTTCCCGGTTGTTCAGCTTGGCGAAGTCGATGGCATGGCCTTCACTTGCTCCGTCTTTCGTCTCTGTATGGCGAACATGCACATGCAGCTTTTTGAGATCGCCCAGCAGATCCTCCGTTTCGTGGTAGAGAATCTGGCCCTCTGTGGGCTTATAGGCGCGCACGACGCAGCGCCCGAGCGTTGTTTTGCCGCAGCCGGATTCGCCTACTAAACCCAATGTCTCGCCACGATAGATAGTAAAGTTGATCCCATCTACTGCTCGCACATAACCTACCGTGCGCCGGATCACACCCCGTTTGATGGGGAAATGCATCTTCAGATTCTTGATGGATACGAGTTCCTTGGCTGTCGTTTCCATGATCAGGCCTCCCCATACAGCGTGCAGCGCACCCAATGTTCCGGCTCCACTTCGACCAGGGGTGCTCCGGCGGATTCAGTGCAGGCCGCCGGTTTGTTTTTGACCGGGCAGCGTGGGTGAAAGGCGCAGCCGCGTGGAATATTAAACGGGTCCGGGATCATGCCGGGGATCGGGTGCAGGCGCGTCTGCTGGAGGTTGCCCATTTCGGGTACTGACTGCATCAGCCCGACCGTGTAGGGGTGCGCGGGACGCTTAAACAACGTTCTTCGCTCGGCAATCTCAACAATTTTGCCCAGATACATCACGGCGATCCGGTCTGCCATCTCGTTGATGATGCCCAGATTGTGCGTGATCATGATAATCGCAAACTCGAACTCGTTTTGTAGTTTGCGCATCAGGTCCAAAATCTGCGCCTGAATGGTGACGTCTAGCGCGGTCGTTGGCTCGTCAGCAACCAATACCTGGGGATTGCATGACAGCGCCATCGCAATCATCGCCCGCTGGCGCATACCACCCGAATACTGGTGCGGATAGGAGCGAATAAACTCACGCGCATTGCCGATGCCGACGGCGGTCAGCATCTCAATGGCTCGTTCTTCGGCCTGTTGTTTAGAGACAATATGCTGGTGCAGCACGATGGCTTCCTGATCTGGTCGCCAATAGTATGCAGCGGGGAGAGCGAAGTCATCGGCTCCTGGAAGATCATGGCAATCTCGTTGCCCCGGATATCGCGGATCAGGTTGCCTTCGGGATCAACTTTGGTGAGGTCATATTCCTCTCCATCGCGGCGTCGGAACCAGATTTCGCCCTGTGTGATTTTGGCGACACGTTTGGGCAGCAGGCGCATAATGCTGTGCGCCGTAACGCTCTTGCCGCAACCAGATTCGCCCACAATACCCAGCGTCTCGCCATTGCGCACATCCAGCGTCACACCGTCCACCCCGCAAATAGTTCCATCCAGGGTACGGAACTGCACCTGTAGGTCTTTGATTTCTAGCACGTGTTCAGGTTTCATGCTGCCCCCTAGATGGTGAATGGGTCTGCCGCGTCGCGCAGGCCGTCACCCAAGAAACTGAAGGCCAGAATGACGATCACAATCGCTATGGCGGGCGTAAAGAGCCAGGGATAGAGGGCAATCGCCTCTAGTTTCTGCGATTCCTGGATCAGCACCCCCCAACTGGTAATCGGTGGACGCAGGCCCAGTCCCAGAAAACTTAAGGCAGTTTCGGCCAGGATCATGGCGGGTAGCGAGAGTGTAGCTACCACGATGATACTGCCCAATGTGGCGGGAAGCAGGTGTTTAAAGATGATCCGCGAGTCGCTGGCTCCCGCCAGCCGCGCCGCCATGACATAATCACTTTGCCGTAGGGCGAGTACCTGCCCGCGAAGCTGCCGGGCCAGCCATGTCCAGCCGAATACCGATAGGATCAGAGTCACTGCGAAGTAGGTTTTAGTCTGAGACCAGCCGGGCGGTATGGCTGCCGACAGGGCCATCCACAGGGGAATATTCGGGAAGGCGCGCACTACTTCGATCATACGTTGGATGATTTCATCAACCAGGCCGCCATAATAGCCAGAAGCAATCCCCAGGATAGTACCAAATACCAGGCTGAGAACCACGCCAAATAACCCAATAAAGAGTGATATCTGGCTGCCTAGCATAATGCGCGAAAATACATCGCGCCCTTGCTGGTCCGTTCCCAAAATGGCGACAATATGCCCGCCGTTGGTTCCGAACAGGTGAATATCGGTTTCAAACAGGCCAAATACATCATACCGTTCACCCTTGGAAAAGAATTTTAAGTACACCTTCTCGTCGGTTGTCTTGTGAACCTTTTTGAGTGTACGGGGATCGCGGCCCGATTCAATTTTGTAGACAAAGGGTTTAATTTTGCCGTCCGAAATGAAGTGAACGCGCTGCGGCGGCAAATACGCTTGTTCAATGAAGCGTCTGTTAAGGGTATAGGGTGCGATAAAGTCACCAAGCAGCGCCCCAACGTAGAAGATCAGAACAATGACGCCGCCCACAATTGCTGCCTTATTACGCCGGAAACGCCGCCAGATCATGACCCACTGCGACGCAGCGAATTTTGCTTCGGACTCGGTTAATTCTTCCAGATCTGCACTGGCAGCACCTGCTTGTGGATCTTCGGCAATTTCCCTGTATAGTTCGCGCAGCGCTTCTGACTGCTGATCGACCTGTGTATGTCGCGTTTCGTCTATCATGAGTAAATAATCCTTGGGTCTATCCAGCCGAGCACCAGGTCGGCAACAAGATTAGCGACCAGCAGCATGGCGGACATAATCATCAGCAAAGTGCCTGCGACGTACATATCCTGGCTGCGCAGCGCGCTCAGAAATGTAGGCCCGGTCGTGGGGATCGACATCACTACACCGATCAGGATTGAAGACGAAATGATTTTGGGCACTTCCATTGCCATCACGCTGACGACGGGGTTGATAGCCGCCCGTACAGCGTACTTGTTAATGACCTTACGCTCGGTTAGACCTTTAGCACGGGCTGTGGTGATATACTGTTGGCTCATTGTTTCGAGCATACCGTTGCGCATGATACGCATCAATTGCGCCGTGCTTGCCAGGGCTAGTATGATCGCTGGGGGCCACAGGTGTAGAAAATAGTCCCAGGTTTTGTCGGTGGTCCAGGGCTTGTTGATAAATTCCTTGGACATCTCGCCCATCACGTCCATGTGCAGCATGATCCCGCCCACATACAGCCAGAGCAGCGCCAGCAAAAAGCCGGGGATCGACAGACCCAAAAAGGCAAGGGCAGAAAGCAGCGTGTCTCCTATCGAGTACTGGTGGGTAGCTGAATAGATACCGATAGGGAGTGACATGATTGCCATAATCAGCAGAGAACAGGCCCCCAGCAGCAGTGTGTAGCCGATCCGGTTGTCGATGACATTCCATACCTCAGCGTTCCACTCAAACGAGTAGCCGAAATCCCCATGGGGAAAGCCCTTGATCCAGTGCCAGTACTGCACGTACCAGGACTTGTCCAGGCCATACCGCTGTTCCAGTAATTCGGCCTGATCTTCCGACATCCCGCCACCGCTCGACCCCTGAACCGCTCGTAAGGTATTGAGGTAATTGCCGGGAGGCAGTTGGATGATTACAAACGAGATGAACGAAATCAACAACAGCATCGGAAACATCACTAAGATGCGTCGAATGATGTAAGCCAGCATAGAACCACCTCCGGCATGTTTTTAGTGGATGGTACCGGGTGCTGCGCGGTGCAGCACCCGGTCAGTTTCAGGCTCAGAACGGGCTTACTGTCCGCCGTCCGAGAAGTAGTAGTGCGCGGGATCCTGCGTGCCGGGGGTCATGATGATCCAGTCCGCAGTATGATTGGTTGCGACATTCATGAAGTTGTTCTTCACAACAACCGGGGTTGGGACCAGGCCAACAGTGCCAATTGTCCACAACTGTTCGGTGGTGTTCCGGACGATCTGCTTGCCAATTTCGAGCTGCGCAGCGGGATCAGCGGTGACTTTATACTGGTCATACAGCGCCATAATCGCCTTAAATTCGTCAGTTGGCTCGACGCCATCGGTACCGCCAGACTTGTACCAGCGGCCATAGGCAGGGGCCATCCACGAACGCTCGTCAAACGGGAACTGGTAGATCGGGTCCACCATTGGAACCAGGCCGCGGTCCGTTGACCATGTGCCGATCATCACTTCGTTCGCGCCTGCACGGTCCCAATAGACTTCACGAGTTTCCTGAACCAGTTCGGTCTTCAGGCCGATGTTATTGAACCACTCGGTAACCAGTTCGTAGGTCGGCAGTTCGCCAGAACCCGTGCCCGACGTTTCGATGACCAACTGAATCTGCGTGCCATCGGGGAAGGTGCGGAAGCCATCATCACCCTTGACCAGTCCCAGGCCATCAAGCAGGCTTTCGGCAGTGGCAGGATCATATTCGGCATTGAGCGTTTCAATTTCGGGGATGAACAATGATGAGGCTGGCACAACAGTCTCGGTGCGCGGTGTGCCCTGGCCCAGGAAGGCGATCTCGTTCACGGCAGAGCGGTCAATCGACAGCGACAGTGCGCGGCGGAAATCAAAGGTCTGGAACAGTTCACGGTACTTATCATCACCGTAGCTCTGGTTGATGAACAGTGTCGCGTTAGAAGCCATAGCCTGCGGCCACAGCAGCATGTGATAGCCGTTTGCCTCGGCATTTTCCATGTAGACGGGATATTGGGCGAGGTCCATCGCGCGGTCCTGCATGTCGATTTCACCCGCGATACCCATCGCGTTCACGCCCGCCACGTCTTCGACGAGGTGGAAGTAAATCTGGTCAATATAGGGAAGCTGGTTGCCTTCTTCGTCTACTGCCCAATAGTAGGGATTGCGCTCTGCAACCATCAGGGTCGCACCAGGATCGTACTGGGTGATTTTCCAGGCCGTCATCACAGGGCGATCTACGTTGTAATCCATCGCTTTTTCTTCGAACTGCTCGTAGGTCGCATCCGGGTTATAGGTCGGGTGGAACTGCTCCAGGTAGTGGCGCGGCGCGTAGAAGCCGAAGCGCTCGAAGCCGAGCGGCCATTGGTTACCATGGAAGGCCAGGCCGACAGTTTCAGCCAGACCATTTGGCAAGGAGAACTTGAGGGTGAGAGTGTTTTCATCGACCTTGACCAGTTCGGTCAGGTTTTTCCATTCGGCGTGGACCGAAGCGGTGATGTTGGTGTCATTCTCGATGTTTTCCCACCAGAAGGTCACATCATCAACCGTGAAGGGTTCGCCATCCGACCACTTGAGGCCAGCGCGGAAGTGCAGGGTGAGTTCCGTATTGTCGGCGTTCCATTCCCAGCTTTCGGCCAGACCAGGCTGAACCGAATCGTTCGGATCGCGAGGCCAACGGAGAACAGGATCATAAATCAGACGGCCAAAGCAGTGGAAGTCTTTCACACCGCGCCAGCCACGATTCCAGATGCCGCCATAAACGCCGATGGTGTCACCTTCGGCCAACGGTACAACGCGGGGATTTGCGGGAAGACGTTCCGCAACAGGAGGAAGCGTACCAGCTGCAACCTGCTCCGCCAGCGCGGGAGCCTCGTTATATTTCGGGCCGTCCTGTGCCTGCACCGACGACGGTAGGACAGGAGAGACCAGTGCGACTACCAGGAGAAGGGTAATGAGACTAAGAAAAACGTGCTTGCGTGACATAGTTTTTCCCCCAAAAATACTAAACTTTCTAACGAACGAGAGTTAGGATTTGACCGGATAGGGTTTCCGACTCCTCCTTTCCCTGTACAGCGAACGCGCTCAACGCGATAATAAGTTAGTTCTAAGGAGCACTCTCTCGGATAATCAACTCCGGCTCAATTACAATCTCGGTGCAGCTTCCGCCGCATCCCTTGATATATTCGAGCAGCAGCCGCATCGCCTGGTTGCCCAGGTCGTACATCGGAATCCGGCAAGTTGTGAGAGGCGGCGTCACCAGGGACGCCAGTGCAATATCATCAAATCCCACGATCGCCAGATCATCTGGCACGCGGCGGCCAAGGTCTGCGCAGGCTTGCAGTGCGCCGACGGCGCTCAAATCGTTGTAGCAAAATAAAGCTGTAATTTCGGGCTGGCTGCTAAGCAGATCGTACGCTGCTTCGCGCCCGGACTCGACTACCGGAAGACAATGACGCTCCCATTTTGAACAGGGTGTGATTCCTGCCTCGATCAGTGTGGAGCGGTATCCTTTGGCGCGCATTTGCCCGCTGTAGGAGCGTTCAGGCCCGGTCAGAAAGCCAATGGCCCGGTGCCCTCGGCTGAGTAAATGAGCGGCAGCTATCTGCCCACCGCGCTCATCATTCATTGCCAGCATTCCAAAGCGAGGTTCATCCATGCGGCGGTTAATGAGAACAACAGCAGAATGTCGCTTTAATGCGTAACGAAGTGCATCTTCATCCAGGCGTGGGCTGCACAGAATGATGCCATCTACCCGCTTTTCTTCCAGCGAACGAAGAATCGTCTGTTCACGTTCGATATCTTCTTCAGTATTGCAGAGAAAAACGTTATAGCCACGCGCATAAGCCTCGTGCTCAACACCGCGCGCAACTTCGGAGAAAAAGGGGTTGGAATTGTCGATCACGACCAGGCCAATGGTACCTGTCCGGTCCGTAACCAGACTTCGCGCGATCTCGCTGGGACGGTATCCCAGCCGGTCAATGATGGTTTGGATGCGCTCGCGGGTCGTATCACTGACACCGTCCTTGCCGTTAATGGCGCGGGAGACGGTCATCAGGGAGACTCCTGCTTCGCGGGCTACTTCCGCCATAGTGACTGCTACTCGCTGCTTAGCCATCAGTCGTCCTGTACGTTAGCGTTAACGATAGCGCTAACTCAACGTATCACGGTTTCATATTTTCTGTCAAGTAACTCGTGCAATTTTTCCCAGGCATGTATTTACCTGTTGACAAGACTTATCAATTTGGTGATACAATGTAATCGATTACATTTGCATCTACTGAGGCTAATTGGAATGACAGCAACGATGCTTGATGTTGCACGCGCTGCCAGGGTGTCTACCGCTACCGTTTCGCGTGTGCTGAATAACCCTGAACTCGTGAACGACGAAACGCGTCGACGGGTTCTGGATGCCATCCAGCAGCTTGACTACAAGCTCAATGTAGCAGCACGGCGGCTTCGTACCAGCGAGACCCGGCTGATCGCGGTAGTCATTCCGACTATTGCCGAGCCTGTCATCAATCAGGTGATCGAAGCGGTGGAAGATGCCGCTATCGAACAGGGTTATACCTTGCTTCTGTGCAGCACACGCGGCGATGCGGAACGCGAACAGGGTTATATCGATTTGCTGGCTCAGCAAATGGCCGTTGATGGTGTGCTCTATGTTTCGCCCCGCGCCGCACCCGGCGAAGTGCGTCGGTTGGTATCTGGCCCTGCTCCGCTGGTGCTGTGCAATTATGCAATGGAGGATACGGGCGCTCCCAGCATCTGGATCGATCACATCAGTTCAATTTACCAGGCGACACGCCATCTGATCGATGTTAGGACATCGCCGGATCACCCTGTTGAACCTGGATGCACCCTATTATCAACCTGCCCGCATGCGGCGCAAAGGCTTTGAGTTAGCCCTGGCAGAGGTCTCATTTGAGACCTGACACCGCCCGGATCATCGAAATTCACCAGCCGACCTACGATACAGACGAATGGCGCGAGGTGATCGACTATTTGCTCGATCAGCCAGATCGCCCTACGGCTGTAGTCGCTTTTAATGACGAGGTTGCTTTGGAGGTTTATGCTGCCAGCCGGGCACGAGGCTTGCGCATTCCACAGGATCTATCCGTTACTGGTTGCGACGATACGCTGCTGGCCCGTTATGCCGAGCCACCGCTTACAACGGTGCGTGTTCCTGGCTATGAACTGGGGCAGCTTGCTATGAAACAGTTGCTGCGTTGTATTGCCGGGGAGCCTGTTGGGCCTGTCCCCGGTTTGCCGTTGAATTGGTGATCCGCAGAGTCTTGCGCACCACCTGCGGGCGATGCAGAGGAGAAAGTAAGCGATGTCTTTATTCGATTTATCCGGCAAAAAAGCTGTTGTGACAGGTGGCGCAGGCGTCTTGGGTAGCGCCATTGTGCGGATGCTGGCGGCGAATGGCGCGTGTGTCGCCGTCCTGGATTTATCAGAATCGCGCGCGCCTGACACTTGCTGCCGAGATCGGCAGCGAACGAGCGATTGGCATCGGGACGAATGTGCTGGATCGCGTGTCTATCGAAGCCGCATCTGCTCATGTTTTAGAACGCTTCGGCTCGATTGATATTCTGGTGAACGGTGCGGGTGGCAATAAGCCAGAGGCTACGACCAGCGATCAGGTCTCATTTTTTAACCTTCCGCCAGACGCGGTGCAGTGGGTTTTTAATCTCAATTTCCTGGGAACATTTCATCCCCTCACAGGTCTTCGGGCAGCAGATGGTCAACCAGGGCAGCGGCGTGATCCTGAATATTTCCTCGATGAACGCTTTCCGCCCGTTGACGCGCGTCGCGGCCTACAGCGCCGCCAAAGCTGCTATCAGCAATTTTACGCAGTGGTTAGCTGTGCATATGGCCCAGGAGTATTCAACCGGATATCCGGGTCAATGCCATCGCGCCAGGATTCTTTTTAACTGAACAAAATCGCTATCTGCTCGATTGATGCTCAAACAGGAGAATGGACTGCGCGGGGCCGCCAGATTCTCGATCACTCACCGCTCGGTCGCTTTGGCACGCCGGAGGATTTGTTCGGTGCGGTGCAGTGGCTGGTTTCGCCCGCATCAGCTTTTGTGACGGGCATCGTCGTTCCAATTGACGGCGGTTTTAGTGCATATTCAGGAGTGTGAGCGATGACTCTTGCTGCTCAGGCGGCTGTCGCTGAAGGTGTTTTATCGCCAGAGATAATCCGTGAAACACTGGCGCAGCGGGTTGGAAGGGCGCTTTGCGGGCCAGCATGTCCTGGTGTTGATTCCCGATCACACGCGCACTGTTCCGCTGCCGCTGCTGTTTCGCCTGATTGTGGAGATTCTGCATGATGCGCGCCAGCTTGATTTTATGGTCGCGCTGGGAACGCACCTGCCCCTGGATGCCAATGGCCCTGAATAAACTGGTTGGCATCACGCCGGAAGAACGAGTTGGTCCTTACCGTGCTGTTCGCCTGCTGAATCACGACTGGCAAAATGCTGAGACGCTGACCACAATCAGCACGATTACCCGGGATGAGGTAAAAGCGCTAGCCGGGGATGTATGGCATCCCTCGCTAGGCGGCGATATCCCCGTGCGGATCAACCGCGCTGCGCTGGAATGCGATCATATCCTGATCCTTGGACCGACTTTTCCCCATGAAGTGGTCGGCTTTTCTGGCGGAGCGAAATACCTGTTTCCCGGCATATCTGGCCCGGAGATGATTAACGTTACGCACTGGATGGGCGCGCTGCTGACAATCCTGAACACGATTGGTATCGAAGATACGCCAATGCGAGCCATGATTCAGCGAGCCGCTTCCTGCATCCCCACGCCCATTACCCTGGCGAGTCTTGTTGTGGAGGGTGAAGGGCTGGCCGGGTTATTTGTTGGCTCACTGGCTGAAGCGTTCCATGCTGCCGCCCAGCTATCCGCCCAGCGTCATATCATCTGGTTGGATCGCCCCTACCAGCGCGTCCTGTCCCATGCTCCCGTGATGTATGACGAATTGTGGACTGGGGCCAAGGCGATGTATAAGCTGGAACCAGGCATTGCAGACGGCGGCGAAGTGATTATTCACGCGCCACATCTGACGGCGGTCAGCGCCGTTCATGGGCAATATTTATACCAGACGGGCTACCACGTGCGGGATTATTTCATGAAACAGTGGGACCAATTTAAGGATATCCCGTTGGGTGTGCTGGCGCACAGCACGCATCTGAAGGGGTCTGGAACCTACGAAAATGGCGTCGAGAACCCGCGTATCCAGGTCACACTCGCTAGCCAGATTTCGCCGGAAGATTGTGCCCGGTTGAACCTGGGATACATGGATCCGGCCAGCATTGATGTGAATGAGTGGAAAAACCGCGAAGACGAGGGGATTTTATTTGTGCCCAAAGCCGGAGAATATCTGTACCGGCTCAAGAAGGGGGGATAAGGGATGACGGCGTATCACATGGGGATGGTTGGGCTTGGTGTGATGGGTTCGAATCTGGCCCGCAATTTAGCCTCTCACGGCTTCAGCGTTGCTGGCTACGATCTGGCAGAAGACAAGCGCCGCGCCTTTGAGCTGCACGCGGGTGAGGGGCAGGCTGCCACCTTTGCCGATGTGCCGAGTTTTGCCGCCGCGTTGGAAAAGCCCCGCCGTATTATTCTGCTGGTTCCCGATAAAGTCGTGGATCAGGCGATTAATTCACTCAAACCCTGCCTGGAAGCGGGCGATCTGCTGATTGATCTGGGCAATAGCAATTTTGTCGATACTGAGCGCCGTTCCGCTGAACTGGAAAAAGAGGGGTTCCTGTTTGTGGGCAGCGGTGTATCAGGTGGCGAAAAAGGCGCGCTGCGTGGCCCGGCGATCATGCCGGGTGGACAGCGGACCGCCTACGACCTGATTGCCCCGGCCTTTGCCGCGATTGCCGCTAAGGTGAACGGCGATCCCTGTGTGGGCTATATCGGACCGCGCGGCGCGGGGCATTACGTGAAGATGGTCCACAACGGGATCGAATATGGCATCATGCAGTTGATCGCAGAGGCGTACGACATTCTTAAGCGCGTTGCCGGGGCGTCTGCTGCCGAACTGCATGAGGCGTTTGCCGCGTGGAATCAGGCCGAAATGAACTCGTACCTGATCCAAATTACGGCGGATATTTTCAGCCGCATCGATCCTGACACGGAGCAGCCGCTGGTTGATGTGATTCTCGACGAGGCCCAACAAAAAGGTACCGGTAAATGGACCAGCCAGAACGCACTTGACCTGGGCATTCCCACTCATACGATCAACGCGGCGGTAGAGGGGCGTATTATCTCCGCGCTGCGCCAGGAACGTCTTGCCGCCGAAATCGCTGTTTGACGCGCCCGCTGCTTCGTTTGCCGGAGATCGGCAGCAGTTATTTGAGCAAGTGCGCGCTGCATTATATGCTTCAATCTTGTGCTCTTATGCGCAGGGCATCGCGCTGATGCAATCTGCCAGCCGGGAATACAAATACGACCTGAATATTGCAGAGATCGCCCGTATCTGGCGCGGCGGCTGCATCATCCGGGCTGGACTGCTCGAAGATGTGCGCCAAGTTTATGCTGCCCAACCAGACCTCAAAAATTTGCTCGTAGCGGAACCGTTTCGCACCGCTGTGAATGATCGCCAACCCCACTGGCGGGCCGCGATCCAGGCGGCGGTGGTGCATGGCATTCCAGTTCCAGGTATGGCGGCGTCGCTGGCCTATTTTGACGCCTACCGCACCGGGCGGCTGCCCGCAAACCTGACCCAGGCTCAACGCGATTATTTTGGCTCTCATACCTATCGCCGCACGGACAAAGAAGGCGTTTTCCACACAGAATGGGAAGACTGAGGAGGAATATTTTTATGGCCCAACCCAAGAATGTGATTGTGGCCCAGTCTGGTGGGCCGACCCCGGTGATCAATAATTCGCTGCGGGGCGTGCTGGATGCCTGCCGCGCTGCGCCGGATGTGTTCGGCACAGTCTATGCGGGCTGGCATGGCATCGAAGGTGTGTTGAAAGAGGAACTGCTCGATCTGTCGGCCCAGGACCCGCGCGAGATCGCCCTTCTGCGCACGACACCCGCAGCCGGATCGATTGGAACCTGCCGCTATAAGCTCAAGTCCAGGCAGGAAGAGGATTTCCAGCGCGTGATTTCCGTGATGCAAGCGCACAATGTCGGTTATTTTTTCTACATCGGCGGTAACGACTCGATGGACACCGCCCACAAGGTTTCCCTGCTGGCGAAACGGCGCGGCCTGGATTTGATCGCCGTTGGCGTGCCCAAGACAATCGATAATGACGTGGGCGATACTGAATTTAAGCTCATCGACCACACACCCGGTTATGGCAGTGTCGCCCGCTATTGGGCGCTAAATTTGCAAAACGCCAACGAAGAAAACGCGGGGTCCTGCCCGGCAGATCCAGTGCTGGTTATGCAGGCGATGGGCCGCAAGATCGGGTTTATTCCCGCGGCGGCGCGTCTGGCCGATCCGAACCGCGAAATGCCGCTCCTGATCGTCCTGACCGAATCTGGGCTAGCGATGCCTGAACTGGCCGACAAGGTCAACGATCTGCTCAAAACATGCGGACGGGCCATGATTGTTGTTAGCGAGGGCTACGACGTGGGCGATATTGGCGCGCGGAAAGATAATTTCGGACACACCGAGTTTGGAGCCAGCCAGGTGCAGGCCGGACAAGCGGTGATCAATTACCTGAACACGCAGGGCCTGCCCGTATCTGGTTCTGCTCGCACCAATATCGCCGGGACCGATCAGCGCCACGCCATGATCTACGCTTCAACAGTAGACCTGGACGAAGCCTATCACGTGGGGCACAAGGCCGTTGAGATCGCCGCAGCCGGAGAAAATGGTTATATGGCGACAACGCTTCGCCAGCCTGGGAACGGCTATAAAGTCACGTTCGACAAAGTGCCACTCGAACAGGTTGCGAACTCAGAGCGCCACTTCCCGGCGCAGTGGATTGCTGAAAACCGGGTGGATGTGACCGATGATTTCCTGCACTATGCGTAGCCCCTTGATTGGGGAGGATTGGCCGGATATCCCGATGGAAAATGGCATCCAGCGTTACGCCCGCTTTAAGCCGATCTTTGCCGATCAGAAGTTGCCTTCCTACACCCCACAGACATACCGGAAAGGGAATAGTTAACCATGAGTGACCCCGCCCAACCCCTACGCGATCTACAGCCGCAGCACAAATTTTTTGTCGGTATTGACTCCGATGGCTGCGTGTTTGATACGATGGAATTGAAGCACAAAGAATGTTTTACCCCAAATATCATCAAGTACTGGGGACTGCAATCCGTCTCGAAATACGCGCGCGATGCCTCTCAGTTCGTGAATCTGTATTCCAAGTGGCGCGGCATCAACCGTTGGCCAGCCCTGGTCATGGTCTTTGATCTGCTACGCGAACGGGAAGAAGTCATCCGGCGCAGCACGAAAATTCCCGATGTGCCAATCCTGCGCGCCTTCATCGCACAGGACAAATACCCGCACAGTGATTCCGGTCTTCGTGGATTTATCGCCGAGCATCCCGGCGAACCCGATCTGGATTGCGCGCTGGCCTGGACAGTTGGAGTGAACGATTCGATAGCCGAAATGGTGCACGGCGTTCCCCCCTTCCCCTACGTGCGGGAAAGCCTGGAAGCCATGTTCGACAAGGCGGATATGCTGTGCTGCTCGGCTACACCACTGCGCGCTCTGGAACAAGAATGGAACGAGCACAATATCGCTCGTTATGCCCGCGCCATCGCGGGACAGGAATATGGTACTAAAGCACAGCACCTCGCGGCGGCAGCGGCAGGCCGTTATGCTCCCGATCACATTCTGATGATGGGCGACGCCCCCGGCGATCTCAAGGCCGCACGCGCCAACAATGCTTTGTTCTACCCGATCAATCCCGGTGATGAGGAAGCGTCGTGGGAACGGTTTTATACGGAAGCAATGGGCCGCTTCTTTTCTGGGACCTATGCGGGTGACTATGAAGCTCGGTTAATTGCGGAGTTCGAGCGCCGCCTACCGGAAATTCCGCCCTGGAAAGGATAGCGCCATGAAAAAAGTCGTGACATTTGGCGAGATTATGATGCGGCTCTCCCCTCCTGGCTACCAGCGTTTTGCCCAGGCCACGTCTTTCGATGTGACCTACGGCGGGGGCGAGGCGAACGTTGCCGTGTCGCTGGCAAATTTCGGCATGCCCGTCGATTTTGTCACGCGCTTACCCCAAAACGATCTGGGTGATGCGTGTCTGCGCTTTCTACGTCAGTTTGGCGTCGGCGTGACCAAGATTGTACGCGGCGGTGAGCGGCTGGGTATCTATTTCCTGGAAATGGGAACAATGCAGCGCGCCAGCAAAGTGATTTATGATCGCTCCCATGCCTCGATTGCCACTATCGAACCGGGCATGATCGACTGGCAGGCCGTTTTTGCCGACGCCGACTGGTTCCACTGGACAGGCATTACCCCTGCAATTGCGGAAGGGACAGCAGCCGTTTGTCTGGAAGCGATCAGGGCGGCGAAAGCGATGGGTCTGACCGTCTCGTGCGATCTCAACTACCGCAAGAATCTGTGGAAGTGGGGCAAATCCGCCGCAGAAATCATGCCCGAACTGGTCGAACTCTGCGACGTGGCAGCAGGCAACGAAGAAGATGCAGCCAAAGTCTTTAATATCCACGCTCCCGAAGCCGATATAACGGCAGGCAAGGTGGAAGCTAACCAGTACAAATATGTTTGCGAGGAACTGAATTGCCGCTTTCCAAACCTGAAGACCGTCGCTGTTGGGCTGCGCGGTTCGATCTCTGCCAGCCATAACACATGGTCCGGCGTGCTGTGGGATAAAGGTGAGTTTTATATGGCCCGGCAGTACGAAATCACCCATATTGTGGATCGCGTGGGCGGCGGTGACTCGCTGGTGGGGGGGTTGATCTATGGGCTGCGCACCTATGAAGATCGGCAGAAAGCGCTTGATTTTGCGATTGCCGCTTCCTGCTTAAAACACTCAATTTTTGGTGATTTTAATCTGGTCACCGTGGATGAGGTTGAGAAATTGATGCAAGGTGATGCTTCGGGGCGTGTTTCACGCTAAAGGGGGAATAATGGCACATCATGCCCGGCTGCACGTTTTAAACACAGTCATCGAAACGGGACTTGTCCCGGTGTTTTATCACAAGGATTTTGAGACGGCGAAATGTATCATCGACGCCTGTCTTGCTGGCGGTGCGCGCGTCGTAGAATTCACCAATCGCGGCGATTTTGCCTACGATGTCTTTACTGCGCTGTCCAGGCACTATGCAGCAGCCCAACCCGAGTTGATCCTGGGTGTTGGCTCCATCGTTGATGCGCCAACCGCCGCTCTGTATATTGCCAGCGGCGCGAACTTTGTCGTGGGGCCAATCTTCAATGAAGAGGTTGCCCGCCTGTGCAACCGCCGCAAAATTGCCTATATGCCCGGCTGCGGCACGCTGACCGAAATTTCACGCGCCGAAGAAATGGGCGTTGAACTCGTTAAGGTCTTTCCCGGCGAAACGGTGGGTGGCCCGGCTTTTGTCAAGGCGGTGCTGGGGCCGTGCCCCTGGACGCGCATCATGCCAACTGGCGGCGTTGAAGCGACAGCAGAAAGCATCTCGACGTGGTTTAAAGCTGGGGTATCCTGCGTAGGTATGGGATCGAATCTGATCGTCAAAAAGAACATAGAGTTGGGTGATTTTGCAGCGATTACTGATCGGGTCAAACAGGTACTGGACTGGATCAGCTCCGCCCGCTAGGGATTGATCCAAAAGTTGAATAAAAAGTTCAACTTTAAGAGAGAACGCAGAGAAGTGATCAAGTATTTGAATCACCTTTCTAACCATCTGGGGTAATCGATCCGATTACCCCAGAGATGATCCTTATGCGAGCAGGTGGCGTTGTGCCAGCCACTCCTGAGCGCGTTTGGACTGCTCCGCCCAGTCGCCAGTACCGCCCAGAACTGCGCGGCGTCGCACTGCCTCTCGTGCATTGAACACTGCCGCCACATCGTCGCCAAAGGCATCGGACAGGTTGCGGAAGTCCTCGGCGCTCAGTTCCCCCAATCCCACACCTTTCGATTCAGCCAGTTGGACCGCTTGCCCGGATATGTGATGCGCCTGCCGGAAAGGGATGCCCCGGTGGACAAGATAGTCGGCTGAGATCCGTCGCCAGGATAGCTGGGTCCAATGCGGCAGCCATCGGATTGGCGTTCACTGTGATCGTGTTGATCAGCCCAACAAGCGTCGGCAGCAGGACAACCAGGGTTTCATAAGCGTCAAACAACGGCTCTTTATCTTCCTGTATATCCTTGTTGTAGCCGCTGGGCAGGCCCTTAAGGGTTGTGAGCAGCCCGGCCAAATGCCCGATCAGGCGGCCCGCCTTGCCCCGCGCCAGTTCGAGCGGATCGGGGTTGCGCTTCTGCGGCATGATGCTGCTGCCTGTACTGAAGCGCTGATCCAGCCGGACGAAGCTAAACAGCGGATTGGCAAAGATAATCAAATCTTCCGCCAAGCGGCTGAGATGTATTCCCAGCAGGGCTGCCGCGAACAGAAATTCGGCTGCATGATCACGATCTGCAACCGCATCCAGGCTGTTTGGGCTGGGGCGCGAAAATCCAAGGCTTGCCGCCAGTCGCTCCCGATCAATAGCATAGGCCGTTCCAGCGAGCGCCCCGCTGCCCAGTGGGCATTTTCCCCGCCAGAATTGACCAAAGCGTTCCAACCGTTCGACATCCCGCGTCAGCGCCCAGAAATGGCTTAACCACCAGTGGGCTGCCGTGATCGGTTGGGCAGGCTGGAAGTGGGTATAACCGGGCATCAGGATATCCTGGCACGGCACCGCCTTTTGGAAAAGCGCTGCTGCTAGTGCGCCGATCAACACGGTGATTTCCGCTTGAGCGTCGATCAGCCACAGCAGCAGATCGGTGGCTACCTGGTCGTTGCGGCTCCGCCCGGTATGCAGCTTGCGCGCGACCTCGCCAACCAATTCACCAAGGCGGCGCTCAACAGCCGTGTGAATGTCTTCATCGCCCGGCGCGGTGACAAAGGTTCCGGTGGCAAATTCGGCGCGCACCCGTTCCAATCCTTCGACTAGCACCTCGCGTTCTACCAGAGTCAGCACGCCCGCATCGGTGATGGCCGCTGCCCAGGCAATACTGCCCCTGATATCCACATCATAGAGCCGCCAGTCGAAGCGCAGGCTGTCATTCAAGCGCCGCACCAGATCATCAGTAGGCTGCGAAAAAGCACCGCCCCACAGAGTCATAAGACGCCGTCCTAGTCACGCTTGAAGCGTGTATAATCGGGTTCCAGGTAAGGACTCTTACCCGTGCCGTCGAGATTGAGCATCGCCTCGACCTTGAGTGGCAGACCGAACATGTGAATGAAGCCCTCGGCATCCGTCTGGTTATAAATATCCATATGACCGAACGACGCATAATCTTCGCGGTATAGGCTGTAAGGACTCTTGCGGCCCAAAATAATCACGTTGCCTTTGTAAAGCTTCAGGCGCACGGTCCCGGTAACAGTTTGCTGAGTCACCTGTACAAACGCATCGAGAGCGGTACGCAGGCGACTGTACCATACGCCGTTATACACCAGTTCCGCGTATTTGACCGAAATGAAGTCTTTATAGTGCATGGTCTGCTTGTCCAGGCACAGGCTTTCCAGCGCTTGATGGGCTGTGCGCAGAATCGTTCCGCCGGGGGTTTCATACACGCCGCGGCTCTTCATGCCCACCAGACGGTTCTCGACCATATCGACGCGTCCGATGCCATTTGCGCCGCCGAGTTCGTTCAACTTCTCGAACAGGGGCACGGGATCCATTGCCACGCCGTCGATGGATACTGGAACGCCGCGCTCAAAACCGAGTTCAAAGCAGGTGGGTTCCTCTGGCGCTTCTTCAGGGCTAACGGAGAGTACAAACATTGACTCTTCCGGCGCATTCCAGGGGTCTTCCAGCGGGCCGCCTTCGTGGCTCATATGGAAGAGATTGCGGTCACGGCTGTAAATACTCTTCAGCGTAGACGAGACCGGAACATTAAATTCCTCGGCAAAGGCGAGTGCGTCTTCGCGGCTGCGGATATTCCATTCACGCCAGGGAGCGATCACGCGCAGCTTGGGGTTGAGCGCCATCGCAGTCAGTTCAAAGCGAACCTGATCATTCCCCTTGCCTGTGCAGCCATGAGCAATGGCATCCGCCCCTTCGATCTCGGCAATCTCAACGAGGTGTTTGGCGATCAGCGGGCGGGCAAAGGATGTGCCGAGCAGGTAGGTCCGCTCGTAGATGGCCCCGGCTTGCATGGTCGGAAACACAAAATAACGCAGGAATTCATCACGCAGGTCGCGAATATAGAGCTTACTGGCCCCTGTTTTGAGGGCCTTTTCTTCCAGGCCGTCCAGTTCTTCGTTCTGTCCCAGGTTGGCGCAGAAGCATACCACTTCACAGTGATAGTTATGGCGCAGCCAGGGGACAATAATTGAAGTATCCAGCCCGCCACTATATGCAAGAACAACTTTTTTTACAGGTTCCATTGCCCGTGTTTCCCTTTGCACTACAAGCTGTCAGCACAGCACATCAATTGAATCAACGATAGTAGCGCGAAAATCGAAAAGAGGGCTATAGGATATTTGCCCAAAACGGCGGGGTTATTTCAGATCATTCGGTGCGTCAACGCATGGAACACTTGAGAGAGGTTCGTTAAATGCGGGATAGCCAGATTAGCAATCAGGATTGGGCTACTACAAAAATCAGCTTGAACTACTCTGTCTGCAAGCGAGTGTGGAAGAAGCAGTGCGGACTTACCTTCTAGAGTTTGTTATGTACTTCAGTTTCTTCTCTACTAACAAACTTTTCGAAAAAATTAGTTGATCACTTCGCCGTCGTGGAGGATGTTCTACCCCCCCCTTTTCGGTTTCACGACTAACGGTTTCCTAACCCTGTACAAGCTTTTGTTTTGGTCGATTTTTAGCGGATCCTATTAGTAATCTTTCCTACAGCGCCCAAGGTATGAGCGGTGCTTATTCGTAGGATACACCCGATCTGCTCCTCAAAATACTCCTTTAAAGTTGAACTTTAAGTACTAATTTGAAGATATAGGAGAGAAAAAATATCCTAAACGAGACTGTTGGCCGATCCTAAGGGGTTGATGGATCAGTAGCGGGCGGTTAAAATCCGCGTCTGGTGCCTGCTGAATATCGGGGCAAGGATTTAAGAACAATGGTTTACGACATGATCATGGCCGGGGGCGGCATTGCGGCGCTGAGTTTGGCTTACCATCTCAGCCGCAGCCCACTGCGAGACTGTTCCCTTCTCATTGTGGATCGAGAGAACAAGGAGCGAAATGATCGCACCTTGAGCTACTGGTCCAGCCAACCTACTCCATTTGACTCGATTGCTCACCGCACCTGGAATCGCCTGAACGTAACAGGCGCATCCTTCGATCACACGTTTGATCTGGATGCCTACCGATATCGGATGGTGCGGAGTAGTGACTTTTACCACTTTGTGCGCGGCGAACTGGGGCCGAATGTGACTTTTTTACGGGGAGCGATCCAGTCGGTAGAAGATAGGCCGGATGGGGGGCGGATTGTCGTCGACGGTCAGCCCTACGATGGGCAGTGGCTGTTTGACAGCCGCCCCCGCCATCTCCAGGCGGACTGTCTGCGCCAGCACTTCCTGGGCTGGGAGATTGAGACAGACGAGGACCGGTTCGATCCCAAGACGGCAATGTTTATGGACTTTCGGACGCCGCGTCCGGATGAACTCAGCTTCTTTTACGTGCTCCCATTTTCAAGCCGCCGCGCTTTGATCGAATACGTACTGCTCAGCCCAGGCTCGGAACAGATTCTTAGGAATTATATCGAAACGACCTTGGGGATCACGCGTTACCGGATCATCAGCCGGGAAGGCGGGATCAGCCCGCTGTCAGATGGAGGCTTGCCGCGCCGCGTTGGACAGCATATTTTAAATATCGGGGTGCGGGGCGGACGGATCAAGCCATCGACAGGCTATGCGTTCACCCGAATTCATAGGGACTCAGAGCGAATTGTGCAATCTCTGGTGGAGCATGGGCACCCCTTCGCTATCCCCCGCGATCCCCGCTTTTTTCAGGGATGTGACAGCCTGATGCTCTACACAGCCCGCCACAGGGGCTGCTGGCTGGAACCCCTCTTTGCCGCGATGTTCCAACATAATGATCTGGAACGCATCTTCCGGTTCTTGGACGAAGAAGCATCGTTGGTTGAGCGGCTGCGGCTAGCGGCGTCGCTGGTCCCTCAAATAATCCGCCAGATCCTGTAACCATTCGCTATGAGAAAGAATATTGAATCATGCATTGGCTCGATTCGGTTCACCATGATGGATCTGAAAAATATGTATCAGTTCTCGCGCCGCGCCTGGGCGAGTTCGGTACCGATCCGGCTGCGGGTAGGCGATCAGGCTCCCGTGCGCCGGATTTATCTGCGCTACTTCCCCGATGGTGAACAGTCCTTCATTCTCATGCATGAAACAGATCACAGGCCGCCTGCCCGCTGGTGGGAAGCCGAACTTCCTATCCTGGAGCCATCTGTCCGGTACCGTTTTCTGCTGGTGACGGATGAGGGCGTCTGGTGGCTGACTGCGGGCGGCATCGTGAATCATGACCCGCTTGACCACAGCGATTTCCGCATTCTGGCGGATTACGACCCTCCCTCCTGGCTGCAAAACACGGTGTTTTACCAGATTTACCCGGACCGCTTCGCCAACGGCGATCCCAATAACGATCCACGCCCCGACGAATACGAGTACCGAGGGCTACGCCCCCAATTGTATCCCTGGGGAACACCGCTTGCCCCGAAGAAGATGCATATCCTGAGCTTTTTTGGCGGCGATCTGCAAGGCGTCGTCCAGCATCTCGATCACCTGGAAGAACTGGGTGTCAATGCCATTTACTTGAACCCCATCTTTAGCGCCTATACCAGCCACAAATACGACACGATTGATTACCATCACGTCGATCCGCACCTGGGTGGTGACGAGGCATTGATCGCACTGCGGCGGGCATTAGACGAGCGCCGCATGCGTTACATTCTGGATATCGTGCCCAACCACTGTGGCAGTGAGCATCCCTGGTTCCTGTCCAGCAAGCGAGATCACACATCACCGGAAGCCGAGTTTTTCACCTTCACCCGCCACCCGGATGAATACCTCTCCTGGATGGGCCACACCTCGCTGGTCAAGCTGAATTATCGCAGCACTGAACTGCGCCGCCGGATGTACGCCGGTACAGACGCGATCTTTCGCCACTGGCTCAAACCGCCGTTTTGCGCGGATGGCTGGCGGGTCGATGTCGCCAATATGCTGGGGCGGCAGGGCGCACAGCAAATGAACCAGGAAGTGATTCGCGAAATCCGCCGCGCCGTGAAGGAGACCAGGCCTGACTCCTATCTGATTGGCGAGAATTTTTTCGATGCATCGGACCAGCTTCAGGGGGATGGGTGGGATGGTGTGATGAACTATATGGGGCTGGCAATGCCGCTGGAAAACTGGCTGCGCGGCTACCAGCAGGGGGCACTTGGCCTTGCTGAAGTGATCGAGTCTCCTGTACCCTACCCGACATCCGCTATGATTGCAACGTGGCGTGCGCACATGGCCAGCATCCCCTGGATCATCGGCCTGCAACAGTACAACCTGTTGGGTAGCCACGACACCAGCCGTATCCGATCCGTTGTCGGCAGTAATGATGCTCTGCATCGTCTCGCTGCCGTTGTCCAACTCACTTTTCCTGGCGTTCCAGCGATCTATTATGGTGATGAGATTGGCCTGCTAGACGATCCGGGGGTTCGGGCCACCGGCTGCATGGACTGGGATCGCAGCCATTGGAACCAAAGCCTGTTTGCTTTTTATCAGGGGCTGATTGCGCTCCGCCGTGCATCTCCTGTGCTTCAGCGCGGTGGGTTCCAGATGCTGCTGGTTGAACCGGATACGTTTGCTTATCAACGCGACGGAAATGAGGGCTGGATCGTCGTGGTAGCTCATCGTGCCGAAACGCCGCGCCTGGCGGGTCCGCTGCCTGTAGCTCACGGCAGCATCCCCGATGGGACACGTTTTGTCGAGCGATTTACCGGGCAGGAGCGTATCGTTCAGGATGGCGTGCTGCCCCTGCCGGAACAGGCGCAGGGAGCATCGCTTTGGGAAGCATATTAGCCGAATGGCAAGGCAAAAATGGCTTTTATGTCTGCCCTGCAAATCGGTTAACTGGGACATTGCGTGCGCGGATTTTGCTCTACGCTAGAGAGCATCGGAGCAAAATCACATGGATGATCTTAACGAAGTACAGGTTACTGTAGGCGACCTATCTCTTGCCGGGGATTTATATGTGGCGCAGGACTGGTTTATCGCGCATTTTGATCGCTGATTCCAGTTGGCAATTCTCTCGGCTTTTCCTATGGTCTTAAGGACGGCGATGTCGCATGTCTGAGGGGGCAAAAATGGATCACAGGAAAATCCTCTTTATTGCGGTCTTTTCGGCCTTAATCGTAGCATGCCTCATTCTGCTGGCAGTTGTTTTGCACCGGGCAGCTTCCGTTATAACAGCCAGGGATTTCACACCTTCTCCCCCTGCCAACTTTAGAGGCGCACCAATTGATGCGCCCCTGAACGGTTACGAATGACTGTCTAGCCCTCGAAGGTTAGCACGTCGTCTTTTTTGACATGCTTGAGCAGAACGGGGTGCGCTTCGATGAGATAGCGGGCCGGGCGAGATGGCGCATAAAAGGGCCGCCAGGGTTTCGCCAGCTTGGCATCGATCACGCGCTTTTCCTCATCCAGCCAGACGGCGGCAATCGGGAAAAAGACAAAAAACATGTGAATTGCCGCTTCGGAAATATTTGTTCTGCGATAGACGAAGATCAACCCTTCATCCTCAGCAATACTGCGGCGCATCATCAGTCCCCGGAAATGGCACCAGAAACTTTTGCACCAGTGTCCATTTGCCAGCACTGTTTCTCCGGTGCTGGCTTGTTTAATAACGGCAGCGTTACTCATCGCGGGATAGTCAACACCTGTCCGGTAAATACAAGATTCAGGTTACAAATGCCGTTCGCCGCAGCCAACGCTTGCATTGACACGTTGTAACGCAGGCTGATGCGGAACAGATTTTCGCCGGGCTGCACCACATGCGTCAACGGAACAGATGGCACCGGAGTCGGCAGGTAGGGCTGTGTTGGGAAAGGCGCTGCTGTTGGATAAACCACCGGGGTGGGGGGCGGCAGCGTGGTTCCGGAACCCGGTACAACAAGCGTCTGTCCCGGATAGATCAGGCCCGGATTCAGGATATTGTTGAGTTGAGCCAGCGTTGCTACGGTTGTGTTATAACGAGCGGCAATGGCAAACAGCGTATCGCCCGCTCGAACAATGTAACTGCCGGACCCGCCCGTTCCGCCGCTGCTGCTCCCCTGAGTTGCAATGGGGGTAAACGTTGGCAGCGGAGTTGCTCCCCCGCCGTGCACGGGAACCACAAGCGTTTGTCCGACATAAATCAGGCCCACATTACTCAGTCCGTTGACCCGGCCAATCGCCTCAACACTGCTGTTATAGCGGCTGGCAATTGCCGAGACCGTATCGCCTGACCGCACGACATAGGTGAGCGTACTGTCAAAATCGCCGCCCAGGTTGGGTGTTGCCGACGGTCTCGGCGTACCTGTTGCATTGGGCCTGTTTGTGGGAATTGGAGTTGCGTTTGGGTTGGGTGTCGAGCTGGGAACAATTGTCGGCGTCCCTTCCTGCGTGGGAACAAAAATATCCGGTGTTGCCGTGGCAGCAGGAGCGGCAGTTGGTGGAACCTGTCCCAGGGGGAGCAGGGATGCGTCATCGACGTAGATATTCGTTGTGCCGACAAATCCCTGCGGCGCGCTGCGGATGAAGACTGTTACTGCGCTGCCCTGCGCGGTTGCCGTGACAGACAGTTCCCGGAACTGATCATAAAATTCCGAGTCGGTGGACCAGACAATATTAGGGCTGGTTCCATCGGTACCGCCTGTCGGATCGATGCCAACACGCACCAGGACCGTATTGGGTGACTCGCTCAAATCCGAGTTTTCAAAGTTGGCGGATGACCAGACATACATAAAAACCGCAAAGCGGAGCTGGGTGTTGGGCGTTACCGGGACGCGCTGGTAGAGGCCGCCAGTGTGTGTCGCAAAAAAGGTATTGTATTCTTGCGCGGAGTTTCCCGAATGCACCCGGTTTCCTGGGGCCTTTTTATATTCCGGGCGGGCGTTGATCGATGAAGAGCTACTCCCGGATAGACTCCAGGGCTGCCAACTGTTTGCTACAGTTAGCGTTGTATCGCCATTGATGGATACATAGGGATCCTCAAAACCAGGGTTTTGTAATAGATTGCCACCCTGTGCCCTGGCGGGGAGCGGGCGGAAGGGATCAATGCCCAAAGATGCCAGGGTTAAAATGATAGCAGCACTCAAAATGAGCCGAAAAAAGACATGTCGCATGTGGCCCCCTTATGCAGTTCGGTCAGCCTGTTGTCAATAGTGCTCTTAGTGTAGCACGATGCCGTGAGGGGGCACAACAAAGGGACCAGAAGGTCCCTTTAACGGCTAGTTTGCTTCCTCGACTTCAATACCTGCTTCCTGCAAAACACGTATCACGCTTGAGAGGAGTTCAGTGGGGCCGAACGGTTTAGTGATATAGTCGTTCACCTTGGCAATATGCAAGCCCAGCACTTTATCAATGCTCTGCGCCTTGGCTGTGACGACAATCACGGGGATGCTTTTCATGGTCTCGTCCGCTTTCATCTGCTGGTAAACTTCCCAGCCGTCCATATCGGGCATCATGAGATCGAGCAGCACCAGATCAGGTTTTACCTTTGCAACTTGTTCCAGCCCCTCGCGCCCCCCCATCGCGCCGATGACCTCGTAGCCTCTGCGGGTCAAAATCAATTTGACCAACTCGATCATTTCGAGCTCGTCTTCAATGCAAACGATCTTGACGGCATCGTTGTTATCGGCCATTAGAAATGCCTCCAGCCCAGTCGGGTGTTCCGGGAGTTTGTTACTCTACATTTGCTGTAGTCTACCACAGTGCATGATTCTATGTCTACAACCGGATGTGCCGCGGGCGGGAAGGAGGCTAGAATTAGGATAATACTTTCTGCACTGGATTTGTATCGATGTGGCGAGAATTTTTAAGGTTAACGGCAATTCTGTTCTTTCTGGCGGGCTGCGAAACCCAAACGGCTACCCCCAGCGTGCCAGTATTGCTCTCTAACAACACACTTGGCGCAGTTACTATCCCGGCAACGGCTCCAACAGCACTCGCAGTCACGCCGACGGTTTCTGTACAACTACCGGCAACACGATCACCAGCCACGCCGGACAGTCTGTGGAATTTGCCGCACTGGTGGCTAGACGCAAAAACGCCCGGCATGCTAACGGCCACCTTGCTGCCTACGCGGACGCCTTTCGCAACCGAGACGCCAACGTTAACGCGCACGCCAACGCACACACCAAGCCCGACCGCTTCGCGTACGCCGACCCGTACTGCCAGTCCATCGCCCGGCCTCATTCCGAACGATACGCTGACGCCAGAGGGATGTGTTTATGAGTGGTTTTTCAAAAATGCGCCGCAGACCTGCCCCACCGCTGACGCGCTGATTCAGCCGGGCATTTTCTTGACCTGCGAACGAGGAGCAATGATCTGGCTGGGCACGGAAAAAAGCATTGTAATCCTGTTCAACAGTGTTGACAGTCCGCGCTGGCTGCTTCTGCCCGATCCTTATCAGGCGGGGATGACCGAGTTCGGACCCGGCAGTTGTGCCACCATCGGGCTTTTTCCAACCCCAACGGGGTTTTGGCTTGCTCTGGCGCGGCAATCCAGGTATTCGGGATCGGCTGGGGTGGGCGATTTCCCTGGAAATGGGCTATAACGCGGCCACCCAAACGGACGCGGCTACGGGGGTTCGCTATGTGCGCGGGCCAAACCGGGAAGTGTATGTTTTGTCGCCTGGGCAGAGTGATTGGTCGATCACGCAATAGTTAATTTTTCCCACATGACCAAGGTTTAGCTATAATGAAGGGAGATTAAAGAAAGTTTGGTTAATAGGAGTACTGGTTCATGGACATGCCTCCCGCCGATTCTCAGCCGGTAGCTGATAGCACCAAACAGGGCCAGGAGTTTATTGCCCAGGTCCACCAAAAAATGAGCAAACTCGTCCAGGAGTTTGCCAGCGGCGAAATTAATCGCACGCAGTTTCACCGCCTCTATGACCGCTATCAGCGCCAGATTATGACCGTTGGCCAGTTGATCGCAGAGGCCGATCCATCCACCTGGCGCACCGCGATCACTGAAAGTGAAGACACGATCCATCTCAAAAAGCGGCTGACGGCAAAGGCTGTCGGCATGAGTGTCTATGACAACAAAAGTGGTATGCCGATTGAAACACTGGGTGAATTTGCCGTTGAAGCAGAACTGATTATCCCTATGTTGAGCAGCTACCGTTCGGCAGCAGCGGAGATATTCCGGGCGGGGATGCGCAGCACCGAGATGGAAAATGGGCAGTGGCTGTGTTTTGTGCCGGGCACCTTCACCACCCTGATCGCGCTTTTTTCCCTGGAACCATCGGATAATCAGCTTGAAATGGTCGAACGCATGCACCAGGACTTTGAAAAGGCGAACAAAGTCGCACTCGAAGTCGGGAATGTGGACCCAACCAAACTGGCCTATCCATTCTATTCGTTTGTGCAGCAGCGAACGCGAACCACGCCTAAGAATCAGGAAGATTTATAACGAGCGGCGGCGCGCAGTTGATCCAGGTTGCTGATCTCCATTTGCAGGCCATGCAGCCGAATCACCCCTTGATTTTGAAGCGCGGTCACTGTTTCTTCGGCTTCGCGCCGGGGGCACCCAATCAACCCTGCCAGTTCACCCGTGGTCAGCCGGATCGACAGTTCAGTGCAATCTTCGCGCACGACACCATAACGTTCGACCAATCCTACCAGCAGGCGAGCCATCCGCACGGCAGAAGGTACGGTTTGGTCTTCGTGCTCGGTGCGCTGGACAGTAAAACGCAGCCGCCTGCTGAGCAGCACCAGCAGGTTAATCGCGACGGCAGGATGCTGCTCCAGGAACATGAAGAATTCTGGCCGGGTCAGGATCACAATCTCGCTGCGTTCGCGGGCAACTGCTCCGGCAGAGCGCGGCAGACCGTCAATTAAGCTAAATTCACCGAATGCCTGTCCAGGTCCAAACTGCGCGACAACCAATTGCTGTCCGTCTGCATCAGAAACGATGATTTCGACCAGTCCCGACTTGACAATATACAAACTGCCGCCTGGACTGCTCTGCGTTAAAATGACTTCACCCACCCGGAACTTACGCGTGATCAGACGTTGGGCGAGAGGCTCAAGTTCGGCAATCGACAAATTAGCAAACAGGGAGACGTTGTGTAAAAAATGGGCACTGCTCATGACTAACCTCCCTTTTCGCACAGCGCACGATAAAACTATTTTCAGCATAGCATATTTTAGCGACTTGCGTGTGCTATCCGCAGGTATGAAACGTGACAATCTGCGGTATGCCCTGTACGAGGGGAACAGTAAACTAAGTCCAGAGAGTGATTTCTTAAATTGATGTTTATTTCGAGGAAGTCAACCTATGTCCCAAGAAGACCCGCGAATTATAGAACTGCGTGCCATGCGCCAGCGTGCGCGCGAGGGCGGCGGCGAAAAACGTGTTGCCATACAGCATGCCAAAGGCAAGCTCACCGCCCGCGAACGGCTGGATATTCTGCTGGATCCCGGCACATTCAACGAGCTTGAGCCGTACATCACCCACCAGGGCGATGAGATGGATCTCGCCAGCGACCGCTATATTGGCGAAGGCGTTGTGACTGGCTATGGTCAAATCGATGGGCGCACGGTCTATGTTTACGCTCAGGATTTCACGGTGTATGGCGGAACGCTCAGCGAAATGCAGAGCCACAAAATTTGCCGCGTGATGGACCTTGCCCTGCGCAACGGCGCGCCGATCATTGGCCTGATCGACTCCGGCGGCGCGCGTATTCAGGAAGGTGTACGCAGCCTGGGCGGTTACGCGGAGATATTCCGGCGCAACGCGCAGTATTCCGGCGTGATCCCACAGGTCAGTGTGATGCTTGGCCCCTGCGCAGGTGGCGCGGCCTATTCCCCGGCTCTGACCGACGCGATCATCATGGTGCGCAACCAGTCGTTTATGTTCCTGACCGGGCCGCAGGTGATCAAAACAGTGACCGGCGAGGAAATTGATAATGAGGCGCTCGGCGGGGCGTCGATCCATACGGAAGTCAGCGGCAATGCTCATCTTGCTGCCGACAACGAGCAGGAATCGCTGATGCTCTGCCGCCGTTTTCTCAGCTATCTGCCGTCCAATAACGTCGAAAATCCGCCCTATCTGATTCCTACCGACGATCCGCTGCGCATGGACGAGGAATTGAACTCCATTGTCCCGCAGGACTCCAGCACGCCATACAGCATGCACCAGGTTATCTCGCATGTCGTGGACAAAAACTCTTTCCTGGAAATCCAACCTGCCTGGGCGCGCAATGTGATCATTGGTCTGGCACGCATTGGCGGGCACGCGGTTGGGATTGTCGCTCAGGAACCGAGCCAGATGGCCGGAGTGATCGATATCGACGCCGCCGACAAGATCACCCGCTTCGTCCGCATGTGCGACTGCTTCAATGTTCCCCTGGTAACGTTTGTGGATTCGCCAGGCTTTTTGCCCGGCGTCGAACAGGAACACCGGGGCATTATCCGGCACGGCGCGAAAGTGCTCTACGCCTATTCCGAAGCGACTGTTCCAAAGATCAGCGTGATCACGCGCAAAGCTTACGGCGGCGCATATGTGGTGATGAGCAGCAAATATCTGGGTACAGACGTGAACTATGCGTGGCCCAGTGCCGAGATCGCCGTGATGGGTGCGGAAGGCGCGGTTAATATTCTGTTCAAAGATCAGATCACGGCGTCATCCGATCCGGCTGCGGAACGCGCCCGGCTTGCCGAAGATTACCGCGAGCGCTTTAACAATCCCTACCATGCCGCCAGCGCGGGTTATGTGGATGATGTGATCGAGCCGCGCGAAACCCGCTCAAAGATTGTGGCGTCGCTGGCGGCCCTGCGCGATAAGTATTCATCCGCCCCGCCGCGCAAACACGGCAATATCCCGGTTTAAACAGGCAGGAGTATCGTTCGATGGATGATCTGGTAACGGCTCTGGAAATTACGGCGATTGGTATGGCCCTGGTCTTTGCGGCAATTCTTCTGCTGTGGGGCGTGATGGAACTGCTCGTCCGGCTGACGGCAGAGCGCGACATTGATGCCCGGCGCATGCTGCATATCAAGCCGAAGGATAAAGAACTTCTGAGCCTGGAAGATTTCGAACTCAAGCGGCGAGCGGCTGTGACCGCCGTCGCGGTTGCGTTGGCTCGCGAAACCGATTCCAAGCCCCACGCTTTCCCGCTGCCGCCGACTTCAACGGCCAGCGCATGGCAGTCCGTGATGCGTGGCAGGCAGCTTAAACAGAGAGGCCCTAACCGATGAAAGTTTCGGTCAAAATCGATAACCAGTTGTTTGATGTTGAAATCGAAAACCTGTACACGCGGCCCATTATCGCCACCATCGATGGGCAGCGTTTTGAAGTATGGCCCGAAGTGAATCCTACGGTTGCTGGGTTTCCGGTGCCTGCCGCATCTGCGCCTGCCGCTTCTGTGGCGGCTGTTCCGGCTGCTGCCGCGCCAACAGTGGCGTGATATCAGGATTGTTTATGCGCCTATTCCTGGTGTGATCGTTGCCGTGTCTGTAACGCCGGGCGATGCGGTCGAGGTTGGCCAGGAGCTGTGCGTGCTGGAAGCAATGAAGATGAAAAACGCCATTCGCGCTCCACGCGCCGGGCAGATAGCCGCTGTGCGCGTCTCAGCGGGCCAGCACGTCAAACACCATGAACCCCTGGTGGAGTACGCCGAATAAACGTGTTCTTACCAACTATTTTTAGAGTCCGCCGGTGGGCGGAAACGGCAAAAGGCGATACCAATTATGGATTCTTCGGAACTCCTGTCTGAACTGACTAAAGGTTTTGCTCACTTTACGCCCGGCAACGCGCTCATGATCGTTGCCGGGTTGATCCTGGTCATGCTGGCGGTGGTCAAAGAATATGAGCCGGTGCTGCTGCTGCCTATTGGCTTTGGCTGCATCCTGGCGAATATTCCCTTAACAGGTATGGCGGAAGGCCAGGGCCTGTTTGCTGTCTTGTACCGGGCTGGCATCAGCAATGAATTGTTCCCGCTGCTCATCTTCATCGGCGTAGGCGCGATGATCGACTTCAGCCCGCTGCTCTCGCAGCCGAAAATGGTGCTGCTCGGCGCAGCAGGACAGTTCGGCATCTTCGGTACGCTGATCCTGGCGACTCTGATCGGCTTTCCGCTCAACGAAGCCGCCTCTATCGGCGTGATCGGAGCAATTGACGGCCCTACATCGATCTACGTTGCCACCAAACTCGCGCCGAGTCTGCTGGCTCCCATTGCGGTGGCGGCTTATTCGTATATGAGCCTCGTGCCGATCATCCAGCCGCCGATCATGCGCCTGATGACCACCCGCGAGGAGCGCCGGATTCGCATGGAGTATTCACCGCGCCCCATCTCACGCCGGGCGCTCGTCCTGTTTCCTATCGTCGTAACGATTGTCGTCGGTCTGCTGGTTCCCGAAGCAACCCCGCTGATCAGCATGCTGATGCTGGGCAATCTGCTGCGCGAAAGCCAGGTGGTAGATCGCCTCAACAAAGCGTCGCAAAACGAGATTATCAATATTGCCACCCTGTTTTTGGGCATCACCATTGGCTCAACCATGGCTGCCAAGAGCTTTTTGAACCTGGACACGATCCAGATCTTGCTGCTGGGTCTGCTGGCCTTTGCATTGGATACGGTAGCAGGGCTGGCCTTTGGCAAACTGATGTCAAAGATCAGTGGGGGCAAGATCAATCCCCTGATCGGCGCGGCTGGGATCAGCGCGTTCCCGATGGCGGGGCGGTTGGCGGCAAAGGTCGCCCAGGATGAGGACTTTGAGAACTTTATCCTGATGCACGCGATGGGCGCGAACACGGCGGGGCAGTTGGGCAGTGTGATGGCGGGCGGCGTCCTGCTAACACTGGTCCTCGCTGTGCTGTAACAGCGGGCGGAAAATTTATTTAGGCCCTGAAATTGATCAAAAAAACCACCAAATGATCTATTTTCGGGCCATTTTGATGAAATTAGACTCCTTTGGACGGATGCTGTCACGGGAAGAAATCGCACTAGTTGATCATTAGCGGCCTATTTCTTCTCGTGGCGATCCTCGACACATATTTTTTTGAGGGGGTGTTCTAACCGTTTACAAACTTTGGGCATCCCATCGACAAAAACAATGGGTCTATCAATAGATAGTATAGCACATATGTTCTAGCGTTGTCAATACTCTCGACGTTTTTTGAGTAGGGGAAGAAGTGCATCGCACGCTCCCGCACGAAATAACTGAAAGAACTGTGAAATCCCCCAGAAACACGGGGGATTTTTATTTTCCCTGGTGAGAAACTCTTATATACTGATATTTACTGCGCGTGTGTTTTGAATAAACATGTCAGGGGGATTAAAGATGAAAACACAATTAATTTTGCTCCTTATCGCGCTTTTAGTGCTGCCCGCGAGTGCTGTTTTGGCCCAAGGCGATCCCAACCGGCACGAGATCCAACTGCCCGACGGAACGGTGATCATACTCAGTGGCGGCTGGGAATATGAAAACCAGGATGGCGTCTATCACTTTTTCAAAGGGGAAGACATTTATCTCAATGTTTGGATGCCGGAGACTGTCACCTCGCTTTATGGAGATGTCGCCGCTACCGCGCCGGAACTGCTGGCCTATGTCTGTTCCGATCTGTTGGGCCAATCGGTTGGCGAGACGGATATGGAAGCCGAGGAGAGCGGCATTTCTTACAGCTATGAAGACGCAGCAGGTAAGGGCAAAATAGCGGCCCTCGACTGGGATGAAGGGCTGCTGCTCTACCATTTTTATACCCCTTCCTCCCGCTATGTAGCGACGGAGCGCGGCGTAGAAGGTATTCTCAAGCAGCTTGGTTCTCCCCGGCAGGCATCCGCCGCACCAGCTCCGCAGCAAGAAACGGATCAGCAGCAGGAATCCGCCCCCCAGCAACCAGCGGCCTCAGGGCGTCCCGCCGCGAACTGCACCGTCACGACGGACAAAGCCTATGGCGCGGAACTGCGGCTCGGTCCTGGCTCGAATCGCGGCGTGTATGCCTCGCTGATGCCCGCTAATGGGCCAGTCAAGGCCATCGGCCAGACCACGCTTGACGATGGCAGCCAATGGTGGCGGATTGAGGAGAACTACGACGAAGTTAACGAGTTGTGGGTAGCTGATAAGGACGTGATCACGTCCGGCGACTGCGCTGCGATTGGACAGGCCAGCGCTCCGCCGATTGTCGCTCCCGCACCCGGTTATGCTCCACAGCAGCCAACTGCCATTCCACCGAGTAACAACGATCAGGGCAGCAGCGCCCCGGCCCCTACCGCCGCTCCTGCTGACACCTCACTGGTTCCAGCGTCAGGCGCGTGGGCGATAGCGGTTGCCCCTCAAGTGGCGTTAAGCTGCCTGAATGGGCAGACCGTTACGATGCCCACCACTGACTTTATCTCTGATATCCCCTTGTCAACCACGTTTCAGATTAGAGTGTTGAATGGTGGCGCAAGCTTAAGAGTAACCGAAGGGGCTTACACGTTGATCTTCAACCGGGTTGGCGCAGGTTATTATACGTACAATCAGCCCACAGATCCAGATATGTATGTTGTCTGGGGCATCCATGTCAACAGTTCACAGAATATCTGGGGTGATATCGTCCTGGGAATATTCAATCCGGAGTGTTCGGGAACGATTTCTCTTTCATTCCAGTATCAGGGGTAGGTCAATCCTGGCGGGCAGGAAAAAACTGCCCGCCAGAACGTTTCATTGAGAGACCGCCGTTTTTTCTGTTGGAACGTCTTCGTGAGAAGCTGGAGCAGCCTCACGTTTCTTTTGCATCTCGCGTTCCAGACGGCGGAATTGCCGTTCCGCCCACCAGCGGTTCCATGTCCCAACAATGCCGTTGGGCAGCAGCATCACGACCACGACAAACACCAGCCCCAGGAACAGATCCCAATACTCCGAGACTTTGTATTCTTTGGAGCCTAAGCCATTAAACGCAACCCACGTTGCCCATGCCAGGATCAGCCCGACCCAGATCAGCGTTCCACCCAAATTACTCAGAGCAGATAGTTTATTTCCGAACCCTTCACCTTCCTGTGCGTGGGCCAGGGTTGAGCGAATAGTTTCACGCCGCTGGTAGAGAAAGAGCGCCGCATAACCATACAGCACCAGGACGACCAGCCCCTGGAGCGTCAGCGGGCCAATGATGGTTGTGTGCATGCTGAACGTTTCGGAGCGCAGATATGTTTCGCCCAGTTCCAGGCCAAGCGCCGCTAACACCGGGCCGATCAGCGTACCCACCCCACCGATGAGGGTATAGAGCAGCGGCTGAACGGTATAGTTCAGGCTGAGCAAACCGGGATCAACACGTTTGGCTGTGCCCCACAGCACGAACAGCACCCCGCTCAGGCTGGCAATCACCCCGGCAAAGGCCATGGTCATCAATTTATAGGTCACGGTGTTATAGCCGATGGCGCGGGCGCGTTCTTCGTTCTCGCGGATTGCCAGCATGACGCGGCCCACGGGCGAATTGAGATAGCGCCGGATCGCCAGGAACACCACCGCGAAATAGACCAGCGTGAGGTTATACATATAGAGGCGGTTGCCGTTAAAGGTCTTGGTCGGGTTAAACCGTTCGGGAACCAGATCGCGGATCACCAGTCCGTCTTCCGCCCCGGTGATATTGCGGAACGTGCCACTTTTCGCCAGCACAAAGAACATTTCGGCCAGAGCCAGCGTGAACATGGTGAAGTATACGCCGCGCAGCCGCAGCGTTACCGCGCCCGAAATCAGGCTCAGGGCGATGCTGCCCAGAACTGCCAGCCCAACCGCCTGATAAAAGCCGATGGTTTTATTATCTGGCAGCAGCAAAAGTGTGAACAGGAGGCCCGTTACCAGGAAAATGAACAGCCTGCGGATAGGAATATCGGTGAACAGGGCCAGCACCAGGGCGACAACGTTCACCCCGATCAGCGCTTTAAACTGAAGCGACGTATTATATTCCTTCATCAGGATAAAAGTGATGTAACCGCCTGCTCCGAAGAAGAGCGCGTGTCCAAACGAGATCACCCCACTAAAACCGAACAGCAGGTTGTAACTCATGGCAAGACAGGCCAGAACCAGCGACTGGGCCATTACGCTCTGCCAGAAGACCGATTCTCCGGTTGGGCGGCGCGGCTTGACCTCGGTATCGGACAATCGAGCGACGATGTAGGGGAAGCGCCATAACACGATCAGGGCCAGCAGGTAAAACCAGTTTTCCAGAATCAGCCGGGCTATTCGTTCGGTTATCCCGCGCAGGGTCGGGTCGCCAATTTTCCGAATGTTTGCGTAATCATCCGCTCGATCATGCTTCCTCCCGGCCAAACAAACCGCTGGGCTGCACCAGCAGGACGACGATCATCAGGACGAGGATCGATGTTTCTGCCAGCACGGGTGCATCAAAGTGATTCAGGGAAATCTGCTCGGCCACGGCGCGCGTCAGCCCGACGATCACGCTGGCGATAGCGGTTCCCTCATAGCTGCCCATGCCACCGATGACAACCACGACAATCGCCAGGATCAAAAACTGGTTGCCCATTTCCAGCGTTGCGCCCTGGTAGGGCACAATGGCAATTCCGCCCAGTGCCGCCAGCCCCGATCCCAGCACAAAGACCAGTGTAAAGACCAGCCGCACATTAATGCCCAACGCCTGTACCATTTCGCTATCCTGCACCCCGGCACGAATGATGATGCCGATACGCGTCCGGTTCAGCAGCAGATAGACGCCAATCATCATCGCCAGTCCCAGGCCGATGATAAACAGACGGTAGACATTCAGGCTTTGCTCGAACAACACAAACTTCCCGCTCAGAAAAGCGGGAGGGTCGAGCGGCTGTTTCGGATCGGAGCCATAGCGCCGCTTAACCAGATCGAGGAAGATCGACGCGAGACCGAATGTCAGCACGATCTGGAATACGGGGCGTTCGTAGAGTGGTCGTATCAAGCGCTGCTCAATCAAAAATCCCAGGAAGGCAACAAAACCAACCGCCGCCGTGATTGCCACCAGAAAACGCAGATCGCCGGAACCATTCACCGTCTCATAGGTGTGGTAGCCGACATATGCCCCGACCAGCAAAAACGCACCCTGGGCAAAATTGAGCACATCCAGCAGGCCGAAGATCAGGGATAGGCCCGACGCAACAAGAAAAACCAGCATCCCCAGCAGAAAACCGCGAAAGATCGTTTGACCCGCCGTATTCGCCCCAAAATCAATAAAACTGATCACGAACAGCAGATCGAGGTAGGCGATAATCAGCCACCAGGACCGGCGATGCACCGGAGAAAGATCGGCAAAATAACCCGTCTTCAACTCGCCGGTTTCGCTCTTGCCGTGCGGTAACAAAGCCCACAGCGGGAGCAGCGGGAAACCGCCCAACGCTCCAGCTAACGCGCCTGTCCAGATGCCTGTTGAGGGGCGCTGGCCTTTGCTCATATAGACAAAGGGGGTAATGATCGCCCCGTTAAAGGCTAACAGCATGGCGATCAAGATTAGAATGTCCAGTTTCATGGTTGTTCCCTCACGCCACGCCCAGGTAGGTTTGGATCAAGTCCGGGTTTTGCACCAGGTCCGGCATCAGCCCGGCGTGCACCGAGACACCTTCCTCGATGATCACGTACCGCTCAGCCAGCCCGCTCGCCACCTGGAAATTCTGCTCGACCAGCAGCACTGTCGTATGCGCCGAAAGCTGGCGGATCGCCTCCATCATCTGCTCGATAATCACCGGGGCCAATCCTTCGCTCGGCTCGTCGATCAGCAGCAAACTATTGTCCGGTACAAGCGCCCGCGCAATCGCCAGCATCTGCTGCTGCCCACCCGACAGATTTCCGCCACGCAGGTGATAAAGCCGCTTGAGATCGGGGAACAGGTTGAAGATCAGGTCCGATTTGCGTTCCAGGTCGCCTTTTTCCCGCTCGGCAATTTGCAGGTTTTGCGCCACTGTCAGATCGCGGAAGATGATTCGCTTTTCCGGTACATAGCCAATGCCCAGCTTGGCGATGCGATAGGAGCGCTTGCCCTGGATCGGCTGCCCATTAAACAGGATTTGCCCAGTGCGCGGCGCATTCAGGCCGATGATACTGCGCAGCGTGGTTGTTTTACCCGCGCCATTGCGTCCCAGCAGGACGGTGATGCAGCCGCGTGGCACGACGACGGATACGCCTTCCAGGATGTGAAATTTGCCAATGAAGGTGTGGATATTCTGAACTTCCAGGACAGGCAGCTCGCTCATGGCTATGCCTCCCCCTGCATCAGATCGGCAAAGTCGCCGTACAACTCGCCCAGATAAGCTTTTTGCACCGTGGCATTGCGCGTGATCTCTGCCGGAGTGCCTTCAGCTAACACCGCGCCCTGATGCATAACGGTGATGCGGTCCGAGATATTCATCACCACATTCATATTGTGCTCGACCAGCATGATTGTCCGGTTCCCGGTGGCGCGGACTGTCTGAATAATTTCGAGCAGCATCGGGACCTGTTCGGTTGCCATGCCCGCCGTTGGTTCATCCAACAGCAGCAGTTCGGCATCAGAGGCCAGCAGGATGGCCAGTTCAAGCTTGCGCTGGTCACCGTGCGGCAAAATCACAGCGGGAATATTGGCCTTATCGAACAGCCCAACCTGCGTGATCGCCTGCATCGCCTCGTCAAGATACTGCTTAAAATGACGGTAATGCCACCAGAACTTAAAACTGTCGCCCCCGCGTGCCTGGGCCGCCAGCCGCACATTCTCCAGAACGGTGAGGTTTGGGAAAATATTGGTAATCTGAAAAGAGCGCCCAATCCCCAGGTGTGTGCGGCGGAATAACGGCTGGTGGGTGATATCCTGCCCCTTAAACCAGACCGTGCCGCGCGTAGGTTTCAGGTTGCCCGTCAATAAGTTAAATAAGGTTGTTTTTCCCGCGCCGTTTGGCCCGATGATCGAATGCAGGTCGCCTGCGCGAACCTGGATATTGACATCGTCAACGGCGACCAGCCCGCCAAATTCCTTGCGGAGTTCCCGGCCTTCAAGAAGGATCGTTTCCGACATAGGCACGCTCACTTAGTTTATATTTCCGGGGGAGGTCCCCCTAATACCCCTCGTTCACTCAGTTTATATTTCCGGGGGAGGTCCCCCTAATACCCCTCGTTCACTCAGTTTATATTTCCGGGGGAGGTCCCCCTAATACCCCTCGTTCGCTCAGTTTATTTTTCCGGGGGAGGTCCCCCTAATACCCCTCGTTCGCTCAGTTTATTTTTCCGGGGGAGGTCCCCCTAATACCCCTCGTTCGCTCAGTTTATATTTCCGGGGGAGGTCCCCCTAATACCCCTCGTTCGCTCAGTTTATTTTTCCGGGGGAGGTCCCCCTAATACCCCTCGTTCGCTCTGATCCACGATCATCATTTTACCGGAAAAGCGCCGTAAAGCCCCTGCCTTCAGGCAAGGGGATATAAGGCGTGATCACTGGCTTTCTTGCCGCAGGCATCCTATAATTCCTCCTACGCACCTTTCTAATCGTATAGATAGGCGGTTGCGCGGACGACTCTCTCCGCGCGTAAAATCTGTAGAGACTGCAGGTGCCGCTCTGGGAGACGTTGTGCTTCAAAGCCCGCTCCCGCTAGAGCCAACCCACTTTTGGGGTGGGACGCACCCTTGTCGCCTAACGTAGACCCTCTGCTCAGCCTTCGGGCGAAAGTAAGGTCAAGCGTGCGCCAGAAGCCCCCAGCTTTAGCTGTGGGGAGCGTCACATGTTCTGTCCTGCTGTGGCGCGAGGGGTTCAAGGGGATGGTGTCCCATCGTCTGATGGACCATCCCCCGCGCTTCAGAGAACAAAACTACTGAGCAGCCGCCCGTTCTGCCAGGGGTGTGCAGTCCAGGGTGTCGCTGCTACGATCCGCACCCAGACTCGCATGGGGGAGCAGCGTCTTCGGCGGACACTTCCGCGACCAGTTCGTAATACTTCTGATCCGGATCGTCCAGGTTGACCAGCTTGACGACGTACATCGGCATCAGAGCCTGATGGTCCTCGGCGCGCATGGTGTAGGTGCCCTTCGGGCCTTCCCAGGTCAGTCCTTCCAGCGCCGGGATCATGTCTTCGGTCAGGGTCGAGCCTTCGGTCTTTTCCAGGGCAGCGATGATTGCCTGTCCGGTGGCGAAACCGCATTCAGAGAACAGGTCGGGCACGTCATTGTAGCGGGCCTTGTACTGCTCGGTGAACCAATCGTTGATTTCGTTCTGCGGCAGGCTGTAGTGATAGACGATCAGACCAATGCTGCCGATCTGCGCTTCACCAGAGAACGCTTTGACGATGTCGTTCGAGTTGAAACCGGTGATGATCGCGGGTTTGTCGGGATCCACGCCCAGGCCCAGTTCCGTCGCCTGCTGGAACAGGTTGATCGCTGACGCGCCTGCCCAGGTGATGATGACGCCATCCGCGCCGGAGTTGATCACCTGCTGGAGATAGGGGCTGAATTCCGTTGTGTCGGTGGGGACATAGATCGGATCAGCTACAAAGGTCGCCCCTTTTTGTCCGAACGCATAGGCGAAGGCGGCTGCCGAGCCGTAGCCGAAGGCATAGTCGGGGGCAAGCTGGATGTAGTTCTTGCCGACATTCTCTGTCGCCCAACTCGCGATATCAAAGGCATCCTGGTACGAGTTACGGCAGGCGCGGAAAGTCGTCGGTTCAAAGAATTCGCCTGTGATGCGCGGGTCCGCAGCGGGGCCAGCCATCAGGATCACGTCATATTCGGCGGCGATGCTGACCAGGCCCTGCGTCACGCCGGAGCTAGGGGCACCCACCAGAATTTCAACGCCTTCGGTTTCGATCAGATCGCGGGCCTGTGTCGCGGCGGTATCGGCATCGTTGGCATAGTCGCGCACGATCAGTTCAACCGGACGCCCGGCAACTGTCATCGTGCCATCTGTCGCATAGTCGAGGCCGAGGGTCAGGCCATATTCCAGTTCGAAGCCGTACAGCATCAGCGCGCCCGTTTCATCGGAAAGCACGCCGATCTTCAGGGGTTCAGCGTCCTGGCGGGCGTGGCTGACTTTCATCGTCGGGACCATCGCCAGCGAGGCAATCACAACAAGCGGGAGAAGGGTAAGAGCAAGTTTACGAAGCATTTGAAAAACTCCTTTTTCTCAATTGTGCCGGCACAAATTGCAGATCACAGATGGGTAAAATTTGGTTTTTCCTCCTTTTATTTTTTACAGCCCGCTGGGGAGAACACAGGCTGATGATCAACTTAGGGTGCGAACTGTTCGCGCAGTTCCCGTTTGAGTATTTTCCCCGCTGCCGAGACTGGCAGCGCGTCCAAAAACTCGACAGAGCGCGGCACTTTGAAACCCGCCAGATTCTCACGCAGAAAGGCAATTAATTCGTCGGCAGTGGCGGACGCGCCCGGTTTGAGCACGACGCAGGCCTTGCCAACTTCGCCCCACTTCGGATCGGGAACCCCGATCACGGCGCACTGGTGCACGGCGGGATGCCGGTACAGAGCCTGTTCGATCTCAGTAGGATAGACATTTTCGCCGCCGGAGATGAACATATCTTTTTTGCGATCCACGATGAAGAAGTACCATTCCTCGTCATAGCGGGCCATGTCGCCCGTGTGGAACCAGCCATCCTGATCGACGACGCCGTCCATCGCCCCTGGCCTATTAAAGTAACCGGAGCAGAACGACGGCCCTTTGAGGACCAGTTCGCCCACCGTGTTGGGCGGCAGCGGATTGTTTTGTTCGTCTACGACGCGCGCATCCACGAAGAAATTAGGCCGCCCGATGCTGCCCGCCTTGCGGATCGCGTCTTCCGGGGCGAGGGCAAAAATACCGGGGCCAAATTCTGTCATGCCGAAACCCTGCTTAAAACGCACACCCTTTTCGGCGGCAAACTTTTCGACCAGGGGGACAGGCAGCGGCGCGCCGCCGCTGGTGCAGAAGCGCAGGCTGCTCAGATCGGCCGTGTCCCAGTTAGGAGCCTGGGTGAGCATCTGGTACATGGTCGGCACACCCGCGAAAAAATCCGCCTTGTATTCCTCGATCAGGCTCAGCACCTGGGCTGGATCAAAGCGCCGCACCAAAATCACCGTGCCGCCCACGATCATCAGCGGCATGGTGTAAACCAGCAGGCCGCCCGTATGGAACATCGGGAAGACGTTTACTGTCGTGTCGCCCGGCAGAATATCGTGAATAACCGTATTGAGCGTGTTCCAAGCGATCATCCGGTGGCTGATCTGCGCCCCACGGGGGACGCCGGTTGTGCCACCCGTAAAGATCAGGGCAACAATATCTTCTTCCGTGATGGCCTCATTGATTACCGGGGCTGGATCGCCGGATAACAGCGCCGTTTCAAAATGCTGGCTCCAGGCTGTACCTTCGCCTTCGATGTGCAGCAGATGAGTTACGCCTGGCACTTCGGCGCTGGCCTGGATAACCGCCTCTTTGAATTCATCGGAGAAGATCATCGCTTTCGGTGTTGTGTCGTCCATGACCTGGACCAGTTCACGCCAGTGCATGCGCCAGTTATAACAGGCCAGGATCGCGCCGATCTTGCTGCACGCGAAGAACGCATCCAGGAATTCAACGCCATCATGAGCGACGATGCCAATCCGATCCCCCGCTTTTAGCCCGACTTCGTGTTGCAGCCAGTTCGCGAAGCGGTTGGCGCGCTCATTCATCTGTGCATAGGTGTAGCAGGGCCGGTCTGCTTTGCCCGCATCGACCACTGCCAGCCTATCGGGTGAATAAATGGCACGTCGTCCCAGTGTATCCCCAATGTACATTAAACCCTCCACTCAAATGCAGTGGCAGCCATCGTTGAGCCTGCGCCGCTGCCACAAAAAACGACCAGCTCGCCGGGCTGAGGGCCGAATCCCTGCATCACTGCGTCATCGAGCGCCATCGGCATACAGGCCGATCCGGTATATCCCCACTTATCCATGATGGTATGCGTCTTAACACGGGGTAGTCCCAGGTCGTCGAGAACGTACTCGATGGTGCGCAGGTTGAGCTGGGTAAAATAGATCTTGTCGATATCAGCCACGTGCCGCCCAATTTTTTGCATCAATTGGCGGACCAGCGGCGGCCAACCCTTGTTATTGGTGTCTGGCGGGAAGCGCTTGCGAATTTCCAGATATTGTCTGCGTGTTCCCTCGCCCCCGGTTGGTTCCAGCGTCCCGCCGATGAATACGCCCATATAATCATGGAACGATCCGTCCGACTGGATGACGCCGCCCAGAAAACCGGGTTTGTCGCCCGCGCTCAGGATCACCGCTCCGCCGCCGTCACCAAAGAGCGTGCAGGTGCGTTTATCCGTCCAATTGACGTAGCGCGTCATGCCATACGCGCCAACGACCAGAATATTGTCGTAGCTATCGTCCGTAGCAATGAAAGCGGCTGGCAATATCCAGCCCGATCACCCACGCCGCGCACGCGCTGTTGACGTCGTAGGTTCCCGCATTGATCGCGCCGAGTTTGTACTGCACCACCGAGGCCGTACCGGGCGAGATGTAATCCGGCGTATCCGTTGCCAGGATGATCATCTGCAACTGTTCCGGCTTCAGATTGGCCCGTTCCAGCGCTTGCCGCGCCGCATGAACTGCCAGATCGGAGGTCAGTTCGTCATCAGCCATCAACCGCCGTTCGCGGATGCCCACGTTTTCGATCAGCCACTGATCGACAGGTTCGCCCAGCATCGCGTCGAGTTCGGCGTTGGTGCGGATTTTGGCGGGAACATAGCGCCCGGTGCTGATGATCTGCGCGTAACGCGGCATGCCGTTTATTACCTCTCTAGTCGTGGGCGTATGCCATACGCCCCTACCTGCTAACTCTGCAAAAATTCCAGGACGATCCGGTTCGCTTCGTCCGGCTTCTCGATATTAAACAGGTGGCCCGCGCCTTCGATCTCGATCAGTTTCGCGTGGGGCCATGCGGCGGCAATCGCCTGGCTGTTGCTGGCTGGCGCGACTTCATCATACTCCCCGACCAGCAGCAGGACGGGCATCGGCGGCACGAAATCCACGATATGATCGGCAGCGAAATAGGCCAATCCCGCCTGACTATGTCGCAGATACAGGTTGGGCGTCTGCTGGCTCTTAAAGCGCAGGTCGATCAGCTTGTTGAACCCTTCAGGATCGCGTTCTTCCAGCCCATCCGCGCAGGCGATGCGGATGCCGCGCTTGACCAGTTCCAGCGGGTCGCCGGAACGATCCTGCAAGACCTGCATAGCGCGGGCGGAGGGCATCTGCACCTTTGGCCCCCAATACAGCGTTGAGGCCAGGATCAACTTGCCAATCCGCTCTGGTGCCTTGCGGGCCATAAAGAGCGCGATTCCGCCGCCGAGTGAATGGCCCAACACATGCGCTTTTTGCAGGCCGATAGTCTCCATCAAGGCGAGCGTATCTTCCGCCATCATATCGAGCGAATAGGGAATATCCGGCTTATCCGAGCTGCCGACCCCCCGGTTATCGAATGTGATCACGCGGTAGTGCTTCGCCAGCGGCCCCACGTTGCGCCACCATGCCTCGCGCCACTGGCCCACGCCGTTGATCAGCAGCAGCGTTTCGGGGTGATCGTCGCCCACACTTTCATAAAACAGGTGAATGCCGTTTGCCTCTACGAGTGGCATAATCTATACTCCCTACGGCTACACTATTTTTTTTGCATGACTAAAATACGTTCAAGCTTTGTGGTTTGAGTACGACGTCTTGAACGTCTTTCATCGGGGATTCTGTCATCATATATAATGACTTGATCCAGTTGCCCGTGAGTTACATCCTTCGCTAACTCTGCAAGAATTTCAGCAGTTTGCTGAATTTGACCATCCCGTTCAACATCTCCCAGAACCAACACACAATATCCTTTTGTTTTGAGGACACAATTCATTGCTTGAAGACATAAGGACATTTGAGGCAAATAGACTTTTTTGCTGGCTGTTAACGACGCATCTAACTCCCGCCAGTTCTCGCACCCTAAAAACCACAAACGCAGGCGATTGTCACGCGCATAATCGAGCGCCCCAAAATAAGGGGGGCTGGAAACGATAGCGTCAACCGTTTGAGGTTCAATAGGCAGATGCATCGCATTTACTTGCCATACTTTATATTCACGTTTTTCCCAACCCTGTGAAAACAGAGGTCGCTTATAAGCGCGCTCGATTTTGGCTAGAAGCCGGGATCGTAAGTCCCGATAGGCATACATCCGTGGAAATTGTTCAGGAGGGTATTTATTCTTTCTCAAATAGGGTACAAGGTGGCTGGCGGGATACGATAAAAAGCCTGGGCGAACATGCTGTAAAATACCTAACAGGCAGGCCAACAGGAAATAATTCTTTTGCTCTTGCAGAATGTCGAAAGCTGCCATTATTTCCTGTAGTGTGTTTGGATGAAAAAAAGCGCGCACCCAGTCGGGTACAGCATCTAAATCAACAGAGGGCGCTTGTTGTTCAACGGCAAGCAATAGCTCTTGTGCATTCTCCAGGGCTATTCTCTTGTTTGATGGAGCCTCAAGTTTTCCCCGCGTCAGAACATAAGCATAAGGACTTAGATCGTTGGCCCAGGCATGGCGATTCAGAAAAACAGCCTCCAGGGGAACGACTCCTGAGCCTGAAAATGGATCCAATACAGTATCTCCAGGTTTGGAGTACTGATTTAAGATTGCGCGAGCCATCCCCGATTTCAATTTACCAACATAGGGAGATAGCTGTTGAAGTGAACTCTCACGTCCGTTAAAAGAGCCACGCCATAGACGTGCGTTCAATTCAGTAGAATCGTCCCGATCTTCGAACAAAGGAAGTTGTATGTCCATGAAGAGTTCACCGATTCTTATAAACGCCAGGGACGGGAGACGCTACTATCAATAGTTTTTCCCTCGTGTTGGACTTCAACAATCCTCAAAAACTTTCCTTCCTGTTGTTTGATAATTTTCACAGAAACGAACCAGAGATGGCGATCTCTGATCGTTGGACTAACATCAAACAGATCAAGCATCAATCTTGGCAGTTTGAGAGTATCGAGAGTATGAACTGGCGGTTCAGGATCATCAATCGTAGGAACACGTTGTGGAAACAAAAAGATATCTGGGGCGATGGAATTGTTCTGTTGCTTCTCCAACGGGTATTTAGGACATGGACGGAGCGATGTACCGCATAGGATGTCTTTAAAAAAAAGGACATCAACTAATTTGCCTCTTTTGACCAGTTCATTGGTTATACAATTCACGATGGAATGTGCACCATGCGCGGGTTGATTAACAATAGCGCCATCGAGGTGACTCCACACGCCGAATTCTCTTGCCCACAATGGCCGATCAGAAATGTTAATGCTATTGCCTTCTCCCCCTTTGACCTCAAGGGCAGCAAAGTAATCAGGATTGCGTTCTATACTGACGGTAAAATCATATCGATTACTACTGCTGCTTGATTCGTAACCGGCAATGGCTGATCGTCGATAGAGTTCCTCTAAAACGCTTGCTACCAAGCCCTGACGTCCTGTAGTAGATAAAGCCGCAAATCGTCCTCGAATACTTTCAATAGCCGACCGAAAAACCAACCCGCTTTTGTAATCAGACGGTTCAATCGAATGTTGTAAAAGAACGTCTGGATGCAAGGTATCCAGTTGTGTCAAAAGATCGATTGTTGGCCTGACTTGAGCCACAATTCTCTGGTCATGATGGCAAGGCAGCATAGTGTAAAATACTCCTGAAACTAGTTTGGCTGTGGAAACTATCCACTATACTGCTGCATAAGCACTTTTTTGTCGATCTTGCCCGCCCCGGTCTTGGGCAGCGCGTCCACGAAAATAACCGACTTCGGGACTTTGTAACGCGCCAGGAAACCGCGCAGAAATTCAATCACGTCCTCTTCGCTCAGGCTGCGGCCCGGCTCTTTAACGACAATTGCCCGGCCTACTTCGCCCCATTTGTCATCCGGCACGCCGATCAACGCTGCTTCTTTAATGGCGGGATGGCGGTATAGGATGCTTTCGACCTCGGCGGGATAGACATTCTCACCGCCGGAAATAATCATATCTTTCAGCCGCCCGACGATGGTGATATAGCCTTCGCTGTCGCGGATAGCGAGATCGCCCGTATGCAGCCAGCCGTTGACAATCGCTTTCGCCGTCGCTTCGGGATTATTCCAGTATCCCGGCGTGACATGCGGCCCCCGGATGAGCAGTTCGCCCGGTTCGCCCGCGTCGCTGGTCGACCCATCGGACCGCACGATGTTGACATCGACGTGCATCAACGGGAAGCCAACCGCGCCCGGTTTGCGGCGGACGTCGGCTTGTGGCAGCCAGAAGGTATTCGGCCCGGCTTCCGTCAAACCATAGCCTGTTTTGAAGTCTACACCCTTCGCCCAGAAGCGCTCGAAGATGGGCATCGGGCACGGCGCGCCGCCGCTGATCACCAGTTTGAGTTTGCTGAAGTCTGCTTCAGACCAGCGAGGATGGCCCTGCATGAGAATAAACATGGTCGGCACGCCGAAATACAGCGTAATTTGGCCCTCTTTGATCAGGTCAAAAACCTGCTCGACGTCGAACGTGCCGCACAGGAAACTTGCCCCGCCGCAGTGGATCAGCGGCAGTGTGAAGACGTTCAGGCCGCCCGTGTGGAACAGCGGCGAATTGAGTATCGCTACATCATCCTGATCGAGCCCCCAGCTCATCACGGTATTGATGCTGTTCCAGGTCATGTTCCCGTGGGAGAGGATCGCGCCTTTGGGCAGACCCGTTGTCCCGCCCGTGTAGCAGATCACCCAGGGCGAGTCCCAGTCCAGGTCGGGGCGCGGTTCGCTGAGGGTTACCGGGAAGGTGTCTCGTTCACAGAAGTCGTGATCGCCGGACTGCGCCTTGTGGTTGAGGGCGATGAGATGCTTCACGCCGGGGATCGCCGAGCGCAAACGGTTCACGGGATCGATAAATTCGTCCGAATAAACCAGCACCGCCGGGGCTGCGTCGAGGATCAACCCTTCCAGTTCGGGGACGGTCAGCCGCCAGTTGAGATTTTGCAGCACCGCGCCAATCTTGCCGCAAGCCATCCATATATCGAGATAAGCCATGCTGTTCATGGCATAAACAGCGACCCGATCACCCCGCTGCACGCCCAAGGAGCGCAGGTAATTCGCCGTCTGGTTCGCCTGAGCATTCCATTCGGTATACGTATAGTCTCGCCCCGTGATCGTATCGCGAATCGCTAATCGCTCCGGGGTCAGTTGGGCGCGGCGCTCCAAAAAATCAGTGATATAAAGTGATTTCTGTTCCATAATCACCTTTTAAAACGAGAATTTCTGTAGGGACGGGTTCACAAACAGTAGTCTACATCACCAAACCGCCATCAACGCTCAGAACCACGCCGTTGACATAAGACGCTTCATCCGACGCCAGGAACAGATAAGCATTGGCGATATCTTCCGGCGTTCCCAATCGCTTTACGGGAGTCTTCTCGATCAATCCCTCGATCACCTTCTCCGGCACGGTCTTGATCATATCGGTGGCGATAAAACCGGGAGCCACCGCGTTGGCTGTGATACCCTTTGGACCCAGTTCGCGCGCCCAAACGCGAGTCATGCCGATCACGCCCGCTTTGGTCGCCACATAGTTCGTCTGCCCAAAGTTGCCATAAATGCCCACGACCGACGACGTGCTGATCACCCGCCCATAACCGCGCTCGATCATGTGCGGCGCGACAGCCTGCGTGCAGTTAAAGACGCCTTTTAGATTAACGTTCACGACGAGGTCGAAATCTTCCTCAGCCATCTTGATCAGGCGGGCGTCCCGCGTCACCCCGGCATTGTTGCACAGGATATCGATCTGCCCGTAGGCGTCCAATACCTTCTTGACGACAGCGTTTACCTCGTCGCGTTTGGTGACATTGCACACCGCCGCCATCGCCTCGCAGCCCATCGCTTTGATCTCGTCCACGACAGCCTGTGCGCTGCTCTCGACCATGTCGATCACAACGACTTTGGCCCCTTCGGTTGCAAAGCGCAGCGCAATCGCGCGCCCAATGCCCTGTCCGCCGCCTGTCACCAGAGCTACCCGTCCTGCCAATCTTTCGCCCATGTTTTTCTCCTAAAAAATCTACTTCGCGCTGCCCCATCTAAACGCAGTCGCGCTCCAGGTATAGCCTGTGCCTGCACCAGCCAGCACGATCAGATCGCCGTCTTTGATCTTGCCCTGGGCCAGCCCGAGTTCGAGTGCCAGCACCTGATCGACACTTTGGATGTGCCCATAATCTTCCAGGTAGACGGACTGCTCGGCGGTCAGGCCGACGGCGTGCAGAATTTCCTCGTAAAAAGACCGCTTCATGTGGGTAATGCCCAGGAAGCGCAAATCGTCTGGATTTTCGCCGCTGTGCCGGATTGCTTCGGTGATCACCTCGACAAAGCGGATCAGCGACACCTGCCCCAACCGCTCCGCCATATAATCCGCGTTCTGGACATCCAGCCGCCCATGCAGCGATCCCATCTCGACGGGCAGCAGCGCCACGCCTTCCGTTGCCGGAGTCATGACCACCGTATCAGCTAAACTGCCGTCCGTCTTGACAGCGGATTCCAATACTTCATTCTGCGTTTGTTCGCGCCGAAAAACCATCGCCCCGCCGCCTGCCCCAAAATTGAACATGAAGCGCGTGCGCATATTGCCAAAGTCGATCAGATCGTTTTCGCGGCTGGCGCTGACGAGCAGCACATGTTGCAGCCGTTCATCGACCCGCATCATATCGCGCACGGCCTTGTAGGTGATCGGAGCGCCTGCACACAGGGCATAGGTTTCAAAGGCATAGGCATTGACTGCGCCGAGCATATGTTGAATTTTCGAGGCGGCTGACCAGACGATGTGGTCCTTGTATTCGCTGCCGTGATAGACCACGAGGTCAATATCTTTGGGATCGAGTGCGGCCTGTTCCAGCGCTTTCTGGCCTGATCTGGCAGCCATCGCCGTGATCGTGTCTTCTGGCCCGGCGATATGCACCTGATGAATGCCCATTTTGTCCAGCACGACAAATTCGGGCAGCCCGGTTTGAGCGGCGATTTCCTGTCCGGTGAGCACCGCCGAGGGGATATAAACACCTGTGCCAGCGATGCCAATAGAGGGGAGGTTTGGTAGCGTCATAGGGTCCCATTTTTTAAATAGCTCTATTTAGGCAGAGCGTACAATGGGCGAGTTACGCGCCAGTTACGATGATCGGGCGTTCTCCGAACGGGCAACTAACCATTCGCCCAGATGAGGCCACAGATTTTGGCGCGCGCTGGAGCCGATCACCATGCCGATATGCCCGCTTTCCAGCACGATCAGGTCTTTGTCCGCACTGCTGATCAGGTCGTGCAGCACGGCAACGGACTGCCAGGGGGCGATATGATCGCGGCGGGCGGCAATCGTCATGGTGGGAGCCGTGATCTGGCTCAGGTCGATTCGTTTGCCACCGACGGTAAACGCGCCGCACAGCAGGAGATTGGATTGGTAGAGGTCTTTAATATATTTGCGGAAGGCTTCGCCGGGGAACGGCGTTGGGTCGTTTGTCCACAACTGCATTGCCGCGAATCCGCTCATAAAGGCGGGATCGTCGTGCCGCTCCCAGTAATTCAGCGCCTGGATCAGTTCGTTGGTAGGATGGACCAACTTGAAGGTGATGTTGAGCAGTTCGGCGGGGATATTGCCCAGCGAATCCACCAGCAGATCGACGTCGAACCAGTCGGGACGCGTCCACACACTGTAAATGCCGTCGTCATGATAGTTGATGGGTCCGGCGAGGTTGATCAGGTTGCTCACTTCCTGCGGGTAGAGGACGGTGTAAGCCGCTGACATCATGCCGCCCATGCAGTAACCCAGCAGCGAGATCGCCTCCTGCCCTGTGGCGTGCCGGATATAGTGCACGCAGCGCCGCAGCAGTCCCGTAATGTATTCGTCAAAAGGGCGGAAGCGGTCTACCAGGGTAGCCTTGCCCCAGTCGAGCATATAGACATCGATCCCACGATCCAGCAGATAACGCACGAGACTGCGTTCCGGCGTGAGGTCCATAATATAGTAGTGGTTGATCAGCGAGGGCACGCACAGGACGGGAATCCGCATGGGAGCCGGAACCTGCGGACGATAGTGCATCAGCCGCAGCCGTCCTTCCCGGTAGACGACCTCGGCGGGAGTTTGCCCGACCAGCGCGCGGCCTTGCTCCAGAATGGCTGTCTGCGCGTTGCTATAGTTTTGCCAGACGCGCCCCATGCCGCTCTGCCACAGGTTTACCCACTGTTGGAGCAGTTCATTCATCGTCCAGGGCGGCCTCCAACCGTTCGAGACGCGCCGCGAGGCTGTCCAACTGTTTTTCCAGCCGTTCCAAGAGGTAAAGCTGGCGAGCAATTTCCTGCTCCTGGGCGGCAGCGGTCAGCATAGCCGACTGCATCGACACATTCGCCCGGCGGTGGGCCAGCAGCAACTCGTTCATCTGGTGGCTGACTCGCTGCAAAAAGTCGGGCGAACGGGTGACAGAATCCCAGTAGGTAGCGATTTCATGCTCCCAGGCTTCCAGACCAGCCCGCAGCCCACCATCCATACCGGGCCCCAATGGTTCACTCATGGCGCAATCTCGTTTCCAGATCATCTACCTTCGATGAGAGCGCTTCGACCTGCGCCGCTAACCGTTCGATGACGGCGAGCACCTGGTTTTGCTGCGACTGCCCGCCCTGCTGGTTGGTCAGGCTGGTTGCCAGGCTTTCAGCAAATGATTCGCCCATCCGCCGCCCCTGTTCGAGCATCACTTCCATCGATTGCAGCATAATATCGGTGTAGCGCGGAGCCATTTCCCCCCACAGGCGGGCTGTCTCGGCAAACATATTTTCCGGCGCGGCTTTTTCGTCCCCTGAGAACGCCTGCCGGATCGCGTCGTCAACATGCGCCTGCATAAATTGCAGCGCGTCGCTAAACCGCGCGAAGTCTTCATTGTCGTCGCTCTGCACATGCTTGATCACGCCGCGCCAGCGTGCAGGCTGACCATTGCTTTCTTCGCGGATAAACCGCAGCACGAATGAAACAACTTCCTGGTTCATCCCAAAAAACTCCCGTTCCAGTTTCCAATTAATGTACAGCGCTCCGGTTGCAGCCGGGTTACGGCAGTGAGATATCCTCCCCCCGCGAGATTCGGTTAAACAAATTTGTGGTTTCCGCCATCGGCTCTAATTCGAGACCGTCGCGCAATGCTTTTTGGCACTGCTCATAGACGCGCAGAGCCAGTGGGCGATTGCCGCGTTTGGCATGACCGATCATCATCAGCCGGTAGGCTTCTTCCCAGTAGCGATCCAGGGTCAGCACCGACTGGCAGAGGTGAATGGATTCCTGGTAGCCGTCCCGGCGCAGCAGCAGCGCGGCCAGCCGCATTGCGCCGGACAGGTAAAGTGTTTGCAGGCGTTCCCGTTCCAGGCTCGCCCAATCCTCATAGAGCGCGTCGGGCAGATAATCCCCCGCGTACAGATCAATCGCCTCACGGTAGGCGTCAATCGCCGCGTCAAGATTTTCGCCTTCCATCCGTGACGCCCGTTTTAGCCCGCGCCGGAAGTCTGCCGCGTCCACCTGGATGCCCGCCTCCGGGTCTAGCCCGTAAGCCAGCCCATGCCGTACGACGAACGATGATAACGAGCGAGAGGAACGATTCGGTTCCAGAGCGTCGTTCAGCGCATTTAGCGCCACTTTAAAATCCCGGTCTGCCCGATCATCGTCCAAAGCAGGCCATAGTTCGGCCACAATCCGTTCTTTGGGCAGCATCAGAAAGCTGTCATTGAGCATCAGGGTAATCAAAAACTGGAACAGGCGCTGCGCCTTTTCCCGCTTCCAGATCACGTTCGGCAGCAGATCGCCGTTCAGCCACACGCGGAACATCCCTAAAGTTTGAACGCGCAGTGAGGCGCTCATACCTGCGTCCCCAAATCATGGTGAAAAGTTTCATCGGCGTTAATCATAGCACGGTCGGGCAGAATAAACTGGTCATTACAAAGATTAACGCATGATTTGCATTTTATCCTTTTTTAACTAAAGTAGAGAAGAGATACGGGGTTTAGAAAGGATACAATCATGAAAAAATTTCGCTGGATTCTTTTAGCAGTCTTGCTTGTGATCGTCGTAGCCGGCGTTACAGCAGGCATCTGGATTTATAACCGCCTTCATAGCGATGTAATCGACCTCGACAAAGTGGATGGTGATATCGCCTTTATCTCGGATCGGGACGGCAGTTGGGATGTCTTTATTTTGCAGGCCGATGGTACGCTGCGCAATCTGACCCAAAACGCCGATGACACGGCCTGGGACGATGACTATCTGGCATATATCCCGTTCAAGGGCGATATGGTCTATTTTTATACCAACCGGACCAAAGCGTTTACCCCTGCCCGCGTCAATGTCGATGGGACCGGGCTGGAAACGATGAGTTGGACGTCCATGATGATGAAGTTGATATCGAGCAAACACCTCGAATTCAGATCCCTCCTGGTCGCCCGATGGTACGCAGATTGCCTGGACAAAAACCTCCCTGTCAGGGGATATTTGCCTGGCTCCCACCACCGATACCAATAACTTTACCTGTATTACCAAGAGCCAGGGAAACAATCAGGAACCGGGCTGGTCACCAGATGGGTCGCAGTTGGTCTTTGTCTCTGACCGCGGTGACAAGCAGGATGTCTATGTCGCGACTATCGCGTCAGGGGATCAAACGCGGCTGACCAACGACGAAGGCTGGGCCTATAAGGCGGTCTGGTCACTCGACGGCAGCCAGATTCTGTTTATCTGGAATCTGGACGATGATTCCCTGACCAATGGCTGGTTCGATTACCACGTGGTCAAAGCCGATGGCAGCGATCTGCACCGTTTGGCGGAGGGCGAAATCTTCAAGGGCGATCCCCGCTATTCACCGTCTGGCAAGCAGGTGATCTACATGTCGAATGAGAGCGGGCATTGGCAGCTTTATGTGATGGATGCCGGTGGCTCCAACGTGCGCCAGTTGACGGAAGGCAACTCGAATAACCTGTTCCCCGTTTGGGTTCCCAAGCCCGCCGAATAGGTGATTATCTCGAATTTTGCGCGGATGGTTCCTTGTTTTTTACCCTTTTAATCGTTTCTCCCTTCCCCCTGCGATTTGCGCGTGGGGGAAGGGTGGCTGAGCGCCGCTAGCGTGCACACGCTAAGCCGCGCTCAGGCGGGATGAGGGGTCGCCCCTGTGCTATCCATCACCCCTCGCATAGCCGAAGATCAAATTGTGCTTGACACAGTGCCCCTATACGGGATACTCTAATAATAGAATAATGGGAGCGCTCCCATGAACCACTGCTGCCTGTACCCGTTTGCACCCCGATCACGTCGGAACGGATCATCAACCTTTGTGGAGGAATCGCCTTGTCTCAATGGCATTTCATTGACGAAAACGCTGCTTTCCGGCTGGATAACCCTCACCGTAACAGCTATCTTTATTTTCCGCTGGTGAATGAGGCCGGGCTGATGTCCAGCATCGCGCCGACACTGCATGGCGATGTCAAAACGGGTCAGAACGCCTTTTTGATGGCTCCTGTTTCGGTGGAAGACCTGCACAATACGCGCTCTGGCCGCAATTTTTGGGTAGTTGTCGAGGGTCAGGCTCCCTGGTCAGCGGCAGGCAGTTCCGCTCCTCAGATCGCCCAGCCCGACGCCGAACAGGTGACGCTGGAAGCGGGCTTTTTGTGGCAAACTGTGACCCGCAGCAATTCTGAACTGGGTTTGCGCGCCGAAATCACCAACTTTGCCCCTGTGAGCGAGCACGATCAGGTTGAGTTGATGCGCGTGATCCTGACCAACACGAGCGATCACCCGCTGACGATCACGCCCACTGCCGCCATTCCTATCTATGGACGTTCCGCCGATAACCTGCGCGATCACCGCCATGTGACATCCCTGCTGCACCGGACGTGGGTTGATATTACGGCGTCCTGGTTCGGCCCACTCTCTCCTTTGATGAGCGCGGTCACCGTCCCAACAGCGTGACCTATGGCGTGTTGGGAACCGAAGGCGATAGCGCAGCCAGCGCAGCCCCAGTTGGGTTCTTCCCTGTGTTGGAAGAATTCATTGGCGAAGGCGGTTGCCTGGATTGGCCTCAGGCAGTGGTTAAGCCGGACGTGCACGCGTATCAACCGGGTGATACGGTGGACGGTTACGAAACGATGGGCGGGCTGCGCTTTGCCCCGGCGAGACTTCAGCCAGGACAGTCCCGCGAATATATCGTCATCCTGGCGATCATGCCGGACGCGGAGAATGCGTCAGAACTGGTCCAGCGCTACGGCAGCAGTGCTCAGTTTGCCGCTGAGTTAGATCGTTGCCGCGCCGACTGGCAGGTCAAAGCGGACGCCCTGGTGTTCCACACCGCCGATCCCGACTTTGATCGCTGGATGAAATGGATCACTATTCAGCCGGTGCTGCGCCGCCTGTTCGGTAATTCCTTCCTGCCCTATCATGACTATGGGCGCGGCGGGCGCGGCTGGCGCGATCTCTGGCAGGATTGTCTCGCCCTGCTGCTGACCGAACCCGAAGCCGTGCAGGGATTGCTGTTTAGCAATTACGCCGGGGTGCGTTTTGACGGCAGCAACGCCACGATCATCGGCGCGCATCCGGGCGAATTTCTGGCGGATCGCAACAACATCCCCCGCGTCTGGATGGATCACGGCGCGTGGCCTTTCCTGACAACAAAACTCTACCTGGATCGCAGTGGCGATCTGGCCTTTTTGCTGCGCGACCAGTTTTATTTTAAGGACATGCAGATCAACCGCTCTCAGGCCCAGGATCGCCAGTGGACACCTGACCAGGGCACGCAGCTTCGCACTGCCAGCGACACTGTTTACACGGGAACGATCCTCGAACATACCCTGGTGCAGCACCTGACGACCTTCTTCCATGTGGGTGAACACAACCTGATCAAGCTCGAAGGGGGCGACTGGAACGACGGGATGGATATGGCCCGCCAGCGCGGCGAGAGTGTGGCATTCACGGCGCTCTATGCCAGCAATCTGCGCGAACTGGCCCGCATGGTGATCAGCCTGGAAACGGTTGGGGCGCAAACTGTCGATCTGGCGGTCGAACTGCTGGCGCTGCTCGACATTTTGAGCGGCGATCCAGTGGATTACAATCACATTGAGGCCAAACGAACCCGGCTGGATGTCTATTTCGCTTCCTGTTCACACACGGTATCGGGGCAAAAGGTGGCTGTCAGTCTGCGCGATCTTGCCCGCGATCTCTCGGCCAAAGCGGATTGGCTCTATGCCCACCTGCGCCGCCAGGAATGGATCACGGACAAGGCCGGATATAGCTGGTTTAATGGCTATTATGATGATGACGGTCAGCGCGTCGAAGGCGATCACCCCGATGGCGTGCGTATGACTCTGACCGGGCAGGTGTTCACGCTGATGGGCGGTATCGCCACCGATGAACAGGCGCGAGAGATTGTGCGCGCCGCCGATCATTATCTATTGGAGCCGTCGATGGGCGGCTACCGCCTGAACACCGATTTGGGGGGCGTCCAGTTGAAGATGGGCCGCTGCTTTGGCTTTGCCTTCGGGCACAAGGAAAACGGCGCGATGTTCAGTCATATGGCCGTGATGTACGCCAATGCCCTCTACCAGCGTGGACTGGTGCGCGAAGGATATGCTGTGCTGGATGGCCTGTATCGCCACTGCGCCAACTTCGCCGTGAGCCGCATCTACCCCGGTATCCCCGAATATATCAGCCCAACCGGGCGCGGCATGTACACCTACCTGACCGGATCGGCAAGCTGGCTGCTGGTCACCCTGGTCGAAGAAGCTTTTGGTGTGAAAGGTATTGGAGGCTGTCTGGCTCTGGAGCCAAAACTGGTCAACGAACAGTTTGATGAAGCGGGCCGAGCCAGTCTGCTGACTCTCTTTGGTGGCAGGCGGATTGAAGTGATTTATCTGAACCCGGCGCAGCTTGATACGGGCGAGTATACGGTGCAGTCCGTGAGAGTGGATCATTGTTCGGTGCCGGTTAACCGGGTCGGCCCGGTGGCGCTGCTGTCACAGGGGCTGATTGCCAATCTGGATGAGTTTTCTGTTCACCAGATCGAGGTTGTGCTGGGCTAAAAAAGCATATTTTTAAAAAGAGAAGAGGTTCTAAAATGGCTGTTCCAGATAAATTGCTCGAGATTGGCGAATGGTATGGCGACGGCTATAAACCAATGGTCGATTACGGGGCATGGCGGGTCGCTTATCTTCGCTATCACGATGAACTGCTCCCCGAAAATATTACATCGATGCAAAAACACGACGAGACTGACGAGGTTTTTGTGTTGATGGCGGGACGCTGCATTTTGTTCCTGGGGACGGGCGGCGACTCTGTTGTGGATGTCGTCGCTCAGGATATGGAACTCTTTAAAATCTACAACGTCAAGCGCTCCGCCTGGCACACCCATACGCTCAGCACGGACGCCGTTGTCCTGATCGTGGAGAACGTCGATACCACACTTGCTAATTCACCCCTCTGCGACCTGACTTCCAAACAGCGCCAGAAGATCATTGAGTTAACCAGGTCGCTCTGGTAGAGGTAAAGGTATGGAACGTTTTTATTTTGACGACGCTGGGCGTTTTGCCATCGAAGACTACAGCAGCCTGTCTCCTTTTTCCAGCTTTTTGCCGGGTATTGCCGGACTGATGGGTATTCCGATGTGGGTGTTTTATGTCAACCGGGGCCAGGCCATTGCCGGGTTTGGCGTCGAGAGCAAAGACACGCCAATCATGGAGTTCCAGCCTGCAAACAGGGCGTACCAGCTTGCCCCTTACCTGGGATTCAGAACCTTTGTTAAAGCGAGCGGTACTTTCTATGAGCCATTTTCGGCGCTAGAGCGAACGCGCGCGCGGCGGATGCTGATTGGCGCGAACGAACTGGAACTGCAAGAAAGTGCGGATGAGATTGGCCTGCGGGTGAGCGTGCTCTATTTCACGCTGACTGACGAACCCTTTGCCGGGCTGGTCCGCCGCGTGACCATTGAGAATACCTCTGGCGAAGCGCTGGACCTGGAAGTGCTGGACGGACTGCCCGCGATTATTCCCTTTGGTATGAATAACTGGCTGCTCAAAGAAATCGGGCGCACGGCGGAAGCATGGATGGGCGTTTTTAACGTGGAAAACGACATCCCGTTTTACCGCCTGAGTTACAGCATCGTCGATAAGGTAGAGGTTGAAGGGTATCATGCCGGGCACTTCTACACCACCTTTACGGCGGATCGCCGCCTGCCTGCCCTGGTCGATCCACGGGCTGTTTTTGGGCAGAACACAGCGCTGAGCTATCCGGATGCTTTCCTGGATGGTTCGCTGGACGCGCTCTATGCTCAGAAGCAGATCACCGTGGGCCGGACGCCGTGCGGATTCTTTGGCGCGGGGCAAACCCTGCAACCCGGCGAGTCATTCACGCTTTATGGGCTGATTGGCCATGTGAGCGATGTGGATGAAATAAACTGCGAGGCCGAGCGGCTGTCCAGCCCGGCTTATATTGAGGAAAAATTCCAGTCTGCGCGTGAATTAGCCCGTTCCCTGACTGATGTGGTTGCTATCCGGACCAGTGAACCGCTGCTTGACGAATATACGCGCCAGAGCTTTTTGGATAACGTGCTGCGCGGCGGCTGGCCTGTTCTGCTTGGCCATCCAGCGCGCCCGGTGGTGCAGCATGTTTATTCGCGCAAACATGGCGATCTCGAACGCGATTACAACGCCTTCTATCTTGCCCCGGAGTTTTACTCACAGGGGAACGGCAGTTACCGCGACGTGAACCAGAACCGGCGCGAGGATGTCTGGCTAAACCCGCGCGTGGGCGACTATAACATCGTGACCTTCATGAATCTGATCCAGGCCGATGGTTATAACCCGCTGATCATCCGGGGCAACCGCTTCACTGTTTCTGCCGATGAGCGTGATGCCGTCCTCTCACTGGTTGAGAACCCATCGGCCCTGGAAAATGTGCTGGCGCACCCCTTTACCCCCGGCGAACTGCTCAAAACGGTGCAGGTCAGCGGCGTCAGGCTGCGTACCGATCCGCAGACGTTCCTGTCGGAAGTGCTGGACCGGGCCGAACAACGTTTTGAGGCGGCTTTTGGCGAAGGCTATTGGGTTGATCACTGGACCTACAACCTCGACCTGATCGAAAACTACCTGAGCATTTACCCGGAACGTCGCCGCAAACTGCTTTTTGAGCGGCCCGTTTTCACCTATTACGACAGCCCTGTGACGGTTCGCCCGCGCGATGAAAAGACGGTCCTCGCCAATGGTCAGGTCCGGCAATTGGACGCCATCCATGAGGACGAGGAAAAAGCCGCCCGGATCGCCTCACGGGAGGAGCAGCCGAATGTGATGCGGCTCAATGGAGGCCAGGGCGATGTTTACCAGACAACACTCTTTAACAAACTGGTTGTGCTGACCCTGCTCAAATTCACGACGCTGGACCCGCTCGGAATCGGTATCGAAATGGAAGCGGGCAGACCGGGTTGGTACGACGCCCTGAATGGCCTGCCGGGTCTCTTTGGCTCGTCCGTGCCCGAAACATTTGAATTGCAGCGGCTGATCACCTTCCTCCGTGGGTCGATTACCCGATCCCAGGAACCATTCAATCTACCCGTTGAAGTGATGGATCTGCTGGATTTTGTCGTGGCCTCTCTGCACGACTATTTCGCCTCGTCTGAGCCAGATCGTGACATGATCTGCTGGGATGCTGTCTCTTCCGCGCGTGAAGTCTACCGCGAGCGCATCCGTTTTGGCTTCAGCGGCAAATGCCACGCGCTGTCTTTGCCACAGCTTGATCGCGTCCTGGCTCTGTTCCTGGATAAGCTGGCACTGGGGATCAACCGGGCGTTTGAACTCAACAACGGCATTCCGCCCACCTATCTTTCCTTCCGGCCCGTCGAATACGATGTTATTCGCACAGAGGGGAGCCGCCAGTATGTCCAGGTGAAGCAGTTTGAAGCGTCTGTCTTGCCACTTTTCCTCGAAGGGCCAGTGCGCGCCCTGCGTGTTGCACCAACTCCGGATGCGGCGCGTGCGCTGCACCAGCGCGTCAAGAGCAGCGCGCTGTTTGATCAAAAACTGAAGATGTACAAGGTTAATGCCTCTCTGGCCGAGCAGCCGCCCGATATTGGCCGCACCCGCGCTTTTACACCCGGCTGGCTGGAAAACGAGTTCATCTGGCTCCACATGGAATACAAGTATCTGCTCGCGCTGCTGGACGCCGGACTGTTCGAGGAGTTTTATGCCGACTTCCGCCATGTGCTGATCCCATTCCAGGATCCAGCCGTATACGGGCGCAGTCCCCTGGAGAACTCGTCGTTTCTGGTCAGCAGCGCCCACCCCGATGCTAACCTGCATGGCCAGGGGTTCGTCGCTCGGCTCAGCGGGTCTACGGTGGAATATCTGAGCATCCTGCACCGGATCATGTTTGGGCGGGAACCGTTCGCGGCACAGAATGGCCGCCTGACTCTCACCCTGCGCCCCGCTTTGCCCGGCTGGTTATTTGATGACCAGGACACTGTCACCTGCCGCTTCCTGGGCACCTGCACGGTGGTCTACCATAACCCTGATCGCCGCGACACGTTCGGAGATGGTGCTGTACAGCCTATCGCTATCGGGTTAAAAACGGCTGACGGTGAGACTGTTGAGATTGCCGGTTCTATCGTGCCAGAGCCGTACGCCTCGGCAGTGCGAGACGGCAAGATCGTTAAAATGCAAATTTCCTTGCGCTGACGTGGGGCGTCAAGGTTGGCTATCCAACTGCACCCAGTTGATCACCGAACCGTAGCGCGTATGGAAGAACATCCGCCCATCCGGCGTGATCATCAGTCCAGCCAGGGGCGCATTCAGCCTGGGATCGAGCACCAGTTCAACCTGATCGGCGCGGCATCCACCTGCGTCCCGGCAAATATCCGGCTGGATGCGCCCGATCAGTCCGCGCCCGTCCCGTTCATAGGAGAAATAGAGGTAGCCGTCCGAGAAAATCTGCATCGCCGTGATTCCCTCAATCCCGCGCAGCATAGGGGACGGTTCAGGATTGCCCGCCCGAATATCGGTCAGGGGATACCATTCAATAGACCGATCCAGGTCGCCGGTGTTGGCGACATAGAGATATTCGCGGTGCAATACAAGGGCCGTTGGGTCTTCCAGCCCGGTGATCCATGCCGTGCGCTCACCGTCGCGGGTCACCTGTTCGACCGTGTTTGCTCTCAGGCCAGAAACCAGAAACGAATTGACATCATAGGGAATCAACGACCAGGGTTCCCCGGTCCCGCTGACAATCGTTTCTACTTCGGCGGGCGTGACACGTACGATGCTGCGCGATCCCGCATCGGGAACCCACAAATACAGAGTGCCGTCACGCCCCTTCTCTGGATAGATCGAAAAAGCATCCTTGACACCGTAGATGTACGTGTTTGTGAATCCCGTCTGATCATCGAGTTCGTACACAGTGCCATCGCCCGAACATACTACGTAAAGTTTGTTCGCATACCAGCCAATACCGTTGGGCCTGGCGACATTGCCAGTGAGATAATGAATTTGATCGACGGGCAGCGGCAGGCGTGCTTCCGGCGTGCCCTGCTGTCGGCTTGCTGACGAAAGAGGGCCGCTGTTGTGGGCCTGAACTGTTGCACTGAGAGCGGCTATAGTGACCCATATCCAGGAGAAAAACAGCAAACGGGGCAGTCGTAGACTGGAATGGTTCAAATCCAGATACTCCTCTATCAATGATCGACCAGCCCGATGCGCACTGCGTGGAGCGCGGCCTGAGTCCGGCTGGTTACGTGCAGCTTGTCAAGAATACTGCTGACATGAGTCTTGACGGTTTTTTCACCAATGTTCAGATGGTGAGCAATCGCTTTATTCGACTGTCCCTGTGCCAGCAGGCGCAGCACGTCAAGTTCACGTCCAGTAAGGGCTTCAAGATGATTGGCTTCGCCCGCTTCATGCATCAATTGGGCGGCAACCTTGGGGGAAAGCTGAATTTGCCCATCGATCCAGGCTGATTTGATGGCGCGGATCAGATCGTAAACATCAACATCTTTGGACAGGTAACCAATGGCCCCGGCGCGCATGGCGTTGATAATGGATCGTTCTTCCAGCACGCTGGTGAGGACAATGACCTGTGTCCTGGGCAGTTCGGTTCGGATACGAGCAGTTGCTTCGATCCCATCCGTTTCTGGCATCAGCAAATCCATCAGGACCATATCAGGATGCAGATCGCGAGCCAGTTGCACAGCCTGTTGGCCGTTAATTGCCTCGCCAACCAGTTCAAGATCGTGGTCTCGCTGCAAGAAAATACGAAGTCCCTGGCGCACAACGGCGTGATCGTCAGCAATCAAAACACGAATGGGCATGCTCGTTCCACTTGACTAAACTTCTCTTTAAAAGAACATGACACAGATACCCCCTGCTGCCAAACAGATGGCCGGTTGGATAAGTCGGGATTCAGGAGAGCGGGCGTGGGTAAAAAGATGGTTCCGCGTCATCTGTTTGGCAGCATTTTGCATAAAATCTCTTTATCGTGATATGTAGAGGGAGGGGAAGAATCATGCGTAGAGGTTTGCTGTTCCTGGCCGGATTGCTGCTCGTGGTGAGCAGTGGATCGGCGTCATCGCTTGGCTCAAGACGCGCCTGTAACTCTACCCACTGATGGGTTTTATCTGGCTGCTGATCCGAATGATATTATCCAACTCTGGCGGCTCCCTGCGGATGGGTCCGAGCCGCAGATGCTTACCAACGCCCCCGAGAGTCTGGTCGATTTTGGGCTAAGCCCGGATGCTGGCAGCGCTGCTTATACCAGTGCGGGACAGGTGTGGTTGCAGCCGTTCGACGGCTCTGCGCCTGTCGCCCTGGTCACGCTCCAATCAGCAGCGGGGGCTCACCCGGTGCTCGGCAGCACGCAGCTTGCCTATGCGGATGATGGCGTCTGGGTTGTGCCGCTTGATGGCTCGCAGGAGCCGCGCCAGTTGGTGCAGAACACGATGATGGAAGGCATGAACGGCGTGTACGATCACTACTACGAGCCGTCCCGCTTTGTTGATGAGCACAACAGCCTGATCGTCAATATCCTGCTCTGGGAGGGCTACACGGTTGGCGTCATCGATCTGAGCAGCGGGTCGGTGCAGGAACTTGAGCGCGGCATCCACACCGGAGCACTGCCGCTGGCGGACGGGCGGCTGCTGCTCTATGGGAATGGCGCCGTGGAAGGTGCCTTCGATCTACAGGCGGTCGATTGGCTGGACCTGAACGCGGGTAATGTGCTGGTAGATCTGAATATCTTCGAAGCGGTTGGACCGCTGTTTGTAGAACAGGCCGTTGAAACACTTCCCGGCATGATCCGCGTGTTTGGCACCACGTTCACCGATCCGGCTACCTATGCGACGGTCCTGTTTGTCTTTGACTACAACTCCGCAAAGGATGTCGTGGTTGGAGATATTTATACCTTCGCCGCGCTGCCCTCAAACGAGGGGACGCAGACTCTGTATGGCCCCCTGTCGCCAGATGGCTCGCTGCTGGTGGAATATGTCAACGCGACCCTGCAAACGGACCGCGATCCGCGTGGGGTTGTCACCGGAGAACTGTCCCTGGTGGATATCGCGTCGGGGAATATGCTTCATCTGTCCGGCCCGGTATCTTCTTTTCAGTGGGGGCCGCTCCCTTAACTGCATCAAAAGAGCGTGCTTCGAACACGCTCTCGTAAAATCAACACGTAGGGGCGAGGCTTGCCTCGCCCTTTGCATACCTTACTCCTAGTGCAGCTTCGCGAACGTATCAGCCAGCAGCGGATAGAGTGTCCGGTAAATTTGGTACGCATCCTCATAGGCTTTGACGTCTGCGCCGGGCTGGACTTCCTCGCCCATGCTGATCAGATCGGCTGTTTCCGCCACAGTTGCCCAAACGCCCGCGCCAACTCCGGCCAGCAGCGCCGCGCCATAAGCCGCCCCTTCGACTGCTTCCACGGTAACCATCGGCCTGTTCAGAATATCAGCCATGATCTGCCGCCACAGCGGACTTTTTGCCCCGCCGCCGCTGACATGAATCCGCGTGATTTGCCGCCCGGCTTCACTGGCGCGGATCAGCTCGAAACTGTCGCGCAGGCCAAAAGCGACACCTTCCAGCACAGCGCGGGTCATGTGGGCCTGAGTATGGCGGGTGGTCAGGCCGATAAAGCCAGCCCGCGCCAGCGGATCGGGGTGCGGTGTGCGTTCGCCGCTCAGGTAGGGCAGGAAGAAAAGTCCTTCGGAACCAGCGGGAACAGAGGCCGCTTTGTCCGTCAAAGCGCCAAAATCCACACCCGGTGCGAGCGTATCCCGGTACCATTGCAGGCTGCCTGCCGCCGAGAGCATGACGCCCATGAAGTGCCACATACCGGGCACGGCATGGCAGAAGGCGTGCAGTTTGCCGTCCGGTTCATAGGCATAACTGTTCAGCGGGGCAAAGACGACGCCGGAAGTGCCAACGGTCATGGCTACGATTCCGCTGCGCACCGCGCCCACACCAACCGCCTGCGCCGCCTGATCGCCGCCGCCGCCTACAATCGGCGTGCCTGCTTTGAGACCCGTTTCTGCTGCGGCGGATTGGCTCACGACGCCCGTTACTTCCGGCCCTTCGCAAACGGCAGGCATCCAGGCAGCGGGAATGTCGAGCGCGTTCAATACTTCATCTGACCAGCGGCGGTTCGCAACATCCAGCAGCACCATGCCCGATGCATCGGAAACATCGGAGGCATAATCACCACTTAGTTTGAAACGAATATAGTCCTTGGGCAGCAGCACATGAGCGATCTGCTTATAGATTTCCGGCTCATGTTCCCGCACCCAGACGATTTTCGGCGCTGTAAATCCGGTCAGGGCGCGGTTGCCTGTCAGTTGAATCAGCCGCTCCGAACCGACGGTTTTGGTGATCCAGTCGCATTCCGCCTGGGTGCGCTGGTCGTTCCACAAGATCGCCGGACGCAGAACATTGTTGTGTGCGTCGAGGCAGACAAGGCCGTGCATTTGCCCGGTCAGGCCAACGGCAACGATCTGATCAGCCGCGCCCGTCTGTTGCAGGACGGCCCGAATCGAGGCGGCCATACCCGACCACCAGTCCGCCGGGTTTTGTTCACTCCACAGTGGGCGTGGATTGCTAATCGGATGCGGGCTGGTATGGCTGGCAACAACCGCTCCCTGCTCATCAATCAGAAGGGCTTTTGCTCCGGTGGTGCTGATGTCTAATCCAAGTAGGTAGCGCATAAGTGATCCTCATAGAAATGAAGGCAGATGAAAGTCAGTCTTTCCAAACTGTTTTCAGCGCACGGATGATATCCCCCGGCGCTGTTTTCTCCATAATCTGAACCGGGACGATCCGCGTCTCGATTGCTGGTAACTCAGAGCGAGGCGTGCCTGAGTTTGAGACAATCACCAGAATGGGTGTCGAGGCGGTATAGGGCGAGACGAGCAGCGCTTCGAGAAGGGCGTAGGCCCCGGCGTTCCCGGCGTGAAAGATGATGCCATCGGGGGCAATCACGTCTGCCAGATCGAGCGCGGACTGATCCACATTCGCCTGCTCGACCACATACCCGGCTGTTTCCAGGTCTTGCTGCAAACGGAGGGCTTCCGTGCATTCATCCTGGAGTAGTAAGATCAACCGGGTGGTGCTTGGGACGGGTGTCTCAAAAATGATCGACTTTCCGGTTTTGATGGGAGGCGACTGGATCACCTGCCCCCCCGTCAGGGCCAGTTGTTCGGTGGTAGCGATGGGAATGGAGAATCTGAACAGGCTGCCCACTCCAACCTGGCTCTCGACGTGAATTTTCCCTCCCTGGAGTTCAACCAATTGTTTGCTGATATTCAGGCCCAGTCCTGTTCCGCCATATTTTTTGGAGCGGGCCAGATCGGGCTGATTGAGCCGGTCAAACAGATAGGGAAGTATATGCTCCGGAATGCCGATGCCTGTATCCAGCACCGAAACGACCACACTGCTGCCAGCCGTTTCTGCCGAAACTGTGACTGCTCCTTCTTCCGTATATTTCACCGCGTTTGACAGCAGGTTGAGCACAATTTGCTGCGTGCGCAGATGATCGCCCCAGACAGGCGGCAGATCATCCGGGTAATGCGCCTTCAGGTCCACCGGGCGGCTATGCAGCAGACCATACGACGCCTGGATCGCATGATCCAGAATGCTTTTGAGATCAATGGCTGCAAAATTGAGCTTAAATTCGCCCGTCTCGATCTGGCTCAGATCCAGGATGTCATTGATCAGCGCCAGCAAATGCTCCCCGCTCCGGCAAATCGTGCGCAGATCGTGTAGATATTCGTCGGGAATCGGGCTGTCATAAAATTGGGCGTCCGTGCTCATCATCGCTTTGGTATGCCCGATGATGGCGCTGAGCGGGGTGCGCAGTTCGTGTGACATATTGGATAGGAAAATACTTTTGAAGCGGCTGGCCCGGTCTGCCTGCTGGCGCGCAACCTGAGCGGCTTCGAACAACTCCGCGTTGCGAATGGCAATCGCCAGTTGATCGGCCAGCCCTTGCAGAACAAAAACATCTTCTTCGTCAAACGAATTTTGCCGCTCGGCCTGAAGGTCCAATACACCCAGCACACGCGTACCGATGCGCAGGGGCAGTGCCAGTTCAGACCGCGTATTGGGCAGCCCGGCGTCGTGCCGGAAGTTCCGCACGTCCGAGACATCATTCGCTAACTGGGCCTGCCCGGTGGCGGCGCACCAGCCGATCATGCTGCCTTCACCGACCCTCAGCCGGACCTGTTCCGCAGGCGGTGGCTCTGGCCCGGCGCTGTTTCGCAGCAGCACAAATTCCCCACCTTCATCGGCCAGGAAGATGGCAACATGATAATAGCTGAAGCGTTCTCCGATGATCTTAACGATGCGCCGCAGCAGTTCGTCCAGATCCAGGATAGACGTCACGCTGCGCGCGACATCGGCATGGGCGTTGAGCTGGACCGCCCGTTTTTCTAACTTCTGATTGAGCTGGTTGAGTTTTTCGGCCTGCTGGCGCACTTCAAAATAAGTGCTGAGTGCCCAAACCGCCGGGGAGCGTTTATCCTCGCTCAATTCCAGGATCAGGCGGACAATCTCTTCCTGGGTCGTTTCGGCGGCGCGCCGTTCCGCGATCTTCTGCCCGGCGTTCAGGACAATAATGCGATCCGACAGGCGGAAGATATCATCAATGTTTTGCGTAACCAGCAGGACGGCCCCACCGCGCGCCCGCGTCTCTTCGATCAGCCGGAAGATTTCCGCCTGATACTGTTCGAGCGCATTCATCGGCTCGTCCAGCACCAGCAGGTGCGGCGTGCGGATGGTGGCGTGGACAAAGGCGACCATTTTACGCTGGGCGCTGGTCAGATCGTTCAGGCGGCAGGTGAGCGACGGCGGCTCAAAGCCCAGCCGCTCGAATTCTGCGCTGGCAATGGCCTCCATGTTGCGCTGATCCCACCATCCTAACCAGCGCAGAGGCAGAGGACTGCGTGGGGGCCGCCCGGCGAAAATATAGCCGATCCCGGTCATAAGCTGCGCGTCATTGATATCCTGGTGGACAACGCGGATGCCGTAACGCCCCGCGCGGTGCGGAGGAGCCAGGCGAACGGCCCGCCCCTGGACATAAAACTTCCCCTTATCGGGGCGAATGGCTCCTGCGATCAGGCGCAGCAGCGTCGATTTGCCAGAGTAGGTATCGCCTACCACGCCAATCACTTCGCCGGAGAAGATATCCAGGTTCACCCGCTGCAGGGCTTCGATACCGCCGTAGCGCTTGGAGAGATCAACCACCCTGAGAAATGGCATTACACCAAATTTCATCCCGAACCCGTGTTTATATCAACGACAAACGAGATACCAGCCTCGTTTAGGGCGAGGCTGGTATGGGTATTATACTGCGATTTGGCGTTAGGACCGCAGCAGACGAACCCACCCGGATCGAGTGAACAGGAAGCGCCACGCCGATTTCAAGCGGGCGCGAACCTGCGGATCCTGCCGCGCGCGGTCGAACATGATGGCGAGAATGATCGTCGCGCCGATAGCGGTTGGCTGCCAGTACGGGTCATAACCCAACAGATTGAGGCCGTTGCGCAGCACCTGCATAATCGCCGCGCCGATCAACGTGCCGACAATCGTTCCCTTGCCACCTTTGACGCTGGCCCCACCAATGAACACGGCGGCGATCACGTCCAATTCGTATCCGCTTGCTGCTGTCGGAGCCGCTACTCCCAGACGGGCCGTCATCAGCACCCCACCGATTCCCGCCATCAGGCCAGAGAAAGAATAGGCCATCAGCTTGACGTGCCTGGTGTTGATCCCGGACAGTTCTGTCGCCTGTTCGTTCCCACCGAGAGCATAAATCCGGTAGCCCCAGATCGTTCGCAGCAGGAAAATGGACATGACGACAGCCAGGACAACCATGATGATGGTCGGATACGGCACGTCATAGCCGAATATGATCCACTCTCCTTGTCCTAGTTCACGGAAGTTGTCATTCAACTTCTGGAACGGCCAGCCCGACGACCAGACATAGCAGATACCGCGTACGACGCTCATCATGCCGAGGGTCGCAATAAAGGGCGGCAGATTGCCCCAGGCGACCAGGATGCCATTCAGTGCCCCAACGGCCAGTCCAGCTAAACATCCTAACACCAGGGCGCGCCAGACATAAAAGTCCGGCCCCATCGTCTGTGTACGCCCGTTGATCACCTTTTCGACCATCCAGGCTGTATCTTCGTTGTTGATCTTGCCCGCGACGTAATAGGCCGATACCAGCCCTGCCAGCGCCATGACCGATCCGGTGGACAGGTCAATACCGCCTGTGATGATTACCAGGGTTTGCCCAAAGGCGGCGATGGCGATCCAGGAAAAGGCCAGCCAGACACTGCGCAGGTTGCCAGGGGTATTAAAAGTATCTGTTTTAAGGCTCAGGTAGCCTACCCCCAACAGCAGGATGGCGAAGACGCCGATTTCCTGGCTCGTCAGGAGGCTTTTCCACCAGTTGACCGAGGCATTACCCAAATTGGATTTAGGTGCTGTCGGTTGCGTTGTTGTTTCAGCAGTCATAATCCAAAACCTTCACTTTCCATAATTGAGTGTTTTGCAACACCAGATTAATTTTGGGCAGACTGCCCGCTGGCATAAGCCATAATCAATTCCTGGGTTGCCTCTTCCTTATCTAAGATTCCGGCGACCCGGCCTTCGTGCATCACCACGATACGGTCACTCATCGCCAGGATTTCGGGCATTTCCGATGAAATCATGATGATGCCGATGCCCTGTTTGGCAAGATCGGACATCAGGTGGTGAATTTCCGCTTTGGCTCCCACGTCGATGCCGCGCGTCGGTTCGTCCATAATGAGCACATTGCGGGTTTGCCATCACCCATTTTGCCAGCACGACCTTCTGCTGGTTGCCGCCGGACAGGTTGCGCGCAAGCTGGCGCATGCTGGGTGTGCGGACGCGCAGCCGCTGGACATATTCTTCTGCTACACGGCGCATCTGCCCCGCTTTTACCCAGCCAAGAATAGTGAACTTATTCAGCGTGGGCAGGATCATATTAAAGAGGACGCTGTAGATCCAGGACCAGCCCCTGGTTACCCCGGTCTTCCGGGATCAAGCCAATGCCATATTGAAGCGCTGATTTGGGGGAGCGAATATTCGCGATCTGCCCGTTAACGCAAATCGTACCCGAATCGTTGTGATCCGCCCCAAAGATCAGGCGCATCGTCTCGGTACGCCCTGCGCCAACCAGCCCGGCAAAACCGAGGATTTCCCCGCGGTGCAAATCGAATGAAACGTCTTTGATGGCATTCCCGCGTGATAGATTCTCCACCTGGAGAACGGGTACTCCGATTTCCACAACCTCTTTCTGGAACAGATCGCCCAGTTCGCGGCCAACCATCATGCGAATGATCTCGTCGTTGGTCGTTTCAGACGTTTGTAACGATCCCACGCGGTGCCCATCACGCATCACGACGATGCGATCCGTGATCTCAAAGACTTCTTCAAGGCGGTGTGTAATGTAAATAACGGAGATGCCCCGTTCCTTCAGATTACGGATGATCTGGAAGAGCGCTTTTGTTTCGCCCTGTCCCAATGCGGAGGAGGGTTCGTCCATAATAATAACTTGCGCGTCAACAGCCAGGGCTTTGGCGATTTCGACCTGCTGCCGCTCTGAGACCGAGAGATTTTCTACCAACGATGCCGGGTTGACGCGTGCCCCAACCCGTTCCAAAAGGTCATTTGCCTGGCGTTCCATCTTGCGCCGGTTGATCAGGCGGAATGGTGCGAGCAGCCCGCCGTAGCGTGGTTCGCGCCCGATGAAAACATTCGCGGCAGCCGTCTGATTCGGTGTCAGGGTAAATTCCTGATAAATAATGGAGATTCCCAGGCTTTGGGAGTGTGACGGGTTTTTGGGCTGAATTTCTTTGCCTTGCAGGGAGATTTGCCCGGAGTCTTTCTGGTAGGCCCCGGCCAGAATCTTCATCAGGGTGGATTTACCTGCGCCGTTTTCTCCCAACAGTGCAACCACTTCGTTCGGGTAGACTTCGAAATCAACGGAGTCAAGCGCCCGGACACCCGGAAATGTCTTTGTGATGCCCTCAACCCGGAGAATAGGTTCTGTGTCCAACGCCTTGGCCTTTCTAATAATACTAATCAATCATCCGCCAGTCAGGATTCCGGTGGGAAGGAGGCCCTTCCCACCGGATTTGTTACGGAGAATAGTATACTCTACCGAGGATTATTCAGCCGGAAATGCCGGAGGCAGCGGCTGGGTGAAATCCTTGTTTTCCCAGGCGCAGCCATCGCGTCCACGTTGTTGCTGGTCACGATGTCCATACCGCTGTCGGTCCAGTCAGGATACGGGTAGAGGTTCAGAGCATGGTTGAGCGACATAAAGACGGTGTCATAGCCCCAGCCCCAATACTTCTGACCAACGAGGCCGTGCAGCAGACCGTCTTGCACCCATTCCAGTTCAACGGGCAGGGTGTCGAAAGCAACAGCCTTCAGCGTACCGTTCGTGACGGCTTCTTCGAACAGCGGCATCGCGCCCTGGCCTGCGAAGATCGGCCACAGACCCACGAAGAACCAGCCGTTCAGGTCGGGGTTCGCCAGCATGGTCTCTTCGACCACCTGAACACCCAGGTTGATGTCGTCATTGCAGGCAACCGTCGTCACGATTTCGATGCCAGGATACTGGGCAACGTAATCCTTGAAGCCGCGAATACGCTCTTCAAGGTTGAACGCGCCGGGAACGCCCGTCAGCAGGGCGACTTTACCGCTCTCGCCCATCGACTTAACGAGCAGTTCGCCAGCCGCCCAACCGCCGGTGTAGTTGTCCACACCCAGGTAGGTGAAGCGGCCAGAGTCAGGAGAGTCCGAGTCCCAGGTCATAACGGGGATACCCGCTTCAAGCGCGGCATTGATCGGGTCCACGCAGCCGTCAGGGTCATTGCAGCTCACGCCGATGGCGTCCACACCCTGCGATAATCGCGTCTTCGATCACGCGCGCCTGTTCCGCCATATCGGAGGTGACCGAACCCATATAGAGGCATTCCACTTCGATGCCAAATTCAGCAGATGCATCTTCCGCGGCCTTCATGCAGCCATCACGGCCCAGTTCAAACACGGGGTTGTTAAGGGCTTTTGGAATCCAGGCCAGCGTGAACTTGCCATCCGCAGGCGGATAGGCGGGGGGCAGCGGCTGGGTGAAGTCCTTGTTTTCCCAGGCAGCAGCCATCGCATCAACGTTGTTGATGCTGACGATATCCATACCGCTGTCGGTCCAGTCGGCGTAGTTCTTGCCATTCACGACATGGTCATACAGCATATGAACGGTGTCATAGCCCCAGCCCCAATACTTCTGACCAACGAGGCCGTGCAGCAGGCCAGCCTTGACCCATTCCAGTTCAACGGGCAGGGTGTCGAAGGCAATGGCCTTCATGCCGTTGGCGGTACGCTTCTTCGAACAGTGGCATCGCGCCCTGGCCCGCGAAGACCGGCCACAGACCCACGAAGAACCAGCCCTTCAGATCGGGGTTCGCCAGCATGGTCTCTTCGACCACCTGCACACCCAGGTTGATGTCGTCATTGCAGGCAACCGTCGTCACGATTTCGATGTCGGTTCCCGCAATGCCGTCCTTGAAGCCGCGAATACGCTCTTCAAGGTTGAACGCGCCGGGAACGCCCGTCAGCAGGGCGACTTTACCCGAAGTACCCATTTCTTTGATCAGCAGATTGGCCGCCGCCACACCGCCGGTGTAATTGTCCACGCCCAGGTAGGTGATGCGGTTTGAGTTCGGGCGAGTCGGAGTCCCAGGTCATAACCGGGATGCCCGCTTCGATCGCGGCATTGATCGGGTCAATGCAGGCATCAGGGTCATTGCAGCTCACGCCGATAGCGTCTACACCCTGCGATACTGCGTCTTCGATCACGCGTGCCTGCTCGGCCAGCGTCAGAGTTGACCGAACCCATATAGAGGCATTCAACGGTCTTGCCAGTCGATCCGGACAGTTCCGCAGCCGCAGCCATGCAGCCATCGCGGCCAAGTTCAAACACGGGGTTGTTCAGAGCTTTGGGAATCCACGCAATAGTAAAGGTGTCGTCCTGAGCTTTGGCCGCCTCGGATGAGGTGCTGATGAATGGTGAAACCATCAGTGCCACCAAGACTACGACACTAAACAACCGTAACAAATTCTTCATGTCTTAAACCCTCCTTGAATAAACATGACCGGGAGTAGAAAACTCCCAAACCCAAAACTAAACCGGACGATCTAGTGCCCGCTTGTGGGGGGAAGAACTGTAAAAAGACACAATAGGGCCGTAAATACGATTTTGTTCATTAAACCAACAAAATAAAATTTTGTCAAGAAGCCATGATTTGCCATCTAATCAGGTTGGCATTTTCATGAAATAGAATGAAACTTTCTCTTATATTTAGCCGTAATTATTTTTCATGGTTGATAAATTCCAAAACGCGGTGTTTGACAAATACCATCCTTCTGTCTTATATTTTGTTGCAGTGACATACAAAATGCGAGGCCCCATGAATTCGTGTTCCAGCCGATCAGAATTTAGTCAAACAAATGAACTGCTCGCTGATCCTGGATCAACTCCTGACCTCTTCACCCCAGTCACGCGCCAACCTCGCTGAACAGATCGGGCTTAATCGCAGCACGATATCGTCTCTGGTCAGCGAATTGATCGATCTGGGGCTCATCCGGGAACTTGGCTTGCAAGAGGTGAACTCTCGCGGGCGGCCCGGCATTTTGTTGGAACTGAATCCGGCAGGCGGCTGTATCGTGGGGGCCGAGATCACGCCAGAGCATGTAACGGTCATCCTCACCGACTTTACCGCCCATACCCTTTGGCGGCGGCAGGTGGATGTAAACGGCGTTTCTCAGCCGGATATTCTGGCCCAGGCAGAAGACCTGATCGACGCGGCACGCCGGGCGGGAACCGCCAATAACCTTCCCCTGCTGGGGATAGGGCTGGGCATTACCGGTCTGGTTGATACCACCAATGGTATTCTGAAGTTCTCCCCACCGTTGGGCTGGCGCAATGTTAATTTTCGGGAAATGTGGGGACAAAAATACGGCGTCCCACTCTATATTGAAAACGATGGCAATACCTCTGCCCTGGGTGAATACTATTTTGGCGTTGCTAAGGGCTGCCGCGACTTTTTATATCTCGGCACAGGCGTTGGACTGGCAGGCGGATTGATGCTCAACGGACAGCTTTATCGCGGAGCAACAGGTTACGCGGGCGAAGTCGGGCATATCATTGTGGAATCAGGCGGGGAGTTGTGCAGTTGCGGTAGGCGCGGCTGCTGGGAGACTCTGGTCGGGCCGCGCGCCGTCAAGGAAGGTATCGTGCAGGCGCTCAAACGGGGCGCTCCCTCACTTATTCCATCCCTCGTTGGCGACCATTACGAGCGGATCAACATGCAAATCGTCGTCGAAGCTGCCAATCGCGGCGATCAGTTAGCCCGCGATACCCTGGCCGATGTTGCGCTGAACCTGGGTACAGGTATCGCCAACCTGATCAACCTCTTTAACCCCTCTCTGATCGTGCTGGGCGGCACACTGATTTTGGGGGGTGACTATCTGCTGGCGACGGTCAGCAACATTATCGCCACCGAAGCCCTGCAGGAACCACAGCGAGAAGTCGCCCTGGCACTGGCTGCTTTGGGGCTGAAATTCCTCGGTTAAGGGAGCCGTGGCGCTGGTCATCGATGGGATTGTGAGAGAGCCTGTTTCGTGATAAAGTACGTTTGCAGGTGAGTATTTGGGTCTTCACTCCGCCAGATAAGTGTTAAAAGGAAAAGTGAATGGCTACTATTCTGTTGGTCGAGGATAATCAGAATACGGCTGATTTTATTATCCGTATTCTGGAATCGGCTGGGCACACCGTTCACCACGCCACGCGCGGCCTCGAAGGAGCGCGTTGGGCACGAGCAGCTCATGTGGATCTGGTGTTAATGGATATCGACCTGCCCGATGTCAATGGGCGCAGCGTCGTACTCAGCTTGCGGCGGCAAAATCCCCCCAATGTTCTCCCGATTATTGCAGTTACCGTTCAGGCCGATGAAGAATCGATCCGGTTAGCCGAAGGCTTTGGCTGCAATGCTTTTCTTGCCAAACCATTTTTGCCCGAAGAATTGTTAAAACTGGTCAACCATTTTTTAGCTCCTCAGCAGGGGATCCACCCGGAAGTGGGGGATAGAGCATCCCTGCGCTAAGTGAACATCACAAGAGCGTGCCGCTCCCACGAGCGGCATTCTTTGCTGCCTCTAACGTCTGACCATCGCCAAATACCCAGAGATGTGATAAACTTCTATTTCGAACACGGAACTGTTACCACGCCACGCGCATACCGCGCTCTTCCGCTGCAATGACTTTACCGAGATAACCTTGCGTGCGTCGGTTATCCTCTTTAGCCCAGAAACGACAAAATACAACCTATGCAATTCAACGAACTTCAGCTCATTGAGCCGCTGCTGCGTGCTGTGCATGCCGAAGGATACACCCAACCCAGCCCCATTCAGGAACAGGCTATTCCGCCTGTCTTAGACGGGCGCGACCTGTTGGGTTGTGCCCAGACTGGAACCGGTAAAACAGCGGCTTTCGCGCTGCCGATCTTGCAGCGACTGGTCAACCGCCCCACCCAGGGGACTAAATATCTGCGCGTGTTGGTGTTAACGCCGACGCGGGAACTCGCCAGCCAGATCGGTGAGAGTTTCGAGACCTATGGGAAATTCACGTCCATGCGCCAGGTGACGATCTTTGGCGGCGTTAACCAGAATCCGCAGATCGAACGGCTGCGACGCGGCGCGGATGTTCTCGTCGCGACGCCGGGTCGCCTGCTCGATCTGATCGGACAGGGATACGTCAAACTGAGCCGCCTCGAAGTGCTGGTGCTTGATGAAGCGGACCGTATGCTCGATATGGGCTTTATCCGCGATGTGCGCAAGATCATCACGCATGTGCCATCGAACCGCCAGACGCTCCTGTTTTCAGCCACTATGCCCGCCGATATTCAGGATTTGGCGGACAGCGTGCTCAAAAATCCGGTCCATGTCGCTGTTACACCCGTTGCTTCGACGGTGGGCACTGTCCAGCAGTCGGTCTTTTTTGTGGAAAAGACGCAAAAAATCTCGCTGCTCGAGCATCTGCTGCGCGACTCATCGATGAAACGGGTGCTTGTTTTTACCCGTACCAAGCACGGTGCAAACAAGGTCGTGCGGTTGTTGGAGCGCGCCTCGGTGAACGCGGAGGCCATTCACGGCAACAAGTCGCAGTCGGCCCGCGAACAGGCGCTTGCCAATTTCAAAATGGGGCGGACGCGCGTTCTGGTGGCAACGGATATCGCTGCGCGCGGTCTGGACGTCGAAGCGATCACCCATGTCATCAACTACGATCTGCCCAACGAACCGGAAAGTTATGTGCACCGCATCGGGCGTACGGCGCGGGCGGGCGCATCGGGAATCGCCTATTCGTTCTGTGATGTCGAGGAACGGGCCTATCTGATTGATATTGAGCGCCTGATCCGCATGAACATCCCGGCAGCGACGAACTACCCTTATGCTTCCGAATTGGCCGCGCCTGCCGCTACCGATCTCAGGTCGCGTGATAACCGGAATCGTCCGGCAAAAGTTGCCACGTCCTCCCCAGGAAACCGGTCAGGACAAAACCAGCGCCGCCGCAATCGCAGCGCCGCGAGGCAAAAAACAGGCTAATAACATCAAGCCGCCTATACTGGCGGCTCCTGTAATACTTCATAAGGGCGATCCTGCAACCTTTGGTTGCCTGGGTCGCCCTGAATTTTACTATCCTACCCGATGATCATCCGGTCCGGCCCACAAGCCATATTCCGCCATCCAGACCCAGCCCGGTGCATCGATCTGTAATGGCGCGCGCCGCCATCCCGCCTGAATGCGGGTCTGTGTCGCTTCCCAGGATCGCACGCCGCTCAGCGCATCACTCGCTTCGACATTGCACGCGCCGACAGCAACCGCCGCTGTGATCGCCTGTTCAACGGGCAGCCCGCGCAGCACCGCCGCCAGGAATCCGGCAATGGTCGCGTCGCCTGCCCCCGTTGTGCCGACCAGCGGCTCTGGCACGAAGCATGGCGACCACAGTTCCCGGTTTTTCCATCCGGGATCGTCTGAGCCGGGCAAACCGTCTGGCCCGGTGCGCAGATACAGACCGCGATCCCCCAACTTGAGGACAACGACCCGCGCGCCCAGATCGTGCATCTCGACAGCGACTTCAGAGATCAGGCTGTCGTGTGGGTCAACGCCGCGCCGGACCATAAACAGCAGTTCGTCCAGGCTGGGCAGAAACAGATCAACGTAGGGCAAGGTGCGTTGCAGCAGCAAAGGCCAGTTCACATGTCCACCTGAGCTTTTGGGATCGGGCAGTGCCATGTCGAGCGATGTGAGCAGACCCAGTTTCCTCACCCGGCAGAATAGTTCGATCAACTCTGCCCCATCATTGGCATAAAACCGCTTCATGAGAGGCGGGTAGCCAAAGTGGAACAGGTGCGCCTGCTTGAGCCTTTCATACGGCACATCTTCTGGCCCAAAGGTGTGATTCGCACCTCCACAGTGCAGGAATGTGCGATCCATACCCGGCGGGCTGATCACAATGGTATACGAACTGGTCTCGCCCGGTGCGACTATCATATCGACGGTCATCTCGGGTGAATCCCGGCGGAGCAAGTCCAGGATGATATCGCCAAACTGGTCACTGCCCACCTTGCCCATCAACCGGGTGTTTATGCCAAGGCGATGCAGGGTGCGTCCCGTGTTGGATACTGCGCCACCCGTACAGAAGTTCGCCGGACCAATCTCAACCAGCTTGCCGGGAATAGTGAGGGAACGCAGATCGCCCGCAGGGATTTGGAGGATCATATCGAGGCAGATATGCCCGGCCACAACTGCATCGAACGGTTTCATTGTTCTATCCTTAAGCTTCGAGTTCACTCAGTGCAGTTGGAACATCCAATCCGTCGTAAATCATCCGCCGCAGCACGCCCATCATGCGCGCAGGATCAGGCGACTGGAACACATTGCGCCCGATGAACATACCGCTGGCTCCGGCTTGCAGTGCGCCGTAAACCATCTCCAACGCTTCGCGCAGGGTGTTTGTCTTGGGGCCGCCCGCGATCAAGACAGGGCGGAACGATGCTTCGATCACCTGGCAGAACGTTGCCGCGCTGCCGCTGTAATCGGTCTTGAGCACATCCGCGCCCAATTCACAGGCAATGCGCGCACCCATCGCGATATAGTCGGGGCGGTAGATATCCGCATCTGCCAGTTTGCCGCGCGCCATTGGCTCGATAATGCAGCCAATCCCCAGCCGTTCGCAGTCCTGCGCCACCCGCGCCACGTCTTCCGCCTGCTGAGCCTCGGCATCAGGATCACCGTAGCCAAGGAACATATAGACCAGCACAGCATCCGCCCCGATCCGAGCCGCGTCTTCCACCGAAGCGATCAGCCGCCCGCGCCCTTCTGGGTTGCCAAGCGTTTCCGGGCTGCGCCAGCGGTTCGTCCAATCCAACCGCAGGATCATGGCCGGTGCCCCGCGTCCGGTGAAGGTGGAGGCAAAAGCCCGCGCCACACCCGGTCCCACCAAAAAGGCATCCGCGCCCGCATCGGCCAGCGTTTGCAGCATCGCGCCAGGATTCATCACGCCGGGGATGCCGCCCAGGTGTACGCCATGATCAAAGGCAATCACTGCTGCGCGCCCGGTCTGCGGGTTAAGGATGCGGCCCAGCCGGATCGTTTTGCCGGTATTGATATAGTCTGACATGCTCACTCGCTTTCGTGTGTTTAACGAGACATCAAATGGCACAGGATCAGCCGATCCAGCGCCTCATAATCACGTGCATCGATGCACTGCCGCATTTCCTGGCGGTTCAGACTGCGCGCGCGTTCGACCAACCATAGGAAAATATCGCGGCTGTTGATCAGGTGTTTGTCGGCGACTTCCGCCTTCTGCGTGCGGATCGCTTTCACGTCCAGGCCGACAATGCCCCGCTCGTAGAAGCGATAATCGTCCAGCACCAGCACCTGGGCGAAGGCGCGCCGCAGGTTTACGGAGCCGAAGGCGCGGTCTTCATCGAACTTCAGGCCGTTCTGATCGTTGAGATGGACGCTCCACAGCTTGTCATAGGCCAGTCCAAAAGCCATTTCGTCCGCTGGATCCAGGCCAGCCAGGATCGCGTGTGCCGACTCGACCAGCACGCCCATGCGCTCCGGCGCTTTCGTCTTAAAACCGAGCGCGACCGCATGCCCAATCGTTGGAATGTAAGCCATATCCATCGGCTCGTTCGGCTTTGGCTCAATGGCGAACCGCGCGTTGGGCGCATAGTCAAGCCCGTCATTCAACGCTTCTACAAACCAGTCCACTGCGCGCACGGCGTCTTTCGACTCGCGCATATAGGTGCCTTCGCGAGCGAACCACAGCACAATGAAATCAGTACCCAGGACGCGGGCGATATCCAGTGTCTTATGCAGGCGGTCACGGGCATAGGCGCGGGCCTTCGGATCATTGGCCGTGAATGCCCCGTCGATGGTCAGCGGGTCTTCCCACAGGCGCGGCGCGACAAATTCCGTGACAAGTCCGGCATCGTCCAGCATTTTTTTCATGGCAGCCGCTTCCTGCTCGATCTGCCCCGCTGTCTTGCTGTTCAGGTTTGGCACGGCGTCGTCATCGTGAAACTGCACCGCGTCGAAGCCCAGCCGCTTGTAAATTTCTAGTTTCTTTCTCAAAGGGGAGGCTGGGGCGCACCGTAGGGCCAAAGGGATCGGCCCCTTCGCTGATGTTCCAGGGACCAAACGAAAAACGATAACCGTACTTGTCCATCAAAAGTCTCCTTTTCTCAATGATTATTCTTGTCTGCGCTGTTCAAATTCTTCCTTGAGCAAACCATAGACAAAATCACCGCTGGGTATGCCATCCTCACGGGGCATATCAGGGTGTCTCTGCCGGAGATATCCCTCCCGGATAAACCCGCAGCGCTCTGCCAATCGCCAGCTTCGCGAGTTCAGCTCGTTACACTCCAAGCGGACCCGCCGCGCGCCCAAATAATCGAAAATTAAAGCGAGGGACGCTTCGGCGGCTTCCGTCACAAAGCCTTTCCCCTCGTGCGCGCAGTCTACAAAATAGCCGAGTTCAAATTCCGGGAGGTTCCAATTCGCAACACCGATGTAAATCTGTGCGGCGAACGAATTATTCGCTGTTTCCCATGCTCCCAAAAAGAACACTTCGCGCGCAGCCCAATGAATGGCAAACTGGCGCATCAGCACTTCCGCATCTTCAACCGTATCCACCGACAGGGCGGGATTGCCGTGTTCGAAGGGAAGCAGATGTTCTTTATTGCGCTGGCACACGTCAAAATAGGCCGGGCCATCGCCGGGCTGGTAGGGGCGCACAATCAGGCGTTGTGTTTCCAGTTGAGAGGGGAGGTCGAGAAGAAGTTTGTTCATAAAAAATACTTTCCGGTGATAAACGCACACAGTCTACCGTTTGCGACAGATTGCTGACTTCATTGTACCATACTTTGTTTAAACGCCAAACAATCTTTAGGGCCGAACGATCATTTGTTTTGCTTGGGTTCGGTGCAGTCGAAGACCTGCGCTTGCGTGATACGAATCAGATCGTGGGGGTTGATGCAGAGCGTATAGCGAGGGATGCCGCAGCCGCCGTAAACCAGCGGGCTGTTGGTCACCTGCGGAATCAATAATCGTCACCAGGCCGGGATTGATCAGCGAAACATAGCCGATCTGCGCGCCTGTCGCCTGGATAACCGCCTCAGGAGAAGCCAACGAGACATTTTTGAGTCCCAGCGCCTTTTTGATCTTTTTGTACGATAAGCGTGTTTTTCCGCTGATGATAGCCGTGAGATACCCTCGCTCCGTATTCAGGATGAAGGTAGGGGCCATTTCTTCCAGGCTTCCGAATCCGCTTTCTACTCCATCCGATGCCGAAACTATTGTCTCGTCGTGGCTGAAAATCTCGTACTGCGCCCCGGCCTCATCTAGTATTTGTTTTAACTTTTCCAGTTGGTCCATTGGCTGATCCTTCCCTGACCGCGTAATTATTGCATAATCTGATTATGATAGGGTTAGTACATTTTCACTTAGTCTAGGAGAAAAATGTGATGAAGATTTCTCAACGCCTTCATAAATTTGATCTGCATGATAGTTCAGTTGACTCAATCCACTATGGGGCAGCAACACGACGTCTGCTTATTAAATTACAACTCTGCGACTGGGAAGATGAAGTGTCGGATCCTGAAGAAGTATTTGGCAAACCTGGCACATTAGTCTTTGAGGATGTACAGCAGTTACAGGTAAATCCGTCTATAGAAAATGTCAATTGGGAGCTAGGAGCACAAATACTCGACTTTGATTATATGTCCCAATTAGATGACCAGGGCCTAGAGGGAGTAAAGGGTCTATTTGAGTTGCGTGAAAAGGACGAAATGGGCAGGTTTAAGCTGTTCAGCATCGAATTTCAAGCCTCACATTTTGATTGGATACCGGATACGGTAGCAAATTAAAATGAGCTAAACTGGCCCCGGTTTCCCAGGGCCAGCAGGGGCATTAACTCGACGCACTCGCATACCGCCGCAGCCCCGTGCGGAACAGCGCCGATGCGCCCACAAACGCGATCCCCGCCATCGTCAGCCCGCCGACCACCGTCAGGAGCGACACGTCTCCCGTCAGCGCCTGCGCCGGAACCGACGTGACAAATCCCACCGGGACGATCCACACCAGGACCAGCCGCAGCCAGCCCGGATAAAGATGGACCGGGTAGCGCGCCATCTGGAAAATGCCGTTAAAGACCCAGCTAAACATAAAACCGGGATTCCAGAACGTGAGCGCCGTGAAGGTCAGCAGCACGGAATACAGCACCACGATCGCCGCGCCGAGCAGCACCACGAACGCCAGCAAATTCCCCGCCGTCAAATCTGATCCGGCTGTTGCCGACAGCCACGCCCAACACACCCAGCCCCAGCCCCAGATCGACCAGCGAGAACAGCCGCCAGCGCCGGAAACTGGTCAGGAACTGCATATCAACCGGGCGCAGCAGCGTGAAATCCAGCGTACCTTTCCAGACATCGCCCGCCATTCCCACCAGCGAATTGAAGCTTGGCCCGATAAACAGATCGCGCAGCGCATTGACCGTCAGATAGATCCCCAGTACCGCCAGCGTCGCCCCAAAATCCCAGCCGCGCACGCTGTCCACCTGATCAAAGATCACAATCAGTCCCGCGAGGCCGCTGCCCAGATTGAGCAGCGAGTTCAGCAGGCCGATGGCAAAGTTAGCGCGGTAAGCTACTTCTTCCTGGAGCGAGGCGCGGATGAACTGCCCAATCAAACTGAAATGATAGCTCATCTTGTTTAGCCTCCCACCGCCGCGTAACGACGCAGCCCGCGAATCCACATCAGGCGGTATAAACTCACGGCAGCGATCAACCAGCCTATCTGCAAGATAAATCCAGTGAGCAGATCAGCGCGGCTCAGATTCCCGGCTAACACTTCCACCGGGAAGCCGACCATGTAGCGGAACGGCAGCAGAATCGCCGCCGTGTTCATCAGACCGGGCAGCAGAGCCACCGGGGCAACCTGCCCCGCCAGCAGGAAGATCAGCGTATCCTGCACCGCCAGCAGCAAATCGGCCCGCGCCGCCCAAAATGCCAGCAGCGCCAGCCAGTATCCCCAGAAGAAGCGCAGCATCCAGGCGAAGCCCAGCGCCGGAACAAAAGCCAGCCCATCCAGGAGCGACGGATGCAGATCGGGATGCAGGGCCACCGCCAGCGCCGCCGTTACCGGGATCACAAAGACCATATACACCACCTTCCCGGCGATTTCGGAGGCGACAGCGTTATACAGCGGCGACATCGGGTAGAGCAGCAGGGTACTGATCTGCCCGCCGCGAATGATATCCCCTACCGTCCAGTTCGTTTGCGAATAGGTGATCTGGTTCACGGCGATCAGGATCAGGTAGTAGGCGATAAACTCCCCGCGTGTGAAACCTCCAATCGTCCGGCCCCCTGCCGCTGTGGACCAGACAAACAGGTAAATCAGCGGCGGAATCATCCAGCCGAAAGCCAGCACGAAAAAGAAGCTTCGTCCTGCCATCCACGATAACCACGTTCGTTTGATCAATGCCCAACCAGGGTTCACAGCGCACCCTCCTGGTAAATCTGATCGATGACCGCTTCAATGGGCGGGTCTTCCACGACGAGATCAGCAACCGGAAGTGTACTGAGCAATTGCGAGGTGAGCATCGGCGTGTCGCCGCGCCCGGCGCGCAGTGTCAGCCGCCCGTTTTCCTGCTCGATCACACTGAGACCGTCTGGCAGGATGTGATGCCCGTTACTGTGTTCCTGGTCTCAATGTCAGCCGGATCAGCTTAAACGGAGCCAGACGTTCTACCAGCCCGCCAGCGGCCCATCGTAGAGCAGTGCGCCGTGGTGGATCAGGATAATGCGCGGGCAGAGTTCCACCACATCGGCCATGTAGTGACTGGTCAGAATAATGGTTGCGCCGGTGCGGCGGTTGTAGTCGGTGATAAATCGCCGCAGCCGCCGCTGGGTGGACACATCCAGCCCAAGTGTTGGCTCGTCCAGAAAGAGCACGACGGGTTTGTGCAGCAGCGCCGCAACCATCTCACACTTCATCCGCTCTCCCAGCGACAGGTTGCGCACAGGCCGGGCCAGACAGATCGCCCAGATCGAGCATCTCGACCAGTTCATCGAGGGTCTGTTTAAACTCGGCGGGCGGGACGCGGTAGATCTCGCTGAGCACCTGGAAGGTATCCAGCGGCGGGATATCCCACATCATCTGGCTTTTGTTGCCCATGACCATGCTGATCTGGCGCAGGTAATCGGCGCTGCGCTGCCAGGGCACAAAACCCGACAACGTGCGCTTCGCCTCCGGTGGGATGCAGCAGGCCGGAGAGCATCTTCAGGGCTGTTGTTTTCCCCGCCCCATTGGGACCGATAAACCCGACGATCTCCCCGGCTTCGACGGAGAATGTGATACCCTTCACGGCCGGGACAGTCGTATAGGTCCGGTGAGCCAGACTTTTCAGGGCAGCCGCCAGTCCGGGCTGGCGCTCTGGTACGCGGTATGTTTTGGACAAATTTTGCACACTGATTTGTGTCATGTTCCCTCTTTAACAGACCGGTCGTGAGGCGCGCCCTCGCTTCTAGTTCTATCATATGCCCCTGGTGTGCAAATGGAGAGTTATAGGGAGTTCTTCTCGTGAAGATGCCTGCAAAGGTTGGTCTGCAATTGGAGGGTTAGCTGCGCCCCTTGGCGATCATGGCTTCAAGCTGCTCGATGATGCTTTGCGCGCGTTTTTCGGCCTCCGACAGCGCTGACAGCCAGCGATCCGCCGCCGTGTACACATCTTCATCGGGGCGCGGCGTGTCGAGTGTTTGCCGGAGATTGTGCGTCTGCCCCTGGTCAAAGGTCAGCAGCATGCGCAGAATGGCCATCATGCTGTATCCCACCTGTCGCAGCATACGGATCACGCGTACCCGTCCAATCTCGGCGGCCCCGTACTGCCGGTAGCCGCTGTGTGGATCGCGGGGGACTGCCAGCAGGCCGTTGCGCTCCCAGTTGCGCAGCATATCCTGGGTGATATGCAAATGCCGCGCCACCTGCCCGATGGTCATCGGCGGCACAGCGGCCCCGGCGAAGTGCCCCTGCGCCCACCGTTCCAGAAATTCGACGGCGGCTTCAGCCTGGGCTTGTTCGGCTCGGACTTGAGCGAGGTAGTGGTAGGCGTTTTCTAATGCGCCGCCCAGATCGCCGCGCTACCGTCTGGTGAGACCAGATTCAATACAGGTTCTTTGCCGCCGGGATAGGGCCATTGCAGGGCCGTGCGCGCCAGCCGCATCTGATCCAGATGCTGTTCGGTGAATTGGCGATATCCGCTTCGGCTGCGCGGGACCGGGGCGATAAATCCCCACTGCTCATACAGCCGGACGGTATTCGGATGCACGCCCACCGCGCGCGCCAGATCTACTGTTCGGAGAGAGTGAGACGGCATCATCTACATCCTGTGTATCTTATGTTCGCGCAGCCCGGCGACTAACGCACGCGCCAGGGTCAATGTGCCTTCCAGCGGGAGTTTGTCCGCTGCCAGCGCACCGTTCCACAGACTGAACAGCGCGCCCGCGACATTGCCATCCCGCGCGATCCGCCGCACGACGTCCGCCACCAGGGAGAGCGAAGGGCCGCCGGGCGCGGTGTAGGTCATGCCGGGCATATCTTTGGGATTAACGATATCCGTATCGATATGCATGTACAGCGGCTTGTCGGGCAGCGGCGCAGTCAGCAGCGCGCGGATGTCCGGCAGGTGTGTGACGGCGCTGTTCCGCAGCGCTTCGGCTTCCAGCGGATCGAGATCGCGCGCGTCGGTGAGAATCATATTGGTTTCGGAGATAGGGCCTAACCCTACCTGCTCCATATACGTTTGCACACCGCGCCCCGCCAGCATCGCCAGCGGCATGCCGCCCAGGAATCCACTGGGCGACGTCTCCGGTGTGTTGAAATCGCCATGTGCATCGAACCAGATCACGCCCAGATCATCCCTGTTTAATCCGCCCACTGCGCCAATTGCGTTCGTGCAGTCCGAGGTGAAGATGATCGGGAAGCTGTCCCGGTGGGCAGCTATGGTTTCTGCCAGAGCGCGGTTGACTGCGGTGATCGGATCGGCGTTGTGCGCGTAATCAGGCACAATATTCACCCACTCCGCGCCAATTTCCGCCGCGAAGCCGCTCTGTTCGAGGTCGCTGACTTCCGTCCGGCGCTCGATCTGTTTGCCCAAAAAGTAGGGCGCTCCAATGCAGATCAAAGATGGCATGTTCGTCTCTCCTCTAGTAGTGGCCCAATTATATCTGGTTTTGGTTTATACTATGCGCTTAGAGTCTATTTCTACGAACGAAGGCCTTATGGACGGACATACGAAACAGCATCGTGTTATCCTGGAGCAGATCGCGGAACGGGTCATGATCGAACGAGGTCTGCTTCCCAACTTCTCCAGCGAAGCCCTTGCCGAACTGAGCCGGATTCAGACTGCCCGGAACGGCGAGGCGGTTCGTGATTTGAGGCATCTGTTGTGGGCCTCCATTGATAATGACGACTCGCAGGTATCTCGATCAACTCACTGTTGCCGAGAAAATGCCAGGGGGAAACGTTAAAATTTTGGTGGCGGTAGCCGACGTGGATTCGCTCGTCGCCGTTGGCTCTGCTATCGATGATCACGCCCGGCATAACACCACCTCGGTTTATACTGCCGCCAAAATCTTCCCCATGCTGCCGGAAAAACTGTCTACCGATCTCACGTCGTTGGGTTTTAACGAGGATCGGTTGGCAATTGTCATCGAAATGGTGATCGGGCCGGACGGTGCGTTACAGGAATCCGATGTTTACCGTGCGTATGTTCATAATTGTGCCAAGCTTGCCTATCATAGCACCGCCGGTTGGCTGGAAGGAAATGCGCCACCGCCGGAAGCCGTCACTGCTGTTGATGGGTTGGCTGACAATCTGCGTGTGCAGGATCAGGCCGCCCAACTGATGCGGAGTTTTCGCCATGCACACGGCGCGCTGAGCCTGGAAACGGTTGAGACTAAGCCCATCTTCGCGGACGGCGAGATAACCGAACTGGCGGAAGAAAAAGAGGAACCGGGCCAAAGACCTGATCGAAGATGTTATGATCGCCGCCAATGGCGTGATAGCTCGCTTTCTAACTTCCAAGAATGTTCCATCAATCCGCCGCGTTGTGCGCACGCCAAAACGGTGGGAGCGAATCATAGCCATCGCTGCGGAGCATGGAGTTACCCTGCCCGATGCGCCCGACGCGAGAGCACTGGAAGCTTTTCTGGTGAAGCAGAAAGCCGCCGATCCGCTTCATTTTCCCGAATTATCCCTGTCCGTGATCAAACTGCTTGGCGCGGGTGAATATGTAGCGGAGGTTCCCGGCGATACAGCGCCCGGACATTTTGGCCTTGCCGTCAAGGATTATACCCATGCGACGGCTCCCAACCGCCGTTTTACCGATCTGATTACGCAGCGACTGGTAAAAGCGGTCCTGGATAAGAAGCCGCAGCCTTATAGCAAAGAGGATACTAGAGATACTGGCGCAACACTGCACCCAGGAGGAAGACGCCGCCAAAAAAGTCGAACGGCAGGTGGACAAATCGGCAGCAGCCCTCCTCCTGGAGTCGAAAATTGGCGAGTCGTTTGACGCCCTGGTGACGGGTGCTGCGCAAAAAGGAACCTGGGTTCGCCTGCTCAATATGCCCGTTGAAGGCAAAGTCGTCCAGGATCAGGAAGGCGTAGATGTGGGAGATCGCGTTCGCGTCCAGCTTTTGTCGGTTGATGTCGAGCGCGGCTTTATCGATTTTAAGTGTTTGGCGAAACAGCACTCTCCCGTTTAGTGAACCAGTTTGTACCCGATGCCCGGCACAGTCATCACCAGCGACGGATTGCCGGGATCGAGTTCAACTTTCTCGCGCAGGCGGCGGATATTGACGGTAACAACCTGTTCCGTATCCGGCGTGCTTTCATAACCCCATACCGCATCGAGGATTTGCCCCCGGCTGAGCACCTGATTCGGGTGCTGGGCCAGATAAGTCAGCAGCCGCAGTTCGGTAGGGGTGACATTGATCACGTCGTAACCGCGCAGTACTTTACCGCGCTGGCGATCAATGACCAGATCCCCCGCGTAGAGCAGATCGCTGTCACTGAGCGCGAAGTCGCCATAGGCCCGGCGCAGATGAGCACGCACCCTCGATTGCAGTTCGCGCAGGCTGAAGGGCTTGGTGATGTAATCGTCCGCGCCCATTTCCAGGCCAATCACTTTGTCCACCTCTTCCGCCTGCACGGTCAGCATGAGAATGGGCTGGCGCACGCCGATCTGGCGCATTTGGCGGCAAAAGTCAAAGCCAGAGCCGTCGGGCAGCCGCACATCGAGGATGATCAGGTGGGGGGTACTATCGCGCGCAAAAGCCACGCCGGGCAGCCCTTCCGCCTTCCAATGGACCATATATCCCTCCCGGCTGAAGGCTGTCTGCAAACTTCCCGCGATGCCCGGATCGTCTTCAATGAGCAAAATATGATAAGCGGTCATTTTGACTTTTGACCTTTCGGCAGTTGTACGGTGAAACAAGTCAGCCCATCGCTGCTTTCGACCGAGATATTCCCTCCGTGTTCATCCACAATCGATTGAGCGATCACTAACCCCAACCCATTACCGGGATAAGCGGCTGCGTTACGGGCCCGGTGAAAGCGGCTGAAAAGCTTGGGAATATCGGCTTCGGGGATGCCAATGCCTGTATCCTGTACCCAGAAATGCACTTCGTTTTCCTCTTCCCGCAACCCAATCGTTACACAGCCACCGGCAGGGGTAAATTTCAGCGCATTATCAAGCAAATTGCCGAGCACGCGCGTGATCTGCGTCTGATCGGCCTGGATGATGACCGGCTCCGCGGGAATGTCCGTTTTTAAGCTGATTTCAGCTTGCTCTGCCCGTGATGCACAGCGTTCAACCATTTGCCGGATGAGCGCCGTACTATCGAGCGGGGAGCGGGTGACTACGGCCCCTGGGGCCTCCAGCCGAGCGAGTGTCAGCAGACTGTGCGTCAGTTTCTCCAGCCGCGATAGTTCATTCAGCGCTTTTTCAATATCCGTCCGGGCCGCACTCGACATCTCGTAGGCAGTTGTCAGTTCAAGATTGGTCCGCAGGGCCGTGAGTGGAGTATTGATCTCGTGCGCGGCGTCCTCGACAAACTGCTTCAGCGTCTTGATTGTTAATTCCACGCGCTCAGCCATTCCGTTAAAGGTTTTTGCCAACAGGCCAAATTCATCCTGGCGATTCAATTCCACGCGCGTGGTCAGATCTCCCTGAGCCATCTGCTGAGTCGCGCCAGCCAGGGCCATGATGGGCTGGTTGATGCTCCCGCTCACGATACCGCCCGCGATTGCGGCGATCAGGATGGCGATTAACCCGGCGACCACTCCTTTTTCCGCGACATCCTGCACGATCTCGCTGCCAAAAGCGGGCCCCTCGGACAGCTTGAGATACCCCTTCAGTGTTCCATCGGGATTGTAAAAGGCAATCATGACTTTCTGATTTGAGTGCTGTCCCGGATCAGCTTCATTCGACAGGGCTTGCCCGAAGGGACCGCGCCCCACCGAGATCGGATAGCCGGCCTCTTTCCGTGGAACGTCACTCTGCGTTCCGGGTTCGGCTTGAATAAACGTGAGGTACGGCCCGTCGCTTCCACCTGCTATAGCAACACTTTCACCCCCACCTGCTGCCCCAACAACGGTCGTGCCTGGTGGCGTTGATTCTTCCCAGGTCTGCTGGCGAACGAAATCCATGTTGATGATCCGTTGGTTTTCAACCGGGCCAGAGTCGGCAATAACCTGCATATCCGTGTCGAGTACCTGCACGCGCGCTTGTGCCACAAACGAGAGTAAGCGGGTTGCCGCCTCAATTTCGTCGCCCGTCAGCCCATCCCGTATCATCTGTTCCGCTTGCCCAGCCAGCCGAGGAGCGTACGTTTCCAGATAATCCCGTTCGCGCTGGTTATAGTAGCTGCGCAGCGTGAACAGCAGCACGCCACTTAAGGCTATTGCTGTCAGGAGCGCGATCCCGGCATAAGTCAGGGGCAGCCGCCAGCGCATCGAGTGCAGGTTGGTTACGATTTTCCGGTAAGTGGATGAAAACATGGCCCTACTCCGTTGTTCATATTGCGCCTATTGTAGCTCTGGCGGCTGCCGAATGTTAGCTGCCCAGGCCCCCCGATGCAGGTGTGGGCGTGATGGTTGCCGACAGCGGCTTGGTAAAGGTCCAGGGACCGCCCTCGCGACAACTGATCTGCTGGAAACCACTGTCCAGCGGGAAGACATACCAGGTGTACGTCCCGGCCTGGGCCAGGAAATCGTTCAGTTTGATCGTTTCATTCTGGCGCAGTTCAATCACGCGCTCATAGATCGAGCCATCAGGCCGGTAGATGCGGATCAGGTTGATCGGGGCGGCTGGCCCGCGCCAGTTAAAGGTAATCGTCCCATCGGCGGGCACGGTCACAGAGCCGTTGAATGGCGTCATCACTTCCCAGTCTACGCACTCAACCGCATCAACAACGGGCTGGGAGTCGCCGGGCACGCGCAGCACCTGCCCCACCACGATCAGATTTTTGTCGGTCAGGCAGTTGCCTTCGACCAGATCATCCACCCATGTGCCATACAGGGATCGCAATGCCAGACAGTGTATCGTCAAATTGGACCGTATAGGTCAGCTTCCAGTCTTTGCGCGGTTCGCAGCCCGGCGTGGTGCTGGGCGTGGGTGTTTCGGCTCCATTCAGTCCGGGAATCGAGACATTGACGACAACCGTGGGCGACGGTGTGCTGCTGGGCGTGGCGGACGGCGGGACGGTTGCTGTGGGCGGCTCAAAGGTCGGCGCGGGCTTGAGTGTTTGCGACGGTGTGAGCGATGGCAGCGGTGTATAGGGCGGGATCGTCTCTGTGGGCGAGGCGTTCACGGTTGGCGTAGCCGAGCCTTGCACGACTTCCGCCTGCGACAATTCATCCCCTGAATCACCGTGATAGGAAAATACCGCGCCGATCAACAGTGAACCGATGACCAGTACCGCCATCGTGATTAGTTTTGCAATGGTTCTAAACATGGTTCGTCCCTTTCTGAAACGTTATTCGTGGCGGCACGTCTGGTCAACTTGCCGTCCTGCAAGTCATAAACCGTATCAACAAACTCCACGACCATCGGATCGTGCGAAACAATGACAAACGTCGTGTCTTCGGCGGCGGCAATTCCCCGAAAAGCGCCAGCAGTCGCCGTGTGGTAGCGGTATCAATGCCGTTCGTCGGCTCATCCGCCAGGATCAGGCGTGATTGCAGGGCCAGGGCGCGGGCAATGGCGATGCGCTGCTGCTGTCCGCCGCTCAATTCTTCCGGCATATGCGCCGCCCACGCGCTCAGTCCGACGGCTGCTAACGCCGCTTTTGCCCGCCGCCGCCGTTCAAAATAATTCAGATGGGGCAGCCGCAGCGCGAGATCGATGTTTTCCAGTGCGGAGTAGGTTGGCAGCAGAGTCGCGCTTTGGAAGATGAAAGCGATCTGCTTGCGCCGCAGTTTGCCCCGCTTGCCCTCATTCATCCGCATGATATCCTGGCCCATCACGCTGATGCTGCCCTTGTCGGGGCGATCCAGCGCGCCGATCAGGTTGAGCAGCGTCGTCTTGCCGCTGCCCGACGGGCCGTAGAGGGCGACCAGTTCCCCGACATGCACATCCAGGTCGATGCCGCACAGCACGTGCAGACTGCCAAAACTGCGTTCCACCCCACGCACGCGCACACTCAGGTCTTCTTTCACGAGTGTTTCTCCTTACCATTGCGTCGCAGACCGAACAATCCGCGCCCGTTGTGATTCTTTTTGGGCAGCATATCTTGCAGCATCATCTCGGTGTTATCTTCGGCTTCCTGTTCGGGACGCAGCAGCACGCCTTCGGGCCGGATTTCCACGGCGATCCGCACGCTGTCCGAGAGTTGGGATCGTACGGCAGGCGGAAGTTGGATGCGTCCTTCGGCGTCCAGGGTGGGCGGAGTTTCGGTGGCGCTGTGCGTCAGATCCTGGCCTAATGCGCCGTCACGCAAGGTCAGCGTCCGATCCGCAAACGCTGCCATTTCCATATCGTGCGACACCATCAGGATCGTCAGACCGTAGCGCTTGCGCAGCCCGGCGATCAGTTCCATCACTTGCACAGCACTGGCCCGATCCAGTGCCCCGGTAGGTTCGTCCGCCAGCAACAGTTGGGGATTGTTCGCCAGCGCGACAGCAATTGCCACGCGCTGCTGCTGCCCGCCAGATAGCTGGGCCGGGCGCTTGTGCGCGTGTTCCTTCATCCCCACGGCATCCAATAATTCTTTGGCCCGGCGGCGGCGTTCGCGCCATCCCACCCCCGCCAGCATCATCGGCAGCATCACGTTGCGCTGCGCGGATCGGTGCGGGAGCAGATTGCGCGATACCTGCTGCCAGACGAAACCCACCTGCCGCAGCCGGTATTCCGCCAGTTTTTTACCCTTCAGATCGATCAGGTTGAAGTCGCCCACGTTAAGTCGTCCCGCAGTCGGCGTATCCAGACCGCCCAGCAGGTTCAGCAGAGAGCTTTTGCCCGCGCCGCTTGGCCCGACGATGGCGACCATTTCGCCGCGCGTCATGGCGAAGTCGATACCGCGCAGCGCGACAATCTCGTGATCGCCAACCGTGTAGGCTTTCACCACGTTTTTGCAGTTGATGTACGCATGTCCATTCTGGGCTGCCATGATGGTTCCTTTATTACCTCTTACTGCCTCTATGGCGCGATCACGACATCACCTTCATTGACGCCGCTCGTGATCTCGACCCGATCATCGGTTTGCAGGCCAAGCGTGACATCAACGGTGCGCGGGCCATCCGCCGTATCCAGCACGACAAAGGTCCGGTTCTGGAAGGTGCGGATCACACTCGGCGGCAGCCACAGGACGTTTTCGCGCACTTCCAGCGGCATCTCGACATCGATCAACTGGTTATCCGTCACATTGTCCAGAGACGCGGCAACCCGCGTTGTCTGGTCCGCGTCCTTGCTGCTCAGGGGGATGCTGCGCACCGCACAACCCACTGCCGTTTCGGGGTGGTTGACGACTTCACAAACACCCGTCATGCCCACGCTCAGACGGTTGGCATCGCTGATAGCCAGACTTGCGATCACTTCTTTCGGCTCCGGCAGGCCGATCACAATCACCGTGCTGTACGCCTGCACCGCGTCACCGGGGCTGATCGAAACTTCCAGGATCACGCCGTCGATAGGCGCATAGAGCGATGAATTGGCGATATTCTGGTTAATCTGGTCGATATTTAATTGGGCCGAGCGCACGTTTTCGTCGCTCACACCGCCCGCCGCCGCGTCAATCGCCCGCTGCAAATTGAGTTCCGCCTGGACGACCTGATTTTCGGCCTGTTCGACCTGATACTGGTAGTTATTGAAGTTCTGCGCCGCCGAGAAGTAGCTCAGTTGGGCGCTGTCGAGCTGGTTCTGCGCGCTGATCACCTGCTGATAAGCATTATCAACGACGGATGCGGAATTTTCCGGGTGACTCAGGGCCTCGCGGTAGCTGCGCTGCGCGTTATCCAGGCTTTGTTGGGCCGAATCGATTTGCAGCCGGGCCGAGGCCACTGAGGTCCAGTTGCTGCCTGCTTTGGTACTTTCCAGTGACAACCGGGCGTTTGCCAGCGATACCTGGGCGTTTTCCACGCTCTCAATGCCGCTGGTCGAACTTGTATCGATGTTCGACTGCGCGGTTTCAAGCTGGATTTCCGCACTGGCAAGCTGGTTTTGCAGATCGGTGATGTCAAAGTTCGCCAGCAGTTGGTCCGCGCTGACGGCATCGCCTTTTTTAACGTTGACCTGCCCGATAGTTCCGTTGACAGTGAACGATAAATTCATCTGGTCGCGCGGCTGCCAGCGCCCGGTGAAGGAGAAGATATCCGACACCGTGCCCCGCTGCACCACATAAGTAGGTTTCGCCGCCACTTCCGCCGTTGGCACTGGCGTGGATGTGGGATCGATCCGGGCCTTTGCTGCCGGGTCATCCAGGGGGTTTTTCCCTGATGAGCAGGCGGATGTGATCAATACAAGGATGAGCAAAAAAATGAGACCAAAACGTGCCATTGTTCGTTCCTTCGGTTAAATATCGCCTATCTTCACAAGAGTCGAGACCTGCTGGCGGCTGAGGACCATCGTGGTGATCACGGTGACGCCAAACAGCACCGCCGCGAACAGCGAATAGACCAGCGTAATATCACTCCACGCCACGCGCACCAGATAGGGGGGCAGCCCACCGCTGAAGTCCAGCAGCGGCAGGAACAGCAGCGTCGTGCCCAGCCCGATCATCGTCCCCCCCGCAATTCCACCCAGCGCCGCGATTCCCTGCGACGACAGGAAATAGGTTCCTACCGCGCCGCTGCTGAGACCCATCGCCCGCAGCGATCCGATCTGGATCGCCTGCGCCTTAAACGACGCGGTGCTCTGGATCACGCTGCCGACCAGCGTCAGGAAAATCGCGGAGACAAACCCCACCGACAGAAAGCCCAGCACCCCGCGCCGCGTCGGCTCCATCTGCGCCGCGAGTATTTGCTGCTGCGGATCGAGCCATTCCAGCACCGGGAAGCCAAGTGACTTCACCTGACTCAGCACGGCGTCGCCATCCGCGCCCGGTTTCAGCCGCAGCCAGATATCGTGTGGCAGTTCTGTGCCAACCAGTTCAAAAATGGGATCGATGTTGGTGATGGCGAAAAATCCGTCGCGCGGGTCCAGTGTCGGGAAATAATCGACCAGTCCAACAATCGGGACGGTCGTTTCATACCATGTATTCAGGGCAGAAATTTGCAGCGTGACTTCCTGCCCCACCTGCAAGTTGTATGTTTTGGCGGCTTCCGTGCTCAGCAGGATTCCGGTGCGGTTTCCAGCCAGTTTATTGAGCAGATCGGCAAGCGGTATACCCGCGTAATCGTCGCGGAAAAATGCAATCGATGACATAGCGGCGCGGTCAATGCCCAGCACCGTGCCCTCGGCGCGTTCACCGGGTAGGATGATCTGCGCCTGGTAGCGCCCGACGCGCGAAACCGAATAGACATCGGGAATTTCCAGCAGGTCCGAGGCTGGCAGCGTGTTATACCCGACAACCGTTAGCGTTGTGCCGCTGTCCGAAGAATCGCCCTCCTCGGTCTGGGTGTCGCTGGCGACGACCAGCACACGCTCCGCGCCGACCTGATAATCGATCACGTCTTTCAGGCTGCGATCCAGCGTGCTCGCCATCGACGCCGTGAACCCGATCAGGCTCAGCGTGAAGCACATCATGAGCAGCGTGCCCCGGTAGCGCCCGATGGAACGCGTCAGTTCGCGCAGGGCCATCAGCAGCGGAATATTGCTCGTGATCCCGATGAACCGCGCCGCCTGATTCAGCAGAAAGGGGTACATGCGCAGAAAAACCAGCGTCAGTCCGAGCGAAAACAGCGTCGGAGCCAGGAATACCATCGGATCGCTGAACGGGTCCGACGCGCCCGCCAGCAGGCCGCCCTTGGCCCGCAGGGTGTAAAACAGGTATCCGGCGGGAGCCAGCAGCATCACGTCCAGATAGATGCGCTGCCACCATGCTTTGCCGGATCGCGCCTGGGCGCGCTTGTACTGGTTGATCGATTGGCGAGTCGTGCGCCACGCCATGTACAGTCCGCTGCTCGCCGCTAACAGTCCCGTCCCTGCCCCCGCCAACAGTGCCTGCCGCGTGAAAACCACATCCAGGGCCGCTGTATCCGCGTTAAATTTCAAAAACGAGGATGTGCGCCCGATCAACTGGACCAGTACAGGCGATGCAGCGAGGCTGATTCCGAAAGCGACTCCCGCCAGGATCAACCACATCAGCGCGTGCAGGCCCAACAGCTTGCGGCGGTTCATACCCCGGCTGCTCAGCGTGACATCTTCCTGCTGCTGGCTGCTGACCAGCATCCCGGCCAGCATCGTCACGAAGTACAGGATCAGCCCGGCTACTGGCATGACAATGATCACAAGCTGGCGAGTGAGCTGCTGGACGTCTTCATTGAACGATTTCAGCCCCGCTTCGGGTGACAGGTCCAGGCGGATGCCGGGCAGCGTTCGCGAGACAATACGCCGCCCATCGGTGACAGCGCTGAGCAGGCCGTTTACATCGGAGGTGCGCAGATCGCTGCCATCAAAAATAACGGTCCAGTCCGCTTCCTCGACGGGCTTCTCAATGCTGCTCACCGCTGTCCAGAAGTGATCGGACGACATCAGGAAAACCTGATCAAAAAACTTCGGCGTCAGAATCCAGCTTGGATCGTCCGCGTTGACAGGCGTCCACAGCGCCACAATTTTGAGCATAACGGGGGTTGAAAGGCCGGGCCTGGTCGCGCTCAGTGTGTCGCCGATCTGCAAACCCGTCTGGTAAAGCATCTTCTCTGCCATCAGCACGGGGATCACGCCGTCTTCCGTAGCAGTGCCGGCCATTCCCCCTCAACAATTTGAATCTGTTCGTCTGCGCCTTGCAGCGTGCCCAGGGTATAGGTTCCAAAAGAGATAGCTTTATCGCCCTGCCGGGTGACGTTCCAGTTGCCGCCGCTGACAAAACTCACTTCGCGCTGGACGGGCAGTCCAATGGTCGCCTCAAACTCACCCTGAATCGCGGCGCTGGCCCGGTTCATGTCGGCCTGGGTGATCGTGCCTTCCCAACTGCCCAGGTAGCGGAAGCGGAAAGCGTAAGGCGGATCGCTGAGATTATCGGTGAGCAGATTGGTGTTAACGGCATCCACATACAGCATCAGGCTCAGGGCCAGCGTGGTTGCCGCCGACAGCCCGACCAGCGTCCAGAATACCAGCATCCGGTGCTGCCACAGCCGTTCGATGGCGAAGAGAACAGGATCAAACAGTCGCATGAATTCACGTCCGCGTTAAAGAGGGGCCAGACGACGCGCCCGGCCCCCAACCATCTGCTAATTACCCAGGGAGAAAGAAGGATCGACCGTCGTCGTGCAGGCCATGATCTGCTCGGCATACTGCTGCCGCTGCTGCTGCGGATCGGTGATGCTTGTGTCCAGCACGATGCCTGCCGCGCAGTCCATATAGGCTTTCGTGAGCTGTTCGGCGCTCGCCAGTTCCGTTTCGAGATCGGCGTCATTGGCGACGTAGTTATCAAACGCCTGCCGCAGCCAGTATTCCTGCATGAAGTTCAGTGCGCCACCACCGCCGCCCCCGGTGATCGATCGGGAAGACAATCGTATTGGGTGCGCGCAGCAGAGTATCAAGCTGCTGGTAGACGGCAACCGTTTCCGCACCCTGCGAGGCGATCACATCGGGATCGCTCAGCAGGGATTGGCGCACGGGCATACCGGAGAACAACTGCGGGTTGCGCGAGACCATGCTCAGGAAGCGATAGGTTGCTTCGGGATTTTGCGCGCTGGCGCTGATGTATCCTGTCGTGATCGTATACGGCGATCACTCCGTACTGGCTGCCCTGTGGATATAGGGCAGTAGCAGTCGTGTCCTGCGTTGAGCCTTCAGCGCCAGCAGGGCCAAAGCGCCGGAACATATTAAGCGAGTTTGTGGTGATCGCTGGGACATTCTCAGCATCGATTGAGATTTCACGCTGTTGCCTGTTGTATAGGCGATATAGCCGTCCTTCGCCAGATCAAGCACCTGCCGGATGGCGTCCACCGTTGCCGCATCGGTGAAGTTGATCGTCGGCGGATCGGTCCGGTAGTCGATAGGCAGCCCGCCAAACGCCGCGATGAGCATCAGCAGGTAAGAGCCGCTCGGATCGTTGGGCTGGAACGGTGCGGGATCGGTGTCGTAGGGCTTGAGCATGCGCAGCGCATCGACAAAAGCGTCGGTGGTCCAGCCGTTGAGGGATCAGGTACGCCTGCATGCGCGAACTGCGCCGTATCATAGGTCAGCATCTGCGGCTCGATAGCGAGCGGCAGCGCCCAGGTTTTGTTATCCTGCTGAACCTGCGCCAGCGTGTTGCCGATCACGTCGTTGCGATCAAACGTGGCGTCCGTATCGAGCAGCGGATCCAGGCTGAGAATCGTGCTCAGATCGGCGTCGGCGACGACGTTCGAGGGCAGGATGATGCAGTCATATTGTTCGGCCAGCGTCGCCAGATCGGTCTGTTCACCGCTTCCAGGGTGACAAGTCCCACGTCAGGATCGGATGCGATGAAATCCGCGATGACCTGATCCCATACATCCTGGTTAAACAAATCGCCGCCCGGACCGCGAAACATGAAACCCAGGTTCACCGCGCACGTCAGTTCGATTTTGCCGGGGGCCAGCGTCGGTTCGGCAGGCGGCGGGGTGACGTAAAGGGATACCGTGCCATTGCGCGCCTGCGCCGTCTGCGCATCGCTGACTGCCTGTGCTTCAACGGTTTGCAGCGCGCTCTGTGCGTCGCCGCCGTTGCTGCTCATCTCATTGAGTGCCGACCTTAGATAGCCCGCATAGCGTAGTTCGGATTGGGGCAGAGCGACAGTGAGAGCCTGATCAAAGGTTGGCTTGATCTCGTCGGGAACAGTTTGCCCGCCGCCACCCCCAGTCGCAAAACCACCGCCGCCGCCTCCACCGACAACAATAGCAACAGTAGGACCATCGCCTGGGCCGCCAAATGCTCCGGTGCTTGCGTCGTTCGTATTTCCGCTCTGAGCATTGGCCTCCTGCGCGCTGATCATGCTGTACCGCGCCGGGGATGCGGCGAAAAAGTTCGAGGCGAGTTCCTGCCGGGAGGACAGGTATTCAGCCAGTGCATAGGACAGTTCGGGGTACTGCGTCGCCGCGCTGACGGCAACTCCCTGCACGTTCAGTCCGGCGGTTCCGCCCGGCAGCAGGCTGGCATAACGAATGGTCTGTTCGGTTGAGTCCTCGTCCGGCCTGAAGCCGCGCTGAGCATAGCCGTCAATGCCTTCGACGCGCAGCGGTATATTTTCATCCCGTCCGCCACCCTCCGCAGTGACAACGCCATCCTGTATCATCTCGTAAGCGACTTGCAGTGCATACTCCAGCGCTGGATCGGTCAGCTTCGGTGTATTTGGCATCGTCGTGCTGTCATAGAGGCTCACGCCTGCCACTGCCCGCAGGAACACGGACACATTGTTCCCGCCCGAAAGAACTGAGAATCCCGGCGTGAGAACCGTACCGTCGGCGTTGTACTGCGTCAGTGCCCGCGCCGCGTTCGCAAAATCATCAATCGTCCAGCGCTCATTGGGATAGGCCAGACCTGCCGCGTCAAAAGCCGCCGGATCGTAAGTGACCATAATCACATCCGTCGACAGCGGCAACGCCCAGATGCCGTTATCCCACTGGTAGGATTGCCATACCGCCGGGATAAAATCGTTTGTATCCAGGTTGGGATCGTTCATAACTAACGGCGACAGGTCGAGGAAATACCCCGCCTGCGTGTCTTCCGCCGTCAGCGATGATGAGTCCACGTACAGGACGTCCGCTGTTTGGACAAATGCCTCGGTACTGTCCAGCCGGTCATCAACCGCCGTATCGGACACACTGGGGCCGAATCCGAAGAAGCTGTTTTCGCTGTAGGTCACATAAACATCTACTCCTGGATTCTGGGCTTCAAACTCAGCCAGCAGATCGGGCGTGATGGTGTTTTCCCACAGGGACGGCACGCTGAGCACCAGAGTGATAGTACTCTCGGCGTTAGCGTGCTTCGCCGGTGATGTGCTTATCGTGCCGGTGGTGACCAGAGAAACGGTTACGATGATAAACAATAGGATGGAAAAAGGGCGTCTACGATTCACTGAATATCCTCCTGAAACGTGCGTTTACCTTGAGTACATGGTCCCGCACCTAAATTACAGCGCGCTTACAGCCTCATTACAGCCTTGTAATGAGACCGCAGCAAAAAAGGCGCTTGCCGTATGTCTTGCCGGAAAGCGTTCTGTTGGCTACACTGAACCCATCCAAACCAGAGTAGGAAATAACCGTGTCCAAGTCGCAGGCCGTCCTTGAACTCAAACATATCAGCAAGCAGTTCGCCGGAGTTTTGGCCCTGCACGATGTCAGCTTCAGTGTTTTTGCGGGGGAGGTTCATGCCCTGCTTGGCGCAAACGGCGCGGGAAAATCGACCTTAACCAAAATCATCGGCGGCGTTTATCCACCGAGCAACGGTGTGCTTTTTCTGTCGGGGCAGGTCCAGCGCTTCGATTCCCCTTATGACGCCCAGAAAGCAGGAATCAGCATCCTGTACCAGGAGATCAATTTACTGCCCGATCTGAGCGTGGCTGAGAATGTGTTTTTGGGCAACGAGCCGCAGCAGTTCGGGTTGCCGGTGATCGACTGGAAGGAAATGCTTCGCCAGACCAATGACTTGCTGGCGCGGATAGGCATGTCTGTTCCACCCGAAACCAGGGTTGGCACATTGTCGGCAGCCCAGCAGCAGATGGTCCAGGTCGTTAAGGCGCTGCATTACCAGGCCCGTGTCATTGTCATGGACGAACCTACTGCCCGGCTGACGGAACATGAAACCCGCGATTTGTTTCGCGTAATTCAGGCGCTGAAACAGGAAGGCGCAGCGATTATTTATATCACACACCGTCTCGAAGAAATCAAACAAATCTGTGACCGGGTAACAATTCTGCGTGATGGCTGCGTGGTTGAAACTCTTTCTTCTGCCGAAACCTCGTTGGAAAAGATGACCACGCTCATGTTAGGACACAATCTGGCGGAGCGGTTCCCCAAGCGGCGATCCCAGATTGGCAAAGAACTGCTGCGCGTCCAGGGCCTGACCCGCTATGGCATTTTTGAGGATATCGACTTTACACTTCGCAGCGGGGAAATTCTGGGAATCACGGGGATGGTTGGTTCAGGGCGGACCGCTTTACTCCGCGCTGTTTTTGGCCTGGATCCGCTGGATGAAGGCCAGTTTTATATCAACAATCGCCGGGTTCAAATTCACAGCCCTCAGGATGCTATTGACTGCGGGATGGGTATGCTCACAGAGGATCGACAGCGGCAGGGGTTGGTCCTCGAAATGGGTGTGGGCGAAAATATCACCCTTGCTTCACTTGAAAACGATCCGTCTGGCCCGCTGCTCGACCACAATCACGAGGAGGAGTTAGCCGCCTATTTTGTTAAACAACTGCGCATCCATGTTCCACAGATTGATTTTAAGACGCGCTATCTTTCCGGCGGCACGCAGCAAAAAGTTGTGATCTCCAAGTGGTTGGCGACAGGGCCGCGTATCTTGCTCTGTGACGAACCGACACAGGGCGTTGATATTGGAGCCAAGACCGAAATTTATCGCCTGATGAATGAAATGGTTGAAAGTGAAATTGGCATTGTAATGGCGAGCGCCGATATTATGGAGCTAATCGGCATGTGTGACCGTTTACTGATTCTGTATAACGGGCATATTGTCCGCGCCCTGATGCACGATGAGGCCGATGAAGCCACCGTTCTGGCATATGCAACGGGGAGCGTTACCGATGATTGATCATTTCATCGAGCTTATTCTGTCTCGTTATACCGATCATGCTCCGCAGATGGGTGCGCAGTTGCGCACGCAAGTGGGAATGCTGTTTCGACGTAATCTATTAGTGATTATTTTTGCCCTTCTTGTTGCTTTCTTTTCATTCTCTTCCGATTATTTTGCGACACCCGATAATTTCTTATTTATCCTCATGCGCATGGCTCCGCTCGGTATTGTCGTCGCTGGGCAAACTCTGGTGATCATTACGGGCGGGATGGATCTATCCGTTGGATCGGTAGCCGCACTCACCAGCATTATTGCTGCCAAGCTGATGATGAGTGACAGCGGCATTACTCTACCGCCCGTGTTGGCTGTAACCGTCGCGCTGATGGTTGCCGCCGCAATAGGGTGGGGGCACGGCTGGCTGATCACGCGCAAAGGATTATCCCCTTTTATCGTAACGTTTAGTTCGCTCAGCCTGATCAAAGGATTGGCGCTCGTCACCAGCAAAGGCGCTCCTATTCCCATCCCTCATGGCCTGTTTACCTGGGTCTGGCGCTTAAAACCATCGTCGCGCTTTGTCCCCATCCTGATCCTGCTGCTGGTCTTTGCCGCGACCTCCTATATTCTCCGGAATACGAAGCTGGGCCGGTACATCTTCGCTATTGGTGGAAATGAAACAGTTGCCCGCATGTCCGGCGTGCGCGTCGATTATTATAAGACGCAGGTTTATGTCATCAGCAGCTTTTTGGCAGGCCTGTCTGGTATTCTGTTGATGACGCGCATTGAGAGCGGCGTCTATACGCTTGGCGAAAGTTACGCCCTCATCTCGATTGCCGCCGTGATCATTGGCGGAGCCAGCCTGAGGGGAGGCAGTGGCAGCGTATGGGGATCGCTGCTCGGTGTTTTGCTGCTGACTCTGGTCGATACGGGGCTGGGTGTGCTCAATATTTCGTCCCTGTGGAGTTCAACCGTGATCGGCGGGCTGATTCTGCTGGCGGCGCTGGCGGATGTAGAACGCCGTAAGGCTCAGGAAACAGCGTCGCTGACGCGGGTGGAACCGGCCAACCAGAACGATACCTATTTTTCACAGGTTGTGAACAGCCTGCGAGTAACCATCAAAGAACAGCTTGCCTGCGAGCATATCCGGCTCTACGTGGTGGATCGGGGCACGGGCAACCTGATTGAGCAGAATGTCGCACCCAATGCCTCTCTGATCATTGACCAGCCCGACCATATTGCCCGTCGAGTCGAATTGGCCCGGCAGCCGGTCTGGATCAGTGATCCGGGCCAGGAAGATGGAGTGTACCATCCTATCAAACCCGATCTACAATCGGCTATTGCTGTTCCGGTGATTCACCGGGAGCGTGTTGTCGGGATTCTGGAACTGCAAAGCCCTTATAATAATGTCTTCAATGAAACGACGGCTGCACGATTGTTGGAAATCACTCCGGAAATCGCCCGGCCTATGGAAGATGCCTGGCTGCTGGACAGCGGTTGGTTTCTGCGCTACACGCGGGAAGCGTTCCGGCATTTGTGGGATGAAGTGTATTTGAGCAAGTGCCCCCTTTCCGACTGGATGTGCGATTACGACAAGCGTATGGTCACGATGCAGCCCACCGTGCGGGGCCGCGCCATACAAAAGTTCTTGCTGCGGGCTGTCGAAGCGATCTGTGAGAAGAAAACGGGCGATCTTACTTACTCTAAACGCCGCTATCACGTGATTTATGAGACATATGCAGAAAATCTGCCGGTTGAAGAAATCATCAAAAAACTGGGAATCAGCCGCCGCCAGTATTTTTATGATCTGAAAGAGGCGCTCGAACTTGTTGTACACCTGATCGTCAATCAGGAAGTCTCCATCCTGTAGTTTTCCCCTGGATTGCACTCCTATTGCACTTACTGCACTTCTACAGCGCTGACATTGCATTAACGGTGCACTACGCCAATTGATTTGTTTTTCAGCCTCGTCGTAAGCTAACACTATAAACGATTATCATTTTGGTTTAGGAAAAAGCATGGATACAACTCAAACAGCCCCCATTGATCCGACTGGAAGACCATACGCGCTGCGCATGGTCGATATCGAGAAATACTTTGGTGTCGTGTGCGCTCTCCGCCACGTCAATCTCGAAGTCGGCAGTAACGAGATTGTCGGTCTCATTGGCGACAACGGCGCTGGCAAATCGACGATGGTCAAAGTCCTCACGGGCGTGTTCCGGCCAACCAGCGGCGAAGTGTATGTCGCTGGACGCAAGGTCAATCTCAGGACCTATAATGTGAAGCGGGCCCATGCCTACGGCATCGAAACGGTTTACCAGGACAAATCCCTCGGTGAAAAGCAGGCCCTGTGGCGCAACTTCTTCATTGGACGCCAGGTTACCCTCCCCTTTGGGTTCATCAATGTCAAAAAAGAGAAAGAGATCGCCCAGGAGATCATGCTCAATACCATTGGCTTCCGAGGCCGGGGCATCACCGTTGATTCCAAGGTGAATAAACTCTCCGGTGGCGAACGTCAGGGTGTCGCCATTGGACGGGCGATGCACTTTGAGGCCGAACTGATCATCCTGGACGAGCCAACCGTTGCCCTGTCCCTCAAGGAAGTGCGCAAGGTCCTCAACTTTGTGCACAAGATCAAAGAGGGTGGCAAGGCGTGCATCTACATCTCACACGACATTCAGGACGTGTACGAGATATCGGACCGCTTCATTGTGATGGACCGCGGGGAAATCGTGGCGAGTATTGCCAAAAGCGAGGTCAGCCTGAAAGAGCTGGACGAATTCCTGCTCTCCTACGCTCACGGGCTAAAAGATACCAAGGAAGAACATTAATTATGAAACAGGTTCGCTCACTTTTATGTTCATGGGCAAGATAGAAGGTCTTCCTATTGCGGCTGTGCTGCTGCTTTTGTACATCGCGTTCATGATCACGGCCCCTGATGTTTTTTTGAAGTACCGCATTTACATGTCATTTTTGCAGACGGTCGCTCCGCCGCTGATCCTGGCTTTGGGTCTCACCTTTGTGATCACTGCCGGAGAGATGGATCTGAGTTTCCCTGCTACTGTCGCCTTTTCAGGATTTGTCTTTGCCTGGGGCTACAAAACGTTTGATGACAGCCTGGGTAGAGCATGGGCGGCCTGGCTTGGGGTTGCGCTTGCTTTGGGCGCTGGCGGGTTCGTGGGGTTGGTTAACGGGATTATGGTCGCGAAAATCGGCGTACCGTCCATCATGGCTACCCTTGCCGCGCAGTTTTTCTGGAACGGCGTGACGGTTCTGCTCTCCGGAGGCCTCCAGGGCACACTCAAAGGATTCTATGATTATGTTCAAGGCCAAAAAGGTCCTGAAGACAACATTGTGCACAAAATCTTTGTGGGCCGCATCTATGGCATCATTCCCGATCAGGGACGTGGTCATATTGGCTTCCCCCCCAGGCGCTCTGGGCGCTGGCCCTCGCCATTTTCCTCTGGTTCATCCTGAACCGGCACAAGTTTGGCGAAGCGATCATGTTCATCGGTGACAATCCGAACGTGGCACGGGTCATGGGCGTCAATGTGGAAGCGACCAAGATCAAACTCTTCACCATGATGGGTGTTATTGCAGCCTTTGCCGGGGTGATCCTTACCGCCCAGGTGAGAGTGTTCTTTCCAACACAGGGTTCCGGTATGCTCCTGCCCGTTATGGCGGCAGTATTCATCGGCGGAACTTCAATTGCTGGTGGTAAAGGGATCATTGTTGGAACCTTCTTCGGTTCTTATATTATTGGCTCTCTAGAGGCCGGAGTAGTTGCATCGGGCATCAGCGGTTTCTGGGTTCAGTTGGTAGAAGGCGTGGTCATGGGTGCTGTTGTCGTGCTCAATATCCTTGTTGGCGAAGGAAACATTGCGTCGATTAGGGACCGAATCCGCCGTTGGACTGTACCTAGCCGCCCTCTGAAAACAACGGGCGATGTGTTCACACCACACGATGATGCCATCGCTCCCCAGTAAGGTGGTTGGTCAGGAATGTTTGGGAGAGAGGAGGAGCCAGCATAGGGAACTAAGAAGAGATAGCTTATCTAACTCGTTAACTAAAAATGAACCAAGGAGAAGAAAAATGAAGCGCTTTTCTGTACTACTGGTTTTGGTGTTGGTTGCTGCTGTCATCCTCCCCGCTGGAGCGCCAGTAACTGCTCAGGATGATACAATCGTCGTCTACATGCAGATGGGTGGCACGCAAGGTGATGCTTCGACACTGGCCCGCACGAATGGTGCGCGCGCTGCGGCAGAAGATTATGGGATCGAACTGCACGAGCAGTATTCAGCCTGGGATCAGCAGACGATGATCGACCAGTTCAATGAAGCAATGGCCGCCAGTCCAGATGCTATCGTTATCATGGGACACCCCGGTGAAGACGCTTTTGCGCCGCTAGTTGATCAGGCTTTTGCCCAGGGCATCATGGTGACGAGCGGTAACAACCCGCTGCCCAATATCGAAGCCAAATATCAGACACAGGGCTTTGGCTATGCGGGTGCTGACCTCTATCAGGGTGGATATCTGACTGGCAAGGCGATGGTTGCTGCCGGTCTTAAGGCTGGTGACGAAGCTCTGATTTACGACATCTGGCACCAGGAAGGCCGCAGCCAGAGTCCACAGGGCATGTACGATGCCCTGACCGAAGCCGGACTAACCGTCGAGAAGCTTGACGTTTCTCAAGAAGTGGACTCTGATACGTCGCTGGCAGTCCCGATTCTGACCGCCTACATTGAGGCTCATCCCAACCTGAAGGCCATTGGCACGCAGCACGGCAATATTACTGCCAATATGGTCAACGTGCTCCAGGCCGAAGGTCTGGCCCCCGGCGACATTATCGTTGGCGGTATCGACCTCTCGCCCGCGACAATCGAAGGTATCCAGACAGGCTACATCAGCGCCAGCTTCGACCAGGTGCTTTACCTGCAAGGATACTTCCCCATCCAGCAGATCTGGCTGACCAAGACCTATAAGATCCCTGGTCTCCACATCAACACCGGCGTCGGCACGGTTACTCCTGAGAATATTGCGGACATTGCGCCGCTGATCGAACAGGGTTATCGCTAATCCGGCGGCCTGAGTTGTCTGTGACTCGCAAATCATAACCATAGACCTCCTGGTATTTCCACCAGGAGGTCTAAAGCCCCCAATTACCTGCAATCGCATAAAACAAAACGGGTGTAGGATGGAACTGACAGATCGATCCCGGAGGTTCGAACCTATGCCTCGCAAGCAGTATGCTTTTGTTGTCTTCCTCTTGCTGGTGATTATCCTGCTACCTGCTTCCGGATTGATGTCGGCCCACGACAAACGATCTGTCACCATTGCCATGATCCCCCCAGCGATGGTCAGCCCCTTCCATGTCGCCATCACGGACGGAGCGAAAGAGCAAAGTAAAGCTTATGGGTGGGATATCATCGTGCAGGCCCCAGAGCGCGAGACCGACCTGGAAGGGCAGGTGACGATGGTCGAGCGGGTTGTCCAGCAGAATGTTGATGCCATTTCAATCAATCCCATCAATGCCGACGCCATGATCGCCGGACTGCAAGCGGCGCACGAAGCAGGCATCCCGGTCTTTATGCAGAATTTGATCACGCCCATTACTAAGGGAGAAGTGGTTGAGTATATCGGCTACGACCAGTGGGGCGGCGCGGCGAATCTGGCTGCTTATGTCTGCGCGCGGCTGGCAGAAGACCAGGGCGTAGAGATGGCAGAAGCGACCGGGAACGTGTTTATTCTGACAGGCATCTCCGGTTTTCACACCAACCGCCGCACGGGAGGATTCCGCTATGGGCTGGCTAACAACTGCCCGAAGGTCGAAGTGGTGGGTGAGCAGACGGCTGAATGGGAGCGCGAGCGGGCCATGCAGGTCGCGACGGCGGCACTTCAGCAAAATCCGGATATCAATGTGTTTTTTGGCAACAGCGATGAAATGGCGATTGGCGCTGCCCTGGCCGCTCAACAGTTGGGATTGACTATCGGCACCGATATGTTCATTGTCGGCATCGATGGCAATGATGTCACTCTAGATCTCATTCGCGAGGGTACGATTACGGCGACCCTCGGCGTTTATCCCCGACGGATGGGCGCGGTTGTCGTCCAGCAGATGAACAAGTATCTGAAGGGCGAGGAAATCCCCCAGATTTTGCTCACGCCGTCCACAGTCGTTGACAACAACAATGTCGATTTGTATCTCGCCGGAGATACCTGGACCGATCCGATTCCCGGTGTCCCGGAGCTGGATAACGGGCAGCCGACAGTCAGGCCTTGAGCTTCTCCAGATAATATTTGCGGAACTTGGCAACCTTTGGCGCAATCACCATGCGGCAGTAACCCTGGTTGGGGTTCCGCGCGAAATATTCCTGGTGATAGTCCTCTGCCGGGTAAAACGTGTGGAACGGCTCAATCTGCGTGACAATTGGATCGTCCCACAGCTTCGCATCATTCAGTTCCTTGATCACCCGCTCTGCCACTTCCTGCTGGTCCGGGGTGTGCGTGAAAATCACGGAGCGATACTGCGTCCCCGCATCTGCCCCCTGGCGGTTGAGGGTCGTCGGGTCGTGGATGCTGAAAAAGACTTTGAGGATTTCTTCGTAGGAAATCACATCGGTGTTATAGACCACCTGCACCACTTCGGCATGGCCTGTTGTGCCGGTGCAGACAGCCTGATAGGACGGATTGGAAACTCGGCCCCCGGCATAACCAGAGACCACATCTTCAACCCCTCGCAGTTGATCATAGATCGCTTCCAGGCACCAGAAACAGCCGCCGCCCAGTGTTGCAACTTCGCGCCTCATCACTCAACTCCCGTTGAAAAAGTAGATTAACGTGATGAGATTATAGTTTATTGTGTGGAAGGCGCGTTAGAAAGATGATCAAAAACAGAGGCTTTTTGCGCTATTTGCGCCGATAGTGCAGCTAAATGCCCTGTTGTTGATCATTTTAAGGCGTTTCATCGATCACTTAAGTAATGTGTTGGCTGTCTATTTTTAGGGTGTTTTTCTCGTATTCAAACCAAGTGAAAAAATTAGTTGATCACTATTTGACCTGTTTTTCTCGTGACGATCTGTTTACCCCCCCCTTAAACGGCTGGCGACTAACTGTTTTCTAACCGGACCCCTACTTCGACGTTAGCCCCTCCCTAGGCGTGCAGCACGCCTGGGGAGAGGCCTCTTTTATAGTATAGATCGCAACGGGGTCGAAAAATACTCCTTTAAAGTTGAACTTTAAGTACGAATTTTCAGATATAGGAGAGAAAAAAGCACATAATTCGATAACGCCGCGAATTTGAAAAGGTTGGTTCACCGTTGGATGCTCCCCATCCTCGCGCAGAGCTTATCATCTATAAACTTCGGCAAGATGATAGTTATTTTTACTCTCTATTTTTTCTAAACGACCTTTAAAAATGATAAAATGGATGCAAAATGGGTTACGAATCCCGCCGTAAGTACGGGCGAAATGATCCTTTGGGATCAATTGGGCGCAGCGGCTTAGCGGCTTCGCCGCACGCAAAGCGAGCGCCCTTACAAAGTATCCAAAAGCGCTTGTGCGTAGTACTTACAACCTATCCGTGAATTATCGGGCGCAATACGCAAGGAGTGTCATGCCGGATATTCAGTATCTCACACCCGCCGATTTGTACGCAATTGCTCAGGAAGTGCTGGGGCACGAGCCAACTGTGAGAGACCGGCATCTGCTGCGGAAAGCGGCAGCCCGCCCTATGCTGGTCCTCTTTGGCGAAGAGGTATTCCCTACCCTGCTCGATAAAGCGGCGGCACTGCTGCATTCACTGGCAGCCCATCACCTTTTTTATGATGGCAATAAGCGGACGGCCACCCTCGCCGCCAGCCGTTTTTTGCGCGAAAACGGTTTGCAGCCCGCCTGGGACGACGATACCATTTATCAGTTTGTGCTGGATGTCGCACAAAATCGCTACGATGTACCAGAAATTGCCTCCTGGCTCGCTTTGCATACACGCGGATAAATCAATGACAATTCGGTATCTGACGGTGGACGAACTGGTCTATATCAATGAGTGTCTACCTGTCTTGCAGCCCATTCACAAGATTTTGCGGGGAAAAGACAAAGTCCGGGATATGGATCTGCTGGAAGCAGCGGCAGGAAGGCCCATGCAAACCGTATTCGGCACGGACGCCTATCCTACCCTGGAAGAAAAAGCTGCCTCGCTCTTGCATTCCATCGCTCGCAACCATCCGTTTGTTGATGGTAATAAACGCACAGCCGCCGTTGCGGTTCTCTTCATGCTGGAGGTCAACGGACGGCGAGTCCGGTGGAAGGAAGACGATGCGCTGGATCGGATTGTGGCAATAGCCGAAGGGCAGGCCAGCGTGGCTCAGTTTGCGGCATGGCTGGACACGGAAGCGGGAGAGCTATTCCTGGAAAGCGAAAAAGGCAGGGATGTTCAGATCATCTGGCGCATTTTAACCGACCATGCCCGGCTGCTGGATCGGCTCGCCGCGCGCTGACTGATGACTCGCGGCTCCCAAAAATACAAAAGCCGTGTCCGAGTGGGCACGGCTCCTAACCGGGACGGAACGGGGAATCAGTCGCGGTCTTTTTTCGTCCACTTGCCAGACTTCTCGTCTTTTTCGTAGACTTGTTTTACCGCTCCCCAAGCAACTTTATGAGCTGTTTCCTCACGAGAGTTATCCCCGTGCCGTTCTTCCGGATCGTCGTATTCATCCCAGGCGCTGTTAAACGCCTTCCGATAGATTTCCTGAGCGTGCTTAGGAACATTATCACGCACGCTCTCCGGTAGATCGTCTACGCTTTTGTAAGGGGCCATGATGCTGCTCTCCTTTGCTACACTTACAAGATGAGGATAGCATGAGGCAAATCCGAATACGCCGGAGAGATGGTCTGTTTTTAGATGGGACAAATGGAGTGTCTTCTTCTAGGGCAGATGGGTTAGATCAGGCGAGGTTGACCATAGATACTAGCCCGTGTCCTGATTCCCCAACGTTCGCATTGTTCGCTGAACAGGTCATGCAATCGCTGTGCATGCTGGGCCGGAGCGTGATACTGTCCGCCAAAGCACCGCCGGTACAAGGCGCTCAACCCCGGAAAATGGCGATCCAACTGCTCGTAGTAATAGGCACGCTGACGATCACGCAGGGTCATACCAAAGCCGGGTAAAATATATTCCGCGCCATGTTCGTGCGCCTGCCTGACAAGCTCATGGATCGCTGCCTCACTGTCGGTGATAAAGGGCAGGACAGGCATCATGGTAATTCCTGCGTGAATCCCAACCTCGGCCAGCGCGGCAATCGCCCTCAGCCTCCGCGATGGGCTGGGCGCGCCTGGCTCCAACTTGCGCGCGAGATCGTCGTCTGTGGTGATGATCGAAAACGATACCACCGCGTAAACGTGGTTGATAAGACACAGGGTTTCCAGGTCTCTGAGGACCATATCGCTTTTGGTGATGATGTGAACGGGGAAACCGTATTCAGCGATCACTTCGAGAGCCTGTCCAGTGAGGCGATAACTCTGTTCGGCGGGGGTATAGGGATCGCTCATAGAACCAGTGCCGATGGTTCCCTTGACTTGCTTACGGGGTAATTCGTCGCGCAGACGCTCGACTGCATTTACCTTGACCAACACATCACGGAAATTTTCGATCTGGTAACACTCGCTGCGCGAGTCACAGTAAATACACTGGTGCTGGCAACCCCGATAGATGTTCATATTGTACTTCAGCCCAAACCACGTATCGGGCTGTTTGACATGAGCCAGGAGTGTTTTGGCCTGAATCTCGTGGATCATTTTTCCCCCTGATAGGTTCACGCATTGGAAGTATAGCGAACGCATGTTCTGCTGTCAAAGATTTCAGACTCTGGAAATAGATAAGCTGGAAAGGGGGTTTGCCAAAATGCTTGACAATCTGAACATCGCCTCCTAGAATGAAATTGTTCAATGAACATTTTTGTGTGAGTTCAGAAAGAGTTTTACAGTGGCCCAACGACCGACTTTGCGCGATGTAGCCAGACTGGCCGAAGTATCTCTGGGGACTGCTTCCCAGGCACTCAGCAATAAGCCAGGAGTTTCCGCCGATACTCGCGCTAAAGTGCTTGAAGCAGCTTCCACCCTTGGTTATCAACAGCAAATCCGCATCCCCTATCCTTCCATAAAACGATTGACCACCGTTGGACTCGTGATGAAACGCGGGGCCGATGACTTATTGATGATCAACCCCTTTTATTCCTATGTGCTGACTGGGGCTGAACGAGAATGCCAGCGGCAGAATTCAGCCTGATGTATGCCAATATCGAAGTCGATGAAAAAAACGGCGCGTTGAGTTGGCCGCCCATGCTTCAGGATCAGCGGCTTGACGGTATTCTCGTCGTTGGCGCGTTTCTCAAAGACACCATCATCCAGATCAGCGAGCAGACGGGGCAGATTATTGTGCTGGTGGATGCCTATGCGCCTTACCAGAAGTTCGACAGCATCGTATCGGATAATATCAACGGCGCACAGTCTGCCGTTGAATACCTCATCGGGCAGGGGCACACAAAAATCGGGCTGGTGGGCAGCACTCCAGACAGCTACCCCAGCATCCGTGAACGCCGCAAAGGATATAGCCGCGCCCTGAAAGAACACGGGATCAACGAAACCTATATCGAAGACAGCACCCTCACGCGGGAATCGGTTCATGATGCAACGCTGCGGTTGCTCACCAGACATCCCGAAGTCACTGCCGTGTTTGCCTGTAACGATAATGTTGCTGTGGCGGCTATGAATGCGGTTAACGAACTGGGAATGCGTGTTCCTGACGATGTTTCGATTATGGGCTTCGATGATATTGATCTGGCCCAGGAAGTAACGCCTCCCCTGACGACGATGCATGTGGACAAAACGTTGATGGGTGCCCTGGCCGTCCGACATTTGCGTGATCGTTCAGAAAACCCCGAACGTCCGGCACTGACAACCACGCTGAGCACACAACTAATCGTTCGCGAGTTGGTGCGTTCCCTTAAATAACCCGGTCAAACAGCGGTTGTTGTTGAGCGAGAGACGAAAGGAGAGGTGGGTGAGCGAGTGAACGCTGGAGTTTGATCACCGCTACCTGTGTTATGTGTGCGACTGTCCAGTGTCGATCTGCTCAACGGGCAGCCGATTGCAGGGGCGAGCTTTTCGCCTGGAACTGTCTTTATAACCATTGCTTTTGTGAGGAACTTAGAAATGACTGAAACGATGAAAACAAAAACGATTATAGGAAGCGCTCTGCCCAACATGCCCTGGGAAGACCGTCCTGCTGGCTCGAATGCAGTTGTGTGGCGCTACAGTCAAAACCCCGTCATCCCGCGGGATTTGCTGCCGCGCTCGAACAGCATTTTTAACAGCGCCGTTGTTCCCTTTGAAGGCGCATTCGCGGGTGTCTTCCGAGCCGATGATACGCGGCGGATCATGGATATCCACAGCGGGCGCAGCACAGACGGCCTCCATTGGAACATCGAACCCGATCCCATTCAATTTATCGTTGACGATCCCGAATTGGGCAAGTTCGAGCACCGCTACGATCCCCGGGTCGCCTGGGTTGAAGATCGTTACATCATCACCTGGTGTAATGGGTATCACGGGCCTACCATCGGCGTCGGCTACACCTATGACTTTAAGACTTTTTATCAGACGGAAAACGCCTACCTGCCCTATAACCGCAATGGCGTGATGTTCCCGCGCAAAATCAACGGCAAGTATGCGATGCTCAGCCGTCCCAGTGACACGGGTCACACTCCGTTTGGCGATGTTTTTTACAGCGAAAGCCCGGATATGATTTACTGGGGCAAACATCGCTTCGTAATTGGTCCGAAGCCCTGGACGTGGCAAAGCACCAAGGTGGGCGCGGGGCCAACTCCGATTGAAACTACTGAAGGCTGGCTGCTGATCTATCACGGCGTGCTGACCTCGTGCAATGGGTTTGTCTACAGCATGGGCGCGCTGCTGCTCGATCTGGATCAGCCCTGGAAGGTGATGTACCGCACTGCCCCCTATCTGATGTCTCCCCAGATGCTCTATGAGTGCGTGGGTGATGTGCCGAATGTGGTTTTCCCCTGCGCGGCGTTAACTGATGCTCCAACGGGTCGCATTGCCATATATTATGGCGCGGCGGATACCGTTACGGGGCTGGCTTTCACCTACGTAGACGAGCTCATCGACTTTGTGAAGTCAAACTCCGAACTTTAAAAATGCCAGGGGGCGCGCAGCCCCCATAGGCATCAAGATAAGGAAATAAACGTTATGAGTCGCGGGCGCAGGCCCTCATCCCCTGCCCCTTCCCCCACAGCTTCGCGGGGGGAAGGGGAAAACGATTTAGAAAAGAGCGTTCCCTGGCTTAAGTTGACACGAATCCGGCGTACAGCCATACGCCCCTACAAAGGGCTGGGCGCGGCTGCGTGGAAGCTAATCCGCCGCGTCCCTACGCTTTCTCGTAAAGTGCCTGATATTTCGGATCGTCGTGCAGCGATTTCAGATCGGGATCCTGCTTTGAAAATTCCGTCAGACCGGGATTCATCTCAAGTGATTGGCGGAGCGTGTCCAGCGCTTTTTCGCGCTGCCCGTTGATCGCGTAGTAACAGGCGAGATTGTAGACCAGGGTCCCCCGCCAATCGGGCGCGGAGTCCAATCCGGCGAGCCATTCTGCTGCGTGCTCCTGGAGTTCAAGCCCTTTTTCGGGCTGGCCCCGTTTGACATAGTGCTCTGACAGGTGAATAGAGGGGTGGAGATAACCGTTGCCAATGATCTGCCGCCACAAGGCCGCGCCATTTAACCAGGAATAACGCTGGCGATCTGTCAGTTCCTCATCTGAGAATGCTTTTATGCCCTCGATGAGGCGATTGGTGGTCTGTTCCGCATTCTTCAGCACTTCATCGAACGATTTACCGCGCAGACTGTCATAAATCGAGGAGTTTTCATGCTCCAGATCATCAACGGTCTGCGGCTGTGCGCCCTGCCGAATCTGGTCAAGACGGTTGACCTGACGGTTTTTCCAGGCCGTGATGTGGCCGAGCAGATATTTCGCTGACCAATCCTGAAAAGTTCCCTCTGCCTGCCGCTCGGCGTCCGACAGGTCGCGGACAAAGGCATTTTCTTCCTCTTTGCATCGTTGGACTGCTTCGATCAACTTCTCTTTGAAACCCATATCTGCTTCCTCCTTGTTTTCCTTGTGCTTAGTTATACGTGGGAAAGCCGACTAGCGTGGAGGAAATTTTGCAGCCAGCCCGGTACCGCTTCAATATGTTCCGCTTTGAGCGGCTCATCCAGAACCGAAACCTCGGCGTACCATGTAAGGGCGCGGTTGGGCATAGCGGCCCGGATCGCCAGGGCAAAGGCCTGACGCAGCGTATTCGCCGGGGCGTAACGTGTCCAGGGTTCCAGGTAAATGTCGCGCAGGTCGTTGACCTCCGGGCCGTTCTCCTCTAACTCGAAGTGATAGACGATGCTGTTGAGCGTGACGAGCATCGAGAAGAAGGGAAACGTTACGCAGCTGTCGCCCCAGTCTGAAAAGGTGAACCGCCCATCCTGGACGAGAATATTCGCGTCGTGAAAATCGTCGTGATGGAGGGTTTCGGGCAGGCCAAAGTCCGCCAGCCGCGCGCACAGGTCGCCGTACTGCGGCATTAACGCGCGCACCTGCTGATATTCTTCTGTGGTGAGATTATCGGGCCGATCCAGTGGAATGTTCGCCTCATCCTCGACCATGCGCACGACCTGCTGCGGCAATCCTGCCAGTCTCCTGTCCAGCGTGCCGAGTGCCAGCAGATCGGGGACGCGTGCCACCATCTCGATCTGAAGCTCGGCGTACATGGGGAGAATACGCTGCCAGGGTTTGATGTCGCGGGTTGGTTTGATCAGGCTGCGCAGCGTTGGCCCGGCATCGCGCATCAGCATCCACTTGCGATCCAGGTCAGCGGCCAACACGTCCGGCATACAGTCAGGCCGCCACTCTGCCAGAGCTTTAGTCAGCCCGGTCTCGTAGCCATAGGCGGGGTTAGTCGCCTTGAAGTAGATTGTGCCGCTGCTGGCGGGCACACGCTGGACGATAGACCAGGGCTGGACGCGCTGATCTTCGATGGCACCAGTAACTTGAATATCCAGTGTTTCCAGTTCCGCACGAATCCAGGTAGTGGCTTCATCGGACCAACCGGGCAGCATCCAGGGAGGCTTCATGGGTTCTCCTGTGAGGGCTCTTTATGTACGAATGTTGAGGTTACGATGCAGCGGAAAGCGTTCCAGGCTGGCATGGAGATCACCCAATGAATTGATCAGACAGCCAGCGTTCGTTGCGCTCAGCCGCGCCCGGCTGTGATGACCACTATGAATGAAAATGCATCCGACCCCGAGCGCCTGCGCTACCTCGTAATCGTGGGTGGTATCACCAACGAAGATGATCTGTTCCGGCTGGAAAGACTGCCGGGCGATCCAGGCTTTGGCAACCTCGACCTTGCCCGCCGCGTGATGATCGCTCAGGCCAACAATATCGACAAAATACTCCCCCAGGCCGCAATGATGGACCAACTCCTGCAGCGGCTCCTGCTGCATGGCGGAGAGGATTGACTGGGTGAAGCCCAGAGCGCGCCCCTGTTCCAGCACTTCGCGTGTTCCCTCGCGCAGATGGCATTCATGGAAGCGGCGGTAATATTCTCCAATAAACTCATCGCTGAGCCGCTCAAATGAATCCACCGAAAAGTCGAACCCCAGCTTGCGATAATAATCGCTCACGGGAAAATCAAAAAGCATTTCATACACGCCAGCGGACAAGGCAGGGAGATCGCGCCGCGCCAACAGCCCGTTCATGACATCGATGCACAACCATGCATCGTCAAACAGCGTGCCGTTCCAGTCCCAGATGATGTGTTTATCTTTCATTGCCGCTCACTTTGAGGGTGCTCACCTGCCGAAACCAGCATTCTAGCCAAAGAACAGGCGCTTGTCACCTTTATTGGCAGTTTGTTCGCGCTTCGTAGCGTGTAGATTATACTTAACGGATACGTTGAAAGCGCATCGGGGGGAATAGTGATGGAGCGTGGGTATGGTGGATGTAGTTGAGTTTACGGAAAAACCCAAGTCTGCCGACATGGTGATGATTGCCGGGTGGCGGCAGTGGGCTGATGCCGGATCGGTTTCGTCTGGTTTGCCCAAATATCTCATCCAGAACACAAACGCGCGCCGCATCGGTAAGCTGAAGCCCGACGGATTTTACTTCTTTCAGATACCCGGCACGCATGATCTGGTTCGGCCAGTCATCAAGTTTAATCACGGCTATCCACGTGCATTGGAAACGCCCCACAACGAGTTTTATTTCACCGGGAATGATGATCACGGCGTGGTGATCTTTTTGGGTGACGAACCACACATGGACGTTGAACGGTACACACTGGCACTGCTCGAAGCGGCAGATGCTCTGGGCGTGCGCCGGATTGTCAGCCTGGGTGGGGTGTACGGCGAACTGCCTTATCACAAGGAACGCAGCATCTCCTGCATCTACAGCATGCGATCCCTGCGCGACGAGTTTAAGCGGATGGCCGTAACCCTATCCGAGTATCAGGGTGGGGCCAGCATTGACTCGTTTCTGTGCAAACGGGCGGGGGAACGCGGCAAGGAACACATCGGGTTTTATGCATTTGTGCCCGCCTACGATCTCTCGCAGTTTGGGCAGGTGGGCAACGGCATGCGCATCGAGACGGACTTTATGGCGTGGCTGGGCGTGATGCGGCGCGTCAACTATATGCTCAAGACCAGCTTTGACCTTTCGGACCTGGAAGATAAAAGCAGGCAGTTGGTTGACGTGATGGATGCCAAGGTCGAAGAACTGGAACAGTCGAATCCTGACGCGGATGTGCGCGACTATTTTGACCGGCTGTCGGATGAGTTCACCGAGATGATCTTTAACCCCCTGGACGATGTGTGGGAAGAAGAACTGCGCCGCATATTAGATGACGACGATTTACCAGATGGAGAAGACGCTCAACCTTAAAGAGAACCCGTTGGGCAGCCTCTGGTTCGGGGCTAAAATAAAGGCCAGCTCAATCAGAAGCCTGCCGTTCTGTGAGAGCTGGCCTTGTGCCATGGGGGGGCACCAGGAAGTAGTCACTGCGAAAGCGGCGACCACACCTTTAACAATGGATGATGATGTACGATGAACAGACTCCGGCCCGATGGAATCAGCTAAGATTACGCTCATTATATACCCAATTCATGAAAAACGTAAATTGCCGATCAGTTTTTTGATCCCTCTTGACTTAGAGTGTACTCTAAGAGGTAGACTCTGAGTTGATGGTAGAGGGAGGAGCCGCATGGACGATTTATTACTGACTATCCAAGAAGTGGCCGACCGTACCGGGCTGAGCGCGCACACGCTCCGCTATTATGAGCGGATTGGCCTGATCAGCCCCATTGACCGCGCCCCCAGTGGTCACCGGCGCTATTCGGAAGGCGACATTGGCTGGATTGAGTTTCTCAAGCGGCTGCGCTCTACGGGTATGCCGATCCGCGAGATGAAATATTACGCCGATCTGCTGTGGCAGGGTGAGCATACCGTGGGGGCACGGCGCGCCCTCCTGGAACGCCATCACGCGCGAATTGAGGCCAAACTGCGCGACCTGACCGACTGCCTGCAAATCATCGAGTGGAAGATCAACCACTACAAAGACCTGGAAGCAAGCGAAAAACAGTTTAAACGCGCTGCCGAAGAACGCATTTCGTAAACCCTTTTAGTATCACTGTTTGAAGGAGCCAACATGCCAGCACAAGTTTTTTGGGGATCGCCTCGCCAGACACAGCTTGAATGGAACGAGACGCTGCCCGCCAAGCTCGACCTGATTCTGGAAAAACTGCATATTCGTGATCGTGTTAAGGATCAGCGCGTTGCCATCAAGATGCACCTGGGATATGGGGTGGGCTACTCGATGGTTCACCCGGTATTCGTGCGCCATGTCGTTGAAGCTGTTAAGCAGGGCGGCGGACATCCCTTTGTGACTGATGTCCCCTATTCTGTCGAAACGGCCTACCAGCGCGGCTATACAGCGGAGACAGTGGGGTGCCCGCTGTATCCGAGCACGGGCGTTGATGAAAAATGGTTTCACAGCCAGTCTTACCCATATCTGAATCTGAACGAGTTTCAGATCGGCGGGGCGATTAAGGAAGCCGGATTTCTGATTGACCTCTCTCACGTCAAGGGCCATCCGGCGACTGGGTTCGGCGCGGCGATCAAGAATCTCGGCCTGGGCTGCATGACGGGCACGACACGCGGCAGAATGCACGATGTCTCCCACTTTAAGCCCTACGTCCACAAAGACAAGATTCGTGACGAAGCGCACCGCGTCGCCATCCGCGAATCATGCCCTTACGGCGCGATTGTCGATGACCACGATGACCCCGAAGGCCTGCACCTGCACCATCACAAGTGCAACTGCTGCATGCGCTGCCAGCCCGTCGCGCAGGGTGGATTTGATATCACCCGCGAAGCGTTCATGTCGTTCATTGAGGCGGTGAATATCGCGACCAAGCTGGTGCTCGATACCTTCAAGCCGGGTAACACCACCTTTATTTCCCTGGCAACGCACATGACGCCACTCTGCGACTGCTTTGGCTTCACCAGCATGGCTGTTTTGCCCGATGCGGGTATCTTCGGTTCGGATGATCCAGTGGCGATTGATCAGGCCGTGATCGATATGACGGCGAAGATGTCGATCATCGAGGAAAATCTGCCGGGCATGATGGAAATTGTCTGCCGCGAGGGACATCCCTGGCAGCAGATTCACGGCGCGTTCAAAGACCCATATGCGCTGCTGGCTCACGCCGAACAGATCGGCCTTGGCACACGCTCCTACGAACTGGTCGATGTGCTGCCGCTGAAGGAACCGGATTTTAAGCAGGATACCTACGTTCCGGCTGCTCCGATTGCGTAACAGCCCTGTCCTATAAGTCAATGACCCCTAGCTAAAAAAGCAAGGGGCTTGTCCCTGGCGCTACCGGACAAGTCCGGTATCCGAGACGTCTGGCGGATTGACGACCGCCCATCGACCGAAGTCGATGCAAAAGTCCAAGCCGCAGCTTGACGGTGAAGATTTTACGCAGCGAACGATTACCCGCTGCAACCTGCTCTCTTCAGTTGGTAAGGTGCGACAACCGTTTCCTCTGCCGGAGCAGAGTGTCTTGACCTTGTGAACCATTATAGCATCCTTGAAAGGAGAAGTCTCACCTTCCTCCCCACGCCTGAAGGCGGGGGTATCCGGTGAGTGTTTCTGATGATCGAGGGCGGTTGATTGATAATCCACCAGCCGCCCTCAAGCACCTGTCATGCGTTAAACCCATTCCGATAACAGCCAGTTCCAAACCCAGGCCATCGACTGCACGTCGGCCCGCTGGTAGGTGCATGCACGGGTCAGGGCGTCCAGGTTATCGCTGTTCAGCCATTCCCGATAATCGAGAAACGCGGCGAACCATTCGTTATAGCCGGGCCAGGGATAGCCGAGATAGGTTGATATCGTTTTGATCGACGTGCTGCTGAGGGGAAAGCTGATCGATCGGGTAATGGCCCGGTGCAGATCGAGCATACGCGGCTCGATTTCGGCGCGAACATCAGCGGGGGCAGTCGCGCGCAGGATGCTCAGGTCAAATCCGGTCCAGTGATAGACGGGGCCGCTGCTGCCGCGCACCGACTCCGCGAATACCTGCCAGATGCCGTCGCTGCCAGGGGCCAGAGTCACCGTCAGACCGTCTGATAGCGTCTGTACTTTTGGGGCCTGGACGGGCGCAGCTAGAGCGACCTGGGTATTCCCCGCCGGATCGCACCAACCCAGGGACCAGGGGATTCCTGTATCCAAGGTCTCCAGGTCAAACATCCAGCCGCTTTGCTGGCAGATTGCCGGAAGTGGCGCAAAGTGGACCGGGCGCTTATTCACCCACGCCTCGGCATTGGCGCGGATCGCCGGAGCGGTTACCGGGCCGATCCCCTTCACCTGCCGCAGTTTTTCCAGGGAACAGGCCGCGACCTGAACCAGCGTGGTTATCCCGGCATGGCGCAGGCCATCCCGCGTTTTATGAGACACATTGTAAAGCAGGCCGAGGTGTCCTTCCTGCTGGGCGAGGGCTGAGCAGGCGGAATACCAGGGGCAGACCTTACAGTGACTCTCCAGGCGAACGGGCGGAGCCTCTTGAAGGGAAAGCAGATGGACGGCTCGATCCAGGAGAGCCAGCAAGCGGCTTTCATCGTATTCATGTTCCAGGCGGCTGGCAGGACGGCTGTATTCGTCACGACTGAGCCAGAATTCGGCGGGTGGAATCACGCCCTGGCTCAGCCCCAGGAGCCACACATAAAAATCGAGTTGCACCTCGTCCGCCGCTGATGGCTGGGCATGCTGTTTGATCTCGATGGGCGCATACGTAGGCCGCGAATAATGGGGCAGACGCAGCAGGCGATCCACCTTACCGCGGACAAGCACCGGGGGCAGGGCCGGATCAAGGGTAACTTCCTGTTCCAGATACGCGCCGATGATTCCCGCTACGCCGCGCTTCATTAGCTTGCGGGTTACTCTACACCGTCGGCCCAGGAGGATACCGGAACAGCCTCGGCGGCACTGGTTGTGGCCTGCAAAACGGCCTGTTCGTGCTGGATGCCGAGAATAAACGGAGACTGCGCTATCTCATTCTGAAGCGCGGACTCGCCATTTTGATCCAGCCAAACGCGGCGTTCGCAGGTTACCAAATGGCGCAGGGTTTGGGCGGAAATAATCATCATGTTGCAGTCCGAACGGTCTACCTTTAGAAGCATTGTGGCAAACTATACCCCGATATTTCCACTCTGGAACACAATATGGCGAGATCCTAGCAGTCCTGACGCTCATTCATAAAAACTATTTGTTATTCTCACGCTCGAATGCTCAGGAGGCGATTATGATCAACGCGATAACCTTGTTACAGCAGTGGAGCCGACCCCGGCGGCGACGGAAGAACTCGCACCCGCAGCGACCCAAGAACTGGTTCCAGAGGCGACCGAACCTGCTCCCGCAGGGACGCAGGAGCCGAACCAGTAACGAACGGCAAACAGGCCGCTCTAGCCATGAGCAGATAGAGGGGTTTTGTTTTGGTAAACCCTGGCATTCCTATGGAGGGTTGCCTTCCCATAATTCGCGCAAATGATCCGCTGTGATCCTGTATCATTCGTTCTATTTAGCCGAAACCCTCTAATAGCACACCAGGGACGTAAAATAGATATAGATGGTTTGCAGCCATCGATCACACTGTTCCTGATCTATGAGGGAAAAACACACATGCACGATTGGATCACGATCAAAGGCGCAAGGGTAAATAACCTCAAAAACATCACCGTCGAGATTCCTAAAAACAAGCTGGTTATCCTGACCGGACTTTCCGGCTCTGGCAAATCGTCGCTGGCCTTCGATACCCTGTACAAAGAATGTATGCGGCAGTACATGGAATCGATGGGTATGGTCGATTACGTGAGCAAGCCGGAAGTCGATGCCATTGAGAGCCTGACCCCTTCGATCAGCGTGGATCAACACGTGACGAACCGCAGCCCACGATCGACGGTGGGCACGGCAACCGATATTTTCACCTATCTACGGATCCTGTTCGCGCGGATCGGCCACCGCCCCTGCCCGGTCTGCCACCAGGATATCCCACCCTCGTACAACGTGTCCGAAACGGAATCCTGGTCGGAGGAGCCGCCGGAAAGTGAACCGGAACAAGCCTTTGATGACAGCATCACCTATCCCTGCCCGCACTGCGGCGCGCCGATTCCAGAAATGGGTATGGCGCACTTTTCATTCAATAAGCCAGCCGGAGCTTGCCCAACCTGTTCGGGCCTGGGAGAAGTGCTCGATGCCAATCTGGACCTGCTGATTGACCCGGCGCGCAGTATTCTGGAGGGCGGCGTCCTGGGGTGGGAGCACCAACTGCTCACCTATTACAGCGCTACTTTGCAGCACGCGGGAGAGCATTACGGCTTCACGTTCGATCTGAGCGTGCCCGTTGGCCAGCTAGGACCAGCGCAGCGGGATATCCTGCTCTATGGGGTGCACAGCCCGCAGTTTAGCCGCCATTTCCCGGGTGTGGTCCCGCCCGAGAATGTGTCGGATGGGCGATTCGAGGGCATTGTAACGGGCCTCATGCGGAAATATACCGAACGGGCGCAGGATCAAACCTACCGGGAAAAGATGGAGAAGTATCTGATCAAACAGACCTGCCCGGACTGCGAGGGAACGCGGCTGCGCCCGGAGAGCCGCCAGGTGACGATTAATGGGCGCTCGATCATTGAGCTATCCAAGATTTCACTGACCGATCTGGCGGAGTGGATCGCGGGCCTGTATGACTCGCTGCCGCCGGAAGCGTGGATGATCACCGAGCCGATTGTCGCGGATTTGCGGGCGCGGGTGCGGCGGCTGGTGGATATCGGCGTGGGGTATCTTACCCTGGAACGGGCAACCCCCAGCCTATCCGGTGGGGAAGCGCTGCGGCTGCGGCTGGCGTCGCTGCTGGGATCCGGCTTAACGGGGGTGCTCTATGTCCTTGATGAGCCGACCGTTGGGCTGCACCCGCGCGATACGCAGCGGTTGATCACCGCGCTGTTCCGTCTGCGCGATCTCGGCAATACGGTCCTGGTGGTCGAGCACGATCTGGACGTGATGCGCGCGGCGGATTACGTGATCGATATTGGGCCGGGAGCCGGGAAAAACGGGGGGCGCGTCGTGGCGGTAGGAACGCCCGCCGAAGTGGCCCAGATTCCTGAATCCGTGACTGGGACGTTTCTCGCCAATCATCACAGCGCTTTTATGCCCGCCGAGCGCCGACAGCCGGATGGACGGTGGCTGACAATTCACGGGGCGCGCGCCCATAATCTGAAGGATATCACGGTCAATCTGCCGCTGGGAATGCTGGTGGCGGTGACAGGAGTATCAGGCTCGGGAAAATCCTCGCTGATTATCGATATTCTGGATCGAGCAGCACGCCGCCATTTCACCAGCGCGGGCGATCTGCCGGGTGAGCACAGCGCCATCACGGGCTGGGAACAGATCGGCAAGGTGATCTCGATTGACCAGACGGCTATCGGGCGGACGCCGCGATCCAACGCCGCGACCTACACCGACGCGTTCACCCCAATCCGGCAGCTATTCGCCGCACAACCTCAGGCTAAGGAAGCAGGATTAACGGCAGGGTACTTCTCGTTTAATGCCCCAGGTGGACGCTGCGAACGCTGTCAGGGGGCGGGAAAACTCACGATCAACATGCATTTTATGCCTGATATCGAAGTTCGCTGTCCGGCCTGCCGGGGGCGGCGGTTTAAACCGGAGGTGCTGGCGGTGCTTTATGGCGGTTACAGCATTGCCGATATTCTCGATCTGACCGTTGAGGAAGCGCTTACTGTGTTCCAGAATGCGTCTTCGGCGGCGGCAAAACTGCAACTGATGGTCGATGTGGGCATGGGCTATCTGAAGTTGGGCCAGCCCGCGACGACCCTCTCCGGCGGGGAAGCGCAGCGTGTCAAACTGGCGAAGGAACTCAGCCGCCGGGGTGGAACGGGCCATACGCTCTATTTATTGGATGAGCCGACGATTGGACTGCATCCGGCTGATACCGTTCATCTTTTGGATGTGCTCCACCAACTCGTAAACACCAACAATACCGTTGTGGTGATTGAGCACAATCTTGACGTGATCGCTGCCGCCGATTGGGTGATCGATTTGGGACCAGAAGGCGGCGAAGCTGGAGGATACCTGGTTGCCGAGGGCACGCCAGAGCAGATCGCGCGGGAGAAACAATCTCGGACGGGCATTGTTCTGGGTGCTCGATTTGGAAATCTGAGCTAATGGACAAGGGGAGACTGTAAGATGCAGTCTCCCCTATTTTAGCTTCTGGTGCGATGCCAACAGGTTTTAACCTCGCGGGAGAGCCTCATTCGGTCACCTAGCGCGTGTTGCCAGCGATACAGCAGGCTAGATGTCGCAGTGGTCCTGGTTCACAACTGTCCAAAACCGAGCTAAGTCGTTAAACTTGTATCACTCGCCCTTCGCTGCTGTTTGGGACTATGGCCGCTGATATCTCGTTAATCACCTCTCTATTTCGCTCGGAAGCATACTTGCGGACTTACGCGCAGCATGTTTTACGTGTTGCGGCGCGTGTTAAAGCAGCAGGGCTTGTTCTGGAAGTGATTCCAGTACTCAATGACGCGTCCGAGCAAGAGCGAACCTGGATTAATGAATTAGTCCACGCGGCAGAGAAGGCACAAAGCGCTGTCATCCGTCCGCTTTATACCGCCCGGGAAACGCCTTACGCATCGTGGAATCGCGGGCTGCAAGCCGCTGAGGGGCGCTGTTTGGGTGTCTGGAATGTCGATGATGTGCGCGAAGCGGACGCCCTGATTGAAGGTTACCGTCTGATTTCCGAGGGCTGTATGCTCGTAGATTTTCCGTTCATTTTCGTCAGGCAGAAGGTTTGGGGACGAATCGGGCTTGAGCAGTGTATCAGCCATCCGGTGCAATATGATCCTACTGTGCTGACGCGCAAGCAGCGACTGGGGCCGTTCTTCCTGTTTGCTCGCGACCTTTACCAGCACGCAGGGCCATTCGACGCCCATTTTCGGATTTCGGGTGATTTTGAATGGGGTTCGCGGGAGGTCGTCAGCGCAGCGTGCTTTTGCCCTGGAACCTGCACTGCTGGGCGCTTTATCCTACACGGGAATAATCTCAGTGGAACGTCGAACCCGTTGGAAGATGTTGAGGATAATGTCGTTTTCCTCCGGCGCGGGGCATATGAGGAGCTGAGGCCTGTTGATCCAGAACTCATGCGAAACTGCTGGGAAGGTGGGCAGAACGCCCAACTGCCTACTGAAATCGAGGAGCATCTATGGGGACCGCAGGCTGGCGAGAACTGGCAGCGTTGGCTTGCCGCCCGTCGAAAACTGCGCCGCTCGGAACGCTGGCGAACCCTGCCCCGGCGCGTGATCGATTGGACTCACCTGCGGCACTTACTGGCACGCCTGGGCATCGTCCAACCGCAAGCTTTTGACCGTCCCTCGATTAAAACCAGGCTGACTTGGCAAAGGTAGCCAGCGTGGACAACCCCCTGGTCAGCATCATCATTCCGGCTTACAACGCCCAATCCACGATTGGCGAGACAATCGAAAGCTGCCTGAACCAGACTTATCCGAAC
>CAVWCQ010000002.1:0-339822 GCA_963753545.1 uncultured Chloroflexia bacterium
AAGCCTTTTATGATCTCGTCACGCCAGGATCTTACATTGTGGCGACTGATGGTATCATGCAGTATCTAACTGATGTGCCGCGCGGGAACCCTAACTGGGACGACGATAATCCATCTGCCGCTGCAGTGGAATTTGTCCAACACCACCCCGAATTTGTGATCGAGCAGCCTGAATGGGTATTTAACGAAAGCGGACTGAGCCACAACATCACTCATTGGCCGGGAGCGTGGCTGCGTCGTGGACAATAGCAGAGTTCCGCCCGTCAGCATTGGCATGCCCGTTTACAATGGAGCCGCCTTTTTGCGCGGCGCTTTGGATTCCTTGCTGGCGCAGGATTTTGCTGATTTTGAACTGGTTATTTCGGACAACGCCTCTACCGATGACACCCCGGGCATCTGTTTAGAATATGCCGCCAGAGATTCACGCATCCGGTATTGTCGAAACAATGAGAATATCGGCGCAGTCAGAAATTTGCGGCGGGTGCTGGAACTCAGCCGGGGCGACTTTTTTATGTGGGCAGCCCACGATGACTTATGGGACCCGGCTTATCTGTCTGCGTGCTATCAGGCACTGCAAAACAATCCGAAAGCCGTGCTGTGCGCGACATCGGCTATCCTGCTTGACCATCAAGGACAAGTGTGGGGAGATCCCTATTGTGAGGACATCGATACTGTTGGGTTAGACCAAATGGCCCGTCTGGAAAAGGTACTCATGGGAATTGCACGTAATACCTCGTTTTACGGTCTATACCGCCGCGAGACGATCCAGCGTATTCCCTTGAAAATGTGTTACGGCTTCGATCATGTTTTTATGGCTGAGTTAAGCCTATACGGTGAGTTTATCCGCCTGCCTGAGTTTTACTTTTATTCGAGGATTGGAGGAGCGGGGAATTCGACTGGCGGAATTATGAGAACCCTGCAAATCAGATCCCGATTTATGGCGTACTTGCCTAATCTTTCCTTTCTGATGTCATTTTTGAGGAGCGCTTTGACCTGGCAGGAATTGTCATTGCTCAAACGATTAAAAGCAGCGCGGCTGGTCATTAAACGCTTCAGCTCTCCACCCTATCCAGAACGGATTGCGGGGGATATACGTTACTTCGCCCAAGTGGTCAAATATCGATCCATAAACTGGATAAAAAGGAAGCTCAGCCCGATCAAACATATGATACTCCGGCATTGAGGGTCTTCTAGCGACGAGCGCGTTTGAGCAGCGCATTCAGAAGACTTTTCAGCGGCCAGATTAACCCCAGTTTGATCCAGCGAGCCGTCAATATCAGCGCATAGGTAGCCAATAAAACCATTTTTAGGAACGGATTCGCTTTAATCTGCCTGACTGCCAGATAGATAGCCTTAAAACCGTCAAGTTGATGACGATATTGACGGCGACATACTTCAAAGAGATTCCTGAGGACCAACCCGCTGTTCCTCACGCCATGAGTTGTTACGGCAGGAACAAACTCAGACTGAGTGGGAGTATTCTGCATGGGTTCAAGGTGAGGAGTAAAACGAATATCTCGGCAAATATGCAGATAAACTTTGAGGGGTGTTGTTTTATAAAACAGTACTTTTTTGTCCACATAGATCGTTCCCTGCGCGGCAAGCTGCACATACATCGGGACTTCGTAATTCATGGGGCCGCTGAAATCGAGAACGGTGCCGCCGCTGGAAGTCAGTAGCGCTTCGCGACGGAAGATTCCGTAGAACGGGTTAGCCTGATAACTCACTGCGGTCCTCAAGAGACGCCTCCACTGAGGCTTCGGAGTGAGATCGTAGTAGCGCTGTGAGACGGTATGAAAGGGAAGCCTTGTCCTATCTGGAATCATATGTTGAGTCTCAGAAGCCGCCAGGACGATATGTTGATGTCGATCCAAAATGTCTACCAGAGTCGCAACGAAATCTGGTTCCCATAAATCGTCATCCGATGCCCACATAAAATAAGGGCCGCGTGCCAGTCGCAGCACGTTTTTGAAGTTCTCCGCCGGAGGAATCAGCGCTGGATTGCGATGATACTGAATACAGGAGTATCGCTCATGCAACTTCTGGCAAACTTCAGGCGTATGATCGGGGCTGGCGTTATCCGATACGATGATTTCGATGTGCGGGTAGGTCTGGTTAACTAAACTTTCCAGGGACTCTTCCAATAAATCCGCGCGATTGTAGGTTGGGAGTCCGATACTCACTAGATTAGCCATTAAACACACCCTGTCGATAGAAGACAAACCCGTGGAATATTACCTTCAAGTGGAAGGCCAGAGCAAATAGTGGGTCGTTCTGCGGCGACAGAAACGGTCTGCCTTGCAGTGCCACCTAATTTTTGATGGATTGCCAGTACCCTGAGTATCATAGCGTTCCCTTAAACAGAATGTTTTATGGAAAACATTGAGGCCCAAAACGATATCACGAAAGGAGTGCTGCCATCTTGGATTGGAGCACAAAAACAGTTCTCATAACGGGGGCCGGAGGTTTTATCGGAAGCCATCTGACCGAGCGTCTGGTTGAATTAGGGGCGCAGGTACGTGCCCTGGTGCATTATAACGCCCTTGGAACCTGGGGATGGCTGGACCAGTCGCCCGTGCGCGATCAGATCGAGGTCATTGCCGGAGATATTACCGACCACGACAGCGTCCGGCAGGCAATGGAAGGCAGACAGATTGTTTTTCATCTCGCCGCCCTGATTGCTATTCCCTATTCGTATCGTGCTCCACTTTCCTATGTGCGCACCAACATCGAGGGAACGCTCAACGTTGCCCAAAATGCGCCAGGCATTGAGCGGTTGATCCATACATCCACCAGCGAAGTTTATGGCACAGCCCGTCAGATTCCCATCAACGAGGAGCATCCTCTCCAGGGGCAGTCGCCTTATGCCGCTTCTAAAATTGGGGCCGACAAGATCATTAAATCTTTTCACTTGTCGTCCAATTTGCCTGTTGTAACCGTCCGGCCCTTTAATACGTTTGGTCCGCGCCAATCTGCTCGTGCCGTGATTCCGACCATCATTACCCAATGTTTAACGGGAGAGGTCGTTCGGCTTGGCAAGTTGACCCCTACTCGCGATCTGAACTACGTCGCCAATACGGTTAACGGCTTTATCAAAGCGGCTGAAGCGCCCGATTCGGTCCTGGGCCAAGCGTTTAATTTGGGATCGGGCCGAGAAATAACCATTGGTGAATTGGCCGAGAAGATCATTGAATTGATAGGTCGCCCAGTTCGTATAGAATGCGATACCCAGCGAGTTCGCCCCGATAAGAGCGAGGTGGAACGGCTGCGAGCCGATAGTACCCGCGCCCGCCAACTGCTGGGCTGGGAACCCGCTGTTAGCCTGGAAGATGGGCTGTCACATACGATTGAATGGATCAGCCGTCATTTACAAAGGTATCGTCCAGGTACTTATATCACTTAAGACATGGCTAAGGCGTCTGCGGGCTGGGTCGGAAGCGCAGAATACGCCCTTCCTCCAGCGAGACATAGATCCAGCCCTCGGCACTGACGGCAATATCTGCCGGGTGTTCGGGGAAGATTCCCAGCCCCAAGATTGAATACTCTTCAACAGGCAGACGATTTGCAGGATTCTCGCTGATCGGCGCAATGATATCACTGACGACAGGGGTGCCAGACCCAAAACTGATAACCACCACTGCATAGCCGCTGGGGGCAGGTAGCCCCCACGATCCATGCAGAGTCACTAACAGCGTTCCCTTGTAAACGGGATAAGCGTCACTGTTATAAAATGCTAGCCCGGATGGAGTGCTGCCGGCATCAAAAGTCAGGGTGGGCGGCTGGAAACTATAATCAGCTCCCGACTCAAATCGATTCAATTCATCCACTGATAGTTTCGCACCTGATAGATCGAGGGGTAGTTGGCTATCCGCGATCCACAGGTCGCCCGATTCCGGCTGCCAGGCAAAATCGGTGGGATGATGCAGGCCAGATGCTTCAATCCGTTCGTCAGTACCGTCGAGGGCAAAACTGAGCAGTGCCCCGCGCCGGGGATCGCTCGGCTCACAGTCATCACAGCTTGCCCCGGTGGTCACATAGAGCCGCTGGTCCGATCCGACGCCAATGCTGCCCGGCCACCATCCCTGCTCATCGGACAAATGGTCCACCAGCCGCGTCTGCGTTTCACACAGGCCGTCTCCGTCCGCATCATCGAGCCGGATCACCTGCTGCGCCGTCAGGACAAACAGCGATTTTTCATAGACTGCCAGCGCAACAGGCAGATCGAGATCTGCCGCAACCAGCCGAGGCTCGTCCATATATTGATCGCCATCCGCGTCTCGCATCGCCCAGATTTCCCCGGCTGCTGTACGCGCCATGTAAAGCGTATTGTCAGGCGCGAAGGCAAGTCCCATCAGCGAGGGCACAGCTTCGGGCGGCTGACCGTCTTCGTAGACTACTTCCAGGCAGGTCAGGTTGTGGTCATGATAGGTTTCCCCGGGGGCCAAGCGGCAGGGTGGCGGTGGGGGCTGCCGCACAGCCAGCGGTTGAGCCAGCGCAGGGAGACCAGACGCGAACAGAACAGCAGTTAACACGAGCGCCGCGCGGATGATTACCCAGAGCGTGGATTTCGGTGGTTTTGCCAAGCGTGATGATCCTTCGCCGCAGTCGATGAACGGGTGGCAATCATAGCCCGGCGGCGCGGATCGTGCCAGCGTTTAAACACGTATCTGACGGACCTGGAGCCTGCACCTTTGAGTATAAATCGCTTCCCTAACAAACTTTCCGAAAAAATTAGTTGATCACTTCACCATCGAGGGCATCTGCGACCCCCCTTTTTCCCGGTATGCTCACTATGATTTCCTAACCGCGCACAACCTTTTGTTTCCGCCGATTTTTGGTCGATCATAGTAGCCCAGGATACGCTTATCTGGCGGTTGAGTCATATTGAATAAATCCACTCATGCAACGAATTGTTGGAATATGTCCTTATATTTGACCTATCTATTTTATTTTAACTTTGCTTAAATTGACAATTCATTGACAAATGTTACAATAAAAAAGACGCGAATAATTAAACTGCATGAAATAATTAAGACGCAGTAACACAGTGAATGTCTTTGATGCCGGGGGATTCAGGGGCCATAGTTTCCTCATAGAGCACCTCAGCTCCTAACCTACCAACGACTTCTAATGGACTTATATCTATCTGCCATGTAGAACGTATCCGTGTTCGGTCTATTTTTCAACGCGGCTCCAACTGTATTGGAATAAGGTGGCGTTAGGAATTATGCTAAAAAAGTTCCACGGACAATATGATAATCTGACGATCAGGGGAAAGTTTCTCCTCGTATTCTCCAGTCTGATTGTTCTGATCATTCTGATTACGATCAGCAATGCATTTATTCAGGTCCGATTCATCACTCCTGCGAATCAAAGCTTGGAGAGTTCGACGCAGGAAATGATGATGGGCAAGGATTTCAACTTCCAGTTCGTTCAAGCGCGCAACCTCGAGGCACAGATAATTACCGCCTATCTGGCCTATGGATACCAGGGGGTGATGGATCTCTACGCAAATCACCTTCCCTTTTTTGACAACGCTCTGAGTATCCTGGACCAACTAGCTGAAAATCGAAACAGCGCCGAGATTGCGGGCAGCACGAGAAACAGCGAAGAAAAGGCTGATATCGGTCATGTACGCCAACTGCTAGAGGACTATCGTGCATTCCTGGATCACTTGCAGAGCGGCATGCTTGAACATGGTAATACCACACTGGGCCTGGGCAGCGCAGTTATCAATCCATTGACCGAGATCAACGATACAGTCGATGCTGGCGAGGCCATCACGCTTGCTTCGGACTACATTACCAAATTTGATCCCAAAGGAATGCTCACCTTCCCCGCTGCTCTGGCCAATCTGCAGGCTGATGTAGAAGCCGCTGACTTGTCCGCAGCACAAAAAGAAGAATTAATTGGGCTGATTGATGAGAGCCACAAAGCATTTCGCTCCCTGCTCAACCTTGATGCCGAGCTGATTGACGGATTCACCTCGCTGGAATTTGTCGGCGGCCCGGTATCGGCAGCCATTACGGAATTTATTGATAAAGAAGTACAGGAGCAGCGAAAGGCACAGGACCAGCTTGACGACGCGGAAACCCTGCAAAGAGATATCAACATAGGTATTGCCATCCTGGCCGTTGTTGTTGCGCTCACCATTGCTTTCTTCACGAGCAAGTCTCTGTCGCAGCCTATTGTTGAACTTGCCGGCCTGGCGGAACGGATCGCAGATGGCATCTATGACCAGCGCGCAAGGGTCGTCCATAAGGATGAAGTCGGACAACTGGCCCTGATGTTCAATAAGATGATTGATGATGTGTCGATTCGCGAAGCGCGGCTGCGTGAGCAGACGGACAAACTGGTCGTGGCTACGGCTCGTGCAAGAGAAGCGACACGGTTAAAAAGCGAATTTTTAGGGAACATGTCACACGAACTGCGCACTCCACTCAACGCGATTATCGGCTACAGCGACATGCTGTTGATGGGCATGAGTGGCGCGTTAAATGAGAAGCAAGAGCACAAGGTCGAGCGCCTGCGCGAAAATGGAGTTCGCCTGCTGAACCTGATCAATGACGTTCTGGATCTCACCCGTATCGAAGCACGGCGCGTGGAGGTAATTCTCAAGCCCTTTGAGCCGCGTTCGCTGCTCTACCGTCTGCGAGGCCAGATGGAAGTACTCGCTTCTGATAAAGGGCTGGCATTTGATCTTGACATTGCGTCCGATGTGCCTGACATTCTGATCAGCGATGAGAAGCGAGTTGAGCAGGTTGTCGTTAACCTGTTGTCAAACGCCTTCAAGTTTACGCCAGCGGGCAAGGTTGTACTCAAGAGTTGGATCAATGCTGACAATCAGACGTGGCTGATATCGGTCAGCGATACAGGCATTGGAATTCCACCCCATGCTCGCAGCTTAATCTTTGAAGAATTCCGGCAGTTGGATGGAGCGCCCACCCGTGCATATAAGGGCACGGGGCTTGGGCTGGCCATTACGCGCAACCTTGTACATATCATGGGCGGCCAGATCGGTGTCGAGAGTGAACTGGGTTTAGGCAGCACCTTTACAGTATCCCTCCCTCTTCAGCTAGAAAAAATCTCTACTCCTGAACCAGTGGAGGCATCACATGCTTGATTTAACCGATCCGCACACCTGGGCAATTTTGCTAGTAGATGATGAGCCCGATAACCTCGAAGTTCTCGCTGAATCGCTAGCTTTTTTTGGCGCAACCGTGCGGACCGCGTCTGATGGCGAAGAGGGGTTGGAGGTTCTTAAGGATTTTTTGCCCGACCTGATTATTCTCGATCTTTCCATGCCAAAGATGGATGGATGGGCGATGCGGAAACATGTCAAAAGCAACCCTATAACTGGGGATATTCCTATCGTGGCGCTGTCGGCTCATGCAATGGCTGGAGACCGAGAGCGCGCACTTGAAGTTGGCTTTGACGGTTATTTAACCAAACCGATCAATCTTGCCACCCTGTTAGCTGATATTCGCGCTGCGCTCCAAAGCGGCGACCAGGACTCACAAAACAAGCAGCAAGAAGAGGCTGAACGATGAAGTTAAGTGATTGGAACGTTGTCGTTGTTGAAGACGAGGCTGACAGCCGGGAGCTTGTTCAGGGAATTCTGGGTTATCATGGCATCAAGAATGTGGCAACACCGACGGCTGAGGAGGCGCTGCGCATCCTAAAGGAGAGCATACCCACGCTCATCATTATCGATTTATCTCTACCGGGGATGGATGGTTGGAGTTTGCTGGCAGAGATCCAAAAAAACGTGACTTTGCAAAATGTGCCGTGCATTGCCATCACGGCCTATCATGCGGCAGAGGTAGCAAATGAGGCGATTGAAGCGGGATTCGACGCCTATTTTGCCAAGCCGCTGGATGCGACCACATTTGTACGTGAACTGGTCATGCTGGTAGAAGAGGGCTGAGAGGAAGGGGTAGGGGGAAGATGGCGAAGTTGGTTGTGATTGAAGACGAAATCGATCTGTGCGACACCTTAAGTGATGCGCTTAAGGCTGCCGGGCATACGGTAGATAGTTTCTATTCGGGCACTGAGGCGATTAACGCTTTTATTCGGAAGCGAATCCTTCCTGATGTAGTCGTGCTGGATATGCAGCTTCCGGGGGACTCAGGGATGGTCGTTCTAGGACTGATCCGCCGGTTGCCTCGCCTGCAAAAGACCAAGGTCATCATTTCGAGCGGCCATGTTGATGCAGGCCAGTGGGCTGTTAAACAGTGGGGCGCTGATCTGTTTTTACAAAAGCCGTTGTCATTAGATGTGCTAAAGAGGACTATTAATGACTTCACCAGAAAATCCGACGGACTTGCAGAAACAGACACAGTTGCCCTTGCCTTATCAGCCGCTAAACCTTTTGTCGCTCACTCAACTCATGCGGCAGATGGCCCATGATATACGCGGGATAATGGCAACACTCTTGCTCACCAACGATATGTTGATGCAGGGGAGTTATGGAACGCTCACCCCTGATCAAGAGCGAGCTGTTCAGCGTATGCAGCGCAATCATCGCCGCATGACTGCGCTGCTCGACGATATCATGATTTACGTGAAGATCGAAACAGGGCAGTATTCACTAATTTCCGAGAGCTTTGAACCGCGCAAGCTGCTTGCAAATGCGTATCAGCAGGTTGCTCCGCTAGCCAAAGCCAAAGGGTTGACGCTGCACTGGATGATTTCGGACAGCTTGCCTGACAAACTTGTTGGAGATGCACCATCAATCATCCGGATGGTGCTTGCTTTGTTGTGGAACGCGACAGGATTTACAGATACAGGCAGTGTATGGATGGATTCGAGCTGGTCCCCTGATGGAAAATGGATTATCACTGTGCGAGATACTGGCCCGGGTATCCCGCTGGCTGAACAGCCGGATATCTTTCTACCGTTTCACCGGGGTGAACGGCGGCTCCAGATGCCATCATCCGGCTTTGGCCTGGGGCTGGCCATGACATCCGCTATGGCTAAATTGATGAATGGGCAGGTCCTGCTGGAAAAAAGCAGCTCCGAAGGGAGTACCTTCTGCCTGCAATTGCCTCTCCCCCGCACTGAGTAAAGCATAGAACACGCGTTTGCGGTACGATCATGGCATTGGAGGGATCAGCCATGACCAAAAAGAAAGCAATGTTCTACCGCAAAGCGATGGGCGAAACGGAAGCAGGCGAGACGATCTATGTCATCTGCCGGATGGATCGCGGGCGCTGCGATTTCGTCTATGCCGAAGTCATCGGTAATTTCCCCGGAGGCGGGGAAGCCGGAGTCTATGATTTTAGTGATTACCAGTATTTTGTCGGCGCATCTGCCAAAACACTGGAGCATATGGGCTTCCTGCCGATGAGATAGTCAGCCTTCAGGGTCAATCAGATCGTCGGATTCAGAATGACACACCCCGCATAGAGAATGATCGACACCACCCTATAAAGGGTCAGAACATTCGTCATATACTGCTTCTCGTCTGTCAATTCTGAGCGGGCACCGGACCGCGTCCATTGCGGTTGATTACATCAAAGCCACGCAAAACGGAACGTAGTCCCAGATATACTCCGTACGGTTTCAGCCAATCATCGCGATGGTGTATCGCGCCAATTCAGTCCCCAGCAAACATGGTAGAGAGGCGAGTTTCTTGACATTGCCCTTAGGTCAACCTCTATACTCTCAACATGAAGGCGAAAACAGAAAGGTTTGCCGTATGTCATCGCAATTGTTGATCAGTGAAATCGCTGAATTGTTGGGACTCACGCCGAAAGCCCTGCGCTATTATGAAAAGCTCAGCCTGATAATTCCCGGGCGGTCAGAAAACGGCTATCGTGTTTATACTGCCGACCATGTGCTTCGCCTGCTGCGTATTCAACGCTTGCGGTCGTTGGGACTCTCACTCACTCAGATCAAAACCGTACTGGACGAAAAGAGCGATGCACAGGTCTGGCAGATCATCCTGCACGCTCTGTTAGACAAGGTTGATGGGCAAATTGGCGCACTGGAGCAGCGCCGCGAAGAACTTGAACGTTTGATTGCGGATGGCGGTTCCGATATCCTGGCGCTGCCGGAAGAGCTAAACGCTACTATGAAGCGTGCCCAGGAGTATCTCGATCATCATCTGGACGGTGCGCAGGCCAGTTTGTGGGCAATGGGAACACATTTCCTGCTGTCGCAGTGGTTAGCAGAGCCGCCTCTCCAGACCATTCGTAGCTACCACTCGCCAGTACACACCTTCAGCCCACGTTCATGAGAAAGGAGCAGCATCCATGATCCCCTTTGTTGTGGAGAGCACAGGGCGCGACGAACGAGCCTATGATATTTACTCCCTGCTGCTGAAGGAGCGTATTGTTTTTCTCGGCAGGGAAATTGACGATCAGACCGCGAATCTCATCGTGGCACAGCTTTTGTTTCTGGATAACATCGATCCAGAGCGCGAAATTCAGATGTTCATCAACTCGCCTGGTGGTCAGGTATATGCGGGCATGGCGATCTATGACACAATGCGCCATATCAAAGCGCCCCTGCGCACGGTTGCCATTGGCCTGACGGCAAGTTTTGGCACGATTATATTGGCAGCGGGTACACCGGGCCGCCGCTATGCCCTGCAAAACGCTACGATCCATATGCATCAGCCGCTGGGTGGTGCGCAGGGCCAGGCCACCGATGTCGAGATTCAGGCCAACGAAGTCCTCCGCCTGCGCCGCCAGGTGGAAGATATTCTCGCCTTCCATACGGGACAGGCAGTTAAGAAGATTCGCCAGGATATCGAACGCGACAGGTTCCTCACGGCGGAACAAGCTGTCGAGTACGGCCTGATCGATGCCGTGATCGAAAATGCTCCCGCCCTGCTGCATCGCAACGGCTCGAACCACAAAGACTAATCAGTCCGTCCTGGGTAGAATCAAGCACCCAGGTGTCCGTAGGTTCCGATAACACAGGGCCTATCGTCATCGATCGCCATTTTGTCATGAGATAGTCTCTAAGAGTTGTTTGTTCTGCGCGTTTCGCGCTTCCCCTTTATACTTACCTCATCAATTTACCCATAGAAAACGCATCCGTTTATGAGCACAAATAATCCACACGCCGAAGTATCTATAAAAACGGCTGAGAATCTCAGAACTGTAGCTCAGTCGGCGGGGTTACAGGAATTGTCACGCCTATCACTCCCAGAGATAGATGCCGTCGTGGGACTAGTCAGTAACCTTGTTCCAGCGGGAAATGTGCCAGGAGTGATTCTAAGCGGTTTAGCGCGTCTTTCTGGTCGTAGGCCACCGCCTGACAAGATGCGTCGTGATATTGCCCTACTGTTTCGTGGTGTGGAACAGGTACTGGACAAAGCTATTTACACATCGGTGTTTGCTGGACCTGCCGCCGTGATTTGGGGATACCAGAACCTGTTAAAACTGGCAGGAAAGGATATCAACACGGCATTTCCAGAGGGCACATGGCAATTCTATGTTGATTATGCACTGCGTGAAGATACGGCTCGACATGCGAACGAAACACATGGTTATGATACGGTCCTCAACCAGCACCGCATCAGCTTGAGCAGCGTGGATCGCATGACTGCCTGGGCTATGGCTGGAATTCATGCGCTACACCAGTACCCGCAACTGCTCGAAAATGAGTGGCGCGAGCGAGTCTATCCTCAAGTTCTTACTAATTTGGCGCAGACTGATGAGGAAAGGATCAACTCTGCACAGATATACCGGGATTGGGAGAAAAAGCGGCCCTACTCTCGTGGGCATGATGCGTCAGCAGATGAAAGTTACCCCCTCTATCGCAGGAACCGGTTTGACCGTTTCTTTCAGGAGACAACTCGTGGTCTTCCGTCCGAGTTGATAGACAACTGGCAAGAGAAAATCACAATACTGGAAACGACTGATTTGCCAGCTTATCAACAACAAATGACCATTCTTGCTTATTTGGATCCCGGCCAATACGGCGAAAACCGTACGGCAATCCCTCTAGCCCAAACGCATATCGGCATAATATATAGAGGGCAGTATCATTTCATTCCTATCTGCGCATCAGGAACCCTTAATCCAATCGGTGTAAACGACGTGCGCAGTCAAGTTGCGGCCCTGGTAGGTATGCCAACTGATCTTCCACCAGCGCAACTGACGTCACTAGCAACGTTGCGACGCACCGCTTTTGCCCATCTACGCGACAAGTTAAGTGCTTCATTGGTACAGGAGCTCGACTCGCTGCGTGTTACACCTATCCTGTTCAATTTTGATAAGCGCGCTCCGAACCAGCCCCTAGCTGAACTGCGCCAGGCTGAACGAGGGATTGGAGATCACGCACTCTCCATTTTTGATACGGGCCAGACGTTTGTTTTCGACCAATCACACATCTTTTTTGACGGAGCCTGGGGATCTGCATTTGCTGAAATTCTGACCAATGAAGCCCTTGCTTGGGCGGTTTATCTAAACACGCTCACACCAGCAACGCCCGCGAGGAAGCACCCCTATTCACCTCAATTTCAATTATCGGCATCAGAACAAACCCTTGTGGCGCAGGCACAACACGCGATCCGTGAAGCAAGTGCCGAGATCGACGTGGTAAATCTGAAGGCGCTTCTGTCGCTGCGTAAACTTTTCCGCAGTCGCAACGACCTGATTCAGCTTACCGTGAATGACTTACTGGTGCTTTACCGGGCTATTCACGCAGTAACATATCGAGCTAGCCCAGAACTGATCGAGGAATTACAAACTCTGGATAACCAAAAAACAAGCCATAAAGCTGCTTCCGCTGCTTTGGATGCACTTCGGGATTCCAGGCAGAGCCCAGCAATTCTGATTCCAATGGACGCCAGCCAGCGTTCCCCATGCGAACGCCTCTATCCGATGACGTTCGAAGTTCCACTTGATGAGTTGGACCTGTTAGGCTTACACGAACGCACACTTGAAGCGTTGAATGAGTACAAAAGTACAACTGGTAATCGCGCGTCCACATATGCACAATTTGATGATCTTCAGCGCACCTATCTTGCAATATTGGCAGGGTTTGGAACGGTTTTAAGTAGAGCAAAAGATATCGCGATTGCTGGCGAGAGCGTGAGCGTCGGAACGATTAAATTGTTAGCGCATATGCCTACGGCGTTACAGCGTTTGCTGGATCAAGTGCCTGGGAAGTTCGATTTCCTGAACGACATTATCAAAGGCCAGGAAGTGTTTTCAAATATTGGTGCGGTAGCTCCAACCAGCACACTCACTCGTTTCATCACAGCCAAGGATGATAACGAGAAGAAGACATTGGCTTGGGGCATTATCAGTGATGCCAAAGGCGTCATGCGGATTTCGCTGCGTGACTTTCGGCCCCATGTTGGATTATTTGAAGCAATTGGCCGAAAAGATGTGGCTACTCGCATCACGCAAGATTATCTTGAAGCTTATGCAGGTGGCTTGAACCGATACGTTCAGGCTTTACAGCGTATTACGCTTGCCAGCCGGGAAACGCGATTGGCTAAGCCGGAGGAGTTTGAATGATTGAAAATCCGTTGAACGGACGCCAACTAGCAAATTTTCGGATTGAGCGTCTCCTTGGGCGCGGCGGCATGGCTCAAGTTTATTTCGGCCACGATGTGAAGCTCCAACGCCCAGTTGCCATCAAGGTGATTGATGCGCGTTATCGAGGAAACGTGTCTTTTGCTGAACGATTTATTCGCGAAGCAAGAACCGCAGCAACCTGGCGGCATGAGAATATTTTGCAGGTTTATTATGCCGATGAAGAAGATGGCCTGTACTACTTTGTCATGGAATATATTGATGGGCTGGATTTAGCGCAATTGTTGTCACAATATTTGGCGGAAGGCGAACTGATGCCTCATGCCGATGTCCTGCGCATAGGGCGTGCCATTGCCAGAGCGCTCGATTACGCTCACGAACGGGGTGTCATTCACCGGGATGTGAAACCATCTAATGTGATGATCGCCAGTGATGGGCGAGTCGTCCTTGCCGATTTCGGACTGGCAATGGATACCCATCAAGGTTCCTTGGGGGAGATATTTGGGACGCCGCATTATATTGCTCCTGAACAGGCGCGTCGCTCTGCTGATGCAGTTCCCCAGTCGGATCTTTACGCGCTAGGCGTTGTCCTCTATGAAATGCTGACCGGAACGGTTCCATTTGATGATCCCTCTCCCGCCAGCCTAGCCTTACAGCATCTAACCCTTCCTCCCCCGCCACCGCGAGAGATTAATCCCGATCTCACTGCTGAGACGGAAAAGGTACTTCTAAAAGCACTGAGCAAGTCACCTGCGGATCGTTATCTGACGGGCAGCAGGTTGATTGATGCTTTGGAAGAGAGTTTCTACAGCCAGAAATTCAGTGATGAAGTGGAGCTTCCACCACTTCCCGCCGGGATTCGCATGTCTCAAACATCTGTGAACAGCCGTGTTGCTCGACATGCAAGCCTATCCCAGACACCGATGGCTTATCCAGCGCCTTTGATCGCCTCAACACAGATGCGTCCGGAAAACAATATTCCACCATCCGAAGCGGCATATGTTCCTGCTCCCGGTGTCCCGCAGATTGCTAAGCAGCGAAAATCCCTGATCATTCCGATCTTTGCAGGGTTCGCCCTATTCGCGCTCGTTACCAGTTTTGCTCTCTTTATGGTCCTACGTGATGATAATTCCCGTTCCCCATCCGCTGCCGCCGTTGAAACTGAACAAGTAGCTGGAGAGGTTCTACCCACAGCAAACCCAATATTGACGGTTGCTGGGGCAACTGCTTTCCCAACAGACGATTTATCTACGCCCGCCGTTCAGCCGACTATTCCTACCACTCTGCCAACCGAAGCAATGGTTGTAGCTCCGCCAGCAACAGCTACCGAAACAATCGCCCTTCCGCCATCACCGATGCCAACAGAGAGTGTGGTCGTTCCAACACAGGAACCGCCATCACCTGCTCCACCGCTTATGCCGACAGTTCTCTATCCAAATGGCCGACGCTTCGTTATTTATTACGACGAAAACAGCTTGTATTTGCTCAATTTGTCCAGCGAACGCGTTCCGCTTGGCTCATTTGCTTTGGAACGACTCGATACATCGGGAACACCCACGAACCATTTTGATGGTGTCCGCTGGGCACAGTTCTATGCCTATGTTCATCCTCAAGGCTGTGCAAGGGTGTTAATCGGACAGGCCTCATCATTTTTAAATCCGCCTGAATGTCAGAGCTACAATGCTGAAGTTTGGGTCGAAAGAGGGATGAGTTTGGATTTTTGGACGCCCCGAGAAGGCAGCAGCCAATTCCGAGTTTTGTGGAACAACGAAGAAATCGGACGCTGCGAGATTGCCGCTGGAAATTGTGAGATATTCATTCCCTAACTGGTCAAGTTTTGCTGCACGGAATCAGGAGCATTTTTTATGGATGTATCGAAAAAAGAACAGCTTGTTGATGGGCTGTTTGTTGAATTTATACACCGAAAAGAAGGGGAATCCCGCTATCCACTGCTGTTTGTCCATGGAGCATGGAGCGGTAGCTGGATTTTTTCGGATTATCTCACTTATTTAGCAGCGGGTGGCTGGAACGGTTATGCCATGAATTTACGTGGACACTACAAGAGCGCCCCACTAAATTTGACCGACGTCACCCTGGGCAAGTATGCTAATGATGTTATTCACATCACACATGTGCTGCCCGCGCCACCTGTTCTAATTGGCTTCGGTACTGGGGCCACAGTTATCCAACTTGCATTGAGTAAGAAGCCGCCTGTTGCAGGCGCAGTATTTATCAGCGCCAAACTCCCAAATACAATGAGATCGGTTCCACCAGAAGTTCTTCGTATGCCTCCACTTATCCCTCCTGAGCAATTTAGTCCTGCTCCAGACATCTATTCAGAGACTCTAGCCTGGCTTAATGATCAACGTGTGAACAGCGCAGAACCTCGCAGTGTGCTGGTAGATCTGTTGACCGTCCAACTTCGACCCGACTTTGTGAAAGTGCCTTATCTGGTGCTCAATGGCGAACTCGATACAGATATTTCAGTCGCGCAGGGCCAGGAATTAGCAACGTTCTTTGAGGGCCGTGGTATGCTCGATATTGTGTCATCTGCCAGTCATACGGGTATTTTGGTCGGCTCCGAATGGCAAGAAGGCGCGAACGCAATCAACGCGTGGCTCGGCACGAACGGGTTTGCTGAGCGCTCCTTGTAAGCAAATAAATGTTGAGGCATTGCATAGCAAAAGAGGTTCTGAAAATGAAGAATGACAGCATACTCAACCAACAGCTAGACGAATATCGTCTGGAGGCGTTACTGGGACGCGGTAATATGGCGCGTGTTTACCGAGGTTTGGATACACGCCTTAATCGGCGAGTCGCCATCAAAGTTATTGATACGCCATTCCGAAGCGATAGCGAGTATGCCAGGCGTCTCGAACTTGAAGCTCAAGCGATCGCCCAGCTAGAACATCCCCATACAGTTGCCATTTATCGATTTGGGCAGGTTCGAAATGTATTCTATATTGCCATGCAATACATTGAAGGCACTGATCTCGGAACCGTGCTGGAGTCTTATCGTAATGACAGTCGATTCTTTGCTCCCCAAGAGGCTAGTCGTATTATTCGCGAGATATGCCAAGCGCTCGATTATGCACATAGCCGCGGAGTCATCCACCGAGATGTGAAACCCTCCAATATTATGTTAGACAAGCTTGGGCGTGCCATCCTTACTGATTTCGGACTGGCATTGTTGACCTCACATGGAACACGTGGCGAAATTCTGGGAACACCGCACTATGTTTCACCCGAACAGGCAATCTCATCAGCGAAAGTAGTACCACAAAGTGATATTTATTCGGTTGGAGTCATCCTGTACGAAATCTTTACCGGGCAACTACCCTTCATTGCAGATAATCTTATGGACGTGGCCTTAATGCATGTCGAGCAAGTCCCTCCCTCACCAAGAAATTTCAGGCCAGAGCTAAGCCCACTGCTTGAGGCAGTGATTCTCAAGGCCCTGGCCAAAGATCCTAACCAGCGATATGCCACCGGCGCTGCTCTGGCGGACGCTCTTGATAAGGCCTTAGGATTAGATAGTGGAAACCCGGAGTTTCAACTTCCTCAAGCGGTCGAGGACAGACTGAATACGCTCACTGCCGAAATTCAAGGATTGAAGCGCCAGGTCGAAATCTTGAATCGTCAATTCCTGCCACTGCAGCAGAGTGTGATAGAAGTTCGACGCGCGCTGCAACCGTTGATTGACCGGATAGTTTCAAATCCTGGTCAACCGGATCAGTAAAACTGGGAAAGGTTTTTTGTCATGACTGACGACAGCCTGCTTGGAATACAGTTGGATGAATACCGCCTCGAGACCTTGCTGGGACAGGGCGGCATGGCGCGCGTTTATCGTGGAATTGATGTCCGGCTCCAGCGTTATGTGGCGATCAAGGTGATCGATGCCCCTCTGCGAAGCGATTCTGAGTATGTTAAGCGATTTGAGCGAGAAGCGCAGGCAATCGCTAAGCTGGAGCATCCTCACATCGTAAGGCTGTATCGATACGGCGAAGCGCAAGGTGTCCTTTACATGGCAATGCAATATATCGAAGGGACAGATCTGGAATTCGTGTTAGATAGTTATCGGGCAGATAATGAATATATTGGACCTGAGGAAGCGGAACAAATCATCCGACAAATTTGTTCTGCTCTTGATTACGCTCACAGTAAAGGTGTTATTCACCGCGACATCAAGCCATCTAATATTATGCTTGACAAGCAGGGACAGGCCTATCTAGCCGATTTCGGATTAGCGCTCATGACCGAAATCGGGACACGTGGAGAAATCTTTGGCTCTCCCCACTATATAGCCCCTGAACAGGCTATCTCATCTGCTGGCGCTAGCCCCAAAAGCGATCTCTATTCAGTTGGTATTATTCTTTATGAGATGTTCACAGGGAAGTGGCCGTTTGACGCCGAGAACCCCATGGATATCGCTATGATGCATATGACCGACGATCCTTGCCCACCTCGTACCCTTCGCCCAAATATTAGGCCGGCGTTAGAGGCTGTCATTCTCAAAGCAATTGCTAAAGAGCCGGAAAATCGGTATGCCAACGGAGTGGAGTTGGCAAATGCTTTCGAAAAGGCGCTGAAAGCCCGACAGCAAGAGTCCTGGGAAGAAACCACTGCGGTACGACAATCTATTTCAGAGCGTATTATACTGGAAATGAATGAGAATCCTTTACCCCCCCTTCCAGCAGCTATTCCTCAGGCAAGTGCAACTATTTACCAACCTGTTGTACCGCTTTCTCAGCCTTTGAGTAGCAGAACTGTCGCACATCCACGCCCACTAAATTCTGTAGTTCTTGCTGCTATCGCAGGTTGTGTGTTACTTGGAGCAGTATTACTCGCATTATTTGCTATCCTGTTATGGCCCGACAATAGCGAGCAGAAAAAGAAATTAGGTAGCAATGAAAATACACCGATACCTAACAGCATCGCTGGTGTTGGGACTGAAATAGTCAATGAGACAGTAAATCAGGCCACCTCAGCTCTTTCACCTACTCCAAGCTCAATGCCAACATGGGTCGTTTCTCCTATCACGAACAGTATTCCTACTGCAGCGATTGTTCCGACCTTGATATCTTCACCAGTGCAAGCGCCTCCTCAACCAACTTATCCAGCTATGGTTGCAAGTCCCGCTCCTCTTGTAGAAGCAGCAACTAGTTATACGCTCTTATTGGCTAGCCATAAAGATGATAGCTTATTTGTCATGAATGCTGGCAATTATAGTTTTCCCCTAGCGCTACTCCACTTAGGAGATGGAGCAGGAGCGCTTGACGGCTCTGAATGGGCAGTACCCGTACTTGCTCCAGGGGAATGCGTAGCTGTATGGAAAGATGATGGTAAGCCAAAAGCTCCTGAGATTGATTGCGATTTGGTAGGTAACGAAGTTAAACGTCAAAGGTCAGAGCGTTTTTGGCAGACGGATTTTAATATCTATTTTAATGGTGTTCTCGTTGCCCAAGACTCAGGTAAGATTTTTCTGTTTACTATCGTAGGATGAGGTGCTGGTGTCGCTTCTCGGACCTGTAGTGCAGCCCAGATATCACTTGGCGAACATGTCACCCCATAGTAATGGTTTTTAGTCAAAATAGGCGAAATTAAATTTCACTTCTTGAGAAATATTCCGCGAATCGAAGCTATGGATAATTCGGGACAGTCTCCGTGAAATGGTTGGTACGTGGCATAATTGTCATTTGCTGATCAATATAATATAAAGACAGTCGTTGCCATCGCGCACGGGCAATCTCCCCTAAAAACATCCAAAGTGTGAGACAAGCTCTTAGGCGGAGTATGATAATGTGACGCCCGTCGCTCCCGTTTGAGTACATATTGTGTTCAATATGAAAAGTCCGCCTGATAGGGCGGGCTTTTTATTTCTCTGGTTTTGTATACATGTGACGACAGAGTGCTTATCATTTGGCCTTAATTGGTTCCAAAGAACTCGACGGCGTATATAGGGCTGGACCCGTTTCTGCAAAAACACCTCGATCAATATGGATCGCGCTTGGCGCATCAAAAGCAGACGCCTGCTAGTAATTGAAATATACTTGGATTTATAATTTGTAATATGGGGCGTGATTCCAAGGAGATGTTCTTTCAAAAAGCTGTTTAAAGGGTGCCTGCCGATTCCTTCTGCTCGTTTGACAGCACTTAGCGAATAGCTCGAAAAGTACTACTACCATACGTGTCATATTTTGGCCGATTTTCTAAGGGAGGGAAATATCATGAAAAAAGGATACCTGTTAATTCCGCTCATGATCATTCTTTTAACACTTCCTGCGATGCCGATCAGCGCCAAGGAAGACCGCGTTTTGGAAGTGTGGACGCACGATTACCAACCACTTGCAGATGCTATCACCACGAAGTGGGGCCCAGAGTTTGAAGCAGCGCATCCCGGTGTAAAAATTGAATACACCTCGATCCCCTTCGCTGGGGCGGTGGACTATGACACGAAGCTGCTGGCCGACCTCTCCAGCGGGGGTGGACCAGATGTCTGGGTCATGGGTAGTTGGAACTATCTTGAGAATGGCTACATTGAGTCCGATCTGGTCGCCCCGCTCGATCCAACTATCTTTGGTTACGAATCCGTGGATGACCTAGTCGCTGACTATCCGCCCAACAGTATGAACGCCTTCGTCCGTGATGGGAAGATCTACGGTCTGTTCAACGAATTAACCACCCTAGCGCTGTTCTATAACAAAAACATGTTCGATGAGGCCGGGATCGAATACCTGCCTGAAGACAAGCCCGTAAGCTGGGCCCATATCGGGGAGATTAGCCAGCAGCTGCGCAAGACCGATTCCAATACCAATGCGTTAACCCAAATCGGCTACCAGTTTGGGTTTTTTGCTGCCTACCGTTCTCCGCAGTGGTACGCGCAGGACTTTTATATCTTCCTGCGTCAGTTTGGACAGGACGATCTATTCATTGATGGCGAGCCAGCTGCCAATACCGATGCGGTTGTCAACGCTTTCCAGATGATCTACGACTTTACATATACCTATCAGGCGTATGATCCGACTTTCATTCAAAACTGGTTTGCTGACTTCCCGAACAACCGCGTCGCAATGGTGGTGGCAGGTCCCTGGTTCGTGGGCGCGGCCCGCCTGACAGACCCTAACCTGAATTTCGGTGTTGCCCCTGTTCCAGTGGTTGACCCTGAGGACCCAGCGACCTATCAAAACGTTGTGTATAACTGGGGCTGGTCAGTGAACGCAAATAAGTCGGACGAACAGCAGCAGTTGGCGCAGGAATTTCTGGCCTTCATCCTCGGTAAAAAGGGTGAAGTCGAACAGCCTGTCTACTGGTTCGAAAACATGGGACTTGCCCAGCCTCGCAGTGCTTTCCTCCAATCCGAAGGGTATCAGGCAGCGCTTGCGAAGGAACCCTGGATGTCGATCTTTGATAAATCCTATGAGATGTTCAACACCGAGTATCTGCAACACTCCTACGACCTGGCAGGTGCTGCCTTGATCCGGGCGATTGACCGCGTTATTTACGACGGAATGTCTGCCCAAGAAACTGCTGACCTGCTACAGCGCGAATTGCACCGGTTGCAGTAATATGCCGGATTTAAGACGTCTCTTACGCAGTCGAAGACGTCGAGAGCTTTTCTGGGGCCTGGTGTTCATCTCACCAGGCCTTGCTTATTTCGTCGTCTTCTGGATATCGCCCGTCATTATGACGTTCCAGCAAAGCCGTTGGAAATGGAAATTTGGACGCGCGACAGAGTATGTCGGTATGCGGAATTACAAGCTTCTGCTCACCGATCCGCTGTTTATTGACTCGTTGAAGGCAACCGCACGAATTACCATTGGCGCGCTCATAGCGTGTACCGTGATCGCTTTTGCGCTGGCGTGGCTTCTCAATGACAGCACCCTGCGCGGTACGCGGTGGTTTCGTCTCATCTTTTTCCTGCCCGTGATTACCGACTGGGTCGCAACGGCGTTGGTGTGGCAGTTGATCTTTTTACCGAACCAAGGTGTGCTGGCCGGGATCTTTTACAGCCTGGGGCTGAGCCATACATCACTACCCACGCTGCGTTGGACAGCTTCTCGTGATCTCGCACCTGTCTCGATCATCATCTTCACCGTTTGGAAGACCACTGGGCTTTACATGGTGATCTTTCTGGCAGGATTAAGAAGTGTTCCTAAAGAACTGATCGAAGCAGCGCGTGTAGATGGCGCGAGAGAATGGCAACTCATTCGCCATGTGATCCTGCCGCTGCTGGCTCCAATCACTATCTTCGTGATTTTGATCGGCTTTGTGAATGCGATTGGCATGTTCGAGCCAGTCTGGATGCTGACTGGCGGCGGTCCAGCAGAGGCAACCAAAACACTGCCGCTGTTCATTCACGAGACTTTCTTTCGTTACCGTCTGGGTGGTTATGCCAGCGCAGCAGCGATCCTGTACCTACTCATTACGCTTTCTTTTGCTTTGATTGCGTCCCTGATGATCCGCATGTCCGCTTATCAAGAGTAGGCGATTATGCGAAAAAGAGGTCTTAAACGCATCCCTAAATATGCTATCCTGATCCTCTATGCAGCCTTCAGTCTGCTGCCGTTTATCTGGATGCTGTCGGCATCTCTCAAATCTGTGCAAGACGTGCTCAAAATTCCTATTCAATGGATCCCCCCGAGCTTTCATTGGGACAATTACCGAAAGGCGATGTTTGAGCCTCGTTTCGGTGAGATTCGTATGTGGGATTATATGCTGAACAGTATTAAGGTAGCCTTGGTCACCGCAGGATTTACCATCGTGCTGTCGAATTTCGTTGGATATGGCTTTGCTAAGTTTCGCTTTCGAGGTCGTGACCTTCTCATGTGGGCCATGCTTAGCACAACGCTGCTCCCGTTTTCGGCGGTATTGATCCCGATGATTCTGATCACTCGTGATCTGGGCCTGTTCAACAGTTTCTGGGCCTTGATCCTTCCATTCGCCCTGACAGGACAAAGCATCTTTCTGGCGCGCCAGTTTATGATCACGATTCCAGATGAATATATGGATGCAGCGCGTGTGGATGGGGCAAACGAACTTCAGATTTTCGTGAGGATTGTCTTGCCTCTGCTGCGTCCTGCCATTGGCACACTAGGCGTGATGGCCTTCACCACTTCATGGATGCAGTTTCTATGGCCCTTGGTCTCGCAATCCTCACAGGGGAATTTTACCTTACCCGTGGGGTTATCCTTAATGGGACAGGGATCCCTCTATGAAGTTAATTATCACCTCTGGATGGCGTCAGCAGTGATGGCCGTCATCCCTCCACTGGTATTTTTCCTCCTTCTGGAAAATGCCTATATGCGCGGGCTGGAAACTCTCTCTGGCCTGAAAGGGTAAATTATGACAAGAACTGTCGGCGCTTTTATTTTCCCGATGGTGTGGGAATCCTGGGATCGTGCAGAGGCAACCCGGGTTTTCAAATCGCTGCGAACCTTCGGGGTCAACACCATAACAACCGAGTCCTTGACCTACCGCGATGATTTGATCGACCTGGCACACGCGCTGGATATGCGCTTTGTGGGGGGAATCTCCTGTTTTTCTGAACATGGGGGCAGCAACCAGCTCCTTCACAAACGACCAGAGCTGTGGCCCATTCTTGAAACAGGGGAGAAACGTCCTCTTATGGAATGGTACATCGGCGTGACACCTACATTCGACGATTACAATCAGTCACGCCTGGACGAAATCGAACGCATCATGCGTGATCATGCATTGGACGGCATGTGCCTTGATTTTGTCCGGTGGCCTCTGCACTGGGAACTCGAACTACGGCCTGGTGCACCGGAACCATTCCAGAGCAGTTTTGATCTGCATACGCTAGCTCGTTTTTCGGATTATGCAGGGCTTGAAATACCGACAAATCCCGATGCCGTGCCCGACATGGCACGAGCCATTCTGATTCAGCATCGCCAGAAGTGGACCAATTTCAAGTGTAAGGTGATCACCGACTTTGTCTCTCAGGCCCGTGAACGCATTAAGTTTCATCGCAGCGAAGCGCAGCTCGGCGCTTATCTTGTGCCTGCTCCTGATGATCGCCGTGCCGAGTTAGTCGGTCAACGTGCGGGAGAGTTATGCCGGGTCACCGATTTCCTGGCCCCGATGGTCTACCACCCGGTTTTGTACCAAAAACCGGATTGGGTGATCGAAACCATTGATGAAATCGTTCACCTTGCCCCCTGTCAGGTTCAGCCTGTTTTACAGGTTGACTCTGCGGAAGGGACGGAAATGGGCGCAGATTGGGGACCAATCGTTCCGGTCGAAGAATGGCGGCAGATCGCATGCTATACGGCAGGACGGAAGGATATTCCTGGTTTTGCAGCTTTTACAGGAACAGCGCTCTTTGCTGACAATCGGGGTCAAATTCTAGCCGCTTGCCTCGCAGAAAACCCCTAAATCCTGTTGCCTTTTACCGTACTAGAAATCCGACGGCTGTAGTACTAACACAAATGCGCCATCATCCCGCAATACCGCCCCCTCTTGCACCGACACTTCGCTGCCAAGGCTGGTTGTTTTAGCGTCTTTATCGCCATTCAACAGAACTGCCCAAACTATTATAAGCGTGCCTATTGCCAGCCCGCCTCCAATCCACAGCCAAGAGCGGTTTTGTTTCAAACGGGATGCCCTTCTTTTTTTGCCACTCTTTATCTTCCATGTTCCTTGCCAAACCGTCAAGAAACTCAATATTTTGTGTTGAGCATATCCCTGAGCTATAGTGTTTTGCTAGGCAGTCCCTGAAAGGTAGAGATAAAGCGGCTCATATGCAGTCTGAGCTGAAAAACCTCCTCGAACAGTTGGCAAGACTTCATGCCCACCTGTGCCCGCGCCAGATATTAGGGGTGCAAATGGGCCGCTATGCGTCCCAACTGCTCAACCTGACTCTGCCGCAAAGCGATAAACGAGTGTTCACGTTTGTCGAAACGGATGGGTGTTTTGTCGATGGGGTTTCCGTATCTACTGGCTGCACTCTTGGGCATCGTACGCTGCGGCTGGTTGATTTTGGCAAAATTGCCGCCACTTTTGTCGATACACAGACGGAGCACGCGATTCGTATCTGGCCCAGCACTCTATCCCGCCAGCGTGCCGCGGACTATGTTCCCAATGCGCTCAGCAGCTGGCACGCTCAGCTAGAAGCCTACCAGATTATGCCGCTCTCCGAATTATTCGAGGCGCAGAATGTCCGCCTGACGGTAGCTTTGGACGAAATCATCAGCCGCTCTGGGGCGCGTGTCACATGCGGGCACTGTGGGGAAGAAATCATTAATGAACGTGAGCTAGTGATCGACGGTGAAATTGTATGCCGTCCCTGCGCACAGGGAGCCTATTACCAGCGAGGACGATCATGTTTTTGAGATGGCGCGGCTGAACCCGGTTATTTTTTTGCAGGTGGGCGATGTGCTCCTCGCCGCTGACCAGGGCGAACCGCTGCACAGTAGAGTGAAGGACGCTGGTTTCGTTTGTCCCTGTCATGGGCCGCGCTACGACGAACAAGGCGGCGTCCTGCATGGACCAGCGGAGAAAGCGCTGCATTCTCTGCGTATAGAGACTACAGCGGATGGCCGTTTGCACCTGTATTTACACTGAGTAGTGCTGGAATATGGAAACAAAAAGCCCCGGCGGGTTTGTCGGGGCATCCTTGCCAGTTAATTGCGGGAGAACAGACTCATTGATTCATCCTGGTTGTGGGCGACCATTGCATTAAGCAAGGCAACCTCACGCCGGTAGACGGTGCGTACCTCCGTTAAGAAGCTTCCCGCTTCATCCGCCGTCAGTAGTTCCTGCTTCTGCTCGGTGGGAATCTGGACCAGTGCGGCGGCGAGATATCCCAGCGCGAGGGGGTTCTCTGGCAGGTGATCTGTGCTGATTTCCAACCCTTCCGCAGTTTTGGATAGGGCTGAGAGGTAGCGTTCGACCCAGGGACGCAGCTGTTCCCCGGCGTATTCAAGTTGACCGTCCTCGTCCAGTGGTATTAACTCCACGATACCAACTAGATAGGGCTGGTCGAAGCTCAGCGAATGGATACGGAAGCGTTCCAATCCAACAGCCACAATATTCATCCGGCCATCGTCCGTCCGCTCTAGCTGCGTGATCTGGGCTGTGCAGCCGACAGGATAGGGATCGGCCAGTGGACCCATCGCTTCCTGCCCATTACGAATCAAAACCACGCCAAACGGCTGTTGAGCCGCCGCGCAGGTTTCTATCATCTGGATATAGCGCTCTTCAAAGATATGCAGGTTGATGGGCATACCCGGAAAAAGCACCGTATTGAGTGGGAAAAGCGGTAGTTCGAATAGATCTTGCATGATCGTCCTCTCGGCCTTGCATTTTCCTAAACGGCCTTCTGATAACCCAATTCTAAACGACGGAACAGGCTATGCCCATTAGAAATGGCTTAAATTTCCGGCAGAGGATTGCATTTCAGAAAATAGTAGTTTAGAATAGAACTACTAGTAAGTTTCCGAACTACTATTGTCAACCTCGCCTGATATTATCGAGTGCTATAGACTTTTAAAAAGCCCCGAAAAGAGGGGGATAGGAAATTTAATCCTATCGTTCAGACAAGGCAGTTAAACGAGGGCCAATCTCATGATGATCCGGTTGGAAAATGTTTCAAAGCGTTACCAGATGGGTGAAGTGTGTGTCACCGCGCTTGATAATGTCTCGCTCACGATTGACAAAGGCGAGTTTGTTGTCGTCCTTGGGCCGTCCGGCAGCGGCAAGACAACCCTGTTAAATATCATCGGCGCGCTCGATGTGCCCACTGAAGGTAAGGTCCATATCAATGGTGGTAATCTATCGTTAAACAGGCGAACTGATCGCTTCAAATTTCGCCGCCAGACGGTGAGCTTCATTTTCCAGACTTTCAACCTGTTTCCCAGTTTGACCGCACTGGAAAATGTGCAGTTCGTGCTGGACATGGGAAATGCACCTAACAGCCGGGAAAAAGCGGCTCAAGTCTTGGCCGATGTGGGATTAGGCCAGCGGGTAAATCATTTTCCGCACGAACTGTCGGGGGGTGAACAACAGCGTGTTGCCATCGCGCGGGCGTTGGCGACAGGAAACCCTGTTCTGCTGGCAGACGAGCCAACAGGCGAACTCGACTTTCAAACGGGCATCCAGATTTTGGTATCTCTTCAGTGCCAGGCCCAGGCCGGTAAAACCGTGCTGGTTGTGACCCACAACCGCGAGATTTCACGCATTGCTGACCGTGTGATCGAACTCAGCAGTGGGCGGATCATTTCTGACGGCGCGCCGCGTGATGGCAAGACTGAAATAGCCAAGTTGAGCTGGTAGGAGGCGTGACATGAAACAAGTACGATTCTGGCTTCGCTGGTCACGCCGCGACCTGCGGGAACGTTGGCTGCAAGTGAGCGCAATTGCTCTCATTATTGCACTGGGCACAGGTATCTATGCTGGGCTGGGCAGCGCCACACCCTGGCGTCACATGTCCTACGATGAAAGCTATGCCAAGCTGAACATGTACGATCTACAAGTCGAACTGGGCAGCGAAAACTACGCTAATGGCGACGATCTAATGGCGGCTGTCAACAGCATCGAGCACTCCGCCTGGATCAAGCAGGCAGAAACACGCCTGCTTGCGCCTACCCTGGTTGACGTATCGACAGATGGCGACACGATTTATGTGCCGGGACAGATCATGGGTGTAGATGTATCTGGTGGCGGGCCAAAGATCAATGGAATTGCGATCAAGAAGGGGCGCGGGCTGGAACCGGGTGATGCCGAGCAGGGTAATGCTGTGTTGGAGTACCAGTTCGCGTCGTATTATAACTTGCCGGCCAGCGGCACAGTCCATCTGAGCGGCGATGTTCCACTGAACTATGTGGGCCAGGGTATGACGCCGGAATATTTTATGGTCATTGCCAACGAAGTTGGATTCAAGGACGAAGCGAACTTCGCAGTAGTGATGATTCCACTTGAAACGGCTCAGGCGCTTACCGGGCGTTCCGGCATGGTCAACGATATGGTATTGACACTCACCAAAGATGCCGATATCGAGACGATACAGGCGGAAATAAAAAATGCAGTTGCACAAGATCTGCCGGGAATCAGCGTATCGTTTTTGGAGCCGGAAAAAGACCCGGCTTATGCAATGTTATATGGCGATGTGAACAGCGACGACCAGTTTTTCAAGCTGATTGCCTATCTGTTCCTGGCGGGGGCCGCGTTTGGCACGTTCAATCTGGCCAGCCGCATTGTCGAAGCGCAGCGGCGGCAGATTGAAATCGGCATGGCCCTGGGAATCTCGCCGCGCCTGCTAGCAATCCGCCCGCTGTTGGTGGGCATCCAAATCGCCGTGTTGGGCGTGATCTTTGGCCTCGGTATTGGCCTGCTGGTCAGCAAACTGTTTGGCGGCATGATAGCGGACCTGATGCCCATGCCTGTGTGGGAAACGCCGTTTCAACTGGATATCTTCGTGCAGGCGGCAGCGCTCGGTATTTTCCTGCCCCTGGCGGCAACGATTTACCCGGTCTGGCGCGCTGTACGCGTGCTGCCGATTGATGCGATCAAAACTGGCTACCTGGTTTCTAAAGGCGGCGGGCTGGCTCCTCTGCTGGCACGCGTTCCGCTGCCGGGTAAGAGTTTTCTGCAGATGCCATTTCGTAACCTGCTGCGTTCACCGCGCCGGACCCTGTTGACACTGCTCGGAATTGGCATGGCGATCACAACGTTGATCGCGATGATGGGCATGCTCGACAGCTTTTTCGGCGTGATTGACAATGGTGAGGATGAGTTTTTGCAGGACAAGCCGCGCCGTATGATTGTGTCACTCAATACATTCTACCCACTCAAGTCGGAACAGATTTCGGCGATCCAGAACACGCCCGAACTGAGCAGTATTGTTCCGGTGATCTATGTGGGCGGAGAACTGCACAATGGCGACAAGTCGATAGATGTCTCGATTGAAATGCTGGATATGACCAACCCGCTATGGACGCCAACGTTGGACGAGGGCAAGCGCCAGTCGGATGGGCCGGGGATCATCATCTCAAAGAAGGCCGCTCATGACCTGGACGTGAGTGTGGGTGATATGATCACGGTAAAGCATCTGCGCCGCGAGGGGCCGGTGTCGTATCCGTTAGTTGAAACCCGAATGAAGGTGATCGGTATTCACGCCAACCCGCTGCGCCCGCTTTCGTATATGGACAGCACTCAAGCAAGCCTGATGGGTCTGGACGGGTTCGCTAACTCGCTCTATGTCAATCCGGCCCCAGGGGCCAGCCGGGGCGATGTGCAGCGCGCCCTGTTCCAACAGCCAGGCGTTGCTTCGGTACGGCCCGTATCCGCTTTCACCGAAACGCTCAAGGCGATGATGAATCTGCTTATCGGATTTATGTCCATCGTGGTCGGCGCGGTAGTCGTGCTGGCTTTCCTGATCGCATTCAACTCGACCAGCATCAATGTCGATGAGCGCGCCAGGGAAATCGCAACGATGTTTGCCTTTGGCCTGCCCATTCGGACCGTCACCCGGATGACCATGATCGAAAATCTGATTACGGGCATTCTGGGCACAATCGTTGGCTGTGGCCTGGGCTATGGCGCGTTGTTGTGGATGATGGGCGCTCGCCTCGAAACGATGCTTCCCGATGTCAGCCTGCCCATTATTATTGCGCCGCTGTCGTGGTTAATGGCGCTTGTGCTGGGTGTCGTCGTGGTAACCCTCACCCCACTGCTCAGCATCCGCAAAATGGCGCGCATGAACCTGCCTTCGACTCTCCGCGTGATGGAGTAAACAGCCGCGTCATTTTCTCGTGTGGGAAAAAAACCTGGACAACAACAGCCCTTCGCCAGGGCTGTTGTTTGTGTTCGCTACGGCTGGGGAGCGTCGCGCCGAATCATGCTCACACGCGCTACACGCATCCCGTCCATCTGCTCGACGCAGGCCTCGTAATTACCGAAGCGCACCTTGTCCTTGGCCGTGGGGATGCGGCCCAGTCGTTCCGCGATGTATCCGCCAATGGTCGTGGAATGCACCAGATCCCCGCCCGGATTGCCGAAGCGTTCGATCACATCGTCCAGCGTAACCAGCCCATCCAACATCGTGACGTCGCCTTCCTCGTTGAACGGCGCGTCATCCTCAATATCAAACTCGTCACCCACCTCGCCAACCAGTTCTTCGAGAATATCTTCCATCGTGGCGATCCCGGCCATACCGCCGTACTCATCCATGACTACCGCGAGGTGAATCTTGGTGCGCTGCATGTTATCAAGCACTTTATCGACACTCACCGTTTCAGGCACATACAGCGGCTGGCGCAGCATCGAGCGCATATCAAAAGCCGCACCGTCCTGCGTCAGCAGTTCGGGGCGGCGGATGATCTCGTTAAACAGGTCCTTGGTATGGAGAATACCGACCAGATTATCGATTTTTTCCTCATAGACGGGATAGCGCGAGTGATGCTGATCGGCTACCTGATTCAGCAGTACGCGCAAGGGAATATCGACAGGCAGGCCATCGACCTCAACGCGGGGCTGCATCACTTCCTGGATCGAAATATCGCTGAAGTCAAAGACGCGGCGAAGCAGAATTTCCTCGCTTTTCTGCAGAATGCCCGCTTCCTGGCTGCTGTGAACCAACATCTCCAGTTCTTCCGCCGAATGGACCTGGGAATGGCCCCCTGCCGGTTCAAACCCCAGCAGACGCACAACCGCATTGCCCACACTATTCATCAAATAAATCACCGGGCGGAAAATACGCAGGAACATGGTGGTTGGACGAGAGATAATCAGCGCCGTGCCTTCGGGCCGCTGGAGGGCTATTGACTTGGGAGCCAGTTCACCCAGAACGATATGAAGCATCGTCACCAGAGAGAAGCCAACAACGATGGCAACGGTGTGGCCGATCTGTTCCACCGTTTTTTCCGGTAAAAGAAATTCCAGCACAGGTTCCAGCAGGCGAGCAACGGCTGGTTCACCGATCCAGCCCAGGCCCAGGCTGGCCAGGGTAATGCCAAGCTGCGTGGCAGCAATATAGCTGTCCAGATGCTTGAGCGCTTCATCAGCGACGCGCGCCCCCTCGTGGCCTTCAGCGGCAAGCTGGGCGATCCGCGTCCGGCGCGAGCCTACCAGGGCAAATTCTCCCGCCACGAAAAAGCCATTCATGAACACCAGAAGAAAAACGGCCAGCATGCCGAGAAATGCATCCATACGTTTTTTCCGTTCGGTTATTGTTTCCGCACCTATAGAAAATATACAAGGGTAAGGCCTATGTTCAAAGAAGCAGGCGGTTTATACTTAGCTTTCAAATGCGACCTTTAAACGAGAGGAGCTTGGAGCATGTACATCGTTCATGTATTTGTTCATGTAAAGCCCGACAAACTCGATGCCTTCCGCGCTGCCACCCTTGAAAATGCCCGTAACAGCGTGCAGGAACCGGGCATCGCTCGCTTTGACGTGATCCAGCAGGCCGACGATCCAACGCGCTTTGTGCTGGTCGAAGTATACCGTACGCCGGACGATCCGCCTCATCACCGTGAAACCGCGCATTATAAAGCGTGGGCGGCAGCAGTAGCGGATATGCTGGCTGAACCACGCAGTAAAATCGTCTATGGCAATGTCTTCCCCGGCGAAGACGGGTGGGGATGAGCGGGATGCGCTTTGAATTTGTCACTGCCGGGCGGATTCTCTTTGGGGTGGGCACGCAACGCGAGGCCGGATCGATTGCCGCCAGCCTGGGACAGCGCGCCCTGCTGGTCACGACGCCAGACGCGGAGCGTGCCGCGCCGCTGATAACCCTGCTCGAAAAACACGGTGTCGCCCACGTTCCGTTTACGGTGCAAGGCGAACCCACTATTGAGGTGGTCCAGGCCGGGACACAACTCGCACAGGGCTGTGATCTGGTCATCGCATTTGGCGGCGGCAGCGTGATCGACACGGGCAAAGCGGTTGCGGCACTGCTGCGGAATGGCGGCGACCTGTACGACTACCTGGAAGTGATCGGGCGCGGACAGCCGCTCAAGAACCCTTCCGCCCCAATGATCGCCATCCCGACCACAGCGGGAACGGGGTCGGAAGTGACACGCAACGCGGTATTGGCCTCGCCTGAACACCGCGTCAAGGTCAGCCTGCGCAGCCCGCACATGCTGCCTACCGTCGCCCTGGTCGATCCTGAACTGACGTATTCGCTGCCGCCGCAGATCACGGCGTATACCGGGCTGGACGCGCTGACACAGGTGATCGAGCCGCTGGTATCCGTTAAGGCTAATCCGATGACGGATGCGCTCTGCCGGGAAGCGATCAGCCGGGCGGCGCAATCCTTGCTGACAGCCTACCAACACGGGGATGATGCAGCGGCGCGCGAAGATATGGCGCTGGCCAGCCTGTTTGGCGGGCTGGCCCTGGCGAACGCGGGATTAGGGGCGGTACATGGCTTTGCGGGGCCGTTGGGTGGCATGTTTGATGCGCCACATGGGGCCATCTGCGCGGCGCTGCTGCCGTATGTCATGGCAACCAATATCGCGGCGCTGCGCGAGCGCCAGCCAGACGGCGAAGGACTGCGGCGTTACGGCGAAGTTGCACGGCTGCTCACGAGGAATCCGTCGGCGGCTGCCGAAGATGGAGCGGCATGGGTAGCGACCCTGTGCCAGCAGATGAACATCCCGCTGCTGTCCAGTTATGGACTGGAGAAGGGCGATTTTGCCGTGCTGATCGAAAAATCGGCGGCAGCCAGTTCGATGAAGGGCAATCCCATCGCACTCACGCCGGACGAGATGCAGACTATCCTAGAGCGGGCATTGTAGGAGCATTATGAAACGCTGGCAGGCTGATCTTACGTTAGGGATGATCGCCCTCATCTGGGGATCGACGTTTGTCCTGGTCAAAAATGCGCTCGATACCGTCGAACCACTGAACTTCCTTGGGCCGCGGTTCCTGGTCGCCGTGACCGCCCTGGTGATCCTGTTCTGGCGGCGCGTGCGGCACACCACCCGCCAGGAACTGATCGCCGGGGGGATGCTCGGCCTTTTCCTGGCGTCGGGTTACACCTTCCAGACGATTGGCCTGCAAACAACGACGACCGCCAAGGCCGGGTTTATCACCGGGCTGAGTGTGGTGATTGTACCGATTCTGGCAACTCTTCTGCTGCGGCGTCCGCCGGGGCGATGGCCGACAGTGGGCATTCTAGCGGCGACGGTTGGATTGGCCTGCCTGTCGCTCAACGCCGATCTGAGCGTGCAGACGGGCGACCTGTGGGTGATGGCCTGCGCCGTGTCCTTCGCCCTGCACATTGTCGCGGTGAGCCGCTATTCACCGGGGATGGATGCAGTGCGGCTGGCGATTGTCCAGATCGGGCTGGCGGGGATTCTGTGCACGGCTGGCACGTTTATCTTTGAGTCGCCCACCCTCGATCTGTCCGGTCAGACGTGGTTCGCCATCATCTTCACCGGGCTGCTGGCGACGGCGCTGGTATTCAGCCTGCAAGTGATCGTCCAGCGTTACACCACGCCGACCCACACGGCGCTGCTGTTCAGCCTGGAACCTGTCTTCGCGGCGTTCTTCGGCTGGTGGTGGGCCAGCGAAAACCTGGGGGCGCGGGAGCTGATCGGCTGCGGGCTGATCCTGCTGGGCATGATCATCGCGGAGGTCGGAGCAGCGCCGGAAGCGGAGCCAGTCGTCCCGGTGATCGACTGTTCGGAGGCAGGGGCGGCGCGGTAAGAATGGTGCGGCGCACCAAAGGGATAAAAATAGGCGTTCGGGGTGGCAACGCCTGGGGTTAAAACCCGCAGGCTATTGAGGAAAAAGTGCGCTGAAGGGATCGCCCATATTATTCGGTTTCTGGCGCTGCTTCAGGGTTTGGACTGAGGCGCAATAACAGTGTGGTGAAGAACGATCACTAAATTCAACAAAATGTGTGCTAAAGGAGCTAAAAGATGGCTTTTCGGGCATTAGTTGATTATTAGCGGCGGAAAGTGATCATTTAGACAGCAGGGCAGATGCGGGATAGTTATAAATAAAACTATTACTGCTCCCTCGAATTTAACATTCTAACTTTGCCCGAAAATTAGTTGATCACTTCGTCGCGTGGCAATTCCGCGATCACTTATTTTTGGGGGGTGTCACTAACTGTTTTCTAACCCGGTCCCTACTCCCTAAAATGGCCTCCGCCAGAAGGTGGGTATTACAGCCCGTGAGCCTCAAAGAAAGCATCAAAAAAACGGGCGCAGCAAGCGGCGCCCCTACACCTGCTCAGGCGAAGTGAGAGATACTATCTCATTATAGTACATATGTTCTAAAAGGGCAATACCCTGGACAAAAACGGGTGCAGCCTAGCTGAGCAGGCCGCACCCGAATGCGGGCTAAACAGAGGCGGCGGTGAGAAACTTCATCTGTTCGGCGGTCAGGTGGATGTTGAGCGCGCCCATGTTGTGCTCAAACTGCTCCATCCGGCTGGCGGCGATGATGGGAATGACGCGGGGATCGTGGTGAAGCATCCAGGCCAGAACAAGCTGGCTGTTACTCACACCCAATTCCTGAGCCATCGTAGAGAGAACATCTAGCCGGGCGCGCGAGTCATCGGTGTTGTAGAGGGGCCAGTTATAGTATCTGGCGCGCTTCTCGGCGTCGTCGTAGATGCCTTTGAGCAGCGGTGAATAGGCGACCAGGGTGACGTCCTCATTGGCGGTGAAGTAGTCAAGCATTTCATCATCGACATGGGCGGAGATACCGAGATTGGCTCCCGCTTTGGGGCGGAGATAGGAATATTCCTGCTGGGCGGCGACATAGGCAGCCCAGCCATGCGCAGCGCTGACATTCATGCCGCGTTCGATCCGCCATGTGCGCTGATTGCTGCACGCGATATAACGCACTTTGCCCGCCTGGACCAGATCGTTCAGTGCGCCAAGCGTCTCTTCGAGCGGCGTGTTCCGATCATCGACGTGGGTATAGTAGAGATCGATGACATCGGTTTGCAGGCGGCGCAGGCTGCCTTCGACGCTCCGGCGGATGGTGGCGGCGGCTAATCCCTCGTAGGCCTGGGGAACGCGATCCCAGTAGACATTGCCCTGATCATCACGCAGCGATTTGAGGTCATCAATCCGCGCGCCGACTTTGGTTGCCAGGACGATTTTGTCGCGGTTGCCGCGCTCTTTCATCCACTGACCGAGCAGCGTTTCGCTCTCGTCACCGACAAACTGGCCCGTGCCCATCCACCACGCGTAACAGTTCGCGGTATCGATGAAGTTGCCGCCCTGATCCATGAAGCAGTCGAGCATCTGATAGGAGGTGGATTTGTCGATGGTGCTGCCCATCAGCATCGCACCGAGGCAGAATTGGCTGACGTGTTCGCCCGTATTGGCAAGGGTTACTTTTTGCATTGAGGTGTATCCTTTGTACGTGAATTGATGCACTGTGGGCAGTCTACAACTTGGAGCGCGCTCGAAGTCAAGGGGGCAAACGACTAATGAGGATAAGCTAACTGGCTTACCAGCGATCCGAACCATCGCCACTCAGGACACGATTGAGCTTGGCGAGATAATAGTCTGGCAGGATCATTCTGGCGGCGACAGCACGAGCAGCAGCAAGTTCTTCATCCAGCGGCAGGCCCATTTTTGTCAGAGTCTCAAGCGGCGAATGCGAATTTTGCTCTCGTCGTAAAGACTATTGCTGCCCAGGATATCGGTAAGCTGGGTATCGCGCAAAGCCATTGAGCGGGGATAGTCGCCATTGAGTTCGTAGTACAGGCACATGGCGTCGTAATAAGATTCGTAGAGTTTTGCGCCGACCTGTGAGGCGTGCATCAGGGTGATGTTGTGCAAACGGCGCGCAGCCCGCTCATCGCCAAGCTGGTGCGTGAAAAGGGTTTGCCATGCCAGAAAAGAGACTAATGCCCGGAGATGGTGTTTAGCGCCCCGTGCCAGCGTTTCCCCCGACTGTGCATAGGGCAATCCCTCTTTTGGATGGTCAAGTCTATAACATACGTCGCTCAACATTTGATAAGTCCCAATCAGAAAGTGACTTGTTCTGGCCTCAGCCAACATTTGCAGCGCCAGTTGCAGCGCCAGATCGTAGCGGCTCATGACCATTTCCAGGTAATACGAACGGGAGATCATCAAACTGTAGATCTCATCATCGGAATCGAAATTAGCCCGCAAATAAACAATCGTCTCGCGGATCTGCGTTTCATAACCAATCGGATCAATGCGGATATAGGCGTCAAGCAGGGCGACGTTTACACGCGGAACCAAGGGGCAATTCTCGTAGATCGCTTTACGAGCTTCTACAGCAGACCGGACGCTGCGATCCAGAGCTGCTTTGAAGTCCTGTTTATGGAACAGATTGACGGCGACCTGCCAGTGTTCAAAAAACAGCGCCCACCATGGCTGATCCGTCTGCTGAGCAAGAGTTTGACCCCGTGCCAACAGCGTCAATGCTTGATCCGGGTCTATTTCCATGCAGGCGGTTGCTTGCTGATAGAATTGGGCAAGGCGCAAGACCTGTGTATCATTTGTCGCTCGGGCAGCAGCAACGGCTCCACTATACCAGGATTGAACCGGATCAGTCATTTGTCGACCTATTTTGAGAAGCCAAGGAACCGAGCGCCTGGACTGCCTCACCAAAGGCTTCTCTCACATCCGCAGGAGTCATGGTACGGCCCGCGAACAGCCGCGCAAATTGATAGATAACGGTAAGGATAGCGCAACGAACAGCGTCGGGGGGCGGGGTTTCGACGAGTTGGCGCACCAACGGACACGACACATTCAGGTACAACGTTCCGTGCAGTTCCTGCTCGGTCGTCACATCCATTCGTTTCATGTAATCGCCAATCAGCCCCGCCAACGGGCCAGGGAGCGTACCAGAATCGAGAGCGTTGCGTGTTTCGATGATAAACTCTGCGTCTTTCGGATACAGCATCAATGCGGCAACCTCTTCGGGCTTGAATGTGACCACCCGTGCCCGAATATTTTGAGACTCATAATATTTGAGCAGCGCAATGTAAGGATCTGGCGGGACAGGCCGCATCAGTCGATTCGAAGTCACCATCCATCTGAACCAGGGCTACATCAGGCCGAAAATGGGCGTATTTTTCCAGGAAGGGAAGAACAAATGACCACGAGGCATCGATAACAGGCACGCCACGACTTTCGCCAAGTAACTGCTCTTGCAGCGAACCGAGTTCCCGGCTGATGTAATACAACGTATTGCCTGTTAATTGCAGATAATCGGGCAGATTAAGCTTGCCCCGCGATGTACGGAACGTAACAATATCCGCAACCTGCTCAAAGAATTCGTTATCGCGCACCGCCCAGCGCGTGATCAACGAGGCATGCCCATCGATAATCCGCCGCCATGTATCTGGATCCGTCGCCGCAATGTGACGCAACGCGGCTAGAAGCTGCTGCTCAAGCGCCTGCTGCACGGATTGAAACAGCTCTTCTTGTTGGATTTCTTCACGGGATGCCGTTGGCTGCAAATCCGGGCAGTCGATCACGCCACGGACAAATCGCGCCCAGGGCGGCAGTAAATCCATCTGGCGTTCGCAGATGAACATACGCCGGATGAATACATTCATATCGCCATATTCGTGCAGGGAAGCCACTGAAAGCGGCGGAATAAACAAGAATCCCTGCATGGGTATCGCGGCCTGATCATGGCCGAGATCGATGGTATGGTCTTTCAGCGGGATAATTGCCAGCGGATTATCCATCTTGAAGATGCGAGCAATGTAATCACGAACTGCCACATCGTGATTTATCGCTTCCCAAGGGGCCTGCATCAGGTTAACGGGTATTGTGTCGCCGTTAACATAGATTGGAACCGGCAAAAAATCGGCATACTGCTGGATTGTATCCCTAAGCAGCGTCTCATTTAACAAGAAAGCAGCGCCGGGCTTGATCTGCAAATCAACCGTCGTGCCGATCTGGTCACGTTCACCTGCGGTCAGATCGTAGTGTACGTCGCCTGACGAATGCCATTGTAACGCCGGGCTGTTTTCCTTCATTGATTTTGTGGTCAGTGTCACTTCGGATGCGACCAGAAAGGCACTCAGAAAACCAAGCCCAAACTGTCCGATCAGCCTGGCTGCCTCATCCGGCGAAAGGATAGAGAGCTTTTCCGCCAGTTCACGGGTATAGCTGCGTCCAATGGTAGATAGATAGTTTTTCACATCGTCCGCGGTCAAGCCAGAGCCATTATCGCTGATGTGCAGTATCCGTTTTTCTTGATCGATCCAGAGCTCAACGCGAGGTTTATAGTTGGGCTCATTCCCCTCGACACTTCGCCGCACCGTACTGTCATGCGCATTTTGAAGCAGTTCACGGACAGCGACTTTTTTACTCGAATACAGGTTTTCGGCCAGAACCTTCAGCAAACCCGGCAGATAAATCTGGAATTGTTGGCTAGTGCTGTTTTCCATCCGTTCCCCTCTCTGAGCGACCTGTTGGCACTGGCAATAATGGGATCACGTGCTCATTTTAGCATAATTCCTCGAACGGTCAGGCAACGTGAAGTGGGTGCTCGCCTCAGCCGCATCGATGAAACGATCAGTAGAACGTGGCAGTTATTTGTGTAGCGATGAAAATCGGGTTTGGTCAGGCGACGAGGCGGCGAACTTCGTCTAGCAGGGTGGGCAGGGCGGCAAGCATGTCGTCGGAGAGCATTTCGCCATAGCCGAAGGATGTGCTGCTGACGGTGAGCAGGTAGGCTTCCGGGCAGGAACCGTATAACTGCTCCGCCGCAACAAGCAGCGCTGGAATCTGCATCTGATGCGTAAAGGCACACTCGGCAGAGGGATCGGGATCGATGCGTGTGCAGCATACCTCTCCGGTATGATCCCCAGCCGCCGCGTCAATGAAGATGACACGGTCGTAGCGGCTGACCGGCTCGGCTAAGTCGATGGTCAGTTGGTGGACAGCCAACACATCAGCCGTGCCGCGCAGCAAGTTATTCACCTGCTGCGCGGCCTCCCAACCCAGGCCATCATCCCCACGTAAGGGATTGCCGTAGCCGATAACGAGAGTGTTCTTATTTGATTGTTCCGGGGGAGGTCCCCCTAATACCCCTAAACCATTTTGGTTCTCAGTCATTGTGCAGCGACCGCCTCTTTCGGGGCGGAGAGACCTCGTTAGTTGTGCGCCGTGTCCAGCAGTTCGCCTTCGGGACCGCGCAGTTCGAGCAGCAACGGGATTTCGTTCTGGGCATGCGTCGAGCAGCTCAGGCACGGGTCGTAGCAGCGAATGACGGCTTCGACGCGGTTGAGCATGCCTTCTTCGATCTTCGTGCCCTTGATGAAGTGGCGCGCGACCTGCAAAACGCCCTTATTCATGGCCAGATTGTTGTGTCCCGTGGCGATGATCAGATTCGCCCAGGTGATGAGGCCCTGCGCATCCACCTTGTAGTGATGGAACAGGATGCCGCGTGGCGCTTCGGTGACACCCACGCCTTCCGAGTTATTCGGGGCGGCATAGGCGCGCACGTGCTTGTCGAGGATCGTTGGATCGCACAGGCGCTCTTCGATGCGCTCGATGCCGTACAGGATTTCGATGAGGCGCGCATAGTGATAGTAGAAGGAGCTAGTGACCGCTCCACGCTGCAAGCCCCGAAATTCTGACCATTCCTGGTCCGCCATCGGCGTGCCGCAGTGATCGATCACATTCAGGCGGGCCAGCGGGCCGACGCGGTACAGGCCGCCGGGATAACCCATCGGCTTGTAGTACGGGAACTTGAGATAGGTGTACGGCTCAACCGCTTCTTCGATGAAGTCGGTGTAGTGGCGCGGATCGGCCCCATCCACCAGGATGTTGCCAGACGAGTCAATCACGCGCAGACGGCCCTTGTAGTGCGAGAAGCCGTTATCCGAGGCGATCAGGCCCATGAACAGCGACGGGAAGTTGGCGAAGGAGCGAATTTCTTCGCGGTAATTTTCCAGCGTGCCCTTGTACCAATCCAGAGTACGGCGGATGCGGGTAAGCGCATCGGGCAGCATGGACATAATGCGGTCACGCTTCTCTTCGGAAAGCGGTTCGTTCACGCCGCCAGGGACGACCCATGCCGGGTGAATGCGCTTTTCGCCAAGCATTTCAATGATGGTCTGACCAAACTGGCGCAGCGCAATGCCGTCTTTCACCAGATCGGGGTGCGTGTTCATGATGGTGAAGATGTTGCGCGTCACCGGGTCGGAGTCCATGCCGAGCAGGAAGTCTGGTGCCGACAGGTAGAAGAACGACAGGGCGTGCGACTGGATGATCTGGGAGAGATTCAGGATACGGCGCAGACTGTTGGCCGTTTCGGGAATGCTCACGCCCATGATTTCATCGCAGGCCTTCGCCGAGGCGAGCAGGTGGCTCACCGGGCAGATGCCGCAGATGCGGGCCATCAGGGATGGCATTTCGTAAAAGGGGCGGCCCTCGCAGAGCTTTTCGAAGCCCCGGAACTGGGTGACGTGGAAGTGCGCGTCGTCCACCATTCCGTGTTCGTCAAGCTGGATCGTAATCTTGGAGTGCCCCTCGATGCGGGTGACGGGATCGATCACAATTTGTCGAGACATGCTGTAGTTCTCCTATGCACCGAATCGAGTGCGGGCGCTCAGGTCGGGCTTGCGCCCTTCCAATAGTTCAGTGAGCAGATAAAAAATCGTATCCGCGGAGGGAGGGCAGCCCGGTACAAACACGTCAACGGGAACAACCTCATGGACGGGACGCACGCGCGCCAGCAGGGGCGGGATCACCTGGTTCGGAATTTGCGGATTCAGCCCGGCATTTTCGATATAGGCGCGGTTCAAGACGGCGGTGCGGCCAAAGCGGGTGCGCATCGACGGCACATTGCCTGTCACGGCGCAGTCGCCCAGTGTCACCAGAATCTTGGTGTGCGCGCGGATCTTCTTGATTTTTTCGAGGTCTTCTTCGCTGCTGATGGCCCCTTCGACCAGGGTTACGTCAACCATGTCGGGGAACACTTTGTTGTCGACCAGCGGGCTGTAGACCACATCCACTTTTTCGGCCAGGGCGATGATCCGCTCGTCAATGTCCAGGAAGGACATGTGGCAGCCTGAACAGCCATCCAGCCAGACGGTTGCAAACTTGATTTTATCGGTCATGGTTACTTACGTCCCCCACGCATCAGGGTCAGGTACGGCAGGAACTTCGAACGCTTCGCCATTTCTCTGACCGACTTGCCTTTTTCTGAGAGTGCCCCGGTTGGGCAGACATGGACGCACTTGCCGCAGCTTGTGCAGGTTTCCGATTTGCCCCAGTTCTGGTTGAGGTCGGTGACCACGCGGGAATTGATACCACGCGCCATCACGTCCCAAACATGCGCGCCTTCGATTTCGTCGCAGACGCGGACGCAGCGGGTGCACATGATGCAGCGGTTGTGGTCAGCCACAAAACGATCATGGGTGGCGTCAACCGGGTGCTTGGAATAGAGATAGGGCACGCGGACATGATCCATGCCCAGTTTTTGGGCGGCGGTTTGCAGTTCGCAGTGGCCGTTCGAGACGCACACGGCGCAGATGTGATTGCCTTCAGCAAAGAGCAGTTCCAGGATCATGCGGCGGTGCTTGTCTAACCGCTCGGAATGGGTGGTGACTTCCATGCCTTCTTCAACCTGCGTCACGCAAGCTGGGAGCAGGCGGCGATTTCCCTTCACTTCCACCAGGCACAGGCGGCAGGCCCCAACGGGATGCAGCCCTTCCAGATGGCAGAGGGTCGGGATTTCGATACCGTTTTCGCGGGCAACCTGCAAAATGGTTTCGTCTTCACGCGCGCCGATATCGATCCCATCAATTTTGAGTGTCTTGATGCGGACAGACGATTTCATTGATCCTCCTCGGCCTTCAGGAGCGCCAGGTATTCATTACGGAAGTAGTTCAGGGTGCTGATAATCGGGTTGGGCGCGGATTGGCCGAGTCCGCACAGACTGGTTTCTCTCACCAGCGCGCAGAGGTCTTCCAACAGGGTGATGTCGGCGGGTGTTCCTTCGCCTTCAACGATCTTTTCGAGCAGGCCGTGCATCTGAGCCGTACCGACGCGGCACGGAACACACTTGCCGCAGGACTCGCTCATGCAGAATTCCATGAAGTATTTCGCCACGTCCACCATGTTCGAGGTGTCGTCGATGACGATCATACCGCCGGAGCCCATGATCGAGCCGACACGGTTGAGCGACTCGTAATCGACAGGCATATCCAGGAATTGTTCGGGGATGCAGCCGCCTGTCGGGCCGCCCGTCTGGACCGCCTTAAATTTCTTGCCGTCGGGAATGCCGCCGCCGATTTCAAAGACAATCTCGCCCAGGGTGATGCCCATCGGCACTTCGATCAGGCCGGTGTTGGTGATCTGCCCGGCAAGCGCGAAGACTTTCGTCCCCTTGCTTTTTTCTGTGCCAATGCGCGAGAACCAGTCGGCTCCATTGCGGATAATCGGGGCGACGTTGGCGTAGGTTTCCACGTTGTTGATGAGGGTCGGGTATGCCCACAGGCCGTGTTCCGCCGGATAGGGCGGGCGAGGACGGGGATTACCGCGCTTGCCTTCAACCGATTCCATGAGGGCGGTTTCTTCGCCGCAGACAAACGCGCCAGCACCCAGCCGGATATCAATGTTAAAGCTGAAGGGCGTGCCGCAAATATTGTGGCCGAGCAGGCCCATCTTCTGCGCCTGCTTGATGGCATTTTTCATGCGCTTGACCGCCAGCGGATATTCGGCGCGGACGTAGACATAACCCTGCGTTGCGCCCACCGCATAACCGGCAATGATCATGCCTTCGAGCACGCGGTGCGGATCGCTTTCCAGCACACTGCGGTCCATAAACGCGCCGGGGTCGCCTTCGTCGGCGTTGCAGATGACATACTTAATATCGCCGGACGCCTTGGCTACCGTCGTCCACTTCAGGCCAGAGGGATATCCCGCGCCGCCGCGACCCCGCAGGCCACTTTTCATGACCTGTTCGATCACTTCCTGGGGCGACATGGTGGTGAGCGCCTTGAGCGTGGCTACGTAGCCATCGCAGGCAATATAATCTTCGATGCGGTCCGGGTCGATATGTCCAGAGTTTTCCAGGACGATCTTCTGTTGGCGCTCGAAGAATGGCTGGGTCATCGAGATTTCCAGGCGAGGCAGCTCTTTCTTCTCTTCGACGCTCGCGATAATTTCCGGGGCGTCCTCTGCCGAGACCTGGGCGAACATTCTGCCCTCTTCCTCGTGCGTCACCAGCGGGCCAGCCGAGCAGAGGCCCATGCAGCCAACGCCTTTGACATGAACCTTTTTGTCCAGGCCGCGCGCTTTGACCTCGGCAGCGAGAGCGTCCTTTACCTGATCGCTGTGCGATGACAAACATCCGGCAGCGACGCAGACACAGACATGATGCTCATACTGCTGTTCGGCCTCTTGTTCGGCGATTGCGATCTGTTGGAGTTCTTCTTGCATCATGATTGAGTTAACTCCCGCAAGTGCTGAATAACATCACCGGCAGACAACTTTCCACCCACTTCTCCATCAAAAACCGCAGCCGGAGCCAAGCCGCACGATCCCAGGCAGCGCGCCGTCAACAGCGAAATTTCGTTGTCTTCCGTCGTCTGACCGGGCTTGATGCTGAATTCCTGCTCGATAGCTTTCAAGATAGCAGGAACACCTTTGATGTAGCACGCGGTTCCCGTGCAAACAACACAGGTATGGTTGCCTTGCGGCTTCAAATTGAAGTAATGATAAAACGTTGCAACACCGTACACCCGGCTGAATGGTACCCGGAGCGCGCGTGCAACATATTCCAGCGCCTCATCGCTCAGGAAACCGAACAATTCCTGAACGGTGTGCAGTGCTTCGATGAGAATATCGGGACGATGCCCATAGCGGCGCATCGTGGCGTCCACCAACTTCCAACGCTTATCGTCGGAAGGGGGAGCAATTTTACCGAGTTCCGTATCCATCTGTATTGGTCCCTTTCGAAATAGACAAACGGCAGGATGCGATGAACGAGTCCGGTGATACCAGCACAGTTCGGGTTCCTGCTGGTGAATTATTATCCTGCGCTGTCAAAAAAGGGTGCATATCATTCAACACCCATAACATGTGATAGCCTTCACAAAACGGCGAAAAATGGGGGTTTGGCGGTTGTGCATTCATACCAAATAGTGGAGCAGATCGAGCGCTCAAAGGCCGATCAGCCAAAGCGCTCGATCTAAATGTCAAACTGATTTTTTGGGGAGGAGAGATTATCTGGACGAGGATCGTTTGTCGTCTTGCGCTGCTAACAGAGCCGCCAGGGAGACACTTTCGCCATCGCCCAGATCGTCCAGCAGCCGCTGTTTGAGAGCCTGACGCTCGTCGTCGCCCATCAGTTCCAGCAGCAGGGACAGGCGCAAATCCTCCGGGGCGCTGCGTTTGGCTTTTTCGAGAGACGATTTTAAATCGGCAGCGGCGGCATTACTCTCAATAATCTTGAGTGCCCAGACCATCCACAGCATAACCAGCGTGCCAGCGATGGCCAGAACGGTGAGACCCATGATGAAACCATCAAATCCCATCAGGCGCATAACGATCACGAGCAAAAACATAAAAAAGGTTGCGATCAGATTGGCAGCAAGACCCGGCATTCGTTCCCACATTTTGTCCTCCATAACGACACAAAAAAAGAGGCGTCAGCTAACAGCATAACGCCTCACAGGCCTCGTGACCAGTTCTGATTAGTGCCGGAGCAGACGCATCCCATTCAGGATAACGGCGAGCACGGAAATTTCGTGGATGAACATGCCGCCTGCCATGTGAACCTCACCCAGCAGCACACCCGCCAGCAGTCCGGTTACGGTGATGAGGGCCACGCCCACATTCTGCCGGATGTTGCGCAGCGTCGCCCGCGAGAGGGCCATCGCTTCGGGGATTTTTTCCAGATCGTCAGCCATCAGGGCGATATCGGCGGTTTCGAGGGCTACATCCGTTCCCGCCGCACCCATCGCGATCCCGATATTTGCCGCCGCTAATGCAGGCGCATCATTGATGCCATCGCCCACCATGGCGACAATCTGCCCGCTCTTTTGAAGCTGGCGGATCCAGTTCAGTTTGTCGTCGGGCAAAAGCTGGGCGTATACGGTATCGATGCCGACCTGCCGGGCAATGGCCTGAGCCGTGCGCGAATCATCGCCGGTCAGCATGACAATCTGCTTGATGCCTACTTCGCGTAGTCTCTTAATAGCGTGAGCAGCATTATCACGAGGCGGGTCTGAAACGGCGAGGATGCCCAGTTCCGCGCCATCCAGGGCCACAAGTACCGCTGTTTTGCCGGATGCTTTTAACTCGGCGAGCTGTGCTTCTGCTTCCTCGCTGACCAGAATACCCTGAGCGGTCATCAGATCAACCGTGCCGATGACCACGCTGTGATCCTGGTAGTGAGCGCAAATGCCGCGCCCCGGTGTGTTTTGATAGTCTTCCGCCTGGGGAATAGTAAACAGGGCACGCGCTTCGGCTAAAATGGGCCGGGCGAGGGGATGTTCCGACCCGGCTTCGGCTATCGCTGCCCAACGCAGCACTTCCGCCTGATCAGGCGACCAACGGCCTATCGTGTCTGGTTGTTCAACAATTCCGGCGGGAACTAAGGCTGGCTGCAATACAATCACATCGGTCAACTGCGGCTTGCCCTGCGTCACCGTTCCGGTTTTGTCGAGAGCCAGTACAGTGATCTTTGCCGCGTTTTCCAGGTATTCGCCGCCTTTAACGAGGATGCCGCGCCGCGCCGCCTGCCCGATCCCAGCTACTACGGAGACTGGAGTCGATATGACGAGCGCGCCGGGGCAGCCGATCACCAATAAGGTGAGGGCCAGTTCAATATCGCGGGTGATGGCAAAGGCCACCGCGCTAAGAGCAATAATGGCGGGCGTATACCACTGGGCAAACTGTTCGATAAAGCGCTGCATGGGGGCGCGCTCTTCCTGGGCTTCCTCCACACGGCGGATGATGCGAGCCAGCGTTGTATCCGCTCCGACGCCCGTCGCGCGGACCGTGAGAACTCCATCCTGGCTGACTGTGCCCGCATACACCAGATCGCCCGGCGATTTTTCAACAGGAATCGATTCGCCCGTGATCGGACTTTCGTCCACGACCACGCGCCCGGCGAGCACCTCGCCATCCACCGGAATCCTGGCCCCTGGCTTAATCAGCACCGTCTCGCCGGGCTGTACGTCGTAGAACTGGACCTCTACCTGCTGACCATCGCGCAGGACAATCGCGGTTGTCGGGGCAAGATCGAGTAGATTTTGCAGCGCCTGCCGGGTGCGATACATGGTGCGGGCTTCCAGATAGCCGCCCAACATAAACAGGAAGGTGACCACAGCCGCTTCCCAATAGTCGCCCAGGATCAATGCCCCGACGGCGGCGATGCTGACCAGCAGTTCAATGCTTACATGGCGATTCCGCAGTGAGCGCCACGCCCGCCCCACAATATCCAGGCCTGCCAGCACCGCAGCGAGAATCATCAGGATATCGGCGGCAGCAGGCAAATTCAAAACATGCTCCGTTAGAACAGCAAGCCCAATCAGCAGGCCGCTGATAATGGCAATACTTTTGCGCCGCTTTAAGGTCATGTTTCCCACCTAAAAGGGCGATACGCGGGCGTTGTACCCTACCGAGAGAACTGCTTTTACCAGTTGATCGGTGCTCACCTGATCGGTGTGTTCGACTTCGATTTTCCCGGTATTAAACTGGACTTTGGCCGCGGACACGCCGCCGAGAGCGGTTAGCGCCTTTTCAATCTTCGCCACGCAAGAGGGGCAAGAGAGTTCCTGACTACGCAATATCGTTTTCATCGTGATCATTCCTTTCCAGCAGGTTATTGCTTACAGCTTACCCCAGTTGGAAAGGTACGTAATTGATCTGGCTCAAGTTGGCGATTTTAATGTTTGCGGAACGAGACCAGCCATACGCCGCAAAGGATCGCCGCACCGCCCAGCAGCGCCAGCGGGCGCAGCGGCTCCCCCAGCAAGACAGCCGCCACAGCAACGGTAACAAGCGGCTCAATATAGAGGAACACGCCCAGTTGAGACGCCTGAAGCGTATCTAGCGCCTCGTACCAGAAGAAATAACCGAGGAAAGCAACCAGCAGGACGGTAAAGGCCAGCGCCAGCCAGCCCTCCAGATTGAGCCCAGCCATTTCCTGCCAGCCCTGCAAGCCGATAAACAGGGGCAGAGTGAACAGGAAGCCAACAGCCATAATATGAACCATCATCACGGCTGGAGATTTTTGGCCCATGATCCGCTTGCTGATCACGGAGAAGATCGCCCAGTTGATGGCGCTGATAAAGGCCAACATATCGCCTGTGGTGCTGGGCAGTCCAAAGATATTCAACCTGCCCGCTTTGGCAATGATGACCAGCATCGCGCCAGCCAACGCCAATATAAAGCCAACACGCTGCCACAGCCCAAACGTTTCACCCAAAAAGCGCCAGGCAAGCAGCGCGATAAAGACGGGCGAGAGCGAGACCATCCAGCCTGTATTGGTGGCGCTGGTCAGGCTCAGCCCTACTGCCTGGATGCTCAGATGGAAGGCCACGCCGATAAAGCCGAGCAGCGCCAACTGTCCCAGCAGCCGCCCCTGCACGATCCCCGTCCACTGCCCTCGCCGCTTGATAAACGTAAAGAGCAGCAGCGCCCCACCCAATGAACGAATCGGGACCAGAACCAGGGGATTCATCTGATCGACAATGATTTTGGTGGTCACAAAGGACGCGCCCCAGATGATAACGGCGATGAGCGCTTTGATGCGGGCCTGCGTCTGCTTGCGGGCGATTCCGGCGGGCGAAAGGTCGGCGTGTGCAGCAATGGACATGGTTGGTTTCCTGCTTCCAGCGATTGGGTTGGTTTCAGGAGTGAAGTATAGCTCGAATCAGAACGGTGCCGGATTGTGCAATTGCCCCTATGATTCGCGCCAAACCCTGGTATAATTTTTGTTTATCGAAATCTGACATACCCTCTTCTTACGTGCAGCCACCTGGCCGGGGAAACATCGCCATAAGTCTGCACAAGTTCCGAGTATGTTGTAATCTCCCTTTTGAGGACACATGAATTCATTTGAAGAACTGGGCCTCTGCCCAGAACTGGTGCAGGCTGTCTCTGACCTGGGCTATGAAAATCCGACTCCGATTCAGGCGGATGCAATCCCACAACTACTGGCTGGAAATGACATCATGGGACAGGCCCAAACGGGTACGGGCAAAACAGCGGCTTTTGCGCTGCCGATGCTTCAGGGTCTGAACATGAACATGAATGCCGTGCAGGCACTCGTCCTGACGCCAACGCGTGAACTGGCAATCCAGGTTGCACAGGCCATATATCACCTGGGCCAGCCGCTTGATGTGCGCGTGCTGCCGATTTACGGCGGGCAGTCCTATAACCGCCAGATCAACCGCCTGGAACGTGATACCCATATCGTGGTGGGCACGCCGGGCCGGACACTCGATCTGATCCGGCAGGGCATTCTCAAGCTGTCGAAAGTGCGCTTTGTCGTGCTGGATGAAGCCGACGAAATGCTCAAGATGGGCTTTATTGAAGACGTGGAAGCGATTCTGAAGGCTACGCCCGATGATCGTCAAACGGCGCTGTTTTCGGCTACGCTGTCGCATAATATCCACAAACTGGCTTCGCAGTACATGCACGATCCGCTGGAAGTGTCGATTGAGCAGGAAACGAAGACTGTTGCCGAAACGGAACAGCGCTATCATGTCATCGACAAAAACGATAAGCTGGCGGCACTGGCGCTGACGCTGGAAGCCGAAGCCATGAACAGCGTGCTGATCTTCACCAAGACACGCACTGGCGCGGCGGAACTGGCCGAGCAGTTGATTAATCGCGGGTATCCGGCGGAAGCACTGCACGGCGATCTTGATCAGAATGTGCGCGAAACGGTTTTGCGCCGCTTCCGCAACGGCGATATTCGCATCCTGATCGGAACCGATGTGGTCGCACGCGGCATGGATATTCCAACTGTGTCGCACGTCATCAACTATGATCTTCCCCTGCGCGGCGAAGAATATGTGCACCGCATTGGACGCACAGGCCGTGCCGGGCGTAAGGGCGTGGCGATTTCCCTGGTGACGGTTAACGAACTGTGGCAGATCGAAGGCATCCAGAGATACACGGGCCAGCCGATCATGCGCGTGCCGATGCCCACACCGGAAGCTGTGTACTACCAGCGCGATGTTCGCTTTTTGGACAGCCTGGACGAAATCTTACAGCGCGGCGAACTGAATGACGAGCAAACGCTCATCCAGGAACTGATCGCGAATGGCAATGATCCGGCTGCTATTGCTGCCGCCGCTATCCAATTGGCGCGCGTCGTTGAAATGCGCCGCCCCATTGTTGCCGTGCGCGACGCGGAGGATCGGAAGCGCAAGCCGCGTACCGCCTTCAACCGCGAGGGCGCGAAAGACCGCAAGGATATGGTCCGCATGCGTATGGGCCTGGGCCGGGCGCACGGCGTCCGCCCCGGTGATGTCGTCGGCGCGATTGCTAACGAAGCGGGCATTCCCGGCAAGTCGATTGGCGCGATTGATGTCAAGAAGACGGAAACCTTCTTTGATGTGAAGGCCGATGTCGCGGAAAAAGTGCTGTCGAAGATGCGGCGCAGCACCCTGCGCGGCGAGACGATGGGCATTCGCCTCGTCAACAACAAGAACTAGATGGATTGTGAGGGCGGGTTTGTTAACCCGCCCCTACTTTATTTCTGCTGTGCCGCCGAGTGCCCCGCCAGCCAGCCCGTCGAGAAGGCCGCCTGCAAGTTGTAGCCGCCCGTATCCGCGTCAATATCCATCACTTCACCCGCGAAATATAATCCAGGAACCAGCCGAGACTGCATCGTGCGCGGATCGATCTCTTTGAGGTCCACACCGCCCGCCGTCACATAGGCGGCTGACAGGGGGCGATGTCCGGTTACGTCGAGGGGAAATTCCTTCAGCAAATATAGCAGGCGTTTGCGGTCTTTGGCGGATATCTGGTTTGCCGGTTTCTCAGGCGAAATCGCAATCATCGAACAACAAACCGGGATCATGCGGTGGGGCAGCAGGTCTTTGAGCAGCGTTTTGATCTGCTGCTTGCCGCTGCGATCCAACTCGGATAACAGACGGGTGTCGAGCGATTGCATGTCGATCTGCGGGAACAGGTCGATCTTCAGGCGAACGGGTTTGCCCGCCCGCAGACCGTCTACCGCGCCCAGGCTAAGTGTCAGGATCGCCGGGCCGGACAGACCAAGCCGCGTAAACAGCATATCCCCAGTCTCTTCGGCGCGCTTCTGCCCGTCGATCCACAGGCTGATCGTCACGTCGCGCAGGCTGAGTCCTTCCAACTGGCGGGCAGTATCGCCCCCGGTATCGAGCGGGATCACGGCGGGACGGATTGGCACGATGGTATGTCCAACCGCCTCGGCTAACCGGAAGCCGTCGCCCGTGGAACCTGTGCCGGGATAAGATGCACCGCCCGCCGCCAGGATGACCGCAGAGGCAGGATGAGTGTGTCCATTTGCCAGGCGGATACCTACAATTCGCCCCTCTTCGACCAGTAACCGCTGAACGGCTGTTCCCGTCCAGAGGCGCACGCCTGAACGTGTCGCCCAGGTCGTCAACGCGTCCACAACCTGCCCGGCGTCGTTGCTGGATGGGAAAACGCGGCCCTTCGCTTCTTCCGATGTGGGCACGCCAAGCTCAGCGAAGAACTGGATCAGGTCCGTGTTAAAAAAGTGGCGAAACGCCGGGCGCAAAAACCGCCCGCCGCTGTTGTAATGCTCGATGAACTCATCCAGCGGGGCGCTGTTAGTCAGGTTGCAGCGGCTGTGCCCGGTGATGCGCAGCTTGCGCGCCGGGCTGTCCATTTTTTCGATGAGGAGTGTTTTTGCACCCAACAGTGCGGACTGCCCGGCAGCCATCAGACCCGCCGGGCCAGCTCCAATCACGATCATATCGGCCATGTTTTACAGTTTATCGTCGTCAAAGGTAATCGATGCCAGATTGGGAAAATGGCTTTTACGCCAGCGTTGGCAGCGTTTGACCAGCTTAAAAGCGGCTTCGTAATAATCTGGTTCTTCGGGGCGCGAGTCAAGCTCATATTGAGCAAGTGGGCCAATCTTGATCCACAGTTTCACCACCACCGGACTCAGCCAACCGATCACCTCTTCCGCTGTCACCCAGTCCTGATCAGCCAGAAATCCGAAGTAGTCAAGCTGGTTCATCGTATACTTAAAGTATTTTCTGGCAACCGTGTCTTTGGCTACAACGTTATATATTTCCTGCCCGGGACCATCAGGGAATTTCTGATAAATATAGCGTCTCGCTTCAATTGCCTCATCGGACATAAACTTACTGTAGACATCCTGGTAGATGCCTAAATTCCGGCTGTCAGAGGTTTCGGCAAGCTCAATCAAGACCAGGATACCAGCCCCAACGCCAAAAGCCAGCGCGCATAATGTTGCCAGCGGCTCCAGTTTATCCCACTGCCCGCTACTGAAACCAGCTACCTTCACTAAAAGAGGGACGCCCAGAAAACTCAGGCCGACGAAAATCGCTGTAAAAAGAGTTACGACAGCGATCACACCCGCAATCGAAAGGCGCTGCAAAAACTTCAGTCGAAGAAATCGTCGTATTTTGCGCTTCATAACGTGTGTCCTATCCCGCGTAATCATCCAGGTCGGAAATTTCCGGCAGGCGTTCCCGATTCGCGCAGCGTTTCGATCTCAGCCCAGCACTGCTGCACCGCTTCTGATCCATCCAACACCGTCAGGCGAACGGCAAAATGGCGATCCTCGCCCGGCTCTAACATGACCAGCCGCCCCTGATCCCGCGCCGCGATCTGGCCCTCAGGGATACAGTTGCCCGGCTCGATGCCGCAGACATAAATTCCCTGGCGTACGTTTTTCCACTGTGTGAGATAGGGCAGTTCGTTGGTATTGTACTCAAATTTGAGGCCAAACGATTCCTGGAGCAGAGCGCACGTGGTCCGACCATTTTCGGCGCTGCCTTTGACATGGTGGAAAAAAACCTGTTCGGCGTAGTTCGGGATCGCGGCGTCATAGGTCGCCCAGTGATCATAGCCGGAACGAGCCTCAGTATCACGCGCATGGACCGCTGTAAACGGGGTCGCCAACTGCGTGTCTTCGCAGATGAGTGGGAAGCCCAGGTTGATATGGTAAAGGACCATCAGCGGGACGGGTGCATCCCCCAGGTTCACGACGCGATCTGACCATTCGATGACAGGCTGGTTGTGGACCAGACGGTAAACGCGCTCCAGGCAAATCTGTTCCCCAAACAGCCTGCTTTCGGCAACTGCGCCAGACAATTCGAGACCATAGGTTTCACCCGACCAGCCGCGCTGCACTGCGACCTCGCTGGCCCGCTGTTGGGTATAGAGGCCGTGCAGCACGGAGCCGCCATCGGTAAGCGGATGCTCAACAGGTGGCCCAGCGTGGGTCAGACCGCAGGTGGTCAGCAGACCGCCATTAAACATCCGCAGGAAGCTTTGCGCATGTCCTGGCAGAAAAGGCGATCCCTGAGCGATCCACGTCAGCGGGATTCCCCGATAGTGGGCGGTCCAGATATCCAGGCCGCGATCGGGCAGAATGGTATAGGATAATCCCGCTGCGTTATAGGCCTCAACGAAACGCTGCCCGCCAGCCAGTGTCCCCTGCCGGAAATCGGCAAACTGGCGCATATCCAAACTGTGCCGTTCGATTGCCTCCCGGCGCAGCCAATCTCAACTCTATCATCCGTTTCTCTCCTACAATGAAGTATTTCGCTGCCTCATTGTAGGGTTAAGCGGTCCGCCGCGCTAGCCGGGGGTAGCCGGGTATAACGGGCACAGACGTGAGATCAAATTCGCACCGCCCGAAGCGGGTCCCGTTCACCTGAATTTCGATGGTATGCGCGCCGGGATAATATTTGCGCGTCGTGATTGGCTCAAAACTGTGCCGCCGGGTGATCAACGTGCGCTCGCCGGGAGCCAATACTTTTTTCGTCAGTTTAAAGACTTTGGGTGTCTGCTTGCCGTTGGCCCGCATGTGATAAACCACGTAATCAATCATCAGGTTCTGCGGCTCAGCACCCAGCGACTCCAACTCGAAGGAAAGGGTGATCGAGCCGCCGATAGAAATCGCCTGTGGATCAACTGTCAATCCGCTGATGTTTACCGCGGCGCTGCCGGTGCCTGCCGAACCGAAGCCGAGCAGTTCCAGGGCGGCTGGATCCCTTTTTTGACCAGGGTACGCAAGGCATGAATGACAATCGCCCGCGCTTCTGGTTTATCTTCTGCCAGCCAACGCCGGGCGATCTCGATCACCACCTGGGGGTTATCCTTGGAAATGTCGTTCAGATTGTTGGATACGCTGCGCCGCACGTCTTCCGATTCGTCGTCCTTCAGCCGTTCCAGGATGGGCAGGATCGGTGCTGGATCGGCTTTGAGCGCATTCAACGCGATGCCCCAGGGCAGGCGGGGGCGGCTGCCTTCACTGGCAAGGCGGCGAACCGAGGCGCTCTCGTGGCGGGACCACAACTCCATTTGGGCCATCATCCGCGCCGGATTCTGGACAATGAAGGGACGCACGGCAAACTCTGCGCTCATCATCTGCGTGAACTGTTCCAGGGCAGGCAGGGAAGCATCCCAATCATCCAGGCCATACATCTCGACAAAATCAGGGAAGATCAGAACCCCAAAGTCGCGATATTCCAGAGCCGCCGCTGCCTGCCGCAGAATCGTGAGGGCGGTGCGGTAATCTGCCGGGAGCAGGCCGTGCAGCACAACGGTGATATGGCGCACCCGTTCTTTGAGCGCGCGCCCATCCCACTGATCGTCGTGCACGCGCTCGACAAAGGTCTGAGCATCAAAAGTGGGATCAACGGATTGGATAGCCGTGTTGAGAGCATCAAAATAGGCGGGCTTAAAAAAGATATCCTTCAGCGCTTCGGGCATACTGCCTCCTTGTGGAGTGAGAGGAAACCAACAGCCCTTGATTAGAACATAAGTTCTTCATTCTGCCAAGTTTTGAAACGGTGTAATTTTGGGAGCATTCCATGAATATGGGCGAGGGAGTCCTATTCGCGAAAACTGCCCTCGCCGGGGATCATAGGACAGCGGTTTGTTCAAGTTTGTTCAGAACAGAAAAAACAAAATGAGCCATCCTCTCATCAAGCTGACAGCTCATTTTGTTCATGGAACAAATTTGCTCTGTTCGATCAGGGTAAAGCAGTGATGGTCTGCGATCCTTGCCAGGTTCCAGTTGGATCGAGCGCTACAGGTTGGCCAAGTGCCACCGCTTCAATACACAGCATGCGGCGATAGCCATTCGGTTCCAGGTCGGTCAGTTCGTCGCCCTTATCTTTGCCAGGATTCCACACGACGGCGTCCGCGAAGCCATCCTGCTCAATGCGCAAGGTTTGAGCGCCCTCGCACAGTGTGATCGGCTCCGGCACATTCCAATAGACTCGATCTACTTCGCCCCGAATGGTAAGCTGCGACTCCGTCTGCACATCGTTCTGACCAAACTGGGTATAAGGGAGCGTTCCCAGCCCATCAACTACCACGTTGGCGATATCCTCTACCCGAAAGTAGGTATGCAGCGCAGCGGTAAAGACAAAGGGGCGAGCATCGTCATTTGTGACTGACAAACGCATGTGAAGGCGCGGCCCGCCAACAGTGACAGCCATATCCAATTGGAAGCCGTGATCCCAGATGCGCCGCGTTGCATCCGAGTCCTGGAGATGGAAACGTGCCGTTATACCGCCGGAAGGCCCTGTCTCCTCCCCCAGATAGTCCCAGGTGGTGGTGCGGACAAACCCATGAGGGGGCAGCGGACCATTCTTTGAAAACTGCGGAAAGGCCACGGGCACGCCTCCCCGCATAGCCACACCGGGACGAAACTCGGTAGCGCGGCTGAGAAAGAGGCGTTCGCGCCCATCAGGCGTGATCCACGACGTAACATGTGCCCCATAATGGTAAATTTCGGCGCGCGCTCCATCCGGCGCAACGAGGACCACTTTTGGGAATTCATGTGATACCATGCAGGAAACCTTTCCTAGAACGAGCCTTTATCCGGCTCCCTAATCCAAATCGACATCTTCCAGCCAGTAGTTCCAGGTCGCGTCCTCATCACTTTCCAGAGCGGTACTGAGCCAGAACTCGTCTATCTCGTCGCGAAGTTTGCTCCACAGCGCGGCACGATCCTGAGCGGACATCGTGCGGAAGTGTTCCAACGGTTGGACATTAAAATCAAGGATCTCAATGTCAGCGGCATGATGAATCACAACATTAATTGTGATTTCGAGCGAGGTCTGTTTCCCCATCAGTGCGCTCCCTTTTTCGACCATCGGACGAGACAAGTGTGTTCGGAACGATTTGAGGACGGACGGTATGAGTATCAGAAGAATTGTGCCAAATATCAAGTCTGAGCAGTTCCGCGAGAATCAGGACTTCTACGCCCGTGTCCTGGGTCTCAGAGTGGCGATGGACAGGGGCTGGATTCTGACGTTCGAATCGCCTGCCCACCCCACCAGCCAGATCAGCATTATCCGTGACCGGTTTGCACGCCGCACTGACGGTTGAAGTGGGCGACATTGAAGCGGTTGACAGTGGTGACGAAAAAACCGCAGGCACAAAGCCTGCGGCCAGTTACCGCATGGATGGACAGGAATTCATCAGGCGATAGACGCCTAACGACTGTTTGGTTGCTCCCTGTAAATCAGCATACTGGGATCAGTATAAGCTGATCTTCTCGGCGTGGCAAGAGGTTCCTCCTGACAAACGGCCAATACCAAAATTGGTAAAAAATTTCACGAATCTGGAAAAAACCGTGATAGGATAGTTTTGCCCTGATAGACCGCTAAGGAGTTATAAATGAAAAAGTTATTAAGCTTTCTATTCGTCCTCATGTTCAGCCTTGTGCTGATATCGCCAGCCGCCGCGCAGGGTGACCCTACACCGACGATCACCTTCCTGAATCCGCCGCCGGGCGGTGTACTGGAACTAGGTGTTGGGGAGAGCTACACCTTCCATTTTCAGGTCGCCAGTGATCAGCCTTTCATCCATGCTCAGTTGGGCCTCATCCCGAATTATCCCGGCAAGACTATCTTCTCTGAGGGCATCCAGTTGGCTCACCAGGGCACTCAGGCCTCCCTGGACCTGACCGTCACGGGTAAAGCCGTTGTGGATCGGATTCCAGATGGACAGGCCCCGGTGACACTGGTGGTCGGTGTTCGTTATCAAGGCGGAGTGATCGTCGCGCAGTCCTACGAATTTGTCATCGTCGTGAAGTAACTTTTCTTTCGCCTGCTGCCCCAGAAGAACCTGTTCTGGGGCTTTTTGTTTTCTTGACACCGTTTTGACGACCTCTCACGCTTTCTTGTCTTCGTCTTGACATGCTTTCCGCTATCCTTGGCTCGCAGGACAGAACGGTGCTGTGCCGCTATACTCAACCAAAGTTATGGTGATACAGCCAGAGGCAATTCATGACGGTACATTCTGTCCGGGGCAAGCTCAAAATATTCTTTGGTTATGCAGCAGGTGTGGGCAAGACCTATGCCATGCTCGAAGCGGCTCACCAGCGGCGAGCCGCCGGTTTGGATGTTGTTGCAGGGTATATCGACAGCCACGGACGCCCTGAAACGGAGACTTTGCTGCGTGATATCGAAGTGATCACTCGCCGCCGGATTGAGTATGGTGGGCAGGGGTTGGAAGAGATGGACACGGATGCCATCCTCTCCCGCGATCCGCAGTTGGTCCTGGTTGACGATCTGGCTCATATCAACGTGCCCGGATCACGCCATATCCGCCGCTATCAGGATGTTGAAGAACTGCTCTCAACAGGCATTGATGTGTACACGACGCTCAACATCCAACACCTGGAAAGTTTGAATGATGTCGTGGCCCAAATAACGGGAATCGTCATCCGCGAAACTGTTCCAGACGATATTTTTGACGAAGCCGACACCCTGGAAGTAGTTGATCTGCCGCCGGAGGAGTTGATCGTTCGTCTGAACGAGGGAAAAGTGCTGGTTCCTAATCTATCGAGGAGCACAGCAGAAAAGTTTTTCCGAGAGGGCAATTTGACAGCCTTACGTGAAATGATGCTGCGGCGAGCTGCGGCGCAAAGTCGACGATCAAATGCGGGCGTACAAACGCACGCATGCTATTTTTCACCCCTGGCCCGCCTCGGACCGGCTGCTGGTTTGTGTCAGTTCCAGCCCGCTGAGTGAGCGGCTGGTTCGCACCGGGCGGCGTTTGGCCGATGACCTGAATGCAGAATGGTTCGCGATCTATGTAGAAACGCCTCACGCGATCCGGCTGTCTGAAACGGCGCGGGATCGCATTGCCCGCACCCTGCGGCTGGCTGAAGAATTGGGCGCGCGCACCGTCACCCTATCCGGGCACTCAGTCGCCGAAACGGTGCTCACGTATGCGCACTCGCATAATGTGACCAAGCTCATTGCCGGAAAATCTGTTGGATCGCGCTGGAAAGAGTTTTTTAAAGGGTCTATTGTCGATCAACTGATGCAGCGCAGTGAAAATATCGATGTGTATGTCATCAGTTCCCGGCCCGATAGTATAACTCCCGTGGAAAAGACAGATCGCCAGTCTCATTTACACTGGGCTAATCTTGTACAGAGTCTCATCCTGGTACTTGGCGTCACACTGGTCGGTCTGCCCATCCACAAGATCGTTAACCCAACCAATCTGGTCATGCTCTACCTGCTCGCGGTAGTCGTGGCGGCAACTCGCTGGGGACGTGCCGCATCCGTTTTTACCGCCGTGCTAAGCGTACTGACCTTCGATTTTTTCTTCGTCGCGCCGCATCTCACGTTTGAAGTAGCCAACGCACAATATCTGCTGACCCTGCTGGGTTTTTTTGCCGTCAGCCTGGTGATCAGTACCCTGGCGGTGCGGGTGCGGGATCAGGTGGAAGCGGCCCAGCACCGGCAACTGCAAACAATGGCTCTCTACGAACTCAGCCGCGATCTGGCAACCAAAAAGGGCCGACAGGCGATTTTACAGGCTTCTGTGGCGCAAATTGAGCAGACTTTTGGCTGTGAAACCGCGTTTTTTCTCCCTGAAGTCGATGAGTTGAACGCCCAGGCCACCAGCGAAGGGTTCAAGAGCAGCCCTGAACACAGGTCGGGGGTAGACTGGGTATTCCGGCATGGACAGGTCGCAGGATGGGGCACAGAGACTCTGTCTGGGCACACTGCGCGCTATCTACCGCTCAAAACGGCCCAGGGAGTGGTTGGCGTCGTGGCGGTTCAATTCCCGCGCCCACTCCAGGAACTGCATCCTGAACAGCGGCGGCTGCTGGAAGCTTTTGCCAGCCAGATTGCGCTGGCTATCGAAAGCGCCCAGCTTGCCGAAAAAGCCCAGCAGACACAACTGCTGCATGAGACCGAAAAATTGCAGAAGGCGCTGCTCAATTCAGTGTCGCACGATCTCCGCACGCCGCTTGCCTCAATCACCGGGACGCTGAGCAGCCTGCGTGACGACGCTCGCTATCTGGATGAAGCGACGCGGGGCGAACTGGTCGAAACGGCTTATGATGAAGCAGAGCGCCTCAACCAATTGGTGGGCAATCTGCTGAATATGACGCGACTTGAAGCCGGAGCACTCAGGTTAACCCAGCAGGCAACGGATATTCAGGATATTGTTGGCGTGACCCTTGCTCAGATGGGCAAACGGCTGCAAAGCCGCCAGGTGGATGTTCATGTCCCAGCCGATCTGCCTCCGGTTGAAGTCGATATTGTTCTGATCGCTCAGGCGCTCGTTAATGTGGTGGATAACGCCGTGAAGTATTCGCCTTCCGACACGCCCATTGAGATCAGGGCACGCTGTGATAAGATCAATGTCTATATCGAGGTTCAGGATCGGGGCATGGGTATTCCACCCGAAGACTTAAGCAACATCTTTGACAAATTTTACCGCGCGAAGCGGGTGCGCGACGTTGGCGGAACGGGCCTGGGATTATCCATCAGCAAGGGTATTATTGAAGCGCATCACGGAACTATTGAAGCGGCAAATCGAGAAGGCGGCGGCGTGATCGTGACCATTACGCTGCCTGTTGCCAACCTGGAGCGAGAGCGATGACCGATGTAGGCGTGCGCGTGCTGGTCGTAGACGATGAAAACGCGATACGACGTTTCCTGCGCGCATCTCTGGCCGCTCATGGGCACACGGTATTCGAAGCGGGCAGCGGACAGGAAGCGCTTAATTCCGTCATCAGCAATAAACCCGATGTGATCATTCTCGACCTGGGGCTGCCTGATATGGATGGCGTTGAAGTTACCCGGCGGCTGCGCGAGTGGAACACCGTGCCGATCATCATCCTGTCCGTGCGAGAAGCGGAGGGCGACAAGATTGCCGCTCTCGATGCGGGGGCCGACGATTACCTCACCAAACCGTTTGGCGTTGGAGAACTGCTGGCCCGGATGCGAGTAGCGCTGCGCCATATGGCACCTACTCCGGCGGCTACTGTTTTCACGGTTGGAGGGCTGGTCGTCGATCTGGCGCGGCGAGTGGTCACCGTGGATGAACAGGAAGTCCAGCTCACGCCGACTGAATATGCTTTGCTGCGCATCCTGATTACGAATGCAGGCAAAGTTCTGACGCATCACCAACTGCTTCGCGAGGTTTGGGGGCCGGGCTATGACCAGGAAACACATCTGCTGCGCGTCAACATCAGCAATCTGCGGGCCAAGCTCGAAAGCGAACCGGCCCGCCCACGCTATATCCTGACCGAACCCGGAGTTGGGTACCGGCTGCGCACCATCGCCTAACCGATACTGATCGTGACCGTCCACCGTTCGACTGCACCGGGGGCCAGAGTCGGGAAGCGCTTTTCGGCCCAGGCAATATCCAGGTTGTCGTAAAAAGCCGTCGAAGGTTCTGGCGCGGTAACCGCAACGGGGTTCGATGATCCCTCATCTACCCAGATGCCTAAATAGGGAACCTTGCGGGCATCCCATTCCATTTTTAAGCGGCTGTTTGACTGCTTATCGAGCAGCGCCGCCCACGATACAGGCTGATCGGGTAATACATAATATTTGCGATACTTCCGTTCGCTGCGAGGGCGCGTCTGGTTCAGTTTGAACGGCTCGCCGCGCACGGTTTTTGCTTCGGGCCAGTCATAGCGCAAACCCGGATCGCCCCAATCCGCCGTATCTTTAACATTGATGACCTCGCGTACCTCGGGCGGCAGTTGGATCTCAACCGCAGGCTCAGCGATAAACAGGGGATGGGCCGCCCACAGCCAAATAAATTCGGACTCGCCCGTGTTGGTCAGTTCATAATCCAGCCGCAAAGTCTGGCTGTTGGCAAACGACATGGTACGAGTGAGGCGGTAAGGGAGCGCTCTGCCGTTTACGCCCAGCCGCAGGAGGCCACCGGCGGCTTGCTCGATATCCCAGGGCAGCGCCCACACTTCGCCGTGATCGGGCAGCAGCGCCCCCTGGTAAGGTCCCGGTGCTGGATAACGGCATTCGTCAATGGTCGGGAACATTTCGTCCCAACCACTCATATCGTATTCAATGAAACTCGCACCATAGGGAGCCGGTTTAAAGGCGCGCGCACCCGGCGTAACCATCCATTCCCGCCCGGCTTTTTTGTCTAATAATGATACGATTTTGGCTCCCATGCCCGGTACGGTCACCACCTGAAAATCGCTGCTTTCAAGCTGCCAGGCGGGCTGGTTGTACCAGGTTGTCTCCGTAAGCATGATGTCCATCCTTCACTTCAGCGGCGAAATGACAATAGCGCTAGTAGTCTACCACTTATTCCCCAATGGTATGCGCCAGACTGGTTGACAAATGAAATTGCTATAGCTAGAGTCTGCCGCTGCCCCATTGTTGGCGCTCAGAAAGCCTGGGAGAAAAATGCCTCTCATCACCAGCGTGCATAATCGCCATATCATCGAAGCGCGCAAGCTAACTCAACGTAAATATCGCCAGGAACAGAAGCGATTTCTGGTTGACGGCCTGCAACTGCTGCATATGGCCCTCGATGCAGACTTGTATCCCCTCGAAGTCTTTTATTGTGAAAGCCAACTGACAGGGACAGAAGGCCCGGCCCTGCTCAAACGATTTTCCCTGACAAACGCCGAACTGCTCCCGGTAGCAGAGCCTGTGATGCACGCCCTGTCGGAACGCGACACGCCGCAGGGTCTTGTCGCCGCCTTTGCCATGATGGACTTATCCTTGCGAAATCTGCATCTTAGCGGGGCCGAATTGGTCGTGGTCCTGGACCGGCTGCAAGACCCCGGCAACGTTGGTACCCTGATCCGTACTGCTGACGCGGTAGGCGTGTCTGCCGTGATTCTGATTGAACCGTGTGTGGATGTGTTCGATCCTAAAGTGGTGCGGGCCAGCATGGGATCGTTGTTTAACCTGCCGCTGATTGTTACTCCGGACCTGCCCAACCTGTTTGGCTGGCTGCGCCGTTCTGGTCTGCGACCAACTGGGGCCGATATCGCCAAGGGCAAATGGGATATCCAGCCCGGCGGCGCGGCGCTGGTTTTGGGAAACGAAGCGCGCGGCCTCTCCGAGGATGTGCGCCCCTATCTCGAAGCATGGGTCCGCCTGCCTATTCTGGGCAAAGCGGAGTCGCTCAACGTCGCTGTAGCAGGGGGCGTTCTGATGTACACGTGGCTGCGATCCAACCGGACCGATCTGGATTAGAGGTGGATATCTGAAGGTGATTTTAAGGGCGGGTTAGACAAACCCGCCCCTTCAAAAGCGCCTCGCACATTTTAAAGGCTGTTAGGTCCGCCAAGCGCTGCCGGGTAGGATCCCAGCATTTTCACCATTGAAGCCTGCCGCAGCAGATCAACCAGGGCCGCCTCCGCGCCAGGATCGCGCCAGTGGCCTTCAAAATCCAGGTAGAACCAATACTGCCAGGGCCGCCCGCGCATAGGCCGGGACTCGATCTTGCTCAGGTTGATGTTACGCAGGGCAAAGGCGCTCAGGCAGTCATAGAGCGCGCGGGGACGGTGGCGCACCGCAAATACGAGCGACGTCTTGCAGGGATCGCGCCGCTGAGCATCCTCCAGACCGACAGCGAAAAACCGCGTGGAATTGTTACCCGGATCATCTTCCAGGCCCACTTCCAATATTTCCAGGCCGTAGAGTTTGGCAGCCAGTGCGCTGGCGATCACGCCTGTATTCGGCTCTGGGTGTTCAACCAGTTCGCGGGCTGCACCCGCCGTGTCATAGGTCGCGACAGGTTCCCAGCCCCGCCGCCGCAGCGTTTCTTCACATTGGGCCAGCGCCTGCGGGTGCGACTTGACACGCTTGATATCGTCCAATGAGGTGTCTGGACAGGCGAGCAGATGATGCTGGATCGGCAGCAGGTGTTCCGCTTGCACGCGAAAGTCATGTTCAATCAGCAGTTCATAGGCCTGAGAGATCGTCCCGGTGAGCGCATTTTCAACCGGGACCATGCCCTGCGTTGCTTGCCCGCGCTGGATCGCCTGAAATACATCAGCAAAAGTCTCACAGGGCAGTGTAGCGGTTTCTTCACCAAACTGGCGGAAAATCGCTTCTTCGGAATAAGCCCCATGATCACCTTGAAAAGCCACAATACGTCCGTTCAATAGACCCTCCGCTTTATTTGTTTCGAGAACTGTCATTCTTATAAGTTACTGATTTTGTCGTTCCAACAGCGCTTCGAGCGCCAGACGATAGCCCAACCAGCCCAATCCGCTGATCTGGCCCAGGCAAACAGGCGCGATCAGTGATGTGTGGCGGAACGGTTCGCGGGCGTGAATGTTGGACAGATGGACTTCAATGGTAGGCAGCCCCACTGAACTGATGGCATCGCGCAGGGCCACGCTGGTATGCGTATATCCGCCGGGGTTGATAATCACGCCGTCGGCCCAGCTCCGCGCTTCGTGAAGGGTATCGATCAAGACGCCTTCGTGGTTGCTCTGCGCAAACTGGACCGAAGCCCCGCGTTCCTTTCCAAACTGTTCCAAGCCGGGTGTTGATCTCACTGAGCGTCAGATTTCCATAGACGCCTGGTTCGCGCATCCCTAGCAAATTTAAGTTTGGCCCATTCAGCACCAAAATGTTCATACTGTCCCCCGCAGATTTTCCAGCACGGCAATCACATCGGCGCGCGGCACATCATTCACCACAACGGGCGATCCTTCTTTTTCCAGCAGGACAAAATGCGCTTTGCCATCGCGCCATTTTTTGTCGTGGCGCATCGCATCCCACAGGTCATCCGGATTCAACCCTGTGTATCGCGTTGGCAATCCCGCCGCATCCAGCAAACCGTTCACTCGCTGGGCCAGTCCCGGCGCGCACAGTTCCCGCCGTTCAGAGAGGATCGCTGCTGCCAGCAGGCCGAGGCCAACCGCTTCGCCGTGTTTCCAGGCATAGCTGCTGGCCTGTTCCAGCGCGTGTCCGAAGGTGTGCCCCAGGTTGAGGAATGCGCGCGGGCCGTGTTCGAATGGGTCTTGCTCGACCAGCCGCACTTTGACACCCGCCGCCCGCGCTACGATTTCACTTGAGTCCGCAGACAAAATACAATCGAGCAGCGACGGATCACCCACCAGAGCCGATTTGATCGCCTCGGCCAACCCGCAGCGAACTTCGATTGGCGGCAGTGTCTTCAGCGTATCTGTGTCGGCAAAAACGGCCAGCGGATCTTTGAATGCACCCACCAGATTTTTCCCCTGCGGCAGATCCACGCCCACTTTGCCGCCAATGCTGGAATCGACCATTGCCAGCAGGCTGGTCGGAGCCTGGACAAATTCCAGACCACGCATAAAGGTCGCCGCCGCAAAGCCCGCCATATCTCCAATGACGCCGCCGCCCAGCGCGACGATCAGCGTTCCCCGATCCGCGCCGCCAGCCAGCAGTTGATCGTAGATCGAGCGCATCGTGTCCAGATTTTTGTACTGCTCCCCATCGGGAACCGTCACCAGGAAACCGCCGGGCAGGCGCGCGGCGAGCGATGTCCCATAAAGTGGGGCAAGGGTCGTATTGGTGATGACCGCCGCACTTTTAAATCCGCGCTCCTTGACAAAACGGGGCAGTGTTTCGACCAGCGCGCCGGGCTGGATGAAGATGGGATAGGAATGATCGGGATAGTGAACGTCTAGCTGTGCCATCGATCAATCACTTTCTGCGCGACTTGTTCGGGACTCAGATGGGTCGTGTTGATATGGATGGGAAAGCGGGCGTAATGGTCAGCGCGTGAAGCCAGCAGCGCGCCCAACCGATCCGGGTCCGATGCGAACAACGGGCGCGACGGGTTATCCCCCACGCGGCGGATAATCTCGTCCAGATCGCAGGTCAGGCAAATCAGCAGACTCTGTGCCGCAAATGCCTCGTAAATGTGCGGATTGAGCAGCGCGCCGCCACCCACCGCTACCACCATCTGATCCCGGCTGGACACGTCCAGGCAGATTTCCGCTTCGAGCTGGCGGAAGGCTGCTTCGCCGTCGCGCGCGAACAGGTCTGCAACGGTACACCCGGTGCGCGCTTCGATCTCGGCATCGGTATCCATAAAGTCCAAATTAAGCTGCCTGCGCCACCAGCCGTCCCACAGTGCTTTTGCCCGTGCCCATAAATCCGCCCAGGACGATGAGCCTATTCATACCCAAAGCTCCAGGGGATGTTGTCCATTGGCAGATCAGAAAGCTGTCCCCGGCGCAGCGTGGCAAAACGGGGGCGCATCTCGTCCAGGCTGTCGCCGCCCAGTTTGCGCAGCAGTTCATCCGCGAGGACTACGGCGACCACTGCTTCGATCACCACAACGGCGCGCGGCGTGGCGCAAAAGTCGCTGCGTTCGTACACCGTCTGATCCGGTTCGCCTGCCGCCAGATTGACGGAGGCCAGCGGCGTCAAGGTGGTGCTGATCGGTTTCATGGCGGCGCGCACGATGAGCGGCTCGCCTGTCGTCATGCCGCCTTCCAGTCCTCCGGCGCGGTTCGTGCTGCGGTAAAGCCGTCCAGCCTCGTCCAACAGAATCCGGTCATGTACTTCCGTGCCGCGCTTGCGGGCATTGGCAAACGCCGGGCCGATCTCCACACCCTTGATGCTCGGCACACTGCACACCGCTCCCGCGAGACGCCCTGTCAGGCGGCGATCATAATGAACATGCGATCCCAACCCTGGCGGCAATCCCAGCGCGGCGACTTCGATCAGACCGCCCAGTGTATCTTTATCGACTTTTGCCTGATGGATAGCGGCCTGCATGCGCTCTGAGGCTGCCGGATCGGGGCAGCGCACTTCGGATTCTTCAGCGGCGGCAAAACGGGCGAGATAATTGGGCGGGTCGTCAAGCTGGGCGACTTCTCCTGCCAGTTCGATCACATATCCGCCGATTACCACATCAAACGCTGCCAGGAACGTTTTACAGATCGCACCCACTGCTACCCGCATCGCTGTTTCGCGGGCACTGGCTCGTTCCAGGGCCAACCGCAGATCGTGATAACCATATTTGATCGCGCCTGTCAGATCGGCGTGGCCGGGGCGCGGCGTGTTCATCGGGCTGATCTGTTTATCCGCCCAGTGTTTCCAATCGCGGTTTTCGATCAACAGGCTGATCGGGCCGCCTGTCGTGTGCCCGTTCATCACACCGCCCGTGATGCGCACCTGATCCTGCTCGATCTGCATCCGCCCCCCGCTGCCGTAGCCTTCCTGGCGGCGGGTCAGATCGCGGTTGATCGGGTCGGGCGTAAGCGGCAGTCCGGCGGGCATCCCTTCCAGGATTCCGGTGAGCATCGGGCCATGACTTTCACCCGCCGTGAGAAAACGCAGCATACGCTACTTCCTTTCCGTGAGTCCGAGTGCCGATTGGGCCGCATTCGCCATGACATCAACGGGCGGCGTGATCCCCGTCCAGCATTCAAAGGCATACGCGCCTTGCCGGACCAGCATTCCCAGCCCGCTGACTGCCCGCGCGCCATTTGACTTTGCCTGTAACATAAGACGGGTGACGCCGGGATTGTAAATGACATCATATACAGCGCAATGGGCCGGGATCGGAACATTTTCGGGCCAGGGGGATTGGTTCACTTTGGGCCACATGCCAACGGGCGTGGTATTGATCAGCACGTCGAACGAAATTTGATAAAGCGTGTCATAAGACACGACAGGCGATAGGGTTATTTTCTGCGGATTACGGCTGGCAAAGGTGACGGAAGCCGCAGCCATCTGGGCCAGGGCATAAGCGACGGCATGTGCAGTTCCCCCTGTTCCCAGCACCAGACAGGACTTTCCGCTGACCTCTATATTATAGGCGCGCAGATCTTCGGCAAAGCCTTTCCAATCCGTATTGGTGGCGATCAGCGAACCATCGGCCTGGACAATCAATGTGTTTGCCGCACCAACTGATGTGACGGACTCGTCAGGCCGCAGCCGCCCAGGAAGGCAGGACAGGATCGCGTGTTTGTGGGGCACGGTGACATTAAAGCCCCGGTATCCTTCCCCGATCAACCGCTCTACCGTGTCGTTCAGGTGTTCAGGTGGCACAGGCAGCAGATCGTAGCGCCAATTCAGGTCCAGCGCTGTGAATGCGGCGTTATGCATGACAGGCGACAGGCTGTGCTCGACAGGCCAGCCGAGCAGACCAACGCGCTCGGTCATGCGGCCACCCACTCCACATCCGCGCCAAGAACCTGCATGGTCTCAACAAAGCCAGGGAAGCTGTCTTCCACGCAGCGCGCATCGTGAACCAGAGTCTCACCCTCAGCGCGCAGCCCGGCAACGACCAGCGACATCGCCACCCGGTGATCGTCGTGGCCGTCCACCTCACCACCGCGCAGCGGCTGCGGTCCTTCCACAATAAACCCATCCGGGCATTCCGTAATAGCCGCACCCAGTTTGCGCAGTTCGCCAGACATAACGGCGATCCGGTCGGTTTCCTTGACGCGCAGTTCGGCGGCATCGGCAACTACCGTCCGCCCCTGAGCCTGCGTTGCCGCGACCATCAGGATCGGGAATTCATCAATCGCGCGCACAATCAAATTATCGCCGCCGATCAACGTCCCTTTAAGGCGCTGGCCTGCACGAGCAGATCCGCGACGGGTTCTCCCGCTTCTTCGCGATCATTGGTAATAAAGACATCCGCGCCCATCCGTGCCAGGATATCGAGCAGCCCGGTGCGGGTGCGGTTGACATTGACACCCAGCACACAAATCGGATTGCCTGCCGCAAACAATCCCGCCACCAGCACAAACGCTGCTGACGACATATCGCCCGGAATGGTGACATCCAGGGGCCGGAGTGACTCGCCTGGCGTCAGGGCCACACTGGTCCCATTATTGCGCTGAAGCTCCACGCCCATTCCTTGCAGCATCCGCTCCGTATGATCGCGAGCCGGGCCCGGCTGGTAGATCATCGTGGGGCTATCAGCAAATAATCCAGCCAACAGGATGGCGCTTTTGACCTGGGCGCTGGCAACAGGTAGTTTGTAGGTAATGCCCTGTAATGGCGCGGGGCGAATCGATAGAGGAGCGCGCCCATCCGTGTCCTGAATATCGGCACCCATTTCGCGCAGCGGTTCGGTCACACGGCGCATCGGACGGCGGCGGAGCTGATCGCTGCCATCCAGCACGCTGGGGAAAGACTGCCCGGCTAACATGCCCGCCAGCAGCCGGATCGCTGTTCCTGCGTTGACACAGTCGAGCGGCGCAGAGGGAGCTAGCAGACCATGCAGGCCGCGCCCATGGACGGTCAGGGTGGTGTCGTCATGCTGGTCGATCTGGACACCGAGCGCTTGCATACAGCCCAGCGTCGCCAACGTATCTCCGGCAGGCAGGAAGCCGCGCACCTGGCTGACGCCATCGGCCAAAGCGCCCAAAATCAACGCGCGGTGTGAGATGGACTTATCACCGGGAATGGATACGGTGCCCTCCAGCATTTTGCCGGGGCGAACACGGATTGAGGTATAGGTCGTCATGAGATCAGTCGCTCCCCATAATGAGTGGTATAGGCGCGACGCGCCGCCACAATATTCCCCAGTTCCTCGTTCAGTTCCGGCGCGCTATCCAAGAGTGCTTCCAGGTGATCGAGGTGGGCGCGGAACTGGTCTACCGCTTCCCGCAGTTGTTCAGCATTTGTGCTGAACATCCCCACGATCATGGTCTTGTCCGTGCGGGCCAACCGGGTTGCGCCGTCAAATCCCCCGGCGGCCAGATCAAAGAGCGCCGCATCTTCACTGGCAGCTTCCATCGCCAGTTGCATCAGCGCGAAACTCAACAGGTGCGGCAGATGGCTGATCAGCGCCGTCAGATGGTCATGGCGGGATCGATCCATCCATAAGGCATGTGCGCCGACTGCCCGCACCAATGCTTCCGCCAGCCGCCGCGCTTCGTCCGTCGTGCGGACCGTCTCGCACAAGACGAATCGCGCTCCCTGGTAGACGGTCGGGATCGCGTGATCAAACCCATTTTCCGCCAAGCCGCACATCGGATGCCCGCCCACCGCCTGCACGTCAGGGGGCAGCGCGTCCAACTGTTCGCAGATGCGCGTCTTGGTGCTGCCCAGGTCGATCACCAGCGCGCCGGGCTTCAGGACCAGGGTGGGAACGATGCGAATAATCTGGTCGGCTGGGGCAGCGAGAATGACTCATATCCGCCGCAGAAGCTCGATCCACCGCGTGAATAACACCCGCAGCTACCGCTTTTTCCAGGATGCTGGGTGTGCAATCTTCGGCGGTCAGGCGGCGCACCTTGCCGCGCAGCGCCATCGCCAGCGATCCGCCCATCAGCCCTAAACCAATAATATGCACCGAACAGTCCGCCAATGGTTTAGTCATGTTCACTAACCTTCGTGGGTTCGCTAACCTGCTTCCCTACAACAGGCGCAAGTTGCCTGATCTTGCTGACCAGCGCGGCGAACCGTTCCGGCTTGAGGGACTGGCGGCCATCGGACTGTGCCTCTTCTGGATTGAGATGTACTTCCACGATGATCCCGTCTGCACCCGCCGCAATTCCCGCCAGCGCGACACTTTCCACATATTCCCATTTACCTGTTGCGTGGCTGGGATCGGCAATCACGGGGAGATGGGTGAGATGTTTGAGAACGGGAATGGCATTGATATCGAAGGTGTTGCGCGTGTACGTCTCGAAGGTGCGAATGCCGCGCTCACAGAGCATGATCCGCATATTGCCGTGACTCAGAATATATTCCGCCGCCATCAGCAGTTCTTCGATGGTGCTGCTCATCCCGCGTTTGAGCAAAACAGGATGCTGGCTCTCACCTGCCGCGTTGAGCAGCGCATAGTTCTGCATGTTACGCGCTCCAATTTGCAGAACATCCGCATATTGGCAGACCAGCGGAACTAACTGCGGATCGGTCACTTCAGTCACGATAGGCAGTCCCGTTGCTTCCCGCGCTTCTGCCAGATACTTGAGCCCTTCTTCACCCAGCCCCTGGAAAGCATAAGGCGAGGTACGCGGCTTGAACGCTCCGCCGCGCAGCGCCGTTGCCCCGGCTTCTCGCACGGCGTGGGCTGTTTCAATGATCTGTTCCCGGCTCTCAACCGCACAGGGTCCAGCGATGATCGCCAGATTCGGGCCGCCAACAAGAATCCCGTTCAGGGGGATCAGCGTATCGTCGGGGTGATATTCGCGGCTGGCAATTTTGTAGGGGTGCGTCACCGGCATCACGTCCTGGACACCGGGCATCAGTGCCAGTTGATCACGATCCAGGGGACGTCCACGCCCGATCACGCCGATGATCGTGCGCTCTTTACCTTCCGACAGGTGGACATCATAGCCCATAGACCGGATGCGAGCGATCACATCGGAGATTTCACGGGCACTGGCTTTAAGCGACATGACAACGATCATGATGTTTTCTCCTGTCGATTAGGACTGCTGGGCGATAGAAACGCGATCCGGGCGAAGGCGCTGGGCGTCGCGTAGATAAACATGGTGAATATCGCGCGGGGCGAGAGCGGTGTTCCACATCAGCATCACGCGCAGACAGAGCGGCAGGCCGTGTGGTACCGCCATTTCGTGCCCGCACATGATGGCAACATCGGCCCATCCCATCTGGCGCGCGGCCACAGCGGGATACTCGGCATTCAGATCGAGTGTGGTGGTAAAAAACACGCCGCCAATATCATCCACCTCTATCTGATTGGCTTCCAGGAGTGCGGTCAGCAGTTCGGTAGTTGCCTTCTCAATTGCAGTGGCCGTGTTCTCCTGGACAGTAATTGCGCCTCGTACCCCTAAGCAACGCATCTTGTTTAATCCTTTTGATATATAAACAAAAAGGGCGCTGAGCCTGTGCTCTGCGCCCCTCACTTCCTTCGAAGTTTCAGGCTGCTACCTAATGCGGCAGAAGCAGCGCTCAGACCGTCCCTATGGTGCCAACATAAAAGTATCCAAAAGCTCGCCGCGCGGCGCTGCTTAGGAGACTGATATTGAAGGCGATAGAGTGACTCTGAGCGTTCATGATGCTTTTTTTCCGTTTGACGAATAGAAACAGATTAACACGAGCATAAACTAGAGTCAATAAGTTTCGTATCAATTACATAAACTCGTTGGCCTGATCGCCTCTGGATGGGCGCTTAGCGGGCCGATCCTAAGTCTGGAAAACTTTCATGAGAAAGAGCTAGCTCCTTATGCATAGCCAGTACCTTTCTCTCAACGCATCAATTTTTTGTGCATATTGTTCATTTATTCCCCACGCCGATCACGATTGAACCGTTTGAGGATCGTCGCCCCGAAACCGTTCGTCATTTTTGACAAACTTTGTCCAGGTCTATTGACACGGTTTCCCAAGCAGCGTATAGTCGAATGCAAGGTTTAATCAAGCAAACGGACTGAAATTTCTGATGAAGCACGGCCTGATCCTCCTCTCCCTTATTAGCATCCTCGTCATTGTAGACGAGGAATTCGGTGTTGGGAGAGCTTAGGACCGGCGAGAGACGGCCAGATAAGCACAGGTAAACCTTAAGCCTCCCAACAAACGGGAGGCTTTTTCGTTCTAAGGATTAGAGACAAACAATGTTCGCAGCAACCATCGCCCTTCTCCTGGTAATCGTCATTATTGACCTCCTTCTCGTACTTGAGAAGGAGGCTAAACGGGCTGGCAAGCTGCCCTCCGCAACGTCTGGTCAAGGCGACCAACGCTAAAGAGGAAACAAGGAAGACGCAGAAGCCATCCCCCAACCGGATGGCTTCTGTTCTGTAGTGGGCAAAAACAAATTACGGGCAAACAAGGTAAACACAATGATGCGCTCAGATCGGATCAAAAAAGGGTTTGAACGGGCTCCGCACCGCAGCCTGCTAAAAGCTACCGGCGTGACAGATGCCGATATGCGGAAGCCGTTCATTGCTGTTGTCAACTCCTACATCGATATCATCCCCGGCCATGTACATCTGCAAAAATTCGGCGCGGTCGTCAAAGAGGCTGTACGGCAAGCGGGCGGCGTGCCCTTCGAATTTAATACCATCGGCGTGGATGACGGTATCGCGATGGGGCACGTGGGCATGAATTTTTCCCTGCCCAGCCGCGAACTGATTGCCGACTCCGTGGAAACGATGATTATGGCCCATGCCTTTGACGGCATGATCTGCATCCCCAACTGCGACAAAATCGTGCCCGGTATGCTGATGGCGGCGATGCGGCTCGATATCCCCACGATTTTCGTCAGCGGCGGCCCAATGGCAGCCGGAACAACACCCGACGGGCGGAAAGTGGACCTGATCAGCGTCTTCGAAGGCGTGGGAGCTTATAAAGCCGGGAAAATTGGCGACGCTGAGCTCAAAACCCTGGAAGATTACGGCTGTCCCTCCTGCGGATCGTGTTCCGGCATGTTCACGGCTAACTCGATGAACTGCCTGATGGAAGCACTGGGGCTGGCACTGCCTTACAACGGCTCGGCACTGGCTGAGACGCCCGAACGAACAGCCCTGGCCCAGCAAGCGGCCCAGCAGATCATGATGCTGGTGGAGCAGGACTGTACGGCTCGCCAGATCGTGACGCAGGACGCGCTGGACGACGCCTTCGCTCTGGATATGGCGATGGGCGGCAGTACCAACACCGTTCTGCACACCCTGGCTATCGCCTTCGAAGCCGGGCTCGACTACCCCCTCGACCGTATCAATCAAGTTGCCGCCAAAGTTCCCCACATTTGCAAAGTCAGCCCAGCATCACAATGGCACATGGAAGACGTTCACCGGGCGGGCGGCGTGCCGGCCATCCTGAACGAGATCGCGCGCAAGGGCAGCATCCTGCACCTGGATCGCCCCACCGTGACGGGGAAATCGTTTGGCGAAAATATAGCCGGAGCCGAGATCAAGGATTACGAAGTGATCCATTCCTACGAGCAGCCCTACAGCGAGACGGGTGGACTGGCCGTTTTGTTCGGCAGTTTGGCCCCTGACGGCGCAGTGATCAAGGTCGGAGCCGTTTCCGCCGCGATGCGCCACCACTGCGGCCCGGCGCGCATTTATGAGAGCGAAGAAGCCGCCTCCGCAGGCATTTTGAACCGTGAAGTGCAGCCCGGTGACGTGGTGGTGATCCGCTACGAAGGGCCGCGCGGCGGTCCGGGTATGCAGGAAATGTTGGGCCCAACCGCGCAGCTTCAGGGGATGGGCCTGGGTGACAGCGTCGCCCTGGTCACCGATGGCCGCTTCTCTGGCGGCAGCCGGGGCGTCTCAATTGGACATGTCAGCCCGGAAGCAGCAGCGCGTGGACCGCTCGCCGCTGTCCAGCCCGGCGATCTGATCGATATCAATCTGGACGCGCGCACCCTGGATCTGCTGGTCGATCCAGCCGAAGTACAGCGCCGTCTGGCTGATTTGCCACCCTTTACGCCAGCTATCGAGAGCCGTTGGCTGCGGCGCTATGCCCGATTGGTCAGCAGCGCCAGCACCGGGGCCGTTTTTCTCGACTGAAATGATCTTGAGGAGACATCATCATGCCTTTGAAGAAGACTGAATGTATCTGGTTTAACGGTAATTGGGTCGGCTGGGACGAAGCAACCGTTCACGTTACTGCCCACGCGCTGCACTATGGCTCCAGCGTATTTGAGGGTATTCGCGCCTATGCCACCCCGGATGGCCCGGCGATTTTCCGCCTGAAGGAGCACGTAGACCGCCTCTTCCGATCCTGCAAAATTGCGCGGATCGATCTGTCTTACGAGCCAGAAGCAGTATCGAAGGTCATGGTCGAACTGGTGGATCGTAACCGGCACCAGAGCTGTTACATCCGCCCGCTGGTCTTTCGCGGCGCGGACGGCCTGGGCGTTGATGGTCGGCACTGCCCCACCGAGTTCGTCATCCTGACGATGGAATGGGGCCGTTACCTGGGCGCGGAAGCCATCGAGCAGGGTGTGAACGTGATGGTGAGTTCCTGGCGTCGTATGGCCCCCGATACATTCCCGGCGATGGCGAAAATCGGCGGCAACTACATCAGCGGCCAGTTCATCGCCATGGAAGCCAAAGAAAACGGCTTCGATGAAGGCATCTGCCTGGATATCAACGGTTACGTGAGCGAAGGATCGGGCGAAAATGTCTTTGTGGTGGTGGATAATGTGCTCCACACCCCGCCCCTGGCCTCATCCATCCTGGGCGGCATCACCCGGAACTGTGTCTTTGCCCTGGCGAAATCGTTGGGCTACACCGTCCGCGAACAATTGATCCCGCGCGAAATGCTGTACATGGCCGACGAAATGTTCTTCACCGGGACCGCCGCCGAGATCACACCCATCCGTTCAGTCGATCATGTTCAGATTGGCAGCGGTTCGCGCGGCCCCGTCACTCAGCAAATTCAGGAGCAGTTTTTTGGCATCACCAGCGGCCATCTGCCGGATCGCTTCGGCTGGCTGACCCCCGTTTATGATACGCAGGCCAGTTCCGGCGTGGCGCGCCGTTTTAACGGCAGATAGAGGAGTGTCAAGATGAAACTTAGTGGTGCTGAAATTATCCTTGAGTGTTTGATCCGCGAAGGGGTCGAGGTCATGTTTGGGTATCCGGGTGGGGTTATTCTGCCCACCTATGATGCCATGAGCAAGTATCCCCAACTGCACCACGTTCTGACTCGTCATGAGCAGGGCGCGGCTCATATGGCGGATGGCTATGCCCGCGCAACAGGCAAAGTGGGTGTAGCGATTGCCACCTCTGGCCCCGGCGCGTTAAATCTGGTAACCGGCATCGCCACCGCTCAGATGGACTCCGTTCCGATGGTCTGCATCACCGGGCAGGTCGCTAAGAGCGTCATCGGCACCGATGCATTTCAGGAAGCGGACGTAACCGGCGTCACGATCCCGATCACCAAACACAATTATGTTGTGCTGGAAGTCGAAGAACTGGCCTATACCATCCGCGAGGCGTTCCACATCGCCCGCACCGGGCGGCCCGGCCCCGTTTTGATCGATATCCCGAAGGACGTGCAGCAGGCGAAGACCGAATTTGTCTATCCCGAAGGCGAAATCGTACTGCCCGGCTACCGTCCAGCCAGCAGAGCTACTGACGAACAGCTTGAAGCGGCGTGGCAGTTGATCCGCAGAGTCCGAACGCCCCGTGATCCTGGCTGGGCACGGCGTATTGATGTCGGGCGCGGGCCGCGAACTGCTGGAATTCGCTGAGCGGACCCAGACTCCCATTGCGCTCACCCTGCTGGGCAAGGGCGGCATTCCCGAAAGTCACCCGCTCTCGCTCGGCATGATGGGTATGCACGGCACCGGGCAGGCGAACCTGGCGATCCAGAATGCCGATCTGCTGCTGGCCTTTGGCATGCGCTTCGATGATCGCGTAACGGGCAAACTGGCGACCTATGCGCCCAACGCGCGCAAGATTCATATTGATATCGACGCCTCGGAAATTCACAAAAACGTGCATGCCGATGTGCCGATTGTGGGCGACCTGCGAACCGTACTCATCCAGCTTTTGCCGCTGGTGCAGCCGGTTGAACACAAGGGCTGGTGGTCACAAATCCGCGATTGGATGGAAGACGGCGACGAGCGTGATATCGTCAACCAGAATTCCAGCGAAACGCTGCTGTCGCCTCACGTCATCCACGATCTGTGGCGGGCGACCGACGGAAAATCGATCATTGTGACCGATGTCGGCCAGCACCAGATGTGGGCCGCCCAATATTATCTGACGCAGCGCCCGCACACCCTGATCACCTCTGGTGGGCTGGGCACGATGGGCTTTGGTCTCCCGGCGGCCATTGGCGCGGCGATGGGCCTGAAATCGAACAACGTCTGGGCGATTGTGGGTGACGGCGGCTTCCAGATGACTCAGGCAGAACTGGCAACGGCAATACAAGAGCGCGTCCCGGTCAAGATTGCCATCATGAACAACGGTTACCTGGGCATGGTGCGCCAGTGGCAGGAACTCTTCTACGAAGAGCGCTACCAGTCTACCCCGCTGATCACGCCCGATTTTGTCAAGCTGGCTGATGCATACGGCATCCCAGGCAAGCATGTTACCCGCCGCGAGGATGTTATCCCGGCCATTCAGTGGGCGGAAACGATTACCGATGGCCCGGTTCTGCTCAACTTTGTCGTGGAACAGCACGAAGTCGTGTATCCGATGGTTCCCGCGGGGGCTGATCTGCACAACATGCTCCGGCGTCCCCTCCCGTCCTCGGCGGGCGTTTGATTGAAGGAGTAAAAAATGACTTCCACAAAACATACGATAGTCGCCCTGGTTGAAAATAAGCCCGGTGTGTTGAACCGGGTAGCCAGCCTGTTCCGGCGGCGCAGCTTCAATATTGACAGCCTGACCGTCGGACGGACGGAATCGCCCGCTATTTCGCGCATGACGATTGTCGTCAACGCTGAGGAATCGGAGCAGGTGCAAAAGCAGTTGTTTAAGCTGATCAACGTGATCCAGGTCGAAGAAGTGACCGATCATGCCCAATATCAGCCGCGACCTTGCCCTGATCAAAGTCAAGGCGGACCGTGACGCCCGCGCCGAAGTGATGCGTCTGTGCGAGATCTTCCGGGCGCGCATCGTGGACGCCGGGCAGGAAACCGTCGTGGTCGAAGTGACGGGCGACGAGGAAAAAATTTCCGGCATGGTCGATCTGCTGCGTCCACTCGGCATTATGGAAATGGTCCGTACCGGCGTGGTCACGATGGCGCGCGGCGAACACGTGCTCTCGGCCAATGGCTATCTGTCACGCAGCAACGGTAATGGCGATTGGGCCAGCGTACTTTAAATAAGGTATTAGGGGGATTTTCCCCTGCAATGAATAACAAGAGGAGATTTCACCGTGGCTAAGATTTATTATGACCAGGACGCAGACCCGAAATATCTGGAAGGCAAGACAGTAGCCATTATCGGTTACGGCAGCCAGGGCCATGCTCACGCGCAGAATCTGCGCGACAGTGGGGTAAAAGTGGTAGTTGGCGAGCGCGACTGCTGTAATTCGTGGAAACGCGCGGTAGCCGACGGGTTCACGCCCGTATCCGCCGCCGAAGCCGCTGCCCAGGCCGATGTCATCATGATCCTCGTTCCAGATACGGTCCAGTCCAAGGTCTATGCCGAGAGCATTGCTCCGAACTTGAAACCCGGCGACACGCTGATGTTCGCGCATGGCTTCAACATTCGGTTTAAGCAGATCCAGGTGCCCGATTTCGTTGACGTGTCCATGGTTGCGCCCAAAGCGCCGGGGCACCGCGTGCGTGAAGTGTTCCAGGAAGGCGGCGGAACGCCAGCCCTGGTCGCCGTCGAACAGGATGCTTCTGGCTGCGCCAAGCAGCAAGCCCTGGCCTATGCGCGTGCTTTAGGCGCGACCCGCGCGGGCGTGATCGAAACGACCTTCACCGAAGAAACCGAAACGGACCTGTTCGGGGAACAGGCTGTTCTGTGCGGCGGCGTGACGGCTCTGCTCAAGGCCGGGTTCGAAACACTCGTCAAAGCCGGATATCAGCCAGAGATCGCTTATTTTGAATGCCTGCACGAACTGAAGCTGATCGTAGACCTGATTTATCAGGGCGGCATGAGCTACATGTGGTATTCCGTCTCAGACACGGCGGAACACGGCGGCTATGTGGGCGGCGAGCGGCTGATCACCGAAGAAACCAAGGGCGAAATGCGGCGCATGCTCGATGAGATTCAGAGCGGCGAATATGCCCGCAAGTGGATTGAGGAAAATAAGGCGGGGCGGCCCTGGTTCAACCAGCAGCGCAGCCAGGAACGCGGCCTGCTGATCGAGAAGATCGGTGAGGAACTGCGCGGCATGATGCCGTTCCTGAATGCCAAGCACGTCCCAGAAGGTTCGTAAGTCAAAGTCCGACACGAAAGGAGGTGGTGTCAATGTCCGACGATGGTCTTGATGGCCTGGGAACAGATGACCTTTTGACCTTAGCAGAACGCATAGATGAAAGGGAACAAACCAGATGGATGAAAGCAATGTATCCAACGTTGTACGGATTTTTGACACCACCCTGCGCGATGGCGAACAGTCGCCTGGAGCCAGCCTGACCAGCGCCGAAAAGATCGATATCGCCCGGCAGTTAGCCAAGTTGGGCGTCGATATCATCGAAGCCGGGTTCCCGGCGGCATCGCCTGACGACCTGGAAGGCGTGCGCCGTGTCGCGAACGAAGTCGGCACGGCAGATGGCCCGGTGATCTGTGGGTTGGCCCGCACCACCAAAAATGATATCGACAAGGCCTGGGAAGCGGTTCGCGAGGCCGCCAAACCGCGTATTCACACTTTTTTGGCGACATCCGATATTCACATGGAGCACAAACTACGGATGACGCGCGAGCAGGTCGTCGAACGCACGCGCGAAATGGTCGGTTATGCCCATTCTCTGTGCGCAGATATTGAATTTTCGCCCGAAGATGCCTGCCGTTCCGATCCTGAATTTTTGGTGCAGGTATTGGGCGTTGCTATTGAAGCAGGCGCAACCACACTCAATATCCCTGATACGGTAGGCTATTTCACCCCAGAGGAATACGCCGCGCTGATCGACAAACTGATCCGCGAGACGCCGGGCGGGGATCGCGTGGTCTGGTCGGTTCACTGCCACAACGATCTGGGATTGGCAACAGCGAATACGTTGGCGGGGCTGAACGCGGGAGCGCGGCAGGCGGAAGTAACGATCAATGGCATTGGCGAGCGCGCCGGCAATACCGCGCTCGAAGAAGTGGTCATGGCCCTGCACACCCGTCCTAATAAGTTCGGGTTGGTATGCCGGATCGATACTACGCAGCTCACCCGTACCAGCCGTATGGTCAGCAATTTTACGGGCCTGCCTGTCCAGCCGAATAAAGCTATTGTGGGAGCCAATGCCTTCAGCCACGAGGCGGGCATCCACCAGGACGGCATGCTGAAGAATCAGGCGACCTACGAGATCATGACGCCCGAAACCGTCGGCCTGACCCAGAGCAATCTGGTCCTGGGCAAACACAGCGGACGGCATGCTTTCCGCGTGCGCCTGCAAGAACTGGGCTACCAACTGGAAGGCGACTCGCTGACCCAGGCCTTCGACCGCTTTAAGGAATTGGCCGACAAGAAAAAGACGGTCACCGATGCCGACCTGGAAGCGCTGATTACCGACGAATTTTACGGCCCTGAAGAACTGTTCAAGCTGGAAGGGATTCAGGTGGCGTGCGGTCAGCCCGGTATGCCCACCGCGACCATCCGGCTGCGCGGGCCAGACAATCAGTCTCACACGGTCGCCGCCATCGGAACCGGGCCCGTCGATGCCGCTTATCAGGCCATCGACCAGATTATTGCCACGCCGAACACGCTTGTTGAATACCGCGTGAGCGCCATCACCGAGGGAATTGACGCGTTGGGCGAAGTCACCGTTCGCATCCGGCGCGACGAAAATGGCCGCCGCACGTTCGGCGGGCACGGCGCAGACACCGATATTATTGTTGCCAGCGCCAAGGCCTATCTTTCTGCTCTGAACAAAATGCTGGCCTATACCGGCTACCAGGATCACGCTCCCGAAGGCGAATCGGCAACGATCCGCGTGGGAACGAATGCTTGATTGAGTCGTACCAGTCCTTATTTGAACGGATATCGCGTTTGAGGAGACAACATGAACACGGAACCAACATCCCAAAACCAGCAGAATACCGAACCCCAACAGCCGCAGAATCCGATTAAGTCTTTCCCGGAACCAGCAGGTTATGCCCTGAAATGGGACGGTGAGGCCTTGGGCCTGCCGCCAACGGGAATGAATGTGACGCCGCCTAAATCGAAAACCGAGAAGAAGGACCTGTAAACGCATGGGCAAAACGTTAGCCGAAAAAATCATCGCCGCTCACGCGGAAGACGCCGCCGACGTTTCGGCTGGCAATCTGGTAACGGTCAAGACCGATGTCGTGATGGCAAATGATGTCACCGCTGCCATCGCCATCGAGTCTTTTAACGCAATGGGTGTGCAAGAGGTTTACAACCCGAACCGGATCATGCTGGTTCCCAGCCACTTCGCGCCCAATAAAGATATCCAAAGCGCGCAGCAAACCCGCACGCTGACGATGTTTGCCGAAGATCAGAACCTGAGCAACCGCTTCCAGGTAGGCCGTTCGGGTATCGAGCATGTGGTGCTGCCAGAGCGCGGCCTCGTCCTGCCCGGCGATCTGGTCGTCGGCGGCGACAGCCACACCTGCACCTATGGCGCGGTTGGCGCGTTCGCGACGGGCATGGGATCAACCGATATTGCCTTCGCGATGGCAACGGGTAAAACATGGCTGAAAGTGCCGGAAACGATGAAGTTCGTCTATCATGGCGAACGGCAGCCCTGGGTCTATGGCAAGGATATGATCCTGCGCACCATTGGCGAGATTACCGTGGACGGCGCGCTCTACCGTTCGATGGAATTCACCGGCCCGGCTATCTCATCCCTGCCCATGTCGGAACGTTTCACCATGACCAATATGGTGATCGAAGCGGGCGGCAAGTGCGGCTTTATGCCGTTCGATGAGACGACCCGCGCCTATGTCGATGCCCGCGCCAAACGGTCCTATACGCCCTACTATGCCGACGACGACGCGCACTATGTTTCCACGCACGAGTTCGATCTTTCGGACATGGAACCACAGGTCGCCTGCCCCTTCTCGCCGGACAACGTGCACCCGATCAGCCAGGTCAAGCCGGAGAAAATCGACCAGGTCTTTATCGGAAGCTGCACCAACGGGCGCTTCGAAGATCTGGCGATTGTGGCGGATATCTTGCAGCGGACCGGGCGCGAATTTCACCCGAATGTGCGCGTGATGATCATCCCCGGTTCCCAGGCCGTTTATCTGGACGTGCTGCGCCAGGGCTGGATCGAATTGTTCACCATCGCGGGAGCCGCCGTCAGCACCAGCACCTGCGGCCCGTGCCTGGGTGGACATATGGGCGTGCTGGCTGGCGAAGAAGTATGCGTCAGCACCAGCAACCGTAATTTCCGGGGTCGAATGGGCCACCGCGACGCGCGCGTTTATCTGGCAAATCCGGCGGTTGCCGCCGCCAGCGCCATTCTTGGACGTCTGGCTCACCCGGACGAACTGTAAGAGGGAGATCACAGCATGAAACTCGAAGGTAAAGTCTGGAAGTACGGCGACAACATCGACACCGACGTGATCATCCCGGCGCGTTATTTGAATACCACCGATCCGAAAACTCTGGCGGCGCACTGCATGGAAGATGCCGATCAGGTCTTCGCCAAAGAAGTCCATCCCGGCGATATCATCGTCGGAGGCCGGAACTTTGGCTGCGGATCGAGCCGCGAACATGCCCCGATCAGCATCAAGGGCGCGGGCGTGTCGTGCATCATCGCGGAATCCTTCGCGCGGATTTTTTTCCGCAACGCGATCAACATCGGCCTGCCGATCCTGGAAAGTCCCGAAGCGGCGCGTGATGCCCAAAAAGGCGATGAACTCACAGTCGATCTGCTCGCCGGGACGATCACCAACAAGCGCACAGGCACCGTTTATCAGGCCAGCCCCTATTCACCCGTCGTCCTGCAGATCATCCAGGCAGGCGGCTTGATCCCGTATACCCGCAACATTTTGGGCATTCAGATTACCGGCTAGCGGAGCAGGAAACACACCTGCTCCGGTGGGGCAGGTGTGCATCTTTCTGGGTGCTCATCTGCCCACCTAAACACAAATCGAGGAGAAACAGATGAACACCGTTGAGGTTTACGATACCACGCTCCGCGACGGGACACAGGGCGAAAGCATCTCCCTTTCCGTCGATGACAAACTTAAAGTTACCCAACTGCTGGACGAGTTGGGCGTCACCTATATCGAGGGCGGTTGGCCGGGTTCCAACCCCAAGGACGCCGCCTATTTTGAGCGCGTGCGCGAACTGACCCTGACCAACGCCCGGATCGCCGCCTTTGGCATGACCTGCCGGGTGGGGAGCCATCCCGCCGACGATGCGAATATCCTGGCCCTGCTCGAATCCGAAGCGCCCGTTGTCACCGTCGTCGGCAAAACGTCGATGCTCCATGTGCTGGAAGTGCTGCGCACCACGCCGGAAGAAAATCTGCGCCTGATCCGTGACAGCCTCGCCTATCTCAAAGCGCATGGGCGTGAAGTTATCTACGACGCCGAGCACTTTTTTGACGGGTATAAGCTGGATGCAGCCTACGCGTTCCAGACCCTGCAAGCCGCTCTGGATGGCGGGGCGGATCGTCTCATCCTGTGCGATACGAATGGCGGCACGATGCCCTGGGAGATCGAGCAGGTCTTCCGCGAAGCAGCGGAAGCATTCCCCGGCGCGAAGATAGGCATCCACACCCACAACGACAGCGAACTGGCGGTAGCCAATACCCTTGCTGCGGTTCGCCAGGGCGCGATGCAGGTCCAGGGAACGATCAACGGCTACGGCGAACGCTGTGGCAACGCAAATCTCTGCTCCATCATCCCTGATCTGGAACTGAAGATGGGCTATCACTGCCTGCCGGAAGGCAGTCTGACCAGGTTGACCCGTATCTCGCGGGCTGTCGCTGAGATCGCCAATATGACGCCGTTTAACGGGGCGGCTTATGTGGGCAAAAGCGCCTTTGCTCACAAAGGTGGAATGCATGTCGCCGCCATCCGCCGTAATGTCAACAGCTACCAGCATGTCGATCCTGCCGTCGTCGGCAACGAGATTCGCGTTCTGGTTTCCGATCTCAGCGGGCGCGGCAATATGCTCTCCAAGGCAGAGGAACTGGGGCTGGATCTATCGGATGTGGAAGCCCAGAAGATCGTCACGGAGATCAAAACTCTGGAAAGCCGGGGCTTCGTCTTTGAAGGGGCCGAAGCGTCCATCGCCATGCTGATCCGCCGCAGCCAGCCCGACTATTTACCGCCGTTCCGGTTGGTAGACTTTATGGTGGTTGTTGAACACCGCCAGGGGCGCGGCCTGTTTGCCGAAGCAACCGTCAAAGTGAATGTGAACGGAGAAGAACTGCACACCGTCGCCGATGGAAACGGCCCGGTTGATGCGCTGGACCATGCACTGCGCAAGGCGCTGCTGCCCGTTTATCCCCAGCTTGGCCTTTTCCGGCTGGTCGATTATAAAGTGCGTATTCTGGACGGCGCGAACGGGACCGCCGCGACCACTCGCGTGCTGATCGACACCCAGAACGGCCATCACCGCTGGAGCACAGTGGGCGCAAGTGCGAATATCATCGAGGCCAGTTGGCGCGCTCTGGCCGACAGTATGGAATATGGATTAACCCTGGCTGTAACTGAACCCACAGCCTGAATATCGAAGGAGATTAACTTATTATGAAAGCCAAGATCGTGACCTTGCCCGGCGACGAAATCGGGCCGGAAGTGGTAGCCGAAGGTGTGCGCGTGCTGCGCCGTGTGGGGGAATGTTTCGGACACGAATTCACATTTGAGGAAGCCCAGATCGGCGGCTGCGCGATTGATGCGACGGGTAACCCGCTGCCGGACAGCACGATTGCTATCTGTGAAACAGGCGACGCCATTCTGCTGGGTGCAGTGGGCGGGCCGCAGTGGTCCGATCCCACCGCGCCCGTTCGCCCGGAACAGGGGCTGCTCAAGCTGCGCCATCACTTCGACCTGTTCGCCAATCTGCGCCCGGTCAAGACCTATCCCGCGCTTGCCAGCTATGCCCCTCTGCGCGCCGATCTGCTGAATGGCGTGGATATTATGTTCGTGCGCGAACTGACCAGCGGCGCGTATTTTGGAGTTCAGCACGAGCAGGGTGACGGAAATGAAGCCTGGGACACGATGTATTACAATGTTGCCCAGGTAGAGCGCGTGGCGCGTGTTGCCTTCGAAGCAGCCCGCAAGCGGCGCGGCAAGCTCACGTCAGTGGACAAAGCGAATGTGTTGGCCTCCATGCGCCTCTGGCGGCGCGTGGTCAATCAGGTTGCCCAGGAGTATCCCGATGTTCAGCTAGAACACGTCCTGGTCGATGCCTGCGCCATGTATCTGATGCGCTCCCCGGCCAGTTTTGACGTGGTGCTGGCGGAAAATATGTTTGGCGACATTCTGACCGACGAGATCTTCTGTCCTGGCGGGATCGCTGGGTATGCTGCCATCGGCATCCCTCAACCAGGGATCGTTCGGCCTGTACGAACCGATTCACGGCTCCGCGCCGGATATTGCCGGAAAGGGTATTGCCAATCCCATCGCTACCCTGCTCAGTGTCGCCCTGCTGCTCCGCTACAGCCTGAGCCTGGAGACCGAGGCCCGCGCTGTCGAAACGGCTGTCGAGTCTGCGCTGGGTCAGGGGGCGCGCACTGCCGATATTTCCGCCTCAAAAGCGGACGCGCTCAGCACATCCGCCTTTACGGATCGCGTGCTGGCATCTTTGAAGACTGGCTAAACCGCGCTTTCCTATACCCTTATCGTTTGTCTTTATGTCACTGCCGTGATGCGCATGCCCCGGCAGTGATTTCATGTATAATAAGCGAAAATTTGTTTCGTGGGGGTATCAGGACGTGCAAAATAACAATTGGTGGATATGGCTGCTGATCCTGTTTTTTGGCTGCTCAATCGCTAGCTCAGCCTCTGGATTTTTAGTCACACAGCTAGGCTTTCCCTATACATGGGTGTCTCCGTTTATGCTGATCATGGTGGGAACGATGGTCTTCCTGGCCTATCGTGGCTATTCCCTTCAGACATGGCTGCTGGCGGCTTGCATCGGCTTTATCCTCATTTCAATCACAGCAATAGGCCGCGCCCTGCTCATCCCAGACCCCCATATTCCAGAGGTCTACCGTGAAGAGTTTCAAGCCGCCAGCCAGGATTACTCCTTTTTAGGCGTGAATATTCCTTATTCTGGTGAGGATACGTTCGACTATACGATTGAATACGATCCGCAGCGCGATACGTATCTGATCGGCCAGGGATACGATGTGCGGACGCCCATCACCATTGAATTTCCACCGATTGAAACAGCCGGAGGGCAATGGGCCTTCGAATCGGGTTCAGTGCAGCTTCGCGGACCTGCCAGCGGTAATTTTACGGCAGAACCGCAGGAAAACTGGCTGAATGCGAGTGAAGCCGCTTTTCAAACGGGTCGTACCTTGCGTGAAGTCCGGCCCCAGCTAACCATAGCCATCCCCCTACCCGTTCGCATCATCAGCACCCCTATCGAAGTTGCCGCCGACCTGTCAATTGCCTATCCGCAGGAAGACGGTAAAGTGGAACAGACAACGCTGACTCGCCAATTTAGCCTGGAAACCATTGGCCCGGAATATTATGTGTATTACAGTAAGTACATCGACTGGGAGCGCACGCGCAGTGTCGTGAAAACGCCAATCTGGACCGTGTTGGCTGTGGGCAGCGTCCTCGCTGGAGCAGGCAGCGCTTATCTCATTCGAGAGGGCGCACTGCATGCCAGAACGAGTGGTTCCGGGCTGCAATTTGTGATCCGCAATCTGACTGGCGCGCAGCGCTTCGGGGCGGCGCTTTACGATCCGCGCAAATATCCTGATCTGACCAATGCCCGACAGGGCGTGTATATCGGGCGGGTGATCGCTCAATCTCCCGCCGGGCGGGCTGGCTTCCGCACGGGTGACATGTTGATTACCCTGGCGGGCCAGACGATCAACAGCCCACGCGCCATGAACCGGATAGTGCGCGGCTGCAAAAAAGGACAGGTCATTGAAGCGACGATCCTGCGCGGTGGGCAGCCGGTTGATCTTCGAGTACGCTTCTAGGGCCTGTTATGAACTTTGCAGGAGCACCTGATGCTTATTTAAAGCCAGTGAATAGGCGGGCGGAAAATTTATTTAGGCCCTGAAATTGATCAAAAAGCCCCCCAAATGATATCTTTTCGGGCCATTTTGATAAAATTAGCCCCTTTTGGACGGGCACGGTTACGGGAAGAAACAGCCCTAGTTGATCATTAGTGGGTCATTTCTTCTCGTGGCGATTCCCGACACCTATTTTTTTGAGGGGGTGTCCTAACTGTTTACAAACTTTGGAGCCGGACACTCGACAAAAACAATGGGTCCATCACACCAGTTTAGCACATATGTTCTAACGTGTCAATATTCTCGAATTTTTGAGCGTGGAAAGTGCAGCACACGCTCTTGCTCCTGAAACCAGAAAGCCCGGTGACACACCGGATTTTTTGTCATGGCGCTTTCATCGATACTTAGCGGACGTAAGCGCTCACTAAATTGAGCGCGGTAGATGTATCCAGACGGAACTGATAAATTCTTTGTTTTGTAGCGCAAACTATTACTTTGTCAATTTTTCCTAAATGATCTTACGGTGGCGCAAACTGGGGTAAACTAGACGCAGTTCATAAGCTTTTAAGGAGAAACTGGCGTGAGAAATGAATCTTACAAACGATTAGCGGAACGGCTGGACGCGCTGCCAAGCGGTTATCCAGCCACAGAGGACGGTATTGAACTGGACATATTGGCGCGGCTGTTTACGCCAGAAGAAGCCGAATGCGCCAGCCATCTGCGCCTTTCTCCCGAATCACCCACACAACTTGCGGCGCGTACTGGAGGTAATGCCCAGGCCATGCGACTGCTGCTGAAAAGCATGGCAAAAAGAGGGCTGATCAGCGTCCAGAAGCTGGACGGCGAGCTGGGTTATGCCTTGCTGCCGTTTATTGTTGGCTTCTACGAAAATCAGAATGAGGTTCTGGATGCTGAACTGGCTGGATTGGTCGAAACCTACTACCAGCGGTCATTTCAAAATATCCTGGCCGTTGAGCCAGCCTTTCACCGCGTTCTGCCCATTGGTGAGACGATTCCCATTCATATCGAAGTTCAGCCATTCGAGAGCGCGGCAGATATTGTCAACCGCTCCCAGTCATGGGGCGTGATCGACTGCATTTGTCGCAAGCAGAAAACGCTTGCCGGGCAGGCGTGCGAACATCCCCTCGATATGTGTATGGTGTTCAGTTCGGTTTCTGGCGCATTTGATCAAAGCACGTTTGTCAAAGCGCAAACACGCGAGGAAAGTCTGCAAACGCTGCGCCGCGCCGCCGAAGCGGGGTTGGTCCATACGGTTGGCAACCGCCAGGATCACGAGGGTTACATCTGCAACTGCTGCACCTGCTCCTGTGGCATCCTGCGCGGCGTAGCCGAACTGGGCATATCCAACGTAGTGGCCCGCTCTGCTTTTGCCTCGCAGGTCGATGAAGATTTATGCACCGGCTGCGAAAACTGTTTGGATTACTGCCAGTTCAGTGCGCTGACCCTGGTCGATGGCATCACTCACGTGGATCGGCGGCGCTGCGTGGGCTGCGGCCAGTGTGTGATGCACTGCACGGAATCCGCATTGTCGCTCATGCGCCGTCCCGATGAGGAAATTTTGCCGGTTCCGCCCACGCTCCACGACTGGCAGGTGGAACGCGCCGCGATGCGCGGGCGGGACATAGCAGATATTTTGTAAGGTCCCTTGCGCTCAGGGTGTTCTTGGGGTCTCCCCCGGCGACAGGCTAACTATCGGCCAGCGGCGCGGGACCGTAGCGCCAGTTCCACTCGCTGTCGTGCATAAAACGCGCAGGCCAGCTTTCCGCGGGCTGTGGCCATTCGGTAAAGGTCAAAATCGCCTCACAGAAGCGATCTGCGTTCGCTTTGCTGGGCTGTGCCAGCAGAGCCTGGATCAACTCCATCAGGTTTTCTGGCTTCTGTGGGGCGCGGTTCAATTCCGCCAAAAACCACTTGTGATAGGGATACAGAATCTTGTTGTGGGCCAGAATCATGCGCCCGCCAAACAGGACCAGATCCGCGACGACGTGCATCATCAGGTAAGCATTCTGGTGTTTTTCCGCCTCACCGATATACCACTGCAGCGCCAGGACTTGCGCCCCAAAGGATTCCAGTTTGCGCCGCTGTTCGCTTTCCTGGTAGACCGGGATGCGCGCCAGCAAGTCGGGCAGATCAGACAGGCGGGTAAAGGTGAGGTAGCCCCCCACAAAAGCCGCCCGCGCCGGTTCACTGCCTCGTTCGGCAACTTCACGCAAAAAGGGCACATCAACGATTTTGCCATCGACGTAGCCGCCTGGATAGTCGCAGAAATCGGTAGTGAAATAACACAGATCATTTTTCGGTAGACGGCGAGCGTATTCCTCGTCCGTTGCGACAAGCATAAAATCCACATCGGAATCGGGTCGGGCGAATCCCTTAACCAGGGAACCACCGACAATCAGAGCTAAAAAACGTTCATCATTCTGAAAATGCTCGGTTAAACGATCAATGGCTTTTTGGTGATGGGGAAGCATATTATGCCGCTGCCTTCTTTTCGCTGCTTGCTACAGGAACATCCAGACTTTTCAGATTGCGCATTTCCGGCCAGACTTTCGCCACGCCCAGCACAACCAGGATCGTGCCGATCCCGCCGCCGACAACGGCCAGCACCGGGCCAAACAGGGCCGCTGCCGCCCCGGATTCAAAGCCGCCCAGTTCGTTCGAGGCGCTGATAAAAATGCTGTTGACAGAGGATGCCCGCCCGCGCATCTCGTCAGGAGGGAGGGTCAGCATCAGCGTGCTGCGGATCACCACGCTGATATTGTCCAACGCGCCGAGCACTACCAGCATCGCTATCGACAGCAGGAAGGAGGTCGAAAGCCCGAAGATGATGGTTGCTGCACCAAACCCAGCTACAGCGATGAGCAGAGTCCGGCCCGCATGTTGAAAGGCGGGCAGATGAGCAAGCGCTACGGCCATCATCAGCGCGCCAACTGAGGGAGCGGCGCGCATAAACCCCAAACCTTCTGGCCCAACCTTAAGAATATCCGTCGCATAGACAGGCAGCAGAGTCACCGCGCCGCCCAGCAGCACGGCGAACATATCCAGCGTAATGGCCGCCAGGATAATTTTCGTGCTGCGAATGAAATTGATCCCTTCCTTTAGCGAGTCCCAGGTCGCAGCCTTGCGAGATAGTGCTAACTGCCGCCCCTTGATCATGACTACCAGAATCAGAAAGGTCATGCATGCCACCGCATCAAACAGATAGATCGCGGTTACCCGGTGAAAAAGCGCCACGTATCCACCAGCAAGGGCAGGCCCAACAACAGCGGCGAACTGCCATGCGCTGCTGCTCCAGGTTGCCGCGCTGGTAAAAACAGGCGGGGGGACAGTCTGCGGCAGCAGCGTGGACGCCGCCGGGCTGTTGAATGCGCGCGCCAGTCCGATGCCAAAAAGCGACAGGTAGATCAGAACCAGCGGCCCTTCAATATAGGAAAGAATCGTTAAGCTCAGGGCGCAGACTGCCAGCAGGGACTGAGTAAAGAGGATAATCCGCTTGCGGTTATACTGATCCGCGACATGTCCGGCGGGCAGCGAAAATACAATGATCGGAATCACCTGGACCAGTCCAACCAGCCCCAGGGCCAGTTCGCTGCGGGTTCGCAGCCACAGTTCCCAGCCAATGGCGGTGAACAGCATTTGATCGCCAAGTGATGTAATGAAGCGGCCTATCAACAGCAGCCGGAAATCTCGAAAACGCAGCGCTGCATAGGGATCGCGGTGCGCACCCTCGTTTTTTGTGGCCAATGGTAACCTCACTGAATGGACGATGAGCCGGGCAAGTGTAACGCAATGGCAAGCCGTTGGTCAATGAAAGATCATGTCGAAACTGGGATGCAAAAAAGCGGCCCCAGTCTGGCGATTAGGGCCGCTCGTTTTTTCAACACGCACCGCTGTTTTACGAAGCGATGCTCACCGCGTACAGCTTGCCATCCAACCCGCCGAAGTACACGACACCATCGACAACGGCAGGTGAAGATTCCACGCCGCCCATAACTGCCGTGCTCGTATCAATCGAGTCACCGATCTCGACGCGCCACAGGGCCTGATCGGTTTTCACGTGCGCGCCACCTTCCCCGGCATGAACGTCGATGGCGTAGAAGCCGCCCGGCTCACCGCTGAAGGACATGCTGCCCATATAGACCACGCCGTCGGCAACGGCAGGCGATGAGAAGGCAAGGCCGCTGGTATCAAAGTCCCAGACCCGCTCACCTGTCGCTGGTATCCAGTGCATAGAGGCGATAATCCATCGAACTGCCGACGAAGATCATACCTTCTGCCAGGGCGGGGGTGGACTCGACCCATTCCTTACTATAGTAGAAGCTCCAAATCTTCTCACCCGTGCTAGCATTGATGCCATACATATTCTGATCGCGTCCGCCTGCAAAGACCACGCCATCGGCGACAATGGGCGACGAATTGATCTTGATGTACTTGTGTGCCATGTCGAACTGCCATTTTTCCGTGCCGCTCTGGATATCAATCGCGTAGAGATGGCCGTCCCAACTGCCCGCGTAGAGCGTGCCATCAGCAACGGCTGGCGTCGTACGGATGCGGCCCTCGGTCTGGAAGGTCCAGACCACAGCGCCCGTCTCAGCGTTCAGGGCGTAGACGTTCCCATCCGTGCTGCCAACATAAACGGTGCCATCGACCACCATTGGGGAAGACTGCTGGTAATCCCAGTTGGACGAGACAGCATCGGGATAGAGACGCGGCTCAACCGCATTGCCGATATCCACGCTCCATACCTGTTCGCCCGTCTTAGCATCCAGTGTATAGAGGAAGCCATCATCGCTGGCAAAGAAAACGCGCCCATCCACGACTGCCGGACGGCAGCGAATGATGCCGCCTGTCTCGAATTTCCATTGGAGTGAGCCGGACTGAGTATCAACGGCATAGAGGTTAAAGTCGTCGCTGCCGACATAAACAACGCCATTGTTCACGGCTGGCGAGGACCACACCGCGCCTTCGGTCTGGAATGTCCATAGGGGTGTACGCACGGGGGCCTCCTCTGCCGCGCTGATCGAGCAAATGCCGAACAGCAGAATGATGAGTATGGAAATACTGGTGACTTGTTTGAACATCGTTTTCCCCTTTGTCAAAAACGAACGGACTACCGAATCGTGTTTTCGCCCGCTGGTGGTTTTCCCAGGTAACGAACCAGCAGCAGCGGCAGGCCCAGGTCCCGGATGCGGACCAGCAGACCATGCAGAGCCGCTTGATCCTTGACCAGCCCGGTGAGGGTGGTGGTCGATGGCCCGCCATCGATGCTGGTCACGGTAAGCGTCAGATCGTCAAACCAGGATGACCAACTGGCGTCGAGCCGCCCTTGCACTTGAATCTGGTAAAAGACAGGTTGATCGAGCCGCAGCGGAAATTGTCCATTCTGCATAGGCGTCCTCGCGGTAAAAACACAATTCCATATGCCACCAGTGTACCGGAGGGGATAGTGGTTCTTTGTTATCCCAAAGGAGTATTCAGGAGGAGTATTTTCTAGTCCAGCAGCCCCAACTCGCGGGCGCGGATGGCGGCTCTTGCCCGGCTGGGTACATCCAGTTTTTCGAGGATATGAGCAACGTGTTTTTTCGCGGTATTCACCGTCACAACCAGTTTTTCGGCAATCTCAGCATTCGACGCTCCTGCCGCTAACAGGCGCAGCACTTCTAACTCGCGCTGGCTTAACGGTTCGAGCCAGGGTTCTGACGGGCGCAGAACGGGCTGTTCCCAACAGGCCAGCAGCCTGCCAATCCGATCATCTTCGCTGCTCATTTTTTGCAGTAGATCGCGCATCAGCGCGCCTTCGTTCACAAAGAGGCGCACATAGCCGCCCGGTTCGGCTAAAACGAGCGCCTGTTTCAGCGCCAGCCGCGTTTCGGCAGCATCGCCCTGCACATGCAGCGCCAACGCGCGCAGCATCCACATCTCCACCAACGCTTCAATCCAGCCCTTTTCCTCGAAGGTGGGCCTCACCTGCTCCAGACAGCGCAGCAAAGGCGTCAGATCGGGTTCGCCTGATGCCCGACGTTGGGCGATCATCACGCGGGCCAGCGTCGCGGTCTCCGTCCAATCTTTTTCCGGGCTGAGGGGGCGACCCTCCGCCCACTGCCCCGCAGCATCGAGTTTTCCCTGCATCAGCCACAGCCGCGCGCGGTGTGCCGCCACAAAAGCGCTCATCTCTGGCAGTATCTTCTCGTGATCAGCGGGAAACTCTATCCCCTCCATTTCGCCGCGTGCCAGTCGTAAATAGGCCAGTCCCATCTGTCCATAAACATCGGCCCCGGCTACCAGCGCCATCTGGCTCAACCACAATCCCTTGCTCAAAACAGACTCGGCGGCATCCAGGTCGTTCCATTCCAATAGAATGTGGCCCAGAGCCACAGAGACTCGCCCGGCATAGGGAAACGAATCTCCGCCCAGTTCGGCGAGCGCTTCCCGGCACAGGGCCGCCGCTTCGACCAGCCGTCCCCTCCGCCGCAGCAAAAAGCTCTGATATTCCACTGCTGAGTAGGCATTTAAGAGATCGCCGCAGGCCGCCCCAATTTGCCGCGCCTGGGTGAAAGCTTCATAGGCGGCATCTTCATTGCCCATCAAGAGATAGGATAGGCCCAGGTTGTTGGTCAGGCCGCTGCGCAGGCGCAGAAAATTCGGATCAGCGCCCAATTCTCCATCAGGAGAACCAGCAGGGGGCAGCGTTGCCAGGGCAGCCAGTGCCAGATCAATGATCTGCTGCGGTGAATCGTGTCGCCACAGGGCCAGATAGGCTCGCGACAGCGCGATAAAACTGTGTGCAATGTCGTAGGGTTTTGGGCTGGCAATTTCTATCGCTCTGTTCAGCCACTGTTCCGCCAGATCCAGGCCCTGTCCCGCATGCCCAATGGTATTGGCGTAAACCGCGCATAACAGCGCCCGCCCCTTGATCACCGTCTCCGGCAGCGCTTGCAGCCAGCGGTGGACGAGCATCGTCTCGCTGCGAAAAAACATCGTCAGGATATGCCGCTCCAGCAAATCCGCAGCAAGCGCAAAATCAGGGGCATCCAGGGCCAGAGAAATCGCTTCGGTGATGAAGCCTTCGCGCTCATACCAGCCGCATGCCCGTTGAATGAGAGCCAGCCGTGTTTCCAGCCGCTCCGCCTGGCACAGACGCCGGTAGAGCAGATCGCAAACAGGTGATGGTAGCGGTACCAGGTGCGCCGGTTGTCCAGCGGCACAATGAACAGATTGGCCTGTTCCAAATGGTGCAGCAGCGCTTGTGCATTCTCGATTCCGGTCACCGCTTCGCATAGCGGCCCGCACATCCGGTCAAGAATAGACGTTTGCAGCAAAAAGTTCTGAATCTGAGGAGACTGCTGCTGTAGTACTTCTTCGAGAAGATAATCCACCACATAACGATCATCTCCCGCGAACGCCTTTACAAACGCATGGCGATCCGCCTGCTGGCGCAGCGACAAAGCGGCGAGCTGCAAACCGACGATCCACCCCTCGGTGCGCTGCTCCAAAATGTGCACATCTTCTGCCGATAGGTTCAGATCATTGACTGCATTTAAAAAAGTAGAGGCCTCGGCCAGGGAAAAGCGCAGATCTGCTGTCCGTGTTTCCAGAATCTGAGCCTGACCTCGGCGGCGTGAGAGGGCCAGGGGCGGATCGGCGCGGGTTGTTATGACAAGACGCATCCGGGGCGGCAGGTGATCCAAAAAAAAGTTGAGACTGTCATGGATCGTGTCATTGTCGATCAGGTGATAATCATCCAGCACCAGGATCAGCGGCAGGGGGAGAGTGACCAGATCATTGATCAGCGACGTGATGAGCGGCTTAAGCGATGGAACCTGCGGTCCCTCCAGGGCGGCTTGCATGGTCCGGCCAAGCAACTCATCCTTTGTTTGCAGCGCCGCGATCACATAGCGCCAAAAATGTGCCGGGTCGTTATCATCCTGATCCAGAGACAGCCACGCCGCAGGCTGGTCCAAATGCCACAGCCACTCGGCCACGAGAGTCGTTTTACCAAATCCCGCCGGGGCGGAAAGGAGGATTAGTTTGTGCGGTCCAGACAGCGCCTCATCAAGCTGTTTGATCAGGTGGGGCCGTGCCACCAGATCCGATCGAGCCGGAGGGATATAAAGTTTTGTAACTAACAGCGGGCCAGACATGGCGCTCTCAAAACGTGCTCACGAAGCAGCATCCCGTATTTCCTGCTGATGTTCACGCTCATGGATGATCAGCCGTTCCACCAGATGGGCCACAGTCCCGGATTCGCCCCAGGGATACACAATGGTACTGTCAAACTGGTATCCCGGAACTTCCCGCAGTACGGCAGTCAGATCACTATGGGCCTGCTGCCACTCAGCATAAATTTCCGCATAAGACCAGTCTCGACGCCGTTCATAGGCCTGCTGGTTATACGTATCCCGTTTATAACCTGCAATCCGGTATTCTTCCCCTTGCAGCCAGGCTTGCAATGCCGCCGTGCGCTCCTCATACCAGACCGCCAGGTGCCCCAGAATATCCTGCAACCGCCACCCCAGAATCCGGATGAACGATCAGTTCGGGATCGAGACCGTCAATCGTAGCCGTCAGTTCCGCATACACACGGTTGAGCTGATCGATCAGTAGATTTTTCCAGTCCACCTGTTTCTCCCCTGTCTCAAGCAGACTTCCCATGCAGCCCTAAGTATAGTCGTTGTCCACCTGCACGAAAAACGACCCGTATTTCAATTTGGTAACATGTTTTGACAAACATGCCATTGGCTTGTTAAGTCCCTGTGACAGCGAACTGGTAAAGTAACAGCAGAACGAAAGTGACGCTCCCCACAGCTCAAGCTGAGGGCTTCTGCCGCACGCTTGACCTTACCCAGACCGAAGCCGGAGCAGAGGGTCTACGTTCCGCGACAAGGACTCGTCCAGTCCAGGAAGGATTTCTCTCTTTGGTTGGTTCAGATTTTACGGGGCGACCTCTTCGCCCCAACTGCCGATCTGCAATTGTTAAAGAGCCGTGCTGCACCAACGTTGAGGCTATGCTCCTTCTGTCGTTTAAGGTGCAGTCGTATTGTATGCCTAGTGTAGCGCAGTGTCGTAGCCAAGGCACACCTTCTATCCTCCTAGCTCAAGCTAGGGGCTTTACGGCGCTTTCTCGGTAAACCACTATTTTAGGAGGTATCTGATGAAACTCAGTCGATTGTTAGTAGCGGTCCTTACCACTGTGATGCTGTTTGTTACTCTAAATCCAGTTTCGGCGCAGGGCACATCCCGCCAGCAGCCCAATCTGGGTGTTATCGTGCTGCCTTTTAGCCTCTCGCCAAGCGGCGGGGTGCGCGTGCTTGGCGTCAAACCGGACAGCCCGGCAGCCAAAGCAGGGATTCGCCCGTTTGATGTGATCAAAGCGGTGAATGGACATGCCGTCAACGCCCACAATTTTGAAGCAGAGCTTGCCAAGGTCGCATCAGGCGACACAATTACCCTGTCGGTTCTGCGCAACCACACCACGGTTGATCTACAGGCCGTTCTTGCCGATAAACCGGCCCCCAAAATGAGCCTTCAGCTCAGCAGCGATCAGGCCCTCAGAAATCTTCTTCAGGGAACGCCCCTCAGCCGTTTGATGCACCAGAACTCTCAAAGCGCGCTGCAATCGAGAATGCAATCCTTCATGGCACCCAACAACAGCCAGCAGCCTCCTTCAAAACTGCAATGGCCGTTCCGGCTGCCTCTACCAAATTTGTCTAAGATCACGGCTAAACCCATCTTATAATATAAAGGAGTGTTCGCATGAGACAAACGCCCGGTAACAAAGCCGGGCGTCTGTTACCTCCAGGAGAATCGGATGTTAAAAGCGCTTCTGTTGCCTGTGCTGATGGTGGTTTCCTTTTTGGCCGTGAAACTTAAGCAGCGGACCAAACATATCATGGCGCGGAGAACACACTCTCGAACGCCACGACCCGCTAATCTGATCGCTGCTCTCTCCCATCCGAACTGGCGTATCCGTCTCCATGCCGTCCAGACGCTTGGACAGGTTCAGGATATCAATCTGCTGCCCCATTTTTTAGCTGCTATGTCGGACAAGGATCATGATGTGCGCGTGGCCGCCCAGCAGGCATTAGAACAAATCGGCCCGGCTGCTTATCCGGGATTGGCGGAAATCGTGGTTAGCGGGCCGGTTGAAGCGCGCCAATGTGCTGTCGAAACGCTGGGGCGTTTGGGAGGCAAAGAAGCGCTGCCTCCGCTCTTGAGCGGGTTAAAAGATATCAGCATGTGGGTGCGCGCTCCCGCTGCCAGGGCGCTGGGAGAGTTGGGGCATGCCGAGGCCGTTCCGCATCTGGTCGAAGTGCTCCGCGATCAGGATCGGCAGGTGCGCCAATGTGCAGCCGACGCTCTGACTCGTATCGGCACGCCGGACGCACTCCAGGCTTTAGAGGACTTCTCTGCATCCCATTGAATGGGATGTAGCGATGGATATTGGACTGGTCGAAATACGGGTTGTGATGTGGGTCGTCGGGCTGAATTGACAATCCATCTTCAGAAAATGACGATAACCAGCCCACACCCTGATTGGGGGAGAGCGATGAGTGTAGACACCAAAATACTGCTGGTCGATGATGAAAGTGCAATCACGAGCAACCTGGCTCCATTTTTGGAACGGGCTGGTTTTGATGTTGAGGTTGCCGAAGATGGCGAAACGGGACTGCAATCGGTCACCAACTTCAAACCCAATCTCATTGTCCTTGATGTCCTGATGCCGCGTATGAATGGGCGCGAAGCGCTGCGCAGGCTGCGCCAATCAGGAGATTGGACACCTGTCATTCTTCTGACGCGCATCGGTGATGCGGTTGAGCGGGCGATGGCCCTGGAAGAAGGGGCTGATGATTATCTGAACAAGCCCTTCGATCCCCATGAACTCATTGCTCGCATTCGCACGGTCCTGCGCCGGGCACGCCCTGGCCTTCCCTCGCTCTCGGCAACGTCACGGCTGATGAGCGGCGATATCACCCTGGATCGCTCGGCGCGCCGCGTCCGCCTGTCGGGGCGAGAAGTCCCCCTGACACCGAAGGCGATCAATCTGCTGGAATACATGATGACGCATCCCGACGAGTTGATCACGCGTGAACGTCTGCTGGATGCCGTGTGGGGTTGGGATTATCCAGCGGGAATCCGTACCGTAGACACGCGTATTGCCGAGCTGCGCAAGGTGCTCAACGATGACGCAAGCAAACCCCATTATATAGAGACCGTGCCCGGTGAGGGGTACCGCTTTATCAGCCCGGTTGAAGCGGCACTATGAAACAGCCGTTGTGGATTACGGTTATTTTGCCTGTTGGCCTCAGCCTGCTCATTCTGTCGCTGATGGCGAAGGGCCTTCTCAAAGATCCGGTCACCGATATCGAAATTCCTGCGGGATTGATCATCGTCTTAATCGGCGCGCTGCTGTCAGGCATGATCGTGCTGAACCTGCTGGGCCAGCGTTGGCGCGGCGCGCTCTATGAACAAAACATGATCCGTGCCCGTGCCGAAACCGCCGCCGAACACCGCCGCTTTTTGAACCGGCTTGATCATGAGCTTAAAAATCCGCTGATGGCTATCCGGGCAGGGCTGGCTAACCTGGCAGGCACCACCGATCCAGCGGAGCGAAACCGGGTTCTGGCGAGTGTCAACTCGCAAATCCAGCGGTTAAGCCATCTGATCACGGACCTGCGTAAAGTAGCGGAAATTGGCACCCGCTCACTCGATGCTTCCCCGGTGAATGTAGAGGAACTTCTCCGGGAGATTTTCGCTATAGCCCAGGACGATCCTGAGGCCAGTTCGCGGCAGTTGACGCTTAACCTGCCACACCCTCTGCCGCTCATCAACGGCGACGCCGATTTGCTGCTGCTGGCACTCCACAATCTGGTGGGCAACGCTCTCAAGTTCACGCGGCCCGGCGATCAGGTTCAGATCAGCAGTTCCGTAGTAGGAGATATTGTCCTGATCGAGGTGTGTGATACAGGGCCGGGCATCCCCGAAGCGGACCAGGTCCACATCTGGGAGGAACTCTACCGGGGGCGAAATGCGCAGGGCACGGCGGGCAGCGGGATCGGATTGGCACTGGTCCATGCCATTGTCGAGCACCACCACGGCCAGGCATCATTCCGCAGCACATCCGGCCAGGGCACGGTTGTTACCCTTCAATTTCCCGTAGCGCGCCCTGTTGTTTCCACTCTGTAACATGGTATTCCGAGATCGCCATAGATTTGACCCACATCCATAACACTCGGCTGCTATGCTCGTATATAGACAACCGAGAAAGGAAGTGTGGGTAACATGTTCAGAATGCGTTCTCTATTGGTCCTGATGTTTGCTAGCCTGATTTTGGTAGCGCTGGGAGCGGGGTTAGCGCTTGGCTTTTCCCAACCCTCGCGGGCCGATGCCCTTGCGCCGCATGCGGTCCCCAAAACCGAATCTGAGGCATTGTTCGAGCAGGTCTATAACAATGTGAGTCCCTCCGTAGTGTCGATCAATGTGGTTGCCACCCAACCCGGCAGCTTTTTCAGCCCCCAAACGACAGTGACAGGCACAGGCTCCGGTTTTGTCGTAGACAACCAGGGCGATATTGTGACCAACAATCATGTCGTTGATGGTGCAACGGATATCGAGGTGAATTTTGTGGACGGTACGATTGCCCGCGGCACGGTAGTCGGGACGGACCCGAACTCGGATCTGGCTGTAGTCAAGGTCGATCTGCCTTCCGAGCAGCTTCACCCCGTCCAGTTTGCTGATTCCGCTTCGCTGGATATCGGGCAGACCGTCCTGGCTATCGGCAGCCCCTTTGGCGAGCGTTGGACGCTCACATCAGGCATTATCAGCGGTTTGGGCCGGACGATTTCTGGGCTGAACAGCTTTTCCATTGGCGGCGTGATTCAAACCGATGCAGCGATCAATCCGGGCAACAGCGGTGGCCCGCTGCTGGACCTCGATGGTCACGTAATCGGCGTCAACTCACAGATCATGAGCGAATCGCGCAGCAGTGCGGGTGTGGGCTTCGCCATCCCCAGCAATCTGGTGCAGCGTGTGATGCAGGAATTGATCGCCAATGGTCAGGTCGATTACAGCTATCTCGGCATCGAAGGTGGGGATATGAGTCTGGCGATCATGGATGCCCTCCATTTGCCCGACAACCAGCAGGGTGTCATTGTTACCCAGGTCGTTCCCGGTGGTCCAGCCGATCAGGCAGGCGTGAAAGATGCCTCGATCAGCCAGAACAGCGGGCAAACGAAGCTTGAGAATGCTGATATTATCACGGCGATTGATGGGACACCCGTCAATGGCATGGAATCGCTGATCACCTATCTGGCCAACAACACCGCGCCCGGCCAAAAAGTCACGTTGACCGTCCTTCGTGATGGCCAGGAGCAGGATCTGACAGCAACCCTGGCTGCGCGGCCCGCATCCGCCAACTAGGATATAGCTCCTCCTTGAAAGTCCAGGCGCTGAAAGTTACTTTCAGCGCCTGGATGCTTTTTTAGCCGCAGAGTCTGCTTCTTTCTTTTACTCCGCAGATGCCTCTACCTCCAGGCTCGCCAGGATGAATGGTCCGACGCCTTTGAAATCGTTCGATGTCACTTTTTCATGGACATAATAGTCATAGGAACCATCGCGGTAAGGAGTCCCACCCAATCCGGCAACATAACACATCTGGTTGAGGTTCACCAGTCCCCGCTCGTCCACGTCCACAAATTCGCGGAGGATGCCCGCGTATCCTTTTTGAACCACGGGCAGAAATTGAGCCGCGTTGAGATAACCGTTCCGGACCCCCTTCGCCAGTGCATAGACGAACATGCACGAAGCCGAGGATTCCAGGTAATTGCCCGGACGCCCCCCTTGATCGAGCACCTGATACCACGCGCCGCTTTGGTCATCCTGGACACAGGCAACTGCTGCCGCGGTTTTTTGCAGAATAGAAACGATCTGATCCCGCTGCGGGTGAACCAGAAAATCCAGCACATCCACGAGAGCCATCATGTACCACCCCACGGCCCGGCCCCAGAAATGCGGGGAGCAGCCCGTCTCAGGATCGGCCCACGGCTGCGATTTACTGGAGTCCCAGCCGTGATATAACAGATCCGTGTGTGGATCGCGTGTATGTTCGTCGATCAGCGTGATCTGGTGAACGACTTCATCAAAGCAGGCCGGTTCGCCAAAAACCTCGGCATATTCCGCTAAAAATGGGCAGGCCATATAGATGCCATCCAGCCACATCTGGTGCGGGTAGATTTTTTTGTGCCAGAAGCCGCCCTCAGGCGTGCGGGGATGGCTTCGTAGCTGCTCTAGCAGCAGACATGCGGCTCTTTGATAGCGCTCGTCTCCTGTGATCTGGTAGAGAGGGAACAGAAGTTTGCCGGGGTTGATGAAGTCAATATTAGTGTCGTCCGCCCGGTAGGACTGAATACTGCCGTCGGGCTGAACGTAACGGTCCAGGTTGGTTTTTACATAATCAAAATACCTGCTGTCGCCCGTTCTTCGCCATACTTCCCAAACTGCTTTAAGCCCCAATCCCCATTCATAATTCCAGGGTGTAGTTATTTCGGGGTACCGCTGCATCGCCGTATCGGCCATGCGGATTGACCACACTGTCACAGATTCCTCCATATTTACCCATCGTCAAGGGGAAGCCAGACTTTGAAGGTTACCCCTTGACCCACACAACTCTCTACATCAATTCGACCTGAGAGGCGGTCGACAATTTCTTTCGCAATCGCCAGTCCCAGCCCTGTTCCCGGTGCTTTTGACTCAAGTCCTGTCTGTCCTCTAAAAAAGCGCTCGAACAAACGCGGCATCTCTTCGGGAGGTATGCCCTGGCCATCGTCGCTGACACTAAAACCTACCCATCGCCCACCCTGGTTATGGGTGCTCACAACGATATGCCCACCGAAGGGTGTATAGTTGATCGCATTTGTCAGCAGAATGCCCAACACCTGCCCTAATAGTCCGGGATCAGCCATCACAGGGGACAGCGCTGGCTGTTCACAAAAGGTTAAAGCCAGACCTCGCTGAGTCGCTAACACAGCGCGATCTTCTACGTACTGGTCGATCATCGAATTGAGATTGACCTGCTCCCAATTCATCTCCATCCGCCTCTGATCCAGGCGTGACAGGTAGAGTAAGTCCTCAATAGTGTGCTTGAGTCGCTCTGTTTCACGGCGCATGACAGCCAGATGCCTGTTTATTTCCTCTGGCTGCTGGGTAATCAGGTGCTGGCGCAGCAAGAGAATGGAAATCGGCGTCCGTAGTTCGTGAGAAACATTCGATACAAACTCGTCTTTGATGCGGCTGAGCGCTTCAAGCTCCTTATTCGCCGCTTCGAGCTGCAAGGTGCGTTCTCGAATGATTTCTTCGGCTTGCTGGCGCTCGATGATTTCATAGCGCAGTTGTTCGTTAGCCATTTTGAGTTCGGCTGTGCGCGCTTCGACACGCTGTTCCAGGATATCTTTGTATTTGGCTAACTCCTGGTAAAGATAGGCGTTGGTCAGAGCCTGGCTGACAGCAGCCGTCGCGCTCGTGGCAAGTTCAATCTCCTGGGCCGTAAACTCACGGCTCTGAATGGCGTCCAGCCCAATGGTGCCAATCACGTTATCATGGACGATCAAAGGCAAGAGCAGCAGCGAAGCGGTACCCCGTCGGACCATGACTTCATGAACAGGTGTCATCCGGGAATCGTGCTGTGCGTCGGTTACCATCAGTGGAATTTTGTGTTTGATCACATATTCGGTCGATGGGTTGTCCTGAATAGCCAGCGTTGTTCCCATCGCGCTGACTTGTTCTGCCGCCCGGTATTCCGCGACAACAGTCGCCGCTGTTCGCTCTGCGTTAAACAGCGCTGCCGCTGCCTGGGGGACATCAAAGGCCAGCGCCAATTCACGGCAGGTATCGGTCAGTACATCTTCTGTGTTCAGCGTCGAAGTTACCGCCGCAATGACCTTGTTGAGCAGGGTCAGATCGCGGTTACGCTGCGCGATTTCAGCCTCTGCGCGTTTGTGCTCCGTGATATCCGAGTATGAACCTAAGATGCCGATGACCTGGCCATCTTTGTCGTGCAGCGGCACTTTGCTGGTCAGCAGCCAGGCTTGTCTGCCATCCGATTTGATTTGCAGTTCTTCGTAATTGAGTTTGGGCTGGTCGGTTTCCATCACCAGGCGATCATCGGCGCGATAAAGGTCTGCAACAGGAGCCGACGACGTTTCATAATCGGTAATGCCTACGATCTCGCTGGCGTCTTCATAGCCACAGTCCAGGGCAAGGGGTTTATTGCAGCCGAGATAGACAGAATTGCGATCCTTCCAGAATATCCGTTGAGCAACGGTGTCCAGGATGGTTCTCAGCATCTGGCGGGAATTGAATAATTCCTCCTCGTCCCGCTTACGTTCGGTTCGCATCCGCAAAGAGGAGATGCCAAAAGCCAGGTCTCCGGCCAACTCATTCAACAAATTAATCTCTTGTGTTTGAAACGGTAGCGCGCTGTAAATAGTCAGTACGCCAAACACCCGATCTTCGGCATACAGCGGCAGCGCGGACACATAACACGTCGAGCTGTCTGGTTCATAAACGATACAGGCTTTGCCAGATCGAATGGCGATCTCGGCAGGTCCAAGCTCCAGGGGCGGATCGACGTTTTCATGCGCTACTGGGCGAATGGTGCGGTCCTGTTCAATAAAGCCGATCCAGGCCAGTTTATAGCTGCCCGATTCAACAATAATGTGACACACTTTTTTTAGGAGGCCGCTCTCGTCTGTCGCACGGATAACCTCCTGGTTACACTCACTGAGAACCTTTAACATCCGGTTGGCATGAGCCAGTTCCGCCGTGCGTTCCTCGATCCGCTGCTCGATTTCCGCGTGAGCGCGTTGCAGCGCCTCAGTGGCAAGCCTGGCCTCTGTAATGTCCACAACAATGCCCGTGATACCGGCCAGCTTGCCCGCTTCATAAAGCGCCCTACTGGACGAACGAACATGGAAGAGCGTTCCATCTTTGGCAAACAACCGGAATTCGCTCGGTTCCAGCTTACCTCTCAGGGTCCGCTCAAAGCTGGCCTGAAGTTCTGGAAGATCGTCAGGGTGTATAAAGTGGGAAAACGACAGGCCCACGACGTCGGCGGGTGAGTAGAGCAGAAAGCGTTCGATGGCGGGGCTGACATAGGTGACAGTGCCTTGAATGTCGAGGGAAAAGATGACATCGTTCATATTTTCCACCAACATCCGGTATTTTTCTTCAGATATCCGCAGCGTTTCTTCGGTCTGCCTGTGTTCGTCCATTTCCTGGCGCAGTTCTTTCCGGACCTGAAACAGCGCCAGATAAGGTAATACACGCGCCAGGATTTCCTCAACGCGGAGTGGTTTGGTCAGGGTGTCAAATGCCTGAAACCGATCTTCCGGTGACGCCAGCAGGATGATCGGAATCCCCTGGGTCTTCAGGCGTTCGCCCAGATCAATCCCGAATTGTGCATCCAGAAGAATCAGGTCAGCCGTGTTCGCCAGTTGAAGCCCGGTTTTACGACTGCGGGCGGTGAGCGTCTTAAATCCAGCGCGGTCGAGACAAGCAGTTAACACCTGTAAGTCGTCAGGATCATCCTCAATAATTAAAATGGTACAATTTTCATGATCCGCCATTTCAGGTTCTCCGCGCAGTCTCTTAAAGTATTCTGTTGATTATTCAGGAGAAATGCTCCTCCCTTTCAGTATACAACGGTTACGCTGGACCATTGATTGGCTGGATGGTACTGATTCCCCCGTAACCTATCCCCGTTCATAGGTGGCGCGCAAATAGGTCTCCAATAAATAGGCAGGATAACCGATTTTGCGCAGGTTATCCTCACATTCTTCCAGCGTTGCCCCATTATTGCGCCAGAAGGGAACGCGCTTGATCAAAGTCTCGACACGCTCACGCGGGGTGATAATCCACGTATCTTTAGGCACGTACCCGTAATAGATCACTTCCATCTCTTCCGTGACATTGGTACTCTTGAGATAGGGCGCGATCAGCACAATTTTCCGCGCTTTGCATTCCTCGACCAGATAGCGCGAAACGAAGCGCGCCGTGCCGCCCAGGTCTACCAGGTCTTCCACAACTCCCACCACGCGATCCTCAACAGGAATCGAAAGAGGGTGGAGGATGCGCGGCTCATCAAGGGGTTGGCCCGGTCCCGCATAATATCTCACGCCCATCGTCCCAAACTCGATAGGCGGAATATTCTTGTTCAGCGTCCAGGCCAGATGATCGTGCAGCAGCACACCGGGCAGCAGGCCGCCCATCGTGATCATTACCGCGTGGGTGATCTGCGCTTTGGTGCTGATGTTATCAATCTGGTAGCGGTAGACCTTGTGGGCCAACCGCGCGACAACATAGGCCGAGACATGATCGGGAATAAACAAAAATTTGAGAGGGTCGTGGGCAACTTCAACGCCCGTTGGTTTTTTCCAAAACTCGGGATCAATCCCATCCGGCTTGCTCTGGACCTGATCGTCTTGTGCCATAGTCTTATTTCTCCTGCCGCATTGGAAGTTTTCAGCACAAGAGAATACCACACAAAACGGTTGGTGGCGCGGTTTTTATGAACAAAAACGCCCGGTGATGTGATCATGACCGGGCGGTCTGTATTTGGGTAGGGGCAGCTTAACACACCTGTCCTTTAGAATCCCAGCTTGGCGGCAACATCCTCATAGCCGGGGGATTCGGCAAAAATCTTCTGGAATTCGACCTTCGCCTTATCGGTTTTGCCCAGAGCCTCATAAATCAGGGCCCGTTCATATTTGAGGGCGCGCAGAAGTTCCTCTGGATAGTCTTTTTTGCGGCGCAGCGCTCGGGTAAGGGTATCCTGGGCTGCCGGGTACATCCCCAGAAGGCGCAGCGCCCGTGCCCGGTAATACATCAGATTGGCGTGAATGGGGGATACATTGTGAACACCCTCCGCCAATTCAATGATGCGGCGCTGCATCTGCTCGGCGTTCGGATACTGGATGTCGTAGAGTTCAGCCAGCGATAGGCGCGTCACCAGATCGTCGGGATCAAGCTGGTAGAGGTGTTGAAGCGGCTCGATTGCCAGCTCAATCAGATCAAGCTGCTGGTAGGCTTCCGCCAGGGCCAGCAAAACGCCGCGCTCAGTGGGGCGAACGCGCGCCCCGATCTCTTCCGTGATCGGCAGGTCAATCGCCAGATCAAGATCATAGGCTCGCCAGATGTTTCCCCAGGCTGTCTTTCAGCTTCAGCGCGTGCAGCAGATAATCGACTGCTTTTTGGTTATCCTCCTGCTTGAGCGCCAACACACCCGCCAGGAAAGCGCCATCCGCTAATGAAGCGGCCTGAGCCGCATGCTGGTAAGCTAATGCTTCTGCTTCGTCGCCTGCTTCCAAAGCGCGCAGCGCATCCACCAGATGTAACTCGCTGTTCGATTTGACGAGCCGCTGTAATGGGCTGAGATCGAACTTTTGGGCCTGCTGCTCCTCTGGTTCAGCGCTGCCATTCTCTTTGTCGCTATCAGAAGATTTGCTGTCAGCACTGCTGATTTTCTTGCGGTAATAGGCTCCCGATCCCGGCAGATCCACATACAGCCACGTGCCGCGTTTGCCCGCCGTCACGTGGAAATTACTGGGACCTACTGAGAGAGACGTACCTGACTTACTGAGATTGATCGCCATCCAGGGACCAATCTTGAACCGTTTCCGAAACTGTAAACCCCTCATCTTGCCCTCACAATAAATCGCTATAGATGGATTATAGCAATCTGCCGAATGCAAGCATTGCTGCGAAAATTGGGCATGAGTGAGGCAGTAGACGGAAGGAAAAGACGAATGCGCAGCTTTTGTGGTTGGATGCTTATTCTGATTGTTTTCCTGAGTGGATTGGGTGCTGCGCCCGCACCCGTCCGCGCTCAAGCGCTTGATCCGCAGCAGATCGATGCCTTCATCAGCAACCTGATGAGCCAATACGATATTCCTGGAGCGGGACTTGCCCTCGTTCAAAACGGCCAGGTGCTTTATACGCAGGGCTACGGCGTGCGCAGTACCGGGAGCGGCGAGCCTGTAACGTCGGATACGTTGTTCGCGCTCGGATCAGTCACGAAATCGTTTACCGCGTTGGGGGTTGCCCAGTTAGTCGATCAGGGGCTTGTGAACCTGGATTTGCCTGTGACGACCTATATTCCGAACTTCACGCTGTCTGATCCTGCCGCGACGCTAAGTCTCACCGTGCGGGAACTGCTCGATCAGACCAGCGGGCTGCCGGGAACGAATGACGATGTCTGGTATTCGGGGCAGGTCAGCACCCTTCAACAGGCGGTGGATTACGCAGCAACAGTGCCTCTGGCTGCTGCTCCGGGGAGCGCTCATATCTACGACAACTTTAATTACGCGATTGCCGGTTATCTGATTGAACAGGTATCGGGCCAGACGTGGGACGAATACACGCGCCAGCACATTCTCGATCCGCTGGCGATGACGACGGCAGATTTTGATATCCAATCCGTGCAGCAGACATCCGATTTTGCGTCGCCCCACCGCCTGGATATTCTGAACGGTATGCAGCCGATCCCCTTTGTCAGTCTGGCCGGGATCGCCTCGGCAGGTGCGATCAATGCCAGCGCGCGCGAAATGGCAAACTATCTCCTGCTCCAACTCGGCGATGGGACGTTTAATGGCGCGCCTATCGTTTCTGCCGCCCTGCTCAATGAGATGCACACCCAGCAAATTGCTTATCCTCCCCTACCGCCGGTTGGTCCAACGGGATTTCAGTTCAAGGGCTATGGGCTGGGCTGGATCACTGCCGACTTTAACGGCTATTCCGTGCTCTGGCACAACGGTTCCATCGATGGCTTTTATGCAATGGTCATGTTTATTCCCTCTGCTCAGGCTGGCGTGGTTGTGCTGTCCAACGCAGGTCTCGGCACGGGAAGCCTGTTTACGCTGGCTGCCAGCCTGGGGTTGTTGGAACAAATGGTGGGAATGCCTATCAACCGTGATGTCGTATCGGCATTAAATCAGGAAGCCTCTTTTGATCCATTTGATCGCCTGGCGAAACTGGATGCTGCCCGAACCTATCAGGCCGATCCTACTGAATGGCAGCCTTTGATCGGAACCTATAACGGTGGCTTTGGGCAAATGACGGTTGAAGAGCAGGACGGCAGGCTGGTGCTTACCCTGGGCCAGGGATCGCGTGTGGAATTATTCCCCTACACCACGGACGGCTTCCTGGTGGCAAACGTCCCAACCGAGGGGTTGATCAGTACGTTCACCTTTGCCCCTGCTCAAAACGGAACGATGACGCTCTATCAGGACGGAGTCGAGATCGGGCAAAAAGCGCCGTAAGGATATCCTCTGTTTGCGCTAACACAACTCATACCGTTTCTCTTGCTGAGCGAAGCTGCTTGACACAGGTTTTCGAATGGTGATATGATGTTAGCGCAAACATATTTCACTCCTAGAGACTTCTTATGTCCAAACGGATCACGCTGGAAGATGTAGCACAGGCAGCAGGTGTATCCTCGCAGACCGTGTCGCGCGTGGTCAATAACCACCCCTATGTCACAGACGAAACACGGCAGCGTGTTTTGGCTGTTGTTCGCCAACTGGACTACCGCCCCAATCGTGCCGCACGCAGTCTGGCAACCCAGCAGTCGCATATGTTGGGCGTTGTGAGTTACGGCATTCCCTTCTATGGTCCGGCCCAGATGATCTGGCACGTCGAACAGACAGCCCGGCTGCGCGGATATGGCGTCAGCTTTACGGCGATTAGCCATATTTCGCGGGATGAGATCCGCATGGCGCTCGAAAATCTGGGTTATCACGCCGTTGATGGGCTGGTGTTCATTGCGCCGATTGCCGGGGCAAGTTACGGTGACCTGAAAAAACTATGTGGCGATATGCCCTTTGTCCAGGTTGACGCTGAGCCGGGCGCTTCTGTACCATCGGTGATCATCGATCAGCGCTACGGGAGCCACCTGGCAACCCAGCACCTGCTCGACCTGGGCCACCGCCTGCTCGCGGAAATTCATGGGCCGCTGAACTGGTTTGATGCGTCATCTCGCCATGAAAGCTGGCAGGAAATCCTGCAAAGCGCTGGCCTGCGATCCAGCCTCTTTGCGGGTGGGGACTGGACCGCGCAGGGCGGGTATCAGGCGGCTTGCCAACTTCTGGAGCGGGAAGAGGCGTTTACGGCGCTGGTTGTTGCCAACGACCAGATGGCTTTAGGGGCAATTCGCGCCCTGCGCGAACACGGCGTGCGCGTCCCGGATGAGATATCAGTAGTCGGCTTCGATGATATCCCTGAAGCCGCCTTTTTTGATCCCCCCTTGACCACCATTCGCCAGAACTTCAGCGCGTTGGGAGAGCAGAGCGTCGAATACCTGATCGCGCTCATCAATAATCCAAACACCCCTCTGCACCAGCGCGTTTTGTATCCTGAATTAGTGGAACGGCAAAGTGTCCGCCGCGTGTTTAAATAAGGAGTGTTTTTGATGTACACAATAGGCGTTGATTTTGGAACGGAGTCCGGGCGCGCGGTGGTTGTGCGCGTTCAGGATGGAGCCGAACTTGGCAGCGCAGTCTACACCTACTCACACGGCGTCATCGACGAATGCCTGCCGAATAGTACCAAACCTCTTCCCCCAGAATGGGCCTTGCAGGATCCCGACGACTATATCCGCACCTTCCAGCAGGCAGTTCCCGCCGCTATCCGCCAAAGTGGAATATCCCCAGACGAGGTAATCGGCATCGGCATTGACTTTACCGCCTGCACGATGCTGCCCACCAAAGCCGATGGCACGCCGCTGTGCCGCCTGCCCCAGTTGCGGGACAATCCGCATTCCTGGGTCAAGCTGTGGAAGCATCATGCCGCGCAGCCGGAAGCCGATCAGATCAACGAGACGGCGCGGCGGATGGGCGAACCCTGGCTGGAACGCTATGGCAACAAGATCTCGTCCGAGTGGTTTTTTAGCAAAGCACTGCAAATTCTGAATGAAGCTCCCGACATCTACCAGGAAGCGGATCGCCTGATCGAGGCGGCGGACTGGGTGATCTGGCAGTTGTGCGGGGTCGAAACGCGCAATACCTGCACTGCCGGATACAAGGCCATTTATCAGGACGGCTCATTCCCCAGCCAGGACTATTTCGCGGCGCTGCATCCCGACATGCGCAGCGTGATCGAAACGAAAATGAAAAGCAAGCTTGCTCCCCTCGGCGGGCTGGCGGGTGGTCTGACGCAAGAAGCGGCGGACTGGATGGGCCTCAAACCGGGTATCGCTGTCGCCGTTGCCAACGTCGATGCCCATGTCACCGTTCCGGCGGCGCGGGTCACCGAACCCGGCAAAATGGTCCTGATTATGGGGACCAGCACCTGCCACATGGTGATGGGCACAGAACTGCACAACGTACCCGGTATGTGCGGCGTTGTCGATGGTGGCATTATTCCTGGCCTGTATGGCTACGAAGCCGGGCAGAGCGGCGTGGGTGATATCTTCGCCTGGTTTGTTGATAACGCCGTTCCCTCGGAATATCACGCGGCAGCCAAAACCGCCGGAAAAGATATCCACGCCTATCTGGAAGCGGAAGCCGCCAAACAAAAACCGGGCGAACACGGCCTGTTGGCGCTCGACTGGTGGAACGGCAACCGCTCGGTCCTGGTCGATGTCGACCTGAGCGGCCTGCTCATTGGTGCGACGTTGGCGACGCGCGCCCCCGATATTTACCGGGCCTTGATCGAAGCAACGGCCTATGGCACGCGCGTGATCGTTGAGAATTTTGAGAAGCACGGCGTACCCGTAACTCAACTGGTCGCGGCGGGCGGTCTGCCGGAAAAGAATAAGCTGTTGATGCAGATATATGCCGATGTCACCGGGCGCGAGTTCGTCGTGATCGGCAGCACGCAGGGCGGAGCATTGGGCAGTGCCATGCATGCCGCTGTAGCTGCGGGCGCTTATCCGGATATCCAGGCGGCGGCGGTGGCGATGGGCAAGCTCAAGGATGAACGCTACCAGCCCATTCCCGAACACAAGGCGGTTTATGACCGGCTGTACGCGGAATATGTCACCCTGCACGACTATTTTGGACGCGGGGAGAATGATGTGATGAAGCGGCTGAAGACCATCCGCAACGAGGCGAGAGGGTTGTAACCATGTTGGAATCGCTGCGAAAGACCGTATCTGACCTGCATGCCGAACTGCCTAAGAACGGGCTGGTAGCCTGGACCAGCGGCAATGTCAGCGGGCGGGACCAGCAGACAGGCCACATCGTGATCAAGCCGAGCGGCCTGCTGTTTGAAGAACTGGGGCCGGAAAATATGGTCGTGGTCGATGCGGGCGGGCAGGTGATCGAAGGCGACTATGCGCCCTCATCCGATACGGCCACCCACTGTTATATCTACCGCGAACTGCCCGGTGTAGGCGGCATCGTCCATACCCACAGCCCCTACGCGACAGCCTGGGCTGCACTGGGGCGCGATATTCCCTGCGTGCTCACGGCGATGGCGGATGAGTTCGGCGGGCCGATCCCCTGCGGCGGCTTTGCCCTGATCGGCGGCGAAGAAATCGGGCGCGAGGTTGTCCGTGTGCTGCGCGAAGGGCCAAATCCCCACAGTTCGGCGGTCATCATGCAGAATCACGGCGTGTTCACCATCGGCCCCACCCCCAAAGCGGCGGTGAAGGCGGCGGTGATGTGTGAAGATGTGGCGCGCACGGTCTTTTTAGCCTGCCAGCTTGGCGAATTGATCCCAATCTCGCCGGAGAATATCGCGGCGCTTCACCACCGTTATACGAATGTGTACGGGCAGCCGGGAAAGAAATAGGCGGTATCCGCAAAATGATGCGATACCAGAATCGTTTTGGGGTATTAAGGGATATCCCCTGGTCATCGTAAGGAAGGTCTGATGCGTGCTGTCAAACTGGTAGGCCCGCGTGATTTTCGGCTGGAAGAAGCGTCCATGCCTCCCGATCCACAGCCCGGCGAAGCGCTGATCCGCGTCTGCTCAGTCGGCGTCTGCGGTTCTGATCTGCATACCTATCTGGACGGGCGGATCGGGGATACGGTCGTTAAAGAGCCGCTCGTCCTGGGGCACGAATTCGCCGGGACGGTCCAGGCCGTTGGGCCAGATGCCCGTGACGGTCTGCACCAGCCGTTGATCGCCGGGCAGCGTGTCGCCGTCGAACCGGGACTACCGTGCTGGCATTGTGATCGCTGCGAGCAGGGGCATCCCAACCTGTGCCGGAATCTGCATTTTATGGGTCTCTGGCCCCAACCCGGCGCGCTCCAGGATTACCTGACCGTTCCGGCCCGCAACTGCTTTCCCATCCCCAACTCGTTCTCAATGGACGATGGCGCGCTGTTGGAACCGCTTGGCGTGGCGATCCATGCCGTCGATCTGGGCAAAATACGGGTCGGGCAGAGCGTCGTTGTCCTGGGCTGTGGCCCCATTGGCCTGCTGATCATGCAGCTCGCCAAACTCAGCGGCGCGATGCCTGTGCTGGCCTTTGATCAGTTTGACTGGCGGCTGCAAGCGGCGAAACAGTGGGGAGCCGATGCTGTCTTTAATGTCACCCAGTGTGATCCGGTAGCCGCGCTGCTGGAAGCCAATCATGGGCAGGGTGCGAGTGTCGTGTTTGAGGCGGCATGGGCACAGGAAACAGTCGGACAGGCCGTTGAGATGGCCGATCTCGGCGGGCGCGTCGTACTGGTTGGTATTCCGGGCGATGATCGCGCCAGTTTTAAGCACTCGACGGCGCGGCGCAAAGGGCTGTCGATCATGATGTGCCGCCGCATGAAACACACCTACCCGCGCGCTATTGCACTGGCGAAGTTATTCCCTTTGCAAAACCTGATCAGTCACCGCTTCGACTTGGCGCAGACAGCGAAGGCTTACGCGCTGAATGCGTCTTATGAAGATAACGTCATCAAGGTAATGGTTACGCTCGAATAATACTCATGAGGAAAATACGATGAAAACAAAAGTCACACTTGGTTTAATTGTCGGCAACCGCTCCTTTTTCCCCAGCCATCTCGCTAAATCCGGGCGCGAGACAATCCTCAAAGTTCTCAAAGAAGAAGGGATCGAGGTTGTCGCCCTCGATCCGGAAGTTACGGAATATGGCAGCGTCGTTTCACTGAGTGACGCCCACAAATGCGCGGACCTGTTCAAAGCGCACCGCGACGAGATCGATGGTATCCTGCTCACGCTGCCCAATTTTGGTGAAGAGCGTGGCATCGTGGATACGCTGCGTCTGGCGAACCTGAACGTTCCGGTGCTGGTTCACGCCTTTTCTGACGACGTGCAGAAGATGACGATCAAGGATCGGCGCGATAGTTTCTGCGGCAAAATGTCGGCCTGCAACAATATGCGCCAGTACGGGATTCCCTACACCCTCACCACACTGCACACCGTTGATCCGACCACCGATAGCTTCCGGTCCGACCTGCGCAAGTTTGCAGCGACATGCCGGGTCGTGCGCGGGATGCGGCGTTCTCGCTTTGGCATGCTGGGCGCGCGCCCAACGGCCTTTAATACGGTGCGTTTCAGCGAAAAACTGCTTGAACATGCCGGAATTTCGGTTGAGACACTCGATCTTTCCGAAGCCTTCGGACGTATTGAGCGTATGCAGGACAGCGATACACGCGTGACGCAGAAACTGGATGCGATCCGCAGTTATGTCCGCACAACGAACGTTCCGGCTCACGCACTGCTGCGGATTGCCAAACTGGGCGTGATGCTGGACGAGTGGATCACGGTTAACGAACTGGACGCGACCGCCATTCAGTGCTGGACAAGCATGGAAGAATATTTCGGGGTGGTTCCCTGCACGGTGATGAGCATGCTCAGTGACAAGCTTGTGCCGTCCGCCTGCGAGACCGATATTGTGGGCGCGGTGGGCATGTATGCGCTGGCATTAGCGTCGAGCAGGCCAAGCGCCCTGGTCGACTGGAACAACAACTACAGCGACGATCCCAATAAGGGCGTTGTGTTCCACTGCTCCAATCTGCCGCGCACCATCTTTACCGACGATATCCCCGTGATGGATTACCAGGAAATTATCGCGGGCAGTGTCGGCAAAGATAATACCTGGGGCACGATTTATGGCCGCGTCAAACCCGATCCCTTCACCTATCTCCGCGTCAGCACCGATGATTTCAGCGGCAAGATCACAGCCTACGTGGGCGAAGGTACCTTCACCAACGATCCCATCGACACCTTCGGCGGCTACGGCGTAGTTCAGGTTCCCAACCTTCAGGGTTTGCTCCGCTATATCTGCGACAACGGCTTCGAACATCACGTCGCGGTCAACCTGTCCTCGGTAGCCGATACAGTCAATGAAGCATTGACTCGCTATCTCGGCTGGCAGGTCTACCAGCACAAAGGCTAGGCGTCTATAATGGTGGGCGTGTATATCACGCCCACCGGAGGAACTCATGGCCCAGCCGCATAGCCAGCATAGCCCAATTTATCTCTGTGCCCCTGTTAACGCTCTCGTGGAAGGCATCTACGAGGAGAATATCTCGCTGTCCGAAATCAAAAAGCACGGCGATTTTGGGCTGGGTACGTTTGACCAGCTAGACGGCGAGATGGTGATGCTCGACGGGCGGGTGTACCAGATCACCGGAGATGGGCACGTATCCGAGGTCGATGAGTCCCACTCGACGCCGTTTGCCTGTGTCACCTTTTACCAGCAGCACAGTGTCGAGACGCTGGCCCAGCCGCTGGCATCCGAGGCTTTTCTGGAATGGCTGCTCAGTCTCATGCCCTCGCTGAATATCTTTTACGCGATCCGTGTTGAGGGGCTGTTCGATCACGTGAAGGTCCGCTCTGTGCCCAGGCAGCACAATTACCGCCCGCTGGTCGAAGTCGCCCAGGAGCAGCCCGTTTATCATTTTGAGCAGGTCGAAGGGACGCTGGCGGGATTCTTCACCCCTTCGTTTATGGCCTCGCTCAATGTGCCGGGGCTGCACCTGCACTTCCTGTCCACCGATTTTCAGCGCGGAGGCCACGTCCTGGAATGTATCCCGCGTGACGTTCGAGTAGGCATCCAGTTCATCAGTAAGCTGGAATTATCGCTGCCCATGACGCTGGATTATCTGACCTGGGATTTCCGCCGCAACATCGCGCAGGACCTCAATAAAGCCGAAAAATAATGGTCCAAATACAGCTTTTTGTAGGGGCGCTGCTTGCTGCGCCCGATTTTGCGTCAATTTAAGCTATTAGACGAGTTTATCTTTAACTCGTTTTCCCCTTCCCCTCGTTATTTTTACGTGGGGGAAGGGAAGCTCAGCCGCTAGCGCACGAAGTGCGCCGCTGAGCCGGGATGAGGGCCAGCATCTGCGAACCATAGTGCTTATTCCTTATCTTGACGCATATTGGGCGCTGCTTGCGTGCTGCGTGCGCCGCTAAGCCGCGACGCCCGATTAAATCACTTCCAGGAAATCCCGACCCGGCAGTGCCGGGAATGGCCTGTGCGGTTCCGCCTGATACCAGAATACCGTTGAGGCGATATCGTCCTGCATGGGCAAAAATCGCCCCTCGGACCGCCAGCCGAGCGCCTGAATCGTTACCCGCAGGTTCTGCTGGAACCGGATCGGGTCCATGATATGCCAGCGATACAGCCCAAACCGCTGCTGGCTCTGGTACAATCCATCGGGCTTGATCACCTGGGGGAGGCCGGAATAGGGCGAGGAAAAGACGCCGTACTGTCCGGGCGGAAACTCGAAGTTCCAGGCCCCGCCAAAATAATCTTCCGTCCCGGTTCCGCAGATCGTCGGGAAGTCCTGGTCGCCGTCCAGGTAAAATTTAATCTCGCCCTCGCCCCACCAGCCATTATTATTCACACCCCACGCCAGATACGTTCCAACATAATGCCCCTGGCCCTCCACCCCGTCGATCAGCGTATGAACCTGCTTGTAGGGTAAGGGATTGCTGCGCCGCCACTGCGCGTGAAAATACGCGGCATCCTCCGGTACTTCCGTTAAGGTATAGGTGATCTGGTAAAAGAAGCCGAGCACATTTTCCGGGGCCAGATTTTCAAGCGTGATGCGCGCATGGCGGCGGAAAGGCATTTCCCAGTAACAGTTAAAGCCGCCTGCCGGGTTGACCGCTACCGCCAGCGAACTCACATTACAGCGCTGGCTCCACCCGTTGCAGAAAAAATCACCCAGCGGCACCTCAATCGATGGCGTTTCTTCTTCATCCCAGAAAAAGCGCAGGACCAGTTTACGCCACCACTGCGGCGCGACGGTCATCCAGATATGCTGGATCGCACCCGGTCCTTTGATCTCAGCCAGGGTGACGATCTGCTGTGGAGCGAGATCAATTGCTGGCGATAGTTTCCACCCCTGTCCCAACTCGCGGGCGTGTTTGGCTCCTGTGCCTTCTGTTGCCATCCCACCTTTGCCCTTTTCGCCCATGAAATTTTCGGCACTGATAGACCGCGTTTGTGCATTCGAGAGCCGCGACAGGGTGCCCAAACTCATGTTTAAACCATTGAATGGCATCTGATTAACCTTTCTCGGATCATTCCAGTGAGTGGTATCATCATACGTCTATTCGCGTTTTAAGAGGAACTGCGAGGCGGCCTGATGCGGTTAGAAGAAATACTGGTGATCGCCAGCGTCGGCATCCTGATCGGAATGGCAAAAGGCGGCTTTGGCCCTGTCTTGGGTGCCCTGGCGACTCCGCTGCTCAGTCGGGTGATGCCCGTCTCGAGCGCGGCAGCGTTGGCTCTGCCCCTGCTCATGATCGGAGATGCCTTTGCGCTTCCGCTTTACTGGCGTCGCTGGGATATCCGGCAGATCCGGCTGCGTGATGCCCGCCGCGGTGATCGGCGTGTTTGCGGGGGCCTACTTGCTGAGCACCCTGCCCGACAGTATTCTTCGCCCGATGCTCGGCTTTTTTACCCTGATGCTGGTCGCCTATAAGGTGATCGGGGAGCGCTTGACCGCCAAACAGTATGAGCTGCACAACTGGCATGGTTATCTGGCGGGAGCGGCGTCCGGTTTTGGATCCGCCGTTGCCAACGCGGGTGGCCCGCCGTTCACCGCCTATCTGCTGCTTCAGGAGTTGAATCCCGCTGTTTTTATGGGTACGACCACGCTGTTTTTCATCACCGTGAATCTGATCAAACTGCCCAGCTTTTGGCTGGCGGGGTTGATGGCTAAAACATCACTCTCGGTTATCCTGCTCTCCATCCCTCTGGTGTTGTTGGGTCTCTGGGCCGGGCGTATCTTCGTGAAACGTGTTGATCCCAAAGCCTTTGATCGCTGGATGCTGGTCCTGCTCCTGATTGCTGCGCTTTTACTGTTTATCTAGAACACTATTTTTCTATCTTTTATCTTCAAATTAGTACTTAAAGTTCAACTTTAAAGGAGTATTTTGCAGGGCAGATTGGGTGTATGCTGAGAGTAAGCGCCTGCCGCCTGCACCCTGAACACTGTAAGCTGTAGGCTAGACTAATATGCTCCGCCAAAAATTGGCAAAAACGAAAGGTTGTATAGGGTTAGGAAACGGTTAGTCATGAAACCGAAAAGGGGGGGGTAGCGGATCGCTCACGACGGCGAAGTGATCAACTAATTTTTTCGAAAAGTTTGTTAGCACACTTTGTACAGGGAGGACAACATGCTCACCATCAGCAACATTTACGGGCATGGCTTTGATCAGGCACTATGTGCGCGGATGGAAACCCTCGGTTTCAGGATGCGCCCCCAGGTTTCGACCTATATGGGCACGCAGCTTTGCCGCTTTATCGACTTTGCCAGCGGCCCTGCCCTGGAACTGATCGAGGTCGAGAGTGAACAGGCCTACCTGGACTTTGTTCCCGATGGAATGGGCCCTACTGCCCCGGCATTTCGATTACCGTGCCAGCCCTGGAAACCTTCGAGCGCGATTTTGCTTACCTTGCCCCTTACCGCCTGCATGTGAATTATGATGGCAGCCAGACTCCCGGCAAACCGGGCTGGAATTACCTCAACTTTAAGACGCCTCTGCTTCCCGATACGTTCATCTGGCTGACCGCCCTTGATCAGCCCAAACCGGAACGAGTTCTACGAGACCAGCCACCCCAACGGAGTTTTGGGTATGTGCGGGCTGGTCTTTGATCTGCCAGACGATTGTTTCCAGGGTCTGTCGCGTCTCGCCGGAGGAATGCGACTGGATGAGGTCGACGTGTGGACAAAAAGCGCGATAGGGGATATCCCTACCGCCAAAGCCTTTCCGCTCAAACTGATCGTGCTCAAGGCAACGAGTTTTGACTCGTTCACCGGGCAGGCGGGTGTTTCAGAAGTAACCTTCGGCTCCCGGCCCGCCGCGCTGATCACCACCAACCCCCTCTCCTGGGATATCCTGATGACCACCTGATCCTGTAGGGGCGTATGGCAATACGCCCCAGACTGGCTATTCCTCCGCCGCATGCACCCGAATCAACAGCAGCGGCGTGCGCGTCTGCCGGGCGATCTTCGGCGTGATACTGCCCGACCAGAATGCATCCAACCCTGCTTTGCCGTGTGTGCCCAGCACAATCAGATCGGCCTTCATGTCGTCCGCAATCTGAGCGATCACAGTGGCAGGTTCCCCCCGGTAGGCCCCGGCAGTCACGGCGATTCCTTCTGCCTGAAGCGGCCCGGCCTGCCCATTCAGATACTCGTCGGCGTGCTCGTGAGTCATATTGAGCAGAGCAGCGGATGCGTGGGGCAGCATGCGCGCGGCGGCGGCCTGTTCGCCCGTGAGCGTGCTGGTTTTGTGAATGACCATCATCAGATGAACGGCAGCGGAACATGCACGAGCCATATCCCCGGCAACGGTCAGCCCAGCCTCATGATCGGGGTTGCCGTCCAGCGGCACGATGATCTGCTGGCAGGTGAAGGGCGGAAAGTCCCCGTCAGGCGGCTGGATCAGCAGGACCGGGCACGACCCCAGCGCGATCACCTGCTGGGCGATGCTGCCGAACAGCAGCGAGTGCAGCCCGCCGCGTCCGTGCGTGCACATAATGATCAGGTCCGAGCCTGTCTCGCCTACATGATCGACAATGCTCTGCGAGATGTTGCTTACTTCGGTCGTATGGACGTGCCGCTCGACGGGCACAGACGGCGGGAAAACTCGGTCGGCAGTTTCCTTCAAATAGGCACAGGCTTCATCATCACTCGTCAGGTGACGTTCGCCGTGAACTTCTTTAGGCGCGTTTTGCTCGATGATATGAATCAGCATGACAGAAGCGTCTAACACCTGGGCGAGATAAGCGGCGGCTGGCAGGGCTGCTTCGGCAAGCCGCGAACCGTCAAGTGGAACCAGCAAATGCTTAAACATGCCGCTACCCTCCGAAAAAGGTCTGGTACAGCAGATACAGATTCAACACCACAATGAGTCCGGCAACCATACTGGCCACCGTTGTTGTGATCCAGTGGTTGGTCAGCACGCCCATCACATCGCGCCGCCGCGTGAACATCACCAGGGGTATCACCGCAAAGGGCAGGCCAAAACTGAGCACAACCTGGCTGATCACCAGCGTGCGCGTCGGGTCCAGCCCAATAGCGATCACGACCAGGGAGGGGATCATCGTCACCAGACGGCGCAGCCAGGGCGCGATGTGGCGGTGCAAATAACCCTGCATGATCACCTGCCCGGCCATTGTACCTACCGAGGCTGAGGACAGACCCAGAGGCGAGCAGAGAGATACCAAAGACCGTGCTGGCGGCAGACCCTAAAAGCGGTTCCAGGGTCCGGTGCGCCTCCTGGATGCTGCCCACCTGACTCAAGCCATGCACATGAAAGGTGGAAGCCGCCATAATCAGCATTGCCGCGTTGACCAGGCTGGCGAGGCTCATCGCGACCAGCACATCGATGATCTGGAAGCGGAACAGGCGGCGCAGTTGGACCGGGTCTTTGACGACGATCCGCCCCTGCGTTAGCGCGGAATGTAAAATAATGGCGTGCGGCATAACCGTCGCGCCCAGGATGCCCGTCGCCAACAGGATGCTCTCCGTGCCGGAAAACTGCGGAACAACGGCGTGATGAAAGACCTGTCCCCAGGCTGGCTTATCCAGGAACGTTTCGATCACATAACTGATGGCAACCGTGCCCACCAGAATGCTGATCACCGCTTCCAAAGGCCGGAAACCCTGCCGTTCCAGGCCCAGGATCAGGAACGTTGCAATCGCCGTGAGGAACCCCGCGATCCACAGCGGGACGCCGAACAGCAGGTTAAAGCCCAGCGCCGCGCCCAAAAATTCGGCAAGGTCCGTTGCCATCGCCACAATTTCCATCAGCACCCACATCAGGAAGACCACCCGGCGCGGGAAATGAACACGGCACAGTTCTGCCAGATTCATATTCGAGGCAATGCCCAGCTTGGCGGATAGCGTCTGGAGCAGCATCGCCATAAGGTTGCTGGCGACAATCACCCACAGCAGCAGATAGCCAAACTTCGCCCCGCCCTGGATGTTGGTGGCAAAATTACCCGGATCGACGTAGGCGACGCTGGCAATAAATGCCGGGCCTAAAAATGGCATCAGGCGACCCAGCCGCCCCTTTTTGCTGCTTCCCTCCAAAATCTGTGTCGCGGATTTGATGGTTCCCGCGTCGCCACGTTTGATACTGCTTTCCACAGGGCTATCTTTCATTCACAACCGTCCATCTCAAGCGCGCAATCCAATCTGGATCGATCATACAACGAGGCGCGGCAAATTGCCGCGCCTCGTGAAAAAATATACAGTTGTCCATTCTTCTGTCAGGTGCGGTAGTGCCCGTTGATCGATACGTAGTCGTGGCTCAGGTCGCACGTCCAGACCCAGGTGGCAGCGCTGCCCAGCCCCAGATCGAGCCGCACACCCCACGCGGATTCCTGCATCAACTGGATCGCTGCTGGTTCGTCGTAATCCGTTGGGCTTCCCCCCGCCACCAACTGCATCGCTGTGGAGCCATCCTCGGCCAGCAGCCAGAGGGCCAGCTTCGCCGGATCAATTGCCGCGCCGGAATAACCCGCCGCGCAGACGATGCGCCCCCAGTTCGGATCGGCCCCATAGAAAGCCGTCTTGACCAGCGGCGAGGTCGCAATCTGGCGGGCAACGGTCCGGGCAGTGGCTTCGTCGGGCGCGCCTGTGACGTGCACCGTGACAAACTTCGTCGCGCCTTCGCCATCGCGTACAATCGCCTGGGCCAGCGCCACACAGACCGCTTCGAGATCGGCGGTAAAGGCCGCCTCGTCCTGAATGGTTACCCCGGATGCACCGTTTGCCAGCACGATCACGGTGTCATTCGTGCTCATATCGCCATCGACCACGATTCGGTTAAAGCTCTTGTCGGCGGCGATGCGCAGCGCCCGGTTGAGCGCTTCGCTCGAAATGTCTGCATCAGTACCAATGATGGAGAGCATCGTTGCCATGTTCGGGGCGATCATGCCCGCACCCTTAGCGATCCCGGTGATGGTGTACCCTTCCGAATTCCGGACGCTGGCGATCTTGGGCCGCGTGTCCGTCGTCACAATCGCGTTGGCGGCGCTGTCCCACCCATCCGCGTTGATCAGTCCTGTCAGTGCTTGCACGCCGCCGATCACTTTTTCCACCGGGAGGGGCAGGCCGATCACTCCCGTTGACAGCACGAGCACTTGCGATGTCTCGCAGCCGAGAGCCGCCGCCGCCGCCGTGACTGTCTGCTGCACATGATCCAGCCCTGCCGCTCCTGTACACGCGTTAGCGCTGCCCGTGTTGACCACAACGGCGCGAACTGCCGCCTGCGGATTGGCGAGAATTTGCTGATCATAGAGCACAGGCGCGGCTTTCACCCGGTTGCTTGTGAATACGCCCGCTGCATGGCAGGGACGGTCACTGACAATCAGAGCGATATCGTCTCGCCCGTTCTTTTTCAGGCCGCAGAATGTCCCGGCAGCGCGAAATCCTAACACATCAAAAACCGTCATGAGGGCACAATCTCCAGCCATTCAGCGGTCAGGCTCAAGTCATAGATTACAGCAACTTCGTCACAGCGCGAGCGGAAAGGACAGGGCGTGCAGTCCCGCCAGACTTTTTCCGGGTAGTTCGCCAGATAGTCCCGCCGGAATCCGGCTCGTTCAAAAACATCGGCAGCACGGGTCAGCGCCAGCACTTTACGCATGCCGTTTTCTCGCGCCATGCTCAATGCCGCGTGGATCAGATCGCCGCCAATGCCCCGCCCCCGGTAATCGGGACGCACGGCCAGCGAGCGAATCTCACACAGTGCCCGGTCAAAATAGACCAGCGATACACAGCCAATAACCTCGCCGTATTCCTCAGCTACCACCCAGTTTCCGATTTCAGCGCGGATCGTCTCAATGCGGCGCGGCAGCATCTTTCCAGCGCGAACTTCTTCGGCAAACAGGGCATGTATCGCTTCGGCATCCGTGACAAAAGCAGTTCTAATCATCAAGCGGTCTCCGTCAACAGGGTTCCCAACACGGTCACAAACTGGTCGATATGCTCTTCTTCAACAATGAGCGGCGGCAGCAGGCGGAGCACATTCGCCCCGGCGTTAATCATCAGCAAACCGTGCGTATGCCCGGCCTTGATCACTTTGGCTGCTTCGATATCCATCTCCACGCCGACCATCAGCCCCAGGCCGCGCACTTCCTTAATATGTGGCGAGTTCAGTTCTTGCAGGCAGTCCATCAGCCGCTCGCCCATAACGTTCACGTGGGCCAGCATCGACGGATCGCTCACCCGCTTGAGCACGATTTCCGCCGCGCGGCAGACCACCGGCCCGCCCGCGAAGGTGCTGCCGTGATCGCCCACTTCCATCACGTTGGCGACGCGATCCGTGATCAACGTTGCGCCGATGGGCAAACCGCCCCCCAACGCCTTGGCGGTAGTCATCATATCGGGAGTAACACCGTAATGCTCGTAAGCCCACAGCTTTCCCGTCCGGCCCATGCCGCACTGAATTTCGTCCATAACCAGCAGCGCCCCGTAGCGGTCACAGAGATCGCGCAGCGCCGCCAGGAATTCAGCCTTTGCCGGGTAGATGCCGCCTTCACCCTGCACCGTTTCCACGAATACGGCGCAGGTATCGGGACCGATCAGCTTTTCCGCCGCGTCGATATCGTTAAAGCGGGCGTGTTTCACGTCCGGCATCAGCGGGCGGAAGGGAGCCTGGTATTTTTCACGCGGGGTGAGGGCCAGCGATCCCGCTGTGCGCCCATGAAAGCCCCCGGTAAACGATACGATCCCTGTTTTGCCGGGACCGTAGGTGGAACGAGCGTATTTGCGGGCAAACTTGATAGCCGCTTCAACCGCTTCAGTGCCAGAATTGGCAAAATAAACCTTGTCGGCAAAGCTTGTGTTGACCAGCATTTCCGCCAGATCCGCCTGGGGTTCGCTGTAGAACAGGTTGCACACATGGCTGAGCTGCGAAATCTGGTCGTGGACGGCTTCCGCCAGTTCTGCATCGGAGTGTCCCAGCGCGTTCACACTGATCCCGGAAGCAAAGTCAAGATACTGCTTGCCGTCGCTGTCAGTGAGATACATGCCTTCACCGCTGACCAGCACGAACGGGGCGCGGCTGTAGGTATTTAAAACGTACTTGGCAGTTTTTTGAATGGTTTCGTTTGACATGATGAGTCCTATCAGGCTACAAACACGGTTCCCGTCCCGGCGGCTAAACCGGGCAGATCAGTGATCACGGCTTTGGCTACGCCGCTGGTAATGGCATCCAGCGCGGCATGAACTTTTGGGATCATTCCCCCGGTGATGACACCACCCGCGATCAGATCGTGGACCTGGGTTACGGAGAGGGATGGCGCGATATCGGCTCCGATCTTCACGCCGGGCACGTTGGTTAAAAAGGTGGCGCGCTCGGCTTGCAGCGCGGCGGCAATCGCCCCGGCGGCATGATCCGCATTGACATTGTAACGCCCATCCGGGCCAATCGATACAGGCGAGATCACCGGAACCACACCCTGATCGCACAGGTCGCGCAGCACCTCGGCCCGCACTTTGACGATCCGCCCAACGCGGCCCATCGTCGCATTCCAGGGTTCCACCTGGAGCAGGTTTCGATCCACGCCGCTCATACCAAGCGCGTCTACGCCTGCCCGCAGCAGTGCCGTTGTCAGTTCTTTATTGACGCGTCCGCTCAGCATCATCTCGACCACTTCCAGCATCGCTTCATCCGTTACGCGCTGCCCATCGACATAAATGGGCTTAATGCCGAGCCGTTCCGCCATGCTGTTGATCGCCTGCCCGCCGCCATGCACCAGGATGCAGGGACGCTGGATCTGGGCAACCGCTGCCGCCAGACCTTCTATAAAACCCGGTTTTTCCAGGTCGTTTCCGCCAACTTTGATCACCACTGGTGCAGTCATGATGTTTTCCCCTAGCACGGCAGCAGCCCGGTTGTTTCGGGCCAGTTCCACATAATGTTAAAGTCCTGCACCAACTGCGACGACGCGCCCTTGAGCAGGTTGTCAATGCAAGAGACGATGATCACCATGTTCTCGCTGACCGGGGTGATCGACAGAGCCGCGTAGGGCGTCCGCACCACGTGAGCCAGAGTCGCCAGTTCGCCAGAGGGCAGCAGCGTTGATCAGCGGTTCGCCTGCATAGGCCTTCTCAAAAATATCCCGTACAGCATTCGCATCTTTCACCTGGGCATAAACCGTTGACAGGATGCCCCGATCTGTGGGCAGCAGGTGCGGCGAGAAGATCAGCGGGCCAACTAGCTTCGCCTTGTTTCGCCAGTTCCTGCTCGATTTCGGGCAGATGGCGGTGCGCCCGCCCAATATTGTAGGGCGAAAAGTTACCGTGCACTTCCGCAAACAGGATATTCTGTTTCGGCGTACGTCCCGCCCCAGAGACGCCGGACTTGGCATCCACGATCAGCGGCGCGCCGGGGATCAACTGTCCGCTGCGGACCAGCGGCGCGGCGGCGAGCAGCACGCTCGTCGCGTAACAGCCAGGGCCAGCGATGCACTTTGCCCCTATCAGATTTTTCCGGTTCAGTTCCGGCAGTCCGTAAGGGATCGGCAGCAGATCGGGCGTCGGGTGCGCGGCGTGATACCATTTTTCGTAGACAGCCGTATCGTCCAGCCGCAGATCGGCGGAGAGGTCGATCACCTTCACACCCATTTTCAGCGCCTTAGCTGCCAGCGGAGCCGATTTGGTATGCGGCAGGCACAAAAACACGGTTTGCACTTCATCCAGCGGCGCATCAGCGGAAGTCACCAGCGGCAAATCCGGGGCCAGCGGGTAGCTCTGCCGTAAACTTTGCCCGGCAGAGGTTTCGGACGTGACAAAACTCAGGTGCGCGTAGGGGTGATTGCTCAACAGCCGGGCTAATTCCAGCCCACTGTAGCCTGTTGCGCCATAAATGCCGACGTTGATTGGTGTCATGAAAATCCCTTGTCCTGTTGCAAAAAAAACCGCCCCCGGGGTCCGAGGGCGGTAACGTTGGCGCTAATCTAATCGTTCTGTCGCCAAAACGCCACTAAGCCGGACCCCAACTGGGTGTCTGGCGAGGCGAACGAGGGCGACGAGGTGAACGAATTTGAAACATGGGTCGAGCTTTTTCCTAGCATCAGGATCAATGCCGTCTAGCTTAGCATAGTGTCTTGGTGATGGCATTGGTAAAAATGACCAAAATTTCCGATCAAAAATAGGAACAAGTGCCAGAATGGAATCAAATGGTTAAAATGAGCAGGACAAGTTGAACAAAAGGCATGGCGTAATGGCTCCTACTGTAGCGGATATTGTGGAAAAACTGCGGGCGCAGGGTGTGCGGCTGACGATCCAGCGGCGGCTGGTGATCGAGGCGCTGTGCGAACATGGCGATCACCTCTCCGTACAGGATATCGAAGGGTGTCTGCGCGATCAGGGTGCTGAAGTCAACGAAACGACCGTCTATCGAATTTTGCAGTGGCTTAAAGAGATGGGCGTTGTCTCACAAACTGACCTGGGCCAGAGCGAGTTTGTTTACCAGTTGGTTGGCAATGTGCCGCACCATCACCTGATCTGCCTCTCCTGTGGAACCGTGATTGACGTGGATAACAGCGTGATGGAGCCTCTCAGTGAGATGCTGCGCCGTGAATACGGCTTTGATCCGCGCATCGATCACATGGCAATCTTCGGACGCTGCAAATTCTGCTCCGGCGAGTAAAAATATCCAGATGTAAAATTTTACAACAAGACTGTTTTGGGGTATCCTTTCCCTTGTATCCTGCTTGATGGCACGATAAAGGGAACTCCCTCGATGCTTCTTTCCCCACTGTTGGCAATGCATATTCCTGACGGATTCGTGAACCTGCCCGTCGCGGCTGCTGGGTGGCTAGTTATGATTGCCCTGGTCGGCCTTGCCCTGCGCCGTACGCGTGGACAGCTTGCCGAACGGCAGATTCCCATGATGGGCGTGCTAGCGGCGTTCGTGTTTTCCGCCCAGATGATCAACTTCCCGGTAGCGGGCGGCACGTCGGGTCATCTGTTGGGCGGCGCGCTCATCGCCATCCTGCTTGGACCCTGGCAGGCAGCACTGGTCATGACGACGGTGATCGCGGTACAAGGGCTTGCTGTTCCAGGACGGAGGCTTGCTGGCGATGGGCCTCAATGTGCTCAATATGGGCATTCTCACTGTCTTTGTTGGGCACACCATCTATACATGGCTGCGTAAACTGCTGGGCGCGTCCCCGCGCAGCGATCTGATCGCGGCAGGTGTGGCAGCGTGGTTGACGGTTATGATCGGCGCGGCGGCGGCTTCCCTCGAACTGTCCCTTTCCGGCACGGCGGCACTGCCTGTTGCCCTGCCCGCGATGCTGACTGTTCATGCGCTGATCGGACTGGGCGAAGCGCTGATCACGGCGGGTGCGCTGGCTTTTATTCGCCAGACCCGCCCGGATTGGCTGGCGCAGGCGGCCCCATCGACACGCGGATCAGCCTGGATCGCAGTAGGGTTGTTGATCGCGCTTGGCATCGCCTTTGCCTCACCGCTGGCAAGCTCTCATCCCGACGGGCTAGAGCGTGTCGCCCAGGATCAGCATTTTCTGGACAAGGCGAAAGCCGCTTCTGTGAACATCCTGCCCAATTACACCGTGCCCGGCCTTGGCGCGAAAGCGGGCACGACCATCGCGGCGGGTCTGATCGGTGTGCTGGTCGTCGCCGGGATGGGTTATGCGGTTGGGCGGCTGGCGACCCGGCATCAACAAGACACACCTTAACCATGACGATGCGCTTTGTGGAAAAGTGTAGTCCGCTGCACCGCCTGGATGCGCGCGTCAAACTGGTTTTAACCGTTGGCCTGATTCTGGGGATCGTCCTCACGCCGGAACGCGCCTGGCCCGCCTACCCGCTACTCTGGGCGCTGATCGGAACATTAGCCGTGCTGGGACAGATTGGCGTCAGGCGGCTGGCCCGGCTGGGAACGTTAGCCCTGCCCTTTGCCCTGGCGGCCTCCACCTTATTATTTACATTGCCCGGCGATCCGGTTGTCTCGCTCGGCCCACTGACGATCACCGATGCGGGGCTGGCCCGCTTCGCCTCAATTGTGCTCAAAAGCTGGCTGGCGGCCCAGGCGGCGCTGCTGCTCTCGATCAGCACGCCGTTTCCTGATTTGCTGTGGGCGCTGGACAGTCTGCATATGCCGGGTACCTTGGTAGCGATCATCTCCTTCATGGTGCGCTACCTATCTACTTTGCAGGACGAAACCCAGCGTTTGCTGCGGGCGCGTGCCGCGCGCTCTGGGCAGATGGCGGGAACAGCTTCCGGCGGAAGCCTCATCTGGCGGGCGCGCGTCGCGGGCTGGATAGTAGGAAGCCTGTTTCTGCGCAGTTTGGAACGCAGCGAGCGTATTTATGCGGCAATGCTGGCGCGCGGCTATGCCGGGCAGATGAAAAAACTGAGTCCGCCCCCGCTGACCCGACGCGCGGTGCTCCTCGGAGTGATTCCGCTGGCTGTGCTGCTGATCATCGAACTTTTTGCTTTTGGGATTTGGAGCTAGCGTAAGCCCATGAGCCACCACACGATTGATGTCTCTCACCTGACCTTTTGTTATCCTGACGGGCGGCGCGCGCTGGACGATGTGTCGATGCAAATCGCTCCGGGGGAACGGGTCGCGCTGGTTGGACCGAACGGGGCTGGTAAATCAACCTTGATGCTCCATCTCAACGGAATTTTGCGCAGTCCCAGCGGGACGATCACCATTGGCGGGCTGGAATTGGGCGACAAAACGCTGGGCCAGATTCGCGCCTGGGTCGGGTTGGTCTTCCAGAACCCGGACGATCAACTGTTTTCGCCCCGCGTCTATCAGGATATCGCCTTTGGACCGCTTCATATGGGCTTGCCAGAAAGCGATGTGCGGGCGCGGGTAGAACGGGCGCTGGAAGCAGTCGGCATGAGTGGCTTTCAGGATCGAATCAGCACGCACCTGAGCATTGGCGAGAAAAAACAAATCGCTTTGGCGTCGGTCCTCAGCATGGACCCGATTATTCTGGTGCTGGACGAACCTTCTGCCGGGCTGGACCCGCGCGGACGGCGGAGCCTGATCCGTCTGCTGAGCAGCCTGGATGGACAGACGATGTTGATCAGCACGCACGATATGCGGCTGGCGAAAGACCTGTGTTCGCGAGTCATTGTGCTGGACGGCGGGTGCATCGTGGCGGATGGCCCAGCAGCGGTAATCCTCACCGATGCCGCTTTGATGGAAGCGCATGGACTGGAAACACCGGGCTAACAGATCTCCATTTTTCTCCCTCACTTGCGGTAAATGCCCAATCTATAGCAGAATAAGGGTTAACCATGTCCTCCAATTGGCTTCTGATCGCTGGCTTTTTAACTGCGCTCCGCAGAAGATGATCAGAATCTACCGCGATCAAAAGGTTCAGCGAGGTTTGCCATGCTATTCTCGAAGCGCACACTAATCGTTGCCCTCTTTCTCCTGGCGTGCTTGCTGGTGCCAGCCCTTCATCTCTATGCGCAAGGGTCATCAGCGCAAGTTGTTATCAACTACCCTGAATTGGTCGAGGGAGAAAATGGACCCACTCTGGGGCTGTATTTTACGGTAACAGACAGTAGTGGGCGCGTTGTGCCCGATGCTAAAGTTGCCTCCGCGTCGGTTCTATTAGAGGATGGCAGCCGCCAGGATGCTACAGTTCAGCAGCCTGTTACTCCTTTTTATATTGTCCTGGTGCTTGATGCCAGCGGCAGTATGGGCGGTTCAGCCGAAGCAATGCGGCAGGCGGCGATCCAGGCGATCAACGATGCTCCCGAACAGGCACAGTTTGCTATCATCCGTTTTAATGACAAAATCGATTTGATTCAGGAGTTTACCGAAGACCGCAACCGGGCGATTAACGCGATTGGCGAAGTGCAGCCTGTCAATCTTGCCGGAACCTGCCTGTATGATGCGACCCTTCAGGCGATCTCGGAACTCGCCAAAGCGCCGCGCGGGCGGCGTGCCATCATCCTCTTTACGGATGGACGCGATGAAACACGCACCGGCGATCCGTGCAGCACTCATGTTTATGACGACGTGGTGACCGCCGCCAATAACCCCGACTTCCGCGTGCCTATCAACACAATTGGCCTGTCTTCCAGCCAGCAGAACATCAATTCCACCGAGCTACGCAATATGGCGAGTTCGACGGGTGGGTTGTCCGCGATCGGTGGACAGGAAAATCTGGCCGATTTGTTCAAGCAGATCATGGACGCGCTGAAAAGCCAGTGGATCGCGCAAATCCCCGCCTGCCTGACGCAGGGGCAGCACACCGCAACGCTCTTTGTCACTATGGAAGATGGCACCACGCTCCAACCTGCCGTCGCCAGCTTCGAGACGCAAGAAGCCTGCTTTGTTCCGACCGCGACCGCTACGCCGATTATGGTCACCATCCAGATCGACTCGGTGACAGTGGATATCAATCAGGATATGGTCTCGCTCGAAGTGAATGTGCAGGGCGAAGAGGCCATCAACGAATATCGGTTTGAATTCCTCGACGCGAAAACGAATTTGCTGCTCCAGCGCTATACCGTACCCGCGCCATTGGAACACCCGGTAACTTTGCCCGGAGCCGGTCTGCAGAATGATGTCCGGGTGGTGCTGCGCGCTTTTGACAGAAATGGCGGCGCGGTTACCTGGTTGGACAAGGACAACAAGCCGGTGGATCGCGTGGAGTACGAATTTGCCTATCTGCGGCCTACACCGACGCCGCCCCCGGCGACCAGTACTGCCGCGCCAATTTCCGTTACGTTGAACAGCATCTCCTATGACCCGACCACCGATATGATCCAGCTTGACCTGTCGCTGGAAGGTCGTTCAGAGATGGGCGGGCTGGAAATCGATGTGTTGAATGCGGAAACAAACCTGCGCGTGAATGTCTATAACACGACCCCTGGGGAAGATGTGCAAATCAGCGGTGAGGGATTGGACCCTGCTGAAGACTATGAAATTTATGTCATCGCCCAAAGTCCAACAGGGGTGAATCTCGCGCGCAGTAATACGGAGAAATTCACCTATCTCCCGCCGATGACGCCAACGCCAACCGTGACACCCCCGCCGACCAGCACAGCGACAGAAGTGCCGCTGCAAGTGTCACTCGGTTCGATAGGCATTGATGAGAACACGCAGGAGATCGTGCTTGGCATTATTTCCAACAGCACGGATCGTATTGCCCGTTATGATATTCAGCTTCAGGACAGCAAAACCGGGCTGGTCGTTGGCAATTTTGTCCACACACCGCCGCCCTTTGACTCGGCCCGCATTCCGCTCAACGCCGTTTCAGCAGGAGAATATACGGTGATCGTGCGGGTCTTTGGGACGGATGGTAACTTCCTGCTCGAAGCCAGCCCGCTCGAATTTGTCTACAGTCCGCCGCCAACCCCAACTCCCGAACCCACTGCCACCCCGGTTCCGCCGCCGCCTCCCCCACCCAAACCAACCCTGGTGGACCGTGTGCGCGACAACCCAATTATCGCGCTGGTTGTGGCTGCTATGGGGCTGGGGCTGCTTCTGTTCCTGTTCTTCCTGCTGCGGCCCCGCAAACGCGGCAAGACCGGAACCGACTTTTTGTCGGCGCAGACCGGCTTTTACCAGATGCCCGCCAAGGATGCCAGCAAGGGTGACGAGCAAGTGGTGGAATCGGGAGGCAGTAGCGCCGCCGCAACCGATATTTACATGCCGTCCCTGATTCCCGATGCGACGCTGACTATCTCGCGCTCTCCGGCGGCAAACCGGGTTGGAGAAGTGATCCCGCTCTTGAAAGTGCCCTTTAAGTTGGGACGCGGCGGCGGAGTAGCAGGCTCACCGAATGATGTGGACTTCGATGAAGACACCAGCGTATCCCGCAGTCATGCACAGATTACCTTTGAAAACACAATGTTTTATGTGACAGACAACGGGAGCAGTAACGGTACAGCCGTCGATAACCGGCCTATTGTACCCAAGGTTCCCGTACCGTTGCCTGAAGGTTCGGTGATTCGGCTCGGCAAAGCAACCTTCCTCACGTTGAACACGGGTCGCAGTTCAAGTCCGGCGAACGACCCCAACAAAACAGACTACTATCGGATCGATGAAACCAACAGGTAGGCGGTTATGTCTCGCGATGGGCTGGCACTGCACGCAGTAGGGCAAACCGATATTGGGTTGAAGCGCAAGCGGAATGAGGACTTTCACCAGTTCCTCATTCCGCCCCCTGGCAGTTCCCAGGAAGCACGCGGCGCGCTGTTTATTGTCGCCGACGGCATGGGTGCGATGGGGGGGGGCGATGTTGCCAGCCGGACCGCAACCACCGAAATCCTCCGCCATTTTTATGATCCCGCCTGTAGCGAGCAAGACCCGTTTAACTGTCTCAAAGATGCGCTGGAAGTGGCGAATGGCGCGGTTCGCGATCAGGCGCAGCAGGTGAATCTGCCCCGTATCGGGACAACCGCGGCAGGGCTGGCCCTGCTGCCCTCTGGTGAGGCGATTGTCTTTAATGTGGGCGACAGCCGCGTGTACCGGATGCGTCAGGGAATTCTCGAGCAGTTGTCCCATGATCAGAGCGTGCTGCAAAACCAGATAGATGCCGGGAGTATCACCCCGGAACAAGCACGCGGCGCGCGGAACGTGAATATCACAGCGTTCATCGGTCAGCCTAGTGCTCTAAGCGCTGTGTACCGCCGGGTACAGGTTCAGCAGGGCGACAGTTTTCTGCTGTGCAGCGATGGGCTTTGGGATCTGGTCGAGCCTCGCGACATGCTCAATGCGATGCAGCGTTATGCGCCTGCCACTGCCGCCCGTAAGTTGATTAATCTCGCCCGCAAACACGGCGGGCCGGATAACATCACCGTGATTATCGTCGAGGCTGGGAAGGTTCCGCACAGCGGCAAGAAACGAACTGCTGGATTAGCGGTGTTGGCTGCGCTCATGCTCGCGCTGGCTGCCGGAGGCATATTCCTCCTCAGTCAAAACGGGTCGGGTGGCAAAAAAGACGCTGCTACTGCTGCCAGTGGCAGCCCCACCAGCGGAGCAGCCGTTGCCCTGGTGCAAACCCAAGACGCAACGGAACCTCGCGACGGAAACTCCACCGGAATCGCAGTCGCAAAACGAACCTTCTCCGACCCGCCAGCAGGCGATTCTCAGCGCCATGACCTTAACCCCTACACCATCCTATACACCATCGATCACGCCGTCACCCCTCCCGCCGACGGAGACACCAGAGCCCTCGGATACGCCCATTCCTACGGCGACGCGGACGCCCCGACCTACTCATACAGCAACATTTACGCCCGCGCCAAGTAACACGCCAACAGCTCTGCCTTCCAACACCCCGACCTGGACTCCGCGGCCCACACGGACTCTGACTTCTACATCAACCCTGACGCCAACTCACCGGCCAACTGATACGCCGGTGCGCCAGCCTACTGTCACACTGAACCCGACGCTCGTCACGTTTACGCCAACGGTGCCGCCCACCGCTACACCGACTCTCACCCCCGCTGAACAGAATATACGTTTTGCGACAGAAGATGGGGTGGCTTTGCAGGCGAATGTGACGCTGACAATTCTGCCAGCCGTTGGAACTTCCCAGACCCTTTTGCTGCCGTTAGGAACAGAAGTGAAGCTGTTAGGAGAAGACACTCGCCCGAATCCCGACAACGAGCAGGACGTTCTGCGGCAGGTAGCGGTTCTAAACGGAGTTAACGAGGGTGCAATTGGATGGCTGCCACAGTCGGCAATTGAAACGGCGGTACCCGTTGTGCCGCGTGCCGTCGTTAAAGAAGGCTTGGCTCAGGGCGCGAACGTCCGGCGCGGCGATGGCATGAATTATGAAGTCATAGGTATGCTGCGCTCAGGCGACAGTGCTCGTATTGTTGGCATCAGCGGGACAGGCTCGGGCTGGTACCAGATCGAGCTGGACAACGGTCGCCGGGGCTGGATTGCACCCGGCGTTGTAACTGTTACGGGTAGGCTGGATCGCGTTCCATCCGTCATGCCACCACCGTCGCCGACACCCAGCGCAACACCAACGCCAGAAAGCCTGTCAACGGAGACCGTAACACCCGAAGCGCCGCCTCCGGCTTGAGCTATGTTTTTGCTTCACTAGTACGGGGGTTTCAACAGACTTGACAAAAAATTGAGACCCGAACTACACTGAATAGACAGTAAAACAGATTTTTCCGACAAAAATCTGGTCGCCATTCGACTTGGGGGGCAAGTTGAGTTCTGAGGCGAGGAGGATGTTCACTCAGGAATCATCTATGGGCAAGTGTTTAACGACCGCACAGTCTCTTGTCTAGCTAGGAGGTCCAATATGCCAGGTTACAAGATTCAAGCCGATTACGATTCCCTGGAAAATATCGCCAACCAGTTCGCTCAGCAAGCCAGCCAGGTCGAGCAGTTATCCCACAAAATCGACGGCCTCGTTGGAAATCTTGAGAATGGTGGTTGGATTGGGCGCGGCGCGAACGCATTTTATGGTGAAATGCACGATGATGTTTTGCCCGCCGTCCAGCGGCTCTGCCGCGCGTTAGAGGATGGCAGCAATGCCATCAAGCAGATATCCAACCTCGTTTCTCAAGCCGAACAAGACGCCGGCTCGCTCTTCAGTAGAAGATAACTGGTTGATACCAGGAGGTCCTTATGCCTGACGTACAGATGGATTATGACCTGATGGAAGATATGGCGCGCCTGTTTAATGACGGTGCCCAGCAGCTTGAAGATCTCGTTCGCCTCATGCAGGGCATTGCCTCTCAACTTGAGGACGGTGCGCTGCTTGGCCAGGGTGGAGATGCGCTGGCGAGCGCCATCCGTGATAAGCTGGTGACGCGTGTGAACCGGTTAGAAGAGAAGTTCCAGGAGCTTTCCGGTGACGTATGGGGTGCGTTGGTTGATCTGCGTGACGGCGACAAAGAAGCTGCCAGCCGGTTCAAGGGTTAGGGGGTGTAGATCATGTCTCTCTTTAGCTGCATCATTAACGATGTTCAGGATGTGGTAAGCCAGGTTGCCCAACAAGCCAATCAGGTTGATGAAGTGGGCAACATGATCAAAAACGGCATGCAGCCAATTATAGGCGGTGCGTGGACCGGGCAAGGTGCTAATGCCTTTATCGAGGAAGTGAACACCCGTCTTGTTCCTCAGATTCTCCAATTGTTCGCCTCGATTGGGGGTTTTGGCGGCGGGATTACCTCGGCATTGGATATTATTTCCCAGGCCGACAATCAGGTGTCCAGTGTGGTCGGCGGGCTTGCCGATACCTTCGACTCGATCTTCTAACCCCAAAATACGTACAGACAGACCGTCTGGCTAGGAGGAAATATGTCCGCCGAAGTATCAATGGATTATGACGCCGTACAGAAGATGTCCGATGGATTTAGCGATTCCAGTGATGTATTGAAAGCGACAAGTAAGGCTCTGGAAACAGCTATTGGCATCCTCAAGGCAACTGCGTTTTTTGGGCTGGTCGGCAATTACGCGCTGGCAATGTATCTCGAAGGCATCAAGCCGAATGTGGATAAGCTGGCTGAAACCTGTGGGGAATTGAGCCTGGACCTGATGGGTGCGATTACCAGCTTGCGTGACGGCGATTCTTCCGGGTCCCAACGCTTCGTCTAAAACACGCGATTCCAGTCGAATGACATATTTGTCGAAAGACAAACAGGCACCTGCGGGTGCCTGTTTTTTGGTCCATTCTTCGCTGGAGCGCTAGCCCGCTAGCCCGCTAGCCAACCAGCGCCGCGATCAGGATCATAATAATCGCGATCAGCGCGGCGAAGGCGACTGCCGCCAGGATGCGGCGATCCCAATGGCGTTTTTTCTCGGCAGGCACTTCGCCAAACTTGGTACGGAGCATCTTGGCGAATACGCGCACATCCGGTTGGCGTCGTTCGGGGACACGCTCAATGGCTTGCTGAACAATACCGTGAATCTCTTCGGATAGATCCGTCCGCACCAGGGGCGGCGGGGCTTTGCTGATCACTTCCTGCCGGAGTTCCTTGGGACGCCGCTCCCGGTAGTCATATGCAGGGCGCCCGGCCAGCATCTCGTACAGCAGCAGCCCCAGCCCGTACACATCCGCCGTATAACTCACGCCGCCGTTCGGCGTGAATAATTCCGGGGCCGTATAACCGGGCAGTCCGTGCTGGGTGACAGCGGCATAATCAACAGCTTGCAGCTCACTCAGTAGGCCCAAATCGAGCAGCAGCAGGCGTGGAATGCCCTCCTTATCAACCCTGACCAGGATCGATTTCGGGATTGAGGTTCAGGTGGAGCTTCTTCGCCTGGAGATGGATAAAGGCCAATACATCGGCAAGACTGATCGTCAACCAGGCGGCATGCTGGTACCAGGGCTGCGGATTCTTGAGCAGCGTATCGCGCAGCATTTCGCCTTTAGCATACTGGAACACTTCGTAATATTTGGTTTCGTTCTGAAAAACGGTTTTCCCATAGGGGCGCTGCGTGAGATCGGCTTGTTGGTAGGCGGGGAGCAGCACGGGCAGCATGGGATGCTGGGTCTTCTGAGATAACTGGAGCAGCGTGACAGCCTCTTGTTTGAGCAGATTCTGGCAGTCATCGTGCGCTACCTTGAGCAGCACTTTTTGTTTGCCGCGCCGCGCCTCATATAGCGCCGCTGTTTTGAGCACCCGTATCAGCCGGATCACTTCGATATCGGCCAGCCATTCGCCATAGCCAAAGACTAACGGCATTCCCCCTGCCGGGCAGTCGGGTTCCTGACACCACAGGTTGCCGTCCTCGGATACTCGTTCACAGATGGTGCAGACACGCTTCATGGATCCTCCGCTCATCAGGTCGTTTGACACAAACTGCCACTTGTGCCAGAATGACGATCAGGCTTTTTTTAATGCACACCGTAAGTATAGCATCGTTTTTCCGTGAGCACCGGAGACCAACCGCATGGCTGAGTTTACCAGTCGTCCACCACGGATCCAGCCCGAGTTACCTGTTGGAGAGGTGCAAATCCCAACGCCTCCCACCTCGGAGGGCGGGGGCCGTCAAAACCTGCTTCAAATTGGGCTTCCACTGATCACGATTGTTGGTTATCTCGTCGTGAGTGTCAGCGGCCAGGGTCGCAGCCTGATGATGCTGATCCCGATGGGCCTGTCCATGGTGGCTTCCGTCACAATGGCGCTGATATCTTTTGTTCGCAACTCGCGCGAAGAGGCCGAAAAGAAGGAAGCGTATATCCAGCGGCTGGCGGAGATGCGCAAAGAGATGCGCGCTTCGCATGATATCCAGCGCGCGTTTTACCGCCACAACTATCCCGACCCTGATACCCTTCTGAAGATAGCCGCCGACCGCGAAAACCGGGAGTGGGGGATGCGCCTCTGGGAGCGCCGGACCACCGATAGTGACTTTGTCGCTGTGCGTCTGGGGGTAGGTACCCGTCCGTCGTCGATCCTGTACACGGTTGGCAGCAACCAGGCCGAAGAAGACCCCCAGATGAAAGATGCGATCAAACTGCAGGAAGACTCGCGGTTTGTCACGAATGTCCCGATTATTATTCCCCTTCGGCGCTTCCTGAAAGATGAACAGGAAGGTGAGGCGAAGGAGAAAGTGCCGGAAGGTACGCCGGGCGAACAGTCCATTTCGGCCCGTTTTGCCCTTGGCATTGTGGGCGATAACCCGGCTAAAGTCTATGATTTTGTCCGGGCCATGATGGTCCATTACACGGCTTTCCATGCCCCAACCGATGCCCGCCTGTTTGTTGTCGGGACGCCTGCTGCCAAGCCCAATTGGGAATGGGCGCGCTGGCTGCCCCACTGCAACACCTCGCGCAATCAATCCAGCACGGGCGACCAGTTGTGTTTTGAACCGGACAAAGTGCGCCGCCAGTGGGATGAATTGCAGGTAGAGTTGGAGCGCCGCCAGCTTCGTCTGGCTGACAAAGACAGCGGCGATGTGACGCTGCCTCATCTGCTCGTCGTGGTGGATGCGCTCTCTGTCCAGGGTGATATTTCTCCGCTCAACGAGGTCCAGGCCGAGGCCGCCGTGTCGATCCTGCTTCAGCGCGGGCCAGCACTCGGCGCGACCATCGTCTTTATCGTTCCGAGCCGCATTTTTGTCCCCAGCGACTGCCGGGCGGTTGTGGAACTGCAAACGCTCAACGGCGACACAACCTTCCGTTATGCCGAGGTGGGCGTCAATACCCAGCGTTTTGTCGGAGGGATTGATTCTCTGGACGCGGCGCGTGCTGAACACGATTTCGCCCGCAAACTGGCCCCGCTGACCGTGCGCACGACCTATGGTGCGGACCTGGCAACGGCGGTTAATCTGCTGGAAATGAACCACAAAGAGACGGTGGACGAGCTGCCCATCATGGAGCAGTGGGCCGAGAGCCGCAAGCCAGAACGAACCGAGTGGCTGCGCGTGCCGATTGGCCTGATGCCCGGCAACAAGTTGCGCGAGTTGGTGTTCTCGGCAGATGGTGACGGCGTGCACGGCATGATCGCCGGGACGACGGGTTCTGGTAAATCCGAACTACTGCTGACCCTGATTACCGGGCTGGCTCTGCGCTACGATCCGAGCGTGGTCAACTTCGTGCTGGTGGACTACAAAGGTGGTGCGGCGTTTGACCCGTTCCGCACGCTGCCGCACTGCGTGGATATTGTGACCAACCTGCAAGGGACGGCGGGCGTTCGCACCTTTACCGCCCTGCGTTCCGAACTGAACCGCCGCAGTAAGATGATCGCGGATTACAACGTCAAGCACATCGTCCACTACCGCCAGAAAGGGCTGCATCTCACCGCCGAACCGTTCCCCTTCCTGTTTGTCATCGTGGACGAGTTCGCGGAAATGGTCAAGGAAAATCCGGAATTTAAAGCCCAGTTGGACAGTATCACCCGCCTGGGCCGCGCGCTGGGCGTGTCGCTCATTCTGGCGACGCAGCGCCCTGCCGGAGCCGTCACCGACCAGATGCGCGCCAATATGAAATTCCGCATCTGCCTGCGCGTCGAAACGCCGGAAGACAGCCGCGAACTGCTGCGCCGTTCCGATGCGGCTTTCCTGCCGCCCAACATTCCGGGCCGCGCCTATCTCCAGGTCGGCAACGAAAACGTCGAATTGATGCAGGTTGCCCGCGCTGGCGGCCCCTACACCGGGCCGCAGATCGACGCCGAGCCGCCTGTGATCTGGCTCAACCGCCCGAAGCAAGCTCAGCCTGCCCGTTCCGGCGGCGGCTTTACAGAAGCTCCGGCTCTGTCCGACGTGATTGTCGATATCATGCACCGGCTGCAAGACGATAACTCGGAAGAGATCGTCAAGCAGCGCAAACCCTGGCCCGATCCCCTGCCGCGCCGCATGCCGTTGGATGCCGAATATCTGCCCAATGATACCGAGCGCAATCCCCTGCTGCCCCTCAACCGCGCTGTTGGCGAATGGTTGAGCGGTCATGGAAGCTGGCCCGGTATTGACTGGGCCGAAGACGCGATGCGGGCCTCAATTGGCCTGATCGACAACCCGGCCCGCGCCGAGCAGTTGACGCTGCGGCTGGATCTAACGCGCGGTCATGGTGTCGTTTTTGGTGCGTCCGGCTGGGGCAAGACAACCTTCCTGCGCACGGTGATCACCAGCCTTGCGGCGACTCATTCTCCCGCTGAACTGCAAATCTATATCCTGGACTTTGGCGGGCGCGGCCTGGATGTGCTCGAAATACTGCCGCATCGCGGGGCGTCGATCATGCCGTCCGAAGAAGAGCGCGTGCAGCGGCTGCTCCGCCGTCTGACCGGGCTGCTCGAAGAACGGAAATCGGTGCTCAGCCAGGCCCGTGCTGATAACCTGGGCACGTACAACGCCAACCATCCCGAAAAGATCCAGCCCGCCATCTTGGTGGTGATCGACAATTTTGCCGAGTTCAAAGAGAACTTTGATACCCTGATGGACTCCTTGATCTCGATTGCCCGCGAGGGCCGCGCCTATGGCGTGCATCTGCTGGCAACGGCCGAGCAGACAAACGCGCTGCCCGGCAAGCTCTATAGCCTGTTTACGGAGCGCCTCACCCTCAAACTGGCTGACGCGACAGAGTATTCGGCGATCGTCGGGCGCGGCGTGCCGGGCGTTGACGATATCGCCGGGCGCGGTTTTGTCGCTGTCGAACGCAACCCGCTGGAATTCCAGACCGCGCTCCCCGTAGCGGTAACTGCCGAAGAAGAAGCGCGCGGCCTGGATGATACAACCAAGCTGGCAATGCTGGCCCAGATGATGAACAACGCCTGGACCGGGGCTCGTCCCGAAGGAATTGACATTCTGCGCTCGATCATCCCGCTGCGCAGCATTCTACCCAAGCTGGGTAAGGGGCCAGAACGGATTCAGGCGATCCTTGGCTTGGAAGACCTGGACTTGCAGCCTGCTTCCTTCGACTTGCAGATGCGCGGCCCGCACTTTGTGATCATCGGCCCGCCGCTCTGTGGCAAGACCACCACCCTCCGCGCCTGGACTCTGGCACTGGCTCATATGTACGATCCCCGCAGTGTAGGCATCGTACTGGTTGACTTCCAGCAGCGCTTCTTTAAGTACGGTGGCAAGCGTACGCTGGGCGATCTGCCTCATGTGCTGGCAACCGTATCCGAGGCAGGCCAATTGACGCAGGTCGTGGAAAACTTGAAATTTGAATACAACGAGCCGCGCCAGAACGGGTACAAGCGCCCGGAAATCTTCCTTATTTCCGATAATTACGACGACTGGGCACAGGTGGTCGGTGCGCCAAGCCGTGCCAAGGAATATGGCGAGTTGGCAGAACTGGCCCGCAAGTTTGGCCCGGAAGGTTTCCATATTGTCCTGTGCGGCTCGATGGGCGTGATGCGTTCCATGGATGACTTGATGAAACAGGCCGTCTCCCCGCGTTATGGCCTGGGGCTGGATGCCTCGGATGCGCCGCAAGCGCTCGGTGGACGTGTGCGGGCCGGTGGCACTGCCGAATATCCACCTGGACGTGGTTATGTCGTCAAATCAGGCCGTTCGTCGCTCATTCAGGTTGCCATCCCGCACGATGAAAGTAATCTGGAAGCTTCACTGGATAGCTGGATCGAAGAAATCGCTGCCCGCTACCCGGATCGGGCGCGTTGGTACAAGGATCAGGTTCAGCCCGCGCCGGAATCTCTAGCAGGAGATAAACAGCCATGAGCCGCATCATTCTCACTGTCTCATCCGATCTGTTTGACGAAAGCAGCCAGGAAGTGTCGGTGCGCAGTAATCTGGCCGTTAGCGCCCTTATCGCGGAAATCAAGCGAGAGTTCAGCCTGCCCGACACGACCTATGCGATCTATTTGAAGGGCAATGATCGCCCTCTGGATCCTAACCAGTCGCTCGAACAGCTTGGCATTCGGACGGGCGTGGAACTGATCTTTGGGCGCGAACAGCGCCGCCTCAGCCAGCAAATGATTATCCGGGGCGGCAATGTGTTTCAGGCCGTCAGCGTACCGGGTAAGGCTTTTCTGCGCGAAGATACCACAGGCGAATTGTTTGAAATTGAGTGGCAGCCTGCTCTCATTGGCCGGACAGACCCTAACAACCCCTCCAGCCGTGACATGATCACCGCCAACCTGGAACAGATGGCCGAGGGCCGCAGCGTATCGCGCCGCCATGCCCGGATCACCGAACTGGGTGGGCAGTATTATCTGGAAAGCCTGGTGGATCAGAACCCAACGGTTTTGAACGGCGATCAACTGCTGTTTGGCGAAAAACGCGGTCTGAAAAATGGCGACAAAATTCGCGTGGGGAAAATCGGCCTGACCTTCGGGGTAAAATCCAGTGGCGACACGGGCAGCGGAAAGAATCCCTAAATCCGCAAACACGATACGAATAGGGCGGGTTAACAAACCCGCTCTTTTTTCTCCCTCAAAATTCGTACTTATACCAATTCCAGGTGATGCCTTTCTGCAAAAAGCATATCAGAAGTACTGTGGAAGCAATCCAATTCAAAAACCGCTGCGTATCTTAATATATAGAAGCCGTAATGCTCCTGCGCGACACTCCCGCCGTACATCGCAGAGCTTGCGGCAGATTTAGGAGGCATATCATGCGAAGAGTTCTGGTAGTTACGGTGATCGCGGTGCTGGTGGTATTCGCGCTCGCTGTCGCCGCTCGTGGGCCGGTCTTAGCGGGTCAGCCCAATGTCGAATGTGGAGACTTTTCGTCAAGTCCCGGCCACGCGAGCAATGCCCCGGGTTCGGCCTTCGCTGAGGGCGGCACCGCTGGTCTACACTATGCAGGCGAACAAGATCAGAATAACAACAACCTGCATTCGGTCAGCCAGTATGATGTGGCTTGCCAACAAGTAAGCAGCCACTAACAACCGCTACAGACAGGACAGGGCGTAATGCCCTGTCCTCAGCCTCTCTTCTGTTTCCTCTGTTCGTCTTCGGATCTGTTGCTCTGCGTTGCCTCTTCGCGCCTTTACCAGGAAAGCGCCATAAAGCCCCCAGCTTGAGCTGTGGGGATAGAAGGCGTGCCTTGCCGACAAGACGGTGCTATACTGCTCCTAGCAATACGACTGCACCGCAAACGACAGAAGGATAATAGCCTCAGCGTTGGTGCAGCGCGGCTCTTTAACAATTGCAGATAGCCGGTTGGGGCGAACAGGTCGCTCCGTAAAATCTGAACCGACCAAAGAGAGAAAGCTATCTTGGACTGGACGAGTTCATGTCGCGCAACGTAGACCCTCTGCTCCGGCCCCGGCTGGGGTAAGGTCAAGCGTGCGGCAGAAGCCCCCAGCTTGAGCTGTGGGGAGCGTCACTTCAACCCTAGAGGAGCGTACCCGGCTAAGTGCAGTCGCCCTGCCCTTTGTATGACAGCCCTGGAACGTGTCATGCGCTTCTTTCGTCCAGATATTGACGAATTAGAACATACGTGCTATCCTGATAGCAGGTTGCCAAGACCATTTTGTGCCTGATGGGCCAAAGTTAGGAAATGGTTTGAACACCCCCTCAAAAAACATAGGGTCGCGGGTTGCTACGAGAAAAAAAGACCGAATAGTGAGTAACTTATAAGAATTTCCGCCTACTGTAATAGTATCACAAATAATGAAAGTTGATCAGAAATGGCCCAAATGCTTCTTTATTCCCTGTTTTTTGACATTTAAGGCTCCACTTCTGATCAATTTGCTGAAATTTCGCCCTCATCGAAAATGCATAACAACCTCTAAGCCGCAGCAGCCCCATCCAGGCGCAGCCCCAACACGCCGCCTAACTGCCGCAGCAGGTCCTGCGCTGCCCGTACATTCCGCTCGGTTGCTGTCGCCATGATGGTTTCGGCAAGAGCGTTAAGGTAACTCATCGCCAGGGGTGTATCCAGATCGTCGTCCATCGCTGCCACAAACGTCCCGATATAAGGCTCTGCCTGCAAAGCGTCGCCGTTTTCCTGCCCATGCGCGGCCAGCGCTCCGTGCCAGCGATCCAGCATCGCTTGAGCATCTCGTAGTTCAGTTTCGTAGGCGTCGGCAGTCCATTCCTGGCGGTAGTGGTGCACCAGTAAATAGGCGCGGATTGCGTCGGCGGAATAACGCTCAAGCAGATCGTGGACGAACAGCATATTGCCCAGCGATTTGCTCATCTTTTCCCCGTCCAGCCGAACCATCGCCACATGGAACCAGTAGCGGACGAAGGGCCTTCTGCCGCTGTACTGCTCCGACTGGACGATCTCGCAGTCGTGATGCGGGAAGATCAGGTCCGCGCCGCCGCTGTGAATATCGACCACTGGGCCAAGATAGTGCATACTCATGGCTGAACATTCGATGTGCCAGCCGGGGCGGCCCATTCCCCAGGGGCTGTTCCAGGTTGGTTCGCCGGGTTTAGCGGCCTGCCACAGCACAAAATCGAGGGATCGCGCTTGTTGGGATCATCGGGAAGTTGCCGCGTTCGTTGGCTGTGGCCAGCAGTCCGGCATAATCCATTTGGCAAGCTGTCCAAAAGCGGGTCGCGCCGTGCATTCATAATAAACGCTGCCGTTCTGCTCGTAGGCATAGCCTTTTTCCAGCAGTTCAGCCACAACCTCAATGATCTTGTCAATTTCATCCGTCGCATGGGGGAAATAATGCGGCGGGCGAATGTTCAGAGCCGCCATGTCAGCGAGGTATTTTTCTGTCTCCTGCTGGGCAAGCTGCTGCCAGTTCATGTTTACCTGCGCAGCGCGTCGCAAAATATCATCGTCGATATCGGTCACATTTTGAACCGTAACCGTCTGGTAGCCTTGATATTCCAGGTAACGGGCCAGCACATCAAATGAGGCAAAGGTAAAGGCATGCCCCAGATGCGTGGTGTCGTACGGGGTTATGCCGCAAATGTACATGCGAAAGAGACCGTCGTCGCTGGTGAGCGGCTCAAGCTGTCGGGAAAGCGTGTTGTAGAGGATCAAGATTCCAACCTTCGTTCGGGTACAGCATACCAGGCCAGTAAAATTTGAGTGCCTTCACCGGGCTGGCTGTCGATGTCGAGATGTGCGCCAATGGTTTCGGCCCGTTCGCGCATGTTATCCAATCCTAAGCCTGGTGACAAGGTGACTGGATCAAACCCCTGGCCGTTATCGGTGATGCGCAGCAGAAGATGATGAGGTTCTCGCTTCAAATCGATGGTAAAGCGCGTGGCCCGGCTGTGCTTGATAATATTATTCAGGCTTTCCTGGGCGATGCGGTAAAAAACCATGTGAACATTGGGGGGCAGCAGTTCGGGCTGGCCCTCGACCACCAACTGACCCTTGATATTCTTGCGTCCCGAAGTGGCATCGATCAAGTGATTCAGCAGAATGCTCAGATCGGTATTGAGCAGCGAGTCCGGGCGCAGTTCGAGCAGCAGAGAGCGCATCTCAGCCGCTGCTGCACGGTTCAGCCGGACCAATTGGTCAATCTTGCTAAGCGCCCGTTCCGGATCGCGTGCCCATAAGCGCGGGACGGCCTGGGCAATGGTCATGGACGAGAACAGGGTTTGGCTGACTGCATCATGCAAATCGCGCGCCAGCCGCTGCCGCTCCTCAAAAGCGGCTAACTCCTGGGCCTGTTGGTACTGCCGCGCATTGCCTATGGCAATGGCAACGGCTTCAGCAAACAATCGCAGCCGGTCAACATGCATTTGTTGGAAGAACGCAGGGGTCAGGCTGAACAGGTTAAGAAAACCTATTAAATTCTCTTGCAGGAAAATTGGCATGCCCAGATAGGCATGAAGCGGAATGCGCCGCTCGAACCGCAGCCGAACCCAGCCGGGATAGTCATCAATATCAGGTATGACAAGCGCCTCTCCACTCTCAATCATCGCCCTTAACGTCGAGGTTTTGTGCATCAAAAAGCGCGTTTTTTCGAGTTCCCGTATTGCCCCAGGATCAGAACTCAAACCCGCGTATCCGGTGAACTACGGCAGCATCACCATCAAGCAGTAAGATCGCACTGGCATCATGGGGGACAACAAGGCCGACATCCAGCAGAATGCGATCCAGCACGTCGTCCAGATCCAGGGTGCTGTTGATTGTCAGGGTGACATCTCGCAGTGCTTCAGCTAACAGCCGGTGTTCGCGCTCGGCAGCTTCAGCCCGCTTGCGTGCCGTAATGTCGTGAACATAGAGCGAAATTCCATTTGGGCCAGGATAAACATTGATTTCAACCCATTGATCCATCGCCCGTGATGTTTCAAACTGAATGTGACGCTGGTCTGCCAGGGCACGGTGCATTTTCTGGTAGAGATATCCTCCGACCTGTTCCGGATACACTTCCCAGATATTCCGACCGATCAGTTCGCCGCGTGTTTTTTCCAGGAACTGTTCGGCTTTTTGGTTGATATAGGTAAAACACCAATCACGGTCCAGCGCATAGAACGCGTCATCAATACTCTCCAGAATTTGTTCGATTTCGGTGCGCGCCTGTTTTTGCTGGCTTACCAGTTCATGCCGGAGCCGCGCGATCTGGAGATGCGCCTCGACGCGAACGAGCAGCTCGCGCGCCGAAAATGGTTTGACGAGGTAATCATCTGCCCCGGCCTGAAAGCCTTCGATACGGGCTTCTTCTCCTGCCCGCGCCGACAGCAGAATGACGGGCAGCGTACTGGTCAAAGAGTCGCTGCGCAGCCGCCGCAGGAGAGCGAACCCATCCAGATTTGGCAGCATCACGTCGGACAGGACCAGATCGGGCCGGCTCTGTTGGATGATGGCCAGCGCTTCCTGCCCATCGTTTGCTGTTTGAGTCGTATAATGTGGACCGAACAGGTGATAAAGATAATCGCGCATATCGGCGTTATCCTCCACCACGAGAATGTGGGCACCCGCAAGTTCACTGCGGAGCGGGTAATCCTCACCAGATGTTTGATCAAATATTGGCTCAGAGCCTGGCAGCCAGCGAAGCGCTTCTTCCACAAAAGGCGCGGCGACAGAGGCGCTAGGCGCTTCGGCTGTAGCATCTCCGATTTGCTGTGGCGGCAGATGGGCTGAGCCTCGCGGGATCATGATTTTGAAGGTACTGCCTATGCCTACCTCGCTGCTCACATCAACGTGGCCCCCGTGAAAGCGGACAAGCTCCTGTACGAGTGCCAATCCAATGCCCGATCCTTCAAAGGTGCGCCCTTTAGCGCCCTGAACCCGGTGAAATCGTTGAAAAATAAACGGGAGTTCATGCTCAGGGATACCCGTTCCCGTATCACGAACCTCTAAGATCACGTTGCTGTCATCCATATGCAGTAAAACAGTAATCTTGCCCTCGAACGTGAACTTGAACGCATTCGAGAGCAAATTCAGAACCATCTTTTCCCACATATCGCGATCAACATAAACAGGTTCGGGCAAGGATGGGCAGTCAACTTCAAACTGCAGCCCGGCGGCGTCCATTGCTGAACGGAAGTTGCTGGCGAGATCGACGGTTACCTTTGCCAGGTCGGTTGGCACGAACCAGGCTTGCACGCGGTTCGATTGAATGCGCGAAAAATCAAGCAGAGTATTGACCAGTTTGAGCAGGCGTAGGCTGTTGCGGTGCGCAATTTTCAGGCTCATGCTCTGTTCGGGCGTCAGTTGTCCCTGGCTGTCAGAGAGCGCATCGACCAGTGGATTGATCATCAACGTAAGCGGTGTGCGAAATTCATGCGAAATATTGCTGAAAAACTCGGTCTTGGCGCGATCCAGTTCGGCCAGGGCATCGGCTCGCTGGCGCTCCTCCTCATAGGACCGGGCGTGAGCAACGGCGTTAGCTAGGTGACCCGCTACCAGATCAAAAGATCCCCGGTAATCATCATCTAACTGCAATCGGGCACTGACTCCTGCCACCAGAAAGCCCGTGATCTGATTTTGTCCGCGGGCAAAGATGGGCAGCAGCAGCGCTGAATGAGGTATTTCGGGCCAGGGGCCTACGGCAAAATCGTTAGCAATATCCTCAACCAGAAAGGGACCGCTGGACGCAGTCACGCGGGATAGAGGCCATGAGAGCGAAATCATGATCTAATCCAAGCGTGTGGGGAATGGGGGCTGTGCCTCTCGTCACTCCGCTGCTGCCTATCAGGTGAGCCTGGAGTTGCGTGTCGTCCAGCAGATAGATGAGGGAAAACGGAATATCAGCCGGATTCTGAGCCAGGATGTTTGCAGCCAGATGGCATGCTTCCTCGGCGGATGTCCCCTTGCTTACCCCTTCGCCCAGGGCGCGAAGCGTCTGCAAACGGCGTTCGCTCAATACCCGTTCAGTCGTCTCGGTTACAGCCGTAAATACGCCACCAACAGCACCGTTCTCATCAAAGATAGGGCTGTAGGAGAAAGTGAAGTAGCATTCTTCGACAAACCCGTTGCGATTGAGCGGCAGCATTTGATCGTAGGACCACGTTGCTTTTCCGTCATAATAAACGCTTTTGAGCATGGGGCCTATGATATGCCAGATTTCTGCCCAGCATTCCTGCCCGCGTTGGCCCATAGACGCCGGGTGCTTGGTTGTCCCCAGCATGGGCCGGTAGGCGTCGTTATAAATCATGATGAATTCCGGCCCCCACCAGATCAGGATGGGAAAACGGGAAAACAGGCAGATGTTAACAGTGGTTTGCAGGCTTTGCGGCCATGTATCAACGGGACCAAGCGGGGTAGTGGACCAATCCTTTTTACTAATCAACGCCCCCATCTCGCCGCCATTGCGGAAAATGTCCTGCACGCTCAGTTTGACTCACTCAGTCCTCCGTCAGTTTCCAATTCGGTAGGGTCTGCGACGGCAGCAGCGCTCTATCGCATCGTGTCTGTAATAGAATAGCAAACAGACGTAGGGATTTTTACCTACAGAGATTGTAGCGACTTTGTTGATAAATGGCGGGTGGAACTAATCTGTGCCGGGCCGCACCAGAGTCACCGGACAGCGCAGGTTTTTGACCACACGCTGAGCCACACTCCCCATCAACAGGCGGGAAAGGCCCGTTCGGCCATGAGTGGACATAACGACCATGCACATGCCCTCTTCCAACTCAGCAAATTCACAAATGGCCTGGGATGGGTTGTTGCTGCGGATAATTTGCTCCCGAACATTCAGCCCCTGGCGGCGCAGGTCATTCCTCAGGGCAACCAGCCGTTCCCGGATCTGCTTATAAGCCTGATCCGCGATGTTCTGCTGGCCCGCCAGAGCAATCTGATCGGCATAACCGCTGGTAGCGGAATGGTAAATATGCAGCAGGATTATTTCTGCCTGGTGGGTGCGGGCAATTTCGGTAGCCCTGGGGATCGCGCTCTCCGACCAGCCAGACCCATCGAGTGGAATAATGATTTTGTGGTAGGTGGGGCGAACCAGCAGCAGAGGAATGGGAAGCTGGCGGAGTGCCTCTTCGAGTTGCCCTCCAAACAACCCCTGGATCATGTCGCCGCGCCCCTGAGTAGACATGACGATCAGGCTGATATGTTCCGCTTCGGCAAAACGGAACAATGTTTCGGAAGGGCTTTCCACGATCTGTTCCTGAACGCGCACTCCCTCGCCGCGCAGTTGGCTGCGTACGGTCTGCAAACTGTCGCGGATTTGTTCCTGCGTCTGGCTGTCCGGTTCGATCTGTTCGGCGCTGCCGGGAGGCATGGGCAGCGCATTCAGAAACATCAAAACCACTTCGGCGTCATGTTTGCGCGCCAGATCTGTCGCATAAGGAAGCGCAAAAGCAGCGGCATCAGACCCATCTAACGGCACGAGAATCTTCTGATAATGCAGTAGCATATCGCGGTTCTCCTGCGCGCTCACGGCGCGCCGCTGTCGTATAGCGTGACTCTACAAAATTTGCGATAGGAACAGCTTGGTCCTCTCGTGCTGTGGGTCTTCAAAAAAGTGCTGTGGCGTGCCCATTTCCACGATGCGCCCCTCGTCAAAGAACACGATCCGGTCTGCTACTTCGCGGGCAAAGCCCATCTCGTGTGAGACAACGAGCATCGTCATGCCAGACTGCGCCAGTTCTTTCATCACGTCCAGCACTTCTTTGATCATCTCCGGGTCCAACGCGGAGGTTGGCTCGTCAAACAGCATGATCTTCGGCTGCATAGCCAGGGCGCGCGCAATAGCCACGCGCTGCTGCTGTCCGCCGGAAAGCTGGCCGGGGTATTTATGGGCCTGTTCCGGGATGCCCACCCGCTCTAACAACTGCTGGGCGATCTGCTCGGCCTCACGGCGCGGGCGGTGGCGCACATAGCGCGGGGCAAGGGTGACGTTTTGCAGCACGGTCAGATGCGGGAACAGGTTAAACTGCTGGAAAACCATGCCGATCTCGCTGCGGATGGCGGCAATGTTGCGCACATCGTGGCTCAATTCGATCCCATCCACGATGATCTGGCCTTCCTGGTGTTCTTCCAGGCGGTTGATGCAGCGAATAAAGGTCGATTTCCCCGATCCCGAGGGGCCGATGATCACCAGCACCTCCTGGGGAAATACTTCCAGTTCGATATCTTTTAAAACATGAAAACTGCCGTACCACTTGTTGACGCCCCGGCAGGTAATGATCGGTTCGTTGCTAACTTCTTTGGCTTCCATCCCACAACTCCGCAAAAGCAGGCGGTATCAACGGCGGACGCTGCCCGCGCCGGATGTCTCCAGGCGGCGGCTGACGTCTGCCATTGCATAACTGAACACAAAGTAGACTAGGGCGACAAAAATATACGCTTCGCGCTGGGCAGTGCGGTAAAGCGGCTGTCCACTGACAATAATATCCACGATGCCGACCAGCTCAAACAAACCGACCAGCGCCACCAGTGATGTATCTTTAAACAGGCTGATAAACTGCCCAACAATGGCCGGGAGCACAGCGCGCAGCGCCTGTGGCAGCACAATCAGGTTGGTGGTCAAAAACGGGTTCATGCCCAGCGCGCGGGCCGCCTCGATCTGACCGTATGGAATGATCTGCAAGCCGCCGCGCACATTCTCCGCGAGGTAAGCCGCGCTGAACAGCGTCAGCCCAATCATCAGCCGGATGGTCAGGTCCATTTGAGACAATCGCAGACGCAGAAAAAGGGAATGATCAGTTTTGCCATGAACAGGATCGTGATCAGCGGGACGCCGCGCATCGACTTCGATAAACAGCGTGCAGATCCATTTGATCAGCGGCAGATTGCTGCGCCGCCCCAACGCCAGAGCTACGCCAAGTGGGAACGAAGCGGTGATCCCAACAAAGGTCAAAATAATCGTCAGCATCAGCCCGCCCCACAACTTGGTAGAGACGAGTGGCAGAGGATCGGATCCGCTGAAACCGAGCAGAATGATCACAATAGCAGGAATGGAGAATATCCACGCTATCAGCGTCAAGCGCCGTACGATCCGCTCCCGTTTGCCCAACATTCCAATCAGCCAGCCATTGCAAAAGAAAAAGGCTGTGTAGAGCAGTGGCTAAATCGATATTCTGCATCAGGGGCGCAAGTTGCAAGCTCACGAATTCCTTAAAGGTCTGCGTACCCTGGAAGATAAAACGCCTTGTCCTGGCGCGAAGATGCGAGATGGCGGGTTGGGGGCGGGCCAAACGCTTCTTCGCGCTCCTTCGTTGGCCCTTCCTGCGTGGTAAAGAGCTTCCACGCCGTTCACTTTCATCCAGGCATAACCCGTGCTGGTGCCGGCCATTCGCTGCGTCATCGCGCTCGGCATCCAGAATATACCAGCCATCGCGCGGCAATGTGGCTGTTAGTGTGCCTGCTGCCCCGGCTTCGAGAACCAACTCCACTGGGCCATCGCCCGACACGACCTGCTGCCCATCGCCATCTAGCAGGCCGGACGCTGATCACGAGATCATAGTCGCTGAGGTCGATCTGCCCGGCTTGTGCTGCGTGGACCTGGGTAGACCATTCGGTACGAGATCGGGTTTCAATATAGCCAAACTGGTGGGCCTTCCAATCTTCCGGGGTATTGCCGGGGTCCACGTTGACCGTGATCTTCTGCCCCTTTTTGCCCACAAAGACCAGATCGGGCGGGTCGCGGCTGCGGCTCGACCAGCGGATAAATTGACGGTTCGGGGATACGTGCGCCAATCGCCGGGATGAGAAACAAAAATCCCACCACGACGGCGACGATCAGAAACACGCTGCGACCTACATGCCCCCAGATCCCCGTTCCCAGCCCCGGCAGAAAAACCAGAATCGCCGCCGAGAGATCCACCCGCCATAATTCCTGGCGGTTATACTGGCCGTTCGCGATCAGGCGCAGATTGTTAAAGATGACGCTCCACTGGGCATTGTGGATCGACCATGACAAAAAATTCCAGGTAACACAGCGATCAGAAGAGGTGATGATCACGGTTGCCAGCGCATTGAGTGGGCTGCTGAACAGGTTAGCGCGCAGCCATCCCAAGATGCCCACATCCCGCAAGGGCGGGCGTCGGCTGGGGGGTGGTTGCAGGGGAGCAACGTAATATTCGGACGGGCTGCTCATTTCAGCGGCTCCTCAAACGCAGCTTGTAGTTAACCCCGTTCATGATTGCGGAGATAATCAGACTCATGCTCAGGTACGTAAGCATCATGATTGAAAAGACAGCGACGGGCTGCCCGGTCTGGTTCTGGATCACATTCGAAATATTGTAGACGTCGAAGAACCCGATCGCGATCCCCAGGCTGGAATTTTTCGCCAGGTTCAGATATTGGTTGCCTAGTGGTGGAATGATCAGGCGTAGCGCTTGCGGCAGCACGATCAGGCGTAGGGTTTGTGATCCGCTAAAACCCTGCGCGCGAGCGGCTTCGATCTGCCCATAGCTCACAGCCTGAATTCCGGCGCGTACGATGTCAGCAATAAAGGCGGCAGTATAGAGGACGAGACCCAGCGTCAGCGCGACATATTCTGCTGTCAGCCTGTCGCCCCCCACAAAATTGCGCCCGTCTGTCAGTGTTGGATATTCAACCGTGAAGGGATCGCCCGAAGCAACCCAACCCACTGCGACAAACAGCAGCAGAGCCAGTGAGAACCACATTAGCGTTCGGGCGGGCTGCCCTGTGCGATCTTGAACATGCAGACGCCAGCGCCAGAGGATAATTCCGACAATCAGCCCCAGTCCCACTGCTGCATACACCATCCAAGCCGTAGTGGTGCCGTTCACCGCAGGATAGTTGATGGCGCGGCGGTTGATGAAGACAGGGCCGGGCAGTTTATACGAATCGGCGAGGTTCATGGGCATCGTTAGCCGCAAACCCCGGTAAATGAAATAAAGCTGCACGAGCAGCGGCGTGTTCCTAAAAATCTCAATGTAGCTGATGGCTGTATTGCGCACCAGAAAATTGGTAGACAGGCGGCCTATGCCGACTAAAACGCCCAGCACGGTTGCGCCCACTAACCCAACTAGGACCACTCGCAGCGTATTAATGATGCCCACCCGCAGCGCATCGATATTGGAGGATGTCTGGGGGTCCAGATTCAGCCCGCCTTCGGATATTTTGACACCAAAGGGGCGGTCATAGACGTGGTAGTTGATCCCCATATTGCTTTTGTCCAGATTGTGGACCATGTTGGTGATCAGCGTATAAAAAAGGACGACCACCACAACAAAAAATACAATCTGAGCGACAACCTGGATCACACGGATATCGCGCCAGAAAGGGACTGGCGCGTGGTCGGCATGCCGAAATGTATTCTGACCGGCCATCGGTCAATAGCCTCTATTCTATTTAAGTAAAAGACCCGGAGGGGACTCCCCTCCGGGTAAACATTAAATCATTAGCGCCAGGCGGGTGCGTAGATCAGGCCGCCATTGGTCCACAACTGGTTGAGACCCAGGCCTGCGGCGCGGTCAATACCGAGCGGCGTGTTGATGCCAACATTGCGCTCGTAGATCTCACCATAATTGCCTACGGCGCGGATCACGTTTACGGTGAAGCTGTTATCCAGCCCCAGGAGTGAGCCGCTGGCGAAATCGCCCAGACCCAGGAAATTCTGAACGCGCGGGTCTGCGCTGGTCATGAAGGTATCAATATTGGCTTGGGTAATGCCCAATTCTTCAGCGGTGAACGTAGCATATACGGTCCAGTTTACCACGTCTGCCCAAACAGCATCCCCTTCGAGATAGGACGGGGTAAGCGGTTCCTTCGAAATGATTTCGGGGAGTACGACATACGCGCCAGGATCGGCGGTAGCAGAACGCAGACCGGCTAGCTGGCTCTGGTCCGAGGTCAGTACGTCGCAGCGGCCTTCTTCAAAAGCGGCAATCGTCTGGCTGGCCTCTTCGAAGGGAACCAGTTCATAGGTCAGGCCGCGTGTTTCCATTGCCTCAGTGATATTCAATTCGGTGGTCGTCCCGGTCAGCGTGCAGATCGAGACATTGTTCAGTTCGTCGATGCTGGTCACGCCCAGGTCGGCCCGGACCATCAGCCCCTGGCCGTCATAGTATGTGACTGGGCCAAAGTCGATGCCCAAATCAGCATCGCGGGTTAGTGTCCAGGTGGCATTGCGGATCAAAACGTCGATTTGCCCTGTCTGGAGAGCCGTGAACCGTTCCTGGGCTGTGGTGGGGACAAATTCCAGGTTATCGGGGGTCACTTCGCCAAAGATAGCGGCAGCGAGGGCGCGGCAGAAGTCGACGTCAAAACCTGACCACTCGTTGGTATCAGTCTCGAGGAATCCAAAGCCTGGAACCTGACCATTCACGCCGCACAGCAAGCGACCCCGCTGGCGGATCGTGTCTAACAAACTGGTACCTTCCTGGGCCCGAACAACGGACTTGGGTGACAGGGGAGATAGGCTGGCAACTAAAAGAACAAGAACCAGTCCGCTGAGGGCAAGAAAACGTATACTTCTCTTCATGTTCTTCTCCTTAAAAGTTTGGTGTCGTCCTGTAGAATTGCAATGGAGGCAGGATAGTATGGGCTTAAAGCGCGTCTCGCTTAGCAAGACCTCCTTTCGTGCATACTATCTATATCTGATCAGTTTACAACAACCTTTATGGAGTCTTTATCAGCATTTCTAACAAATGGCAAAGAATGTTAGACTGAATGGCAGCTTTACCTTAAAAAAGGGGGTGTCTTATGCCAACCATTCATGTGAACGGGGTTGAACTCTATTACGAACTGCATGGCGGCGGGTCCAAGACTCTGGTGCTGAACAACGGCATTATAGCCAGCACTGCGACCTGGGCTTACCAACTGCCAGCCCTTGTCCCTCATTTTCGCGTACTGCTCTACGATATGCGCGGTCAGGGACGATCACAAAAATGGAAACCCGGCGATCCCGACTATACCTGGGAGACCCATGCCGGCGATCTGGCGGCGTTGCTGGATGCGCTGGAGATCCCCAGCGCCCATATTGGCGGCATTTCCTATGGCGGTGAACTGACCCAGGTTTTTGCCCTGCGCTATCCTCAGCGCTGCCAGAAGTTAATTATTGCCGACGCAGTGAGCGAAGTAGGTCCTATGCTGCGGGCTATAGCCGATAGTTGGGCGATGATCGCGGAGAAAGGCGATCACATCACGTTTTACTGCTCCACGTGGTATTGGAATTTTAGCGAGACGTTTTTTGCGGAAAAATATGACTTTCTGCTCAGCCGGATCGACGCGGCAAAAGGCCTTGATCTGCCGTCTGTGATCCAGTTGTGCCGCTGCTTCAACACGATGAATACAACAGCCCGATTGGGCGAGATCAGGCATCCAACTTGTGTACTGGTCGGAGAAAAAGATATATTGAAGCCTATCCACTATTCTGAGACCATTGCCCGGAGCATTTCTGGCGCTGAACTGTTTATCCTGCCCGGCGCGGGACATGCCTCGTTCTGGGAATGCCCCTCCGAATTTAACCGTATTATCGTTGATTTCTTGCAGCGCTGATCGTTATTCCATCACCCGTAGGGCCGCAGGGATATTCATGCGCGCCATGCGTCGCACCGTGATCAGAGGCGTCAGTGTCATTACGCTGACGCCGATCAGCAGCGCCAGCCCTAAGGTGAGCGGCGACACCGTGATCGGAAACAGCACTTCGGGCATCACCAGCGGCATCTGATAGCGGAAGTACCATAACAAAAAGAGCATGCCCCATAAAGTCCCGATCAGCGTCCCAAGCAGGCCGAGGAAGAAATTTTCGATCATCGCCATACGAATAATCGTGCGCACGGGCAGCCCAAAGGCGAACATGGTGGCGATCTCGCGCTCACGTTCACTCAGATTAATGGTTGTCGAGTTAAACGCGATCAGAAAAGCCAGGGCAATGACGGCAATCTCAACCGCCGATAGGAAGCGGACGACCTCCCGCAGTGTGGTATCCGTCGAATGGACGACATCTCGAATGGACATAATTGATCCGATTTGCGATTGTCCAAACAGATCGCGTTTGGTGTCGATTTCGGTCATGCCATCCGCTGGAACGATATACAATTCACTCGCCATCCCCGCGATTCCCATAATATCGCCCGCTGTCTTGATATCCATATAAACAGCCGTGCGCCACAGGTGAGCATGGATGCCGGTTACAACCAGCTTCGTTTGTACAATCTGGTACGAGAGAAGGCCCTTCCGCTGTGGATGTTCCAAAATGATCGTATCACCGACATCGACACCCAGATCTTGAGCGGCTTTCCGCGAGATCAAAACCCCGTTGTCCCCATCAGGAATGCTGCCTTGCAAAATCGTAGGCGACCACAAAGGATTGCCCAATGGAATACCTTCGAACAATACATTAAAACTTTCGCCGCCATGAATTAGCTTGCCTACTCCGCCCAAACCCGGCTCAGCCATCGACAGCGCTGGGGATTGTTCGACACTCTGCACCTGTTGCAAATCGAGGGGATAGGGACGGTTGAACGCCACAACCATTCGATCCGGATGGTGTTGGTACATCTCATCCGCCGCCGTGCTGATCGTCAGGCGCACCAAATCCAGGCAGCCGACCAATCCAACAAGGGTCGTAATCGCCGTTGCAACGCCTAAAATGGTGAACAGGGTGCGCCGGGGAGATCGCAGCAGGTTCCGCACAGGCATTTGTCCAAAACTCTTACCTGGCAGGGGGAGTCGCAGGGCGAATGATGCCCAACCACTGCTTGCTTTCACCAAATGTCCCGCCCGGATGGCGTCAATGGGAGGAACGCGCACGGCCCGCCAGACCGGGTAGAGACACGCCGTGAATGACAGCCCAAACCCGATCACTGCACCCCACAGCAGATAATCTGTTTGCAACACAGCCCCATAGGTTGGCAGGGGCATGATGCCGCGAATCCAAATTCCGTCGTAATGAGCGAACAGCAGAGCGACACCCATCCCGGCGGAAACCCCCAGGAGGGCGATTTGTGCGCCGATCAACAGTGGGCGAAAGATCAGCATGCGGACTGGCAAACCCAGCGCGATCCCAATCCCGATCTGCCGCCGCTGCGATTCAACAATTCGACTGGTGAGGTTAAATGCGCCGAGGGCTGCTCCCGCCCAGAACAGCGCCAGGATGACGTTATAGACCGATTGGGTCATATCAATCATGGTGTAGTTCATCTTGATGGAGGGATCGTCGCCCCGTTCGGTGACTTTGATCGTCATGCCAGGGAACGATTCCGCCAGCCCTGCTTCGATCTCCGCTTTTACTATGTCGAGATCGGCCCCATCCGCCAGGGTCAGAACCAGATCATTTGCCATACCGGGCATTCCGGCAATCTGTTGGGCGGTTTCCAGCGAGGTAAAAAGGACGGCGTATTGAGCCTGAGCCATCAGCAGCCCGTTGTCGGTCATCACAAACAGATAATCGGGTGTCATACCCAGTCCGACATAGTGCATCGTCACGTCGCCGCTTAACTGGACATCGCCTTCTGGGGGTAGATGATAATAGGCAGCAAACTGGTGTTCCAAGATCGCGATGTTCTGCCCGCTGTCGCTCTCGTCCAGGGTGCGTCCCTGGTCAATATGGAGGCTGTTGACGTGCGGCCCCCCGGCAGAGAATCCATGCCGATGACGTGCCCAGGAATCAAAATATCCTGGTCGCTGGTCGAGGCATCGATATGCTCAGACAGGATCAGTCGCGGTTCGGCGGCCTTAATCCACGTGGCGTGATCAATGCTCGTCACGGTTTGGACAAGCTTATCAGCATCAACATAACTGCCGAGAATAAACTTGAGGCGCAAATCGTAGGTGTGTAGCACAGAATATGCTTTGTCAGTCGCCTGGTAGCGCCAGGGTGTGGTACTGCCCAGCCCGGCATACACGCCTGTTCCCAGCGCGATGATCAGCGCTACTGCGCCGACTTGCGCCCATCGTTCCCGAAGGTCTCGCCACGACCAGCGGAGCCACAATATAATATTTGGTATCACCCGTTGTCCCCTCGATAAAATCTAACTTAGTCCATAGACAGGTACTGCCGCACCCGTCACTGCCCGCGCTGCGTCAGAGGCCAGGAACAGGATCACATCGGCCATCGCTTCGGGTAGAACCCATTTGCTGAAATCGGCGTTCGGCATTTCTGCCCGGTTTTGCGGCGTATCAATCGTGCCGGGCAGCACGCAGTTCACCCGAATCCCCTGCTGGCGTAGTTCCGCGTTTAAACTCTCTGTCAGGCGGATCACGGCGCTCTTGGCAATACTGTAAGCGGCCATCTTCGCTGCCCCGGTCAAACCGTTGCGCGCCGCGACGTGGATGATTGCCCCGGATTTACGCTCTAACATCGATGGGACAACCGCCTGGCTGATCAAAAACGCGGTGCGCGCGTTCAGGTTGATCATAAAATCCCACGTATCGAGCGGCGTTTCGTGGACCGGCGTCCCGGCCCGGTAGCCGCCCACCGTATTCGCTAACACGTCGATTCGTCCGAAGCGATCCAGGACAGCGCCTACAAAAGTCTTCACAGACCCCTGGTCGGTCAGATCGGCGGCCTGGATCATCAGCCGATCCGCTTCCACCGTGTTGAACTGCTCGGCTATCTTGTCGGAATTGCGATCCACAAGGGCCAGCCTAGCCCCCGTTGCCGCAAATGCATGGGCAACAGCCTGCCCCAAATTGCCGCCTCGCCCCGGTAACGATCACGATACGATCTGAAAAGTCGAACATGATCCGCTCCTTCTCCGAATTGAACCGTCTTTACGATGAGCCTTCGTGCTGGCGGCCCCGGTTGAGATATATCTCCATCAGCTTGACTAGCATCGACAGAGAAACCGTGAGGACAAGGTACGTCAGCGCAATCACATTATACATGGGGAAGAAAGCGAATGTGCTGGTCCCATACGTTTGGCCGCGCCGCGTGATGTCTTTGACGCCCAGCACAGATACCAGCGAACTTTCTTTGAGCATCGCGATGAAATCATTGCCCAGCGGCGGCAGAATGACGCGGATCGCCTGTGGCAGCACGATCAGGTACATTGTCTGCCAGCGGGTCATACCCAGGCTGCGCGCGGCTTCCCGCTGGCCCACGCCAATGCTGTCAATCCCGGCGCGAAAGATTTCCGAGAGGAATGCGCTGTAGGAGATAGCCAACGCCATGATCGCCCGGTAGGTGTTATCGAATTTGCGCGGCGTCAGACCCAACAGCCAGGAACCAATGCGCTCAAAGGTCAGTTCAACCGATGCGCGAGACGTAAAATGAACGACAATCCGCAGGTTATCCAGAGAGAAGCCGATATTGTTGATCCACTCGATGACCTGCGGGACCAGCGCCAGTGACATGTAAAAAACCAGCACCAGCGTCGGGATACCGCGCACGACCTCCACATAAAACGTCACCGCCTGATACACCACCGCATTCGAGGATCGCCTGAGCAGCGCCACGATCAGTCCCAGAACCAGGGCCAGCGCATAGGCAGCTACCGATACCCAGATTGTCGTCTTGATCCCCTGTTTTACGGCATCGTAGACAATAGGATACGGGTATTTGTCGGAGACGGTGGCAGCAAACCACAGCACCAGCAGCGCCATCGCCAGCAGCCACCAGGGCGCGTGGGAAAGACGCTGGATCAGGATATTCTTTTTTTGCGGATTGACGCGGACGGTCATGAGGCGCTTTCCAGGGTGACGTTTGACAGTGTTCGTTTACCAACGCCGCGCATTATAGCGCAGCTTTAACAGGAAACGAGACTCTGTTCTATAATAAGGACGTGCTGTGCTCCTCATCTCGGAGATCACCGATGGATCCCGTGCTGGCGCTTGCTATCTTATCTCTTGGCGCGTTCCTCACCGTGTTGGTGACGGCGCTCTTTTATACCTATACGGTGCGCCCGAACCTGTTGGCTCCGGCTTCCTCCACGGGCGTGGATGACCCGGCGCTCAGCGAGGAATTGGCCGAGCAGCGCGGCGTCATGGATCGCCTGAACCAATCCCTGACCCACCATACTCAGCAGCTTGCCCAAAGCGCGTCCCGCAGCACATCCGAACTGGAATATGTCGGGTTGCAGCAGGTACTCGCCCAGCAGACGGACGTGGTGCGATCATTAGCTCGCCTGCTCGATCAACAGTCCGTGCAGTTGAATGGGCTGGATACGCGCCTGAGCCGCCAGGAAACCTATTTGAGTCAGGTAGGAACGCAGCCGGACAACACCATCCTTGTCGCCCAGTTGACCAACCACAGCACGCAGTTGGATCGTCTGGAAGCACGGCTGGACAGCATCGACACGCGCCTGAGCGCCGCGCCATCCTCGGATGTGAACCGGATCGGAGATCTCATCCAGACCCAGGCGGATGCCCTGGTTGCTGTCAGCAAGCGGCTTGATGACTGGGCGGCAGCGATTGGCCGCTCCGATGAAAAGATGCTGGAACACGCCCGCATCCTGGCCGAACTGGATCGTGAGATCGCGGCGCAGGCGCAGGTTGCCCAGCGGCTTGATACCAAGGTCAACGAGCACACCACAATGCTGGTCACAGCGGCAGCCGAACGGCGCGAACAGGCAACGATCCTCGATAAAGTGGTTTATCAGCTTGGGCAAATTCTCCAGTTTGTCGGGCAGGCTGCCAAGCCCGTTCCCCGCCCCGCCGTCGGGCAGGATCGCCTGACGGATATCAATGGCATTGGCCCGGTTTACGCCAGTAAACTTTATGAAGTGGGCGTTTACACCTTCCGCCAGCTTTCCGAAATGAAACCGGAAGACATCCAGGTTCTGCTCAATATTCCCGAATGGCGCTGGAAGCGGGCAAACGTGCCAGGCTGGATTGAACAGGCCAGCCACTTCGCCGCGCAGCGCGACCGAATGGAGGAATAGGCGTGAATAACCGGCGGCTGGTGTACCGCCTGGATGTGCTGTTCTTCGTTGGCCTGCTGATCACATCAGGGCTGGCCCTGCTCCTGTTTGCTTACCAGTATCAGGGTGATAAGGGCGAGAAAAAAGCGACAGCGGTTCCGGCAACATCTGCTGTTTTGCCATCCCAAACCGCTATGAATATCCCCTCGCCAACTCTCATAGCGTCAGCGACGGATACACCCACATTTACAGTAACTTGGACGGCAGTTCCAACCCTGACGGCTACGCTCACTCAGACCGCTACGCATCAGTCCGCGCCGCTCGTTGTTGCCCCCTTGCCTCTGGATGAGATACATGCCGGGGAGCCGTTAACCATCACGGGAAATACCCAACCCGGCTCAGTAATTACCCTCTATGATGGGGATGAGGTCATCGGGGAAACAGCCGCCGGATCAAATGGGGATTGGTCAATCACCCTGCCGCAGGGGTTAGACGAGGGATCGCACCAACTCTCGATCCAGGCGGTAGGGCCAGATGGATCGACCAGCCAGCAGGCCCCTGTTGGCTTCGAGGTCAGCAGCGCATCTACGCCGACATGGACGCCGCTGCCGACCAGTACATCTACACTCACGATTACGCCCAGTCCGACTCGAACTGCGACGGAGCAGCCAACGCAAACGACGGTTCCAACAGCTACAGCCACCGTCGCGCCGACCAGCACCCCTCGGCCAACGATCACGCCTAATCCAACTCAAACCGCGACGCAGCGCCCGACGCAAACGCCCATCCCAACAGCTACAGCCACGGTCGCGCCGACCAACACCCCTCAACCGACGCTCGCGCCCAGTCCAACTCGAACCGCAACAGCCACCGTCGCTCCGACCAATACACTGCTACCGACAGTCACGCCCAGTGCAACGTGGACCGCGACACAACTGCCAACTAACACGCCACTCCCAACAGTTACAGCCACATTTGCGCCTACTAACACACCTCGACCAACGCTCACGCCCAGCCCTATGCCGCCGAGCAAAACACGGATTGCACTGGCACCGTCTCCAACAGACAGTGGACAGGGTGGCGGCGTCTCCGTAGGGCAAAGCCCCTCGTTAACGCCGACAGAAGCCGTCGCTACCCGGCCTCACATTGATGCGCCCACCAACGGCGAGACTGTTGCGCCGGGTACGATTCCGGTGCGGGGTACGGGCCAGCCGGGATCTGTGATTGAGATCATCAACCAGGGTGCGGGGACAATGCTCGCCGCTGTCCCTGTTGCTTCCGATGGCACCTGGGAAGCGTCCATTGTGCTGCAAGGTGCAGGCAAAGAGACTCTGGTAGCCGCCATGACAGCCGCTGATGGAACTCGCCTTCTGTCAGAACCGGTACAAATTACGCTTGCCCCGCCTGTTCAACCCCAAACAGGAAGCCATCTGAAGGGTGATCCTGGCGACACTGGGCGAACCTTTACCGCGCTGTTGGCCCTCTTGCTGGCGGCGGGAGGTTTCAGCGCCTATTTTGCCGGACGTCTCCTGTATCTTGTAGCCCACGATCGCCTGAAACCGCGTTAAAATATCCACCCGCGCCGTCACCTGGAAAGAGGAAACTGGATGAAGCACATCATTTCGGACCGCCGCATGGTTGTTCGCCTGACCATCGCCCTGCTGCTCATTGTTGCCGGGTTGATCGCCGCTTATGTGATTTTCCTCGGTCCAGGTGAGCAGAATACCGACTCCGATCTGGCAACCCCCACCATCACCGCTGTCTCACGAGTGTTCGAGGTATCGGCGGAAGAATCGCAGGTGGACTTTACAACGCAGGTCAACGGAGTAGATGTGGCTGGTGTTTTCCCAGTGACAGGTGGGCGGATCACGCTGGAACCAATTGGTAGTGAACTGCGTGTGCTGGTCGATCTGGAAATTAATGTGGATGGGGTGAGTACCGGAAGTATTCCGGTCGATTTTGCCCTGCGCACGGCGATGAAAACGCGGGGTAGCGGCGAAACATACCCGATGTCCTTTTATGCAGCCACTTCTGCCGGCCTGGTTCCTGTGACGGAGGAAGAGATTCACTTTGAACTTGACGGCAATCTACAACTGCATGATGTTGTCCATAACCACCCGATGTCTGTGGACGCACAATTGGTAGGCCATCATATGTGGGCTGTTGCGCGATCCGATCTCGATCTCGCCAATCATGGGATTGAACTTCCGCCGCCAATCCAAAGCTCGACCATCAAACTCACAGCGCGGCTGCAGGCGTATGAGACAGATAGTCTCGGCGCAGCGACCGATGAACCATCTCAGTAGGCGCTGCTGTGGTGGATAATGACAGCATAAAGCGCGGTAAATTCATTTTTATGGTACATTTTTTGCCAATGAGATAACGGGGGGTTGGCATGTCCTATCGTGATTTTCTGGCTCGAACATTAACAGTTGTCCTGATTGTGGTGCTGCTTGCCCTGTTTTGGCAGTTGCGCACGATCTTCCTGATGATTTTTCTTTCCTCGATTATTGCTGTCACCTTGAGCATTCCGGTTCAGTTTTTGCAGCGGATGAGGGTCGCGCGTGGGATCGCTATCGCGCTGACGGTGTTAGGTGTGGGCGGGGTGTTACTGGGAATTGGCACGATGATCTTGCCAGAAATGGTGACACAGACCGTCAATCTGGTTGACGGATTGCCCGACGCGGCGGAACAGGCCGCCAACGAATATACGGCATGGCGCGATAAGGATCAGCTTGCCAAATCCGTGCTGCCCGCCATCAATTTTGAGAAAATGGAAGACAGCCTCACCATTCGCGAGGGTGAAGAAGGCAAAGAAAATCCCGAAAGCCTGATTACCTTTGGAGCGTTACGAGATTTTGTACTGCCTGTCCTCACCCGCGCAGGGAACTTTGTTGCTGGCGCAGTTGCCAATATTCTCATTATCCTCATCGTGTCGCTCTATTTCCTGGTGGACCCGATGGATTATGTACGCGGCGGGTTGATGCTCATTCCCCGCCGCTATCAGGGGCGGTTTCTCGAGATTATGTCGGAGCTGCAGCGGGCAGTGGTAGCGTGGCTCTCTGGCCTGACGCTCTCTATTTCCATCACGGCCATCCTGGTCTATGTCGGCCTGGGATTGATCCTGGGTATTCCCAATGCAATGGGCCTGGGACTGATCGCAGGGCTGGCAACCATCATTCCTAACATTGGCTCCATTATCCCTCTCTTTCCCATTGTGATTTTTACCCTGGCACACGATCCGGGCCAGATCATTTTCGTTCTTCCGATGTATCTTGCCATTCAGCAAATTGAATCCAACCTGATCACGCCGCGGATCGTGAAAGAAAACCTGAATATCCCTGCCGGGGTAACGATGGCTTTCCAGTTGATTGCGGCGGTCCTGTTCGGGTTTTTAGGGATTTTGCTGGCGGTGCCGATGCTGGCGGTGATGATCACTCTGATACGGGAATTGTATGTCTATGATACGCTCGGTTTGCGGGGCGTGCACTTCGATATTATGTTGGAAGAGAATGGTGATCTGCGGGCAGTTGAAGTCCCCGCCCCAACAAAACGCGAAAAATCGGTTCTCCTGAATCCTCAAAAAAGACTGAAATCGATGCGGATGTGGGTCAGTAACAACAGGCGGAGGACGTAACCCGTTAATATCCTGTCATTCAATGGTGGCTCGTTGCCGCTTATCCCACCACCATACAACGAATGCGCACGCGAACAAGTACCAGATAGGCATGATGGGGAACAGATAGCGCGGCAGTGCAAGCAGGGCGAGGTGAATCCCTGTGAAATAGAACACCAGACCGTAGAGCACCAGCAGCACCCGCCAGCGGCGGGCAAACAGAATCATGCCCGCTGTGCCAAGCAGCAGCACGCCGTAGTGAAAGAGATAGAGCAGTAACTTGGGCACAAAACCTTGTATCTTCACAACATCGCGCAAGCCGCCTAAGGAGCGGTCTGTACGCAGCCAGGATGACGTCGCATCTTTGATGCTGCGCCCACCAAAATAGGTGGTGTTGTGCGGCTGCAAATAAGCAGAAGCTAATTCTTTGACGCGATAGTCTACCCACCCAACGGGGTTGTCGAGAATGGAAGTCTCCACCTCGCGCTTCATGGCTGCGTTACGCGTCTGGACATCCTCTCCCGGTTCGCCAGCCGTGACGTTCAATTGTTGATCAAGTTCCTGGGGAGAAGCCTGTCCTTCGGCTCCTTGATATAAAAAGCTCAGGAACCCTTCCCCGCCGATCACCACTCGATCCCATTCGAAGAAGTTGTAAACCGTCCAGGTAGATATCAGCGGCACATAGCTCAGCAGCAAACAGGCCGAGAGCCGCAGCCAACGCTGGCGAGCCAGTTTCTGCTGGCGAACATGGAAAAACAGGTGAGCGATAATCACGACCGGAAGAACCAGCGATACGGCGCGTGTTAACGTTGCCAGGGCCAGGAGCGCACCGACGCCCAGCAGATAGCGTGGGCGAAGTTGGTCCAATGAGCGGCTGTACAAGGCCAGCGCTGCATACAACCAGAAAAAAAACAGGCTCTCGCTGACGACATTTCCCGCCTCGATCACAAAAACTGGGCTGATGGCGATCAGCCCCGCTGCCCACAGCCCCACCCGGCGCGAAAAAAAACGATTTGCAATGATGTAAACGAACCAGCAGATTGCCGCCCACAGAACAGACTGGATCAAACGAACCGTTTGCACATCGGTGTACGAATATTGGCTGCCTGTACTCGGCGTAAGGCTTTGCACCGCGCCCAACAGCAGAGGGTAAAGGGGCGGGGTCTGGATCGGGCCTTTGGTCGTTCCCGTCGTCACCAGATCGTCGCCTACTTCCATATACCAGTTTGTGTCGCCGCCGACGAGCTTAGGATGCGGATCGAGCACCAACACGAATATCAGGCGCAGCAGCAGCGTTCCCAACACAATCAACGTTATAAGGGATAGATGCCGAGATAATCGTGAACTGCTGATCAGATTCATTGGTCTGGCGTCCTATTTCGAACCATCGTCAAAGCGGTAGATTTCTACGATGGTTCCCGGCACATCGCACACGTACACAAAACGGGGATCAGTCTCATTTTTATCATAAATGGGATCAAGCGAAGGGCGGGCCGGGGGCATCATCAGATAGTCGACCTTGTAGCGCTTTGCCACTTCTAATACTCTATCCCGGTCTTCCATTGAAATCATCACTGAACGCACGCCCAAAAAGCGCAGCATAAACTGATCCTGAGCCATCATCACGATTTCTCCGTCGCCGTTGGTATCGGGCAGGCTGTTGACGACTTTGACCACTTTTTCCATTTCGGACAGGTAGTTATTGGTGAAGGCGATATCGCTGCGCATCATTTCCACCGCATTAGCGGTCATCAGGCCAAGTGTTAGCGCCACCGCGCCGCGCCGCATACGCGGATCGGTGATGGCGCGCTCAAGGGCATAAGCGCCCAGCGGGATCAGAAGCGGAATAAGGGACAGATAGGATTTTTTGAACGAGCCGCCCTGGTTATTATAGGGGGCCAGGATGGTGTAGAACAGGTAAAACACCACCAGTAGTATCAGCGCCGGAGCAAGCGTCAGTAACCGCTCTTTATCCCGGCTGGCGAACAAGCCGATCAGACCGCCCACCACAGCAACAGGTAACACCACATCGAGCGCCACCAGCATCATTTTGATGCTGGCTGCCATCTCAAACAGCCGCTTGGCAATCATCTGGCTAATCGTCTGATTCTCGCGCAGAGTCTGCCAGTTGAGATCTCGTCCGTAGGAATAAAAATCGCGAACATCGGTCATAAAAAACATGCGGCTGAGATGGGGTGTCGTCAGCGATCCCGTCTCGTGAACATTCCGTACTAACCAGGGTCCAATCACGACGAGCGCTGCTCCTAAGACGAGCACCCCATACAGGCCTGCCTGTGTTATACTTATACGGGAAGTAAGTGCGCTATAAAGGATCAGCGTAACGGCCAGGACAGGGAAAAAGAGCATCACTTCGCTGCGGGTTAAATAGGCCAGCCCTACCAGCAGTCCGCACCCGATCAGGGCCAGGAGGTGGTGGTGTTGCAGCCCATAGACCAGCAGCAAAAGCGCTGTGCCCAAAAAAAATGCACTGGGAATTGGAGTATTGGTGCGCAGCGAGTTGAGCACCAGTTCAGGCAAAACAGCGGTAAAGGCGGCACTAATCAAGCCAGCCGTTTCCGAGAAGCCGAGCTGCCGCGCTGAGGCAAAAGAAACCAACGGTAACAGGGATCCCAGGAGGATAAAGGGCAGGATAGCAGCTTGAACGCCTGTCCCAAACAGAGCCATTCCCCCTGCCGCGATCACGCCGGCCAACGGCATCCAAAAATCATCGGGATGGGTGATTTGGTCCGGTGGATTGTAGTAATGCCAGATATAATCCGTTTGCAAGCCATTTCCGGCAATAATCTGGCGGCCCAGGTTGTAATAATGGTTGGGATCAGCAATACCTGGATGTTTGACAAAAATTAAGAGGACAGCGCGCAGTAGGACTGCACCCAGGCAGATCAAACCCAGTTTATAAGAGAGCTTCATAAATGGTCCCGGTACAGTTATTTCGCTATTTTACCGGGAAGATTGTATGAGCAAGCGTTTAGGGTGTCAACCTGCGTCCACCTGACCGTCTGACACGGCGGAGAAATACCCATGAATATTCGTGAACCAGCCGTCCATGTGACCTATTATTACCTTCGTGAGGCCCCTGGCGACACCCTCTCCCGCCGCCGGGATCGCCACGATGCTTTTATCACCGAAACGCAGCGGCTGCTGCAACTGGTGTCTGGCTGGCTGTCGCGCCCAATACCGACTATGCCGCCCATTCCTTTTTGGGAAAACAGCGCCCCAGCCAGCATCCAATCCGTGATGGAAACGGGCGAATTGCAAGGGCGGATTAACGCCTCAGCGTGGCTCTACGCGAGCGTGTTGCGCAATATGTTCCTGCTGCGCGTGCTGGTCTCTCGTTCTGGCGAGCATGATCCCACGACCTGGAATATGCTCGATGAAGCACTGGGCAGCGCGCCAACAACGCCATCCTGGCTGCACATGACGCGTTATTGGTGCGGGCTGGCCCCGCGCCCTCCTGAGGAGTTCGAGGCGGAGCGTTTCCCGGCAATTAAAACGCAGTTCGGTGTTCTGAGCCTGGGCTATGCCGGTACACCGCATCTGCTCGTATATCCCGATGCCCGAACCGAAAGTCGCGCCCGTTCGTTTATAGGATCGCTTTCCGCCCAGTTAGATTGGTACCCGGTGCAGGCGCATTATCTGCTCGATAATTACTTGAACCGCACGGCCCGCAGCCAGCAGAGCGCTTTGGAGCAGGTTGCCCAGTCGGTTCAGAACTGGGGCGGATCAGACGGAGGGCGGTTGCAATCACTGATCCCGCTGCAAACCCAATTGGAGACGGTAGAACACACCTATCAGGGAGCGCTGGCTGATCTGTCTTTTACCGAGAGCACGGCCCATGAAGTTCACTCTCTGATGAACGAATACCGCCTCTCGCTGATGAGCAGCGGCCTGTGGGACGCCGCCCCCAGCCTGTGGGAGTCGCAGGTCGCGGCATTGACCGGAATCGAAAGCCAGATTCGTGCCGATGTGCAGTATGTCGAAAGTACGATGCGGCAGATGGACCTGCTGGTTCGCGGCTTGCAGGTGCGCGTCGGCATGATCCAGGGCGAACGGCTGCGGCTTCTGATCTACCTGGCTGTCGTGATCGGCCTGGGCGTGCTGACAGTGCTCATTGCCGACACCAGCCCGCAGCGCATCATGGCGCGGGTGATCGGCCTGCTGCTGGTCATTGCCCTGGCCTGGGTTGGCTGGCTTGCTCTCTATCGTAAGCGCAAAGCTTCTTAGCGCAGCGCCCGCAGCGCTGGATAAAGTGCCCGGAAGCGCTCATATCCTTCCGCGTAAACAGCCTGTTCCGCTCCATCCGGCGTCTCGGTGGGACCGTAATGGACGGATCGGGCCACTGCTTGCGGCAGATCATAAAACAGATTCGCGCCAACTCCCGCCAGAAGCGCTGCCCCAACAGCGGTATGCTCTGACCCGGCAATCGTTTGCAGGTTGACGCCGAGCACACTCGCGATAATGCCCCGCCAGAGCGCGCTTTGCGATCCACCGCCGCCGATCAGAAAATGATCGGGTGTTGGCCCAACGCTTTGCAGAGCCATCAGGCAGTCTTTAAAGGCGTAGGCAACTCCTTCCAGCACGGCGCGGGTGAGATGCGCGCTGCTGTGGCGCATGGTCAACCCCGTGAAGGAGCCAGATGCGGCAGGGTCCATGTGTGGCGTGCGTTCCCCTTCCAGGTACGGCAAAAAGGTTAGGCCCTCCGATCCGGGTGGAACTTTGGCGGCCTCTGCCAACAGGTCAGGATAGGATAGGCTGCGGTCTGGGCTGATCATAGAGCGCCACCAGCGCAGCGCGATTCCGCCGTTGAGAATGGCCCCCATTGTGTACCAGCGTTCTGGCACGGCGTGGCAAAACGTGTTTAAGCGCAGGTGAGGATCAACCAGTGGGCGGCGCGAAACAACTGTTACCTGCCCGCCCGTGCCCAGAGTAATCGATCCGCGTCCCGGTTCGCTGACGCCCACGCCAAGCAGCAGCCCTGCCTGATCACCTGCCCCCGCCACAACCGGGATGCCGGGCCGCAGTCCGAGCGCTTCAGCCGCGTCGGGTTGAAGTTCGCCAACCACGTCGCCGGATTCGCGCACCGGGGCCAGCATCTCCAGGGGAACCCCGCATGCCGCTGCCAGTATTTCGGACCACTGCCGCCGTTCGATATCGAACAGCCATGTCGCTGCTGCGTCGCTGGGTTCCGAACTTAACTCGCCTGTCAGCCGGAGAACAATACTATCTTTAGGCTGAACGGCGGCGCGGGCCTGTTTAAAAAGCTCTGGTTCGACTTCGCGCAGCCACGCGAGACTTGCCCCGGCAAATCCCGGCGAAAGACGGTTGCCCGCTACAGAGGTGATCACTTCTGGTCGAACCCGTTTTTGGATCACATCGCACAGGTTTGCGCTGCGGCGGTCCATCCAGATAATCGCCGGGCGCAGTGGCTGCAAATCGTGCCCAATCAGGACGACACCGTGCATCTGTCCCGCCAGCCCAATTCCCTGCACGCGCTCCGGCGATACGCTCGCTGTCTTCAACGCGCCGCGTACTGCGCCAACCACAGCCTGCCACCAAGTTTCGGGGTCCTGTTCGGCCCAGTTGGGGCGCGGTGTCTGTACACCATATCCCTCCTGGCCCCCCCCAAGGAGCTGTCCATTTTCATCGAGCACAATACACTTGGTGCTTTGTGTTCCAATATCAATGCCAAGCACCACGTTAACGGTGTCTGAGGTTGTACGCGCCATTCTCAAAAATGCTTTCATAAGAGTTCGACTGATTTTTTGGGGAAGTCGTGTTATGATCCTCCCTATAAGTATATTCGATTTAACGCAGGGAGCCGCTTTGGACAATTCCCCGCCGCAGAACACAAACGGCGCTCTCCAAGTTACGCCTGAAATCACTTTCGACTATACAAGCGTGCTGGCGGGTCGTGCCAGCAGCAGTCACACTCGGCGCGCCTACGCCCGCTGGGTAGATCGCTACCTGTCGAACACCGCCGGGCTGCCGCTGACCACAGGCATTGATCGGGACGCGCGGATGCATGCGCTGCCGCTCTATGCGCTGCTTCCGGTAATGAACCCGTCCAGCCTGCGCGCGTGGTTGGGGCGGCTGTCGGAAGAAGGCCAGGGTAAGCAGGGTCTGAACCAGGCTCGTGCCGCCATTGTCACGCTGGCGAGCCTCCTCTCGGAATCCGGCTGGCTGGACGATTACAGCAGCGCGGCGATGGGCAATGTCCGCACCCCGCGTGCCGAAGAAGGGCAGCGCCCCGGACATTGGCTGTCATTGGAACAGCTTCGCTTGCTGATGCAGGCCGCCGAAACCATCGCTACCACCGAGAATCAGCGCTCCCGCAATCGGGTGGTTATGGGCATGCTCTGTACGATGGCCCTCCGCCGTGAGGAACTGTCCGAAGCGCGCTGGAGCGACCTGGGCACGCAGAATGGACGCCCGGTGATGCTCGTCCACGGCAAGGGCAGCAAAACCGTTTACGTCGATATCCCCCGCAATGTCATGCAAAGTATGGAAGAGTGGATGAACCGTGTTTCGCCCGATCCGGACTCGGTGCTCATCCGCCGCATCTGGAAAGGTGGGCGGATCAGTGACAGTGGGCTGAGTACCGACGCGCTGTGGCGTATTGTCAGTGCCTCCGCCGAACGGGCTGGGCTGGGACGGGTCGCCCCGCATGATCTCCGCCGCAGTATCGCTGGGGCCTTGCAGCAAAGCGGCCAGCCGATTGATATGATCAGCCGCCTGCTGCGCCATTCCAATGTCGCCATCACCGAGCGCTATCTCAGCAAGCTGCCGCAGCAGAACGAAGGCGCGGTGCACATGGCCGACCTGCTCGGACTCGAATAGTAAATTTTCCGCCCGTTCTTGTGAATATCTTACTAAAAACTCTTGTTTCTCAAACGGAGATTAGGTATACTCTTTCTTTGGAAAGAAGTACGTAACGAGGTGAGAGACAATGCCAATCTATACCTACGAATGTGAAGAATGTGGTGTGCGGTTCGAATCACGCCAGAAATTCACGGATGATCCAATCACTGAATGCCCGGAGTGTGGCAGTCATACACACCGTGTTCCTCAGGCGGTCGGGATTGTCTTCAAGGGTTCCGGTTGGTACGTGACCGATAGTAAAGGCCGCAACAACCTGGCGGTTCCACCGAAAAAAGAGGGCGAATCCGGCGATAACAAGGCATCTGAAACTAAAAGCGCCAAGCCCGAAAGCGGCAGTGCTTCGTCTTCTTCGGACTCTGCAAAAGAATAATCTCACCGCTTTATTCGATCATCCAAAAAGGCGGCTCAGGCGATTGAAGATCGCAGAGGGCCGCCTTTTTCGTTTCTTGTCTTCTATCCCTACAGCTAGATTTGGAACCCCGCGCTGGCCCGGACGATCTTCTGCTGGTAATTGTCGACATAGGTCAGCAGCTTTTCGTGCAGCCCCTGCCAGTCATCACTTGCCAGCATATCCCGCATGGTTGCCAGATCATCGGTGATGCCTTCCATCAGGATTTGCGGGCATTCCCCGTAGACGGAAAACCAGGCTTCGGTAGGGGTGAGGCCCAGGCGGGTGATACCCGGCGCAAATTCACGGACCATAAACTCGAAGTATTCCTGGTCCTGACCCGGTTTAATGTCCCAAGTGAGCAACAGTTTGATCATGTGCGGCTCTATTCCTTGCTGGCATAGTTAGCGCGAGTCGTACTGAGTTAATGCCGGTAATCCAGCAGCACTACCTGAGTTTGTTCGGGCAGCGAGCTGGAGACCACGCGCAGCATGGGTTCTTCCTGAATGGCGTTGATGCCCATTTCCCTCATGAAGCGATCAACACCATCCAATTCCAGACCGCGCAGCGCTTCTGTCCGGTAGTGCATAGGAACCACAATACTTGGTTCCAGCAGGCTGATCACTTCGGCTGCCTGGCTGGAAGAGAGGCTGCCGCCGCCACCTACCGGAACCAGGGCGACATCCACTGGCCCCAATGACTCGATCATGGAATGGCTGGGAACGTGATCCAGATCGCCCAGGTGAGCAACCGTCAGGCCATCGTAATCGAGCACGTAAACCACATTTCGACGGGGATTCTCAGCCTTCTCATCAAAGGTGGCTACACCAATGACAAAGACTCCCCCGATCTCATATTCGCCCGGCCCGCGAATCACCCGCTGGCTCTTGATGGTATCTAAATTGTTGTGACCCGGCGCATCATGACTGATCGTCACGATATCCGACTTGAGTTTCGGCACTTCGTAGCCAAGGCTCTCGTCAAAGGGATCGGTGACAACGGAAGCACGCCCGCGTTCAACAATCCGAAAACAACTGTGTCCGTACCAGACAATGTCCATTCATCTCCACCGTGATGAGACTCGATTTTCCGCGAGCTTTTTCCCTCAGAAAGCGCTGAGATTATACCTCACAGGCTCGTTATCCGCCACTACTCCATATCCCTCCCAGGGCAATCGCATCAGAAGTGCGGACGGGCATAACAGGGTGCGTTCAGTGAGGAGGGTGTCATGACAGACGCATCGAAATCTGGCGCTGCTGGGCCGTCCGTGATCCGCTGGCCTGTTGCAGCAAAACAGGACATCGTATCTTCGGATACAAAGGGTTCCTATCACTGTTGACACGAGAGGTAAGTGGGTTATAATTTGAGAAACGTTTTCATTTATCGGAATTTACAATTCAATTTAAAACGACTACAAACGACAAAGAGGAGTTGAGTTGCATACCGAGAATGCTGATATCAGTTCAACAGCTTTCAAAGCGCTCCGCGTTCTTGAAGCTGTTGCTTTATCCCTACAACCCGTTACTTTGTCAGATGTTGCTAAGCTCGTCGATTTCGACAAAAGTACAACCTATCGCATGTTAAACACGCTTGCCGAAGCGGGTTATATTGTTCGTGACGAACCTTCCAAGCGGTACACCCTCAGCTACAAGGTGATCGCCTTAAGTCGAAATCTCCTCGCGGAAAATGAAATCACACGCGTCTGCCGCCAGGTCCTCGAAGAACTGACAGGCATCACGCGTGAAACCACCCACCTGAATATTCTTGACGGGCATCAGACCATTTTGATTCAGAAAGTCAAGGGAGCCCAGTTGGTGACGGTGGATTTTCAGATCGGGGATCGCTCCCAACTGCACTGTACGTCGATTGGGAAGGCCCTCCTCGCCTTTCAGGATGTGCGTTTTATCGAGGAAGTGATCGCTGCCGGGTTGCCTCAGATTGCCCCCCGCACGATCACCAACGCGGCAGATTTTCGCAAGGAACTCCACCGGATCCGGTCGCAGGGTTATGCCATTGATGATCATGAATTCTCGGACAATATGCGATGTATCGCTGCTCCAATTTTTGAACACGGCGGGCGGGTACGGACGGGCATCAGCATCTCTGGACCAGACAGTCGCTTCACCTATGATAAGCTGGAAGCATTGAAGGAACCCCTCTTACAAGCCGCCTGGACTCTCTCGGAGCGGTTGGGCGGGACTCCCTGGCGTTAAAGGGCTGAGAACCAGCCCTGCTTGTTTCCCCAAATTTGCCGCTCTGAGTCAGTTGACAAGCAGTATCTTTTAGCCTTATCATTTCACTAATTGGAAATGGTTTTCATGAATTGAACTACTGCTTTGTTTCTGCCGATCAGTTCCAATAATGTTCGCCATATCCAATTCATCCACGATATCGTATTTTGTTCCCAACAACAGAAAACTTTTTGATCTGGAGGCTAACCTTATGCAGATGTTAATTAACAGCCAGTGGGTTGACGCCAGCGACGGACAGTGTATCGAGGTCCGCAATTCAGCGAATAACGAGATCATTGATACCGTCCCACGCGGCACGCTTCAGGATATTCAGCGCGCGGTCGAAGCGGCCCAGCTTGGCAAAACGCGCATGGCCGCTCTCCCTGCCCACGAACGCGCCGCCATCCTGTTTCGGATTTCGGAGTTTATCGAACAGAATATCAATCCCTTAGGCGCGCTTCTTGCCCAGGAAAACGGTAAGCCCGTTCGCCAAACACGCGATGAAGTGCGGGTGACTGCCCGCATCTTTCGCGGTTTTGGCGAAGAAGCAAAACGGATGTTTGGGCGCGTCGTGCCGATGGATGCGGTTCCGGGTCAGGAACGCCATCTCGCTATCACGGTTCGGCAGCCGTTGGGCGTCGTCGCCGCCGTTATTCCCTTTAACTATCCGGTTGAACTGTGGGCGCACAAAGCCGCTGCGGCTCTGGCAGCGGGTAACGCGGTAGTTGCCAAGCCGCCATCCGAATGCCCGCTGACCCTGCTCAGGATTGCTGCGCTGATGGAAGAGGCGGGCCTGCCTGCCGCCGCCCACCAAATGGTCACCGGGCCAGGTTCAGTGGTGGGCGAGTATCTCGCCGCCAGTTCTGATGTCCAGTTAATCAGCGTAACCGGCAGCACCGCCACCGGGCGGCGCATCGCGGAATTAGCCTCCCGCAATCTGAAACACGTTCATCTGGAATTGGGCGGCAATGATGCCCTTGTTGTCTGTGCGGATGCCGATCTGGACAAAGCGGCAGAGGCCATCGTTCTTGGGCGATTGGCGCGCGGCAACGGGCAGATCTGCTGTGCGGTCAAGCGCATTTTTGTTGAACAGTCGGTCTATGAGCCGCTGTCCAATTTGCTGACCGAAAAAGCAAAACTGCTCAAGATGGGTGATCCGCTCGAAGAAGATACCGACGTTGGCCCCTTGATCAACCTGAAAGCCGCCCAGGAAGTCGAAGCGGCGATCCAGGACGCTGTGCAGGCCGGGGCCGTCGTGCGGGTAGGCGGACACCGCCACGATGCCTTTATCGAACCAACCGTCTTGACGCACGTTCCGCCCCAAGTTCCACTTTTTGCCGATGAAGTCTTCGGCCCAGTCGCACCGCTCGTCTCCTTCACGGATCTGGATCAAGCTGTAGCTGCCGCCAACCAAAGCCCCTACGGCTTGCAAGCGGCAGTCTTTACCAAAGATGTCTCGCGCGCGTTTGATATTGCCTATCGCCTTCAGGCGGGTGGGGTTATTATCAACTGGTCATCGGCTCTGCGCGTCGAGAGTTTGCCCTTTGGTGGCGTTAAGCTGAGTGGCTACGGGCGTGAAGGGTTGCACGACACCCTGGAAGAGATGACCTACCAGAAGGCCATCGTTGTCCATAATGCGTTTGCGGCGGAGCACTAATTCAATGGTTGACTTCCTTCAGATGCGGAAAATGACCAAAAGCTACGATGGGACTCAAGCCCTTCGCGGTGTTGACTTTTCCGCTGTGCTGGGTGAAGTGCATGCGATTGTTGGGGAAAACGGCGCGGGCAAATCGACGCTCGTCAAGATTCTCTCTGGCGCGGTGCGGTGTGATATGGGCACGGTTTTGATCGACGGCAAGCCGGTCGAATTAGACTCCCCGTTTCAGGCTCACCATCTTGGCATCCGCGCTGTTTATCAGGAATTTAGCCTGATCCCTCATCTCAGCATTACCGAAAACATCATGATGGGCCAGATGCCTACCCGCTTTTTGAAAACATGGGTGAACTGGTCACTGGCCCATCGTCAGGCCCAATCCCTACTGGAACAGCTTGGCTTCCATGGTCTCAAGGTCAAAACAACCATCTCCCGCTTGAGCGTATCTCAGCAGCAGATGGTCGAAATCGCCAAAGCGCTTGCGGGTAAGCCCCGCATTCTGATTCTGGATGAGCCATCGGCAGTCTTATCTCACGAGGAGATCAAAACACTCTTCGCGCTCATCCAGAAGCTGAAGCAGGAATCAACCCTGATCCTCTATATCTCTCATCGTCTCGACGAAGTTTTTGAGATCGCGGATCGGATCACGGTGCTGAAGGATGGCGAACTGGTCGGCACGGTACACCCGGCGCAGATTGATGAGAACCGTCTGATCAGCATGATGGTTGGGCGCACCCTGGAAGAAATCTACCCCAAGCGGCAGGCCGAACCCGGCGAAAAAGTGCTCGTTGTGGATCGGCTTAGTCGAGAGGGATCGTTTAAGCAGGTCAGCTTTTCGCTGGCTAAAGGCGAGATTCTCGGCTTATTTGGTTTGGTCGGGAGTGGGCGAACAGAAATTGCGCGCTGTATTTTTGGCGCGGATCAGCCCAGTTCCGGGGAAATTATTCTGAATGGCAAACGCTTCAAGCCGAAAAACCCTCGGGTGGCTGTCCGATCCGGCATTGCCCTCCTGACAGAAGATCGCAAGCGGAATGGTTTGGTGATGGTCTGTTCGCTGCGCGATAACGCCAGCCTCGCCTCGCTGCCCAAGGTGAACACCTGGGGAGTCATCAACAGGCGCAAACAGCGAGACATGGTGCGCCAGAAGGTCCGTGAACTGGACATCAAACCGCCGCACATCGAATGGCAAGTGCGTCGCCTGAGCGGGGGAAATCAGCAGAAAGTCGTGCTTTCGAAGTGGCTTCTGGTGGATGCCGATGTTCTGATTCTGGACGAGCCAACTCGCGGCGTTGATGTCGTCACCAAGGTTGAGATTTACCAGATTATTTCTGATCTGGCCCGCCAGGGGAAAAGTATTCTCCTCATCTCCTCAGAAATGCTCGAAATCCTGGGGATGAGTGACCGTATTTTGGTTATGCGTGAAGGCCAGTTAGCTGGAGAGTGCTCCAGAGAAGAAGCATCAGAGGAAGCCCTGCTGGCAATGGCAACGGGAGTCAAGTAATTATGGCAACAACTTCTTCTCGTGTTGAAGATTTTAAACAACGGTTTCGGGGAACAATTTCAAAGGATTTTTTGAAGGATGCGTTACGCCATCACTGGGCTGACTATGGCTTTATGGTCGCGTTTGTCGTGTTGGTTGCCATCGCCGCCTCAAAATCGGAATTTTTCTTTACCGACCGGAATATTACGAACTTACTAAAACAGATTGTCCCCAATGGCCTGATCAGCCTGGGAATGTTGGTCGTCATTCTGAGCGGTGGGATCGATCTATCAGTTGGATCGATTGTGGCGCTAGCAGGAATCCTCGCCTCCGGTTTGCAGGACGAAATTCCACTTTCCGTCGCGATCCTCGTTGCGTTGGGGGCCGGGATCGCTGCTGGCATGGTGAATGGTATCCTCATCACCTACTTTAAACTCGCTCCCTTTATCGTGACACTGGCAATGCTCGGAGCGATTCGGGGGCTGGTCTATGTCTATTCGGACACCCCGCAGAGTCCAACGAATCCCGACTTCCGGCGCATCCTGGGCGGTCCCATCGGAGGGCCGCCTCATACGCTGGCGATGGCAACCGTGATCATGTTCGCCTGCTATCCGCTGCTCTGGCTGTTCCTCAATCGTACAACAGTTGGGAGGGCCATATTCGCTATTGGCGGTAATGCGGAAGCCGTCCGGCTGGCGGGCATCAACACCAAAACGCGCATCATCCTGGCCTATATGATCTCCGGTTTTTGCGCGGCGCTGGCTGGTGTTCTGTTAGCGGCCCGGCTGGGGATCTCGCAGCCCAGCCTGGGTGAAGGGTATGAACTGGATGCCATTGCCGCTGCTGTGATCGGTGGAGCCGTGTTGAATGGGGGTGGCGGCAGTGTCTTTGGAACGTTGGGCGGCGTGCTCACGCTGGGGCTTATCAATAATCTACTGAATCTGTACAAGGTTCAATCTTACTATCAGCAGATTTTAAAGGGGGGGATCATCCTCTTTGCGGTGCTTGCTCGCCGTAAAGATTAATCTGAGCGGCAAAGGAGGCCAATGCAGAAAAAGCATGCGTTCTTCGGTAATTAGATGTTCCATATACCTTAATAAGGAGAACAAAAATGAAACCTAGAATTGCACTCAGCCTGGTTGTCTTGTTTGTCACCCTCCTCGTCACGATCAGCCCCTCGGCTGCCCCCACTCCGGTCGTTGAAGCGCGGGCCGACACCATTCGGATCGGCATGGTCAATTACACTCTGTGCTGCGCGTATTTCATCGGCATGTCCGACGCGGTTCAGGCCGAAGCGGCTTTCTATCCGAATATTGAAGTGATTGTCACCGACGCGAACGGCGACGCCGCCAAGATGACATCCGATGTTGAAGATGTCCTCGCACAAGACGTTGATGGTATCATCATCAGTGGTGGCCCGCTGGAGAGCGCTCCGGCAGCATTGGACGCCATTCAGGCGGCTGGCGTGCCTGTCGTTCTGGTGGACCGCAAACTCAAGGGCGGCGACTACACAAGCTGGATCGGCCCCGATAACTACACCATCGGTGTTCAGGATGGTCAGTACATCGTGGATCGTCTGGCGGGCGCTGGGCGTTTGATCGTGCTGCGCGGTGGCCCAGAGGACAACTCCATCGGCTTGGATCGCACGAATGGCATGCTGTCTGTGGTTGAAACTTCCGGCATCGAAGTGCAAAAGGCGGCTGACTTTGGCGGTTGGAGTGAAGACGGTGGCTACACCCTGACGGCTGATATGCTGGCTCTCTATGATCACGTCGACGCCGTGTTCTGCGAAAACGACTCGATGTGCCTCGGCGCGCAAAAGGCCATTCAGGATGCCGGGCGAACCGACGAAATGTTCCTGGTTGGCGTGGATGGCCAAAAAGAAGCTCTGCTCCAGATTTTGAATGGCACAAACTACGCTGCGACTGGCTTGAACAACTCCGGTCAGATTGGTAGCGCGGCCTTCCATCGTTTGATGGCTATCCTGGCTGGTGCGGAAGCGCCGAAGGATACCGTTCTGCCATCGCCACTCATCACTTCTGATAACGTCGTGAAGTTCTATGACCCGGAAAGCGTTTTCTAGAAAGCTGCTGTGAAGAGACAGCCAGAAGTTTCATAGATCGACACAGCCTGCGAGGAGATCGCAGGCTGTTTTTTACTTGAAACAGGCTGCGAACCAAAACTCACATTTCCTTGCCACTTTTCACTGCGGTGATAAAGCTGGTTTGGATCAAGGCGATAATCGTAGTGCAGGTCCCCAAACACCACGAATCCGCCTAGAGCGTGTTATGCACTTTTTAATGTCGTTCCCCCCTTCCCCCCGCGAAGCTGTGGGGGAAGGGGTAGGGGATGAGGGCCTGCCCGCGAACCACAACGCTTATTTTTCAGCGTATCTTTATGGGACAGCTCGAAAAGTTCATAACAGCCTCTAGCTGTGGCAGTCCATCGTTTTTGTGTACTTGATTGAGGCTTTGGATCAGGTGGAAGCGGCTACCGCTGCATCCTGATCATGCAGAGTCCGCAGGTAGAAGCCCAAGAAAATAAGCACAGGCAGTTCTGCATAGGCGGCAGCCATCGGGTGAACTTCGACATCTATTGCGGAACGCCACCATGAACGCTTGACGAATGTCATTAATGCCTCTTCGTTCGAGGTCTGCCAGTACGATTTTGATCCCCAGAAGCTGTTCTTGAACTTGAGCACATTCCCGTCCGTCATGTACAGCGTGCCACCACCAGTCCAGGAGTAGTGAAAGGGCAGCGATACATCGCCGCTCTCTTCAGCTTCGGCCACAATTTGCCGCCGGAACCAACCTTTACGGTTTAGCATCCAGCGCTGCCCAAGGCCATCGACGGTTGCCACATTGTTGAACCAGCGCTCAAACTGCATGGTTGCCATGTGTTCTCCATCGACAAACAGATGGTATTCGCGCCGCCATATTGAGGGTTTAACCCATACAACTTTGCGGCCAATGAGTTTGCCTTGTTTGAGTTGGGGCCCCATATTCATTCCTCCAGGAACAGGTCTCACACCTACACGTTATTACGCAGTAGCACAGGATGAGTTTCCAACCTGATACCCCGTTAAACATCTCAACCCAGAAATAGCCGTTATGTCTGTACTCGGTATGGCGCGGAAACTCCTAAAGTGGCCCCCCGTTGTCTAGAACGTGTGATGCACTTCTTTCGTCCCGATATTGACAAACTAGAACATGCGTGCTATCCTGATATCAGGTTGCCCATCCTATTTTGTGCCTGATAGACCAATGTTAGGAAATGGTTTGAACACCCCCTCAAAAAACATAGGGCCGCCGGTTCCTACGAGAAAAAAAGACCGAATAGTGAGTAACTTATAAGAATTTCCGGCTGATGTAATACCATAACAAATAATGAAAGTTGATCAGAAATGGCCCAAATGATTTTTTTCCCCCACCTTTTGCCATTTAAGGCTCCACTTCTGATCAATTTGCTGAAATTTCGCCCTCATCGAAAGTGCATAACAGCCTCAAACCTTGGCGCTTTAGCCCTCGCAGTAGAATGTCACTGTTTGCGTCGTGCTGGGTTTGGCAATTGGAAGAAATTCTCCTGCCCAACGCTTACCATCCACATAGCATCCATGTTCTTCGCCGCCTCGTCGCACGGTGATATCGTAGAGCGCGCCCCGGAACCAGCGTTTAACGCGGAATTGATTCCAGGTGTTGGGTAGTTCACAGTCCACCTTCAGCCCGTCACGATGCGCTTCGATCCCTAACACGCCTTCAACAAGCGCCCGCAGATACCATGCTGCCGCTCCGGTATACCATGTCCAGCCCGCCTGACCGGGAACGGGCGCAAGGGGGCCGGAGACATTGCCGGGCATCACATATGGCTCAGCGAGATAGCGATCCGGCTCCTGACTGTGAATGGACGGGCAGAAGCTGCGCCACAGTTCATACGCTGCCTGTGCCCCGTTTAACTGGCGTTCTGCCAGAACAGCCCAGCAAGCGGCATGGCAGTACACACCACCATTTTCACGAATGCCGGGAGCATAGCGCGACAGGTAGCCAATCTCCGGATCAGGCTCGGTGTAAGCGGGAGCCAACAGGAGAGGCCCATAGGCTGAAAATAGTAATTTGCGGGCAGAGGCCATCGCTTGCACCGCCCGATCTTCTGGAGCAGTGCCGCTTAAAATGGCCCACGTCTGCGCATTGAGGAAAATCTGTCCCTCCCTTGATTGAGACGAACCAACCAGTTCGCCATTGTCTTTAGTGGCGCGCCAGTACCATGCACCATCCCAGGCGTGCTGATTCACGGCTTCGCGAAGGTCGTCGGCTTCCCGACGCAAACGAGCGGCGATATCCGCGCTGCAAAGCGATAACTCGACCCAACCAGACAGCACGTAGTGGAGGAAATGCGCCATCCAGACGCTTTCGCCGCGCCCTTCGGCCCCCACCACGTTTAAACCGTCGTTCCAATCCCCCTTCAGGATAAACGGCAGCCCTCTTTCGCTGCGCCGCGTGAGAGCGACTTCAAATGATCGCAGACAGTGTTCCCGCAGCGAAGCGGCCCCATCGTCATAGAAGGGCATTTCTTCATCCAGACAGGCGAAATCACCTGTTTCGCGCACATAATAAAGCACGGCGAAGGGCAGCCACAACAGGTCGTCACTGTACTCGGAGCGCAGCCCAGTCTCCGCCAGCGGATGCCACCAGTGCAGAACAATTCCGTCCTGGTACTGGTGTGCCGCATGCAGGCGAATCTGATCCAGCGTTTTTTCGGGATGTCCCAGCAGCAGCCAGATCAGACTGTCCTGCAACTGATCGCGGAACCCATAGGCCCCCCCTGTTTGATAGTATGCCGTTCGCCCCTTGAGACGCCCGGAAATCGCCTGATATTGTAACCAGCCATTTCCCATCACATTAAGGGCTGGATCAGGGGTCTCGATTACGAGTTGATCCGCGATTGACTGCCAGTACGCTTGGGCAGCTTGAAGATCGGCATGGGCCGCTGCTGGCGTTTTATAAGTGTTGACCAGCGTGATAGCCTGTTCAACCGAGTCGGCGGCCCCCAGCGTAAAGACGATTTCGCGCGCTTCGCGTGGGGCCAATGTCAACTCAAGTTGTAGACTGCCAATCGGATCGCCCCAGCGCCCGGCGTGATTTTGGGAGCGCCCACTGACCAGCGTAGCAGGGCTGGCGCAGCGTTCCGTTGCGTCCCAGAAAATCGCGCTTGTCCGCGTCAAAGCCCGCTGGTTTGAGGGATGAACTGAGGAACGCGATGTAAGGCCAGGAGCGGTTCCAATGCACTTTGCTCGGAACAGGCAGTTCCCACAACGCCTTGCTGGCCAGCAGCACGCCATTCTCCCCATCATAGCGCGTATCGATAAACGTGCGGTGAAATTCGCGATGCCAGTCAGGGGCCGCACCGAGCAGCCATTCCAGATAAGTGAAGATTTGCAGGTGGCGCAGCGCAGTCCCTTGATTTTCCAGGCGGAGCAGCCAGATTTCGCAGGGAGAATCCAATGGCACAAAACAGGTCAGGCTGCTGGACAAGGTGTCACGCCGCGCTTCAAAGACGGAATAGCCCATGCCGTGCCGCACGCGATAGTCATCTAATGCCGTGCAACAGGGCTGCCATGTAGGAGACCAAAAGTTGCCGCTGTCTGCGTCACGCAGATAGATATATTTGCCCCACTCGTCGCGAATTAAATCCTGCTCCCAACGGGTAATGCGGTTCAGGCTGGCATGTGTGCGCCAACTATAGCCGCTGCCTGCCTGGGAGATCACAAACCCGTAATCATCATTCGCAATCACATTCACCCAGGGCATCGGCGTATCGGGCCGGGTGATGATATATTCTTTGCCATCGTCGCTGAAATAACCATATTGATTTTGTAACTGAGCCATCAATCGCTCCTTAGCCGCCAGATTGTTTCTTCTGGAGATTCTCCAGGTCTACCATCGCGCGATTAATCAACGCCTGATCGTTCGGAAAAAGGTCTGGAATGGATGTGTAAATATCTTCCGCATCGCGCAGTTGGCCGTCTATTTCATAGAGTTCGCCCAGACGGAGATAAATCATGCCCATATAGGGGGTACTGCGTCCGATGTTTTCCTGGACAAATACCTCGGCGTCCGCCGTTGTCAGCCGCTCGTTGATGATCTCGTCTATCCGCGTGTCCGCTCGCTGCACCTGGGAGGGAGCCGGGACTGCATACTTATTGTTCCAGATGCGCTGAACCTGGATATAACCGCCATATTGAATATATTTTTTCTCGGCGCGATCATATTCTTCGTAGCCGCGCAGTGCATCGAGGTAGTGGCCTTCATTGTAGCTGGTGTCAGCGTCTTTCAAATAGGTTCGCGAGAGACGGTAGACATCCCACCAGGCGAGCAAATAGGTGAGGAAAAAGATCACGACGACGCCGATCAGCAAGATCGCTGCCCGCGAGGACTTGAAGCGGCTCTGTGTTGAGTCAGGTTGGGTAGTATTTTCGGTCATTGCTTATTTACTCAACGACACATTGGCAAAGGCTTTTACGAACTGTTCTTGAATGAAAAAGTACAAGACGACAATTGGCAGAACGATGAGCGTGGTCAGCGCCCAGATCTGCTCGGAGTTCTCGCCCGGCACGGTCCCCCGGAACTGTAACAAACCGAGCTGCAGCGTCCAATGTTCAGGCTGGTTAAGATAGAGCAGGGGGCCAAAAAAATCGTTCCAACTGCCCATAAACGTCAGAATCGCGATGGTTGCCAGTGCGGGTCGTGCCAGGGGAAGGACGACTCGTAAGAAAATGGTGATTTCGCCTGCGCCATCAATTCGCGCTGCCTCGACCAGTTCATCGGGAATCCCGGTCATGAACTGCCGGACGAGGAAAATATTAAAGACGGACACGGCGGATGGGATGATCAGCGCCTCGAAGTGTCCTACCCAGCCAATCCGATAAATGAGCACATAGGTCGGGATGAGGAACAACACGCCGGGGATCATCATGGTGAGCAGCATGAAGGCAAAGATACGGCCCCGGCCCGGAAAAGGAATTTTGGCAAAGGCATAACCCGCCATGGCGCTCAGCAGAACATTCAGGGCGGTGATCGCGACCGCCAGAATCATCGTGTTTTTGAAGAGCAGCAGTACATCCAGTTCATGAAACACCCCTCGGTAACCAACCAGGGTGACCTCGGTGGGCAGGGCTGTTGGATTGTGCAAAATCTCGCGCCCCGTCTTGAACGAGTTATTCACCATATAAAAGAACGGGTAAATCACGCCAACCGCGCCGATGGTCAGCACGACGTAACTGATTATCAGAGAGAGTGGGATACGTCTGAAGGGGATCATCATGCCAACCTCAGTCGATATCTGAGCGAATGAATTTAAACTGGACGGCGGTCAGGAGCGCGATCAGAAAGGCCAGCAGCAGGCCCAGGGTAGAAGCGTAACCTACATTCGACCGATCAAACGCCTGGGCATAGAGATACAAAACAGGCGTGAGAGCTTGATGATCGATGCCACCGTAGACATTAAACCCGATACTGAAAACCTCGGTGAACATCTGTAAACCATTGATGATATCGACAACCAACAGGAAAAAAAGCTGGGGCCGCAGCAGCGGTAAGGTGATGTAGCGGAACATTTTCCATCCCTTAGCTCCGTCGACTTCCGCCGCTTCATACACCCGGGGATCGATGCCGTACATGCCCGCCAGCAGGATCACCATGCTAATCCCGAACCACTTCCAGGTATTGATCAGGGCAATGATGATCATGGGCAGCGTGCTGTCCGATTTCCAGAAGACTGGTTTCGACACGATGCCAACATCAATCATCCATCTCTGAATAGGGCCGCTGGGTCCCGCCAGATTGTCGCCAATGGTCATCAGGACAACCGTCGAGGTAATGACGGGTAAAAAATAGATGGTGCGGTACAGGCGACCTCCGAATTTGATGCGAAACAGCATCGCCGCGATCAGCAACCCCAGACCGTTTTTGAGGAAGATAAAAACAGCCTGATTGAGAATGATATTGGTCAGACCCTTCCAAAAGAGCGGATCGCTGATGCCGCGCACCCAGTTCCCGATGCCCACAAAGGTGCGGGTTTCGGGCGTCACAAACGAATAGTTAAAAAAGGTCAGGAAAAATGACAGAACAAGCGGATAAAGCCCGAAGATAAGGTATAGAATGATCCAGGGAGAAACGAAGGCATATCCCCACCAACTGCGCCGCATCCGGTACAGCAGTCCTGGCGGAGCTTTGAGAACATCTGAGTCCTGATCTGTTGCGCCAACTACGCTCATTGCGGTTTCCTCAGAAATTAGAAGAGGGCGGTGCATAACACACCGCCCTCAAACCCGTTATTGAGCCTGGAGAGCTTCGCGCGCTTTTTCGGCGGCAGTGCTTACCGCATCTTCGAGCGGGACGGAGCCTTCGACGACGACCTGGCTGTAAACACCCTGAAGCGCTGAGGCAACGCGATCAGCGGTGGCGAACTGTTCAGGTACAATGCCGTGCTCAAGCACTTGAACAAACGGCAGGCGAGCGGGGTCCTGGAAGTACGGATCGGCCTTCAAAGAGGTGAGGACAGGGAGATAGCCGAGATCTTTCAGGAACACCAGATTGTTCTCATCCTGCATGATGAACTGGAGGAAATCCCAGGCGCGAGCTTCACGATCTGGCTCGGTCTTGAGGATCATCGCGGCGCGTCCGCCGTAGGTGGTATAGCTGGTGTCGCCTTCCACGGGAACTGGAACGGGCGCGACGCCTACGTCTTCACCAATCACCATCGGTTCGCCCGCAGCCGATTGCAGGTTCGGCTCCCAAGAGTAGCCATACTGCAACCACATACCAATGTTACGGCCAAAGAAGTTCTTTTCCATGGTCGGTGGCGCGTACTGCTGAGCGGATTTGACAAATCCAAAGAAGTCAGCGAGCTTGCAATCTTCCCGGTCAAAAACGATATCGGTGGCGAGGTTATTGAGAAGCTGGCATGCGCCTTGATTGGCATTCAGGTAGATAGGCTGGAGCATGTTCCAGTACCAGCCGCCCCACTGCAAAGCTTCATTCCAGAAGACAGCCCCGTACACATCGTCGCCGTTATCTCGGGCAGGCAGCGCATCAATAGCGGCTGCGTCGGCAAGGAATTCATCCCAGGTAACGGGCGGCTTTTCGGGATCAAGGCCAGCTTCTTCGAACAGCGCCTTGTTATAGATCATCAGGGTAACATCGGCTCCAATGGGCACATAATAGTTATGACCATAGAGTTTTTGCAGTGATGCGGGTTCGAGGCGGGCAAACAGGTCTTCGGCTCCGGGCATATCATCGAGCACAACGGCGGCATCCTGCTCCGCCAACGTGCCAAGCTGCGGGCCAAATGAAGTAATAATCATATCGGGCTGGTTGCCAGCGGCGATCAGGGCCTGGAACGCGCCGCCTTCCGGTTCTAGTTCAAGGGTGATGGTGACGTCAGGATTCGCCTCCTGATACTTATCGACCAATTTGGTCATCGTATCCTGCATGGCCCCGGCGACCACAGAAACACGAATCTCGTTCGCCATCTGCTGGTCCTGAGCAAACGACAGGTTGGGGATCAGCATGGCGACAAAAAGCGTTAACACGATAGCGGTACGGGAAAAGGTATTTCTCAACATTTTATGCTCCCTTTCGTTCAACTGCTCATCTTGTTTTCGGGGAATAGTAGACTTAATACAGTTCCAGTGCTCACCTCCTCTGGTATGTAAAAGCGCTTTTACAAGGCGCGCAATAAAGAAACTTCCTTTTCAGAAATGAGTTAACTTTTAACAACCACACGAGTGCCGGACGATTAAAGTAGTGGGAAGATACAGTTTGCGGGGAGAGGCCATCTTCGAATTCTCCTCCCCATTGCGGATCATATCAAACGCTTTTTGAGCAGCGTGCCATCCCAATTCATAGATCGGCTGGTGAACTGTCGTTAGGGCCGGCGTAATGTAACTCGCCATCTGAATATCATCAAAGCCGACGACTGCGATATCTTCTGGAATGCACAGCCCGCGCTGCTGAACCGCCATCATCGCATCAATCGCCATTTGATCGTTAGCGGCAAAAACTGCCTCTGGCGGTTCTGGCAGATCAAGAAGCTGGTTCATGGCATGAAACCCGCTGCCGCTCAGATAGTCGCCTCGCGCAACGTACTGAGCAGGCAATTCAAGCTTCTGCTCGGAAAGAACATCGCGCAGCGCGCGGAGACGTTCGCGGTTGTCGCCCGTATAATCGGTCCCGGTGATATAAGCAATGCGGCGGTAGCCATGTTCGCTCACCAGATGTTCAACCAGGCCACGCGCGCCGCTGTAGTTATCGGATAAAAACGTTGGGATATTTTTGCCAACATCCTGCTGTACCAGGACGATAGGAACGCCGCGTTCCGCGATTTCCTGCACTTCATGAGCAACCACATCAATGGCGACCAAGACCATCGCGTCCACATTACCGCGCCGGAACAGGCTGAGATAGCGGTGTTCTGGGGCAGGGCGCGGCTGGCTGATGATCAACAGGCTGAAGTCAGATGCGGTTGCCGCATCTTCAACGCCGCGCAATATCTGGAAATAATACGGATCGTTCACCTGCGGGATCACCAGCCCAAGCGCGTTTGTCTGCTGGTTTGCTAAGCCGCGCGCGATTGCGTTGGCATGGTAGTCCAGATCGTGAACTGCTTTCAGGACACGTTCGCGAGTCTCAGGATGCACGCGATCCCGATTGTTGAGCACCCTGGACACAGTGCCGATTGATACGCCCGCGCGTTTTGCAACATCAAAAATAGTAGCAGTCATGTGATCCAACTGTTGATGAGCGAGTCATGTTAAAGCGTTTTCATTGTATCAGGATAATTTCGCCATTGCAAGCAACTCACTCATAGACAAATGAAGGGAATCTCCTCTGAGAGTTGATCTGATAGCCATGTAAAAGCGCTTTGACAGTTTTACACATGCGATCTATACTCAAAAAAGATAACGCATCCCCAGTGCCAGCAAATACCGTTTAACAAGTGCATAAGGAGTCACACGATGGGCAAAAAGCTTTTACATCTTTTTTTGCTAGGCTTGCTGCTTTTCACGCTCGGTTTGCCATCCTTTAAAGCAAACGCTCAAGGTGGCGCAACGCTATGGCAGGCATGGGCTGGTAAAGACGTCAGCACCATTGGCGATGACAACAGCGGTTCCACGGTTGCCATCAGCGAAAATATTTTGACACCAGATGGTTCTCCGTCGCTTCAGGTAACACCAGGCGGGACTTCCGAAGAGACAAAGCTGGCTTTCCCTGTCAGCGGCGCAGACCTGGTAGATTGGATGACCTACACTCAGGTCGAATTGGAAGTTTATCTCCCCGAAGAAAATACGCTCAATCCGAACAAGTTCTTCATGGGCATGGCGGATGTGACCGGTGATTTTGCCTGGATTGATGGCGTGTTCAGCGACACCACCGCGCAGCCCGGTTGGAATCAGATTGTATTCAAGCCCAGCGATCCGATGCGCGCTCCCAAAGCCGATGCCAACTACACGATCTTCCTGTCATTCTTTAACGCCGACGATGCGGGAACCAAGACTCCCCTCACCGAAGTGTTTTACGTTGGCAACATCTACCTGACCGGAGGTGCAGCACCAGCAGGCGGCGAGGAAGCTGGATTACTTTGGTCGGCCTGGGAGGGCAAGGATATCACAACTCTCGGAGACGATAATTCGGGCTCCACCTTTGCCGCCAGTGCAGATGTGTTGACACCAGGCGGAGCAGCAGCGCTGCAAGTTACCCCCAGCGGAACGGCTGAGGAGACCAAGGTCGCTTTCCCGGTTAGCGGCGCGGATCTACAGGATTGGACCACCAACAGTCAAGTTGAACTGGAAGTCTATTTACCCGAAGGCAATACCCTGAATCCAAATAAGTTCTTCATGGGCATGGCGGATGTGACCGGCGACTTCGCGTGGGTTGATGGTGTGTTCAGCGAGACCACCGCCCAGCCCGGTTGGAACCGCATTGTCTTTAAGCCCAGCGATCCGATGCGCGCTCCCAAAGCCGATGCCAACTACACGATCTTCCTGTCGTTCTTCAGCGCGGACGATGCTGGGACGAAGACGCCTCTCACCGAACCCTTCTACCTGGGCAGCATCTATCTCAGCGGGGCGGAAGCAGGGGCGACTGAAGAAGCTCCGCAGGCCGCCGCAACTGCTGAAGTCGCCTGGACTCCCTGGGAAAACAAGGATATCACCACGATTGGCGACGACAACACGGGCACAACCTTTGCACTCAGTGAAGAGGTGCACACCCCTGCCGATGCGCCATCTCTCCAGGTTACGCCCAGCGGCAGCGCGCCAGAGACAAAACTCGCCTTCCCCGTGAGCGGCACGGATCTGCAAGATTGGGTGACGTACGGTCAGATCGAACTGGAAGTTTTTCTGCCGGAGGGCAACAGCCTGAACCCGGATCGTTTCTTCATGGGCATGGCGGATGTGACTGGCGATTTTGCCTGGGTTGATGGCGTGTTCAGCGACACCGCCGCCCAGCCCGGCTGGAATCGAATCGTGTTTAAACCCAGCGATCCAATGCGTGCGCCCAAGGCAGATGCAAATTATACGATCTATTTCTCGTTCTTTGAGGGCGCAAATAAGACGCCGCTCACTGAATCATTCAACCTCGGCAGCGTTTACTTGACCGGGCCAGAAGAGACGGCGGCTGTTCCGGCTGCGGCAGAACCCGTCGTTTGGAAAGTCTGGGACGCGAAAAATCCGGGCATGCTTGGTGATGACAACACGGGCACGAATTTTGCTCAAAGCGCTGATATGATGACCCCGGAAGGTGTGCAAGCGCTGCAAATCATCCCCAGCGGCACGACGGAAGAAACCAAAATGGCGTTCCCGGTCAGTGGAACCAACATGCAGGACTGGACAACGAACGGGCAGGTCAAGCTGGAAATCTACCTACCACCGGAAAATACACTGAATCCGAATGCTGTTTTTATGGGCATTGGCGACCTGACTACCGAATGGGCCTGGGTCGGCGGTATCTGGGGCGAATTCCAGGGCGACTCCGGCTGGACAACGGTTACCTTTGTGCTCGATCCGCTCATGCAGAAGCTCGACGTGGGCGGAACTTATTCCGTCTATCTGGCTTTCATAAATCTGGATGAAAACCAGAACAAGACTCCACTCACTGAGCCATTTTATCTCGGCAGTGTCTATCTGACCCCTGCGCCTGAAGCAGCCGGAATTGGTGGTGGCGGAGCAGCTCTAAGCGAAGACGCTGTGTACCAACGAGAAGTGGATCTGCTGCTGTCCTTCGATGATGTAGCATTGGTTGATGCCGTGGCGCACGAGACGTTCGACTATTTCTGGTATGAAGCAAATCCCGCCAATGGACTGATCAAAGATCGCAGCACGCCCGACTCCCCAGCCAGTATTGCCGCTGTCGGATTCGGTCTTGCCGCTATCCCCGTCGCCGTTGATCGCGGCTGGATTACCTACGACCAGGGATACGAACGGGTGCTGACCACGCTCAACACATTTGCGAACGGTGGCGTGCAAGGTGATCATGGTTTCTTTTATCACTTTATCGATATGGAAACCGGAGAACGTGTGTGGAGCAGCGAAATATCATCCATCAACTCCGCGCTGTTTATTGCCGGAGCGCTCACGGCGGGCCAGTATTTCACGGGAACCGATGTTGAGACACTTGCCAACCAACTGTACGAGCAGATGGACTGGCAGTGGATGATGTCGAATGGCAACATGGTGTCGATGGGGTGGAAACCGGATATCGGCTTCCTGTCGTCTTTCTGGGATCACTTCGATGAAAGTATGATCATCTATGCGCTGGCTATTGGATCACCAACTCATCCAGTGCCTGCCGCAGCCTGGGACAACTGGAAACGCCCAGTGAACCTGTCGGGAGAATACATCTACCTCACGACCGATCCGCTGTTTGTCTACCAATTCCCCCTGATCTGGCTCGACCTCAAGAATAAAGAAGACGCCTATGCCAACTACTTCAATAATACGGTGCGGGCGTGCCAGCGAAACGAGGAGTTCAGCGCGTCGCAGGCAGACAACTTCGCGACCTACCAGAACGGCGTGTGGGGTATCAGCGCGTCGGATGGTCCCAGCGGCTACCGGGCCTATGGAACTGGCAGCCAGGATGGCACTGTCGCCCCATACGCATCTATTGCCTGCCTGCCCTTTACGCCTGATGCATCGTTGGCAGGTATGGACGCTATGCTGACCCAATACGGTCCCCTTGTGTGGCGGGACTATGGTTTCGTCAGTGCCATCAATGCCGACGTGGAATGGTTCTCCACCGAACATATTGGCATCGACGAAGGTGACATTTTGCTGATGATCGCGAACTATCAGGATAATTTTGTCTGGAATCTGTTCATGCAAAATGAGCATATCCAGAAAGCATTGACCGATATGGGCTTTGTCGAGAAGGAAAGCGACTATGCGGTAACGCCAGCTTATCTGGAACAGGCCAAAGCCAACAATTAGGTTCGGTTTGTGGGGGATGGTTCGCCTGAGTCATCCCCCACAGAAGAGGTCCCGATGAACACCTATTACAGCCACCTGATTTTTGATAACAGCTTGACCACAGACACGTACTTTTTCAGCCGGGGGACATCCATCTCGCCCAGCGAACTCACCGTGATCCAAGGGAAACTGCCTGTTTCGGCAGCTCATTTTTATAGCCCACCCAACGCCCTTGAACTGTCATGGTGCTCTCGCACCGGAGGCGATTGGTCTGCCGAAATCCAGGTAGAGCGGTGGCGTGGTCGCTCCATGCCATTACAAGGCGACACGCTAACATTTTGGTGCTATGCCGAAAAGGCGATCTCTGCACAGGGGCTACCAATGATATTCGTTGTGCTGAGCAGCGGCGCATGGAGTTTGCCTCTTCGCCTTTCTACGGTCGTGGCTGAGATTCCCGCCCAACGGTGGACCTATGTTCAGGTTCCATTCAGCGCGTTCGCCCCGATCACAGGTGATTTTGATTTTGGCCAACTGGCGAAGATTGTTTTCACCCAAGCGTTGGACGACGACAAGCCACACACTCTTTTTGTTGATGAAATCAAAGTGCGCAACCTGGATCAGAGCGCGCCTGTTTCTCCACCCACCACGCTTTCTGCGCACGCCTTTGATCAGCATATCGACTTGCAGTGGGACCCCATATCCGATCTCGAAGTCGAATACTACCTGATCTATCGGTCATTCGATGGGGAACACTATGAACCTATCGGGATTCAGAATCCTACCTACAGCCGTTATAGCGACTATCTCGGACGCCATGTCACAGCATACTATCGTATCGCAGCCATCAATCATGCGTATCAAACCTCCCAGCTATCGCCCGTTATCAGCGCGACAACCCAATCATTTGATGACGATGAACTGTTGACAATGGTTCAGCAGGCAACCGTCCGCTACTACTGGGAACACGCCCATCCTGATGCGGGTCTTGCGCGAGAATGTGTTCCCGGGGACGAGCACCTGATCGCCCTTGGCGCATCCGGTTTCGGCCTGATGGCGCTTATCGTTGCCACCGAACGTGCTTTTGTAACGCGAGATGCCGCGGTCGCTCATCTGCAGAAAGCACTTCGTTTTCTGGACAATGCCGACCGCTTTCACGGCGTATGGCCGCACTTTTTGGATGGACGGGATGGAAAGACGATCCCTTTTTTCGGTAAGTATGATAATGGCGGCGATCTGGTCGAAACAGCCTTTATGATGCAGGCGCTGTTAACATGCCGCCAGTATTTCGACCGCGACACGCCAGAAGAGCGTCTCATTCGCGCTACGATCACTCGCCTATGGGAAGACGTGGAATGGGACTGGTACCGCAGCCCCGAGGATCCTGACTTCCTCTACTGGCATTGGTCCCCCGATCACGGCTGGCATATCAATCACCGGCTGATTGGCTGGAACGAAACGATGATCGCCTACCTGCTGGCGATTGCTTCACCGACACATCCGGTTCCCGCCTCTCTTTATTACAGCGGATGGGCGTCACAATCTCAGATTGCGGAGCAGTACCGGCAAGATTGGGCTAAAACAACCGCAGGCGATCACTATCAAAATGGACAGCTTTTTTATGGCCTCGAACTGCCTGTAGGCGTTGGATCCGGTGGGCCGCTGTTTTTCACCCACTACTCATTTTTAGGGTTTGATCCACGCAGAAAACGAGATCGCTATGCCGATTATTTTGAAAATAACCGCCTGATCACTCTCATCAATTACCAACACTGCATAGCAAATCCTGGCGGATATACAGGATATAGTGAAGACTTCTGGGGCTTGACCGCAAGTGATGATCATACGGGGTATGTGCCTCATGATCCCACGCCTCGCAATGATAACGGCACAATTACGCCAACAGGAGCCTTAAGTGCTTTCCCTTACTCACCTGCAGAATCGATGCGAGCACTCAAACATCTTTACTATAAGCGAGGCGCAGAACTGTGGGGAATCTATGGCTTCCGCGATGCCTGTAATCCAACCCAAAATTTCGTATCCTCTATTTATATGGGACTCAATCAGGCTCCCATAGTAGTTATGATCGAAAACTACCGGACGGGCCTGTTATGGAAACTATTTATGTCCAATCCAGAGATCGATAGCATGCTCGCTAAGGTTGGATTTGTAACGGAATAATTCTGTTTTTGCTGGTCACATTGCGGCCCAGTTTATTGCGAACAGAAGAGCCAAAGCTAGATAACAAATCATAAGGCTCGAAGCCGCGATTTCTATGAGGAGTCCGCCTTTGAAAGCCGGGTTTGCTGCACTGGCTCATGAAGGAGCCGCTTTAGATCAAACGCTGGAAACTGCTAAAACTGTATTCCAGAGGATGATTCAGGAGATCTTATGCAGAAACGCCGCCTGCTCACCATTTTTGTCGTTGTCTTTCTCGACCTGCTTGGCTTTGGGCTTATTCTTCCTTTGCTGCCGTTTTATGCCGAAAAGTTTCATGCCAGTAGTATCACCGTCGGTCTGCTGGTTTCGTCTTACGCTGCTGCCCAGTTTGTAGGCGCACCCATTTTGGGACGCCTATCGGATCGTTATGGACGACGGCCCATTCTGCTGGTGAGTTTGTTCGGAACCTTCGCTGGTTATCTGCTGCTGGGCGTTGCCGGAGCACTCTGGGTGCTATTCGCCAGCCGAATCCTGGACGGCCTCACCGGAGGAAATATTTCGGTCGCACGAGCCTATATTACGGATGTGACTGAGGAAGAAGATCGGGCGAAGGGGCTGGGGCTGATCGGGGCGGCTTTTGGCTTAGGCTTTATCATCGGCCCAGCTATCGGAGGTCTTTTAAGCACAGGGGGGCGCTATGCAATCCCGGCTTTTGCCGCGGCTGGGGTGTCTTTTTTAAGCATGCTCAGCGTCTACTTCTGGCTCTCAGAATCCCTGTCTGAAGAGCGGCGGCATGAACTAGCAACGGTAGAGCGCCGCCCATCCTTGACGCCCGATGCCTTCCGTAGAGCGCTGGCACAGCCACAAGTGGGGCCGCTGCTCAAAACCGGCTTTCTATTCAGCCTCGTATTTGTCACTTTTGAAGGCGTTTTTGCCCTCCACGCGCAGAAGCACCTGGGGTTGGAATCGAATCAGACCGGCTATTTGTTAGCCTACGTGGGCGTTCTGGTCGCCGTCGTGCAGGGCGGCTTGATGGGACGCCTGAGCAAGCGTTATTCGGAAGAGCATCTTATCTGGTGGGGCGCGCTGTTGATGGCCTTTGCCTTGTTGGGCTGGGCTTATGCGCCGACCGTCTGGATCGCGATGATCGCACTGGCTCCTTTATCGCTGGCGGCTGGCATCCTGGGTACAACCATTCACAGCGCTCTAACCAAGGCTGTGTACGCGAACGAGGTGGGCAGTATTCTTGGCCTGTCTACCGCTATCGAAAGCTTCACCCGAATTATTGGGCCGTCAATCGGCGGTGCGCTGATCGATTGGGTGGGGACCTGGGCACCTGGCTTTGCCGGGGCTTTCCTGATGGCTGTCCTGGGGATCTATATCTGGAAACAGATTGTATCCAACCCCAGCTTCATCAAAGCCGGATCGCATTAGCCACTTGACAGCCAGTGTTATATAAACTTCATAGATCACTAAACTAACTCTATGGATGGTATAACACTGCGCCATGATGAATAAGCCATTAGACCATTACGATTTGGTTGTTATCGGGTCCGGACCTGCCGGGGAAAAGGGTGCTGCCCAATCGGCCTATTTTGGTAAGAAGGTAGCCATTGTTGAGCGGGACCCCTATCTTGGCGGGGCGGGCATTAACACGGGAACCGTTCCCTCCAAAACCCTGCGCGAGGCCGCTCTCTACTTCTCCGGCCTGCGCCAGCGGGGATTGTATGGCATTGATTATTCTCTCAAAGACAATCTGACCTTCGCGGATTTTATTCATCGCGAAAATATCGTGGTAGAGCGCGAACATGCGATTATCCAGAGTAACATGGACAATCATCATGTTCATGTATTTTGGGGTAATGGCACGCTCAAAGATACGGATACGGTGTGTGTACAGGGCCACGATGGAACCGAGACCGAGTTAAAGACCGACATCATTCTTATTGCAACAGGATCTTCGCCCTACCATCCCCCCTCGATTCCGTTTGATGGACACCGCGTCCTGGATTCGGATACCGTGCTGCACATGGGCTTTATCCCCAAAACGATGATTGTGGTGGGCGGCGGTGTGATTGGCTGCGAATATGCGTCGATATTCGGTGCGCTGGGTATCCAAGTCATGTTGGTTGACAAGCAAGATACGCTGCTGCCCTTTGTTGACCGGGAAATTGTCGCTCGTCTGATTACATGCCTGGGCGATCTGGGACTGCGCCTGCTGCTCAATGAACAGATTGCGGAGACCAACAAGGAGGAGAATCATGTCCGACTCACATTGGAGTCGGGCCAGGAACTGGTCGCTGACTGCGTGCTTTTTGCAGCGGGCCGCCAGGGTAACACGGCTGGCTTGGGCCTGGAAGATCTGAATATTGAACTGGGAAAACGCGGCCTGATTGCCGTCAACGACAAATATCAGACGAATGTTCCCAACATTTACGCGGCTGGTGATGTGATTGGATTTCCTGCGCTGGCCTCGACTTCCATGGAACAGGCCCGCGTAGCGATGGTTCATGCCTTTGATCTACGCTATAAAGAATATGTTTCTCGTGTGCTCCCATTGGCTGTCTATACCGTGCCGGAAATCGCCATGGTGGGGTTAACTGAAGAACAGTGCCAGGAGCAAAAACTCTCCTACCTGGTGGGCCGAGCCTTGAGCGAGAATAATCCACGCGGGCAGATCATTGGTGATAAGGGGATGCTCAAGCTGCTCTTTGCCACCAAGGATAAAACACTCCTGGGCGTCCACCATATCGGCGAGATGGCGGCGGAACTGGTGCACATCGGCGCGCACGTGTTGAGCGAACACGGCACTATCAACGACTTTATCCAGACCGTTTATAACTATCCTACCCTATCCGATATGTATAAGTACGCTGCCTATGATGGACTGGGGAACTGGGATCGCTGGTGGCGTGACACGGGGGGATAACCAGCACGGCAGCAAAAAATGGATATGCCTCAACAGAGCCAAGATTGTACCTATTGGCTCTAGTGAGTCGCGCCATCCCCCTCTACAATTAATGCTGATTGTCCGGTTACCCTCAGAGGATAGATTCCCTTGACGTCCAGCAGTTCGCACCTTACGCGCGGCTACACGATTGCGCTCATCAGCGCCGTCATCCTGTCGACCACCGCTATTTTTATTCGCCACCTCACCCAATCGTATCATGTGCTGCCGCTCGTGCTGGCTTTCTGGCGAGACATTTTTGTGACTCTCACGCTGCTGATCGTGTTGGGTATGGGCCGACCAACGCTGCTGCGCGTGACGCGGCCCCAACTTGTCTTCCTGGTCTTCTACGGCCTGATTCTGTCCCTCTTTAATACGTTCTGGACACTCTCAGTTGCCAAAAATGGGGCGGCGGTAGCGACCGTGCTGGTCTACTGCTCGGCGGCATTCACGGCGCTGCTGGGCTGGTGGATCCTTAAAGAGCGCCTGGACTGGGCTAAACTACTGGCAGTCGTCCTATGCCTGGGTGGGTGTGTGCTGGTCGCGGATGCCCTTAACCCATCCGCCTGGAACTCGAACATTGCTGGCATCCTGACCGGGGTACTCTCCGGGTTGTGGTATGCTGTCTACAGCCTGATGGGACGCTCCGCCTCACAGCGCAGCCTGAGTCCCTGGACGACCCTGATCTATACCTTCGGCTTCGCGGCGATCTATCTGCTGGGGTTCAACCTGCTGCCGGGCTGGATTCTGCCAGGAACAGCAGGCAAGGTGAGTGATTTCTTTGTCTTGAAAGACTCTGTCTCCGGGTGGGCACTGTTGGTCACGCTGGCGGCTGGGCCAACCGTCCTCGGCTTTGGCCTATATAATCTCAGTCTCGTTCATCTGCCGTCCAGCGTCGCTAACCTGATCGCGACACTGGAACCAGCCTCCACCGCCATTCTCGCTTATGTGCTGCTGGGGGAACGGATGCACGGCATCCAGAACTCTCGGCAGCCTGATCCTGCTCTGCGGCGTGATCTTCCTGCGGATTCACGACGGGCGGTTGGCGGTCCAGGCGCGAACCACCAGCCAGGTCAGCATTTTCTCTGGAGATTAGGATGTTTCAGTTAGCCGGAGTGCAGATGATGGTCGAGGCCGGAAACAAAGCGGCCAACCTCGCCCATGCCCGCGATCTGATTGAGGAAGCGGCCCGGCATGGCGCGGAATTGATCCTGCTGCCCGAAGTGATGGACCTCGGCTGGACTCATCCCTCGGCGCTCACCGAGGCCAGCCATATTCCAGGCGGCGATGTGTGTACACTGTTGGGCGCTGCTGCCCGGCGGCATGGCATTTATCTGTGCGCGGGAATGGTCGAGCGCGCACCAGATGGAACGATCTACAATGCCGCGGTGATCCTGGATCGAGCCGGGCAGGTGATTTTGCACCACCGCAAGCTGAACGAACTGGATATTGCTCACGATCTTTACGGGCAGGGGGATCGCCTGGGCGTGTGCCACACCGACCTGGGAACGCTGGGCCTGCTGATCTGCGCCGATGCATTCGCTCAGGGCCACGTTATCAGCCGGACACTGGGCTACATGGGCGCGGACATCATTGTCTCACCCAGCAGTTGGGCGGTTCGGCCTGATCACGATAACGCCGTTGAACCCTATGGAGATGAGTGGCGGCAGGCGTACGGCCCCGTTGCGCAGGAGTTCGCGCTGTGGTTTGCTGGCGTGAGCAACGTTGGCTCGATTCCGGCTGGTCCCTGGCAAAACTGGCGCTGTATTGGCTGCTCGTTGATCGTCGGACCTGATGGCCGGGAGGTGGTACAAGGACCTTACGGGGAAGAGACGATCCTGTATGTCGATGTAGAACCTGTACCTCGTCCCGCACGGGGCACGGATTGGGCGGCTCGCCAACCGAATCCTTGAAAAAAAGCAACTATCACCGCAGAGCGCAAAGAAAAGATAAGGTAAAAAGCCGAAAATTTCATTAGAGGGGTAGAAGTTGATCACTTCGAACTCAGCGGCGGGGCGGATTTCTTAAGCGCGCACCCCACACAGCCTATCTTCTTAAGGTTTTGAAAATCCGGTTAGCCGAGAAAAAACGGTGATGGTAGAAGTAGAAGTATTACGTGTAGATAGGTGGAGCAGGTACAAAGCGACTTTTTTCTAACAATTCGAAAAAAATAGTTGATCACTTCGGGGACTATTTTTCTCGTGACGGTTTTACACCCCCTTTTTTTTGGTATCCTCACAAACCATCCTTTAACCATTAGCGAACTTTCGGCGGTGATCCATTAAGTGCCTTTATTCTGATGAGCGGGCAGAACAACGCTCAGTGCAAACGCCCATATTATATGATAGCACAAATGTTCTGAAAAGCAATACCCCTCATGGATGAAGTTCAGCACGCAAGCCATTTGCCGGATAAAGTTATTTACATTTAATCAATCACAAAATATACTGCTTCATAGTGCCCCACTCTTCATCCACGGGTCCTCATCATAAGGAGAGAATCTAACTGTGCTCAGGGAAGACGGATTTTTAGGTACCGGCGCAACGCTGGGAGCCGATCTAAACCTCCTGGCCTATGTGCTTATCCTAGTCCCACTCATGCTCATCGGCTTTTATTTCGCGAGGGGCAAAAAGTTCCGCAACCATAAATATGTGATGACAACGATCACACTGGCAAACTGGGTTCTCATCGCCTCGATCATGGCGGTATCGTTCAATAATAATGTCTCACCGGGCGTACCAGATCGCCTGAAGGACAGCTTCTTCCTCAGTCCAACTGTGCATGCAGCCATTGCTCTGACCGCGCAAATACTGGCGAGCTATCTGGTGCTGCGCATGTGGTTCGAAAAGCGGCTGCCCAGTTGGGTGATGATCAAAAACTTTAAGCCCTGGATGCGCCTGACACTGGTGCTGTGGCTCACCGCGGCGACGCTGGGAATCATCACCTACAGCATCTGGTATCTCAAGGACGAAGCCCCGGCTGACGTCAAAGAAAATGAAGTCTCACTGCAAAACCTCAGCTTTAACCCGCAAAATCTGACGGTCCTGGTGGGCACGGAAGTTAAATGGACTAACAACGAGTCTATGCCGCATACGGTGACCTTTGATGATGGCAGCGTCGACAGCGGGCAACTGCTCAAAGGAGATACTTTCCGCTACCGCTTTGAGACGCCGGGAACGTACCCGATCCACTGCGCCTATCACGGCGCGCCGGGCGGCGGGATGCACATGACCGTTACGGTGGTGACGTCGCTCGATGAGAATCTCGCTGCTACCGCTGAAAGCACAGAGGGAGTAACGGCTGAGGTGGCGATGGAACAGTTCACCTTCAATCCGCGCGATCTCACGGTTTCTGCCGGAACAACGGTGACCTGGACCAATAAGGACGCCGTACCCCATACGGTGACCTTTGATGATGGCAGCGTGGACAGCGGCCAGATCGATGCAGGCGCGACGTACAGCTACACGTTTGATACGCCAGGATCGTACCCCATTTACTGCGCCTATCATGGGGGGGCTGGCGGGTCCGGGATGGCAATGACAGTGACGGTGGTCGAGGCAGGTGAGCCGATCACCCAACCCGCAGTTACAGAAGCTCCCGAGCAGGCTACACCCACAGCGACCAGTGCGCCAACGGTGGCTCCGGCTGAAGTGTCGATGATCAACCAGCTATTCGCGCCGAAGGTGCTGAGCATCGCGGCGGGAACAACGGTGATCTGGACCAACAACGAGGCCAGGGTCCATACGGTAACATTCGATGATGGCAGCGTCGACAGCGGGGAATTAGCGCAGGGCGAGCAGTTCCAGTATACATTCACAACGCCCGGCACGTACCGGATCTACTGCCGTCTGCATGGCGGCCCGAACGGACTGGGCATGTCGATGGTGGTCACCGTTCAGTAGGAAAGATACGGACGAAAGCCCCTCCCTAAGTCCCGCCTAAAGGAGGCGGGGAAGAGAGGGGCTTATAACCTATCCGTAAATTGTTGGGCGCTGCTCAATGCGAAGCTAAGCTGCTGCGCCCCTACAAGTAGATACTTACTGGACGATAATCGTCCCGGCCATACCGCCGCCACCCGCAACGCCGTGCAGTTGGCAGTGATAGGCAATGGTTCCCGCCGCAGACAGGGTAACGGAAAACTCCTGCCCATTATTCAGAAGGCCGGAGTCAAACGAACCGTCGTCGGCAGTCGCACTGTGAGGAGCCTGCCCCACAAAGACAAACTTGACGGTTCCGCCGACCGGGACGGTAACCGACGGAGGCACAAACTGGAAGTCCTGGACCTCGACGGTGACCACGTTACTGGCTGCCGGGGCCGTTGTCGGCGCGGGAGCAACCGTTGGGGCAGCAGGAGCGACAGTAGGAGCAGCAGCGGGAACCGCAGCGCCACCTGACGCGGCGGGCAGATCGCCGCATGTACCGGAGGTCGTCCCAAGATCGGAACGCAGGAACGTACCATCCTGCAACTGGAACCAGACATAACCATCCACCCCTGTAACCTGCCCGGTCACAGTTGCTGATTGTCCGGCGGCAAGCGTGCCCTGTTGGGCGGTATCGGTCCCTGGGCCGCTGCGGAGGTTAACATTCTGGGATGCGGTAATCGTGCACGCCTGAGGTGCTCCGGCTCCGGGTGCTGCCGCGGTTCCGGTCAGGTTAAGCGGCCCCATGATGATATTGCCGCCCACAATCACCGGGGGATCAGCGCCTTCGACGGTGCCAAATTCATAGACTCCAGCGGTTCCCGTGTCATAGTGTTCCATCGGCATCACGAGATTTCCGGCTGCCGCTGAGTCAATTTCAATCGTGACATTCTTATTGGTTCCCTTGTGCAGGGGAGCCACACCCAAGACCGGACCAGGGTTGCCGTTGTCGTTGGAGTGAACGGCAATCCAGCCGGGCTGGTCGATGGTCGCTTCCTTCACCGTAACGACAATTTTGCCCGCGGCGCTTCCGGCGGCTGGAGTCTGATCGACCAGTACAAGCGCCGGACCAGCGTTGACAGGGAAGGTCAGCACCTGATCGTTGACCAAAACAGGCGGATCAGCACCTTCGACCTGCCCAAACTCGTAGGTTCCAACCGCACCTGTATCGACGTGCAGCATAGGCCACATGTGATAGGTCACCCGTTCCGCGTTCAGTTCAACCACCAGATCTTTGGTGAGGCCCGCCGGGACTGCCGCAAATCCGGCGACAGGGCCAAATGTGTTATCCGTTTCCTGGTGAATGACGACAAAGCCAGGGACTTCCGCCAGAACGGAATCGACGCGCAGGGTAAAGGCGGAGGGAGTAGCGGGCTGACCGTCGCCAGGGAGGGCAAGCTGGTTGGAGACGCGCATATGAGGCACAGTCCAGATGGGCAGGGTCGCCATCGTGCCATTGATAATCACGGGCGGATCGGCCCCTTCGACGGTGCCAAATTCGTATGTGCCCACAGCTCCGGTATCAACATGCAGCATCGGCCACAAAACGGGCGTCTGCCCTTCGGCGGCAATCGGGACGACGACATTGGTGCTGGTTCCGGCGGGAACGGGGGCTTGCCCCAATGTGCCGCCAAATGTATCCGCATTGCCGGAATGGATGACGACGAACCCGGCCTGTTGGGTCGTGACCGAGGCGATCACCACCTGATTGTTCTGGACGAACTGATCGTCGGCGTTAATGATCTCGGCCTTAAAGGCGGGCGTGACCATCTCGCCGTTGACCAACACCGGGGCATCCGCGCCGCCGATTTGCCCAAATTCGTAGACGCCAACCGTGTTGTCATCGACGTGCAGCATGGCGTACAGAGTCGCAGTAGCCTGGGCCGGATCGATTTTCACCTCGAGGTTATAGGTCCAGCCCTGCGCGACTGGCTCAAAGCCAATGACGGGGCCGGGGCCGCCTGTTGGATCCTCGGCGTGAATGACCATAAATCCTGGTCCAGCGCTGTAGGCACTGTTGACAAATACCCGGTTGTTCTGGATGAACTGGTCGGCAACCGATACGGATGGCGTTGCCGCCGCATCCTGAGCACGTACCGGGCCAGCAACATTGAGGACCAGTACTGCTAATAGAACCACGAACGATAAAAGGTGAGATCTGTTCATGTGATTGCTCCCGGAACCTGTTGAAGGGCAGATCGGATATCCGCCTGAAAACGATGAGGGTGGATACGATGAACAACGGGATCAGGGGCAGTGAGGAAAGACATGCGAGGATCCCTCTTACGTCCGTTGCTCAATCAGCACCTTGATCATTCTATTCTTTTTTATATTAATTATCAAGCTTTTATCATAAATCAAGAGGTATCAAAGGGCCATTTGGCAAACGAATAGTCTTTAATTTAAAACGTATGATAGAAATTAACTCAACGAGGTTGTTGGGATGCGAGCGCGAATCGGGAGCTTCCCCCCTTATATGTCATTCATTTCTCACGCGCTGTGAGAATATGGACGCGAACCTGCTGGGCGGTTAGAGCCACCAGCAGGTTTTATTTTCTGGTCAAGGGATGAGATGCTAATGGCAGAGAATGTGCGGGAAACGCGACCAAGACACGAAGAAGCCGATTTTCTGAAGTTGAACCGGGTCGATCACCTTCACTGGTGGGTCGGCAACGCCAAGCACAGTATGTACTACTGGTGGAAAGCGTTTGGATTTAAGCCCACTGCCTATTCGGGCCTGGAAACGGGCAACCGTGAATTTGCTTCCTATGTGCTCGAATCGGGAGCCATTCGTTTTGTGATTTCGGCCCCGTATCGACCCAGCCACGAAATGGCCGCACACCAGATGCTGCACGGGGACGGCGTAAAGTATGTCGCCTTCGAGGTTGATGATGTGGAGCAGGCGTATCGCGAAACCACAAAGCGCGGGGGGAAAAGCGCCTGGATGCCCCGTGAGGAGAAGGACAGCAGCGGTATTTTCCGGACTGCGGCGATCCACACTTACGGCGAGGTGATCCATATTTTTGTGGATCGCAGCGATTACCAGGGGCCATTTGCACCGGGCTATGTGGCGCTCGACCTGCCCACCGAGTCCGCAGGGCTGGCGGCTATCGATCATATCGTCGGCAACGTGCAGCTTGGCAAAATGAACGCCTGGGTCGATTTTTACCACCGGGTGATGGGCTTCCGGCAGTTGGTCCACTTCAGCGATGAGCAGATCAGCACGGAATATTCCGCCCTGATGTCGAAAGTGATGCAGAACGGCAACGGACGGATCAAACTGCCGATCAATGAGCCAGCCGAGGGCAAGCGTAAAAGCCAGATCGAAGAATACCTGGATTATTATCTGACGCCCGGCGTGCAGCATATCGCGATGTCCTGCAAGGATATCATTGCAACGGTGGGCGATCTGAAGGCGCGGGGCATCGAATTTCTGCGCGTGCCGGACGCCTATTATGATGCGCTGCCCGAACGGATCGGGCCGATCAAAGAAGACGTGGACAAAATCCGCGAACTGGGGATCCTGGTGGACCGTGACGACGAGGGCTATTTGCTGCAAGTCTTCAGCAAGCCGCTGCAAGATCGCCCAACGGCGTTCATGGAAGTCATCCAGCGGCACGGCAGCCAGGGATTCGGGGCAGGCAACTTTAAGGCGTTGTTTGAAGCGATTGAACTGGAACAGGATCGGCGTGGGAATTTATAACCGATGACCTACTATCACCGCTTGGGGCAAATCCCCCATAAACGGCACACGCAGTTCCGCAAGCCGGACGGCAGTTTATACCGCGAGGAAGTGATGGGGCTGGAGGGCTTTTCGGGTATCGAGTCCATCCTCTACCATCACTTTCTGCCGCCGCGCATCGTCCGGGCGGAACTGCTCGGCCCGGCAAAACCGGAATACGTTGATTTTGGGGCGATCCGCCACCGGGCATTTCAGACTAAAACCGTGCCGACCGGCGGCGATGCTGTGTCCGCGCGGCGCGTCCTGCTAGGGAACAACGACGTGACGCTGGGAATCAGCCGCCCGACGCAAAGCATGGAGTATTTTTACCGGAACGCGCAGGCCTACGAGACGTGGTTTGTCCATGAGGGGCAGGGCGTCCTGCACTCGCAATTCGGGCGACTGCCCTTCGAGCCGGGCGACTACATCATCATTCCGTTTGGTACGACCTGGAACATGGAACTGTTCACTCCAGAGGGGCGGTTCTTCGTGATCGAGGCCCCGTCGCAGATCGTGCCGCCCAAACGCTACCGGAATCAGTTCGGGCAGCTTTTGGAAAACGCGCCGTACTGTGAACGCGATTTTCGCCTGCCGGAAGAACTGAACCCTCATATCGAACAGGGTGAGTTTGAGGTGCGGATCAAGGTGCGAGACGCGCTGCACCGCCATATCCTGGATCATCATCCGTTTGATGTGGTGGGCTGGGACGGCTACCTGTATCCCTGGATTTTTAATGTGCGCGATTTCGAACCAATCACGGGACGGATTCACCAGCCGCCGCCCGTACACCAGACCTTCGAGGCGCGGAATTTCGTGGTGTGTTCGTTCGTGTCACGCCTGTTCGACTATCACCCTGAGGGCATCCCGGCCCCGTACAATCACTCGAATATCAACTCGGACGAGGTGATCTACTACTGCGACGGCAATTTTATGTCCCGCAAGGGGATCGACCGCTACGATATCTCGCTGCATCCCTACGGCCTGCCGCATGGACCGCAGCCGGGCGCAACCGAAGCATCTATCGGCAAGGAAAAAACGGACGAACTGGCCGTGATGGTGGACACCTTTAACCCGTTAAGCCTGACCGTCGATGCCCTGGAATTTGAGAAAGCCGGAGTACCAGGCATCGTGGTTAGAGGGCAGTGGGCTATGACGATCAACTTTGATGAGGATACCCGGCAAAAGCTGTGGGACGCGCATGTTGTCAACGGGATATCACCCGATCAGCGGCTCGTTCCCTTCAGAAATATCGAGGCGGTGCTGGCGCTGCACGCCCAGTGCAGCCCAGGGAAGCCTTTTTGATTCACAGCGAGGGCCAGCGCGAGGAGTGGTCGTACCGCGAATTTTATGCGCGAGTTCGACAGGTCGCCGCGTTTATGGCGGGCGAACTGGGCGTGCGGCGCGGGGATCGCGTGGCGACCATTGCCCACAACCACCGGGATACGGTGCTGATCTACTTCGCCTGCTGGCTGATCGGGGCGGCTGTCGCGCCGCAGAACGTGACGGAAGATGATCGCCGGATCACGTTCACGCTGCGCAACAGTGAAGCTAAGGTCTGCTTTGTGTTCCCCGATTATCTGCAACGCGCTGAGACGATCATTCACAACTCTGGCGGGGATCGGGAACTGGGCGTGCCGAACATCGAACGTATTGTGGTGATCGGAGAAGCGGCGGGCTATCTGAATTTTCATGCGGAGATAAGCCGCTATCCTGAGACGTTCACGCCGGATGATCCGCCCACGCTGGACGACGAGTCGCTGCTGGTCTATACGAGCGGCACGACGGGCGCGCCGAAAGGGGTGGTGCTGTCGCAATATAACCTGCTGGTCGATGCGTTCGCGATCAGCCAGTGGCAGGCGATCACGGGCAACCAGCGGATGATGTGCGTGCTGCCAATCCACCATGTGAACGGCATTGTCGTAACGCTGGTCACGCCGCTTTACGTGGGCGCGTCGGTCGTGCTGGAACGGGCTTTTTCGGTCAGCAACTTCTGGAAACGGATTGTCGATGAGGGGGTGAACATTGTCAGCGTTGTGCCGACTCTGCTGCAATTCCTGAACGAGTACGCGGAGAAGCAGCGGCGAGAGGGTCAACCGATCTTCGGCGGGACGATCACGCCGGAACAGCTAACACACTTCCGGCATCTGATCTGCGGGGCGGGAACGCTGCCTGTTGCCCTGGCGAAAACATTTGAAAACACGTTTTCGATCCCGATCCTGCACGGGTACGGGTTGAGCGAGACGACGTGCTATAGCTGCTTCTTGCCCATCGAACTGGATACGCCGACGCACCGCCACTGGATCGAGGAATACGGCTATCCCAGCATCGGCTGCCCGATCATCAGCAACGAAATGGGCGTGTTTGACGCGGAGGGCAACCTGTTAGGCCCCGGCCAGCGCGGCGAAATCTGCATCCGGGGGCACAACGTGATGCTGTACTACTACCGCCGCCCAGATTCGAATGCCGATACGTTCCGGTTTGGCTGGTTTCGCAGCGGCGACGAAGGATTCTACGAGATCGGGCAGCAGGGCAGGCGGTTTTTCTTCATCACCGGGCGCATCAAAGAGTTGATCAATCGCGGCGGCGTCAAGTTCAGCCCCTTCGAGATCGAAGAAGTGCTGCTCGAAATTAAAGGTGTGAAGGTCGGGTTAGCGATTGCCTTTGAAAATGAATATTACGGCGAAGAGGTCGGCGCGTATGTTGTCCTGGAGGATGGCGCGACGATCAACGAAGCCACAATTATGGCCTACTGCCACGAGCGCATGCCGTTTGAAAAAGCGCCCAAAGTGGTCGTCATTGGGGAAACGATCCCGGTCACGGCGACAGGAAAATACCAGCGGCTCAAGCTGCGCGATCTGTTCCAGGACTGGAAGCAGACGCAGTTCAAAAAGCAGGATTTCATCAAAACATGAGCATTCAACCCGCACTGCGCGCCTTTATGGAGAACCTGATTGACTATGCCGGGCTGTTCCCGCCCGCCGATCTTTCGATTCTGGAGTTAATTCAGAATTACGCGCGCTATCGACAGGAGCCAGAGTGCTGGATGCTGGGGCGGTTCATCATCCCAGCGCGGCGGCTGGGTGAACTCACAGCGGTCGGGTCAGATATCCTGGCGGCGGACGAACCATTTTCTTTCTCGGTTATTGGCGGTTCGGGCAGCGATGCGGGCGGGTTCCGGGCGAATCTGAGACAAGACGCGGAGGCGATCCGGCAGTTTGCGAATCAGCATGGCGAACGCGTAAAAGTGGATATCTTTGAGGTCGCCGTTTCGCCCGAACTGGGATCGCTTGAATTCATCCTGGAGGATATCAAACAGGCGCTAGAGAGCGGTTGGAATCAGGCGGCTGTTTGTCGAAGCAACTCCTACGCGACAAACGCTGGCGGCGCTGGCGGATCATGAGGTGGGGTTCAAACTGCGCTGTGGCGGAAAAGCGATCCCCACGCCTGCCCAGGTCGCGCAGACGATTTTAGCCTGCCGCGACTACGGCATCCCAATGAAGTTTACCGCCGGGCTGCACCAGCCGCTGCGCCAGAGCGAGACACACGGCTTTTTGAATATCTTCGGGGCAGGGCAACTGGCGGAACGGCTGCCACCACACGAGTTAGAACAGCTCATTAGCGATACAGATGCATCGCATTTTGTTTTTGACGAGCGCGGCTTCTCGTGGGGCAAGCACACGGTGACAGACAGCGCCATCAAGCAGCAGCGGCGCGAGTTTTTGCTGTCGTATGGGAGCTGCAGTTTTGACGAACCGCGTGACGGGTTACGAGCGCTGAATCTCCTTTAAGAGAGCCTAATGGATTCCTTTATTCCGGTTGATCCCCAGTCGGATTTTCCCATCGAGAATTTGCCTTACGGCGTGTTTAGCTCGCCGGACAACCATTCACCGCGGGTAGGCGTCGCCATTGGAGATTGGGTGCTGGACCTGGCAGTGCTCGAAGCTAAGGGATTTTTTGATCTGAGCGAACCCAACATCTTTGCGCAACCCGCGCTTAATTCGTTTATGGCACTGGGAAAACCTGTTTGGGCGCATGTCCGGGCGACACTGCAAAAACTGCTCTCCGCCGATGCTGCCGCGCTGCGCGATAACAGCGACCTGCGATCTCAGGTCTTCTACCGCCAGCAGGATATCCGGCTGCACCTGCCCGCGCAAATCGGCGACTACACTGATTTTTACTCCTCCCGCGAACACGCGACGAATGTCGGGATCATGTTCCGGGGCAAGGAGAACGCACTGATGCCGAACTGGCAGCATCTGCCGGTGGGCTATCATGGACGGTCCAGTTCGATCATTCTGAGCGGCACGCCATTTCGCCGCCCGATGGGACAGATCAAACCTGCCGAGACTGACAGCCCGATCTTTTCTCCCAGCCGGGCTCTCGATTTTGAGCTAGAGATGGGCTTTTTTGTCGGCCCGGGGAATGAGTTGGGAGAACCAATCCCTATCGATCAGGCAATGGATCACATCTTCGGTATGGTAATCGTCAACGATTGGAGCGCGCGCGATATCCAGCGCTGGGAATACCAGCCGCTCGGCCCATTTCTGGGAAAGAATTTCGCGACTTCTATTTCGCCCTGGGTCGTCCCGATGGAAGCGCTCGAACCGTTCCGAGTGGCAGGGCCAGAGCAGAACCCCTCACCGCTGCCCTATTTGCAATCCAGCGGCAAAGATAGTTATGACATTCACCTGGACGTGTGCCTGCAAGGGGCGACCATCACGCACTCCAATTTTAAGCACCTCTACTGGACGATCTGCCAGCAGTTGGCGCATCACACGGTCAACGGCTGTAATGTGCGCCCTGGAGATCTGATGGCGTCGGGCACGATCAGCGGCCCAACGCCCGATTCGTATGGATCGCTGCTGGAACTGACGTGGAACGGAACCAGCCCACTCGAACTACCGAACGGCGAAACCCGCACCTTCTTAAACGACCGTGATACGGTTACGATCCGCGCCTGGTGTGAGAGGGACGGCTACCGGGTCGGATTTGGCGAGGTGAGCGGAACGGTTCTGCCCCCATTTGGCATATGGAACTTTAGCAGGTGAACAGGTACCTCATCCTTATCATCTTATTTGTGAGTGCGTGCAGTCAAAAAGAGGCTCAACCCAAAGCGAGACTCCTGCCAACCGAACAACCAACGCTTTCCTGGAATGATATTCCAGAGTTAGGTGGTAGTCCGCCCCCGCCGCTGCCGTTGATGCTTACCGATTTGCGCTACCCTATCGAACCTGCCAGCGAAGCAGATTACAAGACAGGTAAACAGCTTTACGAGAACTTTTGCGCCGTCTGTCATGGTATAAACGGCGAGGGACAGCAGCCAGACCCTTATGCGCCAGGAGCCGCGCCGCCGCATAATGCAGATGGGCATACATGGCACCATCCTGATCAGCAGAATTTCCAAACAGTCTGGCAGGGACTTCAGGTGAACGGCGTCATGCCCAGCTTCTCAGACCGTCTCACCGCCGATGAGATCATCCAGATTTTGGCGTACATCAAAACATGGTGGAAGCCTCATCAACTCGAACAGCAAATGGAGCAGTCCAGGCTGATCGCGGAGCAATAAATGATGAAAACTTACCGTTATGCTGCGCTTATCGTCATGATACTTTTGATCGGTTCCAGTTCGAGTTTTGCTCAAGGCCCGACAGCAGGAACAAAGCCCTTCATCATGCCAGTGGCGGGACCGTCCAGCCCGTCTACCTGGATTCTGGGACAGCCCTATGGCAACACAACGGGTGCATATATCACGGGCGCAGACCAATATTCAGCCGGGCAGTATCTCCATTTTGGCGTGGATATCGGCATGCCGTGCGGCACGCCCGTGATCGCCGTAGCCGACGGGATCGTAGACTCGGTCGATAATCTTTACCGGGGAGCCGCGCCCCATAATCTCTCGCTACGCTTTCCCGATCTCGGCCTGAGCGTGCTCTACGGGCACCTGTTGGAACGTCCGGCGCTGGTTGAAGGGCAGGCGGTTGTGCAGGGCGACGTTGTCGGATTGTCGGGCGATCCAGATGGTGATTGCGATTTACGCCCGCACCTGCATTTTGAGGTACGCTCGCTGGATCAGTCCACCGCCTATAATCCGATCTTGTTCATAAACGCGCCCTGGCACAGTCTGTTAGGACTTGATTTCACGGACCAGGCCCGTTTTCCAACGCGATCTGACCAGCCCACGCCGCTGGATGAGTTTCGACGATCAGCCGGATGTGGTGTTCGGCGGGCGGCGGCTGAATGATTATATAGCCACATGGCCGCCTGCCTTCTATCGCGGTTTGCCTATCCAGACTCTGCCGGACTATCCCTTTACGCCGATCAATACCGATTGGAGTTTGCGGCAGGTGGGCGATGGCGGCTGCTGCGCGGGGGCATGGTGGAAGGACAGCGATCGCCTGTATTTTATCGATGGCATCGAGGGGCAAATCGCGTCGGTGTTTGAGTTCTGGCTTGACGGGCAGCAGCCGCCGACTATTGTGCAAAACGCGCCGCCCGCCATTATCTCGGCAGATGGCGCATTCCAACTGATCTACGAGCCAGAACAAACCACAATCCGCCGCCTGGACAACGGCGCGGAGTGGACGCTGGGCATCCCTAATAATTTCCCGGTACTGAGTCCTGATAACCGCCTGCTGATGTATTCGCGCGGGGAGGCTGACGCCATGCGCGAGATTTGGGTCACGGCGTTGGATGGCTCGGTTAACAGGGTGATCTGGAGCAGCGAGGGCCGGAACGCAACCGCCCGCTGGTTGGATAGCGAACACGTACTGATCAGCGAGCGAGAGCTCATTCCAGGACGTTATACGACGCTGACAGTCGTTCAAATCGAGGACAGTACGACCTATTCATTGGGCACATGGTACGGGCTGCGCAATATCCAGATCGCGCCGGGCGGCAACCGGCTGATTTTCGCAAGTACATTCAACCCCGATCCGGCGAATGATGGCACGTTTGCGCTAGAAATCGAGCCGGGGGCGGTTCCGCAAAAGCTGCCCTGGTTTGGCGATTATCGCTGGCGGGATGCGGAGAGCGTTTTTTATATCACCTTCGATCCGACTACCGATATCCAGCAGTTGAACAGTTATCACGTGCTCAGAGGGGAAGCAGAAGCATTGACCGATCCTGATACAATGCCCTTCACGATTGCCAACGGCGATTGGTCAGTTTCGCCAGATGGCCGGGCCATCGTGTTTCAAGAGGCGCGCGATCACAATATCTGGCTGCTGGCGGCGGTAGAACAACCCTAACCCCTGTAGCCAGAACGCGCGACAACCGTTTCATATAAGGTCGTGGTTGCTTCGGCCTGATGGTCCAGCGTGAACAGGCCACGAACGTGATCATAAGCACAGCGGCCCAGCGCGGATGCCAGAGTGGGATCATCTACCAACCGCCGGATCGCGTCTGCCAGGGCCTGCGGATCACGGGGGGGGATGAGGATGCCTGTTTCGCCGTCCCGCACGACTTCCGGTACGCCGCCGACCTGGGTGGCGATGACAGGCAGCGCTGTCGCTCCAGCTTCGATCAGCACCGTAGGCAAAGCTTCGTTTTCGGAGGGCAGGATCAGCAGATCCGAGGCGCGCAGAATGTCCGGTATATCGAGCCTCTGGCCCAGCAGGTGAACCCGGTCTGGCAGATCACGTGCCTGCGCTTCCAGTTCAGCGCGATATTTGTCCATCCCATCACCGACCAGCAGCAGATGGATATCGGGCAGCAGCCGGGCCGCATTGATGGCGACTTCGTGCCCCTTGCCGGGCCGGATCACGCCGACCATCGTCACCAATGGTCCCGCGATGGGCAGATTGAGATTCCGGCGAAGTATGGTTTTATCGTCGGCGGGCGAAAATCGTTCCAGATCAATGCCATTGTAGATCGTCTGGAAGCGGGAAGCGGGGCACTTGATCGCCTGGGAATAGGCTGCCTGTGCCGCGTCAGAAACGGTGATAATGCGCGCCGCTGTATGGCGGATGACAAACCGTTCCAGAACTGCGCGAAGAAGCCTGCGGCGGGTGCTGGTATCGTCTACCATCAGGTGACGCGTCACGATCATCGGCACACCGAGCCGCTGGTGGGCAATCGCGCCGAAGATCGTCGCGTCTTGCAGTTGAGCATGGATGAGGTCGATTTGCTGGGTTCGAATGATCTGCAAAAGCCGCCGTATCGCTCCTGGATCAAGCAGCCGCCGCGCGCCCAGGTCCAGGCGGAGGACGTCGCCTAACTGGTTGGCCAGAGGGCTTTCGCGCCGTTTGTGCAGGGTGCAGATGATTGGTGTGACGCGTTCGCGGTCAAAATGGGGCAGCAGCGCAACCGTGATCCGTTCCGCGCCCCCCATACGCATGCTGTCGATGAGCAGTAGAACTCGAAGCGGCCTCATGGGTAGCCTACCTTTACGACTCTCGATGATGGTATCGATTGTACAGGGTCGCCGCCAGACAAACAAAGATGGTAGTATTTGAAATGGACCTATGCACAGAAAGAGCCGATTCCCATGTTTGAGGCCCTGGTGATTTTGTGGCGCAGTATCAAATACTGGTTCCGCCATGCTCCGGTTTTGATTGTGCTGACTATCCTGTGGGCTGCCTCGCTGCCGACGCTGGTGCTGTGGCCGCTGCTCACGACCGCACTGATGCTGTCCGCCAACCGGATCGCGTACCACCAGCCCGTGCGCTGGCGCGACCTGCTCAGTGCGACGCGAGTTCTATCTGTGGGTTAGTCTGCGCTGGGGATTGATCACATCTGGAGCGGTCGGAATGATCTATTGGAATGACAGGCTACATCTTCCAACATGTCTCAATCTGATTTTGCTGTTCCTGGCCTGGATCTGGCTGACGCTGCAACTGTACCTCTGGCCGTTCCTGCTCGAACAATCCCAAAAGGGGCTAGGGGAGGCTGTGCGCAACAGCCTGCTGCTTGGTATCGCCGCCCCTGCTTATACGATCAGCCTCCTGTTTTATGTGGGGGCTATTCTCGGTATCTTCCTGTCCGTTTTTGCCCCGGGTGCGCTGCTGCTAGCCAGTTATTTTGCCCTGGTTGGCAACATCACCGTCATCGAGCACCTGCGCACCTATGGCCGGGTTCCGAACCCCGACTATGCGCTGCATCTGCCAAAACAAGCGCCGCCCACGAATATGCTGTGAGCGGCGCAAACTAACAGGACTTTTTCCCTCACAGGTCTACGGCACTACCATGCACAGCCGCACCTGTGCCGTTTGGGTCGGGGCCACCAGTGCGAAGATAACACGCGTGATATTACGCGGACCAGCAGCGAGGTCAACATCTTTCACGATCTCTGTCCGTGCGACTACTACCGCCGGATCGTACTGCACATCCAGCCCGACTCCATCAGCCTGGATGCGAACCCTATCCGGTCCAATCGTAGTATCGCCAAATGTGGTCAGGATTGACTTGAAGGTTCCCTTCGCCGACTCAAACGTTACGTCGTCAACCAGTTCAACCCAGCCGTGTGGGGTCTCACGATGCAGCGTAACCGTGCGCTCCAGGGTAGCAAGGCCGGCTTGCAGGGGATACGCATCCTTTAAATCCAAGCGCAGCCGATCGGCAGTATCAGAGGCGCAGTGGTCCAGCACCCGCGCGGCGTACTGCTGGCCGGGTTGTTGGGTGCAGCCATTTGGCACAGGCAGCGAGTGTGCCAGTGAGGTATTCACGAACACCTCATATCGCTCAGCGGAGAAGTACTGCCGCGTATAACGCCCGCGCCCGATGTCTGCAACCAACGCCGTTTGATGATGATGCACGATGAGGTTGCCCACGTCGTTCTGGTTATGCATTTCGTCGTTATGGCCGCCCTTCACCGCCAGTACGAGCGCGTCAGGGTCGGTGGGATCGTACCGGGCAATCATCCACTGCATTTCAGGATACCAGTCGTGTTTGTGCCGGGATTGCCTGCTGGGCGAAAGCGGGATCGGGACGCCAAAACAGTTCGCGCAGCTTCCACGACAGTGGGCTGTGGTTACGATGCGGGTTAACGGCGTGCTGCGCATTCGCTAACCGCATCAGGTTATCCAGTTGGTAGTGCTGCGCCAGGAACACCAGCAACGGCACCGGGAGCGTGATGTCTGGCTCACAATCGGAGAAGTTAGCGAAACGATTCGGGCTGAGCAGAGTGCGGAGCGGAAACAAAGCTGCTTTGCGGATCAAATCATCTGCGAAGAAGTCGACGCGCCCGTTAGTCCGCTGGTGGACCAGATGCCCGGCCAGCACATAATTTCCAAACCCGAAGCCCCAGTAGCTTGGCCCTTCGGTGCTGCCGCCTTCGGAATCGAATGTCGCAAGATAGTCATCAAGCGACCGCGCCGCCCGCGCGATAATCTCAGCCAATCGTGCCAGATCGCGTTCCAGATAGATGGCCGTCGCAATCACATTACCGGACAAACCGCCGTCCAATTGCAGGTGGTGTGACCCGGCGTCAGGAGTGCAGCCACCAAAAATCATGGCGGGTCAAGAAAGGCGTCAGGATGCGCTGATCAATCTCATGGCGAATCCGTTTTTCGAGTAAGGGATGCAATTCCTCACTGAGCAGCAGTACCAGTTCCGCGAGATGTGTCGCCTGTCAGGGCCGCAAACAACCCGATCACCGGGTATTCGACATCCGGCAGATCAGGATGATGGGCAGGGAATTCCCAACCGCTTTCTTCGCAAATGGCCCACGCGATATTCAGCAGCGGGTCGAGAAAGCGGCCTTCGTATTCCAGGCATTCCGCCAGCGCGAGGTCAGCCAGTATATCTCTCCGGAGAAACCAGGGTGTTTCGTATTCCTGGCGGCTGCCGCTGCGGAAAAATTCAAGGAACAGGGTGGCCGGGAGCGGCGGAATTGGTGCTTGTGCGGCGTGTTCCCCCGCCTCGATGAGGGCCTGGACTTGTGCTGCGCCAAGCGTATCCTTAAGTGCATTCCAGGCGGCACGATCAGCGGCAGGTGGAAACGGGAGTGGCGCAGTCTCTTCGCGTAGGATAAGTTCCACCTTGATGGGATCATACTGGCTCAGCATACAGCTGCTCCTTGAACTACCAGAAAAACGCCGTGCGTCCTTGCGCACGCAACAGCGCCTCAATAAGGAAATAATCGCCATAGGGCAGCATATTATTTGCATACCCTTTTCCCACATGACTCGCGCCCTGAGCCAGTAATCCTTCTGCATTGGGGTTGTCGAATAGGGTATATCCAGCGATCAGACTGTCCAGAATCGCGCACGCAGAAATACGGTAGCGAATGGCCTTGGCGACGTCGTCTAACAAATCTGCCAGAAGGAACAGCCCGGCTGCCATGATCGCCCCTGCTGAACTATCGCGATAGCGGGGAGCATCGTCGGGCAGGAGGAAATCCCAGTAGGGGATACAGGTCGTCCGGCAAACGTGCAAGCGCGTAATCAGCCAACTGTACAGCCGTAGCGCGATATCGCTCATCGCCGGTATACCGATATGCCATCGCAAAGCCGTGAATCCCCCATGATTGGCCGCGACTCCAACATGATTCGTCGGCAAATCCCTGCACGGTTTCGCCGTGTAGGGGCTTCCCGCTATCCGGATCGAACACAAATGAGTGATAAGTTGAACCATCGGCCCGAACGATCGTCTCGATTGTCGTGTTCGCGTGGGCAATGGCGATGTCTCTGTAGCACGGCTGATTGGCTTGCTGCGCTGCCCAGAACAATAGACCGAGGTTTTCCATGCAGTCTATAATAATCCGGCCCTGGTTATGATCATTGTTCGTCGACGAATTCCAGGCGCGAATGAAGTGTCCCTGAGTGTTATAGCGCCCCGCCAGGGAACGGGCAGCGCGCAGCGCACTTCGGCAAGCATCCTCATCGCCAGTCAGTTTGTAATCGGCGACCAGCGACAGAGAGTACAGAAATCCCAAATCGTGATCGTGTGACTGCGGGCGATCCAATCGTTCGATGAAATATGGGCGCTGCGCACGTGCCGCGTCCATAAAAACTGTGTCGTGGGTTTGATCATAAGCCAGCCATAATTGGCCACTCCAAAAACCATCAACCCAGTGGCTGTCATGGCACCGCTCATAGGTCAGATCGCTGCGCCCAATAGCCGGGCGATCTGTACCCATCTTAGGGATCGTTCGCCGGATAGAGTCAAACGCTTGAGTAAGGGTATCCGAATAGGTCACGATTCGTCCTCACCATGCCAGAGAGCGCGCACCCGATGCGCCGCCAGTTTGGGTCGCCGATCACGCGTGAATACCCCCTTGTAGTTGTAAGCTCCCATGCGATGAACTGCCTGTGAGGTCTTGAAATCACACATATTCCAGATGTGTTGGCCGACGACAAATGGTTTTTCATTCGTAAGTTGAATTTGCTTTGTGAGAAACTCCGCCTGGTATTCTTCGCTAAACATTTCGGGCGGTTGCGCATGGTGTCCGGGAATCGCATCCGTTCCGAATTCAGAAAGGATAAACGGTTTGGGATACAATTTGTGAATCAGTTCAATTTCTCTGTTCAGGTGTTCCAACCCCAGATCGATTTGACCTGAATGGGAATACCAGCCGTGATAACGGTTCAGGCAAACCACATCTACGAATTGAAACGCTTCTTCGAGCGCCCCCTCGTGGCTAACCAGCGTCACTGGACGATTAGGATCGAGGGTGCGCACCAGTTCTATCTGCGCTTTGAATGATGCGACGGCTTCGGGATGACTGGGATGGTCGATGACGGTGAAATCGCGGTAATAGGCCTCACGCGCTTCGAGGGAGGCGGTATGTGGCTCGTTTGCTATTGACCACATGATGACGCTCGGATGGTTTTTGTCGCGCTCAATCATCTCGCGGATCATTTGCTGGCAGAGCCGGTTACGCTTTTCAAGACCTTCTTCAAAGAAAAACAGGCCAACGGCGGGTGTTTCATCAATTACCAGGAAACCCAGGCGGTCCGCCATATCCATCATTTGCTCGGAGTAGGGATAGTGCGAGGTGCGGAACGAGTTCGCGCCGATCCAGCGCATGAGCGCGTAATCTTTGATGATCAGTGGCGGGCAGCAACCCTTTGCCCACTACCGGGAAATCCTCGTGGCGGCCAAACCCGACCAGTTTCACCGGCTTTCCGTTGAGCAGTAGTTGATCGCCGTTGACGGCTATCGTGCGGATGCCAATCGCCAGCGTGTAACAGTCCACAACCGCGCCATCGCGCAGTAGTTCTACGCGGAGATCATAGAGATTGGGCGTTTCCGGGGACCACAGCGCTGCATCCGGTACGGTTAATGTAACTTCGGCGTTCTCCTCGACGGTGTTGTTCTTTGTTGACTGATTAACACCATGTCCGCTGAGGATAACACGAGCTGCTCAGCCTGTCGCCCGGCTCACGCTCGATCTGCACCTGGACCACGCCGTTCGCGCCGTCAATACGTGGTAACGACGGTTAGATCGGTGATCGCGTCTTGTGGCTCAGTATAGATTAACACTGGGCGCTGGATCCCACAGTATGGGAAGAAGTCAAAACTGGTATCAGGATAGTTGACCGTTGGGAATGCCGCCCCTGCTGCCCCGGCCAACTGTCCCGGCGGCACGCGATCCGGCGCGAGATTGCCATCTACGCGCACAACCAGCACATTCTCCTCATCTTTAACACGATCTGTGATATCGAACACAAATGGCAGATGGCCGCCTTCGTGCTCGCCGAGGCGCTCGCCATTCAACCACACTTCGGTCAGATAACTCACCGCATTGAAGCGCACAAAAACTTTCTGTCCGCGCCAGCCCCAAGGCAGATCGAACGTGGTTTGATACCATGCCACGCCAATATAGTCGCGCGAGTCTGCGAACTGGTCGTTCCAACTGGCGGGCACAGCGATGATCTCACCAGGATCAAAACCAGCGCCCCAGCCCTGATCCATACCCTCATCAGCCGAATCAAAGCGAAAATCCCAGAACCCAGATAGATCAGCCATCTGGCGGCAAGAATTTGATTGGGGATAGAGCATAATCGTTAGCACCCTTTGGAGAAACAACCAAAATAATAGAGATTCATGTTAGCCTTTGATCCCCGTGGTTCCAATACCCTCAACAAAGAAGCGTTGGAAAGCGAGGAAGAGAATAACCACAGGAATTAGGGATACAAGCGATGCCGCCATAATCAGGCCGTAATCGGAGGAGTACTGTTGGATGAACATTCGTAATCCCAACTGAATGGTCTTAATCGATTCAGAATGCAGATAGATCAGGGGTCCCATAAAATCGTTCCAAACGAAGACAGCGGAAAAAATGGTCAGCGTCGCAAGCGCAGGTTTGGATAGCGGAAGCATGATCCGAAAGTAAATTCCGTATTCACTCATGCCATCGATGCGAGCTGCATCAAGGATCTCATTGGGAACACTGATAAAGAACTGGCGCATCAAGAAAACGCCAAATGCCGTGAAAGCCTGCAACAAGATCAATGACAGATGTTTATCAACCAGGTCTAGTTCTCGCATTAATGTAAACTGCGGGATCATGTAGACCTGCCAGGGGATTGCAATACTTCCAAGGTAGGCAAGGAATAGAAGATTCCTGCCTCTAAATTCAAGTTTGGCAAAAGCATAAGCGGCAAAACTACTGGTAGCCACCTGAAGAAACGTGATAATAACGGTTAACTTCAGCGAATTTTTAAAGAATGTCAGGAAGGGAATCCGAGTCCATATTGTCTGGTAGTTGCTCCACTGGGGGTCCTGGGGAATCCACTCGATTGGGAAACGGAAAACATCTTTGTCCATCTTGAGTGAAGCGGAAAGCATCCAGATGAAAGGTAATAGCATGATGATCGCCAGCATGATCAAGAGAGCATAGGTGAGTGCAAGGTTGAGAATTTTGCCACTTCTCAATCTGGATTGCGCGGAGAGAATGCTGCTTCTATTCGAGGTGATGCGTGTTGATAGTGGGTTCATCTCCGGTCTCTCTTTACACCTGTGAATATTCAACCCAACGTTTTTCCATATAGAATTGAATGATGGTGATCATCATTACTAAGGCAAACAACACCATAGCTATTGCACTGGAGTACCCAAATTTAAATTGCCTGAATGCTGTGTTATAAGTGTGAATGACCAACACGTTCGTGGCGCGTCCTGGCCCACCGTTTGTCATGACCAGGATCAAGTCGAAGACCTTAAAGGATGAGATGGTGAGCATAATGCTGATGAAAAAAGTTGCAGGGGTCAGCATCGGTGCCGTGACATAGCGAAATTTTTGCCAGGCGTTCGCCCCATCTATCTCGGCTGCTTCATAAAGGATTGCCGGAATACCTTGAAGCGCAGCGAGGTAGATAAGCATGTAATATCCCATCCCCCTCCAAACGCTTGCCATGACGACAGTGGGCATCGCCCAATCTATCGATGCAGACCATCGGGGAGGATTCTGCACGCCCAGTGTCCTCAGCAGCTCGTTGACTGGACCTGCTGATGGGAAAAAGAGCATATTCCAAACAACGGCAACTGCGACTAGCGATGCGACATAGGGGAAAAAGTAGATAGTACGAAAGATATTTCTGCCCCGGATGGGTTGGTTGAGCAGTACCGCCAGCCCCAGCGAGCAAACCATCGTCAGTGGCACGGTTCCGAGAACGTACCACAGCGTATTATGCAGGGCGATGTTGAAGGTTTTATCTTCTGACAATCTTCTAAAGTTGTCCAGACCTACCCAGGTGATCTCGTTCGCGCCATCCCATTTCGTGAAGGCCAGCCCAAATGAGAAGGCTATCGGTACGAGGGTAAATATGGCGAAGCCAAGCAAATTGGGGAGAATGAAGGAGTAAGCAATCAGGTTTTTGCTGATCTGCCTTCTCCTCTTGCTAGGATTGGTGGCCTTCATGCTTAGTTTTAGGGTTTCTATCATGATTTTTTCCCTGCCGCTTTAACATCGCCGCTTACGCCTGGACATTGGTGCAGGGATACCCTCAATGACGAGGGCATCCCTAGAGACTGCTCAGCGTTAGTCTAAGACCTCATTGATACGGTCAGTCATCTCATTAAGGCCTTCGTCCACAGACATAGAATTGGTCATGATCAAGTCGTGCTCTTCGTTCAGAATCTGTTCAATCTCGCCAACCTGGGGATGCATGGGGAGTTCAAGACGAACGGTTGTGGTCTTCAACGCTTCATTTGCTTCAGCAGGCATGCCAGCGAGACCAGCAAAGACTTCCAGTACCTCGGGGGTGCGAAGCGCGGGTAGATTGCCTGTTGCTGCCAGAACCTTAGCGCCCTCTTCGCCGCTATAGAACTTGATGAAGTCCCAGGCAGCATCCTTGTGATCTGACTTTTCATTGATCGCCAGAGATGTTAGAGTGCCAGCAGTTGTTCCAGCGGCTACTCCGTCTGGATGCGGATAGGATGCTACGCCCCAGTTGAAGTCATATACACCGCTGGCCTGATCCCCAATCAGTCTTCCGATGAACCAGGATCCCATCGGGAGCATCGCTACCTGTCCGTTTTCAAAGGGGCCAGAGTAGTGGATATTTCCGGCTCTCAACTCACCATAGTCCATGATGATGCCGTCTTTCTGCATCTTTGTGACCATGTCATACATGGGAGCCATGAAACTATAGTCATTGGAGATGATGGTATTCTGACCGTCTTGCACGGTACCCAACTCAACAGCCGAACGCCATACATGGAAATGCGCACCATAAATCTTGTCCGCACCGCTTCCGCTCGTTAACTGGCGCGCGAGGGTATCGAATTCTGCCCAGGTCATGTCATTGGTTGGGTAGGCGAGACCGGCAGCATCAAAGATATCCTTGTTGTAGTAAAGAATCCAGATGTCGCTGCGGAATGGAAGCCCGTAGATCGATCCCTCGTAGGTCAATTCTTCAGCGGCACCGCTGTAAACACTCAGGTCGAGCGCATCGGCTGCGATGTAATCGTTCAGCGGGATAATCTGCCCACGAGTTAACATCGCTGAATAGCCGGGAATATCTTTAACAGTAATGATATCCGTGTCATCGCCACCTGAGAGCCGGATATTCATTGTGTCCTGATATTCAGCTGAAGGGATGTCTATAAGCTCAATTTTGACATTCGGATTTGCCTCTTCATAGGCATCAACCACTGCTTGCCAATAGGGTGTGGTGGCAACATCCCATGCTGTCATTGTGAGGGTAATGGGATCATCCTGGGCCGAGACCCCGGTGTAAGTCAGGCCCCCACTTATAGCGCATAACACAGCGAGCAGCGCGACAAGAAATTTCATAGCGCGGCGATTTAACCACTTATTCATTTTTGTTACTCCTTATACAGCTATAAAATTAGAGTAGCGATTGGAACGTGCGAGCGTATACTCAAGGTTTTCCAGGACATACCTCCTTGTCTCCATAGCGTTTTTGGGAAAGTGCGTCGGCCTAGGGCGCACTTTCCCGAATAATTAATCTTTGTTCAATCGTGATTGTTTCGTGCCTATGCTGGCCGCCAATACGTTCGAGTAACATATTGACCGCTAACGCGCCGACTTCTTGTTTCGGTGTTTGTAGGGTAGTCAGGCTTGGTTGGACAAGCGTGGCAAGTTGAATATCGTCACATCCAGTAACAGCGATATCGTCTGGTACGCGAATACCCAGTTCAGTGCAGGCTCGAATAGCGCCTGCAGCAACCTGATCATTAAAACACACCAGACCATCGATTTCGGAAAGAAAATGCCTTAGCGTTTTAACGGCTTCATATCCACCGATCAGGTTGGCCCGTTGACAGGCTGTGTGCAAGGCCGGATTTGATGTATAACCCGCCAATTGAAGTGCATTCATAAATCCGTGATAACGTTCAGTGCTTACCCGCGCGTCTGTTGGGCCACCTAAATAGGTCAGATGACAGCGGCCAGTCGAAATTAAATGGTCGACCGCCAGTTTCATTCCCCCTGCATCATCGGTTTCTATTGCCCCCGCAAGTTCACGCCATGCGATACCCTGACCGTTGACAACGACCACATTCTGAAACTGCTCCATCAACGGTACGAGTTTTACCTCGGGTAAACGAGGGGAACAGACCACGATGCCATCGGCCTGAATATCCTCCAAAAAGAGGAACATTCCCTCTTCCCGATCCCAATCACCCTCTGTATTGCAGAGGAGAATTTTGTAATCATTTTCCCAGGCAGTATTCTCTGCGCCGCGCGCAATCTCGGTAAAAAACTCATAGGAAATGCTGGGAACAATGAGGCCCAGAAGAAATGTTCGGTCAGTGGCAAGGCCACGTGCTATACGACTACGCCGGTAGCCAAGATGCTCGACAGCTTTCAATACTTTTTCGCGTGTCTCAGTGCTGATCTCGCCTTTGTTGTTTATCACGCGCGAAACCGTTGTTTTGGTAACACCAGCATGGGTGGCGACATCTGCTATCGTTACGCGTTTGGTAAATCGGGGCATCTAGCTGTCCTCTAAATTAAATTTGTCAAATAAGTGGATCATTACCAGAACGGCGAGATAAGTGATGTTACCGGTTGCGCAACCGGTAACATCACAATATCACGAATTAAATGGAAGAGTCAAGCAGGAAAGACGAGGTTTACGAAACCTCTGGCTAAGTCAGAAAAACGTCCACAGAGGAAACGGGGTAGAAGCCCTCGTAGTATTGCGCGTCCGCATCAAGGCCCGGAGCCGCGATTTTTATGTGGAGTTTGCGCGAGGAATCCAGACGCGCATCGCATTCGCACCTCGATTGCCCCAGGCGTAATAAGGTACGGCTGTTAACGGCACTGGTCTACTGAGCAGACTATGAGGTCTGTTCAGGCGTTGATAAAGGTGATCCTGCCAGCCTCCCGCTTCCAGGACATACCCGGAGGATTGGATCACCATCAGGCCTTCCGATAACAGGTCATTACGCCAAACAACCTGAAGTGGAGATGTTTCATCCAGTCGAACGTCCATCAGGTCAATATCGGCACAATCGCTAAACTCCAAACAATACACGATCGGACCCCGTTGAATGGCAACACTATCACGAATTGCATCGACACGTGGATGAGCTTCGATCAGACCCGCTTCAATGGATAACACCAGTTCAACCAGGTCACCCGGCTGCCACGCTCGTTCCAGCACCAGATATCCTGCTTCGATCGTGGGCGTCTCAACAGGGGTTCCATTGATCGTGGCGGTAACGTTTGGGCTCCAGCCAGGAACGCGGAGACGTAGCTGCCAGGGCGAACCATCGGTTTTCTGAATGGCAAGCTTCACCTGCCCCTGCCAGGGATAATCGGTTTGGATAGCCATGATCACGGACTGCTTTGCGATTCGCTCGGTGTTAATCGTGGCTGTGTTATACAGATGGACCTGCAAACCGCTGTCATCATAAGTCACAAAATACTGTGCCAGCGACGCCAGCAAACGCATAATATTGGGAGGGCAGCAAGCGACCTGCTGCCATTCCCGGCGCGCATAATCGCCCCGACTGAGCAAAGGGTTCATGTAGAAAAAATGCTTACCATCCAATGCCAACCCGCTCAACACACCGTTGTAGAGAGTCTGCTCTATCAGATCGGCAAAGCGTCTTTCGCCGGTAACCAACAACATGCGCCAGTTCCACATGATGCTCCCGATAGCCGCGCAAGTCTCACAATAGCATCGATCAGGTGGAAGCTCATAAAGTCACCAAATGCTTCCCCCTCGTAGCGCGATCCCAGGCCGCCCGTGAGGAAGAGCTTGCCAGCAATCAGGTCGTGCCACTGCCGATCAAGCGCTGCGAATAAGGCCTCTTCTCCAGTTTCCAGGTAAAGGTCCGTGACGCCCGCGTTGAGATACATGGCCCGGACCGCGTGCCCTTCTATGACATCTGCCTCTCGCACAGGAACACGATCCTGGTGATATTCGGACTTCATCCAGCCCATACCACGCATAACACCTTTGCCGCGTTGATCAATAAAGAATTTGGCGAGATCGAGATAAGTAGACTTACCTGTCACGCGATATAATTCCACTAAAGCCATTTCGATTTCCGGATGTCCGCAAGCGCCTTGGAGCTTATCTGGGCCGAAGGTAGCAGCGATTAGATCGGCAAAGCGGGTAGCTATCTCAAGCAGCTTCGTCGTATGGGTTGCGCGGAAATAAGCGGCTGTGGCCTGGAAGAGATGGCCCGCACAATAAAGTTCGTGGCCAAAATCCAGGTCGGCCCAGCGACCATCAGTACTGGCAACCTGAACATAGGAATTGAGATAGCCGTCGGCTTGTTGGGCTGACGCGATGAGGTCAATCACCTCGTCGGCCTGTTTCTGCAAAGCAGGATTGGGGTTGTTGTGTAGTTCGTAACCAACTGCTTCCAACCATTTATAAATATCTGAGTCCTGAAACACCATACCGCGATACTCACCCTCGATCAGACCTGCCGCCAAGCGGAGGTTATCGAAGTTGCCGGCTTGTTCAAGCATCTGATACCCATGTTGCAGCGTAATATGGCGATTGAGATTTTGCCAGCTTGACCAGAAACCACCCGTCAGAGAAATGGACTCCAGCGGAAGCATGCGCCACCGCGCAAAAGGAGAATCTTTTAACACCGAGCTATTGCGCATTACACACTCCGTTTAAGTTACAGACAGTAAAATTGATCTATCATTTTAACGTGTAAAAACCTGTCCTACGCCCGCGCTACATGTTACTTGATAGCTCCGCCAGTCAGGCCACGCACGATTGATTTTTGTGAGAGCAGAATCAAAATCACAACTGGAACAATCATGGTTACGCCGACAGCCATGATCAACTCCCAGGGTTTCCCCCACGGTGAATATCCAGCATAAACTTCCGTAATGGATACGCTGAGAGTTTTAGAGGCTGGCGACACCGAGAAGGACAGCGGATATAACAGGTTGTTCCATGCATTGATAAAATTAATCAGCCCCATTGTCACTAAACCCGGCGTTGTAACCGGCAGTACGATTCGCCAGAGTATTCGAGGCAGCGATGCCCCATCGATTTTCGCCGCTTCTTCGACCTCGTAAGGTACCTGTTTGATGAACGAGACGAGGACCCAGACTGTAAAAGGGGTTAGCGTACTGCTCAGAACCAGGGTCAGGCCAGGGATCGTATCCAGAAGGTGAAATTTGGACAAGATGTGATACATGGGCACGATCGTGCCGACGTCGGGTAGGGCCATTGACAAAACCAGGATCCATAAGAGAATCCCGCTGCCACGAACATGAACGCGAGCAAAGCCATACGCCGCCAGAAAACTAACGAATAAGGTAAGGGCAGTTGTCTCTACCGCAAAGAGGATCGAATTGCGGGTATATTCATAAAAGGGAACCTGATCAACCAGGGTTCTGAAATTTCGTAAGGTTGGCGATGGCGCGTAGTCCAGGGGGATTTTATGCAGATCAACCTGAGTGGAGATCGATGATCTGACCATCCAATAGACTGGAAGTAAAACAATGAGCGTGAATAAAATAAACGATGCATAAACGCCAACCGAGCTCAATTTCGGCGAAAAACTTCGCTGGTTATTCTTTGTCTGTAGTGCAACCATAATGTTAGTCCCTTAATAGGTGATATCAGCGCGCCGATACAGCCCAAGCCCAACAACCCCAACGATACCGACGAAGATCAGCAGAACGACACTGATCGCTGAGGCAAAACCAAATTTGAAGAAAAGAATACCTTCGCGGAATACTTGTAGGGCCAAAACCGAGGTCGCCACGCCTGGGCCACCGGAGGTCAGACCGTAGACCAGGTCGAAGCCTGAGAGTGACCATACGATCCGGAACAACCCCATCGTAATGACAAGAGGCATGACCAATGGGAGCGTAATGCGAAAGAAGCGCTGTAAGCCATTTGCGCCATCCATTTTGGCTGCTTCATAAAGATCAAGGGGAACGCCCTGCATACCGGCTAAAAACACAATCGCCATGAAGGGTGCATCTTTCCAGACGTGCACTAAAATCACTGCGATCTTAGCAAGTGTTGGATCGATAAAAATGACCATATCGTTCCCGGTCAAACTGTGAAACCAGTTTGGAATTAGCCCGAACTGATCATCGAGAAACCAGCGAAAAGCATAGCCAGCTACAATCGTTGGAATGGCCCACGGGATTAGATTGATGGTACGAGCGAAAGTTCTTCCCTTAAAATTAGCGTTTAGTAACTGCGCAATCAATAATCCTACTACCAATTCGAGTATCGTCGAAGCCAATACGTAGAGAATAGTGAAGGATAAGGCCCCCTGGACGCCATAATTGGTGGTCATCCGGTCATAATTTTTAAAGCCAATGTTGCTGTTGGTTCCTTTAAGAAGATTATAGTTTGTGAAGCTATACAAGATCGTTTGCGCAATCGGGTAAGCCGCAGTTGCAAACCGAAGCAAAAAAGCGGGTGACACCAATATCACAAACAGCATATATCGCCGCCAAACCGATCTGGAAGGGAAGGATAACCTGTGTTTCACAAGAACTGCGGCATCACGTGTGATCGGTGTCTTTTGCATGTGAAATCTCCATGCTTTCCTGCGGCGATAGGTCAGTAAAGGTTGTCTGGATCGGTTGCCTGGACGGGTTTAGGCCCAACCAGGCAACCGATGTCGTGGCTAATTCCGATTACTCTTCTTCCAGGTCTTTCAGTTGTTCTCTGGTCTGTGTCATTGCATCACTGAGACTGAGTTGATTGGTAAGATAAGCCGAGGCAGTATCTTCAAGAATCGTCAGCGCTTCCACAAAGTTGGGGTGGAAAGGACGGACGCCAATAACACCCGCATCGGTATACATCTTCATCTGCTTAACAAGCCAGTTGTCCTGGGGAGCCTGCGCCAGAACGGATTTGCGGGCGTTTAAGAACCAGAAGCCGACCTTCATGGCCTCCACCGCTACATCTGTGGAGACGAGGAACGACAAGAGTTCCTTGGCTTCTTCCAGATTAGGAGATGTCCGGATGATGCCAAAGCCCCAGGCCGCCGGATATGTGGAACCTGCTGCACCACCCGGTCCGACTGGCGGTAAGGCAACGGCTACCTTATCTTCGTTGAACCATGCCTCATTGTCCGCGCTGCGAGCTACATCGCCAAAGAACGGCCACTGCCGCATGAAGGCTACCTTGTCAGCAACATAGTCGCCATTCTGCTGGTTATAGTCCTTTTGCAGAGAGGCTGGATTGAGGGCATTATTCGTATACATGAGATCGTAGATGTATTTTAGGGCAGTCTCATATTCGTCCCCTACGTCAAAGGGGTTTCCGCCTGCCTGAAGGGTAATCCAGGCCAGATAAACGTTTAAGAACGCCCCCTTAATCAGCCCATCTTCTGTGGCCCACACACCATCATCTTGATTGGTGAAGACTTCACCCATGGCCTTGACGTCATCCCAGGTTTGCGGAACAGCAACGCCTTTTTCGTCAAACCAGTCTTTCCGGTACCACCAGTAGGGCATTTCCCAGTTGTGGATCACGCGGAACGTTTCGCCGTTATAGGTGCTCCAGGTCTTGCTGTAAGCCAGCATTTCCGGCGAAAAATCATCCCAAAGATCAGCGGGCAGAATATCGTCCAGACCAATGACATAATTGGCCTGCGATAACGAGGTAGTCAGCTCGTCTTCAAAATCGATCACATCGTACGGGCTGGTGTTGGCCTGAACCGCTCCTACGATACGGGTAAGTTCCGTTTCCTTCGTATCTGTTCTCAGCACGATCTCGACGTCGATGCCCGTTTGTCCAGTAAAGTCGGTTTTTTCCAGAAGGTCCCGCATATTCTGCTCGGCCCAACCGCCAACCGCAATTCTGACGTTTCTAGCACGGCGAAGGTGGGGAACACCAAAGGCTGGACCAGTCGCCTTTGCTGCTGCGGAGCCAAGGCCAGGAGCAACAGAGGCAAGCGCTGCACCAGTGGCCGCAGTTCCGGCGAGTTTGAGGAACTTACGTCGTGACACTTTTTGTGAGGTAGACATTAATTTTCTCTCCTTGACTAGTTCTCTATTGAATTGTGGGGCCAGGCTGATCCAATTGGATCAGCACCGTGAAATAGCAACGTTAAACTAGTCTCCGTGTCGAAAAATACTCGACGGAGATTCGCCAGATATAGACTTCAGAAACTCTCTACCGTTCGCTACGAAAAAATGCAGGACTCTGAGTCACGCTGTTGCGCTCAGGGTTTTCACTTCAGGAATGATCTTATTTGTTCCACCTTTCCGGCAGATGCCTGCTATTGCACTGGATAACCGATGTTCAATGGATTAGTTGTCGGGATCTTTGCGTAACAGAATTCGTCTTGAAACAGTCGCCATATCTACTACCTCGCCGGTCCTTTGTGACTCATCTGCCCCGCAGGTTTCTCTAATAAACAGGCGGCCCCTGACTTTTATTTCGTCCACACCGTGGCGGTCTCCCTCTATCTGTTTCAACAGCAGTTCAGCGGCTGAGCGACCCATTTCATAGACTGGCATACTGACTGTGGTAATTCGAGGACGAATGATTCGAGCAAATTCCCGGTTATCATAGCCAACAATCGCGATATCTTTGGGGACATTTAATCCCGCATCCTGGATCGTGCAGATGGCACCCAGGGCCATCAGATCATTGGCAGCAAATATAGCGGTCGGTAATTCCGTCCAGGGCTAAAAGACTCTGTGCGGCGGCACTGCCACCTTCAAATTCCCAGTCACCGGGTTGAATCAAGCCTAAATCGATTTCGAGTTCGTGTGCTGCCAATTCGTCTTTATATCCAGCTAACCGCTGTTGACTCGTATGCCAACCTTCTGGGCCATTGATATAGGCGATTCGCCGGTGTCCCAGGTTGATAAGATGCCTGACCGCTAAGGTCGCTCCATAGTAATCATCCGGAACAACTGAGTTCCTGACATCCGAGCCAAACAATCGGTGCACAAAAACATAGGGTTTGTCCGATTGTTCCAGTGCCTCATTGACAGCACGGTGCGAATATTCGACAAAAACGATGCCATCGACCGGGCGACTCACAAAAGTGTTGATTGCATCCTGTTCAATTTCAGGATCCCAGTCGGAATTGACGATAAGACTCAGATAGTCAAATTGCTTGAGATAGTCCTGAATTCCTCGAACAATGGGAGGGGTAAAAGGGCTCAAAATGTCGTCAACGATAATGCCAATCGTGTGAGTTTGGTCGGTACGCAGGCTGCGAGCGGCAATATTCGGCTTGTAGCCCATGGCCTGGGCTACCTCAATAATGCGCTGCCGTGTGGCAGAGTTAACCGGGTAGCTGCTGTTTGTGAGCGCTCGGGAAACCGTTGGCACAGAAAAGCCAGCGGCCCTGGCGATCTCTTCCAGAGTAACAGGCATACGTGCTCTCTCATGAACACTGAAAATTGTATAGAAAACGTTTTCTTTCAGCTTAATAGAAAACGTTTTCTGTGTCAAGCAGATGCCGTAGTACTCTTCTCTGGATGAGGAATGCAGCCACTACTTCCCCAGCCACGAAGTTAGGTTTTGAATATTCTATAATACAAATCTTTACCATAACTTGTTTGCGTAGGAACGCCTTCAACCATTCTGAAGGTCCGTTCTCCATCCGTCCGTCTCTCGGCGCACAGGAAAAACGCATCGGGCCTTTCTTCCTCATACATGCCGTGAGCAAATTCGTATAAATGGGTCACAAAGAAAACTTTGATATGCCGTTCAATGAAGGCCTGAACAATCTGCCTCGCAATCTCTGATCCTTCGCGTTCATTGGTTGCTGCAAAGGATTCATTGAACAACACGACAGAATGTGCTTTGACGTGAGCTACAATATCGTTTAGTCTGCTGAGTTCTTCATCCAGCTTCCCGCGGCTCATCGTCGCATCCTCTTCTCGCTTAAAGTGTGTGAAGATTCCAGTACAGACGTTGGCAGAGAAGAAGTTTGCAGGCACAAACATCCCGCACTGCATCATAACCTGTGACAACCCAACACTTCGCAAAAATGTTGATTTACCACCCTGGTTTGCGCCTGTGATGATCACAAGATCTTTCTGATCCGCCATGACGGTATTGCTCGTAACTTTTCCTTTCACTGTTAAAGCCAAGGAAATATCATATAGTTCGCGACAGACATACTGCCGTTCCTCTGCCGCGACTGGTAGAGGAAAGCATGTGTTCATCCCGATCTGCGTCAGAGCCGCGTGTAAATTTAAGCAACCCATATAAAAGGCCAGTTCGGTACGCAGCATCATAAAAAAGCTGAGAATATGATCAACAGACTGCGCCAAAGCATTGGCTGCGTTATTAATCCCCCGATCCTTGAGTTCCCCCAGAACTTGAGCCCCACTGGTATCGCGCTCCTTAATATGAAGGGTATAGGTGCGTAACCTTGTACCCCCGATCCATTTCTGTTTTTTGTGCTGTTTGCAGAGGGTGTAATTAGTGCCTTTGTTGCCCTTTCCTAATTCCGCAGCCATCAGGAGTCCGTTGTGAAACTTCAACTCATCGAGACAGGACTGGACGCCATGAAAGTAGTTATCACTCAGCTCGTCCTGAAGCATGGTAATGAACCGGGAAAACCCCTCGGATTCAAAGTGGTCCGCGTATTGGGTAGCAATCATTCTCAGTTTTTTGAGCAAGCCAACGAACAGGTGCAGCACTTCAATCGAACGGCGCAGAATGGATGAAGGATAGGTGATAACACCGAAGTAGATTTTTTTCTCACTGGCGATGGCTTCGCCTGTGAGATCGTAGATGCTCCGGATGACCGAAGGATGTTTGAGGGCATCCTTGAGAATCGCCTGGCGATAAAAGATTGTATCGAGGTCTCCCCTTAGACCGGACAGCACTGCTTTGGGGGCGATATCAAGCAAAAATGAGTCCCCCTGGGCCATCGTATTAAAGACGGTTTGTAATTCAAGATCCTGAATTAAAGCCTGCTCGCCGGGGAATGGCTCCTGTTGCAGGTCAAAGTCATGATCCCGATACATGAGAAGCGCTTTCACGAGGGTATTCGCTCCTTTATCTGCTGGTAGGTCAGGTGGTATTTTTCAGTAATGGATTGCGCGTACGCTACCCCATCGGCAGGCTGTCGGACAATCTCATAGGTTCGTAGTGCCGGATTTTCCGGGGCAACGGTGCTGATCAGGCTGACCGTTTTCTCACTAAAAAGGGCCAATTCAACGATGAAGGTCACGCACACGCACAGGAGATCCAGGAGGTGGATTTTTTCGATGATTCTCTGACCTAGATAAACAGCGTCTTTGAGGGTGGTTGATGCAAAAATCTCATTGATGATCACGAGACTGTCCGGGGTGGCGTGGTCAAAAATAGTATGAATGCGCACCAAATCATCCTGAAGCTTCCCCTGAAGATTTTTGATATCTTCTTCTTTTTCAAAATGTGTGAAGATAGTATCGAACAGGAAAAGCTGCGCTTTTCTGCCAGGAACAGGGCAACCTAAGCTTGCAAGATAATGGATCTGCCCGAAGGCGCGGGCGAACGTGGTTTTACCGCCCTGGTTAGGGCCAGAGACAATAAAAATGCGTTCTTCGCCTTGCAGATAAAAATCATTGCAAACGACACACCGATTTTCGTTCATCAGCTTATACGCTAGCGCCAAATCAAATCCCTCGTCGTTGTAGATTTCCTTTTGCTTCGATAGTTGTGGGTAGCAGAAGCTCAGCCCTGTCTGTTTCAGCCTGGCGATAAACTCAAGATAGGCGATGTAAAACTGAACTTCCCGATCAAAGGCGCCAAGAATTTCGTCCAGATAATCCTGGTTTTGCGTGTAGTAGGTGTCCAGATCAGAAAACTCGTCGGGATACAAGTGCGCTACCAGATCCAGAATCCCTGCTTCCACATGATTCATACTTGGTTGAATAGGGAATTCAATCCGATAGTCCTCGACCGCTCCCTGCTTGAACTTCTCAAATATCGCTTCCACATGGACACTGTAGTTCGCTTCGCCTTCATATCTCCGTACCTGAACACTGTTATCCATGATCAGCAGGCAGTATCGAACTGCACCTAAATCAGCTTTCAGCTTTTTCGTTGCCAACAAAAGGGATTGAAATCGATGCGATTGTGTATAGTCAATCAGATAGTCCCGGAAGGCTCGAAAGCCACGCGATTTTAAATCCATCCTAATTACAGCATCAGCGAGCGCCGATGATGCCATCGCAGTAACATTCCACTGCATCCAGAAACCAGCTTGCTTTCTGATATTTGTAATGCAGCCTGTTCGCCTGGGCCAGATTGTCACGCATATGGTACATCTTTCGCGCGAAAGCATGGATATGCTTCATGAGGCTTCCAGTTTCAAGATCCTGCATGATTTCGTGGCGATAGGTGATAGCATCAATATCTTTAAGGGGCGTGTAAAAAAAAGGGGTTAGATTATAGTTCCGCTTCCCTGAAGTGATTGTATCAACGAGCTGATCAAGATTGAGGTCGCCAAAAAAAGCGGGCATCTCATTCGTTTCAACCGCCGTAGGTCTTTCAAAGAGGATGCTGTAGAAAGTCATTCGTTTAAATCCCCCTCAAGGCATTCGAGAATCTCGGGACGACTGACACGTGCATATCGCGGTGGATTGTTTTCACGCGGAGTCGATAGCATCTTCCACATCCCCGATCAGGTCTTCATCTGCCAGATCGCCGGGAATATCTCCATTGGCTACTCGTGTCAGTAGACGCTTAACCTGACCTGAGATATATAGACATTATATATCAACTAACGTTAGTTATCAAAGTGGGAAAATATGTTCAGCCAGGAGGTCGCCTCCGGGGGAATTATCCTGGGAGTTAGTGCTCCCGCAAGGCCGCGTGGAGATCGCCTCCCTCATACAAGTTATTAAATCGCAGGTTCCATTTAGCTCTCGTCTGCCCTTGTGTGACCAAGAATAGTGTATAATGAAAAAATCGCTTGGAAAAGGTAGACTCCTGTAATGCAAATAGACATTTCCTCCACTAAAACCATTTCCTGAACCGGCAGGGCGCTCACCCTGGAAACCGCTCAGGTCCGTTGGAGCATAGATCCAGCCGGCTTGACGATGTTGTATTGCCCAAACTAAAACTCAACCCATGAGGATAGGAACAAAATGAGAAATATCCCGCTCCGGAGGTATTGGGATTTGCTGGTCGATCACCTGCGAACTCAAAAGCGACGCTTTACTCTGATGCTTACCTTGCTGCTGAGCAGTATCGCGCTACAGGTGCTCAACCCACAGTTGATGCGCTATTTCATCGACACGGCTACGTCAGACAAAGAAAGCTCTCAACTTGTGCCAGTGGCCCTGGCATTTATCGGTGTGGCGTTGTCACAGCAGATACTCGCCGTGAGCGCGACCTATGCCGGAGAAAATCTGGCCTGGACTGCCACCAACGCCTTACGCGCCGAACTGGCAGCTCACTGTCTGCGGTTGGATATGAGCTTTCATAGCGAACACAGCCCAGGTGAACTGATCGAACGCATCGACGGCGATATCGCTGAGTTGTCTAATTTCTTTTCGCAGTTGGTCATCCGCGTTATGGGCAGCATGCTCTTAATGGCCGGGATATTGATAGTTTTGTTCGTAGAGAACTGGCGCTTAGGCGCTGGATTCACGGCTTTTGCGATCGTCACGATTATGAGCCTGAACTATGTGCGCAGTATCGCCGTGCCCTACGATAAGGCACTGCGCGAAGCTCAGGCCGATCTATCCGCGTTTCTCGAAGAACGGCTGTCGGGCACGGAGGATATCCGTGCGAATGGAGCGGTGGAATACGTGCTGCAAGGGTTGTACAATCTGCAAACTGTTGTCCTGGGGCGCTGGCGCAAAGCAGGGAACCGGCACATCGTTGTCCAGTTGGTGGCAGGTATGGCCCTCATGTTCGGATTCTCGATTGCGTTTGTGAGCGGCTATCACCTGTATCGGAGCGGCGCGTTTACCATTGGGACCGCTTATCTGGTGGTCTACTATACCAACCAGATGGCCCGCCCGATCCGCGATCTGACGCAGCAGGTGGAGAGCCTGCAAAATATTGGGGCGGCTGTCGAGCGGCTGTCCGACCTACGCGCGTTCCAGCCCAAAATCACGGATGGCCCTGGCGCGGCGATCCCAACTGGCCCGCTGGAACTGCGCTTTGATGATGTGACGTTTGCTTATGTGGACGGCGAGTCCGTGTTGGATGGCCTCAATTTTAAGCTAGAACCGGGGCGCGTCCTGGGGTTGTTGGGGCGCACGGGCAGCGGCAAAACGACGCTGAGCCGCCTGGTCTTTCGCCTGTACGATACCTCATCAGGCAGCGTGCAGCTAAACGGAATCGATGTGCGCCAGCCGCACCTGTACGATCTGCGGCGGCGGGTATCGATGGTGACGCAGGATGTGCAGTTGTTTCAGGCCAGCGTGCGCGACAATCTGACGTTTTTTAACCGCGATATTCCTGACGAGCGTATCCTGCAAGTGATCGAAGACCTGGAACTGGGCGACTGGTATCGCTTGCTGCCGGATGGTCTCAATACACGCCTGGAAACGGGCGGGCGGGGTTTATCGGCGGGGCAGGCGCAGTTGCTCGCCTTTGCTCGCGTCTTCCTGCAGGATCCCGGTCTGGTAATCCTCGATGAGGCATCCTCGCGGCTGGACCCGGCGACGGAACAGATCATCGAGCGGACCATTGATAAACTGCTGCACAACCGCACGGCGATCATTGTGGCGCACCGGCTGGGAACAGTCCAACGCGCTGATGAGATCATGATTCTCGACAGTGGGCATATCACCGAATACGGCGACCGCGCCCGGTTAGCGGATGATCCCTCCTCCCGATTCTCTCACTTGCTGCAAACTGGACTCTCGGAGGTGTTGGTGTGAGTATTCCTGAAGTCAAACTCGAAGGGTATCGCGATCCCAAGCCGCCCATTCCTACCTGGAAGGTTGTCTGGCGCTCGATTGTCTACCGACGCCGTTTCTGGCTGCTCAATCTGGCGTCAATGCTGGTGCTCAACTTGTTCTGGCAGGCTCCTGGCCTGATCATGCGCGAGTTCTTTAACCTGCTGTCGGACAACGGCGACGCGCATCTGGGACTGTGGACGCTGGTGGCGCTGATGTTTGCGACGGAACTGGCACGCGTGCTGTCGATCTGGGGGCTGATTCTGACCAACATCCCGTTCTTTGTCCATATCATGACCCTGCTGCAAAAAAATCTGCTGCGCTACATCCTCAAGCGCCCTGGCGCGAAATCGCTGCCGGATTCGCCGGGTGAAGCGGTCAGCCGTTTCAGGGGCGATTCGTTCGAAATCCCGCTGTTTGCGTTGTGGATGAACGATATGATGGGCATGATCTTTTTCGGCATCATTGCCTTCACCATCATGATAAGCATCAATGTCAAAATCACGCTTCTGGCAGTGCTGCCCTTTATCGTGGTGGGTATTGTCGCCAATGCGTCGATGACGCGCATCGAAAAATACCGCCGGGCCAGCCGCAAATGGACGGGGATTGTTACCGGCTTTATCGGAGAGATTTTTGGGGCAGTGCAGGCTGTCAAGGTTGCTACGGCTGAGGACGGGGTTGTTGATTACTTTAAAGCGATCAATAACGAGCGGCGCAAAGTCGCGATCAAGGACCGCCTGTTTAACGAAATTCTGAATTCGATTTTCCGCAACGCCGTGACGCTGGGGACGGGTGCGATTCTGCTGATGGCGGGCCAGAGCATGCAGCGCGGCACGTTCACGGTCGGCGATTTTGCGCTATTCGCCTTTTACCTGGAGTTCGTTAGCGAACTGACGACGTTTGTGGGGCTGCTGGTAGCGCGTTACAAGCAGATTGGCGTGTCGGTTGAACGGATGTACCGTCTGATGGAAGGCGCTCCGGCGGGGGCGCTGGCTGAATTTAGCCCGATTTACCTGGATGGCTCTCTGCCGGATATCCCGCTCCCTGCCCAGACCGACCGCCTGGAAAGCCTTGAGGTGCGCGGCTTGCAGTACCAGTATCCCGGCACGGAAAATGGGATCGCGGAAATTAATCTGAGTCTCACACGCGGGTCATTTGTCGTGATCACCGGGCGGATCGGCTCCGGCAAGACAACCCTGCTGCGTTCGCTGCTGGGACTGCTGCCGCGTGATGGCGGGGAAATTCTGTGGAACGGGCAGCCTGTAAAAAACGCGGGGGATTTTTTCGTCCCGCCGCGCTCTGCCTATACACCGCAGGTTCCGCGCCTGTTCAGTGACACACTGCGCCAGAATATCCTGATGGGCCAGCCGATGGAAGATGCCGCTGTGAACGAGGCGATCTTTGCCGCCGTACTGGAAACGGATGTGCCGGAGTTGGAGAACGGACTCGACTCGATGCTCGGCCCCAAGGGGGTCAAGCTGTCGGGTGGACAAATGCAGCGCACTGCCGCCGCTCGTATGTTTGTCCGCAAACCGGATTTGTTGGTCTTTGACGATCTATCCAGTGCGCTGGATGTCGAAACCGAGGCGACCTTGTGGGAGCGGGTTTTTGAACACAGGAATGCCACATGTCTGGTTGTGTCACATCGTAAGGCTGCTTTACGCCGTGCTGATTACATTATTGTGCTGAAAGACGGGCGTATTGAAGCAACAGGTACGGTTGATACGCTGCTGGAAACATCGGATGAGTTCCGGGCGCTGTGGAAAGGTGATCTTGTACCTTCCCAGCCCTCCGGAGAAGAATCGTCGACGCTGGTGCCTGGCGATTGAGTAAGCAACCCCTCTTCGGGCTTGCCGGGTGCCCTTTCGGAATTGGGGCACATCGCCAATAGCGTTTGATAAATTCCCTGCTGGCGCAGCGCAATCATAGGCTAAATCATGGATTTGATTGCAGCCATAGCGATTATCATCCTTCGGCGTAAGCCTCAAACCATTTTTCGGCAATGGCGGGGGCATCATAGTAATAGGTCCAGGGCCGTGCGTACTCGTTGGCGATGGTGGTAAGCCGCTGCAGCCGTTCGAGTGCAATCGTGCTGAGGAAAACTTTGCGCGCGTCCGCACTCATACTGATCAACTCTTTCCAGATCGCACGCCCGCCCAGGAATCCACTGGCTCCGGACTCGCACGCAATATGAACCTGTTGCTCAAAGGTCGCAAAATCGACGCCTGCGCTTAAGAGCACCCAGGGCACGGCTGACACCGTGCTGATTTCTTCACAGGCCGCCCGCCATGCCCCGCGATCCGCGTTGTAAACCGCATCAATGGGGAATTCGAGTTTGAGGACATCGGCTCCTGTCCGGCTTAGACGGCGAGCCGTCTCGCGCACGATGGCAGGCAGACCTACCGCAAATGCTTCGCTCTTGCGGTTAATATTTGGGTCCAGGCTGTAGGACAGCGGCTCGACAAACAGCGGTAAATCATAACGATGGCATTCTTCCGCCAGATCAGCGACCATTGTTTCGATTTCCTCCGCTAATGCGCCTGTATCGGGATGGTAGTAGATCAGCAGCTTGCCCGCCGACGCACCCATCTGCCGAATTTTGCGCACTGTCCAACCAGGAATGAACGCACTGCGGCGGTAAGTTGCATCACCGCTGTAGCCCGTTTCTTCAATGCACATCAGCAAGCCGCTGTTTTTGACGCCGAGCAGGGCCGCTTTGAGGCCGTATTCAGGGTCGAGCAAGACAGCACTGGTATGGGGAGCCAACTCTGCTATGACCTCGTACTTGATCTGAACCGCATCTTCATAAGTTGATCCAGTTGGCAGGAGATCGCGGTAATTACCGCGCTGGTCAAACGCTAATACTGTAAAAGTCTGGCGGTTTGTGCTCGTAGTCATCAGGCCGCGCCAGCGTCCTGGAGTGAGAGAACTGCTCATCAGAACTCCTCTTCGATGCTCATGTGGATATACACGCAAAATCACGGCCTCATGGGCCTAAACATTAACTGAGTAACTGCCTGCCTATCGGTGGGGTCCGGGCTAACTGATTGGTTTGAGAGGTTCATGGTGGTTAAATATCGTCTGTGCTGGTCCGATAAAACTAGGTTGGTCCGATAAAATCAGGTTGGCCCGATAATCGCTATAGCCAGGAAAGAAGACATTTCATGGCGAAAGCCTCTCCTATCCACAAGCGAAAAACAACCTATGCAGTTGTGTCTTTTAAAAACTAGACGGTGAGTAAGTTGATCTCCAAATCCCGAATTTGTTGAGCGATACTTTCGTCTAAATCATCATCCGTGACGAGGGTTCTGACAGCAGTAATGGGAGCAAGTTGAGCCAACGCCGACAGGTGGAATTTGCTGCTATCTGTCACTAAAATGACATCATCCCCGCAGTTCAAAAAGGCGCGTAAAAATTCGGCTTCTTCGGGCGTCTCGGCGCTGATTCCCCGCCTGACCGATACTGCCCGTGCGCCGATGATCACTTTATCCACACAAAGCTGACTAAGCATCTGGCGGGCTAACGTGCCGCGCACAGCCTGTTCATCGGGATCAATCGTGCCGCCCAGCATGATCAAACGGTGATGCCCCTGGCGCAGCAGTTCCTGCACGACCAGCAGTGATTCCGTCATAATGGTCAGATTGCTATGCCGATCCAGGTGGCGAGCTACGGCTAACCCGGTGCTGCCCCCAGCCAGCAGCAGCGTTTCGCCACTGCGAACTAAGCCAGCGGCGGCGGCCCCGATGCGTTCTTTTTCGGCGGCATGTTCCGACTGGCGCAGCATGATCGGGCTTTCTGTTGTCGCCACCGTCGCCATGCGCATGATGCCGCCATGCGTCCGGCGCACAAGATTACGTTCCGTCAGCGTGATCAGATCCCGGCGGATTGTCGTTTCGCTTACGCCAAACCGTTCGCTGAGTTCGGCAACCGTGACGCTGCCTGACTCATTCACTAAATTGACGATTTGCTCCTGCCGCTCAGGAGTCATCAGATCGTTTGAGGCCAACATGTTCTTCCTCATCTGTTAATTGTTCCCGGAGACAAGATTTTAACGGTTAACTGCCTGACCCTTCAACCAGTGTTAAATCACATCAGACGAAGGAGCGTTGGTCGCGCCGCCAACCTGGGTTACGGCCTGCGCTCCACAAGCCGCCGCAAAGCGCAGAGCTTCCACCAGATCGCCGCGCATGATCGCAGTTGTATAAATAAATCCGGCATTAAACGCATCCCCGGCTCCGGTGGTATCCACGGCCTCGACCACTAAAGAGGGAATAGAGACAGGCTTCTCATCGGCGCGCACAGCTATCGCCCCATTTGCGCCGCGTTTGATCACCACCGTACCCCGGACGTATTTCGCCAGTTTGGATGGATTCCATTCCCCATCACAGAGGGCCATTGCCTCGGATTCGTTCGGGAAGAAATAATCCGTCTCTTGCATGGTGGCGGCTAAATAGGGATTCCGCAGCCAGGCCTCCTGCGGATCCCACCCGGTATCCAGGGATGTCGTTAAGCCGTGCTCATGCGCCAGCCGGAACAGGCGCGGCAGTTCGGGCTGAAGCGCTGTTTGCAGGAAAAATGATCCGACGTGCAGATGGGCGTAATCCCGCATGAGATCGCCGGTGAGAGGTGCGCCCGTAAACGCTGCCATCAGGCAGGGGCAGGTGAGCAGCGCGCGATCACGCTCATAGGTGAGCGCAATCGTCACGTCGGTCTGCGCGCCGGGCAGAACCTGAACCTGAGCCGTCCCTACACCAAATGTATGGAGTTCGCGCAGGACAAACTGACCCAGATCATCATCTCCGATTTGCCCGACAAAATCCACAGCAGCGCCCAACGCTGCCAGCCGCGCCGCCGTGATCGCGGACGAACTGCCTAACACGATCCGAAACCCGGTACTCCTGAGTTCCCGCCCCAGGACAGGCAAAGACGGAAGCCCTGTCATGATCAGATCGGCGTTTAGCTCCCCGGCGACCAGAATACGCCTCATTATTTTTGCATCCATTCCGGCAGATAGCGCGCTTCCGTGACCGCCATTTCATCGAACATGGAGCGGATTTCGGCGGGTGAACAAACCGCTGCGGTGAGCGGATCGATCATGAGCGCATAAAACGCCGCTTCCCGGTTTTGTTCCAGGACCGCTGTCGCGACCAGATCATGGAACGACATGTGCGCCACGTCGAGATGTGCTAACTGCGTCGGCAGGCTGCCAAAATGCACGGGCTGAACGCCGTTTTTGTTCACCAGACAGGCCACTTCAACGACGCCATCCTGGGGCAGGTTGGTGATCAAACCCGTGTTCGGCACATTGCCATAAATCAGAGCAGGGCAGTCGGTTTCAATGGCTTCCATAATATAGGAGGCAAATTCCGGCCCGCGCTCCAGGATCACGTCTTCTTCGCCCCGGATCAAACGGCGCATCATTTCGTCGGCTTCCGCTCTCCAGCGGGGCCAATTGTTCGCATAGAACCCGGTTTCGCCGCGGTATTCCGAGCGAGTGTAGCGGTTGACCAGATCAGGACGTTTGCGGAAATAGGGCACATATTCCGAAAAATGCCCGCTGCCTTCGGTCACGAACGCGCCCAGGTGCAGCATCATTTCAAAGCGGATCGGGTCCTGTTCGTAGATGGCCGGGTCTTTGGCTTTTTCGCGCAGCAGCGGGTACATATCTTCACTGCTGCAAGTCACTTCCACTAGCCATGCCAGATGGTTGATCCCCGCTGCCCGAAATTTCAGTTCTTCAAACGGGATGCCCAGATACCCGGCGATCTGCTGCGCCGTGTGCTGGATCGAATGGCACAGCCCAACAATCGGCAGCGATGAGGCGCGAATACCCGTCAGGCAAGTGAGGGACATCGGATTGGTATAGTTCATGACCAGCGCGTTCGGGGCCAGCCGCTCCGCATCCGCCAGAATATCCAGCCACGCCGGGAGCGTGCGCAGCGCCTTAAAAAGCCCGCCGGGGCCAATGGTGTCCCCGATGCATTGGTTGACTCCGTATTTCATGGGAATATCAAAGTCGTGGCGCACATTGGGCAAACCTTCGACTTCGATGGTGTTGATCAGATAATCGGTTCCGGCAAGCATGTCATTGCGATTAGTAGAGGCCTCAACTCGCCAGTTTTTTCCTGATTGTTTGATGACCAGTTCTGCCACTTTATGCACAAGTTCGAGTCGTTCGGGTCGATATCGACCAGCGCAAACACCCCCAACTCCAGCGCGGGCGTCATGAGGATGTCCGTCATAATTTCATAGGTGAATACCGAACTCCCGGCTCCTACAAACGTGATCTTAGGCATACGTTCCTCGTGAAAATCTCTCTCAAACACCCAGTTTATACCCACCCCACATCGTATGCTGTTCATGCTTTTTTGTCAAGCGTTTATGATTTTTTATGCACGAATTGCCATCGAAAACGAACGAATATGTTGACACGCGCCATTATATATGCTTCAATGTGGGCGAATGTGATTTATTTTGATTGCGCGCCGGTACAGTCATTTCTCAGGATTGCAGCAAAATGGACCACTCTTCCGAACACTTGCTTTTAAAAGATTTCCGCCCACGTCCCCGGCTGTTCGTCAAAGAAACCTATGTAGAAAAACCGCGCTTCCCAGTCATTGACGCTCATAACCACCTCGCAGAGCCTTTTGGCGGCGGCTGGGATCACAAGCCCCTGCCGGAACTGCTCGATATTCTGGATACGGCCCAGGTGCGCACCTATATCGACCTGGACGGCGGCTGGGGCGAAGACAAATTGAACTTCCACCTGGATTATTTCAAGGCCCCGGCCCCGGATCGTTTTGTGATCTTCGGCGGCGTGGATTGGAACGCCTGGGCCGAACACGGCGATCATTTTGGCGATTGGGCCTCTGAACGGCTGCGTATTCAGGCGCAGCGCGGCGCGCAGGGTTTAAAAATCTGGAAACCCTTTGGACTGCATGTGCGTGATCAGCATGGCACGCGGGTGACGATTGACGATCCCCGGCTGGACCCGATCTGGGCGACGGCAGGCGAACTTAAACTGCCTGTGATCATTCATATCGCGGATCCGGTGGCATTCTTTGATCCGCTGGATGAAACCAATGAACGATGGGAGGAACTGCACGCCCAACCCGATTGGCAGTTCCCCAGCCCACCCTTCCCCAGCTTTATGACCCTCCTGAACGGTCTCGCCCATCTGATCGAACGCCATCCCGAAACTACCTTTATCGGCGCGCATGTGGGCTGTTACTCCGAGAACCTGAGGTGGGTCAGCCAGCTACTGGATCGGTGTCCTAACTTTTATGTGGACATCAGTGCCCGGATCAGTGAATTAGGCCGCCAGCCCTATTCCTCGCGGCGGTTCTTTATGCAGTACGCGGATCGAATTCTCTTCGGGGCGGATGTCGGCCCCAATCTGGATTACTATCGTCTGATGTATCGCTTCCTGGAAACCGACGACGAATATTTCAACTATGGCCTGACGGAGATTCCGGGCCAGGGGCGCTGGTTTATCTATGGGCTTTATCTTCCTGACGACGTTCTGCAAAAAGTCTATTTCCAGAACGCCCGGCGGATCATTTTAGGTGAGGGGTAATTTATGACAGGCAACTATACACACGCTGAGATCATGAGCCAGCCCGAAGTCTGGGCGGCAGCGCTGGACACGATTCAACAGCAAGAGAAGACGATCCGCGCGTTTTACCAGGAAGGCAAGTACGAGACTATCGTCTTTACGGGCTGCGGTTCCACGTATTATCTGGCGCTTGCCGCTGCCGCGCTCACTCAGCAGTTCACGAAGATACCCGGTGCGCGGTGTTCCCGCCTCTGAAGCGTGGCTCAATCCCGAGGCCGTATATCGTCCAGGGCAGCGAACGCTGCTCATAACAGTGAGCCGGTCCGGTGAGACAACCGAAACGCTTCGTGCAGGCATCGCTTTTCTGGAGCGAAAGCAGGGCGATTTGCTGACTCTGAGCTGCTACCCGGATCGCGCGCTTGCCCACATGGGCGCGCTGAATTTGTTGTTCCCCGAAGCCCAGGAAGAAAGTGTTGTACAGACCCGCGCCTTCTCGACTCTCTATCTGGCAACCGTTGTCCTCGCCACCTTGTGGAGCGGGCGTGACAACCTGATGAACCAGTTGGGAAAACTTCCCGAAGTTGGGCGGCGCTTGCTGTCGATCTATGGCGGTTTGCCAGCGCAGTTGGTGGATGATGACAGCATTGATCGCTTTTATTTCCTCGGTTCGGGGCCTCGGTATGGGCTGGCCTGCGAACTGAGCCTGAAAATGAAAGAGATGTCCCTTTCGCACAGTGAGCCATTCCATTTTATGGAATTCCGGCACGGTCCTATGTCGATGGTCACACCTTCGACGCTGTTAGTCGGCCTGCGCTCCGATCTCAACCGGATGCACGAACAGGCGGTTCTGAATGAAATGTCCCGGCGCGGCGCGCGGCTGCTGGTTATGGCGGAGTCGGATGCTGAAGTTGAATTTCACTCCAGCATAGACGAGGCCCTGCGCAATGTGCTCTATCTGCCTCTCGGTCAGTTAGTTGCTTTTGAGCAAGCCATTCATAAATCGTTTGATCCAGATCGTCCCCATAATCTCACAGCCGTCGTCCGGCTGTAATGGGCGAGAGGAAGTCCATAAGCGTTAGATGATCAGTGGGCTGTGTTCGGACGACAAAAGGTGCCGAGACAGCCCCTGTTCACCCCCCGATTTGAATTATGCCCCATAGTGTGCAGCACAACCTGGATAAATCAGGGCAGATGCGTCATTTGTCCAACTGATAGAGGGGAGAGTCCAAGACAGATTTTGCCACCTCCCGTATAGTGAATTTATGAAAACAAATGAAGTTCGAGATCACCAACCAATCATTCTCATCATTGACGACAATGCCGCCATGTTAGCGCTTTATGGGGAGATACTCCATTCGGACTATCACGTTCTCACTTGTTCAAATTCGCAAGGCGCAACGGGGATCCTCGCTGCGGAAAGCACGCAATTGGTTATTCTGGAACCGGCAGTTGGTGGACAATACGGTTGGGAGTTATTGAGAACTATAACAGGCAAATACTCAGTTCCCGTTATTGTGTGCAGCGCCCTGGATGATCGAAAATCCGGTCTGGAAGCAGGCGCTGTGGCCTATCTGGTCAAACCAGTCTTGCCTGCGGCACTGCGCGAGGTAGTAAAAAGCATTTTAGGTTAAAGGATTTAGACTGATGCAAATCATTCACGCACGTTCACGCCCGAAATGGCTGAAACAATGGTTACGCACTGAAACTCTGATAGCCTGGTTATTCCTTCTACCCAGCTTGATCGGCATCATTATTTTTGTGTTTGTCCCAGCGGTGCGCGGCTTTTATTTGAGTTTCACGAATTCCGATCTGCTGACACGGTCCGATTTTATCGGGATACAGAACTACGAAAGATTGGTCGACGACAAGCAGTTTTGGCTGTCTCTCCGCATCACCATCAAATATGTTTTGTGGAATATTCCGCTTCAGACCGCCATCGCCTTAATACTTGCCAATCTTCTAAAACAATTCGCCAAATCCAATATCATACGCAGCATCATCTTCCTGCCTTATCTCTTCCCGATGGTCATGGTCACTATGATCTGGCTGACCATCATGGATTACCAGTTTGGGCCGATCAACGGCTTTCTAGACCTCATTGGTCTTAAAAAATACGGCTTTTTTAATCAGGAAACCATTATTCCTTCCTTAGCCTGGATCAATACCTGGCGTCACGCAGGGTATGTATCTGTTCTATTTTTTGCTGGATTGCAAACCATCCCTGACGAAGTTTATGAGGCAGCCAGGATTGACGGCGCGAATGCCTGGCAATCCTTCAGACGGATAACGTGGCCCCTACTGCGACCCGTGACCGCCTTTGTATTGATCACCTCAGTCGTGGGTTCCTTCCAGGTCTGGGACAGCGTGGCTGTTGCTGCAACGCCTTCTGGCGGTCCAGGCGGATCCAGCCGCGTGATCTTTTGGTACATCACCAATCTGGCCTTTACCCGTCTGGATATGGGTTACGCAGCCACGGTTGCTGTCGCACTGTTCGTTATTAGTTTGGTGATCGCACTGGGCCAGATGTGGTATTTCCGCGCCAATACATCCGATTTGGGGTGACAAGACAATGAATATTAGCGACACGCGTCTAACTCGGCAGCTACAAGAAACATCCGCCGCATGGATACACAGGGTGAAATGGGGCAGACTGCTTGCCTGGGGATTTCTGATATTGTGGATATTGATCACTCTCTTTCCCGTGTATTGGATAGCACGCATGGCATTCTCTACCCAGAAGATGCTGCTTGCCAACCCAACCAGTCTGGTGCCGGTGCAGTTTACTACCGATGCATTTAGGCGTGTGCTTGGTCAGCTACCGCTGCAAACGGTGCTGGATCAGGGGGGATCGCCTAAAGTCATGCGTTTTGATCTCTACCTGCGCACGACGTTTATGATCACCCTGACCGTCAGTATCGGTTCCACGATTTTTAACGCGATGGCGGCCTATGCCTTCTCCCGCCTGCGGTTTCCGCTGCGCAACAAAATCTTTTACATGTATCTGATTGTCCAGATTATGCCCTCGGTATTGGGGCTGATCCCGAATTTCATTTTCATCCAGAACCTGGGATGGCTTGGGACACGGAGGGGTATTATCGCTCCAGCTTTCCTGGGAAGCGCTTTTGGGGTGTTTTTCCTGCGGCAGTTCTTCCTGGGCATCAACCGAGAGTTGGAAGAGGCCGCGATGCTGGATGGAGCCAGCTTGTTTGGGATTTTCTGGCGCATCGTCGTTCCCATGAGTATGCCAGCCATAACCACGATGTTTCTGCTTTCCTATATGGGATCCTGGAATGAATTACAGTGGTCCTATTTTGCTGGTGGCAATGGGCGCATCGAAAGTACCACCACCTTAACCGTAGCGATGATGGCCTTTCGAGCCCAAACACAGCGCGGCCTACCCGATTACACCGGCCTGATGGCTGGAACACTGATCAGTATTATCCCGATCCTTATCCTATTCCTGCTTTTTGGACGCAAGCTGGTTGATTCAATCAAGTTCCAGGGTTACCGGTGATTTCGGTAAACAAAAAAGAAGGAGGTGGTTATTTATAGATGGTTCGGGTGTCATCTTTGGTACGGGTCTGCTTCGCTTAAATAAGGAGAATAAATATGAAATCTAGTAAGTTATTTTCAGTGATCGTCGTCTTGTTGGTGGTGAGTGCAGCACTCCCAATCAGCAGCCGCGTTTCATTCGCCCAAGACAATGTTGAGCTGCGTTACGCCCTGTGGGATTCCAATCAACAGCCTGCTTATCAGGCCTGCGCCGACGAGTTCACACGTCGCAATCCCAACATAACCGTCAAGATTGAGCAGGCGGGTTGGAACGAATATTGGGACGGTCTGACAACCGCGCTGGTCGCCAAAACGGCCCCCGATGTCTTCACGGATCATGGGGGTCGCTACCCGGAACTGATGAGCCGGAATCAACTGCTGGATATTCAGCCGTACGTGGAACGGGATGGCGTTGATACCAGCATCTATCTGGTAAATGCTGATCTGTGGGTGAAAGACGGCAAGCGGTACGGGCTGCCGAAAGACTGGGATACCATCGCGATTTACTACAATAAGGCTATGTTTGAGGCCGCGGGGATCACCGAAGAAGACATCGCCAACTGGACCTGGAATCCTGAAGATGGTGGAACCTTCATGGAAAGCATCGCCAAGCTCACACTGGATGCAGACGGGCGAAATGGTCTGGACCCCGATTTCGACAAAAACAACGTGGTTCAGTGGGGGTTCTCCGGTGGTCCCGGAGATGCCAGCAGTGGTGCCCAGCCTGACTGGTCAGGTTTTGCCGCCAGCACTGGTTTCCAGTTGACGGATGGCCCGTGGACGACTACTTATCACTATGATGATCCGCGCGTGGCCGCCACTGTTCAATGGTGGGCCGACTTGCACCTGGAGCATGGGTTCGCACCTGGAACCGACCAGCTCGGCAGCGGCATTGAGACCCTGTTTCTGGCAGGCAGCACGGCCATGTACCCGATGGGTTCATGGGAGATTGGTTGGATTTCCAGCAGTGCGACCTTCGAAGTCGGTTTTGCCCCGCTTCCAGCAGGTCCTGTGGGACGTCGCTCTCCGATCAACGGCCTGTCCGACGCTATTTACGCTGGCACCAAGCACCCGGAAGAAGCCTGGCAGTGGGTTAAGTTCCTGGCTTCGCCGGATTGTGCCAACATCGTAGGCGACTACGGCGTTGTTTTCCCGGCTATCCAGACCGGTGTGGATCGAGCTATCGCGGCTTATGAATCGAAGGCGCTTGATGTCTCCGCATTTACTGATATTGCGGCGGACCCAGAAGGCACCTATTTGCTCCCGATCACTGAACACGGCACTGAAATCCGTGACATTCTTCAGCCGGTGTTGCAGAACATCTTTGATGGCGTGGAAACCGCTGACAAGGCACTGCCGGAAATTAACGACGAGATCAACTCTCTGTTCTAGCTGATACCCTGGTTTCGCGTGGGTGGGTGCCTGCCAGCACCCACCCCGGAACTGTACGAGGCGCACTATGAAAAAATGGATATTGTTTGCTTTGATAGGATTTCTTTTTGTGGTTGTTCGAACCGCCCTGAGAGAACAGGTTGCGCAGGGTATGGACTCGCCGGTAGTGACGGGGAGCGAGTGGGTGACGATGGATTATGCTCCAGCTCCGGCTGACAATCCGCTCAAGGGTTTTATGCCGTTTTATGACGCTTACGGTTCACGCAATGCGCCCATTGCCAATGATTTTCCGCATAGCATGGAATGGTTCTACGTCCCGCTGCGGAACTTGATGACTGGTCCCGATAGTTTTACCTTCGAGACGGGGATAGAGCCGCAGTTGCAATCGATAGCCAGTCGGGGCCACCAGGCTGTGCTGCGGGTTTACTTGGACTATCCGACGCATCCCACTGGCATTCCTCAATTCCTGTTGGACGAAGGACTTGAAGTACATCCCTATACCTTCTTTGGCAATTCGTTGCGGAGCACGGACAGCGTTTCGCCCAACTATGACGATCCCCGCCTCGTCGCTGCGCTGGAAATCGTTTATCGCTGAGTTTGGCCGCCGCTATGATGGTGATCCGCGTATTGGATTTGTGACCCTGGGGTTGATCGGTTTTTGGGGAGAGTGGCATACCTGGCCGATGGATGGATATACGCAGGAAACGAATCTCTACCGCGCCCTACCCGATCCCAATGAAGAGAACTGGATGCCTTCGGCTGAAACGCAGGAACGTGTACTCTCCGCCTATGATGATGCCTTTGATACGACGCGTTTGCTGCTGCGCTATCCAATGTTGCCCGATAGGGGACGTGCTGCCGGTCCCGGACGACAGGTCCATTACAAGAGCATGGATTTCAATATAGGCTATCATGACGATTCCTTCGCCTATAACACCCTCTTTGGCGAAGACTGGTACTTCATGGGAAAAATGGAGTGGGCCGGTGGACTCAATAAATGGCAAACGGAACCCGTTGGGGGCGAACTGCGCCCGGAAATTCAGATAGCTGTGTGGGTGGACCCGCCCATCCGTAATGATGTCGAAGACTTTAGCACGGCGGTAGATGATACGCATGTCTCCTGGCTCATCGCTCACGATCTTTTCACCGTCACAAGTGTTACTTCTGAAACGCCCGTATACCAGGCTGCCTTAGCAGGCGCACGGCGCATGGGCTACGAATTTTATGTGAGTGCCGTCAAACTGCCTGATATGTCCTCGACGGCTGGGCTTGCGGTTGCGGTGCGCCTGCAAAATACAGGGGTTGCGCCCTTTTATTATGACTGGCAGGTCGAACTGGGCGTCTTAGATTCGGACGGAAGACTGATCGCTACCTACGATCCCGGCTGGCAGATAACAGATATTCTCCCCGCAGCCGCCGGGGAAACGCCCTACGTCGAGTTAGTTTATAACAATCCGACGGCGCAGCTTGAGCCGGGAACCTATACGATGCTCCTGCATGTGATCAATCCTCTGCCCAATGGCAAACCACTCAAGTTTGCCGATGCTGCTCAAGATTCCCATCTGGCAGGGTGGCTGACCTTAGGGGACTTTCGCGTGCAGTAAACACCCATCACGTTGTTGCTAACAAAAGCTGCATAACATAATGCCCATAAAATGGAGGATGCGTTGTCAATTGCCAAACGCGTTGAGATCAAATTGCTGCCAGATGAATATTGGTGGGGTGGACTGGCGCGCCACGGCGATCAGATGCCGTTTCATGCTCGAACCGCATATCGCCAGTCTCTGCACAGAACTTTTTTGGGAAACCAGGCGATGCCTTTACTCATTTCGAGCAAAGGGCGCTATTTATGGAGCGAAGAGCCATTTACATTCGAATTTAAGGATGGATGGTTGTTTGTTGAAGAAGCGCTGAACCCTGTTATTGTTGGTGATGGACAGTCAACCTTGCGGGGAGCCTATCTAACCGCCTGCCACCGTTTTTTTCCACCTAACAAACGCATCCCGCGCGAATCAGATTTTTTAGCGCCGCAGTACAACACCTGGATTGATATGGGCAAGTATCCGTCGCAGGAAAAAGTGCTGCAATATGCACGGGAATTACTCGATGCGCGGATGCCGCCCGGCGTCCTCATGATTGATGATTTTTGGTACAAGAACAACGGGATATGGGAATGGAATATGGAGACATTCCCTCGCCCGAAAAGCATGGTTGACCAACTCCATGAATGGGGCTTTCAGGTGGTGTTATGGATTAGCCCGTGGGTTACGGCGGATACACGCCAATATCAGCAGCTAGCGTCGTCGCGTTTTCTGCTTTTTGCGGCGGATCAGCCATCAGGCGATGACAGTTATCCATGCAGAGCGATAGAGGCTCCAGTCATTCAACGGTGGTGGAATGGGGCCAGCGCCGTTTTGGACCTGTCGAATCCAAAAGCATTCGCCTGGTTTCAAGGCGAATTGAACCATTTAGTGGAAGAGTACGGTATTGACGGTTTCAAATTTGATGGCGGCGATCCTTCGCGTTACCAACCGACTGATCTCTCTTTTGCATCCCGCACTCCGGCTGGGCACTGCGAGGATTATGGGCGGATCGGCCTGAATTACGATCTCAGCGAATATCGTGCGTGCTGGAAACTGGGAGGGCAACATCTGATCCAGCGGGTTCGTGACAAAGCTCATGTATGGGGGCAGGGAGGGTTAGCCGACACTTTGCCAACATCGCTGGCGCACGGCCTGATGGGTTATCCGTATACGTGTCCCGATATGGTAGGGGGGGGAGAACTTGGGACAATCCCGAACACTATCGATCAGGAGCTTTATCTCCGCTGGGCGCAAAGCGCTACCTTTTTCCCGATCATTCAGTATTCTATGCTTCCTCATCGTGTACTGGATGAGCCATATTTGTTCCCCTGTATGGACATGGTGAAACTACGCGAGAAACTGGGGCCGGAAATATTACATCTGGCGCGCCATGCCTCACAAACGGGCGAACCAATCATGCGCCATATGGCATATGCGTTTCCAGGCGAACGGTTGGAAACTGTATACGATCAGTATATGCTCGGTGATCAATACCTGGTTGCCCCTGTCCTCCAACCCGGTCAAACTCGGCGTGTGGTTCAATTTCCTACGGGGTATTGGCGCGGAGATGATAGCTTCACAGTGCAGGGGCCATGTGAAAAAGAAATCGATGTACCGCTGTCTCGACTGCCCTGGTACCGCAGGGAACGCTAACGCTGCTTGCGAAAATCGCGGGGTGACTGGCCTACGAGCTTTCGGAATACACGGCTGAAGTAGGCTGCATCGTTGAAACCTACCCGCATGGCGATGAGAGTGATATTGTCGGTCGTATTCGTAAGATATTCTTGCGCCCGCTGGATACGCAAGCGATTCAGATAGTCATTGACAGAAAGCCCCACTTCCTGCCCGAAAATACGGTCAAGGTGCTGTTGGCTGATGCCGACTGCATCAGCAATGTGCGCCCGCGATAACAATTCTTCGTGATAGTGTTGGTGGAGATAAGATATTGCTTTTTTCACTAACAAGCTGGTGGGCTGGGATAGATTGGATGAATCACTCAAAACTTGCTGAAAGGCCCCGGTTATTTCTTCCTCGGTGAGCAGATTCTTGCTGTGAAAGACCACATGTCCATAATCTAAACGGCGAACATCATCGGGAGTCAATAACCATCCACTCATGATCACGACCGGGATATGGCGTGTTTTAGGGTTGGTTCGCATCTGTTGGAGAACGGTGAATCCATCCACTTCTGGCATCATCAGGTCGAGAATAACCAGCCCTGGTACTTCATCTTCCATCAAGGCCAAAGCCTCTGCGCCATTTTCTGTCGCGTAGATGGGTCGACCAGGTAGGGCCTGGACGGCAAGTGCCTGATATAACTGTCGTGCGTCCGGGTCGTCATCCACGATCAGTACAGATTGGTGCTTTTCAACCGGGCAGAGTGCAATCAGTGTATCCCTTAAGGTCTGGTCACTGATCGGTTTCATCAACACGTTCGTCATTGCTGGTCTGATATCAGGCTCCTGCGCATAAACAATCAACGGTAGCTGGCATAGTTGGGGATAAGTGCGCAGCTGTTCAAATAGAAACCATTCCTCTGGTCCTGCCGCTCCGAGATCCCAGGCTAACCCGGCAGGGCGAACTTTTCTTAACACTGTATTCAGATCAGCGTCCAGGCTCAGCCGGTGGGCAGTGAGTTGCTGCTGTCGGCACAAAGCTGCGATGGCTGGGGTCAGCTGGTCCGTGTTTGAGATGACCAGCAGCACCGGATCGGTCGATTTCGGGCGGAAGGGCAATGGATTGCCCCGATGCATCTGGTAATGGCAGATAAATATGAAAAGTACTGCCACGGTGTGGGCGGCTTTCCAGTGTGATTAAGCCACCGTGCAGAACCACCAATCGCCGAACAATAGACAAACCTAGCCCGGCCCCTATCTGGCGCTGTTGGGATTGTTCCACCTTCACAAACGGCTCAAAAATCCGCTCGCGCATGTCGACGGGAATGCCACGCCCGGTATCTTGAACCCACATGTGTAGATAGGGCGGCATCACATCCGCTCCCAATTCGATCCGGCCCGCATCGGTGAATTTGCTGGCATTATGAAGCAAATTCAGCACAATCTGGCGCAGCCGCATTGGATCGGCCTCAATCATGGGAAGGTCGTCCGCCAGGTTCAACTGCCAGATAACACCGGGCATATCGGTAGTTGCCACAAACGTGTTAAACACATCTTCAAGAAATGTTTTAGGCAATAAAATTTCTTTGAAGAGATCAAGCGCGCCGATTTCTGCCTGGGAAAGACTAAGCAGATCATTGATCAACTGCAACAGGTGTTGGCCGCTTTGATTGATGTGTCTCAAGTCTCGCTTGAATGTAGGCGGCAGATCTAAATCGTATGGGTTAGGGATGGCAAGTGCCATTTGGGCATACCCGATGATCACGTTTAGCGGCGTGCGTAGTTCGTGGCTCACGTTGGCTAACAGGCGAGTTTTCAGTTGATCGGCTTGTTCTGCTCGCGCACGGGCTTCGAGAGCTTCGGCATACAGATCGGCATTTTTTAATACAATGCTCAATTGGCTTGCCACCAGTTGCAACCCGATCAATTCGTGGCGCTGGTGGGAGGTGAACTGGTGACTGTGCAGATCGAGCAGGCCCACCAGTTTGGAACCCAACTGGATCGGCAGAACTGCGCGAGATTGGGTTTCCGGCCACTGTGGATCAGGGGGGAAACGGTGGCTGGTATAAACGTTAGGGATGAATATTGGCGTGGTCGTCCGAATGACTTCTCCCCGGATGTCATCACTCTCCGATGAAGGAAAGGAGTCGTTATCGGGAGCGTTATCAGGATAGGCCAGGATGAAGCGTTGTTCGTTTTCTGACCAGAGAAAGATCTGGATTTCATCATAACCGTAGTTGATTCGTATGAGGTTCGCCGTCTCGTCCAAAACGGTATGCCGGTCCAACAGAGAGCCGACGTGGCGGCCTATATCCACGGTGGTTTCGAGCTGCTTGAGACGATTTTGCTCTTGTCTGCGATTAACTCCCACCAGCTTAGAGGGAATATCCGCTATCGCGATTAGTTTTTGAAGCGCGATCATATGCACATTATCGATAGTTACCAGTTGTGGTTCATAGCTGAAATGCGCCGGAATCGATTCGTTTCTGGCTAACCGAATCGCTAATTCGATGGCTCGCTGCCCGAATTCGGATGCGGGAGTTTCTATCGTGGATATCATTCTCCCTTTAGAGATGGCTGCCAGTGCTAGTGGATCACCATTGATGCCTGCAACAAGTGTTTTATGACCGGGAATCCCAAGTTCCTCAATCGCATCGCAGGCGGCCAGGGCCACCGTATCAGATAGTCCAAAGATAGCATCGACAGGCCGCGTTATACGTTCCAGCATATCAATGATTTGCTGTTTGGCACTACTATAGGTCCAGGCCGTTGGAATATGGTCGAAGGTGATATCAGGATATTGACGTAGTGTTTCTTCGAAACCATCCAGTCGACTTTGCCCGTTATCAGCATTTTGCTCGACCAGACCGCCCGCGCACAGGATATGGCCCTTTGGGCCGAGTTTGCTCGCCAGATAATGACATCCCAACCGCGCCGCTTCATATAATCCACTAGGGGATGTAAAAAGGGGATGCCGAAAACTAGTTTCAGCCAGATAGACAATCGGCAGCTTATGATTCAATATGGCGGGCAGTTGGGTGGGAAGAATGTCCTTACAAATCAGCGTCGCTAAATCATGGGCGAGCAGTTCTTCGACCAGGCCACTTTGTTCGTTTAAGAGCGTGGTAGTAAGCGGATCGTTGATTTCGATCGGTACCAGTTCGATATGACCAAACTGCTTGACTCCATGGTAGATGGCCTCTTCGACCTGAATCCAGAACGAGTCATTAGGTTCAATTTGAACGCCAATCCGCAGTAAAGACATAATCTGGACCTCAAGAGCTGAACGAGTTTAAGCGGGCTAAAGCAGCGACAAACTAAAGGTCTTTCATCGGTCGTACGACACCTCCATTGTAACCGTTTATGTCGTGATTGATGATCTGCTCAAAGCCACGAACTATAAAGACGACTGTCAACCCTATTGAAGGAAAGGTAAACCAGATCATACAACAAGGTGTTATTCTCTTTTTTCTCTCCTATATCTTCAAATTAGTACTTAAGGTTCACCTTTAAAGGAGTATTTTAGAGGGCACATTGGGTGTATTCTACGAATAGGTTCATCTCCGTCCCGGCTGTTTGAACTAACGTTTTGGGGCGCGGCAAGCAGCGTCTTAATGTAATACCCACCCTGAAAAATGGGCTAAAAATGGAAGTAGGGACACGGTTAGGAAACAGTTTGTCATGAAACCGAAAAGGGGGGGTAGCAGATCGCTCACGACGGCGAAGTGATCAACTAATTTTTTTGAAAAGTTTGTTAGTAGGAACGTAACACGCCCTACAAAGCAATATAAAGTGCATCACAAGCTCTAGAGTTTGCCCGTTCATCTGAAGCAGGGAGTAAGTCATGGATCAGATTATTAGTAAAAAACGAGGGCCGGAGGATGGTTATGAGCTCTGGCTACGCTATGAGCCTATCGTATCTGCACCAATTTTGACAGAGTATCGCGCTGCTGTCACGCAGGTTGTCATGGGAGCGACCTCTCCAACCCTGCTTGCTGCGCGTGAGGAACTGTCATTCGGCCTGGAGAGAATGCTTGGGACTCCCATTCAAATGGGTGAACAAGATGGCACGCTGATTGTGGGCACTCCTCTGAGTTCTCCCCTTATTGCCGCCTTGCACCTTCCGGAACTTGTCAAGGCCGGTGACGAAGGGTTTGTGATCATCCGCAAAATAATTCAGGGCAGGGATTGTATCGTTATCGCTGCCAACACGGATGTCGGTGTGTTATACGGCGTATTTCGTTTCTTAAGGCACCTCCAAACCCATAAGCCTCTCCACGATTTGAGCGTGACCAGTGCCCCAAAGATCAAACTGCGGATGCTCGATCACTGGGACAACCTGGATCGCACGATTGAGCGCGGTTATGCAGGGTTCTCCCTTTGGGACTGGCACAAACTGCCTGATTATCTCTCTCCTCGATATAAGGATTACGCGCGGGCCCAGGCATCCATCGGAATCAATGGCGCGGTGCTGACCAATGTGGGGGCAAACGCGCTTGTTCTGACCAGACAATACCTTATCAAAGCGGCAGCATTGGCGGATTTGTTCAGGCCCTACGGTATACGGGTTTATCTGACAGCGCGCTTTAGTGCACCAATCGAGATCGGGAAACTTAAGACTGCCGATCCCCTCGATCCTGGCGTCATAGCCTGGTGGGAAACAAAAGCTGCTGAAATCCACGAACTCATTCCTGACTTTGGAGGATTTCTTGTCAAGGCCAATTCCGAAGGGCAGCCAGGTCCCCATGACTACAAGCGAACTCACGCTGATGGCGCGAATCTGCTGGCTCATGCCCTGGCTCCCTATAAGGGCTTGGTGATCTGGCGTGCTTTTGTCTACAATGCAGATGTTCCTGATGATCGGCACAAGCAGGCTTATAATCAACTGGTTCCCCAGGATGGTGTATTCCTGGACAATGTGCTTTTGCAGGTGAAGAACGGCCCCATCGATTTTCAGCCGCGTGAGCCATACCATCCGATGTTCGGTGCGATGCCAAAAACACCCCTGGTGCTCGAATTTCAGCTCGCGCAGGAGTATCTTGGCTGTGCGACACATCTCGTTTATCTTGCGCCATTGTTCAAGGAAGTATTGGATGCCGATACCTTCTGTTACGGCCCTGGCTCCCTGGTCGCCAGGGTGGTCGATGGAAGCCTGGACAACCAACCTTTGTCGGGCATAGCGGCTGTTTCCAATACTGGCACGGATCGCAACTGGTGTGGACATCCCTTTGCTGCTGCCAATTGGTTTGCCTTTGGACGTCTGGCCTGGGACTACAACGCCACATCGGAAAGCATTGCCGACGATTGGCTGCGCATGACCTTCAGTAACGATGAGCATTTTGTCGAAACCGCTATTGCGATGATGATCGAATCGCGAGAGGCTGTTGTCAACTATATGACGCCGCTGGGCCTGCATCACATCATGGCCCACGATCACCACTTCGGCCCGGGCCCCTGGGTCGATGATCGTCGCGCGGGGCGTGCTGACTGGACCTCGGTCTACTATCATCGGGCCGACGCGGTAGGCATTGGCTTTGACCGTACTCCAACCGGGAGTGACGCGGTAAGCCAATACTTCTCTCCCTACCGGGAGCGCGTTTCCAACCTGGATACCTGTCCAGACGAATTATTACTGTGGTTTCATCACGTTCCCTGGCAGTATAAGATGAGATCTGGACGTACACTGTGGGACGAACTCTGCTATAGGTATAACTGCGGGATCGAGGCAGTCCGCCAGATGCAGCAAACCTGGGACTCGCTTGCGGATTTTGTCGATGAAGCCAGATTTGAGCACGTCAAAACTCTGCTCAGGATTCAGGAAAAAGAAGCGTGCTGGTGGCATGATGCCTGCCTGTTGTACTTCCAATCTTTTTCCAGGTTACCTATTGCCCCACAGTATCGACAGCCAAGCGAGTCGCTGGAATATTTCATGCAAATAGAACATTACTACGTGCCAGGAATCCCCGAGAAACGTTTCCGCTGACATCTACTGAGGGGAGATGTATAGTGCATTACGTGAAGCGCGGGAACACCGCGCTTCATTGTTGGAACCGCTGATCTCATGAACATCATTTTGAAATGACGTCTGGTTACTTTTAAGATCCTTCCACACTAAAATAGTCAAACCAGTCGAAATCGGCTGTGGTTTGGCTGGGATGCCCATTACTGCTCGCGTACAGCCCGATATAGGCACCGACAAATCCGCCAGCAACGGTTGTGCTGAGAATACGCCCATCCACATTTTCAGCAACACAGTCCCATCGAGCGCCATCAGTGCTTACAAAAAAGTGATACGCCTGCCCTTGAGCTTCCACTTTGAGATAGATATGTCCCGGGTTCAGCGGCTTGTCCGCCAGTGTTGATTCGACACCTTTTTGCCGTTTGATCAGCCGGATACCTTCTTGTGACATCTCAAAACGGAAATGATAATCGCTGTTCTGGAGCACAACCATTCCAGCACATTCATGCTCATTGGCGGGAACAAAGTCCATGACCGTTTGAGCGACAAAGTTGATACCCTGCTGGCGACGACCAACAAAGCTCGGATTCGCCCACTCGCTCAACATTTCAGGACGCAGCCGCAACCGTAGATGGCCAGGCTTTTCAGTCAGGCTCCAGAAACAGTCGCGGGGGATGCGCAAAAAATTCCAGGTGAGAGACAATTCAGCAGTATCAAACTCATCGCGGGTAGGAGGTTGCTGGCCAGGGATGCAGCGGAAGATTGGGCACGGAGAACTCACATTCAATACCACCCCGGCCTGGATTCACCACCGGCCAGCCGTCCATTTCCCAACTCACCGGCGTCAGGAACGTTTCACGCCCAAGGTTATAATAGTATCCTGGCTCAAACGGGTCGCTGTAAGGACGCACCCCCAGTGCCACCATCCACCAATCCCCATGTTGTGTTTCTACCAAATCGGCGTGACCCGTCGCTGCAATTGGGGAAAAATGTCCTCGATCACGGTGCGTGAGAATCGGGTTACGCCCACAGCCTTCATAAGGGCCAGTGATAGTTTGGCTGCGCGCTATGGTTACCGCGTGGTAGGCATCTGTGCCACCTTCGGCAATCATCAAATAATAGGTTCCATTGATTTTATATAGATGCGGCGCTTCAGGATGGACCGCTCGCTTAGCGGCTCCATCCCACAATGCATATTTTGGACCCACCAACTGCATCGTGCCGAGATCCAATTCCTGAAGCCAAATTTCGCGATGGCCTGAATAGGCCTCGCCTGTTGGCGGGATACGATTGCCGGTATACCACACACGCCCGTCATCATCGAACAACAGTGAAGGATCAATTCCAGGCGCATCGTTGAGCCAATAAGGATCGGACCAAGGGCCAGCCGGATCTGTTGCCGTGACGACAAAATTACCATACGGTGGCATGGGGTCCTTGACATTGGGAACAAGTGTATTGATGACATAAAAGGTGCCGTTATGATAACGAAGTGTTGGCGCGTACAACCCTTTTGAAGGCTGTAGGGCATCCAGATGCAGTTGAGATGGCCGATCAATCACATGGCCGAGCTGCCGCCAATGAACCAGATCACGGCTATGAAAGATCGGTAACCCTGGAAAATACTCGAACGTTGACGTAACCAAAAAATAATCTGCATCTACCCGACAAATCGACGGGTCAGGATAAAAACCTGGCAAAACAGGATTTCGAAATTTCATCGTTAGCTCCCAAATGTTACAGGTACAGACCCTTAAAGGCGGCTACGGTCATCAGGTCGAGCGGCTGTGAGGAACATACCCACACTATCCCCGTGATAGGAATCTGACCGAACTGCGCACGACCAATTGAGGTCGCAACAAAATCTTAGTAATGACACGATCTGGTTGTTTGATGCGTTCGATTACCTGCCGCACGCCCAAGATTCCCATCAAAGGGATATCAACATGCATCGTGGTGAGTGGTGGTACAGTCTGCGTGGCAAGAGGCAAATCATCGAACCCGACGACTGACACATCCTCTGGTACATCACGGCCCAGATCGCGCACAGCCTGAATCACATGGTTAGCCACCAGGTCCAAGCAGAAGAAAATGGCTGTAATCTGAGGATATTTCCGCAGCAATGTCTGGGTTGCATCATAGGTAGCATCCATTAAATGGGAACTTTCGCCGATGTACGTCTCCGAGATGCCGTAATCAGCTAGAGCACGCAAATACCCTTCGCGGCGCTGTAGAAAGCTGGGGAATGCACCTGGCTGCGTGCCAATCAACCCAATATGCCGGTGCCCCTGCTCAATAAGATAGCGCACCGCATGGTAGCCACCCATCACGTTGTCTGCCAGAACCATATCGCAATCTGGCGCATAAGCGTCAACCAGAACAATGGGTTTCCCAGTCTGGATATGGACCTGGTCAATTACATGAGCAGGAATCGCCCCGGTCAGAATTAACCCATCAACATCAGGATCATGGAGAGGAAGGGGCCAGGCAGAGGGTGTCGCATAAACGGCGCGGCTAAAAGTGGCAAAAACGAGTTTAACCTGCTGCTCGCGGCATTCCTGATCAATTCCCGCGATGACGTTGCTATGAAACGAACTTGTGATGGCATCTCTATCGAAGGTGGATGCCGTCAAAACCCCAATAGTAGCCTGTGCTGCCGGGATATCGACGGCTGAGCGCCCTGTGTGATAGTACGCCAAGCGTTCTGCTGCCGTTAGCACACGATCGCGCGTTTCGGGCAACACATTAGGTAAATTATTTAAAACCCGCGAAGCAGTGCTGATTGAAACTCCGGCAAGATCAGCAACATCCTTTAATTTAGATCGCCTGGCGCTCATTATCTTAAAGCTCTTTTTTCATTGATTTCAATTACATATTTGCAAATCATTATAGACAGTTACACCCTCTAATGTCAACCTTTCCTCGGGTATAAGCTTAAAAATGCTTCTGAAATCTCATTGAAATAGTTGACTTTCATGATTATTTGCTGTAGATTGATGACAATAAGGCGTTACGTATTTTCATGAAACACGCTTTTTTCAATGGAATTATCTTGAGGGTTTTGATTGTGTCCTCTCGCCCCAAATTACAAGATGTGGCTGACCTGGCTGGAGTATCCCTTGGAACAGCCTCTCAAGCTTTGAACAACAAAGCTTCGGTATCGCCGGAAACACGTGAACTGGTGTTTCGAGCCGCGAACCAGCTTGGTTATGAACTCCCCTTCCGTAGTGTTATCCCATCCGACAAAGAAATTTCTACTGTAGGTGTTCTTGTTAAAACTCATGTAGGTCAAAATGTGCTCATCGATCCGTTCTACAGCGCTGTGCTTCGTGGGGCTGAACAAGAATGCAAGCGTCATAAGCTGAACTTATCGTATTCCAGCCTGCCCGCAGACGATCGATCGAACGTTGTTGAATGGCCGCACCTCATCAACGATCAACAACCCAACGGTTGGCTGATTCTGGGAGTTTTGGCATCAGAAACAGTTCTTGAATTAGAGCAGCGCCTGACTCCGCCGGTTGTCTTAGTAGATACCTATGCTCATGACTTGCCTTATGACGTCGTAGTGACCGATTACCTCACAGGGGCCTATGATGCAGTGATCTATTTGGTCAATCAGGGGCACCAGCATATTGGGTTGATCGGCAGCTCTTCTGATGGTCATCCCGGTGTCCAGCAGCGGCGGGAAGGATATTTGCGAGCTTTGGCTGACTGCGACATTGAGCATATCTATCTTGAAGACAGTTCGGTACAGAGTGACGCGGTCTTTTCTGCAACTCAGCGTCTACTGAAGCGCGCCCCCGAAATTACGGCAATTTTTGCCTACAATGATGATGTGGCGATGGCTGTTATGCGCGCCGCAGATGACCTGGGACGCCGCATCCCTGATGATTTATCTGTCATGGGTTTCGGTGATACAGACCCTGCATCCGAGCTAATCCCTCCTCTCACAACCATGTTTGTAGACAAAATGCTGATGGGCGGGCTTGGCGTGCGCCAGCTTCTGGATCGCAAACAAAATCCGGGGCGTGTACCCGTGACAACGGTCCTGGGAACGCGATTGGTGGAACGCAAATCAGTGATGCGGCAAAAGGCCAAATATTAAACAAGAAGCCTGCCGGGCCGGTGTAACTTTGGAAGAGAGCACCGGTCCAGGCAGGTTCTCTGTGTCATTGAACAACAAGAAAGGAGGTGTCACCCAGGCGGGCGGTCAATTCTTGTTGCCATGCGCAAGATTATAGCATGTTCTCCCTTAATGGTCAGGACCTGCTTCAGGCTGTCTTCGCTCGTGCAAAGAGAATATCACACATCGCTTCAGTCAAGAAAATTACACCCTAACAACCTATTTAATAAGGAGGAGTACAACGTGTTTGCCCGTCTTATAGTCAAGCTAGGTGTTTTGGCTATCGTGACAGCGATGGCGCTGGGCCTTATCAGCCCGACATTTGTCCACCAAACTCAAGCGCAGGACAGCAAATATAAGGAATCCCCTGTGCTAGCCGAGATGGTCGCTGCCGGTGATATCCCGCCAGTCGACGAACGTCTCCCTGTAAATCCGGCTGTGGTCACCCCCTTCAACGAAGTCGGCACCTATGGTGGCGATCTGCGCTTTGGATTTGTTGGCACGAACCCCGGTTGGGGCGGTATGTGGTACACCGTTGGCTGGGAAAATCTGGTTATCTGGAGACCCGATTTTTCCGGCGTGGAACCCAACATTGCTGAGAGCTGGGAAGTCAGCGACGATGCGCGCGAATACACCTTCCACCTGCGCCAGGGACTGAAGTGGTCCGATGGTGTGGAATTCACGGCTGACGATGTGATGTTCTACATCGAAGACATCCTCTTTAACCCAGAAGTTATGGTTAACGGTCCTGCAGCCGACTGGCTGCCCACCGCTGGCGCGGAAGAATTCAAGGCCGAAAAGATCGATGATTACACCTTCAAGTTCACCTTTGCTAATTCGAATGGGACTTTCCTGTACCAGCTGGCGACCTGGGCCGGGCGTCATATCACCTGGTTCCCGAAGCACTATCTGTCGCAGTTCCATGCGACCTACAACCCAAATGTTGCCGATTTGGTAGCGCAAGAAGAAGGTGTTGAGGACTGGGTTGGTCTGCTCAACAAAAAAGCGGCTGGCCCCACCGATGACACTCAGAACTTCTTCCTGTATCCAGAACGTCCCACCCTCTTCCCCTGGATCGTAAAAGAACCTCTGGGAAGCGGAACTACCGTCCGTATGGTCCGTAATCCGTACTACTGGAAAGTGGACTCCGAAGGCAACCAACTGCCCTACATCGATTCCGTCACCGGCTATAGCTATCAGGACAGTGAAAGCCGTACCCTCGCTATGCTCAGCGGTGACCTTGACTACATCAAGGATCCCGATGGCGCTGACCGGATTCTCTTCTTCGACGCTGTCGACGAAGGCAAGGCGTTGGCAATCAGCACCACAGTCTCTGATGGTGCTGTCAATAACACCATTCACTTCAACCGCACCATTGCGGATCCGATCAAGGCTCAGGTCTTCTCCGATATCAACTTCCGTATTGGTATGTCGTACGCCATCAACCGCCCAGAACTGATCGAAATCGTGCATGCTGGTCAGGGCACTCCAAGCCAGGCTGGTCCGCTGGAGAGCAGCCCGCTCTACAACGAGCGTCTCGCCACCCAGTACGTTGAGTATGATGTGGATCAGGCCAACCAGTATCTTGATATGATTCTGCCAGAGCGCGGCGACGACGGATACCGTCTCGGCCCTGATGGCAATCCCTTCGAGATCGTGTTCACCGTTGACAACAGCCTGAGCTATGGCACGAACTGGGTCCAGGTTTCCGAACTGTTGATCGGCTACTGGGATGCTGTGGGCGTGAAGGTTGTCCTCAACTCGATCGCAGACGATGTGTTCCGTGAAGCCCGTGAAGCCAACGAAATCGAAGCAACCCTATACACCGGTGAAGGCGGCGCTGGTCTCACGGCCATCCTCGACCCGCGTTACTATGTACCGGGTGAATTCTTCGGCATGTTCGGTAACGGCTGGTATGCGTGGCGCGTCGGCTCCGAACAGGCTGTTCAGGTCGAAATGCCAGCACAATATCAGGAATTGCGCACCAAGTATGAAACCGAAGTTCTCGGCGCAGCGACCGAAGAAGAACAGGTCGCAGCCATGCAGGAAATCCTGGATGTGGCAGCGGATGAATTCTGGGTAATCGGCACCGCCCGTCCTGGAACAGGCTACCAAGTGTACGCGTCACGCCTCGGCAACCAGCCCAGCGAATGGATCATCGGCTGGATCGAAGGTGTGCAGAAGATCACCTATCCGGAACAGTGGTACATCCGGGAAGAATAATCGACGCTAGACACTCCTTGTTCTTTGGGATGCACTCTAAGAGTGCATCCCACTTTTTAAAAACCCAGGAGATCAACCCTGATGCTCGGTAACCCCAGACGGGTTGGTTGGTTAGCAGAAGGAAATTACTATGTGGCAGTACATCTTCCGCCGCTTCACATACATGATCTTCACAGTGTGGATCATCTCATTGATCACCTTTGCCGTGATTCAGCTTCCGCCTGGCGACTACGTATCTACTATGGTGTCGCAAATGATCAACTCTGGGATGGATGATCTTCCACCTGACTTTGAACAACAAGTTCGTGAGCAATATGGCCTCGACCAACCCGTGTATGTGCAATATGTGAAGTGGATTCGCAACATCGTAGTCGAGGGAAAGTTTGGGTATTCATACATCTACAAACGTGATGCCAAAAATATCATCCTCGAGCGCTTACCCGCTTCTTTCGCCATTTCAGGATTTTCGATCCTATTTGTTTGGATAGTCGCCCTGCCGATTGGCATCTATTCGGCTGTGAAGCAGTATTCTCTAGCAGACTATATATTCACTTTTGTTGGTTTCGCCGGAGTCGCTATACCCAGCTTTCTCTTCGCACTCACCTTAATGTTTATATCTTATCGATATTTTGATCGAGCGATGATCGGGTTATTCTCACGCGAATATCAGGATGCGGACTGGAGTTTCGCGAAATTTTTTGACTTAGTCAAGCACTTATGGATTCCCGTGATCATCATAGGAACCTCAGGCACGGCGGGTCTTATCCGCACGATGCGTGCGAATTTGTTGGACGAACTCAACAAGCCCTATGTGGACACCGCACGCTCGAAAGGCCTGGCAGAAAAAACACTGCTTTGGAAATACCCGGTGCGCCACGCCCTGAATCCGTTTGTGAGCACCGTTGGCTGGATTTTGCCAAGCCTGATCGCGGGTGAACTGATCGTATCGATTGTGCTTAACCTGCCCACCTCTGGCCCTGTCATCTATAACTCGCTGCTCGACCAGGATATGTACGTCGCCGCTGGATTTATCCTGATCACAAGCACTTTGACGGTCATAGGCACATTCATTAGTGACCTGTTGCTGGCGCTGCTCGATCCACGCATTCGTCTGCGATAGATCGAACCTATGTTGGAGTAAATCAGATGGATGTCACAATACCCGAAAAAGCTTCAGAGTACGACAACAGGCTACCAGTCACAGAAACGGAAGATGATCTGAAACTGGAAGTTGCTACCCAGTGGCAGCTCATGTGGTGGAAATTCAGCAAGCATAAACTGGCTATGATCAGTGCGGGGATCATCTTTCTCTATTACATGGTAGCCATCTTCGCCGAATTTTTCGCCCCTTGGGACCGCACACAATATAATGCCGAATATGTCTATGCCCCGCCCCAACCGCTTCATATCTACGACGATGGCGACTTCGGGCTATACGTTAATTCGCTAACATTTGAACGTGATCCGCGCTCGTTGAAAAAAATCTGGTCAACCGACGACGAAAACAAAATTCCTGTTGGTTTTTTTGTTGAAGGGGCCGAATACAAGGTTGGCTTACACTGGCTGCCGATTCCTTATATTAATGAGCTGTATTTTACAACAGACCGCCATTTCTTCGGTGCAAAGGATCCCACACTGCCGATGTATTTGATGGGGGCAGACAAGTCGGGGCGCGATGTTTTCAGCCGCATGATCTACAGCACACGCATTTCATTAAGCGTGGGATTGGTCGGTGTTTTCATCAGCCTCGTGATGGGTATTACCCTCGGCGGTCTCTCTGGTCTATTGGGTGGAATAATCGATACCCTTACCCAACGTTTGATCGAAGTGGTGATGTCAGTGCCCGATCTCCCCATTATGCTGGCCATTGCCGCTTCTGTCCCGCTCAACTGGTCCGTTGAGAGAGTATACTTTATCATCACCATCCTGATTGCGCTGCGTAGCTGGACCGGGTTAGCGCGTGTGGTGCGCTCCAAGTTTCTGTCGCTGCGCGAGGATGACTTCATTCTGGCAGCGAGACTCGACGGCGCGTCGAAAGGCCGGCTCATTTTCCGGCACATGCTGCCCAGTTTTTACAGCCATATTATCGCCTCCTTAACGTTGTCACTGCCCGGCATGATTTTGGCGGAAACCGCATTGAGTTTCCTGGGGCTGGGTTTGCGCCCCCCTGCTGTTAGCTGGGGTGTAATGCTGCAAGATACACAAAAAGTCGCCGTGTTAGCGCTTTATCCCTGGTTGTTATGGCCTGCTGCGGCGGTTATTGTCGTTGTGTTAGCATTCAACTTCCTGGGCGATGGCCTGCGTGATGCGGCAGATCCATATTAGAGGTGAGACTATAACATGGCAGAACCATTACTTGAAGTATCCGATCTGAAAATTCACTTCTTCACCGATGAAGGAGTTGTGAAAGCGGTTGACGGCGTTGATCTGACGATTGAGCGCGGCCAAACCCTATGCCTGGTAGGTGAAAGCGGATGTGGCAAAAGTGTCGCTAGCCGTGCCTTCCTCCAGATCATCCGCAAACCTGGCAAGGTTGTCGGAGGGGAGATGCTGTACCATCGTAAACAAGAGGATGGCACCGACGAGATCATCAACCTGGCAAAACTGGACCCGAAAGGCGACGAGATCCGTAAAATCCGGGGCAAAGAAATCGCGATGATCTTTCAGGAGCCGATGACCTCCCTGAGTCTGATGCACACCATAGGCACTCAGATTATGGAAATGGTCCAACTGCATACCAATGCCAGCAAAAAAGAAGCCCGAGAACGGGGTATTGAAATGTTACAGCGAGTAGGCATCCCCAAGCCGGAACGCCTGATTGACGAATATCCTTTCCGGCTGAGCGGTGGTATGCGACAGCGCGCTATGATCGCGATGGCCCTCTCATGCAACCCGAAAATGCTTATCGCGGATGAGCCTACCACCGCGCTTGATGTTACTACCCAGGCACAGATTTTGGATCTGATGCTCGAACTTCAGCGCGATTATGGGATGGCGCTGCTGTTCATTACACACGATCTCGGCATTGTCGCCGAGATCGCGGATGATGTCGCGGTGATGTACCTGGGAAGGATCGTCGAGCGCAGCAATGCGGATAGCGTATTCAACGAACCTAAACATCCCTATACTCAAGCCCTGCTCCGTTCGATTCCCAAAATCGCTATGCGGCGCGAGGAACTCGAACCGATCAAGGGAATGGTACCCAGTCCATTCCGACGGCCCCGAGGATGCCAGTTCCATCCACGATGCGGACAACGTATTGCGGCGTGCGATCAGATCGAACCCGTCAATACTCACCTGGATAACAATCATGAGGTGCGCTGCCTGCTCTTTGAAGATGTTAGCGCACGTCCACTAGATACAGAGGCTGTCTCCCATGGCTGAGCAATACGTTGAGACCAGTTCAAACGGCGCGCATCGGCAAGCGCTTGAAAATACCGACAACCTGGTAGAAATACGCGGCTTGAAGATGCACTTTCCTATCGCCGAAGGGCTTTTTTCGCGAGTTGTAGGATACACCAAGGCCGTTGACGATCTGAGTTTTGATATCCGAGAGGGCGAGACACTGGGCCTGGTAGGGGAAAGTGGATGTGGTAAGACGACTGTGGGCCGATGCATCGTGCGCGCCTATAAACCAACCGCAGGTCAAATCCTGTACCGTAATGCAGTTGATTCCTCCCAAAGACAGGGCCAATTCAGTCCAGGCGGCGCAACGAACCTCGCAACATTGTCTAACCGTGATCTAAAGCCATACCGCCAGGAAGTACGAATGATGTTCCAAGACCCGTATTCATCGCTCAATCCACGTATGACCGTTTATGAGAACATCATTGAAGCGATGAAAAATCAGGGGGGAAGTTCGCGCAACGAAATGAAAGAACGCGCAGGATATCTGCTCAAGCGCGTAGGTCTCCGCCCCGAATATATGATTCGTTACCCGCATGCATTCAGCGGCGGTGAACGCCAGCGCGTGGGTATTGCGCGGGCCTTGGTCACTAATCCTCGTTTGATTGTGGCGGATAAATCGGTATCGGCCCTGGATGTGTCAGTACGCGCACAAATCCTGAACTTGCTGGAAGAATTGCAGGCCGACTTCAAACTGACCTATCTCTTCATTTCGCACGATCTCAGCGTGATTCGCCATATCTGTAATCGGGTCATTGTGATGTACGTCGGCAAAGTGGTGGAAATTGCCGAAGGGCTTGATATTTACACCAATCCCAAACATCCCTACACCGAAGCTTTGATGTCAGCCGTGCCGATTGCCAATCCCCGGCAGCGTCAGCGCAGCCAACGTATTCAACTGGAAGGCGAAGTGGCGGACCCATCCAACCCACCCTCAGGCTGCTATTTCCATCCACGATGCCAATATGCAAAAGACCGATGTAAAAGCGAAACCCCGGCGCTCCGAGATTTCGGGAACGGTCATTTTGCAGCTTGCCACTTTGCCGATGAACTCCGGCTGCGGGGCGCAGTGATGGATTAGAGGACTTTCGATGAGGGCGAAATTTCAGCAAATTGATCAGAAGTGGAGCCTTAAATGGCAAAAAACAGGGAATAAAGATGCATTTGGGCCATTTCTGATCAACTTCCGTTATTTGCGATTGTATTACAGCAGCCGGAAATTCTTATAAGTTACTCACTGTGCGGTCTTTTTTTCTCGTAGCAAGCAGCGACCCTATGTTTTTTGAGGGGGTGTTCAAACCATTTCCTAACATTGGCCCATCAGGCACCAAATAGTATTGGCAACCTGCTATCAGTATAGCACGCATGTTCTAATTCGTCAATATCTGGACAAAAGAAGTGCATCATACGTTCTAGAGCAGTGCTTGATAGGTGAGCGCTTTGACAGTTGCAAATACGGGATAAATCCAGAATGGGTCGAGCTGGTAGCCCACTGTGCCTACCAGCTCGTACTTTGGATCGACCCAGAGCAGCGTTCCAGACCCACCATCTTTCCAGTATTCTCCATTCGCACACGGAGTTCCAGCCAAACCCCGATCTATCAGCGTATGGACTCCCAGCCCATGTCCATAGCCAGCAATTGGCTGTGCGTTGGGGAATCCATATGGTATCAGGGCTGATGGCAGATGGTTGACCGTCATGAGATCGACCGTAGTAGGGGCGAGGATGCGAACTCCATTCAACGTACCCCGGTTGAACAGCATATTGCCAAGACGTTGAATATCCAAGGCAGTTGAAACGAGGCCATATCCCCCCGGTGTCCACATCTTTAATGGCACATGTCCGTCCGGTATGTAGTGAATGCTGTGGTCGGGCAATTCGATCTCAGTTAATCCCTTATCGGCAGCCGTCGTATAGAAGGCGCTGAAGCGATCAAGTTTCGCTGTTGTGACGATGTAACTCGTATCTACCATCCCTAATGGTTCGAGGATATGAGTCTGCAAAAAGTCTGCATAGCGCTGGCCAGAGACAATTTCGACCAGGCGGGCGAGAATTTCAAAGGATGCGCCATAGCGCCACAGTGTGTTCGGCTGAGCAATTAACGGAACTTCCGCAATCCCTTCCGCGACTTCCTTCAATGAGGGCTGCGTCTGTCGTAAGCCCTCGATCTTCGCCCTCATCATCCCTTCAGGTGGTTCTGTGGCTCCCCCAAAACCCGAGGCGATTCCCCCGGCATGAGTCAGAAGCTGACGGATGGTGATGGGACGCTGCTGATCGACAAAGCGCGGATGATCTCCATCCATTCCAGCATACACCGGGATAGATTTGAACGCAGGAATAAAGTCTGCGACAGGTTGATCCAACACGAGTTCGCCCTGTTCATAACACATCAATACGGCTACAGAGGTGATCACCTTGGTGATTGACCACAGTCGAATCAGGGTATCGGGTCGCATTGGTTGGTTCGTGGCAATATTGGCACAACCATACCCTTTGGCATGGAATATCTGTCCACGTCGCGACAGCACCGTAACTACACCCGCTAATTTGCCATCGTCAACGTACCGCTGCAAGGCACGGTCCAGAACCATTAATCGATCGGTCGCAACTCCCACCTGTTCAGGAGACACAGTCTGCATGATTGGCCCCTCTTTTTCTGAGAAACAACCTGGCGCAGGTGGCATTTTGCCAGATGAGAAACCCCTTGCGCCACAAAGTAAAACCGAGTTTGGCGGCCTTCTTACGCAACGCATTCACATCCCGCTCCCAATGCTTACGGATGAAGAACGGTACGAGCGATCTTGTGCGCGGTCGCGACTTGAGCAACCAGCGGGCCGCTTTGGGCGCTTGGACTCTGCGCGATGGATGTAGCGGCTGGTCAAAAGGCCTGACCAGCACGATTATGGCGGGGAAGATATGTGAACGCAACACTGTGCCCGTGGTGTTCAAAAACTAGTCTGAGTGTTTCCCTAAAACTTCGCGGCCCTCATTCTATTTCAATCTATCCATGATTTCGATTCCAAGCGCACGCTGTGATAAAGAGCCAGCAACCGCATTGATGTATGTAAAAGCGGTTGAAAAACCCTATCGCACACCAAGATGCACAAGGAGCAAGATCATGTTCGAACCTCAGACCCTTCAAATGTCAGGCACTATCTCCGCCCATGTTCACGATCCGAATGGTCAGAACCCGGACCGTCACATCATCCAGATCCCCGATGCGTGGCAGGTTCACGTGTATTGGGAAGTCTCCGGGGATGCCGTGACCACCTTCGCTCCCAACGCGCAGTGGCGGGTGCGCGTATCGCTCGAATCGCTGGGACCCGGCCTCGAAGCGGTCGTTGGTGAGATCACCGAGCTGATGGGCGCACCGTCCAGTGCTCACAGCTACAACCGGTTCATCAACATTCCGGGCAACATTCCGGGCATGGTTCCCGGCGCTTACAAGCTGGTAACGGTCCTAACGCTGGAAAACAATGGTCTGCCTTGCCCGATTGCCGGCTATGTTGAAGGCCCTGTGGTCCAGTTCTATCAGTTCCCCTAATTCCTGACGCAGACTATGGGTTCCCGGCTAAACTGCTTAGCCGGGAACTTTCCACTTCTACAACGCGAAAGCACGGAGAATGCCCAATGACAGCTATACACCAAGCCCAGGATGATCAGCAGCAGACTCGTCCTGCTGCTCGCGCTGGCGCAACCATCCCGGTGCTGGCTGTTACTGAGCGGCAGATGACGGTAATGCGAGTTGTCCAGATGCGTGTCTTTCAACCTGTCGACCTGCTGACACCGACCATTACCAGTGCACCGGTTCCGCTGATCGCCCAGCCAATCAGCGGAGATATGCCTTTAACGCTTGAGGTGCTTCTTGAAGTAACAGGCCCAGCTTCTGACAATCCAACAGTTTGCGGCGCTCACTTTTATGCGCGTCATGTCGGCACCGGACAGAAATTGCTGTTGGGCCTGGCGCATGCATCATTAGTCAGTAACTGCTATCGCTTCACCCTGGCTAATGTCATCCTGAAGCCAGGCGCGTACCATGTTCAGATTCTGTGTGACGATCGGAGGGGCAGCGGGCATCGCTTATCTCGAACTGCCGCTGCTGCGTATCACGTGAGTATCACTCCTCAGGTGCGACGCCGGTCGAAAAATGCAGACCTGTTGAATTTGACGTCTCCGTCATCTGAAGCTCTGCACCGTCGATATAAACATGCAGAGTCCGTTCTTCGCCGCGAGTATCACTGTAAATAATTGTGTGTTCGCCCTGGTATATCCCCTCATGCTCCAGTTCGCGCAGCAGACTGTGAAGTGAACCCAGTTTGCGAACCAGCGTTGAATAGTCCATGAACAAAACCTTTCTCACACCGCACTGGTCGAGCACATTAGATCGATCATAACAATTCCGCAGCCAAAATAAAACCGACCCACCCTGCTCACACCGAGCGCGAGGAGCTCTTACAGGATCACAACGGCTGATGTACGGGCACAATCTCGGCATCCATCGTGGAGGCCTCCGCTACGAGATCGCGCAGGGCTATTACAGCATCCGTCGTTAGCAGACTTGCATCCATACACAACAGCTTCGCGATCAGTCCGGCCACAACGGGAGTGGCAAAGGATGTCCCGGCCCAGCGCGCCCAGCCCGTTGTGTTAAAGGTTCCGTCTGGGAAATCGCCCGTGTAGATACCCAATATTCCACCCGTTTTGTCGGCAACAGCCTGATCGGATGCATTGCCGGGCGCGATCTTGCCCCCGAACGTAATAAACCCGCGGTTCTCCGGATCATCGGCTGTATTGGAATATGGCGTGTAATCTGCTTTAACCCGCGTGTGGCCCGGGGCGCGCGTGATCTGTTCCAGAGCGCCAACACCTGTCACCTTCGAGAAGGCCGCCGGATAGCGCGTTTTAGGGGGATTGCCCAGCGCGCGCTTAACGCCATCGTTCCCGGCGGCAGCGACGACGATCGAGTTGGGCGTGCCACTCAACAGATCAGCGATTTTTTGAAAAAGTCCGCTCATGTCGGCGTCGAATGATAAGTGGCGGCGTGTATCCAGCCAGTCAGGGCTGCGCCCCTCATGGGCTGCCTCGTGGGCCTTCTCTCTGGGCAGACTTAATACCAGGCTGAGATTGATCACCAGCGGAACACGGCGTCCCATCTGGGATCGAACCTCAACCAGTTTTTCCAGTCCAGCGACGATACTGGAGATGGAACAGATGCCCCAATCATTGATCACCTGGATGAGATAGAGCCGTGCCTGAGGCACAAGACTATGGATGATTCCTGCGATAAACAGCCCGTGATCCGGCATGCGATAGACGTGCTCGACAATGCGGCCATATCCCAGGGGGCTGTTGAGTCGGGCCATCTCTGGATTGTTCGGGTAGTTGGTCGAGTCAGCGTAGCACACCCACAGATGCGTGTTGTTCGTGATCTGGGCCAAGTCGAACGCGAGAGAATTCGGATCAAGCAAAGCCTCTACCAGAGGATGCTGCGCGGTGCTGTCGGGCCCCCAAAAACGGTAGGCATCCTGGAGCACACACCGAGAGGGTGCGGTGTCCAGAATGGCGACATCGACCTCGCGCTGGCACGCTCCCCCAAATAGCTCTTTGAGAGCGAAGCTGCACCCGGTGAAAGCGTCATCGGGTACCAATTCGTAGCGGGGAACACCGTCACTCTCCAGCCACGCGACTGGGCGTCCGCCAGGACCGCCAGTGCCATCCTGCTCGGCAGCCGTGGAGGCCAGCCAGTCAGGGGAAATAGCCGTGACAGTCAGGGGCGGATTCTGAGCCAGCATGATCCCTTGACTTTCACGAAGTTGCGCCTGGAACTGCTCGATCTTACGAATCAGAGTTTCGTCATCCAGACCTTCAATCTCCGCAAAGACGAGAGCCGTGACGGCGCTGATGGAAGCCTCCGCCGCAGAAGATGGCGTATCATCTAGCATCAGCACCGCCTGCCGATCGAAGAGTGCCACATGCTTCACCTCGGCCCCATCCAGACCCAGCCGATCTCTTATGAAGGATGGCATGACTTCCCGCAGATAATTTCGCCGGGCTGCTGTATCTAAATCCCATTGTTGTGCGGATTCGATCGCGAAGACCAGTTTTTCCTCAATAAAGTACCGCACCGGGCGACTGGATGGCTGGGGTATTTGTTCCATAGTCCTTCTCCTGAACCTGTGAACGGGTATGGGAAAGTGGGGCCGGGTCACCAATCAATTGAAACGCTCCCCAATAAGCGGGATGTAAATAAGGGTGGTTATGTATTCCCTCACACTGAGCAGCCTGCAACGCCGCCGCCTTCGAGGATCCTGACGCAAGGGCCTGATACAAACTTTTCATCAGAGATGGAGTCACGTCATCATGAATGCGCCACATGCTGGTGATGAGCGCCCTGGCCCCGGCATACAAAAAGCCGCGGCCCAGACCGATGAGTTCCTCCCCACCAGCTAACCGGCTGCGGCCTGTTTCGCATGCGCTGAGTGTCACCAGCTCGTAGCTCATGTCGTGCTGAAGCACATCGTCGGTATAGAGGTGGCCGTCTGCCAGTTCAATAAACGACAAATCGGGGCGGTCGATCCGGTGTTCGCCGTGCGCAATCACATGGAGTACCTGGACAGGCGGCTCGGACAGAACCGCGCGCCGCGCGGCAGCTTCCTGAAAGACACACCCTCGAAGGGTGCTGTGTACCACTTCTGCCTCGCGTACGGTCGATTGGAGATAGCCGTTCAGAGAATGAGCAATCACGACTGCGCCAGGCTCGCGTTCAACACGATCGCGCAGCATTGATCCGCTGGTGGGGAAAATGACTACTTCCCAATCTTCGATCAGATAGCGGTTCCCTGTCCACAGGATTTGAAACGGCAGGTAGTGCAGTAGTCCGTACGGCACGATCACCAGCCGTTGATAGTCCGGAAGTCGATTACGCAGGGGGCCAAACAGGGCATCGAATAAGTGCCGGGTCAACTGCTGATTAAACCTTGTGAGATATTGCATGGCAGCTTCACCAACCGCCGGATCGAGCGCGGACGCAATGTTGAACTCGATCTGCTCCAACTGGCTGGCAAACTCGGCGTTCGAGAGCGGCAGCGGATACGCTTCGAGATGCGATCGATCCAGCGCAAAGACCCAATACTGCTGCCCATCGTCATAAAACTCGACCAGCAGGGTGCGGTCATCCAGACTGTCACGGATGGTTTCCGGTGAGGGGGTCATATTCCGGTCCTGGCGCGAATCGCTGGCACTCCGCAGGTAAAGCTCCTCAGTGATCTGACGCATCTCGTTTTCCAACCGGGTCAGTTCGGGGATGGCCTGTTCGGGATCGACCGCTGGCTTTTGCTGGGATACAGCCGGGAGAGGATTAGCCAGCCGGTAGAACCAGTGATGCTCGGCGCGCAGCGACTCAAGCTGTTCGAGCAGCGCCCTGGAATCGGCATCTTCCTGCCGCCAGTACAGGTTCTCACGGTTGAGAACGTAGCCAAAAAATACCTGTGACTTGGCCCGTTCCAGCGTTTCGAAAGCTGCCTCGAGTTGGCCCTGATTGATATACAGCCGGATCAGCGAGCGAAACGCTTCACTCTTGTCTTCCAGAAAGCCGGGGCGCAGCGTCAGCGTGAGCTGGCGCTGGATGCGCTCCACCGTCACGGCTGCCGACTGGTAATGTCGCAGCGCGCGCGATGTCTTTCCCTGCGAACTCATGAATCTGGGCGAGCAAGAGATGGGCGCTGTAGCGCACAGATGGGACATGATACTTTTTGGCGATATTCAGCGCACTGGTCCCCGATAGCGCAGCGGCTTCTGACTCACCGACGGCGAACTGTGCCTGACCTTCGAGCAATACAGCCCGGCTGAAGTTCGTATGCTGCAAGTTGGCATAAAAAAATGCGGCAGCGGCCTGTGCTTCGCGGCGGGCCTCGCGCGCGTCACCCTGAAGCAGCGCCAGCCGTCCACGGACAAGCTGTGTAACGGCCACCCAACTTTTGGCATCCAGTGAGCTAAAGATGGCCTCCGCGCGATCTACGGCAACGCGGGCGGCGGCAAAATGGCGCGCCTCGCCTTCCGCCAGTGCCAGATATTGATAAGTAATGCCTTCGTCAAAGGCCGCATGCAGTTCCTGGTACGCGGTGATCACGTCGCGGGCCAGACGCCGTGCTTCGTCATACTGGTTAAGATAGAGATAACACTCGATCATCTCGCGTTTAGCTGCAACATGTTCGCGTGGGTGTTTCGCTTCGGTGAGATGCAGAGCATCGTGGAGCAGGCGGAGCGCCTGCCGGTAATGGCCCTGGCCACGTTCGATATCCGCGATGTTGATTGTCACCAGTGCACTACCGCGGGGTTCCTGGCGGCGTTCGTACATTTCGAGCGATTGGCGGAAGTAATAGAGCGCGTCACGAAATTCGCCACGGTAGACATGGGCATAACCGATATTGTTACACACCATACTGAGATACTGTTCGCCCGCCTCACCCATCCGGTCGACCCGATCGAGCGCGTTGTGGAAAATTTCGAGCGCGCGCTGGTAATCGCCCAGCCAGTTATAGACCGCGCCGGTATTCACCATGAGGCGGAGCAGTTTGTCGTCTTTTCCATGGCGCTCCAGGATGTCCTGAGCCATTGCTGCATCACTCAGTGCCTCGTCCACCCGGTTGATATTCACGCTGATAAACAACCGCCCGATGCGCGTTCGCGCCCAGCCCACCTCATCGCCCGCAGCCTGGAACAACTGCCCGGCTTCATCCAATGCCTGCCATGCTTCGTCAATCCGCTGGAGAAACTTGAGCGCATCCCCCTTTGCCATGGTACCCAACGCCACATGCGTCAGATTGCCAGTTTCCTGGCCAATGTGGATGATGGTGTGGGCATATTGCAGCGAGATATTGGGGTCGATCGTCCAGTGCTGATCGGCACGCTCCTTCAACTGCTCAACCAGGGCATTGACTTCGTCTGATGGCAGTTGGTGCAGCAGTTGAAAGGTGTCTGGATCACCTTCCAGCATACCGTGAATCAGAACTTGGGTATCCATAAAGTCTCAGGCTGTGCCGATCAGGCTTCGTTTTTCAGGCTGACGTTATTAACCACGATCATCGATCCGGTCGCCGAGCTGATTTTTAAACGGATGAGATCGTCAGTAGATGCAAGCTCAAACCGAAATTGCCCGGATTCCAGCACAGTCGTGATCACCCGCAAATGATCGGCCTGGCGTACTTCAACCAGCGCCCCCACCCAGACTGCCGGATCACCCAGGATCTGCCCCTGCACTACCACCCTATCATCTTCAACATGAGCAGCTAAGCGGACCATGGTGCCGTCTTCCGTCTGGGCGCGAATAATGCGTTCGTTGGATGCGCCCCGTAGAACTGCCTGTGGCACAGGGGGCAGCAACGTCGCAAGGGTCTGAAGCCAGTTACGGCTCGGACGACGATCGTTCTCAACTCGCCGTGGAACGGGTCGGCGGGTGGGGGGCGAAGCGATTTCCTCACGGAGAAAAGTCCGTATTTCCTCGAGTTCAGAACGGCAGTGCGGGCAGCGCGTCAGATGCGCCTCGATGGCCTGGATGCGCTCGCCACTGATTCGCGCCAACTGGTAATCGCCCAGTTCATCCGGTTTGGGACATTCTATGCGGAACAAGCGCGCTTTTAGAGACAACTCAAACTGCCGAGCTTCCTCTAAGCGGGCGGCGCAGCCTTCACACTGGGCAAGATGATCCAGGACAGACTGGCTGGCCATCCCATCGAGTGCCAGGGAAAGGTCCTCATCAGAAAGTGGTGGTGGTATTGTGCATTCCATAAAGAGCCTCAAGAGTCGAGCGATTGTTTACTTCCTAAACGCGCTGGCGTAGTCGATATCACAGCAACTGAACCTATTCGCCAGATTACACAGCCAGCCATTCACGCAGACGCATATCCTTGCGCAGATTGCGCCGGATGCGCTGAAGCGCTACCGACACATCCCGCGCGGTAGACCAGTGTCCCCCATATTTTTCAGCTATTTCGGCAGGTTTGAGGTCATACAGAAAGCACAACTCAGCCAGCAACTGATCGGTGTCGGACGATAACTGTGAGAGGATATACTGCCAGAGTTCGTGAGCCTCACCGCTGGTTTCGATCACGCCGTCAGCAGCCGAGTGTAAGGCTGGTTCGAGTTCCGTTTCAGGGATTCGCGCGGCTTTGCGGAGATATTCGGCAATGGCCGTTTGCACACACAGTTTTAGATATTGGAGAATCTGGGCAACGGAAGGAAAGTGAGCAAATTCAGGACCTTTGACGGCGAAGTAGAAGCGGCTGAAGGCTGCGCTGACAAAGTAGTCGGCTGACTCCCCGGTCATATAGAAACGCGGGTGACTGTTGACCCACTTCAGCGCCAGTCCTTCGTAGATCCGGTACACTTCCGTAAACGCTTCGGAATGCTCCTGACCCAGCCCGCGCTGCATCAGCTCAAAACAGTAGCGTGTTTCATGCGCCTGCTGCCGGATAAACTTCTGCGTTTCTTCTTCACATTTCCGAGCCAACTCGTCGGTAGAGACAATGTCCAGACTCATCCACAACCTCGACTGTTTATGGCACGAGGCGGCCAATGATATGGTGCGCCTTGGGAAGGAGACAAACCGAAAGACGAATTGGAGGTGCCGGACAGATATGTCAAATATAACTTATAATAAATGGAAAAACAATGATTGTCCGGCAACTCTCTTTGAGCGAGATGAAAAGGCCAAGCCTGTATTGGGTTAAGTGAGGGCTCGCTACGTCAGTCAACTTGGATTCACGGCTGAGCGCAAGCTCGTCGCGAACGACCATAGACGGGCGGGACTCTTCGGACGCGAACACTTCGCGCATGACGCGGGCAGCAAATATCCAACATGGGTGATCCGGCTAAGCGCAGCACTTCTTCCTTGAATTCGGTGCTATACCGTTCCCGTTTCTTCATGGACCTCTCCCTTTTCCTTTAGAATCTAGAGATATTTTCAGTCTCCGGCGATTCGGGGTCAGTCCAAGTGCGGTTTGACCCGACCATCTGGATCATAAATCTTAGAGGCACACGCCGATGGTGAGCAGAAGGTTCGCCCATACCCGCGATTCGCCCGTGGCAATGATCAACCCAACATCGTTGCTGCGCGCCATGCCATAAAAAGCAAATCGTTCAACAGGTTGCAATTGCAGAGCTGGAAGCATCTGCCGGAATTCGCTGAAGATAGCGGGTTCACTCCCATCACTCGGCTGCATCACGTAAGCAGCCTCTACTGGGATCGCTGTGGTGAGCGCTTCAAGTACATCGGTGACAGTGACAAGTCCTGGTTTCAGATTCAGGAAAACATGCTCAGCAGCGGGATGGGAGTGGGTAATAAAGGGAAAGTTCCCATCAGCGATGAGCACCTGGCTGCCGTGCCCCATCCGCGCCAGGGCATTCAGAATTGTAGGATGAGTTAGTTTTGTGAGAAGCATCGATTATTCCTCTTCAGTTTACGAGTATCGTTCAATGGTGACATTGGCAAGTACATGTTCGAAATCGCTCAGGGTGAAAACGCCTGCGCCGAGCCTCAGCGCATTGGCTGTTCCCGCCGCAATGCCATATTTCACGGCATCCTCAAACGAGAATGAATGGGTCAGACCATAGGTAATTCCTGCCAACATTGAATCACCAGACCCAACTGCGCTCTGGATCGTTAACTGAGGAGGCCGCACATGCAGAGTGTTGCCACCATCCACAGCAATCGCCCCATCCGCCCCCAGAGAAAGGACAACCGATGTTTGATAGCACGTGGAAAGCTGAACGGGCTGTTTCCGCGAAGTCCGCTAGCGTTTTTAGTTCCTTCCTGATGAGATCGATGACTCTCTTTCTTGTTTGGTTTGATCAAGCGTGGCTTTCGATTTAGTCCTTGTTTAAGTGCCTCGCCGCTGCTATCGAGAAAGATCGGAATACGGGCGGCATGGGCAATCTCGATCAGTTGCGCATAAAAATCGGATGGTACACCTGGCGGCAAACTCCCGGAAAGCGTTACTGCCTCATAACTGCCAATGATGGATCGGAAGTGTGTCATGAACGCTTCGACCTTTTCGGCGGGTACGGGTTCGCCCTTTTCGTAGATTTCTGTGAGCGTATTATTTTCCGGGTCAAGGATCGAGAGACAGGTCCGCGATTCAAAATCAAGGGGAACAAAATCGGTTTGAATAGTCTCCCGATGCAGTCCTGCTTCGATAAACTGTCCGGCAAATCCGCCTATCCAACCGGTCACAACCGGGTCATCCCCCAGAGCATTTTAAAGCCCTGGCGACATTGCATCCTTTTCCGCCCGGAAAAGCCATGACCTGCTGAGGTCGGTGGATCTCATTCAGGCGGAATGGACTGACGACCACTGTTTTATCAATGGCAGCATTGGGATTAACGCAGAGAATCATAATGCGTAGCTTTCCCGGATGCGCCGACGAAACGGATCCGTTCGCGAACCTGTTCCACCATCGCGTCCCGCCCCAGGTTCAGATATTGCCGGGGATCGACTTCCTTGGGATCGTCCAATAATTTGGCGCGAACACCCCTGTGAATGCCTGGTTAAGCTGCGTCGCAATATTCACTTTGCAGAGTCCCAGCTTGATTCCCTCGGCAATACAGGCGTCGGTTACGCCCGATGAGCCGTGGAGAACGAGCGGGATATCGACTGCCGCGCGAATGGCTTTGAGATGCTCTAAGATCCAGTTCAATATTTTCTGTTTGACGCCATGAACGGAACCAATCGCGATTGCCAGCACATCGATCCCCGTAGCACGGAGGAATTCGGCTGCGTCTTCCACAGTGGGTCAATTCACTGACTGGCTGCGCGATCACCTGAACTATCTGCTCTGGGGACTTCTCCCAATTCGGCTTCTATCGAGACACCGACCGAATGAGCTATCTCGCAGAGTTTTCTGGTGATCTCGATATTTTCCTGCAAGGGTATATCGCCAGCCATCAAACATGACCGAGGTGAAACCCAGCCCAATCGCCTGCAAGATTTCGTTTTCCGTCGCATGATCCAGGTGAAGTGCCACAGGGATGGATACACTCTGTGCGGCCACTTTACCGATTTCCGCCATATAACGCAAACCAACAATCTCATTCCCGCTGCCTACATATTGCAGGGCATGATGACTGATCTGAATGATGACCGGGGCATTCTCGGCTTGGGCCGCCAGCACAATGGCCTGAACTTGTTCCATCGTATTCGCGTTGAAGGCCCCAATCGCATACTGTTCACGCTGTGCCCGCACAATCCAGGGCTTCAAATTGTGAAGTGACATCACTCCTGCTTTCTGCTATGAGCAACAAGCCGCTGATTATACACTCCTCAGGAAAGAGGATGATTTTCTTGTGAGCAAGCCGGTGTGCCGCAATATCCTCAAAAATCCTCGTCACCTCGGACAGCGGATAACGATGTGAAATCATCGTTTCCATGTCCAGTTTGCCATCAGACAAAGCCTGAACGGACTCGGTCCATTCGTGACCGGGAAATGGCGCTGAATAGGACATGAAACAGCCATTCAGGCGCAGTTCTTTGCGCATCAGGTCTTCAATGAAAGTCATTGGCAGGGTCGCATCGAGCGGTTGGTTCCCGCCACAGACCACCGACCCGCGCGGGTGAGTTACCTGGATCGTTTGGGCAAGCGCCTGTGGTGAACCAGCGGCCTCAATGGCCAAATCGACGCCCTCCCCCACCAGCTCTGTGACCCGATCTTTGATATTGTCGCGCTTCGGATTAAGGGTGACATGAGCGCCTAACGCCTCAGCAGCCTCAAGGTTGCTATCAATCACATCCGTGCAGATGATCCGTTTTGCGCCCAGGATTCGCAGCCACTGCACCGCCATCAAGCCGACCGACCCTGCTCCAAGCACGATAGCCGTCTGTCCTGGCTTGAAATTGCCCAGATCGAGAATGTGCCGGGCAACGGTGGATGGCTCAATTAACGCGGCGTACTCGAACTCCAGAGACTCGGGGAGAATAAGCGCATTTCGCACCGGGATTTCGACATATTCAGCGTACCCTCCGGACTGTCGGGAACCGATGAACGAATAGCTGTGACAGGCCGAATAGTGTCCCAGGCGGCACTGCTCGCACTGGAAACAGGGAATCAATGGAATAATGGCTGCGTGACTCCCGATCAGATTCGCATCAACGCCTGCGCCAACCGCCGTAATAATCCCTGCGCATTCGTGGCCCAGGATAAGCGGATAGAGGCGATGACCCTTGACGAATCGCATGATGTCCGAGCCGCAGATCGACACGGCCTTCACCTTGAGAAGCACATGACCGTCACGTGGCAACGGAGTTGGGACTTCCTGGTAGCTGATAACGCCCTGATTTTCTAGAATAGCTGCTTTCATAATCCCACTCATGATGAACTTAACCCATGTTTTTGCTCGACTGCTGCCAGATCATCAAAATCCGCTAACAGCCGTCGAGAAATACGGCGATAAATGCCAAAAAGATCTTCGTAGAGAGCATGGCGTTTCGCAGAAGGTTCAAAGACCTGCCGGTTGGGCAGCAGGCGTTCGACGCAAGCGCCAACATCCTCACACAAACCGACTGCGTAGGCGGTTAAGGCATACAGGCCAAGTGAATGCCCGCCCTCACCCCCATCTTCACGACGCGCGACGACAAAGGGTCTGTTATAAACATCGGCCTTGATCTGGCACCAGACGGCGCTTTGGGTGGCCCCGCCGGAACCTAGATATTCCACGACCGTTACTCCTCTTCCTTGCGCAATTTGCAGGTTGTCATAAACCGCAAAGGCGCATCCTTCCATCATGGCGCGTATCATATCACCCTGCGTTGTCTTATAGGAGAGTCCAAAGAAAACGCCCCGCGCATTGCTGTTCCAGAGCGGAGTACGCTCGCCTGCCATGTAGGGAATAAACAGCAGCCCATGCGAACCAGGCGGCGTTTTTTCTGCCTGGAGGCTGAACAATTCAAAGGCATTCTGCCCTCCTGGTTGACCGAACGTATCCCGGAACCACCCCAGTGAGCCGCCGCCCACCGTCCCCGCCTGCAACAGATATTGGTTGGGCAGCACATGGGGCGAGAAGATGAGTTGTGGTTCAACCACAACATGATCCAGGCTCACAGCCATGCCACCAGCCTGCCCGCCCTGCTCGTTGGTTTGTCCCAGGCGCGTGACTCCTGCCCCCAGCGCCCCAGACGCGGCATCCAGGCATCCGGCGATCACCGGGATTCCAGCCCGCAGACCCGTCTGCGCGGCGGCCTGGGGCGTGACTGTCCCAACAATCTCGGTACAGGGGCAGAGGCGAGGTAATTTGTCCAGTGGGATACCAATGCGGGCAGCGGCCTCCGCATTCCAGCACTGATGGGCCATGTCAAAGAAGTGGTACCCGTAAGCCTGGGTGTAGTCGCAGGTGAACTGCCCAGTAAAACAGGCAACGATGAAACCTGACGCCGTGAGAAAATTGGATGCAGCGTCAAAGATGTCAGGACGGTGATTCTTCAGCCACACCAGCTTGGGAGTGATATAAGCGGGATCGAGCGGGTTCGCGTCAAGCTGAACAAAAATATCCGCCTCTGGAAGAGATTTCAGCCAGTTCGCTTCCTGTTCAGCTCGCCTGTCCAGCCAGATCATAGCCGGGAACAACGGTGCCCCGCTATGATCCACCGGCAGCAGGGTCCATCCAACTCCATCCACCCCGATCCCCGCAACCTGACGGGGATCATACATTGCTGGATGCCATTACGTGTTGGATTGTGGTGCAGACAGCCTCCCACCAGGTAGCACCGTCGATTTCCGCCCACAAAGGGTATGGACGGTTGAGTGGGTAAGCCTGGGAAGCCGAAGCGACCAGCTTTCCAGTATCATCCCACAACACCGTTTTGGTGCTCGACGTGCCGACATCAGTCGTGATGATATAGCGGTGATTTATCCGCAGGGGTAATCTCACCGTTGACATCCCACAAATCTTCCCAACTCTGAGCGCCCTGCCACAGAAAAACCTGTCCCTTGATGAGACGGCAGTTTTTATCGATCCCGTCGATCTCTTTCATTTCCGCGCCGGTGAGCGGATCGGACACGGTACTCTGAAGATTGCTCAGATACTCATGCCGGCGAACCGAAAATGGGATAGGAACCTGTCCCCGCTGCACGGCCCACTTGATGCAGACGACCGCTGGATGCACATTCAGTCGTTGGGCGATGCGAACAATGACGGGATCGTCGATATCCACTGTATCGGTTTCCGTCTTGTCGCGATCAGGACGGGTTGGTGAGCCGATAGGGCTAAAACCAATGGGCACGATACCCTGCTCGCGCACAAAGCGGAACAGCTCCGGCTGCTGGAAATGCGGGTGCAACTCCATCTCGTTGCAGGCTGGTTTGATCGCGGCATCCCGCAGCAGCAGCTTGAGCTTAGGGATGGTCATGTTGGATGTGCCGATGTGCCGCACCAGACCCATCTCCACCAGTTTTTCCATCTGCCGCCAGGTCTTCATGTAATTCTCGTGAATGTAGGGCTTGGCGTGCGGATCGCGAGAAGATACATCCACGCCCGGCGCATGATAGTTCGGAAAGGGCCAGTGGATCAGGTAGAGGTCCAGGTAATCCAGTTGCAGATCCTTGAGCGACTGTTCACAGGCTGGGATCACGTCTTTTTCGTCGTGTTTGTTATTCCACAGTTTGGACGTGATCCACAGCTCTTCGCGCTTGACCCCGGCGCGCATCGATTCTTGCAAGGAGTAGCCGATCAGCGGCTCATTCCCATACACTGCCGCGCAGTCAATGTGTCGATACCCAACGGCGATTGCGCCCTTGACCGCTTCGGCAATAACTTCACCCGAAAATCGATCCGAGCCGAAAGTTCCCAGACCAACAGCCGGAATTTTGGCTCCCGTATAAACGGTTTGGTAGGGCACTTGTGCGGGATCAAGGCCATTAGATGAGTTTATAACTGGTTTTTCCGTCATAGGTAATCCTTTGATAATCAGCCTCTAATTTTGAATACAAACGCATGTTGGCAGGGCGGTTGATCGGGTAGTTGAATGGTTAATCCGTCTGGATTACGCGTCCAGGCCAGCTTGCCCGCATGCCCCAGGAGTTGAACATCCGCAATTTCCCCGGACCACAACCCAGCAGTGCAACCCAGTGCCTTGATCGTGACAGGATGATCGGGCCATGCCAGCACAATCGCGTATAGGGTGTCGCCTTTGGTCGTGAACCGAATATCCTGTCCGGTGAATGCAGATCGCTTGGTATCCGTGAACTGGCCTTCGCTGATCTGAGTCGGGCCTTCCCCAAAGACTTTCCAGGGCCGCGACCCGTAGATCGCCTCACCATTTTGCGCCAACCACTCCCCGATCCCAAGCAGGAGTTGTTCTTCTGGCTCGGGGATCGTTCCATCCGGGCGAGGGCCGATGTTGAGAAGCAGCGAGCCGTTCTTGCTGACAATATCAACCAGGTCACCCACAATATCATCGACAGTTTTGTAATCCTGGTTATAAACATAGCCCCATGAGTTTTTTGAGACGGCGGTATCGGTTTGCCAGAACAGAGGTCGAATACCAGAAAGCTGCCCGCGCTCAACATCATACACAGCAGTGCCTTCAGGGAAAGCATCGTGCTTGTAGTTAATCGCCACCCCGCAATTCCACTGCGCGCCCCGATTATAGTAATAGGCGGCAAACTTCTGGAGATAACGCGCGAACACGTTCTGCCTGATCCACCAGTCAAAATAGACGATCTGCGGCTGGTATTTATCAACTAACTCACAATTTCGAGCCAGCCAATCAGCCAGATATGCCTCGTCCGGTTTGGGTTCCCAATCGCGGCTGTTCCAGGCTTCGGCTTCGACTTCCCAATCCCTCGGACCGGGCCTGGCTGGCCCGTAAAAGTCGCTGTACGCTTCATCCTGAACATCCGAGTCGAAATCCCTGCCGCCGTTCATGAACCACCAGTGTTCGGCACGATGGTTCGATACACCAAAAATCAGCCCTTGCTTGCGCACAGCTTCGGCAAGTTCGCCAATCAGATCCCGCCGGGGACCCATCTTCGCGGCGGTCCAGTTTGACAACGCCGAGTCATACATGGCGAACCCGTCGTGATGTTCCGCTACGGGCACTACGTAACGTGCCCCTGCTTTCTTGAATAACTGCGCCCACTGATCGGGATCATATTTTTCGGCTTTGAAAAGCGGAATAAAATCTTTATAGCCGAATTTCGTGTGCGGGCCATAGGTCTCGACATGATGCTTGAATTCCTCTGATCCCTGCAAATACATATTGCGCGAATACCATTCGTTGCTGAAGGCTGGTACCGCATATAAACCCCAGTGGATAAAGATGCCGAACTTCGCATCGTGATACCAGTCGGGTACGGTATATTGCTTGAGCCAGTCCCACGATGCCTGAAACGGTCCGTTCGCTATCACCTGATCAATTGAGGTCATTTTGCCCCCATCCAAAGCGCATCAAAGGTCAATTCTGATTTCCTGTCCTTCATAAAGAACCGTTTTTTCGGAAAAGTCATTGTTCATGCTGTCAGCGCTGACGATCCGAAACCGCCGCGAGATGGGCATCCCCGGATAGCTTCCCTGACGGTCATGGAGTGTAAGACGCCGGGCTGCCTCGTCCCAGGAGAGGTGAATCATCGCGAAGTGCCCTTGCTCATAGTTGTAGTTATCACCCTCATCGTCATAAAGTGTGAAGCTGCCGCTCTGTCCGGGATAGATGCGCAGCTCAAGAGGGGCATCGGGTTGTTCATTGGCATAAGTGATATCAGGGCCAACGGGCACAATCGATCCACTGCGCACGTAGAGAGGCATCGTATCCAGCGGCGCATCCGCACAGATAGTCTGTCCGCCAGCGTACCGCTGACTTGTCCAAAAATCGTACCAATCGCTTCCCATAGGCAGGTAAACCGGACGGGTTTTTGCCACACCATCAATGACCGTCGAATCTGCCGCAAAGTACATCGGTTTTGTGACAGGGTTGACGAGAAATGCTGGGCCGAACATGAACTGGTCAGCAATATTAAAAGTGGCTGGATCAGTCCTGAAATCAAACGGCAGGGCGCGCAGCATCGTATAATCGCGCTGCGTGGTCAGCCCTGCTAATGAATAGATATAGGGCATCAACCGGTAGCGAAGGCGCGAAAACTTTACGAGCGCCTCATACATGGGTTCGCCGGGATTTCCGAAACGCCAGATTTCACGCGGCGTATCCGTGCCATGCGAACGGAAAATAGGCAAAAAAGCGCCGAACTGGAACCAGCGGACATAGAGTTCCTGGTAGCCAGCATCGAGATGACCGCCGGGATACTCGCCGCGCCAGAACCATTCGGTGCGCGGAGCGACGAAAAAAGCGCCAATATCCGTCGACCAGTTACCCGCACCAGTGACGCTGAAATTTAGACCCTCGGCAATCTGCTGTGCCAACACGTCCCACGTTGCGCAGATATCGCCTGACCACGTGATTGTTCCATAGCGCTGCTGACCGGGGAAATAGGAGCGGGTCAGGTTAACCACTCGTTTTTCAGTAGTCACGCTGCGCTGCCCTTCGTACATACCCTGGGCATGCAGCAGGGAAAAGGCATTGATGACGGATGGGTCCAGGTAGGTTTTTGCGTAATTAGTATTGATCATCAGCCGCTGCCAGGGTTCGGGTTTGACTGTGCCAAGCCAGTCCGGTTCGAAGGGTTCGGAGGCGTCGCACCACCAGGCATCAATCCCATGCTTGAACAGCCCTTCGTTGGCCTGCTGCCAATAGAGCGCCCGCGCGGCGGGATCAAAAGCATTGTATGTTATGCCATCGCCCAGCAAGAAGCCCTGTTCCCGCATTTCGATCTGGTTGGGTCCATCGTTTTGGAAGCGTGGCCAGACAGAAATCATCAGCCGGACGTTGAGCGCGTGCAGCTTTTCGACCAACCCAGCAGGATCGGGAAACCGGTCGGGATCGAGCGTTTTCTGGCCCCACCAATCGCCGGGCCACGAGTGCCAATCCTGCACAATGGCGTCCAGCGGCAGATCGCGCGCCCGGTATTCTTCCACCACCGCGATCAACTCGTCCTGATCGATGTAGCGCTCTTTGGACTGAATATAGCCGTATGCCCAACGCGGCAGCAGCGGTATCTGACCCGTCAGCGTGCGGAAACCGGCTACGATCTGGTCGAATTCGGGACCATAAATGAAATAGAAATCCAGCTCTTCACGGCATTCACTCCAAAAGTACGAGCCGTAAATGTCGTCGTGGAACACACTCAACGAGGCAGTATCCCACAGGATCGCATAACCGCGTGTCGAAACAATCTGCGGAATAGCGACCTTCAGATTATGTTGGTAGAGATACTGGTAATGTCCCCGATAGTTCAGAATACCTTCTTCGTGCTGGCCCAACCCATAGATGGCTTCCCCAGGCGAAAAGACCAGATCAAGTCGGGCCGAGTGCTCTCCATCGGTTTCAACCGTTTTGCCGCCACGCTCCGGTTCACGGACCAGCAATTGTCCGGCGTCATCCATCCAGGTGAACGCGCAAGTGGCTTTCTGAATCACAACCTGAAGATAGGCAGTTTTCATCTGTAGAGTCTGCTCATCTTCATCGATGCACCACGTAGGAGCTGGAGCAACTCCCCGCGGCAGCATCATGAGACTCGGAGTGGTACAGAATGTCTCGTTCGGCGTATAAACGACGCGCACGATCTGAGGAGTGACCGGCTCAAGCTTGATTTGCCCGGCATCGGTCAGAAGCAAAAGGGAGTTTTCCCCATTTTCGTAGCCCAGTAATTTCATGCGAGAATCAGCCTTTAACCGATCCGGCGGTCATACCTGAAACGATGAACCGCTGGCCGAGTAGATAAACCGCAATCACAGGAAGTACCGTCAGCACGATATCGGCGCTGACCAGGTTCCATGAAGATTCGTAGCGCCCGAAAAAGTTGTAGACGGCGAGTGGCATCGGCCACTTAGAAGTATCATTGAGATAATAGAGGGGAAAGATAAAATCGTTCCAGGTCGCCAAGAAGCTGAGCAACGCCGCTGTCACCAGAACCGGGGTCATCAGCGGAAAAATCACCGAAAAGAAGAGGCGAAACGGCCCGGCCCCATCGATGATCGCGGCCTCATCCAAATCCCTGGGCAGCGCTTCCACAAACCCGTAAATGAGAAAGGTGTTGAAGGGAAGTTGGACAGCGGCATAAAGCAGGATGATGCCGATCTGGGTATTGATCAGATGGGTCACCTGCATCACTTTGGTCAAGGTAAAAAAATTGATCGGCATTGCGATGCCCATAATGATAAAAAAGTACAGGAACCGGTTCAGTCGTGTCTTGTTTCTGGACATGACATAAGCCGCCATCGCTGCTGTCGTGGTCGCCAGCAGGGTCGAACCCGTGGAATAAAGCATGCTGTTCACAAACGTCTCTTCCAGCTTGCCCCGTTCGACCACGGTGGAAAAATTTTCCCAGTGCAGCGTCGTGGGCCGTTCGATGCTCATCCGGCGCGCGTCGGTGCGATCTTTTAATGAATTGACCACCACCAGATAGATGGGCGTACACATGATCACGCAAATGAGGATCGCCAGCAGATGGCTGATCCCTTGCTGACCACTTTTTCCAAGGTCTGGACGCAGGTTCGCCAGGTGGGTCATCGATTGCGCTTTATTCATTTGTCCGCCCCCGTTCCATCAACCGGATCACAAAATAGCCAATGAAAACCATCACGAAGAATAACAGGGTGGACATTGCCGTGCCGATGCTGTAACGGCCCTTCGAGAATTCTTTAAAAATGGCGGTATACAGCACTTCCGTCGAATAGCCAGGACCGCCGTTGGTCAACACATAGACCACGTCGAAGATTTTCAGGCCGTGCAAGATGCTCAGGACGGTTGAAACAACCAGGGCAGGCATCAGCAGTGGGATTGTGATATGTCGCAGCCGGGCCATGGCATTCGCGCCGTCGATCTGGGCGGCTTCGTAATACTCATCCGGAATGGTTTGCAGCCCTGCCAGCAGGATAACCATGATGTACCCTGCCCCTTTCCAGGTGTCCACGCCGACAATGGAATACAGGGCTATTTTAGGATCGGCCAACCACAAATGCGTCCATGACTTCAAACCAGCGTCGCGCAGCACTTCGTTCAGCAGGCCGCGACGGGGGTCCAAAACCGACTTAAAAATGAGGCCAACGACTACCATCGGCAGCACGGCTGGCAAAAAGATGAGCAGCCGATACAGGCTGCGCAGATGTTTAACGCCGTTGTGCAGCAGCAGCGCGAACAGCAGGCCCAAGATCGTTTTCAGGATGATGGTGTTGATACTGAAGAGAGCAGTGTTGCGAGCGTAACGGATATAGTTGTCGTTGGAGGAAAGGACTGTCCTGAAATTTTCTGTCCCTACATAATGAACGTCGCTTGAATAGCGATTCCAGTCCGTAAAGGCATAGCCAATTCCCATCACCGCCGGAATCACAAGAAACAAGCTGTATAAAATAAGGGTTCCTAAGGAAAAATAGAAGGGATAAACTTTGTTTCGTAACATGTTCCACCTCAATGCCGGGTAATCTCAGCCAGGAGTGTGTTAAAATGGTGTCAGGCTGGGCTGATTTAGCCACTTCAGGGCGGTGTGTGCAAGACACCGCCCCAATTACTATGACTGTTTGGTTACTCGGCCCAGCCTGGATCGTTGGCGGCCTGTGCCATATCGGCCCGGCGCTGGTCAATGTTCTTCAAGACATCGATAGGTTGGATGTCACCGATGAACATTGCCGACAAATCCTGACCGATGTCCATCCACTGGGGATTGAGATAGTTAACGGCGGTCTGATAGACAGTTCCACGCTTATCGGCATAGGCATCAAAAAAGGCCTTTTCTTCGTCACTGTATTTGGGTGTTACCCCGGCGAAGTTGATCGAGGCGAATTCCGGCGTGTTGTCCAGGTTGTATTGCAGGTTTTCGGGGCGCGCCAGGAAGGCGAAGTATTCTTTGGCTTCATCAATATGCTTGGAACCGGAGTAAATGAACTTGCTCGGCCCGGCGGGATTCACATTGAGAATCTGGTTGTCGGCCAGCGGCATCACAAAAAAGCCAAAGGTTGAGGCAGGTACGCCATAGTCTGACTCGACGAGGTTGACGAAGGCCGTTTGCCGCACGGTCATCGCATACTCGCCGTTCGCCATGAATTCCGGCCCATCGGCATAGGCATCGGTCAGGGCGAATTCCCCGAAGAAGCCCAGATCGTACATTTCCTTGAGCTGTGTCAAGGCGGTAAGCATGGTTGGATCGTCAGCAAATTTCACTGTATTGGCGTTCAAGTTGTCGGCCAGTCCGGGGGTAACTTCTTCGTAACGCGGGCCGAGTTCGGGGAACCACAGCACGTGGTGCCAGCCGTCCGAAATGGGTTCGTAGATGGGGGCAATGCCCGAATCCTTGATGGCCTGGCAGACGGCTTTGAATTCTTCGTAGGTTGTAGGAACGCTCAGACCCAGGTCGGCAAAAATGGTTTTGTTATAGACAATGACCCATGACGCCGATGTATCCCACAACGTCAGGCCCCAGACCTTACCGTCTACAGTGACCTGTTCCGTCACGAGCGGATCCTGCCGGGCTACCCATTCTTCATCCGAAAGATCCACGGCGTTTTGGGTGATGTTATAGTTAACAACGAGATCGGTTTTACCGCTTTGACCGCCGAAAATGTCCGGACCCTCGCCGGTGTTGAGCTTGGTTTGCAGGACATTAAAATACTGATCGGATGGAATAATCTGGTAATCGATGTGAATGCCGGTTTCATCCTCGAACTTAGCCGCCAGATCAAGCTCGCCTTGTCTGATCCAGTCCTGGCTGGCTAAGTAAGTAAGCGTGACATCCCGTCTGGCATAGGCATTGGAGCCAGAATTAAAAGCAGGGCTGACAACGCTCACGATGGCAAACAGGGCAACGAGAACAAGAGCTATCTTTTTCATGGGAACAAAACTCCTTTTAATAGACAAACGTAGCGAATAAGCGGTGTTTGGTTAGGTGGTTTGGCCGTTATACCTCCTTCTGGGATGGTCCCGATGTCTCGCGGACTGTCAGCCGTGGTGGAACAAGAATTTGTTGAACACCAGGAGTACCTTCATCAAGTTGGCGGATCAGCATTTGGGCTGCCTGATGGCCAACCTGTTGAAGAGGGAAATCAACCGAACTGAGCGCCGGATGCAGTAAGTTGGCAATTTTGCCGGGCGCAATCCCAACGATGGAGAAATCTTCTGGCACGGATCGTCCTCGCTCTTGCAGCGCGCGAAACAGCCCGACGGCGGTCGCGCTGTAGGCCATGACCATCGCTGTCAGGTCCGGGGCGGTGTCCAGCAAGTCACACGCAGCTTCATATGCAAATTGAACGCGAAAATCAACATGGCGCTCATAGACGGGCAGATCATACTGCTGCACAACCCGTTCGTAGCCTACCTGTATCCAATGAGCCGAGGAAAGTTCATGTTCGTGGATACTTGCCGGGAAACCCATAAAACCGATCTGCCGGTGACCGAGCGCGATCAGGTGTTCAAAGGCCTGCTCTACTGCCCCTTCCAGATCCAGGTCAATGTAGCTCAGGTCTTTGTTGTCGGCGCAGCGTCCGATCATCACAAAAGGATAGTTGTATCCTCGTAAGAGTTGAACTCGCCAATCTTCCAGCGTGGTTTCCATCAGAATCATGCCCCGGATTTGCCCGGTACGATAGACGTCGAGCAGTTCCTGAATGGACAAGTCGCGAGTCAACAGATTGAGGCCAAAGGCTTCCTCTCCGGCAGCGGTCGAAGCACCCAGGATAAAGTCCAATTCGATGTCGGTTACTTCCAGCCGGGTCTGCGATTGCAGCGGGTAGTGCAGCGAAATGGTATTCGTTTTACTCTGTTGAACAGTCTGCACATAAGGTGTATAGCCCAGTTCGTTGATCACCCGCTGGACACGGGCGCGCGTTTTTTTGGCAACATCAGGCTTATTATTGAGGACACGCGAGACTGTGGAGATGGAAACCCCGGCGGCTTTAGCAACGTCCACGATGTTGATTTCGCCCTGTTCTTCAAAATCCGGCTCAAAGGGTGGCATCATGAAACATCTTCCAGATGATTGGTAGATTATCGGTATTTTTTCGGTACTCTACCGAAATAGTACCATCAAAAGCAGTTATTTGTCAACGACTGTGTGAAGAGTTTGTGTCTAGCGTTGGAGCATACCCTTGTGGAGGGCAAAATCACATCCGAAAGCGATTATTCGGTCAAGGCGTAGCCATACGGTATAAAAATCAATCTCAAGGAAAACCTCGCGGAGTGCTGTTAATCCACTAACGAAATACAACACGTGTATACGATATCGGGGAAGAAAGACCGCTCACCGGACAGACTTTTTGTATTGAGTATATTTAGTGCTTAGACGGAGCTTCGACCGAGTACGTGTATGCGCCTTATAGTCTTTGTCCCGTGCCCCAATACTGCCCAGTTCTTTACCAGCAGAAGAGCCAAAGCAGCATAAACGACATTGCTTCCAAGGGGCTGGTCATCTTCCCTTACTCCGGGTCTTTTTTTTCCTCGATCTTTTCCTCAGATTTTTTTCACTATTGGTGGATCACTTTCACTTTATCAAGAACACGACAACCCGCCAGACCTCATCCGGCTGCCGACGATGGTCTCGTTCGCCAAGCAGGGGCTGCTGATGAACCTTGACGACTACGCCACTGCTTTCGGCTGGGACGAGTGGCCGGTGCCGCAGCTCAACCAGAACCGCGTTGACGGCCGACGGCATCCGCGGCTCCGGCACGCTCTATGCCATGGGTCTCAACTACAGCCTGACCGGCATCTTCTACAACAAGAAACTGGCGGCCCAGATCGGCATGACCGAGCCGCCCAAGACGGTTGCCGAGTTCGAGGATCTGCTCGCCAAGGCCAAGGAAGCCGGGCTCCAGCCGATCATGGAGTGGGGCAGCGCCAAGAGCGGCATGGGGCTTGCGTTCCCGCTCCAGAACCTGATGGCCGCCTATGGCCCGGTCGAGCCGATCAACGACTGGATCTTCCAGAAGCCGGCGCGACGATCGATACGCCGTCGAACCTGACTGCTGCCCAGCACCTGGAGCAGTGGATCAAGAATGGCTACTTCCCGCCCGACATCAACGCCATCGAGTACACGGATGCTGCCGCCCGCTTCGGCAAGGGCGAGGGGGTCTTCACCTTCAACGGTGACTGGCAGAACGCCGGGTACGACACGGACATGCCCGGCAATGTTGGGTTCTTCCTGATGCCGCCCGCTGAGGCCGGCGGATGGCCATGCTGCCATGTCCGCTCCGCTGACCTTCGGCATCGCCGCCAAGGCCAAGAACGCGGATTGCGCTGCGTTCTTCCTCAACTGGGTCGCCACGAACGACGACGGCTCGCGCAGATCAACGTCGCTGTCGGCGGCTCCAACCCCGGCGGGCCGGCGGATGCCACGATGCCTTCCGTTGCTGCGGGCTCGGTCACGAACGAGACGCTCGCTGCCGGACCGGTGGTGGGTGCAGGCCGGCACGTCGATGGACTTCATCGCCAACGCGACGAGCTCGATCTTCGCCCAGGGCTGGACGCCTGAACTCCAGAAGATGGTCGGCGGCACAGCAGGACGCTGCCGGTCTCCTCAAAGCCGTTCAGGCAGAATACGAGCGAGAACTCGCTCAACAGTAGTGGTGAGGGCCGCAGGGTGATGCCTGCGCCTGCCAGATCGACGGTGACATGATGATGACAGTCAGATAATCGTCCTGCGGCTCTCCGCAGTCTCCCGGCGGACCTCCCTCAGCAAATGGTCCGCCGGGAGACCATTGTTGGCTGGCTGTTCGTCCTGCCCGCGCTGCTCATGTACGCGGTCTTCGTGCTCGTGCCTTTCCTGTTGACCATCCTGTACTCGTTCTATCGCTGGAACGGTATCGGTCCGATGACCTGGGTCGGGTTGAAGAACTACGTGACTGTCTTCCAGGTTCCCAATCTGATCGGGACGATCTTCAACGCATTCTGGCTGGTCGTGTGGTTCAGCTTCATTCCGGTGGCGCTCGGGCTCGTTGTCGCGAGCGTGATCCACCGCGTGGCAACCGGGCGGTTCGGAGCGATCGCCCGGACCGTTCTGTTCCTGCCCCAGGTCATACCGCTCGTCGCTGCCGGCATCATCTGGGGCTGGCTGCTGGCTCTTCCGGGCTTGGTCAACCAGATCCTCAAGGCCGTCGGGCTCGGCGCGATTACCCGTGCCTGGCTCGGCGACTTCGACTGGGCGCTCCCGGCCGTCGGCATCATCGGAATCTGGGTACTGCTGGGCTTCTGTACCGTCCTGCTGTTGACCGGCATGACGAAGATCGACCCGGCCCTCTATGAGTCTGCGAGGATCGACGGCGCCAGCTGGTTCACGGAGTTCGTCGCGATCACCGTCCCGCTTCTCAGACACGAGATCGGCGTGTGCCTGACCGTCACGGTGATCGCCGCGCTCGCCGCATTTGATATCGTCTACGTCTCGACGGCCGGCGGACCCGGCAACTCGACGGCGGTCCCCGGAATCCAGATCTACATCCTTGCGTTCACCGAGCAGCGGATTGGCCTGGCGTCTGCTCTGGCCGTCATGCTCATGGTCCTGGTCCTCGTCGTCATCCTCCCGATCCAGCGCCTGAGCCGGGAGACCACGCAATGAAGATTGGACGCGGCGAACTCTTGGCAGGACGGGCACTCCTCCTGGCGCTGATGGCGATCACGATCCTGCCCTTCATCAGCATCTTCATGACCGCGCTGCATCCGTCGGGGACTGTGCCCAGCGGGCTCGAATGGCCCGCGGACCCGCAGTGGGGCAACTTCGTGGAAGCGTTCAACGTGGCGAACATGCCCGCGCTCCTCGCCTCGAGCACGTTCATCGTGCTTGCCGTGGTGCCGGTAGCTCTGGTCATCTCGACGATGGCCGGGTTCGCCATCGGTCATCCTGCGGATCCCCGGCTCGCGCGTGCTCCTGTTCCTGTTCGTGTTCGGGCTGACGCTCCCGTTCACGGGGATCATCGTCCCTCTCTACTACCTGGAGCGGGCGATGGGGATCTACAACACCCGGCTCGCGATCGTGCTGCCGCTGATCGCCTTGTACATGCCCTTTGCCGTCTTCTGGATGCGCGCCCACTTCGTCAACATGCCAACCGAGATCTCGGAGGCGGCCCGTGTCGATGGCGCGACCACCTGGGACCTGTTCTGGCGCATCCACGTCCCGCTCGCGCGGGCGCCGATCGCGTCGCTCGGGATCCTCATGTCCATCTGGACGTGGAACCAGTTTCTCCTTGCGCTGGTGCTCGTCGAGGACCCGACGCAGCGAACGATGGCCGGTGCGCTGGGAGCGTTCCAGGGCCACTACGCGACCGATGTCCCCCTGCTGTGCGCCGGCACGATCCTGATCCTGCTACCCACCCTCGTCGTCTTCGTGCTGTTCCAGCGCCAGATCATCACGGCGCTGCTCCAAGGCTCGGTCAAGGGATAAACAGCGGTGTACCGAGTGCATCGATCAAGCTTGCGGTCGGTTGGCCGCATCTCCAGTCGAGAGATCCCATAGGATTACAACAAGGGTAAAGTCACTCGACAGCGCGTAGCGACCGTCAGGGCTGAGGGCAACGCGGTTCACGCCTGTTTTGTGACCATTTAATGTGTGCAGGGGAAACCCGGTCGCAACATCCCACAAAGGCAGAATCGGAGCGTTGGGCAGCAGGCCGCGAGTACCATATTAAACGCTACATCCCCAGCCTGGACGGAACCCGCATCACGCTCTCCCCTGTGCGGCGCGACACCCTGTGCACTCAGATTTGTGAAGATTATGCCAGCCCCCTGGAGCACGATGTCCCGCTTTACCGTGCTCCGCTGGGTTGGCCCAATCCCGAGGGCTGGCTCACGACTACTCCGAGCTTCGAGGAATTTCCTTGTCAGACTGACCCTAACTCCTGAGCAGTCCGATGAATAGCCGGGTCATACTTACTCTACGGCATGCCCAGAAGCCCCCAACATTAGCTACGCGGAGCGTCACTTACACACTATGCTTACGGTATCGACATAGGCAGTCGGGGTGCCGTCAGCATTGACAGTGATGTGGAAAAGATACTTTACGTAGGCATTGTTGCCCTGCCCTGGTCCGATGATGTTGGTGATGGCGAGGAACGTATATTCATATGCGCCGGTGAGATCTTCGGTGAATCAATTCATGCCGTTGACTTGATAAGTGTCACCGGTGATCAGCCCCGTCGCTTTAACCCCCTGGAAGTTTAAGTGATAGCTGTTCGCCTTGTAAATCAGGTTGACCGTTCCGTAAAACTGTACCGTCTCACCAGCCCCGCCTCTCGCGCAAGGCACATCCGAGTACCAGGCAATGTCCATTTTGAAAATGTCCGCTTGGGCAAGTGTTGGCAGAGCTGATGTAGTAGCCAGCAGCACAAGCACAACAGTGAAAACTAGAGGCCGAATCTTAGTGTTCATGAATGTTTTCTCCTTTCATAGGTAAATAGGGCGATTTTAAAATTCACTGTGACCTGAAAACGGTCGTTTTCGAACCGAGGCGGAGGCTATAGCTACCGGGCGAATTTGGTTGGAGCGCTGCCAGCACTGCCATAGCACTTACTGGCATTCGAAGCTGGATTTACTCCAGGATCCTGTCATGTCGCGATTGGCAACCCAACATTAATTGTCAGCGTAGCTGTGCGATCCTAACGGTCGTATGCCTGCTCATGTCCTTGCTTCCCCTCACGTTTTTATCGACACAATATGAAAATACCTGTCTAGAGCATCTCGATGGCGCTAAGGGATTCCTAACTATAAGAGAACTGCACATACGAGAAGAATGGAGGAAGATACGCTGCTGTGTAGCTCCAGAAAACGGAAATCCACAACTTCATTCTATCACAGAATGGTTCGGGTCCAGTTTGCCTTCCAAAATACCGTTATTCCAATTTTTATTGTTTTTTGCAGGATTGGGGTGCTGCGAATTGAAAAGATGGATAATAGGAAAGGGATTTAATAGGGCAGCCCAGAGAAAAAAGAGGCGCGGGATGGATCATAACTTGAAATGCTGATTCGTTTTCGTCCAATTACGCAGGCAGTGCGGGTTCGACGCTCCGAGACCCGCGAGCTGCTGTGTTTTTTCTCCGGAAAACGCGTCGGATGGCCAAAGTAGTCACCACAAGTACACCACACTATTTTTCGCTCCAAATCCGGCGAACGGAGCTGCTGAAATTGGAGAGATGAACTGTTACGCCGGTTTTCATCCAGGCTGCACCTGAACGGGCACCGGAATACCCCTCGATAGTATAGAGACAATCTGGCATAAGTCCCCGGGGGTATAAAATAAGAGGCACCGCCAGGTCCAGGCGATGGAGTAGAAATGCGAACAAAACTCCGGACATTTGATCCTTGCTCATGTACTGGACTCCGGTGAACTCATCCGCAAAAGGCGAGCCAAGCCGATACATATCGCCCTGTTGAATGATCGGACGGATTTCCTTATAGAGCGCGATCCACTTTTTCGCCTCGGCGATCTCTTTTTCTCCCCATCGACGCAGGTCGGCTCCAATCCCTAACACGCCGCACATGCTGACATGAAAGCGAAATTCGAGTGGTATAAATTCCTCGCCCATGTCTGTCACCCAGGCTTCCATTGCTGATGCAGGAAAGACGCGCGAAAAACCTGCTTGAATGGCCAAGCGTGCGGTTGGGATTGTGTTGTCGCTCACCCAAATTTGATCGGCAAAGTGTAGAATTCCCAGGTCGGCGCGCCCGCCGCCGCCAGAGCAGCTTTGCCAGGTAACCTGAGGGTGCCGCTGGCGCAGAGTCTCCCAGACACGATACACACCTTGGACATAACGCACCCAAAGTTCACGCGGCTCACCCGGTGCATCCGGCCAGCCGGGCTCGCTGACGTTCCGGTTCATATCCCACTTGATAAACATGATGTTGTTTTCAGACAGCAACCGGTCGATTTTATCGATAATGTAGTCCTGGACTTCGGGCTTTGCCATGTTCAGGATAAGCTGGTGGCGGCTTTCGGTGCGAGGGCGCGTCGGGAAGTGGATCACCCAGTCGGGATGCTGGCGGTAAAGCTCACTGTCTGGGTTGACCATCTCAGGTTCGATCCAGAGTCCGAAATCCATGCCGAGCTGGTCTACTCGTTCGATCAATGGGCCAAGACCATTGGGAAACTTTTCCGCATCCGGCCACCAGTCACCCAGACCCGCGTAATCGTCTTTACGCCCATGAAACCAGCCGTCATCCATGACAAACAGCTCGATCCCCATCTCGGCAGCTATCTCGGCAAAACGTGCCTGGGAGGATTCATTCACATCAAAGAACGTCGTTTCCCACGAATTAAACAGGACTTTGTGCAGGGTGCTGCCATGCGGCACAACCGTTTCCCGGATGAAATTGTGCAGGTGACGGCTGGCTTCGCCGAACCCCTGCTCTGTGTATCCAGCGATACTGCTGGGTGTTGTGAAAGTCTGTCCTGGCTTCAATGACCAGCGGAAATCCCAATCGTTAAGGCCAATACTCATGCGGGTTGAGGAAAAGTCGGTAACTTCGGCAGCTATTTTCCAGTTGCCGCTCCACGCTAACACGCCGAACCACATGTCACCGTGCTCCTCATCGGCGGTTCCCCGGTCCACACCGAACCAGGGATTATGGTGATGACTGGTGGTGATGCGGCGACTTTCTAATACTTTCACGCCCTCCACCAACGGCTCGCGGCGCAGTTGAAACTCGTTAGCCCACCGCCCGTTGAGGTGGTTCAAATGGTAGTGTCCCCCGATAGGTAAATGCCACTGCGCCGACCAGACGCGCTCCAATAGAATCGGGGTGTCGTTCTCGTTCTCGATCTCCGTCCATCGCTCGATTAAATCAAACGCTTCCCATATGCGGTAATGCAGGGTTACTCTCAGAGGATAAGTCACATCGCGCAAATAAATCCTGAGTTCTGGATCAGCAACTTCTGCACGTTCAAATCTAAGCCGGACATCGCGCACGCCATCGGCAAATGTTACCTTCAGGCATGGTTCAATATATTCAGTTCCTGCCCCAGTTGGGTATTCCTGCGGCACAAGATTGCCCAGCCCGTTAAACGGAACTTCTTGTAAAACATATGAACCGACGGCCAGCTTATCTTCGATCAAATCGCCCGGATAATCGCCCGGATAGGGCAGTTTCGCCCCCCAATAACGATGGGCCAACAGCCCAGAGGTATGCACACCGAAAGTATAGGCTGTGTGTCGGGTTTCAAGGATCCAACCGTTTTCACAGACTTGAATAGGCATCTCAAAATCTCCATTTCCGGGGTGCTTGACAAATCCAACGCTTCCCCATTATACTTAACTTATACGTATAAGTAAAGTGCATTATAGTGTAAAATGAGCCGAAAAAAAGTTACCAGCAAAGATGTCGCCAAAGCCGCCGGAGTTTCGCAGGCAACGGTATCATATGTCCTGAATAATGTTGAACAGGCTAACATCAGCGCAGAAACGCAGCAGCGTGTCCAGCAGATCGCCCACGACCTGGGCTATACGCCCAACGCGGTAGCCCGGTCACTGGTGCAGGGGCGCAGTAATAATATTGGCGTGGTGCTCTTCCATCCTCACGAGCAAATCTTCATCGATTCCTGGATGCCTAACATCTTGACCGGTCTCGGCCTGGTGATTCAGCACTACGGATTTCGTCTGCTTGTCGAGCGCGTGAATGATAAACAGCGGTATGAGTTGATCATCAACCTGCTGCACAGCCATGAAATCGCGGGCCTCGTGGTGCAGGCTACCTTGGGCAGGGAGTTTATTTCTACAGAACTCATTAACCAGGGTGTTCCGGTCGTTATTGTCGGCGGCCTGTCGGAACACATTCATTATTCCGTCAGTTCGGACAATCTGACTGGTGTACAAACGATTATCAATCATTTGATCGGGCTGGGTCACCAGCGGATCGCTTGTATCAGTTATGCGCCCGAAGGTTCAGTTGAACATACGGCGGATCGCCTGACCATCTACTACGAAACCCTGGCAGCGGCGGGTATTTCACCGGACACGTCTCTGGTGCGTTTTGGCGCGTTTGATCCTCTCACTGGCTATGAGGCTATGCGCGATCTTTTGCGACAGAAGCCACTGCCAACGGCAGTCTTCGGGATGAACGATACGATGGCAATTGGTGCGCTGGCTGCCATTCAGGAAGCCGGACTGCGCGTACCGGAGGACATCGCGATAGCCGGATTTGATGATGATCGTATGTCCGCTTTCACCACGCCGCCGCTCACGACTATTCACGAATCGCAGCGCGAAATCGGCCAGCACGCCGGAGAAATGTTGATCAGTCTGGTCAACGACACCGAACCCGCTGTTGCTAATCTGAAACTACCTACTTGGCTTGTTGTTCGTAAATCCTGCGGGGCGTATCTGCAAAAGCCTTGAGTGAGTGTCACACCGGTTCATTTTTTGAATTTTGAAAAGGACGCGCTTTCATGTCCGCCAGTCAAACGCACAGCAAACCAAAAAGCTTCATTCTATTCGAATTGCTAAACCGACTCGGTAACAATGAGGCCCTGATTGGCTACCTGTTTATTCTGCCCAGCTTGATGGGTTTTGCCATCTTCTTTGCCTATCCCGCCGTGCGCGCCGTTTACATTAGTTTTTTGGATTGGAATCTGCTCACAGATGCTAAGTATGTTGGTCTAGAGAATTACCGGACCTTGTTCAACGATAAGCGGTTTTCGGACTCGCTCCAAGTGACTGTGCTTTACGTCTTGTGGAACATCCCGCTGCAAACGGTGTTGGCGATCTTCATGGCCGTGATGCTAGAGCGGTTCAGCACCACCATATCCTCTATCATGCGCGGTATCATGATCTTACCCTGGCTGATGCCGAACGTCGTTGTCGCGCTGTTGTGGCTGTGGATTCTCGATTCTTCGATTGGCCTGATGAATGCATTCCTGATAGCGGTGGGGATTGGTAAGCAGCCCTTCATAGGGTCCCCCGACCAGGCTATCCAATCTATCGCCGGGATCAACATCTGGCGGCATGTCGGCTATACTTCCATCCTTATTTTCGCCGGATTAAAAACCATTCCTAAATCGCTCTATGAAGCTGCTGCGATTGACGGCGCGGGCGATCTGACGCAGTTCCGCAAAATCACACTGCCGCTGCTGCGCCCGGTGCTGGTCTTTGTCCTGGTGACCTCGATCATTGGCTCATTTCAGGTCTTTGATACCGTTGCAGTGACCACCAAAGGCGGTCCTGCCGGTTCGACACGGGTCATTATCTACTACATTTATCAACAAGTTTTCGAGCGCCGCATCAAGATGGGCATGGCAACGGCAGCCTCAGTGGTGTTGTTCTCCATTCTGATCACCGTCACGGTTATCCAGATGCGCCTGCTGCGCTCTGGTGAATCGGACCTGGCAGATTACCAATAGATCGGGAGAAGCTGTAATGACTACCACACAGCAAGCTGTGAACATTCAGTCATCCAAACGAATACCAGCGTATGGGGGGAAAATCTTGTCTTATCTGGCGCTGCTGGCCTTGTTGTTTATCACGTTGTTCCCATTCTGGTGGGTACTCCGCACGGCGCTGACCCGTCCCTCGTCCGTATTCAGCCACACATCCAGCCTCATGCCAGTCAACCCGACGACGCAGAATTTCGAGCGCGTGCTGGGACTGATCGACACGAAAGATTTGGTCGGCGAGGGTCTTGTAACCTCTTACATGTCCACAGCCACACTTGATTTCTGGGTATTCTTGCGGAACTCATTCATTGTGTCGGGCACAATCACGCTGGGGCAAACGTTCTTTAGCTCAATGGCGGCGTATGCATTCGCGCGGATCAGGTTCCCGTTGAGAGATAAGATATTTTTCGTCTACCTGACCGGCCTGATGATCCCCAGCATTGTGATGTTCATCCCGAATTTCGTGTTCATCCGACAGTTGGGTTGGATCGGCACCTACCAGGGCATCATTGCGCCCACCTTTTTGATGACGCCGTTCGCGGTGTTCTTCATGCGCCAATTTTTCCTAGGATTGAACAAAGACCTCGAAGAAGCGGCCATTATTGACGGGGCAACCCGGGTGGGCCTCTTCTGGCGAATTGCGCTGCCGCTGGTCAAAGGCCCGATTTTGACGCTGGCAATTCTGACGTTCATCGGAAGCTGGAATGAATACTTGTGGCCGCTGCTGGTGGGGCGTGATAAGGATGTACGCGTGCTAACCGTCGCGCTGGGTATTTTCCGTGAGCAAACTCCCCAAGGCGCGCCCGACTGGGCCGGGTTAATGGCCGGAACCGCTGTTTCGATTGTGCCGGCTATTGTTATTTTCGTGTTCTTTGGTCGTAAAGTCGTGGATTCCATCCAGTTCTCAGGTTTTAAATAAATCGTTCGATCAGAGCTTGTCGAGCCGAATATCCTATCAACTTATCTTGAAGAAAAGGAGCATTACTATGAAATCCGCACGTGCTGCAATCTTAATTATCCTGGCATTGGCAATAGCAGTACCGACTTTAGGTCCAGTCCATGCTCGCCAGGATGTAACCATCCGTTATTGGCTCTGGGATAACAATCAACTTCCGGCCTATACAGAATGCGCGAGCCAGTTTATGGAAAGCAACCCCGATATCACGGTCGAGATTGAACAACTCGGTTGGGGTGACTACTGGGAGGGTATTCAGTCCGGTTTCATCACGGGTGATGCGCCGGATGTCTTCACGAACCACCTAGCCAAGTATCCTGAGTTTGTCGCGCTGGAACAGCTTGTCGATATTCAGCCTTTGGTGGAACGTGACAGCGTCCCCACTGATATCTACTATCCTGGTCTGGCCGATCTATGGGTCAAAAACGGAGCCCGTTATGGCTTACCGAAGGACTGGGACACTGTTGCAGTCATTTACAATGCGAATATGCTCGAAGCGGCGGGGATCGATCCTGCTGTCATGGACGACTGGACCTGGAATCCGGAAGATGGCGGCACCTTTGAGCAGGTTGTTGCCCAGTTGACCCTGGATGCCAATGGCAACAACGGTCTCAGCCCGGACTTCGACAAAGATAACGTCGTTCAATATGGCTTTGCCGACGACTGGCCCACCGCAGCCGGTTACGGACAGACCTCATTCAGCGTGTTCACCGCTTCGACCGGCTGGACTTACAACAATGGTCTCTGGGGGAATGAATACTACTACGACGATCCTCGCTTCACCCAATCCATTCAGTCGCTGGCTGACCTGTGGCTGAAGAAGGGCTATGCGCCTAAGTTTGAGGACCTGTCAGGATTAGGGTACTTTGCGATGTTCCAGGCGGGCAAGGTAGCGCTCACCACGGATGGCTCATGGATGATCGGCAGTTACCTTGGCAGCGAATTTCCAGTCGGATTCGGTCGTCTACCCATTGGCCCTGAAGGACGTAAGAGTATGTTCAACGGGTTGGCTGATTCTATCTGGGTTGGCAGTAAACACAAGGAAGAAGTCCTGGCAATGGGTAAAGTTCCTCGCTTCAGCAGATTGCCAGAATATCGTGGGGCAGTCGGGTGCGGTCTTCCCCGCCATCCCTGAAGCCGCCGAACTCTCGCTGAATGTACGCGCGGAGGCGGGTATTGATGTGAGTGCCTTCACCTTGCAAGCAGCGGAAGAGGGCGGTACCTTCTTGTTCCCCATTACCGACTATGGCGGCGAAATTACCGTCATCATGCAAGAAGCGATGGATCGGATCGCTCTTGGTGAAGTTGATGCTGAGACGGCACTCAAAGAGGCTAACGAAGAGGTCAACGCCCTCTTCGAGTAATTTTATCATACTACTCGACAAGCTCCATAAATGTGACAGTTGCGCCGCCTTAAAATCAGGCGGCGCAACTGTCTAGAGAATTGCCTAATCGAAGCTGTCAGATAATCCTGAGAGATACCAAAGCATCGGGTATTCACCAGGCATTTTTCCGTTGATTTCGCACCTAAATTAGTAAGTATGACAGAGGAATATTGATCCATCGATCGTATGGATCAGTGATCGAAGATCAAAAACAACCTTGCGCGATCCCAGTTCCCCGGTAAAGGATACAAAAACCGTGAGAAATTCTACCCGTTGCAACACGGATTGATTTTGGCCCCACACAGTGATAGGAACAGGTTGTTAAGATATAATAGCTAGCGCAATGCACGGCGAAAATGCAGTATGATGTTTGACAAGGATAATACAAATTATGACTGAATCCACCTCGACTCAACAAACTGTATCATCGGCTGTCTATCTGGACCCTTCCCGTCCAATTGCCGAACGCGTTCAGGATCTGCTTGTCGCGAATGACGCTCGACGAGAAAATCGGGCAGATGCGCAACCCTGCCCAGGCGATTCCACGTTTGAACATCCCGGCCTACGACTTCTGGAGTGAGGCCTTGCACGGCGTTGCCGGGAATGGGCGCGCCACGGTCTTTCCCCAGGCCATCGGCATGGCGGCGACCTGGGACCCGGTCCTTATCCAGAAAGTCGCGTCGGCGGTCGGCGATGAAGCCCGCGCCAAACATCACGAGGCGCTGCGGCGCAAAGGTTCTACCGGGATGTTCCAGGGGCTGACCGTCTGGTCACCGAATATCAACATTTTCCGCGATCCGCGCTGGGGTCGTGGTCAGGAAACCTGGGGCGAAGACCCGTTTCTGACCGGCGAAATGGGCGCGGCCTATGTGCGTGGGCTCCAAGGCGATCATCCGAAGTATCTCAAGGTGGCGGCGTGCGCCAAACATTTCGCGGTGCACAGCGGGCCGGAAAAACTGCGCCATGTCTTTAATGCGAAGGTCTCGCTGCGCGACCTGCATGCGACGTATCTCCCAGCGTTTAAGAAACTGGTCACGGAAGCTGGGGTCGAAGCCGTCATGGGTGCCTACAACCGCACCAACGATGAACCGTGCTGTGCAAGCCAGTTACTGCTGGTCAAGACGCTGCGCGGCGATTGGGCTTTCCAGGGGCATGTCGTGTCGGACTGCGGCGCGCTGACAGATTTTCACCAGGGCCACAAAGTGACCAAAGATGTTGTCGAAAGCGCTGCTCTGGCACTCAAAGCTGGATGTGACCTGAGCTGCATCTGCACCTACGATCATCTGGGCGAGGCAATTGATCGCGGATTGATCACAGAAGCCGATATTGACTGTTCGCTGGGGCGTACCCTTGCCACGCGTTTTAAGCTGGGAGTGTTTGATCCGCCTGCCGAGGTTCCGTATGCAGCGATTCCGATGAGCGTGGTGGGCAGCCCCGAACATCGCCAGCTTGCTTACGAAGCCGCTGTCAAATCGATTCGTGCTGTTGAAGAACAAAGACGGTATTCTGCCTATCAGCGAGCAGGCGCAGCAAATCCTGGTGGTCGGGCCGACGGCGGCCAACATCGAAGTGCTGCTTGGCAATTATAATGGCCTGAACGACTCCTTAACAACGCTCATAGAAGGGCTTGTTGCCCGCGTGCCAGAGGGTATCGCGCTGAACCATCTGCAGGCTTGCCCGCTCAACCAGCAGGTTGAGTTTAAGGATTGGTCACTGGCAGTTGCCCCAACCGTTGATGTGGTCATTGCGTGTATGGGTCTCTCGCCACTGCTCGAAGGCGAGGAAGGTCATGCAAACTTATCCGATGAGAACGGGGATCGCGCGCAGATCAGCTTGCCGCCAATTCAGGTCGAATACCTTACGAAACTGGCGCTCAGCGGCGCAAAAGTAGTGCTGGTTCTCACCGGTGGCAGCCCCATTGCTCTGGGCGACCTGGAAGACTTGATGGACGCAATTGTTTATGTCTGGTATCCCGGCCAGGAAGGTGGCACAGCCGTGGCCGATGTGCTGTTCGGCGATATGGCTCCATCGGGGAAACTGCCGCTGACTTTCCCCAAATCCCTGGAACAGCTTCCGCCCTTTGAAGATTACAACATGACCGGTCGAACCTACCGGTATGCCACCGAAGAACCGCTCTATCCGTTTGGCTTTGGACTGAGCTACACGCGCTTCACCTATAGCGACCTGGCACTGGACAAAAATACGATCCACACGGGCGAATCGCTGTCGCTCCGCTGTACGCTGACCAACAGCGGAACGGTGGAGGCAGAAGAAGTCACCCAGATCTATCTGAGCGACCTGGAAGCCTCGACGGTTGTGCCGCGTCACAGCCTGATCGGCTTCCAGCGAGTCCATCTCAAACCCGGTGAGCGTACGGTCTTCACTTTCACTGTAACTCCTGACATGATGAAGATGGTGAATGATGTCGGGGACCGCATTCTCGAGCCTGGCGAGTTTCGTGTGACAGTCGGCGGCTGCTCACCTAGTGAGCGCGGCGTTCAGTTGGGCGCTGCTGTGCCGGTCAGTATGGTCTTCACGGTTATCGCATAAGATCCGAGGAAGTTGAAACTACATGATCAAAGGTTATCAACCCGTTATGAGTTTTGGTGACCGAAACACAGGAAGTCTCTCCTACAAACGCCTCTGGTTGCGTTTGAGGAAATTGTTTTCATATATCTAAAAAGATTTGGAGAGAGGAACGATGTTCAAAAAAGACGACTGCACCTTAAATCGTGAACAGGTAGAGGAGAAGGCTCAGGCGCTACTCGATCAGATGACACTGAGGGAAAAGGTCTGGATGCTTAACGGCAACTGGGACATGTTCGGCAATCTCGAAAAGTATCAGAATGGGTACAACCCGGTCCCGATCGAGACCAATGGCTGCCCGCGGTTGGGCATCTCGCCAATCGCCTTCACCGACGGACCACGCGGAGTTGTCATGGGCCAATCCACCTGCTTTCCGGTATCGATGGCACGCGGTGCCAGCTTTGATCCGAGTCTTGAAAAGCGGATTGGCGATGTGATCGGTAAAGAAGCCCGCGCACAGGGTGCCAATTATTTCGGTGGTGTCTGCATAAACCTGCTGCGCCACCCAGCCTGGGGGCGTTCTCAGGAAACTTATGGCGAGGACCCTTTTCTTCTGGGTGAGATGGGTAAGGCGTTAACAGAAGGCGTACAGGAACACAATGTGATCGCCTGCGTCAAGCACTATGCTGTGAACAATATCGAGAATTCTCGTTTCTGGGTGAATGTCAAGGCCAATGAGCGAACCATGCGCGAGGTGTACCTGCCGCACTTCAAGAAGGCCATCGATGCGGGCGCTGCCTCGGTTATGGGTGCCTACAATCTGTTTAACGGCGACCATTGCTGTGAAAGCCGCACCTTGCTTACAGACATCCTGCGGGACGACTGGGGCTTCGAGGGCTTTGTGATTTCCGACTTTGTCGCTGGCGTTCGCGATACCAAGAAAGCTATCGAGGCTGGTCTGGATATCGAGATGCCCATGCCGATCCATTACCAGCAAAAACTTCTCAAGGCGGTCGATGAAGGCCGAGTGTCTGAGCAAAACGTCGACACCGCCGTGCTCCGAATATTACGCACCTTGCTTGTTTTCGAGAACACCCCAGAAAAGATGACATACAGTATGGACCTCGTCGCCAGCCAGGAACACACCGAACTGGCGCGGGAAGTCGCTGAGAAATCGATGGTGCTGATCAAGAACGCGAAGGGGGTGCTGCCGTTCCAGAAGAGTGTCAAGCGCATTCTGATTGCTGGGGAACTGGGGAATAAGGCCAATACTGGTGATGCGGGTTCCAGCAGGATCGACGCTCCCTATGTGGTGACTCCGCTTGAGGGCCTCCGTAACTATTTCGGGGCTGGCTCTGAGATCGTGTTCTGCGATGAGAGGGAACTCGACAAGGCAGCTGACGAAGCAGCCAGAGCTGACTGCGTGATCATCGCAGTGGGCAACGATATGCACGACGAGGGCGAATATATTGGGCCGGACACTAATGACGAATTTTCCTTTATGGAGGCAGTCGTCAAGGGCTACGAGAATATGGGCAAATCTCTGGGTTCTGGAGCGGAGTTTTCGATAACTGCACAGGACAAAGAGAGTTCAGACGGTGGGGATCGCAAGAGTCTTGTCTCTCAAACCTTCCCAGATCGAATTAATCAGGCGAATCGGAAGTATCAACCCCAATACGGTTGTCGTACTCATCGGCGGCGGCATGATTATGACCAAAGAGTGGGAAGATACGGTTCCGGCCATCATGTACGGCTGGTATTCGGGTATGGAGGGCGGTAATGCCCTGTCTCGAATTCTGTTCGGGGACGTGAATCCCTCGGGCAAACTGCCTTTCACAATCCCGCAGGATCAAAGCCATCTGCCTTATTTCAGTAACACCGACGCCGATATCACCTATGATCTGTATCACGGCTATACACTGCTCGACAAGCAGGGACACCAGCCCGCCTATCCCTTTGGTTTCGGGCTTTCCTACACAGCATGGGAATATGGTAAGCCACAGTTCGACAAGCAGGATGACCGCGTCATAGTAACGGTTGATCTCAAAAACGTTGGCGATGTAGCCGGCGCAGAGGTTGTTCAGGTTTATGTCGGCATAAAACAATCTGCGGTAGATCGCCAGAAGAAACTCCTCAAAGGTTTTGAGAAGGTACACTTGGAATCAGGACAATCAGCCACCGTCTCGATACCGATCGATCTTGATGAACTCCGGTATTTCAGCAATGAGCAACGGAAATGGATATTTGAACCGGGAACCTACTTGTTCTACGTCGGTTCAAGCTCCAATGAGGCTGCCTTACAGGTAATGGAAACTGAGCTTCTCTAAAAAATCGTTCTTTACAAAACTGGGGTGCAACGGACAAGCTTGGGTTTGACAGAGAAGTCACTTTAGTACCTGCCTCGCTGAAGTCTGGAGCACCTCAGTCTGCAACTGTGTTTTTCAACAGATCGGTAACTTGTTCGCGTTCGTTCACTCCGCGCTGCTCGCCTATCATCCTGCACCGGCTTACCATCCCCCTCCCGTCCGTCTTCGATAATTAGGACGCTAGTTTCCCTCTGGGCTGAACGCTTCATCGAGGTTTGTTCGACTTCCTCGTATTCACTTGCTTGACATCGATCTGTGAATAATGATATGCTGATTTTGCAAACGCTTACAAGAGATTAGTTCACAAATAGTGTCACCATGATGGAGAAATCCGTCTTTTTTTGATGCTTTTTTGCAAACGTTTACAATATTATGAGCAACGAGAAAAATCCCTCCAACAAGAAACGTCGTGCCACTATCAAGGATGTGGCGCGCGTTTCAGGTGTATCCTACGCGACAGTATCGCGCGTCCTGAGTGGGTACGAGTTTGTCAGGGAAACCACGCGCCACCGCGTGATGGAAGCAGTTAAAAACCTGGGTTATGTCGCCAATTTGCAGGCGCGTAGTTTGGCAGGTGGGCATTCTCAGATTATCGGACTGCTCGTGCCGAATCTGGATAACAGCTATGTCGGCACAATCATACAGGGCATCGATCAGGAGTTGATACGCGCCAACTGCGATGTGCTGTTGTACACAAGCCACCGCCATCCAGGTAAAGAATCGTTCTATGTCAACACCATCGCTAACGGACTGACAGAAGGCCTGCTGCTGGTCGCCCCTCTGGTTCCGACGGCCTACCTGGAATCGCTGCGTGAGCAAAATTACCCCTACGTTCTGATCGATCAGGCAGACGCCACAGAAAACAGCAATGTTGTTGAAGCAACCAACTGGCAAGGTGCATATGAAGCCACGCGTTACCTGAGCCAGTTGGGCCACACGCGGATAGCCTTTATTACGGGCGCACTCGTCGTCCGAAGCGCCATAGACCGGCTTCAAGGCTACAAAGCGGCCCTGTCCGACTGTGATATTCCCTTCCGAGAAGAACTGGTCATCGAAGGCGATTACCAGCAGCAAACTGGTTACGAGGTCACCAAAAGCCTGTTGCAAAGCGCAGATCCCCCACCAACGGCCATTTTTGCATCAAACGATATGTCGGCTTTGGGCGCGATGGATGCTGCACGCGAATATGGCCTCCGTATTCCTGACGAAATCTCCATCATTGGCTTTGATGATGTTCCTCAGGCGTCTTTCGTTTACCCCAAACTAACGACGGTTCGCCAACCGCTCGAACAAATGGGGCGGGTCGCTGTCAAGATGCTCTTGGAGCAGATCGAGGATCAGAACCGTCCGCCACAACGAGTTGCGCTGGCGACACAACTCGTCATTCGCGATTCGTGTGGGCCGTACCAGCCCACATAAGGAAAACGTGGAAAAGAACAGGAGGTAGCCTATTGAGAATAAATCAACGCCCTTTTCGCCCTAAGTCTGATTAGCCGATTCATTTCGCAATCGTTTAGAGAATTTTGGAGGGAAAAATGTCACAAGAAATTACACGCCGCAATTTTATAAAGCTGGTAGCTGCCGGTACTGGCAGCTTTCGTACTTACCGAAGCAGGGCTGATACCCATCCCCGAAGGAATACTCGAACCCACCAAAGCTCTTGCTGCTCTGGCAGGCACTTTCCCGCGCGAGGAGACTCTGATCGCCAGAATCCTCACCGGGCGTGTCGGCTACACCCGACAACTTTAACCACTGGGTTGGTTGGAAATGGCAAGACCGCGGTATGCAGAACCTGGCGGACGAGCCATTCTGGTCGGTCGACTTTGCCACAGGCAATATCATCAATGGCTCTGCATCCGGCGACCCGACGTATAGCCCGGATTTTATGAGCCTCACAATCCCGCTGCGCCAGGGCGTCACATGGTCGGATGGTGAACCCTTTACCTCTGCCGATGTGGTCTATTGCATTGAAACCATGATGAAATATGAGGGATTCAACGGCCACAACTTCTTTGTGGATAACGTCGCTTCTGTGACTGCGCCCGATGACTACACCGTCGAATTCCAGTTGAAGCAGCCCAACTCACGGTTCCACACCACCTTCCTCGACCGCTGGGGCTGCACCCGGATCTTCCCCAAGCACATCTTCGAGCAGCAGGAAGACCCGGTTCAGTTCACCTTCAATCCATATGTAGGCTGCGGTCCCTACAAGCTGCACAGCTTTGATCCTCAGGGGAGCTGGACCGCCTGGGAAAAGCGCGACGATTGGGACAAGAGCCCGACCGGCATCATGTACGGCGAACCTGCACCCAAATACATCATCTACCAGTATTTTGCCGACGAAGGCGCGCAGATCCTGGCCCAATTGACGCACGAATTGGATGTAGCGGAACTCTCAGCCGATGGTCTCAAGGCGCTGCTGGCGCAGTCAGACACCTCCCGTGCCTACCAGCCAACCTTCCCCTTCGTGGTCAACAACGACCCCTGCATCACCGGCATCAGCTTCAACGCCGTCCGTCCGCCATACGATAATGTCGATGTCCGCTGGGCCTTAACTCTGGCGATCGATATTGTCGAGTACACGAGCATCGCCGTCGACTCTTCGGCCACCTTGAGCCCAGTGCATGTCCCGTTCCTTGGCCCATACCCCAGGGATTACATCGCGCCGATGCAAGACTGGCTGAAGGCCTTCACTATCGATGTCGGCGATGGCGAAACCTTTGCACCGTATGATCCCACGGCGTCGCAGCGTGTCGCAGAATACGCCAGGGGCCGCGGTTATGCCTTCCCTGACGATCAGGAGTTCATCGAAAAAGCCTTCGGGTTAGGCTGGTGGAAGTTTGCCCCCGACATCGCCGAGAAGCTGCTGTTGAAGAATGGCTTCACGAAGGATGACGACAAGTGGTACCTGCCCGATGGCGTCCCGCTGGAAGATATCTTTCCTGTGTGGCACTGTCATGTCCAACCATGATGCACGCAATGCCGCGGCTGCCGTGCAGCAGTGGAAGAAGTTCGGCATTGATGCCGAGATGTTTGCATCGGAAAGCACTGCTGACTTGCAGGCCGTCGGCGACTTTGATGTGAACGGTGCCTGGCCTGCTCAAGAACCCTGGGGAGCGGGACCTGACCTGTATCGCGTGCTCGACCGATGGAACTCCGCCTATATACGGCCTCGTTGACGAACGCACTCAGGGACATTCCTCGCGCTGGACAACTCCGGAGATGGACGACATCATCAAGCGGCTGCGCGAGACGGATCCCTTCAATACCGAACAAGTCATTGCCATCGGCATCGAAGGTCTCAAGGAAGCCGTCAAGAATATGCCCGGCCTCCCGACCTACGGCTACATCGGCTTTGTCGGCTGGGACGAGAACTACTGGACCAATTGGCCTGGCAGCGAAAACGCTTATAATGAGCCTTATACCCACTGGCCCAACTTCAAGTACACGACGCCATTCCTGAAACCCGCTGGCGGATAAGGTATTTCAGCTCTGACCATGTACAACTCTCCCTGGGCGGCGAAACCCGCCCAGGGGAACCGAAATTTTCACTTATTGTTGGTTTCTCCTTAAGGGGTACAGGCGCACGAGGGCAAAACCGTGACATTTGTAAAACGATATCTCATCCCCCGTCTGATTTAATATTTCTTAGTCATTTGGGTGGGTATCACCATTGTTTTCTTCATTCCCAGACTCACGCCGAATGACCCTGTCATGAAAATGGTCGATCAGATGAGGGCGCGAGGTTCAACATTGGAACCGGGCATCGATGGATGGAATCATCCATGATCTGACGGTGATGTATGGCCTGAAGGCTCCTGGCTTGATCAGTACATGGACTTTTGGGGCAGACTGATCCACGGCGATCTCGGCGTTTCGTTCTTCCAGTTTCCCGCTCCTGTTACCGAGCTTATTTCCACCGCCTTGCCGTGGACATTGGGGCTTCTGCTGACCACGACCGCCATCTCGTGGATATTAGGAAATATCATTGGCGGGTTAGCGGGTTACTATACGCGTAGGAGGTGGTCGCGCGTGGCTGGATGCTGTCGCCATGGTGATTCGCCCGATGCCCTATTACATCTTTGCTTTTGTTTTGCTCCTGCTTTTTGCATATGTCTGGCGCTGGTTCCCGGTTACAGGGCGGGGCGTCATTGGGGGCTTTACCGGAGTTCACCTGGGCCTATATCAAAGATGTCCTCTGGCATTCGTTTCTTGCCCGGCCTCTCGCTAAGCGTCCTGGGAATGACAGTCAACTTTCAAGTCATGAAGCTGCTGGTGCAGAACATCAATGCTGAAGATTATGTTCAGTATGCCCGCCTGGGCGGCGTGACCGATACTCGCATCGTGAGCAAGTACGTCATTCGCAACGCTTTACTGCCGCAAATCACCGGCCTGGCGCTTTCGTTTGGGCAAATCTTCAGCGGGGCACTGATTACAGAGATCGTTTTTGGTTACCCTGGCGTGGGAACGTTGCTGTATAGAGCCATCGTCAACGGCGATTACAACCTGATCATGGGCATCACCATTCTTTCTATCATTGGTATCACAACCGCGATGCTGATCGTCGACCTGGCATATCCCTTGCTTGACCCAAGGGTAAGATACACATAAGGAAGCTGTTCCGTGAAAACCCTCATAGACCTATTCAAAGACTATCGCTTCAGTTTCGCCTTTGTCGTCCTTGTGATCATCCTGGTCATGGCGTTGCTGTCCTTTTTCTCGCCTTATGACCCTACCTTATGGCATGTCGTCCCGAGAGATATGAAGCCGTCGGCTGATCACTGGCTCGGCACCGATTCGAACGGGCAGGATGTCTTCTGGCAGGCCACTTTCGCCGTGCGTAATTCCTTGATCATCTCCCTTATCTCGGCATTGGTCTCAAGGGTGATCGCCATCCTGGTGGGTATGATTGCCGGATACAAAGGAGGCACAATCGATCGGGTACTGATGTTTATAGGTGACAGTTTGCTGGTCATCCCGCTCTTCCTGATCTTCGTGATGATAGCCATGATGGTGCGGGAACATATGAATCTGGTCGTTCTAGGATTGATGCTAGCGTTCTTCGGCTGGCCATGGGACGCGCGCCTGATCCGCTCGATGGTCTTAAGTTTGCGTGAGCGCGATTTTACCAGGACGGCCTTGCTTTCGGGTACGGGGACGGTCAAACTGGTGTTGAAAGAATATATGCCCTTTACCACGCCGCTGATCTTCTCGACTTTGATCAACAATATGTCATTTGCGATTGGGTTGGAGATCACGCTCGCCCTCCTTGGATTGGTCGATCTCACCATTCCCACCCTGGGCACGATGCTCAATTGGGCGTACTTCTCCCACGCTATTCTACTGGAACGCTGGTGGTGGATCTTGACGCCGGTGATCTTATCGATCTTCATGTTTATTGCGCTCTACTGGCTCTCGGTCAGCATCAGCGAATACCTCGATCCCCGCACACGCATCCAGCGGGTTGGAGAGTAGGAAAACACAGCCATGGCAGAAAAGAAACAAACCATCCTACGAACCGAACATCTTAAAGCTTTTTATGTCCTGGAGATGCAAGGTACCCAGAAGATTGTCAAAGCCGTTAACGACGTGGACATGCAGATTTATGAAAACGAAATCTACGGCATTGCGGGCGAAAGCGGCTGCGGCAAGACCACGTTGTTGAAGACGCTTTTCAACGAAATCGTGCCCCCCCTGCGCCTGATTGACGGCAAGATTTATTATCGTATCAAAGCCGATGAAGTGGATGTCACCGGGATAAGCCGGAAGAAAAGCGAAAGCTGCGCATGGAGTACATCTCCTATATTCCGCAAGGTTCGATGAGCGTGTTCAATCCGGTGCTCAAGATAAAAGGGACCTTTGCGGATTTCATTGGCAGCCACGTCAACGGGCAAAGCCGCGCAGAAATCTTCGAATTGGCTCGCAAGCGAATCCTGGAACTGGGCTTACCCAAAAATGTCCTCGATGTCTACCCCCACCAGTTGTCGGGTGGAATGCGTCAGCGCGTGACCATCGCCCTGGCAGCTTCGTTGAACCCGCGCATCATGATTGGCGATGAGCCCACCACGGCGCTAGATGTGGTGGTGCAGCGCGGCGTGATCCAGATGTTGAAGGATATTCAGAAGAATCTGAAGAATACGATCATCTTAGTCACGCACGATATGGGCGTACATGCCAACATCGCTGACCGGATTGGCATCATGTATGCCGGGAAGATCGTTGAAGAGGCGACCACAGAGCAGATCTTTGCCCAGCCGTTGCATCCCTATACCCAGTTCTTGATCAACTCGCTGCCCAAGTTCGGCGATAAGAGTATGCGTGACAGTGTGCCCCGGCAGCCCACCCTCCCTGGTAGACCTGCCTAACGGCTGCCCTTTCCACCCGCGCTGCCCGCATGTCAAAGAAATTTGCCGCCAGCAAATGCCAGACTTTCATCATGTGGATGAAAACCATAAAGTCGCCTGCTGGTTAGTTGGAGAAGGATAACATGGATAAGCTGCTTGAGGTAAACGAACTGACCAAACGGTACTCCCAGGGCAATGTGCTCGCCAGGATCACACTTACAGCCGTGGACCATGTCAGCTTTTATATCAAACCAGCCGAAATCTTCACCCTGGCAGGCGAAAGCGGCTGTGGGAAAACGACCACGGCGAAGTTGGTCCTCGGGTTTGAAGAAGCCACCTCTGGGGCGATGCTCCATAACGGAAAAAAGCAGACCCGTAAGGAGAAGGCCTGGATCACCGAAGGCGTGCAAGCGATCTTCCAGGATCCGTTCAGCACATTCAACCCACTGCGTACAGTTGATTCCTATTTTCACGAAACCGTGCGGAACTTCCGGCTGGCCAGTTCAAAACAGGAAGCCATTGATCGGATCGATCAAAAACTGCGCCTGGTGGGCCTGACCTATCAGGAATTTGCCGGGAAATACCCGAATGAGTTTTCCGGCGGGCAGCTCCAGCGCATCTCAATCGCCCGCGCGCTTGTCACTGATCCGAAACTGATTATCGCTGATGAGCCGGTTTCAATGGTCGATGCTTCTCTGCGCATGTCGATTGTCAACTTGTTCAAACAGCTCAGGGATGAATTGGGGGTGAGCATCCTCTATATCACTCATGACCTGGCGACGGCATATTATGTCAGCGACCGTATCGCCATCATGTTCCGCGGCAACATTGTTGAAATGGGGACCAGTGGAACAGGTGTTGATGAATCCCAGGCATCCATACTCACAGCTTCTGCGCGATTCCATCCCCCAGGCGGATCCCAAAAAACGATGGACCACAACGGTCACACTTTCTGAATTAGAACATGAAGAGTACCTGCGGCAGGGCTGTAAATTTGCGGGCCGGTGCCCCGATGTCATGGACATTTGTAAAGGCGTGGTGCCAACGGATATATACATTGACGATGTGCTCGTGAAATGCCATAAATATTCCGACAAATAGGCGTATCAAATTAAATCTGTACGAAGTCGTTTCTCCTGATAAAGGATCTCGCGTATGGTACAAAAACTATTCTTCGGGGAAATTGGGCAGGCAGCCGATTGGTGGTCATGATGAAGTCCACTCAAAACACTCGACGCAACAAGGATTTTGGGAAACACGAATCGATATTGCTTCGATTTCCTCGTAACTACGGCGTTTGGATATGACCACGGCTCAATCCCCTTATCATGGAGTTTTTGGGGAGTACGGGGAAGTACTGCTCATTTCAATGTGATACTGGGAGGAATTCTACCCGATTCAACGTTAATAGTTTTTGGGCCGCCACAACAGTCTAGAGCCTGTTATGCACTTTCGATGACGAGGAAAATTCAACAAATAGCTCGAAAATGATCCAAAAAGGGGCCAAAATTGATTATTGGAGGCCCTTATGATCACAAGCTATATTTACGGACATCTTACAGTAGCCGGAAATTCTCATAAGTTACTCACTTCGTGCCACTTTCTTCTCGTGACGATCCGCGCCTCATTGTTTTTTGAGGGGTCATCCTAACCATTTACTAACTTTGACCCTGGCGCAGAAAAAGCAACAGGCAGAGCACCGACTAACCTATCCATTATAGCACGGATGTTCTGTTCATGTCAAGACTTTGGCAGCGATTATTGAGCATGAAAAGTGCATAACACGCTCTAGCCAGCACAACCCATAATGGCGCAAACTCGCTCAACTCAGCGCAAGCGCGATTGCTTGCTCGGTGGTCATCGTCGCGCCTTTCGCCCATTCCAATTCAAACACGACATCTCCAAGCTGAGCGCGCAGTCTCGTCAAAGCATCCTCATTTTCTTTCTGGTTTATCTGCTCGACTGGCGCTCCAATGCGAACCCGCAAGGTTTCAGCCGCCGCCAGGAGTTGAACCGCTTGTTCGTAGCGTTTTTCAATTTCGTCAACATCGGCGATAAATTCAAATGAATAGGCATAGCCTCGCTGAAGGCCTAAATCGTGGCGTATTCGCAAGCGCGTCGCAGAATAATTCCCTGGCGCGAACATAGTCACCCAGATCATAAGCGGCGCCTCCCAGGTTTTGAATGGCCAGGGCGACGCCACGCCGGTAGCCCAGCGATTGGTAGATATCCCGGCATTCGTCGTAATGCCTGCTGAGCTGCCGCATATTCGTGGATTTCCAACAATGCGCCCGCAAGCCGGTTGAGTGCAGTTGCGAGGTCAAACGGGCTGCTCTAGTTCGCGCCACAGTGCGATGCTCGGAAGACATACTGAACTGCGGCTTGATTCTCGCCTGCATGAAAGGCAATTGTTCCCAGAACCAGTCTGGCTTTCGCTATGCCAGCCGTATAGGAGATCCGCTCAGCCATCCGGAGCGCTTCTTCAGCCTGTGCCTGCAAATTCGCGAGTTCGCCAGCCAACTCAGCCAGGTCGCAATACTTCAACCGGGCGTCGATCTCCCCCCGCTGATCGCCGAGCTGCTGAAACAGACTGCTGCGCTTGCTCGAGCACACTGCAACCCATAGTCGAAATCGGTGATCGCCGAGGACAGATCAGCCGCAGCCAGCAAGGCGTGTCCCCGCTGGAGCGAAACTGATCCCTGGTGCATCCTCCAATGCACGCTGCAGCCAGCGGCGCCCTTCCTGGAAAAAGCCGCCCAGTTCCCAGAAATTCAGGTCCGTGCCCAACTGCGCGACCAAGGCAAGCGCCTGCTCGCGATCATGAGCAAGCAACCATTCGAACGCACGTCGCACGTTATCGTGGTCGTCCTGGATGGTACGCAGCCGTTCGGGCAAGCGTCTGCCCGGTCCGGTTCTCTGCCGCTCGGGAGACGAGTTGTGCATAGTAGCGGGCATGACGTTCCAGCGCATCCGCCTCCTGATCGCTGCCGCGCAACTGCTCCTGCGCAAACTGGCGGATGGTCTCGTGCATGCTGTAGCGCCGGCGCTCGGCATCAGCCCCAAAGACCACCAGCGAGTGGTCGACCAGTTCGGCGAGGATCTCGGCGCACGGCTCACCGGGTGCGCTGACTGCCTCGGCGGCTTCCAAGGTCCACCCACCGGCAAAGACCGCTAATCGGCGCAATACTGAGCGCTCCTGGGCGCTCAAGAGTCCGTAGGACCAATCGATCAGCGTGTGCAATGTGCGCTGGCGCGGCATGGTTTCGCCCACCTGCCTATTCAGCCAGTCGAAGCGTTGGCCCAGCCGTTCGGCGATCGCTTCGATGGGCAGCGCGCGGACTTGCGCGGCGGCGATTTCGATCGCCAATGGGATACCGTCGAGCTGTTGGCAGATACGAACGACCGCCAGAACATTCGCGTCGGTGAGCGTGAAATGCAGCAGCGATTGCGCGGCGCGGTCTGTGAACAGCTGAACCGAGTCAAAGCTCAGCGAGTCCGCAACCGTGAGTCGTTCCGCGTCATTGATTGCGGGGGTGGCAAATGGTTCCAGCCGTACCACGTGCTCCTCGTGCAAGGTGAAGCGGGATGCGGCTCGTCGCAAGCACAGTCAGCCCCGCGGCGTCACGGCAGAGCGTTTGGACGAGGCGCGCGCACGCTTTCACCAGGTGTTCGCAATTATCCAGCACCAGGAGCATGGTCTTGTCGCGCAGGTAATCCAAAATCGCGCCGGTGGACGAGCGACCGGTGTTGGTCGGCAAACGCAACGCCGCTGCGACCGCGTCGTCCACGGACCTTTCATCAGCAACGCCTGCCAATTCAACAAAGCAGATGTCATGGGCGAAAACGCCTGCCATGCGGTGGGCAACCTCGATCGCCAGGCGAGTCTTGCCGACACCGCCCGGTCCTGCCAATGTCACCAGCCTGACCGTTCGGCGCGACAGAAGATCGACCAGGCGCGCGGATTCTTGCTGGCGCCCAAAAAAGCGCGTCAGAACGGGCGGCAGAACGGTTTGCGTCGAATGCGACTCGAACGGCGCGAGGGCGCGGATCTGTTCGGCAAGCGTCACGGTTTCAACGGCCGGCGCCAGGCCAAGTTCGGTTGCCAGCACGCGGCGGCATGTTTCGTAGGCATCCAGTGCGGCGCTGCGCTGATCCGCCCGCGCAAGCACGCGCATCAATTGACGATAGGCGGATTCGCTCAGCGGGTCGTATTCGAGCAGACGGCGGATGGCGCGTTCGGCTTCAGCCAGTTGGCCGGCGCGTTCGTGAAACGCGGCAAGCTGTTCCAGCGCCGACGTCACCTGCAGGCGGAAATGTTCGCGCTGAATGAGGAGCCAATCGTCGAACTGCTCGCAATCGCCGAGCGAGAATTCTTCCAAAAAATCGCCGCGCACCAATTCGAGCGCCTGTGTCAGCCGTGCGGCGCATTCGGCGCAATCGTGTTGGTCGGCGTGCGGATGGAGGCGGCAGGCCTCGATCAATGTGCGAAAGCGCGCAACATCCAGTTCATGATCACTGAGCGGATTGAAGCGCAAGGCGAGCCGATCGCCGATCAGGGGTGGTTGCGCGTCGGAAGCGCTCGTTCCCAGCGCTTTCTGAAGATGCGCCCAGGTGACGCGGAGATTGTTTTGCGCGGCAGCAGTCGGCAAGTCGGGCCACAGCAAGCCCAGCAAAAATTCACGGCTGTGCGCGTGATCCGACTCGATCAGGAGATAGGCCAGCAGTCCGATCGCCTTACGGTTGGTGAGGGTGATGGCTCCCAACTGGCGATGCTCGATCTGCAATCGACCCAGTAAAGAAAAAATCAATTCAGACAATATCGTCCCAAATAATGATGAATTAATGGGGTCTCGTTAAAGTACAAAATATAGCACAGCGAACAGAAAACACCATCTGTTCGTGTGATTTGATATGGATCGCAGCCCACACAGAAAAGGAGAATAACCATGTCAACAGAACAGAACAAAGCAGTCGTCCGCCGATTTATGATGGAAGCATTATCCGGTCGCAATATTGGCGTGGCCGACGAAGTGTTGGCACCCAACTACGTGAACCGCATGACAGGTGCCGACCTGGCTGGCTTCAAGGCGATGCTCACCGGTATGAGCACTGCTCTCTCCGACGTTCGGTTTGAAATCGATGATCTGGTGGCCGAAGGGGATTCGGTGGTGGCTCGATGGAAGATGGACGGCAACCCACACCGGTTCGCTGATGGGCGAGACACCCACGGGGAAGCGGATTTCGTCTCGCGGTCTGACGTACTACCGTCTGGTCAACGGCCAGATCGTGGAAGATGACCCGGTGTCGTCGCCCGATCTGTTGCAGGCACTCGGCATCCAGATGTCCGCATAGCCCAGCCGATAGGTGGATTTAGACCTAGCGGCCGCCCTTGACTACGCGCAGGCGGCCGCTATATATAGCGCACTAAGGAGAACATCATGGATCACACGAATTCAATACAACGCCTCTACGACTTTATCAACGCTGGTGACATCGACGGTTTCGGCCGACAGCTTGCCGATGACTTCGTCGAGCACAACGAAATTCCAGGAATCCCGCCGACGAAGGCCGGCGTGGTCCAGTACTTCCAGCTGTTGGTCGCAGCGTTTCCGGACTTTCGGATGGACGTCGAAGACGTGATTGCGAGCGGCGACAAGGCCGTTGCGCGTGTGCGGGTGACCGGGACGCATAAGGGTGAGTTCATGGGAATACCGGCGACCGGCAAATCGGCCGCCGTGGATCTCATCGACATCACTCGTTTTGGCGATGACGGGCTGGCACGCGAGCACTGGGGAGTGGCCGACCAACTCGCTCTGATGCAGCAGCTCGGCGTAATCCCGGCGGGGCCTCCGGCATAGGCGGGTGCAGGGCGAATCGGCCCAGGAACCCCTTATAAAGGAGAGAATGAAATGGCAATCAAAGTAATCGTCGAATTACAGGCCAAACCGGGTAAGCGGGCTGAGCTTAAGAATCTGCTCGAAAGCGTTGCGGCGGCGCTTGGGCCGGACGCGCCAGGTTTCCTGGGCAGCACGCGCTATGAGGTGCTTGACAACCCCGATATCCTGGTTGAGATTGCCGATTGGGCGTCAGCCGAGGTGCGAGCGACGGCGATGCAACTCGCTATGGCCAACGGTGCCTATGCACCTCTGGGGGAACTGTTAGCCGCGCCATTCAGGGCAACGGTCATTAGGCAGTTGACTTGATGCGTTCACCCATCCAATGCCCTGTAAATACGGGATGCGACTCGCTTTGAATCGCATCCCATACAAGGCGAATGACCATATCGGCAGAAGCCAACGAGCAGAAAGACTGCCGGGCAAAGCAGACAACGGAGCGCGGCGATTTCGAGCGCAAGCTCGATCAACCGCCTGTTCAATGGTTTTCGCCGGGCCCTTTGCCGTGCAGCTTAGACAGCGTTTCAACGCAGATCGTCAACCTTACACATTACACAAAGGAGCCACCTCATGTCAACTGAACAGAACAAAGCGTTAGTCCGTCACATGGTGGAGGAAACCTTCAACCGGGGAAACATTGATCGCTTCGACGAGTTTCTGGCACCTGACTTCGTTGAACGCGAAGTACTACCCCCTGGAATACCGTCTGGTCGAGAAGGCGTCAAGCAGTTGACTGCCATGTTACGCAGTGCCTTCCCAGACTTCCAAGCCACGATAGAGGATATTATTGCCGAAGGTGACAAGGTGGTCATCCGTCAGACCTGGACCGGCACCCATACGGGCGAGTTTATGGGCGTTCCGCCAACTGGCAACAGTGTATCCTTTGGCGTGATCGACATCCTCCGCATTGCTGGGGGCAAGTGTGTGGAACATTGGGGCCAGATGGATAACATGAGCCTGATGCAGCAACTCGGTGTAATCCCAGCCGGGCCTCCGGCTTAGCTGGATGCAGGGCGAATCAGCTGCTTTATCTTTTCGTCTATAGGGTTGCTGATCAATGGTTGACTGACCTTTGAGGGGGAAACGCTGCTCGTTACAGCCTTGATACTGCGAGAAATTCTACCTGATTTCAACGCGGATTGACTTTTTGGCCCCCACAACATCATCAGATCAGGAAACTGCGTCGGTTTGGCGCAGTTTTTTGTTCTGCGTATCGTGCTTTGGATAGCATCTGTTGAACAGGTCAGTTTCTGTAAAAGTAGTGAACCCAAAGGTGAGCATGGGGGTGAAAATGGGATAGCCAGTACAGTGCTAGCTTCCTGGCCCCTCTCCGCGCTTTTTAACCCCGTCCCGCTCGCCTTCTTTGTCTGGTTTGTCCCGGCAAATCCCTTTTCTATTCGTCCATCATTTCGATTCGCAGTACCGTAGCCTAGCGAGTAGTCATAATCTGCCGAAACAACTCGCGTTCGATCAGGCTGACAGGCAGAACAATATGCTCTGACTCAAGAGGATGGTGATCGATCAGGTCAATAAGCAGCTGGGTAGCCAACCGCCCTTTCTCAAAGGTAGGCTGGTGAACAGTAGTGAGTGGCGGATAGGTAACGGCACTGGATGCAATATCGTCGAAGCCAATGATCGAGACCTGTTGGGGCACACCAATACCTAACTCGTAAGCAGCCTTTAGCGCGCCAATAGCGATGATATCGGCCATTGCGACAAGTGCAGTTGGTTTCCACCGGCTATGCCAGAGGGCATGAAAAGCTTCTCGCCCACCTTCGGCCTCACAATCGCATTCCACCAGATGAACATGGTGATTATCGACCGTAAGTCCGTATTCCTCTAATGCTCGCAAATAACCCGTCATGCGTCTTTGCAGCGTTCCCGCGTATTCACGGAAATTACCGTGATAGCCGGATCGGATGCCCAGTATGGTGATACGGCGGTGCCCTTGCTGAAGGGCATAGGACATGGCGAGATAAGCGCCAGTCTCGTCATCGATGTTCACACAGGGGATGCCATCTGTTGGGTCACTATCTATCATGACGAAGGGGACTCCGCGTTGCTGCAAGACAACCATCGTACCTCGAAAGGTTTCCAGTCCCATCGTCAGAAACCCGTCCACCGCCGCCCGCACAATAGCCCGGCGCAGGTTTCCTTTAAGCGGCGGAATGAGCATGACAGACATATCCGCCTCATGGCAGGTTTCCCCAACGCCCTCTAGAAAAGCAAGCGTGTGAGGGTTGCGCGCCATCGGCGGAATAGGCTGTGGAATCAGGATGCCAATACAGCCCGTGCGACGAGTTTTGAGGTTGCTGGCAACGGGATCTGGACTGTACCCTAGCTCATCAGCAACCCCCAAAATATGCTGAAGGGTCTCTTCGGAAAGACGTTCGGGATAATTGAAGGCAAATGAGACGGCAGTTTTGGAGACCCCCGCTTTTTCCGCGATCTCTTTAATCGTGACCTTAGCCATCCTTCATATCCGTTGGCACAAGAATGAGCGCAGAACGTTCAGGCATTTGTTCAATTATAAGTTGTCCTGCTTCTGATAGGAATTTTTGCTTGCTGAGAACATCACTCCAAATTGTGGCCCGCCCTCCCGCCTGCGACAGCGGGATTTGAACCTTTTGTAGTTCGTGGCGCGGATTGAGCACAACAATCACCGAGTCCTGCTCCGTAAATCGGTGATAAGCGTATAGCCCATTAAAGGTGCGCAGAGATTCAAAATCGCCATCCATCAGCGCGGGATTCGTGCGTCGCAGATGGATCAGTTTTTGATAGAGGGAGTGTATGTCCTTGTTCCAGCGTTCTTTCTCCCAGATCATCCCCGCCCGGCAGCCGGGATCATTCTCCCCCATCATGCCGATCTCGTCGCCATAGTAAATGCATGGAATGCCCAGATAAGTCATCTGGAACACAACGGCGTTGGTCACACGCCCAATGTCGCCCCGGCATACTGTCAGGATGCGGGCCGTATCGTGGCTCCCCAGCAGCGTATGGTGATAATGAGCCGTTGGCCCATGTTCGCGCCGCAGTTCCGCAATTTCGTAATCGAAGTCCTCCGCGTCCATATGATCGAATGCGCAGAAGTCTAAAATCGTGTTGCGCAGGCGATAGTTCATCACGCCATCAACCGTATCCCCATACAGCCAGGGTTCTGTACCGCGCCACAGTTCCGCCAGGATATAGGCTTCGGGGTTTGTTCCCGCCACCACTTTCTGGAAGTCGCGCCAGAAATGCAGCGGTACTTTCCAGGGTACATCCAGCCGCCAGCCGTCAATTCCTTGTTCCAGCCAGTAGCGCGCGACATGCAGCAAATAGTCACGCGTCGCCGGGTTTTCCGTGTTCAGCTTGGGTAGGAACGGCGCACCGCCGCAGGTCTGGTAAGACGGCGGATTCATTGTAACCGGATAGGAATCAATAAAAAACCAATCCTTATAGGCCGATGCTTCACCGTTCTGGCAGACATCCTGGAAGGCCCAAAAACTGTCACCACAGTGATTAAATACAGCATCGAGAACCAGGCGGATATGGCGCTGTTTCAGATCAGCGATCAATCCGCGAAAGTCTTCAAGCGTTCCTACTGCGGGATCAATCTGAAGATAGTCAGAGGTATCGTAACGATGGTTTGATTGTGCTTTAAAAAAGGGAGTGAGGTACAGCGCCGTAATCCCTAACTGCTGCAAATACTCTAATTTCGAGCGTATCCCGGCGATATCGCCTCCCATAAAATTTTCACGAGTAGGACCACTGTTCCAGGGGACCGTTCCAACGGGATCATTGGTTGGATCGCCGTTACAAAACCGCTCAGGAAAAATCTGGTAAAAAATGGCTTTGCGCGCCCATTCCGGCGCAGCCGCTCTATTTTTAGCCGCCATGTAGTTAACCCTTTACCCCCGATTGGGCAATACTTTCAATAAACCAGCGCTGACCGAATAAGAACACAATTAGCGTGGGGAGTGTCGCGGTCACGGTCCCTGCCATGAGCAGTGTCCACTGTGTGCTGTAGCGTCCCCGGAACATAGCTAATCCCAACTGCACGGTCCGCATATCGGGATCGTTGGTCACAACCAGCGGCCACAAAAAATCATTCCAGGCAAACATGAAGGCGAAGATGGCAAGCGTCGCAATTCCTGGTCCCGACAGGGGGAGGATAATCCGCCACCAGATGCCCAGGCGACTTGAACCGTCAATCATCGCTGCATCGTCTAGTTCGGTTGGAATGCCTTGATAATACTGCCTCAGCAAAAAGATACCGAACGCGCTCACCATTCGGGGAATGATTAAAGCCTTATAACTGTCCATCCAATCCAGGTGCTGGATAATAAGATAAGATGGGATCAGAATGACATGGAAGGGAACCATCATCGTTCCGAGGAAGATCAGGAACAGCGCCTCTTTGCCTGGAAATTTCAGGCGCGCGAAAGCATAGGCCGCCAGCGACGAAAAGAGAACTTGCCCGATCACAATCCCCGCCGTCATGATAGCAGTATTCAGGTAGTAGCGACCAAATGAGGCGGCTTCCCACGCTTTGGTATAGTTGCGCCACTCAAACGTATTCGGAATTAAATAGGGCCTCGTATGGATTAACTCGACTGGCTTCAGAGATAGCGTAACCATCCATAAAAAGGGAACCAGCATCACCACGGCGCCGGCGATCAGAATTAGATGGATCAGCGCTCTACCCGTAAAGTTTCGTAAGTGTGCCGCAGCGTTCATGCTATCGTTCCCGTAATCCAAAGAACCGCCACTGGATAAGCGTTGCGACGAAAACAATCAGGAAAATGACCCATCCCAGTGCCGATGCTGTTCCCAAGTTGAAATAACGGAATGCTTGACGGTACAGAACGAGGCCAACCACCTCTGTCCGTCCAATAGGACCGCCTTCGGTCATGACATAGGCGACGTCGAACATCATGAAGGAATCGATCACGGACATGATTACCAACAGCAGCGTGATCGGGGCAATCAGCGGCACCGTGATATGACGGAAGCGGGTTAAAACACCTGCGCCGTCCACCTTCGACGCCTCGTAAATTTCTCTGGGAATGTTTTGCAGCCCTGCCAGATAAATGACGATGTTAAATCCCAACCGTTTCCAGACACCAACCAAAATGACAATACGCATCGCCCAGTCAGGATTACGCAGCCAGGAGGGAATAGGTGGTTTGAGACCAATCTCGCGCAGGAACACATCGGCGTAGCCTGTTCCCGGTGTCATCAGGTAGCGCCAGACGACAGCAGCCGCAACGGTGGAGGTCACAACAGGCAGGAAGTAAATGACTCGGTAAATGCTTTGCCCCCGGACACCTGAATCAAGCAGGACCGCCAGCACTAAACTCAGCGCCACGCCAAGCAGAGTGACGCCAATCGTGTAAAAAACGGTTACTTTAAGCGAATTTGTAAAGGTTTCTGACTGAAAAATTTCTTTGTAATTATCGATGCCAACAAATTCTCGATCTGGGCTGAAGCCGTTCCACCTTAAGGTGCTGAGATACCCCGAATACAGTAGCGGATAAATGTTAAAGATGGCAAATAAGATGACGGCGGGCGCAAGAGCAAGCATAGCCGTAGAGATATCGCCGCGCCAGTTAGCCCGGTGCCAGCTTGATCTAATTGAATTAATCATAATTCCTCAGTAGGATTCTGGGATGCAGTTCGGCCTGCATCCCAGAAATGAGTAGAAGTGCAGGGTTAGCGGTTCAGAATATCGTTAACGGCTGTCTCGGCCTCCAGCATGGCGTCATCCACGCTTAGTTCGCCGTACAGAGCACGTTCCATCGTCTGTGAGAAAGCGTCAGACAGTTCCGCGTAGGTTTCGACTGGAGGACGATTGTGGGCATACTTCTGCATTTCAACGAATGGGATCAGGCGTGGTTCGGTGTCGGTCAGCCAGGTCTGATATTCGCCGTTGGTGGCAACCGCGTCACGGATGGGCATGAAGCTTGTCTGCTCGTCCCACTGGATCTGAACTTCAGGGCTGGTAAACCAGTTAATGAAGTCCCACGCAGCCTGCTGCTTGGCTTCATCTTTCGCCATGATGAAGATGTGCTCGCCGCCCATGTTGGTCGCGGGTTCGCCGTCAGCCGGATAGGGCATCTTGGCGACAGTCCACTCGAAGGGGGCGCTTTCCGCGAAGCCGCCGACCATCCACGAGCCGTCCATCACCATGCAAGCCTGTCCCTGCCCAAACAGGCCCCAGTCCCCCAGGGTGTAAGCGCCGGAGTCAATCAGGTCAAGCCAGTATTGCAGGGCTTTCTTGCCGCCATCAGAGTTAAAGGCCGCTGCGGTGTTATCTTCATTCAGGAAATCGCCACCCGCCTGCCACAGATAAACCTGGAACTGCCACGTCAGGCCCTCGCCGGGCTGCGTATACAGTTCCATACCGACAATGCCTTTTTCCGCGTCAGCGCAAGTGGTTGCCGCTTCCTTCAGTTCGTCCCAGGTAGTCGGAGGAGCAGCGGGATCGAGGCCAGCCGCTTTGAACAGATCATTGTTGATGAAGAGTTCCAGGTTGTTCGTGCTGACAGGTAGGCCAAAAATCTGATCGCCGTAGGTATTAACATCCATCAGCGCGGGATAGAAGTCCGCGACCTCCAAGCCCGACGCCGTAATCAGATCGTTGAGCGGGAGCACCGCGCCAGAGTTCGCTAGATACGGCATCCAGGCCATGTCGGCAGCAGCAAAGTCAGGTGCATCACCACCCGAAACACCGAGTTGTAGTTTAGGCAGTAGCTCGCCCCAGCCAATAAACACATTTTCGATTTCGACTTCGGGGTGCTCTTCGTTGTACTGGTCAATCAACGACTGGATCACTTCACCATTTTTGCCATCCCAGTAGTTCCAGAAGATGAGTTTGATGGGGTCTTGAGCGCGGGCGGTCGGAGCATGGAAGCCCAGAGGGAGCATCGTGATGGCAACAAGCAAACTGATAAAAGCAAAGAGACGTTTCATTAGATCAGCTCCTGTGATTTAAGAAAAAACAAGTTTGAAAGACAAATTAGCGAGAAATAGGCGGCATTGGGGCGAGCGAGATACCTCCAAGAAACTATTAAACCGATTTACTAAACCGATTTAAGCACACATTTTGAGCATTGTCAACCAGTTGGTACAGTGCATGGGAATGAAGGATATTTCTAGCTTGAGAGAGTAGATGCTTGCAAACATGTCAAATGACATCTACGCGACAAACTTCAGCACGCCAATGAAGTTAGTTGGACTCTAAGTGGAATACGATTGATTATTCGAATTCTTTTGTATCCCTATTCTTGGATCAAAAAAGATGGCTCGGCTAGTATAAGCCGAACCATCTGAAAAAATAGTACGCTATTTGCTATGCTGTCTTGGCTTTTCTGTTGGAAAAGTACTGACTGACAATGTGGCGAGGAACGAAGATGATTGGGTGTATACACGTAATCGATCGAGCCCCGTCGCTCCCGTCCGAGTACATAATGTACTCAATATGAAAGGCCCGTCTCACCGGACGGGCTTTTTGTTTCTTAGATATTATATACAAATGTTGTATTCGTTTAGAGGAAATGGCAGCACCCTGCGATATTTTCCTCGAGATTGATTTTTGTACTGTACGGCCCCGCATAATTCCTCTCGGATCTAATTTTTGACCCCCTGCAATTGTACTCTCATCAATATCCAGGACTTTGTTGACAAACCCAATGAACCATCATATGATGTGAATAGTTCCGTGACCGTTCCCGGGAACGGTCACGGCCCGTTCTTTTGAAAAAGAATATTTAAGGATAGTGTTGATGTCGGACAAAATTACCATTCGAGATGTGGCAACCCGCGCTAGTGTATCCTACCAGACTGTGTCGCGCGTACTCAATGGGCGGCCCGACGTTGCTGCTGAAACACGGCTGCGGATTCAGCAGGTTATCGAAGAACTTGGTTATCGTCCCAGTGCTATCGCCCGAAGCCTTATCTCTAAGCGAACCTATACGCTGGGCCTGATTACCGCTGACTTCAGCGACTATTTTTTTACTCAGGTGATTGTTGGAGCTGAAGCCGAAGCCCGCAAACACGGCTACTTTTTCATGCTGTGCAGCACGGAGCGTAACCCCGCTGATGAGCCGGAATATTTTAAGCTGCTCACCGAGCGCAACGTCGACGGCATCCTCTTTGCCCGTCCCAGTACCGAGCAGGATAACCGTCATATTTTCGCCCTGTTGGAACAAGGCATGGCACTGGTCACCACGGCTTATTACGTGCCGGGTCAAAGCCTGACAGTAGTTGACGTCGATAACGTCGATGGCGGTTTCCAGGCCGTCAATTGTCTTGTCAGCGCGGGTCATTCGCGAATCGCGATGATTGCCGGCCCATCAGGCTGGAAATCGGTCGATGATAGAACATATGGCTATCGGCTGGCGCTGGAACAGGTTGGTGTCCCTGTTGATCCAGACTTGATCGAACACAGCGATTGGTCCTATGAGGGTGGATATAATGCGATCCAGCACTTATTAGAGCGGAACTTGTTGTTTACAGCTCTCTTTGCTCAAAATGACAGCATGGCGATTGGAGCCATTCGTGCCCTGCACGAAGCAGGTTTACGCGTTCCAGATGATGTTGCAGTCGTTGGCTACGACGATATCCCTGCGGCGGCATATAGTAATCCCCCGCTGAGTACGATCCGTCAGCCAATGTGGAAAGTGGGCGAAGTTGCCACACGTCTTCTCATTGAAACCATCGAGAATCCAGATGCTGAGAAAAAAGAAGTCTTACTTAAAGCGGAATTTGTTCAGCGTGCCTCATGTGGCTCTGCTGTGAGTTGTTGAGAAAGGAGAATGCTGCGGGATCAGACCGAAGGAGTGAAAATGGCGCGGCAGGTCGTATCGTGAACATCTATCCTGCCAGGGAGACTGCCCGCCGATCCAACCTACCACGCGTCCATCTACCATTATAAGGAAGAAGAAACAATGTCCAAAAAACTGCTTGTTTTGACTGTCTTGCTGATTGTGGCTATTGTCGTGCCCACAATCTCGTTTTCCCACGTCACCGCCCAGGATGGGCCATCTGGTAAAATTGTCGTCTGGGGCTGGAAGTCCGCTATGACGGATACGATGGTTGCCAGCGGCGTGATCGATGATTTTAAGGCAGCATACCCAAATGTCGAAGTGGAAATTCAGGAAGTTAACCCGGCTGATGTTTATGTGAATTTCCCGCTGGCGTTGACCGCAGGTGAAAAGATTCCGATGTCGTTCTGATCGAGAGCAGCCATCTCGCTGAAATCGTCGCTCTGGGTGGCCTGATGGACCTGACCGACAAAGTTCAGCCCTATATTGATGTGATAAATGACTACCGTTGGCCCGACGCCACGAGTGACGGCAAAATCTACGCCATGCCCTGGGACTCGGGTCCCGTGGTGATGTACTACCGCCGCGATGTCTTTGAAAAAGCGGGTCTGCCCTCCGATCCCGAGTTGGTTGGTGAACTGGTTGCCACCTGGGATGGTTATCTCGAGGTCTGCCGCACGATCAAAGAAAAGACGGGCCTGTACTGTTTTGCCCACAACAAAGCCAACAACTATGGGCGTCTCTACGAAATGGCTTTGTGGGAACAAGGCCTTGGTTACTACGATGCCGAAACAGGCGACATTACGGTTGACAGCGAAGCAAACATCGCGACCCTGGAAATGTTGGGGCAGTTCTGGAAAGAAGATCTGGCCTCTGACAACCTGGAATGGACAGATGCCTGGTACAACGAATTTGCCTCGCTTGATGAACCCGTTGCGACCCTGATTGAAGCCTCTTGGATGGACGTTTTCCTGAAGTCCTGGATCGCGCCCGGCACAGAAGGTCTCTGGGGTGTCACCCGGATGCCCGCTGGACCGCTCGGCGGCGCGCGCGCTGCTAACGATGGCGGCTCAACCTTCGTGATCAATGCCAAGACCGATAATCCTGACGCCGCCTGGGCCTTTGTTGAATTCACTCTGGGCCAGCGCGAAAGCGAACTGAAGATGTTCGCCAAGAGCGGCTTTATTCCCGCCCTGGAAACCACCTACGACGATCCTATCTTCAATGAAGGCGATCCCTTCTTCGATGGACAAGCCACCCGCCAGGTCTACGCTGAAGTCGTTGCCGGAATTCCCAGCGCGACCATTTATGGACCGCACTATGGCGAAATGAACGGCATTGTGTCATTTGCTATCCAGCAGTATGCGGCGGGGATGTCGGCTGAGGAGGCTCTGCAAGAAGCTGCGGACGAAATTCGCTACGGTCTCGAATAGGGTTCGCCCATGTCTACCAGGGGAGGAAAAACTGTTTTTCCTCCCCTTTTTAAAGATTTAAAGAAGAGGTCATCCATGACACAAGACTCTCAAACTATGGTCTTACACGGTCGTTCCAGGCCCAAAAAGCTTCTGCACGAAATCGCTCAAAATCGATGGGCCTATGCCTTTATTTCGCCGTTCTTCATTCTGTTCTTCATTTTCCAGGCCTTTCCTATCGGCTACTCGATCTTTCTGAGTGTGCATTCCTGGAATGGCGTCGGTCCGATGACCTACGTTGGCCTCAAGAACTATGATTTTTTGGTTGGCCCAGGCGGCAAAGCCTTTCAACAATCACTGCGCAACGGCATCATCCTGTTTTTTATGTACGTTCCGATTATGACGCTTCTAGCGATTGTCCTGGCCGTCCTCCTTAACTCCAAGCGCGTCAGAGGCTATAAAATCTATCGCACCATTCTCTTTATGCCGTATATCACGTCCATGATTGCCGCCGGAATTACCTTTCAACTGCTGTTTCAGCAGGACGGCGGCCTATTAAATGTATTTTTAGAGCGGGTCGGATTATCTGCTCAGCCCTGGCTGGAAACAAAGTGGCTGGCCCGAACAACCCTCAGTTTGCTGATCATTTGGGGCTGGTTGGGTTACAACATGGTGATCATGCTGGCGGGACTGCAAACCATCCCGCACGATTTGAACGAAGCGGCCCGTATCGATGGGGCGAATGCGGTTCAGGTTTTCTTCCGTATCACTATCCCCCTGCTGCGCCCGGTGATCGCCTTCTCAGTCATCTTGTCCACCATCGGCAGTTTTGGCCTGTTTAACGAAACTGTCTCTCTCTTTGCCGCTACCCGAGGGGCTGGCCCCCTACGCTCCACATTGACGCCGCTGGTCTATATCTACGGTGAAGCATTTGGGCGATTTCGGTTAGGGCGCGCTGCCGCCGCTGGCTATCTCTATTTCGCGCTTATCTTCATCTTGACCTTGATTCAGCTCCGTTATGTGGGCCGAGAGGAAGACTAAAATGGCATCCCTTACGAAATCCGCGGTTCAAACGCATGCGCAGCGCCACAGGTTATTTGAGCGCGGCAGCATCATGCTCATGCACCTTGTCCTGATTTCGGTGTCGCTGTTTATGATGCTGCCCTTCATCTGGATGGTCAGCACGTCGTTTAAACCTCAAACCGAAATTTTCACCCGACCGCCGATCCTGGTTTCGCGGCACATGAACCTGGAAGGCTACGAATATATTTATCACTACCAGCAGACGGGTGGTGTGCTGAATGTACTGAAGAACACAATTACTATCTCAGGCCTCTATACGATCTTTTCCTTATTTTTCTGTGCGCTTGGTGGTTATGGCTTTGCGATGTACCGTTTTCCGGGACGCAGAATTCTGTTTACGTTCCTGCTGGCGACGATGATCGTTCCTTCCGCCGTGACGATGGTTCCCACCTATGCCATGATGTTGAAATTGGATTGGGTGAACACCTATTGGCCTCTGATCGTTCCTGGTGTTGCCAATGCTTTTGGCATTTTTTTCATGCGCCAGTACATCTCCACTATTTCCAAAGAACTGCTCGACGCGGGGCGGATTGATGGGTGCACCGAATTTGGGCTTTTCTGGCGACTCATTATGCCGATCATCACGCCAGGGCTGACCAGCCTGGGCCTGATCTTTTTCATGGCGTCCTGGAACAGCTATATGTATCCCGTGATCTATCTCAAATCGCCTAAACTGCATACCTTGCCACTGATGATGATGCAAATGACAGGACCTCTCGGCTTTTCTCTCTATCGTGAGCGCATGGGCGTCGCTGTGATCAGCATTATTCCGCTGCTCATCATCTTCCTGGTTTTCCAGAGGCGTTTTGTGGAAGGCATTACTTCGGGAGCGCTGAAAGGCTAACACGCCTTCTGTAATGAACAAAATAAATAAAAACAGCCCTGGAAAGGTTCTTCTTTGCAGCGGTAGGAAAGACTTTGTTTTCGAAAGGTCAACAAATGGATGTCGTGCAGCGTTTAGGACTATTGGTGCTCTGTCTGGTGATGATATCCGGCTCACTTTTTGCCAGGAGTACCCAGCTAAAACAGGAAACTGCTCTCTCTCAAGTTACGGGTATTAAACCGCAAACCCTCGACCTGGAGGGGCTTTGGCAGTTTCAGGTGGATCCAGAAGGCGTCGGCGAACAAGAGGGCTGGAACAGCAGCCGTTTTGATGACTCCGGCTGGCTCTCGGTGACCGTTCCCCACACCTGGAATGTGATGCCTGCCTACGCGGATTATGACGGTCTGGCCTGGTATCGACTCACCTTTCCCGTTGATGCGGGTCTGAGCGAGGCGCATTTCCGGCTTGAGTTTGATGCCGTTTTCTACAAGGCACATGTTTGGCTGAATGGGCTTGATCTGGGTGAACATGCTGGCGGCTACACCCCCTTTTCCTTCGATGTAACCCTTCAGACGAACGCGGAAAATGTGCTGGCGGTCCAGGTCGATAACCGCCGCTCTCCTGATCGTATCCCCGCTGCTATACGGGGTGACTGGGTATATGACTGGTGGAATTATGGCGGTATTGTGCGCGATGTGCGGCTGTTGGCTGCCAACGCCATCTTTATCGACCAGCAGTTTATTACCGCCGAACCCGATCTGGTCGACAGCGCCGACATTCAAGTGCGCGCCAAAATCGTGAACTCGCTCAGCACGGCAGCGGATGTGTCTCTCACCGTAAGTATCCTCGATGAAGCCTCTGGCGATCTGGTCTGGGCCGATCCCACACTCACCAAAGCAGTACAGGTTTCTTCCCGGGAAACCAGCGAGATTGACCTGGCAACCACCTTACCGCATCCAAAGCTCTGGCATTTTGATCACCCCAATCTTTATGTGCTCGTTGCTGAACTGCGCGATCAACAGGGGAATCTCCTGCATCGAACCGAAACAACCTTTGGCATCCGTAAGATTGAGATCAAGAATGCGCGCTTTTACCTCAATGGCGAATGGGTGCGCTTGGTTGGTCTATCTCGCCACGCGGACTCGCCCGAATATGGTTTAGCTGAAAATGTTTCGATTATGGCGAGCGACTACGATGATCTCAAACGCCTGAACATGGTTTTTTCGCGCCCAGTTCATTATCCACAGCATGATTTTATCCTGGACTATTGCGACCATCATGGCATTCTGTTGATTTCCGAAGTTCCTGCCTGGCAGCTTACCGCCGCCCAGATGTCCTCGGCAAGCATGCGCGACCTCGAAAAGCAGCAGCTCCAGGAGATGATCGAGCACGATTTTAATCACCCCAGCATATGGGCCTGGAGCCTGGGGAATGAGATCGAGTTCAGAAACGACTCAGGGACACCACTTTGTGCAGGAAATGATTGCCTATATCAAATCGCTCGACCCCACCCGCTATGTGAGCTTTGCTTCCAATCGCCTCGGATCCTGGCCCGAACGTGATGCTGCTCAATATGCTGACTTCGTCATGATGAATCAATACTTTGGAACGTGGGCTGGCCCCAAGCAGGGTCTTGGCCCGGCACTGGATGCGATCCACGAGGCGTGGCCCGATAAGCTGGTGATTATTTCCGAGTTCGGTTTTGAACCGCGTTGGAATCGTTTCTGGGGGCCAGATGCTGCGAGTCTTTCCCGCGCAGAGTATTACTTTGTCCCCGATGATGAACTAAACGATCCAGCAGCAATTGATCAGCAGCGCCAAAATCTGATCCGCGAACAGATGGATGTGCTGCGCGAACGGCCCTATGTCGGCGGTGCGATTTTCTGGACCTATCAGGACTATCGCACCCCAACGGGCTTTAAGATGGGCGTCGTCAATATGAACCGGGAGCCAAACAGGTCCTACGACGTCCTGCGCGAGGAATTTGCCCCGGCCCTCTTCCAGCATATTGAACATCACATTTTACCCGATCAGCAGGTGACAACCTCGATCACCATTCGCAGCCGGGGGCCTGTTGGGGAACAGATGCCCGCCTACACCCTTGAGGGGTACAGCCTGCAGTGGCAGGTCCTGGCAGGTGATCAACAAACGGTTCTGCAATCCGGTGCCGTTGCTATCCCGACCTTAGCCCCCGGCGAAACGTTGGAAACTTCAATCCAGTGGACTGTGCCAGAGAACTCCCTATTTAGTCTCCATTTATCCATTGTGCGCCCAACTGGTTTTGTGAGTCTCGAAAAAGTTATGAGCAGTGATCTTGCTGAAACTGATGGAGAGGACTGAGATGGTATTTCGCTACGGTGCAGACTATTATCCCGAACAATGGCCCGTCGAGCGGTGGAACATCGACGCCCGGTTGATGAAGGAAGCAGGCTTTAATGTCGTCCGGCTGGCTGAGTTTGCCTGGAGCCGCATGGAACCCGCCGCAGGATATTACGATTTCGCCTGGTTAGATCGCGTGATTGATATCCTCGGGGAACAGGGAATCGACGTTGTACTAGGAACACCAACGGCTTCTCCTCCACCCTGGCTGATGTCTGAGCATCCCGATCTGTTTAATGTCTGGCCCGATGGTGTGCGCGCTACGTACGGCAGCCGCCGCACTTACTGCCCGACTAACCCCATCTACCGCCGCTACGCCAGGAATATCACCCAGGCGATGGCTGAACATTATCGCACCCATCCCCGCGTGATCGGTTGGCAGATCGATAATGAATTTGGTGATGCCTGCTACTGCGAAATGTGTCAGGCGGGATTTCAGTCGTGGCTTGCCAACAAATATAGCTCGTTAGATGCCTTGAATGCTGCCTGGGGCACGATCTTTTGGAGCCATGTTTATACGGATTGGGCACAAATCCCACTGCCAGCGTTGACCTCACGAACTCCGTTGGGGCTTGATAGCGGCACGGTCGCCAATCCTGGACTCATATTAGACTTCGCGCGTTTTGTTTCCGATACCTATGTCGGTTTCCAAAATAACCAGCTTGCCATCCTGCGGACCCAGTGCCCGAACCACTTCGTAACTCATAACCTCATGGGTTTTGGCTATGATAAACTTAATTACTTCGATCTCGCTAAGCCGCTCGATTTTGTAACCTGGGATAACTATCCTCGTGGATTTTGGCGCAGCGATGGCAAAATGTCTCCCCCCGATCTGGCATTGGAACACGCCACGATGTACGGCCTGAAAAACCACAACTTTTGGGTCATGGAAGCACAAAGCGGGCGTTCTGGCTGGCATGTGATGGGATCAGTCCCGCGGCCTGGGGAGTTGAGATTGTGGGCTTACCAAGCGATTGCTCATGGGGCGGATGCGATAGTCTTTTTCCGCTGGCGAAGTGGTCGTTTCGGAACGGAGCAGCTTTGGCAGGGTATTTTGGACCATGATGGTATCCCGCGCCGTCGCTATCAGGAAATTAAACAAATGGGGCAGGAGTTGCAGCAGATTGGCAGCCACAGTAGAGGGAGCCAAGGTCCACTCTGAGGCAGCAATTATGCTGTCGTACGATTCGCGGTTCGCACTGCTGGCCCAGCCGAACAGCCCCGCCTTTAGCTATCCGCAGCACTTCCGGGATTATTATACTGCGCTGCATGGCCAACAAATTTCCACTGCAATCATCGCTCCCGACGCAGATATTACACCTTATAAACTCGTGATTGTTCCCTCGCTCTACATCACTGAACCGGCAACAGTTGAGCGGCTTCGCCAGTATGTCGAAAACGGCGGCGTCCTGCTTTTGACGATGCGCTCCGGGTTCAAGGATCAACACAATACAGTAGTGGATCTGCCGCTCCCCGGTCTGTTTGCTGATCTATGCGGCATCGAGATCGAAGATATGGATGTACTGCGCATTAAGGAGCAGCGCAGAGTGAGCTTTGGGGCCGGGGGAGAGGGTACAGCAACAGCCTTATGTGAGGTATTAACGCTCAAAACGGCGGAGGCCATCGCTTGCTACAGTGAAGATTATTACACGGGAAAACCTGTAATAACGTTAAATCGGGTTGGTAAGGGCAAAGCGATTTATGTTGGCACAATGGGTGATACGGCTTTGGTGCAGCAGATCGTCAACCTGACGCTCGGATTGGCACACCTGGAACCATTGGAAACTGCACCAGCAGGAATCGAAATGGCGAACCGTGTACAGAATGATTCCGAACTCCTTTTCATCTTAAATCATAGCTCTGAAACGTTGCATCTTCCGCTTAAAGGCAGCTATCAGGACATTCTGACGGGTATACCGAAATCAGGCGACTTAACACTGTCGGCCTACGAAGTGCTTATTCTCCGCAAAAAAGGAACGGGGTATGTTTCGTCCCGGTGAAATCTGGCTGGATACAGATGGGAGACCAATTCAGGCACATGGCGGCAGTGTGTTCTTTGAGCAAGGCACTTACTATTGGTTTGGTGAGAACAAGGACGCTGATACAATCAGCGATGAGGTAGTTGAGTTCCAATTGGCTAAAGCAGTTGGTATTTCGTGTTATTCCTCGCAAAATATGATCCATTGGAAAAATGAAGGGATTGTTCTGGCGGCGTCACAAATTCAGGCCCGGGAGTTTGCGGCCCTACAAGTAATTGAACGCCCAAAGGTCTTGTACAACCCCAAAATCGCGCAATATGTCATGTGGTTCCATGCGGACTATCGCAGTTACCAATTCGCTCGTGTCGGAATTGCGGTGAGTGATAAACCAGCAGGCCCATATGCATATTACGGCAGCGTTCGCCCAGTTAATAGCGACAGCCGCGATATGACGCTCTATCAGGCTGATGATGGCAGCGCCTATATTATCTTTGCCTCAGAGTGGAATCAAACTCTGCGAACGGCCCGTCTATCGGATGATTATCTAGCTACAAGTGGTGAGAGTACGTGCAGCCTAGTTCACCAGCATCGTGAAGCGCCAGCACTCTTCAAACGCGGCGGCTTGTATTACCTGATTACCTCCGGCTGCACGGGATGGGCGCCGAATGAAGCACAATATGCTACTGCGCCGACCTTATTCGGACCATGGGAGATTTTGGGGAACCCTTGCGTTGGTCCCAATGCAGAGAAAACCTTTCTTGCTCAGAGCACTTTCGTGTTACCATTACCTGATAAACCTGATGCTTTCATCTTCATGGCAGACCGTTGGAGCAGAAAGAACCTACGCGAGTCACGTTATGTCTGGCTCCCGATCCAATTTGAGGGCGATAGATTGGTTATCAACTGGCAGAATGAGTGGATGCTTTCCGATGTACAAGGTTAGTTGCGACTAAATAAGCCCATATCGAGCGACAAATCGTTAGCTAGAATACGTTGATATGAATCCATATATCCGTACTCTCGAGTTCGACAGAAATGGCTCGACTAATTAGTCGAGCCATATAAAAGAAAACCAGTGTGATATTTCATGCTACCTTAGCTTTTCTATTGACAAATACCTTGTTATGCACTTTCCATTGCATTGCAGGGCGTGTTTCGTTCCCACTAACAAACTTTTCAAAAAAATTAGTTGATCACTTCGCCGTCGTGAGTGATCCGCTACCCCCCCTTTTTCGGTTTCATGACTCACTGTTTTCTAACTGCGTCCCTACTTCCGTTTTTAGCCTGTTTTTCAAGGTGGGTATTACATTGGGCGTGGCTTGCCGCACCCCTAATCGTTGGTCCAAACAGCCAGGACGATGATGAACCTATTCGTAGAATACACCCAATGTGCCCTCTAAAATACTCCTTTAAAGTTGAACCTTAAGTACTAATTTGAAGATATGGATCGATCACTTGTTCCTTTGCTTGAAAAAGAGGGGAAATGTGGACGGATGGCTTACTTGACCCCCACAGCACGCCCTTTTTTGCCCAGATAGCTTGTGATAAGCCGGGTGATGAAAGGCTATTGCGCATCCGGTTGTTGATTGCTCACCATGCCTTGAACGAGGCGAGGCGGCTCACGTAGTGCTGCCAACCACTTCATAGTGGACTACAGTTGGCTCGAATTCGAGGAGGAAGTCCCTATCTTCCGGGTAGTACTTGGCAGCCTCGACGGTATCACCGGCAAAACGTCGGATGGCGTCCATGCTTTCCCAGAAGGTCATGGTCATGAAGTGGGTGATGTTGGCTTCTTGACGTTCTAAAACATGAACGCTGATGTTGCCCGGTACAGATTGGTAATCGGGAATAGCACGTTCATTGAGAAATTTTCGGTAAGCGGGTGCTTTATCCGCCGGCACTCGTCCGTGCCACAGCCGTACAATCATCGCCGAAGTTCCTTTCTTCACTACCATCCTGCAATTAGTGTACTCTACTATTATTGAAAGTTATGTGCTGCCTTGGCCCCTATTGATTATGCTCTGGCAGAGAAGTGTCTAGCTTGGTAGGAAGCAGCAATGAACCACGCCGATCATGTCCGCCTCTTGCAAGATGGCATTCACGCCCCTGATGGTGTCTGGGCTGATTTCGGTTCTGGACGAGGCACGTTTACCGTGGCTTTGGCCGATCTCCTAACCCCGTCGGCGGAAATTTACTCGATAGATATCGATACCGAGTCGCTGCGAATCCAGCAGCAAGCTCTACAAACCCATTTCTTTGACTTGACTGTCCACTATCGTGTCGCGGACTTCACCCAGAAGATCGATCTGCCGCCGCTTGATGGGATTGTTATGGCAAACGCGCTGCACTTTGTTCAGGATAAAGCGCCCGTACTGCGCCTGATCCATCGTTATCTCAAGAGTAGTGGTCGCCTCATCCTGGTGGAGTACAACACGAGCAAAGGCAACCGCTGGGTTCCCTATCCGATTACTTATTCCACCTGGCAAAATATTGCCCAGACAAATGGTTTTGTCCGCACGCGCATGCTCCACACTGTACCGAGTAGTTTTCTGGGAGCGTTCTATTCAGCGTGCAGCGAAAAAGGCGGTATTTAGGGCCAGTTCCTGGCAATGCCTTGTATGTACTCTTTTTTATCGAACATGGGACGCGCCGGATTATCTGGCCGAGCGTATACCTCTCCAATGCAGTACGTTTTTTCAAGATGGCTTCAGACCTAAACGTGCCCTATCACAGCTTAACAGTCAATATACCGAGCCAATGGACTTCCTCTGAAATTACAGCGCGAGGCTCAACCTTATTATCCCCCTTATCCCTACCGGCACCAGCGACTAGGTTCCCGTTGGCACCCATATGTTTTTAACTTGAACTGATGCGCGTAGGAATTCCTCGCCCGTGCCCTGCTGAGCGTCAGCCCAATCGCGGGATTCGCCATAGTTGACCCATGTGCGTTTTAAATTTGCGACTGATAAAAGCTCCACATAATAACTACCGTCGGCGCTCCCAAAATACCATACAGCGTCGACATCTTCGTGTTCGACCAGGATCTTGATAAGATGATCCCGAGTACCAGTCACGATATTTATGACTCCAGGGGGCAAGTCGGAGGTTTCGAGGATTTGATAGAAGTCGGTCGCGCACAGGGGGTATTTTTCGGACGGAATAATCGTTACAGTATTCCCTCGAGCAATCGCTGGCGCGAGGAGCGAGATAAACGCCAACAGAGGAGAATCATCGGGACAGGCTATGCCTATGACACCCAGGTAATCATGAAAGGCAGCAACCAACCCGCTTAATGGAGTCTCTTGGACTGTTCCTCCATACTTGTCCGCCCACGCGGCATATATGAACAGACGCTCGATACTCAGGTCGATTTCGCGTTGAGCGTCTTCGGGTGAGCACCCGGTCATAGAGCAAAGTCGCCGCGAAAACTCATCGCCTCGGATGGCAAGATTCTCAGCAATATAATACAAAATCTGCGCGCGATTATATGGGGATCGGTCCGCCCAACCTTTAGCCGCGTGCGCTGCTTCAACGGCATCGCGAATATCTTTACGATTCCCATCTCCTATCTGTCCTATCTCATGTCCATCAGGAGAGAGAACGGGACGACTATAATTGCTGTCGGGACGTTTTTGCTTGCCGCCAATATACATTTTGGTTGTGCGATCTACTGGCGGGAAACCATTCGCATTCGAGATAGAGTTAAGTGGGCGTGGATAACCGGGGGTGGCTCTGGACCATGCCTTTATATCGGGGGTACCCTGGTCGCGTTCGGAAGGAGGTGTCACTTCGGGACGCGGCCTTTTTTGCCATATAGGGCGCACATATTCCATTAACCCCTCTTTACCCCCTTCGCGTCCATAGCCACTTTCACGATAACCACCGAAACCAGAAGCGGCGTCAAAAAGATTAGTCGAATTAATCCAAATGGTGCCCGCCTTGATCTTATGAGCGGCCTCAAGTGAAAGGTTGATATTTTCGCTCCAAACACTTGCTGCCAGTCCATAACGCGTATTGTTTGCTAATTCAATGGCTTCGGCGGGAGTGCGAAATGTCATCGCAACAAGGACCGGACCAAAGATTTCTTCTCGTGCCACCGTTGATGCTGGTGACACATTCGTGAGCAGCGTTGGCGGATAAAAACATCCCACCGTTGGCAGTGAGGTATCGGGTTGGAAAATGTCCGCACCTTCTTCGATGCCTAACTTGACCCAGCGATCAATGGTTTCGTACTGTACGGGATCAACTACTGCGCCCAGATCAATGCCTTTATCAAGAGAGTCGCCTGTACGCAGGCGAGCCATCCGGCGGCGCACTTTCTCCAAAAAACGGTCTGCGATGTTTTCTTGTACCAACAAGCGCGAACCCGCACAGCATACTTGTCCCTGGTTAAACCAAATCGCATCAACCAGGCCTTCAACCGCAGCATCCTGATCGGCGCTATCAAACACTACAAAGGGTGACTTGCCACCCAGCTCCAGAGAGAGACGTTTGCCCGTTCCTGCTGTGACTCTCCGCAGGATACGCCCTACTGGCGTTGATCCTGTAAACGCGATCTTGTCAATGTCAGGATGGGCTACCAAGAGAGCCCCTGTCTCATCATCACCGGTTATAATGTTTATGACTCCGGGTGGCAGCCCGGATTCAGCGACGATTTCGGCGAACAACAGCGCCGTTAATGGCGTGTAAGGAGCTGGTTTCAAAACTACCGTATTGCCCATTGCCAACGCCGGAGCGATTTTCCAGGCCAGCATTAGAAGCGGAAAATTCCAGGGGATGATTTGACCAACTACACCAACTGGCTGATAACCACCCAATTCAGTCTGCATGAGTTGTGCCCAACCAGCATGGTGATAAAAGTGACGCACGACTAACGGGATATCAATATCGCGTGATTCGCGAATAGGTTTGCCGTTATCCATCGATTCGAGCACGGAGAACAAACGCGCATGTTTTTGAATATTGCGAGCAACCGCGTAGAGATAACGGGCGCGGATATGCCCGGTTGTTTGGCTCCACGTTGTGAATGCCTGACGCGCCGCCGCCACCGCTTGATCAATTTCAGTTTCTCCGGCTATCGCAACTTTGGCTAACAGTTGGCTTGATGCCGGATTTTGTACGTCTAGATAGGCTGGTTTGGTCGGGGCCTGCCACGTGTTGTTGATAAACAAGTCGAATTGGTGATTGTGACTGTCCAGCCATGCATTCGCTGTTTCAGGAGATTCGGGAGCCGGACCATAGTCCATAGTGTTAAAAATTTCTGCGACATTCACCTTAAACGCTCCTTTTTACCCCATTGGCATATGGTGTTTGGCGGCATAGTGACCTGTGACGTGATGCGACAGTTGGCGCTCAATATCGCCCAACAAACTGCTGGCTCCGATGCGGAACAAGGCCGGATCAAGCCACTCATCCCCCAATTCCTCTTTCATGAGGACGAACCATTCAAGCGCCTCATTCGCCTTGCGGATTCCACCTGCAGGCTTAAACCCAACCCTGTAACCCGTTTGCTGGTAGTACTCTCTGATGGTGCGCGTCATCGTGAGACCCACTTCAAGTGTGGCATTGACCAATTCTTTGCCGGTTGATGTTTTGATAAAATCAGCTCCCGCCATCATGCATACTTTGCTTGCCATCGCGATATTCCAAAGCGGCCCCAACTCACCTGTCGCCAGTATAGTTTTCATGTGGGCTTCACCACACGCCTGACGCATTTCGCAGACTTCATCATAGAGCGCCTGCCAATTCCCCTTCAGGACATGCTCACGCGAGATGACAATATCAATCTCGCGTGCACCTGCGGCAACTGATTCCTGGATTTCCGCAATACGCAGTTTGTAAGGGCTGAGGCCCGCAGGAAAACCTGTCGAAACGGCTGCGACTGGAATGTTAGTTCCCTGCAGCACCTTTACTGCGTCGGAAACTCGCGCATGGTATACACAAACCGCACCGACAGTAATACGCTGAGTGACACCTAATGCGTCAAGAATGTCTTGTCGCACCGGTTGACGTGCTTTAGCAGATAAACGTTGTACATTGCCAGGGGTGTCATCACCAGCCAGGGTGGTGAGATCAATACATGTCACTGCACGCAGTAACCAAGCCGCCTGCCATTCTCTTTTGATCGAGCGGCGTTTAACCAGAGTCATTACTCGGCGCTGGGTAGCGCTAGGATTGACATGCGTATCGTAAACATATCCCAAATCAAGTTGAGAAGGTTGATTCCGCTCGAGATTTGTGGCGCTCATGGTTAGGACCTTCATGGCTGGCAGTACTTTGTTTAATTATTAACTAAACAGATTATATAAAAAATTACACAACTGAGAGTATTTTTGATAAAGTGAAAGTGATCTACCGAACGGTGGATGCCATCGGTGACTAGACCAAGATCGCCCGGGCCTTTCGCGATGAAAAGCCCAACTACGCGATGTGCATCAACGC
>CAVWCQ010000003.1:0-93375 GCA_963753545.1 uncultured Chloroflexia bacterium
TCAGGTGCGTGCCTCCCTCGGCAATCAACAGGTAGTAGCGACCATCGATTTTGTACAGATGAGGAGCCTCCGGCCAGCTGCCACCGATCCCGGTCCATAAGTGACGCATATCGCTCAGGTGCTCACCCGTCTCGATATCGATCTCAAACTGGAAGATACCCTCTTGCTGATGGTTGCACTGGAAATAGACTTTGCCATCGTCATCAAAAAAGAGGGATGAATCAATCGAGTCGTTGAAACCGGGCTCGTCACCAAACTGCACCCAGATAGGATCGGACCATTCACCGGTAGGATCATCTGTCCAGACGAAAAAATGTCCCTTGTCGGTGACGTTAGTCGTCACCATGTAAAATCGCCCCTCATGGTAGCGGATGGTCGGAGCGTAAATGCCCCCTGAGCTGCGCGCACCGGCCAGCGGTAGTTGTTCGGGTCGCGTCAAGCAGTGACCGATTTGTTCCCACTGCACCAGGTCGCGGCTTTTGAACACCGGCACGCCGGGGAAGTATTCAAATGAACTGGTCACAAGATAGAAATCAGACCCTACACGGCACACACTGGGATCCGGATAAAAACCGGGAATTACGGGATTACCGTATTTCATCATGTTCTCCATAGATACCGAGATTGGCCACGTATGACGCACATTGTGTTACTGTCACCTGTAGCCATTGCAGATCGGCGATAAATTGCTCGACTACGGTGAAATTTACCCCGTATGGTCAAAAAATTCCATCCATGGGGAAAACGGTCACAGATCCACCCGTTGCCTCAAAAGATTAGTGCAATTGCCAAATTTTCCCCCTAAGGAATGAAAACAAAATAGTTCAAGTATTTGAGATTGAGGATTGCCAACAAGGACGGGATCGGATAGGGTACGGGAAACGCAGTCAAGAGCGAGCGCGCCATGAAACGGGCGTAGTTAAGACTGGGGGGGAGGTCGATATTTTTAGCGCATAGTGTTCTGAAATTAATCTGGGGGAAGATTTAAGTCCTACGCCTGTACTGGCCACTTTAGACATCCGTCAAGGCGCAACTGAATCGCATTGATGAAATCCAGTCTGGCTATAAAACGGTGCCAGAACACGATGCCTGGTAATATCTGGAGATATCTACAATTTGACGACGGGCAATGAAGGCTTTTCTGGAGAACCCTGAGCGCTACCTGCGCCACTTATTCCTACCTGAGGAGGATCAATGAAAATCGGCGCTATCTTCCCCCATGTTGAGTTCGGCACCGATCCAGCCGCCGTGCGTGACTTCGCCCAAACCGTCGAGGAGTTGGGCTTCAGCCACGTTGGGGCTGACGACCACGTCATCGGACCTAACCCGAACCGGCCCGGCGGCTGGACGGGCTGGGTGACCTACAAGACGGCTTTTTATGAGCCGCTGGTGCTGTTCAGCTTCATGGCGGCGGTGACCCGCCGGTTGGCGTTCACCACCTGGATATTGTTGCTGCCTCAGCGCCAGACGGTGCTGGTGGCCAAGCAAGCCGCCACGCTTGATATTTTGAGTGAAGGGCGGCTGCGGCTGGGGGTGGGCGTCGGTTGGAACGAGATCGAATACATCTCTTTGGGCGCTGATTTTCACACTCGTGGGCGGCGGCTAGAAGAACAGGTGCAACTGCTGCGCCAGTTGTGGACCCAGGAGTTGGTGGATTTCCAGGGCCAGGAACATACCATCCCGGATGCCGGTATCAACCCGCTGCCGGTCCAGCGCCCGATCCCGATCTGGTTCGGTGGGCAGTCCGAACCGGCCATCCGCCGAATGGCACGGTTGGGCGATGGCTGGATGCCGCTCTACACCAGCGTTCAAGAGGCCCAACCTGGGCTGGACCTGTTGGACCGCTGCCTGGAGGATGCCGGACGCAGCCGCGCCAATTTTGGTCTGGAAGCTCGCCTACCCTATGGGTCGGGTGATCCGGTGGTTTGGCAGCAGCATCTGCTGGACTGGCAGGCTGCCGGCGCCACCCACGCCGTCTTGCAGACCACCGACTGCGGCTTCGCCACGCCAACCGCCCACCTGGCGGCGCTACGCCGCTTCGCCGAGGCTATCGAGCTGAAGTGCGAAGGTTCACGATGAAATCGTCAATAAGGTTGTGGGGGCTACATAACTGATCTCCCCGTGAATGTGCCGGTCAAGCCACCCACGAGTAGGTGTGATGCAAGCTACCCAAAATAGGCACGCTGACAACGGTGTTTTTGATGATCCGAACAGGATCCATCTCTCGATCAAAAACACATATTCTTCGAAAACGCAGGCCAGTAATGGAATGAAGGGGTTATGTGATGTCTCAAAGAACTACTCGACGGCCATCTCCTGCGGACCGAAGGCGTACTCCGGGTTGAACTGGAGCATGTAACCGCCTGGAATACGATAGACCGGGATCAGTTCGCCGTAGCCTCTGCTCATCAGCAGCGAGTTGAGACAGCAGACGCAGAAGATGCCCGTTTCGGCGTGCAGAGCATAGTTTTCTCCCCACAAAGCCCATAGTCTCAAAAAACCTCGTACATGCTCTGTTTTTCCCCTACGCAGCGTCGCGGTAGTAGTCGTGGATGATTCCACCGAGAACGTTGCGGTAGTGCACCGACCCATTACCCTGACAATCTATTTGGGGAATCGGAATTTGTTGATCAAGGCCTTGATGCGGACGCGCAGTGTTGAAGAACTCCACATAGTCACGCATGACTCGTCGAAGATGGGCTTGATTGAGGATCAGCACCTTGTCCAAGCATTCCTCCCGCACGGATCGGATCCACCGTTCCATGAAGGCATTGGCGTTCGGAGCGCGAACGGGCGTGGGGATCACATCGATACCTTCAGAGCGGAAAATTGTATCGAAGGCTGCCGTAAACTTCTTGTCATTGTCACGGATCAGAAACCGGATGTGGGGCCTGGGTTCGGTCAACTCCCACATGATTTGTCGGGCTTGCTGCTCCACCCACACGCTGTTCGGATGCGCGGTACAGCCCGCAAAATGGACACGGCGACGGCCAATCTCAATGAACGCAAAGACATAAATCGTCTGCAAGAACAGTGTTTCCACGGTGAAAAAGTCGCACGCCACCAGTTGATCTTTGTAGTGGGTCATCAAATGACGCCAACTCGGTGATGTTTCGCGCTCCGGCACGGGCGGAATGTGGTGGCGACGCAGGATGACTCCCACCGTCTCATGGCTGATGGTATAGCCCAGTTTAAGCAATTCCCCCTCAATCCGCTCAAAGCCCCAGCCGTTCTCGCGAGCCAGGCGCACCACCAGCTGCTCGATCTCCCGATTAGTCCGTGGTCGTCCTCCCCGATTACACTGCCGGTAGGTCCACTTGAGGCGTACTAACTGCCCTGTTCTGGTTTTCAGTTTGGTCGCGAGCACCACCAACATGAATTTCTCGCCCCGAGACAAGCGCGGTGCTCGGTCTTGCTTGCGTTCGTAGATCGCCAGTTGGCGGCGCAGCAGCAGGATTTCCAGATCCTTCGCACGCTCCGACTGGTGTCCCAAACTCACCAACTCGACCAGGGTCGAGATGACTTGCCACACCATAAACCAGATCATCCAGCTTCCTCTTCATATAGAATAACGCGATCAATTCAAACACCCGGTGAGGATTGAGTTCCGCCTCATTTCACACTGGCTCGGAATCCTGGGGGTGCGCCATTGCTTTCTCTTTTCAACACGCCTGCGGTCTGATCCGACCAGTTAACTCTGTTTTCTTAGGCGTTTCCGCAGCCGGGTCCAGAGTCGAAAGCCCGTTTCAAGGACAAATTCCAACCATCGGGGCAGTTCCAGTTCCTCGTCGTCATCATCCCCACCCCACGCCAGGATGTCCTCATCCACTTCGAAATCAGCGCCCCCTACCGCCCTGGCCATGTGCCCTGCGGTGTGTCGATTCAGCACGCGTAAACACCCGTGAGCATTCCGCAGACGATACTCCCGTTGGACAAACTGCCAGAACGCCCGCAGTTCGATCAGGACGGTCCCAAATATCGTCTTCTGTCATAGCGGTTTTGCCGGGAAAAATACGCCAGCAGAATCGTCAGCAGATCATTGTCGTCCATGTGGGGCGGTGTGACTTGCAGATCATTCAGGGCGAATTCCAGCATCAATTCCGTCCATTCGAGCAGGATGCCCATCCGGCGTACTTCACGGGCTTCTGGAAACGCCGAAAACAGCCGGTGAAGCTGGCGTTGATAACGTTTGACCGCCACATCATCAACATATCCCTTATCATCGACCAGCGGATCATAAATATCGAAGGGCATCTTGACCTTTCAGCAGGCACAAAAGCAGACGGAATTGAATACTCTGGCGAGGGCGGGTATATCCTGGTTTGATCTCCAGCTACCAGCCGTTACGTGGCAACCGCTACTGGTCGGGAAACTCCCTTCAATGCTCGGTAAGCATTTCCAAGGGCCAAGACTGTTCTGCCGTCGGAGGAAAATCCTTGGAAATCAAGTCGCCGTCAAGGAGAGGAAAGATCTGGGATGCGAAGGTTTAGGTAAGCTCCACGCCAGATCCATCCCTTGTGTGAAGTTTTTTGAGACTATGCGGTTTCGCCTGAGCAGGCGCTTGCCGCAGAGCAGCAGTTCGTAAATACGTCCTATTCCGGACTGACAGTGGTGGATCAGGCCAGTACTTTCTACGGTTACTACACATTCAAAGTTCTCCAGGGCGAGAATATCGTCGGACTGGTGAGCGTCAACGGATACACAGGACAGGTTTGGATCCGTTAGAAATATTTCACTGCTGCAATCTCAGTAGTCGATTTCGCTATAACCGCACTGTCAGGGGCAACGCTCCTGGCAGTTTTTTCACCTGGGTTCGAAGCACAAAATTAGAGGCATCTCTAACTTGACACGGATTGGGATTAGACTATAATCCAATCCAGATTGAACTAATATACAAGAGAAATCTATCATGCCCGATGTTACTTCCACTCAATCGACTCCTGAAACGCTGTTGGATTGGCTTAAAGTGATTGCTGAACCCAAGCGTTTTCAGATTCTGGAACTGATTATCCAGGGGGTTCAGTGTAATTGTGAGTTGAGCGAGGTTTTGGAAGTCGGACCAACCCTTATCTCGCATCATATGAAGGCTTTGACGCAGTCAGGACTTGTCAATATTGAGCGTGATGCAACGGATGCGCGTTGGGTCTATTACTCGATCAACCTTCAAGCGCTGGAAGAACTCAAAAGCGTCTTCGGCAGCTTTTTCGATCCTGCTCGTATACAGCCTCGTCGTCTGACGTGTGGACCGGGTGGTCAGTTCATTCGTCTCGACGACAAATTGTCTGTTAAGTGATGAACTTTGTCTTTTTTTGTCCAGTTAATCCAATGGAGATTGAACTACTTTGAGCGACCTAATCAATCTGGTACCCACTCAGCAAATTCCGCTCAGAATGCCCAATAAGCCATCTGATGTCGAACTGTTCGATCCGCCAATGTGCTGTTCCACTGGCTTGTGTGGCCCGACTCTGGATCAGGCACTGCTCGACGTAAATGAAATGATACTCGCGTTAACAACCGACGGGATTTCTGTTGCACGCTATCAAATGACAAGCCAGCCACAGGCTTTTCTCCAAAATCCTGAGGTGGTACGCCTTGTGCGTGAGCGCGAAATGGCAGCACTGCCGATTACGGTAGTTAAGGGTAAGGTGGTTAAGGTTGGGGAATACCCCACTCTGCTAGAAATCCGCGCCGCCTTAGAGGAGTAAACAGTCATGTCTCAGGTGAAGACAGCTTTATCGCCGACTGTCATCGATGCCATTCGTACATTTGCGGCGGCGCTCAATAACACGCCGCAATTTACAGCATTTGAAGACTGTGCCGGAGCACTGGAAAGCGATCAATCCGCTAAAGATGCGATTGATGCCTTTCAGAGCAAGCAGCAAATGCTGCAAGTCATGTTTCAATTAAACGCGGTTAGTGAGGAAGAACAAAGCGCGCTGGAGCAGCTGCGTCAGGCGGTGATTGCCAACGCCACCGTGACAAACTATGTGGATGCCCAGGATGAACTCATCGCCTTGTGTCAGGCAAGTGCATCTCTGCTGTCCGAAAAAATCGGGCTTAGATTTAGTGTGAAACGAGGTGGGTGCTGTGGATAATACCTCGGCGAAACTAACTGAGAATACATTGCCCATGAGCTTGCAAGGAGCCGCTGAAGAGCTTGCTGCTGCGCTCCTACAAGCAGAACCCATTGCTGCCTATCATCAAGCGAAAGCTTGTTTTGATACTGACAAAGAAGCACAGGCGATTATAAAACGGTTGGCAGCCGCTCAATCTGAATTTCGCGAAAAACAGGCCGAGGGCCATTACACTCAAGCCGACATTGACTATTTACGAGGACTAGATCGTCTGGCGCAAGCGAATCAAGTTATTGTCGACTATATCACGACTCAAAAGTTAGCAGCAGCTTATCTGACCGACGTTAATCAGGAAATCAGCCAACTGCTGGGTATCGATTTTAGTACTTTTGCAAGTTCAGGATGCTGCTAGGCCAACCGAATTGAGGGGACAAATGCCACTATACAGTTTTCAGTGTGACAACTGCGGGAATGTATTTGATATACGTGCCTCGATAAAAGAGCATGAAGCAGGTTTAGCCCCAACCTGCCCGACCTGCGATAGTTCCGAAGTTCGGCAGTTGATCGTGGCAGTGATGATGATTTACAGTACCAAGAACACCCCCTCTGGTTCGTGTTGTGGATCGAATGCAAAATCGGGATGCTGTGGATGATCGCTCCCGCTGTCGTGCGAATTGTTGGTGCTCCAGTTGCTTGCGCCGAGGGGGTTAAAGACAGTTGGCGTGAACTGGCTATATGGGTTGCCGACAAGCTGCAGCAGCGTTATGGAGGGGCGGTCCAGGTTCAGTATTTCGATCTCTTCGATCTGGGCTGTCCTTCGCTGCCACCCGACGCTCAGTTACCTTTGGTTATGATCAATGATGAGGTGATCAGCCAGGGGCAGAAAATATCTGTACCGGCGCTCCGAGCACATCTCGAAGAGATGGGATTGTCACCACGTGATCACTGAGGCAGGCGTGCGTGCTGTCTTAGATGGCATCATCCATCCCTCGTTTGGCATGTCACTTGTAACGCTGAGAATGGTACGGACAGTTCGCGTGGATTCAGGTCAAATCAAAGTCGAACTGGTGATGAACTGTCCTGGTTGTCCGGCATCTCAGGCTGCATTGGACGAGGCCCATCGCGCAATTCAAACGCTGGCTCCCAGTTTCTCAATCCACCTATCGCTTCTGCCAGAGGTTTGGCACACGCCGTGGGAGAAGATGTTCGGATAGACTTAACCGAAAAAACGATGCCCAGTTCTCAGAAAACTGGGCATTTTTTGTTTTAAGATGATACTTAGACGCTGATGAAACCTGCCTTCGAGGCTACGTCTCGCTCACGGCCTCAATGATGTTGACGGGGGCGGTTCCTATCTCAGCAAAATAGCGCCGCCGAAAATACAGCGCGACATTGACCAGACCGATCAGAACCGGCACTTCTACCAGAGGACCAACGACAGCCGCAAAAGCCACGCCGGAATTGATGCCAAACACGGCCACCGCCACGGCGATAGCCAGTTCAAAGTTGTTGCTGGCCGCCGTGAAGGAGAGGGTCGCCGTTTTCGAGTAATCCGCGCCAATGCGATGACCCATCCAGAAACTCACCAGGAACATGAAGACAAAGTACAGAAGAAGCGGGATGGCAATTCGTACAACATCCAGCGGGATTTCGACAATAACATTGCCCTTCAGACTGAACATAACCACGATGGTGAACAGCAGGGCGACCAGCGTCAGCGGGCTGAGGCGGGGGATGAACTTTGTCTCATACCATTCTTTGCCTTTTGCTCGCAGTAGGACCAGTCGAGTCAGGAAGCCAGCAATCATCGGGATGCCCAGGTAGATGAGAGTACTTTCGGCAATCTGACCGATGCCAATATCAACGACGCTGCCCTTCAGTCCAAACAGTGGCGGAAGTACAGTGATGAAAAACCAGGCATATACGCTGTAGAACAACACCTGGAAAACGCTGTTGAACGCTACAATCCCAGCGGCATACTCTGTATCACCCTTGGCCAGTTCGTTCCACACAATGACCATCGCAATACAGCGCGCCAGCCCGATCATGATCAGTCCGACCATGTATTCAGGGTAGTTGTGCAGAAAGATGATCGCCAGGAAGAACATGAGCGTCGGACCCACCAGCCAATTCTGAACCAGCGAGAGGCCCAGCACCTTCTTATTGCGGAACACCTCACCCAGTTCTTCAAACTTGACCTTGGCGAACGGCGGATACATCATCAGGATCAACCCAATGGCAATCGGGATGTTGGTTGTCCCCGTCTGAAAACGATTGATAAAGGATTCGACACCGGGAATGAAGTGCCCTGCACTCACGCCTATCGCCATGGCAAGAAAGATCCACAGGGTCAAGAATCGATCCAGAAGAGATAACTGCTTAGCAACACCTGCTCGGTGTGCACTTGTATTTACAGCCATTTCGGACATTTACTACTCCTAAATTGTGTTTCGTATACTTGGCGTTCTTAAGTACTCAACAGTACATCGTTAGCGTTCAGCTTCAGGTCTTGCAACTTTACGGTTATTCATTCACCGATTCTGCTACGCGACCATAGACTTGCTCAGCAAGCTGCGCGAGGGTCGTAAGTCCCTGGACTTCCGTAGGAAGCAGTGGAATCTGTGCCACTGGCGCTGGAAAACGATCCAGAATTTCAGCCATATATTTCTGCTGCATGTTTCGCCGCGCGCTGCTGTAAGCGGTGGTCGCCTGCTCCGGCGGAATGATGAAGTTGGCAATCACGAGGCCGGTCTCTATGCCGACGGTGCCCAGTTCTTTGCTGGCCCGGTAAGCTTCAATAATGGGCGTTAACTCCGGGTACATTACGAAAGCAAACGTGCTTTGCGTCGGATCTCGCATCATATCAATCACAGATCCAAACCGTTGTTTTGCAATGTCGTCCGCAGCAGAGCTGTCAACCGAGGCAAATATCTTCACGTCAAGCTGCTTGCTCCAGTCAATAGGCAGTTCCAGCAGCCGCAGCGTATGGCCGGTCGGTGCGGTGTCAAAAACAATCACTTGCCACTCGGTCTGAGAAGCAAAATCGATGAAGCTGTCAAAGGCCGCCATTTCCTCAGTGCAAGGCGAGTTCAGTTCCTCAGCCATCATTTGAATCGCTGCCTCTGGTCGTCCGCGCCGACGAGCATCATCCAGGATCCGCGTTCTATAGGCATCCGCCGCCGCTTTGGGATCGATCTTAGTCGCCCAGAGATTGGGAACCCCCTCAACGGCTGCAACTTCATTGGTGACCGGAACACCCAGGACATCTCCCAGGTGTGCCGCCGGATCGGTGGTCAGTAGGAGGGTTTTATACCCTTGTTTAGCCAGCCAAACAGCCGTTAGGCACGAGGCAACGGTCTTACCTACACCGCCTTTGCCTGCAAAGAACACAGTCCGACGATGTCCATTTGGAACGATGCGTAACCGTAGTGCTGATTGGTCTGGCTGTTGATAATCGGTTGATACTTGCTCCCCCACGAGTTCGTCGGCATGACTGTCGGGCATAGCTTCTCCATCAAACAGAACTCGCGCCACGTCACGGAGGCGTGCCGTTCCCTTAATCTCACCGGAAAGCTGGACCATTTTTCGGGAGCGAAGGGGGAGTACGTGCTCGATCTGGGCCAGATAACCAGCCTGCATCTCCCGCCGCCTGGCAAACAATTCATTTGAAGTCGCTTCAGGCGGAATAATTCCATTCACAATCGTCTCATGGGTATGGATACCCAGCTTGGTCAATTCTTGAATAGCGCGTTGAGTTTCCTTGATGGATGTCGCCTCGGGTTGCAGCACAAAAATAAATGTCGTTTGTGCTTCATCGCGAAGGGTTGTCAGCGCGCGCTCATACTTCTGTTTTGCATCCTGAATGGCACCCGTTGGTCCAATACAGGTCTGTCCATTCCCGTGCTCGGCCTCGCTAATGGAGCGGCTCCATTCTACTGGCAGCTCCAACAAGCGCAGGGTATGGCCAGTCGGCGCGGTATCAAAGATGACAACATCAAAGCGGAGTCCCGAATGACCACCATTCGATTCGGGTGCTGGCAGTTCCAGAAAGTCCACAAACCGGTCAAAGGCCGCAACTTCGGCGGTACAGGGGCCGCTCATTTGCTCTTCCATCACCTTGACCATGGCGAGTGGAAAAGCGGCGCGAATAGGAGCCATCGCTCGATCAATGTATTCTACTGTGGCCTGATCCGAGTCTATCTCCATCGCCCAAAGATTAGAAGCACGTTCAATTGCTGTGATCTGATGTCCAATAGGTTGTTCAAAGACATCGGCCAGGTTAGAAGCGGGATCGGTCGTGACGATCAAGGTACGCAATCCCTGATCCGCATACCGCACGGCGGAAGTACAGGCCATGCTTGTTTTTCCAACACCGCCTTTACCAGAAAAGAAAACAAACTGGGAATTCATGAGAGTTACCTACCTACTTTGCATATACACAGGACCCCGGCTAAACAGTTCAATCTAAATTGAACTGTTTATTCAAAAAAATGCGCTTATGCGCTCGACCTTGATTGAGTCGTAATCTGAAGTATTTGGTCCCCATAGAGTATCGGTACAAACAGTTCAATCTGGATTGGATTATATCCTGATAACCCACATAGTCAATGATAGGTGTCACTCAATTGATGTGAGCTTTGAATTTTTTGGACCGAAAATTTTCACCGTGAACTAGGTCATGCTAATCACGTGACTATTCGCTATTGTTATCAGAATCCCGATCAGGTAAACCACATTCGACTTTATGAATATAAAGGGCGACATGATGGCCTGTGTGGCTACCGTCGTCATCCAGGGGAGAATGGCTCGTCAAGCAGCCCACTGGTAGTCATGGTGAAGTCCATTCAAAACAGGAATTCGACGTAAAGTGCAGTCCCCTGGTGGAATCAAGAATGCAGAAGGGGGCGGAATAGGGATCTGTCCATCGATGCCTTGATGAGGACGCGCGTAGTTGAAGTAAAGCACGTACTCTTTGGCCAAACGCCGGGCATGGCTTTCGCTCAGAATAAGGATGTGATCGAGGAGTTCACGCCGCACACTGCCCAAGAAACGCTCACACATCGCGTTCGCTTGGGGTGCATAGGGTGGCGTGTGGATGAGCGTGATCCCGGCTCCATCGACGCATGGTCGAACAACGAGCCGTACTTGCCATCATTATCGCAAATCAGAAACGTGGACCTTCCCCAAACGGTGTTGCCTCTCGGATCTGCTGGGCCACCCAGGCATCACTGGGGGAGCGGGTCACATTGACATGAACCACGCGTCGGGAGCCATGCTCGATGATGAAGAAGAGAAAGATCGCCCGGAAGAACAGGTCATAGGTTTGCACAAAATCGCACGCCCAGATCTCTGAGGCGTGATTGGCCAGAAACGTCGCCCATGTCTGACTTTTCTGCTGAGGAGGAAGACCCCGTCGTGCCTGACGCATGTACCTCTGAATGGTCCGTTTGCTCACGCGAATCCCCAGCTTGCGTAGTTCATCTCGAATACGAGGTGCTCCCCACAATCGGTTTTCAACGGCCATCTCTTTGATCAGAGCAATCGTCTCTTCCGATATCTGTGGTCGGCGTGGTGTTCCCTTCGATTTCTGCCGCCAATACAGCTTGAAGCCCTGCCGATGCCAGCGCAGCACGGTGTCCGGTTTGACGATATGGAGGGCGTCTTTCCACCCACCTACATGATGAGCCAGGAACACCAACACCCGACGATCGCGCGGCGTCAGCTGCGCACGTCCCTGCTTCTGACGGTTGAGGACGATCACCTGCTGTCGCAGAAAAGCATTCTCCGCGATCAAGTCTTTTCGGCTGCGGAAGAGATCGCTCACCACCCCCTTGATGGCTCGATCCGGAGCGGGTTGGGTCCAGGTTTTTACCCGCTCTTCGACCGCTTGAAGACCACGCACCAGCCACTGTTTGCCTTTGTTCCAGAGGTATTTCAGACGCATCAATAGTTTGCCTTTTGAGGAAATCGGCATGCAGAATTGACCTGGATTTCGAGCGGGGATTATACTACACGTATTCTAAAACTCTCCCTGGATGACGAGGGTAGCCGGGACAGGTGTCCGGTTTCAACACAAACACGTGGACAGACTGACGATCAAAGACCAATGCATCAGAACCATGAAGGTTTCCACCGTCAGAAAATCACAGGCCAGAAATTGCTCTTTGTAGTGATTGAGAAACGTCTGCCAGGAGCTGTTTAACCGGGAACGCTTTGGGGCCTGGGAAATCCTATGTTGGGACAGAACAGTCCGGATAGTGGTCCGACTGACTTTGAAACCCAGTTTGCGCAGCTCCCCTTTCAGTTTGTCGTATCCCAGACCGGGATTGTCTTGTGCGACGCGGAGAATCCACTGCTCCAGTTCGCATCAATGGGGGACGTCCTGTGCCGTTTCTGCTGATACGTCCATTTGCGCCGAACGAGTTCCCGATGCCAGCCAATCACCGTTGCTGGCTTGAACAGTCGCACACTTTCCTCCAGAGCGTGCTGCGATTGCCGTGCTTTCTGCTTCAGGTGGAGGACTAACGCCACGAGCGGAACCTTCTGCCAGCGCGGAATCTGACGGTCCTCGTTCCTGTTTTCGCTCGACGATCCGCAGTTGCTGCCGTAACAACAGGATTTCCAGGTCCTTTTCATCGTCCTTCAGACGGCTGATGGCTATCACATCCAACACAAACTCCCAGACGAACAAGATGATCCGAAAAAATATCTCTCTTCCCTGCTTCGTCTTCAAACCAAACAAAACCCGGCAAGCTTAACATACTTGTCGGGTTTTTCCAGTCGCTCTCCTGCTCAGCTTAATTTTTGAAAACTACGGGGCACTGAGCGTGAAAAATCAGCCCGAACGAATTGAATCTGGACCGCTGATATCCTTCTCCATGACTACTAAGCAATGCCTCAAATCGTCCCGGATGACGAAAGTAGCCGGTCCAGCTCTGTACGACCTGACATTTATTACCGTATCTACGGGAAAAACTGGTTAAAGATGAGAGTTTTTAGCCCTACGAGTTTATCAAGCGATAAAACTGCAACGCTACTTCGATGGTTAGTCTTTGCTGCTGGTTATCTAAAACGTCGCCAAGGACTTCCCTGATGCGTTCAAGGCGATAGCGCAAGGTATTGTAGTGAACATGCAGTGCTTTGGCCGTTTGAGCGAGATTCTGGCTGTGTGCAAGATAGACGCGCAAGGTTTTGACCAAATCCGCCTCGTGTTCGTCATCATAAGTGAGTAATGGGCCGATCGCGTCCTGACAGAAGCGCTGCAGACTGGCCGGGGATTCGGCAAGGGACACGATACGAAATAGGCCCAGGTCTTCGTAGTGTGTGACGATCCCTTTCGCCGGATCCTGGAACATGCGACCTATATCAAGGCCCTGCTCCGCGCATTCATAGGCTTGGCGGAACCTTATTAAATCGGAAACCGGACTACTGATCCCCATCGATACCGTGTACGGTTCATTCTCGTTTTCTATCCGTTCGCAGACTTTCCTTAACTCGTGAACCAGAAAAGACTTGGACGATGCGAGATTACTTGGCTGTAGGGGGAAAAATGCCACTAAACGTGGTCCTCGGTGCCAGAAAGAGGCCTCAGGCGCAATACGGCGAATATATCGCTTGGCGAGGTGTAGGCTTGAATCTACGTTGCTTTGCTCGGCGCTTTCGGACAATATCGCGCCCGAAGGCAAATCGGGCTTGACTACGATAACCACAAATGGCGAGTTGAGACGGTTGCCTTGTTCGCGAGACAGATACGCAATCCGCTCGCGGGCCGCAGGCTGTTCTGAAAGCAACAGTTCCAGGGTCTCGTTCCTGAATCGCTGCTCAACTTCGCTGATGGCTCGCATTTCCATCATCTTGAGCGCCGTCACCGTGGACCCGTGCTCAATAGCTATCAGATCCGTGAATTGGAGCGGGTAAGATAGTGGCCCCCAGAGAATGATCTCCCCCAGCGTCCTCGAACTGACTTTGACAGGGCAAACAATGTGATCGATCAGTCCATACGGTCCGGCGACCCTCATGCGTTTGGCTTCGCTGCTGGGGATTGTTTCTACCAGTTCGGGTTTATACAGGTCGTTCAGATAACTATCTTCGGCACTATCGTCCCATACGAACGCCCTATACGCCTGGGCCTGGCCGACTAGAAAGCCGTGACCTAACACTCTGCGAAATCGATCCACAATCGGAGACAGGACATTCGATGACCTGAGCAATAACATGCGCAATGTCGGAGTAGCTTCCGCCACCCAACACCAGATCGATAAACCAGCGCAGAATCCTCTCAGACTGGAGCAGTTCTTCTGCCTGAAGGTTCAGAATCTTACTGGTGAGCGGCTGGATGATGTCGATAAAGGAGACTTTAGGGGGCAATTCGATCAGAGGAAACCCTAACCTGTTCGCGGCGTCCAGCATACTTTGCGGGAACTCATCCATGAAGCTCAACGGCGTGACAGCCAGACCCGCCAGGCCCTTTTCAGCGAGGCGCGGCACCAGGGTTTCAATTTCCGCAATGTCATCCCGCAGCGGGTACATGGTCGTCACAAGCAGTTGCCCAGGACGCACCCAATCAAGGATGTCCGGCACTTCCATGACGTTGACAGATGTGACGACGTTATCGAGTCCTTGCTTACCCGCCAGGACGCGCGCTTTTTGTAAGGGGTCGGCCATCGTCAGCGCTTCCCGAAGTGTCAGGGGCATATCATTACTCCAAAAGCTAGAATACGTTATATCTTAACATTATCTGACCGGGCAGCCGTCATACGCAAGCGACAGAGGAGCATACCGGATGGCCGGTCGCACACAAGAATCTAGGGCCGGGATGCTCACAACAGCTTATCCAGCAAATCTTCCATTTCTTTGTCATCACTCGATGGCGGCGTCCAGTCCACATGGATGACTTCCGCTTCTTGCGCTTGCACGCTCTCGGCAAACTCGCGCACTCCGATATTGATGATGACAGGGCCGTTTTGGAGCAGGTCTTCAAGATTGCTTTCCATATCGTTCCCTCACTCACATTTTCCGAAGGCTAAGGGATAATTCGCGGCTGAGGAGGGCAGCCTGGGCGCTGCTGGGCATGACCAGGATACCCGCCTGATCGAGCGCTGCCGTTTGCGCCCGGATGTCCTGAACATCGCCATCCGTGCCGCACACCGAGGCCACTACGCTGAGATACCCGCCTCGCTCGCTTACTAAACGTCGAGCTGTGAGAATGCTCTCTAACAGGTCGCCCACCGGATCAGGGGAGGCGTTGTAGCCCAAAACGAAGTCGAGCAGGAGAACTGCCACCTGCGGGTCTTGCGCCTCCTCAAGAATCCGCGCACGGCGCAGAGTCGCATCGATCATTGGATGGGGGCGGCCTTGCGTGAACTCGTCTGCGCCCAGATCAATCAGCGTATGTTCTGCGCTGTAGGATGGATCGCTCAACATCAACATGCCGTCCAGCGGGGCGTTGGAATGGACTACTAACCCTCGGTCCCGCATGATCTGTTGCGCCTGATAACAGAATGTTCCACCGGCAAAGATACCCCGGATGTATTTCTGGCCCGGCTGCATACGCGCGCGCTCTTTAGCGATGAGCGCCTGATGTTTTTCAGAATCCATGCCTGGATCCGCCCATGTTTTGCCAGGAGCCGCCTGGACCGCTATCGCCACAGCCTCATCCAGGGTTCGGGCTGCGGTGAAGCGAATATCTCTTTCAGGTGGGTATCGGCGTATGCCCAGAAAGCAGGCCACCACCGGCTTGGTGCACTGGTTAAGCCTTTCCAAGAGGCGGTTAAGGGTCATCTGACCAGGTGGCTTGGAAAGCAATACGATCACAGCTGTCTGGGAATCAGCCTCAAGGGCTTCCAGGGCGCGAAACGTGGTGATCCCGCCAATCGCGTCCGAAAGGTCCCTGCCGCCCGTGCCAATAGCATGGGAAATACCCGATCCATTCTGATGCACGAGGCTTGTGAACTCCTGGAGCCCGGTCCCAGCAGCGCCGATGACTCCAATGGGGCCGCGTCGGACAACGTTTGCAAAGCCGAGGCCAATGCCCGCGACGATCGCCGTGCCGCAGTCGGGTCCCATCACGATCAGCCCTCGCTCTTGAGCATATTTTTTGAGCGTTAGCTCATCGTCCACCGACACATTATCGCTGAACAGAAAGACGTTCAGGCCGCCTTCCAACGCTTTCCGTGTCTCGCCAGCAGCATAGCTACCGGGAACGGAGATGACGACCAGATTAGTATGGGGCTGGCGAGACCGTGCCTCATCGAGTGTACGCACCACTGATTTATTCACCTGGGCGGGTTTTCGGAGCAACCAGTTATCAAGATTATCCAGAACGGGCTGGACATCAGCCGGGCTGGCTCCTATCAACGCCACCACCAAATCGTTGGCCTCCGCGGCCATGATTTCTGGGGAATCGAAGCCCAGATCGGCCAGCAGACACCTATTTTTCTCCGTTCCCATCAGTGCGATAGCCTGCTCGATGCCAGGTTCGCCCGATAGGCGCTGGGCCACCTGCATCAGAAACACTGAATCAAAATACTGATTCTTCCTGATCCTGAATCCTGCTGCCATAGCTCGCTCCAATCGGTTTGCTGGACGATTAACCCGGAATCCCACAGAGTGCTCGGAATGCAGTCAGTTCAGATCATACTTTTCGGCAAACCGGCGCAGAGCTTTTTTGAAGCACTCCATCGGCGGGCGAACGATCCCCGCGCCAATGATCGGGTGGCCGGGTTCTTTGTGGGCCATGGCTGTATCGATAACGGGCACGATATTCGTTTGGACCACTTTCCGCACGTCTATGCCCATCGCAGTCCCCTCAAATCCCAGGGCCGGGATCAGGTATTCCGGGCTGGTCGAGACAGTGATATGACGCATATCCCGGCTATAGGCTAACGCCTCTTCCGGTGTGCCGCCGACAAAACTCAGGATGCCGGGCGCGCCGCCCAACACAAACCCACCCCAGCCGACAGTCTCAGTGATGGCCGAGTCCCCCATGTCCAGCCCGGCGTCCTGCTCGCTATAGCCGGGCAGGAAGAGGCCCTTCACCGGCGGGGCAGGCGCGGTGAACCATTCTCCATCGAGGCCGCTGACCTGAATGCCAAACTCGGTGCCGTTGCGAGCCATCGCGGTGACGACCGTGCTGTAGTCAATCCCCCTGGCCGGGTCAGCCGTAGCCTTCGCCGCTGCCATCGAGAGGCCCAGGAACAATAACTGGTGGCCGCCCAAAAGTCCCAGCGTGGCGAGTAATTGCTCTTTGGGAAGATCGGCTTTGACCAGCGGGATAGTCATGGCATTGGCGAACAGGCTGGATGCAGCATGGGGGCGGTTGTGGAGTTCGTCGCCCATCTGCAAGGCGCGCGCGATAATGGGTTTAAGACTGAGTCCACCCATCTGCTGTACTCCGGCGCGCAGCGCAGGTGCCCACACATCACGCCATCTCGCCAATCCTTGTAAAGCGGCTTCGCCGTAATCACCGAACTGCTGCTGTCCCTCAACCTGGCGGCAGAAGGCGCGGTTTCCAAACGCCCTATTCTCCACAACAAAGACCCACATCGATGGCGTGATGGTACCCGCCATCGGTCCGACGGCCTGATGATGGTGGTTAGGCTCAAAGGCGATGCCCCCGTTTTCCAGGAGTTTGACAGCTTCGTCTTTGCTCTTAGCCCATCCTTCAAACAGCACCATCCCGATTACAGCACCCTTCTGCGCTCCACTCATATGCTGCCAGTCAACAGGCGGCCCGGCGTGCAATATCATCTTATCCTTCAAGCCTGGGATGACTTCGCCCGCTGGTGCAACGTCGATCAGCACCGGGTCTGCGGCTGTCATGCGGCAAAGGGCCTCGGCGTTAGCCTCCTCAATCTTTTGTTTAGTGTCGGTAGCCATGATTATTCTCCCTGTGGAAGTCAAGAATCAAGATTGTCTCGCAGCAGCATACCGGTGAGCGCTCCGGCTAACATATCCCAGCCAGATGTATGCCCAATGCGAATAAGTTGGTTCGCGCTGTCTCGCAATTGCTGCTCCGTGCTCTCCTGCAAAATCAGGCTGATCAGATCGTGCAGTGGCGCTGGACCGTGCCCATGCGCCAGATCAGAAAGAATGGTGTGGCTGATACGATTGGTCAACAAACGCGCTTCATGCAGAAAATCGTGAAGCAGATTACCTTCCTTCTCGAACTCTAAAGGATAGACAGCCTTTAGATGGTAAGCTGAAAAGAAAAGCCCACCTAAATAGTCATCCCCAGATGGCGTAAGCCCTGGTCCTAGCCCTACCAAATCCAGGCCCGCGTTCACCACACGCTCCATGTCCCGCCTACGGCAGGCTGATACAAGCTCTCGAATGACGGGTTCTGCCCGGTTGAGTAACAGGGCATCCATTGGGGAAACCGTCGAATAGTCGATGCGTCCGGCGGGTTGGGTTATCCATACCAGCGCATGACCTAACCCCTTGACAGGAAACTGCCGGATCGCCGTCAGAGTTTCCCCCAGATGGCTGCCCATAGGTAGGTGCTCAATGGTGTGGGGTGTCCACTTATCCGCATTTTCCAGGTCGATTGTCATTTCGTTGCCAATACACAAACATTGGCCATTGGCAACGAATTCCATGCCTGCTTCGACGTTTTCGGCATGGAAAGAGGCCAGGATGCAGCGCCAGTGAGCAGGTAAGTCTGTCTGTCCCAACCACAAGACCTCCCCGTCATATCCGGCCAGGTAGACAGCCGACGATACGACGGCCAGCACCTTACCCCTGTAGCCGGGCAGATTCAGTCGTTCTGCCGCTTTCTGCCCGATCAGGACAGCCTGCACATTGCATCGGGATGTCATCACACGCTTACGATCTTGCAGCGCAATCGCCGCCGCATGAATTCATGTAGCTGCTTATCTTCTATGAGAAGGGACATCTCGGAGAGCGAGTTTTTGTCTTCCGAGATGCCCGAGCCCTCGTATACCAGGGATAGCCTTATTGAGGCTCTCCAATAACTCCCTGGACGAACCAGTCAAAGTCGCCCATAGCCCACCCAGGGATTTCCTCACCCTCTGGGACCCGCACTTCGCCATCCTGATCGACGATTGGACCGGCGAAGACCACGAGTTCGCCGCTGCCCAGCTCATCGATCAGGCCGAGCACTTCCTCTTGAACTTCTTCAGGCACGAAGTCGCCAAAGGGGGCGACAGCCATATAACCATCATAGATGCCCTTGCGGATGTTCTGCGGCTCCCATGTCCCATCGATCACAGCCTGGGCGGTTTCGGTCATCATCGGCCCCCAGGTGAACCCGAGTCCGGTAATCCAGCCCTCGGGCGCGTATTCCTGAGCCGTGACAGACTGGAAGCCAATGGAATAGATACCGGCTTCCTCTGCCGTCTGGATGATCGTGATCGGCGAGTCCACATGCATGGTGACGACATCGACATCCTCGGCGATCAAGGCGTTAGTGGCTGCGGCTTCTGCGGCGCGATCCACCCAGCTTCCGGTAAAGACCACATGGGTCTGCGCATCGGGATTGACCGACAACGCGCCCAACTCGAACGCATTAATATTGCCCAGGGTATAACCGAGCGGGATGGCCCCCACAAAGCCGAGGTGGTTGGTTTTTGTCATTCTGCCTGCGGCCACACCCATTAAGTAGAGAGATTCGGGCATATTGGCGTAGTAAGTGCCCACGTTCGCGGGCAGCGGGTCCAAATACCCCCCGGCGTGCATGAAGGTGACATCCGGGTGACGCTCGGCAACCGCCAGGGCTGGCTCAAGATGTCCAAAGCTTGTGGCAAAAATAAGCCTGGCACCTTGCCGGATCATGATTTCCATGGTGCGCTCGGCGTCCGCGCCCTCAGGAACATTCTCCGCCTCCACGATTTCAACACAGGGGATATTTTCTTGCATCGCCACCAGGCCGTCGTGCTGCGCCCGGTTGTACCCGGCATCATCGATTGTGCCGACATAGGTCGCTCCGACGGTCAAACAGGGTTCATCGGCTGCCGGTTTTTCAGCAACAACGGACTGGACAGGTATGAGTGTCACTGCCGCCATGATGAATACGGTCAGAATTCCCAAAACGTGATAACGCTTCTTGTTTGGCATAATTTTCTCCTCGTTAATCATAAAATGCTGACTCACTATCGAACGAATAACCGGAAGTATTTTGCTGCCAATCATTCCTCCTTTGCGGGGAATGCGAGCTTATTCAGTGCCTTGATAAACCCGTCCTAAGCTGGCTGGCGCGGCGTATCGGCGAGACCCGCCCCAGGCCAGAAGCACCGCGATGGTTAAGAGGTAAGGGATCATATTCAGCAGAAAAGGTGAAACCTGAATCCCGTGAGCTTGCAGTTGAAGTTGAAGCATGATAGCGCCGCCGAAAAGAAATGCGCCCAATATGGCTCGCAGGGGGTGCCACTTGGAGAAAATGACCAGGGCAACAGCGATGAAGCCTCGACCCGCCGTCATGTGTTCTGCCCAGGCCAGGGTCAAAGCCACCGAGAGGTGCGCCCCGCCTATCCCTCCAAGCAGGCCGCCCAGGAACAGCGCTTGATACCGGATTAACGAGGGGCGATAGCCCGCCGCGAAAGCTGTTGAGGGGTTTTCGCCGACGGCTCTGAGACTGAGTCCCCAACGCGTATAAAATAACAACCACCATACGAGAAGGGCAGTAGGGATGGAGAAATACACCAGAATGTCATACTTGAACAAGACCGTGCCTATCCAGGGGATATCTGACAGGAGCGGGATGGCAAGTTTGGGCAACCTGCGATAGGCTTCTCGACGTAGGGCCTACCGATCAAGGCGCTTAATCCTATTCCGAAGAACATCATGGTTAACCCGCTGGCAAGCTGGTTGGCGCGCCGTGTGATCACCATGAAGCCAAAGATGAGGTTGAACAGCCCCCCGGCCAGACCTGCCGCCAACACCCCAGCACGGGCTGCCCGTTTCAGCGGTGACGGCAAACGCGACGGATGCCCCAATGAGCAGCACCCCTTCCAGGCCGAGGTTGACGATCCCGGATCGCTGGACAATCACTTCCCCGAGAGTCGCATAGAGCAGGGAAGTGCCGGAAAGGATCGAGCCTGAGAGGAGACCTTTGATGAACGAATTGTTCACGCCGTTTTTCCTTTCAGGTCCCTCAGGTTGGTCGCGTCAACACCACGAACAAGATCAGCGCCATCAGGACGTTGACCACTGCGTAGGGTAGCCCTTGTGTGATCTGAAGGATGTCACCGCCAGAGGTGATCACCGCCAGCACAAAGGCCATGACGATAATGCCGAGGGGATTCCTCCCAGCCATCCAGCTAATCAAAAAACCGACGTACCCAAACCCTGGCGAAAGCCCCTGCCGGAGACGGCCCTGGATGGCTGAAACCTCCGCCATCCCGGCCAGCCCGGCGACACTGCCGCCCAGAAACAGCGCTAAGACGATATACCGCCGTTCCGGGACGCCCAGACGCCGGGCGGCCTCCGGGTTGCCGCCGATCGATCTCATTTCAAGTCCCCAGCGCGTGCGGGTCATGAGAAACCAATACAGCACTATAGCCACCAGACCAAAGACCAACCCCAGATGAATATGCGTCGTTCCATAGGTGGGCAGCCGAGCAGCCTCAACAAAGCGGGGAGTCTGCGGATACGATTTGCTGTCTGCGGCCCGCCACGCGCCAAAAATGAAATAATTGACGATTAAGGGCGCGACGTAATTCAGCAGCAGGGTAGAGATGGTTTCGTTAACCCAACCTTTGGCTCGCATAATGGCCGGGATTGCAGCCCACACGCCCCCGCCGATCAGACCCAACACGACCATGAGCGGCAGCAGCGCGTTTGGGGGTAACGTGGTGAACGTGAGCGCGCCCCACGTCGCCAGCCATGCGCCCATGTAGAACTGTCCTTCGCCGCCGACATTAATCAGGCCTAGCCGAGCGGGTAGGGCGACGGCAACGGCGGTGAGCAGCAGAGGGATCATCCGGGCGATCACTTCCGAACGGCCATAGGAATCGTTGAGGGTAAAAGTGAACACGTCCTCGTAAGCCTGCCAGGGGTCTTTGCCAGCCAGTAACAACACGATGGCAAAAGCAATCAGGGCTAAGGCCAGGATGACCACATATCTGACTATTTCCATGATCGTGTTTTTACTCAGGATTTTTGCGACCAGCTTGCGCGCTCTAATCATGGTGTGTCTTGGCTCCAGTCATCAGTTGGCCGATTTCTTTCATGCTGATTTCTTCCGGTTGGAACTGACCGACGATCCGTCCCTGATACAGAACGAGCAAGCGGTCACTGAGGGAGAAAAGCTCACCGAGGTCTTCGGAGATCAACAGCACCCCCCCTCCCGCGTCGCTGCTGGAGAGCAGCAGACGCCGCACCGCCATAGCGCTGGGCACATCCAGTCCTCGCGTGGGGTAGAATGCCAGAATCAGCTTGGGGTTGTGCGCCAGTTCGCGCGCCAGGATGAGACGCTGCAAATGGCCCCCTGAGAGCGTCCTTGCTGGCACATGATAAGAGGGAGTAGGCAGATCAAGCTTGTCATAAGACTGTTTCATTTCACGTTGAACGCCGGGCCAGTTCATCATCAGCCCACCCGCCAGGGCGTAATGGCGTGTGTTACCCAGCGCCATGTTCTCCTGTGTTGTCAGCACAGGCACGGCGGCCATGCTGAGCGGGTCTTCTGGAATAAATGCGACCCCGCTGGCACGCATCTGCGCTACTGACCATCGGGTAGCCTCTTCTCCCGAGAGGTACTTGGACCCACTGGCACAAGAGTCGAGGCCGAGAATCATGTCCCCAAGCTCCTTCTGACCATTGCCCGATACGCCAGCCACGCCAACGATTTCTCTAGGCATAATCTTGAGATTGATGTCACGTAGACTGGTGGACATCGCGTGGCCTTTTGTTTTTACTTTTCGCAGCTCTAACAGGGGTATCGCGTCGGGGGCGGCGGATTCGTGACTCAACCGGACGGGTTCGGGAGGCGCGCTGCCAAACATGAGTGTGACCAGAGTGTTTTCATCGGCTTCTGATCGCGGCAGCGTGCCTGTGACCTGTCCATGCCGCATGACCGTGATCCGGTCGGCACAGGCAAGCACTTCCGGCAGTTTGTGCGTGATGAACACCATCGCGTAACCGTCGCGGCGCAAGTTCGTGAAGATGGTAAATAATCCTTCGACTTCATGGGGAACCAGGACTTTGGTTGGCTCGTCAAAAATGAGGGTGCGGGTATCAGCCAACAGCAGTTTCAACAGTTCGATCCTTTGCCGCTCCCCAACCGAAAGCTGCCAAACGGGTGCCCAGGGATTAATTCTTAATTGGTACCGCTCTGAGACCTCCTCGATCCGGTGCGCGATTTGTTTCTTGTTCAGGACGGCGGTGAGATCTGGGAGGAAAAGGGCGATGTTTTCGAATACGGTCATCGCGGGGATCAGCGTGAAGTCCTGAAACACCATCCCAATGCGCAGCTTCCGCGCGTCATGGGGAGATTGGATTCTTGTTATGGTGTCTTTGAAGCGGATCTCACCCAAATCGGCTTGATAAAAACCGTAAAGATCTTGACCAGCGTGCTTTTTCCCGCGCCATTCTCGCCTAAGAGGGCGTGAACTTCCCCACCGAAGATATCTCGCGCTACGTTATCGTTGGCGATAACGCCGGGAAAACGCTTCGTCACTCCCCGGAGCTTGATCAGTGGCTCCGAGGGAGGAGAAAGCTCTTGAGTAGGCGAACTGGGCATACTAGGTCTGGTTGCCACTCTGGGGTTGCCTTTTTTTGTTATTGCTGGAATAAATATTGACAAATCAAAAATGCGAGAATCTTTTCATTTCTGAAGATATTGTAACCTGATATCCGATCCCAAAGAATATCAACTCTCGCCAAAACATTAGAGGAGATTTGTAGAGAGTTGACAAGGGGTGTGGACTGCGTGTGACATATAGAAAGCCAGATTTCCGTTCGCAGAGGCAAAAGTGGAAGCGTAGAGCACAATTCTAATTGGCAATTCTACCCAACCGGTATCAGATGGGAAAGAAGGCTGCGCTGGCCGGAATGCACATCCGTTCGGATTTCATCGGTGGCTTCCCTTCAGCATTGTTCCCCAAAAGCCTGTATGGTTGAAAAACTCAATCTGAGTATCTTTTCTTCCTGTAGGGGCCAAAAAGTCGATCAGCCGCCGATCTTCGGTCACACAACTCTTCGATAATCATGATGCAGGCCACCGAGTACGGGATGCGCAACGATGCGCCGATTGCCCTCTCCCAGTCCGTAGCCAGCTCCTTCACGCTGATCTGGAATCCATTGTCCAATCCCTTAATGAGGGTGCGCACGATTGAAATACGCCCGTATGGCGCGGAAATTACATCCAAGATAGCTTTTTACTGATGGTTCCGCGAATACAGGCCAAAAAACACCATCTGCGATAAGCTTCCCGGTTTGTGCTTGAGCCCGAACGAAGCGTACCATCGATGGTCTATTGGATCGTGCTGCATTTTCTCCAGTTTTTCTTTGACGTCATAACCTGTGAGAGTCAGATAGGCTATCCGCGTGTTTTTTTCCCTCAAGTAGCGTAACGATAGTCATGACGCAAGCCACCTAGAACCGGTCAACCGATCCCCGCCTGCTGCTCGTGGTACGGATACGCTCATTGTTTTTCGTGCCGGTCAACTTACCCACTCACGACGTTAAGAACTCCTCCGATTTACCCCTGAACACATACGTGAGGGCACTATATCGGAGTTGGTATCAAGAAAGGGGCAGGCGCACGGTGAATACCGTACCTTGGCCCTGACTACTGTCAAACATGATCGTGCCGCCATGGGCCTCGACATTGCTCTTGACAATGGCTAGGCCCAGCCCGGTACCAGCGAAAGACTCGGCATTGCTTGCCCGATGGAACACTTCAAAGATTCGAGCCTGATCCTCCACCGGAATGCCAATACCCTGGTCGCTGATGCGCAGCGTGACGTCGCGTTCACTTCTAGACAACTGCAAACGTATTTCCCCACCGCCGGGCGAATACTTGATGGCATTCGAAAGCAGGTTGATCAGGATATGCCGTAAGATCTTCTCATCGAGCGACACATTAGTGAAGTCACCTTCGGCAGTGAACACAAATTCGTGTCCGACCGTATCGGTAAACTGCATCTGCTCAAATACATCCCGACAAAATGCTTCGAGATTAATGGGTGAGGGATGGAATTCCAGCTTCCCAGCCTGGGCCGCATCGAACGTCAGCACATCGTCGAGCAACTCGTCCATGTGCTTGACCTGCGTATGAATGGTGCGGAGATATCTAAGCCGCTGCTCAGGCGACAATCGGTCAAAATGGTCCGCCAGCAAACCGCGCATCATATTGATTACAGTCAGTGGACCCCGCATATCATGGGATATCATCGAAATAAAACGCTGTTTAAGATCGAGGATTTCGCGCTCCTTGCTCAGGGCGACCCGCAGCACCTCGGACCGGGTTAACTCCTCTTGCCAGCGCTTGCGTTCGGTGATGTCTTCTTTGACCGCCAGGAAATGAGTGATATATCCCCTGTGCATCTTTAATGGCCGAAATCGAGGCAAGCTCCCAGAACAGGTCGCCATTCTTCTTTTTGTTATGGAGTTCGCCGCGCCATACACCGCCTGCCGTGAGGATATCCCACATCTGCCGATAGACTTGCGGTGCCATCTCGCCCGATTTCAAAATGCGCGGATTTTTCCCCATCACCTCGTCTGCCGTGTATCCGGTCACTTGCGTAAAATGGGGATTCACATATTCGATATTGCCCTGCACATCGGTGATGATGACGGAGCTGGCGCTCTGTTCAACCGCGCTGTGCAGCATACGAAGCTCATCTTCTGCCAGCTTACGTGCGGTGACATCGACAAGGGAAATCGTGGCGCCGCCTGACTCATCGGCCAATGGCGAGACGGACATGCTATACCAACGTTTCTCGGTCAGGAAATGCGCCGGATATTCGAGGGCAAAATAAGGTAGCGAACCGTCCAGGACGGCCTGAATTCCGGTCAATGCCTGGGCTGCCAACAGGTGTCCCGAAAGGGCCGCTCGGCGACAGACATCCAGGTAATTGACCCCAACCCCCGTGTGAGCTGCCGTGGGATCGCCACCTTCTGCCACAAAACGAGACCACGCTTCGTTCACGGCAATGATGGTCCCATTCCCGTCTAGTACCGCAATCTGTGTGGTAAGGGAATTCAATACGGCACGATGAAGCGCTTCGCTTCGGCGCAAAGCGCGGATCTGCTGGAGCGCCTGCATTACAACCTCTCTCAACCGAGCCAGGCGGTCTTTGAGTAAGTAGTCGGCTCCCCGTTTCATGCATTCCACGATAATTTCATCCTGTGCGTCGTCAAACTGTTTGGGACATGCGGAAAGACCGCATCTGTCCACTTCTGCCGATCTCCTCCCCATACGATGTCCACGGGAGTTTGACGACATATAGATATCTCTTCTCTTTATCTCAACCGCTTCTCAAAAGAGAATAGATAATTCTTAAAAGAGAATAATCATTCTCTACAGAATTGTCAAGGGCTGATCATATGGCACGGGAATGGATCTGAGCATCACGACGCGCAGCCCTGGAGTTGTGCTTGACATGCAAGTAAGGAAGGATTATACTTCGGAATAGAATAGATGTTCTCTTTTAAGAATAAACATTCTTTCAGGACCTTGAGGAGGTTTCTGTATGCCTCGTGTGGACATTCGCTCGATCCGTCGTCGCCAGATTCTTGAGGCGGCTGAACGGCTGGCCGCGCAAAAGGGATGGACGGAAACCACGATTGCTGATATCTGTCAGGCAGCCAATGTTTCCACGGGCGTGGTAACGCGTCACTTCGAGAGTAAGGATGAGATTATGCTGGCAGCCCTGGAGGATGTCCTGGAGCAATTTCGGGCGCAATTGGAGCTATCTTTAGGAAACGAGAAGTCGCTCTCCGAGAACGCTCATCGCTACTTTCAGGAATTAAGCCAGTTCATGATTTCACAGCCAACCCTGCCCTGGCTCTTAGCCCACTTTGTGGCTGCTTCGATCTCTCGACCAGAAGTCGCTGAACGCCTGCGTGCAGTTTTCTCTCATCTCTGCCAACAAGACATAACGAACTTAGAGCGAATGCAAGACGAACAAGGGATAAAGGGCAACGATCCTGTTCTGGTGGCCAAGCTGCTCCATACCCTGGCCTTGAGTCTCATCCTGAGCCCAGTCTTTTTAGAGATTGATTTTCCTCCTGAACCACTTGCTTTCCATTTTTCCAATATGCTGCTCAAGTATTTTGATCTTCCAGAGGTGGCCAAAGAATGAACTGTATGCAGCTCGATTCAGGTTCATTTCTTCCTATCGTCGGCCGCAATCGTCCAGCCGTTTAGAGGCAACCTATTCCAATAACTCAACCGCAGTCCATTATCGTCTTCCGGCAGCATACCCAGTATCCCGGCCAGGGTCGCCGTTTGGTAGGCTAGCGTCTGAAACACCAACCGCTAACCATATGCGCCCAAGTGCAGCAGCCGGATGTCGATGGCCCGTTGTCGGATTTCGGGATGTATGGATCGCTTGCTCGATTTCGGCAACCTGTTCATCAGTGAGTTGGACGTTTACACATCGGTTCAGACCGACTGGTTTAGCTCATTCGGTGACGATTTTCGATGACTGATTTTAGCCGAACACCGCCAATGACGATACCGGGCAGCAAACGTTGAGAGCGTGTGGATAGGCAAAGAAAACTACATTTTTAAAAGGAAGGACCGCTCTGCGGTCGCTTTAGATTAACTGGTGAGGTGGGGCACAGGGCCGCATTCATTGCAGCTTATTGATGTGTTGATTACTGTTCAAGGCTCTCCAGATACGTCGTAATTATCTGCTGGAATTCAACCGGTTGATCGAGGTTGGGTAGGTGAGCTGCGTTTTCAATGATGATCTTTTGAGCCGATGATATTTTCTGGACCATATAATCAGCGGCGGCCAGCATATAAGGTGTATCATGAGCGCCCACGATGATCAGCACGGGCAAGGCCAGCTCAGACAGGCGCTCGACTGCTGGAGATGTACGACCAGGGTTACTACGAGCAGGCCATCCGTTATTATCGAGAGGCTTTGGAATTTCACCAGCGAAAGAAAGGTATTCCCGTCCGAACTTTCATCAATTTGGGGTTTGCCTTGTTGGCCCATGCTGATTATGAACAAGCACAGGCTGCTTTTGAACAAAGCCTGAACAACGGTCTGCAGGGCGGTTTTGGCGAATCCTTTGTAGCTGAGATGCTGATTGGGATTGCCACTCTGCTCTCGGCCAAAGATGACCTACTGGGGGCTAGCCAAATGCTGGGAGCGGTGGAGGCAATCTACCATGCTTCCAAATATAAACAGAACATGGGATATAAGAATGAGTTCAATGGGGTTATATCCAGCGCTCGCCACCAGCTCGATCCTGAAGTTTTTGAACAGGCGTGGGCAAGAGGTTACAGAATGTCACTCGGAGAAGCCGTAGCGTATGGGAAAGCGGCGCTTTCTGTTATTCTTTGATCCAAAGATGGTGAGATAAGTGCGTCGGCACATCGAGCGCCAGCACCTCGGGCGCGATATCAAAGGGTAAGGCGCCCATAATACCCCCCTATATCTGATCGAGAGCCTGAGTGAGATCCGCGATCAGGTCGGGCAAATCTTCCGTGCCAACGGCAAACCGCAGCAGATTGTCGTTGATACCGATTGCCGCACGATCTTCCGGTTCGAGGTCATAATAGGCCATGATCGCAGGCGAACCAATCAGGCTCTCCACACCGCCGAGACTGACAGCAATATAAGGAATGTGCAGCCGATCAATCAGACGATTCGCGGTTTGAAGATCGCCTTTCACTTCAAAACTGATAACACCGCCATAGCCTGTCATCTGTTTGACTGCCAGGGCGTGATCTGGGTGCGACTCCAGGCCAGGATACCAGACGCGATCAATTTTGGGATGTGCTTCTAGAAATCGCGCGATTCCCAAGGCGTTTTCATTATGGCGTATTACCCGCAGAGCCAGGGTGCGTAAGCCCCGTTCCAGCAGCGATGCTACGTCCGGCGCGAGAATCCCGCCGAGTAACGTCCGCGCATTCCGCAGCGCAGCAATTTTGTCGTATGCACCGATGACCACACCTGCGATCAGATCATGATGTCCACCGAGGTATTTGGTCGCACTATGGAGGACATAATCAATGCCGCAGGCCAGAGGCAACTGGTTGATTGGGGTGCCGAAGGTGCTGTCAATCACCGTTTCGATGCTGTATTTGCGTCCAAGAGTGACAAGGCATTCAAAGTCCGCGATCCGGAGCAGGGGGTTGGTCGGGCTTTCGGACACGATAAAGCGCGTGATATCGGGGCGAATAGCTTCTTCGATTGCGGAACAGTCGCAGCAGGTTGGCACGATAGTGATATCAATACCGAGACGCTTGAGCATAGTCAGACAGAACTCGCGCGAGTGTTTATAGACATCATCGGTCAGAATTATATGCTCACCACTTTTGACGTGGGCTAGCAGTAGCGTCGTAAAGGCGTTCATGCCGGAGGCAAACAGGGCGGCAGCTTCCCCTTGTTCAATGGCCGCCAATCGTTGTTCAACAGCGTTGACTGTTTCGCTGCCTTCACGGCCATATTCTTCGCGCCCTCCGGCTCCGCCGCCCCAGACTTTTTTGAACATAAACGCTTCCAGGTCTGCGGAGTCAGCAAAGGTAAAGGGAGCGCTGCGCACTACGGGGGTGCTGATACTGTGGTGCGGGTTGTCGCGGTTTACTCCCGCATGAATGGCGCGTGTGTTGGGTCCCATCGTGTTCCCTTCAGTCGTTAATAGACGAGAATACTCGGATCAATTTCACGTGCCCAGGCGTTAATGCCTCCTGCCAGATTGGTCACGTTCTGGTAGCCTTCATCCTGAAGCCAGCGAACTACGGTGGCGCTGCGGACCCCTGATCGGCAATGAACTACCACGGGAATATCCTGTGGGATTTCGTTCAGACGTTGGCGCACGACATCCTTGGGAATCAACACGCCACCCATCGCACTGATATCCGCTTCGTGGGGTTCGCGCACATCCAGCAGGAAAATCTTTTCTCCCTCGGTTAAACGCTGGTTGAGCGTGTGCACGGAGATCGCAGGTACGGGACGCGCCTCGAAAGTTGTGCCGAAACTGCTGTGATCGTGGGCTGGCACACCGCAGAACTGCTCATAATCGATCAGATGCGTGATAGTGGGATATTCACCACAGACGGGACAGTTGGGATTCTTCTTGACTTTGATGGTATCCCAGGTCATCGCCATCGCGTCATACAGCAGCATCCGCCCAATCAGTGGCTCACCGGTTCCCAAAATCAGCTTGATGGCCTCGGTCGCCTGAATCGTACCAATGGTTCCGGGTAGAATCCCTAAAACGCCGCCTTCAGCACAGCTTGGCACCAGGCCAGGGGGCGGGGGTTCGGGAAACAGGCAGCGATAGCAGGGCCCATTGGGCGCGGCAAAAACGCTCGCCTGACCTTCAAAGCGATAGATGCTGCCGTAGACATTATATTTGCCTGCCAGCACACAGGCATCGTTCACGAGGTAGCGCGTGGGGAAATTATCGGTGCCGTCGATCACAATATCGTAATCGGCTAAGATGTCCAGCGCGTTATCGCTGGTAAACGGCACGTTGTACTGACGGATGAGCACATGTGGGTTGACGTCGTTCAGCGTTTCCTGGGCCGAGTTGAGTTTGGATCTGCCGATATCCTTGGTGCCATGAATGATCTGCCGCTGGAGATTGGTCACATCCACCACATCATAATCCACAATGCCGAGCGTCCCCACGCCGGCAGCGGCGAGATAGAGCGCGGTTGGGCTACCCAATCCCCCCGTGCCGATCAGAAGCACGCGAGCTGCCTTGAGTTTTTTCTGCCCATTCATACCGACTTCGGGCATGATCAGATGGCGACTGTAACGCAGTACCTCATCACGAGAGAGCCGGATATCCTCAAAGGTTGTCATGCTGAACCCCTTCCACCTGCGATCGAGGGGATAATCCGCAGCGCATCTTTATCATTCACGGGGGTATCCAGCCCTTGCAGATCACGCGCATTGTTTTCCCCGACAAAAACATTCACAAAATTACGCAGTTCGCCGCCATCGAACAGATGCTGTTTCAGGCCGGGATGCTGTGCCGCGAGATCGTCCAGCACTTCTGCAATGGTGGTGCCAGACACCGTGACAACCGCTTGTCCAGCCGTATAAGCCCGGAGCGGGGTAGGGATTTTGATCGTTGCCATAGATAGTCTACTTTCTGTTGGATGAAGGAATGCTCAGGATGCTGCTCAAAAATGTGTAAACGCGACCGGCTCAAACTGGCTGCGATCATTTGCCAATAACCAGACCAGTGAATCGACAGCCTGTCCTTCCTGAACGGATAGGATCAGGTAGATGAAGTTCGGCAAGGCATGGACTCGATCAAATTCCGACGGAATCGCAGGTGAATTAGGATGCGAATGGAAATAACCGATTAAACTGAGTCCACGTGCATCGGCATCATCTTCAGCGGCCTGAAACGCGCCGTTTTCCATCAGGTAGCGGTGATACTGCTCCTCGCTGGCGAAAATATTGTCCACATAGCGTGTTTCAGTGACCATGCGCGCGTCTCCATCGGCCGTGCCGATCAAAAAACCGCCGCCCTCATTAGGAAACACGCTTTCTAAATAATGTTGAATAGCGGCATGATGAATTTCCGGCAGAATCAGTTTCACGCTCAAATGACCTCATCAGGGTTGCGTCCAAAACGGCTCGCTCAAATACTTGGAGGCGCTGTCTGGAAACAGGGTCACAATTACGGCAGGCTGGTGTTTAGCAGCGAGTGCTTCCGCGAGATGCAGCGTTCCAACCATCGCAGCCGCGGCGCTGATCCCTACCAGATACCCCTCGTCGCGTGCCAACTGCCGCGCCATACGATATGCGTCTTCGGTACCGACCGTGATATTCTGATCCGCGAACTCTGGTTGGAAGATACCGGGCGGAATCGCGGTTTCCATGTGTTTTAGCCCTTCCAACCCATTAAAAGGCGAATCGGGCTGCAGGGAGATCACCTGCACCGCTGGGTTATAGTCTTTGAGGCGGCGACCTGTACCCATCAATGTGCCACTGGTGCCAACTCCGGCGACGAAGTGGGTAACTCGTCCCTGGGTTTGCTCCCAGATTTCGACGCCAGTTGTTTTATAGTGCGCCTGCCAGTTCGCAGGGTTGTTGTACTGATTGACGTAGTAATATGTCTCTGGTTCTGCAACTGCCAGCGCGCGCACTTCACGAATCGCGCCATCAGAACCCTCCATCGGATCTGTGAACACAATTTCCACACCGTAGGCCCTTAAAATGGAGATACGTTCCGGGCTGACAGTGGCTGGAATAAACAATTTGACAGCATATCCTCGTGCGGCACCGATCATGGCATATGCGATTCCGGTATTCCCACTGGTGCTGTCGAGCAGAGTAGTTCGACCGGGTGCGATCCAGCCCGCATTTTCAGCTGTAAGGATCATATTCAGCGCCGCACGATCTTTGACACTCCCGCCAGGATTTACCCATTCAGCTTTTGCCAGGACTTCGATCGTCAGCGGCAAATGTGCTGTGATATGACGAAATCCTAACAAGGGTGTGTTTCCGATGAGGTCTTCGACGTGCTGTCCGTTTGTGACTGTCGCTGTCATTGCCATGAGTTCATCTTTATCAACATAAAAGGCCATCAGACAAACAAAAAGAGCGTTTTACCGTGTCCAGTTCAGTATGACAGTACCATTCCGTACTGCCTCAGGGACGTGGTCGCTCTTCGCGTCGGTCGGATGACCTTAGTTATTGTGATTACCAGCCGCGTTAGTTTTCAGTGTGCGAAGAAACGATGCCGTCCCTGGTTCGCACACATGCAGATTTTATAATTTCTCATATTCACCTCTGACTTATTAAGAGTTTAGGGGTTTTGAGTTAAACTGTCAATCAATAAAAACAAGTTATTCTTTTTTATCTTGGGTCTTGCGCATTCCCCTTCGTGGATTAGGTTTCGGAGAGTACGAGCCATTGAGGCTTGTTAGGCCGATTTTGGACCTGTTCCTTAATATATCTCTACCAGGGTGCGTACGGCAATCAGGCAAAGAATAGAGCTCTTACCGCTTCCGCTTCCACCCAGGAGTATAAACAACTCGCCATTGCCAATCTCGAGGGAGAAATGATTGACGGCCAGATTGGCACGAAGTGCTTGACTAAGTCTTTGAGCACAATCGACATTATGCTGGCCTTTCTACCCGCAGCTGCGTTAACCCGAATGGTTCAAATATTAATCTTCAGAGGAAAGTCCGAACGGATGAGCAGTTCAATCAGCACAACTGGCAAGAACTGCCTGAGATGCCCCATCAAGAGCACCACACGAAGCCACACTCGACTGGCGATTTCTTGGAGTGCGCCTGTACAGCGCGGACATTGCATCTCAGGCGGGAAATCGGAATGGAAGTACAATAACGCCAGCACAGGGTCATAAGCCCCCGACAGGCACCGCCACTTCGACCGATTGGATGGGCGGCAAAAAATCGGCCAGAATTTCCCAGTGATCCCCATCATCGCGGCTGTAAAAAAGCTGGCCGGTGTCGGTTCCGGCATACAGGCCCGCTGGTGACAGGGGGTCGGCGGTCATCGCGTCGCGCAGCACCAGCACGTGCGACGCTTGGGGAAGCCCAGTGGTAATCTGCTGCCAATTTTCCCCGCTATCGCGGCTGCGCCAGACCGCCGTTTGGTTTGCAATACTCATACGAAATTGGTCGCTCTCGGCCAGCATCACGTAGATCGTCTGGGGATCATGCGGATGGATGACAATCGGAAAGCCGAAGCGGCTCGGCAGCCGGTTCTCACCGATGTCGATCCAGTCGTCGCCGAAGTTGTCGCTGCGGTACACGCCGCAGTGATTCTGCTGGAACAGCACCTCCGGTCGGGAGGAATGCAACGCAAGCTTATGCACACACTGCCCAAACTCAGGATAGGATTTCCCCTCAAAGTCAACTAAGACATTCCGGTTGCGCGGCTGCCAGTTTTGCCCACCATCATCGGTGCGGTAAACCCCTGCTGCCGAGACGGCGACGTACATACGCTGGTGATCGCGCGGGTCAAGCACGATGCTGTGAAGACACAGGCCGCCCGCGCCGGGATTCCAGCTGCCACGCTGGGGGTGATCGTACAAACTCTCGTTGAGTGCCCAGCTGTCTCCATGATCGGTTGATTTAAACAGCGCGGCGGGCTGTACTCCCGCATAGAGCACACCTGGTTCATCCGCCCGGCCTGGCTCGACATTCCAGACCTTCAGCACTTGCTCTGGCGTTTCCGGTATCGGATGGCCGGAGTAGGCCTCTTCGGGTGTCCCGCCCGGTCTGCCCGAAATGGAGGGGCGCGTGAACCTGGGCGGCACAGTGCATGGCTGCCAGGTCTGGCCCAAGTCATCGGAGTAGTGGATGGTGGGACCGAACACAAAATGGGCGACAGCCGCGTACAGCCGCTCACTGCGCGGATCCATGACGATATGCATCACGTTCCAGCCCTTGAACAGAATGTCGCTCACGGACCATTTTTTGCGGTCTTTGTCGCTCGTGAAAATGAACCCACCCTTGCGAGTACCGACCAGGAGTTTTAGGGTAGATTGAGAATTCATTGGGGAATCTCCTTCACTAGGCTGGTTTTCGATGATAGAACGAATTTAGCATATTTGTTCTGTTACGTCACTTGTTCTCCTGCGGAAGCATTTCAAATCTGGCGCGACATTTCGATCCAGCGATGTTCTAGTAGGGTCAGGATTTGGCACAGCAACATAATTTCGAGGAGTTTTTCGTTATCACACAGGCTGTAAGGGCTAAAAAGTCCTCTGTCGGCTACCCTCGTCACCCAGGGAAGCATGGCTCGTCAAGCAGCCCATTGGGAATCATGGTGACGTCCATTCAAAACAGAAATGCGACGTAAAGAGCAGTTCCCTGGTAGAAGCAAGAACGCAGAAGGTGAAAGCGTAGGGATCTGCCCTGATGAAGACGCGCATAGTTGTTAGTATGAAAATACTCGGAGGAGACATCCACCGGGAGGCGTGTCGTCTGGTATGCTTCGTCCAAAGCCAGCGATTTGCACGGAGATGCCAGGGCGTGTGGCATCGGGCTGGCACCGTTGTCTACTTTTGGGAAGATCACGCAGGATCAAGCCCATTGGTTGTTTGGTGCTCCCGTCCGGATCACTCGCATGGGATGGGGTAAACTCCAAGCTCAATTCGGTGTATGCAAGCCACATCAGCCCCAATATTACGTATTTCCTGTAAACAGTACCTTCAATATCAAGACAACGTTAAACAGGGGGTGGCCCGTGAGTTGGTTGTGTTAAGCCCAACGGCGAGTTCCTAAAACGATTCTGGCTGCCCCCAAAGTCATAGCCTACTGGCACAACGGTTCGATGCGGTACTGGGCGCGCTCCTCGCAGCTGAGATCGCGCACGTAACGATGTTCAAGAGTCCACGCCAGAAGTTCTTGTGCAGTATCAACGCGGTACTGGTAAATAGCGCTGTCCGGATCGCTGGACGGGATGAACAAACTGCGACCATCTGGGCTTACCGCGAAGTGCCAGGTCGAACCGCGTGGATAGCGGCGAATGGCCTGCCCCGTGGCGATATCCCATTGCAGAATGACTTCATCGTACCCGCTGGTGAAGGCGGTACGCGCATCCGGGCTGAAGTGGACATCAATCACAGGTTGGGCGTGCCCTACGAAACGCCGTAGTTCGGCACCAGAGTTCAGATCCCAGAGTCTCGCCAGACCGTCATCACTGCCGGAAATCGCCATCAACCCGTCAGGGCTAAATTCAATACCGTCTACAGGTATACCGTGATCGAAGCGGCGGATTTCCTGGCCCGTTGCCACATCCCAGAGAATAATCAAGCCGTCTTGGGAACTGGTCAAAGCCGTGCGCCCATCGGGGCTAAATTCCACGTCATTGATTGCCAGCGTATGTCCCTCCAGTTGGGCTAATACCTGACTGGTCTGCACATTCCACAGAATACCCAGGCCATTATCCATCTCCCAACAAGATGGTGCTGCCGTCCGGGCTTAATACGGCATCCCGAATGATAGCTGTATGTTCAAATCGTCCGATTTCCTGGCCGGTGCTTACGTCCCATACCGTGACCAGATGTTCGCCTGGGCTGGAGGTATTGGAAGTCAGAACGACTTGCTGTCCATCGGCGCTGAATTGCAATGACCATACAGCCATGGGCGCTCCGATACGCCGGATTTCTGCTCCAGTCATGGCATCCAACAACGTTACCTGACAATAGGTGTCGTCGTTCTCGTCATTGAAGGCTTCGATGCAGGCCAAGAGTGTCTTGCCATCTGGACTGACGGCTAAGGATGGTTGATAAAACATCAGCTCTGCTACGGGCAAACGGTTCTGTGCCCCATCCTGAAAGTCGATCAGGCGCAGCAAGGGAGTGCCCAGTGCGACTACCGCTAGATGCTCATCGGGAAGAAACTTGACTGATATGGCCCCCCCTGGCACTGCTACCGAGGACAACTGCATTCCGGTAGATACGTCCCACAGACTGACAGCGCCATTGTTAAAGGTGCTAGCAACCGCAAGAGTTTGCCCGTCGGCACTGAGGTCGGCACTCCCCATGATCGGGTTCGATCCTGCCTCAAAGCGGCGAATCTCCTGGTATGTTTCCAGGTCCCAAACGATCACCGTGCCAGTTGAGCGGACGGTAATAGCCGTACGCCCGTCGGGAGTGAACAGGATATCATTGAGCCAGCCAATCGTATTGATGTCCTGCTTCTCACCAAACTGGTGGATAATCTGGCCAGCTTCTGCGTCAACCACAGCCAGTGTCGCATCGTTCATCACCGTAAGGATCGTCCGGCCATCTGGGCTAAACTCCGCACCCAGCAGCCCTTCTTTAAACCCCGGGATGGTTCGAGCTACGTGACCAGTGCTTACATCCCAAATGATCAGTTCCGCTTCACCTCCTGGAGAACAACCGGGGAAACCACCACCATTGCTGCCAAGATACCGCCGCCCATCTGGGCTGAACCTCCTGCCCACGAAGAGACAATTATTCAGGATACGGCTGGTGTCAAACGTGCGGATCAGGCTACCAGTTGCTGCATCCCACAGAGCTATGTCAACTTCTTGTGTTCCTTGAGAGTTCCCGGTAGCCGTGAGTACTGAAGCTCCGTCAGGACTGAAAGTAGCAAAGGTCCACCCATCTTTGTAGTCCAGCAGTTCGTGGAGGGCCATTCCGGTGTCAACATCCCAGATGGTGATGGTGCTTCCAGCAGATGCGGAGACCGCCCTGCGACCGTCAGTCGAAAGAGAAACGTTCACAATCGTCTGGCGATGGTTGACATCGTACACACGGACTGTGCCCGGAGCGTAGGCTGCCTCGGACAGGATCAATCTGTGCCTGGGAGGAGGGATTGGCGGTGCGGTTGGCCGCCACAGCCAACGCCAGGGCCGTGTCCATATCACCGCTGACCAATGCCGCTCGTGCCCCGTTGACCAGCGCCAGACCCTGGGCATGATCGCGTTCTATTTGGGCGATCAAAGCGTTCGCGTCACTGGTAGCACGGGCGTCTTGAGCTTCATTGCGCTGCCCAAACGCGAAGAGAGACAGCCCAAGCGCTGCCACCAAGAAGGCTGCCAGCCCAGCGACCAGATAACGCAGGCGGTTGGCGGAGCGCTTTTGCAAGGTTAGTTCACGCGCCTGGCGTTCGTGCTCGGAGCTCTGGCGGCGCTGATGCTCGGTCAGACTGGCGTCGATGTAAGCGTGTTCTTCCTGGGTCAATGCGAGGGTGGTGTGGGCCGCCCAATCTTCAAACTGGGCTAATCGTGACCCTGCCAGCAGATAATCGGGATCGCGCGCTGCCTGTTCCCATTCAGTCATAGCCGCTGCGAGTAACCGTTCCTGGCGGACATCGCCCCGGCTCTCATCCAGCCAGACGCGGAGTGTTTCCCACTCCCGCAGGAGCGCCTCGTGGGCGACTTCCACCGTTGGTCCACGCGTCACCGGGTCGTGGTCAAAGGTCAGCAGCCGGGAACGGTCAAAAGCCCGGATCACCTGCTGCATCACGGCAGAATTGCCCCCAAGCGACAGTAACTCGGCCTGGAGCGCGCGCCGCCGGGTGTCCTCATTCCCTTCCCCGAGCGTAATCAGACGCAGAAAGACCTGCCGGGCCGCTTCCTGGCTGGCCGGATCGAGGTTCTCATAGACCTCTTCCGCCTTGCGTGCAAGCGCGCCTTTCGCCCCGCCGATGGTCTGGTAGCTGTCCAGGGTCAGGGTGTGGTTGGAACGGTGCTCGAACAACTCGGTCAGGGCGTATTGCAGCATGGGCAGCGCACCGGGCTGGTCTGTCACATCAGCGACAATAGCCGCGGCCAGTCCTGCCTCCATCCGTACGCCGACCTGTTCCGCCGGTATAGAGATCGCCCGCTCCAATTCCTCCGAGGTCAGGGGCAGCACAACATGAGTACGCTGGCTGACCAGCGTCCCGAAGTCGGGATGCAGCAGTGGGCGGTCGTAGAAGTCGGCGCGCAGCGTAATGACCACACGGATCGGGCTGCGCGGGTCGGTCACCGCGGTGTACAGACTGTCCAGCACATGGCGTGTCTCGGCGGACTCATCGGCTAAGGTGAAGACCTCTTCAAACTGGTCAATCACCAGCAGCAGCGTGGCCCCTTCGGGTAACACTTGACGGGCCGCTCGCAGCAGGCCGCGACGGTTTTCGCGCAGCAGGGGCAGCAGACTCAAGCCCGGCGCAGCCGCCAACCGGATCAGGGCCAGTTCAATTTCTTCCAGGGGGTGAGATCCTGGCAGCAGGTCGGTGACGAACCAATTCTCTGCCCCCGGCAGCACCCCGCGTCGCAGGGCAGGCAGCACCCCCGCCTCGACTACACTGGACTTGCCGCTGCCACTGGGTCCGACCACGGCCAGAAAGCGCGCCAGGGAATCCTCCTCCGCCAACCGGGTGACCAACTGATCAACCAGTGCCTCTCGCCCGAAGAAATCGGCAGCGTCGGCTTCCGAAAAGGCGCGCAGCCCCTTGTATGGGTTGCGCAGCGCGACCAGTTCATCGGCAGGCGTCCAGGTGTGGGTCAGTTCCAATGGGGAAACGGCGAGGGCTGAAGCGGCTGGTTTAACCGAGGCGGTGGGTCCGGCTGCTTCACGGAATGCTTTGGCCAGGCTGAGCGCGTCCGCGTAGCGCTGCGCCGGGTCTTTCGCCGTCGCCTGTTGCAGCACCTCATTCAAAGCGGCGGGCAAATCAGGCCGCACGTCTTGCAAGGAGGGCAGCGGCTCGGAGAGCTGTTTGTACAGCAGCGCCGAGGGGGACAGGTCGTCGGGGAAGGGTTGTTGGCCGGTGAGGACTTCATACAAGAGCAGTCCAAAACTGTACAGGTCGGACTGGGGTGAAACCGGCTCACTGCGGATTTGTTCCGGGCGAGAGGTAAGCCGGAGACCCCAGCAACGCTCCTTCCTGGGTCATCTGCCGATCGGCAATCAAGGTCTTGGCAATGCCAAAATCGGTCAGGTAGGCATTGTCCTCGTCATCCAGCAGAATGTTGGCCGGCTTGAGGTCGCGGTGGATGACGTTGTTCCGGTGAGCAATGGTCAGGGCGGCGGCGACCTGCTCGACTAAGCGGACCGTTTCGTTCAGGGTGAGCGGTCCGTGTGCCAACCGTTCGCGCAGGCTGCCGCCACGCAAGAAGCGCATGACCAGGTAGGCTCCCTCCGGCTCGCGCCAGTAGTCGTAGAGCGGCACGATGTGCGGGTGTTCCAGCCGGGCGACCAGTTGAGCCTCGGTCTCGAAGCGGCGGATGAAGTCGGGCCGGTTGGCATATTCGGGGCGGATGACCTTAATCGCTACCTCACGTTGGACCACCGGCTGCCAGGCGCGGTAGACCGCTCCGAAGCCCCCTTCGCCAAGCTTCTCGCGTAATTCATAGCCGCGGATGGGGGGCAGAGCGGGCGTGGCCTGGGCAGACAATTCCAACACTTCTCCGGCACGAATGCGTTCAAGCAGGGCGCGGGTCTCCGGGGTGGGTTCGACTCCCAGTTCGTCCTTGAGCAAGCGGCGGCAAGTCTCGTACTGCTCCAGAGCCTTCCCCCGCTGGCCGGAGAGGGCGAGCAGGCGCATCATCTGCTGGTGGGTTTCCTCGCGCAGGGGGTCCATATCCAGCAGGCGGGTCGCCGTGGCCATCCCAGCCGCATACGCGCGCTGCGCCAGATGACCGCCAACCAGTCTGTCTAGCCCCTCCATCGCCCGCAGGCGCAGCCGCTCCCGTTCGCGCGTCGCCCACTGCTCAAAAGCCGTGCTGTCCACGAAGAACCCTGCCAGAAAGTCACCCTGGTACAGGTCGAGCGCCGTATCTAAGGACGCGCTATCACTCCCCGCCGTATCCAGCTTGGCTTCAAACGCCGTCTGCATCCAACCACAGGTCGCTGTTGGCGCGCAGGCTCACCGTTTCCCGGGTGATTTCCACATATTGTCCAACGACCTGGTTGAGGCTGTGCAGGGCCACCCGCAAATTGGACAGCGCCTGGGCCTGGGTGCGCTCCTCCCACAGCATCTCGGCCAGCACTTCGCGAGGCATCGTGCGCCCCGTGCAGGCCAAATAGACCAGCAGCGCCGGGACTTTGCGCGAGTCAAAGCCCGTGATGGGTTGGTCCCCGATGTGTATGCTCAGGCCGCCAAGCGTCCGAATCGCTAACCGCTCCCCCATCGTCTTCCCCTCCGAACGTTTCTCGAACGATAGCCGAATGTGAGCCAAGCGAGGTCTGTGCCATCGCCGAACGGCTGTTTCCTAAGCTGAGGATGAAAACGCGATGCCCCTGAAACCAGGGGTAGGAACAGCCAGGAGGTCGACCATGAATGCCCAAATCACTTTCAGTGTAGCACAGATCGCTCAGCCCCGGATCGCTTGCCGGAAGGCCTTCCTTCTGGTCGGAATGGTCGTCTTTGCGCTGCTCCTGTTCGTCTTCAAACCCGCTCTGGCCGTGGGTCCGGATCTGCTATCGCTGGCCGACCTGGTCCGCAACGGCCAGGGGGAGGTGGCGCTGCAGCAGGTGGCTGAGTTTGCCCAACAGCTTGGCGGCTGGATGCCTGCTCCTGGCGATGAACTTGTTTTCGACCCCTATATGTCCCGCAAGGTGCGCGGCTCGTCGCTGGATTACGACGAACTGCCCGACTGTGCGGATCCCCAGGTCAGCCCAGACGAAGCCGCCTGTATCCGCCAGTTCCGCACACTGGAACGCCAGGTGCGCTTCGGGCGTTCCCTGTTCACGACCCCTGCTGAGGATGGCACGGACCAGCCGCGTCCAGCCTTCGACGATCTGCTCTCGACCTATATCGAGGAAGTCGGTCACTCCTGGCAGGAATATCTGTATGAAACCAATGGGCAGGGCAGCGGAGCACGCACGCGCCAGACCAGCAAGGCAGAATCGGAGCGTTGGGCAGCAGGCCGCGAGTACCAGATTAAACGCTACATCCTCAGCCTGGACGGAACCCTCTTCACGCTCTCCGATGAGCAGCGCGACACCCTGCGCACTCAGATTTGTGAAGGTTATGCCAACCCCCTGGGGCACAACGTCCCGCTTTACCGTGCTCCGCAGGGTTGGCCCAATCCCGAGGGCTGGCCGACAACTACTCCGACAATTGAAGAGCTTCAAGCCTTCTGCGGAACTCATGGAACGGGCGACTTGTCAGACTGACCCTAACGCTTGAGGAGGCCGATGAATAGCCGGGTCATACTTACTCTTTGGCCTGCCTCGTTTGAGTACCCGTCGTCACGTGTCTACAAAAGCAGGGAAACAAAAAGCCCGCCCTACCAGGCGGACTTCTTATATCGAACACATATTGTACTGAAACGGGAGCGACGGGGCTCGACCGGGTACGTGTATACGACCTATCATCTTCATCTCGCGCCATGTTGCCAGTCAGTTCTTTGCCAACAAAAGAGCCAATATAGCATAACATATATCAATACCATTTTGCCGGGAGGCTCCACTTAAATGGAGCCTCTTTTATATCTTAAAAGCCTAAATTTTAAGCGATAAAGTGTAAAACGAAATAGCGGCCTCAATCAGTTATTGGGTAACAAATAGCTTCTCCGTACACGAACAGTATATCGCTCTCAAGAATAGCCGCACCTTGAAAAGTGGACAACGATCATGAATTGAGTACATGAGCGTTCCATAAAAACAATCTTCGACTGACCAATTTTTGTGTTCCCGCCGCCAAGGAAATTTAGGCATTTAGAATTTTCTCAACGATTTTGCCATCAGCTTTTGTTCTCAGAATAAGTTTAATCCTGCTGTCGGGAAGCACTTCCCGCTTGATCAGGAAATGATCATGGTCATAATCCAGCAGGTTGAGGCCAGTTGCAGCATCTTCTGTGCCGCGCCAGTCCTCCAAGACAACTGGTTCCCACTGCTTAGAATGGGTGGATCGATAGGCTGCATCCATGATGGCATTCACTACATAGCCATCGTAGAAGGTTTCCATGGGTGCCGTGCCATTTTCGAGTGCCTTCAGGATGTCGTCAAACATAGCAGTATAACCCAATGCACCGATCTCATCGCCTACCGGGAACAGCCATCCGGTATCGCTCTCCGACTTTTCGGTCACGTAGCTCTTCTCCCCCCTAGATGAGAAAAGGTCGAACCCAGTGCGCAACCAGTGGTTGAGCCAGATCGTGCCTTCCGTGCCTGTGACCTCGTCGCGCAGATCCATCCCGCCTCGGAAAGTCCAACTCACCTCAAACTGGCCGATAGCGCCGCCTGCGTAGCGGACCAGGCCGATTGCATTGTCTTCTGCTGCAATGGGATGCACCTGTGTATCAGCCCAACACATGACTTCGAGCGGCCTCACATCCTTGCCAATAAAATTACGACCAATCTCGATACAGTGGCTGCCCAGATCGACAATAGCGCCACCGCCAGCCTGTTCCTTGTCCCAGAACCACTCGCTGTGAGGCCCGGAGTGCGCCTCCCGCGAGCGAGTCCAGAGCACTTTGCCAATCGCTCCGCTGCGTACTGACGACAAGGCCTTGAGTGTTTTTGGCGTGTAAACTAAGTCTTCCAGATAGCCATGAAATACCCCCGCCTGCTCCACCGCGTCCAACATACGCTTGGCCTCAACAGCATTTCGGCCTAATGGCTTGGTACATAACACCGCCTTGCCATGTTCCGCAGCCAGCAATACAACTTGCTCGTGCAGGTTATTAGGAAGACCAATCACGACGATTTGCGTTTCTGGGTGTCTGATGGTCTCAAGGAGATCGGTGGTCCAGGCCGGAATCTTCCAGGTTTCAGCGAACTGTCGCGCGCGCGCTTCTGTACGGGAATAAACCACAGCAACCTGCTCTTGGCTGCGCGCCTGCTGCAAGACCATCGTATAGTACGTGCTGATGAGTCCTGTCCCTAGCATAGCGAATTTTCGCATGACAGTTCTCTCCTTTTGGGTGGATGACCAAGCACAACCGAATCATAAAACAGGACGAACCGCCTGTGCAACTTTGCTTGACAAGGGGGAGTACTATTGACTACGATCCAGTTGACGCCTTACCCAAAGGACAAAGATGATGAAAGAGATGCTGCCGCGTGAACGTGTTCTTGCCGCACTCAATCACAGCGAACCGGATCGAGTTCCTATTGCGTTGGGCGGTGGACCTTACGGCGTGGTGGATGATCTGTATTTCCGACTGCTCAAACACCTGGGGCTGGGCGACCCTGTGAAACCGTTCCGCACAGGCCACAATATCTCCTACATGGACGACCGCCTTCTGTCTCGTCTGGGTACAGACACCCGCTATGTCTGGCCGGGTGCTTCACCCACTACACCAACAATCCAAACGGAAGACCCAGATACATTTCTGGATGCATTCGGGCAAATCTGGAAACGAGCCGTTCCTTATTATTATGCCGATAAAGGTATTCTCTCGGTGGCTGAGAATATTGATGACATTGAACGGATCGTCACCTGGCCTGACACCAGATCACCACACTGGACCGTGGGAGTGTCTGAGCGAGCAAGCAGCCTTCGTGAAAACGCTGATTATTTTGTAATTGCTCGCATGGTTACATCGCACGGCGTTTTTCAGACCGCTTGTGATCTGCGCGGCATGGCTGAATTTATGCTAGATATGGCGATGAATGAAGATTTTGCCTTTCACCTCCTCAACCGTGTGACAGAAACGATTAATGGGCTACTGAAGGGGTATCTTGAGGCGGCTGGGGATACGATTGATATGATCGAACTACCCGGTGATGATTATGCATCCAACGAGAATCTGCTGATCTCGCCTGTTATGTTCAGGCGCTACATCAAACCAGCACTTACGCAATTGGTCACGACGATCAGAGAATACAATGCCGATTTGAAAATCATGCTGCACAGTGATGGTATGGTCGAAAAACTTTTGCCGGAATTCATTGATCTAGGTATTGATGTTTTGCACCCGCTGGAACCTGTTCCGGCGCTCGATCAAGCGGCGATAAAGGTGAAATATGGCAGCCAACTGGCCTTCCTGGGTGGCATTGATATTGCGCACGCGATGCCCGGCAGTCGTGAAGAGGTAATCACTGAGGTCAGGCAGCGCATCGCTCAGTTGGCTCCTGGTGGCGGCTACATTCTCGCCCCGGCAAACCATCTGCAAGCGGATGTACCCGCCGAAAATGTCGTGACTCTCTTTGAAACTGCTCACTCATACGGCACGTATCCCCTGAAGTTTTAGCGATTTTGAATCGGAGAAAGTGACCAATGGATGCTTCGTCGGCCTATTTGGATGCGGCAGAAGCGATATTCAAGCGAATTCGCGACCATGAAATGGAACATATTGAGCGGGCAGCGCAGATCTGCGCGCACACCATTGCGAATGAAGGACTGGTGCATATGTTCGCTACAGGACACTCGCGGATGTTCGTGGAAGAGATGTACCCGCGTCATGGAAGCTTTCCGGGTTTTCATCCCATAGTAGAGCTATCGCTGACTTACCATAATCAGGTTGTGGGCGCAAATGGGCAGCGTCAAGCGATGTACCTGGAACATCTTGAGGGCTTCGCGGCAGTCATTTTGCGGAATTTTGTGATTGATCATCCCGACAGCTTTCTGCTCTTCTCCAACAGCGGCATCAACGAAGTGGTTGTGGAGATGGCCCTGGAAGCCAAAAAACGCGATCTGCCTGTTATCGCCGTGATTTCCAAAGAGCACAGCAACTCGCAACCCGCCCGGCATAGTTCGGACAAAAAATTGATCGATATTGCCGATGTAACCATTGATAATGGTGCGCCCGCAGGGGATGCGCTGGTCAAGATAGACGGGCTTGACGATCCGGTCGGACCTGGCTCTACGATTGGGGCAGCGGCAGTGACCAATGCGCTCAAATGTGCTATTGCGCAGCAGTTGGTTGCGCTGGGCAAACCGCCGCTGGTGCTGACTAGCAGCTACTTTATAGGCGCGGAGGAATCGAAGCAGCGTTTCGATGATTCGTATGATGATTACCGTCGTCGTCTCAAGCGTGTCTATGGATGCGATTGACCGCTATGTCCCGCGCGCCTGAATTTGACGTTATCACCCGTGAAACGCCCACCGCTTATTTTTTTGGCGTGACGACTGAACACTCCATCAGCCGAAGAATGTTCCCCCACTGGGCGGAGATTCTAGGCCTAGGAGATGCGCAGCTTGTCGGAGTAAATCTGCCAATCAATGGGCCGCCAGAGTTGTACCGGCAAGCGGTTTACCAGATCAAACACGATCCCCTGTCATTAGGGGCAGTTATCACGACTCATAAAATCAGCACTTTGAATGCCGCCCGCGATCTCTTTGATATGCTGACCGCTGAGGCGCAGTTGACTCAGGAGGTTTCTTCGGTCTACAAACGCGGCGGCAAACTGATCGGACATGCAGTCGATCCGATCACCTCTGGCCAGTCGATGCAGCAGTTCATTCCAGCGGGGTATTGGAATCACACCCGCGCTCATATCCTGTGTTTGGGTGCAGGTGGCTCGGCTGTTGCTATCGCCGTTTATCTGGCCCGATCTCTGCCCCAAGATGATCGCCCCGCGCGAGTGACCTTTGTTAATCGCACGATGCCCCGCATGCAAAACTTGCAGCAGTTGGTAAACAACCAGTTGCCCGGCTCAGGCATAGACTTCGAATTTGTAGAAAACAGCGATCCAACCGTCAATGATCGGTTGATGTGTTCGCTGCCACCAGGGTCAATGGTGATCAACGCCACAGGCATGGGTAAAGACACGCCCGGTTCGCCTATCACTGATGCAGCTATTTTCCCGCAGAACGGTATTGCCTGGGAGTTAAACTACCGGGGAGAACTTGATTTTCTACATCAGGCCGAAAGGCAGATCGAGCAGCGTCAGCTAACGGTGGTCGACGGGTGGTACTATTTCCTGGCGGGCTGGTCGATGATTGTGGGTCAGATTTTCGATGTGGATATTACCCCGGCGCTCTTCTCGGAATTGGCGCAGGCAGCCGCCCAACTTCGTTGAATGATTGGAGTGCAGCTTGGACGTATACACTCGGCATCTTCAAGACCTGTGGGAGACGGATGTGCTTGTCATCGGCAGCGGTTCCGCTGGGGCAACTGCTGCTATTACAGCCGCGCGCGAAGGTGTATCGGTTGCGCTGGTTGAACGCTACGGGTTTATGGGCGGGATCAGTACCCAGGTGCTCGACACCTTCTATGGCTTTTACACGCCAGGACAAGTTCCGCGCAAGGTTGTCGGGGGCGTACCCGACCTTGTCGTTGATGAGTTGACCCGGCGTAATAAGGCGCTGCTACGTCCCAACACCTATGGCGCTGGACAGGGGATTACCTACGATCCCGAAACACTTAAGCTGGTCTGGGAACGTCTGGCGACGGAAGCTGGTGTGCGAATTCTCTACCATACTTTGGTGGTCGATGCTGTGCTCGAAGGCAACCGGGTGACGGGTGTCATAGCGGTGAATAAAGGTGGTTTCTTCCGGCTCAAAGCCAAGGTTATTATCGACGCCTCCGGCGATGCGGATGTTGCCGCAGCGGTGGGCGTTCCCTTCGAAGGCGCAAAGGATGGCCCGGTCCAATCCCTGACGACGACTTTCCGGCTGTTAAATGTCGATGTCGAACGTGCACGAGTTGTCAAGAAGGCTGAGCTGCACGCCCTGATGGCTAAAGCGATTGAAGATGGCTACGCTCTGCCACGCCGCGAAGGCAGCGTGCATATCACACCATTAGATGGCGTGATGGCAACCAATATGACGCGTGTTGGCAATGTTGATCCCACCGATCCAGAGCAGCTTACCCGCGCTGAAATTGAAGGACGTCGACAGGCAGAGGAGTATACGCGTTTTCTTATCGACCGTGTCCCCGGCTATGAAAGCGCGGCTTTAGCGGGACTGAGCACGCAGATCGGCGTCCGTGAGAGCCGCCGGATTTTCGGCATGTACCGGCTTACCCGATCAGACGTGCTCGGCGCGCGTAAATTCGAGGATGCGATTGCTCAGTGCGGCGCGCCTATCGAGGATCACCATGCTGGAAGCGATACAGTCTGGAACTATCTACCCGAAGGCGAAACGTATGATATACCCTACCGCTGTCTCCTGCCGGAGACGATTGAAGGGCTGCTGGTCGCAGGTCGCTGTCTTTCAGCCGATCACGATGCCCATGCTTCTGTGCGCAGCATGGGACAGTGCATGGCGATGGGGCAGGCCGCAGCAGTGGCGGCTTGGTTAGCTGTCCGAAATCGTGTCACGCCACGCGAAGTTGCTATTCAAGATTTGCAGACCTGGCTGCGTAAGATCGGGGCTGTGCTTGGATAAAGGGAAGAAAGCATGACGATTATCCGCACCGTTTTAGGCGATATTCACCCAGAACAGTTGGGACTGTGTCTGCCTCATGAGCACGTCTATGGCTGGCCCACTCCTGAATTCATCACTGAGGATCTGCAGCTCAACAGTGAGGATGCCGCGATCCGCGAATTGGAGCGATTCCGCGGGGCAGGGGGTGGTGGTCTGGTGGAGATGACCACGCCTGACTACAATCGTGATGCCTCCGCTTTGCAGCGTATTGCCACTGCCAGCAGAATCAACATCATCGCTGCCACAGGCTATAACAAGGAAAAGTTTTCCGCACTCTTCCTCAGAGACGCCTCAATTGAGGAGCTCACCGCGCGCTTTGCTGCCGATGTGACGCAGGGAATGGACGCGACAACCAGCCGGGCAGGTGTCATTAAAGCGTCTTCCATGCTTAATGAAATTTCTCCCTTAGCCGAAAAACTCTTTCGTGCCGCTGCGCGTGCCCATCACATCACCGGAGCACCCCTGACCACACATACCGAAAAAGGGACGATGGCGCTCGAACAAGTCGCCTTGCTGACTGGCGAAGGGGTAGCCCCGGCCCAGATCATCATTGGGCATATTGATTTGCGGCTGGATTGGGACTTTGTATTGGCACTCGCCCGGACGGGCGTGTATATAGGTTTTGATCAGATCAGCAAAGAGAAATACTACCCGGACAGCCTACGCGTTGAGTTTATCACTCAGCTTGTGGCTGAAGGGCACGGACAGCAGATTCTCTTGTCAGGCGATTTGGCCCGCCGTTCCTACTGGCACAGTTACGGGTTGGGCGGTGCGGGATTCACCTACATTCCACTGATATTTGCGCCGATGCTGAAATCGGCTGGATTGCCCGAAAACACAATTCGGGAGTTTCTCGTTGGGAACCCCGCTCGCGCGCTGGCCTTTTCGCCAAAATAGATCCGCTTCAGCCGACCGTGACCCACCGGCGCTCATTCGCGCTGCGCCGGATCGCATCGCACCACAAAATTTCTGTATGCCCGTCTTCAAAGGTCGGGAAAGGCGCTGGTGCGGCAAAGTCTCCCAGGCTAATGTAGTCATATACCGTTTTGAACAACTGCTTGAAAGTGTCCCTCATCTTTTCCCTCTATACCACGTGCCCTTGTGCAACTGCCAGCGCAATTCCACCAAGCAGTCCCGCCCGTACCCCCAGGGCAAATTCGACAACTTGTACATTGTCCGCCGGAAACATACCCGCGCGTTCCTGGATCGTCTGTCGAACTGTGTCAAACAAGAGTGGTCCAATCTTAGCCACACTGCCCCCCAGGACAATAATGTCGGGATGCAGTACCACGACTGTGTTTGCCAATCCAATGCCGATGTATTGAGCGGCGCGAATGATTTCTTCCCTCACTGAATCGTCACCCGCTTCAGCAGCCTGGGCCATTTCTTTGGGCGTTACGCGCATCAGATCCCCATTGACGATCTCATGGAGATGAGGAGCACGACCCATCTGCAACAACCAAATTCCCTTTGATGTGATGGCTGGGCCGCTTGCTAGCGTTTCCAGACATCCTCGATTCCCACAGCCACAGCGCGGGCCATCGGGAAGGATGGTCTGATGTCCCACCTCGCCAGCCGCGCTAGCTGGCCCAAGGCGGAGTTTGCCGTCTATAGCGACACCACCACCGATTCCCGTTCCTAACGTGAGGAACACCATCGTGTTTGCAGTTTGTCCACGCCCAAAAGTCAGTTCGCCCAGGGTCGCCATCCGTGCGTCATTCAGCAGGTAAACCGGGCAGTGGATCTGCTCAGCCAGCCACTCACACACTGGTACATCGCGCCAGTTCGTTGGAAGATTAGGTAGAAATCTCGTTCTTCCCTTGGGTAGATCGATGTACCCCGGAACCCCAATACCTAGTGCGGCGGGAGGCTGTCCTGCCTGTTCTGCCAGATGGAGCACCAGTTCGGCAATACTTCTTATGACCGCTTCCGGCCCTCGCTGCGATAGCGTTGGAATAGTCTCCTCAACCACAACCTGACCGTCTGGTCCGGCCAGTGCACCCGCAATCTTAGTGCCGCCAAGGTCAATACTGCCATAGAGTGTGGCCATAAGCTGTCCTTTTCGAAAATATTGTGGAGTAAGGATGTGTACGTAGAAGGTCATATTATGCTGAGTTGACTCGAGTTCAAAATCCGCCTACCATATAAGAAACTATTTTGATGTAATAATTTTCTGAACAGAATCATGAGAGTAATTATACTTGGACTCTCCGAACTATGCCGGACGCACCGCTTTTCACAGAATGACATAATTTGGGGCACCAACCCGTTGCTTTCTGAAGTTTCACGCATGATTTTTTGTCGTGGTACGTCATGATGATGGGAAAGGGGGCTTAAAATTCCATACGAAAATGAAGCTGTTTCACTATTCAAACGGGACCACTATTCTTAAGGAGAAAACAATGTCCAAGAAACTAGGTATATTCCTGTTAGTTGTCGCTTTGAGCTTGACTTTCTCACTCCCCTCTAGCAGCACTATCAAAGCTCAAAATGATCAGCGTGTATTCTACTGGATTTCGCATGGTTCACCAGCCGATCCGGTCTGGACGTATTTCCTGGATGGGGCCGAACAGTGGTCTGAGGACACTGGCATAGAAGTTCGCACCTCGTTCCACAGCGGGGATGTTCCTTCGCATCAGGAAGCCTTCCGTGCCGCTATTGCTGCTGGCGCAACGGGTATTGTCACCAGCACCCCTGATCCCGGTTCGCTGACCGAAGTCATCGCCGAGGCACATGCGGCGGGCATTCCGGTTATCATCATCAACACCGAAGATAAGACCAGTGGTCGTGATGCTTATGTCGGTGGCGACAACGTGGTGATTGGTGCTCGTTGGGCGCAATATCTGGTTGACAACGGCTTCGTCAAGGAAGGCGATTTCGTGTGGATGCCGGTAGAAGTTCCCGGCGCGACCTATCAAGTACTCGAAACCGAAGGTATCGCCAGCGTGTTTGACCCACTCGGTATCACCTATGAGATTACCGAAGCCACACTTGATCAAGCAGAGATCATCAGCCGTATGTCAGACTACCTTCTCGCCAACGGCGATAAAATTAATGCAATCATCGGTCTTGGCGATCTGGTGACTGGCAGCATCAAGCGCGTATTTGACCAAGTTGGCGTCGCTCCTGGTGACATCCCGGTGGTCGGCTGGGGCAACTCGATTGACACCGCCCAGGAAGTCCTGGATGGGTATGTCAACGCAGCGATGTGGCAGGATCCGCAGGCGACCAGCTACATGGGACTGTCCCTGGCATTGATGGCAGCGAGTGGCATTCAGCCGGGCTTTGACATCATCACGGGGACGCTGTACGAAGCGGATAACGCTCAGACTTACCTCGACATCATGGGAGGCTAGTCGGTCACTTGTCTGCCCGGTTTACCGGATATGACCTATAATTGGCTAAATGGTATGAGACTGACAGTAGCAGAGCCAGTCTCATACTAACTATATACCTCTTAAACAAAAATTTCGGGAAGGACTGGATGCGAACTGCTTCGCTCTACCAAAGACTTAGCTCTAGGCGTGATTTCGACAGGCTTATCTCGTTACCTGAGCTTGTGCCGCTCATCTTGCTTATTGGTGAAATCGTCGTTTTTAACCTGAAGGAGCCAAAGTTTCTGTCGCCGGGTAATATTAGCAATATGCTGGCGTTCATTCCGGAACTTGGCATGATTACACTCGGCATGACTATGCTGATGACGTCAGGCGAATTTGATCTATCTGTTGGCTCAGTGTTTGGTTTTACGCCAATTGTGATGTGGACACTCTACAATGAGGGCACTACCTCCCTTGAGGTTGGCTTTCTCATTGCGATGCTGATCGCAGTCTTCATCGGTCTCCTCAATGGCTTGTTTGTTACTCGCCTCAAGATTCCATCGTTCCTGGTCACGCTTGGCATGCTACTGGTTGTGCGCGGGACTGCGCTGTACATCACCTCCGGTTTTCCACAGCGCACCTGGACCGCCAACACTCCCTTGATGAAATACATTGTCGGTGAATTTAACATTGGTGAGTACCGCCTCTACGCGTCGGTGCTCTGGTTCATTCTCTTTGCGGTCATTCTGCACTACGTTCTCACACAATCCAAGGCTGGCAACTGGATCCAGGCCTCAGGCGGCAATCCAAGCTCAGCGCGCGCGCGCGGCGTGCGCGTAGGTCGCACGAAGATCATCCTGTTCATGCTTACGGCAGCCCTGGCAGCGTATGCCGGTGTCACCAGTTCGATCCGAGTCTCCGCTGCTAACCCGAACAGCGGCACAGGTTACGAACTGGAAGTTATTGCGATGGTTGTGATCGGCGGCACCCTGCTCTCAGGTGGCCGTGGTACAATCCTTGGCACAGTTCTCGGCGTATTGATCCTGCGTATGATGCGCAACGGCATCGTCATTATTGGCGTCCCTGGGCTTGCTTACAACATCTTCATCGGTGCAATTATTCTTATTATGATGTCAATCCACTCCTTCGTGGAGCGGAGCTTGCGGGCTGGAGAGTAATGCCGTGACAACTGAACTCGTTCGCATGGAACACATCAGCAAGTCGTTTGGCCGAGTCCAGGCCTTGGATAATGTGTCACTCAGCATCAGGGAACGTGAAATTGTTGGTCTAGTCGGCGATAACGGCGCAGGGAAATCAACACTCATCAAAATTCTGTCGGGCGCATATAAACCAACCCGGGGTGAAATCTACTTCAAAGGTAATCCGGTCAAGCTCCATCATACATGGGATGCGATTGACCTGGGTATTGAGACAATTTACCAGGACTCGGCCCTGGTATCACAGCTTTCGATCATGCGTAATTTGTTTTTGGGACGTGAGCCAGTCCGTGGACCGCTGTTCTTTAATCTCCTCGATAAGAGACTTATGCGCAGTGAAACGCGGAAACTGCTTAGAGAAGTCGGTCTTAAGAAAGAACTTGACCCCAATACGCCAATTACCTCCCTCTCTGGTGGTGAGCGACAGTCGATTGCTATCGCTCGCGCCATGTTCTTCGAGGCAGATCTGATCATTCTGGATGAGCCGACGAATAATCTGGGCGTCGAAGAGACACAGGGTGTCCTGCGGTTCGTCAGAAATGCGCGCGATGGGGGAGCCGCCTGTATTCTCATTACCCACAATATCTATCATGTATTCCAGGTCGTGGATCGTGTGGTGATTTTGCGGCGCGGGAAAAAGGTCTGCGAGGTTGATCCAAAAAAGACGACGATTGAAGAAGTCGAAAAGGTGATCACGGGTATTGTCGATACGCTGCCAGATGCTGTCCTGGCTTGATGTGGTTGTACCAATCCAGTGAGAATGCGTGTGGAAAAAGGTCGATCCCTGTGATCTTGAGTGGCGTGTCATTCGAATGCCTATCGTCGTTTTTCAATCGCGCTCGTTCGCATCAAGGCATTCACAGCAGATATCAGAGCGATCCAATAACACTCCGTTGCCATAGATGGGTTTGTTGGATCTTAGATGATAGTAGTTTTCATAAACCATTCGGCGCTACAAGTTTTGGCGCTCGAACAGCTTCTGATTATTAGGTACAGTCGTCACGTGTATACAGAAACAGAGAATCAAAAAGCCCGCCACACCAAGCGGACTTTTCATAATGAACACATTTTGTACTCAAACGGGAGCGACGGGGCTCGATCGATTACGTGTATACGCCCAATCATCTTCGTTCCCCGGCACATCTCCGCTCAGTTCTTTGCAAACAGCAAAATTAAGGCGGCGTAACAAACGTCTCACTGTGTTTCCATATGGCTCGACTTGAATTAGCCGAGCCAGCCTTTTTATCTAAAGGTAAGAAAACACCCGATGGCTGTATACGGCCAGTCATCTTCATCGCCAGATATGTGGCAGACATCATCAAGCGATGACCAGCAGCACTGATACAGTGATCAGTACGACACCCAGAAGTTGAGCAACACCTTCTCCCCGCTGATTGAGGCGTTCTACCATCATGATCGTGCCGAGAATCAGCATCCAGATCAGATTGACCCCACCGAGGGCGAACATCAGCAGCATCACCGCCCAGCAGCTTCCCAGGCAGAACAGACCATGCCGCAATCCCACCATCCACGGTATTCTGATGCCTTGACTGTCCTATCGTCCTGAACGCTGTGCCTTCGGGACGGCATCTCGCCAGACAGCTACGCTTCATCGGAGTCAACTGGTAGACACCTGCCAGCAGCAGGACGCCTGGAGCAATCACGCCAGCCAGGGCGGGTACCTGCTCGACAAATTCGTGCAGCAAAGTATCACCCCAATAACTGAAGCCACCAAAGATAGTCCAGACCGCTAGATAAGCCAGAATCAGTAGCGCAATACGACGCGCGCGAAATGGCTCGTTCCCCAAACAGCGCGCTAGCAGCATCAGCGTGCCGGGCAGCATCATGGCAATGATCATCAGTGTCCAACCCAATGTGAATACTGCCAGCCGAAGAGTTAGCGGAGCGGCAATTTCCTGAATTCGGGCATGATCGAGCCACTTCGTCATAGGGTGAAATGCTCCAGACCGCCAACGCTAGCCATGCCGAGAGAACCAGGCTGGCGGCGGTCACGGAGGACCACCGCCGATCTGCATCAACGCGTAAAATTGCGCTCATGGTCGCAACCCTAGACCCAAATGTCGGACGTGCAGTCACCGCCTGGATAGCGCATCTCGTGTGCGCGAGCGGGCCCCGCGGGTTCGCGCCCAAAGTCAATATAAAAGTCCGGGTTGACCTTCATTCCGCCGTTCTCCGTATCACAGTCGACCTGGAGCAGGTACGATCCGGCGCGGGCAAGGTCAGGGTAAAACTGGTTATCCCAGCTGCTCAGCAGCGAATTGGTGACATAGAGCCGCTTCCCATCCAGACTGAGCTGAAGCATCTGGGGACCGCCCTGGAGCTTGTTTCCCTTAACCGCTTCGCCCTTGCCGAGCACGCCACCACACCAGACCTGCCCGGTCAATTTCGGTTGCGATGGATCACTGATGTCGTACTGGCGGATGTCGCCGTGCAGCCAGTTGGACAAATAGAGATAGCGGTCATCCATCGAAAGCAGCAGATCCGTGATGAGCGATGGCACCGGAAAGGGCCAGCCTTCGACATCAATCGGCGGAATGCCGAATGACTTCTCGACTGTCCATTTTCCATTTGGCTTGTTCCAGTGCCAGAGCGTGCTGCTGAGCGCGGCACCAACGTAGCCATGTGTGCTGTCTGGGTTGTGATGGAAGCGCACTTCCAGCGGGATCAGACCTTCCTCACCGAGATCGACACTCTGAACGATGCAGCGCTTCTGCCAATCCCAGAAGTGAATTCGGCGTCCGTATAACCCGGCTGCGACATCATCGAGGTTAAAGCCCGGCACGTAAGTTTTGGGCGCGCCGAGTTCGCTGCTGACCATAACGTTGTGGCGCGGCTGATACCAGAAATCGTAGTTGAACGGCATCCCGTTCGGCGCTGTCTTCCCAGCGGCCCACGATGTTGAAGTCTTCGTCGAGCAGCAGAAAGCCGCCTGGCGCGTTGCCCTCCGCATCACCGAGCATCGAAATCATGACGTGACCATCGGCAAGGCAGTGAACACTGTGCGGCGCGCTGAGGTTGGTCTTCGCCTTGATCTCCTCTGGCTCGATCACCTTGTGCAGTCGTGGCGCTCGCTGATCCTCGGTATCGACGATGTGGATCCGGCTGGAGCGAAAGCCGGGAACGATTAGAAAGCGGCGCGCCTTGTGCTTGTCACCATGACATGAGCTGCACGCATTCCAGCCGAAGTGATGGAGTTCATCACCGACGTTGGGCATCGTCGTGCGGTGGATCACCTGCGAGTAGGTCGGTGAGGACGGATCAACATCAACCGTCGCCAGGTAACCGGGCGACTCAATACCGGTGCCGTCGTAGAGGGCGACGGTGTAGAGCACTTTTTCGCGCTCGGCCTTCATCGCCTCCAGCGGAGATGCGTACCCCGGGCCACAATGAGCGTGGTTTTCGTGCTGATCATGTGTATGCTGCATATCCATATTCCATCTCCTGCTTGACTTGTACGAAAGTCGGCGTTCAGTGCCGACCATCTCACTCTATCAGAGCAGCACATCTCGATCACGGTGGAAAACACGTGGTTTTGGAGATGGAGTACGTGAATTTGGTACGTGATTTTTCGGGATTAGCGATTCTGACAGGCCGGTTTCAACCACCCAGATGGATACCTGAGTGCGTGATCGGAAGCCTAATTTGGAGAGGATATTGCTGACATGCCCTTCGACGGTGCGCTCGGTAATTACGAGTGTATCGGCGATCTCGCGGTTCGATTTGCCTTGCGCGATCAGGAGCGCAACCTCGCGTTCGCGGCGAGTCAAGCCGCTCGGGTTGATGGGATATCCTGTCGAGTCGGGGTGCAGGTGGCTCATCGGAATCGGAAGCAGTTTGCGCATAGGCAGTCGCCTGATCGAGCGTCATCTCCTGACCCTCTGCCCATGCCTCTCCAAGGTTTCCTCACCAAGTTGGGCGCGCACAAACGCAATATTCCGATCATGGTCGGCGCTGATCGACAGGGTCGATCAACGCGCCGCTGCGTTGAAGTACAGTCTTCCGCTGCGCCGAATAAACGTGCTGCGCGCTGCGGTTGACCCTCACGGGCTCCCAGCGACCCGGCGAATCCAAGCAAAGCGATTGAGCCACAGTCGTGTCTGTACACCGAGATCCTGAGCGATAACGCGAGGCGTTCCGAAGAGCAGACGAATCGCCTCCTGATGATCGCCTTCGTGGCTTGCGCATATGTCCAAAATTTTGCGAGATTAATAGCGAAAGGACCGTAATATTGCCTTCGTTCGCGGTACGATGAGCTAGAGCTTTCTTCATAGGCGCGCCTGGCAGCTTGATCATCGTCCAATGCTTAGGCGCGCACGCTTCTCCCAGATGGAGTTAAACACCTTGCCCAAGACCCTGGTTGATCGTCCAACTTCCCGGAATAGGATGAGCGCCTGCTCGAAACGTGAGATGCGCTCGCCTTCTGGGTCACCCATCAAGGTCGTACTCAAGGTCGGCCAGACAGGCGAACACCTGAGCAATGTCTACTTTATCGCCCAATTCGCGTGATATATGTCTAGGCTTTCGTCTGGCCAGTAAACGTTCGGCAGTTATAATCGCCCTGTAGAAATGCCATGAAGCTGCACTTCCTGCAAGAATTTTATACGCGCATGGAAGCGGCTTACACGACTATCCAAGCGCGAGCAACTGCTGAATCCACTGACGACCTTCATCTGAGATGACTACGCTGATTCCAATAGAGCGCCAGAGTGCCGCCACCAAGTCGGATCCCGCTATTTCTCCATCACCGCTCTCCAAGCGACCATTCCGGAGTGCCGCGCGTAGATTGTCGATGGTCCGTCTTCAAGCACGTGAATCCAATAGTTTCTGGTGCAGCTAGCCGAAGTTCCGGTTCGGCGTGCTCAGCCAGTGTAAGCGAAAATATGAGCATGATATCGACGAATGAATTCTAGTTCGCCGCTCTTCGTAGAATTTCTCCGAGGCATACTCACGGATCGTTTCAAGCATAAGAAAACGCGCTTGTCTGATCTGACGCCTTCAACTCGCTGGAGCAGGCTTTTATCCACAAGTGACGCTATGCAGATCAGAAGATGTCGATCGACGAGGTCGCCACTGGCACGACTTATGCTTCGATGGCTTCAAGCGCCGCACCGTTATGAAACACTGCCAACCGCGCTAAACAAGGCAGTTTTTCAGCTGGCATCGAGCAGATTGTAGCTCCACTCGATTGCCATTCGCAGCGTTCGCTGGCGTAATGGCACGTCGCGAGCCCCATGATTGAGTATGTGTAGGCGGTTTTCCAATCTTTCGTAGATATCGTGCGGCGGTATATGGCGAACACGTGCCGCCGCTAGTTCGATTGCCAGTGGTAAGCCGTCGAGCCTGCAACAAATCCCAGCCACAATCAACGCGTTATCCGGTGTGAGAGCAAAATCGGGCTGCAACGCAACTGCGCGTTGGACAAAGAGCTGCACCGCATCATATTCGCTAAGTCGCTCCGGCGTCAGCAAAGCCAGTGTGCGAGGAGCACCCTGATCCGCCAGCACAGGTGGCAGAGGCAGCGGCGGCACTGGGAAGTTGTGTTCACCGGAAACGCGGAGCAATTCACGACTCGTTATCAGTATCTTGACGTGAAGCACCGCCTGCAGCAGTTCGATCAAGATGGGTGCTGCCTGTACCACCTGCTCGAAATTATCCATCACCAGCAGCACGCGCTTGTTTGACAGGAAATCCTTCAATACCTCGACCAGCGGATGATCGGTAAGCTGCCTGAGTCCCAATGTATGGGCGGCGGTTGGCAGGACCAGACTGGCATCGGTAACGGATGCTAGGTCAATGAAGTAAACGCCATGCCCGAACTCAGCGAACAGTGTGTTTGCGACTGCGATGGCAAGGCGCGTCTTGCCAATGCCGGGTGCTCCGGTAAGAGTTAACAAGCGTACATCCTCGCGCTGAAGAAGGGAGGAAGCTGCGGCTACCTCGTGCTCGCGTCCTACGAGCGAAGTCGGTGGGATAGGGAGGTTGTGAGGCGGTGAAGGAAACTCGGTTCCCCACTCTACCGGCTTGTTTCCATCTGAGACCACGATATTTTTGAACCCGTTGATATCTGAACCGCTATCTGCTCGACAGTTCGATGTATTTGCGGCGGAGTATACGCCACGTTGATATGTTGAGTGAGCTAGACTACCGCTTTAGATGACCTAATTATACTATGGGTCGATGTTGGAACGTGATCAATCTAACAATGGAGCTAGAATCAATCTCAAGGCAGAAATCGCAGCATTGCAAATTATACAGAGTGAAGTTGTCACGTGTATACAAAATTAGAGAATCAAAAAGCCCGCCACACCAAGCGGACTTTTCATAATGAACACATTTTGTACTCAAACGGGAGCGACGGGGCTCGTTCGATTACGTGTATACGTCCGATTATATTCATCGCCAACCATGCTGTAGACAAGTATCTGCGCGCCATAAAGGCAGCATAGTACATAAAAACGGATTCGTCATGAAGCCCGATATTTGCAAAGATCGGGCTTCATGTTTTGCCTCTCGGATTGATTTTCGCACGCTATGGCGTTCATTCGTCAAGGTTCAGGCCCTTTTCAAGCGTTTTGCAAATTACACACACTTTAGCCGGGGATCACCCACATTTGGTAGTCCTATGCTAAAGTGTGGGCAATTCCATTCTGCCGTGTGAAGAAACGGCCACTCCTTTGCCCCTTGCTCCGCCATGCAAAACGCCTAGACCCTTCTCACATGGACGTTTTTTCGTCAAGGTTTGGTCTCTTTTTCAGTCTTTCATGAATTACCTAGACTTTAGCAGGATATCACCACAACGTATTTGTGATCACTCCCAGACCGCGCGCAAGGACGGCACTACCCGCTGCCCCAATAACTGGATGCCTTTCTCCGACTCTAACCCATGTGGTGTGCCAAATTCGACTCGCGAGGCACCCGCTTCGAACAACCGGGCGGATTGTTCAATGATATCATGGGCATTTCCCGAAAAGGCGAATTTGTCCAGCAGTTCGTCCGAAATCATCCTGGTTGCCGCCTCCCAGTCGCTCTGATTAGCATACGTCTGCATCTGAGCGATGAATTCCGGTTCGACCGTGAGGGTCGGATCAAGGCCAGCGACAACAGGCAGATACAGGGCAACCGCCCGCCGGGCCAACTGGCGAGCCTGCTGGCGGTCCTCATCAATCACGCTGACTGCGCCCATAACGATACCCACACTAGCGGCTGGACGTCCCGCCCGATTCTCGCCCTGAGTGATGGCGCGACGGATGACCGGAACGATATCGGGATTGGCTGAACCGCCAACCTTAACCTCATCGGCAATTTCGCCAGCGAGGGCAGCCATCTGCGGTCCCCAGGTCCCGATCAAGATCGGGATGGGCTGATTTGGGAGGGGGTAGGGGGCATGAACATGGGCCGCCAGACGGTAGATTTCACCCTGGTAGCCACCTGTCTGCCCAGACAGCATATAGCGGATCACCGCTACAGCCTCCCGAATAACGCGCAGGGCAGGCAGCTTTTCCTCGATAGCGTGATCCTCCAACCAGGCACCACGCGCGAGGCCAAGATAAACGCCTCTGCACGCTGCATCAGCCAACAGGGCTGTCTGGGCGGCAATATCAATCGGGTGGATGCGGGAGGGGGCAACGGCGGCTACGCCAATGCGCGCACGCTCAATATGAGGGGCCATTAACAGCAGCGGCCCATAGGAGGGATGATACGGCGCATCGCAGTAAACACTCACCGCGTCAAAATCATACTCATTCACCAGTTTGGCGAGAGCAATATACTGGGCCGCAGATTTGTCGGTCTGGAAGGCTATGCTGATTTCGTGTTTCATCATGTTAAATCGCTCCGGTTTAAGGAGCGCCGAACGGTCCGCTCAATGCGCATAATCAGACGCTCGTCAGGATCGGGACAGGCAACCAGGGAATCTGATTCAAGCCAGTCGTTTTGGGCGAGTTGGCGCTGCTTGGCGGCAAGCAGCGGAAGCACCGAATTCAGGGCATACAGGCAAAAATGCTTACCCGCTGGAATGCGCAAGCGATTGCTATCGGTTACTTCAAAATAATCACCAACCTGCATGCCGCAGACTGAACGACCATCAATCCGCTCCACAACGACGCGCAGATCGTAGAGTTCAAATTCGTCACTCATGCTTTGCCGTCCGAAAATAGGGGATGACATCCCGCCCAATGACGTGAATCGCCTCGGAAACATCCGGGCCAAGCGGGGGGCCAAAACTGATGTGGGTGACACCCATTGCCACCAGTGATTCCAGGCGCGCGATCAAATCCTTGCTCGTGCCAGCAATGCCAATCCGCATCATCGGTTCAGTAACCAGCGTCCTCGCTTTGCCCAGATCATTCTCCACCACCACAGCCTGGGCGATGGCATCAAAATCGGCATAGGAAAGCCCTAGTTGGCTCAGGATCAGCGGGCTGAGGGCGTGACCGTAGTAGGCGATTTTTTCCTTGAGCGCGTTCTCGGCCTGCTCTTTATTGTCTGAGATTGAACACCAGATGCACGCGGCAACATCGATGTCGGCCATGTTTCGTCCAGCCGCGGCAGCGCCTTCACAAACGAGCGGCATGATGTTCTGGTAATGTTCGGGGGGGAATAACAAAGGCAGTCCGCCATTCGCGATCCGGCCAATTTCGTGAAGCATGCGGGGACTCATCGCTCCTATATAGATAGGTATAGGACGCAGAACCGGGAAGCGCAGGTAAGCATCATCGGTCCATTGCAGGAACTTGCCCTGGAATTTGACGCGCTGCCCGCTGAGAAGCCCTCGGATCGCTTCAACCGTTTCGATAACTGCCGTGCGCGGCTGACTTGCTGTGATGCCAACCCACGACAGAAAATCGCCCGCCCCGGCAGATAATCCCAAATTAAAACGCCCCCCTGATAATTCATCGAGGGTCGCCGCGAACATGGCAATCTCAGCGGGGTTGATCGTGTAGGGATTGAGGATGCAGGTGCCGATCTCGATGGTGCGCGTGGCTACCGCGACGCTGGTCAGGATTACCGAACAACTGCGCAGGAACAGATCATTACTGACCCAGAACTGGGAGAAGCCCGCCGCCTCTGCCTGCTGAGCCAGAAGTGCGTACTGGCTCACCGGGAGATCGTTGTTCAGACGCAAACTGAATTTCATGCCGGCTCCTGTTGCAGCAGCGCATCCGCTTCGATCTCGACTAGGTAGCCATCACCGATCAGGGCGCTGATTTCAAGCAGCGTGTTCGCCGGACGAATGTCACCGAAGAATTCGGCATGCGCTTTGGCAACCTCCTGCCACTGTCGCGCATCCGTTACGAAAATACGAGTGCGCACAACATCCCGCAGGCTGGCCCCCGCTTCCTGCAAAGCACGCTCGATCTTTTGAATGATAAACACGGTCTGCGCGTAGACATCGTTTGGGCCTACGATGTTTCCATCGGCGTCCGTAGCTGTTGTGCCAGAGACAAACACCAGATTACCGATCCGGACGGCACGCGAATAACCCGCGAAGGTTTCCCACACGGTTCCTGATGAGATATTCAGCCGCTGTGTCACAAGAGAATCTCCTAATCAATCACAATCAGGTCAGGGTAGCCAGTGGTCAATGGTTCACCGCCGCCGGGACGAGCCACGATGACATCCTCGACCCGCGCCGAAAACGTGTTGAATTGGGTAATGCTTGGCTCAACCGTGAACAGCATCCCTTCCTGAAGCACGGTGGTATTGCCAGCGGTCAGGAACGGTGGCTCATGCACATCCATCCCGATACCATGTCCTAAGCGGTGGCGAAATTCTTTCCCGTAGCCAGCCTCTTCGATAACACGGCGGGCCGCTGCATCAACCTGCTCGGCTGTGACTGCTCCGGCGCGCATTGCCCGGATGCCAGCCTGCTGTGACGCCATGACCAGACGGTGAACGCGCTGTAATTCCTCCAGAGGCTCACCGAAAGACACCGTTCGACCATAGTCGTAACAAAAACCTTGGTAGGTTGCCCCAAAATCGAATAAGATCGAGACAGGAGGATTGAGCACGCGCGGCCAGGTGACTTCGCATTGACCAAAGACCAGAGGGTGATTCGGACCAGAATTATAGAAGGATGTGGTGAACGATGGGCCAAGCGCGCCATGCCGACGAAGCTGGTAGTCCACTTCCGTCATCATGTCCAGTTCGGTCATCCCATGTTTCAGGCGGGCCAGCACAGCCGCAAACGCCTGCTCCGTGATTTCACCAGCCTTGCGCATCATCGCGATCTCGTCGTCCGATTTGATGACGCGGAACGGGCGCAGCAAATCTGTTGCGGACACGAATTGAGCCTCGGGGATCAACTGCTGGAGATGGATGAGCGTTTCGGCAGGCGTCCAGTCACTGACGGCGACGCGAGGCTGACCAGGTAAGGAGAGCTGCTGCAAGATGCTGCGCACTAACTCTGCCGGATCATCCCAGTCGCCAAGGACGCGAATCTCAATGCCCTGCGTCGTCCCCCGTCCACCTAACTCGGCAGTCATACGCGGCAGCAGGAGCAGGGGGGCAAGGTTCGGCGCGATCCAGGCGCCTTCCAACCAGGCCCCAGGATGGATGACTGCGCCAAAACTGGGAATACCGCGCGGGATGCCTATTAAATACTCGAGGTCGGAGGAGATGGGCAGAAAAGCGAGGTCGATCTGATCAGCAATAGCGTTTTGGAAACGCTGAAGACGGTCACTGTAGCCCATGATTTGTGTGCCCTGAACATAGACAGATTAACACAAATAGAATAATGTTAACTTTATCCTAAAGATCGGCGTTTTTGCAAGTGGACGGAAATACAACTCGAATTCTTTCGCGGATTGCATTTCAAGGAGACCTAGATGAACTTGCGGCGCATCATAATTGTGGTTTTGCTACTTGCCTTAGTTTTCCCCGCTCTGAGTCACGTATCCTTGGCACAAGATGAAAAAGTATTAGTCATTGGTCATGCCGAGAGTACCAACTCGCTCGATCCGGCACGCGGATACACGCAAACGACCGGATTTATTACTCGCGCCACCTATCAGACCCTGGTTACTTTCCCCGATACTGATTCGAGCGCCATTATCCCGATGCTCGCTACGGAATGGTCTGTCTCCGAAGACGGCCTGACGTACACATTTAAGCTGCGCAATGATGTCGTTTTTGCCAGCGGCAATCCCTTTACGGCGGCAGACGTCGCTTTCTCCCTAATGCGGCTCAAATATATCCAGGGGAATCCGGCATTCCTGGCTGCCAACATTGTCTCGGTGACAGCCGTGGATGATTACACCGTCGATATTGTGCTGTCTCAGAACGATCCGGCGTTCCTGGCGAACCTGGCAAACTCGAACGGTTTTTCCATCGTTAACTCCAAGCTGGTCAAGGAAAATGGTGGTACGGACGCAGAAGATGCGGCTACCGCCGACACTGCCGAAGCGTTCCTGAATTCCACGTCGGCAGGCAGCGGTCCCTATATACTGGAGCGCTGGGAGCGTCAGGTTGAGACGGTTCTGGTTCGCAATCCGAATTATGTGGGTGATGCTCCCTACTTTGATCGTGTCATCGTGACCAATATCCCGGAACCCGCCACCCAGAAGATTTCGCTGGAAGCTGGCGATATCGATCTGGCGCTGGACCTGACCTCCGATCAGATTATGAGTCTGAAGAATAACCCCGACATTGCTATCTCCAGCTCGCCAGGCAATATTCATCACTTCCTGCTCATGAACCGCGATCCGGAAATCGGCGGCCCGGTTGCTGACCCGAACGTAGCCCTGGCGATTCGCTATGCGCTCGACTACGACGGCTATCTTGCCCTGTGGGGTGGCGTGCAGCCCGGCAGCGATCTGGCGGTTGGTCTGGCTGGTGCGTTAGGTCCGGATCAGGCAATCAAGCGGGATCTGGATAAAGCGCGCGAATTGATGGCTGCGGCTGGTTATGAGGATGGCTTTGAAATCAACCTGGACTATCCCGATTTCACGTTCCAGGGGGTAAATATGAGCACAAATGCCCAGAAGATTCAATCCGACCTGGCTGAAATTGGAATCAAAGTGAAGCTCGTTCCGGCAGAAGTTCAGGTCGCGCTGGAAGGCTACCGGAGCGGTACGCAGGGATTTGCCTACTGGTTCTGGGGACCGGACTTCCTCGATCCCGCCGACTTCCTGGCCTTCCTGCCCGGCGGTAAGGTTGCCTCGGAGCGCGCGCGTTGGACACCTGAACGGGCCGATCCCGAAATGCTGGCGCTCATTGAGCAAGCCAAGGTTGAAACAGATCAGGCCAAGCGCGTTGAACTCTTCACACAGTTGCAGGTAATGGCCCAGCAGGACAGCGCTTTTGCTCCCTTCAACCAGCCGAATGTACTAACGGCATTCCGGGCCGACATTCAGGGCTATGTCTATCACCCGCAGTGGTTGATTGACGTGGCTTTGTTGAGTAGAGCCGAGTAATCCTGTTTCGCGCACCCATCGAGTGGAGCAGTCACCATGCTGCTCCACTCCTTTCTGGTTAAAACAATGTCTTTTCATCGATACTTTTTGCGACGCTTGTTCTTTGTGATTCCCACCCTGTTTGGGATTACGCTGGCAGCGTTTGTCATTGCCAACGCGATCCCTGCCGATCCCGTGACGGCTAATCTACCGCAGAATGCGCTCAATGATGAAGGGATCATCCGCGCGTTTCGGGAAAAATGGGGGCTGGATAAATCCCCTACTGAGCAGTATCTGACCTACCTGGGCAATTTGTTACACGGCGACCTCGGCATTTCGATCAAAACAAAACGACCTGTGATTGACGATATCCGCCTCTATCTTCCGGCTACCTTTGAGCTGGCGACGGCGGGCATTATCAGCGGCATCCTGATCGGCGTCAGTGTGGGCATTATCGCGGCAGTCTGGCGCAACAGCCTTGCCGACTATGTCACGCGTCTGTTTGCGTTACTCGGCGTCAGTTTCCCAGTCTTTTTATTAGCCTTAGTGCTACTCAAGATCGTTTACGTCGATCTGCATCTGGGGGCTGGTCCAGGACGACTGGATGTGCGCATGGCTAAACCCGCTAACGTAACGGGCTTTTTTACCATTGATGCACTGATAGCGGGGCAATGGTCTACTTTACGTAATGCGCTGGCCCATCTGCTGCTGCCGGGGTTTGTCCTGGGAATTTATGTCTCCGGTATTATTGCTCGCATCACGCGGTCTTCCTTACTGGAAGTTTTGGGCATGGATTATGTGCGCACCGCGCGCGGCAAAGGTCTGCGGGAGCGGCAGGTCATTCTGCGCCATGCCCTGTCCAACGCGTCGATCCCAATCGTTACGGTGATCGGACTGTCGTATGGAACCCTGTTATCGGGAGCGGTGTTAACCGAGTCCATTTTTGCCTGGCCGGGGATTGGGCGCTATATGTTCCGCGCGTCCACGTCGCAGGATTTTCCGGCCATCATGGGTGTCAGCATTTTGATCGCCTTCATTTATGTGGGAGTAAATTTTGTCGTCGACATCCTCTACTATTTCCTTGATCCCCGCCTCCGGCGGCCTTAGTCGCAGAGTTCAGCGCAGCGCGAAAATATTACGCCGCAACCCGATGGTACTCGTGGGGCTGATCATCACCATTGTGTGGGTCTCTGTTGCGATTATGGCACCAGTTATTGCCCCTAGGGATCCTCTGGCGCAGAATGTGATGGAGCGTTTGCAGACTCCCAGCGATAAGCACCCCTTTGGGACGGATGAACTGGGCCGGGACCTATACTCCCGCATTCTGTACGGTGGGCGGATCACCATGCCGGCTGGCGTTATGGTGATCGTGATCGGCTGCACTCTCGGTTTGCTGGTGGGAGCCGTCGCCGGATTTGTCGGCGGGGTGTGGGATGAGGCCATTATGCGCCTGTCCGAGCTGTTTATGGCTTTTCCCACGATTATTCTGGCGCTGGCGATCACGGCTGCGCTTGGCCCAGACATTCGGAACGCCGTCCTGGCTCTGGTAATTGTGTGGTGGCCCGGTTATGCGCGCTTAATCCGGGGTCTGGTGATGGAGGTAAAAACGCGCGAATTTGTCGAAGGAGCCAGATGCATTGGCGCATCCTCGCCGTATATTCTGTTTCGCACGATCTTGCCCAACTGCATCTCGTCCGCCATCGTGTTAGCGACGCTGGACATTGGCAACGCGATTCTGACCTTTGCCGGACTGAGTTTCCTGGGGTTGGGACCAGACCCGACCTCACCCGAATGGGGCCGCATGGTATCGGTGGGTATTGATTTTTTTGACCAGTGGTGGATGTGGTTGTTCCCTGGGTTTGCGATTGCAATCCTAGTGCTGGCCTTCAACTTCATTGGCGATGGTCTGCGCGATATTCTCGATCCGCGTATGCGACGCTAGGTTCTGTTGACATTTCATCGTAACCAAATGAGAGAACTAACAAATTGCAGAAAACCTAAATAACGGCGAGCGAGTTTGTCAAAGCGAGAAAAGACCCGCCGAAAATGCTTGATCTTGTTGATAAAACATTCCACCAAATGCCGTTCTCGATAGCGCCAGGTGTCATAGTCACGGGGTACTTTGGCATTCTTTTTGGATGGGATAACCGCTTGGGCACCGCTTTCCAGCACCAGGGTAATAAAATCCTGAGCATCATAGCCTCGATCCGCAATCACATGCTCAAATTCAAAACCCTCAAGCAGGTTCGGGGCCTCGATCATATCATGTCGCTGCCCGGCCGTGAGGCGCAAACGCAGGGGATTGCCCAAACCATCAACCGTCACATGAATTTTGGTGCTAAAGCCGCCTCGACTTCGCCCCAGAGCTTGCTCAGCCTGACCGCCCCTTTTTTTTCGGCACCCGCCGCACATGGATGGGCACGCACGATGGTGCTGTCAACTAGCCCATTTTCCATATCGGGGTCATCAACAAAGTATTCCAGCATTCGCTGCCATACCCCTTTCTCGCACCAACGTGCGAAACGCTTGTACACGCTGTTCCAGTTCCCATACTCGCCGGGCAGTAAACGCTATTGAGCACCACTGCGGCTTATCCATTTCACCGCTTCGACGAAACGCCGGCAGTTTGCCTCGTTTCCCACATAAGCATTGGAGTCTCTGGGCAAGAAATCCCGAATCTTTGTCCATTCATCGTCACTTAATCTCACGTCTGTCATGAGTTCATTTTACAGTTTTATCTCAAATGTCTACAGAACCTAGTTATGGCCCTGGACATTCGCCTTTTTCAGCAAAATTAGCGAAACTCCAAAATGGAGTAAATCAGATTTAAGGAAAGAACATGAAGACAACAATGCTTCCAGAGCACGCCGATGCGAAATCGCCTGCAGGTGCAGATATTCGCTATCTTTTGGATGGCGAAATGGGCGGCATGATCCATAGTACAGTTCCTCCGCATCAAATAAATAGAGCAACTGTTCACGCAACGGTCAGCGAATTTTGGTACGTGTTGGAGGGGCACGGTGAAATATGGAGAAATAATGGGGTAGAAAGTAGCATCACAACTCTTGTCCCAGGCACCTCAATCGATATTCCGGTAGGAACAGCGTTCCAATACCGAAACGTATCAGACACAGACTTAAAGTTCATTTGCATCAGCATGCCACCTTGGCCGGGAAGCTCAGAGGCTACTTATGTCAATGGAAAATGGCAGCCAACGGTTTGATTACCAGATTTTCGCTAGTCGTGTTAAAAAACGTGATTTTCTCAATCTGGAGTTTCGCCAAGTCCGCTCGTTCTGAATGAAAAAAGGCGAAACTCCAGTTTGAAACCAGGTTTTAGCAATGCTTGGCGACTGGCTTCAGTATCCAAATGAGGAGCCAAAAAACCTACGACCTCACATCCTCGAACAACTTGCCCAAAGTTCATTTAATTATCAACAACACCTAGTCAATCGTTATCTGGGTTTTCTGCAATTTATCAGCGTTCTCATTTGGTTACGCTAAAATATCAACAGAACCTAGCCACATGCAACGACAAGGCCAAGTGGCTTAACTTCAAATATTTGTTCCCAGTCCATACCCAGATATTCTTTCACACAGAACGGTTCTGAGTTTTCTTGAGGGTGCGGCGGAGCATTGCAACCTCTTGTACATGCGATTAACTATGGAATTGTCCTTATATATATTGGGCAGCAAGTGTCAGTCGTGCCTCGTACGAACCATACTCCGAGCAAGCATAAACGGAACCACCAGATACGAGCAAGGTATGCCGAAGGCGAGCCAGTCATCAGACTGGCGAGACTCTTTGGCATCTCGGAACAACGTGTTTCGAAAGTCGTGCGCGGTCAGCGGAAGTGAGAGAAGCGACGATGATCGATCATCGTCGACCACTCACGCCAGTACCCAATTAGGACATAGTGGGAATTAACCTCGTGCCGCTACTGCAAGTTACGGCTTGGTTTCACGCATCAGTTCTCTAGCCCCAACAGTTGCCTCGCATCAGAACGGTTCTGAAACCCCATATCCCATCCCCGCTTTTGCAAAGGTGAGGCACAAATTGAACTTGTACGAGAGATCGACATTTCGTCCCAATGGACACATCAGGTAGTACGTGGTCGAAGAACAAAACTAGCCAGCTCTATTTCCATTGCCCACTGTGTTTACGTTTTATTGACGCCTTTCCTGCTGATCCTGACTTTTTTTGCGTTATGCCTCACTACAATTTCCTATAAGTCAATTTCTTTCGAGGTAGTCAATGATGGACGCTATTATCATCTGTATAACACTGTCTTTCTTTGTTCTCTCATGGGGATTAGCCAAAATGTGCGAGAAATTGCAGGAGGCACGATGACACCACTGTATATCGTTGCAGGTCTCATCACGCTCGGACTGCTCATCTATCTGTTTGCGGCGCTGCTTAAGCCGGAGGCGTTCTGATGACCGCTAATGGATTGCTGCAAATTGGGCTGTACTTCGCCGTCCTAATAACGCTAGCCAAACCGCTGGGTTGGTATATGGCGCGGGTCTATGAGGGAAAGCCGGTCCTCCTGGATCGTGTTCTTGGTCCAGTCGAGCGCTTCATCTATCGATTGGGCGGCGTTCGCCCCACTGAAGAGATGAACTGGAAAGTGTATGCGTTCGCCGTTTTGCTGTTCAACGGCTTAGGGCTGCTCGTGGTCTACCTTCTGCAACGAGGGCAAGGATCCCTGCCGCTCAACCCGCAAAACCTTCCAGCCGTAACGCCCGACTCGTCGTTCAACACGGCTGTTAGTTTTGCCTCCAATACCAACTGGCAGGGCTACAGCGGTGAAGTGACGATGAGTTATCTGACCCAGATGCTCGGCCTGACCGTGCAAAACTTTGTATCGGCAGCAGGCGGGATGGCGGTGTTGGTGGCGCTCATTCGCAGTATTTCCCGCCGTTCCGCCAAGACAATCGGCAACTTCTGGGTCGATCTGGTCCGCAGCACGTTGTATATCTTGCTGCCACTGTCAATCATCCTGGCTCTGCTGCTGGTATCGCAGGGTGTTGTACAAACCTTTGGCGACTACAAGACCGTCCATACCGTGCAAGGAACCGCCGGATCAGAGGAGCAGTTAATCGCTGTAGGTCCAGCGGCGTCTCAGATTGCCATTAAACAGCTCGGAACCAATGGCGGCGGTTTTTTCAACGTCAACTCGGCCCATCCATTTGAGAATCCTACCCCGTTCTCGGACTTTCTGGAACTGCTGTCCATTCTGCTGATTCCGGCGAGCGTTGTGTTACACCTTCGGCAAAATGGTCGGAGATACGCGCCAGGGATGGGCGATCCTGGCGGTGATGACGATCATTTTAGTTCCGCTGACCATTGGCTCTTATGCTGCTGAAGCTCATGGTAACTCACACATCGAAGACCTGGGCGTGGATCAGACAGCCAACGACACCAACCCAGGCGGGAATATGGAAGGTAAGGAAGTGCGGTTTGGCCTTGCCAACTCTACCCTGTGGGCGACAGCTACGACAGCCGCCTCCAACGGATCGGTAAATTCCATGCATGATTCCTATACGCCGTTAGGAGGACTTGTCCCACTATTTCTGATGCAGATGGGCGAAGTCATCTTCGGTGGTGTGGGATCAGGACTCTATGGCATGCTGGCCTTTGTCATCGTCACGGTGTTTGTGGCGGGTCTGATGGTCGGGCGCACGCCGGAATATCTGGGCAAAAAGATTGAATCATACGAGATGAAAATGGTTTCGATTGTCATCCTGATCATGCCCCTCGTCGTTTTAATCGGGACAGCGATTGCGGTGGTCAACAGCGGTGGCAAAGCGACCATTTATAACCCAGGAGCGCACGGTTTCAGCGAAGTCCTCTATGCCTTCAGTTCCGCGGGGAACAACAATGGCAGCGCTTTCGCTGGACTAGGAGCGAACACAGAGTTTTATAACATCACCCTGGGGATAGTCATGCTGTTTGCCCGCTATTGGATCACGGTGCCTATCCTGGCCCTGGCAGGCTCGTTAGCGGAAAAGAGGGCCGTACCTGTTGGATCGGGCACGCTGCCCACCCATACGCCGCTTTTCATGGTGATGCTGATCGGGATTGTGATCATCGTCGGAGCACTGACCTTTATCCCGGCGCTCGCCCTGGGACCCATTGTTGAACATTTGCTGATGTGAGGTTGTGACTACTATGACTGTCCAAACGAAAACGAAAGCCCGCCCGCTGTTTGATCCGCCTATCGTGAAGCGCGCCGCAGTCGATTCAATCCGCAAGCTCGATCCGCGCCACCAGATCAAAAATCCGGTGATGTTCGTGGTCGAAGTCGGCAGCATCTTAACTTCCGCGCTGTTTGTGCAGGCGATCCTGGGTCATGGGGAAGCCCCATCAGCTTTTATCCTGGCTGTTTCAGCGTGGCTGTGGTTCACGGTTATGTTTGCCAATTTTGCCGAAGCGATGGCAGAAGGGCGTGGTAAGGCACAAGCCGATACCCTGCGTAAATCGCGCCGCGATACCGCTGCCAAGAAACTATCTCGACCCGCACACGATGCAGAGTATCAGGTCGTTTCAGCCTCTAATCTCGGCAAAGGCGATGTGGTGCTGGTCGAAGCGGGTGACGTGATTCCCAGCGACGGCGAAGTGATCGAAGGCGTGGCTTCTGTTGATGAAAGCGCCATCACGGGAGAAAGTGCGCCCGTCATCCGTGAGAGCGGCGGCGACCGCAGCGCGGTAACAGGCGGTACGCGCGTCCTATCCGACTGGCTCGTTGTGCGCATTGAAGCAAATCCGGGCGAGACCTTTCTGGATCATATGATCGCCATGGTCGAAGGCGCGAAGCGGCAGAAAACTCCCAACGAAATCGCCCTCAATATTCTGCTGGCTGCGCTGACCATCATCTTTTTACTGGCAACAGCCACGCTGCTGCCCTTCTCGATCTACAGTGTCGATGCGGCAGGTCAGGGCGATCCGATCACCGTCACGGTGCTGATTGCGCTGCTGGTCTGTCTGATCCCGACGACGATTGGCGGGTTGCTCTCAGCGATTGGCATCGCGGGAATGGATCGCATGATCCAGGCCAATGTAATCGCGATGTCTGGTCGGGCTGTCGAAGCCGCCGGAGATGTGGATGTGCTGCTTCTCGACAAAACGGGCACGATCACGCTCGGCAACCGCCAGGCTACCGACTTCATTCCGGTACAGGGCGTCGGCCCGGATGCGCTGGCAGATGCGGCGCAGTTGTCGTCACTGGCGGATGAAACACCCGAAGGGCGCAGCATCGTGGTACTGGCAAAAGAAAAGTACAACCTGCGCGAACGAGATATCGAGAGTCTGGGGGCAACCTTCGTTCCCTTCACCGCACAGACCCGTATGAGCGGCGTCAACCTGGATGGACGTCAGATTCGCAAAGGTGCGGCGGATGCAATTCAGGCCTACGTCGAACAGTGCGGCGGGCAGTTTCCGGCAGCAGTACGCACCATTGTGAACGATATCGCCAGACAAGGCGCAACGCCATTAGTCGTGGCAGAAGGACCGCGCGTGTTGGGCGTCATCCAGCTTAAGGATATCGTCAAGGGCGGCATTCGCGAACGATTTGACGATCTGCGCCGCATGGGCATCAAAACCGTGATGATCACTGGGGATAACCCATTAACGGCGGCGGCTATTGCTGCCGAAGCGGGGGTTGATGATTTTCTGGCGCAGGCAACACCTGAAATGAAACTGAAACTGATCCGCGAGACGCAAGCAGGTGGGCGTTTGGTAGCGATGACAGGCGATGGTACGAACGATGCACCCGCCCTGGCACAAGCCGATGTGGCGGTTGCCATGAATACAGGCACTCAGGCAGCAAAAGAAGCGGGGAACCTGATCGATCTGGACTCGAATCCGACCAAGCTCATCGAAATTGTGGAGATTGGCAAACAACTGCTAATGACGCGCGGCGCGCTGACCACGTTCAGCATCTCCAACGATGTGTCGAAGTATTTCGCCATTATCCCTGCGGCGTTCGCCACCACCTATCCAGTGCTGGACAAGCTAAATATCATGGGGCTGACATCGCCGCAAAGTGCCATCATGTCGGCAGTGATTTTCAACGCGTTGATTATCATTTTGCTGATCCCACTGGCGCTGCGTGGCGTGCGCTATCGACCCGTTGGAGCGTCAGCGCTGCTGCGCGACAACCTGTTGATTTACGGCTTGGGCGGGCTGATTGTGCCGTTTATCGGCATCAAGCTCATTGACATGCTTTAACCGTGTTAGGATTGGTGTAAGGAAAGGTGGCTGTTATGCGTGCACAACTCAGGCCAGCTCTGGTGCTGTTGGGTCTGCTCACGATCATCACTGGTATTCTATATCCTGCGGCTATCACCGCAGTGGCCCAGGTTGTCTTCCCCGACAAGGCGAATGGCAGCATCATCAAGCAAAATGGGCAGGCGGTAGGCTCTGAATTGATCGGACAGTCCTTTGATGATCCGATGTACTTTTGGGGACGACTCTCGGCTACAGGCCCTGGTCCCTACAACGCCGCTGCTTCATCGGGCAGCAACTACGGACCACTGAACCCCGATCTGATCGACATGGTTCAGGCGCGAATTGATGCCTTACATGCTGCTGATCCTGATAACATCAATCCAATCCCAGTAGATTTAGTGACGGCTTCTGCCAGCGGACTCGATCCGCATATCAGCCCTGCAGCAGCTTACTATCAGGTTGCACGGGTAGCTCAAGCGCGTGGATTGGACGAAGCAACCGTGCGCCATCTGGTTGATAAACATATCGAAAAGCGACAGTTCGGTATTCTCGGAGAACCGCGTGTCAACGTGCTGAAACTAAATCTGGCTCTGGATGCCCTCGAACCATGACCGAGTACCAACGACCCAATCCCGATGAATTGCTGGCGCGTGTTCGTGCTGAGGAAAATCAGCCGGAGCGGGGTAAGCTGAAAATTTTCCTTGGAGCGGCAGCAGGTGTGGGTAAAACCTACAGCATGTTGGATGCTGCTCACTTGCGCCGTGACGAAGGGATTGATGTTGTCGTTGGCGTTGTTGAAACACACAGACGCAAGGAAACAGAAGTACTGCTGGAAGGGTTGGAAGTTTTACCCCGGCGGCAGATGGAATATCGTGGAACAGTGCAGAGCGAGTTTGATATCGATGCCGCGCTGATGCGACAGCCCTGACTTGATCCTGCTCGACGAGCTTGCCCATACGAACATCCCTGGAGCGCGCCATACCAAACGATGGCAGGACGTAGAAGAACTGCTTGATGCTGGAATCAATGTGTATACGACGGTCAACGTGCAGCACCTGGAAAGTTTAAGCGACGTCGTTAACCAGATCACGGGTATTACCATTCATGAACGTATTCCGGACTCTCTATTTGAACAGGCCGACGAAGTTGAGATGGTGGATCTGTCGCCGGAAGACCTGCTGCTGCGTCTGAAAGAGGGCAAGGTCTACGTCCCCCAGCAGGCCGAAAACGCCATGCACAATTTCTTCCGCAAGGGGAATTTGATGGCCCTGCGCGAATTGGCGCTGCGGCGCACAGCGGATCGCGTTGACGACCAGATGCAGATCTACCGGCGTGATCACGCGATCACGCAAACATGGCCCGCCAGCGAACGAATTATGGTCAGCGTCAGCCCCAGCCCGCTGGCCCGGCGGTTAGTTCGTGCGGCGAAACGGATGGCTGCCGGACTTCACGCCGATTGGATTGCGGTCTATGTGGAAACGCCAGCGCGCGCCGCTATGCCGGAAGAAGATCGCCAGCGTGTCGTACAAACCTTGCGACTGGCCGAACGGCTTGGTGCAGAGACGATCACACTCAGCGGTGAGCGGGTCAGCGAAGAACTACTCGCCTATGCCCGGCGGCGCAACGTCAGTAAGATCATTGTCGGCAAACCGATTCATCCCCGCTGGCGAGATATCCTCTTTGGATCCGTCCTGGATGAGATGGTGCGGGGCAGTGGTCATATTGACGTCTATGTGATCAGCGGCGATACAGATGATACTCGAACGCTGCCAGCCCCGGTTTTTCTCCGGCGAACCAGCCCCTGGCGTAAATATTTTCAGGGAATACTGGTGGTCGCGGTCTGTACAGCCATTGCCCGCTTGATGTATCACCATTTTGAACCTGCCAACCTGATTATGGTTTATCTGGTTGGGATCGTGGTGATCGCTACTCGGATTGGACGCGGCCCTTCAATCCTGGCTTCCTTACTCAGTGTGGCGCTGTTTGATTTCTTCTTCGTCCAACCCCATTTGACTTTTGCGGTCAGCGACTCCGAATATTTTGTCACATTTGGAGTGATGCTGATGGTGAGTCTGGTGCTTAGCACGCTCACCACGCGGATTAAGAGGCAGGCTGAAGCTGCTCGTGAACGCGAACGCCATACTGCCAGCCTCTATGCGATGAGCCGGGAATTGGCTAACAGTCGGGGAATGAGCAAGCTGATTCAGATTGCCACGCAGCACATCAGCGAGATTTTTGATGCGCGCCTTGTCATTTTGGTATCCGATCCAGCGGGAAATTTAGATGCAAAAACGGCCCTTGATGAAAACGAGCGGGCCGTCGCTGCCTGGGTGCTTGAGCATGGACAGATCGCGGGTCAGGGGACAGAAACGCTGCCCGGCGCACAGGGAATTTATCTGCCATTACAGGGATCACAAAATATCATTGGTGTGATGGGTCTTTATCCCAACGATGTGCAGCGGCTCCAATCGCCTGATCAGCGCTATCTTCTGGAAACGTTTGTTGGGCAGACGGCGCTGGCGCTGGAACGGGCACGTTTGTCCGAAGAAGCGGAGCATGTCCGGCTGCAAATTGAAACGGAGCAACTGCGCAGTTCGCTGCTCAGTTCAGTATCTCATGATCTCCGTACTCCTCTGGCCTCTATTACCGGGGCTGCGAGTGGGCTGCTGGATGATGATGGCACGCTGGATCCGCAAGGGCGACGCGAATTAGCCCAACTCGCTTATGAGGAGGCGGAGCGGCTAAATCGTCTGGTCGGTAACTTGCTTGATATGACCCGGTTGGAAGCGGGTGTTCGGATCGAAAAAGAATGGCAGTCCCTTGAAGAAGTCATTGGCATTGCGCTGAATCGGTTAGAGAAGCGATTGCAGGATCATCCCTTAACGGCCTCATTGCCTCCGAATTTGCCGCTGCTTCCCTTCGACAGCTTGCTCATTGAACAGGTGCTCGTCAATCTGCTGGAGAATGCGATCAAATATACGCCGTCGGGGACAGCAATTGAATTGTCCGCCTATGCCAGCCGGTCTGAAGTAATGATCGAAGTGGCCGATCATGGCCCTGGGTTACCTCCTGGCACGGAGCAGCTTGTTTTCGATAAGTTCTACCGCGCCCAGCCGGATAGTGTCCGGGGTGCAGGATTGGGGTTGGCAATCTGCCAAAGTATTATTAAAGCACACGGCGGGCGCATCTGGGCCGAAAACCGCTCAGAAGGTGGGGCCGTATTCCGTTTTACACTCCCCTTAGAAGGCGAGCCACCGGAGGTAAAAACTGACGATGAGTGACCAACCAGGAACGCTCATTCTTGCGATTGAGGATGACCCTCAGATCTTGCGTTTTTTGCGAACCACACTGACCAGTAATGGATATAAACTGCTGGAAGCGACTACCGGGGGCGAAGGGCTGAATCAGGTAGCTCTGCGCAACCCCGATGTCGTGATTTTGGACCTGGGCCTGCCCGATCTGGATGGGTTGGAAGTGACTCGCCGCCTCCGTGAGTGGTCAGCGACTCCCATTATTGTCGTCTCGGCTCGTGAGAAGGAGCGGGATAAGGTTGATGCGCTGGATGCAGGAGCGGATGACTATCTCACCAAGCCCTTTGGCACAGCCGAACTGCTGGCCCGGATTCGGGTTGCTCTTCGCCATTCCTTAAAGACAATGGGCGTTGACGATGGCCTGTTTGAGGTGGGAGAGCTTCGGGTAGACCTTGTCCGCCGCCAGGTTTTTGTCCAGGAAACTGAAGTCCACTTGACTCCCATTGAGTACAAGTTGCTCACGATCCTGATCCAGAATGCCGGAAAGGTTGTTACCGGGCGGCAGTTGCTCAAACAGGTATGGGGGCCAGGCTACATCAATGAGAGTCACTATGTCCGGGTGTATATGGGACAGTTGCGGCACAAGCTGGAGGTTGATCCAACCCGCCCTCGTTATTTGATCACAGAGCCGGGAGTGGGCTACCGCCTAAAGGTTGAGTAAAAAAGCTGTGCGCGAACTTCGTGCTTATCTTTTTGCCATATTGTTGACTGTAGGAGCGACTCTGCTCCTGTGGGTGCTGCGTGCTGAACTCACTCCAGCCAATATTTCCCTGATCTACCTGCTAACGGTCCTGGTGGTTGCTGTCTCCCAAGGCACGCGACCTTCGCTGTTGGTTTCCTTACTCAGTTTTTTGTGCTTCAACTTTTTCCTGGTCAAACCTTATTATACTTTCCATGTGGCTGATCCCCGTGAACTGATCGATCTACTGGTCTTTTTTGCCTGTGCGTCTCTGACGGGGCAACTGGCAGCCTATGCGCGTAAACAGGCCGAACGTGCCCAACGCAGCCGGACCTTTGAGGAAGCAGATCGGCTCAAAACGGCTCTGCTGCATGCGGTTTCGCATGACCTGCGAACGCCGATTACCATCATCAAAACTTCCGCTAGCAACCTGCTGACCTTCTACACAACTCTGCCTGACAACGAACGAGAAGATATGCTGCGGGTGATCGACAATGAAGCCGATCAACTCAATAAGATGGTGGGCAATCTGCTGGATATCTCGCGTCTGAAGGCGGGCGCGCTGCAAATGAACAGGAGCTTAAACTCCTTGGAAGAGGTTGCCGGAGATGTCGCGGCGCGGGTCTGGCAGCTCACCCATCAAGAGCGCATTTGTATTTGCTTCCCCGACGCGATACCGCTCGTCTGTTTCGACTATGGGCTGATTCTGCAAGCGCTCAGCAATCTGGTCGAAAACTCGCTGCGCTATGAACCGCCCGATAAACAGATCGATATCTGCGGCGAGCTGGTCAAAGAGGAGATGCGTGTCATTATCCGCAATCACGGTCCAAATATTCCAGTGGAGGAACGAGGCTCGCTGTTTGAACCATTTTATCATGGAGCAGGTGGCAATATCGGTCTGGGGTTGGCCATCGCGAAGGGGATTGTCGAAGCGCACGGAGGCCGTCTGTGGATTGAAGATACGCCGGGTGGCGGTGCAACTTTTATTTTTTCCTTGCCTTTTATAGCAGTGCCGGAGGGGCGATGAAAATTCTGGTGGTGGATGACGAACCGCAGATTTGCCGCCTGTTGAAAACCGGATTGACCGGGTATGGCTTTGAAGTCATAACGGCGACAAGTGGCTCTGAAGCGCTGCTGCTGGCGGCTCAAAAGAAGCTGGACGTGATCATTCTTGATGTCACGCTTGGGCAGTGCTCCTGATGGCCTTGAGGTGTGCGCCCAGATTCGCGAATGGAGCAGCGTTCCCATCATCATGCTTTCGATTCGGGGCGAGGAAAAGACCAAAGTGGCGGCTTTGGATGCCGGGGCAGACGATTATCTGGTCAAGCCGTTTGGTATGGAAGAACTGACGCGCTCGCATTCAGGCCATTCTGCGCCGCGCCTCTAACGAGCCGTCCGGATCAATCGGTGACGGAAATTCGGGTCGGTGATTTGCTGATCGATCTGGTCAACCGCCGGGTGACTGTTGAAGGTGAGGAGATCCACCTGACTCCAACGGAATACGATCTATTGCGACTATTGGCCACTCACTCTGGCAAGGTCATGACCCACAAGATGCTGCTCAGCCAGGTTTGGGGGCCGGACTATGCCGAAATGGATAATTATGTACGCGTGTTTGTTAACCAAATTCGCAAAAAACTCCGCGAAAATCCGGCTCGCAACATTCGCTACATCATCAATGAGCCAGGGGTGGGCTATCGTTTTGTAGACATTGATTGATCTTGATAGAGAATTGATACGAAGCTGTCTTTCTTTGAGCCTATCCTGACGCCCCTCGCGGTAGGATTCAGAATGAAAGTTCGTTTGATCAAAGAAAGATAAACCAACATGTCTACAATCATGGTCCAGGTGACAGATCAAACGCATACCCTCACCGCTCTGCACGCCGCTTGCGATCTGGCCCGTGATCAACGAAGATGAGATCGTGCTGCTCAAGCTGATTCCGGTTAACTCATCCCGGCTGGTTGGGAACAGATGACTGGGGATACCTGAATCTGACGGATAAAGATCAGCAGGCGCTTCGAGAGTATCAAAGAACCGCCGAAAAGTCGTGGCGTTGAAGTCAAAATCCACTGCTTACAGAGTATATCCTCGGTAGGGGCGATAGTCTGGGCGGTGGAGTATCTGGATGCCCAGATCGTCTTTGCCCAACTACATCACAGTGTGATCCCGTTCTGGCACACCTGGCAGACAGCGCTTCTCCGGCGGCATCTGGAGAAAAGGCACTGTCAGCTCTACATGCCCGATGGCTCTGCACCAGATTGGATTCCCACTCGACAAGCTTCGGCAGCCCACAACTAAACCATGTAAAAAAAATGGCCCCGCGGGGCCAGTTCTGTATCCTCTGTCAATCGAAGTGATGGTCGGGATTATAGGGACCAGCAGCGACAGGAGCCGGACCAAGTTGGACGTTAAACCCAAGTCTACCTAACCGCCGGTTCATACCCATCAGCAGATGATAGCGATATTCCTGCATCTTCAAGCGACTGCCACTCGACAATAGAGGCCATCGCGCCTTGCACCCGCGCCCGTTCCCGGACGATGTACTTGATCTGTTCGGGAGAACGCTTGCCTGCGTTGGACATCAGGATCAGGTGTGCACTACTGAACAAGACCGTGAACGTGATCAGCCGGATCCAGCCACCCTCTCCCCAGCGGGCAAAAAGCTGGCTGAGGAAGACAAACCCGGAAATGACCGCCGCAGTTCCGGCAAGAACTGCACCCACTCGCCGCCAGGTTCCCAATTCTACAGCCAGGATGTGCCGCCGGATCGCCATACCCATAATCATAATGGGTAGGAACACGCCAACACCATAGAATGGAATTGCATGAGTGGTCCGACCACCTACCAGGAGCATGATCACGACGGAGATGACAAAGGTTGCTGTGACGGAGCGGGTAAACGTCCCTTTTTTGTCACGATGGCAGACAAACTGTGGAATTTCGCCAATCGCGACATCACGCCACGCCGTTGCCTGCGTATCCTGGAAAGCGGTCATCGAGGCAGCCGCTAGCAGGGCAACACTCAACAACTGGTAGGCACCAAACAGGATAGAGCCGTTTGGAAAGACCGAGTAGCCGATATGAGCCAGATTGCCGATCAGGGTACGACCGGCTGTGCCGTCAAAGACATTAAAATGAACCGCAAAAATGGCGGCGAAAGTGGTCGTAACCCCACCGTAAAACAGGAACGAAGTCTGGACGAAGCGACCAATGCCCACTTTGCCGCTGTAGAAGGTCCAGAGGCGCTGATACTGGGGAAAATGCTGCTTGCCCCAGCGAACCATGCTCGCATCCTCATTTTTGACAAACTGGATGCCGTTCGACATGGCTTCCAGGCCCGTAAGGGCGACCAATCCCTTCATCGAGGCCCCCAGCAAGGCAAACAGGGCATGAGCCAGCGAGGGCGCGTGTTTTACGGTTTCAACTGGGGCTGGTTGAACATTGTGCGATACAGCAGCATAGATCAACCCACCTGCCAGGAGCAGAGTCAGGATCACAAAAATAGCCAGAAGCAGAAAAACGGTGCGCGCCGATTCACCACGCCCGCGAATAGTGACAAACCATGTAGCCGCTGCCAGCAGTGCGCCTAGACCGAAATGCCAGTACCAGGCGGTGTCAAATTTGCCCATGATTGACAGAAATTGATCCGCGCCAGACAGTGCCGACACAACAACGGTCATCACATAGTCTTCGAGCAGCGTCACCGCAACGACCAGGCTGAGGACCGGAGCCAGATAACGCATGGAAGCAGTATAACTTCCTCCGCCCTCGTTGAATGGTCCAAGCGAGTAGATATACAGACCGCCGAAGATGATATTGACCAGACTGACGACGACGACTGGAATCCAGGCAAGGCTCTGCATGCCCAAAGGATGCAGAACGTGCATCATTTCGCCTGTCGCATAAAAGAACGAACTGAAGTAGTCCACCCCAAACAGGGCCACCGCGCCAGCCAACCCGATCTGTCCGGCGGTTTGAATATGGGACTGCTTATCGTGATGGTGATCTTTGGGAGCTATCTTCAAACTAATGGCAACTACCAGAATGAGAACTGCTGCTGCAAACATAATCGACCTCGATGGTTATTGATACCTCTTAACAACAGGCATCAAATTCTGAGAAGGATCGTACCAGGAAGGCCATCAATCCAGTATAAAGATACCGGCAAGGGGTATCAGGAATGTATCAATATGGGTTGAGGAACTGCCGTTTAAGGGGGAGAATAAGATTGGGCTTCAAATGCCTGGATAATCGTGTCCAGTTGAGAAAGCAACTGCCAGCGGGTTGCCTGCGATAAATTGGAGTCGCTGCGTACCTGCCGTTCTGTAACACGGCAGGCCCCAACAATAAATTCGGGACGGAAGAGGATTCGCCCTGCCGGAATCACCACAATTTTGTATTCTTCCATATTGGACTGGCGCTCATCCAGATAGGGGAGAAAAATGGTGAGGCCGCGTGTCATTTCTCCTGTTTTCCAGGACATCTGGATGTCCTGAATGATTTTTTGGGTCTGATAATTGGCCAGTGCTCGCCCTTGATCAATGAGATGAGTCGTCAGTAAAGCGTGTTTTTCGCTATATTGGTCGTGAGTTTGCCAAGCGGGATAAAGTTCTTCGATTTGGTGCAAGGCGTGAACAAAGCGTGACAGGTGCTCAACAACAGCTACCGCCGAGTTCAGATCAGATACACGTAACTGGCCCTGCTTTTCGAAGGCCGTATAATGCTCTCGGAGAGTCGGCTCATTGGGGAGTGAAACGATTATTTCTTGTCCGGCGAGATAACACGTCAACAGGACACTCTCGCGCACGGCCTGCTGCGGATGGGTCATGAGAGCCTGTAATTTTTGTATCAAGGTTGGGCTGCACGTCTTTTTAAAAATCTGATGAAAGGCACTGCCCGCGCGCACCCTGATAAAACGCCTACCGCAGGGAATTGAGATTGCAGCGGAGCAAACTGGTTCACTCAGCGCACGAACAGTATCCTGAGCGGCCTGATGGTAGGCGCGACGAAGATTTTCCGGCTGTTGGGAAAATGCGTTTTCTGCCCAGTCTAGCGAAGCAATCCTATAAGAAGAAGTCGTAGTCACTCTATTTCTCGGAAGGTATCTGTTTCTTGAATTATAAGGCCAAAACAAAATGACGCAGACAGAAAAACAGGTCGGACAACTGCATATCTTTTTTGGTGCTGCACCGGGTGTGGGTAAGTCCTGGGCAATGGTTGATGCTGGACAGCAAAAGAAAGCGGAAGGGTTCGACGTCGTTGTTGGTTTTGTTGATACCCATGATCGTCCCGAATTTTCTGCTTTGTTGAACGACCTTGAGATTATCCCTACCCAGAATATCGAGTATCAGGATATCCCCCTACAAGAATTAGACGTTGATGCGATTCTGCGCCGCCATCCCGATATTGTCCTTATCGATGAACTGGCTCACTCCAATGTTCCTGGTTCTCACCACGCCAAACGCTACCAGGATGTGATTGATCTTCTGCAAGACGGCGTTTCCGTCTATACGACGCTTAGCGTACATCATGTTGCTAGCGTAGCCGATGTTGTGACACACGTTACAGGCTTTCAAGTTCGGGAGCAAGTACCCGATTTTGTACTGGAGATGGCCTCATCTATTCGCCTGATTGATCTTGCTCCTGAGGAACTGCTTAATCGACTTTCCAAACGACTTCATGCTCGTGAAACCAACACTTCGGAGAATCATGATCTGTTCAAGCCGCAGCATCTGGTAACGCTCCGCGAGATCGCGCTGCGAATCGCTGCTTCCAAAGTAGGGCAGGATATCGAAGCACAGCAGGAATTGATCGAACCCTGGTTGACTGCATCCAAAATAGTCGTCGGGGTCAGTGCCAGCCCAACGAATGAACGTTTGCTGCGAGCCGCGAACCGACTGGTACGCGAAATGCGGACGACCTGGCTTGCCGTTCATATTCAGACACCTGCCGATAATCACCTCGACAAAGAAGAGCTAGACCGTATTCAGCATCATCTGCGGCTAGCGAAAGAACTGGGCGCAGAAACGTTAATCATAGCCGGACAGGATACGGCTCACCAATTGCTTGAGATCGCGCAGCAGTACAAGGCAACTCGCATTGTTGTAGGGAGAAGCAAAAAACGGGGGCCATTCAGTCGGACACATTCCCTGGCTGATGAGTTGATGGAATTGAACGAAACAGTTGATGTGATTATCCTGAGTGGGTGAGATGAGCAGCGACTTAATTTCAGAAGATTTGTAGGGATTGTTACTGCTCTTTATCCTCTGGTTTTTTGCCCGAAAAGCCTATCCTAGCCAAGAGCAAGTGCTAGATTCTCACATTCTATCGCTAGTCCCAATTGGAAAGCCCTCGTACAGAAAAAACTTTGCTCGTACTCTCAAAATATTCATGCAATCCAAAATTGAGGCAAGAAACAGCCTGATCCAGCTGGTAAAATGAAGCGTTTGATTTACCGCTGGAAAAGGAAAAGAGATGATTTGGTTTTGCGTATGGCAGGTGGTCTCAACGCTGGTTGAACTTATCAGACTGGGACGCAGGTCGGAAAGCGACAAGGACTTGGAAATCTTATTGTTGCGTCGCCAACTGGCGATCTACGAACGCAGGCAAGAGCGTGCACCACATTTGTCTAGAGGCGAGAAATTGATGCTGGTGGTGCTGGCGACCAAGCTGAAAGCCAAGACAGGCCGCACGATCAAAGCCATGGGCGAGGTGATTCGGATCGTGAAACCGGCGACGTTGTTTGGGTGGCACGCGAGTTAGTGCGGCGCAAATGGACCTATCGCCATCGCAACGCGGGTCGTCCACGGACAGACAAAGAAATCGAGCAACTCGTGTTGCGCCTGGCGCGCGAAAACGACTGGGGCTATGAGCGCATTGAAGGCGAATTGCTCAAACTGGGGTACACCATCAGCCATGAGACCGTGGGCAACATTCTGCATCGTCATGGGATTCCGCCTGCGCCAGAACGCGAGCCATCACCGAGTTGGCGTCACCTGATGACGCATTATAAGGACCAACTGCTGGCGTGCGACTTTTTCACCGTCGAAACCTTGTTTCTCCAAACGATGTACGTGCTCGTGTTTATCGAGATTGGCACGTCGACGGGTCCATTTCGCGGGTTGCACCGCCCATCCGGACAAGGCCTGGGTCACCCAACAAGCCCGCCAGGTGATGTGGGAGTTGGAAGACCGCGAACCTGGCATCCGATTTCTGATCCGGGATAACGACAAGAAGTTCACACAATCTTTTGACACCGTTTTTCGCTCGGAAGGGATTGATGTGATCCCAACGCCTGTCGTGCCCCGAATGCCAACGCATTCACGGAACGGTGGATTCGATCCGTGCGTGAAGAATGTCTGGACAAGCTGTTGATCATCAATCAGGCTCATCTCCGACGCGTGATGCGCGAATACATCGCGTTCTTCAACACCGCGCGTCCTCATCAGGGGCTTGAACAACGGATTCCCGTCCCCAAAGACGAGCGCTCGAAACCACTGGGCCTGTGCGTTGTCGCAACGGTGTTGGGTGGCATCATCCATGACTACTATCGCGACGCCGCGTAGGGGAAAATCGAGCATTTACGATTTTTTGAGACTACGGGGTCAATTTCTACGACAACTGCTTCTTGCAGCCCAAATTTGGTTTCCAGTTTTTGTTCGAGATCGGTATAACTTCCAGGAGGGGAAAGAATGCTGATCTGGACAATACCTTCTTCAAGTGCCTGTTAAATCAATCGAGACACTTTAGGGCGAGACAACCGCAGGCGCTGTGAGATTTCCTGTTGCGTCAGGTTCTGCTCATAATATAGCTTACTGACCTTGCTAAGTAGCTTCAAATTCAATGGATTAGCGCGGCGTGGCATGGTTGATTCTATTAAACAGATGTTTTAATCGGGCTGTTGTTCACTAATGAAAATATTCTCATTTAATACTAGGTCGTTTTGAGTGTAAAGTCAATTGTTTTTGACCGCCGATCACCGATCCGTATGCTCGATGCGGCAAGAGTCCTCTGTTATACCCGCTGATTTGAGTGCGAAATCAACGGGAAAATCGACTTGTGCATCTTCAGGTCAGAAGGCACAACCCTAGAAATATACGCGGGACCAGAACTATGGAACCCGCGCCAACCGCGCTTTTGGATCGAAGCCTTAATGGAAACTGAGAGAAGAAAGTCGATTTAAATCAACAAAAAAAGCGATGAAAGTCAACATTTCACCGCTTTTTTCTTTGTGTAGCCAGTGCGGGAGCGACGGGCGTCGCATTATCGTATTCCGCATAAGTCTTCCTTTGCTTATTTCATTGAGTTTGGTTTTTGTAAATTACACGATTGCTATCGTTTAAAGAAATACAGGTCCTTTTAGCATTGCTTACAAAGCATCTGTTCAGTCTCTGCCCCTATCTGTCATAGCAAATCATACAATTTTGCTACTTCGATTGAACAAGGCAGTAAATAAATCAGCTATATGTGAAAATCCCTTTGTAAAAATAGTTGTTTAATTATGAAAAATATGTTGTTTTTAGTAAATTAATAAATTTTTATTTTGCTGGACACTCAGACAATTTCATTATACGATTTTATCAGAATGAACTTGCTTGTTTTGCAACTTCCTGTGGGGGTCAAAAAAACAATCCGAGGCGAAATCAGGTAGAATTCCTCGCAGTAGCAGACGGTAAAGTAGCAGCATCACTCCTCGAAGGTCAGTCAATCATTGATAATCAACTACGTGGGAAGAAAACTGGGACATGTGATACGCCAGGGCATGTCCTGGTTTGAAGTGCAATTCAAGCAGTGGATACAACCCAGCACGACCAATCAGACCATGGGCGTCTTAAGCGATCTGACACGAAGCAAACGTGAGCTGATCGCCGAAAACATGTTCTTGCGCCAGCAATTGATAGTGCTGGAACGACAGGTGGCCCATCCAAGGTTGAAGCAACGGGATCGACAGCTCTTAGTGGTGTTGGCGAGTAGAATTCCTGACTGGAAACACGCCTTGGTGGTGGTCAAGCCGGATACCCTGGTACGCTGGCATCAACAAGGCTTCAAGTTGTTTTGGCAGCGAAAGTCGCGGGGCAAATCAGGGCAGACCGCCGATTGCAGCGGAAACCATCGCCTTGATTGAAGAGATGGCTATCAACAATCGAACCTGGCGAGCCGAACGAATCCAGGGCGAACTCCTCAAGCTGGGGATCAAGATCAACAGAGGCACTGTCAAGAAATATATGCGACGTGCACGAGGCCGTCTACCGCCCGTGAAACGAGGGCAGACCTGGGCCACCTTCATCCACAATCATGCGGGTGAAATGTGGGCGTGTGATTTTGTGCAAACCTACGACTTGTTTTTCCGCACCGTGTTTGTGTTCTTCATCATCGAATTAGGGTCGCGTCGAGTAGTGCATTACGGAGTCACTCGTTCACCGAGTGATATCTGGGTGGCCCAGCAGGTGAGAGAGGCAACTCCTTACGATGAACAGCCCCGTTTTCTGATCCGCGATAATGACAGCAAGTATGGGCCATGTTTCGCGCGCGTGTGTGACGATAGGCGGATTGAGGTTCGCAGGACTCCGGTGCGAGCACCCAAAGCCAACTCAATCTGTGAGCGCTTCATCGGCAGTGTGAGACGCGAATGCCTGGATCATATCCTGATCTTGAGCGAGCGACATCTGTACCGGATCATTGGGGAATACGTCGCGTATTTCAACCACTCACGTCCGCATCAAGGTCTGGGTCAGCATATACCCGATCCACCCGACGAGAGTGGTTATGAAGACCGAGAGGGATTATCGCATGTTGTTGGCTACCCGGTTCTCGGCGGTCTGCACCACGACTATCGCTGGGTTGCTTGACCGAGAAAATGCCCTGGATGGGATTTTTTGACCCCCACACCTACCGAACTCTTCGCCGAAAGGAGGTCGACAGCGACGCTATTGTAGCAATCGAAATCGGCAACACATGAAAAGCAGCTTGCGGCCAGCCCTAAAAGAACTATCAAGGGCTGTGTTGCGAGTGACGACAACCTTCAGTACGTGGGAGTGATCGATCAAATGGATCATAGTAGGATGATCAAAAACACTTTGTATGTTCAGTAATACTCTTATTCTCTCTCTTTCCATACAGTTTCTGATGGAAATACGTAAAATCACAACAAGAACATGTGCATACAACTCTCCATAAAACACCAAGCAAAAATCCGCTTCACTTGCTTACTTTGGTCTTTGGTTTCCTTTTACTGTTTTTGGCCATTTCATCAGTCTGGATGTTTAACAGGAGGTCGAAAGTATTCCGGAATGGGATCTATACCGTTTTGACTGGATTTATTTTTGCAGTTGTGCTTCTTTTCTTTTTATTTTAGTATCTTCAAGAAGAAGTTATCAAAAAGAAAACAATGCTTAAAACATTTAAGATTTTATTGGCACTCACAGTCATGTGTTTCCTGGTGGGAGACCGCAGCAGGCCAGACCAAAGATCCTTTGCTTTTCCCAAGGGATAACTTTACAGTAGAAACCAGAACGGTGAAAACCTCTGCAGGTGAAAAGAAAGTCACCTACCGCTCTTACATGCACATTCCCTATGTGGCAAATCCTGTTGACAAAGATTATCAGAGCCTGAACGTCAGTGTTCCCGTTGAGATTGATGGTAAAGCCGTTGACGCTGAAAATGCCCCTATTTTATTTGACATTGGCGTTGGCGGTTATATGTCCGTCGAGGAATGCCGGCGGTAATCCAGGTGGTCCTGGTGGCGGTAGGGGTGGTCCCCCCAATAGCAGCAAGTGTCAGCAGCAGGTCAGATTTGGCCCTGGCAGCGGGTTATGTAATAGTATCCCCCGGCTGCCGCGGACGTGACAACAAGGCTGCTGACGGCACCTATTATGGCAAGGCGCCTGCTGCCATTGTGGACCTGAAAGCAGCTGTCCGCTACATACGCCACAACAAAGGTGTGATGCCCGGCAACGTGGACAGGATTGTTTCGAGTTGGCTGCAGTGCAGGCGGGGCATTATCCGCACTTCTTGGTGCTTCCGGCAACAGCCCTTTGTATGATTCATATCTGAAGGAAATTGGCGCTGCCGATGCGGCTGATAATATATATGCCAGTGCCTGCTACAGCCCCATTACCGATCTGGAGCACGCCGACGGGGCCTATGAGTGGATGTATCGGACCTTGCCGGCCCGATCCGGCCTGGTGGATCAGGAGCTTTCAAAACAACTGAAAGCATCCTATGCCGAATATCAGCAATCACTGAATATTAAGGGTAAAAACGGCTTTGGAACCATCACGGCAGACAATTATGACAAGTATCTTCTGCAATATTATCTGATACCATCAGCGAATAAATACCTGAAAGAATTGTCGGATAACGAACGCAGAGAATACCTGGCAAATAACAAATGGATCACATGGACTGATAAAGGGGCCACGTTTGCCTTCGCAGACTATGTTGCGCATGTCGGCAGAATGAAAGGCCTTCCCGCCTTTGACGATTTTGACATGAAGCAGCCCGAGCCCGATATTGTTCGGCAACAAAACCACCGCTGCCAGACACTTTACCAATTTCAGCCTGCAGCAATCTACCGGTGATCAAGAATGCCGAGATTGACAGTGAACTGCAAACGGTGGTAAACATGATGAATGCCATGTACTTCATCGGCCAGAACAACAGCGGTTGTGCCGGTAAATGGTGGCTCCGGAACGGTACTACCGACAACCACACCTCACAAACCGTCATGGTGAACCTGGCCACAAGCCTGGAGAACCTGAACAAGGAAGTGAATGCCTGGGTTTTCTGGGATGGAGGACACTGCGCGGATGATGATCCTGAAGGATTGATCGCCTGGATCGGAAATGTCACAGGTTTCACCAAACATCCAAATTCAAATCAATAACTGACCATACGCCCAACCCGGCCAGATGGATACTGGGATCCGGGCAAATTAATAACCAAAATGAAAACCATTATGTATGATAAGTTGAGAAAAATATTATTGTTTGCCTGCATAATTTCAGGGGCTATAGAGGTATCTGCGCAAACGAATGTTATCCGTCCGAATGAAATATGGGCTGATCAAAATGGAGACCATATACAGGCACATGGCGGAGGCATCATTAAGGTAGGATCAATATTCTATTGGTATGGTGAAGAAAGACGGCAAGGTTTGGACCCCAATTATCGCTATGTAAGCTGTTATTCATCTAAAGACCTTGTTAATTGGGAGTTTAAAGGAGATGTGTTTAAATTGTCGGATCCGGACAGCATTGGGAAATCATGGGTGTTGGAGCGTCCCAAAGTATTCTACAACGCTAAAACAAAAAAATACGTGATGTACATGCACCTTGATGGACCCAAGGGAGGGAAAATGGGATATCTGTATGCACGGGTTGGGTTGGCAATAAGTGATAAGGCAACCGGTCCGTTCAGTTATATCCGGTCGTTTCGTCCTCTTGGTTACCAAAGCCGGGATATCGGACAGTTTATAGACGATGATGGTACAGCCTACCTGATTTTCGAGGACAGGCCTAATGGGTTTCATATAGCCAGGCTTTCTGAGGATTATCTTGATGTAGAAAAAGATATGTGCCTGATTAAAGCATCCGTAGAAGGTGGAGCCCTTATCCATTACAAAGGGTTGTATTATGTTCTGGGTTCTGCTTTAACAGGGTGTTCTCCCAATCCCAACAAATATGCCACAGCCAAAAGCCTCGAAGGCCCTTGGAGCGAATTTTGGATGTGGCGCCGCCCGAACAAATACTTACGGTTCGCAATCAACCATGATGCTGAAAGTACCGGGAAAAAAGACACCACGGTTATATTTATGGGAGATGTTTGGAAGGACCCTGTCGGATTCAAGGTACCTGTGGATGCCTGTGGAAATCGGAGATGGAAAACTTTGGTTGCCTGAACCCAAACCATGGACAATTAATATAAAAACAGGTGAGCGGGCTATGATAATTCCAAATTGATTGCCGTAGATCGTCCGTTTGAAACAAAATAGCCCGAAAGTTCAATTTTTCGTTGTCAGGCTCCTCCGGGCTTTTGAAATGAGTTACTTTGGAAAAATCCGGCATAGGGATGAGATCAAAAGGTCATCCCTATCCGGAATGATAACATTTTCTGAGTAACCACATTCGTGGTTGATCTCCGTTATCCCTTGTAATGTCAAAGAAGTTATTGTCAAATCCAATACCGAAAACAATGTTATTATTTCCTGAGAGAGGATATTCCATACCCGCCATTATATGGAATGAAACGTTGAATGATTTCAGTTCCGCCAAAGCATTACCTCCTATATATTGAGTGAAGGTATGTTTGCCCTGCCCCCGATTACGATTTTTGGATCGAATCCAAGATCTGTGAAAAATCTTCCGTAACCGATCTGGTTTGTCTGGAGCTTTAAGCCAAGAGGTATGGAAAGATAGGTGATTCTATAAGTAATTGCTTCTCCGGGCTCAATTGTAAGAATTTGACGTGATTGTAGTTTTTCAGCTTGAAACTGGTGGTCTCCCTGTTGATAAGTCTTCCTCCGGCATTAATAATATTTATCCCTGAAGAAAAGGAATAGTTGGGACTAAAATAACTGTTATACGAAATGCCGAAATTAAATCCGGGAACCACCCCGTCGTTGCGGGTATCATAACTATCAGTTGAAAACCAGCTGATCAGAGGATCAAAATGAATGCTGAAGCTTATGAAAGGCTGATCACCGCCCATTTGGAATCATGGATCATAATCCTGCCGGCTTTGAATTGTGTGGGTATGCGGCGATGACTGGCTGGAAAGGTGACATATGCGACCCTGGGCAATAGCCTGGCTGGGCAAATGTATTCTGGCACATTAATATCAGAGAAACAGCAAGTAATGTTATAATCGTTCCTGTCGCACGTTTATGATTGCGTTTCATTTCTGGTAAGGAAAAATTAAAATTATCAAATAAATCTGACAGTACAATAAGTATTATCATGAAGTAAAAAATACAAATATTAAGCCAAGTTTTAGTTTTGCTGATAAGCGGAATAATTTAGAATCAGGTAACGCCCGGTTTAAATGGGCAATATTTCACCATGCCAATCCCGTAGTGACGGAATAGTTTAGAACCGGGAGTTAGAATAATTATAAAATAGGGTCACCGCAAAATTCTTTTCGCTTGCAGTTTTTGCAGTATTTGCCCATCCAGACTTCATCAAACTGGTTCATAATTGCCTTAACTATTTCGGGATCAGTTGTAACGAAGCCTGATTCGAAGTTGCGGGTATTTGCACTTTTTATACCTAATCCTGCTCCTGTAAGATTTGCGGAACCTGAATATGCAAATTTGCCATCAATAATAATGTGTTTGAAATGAACCCTTGGGCATAGCTGCCTCTCCATATTTTTCCATAACAAAGGGTATTTATCAAAACTTTTTCTAAAGTTAGCACCAGGTTCTTTTGCATGTAAAAGGCGAATGGCTACTTTCTTTTTTGCCAGACTGTCAAGTACAGACAAAAAAGATTGAACGGTTCCTTTGTGGTGCACATGCAGATCCTTTATATCGGCCGTACCTATCCACACAAAGGAGGTTGCACCTGCAACAGGCTCGATAGCCTGCTTATATAATTGTTCGTTGGTTATAAAATTTATACTCATGTTCCCATACACTTTTGGGCAGCCCTTTCAAGCTGCACCCTCCGTCACCTGGTTTTGTTTAACCGGTACCTTCTCCGGTTCATAACATCGGAGTTTAACGTAAGGACTGGCTGGCTAATTGTTATTTGTATAATTCTGAATATTTTCCTGAAGTGTTAATAATTTTTCCTGATAAAACTTAACATATTTGCAATATTTTCTGTGAAGGATTTTCCTTTAATTGCTTCTTTAAAATTTTATAAGTCTCATCAAATTTTTGAAGTTCAGATTCAAACTTAGCCTTTTCTTCTAAATTATTAATCGAATTAGAAGTAAGCCGGGTAGTTCGGTTAATCTGACGTTTATAATCATGTTCTGCTTTCCAGTATTTAAAAGAAATACGTGACAGGGGAGGACATAGATAGATTCTCCAAAAAAGAAAAGATAAAATAAAAATAAGTATTGTTGCTATGCCAACTTTTACCAGATATGGCACAATATTTATTACTTCCTTAAATTTATTTATTAATTTATTAAAGAAGTGTTCATTATGATCGGGTTCAGGTTGATATACATCGAACTTATCTTTATTATCCCTAATAAATTTTTCTAATTTTCTTCTTCGAGGTTTTTCATATAAAATAAATTATCAAACCAAAGTACACCATCTAAGATCATAATTCAAGGCTGTTATGTAAAGATATTTCAAATTCTCACATAATTCAATCCCGGAGGGGAGTATGAGCGTGATTTCAATTTAGTTTGTAAGTAATTCATGCATCCCCGGAAAACGATTGTAAACTTATTTTGTGTAAGTTTAAGGGAAAACTGTAATAAACCAGGTGTTCCGCAGGAACAATTATTGATAATAGTTTTACCGGAAAAGGTTAAAAAGATACTAATTATTTCAAATTAAGAAGATACTATTTATGAAGAAGAAGAGATCTTTACTCGTGGTGCTGGTGACATTTGCCTCAATGGTCATGATGGCGCAGACAGGGACTGAAACCCCACAGGAGCTGCCTCAAATAAAACAGAATGGATTAGTAAAGCAGATATTCGTGGACGGCAAACACCTTTATCATGCTTTCAGGTGAATTGCATAACTCGAGCGCCTCCAGTATCGGGTATATGAAACCGATATGGGATAAACTGTCCGCAATGCACCTTAACACGGTTATTTCGACAGTGAGCTGGGAACTGTTGGAGCCGGAAGAAGGCAAGTTCAATTTTGAACTCGTGGATGCGCAAATAAAGGAGGCACGGGATAGGGATATTCGTCTCGTAATCATCTGGTTTGCTTCCTGGAAGAACGGAGGATCCAACTATACGCCCTTATGGGTGAAAACAAATACTCAACGGTTTCCAGTACCAGCCAGGAAACCTGTGACAAAAGGGAATAGCAGCATATTCCTTGAAGCAGACAGGACTATGCCTGTAAGTCCGCTTGGAGAGGCGTCGATGCTGGCCGAAGCCAGAGCGTTTCGTGCATTGATGCGTCATATCAGGGAGGTAGATCCACGGCGCCGGTTATCATGATGCAGGTTGATAACGAGATGGGACTGCTGGGCGACAGCCGTGACCGCTCAAAGCTGGCGGATGCTGCATGGGCTAAACCTGTACCGGCACAATTAATAAATTATTTTAAATAAGGCAGCTCTTCTTCCGGAAATGAAG
>CAVWCQ010000004.1:0-209333 GCA_963753545.1 uncultured Chloroflexia bacterium
CGCAGTCCAAGACGCGGGCGCGGGCAGCGGCACTCCTCGAGCGGCCGCGAGGTTTTGGAGTGCGGCGAGGGAGTTTGGACGGAGTCGCCGCTTTGGGGTGCGGCCGGCGGGCGCGGGTGCCCTGGGCTTTCCGATGGGCCCCCGAAAGCGGTGACTGCGCGGTGCTACGTCACCGCACTCCAAGACGCGGGCGCGAGCATCGCCACACCTGAACGGCCGCGAGGTTGTGGAGTGCGGCGACGGAGTTCGGACGGAGTCGCCGCTTTAGGGAGTCCCGGGCGGATCGGGTGCCGGATTCCTTCCCCTGGCGTCCGCCGGAAAGCGGTGACTGCGCGGTGCTCCGTCACCGCAGTCCAAGACGCTGGCGCGTAAATCGGCACGTATCGAGTGGCCGCCAGGTCGTGGAGTGCGGCGACGCAGTTCGGACGGAGTCGCCGCTTTGGGGTTTCGGCGCGGGTGCGGGTGCGCCCCGATATGGACTGGCTGATTCGCCATCTGAAGCCGCGCAGTTGGAAATGGGTATGGATGTCGGCGGCCCTGTTCGTCCTGCTGATCGGCGGGTCGCAGCGAATTATGCCTTGCGAAACACCATACGCGACGCGCTCAGTTCAGGTGGCAATGGCGAGAATACCGGCACGAGCACGCCTCAGTCACCGTGCCAACACTCGACCCTCAAATCTTCGTGCGGCAGGACTTCTTCTTTAACCAGGGCGACTATGCCCAGGCCATTGTCAACTTCAACCAGGCGTTGAGCATGAAAGCGGACGATCCGGCTGTGTTTTACCAGCGCGGGCTGGCCTACGAAGCACTGGGCGAGTGTGATGCCGCTGTAGCGGATTATTCCACCACGATCCAGCTTGCCGCGGATCACCAGGATGCCTATACGCGGCGGGGCGTGCTCTATCTGAACTGTATCAACGATCTCGACCTCGCCCTGGCGGATTTTAACCGCCTGGTCGAACTGTATCCGGCAGCGTGTGGGGCTACTTTTACCGGGGGCAAATTTTTGCCCGCCAATCCAATTGGGATCAGGCCATAGCCGAATACACAACGGCGATCAATCTGAATAACACTCTGATCGAGCTGTACCTGGGCCGGGGTGATGCGTATCTCGCCAGGGGAACGGTTGATCTGGCCGAGGTTGATTACACGCAGGCAGTCACCCTGGACGAAACGCGGCCCGAAGCGCACCTCGGATTAGGGCGCGTGTACGACGCGACCAGCCAGCCGGATAAGGCCCTCGAACAGTACCGCCGCTACGTAGAACTCGCTGCCGGTACTGCCAATCCGGCGGTGATCGCCCGCATCCAGGAACTGGAAGCGGCGCAGCCACAGCCAACACCCGCACAGTAGATGGCTGTAGAAGTGGGGTTGTTTGCGATACAATAGACGATCCATAAATAGTCAGCGCCGCCGTGTTGATGGGTGGCGCTTTTTAAGCCACTAGAGCGTGTTATGCACTTTTTAGTGTCGTTCCCCCCTTCCCCCCCGCGTGTGTCAGCAAGCCAAGCTGTGGGGGAAGGGAAGCTCAGCCGCTTTTGCTGAGCCGGGATGAGGGCCTGCCCGCGAACCACAACGCTTATTTTTCAGCGTATCTTTATGGGACAGCTCGAAAAGTTCATAACAGCCATTAGAATTACGGAAAGGCAAATAATTGTGACTTCTTCCTCTCAATCCGGCCCACTGCTGTTGGGGCACGCACCTCTGACTATTGCCGATGTGGTCCGTGTCGCCCGCCATAACCGGCGCGTCCAGCCGATGCCCATGTCGCCCGGCCCGGCACGGAACTCGCCGCCCGGTTGGAGCGCGTCGAACGCAGCGCGGCGTGGGTCCGGCACATGATGGACGAGATCGAGACCTCTGAGTCGCCGCGCGTGATTTACGGCGTCAATACAGGCTTTGGCGACAATGCCGGGCGCGCGATCTTCCGCAAAAAATCCGAAGCGGCTCTGCTCAGCCGCAAACTGCTGCTCAGTCATGCCGTGGGCGTCGGCGATTATCTGCCGCTCGATGTCGTGCGCGCCACGATGCTGATCCGCGCGCACACGCTGGCGCAGGGTTACAGCGGCGTGCGGCGCGAGGTGATCAATACGCTGGTCGAAATGCTGAATCGAAGGGGTGCTTCCCGCCATGCCTGCCCAGGGATCGCTCGGCGCATCCGGGGATCTGGCCCCGCTGTCGCATCTGGCGCTGGTGCTTAGCGCGCCGGTGCCCGACGAACAGCCGCATCCCGGCGCAAGCGGAAGGCGTATTACAACGGTGAACTGATGGACGGCGCGGCGGCGATGGATGCGGCGGGTATCCCGCGTATTGTGCTTGGGCGCAAAGGAAGGGGTTGCGCTGATCAACGGCACGGCGGTAAGCGCAGCAATCGGCGCTGCTGGCATGGCACGACGCGACCCGGCTGCTGGCCAACGCGGAATTGTCCCTGGCGCTTTCGTTGGAAGCGCTGCGCGGTTTCCGCGATGCGTTTCTGCCCCATCTGCACGCGGTGCGCGGGCATGACGGGTCAGGCGCGGGTGGCATCATTCGTCTATAAACTGCTCGGGGCAGCACCCTGGTGCGCGGCGATGTCAACGTCGACACTCGATCCGCCAGACGGCCCGCCGCAGGACCCTTACAGTCTGCGCGCCGCCCCGGTCGTGATGGGCGCGGTACTGGATACGCTCGATTATATGCGCGATGTGCTGACGCGCGAGATCAACGCGCGACGGATAACCCGCTGATCTTCATGGACGACGAAGGCCCGGCCAGTCTGCCGCGCGAAATCAAGGCCGTGTCAGGCGGGAATTTTCACGGCGCGCCCGTTGGTTATGTGATGGACTTCCTGAAAATCGCCCTGGCAGACCTTGCCAGCCTGACCGAGCGGCGTATCTTCCTGCTGACCGATGCCCGACTCAATCGAGGTTTGCCGCCGTTCCTGGTGATCGATCCACCCGGTGAGGAGGGTCTGAATAACGGCCTGATGATCGCGCAGTATACGGCGGCGTCGCTGGTCAGTGAGAACAAGATGCTGGCGCATCCTGCCAGCGTGGACAGCATCCCCAGCAGCGCCAACCGCGAGGATCATGTCAGCATGAGCACCATCGCCGCCCGCACTGCCGCGCAAATCGTAGCCAATACGCAGGCGGTTGTGGGGATAGAACTGCTGTGCGCCTATCAGGCGCTCGAACTGCGGCTGCAAATGGAACCCGACCGCGCGGCTGGGACGGGGTACGCAGACGATCCTGGATTTTCTGCGCACAGTGGAAATCGAGCCGGGCTATACGCTGGCTCCGCTAACTCATGATGTGGCGCTGCGCCCGTACATTGACCGCATGATCGAAATTGTGCGCAGCGGGCAACTGTTGGATGCCATGCACGCGGCGATGTAGCCCTTGTTCCGTCTGAGCAGTGGAGAGAAGGTCATATTTTTTCGCATTATCCCCGCTCTCCGCAGAGAATAGCGTGATGCGCTTCACATCACCCTAGAATAAATTCTAGGGCTAGGAGAAAGGCCTGGAAGCCCGCTGAAGGGGCTGCAAAGAGTCCACTTCAGTGGACTTTTTCCTTCATAGCCTACGGGTTTTAACCCTAGGCGACGCGGCAGCAAACGTCTATTTTCATGATGTTGCTTGGCGAAAAATAGTTGCTGTGCGATTTTTACGTCCCAGGTTAAAACCTGGGCCTAGCTGAGAAGCTTGTAAGCCCGCTGAAGGGGCTGCAAAGAGTCCACTTCAGTGGACTTTTTCCTTCAATAGCCTACGGGTTTTAACCCTAGGCGACGCGGCGGAAACGTCTATTTTCATGATGTTGCTTTGCGGTGGGATCTTTTTGCTCTTATGTCGGAGGGAACCACCATTGAAAGCAGGATTTATCGGGTTGGGCGTGCTGGGCAAAACGATGACCCGGCACTTGATCGAACAGGGTGTGGAACTCGTCGTCTGGAACCGCACCGCCGAAAAAGCAGCGGATTTAGGCGTCCCGGTGGCGCAGAGTCCCGCCGAGGTGATGGCGCAGGTTCCGGTTGTCGTCCTGAATTTGCGCGACAGCGGCGCGGTGGAAGAAGTGCTGGGCGGTCTGCTGGCGGGTGACTGCGCGGGCAAGATCATAATCGACACGACAACCAACCATTTCGAGCCTGTGGTTCGCTTCGAGGCATGGGCGCGCGAACACGGCGCGGCGTATCTGGAAGCGCCTGTCCTGGGCAGCGTGATCCCGGCCTCGAAGGGCGCGCTGACCGTACTGGTGAGCGGCGATCAGGCGACTTTTGAGACGGCGCGGCCCCTGTTGGACCAGATCGGCAGCACGATTTTTTATATGGGGACAGAGATGGGCCGGGCGACCAAAATGAAGCTGATCAACAATTTGGTGCTTGGCTCGTTCATGGCGGCCCTGGCGGAAGCGGTCACCTTTGGCGAAGCGGCGGGTCTGGATAAAAAACAGGTGCTCGATATTCTGGCAGCGGGCGCGGGCAATTCCGGCGTGTTGAATGCCAAGCGGCAAAAGCTGCTCGATGAGGATTTCGCGCCACATTTCGCCGTCGAACTGATCTACAAAGATATGCACTATTTGCAGGATCTGGCGCGGAACCTGGAACGGCCTCTCTTCACAGGCAGCGCGGCCAAGGAACTGTTTGGGCTGGCGATGCTCGATGGCCTGGGTAAAGAGGATTTGTCGGCGGTGTACGCAGCGCTGAAGGGAAAATAGAGAGAGTGCCTGGGATTGTTAATCCACTTTTGTTGGACTTCCCTGACCAGATCGAGACGGAGCGGCTGATCGTCCGCGCGCCGCGTCCCGGCGACGGGGCGCAGGCTCACATCGCGATTGCTGAATCCCTGGAAGAACTGCGGCCCTGGATGCCCTGGGCACAGGTCGCCCCAACCCAGGACCAATCGGAGGCGGTCTATCGCACCGCGATCAGCGAGTGGCATGCGCGGACAAACCTGATGATGGTCATCATCCGCAAGGGTGACGGGCTGTTTGTGGGTGGCACGGGCCTGCACCGCATCGATTGGACCGTGCCCCGCTTCGAAATCGGCTATTGGGTGCGTACCAGCCAGCAGGGCCAGGGCTACATCACGGAAGCAGTCAACGGCCTCACCGATTTTGCGCTGCATATCCTGGGCGCGAAGCGGATCGAAATTCGCTGCGACGCCCGCAACACGCGCAGCGCCGCTGTTGCCCAGCGGGCCGGATATACGTTGGAAGCACGCTTGCACCATGACTCGCGCGGGATAGACGGCTCGCTGCGTGATACGCTCATCTTCGTGAAATTTCCGGCAGAGGGGTAAACCGGTCAGCCGTCGAATGAAGCGCGATTGGCCTGCAAGTGGTAATCCAGGATGGATATCGCGTCGTCAGTCGTCTGGCGAAAGGAAATATCGGATCTGCCGCGCACAAGTCCCAGGCTGATCCAGAGCGCGCGCAGATAGGGATTGGCCCCTACCACACAGATCGCACAGAACCGATCATCACGCACGATACGCATGTGCTGAAGCTGCGGGAACAGGTTGGCGGCAATGGTATCGATAGCCGAGAGATCGACGATGACGCCAAGACACTCCCCTTCGGAGGGGGTTGTGAAAACGGATTCTTCGACAGAAGCCAGTCGATCCAGATCGTCGGGAGTAATCGCGCCGCTGAAACGGTAGCAGAGATAGGGACTGGCGGCAGTTCTTTCGATCCGAATAGGCACAGCGGCTCAAACCTTCTTCTGAGTGACAGACACATTTGTTCAGATTTTAGGGACGCCGTATATGAACTTGCAAATAACTTATAAAGAATTGGCTCTATAGTCCCATGATCAACTTCCTCTTGTGACCGCCGGACAGATACCTTTACAACTCCCCTGAATCTGTTTATACTGATTACAACTTTGAGGAGTAAATTGAGTCATGTTAGGCCGTCATCATCTGACCCAGTCTGAATAGCGGGCGATCAGCGACCACCGATAACAAAGCGTGGGACGTTTGTCGCCACGCTTTTTTTGTGCCTGTTTCCGGCGTGAGGAGAAATCAGCGATGTGTGTTCTGATCAGTTGCCAGGGTAATAATCTTTTCGAGGCAAGCTGGCTCCCCTTTGTTCATGCGAGAGCGACCACCGCCGTGCAGCCCTCACACCGCGCGTGACGAGTGCGCGGCGTACTCGTTTGCTATTCAAGTCAGGCCTAATTACCAAAAGGAAGTGAGTGAATATGCCTAAAATTGAAGCCCGCCTGCCGAAGGGCATGCGCGATTTTCTGCCGGAAGAGGTCATCAAGCGCCAGTACGTGTTCGGCGTGATCACCGACGTCTTCAAAACCTTCGGCTTCGAACCGATTGAAACCCCCGTCCTCGAAATGGAAGAGACGCTGATGGGCAAATACGGCGAGGAAGCCGAAAAGCTGATCTTCAAGGCCCAGCACCCCGGCGGCAAGGAAGAACTCGCCCTGCGCTATGACCTGACCGTGCCGCTCAGCCGCTATGTGTCGATGCACGAAAATGATCTGACGGTGCCCTTCCGCCGCTATCATATCGCCCCGGTGTGGCGCGCCGAGCGTCCGCAGAAGGGCCGCTACCGCGAGTTTTACCAGTGTGACGCGGACATCGTGGGCGTGGCCGATATGTCCGCCGATGCGGAGATCGTCAGTCTGGTGACAACGGCTCTGCGGCGGCTGGGCTTTGCGGATTTCAACGTGAAGATCAACAACCGCAAGATCCTGACCGGGCATCGGAATCTACGCGGGCGTGCCGGATGCCCAGTTAGGCGATCTGTACCGCAGCATCGACAAGCTGGACAAAATTGGGTTGGATGGCGTCGCGAAAGAAATGCGCGAGAGCGGCATCGAAGAAGCCGTGATCAGCCGGATGATGGGCCTGTTGGAACGGCGCGGCGCAGGGAATCTGGAGTCGCTGGGCCACCTGCGCGAACAGCTGGACGGCATCGCCCCGGCGCAGGAAGGCGCAACGCGAACTTGAAGAGATGGTCGGGTACATGGACGCGATGGGCGTGCCCTTTGAGCAACATCGAGATCGACTTCGCGATGGTGCGCGGGCTGAGCTACTACACCGGGCCGATCTTCGAGACGAATCATCACCAAGCCGGATAACCTGGGCAGTGTGACGGGCGGCGGGCGCTACGATGATCTGGTGGGCCTGTTCCGCAAGGAAAGCCTGCCCACAACCGGCTCCAGCCTGGGCATCGAGCGCATCATCGACCTGATGGATATGCTCGATCTCTACCCGCCGGACCTGACCGGAACGGTAGTGCAGATGCTGGTCACGGTCTTTGGCCCTGAAACGCAGGCCGAGTCGATGCGGCTGGCAAGCGAGCTGCGCGTTGCGGGCATCCGCACCGAAGTGATTTTGCAGAGCAAGCGGCAGCTTGGCAAGCAGGTCCAATACGCGGATCGCAAAGGCGTGCGCGTCGTGGCCTTCCTGGGCGCGGACGAGATCGCAAAAGGCGTCGTCAAGTTCAAGCGGCTGAGCGATGGCACTGAAACCGTCGCACCGCGCGCAGGCGCAGCACAAGCAGTCAGACAGCTTCTCGCTTAATCCCGTAGCCGTTTTTAGCAGAGAGGGGCAGAAATCTGTTCCTCTTTTTGATCCTGTTCCTTTCAGCCAGGAATTTTAATTAAAAATCAATTAAGTTTTAATTGATAATTGAGAAAGAGTGGGTATGATAATGCGCTATTAGCAAGATCTTATGACTGTCGTTCGAGGCTTAATGAGAAAATACATTTCTGACCCAAACGTTTTACTAGCTGGATCCGCTTTCCTGTCTATATTGGTGGCAAGCAAACTGGAAGAATTTAAGGGCGATTTTTATGCTACACTGGCTGAATATGGTGTGACTGAAATCAACCCCGATGGCTGGTATCCACGCCAGATGTACCTCGATTTTTTCAAACAGATCGCCAGCCGGAAAAGCAATGTTTTGGCAAATATGATTTCAGCGGGCATTAAGGTTATCGACACCGTCCAGCTCCCGTCCGATCTCAACCTGGATAGCATGAAAGACATATTTGAGCTTCTCAACAAGATTTACCAGTTGAACCAGCGAAATCTCCCTCCAGAGGATACGGGTTATGAAATTAAACAGGTGACGGCTCATCACATCCGTATTATCGACCATACCCCCTACCCGCATGACGTCCTTTATGGCTACCTCTATGGCTTGATTCATCGCTTCTGCCCGCCCACTACCGCCCTCGAACGAACCTTCCTCAACCTGTCCAATCCCGACTATGATGGGGCAGTCTACGATATCACCTGGGAATAGATAAAACATTCTCAATCCTTAAACAACTTCAGCTTCATATTGAAAATCTTCAACATGCCTATTGAAATATTTGATAGGTTGTTGTAATATGTTGGAGGAGCATAGCGAACTATTCCCTTTTTACCAACCTATTTTTGTTGCCATAGACAATCCCGGCAAGATTTGCTACTTGCACAGACGTTCGTATCGTGCTACAATTGCACACGTATGCAATTGCACAATTGCATACGTGTGTTAATCACAACGGAGCGAAAACAGATGAGCCGTGTTCGAACAGTTTTCGAAGAATATCCCCGGCAGTTCTGGTTGTTGGTCGGCGCGTCGTTTATCGATATGGTCGGTAACGCGCTGATCTTTCCGTTTTTTGCAATGTTCCTGACCGATCATTTTGATATTAGTATTGCTCAGGTCGGCGTCATCTTCGCCATCTACGCGGTTGCCGGGGTGATCGGCAGCACCATTGGCGGCGCGCTGACAGATCGGTTTGGACGTAAACCGATGGCTCTGACCGCGTTGGTGACAAGCGCTCTCGGCAACCTCTCCCTGCCCTTCCTGCCCAGTGTCGGCTATATGTATCTGCTGGGCGGCACGTTGGGCGTCGTCGGCAGCATCGGCGGCCCGGCGTGGCAGGCCATGATGGCCGATCTGCTGCCCGAAGAAAAACGCGCCGAAGGTTTTGGCGTGATCCGCATCATGTTTAATGTCGCCGTCACCTTTGGCCCACTGCTTGGTGGACTGCTGGCAGGCGTCTCTTATGTGCTGCTCTTCAGCATCGACGCGCTGACCAGCCTGATCACCTTTGCCGTTCTGGTTGTCTTCCTGCGCGAAACTCGCCCGAACACAAAAGAGACACAGGCCGTCGAGAACGAATCCCTGCTGCAAACGTTCAAGGGCTACGGGCAGGTGCTGCACGACCGCGTCTTTGTCGCCTTTATCTTCCTGGGCGTGATCGTCTGGCTGGTCTACTTCCAGATGAACACCACTCTGGCCGTCTATCTGCGTGACGAACACGGCATCAAGCCCCAGGGCTTCGGCATGCTGCTGGGGATGAATGCGCTGATGGTTGTCGTGATGCAGTTCTCGGTCACCCGCTGGATCCGCCAGCGTGGCTGGCCCAAGCTGCTGGTGATCGCGCTCGGCACGCTGCTCTACGCCATCGGATTCAGCATGTTCGGCTACGTGGCAGGCTATGCAATGTTCATTATGGCGATGGTCATTATCACGATGGGTGAGATGATCGCCGTGCCTGTCGCGCAGGCGATGGCTGCCAGCTTCGCCCCGGAACATATGCGCGGGCGTTATATGGCAGTCTTTGGCTATGGCTTTGCTATTGCGTCAGGTGCGGGTACGTGGCTCGCCGGGCAGGTGATCAATCACCTGGGATTCGACTGGGTGTGGTATCTGGCTGGGGTTCTGGGCGGCGCGGCGACGATTGGCTACATCCTGATGCACAAGGCCGTCGAACTACCGGAGCAGGAATCGGAAAGGGAAAAAGTCGTTATAGCCGATCCTGCGCTCTAATTGCGTACAACTTTATAGCAAGCATCTCCTCCTTCGATGCTATTGTGAGCAGAACCCTCAACCTCGGGCGGTTGGGGGTTCTGCTCGTCTGGCGCTGGTTTTATAAATTCGCCATCTATCTTCCAACCTGATAAATGAAGGGGCGGTAGCGGGGTTCTGGAACTGGCTTCCCATGCTTCTGTGCTGCTTCGAGCCATAGTGCTTTTGCAACCAGTACTTCACGTAGCGCCTCTTCAGGCGTCGATCCCGTTGCAGAGCAGTACTTGAGATCAGGGATATCAGCGATATATTCGCCGTCCTCCTGGCTGTAGAAAATGTTGATGTGATAGTCCTTCATCAGTCCTGCTCCGGAAGGATTGGCTCCCTCCTCCCGCAGTGGCGAGAGAAGGGGTTAGTTTGTGTCCGTCGAAAAAGCACTACTGCTGCGCCTACTTGATATCAATCGAGCGGATCATGTCCTGAATCGTGCTGTCGGGGATTTTGTCATCAATCGGCGTGCTGATCGAGATGACCATCCAGAAAATGATGCCGTCGTGCTGAACATAAACATCGTAGGCCGCTTCGCGCACCTTCCAGATTGGGTCAGAACTATAGTAGTGATAGTAGTACGCGGTGTACCCATCGACCGTGATTTGTGAGTGGTCGTAGTCGGCATGCCCATTCGGACTCAGCATCCAGCCTTCCTGAGCGTATTCATAATTGGTCTTGGCGAGACTTTTGGCATCATAGGCATACGACGATTCCGGCACATCCATCGCCACAATCGATATCCGGCTCTTCGGCAGGTCTTCGCCGCCCCCAAACAGCGACTCCGCGAACATCTGGGAGAAGACCGTGAGATCGACGTTCTGGTGAGCATACCAGTCCACGTCGTTATACGATTTGTGGTTAGCGATTCCACAGACGGGATAGCCCTGGGCTTCCGTCTCGCAGCGTTTATCCCACCCCTTGGGGTAGAGCATGGTGAAGCTTCCGCCATCCATCCGGACCAGGGTGAAATGCTCTTCCTTATCGCCCCACAGATGCAGCCAACCCTGATCGTTGGCAATGTACAGCGCCCCGCCGAACAGCACGACCAGCGCAATGGCGAGTACCGCCCAGCCGATCACCGTCTCGACGCCCGCCTTTCGCTGAGCCGGAATTGACGCGAAATCATCGCTGGCGAGACGAGGGCCGCCTTTTTTCGGCTTGGGAGGCTTGGGCCGGGCCGGATCAACCGGCTGCGCAAAGGGATCATCCGCCCCCATATCGGTCAGCGGCTGCGCGGCGAACGCTTCAAATGAATCGGGAACGGCTGACTCTTTTTTGACCGCCGGAGGAGGAGCAGTTGGAGCAGGCGCGGCGGGAACCGTCCGGGCCAGCCTTTCCTTCGCCTTGGCGTGATCCGGGTTGAGTTGCAGCACCCGTTCCAGGCACTTCTGGACGATTTCCGGATTGTTCGCTGCATGCGCCATCAACCACCATCCGTCCACGTCTTTGGGGTGAGCGGACAAATAATTCTTGAGCAGCATGCCCGCTTCCTGGCGCTGCCCGGCTTTGATCATCTGGTACGCTTGCTGCAATTCGGGAATTTGAGACATAATGACCTGCCTTCTACAAATTAATCCACCCATTGTATGGACTTGAGCACATGACGAAGCGCCTTTGTTTCTAGTATACTCGCTCCCAGTGGCCCATGCCCCTCCACAAAATAAGGGGGATTGCTGAAAAATGCGCAATTTTCTCAACACCAGCAAAGAGAGACACGATGCTTTCGCCAGAATACCGCGTGATCAACGCCACCCAGCACCCCGATCTGCTGCACGCCGGAGATGAAATAATCACCGCCGTTTGGCCGGAATTTATGATGCATGATCCCGTTGCCAACCGTTTCTGGAACGACCTCTATTCGATCTTCCCTGAATACCAGTTTGCCCTGATCGATCCGGCAACTGATCAGATGGTGGCGGTTGGCAACAGCCTGCCGCTCGTCTGGCGAGATGATCCGCGCCATCTGCCCGATGCAGGGTGGGATTGGGCGCTCGATAAAGGATTTGCCGATCATGCGGCAGGGCAGCAGCCAACATCGTTGTGTGCCCTGTCGATCTCGATTGCTGCCAGCCACCAGGGGCGCGGGCTGAGCCAGATTGTTGTTCAAACCATGAAGCGGATCGGGCAGACACAGGGTCTGGATGCGCTGTTTGCACCCGTCCGTCCCAACCTGAAAAGCCGCTATCCGCTCATTCCGATGGAACGCTACATCACGTGGCAGACCGGCGACGGGCAGCCTTTTGACTCCTGGCTGCGTGTCCATGCCCGGCTCGGCGCGCAGATCGTCAAGGTCTGCCCCCAATCAATGATCATTACCGGCAGCGTGAAGGATTGGGAAGGCTGGGCCAATATGCGCTTCCCGGAGAGCGGAACCTATACCGTTCCTGGCGCGCTGGTTCCCATCGAAATCGACTGCGCAGCGGATCGCGGCACGTATGTCGAACCGAACGTCTGGATGCGGCACGAATTACGTTAGGCCCTCAACTGCCCATAGCATTTGAGGGGCCTTCCCGCCGAAACTGATCTTCTAAATCGATACACAATCTGAGCCCCCCCGAACCGCCGTGCGAGGTGTTCAGAACATTTCGCCGTTTGGTTCTATTTTGTTTGCGGCGGAGCGTGCTGGGTTTTTCATAATAACCATAACGACGCTTATGCCAGGGACGCTCATAGGCTCTTCGAACTGAGCGCTGGAAACGAGCTAATGTTCTTTCGAAGTCTTCGTCTTCACGGGGAACGACTCTTACCAAGTAAGCGCGTTTAGTTTCGGGAAACGCAAGCCCGGCACCATAAAAGGCGCAATTGAGCTATCTCAACTCATTGTATCATAGAAAATCTTCTTGTTTTTCTCTTGTTTTTCCTAGCGCAGCCGCGGTCTTTGCGCTCTTTGCGGTGAAATATCTTCTTTTTACCGGAATTTGCCCCGGCGCGCCTCGTAGATCAGCAGAGCGGCGGCAACTCCCGCGTTGAGGGATTCGGCTCCCGGCATCATGGGGATGCTGATCACCGTATGCGGCACACTTTGCGCGGCCTCGCCAAATCCGTTCGCCTCGCCCCCAATGACGATCACCGAAGGGCGCGACCAATCGACCTGATCATACGGCACGTCGCCCGCTGCATCCGCCAGATAAAAGGCCAGATCGCTGAACTGCGCGCCGATTTCGGCCCACGAGCGCGTCAGGATCGGCAGGCGGAAAATAGCTCCCATGCTGGCGCGGACGGTTTTGGGGTTCAAGGCATCAACCGTGCCCGGCGGCAGCACCAGCAAATCCACTCCGGCGGCGGCGGCGGTGCGCATGACCGTGCCCAGGTTGCCGGGATCGCGCCAGCCGTCCGCGATCAACACGAGATGCGGCTGTTCGGGGATGGGCAGATCGGGCCAGGGAAACACGGCGAGCACACCTTGCGGCGTCTCCGTGTCGGACATCTCGCGCATGAGGGCATCCGTCACGGCGAGACACGGCACAGGGATATCCCCCAGGCGCTTGACGAGGTGTTTGGCGGGCTGAACCTGGGCGGCTTCTTCCGTATAAAATGCGAAAACGGGACGTGCGCCGCTGTCCAGGGCATCGCGGACCAGCCGCACACCTTCCAGCACAAACTGGCGTGCTTGGCGGCGCTGTTTGGCCTGGCTTTGCAGCCCTCGGACCAGTTTCACACGATCATTCTGAGAGCTGCTAATAAGCATCGGTGGAAGCCTCAAATGGAATATCGTCGGGAACGTCGTGCAATGCATCGAGATAAGCGTTCAGCCACCCGGTAAGCTGCGGCAAACTCGTGCGCTCGTCGTGGCACGATCCCCGAACCGTGATCAAACGTTCGGGCTGCGTTTCATCCGTGTCCAGAACCAGCGTGCAGTGATTCGGACCATCGTCCACCAGCCGGAAATTGACGGCTGTGCGGAAAGGAACCCGCAGCGAACGCCGCTGATCGGGTTGGCGGATCAACAGCCGTTGGCGCGCATAGTCAAAAACGATCCGCAGCGCTCGGCGGCTCAATCCTTGCATCAGCCCCAGGACAAACAGCAGCAGCGATCCGATCCCTGTCCCGGCGATCAGCGCGGCGCGGAAGCCCTGCGGCCCATCCTGGATCGACAGCAGCCCGCTGGCAACCAGACCCACCGACAGCCCTACCCCGACTGCCAACCCGCCGCACAGACTCCACAGCAGAGCTGGCAGCGCGACAGGGTTAAACGCCGGGCGATAAACAAACGTCACCCGCTCTTCAGATTCCAGGGTGTCGATCCGGGCGTGCGGCATAGGCATCACACCTTATATAACGCGAAAAACCGGCACAAACAGGACGCCGGTTTTCGTCAGTCATAGAATGGAGACCTGCTTTAACGAGCCAGGGCAACCAGCGCGGCGAATGCGTTGGCATCGCGCACAGCGATATCGGCCAGCATCTTCCGATCCAGCTCGATATTGGCGACTTTCAGGCCGTGCATCAACTTGCTGTAAGACAGGCCATTGATACGGGCGGCGGCGTTGATGCGGGCAATCCAGAGGCGGCGCAGATCGCGGCGGCGGTTGCGGCGGTCACGATAGGCATACCACTGGCTTTTCATCATGGCTTCGTTGGCGCGGCGGAACAGGATGTGCTTGCTGCCCCACTGCCCCTTGGTCATCTTCAGGATTTTCTTGTGGCGACGATGTGTTACCGTCCCACCTTTTACACGACTCATTGAAAAACTCCTTAACTAGTCCGGTACTTAGGCCGGGGGATTCTGCTTATAACGACCAAGGTACGGAGCCAACCGCTTGATACGGCGAGCTTCCTTGGGGTTTTTAACTTCCAGCATGCTGGCAAGCTTCTGCTTGCTGCGGGGCGACTTGCGGCGGCGCAGGTGACTCTTGCCACCCTTGCTGCGCAACACTTTGCCCGTGCCGGTGAGCTTAAACCGCTTGGCCGCAGCTTTATAGGTCTTCAGTTTGTATTTTTTCTGCTTCTGCTTTTTAGCCACGAACAGCACTCCCTATAAACACGGTAGCACCGCACAGGCGTGCGGCGCAGATTGAAACCAACTTTGACGGCACCCAACGGAAAAAAAATACTATTTTTTTTTATCAGGAGCCGGTGCCAAGAACCATCAACATCGTCCGGCCTTCCATATTGGGAGACTGTTCCACGATGGCAATGTCCTCTAGTTCCTTTGCCACTTCCAACAACATATCGCGCGCAATTTCCGGGTAGGTGATTTCGCGTCCACGGAAGCGAATGCGCACCTTGACTTTCATGCCTTCTTCGATCCATTTGCGGGCATCGCGCACCTTGAAGTCCCGGTGATGGTCATCAGTTTTGGGCCTCAACCGGATTTCTTTGACCTCGATGGTTTTCTGCAGCTTGCGCGCTTCCCGTTCTTTTTTGGCTCGTTCGTAGAGGAACTTGCCAAAGTCCATAATCTTGCAAACGGGCGGGTCGGCGGTTGGTGCAACTTCAACCAAGTCCAACTCGCGATCTGCGGCAAGTTGTAAGGCCTGTTGCAGCGAAACGACGCCGATGTTCTCGTTTGTATCGGTGATCAAACGAACTTCGCGCGCCCGAATCCGCTCGTTAATCCGGTAATCTCCTGTACTGATGGCGTTATCCTTTCCGGTGAAAGCCACTCACTTTTTTTCATCTGGTTTTGGATGTGCAGTGTAGCATATTGCCGGGCGTTCGTCAACCGTGAGGGAGACGGGGGAACGTCGCAAATAGGTCATCTAGTGCTGTTGCTACTTTTATCCACTCCATATATGAAATCCTTTTTGGGAATTCATAGACGACATGATGACCCTTGATGAGGCTAGTGTGAAACTTCTCGCCCTAGCTGATCAGGCCCGGCTGCGGCAGTTCCATCGTGTTGCCCCGGTCAATCAGCGGCAGACACATGGTAAACGTGCTGCCCTGCCCCGGCACGCTGATCAGGTCGATGTGTCCGTCGTGCAAATCGAGAATTTCCTTGGTGATCGCCAGCCCCAGCCCCGTACCGGACGCGATGCGAGATGCGTTTTCAGCGCGGTAGAAACGGTCAAAGACATAGATCTGCTCCTCCGGCGGGATGCCGATCCCCGTATCCTGTACGACAATCTGCATTTCGCCGTTGGCCTCCAGCAAATCCACCGACACTTTGCCGCCTTCAGGCGTATATTTAAGCGCGTTGCTGAACAGGTTGCGGAAGGCGCGCATCAACTGGTTGGGATCGCCATAGACTTCGCAGTGCCCGGCCTCGGAGTTCAGGCGGATCAGCAGTTGCTTCTCCTCGACCACCGGGCGCAGTTCCGCCATAATGCCCCGGCAGTGCTCCAACAGGTCGAACCAGCGCTTCTGCGGAGTGGCGCGCTTGGCGTCGAAGCGTGACAGTTCCAGAATATCTTCGATGAGTTCGCGGAGAACCTGGGCCTGCTGCTGAATTTCGCCCAGCATCTCGCGGCGCTCGCTCTCTTCAAAGCGATCATAATATTTCAGCAGTGTGCTTACCTGGAGCATAATGGCCGAGAGCGGCGTGCGTAATTCGTGTGAAACCGTCGAGACAAAGCGCCCCTTCAGTTCATCCAACTCGCGATAATAGGTCACATCGTGCAGCACAATCACCGTGCCCAGCGTGTATCCGTCTGCGTCTCGAACCTCAGCGCTGCGGGCCTGAATCGAGCGGCGCGGAATGCGCGCATACACGCCGCACTGCCGCACCATCATATCCGACGGACCCCGGCGCGCCAGCCAGCAGGGCCATGCCATATCATCGCGATCCGCTCCAATGCACTTCTGCAAACCGCACTGGCTGGCAAAATTCGTGCCGCTCTCGTTAATCAGCGATTCGGTAGGCAGGGCAAACTCATTGATCGGATCCAAAGCCGGGTTGAGCGCCTGGAGCCACTTCCACAATTGGAACGCGGCAAGTTGAGGGCCGCCCTTCTCGGCGGGATAGAAGGAGAACAGCGCTTCCGCCGCCGGATTCATCAAAACGAGATTGGCGCTGTGGTCAAACACCAGCAGACCATCGGCCACGCTTTGCAGAATCGTGCGAATATGCGCCTCACCGCGCACGGCCTCGCCATAGAGCCGGACATTCGCCAGCGCGACGCCAATCTGGCGGCCAATAGCGTCGAGCATGCGCGTTTCATCAGATCGCCAGGGGCGCGGCTGTCCATGCACCAGCGTGATAATTCCCTGAACCTGTTCCTGATGCCAGATGGGAACGCTGATCACAGCGGAGATGCCTGTTAACTGGGTCAGGTCCTTGGTCGGTCCTTCGCCATCTGCCGACCAACCCAACTGCAAATCGGAATTGAGCGGGGCGATACCTGTCACGAGGTTGAGCGCGTCTTCCGTCACCCCGAAATGCGCCACCATATTGAGCGCCGTGCCATCCGTGCTGAGCAAATAAATCGCGCCGCCCATCACGTTCAACTGTTCCACAGTGGTTTGCAGCACGCCGTTCAGCATCTCGTCCATATCCAGCGAACTACTCAGCGTCCCTGCGACTGCATTACGTACGCTGAGGTCGATGGTGCGTTCTACGACCCGCTGCTCCAATTCGTCCGTGTAGCGGTGAATCTCGGCGTAAAGCTGGCGGTTTTCGATGGCTGCGGCGACGCGATCCGCAAAGGCACTGAGAATACGCCTATCTCGTCCCGTAAAAGCATTCAACTCGGAGCTTTGCAGGTCCAGTACACCAATCGTGCCATTGGCAGTCAGCAGGGGAACAACCAGTTCGGAGCGGGTGCGCGAGTTGCTGGGCACATAACGCTCGTCCTGAGAAACATCCGAGGCATAGATCAACTGGCCCAGGCGCACGGCTGCCGGAACAAGACCAGCGCCATCGATATGCAGCGGCGTGCTTGCCTGAACCTGATATTCTCCGGCGCGGCCCAGCCGGACTATCTCGCCCGTCGCGCGGTCCACGACCATCACGCCGCAGTCTACCTTGCCAAATTCTTTGACCACGGCTTCCGCAATTTTCGCCCCGACTTCGGGCAGGTTGCTGGTCATAGGCAGCGAGATAAACAGGAAGGTCGTCCCGCGATAGAGCGCGGCCAGTTCATCGGCATAACTGCTCAGCGCATCGTACAGGCGTGCATTTTCAATGGCAATCGCCGCCTGGTCTGCAAAAGCCAGCAGCCGTTCCGCGTCTTTGAGCGAGAACATATTGGGTTTATCGCCGTCCAGGTTCAGCATGCCGATCACCTGCCCATCGATCCGGATGGGGGCGCTGATATGGGATAGTATCCACTCAGTTTCGGGGTAATTTACCCATCCCTCGTCCTGGCGTGTATCAAAGACCACGTCAGGAATCCCGTTCAGGATGGCACGGCTAAGACCTGGCCAGGATGAGAGAGGCACGCGTATGGATTGCATCCATTCATTTATCCCGAATACCTCGTACCCTCGGTAGCGGGCAACGCGGCCAATACCCCCTTCGAGCAGCATGATATTCGCCGCCACATGCGGAACGACGCGCCCAATGTTCGTCAGGATGCGTTCCAGCACTTCATCCAGATCCAGGGTGCTGCTGAGCAGTTCCGCCGTGTCGCGCAGGGCATCGGACAGGGTGCGCTGTTCCTGCTCTGCGGCAAAAAGCTGCGCGTTGCCAATCGCCATCGCTGCCTGATCCGCAAATGCGACCAGCCAGCCAGCATCCTTGCTCGTATAGATGCCCGGAACGGCACTGTCGAGGTTGAGCAGGCCGGTCACCTGCCCCTCGCGGCGGATAGGAGCACCGATATGAGCACGCACCCAGCGCGTCTCCGGGATATCCTCCCAGTCGGGTGACTGCTGGGTATCGTTGATAATAAGCGATTCGCCTGTCTGAATGATCTGCTCCTGGCACGACCTGGGCTCATGCGCCAGTTCGATCTTACTGATATCGCCCCCCTCAGGCCGTTCCCGGTAGCCCCGGCTGCCTGCGATGCGCAGTCGACTGCCTTCAACGAGCATGATGCTGGCGGCATCGTGCGGAATCACCCCTTGCAGGCCGTCGAGGATCCGTTCCAGCACTTCGTCCAGGCGCAGCGTGCTGTTTACTGCCTCCGCTGTATTGCGCAGCGCCTCGGCCAACAGCCGCTGTTCACGGGCGGCAGCTTCGGTACGCTCGTGATCAAGAGCCGCGCCCAGGGCCCCGGCAACACTGCGCAGCGTCTCAATTTCCAGCAGTGACCATTCACGCGGTTCCAGGGAGTCATCGAAGCCCAAAAAGCCCCACAACCCGCCGCCGCTGAAGATCGGAACGACTGCCGTCGATAATATTTTCTGCGGCTCCAGAATGGTGCGCTCCGATTCTGGGAAATCGCGCACAAGGCCATAAATAGCATGCCCATCTTCGAAGGCAGACAGCCAGCGCCCAAACCCGCCAGCCACATAACGAAGGTTCGGCCTGTCGAAGGTGGGTTCTGCATCGCCAGCACGCCATTCGTTACGCTGGCTCATCCGCATTTCCCCGTCGGAGTCCAAATAATTCTCGAAAATATGGACTCGGCTGACACCCGCCGCCTGACCCAGCCGGGCCAGTACGTCCGGCAGCACATCCTGAATATTGCCTGCCCTGAGAAGCTGTTCGCCCGCGTAGCCCATCCCTTCGAGGATCGCGTCACGGCGGTGCAGTGCCGCTTCAGTCCGCTTGCGCTCCGTGATGTCGTCGTACATACCCAACACGGCGACAATCTCACCCTGGTTGTTATAGAGGGGCACTTTGCTGGTGCGCAGCCAGATGATGTCGCCGTCCGAGGTTAACTGCTGCTCCTCGTAATCGAGCTTAGGGATACCCGTATCGAGCACTTCGTGGTCATCGGCACGGTAGCGATCAGCAAAGTCCTTCCAAACGAGGTCAAAATCGGTCTTGCCGATAATCTGCTCTGGCGACTCCAACCCGGCATCCTGGACAAAAGCGCGGTTGCCGCCGAGAAAGACCGACTTGCGATCTTTCCAGAAGATCGCTTCGGGTACGTTGTCCATCACCAACCGCAGCATTTGTTCAGAGGCGTGCAGCTTCTGTTCAGCATGAACCCGGTCTGTCATATCCCGGACAATCATCAACACTTCTTCATCGCCCGCCGCCACAATGCGCGCCTCAAAATCAAGGAGGGAATCGCCGATGGACAACTGGTAATTCAGTGTTTGCACCGTACCCGTATCGAGCGCCAGGCGGGCTTTTTCCAGCGTGATGCTGGCAAGCTCAGGCAGCACTTCGGGCATGGTGCGGCCCAAAAACTGATCAGGGGGCAGCACCAATAACTCAAGGCGAGGAGCCTTAAAGTTCAGGAAACGCCCTTCGCGACTCAACTGGAACATCAGGTCAGGGATGGCATTCAGCAGGGCCTGATTTTGCGCTTCGCTGCGCCGCAAAGCAGCTTCAGCCGCTTTACGTTCGGCAAGGTCGGCCTCGGTCTGCTGGTAGCGCGTGGCATTCGCAACCGCCGCCGCGATCAGGCGCGAAAGGGCATCGAACGTTTGAAGGTCACTACCCTGGTAAACACGCCTGCGGGTGGCCTGTACCATTCCAACCAACTGTCCGTCATGGTGCAGGGGTGCAATCAGAGTAGAACGAAGTTCGCCATCGGGGCTTTCATAACTACCCAGGCGAATGGATTCGCCGCCGTGAATAAGACGGTTCAGCACATGATGATCGTTGTAAAGCGGTTCGGGAAATTCGCGCGGATCGAGCGGTTTGCCGTCGCGCCAGCCAAGGCTACAGACCATCGGTTCGTCGGGGTGATCGCGCAGCATAATCATAAACCAGTCGCAGCCAAGCATGGTACTGGCGAGGCGGTAAGCGGTCTCGTAAATTCGCACTGGCTCAAGTGACTGGTTGAGCTGGCGGCTGGCTTCATAGAGCAGGCCGAGGTCTTCCGTGCTTTTGATCAGCGCCGCTTCTGTTTTGTTGCGAGCCGTAACATCGCGCACAATGGCCTGAAATCGCGGGCTTGCCCTGGTAATCCAGCGGCACGATGGCGACTTCTACATCCAGGATCCCACCATCGAGCGCGTTGACCTTTCCCTCAAACATCTCACCGGGATGTTCGCCCTTTATAACACGCCTCGCCTGTTCGCGTAGGGCGTCGAGGCTCTGAGGATGCACAAAGCTGAGAGCCGGTTTCCCGATGATTGCGGATGCGTCGGCTGCACCCAGCAGCTTTACGCCAGCCGGGTTGATCTCGACAATCTGGTGGTCACAGTGAACGATCACCGCCAGCGGCGAGAGATCAATCAGCGAACTCAGGCGCGCTTCCTTTTCTGCATGGCTGCGTTTGCAGCGGGCCTGAACAAGCGTCTGGTGGCGTACATGACCCAGGGCCAGCACGGTAACCAGTGAGGAAATGAGTAGGTAAAGGCCAGCGTCAGGAGAATGGTGCGATAAAAGGCGCGCGGTCCCAAAAATATTCAGAGGCAGGACAGCCACCAACAGTGCCATGACAAATCGCCAGTGCGAGCTGCTTAGCCAGGACTTTGTCGACTGCCATGCGCGTCGAACGTTATAACCACCGCTTGCCTGAGGGTGCTGCATCAAGCCTTCCTCAACAATATCCCCTCCTCACTATTATGCCGTGTATTCGCCACAGCGAAAGTTACATGCGTCGCCAAATTGGGACCAATTGTACTGGACAGGCTGCTACCGCCGGAAAAACCAGAGAGGGTGGTTATAAGTGGAGACCCCTCTTACTGGATTGAAGAGGGGTCCTGTATTTGTTAAAGAATCGTAAAGGATTGGTTCAAATCGGGGACATCGACCTTTTCATACCCAACTTCACGCCGCAGCGCCTCCGCCAGAGCCTCGGCTGCTTCCGGCTCTCCATGAACCAAAAACGTCTGGCGCGGGCGCTTGGTGATGGCTCCGGCCCAGGCCAGCAGTTCATTGTGATCCGCATGGCCCGAAAAGCCGTTAATGACTTCGACGTGGGCGCGCAACTGGTGTTCTTCACCGAAGATCCGCACGACAGGCGTTTTTTCGACAAGACGGCGGCCCAGCGTGTCGGGAGCTTGCCAGCCCACAATCAGAACCGTGTTCGCCGGGTCTTCGATGCGGTTGCGCAGGTGGTGCAGAATTCGCCCGTTTTCCGCCATGCCGCTGGCGCTGATGACAATAAACGGATCTCGTTTAAAGTTGAGTTCCCGGCTTTCAGCAACAGAATGGGTATAACGCAGTCCCTCAAAACCGAAGGGATCGCCTTCCGCCAGCATAAACTTCAGAATTTCGCTGTCGTACGCTTCGGGGTGCAGCCGGAATACCGATGTCGCGTTGACGGCAAGCGGGCTGTCTACATAAACGGGCACGTCAGGGATATCGTGATTCAACATCAGGCGGTGCAGCGTATAGACCAGCTGCTGGGTACGCCCCACCGCGAAGGACGGGATGATCAGCGCGCCGCCGCGCTTATACGTCTCGTTGACTACCGTCTCCAGCCGCTTTTCGGAATCCTCATAGGGTTCGTGCGTCCGGTTGCCGTACGTGCTCTCCATCACCAGCACATCAGCATGATCGACGGTTTCCGGATCGCAGATAATCGGCATATCCTTGCGGCCCAGGTCGCCGCTGAAGACGAGCCGGACATCCTTCCCGGAATCGCGATCCTCGATATCGAGCACGACAATCGCGCTGCCCAGCATATGCCCCGCGTCAAGGAAAGTGACCGTCACCCCTGGCAGGATCGTGCGCGGGCGGTGGTAGCCCGTGCTGTTAAATTGATCCATGCAGCGTACAGCATCTTCGACGGTGTACAGCGGCTCAACAGGCGGCTCGCCCTTCTTGGCGTGTTTTTTGTTGACAAACTCCGCGTCGCGTTCCTGGATATAGGCGCTGTCCATGAGCATCGTTGCGCACAGGTCGCGCGTGGCTGCCGTACAGATGATATCGCCGTGAAACCCGCTTTTCACCAGGGTAGGAATATTGCCGCTGTGGTCGATATGCGCATGGCTGAGCACCAGTACATCGACCGACGACGCATCAAAGGGCAGTGTGCGGTTGCGCTCGAACGCCACCTGGCGCGCCCCCTGGTACATGCCGCAGTCCAGCAAAACCCGCTGGCCGTTCACTTCGATAAGATGTTGAGACCCGGTAACGGTTCGTGCTGCACCATGAAACGTGATTTTCATGTCCTTACCCCCTGCACTGCTTGCTGCCCAATTTCTGTAGGGGCGTATGGCATACGCCCTGTTCATGTCAATTTGGCCGTTAGCGCCATCTACTTACCCTCGCCAACTTGCTTGGAGAGGGTCGGCACAGCACCGTTTTTTGTGCTGAGCCGGGGTGAGGTATGCGCTCGCCGTCCACAATCTCTACGTCAGCGGCGGCACGTCACTGCCACCATTCTCACTCAGATTAATACGAATGAGCACCTCGATCAGTTCTTCCCCATATTCGGCGCGCCGCCACGGTCCGAGGCCGGGAATGTCGTCCAGGTCCTCGACGCAGGTTGGGCTGCGCTTCGCCAGTGCCCACAATGTATCGCGCGGGACAATCACATCGGATTCTACGCCACGCTCGGCGGCGCGCTGTTTGCGCCATTCGCGCAGCGCTTCATACCGGGCATGAACCTGCGGATCGGCGGCTTCGCGGCGCTTCGGTGGGCGCGGCGGCTTGGCGAGCTGTCCGCGCTGCACGGCACCGATGATCCGCTCCCCGTGGCGGCGGACCTGCTCTGCGCCCAACCCTTTGATCCCAAACAGGTCTTCCAGGCGGCGCGGCGTCAAGCGGGCGATTTCGAGCAGGGCGGGATCGGTGAATATCTTGAAGGGTGGCAGATCGAATCGTTTGGCCGCTTCGTCACGGGCCAGGTACAACTCGCGCACCACAGCCATCTGGCTGCGCCGCAGGTCCTGCACGCCGTTGATCCGCCAGAAACCCTCCGGATCAAAATGATGTTCGGCGGGCGATAACTCGGCAAGCTGGGCGAACGTCTCGTAGGCTTCTTCCAGGCGGCCCGCTGCTTGCAGTTCCGCATAGAGACGATCCCGCAGTTCCGGCAGATAGTGGGTATCCATCTGCGCGTAAGTCAACTGCTCCGGCGGCAGAGGGCGCGTAGCCCAGTTCGCCCGCTGGTAACGTTTCTCGGCCCGCACCCCAAACTGATCGGCCAGGATGCTGCCCAGGCCAATCGCCTGCCAGCCGCAGGCGCGCGCCGCCAGCATCGTGTCAAAAATATGGCTGAACGTGTAGCCATAGTCACGCTTGAGGGTAATGATATCGTACTCGGCAGCATGAAAGATGGTTTCCATTGCCGGGTCAGCCAGCAAATCGCCCAGCGGACTCATATCGTCAATCGCCAGCGGATCGATGATATAGTCCTGTTCGCGTGTCGATAGCTGCACCAGGCAGACTTTTTCATAATAGGCATACAGGCTGTTGGATTCCGTATCGACCGCCAGCAGCGCCTGACCGCGCAGGCGATCCACGAGGCGGCGCAGTTCTATGGTATGCCGGATAAAACGGGCAGGTTGCAAATCAGAAGGGAGCGGCGTCACTCACACCCCCCACTATTCAGATGACAGGACATGGATTCCAATCCAGGAATGAGTGAACAACATAGTCTTAATTATGTCCCGTCTGCCCTGTCCCGGCAACCTGCAAAACTGTCCGGCGCGGCAAACGTGATATAAAATGGCTCTTTGCGCGTGATTTTTGATGGGGGAACCACACATGCCAGCACCAATGATTCAAATCCGGGGATTGAAAAAACACTTTAACCCGCCGGATGGCCCTGTTGCCGTCAATGGCATCGACCTGGACATTCTGACCGGGGAAATCTTCAGCCTGCTTGGGGCCAAACGGGGCCGGAAAAACAACCACGATCAACATGATGTGTGGTCTGCTCACACCCACCGCGGGCGATGTGCTGATCGACGGGCACTCCATCAGCAAGGAGCCGATGGCCGCCAAACAGGCCATTGGCGTTGTCCCGCAGGAACTCGCCCTCTACCCGACCCTCAGCGCCCGCCAGAACCTCACCTTTTTTGGCAAGATGTACGGTCTGGCTGGCAAAGAACTGAAAAAGCGCGTTGATGAAGTGCTGGCTTTCACCGAACTGACGGATCGGGCCAACGACGCAATCGAGGACTATTCGGGCGGCATGAAGCGCCGTGTCAATATCGGCGTGGGACTGCTGCACCGGCCCAAAATCGTTTTTCTGGACGAGCCAACCGTTGCCATCGATCCGCAGTCGCGCCGCAATATTCTCGATGCGGTGAAGGCGCTCAATGCGCAGGGAACCACCGTCCTCTATACCACGCATTACATGGAAGAGGCCCAGGAACTCTCGGATCGGGTCGCGATCATCGATCACGGGACGATCATCGCCCTTGGCACGCAGCAAGAACTGACCCGCATGGTCGGTGAGGAAGATACGCTGATCTTCAAGGCCCAGGATGTGCCGCCCGGCGCGCTCGATAAGCTGAACGAAAGCGGTCTGATCCGGCAGGCGGTCCATGCGGATGGCGAGATCCGCATGCTCGCCAAAGAGGGCCGTCGCGTGCTGCCCGATGTGATCCAGATGCTCAACGACGCCAGGGTCGACCCTGCAAGGTGTGGAAATCCACGAGCCGACGCTCGAAGCCGTGTTCCTGCACCTGACCGGGCGCGCTCTGCGCGACTGAGGGAGCAGAGACATGTTGAGCAAAATATTCGCCATCGGGCGAAAAGACATCTATATCACCTTCAAGGATCGTAACGCGATGCTGTATCTGCTCGTGACGCCGCTCGCCCTCAGCACGATCATCGGGCTGGCGTTTGGCACCAGCGGCGACGATGTGAGCATCGACGCCGTGCCCGTCACCGTGATCAATCAGGATGCGGGCGAACTCGGCCAGACCTACGAACAGGTGCTGGTCCATCCCGGCGCGGCGCTGGCTGATTTGGTGGACGGCACAAGCGGCACGAACCTGGATGCCGCCCGCGACGATGTGGAAAATGGCGATACAGCGGCCCTCGTTCATATCCCCGCGGATTTTTCCGAGCGCGCCCACAGTGGGCAGCCCAGCACCGTCGATGTCTATTATGACAGCGGGCGCAGCATCGGCCCCAGCGTCGTGATGGGCATCGTCAACGGCATCACCAACGGCATGAATACCGTGCTGATCGGGCAGCGTGTCGCCGCCAGCTATCTGCCGCAGTTAGGGGTGCAGCTTGGGCAGGACGAAGCGACCATCGGGCAGGCCATCGGAGAGATGAGCCAGTCGCTCGTGCCCCAATCCGCCGCCGCGCTTGCCGAGCCGATTCAGCTTCAGGAAGTGGACGCCAAAGGCAAAAAGCGCGTCCTGGATATGCTGCAATATTTCGCCCCGTCGATGGCGATCCTGTTTATGACCTTCGCTATGGCGGCAGGCACGCGCAGCATCCTCAATGAACAGAATGATTGGACACTCCAGCGCATCATCACCACGCCGACGCCGCGCTGGGTTTTTATGGCGGGCAAACTGCTCGGCACGTACATCACCGGGCTGATCCAGATGGCCGCGCTGATCGCGCTGACCTCCCTCGTCGCCAAACTCATGGGCCGCGAAACGGCTGTCTGGGGCCACAACTACCTGGGTGTGGTCATCATGGTGCTGATCGTCGTCTTTGCTGGGACCGGGCTGGCTCTGGTGATCGCGGCACTCTCGCATACGGTATCCCAGGCCGAAACGTACAGCACCGGAGCGCTGTTCCTGCTGGGTATGCTGGGTGGCTCGTTCATCCCCATCGAAAATCTGCCGGGCGTCATGAGTTTTCTTCCTAAGATTTCGCTCAATTACTGGGGCATCCAAGGCTTTGTCGATCTGTCCTACAATGACGCCTCCCTCGCGGACATTGCGCCGAATCTGCTGGTACTCGCCGCGATGGGCGCGCTTCTGTTCGTGATCAGCCTGTGGCGTTTCAACCGCCGCCTGGATATTTAGGGGGATGACGCCATGAAATATATCTGGACCATTGCTCAAAATGATCTGCTCATCGCCGCCAAAGAACGCGAATCGTTCTTGCTCGGGCTGCTGATGCCCGTCTTAATGATGCTCCTGCTCGGCGTCGCCATGCCCGGCGAAGAGGCCGAAGGCACGATCCCCATTGACATCATTGACCGCGACCACAGCGATCTGTCGGCGTTGTTCATCCGCCTGATTGACCAGGAGATGCAGGCCGGAGAGGGCGGTTTTACCGTCTGCTCCTATACCGCTGAACAGCCAGACAGCGATTGTAATCTGCCCGCAACCATCGCCAGCCAGCCGGAAAAATGGGATAACAAAGCCACGAATCGGCTGGAAGATACGGACACCTACGGCGTGATCATCATCGATGCGGGTTTTGCCGAGGCCCTGCGCGCCGGACAGCAGGTAACGGTGCTCTACAAAAACAATAACAGTCTGTCCGCCCCGACACTGGCCCAACAAAAGATCAATGCCGCCGTCAGCCGGATGGGTGGCTCTGTGCTGATCGCCAATGCCGCCGTGAATACAGCGGACGCGCGCTTTAACGCCTCTGCCATCACCCGCGATCAGGTTTTCGGCGCGGCGCTGGCGGAAGCTGAATCCGCCTGGAACAGCACCCCGATCCAGGTATTGTCCAGCGGAACGGATAAAAAGCCATCGCACGTCGGCTTTAATCAGAGCGGCCCTGGCATCGCCACCATGTTTGTGATGATGAGCGTCTTAGGCGCGGCGGCGGTGCTGGTCCTCGAACGGGAGCGCGGCACGCTCCAGCGGCTCTATACGCTGCCCATGCCCAAGGGGCAGATCATCGCCGGCAAACTGCTGGGGCGCTATGTCTACGGCGTGATCCAGTACATCATGCTCGTCACAGCGGGTACACTGTTCGGCGTGGAATGGGGCGGCAGCCCGCTCGGCATCGCCCTGATCATCCTGGTCTTTCCGCTGACCGCCGCCGCGCTGGGATTAGCCCTGGCGACGGTTGTCCGCACGACAGCGCAAGCCGCCAGCATTTCCTTGCTGATGGGCCTGACTCTCGCGCCGCTCGGTGGGGCATGGTGGCCGATGGAAATTGTGCCGGACTTCATGAAGATCATTGGACACGTCTCGCCGATTGCCTGGGCAATGGACGCCTTTCAGGAGATGATGTATTACGGCGGTGGCGTGCTTGACATCCTGCCGATGTTGGGTGTCCTTCTAGCCATGGCGGCGCTGTTTTTCGGCTTCGGCGTGTGGCGCTTCCGCTACGAATAGCCTTAAAATAGGTCCGTGCAGGCCACAGAATCGTAGGGGTAGGGCTTGCCCTACCCATTTTCTTGGAATCGCGATGCTTCATGCTATCCGCCAGTTCTGGCGCAAGACTCGCCACATCACCTGGATCGGCATCCGCAGCGGACTGTGGGTGCTGTTTTTTGTCGTGCTCACCGGGGCGCTGGGCAGCGGTCATGAGTCCGATACATCCCTGCACGGGCAGGTGATCGACATCGTGCGGAACGACCTGTTCAACTATGCGGCGTGGGAAGTGGAAGCCCTGTGGGGCAAAACGAAACAGGAACTGTTTGGCGTCCAACCCTACCTGGACGACGGCGAACAGAAGCCGCTGGTAATCGACTATCTGCGCCGCGTGGGACAGCTCCAGCAGCTTGAGTACCAGATCGAGATCGTGTACGCCAATCCCGATATCAGCGATCCTGCCGCCGCCAGTGCCGATCTGCGCGCCCAGCGAGACACTCTTCAGCGCGATCTGGCCCAGGATCAGCCGCTGGTTGAGAGCATCATCGAGGCGCAGGTGTCCGCCGTGCTGATCGATGAGGGCTTTGGGACACTGGGCCAGGTGCTGCCGCCCGTCTCCATGCATTTCACCGAGATTCCAATGGCATTGATCGTCTCGCCCCGCCAGCGCATCGAGACGGTAGTCAATCTCGACCTGAACCCGCTGAATATAGAACAGCGCAGCACCTATGAAAGTGAGATCGATCACTCGCTGGATGTGTCCTCGCTCACGGTGCGGCTGGGCGGTCTGAGCCTCTATCCCAGCATGATCGAAGAAACGAGCGATATCGCCTGGGCCTACGAAGTCACCGCCCACGAATGGTCGCACCACTACCTGATGTTTTACCCGCTGGGCCTGGAATATGGTGTTCAGCCGGAAACGCGCATCATCAACGAGACAGCCGCCTCCTTTTTTGGGCAGGCCGTCGCCGCGAAAGTGTTGGCCCGCTACTACCCGGAACTGCCGCAGCCCGTTTATAACTCCTTCCTGGCTCCCCCACCCCCGCCCGATCTCTCCGGCGATCCCGATGCGCCGCCCCCCTTTGACTTCGGCAGCGAGTTGAACACGACGCGCGTCACCGTCGATTGGCTGCTGTCGATGGGTTGGGTCGATGGCGCGGAAACCTACATGGAATACCGTCGGCGCGAATTTGTCCGCCAGGGCTACAACATCCGTAAGCTAAATCAAGCCTACTTTGCCTTTTACGGCGGCTACCAGGGCGAACCGGGCGCGGGCGGCGAAGATCCGATTGGCCCCTCCATCGAGGAATTGCTCACCCTCAGTCCCGATCTGCAAACCTTCCTCAGCACTATGCGCGGCATCACCACCCGCGATCAACTCCTCGCCGCCGTCGAACGAGCGAAAAACTAAAAGCAATCTCACCGCAGAGAGCGCGGAGAGCGCAAAGAAAAATAAGAGAAAATCTGATTTGAAAGGACGCGCCGCAATGATACAAAGAATATTTGAAAGGCCATCAGGTTGGTTGAGAAGGTTCATAGTGCTTGTAATCATCAGTATCGAACTCTTTGTTCCGATCATTGTCCCGAAGCCCACCTCTGCTCAAGAGCCTCCACCTATTGAACAGCTTGCGATCCGGCTTCATGAAGGGGGAATTTCACTTTATAACGTTGATAGGTTGGGGCAATTCCACTTTATAACTACACTTACAGGTTTCAATCTTTCTCGTTTAAGCTACTCGGTCGGTGCAGAATGGGAAATTGTTTCACCTTCCGATATAGTTGCTTCGCCTGATGGTCGACGTATCGCTTTTACAAGTATGAGAAGCACTGGGGAAACAGCTCTATTCGTGTACACTCTAGGACAAACTGAACTGCATCAGGTAGCCGCCCCCGGCATCGGAATATTGAAATGGTCTCCTCAAAACGATGCGATTTTATTAGCCCCAGCAGAGGTGTTAACTTCATCTTCTGTCCCTTATGTACAAGATGTTTATCTATATGCTTTGGTGTCAGATAGCTTTGTCAATCTGACCAACACACCTCAAGACGTCGAGCAAGCGGTGCAATGGTTGCCGGATGGAAACCATATTCTATATGATGGAGCACTGATCAGTTGTACTGCTCCATGTATGCGCTATCGCAATTTGAATGTCTTCGACCGATCCACACAAAATCAGTCGGAATTGGTCGATCTGGGCACTCAGCTTCCTACAAATATCACACTTCCTTCATCAGATGTTACCTGCTTTCCACACAATATGGTCTGGTCAACCGCGAATCAACGAGTCTACTACGCTGTGAGTTGTGTTGATATGGCCGATCAGCCTCATAGTGCGCTGTTTTCAGTAGATTTACAGGGAGATAACCGCGTTGAAATTGACTTGACAGCGCTGTATCCTGATGAGGAATTCACTGCCATCACGGACCTCTCTGGTCACCCAAAAAGTAGTAATCTCTATCTACTGGTCAAAGCTCGTTTCCTGGAAGGGGTTAACAACCCGCAGCAGGTAGGGCGCTGGCGTATATTTACAGAATCGGACAGGACATTGGGAACTGGTTGCTGAGCCGGACGAACCATCGCCGCCAGCCGCAGTTATGGCAATTTCACCTGACGAGCAGCGAGCGGCCGTTGGCGGGGAGACGCCTCGCGCTGGTTTCTTGTCGATAGCCAATTTGACAACAGGACAAATCTCATTGCGGGCAATTGAGATAGCCGTGTGTCAAGCCGAATGGCTTGACAATGATACCCTTCTCTTTACGGGCCTCCCAGGTTGTAACACAGGTTTTAACGCACCCGGCATTACTTGGACGCTCGACATTAACACAGGCATTTCTGTTCAGATGAACAGTGGCCTTGACGGGATTATATGGTTGTTGCCGAATCCGGACGTAGAAGTTGCCAATTTATCTCCAAAAGCTAATGTTGGGTTCGATCAAAATTACGATGGCAGCAAGTAACGAGATGTGTTCTCCACACTGAAATTGTTTTTTTTATCTCTTTCCTTGTTTTCCTCTTGCTTTTCTCTGCGCTCTCCGCGTTCTCCGCGGTGAAATTTGTTTTTCTCTTTTCCTTGTTTTCCTCTTGCTTTTCTCCGCGCTCTCCGCGTTCTCCGCGGTGAAATTTGTTTTTTCTTTTCCTTCTTTTCTCTTGCTTTTCCTTTGCGCTCTTTGCGGTGAAATTTGCTTTTGTCTTTTTTTGTTTTCCTCTTGCTTTTCTCCGCGCTCTCCGCGCTCTCCGCGGTGATCCTTTCTTTTAGTTTTTATGCCTAAATGCGCTTGCGGATATCGCCCCTCTGTGGTCCAATTGCACGGTTGTTTCCACAATGCTATTTTGAGGAGTAGTTCTCATGATCGTTACAACTGATGCACTTTTCCGCCTCGCTTACGGCAAGTACGCCGTTGGCGCTTATAACATTAACAATATGGAGCAGGCGCTGGGCCTGTTCCGGGGCAATGTCCAGGCCGAAGCGCCCTTCATCATCCAGATTTCCAAGGGCGCGCGCAAGTACGCCGAAGTTTCGATGATCGAAGCCATTATCCGCGCCTGCGACGAACTCTTCCCCGAAGCGATCTTCGCCGTCCATCTCGATCACGGCGACGAGCAGACCTGCTATTCCTGCATCAACTCCGGCTTCTATTCGTCGGTCATGATCGATGCCTCGCACGAAACGTTTGACGGAAACGTCGCGACCACCCGCCGCGTCGTCGAACGCGCCCACGCCAAGGGCCTGTCCGTCGAAGCGGAACTCGGTATGCTGGGCGGCGTTGAGGAAGACATCAAGGTCGATGAGAAGCACGCCATGCTGACCGACCCCGACGAAGCGAAAGCCTTCGTGGAACAGAGCGGCTGCGACAGCCTCGCGGTAGCCGTCGGCACGAGCCACGGTGCGTACAAGTTCAAGGGCCAGCAGTCGCTGCACTTTGACCGCATCGAAGCCATCGGCAAGATTCTGCCCGGCTTCCCGCTGGTTATGCACGGCTCCAGCTCCGTCCCGCAGGAAGAAGTGCTGCGTATCAACGCGGCGGGCGGCGCGCTTGATCCATCGGCGCGCGGCGTGAATGAAGACGAATTCCAGCGCGCAGCCAGTCTCGGCGTGACCAAGGTCAACATCGACACCGATGGCCGCCTCGTGTGGACGCGCGTTCACCGCGAATTCTTCCGCGACAAGCCAGCCGAATTTGACTTCCGCACCCCCGGCAAAATCTTCATGGCCGAATACGCGAACTTCATCATCCACAAGGCGGAGAAGCTCGGCTCGGCGGGCCAGATCAACACGATACGCGCGGCCCTCGCCGTCAAGTAATAATTCACACGCTTTCGTAGGGGCGCTGCTTTGCGTGCTGCGTGCGAAGCTAAGCCGCGACGCCGCTAAGCCGCCGCGCCCAGGGGCGGGTTAACTAACCCGCCCTTTTTTCTTCGTAATAAACACGAAATTCCCCTCAAAATTAGTACTTAAAGTTCAACTTTAAAGGAGTATTTTAGGGAAGAATCTGTGCTATCCTGAATATGGGGCAGGCAGTTGTAGGGGCATATGGCAATACGCCCTCTCGCTCTCTTGCCCGCGTGCAAAGCTAAGCCGCGTGCACAGCTAAGCCGCGTGCGAAGCTAAGCCGCTGCGCAGAGTGACGTAGCCGCTGCAAGAGGTTTATTAATCTTTTCTCTCTTTTGTTTTTCTCTGCGTTCTCCGCGCTCTCCGCGGTGAAAATGCTTTTGCTTTTTAGGCTCGCACTTCCGGAGGTTCGCACACTGTTATAAAACGGTTAGTCACACCCCCCAAAAAATATATTGTGGCGGATCGCTACGCGGAGAAGTGATCAACTAATTTTTGCCGAAAGTTAGAATGAGGGAGAAATCGCCCATTTTTTCCAATCGCAAAACAGGCAAAATTTCACAAAAACCTATTAAGTTCGCTATGAAATCATATTAAATGATCCATGACACGCGCCAATATGTAATTTACCATCAGGACCGGAAATTTTAGGGGCGGGATATCGACCCACCCCTTCCTGATCACCGCAGCCGCTTTTCGTATCGGACTTCTGCGCCATCCTGCCGGACGCGCTTATAGCCCACCTTCTCATAAAAGTGGTGGTTGCGCATCGCCCAGATCGGTGTGCCCAGCGTCCAGCGCTTCACCGTCGGGAACGCCTCCTCGATGTGCCGCATTGCCAGCGTGCCGATCCCCCGGTTCTGGCAGTCCGGCTCGAGATAGATGCGCCCCAGTTCGTAATGCTCGCTGCGTTTGCCGCCTCGCGTGTCAGGCCGCATGCGGAAGAGGATCATCCCGCCGATGATGCGCCCTTCTTCGACAATCTTCAGATAGGCCGTCGCTTTGTGGATCATCTCTAGCTGCCACTGCGCCGAATCATAGCCGGGTGGCCCGCCGCTCTCCTTGCCCGTAAATCGCCGCGAATCGTCATCAAAGCAGCGCGTCTGCACCTCGACCAGGGCAGAAACATCGTTAAACGTGGCTTTCTCGAAGGTAACGGCCATGCTCGTTTTCTCCTAAACATGCGTCTGATCCGAACATGGCCGTTATGATAGCGGTGTGGCACGGGGGAAAGTCCCCGAAAAGTTGTGGCGTTTTCGGGCGGCGCGGTATACTATGTTTATTCGCAGACGCCCCAAATTGTACCGGGGCGTTTGCCCGTATTTTGCCTGCCTTTTTTCTCCTCTCCAGCGCAGTCTGGAGAGGGGTGCGGCGGTGAGGTGGCCTACACCCGCTCCATATCCCAATCGCACAACATCTGCGCCAGAAACGCGGCGCGGCGCGGTATCGTGCGAATGATCACCTGTTCGTGCGCGGCATGCAGTCCGCTGCCACCCGGCCCCATTCCGTCTAGCGTGGGGATGCCCATCGCCGCCGTGAAGTTGCCATCACTGCCGCCGCCGCTGCCCGCTTCCGGCAGATCCATGCCCAGCTTGCGGGCAATCGCCTGGGCCTGCTGCGCCGTGCGGATCATCTGCTCATTGCGCTCCATCGGCCCCCGATCAATCCCGCCCACCACTTCGACCCGCGCCCCGGGCAAAACAGGCTCGATTTCTCTCATGGCTTTCTCGATGCGCGCCGCCTCACTTGCCTTGAGGAAGCGCACGTCCACGTACATCGTTGCTTCGGGTGGGATCACGTTGGACGCGATTCCGCCGTTGATCGTCGTCACCGAGACGGATGTCCCGTTCGGCAGATCGTTCAGCTTATGGATCTGGATCGCCTGGTGCGCGGCCTCGATCACGGCGTTAATTCCGGCCTCGGGCGCGTTCCCTGCGTGGGAGGCACGCCCAATGGTTTTGACGTCGTACCGGGCGATGCCCTTGCGCCACGTCTTGAGCGATTCGCCGTCGGCGGCAGGTTCCATCACCAGCACCAGCCCGCACTGCGCGGCGAGTTCTACAATCAACGGGCGCGTATGGATCGCCCCGATCTCTTCTTCGCTGTTGAACAGTGCCCAGATCGGGCGGTTCGGCATTTCACCGCGATCCACCAGCCCTCGGATCGCTTCCAGGGCCACGACGATCCCGCCCTTCATATCCACCGCGCCCGGCCCGAAAACGAGATCGCCTTCGCGCCGCCAGGGCATGGTTTCCAGCGTGCCAACGGGCCAGACGGTATCCAAATGACTGAGCAGCATGATCGGCTTGCCCGGCGCGTCCCCGTTCCAGATCGCCACCGGAACATCGCCCGCCGCTGGATAGGCATACATACGCACGTCCGCGCCCAGTTGGTGGCAGATATCCGCGACAAACTGCCCGAAGAAATCGACGTGCGCTTTGCTGGATGATGGCGATTCCATCCGCACCATTTTTTCCAGCAGAGTCACCATCGCTTCGGTGCGATCCATATAAAAATGCAGACGATCAGACATTCCAGCGGCTCCCCTTCACTGCTGCCCCGCCAGCGGATAGCGCCCCAACAGCTCCACCACGCCAGGAGACATAAACCAGTCGTTGAATACCCATTCGGCACGGTCTGCCACAAATCCGCCCAGGTCACGCGCGCGGGCCTCTGCCAACCATTCTACCAGACGCGGTACATTTTGCGGCACACTTCGGAAGCGTAAAACAGACAAATGGGCCGTCACGCTGCGGTATCGCCGCTCCGTCGCCCCACCCAATCCCGCCGCCGCTAACTCCGTCCGCAGGTGATCGCGCACGGCATTCAGCGCGTCGTGATCGGGATAGCCGCAGACCAGCACGCAGTCCGGGCTGGCGATAATTCCCCGCAGGCGGATCGTGATCGGCGCGCTCCGGCGGAACACCTCGGCAAAAATGGCGGAATAGGCATCCACTGGCACAGCTTCGCGGCGGATTACCCTCGGCGGCGGAAATGACCGATAGCACGGTGATGTGTAACTGCTCCCCCGTGTAGTTGTACTGTCCTGGCACGATCTGATCCAGTTCGGCAATCGCGTCCAGGATATTCTGCCGGGCGGGTTCAGCGGGACGCAGGAGCAGCGTGGTTCCGCGCCGCGTATCGCCGGGAATATCGAGCAGATGCGGATCGGTTTGCACCGTACCCTGCTGGAACACCTCCAATCCTTTCGCGGCGATAGTGTCGTACGTGTGGTAGAGATGATCAGCATGGGACACGACAAGAAAGCTCCTTCGGGGATCAGCATGTGATGGTGATCGGCGGCGCGAGTACAGCGCCGCCGATGCTCAAAGCCGGGCTGGCATCATGCCCCTTCTGCTCGCTGCGAAACTCCGCCTGTTCGAACGGCTGGCCCTGCTTGAATCCCCCGGCAGAACCGATATCAAGTTCCGTGCTGTATTTAGAACCAACCGTCACCACGAAATATGATAGGTACAGGAGCTTGCGCCATTTTTGCGGCAGGGAGCGCGGCGATCATGCACGATCTTGATCTCAACACCTTCCGGCAAGAGGCGATGTGCCAGATTGTGCATTAACCCATAGTCGAACTCGCAGGGATAAGGATTCTCCGCAATCACGTCAAAGGTCCGCTCGTTGACACGGGTAGCCATATAATGCCCTATCTCGCCTTGGCGGTGATTCATGTGATAGGCCACGTCAAGCAGGTTCAGGCCTGACTCTATATCATGGATATCAGGTGGAAAGGGCGCATATTCAGGGATCAGCATGCCAGCATTAAAGATCGGAAAATTGAGGCTGAAATCGTAGAGCGCATCCAGCGCACTTTGCAGATGATACCATCCTTCACCTTCAACACCATTAATGCCGTGAGCACTCAAAAGAGGCTCAATCTTGCGCTCTGTACCCAGCAGCCAGGCAGTTAAAACATGACCGGACACTTCCACATTCGGATCAAACGCAACAAATTCGGCCATATGTCCCCCCGGACACACCCAATTGTGTAAGCAAGTTGTCTTAATTGTATTTTTATTCACAATTGAGCATTAGTGAGAGGTGTCATCGTATATGGTGGCATTACATAATTACTCGCCGTCCATACGCCAGTCTTTGAGGATCGCCGCCAGCAGCGCGGCCCGGCGGGCCAAACTGCTGATGATGACATGCTCGTTCTCGGCATGCATCCCCCCGCCCCGCGCCCCCAATCCATCCAGCGTCGGGATGCCCAGCGCGGCGGTGAAGTTTGCATCGGAGCCGGACCCGGTGAGCGTTTCGCCCGTCGGCAGGCCCATACTCCCGGCGAGACGCGCATACTGTCCATAGGTGCGCACCATCAGATCATCGCGCTCCATCGGCGGGCGACCAATTCCGCCCCGCACGGCAAGACGAATCCCCGAGGTGACAGGCTGTAAACTTGTCACGGCCTTCACCAGTCGATCCGCTTCGCTCTGGCTGCTAAACCGCATATCAATCAGAAATTCGGCATGGGGCGCAATGATATTCGCCGCTGTGCCGCCAGAGATCAGATTCACCGCAACCGATGTCCCGCTCTCCGGCGCGTCCCAATCCATCACCCTCAGAACCTGCAAGGCCGCTTCGTGAATGGCGTTGATCCCCTTGTCGGGATCGTCACCCGAATGGGCGGGTTTGCCCTCCACATAAACGGTATAGCGAGCCATGCCGCGCCGCGCCGTTTTGACCGTCTCGCCCTCGGTAGCTGGTTCGAGCACCAGGACCAGCCCGGCGTTGCGCGCCACCTGTTCGATCAGCGTGCGGGAATGCGTGCTGCCCTGCTCCTCGTCTGAGGTGAACAGCGCCCAGATAGGACGGCGAGGCAGTTCCCCATGCTGGCGCAGCAGCCCGATCACCTTGAGCACCAGGGCGATTCCGGCTTTCATATCCAGGATGCCGGGGCCGTAGAGCCGTACGTCGCTTTCCCACAGCGGCATCTGATCGAGCGTTCCAACGGGCCAGACGGTATCCATGTGGCAGAGCAGCAGGATCGGTTTGCCGGGCGAGTTGCCGTTCCAGGCCGCGTAGAGAATATCGCCTACATCCTTGCGAGGGAAGATTTCGACCTGCGCGCCGATCTCATTAAGCTGCGTGGTGACAAAACGGCCCAGCGCGTCTACCGCCGCTTTGTTCCCGGTGGGTGATTCGTACTGCACCAGTTGTTTGAGCAGCTCAACTAGGTCGCCGTTTGCTTCGCGAAAAAAGTCTAATAGTTTCATGGCTGCCTAAAAGGGACAGAGATCGCCCAATGTATAACTCCGGTTGGAATACCCGTAGCTGTTCATCACGCCCAGGATGCCGCTGACCGACGCCCCCGCGTTGATCGCCTGGGCACAGGCCGCGCGCGCATCACCCGTAGCGCGGAAATTATCCATAAACGCCTGCCCCATCACGGCAAAGCCATTGCCCGATGAGCCGGGTGGATTCTCGCCTTGCAGCAGGTTATACCAGTCCTCGGCGCGGCCATTACCCATCAGCGCGTAGATGATCAGAATGCGGAACGCGGCGTAGGCGCGCAGCACTTGATATTCGCCGGGGGCCGTCCACGACAGCAGATTGTTGTTATCGCGCAGGCGGGCGTAAGCATCAATGGCAGGCCGCCATTCCGCGTTGCGCATCTTGTCGTCGGCGTCATAGATCGCATGAATCAGGTAGTGCGGCTCCTCTTCGTCGCGCATGGCCAGCACGTAATTCGTGCCCGACCAATCCCACGTATCGAGCACGCTGCGCGGCGGTCCAGCGGCGGAAGTGCCTGGCGGGTTGATCTGCGCTGTCAGTTCCAGCACGCCGTCCCCGTCCACATCCGCGATACCAACTCGCCCGTTGATGGCGATAATCTGGCCGTTGTTGAGTTCCTGGAACACGCCGACAATCGAATTCCAGCTCAGGATTTTCGCCTCTTTATAGCAGCCGGATGCGCCGCAGGTCTGCGTATCGAAGACCAGTTCATTTTTGACATCGGCGTTCATATCGCCCACCCGCAGCAGTTCCGGCAGGGCGACGCTGGGGTTAAACTGTGTCCCGTAGAGCAGGCGGTAGCCGCCGCCATCACAGCCATAAACAAGAAGCTGCCCGGCATTCAGAACCGCTTCGGGATCATATGTCAGTGGGTTAAAGAGGGTGACGATCACTTCCAGCACGCCATCCCCGGTCAGGTCTGTATCGGCCTGCACAATGCCGCCCTGATCGGTGAGTGCGCCCCAGTTGCGCAGCGTAGCTTCCAGCACCGTTGCCGATCCGCCCGACGACAGGTAGCGCCCGATCACGACGCTGTAATCATTGATACTGTCCGGGCGCGGCGGCGGTGCGGGCGATCCGGGCACGGGGCAATCGTTGGGCTGGTAATAGGGAGCAGGGGCCGGAGCCGCTGCCGTTTGCGTAGCAGCCTGGATGGTGGCAATCGCCGCTGTAGCCGTCGCTGCCGGGCCAACGGGGTTGCCCGCCAGTGTGCCGATGGGCGTGGGCGTCGTGGGCAGGCCAGCCTGTCCGGTAGGTGTCACCAGCCAGACCGAGAGCCAGCCGCCGGGCGTCGCAGTGGAGAACGGTGGGTTCGTCGGCTTGGCAGGCGGGCGATCCCCGATCCCCAGTGAGCCGCATCCCGCCGCGCCAAGCGTGAGTATCAGAAACAGGGTGAGGAGACGTGGGCTATTCATGCAGCGAAGTATACATCGTTCGCCACTCCTGCAAAAAGACCAAAAAAATGATTTCTCCGTTTTTCTTTAGCTTTCTCGGTCTTCGCGCTCTCTGCGGTGAAATTTGCTTTTAGAACACACGGAAATATTTGATCGTGTGGTACAGGTCGCGAAAACCCACGGATTCGTAGAGATGCTGCGAGCCGGGGTTATAACTCTCCGCGTCGATCAGGATATTGACCGCGCCTAGTTCGCGCATGCGCCGCAAAGTCTCCAGCAGCAGCGCGCGCCCCAGCCCTCTCGCCTGGAAATCGGGCAGCACCCCCAGCGGTTCGATCTGCCCGGTCTTGACGCCATTGATCTCACTCATCCAGCCGATGCAAAAACCAGCTAACTGCCCCATTTCATCCTCTGCGACCAGATCCAGCGCGCGCTGGTGAGCGGGGTGTTCGAGCGTCCTGGCGCGCCAATCCTCGGTCATATTGAGCGTACCAAAGGCGGCGCGGTGCAGGGCGACATAGGCCGGTACTTCCGATGATCCCCGCAAGGAGCGGATCGTGAATCCGGGCGGCGGGTTGAACGTATCGAGGGGGTGATCCAGCGGCAGACACAAACGCCGCATGGTCCAATCATCGAGTTCGAAGCCATATTTCAGCGCGAGTGGATCGCCCACCGTGTGGCTGTCAAACAGAAAATACAGGCCGTCCTCTCGCGGGCTGGCTAATGTGTTCAGCGGCTCACTGCCCAGGAGAGGATATCCGATGAGAGGTCGGGATAGGCGGGTTGAGCCATCCAATCGATAGTGGCAAACGGCGGCTGGAGGATCGCAAAGGCAGCCAGTTCTCCGCGCTCAGTTTCCCAGATATGTCCGTTTTCGGGGTCCTGGGCGGCAGGTGAACAAAGGCGGTACGGTAGATCGACCGTGTGGAAGCTGTTTGCCGGGTAACGGTGAGCAAAGTCAAGGATGCAGTCCAGATCAACCGGAACCGAAACTGCGCGTGACCGGATAGCCATGTGTCCCCCTGGTGAGTGAAAGGGCGCGGCTCGCTTGCGTGCGTGCGAAGCTAAGCCGCGCCCCTTTCTATATTATTCTACTGGCACATCAAAACCAAGCAATTCAGCCAGCCACGCGATCCGGTCCGCCTGTGGATCGAACTCGGGCGATGGCGCGACAAGGCTGTGAACCGTTTTATAGATCGTCATCTGTTTGGGGTCGCTGGCGGCGTCGAAAAATTCCTGAGTTTCATCCTCCGGCACCCATTGATCGTACTTGCCGAACTGGAAGTAGAGACTCGCCGGGGCCGCGTGGCCGATAGTGTTCACCGGGTCCACGGCGCGCATTTTTCAACGTAGGCATCCCACGTAACGTCGTGCAGCGACGTCCAGCGGATGGTCCAGGGCCAGTAACGCGGCGCGCCCGCCATCAAAACATAGCCCTTTAACCGATCATCCACGCCGGCAAGTGTCCCCCCGACCATCGCGCCGAAGTCGTGCCCCACGTAAGCCATTCGTTCTGGGTCTACATTCGGCTGCGACACCAGAATATCAATCGCCCGCCGTAGTTCGATCACAGCCTGGGTTGTGACCGCCACATCACCCGTCTCATCCTCCGCTTTCCAGGGGAGCGGATTAGGCGAACTCCAGACCGTGTTGACCAGCAGCGAAACCACACCGCTTTTCGCCAGTTTGATCGCTTCGTCGCGGAACTCATCGCGGTTCGAGTTTGCCGGGCCGAGCCAGTGCACAAATAAAATAGCGGGAAATGGGCCGTCGCCGGGCGGCACGACCAGATAGGCGGCGATATCTTTCCCATCCACCGGGCTGGGGAAACTGATATCGTGAACGGCGATCCCATCCATATCCTCAACGCTCGCCTCGGTAATCGTGAGAGGAGCTTCCTGGTCGTAATCGAACTGAGCCAGCCAGTCTTCCGGAAGGGGCGCGGCGGGTGTCGGCGTTTCGGACTGCGCCCGGCTGCCCGTCGCAGACGTGCCCAGCCCAATGATCAACAGCAGGACAAGGCATAGACCGGATAAAGCTGCTTTGAGTTTCATCGGCGGAACCTCTTTGTATAACAGCGTTACACAGTTATACGAGGCCGCACCCGCGCTATCCTCCCAGCAGGAAGCGCAGCGCGTTGGGCAGGCGGCGTGTCCACGCCGTTTCGTGATGAATTCCGCCTTCGTCTTCGACATAGAGCAGCGTTTCGCCCGGCACATACCCCTTATGGGTCAACTGTTCAGCCATGTGCCGCGCCCCGGTCAGATACCGTTCCGAGGTGATGCCCGCCCGGTGTGAGTTATGGGCATCTTCGGGCACTTCACACGTCCCGATATCCATGTACAGCTTGCCGGAGCTAAAAGGCGCGCGGCGTACATAGGGATAGATCGCCCGCCCGTTGACAAAAAAGGACGAACTCATGATCCCCGCCAAAGCAAATCGATCCGGGCGGCGGAAAAACCCGTAGAGGCTGATCAGCCCGCCCATCGAGGAGCCGATCAGACCCGTGTGCGCTCGCTCAGGCTTCGTGCGGAAGGTCCGGTCGATCAGCGGCTTGATCACATCGCACAGGAAGAACAGGTACCGATCTCCCCAGCCGCCCGCATCATATTTACGAACCGCATAGGGACTGTATTCGTGCATCCGGTTCTCGCCGTCGTTGTACACAGCCACAAGAATCGCCTCGATTCCTTCCTGGCTGAGCGCCTCCATCGCCTCGTCGGCGTGCCACTCCCCTACGTAGCTGGTCGCCGCGTCAAACACATTCTGCCCATCATGGAAATAAAGCACCGGGTAGCGCTTCTCTGTGGATGCATAAGATGGCGGCAGATAGACGAGGATATCGCGGCGGTTGTCCAACTGCGGGCAGTAAACCTGCTCCAACACCTTGATCGTTCCGCTGACCGTATGTTCGGGGCCGGGGTGCAGTATGCGGTAATCCTGCCAGTTTTCCATCAACTCCCCCTTAACAAGAGAAAAGGATTTTCATCGTTCTAACACCTTTCTGAGAATCCCGCTATCTACATGCCGGGAAAATCTGGTATAATAAGGGTACCTGGGGATGATTGGTTTCGACAGGGGAGGTTGTGTCCAGGCTGCAAGCCGAGCTGCTCCAACTCGTTAATCCAGGGCAAAACCAATAAGTGCCAACACTGGTACAAACCGTCTTGCTCTCGCTGCGTAAAGCAGCGTGACAGACACCGATGACCTGCGGGTCGTCCGTCTGCCCTAACCGTACCTGTTCGGGTGGCAAGCAGGCGACACAAATAACAGGGTGCTCCGCCCCAAAGCCGATAGGCGGCGGCTAAGACATATCGGCTGGCGCGTGGCCTTCCCCGTTGACTGGGATGCCACCCGCGAGATTAAGAGCCAACTACGCTTGTAGATGCTTGTCCGCAAATCCTTTGGACTCGGGTTCGAATCCCGACATCTCCACCTGACAGAAACACCGCCTCACGACTGAGACGGTGTTTTTGTTTACCTCACTCGGGCTTGCGCTCCACGCAAGCAGCGCCCCTACCAAAAAGGGCATGATCAGGCGGGCTGTTCCACGCCAACCAGCACCTCGGCAGGTGATTCGCGGGGCTGCTCCTTATCTTCCAGGTGCATCACGCAAGGGGTCAGGAAGACAACGCCGCACATCAGGATCATGCCCGCCCCGGCGAAAACATACCAGACCTGCGGATTGATGGCATCGGCAATCGGCCCGGCGGTCAGCAATCCAATGGGAATGGCCCAGGAGATCACGCTCCACATAATCGCCAGGACGCGCCCCTGTTTATCCGGCGGGATGATTGCCTGGAACAGCGCTATTGAACTGGCGTTGGCAATGGCAGACATCCCCCCGCCGACGAACGCCCCGCCAATCGCCACTCCGAACAGGGACGACGGCGTGAGGCCCATCCATACATTCGTCGCGCCGAGCAGAATCGCGGTGACCGTGACGGTGACGATCCGCCGCCTGAAGCCTCCCCAGGCGACCAGAACGATTCCCCCGATGATCCCGCCAATCCCCATTGCTGACTGGAACCAGGCCAGTTCAAAGGCATGCCCGCCGAAATGCTCCGTCACCAGGATCGGTCCCAGCGCGCCAACGGGCCATTGCAGCAAATTCATGATGATCAGAATGGCGAACAGCGCGCGCAGGCCGCGCCAGTTCCAGACGTAGCGCAAACCCTCCTGCAAATCGACCAGCACCGTCTTAACGAGCGTATCCTGCGCGGCGTCCGTATGCGCGGGCTGCGGAATGCGGACAAAGAGCAGCGTACCCACTGCCAGCGCCGCCGTCGTGACATCAATGGCGAGGATGCCCTGCATGGGCAGCACGTCAAGCAGCAGCGCGCCCAGCGGCGGGGCGATGATCATCACCAGCCCGCCCAACGCCGAGTTCATCCCGGCGATCCGATCCAGGTGTTTTTCGGGAATCATCGCCGTAACGGAGGCCATCATCGCGGGTAGATGGAACACGCCGCCTGTCGCCCGGATGAACATCAGGGCGTAGATATAGCCGATCTGGACCCCGCCAGCCGCGTATAAAACGGCCAGGACCACCGTTGCCAGGGCAATCGAGACATCAGCGCTGATCATCATCCAGCGGCGGTTCAGCCGATCCACCAGGGGGCCAGCAAAGGGGCCGATAAAAATACGGGGTAGAACAACCATTGTGGTGGACAGGGCCAGGACGGTTGCCGATCCTGTCGTTTTAGTCAGCCACCAGATTAACGCGAACTGGACGAGTTCGCTGCCCAGCCACGAGAGAACCTGAGTGGGCCAGATGGTAAAAAAGGTGCGCATGGACGATGGATGATTCACAGAGATTCCCCTCCCTGCAATCACCGCGTTTCGCTATATTCCTCGACTTCCAGACGGCTGACCCGCGCCGCGTGCTGTGGATTGCTGGCACGTGGATCGGTGTAGCCCGTCAATTCGCCGCGCTCGACCATCCGCTTGATCCGCATCCGGGCCGCCTGCACGTCCTGATCCGGCCACATGATTTCCGCCGCCTCGGTAAAGGTGATCAGATCGTCGCCGCGCTGCCACATCTGGCACTGGCGGATCACCTGCCCCAGGTCTGTATCCCAAAACGAATTGGGGATCGTGTAGCGGCGCGGGCTGCCGGGCGCGGCAAACAACGCCTGGCAGATCGAGTCGATGGCCTCCTCAACATCCGCCAGACAATCCTCATCCGCCAGATCACCGGGGATATCCCCGTTGGCGACGCGGACCAGCAGGCGGACTTGTTCGAGGAGCGGCGCAGAGTCCTGGCGAATCTGATCGGGCAGTGGAACCTGAGCGAACTCACCCAGCAGGTGACGCATCAGGCGGCTGAGATGGTGGCTGATCTGTTCGATCAGGTCGCTGCTTATTTTGTCGGCATTGAACATAGCAAAACCAGTGATTCAACTAACGTTAGTTACAGTGTAGATCAACTAACGTTAGTTTGCAAGGAAGGTTAGAAGGGTACGAAAAATAGTTGATCACTTCGTCTCGTGGCGATCCGCCAATTTATTATTTTTGGATACCGCACCAAACCGTTCCCTAACCGTCAGCCTACTTTGTTGCCCCCCCATTTCATGGAGACGTTTGGAGCGGCTGGAACAGGGAATGGAGCTGGCTCACTATTCAGCATACACCCGATCCGGTCCCTAAAATACTCCTTTAAAGTTGAACCTTAAGTACGAATTTGAAGAAAAAGTTGATGAAAATTGCAGGCAGCGCACCTACAAGCATAGTATCTATCCGTAAATTCGTTTTTGTAGGGGCGCTGCTTTGCGTGCGGCGAAGCCGCTAAGCCGCCGCGCCCAATGATTTACGGATAGGTTGTTAATTTATCCAATGGGGAACGGAGTTCTGGGGCGGGTTAACACACCCACCCCATAGATGTATCGGTAAACTACTTCCCGTCTGGCATCGTGCGCGAACGCGCCGACATCGGGCCTTCCATACCGGACTGCCCCGGCGTCGCTTTCTCCGGCATAGCCTGATCTTCGGTTGCGCCAACCGCCGCACTGACCCGATCCTGATTTTCTTCCGCTTCAACCGCAGCGAGACGGCGCTCCTCGGCGTTGAGATTCTGGTAGCGCATCCACAGCCAGAAAGTCATGGCGGCGAGGAATCCCAGCGCGACAACGTAGCCCATCGCCATATAACCGGGATTGGTGGCGAACATGCCCGTGCTGAAGTCCCGCGTGAACGGTTCAGCCAGCGGCACACCCGCTGCTGATGTCGCGGTTGTATCCAGGCTGAAGGTGTAATCCGACTGGCGCTTATAGTGCTCGCTGGGGCGGAAGGTCATAATTTTCCCGTCTTCCGTCCAGGAGAAGCGGCCCCTCACCGCTGGGCTGGCATGGAAAGCCGCCTGCACCGAGTCTTCATCCATCGGTTCGCTGAAATAGAAGCGCAGCGGCGCGTTGATAGCCAGTGTATCCCCGGCATGGGGCGTCATGGTCGTGATCGTTGGGGCATTGGCAGTGTCTTGCAGGCGGGGCGCGCTGTGGACGCTGTGCGGGGCCAGGAACGACAGGCCAAAGACCAGTACCAGGGCCGCCGCTCCCATTTCGCCCATCAGATTCATCTTGCGGCGCGCCAGGACATCGGCCCGGTTTTCCAGCCGGATGCGGTGCCAGATCAGCACCCAGGTGATGATGCTGAAGGTGAACAGGCTGAAGAACAACGTGTTGCGGATGCGCGACGTTACGTCAAAACCGCCTGTAGGATTGGATTCGCTGGGGCCGACTACCACCGGGTGAATCGTATCGGGCCGGATGCGGATCACGATGATGGTGAACATCACAGCGACAAAGGCGACGATGCTGTAGACCGCCGCGAATCGCCGCCGCCGTTCCGGGTCTTCGATGCCAGAACGCAGCATCAGGTAAGCGGCATAGGTCAGCCACATGATCGTGACACTGGTCAGGCGCGGGTCCCACGTCCACCACGTTTCCCAGATCGGGCGCGCCCAGGTCATGCCCGTGATGATCGTGATCGGCGGACATGCCGAGGCCGATTTCCACCCCGGCGAGGCTCAGCGTGTCCCATTTGGGATTGCGGGTGCGCAGATAGGCTCCGCCCGCAAAAACTGCCGCACCAAAGGCGATAAAGCATCCCATGAATGAGCCGAGATGGGGGTAAAAGATGCGCTGCGCTTCACCCTGGGCTATCTCCGGGCCGACATAGAAAAAGTCCAGCAGCAGTGACACGGCCAGCAGAAGCAGCGCCGCGAGGGTCAGACCGCGCAGCAGCCGCGTGCGACTTTCTGAGTAAGACATCGGTGTTACTCCTCTACGACAAAGCCGAACAGCAAATAAGCCGCCAGCAGATAGACCACATCCCCGGCCAGCAGCAGCCAGATCGAGGGCAGCCAATCGTCGGACGGCAGACCGTTTAAGACAGCAGTGCTGCCTCGCACCGCGTTCATCAGGATCGGAATGACAACCGGCATGAGCAGGATCGGCAGCAGTGCCTCGCGCGCACGGGCGTGGACGCTCATGCTCGACAGTAACGTGCCCGCCGTCGTATAGCCGATTGATCCCAGCAGGATGATCAGCAGCAGCAGGGGCCGCATCAGGGTGATATTAAACAGCACGGTCAGCAGCACCAGCAGCACGGCGGCAATCACCAGCACAAAGAGCAGGTTGCCGATCATCTTGCCGAAAAACAGCGCGCTGCGGTCGATAGGAGCCAGCAGCAGGGCATCCAGGCTGCCCCGGTCTTTCTCCGAGGCGAGACTGCGGCCCAGCCCCAGCAATCCCGCGAAAACAATAGTCACCCACAGCACGCCGGATACCACGCTGTGCCGCGCCTCTGAGTCCAGTTCCAAAGCAAGGCTGAAGACAAACACAGTCATCAGCGTAAAAAGCAGCATGGAATTGATCAGTTCGCGGCCCCGGATTTCGGCGCGCAGATCTTTCCAGGCAATCGCGCTCACCGCCCGCCAGTAGGGAGTCATGGCCCGGCGAGACGGTTTAACCCGGTTCACGGATTCAGAAGCGGCTACTTGAACTTCGCTCACTCGTTCGTTCATCGCGCCGTCGCCGCTCCCGTTGTATCGGAGTAGAGCGCGGGCAGGCTGTCGGGATCGATGGTGCTGCACGGCGCGTCAAAGGCGATTTTTCCCCGGCTGAGGATGGCGATCCGATCCGCCAGGGCATGCCCGCGCCGCAGATCGTGGGTGGTCATGACGACAGTACGCCCGCCTACCGCCACTTCGCGCAGCAGATCATCGAGCAGCGCCGCCGCGTCCTGGTCCAGCCCCGTATACGGCTCGTCCAGCAGCAGCACCGCCGGATCGTGCAGGATGGCCCGCGCAATCGCCAGCCGCTGCTGCATGCCCCGGCTGAAGGTGCGGACGACATCACGCGACCGCCGCCACAATCCGACGCGGCGCAGCACGGTTTCGACACGTTCGCGGCGCTCCTCGGCAGACATATCGTAGAGTCGCGCGAAGAAGATGAGATTTTCCTCGGCGGTCAGCGTGTCATAGAGCAGCGGCAGGTGACTGACCACGCCCAACTGCGCCCGCACGCGGGACGCTTCGCCGGGCAGGGTCCAGCCGCCGATGCGCACCGTGCCGCCTGTCGGGTGGGACAGCGCCGCCAGGATGCGCAGCAGCGTGCTTTTGCCGGAACCGTTTGGCCCCAACAGCGTCAGGAACTCCCCGCGCTCCACGTCCAGATCCAGGCCGCGCAGCACGGGGTTCACGCCAAAGACTTTGGTCAGGCCGCGTACTTCAATCGTCGGAGGCATCACGATCCTCGTCCAACAGCGGCATGAGGCGTTCTTTCAACTCTTCGCGGCGCTCCTGGTAAACGGCTTCTTCCACCTGTCCCGTTTCATACGCGTCGTCCAGATCAGCAATCGCCTGCATCAAGGCGGTGCGGGTGTTCGGCACATCCTCAAAGAGCGTGACCGGGGCGCGCGGCGTCGCTTGCCGCTGCGACTGCTGGTTTTCGCTGCCGCAGCCACAGGAAGCCGCCCAGCATAATCGCCAGGAAGCCAACACCGCCCAAGACAAAGGGGAGCGCCTTTTTAATCGCAGAACTCGCCGCCGCTGCCTTGCACACCGCTCGGTTTGCCAGAAAGCGTGAAGAGCATCCGCTCGTTGGCTTCCAGCGGGTTGATCAGATCGTATTCCTTAACCAGCGAGGCGTCTGTTTTGGGGGAAATTTTCTCGCCCAATTCCAGGGCCACCACGCTCAATCCGCCTTCTTCGGCGCGGTAGCGGAACTCGCCCTCGGTGGTGAACTGGTCGCTCTCGAATTTCACGCTCCGGTCATTGGGCAGCAGAACCGCGCCGCCGATTACCGGGTAATTGAAGGCCGTGTCGATCACCGCGTCGCTGCTGTAGGGCAGATAATAAAGGATCGTGATATCGTGCTCCTGTTTGGGGCGGATCGGCCACGTATCCTTAACCACCGGGATCGAATTGACGAGTTCTGTCTCGTAACGCTGGCTGCTGGCCGATTGCAGGGGTTGGATGCCAAAGGTCTCGGCGGGCAGTTCGATCTTGGCGGTGATGGGCCAGCCGTTCTGCCCGATCTCATCACTGATCACGATCTTGTCGCCCGTGTTCATCACGACCACATCCAGCCGCACTTCCAGGCCAAATTCGTCAATCGGAGCGTAATTAAAGAGCGTCTGCGCCCACATGATCATGACCGATGACGCATCAGTAGTCGTTTCATAGATCGTGACGTCGGTGTTTACTTCAGATTCCGTTCCAGTGATGCCGGGAATGTGCGCGCCCTGCACCACCCCGCCGTAATCGGCCTGGATGATGTATTCATAATGCACGTTGCGCGCTACATTCTCAAAGGCAAACTGGCCGCTGTCGTCTGTCGTCGCATCATACGTCCCGACCAGTGCGGAAGCGTCCTGCTGGCGCTGGTCGATGATATAGAGCTGCAAGGCGAGTCCCGGCGGGATCGCTGGGCCGCCGCTGGTCCCCTGGATGACGGAGCCGCGCACGGTGAAGATATCGCCGCTGGGCGTTGGCGCAGGCGTCAGATCAATGGTCGGCAGATCAGGCACGACACTCGCAGCCGGAGTTGCAGCTTGAGCAGGCGTACCCTCGACAGGAGCGGCAGCAACAGCTTCCTCTGTAGTCGCCGTTGCCTGAGGTGCAGCCGTGGGTCTCGGCTGCTGCCCTGGTGGAGTGAACTGCTGCATGAACAGCACAACGCTGTCCATCTCGACATTAGACAGGGTATCGCCAAAATTCTTGGGCATCACGTCGTCATAGCCGGGCACGATATACGCGCTCGGATTGACGATGGACTCGTGCATATACGCGTCGGCAGACTGGCCCTCGACGCGGGTCGCAGCGTTATCCTGGATCGTGCCCAGGCCCGGCCCTGTCCCATCCTGCGCGCCGTGACAGGTCGCGCACTGGGCCAGGTAAACTTGCATGCCCAGGTCGTAATTCGGCTGGCTGGAATCGACAGGGGTTGTCTGAGCAGCGCTCTGCCGCATCGAATCCAGGTCCATTTCGTTTTCAGATTTGATATCCGGTTCCCCGGCGAGATTCAGCCCGCAGGCGCTCAGGAGGAGTACCAGGGGAACAAGCCACAACAAACGGGTTTTAGACATAAGATCAATCCTGGTGTGACAGACAAAAAAACGGTTTCTCAAAAGGGCGGGTTGGTTAACCCGCCCCTACAGCGCAATTCTCAGTGCCGGGCATGGCGCAGCGAGGCAATGGATTCCTCCAGCCGGACATCACGCGAGCGCATCTCGGCTTCCAGATCATCCATGCGCTGGGTAACGGCGGCTGCCGTGCGGATCAGGCCAATGCGCTGCGTGGCATAAACGGTATCGGGCAGTTTGCCCATATCATAGTCAAAGTCCAGGTCACGCAGCGCGCGCAGCAGGCGCAGCTTTTCGGTCCATAGGGCTTCATACAGTTGGTTCTGCCGAGGTGTTCCCCCACCGGCCCCGGCCCGCTGCGCTGTTGACTGAGTCGTTCCCCCGCTGATGAGAGGAAACAGGGCAAAAAACGCAACCGCCCCCGTCGCGAGTAAGATCAAAACAAACGATGTGGGTGTCATAACCCCTTCTTTATTGCTGCAAAAGAAAAAAGCCTATCCGTTAAGCGCCTTATCAATAGCGCTGCGCAGATCCCGTTCGCTCATCCCGGAAATAAAATGCTTGATCACTTTGCCATCAGAATCAATGATGAACGTCTCAGGAATGCCCGTAGCGCCGTAGTTATCATAGATTTTCCCACCCTCATCCGGTGCATTGGGGTAGGTGATATCATATTCATCCAGGTAAGCGAGTGAGTTTCCTTCGACATCGTTGTTTGCCACGCCAATGAAAACCACATCGTTATCCTGTAGATCGCGCCACACCCGTTCCAGCATTGGCGCTTCTTCCTTGCACGGCGCGCAGTAGCTGGCCCAGATGTTGAGAACCACGACCTTACCTTTGAGGCTGGATAGTTTGATCGTGCTGTTGCTGTACGGTCCAATCTGGTCGGTATCATAGGTCGTGACGGTAAACTTCGGGGCGGCTTTGCCCACAATCGAACCCTTACTACGCTTGGCGAGCGCATAGCCAATGATGATCAACAGGCCAACCGCCAGCACGATTGCCACCACGCCAAAGGTGGAAATCCGCTGTTTGACCGGGCCAGCAGGTTGATCCTGCGCCGCGCCTTCCAGCCATTCCGGCACGTCCGGTTCTTGTTGCACAATCCTCTCGTCGCTCATAAATACCTCTTTCGATTCATCCGACAGACGTTCAATGAGTTGTGGATCGATATCGTCGGGGACGGGCCGCTCACTGCGCGGTAAAGCTGTGCGCTGCACAACCTGCCCGGCCTGATGCCCGCGCCGCCGCAGCCGGATCACCTGATAGCCGCCGATCACGCCGATCAGTGCGACGATGATCGCGGGGACGGCAAACGTCAGTTGGCGATCCGATTTGTTGCGGGGAATGGCAGCGACATCGCCTCCATACCGTTCGGTAAAGCGGTCAATGATCTGGCCGTCCGTGTAGCCCACGCCCAACAACCGCCCGATCTCCTTCCGCCAGTCCTCACAGGTAATGCTCTCGCACTGGTCAAGCGGGATGCCTTCGCAGACGTCGCAGTACATCTGGCGGGCGACACGGTTGACATCATCCAGCGTGACCCCTTCGCGGTAGCCGTCTGGCCCAATCTTCGCATCAACGACGACGTCCCAACCATAGCGGACGACATAAGCATCAATAATATCCAGATTACTCTGGCCGCGCCCCAGCCGATCCGCGATATCCTGGCGCTGCTGCACGCAGATATCGCTGCTGCATTCGTCCAGCCGCGCGCCCTGACAGCCATCGCAGGTGAGCTGGTGAGCAATCGCATTCACCTGCTCCTCGGTCACTCCGGCGGGAAGGTTAAGGCCCCCCCGCCCTGCGCGTAGGCTGATCTCACGTCGAGCACCAGCCACGCCGCGCCGATAATGATCGTAAGGTACAGCGCCCCCCACAGCGTTTTTCGCTTCATTTAGTCTCCTCCTGCCTGCGCCTTACCGATACCACCGGGAGCCGGAGCCGTCTGAGCTACTGGCGCGGGCTTGCGCGCTGGCCACAGGGCAACCAGCGTAGACAGCACCAGCATCAGCCCACCGATCCAGACAAAATTGATCAACGGGTTCCAGTACACGGAATAAATCAGCGACCCCTGCTTGAGATAGATGATCGTATAGAGGTCGCCTTCCAGGGTGCTGTACGTCCCGGCAATACTCATATTGGTCGTGACAATCTGCTGTCCAGTTCCCGGATCGATCACAGGCCGGCCAGTTGCATCGAGTTCGTAGAAAATATCGCGCCGGGGCCGGATTTGCGCCACCTTCTTATCGCCCCGGAAAACATCTGCTTCCGCGATCACCATTGTTCGCCCATCAGAGGCCTGTGCATCGAACAGCTTGTTATGGACGATGGTATAGGGGCCAAGCTCAATGCGCCGGTTGGCATCGGTGATCGGCTGCTGGGTCGTCTGCTGGAAGCCAGAGCTGCCGATGACACCCAGGCCGAGCACGACCATACCGAGGTGGATAAAATAGCCGCCATAACGGTGGCGATCCCGCGCTACCAGCGACGAGAAGGCCGTCCAGTACCCTTCACCGCGACCATGCCGCGCCGCCACACCCTTCCAGATTTCCGTCAGAGTCGCGGTTCCGGCAAAAATGATCAACCCATAACCGAGCAGCGCCCAGATATTGTCCATGCCCGTCAGGGCCAGGATCGCCATCAGCGCGACAGCCAGGATTGACGGAATAAACAGGGCGCGGCCCAGCCGTTCCGCCGTTGCCCGCCGCCATGCCGCCAGCGGCGCGATGCCCATCAGGATAAAGATACCGAGCAGGAAGGGGCGCACCACAGGCGGGTAATAGTCGCGGCCCAGGTTGATCACCGTGCTGCGCAGGCCGAGATCTTTCATGATCGTCGTGATCGCTTCGGCCCAGGTGCCCCACAGCACAACCACCGTCAGCCCCAGGAACATCCAGTTGTTGAGTAAAAAGAAACTTTCGCGGCTGAAGAACGAGTCCAGTTGATCCGCGCCGCGCAGATCGCCCCGCCCCTGCCGCCAGCCCAATAGAGCAAGACTGGTCAGCATCGTGATGCCGAGGAAAGCGAACATCGGGCGGCCTACTTGCGACTGGGCGAAGGCGTGTACGCTGCTGATCACTCCGCTGCGCGTGGCAAATGTGCCGAGCACGACCAGAATAAAGGTCATGATAATCAGCAGCATATTCCAGAACTTGAGCATGCCGCGTTTTTCCTGCACGACAGCGCTGTGCAGGAAGGCGGTCCCGGTCAGCCAGGGCAGCAGCGCCGCGTTTTCAACCGGGTCCCAACCCCAGTAACCGCCCCAACCGAGCACATCGTAGGCCCAGCGGCCACCCAGCAGCAGCCCCATGCTCAGGAACATCCAGGCCAGCAGCGCCCAGGCGCGCGTCGCGCGGATCCAGCCGGAGCCAAGCTGCCCGGTTGCCAGCGCCGCGAACGCGAAGGCGAAGGGAATGGTGAAGCCAACATAGCCCAGGTACAGCAGCGGCGGGTGAATCGCCATGCCAAAGTGCCGCAGCAGCGGGTTCAGGCCGTTGCCGTCCGCCAGGGTATAGGCTGTGCCGCCGCTCGGCGCGAAGAGCGCTTCCTTTAAAAAGCGCGAGCCGGGTACTTCCCAGAAACGCACAAAGGGGTTTTCAAAAAATACATTGAGGGACAGGAAGAAGCCGAGAGTCGCCATGGTTCCGACAATAACAAAGGGCATCAGGCGGCGCTCGCTTCGCCAGCTCATCAACAGAGCGGCAAAGGTAAAGGCGCTCATCAGCCACGACCAGAAGAGCAGCGATCCCGCCTGACCACCCCACAGCGCCGTATAGAGGTAAAAAGTGGGCGTCGCATTGTCGGTCGTCTCCGACACATAGCGGATGCTGTAATCGTGGGTGTGAAGGGCATAAAGCATCCCTACACAGGCCGTCGTCAGCAGCGGGAATGTGCTCAAGGCGGCATTGCGGGCACTGACTACCCACCGATCCCGGCGGGTGCGCGCGCCAAACAGCGCGGCGACAAGAGCATAAACGGCGGCGGCAAAAGCTAAACTGGTTGTAATGATTCCGAGTTCTGCTATCAAGGCCTGAATCTCCACCTAGATTGGTTGCTCTGAAATTCACACAAGAGAGAGTTTACATGAAGTATCTCGCTCCCTGCCAACGGAGCGAACATTATAGCCTATTTTAACACGTTAAACATAACAATAATCTAACGAAAAGAAGATGGGATTTGCAGATCTGGCGCAGATGGCTATCATCAGGAGAGAAGCGCTGCACACGTGAGGGGTGGTCGTTATGACGAAGGCACTCTATGTAAGTAATCTGCCGCCGGGCGTGGACGAAAAACAGTTCTGCGCCCCATTTGAAGCATTGGGTCCCGTCGAGATGGTGGAACCCGCCCATTTTCGGCCCGATCAGGTGATGGATGCTGCCCTGGTGATGATGCCTGAGGCCCCCGCTGCCGAAGCTATTCGCCAGCTCAATGGTACAGATATGGATGGCTACCGGCTGGCTGTCACCTGGGCTGAACCGGGACGTCCCACGCGCGCCAATAATGAGACGCACGCCATGACCAAACAAATCATCGAGCAGTTGGGCGAAGATCCGACTGCCCAATCCCGCATCGAGCGCGTGGTGCGGCTGGGCGGCGTGGAATTTGTGCGGTCGATTTTAGAAGAAACAATGGCAATTGAAGCAGCGGGCGGCATGATGACCGCGGATGGCGAGCGGCGGCGCACACCCGGCGGAGTCTTTTTCTATCTCGTGCGCGGGCGCGTCTCCGACAATATGCGGCACGAAATGTTTTATGCCCGCAAGGAAAAGAAAGCCGAGCCGCAGCCCTCGGATCAGGAGAAGGGTAAGGCCAAAAAACAGAAGGAGCCAAAGCAGGACCCACAAAGCGCTCTCCCTACCCCACCAGAGCCTGAAATCCCGCCAGTTTCGCCAGAGGAACTGCAAGCCGCGCGGGAAAAACTGGCAGCATTACGACAGGCCCACGCCCAGGCGCAGCACACCCTGGAAGATATTCAGGCTGGGCCAGCCTCCAAAAAAGCCGGGCTGTTCTCCGCTCTGAAAAATGTAGTCGATGTCCAGAAGCAGATCGACGCCGTGCTGAAAGACTATCCCCAGTTAAAAGACGAGTAGTGAGCCATGCAAAGGCGCATGGATCGAAGCCGAATTAACGCTGCTGCCAACGTCAGAGGGAGGGCGCAAAAAGGCCCTTCCTCTTGATCCGCCGCCTTTCTACAGACCCCACATCGTGATCGGAGATGCAGCGCAGCGAAAAGCCATTCTGAAGGATGGTAATTTCATTGATGAAGAGTATCTCGCCGTGCAGTTTCGGCCTCTGCGACTATCGTCCTTGCGCCAGGGGAAACAGCAACAGTGGCGATGGATTTATTGTATTATGCTCCGGATTTCAAGTATGAAACGGTGGTTCCTGGGGCTGAATTCACACTCCGCGAAGGCCCTGAAGATCGTCGGTTACGGCGTAATCAAACAGCGCCATGAATTTTAGAGACGGTCATCTCAAAAATAGTACTTAAGGTTCAACTTTAAGGGAGTATTTCTGGGACGAATCTGTACTATCATAAAAGTGGTGCTTACGAACGCGCAGCGAAACTGCGCCTCGTTTTTGTAGCGGTAGGGTCAGGTTAGGAAACCGTTAGTAGTCGTGCCGTTTTAGGGGGGGTAGCAGGGTCGCCACGGGAAGAAAGTGATCAACTTCTCATTTTTCTCGGCTGGCGACAGCGACGTTCATGATCACAACAGCCCTGCTTGTTATCATTTAATGCACGATTCCACCCTATTAGACGCTCTTTAGGTGATTTTCCGGGCCAGTTGTTGTAAATTCGCCCTCTTCGAAATCCCTTCTTATTCACCAGGCTGGAGGATATTTCATGCGGTTAACCTTCTTAGGCGGCGCGGACGAGGTAGGAGCCAGCAGCACGCTGATCGAAATCGGCGGCAAACTGCTGCTGGTGGATGCCGGAATCCGCATTTCGCCGCGCACCAGCCGAGGCATTCAAAACGACCAACTGCCCGATCTGCGCCCGATCAGCGAGTCAGGCGGGCCGGATTTTATTCTCGTCACCCACGCCCACACCGATCACACCGGGGCGCTGCCGCTCGTCGTGGAGCGCTACCCGCATGTGCCCGTCATCGCCACTCGCCCAACGGTCGATCTGGTCCGGATTTTGCAGGCCGACGCGCAGCGGATCATGCATTCCCGCCAGGACGAAGAAGGCGAACTGCCGCTCTTTGACGAGATTGCGGCTGAACGCCTGATGAACGCCTTCCAACCCATCGAGTTTCGTAAGCCGCTGCGCCTGGGCGACAGCTTGCAGGTGACGTATGTGCCCGCCGGGCATATCGCCGGGGCCGCGATGCTCGTCCTGGAGAGCGACGAGGGCACGCTGGTCATGTCCGGCGACCTCTCGCTGACCGATCAGCGGGCGGTAGGCAGCGCGGCGGTTCCCAACATCAAGGCCGATGCGCTGGTATTGGAAAGCACTTACGGCGGCAAACTGCATGCCAACCGTCTCGCGGAGGAACGGCGGCTGATCGAGACGCTGCGCCAGATCGCGGAGAACGGCGGCAAAGCGCTGATTCCCGCCTTCGCCTTGGGCCGCGCCCAGGAAATTTTGCAGATTTTGCTGGCCTACCGCGATCAGTTGGATGTGCCCGTTTATGCCGATGGCATGGTCCGCGCCGTGTGCCGCGCCTATTCGTCCTTTGCCGATTGGCTGCCCGCCAACACCGTGCGCGCCGCCGGAGATGATCACCTGTTTTTCCGCAATAAAATTAAGGCGATCGATAACGCCATCCAGCGGGACGAGGTGCTGCGCGGCGGCGATCCGGCAGTGATCGTCGCCAGCAGCGGCATGCTGACAGGCGGCGCGTCCGTGACCTACGCCAGGCACATGGCGGGCGATCCGCGCAACGCGATCCTGCTCACCGGGTATCAGGATGAGGAAGCGCCGGGGCGATTTTTGCAGCGGATTCTGCGCGATCATCAGGCCGGGGAAGAGATCGCCCTGCGGCTGGATGATGAAACCGTCTCGCTGCGCTGCGCGCTGGGGTCCTATTCGCTCTCCGCCCATGCCGACGAAGGCGAACTGGTCAGCATCGCGGAACGACTCGGCGCGCCGGAAATCATGCTCGTGCATGGCGATCCGGGAGCGCGGCACAGTCTCGCCACGAATTTACGCCAGCGGGAAAAACACGTCCAGACACCGCGCATCGGGCAAACTATCGAGTTTAATTTCAGCCGCCGCCCCTGGGCACTGGGCGGCACGATCAAGAGCGGCGCGCAGACCCGCCCCTTTAATTCCGAGGAACTGTGGAACGCGCTCAAGGGCGAAGCCGGGAATTTTTACAGCGCGGCGGAACTCGCCCGCATGTGGTGGGGTGATCCGGCCCGCGCCAAAGACGTGATCAGCGCCCTGGGGACCGACGATATTTTCTTCGCGGCGGATTGGCGCAGCCAGACCTCGTTCCGCGTGCGAACGCCGGATCAGGTGAGTCACAGCGAACGGGCGCGGCTGATCATGATGGCCAATCCCGATATCGTCGGCAAGCTGGTCGTCCTGCGCGACACGAACAACCGCCCGCGCGTGGGCATCGTTCAGAACGCCGCCATCGACTCCTTCGAGGCCATCGTTCATAACGCGAAGGGGCGGCACTATTCGGGCGATGCGCTGCTGTGGCCTATCGCGCCCTGGTCGTCATTCCCGCCCGACGAGAACGGCAAACCGAGTTTGAGCTTCACCGTTCAGGCCGCGAAACTGGTGCAGGATAATCTGCTGCCGCTGTTCCGCCGCCAGGAGATCGTGCAGCGCGGCGATCCGGTCAATCCCGCCGATCTGCTGCCGCCTACCCTGCCCAATGGCGTCAGCCGCGAGATCGCCCTGCTTGGCGGTGGTGCTGGCGTTGGCCCAGGATGGCGCAACTCTGGAAGCAGGCGGCTTGCTGCCCAAGCGCGCCTCGGCTGAAGGGCCGCTCGAAATGAATCAGGCCCGGCAGACAGTATTCGCCCTGTTCCCACCCGAAGCGCGGCTGCGCAAAGTCGGATTGGAAACAGCCCGCGCCCGCCTGACGCTGACCTTCGATTTCCCGGATCGCGCTTCTATCCGCTACGCTGATATCATCCAGCAGGCCGCCGACAGCACGGGCTGGGATGTGGTCGTTAATCCGCAGGTCAACCAGCAGGCGCTCGGCGCGGCGATCTTCGAGGTGCTGCCGCCGGCCACCCGCATCGTCAAGGGGCCGTCCTTCCATCTGGATCGCCGCGAAGTCCACATCGAAACGGATACTCCCGGCGACTATGCCGATGTGACCGCCGATTATCTGGACCTGACCGCCTTCCGGCTGGTGGTTAACAACAAGCGGGGCGAGTCCGCTGGCGGACCGACTTCCGTTTCCCCGCTGCCCACTGCCGATCAGATGGAGATCAACGCGGCTTACGAGGTCATCCGGCGCGCACTGGAACCAGTCGGGCTGTACAAAACGAGTCTCAAGCAGGGGCAGATCGTGCTGTCGTTCATTTCGCCGCAGGTCGGGGAGCGCCACACGGACACGATCCAGGAATTGAGCGCGCACACAGGTTACGCCCTGGCCATTCACTCCAATCCCAACCAGCAGATGATCCTGCAAGTGGCGGGACAGGTCATGCGCGAGGCGGGCTGGCAGATTCGCAAGGGGCCGGGCATCCACGTGGATCGGGCCGAACTCGCCGTGACGCTGGCCCAGCCTGCCAGATCCAGAGGAGATCGAGCGGGTCAGCGGCATAGTCGAGGAGCAGACGGGGTATCGGCTCGTGGTGAGCTAAGTATCGCGAGGTGCGCCATGAATGAAATCGACGACGAGACGCTGTCTATGATGGCCCGTGAACAGATGCCGCTCGAACAACAGCAGCGTCTATCAGAGTTAATGGACAAAAATTCACGCGGGACAATCACAGACAGGGAGCACGCAGAACTAGAATCTCTGGTGGAAAGCGGTCAGCAATTAATGCTGCGCAAAGCTAAAGCCGTGCAAGAGCTAATGGATCGCGGCTATGGCATCACCCCAGGGGATTTTTAGAGGTGCTGAGTCAATAAAAATCCCCGCTTATTCAGCGGGGATCGATTGTTTCACTCGAATAAACTGGGGCGTTCTACTCGCTCACCTGCTGCGGGACCTGATCGGCGTAGCGGGTCGGGCACTTTAACGTAATTTCGTCCGCGTAAAAGACATACTGCCCATCTACTTCTTTTAGCTTGCCAGACATAATCGCCTGGGCTTCATTTTGCAGCAGATCGGGGATTTCCTTGCCCTTAGCGATCACCAGCATGCGGGTCGCGTTCGGGTCTTCGACGGCCTGATGCAGCACAGCGGCAAGCCCACCCTGCTTTTTGATCGTGTCGTTGTCGTTCGGAATATTCGCGACATAGAAGCGGAGTTCCTGCGTATCGGGGTTATAGGTCGGATCGCCAGCGACTGCGCCCGCTACACGCACCGTCTTGTTGAGCATGTCCGGGTCATTGACCAGACTGTCTACCGTGACATAATAACGCGCGCCGACGCCTGTGCCGGTCACCAGCAGATACCCGGCGACAGCCAGGATCGCCACGCCGACAATGATAAACTTCCAACGCCCCAAACGCGCCAGCAGTGATGCCTGCGGTGCGGCGGCGGTTGTCTTTTCCCATTGTGTTTCGGTCATAGTCCGCCCATCTCCTGCTTCATGGTCACAAATACATCAATAGCTATTGTACCAAATAATCGCGTCCGGACCCAAGTTCAATAAAAAAGGGCGCGGATCATTCCACGCCCCCGATCAAATCCCAAACCCCTATTGGACAGCAGGCTCGACGGATTTGCCCTCCAACTGTGAGGTGCATTCCGGGCAGCGAGTCGCCTTGATCGCAATAGTCGAGAAGCAGTACGGGCATTCTTTCGTCGTCGGCTCGGCGGGTTTAATCTCCGGCTTAATCAGGAAGCGGTTGAGCGCGCGAACCAGCATAAAGATGGCAAAAGCGACGATCAGGAAGTTAATGATCGCATTGATGAACAGGCCATAATTGATGGTCGCTTCCCCTGCTTCTTTCGCTGCGGCGAGCGAGTCGTAATGCCCACCTGTCAGATTAATGAACAGGTCCGAAAAATTGATACCACCCAGCAGTGCACCCAGAGGAGGCATCAGGATATCGTTGACCAGGGAGCTGACGACGGTTGAAAACGCCGCGCCAATGATGATACCGACTGCCAAATCGAGCACATTGCCGCGCATGGCGAATTCCTTAAATTCGCCCAAAAGGTTTTTCATAAAACTTTCTCCTTTGTTATGACAAGGAACAGTATAATTAAGTATAGTGTAAATTTTTATTTGACGCTTACAACTTCGGTACGCGGGGCGGCTTCTCTTTCGGTTCGCGGGCCAAATAGACCCAGCCCACAGCGCCGACCGCCAGTACACCCATAATGACGACCAGCGTATCAATTCCCCTGGCGGAAGGTTCCGGCTCTGGCTCGTGGAGCTTCCACGAGGCGAGATAGGCATCAAGGTCTTTGAGCTGCGTATCATCCAGCGGGCCGCCAAACTCGGCAGAAAAAGCGGGCATAAAGGGGCTTCCTGTTCCGGCGTGGACGACCTGGATTGGTTCTTTGGCATCCTGGATCGCTGGCGATTGACGTTCCGGACGCCCCTGACCTTCCGCGCCATGACAGCCGTAGCAGAACTTGGCATAGACCACCGCGCCCGCGCCAGGATCGCCAAAGTAGTCGGGCACATGATCGACGCGGGCCGTGATGTTCGGCTCCGGCAGGGCTGGACTTTCCCCAAACTCCCAGGTGTCTAAATAGGCGATCAGGTCATCGATCTGCTCGGGTGACAGCGACTCGCCATAAGCTGGCATCGCCGCGCCATCGTCGGGATTGGAGTCCAGGCCAGCCGCGATCACATCGGGGGAAGACTCTGCATCATAGCGGATGGCGGCAAAAGCTGGGCCTTGGCCTATCGCTTCCCCTTGGGGACCGTGACATGCCTGGCAATATTCGGCATAGAGGGCCGCACCGCGCCGCGCTGCTTTACCATCGTCCTGAGCCGCCGTATGTCTGCCCCAAACCAGCGCCAGACCTAACCCTATAACCAGGATCGGAATCCACCGTTTCATCGCCTCATCCTCCTGACGTGCCTGTGCGGAGATCATTATACTGCGGGGCACGAATTGAGGTGAAAAGAGAGTGAAGGCAACATAGGCTCGTTCGTAGAAGTCCGAACGGCGCGGTAGACCGCATGATGTGATTGGAGCGAAGGGTGCGTCAGGTGGCGCGCCCCTTCTATGCGAGACGGTTGGTTATTTCCCGATCTCGATGTAGCGTTTCCAGGTGGCGGGACCGCTGCCCATCTCGATCACCAGGTAGCTGGTGCGCGGTGTCTTCGGTTCCCAAAGCAGCCGCAGCCCCGCTTCTCCTGGCAGGCGGTTGCCTTTGCGATGATTGCAGACAAAACACGCGCAAGCCGTATTCGACCACGTGTTTTTGCCACCTCGCGAGATCGGCAGAATATGATCTACCGTCAGATCGCGGCGTGTCAGCGTCCTTCCCTTGACTGTGTCGCCCACTTTGGCCCCGCAGTAAATGCAGGTGTAATCATCGCGGACGAGCACGCCCTGGCGGCTCCAGTGAGCGTGACGGCGCGGCACGTTCAGATATTGCTTGAGCGCAATCACAGACGGAACCGGGAATTTGTCGTGCACCGTGCGCAAAAAGCGCCCGGTTTCTTCGACTACAATCGCCTTGCCCGCCAGCAGCAAGTTGATAGCACGGGGAACGCTGAGCACGGTGAGCGGCTCCCATGTGCCACCGTTCAACAGTAATACATGCCCTTCGACCATAGACCACTTCCGGGGCCAGTTCCCTCCGGCCCAGATTTAGTCGGACTGATACCTCAATATTATATCTTTTTTCACAACTTGCCGCTCATTGGTGACAGTTGGAGTGAATTTTCCGGATTAATTGAACCCTTGACACCCCTCCTAACACGATAAGTTGCCCATGCACTCCTTCAACTATAAACAATCCGCGTTAAATTGTCACCCGGATTCGGTTAAATTCGGTTCACTCATTGCCCGTATAGTCCACCAGCGCCGAATACCGATCCCCCTCCCCTGCAAGCGTGCCATGAACCACGCGTGACACCGTGCCATTCTGGATCAGCGTCAGGGTGAAGGGAACAGGGTCGAGCAACCCGCCGCAGTTGAATTGATAGTCCACCGCGACTCCATAAAAACCGGGTTGAGCTGCGCCATCTGCCCAGGTGACGCGCTCGGCAGGAGCGGGTTCGGCCTGAGCGCAGAAATCGTCGGCGCTGCGATCCCGCTCAGCGGCACTTCCAGCCGGATCAGTCACGGCAAGATCGAGATCAACAGGCGCTTCCCATGCCAATACGATTTCCAGGTCCAGCCCTGCTTCCGGGGCTACCGCCGACTCCACAGAAGCCAGCGACGCGCCGAGCAGCAAAACCTGATAATCGCCGGACGTGTTCAGGTCTTCGAGCAGCACATCAACCGTATAGGAGCCATCCTGGGGCAGCACGAAGTTCTGAATCCGCGCTTCACCGGGGGTGATCCAGGCGGAGCGGTACACCAGTTCGTCACCATCCGGCCCCCGCAGAGAGAGCGCCGTATCGACTCCCGCGCCGCGTATACTGATCGTCACACTGCTCCCCTCCGTTCCCTGGAAGGTATAGGGATCGCCCATGTTATCCGGCGACAGGCTCCCGCTGGCAGGCACGCCATAAGACAGGGGGACCGCCACTTCCTCGCCGCTCAAGGGCAGGGCCTCAGCATCCGTCTCGATGATCAGGCTGTAAGCGCCGCTCGATGGCCCATTGGCGAAACCGTAGCGCGTGGCGCGGACAAAATACGTACCGTCGGCGGGCAGGGCGAAATCGCTCAGGGCTGCATCGGGCGCGCCATCGGATGCATCATCGTTACGCCCGATCTCATAGCCGCCCGAATCGGTCACAAGTAAAAAGCTGTCCAGGTCGCTGGCTTCGGCAGACATGCGGATCACCAGTTGATCGCCTTCCCGCCCGCGAAAGATAAACCAGTCGTCCTGATTCTCATCGTCCAACGCGCCCTGCACCGGGTGATTGTAGAGAATGGGGCGCAGGCCCAGCGGCGGGCTGTCGGGCGTAAACCACTGCACGCCAGCCCGTCCTGGTGCGGAAGGACCTACCCCGGAGCCGCCCTCTAATGTCAGCGTGTAAGTGCCTTCTGAGCCGCCGTTGGCAAAACCAAAACGCGTGGCGACCAGCGTATAGGTTCCATCGCCGGGCAGCGAGAACGACTCGAGGCTGGGCATCACGCTGGCAGGTCCGTCATCGACCTCCGCCAGCCGCGTGCCGTCTGGCCCTTCCAGCAGCAAATAACCATCCAGGCCGCCCGCGCTGTTGCCGTCCGTCTCCATCACGACGCTGATCACGTCGCCGCGCTGCCCCTCGAACATCCAGACGATCTTCATAGTGGCTGTCGTCGAGAGTTCCCGTCACCGTATCGCCATAGGCCAGACTGCCTGCGGTGTTTTCCGATGGGTTGTCACTGCCTGGTGCAGGTGTGGGGGCTTCGCTGGCGCTGCTGGTGATCTCCACTTTGTAACGCCCGCCAGCAAACCCTTCGGCTTCCAGGAAGCGCGTCACGACGACCCAGTACATTCCATCGGCGGGCAGGTCGGCCTCGATATGCGAGTTCGTACCCCGCCCATCGTCGTCATTTTCGGCTAACCGCTCGCCGTCGGGGGTCATCAGGACCAGATAGGTGTCCAGATCGCCGTAACTCGTCGTCTGGATCGTCACGGTGTCGCCCGCGTGTCCCTCAAAGCTGTAGACATCCTGGGGATGTGTGTCGGATATCTCGCCAGACATCTCCTCACCAACCCTGGCGGGGATCACGTCTTCGGGGGCAATAGGAGCCAGATCCGCGGCGGGCGGTTCGCCCGGATGATCCGCCGCCACAAACGTCCCGACGCCGGGGTTCGCCGCCACGGCATCGAAGAAGGCCGCCAGTGTGGGTGTCATCATGCCGACGTGCGCCGCCAGCACCGTACCATCCGTGTCGAGTAAATAGGTGGTGGGCAGCGACTGCCCGTTTAGCTGTTGCCACAGGCGGTCATTCGTATCCAGCACGGTGTGAATATCGGCAGACTGCATGGAGAGAAAGGCCAGCGAATCGCCGGGAAAATCGTTGGTATTGACGAACAGAACATCAAAAGCGTGGTCCTGCGGGGCAAGTGCCAGATCGGTCATCCGCGGGAATTCCAGGCGGCACGGCGGGCACCACGAGGCCCAGAAATTGAGCAGCACCGGGCGAGTCAGATCGCTGGCTGAAACGCCGGGATGGTCGTTGAGTTCATCGAGTGTCCAGGCGTCGAACACTTCGCCCAGCGGCGGGATCGCCTGAAGCTGGTTCGCCGGATCGCCCAGGTTGCCACCAATCCAGAAGGTGTAACTGTGGGTGCGCAGATTTTGCAAATGAACAGCCAGCGCCAGCGCCTCAACGTCGTCTTGTGGACCCTGCGCGGCGGCACGATGAGGAACGACAGCGCCCGCCAGCAGGACGGTGATCAGCAGCAGTGCAATGTGTTTGATCATCAAAACCTCCTACCGAATTTGCAGCGACAGGCGGTACGGTCCCGCCGACAGTCCATCTGCCTCTAAAAAGCGTGTTGCTACGATCAAATATACGCCATCGGCGGGCAGTTTGATCGATGTGATGCGAGCCACATCCTCGTAGGCATAATCCGTGCTCTCCCCGATGCGGTTGCCGTCTTCGTCCAGCAGAACGAGGTACGGTTCCAGGATTTCATCGAGGGCCGTCCCGGACTTTTCCATGCTGACCGAAACCAGATCGCCCTTCAGCCCTTCGAAGCTGTAGACCTGCTGGATCGTGTCGTCGTCAATAGTTCCCTCCACCCACCGGCTCGGCGTGATGGGCTGGGCATCGGCGGCGCTGACAGGTTGCAGTTCAGCGATGGGCTGGACGTCGGGATAGTCTGCCGCGTCGAAACTGCCTATGCCGGGGTGTTCCGCCACCATCTCAAAAAAGCGTTCGTGGGCCGGGGTAAAACTGCCGACATGAACGGCCAGCACCGTGCCATCGGCATCAAACAGGACGCTGGTGGGAATGCCCGGCGATCCGATCCGGTTCAGCAGGTCGCCCTGCGGATCGAGCAGGATGTGCAGGCCGTCCGGCAGTTGGGCCACAAAATCCTTCGCCAACTGGGGATCGTCGTTGGTGTCCGAGAAAACCATATCGTAGGCGTGATCTTCGGGGTGAAGCGCGATAGTGACCACGTCGGGGAATTCCTGAATGCAGGGCCAGCACCACGCCGCCCAGATGTTGAGCACGGTAGGCCGTTCAAAGTCCGTCCCGCTGAACGACTTCTGAGTCTTGTCAAAACCCGGCAGTTCCCAGTCCGTCAGTTTGCTGCCCATCTTCAGACTGGGCCGGAAGCCGCGCGACGGATCGCCCATCTCGCCGCCCGTCCACACGGTAAAATCGCCGGTTCGTTTATTATGCAGATGCACTTCCAGGGCCAGCGCTTCCAACTCCTGCGCTGCGGTATCGTCGCCGCCATCCTGCGCCTGCACCACGACGGATCCTGTCAAGACTGTGATCAGGATCAGCAGGGCTATGAATATCCGGTAGTGTGCCATGCGCCTGTCCTTTCGTTTTCCACCTATGCCCCTATTTGTAGCACAGATCGCCGCTTGTTGGGCTACCCTCTTCCACCGCATTGGCGCGATAATCGAACCAAAATACCTTATTTGGGAGAAACATTTCATCGATGACGGAGAAGAGGCCCTATGCAAGAACGAAGCGGATCGTTTGCAGGACTGGACGGCGTATCGATCTTTACCCATGCATGGCTGCCTGACGCACCGCCACGCGCCGTGATCCTGCTGGTGCATGGAGTTGGAGAACACCTGGGTCGCTACCATCACGTCGCCCGCGCCCTGGTCGAACGCGGCTATGCCGTTTACGCGCTGGATCACCGGGGGCATGGACAGTCGGGCGGCAAGCGCGGACACGTCAAACACTTCAGCGACTTTGTGGCCGATCTGAGCACCTATTACGAACAGGTCCGCGCCGAGAATCCCGGCTTGCCCCTGTTCGTCTACGGGCACAGCATGGGATCGCTGATCAGCCTGCTCTTTGCCGAGACACACCAGGATCAACTGGCCGGGCTGATCACCAGCGGAACGGTACTCGCCCTGGCGGGGGTGAATGTCGCCACCAAGACGATGATTGGGCTTGCCCGCCGCCTTGCCCCGGATGCACCACTGATCCCGCTGGTCCCTGCCGGAGTGAGCCGCGATCCCGAAGTGGTGCGGCGTTACATCGAAGATCCGCTCGTCTATCACCAGAAGATGCGTGTCGGACTGGTTCTGGAAATTGTCCACGCCGGCGAACGGGCTGCCCGTCTGCTGCCCACGCTGCGTCTGCCTTATCTGGTGCTGCACGGCGGTTCCGATCCGATTTGCTTGCCCGTGTCGGCGCAGATCATCCGCGAGGCGTGCCCGAACGGGAATGTGATGGTCAAGGTGTACGAGGGGCTGTTTCACGAGGTCCACAACGAGCCGGAACAGGACACCGTGCTGCGCGATATCGGGGAGTGGCTCGATGCGCAGATGGCGGCGCACATGGAAAAGAAAAGATAAGGGCGGGGCAACCGATTTGGCGGATGAGAATTAGGTCTGGCGCTCGTCGCCTGCGAGGAGCATGGTGATCACCTGGGCCGCCGCCGCCAATCCGACCAGGATGAGCGCCGTCCAGATCGCCGCGTTGATGTTGCGTTCGAAGGTGTTATAGACGAGGAGGGGCATGGTCTGGGTGCGGCCCGGCAAACTGCCCGCGAAGAGGATCGTCGCCCCAAATTCACCGAGGGCCCGCGCCCAACTGAGCAGCGCCCCGCTCAGCAGCGCCCGGCTGGATAAGGGGAGTGTGACATAAACAAAGCGCCACCAGGGATTCGCCCCATCGACCAGCGCCGCCTCCTCGACCTCGCGATCCACACCTCGGAAGCCGGTCTGCGCGGAACGGACATAAAACGGCATGGCGACAAACATCTGGGCGAGAATGACGGCCTTAGAGGTGAACACAATCTGGATATCCAGATCACGCAGCACCGGACCGAACGGGCCGCGCCGTCCAAAGGTGATTAGCAGGGCCAGCCCCGCTACCGCCGGAGGGAGCACAATCGGAAGCTGGACGAGGACATTGACCAGCCGCCTGCCCCGGAAAATGCCACCGCGCGAGGATATAGGCGAGCGGCGTGCCAAGCAGCACGATCAGCAGCAGACTGATGGCTGTCGTCGTGAAGCTGAGCTGCACCGCCTGACGCACCGGACCACCCGGCACATAATTCCAGGCCTGTTCGCGGACACTCCGCCAGACCAGCGCACCCAACGGCAGCGCGGTCAGCAGCAATCCCAAAAAAGCCAGCAGCACAGGAACGAAACGGCGCATCACCAGGGGAACCACGCCCGGACACGGGCAAGCTGTGGACGAATGGGCACAAATCCCCAGCGCGCCAGAATATTCTGCCCAGCTTCGGATAGCACAAAGTCGACAAAGGACTGGGCCATGCCGGACGCATCATCCGTAATCGCAATCGGGTAATCGGCTATCGTGTTCAGGTCATCGGGAACAGTGATCAACCGCACGTCCGGCGCGATATCGGGCGTCACATCGGAGAGATAGACGATCCCGGCGTCGGCCTCGCCCAGGGCGACCTTAGCAACCACCTGCCGCACGTTGTCTTCCTCTGAGACGACATTCGCCAGCACGGCCTGACGCGTATTCTCCCCCATTCGATCCAGCATCGTTTCCGTATAGTCACGCACCGGGACGCCCGGCGCAGCCAGAACCAACAGCACACCCGGCTTCGCCAGATCACTCACCGATCCGATTCCGGCGGGGTTATCGGAGGGAACAATCAGCGCCAGACGGTTGTGAGCGAAAATATGCGGCGATCCGTTTATCCGACTGGAGTCCTGGGCAGCTTGCATCTGTTTCAGATTGGCGCTGGCGAAGACATCTGCCGGAGCGCCTTCGGACAACTGCGCAGCGAGGGAGGAGGACGATCCGAAGTTGAATACGACCTCTATGCCGGGATGCTCCGTCTCGAAGGCCGCGCCAATCTCCTCGAAGGCATCGGTCAGGGATGACGCCGCAAAGACGATGATCGTCTGCGAATTGCGGGCATGAGTTCGGCCCGGCAGCCAGGCCCAGATCAGCAGTATCAGTAGAAACAGGCAACGAATTTTCATGCGGAATCCCTCCTCGAAATATTCTACACGCGGAAGCCCGCGCGGTACAGTCCTGGCCCCTTCTGACCCTCTTAAATATCCCTATTATCGCAAGTGTGGCTAAAAACAGGTTGACAGATGATCAAGATTGATGATACACTTTGACAATGAGGAGATTGCGGCATGGCTAACGGCAAGCGAACCATCAATCCGAACGCCGTTTATTCGCGGCAAGAGGCCGCCGAGGTGCTCGGTGTAAGCCTCAGTACACTCAAGAAACTGATTGACGCAGGATATTTACGTGTCAGCCGCCCCGGTGGTGTGCGGCGGATTTTCATCCAGGGTTCAAGCATTCTCGAAATGCTGGACCAGACGGCGGTAGAAAGGCAATGACCATGAAAAAGGGTTCATCAGGTCACTTTATGGCAGTCAGTTATCAGCTTGATGATCGCATAGACGGATTCCAGATCTGGACCGTGAGCTATCCGGAGTTGGAGCGGGAATCCACCTGTCAGAAAGACTTAGTCCAAGCGCACCTGAACAATTTCACAGAGTTTCACGCCAGCGCGGAGGGCGTTCCATAGGCCCAAAACTCCGTTGATGATCTGGTCGAACCCCGAACCGGGGCGTGGAACTCAGCAGCAGTTGGTTCCACGCCCCGGTTGCGTTTTTGTTCGGGAAACGCACGAGCGGTTCAACACCACCGGGGCTTTACCCGGCAAACCCGAACAGCAAAGCCACAAAGGAGGCTGTAAAGATGGTGCAGAAAATTCGGATGCAAACAGAGCTTTACAACGAAGCGTGGTTCGAAACCCTCTTCCAGACGGTAGACCGCTTGCATGACGCGGCGAGCGAGGGCCATTTAGTAGCCCCAGTCCCGCAAGACGTCATGGTGGGTTGGCTGGAAGACATCATCTATACGGCAAAAGAAACGATCCTGGAACTCCAGGCCAACAACAAACGTGATGGCGGGTACAGAACACCCGATGGCGGGGATAGAAACCCCGGCGGGCGCTAAACGCCCAGAGAGCGAGGCCACTTATGGCGTCAGACTCAAATCCAGATGGTGGTGTGAGTCGCTGGTGTAATTTCGCCTCGCATTCGTCACCCTGAACACGACAAAAAATCGGTCAGGGTGGCGAATGCCACTCGACCGAATCGAATATACCGAATGGAATTGGATAGAAAGAATCGACCCTGGCTGTATTGGAAAAGCGCGGCGCAGTGACAGAATGAATGAGACGTAGTGGAATGGTCGCCCGCCGCCGGGTTGAAACAGGGCAAAGTTTATGAGGAGAACGGAAGATTTACATTTCCGGGGATCTGTGCGGGAAGTTTGTGCGGCAAATCGGGTGTTGGCTCCTTCCCGCACAGATCATTTTTTTGTGAGAACCCTACAAAAACGGGCGCGGCATAAAAAAGGATACCCCGGCTATGATAACCGGGGTGGGAGATGAAAACGACTGGATAATAACAGAGATTAATCGACGCGGCGGTAGCTGTCGAAGAGATTGAGCAGGGTGTTGACATCAACCGGCTTGACAATGAAGCTGTTGTTGCCGACCAGATCTGCCCAGCGGACATATTCCTGAAGGTCGTACGCTGTCAAAGCAACAATGGGAGCGCGGACGCCACGTTCGCGCAGGGCGCGCGTCAGTTCCAGCCCGGTCATGGCCCCTTTTCCAAAGTCGATATCCGTAAGGATCAGATCGGCTTCATCGGACCGCATGTGGAGCAGCGCGTCTTCAGCAGTGGCGAAGGTAGTCAGCGTATCGCTGGCCATACGGACAACTCGTTCGACCAGGGCAATATTCGCCGGATCGTCCTCGATATAGATGATATGCATGGGTGGCTCCTGTTTCTTCCGTCACACAACAAATAGTACAGCAAAGCTTGATATGAGGGGCCATGCTTAATTTATTATAATCCTAAATGGCCGTTTTATAACGCTGTATAAACTTTATCGAATGCTTTGCTGCTGAAGCACCTTGAATCTAGCCAAATCTTAGACCAAGATTCAATATGACTATAGTCACCGCTGGAACCAACCCGGCTCGAATGATCAGAAACAGCAGCGCGTTTTGACGTGGATTGATGGGAAAACGCAGTCCTCGCCACGCCCACCACCCTAGTGGCAGGCTCACTGCTGCGCCAATCACCGCTCCGGCTGGCAAACGGCCACTCCACAGGAGCACACTGGCGATGTAACCCAGTATCACAAGCGTCATGTATAGTACCCCAACCTTATGCTCCCCGACAAGGACTGGAAGTGTAAATTTTTCCACCTGGCGATCGGGTTCCACATCCGGAACAGCGATCACAATAAACATCGACATGATAAAAAACAGGATCGGGATGCCCAGGATGAGAATTTCACTGGTCACCCTGCTCAACTGAAGGCTGTAAGCCCAGGCCGGGACCAGCAGGGCGGCAACCACCGAGGTCATCAGTTCACCCAGGCCGCGCCATGCCAATCGCAGCGGCGGACTGGTGTAGGCATGAACCGCGCCAATGGCCAGCAGCAGCACCAGCCAACTGATCGCCGGGATGCCGATCAACAGCGCCAGCAGCAGCGCGACACCCTGGCACACGGCCCCAGCAGCCAGGGCGATCCAGGGCGGCAGGACTCCGGTGGTCAGTTCGCCGCTGCCTCCCGAAAAGAACGTGCGGTTGGTGTTGATGCGATCCGTCGGCATATCCCAATAATCGTTGAAATAGGAGATGCTGAGCTGAACAAACAGTTCAATGATCAACCCTGCCCACACCATCCGCATTGACAGATGATCCCGGTCACGCCCGGCGATACCAATGCCAATCAGATAGGTGAGAGCCGCCATCGGCAAAAACTGCACACGGCTGAGTTGAACGAAAGCGGTGATCCGTGCCATAAGCTCCTCAAGCTCCCTATTATGCACGATCATAACCGCTCGTAAATTGGTTTAACCACACAACTTAGGGAACCTTAACAAAAACAAAATAAGATAATCGGGAGGGAAAAAAATACAGCAGGTCGCTTGGCCTGCTGTAGGTGAGTGGCAGCAATGCAGGATTAGAGCGTGGGAACCTTTAGATCCCAACCCTCTTTAATAATGTCTGGGCTTTTGATGATGGGGTTGAGTGTCATCAACTGTTGGGGAGTCGTCTTAAAACGCTGCGCGATAGCCGTCAGTGTGTCACCCTTTTGCACCTTGTACAGGGTGTAAACGCCAGGGCGATCCACCTGTTTCCAGACTGTACCCGTCCACTGGTAAATATCGCCTGTCGCGTTCAGGCCCCAGATTTGTGTCGCGCTGCCGACACTGATCTGCACCAGCCGGGCGTTTTTGTCTGGCTCGACCCATTTATCGGCCTGTCGCTGGAACACTTTTCCTTCTTTATTGACGCACCAAACGGCGCCGTCGGCAGCGGCAGCGATAGACACGGCCCGGTCGGTCGGGTTCGGCTGCTGCCAGGCGGTTCCGACACGGTGGAAGATTTTGCCTTCCGAGTCGAGACACCAGATATGATTGGCGTCTCCCACCGCAATCTGAACGGCGCGATCCGTCGGATTCGGCTCGACCCATTTCGCACCCGTCCACTGGTAAATACTGCCTGTCGCATTGACACACCACGTACTGTTGTCGGAGCCAGTCGCAACGTAGACCGCGCGGGCATTCTTATCTGGCTCAACCCAACTGTTGCTCTGCCGGTGGAAAAGCTTTCCCTGCGGATTGACACACCAGATCACATTGGCATTGCCGACGGAAATCTGCATGGCCCGATCTGAGGCATTGGGCTGTTCCCAGCCAGTCGCCGTGCGCCGCCAGATTTCGCCCAGCGTATTGACGAACCAAACGGCTCCATCGTTCCCAACGTCCAGTGAAGGTATTGGATTTGCCATCTGCATACTCCTCTTAGAACTCACATTAAATCCAGTGTATTATTTTTTCCATATTAAAGCAAATAAATTAACCGTAAATAATCTTTAATTCTCTTACTTATTTACTAGCCAGGAAGACAGAGCAAAAACCCGCTACAATAAAGGGAAAAATGGTCAAATAGGTATCATGAGGAGAGAACCGTTGGAGGAACATACAGCCCCTTATCAGGTGTGGGGCGCGGCGGGAATCGAGCCGGGCGCGCTCGACCAGATGAAACGAGCGGTACGGCTGCCCGTTGCCGTGCGCGGCGCGCTGATGCCGGACGCCCACGAAGGCTACGGCCTGCCTATCGGCGGCGTGCTGGCGACGGATAACAGCGTCGTGCCCTACGCGGTGGGCGTTGATATTGCCTGCCGGATGCGCATGACTGTGTTCAACGCGTCGCCGGGCATTTTGCAGCAGCGGGGCGACATGTTCCGCGAGGTGATCGAGAGTCAGACGCGCTTTGGGGCCGGATCGGAATGGGCAATTAAGCGTGAGCATGACGTGATGGACGATCCGGCGTGGGACGAACATCCCGTGGCACGGCGCTTTAAAGATACGGCCTGGAACCAGTTGGGGACCAGCGGATCGGGCAACCATTTTGTCGAGTTTGGGGCGCTGACCGTCTTCCAGGAAATCCCATCGCCGCTTGGGAAAATCCCGCCGGGAACCTATCTCGCCCTGCTCAGCCACAGCGGGAGCCGCCGCTTTGGGCTGGAAATGGCGGAACATTACACGAAAATCGCGATGAGCCTGCGCAGCGATCTGGCGAAAGAATTTAAACATCTGGCATGGCTCGGATTGGACGAAGAAGCCGGGGCGGAATATTGGGAGGCGATGACTCTGGCGGGGAAATATGCCAGCGCCAACCACGCGATCATTCACCGCCAGATCAGCGATGTGCTGCGCATTCCCGTGCTGGGCGGCATCGAGAATCACCATAACTATGCCTGGAAGGAAGACGCTGGACGGGCAGGAAGTAATCGTCCACCGCAAGGGCGCGACTCCGGCAGGACGGGATGTGCTGGGCGTGATTCCGGGCAGCATGAGCGCGCCGGGATTCGTCGTGCGCGGCCTGGGCAACCCGGACTCGCTGAACAGCGCGGCACACGGGGCAGGCCGCCGGATGAGCCGCAAGCAGGCGCTGCAAACGTTCAATTGGGACGCAGTGCAGCATAAGCTGGACGCGGGCGGCGTCGAACTGATGTCGGCGGGCCTGGACGAAGCGCCGGGCGCGTATAAAGATATCCGGCAGGTGATGGACGATCAGGCCGATCTGGTCGTGCCGCTGGCGGAATTCCAGCCGAAACTGGTCAAAATGGATGCGGGACCGGGGGCGCGGCGGGATCGCAAGCGCGAGAAAAAAGATAAAAAGAGGCGGTAGCCCAAAAGGAAGCCATCATGTTTGACCCATCAAAGCTCGCTCTTTTTATCGGTGCCGCACTGGCCCTGTTGATTACACCCGGCCCGGCGGTGCTGTTCATCATCACACGCAGTGTTGACCAGGGACGACTGGCCGGAATTGTATCCGTGCTCGGTATTGAGGCGGGAGGGCTGTGCCATGTGATTGCGGCGACCTTCGGACTGTCGGCGCTGCTCATGTCGTCAGCGCTGGCTTTCGAGATCGTGAAGTATCTCGGCGCAGTCTATCTGATCTACCTGGGGATTCATAAACTCCTGTCAAAAGATGTTGTTGACCCGGAGCAACCTTCCGATGCCCAGCCGCGATCCCGGCTCTTTTACCAGGGCTTCGTGGTCAATCTGCTCAACCCGAAAACAGCCCTGTTTTTCCTCGCGTTTCTGCCCCAGTTCGTGGATCGTTCCAGAGGGGCAGTCCCTGTTCAAGTCCTGATACTGGGCTTGATTTTTATAGCCCTGGCGACGTGCAGCGACAGTTTGTACGCGCTGCTGGCAGGGACATTGGGAAACTGGCTGCGCGGCAACCTGAAGTTTTTGCGCGGGCTGCGCTATTTTTCGGGCAGCATGTATATCACATTGGGACTCGTGGCAGCATTCGCGGGTCCAAAGAAGAAGTGACGATGGGTACTTGTCCAAAATGCGGCGCGGAATGGATCGATGGGCGCGACTGCGATACGATTTTCAGCGAATTCCTGAACCTGGAATTCACCGATGCAGGATACGGGGCAGTACATTTTCTCACCGTCGCCTGCACCATGATCCAGCATGATCGCACCAGCGACGAGGCGCTGACCTGGATCACAGGCATGCTGCGCACCTATTTTGAACAGAATTTGACCGACCAGCAGCTTCGCGCCTTTGCCCAGCGGAGCGTGCAGCAGCAAAACCGCACCTGGAAAGTGGGTCGCGCCGCCGACGCGCCGCCCCTGCCCCGCATCGTCTGGCAGAAAACAATTGCCGACGTGGATCGCAACCAGCATGACGCAGCAAGCTATCGGGAACAGGTGAAAGAGTGGGCGCGGCTGACGTTGGAGCAGATGGACACAGCGCGGTAAAATCAGGCCCCGACAAGAACAGATAGGGCAAGCTCCGCCCTTACGCTTCTGGAAACTGGAAATGATATGGATGGTGACGTAATGGAACGGGCAGATTGCTGGTTAGAGGCGGGTTTGCCCGTAGCAGTAGCAACGGTTGTTCGAATTTTCGGCTCCTCAAGCCAACCTCTTGGCACGCGGATGGTGATAACCACCGAGAACCGCTTCGTGGGGATGGTCAGCGGCGGCTGCGTGGAAACCGATGTCTACGAAACGGCGCAAGCCGTCCTGAACGGCGGCAGTCCGTTGATGCTGCATTACAAGCAGGTGGAAAATCCCCTGATCGAAATCGGGCTGAACTGCGAGGGCCAAATTGACGTTACCGTCGAACGGCTGGATCGCCCGCTCTACGACTGGATCAACGCACCGGGAACACATGTCAACGTCACTTTATTTTCGCCCACTCAGCCTGCCGCGCCGGACATCATACACACGACCGTTACCGCTGAGGGACTGGCCAACCTGCCCCCTGCCGTCCTGGCTGATGCGCAGGCTATGCTGGGTGGGGCACACGATCAACCGCGCACGATCAGTTATGCAGATGGGCGGGCCGCTTTTTTCGAGCCGGTGCTGCCTCCCTATACCCTGCTGATCTTTGGCGGCGAACAGGCTGCCGTGCCGCTGGTGCGCTTCGCCCGGATTCTCGGCTTCCGCACCGTGGTGAGCGACGCGCGTCCCGCCTTCGCCACCCGTGAAAAACACCCTGACGCCGATCAGGTTCTCGCCGCGTGGCCGGAAGCCGTAATCACGCAGGTGGGAGTTGATGATCGGACGTTTGTGGTATCCCTCAACCATGAGCCGCGCTTCGAGGATGCGCTGATCCAGGCGCTGGCGGGTAAGCCTGTGCGCTACATTGGCGCTATCGGTAAGCGGGTGCGCCGCACGGAACGAGATGAACGGCTGAGCGCCAGCGGCTTTGATTTTTCGTCGATCCCCGACATTCACACCCCGATTGGCCTGGACATCGGCGGCAAGTCGTCCGAAGAGATCGCGCTGAGCATCATTGCGCAGATCGTCGCGGTCAAGAATGGGCGTCCCGGCGGCATGCTGTACCAGAAATAGACTCGAAAAAACTATAATCGATGCAGACCGAGGGGGCTGACTGCATGTTTAACGCTGTTCTTCATGCCTATCTTCCACGGCCCATTGTCCATTTATCCAGATTCCGCCCGGACTCGAGCCAGGTGTGTACGATAGGAGTTTTATCGGTATGAAATCGCGGATGGTTGCTGTATTTGTTGTTTTGATGCTGCTCGCTAGCGGGCTGGCCTGCGCCTCGGAGAGTGCCACAGTGCTCAACGAAGGCAAAGGCACGCGGGAAGACCCCATCGCGGCGCGCAAATATGCGAAAGCAGCGTCTTTTGAGGTGCGGGCACTCAGTGTGATTCATGAGACCCTCACCGAAGATGCAACCCCTGCCCCCCAGGAAACACCTGCCGGGGTCGATACACTCAAAGTGCAGTTCGAAATCAAATGCACGCGCGGGCCGGACGAAATCTGCGACCTGGGCGAAATGCGCAATAACCTCAAGCTGGTCAGCAGCGACGGCATCATCTATGAGCCATTACTGGACGACGCGGGCCTGGAAGAGAGCGATAGGCCGCTGCAAGGTGAAATTCTGGGTGGAGCGCAGCAGGCCGGGTGGATGGCCTACCAGATCCCTACGGGCATCCAGGTTACGCTGGCTTTGGCCGAATTTGGAGAAGGGGAACGGGTCTTCTTCAAACTGCCTTGATATCACCCTGGAATTCTGAAACTGTTTGCGGTATGATAGCGCCCTGCAAAAGTCGTCAAGGAAGGCCTGAGTCATGAAAGTTATTCTCAAGGACAACGTATATAAGCACGGCGTTGCGGGCGACGTCGTCACCGTAGCCGATGGTTTCGCACGCAATTACCTGATCCCTCGCGGCCTGGCTGTCAAAGCGACGGCAGGAGCGCTGCGGGATAATGCTCATTTGATGCAGCACGCGACTGTCGCGCGCGAGCAGTTGAACAGCGAACTGCACGAAATCGCCTCAAAGATCGATGGCGTAGAGTTGGTTTTCGGCGTCAAGGCCGGTAAGAACAACAAGCTCTATGGATCGATCACGACGATGGATATTGCTGCAGCGCTGAAGGAAAAGACCGGCATGGACGTCAACCGCCGGCGCATCAGCGAGCGCCCCCTGCGCGAACTGGGAATTCACGAAATCCCAGTCCGGCTGAGCGCGAGCGCGTCTCCAATGCTGCGGATCGTCATCGTGCGCGAAGAAGAACTCGCGGCTTATCTGCAGGGTGACCTGACGGTTGCTGAAGTGACTGCTGAAGAAGCTGGTGAAGAAGTCGAAGCGCCCGTCGAAGAAACCAGCACCGAGAGCGAAGAAAGCGCCGTCTAGTCCGCGGTAGGACGGTTGCCAATTTCCATCACAGCAACAGGGCAATCACACTGCCGCTGTAGTTATGTGATCAATTGGGCAGGAAACTGGGAGCGGGTGGATGCCTGATTTGGGCAAATCACCCGCTTTTGGTTATCATCCCCGCCATCCCAGGTGAGCCTGGAACTGCCAGCTTGGAGTGATTTGTGTGAGTGATCCAGAGACCATCGGCCTGCGTCTGCGTGCAGCACGCGAAGCCAAAGAACTGACGCTTGCAGAAGCGGAGCGTGCTACCCGTATCCGGCTCAAATTTTTGGATGCGCTGGAACGCGGGGATTATTCTGGCATGACCGCCGTGCAGGTGCAGGGCTTCATGCGCAATTACACGCGGTTCCTGGGGCTGGATTATGATCTGCTGCTGACCGAATTTGATTCCACTACTAAGTCGCGGGGCCGCCGCCGGGCTAAAGAGTCACCGATTCCGCAGGCAGCACCGCCCCCAAAGAGCAGCGCTCGCCGCCCCTCCGTGGGACGTTTCTTCAACCGCCTGATCGCCCTGGTATTGGCTGCCGCTCTGCTCGGCGTGTTGGTGATGGCTGCCGATCATGATCATCCGCCGGCTGACGGAGGGCGACGCCGAAAAAAACGGATCGGAGCCGATCACACAAACGCTTCAACAGACACCCGCCGAAACGCCACTCGATCAAGCCGCCGCGCCACAGCCATCCGAGACGGCGACGCTCGACCCCAGCCAAACCCAGGGATCGTTGCCAACTCTGGATTCGGGAGCCGGACAAACGGCATTTACGCCGCCCACCCTGACCGGGGAAGGCATTGTATTGGAGGTTCAGGTCGTGCACCGCGTCTGGCTGCGCGTGACTGCCGATGATAGCGTGCAGTATGAAGGTGTCGCGGAAGAGGGCAGCGTGCTGCACTATACGGCGACAAACACGATGGGACTGCGCACGACGGATGCCTCCGCGCTGATGATCATCATCAACAACCAGGCGCTGGGTACGTTAGGAGGGCGCGGGGAACTGTTCGATCAGACCTTCTCGCTGGACACGGGGCTGTGGATTCCCAATGAGGACGCCCTCAATGAGGGTAGCGCGGCGATGGCAGTCACGCTGACCGAGACCCCCACCCTTACGCTCACCTCCACAACGTCGCCTGAACCGGCGACGTTGACTTATACGCCAACCACGCCGCCGCCCTCTACCTTTACGCCGGGACCAACCGCGACACAAGGGCCGACGGCGACTCTGTCGGATGGTATCTCGAACGCCGATCTCGGCGGCAGTGCCAGCACATCCACCCGTGCGCCCAGTGTGCCCAGCCCAACAGCGACTCGTATAGTGCCGAGCGAGACGCCCCGACCTTTCCAGCCGACCGCGACCGATACATCAACGCCCGCCCCGACGATCACCCTGACGCCCTCGCCCACCAATCCACCGCCACCGATCCCCACCAGGACGGTTACGCCGAGCCTGACGCCATCGTTGACGATCACGCCCAGCCCGACGGTCTCCCGGACGCCCACAATGACGCCGACGATCACGCCGTTCCTGCCGCCGCGTATGACACGGACGCCGTCGCCCGCGCCGAAGTAAAAGCAAAAAGATAGTTCACCGCGGAGAGCGCAGAGAAAAACAAGAGAAGAAGCAAGGGGCGCGGCGATCCACGCTTGACGCGATCAGATGTTACAATAGGTTTATTCGATGGCGTATTGGTAGAGAGTGGCAGATGATTCCCAATTCTCCGACAATGACTGTTCCGCTACGGGTCGATCAGGATGGCACAATCCGAGTCAGCGGAACGCGCGTTCCGCTGGACACGGTCATTGCACGTTACCACCAGGGGGACACTCCTGAAACCATCCAGTCGAGTTTTGACGTACTTCCGCTCAACGATATTTATGCGGTTATCGCCTATTACCTGGGGAACCGCGACGAACTCGACGCTTACTTCAAACGCCGCGAGGAAGAAGGCGAACGCATCCGGCAGGAGATCGAAGCCAGCTATACACCCGAACAGCGAGTCCGTCATGAGCGTTTACGCAAATTAGCGGAAGAAAAACGCCGTGAACCCGTAAAGCATATCCCACTGCGGTAGCCCCAAAAAGGGCGAGACACGCCCTGCCCGATTCGTGTCAACTTAAGCCGTTAAGCGCCATCTCCTGACCCTCGCCAACTTGATTGGAGAGGGTCGGCTGAACATGCTTTTCCGTTCAGCCGGGGTGAGGTGTGCGCCCGCGACCCGCAACGTCTATTTCCTAACTTGACACCCATTGGGCGCGGCACAGCGCCCCTGCGAGAAGATTTCCTACTCAACCGCAATCCCGGGCGGGCCGGAGCGAACCGCGCCGATCACCGCGCCATCCACGCCGCGCGAGGAGAGTTCGCGGAGCAGATCGTCGCGGCGGAAAGCATCCACCGCGATCAACAGGCCGCCGGACGTCTGCGGATCGAACATCAGATCGCGGATCAGCGGATCGACGGACTCAGCGAACGATACCCAGCGGCTGTAGTACGCTTTGTTGCGGCCCTGCCCGCCGGGGAAGATACCCTTCGCGGCGTAATCGAGTGCGCCGGGCATCCAGCGCAGCGCCGAGGACTCAAACTGGAAGGTCGTGCCGCTGAGCTTCGCCATCTCATAGGCGTGCCCGATCAGGCCGTAGCCCGTGATATCGGTCAGGCCGTGCGCGCCGACAATCTGCGCCGCCTGCGCCCCGCCCCGGTTGAGGGTCGCCATAATGTTCATCGCTGTCTCGACATGCGCGGGATCCGCCTGAGTCCGCTTGAGGGCGGTGGTGATCGTGCCAGAGCCGAGCGGCTTGGTCAGGACCAGGATATCGCCGGGGCGCGCGCCGCCTTTAGCGAGAATGCGATCCGGGTGGACGACTCCGGTCACCGCCAGGCCATATTTCGGCTCGTCGTCAGTAACCGTATGACCGCCCGCCAGGACGCCGCCCGCCTCTTTCACCTTATCTGCCCCGCCACGCAGAATTTCAGCCAGGATGCGCATATCGAGCGAGGTCGGGAAGGCGACCAGATTGAGCGCCATCAGCACCTCGCCGCCCATCGCGTAGACATCACTCATCGCATTCGCGGCGGCAATCGCCCCGAACCAGTAAGGATGATCCACGACCGGCGGGAAAAAATCCGTCGTGCTGATGATCGCCTGATCCGGGCTGATGCGCAGCACAGCGGCATCGTCCGGCGCAGACAGCCCGACCAGCAGATCGGGATAGGCGGCGGGATCGAATAATTTGCCCAGCGGCAGAGCCAGCGCTGATAGGTCGCCCGGACCTAACTTTGCCGCTCAGCCAGCCGCGTTTGCCAGCGCCGTGAGCTTGATGGCGTTGAAGTCGAATTCGGACATGCTTTATTCCTGTTCCGTTGGATAGGCGATAAACCCTGTTTTGATTCCCCGTGCGAACCCTGCCTGATCGTAAAAGCGCAGGGTTGATTCCAGCTTCGATCCAGTGAGCAGCATCACTTTGTAGCAGCCACGATCCCAAGCCACCTGCTGTGCAACTTGTAGAGTCTGGGTAGCGAAGCCCTGCCCCCGGTGATCGGGATGGGTGACGACATTTTCGATCAGCCCATAAGGCCGTGCCTGGTGAGTCAGGTTAGGGATGATCGTCAGGGTGCAGCTTGCGACGATTTGCCCGTTTAGCTCCCCAACAAAATAGAGCAGCAGGGATGAGTTGTCCCAGATGGTATTCCAAACTGCTTCCAGTTGATCCGCGCCAGCCGGCAACTCATCTTCGTGCAGGTAGCGATAGAGGCCCAGGAGCGCGGGAAGTTCATCTTTGCGGATGGGTCGTACACAAAAGCTGTCCATGATCGATGTGCTCCAAAGTTGAGCGCAGCGCCTTAGCGGCTTAGCCGCACGCAAAGCAGCGCCCCCACAGAAAACTTCCATCAGTATAACGCGCTGCCGCTGAACAAAAAAAGGAGCGCGTGGAAAATCCACACGCCCCAGAATTGGCAAGTTAGCGATTAGTGATACAGGTAGTCGAACAGCTTTTCGGGCAGGCCGGAGATCGTGTCCTTCTGAACGGTGTAGGTGATCGTCCGGTTATCCTGCGACTCTTCTACAATCAGCCCGGCATCCTTCAACTGAGCCAGATGGCGGGATACAGCGGACGGTGACAGATTCAGTTTGGCGGCAATCTTCTTGCCGTGCATATCGCCCTTGCCCAGGGCAATCGTGCGCAGCACTTCCAGGCGGGACGGATCGCTGAGCGCCTTAAACGCTTCTAGCGCCTGTTCTTTGCCGCGTGAAATCTCGGCTATGCGCGCCTCGGTGCGTTCGCTGTCAAACAACACGGTGATGTTGCCATACCCATAAAACAGGAAGACAGGCTTGGAGACCATCAGGTAGATGGGGACGAACACAATCTCCATCACGGGATGATCGGAGGGGAGCGGCGGCGGCATGTGATTGGAGCCAACGACATGCTCCCACAAGCCCTCTCCGCCCAACCGTGCCAGCAGATTCTGTTTTTCATCAAGCGCGTGCTCCCAGTGAGGGCGCAGTTCGTCCATCCGGTAGCGCATGAAGTCGTTCCAGTAGATTTCCCAGACCGCCGTTAATTCGCTCTGGAAAGCGGGAACATCACCCAGGATATCCTCAATGGGCGACTTGAGACACCAGCACGGTTCACCCGCCTCTTCAGCCGCCTTGTCACGCAGCAGATCGGCATCGAAACGAACGTCGGAAACCTCTTCGCGCCGGATCAAGCGCCCAGCCAGGTAGAAGACAAACTCGTCCTGCGTCATCTGGCGCACATAATCAAGGAAGCCGGGCACATCATCATGGTCCGGATAATCGACGGCCAGCTCAAAGAAGATCGCGCCGTCGTAAAAGGGCTTGTAGATTGCATTTAACCGCTGCCAGAAGCCAGGACGCATGGCAGCGCGAGCCGCCGTTACCCATTCATGGTGGCGATCCTGCTTGACCAGGGATTGCAGACTGAGCATCATTTCATAGACCACCGAGGTTCGAAAGTGGATGATGTTAGTCAATGGATCGGCGGTTTCGATCATTTGGAGCGGCATAGAATTTCCCTATCTATCACTGATGAAGCACATTGGCTTAGTTCGATCATATTGAAAAGAGTACAACTGAGCAAGAACTCAGATGCTTTTTTAAGAAATTATTGATATTTTTTGAGGTTATCCCCTGCCCGGCTCGTGCTCCGAGACAGGGGCTATATGGTTATACGCTATCTAAAAAAAGGGCTGCTGGTTACGCAGCAGCCGCCTGGAGATAACGCTCCGCCATGCGCAGGACGAGCGTTTTGAGGTCGCTGGCCCGTTCTGGCATGTTCAACACTTCACGCGCCCCGTAGTGCCGGGCATACTGCTTATAGAGCCGCGGCAGATTGCGCCCCACCACCATGACAGGCAGCGCCGGATTGGCGAGATGGAGGTGCGGCAGGACGGTGAGCTGCAAAGGCGAATGATCTTCCAGGCCGACCAGCACCAGATCGAAGAAGCAGCACTTGAGGGCGCGCAGCGCATCGGCGTGATCGTCAACCAGCGTTATCGCGATGTCGCCATCGAGCAGCAGGCTGATGGTTTCCACCAGGATATTCGCCGGACCATTCAGGCGGTCGATAACCAGGATCTGCGTCGGGCGGCGATCTTTGCCGTAGCAGGCCGCCGTGCAAATGCGGGCTGGCATCGAATGAAATTGATCAACGGTCTTTGTATTCTGCTGCATTGTTGTACCCTGCTTGTTAAATTGCTTAATTGCGTTATTGTGCAACTATAACATTATTGTAGCATACCTCTCCCGGCACGTCAAGCAATTGGAGAACCAAAATGGGGAGCCAAAAAATTCTTGAGAAACCATCCAAAGTGGGCTACACTGCACAGTACGGCTACCAAAAATAACGAGAAATTTTATGAACTATCAATTTTATGAAAAAATCGCGCGGTTCTATGACGCCGAAAACGCAGAATTCACCGACGACCTGATGCTCTACAGTGAATTAGCCGAAGAAACGGGCGATCCAATTCTGGACGTCGGCTGCGGCACAGGCCGCGTGATGCTCCATCTGGCGCAGGAAGGCTACCGCGTCGTCGGGCTGGATTTATCGCAGGAAATGTTGGCGCGGGGGCAGCGCAAACTGGACGTGATGCCCGATCTCAAGCCCCTGGTGACATTCGTCCACGCCGACGCCCTCAAAGCCGAATTTGATGAACGCTTCAACCTGATCATTATCCCCTACAACACCTTTATGCAGTTCCAAAAACAGACCGATCAACTCGCGGTGCTGCGCCGTTATGGGCAAATGCTGACGGATGACGGATTGTTGGTGATGGATCTACCTAACGCGACAGAACTGGTGGGTACGCAGGATGACGGCACGATGGTTCTGGAGCGTATGTTCACCGAGCCAGAAAGCGGGCATCTGGTGATGCAGCAGTCGGTCAGTTCGGTGGAACAGATCGCCCAGGTGCTTCATGTGACCTGGATTTATGACGAAATTGGCGACGGCGGCGCGCTGAACCGCACGATGGCATCGCTGTCCCTGCGCTATGTCTTCCCCGGCGAAATGGACCTCATGCTGGCGGCAGCAGGACTGCGCCGCGTGGAGGTTTATGGCGATTTTGTGAGTGAGCCGTTTGCTGATGGCAGCCCAAAGATGATCGTGGTAGCGGCGCGAGGACAGGCAAAGTGATCAGGCATGCCCAGCGGGCAGGGCTGGCCTGCGTGATGCTGGGGCTGGCCGCATGGCTTGGCGCTTGCAACCAGAAAGTTCCTGATCCGACGCCCACGCAGGATTGGCCGACAGCGGATTTTCCTCCCCTGGCTGCCAGCGCGACGGTGAACCCTGTACCGCCTGTCCTGGAAGGGGACGAAATTCACAGCGCGCCCCAGAGTGAAGGGGCAAATAATCCGACGCAGGCGGCACTGGCGGCGGAGGGACAACCCGCAGCAGGCGATGCTCCCACCCTCACCCCTGCTCCGACACAGGCCAGCCTGCCCATGTCGATCAGCGCGGCGGATGGACGTGTGCTGCAAGCGACCTTCTATGGCGCGGCCCAGCGACCCTCGCCGGGGATTCTGCTGATCCACATGGAAGGGCAAGATCGCCATAGTTGGGATGATCTGGCCGGAGTTTTACAGAGCGCAGGCTATTCGGTGCTCACCTTCGATCTGCGAGGTTATGGCGAAACAGGGGGAACGGCTGATTGGACACGCGCGCCGGGAGACGTGGCAAACGCCCTGGAACTCATGCGCCAGATGCCGGATATCAACCCCATCGCCATTATTGGGGCCAGCATCGGAGCGAACCTCGGACTAAATGCCTGCGCGGAACTGAACGACTGTGCAACAGCGGTACTGCTCAGCCCTGGCATCGATTATCAGGGTATTACAACGGCTGATGGCATGGCGCGGCTGGCAACGCGGCCTGTGCTGATTATTTCTGGCGATAACGACGGGAACAACCCCGCCGACAGTATGCTGCTGGATGGGATGGCAGCGGGAGAACACCAACTCCTGATCTATCCCGGAGCGGGGCACGGAACTGAACTGTTCTCTGCCCAGCCAGGACTGAGCGAACTCATCGTGGAGTGGCTATTGACACATATTCCTCCGCCTTATGCCAGTCCCACACCAATCCCTTGAGATGGTATAATGAAAGAGCAGCAGGGGGTAATGGATCATGGGCAAACTTTTTGTACTCGTTGTTGAAGATAATCCAGATATCGCTGAAATCTTTCGGATGGCCTTTACGAAGTGCGGCTATGAGGTCGCGCTGGTGGCAGATGGCCAGTCAGCGCTGGATCAGTTGGCCGAATGGACCCCACATATCGTCGTGCTGGATCTGCGGCTGCCGCAGGTGTCGGGCGGCGAAGTGCTGCGTGTTATCCACTCCGACGAGCGGTTGAGCAAATCATTTATCATCATCACCAGCGCCGATCCCAAGCTGGCATCTAACTATCGCGACAAAGCGGACCTCGTGCTGATCAAGCCCGTTACTTACAGCGAACTGCGCGAGCTGGCGAACAGCCTGATCACGACTCTAGCGGAACGATAATCCCAGCGGTACACTCCCCTGGTGCGTATCATCAACACGGGGGACAAAGATGGACATTGATCGTAATGAAATCGTTCGTCTGACCGAAACGCAGGGCGGGGAATGGGGTATCAACCACACGCGCCGCCTGCTCCACCTCGTAGACTGCATCAGCGACGGACAACCGTACGATAAAGACGTGGTATGGGTCGCCGCGCACCTGCACGATTGGGGCGGCTATGGACAGTGGGCCGCAGCGGGCGTCGATCATGCCGTGCGCTCCGTGCAGGTTGCCGAAACCTTCCTGAAGGAACAAAACTTCCCCGCCGAGTTTTCTCAACAAGTCCTGGAATGTATCGAATTTCACCACAGTCCCGATCCGAGCCGCAGTATCGAGGCGATTTTGCTGTGTGATGCCGACGCGCTGGACTTTTTGGGTGTGGTCGGCGTGCTGCGCGACTTCGCCAAGAAGCAGAAAGATATGCGGAATGCCTACGACACGACGCAGAAGCGCCGCGCTAAACTGCCCGGCAAACTGATATCTGGAGAAGTCCAAAGGAAATTGCCGCGCAGCGGGTGCAGGAGATGGATGATCTGCTGGCGCGGTTCGAAGCGGAAACGTTCGGGTGCTTCTAGCGCTCACCTCACCCCGGCTGAGCGCATAAAAGGGCGCGGCTTAGCTACACAGGAACGCCGCGCCCCGACAAGTCAGGGTCTGAGCTTTACTGCTGCGGCAGGATGTAGACCGTCTCCGGAGCGAGAGTGATCCCGACGGTTTGCCCCTCTTTAAAGATGCTGCCGAAATGCGGATCGGGATCGACCACGATCAGCCGCTGATCGTCGGCGCTGACGACATAATCCACGGATGAGCCAAGATACATGACCTGTTCGACAATCCCCTGCCTGAGGGCGGGATTATCCTGAAGTTTGATCGCCTCCGGACGGATAACCGCGACGACAGTACTGCCCGCCTGAGCCGGAAAATCGATAGGCAGGGTCACGGTCTGATCGAGCAGCCTGACAACTGCGCGCTCTCCCATGACCTGTTCGACAGTCGCCTCAATAAAATTCGCCCGCCCGATAAAATCCGCGACAAAGCGCGACTTGGGACGGCGGTAAATTTCTTCCGGCGTGCCGATTTGCTCGATGTGCCCGCCGTTCATGATCACCACGCGATCCGAGAGGGCCATCGCTTCGACCTGATCGTGCGTGACATAAACGCTGGTGATATTCAGGCGGCGCTGAAGCTTGTGAATCTCGCTGCGCATCTGGACGCGCAGCTTGGCATCCAGGTTGGAGAGCGGCTCATCAAAGAGCATCACACTCGGCTCCACGACCAGCGACCGGGCCAGCGCGACACGCTGCTGCTGCCCGCCCGACAGTTCGTGCGGGCGGCGCGAGGCGAGAGCGCCCAGTTCCATCATCTCCAATGCCCGCTGCACGCGCTGTTTGATATCGCGGCGCTTGACACGGTGGGCGCGCAGCCCGTAGGCCACGTTGTTATAAACGTTCATGTGCGGGAACAGCGCGTAGCTCTGGAAAACCATCGCCATATCGCGCTTGTTGGGTGGACGGAAGGAGATATCCTTCCCATCCAGCAAAATCCGCCCTGCCGAGGGCAGTTCAAAGCCGGAGATCAGGCGCAGGGTGGTTGTTTTGCCGCACCCGGACGGGCCGAGCAGCGTCAAAAACTCGCCTTCCTGGATGGTCAGCGAGACCTGATCAACGGCCATCACCTCACCGGACCCGCCGCGCTGTGGAAAGACTTTCGATACGCCTTCGAGAACCAGACTCCCCCGTTGTGCTGCTGACATAACCTTACGCGCCTCCCTCAATCGTTCGTTCCGTGCCCGATCTGGTTCCAACAAGGGCAGACAGGATCCCAATAGCGACTAACACAATCAATATCAAAATGACACAGTAGGCGAAGGCATTGCCATAGCGCCCGTTATCAACCTCGTTAAAAATCTGCGCCGTCATGATCTTGGTTTTCGGCGTCGTCAAAAAAATAATGGCGGAGATCGTCGTCATAGAGCGGGCAAAGGCATAAACCAGTCCGGAGAAAAACGCCGGGCGGATCAGCGGGAGAGTCACCCGCCGGAACGTGCTGAAACTGCCCGCGCCCAGGCTGATCGATGCTTCTTCGATGACCGGATCGATCTGCGACAGGGCCGAGACGCCGGTACGCAGCGCCGCCGGAACGGAACGAACGATATAAACCAGGATGATGGCAATCGCGCCGCCGCCAATCGCCCGCCCTCCGGTCAGTTTAGGCATCCACTCCACCGTGCCAAAGAGCGGCAGGTCGATGGTGTTGGGGCGGTTGAACATCAGCAGGTAGCCAATGCCCAGAATCGTGCCGGGAACCGCGATACCGAGCATCGTCCCAAAGTCGATCAGGCCGCGCCCCATGAATTTTTTGCGGACGACGATATAGGCGATCAACATGCCCAACACGCCCGCAATCGGCGTTGCCATGGCTGACAGCCGCGTCGTGTCCTTCATCGCTTCAGAGCCGTAGCCATTGATCACAAAGTCGAAGTGATCGAGTGTGAATTCATTGTTCACATTGATGACGCGAACAAACGATCCGACGAAAATGACGGCGTAGATCAGGACAATCAGCAGGGAGATAGACATGGCCGCTGCAAACAACGGCCAGCGAACCAGCGGGTGAGTAATCTGCTGCGGCCTGCCGCTCGGCTTGCCCGTAATCGAGACGACCGACTGGCGGCTCACCCAATAGCGCTGGACGATAAACACCAGCAGCGAGGGAACCAGCAAAATGATCGAGAGCACCGCCGCTGATGTCGTGTTATAGAGGCCAATGATGGCGACATAAACGCGGGTCGCCAGTACATCATATTTTCCCCCCAGGACAAGCGGATTCCCCAGGTCGGCCACCGCTTCGACAAAAATCAGCAGAAACGATCCAGCGATCCCCGGCAGCAGCATGGGCAGAGTCACCGTGCGGAAGATGCGGAATTTGCTCGCGCCCAGATTGGTGGCCGCTTCGTCCAGGGCAGGATCCAGCGCCTGCATCATGCCTTTGAGATTGAGATAGGCGACGGTAAACAGGGAGAGGGAAAGCACCAGCGTCAACCCGTCCAGGCCGTAAATATCGTAGCGGTAGTCAAAGATCCCTTTGGTGATCATCCCGTTGCGGCCAAAGAGCAGCAGCACCGATGTGGCGACGGCAAAGGGCGGCGAGATCACCGGGACAAGGGCCATGAAGTGCATAAACCGTTTGAACGGCACGGCTGTTTTGACCTGGACGTAGGCCATCAAAAAGCCCAAAGCCGTCCCCAGCGCCCCGACGAGCAGCCCCATTTCGATGGTGTTGCGAATGATCTGGCGATAGACAGGCGAATTGAGGTAACGATCAAATAACTTCTGCCCGGCTTCGGTCCGGCTTTCTTCCACCATCTTATAAATGGGAGCGATAATTGCCACGCCTACAAAAGCGATGATGAGGAGCAGGCTGATCACCAGCACTGGGTCTTGAAAAATGCGCCAGAATTCCGCTATTTGTCGAACGCGGATTAACTTTCTCAATGTCGTTCCCCCAAAAAATATCTGTCCTGCAAAAACTGCCCCCTACTGCTCGAACAATAGGGGGCAGCATTCAAATCAACCAAACGTTATTCGGTCGGCTGTGGCGCGATATCGGCGTCAAAGCGTTCCACAATATCGTTACGGTTTAGACCAGCGGCCATAAAGTTGTAATTGACGAGGGTCACTTCATCCAGCTTGACCGACAGTTCAGAGACAGGCGTATTCGGGTTGGTGGGCAGTTGCAGCGAGTTGACGGTCGCGGCAACAGACTGCGCTTCGGGGGTCAGCGCCCATTCGATCCACTGCTTCGCCTCATCTGGCTCAGGAGCGTCCTTGATCAGGCCCATGCCGCCGATCTCATAGCCCGTACCTTCGGCGGGGAAGGTGTTGACCAGTTTGTCGGCAAAACCTTCCTGCTGGAGCTTGACACAGTCATGCGAGAAGATGATCGCCACTGCGATTTCGCCGTTGCCAGCCATCTGGCCCGGAGCCGCGCCAGAGCGGGTATATTGCAGGATGTTTTTGTGCAGATCAGCGAAATAGTCGAAGGCGTTGTCGATTGCAGCATCGGTGGGTGCGCCGTCTTCGTCATAGCCCGTGCCCGCTTCGGCGGCTTCCAACGCGTCGGCCTTGAGGGTGACGACGGTCCAGAAAGCGGTGAAGGCCGTGCCGGAGGTCGCGGGGTGCGCCATCGCGATATTGCCCTTCAGCTTGGGATTGAGCAGGTCATCCCATGAGGTCGGGGCCTCAATGCCCAGTTCCTTCAGGAAATCGACGTTCGAGCAGAAGCCCATCACGCCCAGGTAGACACCGTGCCAGTAGCCACCTTCACCGCGCGCGATTTCGGGTTCCAGGATGGAGCCGAGTTCGGGTTCATAGGGTTCGAGCAGACCTTCTTCTGTTGCGGCGATAAACGCATCAGCCGGGCCGCCCCACCAGACGGAAAATTCGGGATCATCCTTGGTGGCGCGAATGCGGGCCAGCGCCTCACCAGAAGACAGGCGCACGTAGGACGTATCGATGCCTGTTTCTTTTTCAAAGGCTTCGGTCATCGCCACGCACCAGTCTTCCTGAGGCGTGCACAGCACCGTCAGCGTCCCCTCACGGGCGGATACCTTCGGCTGATGGGCCAGCAGGGGCGTCCCAACCAGGGTGACCAGCAAGAGGGCCAACACCAAAAGATTCATACGTTTCATTTCAGAGTTCCTCCTGATAAGTAAGCAAGAATACTTCATAGGGTTCGAGACCCCACCAAAAGCAGACTATTGATCGGGCTGAGCGTAATATGAATGCTTGCCAGAGTTTATAGAATAACACGAAAAGGCAAATTTTGTTCAAGCTGCAACTGCTTTACCGCTGCATGGCGGCAGCATCCCAGATCTGAATGACACCATCGCGTCTGGATACGGCGACTTTACTGCCATCGGGACTCCAGGCGACGGCGGTAAAAGAAACGGGGGCCGTAATCGTCTTCACAGTATCCCCTGTGACAGAGTCCCAGATACGCACCCGGTTATCGCCGCTGCTGGCGGCGCTGGCGATTTTTGACCCATCGGGACTCCAGGCAAGGACGACAATCGTACTCGTATGCTGGGTATAGGTGCGGATCGTCTCGCCTGTTTGAGCGTCGGCGATATAAACCAGTTTGTCATTGCCACCATAGGCTATTTTGCTGCCGTCTGGACTCCACGCCACGACGCGAAGATAAGAATCGGCCTGAAATCGTGAGCTGTTCGTCTGCCGTAGTCGCGTCAAAAATCGCCAGTTGGTTGCTCTGGCTGCCGGGCGTGGCCGTGATTTTACGCCCATCGGGACTCCAGGTGACGGAATGTCTGCCATAAGGGATGGCTGCTAGCTGGTCTCCGGTTGATGCTTCCCAGATGGTCAGGGTTGCGCTTTCGCCCGACGTCGCCAGCCTGATCACTCGCCGGATTCCAGGCTATCGCATTCAAAAGTTGATCCGCCGCTTTCTCATAAATCTTTTCCCCGGTGTAGGCGTCCCAGACGATGAAACTCTGCTGCGCGGCAGTCACAATACGCGTTCCGTCGGGACTCCAATCGACAGCATTGGCTTCGCCCGCTGGCCAAAAGCAGGACTTGTTCCGCGCTGGTCGTATCCCAAACGCGAACCTGCGCTACCGCCGCTGACCAGTTTGCTGCCGTCCGGACTCCAATCGATAGCCGAGACAGAACCGCCTGTTTCAATGGTCACAAGCGCTTTTGGCTTGTCTTTGCCCTTTCCACCAATCACGATCAGGATAAGAATCCAGACGATCACGATAATAAGGGGCATAAGTGTTCGGATGAGGGGGGTACGATTAGCATCTTGCTGCATGAAAAACTCCTGGAATCAAAAAACAGGCTGTCCCAACCGGACAGCCTGTTATTCAGTAACTATGCCCGCACGGATGCACCAAGGCGTTTTTGAGCGGCTTTGGCGATCTTCTCGTGAATCTTCGCCACTTCCTCATCCTTCAGAGTACGGTCCAGGGCGCGGTACGTCAGGCTGTAGGCCAGACTCTTCTTCCCCGCCGGGATCGGATCGCCCCGGTAGACATCGAACAGCCGCGCGTCTTGCAGCAGATCGCCGCCCGCGTCGAGGATGACGGCCAGCACATCGGCGGCAGGCATCTTTTCGTCCACGATCAGGGCGATATCCTGGAAAACAGCGGGCTGAGTCGGCACCGGATCGATGGCGCGCAGTTCGGTGATGTTCGCCATCAGCGCGGGCAGATCCAGTTCGGCGGCGAGGATCGGCAGTTTCAAATCCAGCCCGAAACCGAACGCCTGCCGGACCAGCGGATGAACCTCGCCCAAGACGCCGATCACCCGCTTGTCGATCTTCAGCAGCGCGGCGCGGCCCGGATGGAAGGTGCTGTGTTCGACGGGTTCAAAGGTGACTTTGCCTTCGATGCGCAGTTCAGCCAGCAGCGCCTCGATCACACCCTTGAGATCGAAGAAATCGGCCATGCCGCCGTTATCCTGATCCTGCCAGCCCGTGAGCTCACGCGGACCGACCAACAGAATACCGATGCGGGACGGTTCCTCCGGCAGTTTTTGGCCCTGTACCGGGAAGAAGACCTTGCCCACTTCAAACAGGCGCAGACGATCCGTGTGGCGCATGTTTGCGGCGGCGATATCGAGCAGGCCTGCCAGCAGCGTGTGGCGCAGCGCGGCTTTATCAGCGGCGATGGGATTCGCCAGGGTGATATAAGGCAGATCGGGCAGGCTGGACGGCTGGCCCGGCGGGGTGAGCAGTGCTTCGCGTTCCGGAGTGGTCAGGCGGTAGGTCACGATCTCGCGCAGACCCGCCCGCACCAGGGCATCCCGCACGGCTTCTTCACGGGCCAGGACGACATTGGAGCGCTGCGGCGGCAGGGCATCGGTTATGACGGTATTCGGGATGCGGTCATAGCCATAGATGCGGGCGATCTCCTCAACCAGATCGGCCTGCCCCACCATGCCCGTCCCAATATCCAGGCGGTGATCCGGGACGGTGACGTGCAGCAGATCGTCCTCTTCCTGGACGTGAAATTCCAGCGCGCGCAAAATCCGCACGATTTCTTCCGGCGCGATGTGGAACCCTAAGAGGCGATCCACTTCCGCCAGCGGTAGATCGACACGGATCGTCGGCGCGAGCAGCGGGTAGGCATCCAGCACATTCTCCGCGATCACACCGCCTGAGACGCGCCGCATCATCTCGATGCCGCGCAGCAGGCCGTTGATCGCCATCGATGGATGAACGCCCCGGCTGAGACGGATTCCCGCCTCGCTGGTGATCTTCCGGCTCGTCATCGTGCGGCGGAGATTGATGAAATTCCAGCTTGCCGCTTCGAGCAGCACAGTGGTCGTAGCGGGGCGGCGCGTGTCGGCTTTGCCGTAGATCGGTTCTTCGCCATTGTCGCCTATTTCAACGCCGGTCGCGTCCAGGACATCGATGCTCGGATCCTGCACTTCGCTTTCCAGGCCGCCCATGATCCCGCCGAGACTGAGCGCGCCCGCTGTATCCGTGACCAGCATGTTGAACTCGTCCAGGGTGTGATCCTTGCCATCAAGCGTCACCAGATGTTCGCCCGGTTCTGGCAGGCGGGTGATGATTGTCGGGGCCTTTCCACCTGCGCGCTCAACGAGAATATCATAGTCGAAGGCATGGAGCGGCTGGCCCAGTTCGAGCATGACATAGTTGGTCGCATCAACGATGTTATTGAGCGGGCGCATCCCCGCCAGTTTCAGGCGGCGCTGCATCCATTCCGGCGACGGCCCCAGTTCCACACCCTTGATCAACGCCAGGGTGAAACGCGGGTTCAGTTCCGGCTCCCGAATATCAAGGTGAACCTGTCCTTCAATCGACGGTCCTTCGGCATGCAGATCGACGGCAGGCAGGCGGAGCGTGGCCCCAGTCAGGGCGGCAACTTCGCGCGCAACGCCAACGACGCTGTAGGCCCGCGCCACGTTGGGCAGCAGGTCGATATCCAGCACCGCATCACCGAGCACATCCTGGAAAGGCGTACCGGGCGGGAAGTCTTTAAATTCTTCCCAGTCCAGCAGCAGAATGCCCTCGTGATCATCCGAGATGCCGAGTTCTTTTTCGGAGCAGACCATGCTCCGGTTTGGAACGCCGCGCAGTTTTTTCTCTTTGAGGATCATGCGGCTGCCGTCATCGGCGTGACCGTCGTAGACTTCCGCGCCTTCGTGGGCAAACGGCGTGAGCAGCGGCGGATCGATGAGTCCCGTACCCTTGTAGCCAAACAGGTTGGGTGCTCCCGTGACGCACTGTTCCAGCGCAGCGCCGCCATAATCGACCATCGCCAGCACGAGGCGATCCGCATCGGGGTGCGGTTTGACTTCACGGATCGCGCCGAGCACGATCTTTTCCCGATCCCACACCAGATGATCGGAGGGCGGCACATTGATCCCCGCCGGGGGCTTGCCCTGCGGGATGCCAATGTAACGGATGCCGCCCACTTCCAGCCCGGCAAGAGTCAGGCGCTCCGCCAGTTCTTCGATTGACAGGTTAACATCCACATAATCTTTGAGCCAGGAAATCGGAACTTTCATATTCTCCCTAACCTTCAATTGGACGAGGCAAGCCTCGCCCCTACGGTTCGGGGCGTATTGCCATACGCCCCTCTACAACAGTGTTGCAATCTAGTCCAGAGTTTGCAGATAGGCCCAGATCGCTTTTAATTCGTCATCGGTCATTTGTGTAAAGTAATCCCAGGGCATCTCGTCCTTATCCAGCTTATCGCCGTCGGGCGCGACGCCATTGCGGATCGTGTTGATAAAGTCGGCTTCGGTCCAGCCGCTCAGATCGCTGCTGCGGGTCAGGTCCGGGCCGGGCGGTGGTCCGATTTTTGGACCGCCGTTCAGGTCGCTGCCATGACATTCCTTGCACATCGCCACTGAGACCAGATAACTGCCATATTCAGGCGTTACGCCTTCGGCGGGAGCAACGGGCTGGGCGTCATGATCGATTCGCTTGACAGGCAGTTTGCCAAGCAGTCCAGTGGCAATCACCGCATCACCAAGAAAAGTCAGTTTCGTTTCGTCAAGCTCATGATCCACAGGCGGCGCGGATTGGATATAGGCGATAATATCCGCCAGGTCGCTGTCGCTGTAGTGGGCGAAGATATGCGACGGCATAAAAATAAATGGCTTGCCCTCGGGATCGACGCCATGCCGCAGCGCGCGCACCCAGTCCTCAACCGCATACTCCTCGCCGATGCCGCCCGCGCCGCTGGTCAGGTTCGGAGCGACAAACGAGCCAACCGGCCCAAAATTACCGAGTTCATCGCCGCCCAGGTTATTTTCATGGCACGAGACGCAAATGCTGACCGCCTGAACCAGATGCTGGCCCCGATCCAATGACGCCTGATCGGTCGGTAGAGTCAGCGGCTGAACGTCATAGGCATAGGTTTTATTCACCTGCGCCCGCCCGATGAAACCCAGAATAACAATCGCGATGATCAGAATAAGCAGCAGTGAGCCAACGATGATTACGATCCACTTCAATACCTTGCGCATACAAGCCTCCATCATGGGTAGATGAACGAAGTATCTCGATCATCTTCACGACCAGAGGCAACTGCCAAATAAGTATCTGCTATGACTCTTCTTCAACCAACCCTTCGGCATGTACCTGCTGATACGATGCCGCGATAGAGGCGTCCAATTCGGCCTCGACCCCATAATAGCTGGCGATCTGAAGGGCACAGCGCAGCACGTCCTGGATTTCTTTGGCCAGATGGGCACGATCTGGCGGACCATGTTTTTCGAGCTTCACACCGCTGCCCTCAAAGTGATTCACCTCGGCGGCCAGTTCGCCGCATTCTTCGAGCAGGCGGGTCACCATCTGGAACGGATCGCGCCCAGCCGGGAACCGTTTATCCAGGCCGCGATTGATCACCCACAGTTTGTCGAGCATGGTTATACCTGCGTGACAATCACCGGATCATCGCCGCGAATGACCAGTGTATGTTCATACTGCGCCGTCATACTGCCATCGACAGTCTTGAGCGTCCACTTGTCCGGCGCGGTGAAAATGCGGCCCTTGCCCGTGTTGAGGAACGGCTCAATGGTGATGACCAGTCCCTCAGTCAGCGGCTGGCGCGCCTGCGGAGCATTGTAGTTCGGCACCGACGGCTTTTCATGAATATGCCGCCCCACACCATGCCCGCCCAGTTCCGGGATAATGGCATAACCGCCCTTCCGCGCGACTTTTTCAACTGCCTTGCCGATATCGCTGATCGGCTTGCCAGCTTTTGCCGCCTCAATGCCGACCTTGAGGGCGCGCCGCGCATGGTCGCACAGGCGCTCATATTTCGGCTGGCTGGGCGGCACAACCATACTGGCCCCGCAGTCCGCCCAATACCCTTCCAGTTCGGCGGACACGTCGATATTGATCATGTCGCCGGGCTGAATCACGCGGCTGCCGGGAATGCCGTGCGCCACTTCGTCATTGATACTGATGCAGGTGTGCCCCGGAAATTTATAGGCCAGAATGGGGGCAGAGCGAGCATTGTGCTGCTTAAACTCCGCCGCGCCAATCGCGTCTAGCTGGGCCGTCGTCATGCCCGGCTCGACCCGTTCCAACATGTGTTTCAGTGTCATCCCGCAAATCTGCCCGATGCGAAGCAGCGCCTGCAAGTCCTTTTCGTTTTCAACGGTCATAATACACACTCCACCCTATTCCATTACAACCCACCACGCATCGGCGCATGGCAATACGCCCTGATTCGCGTCGTTTAGCCGCCAAATGCACCGAAAGGTCATCTGCTTACCCTCTCCAGCAAAGTCTGGAGAGGGTCGGCTGAACATGCTTTTCCGTTCAGCCGGGGTGAGGTGTGCGCCCGCTACCCACAACGTCTATTTCTTAACTTGACGCATATTGGGCGTATTGCCGCTGCCCCTACACCTACTGGGCAGTGCCCCTACGCGCGACTCTTCGCTTCAGCGAGAGCACGTTCCAAAGCCCGCCGCGCCAGAACGCGCGCCATCTCGGTGCGATATTCCCGGCTGCCCCAATGATCCTCTGGCGGATTGAGCCGCAGGGCATTGAGTGCCGTCTCGATATTGCTCGTTTCGTCAAAGAGCCGCGCCGTTGCAGGCTGCGGGATGGGAGACGAAGCCACGCCGCACAAGGCCAGGGTCGTATAATGCGGCGGCCCGTCCTTACTCATCTCCACGCAAGCCACCGCGCCTACAATCGGCGCATCGGCAGGCGTGCGCGATACTTTTTCATACGCTACTGCCGAACTTAGCGTGCCGCGCGGCAGGCGAATCTGCGAGATCAAGTAGCGCATCACGCCCGGTCCCGCCGACAGCCATGCCGCCATCGTCAGGTGCATGTCCAGGTCGATCCGCTTGAGTACGCCGCCCAGCGCCAGAAACAGCGTCAGGGTAGGCGAAGAGGGATCGCGCTCGATCAGCAGATCACCCAGGCGCGTCGTGTTTCGCTGTGCTTCGGGCATTTCCTGGGCGAGGATCGTTGCCACCGCGCCTAATTTGGGAGACTCCGGCGCGCGTTCCTGGCACGCCTGCCGCACCTGTTCCAGCGTGAGCATCGATCCCAGCCGGAGCGAATTTTCGCTGTCACGCACGTAGGCCAGGTCTAGATCGGACAGATCGATTCCCGCCTGGATATCGAGTTTCTTGGCCCGGCTCAGCGCGACGCCGCCATAGAGCGGATAGGTTCCCGGAGTCATCAATAGTGTCGCCGCGTCGTCCGCTGTCGCCGGTTTATAGATCGTCTTAAGGTTAAGTAACATGAGATATGCTCCTAAAGTCTAAAAAATTGAAAAGTGCTCCTACATGTTATTGTATGGCGATTAGTCCTTCGCGCGAAACGCAGAATTTCAAAATTTTGGTATTTTTTTCAGATAGGAGCGCTCCCGGCCCCTCTCTCACCCAAGGCATGCGAAGCATGCACAGGGAGAGGGGAGAAAAGCATAGGGGGCAGGTTTGTTAACCCGCCCTTTAATCATCCATCTAGAACTGCTCCAGGAAGCGCAGATCGTTGCCCCAGAAGTAGCGGATATCCTGGATACCGTGCTTGAGCATGGTGATCCGTTCCGGCCCCATGCCAAAGGCGAAGCCGCTCCATTCCGCCGGATCGTATCCACCGTTTTGCAGCACAACCGGGTGAACCATACCGCAGCCCGCAATCTCCAGCCAGCCCGTGAACTTGCACAGACCGCAGCCGGACCCGCCGCACAACACACACTCGACATCCACTTCCATACTCGGCTCGGTGAAGGGAAAATAGGAGCCGCGGAAGCGTACACGCTGTTCCGGACCAAACATCCGCCGGGCGAAATCGGTGATTGTGCCTTTCAGGTCGGTCAGGCGAATGTTGCGGCCCAGGGCCAGCCCTTCGACCTGATTAAACTGGATATCGCGCCGGACGGAAATCTGCTCGTAGCGATAGCACATGCCCGGCAGCACGACGCGAATCGGCTGCGTGCCATTCTCGCCAAATTCCTGCATGGCGCGAATCTGGCCTGGGCTGGTATGCGTGCGCAGGATCACACCGGGCGTTGTCGTGTGGAAGGTGTCCCACATATCGCGCGCCGGGTGGTGCGGCGGAATATTGAGCAGGGTGAAGTTCGTGTCGTCGTCTTCCACGTCGCGGCTGAGATAGACCTGGAAGCCCATTTCGGCCCAGATGTCGTAAATCTCGCGCAGCGTCTGCGTGGTCGGGTGCAGCCCACCTGGCTTGACGACTCGCCCCGGCAAGGTGACATCAACTTCGCCCTCTTCCAGCGTCTTCGCCAGTTCGTGCTGGCGAACCGCTTCTTCACGCTCGGCAAAAGCGGCGGTTAGCTGATCCTTGACATCATTGACTCGCTTGCCGAATGCGGCCCGATCTTCTTTGGGAAGCTGGCCCATGACGCGCAAAGCCGCCGAGAGATCGCCTTTTTTACCCAGGTAGCGCCGCTCCCACTCTTTGAGCGCCTCGCCATCGGACGTATGATTCAGTTCGTCCACGGCCTGTGTGACCATCGTATCGAGTTGGTTCAGTTGTTCCAGCATGTTTATGCTCCAGAAACAAAAAATCTCGTCGCCCAATCAAGATCAGGTCTGACAAGATCAGGTCTGATCACAATCAGGGACGAGAAACATTTCCCGTGGTACCACCCTGGTTAGCCCGTCTAGAGACTGGCTCACTCACTGCCCACCGCATACGATGGGCCGCCCGTTTAACGCAAGGCACGCGGAGCAGACTACTTGACCTCATCTTTTAAGATGAGACGTTCACCTGTCGGCTCAGGAGAGAACTTCAACGCGGTCCGGCATGTTCAGGCTCTCAGTCTGATGGCCCGAACTCCCTGGAAGCGGCTGGCGCGTTTACTTTTCTCCGTCACAGCCTTTATGGGCACTATGGTATCAAAGGCGGGGGCGGCTGTCAATTGCCTTGTGCGGGCGATGGGGCGATAATGGGACGACTTTGGCTCACAAGGGGATACTATGCGCAAATACCGCCCCATGACAGATGCCGTGTGGCTAGGTGTACGATAAAATGCACGGGACGGATTGTGCTGGACTACAATCGCAAGGCACGCGAACGCAGCCTGGATGGAATCACCTATGGAACCGGAAATCAGCGAAAAACTCATCGAACTGGTATTTACGGCGCTCGATCATGGGATCGAATCGGTGCGGGCAGCAGGAAGCCCCATGACGCCATTTGCGATCATTGTCGAGGGGGAAAATCGAACGCTGCACCGTTTTGCGGCACAGGACGGCGTGAGTAAAGCCAAAGAATTCATCGCCACGCTGCCACCCGAAACTACCCTGTACGCCATCGCCGCCGATGCGTTTGTGACCATCGGCGACCGCAAACACGATGCCGTTGTCGTGGAAGCTGGAGAGCGCGGGCAGGGGTCGGGCCACCTGTTCGCGCAGCGCTACCGCCCCGCCAACGAACACGGCCCCTTTGCTCCGTTTGGGAATCCGGTTTATATGGGTCAAGCACCCCTGCTGTTTAAATAGAGAAAAACAAAGCACTTTCTACGTTCAAAATCTGTGGGTATATTGACACAATAGAACATATGTGCTATCATTGATCATGATTGGTGCATTGTTTCTGTCTGGCGGGTGGCTCCTGGCCCAAAGTTTGTAAACAGTTAGAATACCCCTTCAAAAAATAGGTTGCGGCAGATGGTCACGAGAAGAAATGGGCCGCTAGTGATCAACTTGGTAAATTCTTCTCGTAGCAGCACCCGTCCAAAAGGGGCTAAATTCATCAAAATAGCCCGAAAAGATATCTTTTGGCGGGCTTTTGCATCAATTTCGGGGCCTAAATAAATTTTCCGCCCTTCTAATCAGTGACACGGCGACACGACAGGCGAGTTTGTTATCTCGCCCACTTTTTGGCAAAAATACTAAGTTTACTTATAATATGTGTACTTAGTATAGATGGAGAGATAAACCATGAATCGCTACTGGATTGGTGTGGTCTCACGCAGCCATGTGTTACGCGGTGTCGAAGGTGGATTTGCTCAATTGAGTCACGGCAAGCGCGCCCCGCTGGCAAAAATGCACGAGGGCGACGGCCTGATTTATTATTCGCCGCGCACCGCGTTCCCCGACGGTGAACCGCTGCAAGCCTTCACGGCGATTGGCTGGCTGTTGGAAGATGAGATTGATCAGGTGGAGATGAAGTCCCGATTTTAAACCATTCCGGCGAAATATCGCGTACCTGCCATCCGTCGAAGCGCCTATCCATCCCCTGCTGCCCGTGTTATCCTTTACCCAGCAGAATCGCAATTGGGGGATGCTGGTCCGCCGGGGACACTTCGAGATTCCCGAAGCGGATTTCCGGCAGATTGCCGGGGCGATGCAGGCAGCTATAAACCAGATGAGGTAACGATGCCGGACGATGTCCAGTTTAGCTTCCAGTCGGCCAGCGACAGCCCGGGCTTTTTGCTGTGGCAGATGACGAACCAGTGGCAGCGTGCCGTTCGCGCTGCCCTGGAACCGCTTGATCTGACGCACACACAGTTTGTGCTGCTTGCTGGGCTGGCATGGTTATCTCGATCAGATGAACCAGTCAGCCAGATCCAGGTGGCGCAGCACAGCAGCATCGACGTGATGATGGCATCGGAAGTACTGCGCACGCTGGAACGCAAGGGGCTGGTGATCCGAGCGCCGCACCCCCATGATACCCGCGCTAAGGCACTCCATCTGACCGCAGAAGGAACGGCACGAGTCAACCAGGCGGTACAGATCGTGGAACAGGTGGATCGGGAATTTTTCGCAACGCTGGGGGATGAACTGCCACACTTTGTCGCCCTGATGAATCAAGTCCTCAAATCATAAAAGCACGATACACAAATCCTCGGCGCGGTCGTATAATCTTCCTTCATGAAACGATCTGCGATTATCGCCCTTTTCATCGCCTTTTTTGCCTTCACGGCGGCGGATATTGTCAGCCGTGCCATCTTTGAGCGCTTGCCGCGCCTGGAAGATGAGTTCGCCTATCTCTATCAGGCGCGTATCTTCGCCAGGGGGAACACGTACATCGACACCCCTACCCCGATACGAGCCTACTGGCAGCCGTTTTTGATCAGCGCGGGCGGCAAACGGTTCGGGAAGTATACGCCGGGCTGGCCGCTGCTGCTGGCTCCTGGCGCGGCCTGGGACCAGCCCTGGATCGTCAACGCATGGCTGGCGATGCTAACCGCCGCTGTCGTATACCGCCTGGGGCGCGAAGTCTACGGCGAACACGCAGGCGTGATTGCTGCCGCCCTGACTGCGATCAGCCCGGCGGCACTGCTGCTCAGCGGGACGTTAATGGGGCATACCGCCGCGCTGTTGTTTACAACGCTGTTCATGCTGGCTCTCTGGCAGATCGAAAAACGCCGCAAGCCGTTTTTATGGGCGATCATTGGCGGCGCTTCGCTGGGCATGGTCGTCATCACCCGCCCATTAACGGGGGCCGGGATCGCCGCGCCGTTTGTGTTATACAGCCTTGGACGTGTGATCGCCGCTCTGCTGCGCAACCGCCAACGCGATTTTTGGCCGACGTTTAACCCGCTTTTGGTGCTGGGAGTAGCCAGCATCGCCGTCAGCATGCTCTGGCCCGCCTTTAACTATTCCGTGACAGGCAAAGCGGGCGAGTCGTTCCCATCGTATATGAAGCGCTTCCTGCAAGGCGATCCCAAGACAAATCTTTACCTGTACATCTGGAACTACGACAAGATCGGCTTTGGGCCGGGGCATGGCAACCCCCACAATGGCTACCATACGATGGAAAAAGCCAAAAAGCATGCCAGGCAGGATCTAGCCTGCTCGGCGCGCGACCTGTTCGGATGGGCATCCCCCTCTGCTGATGGCCTGACCGTCGATCAGGAATCACGGCGGGACAATTCCTGTCTAACGGACAGCGGGCGCGGTTATAGCTGGCTGCTGATGCCGCTGGGGCTGCTGCTGGGACTGCGAAAACGCGGCGGATCATGGCGATCCAGCCTGTGGACTCTGCTGCTATTTGCGGTGCCGATCAGTATTGTTGGCGTTCACCTCACCTACTGGATTGGAGCGGGTGTCTATAGCGCGCGTTACTACTTCGAAGCGTTGACTGCGGTCGCCCTCCTTAGCGCGGTGGCTGTCGTCGGGTTGATCGATCTGATCGCAGATCTGATCCGCTGGCAGAAAGAGAAAAAGCCGCCCGCTGTGCAATGGGTGGTTTATGGGACGCTGGCGGCGCTCATCCTGTTTTCCGTGATTGATTACAGCCCGGCGCGGCTGAATCCACTGAAGGGCTATGGGCGCATCCACCAATCACAGATCAACCAACTCAACGCCATGCGCCGCGATCCAGATCGCCCGGTTGCCGTCATCGTCTGGGGTGATCATCACTGGCGGGATATTGCCGCATTCATGGCAGTCACCGATCCGTACCTGGACAGCGATATTATTGTGGCGCGTGACCAGGAAGAACAGGTACTGGACAATCTGCTCGACCGCTGGCGGAATCGGGAAATCATCTATTTCACAGGTGGAAGGCTTCAGTACAACATACCGAACGAAGGGTCGTGATTGACCGAGCATAGATCAGCCATAAGACCTAGATCAAAACCCGCCAACTGACCATTGCCGCGCATGCCACTATTGCCTACCTTATAGGATAAGGGTCGTAAGGTAATGAAAGGTGAAATAGAATGGCGACGAGAACTATGGATCGTGGAGCAACACAGACGACTGGCCAAATCTACTATAGTGTAGAAGCCGAGCGTCAGGCCCATAAGGAACGCAATCGCAGCATCGCCGTCGCAGCACTCATCGGTCTCGCTATCGGCGGGATCCTGGCATCCACAATGGGCCCAGGCTTGATGCCGAAACGCGAGAAAAACATGCGCGAGAAGATCGCAGACGGGGTTAGCGAAACCACCAGCGACGCCTTGAAGAAGCTGGAAAACCAATACAGCAGCCTGAAAGATCAGGTTGAAAAGATGATGGGCAGCATTCGAGGCTAAACCGTTCCGTCGCGGCCTTACACCTTATCCCCCGGCCTGAATGGTTCGGGGGATTTTGTTTAATTCTCCGGGATGATTTCTTCGGCGTCGAGATCGATATCCACCGGACCGATGCGCGCTTCGATCTTTAACACCGGGCGCTCCTTGCTGATCGCAAATCGATCAAAGTCGCGCACGATAAAACTGTTGGGGAAAATCTGGCGCGCCTCCTGGATCAGATCACGTTCGCGGTAGCGCCGCGAGACATGCGTAATCAGGAGCGTTCCGACGCCGTTCTGTGCGCAGAAGCGCGCCGCCCGACCGACTGTCATGTGCCCGAATGAGTTAGCCATCTCGCCGTCCGCATCCAGGTATGTCCCCTCGATCACCAGGGCATGCGCATCCCGCGCCACTTTATCCAGCCCATCCAACGAGCCGATATCCCCAGTGATAACCAACCGCGCGCCGGGCAAATCCTGGCCTAACACATCATCGGGTAACACAACTCGTCCATCCGCCAGACGTATCGATTCGCCGTGTACCAGCCGCGCCCGCTCCGGGCCAGCAGGTACGCCAAGCGCTTCCGCCTTCTCCACCAAAAACGGGCGGCGTGGTTTTTCCTGAAAGACGAACCCGTAATTATCACGCCCCCGATGCTGTACCGGGAAGGCAGAAACGGTAAAATCCGCGTCTTCCATCAGCATGCCGGACTTGAGATCGACCAGATGGATCGGCATGGGAGGTGTCGCACCGCGCAGCACCACGCCAAAGATCAGATCCTGCACGCGATCCAGAGTTGATGTACCGCCCCAGATTTCCAGTTCCTCGATGCTTTCCCAGCGCATAAAGGTTGACATCAACCCGGCTAACCCCAGGATGTGATCGAGATGCCCATGCGTGAGCAGTATGCGATTAAGCCGCTTGAAGCCAATCCCGCTTTTGAGAAGCTGGCGCTGCGTGCCTTCGCCGCAGTCCACCAGGAAACGGTAATTTTTCGCCATGACCACCTGGGCCGATAATCCCCGGTGAATGGATGGCGCGCTGGCTGATGTGCCAAGAAAAACAATTTCAAACATAAGACCCCTCACTCCGCCCAAGCTTCGCTTGGTTTTCCCCTCCCATGCCAAAATCGCGGGGCGAGCGGAAACAAGGCGGAGAATAACTGTTTTAGATAGGAGCGCCTTACTACCCCAGCCGGACGACGCGATCCGTTTCATCGACATCGACCAGAATGCCCGTGAATGTCTGGACGACACCCAGGTTCGTCATCAGGTGCGGTGTAATAGCAGACGTCGAGAACAAACTGCGCTCGCCAGCCAGCGCCAGCGGAATCACGATCTGGTCGGCTAAGTGGGAATCCGTCGCCGCGCCGCTGTCGTGAAAGGCCAGCAGATCTGTAACTGCTTTTTCCGCCACGACCTCGGAAGGCATGCCTCTGTATCCCAACACGTCAAAGCCGCCGCGCCCGTTGGTATATTCCACCGTGAGAAAAAGCCCGGCCCCCGTACTGGTCCCACTGACACGATAGGGGCGGATATCCACGGGAGCGTTGATCGGTTCCAAGAGGTTAATGGCCCGGTTGGCGATGCGCTGCGGGATATGCGACGGGAGATTACAGCCGATCCCCGCGCCGATCACGCGCTCAATCTGCCCACGCTCCAACCAGTTCTGCGGCTCAATAGCCGCGCCGCCCGCGATATACGAGCAGATCGATCCGCCGCCCTCTGGTACCCAACCATAGGCCTCGATGAAAACTTCGACCTCGGCCCCCAGGCTGAGCAGCATGGGCGTAAAGACATCGCGCAGATAGTGAGCAGAAGGAGCCATCGGCACATGAGTCCCCGCCGTGCACATGCACCTCGGACTCACCCTCTGCCAGGGCGAGGGGAACCATCACCGTCTGCATGACGAGCGTTGCCGACCCTGCCGTGCCGACTGACCATTCGTAGTGCCCCGGCTGGACGGCTCCGCCGGGCGTGAACGTGATCGTATCGGAGCCAACCGAGATACCCTCGGTAGTCGCATTACAAATCTGAGCCGCCGCCTCAATGGCTGTCACATGCTGCGGGCGCAGGCCGGGCGGCTTGCGGCTGGCACGCACATTTTCCACTTTAAATGGAGTTCCGGTGATACAGCTTAAGGTGAGGGCTGTCCGGATAATCTGCCCGCCGCCTTCACCCTGGCTTCCATCGAGTGTTAGCACCGTATGTTCGCCTTCTACGGCTGCGCCGTTGAACTGGCAATCGACACCGGGCCTAACCACAGGCGATCCCCATGTGGCTGGCCGTTATCCAACACGACAAGGCGGTTCGAGATGCTGTCGTCATACGCGCCGACCATCAACTCGTACACGTCCGTTCTCAGGCTGTCGCTCAGCCAGATATACGAGACCTGGGCAAAGAAATCGCGATTTTGCAGTTCACCGGGGATAACATCTATTGAATTCGCCTGTGCCCAGGGCGCGGCTCCCGTATCGGGGAGTCGCTCTCCGGTCTCTAGATTTTCCCAAGATGGCACGACATGGGCAAATATGCCGAGATGCGACGGCAGCACACCGTCCACGCGCCAATAGGTGACCAGCACAATCGGCTCGCCGCCGGCCTTGCGCTCCCCGGACAATACGCGGGGATCGTACCCGGCAAAGGTCAGGTTGTTGACCAGCGTGATTGGCAGATCGACCCGCCCGGTTTTTCCGTTCGTCTCCGGCTCAAAATAGGTGGGGGCCAGTGTACCCCAGTCATAGCCGCCCGCATTCTCGATCCGGTCGCGCACGTCCAGACGCATCACGGAACCATCGGGCAGCCCATCGACCCGGATCGGCTGTCCATCTTTCAGCCAATCGGCCAGTTCGGGCGGCATCTGGGCCAGATCGTCCTGGTTGGTAAAGGCAAAGCGCATCGGGCCGCCCGCGTCGATAAAAACCAACCCACCCCGACAGTCAGAATGGCGGATCCTGATTCCCTCACGGTGCATCATAGCCCCCAGGACCTCACGGGGGGTCATGCCCGCGTCATCCTGCTCACGCAGGCCCACACTGCACATCGACAGGGGCAACCCATCCGGCGTGCGATCCAGGTAGGCAGCCAGATAACCCATGTTGGCGTTGTAGGCCCTGGCAACATTCGGATCGTGCCGCCAATGGTCAAATAAGCGATCTTCCGTCAGGAGCAAATTCAGCCCGATCAGGCCGACAACGGCGACTGTCGCGACCCGCCAGGCATGCCGCACCCCGCGCCATTTGAGCAGGCGGACCAATGACTCGGTACCGACGCCGATCAACAGGAATACGGCGGGCAGCGCAATAATGCTGGCGTCAAAACTGGTGTCTCGCCCCACCCAGGCATCCGTGAGCAGCCCGGCAGCCAGCACCATGAGCAGCAGCGCATACCGTGGATCGCGCCAGCGCCGGATCGACGCGCCAATACCGAGCAAAAACAGGATCGCGCTCCCGGCATCAAGCAGCGGCCTGCGAGAAACATTGTGAACGACAGCAGAATCGCCCCGGTAAATAAAGCCGCTAATCGCGTTGAGCAGTCCATGCAGCCCATCGGACAGGTTGTGCGGGCGCGCTGTCCACAGCAAATAAGGCTCACTGCGCATATGGTCGCGAAGCGTGGAAATCAGGTATGGCAGGGCGATCACCGTCGCCAGAACCATCACAAAAAGGCCGATATTCCATACCCGGCGCGAAATGGGCTGCCCGGTCAGGATCAGGTGCAGGCAAAAGATCGCGCCCAGCGGTCCTAGCACCAGCGCCGTATAGTGCGCATACCCCGACCCGCCAAAGAGCAGAGCCAACAGCACAAAAGGCAGTGTTGCCGGAGCACGGAAGCGAATCTCACGGCGCAGATGAAACGCGATCACCAGGCATAACAGCGTCAGGAGCAGGTAAAGCGGAACAAATGACGCGGCGGTTGCTGAGCGCGCAAGCAGGACCGCGCGCAGGTTGATCGCCATCAGCGCCAGGGCAATGAGAGCCACAGACGGGCCAAACAGACGTCGCCCCAGACGATAAAGGACAGCCAAAGTCAGCAGGCCCAGCCCCAGCGACAGGATACGGTAGCCCATCAGCCCATCGCCAACCAGAGCCGTTGAGAGTGTATTGAGCACTGCGTAGAAGCTGGCCCGTGTCTGCCCATCCCCCGTCTGGTAATAAACGGCCACTTCGCCGTCGCGCACCGCCGTGCTCATGCGAATATAGGCCAGTTCGTCAGCGCTGAATCCCGGTGGAAGCCGGGTCAGATCCCAGATGCGCAGCCCCGCCGCCAGCAGTAAAATTAGAGTCACGAGTAAAAGTTCTATTCGTCGTTCCAAAGCGACTCCTCGCTTATGATGTTGTTGCCCCCCGAACAGAGCGTATTGTAGCACGCCTGCCGGAAATTATCTGCGCTGCCGCAAAACCGTGGCGATATGCTGCGCATGCTCCCGCTCATGATCGACCATCGAATTGACCAGATCGATCATCGTTCCCTTCAGACGCCAGGGGTGGATCATCTGCTCCTCAAAACGTTCCAGGGGAACAGCAGCAACCGCCTGCTTAAAATCGTCGCGCGCCCTGGCCCATGAAGCATAAACATCGGTGAATGGGGCCTCATGAGTCTGCTGGTAAACCGCCGCATTGTAGGCATCGTCGTTATCATAGGCCGTGATGATATAGGAACCGCCATCCAGAAAGGCGCGGATTGAACGTGTTGCTTCATCTTCCCAGGCGGCAAGGTGACTCAAAATATCCTTGAGCAGCCAGCCGGAGTCTGCATAAATGATAAAATCGCCGGGCACACCTTCGATCAACGCCAGGAGTTCGCGCCGTGCTGTGTCCAGATTTTCGATCAACTGCATCTTTGGGTTTAGTTCAACCATCAATGGTTCCTTTCACCAGAGTCAGGCGGGCTAACAAGTCCGCCCCTAGGCAACCGCATATTCAGATTATAGGCTCAGTGTGCCTGCGGCGTGCGATAGGGCTGGACGGTGGTTGAACTCGGCGCGCTGGGATCGCGGGCCGGGATGAACGTATCTCCCATATACCGTTCCATATTCGCCAGGGCAAAATAAGCAGCCCGCCCAAACCAGGGATCGGTAGCATGGTTGAGATAGCCCGCTTCGTTGATCGCCCAATAATATTCCTCATCATCCGGCGTCCACTGGGGATCAGCGAGGTAAATCGTCACCATCAAGCCGATCCAGGGCCGCCAATGCTGGCCTGCCCACTGGTAGGCGCGCACCAAATAGTCGGCCTGTGTTTGCTGATCGACCCGCTGCCAGTAGTAATTGGTCTCCTCAGGCCGATCCTCGGTTGTCCAGCCTACTTCGAGGAGGGCAATCTGCTTGGCTGCGTCTCCCTTTTCGACCATGATGCCGCGCATATCCTCAACATGGCGAAAGCACATCCAGCGCAGACGACCTTGAGCTTCGGCCTCGTCCGGCGAAAGCTCCGGCGGCGCGCCATAACCCGGCGCATTCAACCCCAACACATCGAACCAGGGTGCGGCCCCGGCGTCGTACATCTGGCGCAGAAAATCCATATCGGGGATGGCTTCGGGCGGCTGCGTCCCGGTGGGAGCCAGCCCCGCCGAAATGATGATGACCTGGGGATCGGCGGCGCGGATGGCTTCGCTGCAAGCGCGCAGCAGCGTGACATAACCCGCCGCGCTTGGTGCGCGGTTGTTCCATTCGCGGCTTAGATTTGGCTCATTCCAGACCTGATAGGCGCTGATCCGGCCCGCGTAATGACTGGCGACGGTGCCGCAGTAATTTGCCCAGGCGTCGAGCGGGACAGGCGGAACATCAGAATCGGTGGAAGGCGAGATTGCCCAATCGGGCGGCTCACCCAGGCGTACCACCAGTTTCAGGCCGCGCACCTCGATCTCCTTCAGGATCGCGTCGGAGCGATCCCATGTCCAGATCCCCTGCTCCCCTTCCAGGTCTTCCCAGGCGAAGATTTGCTTGACGTGGCTGAAATTCATCAGGAGCACCTGATCCAGATCCACGCCGCGAATCGTCTCATTCCACCACAAAAAAGCGTGGATGCCGTAGGTCAGCGATGTAAAGGCAGGATCCGTGACCGCTTCGGGGGCCAGATTGCGCGGGATGGGCGGGGTAGCTGTAGGAGAGAAGGGCGTATTTTCGGCAGGAGACTGGCGAACAGCCGCCCATGTGCCGATCAGCAGTGCCCCGGCAATGATCAGCACCAGCGCCGCCAGCCCGACCCGAGATTTATTGTTGGCAGGTACGACAGACACAAAAACACCATCCATTGATTAAGGGATCATCCCCGCGAAGAAAATCCGCGTGATGCCGTAAAAAACGATGCCGCCGGGCCATCCAGCGCGCAGCTTATCCCGGTAACGCTCCACGAAGGCAGCACGGCGCGTTTCATCGGGCAGTCGTTCCAGGTAGGGAACCAGACCTGTACCTTTCATCCACTCCACCAGCTCATCGACGGTCAGCACGGCGGGGTACACTTTCTCGAACGCCTCGATCTGCAACACGCCGCTCCGGTGCAGCAGTTCGGCATAATCCAGCAAGGACAGCACCGGAGATCGTCTCGTCCAACCGCCAAGCGCGGGTTCCTCGGCTGCCGTTTCGTTCAGCAGCAGATGGACCGGGTGGCGATGATTGGACGGCATCTGGACGGCGATCTGCCCGCCGGGAGCCAGCCGTTCGATCAGGCGCGGGATCAGGCGGCGATGTTCGGGAACCCATTGCAGCGCGGAATGGGAGACCATCAAATCCCACTCATGCCCGGCGGGCAGATTTTCTATACTGCCCAACTCGAAGCGCAGACCGGGGCGCGCCTGTTCCGCTGCCTGTTGCAGCATCTCCGGCGACGAATCCAGACCGAGTACCGCACTACCCGGCAGCGCATCCGCCAAACGGGCCGTCAGTTCGCCCGATCCGCAGCCGAGATCGATCACGCGCAGGGCTTCGCGGGTGCGAGGCCCGTTCAGCACCTGGATCAGTGGCAGCAGATCGTCAAAGGAAGCGGCACGTTCGGTGCTATAGCGCCCATACTGGCCGGGATTCCAGGGCATGGTCTCCTCCAAAAAGAGGCGGGCTGTTATGCCCGCCTATCCATCGTTTAGTTCAAGACCCCTTACCCCGGCGGAGCGCCGCATTTTGCGCTCCGCTTAAAGCAGTTAAAGAGGTGAGGTCCGTTTTACTGCACGGTGCCCCGGAAATCGTGAGCCCCGATCACCTCGTAGGCCGGAGCCGGTGCCCAGTTGGGCCGCAGCAGCGAATAGGGCACGTTGTCGTTCGCGGCGTCCCAACCCGCCTGCGGGCCATAGTTCAGATTCCAGATGAAGGCCAGCCAGACAAAGCCCCACTGGTCCATCACATCAATCGCTTCGCCCAGGAACTGTGCCTGTTCAGCAAGGGTGTTGTCATTGGCGAATTCAAAACCAGCCGGATAGCCGTTCAGATCTTCGGTGGTCGGCCAGCCAAATTCGGTAATGCACAGCTTTTTATCGCTGCCTGCCTGCTGAATCTTCTGGGCATAGCCGTTGAGCGTGCTGTAGAACGACCAACTGTGATGCGGATTATCGAACGGGCCGCGGAACGTCGCAGTCGGATCGTTGGGAACATTGTTGTAGGGCACATTCGGCCCGATGTTATAGCCGTTGTGGTGCGCGCCCACGCAGTCTACCGTATCCAGCAGGCCCGCCTGGATCAGCATGTCCATATAGACAAAATCGTCGTAGGCCGCCACGCCGTCATTCCAACCCGTTGGGGAGAGCGCACCGCTGATGACGATGATGCCCGGATCAACGGCCTTGATCGCAGCATAGGCCGCGCGCAGCAGGTCCACATAGCGCTGGGCGCTCAGGCCATAGACAGAGGCCCATTCCCGGTCAATATTCATTTCGTTCCAGACTTCCACGGCATGAATCTGGCCCGGATAGCGGGTCAGCAGTGCCGTCAGGAAGGTGGCGTACAGGGATGGATCCGATGGCGGGCCAACTTCATCCAGACGCTGGTTGCCGGGTTCGCGCGCCCAATCCGGCGCGGTGACGACACTGACCATCACGTTGATATCGTACTGTGACGCCAGATCGAAGGTCACATCCAGCGCGCCCCAGTCGTACTGGCCCTGCGCCGCTTCGACATCTGCCCAACGCACCTGCTGTTTGATCCAGTTGAGCTTCAGCTTATCGCGGACCTCGCCCATCCAGATTTTGTAGACTTCGGGATCGGCGTTCTGTTCGACCTGGATGCCAACCTGGAAGCGCTTGTCTTCGGCAGGCGACAGAGTCGGCGTGGCAGCGGAAGGCAAAGGTGTCGGCGTGGGAATGGCGGTTGCAGTGAGAGCAAGTATCGCCGGATCGAGAATCGGACCACCGCCCTGACCATCCGGGGCACTGGCGTTCTGTTGGGCTGCATTCTGATCGGCAGCCGGAACCACAGCCGCCACTTCGACCGCCTGAGTCGCCGTCGCTTCCACCGCGCCAGCCGCCGTCGGAACCTGAGTCGACGCAATGGCCGCAGGGTTAAACGGATTCGAGCCACCCGTGTTATTGGCCTCGTCCGGCGCAGAAACAATGGTTTTGCTGGAATCAGCGTCGTTATTAATCAAACCAGTTGCGTAGTAAATGCCTATAAAGGTCAATGCACCCATCAACAGGGTGATTGCCAGCCATGCGGTCAAAAATCCTCGTATCTGGCGCTGGCGCGCTGCCGCAGTTGTCTGCATCCTATACCGCCTCCTTATGCTTTATATTCCGGCACGTTTCACAGTTCAGCAGATTGTATCCAATGCTTCCGCGTCTGTGAGCAACGATACTCCTACGCGAGTCTAACACGTGCTCTATGAGCGCGCACGTTCCTTACCTGTCTGTACGGTCTCCGCAGCCTTTGGCTGCGTGGGTAGGGCAAGCCCTACCCCTACAATTCTGTGGACCACGCTTATTATTTGAGCTACTCTACTTCTCCTCCAGGACGGGGGTCAGGACATCGCAAGCCGGGCACAAACCGCCGGGCCGGATGATCGCGTAGCCGCCCGCGACGCTGGTCGAGTCGTAGGTTGTGAAGTCGATGTTATAGATCACCATCAGGCGCACATGGCCGCTCTGCACAGCCTGGGCATAGGCTTCGGACAGCCACTGCCCCTGCTGGGCCGAGGTGGTATTCTGCGCCCAGTCGTATCCGGCAGGCAGCGGGCCAAAACCATCTGTCGCCAGGTAGCCGATATCGGTGTAACAAACGGAACGCGCCCCAGCAAAGGCATTAAAGGCCGCGTCAGTCAGCGCCGGGAGGTAAAAATCCGCCGCGTCGCCGCGCGCATCGCCGCTGGTCGTGCTGGGCGATGATGCCCCTTCGATGTAACGCACGCCAATGCAGTCGGCATAGTTCGCCGCGCCAGCCTGGGCCAGCGCCGCGTAATAATCCGCCGCCGGGGTCGCCCCGGTTTCGTCGTTGGCGGGAACCAGCCCGCCGGTAATGACCAGCGTCGCCGGATTCGCCGTCTTGATCGCGCTGGTCGAGAAGGCCAGCAGGCGCGTATAGAGCGCGGCATCACCAGGGAAGTAAGCCGGATCGTTCATGCCGTTCCAGATTTCGATCCCGTCGGCTTTCAGCGAGGCCAAACCGCCAACAAAAGCCGCGTAACCATCGACATAGGCGGCAACATCGGTGATCTCGGTGGGCAGGCCCATGACACTGAGCAGCACCTTAAAGCCGTTGCCCTGCGTCTCGTCAATGCGCGACTTGAGCGTTTGCGGATCGAGGTCGGACATATACATCACGTCGATCTTGACCCATTTGAGGTGCATGCGCCCGGACGTCAAAATGGACGTGGCATTAAACTGGGCGATGTGCCCCCCCACTTCGAGCTTGCTCACGGCAGGGGCCGCCAGTGAAGCGGCATCGACGGTGGGCAGCGGGCGATCATCGGGAGTCAGGGCAGAGGCAGCCTCAACGGGCGCTTCAGCGGCGGTGGGTTCAGCGGTCGGGGTGGGCGCTTCAACTTCAACAGTCGCTTCAGCGGTCACTTCTGGCTCAGGACTGGGCGTAACCTGAACCGCGCCGATTTCGACAGCCTGCGATCCCAGCGAGACGCCGCCCATCGATGCCTCAACGGTGATGGAGGGCTGATCGGCGGGTAGTTCGAAGGAGAATGGTTCGCCAAAGGGGACGGATTCTTCGGTCACAACCGTATCCCCGGCGCGAACCGTCCAGGCAACGGCGCTATCGAAGGCGGGCATTTCGCTGGACTGCCCAACACGGTAGGCGATAATCGCGTCCAGCAGGCCAGGGACCGCGCCCGGCGACAGCAGATCGCGCACCATTACCCCGCCAAGATTGTAGGACGCGGCACGGCTCAGGCGGAAGGCCAGCGCCGCCGGGTCGGTGATCCAGATGGTGCGCAGCGGCGATCCGTCCGCACCCGTGATGGTCACATAAGGGGTGTGGGTGCTGTTATCCGCTGCAATTTGCGCCGTGCCGGACAGCGAGGCTGTCACCGTCTGACCAGGAGCGAGCGGATCGGGCAGATCAAGGGTCACGCTGCCTAGCCCGCTGAGAGCCGCATCGAGCGCCACGGGGACGCTGATACCACCTTCGTCCTGCTGGCTGAGCGCGCTCAGATCGATCCACAGCTTGCTGCGATCCACCTGGGTAACCGCCCATGCCACCAGATGATCCAGGTCGCCATCGACCGCAAAGGCGCTTGGCGCAGCGGGCGGCAAAATCACGACTTCGTTGGCGGCCTGCCCAATGCTCTTCCAATCATAACCGCCGGTATTCCAGACGCCAGACGACTTAAGAGTCGCGGCGGGAACAACCACCGACAGCACGCGATTCTGAGGTTCCAGGTAACCGCCCAGTTCGCTCAGGAAAGCGCTGTACTGCGTCCTGAGAGTGGCGGGAATGCCGCGATAATCAATCACCACACCTGCGTATCCAGCCGGATCACCCAGGATGAAGGCGGCAACCCGCTGGGCATGGTCGGAGCGCAGCGCGGGATTTTCCAGCAGGGCCGACACCGTGCCGACATCGATCACGCCGGAGGCGTCAAAATTGCTGATAAGCGGCAGCACATCATAACCCTGCCCTGCCTCGATGCCCGATGGCAGCGCGCCATTCAGCGCCCCGTTTAACATGGGATGCAGGCCAGCCGGGTTCACGCGCACATTCGCTTCCAGCACATCGGGCGAGAAGGTCTCGTCCATCGCCACCACCACACTCACCCGCCGGGCCAACTCGACATCACGGAAGATGGCGACACACGGCGGCAGATAGGTGAGATCGGCAGCCAGTATGCCGGGTAGTTCGGCGGGATGCGCGGGCAAAAAGTCCCACTGCTTCGAGCGGAGATTCCAGGCGTAGAGCACGAGGTCCGTTGATTTACCGCTCAATTCGGGCAGCGCCTTCACTTCCAGCGAGAGCCGGGCTGGGGCCGTGCCGCTCTGCATCAGGCTGTAGACGCGGCTTGCCAGCGGACGATCCGGCAGGGCTGTGTCGCATGACCAGCCAGTTTCGGGCACGGACTGGTGCAGATAGTCGTCCGGCAAGGCCGACACAATCGAAACGCGGTAGGTGGCCCCGCCCAACGCATCCGGCGCGGCCTCAATCGTCAGCCCGTCTTTTTCCACACGGCTCGACTGCGCGTTGATCTCCAGAAATTTGAGGCCTCCCACTTCCGTATCTTTCTTATCCGTGCCGCTCTCTTCGAACAGGCCGAACAGAGATACGGGCGGCAGCAGCAGCGCCAGGACGATCAGCAGCAGCACCAGCCCAATGGTGATCACCGCCGGGAGCATCCACATACAGCCACCCTTCCGGGGAGCACGCTCCTGCCGGACGATGCGATCAAAGTCGGAAAAGACCTGGGGTTGATCGACAAAATTCGGGAAACTGGTGGGGGCTTCGGGAAGCGGCTCAACGTCGTCGAACACAGGCTGTGGCAGGTCAGGGTCAAAAGTCATGATCAACTCCTCATAGACAACCTTCCCCCGCCGCGCCGAGGGCAAACAAGGTTGTGGTAAATGCTCAGAAAGAGGGCAGGTTTGTTAACCTGCCCCTACAAAACGTGGGGTGCTATCGCTAGCGCACGCCAGCCAGCGCATCGCAGGCCGGGCACGATCCGCCGGGCCGGATAATGGCGTACCCCGCCATCGGATCGTCACCGTAGCTGGTGAAATCGACGTTCCAGACAATGACCAGCTTCACACGGCCACCGCTGCGCGCCAGGCGCACCGCATCAGCCAGCCATGCTGCCTGCTGGGCGACCGTGGTATTCGATCCCCAGGCGAACGAGCCGGGCAGCGGGCCAAACCCTTCCGGCGAAACATAACCCAGTTCGGTGAAGCAGACCGGGCGCGCGCCGCCAAAAGCGCTCCAATAGGTGTTGACCATCGCGCCAAAATAGCGGGTGTAATAGTCGCCGCGTGGGTCGCCGCTGTTCTGGCGAGGGCTGACAATTCCTTCATTATAGTGCGCGCCGATGCAGTCCATATAACTGGCTGCACCCGCCGCCGCCATGCCGCGAATGTAGCGATCATCGTTCCAGACTGCCGCCGTACCGAACGCACCTTCCGCCCCAGTAGGAGCAAGCGCGCCACTGATCACGACCACGCCGGGATTGGCGCTCTTGATCGCGTTGTAGGCCATCGCCAGAAGCTGCGTATAGCGGGACGGATCGATCTGGCCGTTGGGCCATTCGCGGTCAATATTCATCTCGTTCCAGACTTCAATCGCGTCCGGGCCGAGCGCCGCGACTTCGCCCACGAAGCGCGCGTAATCTTCATAATAGCCGCCCGCGCCCATCTCCTGCGGGAAGCCGACGATGCCGAGCAGCACCTTGAAACCCTTACCGTGCGCCTCGTTGATCGCGCCCGCCGCTTCATTGCCGGACATCCCCATATGGAAACGAAGCTGCCGCTTGGACCAGGTCATCCCGGCGTTGTGCATCAGATCGGGATAGGCGAAGCTCTCGACATGCCCGCCGTAGCCAAAGGTGCTGATGCCGCGCCCCCCGATACCACCGGAGCAGGAACATTGTTTGAGGCAGCCGGGGCGTTCTGACCAGCAGCCGGGGCCGCCGTGATACTTCCGGAGGCATCGGTAACAGGCAGCGCGCTCAGATCGCTGGAGAGCAGGCGCAGGAAGGTGTAATAGACCCAGCCCTGCTGGCCGTTTGTACTGAGAAAGATCCAGGTGGTAGTCGCATCGCGGCCCTGAAGCAGCACCGATGTGCCGCCGGGCAGCGTGACGAGAATCTGATAACTCGTGCCGGGACCGCTGCGGAGATTCACACTGTTAATCGTCTGGGCCGGAATACCCGTCCCTTCCGGGAAACTGCTGGCAGGCTGGGCGGCGGGTTGTTCGGCTGATTGATCGGCGGCAGGGGCCGTCTCGCCAAGCGAGTCCGGCGCAGCGCGTACAGGCAGCGTACCCAGGTCCAGATCGCTGCGGATATCCAGGTAATCGGACGACACCCAGCCCTCGACGCCTTCGGCTGTTCGTGCCCAGACCCAGATGCCATTTCCGCCTACATCGTCACGCGCTAACAGCGTGAGCGGTGCGCCGCGAGAAAGCTTGACCACCACAGAATACTGGCTGCCCGGCCCGCTGCGCATATTGAGCGCATCGGGACGAACCGTTGCATCGGGGCCTTGCGCCAGCGCAGGGAGCGCCGCCGCAACCAGCATGACCAATAGGGTCACGATCCATAACAATTTTCCGCGCATCGTTTTCTCTCCAACAATTTTCAGTGACGCGGGGAGGTGGTCCCCGGCAAATCGCGGGTAGTGTAGCACGCGGGATACCCTTCCGCAAGGCACGGTCGGGTAAGCGGGGGTTGCCTTTCCGCGGATAATGGACGATAACGGGATATTGAGATACTTAGAAAGGCCGCTCACCATGCAGTCCTGGAAAACACGCGCCAGCCAGCTCAAAACCGAACTTCACGCGCTGACGATTGCCTACCGCGACCCGCGCACACCGCTTGCCGCGAAAATCCTGGCGGCAGTCGTCATCGGCTATGCGTTCAGCCCCATCGATCTGATCCCCGATCCGATCCCGGTGCTGGGCTACCTGGACGATCTGATCCTGATTCCGCTGGGGATCGCGCTGGTGCTGCGGATGATCCCAGCGGAAGTGATGATCGAGGCACGGCAGCAAGCGCGGGAATCCAACGGCGGCGGGATCGTCTCGTGGATCGCCGCCGTCGTGATTGTGATCATCTGGATTGGGCTGGTCGCGGTGGGGCTGCACTGGATGGGAGTGTGGTAGGAGCACGTACAAAGTGCGTAATGAATTGTTAGGCTATAACTAATAAACTTTTCAAAAAAATTAGTTGATCACTTCTACGAGAGCGAGGTGTGCTTACCCCCCCCTTTTCGGTTTCACGACTAACCATTTCCTAACCCTATCCCTACTTCCATTTTTGCCTCATTTTCGGAAGGGGGTATTACAGATGTCCCCCTTAAGGACTAGATGTTGTGGACTGCGGGCAAACACCTCACCCCGGCTCAGCGGCGCACTGCGTGCGCTTGGCGGCTGAGACGACCCTCTCCAAGTGCATGCTCCGCATGCCTGGTTGGCGAGGGTGAGTAGAAGACCCCTTTCCCACACAAGCGCCCCTATCTACCAGTTTACACCCGGTTTGGGTCCAAAAATACTCCTTTAAAGTTGAACCTTAAGTACTAATTTGAAGATATTCGTGAGAAAAAAGAGTGCTGGGCAGGGCGCTCATAATCCGCCCTGCCCTCTCCGAGTTGGCAAACCGTCAGGGAGTGGTGGCTGCCAATGTCAGAACATATGCCCCGGCCTGATCTTCGCCCGTGATGTACAGAACGATATAGGTGAGGCCGTCGCTGGGAATGGTCACACCGGTGATTTCGGGACTAGCGCCCGCGCCGCTGTCAGTGTCAAAGGCAATGGTCATACTATCCGCGTTGAGCAGCATCATATCGAGATCGAGGGCTGCATCTGCATTAACCTGGATGCTGACCTGATCTCCGGCATTGGCCCGGAATGCGTCGATCATAAAAGGTGATTCCGGGCTCAGGTTTCCTTCAACCGTCTTGCCACCCATGATCGTTGGCTCTTCGGGAGCGGCCATTACGCTAAACAGGAAACGCCCGCTGTCGCTGCCGCCCGGCGCGGCGGAAACCTCGATCCAGCCCTCGGCATGGGCAGGAACGGTATAGAGGGAGAAACTGGTAGCGGGCAGGACGATGGAGCCATCACCGCTGCCGCCTCCTCCGCCGCCCCCACCAGCCGCTTCAAAACCCGCGCCGATCTGTGGCGCAAAGTTCGGCGATAGGGCGAAGACCGCAACGCGCGTTTCCTGATCGCCTGTGGCGAAGGAATAGGTCTGCGCAGGATGCTGCGGGGATAGTTCGCCCTGGACCGTCTGGCCTAACTCGATAGGAGTCGCGTTTTCAGCGTCGGGCGGATTAGCGCCGCTGGGTACTGGCTCCACGTTGAAGGTAAGCGATATGTCGCCACTTGCCGGGGCATACCCTTTCGCTTCGATCAGCACGGTATAGAGGCCATCTTCCGGCAAATACACCCTGTTAAGTTCCGGGCTGAGACCCAGCCCGCTGTCGTCGTCTATCTCAAGCGGACTGCCGTTCGCATCGAGCAGCCACATCTTAGTATCCAGATAGGCTGTGTCACCTTGCACGCTCAGCGAAATCTGTTCTCCCGCTGTGCCCTCGAAAGCTGCCAGTGAGACCGGATTCTGTTCATCCAGGGTCATAGTTACAGGTTGATCCGGAGCTAGACTGGTCTGAGCCGGCAGGGGTAGTACACTCAGCCGGAAGTCGCCCCGAACATGGGGATCGTTCGGATCGTTATCCACAGTAACCAGGATTTGGCTGTTGGCGGGAAGGTCTAAAGCCCAGATAGTCGTTGCAGGCAGATTGACCTCGCTGCCCCCTCCGCCACCACCGCCACCCCTATTGGACGTGATGTTCTGTGGGGTTAAGCCGGGCACAAAATCCTCGGAGTAGGCGACCAGGAGGACCTTCAGCGCCGCGTCTGTCTGGAACAGATACGAGACCGATGATGCTTCATCAACGAGCGTCCCGCGCACGGTTTCCCCGATCTGAATGGGCTGCGCGTTGTAGAGCACATAGAGATCCTGGGTCGGTGAAACAGTCGGGGTCAGGCGGGCTATACCGCCTGAATGGGTCAGGGGGGCGCGCCGGTTCTGTATCAGAATCAGCACGCCCAAGAGCAGCACAATTCCGATCAGTGAAGCGGCAAACATGCCCGAATAAAACCGCTGCTGGGTAGATTTCAAACGACGTGTAACTGTGTGCTGCATGTCTGTTTCCTCCATCGTGTGAGCTTCGGAAAGCGATAAGGAGATATCTCGCCCGTTGGTCTGCTGCTGAAGCTGAGCCGCCGCCCGCGCTGCTGCCCAGACCCGATCCTGCACTTCCGGCGGTATCGTTTGCGCCGCGCGGGAAAGGACCAACATCCGCAGCAAAGCGGCTGTTTCCGAGTCCAAACCTGCGGGGGCAGGCGCGTCGGGATTGGTGCGCAGCGCGTCGATGAACTGTTCGATCTGTTCTCCTTTCATGAGCGGCCTCTCTCCTGTAAAACGTCAGCACGTAAACGAGTCATGATCCGGTGCAGTTCGACCCGGACCGCCGCCGCGCTTTTGCCGAGCAGCGCGCCGATCTCCTGGGAGGTCAGCCCACCGTCGATTTTCAGCGCCAGCAGTTCGCGTTGGTTGGCAGGCAGCGCCGCAACGGAACGCGCCAGGGCCTGCCGTTCTTCCAGTTCTACGATAAACGCCCCTGGCCCCGGGTGCGGATCGGGCAATTCCATCTCATCCCAGGAAAGGTGCGAACGTCGGTCGCGGTAGTAGTTCGCCAGTGCGTTATGCGCGATGCGAAACAACCACACCGCCACCGATCCGCCCTCATACCGGGCCAGCCCGACCAGCGCCCGTGTAAAAATCTGGCTGGTCAGGTCTTCCGCCTCGGCGGGATGATCTACCCCACGCAGGCAGTAGGCATAGATGCGGGGGAAGTAGGACTCGTAGATCGGCGCGAAAAAGTCCGGGTTAGACTGCGCGGCCAACATCATCAGGCTTTCGGGTGATGAGTTGACCGATAAGTCACGTTTGAGCACTATCACCTCCGGTAGCTGTCTACCTGCGGTCGTTATCTATAAAAGACACGGCAGCGGCCCAGGTGTTACACTTGACCCCCGGCATGAAGTCCTATATGGTACAGAGCAGTCTTCGAAACACAGAAGGGGGCGGCTGTGATCCACAAATGGTTTGTTTATTTCCTGACACTGATCATCGCGATTGCGGTGTTTCCCGCTACGTCATTCGCTCAGGACGGTCTGCCACTCACCCAGACCTATTATTCGCCGGATGGCCGCTTCAGCCTCGCCTACCCGGCGGGCTGGGTCGTCCAGGGAGCGGAGTCGGCGGTCTCGCTGGCAACCGACGCGGGCGCAGTCCAGGCCAACACAGCCCTCGAGTCCGGGCAGGCGCGGGTCGCGTCCTGGTTGGCCCCATCAGCGCGCCGCCGCTGTCGCTGCCCACGGATGCCACGCTCCAGGATGTGCTCGATCTCCTGAGCCAGATCGCGCCCGCCGCCACCACCTGCGATCCGCTCAGCGATCCGGTTGATGAGCAGTTAGGCCACTACCCGGCGCTATACACTACTCAGACATGCAGCCGCGCCGAGAATCTCACGATAACCGCCGATCTGGGTGAGGGGCAGGTGGCTATTCTGGCTGGATCAACGGGACTCGGCGGGCTGGCCCTGCTGACTCCGACGCTGTTCGAGATTGTCGCCTCGATCCAGATCGAAGCAAACCCGGAAGGGATTTTCACCAGCCCAGACGGGGATTATACGCTGCGCCCGCCAGAGGGCTGGACAATCACGGTGGAGACGGTGGAGGGAAACGGCTTTGTCGTCCTGACATCGGATGGGCAGTTTGAATTTGCGCCCCCCGCAGGCGGGCAAACCGTACGCGATATTTATCCGCGGATCGGTCAGCGAGGCAACGAACACCGCGCCGTCCCTGGACGATCCCGCCAGCAATCCGGTGAGCGTGTTGGAAGGGTTGAACGCCAATACGGAAAATGAGTTTGGCGAAGTGATCCCGCTGATGATTGATGGGCGCTATGCGGCGCGCACCGATGCGGTCTATGAGAGTTTTGAGGACAGCGCGCTCGTGCTGATGATCAATGAGGACGCCTATATCTACGCCAACGCCTTCGCCGCCCCCGGCGAAATGGACGACTTTTTGACCACCGTCGAGCAGGTGATCACCTCGGCGGCGCTGCGCGGGGAAGGGTTGGAAGCGGCGGACTATATTCAGGATATCAGCCTGCCCAGACCTATACCGCCCCCGATGGCACGTTCGCGTTTGATTATCCGGAGGGCTGGTCGGTGGAGCAGGACGGGTCGATGCTCGTCCTGAGCGGGGCAATCTATACGGAGGGTGACACGCGCATTCTGCTGAGCCTCGTTCCCGAAGCAGGCGCAACTCCGGCTGATGTGCTGCGTCCCGCATTTGACGCGCTGGGGTCCGGGACTACATCGGACGGCATTATCCATTTCACCGTCAATGGTCATCCGGCGGCGCGGATCAATGCGCGCAACACGATCACGCCGGATGTAGGCCTGACTCAGATCGCAGTCGATATGGGCGGCGAGCAGTTCTTTGTCGCGCTAATCGGTGTCGCTCCCTTTGGCGATCCCGACTTTGAAACGACCCTGCTGGCAATTCTGGCGTCGGCGCGACTGACAGGATGATCGAGAGATTGAACCGATTCGGCCTATGGCTGGCGCTGGTGCTGCTGGCCACGCTTCCCGGTGAGGACCATCCTCACCTCGATCTCAGCGGATGCGCCGTCCGGGATCGGGCATTTGAGACTCTGTTCACACGCTCAGGGGGCGGGTGGACGGGCGGTGATGGAACTTATTCGGTGCCTCTGCCGGATGGGCGCACGATCTGGATGTTCGGGGATACATTTCTGGGCACGGTACATCCCGATCGGTCGCGCCCGGCAGATTCTCCCCTGATTCGCCTGTCGCTGGTTGTCCAAGATAGGTTTGAACTGACCACGCTTTTCCGGCAGACGCCGGATGGCCCCACCGTGCTGCTCACTCCGGGCCCGGTTGGCTGGTGGTACTGGCCTCTGGATGGAACGGTCGAGGGGAATCATCTCTACCTGTTTCTGGCAGCGATCCGGCAGGAGAGTCCTGGCAGTTGGGGATTTGCCTACGCCGGGCAAAACGACATCGCCGTTTTTTCACTGCCCGCTCTGACTATCGAACGGGTCGTCACTGTCAACACCCCCTTTGAGTACGGTGTCGCCATCCTGGAAGAAAAAAACGAGACATACATTTATGGTCTGAGTGCCAAAAATGGCGTGAAATTCGCTTATGTGGCGCGCACGCACACCGTCTTGGAAACCTGGGAGTATTTCGACGGGAAAAGCTGGTCTCCGGATTCCGAATCCGCTGCGCCCATCTTACAGGGTGTTTCTGACCAATACAGCGTGATCAAATGGGACGGCATTTATTATCTGATTACCCAGGCTACCGATTTTGGAGCCGAGATTTGGGCTTATGTGTCACAAACGCCGACTGGCCCGTGGTCAGGTCCGGTTCTGTTATACCGGACACCCGAATCCGGTGGACATCTGTTCACCTATAACGCGGTGGCCCACCCGCAGTTTGTGGCGGATGAAGGGCTGCTGATCTCTTATAATGTGAACAGTTTTGAGTTGGAAGATATTTTCGACCACGCAGATAACTACCGGCCTCATTTTATTCGTGTTCCATTTCGCTGTTTGCAGCATGCCGCACGGTTGGTTCAATAAAAAAGGTGTACCTGACCAGGCACACCTCTCTCGGTTCAGCAGAAAAACAGCGCTATCCGGCGGGCATGCGAAGGCCAAGCTGCGAGAAGATCGCGGGCATTCCAGAGTCCGGGCTGGGTTCAAAATCCCAGGAGACGATCTGGTCGCCGTCCACCGTCGCCACGCCATATTCACGGGCCATTGTAAAGGTTCGGCCCGTCGGCGCGTGGAAGCCAAACCCCAACGGCCTCAGATCGAGATTCCCGGTGTGCGTGCCCGTGAGTGCCGCCGAGACACTGACCTGATTGCCCTCCGCCCCATCAATGTCGAAGTTATAGGCGAGATCAGGAAATGCCTCTCGCAGGATGGCGTTCACACCTATCCACTGCTCGGCAGAAACTGGCTGCGGTACGGGACCACTGAATAAAAAATCATCGGACAGATAGGAAAATGCCGTCTCAAAATCTCCCATTTGAATGGCGTCCATCACCGCACCCACTATATCAGCAGCACTCATGATCGTTTCTCCTTGGCTATTTATGCTTATATTCATCATGTTAATACACAATACTCCTGTTCAGGCACGGATGCAATATCCCTGTTAAATCCCGGTGCCGTCTGATAAAATCAACCGATATTGAAAAAATGGGACCTATGTGATCATGTCGAAACGCAAAGATTCGTATTACCTGCTCAGCCTCGGCTGTTCCAAAAACACCGTCGATTCGGAATCGATGGCGGCCATTTTGGAAGGGGCCGGGCTGCATGGGACCGACAAAGCCAACCGCGCCGAGGTGCTGATCGTCAACACCTGCGGCTTTATTGACTCCGCCCGGCAAGAGAGCATCGAGGCGCTGCGCGAACTGGCAGCGATCAAAAGGCCGGACCAATATCTGATCGCCGCCGGGTGCCTGTCGCAGCGCTACGGGCGCGACCTGCCCGCGCAGATTCCCGGCCTGGATGGGATTATCGGCACGCGGCGCTGGATGGATATCCTTGACCTGGTGCGCCGCCTGCGCGAACGCAAACACCCGGAACCGCTCTACCATATTCCCGACGACGCGGTGACGGTTGGATCGGACGAACACGGCGTCAGCCGCGTCGCTAAAATGGGCGCGAGCGCGTATCTGAAAATTGCCGACGGATGCCGCCGCCCCTGCGCCTTCTGCGCGATTCCGGCGATCAAGGGAACTGCCGTCAGCCGCCCCATCGAGCGCATTCTGGACGAAGCCCGCGCTCTGCGCGACGGCGGCATGAAGGAGCTGATCCTCATCGCCCAGGACACCACCGATTATGGGCACGATCTCGGCCTGAAAGATGGGCTGGCCGTGCTGCTGGAACAACTGGTGAACGCCGTGCCGGATATGCCCTGGATGCGGATCATGTACGCTTATCCCGGTTATGTGACCGATAAACTGATCGAGACGATGGCCTCGCACCAGCAGATCGTGCCCTACCTGGATATTCCGCTGCAACACGCGGACCGCCGCACGCTGCTGCGCATGCGCCGCCCGGCTAATATCGAGTGGGTTCACACGACCATCGGCAAGATGCGCACCGCCATGCCCGATCTGGCGATCCGCACCACGTTTATCGTCGGCTATCCAGGCGAGACGGACGAGGAATTTGGAACGCTGGTCCAGTTCGTGCAGGAGATGCAGTTTGACCGCGTGGGCTGCTTCACCTACAGCTTCGAGCCGGGCACGCCGTCCGCCGAACTGGGGGATCAGGTTCCCGCCGAGGTGATGGAGCAGCGCCGCGATATCCTGATGAGCACGCAGCAGCCGATCAGCCTCGCCCGCAACCAGGCAATGGTTGGCAAAACGCTGTCCGTGCTGGTTGAAGGGCAGACGGAAGCCGCCGATGAAGACGGGAATCCCACCGGGCAGATGATCAGCCTGGGACGCTCGTACCGCGACGCGCCGGAAATCGACGGGTACGTCTTGATCGAGGGCGAACTACCAGCGGGCGAACTGGTCCCTGTTCGCGTCACCGGGGCAATGGTTTACGATCTGGTCGCCACGCCGGACCTGATGCCCAATATCGTGATCAAACCGGGCACGATCATCGGCCCCTGATCGTTCACTGCGTTAGAAAGATGATCCGAAGCCATGCCACACGCATGGCTTTTTGTTAGCACCATACGAGGGCAGGATGGGCGGGGCGATTACTCTTCCAGTAGCGGGGTGATATCGCGCTCCATGATCTCCTGCGTGAGCGCACCGGGAGGCCAGGATTTGACCAGCGTCCCATCGGGGCCGATCAAAAACGAGGTCGGCAGGCTGTTGCCCAGGTATTGGCGGTCAAACACCGCGCCCGTCAGATCGAGGGCGATGGGAAATGCAAACTGATGGCCGCTAACAAATTCCTCAACTGCCAGCGCATCCTCGGCATAATTCACGGCGATCAGCTCAAATCCCTCGCCACGATGGGCCAGATAATATTCCTGCAAGTCGGGCATCTCGCGCAGGCAGGGTGGACACCACGACGCCCAGAAATTAACCAGCACCACCTTGCCCCGCAGTTGAGTCGTGGCTATCGTCTCGCCATCCAGCCCTGGCAGCGTAAAATCGGTACGGAGTGTCCCCGGCTGGGTAACCTGGGCGGCTGTTTTCTGCTGGCGGACGGGTTCCTCGTCGTCCGTTTGCCCCGAAAAATAGGCGTAGCCAACCCCAGCAGCCAGCAGCAGCATGCCAACGAGGACCAGAAAACGAGGGTCCAGCGCGCCCTGCTCAGTAATTTTCCTGCGCAAAGAAATCATTACCCTGTCCTACTCACCTCATCAGACGCCCGTAGAGAGATCGTACCCGGCCCGGTCTGGTCAGGCCGCTTTCACGCGGTATAATACGCGTTATTAAGCGGCTTACACAAGGTTCAAACACGCATGTCCGTTCCCTACTGCCATATTTGCCAGGAAAACGAGGCTGAAAAACGCCAGTATGGTGATGCTTCACTCAGCGGCGGCGACTACTGCCCGGTCTGCCACCAACCCGCCTGCCGCTACCATATGGCGCGCGTTCGCTGGCGCTGGAAAAACAACGGGCAGGTCGGGGATGCCCTGGTGTGCCGCAGCTGCAAGACTACATACCGCCACCGCACCTGGGATCGTCTCAACCGCGACTGGATCAGCTAGACTCGATCAGAGCGGCCCGAAGCTGCTGAATGGCTTCGGCAGACATGCCGCCCTGCTGCAAATAGCCCTCGACGCCGCCGAACGTCGAATCCAGGTAAGCGAGTGTCGCTTCCATAATCGGCGGCGCGCAGTCCAGCAGAATATCGATGGCAGCGGACTCATATCCCACACGTTCAAGGTGGCGGCGCAGCACAGCGAACGGTTCTACCATGTGGCGCGCGGTTTCCGCATAATTGGCGATGATATCCTCATCGCGCACACCCGCCACCCGCATCAACAGAGCAATCACGACCCCGGTGCGATCCTTGCCTGCCGAGCAGTGAATGATCAGCGGATGATCGATATGGGCCAGAATGTTCTCAAACAGCTCGGCATGATAGGCGGCACGCGGCGGCAGGCTCTCCGGGTAAAACTGGGTCGGCAGGATTTCCTGTTCCTGGATAACCGCCAGCACATCCCCTTCTAAAAGCTGCGTTGGCGCGCGGATCACTTCTACACCTGGGCCGGGCTGGTCAGGGCCATCGATGGTATTATCCAGATCACAGCGTAAATCAAAGACCGTTTTGATGCCCAGCCGGGCGAATACGGCGCGATCCGAATCCGTTGCATAGGTCAGCGTACCGGAGCGAAAGACCAACCCCCGCCGCAACTGTCCACCGTCTGTGGTGCAATATCCCCCAATGTCACGAAAATTATGAACACCTTCTAATGGAATGTGCATGATTGTCCTTTGCGGCAACAACGAGAGTCGCCTATTCTACCGTAACGCGGCACTGGGCGGCGAACCGATATCGTTCCTACAATCTCCACAGATGGCCCTGTTTCACGCCTTGGGGAGAACGCCCTGTGGATACGCTGTTCGGCATTCTGATGGGCGGCATGGAACGTTGGAACTTTTAAGGGAGCACACACCATGCTTAATGATCGCATTCTCACTTTTCCGCCCGATGTGCAACGCAATCTGGTCACGTACATCCGCCAGTGGTTCGCCCAGGAAGACGCCGTGCTGACGATGGTTCGCCAGAACACCCACGATCAGGGCATGCCGGAGATTAACATCCGCCCCGAAGAAGGGCAGATTTTGCAGTTCCTGGCGCAGTTGGTCGGCGCAAAACAGATCGTGGAAATGGGCACGCTGGCGGGATACAGCGGCATCTGGCTGGCGCGGGGACTGCCTCCGGGCGGCAAGCTGATCACGCTGGAAGCTGATCCCAAACACGCGGATATCGCCCAGAAGCATTTTGAACTGGCGGGCGTAGCGGATCGTGTGGAGATCAAGCGCGGCAACGCGCACGAAACACTCAAAACTCTGCGGGGTCCGTTCGATATGGTTTTTATTGACGCGGAAAAAGAAGGCTATCCGGCCTATCTGGAATGGAGTCTGGCGAATGTGCGATCCGGCGGGTTGATTACGGCGCACAATGCCTTCCGGGAAGGCAGGCTGGTCTCGCCGGACAATGACGAGGGTATGGCCGGATTGCGCGTTTCTTGCAGAGTCTCTCCACGAACGAGCACCTGATCAGCACGATCATTCCAGTGGGGGACGGCTTCGCGGCGGCGATGGTGAAGTAGGCCCCTATCCCGTCCGAGCGGCTTAGCGGCTTAGCTTCGCACGCTGCGCACGCTTGCTCGGCTACCCTTTCCCCGCTACACAGAGAAAGGGAGATCAGTAGGAGGTTATACGGTGACGATCAAACCATCACCAACCCATTACGCCGATTATCTGCGGCTGGATGATCTGCTGGCGACGCAGCAGCCGCTTTCCGATCATCCCGACGAACTGCATTTTATTGTGGTGCATCAGGTCCATGAACTGTGGTTCAAACTGGCGCTGCACCACCTGGAACGGGCGACACAAGCTGTTGCCGCCGACGATTTGATCGAAGCTGTGCGCCTGATCGATCAGGTGACAGGCATTTTCGACAATCTGAAAGGTGCGGTTGAGCACCTGCAAACACTGCCGCCGATCTCATTCCTCGCCTTCCGGCGGCTGCTTGCGCCAGGATCGGGCTTGCAGTCGTACCAGTTCCGCGAGATCGAGTTTCTGCTGGGGGCGCGGGATCCGGCTCATGTGCAGTTAGTCGAACGCGTCCTGACGCGCGATCAGCACTGGCAGCAGGTCAAACGCCGCCTGGATAAACCCTCCCTGGCAGAAGAACTGGATCGCGCGCTGGCACGGCACGGGTTCGTGAGCCTGGTAGAACTGTATGCCGCGCCCACTGAACATCCCAAACTCTATACACTGTGCGAGGCGCTCTCGGTGTTGGAGCAGCACATCATGCGCTGGCGATTCTCCCATATTCAGCTTGTCGAGCGCACTATCGGCGCGGCGACGGTTGGCACGGGCGGGACCACACACGACTATCTCACGGCGACGCTCAAACTGAAACTGTTCCCGGCGCTGTGGGAGGCCCGCAACGAGCTTTCCCGACGGGCCGAGGACGAATAACAAAAAACAGACCATCATCTGGTATAATCCCTCCGGCTGCGCATCGAAACCATCCACTGTGCGTATATCTGTGTAGATCATTGATCGACGAATTCACGCTGTAGAAAAAGTAAAGGATTCCCATGCGTATCATTGTTCACACCGGAAAAGGCGGGGTTGGCAAGACCAGTATTTCCGCGGCAACAGCCGTGCGCTGCGCCGAGATGGGGCTGAAAACCATCGTCATCTCAACCGACACGGCGCACTCGCTAGCCGATTCGCTCGACGTGAAGATCGGGCCGGAACCGGTGCAGATCATGGATAACCTGTGGGCGCAGGAAGTAGATGCCCGCTATTCGATGGATAAATATTGGGGCCGCATCCAGCAGTATATGCTGCAAGTGCTCAGCACACGCGGCGTGCAGGATATTGTCGCGGAAGAAGTGACGATTTTGCCCGGCCTGGACGAAGGCGCGCACCTGCTCTGGATCAACAAGTATGCCGAAGACAATTTTCACGATGTGCTGATCGTGGACGCCGCGCCGACAGCCGAAACGCTGCGCCTACTCAGCTTGCCCGATACCACCCGCTGGTGGTTCAACCGCATCATGTCGCTGGCGCGCGGCGCGGGTAAATTTCTGCGCCCGTTCTCCAAACCGCTGTTAGGGGCCGATCTGCCGGATAACGAGACGCTGAACAGCATCGACGGGCTGTTTGATATGCTGGACAAAGTGCGGCTGCTGCTGGCCGATCCCGAATACAGCAGTCTGCGGCTGGTGATCAATCCGGAGCGGATGGTCATCAAGGAGACGCAGCGCACCTATACCTATCTGAATCTGTACGGGTACGCGGTGGATGCCGTGCTGTGCAACCGCGTCATTCCCGACGAAGTGACCGATCCCTACTTCGACGCCTGGAAGAAACAGCAAAAGGAGAATATCGAGTTTATTGGAGAGGCGTTCGGACAGCTACCTATGCTGCGCGCGCCGCTCTTTAACGGCGAGGTCGGCGGCTTCGATACGCTTCGGCGGCTGGCGGATGCGCTCTATGGCGACACCAACCCGTCCCTGATTATGTCAAAAGAACAATCGCACCGCATCGAATCGGATGGCAAAGAGGGGTACAATCTAATCGTCACGCTGCCCTTTGCCGAAAAGAGCGATCTGGACCTGTACCGGGCAGCCGACGAACTGACGCTACGCGTCGGGCCGTACCGCCGCAATATTGTGCTGCCCTACGCACTCTGGAATTTAGAAATTGACAATGCCCGATTCGAACAATCCAAGCTCAACATCCACTTCGCCCGGACCTGAGCCGGCGGGGCTTAAAACTCAACCAACCAGCATGGGCTGCGGGTGCGAACCACAGCAGCCCAGCACTCGCCTCTCCCCTGCCGACCAACTCAGCGCGGAACTGGCTGAATATCAGATCGACTGGAAGCGCTACCGGCGTACGCTGTGGTTCGCGTTCTGGCTGTTCGCGCGGATCATCTTCTGGGAAGTCGTGCTACGGCGCGCCCTGGGCGACAGGCCGATTTCGCTGGGACGCACGGCGCGCATGCACGGGTGGGCGCGGCGCTTCCGCAAGCTGGCAATCGAGATGGGCGGCGTGATGATCAAGCTGGGCCAGTTTGTGTCCAGCCGCGTCGATCTGCTGCCCGCCGTCGTGACGGCTGAACTCGCCAGCCTGCAGGACGAAGTGCCGAGCGTCCCCTTTGACCAGATCCGGCAAACCCTCATTGAAGACCTGGGCGACGTCGACCAGCATTTCGTCGCCTTCAATCCAACCCCGCTGGCTGCCGCCTCCTTTGGACAGGCGCACCGCGCCAAACTGCACAACGGGGAATGCTCCGTAGTCAAGATTCAGCGGCCCGGTATTCGCAACCTGGTCCACACCGATCTGACCGCGCTCGGCGTCGTCGCCCGCTGGCTGATGAAACTGCCACTGATCTCCCGCCGCGCCAATCTGCCCGCCCTGCTGGAAGAATTCAGCGCCGGGCTGTGGGACGAACTGAATTACGTGGAGGAAGCCAACCACGCCGAACGGTTCGGTACCATGTTTAATGCCGATATGGGCATCTATATCCCGCGCCTCTACCGCGAACACTCTACGCGGCGCGTGCTGACACTGGAAGACGTGACCGCGATCAAGATCACCGATTATGATCACATGGAAGAAGCAGGCATTAATCGCCAGGATGTAGCGCGACGGCTGATGCAGACCTATCTGCACATGATTTTCGATGAGCGGTTCTTCCATGCCGATCCGCACCCGGGCAACCTGTTTGTCTACGCGCTGCCGCCCGGTTCCGCACAACCGCCGAACACCGATCTGCACGGCGCGCCGTTTTACCTGATCTTCGTGGATTTCGGCATGGTCGGACGGCTGACCCCCAAGACGGTTGCCGGGCTGCGCGAGACGTTGATCGCGCTGACGACCCATGACGCGCGGCGGCTGGTCCACGCCTACAAACGACTGGGAATTCTGCTTCCCGGCGCGGATATAGACCGCATCGAGATGGCGACGCGCGCTGCCTTTGAGCGAGTGTGGGGCCTTAACCTGTCGGAACTGACCAAAATGCAGTTTTCCGAGATGGCGGTCCTGGGCCACGAATTTAACGATCTGCTGTTTAACATGCCCTTCCAGGTCCCGCAGGATTTTCTCTATTTGGCGCGGGCGGCGGGCATCCTGATTGGCATGGTCACCGGACTGGACCCTGAACTGGACCCCTGGCAGGAAATCCAGCCGTTCGTCAAAACGCTGCTCAGCGGCCCCGGCGCAATCCAGGCGATGCGAGCCGCGCCGCTCAGTTTCAACCCGCGTGAAATGATGCGCGGCGAAACGTTAGCCGCCCTGTTTTCAAAAGAGGGCCGCGATCTGGTCCTGGATGCCTCATCCGATATGGCCCGCCGGGTCATGCAGCTTCCATTCGTGTTTGATGACGTGCTGCGCCGCGCCGATAGAGGGGATCTGATGGTGCGTGTATCGCCCACCCCGGAACTGGATCGCCAGATTCGCCGCCTGGAAGGGGTCGCCCAGCGTGTGGTCAGCGCCGTGATGTTCGCAGGGCTGGCCTTCAGCAGCACGATCCTGTACGCAGTGGGCGCGCATAACCTGGCCTTCATCGGATTTGTTTTGACAGGCATCACCTTTTTTCGCGTGGTTCTGGCGGTCAACGCTACTCGCTAAGCGCCTCATTGAGGGGCTTCATGCGTGTGTTAATGAGCGACCCAGAATCGGATGGTTTGTTGTTGACAGCCGTCTCAATCCTGCATACAATCATTCCATAGTGGAGCAGGTTGTTTGCAGGACCGGTACGGAAGTCGAAGCACCGGACAACACCGGGTGCTTTTTTTATTCCCCGTCGCAACGCCAACCCCACCTGTTTACGCACTTTGTAAGTGGGCAGAAGGAGTACCCTCACATATGTCTTCACAGCGTCTCACCGGCGTGGTCAAATGGTTCAATTCACAGAAGGGTTACGGTTTCATCCAGCCCGACGAGGGCCCAGATGTTTTCGTACACTACAGCGCCATTACGGGCAGCGGCTATCGTAACCTGGAAGAAGGCGAAAAGGTCGAATTCGTGATTACCGAAGGCCCGAAGGGCCCGCAGGCCAGCGACGTCGTTCGGCTGCGTAACTAACCAGCTCCGTTTGAAACGGCCAATGACAACGCCCTGGATCACCAGGGCGCTGTTTTTTTGTGGACCCAATTTAGCGCTTCGACCTCGCCACCAGAGGTTAAAACCATCTGGCTACGGAAGGCAAAGAAAGTCCACTAAAGGGACTCCCAAAAAGCGGGCAGGACGGCTAACGCCAGGCACATCATAACCCGCCGCAATCAACCTAATGGCGGAGATAAGCAAGGCGTTACTCGACGTCGATCTTGACCTTGCTGGCTTCTTCGGGCCTGGCGTCCGGCTTGCGGCGGAGCATTTTCAGACCACTCTCGATGCCTTCCAGCGCGCCGTCAAAGAGCGCGATCATACCCGACTTACTCTCTTCCAGCGCCTTGCTGCTGTGATCGCGGAAATCCTTGGGCAGCAGGGAGACAACGGCCTTGCCTGTCTCTTCGACTGCGGCGATCTGGTGATCCACAAACACGATCAACGGGGAACGTTTTTTCGGCTGGGGTTTCACTTCAGATTGTTCTTTCGCTTTTACCATAGCAAATCATCCTCTCCCAATCATCAAACACGCAATATATATCTATTCTACGCCCAAAACCTGCCATCCGTTGCGCGGCCTGGTTATATTCTGATCAGGAATCTTCCGCGCACACAGGGCAGGCGTTCATGAGCAACCATCCCTTTAACCTGATCCTCCGCTTTGTGCTGGAACTGACTGCAACCGCCGCCCTTGCCTATTGGGGCTGGGTGGAACACCAGGGACTGGGACGGGTGCTGTGGGCCATCGGGCTGCCCGCGCTTGCCGCCGTGATCTGGGGAACGTTCCGCGTGCCGGACGATCCGGGAAGCGCCCCGGTCGCCGTGCCGGGCCAAGTGCGCCTGACGCTCGAAATCCTCTTGTTTGGGACAGCCGTCGCGATGCTGTTCGCCGCCGGACAGCCGCTCATTGGGCTGATGCTGGGCATCGTGCTGGTGATCCACTACGCCTTCTCATATGATCGCGTCCGCTGGCTGATCACCGGGGAGCGGTAGAAGATGTGCCCCAAAATTCATTTAGAGGGTCGGAAATGATCATTTCGGGCCAGATTTGATGCATTTAGCGGGTGTTTCATAGACATCTTAATAAAAACCCTCTCTCAAAATCAGCCGAAGAAACAAAGCTAGTTGATCGTTTCTTCTCGTGGCGATCCGCCGAACTATCTTTTTTGAGGGGTCTCGTTAACCATTTCCTAACCTGAGGGCAGGTCCCAAGAGAAGAACCAAGCTCACCGCAAAAGTAGAGCAATGAAAGAAATGCACGTATTCGGGGATAATCTGAGCGCTGCCGTTTGCGAGCGCACACCTCACCCCGGCTGACCGCAAAAGCGGCGGTCAGCTTCCCCTCTCCAATCGGTGTTGGAGAGGGGCAATATTTGTGCGATTTTTGATGCTCTATAAAGAGCGCGGCTACGCGGCTACGCGGCTACGCTAAGGAAAAGCAAGAAAAAACAGGTAAAAGAGATACCTTCATAGCATACAACAGATTTTCCCCAGAAATACTCCCTTAAAGTTGAACTTTAAGTACTATTTTGAAGATATGGGTGAGAAAAAAGACGGTCCAGCACCGCATTTTTGGGGGATTGGCGCAACTTGTCCTGGAGCAAAATATGTATATGGTGAATAGCAGGACGCGCCATGACCACCACGACGAAACCCATTCTGATTCGCGCCGCGATCCTGATTCCCTTCGCGCTCACGCTCGGATTGTGTCTGGGCGCAGCCCCAGACAGTGAGAGAAAACGGCTATGAAGCAAAAGGGCAAGAGAAAGAGCAAGCATGATCTGCCGTCGCTGGACTTCGTAACGGCGCTATCGGTTGAGGAGTGCCGCGAACGGCTGCTGATCATGAACCGGGTATTTGATTCCAGCCGCCGCATTGATCTCGCAGGTGATCGGGATTTCTATATTGAGTGGTTGTTCCACAATTCGTGGGCCAGGACTGAATCCTGGATCGCGAACATTATTGATATCGAGCATTATGTGGCGCATCTGGTGTCGTGCCGGATGTCGTACTGGGGAAGCCTGACGGAAGGTGACAGTGGCACGCGGATCCAACTGATCCCGACGCAAGAAGCAATCCAATATGTAGGACGGCGGGCGAGTTTGATCAAGCCGCTGAACACGATTGGCATTGTGGTGTATGGGACGCTGATGATCTTCGGGGGATGCGGCAGAAGCGTTATGAACACGCCGTTTCCATTTTATTTCTCGGCTCCTGTGCTGCTGTTTGTGTTTCTCTCGCTGCTGGTGTTCGGCCCGCTGGTGTACTTTATCAATGTCCAGTTGAAGCTGTCGCACAATACAAGGCGGGAAGTCGAGCAGATCTATCAGGCGCTGTATGTGCCGCAGGTGAGCGGTGAGCAGGTGGCATACAACAACGAGGCGCAGCAGTTCGCCGTGCCGCGGGCGTATCCGCCTGGGATGCAGTGGCAGGGGTAGAGGACATCAGTCAGGAAAAGGGATAAGCGTTGGGAAGCGCGGGCGCACACCTCACCCCGTCTCAGCAAAAGCGGCTGAGACGACCCTCTCCAATCAAGTTGGAGAGGGAAGATAGCGCGTCAAACAACTTGAACTGACAGGAATTGGGCAGGGCAAGCCGCTGCCCCTACGCGATCATTGCATGATCACTGTTGATATTGCCTGCCGTACAATCTAATAGCCCCGCCCGACGTCCACCAGATTGAGCAGTTCTTTCTTGCCCAGGTAGCGCTTGAGATTTTCGATGAACAGCGCGGCGGCCTTTTCGTTATAATCCTCGGTGTTGCCGGAGACGTGCGGGCTGATGATCAGATTCGGCGTTTTCCAGAGCGGGCTGTCGGCGGGCAGCGGCTCCGCCTCAAAGACGTCCATCGCCGCCCCGGCGATCTGGCCGGAGTGCAGCGCGTGCTGAAGCGCCTCCTCATCAACAATGCCGCCCCGCCCCACGTTGATCAGAAAAGCGGATTTTCGCATGGCAGAGAAAGCATCGGCGTCGAACATGCGGCGCGTGTGGCCCGTCAGCGGCGCGGTGATCACCACAAAATCGCAGTCACGGACCATCGTGCGCAGCGCTTCCGGCGGATAGAGGCGGTGGAAGTAAATCCCTTCCGGGTCGCCTGTGCCGGGCAGCACGTAACCGCGTGGATCGGCGGGCTGGCGCACGTCGCGCTTGATCGCCAGCACTTCCATGCCGAATGTCTGAGCAATGCGCGCGATCTCCCGTCCGATGCTGCCGTAGCCGACGATGCCAACCGTGCTGCCGCGCAGTTCCTGGGGCATAAAGGTGATGAATTTGCGCTCGTCGGGCCAATGGGCGGCTTCCTGGTGCTCTAACATCTGAGGGAGGCGGTGCCCAAAGGCGAGCATCATCATAAAGGCGTATTCGGCAATATTCGTGGCGTGGATACCGCTCGACGTGGTGATTTGCAGCCCTTCGATCTGCGTGATCGGCTGATCCAGCACGGAGTCCACCCCGGCAGAATGGACATGCATCCAGCGGAGCAGCGGGACCTGCGCCGGGTCCGGAATCGCCCCTGAGGTATAGAGCACCTCGGCTTTGGCCCAGATATCGTCCGGCACATCATTCGCCTGCCGCGCCGGGTGGTAGAGGATCGCACCCCGGTCGGACACATCGCGGAAAGCCGCCAGCAACTCCGCATCATATTTCACCGTGATCAAGACCTGGATCGGCTCGCTAACCATCAGTTCCCCTTATTTGGAATGGCGAAAATAGTAGAATCCGGCCATGCCGATCAACACGATCTGGCCGACAACCGCGAAGGGAATCAGATCGCGGGTTTGCATCTTCTTCTCAGGATCGGATTTTTGCGGCTGGATGGTGGGAACCGCTGTCGGGCTTTGGGTGGGCGACGGGGTGAGCGTCGGGGTTGGTGTTTCAACCGGGAGCATTGTTTCTGATGGCGCGAATCCGACCAGGGCGGGCACGGTGGGCAGTACCAGCGGCGTCGATGTCGGCACATCAATCGTTCCGGTGGGTGACGGCGTGTAGGTCGGTGTCAGAGTCCAGGTGGGTGACGGGGTGAGCGTATCAATCGTCGCGGTGGGCGTGCGGCTGGGCGGCGGCGGCACATAGGGAGCCTGTGTCGGAGGCGGCGCAGCAGCGGCTGACGACGCTCCCGACGAGTCTGCCACAGGGGCCGCGCTCTGACCACCCCCAGCATCCAACGGCACAGCGGCGGCAGGCGGCGCGGCGAGATCGGAACGATAGCCGAAATCCAGGGTGTAGTAGTTGCCGCAGGGGCCAGAGGAAACGCCAATGCCGACTTCGTTATACATGCCACTGGTCATGCCCTGATAGTGAATGGCGGAATTGAGCCAGAACGCCCAGGCGTCTGTTGCTTTAGCAATCGATCCGCCGTAAATATTTTCACCGACGCGGCTGCCGCCATAACCGTTGGCGCGGGCACGATCCGCCGGGGTGGAGCCATTCGAACTCGGTGTGGGAGACGTCGCAGGTGGTCGCCATATACGCGCTGTGCTGGGTGGCGGCAGCGCTTAACTGTGCATTGAGCGAAAAGCCCGGCACGCCAACGCTCGCCCGCAGCGCATTGATCTGCTGGAGCAGCCACGAGACGTCATCCTGCGCGGCAGCAGGTGGTGTTGAGCCAGCCAGCAGAGCGAGTCCGGTCAGAAGGCAGGTGAGTGAGAAGAGTTTCCGCAGCATTCTTTAACTTCCAATAACGAACAAAGGTCGCCTAAGTGTACCAACGGGCTTGTGTTATAAGCAAAGTGACGCATAATAGCGAGGTGGGGGTTTGTCCCCCAGATGTCAGGTAACAACTCTGGGGAGCAGTGTATGGCATCGCATATCTGCGTATCGCACGCCCAACAGGACACGGTTTTTGCCAACCAACTGGCGATCCAGCTTCAGCAGCGCGGACTCGTGGTGCGCCCGCTGCCCGATCCCCTGGCCCTGGGCCATATCAACCGAGTGGAGGCGGACCTGGCTGCGCGGATGGCGACGCATATTCTGGTCGTGCTGTCGCCCAATGCCCTGAGTTCGGATGATGAAACAAACTGCTGGAAACGTGCCCTGGGCGAGAACAAACATGTGATCGGCATCCTCTACCAGACCTGTGACATTCCCGCCGAGTTACAATCGCTCCCGGTGATCGATTTTCGGGGCAAATTTCTGCTGGCGGTTGAAGACCTGGTCGATCTGCTCAAACAACTGGGCGCGCCAACTCGCCAGCTTACGCATGAGCATCCGATTGTGAACCCGCTGCTGCTGCCCAGTATGCTGCCCAGCGAGCGCTGCCGCCGCGAGGATCGGGTGAGGGTCAATTACAGCCTGCCCATGGTTTTTTCGGTGAGCGAACTGGGCGAGATGCTGCCCGAATTTTTTGAACAGACCGGGTTCGAGCGGATCGACGCCGATCTGCCTGCCGTGATCCGTGCCCGGCGCACGGGCCGTTATGGCCCATTCGATCCCCGCCGCATCGACCACACGCTGACCATCGAGCCGCGCGCGGGCAATCTCCATGCCATTTACCAGACGACGCGCGTGCAGGTGATCCTATGGCTTCCGGCGCATTATCACATGCTGGATTACGAAGCCGGGGCGCTTTACCGCTTTCTGGCGACAGAGGGTGGCAACGTCACTCACGCGATGGAAGTAGTCCGCCAGCGGGCGCGGGTCGCGCAGTGGTTCTCGTGGTCCATTCTGATCGTCATTCTTTTGTTCCTCAGTACCTTCCTCGTCCTGCTGCTGGACGAAATTGGCCTCATTCATCTTTAGGAGTTGTCATGCCCGACTATCCTCTTGCACTGCTGCTGCTTGGCGTGGCCGCTGGAATTCTCTCCGGCATGTTTGGAATTGGCGGCGGGGTGGTGATCGTCCCGGTACTCACCCTGCTCTTTGCTTTTGGGCAAAAAGAAGCGACAGGCACGTCGCTGGCAGTGCTGCTCTTTCCCGTCAGCTTTTTCGCGGTGCTGGCCTACCACCGTAAAAAATTACTGAGCATTCCCGTCGCGGCGCTGATCGCAACCGGGCTGATCGTTGGCGCGCTGGGCGGGGCGCAGATAGCCCTGGCCCTGCCCGATACGGCGCTCAAACAGCTTTACGGCGTGTTCCTGATCTATGTGGGTTGGCGCTTTGCCGAGCCGCGTAAGGTCTGGGCGGCACGGCAGGCCGAGTCTAAAACAGAAAAAAATAATTTCACCGCGGAGAGCGCGGAGAGCGCAGAGAAAAACAAAGTAAAAGCGGAGAAAAGCAAAGTAAAAACAGAATCTGCGGAAATTCAGATGGCATGGTATCTCATGCTGGGGGTCGGCCTCATTGCCGGAATCGCCTCCGGGCTGTTCGGGATCGGCGGCGGGCTGGTCATTGTCCCGATTCTGGTCGGACTGCTGCACTACGATCAAAAGCGGGCGGTTGGCACATCGCTGGCGGCGCTGCTGCCCCCGGTTGGGTTGGGCGCGGTGTTATCCTATTATGATGCGGGCAAGATTGATATCCCAACGGCAGGGTTGATCGCCATTGGCTTGATTTTTGGCGCGTTCGCCGGGGCCAAGATCGCGCTTGGACTGCCCTCCAGCACGATCAAACGGATGTACGGCGTGTTTCTGATCGTGATCAGTTTTAAGTTCATTCTGGGCCTGTGAGTTTCCTCCACTGGAATATTAATCATTGAGGAAACATTGGGACCGTAGGCTGGCCGGACCTCCAGCGTAGGGATTCCGTAGGTTAAGCGTAGTCTGCGCATTAGGCGGCTGAGAGGTGGTTCTCCGTATATTAGGATCAGCGAAGGGCGAAATCTCTTCTTCTCCTCCTTTTTTTTAAGTAAGAGCCGGGGTCGGCGTCCTCGGCTCTTCACTTTTTTAAGGCCCAAAGCAGATAATAAAGAAGACGTAATCAACAACCCTCCATCTTAATTTTTCTCAAAAAACCGAGACTCCAGCGTAGGGCAGCGTCCGCTGGTCAAACTGCCCCGGCCCAACTAAAATGGGGATGTGTGTCTGGGCACGTTCAAGAGGAGGCTCGCGTGGGCCATCGTAGAATCGTCTTTACCTTGCTGGCTGTTCTTGTAACGCTGTTGGGGGCTTGCGGCGGATCCGACAAAAAAGATGACGGGCTGCCGACACTGATCTCAGAAAATGACCTTGCCACACGGAGCGCATCCGCTGAAGCAGTCGTACCAACCACGCCCGCGCCCTCTCTGACCCCGAGCCAGACCGCCGTGCCGACTATGACCGATACCCTGCCCCCTGCTCCAACGATGGGACCGACCTTCACGTTAGAACCATCAGCGACACCGGCTCCCTCGGCAACCATCGCGGAGGTGCAAGTCGAGGCAACGGGAATCCCTCTGACCAACACGGCTGCCGCTGCGACCGGAACCGCCGCCGCGCAGCTTCTGCCGATCACGCAGACGATGGGCGCGATTGCCGCTGCCACCCAAAACGCACAGCTTGAGGCGGCCCAGCAGGCCACGGCAACTGCCACTCCCGGCGCACCGGAGAGCGGCGAACCCTACCAAATCATTTTTTACAGCAACCGCTATGGCTCGGACGATATTTTCCTGCTGCGGCTCGATGGCTCACAGCGGCTGCTGATCGGCAGTTCCGCCAACGAGCGCGAACCATCGTGCGCGCCGGACGGAAGCGGCCTGGTTTTTGCCTCTGATGCCAGCGGCAGTTACCAGATTTACAGCCAGCCGATCAACGGAACAAGCCCGATCCCGCTGACCAACTCAGAGGGTATAAACTTTGCCCCGATCTACAGCCCGGACGGCAGCCAGATCGCCTTTGTCTCGACGCGGAACCAGGGCATCCCGACTATCTGGCTGATGAACCCCGACGGCAGCAACCAGCGGCAGCTCACGACGGAACTGGGGCGCGATACATCGCCAAGCTGGGGGCCGGATGGACGGCAGCTTCTCTTTTCCAGCGAACAAACGGGCGACTGGGATATCTTTTTGACCGTGATCGATGAAGTCGAGGGCGAATTCCCCATGCTGCCGCCGGAAATCAGCGCGGGCAACCAGATGTGGCCTATCTTCGATCCCTATGGCGAGCGAATCGCCTATACGCTGTGGTCCGATCTGAACGATCCGGCGACCTCGGATATTTATGTGATTGACTTTGAACTGGATGAGCCGATCCCCGTCCATGTGGAGGAGGGCGCGGATATTGCCTGGGCGTGGGGCGACGATAATCACCTGCTGGCTTCAGTCGGCGGGCCGGATGATATCCAGATCGCCGTGATCGACGTAAGCACCGGGCAGACGTTCCAGCTCACGCAGGACGGCTCCTTCAACGGCGGGGCGCGGCTGTGCACCGTCTACCCGTCCACCCTGCCAGCGGAGCCGCAGCCCATACCCAGCGCCACGCCCACCGAAGTGATCCCAACCGAAACGCCCCTACCGGCAGCGACGCCGATGCCAAGCCCTACCCCAACCATAGGCTTCACCCTGACATCCAACGAGCACCCACTCTCGCCGGAACTGACCGCCGCTATGGGGCACGCGCATATCGTCGAGAGCGGCGAGAGTCTGGCAGGGATCAGCGCGGCGTATGGCGTCCCCCTGGCGGAGATCGCGGGGATCAACAAGATCACGAACATCAACCAGATCACGGTAGGCCAGCGCATCGTCATTCCGATCACACGTACAGCCGGGAAACTGGGCGGCTACCAGCTTCCCGATGATGCGAACGGCGAGAGCCAGACGGTTCTCGCCAAAGCCATCGTCGTGGACCTCAGCGAACAGCGCGCCTATGCCCTGGAAAATGGGCGCGTGGTCCATGATGTGCTGGTTTCGACGGGGCTGCCCGACACGCCGACGGTGCTGGGCCAGTATCACATCTACGTCAAGCACCCCACGCAGACGATGGCCGGGGAGGGTTATTATCTGCCCGCTGTGCCCTACGTGATGTATTTTTATCACGGCTACGGGCTGCACGGCGCGTACTGGCACAATAACTTTGGACATCCAATGAGCCACGGCTGCGTCAATCTGTCGCTAGCCGAGGCAAAATGGTTTTATAACTGGGCTGAAGTCGGGACATCCGTCTTCGTCAAGCCCTGACACCCCGTGACGAAACCGCTCTCCGCGTGTTACTATTCCACATAACCACATAGGAGGTAATGATATGGGTCTTTTAGACGGCAAAACTGCGCTGATTTTCGGCGTTGCCAACAAACGCTCAATTGCCTGGGGCATTACCGAGGCTTTTTTGCGCGAAGGCGCTACCGTCGGCCTGAGTTATGCCGGGGAAGCGCTGGAAAAGCGGGTCTTCCCCCTGGCCGAAGAAGCGGGCATCACCTTTGTTGAGAAGGCCGACGTGACATCGGACGCGGAAATCGAGTCCGTTTTTGTCAAGGCGAAAGAACGGTTTGGCAAACTGGATATTCTGGTTCACGCAGTCGCCTTTGCCCACGGCGATGACCTGGGCGGGCGCTTCCGCGATGTCAGCCGGGAAGGGTTCAAACTGGCGCTGGATATCTCGGCCTACAGCCTGATCCCGATGGCGAAATATGCCGCGCCGCTGATGACCGAAGGCGGCAGCATTATGGCGCTGTCCTATTATGCCGCCGAAAAAGTAATGCCGCGTTACAACGTCATGGCGATTGCCAAGTCTGCCCTGGAAAACGTCGTGCGCTACCTTGCGGCGGACATGGGGCCAGAGGGCATCCGCGTCAACACGCTCAGCCCTGGGCCGATCAAAACCCTGGCGTCGGCAGGCGTGCCCGGCTTTAAGACGATGCTGCACTACAGCGAAAAAGTGTCTCCGCTGCGCCAGTTGGTCACGCAGGAAGACGTTGGCAATGTCGCGGTGTTTCTGGCAAGCGATTGGGGCAAACAGGTTACCGGGGAAACCCTCCACATTGACGGCGGCTATAACATCCTGGGCCTGACCGTCACCGGAGATGAGATGGAATAGCCCCTACAGCAATGAATTCGATATAAGCCTTCTTGAATTTAAAAGGGCGTGTGAACCATCCACACGCCCTGATTGATGCTGCCGGGGGACTCCCCCACCTGAATAAAATCAGTGTGTTTCGACCAGATAGGCGATAACGGCTCCGCGTTCGTCGGCATTCAACTGCGCGCCGTGGCTGATCATACGATCAACGGTTTCGGTCCAGCCCGCTTCGTCTTTATCCTTTGCGTCGATACGGCTGCGATCATGGCAGACGGTGCAGCGCTCATTGACCAGAGCCTCGCCATTGAGCGAACTGCTGGTGTCACCCGTGCTGGCCTCCTGGGTCGCTTCTGGCGTGCCGGTATCCATACCCTGCATCATTTCCCACAGGGGGCCGCCCGCCTGATCGGTGGTGCCCGTATATTCGACGCTGGCTGCTACAGCGCGCACCATAGCGTCGAGTTCTTCCGTGTATTCGCCGGGGCCAGTCGCGCCCATGACGATGGCGACCACCTCGTCGCTCACCGGGAAGGAGAGGAACGCGCCCTGAGTTGTTGAATCTTCAATCGTCAGGTAACCGGCTTCGCGCTTATCGGTCAGATCGATGACTTCTGGTTGGCCATAGGTGGTTGCTTCTTCGGTTCCCTCCACCGCGGGCGCTTCGGTCGCAGCCATTTCGCCTTCATCGGGAACGACATCGGTGCCCAGCAGCGCCATCGCGGCGGCATCGAGCCAGGCCATCGTATCAGGATTATCCTGAACTTGAACTTCAAAGAGAGACAGCAGGTCTTTGGTGAGCAGGGCCACCACAATCAACTGCTGGCCGGATTCGGCAGTCAGGCTGCCATTCTGCACAACGTTGTCCAGAACCGTCTGATCAGAAGCAAAGACGGCGCTGACCAACCCCAGAGTTTGCGTCGTATCCTGCGCAACCCAATCCGCCGGATAGGAAGCCGTGAGCAGCCCATCATCGGACGTGAAATCCTGGGTATCGCCACCGTTCTGCGCAAATACCATCAGAGGCGTTACGGCCAGAGTTAACAGAACGACCACACTTAAAAGACGCTTCATTAGGGAAATCCTCCTTGTAAATAGGTACAACCGGATCATAGCTAAGACGGCCTCAAAAGGCCCATTTCCGTCAGGGAACACTCTTGACGGGGCGAGCGAGCTGATCAACTCGCGCCTCGAAATATTTAAATGTCACTTTCTGTACTTTCTGATCGCCCCGGCTGCTGGCAATTGCCCGGTCCATGTCTTTCATATTCGACTTCTCGACGAGGATAATGCTCAGCCCGGCATTCGGCAGCAAATACAGCGTGTGGTATTCATCCCAATATGTATTACGCCAAAATTCAACAGTGGATTGGGGGTCCAGGCGGAGAATCTCTTTGCGCGCGTCTTTCATTGACATAGCGCTCAGCCGCTGAGCAAGCTGCTGGCGTTCAGATTCGTCCATAACTCATACTCCAGGTTGGGATTGCAGGCAAGGGCCGCTTATTTATTCAGCCTTGATTTTAACACAATGCCCGGCGCAGCTCCATGCAGGAACCGTCTTTCTCATCAAACTATTAGTTAGCTGGCGTGCGTGGCCTTTCGGCGCAGGGTAAGGTACAATTGTTTGTTCAGACACTTAGCACGGGCAGAACACCCATGGCCGACACGTACACCGTCTACGAACTGACCGCGACCATCCGCGATCTGCTGGATGCGGATTGGCGCTTGCAGGATGTCTGGATTGAGGGCGAAGTGAGCAACTTCCGCCGCCACACATCCGGGCATCTCTATTTCACGCTCAAGGACGAACGCAGCGAACTGGCCTGCGTGATGTGGCGAGCGAGCGCGGCTTATCTGAACTTCGAGCCGCAGCATGGCGTCAGCGTGCTGGCTCATGGGCGGGTCAGCGTCTATGAAGCACGCGGGCAGTACCAACTGGTCTGTGATACGCTTCAACCCGCCGGGTTAGGCCTGCTCAACCAACAATTTGAACGGCTGAAAGCCCAGTTGGAGCAGGAAGGGCTGTTCGACAGCGCGCGCAAACGGCCTATCCCCTTTTTCCCGCGCCGGATTGGGATCGTCACCTCAGCCACAACCGCCGCCTTCCAGGATATGCAGAATGTGATCCGGCGGCGCTGCCCGGCAGTCCAATTGATTCTCAGCCCAACGCCCGTCCAGGGCAAAGACGCACCGCCCCAGATCATCGACGCGCTGCGCCGCCTGAATGAACGAGACGATATTGACGTGATCATCCTGGCGCGAGGCGGCGGCAGCCTGGAAGACCTGTGGTGCTTTAATGATGAATCGCTGGTGCGGGCTGTAGCCGCGTCGAAAATCCCGGTTGTGACCGGAGTCGGGCACGAGATCGACTTCACCCTGGTCGACTTTGCCGCCGACTATCGCGCCCCTACGCCGTCTGCTGCCGCCGAACTCGTAACACCGGACAGCATCGCTTTACGTACTAGTATTCGGAGTCTCGCCAACAAACTGAACGGCGAGATGGTGGCAAGCCTGGACAACTGGCGCGCGGGAACCGAGGCCGAGAGCCGCCTGCTGGCCCGTTTTTCGCCCCAGGTGCAAATCAACAATGCCCGGCAGCGCATTGACGATTGGACGGCGCGGATGGACAGCGGGATGCAGCACCGTCTGGCCCGCCGCCGGGACCGGGTGACAGCAGCCGGGCGGGCACTCGAAGCTGCCAGCCCCAGCGCGCTGCTGCGGCGCGGATATGCCATGATTACGCGCAGCGACGGCACACGAGTCAGCAGTGTGCAGCAGGCCGCCGAAGGCACGACGATTTATATTACACTTCAGGACGGAAAACTCACCGCGTCTGTACGTGAGCGGACGGTGCGCGAGCGCACACAGGAAACAGAGTAGGCTTTAGAATGGGTGAACAAAAAATAGTCATTGGTGGGCGCTACGAACTGGTCTCCCTGATCGGGCGGGGCGGCATGGGCGATGTCTACAAGGGCCTCGACACGCAGACGGGCGAGTGGGTCGCCGTTAAGCTGCTGCACAGCGATGTGCTTGCCGAAAACCCGAACCTGTTGGATCGCTTCAACCGCGAAGGGCAGGCGCTGGGCAAACTCAACCATCCCAATATCGTTAAGGTATTGGCGATGCTCGAAGAAAACGAGCAGCACTATCTGGTGATGGAATATGTGGGCGGTGGATCGCTGCGCGATCTGCTTGACGCGAAGGGCAGCATGCCCGTCGATGGCGTCCTCAATATTGCACTCGACCTGGCGGACGCCCTGACACGCGCTCACCGTTTGCAGATCATCCACCGCGATATTAAGCCCGATAATGTCCTGCTGGCCGAAGATGGCACCCCGCGCCTGACCGATTTTGGCGTGGCGCACCTGGGGGATCGCACACGGCTCACACAAACCGGCTCGGTGATTGGGACGTATGCTTATCTCAGCCCGGAAGCCTGTAACGGCATGGACCTCGACGAACGAACCGATATCTGGTCGTTCGGCGTGATGCTCTACGAACTGCTCTCTGGAAATCCTCCCTTTGATGAAAACAGCACCGCCGCCATCCTGACCGCGATCATGACTAAACCTGCTCCCGATCTGGCGCGGCGCTGCCCGGATGCCCCGCCGGAACTGGTGGAGCTGATCGCCAAAATGCTCGAAAAGGACCGCAATCACCGGGTGAGCAGCGTGCGCGTGATCGGGGCCGAACTGGAAGCGCTCATTCGCCGCCTGGATACGCCCCTGCGCAGTCTCGTTCTGGGCACCGACAGCACGCCGTCGGCGCAGGGATCGCGCTTCGTCACACCGGAAGAGGAAGGTTCTACCCCGTCTGTTCCGGCCATGATCCGCAGCACACCGGGCCAGACACACGGCCTGTCCGTTTATCCAACCCCTTCCGGCGGAATTGCTGCCCCAACACCACCGACGGGCGAAACCGTCGTGCCGCGCTCGGATAAATGGAAGTGGATGGCCATCATGGTTGGCATCGTCGTGCTGTCCTGCACGATGATCCTGCTCACCGGGATGATCCTCACCGCCATATTTAACAACAAAGACAAAAAAAGCAGCAGCCAATCCCTCCCCGCCCTGCCCGATGCAGCCGCCATGATCGTCGGTCACGGGCAGGATATGGAAACGTCCGGCCAGAAGCCGCTGACGATGCAAATCCACGTTGAGCCAGTCGGCCCGGATGAAACGATGGTGCTTGTCGCCCAGTTGGAGCCGCGTGACCCAAACGCTGCCGATGTGACGGGGAGTGTGGTCGAAGCCCTGACAGAAACCCTGGAAGTGAATGTCCCCTTCTCCAATATCCGCATTCGCGAATTTCCGGCGGTCATTCGATCCAGTGAAGAAGCGATGCAGGCGGCCCAGATAGCAGAGGCAACGGTGGTGGTGTGGGGCAGTTACGACAGCAGCACGATCAGCCTGGACATCCAGATCGGCGTGCTCGATCACTTCCCGGATAACAATATCCCGCTGGCGACGTTGGAACGGGCATCTAATATCCGCGTACGGCTGACCGATCCGCGCGAGGAGTCGATTGCCTCCTATGTGATGAGCATCATCGGCACCCTGCACGCTGCGTCGGGCGATGCGTTTGAAGGCATGCGGGCAATGGCCATTATGGACGCGATTGAAGCCAAACCCGCCGAGATTGTGAGCACAGGGGTAGCGAGCTATCTGCATCGTGCCGATCAACTGCTGATGGAAGACACAGCCCAGTCGCGGGATCTGATCGATGAGGCGATTGCGCTGGATGCGGGCAATCCCGTGCTCTATATGTACCGCACGGTCGCCGATCAGCGGCTGGGAGATTTGGAAGCGGCCCGCCAGGATGTTGAAACAGCAGGGAGGCTCGGCCCGGCAAATTGGGCCATGCCCCGCATGCTGAAACTGAATGTCTCAACGAACGACAGCGATATTCTGGCGGAACTGGGAGCCATCATCGATCTGCGCCCGAACGACTGGTATCCGCTGTTCATCCGGGGATCCATGTATTATGCGATGGGCGAACTGGCAGCCGCCCAGGCCGACATGGACGCGGCAATCAAGCTCTCGCCCAATGCGAACTTCCCCTACGTGTATGGGGCGCTGATTGCCCTGCACGAGGGCCAGATCACCACTGCCGGGAATCTGATGGGGATCATTCTGACGCAGTTCCCCGACCCCTACTATATGAACCGGCTGGTTGCCGCGACCTTTGGCGAACAAAATCCCGGGCCGCAAGGGGTGATCATTTCAGCGATCAGCAATCTGGTCCTGGGCCGCTACGATCAGACATTGGCGGATGTCACAGCCGTGTTGGACGCCTTCCCCACGTCCGATTTTTACGTCGTGCAGGGCTTTGCCTACTGCGGCCTGGGCGACTACGCGAACGCGGAGAACGCCTACACCACCGGCATCCAATACGATCCCTCGTTCATTTGGGCCTACCTGCTGCGCGCCGAAGTCCGCATGAAACAGCGCAAATATGACGAGGCGAGCAAGGATATCCTGATGGTGCAGGAGAACGACCAGGGCCAGTTTGGGTCGCTGGTCGAAGCAATCCAGACGGGCGAACTGAGCTGCGGCAACTTCTTCACCGAAGCCAATCCGCTGCTGCACATGGAGGAGCAGGGAACCCCTGTTCCTAACGCTGCGGTCACGCCAACTCCTGGCCCCACTGCCCAGGCGTCTCAGCCAACTCCAGTGATGGAGGAGGACCAGATCGCCCCCGTGGATGCAGGTCAATACCTGGTACTGGTCGCTCAACTGGAACCGCTCAACGGGGTCGAACCGCGCGATGTCACCCGCTTCATTGTGGATGACCTGGAAGAAAATCTGGTAAACGAGGTGCCCGACTCCAGACTCGCCATCCGCGACTTTCCCGGCGAGATCACGTCGGATAGTGCCGCGCAGGATGCCGCCACAAGCAATGGGGCTACCGTGATTGTCTGGGGCAACTACACGCCGGACTTCATCGAACTTGATATCCAGCTTGGCGTAACAACGGCCTTCCGGTACGTCACCTTTACGCACAGTACGCTCGAACGATCCATGAATATCCGGGTGCGGATGACGAATGAGCGCGGCGAGTCGGTAGCGGTTTATGTCGCCAACATGATCAACATGCTGGCGGCTGCCGACGGCGATTATTACGAAATTATCCGTTCGCTGGCAGTCCTGTCCGACCTGGATGTGACCAGCCCTGAGATCAGCGGGCAAAGTGTGGCGGCTCATCTGCACCGCGCCATCATGTCCTACCTCTCGCATCCGCAGACTGCCCTGGACGAAATCAACGCGGGGCTGGCGCTCGATGGCGGAAATCCCCTGCTTTATGCCTATCGCTGCGGCCTCTATTCCATTCAAAATGACGATGTGCGCAGCGATGTGGATCTGCAAACGGCGCAGCGGCTCGGCCCCGACAACTGGACGTTCCCGCTGTATATCAACATTGGCGACGATTTCCAGGCGATGCTGGATCGCTACAGCGAAATCATCCGGCTGCGCCCCGCCGACTGGTATGGCTACTACAGCCGGGGCGAAGTTTATTACATGCTGGGCAAAATCGATTCCGCCAGGGCAGACTTTGGCCGGGCCCTGTTACGCAGTCCGCAGGACAATTCGCCTTACCTGTTCGCCATGATCATCGCCCTGCACGACGGGCGGATGGCACAGGCGCAGGCCGCCATGCGCCTGATCCTGGACAAGTTCCCGAATCCGCTGCAAATCAAGCGCACGATTGAAGCCGTAACCGGCGAACAAAAGCTGGCTGGATTGGTCTCATCTATCGGAACGAACCTGCTCCTGGGCCAGTACCAGGACGTCGTAAGCGACACGGTAGAGGTAACGGCCCCCATGATGGCCCAACCAAACGCGCTGCAACAAATCGCCAAAGAACCATCGGCCATGCTGATTGCAGGATCTGATGCTGTTCGAGGGATTGGCCTTCTGCAACCTGGGCTACGTCGAAAATGCCGATCTCGCCTATTCGCGGGCGCTGCTGCTCCAGCCGGATTATAAGCTGGCGGCTCTGCTGCGCAGCCAGATTCGCACGGGTGAGGCGGCACAGGCCGATCTGCAAGCGGCGCGCGATCACCACCTGGGAGCGGAATTTGACGCCTGGATCGACGGCTCGGTCAATGGGGCACTAACCTGCCGCAATTTCTTTGACTTCGAGCCGGAACAGGTCCAGAATCAATAAGAGTGAAATCAACCGAATCGTTGGGGTAACCCCTACCAATGAAAGACGTCGAATGGCTGACTTAACCTTTGAACAGGCCTATGCCCGGCTGGAAGAAATCGTCACCCGGCTCGAGTTGGGCGATCTGTCGCTCGAAGATTCCGTCGCGCTGTACGAGGAAGGGCAAAAGATGGCCCGTTTGTGCGGCGACATGCTGGATTCTGCCGAACTGCGGGTGCAGCAGATCACAGCCGATGGCACCCTCGGACCGCTGGACGAATAATGCCCAAACTTTCCCGGCAGGAGATCGTTGATCTCCTGCTCCAGTTACCCGAAAAACAAACCGCCGATTTTTCAGGGGCCGATCTCTCTGGCCTGAACCTGACGGCGCTCAATCTGTTGGGCGCAAATTTACAGGAAGCGAACCTCGCCGGGGCCGATCTGACCAGCATCAACTTGCAGGACGCGAACCTGATCGGCGCGAAAATGGAGGGCGCGGACCTGACCGATGCCAAACTGCTCTACACCAATCTGACCTACGCCGATCTGACCGATGCCCAGCTTACCGGGGCGGAACTGCGCGGCGCGAATCTAACCAACGCCAACATGGACGGGGCAATCCTGACCGGGGTCGATTTCCAGTCGGCGCGGCTGATCAGCACTTATCTCTCCGGCCTGGATCTGAGCGGGTTAAATCTGAGTTATGCCAAGCTGGTGAATGCTGATCTCACGGGGTCGTCGCTGGCCTATGCCAACCTGACTAACGCCGATCTGACCAATGCCCTGCTTGAAGGGGTCCGATCTCGCCTATGCGCGGCTGAATCATGCCAACCTGACCGGGGCGGATCTGCGTGGGGCGCGGATGATGGGCGTGGACCTATCCAGCGCGACGCTCACCGGAACGATCCTGCGCGGCGTCAAGCTGGATGGCAAAAACGTCGGTTATGCCAAACTCGCCGGGGCGCGATTTAACGATGTGCCGCACAAACCCAAGCGCGGCGACTCCAGCCGCCCCTGGTGGAAAATCTGGTAGTTGCTGAGGGCGTATTGCCATACGGCCAATATGCGTCAAGATAAGAAATAGACGTTGTTGGTAGCGGGCGCATACCTCACCCCGGCTGAACGGAAAAACATGTTCAGCCGACCCTCTCCCATCAAGTTGGAGAGGGTCAGTAGCTGGCGCTTAACGGCTTAAATTGACACGAATCGGGCGTATAACCATACGCCCCTACGGTAAAATCGCCTTCGCCAGCGCCTCTAACCCGTCCAGATCATCCAGATCGAGCCATTGCAACATAAGGCGTTGGACTCCGGCTTCTTCCAGGCGATCCATCTGGGCGGCAAGGTCAGACGGTGTGCCCACGATCATCCCGGGCAAATCGTCACGGTTTTTCCCTTCCAACTTGCGGTTGAGCGCGGATTGATCCCGCCCGAACACGATCCCGGTCATCAGCGTGCGGCGGACATCTGCGGGGCGGCGGTTTCTGGCGCGCAGTTGCTCATCCAGCAGAGCACAGCGCTCGCGGAAGGCGTCCGGCGTGAGATAAACCCCGTTCCACTCGCTGGCAAATTCCGCCGCGAGGCGCAGGGTGCGGCGCTTACCATTCCCACCAATCACAATGCGCGGCCCGCCGGGTCGCGCTGGACGCGGCAGCAGTACAGCATCATGAAAATTAAAATACTGTCCCTTAAAAGTGAGAGGGTCCGGCTGTTGCAGCAGGTGGGTCATAATCCGCAGCAACTCTTCGAAGCGATCCATGCGCTTCCGTTCACCGAGCAATTTATGGCTGTAATTGCGGTGTTCGCGGACCTGCCAGCCCGCACCTAATCCCAATTGCAGCCGCCCGCCCGACAGATCATCAACGGCGCTTGCCATGCGGGCTGTGAACGCGGGATGGCGAAACGAAGTTGGCGTGACCAGCGGCCCAAACTCGATCCGGCTGGTGTGGCTGGCGAGCCACGTCAGCGAGACCCACAGTTCGAGGGAGTCCTGGTCGGGCGGGTTGGCATTGGTGAAATGGTCGGAGCGGTAAAGGCCCACGAATCCCAGGTCTTCGACGGCGCGGGCGATCCGCTGCCAGCGAGGCCACGTCAGGCCCATCTGCCCCTCAATCATGATCGCGTATTCCATTGTGTGCTCCCCTCCCATTATTGCGTGTGAATAAGTTTACGGAAAAGCGCCTGAAATGGGGATTAGCCCCGTATCCGCCGCAGGATCATACGCGGGAACAGCGCCGCCTGCTCTACCTTGAGCAGCAGCGCCGCACCCCAGAAAATTGCTATCCCAATGATTCCCCCGCCGATGACTTCGATCAGCGGCAGATCGCCCAGCAGCGCCAACACACCCGCCACGACTCCCGCCATGATCAGCGCCGCCGCTAACGTCCGCCCCGCATTATTTAACACGCGACGATCATTGATCCCACCGATGCGCCGCCGCAGGATGATCCAGAGCGCATACTTTCAACCGCCGTCGAAAGGGACATCGCCAGGGCCAGCCCGCCGAACGGTCCCCGCGCAAAATTCGTGCTGTCCGGGTAGCCGAGCGCGTAAATCAGGCCAATGCTGAGCACAATATTGAGCGCCATCGCCGCTGTGCCCACCTTGACGGGCGTCCAGGTATCGTGCAAGGCGAAGAAGGCCCGCACCAGAATTTCCAGCGTGGCGTGTCCCGCCAATCCGATGCTGAACAGGGCCAGCGCCCAGGCTGTTCCTGCCGTATCCGTGCGGGTCCATTCGCCGCGCTCGAACAGCAAGGCGATCAGGGGCCGGGCCAGCACCGCCAACCCTAACCCCGCCGGGATCGACAGGAATAACACGCTGCTTAAGGCATTGGATAGTGTGCGCCGGAACTCCTCGGTATCGTGTTCGGCACTCAGCGCGGAGAGCGTCGGGAAGACCGCCGTGCCGATGCTCTGTCCCAGCACGCCGAGTACGGTGAACATCAGGGCGAAGGCGACGCTCAGCGCGGCATTACTGCCTGCCGCCATACCAGACGCCAGCGCCGTATTGACCCAGAAATTGACCTGCACTACGCCCAGGCCAAGCACGCGCGGCCCCATCAGCAGCAGGACTTCGGACACGCCGGGGATGCTCAGATCGGGCAGAGGGCGGTAGCGGAATTTCAGCCGGAGCAGCGCCGGAACCTGGATCAGCATGTGCAGCAGCGATCCGAGGACCGCGCCCCAGGCCAGCCCATGTACGCCCCACAGCGGCGCGAAGATCAGTGCCCCGATGATCAGCCCAATGTTATACAGGCTGGGGGCCAACGCGGGAGCCAGAAAATGTTGATGCGCGTTGAGGATGCCCATAAACAGCCCGCTGATCCCGAAGATGATCACCGTGACCAGCATAATCCGCATCAGTTCGGCGGTGAGCGCCTGCGTACTATCGGCGGCATCCGGCACGAGCAGCGTCCGCGCAATCGGCCCGGCGAAAATGAAGGCGATCAGCGCCAGCAGCCCGCCCGCGAGGATCAGCATGGTGAGCACGGCGTTCGCCAGCCGCCACGCCCCCCGCGAATCATCTGCCGCCAGAAAGCGCGTAAACACCGGGATAAAGGCCGATCCCAGCGCGCCGCCTGCTACCAGGACAAACAGCGTCTCCGGGACGCGCTGCGCCGCCACGAACGCATCCAGCCGCGCCCCTGCCCCAAACGCCGACGATATCGCCGCCTGCCGGACGACGCCCAGCAGACCCGCCATCAGATAGGCCAGCATGACGATACTCGCGGCGCGGGCGATCTGCCTGCCGGATAGGGCGCGGGTGTTTGGCGTGTCGCTCATAAATGTTTCTACTTTCTGGTTGAAAAGGAAAAAACAGATTTACCGCAAAGAGCGCAAAGGCGCAAAGAAAAGCAAAAGAAAGGCAAGAAAAGATTTTTTACCCCGGCGGGGCGAAGCCGTCCCACGTCCCGGTCAGCATATAACGCAGCAGATCAATCGACCCGATCAGCATAAAGGCGAAAGCCAGTCCAGCCAGCGCAGGAATCCACAGATCGCCAGGGCGAAGCGCCGCGCCATCGCGCCGGAGCAGTGTCATAAACAGCACCGATCCGATCAGCACGAACAGCACGACTACCGCCGCGCTGCTGATCAGCCCGAAGATCAGGAGCAAGGCCGGAACCTGGATCAGCACGGCGACACAAACCAGCGCCCCAATTATCCACAGGGCGATCAATTCTTTCCAACTGCGCAGCGGCGCGGACGGTTCGGGCACAAACCACGCTGTCGAATTGAAGACAGGCAGCACCACGCTGATCATGGTCAGCCCGGCATACACCCCCGTGATCAGTCTAAACGAATTGCGCGGCTCATAGATCGGGTGGTAGAACGGGAATAAAGTCAGATAACTATTGATGCCGTCCGCCGCAATCGCCAGCCCCGTAATGGTCATGAGGGCCATGATCGTCCAGCTTCGGCAGGCGGCTGGATCGGATACGCCCGCTGGCCCCAAAGACGATCAGTCCCGTCGCCACACCCAGGTAAATTCCCGTGCAGCGTGCGCAGAGTGGCAGCGCATGCCCATAAGCGTGAAAGGATCGCTCCGAAATGCGGTGGCAGATGGCGTATCCGACCGCGTCCGCCTTGCCCTCCACGCTGAACGGCGTACCGATCAGCCACAGCGCCAGGATCAGCGCCGCCAGTCCAACGACGAACAGCGTTGTGAGACGCGAATAGGGCCGCATGAAGGACGGCGGGCGCGACGGATCGTCAAATTCGGGGGGATAGTCGGGTCTGCTCTCTGCTGATGATTCCACTACGCCAACCTGTCGAATCCAGTATACAAATCAACTTGCGCTATAATGCCAGTAAAGGCAGTCTTTTGCCAATCGAATTCCAGCAGGGGGCGGAGTCATGCAGTTTTTGATTACAGGCGGAGTCGGATTTTTGGGCGGGGCGCTCGCCACGCGGCTGATCGAGTTGGGCCACAGCGTGCGGGTGATTGACGATCTGAGTGCAGGAGGCGAGCCAACCCGCCTGCCCCAGGATGTCAGTTTTGCGCGGGGCGATATCAGCGATCTGCCGCGCCTGTGGACTTTGCTGCAAGGCGTCGAATGTGTCTATCACCTCGCGGCGCGGGTCAGTGTGCCGGAGAGCGTGCGCTACCCCCGTGAATACAATACCGTCAACGTCGGCGGCACGGTGAGCATCCTCGAAGCGATGCGCGATGTCGGTGTACGGCGGCTGGTCCTCACCTCGTCCGGCGCGATCTACGGCAATCAGGCCCACCAGCCCATGCATGAAGATCTGCCGCCGAATCCCCTCTCGCCCTATGCCGTCAGCAAACTCGCCGCCGAGCACTATATTCACACCATAGGCCGCCTGTGGAACGTGGAAACCGTCGCCCTGCGCATCTTCAACGCCTACGGCCCCTGGCAGCAGCTTCCGGCAGCACACCCCCCCGTGATCCCGCAGTACATCCGCCAGATCATGGGCGGCGGATCGCTGGTCGTGCACGGCAATGGGCAGCAAACGCGCGATTTTGTCTACCTGGATGATGTCGTGGATGCGCTGGTCAGCGCGGCGACGGCTCCCGATATCGACCGCAGGATTATCAATGTGGGCAGCGGCGCAGAGACGAGCCTCAACGATCTGGTGCGGATGGTTTCCGCCGTGACAGGCAAAGAGCCGCATTTACTCTATGTCGCCGGGCAGAGCGGCGGCGTCTCACGGATGTGCGCGGATATCACGCTGGCGAAACAGCTGCTGAACTACGCGCCGAAGGTCTATCTTGAGGATGGTCTGCGGCGGGTGTTGGCGGGTGATAAGCGCTTTGCGAAGCGATAAAAGCAAAAATATCTCACCGCAAAGGGCGCAAAGAACGCAAAGGAAAAGCAAAGAAAGTTTGATAAAAAAGTATGATTTGCCGATAGGAGATATGGTCTTTTATAGCGTAGTGACCGCTATTTTTATGGTCACTGCTGTGTCCGGTGCTGTCATGGGATGGTATGGAAGCGGCGTTATGGGGTTTGATGCCCCGCCTATACCACATAGCATCTACATCACCTGTGCGGGTTTTTTCGGATTGCTGTTTGGTGCAGGATGCTCAACCCCTTGTCTTTTGGTGTTTTTTGCTCTTGCATTAGGTCGGGTTACGAATGGGCGTATCAGCAGGATATGGTTTATTGGGAGCCTTAGCGCCTGTTTTTTCGCTCTACTTATGATGATCCTGACTCTGGCTTTTCCTACGCAGGAAGCAATCAATCGCATTGTGTTACTTGCGCTTGGGGCTATTGTGCCACCTGGATTCGTGGGCTTGCGGCTGATCGTTCACATCGCGCAGACTGAGTAAAAAACTATCTCTTGCTTTTCTCCGCGCTCTCTGCGCTCTCCGCGGTGAAATTTGTTTTTCTTTCTTTTCCTCTTGCTTTCCTTTGCGTTCTTTGCGCTCTCTGCGGTGAAATTTGCTTTTATAGTTCTCCAAACGGCGGCTGCGTGCTCGCTAACTGCTTGAGTTCGTCCAACGCGCCGAGCGCCTGCACGCGAGTATTGAACATCCAGCGGCAGCGCGGCGAATTCGTCCTCGTCCAGCACCGTGATCACCCCCTCCGGCGAGACGAACAGATCGAGCGCCAGATCATCGGCGTGAATCGTATCCTCCCCCAGGAGCGCCGGGCGCGTCACGTTGCAGTACCAGCCCACGATCTGATCGGTATCCACGTCGTGCATCTCGAAGATGTTGTACCAGCGGTCGCTGTAATAGAACTCGATAAACCGATCCCCTTTGCGGAAGGTATGGTATGGGGCGGCTTTGTCAGGCCAGTTAAAAGGAGCTTCTAGCTTGACCCACGTCGCGCCGCGATCCAATACTACGCCTTCGTAGTGGAGAATTTCCCGCCCGGTGTGATCATTCTTGATGATGGTGATCATCATAACTCAGGAGTGCCGCCAACCGTGCCCACATTGGCGATCAGTTCGACCATCGCCCCCAGCGCCTGAAACTCGGCGCTTCTCGACGTGGGGAAGGGGACCACGTCCAGATCAAAGAAGATTCCGCCAATGGGAACGGTATCTAACGCATTGATGAACTGTGACGCTTCGATTTTGATGCGGAGCGGACCTTCCAGGCGCGGCTGGACACGAAACTGCACCGGACCGACAGCATGATCAACGGCGACTTCAAGCGGGCGCTCGACTGGCTCAATGTTGCAGCCGGGCGCGCTCAGGCGCAGGACCAACTGTCCCGGCTCTTGCATCGCGGGCGCATCAGGAGCAGGCGAATCGAATCCAATCAAGACCACCGATCGCATGCCCATTACCATCTCATGAGCGACCAGCACGGACAGGCGGCGCGGGTGGCAGATGATGGGCGTATCACTCGCCAGTGGAACCTGAACATCCGCCGGGGCTTCTTCGGCGCTGATGGCTGCTGGGTGGGTCACCGCAGCCGGTTCTGCCCCGTCAAAAACCTGGATTTCTTCGGCAGCCTCGTGCCCAACGCGCGTGAGCGCATACGTGTTCTGGTTTGGCATATTGACATAATGGCGGGTGACCAACCGCCGGATCGCCTTACCAAATGCGCGCTCGCTCAAGCCTGTCCCGGATAAAATCGTGCCTACATCCGCGCCGTTCTCATAATCTTTCAAGAACCGGATCACGTCCAGGGCCTGCGGGGGCAGTTTTTGCAGTTCTACCGGTAACGTCATGGGAACCTCTCGTGCGACAATACCTTGCTACCTCAACACCAATTATATCCTGTGACGCAAGAACTTGTTACTCACCTGATAGGCGACTTTGCTAGATTCTGGCAGAAGAGAGCATTAAGGAGGAACGCTGCATGACCACGCCATCTGACAATATCTACCGCAATGTCATCGTTGGTGCCAGATCGAACCCCATTACCGCGACCGTTGAACTGGATGCCTTCGATGAGGAATTTGCCGCCGAAGCGAACGAGGTCCTGAAAAACGCCGCAGAAGTCGCTCGCGCCCTGATCGGCGCGCACCAGGCAGCAGTCGCCTTCCTGATTCAGAAGGATTGGCGCTCGATCCGCAAGTATTTCTCACTGTCGGAAAAGTATCGCGACTGGGCGGAGTACGCGGCCCCTGCCGTGGGATTTGGGATTTACGGCTGGCTGCTGGAGCAGGATCACCCGATCCGGTTGACGCAGGCGGAACTGGAAGGGCACCCGGAATGGAAAGCGTTTGGCAACGAGGTCAGCAAACACCCGCCTATGCGCGGCTGGCTGGCTGCGCCGCTTTTAGATCGCAAGGGCGTCAACTGGGGATTGTTCCAGCTTTCGGACAAATATGAGGGCGATTTTACAGAGGCGGATGAACATCGCTTCCTGCAACTGGTCCAGCTCGTCAGTCTGGCATTGGAATTGCTGTGGGAAGTGCGCAATCTGAAGAAAGGTATCGCCATGTCGGGCCAGGAGAATCAGGCTAACTCCTCGCCAACTGGATAGAACCGGGGCAAACGCACAAAAAAAGAGGGCCGCATCCTTGCGTGCCCTCCTGGAAGTTCATTCAGTTGTCCGTGCAGGTTAGCGAACCTGGATGCCGCCCTTCACCGAGACTTCTTTGCGGAAGTCCTTCAGCCAGCCATACTGGAGCGGGTCGGACAAAATCAATTCGTCCAACGCCTGCGTATCGTACGCCTTGCGCACGCCGTCAGAGGCAATACGGGCATAACCAGTATTATCCGACCAGCCAGCCCCGCGCAGTTCCAGCAGTTCGCGCAGTTCCGCTTTGGCAGCGGTGATCCGCGATTTGAGAGTGGCGATATCGCGCTGGTTGTCGCGCACCATATCGACCAGTTCCGCGATCTTCCCATCGATGATTTGCTGGATGCCAGTGGCAAGAGCCTGCTTGTCTTCGTTGACGCCGTTTACTGCTACCATTTGTCTTTACCCTCTCATCCTTAGCGACCTGGAAATATATCATATGCCCGTTAGATTTAAATAAGCACTACCATTAGAACAGCATATAAAATACTCTCAATCGATAAGACTATTATACGAACAATTGTTCTAAATGTCAAATTTTGGTGCCTGTTTTTTGGACCAATTTCTCACTTAATTTTTGCGAGATCAGAGGTGGTAGGGGGGTGAAGCTTCCTGTTATTTTTCCAGGGGAAAATCTTGATTCCCCAACGTTTGCAGCAGGTCCAGTTCGAGCCGCCGCAGATCCTCGGACAGCAGCGAAATGGAGGTGCGAGGGCGAGGCAGATCAACGTGGAGTTCTTTGACGATGCGGCCTGGGCGCGCGCTGAAAACCAGCACCCGATCCGCCAGGAAAACCGCTTCTTCGACATCGTGGGTAATGAATAGAATGGTTTTTTGGAAACGCTGCCAAACTTCGAGCAGCCAGCGCTGCAAATCACGACGGGTCAGCGCGTCCAGCGCTCCGAACGGCTCATCGAGCAGCAGCACGTCGCGCCCGGTCAGGAACGTCCGCAGCAGCGCCGCCCGCTGGCGCATCCCGCCGGAAAGCGTATCCGGGAAGGCGTCCTCAAACCCTTCCAGGCCAAACAGCGGCAGCAATTCACGGGCCTGCTGGCGGGCCTGCCGCCGGGATCGCCCATCAATTTCCGGCCCCAGGATGACGTTATTGAGCACCGTTCGCCAGGGCAGCAGCAGATCGCGCTGCGGCATATAACCCACCTGCCCGGTCCGCCGAGGCTTTGCCATCGATCAGAATTTCCCCCTGCTCCGGATCAGCCAGCCCGGTGATCAGGTTAAACAGCGTGCTTTTGCCGCTGCCGCTGGGGCCGATGATCGTGATAAATTCGCCGGAACGCGCCGCAAAACTGACATTTTCCAGGGCCTGAACGCGGCGTCCATCTTCCTGAAAGGTCTTCGTCACACCGCGCACTTCGATGCAAGGGATATCGTTCATGGTTTGTCTACCTCGCGAAAGCCAGCAGCAGACGCGATAAACCCCAGAAAAGCATCGCGACGAATACCAAATTCAGGCTGTGGTGGATGGTACGGAACTTCGCCTCGACCACCTGCGACTTGGCATATAGCTGGGCGCTGATATACGTTTTCATCTCCTCAACGGACATGTCAAGCAGGTTTTGGTGATAGGTAGCGGCATCCATCCGGGTGATATGCCTGAAAAACAACAGATTGTTCACCCGCGTTGGAGGATGGCTTAGATTGGGCCGGGCGGTTGCCAGCGCATAAAAAACTGCGGCTGTCAGGGCGCAAAAAGTCAGCAGCAGGAAGACAAACGAAGCCCGTTCCAACCACGAAGCGCCGCCGCTTAACAGGAATTGGCGGGCTGTCCCTTGATCCAGTCCAATAGCCGCCAGCATAATCGCGCATCCACCCATCACAAGCTGGGCCTTTGTCTCCGCCAGGGTAATCTGAGCATTGAGATCAACCGTCATCACGTAGAAAATATGATCCCAATCGATCACGTTCGGCGGTTGGTTGGCCACAACCTTATCCAGCATTACCGTATCCACAACAACCTCCCGGCTTTGTTCAGCAACTGTAGGGGGCAAGTCGAACACCTGCCCCTCACCTGTTCTATCTCATGCGGCGGTCCTTGACCACTCTACGGTTCGTCCACCGTGCCCGGCAGGTAGTCGTTGGTAAAGGCGGCTTCCGCGTTGATGCCTTTCTCCAGAATGCCATTTTTCACCAGGAAATCGCTGAATCCCTGCCAGACATCCAGCGACTGCTGGCCCCAGCGCGGCGCGTCGGCCTGGTACTGCGGGGCGAGCCATTCAGCGCTGGCCCGGATCAGATCGGCGATCGCTCTCCGGCACGGCCTTGATCAGGATATCCGCTGCTTCCGCTGGATTCTCGATGGCGTAGGCAAAGCCGCGCGCCGTCGCCTGAACAAACGCCGCCACGACATCCGGGTGCTGGTCGATCATGTCCTGGCTGGTGATCAGGATCGGCGTGTAGTAGTCCGGCACGCAGTCGGGATAATCCGCCAGCATGACCGCGTCCAGGTCCACGCCGTTCAGTTCCGCCTCGATGCCCGTCCAGCCGTAATACATCCAGTTCAGATCGAAGCGGTTGCGCTGCATCAAGCGGGATGGCGTCGGCATAACCCACGTCGATATATTCCACCGATCCCGGCTCTGCGCCGTCGCATTCCAACAGGCTGTTGAGCACCGCGTTTTCCAGGTCCGGCTGCCCAAAACCGCCGTAACGCAGCCCAGCCATATCCGCCGGGCGCGTGAGCGGGTGCTTGTCGTGCAGGCTGACAAATCCCGATGTGTTGTGCTGGATGATCGCTGCCAGCGAAACAATCGGGGCACCTGAGCCAGGGCATACGTCGCGAATTCCTGGTAGCCACGCCGAACTGCGCCGCGCCGCTGGTGACGACTGTTTCGACCTGCAAATCCGTCGGCTCCTGGATCGACACGTCCAGGTTCGCCTCTTCATAATAACCGAGCGCCTGTGCCACATAAAACCCGGTGTGATTGGTGTTGGGCATCCAGTCCAGAATCAGGGTCACGCTGGTCGCGCTTCGTCTGGCCTTGGCGAATGTCGGTTCGCACGCCGCCCAGCGGATCGGCGGGCTGAGTTCTCGTCGCCCGCCATCCACTGTGCGGCGAATGCAGGGCAGGCGCCGACCGAACGCTACCAGCATCTAAGCATGGCAAGAAGAGCCAGTTGCATATCCAGTGCGTTTTTCGTGATAGACGTATTCCATCACCCGACGTACCTTGCTGCATCAATAAATCCCCGGCCCGCGCCAGGAAGATCGCCGCGTGGTGTAGTACCAGCGCAGCGCCAGCCGTTCGATCAGATTGACCAGCAGCACCAGCAGCATACTGAGCGCCGCTGTCAGGATGATGGCGACATAAACCTGATCCAGCGCGTAGTTGCCGTAGGATCGTTTGAGAAACACGCCCAGCCCAGCCTGCGCCGTGATATATTCCCCGAAAATCGCCCCGACCACACTGTAAGTCGCCGCGATGCGCAGCCCGCTGAAAAAGGACGGCATCGCCGCCGGGAGCCGCACTTTCAGCCAGATTTGCGACCGCAGTTCGCGCCCATCGCGCGCAGCAGCGAGAGCAGTTCGGGATCGGCGGATTGCAGCCCGGAGAATGTGTTCAGCGCCACCGGGAAAAAGCAGAACAGCACGACCACGCTGATCTTCGGGCCGCTGCCGAAGCCAAAGACCAGGATCGAGCAGAATGGCAATCGCGAAGATCGGGATCGTCTGCGAGATGACCAGCAGCGGATAGAGTACCAGCCGCAGCAGAGGCGAAAAATCCATCAGGGCGGCGATCACCACGCCCAGCACAATAGCGATCGACAGCCCGGCTAATGTCTCCCACATCGTTTCGGGGATGTGTATGCGCAGCAGCAGCGTTTGGTGCTGTTCCCAGGCATCCCACATCGCGCGCGGCGATGGGAAAATATCGTTGAAGCTCAGGTCTTCTACCGCCCGCGCCTCCTGCGCCAACTGCAAGACTCCCAGTGAGAAGAACGCCAACACGACCGCCGCCACGATACTCAACAGCACAGCGCGCAGCAAATCTTCTGCCAGCCGGATATTCGCCCGCGTCATGATTGTTATGCTCTCCCCGGTGTATGGACCACCAGCAGCATTCCCGACGCCAGCCGGACCCGCGCCAGATCGGTTTGCATCACATTGCTCATCCCCCGCGCCGGGCCGATCACCAGCGTTTCATCCCGCAGTGGATACATCAGATTTTCTGTGCGGACGCTCGCCGCATTGCCGCCCCAGGGGATGAGCGAGAGTGTATCGCCGGGCGCGCCGGAGATGTCATGAATGCCGGGGCCGATCAGCCACAACTGCTGGTTATTGGAAACGATCCGCACATCGCGCCCCGCCAGTTCGCGCAGGGCCAGCAGCGAGACATTGCCGAGGCTTTGATCCATTCGCCCACCGGCTGCCCCAATGATGCGAATCCACGTCGCCTGGCGCGCTACAGCGACCAACAGGGCCAGTTCCAGATCGGTTTCGTCCTTGTGAGCCTTGTGGCGGTGAATGATGGCCCCTTGCGCCTTGAGGGAGTCGATCTCCTCTGGGGTCAGCGAGTCCATATCCCCGACGATCTCCTGGGGAGTCAGGCCGCAGGTCAGCGCCACCCGCGATCCCCCATCGGCGGCAATGATCAGCGACTGTTTGGCAAAGGAGAGCGCGTCCTGCACGGCGGGGCCGTCGTTCAACTGCCCGTTGGAAAACACCAGGGCGCGGGTGAGCAAATCCGATTGCGACAAAAAAAACCACTCCTCGCCGGGTAGAGAGAAGTGGTTTACCAATCCTTGTGACGGACGCCGCACCTCCCTACGCCGGTATTATCCGGGTCAGGTTCCACAGGGTCGGCATCGTCTGGTGGATGCGCCTCTCAGCCTGGCTAACCCAAGCTCCCCTGGCGAATATGTAAGACTATACCGCGCAGATTCATGGATGGCAAGCGAGAAAATTTTCACGGCACAACGGGTTACGCTGGAACAGCAATCATCCTGACAAAAAAGCTCCCCTTCCAGCCGAGACTAGAAAGGGAGGTAAGGGGCATTTTATTTTGTTTTTCTCTGCGCTCTCCGCGTTCTCCGCGGTGAAATTGTTTTTTCTTTTCTCTTGCTTTTCTTTGCGCCCTTTGCGGTGAACCTATCTTTTTCTTCTACCGCACGCGCCGTTCCCACGTTTCCTTGATCGCCAGCTTGGTCACGTCGGGGATTTCCAAAAAGTCCATGATCAGCCGCGTGAACTGGGAGATATTCTCCAACATCGGGAAGTGCCGCGTATCGTCCAGGCCCATAATATGGAACGTGCTGCGGCCTTCGCGCAGACTGTTTTGCATCTCGCCGTCCGGCTGCGGCAGGAACGTATCTTTGGTCCCATACACCGCGACGGTCGGCATCGGCAGCGTCTGCAAATCGCGCAGCGTATCCACCGTGACAAAGGACTCGACGCTGAGCGCGATAGACAGCTTATCTGCCTTGCTCACTTCGGCCTTTAATTTATCCTGGTCACTGCCCGCCGGAACATGCTTTTCGAGCAGCGCGATGGGGTCCAGCGACTGGATGTAATCTTTCAGGGGGTTGGCGCGCTGCACTTCCCTTGCGTCGGGCATATAATCGACCTTCGGCATCTGCGGAACGTCCGCCAGCGGCTCTGGCAGTTTCGGCGCGGCGGGAACCATTTCGGTAGCAGGCTTATCCGTCGGCGGGACAGCCGCGTCGCGCGGTGACTTGGGCGTGTTGGCGGGTGGAACAGCGGCAGATGGAACGTTGACAATGCCCGCTGCCGCGTTGGCTTCCCGGACACGGCGCTCTAACGCAGCCCGGACGCGCGCTTTCATCTCTTCCGATTTATACGGCATTGTCTCGGCTTCAGCCTGAATCTCGGCCTGAATGCTTTCAACCGTTTCGGCGGGTTTAACCGCTGAGGGATCGAACACACGGGTAATCGGCTGTGTCACCGGCTCGGCAGATTTGGGCGCTTCAATGACCAGCGGCTTGGGGATATCCAGCTTGGGGGCCGGATTAGCCGTCAGGGGGACGGGCGGGGCCAGCCGAAACAGCGGCGGTGAGACACCATCAGGCGCGGCACGCGATCAGGATGCTTCGCCGCATAACGCGCCACCACCGCGCGCCCAGGCTATGACCGATCAGCGCGGCTTTGGTGATGCCCATTTTTTCCATAAACTCATCCAGCAGCACACCTGCGAGTCGAAGTCATAGCGGCGCGATTTCCTTACCCGAATCCGCCAAATCCCCACAGATCCAGGGCATAGGTGCGGTACTTCGAACTCAACTGCTGCATGGCTGGAACCCAATAGCGCCACGAGCCCAGCCAGCCATGAACGAGGATCACGGGCCGCCCGCGCCCTAGAACCTCATAATGAACCAGATCATTCTCAATCGTAATCGCGCTCATGCAGCCGATTCCAAAGCATTCAATACAGTCTTAATCAGGCAGTGTACCATGCCCGCGATCAGCGCCGGACAAGCGAGACTAACCTTCAATCCCAAATTAACTTGACAGAATTTCGGCAACGCGCTGCATCAGATAATCGGGCGCGAACGGCTTCAGGATGTAGTCATACGCACCCGCCTCCATGCCCGATTTCCATTTCGGATTGCTGCCCCTTGGCCGACAAAAAGACCACCGGGATATTTTTGAGCGCTTCGATTTCTTTCAGGGCGCGGCAGGCTTCATAGCCCGTCATGCGCGGCATGCGCACGTCCATCAGAATCAGGTCGGGCTTAATTTCTGGGGGCTTTTTCAACGGCTTCTGCCCCGTTGCTGGTTTTGATCACTTCGTGACCCGCATATTTGAGTGTGAACTCAATCAAATCGCGGATGTCCCGTTCGTCTTCTGCAATGAGTATTTTTGCCATCTATGTCCCCAATTTTATGCGACAGCCCCTCTAGATGCGGCTTGGGGCGACTTGGACGGTAGTTCTACATAGAACGTTGTCCCCTTGCCGATTTCACTTTCAAACCAGATCGTGCCATGATGCAGTCTGCACATATTCTTTGACGATGGACAGTCCCAGGCCAGTGCCGGGGGTATCCATCACCAATTCATGGACTTCATCCCCTCGGAAGAAGCGCTCGTAAATGCGATCTCCGAAATTCCCTGGGGATGCCGATTCCGGTATCCGCTACTGAGATCCTCACATTGTCCGTCTCAGCATTATACTCCGCCGTGAAGGTAATGGTTCCGTTCGGAGTGCGTATAGTTGAACGCATTATCGCCCAGGTTCGAGAAGATCTGCGCCACTTTATCGTAATCGCCCAAGATCGACAAGCGCTGATCTTCCGGCAGATTGAACGACAATATTCATCGGGACGCCGTTCATCTTCGGCCCGCCCGTGGAGTATGCATCAGCACGGCGTTGAGCACAGTCTTCCACATCGACAGCGCCGAATTTCAATTCGAGACGGCCCTGGTCAATGCGCGAGATATCGAGCAGGTCATTCACCAGGACGCTCAGCCGGTCCGCGTTTTGTTTGATCGTTTCCAGGAAGCGCTGCTGTTGCTCGCTGATCTCACCCGCCGCACCCAACAGGAGCAGGTCGGCGTACCCCTTGATCGAGGTCATGGGGGTGCGGAGTTCGTGCGAGACAGTCGCGACAAATCGCTCTTCAGGCGATCCACTTCAACGTCGCGCGTAATGTCGCGGAAGATGGACACCGTTCCCAGGAATTGATCGCCCATGTGCACTGGCGAGAGGCGCACGCTGATCACGCGCCCATCATCCAATTCCAGCGGTCTTCGAGAAACTCACCGGGCGGTAATCGGTGGGGTTGTTCATCCAGCGTTATCGACGGTTTCAAACCAGCGCGACTGCCTGTGGCATACAGGCCCGACGATAGGCGAGATCTGCTTGCCCAACACACGCTGCGATGGGCAGGCCCAGGATGCGCTCGGCGGTAGAGTTAAACACGATGACTTTGCCATCGCCATCCGCCACCAGTCACACCGTCCGCCACAAATTCGCAGGATCGAGGTGCTCTTGGTCGCTTCGACCTGCTCCTGGCGCAGCATCGAGCCCAGACGCTCGGCCTGATCGCGGATCAGGCGAGTAGAGTTCGGCGTTGTTCATCGAGTTGGCGATCTGGTGCGCCGCCGCTGTGACCAGCCGCAGGTGATCCTCCGTGAAGGCAGTCGGCATGATCACTGTAGAGCATGATCACGCCCAGCATATCATCATTGGCTTCGATCAGGGCGACCATCGCGGCGTAGGCATATCATCAGCTGCGCTCAAGCGCAGCCAGCGCGGATCGTCCTGCACATCGTCGAGAGATCAAATTCTGGTGCATCTGCATCGCCCAACCCGCCAGACCTTCGTTCATGTTCAGCGAACGCGGGCTGTCATACTTCAGGGCAGTTCCTGTCCGCCATAGTTGGCGCGGATAGTACAGGCGGTCTGTGATGGGATCAACGGCCAGGACGGGCCGTAGGTCGCGCCTACCGACTGCGCCACCATTTCGAGCGCGCGTCTCAGCAGGCGTTCCATATCGAGGCTTGAGGCCAATTCGGTGGTGATCTGGTACAGCGTGCTGATGTGCTGCCGTTCCTGTTCGAGTTCGGCGGTACGTTCGCGCACGCGCTGTTCCAGTTCTTCCGCGAGTTGCAGCGTTTGCTGGAACAGACGGGCGCTCTGGATGGCGACACCCAACTGCGAGCCCACCGTGTTCAGGATGCGCTGATCGTTCTGTCTGAACGCGCTGGAGTTGCGATCATCGCGCACGCCAGCACACCGACGACTTCTTCACCTGCGAACAGCGGCACGCCCAGGAAGCATGTGCGCTGCGGCACGCGCTGTCGATACCCAGGCTGCGCCGGACGCTGATCGAGCTGTCGCCAGCCAGCAGCAGGGGAGCCTGCCGTTTGATCAATCAGCGAGAATTCGTCTGCGTCCTACCGGATGCTGTCGCCATGTCGAGCGGCATATCGTTCGCCACTGCCAGCGGAAGCTGTCGATTTCATCCACCGCTGGATCGTAGAGCGCCACATAAATCGACGGCGGCTTCGGTCAGGTTGGGCAGTTGATCGGCTACGATATCGAGCAGCTGCCTCAGATTGTTGGCGGACGACAGCGCGGCGACATATCGTTGATGATATACAGTTCTTCGACGGTGCGCCGGGTTTCGGTTTGCAGGCGCGCATTTTCAATCGAGATTGCCGCCTGACTGGCGAGCGTGCGCGCCAGCCGGAGTATCTTCGGCCTTGAAGTAGCGGGTGCTCGTCCAGCGACTCGATTTCAACAAGCCCAATTGAAATGTCGTTGACGACCAGCGGGATCAGGATGCGGATGGAGACGTGATGGCGGTCCATCAGTTCCGCTTCCCCATCCGGCAGATCCGTATCTTCGGCGCGGACGATAACCAGTTCGCGCTCATTCAGCGCTTTTTCGCGCAGCGGATACAGCGAGCAGATTGAGCTGTCGCCCACCTGATCCGCCACAATGCTGTCGTCGCGTGCGCTGAGTATCGCCGCGCACTTCAGGCGGTTGATGACATCATCCCACATAAAGACAGTGCAGGCGTCGGCTTGCAGCGCCGTGAGCATCTGGATGGTCACGCGGCGTACGACTTCGCCCAGATCGAGCGTGACTGCTGTCGCCTGGGCCAATTCAAACAGGGTTTCCAGTTCGCGAGCTGCGGATGGCTGCCTGCTCGAACAGCGAGGCATTCTGCACCGCGATAGCGGCTTGGCTGGCAATCGTCTGCGCCAGTTCGATCTGCGGTCCGCCGGGAACTGGCGTGTCTGTCCCAGCGAGTCCAGCCGCAGCACGCCGATCACGCTGCCGCCCACAACCAGCGGCATCATCAGGGAACTGTTGCACACGTCGTCATGGCGCATCAGCTTTTGCAGATCGGCCCACAGGTCGGTTCGTCCACGAAAGTTTTCAATCGGCCAACGGGATCAGACCGCGCTGCGGATGCGCTCAAAGGCTCCCGATGCGCGAGAGATCGTAACACGTTTTCCGGCGGCGCATCGCCGCGTGGATATTCCACAATGACGCGCCCCAACTGACTTTCAATCTCAATCTGGATCGCGGAGCCTTCCGGCAGATCCAGCGCAATCGCGCGTTTCACGCAGGGCGATCTCGAAGATATTCTCGATGTCGAGCGACTGGGCCAGGGCCAGCGAAACACGGTTGAGCAGGGCGAGACGCTGCGCCTGTTCGTTCAGGGCGGCAGCGCGAGCGCGCGTTTCCTGGAACATCTGGGCATTATCCAGCGCCACCGCAGCCTGGTTCGCAAAGGTGAGGGCTAACTGCTCGTGCAGGACGTTATAGAAGTTCGGTTCGCGTTTTTCCAGCGCCAGCACGCCGACCACGCGCCCCTTGCTGATCAGGGGAGCGCCCAGCCAGTTTTTATAGATGGCCGCCGTGCCATATGGGAAGCGAGGATCGCCCGCCGCCACGTCTACCGCATTAATCACCTTCGCCTGGGCTGCCATTTCGCGGAACAAGGGGCTGTAGGGGATTTCCACCTTCAGCCCGATCAGTTCCTTCGCATTGGGCGAGTCGACATCCTGGTAGCCGCGAGCCGCCACGATATTCAGTTCTTCGCGTTCCGGGGCACGCAGCCACAGCGACACGCCGTCGAAGGGGATCACGCGGCCTAACGCGTCCAGCACAAGGCTGATCAACTGGTTCGGGTCCAGCGTTGAGGTGATCTGGCTGGACACTTCGGACAGCGCCGCCAACTGAATGGCGCGGCTATTCCAGGTCGGCTTCAAGCGTGGCCCGTTCGGTCACGTCTTCGACCAGCAGCACGAGGCCGGTCACACGCTTGCGTTCCAGCATGGGGTAAACGTAATAGTTGCGGATCGATGTGCGCCCGGCAGCGTCTCGCCGTTCAACCTCATAGCTGATCTGCGGTTCGCCCGTCCCCAGTGCCACAATCATCGGTGTGCGGAGGAATTCGGCATAGTCGGGCCGGTACTCATACAGCGGCAATCCAACGGCGGAGGCATCCCAGCCGTACCGTTCAACCATGAAGGAATTAACGCGGCGAACCTGCAGGTTGAGGTCGAGCACGACAATACCCTGCTGGATGGATTCAACCACCGCCTGGTTAAAGATCGTCAGGCCCAGGGTTTCGTTATAGAGCCGCGCCTTTTCCGTGGCGAGGGAAGCCTGGCTGGCAATCGTCTCCGCCAGCCCGATTTCGGCCTCAGTGAACTCGCGCCGCGTCAGCACGTCCAGGCCAATCGTGCCGACCACCCTGTCACCAACCAGCAGCGGAACAATCATCAGGGATCGTGTGCCGCGCGCCTTCAAATTCTCCCAGGCCGGTTCAAAGAGCGGATCATGCAGCACATCCGTTGAGGCCAGCGGGCTGCGTGTTTCGCGCACTCTTTCGATCGACAGGTTTCCTTCCAGGGGCAAGAGTAAATCAGGCGTTGGGTGATCAAACGGGTAGTCCAGCACCAGCCGGCCAATCTTCTCGTCTTCGAAGATGACCAACCCGCCAAAATCTACCCGCAGCACCTGGCTCAATTCGCTCAATACGATCCGGTAGATTTCCTGCAAGTCGAGCGTTTGCGCCAGCCGCGACGCGACATGGTTCACCAGGGACAACCGCCGCGCCTGTGCGTCCAGTTCGGCAGCGCGCTGTTGGGTCTCCGTAAACAGGCGGGACTTTTCAATGGCGACAGCCGCCTGGTTCGCCGTGGTGGTGACCAGTTCGATCTCCGCGTCGCTGAAAGTGCGCGGCGTAGACGAGTCCAGGCCAATGGTGCCGATCACCTGATCGCCCATCAACACGGGCACGATCAGCATCGCCGTCGTATTCCGCGCCCGCTGCATTTCCCACATCGGCTCGGTGTTGGGATCGGCGTAGAGATCAGGAATGATAAACGGCTTGCGCGTCGTCAGGATGTATTCGGCAACCGGGTTGCCAAGCAGCGGCACAGTCACGTTGGGAATAGGCGGGTCCAGGGGGTGCGTGCTCAGCACCAGCCGCGCCATGTTATCGCCCTCGATCAGCATCAGGCCGCCCGATTGTAAATTCAAAGCGGCTTGCATTTCGCTGATGATGATACGATACACTTCTTCGGGGTCGAGGGTTTGGGCCAGCCGCCCCGAAACGCGGTTGATCACTGCCAGCCGCTGTGCCTGTTCGTCCAGTTCAATCGCGCGGCGCTCGGCTTCTTGCAGCAGGTGCGCTTTTTCCAGAGCAACGGAGACCTGGCTGGCAATCGTCTCAGCGATTTCGACTTCGGCTTCGGTAAAGGCGCGGCGCTTGGTAAAGTCCATGCCGACGGTGCCAATCACCCGATCAGACACGATCAGCGGCACAGACAGCAGAGATATGGTCCCTCGCCCGCGCAGAATGTCCCAGTTAGGCTCAAAGCGCCGATCCGAGAGGACATCCTCGGAAACAATCGGCTTGCGCGTCTCACGCTCATAATCAATCGACGGGTTGTTTTCCAGGTGGATGGTGATATCCTGGCCCTCGTCAGCGGCATTCGTGCTGAATACCACTCGCCCCGTCTTTTCATCTTCAAAGTTGATCAGCGATCCAAACGACGCGCCCAACACCGCCTGTAGTTCGCGCACGGCAATCGCATAAATTTCATCAGGGGCAAGCGCATGCGCCAGTTGCGTCGAGATGCGGTTGATCAGGCCCAGCCGCCGCGCCTGTGAGTCCAGTTCGGCGGCGCGCTGTTCGGCTTCTTCAAACAGGCGGGCGTTCTCGATGGCGATGGCGGCCTGCACCGCGAAGGCAGCGGCCTGTTCCACGTCCAGATCGTCAAAGCGCTGGCCCGGTTGAGCCTTGACCAGCATCAGAGCGCCCAGCACGCGATCTTCACGGAGCAGCGGCACGCCCAGCACGGCTTGCAGCGATTGCAGTTCAGCCAGCGGGACAATATGCATCCGATCCCCGCGCGACTGCAAATCGTTGATATACATGGGCTGGCGCAAGTTGACGACGCGCGCCGCCAGCATTTCCACATCCGACAGCGGCGCGGACATGCCGAAGAAGGCTTCCTGGGCGGGACCACTGGCCGCGATGCCGATCAGATCGGAGCCTACCAGCAGCCATGCGTAGGTGCCTTCTACGCCGAGGATCGGCAGACTTTCATCGCAGATCGTCCGCAGTACGCTTCCCAGGTCGAAGATCTGGTTAAGGGACTGCGATACACGTTGCAGCGCCGCCGAGAACTGTTCACGGTCACGGGCCTGTTGGAAGAGCCGCGCATTGTCCAACGCCACCGCCGACAGGTTCGCCAGACGCTGCGTCAGGTCCAGGTTTTCCTGGAAGCCAAAGGCGTTTTCCAGTTCGCTGCCCAGGTGCAGCACGCCAATCGGCTGTCCACCGGCAATCATGGGGACCAGCATTGTCGTGCGTTCGCCGTCTTCGTACCACGCTTGGAGATCACTGTGGGCCTTGCGGATCGCTTCTTCGCTGTGCAGGTGGAACAGCCGCCCCGCTGTCTCGCCAAAAATGCGGCCCATGTACGTTCCCTGGAACGCCATCGGAACGACCGGGCAGCACCTGCACCGAGGTATCAAGCGCGATCTCGGCTTCGATCAGCCTGAACTGCGCCATGCCTTCGTCGGCCAGACCCACGCACATCCGCGTGAACGGGATCATCTGCTGCAAACCGCGCCCAATCGCCTCAATGATGCCTTCCGCGCTGAGCGAACTGGAAACCGCCTCCATCATTTCATTGAGGCGTTGTTCCTGTTCGGCGGCACGTACCGTTTCCAGATAGAGACGGGTCGTTTCGATGGCGGCGGCAGCCTGTGACGCGAACAATTCGAACGGCTGGAGCGACGACGGCGTGGGAACGCGCCCATCCACCGGGTCTTCCATTTCGATGATGCCGATGATGCGCTTCTGGTCCTGCCCCACCAGCGGCAGGCAGAACACATCCTGGGGATGCCACACATCATTCGGCACTGATGGCGGATTGGCGGGCTGTCCACCCATGAGATGCTCAACTACCCAGGGGTGGTTGTAACGCAGGTAAAAACCCGCGCCGAGTTTCAGTTCGTGGAACGCGAGGTCATTGATCCAGGCGCGCCATGTTTTGCCGGGCAGCACCTCGTCGGACAGGCTGATCGATTCTTCGGGCGTATACCCGGCGTGGATCAGGGCCGTGGGTTCCAGGTGTTCGTCACGCAGGGTGATGACGACACGCCCCCACCCGGCTTTGTAAATGCCATCGGCAACAACCTGCAACCGGGACGGCACATCCGTTGCCCGCTGAATTTCACTCGTCACGAGGTGCAGTTGGGCGAGGCGGTCACGTTCGCGGCGAGTCGCCTCTGCTTCCTGCTGAATACGCTCGATCAGGCGGTAGTTCTCAATACTGAATGCGGCCTGATTTGCGAAGATTTCCAGCGCTTCGACGGTCGCCAGATCAGGGCGGCGGCCCGAACGCGGCTCGTCCACGCTGATCAAACCAAGCACCTGTCCGCCCGTTCCATAAAGCGGAACCAGCAGCAGGTCCTGCGGGTCCCAGGCACGCGGGCTGGTTCCCATCCGTTCCTGGATCACCTGATAAACGGGCAGCCCCTGACGCAGGGCCTCGGATCCTTCGGCGGGCAGGAAGTAGCTGTTGCTCACCCGGTAGACATCCTGCATCAGGTTCAGCGCCTGATCCAGCGGCGGCGCGACCTTTTGCATCTCCTGGAAAACAGCAATGGGCAGTCCGGCCTGAGCCGTGCGGCGCATCACGCGGTCGCGCGTATCCACGAGGCTGACCAGCACTACGTTATAGCCGACCGTTTCCTGCACGCTGTGTGCCACTTCTTCCAGCATTTCCGGCAGATTGGCACCCTGGCGGAACATCTCGCCCAGTTCGAAGATGCGGCCCATTCGTTCGGCACGGACGCGTAACTGCTGGTTGGCGACAAGTTGTTCCTGGTAGCGGCGGGCGTTGCTGATGGCAATCGCCGCCTGGTCGGTGAGAGCGACCACAAAGTCAATGACGCGTTGGTCAAACGCGCCCGGATTATCGCTGTAGAGATGGATCAGGCCAACGGGCTGTTCGCCAAAACTGATTGGCACGGCCAGCGCCGAACGCGCCGTCTCCGGAATCGGTTTGTACTCGCTTGTGGCGTAATCGGAGATCATCACCACATCGTTGCGGGTTACAACCATCAACTCGACAGGGGCCAGAATGGCGATTGAGCGCGTCTCGCCAAATCGCTGCCCGATCTCCGGCGTATCCGAATTGTCCCAGTCCTCAGGTTCTGACAGCAGCACGATGCTGGCAGCGGACGCCTCGGTGGAACGCAGCGCTTCCTGGCGGATCACATCCAGGATGCGGTCGAGGTCAATCGTCTGGCTGAGTTCGTGGCTGACACGGCCCAGCGCGCCCAGTTCTTGCAGGCGGCTGCGCAGGTCCTGGTCGGTGGCCTGATAGAGGCGGCTGCGCTCGATCATGGCTGCGACCTGCGTGGCAATCGACATCATCAGCATCATGTCGGTGTCCGTGTACAGTTCGCCGCCTTCTTTGTTGGCAATCGTCAGTTCACCGATGCTGCGTTCGCCCACGACCAGCGGAGCCTGGATCGTTGTGCGCAGCTTGAAGCGATCAAACATGGGCCGGTACTGTGGCAGCACGCGCTTATCGTCGCGCAGGCTGTTGCTCATGAATGGCCGCCGCGAAATGAGCACGCTCTGCTCAAAACCGGGCGCATACGCATCAATAATAATCGCTTTATTGAGCTTGCTGCCCCACACATAACCGGGCTGGATCACCAGTTCGCCGGTTTCTTCATCGACCAGGGCAATGATCACTGCTTCGGATTGCAGCAGGTTGGCAATGGCAACAATCACCTGCTCGACCATATCGCCCATCGGGGCCGACTGTGAGGCAATCTCGGTAATGGCGCGCAGCCCTTCGGCTTCGTGAGCACGGCGCTGCATTTCCCGGTAGAGCCGCGCGTTTTCGATGAGCATCGCGGCCTGTCCGGCGAAGATCGCCATCACCCGCGCATCGTCTTCGCTAAAGTCGTCTCCGCTCAGCTTGTTGGATGCCTGGAGAATGCCCAACCGCGTCCCGCCGACAACCAATGTCGCGATCAATGTCTGGCGAATTCCGGCCACCTGCGCCAGCCGTGCCAGGTCCGTATCGCTCACCAGCGGATCGTGGCGCACGTCATTGCTGAACCACGTATCGCGCTCCTGCCACAGTTCCGCGACAACCCCACCGGGGGGTGAGGGAAGCTGGTAAAAATTGATGCTCTCTTCGTCGTCCATCCCGTAAAATGGACGCTGGCTGATCAGACCGCGCACGCGGGCATCATAGAGCAGCACGCCGCACATCTGGACCTGCATCAGCCCGGCAATGCGGGACGTGATTTGCCCGTACAGTTCGGCGGGGTTGTGCAGCGCGCTCAGGGCCTGCCCGATTTGCTGCAAGCCGCCCAGTTCGCGCGTGCGGAGCTGTTCCTCGATGTAGAGCCGCGAATTTTCGACAACGACGGCTGCCTGCGACGCGAACGAGAACAGCATGCGCAGGTCTTCTTCCTGGAATCCCTGCCCGCCGTGCCGGTTGGCGACCATCAGCAGCCCGATGCGCCGCCCCGCGATGATCATCGGGATGAGCGCCAGAGAATTGATCGTGATGGCGCTGGTAATATCGTCCAGGCCCATCGTCCGCAGCACGGGCGCGTCGGGATCATTCGTGCCCCACCACGGCTTATTCCAGATCGCGTACAGTTCGGACTCAGGCGCGATTGCCAGCCTGTAATTGCGCACCAGCGAATTGGGCACGCCGTAAAAGGGCGTCTGGCTGTGGAAAATCTGGTCGTCGCTGTCATAGAGCAGCACGCCGCACAATTCCATGCCAATGAGGCGGGCGATGCGCTCGGTCAACTGTCCAAACAACTCGGCAGGATCGCTGAGTTGGCTCATCGCCTCCGCGATCTGCTGCATGCCCGACAGTTCGGCAACGTGCGATTTCTGGTCCCGGTAGAGGATCGCGGCTTCGAGCGCGGCAGCAACCTGGCCCGATACCGTTTGCAGCAAAGCCACGTCCCGCTGGCTGAAGGCGTTGCGGATGTGGCCGATCAGTTCAAGCGTGCCGATGAAGCGATCGGCGATCACCAGGGGCACGCCTATATAACTTTGGAAGTCGCGCCGGAAGCGCTTGGGGAAAACGTCGGTGCGGGAGCCGATATCACCGATCAGCAGCGGCTGGCGATACATGGCGATCCAGCCTGTATACCCCTCCCCTACCTGATAGATAATCTCTTCGCCATCCGTCTCGGTCAGGTTGCGCAGCGGGCGCAGGGTTTGCGTGTCGGCATTCCACAGCGTCACTTCGGCATTATCGAAACTGATCGACTGCCCGACGCTGCGCAGAATGGTCTCGATAGTGGTGTCCAGGTCCAGGCCCGAGCCAACCGCATGGCTGATATCCGTCATGATGGCGACGGCGCGCAGGGGATCGAACTCGGTATAACTCTGCAATGCAGCCGCCGTCAGTTCGCGCATGACTACAACCATGCGCCGGCCTTCGGCACCGGGTACGGGGTGCGATACGGCCTCGATACGCCGCCCGCCCAACCGGAACGAGCCGTGTCCACCGTCAGCAAACAGGTCGTACAGGGTATCGGCTGGTTGGACCATCTGCGACATCAGGGACAGGCTCGGCGTCCCGCCGTTCATGCCAAACCACTGGCGGGCGAGACCGTTTGCATACACGATTCGCCCACGCCCTTCAGCGACGACAATCGCTTCGTCGCTCTCCATCAGGTTTACCGGCACAACCGGGCGGGCTTCAACCGGCTCGCTGCTCATCCCGCGTCCGGTTTGGCGGACCAGGGCGTAGAGCCAGGCAAAGAAGATCAAGCCCGTAATGACTAAATAGATTTCAACCATCGGCGTTCACCACACCTACAAGCCGAAATTCCATTCCCGGCTCTTGGACGATATAACGATTACCATTCAGTGGCGATAGGCGCTTCTTCTTCAGCAGTCGATCCCCGGCGGCGGCTCTCGGCAGCCAGTTCGGTGATCTCGCGGATATCGGCAAACTGCCGCGTCGCGTTGGAAATGGAACCGACGGCCAGAGTCATCAACGGCACTTTGTCATTTTCCTTCATCATAAACCCGCGCTCGCGGTCAATGAAGGAATAATGCTGCTGGACTTCCTCGGTAAAGCGATCCGTCAGCCGTTTGATCAGCGCCTCGGCTTTTTGCGAATAGGTCACGACAACAAAGTTATCGCTTCCCGCGTGGCCCACGAAGTCATTGGGTGTGCCGTGTTCGTCCAGCACTTCGCCCACAATGAGCGCCATAAAGCGCAGCACTTCGTTGCCCGCCACAAAACCGTACACGTCTTTGAATGCGTCGAAGTGCTGGAGCTTGACATCCAGGTACGTCCAGATTTTTTCTTCACGCATCAATTCGCGCAGTTTTTCTTCGATCAGCGAGCTGCTGGGCAGGCCGCTGTTTGGATCGGTGTAATTATCGCGCTCAGCCCGGTCAATCTGATTCTTGACGCGGAGCTTGAGTTCTTCGATATCGAACGGCTTGGTGATGTAATCATCCGCGCCCAGTTCCAACCCGGCGATCTTATCGCTGCGCTCGTCCTTCTGCGTCAGGAAGATGATCGGAATGTGGCTGGTGCGCGTCGTGGAGCGTAGTTCCCGGCAAACGTCATACCCGTTCATGTCGGGCAGCATAATATCGAGAACAATCAACTGCGGTAGCTGCTTGCGAGTCAGCATCAGTGCATCGCCGCCGCGTGGTGCGACCTGCACATCATATCCCTGCCCGCTGAAATAAATGCGCAGCATATTGGAGATGTCAAAATCATCTTCAACAACTAAAATTCTGCCCTTACCCATGCCAACCTCCCCGTAATCTGGGGTTTCGTCATGAACGAATGGAGCCTGAACAGCCTCAGCTTGCCGATTTTCGGCTTGTCGATGCGTTAACTATACATTCGAACTGGATTAAAAGCCAGTCTACCCCTTACCTTGATTGAAGCGCTTCAGTACCAAAAAGGGGATAGTACAATCCCCCTACTCAACTCTACCCATTCATTAACTGTGGATCGTGTGTACGCGCCAGCCTCTCCAGCCGCCGCACCGCTTCCGACAGAGGGGGCAATTCCATCATCTCGCGCTGAAGCTGCTGCGCCCGCAGGCGGTAATTCGCGTCAGTCAGGACGGCTTTGACCGCAGAGCGTATGGCTTCCGGCTCCCCGTTGACCAGCACGCCAATCCCAAGGTCTGCGCATTGTTGAGCGGTAGGCATCTGATCGCCTGCCTCCAGCGGTATGATGACCACCGGCAGACCGTGCCAGAGGGCAGAATGCAAAGAGTTAAATCCGCCATGAAAAATGACTGCGTCGCAGGTGGGCAAGATCAGGGTTTGTGGAATGTACCGCTCGATCTTCACATGCTGCGGAAGGGGGTGAAATTGAGTCGGGTCCATCGACTGCCCGACGGTAATGATGGTGTTGAAATCTTCGGCGCTCAACGCGTCAATCAATGCCTGGAACCGTTCGGGCTGCTGGTTGAACGTGGTGCCCAGGGTCGCATAGACGGTTGGACAATCAGGCAGGTTCTGGACCCAGTCCGGTAGTTCCTGTTGAACGCTTAGGTCAAATGGCGGCATGCAAAATCGATGCGTCACCGGAGGCGGAGGAGCACCCAGCCCCAACCCCCACGAAGGTGGCAGCGCATTCAACACAAAATAGCGGTCAAACGATTTGAGGCCGGGGTCTTCGGGCAAGCCATAACGCTGTCTGAGCGCATTAAGGGGCGCAGCACAACCGTACCGGGGCGAAATATAGAGCGCCCACAGGATACTGGCATAGGGTATGTCGAAAAGCTCGGCGGCGATGGTGCTGCCAAACTCCAGGGGATCGCGGATAATCACGTCCGGTTTCCAACCCTGCATCAGGGCGATCAGGTCATCCGCCATCTGGGGGCCGAATCCCTGGATGAATCCCCAAATCTGTTGCATACCCGGGTGGGATACTGCGGCCTGAATGGCGGGCCATTCGGGGAGAGTGGTCAGGATATCATTGGACCCGGCACAATTCCGGCCACACGAGAAATGATCAAATCCGGCGCGCTTGACGACAGGGCCAAAATTTTCGCTTGTCGCGAACGCCACCTCATGCCCGTGTTCCTTAAGCGCCTGAGCCAACGGCACGAGCGAATGGAAGTGACCGAAGAACGGTTGGACGGTGAACAAAACCCTCATGGCATCTCTCCTGAAACGAAGAATGAGGAACTGGTCGTTTTTTTCTAATTTCTCTTACTTTTCCTCGCGAAGCTGCGTTCTCCGCGGTGAAGGTTCTTTTTCTACCGCTTCTCTCTTTTGGTTTTCTTTGCGTTCTTTGCGCTCTTTGCGGTGAGATATTCTTTTTACTTTTTCGCCCGTTCCCGCACCCGCTCGATATGCTCGTCAGTCACCGCCCGTTCAAAACTGCGAAACCCGCTCAGTTTGAAGCCGTGCCGCGCCGCGATCATCCCAATCTCGTTGACCTGTTCCAGGCTGATATGTTTGCCGACGCTGTAATCGGCGTAGCGGCCTTCCAGCGCCAGGGCCATCGTCTCCGCCATGCACGCGTAGGATTTCCCGGCGGGAACCCGAAGTTGAACCCAAAATCGACCGGACCGGGCACTTCGACCATGCCGCCCTCAATCACCAGCACATCGTCCCGCACCTGCGCCACCCGCACCGATACGTCACGCGGGCGGGCCACGTCGCACACCACCGTGCCCGGCTTCAGATGCTCCGGCTCGATCACGGAGGTTGTCGCGCTGGTCACGGTCAGGATCAGATCGGCGTGATAAATGCTGTGGATATCCAGGCTGGTCCTGATCTGGGCCTTGTGTCCCTGGCAGAGCGCCTCGACTTCATCGAGCGCCTCCTGCCGCCGCCCGACCAGCAGCAGATCCGGCACTTCGCGGGCCAAAATCTGCGCGCAGACCGAGCCGATCACGCCCGTCGCCCCAACCACTGCCGCCGACGCGTCGCACATTTTAATATCCATGCGCCGCGCCGCTTCCCGCACCGCTTCCACCGCCATATAAACCGTATAGGCGTCGCCGTTCGTGACGGGCATTTCCAGCCGCTGCGCAATCGTATCGCCCGCGTCGCCCACGACGGACGTATACGCGCCCAGCCCCAGCAGCCGCGCGCCGAGCTTTTCCGCCATGTGCCCGCACGCGACGATCTTCTTATAGACCATCTCGACAGGCAGCGACATCATCGTTTTGGGCGTATAGGGACAGGCGATAAACCAGCCCGACAGTTCTTTTCCCGTTGCCTGGGAGGTAATGCCGTGAATCTCGGAGATGTACACTGGAGGGAAAAACCGGGAGAGATAGTTGATCTGCCCTTCCGACAAGATTTTGCCGACGAGGGGCCACTTGCGGGATACGTCTTTTTTCGGATCAATCGGATGAATGATAAATGCAAAGGTGTCAGGGGTGCTCACGGTGGCCTTCTAATTCTAACTATAATGCGCGCCTCCAATCATACCCCGCCGCCTCATATTCCCCAATGGTCATGAGACTGCCGTACTACCGCACCAATTGAGGCGAGTCACCTGCCCTCGCCCCTTGTTCTTATCTCTGCTTTTCTTTGCGCTCTTTGCGTACTTTGCGGTGAAATATGTTCTTTTCTCTTCTACTCCCACGGCTCCAGGAACGCCGCTTCCGACTCCAACTGCCGTGGATAGCGGCGCTTATGCAGCTTGGCAACCGAGGCGCGCACCTTGTGGTGATCGCTCTCCTCGTAGGTGATATTCTTGTTGATCACCCGCCGCTCTGGGGAGGCGAACAGGATCGTATCGGACTCGATGACGCGCCCCGGCATGACCACCAGCCCCGATCCGAGCCGGGCGTTGTGGCCCACGCAGCCGCCGAGCACGGGTTGGCCCGTATCTTCCAGGTCGCCGTAAGCGTTCATCGCCCGCAGCGCGGCAGGCAGCAGGTTGAAGTCGGTGAATGTCGTTCCCGCCCCAACAAAACTGTTGCGCCCGATGACGCACATTTGCAGGCAGGTGTTCTGAGCGATGATCGAGTATTCCATCATCGTGGACATAAACAGCGCGGCGCGGAAGGGCAAAAAGCAGTTGTTGCCCACCACGCTCAACATCAACTGGCAGCCCTGCGCCACATTGACATAATCCCCGATGATGCTGTTATCGATCACCGCGCCGGGGCCGATATAGCAGTTGCGTCCAATGGTCGTCGGGCCGTAAATGACCGCCGACGGGTCGATGACGGTGCCCTCCCCCACTTCCACCACCTGGGAGCACGACAGCACCTGCTTCTGCTCCTTAATGGCCCGGAACAGCATGCGCAGTGCCACCAGATTATGTTCCGATACCTGCTTTTCAAAGCGCTTCCCACGAGAGAACACGCCCATGATGATATTGGCGAAATAGACATGCACCCAACTGTCAATCGACAGGCAGGATCGCTCAGTCAGCAGGTGCGTCAGGTCGAGGTCGCGGCTGCCCTGCTCGCCGCCGGGGCGGAGATTCGTCATGGAGTCGGGGATGTTGTAATAACCGATCTCCTTATAATCGCTGAAGATGGGCACCGCCCGCCACTGCCGCGGATCGGCATAGCCGTTCGGGAAGTACCACATATCGAGCGGATAATAGAGGGGGCGTCCGTTGATATCGTTGACGGGCTTCAGGCGCGACAGCGGGATCGAATATTTCATCCACGCGGCGTCATTCGCAGGCAGCGCGGCCTGTGATGGCAGACGGCTGGCGCGGGCCGTGTCAAAAAACTCGCGGAAGAATTGGGTATCGAAGTGCAGGTTATCGCGGTAAACGATCAGTTCGCCGCCTTCCGAGGCCGCCTGCACCAGTTCGTGAATCGAAGCCAGGGGCATTTCGGCAGGAGTTGGCCCGATCACCTCGTCCAGAATATCCGCGTGGTGGATTTTCAGCGCCTTGTTGAGGATGCTCAGGTCGCGCGCTGGTTCGTTGAATGGCGTGATCAGGTGGTGGTCTTCAATAATAAATTTGCGCATCATTGCTCTCCGCGTGCCGTCCGATGCGTCTAGTATGCTTTATTTGGGAGTGTGGAGCAACTCTCGTCGCCAGTCAGTTCAGTGCCAGCGGGCACGATATCGAGCACATTAGCCATCTGAAGCCGCGTTACTGCGAGTTCGTCAGCAGCCAGGCGCGCAGCGTGGTGATGAACCGCTGCGGCGAGTCCATCATAATGAAGTGTCCAGCGTCGGGGAACCATTCGATCTGGGCATGGGGTACGCCCGCCTTCAGCGTCTCGTTCTCGCTGGGCCGCACGATAATATCGTTCTTGCCATACATACCCAGCGTCGGGACGATGACGCGGTTGAGTTCGGGGCGCAGATCGGTTTGGCGCAGCGTGCCGATGCTCTGGAAGAACGACTCCATGCTGATCATCGACACATCTTTATTGATCATGCGGGACATCGAGCCGCCGTCTTTCGCCATAAAATAGCTGTAGCCGCGCAAAAAGAGCCGCAGCGGGCGGCCCCGGAACAGCCAGAAGAACGCGGCCAGCTTGGGATAGCCGGACATCTTCAGCAGCAGATTGAGCGATGTGCCGTTAATCGGGGAGCCGATCACGCACACCTTGACGACTTTTTCCGGGTAGCGGATCGCCATGCTCAGCGAGACCGTGCCGCCCATCGAATGGCCGATCAGGGGCGCTTTTTTGATGCCGAGCCGGTCCATAAACTGGTAGACCATCTCGACATAGGTGGGACGGTGAACGAATCGCGCCGCTGTTCCTGCTCTTCTTGGCCAACCACGCCGGACTCGCCAAACCCAAAAAAGTCCAGGGCATAGGTGCGGAATTCGTGCCCTAGAACTTCAATGGTATCGCGCCATAAGGCCCATGAGCCGAGCCAGCCGTGCAGCAAAAGCACAGGCCGCCCGCGCCCATAGGTCTCATAATGGATAATTCCTGGGTCCGTGACAAGTGATGGCACGTCTGGTCGTTCCTCCAGACCGCAAGATGCAGGGCTGAACGCAGCGTTTGAGGACGAACGCCTATCGGAGGCCGAATATCCCCCCGGCTGTGGCTAGGTATCCATTTCCTCAAGGATCGAGTAGAGCAGTTCAAGCAGCACATTCTTGACGCTCTCTTTGTCCTTGGCGACACAAGGCAGCAGCTTGACGTTCTCCTCGATGCGCAGCGCAATGCGGAGATCGTCTGGCGACCAGGCTTCGGGATGATCTTGCTTGTTGGCAGCCACCACATACGGCGTAGGCGCATAAGCGCGGAACGTTTCCAGAATGCTTTTTGCTTCACGGAACGTTTCCGGCTTGGCGCTGTCTACCATCACCACAAAGCCCAGCATACCTTCGGCCAGAATTTCCCACATGAAGTCAAACCGCCGCTGGCCGGGTGTGCCGAACAGATACAGCACCAGATCATCATCGACGGTGATACGGCCAAAGTCCATTGCAACAGTTGTGGCTTCTTTGGTTCCGTACTCTGCCGAACTCGGAAGAAATGCTCTCGTCGGTAGATACCACGTCGATTTCACTGATCGAGCGTATAAATTCGGTCTTGCCCGCGCTGAAGGGGCCAGTGATGACCATTTTGACTGTTTGCATGGGCATGGTCGGTTTCACTCTTCCGTAGATAATAAATACACAGCCTACCCTGCGGCAGGCCTACCAGGGATAAATTAAGTTTCCTTGATTTTGGCGATCAACCGTTCCACCACGCTGCGTTTAACCGTCAGCGAAGGCGAGGCGGCTGTCCGGCGCGGAGCACCACTGCCCGCTTGGGGCTGCTGCACTCCCGGCGGCTTCACCAGTTCCACCAGGCCTGCCTGCAAAAGCCCATAAACGATCCGACGTATTTCAGTGTCGGTCATATTGCAGGCTTTGGCAATCTGCCGGATGGAGTTTCTGCGGATTGATAAATGATACCACGCGCCATTCTTCCACACCGAGGTGAATCCCCCGGAAGCGATCCCCCGGCGCATCGGGGAATTTTAAAGCCATATCCAGGTTGGGCAGTTCTTCTTCAAGCGGCTTGACTTCCTTGGCGCGCCGCGTGCCCTCGATGATCACATTTTTGAGATCAATCGGAACGGTGATGCGCTCTGGAGGCGGTGAGACGTTTTCTTCAAAGACAAACGGCTCCTGGTTCCAGGACATCACGTCATAGACGATATCCAGCGTGTTCTGTTGAATGCTGCGCACGACATCGGCCTGAGTGACATAGTTGGCGTTGATCAGCATCAGCGCCAGGGCTTTGTCCGAATATTTCGCCCCGCGCTCGCGGATCACGCGCGCCTGCTCGGCATTCAGCTTGCCCGCTTTTTGCAGGACCGTTGCCAGATGCCCGTCCTGGCTGCCCACAGTGGCCAGCACGAGGCGGCCTTCCCTAAAGGCGATCGTCGCCCGCTCTTCACCTGGAACAACCTTTTTGCGCTTGTTCCCCTGCCCATCCGTGATCATCTCATCGGTGACGATAGGCTGGTAAAGACGCAGTGTGCCGGTTTTTTTTGCCAGGTTGATCAGATTTAAAATTTGCGTTGTACTAAAATCCGCCAGGTTCCCTTTGAGTGCCATCTACAAATTCCTACCCTGGGGTCGGGTGATAACGGCGGGTAAGTCGTGTCTACGTGATAGTGCACAAGTAGCGCGCATTATACCCTGCCCCCAAAACCGAGTCAACCGGACCAAAGATGGGTTCGAACATCATCAATTCATGGCTATTATAAATGAGAATTGTAAAAGCATTCGTGAAATTGTTGTGAACTATCCAATGCTTCAGCGTTAGGTTTCCGGCTTCACCAGCGGCTGCCACGTCGGATAATAATTAAGGCGGTTCTGCGGCAGCTCCTCTTAAACCATTTCAAGCCGCCAAAGTGCCTGAGAATGATAGACTATTTCGCTAAAATATAGAAGCATTGTGAAACAAGAGGGAAATAAAGGCAAATTTTGGAGAAGCGACGGTGCCGCACCGCGGGGGAGACAGCGCGGCACCTATCGGTCCTGAACATTTTGCTCAAGACCGATTTGCAGGTTCACAGTGCGGAACTAAAACTGAAACACCGAGAGCATCGCAGACATACGCCGAGTCGTGGAATTACCCGATGCTGCCTCCACCTTGAGTTCCACCAACCCTTTCCGCAAAAGCCCATACACGACGCGGCGGATTTGTGCATCAGTCATATTGCAGGATTTTGCGATCTGCCGGATAGAAGTTTTCCGATCAACCAGTGAAACCACGTGCCATTCTTCTACACCCAGGCTAAGCCCCTGGAACAGATCACCCGGATCGTCGGGGAATTTTAGAACCACGTCCAGGTTTGGCAGTTCTTCTGCAAAAGGCTTCACTTCCAGGGCGTGGCGTGTGCCCTCGGCAATCACGCTCTTGATGTCAATGGAAACGGTGATGCGCTCTGGCGGCGGCAGAACATCTTCTTCAAAAACAAACGGCCCCTGATTCCATGTCATCACATCATAGACGATATCCAGCGTATATTGGCGAACGCTGTGTACAATATCGTCCCGCGTGACATAATTGGCATTGATCAGCGCCAGGGCCAGGGCCTTATCTGAATATTTCGCCCCCCGCTGGTTAATGATGTGCACCTGCTCGGCATTCAGCTTGCCCGCTTTATGCAGCATCATTGGCAACGATCCATCGTGGGGGCCTGCTGAGGCGAGAATCAAGCGGCCTTCCTTAAAAGTTATGGTGGCCCGTTCTTCATTCAGCGGAGCGATTTTTTGCTTGTTTACCCGCCCATTCGAGACAACAGGCTGCTGGTAGAGACGGAGTGTTCCAGTCTTTCGCGCCAGGCTGATCAGGCTTAACAGCCGCGTCGCACTAAGTTCGGTCAGGTTCCCTCTGAGTGCCATAGGTAAATTCCTATCTGGAGCATGGGCCATAATGCCCTGCCACCTAAAAGTAGATTGGGTTGATCATCAAAGGGGGGAATCAATATCTTCTGCTTATTATATGTTAAGATTTGTCAGTGGGGCTATAAAAACATTCTAAAAAATAGTATAAGGCGAGGTAACAGTGGAATTAAGCCAAATCCTCGTGCGCTGGCGGCGGGCGGTCCCTGCCCTGCTCCTGCTCGTGAGTTCGCTTACCCTGGCTGCATGTGCTCCCCATGAACCAGAAATGATCACAGTCAGCGCAACACCGCCTCCCCATATCATCGGGCCAGACAATTTTCCACCGGGCGTCAACCCCCTCACCGGAGAGCGCGTGTATAACCCCGCCGTACTCAATCGCCGCCCCCTGGCGGTCAAGATATCCAACGCGCCCGATACCGTTCGTCCCCAGGCCGGAATCGGAGCGGCTGATCTGGTCTTTGAACATTATGTCGAAGGCGGCCTGAACTCGTTTTACGGCGATCTATTGGACCAACACGCCGTACCGGGTCGGATCGGTGCGCAGCGCCCGCCTGATCGATCTGGAAATTCCAGCGATGTATGGGACGCTCTTTGCCTATTCCGGGGCCAGTGAGCCGATCCGCCAGCGGATTGCCGCCCTGCCGTTTGCCAATCGTGCTTATGAAGGGGTCAGCGTTGGCGAACCCGTCTACTACCGTGATACAGGGATCGAAGCGCCCCATAATATGTTCGTGACCCCAGCCCAAATCTGGGCCCGCGCTGACCGTGACGGCGTGGACGATCCACCCAAGTTGAGCGGCATGGTCTTTTCGGACGCCCCACCCCATACCGGAGTGAAGGCGAACAGCATCACGATCAACTATGGGCCGGATCTCGTGGAATGGCAGTATGACCCGGAGACAAGCCGCTATTCCCGCTATGATGACGGCAAGGCGCACCTGGATGCCAACACCGGGGATCAGGTCACAGCCGCCAATGTGATCATGATCTACGCGCACCACCAGGAAGATTTAAGCATTGTCGAGAGCGAGTGGCAGGGCGTCAAAAGTTTTTCAATCGAAATTCAGATCTGGACGCTCGGCCCGGCTACGCTGTTCCGCGATGGAGAGATGCTCCAGGGTTATTGGATGCGTTGGAATGAGAACGATATGCTGACCTTTTGGGCCGACGAAGCAGAGACACAGCGGCTTTATCTCAAACCGGGCAATACCTGGTTCCAGGTTGTACCTCTTGACTTCGCAGGACTGAGCGTCGGATAGTACAATTGTGAATTGTTTCCGCTGCGGGTTCATCAAGGCGCGTACATCATGAGTCCAGAATTCCCCTCTATGTTTTTATGGAGCCTGACGCTGGTCGCCAGCGCTGGCATGTTTTATTACGGCGCTATCCTCAGCGGGCTGTACAAAGATCCTCTGATGGCCCAGTTTCGAACCTACGGCGAGGAACATCGCCCCTTTCTGATTAACCGCTTCCTGGAGATCATCGGCGGCTGGTGTATCTTGATGGCTATTGTGGTGCGGATCATCATCGCGGGCAGCGCCCTGGCCCGATCCAGTTTTGCGCCGCTCACCTTTCTTGTCATCGCGGTGATGGCCTTTACCGCCGATATCATTGTGCGCCGCCGCCCTGCTATCCGAGAAGCATTCCCTCGCTGGTATTATGATCTGCTGCACGTCGCCACTCGCCAGGAACGGCGCTTCATTGGCTGGGCATGGCTGCGTATTCCCCGTAAGATGCGCTGGCGCTTAAACGGCGATCAGGCGGCCTTCCGCGTCTGGTCCGATATGGTGCGGATCACTGTCGTCTATGGAGCGCGGGAGCGGGATGATCCCTGGTCGATGTGGAGTTAAGGCAGCAGTTCCAGATATTCGCAGTGGAGTGGGCGAAAAACGGAGAAGTCGCGGCGATCAAATGTGCAACCGCGCTTGATATTGAGGCGCTCAGTCAGGGCCATAATCGCAGCATCCGTAAAATCAAAAGCGGCATCCTGATACTGTTCCATGATCTGCTGCATTCAACTCATGTCTGATTCGGTTAATGTTTCAATCTCAAAAGCAATGCGTGTGCTGGCAAACACTTGGTGAATGCAGTGTGCGACTGGCAGCGGCGTGATTTGCATCTTTGGCAAACGCAAATGCTAACAACAGGCTGGTATCAACAGAACTGCCAAATTTTTCCGGTAGTGTTCGTCCATCGACTCGCGCACAGTGGTAGAAAGGTCCGTTACTTCGTCCTCAAATGCGCCGTCCATAGCCTCTAGCGCATCCAAACTCTTGTCGTACAACTCAAGCAGATCAGACAGTACATCCTCAACCTGCCGATTCTCACGCCGTGCAAGTTCGCGCAGGCGTTCCGCCAGATCGTCCTGAATAATGAGTTTGGTCACAATACGATCTCCTGTTTTCCCTGCTTACTTATCACATCATAGCAAAACAGGGGACAGCGCGCTAACTCCCCGTTGACAACTCCGGCGGGCGCAGCAGAATATCGGCGTTCACCTGCACATCGCGCGGTTCACCATCCAAACGGAGCACGATTTTCTGGCGGGCCAGCATCACATCGGGCGTCACCCAGGCCGCCGCGCTGTCGGGTGGAAGCGCCAGCAGCGGCCCCAATGCGGCACTTGATGTGAAGCGTACATCGTAAATTTCCATGAAATAGTGAGTGAGCAGCCCGGTAAATCCCTGGCGGCTGGTGAGCGCTTCTTCCTCGGCGGTCCACAGGTATCGGCAGGTCACGTCGCGCTCGTCCAGATCGGACAGCAGCCCCGCCTCCCCGACGAGTTCCTCGCGCAGTTCGCGGAATGGCGTGCGTTCGCGCCCTTCTCCGCTTCTAAACCACTCTTCGAACTCCGGCAACCTTTCGCGTGAGATCGTCAGGCGTAAATCCGGGCTGGACGGATCGTCCAATCTCGCCCCGAACGCCGCAATCCGCGATTGATCATAGAGCGCCAGCGCGCCGCCAATCGGAGAAAGAACATACAGTCCTTTAGTGCGCCGGTTCGCATTTATGATCAAAAAAAAGCGCCCTTGATGCTCGATCCGGCACAGGGTCGCGCAGCTTATCCGAATCACATCCGACATACCGCCATCCCTCGCTCGTAGTCAGGACCCAACGGCAATTGTGGCGCAAGCAGCGACCTGTTACAAATCCTTCGCCATGATGAAATCCGTCACGACGTATCCAACCTTTTCGTAGAGCACCCGCGCCCCGTCGTTGTGCCCGAAAACGTGCAGCGCGATATTGTTCAGGCCGAGTTCGCGCGCTTTCTCCTCGATGGCCCGCAGCGCTTGCGTGGCGTATCCCCGGCGGCGGTAGTCCTCGTAAATCATAATATCGTAGATGAAGGCGCGTGGATATAGTCCCCGCCGCAGCACCGCCAGCCAGATGATCCCGACAGGCTTAGCTTCCTCGTCAACGTGCAGTGTATAGAGGTAATGATCGGGTGTGCGCGGCCCATCGGGAGAAGTTCCTGCATCTCCGCGGCAGACTTGGCTTCAGCCTCTTCGGCGGACCAATTCCCGGCCCGAACATGATCGGCGGCATAATCGGGAATGATCCAGGTCAGATACTCGGCATATTCCGCATCAGTCATCGGCACGAGTTTCATTGTGTTTGTCCCTTCATGGAGCGAAAAAATCTGCCAATTTGCAGCCAAAGGCAAGTGCATCTACAGATTCCAAAACAGGACCATGCCCACCATCAGCGCGATAAAACAGACGATAGTCAGCCCCCATCCGAGCCGGAAAAAATCGCCGAAACTGTAGTTTCCAGGTCCCATCATCAGGATATTGACCGGATGCGCCAGAGGAGAAAAGAACGACGCGGAACAGCCAATCGCCGCCGCGACAGCCATCGCCTGAGGATTGGCGTGAAGCTGGATCGCGGCGCTGATGGCGATTGGGCCAGTCACCAGGGCTGTAACCTGCCCCCCCATAAGCTGGGTGAGCACCACCGTCAGCAAAAAGGATCCAGCCGCCAGCCCCAGCGGGCCAAACGGCGCGACCAGATCAACCACATGCTGCCCGATCAGCCCGGCTAGCCCCGTATTGACCATTGCCAGACTGACCGAATACATCCCGGCAATTAAAAAAAGGGCCTGCCATTCCATCGAGCGGTAAGCCTCTTCAACCGTCAGCAGCCCCAGGAGAAAAATGATGATTGCCGCCGACAGCATCGCCAGGTAGACGGGAACACCAGCAATAGAGGCAGCGATTGCAGTTAGTATGATGGCAACAGAAAGCCGGGCGTTGCGCGCATTGACGGGCTGATCGCTTCGGTCTGATTCCAGGACAATGTAACTGCGATCCATCTGGAGACTTTTCAGGCGCTCCCAATCGCCTACCATCAGGAGTGAATCGCCCATTTTCAGTTTCATATCGGCCACGTCGGTCCGGTGGCTTTGCCCATCCCGTAACAGCGCCACGCCGGTGAAGCCGTATTTTTTGCGGAATTCCAGGTCCTTTAAGGTATATCCCTCGGCAGATGATCGGGGAGCAAGCAGCACCTCGACAAAAGCAACACCCCGCTCGCTGATGTGCCCGTTGTGCGCTTCGCGTCCCACCTTAAACCCTTCTTCCACCATTTTAGATACGCGTTCTTCGCGCCCAATGGTCAGCAGCACATCGTTCGGATGCAGCACCTGGGCGGGGGATGGTGCGAAAATGGATTCGTGATCGCGCCAGATCGCTGCTACGGCTACCCCCAACCGGCTCCCAATGCCGATCTGGGCCAGTGTTCTGCCAATGACAGGCGATCCATCCGGCACGCGCGCTTCCCACAGCCGCTCGTCCAGATGGTAGACATCCTCCAATTCGCTCCCGGTACGGCGGGCCATGACCTGCTCGAACTGCGGTATATGATTCGGCAGCAGGCGGTGCGCAAACAAACCGATATAAAGTATGCCGCATAAGGCAATCAGCCCGCCCGTTGGCGTAAAGTCAAGAATATGGAGCGGCGATTGTGGCGGATTAGCGCTGACCAGCAGGTCACTGACAATAATATTGGCCGTCGTAAAATAGGTTGCCACCCCACCGAGCAAACTCCCATAGGCAACGGGCATGAGCAGCTTGCTGGGGCGAATGTTGGTCCGGCGTGACACATCCATAGCGCTGGGTAGCATCAACGCACCCGCAGCAAGATTGTTCATAAACAGCGACAGAAAGGCGGTTGTCGTGGTGAACAGCAGAATGAGCCGCCGCTCCGACTGTCCGCCCAATGCCAGCGCGCGTCGTGCGATCCAACGCGTCACCCCGGTCCGTTCCAGGCAGCGCGTGACAATAAAAAGGCTGAACAGCGTGACCACGACGGGCTGAGACAATCCGGTAATCGCTTTGGCCGCGTCGCGAGGGGTATGGGCAGGCCCTAAAATGCCCATCCCGGCATATTGAGCCAGACCCAGTATGGCGGCAATCAAAAGCGCGGTGATATCGATACGAATTTTTCCCCGCGCCATAAACGCAAGCGGAACCAGTACAACAGCAATGACGAAAAGTTGCGAAAAAGTCATCCGGAATGTCTCCTCCAACGTCTGCTGTATTGTGGAGCATAACAACGTCAGGCAATAATTCCAATCGCGGCCTTGTTGCAGACTGTCACAGATGCGGTAATCTCAAGAAGTCATTTTTTTCGCGAACCCGCATCGTAGGTTTGATTGTGTCTGACCGCCCTATCGCTCCCGCAGCCACGCGCCGCAATTTCTGGCTGAGCATTCTCAACGGCGCAGTGATGATTGGAACCAGCAATTCCGTCGCCAGTCCTGAACTGGTCCTGACCCCGTTCGCCGCCTATCTCACCAACAGCAGACTGCTGTTGGGATTGATTGCCCCGCTGCAAAACGCGACATGGTTTCTGCCCCAACTCTGGATTGTGAGCCGGGTGCAGCGTGCCAAACGTTCCATGCCCATCTACAACTACGCGGCGTTCCTGCGCCTGCTCGGTTGGATTGCCCTGGCCGGAGCCGCCCTGCTGACTCACAATCCAGTGATCCTGCTGCTGACGGTAACCCTGTTCGTGCTCATCGCCGGGACTGCCGCCGGAGTCGCCGGACTGCCGTTTATCGAAGTCATCGGCAAGGTGATCCCACCCCGCCAGCGCGGGCTGGTCTTTGGCTGGCGCGGCGCAGTTGGCGGTGTTCTCGCCATAGTGGGCGCACAGGTCGTTATCCTCTTCACCGGGCCTGATGCTCATTTCAACTTTCCGACCAATTACGCGCTGCTGTTCATCTTTGCCGGGATCACGCAGATGCTCGGCTTTTTCGTGTTTTCGCTGGTTAAGGAGCCGGACAGCGAGACGATTGTTGAGCGCCCCCGCTTATCGCGCGCGGTATTGAAATCCGTCTGGAGCGCAGACGACAACTTCCGGCGGTTTGTGCAGGGCCGGACCTCGTTTGAACTGTCCAGCATGGCGAATGGATTGGTGATCGTTTATGCCAATCAGGTGCTCGGCGTCCGGCTGGAACTGGCCGGGCTGTATCTGCTCGTCAGTTCCGTGCTGCGCCCGATCTTCAGCATCGCGGCGGGCCGCATGAGCGTGCGGATCGGCAACAGGCTCCCCGTCGCGGCGGGACTGATCGCCCAGGCGATGGGCTGGGGGCTGCTGCTGTTGGCGCTGCCGCTTGATGTGCATGGCCGCACCGCCGAATATTACCTGATCCCGGTCTACAGCCTGATCGCCATCCAGAAGGGGCTGATTTTCTCGAACCTGATGGCGCTGGGGCTGAATGTTACACCGGACGAGGATCGCCCGCTCTACATGGGTGCGCTCAACACCTGGCTGGGATTCGTCACCCTCAGCGGCGCGCTTAGCGGCGTGATTGCCGACGTCATCGGCTTTGGCGGGCTGTTCAGCATGAGCCTGATCCTGTCGTGCCTGGGCGCATGGCAGTTCTGGACCCTGCGCGAACAGATGGACATCATCACAGAGAAAGCAGCGGCTGCCACATGAATCCTGCCCTGGTGGCACTGAGCCTGATCCCCGGCCTGGGCGGCAAGACATTAGCCCGTCTGCTCGATCATTTCGGATCGCTGGACAGCATTTTGTGCGCCACTCTAGACGATCTGCAAGCCGTTGAGCGCGTTGGCCCGAAGCTCGCCGCCGCCATTCGTGGCATCGATCTGGCGCGCACCGAGGCCCAGATCGCCGCGTGGCATGCGGCAGGAATCGCCATCTTGCAGCGCGGCGCGGCAGAATACCCCTCCGCGCTGGCAGTTAGCGAAGATGCCCCGCCAATTTTATTTCGGCGCGGGGTGGATGTTGGGGAACGCTGTGTTGCAGTGGTTGGCACGCGGCAGCCGACACCAGACGCGCGCCAGTTTGCCTTTATGCTGAGCGCGGCGCTGGCGGAGCGCGGCTGGGCGGTGATCAGCGGCCTCGCTGCCGGAATCGACACAGCGGCGCACACAGGCGCAGTGGAGGGAAAAGGAATGACGGCAGCCGTCCTGGGCTGCGGCGTGCGCGTGGTTTACCCGCCCGAAAACGCCAAACTATCGGCGCGTATCCTCCAACACGGCGCGCTGCTCTCTGAGGTCAGCCCCGATTCCCCTCCGAACACCTCGGCCCTCGTCGCCCGCAATCGTCTGATTTCCGGGTTGAGCCGCGCCGTGATCGTGGTGCAGGCCGGACCGGCCAGCGGCAGTATGCATGCCGCCCGCTTCGCCCGCAGCCAGGACCGGATCGTTTACGCCGTGCAAAATGGCTCGGAGGGCAATGAGGGTTTGATCAACGGTGGCGCGCGTCTCATTCCGGCCCATTTTGAGGATTGGGATGCGCTGCTCCGCGATATCGACCGCAAAAGCTGAAAAATTCATGAATAATTTACGTTTTTCATTACAACATGGTGATATAATGAAACTGATTTCCAACTATTTACCTACTTTTGGTAAGCGGATTAAGTTCATTTCCACAAACTGTTAGGATTGATGTACATAGTAACATGAAGCAGCTTGACTAACACCTCGTAATCTGCTAATGTGTATTTGCGCAGTCAATCGTAACAATTGCTTTACAAATCGGGGAGACCTGCTGGGGCAGGTTGGGGATAAATGAGGAGTTTTCGACCATGGCGCGCGACGATCACCGGGCACCAAGCCGGCTAGCTTCTTCACGTTCAAGAACTTATTCAGACAATTGTGAACAACGGCAACCTCCGCCGGTTATCAATCATCGTTTTGCATCGCGCCCGATTGTCGAACACGATGAGACGGAAATCGAAGGCGAGGTTCAGGTACCAGACCAGCAAGATTTTATCGTGCGTGATTCGCGGACTCCCAAGCGCCGCACCGCCGAATGGCAGCAGTCTCCAACCGCTGTCGAAACAGTCGAGCCGGCACTCCCGCGTGAAGCTACCTTCCAGCGCGCCCCCATCGAGCAGCCCGCCACGACCAACGAACTCTCCAAAAAAGAATTGAGCGAACTGCTGCTGTCGATGGTCCAGCATTACGACGACGAGTGGAAACTTGCCAGCCTGCGTGCCAATCCGCAATCGAACGGGCTGACGGCCTACCTGGTCCAACGCGATCGCCGCATCGATCTGCGGACCGCCATCAGCCGCCAGGAAGTGTTGATCATCATCATCGACAGCCGGGGCAACACCGATGTGCGCGAACCCAAAAAACGGGGTCTGCTGCGCGCGCTGACTGCCTGGCTGACAGGCGGCTAGACTCTCTCCCCTCCCCTACCGATATCTTAAAGCCCCGGTCACGTTCGCCGGGGCTTTTGTATATTTCATCAGGGTGCTGTAGGGGCGCTGCTTGCTGCGCCCGTTACCAGAAAAGCGCCGTAAAGCCCTTGCCTTCAGGCAGGGGGATAGAAGGCGTGATCACTGGCGTTCTTGCCGCAGACATCCTATAATTCCTCCTACGCACCTTCCAAATCGTATAGATAGGCGGTTGCGCGGACGACTCTCCGCGCGTAAAATCTGTAGAGACTGCAGGTGCCGCTCTGGGAGACGTTGTGCTTAAAAGCCCGCTCCCGCTAGAGCCAACCCACTTTTGGGGTGGGACGCACCCTTGTCGCCTAACGTAGACCCTCTGCTCAGCCTTCGGGTGAAAGTAAGGTCAAGCGTGCGCCAGAAGCCCCCAGCTTTAGCTGTGGGGAGCGTCACAGTCCGTAGATGTCCGTATACTTCTGGGTCAGATACTGCATAAACGGCTTGGTCTGGATCGACTGGCCCGTGACGCGCTGGGTCAGTTCCATCGGACGCAGCTTGCGCCCGTAGCAGTGGATATTTGCGCGCAGCCATTCCAACAGCGTTGCGAAGTTCCCCTGCGCGATATCGCCGGGGATCGACGGCTGATCCTGAAGCGCCTTGTCCCAATACTGCACGGAGAGCATGGTCCCCAGCGAGTAGGTTGGGAAGTAACCGACCAACCCAGACGACCAGTGAACGTCCTGCAAAATACCCTTCGCGTCATCGGGCGGCGTGATGCCCAGGTACGCCTGCATCTTGGCATTCCAGGCTTCCGGCGCATCCTTAAAAGCGAGCTTGCCTTCGAGCAGCGCGTTTTCCATCTCGAAGCGCAGCATAATGTGCAGGTTATAGGTCACTTCGTCGGCTTCCACGCGGATCAGTGACCGAGACACAAAGTTGATCGCCTTGTAGAAGGCTTCCCGATCCACCTTGCCCAACTGCTCCGGGAAAGCGCGCTGCAAATCGGGGTAGAAATATTTCCAGAAGTCACGCCCGCGCCCGACGATATTTTCCCACAGGCGCGACTGGCTCTCATGCACCCCCAGCGATGTTCCGCCAGACAGCGGCGTGCCTTCCAGCCGCTGATCGCTGCCCTGCTCGTACATGGCATGGCCCGCCTCATGGATCGATCCAAAGAGGGCCGTGGGCAGATAATCGGGATAATAGCGCGTCGTGATGCGCACATCGTTGATCGAGAAGTTCGTCGTGAACGGGTGGACGGATGGATCCTGGCGGCCTCGCGTCATATCGTAGCCCAACTGCTTGACCACCTTCAGCCCAAATTCATGCTGCTTGTCCACCGGATAATTCAGGAACAGCATCTTGGAATCAACCGCATCCAGACGCTCGAAGACCTTCGCCACAAAGGGAACCAGATCGATCCGCAGTTCATTAAAGAGACGTTCGACATCGGCGGTTTTCATGCCCGGTTCAAACTGATCGAGCAGCGCGTCGTAGGGACGATCCTGGTAGCCGAGCGCTTCCGCTTTCTGGCGCATCAGGTCATAAACCTTTTCAAGCATGGGCTGGAAGGCCGCATAGTTACTTTCGGCGCGCGCCTTTGCCCAGACTTCATGGGCCATCGTCGTTGTGCGGGCCAGATCCTGAACCAGTTCGGTGGAGAGACGCGTTTCCAGGTCATAGTCGTGCTGGACCACGCGCACCAGGGCCGCTTCGTCACTGTCGTAGTCCATACCCTGCACTTCGGCGGCGGCTTCTTGCAGCAGCTTGCCCGTTTTCTCATCGACAAACATCTCATGCGCGATCTTGGAGATCGTCGCCAGATGTTCGGCGCGGGACTCGGCGGCTCCGGGCGGCATCATCGTCTGCTGATCCCACCCCAACAGCGCCGCGATCTGATTCAGGCGAACGATATCCGCCATATGCGCTTTCAACTGCTGTACTTTTTCCATACTCAAATAGTCTCTTTTCTGCTGATTTTTGTCTAAATGCTCCGCAAGAATATACGCAGGATTCGCCCAATATTGCCAATCGGAGATTTGGCCCACAATCCAGCCTCGCGTAAGAGGATTGGATTACCATTAACAAAGCTTATTGTTTTCATGCAATCTAAATTGTATGATAAGAAACAGAAGATTTTTAGGCAAAAAATCTTCTATTCTACTGAAGCGCCAATTAGAGGTATCACGGGAGAACGATGATGGTCCAATTTGTCGCATTTGATTCCCATGTCGAAGTCTCAGGCGCAGCGATTCTGTCGTATGTAGCCGCTCTTGGAGAAACGATCCTCCCTGTTTTAGCCAAATATGGGATTACTCATCCCCACGCCAACGGCTGGTATCCTCAGCAAGCCTGGTTAGATGCGTTTCGCGATATTGCCTACGGTGATTTTAATACCACACTCGATCTGGTTGCTATCGGTATGAAGATTCCTGAAAGCGCCGTCTGGCCTCCTGCCGTCCAAACCCTGGAAGATGCCCTTTTCTCCATTGATGTCGCCTATCACATCAATCACCGTCATGGCAAAATTGGCTGCTATCGGGCGATGGCGGTGGATGACCGCCATATCGAAATGTTCTGCGAAAATCCCTATCCCTGCGATTTCGATTTTGGCATTATCTACGGCACGGCCAAATTGTATGCGATATCTCAAGGATACTCCGTCGAACACGATAACACGGCCCCCTGTCGGAAGAAGGGTGGCGAATACTGTATTTATCATGTCCAATGGTGATGTAGTCTAAACAAAAAAGGGCGCAGGATACAACTTCCTGCGCCCCAAACTCCTGTTGAAATAAAAGCCCTGCAACCTATCATTCAGGGGTGTCGAAGCAGCCCAGCCGACTAACTCCTTGTCACTACCTCCGCCCTGTGTTACAGTGTTTTCAAGCTGGTTGAACACGAGAAAAGGTGATTGTATGGGCGTTCAGGCTCCACGCATGACAGTTGAGGAATTTAAACGATTTGCCGAACTGCCGGAAAACGCCGACAAACTGCTTGAATATATCGGGGGGGAGATTGTCGAGGTGGTCTGTAACAGCTATTCATCCCTGGTCGCCGCCAATGTTCTCTTTTTGATCAAATCGTATCTCCGTGAAAATAACAACTGGGCCTATGTAACCGGGGAAGCGGCAGGCTATATGGTGGCGGGTGAATGTTACATCCCCGATGTAGGGGTGATCTCCAAAACTCGCCTGCCCGATCCGCCGCACGAGACGTGGATTCCTCTCCCGCCCGATCTCGCCGTAGAGGTTTTGTCACCCACCGACAGGCCCAAAGAAATGAGTGTCAAAGTAGTGAATTATCTTGCTGCCGGAACAACGGTTTGGATTATCGACCCCGAAAGCAAAACCGTAAAAATCTGCCTGCCCGGACAGAAAGTGAAAACGGTGAATTTTGACGGGATGCTCGATGGTGGCGAGGTGCTTCCCGGCTTTCGCGTCGCCGTCGAAGCGTTTTTTGAGATGTAAACAAAAACGGCGCACAGGTATCTGCGCGCCGCTTCTTGTAGGGGCGGGTTAACAAACCTGCCCTCAAAAGTCTGATTACATCCCGAAGTCGCCCATACCGCCGCCCATGCCACCCATACCGCCAGGAGGCATCATCGGGCCAGAGTTCTTTTCGGGCAGGTCGGTGATCAGAGCTTCAGTGGTCAGGATCATACCCGCGATGCTGGCTGCATTTTCGAGCGCGCCGCGTGTCACCTTCGCCGGGTCGATGATACCAGCCTTGATCATGTCCACGAACTGGTTGCTCATCACGTCGTAACCAATGCTTGTGTTCTTTTTCGCCTTCTGCTGATCGAGCACCTGCTGCTGGATCACGCCGCCATCCAGGCCCGCGTTGCCAACGATGCCGCGCATGGGCATCTGCAAGGCGCGCCGGACAATCATGATGCCCGTGTTCTCATCATCGCCGTTCAGCTTAAAGCCGTCCAGGGCGCTCAGGGCGTTGATCAGAGCGACACCGCCGCCGGGGACAATGCCTTCTTCAACCGCTGCACGAGTCGCGCTCAGGGCGTCTTCCACGCGGTGCTTCTTTTCCTTCAGTTCGGTTTCGGTTGCCGCGCCAACACGGATCACCGCCACACCGCCGCTCAGCTTCGCCAGACGTTCCTGAAGCTTCTCGCGGTCGTAGTCGCTGGTTGAGTTGTCGATTTCAACGCGGATTTCACCCACACGGCCCTTGATCGCCGCTGGATCGCCTGCGCCGTCGATGATGGTCGTGTCGCTCTTGCTGACCACAACCTTGCCCGCACGACCCAAATCATCGATACGAACCGTTTCCAACTTGCGGCCCATTTCTTCAGTGATGACCGTACCGCCTGTCAAAGCAGCGAGGTCTTGCAGCATCGCCTTGCGCCGATCCCCGAAGCCGGGAGCCTTAACGGCCACAACGTTCAGCATACCGCGCAGTTTGTTGAGGACCAGGGTCGCCAGTGCTTCGCCGTCGAGGTCTTCCGCAATGATCACCAGTTCGCGCTTGCCCACCTGGAGCAGTTTTTCCAGGATCGGGACGAGATCCTGCGCCGCTGAAATCTTCTTATCGTGGATCAGGATGTAGGCATCCTCGATGACGGCTTCCATCGTGTCGGGAGCGGTGACGAAGTAGGGCGAAACATAACCCCGGTCGAACTGCATCCCTTCGACGTACTCGGTTTCGAATTCGAGACCCTTGCTCTCTTCCACCGTGATCACGCCGTCTTTACCAACGCGGTCCATCACGTCAGCCAGCAGCGCGCCAATCTCTTTATCCTGGGCGCTGATCGCGGCAACCGAGGCGATCTCTTCCTTGGTGTTGATCTCGTGCGCCATCTCGCGGATGCGCTGGGCAACCTTGCTGGTCGCCGCGTCAATACCGCGCTTGAGCAGCATGGGATTGGCTCCCGCCGCCAGGTTGCGCAGGCCTTCGGATACCATGTAATAGGCAATCGCCGTCGCGGTCGTCGTGCCATCACCAGCGATATCGTTGGTCTTGGTCGCCGCTTCCTTCAGAAGCTGAGCGCCCATGTTTTCGTAGGGGTCTTCCAGTTCGATTTCTTTGGCAACGGAAACGCCGTCGTGAGTAATGGTGGGTGCGCCGAATTTCTTGTCAATGGCGACGTTGCGACCCTTGGGGCCAAGGGTGGTCATTACGGCCTGGGCCAGCTTATCCATGCCGGCCTTCAGGCTGCGGCGTGCTTCCAGGTCAAAAACAAGTTGTTTTGCCATACTTGCGATCACTCCTCATCTAAGGAAAACAGAGTTACTATGACAGCTTAGTTGCTGATGATGACGCTGCGAATGGTTGGAGCGAAACCCCAGAACCGCAGCAATTCTAAACTTTTAGATGCTAATTTGATACCCCAGCCGCGTTAGAAATGCGTAAAAACTCTTTCAGAGCTTTCTTAGAAATTGTGATATCCTTATGCGAGGGAGGACGTTTCATTTTTTCTTTCGAAGGATTAAAGCCCTATGACTATAGCAAGTGAAGTACAAACCAAGTTACAGCGGGTGCGTAACCTGATGGATCAGCGCGGCATTACCACCCTGTGGCTGCGAAGTCTCAACAATGTCGCCTGGATAACGGGTGGCGTGGATGCTGCGGTCAACACGGCCCACGATATGGGCGTCGCCAGTGTGGTGATCACCGGCAGTTCGGCGGAAGTATGGACCAACACCATCGAAGCGCCCCGCTTGCGTGATGAAGATCAGGTCGAGGAGCGCGGCTTCGGCCTCCACGTGGACCCCTGGGAAGGTCCGGGCAGTGTTCCGCCAACGGCAGGCTTGGGCGTCGATCTGCCGTTTGGCGGCGCAGCAGACCTTAGCGGCGATCTGACGGCTCTGCGCGTGCGGCTGCTGCCCGTCGAACAGGATCGCTTCCGCCACCTGGGCATAAGCTGTGGTGAGGCCATGCAGCGCAGTATCAACCGCGTGCATCCTGGCAGTTCGGAGCACGAGATCGCGGCGGCGCTGGCCTACGAAATGCGTATCCGCGGTGTGAGTCCGATTGTGGTCCTGGTTGCCACCGACGAGCGGATATTCAACTTCCGCCACCCGCTGCCGACCAATCGGATCATGGAAAACTACGCGATGCTGGTCCTGTGCGGGCGGCGCTATGGGCTGGTCTGCTCGGTGACTCGCCTGCTCCACTTTGGCCCGCTCAGCGACGATCTGCGCCAGCGCATGGAAGCCTGCGCACAAGTGGATGCTGCCATGATCGCCGCCTCGCAGCCGGGCGCGAGCCTGGAACACGTTTTTCATGTGGCCCAGGACACTTACGCGGCGACAGGCTACGAAGGCGAATGGAAGAAGCACCACCAGGGCGGGCTGGCAGGCTATACCGCTCGTGATGCGTTGGGTGTGCCCGGTGCAACCTTGCAGTTGGAACCCGGCATGGTTCTTGCCTGGAACCCCTCGATCACGGGCACGAAGTCAGAAGACAGCGTCATGGTCCCCGAGCCGGGCGGCGAACCGGAAGTCCTCACACGCATGTACGGCTGGCCCATGCGCGAGATCGAGATCAACGGCCTTCGCCTAGAACGCCCGCTGATCATGGAATTGTGATCTTCAGCTTGTCTGGTTCAGTTGTTCCCCCTGCTGATTGTGGGATGATATGATCGATTTCCATCTCCACCACAACAGCCAGCGGTGCCTTGCAGTATTCGCACCGTCCATTCGCCCGGCTGATAACTTGTTGGCGAAGATCATCGGAGATGGGAGTCATTCAGTTCCCAATTTCAGATAACGATCAATATCCTGCCCACGCTGTTTAAGTAACCGCAGGGCCTCAGACCGGAGCAGTGTCAGGTAATCCGCCCAATTCAGCAGTGTTTCTAGCTCGGCCTGTTCCAATGCAGTGAGTTCACCCTGCCTGCCCCGTTCTGTCAATTCACGCAGCCGTTCCCGCCGAGGCCAGGCTAGCCGTTGATACACAATTCCCCACAACTGCTCATCACGATAGGAAGCCAGCCGCTCAACCTCATGTTCAGGATCCGCTGACTCCCCCCCGAACATCACTTCCAGACTCTCGCGCAGGACTGCTTCAACGGAACGATCATTCCGCTCTGCAATTTCTCGAATGCGTTCGTAGAGGTCGTCAGGCAGTTCAACCGAGACAGATTGAGTAGTTCTCATTGTTTTTGTCACTTTCTCTCACCTTCCCGAATTATAACATGAAGCGGGGCCTTCTTTGGCCCCTACTCCTTTCCCGAGCAGTCTTCCCAAACTTGTTCGGGCGGGGTGAGCTTTCCACCCGCCACCTCACCCCACTTTGCTCTATACTTCTATTAGGAGCACCCCTATTAAGGGCATGACACGGTCATTCGGGGCATCTAATCAGATCAAGGTGGAGGAACATGAAAAAAAATCCTATCATTCTGCTGACGCTGCTTTGTTTGTTCGCGATCATTCTTGCCGTGCCTGCGCCCGGCACATCCCACGCTCAAAACACAGGAGCGCCGATCATCCTGATTCGCCAGCACGATATCCTGCTGCTCTCTGAGGCAGGCGGCGAACCCACAACCGCCCTGCCCGACAGCACCCTGCAAGGATCGGAATTTTCGCCCGATGGCACGCGGCTGGCCTTTACGATCTGGTCACCCATCACCAACGCGGCGATAGAACAATCCGGCGGCATCGCGGGTGGTGCGCTGCCCTCCGATGTGTGGCTGTTCGACTTTGGCACCATGCAGCCGTCACCCATTGCCGTGCAGCAGCAGGGAGCCGCCTTCTTTTCGGAATCCGTTGCCGATAATGCGCTGCTGCGATCCGCGCCCACCTGGTCACCCGATGGCACTATGGTCGCCTGGGGAGAAGTCCATTACCCGGATTTCGCGCCGGAAACCAACCGGATCATGGTCTATGATCTGGAAACGAATATCACCACCGAATTAGTCAACAACCTGCCGATCAGCGCGGGTGTACCAGTGCCCCCGGTTGTCAAATGGGGGCCGGGCGGGATTGCCGTGCCCTACTTCAGCATGGATCCGACCGATGCCTCAATGTCCACGAATATCCAGTTTTATGATATGAACGGAACGCTGCTCTCGCAGGTCACCTTCCCCGATGATAACGCGCACAACTATATTGATATGTTCTGGGCGCAAACGACGGACGGGCAGCCCCGTCTCGCCGTTTACTTTGGCCCGAACGATCTCTGGGAAGTTGTTGATCCCACAGCAGGAACGTATGCCACCGCGACAACTTCGCCGCAGATGATCAGCGCCTCGTCGCCGGGTAGTTCGCTGGTGCTCAGCTTCACGCGCAACCCGAACGCGCCGGATATCTGGACGAGCTATACCTGGACCGGACTGGATGCCACAGGCGCGCCGCTCGATCTATCCGCTGTGTTCGTCCAGCCGCAGGGTGTAGCGATAGCCCCCGATGGAGCAGCGCTGGCCTTCATCAATTCCGATGGCTCAGTCTCGCTATGGCGTAATGGCACGGCAACTCAGATCGCGCCCGCTGGAACCGCCAACACTTTCGACACGTTGCTGTGGGGTCCGGTGTTGTGGCGTGGCGACGTCGGTACAGGGGCAACCACCACGACACCGGGTGCGACGCCTGAGCCTCAGGCCACCGCTCAACCAGCCGTGCCGCCAACCGTCGTACCCACGGGAACAGGCTGTCTGCCCGCCCCGCGCCTGATCATCGGCAACGAGGGCGAAGTGCTGCCCGGTCTGCCGAATATCCTGCGCTCCGAACCGAATCGCACGCCCGCCAGCCAGACTCTCGCTGAGATTCCGGCGGGTGCTCGCTTCATGGTGCTCGATGGCCCGGTCTGCGATCTGGAAGGCTTCAACTGGTGGCAGGTGAACTATAACGGCACCGTCGGCTGGACGCCTGAAGGTCAGGCCACCGATTACTGGCTCTCGCCCGTTCCGCCCGGCACATAACCTTTCGTTGTCGTAGGGGCGACTTTAACTTGTCGCCCCTCTCTACTCTAAGCAATTCACTGAAGTGCAAGTGCTCGCCTTGCTTGATTTCCACTCACAATGCCTGTAGCATTCAAATCAGGGAATACTTTCCATGCTTCCGAGTGGAATACCGACCAGGAGAACTGAATGCAAGCGGCTCAAGTCAAATCACCCGGCCAGGCACAGGTTATCGACAAGGACATGCCCTCTCCTGGCCCCGGAGAGGTGCTGATAGCGGTGCGTGTCGCGGGTATCTGCGGCACCGATCTGCACATCTATCACGGCGATTACGAAGCGATCTATCCCATTACACCGGGCCATGAGTTCAGCGGCGTGGTGGCGGCTGTAGGCGAAGGCGTGCAGCGCTATGCTGTTGGAGATCGCGTGACTGCCGATCCGAACATTCCCTGTAACCGCTGTCCGGCCTGCCAGCGAAACATGCCCAATCAATGTGAAGCATTGGCTGCGGTAGGTGTCACGCGGGATGGCGCATTTGCCGAATATGTAGTTGTGCCTGAAGGGAACGTCTTTCCCATCGGTTCCCTGTCATTTTCTGCCGCCGCAACGGTTGAGCCGTTAGCGTGCGTCGTGTGGGGCCTGAAACGAGTTCGAGATACAGTCCGGGCGATTCCATGCTGATTTTCGGTGCTGGGCCGATGGGCTGCATGATGGCGCAGGCAGCGTTTCATGCGGGCGCAACAAGAGTCGTGATAACCGACAGCATGCCCTGGCGTCTGGATCTGGCAAGCCGTCTTGGAATCACAGAAACAGTTCTGGCCGATGATCGTCAGGATAAGCAGATCAAAGCGCTTGCTCCCACGGGTTTTGATATTGTGGCCGATGCAACGGGCATCCCGTCTGTGCTTGAGCAATCGTTTGCCTATGTGCGTCCACGTGGAAAAGTCTGGGTATTTGGTGTTTGCCCGCCTGAGTCACGGGTCAGCTTTGTGCCCTATGAGGTCTTCCGCCGCGATCTCACCATTATCGGTAGTTTCGCGGTTAACCGGACCTTCCATGAGAGCATTGCGCTCATCCAGTGCGGAGCGGTCAAAGTGGAGGAGTTGGTATCCCACTGCCTGCCACTTGCCGACTTCCCCAAAGCACTTGAACTGGCCGAGCACGATCCCCAGCGGATGAAGGTCCAGTTCGAGATTGGATCATGACCTGGCAAAAGAGAAGCCTATGTCGAAGTTCAGCGAGATGAATTCATCATAAAACTTCACACCCTGGCTGATTTCGCGCAGCAAGTAGTTGCCAGCAACGGTGATTGATATATCTTCCACGTCGGCCTCTGAATATCTCTCTCAGTTGGGTTATAATGAGGTTGGTGGATTGGAACGAGGAAGAGCAGTAATGGCAACGATTGGCGGCATGTCCCTTGATGAACTCAAAGCGCTCATTGACCAGCGTATTCAGGAGCGATTAAGGTCGCTTTTTGGTGATTTTGAAATCGGGGAAACTGAATTGTTCGCTGAAGAACCAGACACTCGTTCCCTGGAAGAAGTGTTCGACTCCATTGATCGACATCTCTGGACGCCCCCCCCGGGCGCAAAGTCTTCTCAGGAACTGCTGCGCGAAGACCGCGAGGGTGAATGACGACTTATATTTTGGATGCCAGTGTCGTGATCGAGCGCTTGATTCAGGGGCCGTATACTTCAAATGTACGAGTCTTATTCCGGCACGCACTTTCAGGAGATCAGTTTATTGTACCTGAATTCTGCTTACTCGAGTGTACCAATGTGTTGTGGAAACATGTGCGCTTCCAGGGAATGCCTGCCGATCTGGCAAGGGAACTCTTACGCGATCTACGTGCCTTACCATTAAAACGTATTCCCGCAAAATCAGCGCTGACCGCAGCACTAGAAATTGGCCTTACATACCAGCTTGCTATTTACGATTCCACCTATATTGCACTAGCCACTCGGTCAGGCTACCCCTTTATTACAGTCGATCAGTCGCAGAGTCGTGCTGCTATGGCGGAAGGCGTAACCTTAAAGGTAGTCACAGACTTTAAGCCTTAGCCTGCACGCTGTACAGATCAAAATACTGCTGGTCGAAACCCTTGAGCGCCGCCTCGATGTGCCGCACCGTCACCCCGTTCGCCGGATCCGCTATCCACTCCGCCAGTTCGGGATCGGCGGCAGCGTCGGACGAAATGATCACGTCGCTCCCCTGCGACAGACTTTCCAGCCGCGCCGCCATATTCACTGTGGAGCCGAAATAATCCAGCCGGTCGTTGAGCGTCACAGCGATACACGGCCCATAATGCACGCCAGCCTTCAGACTCAGCGGGCGAGGGTCAACGTCGTGCATCACCTGCTGAGCATGCAGCGCCGCCCGCAGCGCCCCTGCCGGATGCCGGAACGCGCCCATGATGGCATCGCCCAGCGTCTTGACGATCACGCCGCCCTCAGCATTCACCGCGTCGCGCAGCACGTCGAAATGCTCCATGACCAGTCCAAACGCGGGCGCGTCGCCAATTTCGCGGTAGAGGCTGGTTGAGCCGCGCAGATCGGTGAACATGATCGCCAGCTTTCCGACCGAAATCTGCTCGCCGGGGCGCAGCGCTTCGCTGGCAAACAGATCGCGGAACGTTTGCAGCAGCGTCACCTCGGCGGCAGTCGCGGCTTGATCGCTCCACGCGGTCCGTTCCAGCAAGAACAACTGCTCCTCCCCAGACTTGTTCTCGAAGTGGATATCCGGAGTCTGGCAAATCAGCGGCTCGGAGTTGGGCCAGCCTTCCCCTGTCGCCGCCAGAAACAGATCGTTCGCGCCGTCTGCCTTCACGCGCAGCGCCTGACCACCCGCCAGCCGCAGCGTGCGCAGCCGGTAGCGTCCCGATTCCAGCCGGGGCGTGATCGTGCGCGATTCTCCGTCGGGGATCAACTGCTGGGCGACCACATGCGGCGTATCCTGGGGGCCACCCACGCAGAACATCCCCTCCTCGACCCGCCGGATCGCCGGGTTGGGCCGGAAGGTGATCTCAACAGACCGTTCAAAGTTTGCCGTAAAATCAATATTGCAGACCTCGCAGTGAACGATGTGTGAGACTCCACTGAGCGAGGGCAGACTCTCTTTTGCCCCCCGGCACGACGGGCACAGGATATCCCAACGCAGATTCAGCAGACCGCGCCGCGTTGCCAGCAACACAGTTTGAGTACCTCCTGGCGATCCACCTGCCACGTATCGGCCAACTGGTAGGGCCGCATATGGGCCAGGGCGAGCGCATCCCCCTGCTTGATCAGGCTCACTAAGTCATTCAGCAAGTCGGGATCAGCGCCCTCATCCAGCAGGGTTTGGCGGCCCGCCGCCACGCGTTTTTCGCCCCCAGGAGCGAACTCGACAGGGCCAGAAGCCTGATAAGGTTTTTTGCCCTCGCTGATCTGGCGGTCATAGGCGCGGAAGCTGCGCCCGAACGTTCGTTTAAAAATCAGCCCGGTTTGAAAGGGAATCCCCAGCAGGCCGATCAGGTTGCGGGCGCGAATCCAGACGTGATATTGCAGCAGAGTCCCCCCGCCCGGTTCAGGGAACAACTCGCCTAGAATGCGCAGTTCCGCCAGTGGACCCTTCACGTAACGCCGCGCCACGCCAAACCGGGCGGGATACGTCCACTCAAATGGCTCCTGGATATATTCGAGCGGGACACCAATCATCGCCGTCTTGATCCGGGCGCGGGCGCTTTCCCCCTCAAAGACTGGATCGTCCATTCGCGGAACGCCCGAATCCCGGTCAAAGCGGTTGGTATTCGTCACCAGCGGCCACAGTCTTTCGGGGTCGGAACGCAGATGCCACTGCCAGCAATAATGTTTTTCCGGGTAGCGCATGGATCACCTTCCAGGGTTTTGTTCAATAAGTAGTTCAAAAAATATTATTCCGCAACCAAGGCAGCAATTTCTTCTTATTTTTCTTTGCTCTTTACGGTGATCTATTTTTTCGTCTTTCTCTTGCTTTTCCTCCGCGCTCTTTGCGCTCTCCGCGGTGAACTATTTTTATCCTTTCTCTTGTTTTTCTTTGCGCTCTTTGCGACCTTTGCGGTGATCTCTTTTTTCAGCCTTTCTCTTGCTTTTCCTCCGCGCTCTTTGCGCTCTCCGCGGTAAAATTGTTCTTTTCTTTTCACCCCGAAACACAGTAGCAGAATCTCCCCGCCGCTTGTACACTTATCGGCACTTCCCTGGTGATCTGTGTTGGACAAGATGATGCTAAACCCAAGCGAACATCCGCACCGCCGCTATAATCCGCTTACGGGCGAATGGATCCTGGTATCACCGCACCGGGCCAAACGTCCCTGGCAGGGCCAGATCGAGGATTCGCCGCCTGATGACCGTCCTGCCTATGATCCGACCTGTTATCTCTGCCCCGGCAACACCCGCGCGGGGGGGAAAGTCAATCCGAATTACGCTCACACCTTCGCCTTTGACAACGACTTTCCGGCGCTGCTGCCCGATACGCCCACGGACGAACCGCAGACGCACCCGCTTTTCCGCATCCAGGGCGAACGGGGTATTGCGCGGGTCATGTGCTTCAGCCCACGCCACGATCTGACCCTGGCCCAGATGGAAACCACCGATATCCGGTTGGTGGTTGATCTGTGGGCCGAACAGACCCTTGATCTCAGTGCGCGGGACTTTATCAGTTACGTGCAGATCTTCGAGAACAAAGGCGCGATGATGGGCTGCTCCAACCCGCACCCGCATGGGCAGATCTGGTCGTCCAGCCGCCTCCCCCGTGAGGTTGAGAAAGAACTGGTCAACCAGCGCAATTATTACAACGCCACCGGATCAACCATGCTGGCTGATTATCTGGCGGAAGAACAGCGCCAGAACGAGCGTATCATCTACGCCAACGACTCATGGACGGCCCTCGTTCCGTTTTGGGCAATCTGGCCGTTTGAAGTCATGCTGATCAGTAACCGCCCGGCTGCCAGCATCCCCGACCTGTCCGGCGAGGAACGCGACGCCCTGGCGGATGTGCTGCATCACGTCACGGTCCGTTACGACAACCTGTTCCACACGTCGTTCCCCTACAGCATGGGCTTCCACCAGAAGCCGAGCGACGGCGCGGACTATCCCTACTGGCATCTGCACGCGCACTTTTACCCGCCTCTGCTGCGGAGCGCGACCGTTAAAAAACACATGGTTGGATATGAACTGCTGGGCACGCCGCAGCGCGATATCACCGCTGAACAGGCTGCCGCCCGGCTGCGTGATCTGAGCGATAGCCATTATCTGCGAGCAAAGTGAAAGATGAGCATCCGCGATATCGTTTTAAAGACTTTTCAGGATCGTTTTGGCCAATCCCCCGAACTGCTCGCCCGCGCGCCGGGACGTGTCAATCTGATCGGGGAACACACCGATTACAACGACGGCTTTGTCCTGCCTGCCGCCATCAACCGTGCCATTTATGTCGCTGCCCGCCCGCGCATCGATAACCAGGTCAATTTTGTCTCGGTGGATTTTAATGAGCGTGCCAGCTTCAATATCGAGGAACTCGATAATCCCGAGCTGCCCGCCTGGAGCAAATATCCACGCGGCGCGCTGTGGTGGCTCTACGACCAGGGTTACACCGTCCCCGGCATGGATGCGGTCATCGGCGGCGATGTTCCGCTGGGCGCGGGGCTGTCCTCGTCGGCGGCGGTTGAGGTTGTGATGATCGAACTCGGCCTTGCCCTGCTCGAAGCGCCGCTTTCCCAGGTGGATAAAGCCCTGGCAGGCGTCGAGGTGGAGCACAAATTTATCGGCATGCCATGCGGCGTGATGGACCAGATGGCCTCTGCAATGGGCGTCGAGAATCACGCCCTGCTGATCGACTGCCGGAGCCTTATCGCCACACCCATCCCCATGCCAACAGAAGTGAGCATTGTGATTATGGACACCGCCAAACGGCGCGGGTTAGTCGATTCTGAGTATGCGCGGCGGCGCGAACAGTGCGAACAGGCCGCCCAGATTCTCGGCGTTACAGCCCTCCGTGATACAACAATGGACCAGGTTGAGGCAGCCAAAGATAAATTGGGCAATGTGCTCTACCGCCGGGCAAAACATATTGTCACGGAGAACAAGCGCACCCAGGCAACTGCCATCGCTTTGCGCGGGCACGCCCTCAAAACAGTGGGGGATGCCCTGCGCGCCAGCCATGTCAGCCTGCGGGATGATTATGAAGTAAGCTGTTTTGAACTCGACGTGATTTCGGATATCGCCAATGCGCAGCAAGGCTGTTATGGCGCGCGCATGACCGGCGGCGGATTCGGCGGCTGCGCGGTAGCCCTCGTTGCCAATGACGCCGTTGAAGCCTTCCTGCAAGCGATTCCTCCCGCCTATACCGCCCGAACCGGACTCACGCCTCAGATCTATGTCACAAATGCTGGTGCGGGCAGTAGCGTCGAAAGTGTATAGAATCTAAAGCAACCTGAGAACGCTGGTCACAGGGAATGCGGAATCATTTCCAGTTTCCTGTGACCGTTGCTCTTGCTCCTCACTGCCACACAGGCTTTCACCGTGACTGAAACAACCCTGCCATCCCGCCGTCCGACACGCGCCTCTCTCCTGGAGCTTGCCGCCGTTTTTCTGCGGATCGGCTTCACAGCCTTTGGCGGCCCCGCAGCGCATATCGCCATCATGCGTGATGAACTGGTCAAGCGCCGCCAATGGATTAGCGAAGAACATTTCCTCGATCTGCTGGGCGCGACCAATCTGATCCCCGGCCCCAATTCGAGCGAAATGTCGATGCACATTGGTTATGTGCGCGCTGGGCTGCTCGGCCTGATCGTCGGCGGTTTGTGTTTTTTGCTGCCCGCCATGCTGATCGTCCTGGTGATGGCCTGGGCTTATGTCAAATATGGGGCTACGCCCGCCGCCGAATGGCTGCTCTACGGCGTCAAGCCCGTGATCATTCCGCTGGTCGTGCTGGCGATCTGGAGTTTGGGGCGAAAAGCTGTCCGGGACAGGCTGACCGGGTTTGTCGGGTTAGCCACGCTGATCCTCTATTTCGCCCGGTTCAATTTCGTCGTGCTGCTGCTCGGCGGCGGATTGATCGTTATGATCGCCCGCAATTGGCGGCACATGCGCAGGCCCATCCTCCCAGTGATCACGCTTCCGCCGCTGGGCTTAAAGAAGCTGTCGATCCTCGCCGTTGCAGCAGGCGGGACGAGCTTCAGCCTGGGGCAGTTATTCCTGGTCTTTTTGAAGATCGGCCTGCTGATGTACGGCTCCGGTTATGTCCTGTTCGCCTTCATGCATGCCGATCTCGTGGAGCGGCACGGCTGGCTGACCGAACAGCAGTTGATCGATGCCATTGCCGTCGGGCAAATGACGCCCGGCCCGCTTTCTACGTCAGCCACCTTCACTGGCTATATCCTCGGCGGCGTGCCAGGGGCGCTGATTGCCACCTTCGGCCTCTATCTGCCCGCCTTTTGTCTCGTCGCGATCAGCAATCCCATCATCCCGCGCATCCGCAAATCGGAGTGGGCTGGCAGTTTTTTGGACGGCGTCAACGTCGCCGCGCTGGGGCTGATGGCCGCTGTCACATGGGAACTGGCGCGAGCAGCTTTCACAGACATATTTACGATACTGATCGGCGTAACTGCCGCTGCTCTGTTATTTCGTTATAAACTGAGTTCTGTGTGGCTGGTTCTGTTCGGTGGGGGGATGGGGACTCTTGAGTGCGCTGTGGCGCTAGGGGACTGGTATGAGTGAGAACAAAACGCGGATATGGTTGGGGGGCATGGAAGTACAGTTCGTCAAATGGACGCCCAATGCCATGATTTACACACGCTACGGATCGCAGGAGACAATGGCCCATTTGCCGCGCAGCACGGTCCAGCGGCTGCTGCGTGAAAACATGCTGCGCATCGAAGGGGATTGCCCCGACTGGGCTACTCTCGAAGAATCGCCGGAATAGCACCAAATTAGACCAAACTCTGTACAATCCGTGGCTGGATATCCCATCGCAAACCGACTAGAATCTGTGTGTAGGGGCGCTGCTTTGTGTGCGGCGGGCGCAGCTAAGCCGCGCTCTCTGAATTGACGCTTAAATAATAGCGGGGCCATTATGGGCGAATATCGCAGCATTTTTTCCGAAGAATGGCGGGACTGCCTGCGCGCGCATTATCGGTATGTCATTCGCGCACAGGATACGCTCACCGAACAGACCTTGCGCCAGGTGCTGATGCAAACAGGTATGGGCGAAGACGAACTGCTGGACTTGCAGCGGCAGGCGCTGGGCTACGATCCCAGCCTCACGCCCTCTGCCGAAGCAGAAATCGATGAAATCGACTTGCCCGCCGACGAACTGATCGAGCAGATCGCGCCGCCTGCGCCAGTCGCGCCGCCCGCCTCTGAGGAACCCCCCACCGATCTGCTTGACGACGAGGACGAAGACGATCTCCCGCCTGCGTCCAGCAGCCAATTGTCGATGTTTTAGCGAATTTATTTCCCCCTCAGTAAAAAGCGTCGTGCGGTTCACGTCACTGGGGCTAGCAGAGAAACCTGTAAGCCTGCTAAAGAGGCTGAAAAGAGTCCCT
>CAVWCQ010000005.1:0-26429 GCA_963753545.1 uncultured Chloroflexia bacterium
GCATCTCAAGTCCCCAGCGCGTGCGGGTCATGAGAAACCAATACAACCCGATAGCAACCAGACCAAAGACCAACCCCAGATGAATATGCGTAGTTCCAAGGTGGGCAGCCGGGCAGCCTCACCAAAGCGAGAAGTCTGCGGATACGATTTGCTGTCTGCGGCCCGCCACGCGCCAAAAATGAAATAATTGACGATTAGGGGTGCGACGTAATTCAGCAGCAGGGTAGAGATGGTTTCGTTAACCAACCTTTGGCTCGCATAATGGCCGGGATCGCAGCCCACACCCCCCCGCCGATCAGACCCAACACGACCATGAGCGGTAACAGCGCGTTTTGGGGTAACGTGGTGAACGTGAGCGCACCCCACGTCGCCAGCCATGCGCCCATGTAAAACTGTCCTTCGCCGCCGACATTAATCAGGCCAAGTCGGGCAGGTAGGGCGACGGCGACGGCGGTGAGCAGCAGAGGGATCATCCGGGCGACTACTTCCGAACGGCCATAGGAATTGTTGAGAGTAAAAGTGAACACATCCTCGTAAGCCTGCCAGGGGTCTTTGCCAGCCAGTAATAACACGATGGCAAAAGCAATCAGGGCTAAGGCCAGGATGACCACATATCTGACTACTCCCATGATCCTGTTTTTATTCAGGATTTTTGCGACCAGCCTGCGCGCTCTAATCATGGTGTGTCTTGGCTCCAGTCATCAGTTGGCCGATTTCTTTCATGCTGATTTCTTCCGGTTGGAATTGGCCGACGATCCGTCCTTGATATAGAACGAGCAAGCGGTCACTGAGGGAGAAAAGCTCACCGAGGTCTTCGGAGATCAACAGTACACCCCCTCCCGCGTCGCTGCTGGCGAGCAGCAACCGCCGCACCGCCATAGCGCTAGGTACATCCAGTCCTCGCGTGGGGTAGAATGCCAGTATCAGCTTGGGGTTGCGCGCCAGTTCGCGCGCCAGGATGAGACGCTGCAAATGGCCCCCTGAGAGCGTCCTTGCTGGCACATGATAAGAGGGAGTAGGCAGATCAAGTTCATCATAAGACTGTTTCATTTCACGTTGAACGTCGGGCCAGTTCATCCTCAGCCCACCAGCCAGGGCGTAATGGCGTGTGTTACCCAGCGCCATGTTCTCCTGTGTTGTCAGCATAGGCACGGCAGCCATGCTGAGCGGGTCTTCTGGAATAAACGCGACCCCGCTGGCACGCATCTGCGCTACAGACCAGCGAGTGGCCTCTTCTCCCGAAAGGTACTTGGACCCACCGGCACAAAGTTGAGGCCGAGAATCATGTCCCCAAGCTCCTTCTGACCATTGCCCGATACACCCGCTACGCCAACGATTTCTCCAGGCATAATCTTGAGATTGATGTCACGTAGACTGGTGGACATCGCGTGGCCTCTTGTTTTTACTTTTCGCAGCTCTAACAGAGGTATCGCGTCGGGGACGCCGGATTTGTGACTTAACCGGACGGGTTCAGGAGGCGCGCTGCCAAACATGAGCGTGACCAGAGTGTTTTCATCGGCTTCTGAGCGGGGCAGTGTGCCTGTGACCCGTCCATGCCGCATGACCGTGATCCGGTCCGCGCAGGCAAGCACTTCCGGCAGCTTGTGGGTGATAAACACCATCGCGTAACCATCGCGACGTAAGTTCGTGAAGATGGTAAATAATCCTTCGACTTCGTGGGGAACCAGGACTTTGGTTGGCTCGTCAAAAATGAGGGTATGAGTATCGGCCAACAGCAGTTTCAACAGTTCGATCTTTTGTCGCTCCCCAACCGAAAGCTGCCAAACCGGTGCCCAGGGATTAACTCTCAATTCGTACCGCTCTGAGACTTCCTCGATCCGGCGGGCGATTTGTTTCTTGTTCAGAACGGCGGTGAATCTGGGAGAAACAGGGCGATATTTTCAAAAACGGTCATCGCGGGGATCAATGTGAAGTCCTGAAACACCATCCCAATGCGCAGCTTCCGCGCGTCATGGGGAGATCGGATTCTTGTTATGGTGTCTTTGAAGCAATCTTACCCGAATCGGCCTGATAAAAACCGTAAAGAATTTTGACTAGCGTGCTCTTCCCCGCGCCATTCTCGCCTAATAAGGCGTGAACTTCACCACCGTAAATATCTAGCGCTACGTTATCGTTGGCGATAACGCCGGGGAACCGCTTCGTAACTCCCCGGAGTTTGATCAGTGGCTTAGGTGTCGTAGAAGTCTCTTGAATAGATGCGCTTGGAACATCGGGTCTGACTGCCACCCTGGAACCGCCTTTTTTTCTCACGGTTGGGATAGATGTTGACAAGTCAAAAATGTGATTAATCTTTCATGCTTGGAAATATTGTAACCTGACATACGACTCCAGAGAATATCAACTCTCGCCAAATCATCAGAGGCGACTTGTAGAGAGTTGACAACATGGCTAGACGGTCTGTGACATATAGAAGGTCGGTTTTCCGTTCGTAGAAGCAGAAGTGGAAGCGTAGAACACAATTCTAATTGGCGATTTTGCCCAACAGGCGTAGCATGGAGTGCTCTATTCGCCCCTAGGGCCAAAAAACCTCACAGACACCCCGATTCTCGCCTACGCAGTGTCGCCGTAGTAGTCATGAATGATGCCACCGAGAACATCGCGACAGCGCACCGGACCACTCGCTGCTCGACTTGCTGGAGGCACAGGAATTTGCTGATCAATCCCTTGACGCGGGTACGCTGTATTGAAAAATGCGATACTTGTGCATGACACAGCGCAAATGCGCCTGATTGATGATCAACACCTTGTCCCGACACTCTTCACGCACTGAACGGATCCAGCGTTCCGCATACGCGTTCGCGTTCGGAGCGCGACAAGGGGTAGGAATCACCTTGATGCCCGCCGAACGGAATACCGCATCGAATGCGTGACTGAACTTCTTGCCATTGTCGCGAATCAGAAAGCGAATGGCTGGCTCGCGTTCGTCGAGCTCCCCTAGTGCTTTACTCCAGGCTTTTCAGCCACTCTGCTCCATCTTCAATCGGTCACAGATCAGCCAAGCATCTATATGCTGGCGTTTGAGTTCCTTCGCACGAGTTTGCTGCGTGGGAAGGAATGTTACCGATGAAGACTTGGGAACATATGTGAACATCCCACTTGTGTACGGTATCAGTGACATCCGGAAAATATACTCTAAATAGAAGCAGTCCAATCGGAGGCGAACTTTGCTGTAGCCCCGCCAATTCCCGTCTTGGCGAGGCTACAGTGGATGAAGATTACCAGAAACACTCACCGGACACCCCCGCCTTCAGGCGTGGGGAGGAAGGTGAGACTTCTCCTTTCAAGGATGCTATAATGGTTCACAAGGTCAAGGCACTCTGCTCCGGCAGAGGAAACGGTTGTCGCACCTTACCAACTGAAGAGAGCAGGTTGCAGTGAGTAATCGTTCGCTGCGTAAAATCTTCACCGTCAAGCTGCGGCTTGGACTTTTGTATCGACTTCGGTCGATGGGCGGTCGTCAATCCGCCAGACGTCTCGGATACCGGACTTGCCCGGTAGCGCCAGGGACAAGCCCCTTGCTTTAGCTAGGGGTCATTGACGCTTCTCCCTTCCTACGATGACTTTGTTTTCTTTGCCCATCCATACTGGAATAAGATAGCGATACATCTTGCACCAAATCACGTTTTATGGTTGCGTGTAAATCACCTCTAGTTCCGCTGCGGAGAAAATCTATCATGCAGTGCCCTAGCCGCATGTGTATAGCATTACGCTCATTCGAGAGTCGCTGAGGACCTGTACCCCAAAGACAAGGATTTAAGTCTCTGAGGTACAGATATTCCCCCGGCAGTTACCGCTGCACCGGGCTGCGGTTCATCCGGTAGCCCGCGACAAGCCCAACCCCGATTGCCAGCAGCACATAGAGCGTGATCAGCACTTCTTCATAGTCAGTTGCAGCCTGGATGAGCAGGATCGGTACGCTGGCGACCAGTATATAGGCGACGGCGAGCGCGAGCATCTGTCCACGATCCATGCGCCACCACACAAAAAACGGTGCCGCAACGGCCAGCAACGCCATCATTGGGACGATCACGCCGGAAAGACCGACCTTATCGACCAGGAAGATGAACAAGGCGGTTGCGCCCGCTGCATATGCGCCTAGCGCAGCCCAGTTTTCCTGATTTAACGAATAGGTCCAACCGAGAAGCCCTGCTGACACAGTCAGCGCGACAATCCATACCCAGCCAGCCATACTACTAATCAGACTGCTGGTAAGGAGCGCGATGACCAACAGGGCAGCCACAACACCTACGATCAAACTGTTCTTCGGATTTCCATTCTGGGACATGTTCTCATCTCCTCGTATCTGTGTTCATGTCGATAAGCCAGTACTCTTTGGAACACACCCAATTGCTCGAAATTGCTCAACACGATTGGTCAGAATTCCTGGCGGTTGAAGCGCCAGATAGCGATGCCAATAAACAGGCCGCAAAAGAGCAGGGCGGCTAACAGGGGAACCCACGAGAAGGGCGCGCTGCTATTCAAAAACGATGCCGCCAGGGCTGGCTTGTCGTCTCCAATCGGGGCGGCCAGGCCCCAGGGCGAAACATAACGTAAGGGTGGGATCAGGCCAATCAGCATCTGTTGTCCGAAAGCCAGGGCTAACGGTATGCCAATCACAGGACTCCACGAGTTGAAGAAACTGCCAAGCATGATAGTGAAGGTGATCCAGAAGAGCGCATGAAGTCCCAATGCGACCAGCCCCAGCAGGAAGTACAACGGTGATATCCAGCCCAGGTCGGTCATCAAGCCAAACTCCAGATAGGCGACGATTTCCGGTAACAGCACGGCTGTGATCAACACCCCCAGCGAGTTCCCCACCGCCTTAGCGACCACAAAGGCGGTCCGCGAGACCGGCTTGGACAGAATCCAAGCCGCAGTGCCGGACTTCTTTTCCCCGACAATGGCTCCCTGCAAGATCACCAACACGCCTATCATGACAAACATGCCGCCAAAAATACCGTAAAGCTCGATGGTGTCAGGAATTCCGCCACTGGCTGGCGCTCCTGCATCCGGGTCCAGCGTCGTGAAGAACAGGATGAGGTTGATCGTCAGCAGCCATAGCAGGCTGTGAATCCACCATTTGCGCGAGCGGAACCACACTGAGAATTCGCCCCGCAGCAGATTGTCTAAACCGCGCCGCCAGCCTTGCTCATCAACCTGTTGAAATATCTGGTTCGTACTCATGCTTGACTCCCTTCCACGATGTTCAGAAAGACTTCTTCCAGATCAGGTTCTTTGCGTCCAAAATCAGAGACAGATACGCCACCACTCGTCAGGATCAGGCTCAATAAACGATCTTCTGCCACTGCCACATCCGTGACGCCCACATGCCAGATCGTCTGGTCTCCATTACGGCTGGCTTCAATACCCGAGACCCAAGGCTGTTCGTGGGTGCGTAGAAATGCGTTCTCTACATCCCCCTTCAGCGTCACCACATAGACGGACTCGCCCGTCCCTGCGAGCAGTTCTGCGATGGGGGCCTGCCTGACTAGTTTCCCGTGGTTGAGGATGGCGACATGATCGCTGATGCGCTGCACATCGCTCAGGATGTGGGTGCAATAGAACACTGTCGTGTGTTTGCGCAAGCGGGTCATAACCTCAAGCACGTCGCGCCGTCCTTGGGGGTCCAGGCTGGCGGCAGGCTCGTCAAGGATCAGCAGGTCCGGGTAATTCACTTCGGCCTGGGCGATTCCCAGACGCTGGCGTTCGCCCCCCGAAAACCCTTTGATTGGGCGATCCGCTTTGCCCGTCAAGCTCACCAGATCAATCATTTCCTCAACGCGTCGGTCCAGGGCCGCCTGTGGGCCTCTAAAGAAAAACCGGGCCGTGTATTGCAGAGTCTCGCGGGCCGTCATGTGTTCATAGAAGCGCGGATCTTGCGGGAGATAGCCGACATTGGCCCGGATCGTGACGCTGTCCTGGGCGACATCGCGACCAAAGATCGTGGCTGTTCCGCGTGTGGGACGGATCAACCCTAACAGGAGTTTGATCGTCGTGGTTTTGCCTGCGCCATTGGGTCCGAGAAAGGCAAAGATTGACTTCTCAGGAACCTGCAGGTCCAGTGCATCGAGCACCGTCGTTCCATTGTAGGATTTACTCAGGCCATCCGTACGGATAACAAATGTGTTGTTCATAGCACAATCCCTCTCACCTGTGTATGAAACCAGATTAGCATTGCCCGTCGGAAAGGAAGAGTGCCGGAGGTCATGACGATAGGTCATGCTTCTGGCTATGACCGTCATAGATGGAAATATGACCCGCATGCTACAGGAGGAAGAACAAAAAATGCCCACCGACTCAGGTAGGCAAAAAGCATGTATCCGTATGGGTTATCAGATGAGCCGGGATTGTTTCGCTTTGAGCGCGGCTTGGGTGCGCGATTGTACGCCCAATTTGGACAGAATATTGGTCACGTGGTTTTTGACGGTTCCCTCGGTAATCACCAGCTCTTCCGCAATTTCCCGGTTGCTCAAACCGTTAACCATCAAGCGCAAAATATCGCGCTCGCGGGCCGTGAGGGGCTCGTCAGTGGTTGGTGAAGCTGGCGCGGAATCCGACAGCCGTGCGAATTCGCTCACGACCTTAGCTGCAACCGATGGTTGCAAGAACGATTTGCCACGCGCTGCGGCCCGAATAGCATTCAGTAGATTTTCAGATGAGGTATCCTTGAGCACGTACCCCAATGCACCTGCCCGCAACCCCTCGAAGACGTATTCATCATCATCAAAGGTCGTCAACATGATGACATGGCAATTCGGCAGCCTACGCTTGAGCTGGCGGGTAGTAGCCACACCATCCAGGACTGGCATTTGAACGTCCATAAGCACCACATTGGGCTGTAACCGGACGGCTAACGCCAGCGCTTCCTCACCGTTGCTGGCTTCGCCAACCACGTCAATTTCCGGCTGGACGGATAGCAGAGTATGGAGTCCTTCGCGGAAAAGGACTTGATCGTCGACCAGCAGCACACGAATCCGGCTCATGTTGGTATCACCACTTCCAGTACAAAACCTTGGTTCGGCGCGGTACGAATCTTGAATGAACCGTTGAGCAAATTCACGCGTTCGCGGATGCCGACCAAACCAAAGCCATCAGCCTGTTTTTCGCTACCCACCCCATTGTCCCGTAACGTGAGGACTACGAGGTTTTCATAGGCGTAGTTCAACTTCAACGTCGCCTGTGTAGCCTGAGCATGTTTGCGAATGTTGGTCAAGCCTTCCTGGGCCGTGCGGTAAAGGGCCATTTCGATCTGGGCAGAGCAGGGACGCATATCCGCCTCAAGATGGAAGTCCACGGGCAAGCCCGCCGCGCGGCTTTCTTCCACCAGCACAAGCAGGGCCTCATAGAGTGAGCGATCCGCCAGGTTTGACGGCTGCATCGCGGCGATTGAACGGCGAATCTCGCCCAGTCCTTCTTTGGTCAGGGCCTGCACCTTTTGCAGGGCATCGACTGCTCGATCCCGGTCGGCGTCCAGAACAGCCAGAGCGGCTTGTGTCTGCATGTTGATCGCGGTCAGGTAATGTCCAAGATTATCGTGAATTTCACGTGCTAAGCGGTTGCGTTCCCGTGCGGTCGACAGTGAGTCGATCTCATCCGCATATTCAATGAGCTTCTTATTGGTTTGATCCAGCTCCTTCGCCAGGCGATCTGCCTCCTGCCGTGCCTTTTCCTCACCCACGATGACACTTCCTACGAAACTAAACCCCACGGCCCCAAAGCTCAGTGGGAATGTGTGTGCCAGCGCCAGCTCAAACGACCCAAATATCATATTGGCCGCCGCAAACCCAAGTAGGGCAAGCAAACCCAGAAACCAGCGCGTCCGGGGAGTGAGTATTGCAGCCTGTAAAGCAGGCACCAGGACCATCAGCCCATTATTAGTACCCTCATTCGAGATCGAGGCGACTACCAGGTTGATAATCGTCACCAGACCCACAGCCAGCACAAAGTAGGTCTGCACCCGGCGCGACGAGTGGCTGTTCACGGTCCGGACCCAGCCCACTGTCGTCAGCACCATATAGAGCAGTACGAGCGCGATCAGGACGTATTGTTTCGCTGGTCGCGCCTCTTGCAGTGTGTTTGTCGTCAAGAACGATGGCAAAATCATCGTCAGGAAAATGATTTGCCCCATCGGACTGATTAACCGTTTGGAGTGGATCATCGTCAGCCCATCGCTCTGCTTGCTTCCCTTCTCTTGAATCTAATGGGCTACACTGAAAATTACCACCTGAACGTTTTTAACATCAGGATAGCAGGTTGCTCAGCCGACTGAATGTGCCAAAGGTCATGGTTGGTAGTCATGAGTTCAAGCATGACCTGAAGGTTTCAACCCAGACTACGATTTCACCATCGCTATATGCGAGGATTTTGAACTATGGTTGATGATTGAGGCGCTGCATTCCAGCCATCTCTGAGGGCGGTCTGTTTGTCGATCTGGCCGCTCACACCCTCGATTTTTGGACTTTGTGCAGGGACCGATTCGGCAGGCGCAGGGCTACGCCGCCAACCAGGGACGGCAATATCCTGCCGAGGACATCGTGAGCGGGAGCTCCGTTTTTGAGTCGGGTGTGCAGGGAGTCGGGACGTGGTGTTTCACGGCTGCTGAGGAGATCGATCAGGTGGAAATCGCTGGAACGCCGGGCAAAGTCGTTTTTTCAACATTCGGACACTCGCCTGTTTGCCCAGCCGCGTCGGACGGCGTTCAGGAATTCCACGTCGCTCGCCCGCCGCAAGTCCAACAGCCGTTGATCCACTTGGTGATAGACTCTGAATGGGGTGGGACGCTGCCCGAGCTCCGAGGTGACCGGCGCGCGCACTAGTTGGGTGATAGATCGGCTGTTGGGACGGGATACGCCTTGACTCCTCGGTGCCTGACGTGTTTTCCTGCCTGGACTGAATTTTCCAACCTTCAATCTATTCTCTAAACAAATCTACCCCCAACTGAGCCAGGACCATGTCCTCCTCTTCCGTGAGGCCGCTGACCCCGACCGCGCCAATGACTTCCCCATGATAGAGGATGGGGATGCCGCCACCCCAGGCGGTATAACGCAGATCGCCAAAATTCGTCATCGGGAAAGGGGTTTCTCGCGAGGCAGTTCCAACCGCATACGTCTGACGGCGTTCACGCGCTGCCGTGAAAGCTTTGTTGAGGGCAATCTGGATCGATGGCAGTTTGCAGCCGTCGGTACGCAGGAACGCCATCAATTCACCATGAGCATCGACGACGGCGACGGCTGCTCCCTGTCCATTGCGTTCCAGGGCTTGTTGGATGGTTGTGATGATCCGGGCGGCGTCCGTGTGGGAGAGGGTATAGGCTTGATTCATACGTGGCATACTCCTCGCTTCTCGAAAATACAGTTTGAAGGTTTAACAGGCAGCATAACACGTGTTCGGACTTTGTGACAGTCTTGCGTTGTACGGGGGACGAATTCGGTTTATGCTTGACTGCGGCGTATCCATAGAGGAGCTGCAACGTGTTATTTCACCATCTGATTTGGGACTTCGATGGCACTCTGTTCGACACCTATCCGGCTGTCGTTCGGGCCATGTTGTTGGGGCTGGCCGATTTCGGCATTACCGAACAGGAAGATCGCATTGCTCGTTCTCCTGGCGCAGGTCGTCCCCTTCGCTGCTGCTGGCTTGGCGTTTCGTATTCCCAGCCAGAAGACGTGCTTTGCCGGCTTTCATGAACTTCTTGATCCAGCTGTAGTATAAACTCTCGGCTATGCCCTCTCGTCGGCATAGCTCAGCGATGCTCCGTTCGCCTCGCGGTCCCTCAATCACAATCCGGATTTTCTCTTCCGTACTATACCCGCAGTAAAAAGCGCAGCGATTTTGCTGGTAGTGCGGCCTATGGTTATTGTGCGACGCGTCAACTGCATCACCGGAAAAGCGCCGTAAAGCCCCTGCCTGAAGGCAGGGGGATAGAAGGCGTAATCACTGGCTTTCTGGCCGCAGGCATCCTATAATTCCTCCTACGCACCTTTCTAATCGTATAGATAGGCGGTTGCGCGGACGACTCTCTCCGTGCGTAAAATCTGTAGAGACTGCAGGTGTCGCTCTGGGAGACGTTGCGCTTCAAAGCCCGCTCCCACTAGAGCAACCCACTTTTGGGGTGGGACGCACCCTTGTCGCCTAACGTAGACCCTCTGCTCAGCCTTCGGGTGAAAGTAAGGTCAAGCGTGCGCCAGAAGCCCCCAGCTTGAGCTGTGGGGAGCGTCACTTCGTCTATAAACTGGTCATGTTGACAACGCTGGATGGAATTCCCTTGCTCTACGACTTGGTTCCCGCCAATTGGGAAGAACGCGATGCCGCCGACGTGCTGTTGCAGCGGGTTCAGAATTGTGACATCTTTGGCGACAAAGGGTTTCTGGGTCAGGCGTGGCAAGCCGAAGTTCGGACCGCGACTCGCAACTGGATTTGGACCGTCAAACGCGCCAACCAAACCGACCAGAACCCGTCTAAGTTTGACCAAGTGTTGCGCCATGTCCGCGAACGGATTGAAGGCGTGTTTCACCGTCTTCAGAATACGGGACGGAACTTGGAGCGCTTGCTTGCCAAAACAATTCATGGCTTATCCATTCGTGTCATTGTTAAAGTCACGACTTTGGTCTTGAATATCCTGCTCCGCCGCTTTTTGGCGATCGATGTTCAGGCTTTTCAAGTCCTATCGAATTCACATTAGACGTATACTTATCTGCATCGGAGTGCCTTCTCTCGATGACGTTTCGCTAACTATCATCTTGAAGAACACTCCGTTTTTGTGCAAGTTGAATTCACATTAGACGTATTATTCTAATTTGCAGTCCCATTGACATTTTTTTCAGTATTAAACTATAATGGTATGCGTATCATGGTACCGGTACCCTATACTTTGTGCTGTTCCTTGTTTTCGTGCTCCCGACTAAGCGTTCGATATGTTACAACCAAGAAACATTACGTTGAGCTTATTCATCTGGAAAAGTAGCTGAGTATGACCAATATCAACTTTCGTATGCTTCTGAAGTTTTAATTCGAGGAGTGAGCTATGAGTATCGCAACTGCGGCAACCACGCGGCGCAAAGATGATCTGATCGTCGTTACCGGCGCTGGTGGCTTCATTGCTGGTGCGCTGGTTCGCTATTTTCACGATCAGGGATTTACCCATATTCGCGCCATCGATAAAAAGCCTTTAACTCATTGGTACCAGCGTGTGCCGGGTGTGGAATCCCTTTCCCTGGATCTGAGCTATCGTGACAACTGTACGCGTGCGTGTGAAGGTGCGGTGGAAGTATACAATCTTGCCGCTGACATGGGAGGCATGGGGTTCATTGAGCGGTTCCGTGTTGAGTGCCTCCGCAGCATCTTGATCAACACTCATATGATCGAAGCCGCCTATCAAGCGGGTGCCGAGCGCTATTTCTTCTCGTCGTCGGCATGTGCATATAACACCGATCTGCAGCAGGATCCGAACGTCAGAGCGCTCAAGGAATCTGATGCATATCCGGCGATGGCCGAACGAGGCTATGGCTGGGAGAAGCTTATGTCAGAGATGTTCTGCCAGGAATACTGGGCCGAACGCAATCTGAAAACGTTTATGGCACGTTTCCACAACGTATATGGTCCTTTGGGCACATGGGATGGCGGGCGTGAGAAGGCTCCGGCAGCGCTTAGCCGCAAGGTGATCGAAGCTCAGGATACCGCGAAATCTTGAGATTACTATCTGGGGCGACGGTAATCAGACGCGCAGTTTCATGTATATTGACGACTGCGTCAAGGGGGTTGATCGGATTATGCACTGCGACGAGCTGATCGCCACGCCGATCAATCTCGGCTCGGCGGAACTCGTTTCAATCAATGATCTGGTGAGCTTGATTGAAGATATTGCTGGGGTAAAGCTCGAACGCCATTACGACCCAACGGCGCCTCGCGGCGTCGCGGGGCGTAACAGCGATAACACGTTTATCAAACAAGTCCTGAACTGGGAACCAGACACGCCGCTGCGCAAAGGTATGGAAAAAACCTACTCCTGGATCAAGCAGCAGTATGAAGATCGCAAGGCTGGAAAACAGACCGTGAGCTGATTTTATGAGCACATCCTCACCCATAACAGATATCATTGGCCAGATTCCTTATCGTATGGCTTTTGCGGGGGGATGGATTGACCAGCCGTTTGTTTCGCAGCATAACCCATGTCCGCCAGGATCGATGGTGGTGGTCGCATTGGAACCCATTTGCCGTTTCATGGATCTTAGCGGTATGGGGACCAGCACTCGCAATGTGGCCATGAAACTCTGGAACGATACTTTGCCTGACCGTGATCCGGAAGAACTCGTGCGAGAGCTATATGCTGCGGAGAACCAGGGACGTCCAGAACCATCCGGGGCGCAGGACATGATCGGGATCATTTATCCAGGGATCAGCCGCCTTGACTTTGACTTCAGGCACGAAGGAGGGGTTTTCCCGGTCTATATTGAGTCCAACAATGATGCCGACATCGCTCACTGGCTTGAAGAAGTCATTTATCTGGTGCCTATCGCTCAACGTCCTCGAGGTTATAACCCACTTGGCGAAAAAAATCTGGACCCTGAGTGGATCAGCCGGTTGGGTCGGTCGGGAAAGGATTGTTATAACGCTATTATCACCAAGAATCTTGCAGCCCTGGGCGCTTCGATGAATGAATGTATGCAGTGTTGGCAAGTTATTTTGCCTCACACGGTGGCTCATCCGACGATCACCCTTAACTTAGAGGCAATTCTAAGCCACTATCAGTCTCACTATGCCGGAGCTATGTACTCCGGATGCGGCGGCGGGTACATCTACGTGGTATCCGAAGAACCGGTGCCAGGTGCCTTCCACATCAAGGTGAGGATATCAGAGAGCGAGCCATGTCGAAAGTCGTCGTAACCGGCAGTTTCGACGATCTGAGATCGCGACATATCCGGTTCCTGGAGGAAGCATCACGGTTGGGGAATGTGCATGTGCTTTTGTGGTCCGATGGGGTTGTGCGAACCTTGGACGGCACACTCCCGCGATTCCCTCAGGACGAAAGATTTTACATCCTGCAATCTATCCGCTACGTCACCCAGGTATCATTAGTGTCCTCTCCGGTTGGGAGAGATGTTATCCCCCATCTTGCGGAGATTCAGCCAGACATATGGGTAGTGGACGAAGCGGGTGACAGCCCGCAAAAGCGAGCGTACTGTAAAAATCACAACCTGGATTATATTGTCTTAAGCGAGACCGACCTGCAAGGCTATCCTGGCCCTCAGCACACGAATACCGAGCCGCTGCTAGGCAAGAAGGTGATCGTCACGGGCAGTTTCGACTGGCTTCACTCAGGTCATATAAGGTTCTTTGAGGAGGCCTCCAAACTGGGCAATCTGTACGTTGCGGTGGGGCACGACGAGAATATCCGATTATTAAAGGGCGAAGGGCATCCAATGTTTCCCCAGGATGAGCGGTTGTACATGGTCCAGGCCATTCGTTTCGTCGCCCAAGCACTTTTGACTTCGGGACACGGCTGGATGGACGCCGCGCCGGAGATCGCCCGGATTCAGCCTAGCATATATGTTGTTAACGAGGATGGTGACAGACCCGAAAAGCAGAAGTTTTGTAAAGAATACGGTCTTGAGTACGTCATACTGAAACGAAATCCCAAAGATGGTCTTCCCAGAAGAGAGAGCACGGCGTTGCGCGGATTCTGATGTCACGGGTGTTGCGTAACCCAAACTCATAGCGAGGGAACGACATGTATCACGCGTTAATTATGGCTGGAGGAAGTGGCACACGGTTGTGGCCCCTCAGCCGCCGTGACCATCCTAAACAGACACTCAGCGTAGATGGAGAGCGTACGCTGTTTGCGCACGCCGTAGAGCGGCTCGCTCCCGTGTTTCAGCCTGAACAGATTTTTGTCGTTACACGGACCGAATATGTCGCCATGCTGGCCGCTCAAGCGCCACAGCTACCTCTTGAGAATTTCGTCGTTGAATCAGAGGGGCGTGGTACTGCACCGGCCATCGGATTAGGTGCGATCTACCTCCATCGGCGGGACCCAGACGCGATCATGGCGGTGCTGACCGCCGATCATTTTATTGCTGAGGCAGACCGCTTCCGTCAAATCCTGTCAGCAGCGGCGCGCGTGGCAGAGCAGGGGCATCTGGTTACCCTGGGCATCAGGCCCTCGTATCCGTCAACGGGTTATGGGTATATCAAACAAGGAAAACTTGTGACGATAGACGGCGACTTCCCAGTCTTCCGCGTGGAGCGGTTCATTGAGAAACCCAATTCAGAATTGGCGAGTACGATGGTAGAAAACCGGGATTACTCCTGGAACAGCGGCATGTTCATTTGGCGCGCTGAGCGCATCCTGGCCGAGATTCAGCACCAGATGCCGGAGCTTTATGCCCGGTTGATGGAGGTGGAAGCCGTGCTGGGTACACCGAACAGTGGATCTGAACTGAGCCGCGTTTGGTCCCAGGTTACCAAGCAGACGATTGATTATGGAGTGATGCAAGGGGCGCAGGATTCGGTTGTCATCCCGGCAGATATAGGTTGGTCGGATATAGGAAGTTGGATCAGCCTGGTGGACGTGTTGGGGGCTGACGAGGACAAGAATACTGTTGTTGGCCCACACCTGGGTATCGATACGCGCGACACATTGATCATGAACCAGGGGACAAAGAGGCTTGTTGTCACGATCGGGGTTGAGCAAATGGTGGTAGTATCTATGGACGACGTGGTACTGGTTTGTTCAAAAAAGCAGGCGCAAGACGTGCGCACTATCGTACAGCGCCTGGAACAGAACGGCTGGGACGATTGGCTCTAAGGTGAGCATGGTCTGTCTCAAATATAAAATGATGGGGCTTCCTGGGGTAAAACGAATGCTCAAATCAGGGATTTTAAACCCGGACATCAACTCTCTACTCTGTCGGGTCAGACATACAAACACCCTGGTCATCGCCGATCGCGGCTTCCCATTTTGGCCGATGATCGAAACAGTTGATATTTCACTGGTGGATGATATTCCGACTGTGCTGCAAGTGTACCTGGCGATCCGATCGAATTTTGTCGTGGGTCAGATCTATATGGCGCAGGAATTTCTCGACCATAACAGCCTGAGCAGCCAGCAGGAGTTCAGCGATGCCTTCGATGGGATACCGGTGATCTACGAACCGCATGACGAATTTAAGAAGCGCATCCCTTATGCGATTGGGCTTATTCGCACGGCAGACACTATCCAGTATGCAAACCTGATTCTGGTATCCGCGTGATTGTGCAGAATAAAAGCCTGGCATCACAGGGAAAGGAGGAAAACACAACAGCGGTAGACGGATCTGGACGGGAGACGGTTTCCCGGAGTGGGTTGGCTAAACTCGAACAGACCCAATTCAGGATGCCTATCGCTTGAAATGTGCAGCATATTCGATATATACTGGATCGTGTGTGGTACGGATACCTTATTGTACTTCTTCTTACTAATGGAGATGTGACATGAAAAAGGTTACGACCCTCTTGCTCGTTGTCGTCTTGATGGCCATTTCTCTCAGTACTACTGGGGTTTCGCATTCCCAGGACAAACCATTTGAAGGCGTCGAGATCACCGTTTTGACCTTCGATGGTCCGCAGGTTGCTGAGCCACTCCAGCGGCACGCTCCAGAATTCAAGGACCTCACTGGTGCAGATGTAACTGTCGTAACTGTGCCATTCGCCGATCTGTACCAAAAGATCCTTACTGACCAAGCGACTGGCACCTACAGTTACGACGCCTTTGTCTTCGCCCCACAGTGGATGGTCGACTTCGCAAATGCCGAATATCTGGAAGATCTTACCCCCTATGTTGAAGCTGATTCTGCCATCCAATGGGATGATATCGCCCCGTTTTTCCGCAATTTCAGCGCGATGTACAACGGAAAAATATACCTGATTCCACTGGACGGCGACTTCCACATGGTCTACTACCGGACTGACGTGCTTGAGGCTGCCGGGTTAGAACCGCCGAAGACATGGGATGACTATCTGGCAGTAGCGGCCGCTGTCAACGGCCAGGATATGAATGGTGACGGCGAAGGTGACTATGGTTCCTGCATCTCCAAGCGGCGCAGCGCTCAGGCGTGGCAGTGGTTCCCCTCGTTTGCCAGTCCTTTCATCCAAAGTCTGGGCACCGCGCAGGGTGCGTTCTTCGACACCACTACATTTAAGCCGTTGGTCAATAATGAGGGTTTCATCCGCGCATTGGAGATCTACAAGGAAACTGGTAAGTACGGCCCGCCAGATGAAGAAACCCTGGATGTGGGCGGCACGCGCACGCTCTTCGTCGCAGGACGCTGTGCGCTAAGCCTGGACTGGGGTGATATCGGGTCGCTGGCGGTTGATCCCGAACAGTCGGTTGTTCAGGATAAGGTCGGCGCGGTGATCACGCCCGGCTCGACGGAGGTTATCGACCGCGAGACAGGCAAGCTGGTGCCTTGCACTGCCGAACTCTGTCCATACGCCGTTGATGGCGTGAATCACGCTCCTGTTGCGTCATTTGGCGGCTGGTCCGGTGGCGTCAGTTCGGGCATTTCCCAGGAGAAAAAGGATGCGGCTTACGCCTTCTTCTCCTACGTATCCCAGCCTGCCCAGTCGAATGCGGATGTGACGCTTGGCAAGACCGGTTTCAACCCCTACCGCCTCTCGCAGTTCCAGGACCTGACAGCATGGCTCGCTGCAGGCTTCAGTGAAAAGGCTGCGACTGACTATCTGGGCGCTATCGAAGCCAGCCTGAACAATCCGAATATGGTGCTTGACCTGCGGGTCCCACAGAACCAGCGTTACCAGCAAGTGGTGACCGATCCTATCTTGAGCCAGTTCCTGGCCGGGGAGTACACCGCTGAAGAGGCTGCTCAAGAAATCAGCGATCAGTGGGAAGAGATTACTGACGAACTCGGGCGCGAGGACCAGCTCGCCGCCTATGTGGCCTCGCTAGGTATTGAGAAGTAGAGATGATCTGACGTCGTTTACATCTCGGAGGCGGTGTGCCTCCGAGATTTTTTTCTGCTATACTGAACCAAACCACTGCGAGTATAGAATATGGAAGAACGTCCTGCCCATTTAAATGATCGCTCACGATATGTCTTGCTGCTACCCGCCATCCTGATAGTGCTGTTATTGTCCGTTTTTCCTCTGTTACTTTCTATCTACACCTCCTTGTCACGAATTAAATTTGTAAAGGGAGGGTTTGAAGTCACCTATATCGGCACGAAAAATTACAAAAAATTGCTGGAGGGGAGTGGGCAACGACGGTTTTTGGGAAGAGTTGACGACCCCACGACTCTCGGCCTGGATCGTCCTTTTTATTTTTCTCGCCGTGACATTTATTGGCTGTTCCGCTATCTCACTGGCTCACACCGGCAGAAGCTTGTTTTTGCCCTGCGGGCCATTACCATCATCATCGCGGGCAGGCTCCTGTGGCTGGACATTACAACGGGTCTCTCTGTCCCGCTGGCAGTAATGCTGCTTCTTGCTGTTGCTGGGGTGGCGGCTTATTTCACTGGCCCGCGCCAGCGGCTGTTTGGTTTTGTCATGCGGGTGCTCACGATCATCATCGCTGGTAGAACTCCTGTGGCTGGTGCTTCAAACAGCTAGCGGAAGAGGCCTCCCTGGCACGCTGGAAGTGACGCTGATTTTTGTTTTCGGCGGGGTGGCGGCCCAATATATATTGGGATTATTCCTCGCGCTGCTGGTTACTCAGAACCTTCCCGGCAAGCGTTTTTTTCGGGTCGTGTTCTTGCTGCCAATGATGATGACGCCCGTCGGGATCGGTTTTTTGTTCCGTATGCTCACCGATACTCTGATCGGCCCAATCGCACCACTGTGGGAAGCGGCAGGCTTATACAATTTCTCGTGGGTCGAATAACCCGACTTATGCGCGCCTGGCCGTCATTATCGGCGACACCTGGCAATGGACTCCGTTTATCTTCGTCATTCTGCTGGCAGCTCTGGAAGGGCTTCCCCCGAGATCGTCGAAGCAGCGCTGGTGGATGGAGCCAATCGTACACAATTGTTCCGATACATTATCCTGCCCCAGATCATCCCAGTCAGCACCACCCTGATTCTGGTTCGCATTATCGAAGCCTTCAAGATGATCGACATGCCTAACGCGCTCACCGGCGGCGGCCCGGGCATAGCGACGGAGACGGTAACGCTGCACATTTATAATCTGTGGCGTGGGATTGACCTGGGTACGTCATCCGCGCTCGCGTATTGCCTGTTGTTTGTTGTCACGTTCGTGGCGCTGGTCTTTGTAAATTTCATCCGTCAACACTTGTTGGAGTCGGTATAAGCCCATGAAGCGTCTTTTTAGCTCGTCAAGCCCCTTTAAGCCGTCGCCGGTGATTATGATCACGTCCTATATCCTGCTGATATTTTGGACGTTTCTGGTCTTGTTCCCTATTTACTGGCTTATCGTGACAGCCTTCAAGCTGCCCATCGATGTAAACACCGGCCCCAAGTACGTCATGGGTGTGGACTTCCAACCTTCGACCCATGCCTGGAAAGAAATGTTTGTCGATAGTGGCGACCTGGTTACACGCCCATACAGGAACACGATTATCGTCGGGTTTATTAGCTCATTGCTCGCACTCTTGCTGGGCGCGGGTGCATCCTATGCCCTCACTCGCTTCAATTATCACCCGAAGCCAGGACTTATTCTGACATTTGCGCTGTGCACGGCCCTCGCAATTATCGCCACTGTCCGGCTGGACATACCCTGGCAGGTAGCGTGGCCGCTGCATCTGGTATTTTTATTTTGGTCGCGTTGACCATTGGCCGCCGCTTCAAGGGCTCAATGTCCAATGATGACATCGCGTTTTGGCTGATCTCCCAGCGGATGCTGCCGCCTGTGGCAGTCCTTGTCCCGATTTACATCCTGTTCCAGAAATTCCAGCTGCTCAACACGTACACTGCACTCATTGTGACATACACTGCCGCCAACCTGCCCCTCGTCATCTGGTTCATGCGCGACTACTTCAAAAATATTCCGCTTGAGTTGGAGGAGAGCGCCTTTATCGACGGAGCTTCCCGTTATCAGGCCCTGTATAAGATTGTTTTACCTCTCTCTGCGCCCGGCCTCGTGGCGACATTCCTGATCGTGTTGATCTTCGCCTGGAATGAATATACGTTAGGGCTGTTCCTTTCCGGCGCAGATACCCAGACGCTGCCCATGCTGATTGTTGGTCAAAATGCAACACGTGGTCCCCAGTGGTGGAATATCTCAGTGCTGGTGCTGGTGATGATCGCACCCGTCGTCCTTCTATCCATTATCCTGGAGCGGTTCATTGCCCGGGGTATTCTGATCGGTGCTGTAAAAGGGTAAAAGGTCTCTGGATACTGTCTTGCCCCTATCCGAAAGGGAACATGGATGAACAGTAAACAGCGCTGTCTGGCGGCACTCTCCGGCGAACCAGTAGATCGGGTGCCGGTTTTCCCTCTTCTGATGTTCTTTGCGCAGAAACGGTTAGGGGTATCGTATCGAGAATTTGCCACCAATGGGCATGTGATGGCCGAGGCCCAGATCAATATCAGGGACACATTCGGGGTGGATGCGATTACAGCTTGCAGCGATGCTTTTCGAATTACTGCCGATCTCGGTGCTGACATGGTTTTTCCGGAAAATCAAACGCCCTTTGCGGCTTCTCCCCTGGTGGTTAGTAGAGGTGATCTGAATAGGCTGGCTCGCCCCGATCCATTGGACCCTAAGACGCGCATGAACGACCGTGTTCGCGCCACACAAGAAATGGTTAGAGCCGTGGGTGATACCTGTCTGGTATTAGGGTGGGTTGATATGCCCTTCGCTGAAGCTTGCTCCATATGCGGCGTATCAGCGTTCATGTTGATGCTTTACGACGATCCTCTCCTGGCGCACGAACTCCTCGAGTATCTGACCCCTATTGTGATTGATTTTTGTCTTGCTCAACTTGAGGTCGGAACTCCCATGATAGGGGCTGGTGACGCCGCTGCCTCCTTACTTTCGCCGAAGATGTATCGGGAGTTTGCCCTACCCTATGAGCAGCGAGTATGCGCGGCGGTGCATGAAGCGGGCGGAATGGTAAAGCTTCATATCTGTGGCAACACGACGAACATCCTAGATGATATGGTGCACACAGAGGCCGATCTATTCAACGTCGATCACGTTGTCGATTTTTCTATGGCTCGACGTGTTTACGGCGGGGCACAAGTGTGTTTTAAAGGCAACCTCAATCCGGTAGCTGATATGCTTCAGTCTGCGCCAGAAGTATGCCAGGCACAGGCCTTAAACTGCATCCAGAGAGCGGCAGGTACACGTTACATGTTAAGTGCTGGCTGCGAAGTGCCGGGGGATACCAGCGACGAGGTATTTAAAGCATTTTGTGAAGCGCCACAACGCTTTGCGGCAAAGCTCGTGCCAGACGAAAGGCAAAACCCTCAATCCGATTCCTGAAGTATGGCCAATGGTACTAAATAGCTCGACAGGACTGGCGTATAACCAGCTGAGTCGGAAGCACGATCTCCTGATAGGATGGCTTGTCAGAATTGGCGATACGCTCCAATAATAGCTTGGTCGCTCGGTAACCCATCTCGTAGGCGGGTTGGGCAGCTACGGTGAGAAATGGTCGTACAAGCAGTCCGGGAGGGAGATCATCAAATCCGACTACTGACATATCTTCGGGTATCCGCAGGCCAGATTCGTAGAGAGCCTTCATCATGCCAATGGCGATGAAGTTGTTACCTGCAAACATGGCTGTGGACCGTTGCGAAAGGGCCAGGAGTTTCATAGTCCGTTCATAACCACTATCCTGGTAAAACTCACCGAAGCTTATTAACTCTGAATCGACTTGCAGATGGGCGTCTAGCAGCGCTCTTTTGTATCCCGCTACACGCTGAGTGCTCGTAGAGGTGGTTTCGGGGCCAGACAGAATGGCAATACGGCGATGCCCCAACTCGATCAGATAACGCGTAAGCTCATACGCACCACCCTCCGAATCGGCGCGAACAATATCAGCAAGGATGCCAGACATCTGCCGATCCAGGATGACCAACGACACTGGTTGGTGTTGGATAAATCTGATGGTGTCGATCGTATCGGAGGCTGGCACTAACAGGAAGCCGTCAACCTGCCGTCGGAGGAGTAGTTGGACGTATTTGTCTTGTTTGGCGGCGTCCTCGTCGGTGTTGCATAGGATTACGCTGTAGTTTTCTTCGCTTGATGCATCTTCAACACCCCGTGCTACCGTGGTCCAGAAAGGATTCGTAATGTCTGACAGGACGAGCGCTATCACATTGGTCTTGTTGAACCTAAGCCCTGAGGCAAGAGCGTTAGGGACATACTTCAGTTCGGCAATAGCTTTCTCAACCTGCTGGCGTGTTTTCTCGCTCACGTAGCCTGTATTGTTGATCACTCTCGATACGGTGATTGGCGCTACACCCGCGCGCCGGGCCACGTCCCGAATATTGGGCATTTTCCCCTCGTTAATATATTGCTCAACTTGCTGAGAGCCCGCAGTCTTGATGATTTTTATCAGTGTTCCAGACGCATGACTATCACATTCTCAGAAAAGCCATCAAGAGAACCATTATGGTATCCATACCATATCACTATTATGGCAGTAAAGAACAGTTCGGGCAATAGTGGAGCAAAGGCAGCGCTCTAATTGCCAATTTGACCCCTAACGATTTTGGCTCGACAATCTAGGCCTACTTTGTTGAGCGGGAAAATCGACTTTTCGACAAGGAATGTCTCTATAGGTTACCCTGCTGTTTGTCCCGTCTGCACGCTTTTTGCCCCATCCCGCCCTTTTTTGTCCGGTTTGCCCCGGTAGACTCCTTTTTCAATCATCCAGCATTTCAATTCACAGTTCCCCTTCCTTCCGATTAGGCAAGGTTTGGGCTTTGGATTACAATAGCAGACTTGGTAAGAGTTGTTTTTCCGCTGGTATTGATAGGTAAGGCCAATACAGGAACCCCAAGCACTTAGCCAATGCGAGGGCTGGAGTTCTTGCAGGTCATGCCATACGCTGTGCCATAATAAAAAATAGCCGAAGACATCGTTCGGCACTCGGTTTTATCAATTGGAGATAGATAGACACATGAAGACAGCTCTCGTATGCGGCGCGGGTGGTTTCATTGGTGGGCATCTCGTTAAGAAACTGAAGCAGGAAGGCTGTTGGGTGCGCGGCGTGGACATCAAAGAACACGAGTTTGCACCTACACGGGCCGACGATTTCCTGCGGCTGGACTTGCGCAAAGAAGAAAATTGTCGAGAAGCGCTCAGGCTGAACGGTGGTACATTCGATGAAGTTTATCAGCTGGCGGCAGACATGGGTGGCATGGGCTTCATTCATTCAGCCGAGTGCGAGATCATGCATAATAGCGCCTTAATCAATATTCACATGGTGCATAATGCCCAGGAGATGGGTGTGCCGCGCTACTTTTTCTCCTCGTCAGTGTGTGTCTACCGTGATATGCGGCCCGGCGAACCAGAAATGACCGAAGCGGAGGCTATCCCAGCCAACCCTGACAACGAATACGGATGGGAAAAGCTGTACGCAGAGCGTTTGGCAATGGCCTACGAACGCAACCGAGGTATGAGCGTTCGCATCGCACGCTTCCAAAACTGCTATGGCCCTGAAGGAACCTGGAAAGGTGGACGCGAAAAGGCCCCGGCGGCGATCTGCCGCAAAATCGCTGAAGTCGAGGACGGTGGTACTATCGAGGTCTGGGGCGACGGTACGGCGATCCGTTCTTATACCTATGTCGATGATATGGTCGAAGGTATCTATATGTTAATGCATTCCGACCTGCAAGGTTCTGTGAACATTGGCTGCCCCCAATATGTGTCTGTCAACGAACTAGTCGCCACGGTAGCGGAAGTGGCCGGGAAACGAATCCACGTCAAACACATTCAAGGGCCGGTTGGCGTCCAGTCCCGTAACTTCAGCAACGCGCGTATCAATTTTTTGGGTTGGCAATCTAAATTCGATCTCAGGGCCGGGATCGAACGAACCTATCCGTGGGTTGAGGCTCAAGTTAAACGAGCCATCGAGAATGGCGTCGGAATGTGAAAAGATAGATTGAGGGGTACTGGTGCATGCCGAAAAAGGTCATGATAAGTGGTTGCTTTGACTTGTTGCACAGCGGGCATATCGCTTTTTTTAAGGAAGCGTCTTCTTACGGCGATCTCTATGTAGCGTTAGGATCTGATAAGACGCTGTTCCAATTAAAAGGCCGCGTTCCTGTAAACTCTGAACAAGAGCGTCTTTTTATGGTGAAGTCCATCAGCCATGTCAAAGACGCTTTTATCTCGCGCGGTTCGGGTATGCTTGATTTTGTTGAGGAGTTCAAGCAGTTACAGCCCGATATCTTAATCGTTAACGAGGATGGCCACACCCCCGATAAACAAAAACTATGCGAAACGTATGGCGTCGAATATATTGTTCTTTCGCGTCAACCCCATCGCGGTCTGGAGCCACGTTCCACCACCGCACTGAGAGCGATCAACCGGATTCCCTTTCGTATTGATTTAGCGGGTGGATGGCTTGATCAGCCATTTGTCTCTAAACATTATCCAGGCTCTGTAGTGACTTTTTCTATCGAACCGGCGTTGGAATTTAACGAGCGCAGCGGAATGGCTTCCAGCACGCGCAATGCTGCCATCGAGTTATGGGGGACACGTTTGCCGCTGGACAATCCCGAAAAAACGGCGAAGATCCTTTTCTGCTACGATAATCCGCCGGGAACGAAGGAAATCTCTGGTTCGCAAGATGCGATTGGGATTGTATTTCCAGGAATGGCGAAGGCTTACTACGAAGGAGAATATTGGCCTGCACATATTGAAACATTGTGCAGTGAAGAGGCCCTACGCTTTGTTGAGAATGCGCTGTATTTGATCGCACTTGGACCACGGCACAATGATTATAATGTCCTGAAGAATACCTTTATCGATCGCAACCGAGCAATGGCTCTCGCTGACGCCGCAGAGGACTGCTGGCAAGCCGTTTTTCGCCGAGATATTCAGGCTTTCGGCAATGCTTTCCGCTGCTCGTTTGAAGCTCAGATCGCTATGTTCCCCGATATGGTTAACCAATCCATTCTCGATCTGATCGATCAATACCGCGAACAAGCACTTGGCTGGAAACTCTCCGGCGCTGGTGGTGGAGGGTACCTTATTCTAGTGTCGGACAAACCGATCCCCAATGCGATACGTATCATTGCCCGGCGTCTAAGCGATTAGTACCCCAGCACTATCCAAAAACTAATTCACGGGGAACATCAGCATTATGCAGCCTTGCGGTAGTAATCTCGGAGGATACCTCCAAGGATGTGGCGACACTGGCGTGGGGACCAAAAAACCAATCCAAGTCGAAATCGGGTAGAATCTCGCACAGTATCGAGCGGCAATGGACCAGCTTTTTTCCTCAAAGGTCAATCAACCATTGATAGTCAAATATATGGAAAGAAAGATAGGTTAGGCCTGTAGGGGTCAAAAAACTAATCCGAGGCGAAATCAGGTAGAATTCCTCGCAGTATCGGGCTGAAATGCGGCAGCATCCTCCTCTAAGGTCAATCATTGGTAGTCAAATATGTAACAAGCAAGCTGGGCCTCGTCCGCCTCAGGTTTCTCACGTGCATGAATTTTTCGGAAATACGGTTTATTTCCTTATCTCATGCATGGAGTTTTTGGGGAAGAGGGATACACTGAATTGGGACCAGCATTCCTGTGCTGCACGAAATAGGACAATACAACTTCACAGATCTACAACGCAGACTAAAGGAAAACATCACGCCGTGATTACCGCGAAGACATGCTCTAAAGAATTCCTCGCCCCCCTAAGAATTGGTGGTATCCTCATCGACCCACCGTTGATGCTCGCGCCCATGGCAGGACAGAGCACCCATGCTTTTCGTCAACTCTGTCGCAAGGGTGGCGCGTGCGGGTTGGTTACCACTGAACTCCTCAGCAGTCGTGCCATGCAGCATCGCTCCAGCCGGGAACGCACCTTTGAGCTTTTTGACTGGACACCGGAAGAACACCCGATCGCGGTGCAATTGTTTGGCGCGGATCCGCTGGAAATGGCTGACGCTGCCCGCATCGTCGAGGCCGCCGGAGCCACTATCGTGGACATCAACGTAGGCTGCTGGGTACCCAAAATCGCCAAGAAGAGTGGCGCTGGTGCCGCCTTGCTCAAAGACGTGGACAGTGCGGCGGCAGTCGTTGAGGCTGTCGTGCGAGCTGTGCAGGTTCCGGTGACAGTGAAAATTCGCAGTGGATGGACAAGCGGCAATCCAATTGTGATTCCCTTTGCCCGGGTCGCAGAATCGGTCGGGGTTGCGGCCATCACCGTACATGCCCGTTTCGCTGACCAGGGTCTTCAGGGAAAGGCGGATTGGTCGTATATTCGTAAGGTCAAAGAAACTGTGCAGAAGATTCCCGTCATTGGCAACGGCGATGTGTCCAGCACGGCGGATGTACGCCGAATGATGATGGAAACCGGGTGCGACGGCGTGATGATCGGGCGTGCGGCACTCGGACGCCCCTGGTTGTTCCAGCAAATTGTGCACGAATTGCGGACAGGGCAGGTGCTTCCCACCCCAGATTTGCGTGAAAGGGCGGAGATCATACTGCGGCACACCGCCTTAGCGATGCAAAACACCCGTCAGCCGCCGCACAAAACACTACTGGAACTGCGCGGTCAGTTGTTGATGTACTTCCAAGATTTGCCCCACACCACCCCGATCCGAAACGCCATTGTACAGGTGGAATCGGTTGAAGACATTGAATGTGCCCTCGCCCCTTGGTTAACAAGTGCTGAGTAATACAAGCATACTCTGGCAGCCACTGAAAGGGTTTCTATCAATTCAGCGGCAAGCTGTAGCCTCGGGATCAGGTGCGAAAATTATATCTCAAACAAGCAAGAGAAAGTACCCAAGGACAAACTGAAGCGCGAGGAGGTCGCGCTTCAAAGTTGAACAAGCCCTCGCTGCCGTTTCGCCCGTTGCCTGCAGCGATTGCTACCATAGCTACGTTTTCTCCCACCTAATGGAGATGATGAAGGCAACTTTGCTCCGCACACTACACAGTAGCGGAGACGCCGTTTCTGTTGGTCCTGGCTCATGCTACGGGACGGTGTTCAGCTCCTGATACTCCTCAGGCTCTTCATACTATCGTTAGCTTGCAGTTCACAATAGACCAGTGCTCGCCAATCTGCTGTCATGAGGTAGCCGAGTTCGACCACCCGGTCAATCCAGGCACATTCTTCCGGACAGGAATCCTGTCGTTTTGCGATTCTCGGCAGGCCGAGCCAGATCGATCTCGCGGTGCGCAGTGTTCTACGTCGCCACAAAAGATCACAGATCGCCCCTCCACCCGGAGCCGTTAGCAGGTCTCCAGAAAAGCTGCTTTGTAGGCTTGTGAGGGT
>CAVWCQ010000006.1:0-11153 GCA_963753545.1 uncultured Chloroflexia bacterium
GGGCGGCAGGGATGCAGCAAGCTATGGCCAACGGTGCCTATGCACCTCTGGGGGAACTGTTAGCCGCGCCATTCAAGGCGACCGTCATCAACCAACTGCCCTGATCCATTCACACATTTAATGCCGGTAACCATGGGTGCGACTTGACCTGAGTCGCATCCATAACAAGAAAGGAGATCATTTCCATGTCAACCGAAAGCAACAAGGCTGTCATCCAGCGTTTCCGTGAGGCCCTCAACGCGGGTGATCTCGATGGGGCGATAGCGGTCTTTGCCCCAGACGCCGTCGTGCATATGTCAGGCGCCCCACAGCCGCTTACTATGGCGGAATTCAAACAACTTGGTAAGCTGCTCGTGAGTGCGTTCACAGGTGGCACGTCGACTGTCGAAGATATGATTGCGGAAGGAGACAAGGTCGTTAGCCGGCTCACCTTTCGAGGTACCCATACGGGAGATATGATGGGTATCCCGGCGACAGGCAAGTCTGTGATGATGTCAGAAATCATTATCGACCGTTTGGCCGATGGGAAAATTGTCGAATCATGGCGCTTATTTGACCAGATGGCGATGATGCAACAACTGGGCGTGATCCCCACACCGGGCTAAAGCTGAAGTTACGCATTCAGCCGAAGTTGCAGGTTTAGCGCCCCGTCGGATAAATCGCGAAGTAACTGTAGGGGTGGACCTCTGTGTCCGCCGGCGCGGCCGAGCCGCGTGTCGCGCTCCGCACGACTGGGAGCACACAGGGGTGCCCCCTACGACAAGCGTGTCACCTCATCTTTTATCAGATGAGGCATTTAGTAACCAGAGGAAAATGTGCGATGGGTCAGCTTACCATAAGCATTTTTATCAACCGTTCACAGCAGGATGTGTTTGATTTCTTGAGCAATCCGGCCAATCTTCCAAAGTGGAGTTCAGCGTTTGAGTCAGCCGAGTGGACTTCCAGCGATATGACCAGTATGGGTTCAACGTACCGAGTATCCGCTAAACTATTCGGATCCAAGAAGGAGGGACGGTTCGAGATCGTTCAATGGGATCGCCCCAACTGTTACAGCTATAAGATGAACGCGCGAGGTCGCCTGGTGCTGATTTTCCCCGTGGAATAGTTTTCGGATATTACGCCATTTTTGCCCTTTTTCGTTTGTCACCCTATGAGCATCACGAGACCTCTACTCTTCTAGCTATCGCCATCGATGATCTTTCGCAAATCATCCGATTGTTCTCTCAGCCACTTAAAATACTCGGTTTCAACAATTTCTGTCACCTGTTCTTCCTGTCGCGCTTCGTTCAGTTCTATCCGCAGTTCTTCGATCTGGCGCTTCAACTGGTCTTCGCGTTCCTTCGCCTCGCGCAGCGTCTTTTCGTGCAGCAGCGCGTTGTCAATAGCCGGAGCAGCCTGAGAAGCCAACGAGGTCAGCAGTTTCAAATCACCCGCTGTATACATGGTCGTCTCCCGGTTGACCAATACCAGCATCCCGACGATTTGCTGCTTGGCTTTAAGCGGCACGCCGATCAGAGAACCGAATACACCATCCTCCGGTTCGTAACGCGCATCCGACGCGATCTCATTCACAATCTCGCCTTTTTCGCTGCGCGCCAGATGGCCGATGAGACCTTGACCCACCTTGTATTTTCGCGCGGTGTCGAATTCTGCTCCAAAGGTCAGGCTGGCGCGAAACGCCTCTTCACCCTCGACGCTTAACAGCACCGCGCCGCCCGTCGCATCAATCAACCGGCTGGCCTCGTCGAGCGCCACCTGCATAACCGCCTGCGGGTCCAAAGAGGCTCCTAACTTTTCGGAGAGATTATAAAGCAGGTTGATCTCCCGATAGAGTTCGAGCATTTCATCGGCCAGTTCATCAACCTCCCATTCTCGATAAGCCACCTGCGCCAGAAACGTCGCCAGCCATTCCGCCTCCCCGCGACCTACCACCCAGCCAATCGGCTCCCCTTCAAACAAAATGGGATGGCGGGGCGAGGCTTCGTCAACGGGAGCGCGAAGTAAAACCTCGTTCCGGCTGCCCAGGACGGTGACAGGTGGCGAGATCGACTCCAGCGCGCGGAGCAGCGAAGCGCCTTTGATTTCCTTAGTCAGAAGCCGTTTAAGCCGAATTTTCGCCCGCATAGCAGCCTACAGCCCCAAAACCTGCCGCGCCAAATCGAACACTTCATCCGGGTCGAACGGCTTGGTCAGGTATACATCCGCGCCGACCTGGTCGCCGTGCGCGCGATCAAACTCCTGCCCCTTCGCCGTGAGCATGACGATATACACGTTGTGCAAACCCAGCGCGTGTTTCACCGCGTCGCACACGTCAAAGCCATTCATTTTGGGCATCATCACATCCAAAAACACGAGGTTGGGGCGTTCGTCCTGAATGATCGCCAGGGCATCTTCCCCGTTGTCAGCGGCCAGAAGTTCGACACCCTCGTCTTCCAGGTCCATGAGCGTCCGTTCAAGCAGCCGCCGAATATGGGCTTCATCGTCTACAATGAGAATCCGGTGTTCCATGCATCAATCCTTTTTCTGATAAAGCAAAACGGAAACGTTCGGTAGGTGTTCTTCCAACCGCAGCCTTTGAATAATATCTTGCGTTTCAGAAAACCCGGCATTGGCGATAATAATGTCCGGTTGGTGGGTGATCGCTTGTTCCAGAAACCCTGTCCGGTCAAACGCTTCATGGACGGTGTACCCTTTTTCTGTCAGAACCTGACTCAGAGTCTTTACGGTGGCTGTATTTTCATCGGCCACCAGCACCGTTTTATCCGTCGGGTCCTGCCGCAGCAACGTGTCTATCTCCAACAGCAGCGCATTCGTATCAATCGGTTTGGTCAGGTAGCGATCTACACCCAGGCGATATCCCAGCTTTTTGTCTTCGACAATCGAGAGAATCACGATGGGCAGCCCCATCGTTTCCGGGTTTCGTTTGAGCGCGGCGGCCACCGCAAAACCACTGATACCGGGCATAAGAATGTCCAGGATCACCAGATCGGGCGGGTCCTGCTGCACCAGTTGAAGCGCATCCACCCCATTCGCGGCTTCCCGCACGGTATACCCCTCGGCTTCAAGTTCCTTGCGGAGCAGGGTCCGAATATGATCCTCGTCGTCCACCACCAGCACACTCGGCGGGCTGCCTGCCGGAGCAGTCTTCACAATCTGCGCTTTTAAGCGTTGGATCAGCTTATCCACGTCAATCGGCTCAGAAACGTCAGTGACGGAGACGGGCAGCGTAAACGAAAACGTGCTGCCCCGGCCAATCTCACTCTCGACCCAGATACGCCCGCCGTGCTGCGTGACGATTTCTTTGCAGATCGGCAGCCCCAACCCGGTCCCTTTGGGTTTGTTGGTCAGGGTATCGCCCACCTGCTTAAACTTCTCGAAGACTTTGGGGAAATCTTCCGGCGCGATGCCCATGCCGGTATCAATTACGCTGACAACGACCTCTTGCCCTTGCTGCCTCACACAACAGGTCACAGACCCCTGGTCGGTGAACTTCACCGCATTGGATATCAGGTTAATGACCACCTGGATGAGTTTGTCCCGATCCCCAATCACCGGAGGAAGGGATGGGGCAAAGTCGTTAACAAGCGCCAGATGCTTTTGTTCAAACAAAGCGGAGGTCGCGGCGGTGGCCCGTTCGATCACGTCTGGCATGGCGATGGTTTCCATGTGCCATTCAATCTTGCCCGCCTCGATCTTCGCCAGGTCGAGCACATTGTTGATCAGCGTCGTCAGGCGTTCGCCTTCCATGATGATGATGTTCAGGTCTTCGCCGACGCCTTCCACCGCCCGTTTGACCTTCCGATCCTCCGTTGTGATACTGGGAAAAACACGCCCTTCCAGTTCTTTTTGGATAATCCGAGCGAAACCCAACACCGAGGTGAGCGGCGTGCGGAGTTCATGGCTGACGCTGGACAGAAAATCGCTCTTGGATTGATCAGCGGCTTCGGCCACCGCCCGCGCTTCCTGGGCGGCTGCATACAGGCGCGCATTATCAATCGCAATAGACGCCAGTTCGGAGAACCGCATCAATGGCGCCAATTCCTCATCGCCGAACCTGGGGTTCACCTGCGGGTCATAGGCAATACCGATCACACCAATCGCGCCAGGGCGCCGATCAAACTGGCTGGTCGGGCGCATGAGCGGAACGGCCACCGTCGTGCCGATCACCTGGTAAGCAAATCCGGTGAGACGCCCTTCCCAGGCATCGTAATCGTCAATCACCAATGGCTCACCGGACTGCCAGACCTTCCCGGCCACACCTTCCCCGGCCCGCGTCTGCCGGCCAATTTGCTGTATGAAAATGCCCTTCCCGATCTTCAATTCGATGATGTCCGGGCGGTCAGGATCGGTCAGGAAGATGAAGCCATGCGGCGTATTCAACAACTGCCCGATGCGAGTCATCAGCGCTTCGAGCAGTTCGTTCAGATCAAGGCGGCTGATCATACCCAGCGCCGTCTGGTGCAGCGCAGACAGGTACTCGTTCTGACTTTGGAGCTTTTCGGCGATGTCGGCCAGGGCGCGGCGGCGCGATTTCAGATCGTCGAGAGTCTCGCCCAACTGCTCCGTCATGGTATTGAACGTCGTCGCCAGCGTGCCGATCTCGTCATTAGCTTCTACGCTGGCCCGCGCGGTCAGGCGGCCTGCGCTGATGTCCTGCGCCACGACGGTCAGGCGCTCGATGGGGCCGACGATACTTCGCTGAATAAGGAACGACAGGCCCAACGCGACCACAACCGCCACCAGACCGATCAGCAAATTGCGCTGCTGCGAGGCGGAAAGCTGATTATTCCCTTCACTTAAATCGGACTGAAGCTGGTTTTGCTGATCCTGCGTAATTTCGTTGAGCAGGACCAACATTTGCTCGGCCAGGGGGACGGCTTCCGTGCGAAACAAGTACAAATCTTCGCGGGCGCGATCCCCTTCGATGATGGCAAACATTTGATCGGGCAGATCAAAAAAGACCGTGCGGGCGGCTTCTACGTCGTTCAAAAGCGCCCGCTGTGTGTCCCCCAGAATTTCCTGCTGCTGGACGAGATTATCCCAGGCTTCATCATTGGCCGCGAGATTGGATGTATATTCAAACTTGAATGAAGAACGCCCCGTCGTCACGTACCCACGAAGCCCGGCGACAATGGCATAAAACGACGCCTGAAATTCGGCCATATCACTGAGCAGCGCCATGTTTTCGGCTGTCGGCTCGCGCTGGCTCTGGCTGTGGATAATCACGCCCGTTTTCCCCATGATCGAGGCAATCAGCGGGCTGCCTTCTTGAATCAGAATCCGCAGCGCAGGTTCGCTCTGTAACTGGTCTTCCCGTAAGGTAAACAACCGATCCGGGTAGGCCGACCACGCTTCATAGGTGATTTGGAGTTCATCGAGGCGGGCTTTGGTTTCCGTGTCGCCCAGATCGTTGTGGCTCAACAGGCGTTCCAACTCGATCAGGTCCGCTTCAAACGCCTGGCTCGCCGTGTTGTAACCCTCGCGGTATTCGAGATCGCCGAGCGCCAGATACCCGCGCACGTCGGAGAGCATGGTCAACAAGTCCGCCTGCGCTTTGGACGACGCCAGCGCCAGCGGCGCGCGGAGTTGGCTGGTCGTGTCAATCTCCTGGGATGCGCGGCTGCTGCTCAGGAAACTCAGGCCCACCACCACCAGCGTCAGGATCACGATAATACCAAACCCCAGCGTGAGCTTGCCGCCGATGCTCATATTGACGAAAAACCTGCCGCCGGGCGCACGCGACAAGACCGCGGCGATGATCTGGGTGGTGGTTTTGACTGAAGCTGGCCTGTCCGAAGAAGCCATTGATGATTACCCCGTCCGCGCTATTCCCGCCGCCAATCGGCGACATTCCATATCTCCAAATCCCAGGGTGTGATGTCCAGACCGGTCAGCGAGACACTCGCACCAACGGGCTGGTAGACCTGGATCAATGGAATGACGGCGACATCTTCGGTCAGCAGTTCATTCATCTGGACAAAAAGCTGGCGGCGTTTCTCCGGGTCCATTTCGGTGACGGACTGCTTATAGAGCGCGTCGTAGGCCGGGTTGCAGTAGCGCGACCAGTTCGACTTCGCCCAGTTATTGCTCATCTGCGCCGCCTCGTCGCACGTCCAGCCTTTCATATACGCGCCGGGGTCGGGCACTTTGTTACTGAAGGCGAATTCCTCCAGATCAGTATAGAACTGCCGCCGCGTGTTGGTGGTCCCTTCCACTGGCCCCAGGAAGATGCTTGAATTGATCTGCTTGAGTTCGACTTCAAACCCAATAGCCTCTAACCCGGCCTTGACGATTTCCTGGGTTTGCTGGCGCTGGGGATTGATCGAAGTCTGGAAAACCAGGCTCAACGAAACACCATCTTTATCGCGGATACCGTCGCTGTCGCTGTCCACCCAACCCGCCTCATCCAGCAGGCGCGCGGCTTCCTCAGGGTCATACTGATAAGGCACTTTGGACGAGACATATATCGGGGGGGCGACCAGCAGATTATGGTTGACAGCCCCTGACCGCCCGTACAATTTCCCGACAGCTTCATAATCAACCGCCATCGCAATGGCTTTGCGCACATTCAGATCGGTCAGGAAAGGATGCGAAAATTCCAGGCTGGCGCGTTCGCCGCCGGCGGTTTCCCGATTGGGATCGGTGAAGTTGAGCATGATACGTTCGCTGAAAGCCGATGCAATGGGGTACGAACGTGCGGTTCCGTCGGCTTCTAAGTCATTCAGTGTGGCATCATCGACGGCCAGATTCCAGGCGAAGTCTGCGTCGCCGTTTTTGATGGCTTGTGCCGCCAGTACGGCATCCACGCCGCCGCCGACCAATTCCACGGTGTCGAAGTAAGGTTTGTCCGTGTCCCGGTAAAACGGATTCGGCTTGTAGATGATTTTGATGGTGTTAACCGTATCCTCACCGATGATGAGGACATCTTCCGCCCTGAACTCTTCCACATAATAAGGACCTGTGCCGATGGCTTCCAGGTTCGCCGGGGCGTCCGCCGCATTGGGGCCGTTATAAGTTTCAAAGCTGTGGCGAGGAATGATCATGCCCTGCGGCCCGACAAACGGCACATCCCAGGCGGGGTTTACGGCTTTGAAATTCACCCTGAGCGTGTAATCGTCAACCGCCTCTACGCTTTCCACCGTCGCATAGTTGGGGGCGGACGTAGATTTAACGTCGGGATTGGTCACATACTCAAACGTGAATACCACATCATCGGCGGTGAAGGGTTCGCCATCGGCCCACTTGACATCCTGCCTGAGCTTCCAGGTGACCGAGCGGCCATCTTCCGCCACGCCGCCGTTTTCCACGCTGGGAATTTCAGCCGCCAGGAAGGGGACTAACTGGCCCTCGAGGTTGGGGCTGGCAAGCGGTTCATAGGTGAGCCGGCTGGCCGACAGATCTTTAGTCCCCGCCGACAAGTGCGGGTTCACAATGGTTGGGGCCTGCCAATAGAGCAGCCGCAGCGTTCCTCCCGTGCCGCGTTCGGAAGGGGGTTCCTGGGTCGCTTCGGCAACGGTGGGCGTGGGCGCACGATTGGATTGCCCCTTATCCTCATCATCCCCGCCGCAAGCAGCTAACAATGCAGCGATCATCAGCACAAATGATATGTGCCAGATTGACAGCTTCTTCGCCAATCGGAAGCATTTCATTGTCAGATTATCTCCGGAATATTCCCAAACAAGGATAAAATGAGAGTTCGATTCATATCTGATTCATAATTGTAGTAACGCCCCTCCTAAGTTGCCCAAAAACAAACAGCCGTAGACTTATCCCTATAAAAAGCCTTATGAGCCGCTCGATGCCGCGTTTTGCGCGCGCCCGAAAGGGGCACTTTTCCGATCATGGACCCAACCATGCGCTGCGTGTGCGCTCCTATGCGACCCAGATGGCGCATATATTAGGACTTAATGCGGCCGAACAGCATTTGCTCCGCGCGGGAGCATTGTTTCTGGAGATTGTCACCGGGGATGAGAGCCACAGTTTTCTTCTCGATCAGGGCAGCGGCATGATTCAACTGTCCGTCAAAACGCTGCCCTGCCGGGTCCAGATTGGGGGTTTAGGGGAGGATATGCCACAATCAAAATAGCATGAGCTTTGATTTACCGCGGATAGTTCAGCGCAGCCGCAAAATGGGGGCTAACCTTGACCAGTATCATCTCGATTCACTCGTTCCGAGGCGGAACCGGAAAATCCAACACCACCGCGAATCTTGCCGCCCTGATGGTAGCTCAGGGAAAACGGGTCTGTGTGATTGACACGGATATTCAGTCACCGGGGATTCACGTGCTGTTCGGGCTATCCGGCGAATCCATTACCACGTCGCTCAACGATTACCTCTGGCATGGACGCGCGATTAAGGACGTGGCACACGATGTCACCCCGGCCCGAATTGCGAACCAGGGGGGACGGCTGTTTCTGGTCCCATCCAGTATTCAACCGGGCGAGATCACGCGCGTGCTGCGCGAAGGATATGACGCCAAACAGCTCACACAGGGCTTGCGCCAATTGGTCACCGAACTTAAGCTAGACGCACTCATCATTGATACCCATCCGGGGCTGAACGAAGAAACACTGCTTTCGCTCGTCATCTCCAACACGCTGATCATCGTCCTGCGCCCTGATCAGCAAGATTACGAAGGAACCGGCATTACGGTCAGAGTCGCAAAGGAACTGAAAGTCCCGCGTATCCTGCTTGTGGTCAATAAGACGCCGCCACGTTTTAACCCTCAAGCCGTCCAGCAGAAGGTCGAACAGGCGTATGGCTGCGAAGTGGCGGCGGTGCTGGCCCATTCGGACGAGATGATGGAACTGGCGAGCGAAGATATTTTCGCCTTGAGGTATCCCGACCATACGCTGACGGGACAGTACCGTCAGGTCGTCTCCCGATTACTCGGATAAAACCCAGATGAGCGAATTCTTTTCCCGCGAGGAACTGCTGGGCGGCTTACCTGCCCGGCGAGCGAGTACGCTGCTGTTTGCTATCGAAAGCCGCGCCGCGCAGTTGGCTGTGCAGTCACGGCAGGCCGCCGCCGGGTACGTGACCGAAGTCACCGCCGCCGAACAGGAACGCGCATTTCTCTCTGCGATCCGTCAGGATCGTGATCTGCCCGTACAACCGACGATTTAAGACCTGGAACGTTACGCACCGCAGTGGGCTTCGTTGGTCCCTCCCGATCCAGGTCTACGCGTGGCTGTCGCCAGGCTGATCGGGGAAAAATACCGCCTCCCCTATGCCCAGGTTCCCGCCTTGAGGCAGGCATTAGGACTGGATGAGGAGACGATCCGCGTTGAGTATGAACGCCGCTATGGACACCCCCTGGATCAACTGTATGCTGATGCCATCTCGCGACGGGAACATCTGCGCTGGGTGTGGATGCGCTGGGCTGCGCGGCTGGAGAATCTGCCCCCCTTTTGGATCGCCTTTGCTTTGACCCTGACCGAGACGGTAGGTGCCAGCATCCTGGCGCTGCCGATTGCGCTGGCCGGAGTTGGACCGTTAGCCGGAGTGGGGCTGCTGCTCGTGCTGGGACTGATCAATCTGGTAACGATTATCGGAATCGTGGAAGCGATCACGCGCAATGGCAACATGCGCTACGGGAATACCTATTTTGGCCGGTTAGTCACCGATTACCTGGGTGATTTTGGCCGGGCGATCCTGACTCCTGCCTTGTTCGCCCTTAGCGTCGTCGTGCTCCTGGCTTATTACATTGGGATTTCCACGACTCTCGCCGACGCAACAACCATCCCCTCAGCGTGGTGGGGGGTGCTGATATTCCTCGCAGGGATGTACTTCTTGAGGCGCGAGTTGATCGATGCGACGGTAGCTTCCGCGCTGATCGTGGGTGCATTTTGCCTTGTTCTGCTCCTAACGCTGGCGCTGATGGCGCTGATGCACGCCAGCACCGACTACCTCTCTTATGTCAATCTGCCCCTGGTCGGCCAGAGCGAGAAGGAATTTGATCCGACCATCCTGAATCTCATTTTCGGCGTGGTGTTGGCGGCCTATTTCGGACATACGTCGGCGGGCAACGGCGCAAAACTGGTACTGCACCGGGATCCCACTGGGCGAGCACTGTTGTGGGGCAACCTGGCCGCGATGAGCGTAGCTATGCTGCTTTACTGCTTGTGGATTGTCGCCGTCAACGGAGCCGTTGATTCGACCACGCTGGCCTCCACCGCTGGGACGGTTCTGATCCCCCTGGCGGATAAAATTGGCGGGGCGGCCCTGGTCCTCGGGTCAATTTATGCGGTCCTGGCGATGGGTATGGGCTCCATCCACATGCAGCTTGGTCTATTTCTGCAAACACGCGAATGGCTGCCGCCCACGTTGAGTCGTTCAGCACGCTTTTGGGCCGGAATGATCGCGCCGCTCGTGGTGCTGCTGGTTGTCGAATGGCTGCTCATCACAGGCCGCGAGTCGTTTGCCGGGCTGCTTGGGTTTGTCGGTGCTTTGGCGCTGCCCCTGCTCAGTGGGATTTTTCCCATGCTCTTGCTGGCCGCCAGCCGCCGCAAAGGGGATTATGTTCCAGGGGTCGTGCTGAGGGCTTTAACTCGTCCCTCCATGATAATATTTGTCTATGCGCTGTATCTCGTGGGTGTTTTGATACAGGGGCTGGTCATCTGGGAGCGCCCCATTGAACGCGCGGCGGCCGTGGCGGTCGGCCTCTTGATGATCGTTGTCACAGGCATCATCGCATACCGGGGGGCGTTTGTTCCCCGCGTCGTCATCGAGTTGCGCGTCGAAGCCTCCGACACAGCTAAGCGCGGCTTTTATCAAATGACTGCTGTTGGTCAACCGGTGGAAGGATCTGTTCAGGCGCGTTATACCAGCGGCGAAGAGACGTTTCACGCGGCCAGCGGCGCGCTGAAGGCGGTTGAGACGTTACGGGCGATAACGTTTGAGTTACCGATCTCTGACGTGCGAGAACTCAAAGTCTGGGCGCACCAGATCACGCCCGAGGGCCAATCGCTGCCGCTCGTTTTCGACCTGGACTCCGAGCTGAGCGGCCATCCCGAACCAATACCTTTGGAAGGCCAGGTCATTATCCCGGTCACGGACAAGCGACACCAGTTGACCATTTCGCTGACTTGCGAAAAAGGTCTTGAATTAGAAGCGAAAGCGTGAAATCTCTCCCGGTAACGCGGACCGAACC
>CAVWCQ010000007.1:0-41006 GCA_963753545.1 uncultured Chloroflexia bacterium
GCCTTGATCTGAAGGGAGTTCGAGATTTGCTCCGCAGCATCATAAACTTCATCCTGGCGAACCATCGGGATAAAGCGCTTGGTAAATTGTGGCAGCGAAACCAGACCGATATTGTCAGCAATGGGAATTTCCATCAATAGCCCTTCGGCCCCGGCGGTTTTCCGTCACAAACGCCATCTGGTTACGAATACTGCTTCGGTGCCGACGCATGATCGCATGGTTTGCCGTCGAGACAGATTTCGCCTTCCTTATACTCATCCAGGCCTAAGATGATCCGGGCAAGTTCGGTGCGGCCCGATCCCATCAGGCCGAAGAGAGCACCTTAAATCACCCTTGTGCAGCGAGAAGCTGATAGCATCAACAATGCCGGGTTGGGAGATGTTTTTGCAACATCCAGCACAACGTCTTCCGTTGGGGGACGTGACGTGCGCGGCGGATATAGCTGCTCGATCTTGCCCGCCCAACCATCATAGAAATCATGCGGTTGATGTCAAAATTCTCGCGCGGGCCAGCGGTCAATCAACTGGACCATCACGCAGAACGGCAAATCGTCAACAATCTCCATAACGTCGCGCAGAATATGCGAGACATAGATCATCGTTTTCCATCCTGGCGCAAACTTTTGATAATCCGAACAACTGCTCCGTTTCGCGGGCGGTTAATGAAGTCGTCGGCTCGTCAAAAATGATGATGTCGGCGTCGATGCTCAGAGCCTTCGAGATCTCGACCAACTGGCGTTCACCGGGGAGAGTTTTTCAATCAGCAGGTTCGGTGAGAGGTCAAGCCCAATGGATCCCAGCATTTCTTCGGTGCGCTTGGCAATAGTAAGCCGATCGATAAATGGCAATTAGCCCAGCCGGGGGAACAGTTCCATAAAGATGTTTCGGCAATGCTCAGGTTGGTGAACAGGTTCAATTCCTGGTGGATAAAGGCAATGCCGGCGCCTGTCGCATCGGATGGTTTGTGCGGCGTGGTCGCGGCTGCCGTTAAGATCATCTCGCCGCTGTCGGCGCGAACGACCCCGCCGAGGATATTCATCAGGGTGCTTTTGCCTGCGCCATTCTGCCCGATCAGTCCCATAACGTGTCCGCGCCTGACCTCAGGCTGACATTTGCAGGGCATAAATGCCGAAGAAAGCCTTGGAAATGTTCTTGAATTCGAGAATGACGTCGTCGCTCATTTGCTTATCGCTCCCGCGCCATCAGGCGCGTACGGGTTATGTCCACCAGCGCAGCCAACAGGATCACCGACCCTTTGACGATATCGATATAGAAGGCGGAAAGATTCAGTGGTCAGGGAGTTTTCAGCAGCACGAAGAAGACCACGCCAAAGAAGGTCCAGGATTTTACCCTTGCCACCGAACAGCTGGTTCCGCCGATCACCGTTGCGCCAACGATATCCATCATCAGGTTGTCGCCCAGCGTGGGCCGCCTGCTTCCAGCCGCGCCGAATATAGAATGCCCGCGACCGCAGCGCAAAAGCCGCTGAACATGTAAACCAGGATGATCACTCGCTGCGTTGGAACGCCAGATACATGGGCGGCGCGCCGGTTGGTGCCGATAGCATAGACATGGCGGCCAAAGATGGTGCGACTCAGCAGGAAGTGAGCGACAAAACCCAGCCCTATGAGATCACCATGGGGTAGGTGATCAAGGGACAGAATATCGCGCCGAGTATCTTCGACTTTTTCACCCACATAGAGCGAAATGATATCGCCCTTGCCGAGCTTGATAAAGCTTCCGGGATATTGCGGATATTTTCGATTGAGTGAGGTAAATCGCCAGGGCGCTGAAGAAGACATCGAAACAAGCGTGACCATGAACGGCGGCATATTAAAGCGGGCGACCGCCAGGCCGTTTAAAAAGCCGATGAATATGCCGATCAACAGCATGACCAGAAGGCGCGACCATGAATAGAATAAGTGACTGGTCGCCAGCAATCCCCCGTTCTCGGAAATCAATTTGCCCCATAACGGGCTGTTTTGAAGCACATCCGGATTAACTTTTGTGCTCATGATCGCCGCCCCAATCACACTGGTGATAGCCATCGTGGAGGGCAGAGACAGGTCGATGCCTGCGATCAGCAGGACGCATGTCTGACCAATAGCAATCGAAAGAGCGGCCAGACGTTTGCAAAATGTTACTGAGGTTGAGTGGCGCTCGCAGAGTTGGTTTATATAAGGCGAAAGATAATGAAGTAAATGATACTGATGTAGAGAATAAAATACTCTGAAAACAGGAGCCGCCTAATTATTTTTCGCCCACTTTTCACCGGGCCCGACTCGGACCACAGAGGTGACTGGGTGATCAGGTTCGTAAGCCGTGCTAGCGCTGCCATGCTGCATCCTCTTAAACGCAAAAAGTTATGTATTAGTGTGGAGCCTGTCTTTGAACAGGCCCACACCGGCTTACAAGGAGAATATAACTACTGATCCAGGAAACCTTCGGAGAGTAGGACGCAGCCCCACTGATCCATCTCGTTCCAGTCAATGTTGCCGAGCGTCAGCGCAAAGCCGGGGTCCGGGAGAATCGAGCTGGGCTGAGTCTCGCCAGCGTTGATGGCTTCGAGCAGAGCATTCATGGTCAGTTCGGCTTCGGTGTACAGGTCCTGAACGCCAGTCGCGTCAACAAAACCCTGCTTCATCAACTGGCAAGCCGTTGCGTCACCGTCCAGGCCACCGAGGACGACATGACCAGCCTGTCCTGCGGGTACCCACTTGCCCATCGGTTCCAGTACCGAGCGGATCGTCGGATAGAGGAAGTCTGAAGAGGTGTAGATGAAGTCCACATCAGGATTCGCCTGCATCGCAGCTTCAAAGTTCGCTAGAGCAGTCGCGGCATCCCATTCCGTCGCAACTTCGATGGGTTCGTTGAACAGATCGGGGTACTTCTCGATCACATCGTAGAAGCCAGCACGACGGCCAACGGCGTTCGGGTCACCAAGGTCACCAACGAGGATGAGGGGGTTCACTTTTTCGCCAGTAATTCCGAGCTTGCGCATCGCGCGCTGAGCCATGAATTCAACGGCCTTCTGGGTGATGATTTCGTTGTCAGCAACCACGACAACGGCGTTGTTGGGATTGTCTTCTGAGGGAGGACGGTTGAAGACTGCAATCGGAACATCAGCATCATTTGCTTCGCCAATGATCGTGACAGCGCTTTCACCATCCTGGGGATCAAGATGATACCATCAACGCCCTGGGCAATGCAGTCACGTACCTGTTCGAGCTGGCGATTGGCGTCTTGATTGCCGTTCACTTCAATCACTTCGATACCCTGATTGCGCAGTGTCTCGGTGATAGCCTTGTGTCCTGCTACCCAGAATTCGGTTTCCAGGTCCTGGAAGGCAAAGCAGATCTTCAGGCCTTCTTGGGCTTTAACCTGGGTTGGCTGAGAAACAACGGGTGAAGCAACTACGGCGACAAGTGTGAAAGCAAGCATAGCCGTAATGAGGAGCATATGGGTAAAACGTTTCATTTTTGATATCCCTCTCTTCTGTTTTAAAATGCGGACAAACTTTTTGTTCGCAGCGCGCCCGTTGTGGGTGATCTCCCTTAAGACTTCCCATTTCGGGTGCGCGACTTCCCCTAATTGAATATCGATCTGTACGCGCCTCCTTTCGGCACACCGCCGAATGACTTAAGTTTCCGAAACCGCAATTTCATTCAAGCGGAGGAGTAGTTCATTTTCTGGCAGTTCACCGGCAAGCCATGCATCTTGCAGGCGACGCAGGGTGATGACAACCGAATTTTCGGGTAGTTTGACATCTTCATAGGTAATGACCTGGCCTTTTTTAACGGGTCGTGTCACTATCGCGCCTCTTGCAATACCGATGGGGAGAGCGTGTGCCTCGGCAGCAGATTCCGCGCGATCTGTCATTCCGTAGTGGGTGCGTCCGCCGATCCGTTCCAGTTCCTGTCCGGGAGTAAGATCGGATTTGGCGACAGACACTACTTCGGCAACCAGTTTGCGGCCTGGGGCCATCGTTGCTTTGCCTTGCAGCACGGCCTGAGCAACAGACAGCGGTACTTCCATGCTGCACAGGTGATAGGGGCGCAGCAGCACATAATTAGGACCGCGGCCCATATCGCGCAGGATCAAGGCTTCGCGCAGACGGACTTTGTCAGTGGTGAAGACCAGGAACACGCCGGGAGCCAGATCGCCGATTACATAATCGACGACGCCATTTTTATCCAGAACGCCGCCCTGTTCCTTGAGCGCGAAGACGTCTTTGAACTGGTTGATATTGATGCGCGGGCCGTGCATACCGAACACATCAGGAACCAGTCCAGTCGCGTTGGCTACACACGCCATTTCGATCATGGTCTTTGAGCCATCAACGAATTCAATCAGCATTTCGGGTGTCAAACCGCGCCGTTCAGCTTCTGCGCGCAGATCATCCGGCACAGCATCCCGATTGAGAGGGTTGTTCTTGCCCTTCCCCGCTGCGACAATCGTCAAGCCCAAAGCCATCGTGAAATCGTATAGTTCCATCAGTGCTGAAGGTTCATCGCCTGCACCAACTGCGTAGATCACACCATGTTGATCCGCAAACCATTTCAGCAGCGGCCCCACCGTGATGTCCGTCTCAACACTCATAGTGATGATATGTTTGTGCTGGATAATGGTGCGCAGGGTGGCACGCGCGCTCACATCTGGATGTCCGGTTGATTTGATGACTGCCTGCAAACGAGGCGCGTCTGTCACCAGCCTGTAATCTCCCGTCGCGACAAATCGCCCGTTCAACAGTGCGCAATTCACATCATCCAATGTTTCTGTGACAGCTACACAATCGCTGCTGTGGCCTGCGATTCGGTAGCTTTCCACCGCGCGATCCAGGTTGATGTCTGCCGTGACGAGCAAGCGCAGCGAAGGCATGAGCGATATCTGGCTGACGATATCCGTGCCCATTTGTCCAGCGCCAACTAACCCAATGGCGATATATTGTTGCGCTTCTTCGAGCTGCTTCATTTGCTCAGATAGACCGAACATAAAAAACCACCTTCAATTGCTAGCCCCATTGGGGGTAAGGATGACCTTTAACGCCGTTGCGTTCATCGCTGCCTGAAATGCTTCCTGTGCCTGATCCATGGGATAAACGGCTGTGATAATCTTGTCGGCTTCAATCAGATTGCGGGCGATCATATCGAGGGCAACCTGATGGATGTGCGGGTGATACGAAAACGTACCGATAATGCTGAGTTCGTTGTAATGAATACGGTTGCTGTCGAGGCTCGTCATCGGATCATCTTTCGGCAAGCCACCGAACAGTGCAATCCGCCCGCGTTTACGGATGAGTTCGACGGCCTGTTCCTGGGCCGATTTTGCGGGGCAGGCGACGATTGCAGCATCAGCGCCCCGGCCTTCGGTCAGGTTTTTGACTTCCGCGATGATGTCAACCTTATCATTCGCGAAAACCTTCCAGGTTCCGAAATCGTGCTGCAAGAACATATCCAGCCGACCACCCGTCAGCCCAACCATGATCGGTTTTGCGCCGCGCGCCCGTGCGACCTGCACATGCAGTGCACCAATCGGACCATCGCCAAAGATCACAACGACTTCACTGGGCTGGATATTCAACTGCTGCTGGGCGGCTATAACTGATGAAGCAGGTTCAGCCAGTGCCGCTTTGACACTCGATAGATCGTTAGGAGTGCGATGGACAATGCCGCGCCGCAAAATAGCTTCGGGAAGCTGCATATACTCAGCCAGTCCGCCTGGATAATCGGTTCCCAGTAGTTGCCAGTTTTCGCACAGATTGTAGAGAGCATGCTGGCAGTAGTAGCAGCGGTGGCAGTGCACATCGGCCGCAATAGAGAGGCGATCCCCGATTTTGTAATCGTGCACGTCTCGCCCAACTTCTGAGACAACACCCGCAATTTCATGGCCCAAAATCTGCCACTCTTTGTTGCCCCTCATGCCATGCTTGAAGGTACGGATATCTGAACCGCAGATGCCGCAGGCATCCACCTTCAGGATCAGACCGTCGGGTGTAATTTCCGGGTCAGGAACATTCTCACAACCCAAACGACCAGGGCCGCGATAAACGACTGCTTTCACTGTGATTTGTCCTGTTCCTGCGCCTTAAGCATATGACCGACTGCACCACCAGGATGTGTTTCTCCAAATTTCTCGACGGAGTATCCGCGCAGGTGAAGCAGCACCACACAGAGCGCATCGCCCATAGCGGCAACCGTTATTGAACTTCCTGTAGCAATCATGCCATAAGGGTCAACATCGGGGTCGGCCTGAATCTGAAGGACTTTATCGCTCATCTGGCCCAAGGTTGATGCTGGCTTTTCAGTAAAGGCGATAATGGTTGCACCCCGCTGCTTGGCAATGCGCACCAGATAATTGACCTCAACTGTTTCGCCGCCCTTAGAGATTGCGATCAGCACATCCTGTGCCGTTACTGCCCCAGATAGACCATGCTGGCTGTCTCCGGGGTGAATAAACAGCGCTGGAGTTCCACAGCAAGAAAGGAGATGTGCCAAACGAGCTGCAATTGGGTTCGAGGTTCCAGCACCAGCAACGAGGATGTGGCCTTTGCAGTCGAGCATAAGCTGAGCAACATCTACAAAACTAGGACCAATCTGGTCGAGTAGGGCTGTGATACTGGCGCTTTCTTTCTCAATAACACCGCGTGCAGTTGTCAAAATCTCGTCAGGTAACACCTATAGAACTCCTTGAAAAATCGGCCTAATCTCTTCTATTCGATGATTTTTGCTTTTATTGCACAAATTCTCACATATGCATTTTTGGTCACTACACTTTCATAATATGACAGTTTCCTGTTTTTTGTCAACAGGCAAATGAACAAGATTTCAGAAATGCGAAAAGGTCAGGAAATGGGTACTAGGAGACTGCTGACCGTAAAGCGTTGATGCCAGCTACAATGCCGTCTGGAGCAGTAAATACAGCAGTACCTGCGACCAGCACATTTGCGCCGCTGTACACCACCAGAGGAGTGGTCGTAGGTCGATGCCACCATCAACCTGAATATCAAGCAGTTGATTGGCATTCTGTGCCAGCGAACGGAGTTGGCGAATTTTGTTTAAAGTCTGGGGGATAAACTTTTGTCCGGGATAACCAGGGTTTACCGTCATTATCAGGACCATATCGACAAACGGCAGAATATCCTGAAGCATACTTACGGGCATATGCGGGTTGATCGCGACAGATGCTTTGGCTCCCCCATCACGAATTTGCTGCATCGCCCGGTGCAGGTGAGAGTATGCTTCAAAATGAACCGTGATAATATCTGCTCCTGATTTGAGAAAGGAGGCAATATGCCGTTCGGGATTGACGATCATCAGGTGAACGTCAATAGGCAGCGCCGAAGCCCGTTTTGCGGCACTGACAATTGGCAGACCATACGAAATATTGGGCACAAAAACGCCGTCCATCACATCAACATGAATCAAATCCGCGCCTGCTTGCTCTACCTCAGCAATTTGTTCGCCAAGACGACAAAAATCTGCCGAGAGCAGTGAGGCTGCAATCCGGAAAGACATATGAAGTTACCTCCTGAAATGCGACGCTATTGATCCGGGTCAAAGCTGAGCAACCCGGTTGCAACCTGACTATCCGTGATCAACACATCGAGCCAACCACCAGACAGCGCGCCAAAGATAGCCGCCAGTTTTTCCATCCCTCCAGCGACACCAACAACACGTTCCATGTTTTGCATTTCCTCTCGGCTAGCCCCGATGACCAGCGTATCCAGGGCTGAGTTTACTGGACGACCCCAAACATCGAAGAAATGAAGGCCGATATCGCCCACTGCGCCCATCGCATGAAGTTCATTCAGCCGATCTGGCGGCATGATGGTGCTATCTCGTCCAAGTACCGATGTAAGCGTGGGAATGCCAATACCGACAAAAGCAACGCGAATGCGCGAAAACAGACCGAGCGTTTCGTGCACATGATATTCAGATAGTAACGCTTCTTTGACCTGCTGGTTTTTAGCGATGCCAGGAGCGGGAATCAGAGACAGCTTTGCATCGAGCAGGCGTGCAATACGGCGACAGATATCCGTAGCATGAATCTCGGCTTCTGGTGCGCCCAAACCACCGATCATCTGCACGATATGCACATCCTGAATATCAATCGGTTGCAAGGCATTGACCATTGCGTTTAGGGTAGTTCCCCACGACAACCCGATGATATCTCCTGGTTCTATGGTGCGTTGCAGATAATCGGCAGCGGCATGGCCTAATTCGCGGGCAGTGGAATGGGACGACGCACCCCGTTCGACCTCAACCACGTTGGCTTCCTTCAAGCCAAACCGTACTTCCAACTGCTGTTCAATTTCTGCGTAACTGCCCGGCGGTGCCAGAACGGAAATCTAAATCAGACCTTCGTCTTCGGCACGTTGCAGCAGGCGAGATACCTTTGGTCGAGATAGTCGTAACCGCTCAGAGATGGCTTGTTGGGTCAATTTTTGTTCATAATACAGCTTGCTGATTTTGTGCAGCAGCCGAAGATCGACAGGATCCGGTTTGCGTGGCATACCCCCCTACCTTATGAATCATTGACAAGTGACTGGGCTAATATTTGATCCGTAATGAGAACATCTACTAATTTACCACGCAGTGCGGCCCGAACGACAGCACGTTTTTGCGGGCCTCCAGCCATCCCAACCACGCGAGGGATTTGTTTGAGTTCATCAATCGTAATGCCAATCACCCGCTCTTCCAATTCTGAGAAGACGGTCTGCCCTTCGACATCAAAGAAACGGAGGGCTGTTTCACCAACAGCACCCAAAGAGCGCAGGTGAGCCAGATCCTCATCATTCAAGATGTTATGATGCCGGATAAACGATGTGGTTGATGAAGAGCCAATACCGATAAAGGCAAGCGTGATCTGGCGGAACATCTCGAAGGCGTTCTGCACGTGAATGTCCGCCAGTAAAGCATTTTTTACCTCGGGATCATCCACTAAGCCCGGTGCTGGAATAAGGGTTAATTTACTGTCAAGTAAACGAGACATGCGGCGGCACAAGTCAGTTGCATGTTCTTCCGCCTCCGGCGGTCCAAGCCCACCTATCATCTGGACGACGTGCACATCACTTGCTTCACAGGGCTGAAGAGCGTTGATCATGGCGTTTAGCGTGACACCCCAAAAAATGCCTATGACATCGCCATCCTGAATTGAACGCTGCAAATAGTCTGCAGCCGCATTACCGATTTGCCGAGATACAGCCTCCTGCGAATCATGTGGGTCAATTTCTACGACAACTGCTTCTTGCAGCCCAAATTTGGTTTCCAGTTTTTGTTCGAGATCGGTATAACTTCCAGGAGGGGAAAGAATGCTGATCTGGACAATACCTTCTTCAAGTGCCTGTTGAATCAATCGAGACACTTTAGGGCGAGACAACCGCAGGCGCTGTGAGATTTCCTGTTGCGTCAGGTTCTGCTCATAATATAGCTTACTGACCTTGCTAAGTAGCTTCAGATTCAATGGATTAGCGCGGCGTGGCATGGTTGATTCTCTTAAACAGATGTTTTAATCGGGCTGTTGTTCACTAATGAAAATATTCTCATTTAATACTAGGTCGTTTTGAGTGTAAAGTCAATTGTTTTTGACCGCCGATCACCGATTCGTATGCTCGATGCGGCAAGAGTCCTCTGTTATACCCGCTGATTTGAGTGCGAAATCAACGGGAAAATCGACTTGCGCATCTTCAGGTCAGAAGGCACAACCCTAGAAATATACGCGGGACCAGAACTATGGAACCCGCGCCAACCGCGCTTTTGGATCGAAGCCTTAATGGAAACTGAGAGAAGAAAGTCGATTTGAATTCAACAAAAAAGCGATGAAAGTCAACATTTCACCGCTTTTTTCTTTGTGTAGCCAGTGCGGGAGCGACGGGCGTGGAACGCTCGTTGGCTGCGGCAGAGTTACGGGAAAATTGACCTTTTATCCCCGCATTTTACCCCAACGCATGGCTGCTTAGTCCGTCTTTCTCAGCGCCAGTCGGCTTAACAGGGTGGAGACTGGCAGATGATCACGAACCTTCGTCCACTAACCCAAGAAGAGCGACAGCAAGCGCAGCAGGCGGCTCGCAAAGCCGTTTTACAGGCTATCGGTCCTCAACCAGTGCGCGAACATTTCGCTCATCATGCCGTTAGCAAGTATCCAGTGAGTGTCACACGGCTCATTACGGGCTTGTGTGCTGTTCTGCTGTTAGCCGCCTTTACGCCTTCGGCGATTCGCTTGTTTGTGATCGGCTCGCAAACCTTTGGGCAAGCGGTATCAAATCAGGCTGCCATGCAAGCCGTTGGTGTTGCTACCGTATTATCTGCCGAAGTGGGACAAATCGTTTTCTCACTGGCATTGGCCACCTTTGGGCGAACTCCCAGATCGCGACAGTTACTGTACTTCAGCATGGGTATTGCGACGCTGATCTCCTTGACCGGAAACATTCAAATCAGTTTACCCGGTCATCTCGACAGCCCTTTTGCCTGGCTTGAAGCGATGGCTCCGCCGATCTTGGTTTTGAGCACCGCTTATGTTTTGAAAGAGCAGATTCTGGATGCCATTCAGCAGCGTCATGCGAATGAATGTGCTTATCAAGCCAAATTGGTCGAGTGGCAAGCTGCTGTTCAACAGCCCGAGCAACATCCGCAATGGAAACAGTTTTACGCCAACGCTTTGCGCGATGCACTCCGCAAAGCTAACCATCGTAAACAGGAAGCCCTGACAGCCCTGACCATGGCAGATTGGCGTGCTCTCGTATCTCGTGAGTTCCAAGCGGAACTGTGGTATGTTGATTCCTACGATAATGGACTTCCGTTATCAGGAGGAGGGGAGCATCAGGACAATATCCCTTTAGCGGTCCTGATCGGCCACAATGGCAACGGCGCACATACCGGATGAGACATTGTGTCGTGTGTGGCGAGGTGCTACCGAGACCCTTCGCCGAAAGGAGGCCGACGGCGACGCTATTGTAGCAATCGATGTCGGCAGCGCGGTAAACGGGAGCGCGGGCGGAGTGCGACCAGAACCACGTTAATCACTTCAGAATAGAGGTTGACCTTATTATATATATGCACTGCTAACTGCAGTGCTTTTTATTTTGTCTAACCACTGGTCAGGCATTCGCTCAATCATGACTGGAGTCACCATCCGTCGCGTCAAACGATTTGCGCAATAAACAAAGCATGTTGACCAGGAATTGCTCTGGCACCTATTTTCGGATGGCTTGCGACGCCGCACGAACCCAGATGTCTTCATCGATCAGGGAAGGAAACGGCCCGAATCCAGCGTAAACAGGACAGTGCTCGGAGGGCTGCACCACGACTATCGACGGGCTGTGTGAGCGAAGAATCGGCGGCTGATCGACTTTTTAGCCATCACAAGATAAGTCGTCATCCCGGATCGTTGGGTATCCGGTCGTTGGAGGGCTGCACCATGACTATCGACGGGTTGCTTGAGCGAAGAATTGGCGGCTGATCGACTTTTTGGCCCCCAGACTCATCAAGGGATTGGTCAACGCATTCCGGAGCCACCGGAAGCCACTCTGAGCGCCGATAGATCGACGTCACAGATCGTTGGCTATCCGGTCCTTGGAGGCCTGCACCACGACTATCGACGGGCTGCTTGAGCGAAGAATTGGGGGCTGATCGACTTTTTGGCCCCCACAGGCTGATTTGCGAACGGATGTGCAATTCAGCCAGCACAGGTGTGGTATGTGCGTCAATGATGGTCATACCGCTTGCGCCTTGACACACCCGATCTATTTGGCATCCGACCACCATAAATGGGAGTTCGACCAATGGTACGCCTCGTTTCGTTGAAGAAAACGTGCACCATTTTTCCCTTCAAGCACGAAATGTGCACAAGAGCCTATTTTACGGGAGGTTTACCGCCAGGTCGTAATCTTTGGGATAGATCAGGTTATTATCTCGAAGAGTATCACTTGTGCGAGTGCGAATTCGCATACCCAATTTAGAAAGGAATATCTTCCTGCACGTGTCGTTTGCTCATACCCTAAAAAAAGCGGCAAGCGCACCTGTCCCAGCTGAGGGGGTACAGGGTGAGTTGTCTGACCCCCACAGGGCTGCATGTTAACACAGTATGGGATTTGATTTCATTTGACCATGAGATCCTGCCTGATCTTCTCCCAGCCAATTCAACTTAGTTCGGTAACAGTCTGATGCGAAAGAAATAACCACAATCAGTGTAGCTGTCGACGCAGCAGCATCAACGATAGGATGATCATACCGATGACGAACATGGCGATGATCATCGCCTGCCTTCTAAAGCGGCTTTCCTTAATACTATCTTCGGCCTGCTGGTGAGCTTGGTTGCTCAAGGCAATCGATGCGTTGCTTTCTTCGAGCACCTGATCCAGATTATTAGTATGCTGTGCTGCGCGGGCTGTGATCAGCCGGGTACGCGCTTCAGCCAGTATGTTCTCTTCTTCCATCACGATCATACCAAGATCGGACGTATGTCTGACCGCCTCCTCCGCGTCATCGAACGCGAGATCGGCCTCGGCGAGTGTTTGATACATTTCGGCTACGATCTGACCTGTCGGCGAATCTGGATCATGGCAGCTGCCGCAGTGACGTGGCTCGGCACCTAGAAACATGGCTTCACTAGGCTCTTGCACATCATACCGACCATGACATGTGACGCAGCGCGGGGCGTTGGGATCGTCTGAATTGTGTGGGCCGCTCAGAAAGTAATTCTGCGTCGCATCATGACAACTGCCGCATACGTTGGCAACTTCCTCAAAGCCTGGGGGAGCCGCCCCATGCGTTCCATGACAGTCGGCACAGGTCGGAGCGCGAATGTTTTGATTATCCAACAGGGCAATACCGTGTACGCTTGTTCGATACAGGTCAAACTGATTGGTCGGAATGTCGTAATCTGCCATATAGTCGGCGTCGGCGTGGCATCCAGCGCAGAGTTCAGGCACGTTGAGCCGATAGACGCTGGCCCTCGGATCATTGGTTTCGAGGGTAGCATGACCATCGTGGCAGTCAAAACAGGTGGCGACTCTGGTATCTCCTTCAGCCAAACGTTGTCCGTGAAAGCTCTCCTGGTACTTGGCATATTGATCAGTAGGCAGATCGTATTGCCGCATCAGGGTGACATTGGCGTGACACGATGCACAAAGCGACGGGATATCAGCGCGATCAGGCCTACCAATGAAACCTGCATCAGGTGACATCGCTTCCATGGCGCTGCTCGCGTTAGGATCTCCACCGTGACAGTTTGCGCAAGTCACGCCGCGTACCGCATGAATACTGGACTGCCACTCGGTCACGACTTGTTCGCTACGCCCGCTCAATGTTCCATGACAATTCAGGCAGGTGTTGGTTTCATTCACGGGTTCCACATAAGCCAATGGCGTTGGGATAGCCAGCACCGTCGCCGTTGGCTGGACTGTCGGACTGCTATCCGCTGGGGCCGGAACATGACACTCGATACAGTTTTCTCGCCCTTCAACTGGATGCGGGATAAATGGCGCGGGTTCAGTTACCCCCAGTTCATGACACATTGTACACATATCGTTAGTTCGTCCGGCATGATTGTCAGGATACTGTGGCGCACCCTCCGCTCCAGTTTCATGACAACTGAGGCAATCTTCTCGCCCTTCCAACGGGTGCGGAATTGGAGGCTGGGCGAGAGTGCGTTCTGAATTGACCAGCCACAGCGTTCCCATCAGCACTATAAAACCTGCCAGGATGAGCAGATGAGGGAAAATTGGGATACGTCTCATGATAGGCCTCACTAACTCAACCAGCCCCAAATCGTCAGGAATACGATGGCGATTATGATCAGCACTGTAACACCCAGCAGAATCTTGCGTGTGCGCCACTGGCGTGAATGGCTCCGATCAAGAAAAGGCAACAGCATCAAAAGCAAAAAACCGATGCCGGACAGCAGAACACCGAGGATGCGGGGCATAAGCTTGAGCGACTGGTAGAGAAATAAAAAGTACCATTCCGGTTTGATGTGGGCCGGGGTTTTAAATGGATCGGCCTGATCTCCCAACCCAGCAGGGAAGAGTGACGCTAACACGATCAGCCCTGCTAACGCAATATACCAGGCAATAATTTCATCGAGCAGGTAGTTTGGGAAAAAAGGAATGTGTTTTTTATCCTGCTCTTCTTCATGAGGTTCACGAATATTCGCTGATTCATTGTTCATGCCTCTAACTCCTCCTCTTCATCCTGCGGCGCGGGAGCCAGTCCATGTTGGTGAATCAGCAGGAGATGGATACCAACAAGCAGCGCGAGACTGAGCGGTAATATCAGGGTGTGAATTGAATAGAACCGGGAGAGTGTAATCCCGCTCAGGCTATCTCCTCCCCGCATAAAACGCTCCAAAAAATCGCCGATGAACGGCACTGAGCCGGCGATTTCGGTGCTAACGGTAGTTGCCCAATACGCTCGCTGATCCCAGGGCAGCAGGTAGCCCGTGAAGCCAAATCCCAGCGTAAGCATGAGTAAAACCACTCCGACCATCCACGTAAGTTCGCGCGGTTTTTTATAGGCTGCCTGAAACAAAACACGCAGCATATGCAGCACGCACGACGCAATCATCAAATTAGCGCTCCAGCCGTGAATGCTGCGGATCAGCCAGCCAAAGCGTACCTCGTTCATGATATACAGCACGCTCGGATGGGCACCGTCGGGACTGGGGCGATAATAAAGTGTGAGCAGAATCCCAGTGACAACTTGCACCATCAGAAAAAAGAGCGTCAGGCCGCCTAAATAGTATGTTCTTGCGCTGCGCGGAATGGTCACGTGCAGCATAGCTCGCACCGCGCCCTGAATATCCGCGCGCTCTTGCACCCATTCCCAAGCTTTTGCTAGAGGAAGAGGGAATCGTCTGGGCCGTTGTTCGATCATGGCGTCTCTCGCTTAACCAGATTAAAGGTTCACATAGATGTCGTCGCCGTCAATGGACACTTCACGCGAAGCCAGTGGAGATGGCGGAGGACCCGAAATAACCGCGCCCGTCTGGGCATTAAAGCGGCCATCATGACACGGGCACTGGATATATCCGGCATTCTCCCACTGCACCACGCAGCCCAGGTGAGTGCAGATCGCCGAAAAGGCCTTGACGCTGGCCTGTTCACTATATGTCAGCACCACCGGCTGATCTCCGGCGGGAACAATCATGCCACCAACGGCTTGTAGTTCGGCTAAAGAAGCTACGCGTACATGACCGCCTTTTTCCGCCGCCCGGCGAGTTGGAGGCCAGATGTAGCCGATGATAGGGGCTGAGACACCACCCAGAGTGGCGACAATGGAAAATCCCAGCAGATATTTGAGAAAACCACGACGGGTAACATCGGTATTGGCTGATTCGTTTGATGGTGGCAGAGTCATGGTTGCGCCTCTTGTGGTATGGGAGGGGGTAGGGTATTTCTCTCTACCCCTATCGTAAACAAAAACAGGTCAGTGGACGCTGACCACATCAAAATCTCTGCCTGTGCCATGACAGACAATACATGTTTCGATACTGTCGTCGGCTGTAGTTTGCAGCAGCATGTGGGTAACCGCCTCTTGGCTGTCGTGACAGGACGAGCAGATCGAACGGATAACGGGCGTCTCGCTGACCACTTCGCCCGCCTGTGTGATGATGGTTGGGGCTAAATCGGCTGGCAGTATATGCTGCTTGCGGCGATAGACTTGGACAATATTGTCCTGCAATCCCACCTGAATAATTCGCGGATTCCATGCGCTGCTTTTCCAGATGGGTAGTATGTTCGCGGAGGCGGCTGTTTCACTTTCTTCGCCATTTCGCTCAATCACGATCGTATCTGGTCGCAGCTCGATCACGTCAGGCCACACGATCTCCACTTCGGAGGCAGAGCCGACGATTTCAACTTCCGGATGATTCAGCAGCAACCGCACTGATTCGTAAAACAGCGAGTGAGACCAAGCAATGAACACACGCCGAACCGCCATCGTGATGTACCCTGTTAACCTCAATATCAGCTTAGAATATTCTTGCTTGTGGGGGTATCGGGAGGAATGCGAATTAGGATAATAAAAAACGGCAATTTAACTGGCGTTTTTTACGATGAGATTCTGGCGATATGTGTTAGCACCTAAATCAGACCATGCTCACGGGCGAATTGGATTAACTCGAAGCGTGTGGTCAGACCTAGTTTCGTCATCAGATTGCTGCGGTGGGTATGCACGGTGCTTGGACTGATCACCAGTTTTTCGGCAATCTCTTTATTGCTATAACCTTCGGCTAATAAATGCAATATCTCTTTTTCGCGCGGACTTAGCCCAGGCCGGGGATCAGCTTCATCTTTCACGCGGCGGAGGTAGTCCTGTACCAGCCGCTGCGCCATCGTCGGGTAAAGAAAGATCTCTCCCCGGCTAACGATCCGAACAGCATTGATCAGATCACTCGTATCTGCGCCTTTGAGTACATAACCGGACGCGCCCGCTTTGAGCATTTCGAAAAAGTATTCGTCGGTGCGGTGCATCGTTAGTGCGAGAATATTGATCTGAGGCCATGCGGCTTTGATCTGGCACGTAGCCGTCATACCATCCATTTCGGGCATGGCAACATCCATCAGGATCACATCAGGCTGCAAAGTCTCCGCCAGTGCGACCACTTCACGACCATCCCGCGCCTCGCCAACGACAACCATATCGGACTCTGTTTCGAGTAACAAACGCACGCCGGACCGTACCACGGTATGATCGTCGGCAATCAAAACGCGAATCGGATCAGCCACAGTCATCCTCCTTTAACGGTATCCGGATCGAAAGCTGCGTACCATGCCCAGGTTGCGACATGATCTCCATCTGGCCTTTGATTTGGAGCAATCGCTCCTGCATCCCCAGCAAGCCGAGTCCGTGCGTCGTCTGACCATCAGTTTTGACATAGTTGAGATCAAACCCCTGACCATCATCCATGATATGGCCTTCGAACACGCCAGTGTGATACGTTAACGATATCTGGATTCGTTTTGCGTTCGCATGTCGAACAATATTTATGAGGGCCTCTTGGAAGACGCGATACAGAATAGTTTCGTATTCCGGCGGCAGTCGTTCAGCCAATTCACTCACGTTCACTTCCAGGACAATTCCAGTGCCATCCAGCAACCGTTCGGAATAAGCACGCAGTGCAGCGGTTAGCCCCAGGTCATCCAGAACCGATGGACGTAAGTCCAGAATCAAATCATACATCCGCTCGGTGGTTTCGGCAGTCAACGACTTAATTTGGCTTAACTGCTGAATTGCACGGGGTGTGTCCTGCACGATGAGGCGTTCCAGTGCGCCAGTTTGCAGCGCCAATCCAGCCAAAAACTGCCCCAGGCGGTCATGCAGTTCACGCGCCACGCGTTTTCGTTCATCTTCTTGAGCCGTGATGAGTCGTTTCAGAAGGTCGCTTTGCTGGATGCTCTGACGGCGCAATCCTTCCGACAAGATACGATTTTCGTTCTCTCGCATTTGAATCCGCTGGGCCATATGGTTGAAAGCATGCGCTACCTGCCCAATCTCATCGGGTGAGCCTTCCGCAAGGTGAGAAGGCAACTGCCCACCGCCTAGATCGGCCATGGCTGCCGCCATTTTCGACAGGCGGCGCAGCATAAAACGGTTGACAGCTACATTCACGACAATGATCACCACCAACACCGTGATTACATTCCACAGCAGGTTCTCGCGCAGATCAGCCGCTAAAGACTTTTCCATCGGTCCCATAGGAATGTCGGTGAGCAACACCCCCAGTAGCGGCTCATCCGGGTTGTGGCAAGTTGCGCACTCGGGAGTATTTTCAATAGGCTCCATACTACGGAAGACACGCTGACCATCGTCAAGCCGCACAACAACACTGTTGGGTCTATCGCGAACTGCCAGACGGTGGCACGGCTGGCAGTCACTCTGACGGTTATCCAGTACCGTCCCAACGCCCGCATTATCAGGTGAAAAAATGACCTTACCGGAAGGGTCAAGCAAGTAGACCACCTGAAATTCGCCACTTTGACCAATGGTATCCAGAATGCTCTGGACTTCATCGAAATCAGATTGAAGCATCGCATGCTGCAAACTGGACTCGATCACTCGCCCGGAATCAGAGGCTCGTACCGTCAAATGAGACAAAACGGCTGATTGGTGTCGAGAATGCTCGATGGTGGTGAAGATGCCCAGGATGAGGATAAGGGGCAGGGCTGTGCCAATCGTGATTTTGATATGGAGACTGCGTCTTAGAAAGTTAGAACTCATGACTCACCATATCTTGAAATGGGCGATGACGATTTCTCGTTAATTCTTAAAATTATTATATCTACTCGTCTCTGTAACTAAAAGTGTAAAGTGGTACTTCGGTGATCCCCGCAGTCTCAAGAAACTCCGTGCAATAGCAAATTAAGGTGAGAGCTGTCCCCGGACTATCTGGTAAAATCGGTCGGCCTTCTGTCCACTAGGAAAGGGGGGCGGTATGATTTGGTTTATGGTATTGCAGGTCATATCGACGGTAATCGAGTTAGTCCGGCTGGGTCGCCGGTCAGAAAGCGAAAAAGATCTGGAGATTTTGCTGCTGCGCCGACAACTGGCGATCTTCGAGCGAGAACAGAAGTTGCCCATGCGATTATCACGGAGCGAGAAAGTTATGCTGGTCGCTCTGGCAATTCAGCTGAAAGCCAAGACAGGGCACACGATCAAGGCGATGGGCGAGGTGATTCGGATTGTGAAACCGACGAGACTCTTTCGCTGGCATGATCAGTTGGTGCGATGGAAGTGGACCTATCGTCGCCACAACCAGGAAGGACGGCTGCGGACGGATCGGGAGATTGAGCGACTGGTGGTGCGCCCGGCTCGCGAGAATGGCTGGGGTTTTGAGCGCATTGAGGGAATTGGGTTACTCCCTCAGCTATGAGACCGTGGGCAACATCCTACGTCGTCATGGTATCCCACCCTTACCGGAACGGGAGACATCCCAGAGTTGGCGTCACCTGATGACGCACGATAAGGATCAGTTGTTGGCGTGCGACTTTTTTACCGTTGAAACTTTGTTTCTCCAGACCCTCTCTGTCCATGTCCTCCTCTTTATTGAGATCGGCAGCCGACGAGTGCATTTTGCAGGCTGCACAGCCCATCCGGACAATGCTTGGGTGACCCAACAAGCGCATCAGGTGGCATGGGCTTTAGATAGAAGACCGCGAACGGGGTATCCGATTTTTGATCCGGGACAATGATCAAGAAGTTTTTTCAAGCATTTGATGCTATTTTTCGTTCTGAGGGCATGAAGGTGATCCCAACCCGCCTCGTGTACCCAATGCCAACGCGTTTTCAGAGCGCTGGATTCGGTCCGTGCGCGAAGAATGCCTGGACAAGGTGCTAATTATCAACCAAGTCCATCTTCGACGCGTGCTGCAGGAATACACGCAGTTTTTTAATGCCGCACGGCCCCATCAAGGTCTTGAACAACGCATTCCAATTCCCAAATCCATCGAGGAATCTCGTGACCCAGTGCACTGTCGGAATGTTCTCGGTGGCATTCTTCATGATTACTATCGCGACGCTGCGTAGGGGAAACCCATGCTTGTATGAGGTTTTTTGAGACTACGGGGTCTGCACCACGACTATCAACAGGATTGCTTGAGCGAATCGGCAACTGATCGACTTTTTAGCCTCCACAACAGTTTCGCTCCCGATGAAATGGCTGTGGAGTAGCCGACAATCGTATTCAGTGCACGTGGTTTTTGAGGGATGCCGAGAGCGAATCGTTAACCTGCTCTCGGCATTTGGTTGCGATAGGAGTAATCCCGCCTGGTGGTTTAGGGGCATCGAAGAATCAGAAATACAACTGATGCCCTACTACAAAGGGAAAGTTGCCATTGCACGAGTTTTTTGAGACTATGGGCTCGACCTCATCAGGGCCTCGCTCAACAAATTCCCCATCCCTAGGTTGGAACCTCAATCCGATGGAGTAGCAGCGTGCCGCCTGTCCTCGGCGACATTCTCCATGACTACTATCGCGACGCTGCGTAGGAGAAAATCACGGCTTGTACGAAGTTTTTTGAGACAACCGCTCGACCTGAGGGATGGGCCATCCCGAGAGATGCTGTTCCGATAGCCAGCATGCCTCGATTTCGCGAAGATGGTCATATTACCTGGGCGATATCATCATTTTTGATGAGGATGTGGAAGCCTTAGGCTGCAACCCGGGTGGAGACATCAGCTATGCGCCAACGGGTGAGTACTTCCTCAAAATTCTACACTGCATTGAGGCCGATAATGAGATATTTCTGTTCAGAGCCGATGGCAGTGGCCAACTGCGTATTACTGGCCCCGGAAATCGCCTGAGCGCCACCAATTACGCGTGGGATGCCAATGGTCGCTCGTTTGTTTACCGACGTGTCTACTCTTTCGGTGCATCGACGCCGCCGGATGCGCTTCCTCAAGGCATGGTGAGGTATGACATTGAGACCGGACAGACATCGATGGTGTTGCCGTTTCGGGTGGTCGATGTCGCATCGAACGACGTGCTCAATATTCGGTCAGGTCCAGGAGTGGATAACCCGGTCGTGGGTGAAATCCCGTTCGATGGGACAGGTATCCGTGTGACGGGGGATGGTCTCGTGGTGGCCGGTGGCCGGTGGGTGCCCATTCTCTATGGAAATATTACGGGCTGGGTAAACAGCCAGTATCTGGTCGAAGAGGTCAGCTCTTGAGAAGTTGGAATGTGGCGAGTGCAGCAGTCTGATGACCGAGGTTGCACTCGCCGCTTATTTTCACTCATTCGGCTTGAAAACCTTGTGACCTCTTAGACCGCAACGGGTTCCGTTCTACGGTGACACCTTTTTTCAGTTGCCACCAGCTTTCACCGGAATAGGGTGAGGTTGAGCGTCATTGACCTTCGGCAAGGTAACAGTCAGCACACCATTCTTGAAGGTGGCCTCGACCGCATACCCGTTGATCGGTTTCGGAAAGCGCACGATGCAATTGAAACGGTCATACACGCGCTCCAACATCAGCGAGTGGACATTTTCTACCGCATGTTCCGGAATTTGGCCCTCGATAGTCAAGAGGTCGTCGTGCAGCTTGATATTGTCGATCTGCCCATCCGGAAGCGCCGCCGTCACGATGTATTGATCGTCGTTCTCGTACACATCTAGCGCTACTGCGTTCGCGCTTGTATCGTCGCAGATCGGCTGCCAGGTGCGCCACATTTCGTCAACTGGATTGGCTATGAGCATTGTCTTTCTCTCCGGTGTTCAGTCTCAATGCACTGCTGGCGCTTAGCCATACCGTCATAGAACTGGCGCTTCAAACGCTGTGCCTCTTCGGACGCGACATCCAGCGCAATTTCGAATATCAGTGGCTCATCCCCGAAGCCACCAATCGCCGATCCGCTCTGTTCTGCAGGGATCGCTCGCTTCTCGCCGTGCATCAGGGTCACTTCGCGCCCATCTTCGAGAAGGCAAGCTGCACCGGAAAGGATGCGGACTTCGCATGAATCGGCCGACAGGGTGTAGGTCTCACCTTGTCTGAGGATCAGGCGGAAACGGGCCAGCAGTAGCGAAGGCTGAGGCGGATTAAGCCCCTCGGCTAGGTGACGGACTTCGGGGGTATTTACTTTGTTTATCATAGGGTGTATGCCTCACCACTCTCCTCATGATAAATTAATCGTGATGTGCTGAGTCCGAGACTCGCGGTTCCAGCCAGCGAGATTCCGCCACTACTTCTTTGTGGCAACGGTTGGCACTACCTCAAGGACCCTTAGAAATTCTTCTGAGTTAGAGACCCAACCGAACACGGCTTGGATGACCAATAGAGATGCATCATGGTTGCTGCGTAGCAAGTCGTTTCCAAGCGGTTCGCCGGTGCAATCCTCCAGCAGCACACAGGAATAATCCCGGAACATAGCGTCTCGAATCGTTGATTCCACGCACACACTCGTTGTGCAGCCCGTGACGATGAGATATTTTGCACCCATCTGTTTTAGAATGGCATCCAAATCGGTTTCATAGAAGCCGCTATAGCGATGTTTGAAAATCACCATGTCGTCGGCCTCTGGCTTAAGTTCGCTAAGGATTTCTGTGTTCCACGTGTCTCTGATTAATATCCGGCTCTCTGCGCTATCCGGTGCACGAACTGCCTTTCCTGCCTCGAGGGGTAAGTAGTGGTTTATCCAGTTCGAAGAAGCCGGAGAACCTGCATCGGAAAGGTCAGGGCGAGACGCCATCTTCAAGTAGAGGACTTTGATGCCTGCCCTTCGCCCCTCTGCCAGAACTCTTGCCGTTGGTCCGATGGCGCGTTGAATCATGGAGATGTCGATACCTCGGCTGTCAAACATTCCTCCTTCAGCACCAAAGTCATTCTGCATGTCGATTACGAGTATCACGGTTCTTGGAATCTCAATGGAGATAGGTTCGGACTTCGTTTTGAGCAGGACACCAGCGCGGGGTGTGATATCCCCAATTGGATGATTTGCCATAGCCTTTATCCTCCTAATGGATTTACTGCCGCCTGATACGATCTAGACAACATCGGCTTCCGAGTCAAGCTAAATGAGCATAGCCCTTCATAACCGTAGCTTATTCCACACGAGGCAAGATAGCGTCCATCCAGAGGTGGATTGAGGGGTTGAGAGGGGGGTGGAATTTCGAAAGTGAGTGTGTTTAGAGGAGATTCAATTCGGCAGCGCGCACTATAGCCTGGTTACGGCTCGTCACGCCCAGCTTACTATAGAGGTGATTGATATGGGTTTTGACGGTGCTCATGCCGACGAAAAGCTGCTGGGCGATCTCATCATTGGATAGCCCAGCGGCAATCAGTTGCAGCACCTCAAGCTCACGCTCGCTCAGCGGATCGGGCAGCGCTTGATTGGCGTCACGAGTACGTTCATCGGAAAGCTTTTGAGGTTCAGGAACAATATCTTCTTCCAGCAGTCTTATTATCACCGGCTCAAGCTCAAGTGTCCTGCCGCGTTCAAAGGCCGCACGGTAGACATCGGACGGAAGCTCGTTTTGGAGCTGTGAAAGCAAATCCTGCGCTTCTTGTTTGACAAAATGGAGCATTGGGTGGTGTAAGACCAGGGCCAGGAGTTCCACAGCCTCAGCTTTCCGGCCAAACACGTCTAATAAGCAGGCAATTTCAAACAGCGTTTCGGGAACTTCGCGGTTGAGACCCACTTCGTGAGCGGTCTTGAGGCTTAAGCGGTAATAATGCCCCGCCTCCTGGTATTGATGACTTGAAAAAGCTATTTTTCCCAGATTGTAATAGCCTCGATACTCTCCAGCCCGATAATGGATTTCTAACGCTGCTTTGAGTGCCTGCTGGTGATATTTAGTTGCTTCCTCACGGTCCCCTAACTCCCATGCCATAACGCCTAACTCATTATACCGAATAGCCATACCCCAGAAGTCACCCAGGTCTTCGAACATTCTGGCCGCTTCTTCCAGGTCTAGAAGTCTCGCTGGGGCTTCGTCTAATCGGCGAAAACGGCCCCCCAGCGCCAGAGCGATGTTCCACCGATCATGGGTTTCTTTCGCAATCGTCAGCCATTCTTGACTGGCTTGGGTTTCTTCTGCCGTTCTACCCAGATACCAGTTGATTAGAAAAATGCTCATCAGAGCCAAGCACATCGCTTCGCGACGATTGAGCCGCCGCAGGATGGCAAGTCCCTTCTCGGCAAGGGGAAGTCCTTGCTGGGGAAAGCCCGTCGCGCCCATCCAGAAGCCCTGGACGGCAAGCACTTGCGCGCGGGCGGCCTCAACCTCGTCATCAAGATGAGCTGAACGCAGCGCTTCAACCGTCTGCGCGCAGAGTTCGAGTCCCTGATAATACCAGCCGCGCAGATCATAGACGAACCAGAGACTACGAATGGACTTTCCGATCTCCGATGCGTGATGCTGCTGCGCACTGTAGCGCCAGGCGGTTCGCACGTTCTCAAGATCGGCGTCTATTTCGGCCAGCGCCTCTTTCTGCCGCCGGTAGGTCAAGTGGCCCCACTGCCGCTCCATAAAATCGGCAAAGTAAGCGGCATGGATATCGCGTAGTTGTTGGCTCTCGTCAGGCCACTGGTTAAGCTGTTCCTCCCCATACTGCCGCAGCAGCTCATGCACGTCAAAGCGGCCACGGGCCTCCATGCGCACCAGCGATTTATCTACCAGAGCAGACAGAATGCCTAACGTCGCTCCCGCGATCTGCTCGGCGGCTTGGCGTGTGAAGCCGCCACGAAACACGGACAGCTTCATAAAGACAGCCCGTTCATCCTCCGACAGCCGTTCCCATGTCGGCTCGAAGGCGGCGCGCAGGGTGCGGTGACGTGGCTCAACATTGCGGGCGGGTGTTTCCAGTATATCGAGGCTGCACTCAATTTCGCTGGCAATCTGTTCACAGGACAGCACGCGCACCCAAGCGGCCGCCAGCTCAATCCCTAAGGGCATACCACCTACCATCCGACAAATCCGTATAATCGCAGGCTTCTGGACATCGGTTAAGGCGAAGCCCACGTTGACACGGCGGGCATTCTGTAGAAAGAGTTGAATGGCACTATAGTGATCTATCTCAATTTCCATTTCACTTGCTGGAAAAGTTAGCCCTTGAATTTCCATGGCGCATTCTTCCAGCAGGTTCAGCCGTTCGCGCGAGGTAGTCAGGATCGTGACGCCGGGGGCATGAGCGAGGATGTCGCTGATAATGTCTGCGCTCTCCAAGAGATGCTCAAAGTTATCCAGAATGACCAGCAGCGATTTCTCACGAATATAGTCAAGTAGCTGCTGTTTAGGGCCGATGCCGGACTGAAACTGGATATGCATTGCTTCGGCAATGGCCGGAATGATCAAATCAGGCGACGAGAGCGGCTGGAGAAGGACGGGGTATATACCATGGGGGAAAGTGAGTTGTCGTGCAGCTTCCAGGGCCAACCGTGTTTTGCCGATGCCACCCGGACCAATCAGGCTGAGCAGGCGACAGGCAGGATCCACCAGCAGCCGGGTGATATCGGCGAGTTCCTCGACCCTGCCGATAAATGATGTCGGCTGTAAAGGGAAGGTCGCAAACTCGGACATGGGAGCGTCCTCATCTTTTATTACGGATAATATAATGCAAGACAGGGGTCTTGAACCAGCCTTAGTGTCACTGCCGTTTGTCGCGCATAATCACCTGTTAGCAGCTACTCAAGACTCATTGCCCATAATTGGGAGTTGTGAGGGCCCATTAACACATCTTCTCGTGTTTCGCTCTCATCGAAATGCTGGTTGTCGTCAGGTCGCATTCCAAAACCAGAATATCACCCTTTCGGATGATATTCTAGTTATTATTATGATTCTTATCTTTTTAATGCCCCATAGGGGCCTGGTACACCCCTGCTAAAGGATACCGTTGGCGAACTCGATTAGGCAGCGACTGTATGGAGTTTGGCAAAGGCCGATGAACGCGTTTGAGTTGGACGGTCGCCCGCAAGCCAGTGGAGAGCCCGGGTGATATTCATCACAGTGGCGGTTAGCACTTGTTGTAAATGCGTTTTAGCCAGACCAATGTAACGCGCCTGACGAATACCGAAAGCACGAACGCCTTGCGAAATGGTACCTTCAATTCCCGCACGCCGGGCATACTGCTAGCAAAATCATCCGTTTTTTCGCGTTCGCGAGCCTTGAGCAAGGCCTTGTGAAGTGCCTCTGGGCGGACCGTAATAGCCACGTCGGGGCGGATGTTGAGCGTGTGCATTGGGGTTGAACGGGGCAAACACGGCACGTTTGTTTGCTAAACTTGATCTGAATGACGGGTTTGCCATGGTTATTCAACGCCGGCAGCCAATGCAGGCTGGTTTGACCCGCGGGGCAAGTCGCTTGCTGGGCCTCCCAATCAATCACGAAATCATAGAGTGAAAATCCCTGCTCTTCACGCGCCTGCCAACCGGTATCCGGACGCATAGGTCCCAGCAAATCGATCTCGATAATCGTGTTGACTGATGACGACTTCGTCTGGCACTCATGTAGCCACAATCGACGATATGGACTGCTGGCAGACAATCTTTATCGGCTAAAGCCTGGTGAATGGGGGTGGTCATCTGACTATCCTGGGTCGTGGCGAGGGTGGTCTCGACATTCGTAATCAAGCGGGGCAAGTCCGGATCACAGGTTTCGGTCAGGTGGACTTTGTACCCTACCCACGCCGTACTCCGTTTTTGTGAGAACCGTGCGTCCGGATCATAAGGCGTGCGGATCGCTTGGGCGGCGGGGGGAACTTCTTGAGCGGTACGCCAGCGCAACTGACCGTTTTCGGCCCAGGTGTAGTTTTGCAGCCAGACCAGCCACAGGATACGACCGCGGGCAACTCGCGCAGCCAAGGTAAGGTCTCGTTCTTGCCACAGCGCAGTCAGCAACCTTAGCCCATCAACTCCGACCAAGCAGCGCATGGGCTTCTCGTTCCGTTTCTTTGGTGGGCAAATGGTAATCGCTCACCCGGGGACCATACCGGTCTACCCATTCCGGGGTCGTGTGCGCTCTGGTCCATTCCGGGCGCCGCCACGGCTAACACATTCAGTGCCGCACGTAGTGTTTCACCGACCAACTCCAACCGGTTGAGTGTCCGAATCGCCGCCAGCACCTCGGTCGAATCGGAGCGTTGTTGTCCGCGCTTTTTGATAAGCCCCTTGGCTGCGGCACAACTCCAACACCCGATTGAAAATCTGCGTTTCCGCTCCTGCAGTCACTAATCGACCCCGAAATTCACTCAAGACACTGTAATGAAATCCGGTATCGGTCAGCTCCAAACACAGCAGATATTTCCAGTCAATGCGCGTGCGCACCGCTTCAGCCGCTTGCCGATCTGATAACCCTTCTGCAAATTGCAGCAGCAACACCAGGCACAACCGCATCGGCGACAGGGCGGGTTGGCCTTCGCCTGAAAACAGCGCCGCAAAATCCCGATCCTCGAACAAGGTCCCGAAGGTCTCATACCACTGCATGTATCAGATTCCCGTCGGGAAAAATCTCGCGCGCTACACGCGCTGTTTCTTCGGGTACACAGTATTCAATTCGAGGCGGCAGAGGACATGGCGGTTCTTCCTTTGCCGAGATGCTTCAAAGCTTGATTTTCGTCAATCCTACCCCCTTTTTCTTCTCTCAGGTCAACTGAATCGAGTTCGCCAACGGTATCCTAAAGTGTGGGCAATTTACTCACGGCTGAAAAAGGACCCCAATTCCGCTGGAGAGCACGCATAATGGGCCTTTGATTCAGTTTGGCGTGGTGCGTTCAGACGTGTAAACCTGAGAACCAAGTGTCCAACATGGCGATCTGGGAATTACCCACACTTCCGCAGAGGACTACCGACAAGCCATGAAACTTTCCAAGCGTTAATGAGAAAGTTTATAATTGTATAAACCCCTTGGCATGTTGAGTGGAGAAAATAGCCTTCCATGGTCGCACAGAATCTGCCAACGCATGCCACGCCCTTTTTGGGTAGGGCAGAAGAACTCAGCCGAATTGTCACGCTCCTGGATGATCCAACTTGTCGCTTGCTCACCCTGGTCGGTCCCGGCGGCATCGGCAAAACGCGAGTGGCGATTGAGGCCGCGCGCCTGACGATGGCTAATGACGACAGAGGAACGCACGACCGTTCGCCCATACGAACAGCATCGTTTTCCGACGGCAGTTGCTTCGTTCCGCTCCAGCCGCTCACCTCCCCCGAATTCATCATATCCGCCATCGCGGACGCGCTTCACTTCACTTTCCACGGAGAGCAAGACCTCAAACAACAACTGCTCGGTTATCTGCGCGAAAAACGACTGCTGTTGCTTCTGGACAATTTCGAGCATCTGCTGGACGGCGCGGACCAGTTGCCGGAAATCATGGAAGATGCCCCGGGCGTCAAACTCCTTGTTACCTCACGCGAACGGTTACGCCTGCGCGAAGAGTGGGTGCTGGACGTGCGCGGCCTGCCGTTTCCCCCAAAAGAACTAAGTGCTGAATCAGGTGATTACACCTCGGTGCAGCTTTTCCTGCAGAACGCCCGTCGTGCGGGCTATTCACCTGCGACCACTGATGCCGCCTCAATTGCACGTATTTGCCAGTTGACCGAAGGAGTACCATTGGCGATTGAACTGGCGGCCGCCTGGGTGCGGGTGATGTCCTGCACGTCCATTGCCAGCGAAATCGAGCGCAGTCTGGATATTCTGACGACCACGACCCGCAATGTGCCGGAAAAGCACCGCAGTATGCGCGCTACCTTTGCGCATTCATGGAAACTGCTCTCCGAAGATGAACAGAGAATTTTCAGGAGATTGTCCGTGTTCCGGGGTGGTTTCACGCGGGACGCTGCCGAGCACGTGGCCGGGGCATCTTGGTCAATACTCGCGTCGCTGGCGGACAGGTCCCTGCTGCGTGTGGATACGAATGGCCGCTACGATCTCCATGAACTCCTGCGGCAATATGCTTTTGACCAGTTGACGGAAGCGGATGAATGGCAGGCCGTCCTGGACCGTCATCAGGGCTATTTTCTCGCCTTTGCTGAGAGCGCGGAGTCCGAACTCATCGGCGCAAATCAAATAGAATGGTTTGAGCGCGTAGAGGTCGAGCTTGGCAATTTGAGGGCGGCCATTGGCTGGTCGATTGAACGTGGCGACATCGCGGCTGGCCTGTGCCTGACGGGATCGCTCTACTGGTTCTGGTGTCAGCGCGGGCATCACCATGAAGGTTATGAGCATTCAATCGCTGTTCTATCCCTGCCAGCGGCCAAGAGCCGAACAATCGTGCGCGCAAAAGCTCTCAACGCGGCGGGTTGTATTCAGTGGTTTGAGGGCCATTATGCGGAGGCACGCGTTTTGTTGGAAGAGGCTGTCTCCATTGCTCGTGAGGTGGGAGATCTGCCACAGCTCGCTCGCGCCGTCCGCTTTTTGGGACCTGTTCTCTTTAGCCTGGGTGAGTCTGATGCCGCGGGTTTGCTGCTTGAGGAAAGCTTAGCGCTGGCCCGCAAACTGGAAGACCGTTTCGGTATCGCCTGGTCACTCGCCTATTTCGGCGATGTGGTTCTCAAACGGGGAAACATGGAGCAGGCCCAACGACTTTACCAGGAAGCGATCGATTTGCTGAGAGAATTGCAGGACAAGGCACTCCTCGCTTATACATTGCGCCGCTTAGGGCTTGTGATGCGCGTTGATGAGGCTTACGAGCGTACCAAAGCGCTGTGCCAGGAAAGCCTGGAACTGAACGTAGCGATCGGCGATCGGCGTGGGGTGGCAGCCATGTTTCGTTGGGCTGGCTGGTCTTGCCGTAGAGCAGGCTCACATGATCCGCGCTGCGCAACTATTAGGCGCTGCTGAACAGCTGCTCAAGGATATGTCGGCACATCTGATGTTTCTGGATCAGCTCGAATACGAACGGCATCTGAGCAGTGTCCGTAACCGATTAGATACTCTAACGTTTAGCCAAGTGTGGGCTGAAGGTCAGAGCTATGACCCTGGAGCAGGCCATTGCCTATGCGCTTGAGGGCAAAGCGACCGCTGACCAACGTTCTGAAGCCTCAGTCATGGAACAATCTGACTGCTCACCCCTTGCCCGAATCCCTCATCGCGCGCGAACTTGAAATCCTTCGTCTGCTGCACAGCGGCCTTTCTACCCGCGAGGTCGCACAGCAGCTTTTTCTCAGCGTTGGCACTGTCCGCTGGTATCTTAATCAAATCTATGGCAAACTCCAGGTTCACAGCCGTACCCAAGCGTTGATTCGCGCTCGCGAACTGAAGCTGTTGGAGTAAATCCCCTCAATATTTCCTACCACACAGCCTATCACTTGATAGGCGATTTCCTATGCGCTTGATCCCTATACTGAAACCAGCATCTCGAAAGCAAGTCACTATCGAGAAGGGCGCGGTGTGATGCTCACAGCTCCCGCAAAGTCAACCAATTGTAGACCACAAAGGAGATGTAAGATGGTACGACGAATGGTTTTGGTCATGGTGATCGTAGTTGTGATGGCAGGGATGGCTCCCACCCACGCCCAGGACGACGCGGCTTATCGCAACAAAGCCGCCGTTCGTGAAGCGCTTGCCCAACTTTCCGCCGGGAACGTTGAGGGCTTCTTCCAACTGTATGCTGATCAGTTTCAAGCGAACCAGGGTGATGCAGCCTTATACGATACCACGGCGGAGGATCTGGCCTCGTTTACCAACGCCCTGGTGGCGGCGATACCGCATCTGCACGTGGTGCCGAAGGTTATCATTGCACAAGGTGACCGCGTGGCGGCAGAACTCTCCTTTAGCGGAACGTTCAGCCAGCCGTTTAGCTTTGCGCCCTTCGGGCCAGATCCACTTCCGCCCACCAACCAGCGGGTCTCATGGACCGAGATGCATTTCCTGCGTTTCAACGACGAGGGCAAGGTTATTGAAGACTGGGGCATCAGCGATCCAAGTTATATGCTCAGCCAACTGGGAGTGATGCCGCACGACGCGGAGAACCAAATAAGCAATCGTCTGACCCCACCTGCCGGATACCAACGGCTCAACGCGGACGCACTTGCAGCGACCTATACCAGCAGCAGGGAGAACGAGACGGTTGCGCTGTTCCAGGAGCAAGTTGATCTGCTTGGGCTAGGCGCCGATGCAGCAGGCTACTACACCGATCCGTATGTGTCGTGGGATGGAGGCATTCCCTCTGTGGTCAACACTGAGGATGATCTGGAATTTCTCCAAGCGCTTAGCGTGGCGATGCCCGACCTCACCGTATCGGCAGAGATTGTGGTCGCGCAAGGGGATTGGGTTGCAGGGCTGGTTACCATCACCGGCACGTTTACGAATGAACTGAATCTGGTGGAATTGGGAACCATCCCGCCGACGGGACAATCTGTAGTGTGGCAGCTTGGGATCATCGACCGCTATAACGCCCATGGCAAGGTCGTTGAAGAGTGGATTGAGTCGGACACGTCACCGATGTTGATCGCGTTAGGCTTGATGCCGCCGATGGAGAGAGATGACTAAACCGTCCTGTTCGTATAATCTGAGCACCTTGGGGGCGGACATGTCCGCCCCCATGAGCTTGTATCCCACCCATCGCTTTAGAAACTCAAGTGAAACCAAGCATTCCTTGCCCTGTAAAGCCAAAAACTTCCTCCTCCTTCGCCTCTGAGCTTCGCCCCAATCTCACCCATTCCAGCAACCTCGCTTTTGGGTGCTTATGTGGAGAAGTGTTGCTCATTCCTGTGGCCTCAAAACAAGCGCTCTCACACACGGAGACCCACAATGTCCCACCAGGGTGAGAAGCCCATATAGGCTGACACCTCAGCCGGTCGCTAATGTTTTTCGTCAAGATTTTTCAGTCTTTTACACGGCAGTTCGATTTATCAACAGTTTGACTCAGGAGCACCCCCAAGCCAGACGTGTTATCAGGGATTGATCTTATGTCTGTTTGGTGGTTATGGAAGGATGCTCGACGCTACTGGAATAAGTGAGGTTGGGACGGAAATCAGAACGCGGATGAAGGTCTGCAAACAAAATGAGTCTGGCACATTTCCAGACTCATTCTTTATTCTGGAAGAAAGTGTACCCCCATCTTTCAGTTCGTGCAAATTCAAGATCAGATCGTGTTATTTTGCGGGCAGTGCCATGTGGACATAGGTTTTGATTTCCTGAAATTCCTCCATTCCGCGTGCTCCACGCAGGCGACCGATGCCGCTCTGCTTGAACCCGCCTTCCTCAAAGCGGTCGCTGATCACGGCCCAGGTATTTGTCCAAACGGTGCCTGCCTTGATTTCGCGGGCAACGCGGTTAGACCGTGCGATATCGCCAGTGAAAATACCTGCTGCCAATCCGTATTCGGTGGCATTGGCGCGGCGAATAGCATCCGCTTCGTCATCAAACACTTCAAAGCAGAGAACGGGGCCAAAAATTTCTTGTTGTATCAGCGGCGTATTGAGGTCTTCGACTTCAAGCAGGCTCGGCCTGTAAAACGCCCCGTCTGCCAGCGGCCCATTGGTGATCGGTCCGCCGCGCACGATCACTTTGGCATAGGCGGTGGCTTCCGTTACAAATCGATTGACACGCTCGACATTCGCCTTGTCGATAAGTGGCCCCATCTGGCTGGTAGGATCGTCGCTCGGCCCGACTATGACGCTTTCAATCAAGGTGCGCAGGCGCTCGCGCAGATCATCGGCGATTTTACGATGGGCAAGTACCCGCGAACCCGTCATGCAGAACTGGCCACTGAACATCGTGAGCGCTTTGACCAGCAGTGGCGCGACAGCGTCGAGATCGGCATCGTCGAACACGATCATCGGTGTTTTGCCACCAAGTTCGAGATTCATTCGCTTGAGTGTTTTTGCGCCGGTGGCGGCGATGATCCGACCGACTTTCGTGCTGCCGGTGTAGCTAATGACATCGACATCGGGCAATTCCACCAGCATCGATGCGCCAGTATTGCCGCTTTCAGTAAAGATATTGACGACGCCTTTGGGCAGGCTGCGCGTGGCAGCGATCACTTCAGAATAGAGGCCATTTGAAAGCCCTGTCTGTCCAGGCAGCTTGATCGCCGTGGTACATCCTGCTGCCAATGCCGGAGCGAGCGACCGCGTGAGCAGCGCAAATGGCGCATTCCACGGCACAATGATGCCTGCGACACCGATAGGCTCTTTCAATGAGTGAATGAAAACACCCGGCTTTACTTCAGATGCATAGCCTGCATCCGAGAGGGCAAGCCCAGCATAATAGCGAAGCGATGGCGCGATGGAATCGACTTCGAACCCTGCCTCTTCGAGAATTTTGCCATTCTCGCGGGCTAGCATCAGCACGATCTCGTCGCGGCGCTCTTCAAAGCGCGTGGCAAGTTCCTGAAGCGCGCCATAGCGAAGCTCGCGGTCTTTTGACCATGTGGTAGTGTCGAAATGCCGTGCGGGCAGCAGCAATGGCAGCTTTTGCCTCGGCAGATCCGCCTGCAACAAACTTGCCCAGCAGCTTTCCCGTCGAGGGGCTGCGGGATTCTTCAAGGTCACCCGATTCTTGCCATTCTCCATCGATCCAATGACGAGCGACGGCTGACTGTAGCTTTGACGCTCAAGACTTTCGTGTTCATGAAAATGTCACGTGCCTTCCTTAACGTTCCTGATGAACAAGTGCCCTTTGGGCTTGGACAGTCGGCAATTGGTGGGTCCAAACCCGATCAGATACACAAATTGTATGTTTGAGCGGTGAACAAGTCTCCCCCCGAATGGGGGGTAACTGTTGGGAGATCTTGGGAGGGGATTGCGCACACGGCTTCATAATAGGCCATAGAGTGCGATGCTTGCCCCGGTCATTGTTGAGTGCAGATAGCGGAATACCTTTTCAACCTGTTCGCAACTACAATCGGGATTGTAATCCTTTGTACTGAATACAGGGGAAGTCCGCAGCGGATGGATAAGGCCAGGGAGCAGTCCATTAAGGACAAACTCACGGCCCGTGAGTTGGAAATTCTGCGTTTGGTAGCCGATGGCCTAACGAACAAAGCCATCGGAGAGCGTTTGTTTATCGGGTTCGAAACAGTCAAATGGTATCTCAAGCAAATTTACAGCAAATTGGATGTTACCAACCGTATTCAGGCGATTACCTTAGCACGCACTGCGGGGTTGCTGGCAGGAACCTGGGAGATCCCTGAACCATCCGCGCTGAAGCACAACCTGCCCTATCAACCAACGCCTTTCATTGGCAGGAAAGAGGAACTGGAGCAGCTTGCCGAGCACCTGGAAAATCCGGCGTGCCGATTGTTGACTGTGGTGGGACCGGGTGGGATAGGCAAGACGCGCCTGGCGCTCGAAGCGGCAGCAGCGCAGTTGATCCGTTTTCGAGATGGTGTGTACTTTACTGCGCTGGCCCCTCTGTCCGATTCCGGACCTGATGCCGACCGTGATTGCTGAAGCGGTACACCTGTCATTCGCTCCGGGCCAACCGCCGAAAAATCAATTGCTCACCCACCTGCGTGACAAGCAGATGCTGCTTGTGCTGGATAACTTTGAACATCTGCTGGCAGGCGTCAGCCTGCTCACGGAACTGATAGATTGTGCTCCTGGTGTTAAGCTCTCTGGTAACTTCGCGCGAACGCCTTCAGTTACAGAGCGAAGTTGTGTTTCGGCTTGATGGCTTTCCCTTAACCTTTTGGAAGACTCCCCAAGAGGCAGCCGAGTCGAGCGCTGGCAAACTATTCCTGCAAAGCGCACAGCGTGTAAAAGCATCTTTTGAGTTGACTCAAGACACACTGGCTGCACTGAACTCCATTTGCCGCATGGTGCGCGGCATGCCGCTCGGGATTCTCCTGGCAGCGTCGTGGATCAATGGGTTGACTGTGGTCGAAATAGCGCGCGAAGTAGAGCAAAGCTTCGAGTTTCTGGAAGGTGACTGGCGTGACTTACCTGAGCGTCAGCGCAGCCTGCGGGCCGTCTTTGAGCATTCGTGGAGCCTGTTAACCGAGGAAGAACGTTCCGCGATGCGCTGCTTCTCGATGTTTCGAGGCGGTTTCACACGCGAGGCAGCGCAGTTCGTCGCAGAGATGTCGCTTAAAACATTGATCAGTTTGGTGAACAAGTCCCTCTTGAGCCGCGATGAAAACGGGCGTTTCGATGTCCACGAACTCCTGCGGCAGTATTCCGAAAAGCAACTAGACCAGCTTCCACAAGAACGCCAGCTTTTTCAAGCACACTATGCAGCCTATTACGCGAAATATATGGATGCACGATGGCTGCTCCTGCGCTCTGCCGAGACGAAGACGGACGCTGATGAAATTGAATTGGAGATCGAAAACGTGCGCGCTGCCTGGAACATCATGGTGAGCAGGCATACCTCCCGCAAATAGCCATGACGGCGCGCGTGCTGCGGTATTTTCTGACCATGCGCGTGCGATACGAGGAGGGGATTGAGCTTTTCGGGCGAGCCGTCACGGAGTTGCGCACGTTGCCTGCCAGCGAAGAGCGCGACATTGCACTTGGGGAAACACTTCAAAATCTAGGATATTTTTATGCCGCCAATGGTGTTCCGGACAAAGGCAAGCTGCTTGCTGAAGAAAGCCTCGAATTGTTAGAACGCCATCAGGCTACAGAGATCATGCTGCGGGCTTATATAACCCTCTGTCGTTCTCTGATATCTCCTCGGTGAGCAGCACTCCATGAAACAGCATCTTCAGCGAGGAATCGCATTGGCGCAGCAGTTCGGCGATCCCTGGTACGTGGGAACTCTCAAATTCCTACAAGGGATCGCGAGCGTGCTTCTGGGGGAGTATGAAGATGCCTACCGCACTGGCGAGGAGGCGTTGGACTATCTCGACAAAGCGCATGATTCATTTTATCAAGGATTATGCTGCGGACTGGTATTAGGCAAGACGGCTTTCCGGTTAGGACGTTACGAGGAAGCAAAGCAGTATTATTTGCGGAGTGTTCAGTGTTTTGAAAAATTCGATAATGGCTTTGAACGTGCCCAATCGAACCGCGAACTGAGTGAAGTATTAGCACTGTTGCAGGAATATGACGCTGCCGAACAGGCTTACCAAAGCAGTATGAGTTATTATGTGAAAGTCGGGCCCCAGGCTTACGTTCTCGCCAATCTACAGTCTGTGTCCAGACTATATGAGATGCAGGGCCAGTATACCAGAGCGGTCGAATTGTTGGCCCTGCTCATCAACCATCCGGTAACGATGCCCTATGACAAACCTTCGGCTCAGGTCGTCCTAAACAGCCTGCGTGCCAACCTGTCTATGGAGGAATTCTCTCTGGCTTATGAGCGCGGTAAAATGCTTGACCTCAACGCTGTTGTCGCGGAACTGCTCCAGGATAACTGAAGCTCCGCGGAACTTTTACGATTGGTGTACATGGCTTACAATCCTACGAACAAACAAAATATCGCCCTGTGGGGCGATATTGTCTATTATTATGATACTTATATTTTTAATGCCCTATAGGGGCTTCGAGCCCCGTAATGTTCAAAAATTAATCTGAGCCTGTGGGGGTCAATTAGCGTATCCGCACAGATTTTCCTCGTAAGACGGCTATAATTGCCTGGCTTTCTCAACTCGCCTCATCTCGAAAAAAGGAACAACTCATGTGGTTCTCCACGGTCTTGCACTACGCTCTGAACCGGATTCAGTCGATGGCGAAAAAAGCGGAAACACGCCTCAAAACTTGGACGAAGCCAGCAACCGATAGCTTGATCGGAGGCACGGCAGCGGATTTGGTGAAAAGTAAACCCGAACTGATTGCCGAAAATGCATTGCTGCGTCAACAACTGATTGTTCTCAAACGACAAGTGAAGCAGCCGAAGCTCTCGCCAAGAGATCGAGGATTACTGGTGCTGCTGGCAAGTCGAGTGCCAGGACTGGAAAAATGCGCTGGTGATTGTCAAGCCGGAGACACTGTTGAAGTGGCACCGGCAAGGGTTCAAGCTGTTCTGGCGGCACAAATCAAGGGGAAGGCGCGTCAACCCCGGCTGTCCGAAGAAACGATTGCGCTGATCCAACGGATGGCGGTTGAGAATCGACGGTGGGGAGCCAAACGCATCCGAGGCGAATTATTGAAGTTGGGTATTCGGGTTAACAAGGGAACCATCCGACACTATATGTGGCAAGCTCGACGAAAACTGCCACCGCAGCATCACGGCCAAACCTGGTCCACCTTTCTGGCCAATCATGCCTCCGAGATTTGGGCGTGTGATTTTGTGCAGACCTACGACGTGTTCTTTCGAACGATCTTCCTGTTTTTCATCATCGAACATGGCTCACGACGCGTGGTTCACGCTGGCGTCACTCGTTCTCCCACCGATGCATGGGTGGCCCAGCAGCTCCGGGAAGCGACCCCCTTTGGTGAAGGACCGCGGTTTTTGATCTGCGACAATGATGACAAGTATGGAACCCGTTTTGAACATGTGGCGGAAGGGGCAGGGATTGAGATCATTCATACTCCCTTCTGCGCGCCCAAAGCAAACGCCCACTGTGAGCGTTTTATCGGCAGTGTCCGGCGCGAGTGTTTGGACTTCATGCTGATCCTGAGTGATGCCCATGCGCGCCGTCTGATTCAAGCCTATGTCACCTTTTTCAACCAGGCGCGTCCGCATCAGGGGATTGACCAACAGATTCCCGAACCACCCTTCATGGCTTCTTTACCTGAAAACGATCATCGTCGGGTCGTTGGGGTACCTATTCTGGGTGGCTTGCATCATGATTATCGCTGGGTCGCTTGAGGGAAAAACTGGCTCGGATGCGCCAATTGACCCCCACAGGCATCATCCACGACTACTACCGCGACGCTGCGTAGGCGAGAATCGGGGTATCCATGAGGTTTTTTGGCCTTTCGGGCTGCCTGAGCCGCTGTTTGTCATCGATTGAGTTTCTAGGAGTCCAGCAATGAAGCCACCGCTGTTTTGCCACATCGTCGGTCTTGGATCTGTTGCGGTGATGATGCTTGGTTTGGCCCCCGCTGGGTCCTCCTCTAGCAGCACCGGATCAACGACCCGCTCCGCGCTCTCCGAGGAAAATCGCGGGAGGAAATCCATCAGATCCTACACACGCCTGTTTATCGGTCACCTCAAAAACGCTCATCCAAACGCTAGTCTAAACAGTCCCATCGGAAACCGTAACCATCCTCAAGAACAAACGCTTTGTCCTTGCTTTTCGCTTAGGGATGAGGTTTTTTGGGTATACGGGCGAGGTTCTAGATTGTCGTTCATCGCCTCGGAACGGGTTTTCTTACAGCGTAGTAAGTCATTCGTCTCAGGTGAAGGCAAAACCTATCGCCTTCACCTGAGACGATGATGTGGATTACGGACTTATGGCTTCCACGACGGCCACACCTCGCGTTCGGCGATATCCGCCAGCCGGATGACGGCACCGCTGGCGATGTTCAGGGCATACTGCGCCCACACACCGCTGCGATTTGAGGTCAGGAGCACCCATGCGCCATCCGGCGACCATGTGGCTTTTTCGCCGTTGGCGTCATCCATCGACAGATTGACTACGTCGCCGCCGTCAGCGTTCATCATGTACGTATCTGCATCGCCGTCGCGGGTCGAAATGAAGAGGATTTTCGTGCCATTAGGCGACCAGACGGGGAAAATGTCTTCGCCTGGGTCATCCGTCAGGCGTGTTACGCCAGTGCCATCGGTGTTGATAACATATATTTCGGCATTGTCATCCCGGGTTGACACAAAGGCAATTTGCGTCCCGTCGGGCGACCAGCTTGCCATGAAATCATCGCCGGGGTTGTCAGTCAGATTGATTGGATCGCTGCCATCGGCATTTGCAATCCATATCTCCACGTCGCCGGTGCGATCGGAGTTGTACGAGATGCGCGTTCCATCGGGCGACCACCACGGGGTATCTTCATATGCGGGGCTGTTCGTGATATTCACGACACTGCTGCCGTCCGCATTCATGACGTAGACTTCAAGATTACCATCCCGATTAGATGCGAAAACGATCTGTGATCCATCCGGCGACCAAATCGGCTCACCATCAAAAAAGGTGTTGTCCGTTAGCTGGTTGATTTCACCGCTGGCGGTCAACGTCGCGATCTCGGCAGTGTCTTCGACGACGCGGCCGCCCATCTCAAAAACCAGCGTGCCGAAGGGCAGGGCGCCGACAGTCTCAGCCGGGGGCGCATTTGTATCTGCTGCCGCACCTCCAGCCGCCGTCCACGACGCCCAGCCATTGGTCGCAACATTGTCCGGCAAACGAATGAGCGCACCGCTGGCGATATTTAAGACATACTGTGCCCAGTTACCATCCCGGTTGGACAAGAAGACGATCCACTCGCCATCCGGCGACCATGCGGCTTTCTCTTCCGATGCCGGGTCGTTCGACAGGTTGACCGGGTCGCTGCCGTCAGCGTTCATCATGTACGTGTCCATATCGCCATCGCGCTCAGAATTGAACAGGATTTTCGTGCCGTCTGGCGACCAGACGGGGAAAATGTCGTCACTGACATCGTCAGTCAGGCGGGTTAAGCTGCTGCCGTCGATGTTCATGACATAGATTTCGTTATTGCCATCCCGATCCGACGTAAAGGCGAGGCGCGTCCCATCTGGAGACAATGTGCCAAATCCGTCAAAGGCGGGGTTGTCCGTCAGATTGACCGGATTGGTGCCATCGGCGTTGGCGATCCAGACATCAGTTTGACCGCCGAGGTCAGAATTGAACGAAATTCGCGTGCCATCGGGCGACCAGGCGGGGATTTCATCAAACGCCGGATTGTTGGATACGTCAACGATATTGCTCCCGTCGGCATCCATGACGTACACTTCCTGATTGCCGTCTCGGTCTGAGACGAAAACAATCTTCGTCTCATCCGGCGACCATAATGCCTGACCGTCGAAAAAGTTATTGTCCGTGAGCTGAACCGGATCGCTACTGTTGGCACTCAGGGCATAAATTTCGCTGTTCATATCAAACACTAGACTGCCGAAGGGCAGCGCCCCAACGCCGGCGGCTGCCAAAGCCGTTTGCGCGGTCTCCGCGCCGGAAGCCTGCTCCACATCGACCCCCACAGGGCGCAGATCAGTCACGGGCAGGAAGTCGGTCAGCGGCAGCAGCAGCGGGGTGATGGGCTGCGCCAAGGGGTTGTCGGCGCTGGCGGGATTGATGCCGTCTGCGCCCAGATAGGCAATTTCGCCGATGCGATTGTCTGCCAGATCACGGCGCGTGCCGCCCTGATAGTCGATCTGCTGGATACCGCCCAGCGGGGCATAGACAATATTCTCCAGCGTATCTTTGATGTCGGCACCGTTCATGCCCATCCAGCCGACGCGGTTGCCCGTCTGGATCACTGTCTCAATGAACAGATCGGTTGCTGTCCACGCAGAGATATACGCGCGGTTGCGGAGGTTTGCCGGACGGTTGTTGGCGTCCGCCTGCGCCGTAATAAACTGAATGCCCGCGTTATCGGTCTCAGAGAACGAGCGTGCCGGCAGCGAGCCGATTGTACCGTTGAGCGGCGGCAGCCCGTCGGCACCGGGCTTATCTGTACCATAGGACGCGACGGCGGAATCCATCGCGATATGGACTGCCGCCAGCGTCACCTGATCGCGGACGCCCATACTCACCAGCGTGGACGCGACCACTGAGGGATCGGCGTCAGTCGAATTCGTGTAGAAGATATTCGCGCCCGCATCCAGCAGACGCTGTACCTGTGGTTCCACATAGGTTGTGCCACCGGCGAAATATGCTGCGTCGGCGACCGGGACGCCGTGGGCTTCGCAGTAGGCGATGGACTCGTTCGTGATGGCACCACGCGCCCAGTCGTCATCAACACTGATGAAGCCGAGCGACGGGTCAGGATACTGGTCGGGATGGGCGGCGATATAATCGCAGATTGAGCTGACCTGATTGAGGTACAGTGGACTGGTGCCAAATACCCAGCCGAGCGTGTGCCGGTCATTGCCATACAACGCTGGTATCGAGCCGCCGCGCACGAGCAGCGCCGGAATTTCAGCAGCGGCAAGGGTATTGCGAAAGTCGGCAGCCGTGCCTGACGCATACAGCCCGATCATCAGCGGTGGCGGATCGAGCTGCGCCACGCCCTGCGGATTGTCGCTTATGTAGGTGTTTTCGATGGTCGCCCCGCAGATGCCGCCATGCGCGTTGAAATAGGCGCTGGCATCGGCGTAGCCCGCCTGCACTGGATTGCCGAGTATTTCCGGCTGGTCATTCAGATCGATTGCGTGGTAGAACGTAATGGTCTGACCGGTTAGGTCAACCCCGTTGCACGGCGAATGCGCGAACTGCGGCGCGCTGTCTTGCGCGGCAGCCGAATAAAAAGTGGCGACACTCAAGACAACGATCAACAGAACCCTCTTCACGGATTGCATGACGACCTCCTGCTATTGGACTGGTCTCCGCGTTACGGAAACTGCGGACGAGCGATTTTTCCGGGCGCAATGCCTCCTTTATTAGACCTACCGTGCTTCAACCAGGGCTTAAGTTCATTTTTTGAACTTCACGTCGGAAAATTGAATGGCTTCCGTTATTTAGGCGGGCGCACCTCCTCGAATAATTTTCAAATCGACACGGGCGTGGTTACCCTGCTGGACACGTATCCGTATGCAGATACTTTTTGCACTCGTCTGCAGTC
>CAVWCQ010000008.1:0-4185122 GCA_963753545.1 uncultured Chloroflexia bacterium
CGCTACTAAGCGGGCTGTTATCAGCGTAACCTTGCGGCGGGGGCGGAACATTTCCATCCCCGCTTGTCTTATCGGTTACTAAGGAGACCCTATGAAATACGACGTGAAGGACATCAAGCTCGCCGACAAAGGCAAGCTCAGGATCGAGTGGGCGGACCAGAGCATGCCGGTGTTGAACATCATCAGGAAGCGCTTCGAGAAAGAGAAGCCGCTCAAGGGCGTTCGCGTTGCGCGTGCCTGCATGTGACCACGGAGACCGCCTCGCTGATGCAGACGCTGAAGGCCGGCGGCGCGAATGTCGTCATCTGCGCATCGAACCCGCTGTCCACGCAGGACGACGTGGCCGCCTCGCTCGTCAAGCACGACGAGATCCCGACCTTCGCCATCAAGGGCGAGGACGGCAAGACCTACTACAGGCACATCATGTCCGCGCTCGACATCAAGCCGCAGATGACCATGGACGACGGCGCGGACGTCGTCGGCGTCCTTCACACCGAGCGCAAGGACCTGCTCGCCGACGTCATCGGCGGCACCGAGGAGACGACGACCGGCGTCATCCGCCTGCGCAGCATGGCGAACAACGGCGTGCTCCAGTACCCGATCATCGCCGTCAACGACGCCCAGACCAAGCATTTCTTCGACAACCGCTACGGCACCGGCCAGTCCACCATCGACGGCATCATCCGCGCGACCAACCTCCTGATCGCGGGATCGGTCTTCGTCGTCGCCGGCTACGGCTGGTGCGGACGCGGCCTGGCCATGCGGGCCAAGGGCATGGGCGCCAAAGTCATCGTCACCGAGATCGATCCGCTCAAGGCCATCGAGGCGGTCATGGACGGCTACCAGGTGATGCCGATGGCCGATGCCGCAAAGATCGGCGACATCTTCGTGACCGTGACCGGCGACATCAACGTCATCCGCGGCCGAGCACTTCCGCGTCAATGAAGGACGGCGCCATCGTCTGCAACTCGGGCCACTTCAACGTCGAGATCGACCTTGAGGCGCTGGACAAGATGACGAAGAAGAAGCGGCAGATCCGCGAGTTCGTCGAGGAGTTCACGCTGCCGAACGGCAGGAAGATCAACGTCCTGGGCGAGGGCAGGCTGATCAACCTGGCCGCCGCCGAAGGCCATCCGGCGAGCGTCATGGACATGAGCTTCGCGAACCAGGCGCTGTCGGCCGAGTACATGCTGCAAGAACTGCACGTCCCTTGAGAACGAGGTCTACTCGGTGCCCGAGGACATCGACAAGGAGATCGCCCGGCTCAAGCTGAACGCCATGGGCATCAAGATCGACAAACTCACGCCCGAGCAGAAGAAGTACCTTGCTTCGTGGGAGATGGGGACGTAGTAGAGATCTGATCGCTGATCGTTCTCAATGCGGAATGAAGGATGGCGTATGAGCACGCTTCCCATTCCGCATTTTTTTATTCTTTTCTGAAACCGCGGTCCGACATCATCACGTGCAATCAATGAACAACTACCTTAAAATAGTCGCGGCCATGCTCATCTGGAGCACCTGGGGGATGATGATCCGCTGGCTCTCCCTGCCTCCCGTCGTTGTCCTGTTCTATACCGCACTCATCGCAAGTGTAGCCGTGCCGCTCGTCCTGAAGGCGAGAGGGGAATTCGACGCTGGGAGGGGTGTCGGCTGTGTGGCCGCTCGTTCAGCTGCCCTCGCCTTTTCTTCGATCATCAATAACCTTACCTATTTCTATGCCCTTGCTCATACGACCGTATCGAATGCCGTCTTTACGCATTATACCGCGCCGGTTTTCGTTGCGTTGCTTGCGCCGTTTCTGATAGCGGAGCGTCTCCAAAGGGTAACCCTGATCTCGCTTCCTCTGGCGGTCGCGGGAATGGTGTGATCGTGCTGTCAGGCGGCGGGCTCCAACTGGGAGAGGAGCATACGGGCGGGCATTATCGCCGGGACCGTGTCGGGCGTTGCTTATGCGTTCCTGATCATCGTATCCCGAAAGCTCAGCCAGATGCTGATGCACCATAAGGCTGTCGTTGTATTGCTCTGGATCACTGTCGTGACCGTTACTGCGCCGTTTGCCGTTCTCTCTGATCATCATCTTACCGGCGTGCCATCCTTCTCCTGATGACAGGTGGGCTCTGCATTCAACGCTAGCGCCGCTGCTGTATTTCAGCGCGTTCGCCAGGTCATGGCGCAACACGCGGCGATCCTTGGTTATATCGAACCCCTGGCGGCTGTGCCTCTTGCCTTCATTTTTTTGTCCGAACTTCCTCCGGCAACTGCTGTCTGTGGAGGCATTCTCATTCTGTTCTCCGGATATCTCGTCGTTCATGCGTCTGCGGGAAACCGGCATCGCCTTTAAAATCCTTTTATCCTCCCACGGTCGCATCTTCTATCGGTCTCGCTCCCTGTTCTTTCACGATTGTCAGGCTTATCGGCATCAGAAAATAATTTGCATTACGAGGTCTCAGACCCTTTTTTTTATGATATACTTTTTTTCAATGATCATGCAGAAAGCTTGATCACAAACTCGCGAAAGAAAGGATCGTTAATCATGAAAAAATGCGGACTGGAAGCAATCCTGATCATGATGGCTATTGCCATTGTTAGTTCAACCGCCATCAATCGCATGGAAGCTGCTGAAAAAACAGGGGAGCAATGTTCAAAGAACATTGCTCAATGTGCCACCCTGACGGCGGTAATATCATCAATCCTAAGAAAACCCTCCTGAAAAAAGACCGCGAAACAAATAATATCAAAACGCAGAAGACATCATCAGGATCATGAGAAAACCCGGTCCGGGCATGACGTTATTTGATGCGAAGACACTGTCCGACACGGATGCCAAAAAAGATCGCCGAATACATATTCAAGAAATTCAACAAGTGACGCCTATATTAGTTTAATAGAAATGCAACAAATTAATTAGAGAAACGATAAATGTAACAAATTGTTATCGATAGATATGACAAAATATGTCTTATATCTTAGTGAATCTATTCTAAAATGTTTCATTAATTCAATTAGATACTAATGGCACAGTTCGTGCTTATATCATTATAATAAATGCTTAATACTGTTAAAATCAGTCTAAACTATTCACTCCCGTGTTACTGTTAACGACAGCATCATCTTGTCCACACAATAAGCCTGCACGATATTTGAACATTCTTTTCTCTGAGGGGGAAGTATGAAGAACAATGAGATATCGAAACGGTCAGCAATCGTCTTGGTGTGTCACGCAGGGAGTTCTTGAAGTACTGCAGTATCGTGGCCGCAGGCATGGGGTTGCCGCTCGGTGCCGGTGAGCAGATAGCCGAGGCGGCACCGAGCGGCGAAGCGTCTGCCGGTGATCTGGCTCTCCGCGCAGGAATGCACCGGGTGCACCGAAACGCTGCTGCGCGCCACCCACCCCACCCTCGAACACCTGATCCTCGATCTGATCTCCCTCGATTACCACGAAACGCTCAGCACGCCGTCGGGCCAGCAGGCCGAAGATGCGCGCGCCGCATCGATCAAGGCGAACGGGGAAGTACATCCTCGTCGTGGACGGCGCCTTCCCGGTCAAGGACAACGGCATCTACTGCAAGATCGCCGGCAAGACCGGCCATCGACATCCTCGAAGGAGACGGCCAAGGACGCGGCGCGATCATCGCGATCGGCTCCTGCTCGTCGTGGGGCGGGATGCCGCGCGCCGACCCGAACCCGACCGGCGCGACGCCGGTGCACAAGGTTCTGGCCGAGCCGGCATCAAGACTCCCGGTGATGAACATTCCCGGCTGCCCGCCCAACCCCTACAACTTCCTCTCGACCGTGCTCTACTTCGTGACCTTCAGCAAGCTCCCCGAACTCGACGACGGGCCAGGCCCGAAGTTCGCCTACGGCCGGCTGATCCACGAGAACTGCGAGCGGCGGCCGCACTTCGACGCCGGCCGCTTCGCCACGGAGTTCGGCGACGAGGACCACGCAAGGGCTAGTGCCTCTACAAGCTCGGCTGCAAGGGCCCCGAGACCTACAACAACTGCCCGTCGATCCTCTTCGGCGACATCGGCGCCGGCACCTGGCCGGTCGGCATGGGCCATCCCTGCTTCGGCTGCTCGGAGCAGGGCGTCGGCTTCCATAACCGTCTGCTCAGCAAGGCCGGCCTGCACATGGTCACCCCGCCGGATACCTTCTTCACGTCGTCGAAAGGCAAGGGGCAGGGCAGGGGCGCGACCATCGGCGGCGTTGCCGTCGCCGCGGCCGCCGTCGGCGCCGTGGTCGGCGCGGTGCAATAAGTCGCGCAGAAGCTGGGCGAGGACGAAGGAAGGCAAGAAATAAGGCCACGGGGGAACTGACCGATGGAATAGGCGAAGAGATTTCCTGAAAGCTGCCGCGGCGGGCGGGCCTCGTGGCTGGCGCCGACGCGCATCCGGCCCTTGCCCGTGAGCCGAAGGCGCCGCATGCAAGGATGCCGTCGGGCTTGCTCTACGACGCCACGCTCTGCATCGGCTGCAAGGCCTGCGTATCAGCTGCAAGCAGGCGAATGAAATGCCGCCGAGCTTTCGTCATCGGATGACAGCTCTGGGACAATGCGCTGGACACTGACGCCAAGACCTGAAATATCATCAAGCTCTACAAGGACGGGACCGGGTCAGCGAAGGACCGCGAAAACGACGGCTACTGCTTACGTCAAGCGCCAGTGCATGCACTGCGTCCACCCGGCGTGCGTCTCGGCCTGCCCGGTCTCGGCGATGAAGAAGGACCCGCGACACGGGGATCGTGACCTACGACAAGGATGCCTGCATCGGCTGCCGCTACTGCCAGGTCGCCTGTCCCTACAACATCCCGAAGTTCGAGTGGGACCAGGCCTTCCCGCAGATCCGCAAGTGCCAGCTCTGCCGCCACCGCGCCAAGGGCGAGTACGCGGCCTGCGCCGAGTTCTGCCCCGACGGCGCGACGGTCTACGGCAAGGTCGACGGACCTGCGGGCCGAGGCGCAGCGGCGGCTCGAGCTGCGCCCGGGGGACCTCGCCAGGTTACCCGCTCCAGCGGGTCGGCTCGGGCACGTCCGTCGAGAGCCGGGTCGACCCGCTACGAGCAGACAGGTCTACGGCGTCAAGGAAGGCGGCGGCGCGCAGTGCCTGGTGCTCGCCGGGGTGCCCTTCGAGAAGCTCGGCCTGCGCCGGCTCTGCCGGAGACGGCCGTTCGCCGGCGAAGTCCGAGACGATCCAGCACACCCTCTACAAGGGGATGATCGCGCCGGGCGTGCTCCTGGCGGGCCTGCTCTTCGCCGCGTAAGAACACGAAGGACCAGCAGGGCCACGAGGGAGAGACCAAGCATGAACGAGAGACACACACCCGTCGGCGGGCCCTTTCACGAGGATGTTCGCGATCGCGCTGGTCTTCGCCGGTGATCGGGGCCTGCTTCCTGGTGCGGCGCTTCGACGTACGGCATCGGGGCCGTCTCGAACATGAGCGACGGCTACCCCTGGGGGATCTGGATCACCTACGACGTGCTGGTCGGCACCGCGATCGGCTGCGGCGGCTACGCGATGGCGCTGCTGGTCTACATCTTCAACAAGGGGGAGTACCACCCGCTGGTGCGCTCCGCGGTGATGACGAGCCTGTTCGGCTACGCGCTGGCCGGGGTGTCGGTCTTCATCGACATCGGCCGCTACTGGAACATGCTCAACATCTTCAACCCCGCTGTTGATGAACTTCAACTCCGTGATGCTCGAGGTCGCGCTGTGCATCGCGACCTACGTCCTCGTGCTCTCCTCGAGTTCATGCCGGCGTTCCTGGAGGGCATCAGGGCGGCCCGGGCGCAGGCCCGGAAGGCGTAGCAACAAGATCATGTTCGTCCTGGTCGCGATCGGCGTGCTGCTGCCGACGATGCACCAGTCCTCGCTCGGACGCTCGATGATGATCATCAGCGGCACCAAGCTCTCGCCGCTCTGGCAGTCCGGCCTGCTGCCGTTCTACAACGTGCTCACGGCGATCCTGATGGGCTACGGGATCGTGCTCTTCGAGTCCTACCTCTCGGCGCTGGCCTTCAAGCGCCCCTTCGAGACGCCCCTGCTCTCGAAGGTCGCCGGCGTGATCCCCGGCCTGCTGCTCGTCTACCTGGTCGTGCGCTGGGCCGACCTGCTCTTCAGCGGCGCGCTCGGCAGCGCGTTCTCCGGCGTGGCCGGCCTGATGTTCTGGGTCGAGAACCTGCTGTTCGTCGCCGCGCTGGCGCATGCTGGCGCCGGCCGCGAAGCGCGCGAGCGCGAAGAACCTCTGCAACTCGGGCTTCGTGCTGCTGCTCGCGTGCGCGGTGCTGAAGTTCAACATGTACATCGTCGGCTTCAACCCGGGTCAGGGGTGGCGCTACTTCCCCTCGGTCCCCGAGATCATGATCACGCTCGCGATCGTCGCGGTCGAGATCATGGCCTACCTGATCTTCGTCAAGAAACTGCCCGTGCTCCCCGCGCCTGAGCACGCCTAACCGAGAGAAGGAGAGACACGCCATGGCCAAGAGAATCACCATCGACCCGGTCACCCGGATTGAGGGCCACCTGCGCATCGAGTGCGAGGTGGAGGGCGGCAAGGTCACCAACGCCTGGTCGTCGGGCCAGATGTGGCGCGGCGATCGAGATCATCCTGAAGGGGCGGGACCCGCGGGACGCCTGGGCGTTCACCCAGCGTATCTGCGGCGTCTGAACGACCGTCCACGCACTGGCTTCAGTGCGTTCGGTCGAAAACGCCCTCGGGCTGGAGATCCCGCTCAACGCCCAGTACATCCGCAACCTGATGATGGGCGCGCACGCGGTGCACGACCACATCGTGCACTTCTACCACCTGCCGGCGCTGGACTGGGTCGACATCGTCTCGGCGGTCACCAAGGGCGACCCGAAGGGCGCCGCGGCGATCGGCGCGAAGCTCTCGCCCTGGAAGCACAACACGGTCGCGGAGATCAAGGCCTCGCAGGACCGGCTCAAGGCCTTCGTCGGCTCCGGCCAGCTGGGCATCTTCGGCAGCGGCTACTGGGGCCACCCGGCGATGAAGCTGCCGCCGGACGTCAACCTGCTGGCCGCGCACCACTACCTGCAGGCGCTGCACTACCAGCGCAGGATCAACATGGTGGTCAGCCATCCTCGGCAGCAAGACCCCGCACGTGCAGAACGCTCGCCGTCGGCGGCGTGACCAACCCGATCAACCCGGACGCCCCGGACGCGCTCAACATGGAGCGGCTCTACTACGTCAAGACGCTGCATCGACGAGGTCCAGCGACTTCGTCAAGAAGGCCATGCTCGTCCGGACGTCGCGGCGGTCGGCGCGCTCTACGCCGACTGGCATCGCGACGGTCGGCAAGGGCGTCACGAACTACCTCTCGGCGCCGGACATGCCGATGGACACCAAGGGCACGAGTTCGAGCTGCCCGGCGGCTACATCCCGGGACGGCGACCTCGCGAAGTTCACGCCGATCAAGAGCTTCCAGGACCAGTTCTTCAGGGACGAACGTCAAGGAGAGCATCAAGCACTCCTGGTACAACGGCGACTGGAACAAGCATCCCTACGAGGAGAGCACCGACCCGAAGTACACCGACTGGAAGGAGAGCGTCACGAGGGGCCGAAGTACTCCTGGGTCAAGTCCCCGACCTTCCAGGGCAAGCCCGCCCAGGTCGGCCCGCTCGCCAACGTGCTGTGCATGTTCGCCGCCGGCCACGAGCCGACCAAGAAGTACGCGACGGCGGTGCTCGAACATGGTCAGCAGCGTCGCCAAGACCAAGGTCGGCCTCGCCGCGCTGCACTCGACCATCGGCCGGATCGCCGCCCGCGTCGATCCGCTGCGCGGTGCTCAACGACACGCTGCAGGACCAGTTCGCGGCGCTGATGGAGAACATCGGCAAGGGCGACACCGTGACCTGCAACCCGCCGACCTTCCCGAAGGGCGAGCAGCGCGGCTTCGGCTTCCACGAGGCGCCGCGCGGCATCCTCTCGCACTGGATCGTGATCCAGGACGGCAAGATCAAGAACTACCAGGCGTCGTGCCCTCGACCTGGAACGCCTGCCCGCGCAACGGCAGGATGTGCCCGGGCCCTACGAGGCGGCGCTGGTCGGCAACCCGGTGGCCGACCCGGAAAAGCCGCTGGAGGTCATCCGCACGGTCCACTCCTTCGACCCCTGCCTGGCCTGCGCCATCCACCTGGTCGACAAGAACAAGGGAAGGAAATCGTCAAGGTGAAGGCCCTGTAAGCGGCTCCACGATCAGATCGCATAAAGCCCTCTTGCCCCCTCTTCGGAGGCGGAGGGCTTTTTTATTGTCCAGGAGATATGAATGCAGGAACCAACGATCTCGATAATAGGGCTCGGCAACATCCTCATGACCGACGAAGGCGTCGGAGTGCACGCAGTGAACGAGTTCGAGCGGCGATATACAGTCCCCGAGCACGTGGAGATCATTGATGGCGGGGCCGCGGGACTCGACCTGATCCCGTTCATCGAGGGCAGAGAAAAGGTCCTGATGGTCGATGCCGTAAATTTTGACCAGGAACCGGGATATATCGACACGACTTGAGAATGACGCCATTCCCGTACGGCTTACCCAGAAGGCCTCCATGCACCACCTGGGGCTCATGGACGTCCTCTGCATTGTCCGCATGTCGGGAAACGTCCCGAAGGACCTCTGTATCATCGGTATTCAGCCAAAGAGCCTAGAACTCGGTCTTGACATGACCACGGAGATATGGGATAAAAAAGATATACTTATCGACCGGATCGTGTCAAAGCTTCGGGAGTGGAACATACCATGTGCCTTGCGGTCCCCTCAAAAGTAATCTCGATCGATAACGATATCGCGACGATCGACGTGTATGGCGCCCGGAAGGAAGTGAATATCATGCTGCTTCCCGAAACGCCGCAGCTCGGAGATTTTGTCCTGGTCCATGCAGGCTTCGCGATTCAGTCGATTAAAGCCGAGGCATTCCAGACAGGTGAGATCATGCATGAATCATCCATTGCCCACAGCATCATCGAGATCATCGACGAACAATGCGCCGAGCAGGGCTGCACGATAGTCGACGCGCTGACGGTCAGGCTCGGCAAGGCCACCGGGGTTATGCCGGAATCGCTCCAGTTCGCCTTCGATGCCTTGAAGGAACCGACGAAGGCAAAGAATGCCACGCTCTACGATCGAGATCGTTCCAGTCGGGGGCACCTGCAGGACCTGCAAGAAGGATTTCGACGAGAAGGAGGCTCCCTACGTCTTCGCCTGCCCACACTGCGGCTCGAACGATTTCGAGATCACCCGGGGTCGGGAGATGGAGATTACGGACATGGAGATGCATTGAAATCGAGTGCGGAATGTGAAGTGCGAAGTGCGGAATAAAAAATGAGGAGCGAATTCAGTGAAAGTTAAAGTGGTTTCAAGGATACTCGAAGCGAATGACCGCATTGCCGAGGAGAACAGGAAGCGGTTCAAGGAAGCGGGAGTATTCGTAGCGAACTTGATGGGTGGCCCGGGAGCGGGGAAGACGTCGCTCCTCGAACAGACCATCACCAGGCTCAAGCCGCTTCTGCGGATAGGGGTCATCGAAGGGGACATCGTCGGTCAGGACGACGCGGATCGGATCGGCGCGCTCGATATCCCTGTAGTCCAGATCAACACCGGCGGGGCATGCCACCTCGACGCGAACATGATCAGCGAGGTCCTTGACGAGCTGCCACTCAAACAACTCGACTTGGTAATCATCGAGAACGTCGGCAATCTCGTCTGCCCGGCGGAATTCAAGGTCGGCGAAGACATAAAAATGATGGTGCTCTCCATCGCGGAAGGCCACGACAAACCGCTCAAATACCCCCTTATGTTCCAGCAGTCATCGGGACTGGTGCTGAACAAGATCGATCTCCTCCCGTACACCAAGGTGGACATCAATAAGATGAGGAACGATTCCCTTGCGTCTGAACCCGAAACTCAAGATCTTCGAGGTGTCATGCTCTACCGGAGCGGGGATCGATGCGTGGGCTCAATGGCTGAACGGGCTCAGATCGCAGTAAGAGGGACCGTCCAGGGCGTCGGTTTCCGGCCGTACGTCTATGCCCTTGCGACCAGCCTCGGGTTGGCCGGTTATGTATCGAATACCGCCGATGGTGTTCACATCGACATAGAAGGCGCGCTGGTCGCCGACTTTATACGGCGGTTGCCCCTCGAAGCTCCTCCGCTGTCCCGTATCACCGATATTTCCGTCACGCCACTCCCGCACCACGGTTACACCGGCTTCACGATCCAGACGAGCCGTGACCACGGCGGAAGTCATTCCTTCACGCACATATCCTCCGATGTTTCGGTCTGTCCCGATTGCCTTCGGGAAATGAACGATCCACGCGACCGCCGATACCGCTATCCATTCATCAACTGCACGAACTGCGGGCCCCGCTATACCATTACCCGGGCGGTGCCTTATGACCGGCCGAATACGACCATGGCGGACTTTCCCTTGTGTCCGGAATGTTCGCGGGAATATAACGATCCGCGTGATCGACGGTTCCATGCCCAGCCCATAGCCTGCCCGGTGTGCGGACCGGAAATCGAGTTTCGCGTTTCGAGTGCGGAGTGCGGAGTGAAAGGGACCCAGGCATTGGAGGCCTGTATCAAAGTGCTGCGGGACGGCGGCATCGTGGCCATCAAGGGTCTTGGCGGATTTCATATTGCCTGCGATGCCATGAACCATCAGGCAGTTGCGACGCTGCGGGAGCGGAAGCGGAGGAGCAATAAACCGTTTGCGGTCATGGCCGCTTCGGTCGAGGTGCTGCGGGGATTCTGCGAAGTGACCCGTGACGAACAGGCGTTGCTCGAATCACCAAAACGGCCGATCGTTCTGCTTAAGAAGAAACGACCCGAGACGCTCCTCGATCCTCTTTCCGATGCCGTCGCGCCGAACAACCAGTATATAGGCTGCATGCTGCCATACACGCCGCTGCATTCCCTTTTGTTCTCATTCGGAGACAAGGAGCGCGGCGTGGGAACAGGCGCGTTGTCCGTGCTGATCATGACGAGCGGCAACCTGTCGGAAGAACCGATCGTTCACAGGAACGTCGAGGCGATCAATAAGCTTTCAGGTATCGTCGATGCGTTCCTGTTTCACAACCGGGACATCTTCATGAGGGTCGACGACTCGGTGGTCCGAGCGCGGAGTGCGGAACAGCAAACGCATCCCCACCCCTGCCCCTCCCCTTCAAGGGGAGGGAAAAGGGAGGGGATGGGTCTTGGCGGAGTACGGAATGGTAATGATCCGGCCGCCAGGTCCCCGCGGGTACCTGTTCAATATCCTTTTTCCGCCGTGCGCGCGGCTACGCGCCTGAAGCTATCGCACTTCACGATACCGGTCCGGAAGTCCTCGGCTGCGGCGCCGACCTCAAGAACACGTTTACCCTTACCAGGGGTTCGTTCGCCATTCCCAGCCAGCATATCGGGGATATGGAGAACTACGAGACCCTGAAGTTCTACGAAGAAACCCTTGCCAATCTCATGAACGTCTATCGCGTGGATCCGGTTGCGATCGTCCACGACCTGCATCCCGGCTATCTTTCGACGAGGTGGGCGCAGGAACAAGTGCGGAGTGCGGAGCGCGGAGTGTGGAATGAACAACGGGATGAACATAAATCCGCAATCCGCAATCCGCAATCCGAAATTGCTCTGTATGCCATTCAACACCACTATGCCCATATCGGATCGGTCATGGCGGAGCACGGACTTACGGAAAAAGTCATCGGCGTCGCTTTCGACGGGACCGGGTACGGCACCGACGGGAAGCTGTGGGGAGGAGAGTTTCTCATCGCCGGCATCGATGGATTCGAGAGAGCAGGGCAGTTCAAATACATCCCACTTCCCGGAGGGGAAGCAGCGATCAGAGAACCCTGGAGGACGGCAGTAAGCTACGTTGCGGACGCTGAAGGCGCCCGGGCTGCCAATCGGCTTGTTGCCATAGGACTTACGGAAAGACAGGGACAGGCGACCGTCGAACAGGTCCTGAAGATCGCGGGTTCGAAGGACCTTTCACCGCTGTCATCCGGTGCCGGAAGATTGTTCGAAGCCGTGTCAGCCATGCTCGGGGTTTGCGATAGCAACACCTTTGAAGGCGAGGCAGCCATTGCTTTGGAGTCTTTGACGGTCGACGGCCTTGATGAAGAGTATCCGGTTGTTTTAACAAGGGAAAATGGGTATACTGTTCTCGATTTTTGCGAGGCCATCAAGGAATTGATCGATGACATTCTAAAGAACGAACCAAAGCCCGTTATAGCGACGCGATTCCATAATACCATTGCATCGAGCATCAGATTGACAGTGAAGGGCATTCATGACCAGACGGGGATACCGGACGTGGCCTTGAGCGGCGGCACCTTCCAAAACAGATATTTGCTCACCAGGACGATCGCCTTGCTGACCACCGACGGCATGCGGGTCCATACCAACTTGCAAATGCCTCCCAATGATGCGTGCATTTCTCTCGGCCAGGCATACCTGATACGGGAGAGGCTGAAGAAGTCTGGAGTGCGCTAGACATGACCCTCACCCCTGCCCCTCTCCCCTGGAGGGAGAGGGAAAAAGGGAGAGGGGGCTTTTTCAACGCGGAGTGCGGAATATGAAGCAGTACCTGGATGAAATAAACAGGCTGATGGACGGGATCAACAGGCCACTGAAGCTTATGGAGGTCTGCGGGACCCATACGGTCGAGATCTTTCGCCACGGGATCCGTTCCCTCATCCCGGACACGATCACGCTCTTGAGCGGTCCCGGATGTCCTGTCTGCGTGACATCCATACGGGACGTCGACGCCGCAATATCGATCGCGAAGCAGCCGAACACGGTCCTGGTGACCTTCGGAGACATGATGCGCGTGCCGGGCGGGAAACAGTCGCTCATGGAAGCGCGGTCCGAAGGCGCTGACGTTCGGGTGATGTATTCGCCCATGGACGCTCTGAAGCTCGCACAGGAGAATGGTGCGAAACAGGTTGTGTTCTTCGCAACCGGATTTGAGACGACCTCTCCGCTCATTGCCGGTACGGTCTTTGCCGCATTCAAAAAGCAAGTAAAGAACTTCACTATCCTTTCCTCGCACAAGACCGTTCCCGCTTGCCCTCAAGGCGCTCCTTGACGCTCCCGATGTCCGCGTGGACGGGTTCATCCTTCCGGGTCACGTGAGCACGATCATCGGCCTCGCTCCCTACGATTTTGTCGCGAAGGACTACCGGAAGCCTGCGGTCGTGACCGGCTTCGAGGCGGGTGAGATCATCGAAGGCATCCTGATGATCATCCGTCAGATCGCCAAAGGGGAGGCAAAAATTGAGAACGCCTATCCCACGGTGGTCAGACCGGAAGGAAATCCACGGGCCATCGAGATATTAAACGACATATTCGAACCCTCAGACGCTTATTGGCGCGGAATCGGTGTCTTGCCGGGAACCGGTCTGAAACTGCGGGAGAAGTACCGGGAGTTCGACGCGGAGGCACGCTTTCGACCGGAAGCCACGGGCATAGCCGAGCCGGAGCTGTGCTCGTGCGGCGATATTTTGCGCGGGGTCAAGGTGCCCACGGAATGTCCGCTCTTCGGCACCGGCTGCACACCTGACAGCCCGGTGGGACCCTGCATGGTCAGCACGGAAGGCAGTTGTTCGGCCTATTACAAATACGGACATCGGTAAGAGCAAGTTCGATGGCGAACAGAGGTCTAAGAATAAAAAATATATCATTGCTCACTTCGAGTTTGACTTTGTGGCAGAGGTTTCTATGGATAAGATACTCCTCGGTCACGGCAGCGGCGGGAAACTGATGCATGCCCTGATCGAGGAATACTTCAGCCCGGCCTTCGGGAACACCGGTACGGGAGATTCCGCCACCGTGGATGTCCGCTCGAAGAGAATGGCCTATACGACCGATTCTTATGTCGTCTCGCCGTTATTCTTCCCCGGAGGCAATATCGGCGACCTCGCGGTCTGCGGCACGGTGAACGACCTGTCCGTAGCCGGGGCGGTGCCGCTGTACCTGACCGCAGGGTTCATCATCGAAGAGGGTTTCCCGCTTGCAGATCTCAAGAAGATCGTCGCCAGCATGGCTGCAGCGGCGAAACAGGCAGGCGTCACGATCGTGGCAGGTGACACCAAGGTCGTGAACAAGGGAAAGGCGGACGGCGTATTCATCAATACTTCGGGGATCGGGTCGCTCGAAGAGGGGATCTCCATTTCGCCGGTCAATATCCGGGAAGGGGACGCGGTCATCATCAGTGGTGAGTTGGGAAATCACGGCGTTGCGATCCTTGCCGAGCGGAACGGCCTTACCTTCGATCCTCCCATAAAGAGCGACACACGCCCGTTGAACAGTCTCGTGAAGGCCATGTATCAGGCTACCGATAAGATACGCTTCATGCGCGACCCAACGCGGGGAGGTCTTGCCACGACGCTGAAGGAGGCCGCGCTTGAGTCAGGGCTCTGTATCCGGATACGGGAACAGGCGCTGCCTATCCCGCCGCCGGTGAAAGGAGCATGCAGCCTCCTGGGGCTTGATCCGCTCTACGTGGCAAACGAAGGCATCCTGGTGGCCGTAGTCGATCCCGGCGTCGCCGAACGAGTCGTATCGGCCATGCGGGGTCATGAGCATGGCAAGAACGCCGCCGTGATCGGCACGGTTGATAAGTCAGCTCCGGGCATGGTGCTGCTCGAAACCGCTGCAGGCGGGAGCCGCATCATCGATATGCTCCAGGGCGAGATGCTGCCCAGGATCTGCTAGCCGGTCCAGTTAACCCGCGCCTGACAGCTACGACTTCCTGGAGAAAAGCACAATAATGTGGTAATATCTGTGCAAGTCGCAGCACAGAAAAATGTTGACTATAGCACACTTCTGCGATAGTATCGTAACCAGGAGGTTGTTATATGCGTGCTACCGTGACCATAGACAAAAATATCCTCGATGAGCTTGTCGAAGAGAGCGGCCAGAAGAACAAGGCTTCTGCCGTGCGGGAGGCTGTGGCGCTTTATCTCCGGCAAAAGAAGATCGAGCGGATCAAAGAGAAGAAGGGCAAAGTGAAGTTCGATAAGACCGCAGACGAGATACGGCATTATGAGAGATAGGGTGTTGATCGATACATCTGTCTGGATCGACTATCTGCAGGGGACCGCATCTGAGGACCTGCAGCAGTTGGTGGATAACCTGCTCGGAACGAAGGAGATCGTCGTCCCGAAGATAGTGTTGGCTGAATTGATCCAGGGAGCGCGTTCCGAAAAGGATATTGCGGTCATACGGGAATTCCTTGAGGCGTTCACGGTAATGAGTGAAGGGGACCGGACATGGATGGATGCAGGAAAATTGTCCTATGACCTGAAGAAGAAGGGGAAGAAGGTCAATCTTGCAGATTGTTATATTTCGATCTTGGCCAGGGAAAATCGCGCTTCCATCCTGTCACTGGACAAACATTTCAGGGATGTGCAACACGAGGCTGGCGTGAAATTGATATCAATATGATCTGCTTAAGGCACGAGATACAGGTGCTGGAAAGATAGATACATGCAGTATGAGCTGCTAGCCACTCAACGCCTGGTTAGGTGCGAATACCATGATGAAATCAATCATACTTCTATTGCTGCTTTTAACTACCGGATACTGGCGCCCGACAGTAACGGTTCAGACAATAACGGCAAAGGAACCAAACAGGATATAATTCGAGTGGCAGGAGCCGAAGGTGTCTCAATGGTTCTACGTGGGCTCAGAAAATAGATACCACATGTTTGTTCATCGAGACCTTCCCATGGATAAATTCTACAACATCAACATGAACGAATATCAAGTCGACAATCCCAGTATCATTTCAAGCGACGAATCACAATGGGTTTTGATGCCATGGGGGCCTGGTTGCGTTGAATGCAAAAAATAGTGGGTTGTTCGGGTAGTAGAATCAACTGAAACCGGGCGACGATTTTAACCATTCAGCTCGAAAGGGTCGCTGAAATCGCGCACCTCAGTGCCGCATTGAGATATGACAGGGAAGTAAATGGGCATCACAATATTCGCACAGGGAATACTTGATAGCATCGAGGCCATCCCGCGGCTCATTGATTATGTAAAAAGCGCCGCCGAAGAGCATGGCTGGAAGTACCATGTCGTTGATGATGACTTCGATGCGCGACTTGACGCTGCATTGTCTCCTGGTAGCTCGGCAGAGAACACCTCGCACATTGAAGGATCGTTGGGCCTGAAGGGCATTGTGTTGAACGCTGATCCCGGTTCTGAGCCCCTTGCGATTCTTTTTGACAGGGCCGGTGTATTGACCGATATGCTTCAACAGCTTGCCTGGGTCCAGAATGATAAACAGGGCGAGCGATTTACCGTATGTAAAACCCAATTCGGAAACATCGACACCCATATCCGTATAGTCGAGCTGCTGGACGAATTGAAACAACGATATATAGACGACCTTGTCGTAAGCGACGAAGGCGGATATTGGGAAAGTCGTGATCGCAGGTTGTTGGCTGAAAAGCGGGTTTTTCTTGGACAATGTCTCCGACTTGCTGAAAAGGTGATCAGCGGTATTGAGATCAAAGACGGTGAGTCCTTGAATGTTGATGCTTTGGCTGACCGCATTGAAGAAGCATTATTGAAGTCAGAGGATGATGACGGGTTGCATAACAGGCTGGAGAAAAGCTGATCACGCAGGCTAAAGCCTGCGGCTACCAAGTACTTAATCATCTGATGTGATAGTCGGATATCATGCTGAAATTCATCGATCGTGGACCGGAGGTATTGAGCGGTCATGTACAACCTGATCAGTTTCTTCGGCATCTTCATACTCATGGGCGTTGCATGGACATTGTCGACGGACCGCCGTGTTGTCAATTGGCGTGTAGTAATCTGGGGAACGGTGCTCCAGCTTGTCTTTGCGGTTTTTATCTTTGTCATTCCGTCAGGGGCAAAGGCGTTCCTGATAGTGAACGACGTCGTGGGAAAGGTGCTGGACAGCGCCATGGCAGGCACGAAGTTCCTTTTCGGCAGGCTTGCTCTTCCTCCTGGCATGAAGAATGAGATGGGCGAGGAGTCCATCGGATTCATCCTCGCCATTCAGGCGCTGCCCACGGTCGTTTTCTTCGCGAGCCTCATGAGCGTGCTTTATTACCTTGGAGTACTGCCCTGGCTCGTGCGTTTGTTCTCTCGTGCGTTCACGCGGCTGATGCGGATCAGCGGGGCCGAATCTCTCAGCACCGCGGCGAATATCTTTGTTGGTGTCGAATCTGCAACGGTCATCAGGCCGCATCTGGCAACGATGACGAACTCGGAGCTTTGCACCATCCTGACCGGAGGTATGGCTACTATTGCTTCGAGCGTCATGGCGCTTTACGTATTCATCCTTCAGCGGCAGTTCCCAACCATCGCGGGGCACCTCGTTTCGGCTTCGATCCTGGGAGCACCGGCAGCGATCATTATGTCAAAGCTGATGCTTCCCGAGACCGGCAGGCCGGAGACCCTGGGGATCGATGTGCATCCCCATTATGAAAAAGAGTCTACCTTGATGGAGGCGATCATCAACGGCGCTGACGCCGGATTCAAACTGGTGGTCGGCATCATCGCGTTGCTTCTTGCGCTGTTGGGTCTCGTTGCTTTGCTCGATATGATCGTTGCCGGCATCGGGGGCCAGGTAAACTCTCTGCTCGGTATTTCGGTGGACTGGACGCTTCGGGGACTTCTGGGTTACCTGTTCTATCCTTTCGCGCTGATCATCGGCGTACCGTCGGCAGATGCCTCGATCGTCGCCCGGCTGATCGGAGAACGCTCGATCCTGACGGAAGTCCAATCCTATCAGGACCTTGCTGCGGCCCTGGCTGCCCATAAGATCCAGGATCCGCGGTCTGCGCTGATCGCGGCATATGCGCTCTGCGGGTTCGCCCACATTCCGTCAGTGGCGATCTTCGTCGGAGGTACCGCTGCGCTGGCGCCTTCGCGGACAGGGGACCTTGCCCGGGTGGGTTTTCGCTCGCTCGTTGCGGCAACGCTTGCATGCCTCATGATCGCAGCGGTGGCCGGGACATTCTACACGCAGGGATCGATCCTGCTCGGGAAATAGTAACCAGCGACATGCCGTAATGCAGACCTTGTCCGATAGAGGAGAACCGCATACGTCATGGGAAAAAGAATACTTTCATCGGCACCATCGGGGCCATCTGGGGACTGGCAGGGGTCCTGGCGCTTGCTCGCGAGCGCCACGCTTCGGCTCTGGCCGCAAAGCGGTCGACGCCTTTTCCCATCCCTTCGCCTGGTACCATTGGGCGGCACTGGCCTCATCGTGCTCGGCATGGCCTATGCCGAAGGATACAAGGGATTCCAGAAGGCCTTTTCTCCGCGCACCGCTGCACGGGCTCGCTATCTTGCGACAGAACCCCAGATCGGTGCATGTCGTTCTGGCGCCGTTTTTCTGCATGGGGTATTTTTACGCGACAAGGCGGCGGAAGATCACGTCGATCATCCCTTACCCTGGGCATCATTGTGCTCATCGTCCTGGTATGCTTCGTGCCACAACCCTGGCGGGGAATCATCGATGCCGGGGTCGTCGTGGGGCTTGCCTGGGGCGATTGCTTCGCTGCTTGCATTCGGATTTCAGGCCATGGGAGCGGAGGCCTATCCCTATGCTCCCGAAGTGCCGGACGAGGAGTGACCCATGGTACAGCATGAGCTTCGTGGCAGCCAAGGAATTGCCCGGCACACTGGTCGTCTTCATGATCGGCCAGACATGCATGAACCTCGAGGCAACCGAGGAGTCGTTGAGACCAGGACCTCAGAAGCGCGCCGAGCTATCCCGATGTCATCCCGAAGCAGAAGATCATCAAGCTGGAAGCAGCGCAGTGTTGACGGCAGAAGGTGGATTTCTGGTCAAGGCATATCTGCCCGACGTGGTCGTCGTTGAAGCATCGGTGGAGATGGACGACATTCTGGCCGATGCCACACTGGAATTCAAGCGATGGCTTCTAACGAATGCCGGAAGATCCTGCGGAAGTTCGGCTGCAACAGGAAGTTCGACGAGGAATACAGCGTCTACTGCATCTCAGGATACAGCGGCGACCCGGAAGTGTATCTGTCGCTGCACGGAGACAGGATCGCGGCATTTCTGAAGAACGAGAACGGATCGCCTGGACGAGGAGGAGGTGCGGTCGACGCTTGTCGTCCTAGCTGAAATACGGCAAGGACGATATTACGATCGTGGATTGGGACGGCGCGTTCATCTTCGATTCGGCAGGGGATTTCCAGAGCAATATCGAGCTGTTCGAGATCGCCAATCTGCAACTGCTCGAAGTCCCGCATCCTCGACTACGAACTGGACAAACGGCTTGAGAAGACCCTGCAGTTTCTGGGCGTCCGAAAGCGGCATCCCGCTCATCAGGTCGCGAGAGGTCCGGAAGGTCCTGCAAGGAGATCATCGAGATCCGGACGCAATCCATCCTCGAATCCGAGGCGGTGGAACACAACATCAAGCTGATCGGCGACTGGTATTCCGCCAGGCTGTATTCGCTGATATCCAGGAAATTTCATCTCGAGGCTGGGCAAGCGGACATCAAGGAAAAGCTCGATACGCTCGAGGATGTCTATACCATGGCAACGGAGAACTTCAGCATATCCTACCGGGCGACGCATCGAATTCGTCATTCTCGCCGGCTGGTTCGTTCTCCTCCTGCTCTATGTCGCCGAGTTTCCTGTTACTCAAGTAGGATGACTCCTAGAAGATTACCGTTTGCGACGCACTCGATGTCAAATGCAGCGGATATCCTATCGATACATCTTGCTCGTAACCTTTCTTCTCAAACAGTCATATGAATATAAATTCAGGTTATCTGACTAATCATAAATAGCAATTTGACGCGGCGCGTAATCTGGTGTTATCAATTTAAATACAGATGCGTGATAACACCATTCCCGATAAAGCCGGACCCTGCAGAGCAGGGTGCGGAAAGCAACGGGTCTTGAAAAAGACAGCCGGGCTGCCGAAGGAATCACCTTCGGTATGCCCGGCTTTTTTATTTGATCAAAGTTAGCAATAGCAGCAAACTCGAATGAAAGGAGGATGCAACATGTACAGCACAACACAGGTAAGTAGAGATATCTTGCGGAACAAGGGCCACGGTTATCTGGCTATGCCGCCCGGGGCAACTGCCTATGCGGCGCTGGAGGCTATGGCGGAGCACGACGTAGGAGCGCTTCTGGTCATGGATGAGGGGAAATTGGTGGGTGTTTTCTCTGAACGGGATTACGCGCGTAAGGTCATCTTGAAGGGGAAATCATCGCGGTCGACGACTGTGGGAGAGCTCATGAGCGCTCCTCCGATCTGTGCATCGCCGGAGATGACCTGAAGGACTGCATGGTGCTGATGACCAATAACCATGTCCGGCATCTTCCCGTCCTGGAGAAGGGAACGCTGGTCAGGCATCGTGAGCATCGGTGATGTGGTCGGATCGATCATCCGGAGCCAGGAAGCCACGATCCATCAGCTGGAGAACTACATTTCCGGAGATGATTATCCGGCAGCGTAGTCGCGCGATGATGGCCAAAGCTTGGTTCGACGTGCCAGGGGATGCAGGACCGGCAGGGTGAGGTAGGGGCAGCCCTGAGCCCCGTGGAGAGTCACCGGGCCGTGCTCAGCAGAAGTTCTGCGTAATGTATATTTTGTCGTCAGGTGACATGAAGACACCGATGCCTTCGCCTTCGCCAGTACGGCGTGAGGATGTTCTTCCGGTGACCGGGGCTGTCCATCCAGCCCTGCACCGTTGTTTCCGCGATCTGCTCCTCGGAGTTCCAGTCATGGAACGCTTCCCTGTTCACCGTGGTGACCGAGTTAGAAACGGACGTTCTGAAAGATGTTTTCCGCGCCCATATGGATCGATGTTGCCGATCCGCAGTGAGCAGGTATAGCCCTGCTGCCGATACCGGTAGGAAAAATCATGGCCTTCCGGTGAATCGTGGCTGAAATAGCGGCGAGATCGCCATGTCCTTGCTGTGGCCGCGGGCGATCCGGGAAAGCACATCGTCACCGGCGAGCGGCGAGAGGCCATGTTTCCCGCGCTCGCGGTTGATGAGCGCATGGATCCTCTTTTCCAGATCATGTGCGCGGAGAACGGGTTTGGTGCGATGGATGAGAGGTGCATCGGGCGGCCTGATGAACGGGGAGCGTAACAGGAAAGGCTGAATCACGAGAATGCGGCTAGTACCAGCGCGATCAGGACAGCTTGCGTATGTGAGATAACGATTCCGGAACGTGAAGGTCGCATGAGGAAGATTATTTCCTGATCAGGGCAGTCAATAAAGCCGCTGGTGAGAGAAGTATTCGGGCACAGCGCTCACCGATTGATAGTAACCGGTTTTTCCGCGTCCGTCAACCGCATGAGAGAGTGTAGCCTCCGGATAGAGGGATGAAAGGACTGGAAAACAGGGAAGTGGGGAAGTTAGTGAACAAAGAAGTAATACCACGCCGCCGGAGGGCCGGCGGCGTGGATAAGAGGCGGATCTAGCTGACCTTCTTGACCTTGCCGGAACGGATGCAGCGGGTGCAGACGTGCATCCGAATGTGACCGCCGTTCGGGCTCATCGTCTTGATGCTCTGAAGATTCGGCTTGGATATTTTCTTGGACCTGTTGTTCGCATGGCTCACCTTGTTTCCGCTGAGCGCGCCTTTACCGCAAATTTGACACTTACCTGCCACGGGGATGTCCTCCTGAACCTGAAAATGATTGCTTAAAAAGCAGGCGTATGCTACCATAAGCCCGCGTAGCATGCAAGGGATAAATTCAATAAAATAATAAAGAAATTCATGAGTCCTGACGATCTCAAGACCATCCTGGAGAGGTTGAAAAAACCGCTGAGTTTCGCCTCCCGTGATGATTTTGCCCACCTGAAAAGCCTTACCGACCTGGAACCTTTCGTCCATGCACAAGTTGAGGAACTAAAGCGCCTGTCGAACGACAGAGGCAGCATAACGCGAACTCGAAGGCTTTTTCCCGGATTTGACGGTCTCGCTGCCGGACCGGAAACGAGCTCATATCCGGAAGGCCATTGAGATCATTGATCGGTTCGGAGCAGGAAGAGGAACGCATGACCCGTTCGCCGGACACGGGTCCCGAACCCTGTCAAGAAGACCGGCATCTGAATCGGTCCAGTGCTTGCGTCTTGATACACCGGTACAGTACTGCAAGGGCATCGGCCCCAAGAGGGCGGAGCTGCTGGAAAAACTGGGCATCGCAACGGTTGAGGACGCTTTGTTCACCCTTCCCTGGAGATACGAGGACCGGGGAAACCTGAAAAAGATCTCCCGCCTTGCCTATGGCGCCTTTGAGACCGTGAGCGGCGAGGTCGTCTCAGCCGAGGTCGTCCAGACCAGGCGGCAGCGGGTGAAGGTCTTCGAGCTGGTCATCACCGACAAGACCGGGATACTGGTGGGCTCGTGGTTCAACCAGCCGTTCATGCAAAAGACGTTCAAGGCCGGCCAGCAGGTGATCCTTTCCGGCATCATCAAGAGCCAATCCCTACAAGGGCGGCCTGCCGCAGATGGACAATCCTGACTATGAGATCCTCGATGATGATGATCCCGAAAGCCTTCTGATCCATACCGGCAGGACCGTGCCGATCTATCGGGCCACGGCAGGACTGTCGGTCCGGGCCATCCGCAGCTTCATGAAGACCATCATCGATTCCTGCGCGGGCTCCATCCCGGAAGCTCTCCCCGACCATCTGATCCGTAAATACTCGCTCATGCCCGTTCGGCGAGGCGGTGTCCGAGGTCCATTTCCCGACGCGGGAGCAGAACATCGATGTCCTGAACCGCGGCATGAGCGCCGCACACCGTCGGCTCAGCTTCGAGGAGCTTTTCGTCCTCGAACTGGGCTTGTCGCTCAGGAAGAGGGGCGTGACCACTGAAAAAAGGGAATAAGCTTCCGACCGCCGGTAAAGCTCGAAGCGGAGCTCAGGAAGACAGCTCCCCTTCAGGCTGACCGCGGCCCAGGAACGGGTCATCGCAGAGATCACGAAGGACATGGCCGCGGAACATCCCATGAACCGTCTGGTCCAGGGCGATGTTGGGTGCGGCAAGACCGTCGTGGCCCTCATGGCTGCCCTTGTGGCCGTGGAGAACGGATACCAGGCCTGTCTCATGGCGCCCACGGAGATCCTTGCGGAACAGCATTTCCGGAACATCGCTGGCCCTTGCCGGACCGCTCGGTATTACCGTTGTGCTTCTGACCGGGAGCCTGAAGAAGAAGGCAAAGGAGTCGGTCCTCGCCGATATCGCCTCCGGCGCTTCGCAGATCGTGATCGGGACCCACGCCCTGATCGAAGAAGGGGTGCAGTTCAACAGGCTCGGGCTGGCCATCATCGACGAACAGCACCGGTTCGGCGTGATGCAGCGCTCGACGCTCAAGTCCAAGGGATATGAGCCCGACGTGCTGGTCATGACCGCCACGCCCATCCCGCGCACCCTTGCGCTCACGGTGTACGGCGACCTCGATGTCTCGGTGATCGACGAGATGCCGCCCGGCAGGAGCCCGATCATCACCCGGCTCTATTTCGAAAGCCGACGGCGTGAGGCATATCAGCTCATGGAGAGCGAACTCGCGAAAGGGACAGGCAGGTCTACGTGGTCTATCCCCTGGTCGAGGAGACGGAGAAGAGCGACCTCAAGGCCGCGACCGAGATGGCGGCCCATCTCCAGAAGGACATCTTTCCCGCGCTGGAAGGTCGGCCTGCTGCACGGCCGGATGAAGGGCGAGGAGAAAGAGGCCGTCATGGCGGCATTCAAGACCGGCGCGAGTCCATATCCTGGTCTCGACCACGGTCATCGAGGTCGGCGTGGACGTGCCGAACGCGACGGTCATGGTCATCGAGCATCCCGAGCGCTTCGGCCTGGCCCAGCTCCACCAGCTCCGCGGCAGGGTGGGGAGAGGCAGCCCACCAGTCCTACTGCGTCCTGATGGGGCCGCGGATGTTCGCCGAAGAGACCCGGGACCGTCTGAACGCCTTCGTCCGGACGAATGACGGCTTCAGGATCGCCGAAGAGGACCTGCGTCTCCGGGGGCCGGGCGAGTTCTTCGGCACCCGGCAGTCCGGCCTGCCGGACCTGCGGGCGGCGAACATCATCCGCGATGCCGACCTGCTCGAAAAGGCCCGGGCCGAGGCGTTCGATCTGATCTCGAAGGACCCCGATCTTGCCGTCTATCCGGAGCTGCGGGATCTGGTCCGAAGAAAATGGCAGGGCAAGCTCGGCCTGGTAACCGTAAGTTGATATTTGAGGGGTATTCTGATAGAGTAAGAATAACGATCGCAGCTGACAGGAATGAAATTCTCGAACCGCTGAAGTCGCGCAGGTTCTGAATGTTATAGGGAAGTCCCTGCGTGACCGTCTGGACAGGGTATCCACATCGGGTATGCTCCTCATGGGTAATGATCATAGATGACTGATGCGCTCAGTACGACTTCAAGGGGTTGAAACAATGACCGTCTGGGAAAAAACGCTGATCAATCTCCAGAAAGGCCACGGCAAACTGATGTCCTTTGCCGCCAATGCCTCCGAACGCATAAAGGCGGAGATCACCATCGTCCGGCTCAGGATGCAGATCGATGACGTTGCAGGATGACGATCGGCGAGCATCACCGGTCCATCGGCCAGAAGCTCCTCGAAATGAAGGAGAGGACGCGCTGCCCCAGACCATCGATCTGTTCTTCAAGAACAGTGAGATCGCCTCGCCATCTGGAAAAGATCGACAAGGCCCAAAAGGACCTGGAGATACTCCTCGATGACCTTCGGCATGAGAGCGGACGCGCTGAAGCCGGTGTCGGAGCCCGATGAGGAGAAGTCTGCATGATCTTCGGCATCGTCCTTCTTTTCGGCCTCATTATCGGGAGCTTTCTGAACGTTTGCATCGCGCGGCTCCCTCTCGAAGCGATCCATCGTCAGTCCTCCTTCCCATTGTCCCCGCTGCAAAACTCCGATCCGCTGGTACGACAAATCCCGCTGGTCAGCTTTGCTTGTCCTTCGCGGCAGGTGCCGGACATGCGGCCAGCCCATATCCTGGCGCTATCCCCTGGTGGAACTGCTGAACGGCTTGCTGTATCCTCTGGGCGTTCTAGCGAGTTCGGCTTCACCGGTGAGGCGCTCGCTGGTGATGGCGCTCTGTTCTTCCCTCGTCGTCATCACGTTCATCGACCTTGACCATCAGATCATTCCCGATGTGATAACGTTTCCCGGCATGGTGATCGGGCTTGGTGATAGCCCCGTTCTTCATGGCTACCCTTGCCGGACCGCCTGGCCTTCGGGCTGGGCAGCTCTGCTCCCCCCGTTGGGGCAGTATCGGTACCGCGTTCCTGAATGCCTTCATCGGGCTTGTGCTGGGTGGGGCTCCGCTCTATCTCATCGGATTGCTCTGGGAGAAGCTCCGGAAGGTCGAGGCCATGGGCGGCGGCGACGTTAAATACATGGCCATGGTCGGGAGCTTTCTGGGGTGGAAAGGGGCGTTCCTGACCATCATGCTCGGCGCCATGTCAGGATCGATCGTGGGCGTTGCTCTCATCGTGCTCAAGAAACACCAGGCTGACAAGGTGATTCCCTTTGGACCGTTCCTTGCCTTCGGCACGCTCCTGACCCTGTTCCTGGGCCCCGATATCATTGAATGGTATCTTGGTTTTCTCAGTCTATGACCGAAAAACTCCTTCCCATACTGATGCTCGGTGTCCTGGTGGTGGCGGTAGGATCGCTTATCATCTGGGGCATGCTGAGGCGATATCGCCGTGAATTGGGACTGAAGAAGGAAGAACAGGAAAAGACCCGGAATGTCAGCTTCATCATCAATGCCTTCCAGGACGTTACGCGCCAGCTCAAGGAAAAGGAAAAGGAGCTGGAACGGCTCCGGTCCCTCGCGGAACAGCGCGCCGAGAATGTCGAGAGCTATACGGAGAACATCCTCCAGTGCGTTACGAGCGGGGTCATCACCTTTGACCGGAACGGCCTGTCCACCACGATGAACCGCGCGGCCGAGGAGATCCTTGGGCTGGAACCGGACGAACGGGCTGGGAAGGACCTGCGCGGAGATCTTCGGCGAAGGCGATACCTGCCGGCTCGTCCAGGAGACCCTGCAGAAACGAACGTGCCCTCGCGGCGGATGGAGACCGAACTGGTGCGGCAGAACGAGCGGATGTGGCTCGGGTTCAATACCGCGCTTCTTACGGACCGGCAGGGAAAAAGCCTCGGGGTCATCTTGTCCTTCTCCGACCTCACCGAGGTAAAGCGGCTGCAGGAGCAGATGGAACTCAAGGAGCGGCTTACGGCGCTCGGGGAGATGTCCGCCGGCATTGCCCATGAGCTCCGGAATCCCATGGCGGTCATCGCCGGATACCTGAACCTCCTGGCGAAGAAGCAGGACACGGCGGGCCAGGCGGTCATCCGGGATATCCAGGCGGAGATCAACGGCATGAACCGCATCATCGGCGATCTCCTGACCTTTGCCCGCCCGACGTCGCTGAACCGCGCGCCGGTGAACATGCGGGAACTGATCGAAACCTGCGTCGACACCGTGCTGCAGTCGCGGGCGGCCGAGTGCCTCGGATCACGACGGATCTGGATCATTGCCGAGGATCAGCGTTCCGTCGATGAAGTGCTGATGCGTCAGGCGCTGGCCGAACCTTGTCCAGAACGCCGTGGAGGCGATGCCTGATGGCGGGACGCTGACGGTGAGACTGACGGTCGGACAGGAACGTGATCATTGTCATCAGGGATACAGGGCCCGGGATACCCCGGAACACTATCAAGAAGATATTCCTGCCGTTCTTCACGACCAAGGACAGCGGGCGTGGGCATGGGTCTCGCCCTGACGCACAAGATCATCACTGCCCATGGCGGCAGGGTCGAAGTGGAGAGCGGCCGGAAGGCGGAACGACGTTTACCGTGATCCTGCCGAACAAATGAGACCGTGACGCTATGGACACATTCTCGTCATAGAAGACAAAGAAAGCATGCTCGCCATGCTGAAGCAGACCCTGGAGGGGGAAGGGTATGAGGTCATTACCGCCCAGGACGGCGCCGAGGGGATCAAGAAGCTTTCCGATGAGCGGATCGGCCTGGTGCTCACGGACCTCAAGCTTCCGAAGAAGGACGGCTTCGACGTGCTGAAGGCGGCGAAACAGGAAAATCCGCTCCTGCCGGTCATCGTGATGACCGCCTTCGGGACCATCGAGACGGCGGTCAAGGCGGTGAAGGAAGGGGCCTATGACTTCCTGACCAAGCCGTTTGATACGGAACACCTGCTGGTGCTCATCAAACGCGCGCTGGACAACTCGCGCGTTGCCGCTGAGAACATCCTGCTCAGGGCGGAGTTCGCAGACAGGCTCGGCGTTCCCGAAGATCATCGGCAAGAGCAGACAGCTCCAGGAGATCACGGCGAGCATCCAGAAGGTGGCGCCCACCAATGCCACCGTGCTCATCCACGGCGAGAGCGGCACGGGCAAGGAGCTGTTCGCCCGGGCCATTCACTATCTGAGCAATCGCAAGGACGGACCCTTTATCGCCATCAATTCCGCGGCTATCCCCCGGGAACTGCTGGAGAGCGAGCTCTTCGGGTACGAGCGGGGCGCCTTTACCGGCGCCGAGGCGCGGAAGCTCGGGAAGCTCGAGCTTGCGGACAAGGGGACGGTCTTCCTCGACGAGATCGGCGACATGGACCTGACGCTCCAGGCGAAGATCCTGCGCGTGATCCAGGAGCAGGTGATCGAACGGGTCGGCGGGAACCGTCCCATCAAGATCGACGTGCGCATCGTGGCGGCAACGAACAAGGACATCGAGAAGGCGGTCGAGGCCAAGCTGTTCCGCGAGGACCTGTTCTACCGGCTGAACGTGTTCCCCATCACCATTCCGCCGCTCCGGGAGCGGAGGGACGATATCCCGCCGCTTGCCCAGCAGTTCCTGAACAAGTACTGCGCCGAGGTCCGGAAAGGGCCGGTCACGATGTCCGACGAGGCCATGGACATCCTGATGAAGTGTCCCTGGAAAGGGAATGTGCGGGAACTGGAGAACGTGATCGAACGTGCGGTGATCTACGCGGAAGGCGGCGTGGTCAGGGCGCAGGACCTCGGCATCAGCGAATCGAGCATCACTCGACGCGCTTGCGGAGCACGTACCCATGGACGGACCGCTCCAGGAGGTTGCCGCAGCCGCCACGCGCATCGCCGAATCACGCCGTATCCGGCAGGTGCTCAAGCAGACCGGCGGGAACAAGACCAAGGCCGCCGAGATCCTCCAGGTGAGCTACAAGACGCTGCTCACGAAGATCAAGGATTATCAGCTGGAAGAGAAAGAATACCGATTAGGCCGTTTGACGCATCACCTCATGAGCAAACTCCCCGCTGAAATCACGAATGAGATCGAAAAGCTCGTCAAGGATCTGAACGAGCACAGCTACCGGTATTATGTCCTCGATGCACCGGTAATCCCGGATGCAGAGTACGACAAGCTCTTCAGGCGTCTGCAGGAGCTTGAGGAGCAGTATCACTTCATCCTTCCGAACTCTCCCACCCAACGCGTCGGCGCGCCGCCGCTCGATAAGTTCGAAAAAGTAAAGCACACCGATCCCATGCTGTCACTCGGGAACGCGTTTTCCCACGATGAGGTGCGCGAGTTCGACAAGCGGGTCAAAAAGGTGCTGAAAACCAACCGCGAGATCGAATATACCGTCGAACCGAAGTATGACGGACTTGCTATGGAACTTACCTACCGGAAGGGCATCCTCGTCCGTGCTTCTACGCGGGGAGATGGGTTTGAGGGCGAGGATGTTACTCAGAACATCAAGACCATCAAAGCGGTGCCGCTCAGGATCGAGGGCGCCCATCCGATGCCCCGAGGAGATCGATATCCGGGGCGAAGTGTTCATCGATATCGCAGAGTTCGAGAAGCTGAACAGGGAGCGGGAGCAGGAAGGGGAGGCGTTGTTCGCAAATCCTCGAAATGCCGCAGCAGGTTCCATCCGGCAGTTGGATCCTTCCATTACAGAGAAACGGCATCTTCACATGGCCTGTTACGGCCTGGGAGCGTCGAGGGGAATCGAGTTCAGGGACCAGGCTGGCTTCATGGAGTGGCTCAAGAAGGCCCATTTTCCGGTACCCCTCGTCTTCGATGTGGTCCTCGGTATCGACAAGGCGATCGAATCAATCAAAGCGATCGAGGAAAAGCGCTCTCACCTGCCATTCGAAACAGATGGGGCGGTCATCAAAGTGAATGACTTCGCCCTTCAAAAATCGCTTGGCATAAAGACGCGAGAGCCCCGCTGGGCGATTGCCTTCAAGTATGCCGCTCACCAGGGCGTCACCGTCATCGAGGACATCCTGGCCAGCGTGGGCAGGACGGGAGCGATCACGCCAGTAGCCGTCATGCAGCCCGTTCAGATCGGCGGCGTCACCGTTTCCCGTTCAACGCTCCACAACTGGGACGAGATAGAACGGAAGGATATCAGGATCGGCGATACCGTGGTCGTAGAGAGGGCAGGCGATGTGATCCCGCACGTTGTCGCGGTTAAGACAGAGAAACGGACCGGTACCGAAAAACGCTTCCCGGCCCCGAATCAATGTCCGGTCTGCGGATCGAACGTCGTGCGCGAGGAAGGGGAAGTGGCGTTCCGTTGCATCGGCCTGAACTGCGAGGCGCAGGTCCTGGAGAAGATCAAACACTACGCGTCGCGAGGCGCCATGGATATCGAGGGACTGGGTGAAAAGAACGTCGAACTGCTCTATAGCCAGGGGCTGATTCGGCATTTCGTAGACCTGTACAAGCTCAGGAAGGAACAGCTGCTGGAACTACCGCGGTTTGCGGAACGATCAGCCCAGAACCTGATCGATGCCATCGAGAGGAGCAAAACGACCACGTTGGCGAGATTCCTCTTTGCCCTCGGGATCCTCCATGCCGGAGAATTCGCCGCGAAACAGCTGGCAAAGAACTTCGAAAAGATCGACGACCTGTACCGCATAGAGGCCGACCGTGTCATTGCAATAAAACAGATGGGCGAAAAGCTGGCTGCGTCGATCTCAGGTTTCTTTTCGGAAAAAGAGAATCTGAAAACACTTGAAGATCTCAAAAAGCTTGGTTTGAAGCTGACGAATCCCGATTATGTCGCCGAAGGAGAAGGGGCAAAAGGACTGTTTGACGGCATGACCTTCGTCATCACCGGCACGCTCTCGAAGTCCCGTGATGTGTTCGAGGCAATGATCGAACAGAACGGCGGAAGGGCGGCAGGTTCGGTCTCGAAAAAGACCAGTTACGTCCTTGCCGGAAGCGATGCCGGCAGCAAACTCGAGAAAGCAATTGAACTCGGTGTGAAGGTGCTAACCGAAGAACAGTTCATGAAGATGGTCGGAGGCAAATAGCGTGCGTTTCGGCTTCCATGTGTCCATATCCGGCGGTTTTTCCCTCGCGGTACAGCGCGCCCACGAACTTGGCTGCGCGACCATGCAGATCTTCAGTCGCAATCCCCGTGGCTGGACCGTCAAGCCCCTCGACAAGAACGACATCGTTGAATTCAGAAAACTCCGGATGGAATACGATGTCAATCCCGTCTTTGTCCATACGAACTATCTCATCAATCTGGCATCAACGAAACCCGACCTGTACGAACGGTCCGTTGAGCAATTTGTCATCGATCTTGAACGGACCGAGCATCTTGGCGCGGAATATCTGGTGACCCATCTGGGATCAGCGAGTGGACAGGAAACCGGATGGATGATCGATCGAGTCGCCAACGCGTTGAACATGGCGATGAAGCTGCACAAGCCGCAGGCGACGATCCTGCTCGAGAACACGGCAGGGGAAAAAGGGGACGTCGGATATACCTTCGAGCAAGTGAACGAGGTCATCTCCCGGCTGAACAATACTGAAATGATTGGTATCTGCTATGATACTTGCCACGGGTTCGCCGCGGGCTATGATATCAGGACGAAGCAGGGTGTTGACGCGATTGCAGAGAAGATCGACAGTACGGTGGGTCTCGGCAGGCTTAAGGGCATGCACCTAAACGATTGTCTCAAGGATTTCGACTCCCATGTGGACCGCCACTGGCACATCGGCGAGGGTAAGATCGGCGAGGACGGCTTCAAGGCCCTCTTGAACCACAAGGCCTTCAAGGACATACCGAAAATCATGGAAACACCGAAAGAGACTGAAGAGGACGACCCCCGGAACATGAAGAAGGTCCGCTCGCTGGTAAAATAGATCTGTGTGCTCTTATCGGTTCATGGGACATTTTCCCTTCCTGAAGATATCCTGAATATCATACCATTTATGCAGAACAGCATCAGAAAACAGATGTTCATGCTTGCCGTCCCAGTGGTCCTGTCGAGCTTTTTGCAGCGATCTGTTGGCATCGTTGACATCTTTCTCGTCGGCGGGCTTGGCGCGTCGGCCATCGCCGCCGTCGGTGTGGCCCAGATCATGGTCTTTGTCGTCATGAGCATGTCCTGGGGCATCAATGTCGGCGCGACGGTCCTGGTCTCCCAACTCTGGGGGGCTGACAGAAAAGATGATGCCGGGAAGGCCGCGTACCAGGCGATGCTCGTAGCGGTCCTTGCAGCGATAGTCATCATGGTTGTAGGCCATCTGGCCGGCTGGAAGGTGGCCGGTCTTCTCGGTGCGAACGAGGAGGTCCAACGGATCCTCTTCGACTATTCAAAGATCATATTTACGTTCATCGCATTCACCATTTTCATCAATGTTCTGTCGGGCATCATGCAGGGCACGGGTGATACCAGAACGCCGCTTTATGCCACGCTGATCGTGAATATCCTGCATGTAGTTGTGGCATATCCGCTGATCTATGGGAAACTGGGTCTTCCTGCCATGGGCGTCAAAGGCGCTGCTATCGCCATTGCGGTATCAGAGTGCCTGGGAGCCGTGTTCCTCTTCATCCGCTCCCTGGAACGTCGCTACATTGTCATTTCTCGAACACTGGAATATGCGGCTGACGATGATGACCATCAAACTTGGATGGCCGATCTTTGTTGATCGGTTGTTGCAGAACGCCGGATCAATGGTGTTCGCCAAGGTCATATTGCTCTATGGAACGGCCGTCTACGCTGCTCATCAGGTTGGGCTTGCCGTCGAGGCCATCTCGTTCATGCCCGGATACGGGATCGCCGTCGCCGCAGCTACCCTGGTGGGACAGAACCTGGGTGCGGGAAGGCCTGACGATGCGCGGCTTTCGGCGTATGAGGCGAACCGTCTGGCAGTGATACTTATGGCCGGTATGGGATTCATTTTCTTTTTCTTTCCCTATGTCCTGCTCAGGCTGTTTACCAGTGATCCCGAGGTGATCGGGTATGGTATACTCTACATGAAGATCGTGGCCTTCGCCCAGGTTCCCCTGGCCATCAGCATGGTGCTTGCCGGGTCCCTGCGCGGGGCCGGGGACACGGGCTTCATCATGTTCGCGACCATGGCGGGCATGTGGCTGGTCCGCATTCCGGTGACGGCCCTCCTCGCAACAGTGTACCATGCATCGATCCAAATGGTCTGGTCGGTCATGATCATCGACTGGCTGGTGCGGATGGGATTGCTCAGCTGGCGGTACCGAAAGGAGAGATGGGGGAAAATCGAGATATGATGGTTGTGGCCTGTGGGGTGAGGCCGGAGATCGCGCTAAGGATAGTGAAAAGCATTCATGAAAACGGAAAGAGTTTTTGCCGCAGCCGGAAATAGGTGCCTCTAGGCAAGGAAGCAGAGGATTCAAATCCTTGGATAAAGACAAAGTGAAAAGAATCGACATAGATCTAATCTGGCATTTACGCCGTTTGGGGAACCATGGCAAGGTTCTCATCGGAGGATATATTTCGCACTGTTGAATTTCGCGCGGCAGCAAAGGGATGGAACATTGAGAAATCGCTTTCTGTATTGTTGCGTAAGATTTCTCTGCGTCCTGGGGTGAACGACTTTGACAGGACACTATAAACCGAGGAGGATGCATGCCTGATATCATTGAAATGATCGGGAAAGAGGTGGAGGTTATCGCGAACGGGGTGTCCTATAAGGGCGTTCTGGTAGAGGTTTCCGAGACCGAGGTCCATCTCAAAGGAATGCTCGGGTATGTTTCTCTGCCCACGTCCTCGGTCACCGAGGTGCGGCCGGCAGAAAAAAATGTTGTGCAGTGGGAGAGCACGTTCGATGTGCCGAAAGAGGAAAAGAAAGACCTGATTCCCTGAAATGGGCGAACGTGCGTTTGATTCGAAGCTCAGGGTGTCTCGATCCTGAGCTTTTTCAATTTCCGGTAAAGCGTTGCCAGGTCGATGCCGAGCCGGTCCGCAGTAGCTTCCTTGTTCCCCTTGTTCTCCGTCATACTCCGACGGATATAATCACGTTCATAGTCATCGAGCGCCTGCCTGAGCGATGAGGTGGGGATGCCTTCCACGTCCATGGTCCTTAACTTGTCCGGAAGGTCGTGCAGAGTGATCACGTCGCCCTCGGAGAGTACCACCGCGCGTTCCAGGGAGTTCCTCAGTTCGCGGATGTTTCCCGGCCAGTCATAGGCGAGCATCGATTTCATAGCCTCGTAATCGATATCCTTGACGTTCTTTCCCGCTTCATCAGCGAACACGCTCAGATAGTGTTTTATCAGGAGGGGGATGTCGTCTTTCCGCTCGCGGAGCGACGGGATCCTGATCTCGATGACGTTCAGCCGGTAGAACAGGTCTTCCCGGAACCGTCCGTCCTTTACACGCTGCACCAGGTCGGCATTGGTCGCCGCGATCACCCGCACGTCCACCGTGATGACCCGCGTGTCGCCAACGGGAGTGAGCTCTTTGTTCTGGATCACGTGAAGCAATTTAACCTGGAGCGACGGCGGCAGTTCTCCGACCTCATCGAGGAACAAGGTGCCGCCATTGGCCATGGTGATGAGGCCTTTCTTGTCATCGATCGCCGACGTGAACGAGCCTTTCTTGTGGCCGAAGAGCTCGCTTTCGAGCAGGTTCTCGGGGATGGCGCCGCAGTTGATCGAGATGAAAGGCTTGTCCTTGCGCGGTCCAGACTCGTGGATGGCCTGTGCAACCAGACCCTTGCCGGTCCCGCTTTCGCCGGTGATGAGGATATTGGCCTTGCTGGGAACGACCTTCTCCATAACGGCGAACACCTTCTGGATGGCGTCGGAGGTGCCGATGATGTTCTTGAAGGAGATGCACCGCTGGCTCAATTCCTGGCGCAGGATCTGGTTCTCCATGAGAAGGTCCCGGCCCTCGACGATGCGTTTGATCGTAAGGCGGATGTCGTCATTGAGAAAAGGTTTGGTGATGTAGTCAACGGCGCCGGAACGCATGGCATCAACGGCAGAACCCACCGTGGCGAAGGCGGTCATCATGATAACGGAGGTGCCGGGGCTGAGATTCCGGGCCTGCCGGAGGACCTCGAAACCGTCCATCTTCTCCATCTTGATGTCGGTCATGACGATGTCGTAGCTCTGTTTGCCGATGAGCTCAACGGCCTGCTCTCCGTTGTATGCCTCGGTTACCGCATAGCCTTCCTTGGACAGGATGATGTTCAGCGCCCTGCAAATGTCTTTTTCGTCGTCAACGACCAGGATATTCGTCTTTTGCATGCAGAGGCTCCTTATGAATATCGGTCTGTACCGGAAGGATGATGGTGAAGGTGGTCCCTCTCCCAGGGTGCTGGCGACCTTGATATCGCCTTTGAACCGTTTCACGATGTTATAGCTCACCGAGAGGCCGAGCCCGGTCCCTTTGCCCACTTCCTTGGTGGTGTAAAAGGGATCGAAGATCTTTTGCAGGTCGGCAGCGGGATCCCGGTCCCGGAATCGTGGAAATCGACGTAGATCGTATCGAGGCCCTGTTCATTCAGGCCATGTCTGCTCGTCACGGAAAGCTTGCCGCCATCGGGCATCGCATCCAGCGCGTTCAGAATGATATTGATGAACACCTGGGCGATCTGCCCCTCATCGATCATGGTCTTGGGGATGTGCGGGTCGAGTTGACGGTCGATCTCAAGGGTGCTTTTCATTCGCTTATCGAGCCGCATCAGGTCAAGGGACGACTTCAAGATATCGTTGATCTGGACCAGTTTGATGTTGAGTCGAATCGGGACGGGAGAATGTGGACATCTGCGGACGATCTCGGTGATACGCTGGATGTGGCTGTTGATGGTGTCGAGGCTGCTCTGGGCGAACTCGTCGGTCGCCATCTCCCGCAGCAGCTGGGCGAAGGTCGAGATGGAAGTGAGGGGATTGCCGATCTCGTGAGCGACGCCCGCGGCGAGCCTGCCGAGGGCGGCGAGCTTTTCGGAGTGCAGGACCTGCTGCTCGAGTTTCTTGGCCGTGGCGACCTCTTTGTCGACCTTGTCTTCAAGCTCGGCCGTGTACTGCTTGAGCGCTTCTTCAAGCTGTACGCGCTTGGTCACGTCATTGCTCGTGATCAGGATGCCGGTCACTTTGCCCGCGATAAGCAGCGGGCTGACGTTCATGTCGAAAAAGACGGGCTCCGGCTGGATCCCCGTGATCCGGTACTCCTTCACCTCGATGCTGTGGCCGGTGATGGACTGGTGCAGGAGGGTTTCGATAGGGATCCCTTCATAGCGTGGTAGATTGTCAGGGAACAAGAGAAAAAAGGCTACCGATGATGTCCTGCTTGGGACGGCCGAGGGTCTTGCCTGGGCGGTGTTCACGGTCCTGACCGTCAGGTCGCGGTCCAGGACAAGAAGGTTGGTCTGCGTGTTCTCGATGATGTTTTCAAGGTAGTTCTTCGCGATCACGATCTCCTGTTCGAGGCGGCGCTGGTTCTCGAGATGCATGGCCTTTTCCTCAGCCTTGATCTTCTTTCGGTAGGTGATTATGGAAATGGCTGAAGCGACAAGTGTCGTGATGAAAATGGAAATGATCAGGAGCGAGAAGAACGACTGGCTTTTGTGCATCAGGGCGATCACATCGGAGTAGGGGGCGGAGACCACGACAAACCAGGAGCAATGCCGACGGGGAACTTGTAATAGGCCGCGAGCTTGTTCTCGCCCCCCGGCGCCACATAGAACCCGAATGTCTCCGCCTTGCCCTCGACCATCTGCTTTTCCGCATTGAAGGACCGGTGGCACTGGAAGCAGGAACGGTCGGTATGGAACAGGTTCTTCCCGAGCATCTGCGGTTGTGTGGGATGGTAGAGGAGCGTGCCGTCGCTGTCCATCATCCATGCATAGCCGCGGGTCCCGGATTTTATCGGCAGCAGATATTTTTGCGTAAGGCCGTCCACGGACAGGATGGCCAGGACGACGCCGTTGAACTGAGGATCCTGAGAACCGGGTAATTTCTGATAAACGGGGACCGCCATGATGAACTGCTTCGAGTCGGGCCTTTCGACGACAATGTTCATGAGATCCGTGACAAGGTGCTCGTTTGCGCGAAGGGCGCGTGCCCTGATAAAATATTTCGTGTCAGCAAGGCTTGCGCCTTCCCGCCTCGGGTAGCCGCTGTCATACAGGATCGTGCCGCGCCGGTCCAGGACACGGAGTGCCACGAGGATGTCGCTTTCGATATGATAGTGTATCCCTTTCACGACCGCTCGTGCCTGGGAGCTTTGGCCGACACTCATGATGTCGGGCAACTGCGAGATAACGCTGATGTCCTTGTATACATGGTCGAGGAACGATTCAACATTGATGGCGACCTGCTGTGCCAGCAGAAGCTGTTGCTTGTTGAACTGGTCGGCCATCTCATTCCGGAGAGTCTGGTGAAAGGTCTGTCCGATGATGATGATGAGGGATAGGATGAAAAGAAACGCCAGGATGACCACGAGGGGCGTAAGGAATTCACGGTTCTTCGGATTGCGAAACGCGCTGAACATGCGCTAATTTACAGCCAACATGCGAGTGATGTCAAGGGCTTAGATTGCCGGCAACGGGTCCTGTTCCTGGTGCAGAATACTGTTTGGAAAGCAGGTCCACAAGGTCCGTACACGTGCGGTCCCCGCGTACCGATGATAGGCAGGAAAAGGTCGGGAGGTCCTGTCCCGGCTCTGCCGCCGGAGATCCGGATCGGAATACCGGCAGAGCGCAGGAGGTCAGAGGTCCATGGCGGTTGGGCCTGGTCGTACTTCTGCTGCTGCAGCTAGGCTGAGCCGCGCTCGAAGATCTGTTTGACGATCATCTTGTTGCCGGTGACCTGCGTAGGAAGGTTAATTCTGAAGGAGGTTCTTTACCCGGGAGAGAATTTCCATGGGACTGAAGGGTTTGACAATGTATTCGTCCGCGCCGACTTCCTTCCCTCGTTCCTGCTCCGCCACCTGTCCCTTGGCCGTCAGCATGATGACGTAGATGCTTTTAAGGTCAGGATCGTTCTTGATGGTGCGGCAGACATCGTAACCGTTTATTTCCGGCATCATGATGTCCAGAAAAAGGATGTCGGGCTTTCGCTCCCGAACCTTGCGGAGAGTGTCTGCGCCGTCTTTTGCTAGCAGGAGCTCATAGCCCTCATCCTCAAGGAGGTAGGTAAGGGCATCTCTGATATTCTCATTATCGTCGGCAATCAATATTTTTTTCTGGGCCATGGCGGTTGCATTCATTTGTTGCATGGTAATCCTCGCGTCACTATTTGTCAAGGTTAGTCGTAACGGCGAGGCTCGGGATGCGTGCAAATCAAGAAAGTGTTGAATAGGTAATAAAAAACGTTGTTATATTAAATATTGTAAACAGTGATTTTATAATGTAAAATGCGCAATAATCGGCATATTTAGGAGTCTCCTGTCAGAGGTCTGTACAACGCGAACCATCTGGAGGAAACTAAGGAGGAGTCTTTGCACGTCGGTTTTGATATACATGCGGTGTTACGTCGGGTCCTGAAAAACGGGGGAGAATATGCCGATCTGTACCTGGAACGGTCTTCACCCCTTGCCATTCAATGCGAAGATGACCGGATCGAAAAGGTCATTGCAGGACGCGAATACGGCGCGGGCCTAAGGCTTATCTCCGGGAAGAGGACGGCCTACGCCTATACGAACGATGCTGACCACGTCATCGCTGCTCGGCTTGGCCGAGGCAATGAGCAGGTCGGTCAGCGGCAGAGGGGACAGGGGAGCGTACGATCGTGCTGCACGGAGCATCACCTGACGGCAGTGGGTCCTTCGTGAAACAGCCGCCTGAAAACGGTGGCGACGGAGAAAAAAGCGGATATGGTGATGCGGGCAAACCGACATTGCGCGGAACTTCGATCCGCGGGTGCGTCAGGTGCTGGTGACCTACCGGGAGAACTGCCAGGAGGTGCTCATTGCGCATCGTCCGGCGGGGTATTCGAGGATACCCGATGCTATCTCACTGCCATGGTTCAGGTGGTCGCGTCCGACGGCGGGAGCGTGCAGACGGGCTATGAGCCGGTGGGCGGTCTGATCGGCATGGAGCTCTTCGATGACTGACCCCCTGGAGATAGCCGCGGAGAAGGCCGCTCGCAGGGCAGTGATGATGCTGACGGCCCGTAAGGCTCCGGCAGGCAGGATGCCGGTGGTCCTGTCGTCCGATGCGGGCGGGACCATGATCCATGAAGCGATCGGTCACGGCCTCGAAGCGGACCTCGCCCAGTCCGGGCTGTCGGTCTATTCGGGCAAGGTCGGCCAGCAGATAGCATCACCGCTGATCACGGTCGTGGATGATGCGACCCTGCCCGGCAGACGGGGATCGTTCCGCGTTTGACGATGAAGGGACCGAAGCGGAGCGGACGGTGCTCGTGGACCGGGGTGTGCTCAAAACGTATCATGTACGACCGGCTTACCGCCATGAAGGACGGGACACGGTCCACGGGCAATGGCAGGCGAGAGTCCTACAGGCACCGCCCTATTCCCCGCATGACCAACACGATGATCCTGCCCGGGGCAACAAACCCTGCCGAGATCCTCCGGGCCACGCCGAAAGGACTTTTCGTGACGAAAGATGGGCGGCGGGCAGGTGAACACGGTCAATGGCGATTTCGTATTCGAGGTGAGCGAAGGTTATCTCATCGAGAACGGCAGGATCGGCGATCCGGTGCGGGGAGCGACCTTGACCGGCAACGGTCCCGCAGGTGCTCATGTCCATAGACCTGGTAGGTTCCGACCTGGGCTTCTCCATCGGGACCTGCGGCAAGGACGGCCAGGGGGCGCCGGTGAGCGACGCCCAGCCGACCCTCAGGATCCCGCGAGATCACGGTCGGCGGAGTATGTGGACCGTAGCGGGTTGCATGGTGTACTCGGTTTCATTCGAAAAAGACTCGAACTCAAGATCATCGTCGCGTTGACGCTCGTTATCGCTTGCATCATCGGCGTCTATACCGTCATAGACATCCGGAACATGCGGCAGCCGATACGATACGCACGCTCGGAGCGAACGCATGGAGCACTGGCCGCGGCAATCAAGGGAACGTGATCGCCTCGATGAGGAAGGGACATCACGAGGATCGTCAAGCGCATCATCGACGAGGTCAGGACCGCCTTCATCGACAGGGTCATGATCTACGATGGGTCGGGACGCGCCGGTTCAGGCACTCGAAAAATACTGACGGAGATAGCGGGCTCGACATGGACATTCCTCCTGCCATCCTGCGCAACGTGGCTGCAGGGCGACATGAGCGGATATTCGCGAGCAGCGCGACGGCATCTACATTCCTATTATTCTCCCATCCACAACAAGGCGGCATGTTTCCGATGCCACGGCAGCGGCCGAAAAGCTGAACGGCATCCTCCGCATCGATTTTTCTCTCTCGCGAACTGAATGATCTTATCATCGACCGCAGGAACAGCGAGCTCTTCTGGAGCGCTGTCATGATCATCGCTTCTGATCGGCATGCTCGTGCTCCTGCTGCGGATCGCTCGTGCACCGGCCGGTCAGGGAACTGCGGACGCCATGGCGACTGCAGAGGGGGGCGGCGCTCGGACGCGCTTCCCGCAAGGGGTCCGATGAACTTGCCGATCTCAAGAGGAGCTTCGTGACCATGCTGGACCGGATCAACGCCCTGCACAGACGAACCTCGAAAAGGAAAAGGAGCTTGCCCACAACCAGGAGATGACTGCGGTTCCGCACCGAGCTTCAGACCATGTTCGACGCCATGCCCGACGGCGTGCTGCTGGTCGACAGGGAGATCAGGATCGTCCAGAGCAATCCCCGTGTCTTTGAGCTGCTGCCCCGGCTTTGCGACCGGCGGTGGCCGGATCACCTGAAGCCAGGTGCAAGAGGAATGTGTCCGCTACCAGGGGCTGCAGGAAGCGCTGAAGAACGGCAAGATACGTCGAGACCAGTGCACGCTCCTGCTTCCCGACCGTAATGTCCGTCATCTGCACAGCATCTGCGCTCCGCATCGTCGAGGACGGACGGTGTCGAGTACGTGGTCGAGGTCATCCGGGACATGACCGAACGGGTCAAGACGGAGCGGGAACTGGAGGAAAGAACGCGGAACTGCTCGCCGCGAACCGGCTGCTGTCCCAGCTTGCCGTCACCGACAGCTCTGACGCAGGTCCACAACCGGCGGTCATTTCGATGAGGTGCTGCTCAAGGAGATCAAACGGTTCAACCGGAGGAAATACGCCTCACCTTTCCCTCATGATGATCGATATCGATCATTTCAAAGAGCTGAACGACCGTTTCGGCCATCTGGCAGGCGACACGGTGCTTCGTGAGATGGCTCGACCATGCTGCGTGAAGAACGTGCGGGAAACGGACACGGTGGCCCGATTCGGCGGCGAAGAATTCGCGATCGTGATGCCCGACACCCATCTTGACGGCGCCGCCATCGGGCCGAGATGCTGAGAAAGAAGGTCCAACGCAGGGATGTTCCCGGGAGTCCTGAAGCGCCTGCATGGCCACGATCAGCATCGGGGTCGCTGCTTATGTCTCCGGATTTCCCAGGACCTGATCAAGGCTGCCGACAAGGCGCTCTACCAGGCAAAGAACGGCGGGCAGGAACGCTGTAGTGGTCACGCGCCGGGATGAAGTGAGGTCTAGAATGCGAACGGTGAACGTTCAGGACAAAGGACCGGTGATCATCAGGACGGCGATCATAACCCTGAGCGACAAGGGCGCAAGAGGGAACGCGAGGACGAGAGCGGCAGGGTCATCCGGGAGATGATCTGCCGGCATCGGTGCCGATGTCCGTCACTATGCGGTGCTCCCTGATGAACGGAGCGTATCGTCGCCGTCACTCAACCGCCTTGCGATTCCGGTAGCGATCGACCTGATCTTACCACGGGCGGTACCGGCGTAGCTCCGCGGGATGTGACGCCCGAGGCCACCCGCGCGGTCATCGACCGGGAACTGCCGGGCATGGCCGAGGCCATGCGTGCGGAGAGCCTTAAAAAGACCCCCCATGCCATGATCTCCCGGGCCGTGGCCGGCATCACGCAAACAGACGCTGATCGTGAACCTTCCCGGCAGCCCCCGGGCGGTCCGCGAAAACCTTGCCGTCATCCTTCCCGCCCTGGCCCATGCCATCGAAAAGATCAAAGGGCGATCCCTCCGACTGCGGAGCTCCTTCGTAGCCTGTTGCCGCCTCCTTTTCCGTTGACAACCTGCTCCGGTGTTTGCTACATTCATCCTGTTATACGGTCGGATACCTTATTCCTCATCGTTCGTTGCTAAGGAATCAACTCCTTCTTAAAATGCAAAACGTTTTTCGCAACCAACAGTAGGCGCTTCTAAGCGAGACGCTAAGCTCGCAAAGAAAGGCCAGACCATTTTGTTTCACAACCGGGATTAAAGATTTCCTTTGCGTCCTTTGCGCCTTTGCGTGAGATGCCTTTTGGTTTCGACTCTTTGGTTCCGGCTTGTCCGGGTTAGGAGACGTAATGTTCTGTCCACACTGCGGCAAGGAAGTTCCTGAAGGCCACGCCTTTTGTCAGTTCTGCGGAGGAACCATCTCGGCGGATGTCTCAGCGCCGTCATCGGGCAGGGCCAAGACCGCGTGGGAAGACCCGTCTGCGCGGTGGACCGTAAAGGGGTTGATTTCCACCCTGAAGGATTCTCTTTTTGCACCGGCGAATTTTTTCCGCTCCATGAACGTTACGGGGGGAATAACGGACCCCTTGCTCTATGCCTTGATCACCGGCATGGTGAGCTGGATGATATACTATTTCTGGCAGATCGTCCTTCACGATCCGCTCAGCAGCTATAACCCGCTCAAGGGCGCTTCAGATCTCGATGTGCTCCAGGGTACCGGCATCGCGGCCGCCGCATTATTTTTGCCATTCATGCTTATCGCGTCGCTCTTCATATGGTCGGGCATCCTTCATCTGCTCCTGATGATGGTGCGCGGTGCAAAGAACGGTTTTGAAGCGACGTTCCGGGTCGTATCCTACAGCGTCGGCGCATATGTCTTTCTCATGATCCCTTTTTGCGGCGCGCTCATCTCGGCTCTCTGGACCATCGTGATGGCGATTATCGGTTTGAAGGAGGCACACGGGACGACCGGCGGGAAGGCGACGTTTGCCGTATTGTTTCCGCTCATCATGTGCTGCGCCATCGTAGTGTTGTTCTTTCTGCTGATGCTGGGGACCTTGCCTCCTCGTTCGGAACCATGCCTCATGAGCCGTGGAAGTAGGGCCGCTGGGCATGACCCTGAAGGACCGGCCCCTGCAGGATGAATATCATTGACCATGCGCCTAACCGTCCAGAAATACGTGTCCGGTCAGATCGAGATGGGCATCATCTTCGGAACAATCGCTATCCTTGCCCTGGTCTCGGCCAGGCTCCTTCCCGTCCAGGAAATCGTGCCTCCCTGCCTGTTCAGGGCATTCACCGGGATACCCTGTCCCTCGTGCGGTTCAACGCGCTCACTGGTTCATCTGGCCCATGGTGATATTGCCGGATCCCTGGTCCTGAATCCGCTTTTTTCCCTGGCCATGATGATCGCTTTGTTCCTGTTCATCGCGCGTTCAGCCCGTCTTCCCTTCAGCCGCTGCCGGATAATGCTCATCCTTACTCGCCGCGAGGGCGCGCTGTTGCGGGTGGGAATGGCCGGAATATTTCTGGCGAACTGGATCTATCTGATCATAAGCCTCTGACCGCCCACCTGCTCCCAACTATCGGGATATACGAACAAAAAAGAATTAAATTGTTGCCATTTCCCCATCACTATGATAATATACCTGTCTTCACAATAATGTCCTTTAGTTCTCAATGGTTAGGGAGGTTTTTGCGGTGGGTCCTGTGGTCATCGGCGTCGATCTCGGCGGGACGAATTTACGGTCTGCGCTGGTAAGTAAAAACGGTGAGGTCGCCGACAAGGTCAAAGAACCAACGCGTCCATCAGATGGTCATGCAAAGGTCGTTCAGAAACTGATCGAGAACATCAAAGCACAACGGGACAATGCGCTCCGTAACGGGACCAGGATCGCCGCTGTCGGCGTCGGAGCTCCCGGCGTGATCCGCGCCGATACCGGTGTGGTCGTTAAATCGCCGAATTTCCCTGATTGGAACAATCTTCCTCTCAAAAAGGAACTGGAAACCGCGCTCGACCTGCCGGTTTCCATTGAGAACGATGCAAACGCCGCGGCCCTCGGTGAACAGTGGCGTGGCGCCGGACGGGGGATAACAAGCATGATCTTTCTCACGCTCGGCACCGGAGTGGGTGGAGGCATTGTGCTGAACGGCAGGATCTGGCCGGGAGCAGATGGTATGGCAGGGGAGATCGGCCATATGACCATCATACCCGACGGCAGACGATGCGGATGCGGCAATACCGGATGCCTTGAGATGTACGCATCGAGCCGAGGGATCGTCATGACCTATCAGGAACGATCAGCCCGATCGACGGCGGTCACGTCCGAGGATATTTACCAGGCGGCCAGGAATGGCGATACGCTGGCTGGCGACGTGATGAGGGATATGGGCCGTCTGCTCGGGATCGGCATTGCGAACCTGATTAATATCTTCAATCCCGAGATGATCGTCATCGGCGGCGGGGTGAAGGATGCATGGCCACTCTTCATAGAAGCTACTCGCGAAGAGATCAAGAAACGAGCGTTCGAATATCCCGCGGCACGGACACAGATCGTACCCTCCGTGCTTGGCGACGATGCCGGCATGATCGGCGCCGCCGCTCTGGCGTTCCAGAAACTGAACGCTGTTCATTAACGTTTTTTGACACGGAATACCGCGATAAACGCCGCGACTGCGGCGTGTTCGGCCCATCCGTTGTTGCAACCAAGGAGTTATGTCAGAAAAGCACATCAGAAACTTCTGCATCATCGCCCATATCGATCATGGAAAGTCGACCCTTGCCGACAGGATCCTTGAATTTACCGGCGCTCTTTCCGACCGGGAGATGGCCGCGGCCGGACGGGACCAGGTGCTCGACAATATGGACCTTGAACGTGAGCGGGGGATCACCATTAAAGCGCATGCGGTGCGGCTTACCTACAAGGCTTCCAATGGTCAGGAGTATGTCCTGAATCTCATCGATACACCGGGGCATGTGGACTTTACCTATGAGGTTTCGCGGAGCATGGCTGCCTGCGAAGGAGCGCTCCTGGTGGTTGACGCATCCCAGGGTGTCGAAGCCCAGACCCTGGCAAACGTCTACCTGGCACTTGACCGCAACCTCGAGATCATCCCGGTGATCAATAAGATCGATCTCCCGAGTGCGGACGTGGAGGGGGCGAAGCATCAAATCGAGGAAGTCATCGGGCTGGATGCCTCCGGGGCGATCCCGGCCAGCGCCAAACAGGGCATCGGGATCAGGGAGATTCTGGAGGCCGTTGTTCAGAACATCCCGGACCCGCCAGGCGATCCTGCTGCTCCGCTGAAAGCACTCCTCTTCGATTCCTGGTATGATACCTATCAAGGCGTCGTGGTGCTCGTCCGCATCATGGAGGGAACGGTGCGACCGCACCAAAAGATCAAGCTCTGGTTTACAGGAGCGTTCCATGAGGTCCAGTCCGTAGGCGTATTCACTCCCAAGATGACGCAGAAGAGTGAATTGTCGCCCGGTGAGGTGGGGTACATCATCGCAGGCATCAAACGTGTGGCTGACGCCAAGATCGGCGATACCATCACCGACGCCCTTGATCCGACCGCGCAGCCTCTCCCGGGCTACAAAGAAGTGAAGCCCATGGTCTTTTCCGGTCTCTATCCGACGATCAGCGACGACTATGCTGACCTGAAAGATGCATTGGAAAAGCTCCGGCTGAACGATTCATCATTCACCTACGAGCCGGAAACATCGCTGGCGCTGGGATTCGGCTTCCGCTGCGGGTTCCTGGGGCTGCTTCACATGGACATCATCAAGGAGCGTCTCGAACGGGAATTCAAGCTCTCCCTGATCCCCACGGCGCCGACGGTCATCTATCAGGTGACTAAGACCAACGGTAATATTGTGCTCATCGACAATCCGGCGAAGCTCCCGGATATTCAGGAGATCCAGAAGATCGAGGAGCCGTTCATCATCGCGTCGATCATCACCCCTGAGCAGTACGTGGGCCCGCTTATCGCCCTCTGCCAGGAGCGGCGGGGGAACCAGAAAGAGATCACCTATATCACCAAGGACCGGGTGATGATACGCTACGAGCTGCCGCTGAACGAGATCGTCATGGATTTCTACGACCGTCTCAAGTCTCTGACCAAGGGATACGCATCGATGGATTATGAACTGACGGGTTACGTCGAATCCGACCTCGTGAAGCTCGACATGCTCATGAACGGCGAACCCGTCGACGCGCTTTCGCTCATCACCCACCGGGACAAGGCCGCCATCCGGGGACGCCAGCTCGCCGAGAAGCTCAAAGAGGTCATTCCTCGACAGATGTACGAGGTCATCATCCAGGCCGCGATCGGGACAAAGATCGTCTCACGCGAAACAGTACGAGCGCTTCGCAAGGATGTGACGGCGAAATGCTACGGCGGTGATATCACGCGGAAACGGAAACTCCTCGAAAAGCAGAAAGAGGGAAAGAAAAAGATGAAGCAGATCGGCAGCATCGAGCTGCCGCAGGAGGCGTTCCTAGCCGTATTGAAAGTGGGGGAGTAGGCGACAAAGGCATTTCAAATTGAAAATCGTAAATATCAAAGTTTAAATTTACTATTTCCAATTTGCAATTTACAATGCGGTGTACGCCGCGTGGAGGATTAATGGCAGAGGAAGGACAGCAAGAGCCAAGGCAAAAAAAATCATTTTACAAGGAGTGGATCGAGCCGTTCCTGATCGCGGCGGTCGTTGCGCTGTTCATCCGGCAGTTCGTGGTTGAGGCGTTCAAGATACCATCGGGTTCCATGATCCCGACGCTCACCATCGGCGATCACCTCCTCGTGAACAAGTTCCTGTACGGGCCGAGGATCCCCTTTACGGATATCCGGTTCTTCTCCGGAAAGGAACCGAAGCGGGGGGACATCATCGTCTTCAAGTTCCCGGAGGACGAAAGCAAGAACTTCATCAAACGCGTCGTCGGCGTTCCGCAGGACAAGATCGAGATCAGAAAAGGCGTTTTGCTGATCAATGACCAGCCCGTGCCGGTCACCGATGTGGGACATTCGGGAGAAAAAGAACAGGGACCGGTGCAGCAGCCGGGATGGCCGCGTCTGCTCGAGGAACAGCTCGGGAACGTAAAGCACCAGATCCAGTATCTTCATGATCAAAGGGATACGAACTATGGTCCGATCCTGGTACCCAAGGAATCGGTTTTCGTGATGGGGGACAATCGGGACAACAGCCAGGACAGCAGGGTCTGGAAGTTCGTCAAATACGAAAAGATCCTCGGCAAAGCGCTCATCATTTACTGGTCCTGGGACGGGAACAACGGCCGGTTGCTACGCTGGGAACGGATCGGCAACCTGATCAGGTGAGGAGGTACCAATGCGCATACTGGGTAACGAGAGCGGCGTCAGCGGCATAAAAGTGATGATCTGGCTGGCGATCCTGGGCGCCGGGTTCCACGTGGGGATCAAGTATCTGTCGGTCCAGCTGGATTTCCAGCGGATGCAGGACGCGATGAGCAGCAAAGCAAGCGTCGCGCAGGTGCTCAAAGATGAGGAAATACGGAACGATCTCGTTGCAAAGGCAAAAGAACTCGATCTTCCGCTCACGGGCGAGAACTTCAGCATCGTTCGGGACGAAGATAAACGCACGATGACCATCAAAACGGCATGGGACGTCGAGGTCCATTATTTCGGAGGCCTTTGCGGGGACCTCTGCATCCAGAACTATCATTTTGCACCGGTAGCACAAGAGAACATTACGACAAAATAGCGGCGGTCCTGTGGTGTGGTAACCGGACCGAACGAAGGGGACGCGATAGTGATACGAAGCATGACCGGATACGGGAGAAGCGACGTCAGGGACGCCGCGGGCAGTTTCACGTTAGAGATGCGCTCGGTGAACAACCGCTATCTCGATGTGCAAATCAAGCTGCCGAGAAGCCTCAATGCCCTGGAGCCGCGGATCAAGAAAGCGGTCCAGGACGGTTTTTCCCGAGGACGGATCGATGTATTCATCACGCGCAGCGGCGGTGAAACGACGCCATTCAAGTTCGCGGTAGATTTTGAACGCGCGGAGCAGTACATCGGGGTCCTCAAAGAGTTGAAGGCCCGGTTCTCCCTCCCCGGTGAAGTTGACCTCGCACTGCTCAATGCGCTTCCGGATATCATCGGGAAAGAAGAGGTTACCGAGGATATGGAATCGGTCTGGACCCTGCTTTCAACGGGCATCGGGCAGGCCGTGGCATCGCTCAGGACCATGCGGGAGCAGGAAGGGGAATCGCTGGCAGGAGACATTGCAGGCCGTCTTAAGTCCATCGATGAACTGGTCAGTTCCATTCGCACACGCACCCCTCTGGTTGTAGAGCAGGCAAGGGCCCGGATGACCGAGGCCCTGGAGCGGATACTCAAGGAACAGCTAGACCCCTCCCGGGTGGCACAGGAGATCGCCATCCTGGCAGAGCGTACCGATGTGACGGAGGAGATCACCCGTCTGAGTAGCCACATTGGACAGTTCCATTCGCTGATCCGGGGAACGGGTAAGGAACCTGTCGGGCGAAAACTTGACTTCCTTATCCAGGAGATGGGCCGCGAGGTCAATACGATAGCTTCCAAGGCCCTCGATGCGGAGATATCCCTGCAGGTCGTGACCTGCAAGGCGGAACTCGAAAAGATACGGGAACAGGTGCAGAACATTGAGTAGACGTAAAGAAAGTACGCTTGTCAATATCGGATACGGCAATATGGTCATGTCTACGAAGGTGGTCGCTGTCCTGTCGCCGGAATCGGCGCCGATGCGCCGTCTGAAGGACGACGCGAAGGAGCGGAACATGCTGATCGACGCAACCCAGGGGAGAAAGACCCGGTCGATCATTATCACCGATAGCGACCATGTCATACTCTCGGCAGTGCAGGTAGAAACGCTTACGCAACGTTTCTACGGAGGGGAGGGAGCATGACCCGCCGGGATGGAATCCTGTTCGTTGTATCGGCTCCGTCGGGCGCCGGGAAGACAACCCTATGCACCGCGATCACGGACTCCCTGGGCAACCTGACCCATTCCATATCCTACACGACCCGGAAACCGAGGCCCGGAGAGATCGACGGCCGGGACTACTTTTTCGTGTCGGAAGAGCGTTTCAAGGAAATGATACTGGCCGGCGACTTTGCCGAGCACGCTGTGGTGCATTCCAATCACTACGGTACATCAAAACGGGTGCTTTCTGATATGATCAAGGAAGGCGTTGATGTGATCCTGGACATTGACACCCAGGGAGCACGGCAGATCAAGGACCATTTTAGCACGGCTGTCTTCATTTTCATCATGCCTCCCTCGATGGCAATTCTCGAGGAACGCCTTCGGAACCGGAGGTCGGACCGGGAGGATGAGATCCAAAAACGGATGCAGCGTGCTGTCGATGAGATCAGGGATATCGCGCTCTATGACTACATCATCGTAAACCGTGATTTTGAGAGGGCGCTCTCTGAACTCCGTTCTATCGTTGTGGCTGAACGTTCCCGTACCAAACTGCTCAGAGTGAACTGGATCGAAGAGCTGTTAAAATAATAACAAATCCGAAGAGGACCGTGGAGGTGAACCATGCTTAAGAACGCAGAAGACATTATCTCATTGCCGATCGAGCTCAGACCAGATATGGCTGACTCAAAATTCCGGCTGGTGCATATCGCATCGCAGCGGGTGCGCGAGCTCTCAGCAGGAGAACCGCCGCTGGTGGCCTCGAAATCCATCAAGGATACCACCGTTTCACTTGAGGAGAGCCTGCTCGGCGTTTACAAGGTTACCATCGGCCCAGAGGCAATGGTCGCGAAAGAGGAACTTCGCAAACGCAAGGAACAGGAACGGCTTGAAGAGCAGCTATCCGCCAAAGAGGAGGAGATCCGGAAGGAACTGTCCGCCTACCTTACCGATACCCAGGAGGAGCAGGGTGAGGGTGAGCTTGGCGATGCAGAGGCTGCAGCAGAAGATGAAACAGAACCATCGGATGAAGACGCAGAGGAACCGGAACCGTCTGAAGAGTAGCGGGAGGAAGGTCCTGGCATGATGTCCGGAATGCGCATCCTTTTAGGGGTAACCGGCGGCATTGCGGCCTATAAGGCCGTTGATGTCCTGCGGCGGCTTCGGGAGCAGAACGCCGAAGTGAGGGTCGTTATGACGCGGAACGCTACCCGGTTCGTAACGCCCCTGACCTTTGCCGCCCTGAGCGGCAGGCCGGTGCTGACCGATGAGTTCACCGAAGGGGAATGGGGCAGCATCGGACACATTGCGGTGACCGACGGTCTTGATCTTGCCCTGGTGGTTCCTGCCACGGCCAATATCATCGGAAAAATGGCTGCGGGCATCGCTGACGATGCCCTGTCCACAGCGCTCATTGCAGCAGCATGCCCGATCATCGTTGCGCCGGCCATGAACGACCGCATGTACCGGAATGCCGTCCTGCAGAGGAACATTACAGGCCTCAGGACGATCGGGATCAGGTTCATTGAACCGGAGACCGGCGCCCTTGCCTGCGGTACGAATGGCCAGGGAAGGCTGGCCTCACCAGAAAGCATCCTGCAGGCGGTTGTCGCCGCACTTTCGCCGAAGTCTCTGGCCGGGGTAAAGGTCCTGGTGACCGCGGGCCCGACTCGGGAGCCGATCGATGCAGTTCGGTTCATCAGCAATCCCTCGACCGGGAAGATGGGATATGCCCTGGCCGCTGCGGCGCTGGATCGTGGCGCGGAGGTGGTGCTCGTGTCCGGACCGACCCAGCTACCTCCCCCCCGCAGGGAATTGACCTTATTGCAGTGACCACTGCCGCCGAGATGGACCGTGCCGTGAAGGACCATGCAAAACGGTGTCAGATCATCATTATGGCGGCGGCCGTGTCTGATTTCCGCCCGATCGAGGTATCGGACCGCAAGATCAAGAAGAACGTCGCCCTTTTACAGTTAAAGCTCGAGCCGACTGAGGATATTCTTCAGGGTCTTGGTGAGATAAAAAGTGGGCGCATTCTGGTTGGATTTGCTGCAGAGACCGACGCACTTGTCCTGAATGCCCGTGAAAAACTGGCCCGTAAGAACCTTGACCTTATCATTGCGAACGATATCACTGCGCCAGATTCGGGTTTTGCCGTTGACACGAACAGGGCGACTCTGATCGACCGCGCTGGGACCATCGATGAACTGCCGAGTATGAAAAAGGTCGAATTGGCTTCACGCATCATCGATAAGATTGTAGAACTCAAGAAAAATCAAGGACTTTGACTTGACTTTCCAAAACGATTTCTGGTACAATCATCAAAATTTGGACCTCGCTGATACCTACCCATGGAGAAAGAAAACGCCGAAATAGAGAAACTGACGGAGCGGATCGCAAAGGATCCCAAATCGAAGCTCTTTGTGCCTCTTGCCGAAGAGCATAAGAAGGCCGGAGACATCGAAACTGCCATCCGCGTGCTGATGGAAGGCCTGAAACACAATCCCGGCTACGTCACGGCACGATCCTTTCTGGGCAGGCTTCTTATGGATAAAGGGGACCTGTCCGGAGCGCAGAAGGAACTGGAGGAGGTCATCAAGACCATTCCCGACAATCTTCTGGCGCAGCGCAAGCTGGGTGATATTTACGTGCTTCAGGGGCGGGGGACCGATGCGCTGCCGCGATATAAGGCGGCGCTCGCATTGAACCCCGGTGACAAGGACCTCCCGTCGTTGCTTGCAGATCTTGAAGCAGGCAGGGATGTTTCTTCCCGGATACCAAGGCCGAAGGCTCCGGCGGCACCGTCAGAAATAAAACCTCAATCAGTTCCCGTTCCTGCGGCTGCCGTACCGCCGAAGGCAGCACCGGCTGCGGCCCTCAAAACCGCTTCTGCGCCACAAACCGCTGCAGCAGCTCCAAAGGTACCTGCTGCACCTGGACCGCAGGCGACCTTGAAGAGAGAACCGATGTCCGCTGCTCGAGTTCCTTCTGCCAGCCCAGCTGCTCCCCCGGCACCGCCAGCTACGGACGAGGCCGAGGTCATCGAGGATATCGTCGAATTTGAACCGCTGGACCAGGCCGTCCAGGCTCCCCCGTCCAAAGCGCCTTCTCCTGATATATTCCCTGCTCCTGCGACCTTTGACCTGAGTGAACCTCGGATCGAGACGGCATCGGGCGGCGAAGAACGCGAAGCGATGACATGGGAGGTCGCAGAGACATCTGTTCCCGAACAGGGTGAGAAGGCGGGACCGGACGAAGGTAGCGACGATCTGAACACGAATACCCTTGCTGAACTCTATATATCGCAGGGATTTTACGATAAGGCTATCGAGATCTATCAGGGAATGCTGAATGACCGGCCGGGAAACGCTGCCTTGCAGCAGAAACTGGAGCAGATCAGGGCAATGGCCGGTGCGGCGGACACGGGCCGAGAACGGTTTGACCGAAGAGTACTCCCGCCAGGTCCCGAGAGAATACGCTCCGGTCCGGCTGCCGATGCATCTCCCGCCAAAGGAAACGATGCCCCCTGAACGGGCTCCCCAGATGACTGTTCAGGAACCATCAGGGGAACCCGCACCTCCTCGTGGTCCTCAGACAGCCACGACCAGAAGGAAAGAGACCATTGACCGGCTCGAGTCGTGGTTGAACACCATCATGAAGGAGAAACAGGAATAATGTCCTTCGGCGATATCCTCAGAGAGGTCGTGAACGGCACCGAAGGGGCACTGGGGGCGCTCGTGGTAGGAGTTGACGGGATTCCCGTAGATGAGTATTCCATTACGAAGGACATCGATCTTCAGTCCATGACGGTCGAGTACGCTACGCTCCTGAAAGAGATCGAACGGGGATCACAGTCCTCACAGCTTGGGTCCACGAGGGAAGTCACGGTCATTGCGGACAAGGCCATGATCCTGCTTCGACGGCTCAACGACGAGTATTTCATGGTGCTGATCATTAGGCCTGACGGGAACTTCGGCAAGGGAAGATTTCTCCTTCGAATGTCCGTACCGAAACTGCTGAAGGAATTCTGACCGCCTGATACACGACACAGGAGAGAATGCTTCGAAAAACTGCCTCAGGCAGTTTTTTATTTTGCGGGAGGACCATGAAAATCCTGGTGATGCACGGGCCGAACCTCAATCTGCTGGGAAAACGGGAGCCCCATATCTACGGTACCGTCACCCTGGATGAGATCAACAGGCGTCTGACAGCGCTGGCGTGGAACTGGGGACAGAGGTGTCTTGCTTCCAGTCGAACCACGAGGGAGAACTGGTGCAGAAGGTCCAGGACGCCATGGGCGAGTACCAGGCCATCGTGATCAATCCGGGGGCTTACACCCATACGAGCGTGGCGCTTCGTGATGCCATAGCATCGACAGGCATCCTTGCCGTGGAGGTGCACCTCTCGAACATCTATCGCAGAGAGGAGTTCCGCCAGCATTCGTACATATCCGGCGTGGCTGCCGGCCAGATAACGGGTTTTGGACCCGAGAGCTACCTTCTCGGACTCCGCGCCGCCGTTCAGGCGGTGAGGTCAGCAGCCGGTCAATGAGAAGGATTCGAGCGGAAAGCGCGCGCGTTGCCGCACTTCAGCGGATCATGAAGGAACGGAACATCGACGCCCTACTCGTGACGCAGCGTGAGAACGTACGGTACCTTACAGGATTTACCGGCTCATCGGGAAGCGTCGTGGTCGCTTCCCGGACGGCCGATGCTGATCACGGATTTCCGCTACCAGATCCAGGCCGCAGTAGAGGCCCCGGACGTGAAGGTCGTGGTCCAGAAGAAGGACCATTTTTCGGCGATCAAGGATGCGGCACGACGGCTTGGCTCTGACACCCTGTGGTTCGATGAGAGCTCGCTGACCATAGATCGTGTCAAGGCTTTGAAAAAACGGGGTATCCGTCTGAAGGGCAGCAAGGACCTCGTCGCCGAGATAAGGCAGCGGAAGGACAATGGTGAACTTGCCAAGGTCAGGACCGCTATCAGCCGGGCGGAGGACTCCTTCCGTGCATTGAAGAGGTTCATCAAACCGGGCGCGTCCGAGCGTGAGCTGGGATTCAAGCTGGAAATGCTCATCCGGGAACAAGGGGCGCGCAGGACGGCGTTCGACATTATTGTTGCTTCGGGACCAAACGGCGCCATGCCCCATGCATCGACCACCGACCGCCGTCTTCGGTCGGGGGACCTCGTGACCTTCGATTTTGGCGCGGAAGCAGACGGCTATTACAGCGATATAACCAGGACCATCTGTGTCGGCCGACCTACTTCGCGGCAGCGTATGGTCCACGATCTCGTGCTCCGGGCCCATGACCAGGCCATTATTGCCGTAAGGCCGGGCGTACGTTGTGCTGAACTTGACCGTCATGCCCGCGACACCATCGCGCAGGCCGGTCACGGGAAAAACTTCGGTCATGCCACGGGTCATGGGATCGGACTCATGGTTCATGAAGGTCCTTCTCTCTCAGCAATTTCAAAGGGTATTGTTGATGAGGGGATGGTCTTTACCGTAGAGCCTGGTGTCTATATTGCCGGATGGGGTGGTATCCGGATCGAGGACATGGTGCTGGTGACGGCTGACGGCCACCGGGTTTTGACGAGCCTTCCGAGAGAATTATAGATGATCTTGATTGAAAGCAGATACTACTTGAGAACAGGAAGAGGAGGATTTAGGAATTGCCAGTATCGACAACAGAGTTCAGGAACGGATTGAAGATCGAGATAGACGGTGAGCCTTATGCCATTGTCGAATTTCAGCATGTGAAACCGGGCAAAGGCGGCGCGTTCGTCCGGACCAAAGATGAAGAGCCTGAAGAGCGGAAACGTGATCGACCGGACCTTCCGGTCCGGAGAGAAGGTGGACGTCCCCGAGCTTGAAGAGAAGACCATGCAGTACCTCTATGCGGCCGATAAGGACCGCGTGCTCATGGACACGACCAGCTATGAGCAGATCTCGATGAGCGAGAAACAGCTTGGCGACAGCGTCAATTATCTTAAAGAGAACATGGAGATCAAGGTTCTGTATTTCAAGGGGCAGCCCATCAACATCGATATCCCCATGTTCGTTGAACTGAAGATCGCACGGACCGATCCTGGTGTGCGGGGAGACACTGCTTCCGGCGGTTCCAAACCGGCCACGCTGGAGACCGGGGCGGTGGTGAAAGTGCCCTTCTATCTGAATGAAGGTGACGTCGTCAAGATCGACACCCGCAGCGGGATCTTCATAGAGCGGGTAAAGCAGTAATATTATTGATCCTCCGCGAGCGCGTGCAGGTGCGGTTCACAGGCGTCCGTCACGTTAGTTCCGGCGGTGCCTTTAAAGGAGCAATCATGAATCTGAAAGAGTTGAAAGAACTCATCGAAATGCTCAAAAACACCGATATCTCCGAACTGGAGATCGAGCGTTCAGGTTTCAAGGTCCGTCTCCGGAAGGGCGGTGACGTGACGTTCCATCCCGTGATGCCGCGCATGGAGTATCCTCCCGCCGCCATCGTCGCTCCGGCCATTTCCGGCGTGGAACGACCGCTTGTCGAGCAGGCTCCCGCAGCCCGCTCCTTCCGAACAGATCAAGGTCACATCACCCATCGTCGGCACGTTCTATCGGTCCAGTTCGCCTGACAAACCGTCCCTGGTGGAAGTGGGCGACATGGTGAAAAAGGGCCAGATCCTGTGCATCATCGAGGCGATGAAGCTCATGAACGAGATCGAGTCCGAAGCATCAGGCAAGATCGTCGCAGGTCCTCGTGGAGAACGGCCAGCCCGTGGAATACGGCCAGCCCCTCTTTCTGATCGAACCGGCGTGAGATAGCGTCGCGAGACGAGATCCTCATTTTGAATCCAGAAGCGAGAGCATTCCCCGTAGCTTGCTGCCGGGGTGAGCGAACGATTAAAATATATAAGGATCGAAGATTCCCCGCAGCTTGCTGCAGGGAGCTTCAATGCACACAAGAGGTGTTTTTGTGTTCAAAAAAATACTGATAGCCAACCGGGGTGAGATAGCCCTTCGCATCATCCGGGCATGCAAGGAAATGGGCATCAAGACCGTGGCCGTTCATTCGACCGCCGACGCCCACGCTCTCCACGTCCGGTTTGCCGACCAGAGCGTGTGTATCGGCCCACCCAAGAGCGCATACAGCTACCTGAACGTTCCCAGCATCATCAGCGCAGCAGAGATCACCGATTCCGAGGCGATCCATCCCGGCTACGGCTTTCTTGCCGAGAACGCGAGTTTTGCCGAGGTCTGCAATTCCGCCGGGATCAAGTTCATCGGGCCCGAGTCCTGAGAGCATCAAGCTCATGGGTGATAAGGCCAAGGCGCGGGAGACCGCGGAAAAGGCAGGAGTGCCGATCCTGCCGGGCAGTGCAGGCGTCATTACGGAAGAATCAGACGCGGTAGCGCTGGCAAGGGAGCTTGGCTTCCCGGTCATCATCAAGGCGGTTGCAGGAGGGGGCGGAAAGGGCATGCGGGTGGTCATGGAGGAAACGGAGTTCGCCTCCGCGTTCGTTATGGCGCAGTCAGAGGCTCTCGCATCTTTCGGTAACGCCGACGTGTACGTGGAAAAGTACATCACCCAGCCGCGCCACATCGAGATCCAGATCATTGCCGATGAAAAGGGGAACATCGTTTCCCTCGGTGAACGGGAATGTTCCATTCAGCGCAGGCACCAGAAACTCATCGAGGAGGCGCCCTCCGTCATCGTCGATGGGCCGCTCCGGAAAAAGATGGGGGACATGGCTGTCGCCCTCGCGAGAGCAGTAAAGTACCGGAATGCGGGGACCATTGAGTTCCTCATGGATGTGGACCGCAAGCTTCTACTTCATGGAAATGAACACCCGGGTCCAGGTTGAGCACCCGGTCACCGAGATGGTCACGGGTGTGGACATCATCAAGGAGCAGATCCGCGTCGCCGCAGGACTTCCGCTCTCCTTTACGCAGGAGCAGATACCGTGCGGGGGCCACAGCATAGAATGCCGGGTCAACGCAGAGTGCCCGGAAAAGTTCACGCCCTCTCCCGGTACCATCACCGACCTATAATCCGCCTGGCGGACCCGGGGTCCGCGTCGACACGGCCGCCTATACCCAGTATGTCATCCCGCCGTACTACGATTCCATGATCGCCAAGCTCATTGTCCATGCGGATACGCGGGAAGAAGCGATCATGCGGATGAACCGGGCTCTGGACGAGTTCATCATCGAAGGTGTCAAGACGACGATCCCCATGCACAAGAAGATCCTCGCCGATGCAGACTTCCAGCAGGGAAATATATCCACCAAGTTCATGGAGCGCTACAATAGTCCGTCGAAGTGATATCAGAGGGCTTTGTCTCATTCTGGACGCGGACTTTCTGACCCAATCCGCCGAGAGAGCCGCTTGCCGTGGCCCTTGCAGCGGGCGTTCGCCTGTTCCAGTATCGGAATAAGAGCGGTTCACGGAAAGAGATCTACAACGTGTCGTACGAACTCGCGCGCATGGTGAAACGGTCGGGATGCGTATTTATCGTAAACGACCATGTCGACATCGCGAAAGCGGTGGATGCCGACGGCGTCCATCTGGGACAGGATGACCTTCCCCTCGAATACGGACGAAAGATCCTGGGAGGGGACAAGTTCATCGGCATTTCCACGCACACCGTGGAGCAGGCCAGGGCAGCCGAGGCCGCCGGCGCCGATTACATCGGATTCGGGCCGCTGTTCCCGACGACGACGAAGGATGCCGGTCCTCTCCAGGGCACTGAGAGGCTCCGGATAGTACGGAACGCGGTGAAGGTTCCCATTCTCGCGATCGGCGGCATTACACCGGACACCCTTGCGGAAGCGATGCAGGCCGGTGCAGACGGTGTTGCGGTCATCAGCGCTGTTCTCTCCGCGCCGGATCCGGGTTTCGTCGCAGGTGATCTGATCAAGCGCATCAACTCACTCGGACTCCGCAACGAGCAGATGAAAGGGGAAGAACGATGAAACGATTCGGCGGATATCTGTCGGTGCTCGGTGCAGTCACGATTCTCCTGATCGCCTGTCAATCGCAGCAGCAGAACATCATCAGGATCGGCGCCGCCGGGCCCATGACCGGCGACCAGAGCAAGATGGGGATCGACCTCAGGAACTCCGTTGAACTTGCCGTAGCCGAATGGAACCGAGCAGGGCGGGGTCCTCGGCAAAAAGATCGAAATGCTCGCTGGCGACGACCAGGCCGATCCCAAACAGGCCGTTTCCGTTGCCAACAAGTTCATCAACCAGAAGGCCGTTGCGGTCGTTGGACACTGGAATTCGAGCTGTTCGATCCCCACATCGAAGTATTACAGCGATGCGAACATGGTCATGATCAGCCCGGCAACGACAAACCCGCAATTCACGCTCCAGGGGTACAAAAAGGTCTTTCGCGTGTGCGGCACCGACGACCAGCAGGGTCGTATCGCAGCAGCGTTCGTTCTGAAGACCCTGCACCCGAAGAGGATCGCCGTGATCCACGACAAAACGGCCTATGGACAGGGCCTCGCGGACTTCTTTCAGAAGGCCCTCGGGGAACGGCGCGGAGATAGTCTACTACGGCGGCATCGTTCAGCGTGATCCCGATTATAAGGCAGTGTTGACCGCCATCAAGGAAAAAAAGCCGGACGTCTATTTCTTTGGAGGGATCTATCCTGAAGCGGGAAGGCTGGTTCGCCAGGCCAAGGAGGTCGGCCTTTCCATTCCCATGATCACGGGAGACGGCGTATACGATCCGACGTTCATTAATATTGCCGGGAAGGCGGCTGAAGGGACCTATATTACGTTCGGAAAGGACCCTGCAGGCCTGACGACCGCACGTTCGTTCAATGAGAAATATAAGAAAGTATACGGAGAACCGGGGCCGTATTCCATCTATGCCTACGATGCGGCCAATATCATTCTGTCCGCCATCAAGGCGACCGGCACCACCGACGGGACCAAGGTCGCAGAATACATAGCGAAGAACACCTTTCAGGGCGCGTTCGGCGAGATCTCGTTCGACAAGCAACGGGGATGTGACCAAGGCGCCCTACGTTGTCTGGCAGATCAAGGATGGTAAATTCATAGAGGTCAAATAACCGCGAACGCACTCCCATGTTTGTCCAACAACTCATAAACGGCCTTGCCCTCGGCGCGGTGTATGCATTGATCGCGCTGGGATATACCATGGTCTATGGCATCCTCCATCTCATCAACTTCGCTCATGGCGAGGTCTACATGCTGGGAGCATATCTCGGCATCATCGTCATGGGCGTCCTTACGTTGGCGGGACTTCCCGTCTACAGCCTGTCCCTTACCATATTCCTCACCATCCTGATCTCGATGGCGTTCTGCGCATTGTACGGAGCAGCTATCGAACGTTTCGCCTATCGTCCGCTCCGCTCTGCGGCAAAACTTGCGCCGCTCATCAGCGCTGTGGGTGTTTCTATTATCCTGCAAAATGTCGTGATGCTTACTCAGGGAACGGAATATAAGAACCTCCCGCCGCTTCTGCCCTCGGAGGGCTTTGACCTTCTCGGGGCCAACGTGTCGCCCGTGCAGGCCTTCATCCTGTGCTCTTCCATCGTGCTCATGCTTATCCTGCATTTTTTTGTGGCAAAAACGCGGCTCGGAAAGGCCATGCGCGCAACATCCCAGGACCGCGTCATGGCGGGGCTCCTGGGGATCAATGTCAACCTGGTCATTTCCCTCACCTTCATGATCGGCTCTTCCCTGGCAGCTGCGGCAGGCGTCATGGTAACGCTCTATTACGGCGTGGTGCACTTCTTCATGGGTTACCTGGCAGGGATCAAGGCCTTTACCGCCGCGGTTCTCGGCGGGATCGGCAGCATCCCCGGCGCAATGCTCGGCGGTTTCATGCTGGGTCTCATCGAAAACTTCGGCGCAAGCTATATATCCAGCGTCTATAAGGACGCATTCGCATTTCTGGTGCTTATTATCACCCTGATCCTCAGGCCTTCCGGTCTCCTTGGCGAGAAGGCAATGGATAAGGTGTAACAATCAAACGCTTGGCTTCTTGTCTTCGCGTCTGCAGTGCTCCCCAAACCTTAATCATCAGCATCAATTATGCATGCGGAGGTGTCAATGTCCGATATTAAGAAAATGTACAAAACCCTCATGGCGGACAGCTTCCCTGCGGAAATGACCGTCACGTTCGGCAGCCGGACGTTGACCTACCGAAAACGGACGTGGAAACTGGCAGATGAAGCGACCGGTGAACTGATCGAAAAGGGGCTCCGGTACGGAGAGAACCCGGACCAGCAGGCCGCCATGTATGAGCTGGTGAAAGGAAACCTTGAACTTGCGGGCATGCGATTCATCGAGCCGGGGAAAGGGCTGGTCAGCAGCATCACTGAGGAGCAGATGATCCAGGCGGGCAAGCATCCCGGTAAGACCAATTTCACTGACCTGGACAATGCGTTGAACATTCTCAAATACTTGATGGACCGGCCGGCGGCGGCTATCATGAAACACAACAATCCCTGCGGCGTTGCCTACGGAGGGACTATCACCGAGGCCTATGAACGGGCGAACATGGCGGACCGCATAGCTGCCTTTGGTGGATGTCTTGTGGTGAACCGGCCCTTGACAAGCAAACAGCGGAAATGGCAAGTGCCAATTACCTGGAGGTCGTTGCTGCTCCCGGGTACGAGGAGGGCGCTGTCGCTCTCCTTGCCAAACGCAAGAACCTTCGCATCGTCATGCTTGACAAGATCTCTGAACTTGCACGTTATCGTGATACGACCCATGTGGAATTCAAGGCGCTTATGGACGGCGGGATTATCGTTCAGCAGTCCCAGAAGAACCGGATACGGACCAAAGCGGACTTTCAGCAGGCAAGGACAGTATACAAAGGACAGGAGTATGCCACGGAGCGCAGGCCGACGGAACAGGAATATGACGATATGCTCTTCGGCTGGAACGTTGAGCAGGGGATCACATCCAACTCGGTCATCTATGTGAAGGACGGGGTCACCGTCGGCATCGGTACGGGCGAGCAGGACCGCGTGGGCGTCGCCGAGATCGCGGTATTTAAGGCGTACACCAAGTATGCGGACGGGATCTGCTTCAGGAAATACGGCGTCCCCTATAAAACGTTCGAGCTTGAGGCGGCCAGGGAAAGCGGGAGAGAGAGGCGCTAAGGGAGATCGACGAGCAGGCAAGAAAGGACAAGGGAGGCCTCATCGGGGCCACCATGGTCTCAGATGCGTTTTTCCCGTTCCGGGACGGTGTTGATGTGGGGATCAAGGAAGGGGTCACTGCGATCGTCCAGCCGGGAGGATCGGACCGGGACCATGAATCGATCATGGCCTGCAACGAGGCTGACCCCAAGGTCGCGATGGTCTATACCGGCCAACGGGTCTTCAAACACTGATCATGAAACGGTTGTTTTTCTCGGTATGCCGGATCTTCTCGGACGGGGACGATGTCGTGTCATTTCGCGGACAATTTCTTGACAGCGTCCTTCGTATGGGATGCCATGTCCTCGAAGGCATAGAGGATGCACAGATAGTTGGATGAGGCCTTGGGAGAGCATTCGCCGGCCACCAGCCGGTCCTCATGGGCCGTTGCGAAGTCGTTCGACATACGGATTATGGCGTCACTATCGATCCTGACGGTCTCCAGACTCTCGGGAGACCCCGTCACCACGGATTGTCCCGCTTTCTTGAGCATTTCCTTCCCGTTCGTGAGCAGCCTCCCGGTCTCCTGAATAGCCTTGTCGCTGAAGAGAAGACCTTCCTTGATCTTGACCCGGATGTTAGCGATGATGCGCTCGATGCTGACAGCGATCTTTTCGATATGCACGGGAACGGACAGAATGGCGCGGGCCTCGCCTCCTGGACGCGGCCATCTTGGCCAGTTTCTCCGTCAGGGCGTCCTCCTGTGCCCTGATCTCCTTCGCGAGGGACTCGGCCTGGTCCAGAGAACCTGTCTTGTTCTTCATGAAGGCGTCCTCGGTGAGTTCAAGCATCTGCTCTGCCTTATGGATCAAAAGATAGATCTCTTTTCTGATTTCCTTCATGGCCTGCTCAGACATGGTATGTGACTCCTTTCCCTATTACGGGAGCGCGTACAACGTTACGCGCAAAATATAGCAGAAACAACGCAATCTATCACGCAAAATATATTTATAACGATATTTTAAGGATTTATAGATGATGCCTTTTGCCCTTGACTACACGCCAAACGGGTCCTTGTTTCCGGCATACCTTCTGGTGCATAGTGTATCACAAACGGTCGGGTTTTTCCTTGACTTGAACTTGACCGCTGGTATAATCAGCCCGACACGATCAACAAAATATGACTCGACCCGGAGCGCTGCATGCCCTTTTTCGCCGGAGATATCTTCATCAGCGACGTGTACAAACATCCGGTTCTCGATCAGACCGGTGAGGAGATCGGGAAGCTCAAGGATATCACGGTCGGACTTGGGCGATCCCTTTCCCGCGGTCACGACGCTGGTCGCGGTCTCCGGCAAAAACACCTTCCTTATCACCTGGGACCAGGTCAATCTCTTCAATAAACGCGTGATCTCGGTTAACGTTCTGCGGAAGGACCTTCACCCGTCCGAACCCGCGCCTTCGGACATTCTGATCAGCAGGGACCTTCTGGACAAACAGATCGTGGACATCAATGGCGCCAAGCTAGTGCGCGTCAACGATCTCCGATTGGGCGATGTGAACGGAAAGATGTGCCTGGTCGCCGTCGACATCGGCCTTCGGGGCATCCTGCGGAGGCTCAATCTCGAGGCGAGGGGAGAGCGCTTCCTTTCGTTGTTCCGGTACCGTTTGCCAAACACCCTGATCGGATGGCATTATCTCCAACCGGTTGAGCCGAAACTCTCGCGTCTCACCCTGACAATTTCCCGACAAAAGGCCTCAAAACTGCATCCGGCGGACCTCGCGGAGATCATCAGCGAGTTCTCGCAGAAGGAGCGGACCGTGATTTTTGGAACGCTCGACGTGGAGACAGCAGCCGAGGCCCTGCACGAACTGGAGCCCAGCGTCCAGGCGGACATCATTGACGATATGTCCAAGGATAAGGCGTCCGACATCCTCGAGCAGATGCCTCCAGACGAAGCCGCAGACGTTCTTGGCGACCTGCCTGAACATAAAGCGCAGGAACTTATCAACCTTATGGAGAAGGATGAAGCCCAGGACGTACAGGAACTTATGGAACACGAAGAGGATACCGCCGGTGGTCTCATGACCACTGAGTATCTTGCGTTCCCGCCGGACATGACCGTTGAGGATGCCATCCGTGAGCTCCGGCTCGAGGCACCCGATGTTGAAACCGTCTACTATCTCTATATCCTCGATGATCAGGAGCGACTTCTCGGCGTCGTGACGCTCAAGGACCTGATCCTTGCCAGACCGGAGACCATGATCAAGGACATCATGCGATCGCCGGTCAAGACGCTGTCGGTGGAGGCCGAACAGAACGATGTGGCCGAATTCATTTCGAAGTACAATCTGTTGGCCGCTCCCGTCGTTGACGAGAACATGGTACTGCGGGGTATCGTGACGGTCGATGACGTTGTTGACTTCCTTCTGCCGCCTGCTTCGAGAAAACGCAGGAGAAAAATGTAATCCACCCGCTCTTGCCGATCACCGTATCCCCAATCCATTGATCCTCCCGGCAGCGGCTCCAATGTCCCGGGAGCATGAGGCTGATCCGTGAAACTGTTCGAACGCATCAAGAACAAATTAATGCAGAGCCGGTTCCTCGTGGTGCTGTCAGTTATCGGGCCGGGGTTCATTGCGGGGAACGCGGGAAACGATGCCGGCGGCATCGCCACGTACTCCATCGTGGGAGCACGCGAGGGGTATGGGCTCCTGTGGGCGCTCATCCTCATCACCTTCGCCCTGGCAGTGATCCAGGAGATGTCATCGCGGATGGGCGTCGTGACCGGCAAAGGCTTCGGCGACCTGGTGCGGGAACAGTTCGGGATCCGCGTGACGCTTGCCATCATGGCGCTGTTTGTCTTCGCGAACCTGACCATCATGATCGCCGAGTTCGCCGGCATCGCTGCGAGCATGGAGCTCTTCGGCGTGCACAAGCATATTTCCGTGCCGATCTCCGCGTTCGTTGTCTGGTTCATCGTCGTAAAAGGGAATTTCAAACAGGTGGAGCGGCTCCTGATTGCCATCAGCCTGATCTACCTCACCTACGTGTTTTCCGGCATCATGTCCAACCCCCCCTGGAAAGAAGTCGCCCGGCAGATCATGGTGCCGCACATCAGGCTCGATAAGGACTATCTGCTGCTCTTTATAACCATGGTGGGAACGACGATCACTCCGTACATGCAGTTCTATCTGCAGTCGGCCGTAGTGGACAAGGGGATCCGCGTCGATGAGTACCGGTATGCCAAGTTTGACGTCTACGCCGGGTCCTTCATGACGGTGTTCATCGCATTTTTCATCGTGCTCAGCACCGGGACCATCTTGCATCCTGCCGGCGTGATCGTTGATTCCGCTGAGAATGCGGCACAGGCGCTACAGCCCCTGGCAGGCGATTTTGCTTCTCATCTGTTCGCCATTGGCCTGCTGAACGCATCGTTCCTTGCGGCCTTTGTCCTGCCGCTGGCAACGGCCTACGGCCTTTCGGAGGCGTTCGGGTGGGAGTCGGGGATCAACAAGACGTTCCGGGAGGCGCCGCAGTTCCTGGGCTTCTACACGGCCTTCATCGTTATCGGGGCGGGGGCTATCCTGCTTCCGAACGCGCCGCTCATCAAGATCATGTACCTGTCCCAGACCATCAACGGGATGCTCCTGCCTGTCGTGCTGATCATCATGCTGCGGCTGGTCAACGATGCGTCGATCATGGGGGAGTACGTCAACTCAAAGCGGATGAACGTGATCGCCTGGTTCACCGTGGCCGTGCTTATCCTGCTGACCGTCATGCTGCTGGTGACCAGCTTTGTGTATACATTTTAAAACGAAATAGCTGACGCTACAATTTGAATCTCTCTGAGCAAACTACGGATTAGAGCTCCGGGATTCATAGGGTATCGGGTCTTTGATGCCTGCCCCGCTGAAACCTTTCAAACGCAGAACACAGCTTTCACACCTTCCGCAAGCCCTCTCGCTATTCTGATAACAGCTCCACGTAAGGTGGAGCGGTGCGCCGAGTTCTGCTCCCTTTCTGACGATCGCGGCTTTGTTCATATGAATGAGCGGAGTGATGATCTCGGTCCGCGTCTCCGGCTTCGTGCCCGTCTCGATCACTTTGTTGAACGCCTGGTAGAAGATCTCGCGGCAGTCGGGATAGCCGGAGCTGTCCTCCTCCACGGCGCCAATGTAGATCTTGGTGGCACCGATGACCTCGGCCCAGGACACGGCGATGGCAAGGAGATGGGCGTTCCGGAAGGGGACGTAGGTCGAGGGAATTGCTTGGAGTGCGGAGTGCGAAGTGCGGAGTGCGGAGTTCTGGAACGGGAATGCTGGTGTCCGTTAGGGCCGAACCGCCGATGACCTTGAGGTGCTCGATGCTGACGACGAGACGTTTCTCGGCCTGGTAGAACTCCGCCAGCTCCTGGAACGCGCGCAGTTCGCGCGCTTCGGTCCTCTGGCCGTAATTGACGTGAGGACATGCCAGGCGATAGTTCTCGTTCGCCATGGCTGCCGTAACACAACTGTCCATTCCGCCGCTTACGAGCACGACGGCAAGATCATGTCTTCATGGTTCAGTGTACCAAGATTGATGAGCAATTTCCAGATATATAAGGATGTCCTCAGAAAAAAATCCCCCGGCCGAAAGAGCAGGGGGAGCGGCCGGGGTACGGAAGGAGCCCTGTGGTGCCAAACAGAAGCTAATGGGCGCCGTGGATGAGCATAGGCAGACAGCGGGTGCAGACGATCTTTTCTTTACCGTCGTTGTAGCAGGGAAGATAGGTCTTTTCCTTGTCTTCGGAACCGCAAATGAAACATTTGATCTCTTTTTTCACCATGTTATTCCCCCTGTGCCGCGTTGATCTCGGCGACGATCTTGTCCGGATCGAGATTATGCATCATGGCGCCGAAGGAGATCGATTCCACATTGATGCCGGGGCAGGTGAAGCATCCGTTGCCGAAGTGCTTCTCGATGACCGCACGAGCGCCGGGTACGTTCTTGATGGCGTCGCCGATGAGGGTATCCTTTGTCACTTTCTTTTTCTCTGCAAGCATGGCAGCCTCCTTGTACTGGATATGTTCACATAATACCAGAAACCTGCTGGATTGGTATGACACAAATCATACGGGCGAGGGAACTATGCAGAGGTCAGAAAACAGATATCGGTAATCCGCTATGACCGGGGTCATAGCGGTCAGGCGGGTCCTCTGGTATACTTAATTCCAATAACCTTAAAGGAGGCATTGAATGGATACATTTGTCAGGAGATTCATCATCATGAGCATCGTCTATCTGGGGATTTCTTCACTGGTGGGCATCGCCATGCTGGGCAGTGAAAAGGCCATGGCGCTCAAATTCGTCCACTCCCATCTGAATATGCTCGGTTGGGTGTCCATGATGATCTACGGTGTGGGGTACCACATCCTGCCGAAGTTCATGGGGAGAAGGCTCTACAGCACGAAGCTGGGGGAGGTCCAATTCTGGATGGCGAACGTCGGCTTGATAGCCATGCTGCTGTCCTACACGACGAATGTGTACAGCCCGTCTAACGCTCTTGTGATGATAACGGTGGCCGCAGGTATGCTGGAGACGGCGTCTATCTTCCTGTTCTTCTACAACATGATGAAGACCCTGATGCCTCCCATCGAACAACCTCAGTAATCGATGTGAAAAAGTCACAAGGTGCTCTGGAAAGGACTGTCAGCTGAGCGGGGAGGATGACGTTGTTGACTTCCTGAAGACATCGGTTGTCTCTCGAATGCATGAACGTTAGTTTTTCATTTATGATGAAAAGGCCCCGAGCCCATCCTTGTCAAGGATGATGATCTTGCCGTCCTTGTCAGCGAGTAACCCCGCTTTTTTGAACTTCGTGAACGTACGGATGGACGTCTCCACCGTGGTGCCGACCATGTCTGCAACATCCTGCTTGGTCAGGCGCATGTCTATCGTAATACCGCTCTTGGACTCGACCCCGACCTTGCCGGCAAGCTTCAGCAGGAGCGCTGCGATCCGCGCCTCCACGCGCTCAAGCGCGATGTTCTTGAGGGAGTCATGGGAGCTTTTCATGCGGTCTCCCATCTGGAGTGCCATGCAGTACATGAGGTTCGGGAATCGGTCCACGAGCCGCATGAGGTTCTTTCGCGATATCTTGAGGACTTCGCTGTCTTCCATGGCAACGGCATTGGCCGGATAGGGGAACCCTTTGATGACGGCAACGCCTCCGAAGATATCGGTCGGGTGAGATCACCTCAAGAATGATCTCCTTGCCTTCGTGGGACAACTTGGTGATCTTCACTTTTCCCTTCAGGACCAGGTAGAACCATTCAGGCGGCTCGCCCTCCGAGAATATGGTCTCCTTCTTTTTGTAAAACGATGTGGAGAGATAGGGCTCAAGCTCTTTGAACTCGGCGTCGGAGAGGCCCTTGAAGAGATCACCTTCTTGTACTGTTTCATGGACCTAAGGATATACAAAAAACCGTTTTTTATCCAGAGAAAAATGACCGTTTCGCCCTTTTGGGTGTTGACTTTTTACGGTCCCTGACTTATTATCTCCGCCATGTACGAACTGATGGTCGAATCCAAATTTGCCGCGGCCCACCAACTGCGCGGCTATAAAGGTAAATGTGAGAACCTCCACGGCCATAACTGGCGCGTGACCGTTGCGGTCACCGCGGAACGGCTCAATGAGATCGGGCCTGGCCATCGATTTTCATGACCTGAAAAAGGCGCTCCGCGAGGTACTGGACCAGCTGGAACACACCTTTCTGAACGATATTTTTCCCTTCACACAGATCAATCCGTCCTCGGAGAATGTTGCCAAGTGGATCTACGACAGCATGGTCAAGAAGGTCAACGACAGCAACATTGAGGTCGCCAGCGTCACCGTCTGGGAGTCGGACACGGCCTCGGCGAGCTATTTCGAGTAACCTCTCGTACCAGGTCACCGCATATACTGTCTTGACCTGATGGCGAAGGGGATCCGATGAACTCATTGACCGAAGAATCGCAGAACAGATCCTTTCCCTTGCCGCTTCCCTCAAGGCAACAGCCGCAGAGATCTATATCCGGAACTCCTCCTCGACCACGATAGAAGTGAAGGACCAGAAGGTCGATGCCTTTGAGAGGGCTCGTGACATCGGAGCAGGTCTCCGGGTGCTCGTCGGCGACCGCATGGGCTTTGCCTACACCACGGACCTTACGCCAGAATCCTTGCGCGCCCTTGCGGCTTCGGCCGTGACCAATGCGCGGAACACCGCATCCGACCCGTTCCCGGGAATCCCCGAAGTACCGCCTGCACCCTATCAGTCCGTTTCCATATTCGATCCGGCGGTCGTCGCGCTTTCGGAAGGGGAAAAGATCGAGCGGGTCATGGCCATGGAACGCGAGGCATTTGCCGTGGATCCGCGGGTAAAGCGCATTCGCAAGGCGTCTGCAGGTTTCTCCGATTCCTCGACGTTGATCATGAACAGCCTCGGCGCGGAGGTTCTCACCGAGGCGACCGCTGTTTCTGCCAGCATCGAGGTTGTCGCCGAACAGAAAGGTGAATCGCAGGCGGGGTGGGAATACGATGTAAGGCGCTTCTACCGAGAACTGGACATCGAACGGGTCGGCAGGCGGGCGGCGCGGAAGGCCCTTGATCTCCTCGGCGCCTGCAATATCGAATCGGTCAAGGCGCCGGTCGTTCTGGATCCGTCGGTGGCGGAGGAGTTCCTTTCCATCATGGCGAGCGGGTTCTCCGCGGAGAACGTCCAGAAGAAGAAGTCGTTGTTCATCGGAAAGCTTGACACCGAGGTCGTGTCTCCGCTCATCACGGTCTACGATGACGGCTTGCTGCAGGAGGGCTCGGCACGGCGCCGTCCGATGATGAACTGGTGCCGATGAAGAAGAAAACGGTCATTGACAAGGGCAGGCTTGCCCTGTTCCTGTACAACACCTATACGGCGAACAAGGACAGGACCGTATCGACGGGGAACGGCATACGCGGCGGTTTCAAGGGAATGCCCGGCGTCGGGGTCACCAATCTGTACATAGCGCCAGGCGCATCGTCGCAGGAAGAGATCCTTCTCGCAACGCCGAAAGGCCTCCTGGTAACGGAGATCATGGGCGCCCATATGGCCAATCCTATCATCGGGTGATTTTTCCGTAGGCGCAACAGGGTTCTGGATCGAGCAGGGGAAGAAGGCCTACCCGGTCCGGGAGATCACCATCGCGGGTAATATACTCGATCTTATGAAGAACATCGATGCCGTCGGCAGCGATCTGCGCTTTTCCGGCAGGATCGGGTGCCCTACGCTTGAGAGTGAAAGAATTGTCGATCGGCGGAAAGTGAAGTAATTGAACGTTGAAAATACTTCTTTTATCACGAAGAGCACGAAGGAAACATTAAACTTTTGTAAATTCTTGTTTCTTGACCCTTGACCCTTGACCCTTGACCCTTGACCCTTGACCCTTGACCCTTGACTTCTTCTTACCTCGCCGGCCACACTCGTTCCTCGATCTCCTTCAATAAACCTCCAAAGCTCTCGGGATCCAGGGCGGAGCATACGATGCCCCGTGAAACGGCTTGCTATCGCCTTTGCCCAAAGCGGATTCACGAGATCGACCTTATTGAACACCATGAGCCTCGGGATCTCGTCCAGTCCGATCTCGGACAGGATCTTGTCCACGGATGCTATCTGCTGTTCAAAGCGTGGATTGCTGATATCGACAATATGCAGGATCAGGTCGGCGTCGCGCATCTCGTCGAGTGTGGCCCGGAAGGCACCCAAAAGGTCCTTCGGCAGATCACGGATGAAACCCACGGTGTCCGTGATGACCACTTCGCGCTCCCTCGGGAATCGCAGCCGCCGCGTTGCCGTGTCGAGCGTCGCAAAGAGGAGGTCCTCTGCCTTCACCCGAGGCCCTGGTCAACGCATTGAAGAGCGTCGATTTTCCGGCGTTCGTATATCCCGCGATCGACACGATGGGGATCGCGCTGCTGACGCGCCTCTCCCGCCGCTGGTTCCGCGCCTTGCCGAGGGCATCGAGCTGCTTTTCGAGCCTTCGTATCTTATCGCGTGCCCTGCGCATGTCGATCTCGAGACGGGTCTCTCCCGGGCCCCTGCCGCCTATGCCGCCGGTGAGCCGTGAGAGGGCGGTCGAACGTTCCGACAGGCGGGGAAGTCGGTATTTCAGCTGGGCAAGTTCCACCTGGACCTTGCCGTCGCCGCTATGCGCCCGCCGGGCGAAGATGTCGAGGATAAGCTGGGTACGGTCGATGACCCGCATCTCGGTGATATCGCCGATGGCCTTGACCTGCGCCGGCGTGAGGTCCTGGTTGAAAACGATAAGGTCCGCGCCGAGCTGCTGGGAGCGGATGATGAGCTCCTTCAGCTTGCCTTCACCGAGGAGATAACGCGGATTGATGTCATGGGGCCGCTGAATGACCGTATCCAGGACATGGATCGCATCGGAACGGGCGAGCTCCTTCAACTCCTCGACGGACTCCTCCTGCTCTGATTTTGCCGCCTTGGAAACGCTCACGAGAATGGCGCGGTCTCTTCTTGACGACTTCCCCGGCTCGCTGGAGCCGCTCCATTTCGCGCTCAATGGTCGTGACCAGGTCGAAGGCGTCGATCGTCAGGCCGTGAACGGACTGCGGGGGAACGACCTCGTAGAGTTTGTCCTCGGGGTTAGGCGGGAGGAGATGTGCGATGGACATGGTGCCGGGAAGACCGTCCTTCAGGACCGTCAGGGCTGCCATCATGTCGAGCCTGAGAAGCGCCAGGTCCGTCAGGTCTTCCTGGTTCAACGGCTGATCCTTGAGATGGGTGTGGACGAAACGGACGCCCCGGAGCCGTTTGGCGCCAAGACGGTGTTCAGAGAGGTCGGGGATGAGGATGTCATGGTTCGTACCGACCAAGACGTCCCGGACTCCGCCCGCACGGTCGATGATGAGACCTACCTGGCGGCCGATCATGGCGGAAGCCTCGGTCAGGGCACGGGCAGCCTCGGGCGTAATGATCGCGTCGGGCGGCATCTTTCGCCGGTAGAGCCGTTCGAGCGTCTTGATCTCAGCGGGTTTGAGGCCAGTTGTATTGCCGTGAATGGTAGGGATAGGTGGCTCCTTGATGCTTATTTTATCATGCGGAAGCCGGTATCGGACGGTGATTGAAGCTCCCTGCAGCAAGTTGCAGGTAATCTTGCTATTTACTTTGATCGCGTTCCAACCCCACAGAAAGCTTCGGGGAATGCGCTCGCTCCCGGATTTCTCGTCATCGTTGATTTATCGGCAAAAAAATAGCGCAGAAATGACCCTCGCTGCGCTGAAGAACTCCGGACGATATGAGCGTTCAAGGAGCGTACTTCACCCGGTAGACGATATCGTGCTCCCGCGCATGGTCGATGACCTTAAGACCGATGTTTTGACCTGCGCCGGCCTGATCGATGTGCTGGTGTTCGTATTCCATGGACGCGACGGTCTGTGTAAAGTCCGTGGAGTGGCCTTTTACATGGATCGTATCACCGGTTTTGAGAGAACCTTTGTTCAACTGTGCCACCGCGACGCCGAGGTGACTGTAATAGTGGGTAATAACGCCGATGGCCTCTTCATTTGGGGCGGGTTCTTCCACGGGAGGGACAGTTCCGGAAGGAGGGCCGGGCTTCACGAGAAAAGGTTTCTTGGAGAGAGCTTCTTTCGGGGCAGACCCGGCTGGGCTGACCGGCCTTTTCTTTACCACTTTACTGGTAGTTTTCTTTTTAACGATCTTTGCAGCTGTCTTTTTCTTTCCGGTTTTTTTAACGGGTTTCTTTTTCAGGGCTTTTTTCCCTGCAGATTTCTTTGTTACGGTCTTTCGGTTCTTTGCCGCTAACTTTTTCTTTGCCTTTTTATCAGTCATACGATTATCTCCCTGGAATACGTGCAGGCAGGCGAAGCAGTTGCCCTGCTTTAGAACGTCAAAACGTATCCTGAAAAAATTGTAGCAAAACCATGATAAATTGCAAGAGGAAATGCATTGTGTCTGCAGTATTGAAAATGGTCCGAGGTCGTCAACGTTGTTTTTTCGGTATGCTGAGCGGTATTGAGCATGGAATGAGCAAAAATACTCATTAAAATACGGATGATAGGTATTTGACCGCATCAGGGATATTCATGCATTTTATACTTGTGCAGTTAATTGTTTAGGAATAGAAGGGGAAATCTCTGTGAAATTATTACATAATTATTTGTTTTGTGAGGAATAAATCAGTCGAGGCGGATCATAAACCGCTATCCAATGCAACTTCATATCAACAGAATATACATGGCATTGTAATTGCATTTTATATCAAATACATGGACAACAATGACAGCATAGACAAGACCAGTGAGCTTCATGCAAGTGAGGCGGCAATGACGGTCTTTTGCAAACTCTTTTCGGATAAGATAAGCAGGCATCTCTGCGACCTGCGGCGCCGGGAGCTTAGTGATCGTGAAATCTTCTCCTGTAAGGGTTGCATCGCTTTGAACAGTATGACCGGCAGCAAAAACAGTGCATGATCCCTTTTCCTTCCTTCTTCTCTATCCGGTCTTTTCACGAACGTGAACGGATGATCCTCCAGAGAACCGCGTTATCATAGAAACGGCATTTGACACGGAGCCAGCCGATCAGCGCTGGTGTGCCGGTGTTTTGTGTCTCAACCTGTCGTACAGCGCCATCTCCTGCCGATAAAGATCGATATTTCCCCGTTCCGCATAGATCAGGCCCAAGTACTGGTGGACATCGGGCTCAAGCGGATTCAGGTCACGTGCCCGGAGAAAGTATGCCAGAGCCTTGTTTCGATCCTTCAGCGTAGTGTAGTTGAGGACGCCGAGGTTGTAATAGGCGGTCGGATCGTCGGGCTGGTAGGATACGGCCCGCTCGTAGGCATCGATGGCCTTTTCGACCTGATTTGTCTTTTCAAATGCAAGTCCAAGATTGATATATATCTGCGGCTGATAGGGATTAAGCTCCAGAGACCTGCCGAGGACCATGAGCGCCCCGACTGGGTCTCCGTTCTCCAGCAGATGGAGACCCCGTTCGTTGTAGGCACGCGCTTTCCGGGGAGACTTTTTAATGATGTCTTCCCACGTCCTTCCGTCATCATGCCATACCTCATTTCGTGTGAACGTGACCGCCACGAGGGCCGCGAGCAGCGCCCAGGCCAGGTAGTTAATCATGCCATCGTTGTATCATATTTCCGGGGAAAGAACAAGATAAGTACGTTACGGGAGAATAATATGCCCGTCACCAGCTTGTTAATTCTGCTCCGGACCGGATCGCCGCTCAAACCGCTCGTGCGCTTCGCGCGAGTCGATGGAAGAACAATGCGTTCACTGTTTCCGGTTGACGGAACGCGGCCGATGGATTATGATTGCCACGATCATGAGGATACTCTTTGTGAAACTATCGGCCATCGGCGACGTGGTTCAGACCCTGCCGGCGCTCGAGGCCGTCAAGAAGGCTTTCCCCGGGAGCGAGATCGACTGGGTCGTCGAAGAGGCTGCGGCGGACATCCTCGAAGGTCATCCGCTCATTGACCGTTTGCTGGTAAGCCGCAGAAAATCGTGGACACGCATGCTTTGCAGCCCCCTGACGTTTGCGCAGGCGATTTGGGAAATATCCGGATTTCTTCGCCAACTGCGCAAGCGTCGGTACGACATCGCTATCGATTTCCAGGGTCTCCTTAAAAGCGGCATTATCATCGGCGCGTCTCGGGCGAAGCGGAAGATCGGCTTTGACAGAACGCGGGAGCTATCCTATATGTTCCTGAACGAATGCCTTCCCGCATATGACAGGGAGAAACATGCCCTGGAGCGGTATCTCGATGTAGCGCGCTATCTGGGCGCCGACGATCCCTCACCCACCTGCACCCTGCCCATCGAGCGGGAACGCGCGGTCATGGGGGAGCGAATAAAAGTTCTGGTGAAGAATGGACGCAGGCTGATCGTTATAAATCCCGTGGCGCGATGGAAGACCAAACTCTGGGATGAGAAGAAATTCGCCCTGCTGGCAGACCGTCTGGTCAACGAACGGCGCGCCGTGGTGATCTTTACGGGGAGCCCTGATGACCGGATGATCACCGAAAGGATACGGGGCATGATGCGGGAAGATTCGGTGAACTGGGCAGGGGAGACGACGCTTCGGGAACTTGCCGCCCTGGCCTCGCTGGCGGATCTGTTCATTACCACGGACACAGGTCCCATGCATCTGGCTGCAGCCGCAGGCGCCAGGGTTGTGGCGCTCTTCGGTCCGACAGCGCCCTGGCGGACCGGCCCCTACGGCCCCGGCCATGGGGTGGTCAGAAAGGGTATGGACTGTTCACCCTGTTTTCGGCGCACCTGTGACATTGGAGTCCGGTGCATGGAGGAGATAACGGTCGAGGATGTGATGAAACAGGTAGGGGGCTAAGAAACTATTCGGAATTCAATATTCGAGATCTAATAGCTGAGGCATTCAAACGTCAACCTGAGCGTGTGATCTTATAATGTGTTGGATCTTGAATCTTGAATCCAGGAGCGAGCGCATTCCCCGTAGCTTGCTGCGGGGTTAGCGAGCGATTAGAATAAATAGTACATCCTTGAGGATCGAAGATTCCCTGCAGCTTGCTGCAGGGAGCTTCAATTATTTTATCTCTGCATCTCGACGGTCCTATTGATGTAGCGGATCAACTGGTCGAGGGGCAGCCTGCGGTCGTCAAGCGCCCAGAAATAGAACTCATCCAGGGAGGTAAAGGGTCCGAAGGAAGCCAGGTGTGAGACAAGGGCGGATTGCGCCGCATTGTCTGCGATCACCTGTCCCTCATCCACGATGCGGCTGAGAAGGGCGGGGAAGGCAATGAGCCAGGAGGAGTATCGTTTCGGGTCCTCCCGATGTATCTTCTTCTTGATGAGGTTCAGCACCAGGTGGTACAGGCTGTCCTGATCGCCGATCATGTGCTCCGGCTCCATGAGGATCGAGTGCATCCCGATGGACTGGATGATCTCGGCATACTTGCCGTGCTCAAAAAGTTCATTGATCGTGGTCCTGAGAGACTCCAGCTTTTCCACGCTTGATACAGTTACCAGTTCCGGCATCGTGTTTCCTCCCTGCGTCAGGATATTCCAAACGGGACAATACTATAATAATTCGACAGAGGAGGCAAGACAATTATTAATCTTCCTCCCTGCAGTCTCCGTTCCTGTGTGGTGCAAATTCCCCTTGACTTTGAAACAGTTATCTTCTATAGTATCGCACGTTCAGGAGGTGCATATGACCAAAGCAGACATCATCTCAGACGTTTTTGACAAGGTCGGACTGCCGAAGCAGGACGCCGAAGAGCTGGTGGAGATGATTCTGGATACCGTAAAGCAGACGCTGAAACAGAGCGAAACGGTGAAGCTCTCCGGGTTCGGGAACTTCGTGGTGCGGAAAAAACGTTCGCGAAAAGGACGCAATCCCAAAACAGGCCAGGAGATCGAGATCACACCTCGCAGCGTCGTGAGCTTCCGGCCGAGCATGATATTCAAGGAACATGTCATTGAGTCAACAGAATCAACAGCCTCCGCAGTCCCGACAGCCGAGTAAGCTTTTCTACCGGATCGGGGAGGTGAGCAGGATCTCGGGCCTCGAACCCTATGTTTTACGATACTGGGAGACGGAGTTTCCCCATCTCAGGCCGGAAAAAAGAAAATCAGGTCAGCGTCTCTACACCAAGAAGGACCTCGATAACATCCTCCAGGTAAAGCAGCTTCTCTACCAGTCCGGCTATACCATCTCAGGCGCAAAAAAGAAACTGAGGGGCAGGTCCGGACAGGACAAGGATGACCTTCTCGAATCGACGAAGAAAGAGATCAGGGAGATCCTGGAACTACTGAAATAGAAGTACCGGAGAGGCGCTGAAGGTTTGATACCTCACGATTCATCATACGAACGCGCGTCTTTCGTTTTCCTGAGATTTGCTGATTCAGTCTTGTTGTTTGTTGATAATTTATTTCGGGGTGTGGCGCAGCCTGGTAGCGCACTCGCTTGGGGTGCGAGTGGTCGGCCGTTCAAATCGGCTCACCCCGACCATTGTACAAAGCCGTAACTCTTATGAGTTACGGCTTTTTTTTTCTGAATCCATACCCGTGAAAATACCCGGAAGAAAAGCACTTTTTCCTTTGACTGGAAGATCATGAATATGTTATAAATACCTGTCAATATTAGAAGAAAATAGTATTCCAGGGTCCTATCTGCGTGACGGTAAATAATATAAAGAGAGAGCACGGAGCAAGAAAAGACACTATAGTCACAATTTTATGTATGCTTGGCATTCTCGCAGGGCTCGGTTCAAGCTTCGTTTCAGCAGAAAAGCAGGAAGGAAACACAAAAAAGCCGCTTTTTGAGCTTTATGAGAAGACCATCATTGATAATAAGGCCAGGCTCATGTGGACGTTGAACGGAGATCTGGCTGAACAGGCCGTTTCCTGGAATGGGGCCTTAGAATATATTGACAGCCTGAACCGCGGTGTCTATGGGGGGTATAAGAACTGGAGACTGCCCTCATCGGGAAGAACTGAAGACCCTGGTAGAGCATGTGAAGAAGCAGGGATTCGGCAGCGATCGGCTCGGGACCGTGGCGGCAGGAATGCATACGCTGGGCATGAAGAACATCAAAGATGAAGAGTACTGGACCTCAACGGAAAACATTTATGACTCCGGAGAAGCGTGGTTCGTCAATATGAAAAATGGCAGCGTCGGGACTGGAATGAAGACGCTTTATTTTCTCGTACTGCCGGTTCGTTCCCTGCCATAAACGTCCGCGGCGGGGTGATTCGATCATGTGTCTGATACTGGGCAATGGACAGGAAGTTCTGCCGGGGGAGGTATCTCATGGTGGTATATGGGATGTTTGCAAAGACCATGTGTCGTAGAACGGTATCGCTTTATCGCGTTGCTGTGTACACTCGTTCTTTCTGCTGGTTTCCCGCCTATTGCGTCGGGGCAGGACCAGTTTGTCGGTAACGTAAAACTGGTGGAGAGCGGGGACGCTGCACAGCACCCGCACATCGTCCGCATCGGCTATTCTGCGCTCGTTGATGTGAAACCCGGCGACGCTGTTTTCCTGGGGGACACCGTGAAGACCGGAGAGGATATGAGGGCCCAGATCCAGCTGTCGGACGGCTCGATCGTTACCGTCGCGCCGAATTCGAGCATTCAGATGAAAGGCCATCTTGTCGACCGAGAACAGGGTGTCCGTAATTCAGTGATGAAGGCGTTGAAGGGGACGATCCGCTTCGTGATCTCAAAGGTGTTCAGGCCTCATGCCGCGGGAAGCGAGATAAAATGGAAGGACTCGAACGTCACCATCGAGACCCAGAACGCCGTTGCCGGCGTGCGGGGTACCGACCTCGTGGTGACCAGCGGAGAGCACGACACGGAGATAGCTGTTTTCGAAGGCGCCGTAAGCGTCAGAAGCTCTTCTTCCTCAGTTAATGGCGCCATCATGCTTGGCGCCGACCAGGTAACCTCCGTAGAAAAAGGCAAATCACCCCAACCTGGCATAGCGTTGTCGCCCGCTCACAAGGAATCCCTCAACCGTCAGACCACACTGATCAATCCGAGATCGACGGCAAATGGCGCAGAACGGCAAGTCCCCGAAAAAGACTTGCAAAATATAATGACAAGGACGTCGCGCGAGACCTGGCCGAGGGGATCAGTCTGGGCGCGGTCATCGACAAGGCAGTAGAGTCGGGGATGCCGATCGAGCAGGTCGTTACAGCCATGCTCGATGCTGGCGTGAATCCTTCGAATGTGGTCTATACGGCGATCACGGAAGGCTATTCGGCCAAGACGGTCGTTGCCGCCGCTATCGAGCAGGGGGCGCCGTTGAGCGTGGTGGCGGCTGCTGCGATCGGCGCGGGAGCGGACAAGAAGGTCGTTATTTCGGGCGCCATGGATGCCGGCGCGCCGCCTGCCGCGATCGCGACTGCAATCGCCAACGGTACCGCGTCCGGCGCGCCGGTCTACGGGACATCGCTTCCCCTGAGTTCCACGCCGTCTGCATTGATACCCGCCCCGACGACGGTCATCAGCGGGGGAGGCGGAGGCCCCCGGCCCATCTCTGTCCCCATATAAAAAATCGTGCTGCCGATCTGGTCCAACAGGGGCCGCGCTGTCTCAAATGCCGCCTGAGCGCCGCCCACCAGTACGGTCAGCGCGCCCTTTGACGCCGGGATCACGCTGCCCAGGACAGGCGCTTCCAGATACGCCGCGCCGTGTTCGCGCGCCCATGCCTCGAAGCGAACTACAGGCTCGAAATGGTTGGTCGTCGTGTCGATTATGATCTTGCCCGTGCAGTCACCCGCCAGCAAACCGCCCAACACTTCTTCCACCGCGCCGCTGTCACGCAAATTCAGGACGACAACCGGAACCTGCGCCATCACCTCGGCGGGACTCTGCATCACCGGGACGCCTAAATCCGCCGCTTTTTCGGCGGTGCGGTTCCAGACGACGAGTTCCACACCCTGTTCGATCAAGTGCCGGGCCATCGTTTTGCCCAGCACACCCAACCCGATAAATCCTGCTTTCAATGGTGGTTCCCTCCGACATAAGAGCAAAACAGTATCTCACCGCAAAGCAACATCATGAAAATAGACGTTTCCTGCCGCGTCGCCTAGGGTTAAAACCCGTAGGCTATTGAAGGAAAAAGTCCACTGAAGTGGACTCTTTGCAGCCCCTTCAGCGGGCTTACAAGCTTCTCAGCTAGGCCCAGGTTTTAACCTGGGACGTAAAAATCGCACAGCAACTATTTTTCGCCAAGCAACATCATGAAAATAGACGTTTGCTGCCGCGTCGCCTAGGGTTAAAACCCGTAGGCTATGAAGGAAAAAGTCCACTGAAGTGGACTTTTTGCAGCCCCTTCAGCGGGCTTCCAGGCCTTTCTCCTAGCCCTAGAATTTATTCTAGGGTGATGTGAAGCGCATCACGCTATTCTCTGCGGAGAGCGGGGATAATGCGAAAAAATATGACCTTCTCTCCACTGCTCAGACGGAACAAGGGCTACATCGCCGCGTGCATGGCATCCAACAGTTGCCCGCTGCGCACGATCTCGATCATGCGGTCAATGTACGGGCGCAGCGCCACATCATGATCAGCGGAGCCAGCGTATAGCCCGGCTCGATTTCCACTGTGCGCAGAAAATCCAGGATCGTCTGCGTACCCCGTCCCAGCCGCGCGGCGGGTTCCATTTGCAGCCGCAGTTCGAGCGCCTGATAGGCGCACAGCAATTCTATCCCCACAACCGCCTGCGTATTGGCTACGATTTGCGCGGCAGTGCGGGCGGCGATGGTGCTCATGCTGACATGATCCTCGCGGTTGGCGCTGCTGGGGATGCTGTCCACGCTGGCAGGATGGGCCAGTATCTTGTTCTCACTGACCAGCGACGCTGCCGTATACTGGGCCATCATCAGGCCGTTATTCAGACCCTCTTCGCCGGGCGGATCGATCACCAGGAACGGCGGCAAACCTCGGTTGAGCCGGGCATCGGTCAGCAGGAAGATACGCCGCTCGGTCAGGCTGGCAAGGTCTGCCAGGGCGATTTTCATGAAGTCCATCACATAACCAACGGGCGCGCCGTGAAAATTACCGCCTGACACGGCCTTGATTTCGCGCGGCAGACTGGCCGGGCCTTCGTCGTCCATGAAGATCAGCGGGTTATCCGTCGCTGCGTTGATCTCGCGGGTCAGCACATCGCGCACATAGCCGAGCGTATCGAGGACCGCGCCCATCACGACCGGGGCGGCGCGCAGGCTGTAGGGGTCCTGCGGGGGGCCGTTTTGCGGATCGGTGTCCACGTTGAAATCGCCGCGCACCAGGGTGCTGCCCACGAGCAGTTTATAGATGAAGGATGCCACCCGCGCCTGACCGTCATGGCCGCGCACCGCGTGCAGATGGGGCAGGAAGGCATCGCGGAAGCCGCACAGCGCTTCCAACGAAAGCGCCAGGGACAATTCCGCGTTGGCCAGCAGCCGGGTCGCGTCGTGCCACGCCAGCAGGCCGATTGCTGCGCTTGCCGCCGTGCCGTTGATCAGGGCAACCCCTTCCTTTGCGCCCAACACAATACGCGGGATACCCGCCGCATCCATCGCCGCCGAGCCGTCCATCAGTTCACCGTTGTAATACGCCTTTCCGCTTGAGCCGGGATGCGGCTGTTCGTCGGGCACAGGCGCGCTAAGCACCAGGGCGAGATGCGACAGCGGGGCCAGATCCCCGCGATGCGCCGAGCGATCCCTGGGCAGGCATGGCGGGAAGTACACCTTCATTCAGCATATCGACCAGCGTATCGATGATCTCACGCCGCACGCCGCTGTAACCCTGCGCCAGCGTGTGCGCCCGGATCAGCATCGTCGCCCGCACGACATCGAGAGGCAGATAATCGCCGACGCCCACCGCATGACTGAGCAGCAGATTGCGGCTGAGCAGAGCCGCTTCGGATTTTTTGCGGAAGATCGCGCGCCCGGCATTGTCGCCAAAGCCTGTATTGACGCCGTAGATCACGCGCGGCAACTCAGAGGTTTCGATCTCGTCCATCATGTGCCGAACCCACGCCGCGCTGCGTTCGACGCGCTCCAAGCGGGCGGCGAGTTCCGTGCCGGGCCGGGCGACAGTGGGCATCGGTTGGACGCGCCGGTTATGGCGGGCGACACGGACCACATCGGCAATAGTCAGAGGTGCGTGCCCCAACAGCAGTGGGCCGGATTGAGAGGAAGAAGTCACAATTATTTGCCTTTCCGTAATTCTAATGGCTGTTATGAACTTTTCGAGCTGTCCCATAAAGATACGCTGAAAAATAAGCGTTGTGGTTCGCGGGCAGGCCCTCATCCCGGCTCAGCAAAAGCGGCTGAGCTTCCCCTTCCCCCACAGCTTGGCTTGCTTCGCAAGCACGCGGGGGAAGGGGGGAACGACACTAAAAAGTGCATAACACGCTCTAGTGGCTTAAAAAGCGCCACCCATCAACACGGCGGCGCTGACTATTTATGGGTGGTCTATTGTATCGCAAACAACCCCACTTCTACAGCCATCTACTGTGCGGGTGTTGGCTGTGGCTGCGCCGCTTCCAGTTCCTGGATGCGGGCGATCACCGCCGGATCGGCAGTACCGGCAGCGAGTTCTACGTAGCGGCGGTACTGTTCGAGGGCCTTATCCGGCTGGCTGGTCGCGTCGTACACGCGCCCTAATCCGAGGTGCGCTTCGGGCCGCGTTTCGTCCAGGGTGACTGCCTGCGTGTAATCAACCTCGGCCAGATCAACCGTTCCCCTGGCGAGATACGCATCACCCCGGCCCAGGTACAGCTCGATCAGAGTGTTATTCAGATTGATCGCCGTTGTGTATTCGGCTATGGCCTGATCCCAATTGGATTGGCGGGCAAAAATTTGCCCCCGGTAAAAGTAGCCCCACACGCTGCCGGGATTCAGTTCGACCAGGCGGTTAAAATCCGCCAGGGCGAGGTTGAGATCGTTGATACAGTTCAGATAGAGCACGCCCCGCCGCGTATAGGCATCCTGGTGATCCGCGGCAAGCTGGATCGTGGTGGAATAATCCGCTACAGCGGCATCACACTCGCCCAGTGCTTCGTAGGCCAGCCCGCGCTGGTAAAACACAGCCGGATCGTCCGCTTTCATGCTCAACGCCTGGTTGAAGTTGACAATCGCCTGGGCATAGTCGCCCTGGTTAAAAAAGATGAGTCCCTGCCGCACGAAGATTTGAGGGTCGAGTGTTGGCACGGTGGACTGAGGCGTGCTCGTGCCGGTATTCTCGCCATTGCCACCTGAACTGAGCGCGTCACGTATGGTGTTTCGCAAGGCATAGGCCCCGACAAAACCGCCGATCAGCAGGACGAACAGGGCCGCCGACATCCATACCCATTTCCAACTGCGCGGCTTCAGGTGGCGGATCAGCCAGTCCATATCGGGGCGGAAGTACGGGTTATTGTGAATCTGCGCCGCGTTAAAATAGGCCAGCGGCTGCAAACTGGGCGGCAGTTCGGCAACAGCGGGCATCGATGCGCCGTTCACCAGGATCGGGATTACCCTGGTTCCTTTTTTGCGCAGGGCGGCTTCGACCTCGATCCGGACAAAATCATTGGGATCGTCCAGGCGGCGGTAGCCGTTCCGATCCAGAGCCTGTGCCCAGTTGGGGCCGATGATGACCAGCACCACGTTACAGGCGCGGACAGCGCGGCGCAGCCGTTCCCGAAAATCCTCGCCGGGCCGGATGTTCTCCACATCCATAAAAACGTTCTGCGGCCCGAAGGCGCGCGACAGATGTTCATGAATCCGCCCGGTGATCGCTTCCGTATCAGTCCGGCGGTACGAGATAAAAATACGCGGCATGTACTGATTTCCCGTTTTGTCTTGATTTTAGCAATTCCAGGGGCAGGTTGGAGTTCGGTTAGAATCCTTTAAAAACAATCTCACCGCAAAAGTAGGACAATGAAAGTAATGCAATTTTGTGAGATGAATGAGCGTTGCGGATCGCGGGCAGGCCCTCATCCCGGCTGAACGGAAAAGCATGTTCAGCCACCCTTCCCCCACAGCTTGGCTTGCTTCGCAAGCACGCGGGGGAAGGGGAAAACACTGTTCATTGCACGACTTTCGATGATCTAACAAAGAGCGCAAAGAAAAAACAGAAAAAAGCAGAGATGAAAAACTCTGTTTTCTTTGCGTCCTCCGCGCCTTCTGCCGTGAAGTATTTTGTTTTTATTCCAACACCAGCCGCCGCAGTTCGTCCAAGACCTGCAAACTGAGCAGATTGCGCACCGTGTACCCGTATGCCAGATGCGCGTCGTCAAACGTCGTGCTGCGGCCATCCGGCGGGGCGTTGGGGTGGATGCCGTCCGCGCTGATGCCCTGATCCGGCAGATCGACCAGCGCCGCCCACAGATCGACCAGCGGCAGACCGTCGCGGATGGCCATCTGACGCACGATCTCATTAAAGGCGCGCACGGTTGTGTCATCTGCTCCGAGGGCAGGCATGGGCGGGATCGTGCTCAGAATGGGGATCACGCCGCGATCCAGTGAGATATCAACAATGCGGCGCAGGTTGGCCCGGTAGTCGTCCAGGGCGGTCCCGGCGGCAACGTCATTGCTGCCGAGCATGATCAGCGCGGCGGCGGGGCGTGTGCGGCGGTATTCGCATTCCAGCGGGGATTTGCCCAACTCGCAGATCGTCCAATCCGCCAGGGTCGGATCGAGTACCGCGCCGCTGGTCCAGCCGATATGCACGGCAGCAGACTGGATCGCGAAGGTCTCTCGCCCAAAGTAGCGGATCGTCTCGCCCAGTTCGCCATACTGCCCAAGCGAATAGTCGCCCGCGCTGATCGGCTTCAGGAAGAACGCATCGGCGCTGATGCTGTCTCCTACGACGGAAAACACGCGGCGGTTATTGCCCGCCATTTTTTGCAGATGGGCTGTACTGCCCGTGATAAACCGTGGAACGCTGCCGGAATCGTTCGCCAGGACGAACCCCAGAATCAGGAGCGCGACGACCCGGTAAAAGATCGTCGCGCTAAATGGATGCTGAAGTCGCATAGGCGGTTAACCGAGGGATTGGTCGGTGAGCATATCCTCACTCCAGAAGGTAAACAGATCACCCACCGATTTACCTTCGTGGTTGCACTGAATCGCATCGCCAAATACGGAGGAAACCAATTTAATGCGCAGTTTGTTAATCTCTTTACGGGCCTGTTCGGAATAAACGGTATCGGTGCAGACGATCTCGGTCACACAGTCCAACCCGTTCAGGTTTTGGATCGCCTTGCCCGTGAAGACGCCATGCGTGCAGGCCAGCGAAAATTCCTTGGTGCCCATTTCGCTCATCACCTGGACGATCTCGACCATCGTACTGCCCGTGGCGATTTCGTCATCAATGACAATGGCCCGGTGCGGCGTGGGGCCGCCGCTGCCCAGAACCGTTGAAATCTGCACCTCGGAGTCACCAAGCCGCAGCTTGCTGCCGATGTTCAGGCGCAGTCCCAGGGCATGAGCCAGCTTCATGGCCTGCTTCGCATAGCCGACATCTGGCGAGACCACAACCGCGTTGCGCAAATCCTGTTTCTTGAAGTGATCGACCATCACGCGCAGGCTGGTGAGGTGATCGAGCGGGACATCGAAGAAGCCGTGAGTCTGGGCGGAGTGCAGGGTCATGCCGATTGCGCGATCCGCGCCTGCCGCGACAATCAGCTTGGCGATCAGTTTGGCCGTGATCGAGATGCGCGGCGCATCTTTTTTGTCCGAACGACCATAGGCGAAGTAGGGGATGACTGCCGTCACGCGCGCCGCGTCGCCGCTGCGGGCGATATCGAGCATCATCAGCAGTTGCATCAGATGGCGGTGTACGGGGTCAGTCAACGATTGGATGATGTAGACATCTTTGTTGCGCACGCTCTCACCGAGCTGAATATAGAGCGTGCCGTTGCTGAAACGTTCGATCACTCTGGGACGGAGGCGGACGCCGAGGTATTTGCAGATGTCGGCAGCCAGCGGCTCGTTGGATGTCCCGGCAAAAATGTACGGACCACCGTCGTACAAGGTGTATCTCCTTCACGTCGTCGAAACGTTGCCTCATCTACTTTACCGTCTCCCTGCAAACATGCAAGCCCTTTTATTTTTTGTTCACTTTTTCTTACGATACGAATGACCCATTGGCGCAGCAGCACTTCGCCGCGCTGTGCTATAATGAGGAGCGTCGTCCGGCTGCAAGGGATGGGATTCCGCCATGACGGTGCGCAATATTCTTTGGCCCGAAGAACAAGACGCCCTTTTTGAGCATATCGGCCTGGTGCACGGCGCGAGCGAACTGGAACCAGTCGCCGCGTGGTATGGCAGCACACCCCGCTTTGATCCACAGGATTGTTTTGTGATCGACGGCAGTAACGGCCAGATTGCCGCCCATGCCATGCTGATCCCCCGCCAGATTCAAATTGGAACCAGCATCATTCCTGCCTCAGAGATCAGTCTGATGGGCGTGCTGGAACCGTACCGGGGGCAGGGCTACGGGGCGCGCCTGATGGACGCGCTGCACTACCGCATGTCCGAGCGCGGCGATGGGCTGGGGCTGGTCATTGGCATCCCGAATTTTTTTGAGCGCTGGCACTACGAATACGCCGCCGGGCTGTACCTGACCAGCTACGAATCCGATATCCTCACCGATCTGGCGCTCAAGGCCGGGTCGTGGGACAGCGGACACAGTTACGAGCGCCGCACAGCGGATCGTCTGGGTATTCGGGGCCAGGAAGTCCTGGTGTGCCGCTATAACGAGACCAATCTGCCCGAGGTCCAGGAGTTGTATGATGAGGAATGCGCTCTGGGCCACTCGCTGATCGCCCGCGACGAAGAAACATGGCGCTGGCAGTTGGACCTGATGGCGCGTACGGGCCATTACGAGATGGACGATTTTCTGGTTGCGGAAATCGACGAGCAGATCGTCGCCTACGTGCGGATGATCGCACGCGGCGAGCCTGTTAACTGGTTCGCCGGGGCCGACGCTGCGCCCTTCGCCGTGATCGAAGCGGCGGGCAGCGATCCGGATGCTATCGAGACGCTGCTGTGCGAGGTGGCTCGTGTCGCGGAGATGTGCGGGGCCAGCCGGATCGGGCTGTTTGTCCATCCCGACAGCCGATTGATGCGGCACGCCCTGGCGCGCGGTGCTTCACTGCGGGCTTTTACGGGGGCGGCTCATTTCCGGCTGCACAACCTGGGGATCGTGTTGAACCAACTGATTCCCACGTTCGAAAAACGCCTGTCCGAGAGTCCCTATGCCGCCTGCCATCTGGTGATCAGCACTGAGCGCGAACAGGCCGAGGTTCAACTCGGTGAGGGGTGGGGCGAAGTAGTCGAGCTGGAAGTGTCGTCGAGCGCGCTGATCCGCCTGATCACGGGCTGGTATGGCATCGATCACCTGAGCGCGGGGTATTCCGAGCGGCACGCCGATCTGCTGCGTGTGCTGTTCCCAGCCGGAGAACCGAAAATCGCCCTGGCTGACCTGATCTAACGTGTCTCTGCGCTAGCTTGAAGAAAATAAACAATCTCACCGCAAAGAGCGCAAAGAACGCAAAGAAAAACAAGAAAGAAATTACCCCTTCGCTGTGCGGTTTTCGCGCCCCAGGTTAAAACCTGGGTCTAGCTGAGAAGCCTGTAAGCCTGCTAAAGAGGCTGAAAAGAATCCCTTTAGTGGACTTGTGTCTCACTAGCCTACGGGTTTTAACCCTAGGCGAAGAGAAACACGATTTTCATCCCATTGGTGGGTCGCGCCAAGCGGCATAGCTAGTTTGCGGCGAATATTTTGGTTTTTTCTCTGTTCAAGGAGTTATAACATATGTCCCAAATTACCGTCCGGCAGGCTGTGTTATCCGACGCGGCTCCCATCAGCGCCCTGCATCTTGCCAACGTCCAGGCGTGGACCCGGCGCGATGTGTACGGACAGGATATCCCGGCAGAACTGGGCGATCTGACGCTGTTTGAACGGTGGCTGGTGGCGGGACCGTGGGCCAGCGTGGAGATGTGCGCCGTGCATATCGCCAATCTGCTGCGCGGCGCGGACGGTATCCCCCTGGTAGCCGAAGTGAACGGCCAGATCGGCGCGGAAGTCGAGGTGTTTATCGGGCGGGAACAGGAACCCTTCGGACACCACCTGAATGTGACGAAGCTTGCCGTGCATCCCGATTTTAGTGACGTCGGCCTGGGCAGCGCGCTGCTCACCTATGTGCAGCAGATTGGCGAGGCGATCCGCGCCAAACGCCTGACGATAGCCGATGCCAGCGACGATGCCGCTCTCTACGAGCACCACCGCTACCACCGCTCCCACATCGGGCAGCGGCTGTTGATCAAAGCGCAGGAAGGCCGCGTTTTTTATAAGGCAACGGAGCTAACGGCTTTCGAACCGGGACAGATTGACGGCTGGCATATGCCGCTGGGCCGCTACCAGAATGCCCGCCAGGAATGGGATCGTATGGCACCGGGTTTTTGGAACAGCGTGCCGGAGATTGTCGAGCCGGAAACATCGCGCCTGCATATCACCGTGACCGGGCAGGAAGCCTTTGCCCTCATGCAGCAGGATCGTTTTGAGCCGAAGCAGGTGGATGTCTTTTTGTGGACTCGCCGCCCGATCAACAGTCTGCTGGTGATGGTCCTGCGCGACTGGGCCGCCCGCCGTGACTATGATACGTTGTCCGCTTTTGCCTGGGACTACGTGATTCCTGCCCTGGAAGTGGACACCGAATCGGACGGGTATACCCAGCATCTCTACGAGCGCGCGTTATAGGAGAGAGAGTTGATGGCCCTGTTAAAAGCATTCAATCTGGGTGTCGCTTTTCTGTTGGAACTGGCGATGCTGGCCGCCCTCGCCTATGGTGGATTCCAGGCGGGCAGCAGCCCGCTCCTGAGGTGGGGGTTGGGGATCGGCGCGCCTTTACTCGCAGCCGTCATCTGGGCCCTGTTTATGGCTCCCCGATCCAACCGGAAACTGGCGGGAGCGTCCTATCTGCTGCTGAAAACGGTCCTGTTTGGCGCTGCCGCCATCGTTTTAGCTGCCGCCGGACAAACACAACTGGCCCTGATCTTCGCCGTCGCTGCCGTGATCAACCAGATATTGTTGATCGTCTGGAAGCAGGAAACCCCTACGCCTTAAATGTTCGTTCCAACAGCGCTATCAATAAGTCCTTAATTGACTCGCCGCCCCGATTTCGCGAAGGGAACAGCGGGCCTGCGCTCTCTGTCTTACCTGGGGACGATGTTTACAGTATCCATACCAGTGAAAGGTATGCCCTCAGAAGTGTTGCCTGTAAGTTCAGCCGATGTGCTGGCGAGTGTCAGGTTGAGATTTTGCGTGTTGAAATGGAAGAGTAGATCCAGGTCGCCGTCAAAATCTACATCTTCCCAATTCCAATTTACGGGAGATGCTCCCGCAAACAGCACTGTTCCGGGATTCACGTCACTGGCGTCGAAGAGAGGTGTCGTCAACACCGCTACTGGCACGACGCCCCTGGATTTCAGGTTGATACTATTTGGAGAGCCGCCCGGCTTAATGTCGATGTCTACATAAACCATCAGCTTAAGGATTAAAGTTGGTGGTGGACTGAACTCTAATGAGCCAAAATTGACCTGACCGCATACGCTTGTCCTCAAATTGAAGCCAACGAAATCCAATGGGGATTTCATTTTGAAGAAAGTAGGTCACATCAAGAAGTTCCGGACCGCTGGTTACATTGAAGACCCCAATTGATGTACCGATGTGGAAGTCGCTGGGTTGAAGGGAACCATCCCCGGCAAAGCCAAAAAGTTCGATAGGAACAGCCGATCCTCCAGAACAGACCGCTCCGCCGATATCGTCGATTTGCAGGACAGCGCTTTCAAAAATGGTATTGGGATAGAAGGAACTAAAATCAAACTCGATCACGCCGTGAGCTGCGGCAATTCCCGGCGTCAGGTATACAGCGATGCCTTGTGTTTCCTCGACTGCATCTCCGTAGCCATCAAAAGGACTGTCATCACGAACATATCCATCCGTCACGAGGGAGCAGCGTAACTGTCAGGCTGGCCGGTGCCGGACTTTTTCCGAGGGAGTGGTCTGTGGGGGCGTTTAAGAATGCAGCTAACGCCACGACTAAAACGAGATAGAGGCATTTGGCGAGGATTCGCTTCAGGGAACAGTAGTTCATGGTATCCGCTCCTTAACGTCCAGGTAAACTACTGACCAAAACCGATTAAGGTGGACAGGAACCAAATAACGGACATGAGAATGGGGATTAGTTACGCAGTGAATGGCGTAGATGGGTAGCTAAAATCAAGTAAACCATAGGATATCATGCCCGTCAATCACGTGACAGAGGATGGCTGCCAAGTGGTGCCCCCTAGACGGAAGATGTTGAAGGTGACTGATAACTCACCTTTGAACGCCTCCTCGGTATTGAGTTGAGTGTGTTAAAAATCTACGAGGGGCTGTCAAGGCCCCTCATGTGCTAAATGTTCGTTCCAACAGCGCCGTGAGCTGCCCTGGCTGGTTAATATCGACCACTTCCACGCGGGTTCCGGCGGGCAGCGCTTTGCGTTCCGGGCTGTCGGGCTGAGCAAGCCTGTCAGCCAGCCGTCCTGATCCGCGCAGCACGACCAGCGTTTCACCCTGTGCGGCATGCTGCTTCGCCTCTTTAAGCGCGATATCACCGCCGTTGACGATGAGGGCCAACCCGGTTTTACTGCTCCCGCGCAGAATCCCCACCAGCAGATCGGATTTCACGCCAAACTCATCGCCATCCACCAGGATAAAGTGGGAGTGCGATCTTTCCAGCGGGTAGCGCTTCGCCGTTAACGCCGGGCCGCCGGGAAAGCCTACGCTGCCATATGGGCAAACGCCGACCAGCGGGTAGGTTCCGTTGACCTGCCGCCGCGCTTCGCCCATCGCCAGGAATGATCCCCCGTTTGTTCCCCCATCAAAGATGGTCAGCCGCAGCTTTTCGGCACAGGGGGCCAAACTGAGCGCCAGAAAACGCCGGACATGGTCAATCATATCCGGCTCCATACGGGCCGCGCCGCCATGCATCACAATGACGCCCTGGTGCGGCGGAAGATGCAGCGCTTCCAACGCGGCTTCTGGACCAATATCCGGGGCGACACGGATCGCTTCGGCGCGGCGCTGCGCATCAAATCGGATGGAAAATTGGATTCCGTTAATCATACTGTCCTTCCCTTGAACTTTGTACACATTATCGGACAAAGCCCAATTTTGTGCCTCCCCTAATGATTGGGGTGATCGCGAGATGCCATCACTTTAAGTGTGGTTACGCTAAAATCATCATAGTATCTTAGTGTGAGGCTCGTGGAAGATGTTCGAATCATCCGATTTTGAACACGCGCAGGGGTTCCTGCAACAGCAAATGGCTCATACCCAGGCGAAAATCGCCCGGATCGAACATGCACTAGAGTTGTGCCATACGTGTGATGAGGCGGAAGGTTTAGCGGTTATGCAGAACGCGGTACAGATGGAAGCTGACCTCATCGAGGAATTGGCGCACCATCTGCATGATACAACTGTGTCGCTCGATACCCTGCTCATGCAGGAGATTGAGACCTATGAGCGAGAAGTGGACCATTATTCGCATCACTGGCAGCGTGGGCAGCCGACCCCCGACGGTTACTGGGCGGCTGAGGGTAAGGTCGTCTTTCTGAAAGGATTGCAGCGCAATTTCCACGCATGGCGGGCGGGTCGTCCGCTCTCCGGGGAAGATATCTCGGCCTATGTGCATCATACAACTCCGCAGCCGAACCGCGCTGTGCAGCCGCTCAACCGTAATGTGCCGTCCGATGTGCAACCCTACCTCCATCCCTGGTATGCGGACAGCCATCTGGACAGCCGGGAAGAAAGCACGGTAGGGCAGTTGGTCCGCCTGCGCCAGGATATTCTGAGCGCGCTGCTTGAAGAGGGCGTGCCGGAAGATCATCTGGAAGTGATCGTCCAGCCGAATGGCGAGGTGATCATCACGGGCTATGTCCACACCGCTGAGGAAAAGGAAAACGTGATCACGGCTGTCGAACACGTTCCTGACGTGATGGAGCTGCTGACGGATATCAAGGTGGTCAGCCAGGCTCACTGCCCGGCCTGCCACGCCCTTAACGAGTCGTGATCCCCTATCGCCGTGTGAAGACGATATCACCTTCCATCAATTCGATTTCAGTGCCGTCGGGATCGGTCAGAAAAGCGATGCGGATCCCGCCGGCAAAATCGGTTGGGTCCAGCGTGAAAGGCACGCCTGCGCAGGCAAGCTGCTCGGCGATGGCGTCCAGACCGTTGACGCGCAGGGCGAGGTGATTCAGTCCGGCGCGGGGATTGTCTCCTTCCGGAATGGCAGGATCAACCGCCGCCTTGCTGTAACTGAACAGTTCCAGGACGCCTCGTCCCGTATCAAGATGGGTGATCGTCAGGCCGCGTTCGCTGCTGGGCACATCCAGGTGTCCCAACAGGCGAAAGCCCAGCAGACCGCGATAAAAATCCAGGGCGCGCGGCAGATCGCTCACCGTCACCGAGACATGGCCTAATCCCTGGATATGCGGCGGCGGTGGAGCAGCGGCGGGTTTTTCGGCGCGGAAGAGGGCAGGTTCGATGGAGATCGTCTCGCCCTGCGGAATATCCTCGCCTTCGAAGAGGGGCGGCGCGACACGGTTCGGATCGCTGATATAGCGCACCAGCCGGCGGATCAGGCGCTGGACGGTTTTGGGTTCGCTGGGCACATAGGGATAGACGGGCAGATCCGGGTGCAGCCCCAACGCCGCGCGCAGATCCGGTGAGGAGAGTGCTTCCGGCTCATTCTGCCGTCCGGCAGCGATGATCAGATGGGCGCGCGGGTGTTGGTCCGCCAGCCGCCGCAGCGCGTTCTGGATCGTCTTTGGCCCCAGGATTTTCACCGCGTCAATGATGGCGATATACCCGTCGCATTGCAGGTAGGAGATGCCGGGGGCCATCCGGTTGCTGATTGACTGCACATAGACCGGATGGTTGACAAGCCCCGTCAGTTTGACAAAACAGGGCGCATCGGGTGTGCTGCTGCCAACCCGCGTGGCGGGCGGCTCCATCTCCCAGACGACGCGCATAAAATCCCCGGTGTTGATCGGGGATACGTGTTCTTCACTGTGACGCGGCAAAATGCGGGCCTGATCGGGTCCATAGAAGCCAAAAACGGCAATTTTGAGCAAGGGGCCTTCTCTCCGGCAATAGACGGGCAGCAACGAGGCCGATTATAGCGCGTCCGGGCCAGAAAACCGCCGCCGAAATGCCCCAAAATCCGGTGTGTTTGTGTAGAGTAGCTAACCCTGCATCCATCAGGCGACTTTGAGCACGCGCTGGGTCTTCAGGCGAATGATGATCATATCCAGTTCAGACCATTCAGTGACATGCTGGGCAGCGGTCTGCTTGTCCTCGTAATGATAGGTCAGCTTTTTTAGCCACATTAAGCCGGGATCTTCTTCAACGCTCAATTCGCCCTTGAGCAGATATCCCGCGCCATCATTCGTATCCCCGCCGATGGTCACCGCGCCTTTCGAATTTTTGATGATGTAGCCGACTTTGCGTGTGTCGCGGGTGCTGATGATGACGATATCATCACCGTCGAGCATAAACCACACAGGGACGGTATGCGGGTAGCCTGCCGGGTCGATAGCGGATAAACGCGCGATAAGGGGCTTCTGCAAAAAAGCACGAGCTTGATCATCCAATAACATAGGAGGTCCTCCTCAGATACAGCAATAGGGTACAGCGCTCACCTATGAAACGCAAAAGCGCGTTATACTGCGCCCTATACCCGATCACACAAGGACTATTTCGCCCATGAGCACGCCAGCCAGTACCCTGATCAGCAAAACAGCCCGCCTCTCGCCCGGTGATCGGGTGCTGCTCCTCGGCCCCGATGTGTCTCTGGCGCGCTGGGCGGTTGGGCAGGGGGCCAGTGTGACGGCGTTTCATACGTCGCACACCATCCTGCGCCAGTTAGCCGCTGTCGTCCCGGTGAGCGAGTCCGTTTATCCCGATCCGGCTGTGCACGGCCCCGCCGATGTCGTGCTGCTCACGATCAGCAAGGGGCGCGATTTCACCCGTGCCAGCCTGTGGACCGGGGCGGCGGCGCTGCGTCCTGGCGGCAAGTTTTATCTGGCTGGCCCGAATGACGCGGGGGCAAAATCAGCCATCGCGGACGCAGCGGCGCTGTTGGGGAGCGCGCCGATCCTCGGCTACAAGGGCGGCGGCAGGATCGCGCTGAGCATGCGCCCCGATCACCTGGATATTCCGGCAGAGTGGGGCCGCCCCTGGGAAGCGCAGACTCGCACGATCAGCCGCCCGGAAGGGGACACTACCATTACCACTATGCCCGGCGTTTTTAGCTGGGATCACCTTGATGATGGCACGGCGCTGCTGCTGGATCACCTGGGTGTGACGCCGGGCGAGCGCGTGCTCGATATCGGCTGCGGCTACGGGATCATTGGGCTGGCGGCGGCGCGGGCTGGGGCAATCGTCACGATGGTCGATGATGATCTGCTGGCGATCCGCTGCGCGGCGGCGAGTGTCCAGGCCAACGGGCTGGCGGATCGCTGCACGGTGCTGCCGAGCGATGTGACGGAATCAGTACGCGACCAGACCTTCGATCTCGTGCTGTCCAATCCACCCTTCCACCAGGGAACCGATGTGACGACGGTCACGGCGGAGCGGTTTGTGCGCGAGTCATTTGCGGTGCTGCGTCCCGGCGGGCGGCTGCGCATCGTCGCCAACCGTTTTTTGCCCTACCAGGGGCCGATCCAGAATATCTTCGGCGGCGTGACGGTTGTTGCCCAGACGAGCCGCTTCATGGTCTTAGAGGCCATCCACCCATAGGATTAGACCGCCCAATCGCCTGCCGCATAGGCGACTGCCAGCGACAGCGGCCCGACATGCGCACCCAGGACGGGTGTGCTCGATGCCGATTCCAGCCACACGCAGTCAAACGTCTCGCGCAGCCGGGCGTTGAGCTTATGCGCCAGTTCAGGTGTCGGATCATCCCCATAGAGAGCCAGCGCGCGGAGTTTTTTGCCCCGTCCCACGCTGCTCACGATCTGATCGACAAACGCATCAATCGCTTTTGACAGGCTCCGCACCCGTTCGCTGGTCGAAACATAGGTGCCTTCTGTGCTGCCCGTTTTGCTCACCGTGACGACTGGCCGGAGATGCAGCGTCTGCGCGACATAGTAGCTCACGGTTCCGATCCGACCGCCGCGCACGAGGTACGAGAGATCGTCCATGCAGAACAGAAAATTGGTCGCCTCGTGGGTTTGCCGGAGCAGGGGAATGATCTGCTCGACGCTGTAGCCAGCCGCAGCAGCACGGGCCGCCGCTAACACCTGGAATCCCAGCGCGCCGGAGATCGTCCGGCTGTCCCAGACTGTGATCGGTTGCCCGGCCAACTGCCGCGCCGCGCTGTTCGCCGTTTTGATCGTCGTGCTCAGGGCGTCACTGAGATGGATCGACAGGATCGGGGTTCCACCCGCAGCGAGCCGGGTATAGGTGTCGAGAAACGTATCAACGGATGGCGAGGAGGTTGTCGGCAGGTTCTCGCCCGCCTTCAGCCGATCGAAGAACTGCTTCATGGTGAGGTCAACGCCGCTGCGAAAGGTTTGTTCGCCAAAGGTCACATTCATCGGAATGACCGTGATCCCGTACTGCCGGAAAACGGCGGCAGGCAGATCGCAGGTGGAGTTGGTTACAAGGATAGGCGGTTGTGTAGACATCAGTGATTCTCCTACTCATTCATCTTCAGTGTAGCTCATATTAAACGGCTTGTGTAGGGGATCGCTTCTCTCGTAACATGGGCGAAAAAACACGTTTTACGTTAAGCTTTTAAGAGAAGTCACGGAATGGGGTGTCTTGTCTACCCTCGGCGCAAAAACTGGAGTTCACCTATGGCGAAAGAATATGATGTCATCGTTCTGGGCGCGGGACCAGGCGGTTATGTAGCTGCGATTCGTGCTGCCCAGTTGGGCTTCAAAACGGCGGTTGTCGAAAAACAGTGGTGGGGCGGCGTGTGCCTGAATGTCGGCTGCATCCCCTCCAAGGCGCTGCTGCGCAACGCGGAACTGGCCCATATCTTCCAGCACCGCCTGAAAGATTTCGGCTTTACGGCTGAAGGCGGAATATCCGTAGATTACAGCGCGGCCTTCAAGCGCAGCCGCCAGGTGTCCGAGCGCCTGGTCAAGGGTGTCGGCTTCCTGATGAAGAAGAACAAGATCGACACCTACGACGGCTGGGGCACGATCCAGGACCAGAACACAATCAGCGTCGAATTAAACGCGGGCGGCAACGAAACGCTCAAGACGAAGAATCTCATCCTCGCGACGGGCGCGACGACACGCCTGCTGCCCGGCACGCAGCTTTCCCCCAACGTGATCACCTATCTCGAAGCGATCATGTCTGACACGCTGCCCAAGAGCATCGTCATCGCCGGGGCGGGCGCGATTGGCGTCGAGTTCGGCTACGTGATGCACAACTACGGCGTGGACGTGACAATTGTCGAATTTCTGCCGCGCATGCTGCCGCTCGAAGACGAGGAAATCTCGAAGGAACTGGAAAAGCAGTACAAAAAGATGGGCGTCAAGGTGATGACCGGGACGCGCGTCGATAAGATCGAAGATACGGGCAGCGGCGTCCGCGTGACGGTCAGCAAAGACGGGCAGAGTCAAACCCTGGAAGCGGATAAGGCGCTGCAAGCCATCGGCTTTAAGGCGCGCACCGAAGGATATGGCCTGGAAAACATCAAGGGCCTCAAGCTGACGGATCGCGGAGCCGTGGATGTGAACGAGCGCATGGAGACGAATATCCCCGGCGTGTATGCCATTGGCGATGTCACGGCGAAATTGATGCTGGCCCACGTCGGCAGCGCGCAGGGGATTATCGCCGCCGAAGTCATTGCCGGGAAGGACACTGTGCCGCTGGACTATAACATGATGCCGCGCGCCACCTACTGCCAGCCGCAGGTTGCCAGCTTCGGCTATACCGAGGAGGCGGCCAAGGCCGCCGGGTACGATATCAACGTGGCGAAGTTCCCCTTCCAGGCGAACGGCAAGGCGCTCGGACTGGGCGAAACGGCGGGCTTCGTCAAAGTGCTCAGCGATAAGAAATACGGCGAAATTCTCGGCGCGCACATGATCGGCCCGGACGTGACCGAACTGCTGCCGGAATGGACGCTGGCCCAGAAGTGGGAACTCACCGCCTACGAGATCGCCTACAACGTCCACGCGCACCCGACGCTCTCCGAGACGTTGATGGAAGTCGCGCACGGCCTTGAAGGCCACATGATCCAGATGTAAAATCCAGGGGGCGCAGGACCATTTAAGCTGCGCCCCTTAATTCCTAATTTTTGGACGCATTGCAACTCGCCTCACCGCAAGTCGCGCCCCTCATCATTCCCGAATAATATGAGGTAGATCGTATGATTTCCTGGCGCATGATTCGTCAGCAGATCGGCGTAATATTGTTTTTTGGAATGTTAGGGGTCATTACTCTTTCTCCCTTAATCTTTCATATGGGCACACGGGTCCCTGGCGAAATCGATTATTTTCACTTTAATTGGAACTACTGGTGGATCAGGCACGCCCTGGAAACGGGTCAGAACCCTTACTACACAGAAATGGCCCTGGTGCCCTTCCGCCAAAATCTGGCTTTACACAGCCTGACACCGATCTGGTTCCCTGTGTATGTCATTTTGGAACCCCTGGTCGGACAGCTTCGCGCGACCAATGCTATCCTCTGGATCAGCGTCGTACTCACGGGCTGGATCACCTACCTGTTTCTGCGGCAGCAAGCGATCCACCGGTTGCTGGCACTATTGGGAGGCGTTATTTTGATGCTGTCACCCAATATGCGCGGGCAGATACTTGGCACTCATCTGGATCTGATCGGCTTTTTCTGGATGCCAGCGCTGCTGCTGCTGTGGGATCGAGTGGCAAAAAGGTCGGAGATCAAATGGCCCATACTTGTTGGGCTTGCCCTGTGGGGGGCATGGCTGACCGATCCCGTGGTCAATCTGTGGAACGCGCTGCTGCTCGGCCCATTTGCTCTGCTGACGCTCATCCAGGCTAAAAACCGGAGCGCCCGCGTGAAACTGGTATTACGCGGCATACTGGCCATCGGCGTGATGTTGGCATTGGCCTGGTTTATCGGGCCTCTACAGCCGCTGCTCAAAGTCGATATGGACGCCTTTTCCCCGCTCAGGTATCAGACCTCGCGCGATTTTGCACTCTCGCTTAAAGTATGGGAATGGCAGCACCAGACAGGCGAGCCGCGTGGTTTCGGTATCCTGCTTGTTCTCATAACCCTTATTGCTTTGTTCATGCGCACTCAAGATCGCCGCCGTTGGTTCTGGCTGATCGTCGCTCTTCCTCCGTTGATTCTAGCCCTGGGGCCGGATATCACTCTCGGTGGACACCTCATTAAGCTGCCGTTCAGGTTGGTATACAGTCTGACACGCGGCCAGTACCGCGTTCCGGCGCGTTTTGTCCCGGTGGCAACGTTCGCGCTGATCGTTTTTGCCGGGCAAACGTTTACCCCCTGGATCGCTCGATTGCGGCGTCCGGCATGGCGCGGACTGCTGGCGGGAGTTGTCATGCTGGCTTACCTGGCTGACACACACACATTTGTCCCGTTAGCAGTCATATCGCCCCCGCAGCCATACCGATTTTATACGATGATGCGGCACGAAAACGCTGACTATGTCGTGTTGGAAGTCCCGACAAGCCCTGCCAGCGGCACGTTTGTCCTGGGATGGCAGTCGATGTCCAATTGGCATCCTGAGGCGATGTTTTACGGCATCACTCATGAGAAGCGTATGGTCAGCGGCTTGCTCTCACGCATTCCCGATATTGAGCAGTGGTACTATCAGATTTCACCTTTGTTGGGCTGGTTAGGTGGAGAACATGGCCTGGAGCCAGACTCTGCACGTGCTGAACTTGAGCGGCTGGTTGCTGGCCAGTGGGGAATGGGTGAGGTTACAGCCCCCATTGGTTACATTGTCGTCCATCAGGACTGGCTGCTGCCGGAAAAGGCACAGGAAATTCTGGCGTTTTTTAATGCACAGCCCTCACTCTGTTTTATAGAAGTTGAGCGGGACGCAGTGTTATACCGGACAACGAGTCACCCCAAGGGATGTCCACCGCGTACGCCTCCCGAGATGGAACCAGGAGTTTACCGGATATCGCTTGGGCAGTCCGGCGATGAAGGCTTTTTAGGCCAGGGATGGTACCGGAAAGAGAACGTTGGGGGGACGCCTGCGCGTTGGACGGGCAGCAGCACAGAAACCTTGCTTTATGCCGATCTGCCGCCTGCCAGCACCTACGCGCTGACCGTGCGCGCCGTCGCATTTAATGTACCGCGTACCGTGCGCGTCACCATGAATTCAGCCGTGCTGGGTGAACTCGTGATCACTCCCGGCGACTGGCGTGATTATACGCTGCTTATTCCCGCTAATCTGGCTGGTGGAAAAATGGAATTCAGACTGACCGCAGATGGCACACTGTCAGCGGCTGAGGCCGGGTTATCAGCCGACACACGCCCTTTGAGCGCCGCGTATACCTCGGTTGAGTTTCGCGCGGTAGAGGAAAATTAGCGGTCGCGCCGCGTTACTCCTCGCGTCGTTGGAACGTAATCTGATCGACCAGGAGCGCTAATTTGCGCGTATCGCCACTTTGTCCGACTTCAGCAGGAACAATCCACCCGTCATAGGCTAATTCCAGCGTGATAAACTTCCCATCGCCAATCGTCCGGGCATCGACGGCAAACGTCACGGGAACCAATCCCTCTACCGGAATGGTTATCGTCTCCTGGGAGGAATCATTCACGGGCAGTGAAGGTACACCATTCACGATCAGGCGCAGTTGGCGCGGCTCCCAAAATGCCTGGGCGACAATGGTCACATCATATGCGCCGGGCGGTAGATCGACATAGAGCTTTGCCTGGGGATATTCGCCCGTCCACCGCAAAGCCATACCGCTGATGCTTTCGGACCAGTGCCATCCCCAGCCGATGTAGCGCACGTCATCCGCTGCGCCGATGTCGATCTGATAGTGTCCTGGTGAAACTTCCGGTGGCTCACGCGGCGGACATCCATCGGGATGCCAGGCTGTCCGAAACGCGACTGCACCATCTTCTACGGCAAAGGGGCACAGCAGGTCCGGCAGCGAATTAAAATACCCGATAATCTCCTGGTTGGTCGGCCCATTCATGCCAATCATATCCTGGTGCACGACGATATAGCCTATTGGCCAGTTAAAAATCCGATCACGGAGCTGTTGTTCGACCTCTTCAGGTTCCAGCAGACGCCGTTGGCCCAACCAGCTCAACAGTGGATCATCGGTCCGCAAATACCAATAATCCTCGAGCGGGGCGCGTGACAGGAATCCATTCACCATCTGTTTGCCATGCACCATCCCGTTAAATTGAAGCGCGATGGCATCCAGGCTGCCAATCCAATACTCCCCAGTCCCGGCGGCGACAGGGACTTCGATCACCACATAATCGCTTTGGTCGCGCCCCATCGTTTCATAAAATGAATAGGGGTGCGGCGGCAGTTGGATCGGCATAGGCCGCCACGCGTGTGTGCTGGACAATATCACAAGGAGCAGCCCGCCGCAGACAACCGTTTGCCGCCATCGATTCCTGAGCAGCGGTGTCCAGGTAAGGCCGATAAATACCAGCATCATCATGATAAAAACCGGAGCCAAACGCGCTGGAAAACGAAACAGCTTGCCAGATGCGGCGTACACCCAGCGAAAGGGCCAATTATTGATCGTATGGCCCATCAGGGTCACATTCGCGCCCAGCGCGACCAGCAAAGGCGGCAGCGCCAGGGCCAGCCAGAACCAGCGCCGATCCCATTGCCGTTGGGCGCGGCGGCGCAGCGGCGTGAGATAAATCGCCAGGGAGATCAGCAGCAGTGGCAGGACATACGCGCCAACCGTGAATTGTTCTCCATGATCCACATCTACCGCGAAAAAATCGCCGGGGAACGTGAGATGCGGCGCGGTTTCCACGGACGGGGGCAGGAAGGAACTGCGGTCAGTCTCCGCGAAATGAGATAAGGGGCCAAACTGCCACAGCAGCAGGAACGCCAGACCGACCACCAGCGCCCCTAGTCCCGCCAGCCGCAGCCGCAGCCTCCATCCGCGTGCCCTGAAAAGAGTTAACAGTCCATATGGAATCAACAGAAAAGCGGCAAATACAAAAAATAGCAGGTCCGTTAGCCCCATCATCCACAATGCGACTGCCTGAAGCAGCGCCCACCCGATCCCCCGCCGCCACTGATGGGCATAATGCGCTACCCTGGCCCAGAGCAGCAGGTGGACCGGCAGCCAAAACCAGGCCACCAGATCGATCCAACTCCAGTATAGAGCGTGGATCATGAGAGGGGTTGTTTCCAGTGCAACGCCGCCGATCAGGGCCAACCCATTCGACACGCCTTCGTGCCGCAAAAAGAGATACAGGCTGTAACCTGTCAGGGTCATAGCTAACAGGAAAATGAGATAAAAAGCGGGGAGCGTGCCGATCAACGGCTCCGTCAGGGCCCAGATCGGAAACCAGAACGGCGTGAGCGTATGGTACGCCAGATTGACCTGAAACGGAAACAGAATAAAGTTCGTCTTATAGACCTGCAAATCTGCATGCGTCAGCGCGTGACGGATCCACCAGTACCCCCAGTGGAAGTAGTAATAATCCGTCGTGGTGCGCCCAGGAACGTGGGTTCGCGCATGAATCAACGGCCACGCCAGGACCAAAACCGCGATGAGCGCAAAAAACGTGAATAATCCCAGGTGTCTTGTGAATCGGTGTGACCATATAACCAGCATTCAAGGAAATAGCCCAGCCCCTGAGTTTATTGGATTACACGGGCGCAGACAAAAATCTGTTGAGGCAACCAACGCCCACACCCTTCCAACGCTCTCCGAGACGCTGATGGAAGCCGCGCACGGTCTCGAAGGGCACATGATTCAGATGTAAAGTCCCATGAATTCGGCAGGGGTGCAGTAACCATCTGTACCCCATTTTGTTGTCTAGAAGTTATCTTTTCGACAGGAGGAAACGTCTTTACACGGTTGAAAGTCTAGAACGCTTATCTGCCATATATCGGAAAAATAGAGGCTTTTTATAAAGTGGTAGCGAGAATCAAAGCTTATGTCACACGGGAAAGTGCTTTCTGCGCAATTGTCTGCTGAAAGGTCAAATATACCGTTCACTGTGAAACTGTCTTCCTTCAACAGACTTTCAGCCCCTGAACTACTATCAGGCAGTATCTCATAAAATACAGGGGTTCCACGTTTTACAATGGCCTTCCAATGTAATTGGGAGCTTACTTGATTTTCTCGGACTTCTACATAATAGACTTCTGGCTCTGATACTTTCCAAAGGAGACGATCTATACGGATAACTCCCAATGCTATCAGCAAACAGAGGGCTATCGACAACAGACACACAACAATTCCAAACAGCATCAGATAGCGTTTCATGTGACTAATAAGTGTCCAAAGTACGAGTAAATGAGTAAAAAACGATTTCGGTTGAGTTGACCTTCACCTTCAGATTTAGACACAAACCTCTGCTGAAAATTAGTTGATCACTTCTACGAGAAGCGACCCTGCTTAACCCCCCTTTTTTCGGTTTCACGACTAACCATGCTCTAACTGTCTGCCTACTTCGGAAATCGCCCCATTTTTTTTGGGGGGGGGTATTACAGGCCTCTTTCCTGGCTGAGCACAAAAGCGGTGCTCAGCTTCCTCTCCCACTGCGTGGAGAAAGGGACTACGTTCAGTATAGCACGAATGTTCCGAGAAAAATAACCCGTTAAGGTTGAACTTTTGGACCAAGTTGAGGGGAAAAAAGCGGATAACATGGATTATTTTGCGCTGCGATGCAACGATTGGTTGACAGGCATCATCAATGGTGTTAATATTGATTATCATGCTAATGATTAGAAAGCAAACGAATAATGATGGATCGCGTTAATCTAGACGACTGGCAGCTTTTGGCGCACGTCAGCCAAATCTTTCGCAGCGTGTCTGATACGTTCACCGATCACGTCGATATCCCGCGTGGACAGGCGACCGTGCTGTGTACGGTTGCCAGGCAGGATGGTTTGACGCAATCAGAAATTGCGGAGCGGCTTTCCGTGCAGGGGGCAACCGTGACCAATATGCTGCAACGGTTAGAGGAGGCTGGGCTGGTGGTCCGCCGCCGCGACCAGGAAGATAACCGTCTGGTGCGAGTCTATCTGACAAAAGCAGGGCTTGAGAAAGAGCGTTCGATCAATGCGCAGTTTGCGGCGATGCAGGAACTGATCTTCAAAGGCATCAGCGAAGAGGATCGGGTTATCCTGCGGCAGCAGTTACAGCAGATCATCGAGAATATCAGCGAGAAAGAGTGAAATTTTTTGCCCATTTCGTTAGCAACCTAATGGTTTGCGTATGAATGATATGGGTCGTAAGGGATTCTTAAAAGGCTCTTTTGGAAAGAACAGGGCAACCTGAACGAATACTAAAAAGGAAAGGAACAGACCATGAAAGCAGTACGGGTTAATGAATGGGGACAGCCTGTGCAGATCGAGGATTTGCCAAAGCCATCTCCAGCGAATGATGAAGTACTGGTGCGGGTTCATGCCGCTGGTGTAAACCCGGTGGATGGGGCAATTGCCGCTGGCTATATGAAGTCGATGTTTTCTGCCCCGCTCACTATAGGCGCGGATTATGCGGGGGATGTGGTCGCCGTTGGTGCGGATGTCCAGCATGTGAAACCAGGCGATGCCGTTTATGGCTTCAGTCCCACCTATGGCACATTCGCGGAGTTTGCGGCGGTCAAGGGATCAGGCACAGCGCGCAAGCCGCAATCGCTTGATTATACGCAGGCTGCCGCCGTTCCGTTGGCGGGTTTGAGCGCCTGGCAAATGCTGTATAACTTCGCCCACTTGCAACGCGGCGAACGGATCCTCATTCTTGGGGCAAGCGGTGGTATTGGTAGTTTCGCCGTTCAACTGGCGAAAAACACGGGCGCGACTGTGATCGGCCTATGATAGGGGGGGCAAGGAGGCGTTTGTCAAACAGCTTGGCGCAGATGAATTTATCAACGCGGACAGCCAACGTTTTGAGGATGCTGGTGGGAAGCGTTGATGTTGTCCTGGACCTGATCGGGGGCGAATTTGTGGAGCGCTCCTTCAACGTCCTCAAGCCGGGGGGGCGTTTTGTGACCGCCGCTGCCATGCTGTCGCCGGATGCCGGAAAAGATCGGGGCATTGTGGCCATGGGGACATTCACGCAGCCGATCGGTTGAGGAACTTGAGCAAACTGGCGGAACTGATCGACGCAGGCAAGCTCAAGGTGTTCGTCAATCACACCTTCCCGATGGATGAAGCCCAGACCGCGCTGACCTATAAGCCCCAGGATGGAACGCGGGGCAAAGTCGTTATCACGGTCAGTTAAGCGGTTTAGCGATTGGAGCGAAACAACGAAATGTCTCTCAGTACACGCTTATCAGACGCAAAAGTCTATACGATTCCTACAACGACGCGCCTGGGAACCGTCCATCTGACGGTCGCCAACCTGGATCGCCAGATCCCGTTTTATACACAGGTGCTTGGCTTTCGGCTGCACTGGCGGGAAGGGTCCGAGGCGGCGCTTGGCACGGAAGCAGAAGTGCTGCTGCGCCTGACCGAAAATCCAGCGGCTCGCCGGGTGCAGCAGACCACCGGGATGTACCATTTTGCTATCCTGTATCCCAGCCGCAAAGAACTGGCCCGCGCGATGGCACGGCTTTTCGCGCTGCGCTATCCGAACTCGCCCACTGATCACGGGATTTCCAAAACGACCTATCTGGATGATCCCGAAGGCAACAACATCGAGTTGTATGTTCGCTCATTGGAAGATGCGACATTCGAGGTCGAGAACGGGCAGTTCGTGGTCCGTTACGCGGATGGCCGGGTCGGAAGCGGACGCGATCCTCTTGATGTGGAAGCGCTCTTTCGCGAGTTAGACGACAGTGACCGGCTTGATCTGCCGCTGCCGGAGGGCACGCGGATCGGGCATGTGCATCTATATGCGTCGGGACTCAACTCCTCGATGGCCTTCTATGCGCGTGTCCTCGGTTTTCAAGAGGGGCCGATGGCGGCGGGCTGGCGGATGGGCGAGGTGGGGCTAGACGACCAGCAGCCGCATGTCATTGCGTTTAATACCTGGAAGGGGAACGGTATTCCACCTGCTCCGGCTGATGCGCTCGGCATGCGCTATTTTACCATCGTGCTGCCCAACGCTGATGAGCACCAGCGGTTGGTCGAGCACGTTCAGACGGCGGGATTGCCGATCGAGGAAACAGCAGAGGGAATCCTGGTGCGGGATCCATCGGGGATCAGCGTGATCCTGACTGATCACATGCCGCCGATTACAGGGTGAGACTAGTGGGGGCGGGTTAACTAACCCGCCCCTACAAAAACTACAGCGTTACTGCCTTACGTTCAGCGTCAGCACGTATTCGCCGCGACCGCCGAAACGCCCCGCCCGGATGGTATAGATGCCGTCCGCAGGCAGATCGAATTCCAGCAGCGGATCCCGTTCGCCCATCGTTTCAGGACGATTCGTCCCGGCGTCGTCGTTGACCGCGATTTCGCGATCATCCTGCGTCCGTAAACTGATCGTCGGATCGAGCAGGCCCGCGCCGCTGGCATCCACCATCGTGATGATCACATGCTCACCTGCCCGCCCGTTAAACGTCCAGTCGTGCGTCGGGTAGCGGTTGTTGAGCGCCCCGTAGACCATCGCGCCGTATTCAATCAGGCCGCCACCCTGCGACGGATCGGAGGCTGGAATGCTGGCTCCATTGGCTCGCTGCCTGTGGATTCGTCTCGCTGCCCAGTGGCATCGTGCCATCCCCGGTGAACGAGAATGCCTGCACCTGCGTGTAATGCGTGTCCGGATTGGTTTCCGTCCAATAATTCGTGCCATCCGGGGCGACGACCATCCCCGCCGGGCGTAAATATTCGCCGGGTAGGAAGGCGCCGCCGCGCGTGCTGTCAAAGGGCATGCCGAACACGTCCAGCAGCGCGCCCGTTACGCTGACTTCGATCAGCCCAAACCCGTCCAGGCCCGGCGCGGGCAGGGCGATAATCACGTTATCGTCTCGCGTGATTGTGATATCAACAGGTGTCAGCGAACTGAGCAGTTCTTCCGCCAGATTGAGCACCAGCGGCTGCCCGTTGGCGTCGAGCACGTTCAGGAAGCCAGTCGCGCCGACAAGATAGAGTGCCCCGGTTTTCTGGTTGATATCCATATGGATGCCCGACAGGGCGGGATTGATGGCGCTCAGATCAATGGTTTGCTTCAGGTTGCCAAAATTATCGAAGTGATAAAGGCGGTTGCTGATACCTTCGCTGTGCCCCTCTGAGATCGTCCACACGTCGCCGTTCGGAGCAATAGCAATCGTGATCGGCATGCCGGGCGCAAATTCGCCGTCAGCGTTGCCGCGCGCGCCCCAGCTCCAATTCCAGTTTCCGGCGCGATCAATGACCATCACGGCATTATCGTTATCCGCAATATTGGCGGCATATAGTTTCGTGTCGGGGCCAATGGCGAGATCAACCAGATTGCAGTCAATCCAGGGGCCCATGTAGCTGATCCGTTCCCCGGTGGTCATATCGATAGCCAGCAGTCCGCCGCTCCCGACAGCCATATACATCACGCCGAACATATCGTAGGTGATGCCGCCCGCCGAGACGATCCGCCCGCTGTCGGGAGGGAGTTCCTGGTACTGCCAGAAGACGCCGCCATCGTTGGAGATGACGCGCTCCAGCACATTCTCGCCGTGTTGGGGCAGGGTGAAAACGAGCGACTGCGCCAGTGTATCAAACTGCGCCGCCGCGCCGCCGTCCCAAACCGCGCTGGGAGCCAATGCGCGCACGACAGCGACCCGTCCCCCGGCAATCGCCAGCAGCGCGATCCGAGTGGTCAGCCCTTCATCGCTCAAAACAACCGTCGCCTGATAGCCGCTGCCGCCGCCCAGTTGGACAGGTTCGGGCGTGGGGGCAGTTACGCCGCTCGGAATCAGGTGGGTGAGCAGGTTGGGAAGTTCGGCGGCATCGGTGATCCCCAGTTCGTTAAACGAACCGATCACAATCCGCACCGCCAATCCTGCCGGGACGCCGCCGCCCTGGATCGTCGCCAGGTCGCCAGTCGCCGCTGCTGCCAGTTGTCCATTACCATCGGCAACTTCCCACCCGGCAGGCAGATCAAACGCCACGCCGAGCACCGGATTCTCATAATGCCCGCTGTCTTGCGCCGAGGCAGTCAAAGGGTGCAGGGCAGCAATCAGGGCCAGGATCAAGGCGCAGATAAGGAATAGGGAACGTTTCATAAAAGGACCTCCGACCAGAGTGGATTAAACTGACGACATTGTACCGCGAGTTTTTCCGCGCGTCGCACCTTCGGCGGGATACCGATGGGAAAACGTGGCAAACTATAAATTTTTCGTGAATCCCTTGTCTAAAAATTAATACAATATTGACTTTATATTGACAAAAACGTAATATTGGCAAAATAAGGAGACACTCTATGCGTAATAGTTTACGAGGTCAAATCACTTTTATCCTGGTAGCGTTGGCGGCTGCGCCATTATTGTTGGTCGGTCTACTTCTGACTTTACGGAGCTTTAATACTCAAGAACAACAGGCACTTGACCTTGAGCATGAGACTGCCCTCCGTGTTTCGGTTGAAATAAACAAATTCATCGAGGGGCATCACGATGAACTGAGTTCTGGTGACTGATGTTCAGAGTTTGCAGAGTATGGATCGTGAGACTCGAGACTCAAATCTTATCCCAGATCCTCGCCTATCAGCGTGACTATAGCGGATTAACGCTGCTTGATCGTCAGGGACAAGAAGTGATACGTCTCTCGCGGAGTAAAGTGTTTTTTGAATCGGAACTCGTGAACCGGTCAAGTATGAATGAGTTTATCATTCCTTCGACCAACCGAGAGACGTATTTCAGCCCTGTAGAAATCGATCAGCCGACTGGTGAGCCACTCATGACAATGGCGCTGCCATTAATTAATCTTTCGACTGATACTGTAGATTATGTACTTGTCGCCGAGTTTCGATTTAAACCAATCTGGGACTTGCTTGGGGCGAGTACTCTGCGTGAGGGAGAAAATGTTTTTGTCGTAGACCAACAAAACCGTGTGGTTGCTGAACAGAACCCTTCGGTGGTGCTGAAGCAAACCCAGTTTACAATACCCCAAAAAGACGGTCCCTATACAGGCTCAAACGGCAACGAAGTCATTCTGGCCTTTACATCCCTCAACTTTGGTCAACAAAAGTTCTATGTAGTTGCGGAGCAAACTCGATCCGTAGCACTCAAAGCGGCCTATGATCTGCGGAACACCATTGCGGTTGCTTTGTTGAGCGTGATTACCCTTACGATTATGATCGGCCTCTTTGCGGTGCGGCAAATTGTTCGACCCATTCAGCGCCTGTCTGATACGGCACAGGCCATTGAGGGCGGTGATTTGTCTCGCCGAATCGGTATGCAGAAACGCCGCGATGAAATCGGGCGGTTAGCAAAAGCATTCGACAGCATGACCGATCAGTTAAGGCAAACATTAGCCGGACTTGAAGAGCGCGTCGCTGCACGAACTCGCGACCTGCAAACGGCGGCAAGCGTATCAAAGCAAATTACCACCGTACTTGAAATTGATGATCTGTTGCAGGAAGTAACCACACTTACTGCCCGCAGTTTTGAATTGTATGCCTGCCATATATTCCGGTGGCATGAAGAAACGAACCTGCTTTCGATGGCGGCGGGATCTGCTTCGACAGGACAAATGATCAGCAAAGAAACGATTGGTGACGTTTCCATTGATGCCACACCAAGTTTGATTGCTCGGGCAACTCGCACCCGGCAGATCGTGGTTGTCAACGATGTTTCTCAGGAAAACGATTTTTTGTTCCTTCCAGCGCTGCCACTTACCCAGTCTGAACTGGTGCTTCCGATCGTGCTGGGGGATCGATTGCTTGGTGTTTTCGACATTCAATCCCAACAGATAAACCGTTTCGGCCCCGACGACATACGCGTTTTGCAGTCGCTCGCAGAACAAGTAGCGATTGCCATACGAAACGCTGAACTGTTTGCCCAGGCTCAAAGTGCCCGTGAAGAAGCCGAACAAGCGAACAAGGTTAAATCACAGTTTTTGGCTACGATGTCTCACGAATTGCGAACACCACTCAATGCGATTTTGAATTTCTCTCAGTTTATCTCATCGGGAATGGTAGGATCTGTTAACGAAGAACAGCGCGAACTGACTGAAAAAATCGCTTCCAGTGGCAAGCATCTCCTGGCCTTGATTAATGATGTGCTGGATATCTCCAAAATCGAAGCCGGTGCCTTCAAACTTTTCGTGGAAGAGAATGTGAATCTGCGCCAGGAATTCGACATGGTATCGGATACGGCCAGAAGTCTCCTTGGCGGCAAACCAATCGAATTGGTCATTGAAGCAGATGAGTCCATTCCATTAATCGTTGGAGACAAGCGTCGCATTCGCCAGATTATGCTCAATCTTGTTTCGAATGCCTGCAAATTTACCGAAAAAGGTCATGTAAGGCTGCGTCTATCTCAGCGCGATCACGAAATCGTGTTTGCTGTGGAAGACTCTGGACCTGGAATTGCGGCGGCGGACCAAGAGTTGATTTTTGAGACATTTCGTCAAGGCACTAGCGGTCTTGCTCAAGGCGGGACCGGGCTGGGCCTGCCCATTTCGAGGAGACTGGTAGCCGCCCACGGTGGGCAATTGTGGGTGGAAAGTACGGTAGGGAAGGGATCCGAATTTTATGTCAGCCTTCCCATACATTCTGAAGAATTAACTAGAATGGTCATTGCATTGTAAAGGTATCCCATGTCAGATACACCGGTCCTCCTTTATGTAGAAGACGATCCGTTAAGCCGTCAGGTGATGGAAATGTTTGTCAAACGCGGATTAAGATTTGAACACCTCACTATTTTTGAGGACAGTTCAAATTTTCAAGCGCGACTGGAGAGTTTATCACCTCAACCAGACATCATTTTCCTGGATATTCATATGAAACCATATGATGGGTTTGAGGTATTAAGTATTATTCGTGGCTGTGCAGCCTACTGCTATACACCCGTTATTGCAATCACGGCCAGCGTTATGAATGAGGAAATCGTTCTGTTACAGCAAAATGGTTTCGATGGAGCGCTTTCTAAACCGATTGATCAGACATTTTTCCATGAATTCATCCGCCGGATTTTGAAAGGCGAAAAGGTCTGGCACATCGCTTAGGATTCTTACAATTTAGGGGAAATATGAACACACAACATGCACTAATCATTGATGACAACGGCTACAATGCCGAAGTGTTAACTCGATTGTTGTCCGCACAAAATATAGCCTCTACCACCATTCAGGATCCAGCAGTATTGCAAGATATTGTTAATGAACTGAACGATGTAACGGTCATTTTTTTGGATCTGGAAATGCCGCACCTGAATGGATACGAGGTGTTAGAAATTCTTCAAAACGAAGTAGAAATCGCCGCTCCCGTTGTGGCCTGTACTGTCCATACTGCCGAAATCAATACGGCTCGCCAGGCAGGATTTCATAGTTTTTTAGGGAAACCGTTAGACCCGAAACGTTTCCCTGAACAACTCAAGTCTATTCTTGCGGGAAAACCAGTTTGGGAGCTTCCTTAAAGACGGACTTATCAAAACCAGTTTTACGACGTTATAAGTTTGGCGAGGGGGAAAAGTATGGAATCTAAATGGCAAACGCGTTTACATCATTGAGGACAATCCTGACAATATTCATGTAATCCTCAAGCTTCTAGATAAACATGGCGCGAAAGTGCTTGTGGATTGGTGGGCGAAAGGCGAAAGTCAGCGTGTGCTGATGTCAATGCCGATTGATTTGATCATTCTTGATCTCATGTTGCCCAATCAGCGCAGTGGGTTCGACGTTTTCGATGAGCTTCGGAGTTTACCCCAAATCGCTAAGGTTCCGATTATAGCGGTTTCAGCGGCTGAAGTGTCTTTTGCGGTGCCCCACGCGAAATCGAAGGGTTTTTCCGGGTTTATTAGCAAACCGATTGATTTTGTCCTGTTTCCGAAACAGATTGCCGCCGTGATCAATGGTGAACAGGTTTGGTATTTTGATTGATATCAGCAGTTTCTTATTGTAGTCCGCTAAAAAGGTACTGGAGGAACAATGCACATATTCTCTCAACGGACTTATCGTTTGATCAGCCTGCTGCTGCTCATCTCTATATTATTCTCACTGTCAGCGTGTAGCTCCAACGATAAAGACAAGCAAGAAGAAAAAGTCTACCATATTGGTCTCCTATCTGGGTCAGACATCTTTAATACAACCATTGACGGCTTCAAAGCAAAGATGGCGGAATATGGTTATATCGAAGGCCAGAATATTACCTACGATTTCCAGGCGTCGGGCGGTAATGCCGAAAAAATGACGCAGATCAGCGAGAAGTTTGTCGCAGATAAAGTTGATCTGATCTTCTCCACAACGAACAATGCGGCACTGGCGGCACGTGCCGCTACAGAAGGCACTAACATACCAGTGATCTTTACCTTTGTCGTCGCACCCACCAAAACCAATGTGGTCGATGATATAGCTCACCCTGGCGGCAACCTGACTGGGGTTCTCAACCCGCTGGATGTGTTTATTGGCAAGCGTATTGAGTTCCTTCTGAAGCTCAACTCTACAGCGACACGCATCTGGGTTCCTTATAACCCGATCTACCCGACCAGCACCATCATTCGAGACGAACTGGCGCGCGTCGCTCCGGCCCTGGGCACCGAACTGATCGAAACCCAGGTTGCCACGCCGCAGGATGTCATTGCCGCGCTGGATGGCTATCAAGAACCACCGTTTGACGCCATCATTATGTTTCCCGACCTGACAGTCCAACAGCCGGAAAGCTGGGATGCGATCCTGGCCTATGCCAATGAGCACCAGCTAGCGATCTTGGCGAACACGCCCCCTCAAGTCGAGGCGGGCGCGCTCTTCGGTTACTTCTCTGATAACGTCGCCACTGGCCAACAGGCGGCCCGACTGGCCGATCAAATTTTGAAAGGGAACGCCAAAGCTGGCGACCTGCCGATTGAAACCGCCGAACAGTTTTTGACGGTCAATCTCAAAGCTGCTGATGCGCTAGGACTCAACGTCTCGAATGATCTGCTCAGCGAAGCCGATACCATTATTCATTAGAGCAGCTACCCAAAGCTGAAGCAGTGAGCCTCTGGTTTCGGGGACACGGCCCCTTCGTTTTCACGCGAAGGGGCCTTTTTCCACTGGCGCATCATACTGGCCAATTCTTCACCACTGCAGAAAACATTTTCCTCTAAGTGCTCTCTTTGCCTTTGTGTATTTTTATTAGACACAAACCTTTTTATAACCCAATTCAGGACCGGAGTAGGCTATGATAGGAATTGTGGTTGGCCCATAATGGTTTTGTGTAACGTTCTCGATAAAATAGGGTTGGATAGTGACGGGTCGGAGAGCGAGACAACGAAGGGTAGGGTGGGATGTATACAAAAAACGAGCTGATGTTCCCTCATTATGCGATTGCTCAACTGCGCGAGGCACGCGATATCGTCTGGCGTGATCTGGTCGATCACATCGCGACCTTGCCGGAATCGCACGAAGAAGTGCTTGCTTTTATGCTGGTCATGGTCCGCATCAACGGCTGTATGCCATGCGAGACGGACAGCTATCGTGCCATGCGGGGCTGTGTCATGTGTTCGATGCAAACCCTGCGCCGCTTTAAGGGGTCTGACGACGAACTGCTGCGGTTGTTCCGGCAGGCCATCGACGATATCCGGCGCTATCAGGCGCGCCCAGATCGGACGATCATCAGCGATGTGATGATTGAGGTCGTCTAGCGGGCTGGTTCAAAGGAAAATGGTTCCGGGTAGCAACGGACTCGGACCAGATGCGGAGACCTGCTGCTCCGCATTTGTGGTTCTTAAGGTGCTTGACTCTAAAGGGCATCTGCCCTCAAAATGAAGTAATAAACTTTGGAGCCTCCTGAATGGGGAGGGAATGATATGCGTGAACCCGACTGGGCAGCCCTGTCCGATTTGCAGTTTCTGCTGTACAACCGCATCGCCGATTCGCTGAACGCAGCCCTGTCGGCCATTGCCTTGAGCGACATGCCCGAAGCCCAGGATAAACCGCCGGGCTTTTGGAAAGGGCGCGCGACAACGAAAGTCAGCGGCGTGCTCAACCTGTATATGGCATGGTCCTATCTGATCCGTTACAAGATGGGCGAAACGATCCCCGAACGGGCCGTGCGCCCCTTCCGTGTTAATGCCCTGCTCGGCTGGTTGGCAAGCCAGCTTCAACTCAGCCCCGTACCCATCATCGAATCCAACCCACTCCTGCAAGCTAACCAGGAAACGATCCAGGAGGCGCTGCTGCTGCTCTATTCGGCGGCTTTTACCCAGGGCGCGAATGTCCGGTTGGATGTAGAACCTTTGCAGGCAGGGGTCTGGTTCCGGGTCAAATTCAGCCGCAGGGGTGATCTGCCCGAAAACCTGGATGCGCTGCTGGCCACTTTTAAAGATCACTGGCGTTCGCAGGATACGGCTTTTGAACTGCTGACCGCGCGCGACTTTGTGCGGCTCAACGGCTATGAACTGGTGCTGAACAGCGTCAAAAACCAGGGCGAACTGGTGTTTTTCGTCCGTGAAGCAGGTAAGATACGGGTTTCCCCTGCGGCGGCTCCGGTGAGCACGCCTACGGGTACCCCCGTCCAATTGAAAGACGGCGGCAATACGCCTGTTTTCGAAGACGAACCGGCTATCGTCGACAAGTCAACGACCCCGGTGATTGTCGACAAGGAAGCGACGCCGATTCTGACCAATCTGGTTCCGATGGCAGGCCCAGCGCCTAAGCCGCCGCGCCTGTCGGAGATACGCCCCTGGCCGTCCATTGGCGTCCCCGCTCCGATTCCACCTTCCGATTCGGCAAGCACAGAACCGGCGGGCGGTGAGGGCAAGACAGGCCCGGTCGAGCCGGAAGATACCACCCACCTTGACGATACGCGGGTCAGCAAAGCAACGGTTGTTGTCCCTTTGAGCGAATTGAACGCGGTAAGGCCAGAAGTGCCTAAGCCCGCTGCGCCCAAAGACCCCGATCACGATACGGTGATTATCAGCGTGAAGCTGCCCAGCCCTCAGCTCCCGAAGATTCTGGATAGTCCAGCCGAACGGGAAACAGAAGCTGCCGAAGAACCGGATGCCGCCGCGCGAAAGGTGGGTCCGCCAGACACCGCTGCCCGTGATCTGGGGAAACCCACTCCCCCAGAGGGGACGGCATGACCACCTATCAGACTCTGCATTGGGCGAGCCTGAACTTCGTTAAAACTCATCTTTACCGGAGGCTGGCAACGCCGCTGAATATTGCCCTGGGGCGGATTGCCATAGCTCGCCACGAGGGGAGCGAACCGGCAGTCCGCGAGCAGTTGGCGGCAGTCGAGCAGAGCCTGGAAGGGGCTTTAAATCTGATCAAAGCGTGGAGCGCGCTGATTCATGTGCAGAGCGGCAGCACCATTCCCGATTATGCCCGGCGCTACGTGACGTCTGATGCCCTCCCCGCGTGGCTGGTGGCAAGTCTGCGCGAGGAAATTCCTCTGACCCTGACGTTTAACCATGCGCTGCATGTGCATCCCGAAACCTTTTACGAGAGCCTGATGATTGTGGCGCAGCTTGCCGGAACGGCAGGTACGCCTATCTGCTTATCGATTGAAAACAGCCGCGCCGCTCAACCTGCTGTCTGGGTGAGAGCGGTATTTAAGCCCCCCAGCCAGGGCCGCTACACCAGCCTCACCAATCTGGTGAGCAGTTGGAAGGATGCCGCCCAGCAAACCTCAACCGTTCAGGTACACGTGCTGGGCAGCCTGCTGAAGATCAACGGCTCACGTCTGGTCCTGCAAAACAATATGCTCTCCGGTGAACAGGCGCTGGCGGCCCTGCTGCCTGCGGTGCTGTCCCCTGCTGCTCCCCCTGAGCGGCCCGCGGCGGCAGAACTGACGGGCGATGGGCCAGCGGTTTTGTTCTCTGAGGCGCAGGACGGGATTTCCAGTCCCATTCTATCCGGCCCCGTATTGGCACCTACCCCGCACGATATAAAAGCTTCGTCCCCCAATGGGTTTGCCGAATATATGGTTGCTCCGCGCCCGCTGGTTGGCCCCGTGCTGGCTCCAACTCCGCGCGCGTTTGCTCCCACCGGGCGCACGGCTCCGCTCAAACCAGTGGATGGGCAGCATCCATCTCAGGGAGAAGTCCCCGAACAAAAAGAACAGCCTAATCCTTTGCCGGGAGAATAAAAAGAGGCGTTCCGAGGGAAATGGCCCTTAGTCGGGGTGCATCGTGTTTCAGCCACTGCTGCGGCAAATCAACATTGAAGTAGATCTGGACGTTCGCGCTGCTGTTTGCAGACTGCGTATCGAACACGTCAAACCAACTGTTTCCCCATTGGCGCAGCGATTGTTTGTGTTGCCGCAGGCCAAGCACGCGCAGAACCACATATTCTTCCCGAATGTCGGTTACAATATAAGCGGTTTCAAAACTTTGCCCATTTCCTGAGGCCAGGATTGAATTGATAAGGCCTTTGGCAAACGCGCGGTGATAGGCAGATCGTTCATTGCTCTGCCGCCGCACATAGACATAATCGGCAGCCATGTGCGCCTCAATATCCAGGTACCAGATGTCCAGAAGCTGCTGAATCGCTTCCATCGCCGCGTCTAGTTTGTCCAGGCGGAGTGTTTGCCCCAGGTGTTCGACCGCTTCCAGGTCTCTGGTGTAGGGGGCGTAGTCCTGTGAACGAGTGTAGGCCATTCGTAAGGTGAGGTAGTCGGCCTTATCAGGAGCGAGTTGGGCTTGTTTAAGCAATTCTTCGTAGGTCATAAAGATTCCTTACCCCAGTTTCTTATAGTATAGAGACAAATTGGGGGTTTATGGTGGAATCTTAAGACTTTTTAATATTTAAGATAAGTCAGTCAAGGAGAAGGTATGGAAGCGGGCGAAATCCAGGTCAAAAATCCCCTGACAGGCGATGTGTTCGGATCGGTACGGCGTAACACGTCGGATGAGGTTCGCCTGGCGGTGGAGCGGGCGCGGGCGGCTGGGCCGGGATGGGAGGCGCGAGGCATCCACGGGCGGGCGCGTTATCTGCGGCTGTGGGCCGAAGCCTTGTGGCGCGAACAGGCCGATATGGTCCGCATCATCCGGCGCGAGACGGGCAAAAACGAAGCCGGAGCCATGCTGGAAATGATCGTCTTCGACAACGTGTTGAATTATTACGCTCGCCACGCGCCCCAAATCCTGAAGCCAAAGGCCCGCCGCACCCTGTTTCCGATCCTGCAATCCGCCAGGGTGTATTACAACCCCTACGGCGTGGTCGGATTTATCACCCCCTGGAATTACCCCTATCTGCTGTGCCTGATGGACGCGGCGGCGGCGCTGGTCGTCGGCAATACGGTTGTAATCAAACCCAGCGAGATCACGCCGTTTACGCCGCTGCGCGCCGTCGAGATCGCCCATGAGATCGGCATCCCTCAGGATGCGCTTCAGGTGATCACCGGGGATGGGTCAACCGGAGCGGCCCTCGTTGATGTGGTCGATTATGTATCGGTGACAGGCAGCACGGCCACCGGGCGCGCCGTCGCCAAACGAGCCGCCGAGCGCCTGATCCCCTACAGCCTGGAACTGGGCGGCAAAGACCCGCTGATTGTCCTTGATGATGTGGACGTCGATCTCGCAGCGACTTCTGTGATCTGCGGCGCGCTGGAAAACGCGGGGCAGGTCTGCATCAGCACCGAGCGCGTCTATGTTTTGGCCCGCGTTTATGATCGTTTCGTGGATCGGCTGTGCCACTACGCCGGGCAGATGAAGATCGGGGCTGGGGACGGTTTAGGCGTGCACATGGGCAGTTTGACCAACGAGCGCGAAGTCCGCCGCTGTGAGGATCAGATCGCGGATGCGGTCGCCAAAGGGGCGCGCGTGGTGTTTGGGGGCAAGCGCCGCCCGGATCTCGGCCCGCTGTTCTTCGAGCCTACCGTGCTGGTCGATGTGAATCACAGCATGGACGTGATGCGCGACGAAACGTTTGGCCCACTGATGCCGGTGATGCGGGTCAGCAGTACCGGCGAAGCGATCCGGCTGGCGAACGACAGTGCCTATGGGCTGTCCGCGTCGGTTTTCAGCAAGGATATCAAACGCGGGGAGGCCGTCGCCCGGCAGATTATCTCGGGTGATGTGAGCGTCAACCGCGTACAGTATGCCATCGGGACGCCGTCGCTGCCCACAGGTGGACGCCGCGACAGTGGGATTGGACGCCGCAACGGGCCGGAAGGGCTGTTACGCTTTGCCGCGCCGCAGTCGGTGCTGGTGGATCGCGGGTGGTTCAGCCGCCCGATGCTGACCCAGATTGACCCGGTGTTGTTTCCGGCACTGCTGGTCGCGCGCAAACTGCGGCGGTTTATCCCGTGGATTTTGCCATGATCGGCCTTCCGCGTTAGGTTTATGAGGATCGTGAAAGGGCGCAGCTTGCAGAGCTAAGTCGCGCCCTTTTTTTATTCGTATGGCGCTGATTGATGATTAACGATCCGGTTCATAGATGAGCGCGGCAACGCCTGAGCTGAACTGCTGCGCTTTTACAAGTTTCAAAGTCGCGGTGGTATCCTCTTTAAACAGGCGCTTGCCTTTGCCCACGACCAACGGGTAGATCAGAAACCGGTAGCAATCCACAAGTTCGTGCTGCATGAGCGTTTGTACCAGCGTCGCGCTGCCGTGTACCGTAATGTCGTGACCGTCCTGCTGCTTGAGTTTGGTAATTTCCTCTATGATATTGCCTTTAATCAGCGTTGAGTTGTTCCACTCTGCCCTGGCCAGGGTCTTTGACACGACATATTTGCGCACGTTGTTAAAGTAAGACGCTCCTGCATCCTTGCTCTCCGGCCATGCGGCGGCAAAACCTTCATAGGTCACACGTCCCAGGAGCAGGGCATCGCTGGCCGACGTTTCTTCGCCCTTAAACTTGGCGATCTCATCATTCCAGTATTTGAATGTCCAGGCAGGATTTTCCATTACACCATCGAGGGACAAAAATTCTGTGACCACTATTTTTCTCATCGCTCACGTTTCCTTTTGTCGTTTGCGGTCAATGGTTCTATTTTAAACAAACAAAAGGGAACTGTCTTGAACAAAAACGACATTTATCTCGATGTGCTTACCGGGATAAGCCGGGCAGGTGTTTGTCCGATAAATCGTTTGAGTGAGCGGGTCAGGTGCGGCTGGTCCGCATAACCAGCCAACTCTACCGTATCGCTGATGGATAGCCCCTGCTGCAGCAGGTCCATTGCGTGGTGAGCGCGTTGAATCTGGCTGATTGCTCCATGCGTTAACCCGGTTGCTCGCAGGAAACGGCGCTGAACAGAACGCACGGATAAGTCTATCCTTTGTCCCTGTAATGCGGCCTGCACGAGAGGGTCGTGGACTAACAGCCCCTGGCGCACCAGTCTATCGACAAAGGTGTCGGCATTGTCGAAGTTGGGAAAAGACCACGCTGAGCCGTGCAGCCAGAAGGAGTGACTTCCCGCCTCTGGCAGATTGATGCTCCCATTAACAAGGGCACTGGCTGGCAGAGTGGGCATGAATGTTCCTAGTTTGAATATGATGCCAAAAAATTCCGCATCCTCGGGGATAGGGGCTGGGGAGGCTTTTGTTTCTGGCCCACGAACGGTCAAGGTCACTTGACCATATTGTTGAGTCACGACCATTTCCCAATGAGTTGCGGCGAGTGAGATAAACGAGCCTCCACCCTCACTCTGTGTACGCCAGATTGTTTCGACAAAGGGTGAGTCCGACGGTCGGCCATCAAAGATAAACATCATTGTGCCTCCCGGCTCAATTCGATGGTGCGCTGCAAGCCTTCGATCAGCGCGCTTTTTTCCGCGTCGGAGAGGCGCGCTTCAGGGTGCATGAGCCTGTAGGTGCGCGGCGGCATCTGGTCCGTCTCGATCTCATGCTGGATGCGCTCGGACAGCGGCTTGCGGGTCGTTTCTTCCTCCGGCAGCGGATCAGAGTCGAAGCGTATGCTGCCAGTTGGAGAAGTTCATATCCTCGCGGCCCTCGGTCACGTCGTACCATGTGATCCAGGAGATCGGCGCGATTTTGGCGTACCAGGGCCACTCCGTTTGGTAGCTGTGGCAGTCGTAGCAGGCTTGCTGGACGAGATCGTGTGTCTGCGGCGAATCCCAGATCGGCTCGGAGCGCGTCGGCGGGGCATCGTGCCCAACGGGGATAAGTTGGATCGCGCCGAAGACGAGCAGGGCGATCCCCAGGTTGATCGCCTGGGTTTTCAGCCACCAGCGGCGAGTGTTCATAGGCTCTCCTAGTGGGTATACTTCACCGTCACGATTATAGCTGCCTCGCCTCATGAAGGGTCACATATGCTGCACCAGTTCACCATACAAACCACGTTAACCGATGCCGAAATCCTGCCGCGTCTGGCAACCCGCTTGCATCTCGATCCGCAGGACAAATGGACGCGCCTCTATTCAGTTCAGAACGGGCAGATCGGGGTGGGCCGTTATCAATTCAGGATCGTGGATCGATTCTCTGGGGCACATCGGCGTGAAAGTGACGGGGAGTGTTCAGGACGGCACGATCAGCGGGCAGTTCCGGCGGCTGGCTCCCGAATTACTGTTCTTTCTGATCATATTCGGGCTGTGTGTGGTGTTTGGCGTGTATGCGATCAGCCAGGGATCGACCACCGCCTTCCTGGACGTGCTGATGGCCTTTTTCTTCTTTGCCTATCTCTATATTTACCGCACCCTCCGCTACCGGGATCTGATCAGCCGCAGCCTCGCGCGCACCCTGGATGTGAAAGAGTAGGGGCGGGTTACGCAATTTTTCTCACCAACATCTTCAAAATAGTACTTAAAGTTCACCTTTAAAGGAGTATTTTGCGGGGCAGTTTGGGTGTATCCTGAGAGTAAGCGCCTGTGATGTCTTGGTGGTTGTAGGATAGGTCGATAATACGATCCGCCCAAAAGCGCCAAAAACAAAAGCTGGTGTAGGGTTAGGAAACGGTTAGTCGTGAAACCGAAAAGGGGGGGGTAGAAGACTCCTCACGGCGGCGAAGTGATCAACTAATTTTTTCGAAAAGTTTGTTAGTGGGAACGAAACGGGTTCTACAGCATCACATGAAGGGTGAGGGGCGCTGCTTGCGTGCCGCGTGTGAAGCTAAGCCGCTAAGCCGCAGCGCCCCTGGGAAGTCTAATCGAAGCGAATGCGCGGGTCGAGCCAGGTGTACATGATGTCGACCAGGATGTTGCCGAAGATGAGGAAGGTCGAGTAGAGCAGCGAGACGCCCATGATCATGGTGTAGTCGCGGGCGGAGACACTGTCGACGAAGACCTTGCCCAGGCCGGGAATGGTGAAGATCAGTTCCACGACGAAGGTTCCGGTCAGCACGCCAGCCAGCAGCGGGCCGACGATGGTCGCCACCGGGATGAGGGCATTCTTCAGGGCGTGGACGTAGATGACAACCCGTTCGCGCAGACCCTTGGCCCGCGCGGTGCGGACGTAGTCTTCATGCAGGACCTGGAGCAGGCTGGCCCGGGTCAGGCGGGCGATACCAGCGCTCATGCCGACACCGAGCGTGATGACCGGCAGCGCCAGGATTTGCAGGTAGTAGACCGACAACTCCGGCCCATGCTGCCACACATTTCTCTGGTCGATGACCGGCACCCAGCCTAACTCCACGGCGAAGATGATGATCAGGATCGGAGCCAGCACGATGGACGGCGTCGACTGGCCGAGCACGGCGAAGAACATGGCGACATAGTCCACCGCGCTGTTGTGGTAGACGGCCGCCAGCACCCCCAGCGGGATACCCAGCGTGAAGCCGAGCAGTACCGCGAACGCTCCCACCTGCATCGAGACGGGCAGACGGCGGGTGATCTCCTCCCCGACCTGCACGTTCTGGTCACGCAGCGCCTTGTTGAGCGACGGCCCGAAGTCCAGGTGGGCCACATCCCACAGGTAGTTGAAGAACTGCGAATTGAGCAGGTCAATGCGCGTTACCTTCGTGGCCCGCTGCTCAACCGTCGTTTGCGTCCCGCCCAGCGTTTCCCGTTCCTGGCGGGTGATGGGGATGATCGTCCACGGCTGCGGCTTCTCTGTGATCAGCCGCTTTTCCGGGGGCAGCGTCAGGTCGCGGTCGTATTCCTTGTAGCAGCCCGCTGCGGCCATCCGGTCCAGGCTCTCCGGACAGTCACCATCGGCCCAGGTGTTGATCAGCAGCGGCTTGGTCAGCCCGAACTTTTCGTTCAACTGCTCGACCATGTAATCCGGCATGCGCCGCTGGCCGACCGCATTGAACGGCCCCCCGGGCAGCAGGTGTGACAGGGTGAACGTCACCAGCAGGATGGCGAACAGCACAGGCAGCGCCGCCAGCAGCCGCCGGAACAGAAACCGGAGCATGCTTGTTCCACCCAGCAGCCCGATCAGCGTGCCCGCGATCTGTTTCGGCGTGTGCAGCAGCCGCTGGAAGGGCGACCGAACAGTTCTTTCAGAAGTATCCATAGTCTTCTCCTCAAACGAACGGCTACGTGCCACGCAGTCGCGGATCAAGCGCATCGCGCAGGCCATCGCCCAGAAAATTAAACGCTAATGTGGTGATCACCAGCGCTGCGCTGGGAACCAGCAAAATGTGACGGTTAGACATGAATCCGCCATCCGCGCGGACCAGGCTGATCATCTGCCCCCAGCTTGGCGTACCCGGCTGGACGCCCAACCCGATGAAACTGAGAAACGCCTCGGTGAAGATATAGCCGGGAATTGCCAGCGTCTGCGAGACAATCAGTGGTCCCATCACGTTCGGCAGCAGGTGGACAAAGATAATGCGGCGATCATTCGCGCCAACGGCACGGGCCGCCTCGACAAATTCTTTCTCGCGGTACGACAGCACCTGCCCGCGCGCCAGCCGTGCCATGCCGATCCAGCTTAACATCCCAATGGCGATAAACAGGAAGAGCAGGCCGCCCATGTCTTTGTTCAAACCGAGGACAAAACCGACAAAACCGCGCTTGCCGCTGTCCTGGTAGGTGCGGGCGATCTCCGTGAAGAAGACCTGCATGAGGATAATCAGCACGAGATCGGGAATGCCGTACATAAAGTCAACGAAACGCATCATGATATTGTCAACCCGGCCCCCGTAATAGCCGGAGACGACACCATAGATGAGACCAACCACCAGACTCATAAAGGAACCAACGACACCCACCGTCATCGACACCTGCGCGCCGTAGATGGTCTGGGTCAGCCAGTCCTTGCCCTGGCTGTCACCACCCAACAGGTAGCACCACTGCCGACCGCTTGCCGAGGGTTCGGGCCGGAAACAGTACTCATTTTGTACATTTCTCAGTGCCGAGTTGTCCAGCCAGCCGCACCAGTAGGGGTTGCGGTCCTGGTGATCTCGCGCGCAGGTCAGCGGATCGGGGAACGAGTTTACGCTGGCGACGTTGGTTGGATTGACAGTATGCCGGGCCGCAATTCCGGTGCGCCCATCCAACAAGCCTGCCTTCGTCCACAATTTAGCTGTGGCAGCCGTGAAAAAGATTAAAATAATGACCACCAAAGCAACGACTGCTGCTTTGTTCCGCCGGAACAATTTCCAGGCATCCACCCAGGGGCTTGTCCCTTTGATAGGATCCTTCAGCGAAAGGGGCTCAGCGCCCTCCGCAACAGCCATATCATCTCCTTGAGTCCTGCAGAGCGACGGAGAATAACCCTACCTCGGATTGTCTGCAAGGACCAGAATAAACTTTTACTGATATAAACACACAGAAGCCCGCCTTCCGGTTCATTCTTTTGTTAGGTTCGCCGTATAATCGGCACAGAGCGCACAGAATTTCTGTAGGGGCGTGGCATCCTGTCTTTTGGAGTGACCTGCGTGGCCTGTTATCTGCAATTATCGAGTGAAGAGAATCTGCTGATCAGCGTACTCGACGGCGTGTGGGGTTCAAAAACCAACAAGCTCACGCGTTGGCTGCCTGGCGATCAGATGATCGTCTATGTCGAGCGAGCATTGGCCGCGCGCTTCTCTATCACCGGGGAGGCTTATTACGACACGGAACCGATCTGGCCCGGCGAACTCTACCCCTACCGCGTCCCGTTGCGTCTCGATAAGATCATTGCCCCTGCCCATCGATTTTCACTGAATGATCGCGACGTCCGTAAGGTGCTGCACCGCCATCACAGCACGGCTTACGGCGTGGCGCTTGTCCTGGGGGCGATGCCGCTCGATGATGTGCCATGCCGCCTGCTGATGGACCTGATCGACCAATCGCCCGCCTGGGAAAACTTCAACGCGACAAACGCGCTCCGCGTGCTTCAGGCCCAGCAAGCGATGGATCAGGCCGCTGTGCTGGAAGAGGTGATTCGCTCCGAGCCGCCGCCCGCCGCCGATGAAACCGAAGGCTCTCCTCATACGCAGATGCAGTTTTATCTCGCCCAATTGGGGCAGGCGCTGCATTTCCAGGTCTGGATTCCCAAAGCCGACCAGGGGCGGGAGTTTCATGGCACGCGGCTGGGCGAACTGTCGCTGCCCGATCTGCCGCCGCATGCCCTTCAGCGAATCCGTGCTGCGCATTGTGCGCAACATCGATGTGATCTGGCTCTCCGAAGGCAGCCCGGCCCATGCCTTTGAAGTCGAGCACACGACAACCGTTTATTCCGGGCTGCTGCGCATGTCGGACCTGACGGCGCTCATCCCTGCCATCAGCATCGGCATGTTCATCTGCTCCCGTGCGGATCGTAAAGAGAAAGTGCGTGCCGAGGTCAACCGCCCGACCTTCGCCCGCCGTTCTCTGGCGGAACGATGCCGTTTTATCCCCTTTGAAAAACTGGCCGATTTTATCGAATCGCAGCGGGATTATCTCGGTCATTTCAATACATCGATCCTGGATGAACTCTCCGAATCACTGGGTGGGTAGGGGAGCGGCTTAGCTGCGCACGCAGGCTTGCCGACCATTTATTTCCCGAATCCCATATCAATGGTAGAGTCCACTTTGCGCGTCCGAGACATACATAGGGGAGCAATTGATCATGGCCGATTCTGAGAACAATATCGTTTCACCGTCACCATCAGACGATCAGCCGCAGGTTTTTGCTGTGCAGAAACAGGTAGGCAAGGGCTGGCAGTTCAACCGCCGTGACTTTATGAAAGCTGCCGGGGTAGCGGGCGGCGCGGCGGCTGTGCTCAGTGCGACCGGGCAGGCGCGGGCGGCAATCCCGGCTCGCCGCCAGAATTTTATGAACGGGCTGGCTCATAACGGCTCGGTTCAGGCGTTAGCTACCAGCCAGGATGGTTTGCTGGCCTCCGGAGGGATCGATCAAACGATTAAACTCTGGTCGCTGCCCGATGGCGCGTTGATGAAAACAGTGGTCGAGAACGGCGGTCAGATTGCGGGGCTGGCTCTTTCGCCGGAAGCAAAACTCCTGGCTTCGGCAAACTCCACCACCGATATTACGCTTTGGTCCGTTCCCGATGGTACTTTGCAAAACACTCTGACCGATCCCCTTTATTCCACGCCCTTTGCGGTTGCGATGAGCGCCGATGGTACGCTGCTGGCCTCGGCGGGAATCACGCCGGATATCAATCTGTGGTCCCTGCCGGATGGAACCGTCATTCAGACCCTGTCGGGCGGCCATACGGATATGGTATTTGTTCTGGCGATGAGCGCGGACGGCACGCTGCTGGCCTCGGCTGGCGCGGATATGACCGTCTGTGTCTGGTCGCTGCCCGATGGAGCGCTGCTCAATACACTGACCGGGCATCAGGCACTGCTGCTTGCCCTGGCGATCAGTGCAGACGGCAAACTGCTGGCATCGGGTGGGCTGGATTCCACGATTAAAATCTGGTCGCTGCCTGATGGCGGACTGTTGGCGACCCTCAATGAGGGAGCAAGCATGCAGTACAACGACATCATCCTGAAAATGGCCTTCACGCCCGATAACAAACTGCTTATTTCCGGCGAATCCAACAATGCAATTCGCTTGTGGTCGATGCCCGACGGGGAGCTGCTCAATACCCTGGCGAATGATGCACCTGTCGGTGCGGTTGCCGTTACCCCGAATGGCAAATATCTGATCGCGGGCGACAACCTCGGCGGTATCAAGCTGTGGACTCTGCCCGATGGTGTCTATGTGAACCCTTTGATCGATGTCGCCGCTAATATGAGCGATTTTGAAGGCTTGCAGATTGGCTCTCCAGCGGGGTGATTACGCTGCCCTGTGGATCCGAGATTCCGGAGGGCGCGACCTGCATCTGCAACTGTGTTGCGGGCACGGCAACGTGCGCCTGCGTGGGTGATACTGCATCCTGTTCCTGCGAGGGGCACTGCGCCTGCAATAGTGTGTGCACCTGCGACGGCGATTGTTCTTGCGTGGGCAATACAGGTGGCGGAATAGGCGGGCACTACTGGTATCCGAATTAGAGCGCTGTAATTGATAGGGCGGGTTAACAAACTCGCCCTCCACGATTTCTATGATTACTTGTTCCGCACGATGCGCTCAATCTGCTTCAGGTGGGGCCGTTCATGGACGACAAGCCGCTCGGCATAATTCTGCACGGTCCGTTCGAGCGGCTTTCCTACCCCTGTAACTATCGCGATCCTTGCCCATTCTTCGGGTGCTAACGGCTGCAATAGGGCCAATAGATCGGCACGCTGCGTGGCATAGGCGTGCAGTGAGGGCCGAAATTCCTGTTCGAGGTAGTCCGTTTTGTGGATCCAGGTTCTGGGACTGACAGCCCGTATTGTTGGCCTGTCCTGGGTGAGGATTATCCTCATGTACTTGCCCCAAATGTCTGCACAGGCGCGCAGATGGGCCAGGACCTCATTGGCGGACCACTCCTCCTGATTGGGGCGGGTATGCAATTGAGCGGGCAGCAGATCGGCGGTCAGCGCGGTGATGCGCGGCGGCGCTGCGGCAAGTAGAGTCAGAATCTGCTCAATGGTGAGTGATTGATCGGGCAGGTGACCTCTCCTTGCTCTACTGCGCCACTGATCCGCTGACGATCAGCGTATAGCGGACGGCGGGACCGCCCAGCGCATAAAATGTGACCTCAAAGGAGGCGGCTTCCTGCGGGACAAGCTGCGATTTGGCGATAAACACCGTGTCTGAGGCGACAATATGCCCCTGGTCGTCCCAGATGGCGGCGACCACCTTCACCGCGCTGGCAGCACGCGGCCCGATATTCGCCAGTTCGCCCTGAATAACAAGGTTGCTGCGCTCGTTATAAAGCGCCTGATCGTTAGCGACGGCAAAATTCTCCGGCCCATAGAAGCTTTGCCGCACATAATCGGCCTGGCGCGCGGCAGCATGCAGTTCATAACGCACGGTGCTGGCTGGTTTGCCACCCTCGAAGCGCAGATCGAAGGGTGCGCTCTGGCCCGGCCCCAGCACATCTACTGCCAGAATATCGGACTGCTCGCTCAGGCGGCGGCCCTGGCTGTCGAAAAGCACCCCGGAAAGCTGGACGGCTTCCAGCGGTTTGAGCGTCGTATTGACTGCTTCGCCGCTGATATGGAACGTGCCATCGCGTTCGGTCCAGGCCAGGTAACTGTCAAAGGTGATAATGCCGCTGTAGGCAGTGACGCCTGCTGCTGCCTGCTGCACGGTGCCAATCGTCAGTTCAGCATTAGGATCGACGCGGAAGGTGTTGATGACGGTGCGCAGCGTTTCCATCATCGCCGGATCAGCCCCGGTAATATCGAGTTCCAGGGCGCTGAAGAATGAGCCGTTGCGCTGTAGAAAAATATTCAGGCTGCGCGGCCCCAGCGCGGGATACGTGCGGACACCTGTAATGCGGCGGCTGAGATCGGCCTGATCCGTGCGCTCCAGTTCAGTCCATTGGAAGTTAGCGAGATCGGGCGGGGGCTGGTAAGCATTGACCGCCTGGGCAAAGGCTTCGGGAGTCATCGGCTGCCCGGTGTTGACAATGGTAATGCTGAGCCGCGTGATGGCCTGTGTCCCTTCAGGATCGCTGAACTGCACGCGAACGCCGTTGCTATCGGGCAGGTCCTCCGCGATCCAGTCGGGCGGGACGCGCAGCGAAAATACCCCCGACGGATGGCGGTAGGTCTGGAATCCGGAGTTGGGCGGGGCAGAGGTAGCGACCATGATCACCGGATCGTTGGTGTTTGCGCCCCCCAGCCCGCAGCCAGCTAACGACAATGTCGCCAGCAGTGCCACACAGGCAATCAGTCGAATGCGTGCAGGCATGGTTATGCTTTGAAATATAGGGTCAGCGACAGCCGTCCAAGAGTAATTTCGTCTCCATCGCGCAGACGGCGTTCGACACCTGCCGGGACGATCTCGCCGTTCAACCGCGTGCCGTTCGTGCTGTTCAAGTCGAGCAGATAGAGGGCGCGTTCTTCACGCAGCAGGCGGGCATGCTGCCGTGAGACACCTCTTTCATCGGCTCCAAAGGGGGCAAGATTTACGTAAGTGATGCCGCCCTCTGCCGGAGTGACCGTCCGGCCCAGGATCACTTCCTGTCGAACCTGGATGACGACAGGTGCCTCTGCATCGTTGACATGCAGGACGATGGTTCCGTCCGGGCTGAGCATATCGGTTCCGGCGTGTCCGGGTGTTCCGCCGCTTCCGGGTTCCATCTGACGTGTGGAAAGGGGTACCGGGACCAGTGCCACGCCGCATTTGTCGCAGAATACAACCCCTTCGCGGTTAACCGCTCCGCAGTGGATACAATTTCTCATGGATCAGACCTCCTCAATAAAACCCTCACTGCAAAACTTTCCCGAAACGGCTAGTAGACCTTTCCAGGATCGAACTGGCCGGGTTTGCTCGGTTTGGCAACTTCCAGATGGTGGTTCAAAAAGGCGAGGGATCGCCTCCAGGCATCTTGTGCCGCCACTGCCTGAAAGGTCGGGCGCGACTTATCAAAAAAGCCGCACTCGACATCGGGATAAACCACGACCTCATGCCCACTCCCTATCTGTTGCACAGTTTGGCTCAGTTTATCCCTCATTTCTGGCGGAATGTCGGGATCGCGCTCGGCCAGCAGCGCCAGCATAGGACAGGCCATCATGCGCACTTCGGCAGGCATGAAGTCGGACGGCATGCCATAAAAAAGGACGAGCGCCCGCAAATCGTCACGGAACACAGCGGTCCGGAAGGCCAGCCGCGCGCCCACACCCCAGCCGATCAATCCGATTTTGCCGTTGCACTTGTTGTGGCTGAGCAGCGCTCGGAGCGTTGCCCCAACGAAGGACAACGCCGCCTCGCCCAGCTTATCCAGGATGGGCTGCGCGCTCTCCAGCGTTTCGGGCGCAAGTCGGTTGAACAGGTCAGGCGCAATCACATAATAGCCCAGTTCAGCAAAGCGCCGCGCCTCGGTGCGGATATGCGGTGTCAGGCCCGTATAGTCGTGCAGCAGCACTAAGCCCGGAAAGGGGCCGCCCAACTCAGGATGTGCCCAAAATGCAGGCAGATAATGTCCATCGGAAACGACCTGGATATAGCCGCTAATGATATGATGCTGCATATAGCTCGCTTCAAACATAGCTATTCCTCCAGGCGCGCGAGGATTACTCTAGATCGCAATCTGGCGCACCACCTGACGGTTTTCATAGCTGCACACGTGGTCAAACCCGGCCCGCCGCGCGATTTCAACCACCGACGGTAATCCATATCCCACATGTTCCGGGCGATGTCCGTCGCTGCCGAGAGTCAGCAGTTCGCCGCCCATCTCCCGGTACCAGCGCAGCGCTTCAATGGCGGGATGCATCTCGTTCACCTCAATGCGCAGCCCTGCCGAATTAATCTCAATGCCGATGCCCATCTCGATACACGCCTGCCAGACCGGGCGCACGACATCTTCCCACATGGCGATATCGAAGTGACCGTAGACTGTGTAGGCGACGCGCTTGATCACGTCGGGATGAGACAGCACATCGAACCCGCCAACCCGCACCATCCGCTCCAATTCGATAAAATAGGCCCTGATGGTTTCTTCTTCAGTATGGGTCCGGAAAAATTCTGCGTCAAATACGCTGTTGCCATCGACCCAGTGCAGGCTGCCCAACACCACATCATAGGGCCACGCCGCCAATACGGGGCGGATTTCGTCGCCCCACCGGTGAATTTCACCCACTTCCAGCCCGGCGCGGATCGTCATGCCGTGCGGAGCCAGTTCCTGCCGGGCCGCTGCCAGCCGTTCAAAATAGACTTCCGGCTTATAATACCGCGTACACCAGTCGGCGGGGTTCAGGTCAAAATGCTCAGTGAAGGCGACCTCATAAATACCCCGGCTCATGGCGCTCCGGCACATTTCCGCCATAGACGCGCGTGAGTTGCAGCTCGCATTACTGTGCATATGATAATCGAGTGGAACCAATGACGATACTGAATTTTCCATGAAAAAGAACTCCTTCGCTGCGAGCATCATTATAACTTCGCGAAAGGAGTTATGTTAGAGGCAAAAATAATAGCCCTTTTTCCCCTCGCCAGCATGCCTGGCAAGGGTGCAGTTGGAAGAAAACCAGGCGGCGTTACTTTTGCCCAATGACGATCAAGGTCGTAGCACTCCGAAAGCCGACTTTGTCGAGCCGCTGCGCGAGTTCCTCGCCTCGTGCCCGGTATGTCGCATATGCGGGCAGATCTTTGGCTCTGTCCAGGTAGAGGTCGATCCGGCTTCGCAGGTAGGCCGCCTGCTCCGGATCATGGGGATCCTCTTCCTGGCTGGCAAAATCGTAGAACGCCGCCTGGGTCAAACCCAATTCGTTAATCATCGCGACCAGTTGATCGCGGGAATAAGTCGGATCGTGATCGACGCCGAGCGCCCGGTCGATCTCCGCCCACCAGTGATGCAGCAGCATATGAGTTAACTGCTGCTCGCTCAGATCGTTGCAGACCATCTCGCTGATGATCAGATGCCCGCCCGGTTTGAGAACCCGTTTCATCTCGCCCAGGACGGTATGCGGCTCGGCCATGTGGTGGATCGAGGAGCAGATCGTTGCCGTGTCGAAAGCTGCATCGGGGAAATCCATCCGGTGCGCGTTCATGGTGAGGTAGCGCACGCTGCCGCCGTCAAACTTAATCTCCGTGTTGGCGGGCTGATCCTTCATGTCGATGCCGGTGAAGTCCTGCCAATCCCGCAGGGTCTCCTGCATCCAGCGGATGGCGAATCCACCCCCGGTTGCTACGTCCAACACTTTGCCGCCGGAGATTTGTTTGATGGCTCCGTCGATTTCCTGCTCCGAATGCATCTTGTGCTCCATCCCTGGTTGATCACGCGCATATACTGATACGTAGACACGACGGTTTTTTTGCCGAAACCCAATTTCTCTTACTTTCTTCTCTTGCTTTTCCTACGGGAGGAGATTCATGACTTGCGAGCAGATGCAGCACATCATCCGCGCCCTGGAATTGATGCGCGCCAAACCGTTCCGCTGTATGACGTCTGTCGAATACGCGAAAAATGCCGGGACAATCTGGCTGGATGGGTTTTACTGCGCGTTGGGTGTATTGGGCCTGCTGGACGAGACAACAACCCCGGTCTACCGCGAGGTCATCGAGAGCCGCGGCTGGTTGTGGGGTCCGAACGCGCCGATCCCGGAGATGAAGCGGCGCGGACTGGGCGAAAACGCGATGATTGACGAACTGCTGAGCATCGAGATCGAGATGTGGCAGCGGCGGCTGGTGGCCCTGGGACGGTAAGGCAGCCGTTCTCTCCTCCAATGCACTCCCCCGCCGTTATGCTAAAATTACGGTTAACACCTAATCGGCGAAAAAACAGCGAGATTGATCAGTGTGCCCGGACTTACGCCTATCATAGGAAGAGGGGAATTAGTGGAGGACAGCATAATGACTACTTGAAGAAATGAAGCAGGGTGTACGTGCACTAACCGTTGAGCAGCGGAAACAGCTAATCTCTTTTATTGTGGATTCTGCTTACCGAACGCGAGAACGAAGAACAATTGCACAGTATTTTCGAATTTGAAGGAATTGCGGCCCATCTCGCTGATGAAGAAGATACCTCAAGACTACGTGAAACGGCTGCGCCATGAATGGGATTAACCATACTTGAAGATCAGCGATCTGCTCTCAGGTATACAAGTGTTAGGGATTGAAACCGCGCCTTTCATTTATTATACCGAGAAGCGCGCGGGTTTTGTTGATAGGATGCGAGCCATCTTTCAGCACGTTCTCGATGAAAAGATTGACGTTGTTACATCCACCATTACGCTGACAGAGTGCCTCACCAAGCCGCTGCGCGAAAAAGATGCTGCCTTGGTAGCAGCCTACAATGCGATGCTGCGATCTACTCGCGGAATAAGGCTTATCCCAGTTGATGCAACTGTTGCTGGGCGCGCTGCCGACCTGCGCGCACGATACAATTTGCGCACACCCGATGCTTTGCACGTTGCCACAGCATTGGCAGCAGGGTGTGATGCATTTTTGACCAATGATCGGGACCTCAAACGTGTGACAGAAGTTCGAGTCTTCCTGTTGGACGACCTTGAACTAGATCCAGAACAGTGACTTCCACCCCTCCCATGCGCCCTTCCGCCGTTATGCTAAAATAGCGGATAGGTCTGATACGGCGGAAAGGATAACGATCCCCATGAACAACCTGGTAGATACCTATCTCGGACAGTATCACTTGCTGGAAATCATCGGCAAGGGCGGCATGGCGACGGTTTTTCGGGCGCACCAGGAAAACATGAACCGCGACGTGGCGATCAAGATCATTTCGCCCGATCTGGCCATCGATGCCGAATTTATGGCGCGCTTCGAACGAGAGGCGCAGATCATCGCCCGCCTGCAGCACCCGCATATTTTGCCTGTCTACGATTTCGGACACCAGAAGGGCCTCACCTATCTGGTGATGCGACTCATGGAAGGCGGCAGCCTCGCGGATGAACTGAGGGCCGGGCAGATCAGCAACGCGCGTATTATCGAATTGGCGCAGCAGATGGCCTCCGCGCTCGATTACGCTCACATGCGTGGGATCGTCCACCGCGATCTGAAGCCGACCAACATTCTGCTCGACAACGACCGCAACGCCTATCTGACCGATTTTGGGATCGCTAAGTTGCTCTCCGGCGGGCCAACGACAGGACTCACCTCCACCGGGGCGGTAATGGGCACGCCGACCTATATGGCTCCCGAACAGTGGCGGGCCGAACCCGTCGATGGGCGCACCGATATTTACGCGCTGGGTGTCATTCTCTACCTGATGCTGGCGGGGCAGGTTCCCTTCCACGCGGAGACGCCGCACGGCCTGATGTACCAGCACCTCGATATGTCGCCGCCCGCGCCGCGCACGATCAACCCCAGTCTGCCCGCCACTGTCGAGCCAATCTTGGCGAAAGCGCTCGCTAAACGGCGTGAAGATCGTTATGCCTCGGCTACCGATCTGGCCCGCGATCTCGAAGTGGCGCTCAGTGCGCCTTCGCCGCGCCGCCTGCCGGAGCAGACTGATTTTGAGGCGCAGTTTGCCGAGCGAAAAGCAGCACAGAATAAGCCGAGCGTGGCTTCTATTCCGGATATCCGCCTGCCGGATCGAGTCGGGCAGGATTCGCGCCCGACAGTGCCGCCGACGGGCCAGGGTCCGGCTCAACCGCCTATCCAGCCCACGATCCCAGCGCCCGCCGCCGCAGCGCCTCCACCTGCCCGCACCATCCAGGCTCCGCCACCTGTCTACACGCCTCCACCGCAGCCGCTGTATCACGATCCTGCCCTTGATCAGCCGCCTGTTTACACGCCGCCGGAAGCATACCATCATGAATATCCGCCGGAGGACCAGCAGGCGATGCTGGGCCGGACGTTGTGGATCGGTGCGGCAGTGCTGACGGGTGTCCTGGTCTTGATCGGGATAATTGTGCTCATTATGGCGCTGTCAAACGGCGGGGGCGACTCGAACACCACGAGCCAGGAACCGACGGTGCCGCGTTCGACTGCCGCACCCACACCGTTGTTTCGGCCCAGCGCGGTCGTGCAATCTCCCGCCAATGGTACAGCGGTCAACCTGGGCGATCCAGTGACCATCACCTTCGCGGCAAATTTCGCGCAGGGCACCATCACGCGGGTTGAACTGCGCCGTTTTGGTCAGGTTCTCGATACGATCAACGAGAACGCCTCGTCCGTGACAGGAACCTTCACTTATTCTCCCGACAGCACCGGAACCCACAATCTGGAAGTCGTTCCCTGGGCGGGGGATGTACGCGGCGACTCGGCTACCGTGTCGATCTACGCACAGTAACACATAACGCGTAGGGGCGCGGCTTGTAGCGTACGGAGTTAAGCCGCGCCCTTTATATTTATGCTCTTTCTGGGGGATAGGGGCCAATCGGCGGGGCGCGCTAAGTGCAGGGAATCCTCCACCTATGAAATATATATCCGTTCTTCTAATTCTGGCGATCCTATCTTTTTCCGCTACACCTCAACCGATCCGCGCCCAGGACTCTTCGACCGGGCCATACTCGCTGCTCTTAACTTTGGGCGCGGGGATGGTTCGCAGCACAGCCTGGAGCCCCGACGGCAATGTACTGGCGGTGGGCGGCGCGCTGGGAATCTGGCTCTATACACCGGGGCTGGAGCCGATTACACTTCTAAAAGGTCACACGAAGGCCGTTTACGGGCTGGCCTTCAGTCCCGACGGGACCCAGCTTGCCAGCGCCAGCCACGATATGACCGTTCGCGTCTGGGATGTGACAGGGCAAGCGCAAAGCCCGGAACGCCTGACACTGGAAGGCCACACTGGTCTGACGGTAGCGGTTGCCTGGAGTCCCGATGGTCAGACGCTTGCCACCGGCAGTTATGACAAAACGGTGCGCCTGTGGGATGCCGCGACGGGTAATCTGCTGCGTGTGCTGAAAGGCCACAGCGGGGGCGTGAATCAGGTCGCGTTTAGCGCGGATGGTAGTCAGGTCATCAGTTCCGCCCTGAACGGCGAGATTCGCACCTGGGACGCGGCGACAGGTCATCCGCTCGATGTGATCGAGGGCAGCGCGGCAGAATGGTCCCGCCTGACGGGGCAGCCCGCCGAGACCTACCTGGGTGGGACGCCCATTCAGCAGGAGCGCTCCCTCAGCCCGGACGGGACGCTATGGGCCGTGGTTGACTGGGATGGCGACGTGCAGATCATCGACGTGGCGACCGGAGAACTGTTGGGTGAGCGTGCGGAACATATCGATTGGATCATCTGGCTGGGCTGGGACGGTGATCGGCTGCTCTCGACTGCGCTCAATGGCAGCGAGTATTCATGGGATGCTGATTCAGGCGATCTGCTTGGCGTGGAGTTGGTCGACCCGGACGATTTGCCTCCGGTTGAACCGATAAGCGCGGATGGCACGCAGTCCTTCACGATCAATGAAGCGGGTGTAACTCGCATTCTGGATGCGGCAGGGCAGGTAATTGCCGAACTGCCGGGCAAAGCAAACACGGCTGCCTGGAACGACGATGGAACGCGGCTGGCTGTCGCGCAGCGGAATGGAACAATACAGATTTGGGGATAGGATGACGATATTTAAATCAATTTGGCAGCGCATTGGACTCTGGCAGGCGGCGGTTTTAATCGCCGTTGGCTTTGTTTGCGGACTGGTCGTAATAGGGCGCTTGGACGCGGTAGCACTGATTATCGCGCTGGTGCTGGCCTACTTCGCATGGATGGCAAAAGGCGTGATCGAGCAGGCGGCGCGCGTCCGCCCCGTAGAGCCGCCGCAGACCTGGACAATCACGCTGCTAGGCAATCTGGCCCTGATGGCGCTGGGCATCGGCTCGTTTGGGTGGTATCTCGCCGGGGGAAGCTCCAAAACGTGGGTCCCCTTCCTGATCTTTATCGCCGGGATGATCGCCCTGCGCTGGTGGCGGCGGGGAGCCGTTGCCAAGCTCTACACATGGCGCACCCCGGCGTTGACGCTGCTTCAGCAGGGCGAGTATAAAAAGTTGATCAAGAACCTGGAAAGCGAAGCCACTGAGGGGCGCGGCAATCCTGACAAGCTGGCGATGGTTGCCCTGGCCTATATCGAACTGAACAAGTTCGACACGGCGGATCGCTTGCTGGAGCGGGCGAAACAGGTTGCACCCGATTTTGCCTCGGTGAACGGCGCGCTCGGATCGCTGCGGCGGCATCAGGCGCATTATGTCGAGGCGATCCCCGCCCTGGAATCGGCGCTGCGCTTCGAGGATACCACCAACTCCCGCTACTACCTCGGCCTGTGCCAGTATCTTGCCGGGCAGCCGTGAAGCGGCGGAACAAACCCTGCGGCGGCTGATGGATGCGGCGGACCTGACGCGCATTGGGCGGGTGTACGGCGCGTTTATTCTGGGGCAGATTGCGGATGAACGCGGCGAATCAGCCGAGGCGCGAGTCTGGTATGATCGCATGGCGCAGGACGCCCCCAAGGTGATCCCGCTCCTGCACGAAGAACAGCGGCGGCACAAAGATACCCGCTACGGCGAGACGCTCAAGGAACACATCCGCAGTATGGAGCGTATCATCGCCCGCCGCCCGTTGTTGGAGGCAGGCGAAGAACCGGCGTGACTCGAAAGCTGTTTTGGGCCGATCCTTATCTGACCGAACTCGACACGACTGTCACGGGGGTGACTGGGCCGGATATCACCGTTGCCGAGACGATCTTCTATGCCTTTTCTGGCGGGCAGGAGAGCGATGCGGGAACCATCGGCGGTTACCCGGTTATTCAGGCCCGCAAAGATGGACTGGAGATCATCTACACCCTGGACGCGGATCACGGCTTGAGTCTGGGCGATCCGGTCCTGATCTGCATCGACTGGGCGCGCCGCTACCGTCTCATGCGGCTCCATTTCGCCGCCGAGATTATCCTGGAACTGGTCTACCAGCATCTAGGCCCGGTGCAGAAGGTGGGCGCGCATATCGCCCAGGACAAAGCCCGCATCGACTTTGAGTGGGGCGACAATATCTCCACCCTGTTCCCGCTGCTCTATGATCAATCTGGCGCGCTCATCGCCGCCGATCACCGCATCATCAGCGCCTTCAGCGACGAAGCGCTCGAACAGCGCTATTGGGAAATTGAAGGCTTCGCCCGCGTGCCCTGCGGTGGAACGCACCTCAGAACTACTGGCGAGGTCGGCGCGCTTGCGCTCAAACGTAAAAATGTGGGCAAGGGCAAAGAACGTATCGAAATCTTCCTCCCCGAATAGGCCCTTCGGCACGCTTGCACCTGCCCTGTTTCAGGTCTCATTTAGCGCATTCAAATGATACATTTCAGCCATCGTCGTCTCGTTGAGATAATACACGCGTGCATAGGCGACTGTCTGCTGGATTTCCTTATTCTGCAAAATCCCGGTCAGGGCACTTACGATCCGTTCGTCCGACAGCAGTTTATAGCAGACATCACAGATGCATCGGGAGATGTAACTCGTCGGAAGCAGATCCTCAAATCCGTACTCTCGCAGGAGTGATACGAGCTTGTGCGGCCCCCAGACGCGAATGAGGTGCAGAATGGGGTTCACCTCCGCCCGGTTGAGGATATCGGGCAGCGCTTCCTGGTATAGATTGCCCAGGTACAGCGGATGCCCAGGCGGCAGGGTCAGCAGGGGACCAATACACGCCATCACTTTCCCATCGGGGAAAATGATGGGTGAACTCGCCGTAAAACAAGCCGCCTCTGTAGGCTCAGAAGTCATGTGGTACGTAAAGTGTCGTGCCGTCTTTTGCGCCCGGCCTACCGGAAAGGCGATTGATGCCCGCACGTTATCAGCCGCACCAATGGCTGCGAGATCGTCAAGAATTCTCTTGTAATCCTGATCCGCTTCGTTGTCTGTACAAACCGCTACGCTGTAGACCAGCCCCAGTGTCCTGGCTGCTTCCACGGCGTTCCTGATGTTGGCAAAAGGGATGGCCTTCTGGTGATAGACATCCGTGCTCAGACAGATCATTCGAATAGCGGGTATTTTTGCGAGCGTTTGTAAAGCTGACTCAGCGGTGGCAGCCCAAAAGGCATTGGTGACCACCGATACCACAAATCCCAACGCACCGCCCGTCTCGGCGACCTGGGACAGGTTATCTATGTTATAGAAGGGTTCGCCTCCGGTCAGCGCCAACCCTCGGATGTGTCCGTCGCGGTAGAGGCTGGCCTGTTTGATCCACGCCAGCGCGTGCTCAAGATTCATTTCCTCCGTTCGCCGGGGACCAGCTTCAACAATGCAGTGGGGGCAGGCTACCGTGCATTTAAAGGTCAGCATCAAACCAATATTGCTCAAAAAAGGTATGGCAGGCGGTTCGACACCCATGAAGCAACCCTCGCTTTCCTCAGTCCCAAAGCGAGACAGGCGTTCAGCCTGACCGCCTGTCTCTGGTCTAGCGCTTGATTACTTAGCCATGATCACGATTTCGAAATGCTCCGTGAATTGTTTGTCTTTCACCATCTCCTGCAAAGAACCGTCTTCAAGCAGCTTGCGCAGAAAATCGGGCGGAATGGGCCATAAGCCTGCTGTGCTGATGTCCAGACGCACCTGGGGCTGCTGGGCGAAGCTCTTTAAGAGCACCGGAGGAATTTGGAAACGAATGACCTGTGCCCTTTCGGGAACAACCGGTTTAGGTTTAGCCTTAGGTTTACGAGAGGGTTCCATATTCAACGCTCCTTAAAACTATTCTGTTGTTAGTGTCTGCTTCGAGCTAGCTGATCGGGCTAAAGCTTGATGGGCGCGGCCTCCCTTCCAAAGATCATCGAATCCGAACTTGGAATTTTGGCATCAGCGCAGGTCAATGATGAATACGGAGCGAGGAGTTCAGTGCAGGCAGCAGTTGAGTAAGGCTACAGGAAAATCTACCCCTTGGGAGGGCAAAAAAAAGGCGGTTGATCGGATGCACATTAAACATGCATTTTGCCCATTATACACCGATTCTGAACTCGGATATCATGTTTGGAAAAACTCACGTTCGCCAGACTTCACTAAGGCTTGCTAGATTCGAATTAATCGAAGTCGTAATCGTGAGTTTGTGAAGCAGTCACTGGTTGTGCCAGATACCAGCGATCTCGCGGCGGCGCTTGCCCAGCCTGCTTTGTGAGGGCGGGTTTACAAACCCGCCCTCACGAGAAATTACATCACGTCGTTGATCTAATGAGGGTAAGAATGCTACAACGTTCCAAACCAAGTCTCGTCAACAACAATCTGTTCAATTTCCACTTTTTGGGTTCTAACCCCTAGTTCCAAATCTTTTAGTAAATCTAGCAATCTATCCCCATCTACAAGATCTATTGGTGGTGCACCGTCTCGCGTAGCTTCTCTTAATGCATCGCGAGTAAAGTTGCCGGTTGTGATAAACAAGCCTTTGTCAGCTCGGCCAATCATTGCGCCTCGGAAGTCGCGGATATCAGCAGCAGCCACAGTCCCACGATAGCGTTTGCATTGGAATATGACATGAAAACTTAGTAGACCACCAAGTCTCATAATTCCTTTTCCATCTATGCCACCATCGCCCGCTCGCCCAGTTACTTCAACATGTATGAAGCCTAAATTCGCGAAGCAACCGCTGAGCAAGCCGTTCAAAAGCAATCTGGCGACATATTCAGAAGCAGGTTACGAGTAAGCCTATCACGCCAAGTTGCTTCTACTACATCCTCAACAGTTGGTAGTTTCCTGCCGTTACATCTGGCGTAGACTGACGATCTAGTTCATGTATAAAACGTTTTACAACTCTAGGATTAACTTGATCTGTTTGAACTCCAGCATTAGTTAAAGCCCAGACACCTCGGCCTGAATTTTCAAGCAATCCATACTTCTTCAGATACGTACGTGTCTAGAGCCAATCGATACTCAATTTCGGTAAACGAGTATCATGTCCAACAGTATTATGAAGACATTTCTAGTTGTTCATACAGTCAGGTTCAATATCTCAGCTACTTTTGTGTTGATTTCTTCAATAGTGTCACTTGAACCACCAAGCTCTTTAAGCGCTTGAATGAGCGGGCATTCATCAATTGATCAAAAGATACGTGAAGACTACTACCTCTTTCATAAAATAAAGTCACTTCTTAGTTTCACTAAATCAGGTGCCTGATTTATTATAGATTGACTCTATGTAGAGTAACAGTTGTGTAGTTTAGCAATATATTCCAAAAGGGATTATGTGTACTTCAAGGAAATCTCATTCCTCGCTCAGCCAGTATTCATCAGACAGTAATTAATCAAAATCATCACTCATGCAGGCCTAGAATACGTGGCTGTTGGGGTTGCGCAACAGGCATCAATCGCGCTAGCGCAGTATCACCGTCAACCAGCAAAACTTCTTCGCCTTCGCGGACCATTCAAAGCATATCTTCTAAATTAACGGATTTCGACTTGATATCGACTGTTTTGGACTGCATGGATTATCTCCTGCTTATGACTTCAATTATACACCCGCCTCTCTGCGCCCAAATCGCGATCAGGATACAATACCGTTCACCTACATTTTATGAAGCACAGAAGGTTCTTATCATGAAAAAACATACGCTCTCTCGACGGCAGTTTTTGCAGGCGGCGGGTGTTCTGGCAGGAACCGCAGCCCTGCCGCGCTGGATCACCCAGGCACCCCGCTATCAGGTCGCCGTCGCGCAGGCCACCACCTATGATCGGGACGTGATTCGCGAGACAGTCTTTGCAATGCTGGATCAGCTCGGCGGGCTGGGCGATGTGGTGCGTCCCGGTGACAGTGTAGCGATCAAAATCAACCTGACGGGCGGAACGGGCAGCATGTGGGACCAGCCGGTCCCAGCAAACGAATATTTTGTTACCCATCCCGAAGTCGTGGGTGCGCTGTGCGCGGCGGTGCGAGACGCTGGGGCAGGGGATTTGTATATTGTGGAGGGGGCCTGGGATGACGAGTCCTGGGCATACGCAGGCTACACCGATATCCGTGACGAATTTGACGCGGACTTCATCGACCTGAACGGAAAGCGTCCCTACGATGGTTATACGGACGTTCCGGTAGGTGACGGCGGCCTGATCTATAACTCGTTCAAGCTGAATGGCATCCTGGCTGATGTCGATGTCTTTATGTCCGTTCCTAAAATGAAGTGTCACTCCGGCTGCGGCGTCACTCTGTCGATGAAAAACCTGATCGGTATTGCGCCCATTTCGAAGTACCAGACTAAGACCGAGGATGGACGCCGATCCAAGCTGCACGGTACTGGAACTGAATTCCGGACCCGCCTGCCGCGCGTGGTGGTCGATCTGAACCGGGCGCGGCCTATCGATTTCGCCCTGATCGATGGCATCAAAACGAGTGAGGCGGGCGAAGGTCCCTGGGTTCCGGGGTTTGGCCCGATTACGGCAAACGTATTGCTCGCGGGGAAAAATCCAGTAGCGACAGATGCCGTTGCAACAGCCGTGATGGGCTTTGATCCCGAAGCCAAATCCCAGTCTGAGACGCCGTTCACCTTCTGCGATAATCACCTGCAATTGGCGGCAGACGCGGGACTCGGCTCAAATCGTCTGGATGATATTGATGTCCTTGGCGCGGCAGTAGACGAGGTACGTGTCGCATTCCGCCCCGCCATCGAAATGGGATAATGCTAGTGGGGCGGCTGAATATGCCCGCCCCGCCTTTCTCTACCGTAATTCCTTACTCGAATAGCCCAGAATCCGCCGGGCGACGATCAGCGTATTGATCTGCCCGGTGCCCTCGTAGATGTCGTTGATCTTGGCGTCGCGCATCCATTTCTCGACCAGCCACTCGCGGCTGTAGCCCAGCGGCCCCAGGATTTCGACGGCTTTCTGCGTGACCCAGGTCACCGCTTTGCCCGCTTTGGCCTTTGCCATCGACGCTTCGAGGTTATTCGGCTCGCCGTGATCGAGCATACTCGCCGCCCGCAGCGTCAGCAGCCACGCCGCTTGAATCTGCGCTTCCATCTCCAACACATCGCGCTGCACGGCGGTGAGTTCGTGGTACGGCTTGTTGTAGGGAATCTCGATCCCCTCCTCCGCCAGTTTTTCCTTGACAAATTCGAGCGCGGCGCGGCCTACGCCCATCGCGCTGGCAGCGATCAGCGGGCGGCTGGCGTCGAACGTTGCCATCGCACCCTTAAAGCCTTTGGTCGTACCCTGCTGCTGCACTTCCGGCGATCCCAGAAGTTTTCAAACGGGATGCGCGCATCCTTGAACACAATGCTCACCGTGTCGCTGGCGCGGATGCCGTGTTTGATCTCGGCCTTCGCCACGCGTCACGCCCGGCGTTCCCGCTTCCACAACGAACGGTTTCATCCCCGCCCGCCCGGCGGATCGATCCACCGTTGCCCACACGACCAGCACCCCGTTCAATTCGTTCAGCGCTAATCCGCCGTTGGTGCAGAAGATTTTTTCGCCGTTGAGAACCCATTCGTTCGTCTCTTTATCCAGCCACGCCGTCGTCTGGATCGCGGAGGTATCCGATCCCGCGCCCGGTTCGGTCATCGCCATCGCGCCCCACTTCGGATCGTCGCCCTCGGCAAAGCGGCGCAGGAAGCGTTCTTTTTGTTCCGGCGTGCCGACCGCTTCAATCGCCGCGCCCGCCAGCAGCGACGTCGGGATGCAGAGATACTGCCCGACATCACCCCAACTGAGCATCTCGACCAGGATAGACCATCCGCAGGTTCGCGATTCCCGGGCTTATCGCGTTTGGGGGCGGTATCTTCGCTTTTTTGTGCTGCCAGTTTATCCAGGGTGCGTTTTTGCTGATCCCGCAGCACGGGCCAGATCATGTTGATAAACTCTGTCGGGCGGGGGTGTTCGTTTTCATCGAGTTTGCGCGCTGCGGGCCGCATGATCCCGCTGGCCAGGGCTTGGTCATCTGCAATTCCTGCGTGATTTTGTCGGGAATATCAAAGCTGATTGCCATTGCCGCCAACTCCTTACACCATCGCCAATCCATCAAACGTCGCGAAGCCGCGCGCATTGCGCAGCCAGCGCTCGACCGGGTGCTCACGGATATAGCCATGCCCGCCCAGCGTCTGCACGGCGCTGTCCGTCACCATCAGCGCCGCTTTATCGGCGTACTGTTTGGCGAGATACGCCTCTTTTGTCGCGTCCTGGCCCTGATCCAGCTTCCAGGCGGCTTCCCAGACCATCAGGCGCGTCGCGTCCGATCTCGATGGCGCACTCCGCCAGCATGAAGGCAATCGCCTGTTTGGTGGCAATCGGTGCGCCGAATTGTTCGCGTTCTTTGGCATAATTGATCGCGTATTCCAGCGCGCCGCGCATCACGCCCACCGCCATTGACGCCAGCGCGATCTGGCTGTGCGCCAGCAGCCGCCCGATGGACGCCCCCTGCGCTCCACCCAGGCGGCAGTCCGCGCCAACCTGGACGTTATTGAGCGTGACGGGGTAGGTGGGCAGGGCGCGCACGCCCATCAGTTTTTCCCGTTCACCAACCGCCAGCCCCTCCGTATCGCCGCGCACGATAAACGCGTCGGTGCGGTGATCGTCCTCGTTCCAGGCGTAGACCAGCATCCACTCGGCATCCTTCGCCAGCGGCACATACGCTTTTTTGCCGTTGAGCAGATAATGGCCGTTTTCGCGGCGGGCGGTCGTCTTGGGGCAGGCGGGATCAAAGCGGACGCTAGGCTCGATCAGCGCCGCCGTCACGGCAGGCGGGGTTTCGTCCAGAAACAGCGGCAGCAGACTGCTGCGCTGATCGTCCGTCCCTTCGACCATCAACGGGACGGCAAGCAGGGCGGGTGACATCAGCCGCAGGGCCAGCGCCAGATCGCCATAGGCCAGTTCTTCATAGGCCAATACACCTGTCAGGACACTGGTGCTGTCGGCAAAGCCGCCCATCGATTCCGGGATATTCCCGGCGAGGATGCCCAGCTCCCACCCCGTTTTGAGGATGGATTCGGGCAGACAGCCGTTTTCATCGGCGTCATGAGCCGCCGGGCGCACATCGTTGAGGCTGTAGCGGCGCACGGCATCAATCAACATCTGCTGTTCATCGCTTGGTGTAAAATGAATCATGGTCCTCTTCCACCTGGGCGCGGCTGCTTGCCGAGCAAAGCAGCGCCCCTACCTATCTCAATGACAAGCACTGATCTCAGCGGGGTATCATCCCACACCTGCGCCTCGATGTAGCGTTCTGGCCTGCCCGCGATAGGGCTTGCCATCCAAAAAGCGCATGGCGGGAAAGGAATCCCCGTAGGTTAAACTGACGGTGAGGGGATCAAAGACCGCGACGGGAACGCGCAGTTCGCGCCCGTCCTGGTACCACCCGGCAAGCCAGGGACTCGATCCCACGATGAAATAATGCGGCGTGGCCCGCTTTGGCTGACCGCCTCTGGCTCCAAATAGACTGCGGATTTTTTGCTCTAACTCGCGCCGGATGATCAGGTAATCCGCCGTGCGCTTGCTGGCGAAGATCACGCCCTCCTGCCGGATGCGCTCCATCACCTGCTCGGCTTCTTGCGGCCAACAGTCGGAGAGGTTCTTCAGCGGTCCGCGCGCGGCCTCATAGTAGTGGCACAGATAGTCGGGAACGGTCATGGCTCGGCCCCCAGTGCCCGCAGGAAAATCGCCGCGATCTCGTCCGCGATCTCCGGCCCGCTCAGCCGCCCGGTGGGGCGATACCACATATTGACCCAGTTCAGCGCGCCGAACAGCGTCTTGACCAGGATGCCCGCGTCCGTCCCGCTGCGAAAGGCCCCCGATGATATGCCCTCATCTACCACGCTGCGGTAAAGCTGCTCCAACTCGTCCCTCAGCCGCACATATTGATCGCGGATTTCCGGCACGTCCAGCAGAGCGCGAATTTCAAAGATGATTGCGGCGGCGATGTTGTCGTTTTCGATCTCGCTTTTGACATGAATGTGAATGATCTCGCGCAGTTTATCGGCGGGCGGCAGATCGTCCTCAACGATGGCGCGCACATCCGCGATAATGGTGTTCATGCCCACGTCCAGCACGGCGGAGAGCAGATCTTCCTTACTGGGAAAATGGTGGTAGAGGCTGCCCGCTGTCAGATTGACCTCGGCGGCAATGTCGGCCATCGTCGCTCCGTGATACCCTTTGCGGTTAAAGATCGTCGCGGCGGCGCGCAGAATGGCCTCAGGGTTGGCAGTCTGTTCGGCGGGTTTGCGGGGCATCGTTCGCTCCAACGCTGCAATAATCAAATCTATATTTGATTATAGGCTGGCCCTTCGAGCAGGTGCAATAAGATTTTGTTGAGGAATTTTTGCACAAATGTAATCGTGTTTTTCTCTCTTTTGCTTTTGTACCATCATCGCGCGAATCTTCGCGCAAACAGGGCATGTTGGATAGACTGCGGACTTTGTGCCAATTCCCGAAGGAGCCGTAAACGAGATGAAGAAAAGATTTTTGTTGATCGTGCTGGTGATGATGCTGGTCATGACTCTCGCGCCCAGTACAATCCTGGGCCAGGACGAAAAATCCGGCGCGAACGACGCCGTTGACGCCTGCACCGCCGAGCAGATCAACGCCATGAAGCCAATTGTGCTGCCCTATGCGCGGGGCTATGAACAGATTACCGAAACGCTGCAAACGGTCGGGGATCAGAGCCAGGTAGATCAGTTGATCACGCTCACCAACCAGCTTCAGATATCGTGGTGGACCGGAGCCGTGCCTCAGCTTCCCGACTGCGCCTTTGCTCATTCCATCGCGCTGACGTTTGGACGCCTGCTCGATGAGACGCTGTTAGCGGTCATCTACTTCCGTGTCGGCGCGGCGCAGGATGGTACCGCCCACGTCGAGGCCATGACCACGCTCAGCCAGGAAGTCCTTAGCATGAGCGCCGAACTCCAGGCCGCTGCTCCCGTTCCCGCCGCCACTGAGGAAGCCACTGCCGAAGCGACCGCAGAAGCCAGCCAATAATAACCGTTTCACCTCTTGCTTTTGTCCGTGTTCTCCGGGTTGAAATGCTTTCTTTTGTTTCTCTCTTAAAAACAAAGGCGGCTCATGCATCGAGCCGCCTTTTATTTGATCACAAATGGACCCGTACTCATGGCGTCGAGTTGTACACCCGGTAGCTGATCCATATCGTCGTGTCGGTGCGGTTATCGACGCGCGCGACGGCCCGGTATCCCTCGGCGGTAATTACGCCGAACACCAGCCCAGGATTAACCACCTCGGTTGTCAGGCCAGTGGAGTTGTTGATCACGGCGGGAGCAACCGTGTCATAGGTGGCGTCTTCAAAGGTAATGCCGTTCAACACACCGATCATCGCGCCGTTTTGCATGGCGATGTTATACCCGTCCCACACAAAGTCCACCGTGCCGCCAAACAGGTCCCAGGATGTATTAGGAGCGAGTTGGACATTGGCTTGCTGGGCATAGAGCGGATAGTCGGCATGGTAGGTGATGTTGAACGAGTTGTTGGTTTCATTCACTTCGGGAACGGTGTTGTTCAGGTCGGCAATGACTGCCACCTGGAAGGTTCCGGTTCCGGTCAAGGATCCGTTCAATTGCACGGTTGCGGATTGGCCACCTGCCAGCCCACCGACAAAGGTCGCCAGATAGACCCCGCCCGGCTCAAACGTTCCGGCAACGGCGAACTGTCCCGCTGCTGCCGCTCCCGCGTTGCGTACCGTCACCGTAGCTGAGAAGGGCCGGTTAGGGATAGGCTGCGCCGGAGCAAGCACGACGTTGTCGATCACGATATCGGGGTTGGGGGGCAGTGTCGGCGTCAGGGTCACACCAAGCGTAGGCGTAGGCGGATTCTGGACGACGCCAACAGCAGAGATATCGCCCTGGATCTGCACATATTCAGACTTCACCCATCCAGAGCCGCCAGGGATGTTGACCAGAATCCACACAAAATCGCCCGTCGCGCCTAAAATTTGGAGCAGGTCGTTTTTGGCGACCTGCCCAACCTTATCGAAATTAAACCCCGGCCCCGAGCGAACGTTCAAAACGTTCGCTGTAACCAGGGCATACGCTCCAGACAACGTTCCCGTTGGCAGGGGCGTAGCGACTGGCAGGGCCGGGGTCGCTGTAGGGACCTGGGCAACTGGCCCCGCATCGGTGATCTGCAGACGCTGCGTGTCATCAAAGCGCGCCACGACGGTTGAGCCACCACGCGGGCCGATCTGGTAGACACTGACATTGCGCGAGAGGTCGCCGTTGGCAAAATCGACGGGGTGCAGTGAACCTTGAACCAGCGCGCGCGGGCTGCCACCGATCAGGCCGGTGCGGATCGCTTCGGGCGTGACTCCCTGGTCGCGCACGGCGGCCCACAGGAACCAGATCGTGTCATAGCCTGCCGCCGACAGTGACGTAGGAACTTCACCAAACGCAACGCTGTAGTCGCGGGTGAAGATGCGGCTGGAGCGGTCCACGTTGGCATAGGACCAGCCGTTGACGCCAAGCATGCCATTGGCGAGGTCGTCCGGGATCGCGTTGGCGCGGGCAGCTTCTTCGGCATAGCGGTAGGCAAATTGTCCGGTCCAGCCGCCATCACGAAGCTGCACCAGCAGGTTATTGGCGTCCAGGGGCGTGCCCCACATGACAACGGCTTCCGGGTTGAGCGTCAGCAGGCGCTGCGCCTCTTCCGTCAGCGGGCCGCCGATGACCTGGATACGGTCAGCAGGCGTCGCATTAAAGGCGCTCATCGCCGACTGGAAATCGATCAGCGCTTCCGTTGATTCGATATCCGTCTGGACAAGAGCAATCGACGTCAGGCCCAGGTCATCCAGCAGATACGTCGCCAGGGCCGTGCTGTAGGTTACTTCGGGCGCGCGGATGCGGAAGATCGTATCCAGCGCATCCGAATCGGTCATCGTATCCACCGTCGCCGCCGATAGGATAGGCAGCCGGGTATCGAGCAGCGACTGGAGGTTCCCCGGGGTCAGCATATCGTTGGTTTCAGGACCGAGCAGCGCAACGATATTTGCCGCAACCAGTTCGCCGACCAGATCTTCCAGGTCTTCGACGGACACCGGTCCATCAGCCGGGGCGACCAGTTCGAGTTGGTAGGAATTGCCATCGGGGGCGACAATGCCACCTGACGCGTTGATTTGATCCATCGCAAGCTGAGCACCATTCGCCAGATCAGTGCCCGCCGGACCCAGATAGCCGATTCGTAGGGTACTGGGTTGGTCGTCCTGCTGGGGCGGCGCGGCCTGGGCAGCGGGTGTAGCCATGCTCAGCAGCAGAACTGCGATCAGCAGCACGGACGCGATCCGCATGCGCCCGGCGCTGAGTTTGAAAGTTGGATACTTCTGATCAGTCATGCACTCTCCTCCTGGTAGGTCAGGCGATCCCAGCGCCTGCCGAGCGCCTGACCTCGCTTGGCTGGCATGTGAGAAGGATCACGTTTTTATGCAATCTATATAGCTTTGTTTTATAGCAAGACTGAAGAATGTGCAACGTGAGGTGGTTTGCCTGTGTGCAGGGGCGTTATACTCTGCGTGTTTTCTTGGGACTGAACCTTGATCGATTAGGATGGATGTTATGATCGGCTTGTTGAATATCAACCAGATTCGCGGCTGGGTTGCAGAGGCCGGGCAGATTGCTCTCGGCCATTTCCAGCATGTGGAAACCGAGTGGAAAGGGGTGGCGAACCCCGTCACCGCTGCTGACCGCGAGATCGAGCAGTTTCTCAGCGCACGAATCCGGCAGGCCTACCCTGATCATGGCATTATTGGCGAGGAGTACGGCGCTCAGTCGCTGGATGTCGAATATCTCTGGACGGTGGATCCTATCGACGGCACGCGGGTCTATGTGGAAGGGCTGTCTACCTGGAGCGTGACGGTTGCTCTGCTGCACCGCCGTGTTCCGATCTTTGGTCTGGTCTATATGCCCTGTATCGATGACTGGACGTATACCGAAGGTGACGACGTGATCCACAACGGGCGAATCCATCCGCGCCTGTCTTAAATCCTCGTGGCGGGCGGATTCGTATTTGTTCAGCAGCAGCGATATCAACTCCTGGTACGAAATTCACTTTGGACGGGTGATGGCGCTGGGCAGCACGGCAGCCCATTTTGCCTATCTGGCGCGGGGAGCGTCAGTAGCCAGCTTCTCCCACCGCTCCTATGTCTGGGATATCGCGGCGGGCGCAGCGATGCTGAGCAAACAGGGCGGTGAAATCCGGCTGCTGAGCGGCGAACAGGTCGATTTCAGGACGATGGATCTGACGAAACGGATTGATGAGGGGTTCGTTTGCGGGCATCCCGATGTGACCCGCCGCCTGATCCCGTTGATCCGCGCCCGCAGCGAGCCGCGCTTTCACCCGGAGTGGTAGTCGATAAGCTATGTTTGTATCGTGTTGAGGGCTGGTCAGGGCGGGCTTCTGAACCCGCCCATGAATTGCGTTAATATCCCGTTCCCGTAGTGGTATCGGTGCTGCCACTAGCCGAAGAATCGACAACCTGGAACTGTGCCTGGGACAGTACCTGTCCATTAACCGATATTTCGACGGTCCAATTGCCTGTTTCAAACACGCCCTGGTCAGGGACAATCGAGCAGTACGTGCAGATCGAGTCGTAATCCTGCGGAACGTTCCAGCAGGCCGTATCATCGTAGAAGATAGTGCCATTTGCTGTCCAGCGCGCGCCGACCACTGACCCCGCCTTCAGATTATTCGCCGTCGTGACCACATAAATCTGATCTTCGAAGGAATCGAATATGGCAGAAGCGCCATCCGGGCAGCCGTCTGCAGCGCGAATGCCTGTCGCGGTGGTCGTTTGGGTAAGCGTGGTCCCGCTGCCGCTGGGAACGGCTGCCCCGTCATTGGTCGTGGGCTGGCCGGGCGTAACCTGGGGAGCGCCTGGGGTAGGGCCGAGCGCGAATCCACTGCCAAGCTGCATCGTAGTAAGCGTGCCCTGCAGAGCGATCACGGTCCCCTGCGCGGCGTTTAATTCCGCCTGAAGCGCAAGGCTGCGATCCGCTGTCATTTGCAGTACGGCAATGGTTGAAGCAGGTGTGCCTAATCCGGCAATAGTTCCTTGTAGTTGTGCGCTTTGCGTTTCGAGGTCGTTTGCGTCAGAGTTGCCGCCGATTGCATCACACGCTCCGAGCAGCAAAATCACCAGGGCCAGCAGGAACCACCTGTGTCGAGGTAAAACATGCATTCCACAATCTCCTTAGCCAACCATTTGAAGCCCCCCACAGGTTCCTAGTGTACCGCAAGAACTGGTCCCGTAAAAAAGAGAAGCCCCGCCGTGGCGGGGCTTCTTGAGATAAAAACTTTCTCGACTTACAGATTGTTGACGATATTCGAGAAAATGTTGCCGATCGCCGGGCCAAGGATGGCGAGAATGACGATCACGACAACGGCGACCAAAACGAGGATGAGCGCGTACTCGACCAGGCCCTGGCCTTCTTCACGTGGTTGATACAGCATGATGATTACTCCTTGAGATAATGCAAAGCAACTTACCTTCGCGATGAATACATCTTATCATGCAACCCGGCAGATGGCAACATCCCAACACAGAAAATTCACGAATTATTGAGGAAAATTCAGAAATTTTTTACGTCTTTCATAACTGCCTCGTCAATGCGCAGCTTTGTGGGCGCGATTGGCAGGATATGATATCATGGCGACAGCACGATGTCTGAGGAGCATTCAACATTGAGTATCTGGCAGCGCATTCTTGACAGTCTCACCCCTACTGCGAGCGATTGGCAGGCTGCCGATCTTCTGCTGCAGGATTATCAGGTATTCAGGACAGTGAGGCGAACGCCGCGGGATATGCTCCACCTGTCGAACGGAGCGATCGCGGCGTTTTATGCGCGGCTTGCCGAGGCAGAAAGCCCCGTGCGCGATTCTGCGGATTCCGGATGGATGGCTGCTGCCGATTTTTGTTTTATCAATGTGCGGGCGACAGGGCTGGGCGATGGCATGGGCACGTTTATCCAGGCCGCCAAACTGCTGCCCGCCATCCGTGCCGGCGCGATTCACCTGGGGCCGTTCACCGATTACGATTTCCATACGATTTACGCTGTCCGCACCGTCGAGACGATATCGCGGCGGGTGGTCGATCCTGTGCTGGTTGAGGGGGGGATAGGGGCGGAGGCACAACTTCGCGCGTTTGTACAGGCGGCTCACCTCCTTGGCAAAGCAGTTGGCTTCGACCTGGAACCGCACGTCGCTCAGTATGCCATCACCGTGATCCTGCACCCGGAGATGTTCCGCTGGCTGAAACTGTCACCTGACCGGGATGGATTGGATGGCGGCCTGTCCAATGTGGAGATGCTCAGCGAGCCGCAGCAGGCGCGGATCAGCCGTGAGGTGCGCGCCCTGGTCGAGAGGGAGCTTCAGGCGCGCGGGCTGAACAGCCTGGAAACAACCGAAGGCGACCCTGTCGCGACAATGAGAGCCAAAGAGCAGACCTATTTCGATCTGATCGGACATCTGATCGCAGGCGGATATTGGCCGATCCCCTGCCAGCATTGGGCGTGTGATGGCGTTCCTGCCTTTGCGGGCTACAACCACGAGCATGGTTATGCGCGCTTTTCCTATCTGGACCGCTGCGGTGTGGATCAAAGCGGATCGGCGTTCCACATCCTGACGCCGTTTAAGTTCTATACGGGTCTGCTCCCCAACCAGCCACCCGATCCGGCTAATCCGCCCCAGTTGGACGAGCGCACGCTCGACTATTTCACGGGCATCTTTCTCAAGTGGCGGGACGAATTCGATTTTGACTTTGTACGCTATGATTCGGTGGATCACATCATGGATTCGCTGGTCAGCGGCAGCATCCCCGCGGCGGATAGGCCAACTCCGGCGGTGCTGCGCGCCTGCGTGGAGCGTTCACGGTCCGGCGGCAAAGCGTATATTGGCAATTTCGCGGAGCGGATGGGCAACGAAGCGCGCGATTACGCGGCGATGGGCTACGATCTGATGCTGGGGACGGATATGCTGGAACGAATTGACCGCGCGTGGGCGGAAAAAACGTTCTCGCTGTACGATCTGTTGTGGGCCATCAACGAGGAACGAGTTGCTACACAAACATGGGCGCGTTTTTCTATCCCAATCTGCGTCGATACGCATGATACCGGCAATCCATTTTTATGGGGAGAGCCACTCGTGAAGATCGCCGGGTATGATCGCATGCGTCTGCGCCATTTTGTGTCACGTTTTGCCAGCGCGGGGCTTGCTCGCCGCCCGAAATATGAAGTCATGGGCAGCCAGGATTTATCCTACGGGCTGTACAACTCAAATATCAGCGATAAAAATCTGACGTGGGTTGGAAATCAGGCTTTTAATGCCCATTATCACACCCTGGAAGATATATATGAGGCGTACCGGGATCAACTCAACGAAGGGCGGATCGTGCGCCGCGCTGCCGAGGATCGGTGGGCGTGGTGGGCTATCTCGGCTCCTGGTAAAGGCCTGCTGGTCGCTGTTGTATCGCTGGAAACCAACACTGGGAGTGATCTCGCGACTCTGGCGCTTGATCTGGGCGGGCTGCTGCCGCCTGATCAGGAATACCAGGGTAGGGTCTACGACTTTGGCTCGGCGCACGGGCAGTCTTTTGTACTGCTTGAGCCGTATCTTACCATCGAAAAACTGTCCTATCTGAGTTTTCGCCTGTTTCACATCAAATCGGGTGCGGTTTAGCTGCGTGCCGCTTGCGCAGCTAAGCCCGTCCCTGGTAACGGGAGGAATCTATGCCAATTGCCGACAGCGAACTGAACAAGCCTGCAAACGCACACCTGCTGCGCCCTGCCTCTCAGACCGTGCATGAAGCGCTGAGAGCGTGGCGAGCCGTGCCAGGTAGGTATGAATGGTGGTGGCTGATCATCGACTTTGGCGGGGGGCGCTACACAGCGATTCGCTTCGATGGGCTGCGCGAATTGCTGAGCAAAGAGGAAGTCACGATGAACACCCGCCTCGAAGATCTGCCACTGCGCCGCGAAAATCCCGCTAACTGGGATCACCCGCTGCCGGGCGTAGTGATGCCTAAGGTGGTCGATCAAAACACGGCAGGGATGGCGAGTGTCCAGGCGCTGCTCCAGAACAGTCCGGGCCGGATGGTGATTGTGACTTACGGCGGGGTCTTCCGGGGCATTCTCAGCGCGGGCGAACGGACCTTTGCCTTTGCCGATAAGCCACTGCTGGATATGCTGGAGGAGTTCGAGGGGGGAACCCCACCAGCCCAGCCGCCCCAGCTTCCCTCGCCAGATGATGTGGAAGCGCTGCCGCCAGGGCCATCCGATCCGCCGCAGACGTAAATGCCGAGCAATAGGGGGCAATCTGCTGCCAGATCGCCCCCGTTTCGCGGCTAGTATTGCAGGTCCGGATTGCTGCCGGAGTCGGACAGAATCGCTGTCGTTCGATGAGTTATTCGAGCTGGTTCCATCCTGATCCGTATCAGTCGTGGCAGTGCTTCCTTCAAACGGCACATGGACGATCTCGAAGGTCTGCTGCGGGGTAGCCGCGCCCATCTGATCGAGATGCGCGAACAGAACATATACCTGACCGTCACGCAAGGTGGCAGTGGTGGCGGCCTGTTCGGTAGGGACCAATTCGGCGGTGGTGGCGGTGGCCCACTCATCGTCGCTGTGCAGGCGGAAAACCATCATTTGCTGCCCGCTGACCACGAATAGATCCCCGTTGTCGTCCAGAATCATTCCGTCCGCCCCCGTGACAGGCGCATCAAGCGTCACTTCGGACAGGTTTGTTGGATCATTCAGTGGGATTTTGAACAGTTGGCCCGTTGCCGTGACCGCCGCGATCAAGAAACCATGCTCATGAAACACGATCCCATTCAGGCCGAATCCCTCGGCGGTCAAACGATCATCCTGCACGAAGATTGAGGCGTTGCCATCCTTATCGACTTTGTAGATCACGGGTGCGAACGAGTTGGTAACATAGGCGTTCCCCTCGTCGTCTACGGCAACATCGTTGGCGAAGAAGCGGGCACCTTCCGGCCCAAGCGCGGTCAGGTCCGCCATGAACAACTGCTCGCCCGTCGCCAGGTCATAGGCTCCCAATGATATCTGTCCCGGTGCGTCCTGAGAACTGAGCACGCTGGAATCGGTGTTGCAGACCAGCAGGCGGTTGTTCGCCACGTCCACCTGGATGCCGATACTCGACATCAGCGCGTCATCCTCAATGAACGCGGTGGCGGTCCCATCGTCGGCTACGGTGTAAATTGTGCCCTCGGCAATCGACCCAACCAGGAACTGCTCTGTCTGCTCATTCCATTCCACGCCTTCGGGGAACAGGCCGGGGTGTTCGATCACGACCTGATCGGGGAGGCTGCCCGCTTTCCTGCGCCCGGACCACCGGCATCACAGTGCCTGCCGCGAGAATGGCCACGATAACCAGTATTCGGCTCCACTTTTTCATAACATGGCTCTCCCATCTATTGACTTCACTCTACCGATAGATACGAAGAAACTCCCACTTTCAGATTGCCGCTGAGTAATAGTAGAATATAGCAACTTGATCGTAGTGCCTGTTAGGCCGTGCCCGGCGGCGCAAAAACAGGTCTTGTTTTTCTCGGTCTGGATTTTGCCAGCGGATCGAGTATAATAACCCCGCCGCCTGCCCAGAGCAGGCTCTATGAATGGGTAGATCGTCCATCGTCTGCAGCGATGGTTGGTGGAGGTAAATTCCATGAAGGTCCGGTCTTCAGTACGTAAAATGTGCGACAAGTGTTATTTTGTTCGCCGCAAGGGTGTGCTGTACGTCATGTGCGCGGCCTATCCGAAGCACAAGCAGCGCCAGGGCTAATTTAACAGCCAAACCATCCAGGAACGGGCCGTCAGGTCCGTTTTTGTTTTCTTGCTATAGCTCTCTATTAACTTTGCTCCGCGTTCCCGCACTCTCTGCCGTAAAATCTGTTCTTTGTTTTTTCCTTTTTTCCCATTTCCGCAGGATAGTGCCAGCATTCCCCCATCCTGTGCAATAATTCTCATTAAGAGAGTCTGCTCGACCTCCTGGGTCGAGCCTGCACGACAGGAGGACTTCATGCGGTATACGATTCGCAAGGCTGCCGTCATTGGGTCGGGTACGATGGGCAGCGGGATTGCAGCGCTGCTGGCTGGGGTAGGCGTGCAGGTGACGCTGCTCGATATTCCCGCCAAAGACACAGCCCCCGGCGATCCCAAAAGAAACGGCATTGTGCTGGGCAATCTCGCCGCGCTGGGCAAGAGCCGTCCGGCCCAGGTGTTCCATCCCGCCGACCTGGAGCTGATCACCCCCGGAAATCTCGAAGACGATCTCGATCTTCTTCGCGACGCGGATTGGATCGTAGAGGCCATTGTCGAGAATCTGGCAATCAAAAAAGAGTTGATGGCGAAACTGGAGGCCGTGCGCGGCCCAAATACCCTTATATCGACCAACACCAGCGGCCTGAGCATCAATGCCATAGCCGAAGACCGCAGCGATGACTTTAAACGACACTTTCTGGGAACCCACTTTTTTAACCCGCCGCGTTATCTCCGCCTGTTAGAGATTATTCCCCACGACCAGACTGATCCCGATGTGCTGCGATTCATGATCGACTATGGCGAGACCATTCTGGGCAAGGGTGTGGTCGTCTGCAAGGATACGCCCAATTTCATCGCCAACCGTTTTATCAGCATAGCGGGCACGTTCGGCATCAATTACGCGCTCGATCACGGCTACAGCGTGGCGGAAGTGGACAACCTGACCGGGCCACTGATCGGACGGCCCAAAACGGCTTCCTTCCGCCTGAACGATCTGGTGGGCACGGATATCATGGTTCATGTTAATTCGAACCTGTACCCGGCCATTCCCGACGACGAAGCGCGCGAGGTGCTCAACCATCCCCAGGCGACAGCGCTGCTGAAACGTATGCTGGATGCGAAGATGCTCGGCAATAAGAGCGGCGGCGGTTTTTATAAGCGCTTCGATGCGCCAGACGGGTCGAAAGAGTTCTGGGAACTGAACCTGCATACATTCGAATATGAGCCGCCCGCCAAAGTGCGTTTTGAGAGCGTGGGCGAATACCGCAAGATCGAAGACACAGGGCAGCGCGTCAAGGCCATGATCAGCGCCGATGATCGCGCCGGAGAATACTTGTGGCATCTGCACGCTTTTTACCTGACCTATGCCGCGGCCCGTCTGGGCGAAATTGCGGACGATATCCCCTCCATCGACAATGCGACCAAGTGGGGTTTTAACCACGAACTCGGCCCATTTGAAATCTGGGATGCCATTGGCGTGGAAGAGACGCTCCCGCGCATGGAGGCCAGCGCTTACACCATCCCGGATTGGGTGAAAGAGATGGTCGAGACGGATCACCCAACCTTTTACCAGCGTGACGCGAACGGCATTGTGACCGGGTTCTACGATCCAAAATCGTGCGGTTACACACCGCTGCGCCCGGATCGACGCGTGGTCGTGATCAACGATCTGCGCGCGTCGGGCAAGGTGATCGAACGGCTGGCTGGCGCGTCGCTTCTCGACATGGGCGACGGCGTCGCGCTGCTGGAGTTTCACAGCAAGGTGAACGCCATCGACGACGACATTATCAAAATGGGCTGGAAAGCACTGCGGCGGCTGGAAACCGACTTTGGCGGGCTGGTCGTGGGCAACCAGGGCGAACACTTCAGTGCCGGGGCGAATATCTTCCTGATGTTGATGCTTGCCAAGCAGGAGCAGTGGGACCAGATCGACGCCATTACCCGCGAACTGCAAGGGTTGTTCCAGGCGATGCGCGCTGCGCCGGGTCCGGTGGTAACTGCGCCGTTCGGGATGGCGCTGGGCGGCGGGGCCGAATTTTCGATGGCGGGCGCGCGCGCGGTATCCCACGCGGAACTCTATATCGGGCTGGTCGAGGCGGGTGTTGGACTGCTCCCGGCAGGAACGGGCCTCAAGGAAATGATCCGCCGCAAGATCAACCCGGTCATGCTGACGCCCAACGCCGACGTCCTGCCGCACCTGATGACGGTATTCGAAAACGTCGCTCTGGGCAAAGTATCAGAGAGTGCCAAACAGGCCCGCGAGATGGGCTTCCTGACCGCCTGTGATCGTATTGTGCTTAACAAGAGCCACCTGTTAGCAGAGGCCAAGCGTGAAGTCGTGCACCTGATCGAGAGCGGTTATACGCCCGTCTCGCCCGGGAAAGTCTGGGCGGCAGGGCGCGATGCGCTGGCGGCCCTGCGGATGGCTGTTTATACCTTGCGTGAAGGCGGATATGCCAGCGAACATGACGCGCTGATCGCCAACAAAATCGCTTATGTGCTGTGCGGCGGCGATCTCTCGGAGCCGGGCTGGGTTCCCGAACCGTATATTCTCGATCTGGAACGGATCGCCTTTGCCGAACTGATCCACGAGCCAAAGACTCAGGATCGCATGGCGCACATGCTCCAGTTCAACAAACCCCTGCGCAACTGAGTTACGAAAGTTTGCATTAAGACGTTGAGTTAGGGCAGCCGTGAGAAACCTGCGGTCTGCCCTTTTTTCGAGTATGATGGAGGAAAACAATTCGCGATTGATCAATAAAGATTAAGAACAGGCCGATCATGCCGAAAGGTTCGTCCCATGGACGGATTGACTAATACACCCAGTAGCAAGTTACGACTGCGGACCAAAACCCTACTTTTGATTGGACTCACCGGGATCGGCCTGATCCTCCTGTTGTATGCGCTGGCTCAAACGATAGTCCTTTCCGGCTTCAGAGATCTGGAACAACAGACCACGCGTAAAGAAGTGGATCAGATTCTGAGCGGCTTTCAAGGTGAAATTGCCACTCTCAACACCACTGCCGCTGACTGGGCCGAATGGGACGATACTTACGGCTTTGTGCACGACGGAAATGCCGCCTATATCGAGTCGAATACCGCCGACGCGAGCTTCGCCACACTCCGGCTGAATCTCATGCTGTTTTATAATGCGTCGGGCGAACTGGTTTTTGGGCGGGAATTTGACCTGAAGGCTGACGAGCAGAGCCAGGTTTCCGAGGGAATTTTGTCTCAGTTTTCCCAGGATGCCTATCTGCGCGGTTTACTGCAAAATGAAGAGGCTCTTCAGGGGATTATTATGCTGCCCGAAGGCCCCATGTTGGTGGCAGCACGGCCCATTTTGACCAGCGCCCGCGAAGGCCCCCCAGCCGGAACGCTGATTTTCGGGCGGTACCTGAATGAGTTTGAGATCAAGCGCATTTCCGAACAGACGTTTATGGGTCTGTCGGTGATGCCCTACGATGCACCAGCCCTGCCTCCCGATTTTCAGCTTGCGCGCGAGGCATTCAGCCCCGGTAAAAGCATATTTGTTAAAGCCCGGGACAGCCGCACGGTAGCCGGATACGCCTTGCTGGATGATATATTTGGCAGGAACAGCCTGATTTTGCGGGCTGAAATGCCGCGTGACATTTATCAGCGTGGCCAGGAGACAGTCTCGCTCTTTGTAGCGGCGCTGGCCCTCAGCGGGCTGGTCTACACGCTTATGATGCTGCTCCTCCTAGAAAAAATGGTGCTGGCACGGCTGGCCCGTCTCAGCGCCAAGCTGCGCCTGATTGGCAAGCGCGGCGATCTGTCCGCCCGTGTAACGGTCAGCGGTCAGGACGAACTGAGCAGTCTGAGCGAAACGATCAACACCATGCTGGCTGCGCTCCAGCGCTCACAGCTTTCGGTGGCCGAGAGTCAGACGCGCTTGCAGCGGATCATTTCATCGATCAAAGACAGCATCTACACTGCCGAACTATCCCCGGAAGGTGAGATCACAAATCACTGGATTCTATCGCCGCAGTTCGCCATTCTGGCTGGTTATCCGTTGGAAAAATTCACCGGCGACTGGAAGTTCTGGCAGTCGCTGATCGTGGAGGAGGACCAGGAACGGGTGGAAGGCCATTTCCGCAGACTGCTGGCGGGCCAGGACTCGGAGATCGAGTATCGCATCCGTCGCGAGAGTGGCACAACGATCTGGGTACGGGACAGCGCGCGGGTCAATTCTGCCCCGGATAGAGGGATATCTCTCTTTGGTGTGATCAGCGATATCACATCGCGCAAGGAAGCAGAAGAAGCGCTGGCCTCCGAGCGGAATTTGCTGCGAACACTGGTCGACCAACTGCCCGATTATATCTATGTCAAAGATTGTGATGGGCGGGTGCTGGTGTCGAACAGTGCCAACGCGCAGCAGATGGGCGCGGGCAGCGTCGAAGAAACAGTGGGCAAGACGGACTTCGATTATTATCCGCGGCCACTCGCGACGCAGTATTACGAAGACGATATGGCGGTGATCCGGAGCGGCGAGCCGCTTTATAACCGCGAAGAAAAAGCCTTCCACGATGCGGGTGAGGTCCATTGGGTCCTTACGTCTAAAGTGCCGCTCCGTGATGCTCACGGAACGATCATCGGGCTGGTCGGGGTGGGGCGCGATATTACACCCCGCAAGCTGATGGAAGCGGCCCTGCAGGAAAGCGAGGAGCGCTACCGCAGCCTGTTTGAAAATGTCCCGATTGGCCTGTACCGTTCGCTGCCCGATGGCCAATTGATTGCTGCTAACCCGGCGATGATCCAGATGTTCGGCTATTCGGATGCGGATCAGTTTTTTGAGACACCTGCCCATGATATGTATGTTGATCCCGAAGACCGCCGCCGCTGGCAAGCCACGTTGGATGCGCAGGGCGTGGTGATGGGTTATGAAACCGAGATGCGCCGGGCCGATGGATCAACACTCTGGGTTTTGGACGCCTCGCGCGTGATCCGTGACGAAGACGGGAAGGTAATCTGTTACGAGGGCAGCCTGGAAGATGTCACCGAGTCCCGCCGGGCCGCAGCCGCGCTGCGCGAAAGTGAAGATCGCTTCCGCCGCATGGCTGAAAATATCCTGCAAGGGTTGATGATCTACGAGGACGATCAGCTTGTGTACATGAACGATCAGGCGGCCCGAATTTTGGGATATACCAAGCATGAATTCGCCAAAATGTCGCTGCGAGACGTGGCGCAGCCGGATGATTGGGCACGCTGGGAATTGAGCATGGAGCGGGCTGTCGAAGCAGGGGTACGCGCCGTCGAGCAGGAAATCTGGATTATTCGCAAGGACGGCATGCGGCGCTGCGTGAACAACCGTTTTTCGTCCCATAAGGAAGGCTTCGACAAGGGCTGTTTTGTCGTGCTGACGGATATCACCGAGCGCAAGAAGTCGGAAGCGGCGCTGCGCGAGAGTGAGGAGCGTTTCCGAACCGCGTTTGAATATGGAGCCGCCGGGATCGCCCTCGTCGGGCTGGACGGCCACTATTTGCAGGTGAATCGTGCCCTGTGCGAAATGTTCGGTTACAGCGAAAACGAACTGCGGAATATGTCTTTTCGCAGCAACGAACATCCCGAGGATGCCGCCACCAGTGAGGCAACGATCCGCAACCTGTTGGATGGCATCATCCAGTCGTCCACCTTTGAAAAACGTTATCTGCATCTCCTGGGTGAAACCGTATGGGTTCTGCTCAGTATGTCGGTGGTGCACGATCTTCAAGGAAGGCCGCTGTACTTTATCTGCCAGTTCCAGAATATCACCTTGCGTAAACAGGCCGAAGCCGACAGCGTTCAGCTTTTGTCCCAGATGGAAGCGCGCGTTACCGAGCTGGCAACCGTAGCCGAAGTGAGCCTGCGGGCGACAACGATCCTCGATGTCGACCAGTTGTTGTGGACGGTATCGCACCTGACCAAAGAAAACTTCGGGCTGTATCACGCCCATATTTATCTGTACGATGCCGAAAATGGCAGCCTGAACCTCGCCGCCGGGTCCGGGGAGCCGGGGCATTTGATGGTCGAAAAGGGGCACCGCATCCCACTCCACCATAATCGCAGTATCGTGGCACGGGCCGCGCGCCGCCGGGAAGGGATAATCGTCAACGATGTCCAGCATGTGGTCGAGTTTTTACCCAACCCGCTGCTGCCCGAAACGCGCTCCGAGATGGCGATCCCGATGGTGGTTGGCGATGAACTGATTGGGGTGCTGGACGTACAGGCGAACAAGGTCAACCGTTTTACCCTGGAAGATATCAATGTGCAGACGACACTGGCCGCCCAGGTTGCCATCGCTCTGCACAATGCCCGGCTTTTTGCCGAGAACGAACGCCGTCTGGCGATCATCGAAAACTCGGACGAAGTGATCGTGCTGGCTGCCCTGGACACGTATCCCTACCGTCCCATTTACTTCAACGCGGCTGGATTGCGCATCCGAGGTTTCGACAGCCAGGAAGCAGCATGTGCCGGCCTGCTGAGCGATCTCTACCCGCCAGAACATGAGGATCGATTCCGGAACGAGATTCTTCCCGTCGTGATGGAGCATGGATTCTGGCGCGGCGAATTGATCCTGCTGGGCAAGGATGGCCAGGACATCCCCATTGAGCAGACGATTTTTGTGATCCGTGACAAAAACGGCAAACCGCGTGACCTCGCGACGATTATCACCGATATCACGGCGCGCAAACAAGCTGAGGAAACGATCCGCCGGGCGAATCGTGCGTATCGCACGTTGAGCGAGTGCAACCAGGCAATGGTACGCGCGGTTGACGAGGTGAGCCTGTTGCAGGAAGTGTGCCAGATTCTCGTTGGGACGGGCGGCTATCGTCTGGCCTGGGTAGGACGAGTGGAAGATCGTAATGTTGACACGCTCTGGCCTATGGCTCATACGGGCGATGACGGCGGATTCCTGGACATTATCAAAAGTTCGTGGGCGCAGCTTCCCCAACGCCTGAAGGGACTCAATGCCGGGGCGCTCTCCACTTTGCAGCCGCAGGTGATGCAGGATCTCAAAGGCGAATATAACTTCCCGGCATGGACTCAGGAAGCGCTTAATCGCGGGTTCCAGTCCGCCATCTGCGTCCCTCTGTTTTATGGCGATCACGTTTATGGAACGCTCAATATTTATGCCGATATTATTAACGGGTTTGACGACGAAGAAGTTGGCCTGTTGATCGAACTGGCCTCTGATCTGGCCTTTGGCCTGATTGGCTTGCAGACGCGCATCGGATTGCAGCTCGCCGAAGAAGCCGAACGCCAGCAACGGATTATGGCTGAGGCTTTGCGTGACACAGCCACTGTCATCAACAGCACTCTGAATTTTGAAGAGGTGCTGGAACGCCTGTTGGATAATGTTGAACTGGTCATGCCGCACGACACCGCCAACGTGATGTTGATCGAACAGGGCAGAATTCGCGTGGTAAGTTCACGCGGGTATGTGGAGCGCGGCCTTGAGACCTGGATACGCAGCCTGAACCTTCCGGTGGCGATGGCATCCGGAATGATGCGGATGGTCGAAACCGGGCAGGCTGTCGTTGTGCCGGACACCCGTGAAGTTCCGAACTGGGCGCACAGCAAACAGTCGGAGTGGGTGATGTCGTATGTCGGAACGCCGGTCCGCGACGAGGGACAGGTCATCGGCTTTTTGAACGTCTACAGCGAGACGCCGAACTTCTTCAACCAGGGCCACGCGGACCGGCTGCAAGTTTTCGCGGACCAGGCGGGCACGTCGCTGCGCAATGCCCGGCTGTTTGCGGCAGAGCGCGAACAGCGGACGTTCGCTCAGGCGCTTAGCGACACGGCGGCAGTGCTCAACAGCACGCTTAATTTTGACGAAGTGCTGGATCGCATCCTGAGCAATGTGGGCCGGGTTGTGCCGCACGACGCAGCCAACATTATGCTGATCGAGGATGGAGTAGCGCGGGTGGCGCGTGGGCATGGGTATGTCGAGCGCGGGTTGGAGGAATGGATTCGAAACCTGCGCTTCGTGGCGAATAAAGTAAGCGCATGGCGGCGCATGATGGAGACCAACCTGCCGTTTGCGATACCCGATACCCTGCTCGATCCTGACTGGGTCATTGTGCCCGAAGAAACCTGGATCCGTTCGACGGTCAAAGCCCCAATTATCCTGGATGGCGAGATCATCGGCATCTTGCACCTGGACAGCGAGACACCCGGCTTTTTCAACGATGGGCACGCCCAACGTCTGCAAACCTTTGCGAATCAGGCTGCCATTGCTATCCAGAATGCGCGGCTTTATGACCGCATCCAGCATTACGCCGCTGAACTGGAGGTACGCGTTCATGAGCGTACTGCGCAGCTTCAGGAGCAGAGCGCCCGGTTTAATGCCCAGCGCGTTCAGCTTCAGGCCATTCTCGATGCAATGGGGGAGGGCGTTGTTTACACGGTTGGCGAGCAGGCTGTTTATGCTAACCACGCCTGGGTTGACCTGTTGGGCTATGAACTGGGCGAAACGGTTGCCATGACGGAATCGATTTACCAGTACATTACCACGCCATCGACCAATTATGATCATCTTATGACGGCTATCCGCCGCACACTGGAACGGGGCAAGATCTGGCGCGGCGAAATGCGTTTGCTGCGGAAAGACGGGAGCCAGTTTGAGGCGGCGCTGACCGTGACACAGGTTCCCGGCGTTGGCGAAAACCAGCAGACGGGGATTGTGACCATTTTCCGCGATATCAGCCAGGAAAAGGCGCTGCAAGCCCAAAAGGATCGCTTTATCGCCAATGCTTCGCACGAACTGCGCACGCCGCTGGCCAATGTCAAGACGCGGCTCTACCTGATTCGCAAGCAGCCAGAACGCCTGGATATGCACCTGAAGGTATTGGAGCGCGTCACCGATGTGATGGCCGAGTTGATCGAAAGCCTGCTGGACATCTCACGCTTTGAGCGCGGCATTATCCCGCTCTACCGGCACAAGGTGCTGCTGCAAGAGTTGATCAACGAGGTCGTGAACGTCCAGCAGCCGGAAGCGGAGCGTAAGAATATCACCCTGTCCGTCGAGATGACTGACGATCCGCTGCCGATTGATGTGGACCCGCAGCGTATCGCCCAGGTGATTACCAATCTGGTCGTGAACGCGATCAACTATACGTCGGAAGGTGGGCGGGTGACGGTTGAAGCCGGACTCAGCGATGGGGAGGCCGTCATGGAAGTGCGTGACACGGGTATTGGCATCGCCGAAGAGTTGGTTACGCACGTCTTTGAGCCGTTTTTCCGTGCGAACGAAGGCGCGATCAGCGGAACGGGTCTGGGGTTGACCATTGCCAAAGAAATCATCACCTTGCACGGCGGCGATATCAGCGTAACGAGTGAGGTTGGGCGCGGAAGCACCTTCACCGTTAGACTCGAAATAGCTGAAAGCACGTAGGACGCTTCTGCCGCACAAGGAGGGTAATCGATGAGAGAAGCCGTTATTGTGGCGATGTCCCGCACAGGCGTAGGCCGCGCAAAGAAGGGGACCACGCGCAGCACGCGCCCCGAGGAACTGGCGAGGGCCGCACTCTGCGAAGTCCTGCGCCAGACAGAAGGCAAGCTGGACCCGGCGCAGATCGATGATCTGATCCTGGGCTGCGCGATGCCCGAAGGATCGCAGGGCCTCAACGTGGCGCGGGCTATCGGGTTGCAGGCCGGGCTGCCCGTTGAAGTCCCTGCTCAGACGATTAACCGTTTCTGTTCGAGTGGGTTGCAGTCCATTTCCCTGGCCGCCGAGCGCATTATGGCGGGCGGCGCGGATGTAATCATCGCGGGCGGGGTGGAGACCATGAGCCTTGTCCCAATGACCGGATTCCGGCTCAGCCCGCACCTGCCCAGCACGGTGGATCAGCCCGAAATTTATATGGGCATGGGCCTGACGGCGGAACGAGTTGCGGAGCAGTTCCACGTCTCCCGCGAGGACCAGGATTTATTTGCCTACCAGAGCCATCAAAAAGCTGGTGAGGCCACCGACGCGGGCAAATTCAGAGAAGAAATTGTTCCGGTGACGTTCGAGCAAGTGTCACTGGCCGATGGTGAGCGGCAGGTTGAGGTCGTGACGCTGGATGCCGACGAACATCTGCGGCGCGACACGACTCTGGAAGCGCTGGCGAAACTGCGCCCGGCCTTCAAGCAGAATGGCACGGTGACACCCGGCAATTCCAGCCCGCTCAGCGATGGCGCGGCGGCGCTGCTGCTGATGGAAGCGGATATCGCGGCTGAACTGGGCCTGACACCCATCGCTCGCTACGTGGGCTTCGGCGTGGCAGGCGTCCCGCCGGAGATTATGGGGATCGGCCCGATTGCGGCGGTGCCCAAACTGCTCAAGCGCACCGGGATGAGCCTGGACGATATCGACCTGATCGAATTGAACGAGGCGTTTGCGGCTCAGGCGCTGGCTGTGATCCGCGAATTAGAGCTGAATCCCGACGTGGTGAATGTGAACGGCGGGGCGATTGCGCTCGGCCATCCCCTCGGCTGCACCGGGGCCAAGCTGACTGTGCAGCTTTTGCACGAGCTGCGACGCCGGGGCAACCGCTTTGGCATGGTCACGATGTGCATTGGCGGCGGTCAGGGCGCGGCGGGCATCTTCGAATTACTGTGAGGCATTAGCGACCTCGTAGGGCAGGGCAGTTACTGTCTGTTCTGCCCTTTTGATTCCATTTAACGCGGTTAAATATCTTTTTTGGCCCCTAGTTGATCGTATTAAGCCCTCTTGTTGATCACTTAAGAAGACTGTTGTATGCCTACTTACAAAGCATTTCTCTCGTATTCTAACCTTGCGAAAAAAATAGTTGATCACTTCTCCGCGTGGCGATCCGCCGATTCGTTATTTTTTGGCACCCTCACCAACCATTTTCTAACCGTCAGCCTACTTTGGCGGGGCGGGCACAAAAAACAAAAAATTTCACCGCAGAGAGCGCAAAGAACGCAAAGAAAAACAAGAGAAAACAAGGTCCATCATCAGTATATAACGGATGAGGCCCGAAAAATACTCCTTTAAAGTTGAACCTTAAGTACTAATATTCAGATATTCGTCTCTAAAATTCTACCCGGCGCGGCGAACGGGTGCGGATTCCTCGTCCCACCCGGCGTCCGATTCGGCGCGGGAGAGGGCAGCCTCGGCGGTCTCCTGGCGCAGTTTGAAATACATCTCGCCCCAGGCACAGAGCGCGTTCATGACTGGGGCTAATGTCCAGCCCAGTTCGGTAATGGAATATTCAACGTGGGGCGGCACGACCGGGTGAACGTCGCGCCGGACAATGCCATCGGCTTCCAATTCGCGGAGCTGCTGTGTCAGCATTTTCTGGGTGATGCCGGGCAGCCGCCGCTTGAGTTCGCCTGTGCGCAGCGGTCCCTGGGCCAGCCGGTTGATGATCTTGGGTTTCCATTTGCCGCCGATCACGGACAGGGCATAGGTTACGGGGCACATGGCGCTGTAGTCGGTCATGGTGGGCACCTTAGGGGAACTATGGCACATGAAAGGTAGTATAGCACTAATTTGTGCGTACTTGGCAAAACATGCCGCACCCTCTAGCATGGGTTCGCATCCGACATAAAGGAGGCGTTCGACCCATGAAAAAGATGCTTGTGCCATGTCTGGCAATGCTGATCTTCGCAGCGTTACCCGTCAGCGCTCAGGAGGGTACACCCACGATCACCTGGAAATTTCAAACAGAGGGGGAAGTCTGGGGCGCGCCGTCGGTGGATGGGGGCGTGGTGTATGTGGGCAGTGATGATGGCCGTTTGTACGCCGTAGAAACCGAGACGGGCGCGGAAATCTGGCACTTTCAGACCGGGGACAAGGTTCGATCTCGCCCAGCCCTGACCGAGACTCTGGTTTATGTGGCCTGCGACGACGGCTACCTGTACGCGGTTAATCGCGCAGATGGTACGGAAGCGTGGCGCGGCGATATCGGCACCGAATTTGTGGCGATGGAGATTGATCTCAAGGTTCACAAGCGCACGCAATGGGATTACCAGCAGTCCTCACCCACTGTCGCGGATGGCGTGGTGTACGTGGGCGGGAACAACAAATACCTGTTCGCTTTTGACGCGGCAACAGGCACGGAACTGTGGCGCTTCCTGGTCGAGGATACGATTGGGCGGGTGTGGTCGTCGCCCGCGGTGGCGGATGGCATGGTCTATATTGGCGGCGAGTGGGGGGCGTTCCACGCCATCAACGCCCAGACCGGTGAAGAAATCTGGAACGCTGATCTGCGCCTGACCGTGCGGCCCAGCCCAACGGTTGCCGATGGCATGGTCTTCATTGGGAGCCGCAACCCGGCGCTGAAAGCCTTTGACGCCAAGACGGGCGCAGAAATCTGGAGCTTCAGCTACGGCGTATCGTGGGTTAAATCGACAGCGGTCGTTGTGGATGGCGTGCTGTATATCGGCAGTTCGGTATCTGAAGAAGCTGAACGCTATCAACGCCGCGACGGGCGACCTGATCTGGGATTATCGCACGCCCGGCTATCCCTGGTCGTCGCCTGCGGTGGCGAACGGCGTGGTCTATATTGGCGATATCGTGTTCAGTGCTTCCAGCCCGCACTTCTTCGCGGTGGATGCGTCAAGCGGTGAGCCGATCTGGACGCTGGAAACGGGCAAGGCGCTCGATTACAACTACAACGGCGTCGCATCATCGCCCGTGGTGGCGGATGGCACGGTGTATTTCGGCAGCCTGGACGGAAATCTGTACGCGGTAGAGGCGGAGTAGAGGTCACCTCACCCCGGCCCACCTCACCCCGGCTGACCGCAAAAGCGGCGGTCAGCTTGCCCCTCTCCAGGTGCATGCTCCGCATGCCTAGCTGGAGAGGGGAGAAAAGCACTGAAGTATGCACGGGGAAAGGGGCTACTGGCCTGCGTCCTGAATGACCAGCGTATAATCGCCGCCCGTTTGGCTTTCCCAACTGCGCGCTTCGATCTGGTAAGTGCCGTCCACAGGCAGTGCCAGCCCTTCCACGCTCGAATCGGTCCCGAGACCTTCATCATCATTAGCGAACAGCAGCGACCCGTCCGGGTTGCGCACGGCGAGCGTGGTATCGAGCAGCCCGTACTGCTCCCGCTGCTCCTGGTTGGCATTCGCTGCCGGTTTGTCCGCTCTGAGCATCATATCCAGCGTTTCGCCAGCATGCCCTTCATAGGTCCAGACCTCGGCTCCGCCCACCGGAATAGTACCCCGGACGCTGCCCAGGCTGGCGGGCTGTGCTTCGACGCCCGCTGTGGGCGACGGGATCGGCTCTTCACGTGACAGGAAAAACACTTCGGGATGAGCATCGGACGGCCCATCCAGGAGAGGAACGTCTTTGCCCCGCACATATTTATCAAAGAAAGATGTGATATAGAGGCGGTAGTCCAGCACGGCGATCTGCGCGGCTTCGATGCCCTGCGGCTGTTCGCCATCGTAGATCAGCGGCAGCCAGAACGCGGCATCGGCAAAAGCCATGTGTTTGGTGCGGGGGATCATCAGCACATAAAAGTCCGAACTCAGCGCCTGCATCCCATACTGGATGGGCGTGGCGATAGAGTCCACGCCGTAATCGGCTGAAATAAACATGAAGGGCTTATCCAGGCCCAGATCAACTGAGGCCGAGCGCACGCCATCCAGGTTGATGGCTGCATCGCAGCGATCATCGAGGTAGCAGACTTCCGAGATGGTTCTGGCTCCCTGAGAGTGTCCCACCAGACCCAGGTGATCGGTGTCCAGATGCCCGGTGAAGCGGCCCTGCGGATCGTTTTCGTTCAGGGCTTCGATCTGGTCCAGCACGAAGCGCACATCCGGAACCCACATGTCCTCAAATTCAGCAAAATTCACATCACGCGGTGCCCACAGCGACATCAGGTGATCCGCATCCAGGGCCGTGACAACCCGCCCATCCGGGAAATAGGTAACCATGGACACATAGGCGTGAGACGGACTGAACACAATATATCCCTGGCTCGCCAGTTCTTCGAGGATGATCGTGTACTGGCGCGCCGCCGCACTGAAGCCCGGATCAAAGAGGATGACCGGGTACGTGCTGGCTTCGCTGGCAAGGGGCGCATCGGGGTAGGAGTTGGACAGTACCGTATTCAGGCGTCCATTATCCAGGCCAACGGCTTTAGCATACAGATCGGCTAATTCGTCCTCGTAATAGAGGCCCAGTTCTGCTCCTGGCTCTGGCTCAGCGGGATACCAGATTTCTACAGGCACCTCGCGGAAGTCGCCTGCTTCGGGGGTGTGGATTTCTTCGCGGGATTCATCGACCCAACTGACCATCGTCCGCCCAACGGCGTAAGGTCCGCTGGGGGGAATCAGACGCGGGGCCGGGGTATCCCCCTGCGCGTGAGCGGGCAATTTGCCGGGCAAGTTGCCGGGCAGAATTCCCATTAAACTGATCAGCAGCAGAGCGGCAGCCAGAAACCTTTTTTGGAGCAGCATGTTCAATATCCTCTTCGCCAGCGCTAGTTTGTTATTTATACGCAGGTGAGGAGGCGATCTGGCGGGAAGCCCCGAGGGACAAGTATGCCACCAATACCCCATTTTTTAAGCTTTTCCACACTATTTTCTTAAAAATGTTGACAGGGCGGAGGTGTATCGACTAAAATTCGCGCTAATTGAGAACGATTCTCATTTAAACTTCCAGAAGGGAATGGTATTTACAATTATGCTTGCATCGCTGCTCCTCACCTTTCGCGAGGGCCTGGAAGCCGCCCTGGTCGTTGGCATTATTCTAGGTTATCTGCGCCAGATTGGGCATCAGGATCACCGCCGTTGGGTCTGGGCCGCCGTTGGATCGGCTGTCGCCCTGTGTTTTGGGCTGGCCGTGATTCTCCAGCTTGCCGGAGCCGAACTGGAAGGCAAAGCCGAGGCTATTTTTGAAGGCTGCGCCATGCTGCTGGCTGTCGGCGTGCTGACCTGGATGATCTTCTGGATGCGGACCCAGGCGCGGCATCTGAAAAGCCAACTTGAAGCTGAGATACGAGGCGCAATAAGCCAGGGGCATCATTGGGGCCTGTTCAGCGTGGCTTTTCTGGCTGTCTTCCGCGAAGGTGTTGAAACGGCACTCTTTTTGACAGCGGCCAGTCTGGTGAGCGACGGTCTCTCGACGCTCGTTGGCGGGGCCGTTGGGCTGGCGCTGGCAGCATTTGCCGGGTGGCTGATTTACACCAGCACGGCACGCCTGAATGTGCGCCGCTTCTTTGGGATTACGAGCATGCTGCTGCTGGTCTTTGCCGCCGGGATGTTCGCGCACGGCCTGCACGAATTTGTCGAAGCGGGCCTTCTGCCATCGCTTGGCGAAGAAGTATGGAACACCGGGCAACTTCTGAGCGATAGTTCAACCATCGGTTCCGTACTGCGGACACTGGTTGGCTATAACGACAGCCCCTCCCTGCTGGAAGTGATCGCTTATGTGACCTACTGGGGAGTCGTGGTCCTGGCAATCAAATGGTGGGTGAACCGGATAAGCCTGGGCCGGGTACCCGTTCCCAACCGCTCATAGAGGCATCTTAACGTTCATGGTGAGAGCATGGGATAGACATGCTCTCTTTCATGCATGGAATCCCCCAAAAAGCCTATTGAAAGATACCTTTACTCTTGTAGAGTTAACCTTAATGGTAAATACCATGTTCTTCACTGAATCCATTTTTTTAGGGAGGTTTTTCATGAAGTCATTCCTGCGTTGCAGCCTTGTGTTGATCATCCTGCTAGGGGGCCTGATCAGCACTGCCTCCGCGCAAGACGACCAGCCTGTTCTGGGCGCAATCAATATTATTGATGCCGATCTGTTTGTTACCCCGGCTGATAGCTCTGCCGAGGTCCGCCTGATCGAACGCTCCGTTTTCGAACCCGGTGAGACCCTGCGTGTTGATGAAAATGGTACTGCGCTGGTGACCTGGTTCTATGATGGGACCGAAATGGTTCTCGACGGGAATTCGACACTCAAGCTAAACGACTTCAGCGGCGACGCGGACCACGATTTTGTCATTGATACTGAACTCTCTGCCGGGCATCTCGTAGCGGGCCTGGGTGATGTTTCTTATCTGCAGGAAAATGGTTCATTCACCATCGCGACACCTGCTTTTGTCGTCAAGGTGCTGCGCGGCCAGATCGATCTGACCGTTGCCGAAGACGGCGCGACACGCCTTATTGTGACTCAGGGACGTGCCGAAGTGATGGTTGAAGGCAGCGATGTGGTTGTCGTCGATGAGCAGTACTCCCTGGCGTCGGATGCAACAGAACCCCAGTCCTTTACCGATGACGGCGTGACCGTTTCTCTCGACGGCGTTTGCACAGCCAGCACCAATACCGATCTGGTCGTTCGACTGGCTCCCAACCAGGACAGCCGCATGCTGGCGGGCGTTCCAACCGGGCAGGTGCTGTGGGTGCGCGCCGGGTCTGAGGGCAACCTGTGGCTGCAGGTGAATCTGAAGACCGCTGCCGACGACGAAGAAGGCCAGAATTTCGGCTGGGTGTATGGCCCCGCTGTCACGCTGAGCGCCAACTCCTGCACGCACATTATGCACGCGCCGTTGGATGCTGAAATCTTCGGCGGCGAAGGCATCGATGAAGCGGGCGATTCTGAGAGTGATCCGCTGTCGTCGTAAGTAGAAAAACAGGTTCACTGCGGAGTATGTTTTAGCTTCTCCGCCGGAGGTTAAAACCATCCGGCTAAGAAAAACAAAAAGAGTCCCTAAAAGGGACTCTTTGCGGCCTCGTTAGGCATCAAGGTAAGGACATAAACGTTAGGAGTCGCGGGCAGGCCCCTCATCCCGGCTCAGCAAAAGCGGCTGAGCTTCCCTTCCCCCACGCAAAAGAGCGGGGGGAAGGGCGATACGGTTTAAAAAATAAACCATCCAACGGCTTAAGTTGACGCATATGGGGCGGCTCAAACCGCCCCGTTGTGGGCTTACAAGCTCCTCTGGCAGACCCAGATTTCAATCTGAGGCGCGAAAACCGCACAACGCTATAGTTCACCAGCCCAATACGACCTTCAGCCGCTCGAACACATTAAATGTGATGGGACAGATCGCCAGATCGGTCAACAAGATTTGATCGAAGAGCCAGCGGAAATCGGGAGTCAGCGGCGGAAAGTCCCGGCAGGCACCGGGGCGGTGCGCATAGATCGAGCAGAGGTTATTGTCGCGCAGAAACGGGCAAGGCAGCCCGCAGAAAAAAGCCCATTCTCCCTGTTGGAGAGCAGCGGTGAAATCACAATAGACCGCGGTTACGTCATCCGGCGGCAGGTTAAGGACCTCGGACAGCCGGGGAATATCATCCTGAGTCACCCCAGCCGGAAAATGCTTGCAGCAGTACGCGCAGGCCGTGCAGTCAATCTGTGGGGCAATGTCAGCCACAAGCGAGTTGACAAGGGCATCCAATTCCTCCGCCGAACGCGCTTCACGGTCCCACATGGTATCAATATAACAGGCAAAAGCCTTATTGTCTTCGCGGTGCTGTTCGAGCAGGGCCGCGATCCGCTTGATATCCGTTTCTAACGTAAGCTACTTTTCTCCGTCTGACTTCAATTTATCGGCGCGCTCCTGGAGTTGATCCAGGATTTCGGTAAAGGTTGCACTGAGGAAGGCCGTGATCTCCTGGTTTTCTTCCAGTTCTTCTTTGGCAACCTGACGCATCGTCTCAATGAAGATTTCGCGGGAGATCAATCCCTGCTGGATGAGCAGCCGGGCCAGCGCCTTAGCCATCAAAAAGCCGTCGACGCCCCGCGCGCCCAGGCTTGCCAGCCCACCGAACAGGTCACCGAATATTTCTTGGGTAGAGCGGATATCTTCTGGCACGCGATTCTCTCCTGAATTTCCCACCTGTTAACACGGCGGCACATTGTACCGCGAATAGTACGCTTTTGTCAGAATAAATCGGCGGGTACAATACAAGAGTACTATGCAGAGTGCCATTACCGGGAGATGTCTCATTGAAGAAACGAATGCGCCTGATGCGAAGCAGCCTACGTGTTGCGGGCCGACTTAAGTTACGGCTGCTGACGCGCACAACGATCAGCGGGCAGGAACACCTCGACACACCCGGCCCGGTCATTTACGCTGGCAACCATGCCTCGACATTTGACGCCCTGCTGCTCATGATCCTGCTGCCGCCGGACGTGACATTCGTCGGGCCGGGCGACTTTAAACTGCTGTGGCCGGGCGATCTCGTCGTCAAATACGCGGGGCTGATCCTGATGAAGCGCGGCGCGGTGGATCGCGAGGGGCTGAAGCGCATGCTCGATATTCTGAAATCGGGCGGGCGGCTGGCGATGTTCCCGGAAGGCGGAACATGGGAGAAGCCGATTGAGGATGTGAAGTCGGGCGCGTCGTATCTTTCCCAGGCAGCAGAGGCGCGCATCGTGCCCATCGGTTTTGGCGGAACCTATCAGGTCTGGAAGGCGATCTTTCGCCTGCGCCGACCTGTGATCACCGTGCGGATCGATCCACCACTGCCGCCTGTCGAGGTCTCGGCGGATCGCAAGCGCCGCCAGGATGAGTTACAGGCATCAGCAGTGGACCTGATGCGGCGGATTTACCGACTGCTCCCGCCCGACACTCAGGCCCGCTACGATGATCTGGCCCGGCAGCGCTTCAGCGGGCAGTTGATCAGCGATCCAGCGGATGCACTGCGCCTGCCGGATGTGTCATTCGATGCGCTGGCGGAGCTGGTCAGCAAGCCGAACCTGTTCAGTCCACTGCACCGCAACGCGAAACTTCCGGTCAAGCCGTTTTTGAAGAATGGGCAGTTTTTCACGCCGGAACAGATGCAGCGGGCGGCGCGGTCGCTGCGGGAGGCGTTCGGAGCAGGGGATTTTAGCGGTTACCTGGAATATCGCCTGGGGGAGGCTAAAGCTGCTGAGATTCGCGCGGCACTGGCGGCGATTGATCGATGCGATGACTTAGGCGGCAGAGGTTACCTGCCGCGGACCCATAAAGCGGATCGCGTTTGTGAGCAGGGTGAGCCGGGTTGAGACGTAGAAGGCCCACCCTGCTTCTGAACCGATTTTATTGCGCCAACTCTTCCGGCACGGCTGCTGGTTCCAGCGGCTCGTTGATCTGGCTGTAGGTCTCGTCCTGAACGCTGTCCAGGGCGAAATCAACCGTCGCTTCTGCGGGAAGGTTGGTCGCCCCAATGAGAGCCGGATCGATATCGGTCATGCGGAGCATCACGGTTGAAACGGCCCGGTAGGGGTATCCATCCGCTGTGAGTGTGATCTCCAGGACTGCACTGCTCTCATCGTTGGTGTAGGTCAGCAGTTGAGATGCAGGATCATTGGGTTCAAATTGATCCAGGTACAGCGCCTTGAGTCCCTCTGCGCCGAGGTCAAGCGTGATGACATCAACTGCTGTTCCATCGTCCAGGGTGGTTTGCTCGACGCTGGCGGAAGTCACAGCGCTTCTGAACAGCTCCCGATTGTCCATGATGCTTTTATCCTCAAGCAAATCATCCAACCCGACGCCCTGCAAAACAGGCCAGTCGTCCAGGGTGGTGATTTCTGTCCAGCCGTCGGGCAGCGGCGGCAGATCTTCGGATGAGGCCACTGATTCCGGGTAACTTGCCGATACATAGAGCTTGCCATCGACCAGGCGCGTTTCAATCGATAGGGAGAGCGAGGAGGTTACCGTTTTTCCTTCGGCAGTTGTCTGGCTGTTTTCGACATCAGCGGTAATGGTGGCATCGATATTGCGTCCGTCCTGCTCATTGATGACGGAGGAATTACGCGTCCAGTTTGAGGCCGATTTAATCGTTTTGAACTGCTCGCCCAGTCTGATGGTTGCGCCCTGGGTCCGGGAAAAAGTGATGTCTTCAACAACGCTGTCCAGTGCTTCATACTGATCACGAGCATCGATAACCCGCTGGACGAGCGCTAATTCATCGTCATTGAGAGTGCCGCCGTCCTGGGCACGCACCGGAACAAAAATGCCTCCCGCCAGGATGATCACCAGGGCGGCGAGGCTTATCAAACGCTTGAGTTGCATAGCTGTTTTCTCCCTTAGATTTTCGCCCCATTATACTTCAGGATGCGAACGACTATTTGCTAACCAGCGCCTGCATGCCAGCATGGAAGCGGACCAACGCGCCTTCGGTCACGTGGGGCGGCAGCGCATAGGAGAAGCGGATCCAGCCGTCGCCCTCGTCGGAGAAAGCCGCGCCGGGCACAACGGCGATTCCGTGATCCGCACCCAGGTATTCACCCAAGGCGAAACTGTCAGCCAAACCCGCCGCTTTGATTTGTCGCCTACATAGATAAAGGCGTAGTAGCCGCCTGTGCCGATGATGGTCCGGTAGCCGTTCTCTTTCACGAAGCGGCGAACAATCGCGCGGCTGGCGTTCGTCGGGGCGATCACTGCGGCGGCTGCTTTGCGGAAACCCTGCTCATAGGCAGCCATCGCCACCGCCTGGCTGTGATAGGTCGGGATCACGCCATGAGAGGCGCGGCTGTTGATAAACGTCGTGACCTGTTTCCCTGCCAGCAGGTGGGCGCTGCGCACATTCGACGCGCCAAGCGACTTGGTGATGCCATCCATAACCATGATCCGCTCGCGTTCTTCCGGCGTGAACGCGCGCAGCAGCACGTTGACGTCCATCGGTTGGCCTTCGGTGATGTGATGGTAAATCCAGTCGTAAAAGACGAACGGCACGCCAGATTCGAGGGCACATTTGCCCAGCGCGATCTGGCGTTCAATGGGCAGGGTGTTCCCGGTCGGGTTATCGGGCGAGGTGATGACGACTCCCGCGACGCGCCGCCCGCCCATTTCCGCGCAGAACTCGACCGAGGTGCGAATGGCGTCTTCGGTGATCTGCCATGCGGCGGATTCGTCGCCGGGCGCGAGCAGGACATTGCCGCCGAGGGCATAAGGCCCCCAACTGTAGCTGATCCAGGGGACGCGCGTCACCAGGACCACGTCACCGATGCGGCGCGTACCCAGATGGAGCATTGCTTCGTAAGCCTTGAGCAGCGCGTCACGCCCGCCCACGGTGGCAATCACGTTCGCCGGACCCCAGCCCAACGACGAGTTAAGCTGCCAGTACTGTTCGGCTACCACCTTGCGGAACTCGTCGGTCCCATAGGGATTGTCATAGGCCGTGCCGTGTTTTTTGACCATCTCATGCGCACGATCCAGCAGTTCTGCCGGGACACCGGGCAGACTCTGCGCCGCCATCTCCCTGTGATGCGTCAAAGACCGCCGCATCTGCGCCCAAACGCGCTTTATAGGCGTAAAGCGACTTTTTGATCAGGAACATGCGCGACGGCGGAATTTCGGATAACGAGGCGGGATAGGTATTGACCGGGACTAAATGCTCATCCGGCACAACAAAACGGGGGGTCTCATACGCACCCATGAAGCGTCTCCTCGAAAACTCACTTTGGTAACGAACCCGCGTAGTATATCGTGGGCGGCTGGCTGTGGCATTGGGTGTTCTGACAGGGGCGCGCTTGAGGGACTATTTCTCTAGCGCGCGTCTGGTGGACATCTGTTATACTTAGAAAAACTTGCGGATTTCACAACAGCCTGATTGGTCGATGAGCATTACAACTATTTTGCTAGATGCGGGCGGGGTGCTCTACTACCGTCCCCGCGAAGACACCTACCTCGAACTGTTCCTTGAAGAACACGGTTATAAGCTGCGCCACCGCTCGATTGTGGATCGCGCGATGCGAGCCGCGATTTTTGACGTGCAGAGCGGACGCATCTCCCGCGATCAGTTTTATAACGCGATCCTGCGGCTGCACGGCGTTAACGACGAGGCGATCTTCCCCGCCGGACGCGAGGCACTGCTGCGCGATGCCGCCGATATCGAACTGTTTCCTGGGGCGGCTGAGACTCTTATCGCGCTGAGCGAGGGCGGATACCGGCTGGGCGTGGTCTCTGATACCGCCCATTCGGCTGAGGAAAAAATCGGCTGGCTGGGCGAGTGCGGCATCCCCTCCGCCATCTGGAGCGCGTTTATTGTCTCTTCGGAATTCGGACAATTAAAGAGCGGGCGGGCGATCTTCGAGTGGGCGCTGATGACCATCGGAACCCCGGTCAGCGAGGCGGCTTTTATCGGTCACAGCACGAACGAACTGATGACGGCCCAGGAAATCGGCCTGACGTGTATCGCCTTCCAGCCGGACGATCCCGATATCAAAACGCCGTTCCGCATCGACTCCTTTGACGGGCTGAAGACGCTCCTGCTGGGCGGATAAACCACCGCTATACGTGCGATTTCCCCGTGCCCGTTGGACATGCTCCTCGCTTGGCGGTATTCTTTGCCCCTGCTGTACTGTCCAGGAGCGCTCAAGGAATCATTAATTCTCTGGTTTATCTCGTTTGTTTTTCCTTTGCGCTCTCCGCGCTCTTTGCGGTGAATTGTTTTTTAAGGAGTTTGAGTCGTGGGTCGTCAGCGATATTTTTTGATGATGGTGCTGGTAGCGCTGCTGGCGGGCATGATCGCCCCCGTGCGCGCGCAGGGGGAAGACGTAGAGCGGGCGCGGGCCAACGCGCAGGCGTGGCTGCTCAAAGAGATCAACAGGCCAAACCTGATCCTGGTCCAGTACACCTACGCGGGATCAAGCTGGCAGGATATGGCGATGGGCTGCCCGGCTCCCGGCCAAACGTACACGGCGGGGCTGGTCAACGGTTACATCTGGACCTTCCTCTTTGACAACCAGGTGCGCTACGAAGTCCACAGTTCGCTGGATGGCACGCAGGCCGTCCTGTGCAGTTCAAGCAACGAAGGCCCCGACATCCAGCTTTCGACCTACACCTCGACCCTCTTCACCCTCCTGGCTCCGGAAGCGTGGCTGATCTATCCCAACAGCGATGGGACGCAGGTCTTGTTCGCGCCGCAGCCGGAAGTGGCCTGCGATACGCCCGGCATGCGCGTGACGTCGATGGGCCGCGTTGCCGCCGACGTGACGCCCGACACCCTGATCGATGATTATCTGGCTAACGCCGGGGCACAGGACGATCCCGCCGCCCGCCTGACGGTTGGATCGTTTGGGCGCACCACGACGTTTCAGACGCCCTGCGAAGCCGGGACGCGCGACTGGTGGATTTCCGGCTTTGTCGAATATGGCGACGGCTATATTGTGGAGCAGTGGTCGCCTTCACCCAGCGATCAGCAGTGGGGACCGCTGTTTGCCCAGATGGTCGAGCCATTTGGCCCTCCCGGTAGTGCCGAGACTGCTCCGGCTACAACTGACACAACGACTGGCAGCGAGACGAACGGAGTCGCCGCTGAACCTGCGCCGCTGGCCCCGCTGCCTCTGGCGCATATTTTTGTGGGAGACGTCTTCCTGGGGCAGTTGGACGATATCCCCGGGCGGAGCGTGACCAGCGTCCCGACACAGGAACGGCGCTATCTTGGGTTTTCGCCCAACGGCCTGTTTCTATCCTATATCGACAGCACCAGCAGCCAGCTTCGTCTGTTGGATGTAACCAACGGCGTCTCGCCGCGCAAGATCGCGGAGGATGTCAGTCCACTGTTCCCGCCCGCCTGGAATGCCGACAACCAGCAGATCGCTTATGTCTCGCCCACCGACCAGACCGATCCGAACGGGATGCCAGTCATGGAACTGCGCAGCGTGGCAGTCACGGGCGGTGATCCGTCCGTGTTGGCGAGTTTCGTCCTGACGGGTGACTGCTCCTCGACGTTCAGCGATCCGGCGGATAAGCCCTATTTTGCCGAGGCGGGGCCGGGCGGCGAGGACCATGTACTGATCTGGCTCTCCAATGACCAGTTTTTGATCAGCCTGGGCTGCGAGGGCGGGCTGGCACTGCTTGATCCCACAAACGGCGGGATCACCGTCCTGGGCACCGATTTGCAGGGCGGGGCGCTCTCGCCCGATGGGCAGCGCTTTGTGGCGCGCGGTCTCAATGGGCTGGCGATCCTCGATCTGCCGGGTGGACAGCGTACCGATCTGGACAAAGGTGCAGGGGCGCGGGCCGTCGCCTGGAGCCAGGACGGACAGACGATCTATTATTCCACCGAGTCCGAAGCGGATCGCGTGACTCTGGATGATGCGGACGACGCAGATCGCGGCGAGGCGCTCTTTGGCTTCTGGCCCGTGACGGTTGTCACCTACAATCTGTCGCTGGTCCGGCTGGATGTGAACAGCGGCGCGGAAAGCACGCTCTGGCAGGGGCAGGGGCGCGGCGTCGGGCATATTGCTCCGGCTCCGGATGGCAGCGGCCTGCTGTTCACGGTCATCTCGACCGGGCAGACGTTAGCCGAAGTCTTCCAGGCGGGCGGCGATCCACTGGCGGTGCGCGAAGCGTGGCCCACCCCGGCCCTCTATTGGCTGGAAACGGGCGGCACCGTCGCGCGCCTGCTCGCCTATGCCGGATCGCCTGTGTTCGCGCCGATCACGATCACGCTGCCCGCGCCTGTCGCTGGGAATTGATGATCTTTATGGGCGTTCTTGGCCCGTTTTCACCGAATAGTGTGGATTTACCGCGTAGGGGCGCTGCTTGCTGCGCCCGTTTTTTGTAGGGGCGGGTTTGGTTGGTAACCCGCCTTTGCCGAAACATGTGCGACTTTCCATTAGAATGTTTGATGATTTCTTCTAAGGTAGGCAATTCTGGATACTTATCTTTCACGCACTTGGTCTTGTCGAATGGGTGCCCGATAGGTTCACCGGATTCGATCGTCTGCATTGATGATCCAAATATCAGGACCAGTGGACGTGATTGGCGTATTTTCCTCGTATAAGAGAAAGGCAATATGTGTACCGTCCGGCGACCAAGACGGTTCCATGTTTGCGTAGCCGATGTCACTGGTTAGATTAACGGGATTGGAGCCGTCCGAATCGATCACCCAAATATCCCAGGTGTTAATAACTCCGTCGCGCTGAAATGCGAATGCAAGTCGATTTCCATCTGGCGACCAGACAGGAGTGCGTAGAGATAGGAATAAATGCTGTCAGATTATCGTGGGTATCCCGTCGAACTGGATCAACCAAGTATCATTGGTTGTTCCGAGTTTCGTGTGGTTACAGCCAGGAGAGCGCGGGGAGGCGACAAGCGATATTTTCATGCTAGTGTTGGTGATGTAAGCGGCCGAGAACTCCGCCTTAAGCCGCGACGCTAGGATGCCATCGTAGTGAAATGGAAATGGCTCTGAAGATGATGCCATATCTCATAACTCTGGATGTTAGGATCAACAACGATATTTATAAAAGCCAAATTCAGGCTGTCTGGCGACCACGTAATCTCACCATAAATGTGGTTTCCCTCGCTGGTCAGTTTTATTGGTTTTGCTCCATTTGCCTCCATAACCCAAATATAGTAATTGACCCCTGTAATGTTTTCAGCCAGGAAGGCAATCCAGCGTCCATCGGTCGACCAAGCCGGGATACTATTACCGCGTACATCGGCAGCGGTTAAGTTAACGAGATTTGTACCGTCAGAGGCCATAACCCGGATATCGAAATTGCCAGCACGTTGCGAGACAAACGCTATTTGGCTGCCATCTGGCGACCAAACAGTTCGATATCATCTGCACTAAAATCGGCTGTCAAATTCTTAGGATTTGTCCCATGGGCGCAATTGATCCTGATATCAGCTTCAGGATTGATGAAATCATCCGAGACAAACCTGATAGGTTCCATCTGGCGACTATGTAGGAAATCGGCCTTGCACCCTGAAAGCTGCTTGCGATCGTGCGATAGGACAAGCTGGGATAACTAATGTCAGAAGCAAAAACAAAAATGGGGCTTTTTGAGATCATCTTGAAAACTCCTTTTGGGCCATTTTATACTATTTTCCGCGTTGCTCTTTTAACCCTACCACGCCAGCGCACCCTCGATCAGCGGCACGACCTCGCCGCCAACGCGCACCATCCGCACGTCGCCCGGCTGACCGTCCACTTCGATGCTGATCCGGCTGGGTCGGCCCATTTCGATCCCCTGCTCAGCGGTGATGATCGTCGTGGGCGGAGTCACGGGCAGTACCTTGTTTTCGATCAGATAGGCTCCTAATCCGCCGCTGGCGGATCCGGTGGCGGGGTCTTCGCCCACACCGAGTCCTGGCGCAAACATCCGCGTATGGACCTGGACATCGGGGCGGGTCGTTTCGGTGGTCAGGATCATCAGACACTCATTGCAGCGCTCCACCGGATCGAGTTCCGTACACAGCCGCGAAAGGTCGGCTACGTCCTGCGTTTTGACGCTGAGCGCCTGGACTTCTGACAGCGACCGCACCGGGATAAATAGCTGGCGGATGCCCGACGAGACGACCTGCACGGGCAGTCCCGTATCGCGGATCGCGCCCGGTGGCAATCCGAGCGCCCGTTCAAGCCGATCCACCTGATCCGGCGCTGCCGTGCCGTAAAATTCGGGCCGCTGGTGATCCATCACGACGCGGGTAACCTTCCCATTCTGCACATGCAGTGCCGCCGCCCGCAGCCCGACTCCCAATTCAAAGCGCACCGTCGTCACCGGCTCCTGAAGGGTGTACCGTCCCAGGTGGGCCAGCGTCCAATGTGTGCCGACCACCGGATGTCCGGCGAAGGGTAATTCTTCGGCAGGGGTGAAAATCCTCACCTTGAAGTTAGCATCAGCGTGTTCCGGCGGGAAAACAAATGTGGTTTCCGACAAATTCATCTCGCGGGCGATGCGCTGCATAGCCTCTTTATCCAGGCCAGCCGCATCGGGGAACACGGCGAGCGGGTTTCCGCTAAAGGCATGATTGGTGAAGACATCGACCTGATAAAACGAATAGCGGGGCATGGCTGGGCAACTCCCTTAAAAAACAAAAAGGAATTTCAACGCGGAGAGCGCGGAGAAAAACAAAGATAGAGAAAACCCGCATAGTATAAAAAAACCCGCACACGCAGGTGCGGGTTCCAAGATGGTGAGCAATGGCTCGATCAACCTAGCCCTGCGGCAGGTTCATCTTTTCCCATTCGCTCTTGCTGATGAACTTTGTCAGAGTCCGTCCATCAGTGGTCTTGCCACGAAGTCCGTAGCGGGTCTGACCGTTCTTCGTGGTGAAGGTGGTCTTTACGACGGAAGATTCGGGGAGTGAGACCTTTTGCCGGGTCTTGACGTCATAGAATTCGATTGCCACTGTACAAGCTCCTTACTAATGACTGAAAGCTATAGCCCGGTAAGTTTGCTATGCAGCTTACACTTGATGGATTGTACCACGAAGTTCGCAAGCATGCACAGCCTTTCCAAAAATTCCCTCAGCTTCGCTCAATTTCCCATGTCATTTTACGGGGCAGGAGCGTCGCTGGTAAGGGCAAACTCAGCCGTCTGTGTCGCGCTCAATTCGGGTGTGCTGCTGGGCGGGATCGGCGTCTCGGTTGGCGGACGCGGCGTCCAGGTGATCGGCGTTGGGCTGGGCGGCACAGTAACGGTGTTCGACGGCGTCCACGTGGGCGGCAGCGTAACCGGCGTCGGTGATGGTCCTGGCGTGCGCGTCGGGCGCGGTGTCTGGCTGGGAGTAAGCGTGACGCCAGGGATAGTGGCTTCGGTGGCAGGACCAAACGTGAAGGTTGGGGCCAGAACCGGAGCCAGATTGATCTTGTCCTCATCGCCCTTTTGCGAGTTGATGATCAGCACAACCAGCACCGCGCCAATCGCCAGAAAGACCAGCAGCGCGGCGAGTGCCCAGATCATCAATGGACGGCTTTTATCCAGGTTGGATAAGTATGATCCAGTCGAAGGCCGCGCGCTCACCGAGGCAGGCGCAGCAGCCGGGTAGTAGGCGTGCCCCGTCAGCCGTTCATAGGCTGTCTGGGCAGTTGGGTTGTTCGGGTTGATGTCCAGGGAGCGTTCCAGGAAGGCGACACGCTCATTCGGGTCTGCCGAAACGGTTGCCAGCCACAGCCATGCGAGATCGCGCTGGGGATCGATGGCTACAATATCTTCCAAAATCGCGCGAGCTTCGGCTCGTTGGCCCGCTTGAGCCAGCCGGACGGCTTCGGCAAAACGGGCATTCAGATCGGCTGCGGACATGTTTCTCTGGCTCTTCCCAGTTGGCGGCCTCAGGTGAGAGGACACATGCTCTACAACCATTGTACACACTTACGGGAAAAACGGAAGTGGCTAAGAGAAGATAGGTACAGATTTACTAGGGAAAAGATGTTACTGCTTCCCGTCCTGCGCTGACAGAGGCACTTCAGGATACGCATTCACGGGTGAGAAAGCATGAGTCAGAGACCATTGGAAAAGCCCCGCCCTTCCCTCATGTCGTGAAGGAAGGCGCTTGACCGCGTGGCAATTATCTCCTATAAAGATCGCAGTCCTGGCGGTTAGCGGCGGGAATCTGCATCCCGCGAGGGAAATCAACAAGGCCGCCCAGCGGCGTGGGCTGGTACAGGCTTTGATCCCACGACCACAGCACGAAATGAATATGCGGCCCGGTAGCGTATCCCGTGCTCCCGACTACGCCAAGCGGCTGCCCCTGCCCGACCGATCCCACTTCAACCCATGTATAGCCGGGCAGATTCCCGTCATTCAAACCCCAGCGGGCCAGAGTCGGGCGCGGATCGAGATGTCCGTAGACCGTGCTGGTAATGCCGTCCGCCGCCACGACCCGCGCCGCGAAACCCACGTCAATCAGATGTTCCGGCGATCCATAGCGCTTCAGATAGACCGTTCCGGCGTGGGCCGCATAGACGAGTTCGCCCCTTGCTGGGCGATCCACCGTCCCAAAATCGACGGCGAAGCGGTTCTGCGGCGTCGAGGCATGGTAGCCCCACGAGATCGCCCAATCCTGCCCGCAGTCGAACGGCAGGATAAGGCGGATGGGGGCCGGTGATGCACCCGGTTCGGGTAGATCGGAATCATTGGGGATCGTGCCACGAAGGGCGCGGGCAAGGTCCAGCAGATCGGCGTCGCGCGCCAATCCCAGCACCTGGAACGCGCCCGGATTGGCCCGGTTCTCCGGCAGAAAACGCTCCCGGTAACGATCCACGCGGGCGGGCGTTGGCAGATCGTCGTAGCCCAGCGCTTCCCACGTGGCATCATGATCGATGAGATCGGGCGAGTAGTGTTCAAGCGGCCCCAGGTACACGATGCTGTCCGGCAGGTCATCCCAGGCGGGTTGGGCATAAATTCCATGCGCATCGAAGATGATCAGCCAGCGCCCCGCTTCTGGCCCGCTTTGCGGCGCATCTGGCGGCCCAACGGTGATCGATCCCGGCCACCCGATCAGCGCCTGAACCATCCCCCGACTATTTGAAGTGGGAATCGCAGACGCGCCCAGCCCCGACGCCCGCGCCCCTTCCCCGGCTGGAAGCACGGCGAGGATCGGCATTTCGAAGCGAACGAGGGGACGTCCCTCATCGTCTGCGGCATAAAAGCGGTAGGTGCTGCTGTCCTGGCGCGACACCGTCAGATGGGCGGGTGTGTTCACCGTGCCGTAAGCAATCTCCAGGGTCATTTCGCTGTTCGGCAGATGAAAAACGCCCTGCGTCGTTGGGGTGAGCAGCAGTGTATCCGCCGCCGTGTCCTGCGCCTGTACGGGCAGCGCACCCAACCAAATGATCAGAGCCAGCAGTGCCAGACTTCGTTTTGCGCGCCTCATGATACCGCCGAGAGCCCCTACCCCCACGGATCGAAGGTATCCGGGTGCTTCTCTTTTTCGTCTGAGAGCGTGTCTGGCGGAGTGCTCCGGCGGAGTTTCCGGCGGCACAACCGGAGGCAGATCGGGAACAGCCGGAAGCTGATCTGTTGGCGGTTCAGGGGGAAACTCGCGCAGGGTTGGACGTTCGCCCAATCGATCGAGTTCCGTTGGCGGTTCGATATAACGGGACCTGCGGCGGCATGATCACAGGCGGCGGCTGGATGGCGGGGAATTCCACCTCCGTTGGCGCTTCGATCTCCCGCAGCAGCGATTCACTGCGCGCCTGTTGGCTGCGCGTGGCGTTTGCCGCCACCTGTGGCCAGATGACATTAACCGCCTGGACAACGGCTGGATCGTTGGGATTGATGGCGCGCGCCTGCTGGACGTAATTCCAGGACTGTTCTGGCGTGTCGGACAGATTTGCCAGTTGCAGCCACGCCGGGAGGTAATAGGGATTCATTTGCAGTACGCGGGTGAAATGATCTCGCGCTTCTTCACGGCGGGCACCCATTGCAGCCGCGATGCCCATATTGTAATAAACGTCCGGTCCCGATCCGGCGGGCTGTCCCCAGGGCGTCTGCTGGACGGGCTGCTGCGGAAATCCGTAGGGCTGTGGTTGCAGCGGCGGCTGCCCCGGCTGGCGGAATCGAGCAAGGTTGGCCCCGGCCCAGCGCCCCCCCAACGCTCCGGCTGGTGGCAGCAGCAAAAAGAAACCCAGCCTCAGCAGTGGATTCACAAGGCTAAAGGCGATACACAGCACGCCATAGGAAAACATGAGTCCCAGGCCCACAGCGGTTCCATACCCAACCGCCTGCTGGGGTGAGGTGGCCCGCTTCGCCGCCCAGCGCCCCATCCACACCGCCGCCAGCAGAGCAAGGGCCCACTGTGCCATCAGCAGCACGGTGTATTCTCTGTGGTAATCGGTGGTGATTTCCCCCGCCTGATCATAGGTCCGCTCTACCGACATCTTCATCAGCCGGTTGCGCATTTCATCTGGCAGAAAGGGAAAGATCGCCATCTGCGCGACCAGGGACAGGATCACTGCCAATCCAAACGCAGTCAAAACAGCCCGCACCACGCGCGCCGATTGAATATTCTGAAAAGTCATAACAGCCTCGCGCCATTCACCGCGGAACCAATCCGCGCAATACCTGTGCCAAGTATAACATGCCCTTAACAAACGAGGGGCGCACTCATTGAGCACGCCCCACTGGTTACCATCGCCTGGGGAAATCCCCGCTAGTTCTGCGGTTGGTTCGTGGTCGTGACCGTCTCACCATTGATCGCGGCCTGGGCTTTTTCACGGATCACCGTGATCGGCACCGCACCCGGCCACGGCTGGTCGTCGGGCGTTGCCACAAATGCCGGATCGCCGCCGTTGACCGAGAACAATACGGTTGGCGTGCCTGTCGCCCCAACCTGTTCCCAGAGGGCTTCGGCATCCGTGAACTGGCTTTCGTACTTGCCGTCGTCCAGGCAGGCATTCAGCGCGTCCATATCCAGGCCGATCTCGTCCGTGCCCAACAGTTCATTGATCCCGTCACGGCTGTAGATGGTCGTGGGATCACCGCCGCCCAGGAATGCGCCGAACAGCGTCTCATAGGTGGTGAAGCCCTTACCCTGTTCCGTCGCGCAGTAAGTCGCCATCGCCGCGTCCTTTGAGAAGTCGCCCGCCCGGCGGCCAATCCAGTCGCCCATCACCCATTGAATCTGCAACTGGCCCGTGTCGCCTTCCAGCGCCGCCAGACGGGCCACTTCGCCGGAATAGGTCGCGCAGTGCCCGCACGAAAAGTCGAGCAATTCGATCATGCGCACCGGGGCATCTGCCGCGCCATAGACCAGTTTGCCTTCGTCAGCCAGGCTGCTCTGCCACGCCGCGTTAATTGCATCCTCGTCTGGCACAACGGGATCAATGGTCACGCTGTTCAACACCGTTTGTACCACATCATCGCCCTGCTGGTCCTGCGCGTTGGACTGGATGTAAAGCATCGTGCCATCCGTGCCATAGGGAACCAGGACCAGATGGTGTATTGAGTTCGTATCTTTGTCTACAAAAACGATTTCTCGGGCATCCTGCCCGGCGAATGTCGTCGTTTGTGGATCGCTGCCCACTTCCTGCGACACCGAGTTCGAGCGCATTATCCATCGTCATCGTACCAAGCGAGGGAATAATCTTGATCGTGATGAACGAGCCAGCATCCCCTTGCATCGCTTCGGGCGAGACCAGTGCGAGATCCCAGTCACTGCCAGCGGTCAGCGTTTCCCATCCCTCTGGCAGATCGGCAGAAATTCCGTATTCCTCGGACGTGTAATGGGTGGTGCCGCCCTGCCGCCGGACCTGGAGCGCGACTCCGCTCGGCACAGACGCCGTATGGTTGCGCAAGGCGCTGCCAATATCAAGGGATGACCGCTGCCCAGCAGTCCGCTCAACGCTGCCAATAAAGGCATACACGACGGGGCGGAAATCTTCCCAACTCGACACATCGCTGGCAAAGATAAAGGTCGCGATCACACCCTGATCCTGGACATCGACGGCGAGGCCCATCATCCGAATCTGAAGGCCATCCACATCACTCGTGAACTCATAACTGATCGCCGGATAGCCCGCCACCGTCAGATCCGTCGTGCTCTCAATCTTGATGTCTTGTTCCAGCAGCGAAACCACATCATGCAGATCAACACTGGAACCGCCCTCAAAGGTCGCCGCCTGGATCAGCCGGGTATCGCCTGCCGTGTTGGGCAGCAAATTGACGGTTACATCACCCGTTTGGACATCCTTATCGAGCGCCGCGTCCCAATTGGTAGGATAGTAAAACGTCAGCCCTGCCGCTTCCCAATCGTAACGCTGCGGGAGCTGCACGGAGGCGACATCGCGCGAGGCAAAGGTCACGGCCCCTGACTCCGCTGCATCCGTCCGGGCCGCGCCGGGAAAGTTTAATGTATCGAACATCAACTCAAGGACGCTGAGATAGCTGCCTGCTTCGCTGTCCCGCACGATATAAGCCGCGCCAAGTGCGATGTTGTTATCGACAGCAGCCAGGATCAGGCGGCCCATCGTGTCAGGCGTCGTCTGGTCAAAGGTGAAGGATCGCGCCGGATAACCCGCCAGCGTCGTCTCGATCACAGCATCGGTTGCGCCCGCTACACTGCTCACGTAGGGCTGGATAGCCGTATCGAGATCCGCCGCCGTCGTATCGGGCAGCGCAAACAACACAAATTCCGGACCTTGCCCATCGCTGATATCGCGGTCTGCCGGGTGAATGCTGACGAGGGTCTGTTCTTCCGACACTGTCCAGTCGTCCGGGTAATTGACGCCGATTCCATAAGCCGCCCAGACATACGATTCTGGCAGGTTCGCTTTTTGCGCCGCGCCTCGCTGCGCGCCGCCTCTACCCGGCACCACAAACAGCCCAATAGCCAATAAAACAACAAGGAAAATATTCCGCTTGCTCATGCTCAACTCTGATCCTCTCTTAGCGCTGCCTGATGAATTCCCCCAAGTCGGATTATAGCCTTAGCCTATCCCGAACGCACAGAGGGCGGGTTATGCCCCGCCCCCTGCCTTATTGTACGCGTTGAACTCCCGAAATTCTCACGCCGAACGGGCCTTGCGGCGCTCGCGGCGCGGGCCGCCCAGGCATTCCGGAATATCCAGCACGATGGGCTGGTCTTCATCCTTGAGCCACTCCGTAACCCGCTGGCCCAGGTACAGCCCCATCCAATAGGCGGCAACAGCCATCATGTAGCCCGCGATCAGATCGGGCGAACGGTGCTGGCGCGTCAGCAGTGCCGAGGCAGAGATTGAAGCAGCCAGGGCTGTCCAGGCGAGGAAGGACCGTTTTTGAGGGCGGAAGCGGATCATGAAGCACATATTGATGATGGCGTAAAAAACGTGCTGGCTGGGCGCGGCATTGTGCGTGCTGTAGTTATTGTCCATCTCATACGACACGCGCAGCAGATGAGATAACAGGCCGCTCCCCGCGATATCGTCTACCTGCGGTTTGACCGCGTAGGTGGGAAACACGATATAGATCACATAGCTGGTACACGCCGCCAGCGCCATCGCGAAGACATACTGGCGGTAGAGTTTGACGGGCATATGATAGGCCGCCCAGAGCGGCAGCAGCGCCGTCAGGAAAATACCGATGGTATACGGGATCAGCCAGGCACCATTTGGCACGATATGATTATCGATGGCAGGGATTTTTAACTCCAAACCATCATCCGGCGCGCGCAGCACGCTGTTCAGACCGTTGGTGACGAAAAACAGTCCTTGGATGCCCAGCAACATGAAGTACAGAGCCAAACGATTCTGCAGTAGGGGTGCAAATCGGTGTAAACGATCCAATGATGTTCCTCCATCCACTTTCTTGGGCCAGCCGGGAGATGTTTTTTACCTCCCTTTACCCTCGGCCATCGCGCTCAGCACGTCGCGCACAATTTGGAGCGCATTTTCTGGGCAGATGGTGAGATAGATAGTAGCCCGGCCCGGGGTCTGCCATGATGAGTCCAGCTCGATAGCTTTAGCATAATCTACGTATGAATCGGTCAGTTTGTTGCGCCGAAAATTGGCCAGTGCGCGCAGCGCATAGCCGCCATGAAAATCCGGCTGAAGCCCGATTACCGTTGAAGCGTCGAGTGCGGCCTGTGTATAGTTACCGGCACAAAGGTTGAGTTCGCTGCGCCCGGCATAAGCCAGATAGTGCTCCGGGTTGAGCATGATCACGCGGTCATAATCAGCCAGTGCTTCGGCGGTGCGGCCCAGGTTGGCATAAATATTGGCCCGGTTGCCATAGGCCGCCACATACAAATCATCCTGTTTGAGCGCCTGGTCATAATCGGCCAGCGCCTGATCAACCATCCCCTGGGCGGCATAACTCAATCCGCGGCTGTTATAAAACATGGGCACCTTGTCGTTGAGTGAATCGCCTGGGTGTAATAGGAGGTCGCTACGCGGTAGCGCTCCAGAGCCATCAACACCGCAGCGCGGTTATAGTAGGCGTTCGCATAGCGCGGGTTGAGCATAATAGCTTCATCAAAATCGGCCAACGCCTGCGCCGCCTGTTTGAGCGCGAAACAGAGTCACGCCCCGATTGTTGTAAAGCAGCGGAATATTCCGGTTGCGAGTTTCCGCCTGGGCAAAATCGTTCAGCGCATCGTTGTAACGGCCCAGCGAATAAAAGACCATGCCCCGGTGAATGTACGCTTCGGGACGGTCCGGGGCCAGCCGGATCGCTTCGCTGTAGGCTTTCATCGCCGCTTCCATATTGCCACTGTGAAATTCGGCGTTGCCGCGCTTCCAGGCGGCTTCGGCGGCAACTGGATCGAGCTGCCCGGCGGGAGCGACCGGGGCGGTGGATTCCGGGGCGGCGGCGGGATTAGCGGGGGCCGTGACAGGCAGCGCCGCGATCAATTTCGCCAGTGCGGTCTGGTAATCCTGATCGGCAAACACGACCCAATTTGGCCCATGCAGCCGGAAGGGAATCTGAGCCGGATCGAGTTTTTCCAGAATGAGCGGGATCAGTGTTTTGCCCTGCCCATCCGCATAATTCCACTCGGCATGGACATTACGCGACGCGACAGAGGCCGCCGACAACAGCACCAGAACATGACTGCACGCATTCAGGCCGCGCTGAATCTCATCATCCCAGATCGCGCCGGGGGGAATATCGTAGCGATCCATCCAGGGCCGGACGCCTGCTGCGCTGAGATCGTTATACAATCGCCGGGCGAAAACTTCATCATGGCGAGAATAACTGATAAAAGTGGTTACACCATCAGACACGGCGCGTCTCCTGGGTTGAGGCAAACCTTTATTATCCTCTTAATTATACCTTATAACCCTTACTCGCGCCGCAAGATTCGCACCTGAGAGGACTTTCAGTGTACACTGAGCCGCACTTCACCTCATGAAAATTTAACGAATTTTTTCCATGTGTGTGAGAAGCGTAAAGAATATATAATGAAATCGTTGTATACTTAAGTTTGTAAGGTTCTGTTTTTAGCAGATTTAAGGTGGGCACATGGCAACCCCGTTACCTCAATATCCTGTCAGTGACGAAGACGTACTCGCTGCTTCCACCCAGCCAGTCAGCGTTCCGTCCGAAATGACCTTTGCCCAAGAGGTTCGTTCGGAACGGCTGGCTATCCTGTGGAAAGTCACGCTGTTCGGTGCTTTTATCGTGATGTGGCTCCTGGTAGTGATCAGCGGCGGTCGTGACGTGTCGCTGGGCCAAGCGCTGCTCCCAACTCTTATTTTGATGTTAGGCTGCCTGGCAACTGGCCAACTGATCCGGCGCAATAAGTTTATGCCCGCCGTGTGGGCCTATGCGGCTGGCGCATCATTAGCCATTGGCGTCGCCATGGGAAACACCGGGGAGTTTGGTCAGAACTACGTTCCTTTCATCTTCCCCATTCTGGTGTTTGTGGTAGGACTTTTGCTCCCGGTCCGGCACACCCTCTTCATGGTGCTGATGGCTTATGTCATCGCCATTCTTGTTCCAATTGCCATGCTGGGGAAATTTGAAGTTCCTGACTCCACAGTCTTCGCGTTGATCCTGACGACCATCTCCGCCGCGCTCTCCGCCCAGGTGAGTGGTGAGTTGTTCGCCATCGCGGAATGGGCGCTGGAAAACTACCGTAAGGAACGCCGCACCACGTTCGCGCTGTTTGAAAGCCGTCACGCCCTGGAAAAAAGCTTCCACCGCCAGACAGCGCTCACCCAGCAGGTGCAGGACGCGAACCTGGAACTGGAAGGCGCTCGTAAGTCGGCAGAAGAAGCGAAGAACTTCCGAGGCCAATTCCTGGCCAACATGAGCCATGAACTGCGCACCCCCCTGAACGCCATTATCGGCTTCAGCCAGACGATGCTCGACTTCCCGGCGATGTACGATGGGGTTGAACTTCCTGTCCAGTACCGCCAGGACATGAACCAGATTTTGAGCAGTGGTAAACACCTGCTGACCATCATTAACGACATCCTCGACCTGTCTAAGGTTGACGCCGGTAAACTGGACCTCGAAATCCAGCCTGTCGATCTTGGCCCAGTGGTCAAGGGCGTGCTTTCGACGGCAGTCGGTCTGGTCGGCGACAAGGCGCGCCAGGTGCAACTGCTGCGCGAACTGCCCGATCCACTGCCGGTCTGTCTGGGCGACCCGCTGCGCGTCCGCCAGGTGCTGCTCAATCTCTACTCCAATGCTTCTAAATTTACCGACTCTGGCTATATCAAGCTGCGCATCTTCACCGAGAACCAGGAAGTGGTCTTCGCGGTAGAGGATACGGGTATCGGCATCATGGAGGCAGACAAGGCAAGCATCTTCGAGGAATTCCGCCAGGGTACCGCCGGGCGTAAGAAGGGCCGCCAGGGTGCTGGTCTGGGTCTCGCCATTTCGCAGCAGCTTCTGCGCCTGATGAATGGCCGCATCTGGTTCGAGAGTGTCCTGGGCAAAGGCAGCACGTTCTTTGTCTCCCTGCCGCTCTCTGTTCCCGAAAAAGCCACTGACACGCCTGCCGATGCTCTGCCTGCGACAAGTCCGCTTGGCCCAGTTACCATAGCTTTAGCTCCCAGACCAGAGCCAGTAGTCGATGTGTCGAAATAATCGTATCTTGACCGTTAACCAGACGAACAAAGAGTCTAGATCTCATGCGCATCCTTTACGTTGAAGATAACGAAACAAATCAGGCGCTCGTCGGGCGCGTGGTGCGCGCAAGAAAACACGACGTCATCTTTAGGGATGAAGGAGAAGGTGCGCTCGAAGTCCTGGCCGCAGATCCCAGCATCGATTTGGTTTTGCTGGATATTGAACTGGCCGGGTCGATCAGCGGCATCGATGTCGTGAAGACCCTGCGCGCGCGCAACGACAAGCGCCCCGTGGTAGCTGTCACCGCCTACGCGATGATGGGCGACCGAGAGCGTATCCTGGACGCAGGGTGCGACCAATACCTTCCTAAACCGTTGGTGATCATCGACCTCATGGCCCTGATGGATCACTATGAAGCGGAAATTACCCAGAAGGAAAGCGCTCCCACTGCGCCAGCGGTTCCCGTGGAACAGGTCCCGGTTCCTCAGCCCGCTGCCGAGACTGCCGCAGCAACACCTGCGCCCGCACCTACGGCTGCGCCCGCTCCTATGGCTGCACCTGCACCAGCGGATGCATCTGCACCAGCGGTTGTTCCAGCGCCGCAGCCCGCCGCCGAAACTGTCGCCGCAACGGCAACGCCCGCACCTACAGCGCCCGTGCCACAGCCTGCCGCTGAGGCATCTCCCGCAGCGAACACACCAGAGTCTAAGCCTACTGCTGAAACTGTCGTCGCAACGGCTGTCGCTATTTCAGCACCGAATTCAGGGGATAGCCCGAAATGAGTGAAGAATCGAAGCCGGTCATCAACCCTACTCCGGCGGAACCCACAAAACCTGCGCCAGAGGCATCTCCGGCTCCGGTTCCCGGACCAACAGCTACGACTGCGCCCGTACCTACGGTCACTGCTCCTGCGGTTGCGCCCGCACCTATGACTGCGCCAGTACCGCCTGCGCCTGTCCCTGCTCCGGCTGTGGCTGACAAAACGGATACCCTGTCTAAAAGGCCAGCCGGTATGGTTGTTCCGTCACTGTCCGAGGCAGCAACAGCCGCCAAGCCTGTTGTTGCTCCACCGCAAGGGCCGCGCGTCGCCCTGGTAGTTGACGATGAACCTGCCAACCGTGACTTTTTGATCCGCCTGCTTGAACAGGCCAAGATGCAGGTGATTGGCGCATCAACGGCGGACGAAGCGATGAAGATCATCGAAACGATTGATAACTTTACGCTGATCGCGGTGGATAATAAACTGCCGGATATGGATGGCGTGCAGCTTCTCAGCACGCTGCGCAAGCGCTATCCAAAAGCACGGATGGTCATGGCCACCATGCTGGATGAGCGTTCACTGATGACGCAGGCCTTTGAAAACGGCTGCGACGTCTTCCTCGTCAAACCGCATGGCTTTATGGAACTCTTCCGCCGTTTGCAGGTGCTCAACCTGACCGGAGACGATCAACTGACCCGCCTGATCATCGATCAGTACGGTCCCCGGCCTTATCGGGGTTAAAGAACGTACCTCACAAGTTTAAAAAAACCGGGGTGCAGATCCGCATCCCGGTTTTTTATTTACTGCTCCGCTGTTGCGCTGGCAGTTGCTTCTGCCGCAGGACTGACAAATTGGACTGAATTCGCGATGGCGGCGTATACCTCGGAGAACAGATCCCAGCCATATTTCCCGGTGGTTTGCAGGCGCAGCACGAAAACTCTGCCGTCTTCCAGCGGGAACGCGCCAACCGTCGTGTTGACGGGGGGATCCTGGCTCTGATCTTTGACAACACCAACCGTACCGCTCAATACCGTGCCGCTCCACTCGCCTGTAATCGGGTCTTGCAGTTCGGAAAGCGCCTGATCGACGAAATCGGCAAAATAGGCCTGAAAAACGGCCTGACTGCTCCAGTTGAATCGCTCCGAAGGCACCAGTTCAACCGGCACGCCGTCCGTGTTTTCGCCGCTGGTCTGCGCGACAAAATAACGAGACGGGTAGCTTAACTGGATGCCGCTGTCTGCTACCTGCGCGTCCAGGTCGAGATCCAGTGGTGCCGGGCAAGCCGTGTCGCTGGGATCGCTGCAGCCGGGCAGGCCGCTGCTGCTGCCAGGGACGCCGACATTCAACCCAACTCCGCCACCCGCGTTAAAACCGGGTGTCGTGCTGGAAACGGTTGGTTCTGTGCTCTTATCCTTATTCTTATCGTCGTCGCCACCGCAAGCGGCCAGCGCCAGCAGCAGGACTGCGCCCCATATCCACCAACTTCTACGCATACTTCCTCCGTGCGATTGTTTAAAACCACATCATAGAAGATACACACTTAGCCGCCTATCGGCTCAGGCAAACAAAAAAGGGCAGGTTTAGAAGTTCCTGCCCTCCGTCAATTCTTTAGCAGCGCAGCTTGTGTGCGTGCGGAGCTAAGCCGCGCTAGTGTGAGTGAGCCTCGATACTTTTTTCCGTGCTGTAGGTGCCATTGCTGCGGTAAATCTGGTAGGGAACGCTCGTCACGACAACGCGATCGAGGCGGCTGAGTACCAGATTGATCACCATCGCCGTATTCTGGTGCAGCACCTGTTCCCAATAGGTATTCATCGCCAGGTGGCCCATGATGATATGGACAAACCCATCCGGGTCTTCCGCCTGAATCTGTTCGATATACTCGCGCAGCGGTTCGGCCAGCAGACGGTACGGCGATGGGATGATCACCAGTTCGCCTTCCCCGATTCGCTGCTGCCACTTCGCCTTAACGACATCGATCTTATCGGGATTCAGGCCGATGTGAATGGCCCGCCAGGGGTGCCCCAACGACTTGGCAAAGTTCACCATGCGCACCGTCTCGGCATGCACATCGTCCACCAGAATCAGCGTATGGACCTGGTGTGGCGTTGTATCAACCGGAATACCCTCCAGGCTGAGCGCACGCGCCACATCACGGTAGTGGTAGTGGATGCGGAAGAAAATGAAAACCAGCGTCGGGATCAGCAGCACGACGAACCACGCACCGTCGGCAAATTTGGTGATAGCAAAGACAAACATCACGACTGCCGTGCAGCATGCGCCAAACGCGCTGATCACGACCTTGATGCGCCAGTGCGGATCGTAGCTCATCATCGTCTCGCGGCCCTGGATGAACTCGCCGGGCTTCATCCGACCAATCTTGCGCAGGCGCACCACCATACCAGTCTGCGACATGGTGAAGCTGAGGAACACGCCAATCGCGTAGAGCGGGATCAGTCTGGTGGTCCGCGCTCCGGCGATCAGAACAAGCATGGACGCGAATCCGGCCAGTCCAACAACACCCCACGAAAAGACGAGACGGCTGCCGCGATAGGTCAACTGGCGGGGCAAAAAGCCGTCGCCCGCGTGCAGAGCCGCCAAGCGGGGAAAGTCCGCATAGCTCGTGTTCGCCGCCATCAACAGGATCAAGGCCGTTCCGGTCAGCACCATCAGGTAGAAGATGCTGCCGTCTCCATAGATAGCCCGGCTGATCTGGGAGATTACCGTCTCGGTTTCGCTCGGCATCGCGTGAATCTGGTGGGCAATGACCGAAATACCCAGGAACAGCGTGATCAGAATGCTGCTCATGGCGATCAGCGTAATCGCCGCGTTGTGGCTGCGCGGCACCTTGAAGGCCGTGATGCCATTCGAGATGGCCTCAATACCTGTCAGGGCCGTACAGCCGCTGGAGAAGGCACGCAGAATGAGGAACAGGGTCAGCGGCTGAACGGAGTTGCGAACGACCTCGACGTGCGAGATGGTCGGCAGGGTGCCCGTCGCGGCACGGAAAAACCCGATGATCAGCGTCAGGAACATGCTGCCCAGGAAAAAGTAGGTCGGAATGGCGAAAATGCGCCCGCTCTCTTTAACGCCGCGCAGATTCATGATCGTCATGAACAGGATCACGCCGAGCGCCATATGAACCCGGTAAGGCAGCAGAGATGGGAATCCCGACGTGATCTGGGCCACGCCGGCGGAAACACTCACGGCAACCGTGAGGATATAGTCGGTCAGCAGGGCCGCACCCGCGATCTGCGCGGGCAGTTCGCCCAGGTTATCTCTCGCCACGATATACGCGCCACCACCGTTCGGATAGGCGTAGATCGTCTGGCGATACGAGACCGTTACAATCACCAGCAAAAGGGCAATGGCTATCGAAATGGGAATCGACAGGCCCAGCGTGCCTGCTCCGGTCCCGGCCAGCGCCAGGATAATCAAAATTTCCTCGGTGGCGTAGGCCGTCGAGGAAAGCGCGTCTGAGGCAAAAACTGCCAGCCCGACGGCTCGGCTAATTGTCTGATGCGGCAGCGCTTTGGTTTCGAGCGGCTGGCCGATCAGGAATTTCCACATGGAAAAGCCCGGTTTCGCGGTTGCTTCCGATGCCATTTCTTACCTCGTATATCGATCCGAAAGACTTAATGGCGGAGTACGCCATCTCATTTAAAAAAGGAACTTTTTCACGGCTATTTTGGCCCGATGAGCATAGAATCTCGGAACCCGGACCGCCACGCGGATGGGGCGGCGCTCCTTGCGCGGCTCGGCTGGCTGTTCTGCTGTGCCTGCGCTCCACGCGCCCATCAGACCAAAGACGACAAAGAGAATCCAGATCATCAGGAGCTTGTGCCCGGCAGGGCTTAAGTGCATTTGGTGTCCCAGCAAAAGCAGCACCACTCCAGCCACGCCCGCCATATATAGAAACAGGTGCTGCGGTACCTTTAGCTTCATGGGAGAATCTCCTCTTCCGCCGAGTGTTTGTCTCACTCAACGACGTGGAGATCATAGGCAGGAAAGCATCAATTTTGTATCAAGAAAGGGGGCATAGAGGTCAAGTATGTGTCAAGATGAGGCGCAAAAAGGGCGCACGGATGGATGCGCCCCTGTTCCAGAAGAGGGATGATGTTAACGCCCCGGCAGTCCGGCCTGGGCAGCAGCGGCTTGCAGGAGCGGCGTGGCCTTGACCGGATCATCCGTCCAGCCGAAGCCGCGCAGATAGAGCGTGCCCGTGTCACTTTCGACAGCCCGGCCCGGCAGCCCGCCAAAGCCGCCAAACCCGGAGTTGCCCGCCGGAGCCTGTGGCGTGCCGCTGCTAATGGTGAGGCTATAATCGCCTGACGTCGGGCCTTGCTCAATTCCGGCACGGGTGATGATGATGAGGTACGTGTCGGTCTCCGGCAGCCGCAGCGAAATCTGGGCGTCTGTGCCATTAGCCCCGCCGCCGCTGTCGTCATCTTCGGCCAGCATATCCTCGGCGGAGTTCATCACACCCAGATAGGTATCCAGCCCACCTTCGCCAACCGCCGTGATCGTGATCTGCTCGTTGGCATTGCCCTGAAGCACGTAGAACCACAGATACTTTTCGTCCCGGATGGTCCCGGACACCGTATCACCGATGGCGATATCGCCCGCGTAGGATACACTGTTGGAATAGTCTTGTCCTCCGCTCGTCTGCTGGCCCTGGCTCTGATCCGTGACGCTCAGCGTAAATGCGCCGATTGTCGTCCCATTTGGGCCACCTTGCCGCATCGCGACGATAAAATAACTGTCGTTATCAGGCACCGTTACCGTGATAGTAGCGTCATTTGGCCCGCCACCCGGCAGATCCGCGCCTGAGTCATCATCATGGGCCAGTTCTTCGTTTGAGCTTGTGAAAATCAAAAACGAGTCCAGGTTGCTGTTGTCTGCCGCCATCGTAATGGTGACCGTTGTTCCCGCGTCAAGAGGAACCTCGTAAATCCCGGCAACCATATCGCGGCTGATCTCGCCAGAGATCACATCGCCCAATGCAATCATCCCCATATAGTAAACACCTTCTTCTATCATCTCTGGTTCGGTGGCGTTTGTCGTAGTCTGGTTTGCATTGCTGATGTTGGTTGTCGCCCCAACGGGCCCCGTGCCGCCCTGCAGGTCGAGGGTATAGCTGCCTTCGCTGGTCCCTGTATCCAGGCCATAGCGCGTAGCGATAATCAGATAGGTGTCGGTCTGGGGCAAATCGGTTTCGATCAGGGCATTCGAGTTGCCTGCGCCGTCGTCATCCTCGACCAGCACTTCCTGCGAGGTTCCGTCCAGCAGGCCCAGGTATGGATCCAGATTGCCGTCGCCTGTCATGGTGATCACGACGTGATCGCCCTGCTGGCCCTCAAACTGGTAGACCACGTAATAGGTTTTGCCGCCCAACTGTCCCTCGACGGTATCGCCATAGGCAATGGCAGTGGCTCCTGCCGCCTTGACGCTGGGCGTATGCACCTGAACCGGTCCGAACGGGATCAACGCCACGACCATCACCCACGACCAACAAAAACGCTTGAAAGACATGTGTGTTTTCCTCCAACTCGTGTCGAATATGCCGCAAAAAGGGCGCACCCATCCGTGCGCCCTCGCGAAAACAACTTATGTAATTCCCCCGACGAATTGAGCTACCGCTCCAAACCTACCGGCCCGGAAGCTGGATGGGCTTAGGAGCGACAAGCTGCTGAAGCGGTGAAGCCTTGGCCGGATTGCTGCTTGGCGCAGTACCTCGCAGGTAGAGCGTGCCCATGTCGCTTTCAACAGCGCGCCCCGGCAGCCCGCCAAAGCCGCCGAGACCCGAGTTTCCAGCAGGCGCTTCTGGCTGGCCCGCGCTGAGCGTCACCGTATAATCGCCAGTTGTCGTGCCCTGGTCAATTCCGGCGCGGGTGACGATTACGGTGTAGAGTCCGGTTTCGGGCAGTCGCAGCGAGAGCTGCGCGTCTGTGCCATTCGCGCCACCGCCGCTGTCGTCATCCTCGGCAATGATCTGCTCGTTCGGATCCATGATGCCGACGTAGGCGTCCAGGCTGCCGTTTGCTGTGACCGTAACCGTGATCTCGTCGTTTGCGGTCCCGGTGAAGTTGAACAACTGGATATAGGCATCGTCCGTGATCGTGCCAGTCATCGTATCACCGGCAGCGATATCACTCACGTATAGGATCCCATTGTTCGCCGAGGTGTTCTTGTTATTATTTGTTGTTTTTTGCTGGTTGTTATTCTGCTGCTGTGTGCCCGTGTTGTCTGGCGCAACTACCATCAGAACGTAGGCCCCGGTTGTCTGGCCGTTCTGGACGCCAGAACGAGTCGCCGCGACATAGAAGGTACCTGCATCCGGGAATGTGATGTCAATCGCAGAGTCATACTGCGCCGCGCCTTCGATCTGCGCGCCGGAGTCGTCGTCCTGTGCCTGCACATCGCCGTTCTCGTTCAGCACCATCAGGTAGGGGTCGAGGCTGCTGCCATCTGCGAACATGGCCGCGATGATTTCATCTCCGGCCTGCACCTGAATCTCATAGATCTGCGCGAACATATCGTTGGTGATCTCGCCGGAGACCTGGTCGCCCACGGCAATAGCGCCCATCAGGTAAATACCCTGATCCAGCATCTGCGGTTCTGCTGCGTTGGTGTTGTTCGTAGCTTGCTGGTTGCTGATGTTCGACGTCGTTGAGCTAGGCCCGGAACCGCCTTCCAGTTGCAGGGTGTAAGAACCCTGGCTGGTGCCCGTGTCGAGGCCGTAGCGCGTCGCTACAATAATAAACGTGCCGGACGTCGCCAGATCGTACTCGATCTGAGCGTTCGAATTACCCGCGCTGTCATCGTCTTCAATCAGCACTTCTTCCGTCGCGGCGTCGATCAGGCCCAGGTAGGTATCGAGGCTGCCATCACCCGTCATGGTGATCAGCACGTGATCGCCGCGCGTGCCGTCAAATTGGTACAACTGGTAGTAAGTCTTGTTATCCAGTTGCCCATTAACACTATCACCATAGGCAATTGTCGTCGCGCCTGCGGCCCGAACCGGAGAGGATCCGGCAGGAACCATTGCCCACATCAACGTAACCACGACTGCCAGGACGATCAACTTTCTTGTAAAGCGCACCATCTCTGTTTCCTCCGATTTGTGAACTTTATTCTGCGATAAACACGGCGGTAAATCCTTCGGGCCACTGGCAATTATAGAGTTGCGTTCAGCGAAGTGACCACTCAGGTATTGAGGCGTATCCATCCATACGCCCCCCTCGAAAACGCCTTGCCACCCTCCCCGTCATGGTGATCAACACATGATCGCCGCGAGTGCCATCGAACTGGTAAATCTTCTGCTGCCAACCTGTCCGATCACACTGCCAGAGTCATCAGGTTGCGAGAAAGACGCGTGGACACCATGAATGGCTTTCTCCAGGGATTCATGTGGACGATTTGTAGAACGATGAAAGCAGCGGCCCATTATCATTATAAAGATGAGCTTAATCGAGTTGCCAACCGTATTGGGAGGAAAACGGCAACAAGGCCGGAACATTAACACTAGCCAGACAAATCCACTGGGGGTTTCCCCCGGAAGCATAAAACAAAGGGGGCGCATCCTCCCGGATACTCAGCGGCTCCGAGAGTTCGCTTAACTCAATGGTTTCGGGGTATGAAGGGGATTTCCCCTGGAAGCATAAAAAGGGGGCGCACCCATCCGTGCGCCCCCGAAGGAAACCGTGTTCAATTGTGCGAACTAGTGACCGTGACTGTTCAGGTACGCCTGCAGCGGGGTCGCCTTGGCGGGATCATCGGTCTTGCCGAAGCCGCTCAGGTAGAAGCTTTCCGTCCCGGCCTGCATGCTGCGTCCTGGCAAGGGGTCTTCCTGCGGCGGGTTCATGAACTGCTGAAGGGGGGTCGCCTTGGCGGGATCATCGGTCTTGCCGAAGCCGCGCAGATAGAATGTGCTCTGGTCGCCTGCGATTGCCCGACCCGGCAGTCCACCGAAGCCACCCAGGCCTTCGTTACCTTGTGGGGCAACTGGAGCGCCGCTGCTCAGAGTCAGGGTGAAGTCGCCCGACGTGGTCCCCTGGTCGATGCCAGAGCGGGTCACGATGATGGTATACTCGCCCGTTTCAGGCAGCTTGATCGAGATCTGTGCGTCGAGACCCTGCGCGCCACCCGCGCTGTCGTCGTCCTCGGCCAGGATGTTTCCATCGGCGTCCATGATACCCAGGTAGGTGTCCAGGCTGCCCGCGCCAACGGCGGTGATCGTCACCTGCTCGTTCGCGTTGCCAGCGAAGGAGTACAGCATGACGTAGTTGGTATTGTCAATGGTACCTGTCACGCTGTCGCCCATGTTCATCTCGCCCACGTACACGATACCATTGTTCTCTTCCTGCTGACCCTGCTGCTGGTTCTGCTGGTCAGTCTGCTGGCTCTGATCGGGCGCAACAACCAGGAGCGCGTAAGCACCTGAAGACTGTCCCTGTCCCACACCAGCGCGGGTCGCGGCGACGTAGTAGGTGCCAGCATCGGGAAGCGTGATATCAATCACGGCGTCGTAGCGGCCAGCGCCTTCAATACCTGCGCCGGAGTCATCATCTTCGGCCAGCACATCGCCATTTGCATTCATAACGATCAGGTAGGGATCGAGGTTGCTGCCGTCAGCGAACATGCCAACGATCAATTCTGTTCCGGCTTCGACCTGGATCTCGTAGAGCTGCGCGAACATATCATTCGTGATTTCGCCCGATACCTGATCACCCATTGCGATGGTGCCCATCAGGTAGATACCCTGGTCCAGCATTTCGGGCTGACCAGTAGTCTGCTGGTTGCTGACATTGGTCGTCGTCGAGCCAGGACCCTTGCCGCCCTGTAGTTCCAGCGTGAAGCTGCCCGTGCTGGTGCCCGTATCAAGGCCGTAGCGGGTCGCGACGATAATATAGGAGCCGTCAGCGGGCAGGCTGAATTCGATGAGCGCGTTGGAATTGCCAGCGCTGTCGTCATCCTCGACCAGCACTTCTTCCGATGCCCCGTCGATCAGGCCCAGGTAGGGGTCCAGGCTGCCGTCGCCTGTCATAGTGATGGTCACGCGATCACCGCGCGCACCGTCGAACTGGTACAACTGGTAATAGGTCTTGGCGGTAATCTGCCCGGTCACGGTGTCACCATAGGCGATGACGCCGCTGCCCGCAGCTTTGACATTCGCCGCGGCTGGAACCAGTGCCAGCATCAGCGCGGCTACAATTGCCAATACGACGAACTTACGAGACAAGGATAACATGGGTGTTTCCCTCCAACTCCGTGTTTAGCGAACGATCATGCACTGGCGGTATTCTCTCTGACTGCGGGTTTCATTATACAACCGCCGCCATTCCCTCACCTGTGCACGGCCTCCCGGTTTACCCGGTCGGACAACCAACAATCTGCCCTCAGTATCAGCCCGGCGCGTGACTACAGCGTGACCAACTGCGTGACCATCCATCCCTATACGTTTTTTTGCAGGTTTTTTATTTTGTCTGAAGGGGCGCGATCTTCAGGCTAACCCTCGATTTTCGGGGGGATAAGCCGCAAAGAAAGCGACTATACTTAGATCAAGGGGTTTTATTGGTAAGTGAGGTGACTTATGCAGCGGCGACGAACCGGGGAATACTCGGCAACACTTTACCCACAATACGAATGGGCGCTGGACCCAACCGGCGTTCCGGTTCCCATTGGCAAAGCTGTGCGAGGAGCCAGTTATATCTGCCCCCTCTGCCAGCGCCGGATGATTGCCCGGCTGGGCAGCCAGAAACAGCATCATTTTGCGCACGAGGAATGGAGCGACTGCCCGCCCGACGAAGTCGCTCGCGCAGCCGCAGCAAAATGGCTGACCCTCCACCTGCAAGACTGCCTGGATGCCCGTAAGCAGATTGTCAGCACGTGGCAATGCCCCCTCTGCGAGCAGACGCACACCGCCGATCTCTTAAACGGCGTGGCGAAGGTTGAACAGAACTACAGCCATGACGGCGTGCTGACCGATGTCGCCCTGCTGGATCGCGGCGGCAAGGTCCGGCTGGCGATTCTGCTGAAACAGCCGAGCAGCGAGGCGCTGCAGATTTATCTGAACTGTCTGATCCCGGTGATTCTGATCGATGAGCAGACGATCCGTGACCGGATGCGTGACCTGCCGACTCTGCTCGGTGGCGCGACGATCCTGGGAGGGATGTGCACCACGCAGCAGGCTGCTGCTGCCAACGGTGTGATCACGAGCGTACCCGATCTACGAAAGGTCCTGATCGCCGCCGCGACCCGCTCCCCCTACTATTTTTATGGGCCGTTGGAGCGCGAGAATGATCTGCCACATGTGTTGACGCTGTGGGATCAGAAGCTGTGGCTCCCCCTGCCTCACTGGCAGCGGGCGATGGGCAGTTACGAGCGCCACAAGCTTGATCCAAAGCTGCAAATCTGGCTGCACGATATCGCCCAGCCCGATCACTCGACGCTGATGATGTATTTCGTCGTGTCGGGCGGCGGGTTGGCGGTTGCCGGGCGGCGGTTTGCCCCCGGTGAGCCGATCCAGGTCGATATGCGGGGTGTGCCGCGTATCGCCAATCCATCTGCCAATTCGATTGCGCGCGCCCTTGCCGAACCGAAGCCCTCGCGCCTCCCCCGGTGAGCGAGGCGGCAACCTTTCCGTTTCTGTAGGGGCGCTGCTTGCTGCGCCCTTTTTGTTGGTGCAGTTCGCTCTATGCTAATAAACTTTCCGAAAAAATTAGTTGATCACTATTTCGTCGTGAGGTGTCCGCTACCCCCCCCTTTTCGGTTTCACGACTAACCATTCTCTAACCGCGTGCCTACTTTCAAAATCGCCCCATTTTGAGAGACGGGTATTACAGACATCGGCTAGGGGCTGTTATGAACTTTTCGAGCTGTCCCATAAAGATACGCTGAAAAATAAGCGTTGTGGTTCGCGGGGGGAAGGGGGGAACGACATTAAAAAGTGCATAACACGCTCTAAACGCCTCGCTGCATGAGGTTGCATTTAGCTCCCTCTCTCCACACGCGGAGAAGAGAGAACATCTAATAATAGCACATATGTTCTATTTGTGTCAATAACCCCGGCAAAATTGCTCAGGCGTACAGGCGTATGAGGATCGGCAGAGGTTTTCATCGCACCCGGCACATCTAGGAGCGCGCAAAATTTCCTATACTGCTAAGAGATAACGTGACTGTCTCTCAGCAAAGGAAGTTTCATCCATGCGAAAAGTTCTGTTACTTCTGGGCGGTTTGCTGGCGGCTCTGTGGATCAGCGGGGAGCGGGGTAACCTGATCCTGCCTTCCACAAAAAAAATGATTAAAGAAGGCGGATGGCGCTACGTGCTCAGTACACGCTTCTGGCACGCTTATTTTTACGGTCGATGGACCAACCAGTATATTGGCTGGTCGGTCAAATATGTTTTGCCAAACACGCACCCCATTCCCAATAACAACCAGTGGGCCGATGAATATCACGGGAAGGTGATTCCCACCGAACTGGCGAAGGCGCTGGTGTCCGTTAATGAGCCGATCTGCCTGAAGGAGATGGGCGAGCAGTTGATCCCCTATCCCACCGCCAGAAATCTGATCCTGGAAGCGTCGCCGGAGATTGTCGCGTATGAATGCGGCTGCCGCCATTCCCGCGAGAATCCGTGCCAGCCGACGCAGGTCTGCATGATCGTCGGGCAGCCCTGGGTCGATTTTGTAATGGAGCATAACCCGGACAGCAGCCGCAAGCTGACTCGCGAGGAAGCTGTCCAACTGTTGGAAGAGGAACACCAGCGCGGACACATGCACGCGGCCTATTTTAAGGACGTGATGCACGAGCGCTTCTATGCGATCTGCAACTGCTGCAAGTGCTGCTGCGCGGGACTGGAATCGATGCGGCACGGCGTGCCGATGGTCATTTCGTCGGGCTACGTGGCGCAGGTCAACGCGGCGCAGTGCAAAGCGTGCCGCACCTGCGAACATGCCTGCCCGTTCGAGGCGATCCACGTCAACGGGGCGGCGGCGGTGAATTGGGAGAAGTGCATGGGCTGCGGCGTGTGCGAGGGGCAGTGCCCGAACGGGGCGATCTCGCTGGTGCTGGATGATCGCAAGGGCCAGCCGCTCGACGTGCGGACGCTGGGCAACAGTTAGAAGCTGTCAGGAACTTGGCTAGCGGCTGCTATGAACTATGCAAGTGAGTTTACAAGCCAAACCGTAGATAGCTGGCTCAAAAATAGACATTGTGGACCGCGAGCGGGCCCTCATCCCCTGCCCCTTCCCCCACAGCTTCGCGGGGGGAAGGGGAAAACGACCCTAAAAAAGTGCATAACGCGCTCTAGCGATTTTGAGGGCTGGTTATCCCCTACAAAGTCCTGTTTTTTGGTGGGGCGTATCATCCACTATACGCCCCATTATCCCCTCTTGCGCGCCTTAGCCGAGCTTACTCCCATCGACGGACACGCTGTCCACAATCGCCAGGATGGTCGCTTTATCCTTGGCGAAGGCATCTTTGTCGGATGCGCTAAACGTCAGCATGATCGTTTGCCCGTTGGTGAGCACTCCCAGGACATAACCGTAGCCCATGCCACTATCCGAATAATCGCCTTCGGCCTTCACTGCCGGGCTGCCGTTGATCTCAAATTTCTCGACATTGCTCATTTTCCCGCCGCCCGACTCAAATGTGCTGAGCAGTCCATCGGCATCGGGCGTCAGGCCGGCAGAGAGCGGCCCCCAGGCGACATAGGCCTTCACGCCCGATTTCAGGGTGATCTGGCCAAACCGTGCCTGTTCTACCTGGCTGCCGTCAAAGGTCGCATCGGCGGGCAGTTTGAAGGTCAGCGCACCATTGAAGGTCGTGATTTCCTGACTTAACTCCGCGGCGGGCGCGCCTTTATCGTCGTTGTCTTTTTTGTCTTTGTCGTCATCTCCACCACAGGCGGCAAGCAGAAGCGCCAGGAGGAGCATCCCCAAAACGACGTGTTTGAGCGCAGACATGGTTGGATTTCCTTTGTTGGTTGCAGTGGATCGCGAAAAGAGGAGGTGGGGCGCAGTATCGATCCACGCCCCGGCACCATATCCCCCGATAGTGATGCTCTAGTTGTCGAAGCGCGCCGCCATGCCGGGATCAACATCGCCCTTCATATCGCGCAGAGTGGCATTGACCGATGCGTTTAACTGGCGCGCCATGGCCATATCTCCCCTGATATGTTTTTGGACTTCTTCGATCATCTCGATGGCTACCCGACCTGCTCTCCCAAGCAGCAGGCCGCCCTCGAGTTGCTGGCGCATTGCATTCAAATTGCCGTTAATGCGTTGGAATTCACCATAGGCGGCATTCAGAGCGTTGGAGGCTTCTTCCAACGCCGCATAAGACATCGCAAAATCAGGCATTCGATTATCTCCCTTATTCCAGATTACTCATCAATGACACTGTCGATGTCATTCATGTTTTGAATGGCGATCTCGGCGGCACGATCGAAGCGATCATGCAGTTCATTGAATCCCAGACCAAGCTGCTTGATGCGGAACAAAAGGTCATTTGCTCCGCTAACAAAAGCCCCTGCGCCCTCACCCGTCCAGGCTCCCCCTTGAACCGCTTTGACGGCGTTTTGCAGGCGAACGTAAACAGGAGTAAGGATTTCGCCCTGTTTGACCATTCTGTCCGCCACAGCCTCGAATTCCTCGGCAGGACCAAACTTGAAGTCAACCATTTGTTTTTATCCTTTATCTCGCTAAACGCTAGGAATGCTCTGCTTGGCTTTGCCATCGGCCTCTTTCATCACTTGCAGAGTTTGCCGCAGCGCCGCATCGAAATCCGCCAAAAGATTACAGTAGGTATCAACGAACTTGATATCGGCTGTGAGCCGCTCGATGAAATGATTGGCTGTTTCGCCGGTCCAGATTCCGCCTTCAATATCCGCCTGAACACTGCTTAGCGTTTGGCTACAGCCGAGAAAGGACGAATACGCTGGGCCAAGGGCAGATATTGCTGTCTGGAGTACCTGATATTCGACTTTTACATCCATTGTTATGCCCCTGTCTCACCACCGACATCGGGTGGCAAATCGAATTCGGCTGTGTTCTGAAAGATAATTTGCGCCATGTGATCATCTTCCGCCGAAACATACTGGCTGATTAGACCCATCTTGCCGGACAACTTTTCCAGTTCAATGCTCACCAACATCCCACCGCCGAGCAGGGGCGGCCAGGTAGCCAGGATCTGGCCTGCCGCCTGACCTTTTAAAGTGGCGAGCACAGCGTCCATCGCAGCGCGTAACTTGGCGTGGGACTCTCGTGCTTCGTCGGCAACTGCCTGAAGTTTTTTCGACGCAGCTTCCATGCCGTCGTATTCCATACTGATTTGCGTATTGTTGCCCATGACTGCTCCTGAATTACTGTGAAATATGGCTGGACAGACTCTGCAACTGATCCACGTCAATTGCTTTGATGAAGCCTGCACATTCCCCGTCGGCGGCCTGGACAAGCTGTGTGACCGATTGCAGATAGTTGTCTACCATCTGGCACAGGTCGATCACTTCGCCAATCGTCGGCGCAACTGACTGGTAGATAGAGACGACGGGGCCCGTCACAGCGGCTGCGCCAGGGATGGCCGAGGCTGCGATCAGAGCGCCCTCGACGCCGTCACAGATGTTCTTGATCGTCTCGACTGTGTCGGCAATCTGGCGAATTTCGTGTGCAGTGCCAATCACATCGTCATAGACCATTCCAATTCCGTCAGACATGTGTGCTCCCCCTGGCTAAAAGCCAATCGCGTCCAGCAGATCTTCAGCCGCTTCGACGGGTGCGTTGAGAATGGCGATGATCTCCTGAACGCGGTCGATTACAAAGTTGATGGCATCCATAAAGGCTTGAATGACAGAGACAATAAAACTCAAGCGGCTTTTGATCTCCGATTTTGCCATGTCGCCAAACGCCTGCGCGGATTCGCCTTCCCAAGCGGTCATGTCATAAATGCCGCCCATGACCGTATCCAGCAGTTGGTCAAGCGCGCCATTCGCGCTCATCCACCCCTGGATCTGATCCACATAGGACATCAATTCGTCAATAGGTGCGCTGATCACAGACATGCTTTTTTCTCCTAGCTGCCAAAACGTCCGCGAGCCTCAGAGTCGCCATCGCGCAGTTCGCGCACGGCACAACTGAGTATCTGTGGATACTTCGTCAAGGGCGTCCATCAGCCGGTTCAGGCGGGGAATGAAACCGTTGCGCAGCACTTCCACCCACTGCTGGCCTTTTTGGGTGACGAGCGCGCCGTTTTCCATCATGGAGGCGATTTGCTGCACGGCAGTCGCCGTTTGTGACAACTGTTCGACGCTGATCCGGTAGGACCGGCTCAAATCTTCAACAGCGTCATAATCCATCTGTACGTCAGGCATAGGGTATCTCCTTTTACACTAGCGGATGGAAGATTTGGCGGTAGCCACAATATCGTCGGCTGCCTGTTCGATCTGCTGGGCTACTTTCATGGTCTCCTCACACTGCGCTTCGAGGAAACGAACCAGCGCGTTGAGAGCAGGGCGAATGCCGGTCTCCCAATCGTCCATGTATGCATTCGCTCCGAGACCAATCCAGCCATTACCACGCAGGCCTTCCGTCCGGGATTCGATATCCCGAAGCAGTTGGCGGGCGCAGTCGGCTTCCCCCTGAAAGATGCGGGCAATTTCGTGGAGTTGATCACTGTCTGCTTGAAAGATGGGCATGACTTTCTCCTTCCTAAACCAGGGCGCGGCTCTATTGCCGTCCTGAGATGCCAAGATAGATAGAAGGGGAGTAAATTCTTAGGCTGTATGTGCCGTGTCGTACGCGCATGGTGGAAAGTGCGATTTACATGACAGGCAGTGTAGCATGGTCCGTTGGTGACGCAAATCACAAGGAGGGGCGAATCATGCGCAAACCATACGCAAAGCCAACGCGCAGCATGCTGACTTTATACGGATATAACTTGCGAACAACAAAATACGAGTTTTTTATCCCTATTCATTGAGAAACCATGAAGAAGTGAAAAATTTATAGTTCTTAACGAATTCTTCCTTAAACCTGTCTTAGAATAAAAGAAAGACAGCGAAGTGAGCGACTTATGATTAGCGATACCGTTGAACTTCCAGTTTTTGTGCTACCAGAAAATCTAGAGGAGCTGCCTTCTGAGTGGATTAAGCCCCCCTGTGAGGAGGACGCTCTGTACGGGGATTGTCCTCGGATGCAGGGCGAGGGCGTCTGTTACGGTCAAAAAGTGCCATTGGAAAAAAGTATTTTGTCCGGCGGAGAATAGACATATACCGTTTACCGATTTATGAAGAGTTGTAATGGTTGTAACGAATATTGAAACATTGGTGGGTGAGGTGTGGACGTCGTTTAGAAAGGCACTCTGGGAAGCAACCGGGTAGTTGGTAAAAAACGGGCCTGTTTTTATTGTTAGCCACTGCCGCCGCCCCGACACGAGTCTTTGTGTAGGGGCGGTTTCTTGTTGTTATTTCCGGGCAAAGAGAAGTGAGGGTGGGCCTGTTTCGATCAGACAATTTCCTCGAGCCGAATATCGAAAGTGAGGTCTTGCCCGGCAAGCGGATGGTTTGCATCCAGCATCACCTGACTGTCTGTCACTTCGGCTACGGTTACGATCAAAGTCTCGCCGTTGCCCTGCATCACCTGGAGCCGCTGACCAATGGACGGCTCGATATGAGGCGGAAATTCCTCTCTGCTAACGGGGATCACCATCTCGCCCCGGTAGGGTCCGTATGCCTCATCGGCGGGAATGACCACCGTTTTCAATTCGCCAGGAGCCATGCCGACAACAGCCTGTTCAAAGCCGGGAATCACCTGGCCCTCACCAATGGTAAACTGAAGCGGTTCGCGTTCGGCGGAACTGTCAAAAACGCTGCCATCTGCGAGGCGGCCCGTGTAGTGAACTTTTACGGTGTCGGTTTGTTGCGCTGACTGGTCCAACGGTCCCTCTTTCTCACTCAATCCAATGGACGATGTATAAAATATCGCAGAAACAGGACGAGCAGGGCCATTAAAGTAGGCGGGAGATAGGATCAACGAACATTGCCGGAACGCGGATTCCGCGCTTATAATGCAGTCGGATCATCTGTGGAAGCAGGGTGAAATCTGATGAGCACAACTCGACCGGCTCCCCCTTCAACGAAACGGCCCTACAGCTTGCGGGTGCGCTGGCGTTCCTCTATGCTGCTGGGGCTGAATCTGCTGGTGTTCATTGTGGTCGGCAGCGCCAGCCTGATCATGCTGCTCTCACAGCGGCAATCGACACTGCGCATGCACGAAGCCGCCGCCCAACAGGTGCGGGCCGCTATCCACGACGCGTCGGATAATGCCCGCCTGACGATTGATTATGCCGCGCAGACACTCTCCGCTGAGACGGCAAAACCCGCCGATCTGACGCGGCTGCTCCAGGCGGATCCAGCGCTGACCGATGCGGCAATCGTGGGCGACGAGGGCATTGAAGTCGTAGCGATCCCTGGCAGTGAGCGGTATTGGTCCGAAAATGTGGCATGGCTCGTGAATTTATTGGAAGAACCGGGTGCGGCGCTTTCGGGGGATCCGGCGAGATGGTGGATTACCGCGTCACTGGCGGATGGGTCCGGGGTGCTGATCGTCCAGGCCGATCCGCAGTTGTTGTGGCGCGGCGCGGTCTCGTCAGTAAGCGAGGACGTTGGTTATGCCTACCTCGTATCCAGCGATGGCGCGCTGCTGACTATTTCGCCCCATACGGGGCGGGAAGCGGGCCGTGATCCCGGCGACTTTGGCGTGTTTAAAACGGCGCGCGAGGGGCATCCCGACACCGCTGTTTACCAGGGATTACAGGGGAGCTGGGTGCTGGGCCGGGCCGAACTGGTGCGCGGGGCCGGGCCAAACACCGGATATGTCGTTATCACAGAAACACCGCTCAGCCAGTTTGTTCCCTCGCTGGTCCGGGGGCTGGCTCTGTGGGCGATGGCCCTGGTCCTCACGTTTTTGTTGGCTGAATGGCTGATCAGGCGCATTCTGCGGACGGTGGTTCGCCCATTGGAGATTTTGCGGCAGGGCGCGCGCGCGGTAGGGGCGGGCGATTATCGCTACCGCATCCGCCTGCCGTCAGACACGGATCGCGAACTGGCTGAATTGGGCCGGACGTTTAACGAGATGATCGAACGGCTGCAAGAGAGCCAGGATCAGATCGAGGCCTACACGCACGAGATGGAAGAGATTGTCGAACTGCGCGCCCGCGAACTCTCTCGCAAGGCGATGCAGTTGGAAGTCGCGGCGCAGGTATCCAGCAAGATCGCTACGATCCTCGATCCACGCGCGCTCAACGATGAAGTGAGCGATCTGATCAAAGAGCGCTTCAAAGTGTATCACGTTGAAATTCTGATCGTGGACAACGAACGCGGCGTGCTGCTGCCCAGCAAAAGCAGGCGCAAGACGGCCCTAGGACCTATTCCGCTGGCTGATGCCGAGACAAGTGTGATCGCATGGGTGGCGCGTCATAGCAAGACGTTGTTGGTGCCCGATGTCAAAGAGGAGCCGCGCTACCGCCGCTTCCCGGAACTGCCCGCCAGCCAGAGCGAAGTGGCGATTCCACTGAAGTTTGGCGCGCGGGTGATCGGCGTGCTGAACATGGAATCCGAGCATCGCAACGGCTTCGCACGGGACGATATCGCCGTGCTGGAAAGCCTGGCCAACGAGATCGCCGTATCGCTGCACAACGCCCAGGTCTTCGACGCGCTGGAAACGGCCAACCGCGATCTGGCGCAGGCGTCGCTGCAAGCGAAACAGGCCAATATGCTCAAGTCGCGCTTTTTGCTGAACGCCTCGCACAAGCTGCGCACGCCGCTGAATTCGATCATCGGCTATTCCGAGACGATCCTGAGCGGCATCTACGGCGACCTGTCCGACACCCTGTTGGATCGCCAGCGCCGCATCCTGGAAAATGGGCGGCTGCTTCAGGCCCTGATCGAAGATATGCTTGACCTGTCGGCGATTGAAAGCGGGCACATGGAATTGAAGTTCGGCTGGCTGAATCTGCCGCCGCTGCTTGAAGAGGTGATGAACGCCTCGCGCGCCCTGTATCAGGCGGGTTATCCGGAGCACCGCCTCATTTTGCGGCTGAATGTTAAAGACTCGCTGCCGTGCGTCTGGGCGGACGTGGACCGGCTGCGATACATGCTGATCAACCTGATGGGTAATGCCGTCAAGTTCACCGAGTCGGGCGAAGTGGTGATGAGCGCCGAATCGGATCAGGTTTCTGTGTCGATCAGCGTGCGGGACACGGGGCCGGGCATCAGCGAGGAGGATCAGGCGTTCCTGTTCGAGCCGTTCCAGCACGAACGCGGCAGCATCGCGGCGGGTGGGCGGGGGACTGGGCTGGGGCTGCCTGTCTCGCGCTTGCTGGCGATGATGCACGGCGGCGAGCTGTCCGTCGATAGCATCCCACGCAAAGGCAGTGTATTCACGCTCCGGCTGCCGCGCCGCCCCGGTGACGAGGAAGTTTTCCTCGAATAATTGAGAACAAATTAATGAATTGTTGTGAATAAATTATGAATTCTGGCAGAGAGCGGCGAAGCAGGCCGCTCTTTCTCGTATCGTAGGAAATTGGTCCTGGTAGCGCGCTTGCGCAAAAATATGAAACGGTGCGAAAATGCCCGTAGATGCCGCCCTCCGGGATGGGGCGTAGAAGGGAGGATGGACAGACGGAGGATCTTTGAGGAGAGAGTGAGCCATGAAGTATCGTAGAACCGGGTTACAGCATCTTATTATACGCGCGCTCAAGCGCAACACCTTTACCGCCCAGGAGCGGATCAAGATCGCCTTGCGCGGCAACAATGTCATTCTCTATGGGACGGTCAGCCACCCTGATCTGATTTTAGAAGCCGTCGCGACTGTCGAAGCGGTTGCTCCGTTTTTACATGTCTACAGCCGCCTGCGCGTTCGCCGGACAACCGTGCTGGCCTGAGCCACGGCTGGCTGAGCCGTTCGTCCCCCTCCATTTTTGCGATCATCGTGCCCAGTCCGCCTCCTGTCCCGACAGGAGTTTTTTGTGTGGATAACGGACTCGCCTCAAAAAAGAGAAAAGATATTTCACCGCGGAGAACGCAAAGAGCGCGGAGAAAAGCAAAGAAGATCAAGAAAAGTTAGGCCATTATTGGGAGAAGCAATAGGTGGTATGGGAGGCGGGCGCACACCTCACCCCGGCTGAACGCGAAAAGCGTGCGTTCAGCTTGCCCTCTCCAATCAAGTTGGCGAGGGGCAGCACGCGCTAAGGGTTAGCGGCTGCGGTACGGGTTTGCGGCGATCCACCAGCGCCAGGGAATGGAAAACCACGGTTCGAGCACATTGCGGCCCATACCGACACGCGGCCCCGTTTGCACCTGATCATCGGGGACGGAGATACCCGATTCGATACAGAGCCTGAGGCAGCAGTGGTCAGATCGGCGCGGTTGTGGGTGATCCCGTGAATCCGAGCGCCGCCGAGAGGCGTCCCGGCCCGTTCGTCCACTGGGACTGCGGCAAATCGGGACGATTCGCCGCCATCACATCGAACCCTTCCAGCGGTTCCAGGGCGCGGAGCAAGACGGCTGCCGGAGAGCCTTCCGGTTCACAGATCACGTTGGTCAGCCAGTGCATGCCGTAAACGAGATAAATATAGGTCACCCGGCTGTTCCCACATCGGACCATTGCGCGGCGTGCGACCCCGGTAGGCGTGGGAGGCGAGATCGTCCGGCCCGGTATAGGCTTCCGCCTCGACAATCCGCCCGCTGATACGCTGTCCGTCGAGATCACGGACCAGCACTGCGCCGAGCAGTTCGCGGGCGACGGTTGTGGCGGGGCGGGTATAGAAGTCGCGAGGGAGGATCATCGCGGCCTTGCCCCGATATCGGTCCGGTAGTGCATCTCGTCAAAATGGATGCGGCGCACGGCATCGTAGGTGTTGATCACCGCCAGCGGCAGCGTCGGGGCGAGACTGGTCACGCCCATCACGCGACCCCGAGTCGTAAGCAGCGTGCCATCATCCGTGAGTCGTGTGCCGGAATGGAACAGCATTACCTCCGGCGGCAGATCCTCGGTGCTGATCGTCAGTCCGGGATCATCGCGTTCCGGGTAGGATTCCGCCGCCAGCATGATCGTCACGGCGGCTTCTTTGCGCCAGCGGATCTCCATCTGGTCCAGCGTGCCGTTGATGCAGGCTTCGATCACTTCGTACAGGTCATTTTCGAGCAGGGGCAGAACGGTCTGCGCGCTCGGATCGCCCAGCCGGACATTGAGTTCGAGCGCCATCGGGCCTTTACGCGTCAGGACCACGCCGACATTCAACACGCCTTTGAAGCAGCAGCGCATCTCTTGCAGCCCTTCCAGCACGGGCTTGAGGATGGTTTCGCAGATTTCGTCGGATAATTCCGGCGTCAGCGCGGGGGAGGGAGCATAGGATCCATGCCGCCCGTGTTGGGTCCAGCGTCGCCATCATTAAGGCGCTTGTAATCGCACACGCCGGGCATCGCGGCGACGGTGTTGCCGTCCGAGAAGGCCATCACGGACAGTTCTTCCCCCACCAGCCGCTCCTCGATGATCACGTAGCGCCCGGCGCGACCCAGCGCATCCCGTTCGAGCAGGGAGCGCAAAATCCCCTCAGCATCCGACGATCCACGCGGCAGAAAGACGCCTTTGCCCCGCGCCAGCCCGTCCGCCTTGATGACGATATTCTCAATGGCGTGATCCGATACGTAGTTGAGCGCCTCATCGACGTGGTTGAAAACCTCGTAGGGTCCGGTCGGGACGCCGCGCGCGGTCATGAGTTGCTTGGCGAAGCGCTTGGATGTTTCGATCAGCGCCGCCTGGCGAGACGGGCCGAAAATACGCACCCCGGCAGCCTCAAACTGATCGACAATGCCCATCGCCAGCGGGTCTTCGGGGCCGACGACTGCCAGATCAACTCGTTCGGTTTCGGCAAATTCGAGCAGGCTGACAATATCCGTCGCGTCGATATCGACATTGTCGGCAAAAGTCGCCGTGCCGCCGTTGCCCGGCGTTACACTGATCCGGTTAACATGCGGCGATTGGGCCAGCTTCCAGGCCAGCGCATGTTCGCGCCCGCCGCTGCCGATTACCATCACATGGCTCATGAAGCGTTTCCTTTCCAGCGGTAGAGAATGTACAGCGGCTCACCGTCGTCATTCGCCCCGCGCCAGAGTTCCACTAGCTGATCCGCGACAAACTGATCCCAGGCGGTCCAGTCCGTATCATCGTACAAATCCTGGTTGTCTTCCTCGTACTCGCGCCCGAATTCGTAGACGAGCAGATAATCCGCGCCATCCGCTTTCCACTGATCGGCAATCGCCGCCGTGCTGCCGCCATCGATCACGCGCCGGGCATGATACCAGGCATCCATCAGCGAATCGGGGCGGCAGGCTATCGCTACGTCACAGTAAAGCGAACGCGGCTCCCACAGCAGCCAGACATCCGCGCCTACCGGCAGATTATCGTTGATTTGCTGCATAGCCTCGTAATGCCAGCCAAGCTGATCCTCTAAAAAGCTGTCCCAATAGCCCTCATCGCCGGAATAATATCTGCCAACGCCGCGCCCCAATACGGAGCGCCCCGTGCTGATCAGCGTGAAGGCGACAACCAACCCGACCATCGCCCGCACCACAAAGCCCAGGTTGAGCGGCTTTTCGGGCAGCAAACGCAGCGAATCGAGGGCGATGGCAGCGGCGATAGCCAGCAGGGGGAACAGGTAGAGCACCAGCCGCGTTTGCAGATTGATGTACGATCCGAAGGCGGCCAGGATAATCCACAAGGCGGCGATGATCCCTGCCAGAGCCAGCACGCGGCGGAGCATAATTCGCTGATCCTCGTCCAGCCGCTTCCAGGTGATGACCAGCAGCGGCAGCAGGATCAGGAACAGCGGCCCAATATCCGCGCCATAACTGCCCGCGCCTTCCAGCCCAAAGATCGTGGCGAGCGGCGGCATGAACGGAATTTGCCACGCCGTGCGGGTATGGTAAATCAGCCCGGAGCCGGGATTGCTGTACCAGTCCTGCCGGATGGAATCCATATCAGCGGACTCGAAAAAGAATGGGTAGACGGGGTTGTGATACCAGATGGCGTTGCGGACCAGCCAGGGCAAAAAGACCAGCGCCGCTATCCCGCCAAAAATGAGAGCGCGCCGCAAAATCACCCGCACGCCATCTTTGCGGCTCTGCCACAGCACAAGCAATCCCAGCGCGACTCCAAGCGGAAACGCCGTGTATTTTGTGCCCAGCGCCAGCCCGCTGACCGCGCCGATTAGAAACAGGTAGCCGTTATTGGTGCGCGCCGCTTCCCATTTTTCGAGCGCGATCAGGCCGATCACGGCCAGCCCCAGCAGCATCAGATCGACGTAGGCGAAGGTCATTTCTTCCCAGATCGTCGCGGCGGCCAGCAGCACCGCAGCCGATATCCAGCCTGCGCTGCGCCCCGCATGGCGTGCGGTATAACTCCCGGTGATTGCGAGCACCAGCAGACCGATCAAACAATGCAGAACACCGCCGAAGGTGAGACCCCCGCCGAGTCGCCATCCCGCCCGCGTAAAGCGTATCGACCAGCGCCGGGAAGCCGAGGAAATGATTATACGGCACGGCATACAAGCGCCCATGATCCACCCAGCGCTGCGGCCCGGCGAGATGGTAGGTCAGCACATCCCACTTGGTTGGCGGCAGGGTGGAGAGGATCAGCGCCAGCCCGATCAGGATCAGCACACTCCAGGCGATCAGCCATTCCAGACCGCGCTCTGGAAGTCCGCCGTGTGCCCAGCCCCACGCATCGCGGACCCAGCCGATCAGTTCGCGCCGGGTGAGGGCAGCGACAAGCAAGAGCAGGGCGATCAAACTGAGCGGGTGCAGCCAGATCGAACCAACCCCCAGGATCAGTAGGGACAGCACGCCCAATCCAATCAGCGCCTGACTCGCCAGCCGTTCGCCCACCGAGCCAAGATCGAGCCGCCGCAGAAGCCGCCGTCCCAGCCCGCCCGCGACGATCACAAACAGCGCCGCCAGTGCGATATCAAAGATCGCGCCGCCAACCGCATGCGCCAAAGCAGGCGTGATAGGCTTGTGTACCCAATAATACAGGCCCAAAATGAGCGCGGTCCAGAAGATCGCGCTCACGAGAGTGCCTGCGTTGAGACGGGTTGGTCTGGCTTCGTTCATTGGCCAACGATTTGCGCGTAGTGCAGGGCAACGATAATCCGCTTATGGGCCGGGTAGCTGGCTGGGAGGAAGGCCTTACCTGTCAGCATTTCAAAGACGCGCTGGTAACGCTGGCTGATGGTGATCGTCATATCCTCAGTCAGAGGAGGCAGTTCACCCGCGTCGCCATAACCCTGCGCCTGATACCACAGCCGGACAAATTCCTTGTCGAAATTCTCCGGTTCTTCGCCTTCTTCAAAGCGCTCGTCGTAGGTATCGGCGCGCCACAAGCGGCTGCTGTCGGGGGTGTGCAGTTCATCGATCAGCACCAGATCTCCGTTGAGGTCCAGGCCAAATTCGTATTTGCTGTCCACCAGAATCAAATCGGCCAGGATGCAAAGCTCCTGCCCGCGCAGGAACAGCTTGAGGGCCGTATCCTGGATGCGCTCCCACAGCGCAGGCGAAATACCCATCTGCATGATTTCTTCATGCGTCAGCGGGTGATCGTGCTCGCGCCCGAACTCCTTGGAGGTTGCCGTCACAATCGGATTGTCGAGTTCCTGGTTCTTTTGCAGCCCGTCGGGAAAATCGAGGCCATAGATTTTGCGCGCGCCCAGTTCATACTGCTTCCACAGGCTGGGGGACGTCACGCCGCTGATAAAACCCCGCACCACGACCGCAATCGGCAGCGGTTTTGCTGTCAGCGCAATCGTCACGTTGGGATCGGGGATGTCGATGACATGATTCGGCACGATATCAGCGGTTTGTTCAAACCACCACGATGCCAGTTGGTTCAAAATCTGTCCCTTATAGGGGACCAGACCCACATGCCGGTTAAAAACGCTGAAACGGTCCGAGGAGATGAGCACGCGACGCCCATCGGATAGGGCATAGTTGTCCCGAACTTGACCGCGTTCGGCAGTGAGTCCGGGCAAATCTAACAATTCCAGAGCAAGCGGAATCATCGGGCGGATTTGTCCAGGCGTCAGCATACTGTTTATCTCCCTTAATGATCGGTCACTGCCAGCGGACTGGCTGTCCGTTGGCGTCCCTGATAAGTCCCTATCATAATGCCGAATGGGCCTGGAGGGAAATCCGAAAATGCCAAACATAAAAAGTTGTAATGAGGCGACCCGCGTTGCAGGGCTGGCTCGACACAAGAATCAGATGGGCTTTATCAACGAGGATATCTCCGATGGCAGCACAGCAGCGTTCGATCAATATGGATTACCTGTTCAGGACACAACGCGCTCCCCGCATCGAGTTCTGGCGCAAGAACGAGGATGGCACCTGCACCCGGCTCGTCGATGGATTGACCATACCGGCAGAGGAATATGATCGAAAACTGCCGCCGCGCCGGATGAACTAGGTCCAGAGCCGTTTAATCTCGCCACTTGCTCGTTTTTTCGTCAATCGTCATGCCGCCGTTCGCTCCATCCGCGATCTTGATGATCGTCACGAGATGACCTGCTCCAGCTTCCAGGCAGGCGAGATGGGCGGCTTTGGCGGCGGCAAATGCTTCTTCAAATGGTCCCTCGATGGTCGTTTCCAGCGGTCCGACTTCGTATTTTAAGCCGCTGGCGATAATCGCTTCAATCGCCTTGTCGATAGCAGGCAGAGCGTTTTCGGTCAGCGGCAGCACCTGCACGCCGATATTCACAATTCGTTTGGGGTCCACAGGTTGGTTTCTCCTATTGCAGCGGATCACCGATCAGCCGCACCACGCCGTCATGGGACAAAATCCAGAGCGCACCGTCGGAGGTGCGATACAGGCGGCGTAAGATTACCGTTCCCACCCCTTCATTGCCAAATGCATACCAGCCCTTATCGTCAAGGCGATACAATCCACCGTAAAACGAGGCGACCCAGGTCACGTCGCCAGCGGAGACGATGCCCAGGATCGGGGTGAAGATGGGGCCGCCTTCTTCTTCCGTGACGGGTGTCCAGACGGAGCCGTCCCAATGGTAGAGGAAGCCGTCCGTCCCTACCCACATCCCGCCCTGTCCATCATCCGCCATCGATAGGACCGCACGTTCCTCCTGCCGGAACGGAGCGCCTATCTGCCCCATCACTGTCCAGGTTGTGCCATCGAAGCGGGTGACTCCGATAGGTGTATCCCCATTCTCCGCGCCCATACCCACCCACAGCGCACCCGCTGAGTCAAAGTGCAGGGCATACACGGTGCCGCCCGGCAGATCGGAGACATGAGTCCAGGAGCCATCCGCCGTATTAAGGCGATCCAACCCCTCCATTGTGCCGATCCACAGCAGGTCCGGCTGGTTCGGATCAACAGCCAGCGTGAGGACTCTCAGCGAGGACAGCCCTGGCGAATCCGGCCTGAACTGCTGGACCACTGCGCCATCTGCCCACTGAATCAGACCGTCTCCCGTCGCCAGCCAGAGGGTGCTGCCCAGCATGGCCATGTCGTTGATTTCGACCTGAAGATCGGCCTTATTGGTCCACGTCCCATCCTTGAACGCTGCCAGGATGCCGAAATCGCTGGCAAACCACAGCGTTCCATCGGCGGCTTCGGCCATCGCTCGCAGGCTGTTGGTGGGCGGCTCGTTGTCGATGGTGAAGGAAATCCAGCGGTGACCGTCATATTGGACCAGGGCCAATTCAGTGGTGAGCCAGATCGTTCCATTTTTATCTTGCACCAGGGCGTGATAGGTAATGCCAGGAATGCCCTGTTCGCGGGTAAACGTCGTGCGCTGCCCGGTCACGCCGTCGATCAACAGCAGCGTATCAAAACCCACCATCCACAGGTTGCCTGACGAATCACGCAGCAGATCCATCAGCGGCACAGGAACCCAGTTATCCACCGGAATCCACACCGGATCGTGGGCGCTGTCAACAGGCGGCATCAGGTGCAGCGTGTAGGTCTGGTATTGTGGCGAGGTGTAGAGATTGACCCACAGCGACCCGTCTGCCGGGTCTTCGTGCAGATGGATCACGTCGTATTCTTCCTGTTCCAGGGCGATCAGATCAGCAGGGAGCGGAACAGCCACCCACTGCCCACCATTGAGGCGCATCAAGCCATGCGGGCCGCCTGCCCACAGCGTTCCATCCTTCGTTCGCTGAAGAGACCACAGGCGATCCCCAATCACTTCCAGGCCCGCCGAAGGGACAGTCGGTGAGGAAACCCATTCCTGCCCGTCCCACTGTTCAATATAGCTGTCAAAGGTCGCCGCCAGCAGCGTACCGTCGGCTTCGGGCAGCAAATCCCACACGTAATCGGAGCGCAGAGAACTGTTGCCCGAGTTGAATGTCTCGATCTGATCCGGTTTGCCGTCCGCGCCACTATGCAGCCGGATCAGACCCGGTTGATCGCTGCCGCCGCCGATCCACAGATAGCCTGCCTGGTCCATAACCATCGTCTGGATGCTGTGATAGGGCAGTCCATCGGTAGCGGTGTATTTGGTGTAGCTGGAAGCATCAGCCGCCCAGTGGACCAGCCCGCCGTCACTGGACATCCACAGCCCGCTATCCGCGCTGATCAACTGGCGGTTATCCGGCTCGGTGCTGGTCGTGCTGGTGTAGATCGTCCAGGTGGACGTAACGTCTGATCCGGCTGAACTCTGTGCGGCGGTGGTTGGTACATTGGATTTCTCCTTTGTCTGGTCCCTGTTCCCGCTGAACAGAACAATTCCCCCAATAACGACAGCGGCAATCAGCAGCAGGCCAACAGGCAGCAGCCAGCGGATTTTGCGCGTTGAGACCGGGACAGACGGCTCGATTTTTTGTGTCGCACTGGGAAGCGTTGTATCGAGAGGGATGGGGGGCACACGCAGCCCGGCGGTGCGTTTCTCGCTGATGCTGGTCATCGCGTCGCGCAGCGCATCCGACATATCGCGAGCGGTCTGGTAGCGCTCGTCGGGATTTTTCGCCAGGGCGCGCAGCACGACCTGTTCAACCGCTTCGGGAATCGCCGGATTGAGGGCGCGCGGGGAGGGCAGCGGCTCCTGCATGTGTTTAAAGACAACAGCAACGGGTGTTTCCGCGTCGAACGGCACGCGTCCCGTCAGCATTTCGTAGAGCACGATGCCCAGCGAATAAAGATCGCTGCGGGCATCGACGGGCATTCCGGCGCATTGCTCCGGCGACATATAGGCGGGCGTGCCGATGATGGCTCCGGTCCCGGTAAACTGGTTGGTGGGGCCTGCCGCCAGCTTGGCGATGCCAAAATCGGTGAGATAGGCGTGATTCTCATCCCCAATCAGGACATTGGAGGATTTTACGTCACGGTAAATCACGCCGCGTTCATGGGCATAGCCGAGCGCGCCCGCGATCTGAGTCAGGTAATCCACCGCGTCTTGAAGGGGCAGGGGAGCGTCTTTGATGCGGTCCTTCAGCGTGCCGGAACCGACATAACGCATGACAAGGTAGGTGTAGCCTTCCTGCGTGCCAAAATCGTGCACAGGCAGGATATGTTTGTGTTCGAGCTTCGCCAGCGTGCGCGCTTCTTGCTCAAAGCGCCCGATAAAGGTCGGGTCTTCGGCCAACTGGCGCGGCAGCACTTTGATGGCTACAAAGCGATCCATACTGGCCTGATAGGCTTTGTAGACGGTTGCCATGCCGCCCAAACCGATCTGTTCTATCACCTGGTAATTGCCCAGCATCTGCCCGATCAGATCAGCCATCGCCGCACCTCCCTGTGAACGCCGTTCATCCTCATTATATGATCAAGTATGATTTTTGCGGCGGCGCGCAACTTGATCGAAATGAGCCTCGTAGTATTGAGTAGATAAACGAATTCAATGCTAGGAGATACCAATGAACCTCGATAACCTGCCTTCCGTTCGATCTCTGATGAAACTGATCATCGTCCTGCTCCTGGCCCTGATTGTGCTGGGCCTCGTGCTCGCCATCCTGAAGATGCTCATGCCGCTGCTCGTTGTTGCCCTGATCATTGCGGGCGGGCTGTACCTCTTCAACCAGCTTCAGAAGAAAGCAGCCTGATCAAATCCTCTCGTCCACGATACCGCCCCACCAGGGGCGGTTTTTGTTTTCGGCTGCGTGGGTTGTTCGCAGGTTCACCGTCGTTGACACCCGATGTCGCTATGGTATAATCCGCGCCGCTTGCAAGGACGCCCTGCCAGGGGCGTTTTGTTGCCTTGCGGGGACGAAGGAGTTTTGAGATGATTAAAAAGCGACATTTTTGGATGATCGGCCTGCTGATAGCGGTTCTGCTGGGCGGGGTCGTTCCTCAACAGCCAGCCCAGGCGCAGGATACCACGAATTTGTTGGTGAACGGCGGCATGGAACGGCCCTATTATGGACAGAGCGGTCTTTCGACACGCACCGCTCCCCAGGGTTGGTCGATGTGGGTGAATAACAGCGCTCCCGAAGCGTTTCCCCACAACGATAGGGTGCAGGTGCGAGACGGCGAAGTGTCGTGGAACATGCACCAGGGCTACGCGCCATTCACTGCCGCGGGCGTTCAGACTGTTGGCGGCCTGAACAAAGGCGATACCCTGACCTTGACCGCGTATGGCTGGGTGTATACCTGCAACGATACGACGACCTCCTGCGTGATCCCCGATCCGCCCTATCGTAAATCGGACACCACGGCTGGCGCTCAGATGAAGGTGGGCATTGATCCCAACGGCGGAATCGATCCTCTGGCGGGTTCTGTGGTCTGGTCGGCCCCAACCGCACCCTATGACCAGTGGGCGCAGATGACCGTGACCGCTGCATCAAACGGCAGCAGCGTGACTGTGTTCCTCTACGTGTCGCAAACAACAGGTATGGCCCTGAACCACGCCTATTGGGATCAGGCGTCACTGGTTCGGGCGGGCGCGGGCGCAGCCCCGGCTAACGCATCTCCGACTCCGGCGGAAGTTCCCTTCGTGGTCCCGCAGACGGTTCAGCCCGACGGCAGCATTGTTCATACGGTCCAGGCGGGTGACACGCTTTCCTCGATTGCTTATGCTTATGCGAATTATGGCGTCACCAACGCTTCAATCGCGGCGCTGAACCCTCCCATGAAGCCCAATACGCGCGTCTTGCAGCTTGGGCAGAAAATTTTGATCCTGCCGCCCGGTTCGGTTGATCCGGCAACAGGACGGCTGCTCCCGGCTGGATCGGCTGGCGCGGCTCCGGCGGCTGGCTCTTCGACCCCTGGTGGAACGCCCAACCCTGTTGGGACGCCGAACGCAGTTGGAACACCCAAACCAGTCGGAACGCCTATCCCGGTCCTGCCTACAGCACGCCCCGGGTCTAACTCGTCCAGCGGATCGAATGCGCCGAGCGGGGCGGCTGGCACGCCTGTGGCAATGGTCCCTGCTACTCAGCAGCCGACAGCCATTGTGGTCGATGTGGTTCAACCTAGCGCCACAACTCAGCCGACTGCGACTACTCAACCCGCGATCCCGCCAACCGTCGAGCAGCAGGCCGCGCCGCCTGTCGTAACGGAAGAATCGGCTCCTGTGGTCACCGAAGAAATTGCGCCAATCGTGACCGAGGAAGTGGCCCCTATCGAACCGAGTGCAACCCTCGCCCCCTCCGCGACGCCGCAGCAGGTTGCTGCCGCGACAACGGGCGCGCTGTGCATTCTGATGTTTGATGACGCGAACCAGAATTTCAGCCACGATTCCGAAGAGGCGTCGCTGGCTGGCGGGCAGGTCGAGGTGACTTTGAGCGGCAGCGCCCCCAGCAGCTACGACTACGACAACTCGGCTGGCCCATTCTGCCTGGATCTTGCGCCGGGTGCGTATCAGGTTCACGCGCTGGCCCCACAGGGTTACGGCATGACCACCACTGATACGGCGATGGTCAATCTGGTCAGCGGACGCCGGGTGAGCGTCTCGTTTGGCGGCGCACAGGGATATTCCGCGACTGTTCCGCAGCCTTCCGACGCGCAGTTGACCGGGGAAGCGCCTCAGGCTGGCGCAGCGGCTCCTGTGGTCGAAGTGGTGGAGAACAACGGCGACGAGGACAAATCGGCCCTGGACCGGATTTATGATAACGCGGGCCTGTTCGTACTCGGTTTTGCCGGGCTGATCATGGTCAGCGGGACGGTGCTGGTGCTGGCTCTGCGGCGGTTTACGCGGTAGGCCCCTCATCCCCGGCTCAGCAAAAGCGGCTGAGCTTGCCTTCTCCCACATCAAAATAGCGGGGAGAAGGGAGAAATACTACGATCTTTTGGGGCGGTTCCAGGCAACCGAAGGCTGCACGGAGCCGCCTCTATTTTTCAATGATGCCAATTAAAACGCCCTATGAAATTGATGTACAATGGCATAAGATCATGAATAATCCTTCCTCTTCGACTGGACAAGGTAATGTCCAATTTATTTGAGACAACGGACCCGCGAAGCCAACAAGTTATTTGTACTGAGAATACCTGGAATAATCACATCCTTCGTAATCGTCCCTGGATGGTCGGATGGGAAGAAGATATACGTAGAACAATCGAGGAACCGTCTATAGGCATCTATCAGGATGCCGATTTTGAAGACCGCAACATTTACTATCGCCTTCATAAAGGGAAAGACCGTTATATAAAAGTGGTCGTAGCCTTTGACGAGAACGGATTGGGGGAAGTGATTACTGCATTTTCGACTGATACACCGAAGTCAGGAGAGAAGCTCATATGGCCCGAATCGACCCCCTGATGCCAGCTAACAACTTCAAGACGACATACCTGAAGCAGATGCCATCTCCCTTGTTTGTCAGATACGATCCAGTATTTGATGCGCTGATGATCCTGCTTGTTTCACCCGAACTTGAAACGGTTGTCCATTATGTGGATGAACATGTGGGCTTACTTTATATCCCGGAAACGCTTGAGATTGTTGGCTTGCAGGTGGAAGCATTTGAACGTAAGTTTTTGCCCGCTCACGTTGAGGTACAGCGTGTTTGGCGGCTCAGCGATGCCTGTGATCTGGAGGATGCCGGAGATTTAATTCTTGCGGTTGAGAGGCAGACTCCCCTTGTAGCGCGGGAGGTTGCAAAAGCAGCAGAAAGCATGCTGGGCCAGTCAGGAAAAGCATTTACCAAAGCAGTTGAGCAGGCTCATGCATAGGTGACAAAAAGACCGGGGACACAAATCTCCGGTCTTTTATTCTTGCATGATCTGCTGCCCTACGGCGTTGGGGTGGTCTTGAGGCGCGCGGGGAGCAGCCTATAGGCAGCGAAGTGAAGTCTACACTTTAACAGGCTCTTCTGTTATGCTTCAAAATGAAGCCCTCTTCATAGGAGAAACAGAGCAATGCCTAACTTCTTTCGCCGTGTAGTAGAAAGATACGCACGGAAAAAGGCCAACAGGATGTCTGAGCAGCAGTTGGCTCATATGGCTTCTCAGGAATTTAATAAAATGACTGAAAAACAGCGTGCTGACGTAGCCAGACAAAAGATTAGCCAAATGTCGGACAGCGAATTGCTCTCGCGCGGACTTGACTCAAATGTAAAAAACAACCTTCTAAAAAGGATTATCCGCAGGATCATTGGCTCATAGGTAGGCAAACTCGCAACAAAAAAGACCGGAGCGCTGATGCGCCCTGGTCTTTTATTTCTGCGTGAGTTGTGCAAGCCCACGGAATTGGAGTGGTCTTGGGCGCGCGGGAGAGCAGCGTAAAGGCGAAGCGCTCCGGATCAGGCATCGTCCCCCAGACGGCGTAGGCGGCAATGGGGTTGGCCGTCTCGACGTAATAGGGCAGGGCGAAGTTCAGATTCCAGAGGAACATCACCCCGATCCAGGGCGTCTGCTGGCCGATCTCGAAGGCGCGCATGATATAGTTTGCCATCTGCGTCTCGTCAAGATATTGCAGATAGGGTGGATCGGCGGGCGGCGGGGCAGGTGTTCCCTCGCCAATGTAGAGATTGCTCCACGATCCCCAGCCAAATTCCGTTGCCCACAGTTGGCGGCCCGGATCGCCGGACTGGGTCATGATGTTGTGGTAGTCGTCCAGCGTGTCCATGAAAAACCACGTCGGATCATCGTCATAGCCGCGCCCCGAACTGAGGCAGCAGCGCGCATCCGGTGGATTCCATGCGCCGTAGGGATGGATGCCAATAGCGATATTCTGGTATTTACCATCCGCCAGCCCAGCCTGGTACATCTGCTGCAAATAGACGCGATCCGACACGGCATTCACGCCATCATTGATCCCGGTGGGAGCCAGTCCCGCCGTGACGATGATAACACTCTGCCCGCCTTCTCCGGCGCGGATGGCGTTATAGGCCGCATCGAACAGGCGCATATAGTCGCTGCCGTTGAGCGTGCCGCCGTTCCATTCGCGGCGCAGATTCGGCTCGTTCCAGATTTCGATGGCGTCGAAGTAGGAGCGCCCATACAAATCGACGCGGACCTCACTTTGCAGCCGGGTGAAAAAAGAGGCGTAGGTCTGCGGATCGATGGGTGGGCCGTCCTCTTCCGTTGTCGAGCGGGCCCAGTCCGGTGCTTTGGCGACGCTGATCATCACCTTAAAGCCCATCTGTTTGGCGCGCTGGACAAAGAGGCGGTAGCGGTAAAACGTCTCGCTAAACGCGCCCTGCTGCGGCTCCATAATGTCCCAGACGAACTGGAATTTGATCCAGGTCAGGCCCAGGGTTTGAGCATGCAGGAGAGCCGTATAAAAATCGTCGTCGGAAATATCCGAATTGACCTGGATGCCCATCAGTTCGGATCGGTAGGTGGGCAGCGGCGTACCTTCCAGCGTGGCGGTCACTTCGGGTGTGTTGGTGAGCGTCATCGTTGGTGTGAGCGTTTCCGTCGGGGTCGCCGTGCCAGCGGGTGTGAGGGTTCCTGTTGGCGTCTGCGTCGGCGTGGGTGTCTGCGTCGCGGCGGGGGCATTGGACGGGACAAGAATCGGCCCATACGATCCGGGGGTAGGGGTCAGCGTGCCGTTGGCCTGCGAACCTGCTTCTACGGCAGGCGCATGGTTATTTGCCAGAACGACGGCATTGGCGGCTCCGCTGGTTTCGGCTTCGTGGGTCGGCGTGACATAAACGGGGATCGGAGTCTGGTCGCCGCCGCAGCCAACAAGCACCATCCCCAGCAAAATTAGCCCGATGATTGGAGTTTTCTCAACATAAGGCATCCTCTAAAATCTTCTTAAGACGAGTATCAAGCATAAGGGGTCTGCGCGAGGATTGCAAGGGGCGCTGCTCAACGATTGCCCCACGCCGCCGGAGTTGTTCGTATGCACCATCTCCACTTAAACTTGAGCATACAAGAGACGCACAGCATATCTCTATTTTCTTGTTTTTTCTCTGCGCTCTCCGCGTTCTCCGCGGTGAGATTGGTTTTTTCTCTTTTAATAGGAGGAATCGCGCATGGAATATCGCAAGTTGGGCCGGACGGGCTTAAAGGTCAGCGAATTATGCCTGGGCACGATGACCTTTCGCTGGACCAGCACGGAAGAACAGTCCTATGAGGTGTTGGATCGCGCCTGGGAAGCCGGGATCAATTTCATCGACACGGCGGATGTCTACAGCTTTTGGGCACCGAATAATCCTGGCGGGGTGGCCGAGGAGATTATCGGCAGTTGGCTGCAAAACAAGCCGCGCGATCAGGTGGTTATCGCCACGAAAGTGCGCGGGCGGATGTGGCCGGGTCCCAATGGCGAGGGGCTGAGCCGCCAGCATATCATGGCGGCGGTCGAGCACAGCCTGCGCCGCCTGAAAACGGACTACATCGATCTGTACCAGACTCATCATCCCGATTGGGATACGCCGCTAGAAGAAACCCTGCGGGCGCTCGATGATCTGGTGACGGCAGGCAAGGTGCGTTACATCGGGGCCAGCAATATCGCGGCGTGGCACCTGATGAAAGCGCTGTGGGCCAGCGACAAAAACAGGGTCGCCCGCTTCGACTCGATTCAGCCGCATTACAATCTGGTCAACCGCCGCGAAGTGGAGCCGGACATGGCGGCGGTGTGCCTGGATCAGGGCGTGGGCATGATCCCCTACAGCCCGCTGGCAGGCGGCTTCCTGACCGGGAAATATACCCGCGACTACACGCCGCCGGAATCACGCGGCGGCAGCGGGGATCGCATGGCGCGCTACCGCACCGAACAGAATTTTGCCCTGCTGGATGCGCTGCGCGAGATGGGTGACGCGCAGGGCAAGAGCATCGCCCAGATGGCGCTCGGCTGGCTTCTGACGCAGCCGTTCGTGACCTCCGCGATCATCGGCGCGAACACGGTGGACCAGTTGAATGAATCGCTCGGCGCGGAAGGGCTGCGTCTGAGCGAGGAAGAAATGAGCCGGATCGATGATCTGACGGGCGTGGATCGGAACTGGTTCAGGCGGTAATACAGGGGCGAGGCGGACACCCTCGCCCTTCACCCTTTTATCGTTCGCTGTAGTCGGGGTTGCGCCACACAATCAGCATGGCAGCGTTCCCTGATTTGTAGTAATCGCAGTATTCCTCAATGAGGATGACCGCTTCAAAGCCCCGGTTCATTTCCATCGTCACGGTCGGATCGATGATTTCACGGTTTTTGACCTTCTCCGCGTACTCGGCCAGCCCCATCTGATCGCTGACCAAGTAGTAGCCGCCCAACATCCCGCCCCCAAACACGCCGCGCAAATTCAACCGCCGGGCAAGCGCAAAACTGGCCTGAAAGAGCTGTGTGCCAACACCGCGCCCCTGATAGGCAGGATCAACGACAAAATCAACCGCGTACAGCCATTCCCCGGCGGGATCATGCTCACTTAGCCCCTTATCGCCAATGGCGTCGTACCATTTGAGGGGCGGCTCGTCTGGCGAATGGGATGTGCGCATGGTGCACCCATAACCAACCGCCAGCCCGTCGTCATTGACCGCGACAAACTGCCCTTCGGGGAAGCGGTGAATTTCCTGGGCAACGTCATTGGCATTCAGGCAGTCGTCGCACTCTCTATCGAGCAATTCGCCATACCCCAGCCGCCCGATATCATAAATTCGTTTCCCGTCTTCGATCCGCGTATTGATGATCTTCACAGCAAACCCCCTTTTTTAACGTTTCCAGGGGAGATCCCTTAATACCCCACAAGTATCCCGGTATACCGGGCTGAACGATTAGGGCTGCAACAGGTGCAGAAAATGGACTGATCCCGAACGGCCACCCACCACCACAATATCATCCAGAATATCGCAGCAGTACAGCGCTTCTTCGGCTGTAAAAGCGGTGACGATCTCACCCGTGTCCACGTTCCAGACGCGCACGACACGATCCTGGGCGACAGATACCGCCATATTTTCAAACAGGGCAATGTCATACACTGGGGCGGGGTCTTCGTCTTCGGGATCAACGATCAGCGTCTGGATGCACTCACCCGACTGCAAATCCCAGATCATTACTGTGCCATCGAGTGACGCGGAGAGGGCAGTTTTATGATCCCCGCTGATCGCTACCGACTGAATCCAGCCTTCATGCCCGGTCAGACAGTGAATCTCCGTGAATGTTTTCAAATCCCAGACACCCAGCGTCCCATCGGCTGATCCGGTGATGGCTAACGAGCCGTCCCCACTGATCGCCAGATCTTTGATGCCTTTTTCGTGCGCCTGAAAAGCGTGAACGAACTGACTATCACGCAGATTCCAGACGATCAGCATGCCCTCGGCGCTGCCGGATATCGCGGTGAGTCCGTCGTCGCTGATGGCAACGGCCCGGATCGCTTTTTTGTGCCCTTCCAGTGAACAGCGGAGCGTGCCGGTTTCCATATCCCACACTTTCAGGGTCCGGTCTGCCGATGCCGAAACCGCTGTTTTTCCGTCCTGGCTCAGGCTAATGCTCCACACCGTAGCAGTGTGTTCCGCCAGGGTGCGAGTCAAGTCCCCTTCGGGCAGTGTCCACATCTTGATCGTGTGATCGTCGGAAACCGAGATGGCGTGCGTTTTGTCGGGCGTAATGGCGATATTCCTGACAGCCATCGTATGTTTGTCGGGCAGGCAGTCCGGGCATTCCTGGGTGAGATCCCAGACGCGGACCACATTATCATCGTGCGCGGTGACGGCGAGCTTGCCATCGGGACTGAAGCCGAGATCCCAGATGGGCGCGTTTTGCTCGTTGATCGTCGCCTTGAGCGTCCAGGTTTTGGTGTCCCATATTTTCAGGGTTCGATCAACAGACACCGTTGCGGCGGTTTTGTCGTCGGCGCTCAGGGCAATTTCCCAGATGGCGTAAGGGTGGGCCTGGAATGAGACAATCTCTCGCCCAGTGTCAATATTCCAACCCTTGATCATCCCGCCCGCGTCGCAGGAATAAACGATTTTGCCATTCGAGGTGGCAGCCACCGACAGGACACTTTTGCTGTGTTTTTCAAAGGTTTGCGTGACCCGGCGCGAGGCAAAATCCCAGACGGCGAGGCGGTGATCCACCGAAGCGGAGATCGCCTTTTTCCCATCTTTGGTAAAGAACATGCTCCAGATCGGCTTGTCATGCGCCTGATAAGTATATGTTTGAGTCCAGCGCTGACCGTCGAATTGATAAACGGTGGTGATGCCATCCGTCGTCGCCACCAGCAAGGTACAATTATCGGGACTCAGTTCAATGGCCCAAACCGGATTTTCGAATTCTACCAGAGTGAGCAGTTCTTTGCCCGTCTTGATATCCCAGATGCGCACGCTGCCGTCATAGGAGCCCGAAAAGAGGATCGTGCCTGTCGAATTGACAGCGACATCGATCACGACGTCGGTATGACCTTCAAAGGTCTGAAGCTCGCGCCCGTTCTTCACATCCCAGACTTTGATCGCCCGTTTGACCAGCGTACCGTCGCTCGTATGGAAATCGCGGCTCTCCCCCGACGACACCGCTAGCAGCGATCCATCCGTCGCCGAGAAAAGTTCGATTGCCCATACCGGGCCGCTGTGTCCATGTAAGGTATAGAGCAGCGGGCCGCCCGCCTGGGGCAGATTGGGCGCAAGAGGCCGGAGCCATGCCCGATCCGGGGCCGCGCGGCTGACAAAATCGCGCAGGAGGGGCGTATCGTGAACAATCAGGCGGCCTATGATCTGGCTGGCGAACTGCGCCGGATCGTTGCTGATGATTTGCGCGGCATTTTTGATCGCGGACTCGACCAGCCGCAGCGCTTCGGCTTCTGGCCCAGGTTGCGCAGGGAGTCCCTGCTGCGCAGGGAGCCGGGCAAAATCGTCCAGCAGAACGCCCGTGTCCGCGATCTGTTCGTGCCGGACGCGCAGCCACTCGATATCAAGCAGCAAAGTCCGCAAGCGATCAAACTGCCCGGCTCCGGCGGAGTGGTAGCCGTACCACATCCAGGCATAGGTATGGGGCAGGTGGTAGGGATCGTCTCCCCAGGTCGCCAGCAGATCGGCCTGGACCTGCGGCATATCGATCTCCCAGTCGTTCACGGGCATAATCCAACAGCAGGTCATGCAGCGTGATCGTGCTGTTGTCCATATTGCGTTCAATGAGGGCCAGTTGATTGAGTTTGGCGACTAACTGCGCCAGCCGGATGTTATCCATATTGGGTGCCAGCCGCTGCCATAACTGGGCCACGACTTCATAGGGGATACTGACTTCTTCCGGGAAGATGCCCAGCGCGGCATAGAGGAAGCGATCCTCCTCCCGCTTGAGAACCTGCATGCTCAGGTCGAAGCACAATTTCAAGCTTTCATGCGGATTATTGGGATCGGCTTCATAGCCCAGCGTGATCTGCGAAATATGGTGGAACGATTTTAACCAATCCCGCCCGCTCATCCCGGTATCCTGAAGCTGCGAACCGACCAGCTTGAGCGCCAGCGTCAGATAGCCCAGCCGTTTGGCGATTTCCGGGAAGTCGGGATCATCCCGGCCCGCCAGTTTGCGCAGCAGTTCGGCGGCCTGTTCCGGTTTCATCACCCCCACGCTGACGATGTTCGCGGCAATATCGGGGTGGCGGGCGACCCCTTCATCACGGGTCGTGAACAACACCTGGCAGCGCGGCGCATCGACAATAAAGGGCTTGACCTGGGCGGGCGACCAGACATCATCCAGGACAATGAGCGCCGTCTTTTGTGGCAAAAAGTCTCGCAAGCGATCCGCCGCCATGAGTTCGGAGGTGTAGTAACTCTCGGAATCTCCTAATTTCTTGCCCACGAATTTGATCTCGTCGCCCATGTTACCCGCATCACGCCCAATGGGAACCCAGACAATCCCATCCGGGAAGGCATTCAGGATCGCTTCGTCCTGGCACAAGGCTTTCGCCAGCACCGTTTTGCCAATGCCACCCAATCCCTGCACCGCCGTCAGAGCGGTCTGGCGGGTGGCATTATCGCTGAGAAGGGCCTGCCGCAGGCGTTCCAGTTCTGCCGGGCGCGCAATAAAATGCCTGGGCAGGGGAGGGACGTGGGAAGGGACAAAAAACGGCGTACTGCGGAAAAATTCCGGCAGGGGCGCAAGCGGGTTGCTGGTCATTTCGACGAGCAGCAGGCGGAGCGTCTCGCCGTAGAGGGCGGGATCAAAAGAAGCGCGGTAATTCAGGTGTTCCAGGTAGACAGGTCGATCCGCGTCGGGCTGAACGAGAACGGGCAAAACGCGCTTGTTTTTGCGCAGCGCGCGAAGCTGTTCGCCCCGGCATACCACCGAATTATAGGACCCTTTGCTGAGTAGAATCAGCACGGCATCACAGTGATCGATGGCCTCTTCGATCTCCAGGGACCAGTTCGCCCCCGTCTCAAGTTGGGCCGTATCGAGCCACACTTTGTAACCTGCCGCCTGAAAATCGGTCTGGAAACGCAGTGCCAGATCGCGGCCATCTTTACGGGCATACGAAATGAAAATAAGGCGAGGTTGTTCCATTGGTGCAGCATTCTCCCCCATGAGTATGACAAACGGGGTCATTATAATCAGATTGGAGAAAATGGAAAAACCAGGCTTATACCATCTGATCCAGTTGCAGCGCCAGATAGGCGTCCAAATCTGGCCCGGTCGGATTCATCAGGATCGCATCGAGCCATGCCTGCCGCTCATAGGCCATCACCTGCAAATCCCAGACGCAGGCAATCGCCCCGCGTGAACTGTATTCCAGCTTCTCCGGTTGATCGCTCGGGGAGGTGAAGACGTGGTGATATAACTCATTTTCGTCGGCCCACCAATCGACAAAAACAAAATTCACGCCGCGCCCATCGTGAACACCCATAAATCCCACGCCGTAATGTCCGAAACCAATCGCGGGCTGTGGCAGCACATCCAGGGCGACTCGCTTTGCCGCCTGGACCAGTTCGGGGCGGGGGGCCGGGCGGTTGTAGGTGATCCCGTAAACTTTTAAGCGCCAGCCGGATTTACACCAGATGCCCAGGCAGCGAATGGGGCGCGGCTTGTAGGGTTCGGTTAGGCGGATCATGCAAAACTCCTTGGGTGCGGCAAATAGCGGCCCTACAAAAAAGGGCAGGGCAAGCCACTGCCCCTACAAAAATCGGGCGCAGTGACCCTACTCAACGGCGCGGGCGACCTGCTCGATCACCCAGCGTAAATTGGCGTTACGGGCGTGTTCCAGTGCGGTGGCACAGGCGGCGCGCGCAGTGGATAGATCGTCGGCATCCTGGGCTTGCCCCGCGTCGCACAGGAAGGCCAGGGCGCGCACGTCGGGCCGTTCGTCATCGATCTTCAGCGACTTACGGCGGTTTGCCAGCACCACCAGCAGTGATCGGATCGTTTCGGCGCTCTCGCGCGGCTGGTTCAGGCTGGCGTGCGACTTGGCGATCAGGGCGTAGATGAAGGCCAGATCTTTGATCCCGGTGCTGTCATTACGCTCCAACAGGGTCAGCGACTGGTGTGCGGCTTCCAGCGTGGCCCGCCGCCGTTCGAGTTCGTCCAGCGTCTCCTTGAGATCCTGCGAGGCGCGCCGGGCGAGATTGGAATAGGCCGTCACTTTGCTGTAGAACTCGGCAGCTTTTTCCAGATCGCCTTCCGCGCGGTACGTATCCGCGATCATTTGTAGGGTGATGCTGATCCGCTCGTCGCTGCGCGGCGCGTGCGTGCTCTCGATATCCAGCGCTTCGTTGAGCGCGGTATGGGCCTCGGCATAATTCCGCGCCAGACCATAGAGCCGCCCCAATGTACGCAGCGTCTCGGCATAAGCGGAGGGCTGGAGCTTGCGATCCATGTAAACGAGCGCCTCATGATGGCGAGTGATGGCCGAGGTGAGATCGCCGCCTGTTTCATAGGTCGCCGCCAGGGCTTGCAGAGTCTGGACAATGCGCGCGTTGGCCTGCTGCGGCTGCGCCTTTTCGGCTTCGAGAGCAGCGATCAGCGGTTCGAGCGCATCCTCACAGCGCCCGGCGGCATGCAGGCACAGACCCAGCGCCCGCCATGTGGCTGCGGCGGCTACCGATCCGCTTTCATGGAAGCGCAGCGCCTCACGGTAGGACAGTTCCGCGTCCGTAGCGTGCCCCTGGATGCGGTGCGCCTCCGCGATGGCGTGATAGGTCAGGGCGGTTTCCAGCGGCGACTGATCCGGCAAATCGTTGGTGAGATCGAGCGCTTCCGTCCAGGAGGCGCGGGCCTCGTCGTAACGTTCCATCTGAGCATAAGCGCGGCCCAGGTTGCGCAGCGTATTGACCCGGTCCCTGGCGAAAATAGGCGTGGGCTGGTTGTCGAGCGCGGCCTGATAATTCTGGACCGCCAGGGCCAGCCGCCCGTTGTCGCGGTGGACATCCGCCAGTTCGCACAGCACTTCGCCCAGTTCCTGGTTCGATCCCACCTGCCGCGTCAGATCGCGAGTCTGTTCGTAGAGGGATACGGCGCTGCCGTCGCCCTGTGCTGCCAAAACACGCGCCAACTGGTGCAGAATATCGCGCGTCTGGCGCGGCGAGTTGGCCCGCTCCAACACATTCAGGGCGCGGCGGTAAGCGCGGGCGGCATCGGCATACTGGCCCTGCGCTTCGTGCGTGGCTCCCAATGATCGCAGCACGTCTGCGGTATGAGTTGGGCTGACATTCGGCACATCGCGCAGGGCGACCAGCGCATTCTCATAGACGCCAATCGCCTCCGCATAACGATTTAACCCGCCGAGGGTATGCGCCAGAGTCGTCAGAACGCGCGCCATTGCATCTACGTGCGTTTCACGCGGCAGCAGCGGCAGCGCTTCCCGCAGGGTTTCGACGGCTTCGTTAGGCCGTCCCATATCCAGTTGAATCGACGCGATCTGTTCCAGCAGCAAGCCCGCGCAAAGGCGCTTCCGGTTCCGTCTCGACGGCAGCGCGCAGATGGCTGAGCGCTTGATCGGATTCGCCCTGGTCGCGCCGCGCCTGCCCGCTGATCGCCTGGGCCAGCGCGTAGGTTGCCGGGTGCGCTTTCACGCTGTCGTCCAGCAGCGGTTCGAGCGTCGTGATCGCGTCTTCGCGGCGATCCAGCGCCATGAGCAGTTCGCCCAAGTCGCGCCGGGCCGCCCATGCCGCCAGCGAATCAGGATACTGGTCTTCGGTTATTTCGAGGTCGCGTTCCGCCAGCTTGAGGGCCAGTGCGGGGCGGCTGTCTGCCAGCAGACTGCGCACGGTAAGACCCAAAATGAGTGTCTGCACAGCCGGGCGCGGATCGGCGGCGGCTTCGGCGGCCCGCGTAGTTAACACGCGCGTCCAGTCCGCGAAGGACTGCGCGGCGCGGATCGGACGCTGTGCGGCCTGTTCGGTGCGGGCGCGGACTGCCTGGGCATAGCCATATTGCACCAGATCCGGCTGCGGCTGGCGCACCAGCAGATCAATGATTTCCTGGGCGACATCAAGGGCGGTGGGCAGGCGGTTGGCCTCGACCAATGCCCGGTGCAGGGCTAACTGCGTGACGAAATAGGAAGTCGGATCGACGTTGGCGTTTTTGTGGCTCAGAGCGCGGCGGTAATTGGCGACGGCCCGATCCTGGTTGCCTGTTGCCCGGTAGGCGTCGGCGGCATGGTGCAGCGCCGTGCCGATGCGCATCTCGTCGCGGTCCGGCATGCTCTGGGCGAAGTCAACCTCGCTGACGAACGCTTCCAGCGCCTCTTCCGGCTTGCCCATTCGCCACAGGGCGCGGCCCAATGTGCGGTAGGCGTCGGCGGTGTCGTCTGGCGCATGAATGTCGCGCAGCAGGCGGACGGCTTCGCGGGCCGTTTCGGCGGCGTGTTCCGGCTCCCCGGCGATCAGGTAGACAGCAGCCAGCAGGCGCAGCGTTCGCCCCTGCCGTGCCGTGTCGGGCGGTTGCGCGGTCCGGTGCAGGTCCAGTGCTTCTTCGAGCACGCCCCGCGCTTCGTCAAAACGCCCGGCTCCGGCAAGCGCCGATCCCAGCGCCCGCAGCGTTTTTTCACGCGCCGGATCGTTGGTCTCGTAGCGGTCGAGCGCCTGTTCATAGCCCGCTATCGCCTCATCGACGGCCCCTTGCAGCCAGAAAACCTGGGCGCGCAGGTGGGCTGAGGCGGGGTCATCCTGGCCGCTGATCGCTTGCAGCGCGTCGGCATAACGCCCCGCCAGCAGGAACAGTTCGGCGCGCAGATAGGGTGTGGCGTCCTCGGCGCGGATAATCTCCTCGACGGCGGCGGAATAATTGCCCTGGGTGCGCAGGATGGCGGCTCGTTCCAGGTGGGAGTTCGGGCGACTCGTCCAGCACGCCCAACCCTTCGTTGAGATGCCCGATATGGCGGTAGACGCGGGCCAGCCCGCGCCGGATGACGCTGAGTGACGAGTTCTGCGCCCAGGTTGTAAACGAGTTCGGCAGCGTTCACCATCGACTCGGCGGCTTGCGGGCAGCGCCCACTGGTATCATAGAGGCGGCCCAACGCGACCAGCGTCTCGGCAACGGCGTGATTGCTGTCGTGTTCCCGGCGGATATCCAACGCGCGCGTCAGCGCTTCTTCGGCAGCAAAATAGGCTCCCTGATCGGTCAGTTCCAGCCCATACTGCGTTAGATTGGCTCCCTCACTGCGCGTTTTATCCAGCCAGGGCGACTCGTCACCGGGGAAAGCACCGGGTACATATTCGCGCAGATAGGGGCGCAGCACGTCCAACAGCGGATTGGTCGCTCCGCCGGATGTTTCGCTGGCGAAGCGCAGCGCCGTTTCGGCCCGGTACAATGCCAGCAGATTTTCCGTATTGGCGCGGGCATAATTCAACGCCCAGGCATGCATCCGTTTGCCGATGGCATGTTTGGGCGCGTAGGGTTCATCTTCGGCGGCGCGAATATGGATCGCCGGATGCATGACGTAGAACTGCGGATCGCGGTGATCGGCCCGGATGAAGCCGTATTCCGCCAGCAGGATCAATCCCCGCCGGGTCGCCAGCAGCGATCCGATACGGGCCGTGTGAAGCAGCCCATCGAGCGGCGCGCCCTCTGCCGGGAATGCTCCAAACGTCTCGAACAGCGTCCGGTAGTCGCCGGGCAGGGCGCTCACCGAGACATCCAGCGCCCGGTTGAGCGTGGCTCGGCGCAGCTTTTCTTCCTCGTCCTCATCTTCGCTCGATCCGGTAGGCGGGCGCACGACGAGCGCCTCTTGCAGATCGTCCAGCGACAGGCCATCGCGGCTGATCAGCTTGCCCGCCAGCATCAGCGCCAGCGGATAATTGCCCAGTGTATTGGCGATGCGCATCAGTTCGCCGCGAATTTTGCGCGTATCTTCGATCCCGCCGTAGAGCGCCAGCACATTGATCGCGGACGTGTCATCGAACACCCGCAGCGTCACCACGCCTTCGGGATCGTCGGGCAGCGGATCATCGGGATCGAGCACTTCCGGCGCGGTGTCCACGCCGAGCAGGACATGTTGTGTCAGGTTGAGCAGACCATCCAGGGCGGGATCGCCGGGGTAGGTGTTATCCACGATCAGCAGGGTGTGATCGTCCAGGTGTTCGGCCAGAATCGCTCGGCGGGCGGTTGGATCACCTTCTGCCAGGGCATGGGGCAGATTCAGGGCCAGGGCCAGTGTCTGATCGAGCCGGGCAGGGCGGTCAATCCACCAGACGCGGCGGAATCGCCCGCGCGTCCGTTCGTGGGTCGCTACTGCCGCCAGCAGAGTTGTCTTGCCGACCCCCATTTCGCCATGCACGCGCATCGGATGTCCCGCCAATAGCGGCCGCAGCACCCGTTCCAATTCGACCATGCGCCCCTCGAAGATGGCGGGCTTAGGCGGCGGGACGAGTCCGGCGCGGGCGGCTTCGAGCACGTCTGGCACGGGGCGCGGATACCAGCGCGGCGGCAGGGGCGACAGCGGCCCCTCCGGCAGCGGTTCCGGCGCAACGAGGCGGAACGGCGCGGCGTCCAGCGCAACCTGATTCTGCTCAATGGGAACCGCCAGCAGCGTCTCGGTCAGGGTGAGAAATTCCTCAGCCCTAAAACCCGGCAGGGTCGGGGAAAAGTCGGGTAGTGTCGTGGGATACTCTTTATCAGTCATAAGGTCGGATTGTATTCGCCGGGGCGGGGTTGTGCAACTGGCCCATTATCCTGGGTTGGCCTCTTGTTGTACACTTCGACGCGTACTCAAGGAGAGAACACTTTGACTATCAGGCGCGTTTTTGTCAGTTTATTTGTTTTGGCCCTGCTGCTGCCGGGCTGTTCCGGTGACAGCAAGGATCAGAAGAAGACGGAGAGCAGGGGGTCTGCTCAAATCCGAGTAGCCAGCATGGCTTTCCCGCTGGTCGATGTAAATCTGGACGATCAGATGATCCTGGATGACATGATTTATCCCTTCATCAGCGATTACCAGACGGTGAGCGCGGGTAAACACAGCCTGCACGTCACGCCATCCAGCGGAAACGGCGCGTCAAACGCGGCGTCACTGGATCTGACGCTGGATGATGGGCACAGCTATTTGATTGTCTCTTATGGCAGCGCGGCAGATTATACGTTAAAGCTGATTGACGAGACGGATACGCTGTCCAAAATCGGGCCGGATCAGAATTGGATCCTGATCCTTCATCTCGTGCCCGGCGGACCGGCGCTGGATGGGTACATAGCAGGCAATCTGACGGTGGAAAATCTGGCTTATGGGGAGGAGCGCCTCTACGCCGCCCCGACTGGCCCCTTTGAGTGGAAAATGACGATGGCTGGTATGTCCGACCTCGCGCTCTACCAGCAGACAAACACGGGCCTGCCGTCTGTTTATACCGTCGTGACGATCACCGGGTCCTGCTGAACCCCGTGATCAGTCTTGATACCCAGACCCCGCTGAACCTGCTGGATTTCTTTACGGAAGTGGCTGAGCAGGGCGGCTATTATGATACGGCGTTGGAGATGCTGAACAAGTCCGGCGTGGCTGAGGAACTTTCCGGCCCCGGACCCTTCACCCTCTTTGCCCCCTGGGATTCCAGCTTCGTGAACGTCTCCACGGAAACGGATCCGGCCCGGCTGAAGCAGGTGGCGCTGTATCACGTTGTGGCGGAAGATGTATCACCCTACGCCCTTTATCACCGTACGAAGCTGGCGACTCTTGAGGGGTCGCCGCTGACCGTGACCACCGCCGATGCCCAACCGTATTTCACTCTGAACGGTTCTGTCGGCGTCCATCAGGCGTATCACACCAGCAACGGCACGCTCTATGAGGTGGACGGCGTTCTGACACCCCCTCCTGCGAAGTAAATTCTTGATGACTCGTGCGAGTGGGCAACCTATCCGCCCACTCGCACAGTCTTAACAAATAAATATGGGAAACACGATGTACCTGATCAAAGCAGAAAACACGCATTTTTATTATTTTCTTGCATTAGAAAATCCAACTAGCGCGGTTCTACCTTTACAGGCAGATATCAACTGCTTTTATCTTCGGTCAGATTTACAAATCTACAGATACACGGTTAGTACTCTTTGAAAATATGCTTCATAGGGAACAAGGACGGTTTTATTACCTCTATTGGAGGAATGGACAAGACCTCATTGACCTTGATAACTGGGTTGCAAATGGTAAATATTCAGATATGGATTTTGAACCAGCGGTAAAAACAGTTTATAGCCCAACAATATGTATGCATTGTAGTGGACGATTTCCATCATTAGTAATCCCACCAGGTGGATCCATATCCCGGTGCTGCCGATCTTCTTTCCAATAAATTTGCAGCTAGCAGCTACAAACGATGTCCTGATTGCCAGACCCCGTTTCGACAAGCAGTTGTTAAATTGCTTGAACTGCCTTTAGAAAGTTAATCCTGGCGGCTTTGCTGCTGGCCTTGCACCATTTTCATTGCCCTGCTTTTTACTTCACGACACGGAACCAGATGTCCGTTCTCGCCCCGGCTTCAAAAGTCCTGATTTTTTCGAGCGTGATATGGGTGACATCCATATGCTCAAACAGGCGCAGCCCGCTGCCGAGCAAGACAGGCATAATGCCGATGTGGAGTTCATCGCACAGCCCGGCATTGATGCACTGCTGATTGATGCTAGCGCCGATCAAAATGATGTTCTTGTCACCCGCTGCTGCTTTGGCTTTTGTGATCGCGCTCTCGATCCCATCCGTCACAAAAGTAACCGTCAGCGCTTGATTCTGTTTAGGCTTTTTCTCTGGAATAAAATGAGTCAGGACAAAGATCGGCACTTGATATTCGTAGCTGTCGGCAAATGAATCGGGATCACCCATGTTATAGGAATGTCTGCCCATCACAACCGCGCCCGTTGTCCGTATTTCTTCTTGCAGCATCTCGGTGTCGCGCAGTTCGCCCAGGTCAGGATAAAGACGACCCACATCGCCGTGTGCGTCACTCGCAAAGCCATCCAGGGATAAGGTCATACCGCCAACCACTTTTGCCATTTGCTGCCTCCACTCATCGACATCCGTACCCACGGTACGATTTTAGCCTTCACGCCTGTTTGGTTCCCATTTTCTAACAGGCAAGAGAATAGGGTAGCCGTGGTCCACCCGTAATATTCAGCGCATTTTGTATCCCTCGATGATTAGTGACCGGAGTGCCACCCGTCGAGCAGCAATTCGTCGGTTCATCGTAGGAATTGCGTCCATTTGTGTTTTTGCTGTTCTCCTAAACTTAGACCATGTGCGCTTCCTCCTGAGGAGAAAAATTCATATGGTCCGTTTTCGTATTCTGGTGCCCGGCATCATGCTGTTGATGTCTGCCGTCGCTTGCAGCATGTCTACCAAAGACTCATCATCCCATCCATCCTATCCCACATCGACGCCCTGGGTTAATCAGAGTACTTCCGCCGCTCCAACAGCGACGGTAGCCGCAGTCGCTGCCGCAGCGACAGCTTCCACCTCACAGGCGGTTAGCTCAACAACCAATACGACAACTCGTTCCTGCACACCGCCGTCCGGTTGGGTGGTGTACCGGGTGGTGAGCGGGGATACGCTGTCGGTGCTTGCCGAACGTATCGGAACCACGACCGGTGCCTTAGCCACAGCCAACTGTCTAGCCGATGCCAGCCGGATTGATGTTGGCCAGACGTTATATCTCCCATCCCTGCCGCCAGCGACAGGCAGTAGCCAATCGGGGGGAACAAGCAATTATTTGCAGGTACTGGCAAACATGGCAGCAAGCAATAATCAGCCAGTGATCGTTCAACAGGCTGGCTGCACACTGCCGTACCGTTTGACCGTTGGTGGATTTGGGCGTTACGCACCGGGAGCGCCGGTCAATGTGGCGGTATACCCGTCACCCGGCTTTACCTCGTCAGCGATGGTGAGTGTCACCGACAGCGATATTTTTACGGTCCTGGCCGGTCCTCAGTGCCTGTCAGGAGTTCAACTGGTGGCAGATCACGTTCAGTGGGGTTACGGGCTGGATTGTGGAAGGAGACTCCAATGGATATTTTGTGGAACCCACCGTTCCCGGTCAAAACTGCGCCGCTTCTACCCTGGTCGTTAATGCCCAGGCGCAGCCCATACCCGATGCCAGGAACGACATGTACACCGGTCCGAGTGCTCATGGTGCCTGGGCGTATCTCGGAGAAGTTCCTAACGGCACCGTTTTCACCATTGTGGCTGGTCCAACGTGTGCCGAAAACGTGAACTGGTGGCAGGTCAGTTATAACGCGATCACGGGCTGGATCATGGAAACGCAGAACGGGAATGCGCTCATCACACGCTACCCATAAGCCAGGGGACAGGTTTATGGGCTTATGTTGAGGGGCGACCTGGCAAAGTCGTCCCTCTTTTTGCGAAAAAACCATGCACCGTCATGCAATTCTAATGGTTAAAGCCTATAATTATGATAAGGATGAATTTCTACCCTAATTCAAATCGGAGTTGAGACGATGAGTAATGGAAGCATCGATAAACCGCAGTCTCGGTATGCACCCATCATCCTACAGGTTGTAGCGTTGCTGGCTCTGATGCGCGCCATGCCGCTGGTCAAGTCTGGTTCGTCGCTTGCCGGCTTTGCCCTGAAGATCGTCCGTAAGACGATGGCGGGCATATTCCGCCTGCTGGCTTTTGCCACCCGGCTAATCCCGATGTTCCTTCTCGCTGGTGTTGTCGGACGGATTTATTACCTGATCAGCAAGCTGCGCCAGAAGGAATATGCTTAGCGCTCATCTGCCGGGTGTTTGCCGTTCGCGCTCTGGTTGTGAGTGCCGTTTCCGTTGTGGTTCCGAACCGACTGGATCGGCGTGAAGATGGGTGTGTTGGTGTGCGGATCGCGCCCAACGACACCTTCGACGTGAAACACCTCGCGCAGCATGGTGCCGGTTAACACCTCATCCGGTTTTCCGGCCCCATAGATTTCTCCCTGGCTGAGTACGATCAGGCGGTGGCTGAACCTCGCCGCCTGATTTAGATCATGCAGCACCATGACGATGCTCAGCCCATTCTCCGCGTTTAATGTTTGCAGTAAGTCCATCACGTCTAACTGGTGACTGATATCGAGGAAGGTCGTTGGTTCGTCCAGCAGCAGGATACGCGGCTCCTGGGCCAGCGCCAGCGCGATCCACGCCCGCTGCCGTTCCCCGCCAGAGAGTGTGCTTAAGCGGCGGTCGCTGAACTCGGTCAGGGCTGTTTTTTCCAGCGCCCAGCCAACGACGTCGCGGTCATGCTGGCTCGACGCCCGCCACCATGCCTGCCGCGCGAACCGCCCGCGTGAGACGAGATCGCGCACGGTCAGATCGTCAGGGGCAGCGGGATTTTGTGGCAGAATGGACAGTTGTTGGGCAACGCGCCGCGTGGAAATATGGTGAATCGACTTGCCGTTCAGATAGACCACACCCTGCTGGGGACGCATCAGCCGGGCCAGGGCGCGCAGCAGCGTACTTTTGCCGGACCCGTTCGGCCCGACCAGGGTCACGATCTCGCCCGGAGCGACGTCCAGCACGAGATCGCGCACAACCATCGCCCCGCGTCTGTAGCCGAGACTGATATGATCCGCATGTAAACGTGATTCGGTCATGGTTTGTTTACCACCGCGCGCGCCGGGCGCGCACCAGCCAGAGAAAAAGCGGTCCCCCAAAAATCGCCGTGACGATTCCCACCGGAAATTCCGTCCCGGCCTGTCCCACTAACGCGGGCAGCGTTACGCGAGAAGCCGTATCGGCCCAGACCATCACCGCCGCGCCCAGGATCATACTCGCTGGGATCAAAAAGCGGAAATCGGAGCCGATCAGCTTGCGGGCGGCGAAGGGTACCAGCAGCCCAATGAAGCCGATCAGTCCCGCAACAGCGACCGCGCTGCCTGCCAGGATGGCGGCAATGGCGCTCATAAAAAAGCGCGTTCGTTCGATGTGCAGCCCCAAACCCTGCGCCACGTCATCGCCCAGGGCCAGCACATTGGCGCGGGTCGCCATCGACATGGCCAGCAGAAAGCCAACGAGGGTGTAGGGCGCGATCAGCGTGTAATCCTTCCAACCCGCCGTATACAGCCCGCCAACGAGCCACTGAAAGACCATCTGCGCGCCGACTTCGACATTCATCACCACGACGGTGGTAGTAAATGCGCCGAGCATGGTGGTCAGGGCCACGCCTGCCAGGGCCAGCCGTGTTGTTGTGACACCTGTCCCGTCCCAGGCTACCGCATAGACGACCAGCGCGCCAATAAGCGATCCAACGAACGCAGCCAACGGAACAGCGTTCAGCGGAAAATTGTCGATCATCAGAGTGGTGATCACGGTCGCCAGCCCGCCGCCCGCCGACACGCCGAGAATATAAGGATCGGCCAGGGGAGATCGGACCACGCCTTGCAGCATCGTCCCGGAAACCGCCAGATTCATGCCGACCAGCGCCCCGGTCAGGGCACGGGGCAGGCGCACCTTTTGGATGATAATCCAGACGGATCGCTTGACGGTCGTTTCGTCGCGCAGGGCGCTGATCACCTGATCGCGTGGGATTTTCTGCGATCCTTCCGATAGGGCATAGACCATCGCCGCGAAGAGCAGCACAGCGAAAAACAGGATCACAGCAGTGCGGTAAGCCAGCCGCCATCGCGTCTGACTGATACCTGCTGCTGTCTTTGAAGATGGGAGAGCCGCTTCAACGCTCACAAAACCTCAATCTTTTTGGTAGGCATTATACAAGGGCGGGTTAAAAAACCCGCCCCTACATCAATCTCACCCTGATCCGAGCTTGCTCGGACGGGGTGAGGTTACTGGGCTGGTGTGCCGTTGAAGAGATTATAAAGCTGCATCAACGCTTCGGGGAAGCGGATACCGGGGTCCTGCAGGAACAGAACATTATCCACTTCGTACACCTTGCCGTTTTTCACAGCCGACAGTTCCGACCAGACTGGATCGGCAGTCATGGTTTCGGGAATGGGGGCCGCGCCCGGCGCGCCGCGCGTGATGGTAAGAATAATATCGGGATCAGCCGCCAGGACGCTCTCGACGCTCAACTGCGCATAGCCGGGGAAGGGGCCAGCGTCCGGTTCAGCATCGGCTACATTGGTCGCGCCGAGTTTCGCCGCCAGATCGCCCAGGTAGGTGGTGGACTTGCCAAAGTTGGGCTGGTCGAGCGTGCCGACGATGATCAACACGCTGGGGCCTTCGGCGGGCTTATTCATGTCCACAAATTGCAGCAGCGTTTCGTAGGGGCGGGCCACGTATTCGGCGGCGGTGTCGTGCCACGTCGCCTGTCCAAGCAGGCGCAGGTTGGCGGGAACATCAGCGGCAGTCAGCGTCAGCACGAAAATGGTCGGCGCAATCGCCTCAAGCTGGTCGGTCATCTGCGCCTGAAGCTGCGCGTTGGCTACGATCAGGTCGGGTTCCAGGGCGGCGAGTGCTTCCAGGTCAAGCTGGTAGCCCGTGCCAAAGGTTGGCAGGGTCGTTGCTTCCGGCGGGAAGGTGATGCCTTCCGTCACGCCAACCGGAGTCACGCCAATCGCGAACAGCATATCCGTGATCGAAGCGCTGAGTCCGACAACTTTTTGAGGCGCGGTATCAAGGGTCACCTGGCGGCCCATTGCGTCAGTAATCGTGCGGGCTTCGCCGCCGTCCTGCGCCGAAACCAGGGGAGCACCGAGCGCGAGGATAAAGGCCAACGCCAGAAGCACAGTTAAGAGCCGTTTCATCTTAAAATTCTCCTTGTATTCAGTTAGGGGTAAGGACCTTTTAGATTGTAGCGGGGAGGGAAGAGCTGTGACAATACATAAATCTATAAAAATCTGAGTCGAAAATGTAAATTCGCGTCTGCGCCGTACCTGCGATCAAAAGCGGCGGTTTTTGAAACACGCCCAACAGTGTCATAATCTACCGTATCAACTCGCAGCCAGGAGCACGTATGGTACACGCATCGGAAACGAGCAGCGCCGGGGATGACGCCATCCTGTTGGCTTTTCGCGCCGCCGGACACCGCATTACCAGCCAGCGGCTTGCCCTGCTGGATGTTCTGCGCGAAAACGAGGGCTTTTTGGACGTCGAGATGATTCACCATCTGGCGAACGAACGCGGCGCGGATCTGAGTCTGGCGACGGTGTACCGCACTCTGACCCTCTTTAAAGAAATGAACCTCGTGGAAGGCCGCCAGGTGGGTGACGAGCAGGAGCGCGTCGAGTGGCGCTTCCGCTCCCTGCGCCAGCACTATACCCTCACCTGCCACCGCTGCGGTAAAATCGTGCCCGTCGAACCCGATCTGGTTGAGCTGTTCCGGCGCGAGGTCAAAAAGAAGCTGGGAGTCGTGGTGCTCTCTGCCCATTCCTGTTTTATTGGCTACTGTGATGACTGCACGGCTGCTCTGGCTGCCGAAGAAGAGGCTGAACAGGCCAACTCCTGATCGTTCCTCGCCATCTCGCTCAATTGTATAAGCATGCGACGGCTTGCGTCGGCAACTACAGCTCGATCTGTGCGTATAGATTAGCATAATTGGGTTGTGTACTAGGGGGTTTCCTCTGATGGGTCAATTTAATCAGGCTGATGAATTCACCGGTGTCGTTGTAGAACCGCCGGAAAAACGTAAACGCGGTTTGTCAGAAGAGACGCGCCGCCATGCGCGCTGGCCCTGGTTCTTTCTGGGCTGCTTCTTTTTGTGCTGCCTGTGCTGGGTCCTGCCGCTCTGCCTGCTTGGCGTGGCGGGAGCATCCATCGGCAGTCTCTTTGACCGCAACGAGGTGAGCACCAGCGGGACCAAAACCGTCTCGTTAACCGGGATGGCTTCCGGCGACGAACTGACGCTGGATGTTCGCAATTACATAGGCGACATCACGATTCGGGGCGCAGACACGAATGAAGTCACCGTCGATTACACCAAGACGGCCTACGGCTTCAGCAAAACGGAATCAAATAACACCCTGAACGATATCAATGTCGATGCCACGCTCGACGGAACCACGGTTACCGTGAGAGTCACGGATCGGAAAGAGTTCCGCGATTACTTCAAGCGCACGAACACGGTAGACCTGACCATTACCGTCCCGCAGGACGTTCACCTGCGCGTGCGCAACAATATCGGCAAAGTCGTTGTGACCAATGTCAACGCGCTGTCCACCGATATCGAGAACAATGCGGCGCTGAATAAAAACACCAATAACACCGATATGATCACCGTCTCATTTACGGGCACCTTTGATCCGGCGGGTGAGCATCTGATCAGCGCGACGGCGGGCGAAATCGTGGTTAATGTGCCGCCGGGCGACTCTTATCTGCGCCTGGATGCGGCAGCCGATGTTGGCGATATCACCGTTGCTCAGCCGTTTAAGACAAGTGATGTCCAGACAAATGACGACTACGCGGGCGCTAGCTGGCAGGGTGTGATCGGCAGCGGCACAGGCGATCCGGCTGATCTGCGGCTGCGCACCGTACTGGGGAACATTCAGATTCAAACGGGAACGATAACTCGCTAAGGAGATTAGCTGTACTATGCACAAAATGGGGTGGACCTGCCTGGTTATGATGGCTGTCCTGGCAGGGTGTTCGTTTAACAAAACCGTCAACGAGAACAGCGAGGCGTCGTCCAGCGGTTCCGAAAGGCTGGCCCTGAACAGCAGTGAGACGGTCATGCTGGAAGTAGACAGCAACGTCGGGACGATCCAGATTCAGCCGGGCGCGGCGGATGAAGTGTTGATCGATTACACCAAAACGGCCTACGGGCAGACCGATCAGCGGGCACAGGACGAACTGGCCGAAATGACCGTTCTGATCGACCAACAGCCGGATCGCGTGGTGGTCAACACAGTGCAGCGCGCGAACCTGCGCCACCCGCGCACCAATAAGGTCGATCTGACGATCACCGTTCCGCCGCAGATCGCGCTGAATATCATCAATCAGGTCGGGGACGTGACGATCAAGGGACTGACAATTCCTTCGGCCCTGACCGTGAAGAATGACGTGGGCAACATCACCCTGGACGGCGTGACCGTGCAGGCGGGGATGCTGGTGATCTGCGACGTGGGCGACGTGCGCTTTTCCGGCGATTTAGGCGACCTGGGGATGTATACACTCAGCGCCGATGTCGGCAGCATCGCCGTCACCCTGCCCGCCGATACATCGGCTATGCTCGATGTCGCCGCGCAGGTAGGCAGCATCTCGGTTGATAACGCCTTCACGCTGAGCGGGCAAACGGGCGAAACACAGGACGTTCACGCCACGTTGAAGGGCACACTGGGTGATGGAGTGGTCCAGGTCAACGTGCGGACGAATGTGGGCAACGTGAGTATCAATCCACGCTAGGTTACCATTTTTGTAGGGGCGGGTTAACAAACCCGCCCCTTATTTTTCTTCTCTTGTTTTTCTCCGCGCTCTTTGCGCTCTCCGCGGTGAAATTCTTTTTGCTCTAGCTCTACTTACGGCACAGGCAGCACCACATCGGGGAACGATCCCAGATCCGGTTGAGCGGTCCAGCCCATGCCCCAGGCATATTCCCAGGTCTGCCCGTCACCCTGCCACAGGAGCGAACGGGATCCATCCGGCATCACATATTCCAGCGAATAGTACGGGTCGGTATACTGCGTCATATCGGCGTAGGATTGCAGGAAGTAGAGATACCCTTCAGGGCCGTTGTGAATCTCTTGGATAGGCGTCCATTTGTATTTCCAGGTCCGTCACCTGCCCCTGGCGATCCAGCGCGATCCACTTAATCGGCACACCTTGGGTCGGCGGATTAACGCCATCAAACTGGGGGATCAGTTGGATGGCCAGCCGCTGCCCGCCGTCGATGAACTGCACATCACCGATCACGTCGTCGCCCGTATAGTAGATCGTGCGCGGCGGGTTGCCCGTTTTATCGCCCAGTTTCACCACGTTGGCCTGCGGCATCGGTCCGGCGGGCATCCCGGCAGGCAAATCGGAGTTCAGTTCGATCCAGGCGATTTCGCCCGTATCCGTTAGATAATCCAGCGCTACCGCGCCATAGACATCCACTGCGGCAATGTTGGCCGTAACCACATTCCACAAATAGGCGGGCATCGTGACTCCTGGACCGCCCACGCCCCAGGGCAGTTGGCGGAACACCAGATCAGATCATTATCAAAATAGACGACATCTGGCATCAGTGCCGCGTTTTCCCAGCCGGGAATCTGGCTAAAGCCCGGCGTGGTCTGGTTCAGTTCATAGCGCAGTTCGCCTGTGTTCAGGTCAAATACCTGGAGTGACCAGGGTGGCAGAGTCGTGTCGGCGTTCGGATCGCCGGGGAAGTAGTTCACCAGCCCGACGGCGAGCAGCGTGTTTTCCTGATTGATGCCCGGATGCCCCACCAGGCAGCCAACGGGGCTGCCCATATCCACCTGGTACAGTTGGGTCGCTGTGTTGGTGTCCAGCGTTTCCATCTTCCAGACGGCAAGTGTGGTATGCTGCGTGCTATCCGCCGCGCCGCTGACAGAACAGGTGGCCAGATACGAGCCATCGGGGGAAAAGGTCATTTCATACGCGCCCAGGTAGGCCCCTTCGTCAAACGTGACGGGCACAGTCTCGGCCCGCCCATCCAGGTGGACGCGCAGCAGTTCTTGAGTCTGGCTGTTAAAGACATAGCCGAACCAGTCTCCCCCAGCGCGAACAGGCTGCGGCGATCCCAGCGCCGGAAGCAGCGCCAACGCCAGAATCAGCAGCAGGGCCAATCGTTTGTGACTCGCCATGATGTCTTTTCTCCTGTTATCAGAACGATAGTTGTCGACCTCAGTATAACATCCCCCCACGAATTCCTGAATCGCCGCTCAACCTCCGATCTTCTGCTGCAAATTCAATGAGAATCGGCCCCACCATAGATTCCTTTCAGGGGGTACAATAAAGGGTAAACTATATCAATGCTGCTTGATGGAAATTGGGGCGCATGTTATCAGATGAGCAGTTGATCGACATTTTTAAGGCAATGGCTGATCCGCACCGCATGAATCTGTTCAAGATTCTTGCTGACCAGCGATCACTCCAATTCAGAATTGATCGCGACTACCGGCCTCAGCCAGAATTTGCTCTCGCATCATCTGAACGTGCTGTGTGCCTGCGGATTGATCTATTGGCAGCAGAGTATTGGCGATGCGCGCCGCCGCTACTTTTCGCCTAATCTAACCCTGCTCGCGGATATTGGCATCTGGTGGCGGCGGCATATTCCGCTGTCCAACCATCCCCTGCCCATTTTGCACAGACCGCGCCGGGTGCTGTTTTTGTGCTACGCCAACGCCTCACGATCCCTGATGGCCGAAGCCCTGGCCCGCCACCTGGCTCCTGGTTCGCTGATCCCGATCAGCGCCGGGCTTGAACCACTGGACCATGTTCCGCCCCTGATGCTCGATGTGCTGGCCGAGAGAGGCGTCTCTGCCGCCTACCTCCACCCGCAGACTTATCACGATCTGCTGGGACAGCACTTCGACAATGTGATCACCGTCTGTGACCGCGCCCACGAACAGCTTCCCGCCGGAATCTTTCGAAGGGGCGGTTTTTTTTCACTGGTCGCTGCACGATCCGCTGGAGCGGGGCTGCGCAGACAGCGCGGAATGTCTGGAAGGGATGCGCCAGCTTTTCGACGATCTGGAAATGCGGCTCAGCGTCCTGCTGCGGCAGTTCGCTGCCGAGCAGTAGCCCGACCGTAGGACCGTCGTATACCGGATAAGCCTGAACATTTGATACAATAGGCGTCATGAACAGCGGCCCATCTTTATAGGAGGTTCTTATTATGCTTCACCGCCGCCTGATCCTCACTTTATTTGTGCTTATAGCTCTGACCGCTTCCATTACTCCGGCGCGCGCCAGCGGGCCAGATCGCAATACGTGTTTGCAGAATCCGGCCAGCCCCGGTTGTAGGGCAGGGCTGCCCAGCGTGGAATATGAACTGCTGCTGGACGAAATGCTGCTGCACCCGCATCCCAATGTGCGGCCCGTCCCGGTGAATATGGACGAGATCGCGCGTTTCGCCTTCCGTAAGATTGTGGGCGGCTCGGCTACGATCTATGACGCGCCGGGCGGCAACCCCATCGGCACGATTGACGCCGGGTTTAACTTTGTGACCATCGGCGGCGTACAGGGCGACTGGCTGCAAATTAATAACGGGCAGTGGATGCCAGCCAGCCAGTTAGCGATTGCCCGCCCCAGTGAATTTGCCGGGGTATACCTCGATCAAGCGCTGGATTATCCGATGGCCTGGGTGCTGGTCCCGAACTATCCCAGCCCCTATCCTGGCGCATCGGGAGACAAATCCCGGCCCATCCTGGCGCGCTATACGCGCGTCAATATCTTCGCCTCAGCCGAAGTAAATGGCTGGGAATGGTATCTCGTCGGCCCGGACCAGTGGGTGCTGCAAACGAATATCGCCCGCGTCCTGATGGTGCAGCGCCCTGAGACTGTCAAAGGCCGCTGGTTTGCCGTCGATCTTTTTGAGCAGGTCCTGACTGCTTATGAGGATGATACGCCTGTTTACGCCACGCTCATTTCGTCCGGCCTGCCCGATTGGGACACCAACGAAGGGCTGTTCAAAGTATGGTCCCGGCAGGTGAATGGCAACATGAGCGGCGCGGAAGGCCAGACCGACTTCTACTCGCTGGAAAACGTGCCCTACGTGATGTATTTTGACAACGCCATTTCGCTGCACGGCACGTACTGGCACGACGGGTTCGGCTACCGGCACAGTCATGGCTGCGTCAATATGTCCATCACCGACGCCTACTGGGCCTTCAATTGGAGCAAGGACGGCGGCTTCGATACGCCGTATGTTTACGTCTATAGTTCTGGCGAATATAAAAACGGCTGACAGCACCGCTTGCTGCGCCTGTTTTGCGGGGCGATCCCAGGCGACTGAAAGTCGCACCGGATCGCCCCGTTTTTTGTGGGCTTACAATCGGTGGCCCAATGCAGTTGCAAATGGATCGGATAACGTGGTTTTTGTAGGGGCGCTGCTTAGCTTGCGAAGCAAGCCCTGCGCCCGATCGCGACTTAAGCCAGGGAATGCTCTTTTCTAAATCGTTTTCCCTTCCCCCCGCGAAGCTGTGGGGGAAGGGGCAGGGGATGGGCCTGCCCGCGATCCACAACGCTTATGTTTCAGCGTATCTTTATGGGATAGTCGAAAAGTTCATAACAGCCGCTAAGCCGCTGCGCCCACTAACATGATCCAATCGAAAAGTTAAAGAGTTTAGAGCCTCCGGACTGCCGTGACGATTTCCGGCGGTACTTTGTGCCGGGCCAGCGAGTTCAACCACAGCACAAACTCACCCGGCTGGCGTATCACAATCCCGCTCAACTGGCCGTAGTGCTTGAGGAAGTCGGCGGCGCTCGTAAATCCGCGCCGGGTGAAGAAGTCTTCGGTTTTGCGCTCCGCCAGTTGGCGCAGAGTCGCCCCCGCGCGGGTCAGGTCGGCTTCGGAAAGATCGCGTTCGGCAGCCAGCCACAGCAGGTTGATCATACTCGGCGGCATCTGCCCCACCTTATCGCACAGCACCGCCATCAACTTCCCTGTGCTATCCCCGTCCTCCAGTTCGGTACTGCGGATCCGCCGGACTTCGACGTTAAAGGGAGTATGAGTTTTGAACGTGACAGTGAAATCGGGCCCGCGCTGTTTGGAGGCGGCATAAGTTTCGTATTCGAGTGTAAATCGTTCTTCGCGCAGCAGCAGTACGGCGGTTTCCAGTTCGGCGCGCAAATCCTGCATGCCGCCGTCGTCGCGCGCGTTTTTCAGCTTGGCGCGGATCTTGCCGCTGTAGCTGGTGGCAAATGCCCTGAACCGGCGCGAATCACGGACCCATCCCTCAAAATCAGGATAGAGGGCAGGTTTTTTGCCGTCAAAGATGGTATCAAGCAGATCGTCAAGTGTGGTCATCGGGTGGGTTGGCCCGCCCCTTGCTCAATAGACCTTGATCTCTACCGCTTCGGCAATTTGCGCCTGGGGATTGGTCATGATCGTGCCCTCGACACGGCCCCACACCACGCGCATGGCGGCCAGCAGCGCCTCGGCCTGCTTCACGGTATCAAATTCAAGCTCGATGATGACATAGTTCGGATTGTCGATGGGGCGCAAAATCTGGTAGCGGCGCACGCCTGACCTTTCCCGCCCAGACCGGATCACTATCAAACGCTTTTTTCCACCCTTCGAAATCAGGAACCGGATGTTCGATCCGCAAAACGTACATCCTGACACCTCATATGGTCTGGTTTTTCGTCCTTTATTTCATAATATAATGCCTGGAAATGCGAGTCGGTATTTACAGCGCGAACCCATCCACATGATAGGGCACGGCGCGTGTTTGCGGGGCGACAGACCGGATGCCGCTCTGCATCTCCTGAAGCTGCGCGGTGATCTCCTCATCCGTCAGATCGTGAATCCCGGCGACAGTCGTCAAAAATGGGTATTCCGTCCCCGGCGCGGCCACATAATTGGACAGGTAAACCAGATCGTTCGGGCCAAGGTCCATCTGCCCGGATGACCTCAATCGTGCGTTCAACGTGGCTCTTTGCGAACTGATCCCCGCCGATGCCCGCCATGACGATCACGCCCACCGCGACGCCGCCCGCCCGCAGGGACTGCACCGCGCTGATCGCATCTTCCGCCAACCCCGGTTTGTTCATAAAGCGCAGCAGCTCGTTGTCACCCGTTTCCAGGCCGATATAGGCGCGTTCCAGGCCCAGCGCGTGCAGTTCCGCCCAGTTCTCCGGCGATTTGCGGTCGACATCGAAGGCGCTGACGAAGGAATAGACGGCTTATTTGAGTCTCCGAAAACTTCCTGTGTGATCTCAAAAATGGCGCGCAGCCGGGCCTGGGGAATGACCAGGGCGTTGGCATCTGCCAGGAATATGCCCCGCCGCATGCTCAACCCTGCCCGGAAGAAATCGCGCACCGCCAGGCAGTGTTCGCGGAAAGCTTCCGGTGTTTTGATGCGAAAGGGGCGGTCACGGTACAGCCCGCAGAACGTGCAGCGGTTCCACGAACAGCCCTCCGTCGCTTGCAGCACCAGGGCGAGATACTGGTCGGGAGGCAGGATGCTCACTGGCAGGTAAAGATCGCGGAACACCGCGCCATCCGCCGCTAATCGCTCTGGGCCAAAGGCGCTGATGCAGGCCAATGCTTCTGCCATCTGGTCACGTTCCTCTGCCGGTATGTCCAGCCGGTCCAGGGAGTCCGCCAGCCCGCGCAGCGACCGGAACGTGCGGTCCAGCAGGGCGGCGCTTTCATCCGGAGGCAGTTCACGGCGTGCGCGGCAGGCCATTCTGCGCCGCGCCAATTTGCGCGCGCTTTGCCTGCCGCGCTAGTTTGCGCCGCGCTAGTTTGCGCCGCGCGCTGCCGTTCTAACAGGCGGTGATCCAGGGTGCGCTGGTAGCTGCGCTCGTCCAAAAAGAGCGCCAGCAGGCGTCCAGCCTGGTCAAAACTGTAGCTCTCACCAAAACGCGGCGAAATAACCCATGCCGCTCCTGCGAGGCTGGCTGTGATGGTATCGGCAGTAAGGGGATCGGTTGTGTGCAGCGGCATGATCGATGGGTGTCCTATGCTAGGTTGCCGTAATTGTGATCTACACTAGAATTATAGCGTAATGAGAATTAGCTGAATGAGGCCGCAAAAGGGGAAGCGTATGGCCGATTTCAATCAGAATGAATCATTTGAACTGTCAGCATACGATCCGAACTGGCCGATCCTGTTCCAACAGGAGGCCGATCAGATCGCGGAAGTAATGGGTGATGATGCGCTGGAAATCGAACATATCGGCAGCACATCCGTGCCCGGCCTGAGCGCGAAACCGATTATTGACGTGCTGCTGGTCGTAGAGGAACTCGGCCCGGTGGATAGTTACGAGAAGCGCCTGGAGCCGCTCGGCTACCATGCCTATGCCCATATCGATTTTAACAAGGCTGAGCATCTCTTTTTGTGGAAAGGCGAGCCGCGCACCCACCACCTGCATATCGTGGAATATGCGACCTGGGAACACCAGCGCCACATCATCTTCCGCGACTATCTGCGCCGCCACCCGGAGGTCGCCCGCCAGTATGAAGCGGTGAAGCGCGAATTGGCTGTGGCCTTTCAAGCAAAGCGCCCTGCCTACACCAAGGGTAAAACCGCGTTCATCAAGTCAATTGTCGCCTACGCTCTCGAAGAGATCGCCAATCCATCGCTGCGCCTGTTTGATCAGGAGCATCCCGCTTCGGACGCTGCTTCTGAACCGCCGAGCGAATAGAAAGAGTCTGCGCCATGCCAACCGTTCTGCCTCGCTGCCCGCGGTGTAACGCGCTGATGATCCCGTCTGGCAATCAATTATGGTGCCAGTTTTGCGGTCAAACGCGTGATGATCCCGATGCCCAGCAGCGGTTGGAGCAGTACCGGGCAACTCGCACGGATCAGGACGGTTACGAGCCGCCGACGCGCACACTGTTGGATGATGAGCAGCGTCATCTGTTGAACGAAGCGTGGGCCTGGATTCAGGAAGGCGATTTTAAGGCGGCCCAGTTTTTGCTGCGGCCCGCCATCAGCCACACCGCGAATTTTGCCGATGCCTGGTATCTGCTCTCGAAAACGACCACCGATCCCCATGAACGGCTGCTCTATTTGGAGCAGGCGTTGGCGGCCCAGCCTTACCACGAATACGCATGGCGCGAGAAGGGTATTCTGGAAGGAGTCATCCCGCCCGGTGAGGGCCATCTCCAGGATCAACCGGACCCCGTAGACCCTGTTGCGGCGACCTCTGAAACCCAGAACTGCCCCCAATGCGGCGGGCGTCTGGCCTATAATGCGGCGGTTGGCCTGCTGGTCTGCCAGCACTGCGGCTTCCGGCCCGGCCAGGAAGCGCGCCCCGCTGGCATCACCGGCGGCTATCAAAAGCTCGATAACGCGCTGCTTCAGCGGCGCTTCGGGTTCTCGAAGGAATGGCACATCGGCAAGCGCGTGCTGGTTTGCCAGAACTGCTGCGCGCAAATCACCCTCAGTGGATCGACTCTCTCCGCCCGGTGCCCCTTCTGCGATACGGCCCATGTGCTTGTCCAGGATGCAGTTGGCTCGTTTGAGGAACCGGACGGCCTGATCCCCTTTCGTATGGATCGCAAAGCGGCGGCCCAGGCGATCCACGAGCGGCTTGATCCGGCGGCGCGGGAGTTAATCGCAAGCGGCGATTTTACCGCGCTCTACCTGCCGTTCTGGGCCTTCTCTCTGACAACCACGACGCTCGAAGACTTTATGCCATTTACGCTGGGCGTGAAGGATGTACTCGTCAGCGGCGTGATACAGCCGCGCCAGCTCGTCCTCACCGAATTGATGCCCTATCACCTGGATGATCTGATCGCCTACGATCACCGTTATCTGGCGACATGGCCCGCCCAGATTTACAGCGTCGATGCGATCCAGGCGTCAATCACGGGGTGGGCCTATATCAAATATGCGGCGCGCCGCCGCACACAGGGCCACGTCCTGCCCGATATCGAGTTGGCCCGCACCGATCGGCCCTACAACCAGGGCGCGCAATTGGGCGATCTGGATCGGGCGCGCATCAAGAACCTGCTCTACCGGCTCCTGCTGCTGCCTGTCTGGATGGTCACGCTCCACATGAGCGACGACACGCGCCGCCCGGCTGTCGTGAACGGTCAGACCGGAGAAGTAGTCGTCTCCGCCAGTTTTGCCCAACTTGAAACGATTATCAGCCGCCGTGATCCGGTGATCCGCCCGCTGCCGCGCCGCAAAGTGATCCGGCCTTTGCCGCCCAAACCTGGATAAGCACTCTTTCCTGGACTGCTATTGATACCTTCCCGTAAGGTGTAAGGCGGAAGGCCCCTTGCAGTCAGGGGGCCTTCATTTAATTTTTCAGCTTGTGTTTGCTCAACTCGTTATACAGCGTAATGAAGTGATCCGGCCCTTGCGTCACCGATTCGCGCAGCCCTTTGTTGCCATGATGTTCCGCAATGCCTCGCGCCATATAGAACCCCACCAGATCCAAAACAATATCTTCCGGTTGGCTGGCATCGCGCCGTGAGTCATCCAGCGGATCGTCAGGCTGTCCTTTTTTGCGGGCTGCTTCTACCGCGCCGTTCCACCGTTCGATATACCCGCCCAGGTTGTTCGCGTCCAGGTTGAGGGCCTGATCGTAAAATTCCAGGTTGTGGCGGTAGCTGAGATACCAGGCAATCCCGCGCCGCAGCAGCAACTCTTTCAGGCGGTCGATGGGTTTTTCAATACCCACGCCGCGCCCAAGTGAAGCAGCATAGTCGCCATAGGCCAGTTGAAACGCTTCGTGATTGAAGAAGCCGAAACGGATCATATCAACGAGCAAACTCAGCGAGAACTGCCCCAGGTAATTCTCCAGGTGCGGGCGCGCCTGCGTGAGATTGACGACCATCCCATGAAATTCCTCGCCCTCGGAATCCTTGAAGGTGCGCACGTAGCCAAAGGCTGGAATACCGACCGTCGTCAGAGCCAGGGTGAGCTGCAGATCCTGCATATAGGTGACAGGGAACAGCGCCTCGACTTCGGCAAATGCTGTCAGGTGCTGCGGGTTATCGCGCAGGTCGCGCAGCAGGTCTTGCAGTTGATCCCGGTTGGCGAAACAGTCGGCCAGGGAGTAGGGATCGGTCTCGCTGGGGGTGCCCTTCTCGAAATAATTCGTGAGTTCGTCCAGGAGTACGGTCCCGGTATTAAGCATGTGCTGTGTCGTCAGTTCGACGAGGTGAATACTCGGAGCATTACGGATGTCGGAGGCACGGTCCCAAACCCCTTCAGAACTGCGGATGGTCAGGGGCAGCCGCGCCGCGCTGTCATCAAACGTGTAATGTATTTTCATGCTTTTCCTTGTCGGTCAAAGTCCGGTTGTGTCGTGAGCCACGATTGTATAGAGATGCGGTATAGTTAGCTAGGCCAATTTAGAAAATTCTATCAAAAGGTTAAGGTATGTCTTCCTCTCAGCCCGATTATTCCCGCAAGTGGTGGATCATGCTCTCGGTGGCGATGGGCACTTTTTTATGCACCATCGACGGCAGCATCGTCAATATCGCGCTGCCCACGCTCGATGATAAACTGCACACCCATTTTTCAACCGTTCAGTGGGTTGTGGTCAGCTATCTGCTGGTCATCACTTCGCTGATGTTAGGCGTAGCCCGGCTGGGCGATATGTTCGGCAAGAAGCGCCTCTACCAGCCCGGCATGGTCCTCTTTACGTCTGCTTCGGTGCTGTGCGGGCTGGCCCCCTCCATCGGCTTTCTGATTGCCTTCCGGGCAATTCAGGGCATCGGCGCGGCGCTGATCATGGCCCTCGGCATGGCGATTGTCACCGAATCCTTCCCGCCTACCGAGCGCGGGCGCGCCCTGGGCATCTCCGGGACGGTGGTCTCGCTGGGTATCAGTCTGGGGCCGACTCTGGGTGGGCTGCTGCTCGGCACGGTGGGCTGGCGCGCGATCTTCCTGGTCAATCTGCCCGTGGGCATCCTGGGCGTTTATCTCGTCGGGCGTTTCGTGCCCGATACCCGTCCGCCCGGTGGACAGCGCTTTGACTTCGCGGGCGCGCTGATCATGCTGGCGACGCTAACCGCCTTCGCGCTCGCCCTGACCTTTGGCCCGACAACGGGCTGGTCCGATCCCAAAATTATCGGGTTGTTTGCCGCCGCCGTGATCGGCCTGATCCTGTTCATGACCATCGAGCAGCGCCTCGATCAGCCCATGATCGATCTGAGTCTGTTCCACGATGTGCTGTTTTCGATCAGTCTTCTGACCGGATTTATGGTGTTTATCATCATCGCCGGGCTGTTTGTGCTGCCGTTTTACCTGGAACAGGTGAAGGGCCTCAGTACCATGCAGATCGGGCTGTATCTGACGGTTTTCCCGGCGGCGCTCGGCCTGACTGCCCCCGTAGCCGGGTCGCTGTCGGATCGCTACGGGTCGCGCGGGATCGCCGTGATCGGGCTGATCGTCGTCGCGGTAGGGTGCTGGGGGGTGTCCAACCTCGACGCCAGCACATCAACCATCGGCTATATCCTCCGCGTGCTGCCGCTCGGCTTTGGGGCAGGGTTATTCCAGTCGCCCAACAACAGCGCCATTATGGGATCGGCCCCGCGTGAACGGCTGGGCGTTGCCTCCGGCCTGATGGCGATCTCGCGCACACTGGGCCAGATGACCGGGATTGCTGTGATCGGCGCTGTCTTTTCCAGCCGGGTGATCGCCGCTGCCAGCCTGAAAGCCGGGACGGATGTAGTGGATGCCCCGCACTGGGCGATTGTCGAAGGGGTTCAGGCTGCCTATCTGGTCGCCGCCGCCCTGATCGGCGTCAGCGTGGTGCTGTCGGTGGTCGCCTTCCGCTTGGAGCGCAGGCGCAAAGCGAATCGTGTTGTCCTCGCTGAACAGCAGCCCTACAAAAACATGACAGACATGAGCCATCCCTGATTTTGTGTAAAGCCCCTGTTCTCAATTCCCTCTCCCCACCGGGTCGCCATCCAAAGAATCGGCAGTTCCGTAGGGGCAGGGCCAAGCGCAGCCGCCCTGCCCAGGTTTTTGAGGCACAACTTGCCTCCCCAGACGCACGGGGGAGGGCGGGAGGATAGTCTCGTCTAACTCGCCGCTAGCGTCTTGTCGTTGGTGACGTTCACCATACGCAGCAGCGCGTCAATTCCCTTTGCATCGGGCAGAGACGGGATCGCCCCGTATCCGGTAGCCGTCAGCGCTCCAGCGGCACAGGACCGCGTGACAAGGGCGTGCAGCGTTTCATCGTCCAGCGCTTCGATGTTCATCGAATGGCTGATCAGCCCGTCCAGCAGGGACGCTGTGAACGCATCGCCCGCGCCCGTCGTCTCAACGACCTGGACATGCGGCGATGGCACGTGAGCGGTACGGCTGCCCACCTGATACCACGCCCCGTCACGCCCCTGAAGTCACGGCGGCAATTCTGCCCCGGAATCCAGCTTTTTTGAGCGCTGCTGCAAAATCCGGCTCGCCCGGTACGACAAATGCCAGGTCCGTCTCGCTGATCTTCAGAATATCCGCATGGCTGATCGCTTCCATCATGGCGGCCCGCCCGTTCTCCTCGTTAGGCCACAGGTTGGACCGCCAGTTGGGATCGCACGAACAGGCAACTCCGGCGTCCTTCGCGATTCGAATGGCTTTCAGCGTCGCTTCGCGTGAGACGGGCGTCCGCAGACTGATCGATCCGTAGTGGACCACCAGCGCCTCTCGCACTTCTTCTTCGTTGATCTGGTCGGGAAGCAGGTAATCGTGCGCCCCGGTATTAAATTCGAAATCGCGGTCGCCTTGTGCCCCCTGTTTGACAAAGGCCAGCGTCGTAAAATGATCGGGATCAATGCGCAGGCCGCAGTCTACGCCGATTTCACCCAGGTCATTGATGATCTTTAGTCCGAACGCATCGTCCCCCACAGTGGCTATCAGGCGCGCATGGCGGCCCAATTTGGTCAGCCCGGCTGCAACGTTCGCTGGTGCGCCCCCGGTTGCTGCCGAGTACTGGCTCGCTGTGACCAATGTTTTTCCGCGCTCGCGTGAAACAAAGTCGATGAGCGCTTCACCGATACATAGAACGTCCATTGTACGGATGCTCCTTGACGTGGAACTCAACAGGGTCATTCCTGCTAGTCAGCAAGTATAACGCGATTTGAGCGAAATAGGTGCGGATTTAATGACTTTTTATCAAGCTGCATGCACGCTGAGTCTGCGCGTGTTGAAATCAGGTTGCTGGGATGTTGTCGCTCAGATTCCCTGAATGCGCAACATCGCGTAGAATTTGGAATACAATACGGCCCTGAAGTGAAAGGATGATTCATTGGCAACGGTGGTGTTGCCCGACGCGACGCGGGCGCTGTACCCATTTAAATCCCACTTTCTCACGCTGAGTGATGGCAAGCGCATGCACTACGTGGATGAGGGGCCAGAAAATGGGGAGGTGCTGGTCTTTGCGCACGGCTATCCCATGTGGAGCTTTGAATTTCGCGCGCTGCTCGTTTATTATGCCGCGCAGGGATTCCGCTGCATCGCGATGGATCATGTTGGCTATGGGCTGAGCGATAAACCGACCAGCCGCCGCTATCATACGCTCCGGCGGCATATCCATAACCTGATGGAATGTGTCCAGGCGCTTAACCTGAAGGATATCACCCTGGTCATGGAAGACTGGGGCGGGCCGCTGGGCCTTGGTTATGCCATCCGCTACCCCGAAAATATCAAGCGGCTGGTGATTATGAATTCCTGGGTTTTTCAGGATACGCTTGCGCCGCGCATCCATCCCCTGGTATCGCTGATGATCAGGCGGGGCATGGGTGAACTGCTGCTCGGCACGCTCAACGGGGCGATTAACGTTTTAGTCCAGCGAGGTACGGCGCGGCGGCTGTCTTCGGCGGTCATCGCGGGCTATCGAGCGCCCTTTAAGGAGGCACGCAGCCGCCAGGCATTGATCCAGTTTCCCCGTATGCTCAGCACCACAGCGACTCACCCGTCGGCATCGATGCTGCGCGAGATCGAAACAGAACTGCCGCACTTGAGTCACATTCCCACCCTGATTCTGTGGGGCCGCAACAATCCCGTTTTTGTGCCGGGCACGGCTGAACATTGGAAAGTCATGGTACCCCGCGCCAGGGGACCGATCATTATTGACTCCGCCAGCCACTATCTGCCCGAAGACGATCCCGAAGCGGTGATCCGCTGCCTGGATGAATTGATCGGGCATTAAAGAACTATCCACCTGACCCCCGCCAACATCCTCCACCTGTCTCATTTAGTGATCGCTCCATTCCTGTACAGTGAGGAACATATTGAAGATCCAGAGAACGGTGGTATCAAGATGGCAGGCAAACAAGACTATAGACCCGGTTATGATGAAGATGAGCATTCCGGCGATGAGCGCCTCGAAGAAGGCGGCGTGCCCTATACGCGGGATGAGGCATATGGTGCGCGCAGTTATGAAACGGCCCTCGGCATCCAGGAAAATGACGAACTAGACCCGGTGGATATCAACGATGAGGCCCAGCAGCGCCGCGCGCGGGTCGGACATGATCCAAATTATCTGCTGAATCAGTATGGCCCGGATAAAAACTTCCCGAAACGGCCCAAAGAGGAAATTCTCGATGACGTGGAACAGTTGATTCGGACGGGGCACTATGCAACCAGTTATATCCAGGTGCGCGTCAATGAGGTTGGTGAGGTGACCCTTGAGGGCGAGATCAACAGCCTGGACTCGCGCCGCTTCCTGGAAGAGTCAATCTGGAATGTGTACGGGGTGCGCGATATCCGCAACCGCCTCGTCATCGCCTGGAAATAAATCATCAGGATCTGTAGGGGCGGGCTAACAAGCCCGCCTCTTTTTTTCCGTTCACCGTCTATTCCTCTCAATTCTGATCACGAAGTGAATGAACCGTAGGGGCAGGGCCAAGCGAAGCCGCCCTGCCCGCTTCGTGTCAACTTAAGCCAGGGAACGCTCTTTTCTAAATCGTTTTCCCCTTCCCCCCGCGAAGCTGTGGGGGAAGGGGCAGGGGATGAGGGCCTGCCCGCCACCCACAACGTTTATTTCCTTATCTTGATACCTATGCCGCCTCTTTTTTCTCATCCATATCTTCAAATTCGTACTTAAAGTTCAACTTTAAAGGAGTATTTTGAGAGGCACATTGGGTGTATGCTACGTGTAGGCGCGAAAACGGCTTCATAGGGGTGCTGCTTGCAGCAGCGTGCAGCGTGAGAAGCAGAGCCGCTAGGCCGCTGCGTCCAGTTATGGGTGAGGTAGGGTCGGGTTAGAAAACGGTTAGCTGCTGTGCCGTTTTAGGGGGGGTAACGAGACCGTCACGAGAAGAAAGTGATCAACCTGTGATTTTTCTCGGCTGTTGGCAGCGACCTTGTTGATCACAACGGCCCCCAATACGACCCTTTAGCCATCAATCACGCCCTGTTTGGCGCTTTTTAGATGATTTTTCGGTCCATTTGTTGAAAATTGGCCCGGTTCGAAAGCGGCCTCCAGTAATACCCTCTCCAAAAAATGGGGCAAAAATCGAAGTTGGCGCACGGTTAAAAAACGGTTTGTCGTGAAACCGAAAAGGGGGGGGTAAATGGATCGCCACGACGGCGAAGTGATCAACTAATTTTTTCAAAAAGTTTGTTAGTGATAAGCTGACTCTTATTCCGCCGCAGCCGCCATGCGGTAAATTAATTCCAGGGTCAGACGGCAGTCGCCCAACGCACTGTGCGCCGCCACCACCGGAATCTGCTGCTGGACGCATGCCGCCGTCAGGCTGTGCCAGCGGAAACCGTTGTGCCGCGCATCCCACGCCCCGCCAAAGGGCGCATAACCTTTCATCGCGCAGTCCCACGATCCGGCGCGGATCATGGGCAGCCCGTAGCGGCGGCAGGTCTGCGTGACCATCCGGCGATCAAAGTCGGCGTTGTAGGCGATCACGGTTTTCCCGGCCAGGGCCAGCGTCAGTTGGACATAGAGCGCCGTAAAGACAGGTGCGTCAGCGATATCCGCGTGGCTTAATCCGTGCACCGCCTGTGCTTTCGGATCGATGGCTTTGGTCGGCTGCACCAATGTGTTGATCAGCACTTCGCCTGTCGAATCCATCGCGGCGACCTGGACAAGTTCATCGTCATCGTTCAGCCCTGTCGTTTCGGTGTCGAGGACCAGAAACCCGTGGCGGAGCAGGGCGGCAGCCCAGGCGGCGGCACGCTTGCGGGCATCGGCTCGGAATGAATCAGGAATCATGGTCTGCCCTCGCCATCAGTTCGATTTGGACATCGTGCGCCGCAGATAGTCATCCAGGTCGGCGCGGGCGATGCGTGTCTGATCCCCCACCTTGACCGTCGGGAGCTGGCCCGACTTGATCAGCCGGATGATTTCCGTTTTGGTCAGCCACGAATAGAGCGACGCTTCACCAACAGACAGAGTTATCGCCTCTCCTGATGGATCATCTTTTTTCCCATCGCCATTCTGCGGCGCGTATAAAATCCTCGGCGGAAGTCCGGCTTTGCGGGGGCGGTGCGCGCTCCAGGGCACGTTTGGCGTGGTCAGAATGATGGCGACTGCCGCGACCAGCGAAGTGAACATCAGCAGGGACTCGATAATCGCCAACTGCCTGTTGGTTGCATCCAGCGCTATGGCGAGAAAGGTGAACGGTGCGGGCAGCACCAGGATCATGCCCAGCAGCCGGGCACGGTCTCCCACGATGGTATGCATCCCAAACAGGCTGATTTTTTCGCTGACCAGCATATAAAGGCCAACGATCACGAAAAAACCTTCAACAAAGATCATTGTTTCTCATCCTAATTCCGCTCGCGTACCTCTTTAAGGAAGCGCTCGCGGGCTTTACGATATCCACTGTCGGCAAAGGCCGGGCTGTTGATCCGCGCCCAATCCAGGGCCAGCTTGCGCCCCACGATGCGGGCCACGTCGTCGCAGCCCCAATAGCCGTTATGGCTGGCAATATTCCACCCGGTCAGCAGCGTTCCCGCGTGGACCGAGCAGTCGATCACCCCGCCGTCCCGGAACGAGTCGATAGGTTGCAGTGGATAGGCTACCGGGTCCTGCGGGTCGTAAAAATTAATCCACACCCCATGATCCGGTTCGACCTGGACCGGGCAGGGCAGGCCCTCGCGGATGCTGTCCTTGCCGCCGAACGCATTGCCACGCAAGGTATACAGCCCTATCGGTGATCCTAAAGTAATCATGTTGAGCAGGGCAAAATGATGTCCCGCCAGCGTAGACGAGTGGTCCGTCGTTCGCGTATGATCCCATATGAAGTCCGAGCCGATCACGCTGCCCAGGCTGTGCCCGATCACCGTCAGCGGAGCAAGCCCGAGGTCGTCTCGTTCATCGGCGCTGGCATCGCTCAGCCGGTCGGCGCACTTCTGAACCTCGCTGTGGATCGCCTGGTAAACCCTGTTATTCGGGTCACATTCATAGGCGATCACGTCACCCAGCAGCGAGACCATATTGCGCCGGATCTGGTAGGTGACATTGATTCTGCGCAGCAGGTGCAGCCCACCAGACATCAGCTTGAGCAGGGCATCCTGCGGCTTCTGCGTGACCGGGTCCCAGCAGACGACCTCAAAGCGCAGCGCTCGTTTGGCCTGCGCCGATGATTGCTCCACATCGCGCAGCCGGAACTGGCGAACCGCGTGGTCAAACTCGCGCCGCAGGTTTTCTTCCAGCGCATGAGGATAGTTCGTGTTCCGGTTAGAGCCGATCCCATGCAGAATCAGAATATTGCATGCTGTTGCCATAAACGTTCCCCCAGGTCGTGCTTTCCACCAGCGCTCTTGCAGGTCGCATACCCGCCCTGACAAACCCTCGACTTTGAGCCAGCAAAGTTGAGTTTACGCCCATAAACGGGATTGTCAAGCGGCGCGTAAATCCATCTGAATAAGAATGATCGTATTAAAAAGTACTGGATAGTGATTCAGGAGGAAACGATGAAGAAGAGACTGCTGTTAGGCCTTGTTTTTGTGCTGGCGCTGGCTGGGCCGGTCGCGGCTGATGACGGTGGGCGTCCAATTTCAGTCGAGATGACTGGAGCCGCTGAAGCTCCTGGTCCTGGTGATCCGGACGGTTCTGGCTTGGCAACGTTTACTTTGAACCAGGGACAGAATGAGATTTGTTATGAATTGTCAGTATCGAATCTTGATCCTGTCATCGCCTCTCACATTCATGTTGCGCCTGTTGGCTCTCCAGGGCCAGTCGTGGTTCCACTTGTGGCCCCCGTAACAGGCTCATCCAGTGCTTGCGCGGTTGTCGATCCAGAATTAATCAAAGCAATCCGCCAGAATCCTGAGAACTACTATGTCAATGTGCACACGACGGTTTACCCCGGCGGTGCGGTGCGCGCGCAGCTAGGGAAATAAGTTCAAAATGGGGGCAGCTTGCTGGGTTGCCCCTTCTTATCTGGGCCCACCATAATACGTGATCAGCGCCGTTGCCAGATCGTCCAGGCACGGCGTTATGTCGTACCACTGCTCACCCGTTCCGACGTTCCAGATATCGAATCCCTTCACATAAGGGTCCTCTTCCAACTGGTACGTGTATTGCAGCGCGTCCCGGATGATCTGCTGGCAGGTGGGCATCAGGGTCGCCCCGCCGATGCCAAAGGCCGTGTAGTACACAGGCAGATGGGCGGCTTCGGGCACATCGACCAGCAGATGTTCATAAAACACGCGGTGGCGGAAGGTGATCCACACATCCGACTCAGAGGCCAGCCGGCCATCTTCGATGCTGAAAGCGTGCATGGCGATACCGTGGGTGCGGCCCGGTGCGCAGGGATGTTCCGCCGCATAGCGGTACGCCGGGTACAGGTCAGGAAAAACGGCCATGTCCGGGTTACCGCCGGGAAGCGAAAAGATCAGCAGACAGCGGCTCTGTTCATTGGCAATGCGCATTGCCTCAATCGTGAATGGAGCAAGCCAACCCGTCGAAGCCGCGCACTCATTGACAAGCTCGTAGTAGTCGGCGTCAACCTGATCCCACTGCGGTTCCAGAGTCGCCATCCAGCTTTTCGCTGTCTTTACCGGATCGGGTGTCTGGCCGGGACCGATGGGGCAGTCGGCGGGAATGCCTGAGCGGTAGATGATGACGGTCTGGGGAGAAATACGCCGCACGGTTTTCAGGATCAACTCGGTGCCGCTCAACCCCTTGATCGTGCCGAGTGGATGCCCGCTGTTGGCCATGCGCCGGACAAAACCGATCACCTCGTCGTTGCTTGTATCGTTGAGCACATGCAGCCCGGCCAGGGTGACATCGGGCTGGGTTCCCAGCAGAATGTCGCAGGCGCGCATACTGCCCAAATACGCCTGTGTGATACCCTGCGCGTCGGCCAGCGGCAGCCATCCGTTGGCGGTGTTGGCCCATGTCGTGCCGTCCATCGACAGGGAATTCACGGGCAGCCGCTGCCGTTCAGTTGCTGTTCCCACTACATTGGAGGCGAAATCCGCGGACTCATAGAGCGGCACCTGCGGCGCGCTGATGATCACCGGGCAGGGGCGCACGCTGATCGTGTCGGGCAGCGGTGTATGCAGCGGCTCCGGCGTGTAACTGTTTCCGATGATCGGCCCGTAATAAGCACCCGGGGTGGACGTAGCTGTCGCAACGATGGGCGTTGGGTTTTGGGCGACGAGCGTATCAGCAGGCGTTATGACGCTTGTCGTGTCGCCGGGCGTGGTGCTGGGTATCACTGTATTAGCGGGGGTTGGCGTCACGTAGACAAGAATGGGCGTCGGATTGTCGCCACATGCCAGCAGGGTGAGAGTACATGCGCCCAGCAGGAGGAGCAGGTGAAAGAGATGTCGGTTCTTCATGGTGCAAGTGTATAGCCCGCCGCGCCGCAGTGTCAAATAACAGCCTGCCCCTCTAACCTTCTTGGAGAGGGGCAGGCTGCTCGCGTATCTCAGAGGAGTGTATCCGATTAGTTCAGCGGGCAGTAGGTATTATTTGCTGCGTCAAGCTGCGAAGCCAGCGCCAGTATCGTGCTGCGGTTATTGCTTGCCAGCGCTGCATTGACGAGCGAGATCACCTGCGCTGTGCTGTACTGGTAATCTACGTCCGGGCTTGCCGAATTGAGGAGCGCCGCAACGGCTGCGCGCAGCAGTATTTGGGCGGCACCCTTAGTGGTATTGTTGCCCTGGAAGCTCAACGCCTGAAGCAGAGTCTTGTTGTCCAAACCAAACGAGTTCAGGCACGTCAAACACGCTTTCCAGCGTCTGGTTCGGGCTATAACCCGTGCCAGCCCACGAGTCAAGATGCTGTGACTGCTTCCAATAGCCGGGCGTGCATCCCTCAAAGGGGATAGGTGTTGGTGTACTCGTCGGCGTGTTGGTTGGCGTATTGGTCGGTGTACTCGTCGGTGTGTTGGTTGGTGTATTGGTCGGTCGTGTTGGTCGGCGTATTGGTTGGTGTATCCGTCGGCGTGTTCGTCGGTGTGTTGGTTGGCGTATTGGTTGGTGTATCGGTCGGCGTGTTGGTTGGCGTATTGGTTGGTGTATCCGTCGGCGTGTTCGTCGGTGTGTTGGTTGGCGTATTGGTCGGTGTATTCGTCGGCGTGTTCGTCGGTGTGTTGGTTGGCGTATTGGTCGGTGTATTCGTCGGCGTGTTCGTCGGTGTGTTGGTTGGCGTATTGGTTGGTGTATTCGTCGGCGTGTTGGTTGGCGTATTGGTTGGTGTATCCGTCGGCGTGTTGGTTGGTGTATTGGTTGGTGTATCGGTTGGCGTATTGGTCGGTGTATCCGTTGGTGTGTTCGTCGGCGTATCCGTCGGCGTGTTCGTCGGTGTGTTGGTCGGTGTATCCGTTGGTGTGTTCGTCGGTGTGTTGGTCGGTGTATCCGTCGGCGTATTGGTTGGCGTATCCGTCGGCGTATAGGTCGCGGTGGGCGGATCGTAATCGTAACAGAACGAGATGTGACTCAATCCGAATGGCTGGTTGTTATTGGGATTAATGGGACCGTGCAGGCCCAAATCGCTCGTGGCCTCTGGATCATAAACGTAGAGATTGCCGTTGTCCCCAGCTTTCGCAAAGACGGCGTCAACGCCAATATTACTGCTCCAGTCGAAATAAGCGCCATCAAAGTTGCTGACCGTTACAGTGAGTGTGCCATCACTGAAAGTGCCGTTTGCTGGCGGGTCAACCTTCAACTCGGTTGTACCGGGCACAAGCTCACTACAGGTTTGGTTGCCTTGGACTAATATCGGATCCGTGCGGTGATTGGTGGCTTGCGATACGTCTGGGGGAGCGATGACCAGTACCAGGGCACAGATTAGGGCACTGAGCACGGCTGCGGTTGTTAACAGTACGAGTCTTTTCCTTCTCATGAGGTCCCCTTTTTATCACAGTACAATTGGATGAGTTTCGTTACCGATTGTGAGCAATTATTTATATAAATATCAATTTTAATACAAAAATTAAAAAACAATACAACTAACTTGTGCCAAGAAAATAAAAAATGCCTGCAAGAGCAGGCGTTTGATTTTTGCTGGTGGAGGGGTTATTCGGCCCGGCCAGGCGCTGCTTCCTTGCGTCCGAACAAATGGAGTGGAATCAACCCACCCGCCGCCAGCCGCAGCAGCGATCCGATCAGGATGACCGTCGTCAGGCTGAGTGACGTGCTGGCAAGCTGGCTGCCCAGCATCGGTCCGATAAACACGGCGATCATCACGATCTGGTTGTACAACTGCGAGTAGTGGGTCACGTTTTCCGGCGACGTGGTTTCGCTGAAATAAGCGAAGATGCTGATGCTGGCAACCGTCCAACTGAGACCGGACAGCGCCGCGCTGAGCAGGGTGAGCGGCAGGCTGGGCGATACGACCAGGACAATGCCAGAGAGTCCGGTAACGACCATGCTGGCTGAGATCGTCCTCAGGTTGCCAAACCGGTCCATGATCCGGCTCAGAAACAGCGAGACAATTGCCGCCATGCTCAGTTCGGCCAGGGAGAAAATCGACATAAACGCTTCGTCTGCTCCCATTTCATCGACCAGCCGCAGCGGGATGATCGGAATGATGAAAAAGAAAGCGACATAAGCAACCGTGGTGACAAACGCCATGCGCTGAAAGCTGGATATCCGCCAGGGTTTGAGATCGAAGGCCGGATGCGACTTGGGCATTTCGGAGGTCATGGGGACAACCTGCTGCACATGCCACAGACTGATCATCGACATGGCGAATCCAAACAGGAACATGGATACATAGTTCCCTGGAAACCCGACAAATTCCAGCCAGAATCCGGTTGCCAGCGTGCTGATCCCCACGGCTACATTAAACATCATGGAACGGCGGCTCATCAGGCGGGTAAGTACCGAGTTTTCAGTTCCTTCCCGCAGCAGGACCAGGAACAGCACCGACGAGATACCCTGTGGGATAGCGGGTGCCGTGACCGATATGAGCAGCCAGTACGGTTGGAAGTCGCGCGGGAACAGCGGCGTGAGCGCCGGGAGAAAAAACAGCAGGCGGAAGCCGACGCCCGGCCAGAGCTGCGCCCGCACCGAATTCGCATATTTTTTGCGCCACCATACCGCGAACGACGACGAGACCAGCGCGAAGATCGATGGCACAGCAGCGATCAGGCCCAGCAGCGTCGCCGATGCGCCCAGGCGGATCGCGTAGATCGACAAAAAGCGCGTTACAGAGGGAAACGCCACGCCAAACCAGACAATATCCATCACCAGATGGTTAAAGTTGGCCTGCGATACATCTGATGTAGGAGTGGTTTGCGTCATCGCTTTAGCAGCATGTCCGAAGGATCCGATCTATGATCCTTTACTCTTTGGTTAGTGTCAAGGGCCTCCCCTCGCCAACTAGGCACGCGTGCGCAGCTAAGCCGCGGAGCATGCGCCTGGAGGGGAGAGGCTTGCCCTACCCGGAAACGGGCGAGGCAAGCGCTTCCCCTACGATTTGTTGTGCCCTCCTTTGCTAATCTCCGGCGGCGGGTTGTGCTTGCAGGTTACCCTCCGGCTCGTAGTCAGGCAGGTCGCTTTCCACGTTGCGCAGCGCCGGGAACAGGTATGCGCCACAGACAGCTCAGGCTGCCGCAGATACTTGTGCACATGAAGATCAAGGCCATTCCCGCGCCAGGCCCCGTCCCGACCAGCCCGCCGAATAAACCTGTCAACGCGCCGCCCGGCATCATGGCTGGCTCAAACAGGCGATCCGCCAGCGGACCCGCCAGCAGATAGCCAACCGGGCGCGTGATCTGCTGCAAGGCGAACGATGCGCCCAGCACTCGCCCCTGGATGTCCAGCGGGACTTTAGACTGCCAGATCGCTGCGTTAGAACTGCCAACCGTGGGGATAAAAGTGCTCCTCCGAATGCAGCCAGCATCCATATGACCTGGTTTTGACCGAGGGCAAAGAACATATCGCCGCACAAAAACGACGCCGCGCAGAAGGCCAGTACGCCATGAATTTTGCGCTTTGGCCCGCCCCAGATCGTGATCAGGATACTGCCCGCCACACCGCCAACGCCCATCATCGATTGGACATGGGACAGGACAATCTCGTTTCCGCCGCTGCGGGCCAGGATCATGGCGGGCAGGATGCTGAAGTAGGCCATGCAGGCGAAGAAGTAGATCAGCATGTAGATGATGGTCAGGCCAAGCAGCCCGGAACGGCTGGCGATATAGCGCAGGCCAAACGTCAGTTCGCGCCAGAAGCTGTCCCCTTTGGTTTTCAAACCATCCACCGAGGCTGTTGGGCGCGGCATGTGGATCATCAGCAGCGCGCCAACCGCCGCGCTCATCGTCAGCAGGTCGATCACCATGATCCCTTCCAGCCCGATCAGGTGCAGCAGCAGCGCGGCGAGGATGGGAGCCAGGATGTTCGTTGTCTCGTAGCTGAGCGACCGTAAGCCGCTGGCACGGGCCAGTTGGTGGCGCGGGACGATGGTTGAGATTGCGGCGTTATAAGCCGGGTGCTGGAAGGCTTCAAACAGGCCCGTCAGCGTTCCCCCTGCATAGAGATGCCAGATCTGAAGATGCCCGCTTGTGTACAGCAGCAGGAAACTGACCGTAATCAGCCCCGCGCCGCAGTCGCCCGCGATCATGATCCGCTTGCGGTCGAAACGATCCACCCAGACACCTGCTGCCGGGATCAGCAAAACATAGACGGCGAACGAGAAAAAGCCGAGCATGGCCAGGGTGGTCGCGTGCCCGGTCAGTTTATAAGCCCAGATCATCAAGGCAAAGCGGGTCATAGCCGTGCCGAAAGTCGAGACAGCCTGTCCCAGCCAGACGATCAGAAACGTGCGTAGTTCGTGTAGATAGTGCTTCATGGTTCGTGTTCTTTCTGTCCTGTATCGAATTGGTGCGGAGGGGCGCTGCGGCTTAGCGGCTTAGCTGCGCCCGTGTGCCGGAAAACAAAAAAGCCCTGGGGCATGCCCAGGGCCAGTACATTCACGCTTTCGTTAGTTAGCTTGTTACTGGTGGCGAGGCACGCCTGGCGAAAGCGTGCCGGAGACCGCGCAAATACGATCAGTAATCAGGACGGAGTAGTATAAATAGGTCATGGTATCATTATATGCGGAGAGGAAGCGGCTCGCAATCCCCACTTCACCAGCGGGAGGCCGAGAGCGGCGTAGGAATTTCCTCGAAGACCTGATCGTTGAAGTCAGCCAGGGGGCGGGCGAATCTGCCGATCTGATCGGGGGCCTGGGCGAATATCTGTCCATCCCGCGCATAAACCAGCCGCCCCTGCTGATCCCAGTCCGCCCAGTTTGCCCCTTCGATGGGTGTCTCCCTGCCGCTGGTCTGATCGGCAAGGGCGTACTCGTAGATAGAGGGGCCGGGATAGTAATTCGGGAAGTAGCCCCGGTAGCGCCTGATCAACGTGTAACGATCCTGGGTAGGGTGCTGCCGCTGCCAGACGGACGGATCATCGAGCCAGTTCATGTAGGCGTTATAGGCGAGGGGCGATTCGTAGATCAACTGCCAGTCCGACGCGCGTATCTGTTCGAGCCGCCGCTGATCGCGCCCGGTCATGTCGGCAGGGCGCATGATCACGCGCAGTTTCTTAGGCGGCTGGTGGTCGGGGTGTGCGCCCAACGTGCCCCGGCAGGCGCTTAAATAGACCGTCTCGTTGTCGATGAACAATCCGCCGCCGCACCATGTACTGCCCTCGGGCCAGAGGGCCAGGGCAGTCAGATAAGGCGGCTTGCTGATGGCGCTCCACGATCCCATATAGCCGTTCCCGGCTTTGTGCCATTGGGTGGCAAAGTAGAGGAATAGTTTGCCGTCGGGCGAGAGCGCGCAGCGTTCGCCGTAGATGCGCCCGCACAACCACTGTCCGCCCTCGAAGGTGTCGCTGTCGGTGTGCCACAAAATCAGCCGGACCCATTTGCTAGGGCCGCGCCGGATGATTACCGCCCGGTTCGTGTCGCGGGCCAGGATCACGTGCAGCCGGGCTGGAGTTGAAACCATCAAAACCTCGCCATCGACTTATCTTTCTCCACTATTGTACGTGATTGGCGGCAGATATATAATCCGGCGCTGCTCTTTTTGCTGGTTCGGAGTGATGTATGGCGGCTTTTCTCAAACGAAACAAATCGCGCTTGCTGCTGTGGGGGCGTCTGCTGGTGACGGTGGGCCTGCTGGCCTTCGTGATCTCGCTGGTGGCGCGCGACACCGATAAATTTACGGGCGTGGACTGGAAGCTGATCCCGCTGGCATGGCTGCTGATGCTGGTGAGCATGGGCGTCAAGGCGTACCGCTGGAGTTTGCTGGTTCGCCAGAGCAACCTCAATATCTCGCTGCCGCGCCTGTTCGGGATGTACCTCGTCGGCACGTTTTTCAGTACCGTTCTGCCCACATCGGTAGGCGGCGACGCGGTGCGCGTAGTCGATACGGCGGCCTCAACCGGGCGCACGGCTGACGCGACATCCTCCGTCCTGATCGAGCGCGGCATGGGTCTGCTGGCAGTGGCGGCAATGGGCAGCATCTTCGCGCTGTTCCTCAAGGCCGGGCAGGTTCCGCTGACCTTTGTGCTGGTCGTCCATCTGATGTTTGTCGGCGGTGTGGCGGGGATCATCGTGCTGCGCCAGGGCTGGTTCATGGGGCCGCTGGATCGCCTGCTGCGCAAAATCAAGCTGGCGAAAGTGGCGAATAAAGTGATGAGCCTGGAAAAGGCGCTGGCGGGACAACTGGGCAGCCCGGCGCTGCTGCTGAATATGTTCGGGCTGTCGCTGCTGGCGAATATGATGACCATCGGCGCGACGTATCTGGTGCTGACCGCCGTCACCGATCCGATATCGCTGGCGGAGTTCGTGCCGATGATCGCGCTGTGCACCGTTGCCGAACTGATCCCGATCTCGATTGCGTCGCTGGGCGTGAAAGAGGGGGCGTATGTCTTTTTCCTGGGGCTGGTCGGTGTGGGCAAGGCCGAGGCGGGCGTGATCGCGATCATCATGCGCGTGCTCACCTGGGGATTAGCTATGCTGGGCGGTATTATCTTTTTGAATCGAACGATCCGGGCGCGATCCAAAAAATCAGCGGAGGTCGCATGAAATTCGCCGTGACGATGAGCGCGCACCAGGCAGGCAGCGCGTCCTACGACTTTTTGAAGCAGACCTATGTGCCCTTTCTGGAGAGCGTGGGCGTTGTCCCCGTACTGGTTCCCAACGTGATTGCCGATCCAGCGGCCTATATGCAGGCGCTCGGTGTGGAAGGGCTGCTGCTGACGGGCGGCGGCGATATCGATCCGGCGCGCTACCACCAGCCGAACAGCGCTTCAGAGGATATCTCGGAGCGGCGCGACAGCACGGAGACGATCCTGCTGCAATCGGCAGTCGAGCGGCGGCTTCCCGTCTTTTGTATCTGCCGGGGTCTGCAAATGCTGAATGTCTTCTTCGGCGGCGGGCTGGTGCAGGATATCCCGACCCAGTGCGCGACCGCCATCCCGCACGACGGGCCAGCGATCCATCCGGTCACGATCAGCGATCCGGCAGTGGCGGAACCGCTGGGCACGTCCCGCTTCCAGACCAATTCCTACCATCACCAGGGCATCTCTCGCGAGTATTTAGCACCCGATTTGCGCGTTTTCGCCGCAACGGAAGACGGGATTATCGAGGGGCTGATTCATCCCACACTGCCAATCATGGGCGTGCAGTGGCATCCCGAACGGCCCGAACTCGTCGCCGGAGGTTGACCGCGCGTTATTCCGGTTGTTCACGCGCGGCGTCATTTTGGCAGATGTAAGGTGGACACCTCACCCCGGCTGAGCAAGCTCAGCTTCCCCTCTCCCGTCAAGCTGGAGAGGGGAGAAACGAGCGGGCAAGGTGAGGGTTTCATTCTCGTTTTTCTGCTGCTGATTTTGCTGTTCCTTCGCGTGCACAACGCCCTGCAACTGCCTATCTTTGTCGATGAAAGCCTGCATATTCTGCGCGGGCGCGTCGTGTGGCATTTCTCCGATCTGGGCGAGTCGCTGCTGCCCAAAAAGCTCCTCTACACTTATTGGATCGGCCTGTTCGGGCTGAACGGTCCATCTGCGGCCTGGGTTGCGCGCGTCTCGTCGGCGCTGCTGGGGATGATCGGCGGGTCGCTGTGTTATGCACTGGCGCGGCTGCTCTTTGACCGGCGGGCGGGGCTGCTGGCCCTGGCACTGTATACCTTTACGCCGATGCTGGTCTTTTTCGAACGGCTGGCCCTGGCGGACCCACTGGCGGCGGTTTTCGGCACGGCGATCACGATCAGCAGCGTCCGGTTGGCGCGCGATCCGACTCCCCGGCGAGGGGCGGTGATCGGCGCGCTGATCGGATTGGCGGCGCTGGCGAAACTGACCGCGCTGCCGTTCGCGGTGATACCGATATTGGCAATAGGATTGTTGGCGTGGGCAAGAAGGGCAGGGTTAGCCGCTCGCGCGGCAAGCAGCGCCCCTACAGTAAGTGCATCGTCTGGATGGTGGGAGCGTGTTTGCTGGTGCTGGCTCCGTCGCTGGGGTATGTCACGATCAGGCAGGTCACGGGCAGGGCGGATCGCGTCGTGGTGGAGCAGGAACTGTACACGACAGACAACAGGTTGGATCAGATCGGGGAGAATCTGGGGCGGACGAGGGAGGCGATCCGCTGGCTGATCTCGCCGGAGATGGTCGGGCTGATCGGAATTGCGGCGATCCTGTTGATCAGGAGAGGGCAGGGGCGGGCGGTGATCTATCTGAGTGGGGCGGCGCTGCTGCCCTGGATCGCGATTCTGCTGGTGTCGGCGGAACTGACGACGCGCTATCTGGTGCTGGGTGTGCCGCCGCTGCTGGTGATCGTGGCGGGAGCCCTCACCCCTCCAAAAACGGGCGCAGGGCTTGTGAAGCAAGCTAGCAGCGCCCCTACAAAAGCGGGGTGGGTGATCATCGCGGTGTGGATCGGACTGGTGGCGGGGCCGTTCGACTGGCGGGCGATGACCGATCCGGCAGGGCTGCATCTGCCCACGCGGGACGAGTACGAGTATATAACCAGCGCGGCATCCGGCTATGGGCTGCGCGATCTGGCGGCGGATTTGCCCCATCTGACGCCGAATGAAAAAGGGCGGATCGTGGTGATCGGGCTGCTGCCGTCGTGCCATTCGCTGCCGCTCTATTGGGAAAAAGCGAACAGTGTGGATTTGAAGTGTCCGCTGTTCAAGTGGGATATACGCGAAAAGCAAGAGTTGGTGGATCGGATTGTGGGCTGGGCAGAGCCGGGAAGTTATCTGGCGGTGGACGAGATAGGCGATCTGATTGATCTGGATGCGCTGCCGATCCGGCTGGATTTGGTGGGGGAGTATCCGCGCCCGCAGGATGGGGATACCATACGGTTGTACCGGGTGGGCGGCTTAGTTCCGGGCGCGGCAAGCAGCGCCCCTACGACGGGAGGAAAGTGAATGGCGAAAAAGCAAGCGCCGAAGGTGGGCGTGGCGCTGATCGTCCACCGGAATGGGCAAGTTTTGCTGCTGCGGCGGGCCGGGGTGCATGGCGGCGGCACATGGTCCACGCCGGGCGGACACCTGGAATGGGGCGAGACGCCGGAAGCCTGCGCCATCCGCGAGACGCGCGAAGAAGCAGACGTGGAAGTAAGCAATGTGCGGTTTGTTGCCATCACGAATGATTTCTTCGAGGAGAGCGGCAAACATTACATCACCATCTGGATGGAGGGCGATTACGCTTCTGGCGAGGCGGTAGTCAACGCGCCATACGAGTCGGATCAGGTGGGGTGGTTTGGCTGGGAAGCGCTGCCGGAGCCGCTGTTCCTGTCGCTGGTGAATTTGCTGCGGCGGGCGATGTTATCCCATCGATGGTTGGCGGCGCGGCTGAATATGAAACGGGCGCTGGCGCTGATCATCCCGCTGCTGTGGATCACGCTGCTAATCCGCGCTCATCATGCGGGGGCGCTGCCTGTTTTCAACGACGAAAGCCTGCATATCCGCCGCTCCGAGGTGGTGTGGTCGTTCTCCGATCCGGCAACATCGTTCACGGTGGGCAAACTGCTCGATTATTACTGGCTGGGACTGTTCGGGTTTGACCGGATGCACGCCCTGATCGGCGGGCGGCTGGTTCATGCGCTGTTTATTCTGATTGGTGGGGCGGCGGCGTACCGGGTCGGGCGCGATCTGTTTGGATCGGGAGCGGGACTGCTGGCGCTGATCCTGTATGCCTGGCTCCGCCGCTGGTCTTTTACGAGCGGCTGATCCTGGCGGATGAGCTTGCCGCGTCGCTGGGAATGGTCGCCGTGTGGCGGTGTATCCGGCTGTACCGGACTCCGACGCGGCGGAACGGGCTGCTGTGCGGGCTGTTTCTGTCGCTGGCGATTCTGGCGAAAACGACGGCGGCTCCGCTGGCGGTGCTGCCGCTCATCGCGGTCCCGGAAAAGAAAGAAAAACAATTTCACCGCAAAGAACGCAAAGAGCGCAAAGGAAAAACAAAAAGGGTAGGCAAGCCCTACCCTACGGTTCGGTGAGCAGAGGGGAAGAGGGCTGATCGTGTGTTATGGGCTGTGCGCGGTAATCGGGCTGCCGTTTATGATTTTCCCGATTCTGCGGGAAGTGCAGAAGGAACCCGTGCTGCTGATCGGCGGAAATCTGTTTGCGACGAGCGGGCTGGACCGGCTGTGGATCACCAACCTGGGGCGGCTTTGGGAGGCTGGGACGGCCTATTTCGGTATGGGGGCGGTGCTAATCGCGCTGGCGCTGGTTGGGCGGCTGATCGTGCGGCGGCAGGGCGAGGCGCTATTTCTGTTGAGCGGCGACGCTGCTGCCGTGGAGCGTGTTGATTGGCTTCGGCGTGCATCCGTCGAACCGCTACTGGCTGCCGGGGCTGGTCCCGCTGATCGTGCTGGTGGCGGGGGCGATCTGGGATGCAGCGGGGTGATCCGATCACGGTGGGGGCGGCGGGGCTGGTCGATCGGTGGGGCGGTGGGGCTGTGGATCGTGGTGATCGCCGGGCCGTTTATTCGCGCCGCGTGGGATAACCCGCTCGATCTGCGGCTGCCGGAGCGGGATCGCTGGGAGTATTTTACCAACACTTCGTCAGGGTATGGAATCACGGAGGCGGCACGCGTTCTGCCGACGCTGGCGCGATCCCCGGTCAGCGGGCGAGTTCCGGTTGCCAGCACGACCGTCGAATGTCACGCGCTGCGGCTGTTTCTGCCGGAAGATGGGGTGGTCGATCTGTCGTGTCCGTTCTTCGGCTGGCATGGGGAACACATGGACGCGGTGATCGAGCATATCCGGGCGCGGCTGGAGATCGGAAGGGATGCTGTATCTGCTGATCGAGCCGGATGCGCCGTATGCGGATATCGATCTAATCCGGCAGCAGTGGAGACTGATCCCGGTGGCAACGTTCCCGCGGCCCTGGCACGGCGTCGCGGTGGAGTTGGTGCGGGTCGAGCGAAAAATGGGAAAATTCAACTAAACGGCAAATAAAAATATTTTCAGAGCGGCGGAGAGGTCGATTTCTTAAGAATATAGACGGTGCGATGCACGCTCTTAAGGCTTGCGGCGGCTCAACCGGTCCAAATTGCGCTCTTGAGGCGTCTTTTTGTAACAATAGTCATAACGATTCAGTTAGTAATGGTAATACGGAGTGATCGGCTTCTAACAATTTGAAAAAATTAGTTGATCACTTCAGAGCATTTTCTTCTCGTGGCGATTTTTGACCCCCCCTTTTTCGGCTTCACGACTAACCATTCTCTAACCCTGGGCGAACTTTTGGCTGTTTTGGAGTGTTCGCCTTAATGCTTTCTGGCGGAAAAGGAAAAAGCAGTTAACCGCAAAGGACGCAAAGAGCGCAAAGGAAAAGATAAGTAAAAAAAAGCAGCCTGATCACCAGTGGAAACAGGAGTTCATTCCAGTATATCATGAGGCTGCTCCCTAAAATACTCCTTTAAAGTTGAACCTTAAGTACGAATTTGAAGAGAAACGTCTGAAATATTCGGAAGGATCAGTCAAAAGGAAGGTTGACAGGGTGTTATTTCTCATATAACATAGGTTACAAGTAACATATGGTCAGAGGGGAATATGTCGATCAAACATGCCATTCTCGGATTTTTAAGCTGGCAGCCGATGACGGGCTACGAACTCAAGAAGCTGTTCGCGGAGTCGCCTACGTTTTACTGGTCGGGGAACAACAACCAGATTTACCGGGCGCTGGTCGAACTGCACGAGGGGAATTTGGTCAGCCAGACGGTGGAACAGCAGGAGCGGCTGCCTGCCCGCAAGATTTACACGATCACCGAGGCGGGGCGGGCGGAACTGCGGCAGTGGATTACAGCCGCGCCGGAGCCGCCGCAGCTCAAGAATACGTTTCTGATGCAGCTTGCCTGGGCGGATCAATTGGGCGCGGAGGAACTAGACGCGCTGCTGGCGCAGTACGAGGAAGAGGTCGCCGTACATGGTCTGATGATGCGCACCCAGCAGGGGCGGCGAGTGATGTATCCCGATCGGACGCCGCGCGAGGTCTTCCTGTGGGATCGGATTATGGAGAACTGGATCGCTTATTACGATCACGAATTGGAGTGGGTGCGCAGACTGCGGGCGGACATACGCGAGAGGAGCGAACAATGAGCGCCGAGAGTATCTATAAAACGCCGGAGGGTGAGCGGGCAGTGATGGCGCGGTATGAGGAAGCATTGGCGGTGTGGCCGATTCCCCATGACGAGCGAATCATCCCAACGGCATGGGGGGATACGTTCGTGCTCGCGTGCGGGAATCCGGCTTACCCTCCGCTGATCCTGCTGCACGGCGCGGGGACGAATTCCGCGATCTGGATCGGGGATGTGGCGGAATATACGCGCTGCTACCGGGTGTATGCCGTCGATCTGCTGGGCGAGGCGGGCAAGAGCGCTCCGAACCGTCCGGCGTGGGACAGCCCGGCCTATGCGGATTGGCTGGGAGCAGTCTTAGACGCGCTGGGCGTGCAGCGGGCGTCCTTCGTCGGGATATCACAGGGAAGCTGGACGGCCATCAAGTTCGCGGTGGCTCAGCCGGAGCGCGTCGAAAAGCTGGCGCTGCTGTGCCCCGGCGGGATCGTTCGGGACAAGATGTCATTTGTGTTTAAGGCGATTCTCTATTCCGTGGCGGGAAAGCGCGGCATGCGGTCGATGATGCGGCTGCTGTACGCGGATCAGCCCGTGCCGGACGGCGTAGAGGCGATCATGGCGCTGATCAGCAAGAATTTTAAGTCGCGCATCGGCGTGCTGCCGATTTTCACGGATGAGGAGTTACGGCGGCTGGCGATGCCTGTGCTGGTGATGGGCGGCGACAAAGACGCGCTGCGCGATTCGGTCGAGCTATCGGGGCGCGGATGAAGCCGACTGCTGCCGGATGTGCGGGTGGAGATCGTGCCGGGTGGGGGGCACGCGCTGATGGGTACGGTGAGACGGGTGATGGGGTTTTTGGGAGGCATGTAACCTGACGGAAAAAGTACCGGGCAGATCATTGGACCCGGTTTTCGTTAGGGTGATGACAGGCGCTATCGATGGGGCAGAAACAAAATATGATCATATTTCAATATAGTGTTACTTTTGTGATCAGGAGTATATTATCTGCATTATAGGGGGATAAACTACTTGGAACTGGAACAGATCATACATCGCGTGCCTATCCAAGTTATCGCGTTCGCGCTTGCGTTACTCATAATTGTATGCGCAGTGGCTGTGTCTCAGGCGCTTCCAGCGGGCGTAGATTGGTATCACACCTATCGACCTGCCACCCGCGAGATTATGAGCGGTCATTCACCGTATGGTGAACTTGAGTTTTATTCGCCCCCCTGGGCTGCAATCCCCCTGCTACCGTTCGCGGTGTTGCCCGCCGAGGTGGGACGCGGGTTTGTTTTTGTCATGACGATTTTGGTTTATGCCGGGGGAGCAATAAAGCTAGGGGCGCGGCCTATGGGCGTTGTGCTAATTCTGCTATCACCTTTGACGCTGCATGAACTTCTTAATGCAAATGTCGATTGGCTGGTGCTTCCAGCGCTGTTTATGCCCGCTCGCTGGGGATTGTTTGTCGCGCTCATCAAGCCACAGGTAGGCGCGGGGCTGGTTGTCTTTTGGGGTATAGAAGCATGGCGAGAAGGCGGCTGGCACAAGGTAATCAGCGTGTTTGGGCCAGTAGTGATGGTGAGTTTGCTATCGTTTGCGCTGTATGGCCTGTGGCCTCTCCATATGCAAAACACTCAAGGTTATTCTTTTAACGCCAGCATGTTTCCATACAGCATCCCGCTGGGTGGTATTTTACTGGTCTTCTCAGTACGGAAGCACAACAACCGCGCGGCGCTGGCTTCCTCTCCGATGCTGGCGCCTTACGTACTGTTCCACTCGTGGATTGGGGCGCTGATTGTATTGAGCAACAGAACGAAGGTGTTAGCGACGGTCGTCTTTATTCTTTGGCTCTTAGTAGCCTTTGTCGCTACAGCAAGTCAATAAAAACGCTCACTGCTGCATACGGTGCCCTGGTCACTGTGAAAGACCCATACATGCCGCGTTTGAAGGAATATACGATCACCTGCAAGCAATGCGAGGGAACAGGACCGCCAAAATAATCGCGAAAGGCAGCGCAGAAAACAATCAAAGGAGCAAACCAACCTATTTTTATTCAGAACAGGCAATAAGGTTTTGATATGGACGCCGCAAGCAGTGCCCCTACGAATTCGGGTTGTCGGGAGCAGCGGGACTACGAGCCGACAGTGAGTGGGTAGTCGGTGCCGGTTTGCAGGCGGACGAGGGCTTCGCGCAGGCAGTCGTAGACCTCACGCGCGGAGCCGATGCGTCTGGCGACCGGTTTGGTTAGCATGTGTTCGAGGATGGTTACCACATCCTCGGGCACATCGGGGCGGATGGTGCGGATATCGGGCAGCGGCTCTTCGAGAATGGAATGTATGATCACATCATCCGTCCGCCCGACAAAGGGCAGCGTTCCAGCGAGCATTTCAAAGAGCATAATGCCGAGTGACCAGATATCGCTGCGCGCGTCGATGGCGTCGCCCAGGCAGCCTTCCGGGCTGAGATAGGGCGTGGTGCCGATGACGGTGTGCGGCAGGGTGACGCGGGAATGATAGTTGAGCCGGGCGACGCCAAAATCGGCCAGCCGGGGTGCATAATCGGGCGTGAGCATGGTGTTGGACGGCTTGATATCGCGGTGAATGATGCCCTTGCTGTGGGCGTGATCGAGGGCGCTGGCAATCCGCACGGCTATATCAAGGGCCTGAGCCAATGACAGACGGCCTTCGCGGTTGAGGCGATCAAACAGAGAGCCGCCAAAGACATATTCCATGACGATATATTCAAAGTCGCCTTCGTGAAAGGCGTCAATAAAGCGCACAATGTTGGGATGGCTCAGGCGGCGCAACGCATCACTTTCGCGCTGGAAACGATGCCAGGCCATTTCGTTCAGTTCGCGGCTGACCATCAACTGCTTGACGGCGACTTTTTCCCCGGTGATCTGATCGGTGGCGCGGTAGACGTAGCTGGTCAGGCCGGGATGCAGCACATGATCCAACAGGTAGCGGCTGCGCAGCACCATTTTTGAGTTGTGCAGGTTGGCGATGTGCGGATGGACTGCCTTAGGCGTGCTGTTGTTGCGGTGCATCGAATAAAAAACGCTCTCATGCACGAGACTGTGCAGCACGCAGTATCCGGAATTGTCGGCTTTAATCGCACCTTCCAGCCAGGCGATCATGATATGCCGTTGCAGCAGGGTGAAACGCACGGGTTCACGATGTTCGAGCAGGGTATCGATCAGCGTGGAGGCATCGGGATCGGCGCGAATTTGCGTCCACATCTTGCGGAACATTTCATCTTCATACAGATGGCGGCGGGCGGCGCGATCCACATCGGCCAGCAAAATCGCGCCTTCGGGGATATCACGAGCCAGCCCGGCACACAGCTTGTGTGTCAGATAAACATCGCCCTCGGTCCATTCGTAGATGCGGGCCGGAACATCGGAGGCGATCTGGCGCTGATCCGTGCCGAGCCAGGCGACCAGATGCGTGATCTGTTCGAGGGTAGCGTCGTCCATATAGACGATTTCGGTCACGCGGAAGGGAGAAATGGCCGGGTCTTTGATCAACTCATCGGGGACAAAACGTCCCGCCAGCACGAAAATTGCATTTTGCAGGGCCGGACGCATCCAGCGATTGACGAACATCTCACGCAGGGTGGCGAAAAAGGCGGAGCCATACTCGGCAGGGGTGGTTTCGATCTGGTCGAGCATGATGACCAGCACCTTGCCGCGCAGTTCCTTTTCCAGCGCGTTGATAATTTCCTCTTGCAGGGCCAGAGCGTGCGGGGCCGGGCTGCGCGGAATGGGCAGCAGGCCATCCGTCTGGCGGGCGATCTGCACGTGCAGATGCGAATGCCAGTCAGCTTCATTCAGATTTTTAAGCTGTCCGAGGGAAATATAGACCGGAATGTGTAGGGCGGATGAGCGCAGCCGCGCCCACTGCCGCAGCAGCATACTCGACTTCCCGCTGAGACGGGGGCCGATCAAGGCGGCATATTCGCGCCCGTTGATCAGGCGAGTGAGCGCCTCGTCTGCGGGACGGCGAACATAAAGATTTCCGGCATCTGGCGGCAGTGGCCCCTGCGTGTGGAACCATACGCCAGCAGGGGAGTCGGCAACGAGCATAACAGGTCCCCGCGAATCATTAAGATCGATGTGTGTCAATGTCATTTGCTCTATCTTTTATCAAGTATATCCCTGTTGCCGTGAATCGACTACGAATCGCGACAGAAAAATCACAAAATTGATGAAAAATTAGGGATCGCAGCAAGAAAATGGGGCCAGTTTGTTCACCGGCCCCATCGTAAACTCTAGACCATATCCTGCGGATCGGCGTGGTACTGCCGCCGGACAATGTCAACCTGACGCTTTTTGTCGGTCATAAAGTCCAGAATGGCAGGGAAGGCCATCGGGATCAGTTCCAGGCGATCATTATCCTTGGGGCGGACAAAACAGTACAACTCCAGGTCTTTCGCCGTGCGTTCCAGACGTTCCGGCGGGACATGCTCAATGGCGACACTCTTGAGCAGCCGCTCGATTTCCGCCATCGAGAGATAACGCGTGCCCTCCGGCCAGATCAGGGTAATCATACGGGCGAGGGGACTCATCTGCCCCCAGATAGTCTGCACGATTTCTTCCTGCAGGGTGCGGCGCGACGTGGCGCGATCCAGGTGTTCAAAGTTCAGCAGATTGGCATTCTGCGGGTCCTGATCGAGTTCTTCGATCATGGCCTGGCAGATCATCTGGACGATGTTCGGATGCCCGGCGGAAATCTGGTAGATGCGCTCAATGATCTGCTCGGACTGTTCCATCCAGATATTGAGCATCTCGAACGGGTCGCCTACCAGATGGTGGACCACTTTGGGAGGCAGCGGTTCCAGCCGCACGGCCTGGGCAAAGTTGAACAGCGCCGAATGGGGATTGGCAATGGCGCGCATCAGCCATTTTTCGCCGCTAAAGACATACTGGCAGCGTTTCTCGTTGGAGAGCGAGCGGAAGGTGCGGAACAGGGTCTCCTGGTTTTCGGCTTCGCGGTCAAAGACGAGCAGGCTGTCTACCTCGTCAAACAGGATGGCGATGTTCTTGCCCGGATGCCGTTTTTGCAGGGCAGTCACCACATCTTCAAACTCGACGGGGTGCGCGTCCTGATTAATCTCGACCTCCCAGCGGCGGCAGACCAGCCAGAAGAAGGATTTGTAGTTCGTCGCGCCGTGACAGTCCAGGTAGTAGGGCACATATTCGGACTCGGTGGGTTTAAGCATCCGCTGGAGACGCTGCAAGGTCGATGTTTTGCCGATACGCCGCCCGCCAATCAGGGCAACACTGTGCGTGCGCAGTTTGCTGCGGACCTCGTTGATCTCCCGTTCGCGGCCAAAGAACATGTGCTCCGGGACCGGGCCGCGTGTATAAAAGGGCGAGACGGTGGTCAGACTGACTTTGTTCAGAACCAGATCGCCAAGAGCACGGGTAGGCAGGCGGGCGCTGATCAGATGCTTGACATCGGCTTCGTCCAGCACCAGCACCGTATAATTGACGCGGCGCAGCGGCTCGACCACCTGATCGATATCGCGACGCCCGGCCACATTCACGACAAAGGCGAACTGTTCCTCCAACGGCAGGGGCGTGATGACACGGAAGATGTCTTCGCCCAGTTCTTCGATGGAGCGGGTCGAATGGCAAAACAGCACGGCGCAGGTGGGCGGCGGCAGTTTGAGGCGGAAGGGGCGCAGTTTATAGACGGCCAGCGTGATATCGGGCGGCGTGCCGGGGATGATGGCACTCTCGATCACATCGAGAGCGACACCCAGCGAACGGGCCAGAGACAGCATTGGGACGGCGATGGCATCCGGTTGTTTCGCCAGGGCGACCAGCAGCGCTTCCCAGATCTGGGAGATTTCGCGGCGGGCGCTGGTATGTACCAGATCGGCCATCGTTGAGTCCCAGCGGCGGTCGATGTGCAGGGTCATGCCCTCAGCCCCAGCCCGGTCGTAAGCGCGGCGGTATCCCTCGCGCAGGGCGGGGATGGCCTCGGCCATCATGCCGTGCAAAATGCGCATCACCATAATCTCGTCGGGATCGGGCGAGGGGATATAACCGCGTATGAGAGCCTTGGCGGGCTGCCCGATTACGCTGAAGGCGCGCGGCTCCTCGCGGATGATTTCGTAGGGTGTCGGGAAGGGATGCTTCTCGTCGGACGTTGGAATCAGGGCCGGGCTGGCCGCGCCGGGCAGGGCGGCGATTGCCTGACCATAGTTTTTATTCTGCTCCAGGAAGGCGTAAAGATCCGCGAATTTGAAGGAACTGACCAGCGCGCGGCGGGTTGAGTCGCGAATATCGGTCAGGAAACGGCTCAGGCGGCGTTCGGCGGGCAGGTCGGGCGGCGGTGCCCAGGCCCGGAAAATCTGGCAGAGCAGGTCACGCGGATGAACCTGACTCAGACTGGAGAGTTCACGCGTCCCGGCCTGGTACCACGAATCGGAGAGCAGCACGCCTACCGGGAAGCGAGGCGGCTGGTTGACCATTTCCTCCATCGCGCGGCGGTAGGTTGTTTCAAAGTCGCGCAGGGCGGCAATGCTCTGTTCCACCTGCGGCAGAGTCTCACGCACCTGATCGCGCAGCAGATCGACCAGTTCGTGCAGGGAGCGCCAGGATCCATGCGCGCCTGGGCGAGAATGACTTCCGCCACCGCATTGAGCGCATTCTGAGCACGGTCGTCCAGTTCAGCGACGACCTGTTTACGGGCATTGGCGAAGCGCGCCCCGGCCTTCATATCATACTGGGAGGATGAATTTAACAGAGCCTGGCGGGTAACCTGCTGGGCGGCCTGCGCTTCGGCCAGATTGTGCTCGAATTCGCCCATACCCGAGCGGAGCATGGCGTCGAGATCATCCAGGGCGCTCAGGGTCCAGACGAGGCCCAATCCCTTGGCGTAGGCCATATCGACGGGAGCCGTCGCCAGCCCGCTGCATGCCTCGTCCATCTCGACTTTCAGGGCGGCATCAATGCGGGCGCGCAGCGTATCGGGCACGGCGCTTGTCGTGCCGGGTTCGGACGTGACGCTAGCCGATTCCCGTTCCAACCGCCGCCACTCCGATCCCACGAGATCGACCATCCGCGCGACTTCACCCTTCGCGCTGCGCGTGTCCAGTTTGCGGATCAGCCCTGCCGCGCTCAGTTCGTAGGTCCATTCGCGCATCCGATTCCCGACATTGGGGATGCGCAGGATATCGCTGCCAAAGAGGAGGCCGCGCAAAGCATTCGCCGTTTGAGCAGCCCAGACGCTGGTCGGCGTGTTGGCATGGGTTGATTTCAGGGTGTTCAGGGCCGACTGAGCCACACCAACGGCGGCTAATTCCATCGCCGTGCGCGTGGGCAGGGCCAGCTTCGCCACGCCGAACGTCGTATAACCGCTGAAGCGATCCCGGTCTTTTTCGGTGGAGATTGGCGCGGGCAGGGGCGGCGCATTTTCGGCAGGGAGCAGACTGGCGGTGATCCAGGTGGTCACCAGTTCAGCCAGCGCGGTTTCAGGCGGTTCGACGGATGGCTGGGCGGCGTCGTCGGACAGGAAGATCATATCCAGGGCGCGGCGCGGCTCCGATTTCGACAGGGTGTGGCCGATCACTGGCAGGGTGGAGGGATACAGATCCGGGCGCAGCGTATAGGCATCGATCTCGCGCAGGGTGGCATAGGCGTTCGCCATCTCCGCGATCTTTTCGGGATCGGCGGCATTCGACAGAGCGCGCATGGCAAAAACGCCCATGATCGAGGTCGGTTCCTGGCGGCAGAGCGCCCGCAGCCGGGTGACAATATCGAAGACCATGCCGCTGCCTTCCGCTTCGGCCAGCGATCCCAGCACATAGATGTGGCGGGTCATCTTGATATCGCGCCCGGTGCCGACTTCGTGCAGCCAGCCCGTCAATTTGTAGAGCGCTTCGCTGAGCAGCGCCGCGTTGTCATAAAGCATCAGGCGGCTGGTGGCGCGGACCTGCCAGGGATCGTCCAGCATTTCGCGGGCGCGCGGCGAATGAGGCCACCACTGGGCAACACCCAAATAGGCATAGCGGCCCGGCACATCTCCCCACGAAACCGGATCGTAGGTCAGCAGCAGTTTTTCTTCGCGGGGGAGGATCGCTTCCTCGCGGATGGAGCGGCGGCGGGCAATCGCCAGCAGCCGGACATTGGTCTGGATATCACGGCGAGTCACCGTCGCGGCGAGCATGTCGTGAACGCGGGCGACCGCTTGCAGGCCGACCTGTCCTAACCCGATGATAAGCGCTGCTTCGTGCAGTTCGCCGCGCATCGGGCGGGCACGTTCTCCAAACTCTCCAAGGGAAATCAAGGCAGGTGTACGGTTATCAGACATTCCAGTAAATCTCTTTTGTACTCAAATGACCGCGGCTGATTGCCCCCTAATGATAACACGCCTTGAATTATTTTTTGTACGAAATTCGCCAGTGAAAAAGGGAGGCTCTTTATGAACATAAAAAAAAGTAAACATCACCGCAAAGAACGCAAGGAGCTGCTTCACAACAAAGCGTGCAGAATCAGATCAATTGAAAAATGGAACGAATTCTCGCGCAGCGGTGTAAGATCAACAAAAGGAGGCACCTATGCACCGTTTTCTACCGATCTTGATCATCGTCCTGCTGCTGTCTGGCTGCGATTTCCACCTGCCGTTCGACCGGGCCGCCGCCGTACTCGATTCCTGTGCGGTGACGCGCCCACCTGTCCCGGCGTTTATGCCGCCCGGATACCAATCCACGCCGCAAGGCGTTTTCTGGTATGGCAGCGCCGATCTATGGGTCGCGCTCCCCACCAATGGCATCTGGTATGTGCAGGCCCACAACTATACACAAAAGGTGTTCTGGGGGCGGGAAGGATATGTATGGACCGACGAGCTAGAGCCAGAGCTGTATGCCAGTCTCAGGCGGCTGGATGGCCCTTCCGATCCGCCAGTCGTATCACGGGCGACCAACGGTTTCGAGCAGACCTATGGATCGTTTATGCTGATCGGTGTGGACTTCCCAACGCCGGGCTGCTGGGAGATCACCGGGAGCTATCATGGCAAAGAACTGAGTTTCGTGGTGTGGGTCGCGTTCGTGCCGTGAACCAGGCTAGAGAGTCGCGGCGAAAAAGAACAAGGCCACCGTCGTTTTGATGACCGGGCAGATTTTGATGGGCAGGATGGATGTCCGCGCCCCGGTGACGGCTGTCCATGCGGCCATGATCAGCAGCATGGCGGCTGCCAGACGGTACACAAGCTGTTCTGCGGAACCATCCGGCCCCTGAGTGGCAACCATCATCAGCACAAGCAGGCCAATAAAGATCAGGACCATTCCTTCGGCTACCCATTCCATAGTCAGGAGGCGGCGGTTGTCCAGGGATAGGTCCCCGAACCCGGCGACCACATTCCTGGTGGGGAAGATATGGGCCGCGCCCCAGACGATAATCAGCAGCGATCCGGCGTAGAGCAGCAAACTGTCCAAGTGTTTGTCCCCTCGTTCGTTTAGAACCGTTTTTTCTTCTTGTCGCGCTTGGATTTTTCGTACCACGTGATCGGATCGGCGGGGGCCTGGCCGAGCGGCTCGATGCTCAGCATGCGATAGCCACCCCAGGCGAAACGCAGTGGCGCGTAGTAGGCTCGATATTCGCGGTTCGCTTGCAGCAGCTTGTTCAGCGAATCGTCCGCGGACAGCTTTTTCCCCTTGGGTAGATTAAATACCGCCTTACCGTGGTACTTGCCTGTGATCCCCCACTGGCGGAGTGTCGCAGCGAAACGGCCCAACTTGATATCCGTTGAGACGACGCGGGCATGGGGCAGCCTGTCCTGTTCAGTGCGCATGATCACCGCACTGATCAGGGCCAGCACCATGAAACTGATCGAGGGCAGCAGACCGGGCAGCGTGCCAATCGCAAACGCGCCAATAAATCCCATAAGAAAAGCCAGCACGCTAAACAAGGTGATCGCGACCCAAAATCCAGAGCGCATATCCTGCCACAGCAGATCAACCTGAGCGTCGGTCACCATGCCGCGCCGGTTGGCCTCCAGATCATTCGGAGCGAAGTTGAGCAGCGCGCCCAGCCGGACCAGATGGGGATCATCGGGCCGAACGTCCGGCGGATAGTCCGGCGGATAGCTAGCGAATCGTCGGGTTCGTACGCGTCGTCGTCCTCATAGTCGGGTTCGTTTGCGGGATAGCGGTTCCAGGCCGGATTCATCGGTGTTTGGCCTTTCCGGGAGCCGCCTGTCCGGTTGGCTCCAAACTCAAAATGCGGTGCGCCCCGCCCATGCGATAGTTGGTTTCGTGCAGTTTCATCTTCAAGCCGCCGTAAGGAAAGGAGATGACTTCCGGCACATAATAGAGGCGGTAGCGATGGTGCGCTTTCCAGGTTGATTCCAGCTTGCGGTTGGCGGTGAACCAGATGCCGCTTACCTCGAACTCAATGATGCTCAGACGGTGCAGGACTTCGGGCAGGTCATCCACATCCAGAATCACCGATTTAACGCGCTCCCCTTCCAGATCGCGCTGCATGGTGCGCAGATCGGCGGCGAAATAGACGGCGAGGGCGGCGATCACCAGCAGGGGAGCCAGCCAGACGAGCGCGCTATCCAGGTTCATGAGGGCTAACGTCCCGACCAGCGCGCCCAGCACGGCCCAGGCGACCAGACTCGGCCATGTCTGCCGGCGCTGATCGACCCGCAGCCGCCAGATCTGGCGCGTGGTCAATTTGCCCTGGCGGTTCGCGGCGATATCTTCTGGCCCAAAGCCGATAATCTGCCCCAGTTGGTCCAGGTGCGTATCCATGAAGGAGGAGTCAACCATCGTACAGCGATCCTTTCCGATCCGGGCGAACATTCACCCTGTATCATACTACGCAAAAGGGGGCGCAGGGGGTGCGATTGCCTGTTTGTTAGAGAGATGGAAGTGTCCAAATACAAATAACACCTTCAAAATCACCTGTTGCGATTTGCTTATTATTGGGGCTAAACACAACACGACTTACTACTTCATCATGCCCATGAGGACTATCCATGATGGCATGCTGTCCTGAAACTAAATCTACGATATGAAGCAGATAGTAATCATCTTGATCGATACATGCTGCATACCGTCCATCACTGCTTAGGACTGTCGGATACTGGACTGGGAGTTGAAGACCGTGAGGGATTGGATAGGGTTTGCCGCCTGACTGCCAAGGCCATATTTGTGGCTGTAAACTGTCATTGACAAACACCACGCTATCCTCCAAAGAGAAAGACAGACATTCAATATTCTGAGCGTACCCCTCTCTTGTAGATAGAAAAAAGCCCCGTTGCTGTCCTGCATTGACGTCCCAGACACGGATACTCGAACCCATATCTTCATCCCCCGATGCCAAATACTGTCCGTTTGAATGCCAACAGAGATTCAAAATCCATTCCGGATGAGGATGCCCCAAAAGTTCCTTTTCAAGCATACCCGTTGTTGGATTCAACAGGGAGAGCGTATGGTCAACACACGCGAGATAATTGCCGTCTGGACTGAATACTGCATTTAATTCACCTTGAACCGTTTTTTGGAAGACTGTCGTCTGTCCAGTTACATTCCAGACGGACAGGGTATTCGCATGGCTAAACTGCCTGCCCGCAAGCAGTACCCCGTCTGGACTAAATGCCAGACTGTCGGCCCCATAAGCGCTGTCAGAGCTTGGCTGCAAAGTGCCTCGCTCCTCCCCTGTGGTTGCATCCCATAGCTGAACCGAACGATTATCTCCGCTGGATGCGAGAAACCGGCCATCAGGGCTAAATGTCAGGGCACTAATAATTGATTCTGGATGGGCGTGAATTCGTACAGTTTGAGCCATACAATCCTCGTGGACAACGTTAGATAGGGCGCATGACCCGTCGAGCTTGCGCCCTATAGTCTACACCCCGTGCTGGCGAATATAGCCGTGAACATCCGCATTCAGAACGATTTCGTCGAGGTGGAAGACGGCCCAGGGCGCGGAATCGCCTTCCCAGGTCAGGGATGTAACGCTGGGCAGTTTCATCCCATTGTAGACGCCCCATCCGGTGATCCTGATCGTCCAGCGGATTTTCTCACTCTTGATGTCTTTGTAACGTTTGGCTTCCAGGGTCGTGGGCAAGCCGCTGGTTGGATCGAAGGTGACGGTGAACGAGTCTTCAGTATCCCCGAAAGGAACGATCAGGCGGGCGTGGGTGTCATCGATGGCTTCCCAGCGGACGCGCGGATCGGTCAGGTAGATCGACGGGAAGGATATGGCTTCTCCCCACAGGCCAAGATTGGCGGCCTGATTGATCTTTGGCTCGTCTTCGCTGATCCCAAAAGGGAGTTCCATGCGGCTTTTTCCATCCAGGTAAAATTCGTTGACGCGCATGAGGGGCCGCGTGAAGGCGGTTGTTTCGAGATAGTGGCGGTAGTTCCGCCCGGCCTCGTGGACAAAGCGGTAGCGTGACGGAAAAGTCAGCCCCAGGCGCAGTTCAGCCGAGCCAGAGAGCACCGCCGTCTCGATGACCGGGATCGTGCTGCCCAGCGCTGCCTGATAATAGCGGGCGACAGGAGCGGGCAGATGATCCGGCAGGGGGACGGCTTGCAGGGGAGCACCGGGCGCGGTATAGGCGGGGAAAGCACCCGGTTTGATATGGAGACCGATCCAGGCAGCGATGACCGACAAAATAAGGACAACGACAATTACGCCAAGTACGATCAGCATCTTTTGATCCCTCGATCATGATTGAGCAACGGAGATTGTATCACGACCGCCGCGCAGACGTAGGACTCCCGCCCGACACCCTGCGCGGGGCTGTGGTATAGTGGACGTCGCAGTGAGCAGGCTTACAACCTATCCGTAAATTGTCGGGCGCGGCAAGCAGCGCCCCTACAAAAACGAATTTACGGATAGACACTTACTGCTTTGGACGCTTCTCGCTTTTACGCGGGTCGTGATACAATTCGATGGGTGAAATGTGTTGGAGAAGGTGATTGTGAGCGTTATGTCTCAGGGTGGCGGTTTTTGCGCACTACATGGTCCGTTTGATCCGCCTTACCAGGAATGTCCTTATTGTGTGATGGATCGGGAGCAGCGGCGCACGTTTGGCCCGCCGTTCGAAGCAGCGGTTCCGGCGGCTGGACCTGCCAATCCGGCGGCTGCGGCTGTGGAAGCTGTACCAGAAAGCGGTGGATTTGTGCGGCAGACGGTTGAGCCGGAAGTGCCGCAGAACGCGCCGCAGAACGCGCCGCAAAGCGCACCGCAAAGCGCGGCGGGTGGCAATCTGACCGAAATGCTGCCGCGCCGGATTCCGGTGGAAGAACCAGAAGCGAACGGCGTAGACCATACGCCTTTGCTGGCCTGGTTAGTTGTCAAAAAACCTGCCGAACAGCGCGGCGTGGTGCTGCCTGTTCGTGCTAACCAGATTATTGGGCGGGAAGGCGAAGTGCGGTGGGATGATCCGCGCCTGTCACGCCAGCATGCCCGGCTGACGGTCGAGCCGCGCGCCGATGCGCCGGATGGGCCGCCTGTGTTTCACCTGTGGCCGTTTGGGACCACCAACCCGGTCTACATCAACGGGCAAGAAATTCGCGGGGCAACTCCGCTGGTCGAAAACGACGAGATTCGCCTGGGCGATACGCTGTTTGTCTTTAAAGTGCTGATAGACTGAGGTCATGATGAGCCAGTCACCTGCCATTTCGCTGGACGTCAGCGTGGCGATGGGTACCGATACGGGGCGCAAACGCAAACAAAACCAGGACGCCATCGGACACCTGACGCCAACTGATCCAGAGGTATTAGCCCGCCTGGGCCAGATTTTTGTCCTGGCTGATGGAGTGGGCGGATTAACGGGCGGAGACCTGGCGAGCCAATACGCGGTCAGCACGATCATCAGCAGCTACTTTGAGCAGGAAGAGGGCGAACCCGGCGAACGGCTGGCGCGGGCGATTGCCGAAGCGAATAACGTCATTTTCGCGGAAGGACAGGGCGCGGATAAGCCGCACATCATGGCGACTACCGTCGTGGTGGCGGTGATCCGGGGCCGGGAACTGACAGTCGGGTCGGTGGGTGACAGCCCGGCGTACCTGATGCGCGATGCAAATCCGCGCAAACTGACGCTCGATCACAACCTGGAGACGATGAGCCGCGTGGCCGGGGTTCCCATCGCGGAAGGCGATCCCGCCGGGCGAAAACTCGTGCGCGCCCTGGGCAGCATGCCATCGGTCAAGGTCGATATCATCAGCGGGATGGTGCGCAGCGGCGACCATATTGTGCTGTGCAGCGATGGCCTGACCCGCTACCTTGAACCAGCCGACATCGAGCGCACCGTCGCCACCAGCAGCCCGCAGCGTGCCGTCAAAGCGCTGATCGACAAGGCGAACGAGATGGGCGGCGGCGACAACATTTCGGTGATCGTGCTGCGGCTGCACGAAGAAGAGAGCACCCGTCCTGCTGCGCCTCCTATCCCGCCGCTGGATGATTTTCAGAGCGTGACCGAGGGCTATACGATTCTGCACCAGCCGGCCAAGACGCCGCCTGTCCAGCAGGAGCGCCCCGCGGTGCCCAATAATGCGCTGGCGGAACTGTGGCACCTGCTGCGTGGCAACGCCATCCTGACGATGATCGGAATGGGCGTGCTGCTGATGTTGTTTGTGACCATCATGCTCATTGTCGTCAATATGGGCGGCAATAAAGGACTCACGCGGGACAAGGCGACGGCGACGATCACGGCTACCAGCGGCCCATCCCCCGCTCAACTGACGGCGACAGCGGGAACGGCTCAGGCGGCGATGATGGCAACCAAGGATGCTTTTGATCTGACCGAGGCGGCCAATGCGGCTGCGGCTGCGCTGCTCACGTTAAGTCCCGCTCCGCCCAGCGGCCCGCAGATGGAAAAAGGAACGTGGTTCCGCCTGCAAGAGGGCGATCCGGTCCCAGCGTTTGAGTCGCCGGACGTGAACGGTGTTTCCTCCGATCCGCTGGAAGCCGGAACGAATTATCTGGTGGATGATGTCAACAGCGAGGCGCGCAACGGCCCCTGGTATCATGTCATCAACAACCAGGGCAACGAGCCGTTCCGGTGGGTGAATGGTCCGAGTTTGCACCAGCGTGTGCTGGCGATTGATGTCAGCGGCAATGCTCTGCCACCCGACCAACAGCCGGAGGATATTTCGCCTTCCGTTGCTACGCCAACCCGCGCTCCTATCGCCACAGCAACGCCCACCGCGACGCTGATCCCCGGCACACCGACTATCACGCCGCCGTTCCAGCCCACAGCGACCCTGTACCCGGTCGAAGCCTGGGTGCTGGGCGTGACCACGGTCTACATGCAGACTGATTTCCAACTGCGCGCCGATGCCAGTTTGCAAGGCGTGGAAACTGACGCTGTGGCACTGGGCGAATCCGCGCTGATCATCTCCGGGCCGATTGCTTCCGATGGGCACTGGTGGTGGCAGGTGCGCTTCACGGATGGGCGCGTCGGGTGGGTGGCTCAGCCGCTGCTCAGTTTCGGCCCGGTGCAGTAAAATAAAGAGCAAATTTCACCGCGGAGAGCGCAGAGAGCGCGGAGAAAAGCAAGGGCAGAACGAGAGACAAGATATTTCACTGCGGAGCTAGCCATGCCGCTGGGCGCGGCACAACAACGGGATGAAAATAGCGTAAACCCAGGTTTGAACCTGGGCGCAAAAACCGCAAAGAACACGCTGCATCAAACAGAGGATATCCCCCTTCCTATAGGCCCTGTTATAATGGCGCATAGGTTCTTGTATTTCTCCTCGTCTGGAGATGACTCCTATGCCTGACTGGTTAGCCGCGATTATCCTGGGCCTTGTTGAAGGAATCACCGAATTTCTCCCCATCTCCTCCACCGGACACCTGATTATCGCCGGACGTATCATCGGATTTGAAGGGGACCGCGCCTCAACGTTCGAGATTTTCATCCAGCTTGGTGCGATCCTGGCGGTTGTGTTCCTCTACTGGCAGCGATTTGTGCGCTTGATCCCTACCCGGCTGAGTTTTGATGCGGATCAGGGCCTCAATGGGCTGCACGGGCTGCTGCTGCTCGCCATAACTTCCATCCCCGCGCTGGCTTTAGGCTTCGTGGGGCACGACTTTATCAAGAGCGAACTGTTCAGCCCGACAACTGTTGCGATTGGCCTGGGCGTCGGCGGCGTCGCCATTCTGTTGATCGAGCCACGCCTGCCGCGTTCGCGGATCAGCGGGCTGGACTCGATCACATGGCAGATCGCCCTGGGGATCGGCCTGTTCCAGTGCCTGGCGCTGTGGCCCGGTGTGTCGCGGGCTGCTGCCACGATTGTCGGCGCGATGATTCTCGGCGTGGAGCGCAAAACGGCTGCCGAGTATTCGTTCCTGGCGGCGGTCCCGGCCCTGTGCGCGGCGGCAGGTTACGACCTGCTGAAAAGTCTCGATGTGCTGCAAACGTCGGATATCCTGATCTTCGGCATCGGATTCGTGGTGGCGATGATCTCGGCGTGGTTTGCCATCCGCTCGTTTATCCGCCTGCTGGGCACACACACGCTGAAGCCGTTCGGCTGGTATCGAATTGCCGTAGCGGTGGTGGTATTGGCGGTAATGGGGTAGGAAAAATGAGGGCGGGTTCACACGGGCCCGCCTTTCCCTCTAGCTCTGGATGTGGAAGGTCATCCCCGTATCGCCCACCTCAATCAGATCGCCATCCTGAAGGCGCTGGGCCATAACGCGCTGGCCGTTGATGCGCGTCCCGCGTGAACTCTGCTGATCCTGCACAAAAAACGCACCATTGCCGAAGCGAATGAGGAAGTGGCGGCGGGATACCTTTGGATCGTAAACCTGGATATCACACACTGTTGAGCGCCCAACGAGCATATCCGGCTGGGTGAGCATGATCCGCTGCCCTGATATCGCCCCGCTGACGCCTTCTAACCAGGCATTCGGCAGGACGGTCCCTGCCTGTGAGGCGGGAGGGAACGGGAAGGGCGGCATGGCGGGACTGCTGCCGGACGCAGACGCGGGGGCGGGGGCCGGAGCAGTCGCCTGGACAGGTACGGGCGGCTGGATGGGAGCGCGAGCAGCGGGCGGCCCGATAGGGGGTACAACGGGTGGACCATAGTTAAAATCCGGCGGGGCGTAGGTTGGAGCCTGGGCATAACCGCGCACCCTGGGCAGCGGCTGGCGGCAGTTCAGACAGGCTGCGCTCTCCACAGGGTTCATATAACCACAGTGCGGGCATTGGACGAGGTTGCCATAGATGACAGGCCCCTGTTCCGCGCCGGATTTGTCGCGCCCACCGCGAAAATAGATCAGCAGCAGGATGGTTCCGATCACGAATGCGCCCAGACCACCAACTGCGACCAGGATTAGAATCAGCGTTTCCATCCGTGTTTCCCTTTGGTTGTGTGTACCGATAACGAGTGTGACTACTCCCCACGCCTAAAGGCGGGGGCTTCTATCGGACCAGGCCGAAGGCTCGTTAGTCCACGAGCCAGAATATTTAAGGCAGCATTCAAATCGCGGTCGATTCTCAGGCCGCAGTGAGGACAGTCGTGAAGACGCACAGTCAAGTCTTTGGGAACAATCGCGCCACAGCCGGAACACAGTTGGGTGGTGCCTCTAGGGTTCACGCGCAGCACGACACGCCCGGCACTCGCAGCCTTGTACGTGACGAACTGCACGAATTGAGCCCAGGCCACATCGGCCATATTCCGGTTGAGGACCCGCTTGCCCTGAGACTGCATCTCCACAAGGTCCAGGTCTTCAAAAACCATCACCTGATAGGCATCCACCAACTGGCGCGACACTTGATGAGCAAAGTTCGTTCGTCTGTTCGCCGCACGGCGATAGGCATGATTGAGCGCGCGCAGGACGCGGCGTCGCGCCGGGCTGTCGGTGGCATACCGTTCTTTTTGGCGCTGCAAGCGGGCAATATCAGCCGCGTCCTGTTTCATCCACCGCTGGCGCTTGATTTTTCCACCGTCCGACAGGGTGGCGAACGTCTTCAATCCGAGGTCAATGCCCACCACGTGATCGACCAGCGGCAGCGGTTCGGCTGCGACGGCACACGACAAGCAGGCGGACCAGTTGCCGACCGTATCGCGGCGGATGGTGACCGTTTTAATGGTTCCTTCAACCGGACGGTGCACTTTCACCCGCACCTGACCGATTTTGGACAGCAAGAGCCGTTCGCCGTCCAGCCGAACGCCGTTCCCATACTGGGGATAGGTGACGCTGTCGTACCACCCACGCCCCTTAAAACGGGGGTAGCCCGGCGTCTCCCCCGCTTTGACGCGGCGGAAGAAAGCTTGAAAAGCGAGGTCAACACGCTTGCATGCGTCTTGCAGACTTTGCGAAAAGGCGTGGTTGAGGAAGGGTTGTTCGGTTTTCCAACCCGGTATCAGCTTAATCGTATCGAAGCGCGTGAGGGTTTCACCGTTCATCTCCCAGGCCTCGCGGCGAACCTCCAGGGTTGTGTTGTACACCCAGCGACAGGCGTCCAACGCGCGCAGCAACGCACTCCGCTGCGCCGCTGTGGGCAGCAGTCGATACTTGAAGGTCCGGGTAAGCATCAGCCCTCCCAACAGCACCCCCCACCGAAACTTGCGTCTTGCTGAGGTACGCCCAGGCGGTAGGGTGCGCTGGACGCAAGCATACCCTTCCTATCCTACCTCATCTTTCTTTCCGATTACAAAAGGCACGCCTTCTATCCTCACCGCTAAAGCTGGACGTTTTACGGCGCTTTCGCGATAAAAGGGAGCCGCGTGTTGGGCAACTCGCAATCGGGATAAAATATGAGTAAGGTTGGTGAACGGTGAACGATAAAGAGGCGAGTTGCGATGACCGAGGACGACATTCGCAGCGGCACCACGACGCAGAGCTTTGCGCGTGGGAAGAGTTACTACGATAAAGGGGCCGTTTCCGGCACGATTCGGCGCGGGAATGAACTGGAAGGGCAGGTCCAGGGTTCTCAATTCCAGCCGTACCGGATTCATGTCGTATTGCTGGATCAGACGGATGTGATATCAGCGACCTGCACCTGTCCATATAACTGGGGCGGCTACTGCAAGCACATCGTCGCGGTTCTGCTGGCCTATGTGCACCAGCCGGAGTCATTCGTTGAGCGCCCTCCCTTGCCGGAGATGCTGATGGAGCGCAGCAAAGAGCAGTTGGTCGATCTGATTCGGCAGATGATCCTGCGCTACCCCGATTTGCAGACTCTCGTCGATAGACCCGTACCCGGCGCTGCTGGCGAAGCCCCTGTCGATACCGAAGCGTTCCGGCGCGAACTGCGGCAGGCTATTGATCGGTACAGTTATGACGAATGGGGCGAATCGTCGGTGGATTCAGCGATTTTTTCAATATCTGCTGCCGCCGAACGGTTTGCCAGCGCGGGCGATTGGCGGAGCGCCCGCGCGATCTACAGCGCGATTGTTGATGAGTGTCTGAATGGCAGCGACTCTCTGGGCGATGACGAGGGCGAGTTCATCACGGCGATGGATGATGTTTTGCAGAAGTTGGCTAAATGTCTGGATCAGCCTGAAATACGCGACGATGATTCAGAGCGCCGAGCCGTCCTCAATTGTTTGATTGATGCCTATACCTGGGACGTGAAGATGGGCGGCCAGGGGCTAGGCGATGCGGTGATGCCTGAAGCGCTGATCAAATATGCCAAACAAAGCGATGTTGCCCCTCTTCGTAAGCGCATCCAGGCGGAGCAGCACAGGGCGACGGCATCGTTTGATCGATGGGACGCGGTGGCCTATGAAAACCTCCTGATGGACCTCGATCTGATCGATAACGTCGATCCGGAAGTGACCTTACAGCGGCTGCGCGATCAGGAGTTGTTTTCCCTGCTGTTTGACAAGCTGCTGCAACTCAATCGATTTGACGAAGCGATTGCCGTTGCCGAGGAAGAACTCACCACGCCCTTCGAGCGGCTGCAAGTGGCCTATACGCTGGCGGCTGCCGGGCAGGATGACGCGGCGGTGCGGCTGGGACAAGAGACTTTAAAGAGCAAGTTCGACTATAACCTGGCTTCCTGGCTTGCAGGGCGTTATGCGGATCGCCACGACCGCAGCGCGCCTGTTTGATCTGCGCCTGAAGATGATGGAACAAAATCCAACCGAAGCCGAGTATATTGAGCTCAAAAAAGCTGCCGAAGCGGTTGGCACGTGGGAGACGGTACGGCCCACGATCATTCACCAGCTTGAACAGAAAAAACAGTTTGAGACGCTGACGCGTGTCTATTTGCATGATCGGGATTGGGACGCCGCGTGGAGAACGTTGGACAAAGTAAACTTAACGCCTCATCCCGCCTGGATGGGAGTGCCCATGCTGGAATCTGGAGGTCGCTGAACGATCACGCGAGGCGCGCCCCAAAAAAGCCATCCCCGTGTATATCAGCCATGCCCGGCGGGAAATTGACCACCGCCATCGCGAATCCTATGCTCAGGCGGCGACCTATTTGTCCATTGTGCGCGATCTGTACCTGGAACTGGACGAAGAAGACGCATGGTTTGATCTGATTGAGCGGCTTCGCGATGAGTTTAAGCGTCTGCGCGCCTTGCAAGACGAGTTGAACCAGGCAGGGCTTTGATAGATGGAACTCCGTGCCAGAGTGGGTGTAGCTGCACATTCCTCGTAGATTGGACAACTAGAAATATAGAGTATAATAGCTGTACAAATTTCAAGAAGAGTTATCTGAATTCCAGATGTGGGGGTGGCGATGGAATCAGGCCGCAAACTGCCGATTATTTTCGAAGAGCTCAAATTCGTACTAGACACTCATATTCAGGATTTGCATCATTATCTCGACATCGAAACGGGCCACGTGCTGATGGTTGGCGAAACCACGCGCGCTCAACTTGAGACGATTCTGCGAACGTTGGGGGATGTTCTCTCGTTAGAGATGGTCTTCGAGGCAATTCAACGGGCCGACTGCCGGGATTGGGAACGGCCCCTCCTGCGCGAGGCCGCTCAGGTCGAGTTTGGCGGGGAGACGCGTTATCTGGAAATTCCTCAAACGGAGTCCTGGTGCGTTTATCAGGATATGGTGTCTTTTATCGAGACGATATCGAACGACAACCTGCGTCTACAGTTGGAGGTTGCCAGCCAGGGGCAGGGGGCCTTCCGCCGCTTCAAGAATGCCCTGGCGGGTTACCCGGGAGAGCGTGCGCGCTGGTATAAATTTCACGATGAGTGTATTTGCCGCCGTGCCGAGAACTGGCTGTCGGCGGTTCATATCAAGCCGGAGTGGGTGTAGCGGCATCATCCTGAGCATTTGAAGCTGTGAATAAAAGAACCAGCGCTCGTGGCGCTGGCTCTTTGTTGTTGAGATCAACTCATTTTACCCGGCGACCTGACGGCGGATCGTCTGGGAGGCGATCCAGATCAGGGCGACGACATAAGCAAGCAGGACCAGCACATGCCCGCCGATATCGATCAGGCTGTAATTCTTGATCATCACATCGCGCAGGGCATAGTTGGCGTGGGTGAGGGGCATCACCCAGGCGATAGGCTGCAACCAGCCGGGCATATCCTTGATGGACCACAGCGCGCCCGAAAGAAATATCTGCGAGACCACCACCAGCGGAATAAACTGCACAACCTGGAACTCATTGCGGGCGAATGTGCTGGCAAATATCCCCAGGTTGACGGCCATGAGAGCCAGCAGCGCTTCGACGACAAAGACGACCAGCAGATTACCGTTATAGTGAATATGCAGGCCGAGGACTGTGTAGAGCAGGACAATCAGCGCCTGGATCAGCGCGAACAGCAGGAAGCCGAGCATGTAACCGACGATGATCTCGACCTTGCGGATCGGAGAGGCAACCAACCGTTCCAAGGTGCCCGCCGTGCGTTCGCGCAAGAAGCTGACGCTCGTGAGAATGAAGATGAACATGAAGGCAAACAGCCCGATGAGCGCCGGGGCGAGAAAATCCAGCGCGTCAAATTCCTTGCCGCCGTAGCGATAGCTCGCGTTGAGTTGGACGGTGGGAACACTTCCGGCGCGGTTCGAGGTACTGACTCCGGCTAGCGGGCCGCTCACCCCGACGGTGCTGGCTGCGGCCTGATCGGCGGCATGTTTGAGCAGATTTTCCAGCAGGATCGAGACCTTGGGGTTAGAGCCTTCGTATTGCACGTCGAAATGCAGTTCGCGGTTCTCCATGAAGTTCGCGGTGAAATTCTGCGGCAGCCGGATGATGGCATCGAGGTCGCCGTTTTTCATCTTTTGCTGCGCTTTGTCCATGCTCATGGTAGCGATATCCATCTGTTCGCCCAGGTTGCCCAGGCTGGTGGCTAAGTTCTGGCCCAATACCAGATCGCCACCTGTGGGCAGGGTTGCGCCTTCGTCTTCCATCACGACAGCAACATGCATCGCGCCCGGTTTGACGCGGACGAGCACCCCGGCGAGGCTGATCACGATCAGCGGGACAACAAAGATCAGGATGAGCGAACGGCGATCCGCCAGCATTTGCTGGATCACACGGCGGGCAAGCATCAGGATTCGATAGAAAGACATGGTTGGCTCCTCCATCACTGCTTGACGCTAAGTTCAGCGTGGGCGCTGCGATCAGCGTAGAGCAAAAAGGCTTCTTCGAGAGTGGATGTTCCGGCGCGCGTCAGCAGTTCTTTGGCGGACCCTTCGGCAAGCAGCACGCCATCGCGGATAAAGCCAAGACGATCACAGCGTTCAGCCTCGTCCATGACATGGCTGGACACGATCAGCGTCACGCCCTGCTCGTTCAGGCGGTGGAAGTGCTCCCAAAACTGGACGCGAAGCTGTGGATCGACGCCCACGGTGGGTTCATCCAGCATCACGACTTCGGGATGGTGAACCAGGGCGCAGGCCAGCGAAGCGCGGCGCTGCAACCCGCCCGATAGTTCGCGGATGCGGCTGTGGGAGCGTTCCGACAGATCAACCAGTTGGATGGCCTCGTTTATGGCGGCTTTCTGGTTGTCGCGCAGGCCGGACATGCAGGCGAAGAACTGCACATTCTGATAAACGGTCAGATCTTCGTACATGGCGATAGACTGCGTCATATAACCAACGCGCGCCAGGCTTCCCTCTGCGACCGGATTCGGGGCGGAGTCCAGCACGCGCACCGACCCCTGATCCGGTTTGACCAGGCCCATAATGACACGGATCGCGGTTGTCTTCCCGGCTCCGTTGGGGCCAAGCAGCCCATACGTGATCCCCTTTTCGATTTGCAGCGACAGCCCGCGCAGCGCGTGGATGCTGCCGAAATGTTTGTGAACGTCTTGAAGTTCAACAGCGTAGGACATGCTACCCTTCTTTCTGATTTGACGTTATCCCCTTCATACCGCGTTTTGCCTGTACCACTCAATCATGGGTGGTCCGCATCCGGCGCGGCGATGCCATAAATCACAGCGTTGGCGATGCGGCTGGCCCATTCCTCCCGCGAGAGCAGCGCGAAGATGGGGAGCGTATCTGTTTCAACCAGCCGCTCGGTCGTAATGAAGCCGATGACCAGGCTGGCGAACAACCGCATCAACACAAATTCCTCCACCGGTTTGAGGCCGGGCAGCGACTTGAGCCGCTCCACCAGGGGGAATATCTGGGGCAGCACATGATCGCGGAGCACAGGGGCGACGGTGCGCCCTTCAAACTCCCGCAGGTCGATCTGCACCAACTGCAAAAATTCGTAGTGCTGGGTCATCATCACCATGACGTTGATCAGGACGCTGTGCATGTATTCCGGCGCGGTAGCGCCGTGCCCCGATGCTAACGCCTGGACGATTTCCTGGTAGGGGTTGTACTCCTCGATCAACGCCTCAAAAATGGCCTGCTTGGTGGCAAAGTGATTGTAGATTCCGGCGACGGCGCGGTTTCCCGCTTCGTGGGCAATGGCGCGCATACTCGTGCCGTTATAGCCCTGGCTGACGAACAGCCGCATCGCCGCTTCCAGAATGTCCTGCCGTGCCTGATCGCCTTTGGACAGCGAGTCGTTCATTTGCGCGCTCCTGAAGGTGTACGAACGCTCGTTCATTTCGTTAGGATAAAAAAATGAACGTTCGTTCATAATCTGTTCCCAGTATAACACGGCTCAGGCGGTTGTCAAGCCCAGCCTTTTTTGGCGATCAAACCGCCCCTGCTGCTAAGGGGCGGTTTTGCGTTAAAATGGGGTGGCGCGGTCCTGGTGGAGCAGGCTAATGTTAACGTTTCTGATCATGATGCTGGCGGGGGTGATTCTGATCCTCGTGTGGATGTGGGCGCTTCGATCCGCATCCACGCCGAAAAAGAATAAACGCCACCCGGTATATTCCAGTTCTCTGGACGAGGAGCCGCCGTACCAGTCGCCGCTCGGATTGGTGGATGATCCCGACGATGAGTGGGTCGAGTGGGCGATCATGGACGATCTGTTGAGCAGCCCCGACGATGAGTGCTGAGTAGGGGCGTATGGCTATAGCCCAGCCCTAGAGCTCGCGCATCATGGCGACGCGGGTTGCCGCCGATGGGGCATGACTGGCTTCCAAGGCAAACACAGCGCGCAGACCGGGACTCTGCTCGCCCGGCGGGACGATCCGAAAACCGAGCCGCGCATAATAGGGCGCGTTCCAGGGGATATCGCGCTCGGTGGTCAGGGTGACGGCCCCTTTTCCGCTGGATTTAGCCCACGAACACACGGTTTCAATCAGCGCCGCGCCGATCCCCTGGCGGTGATAATCGGGATCAACGTCTAATTCGTCAATATGCGCGCCAACATCCAGCAGCGATACCTTGATGAAGGCAATAGGGGAGTCGCTCAGATCGGCGGCGACCCATAACTGCCCGATCCGCTGCGCTTCGGCGTGCTCCTCAACGGATAGCACATGCAGGATATCGTCATCCGAGAAGCCGTGGTCCACGAAAATGCGGGCGGCGCGGCGTTCGATCTCCGGCAGGTGCGGGACATCGGCGGGCGTGGCGAGTCGGATATGGTAGGTTCGGTTCATGTAGGTTCCTCCTGGTGAAAGACAAAAAACAATTTTACCGCAAAGAGCGCGGAGAGCGCAGAGGAAAGGCAAGAGAAAGTATGAAATAGCCCTTTCCAAGCTCCATAACGACAGGTTGCAGTATAGCCATCTTCGACTATCATCCACTCAGATCAATAAGTTTATTCTCAGATTGGACCGTTATTTATGGATAGACACGCAACGAAAGTATTGCCAAAAATGTCATTGGATGAAGCTCGTTCGGTGATCTGGCCTTTTAACGAAGTGAAGGGGCAACCAATCGGCTCCCTGCTGGACAAAGGAGTGCTTTCCCTTCGCGATATGGGATTCGCCGTCCAGAGAGCTTATGATAAGCGGGTGCGGGAAGCAGCCCGAACGATTTTGCTCAACGCTCTATCAGAAGCACAAGTTGCTCCTGAAAATGCCCCTGGGCCGCTCAATGTGGTATCTACAGAGCGTCGGAGTTATGCCGAAAGACGCCAGCTTAAGCTAGCTCGATGGGAGGGCTGGTTACAGGAATTTTGGTCGCGCTCGCCTTCTATCTGCGTTTGGCGATGGCTTTATGGGGTAACTCGTCCAGACAATTTGCGCGAACATTGGCGCTATAACCAGCAGCCGGGGGGTATTATTGCTCTAGTGATTGCCTGTGATTATATATCTTGTGATTGGCTATGTGGTGATCCGAATAACTGGCAATAGTAGCTGATCTGCATGGTGAAGCCCTATGATAAGCAGATGCGGCTCCTTCGCAAGGGGCAGTTAGGCGAAGAGCGTGTTCTCAATGTGATGTACAGCGTTCTCGATGGGCGGTGGTGGTTGTTTCGCAACCTGGAACTGCCGGGGCGGCGCATAGGCGATCTTGATTTGGTTCTTGTCGGGCCATGTGGCATGTGGAACTTTGAGGTCAAAGCCTACAGCGGCGAATACCGGAATGTAGGTGAGCGCTGGGAAAAGCGCAGCAATTCAAAATGGTATTCTGTCCGCAAAAGTCCAACCCGCCAAGCCAAGCGCAATGCGGCGGAGTTGGGACAACTCCTCTCAACCCATCAGATTAAACAATGGATCACGCCTGTGATCATTTGGGCCAATCCAAAATCTACGGTTGTGCCTGACAATCCATCGGCCCCTGTTTGGACTCTCGATCAGCTCAGCGGATGCTTGAAAGACCTGAGCAGTGAACGGCCTATTCCAGAAGGGCAAGTTGAGAAGATAGTCGATGTTCTCAAGAAAATCTGCCAGGACGCTGACGCCGAGATCAGCGATTGAAATTCTCACCTCCCAGGCGGAGATTTGCGGCGGCGTGGTAGGGATGGCTACGATCAGCGCAGGAAGTAACGATGAAAGGACAGCCGACCATGCCGATCACCATTCGGGAACTGCACCGCTGGGACGTCGCACCGGACGAAGCGATCCGGCTGCAAAAAGAACTCGCCGGGCAGGTGATCACCGATCAGCCGCTCGATCTGGACGGAATCCGGCTGGTGGGCGGCGTCGATGTCAGCGTGAAGGACGATATCAGCCGGGCGGCGGTCGTCGTGCTGCGCTACCCGGAACTCGATCTGGTCGAGGCGGCGCGCGCCGAACGCCCCACGACCTTCCCCTATATTCCCGGCCTGCTGTCTTTTCGAGAGGGCGCGGTGATCCTGGACGCCATGCGCCACTTGCAGATTGTGCCCGATGTGTTCATGTTTGACGGGCAGGGGATCGCCCACCCGCGCCGGATCGGGATCGCCTCGCATGTCGGGCTGTTCATCGATATGCCGACGATTGGCTGCGCGAAGTCACTGCTGACAGGCAAATTTGACATCCTGCCGCCGGAAAAAGGCGCATGGCAGCCGCTGATCCACCGGGGCGAGACGATTGGAGTCGCGCTGCGCACGCGGACGAATGTCAGCCCGATCTACGTATCGGTGGGCCACCGGGCGACACTGGACACGGCCCGCGAGATCGTGCTGCGCTGTGCGACGCGCTACCGCCTGCCGGAGACGACGCGCACGGCGCACATCACGGCGGGCAGTCCGGGGGAGGATGATGAGCAGCACGGCGGCGAGGATGCAGGTGAGCAGTTGAGTTTGTTCTGATAAGAGGGCAATAACATGAAAATTCAGGATATTGCGAGCTTGCAGGGCCTTGAAACTTACCTTCGGGAATTTACCTGTTGGGGAGATGATGAATTTGTTTACGATGAGGCCGGAGTTGTAAAGCTTTTCCTAGCCTTGCTAGACAATATGAAAACCCACTCTTTAGATGTAGAACTGGAAGATATTGGCTACCGCTTTTATGATCCTCAAAGAGAATTCATTATGAAGGTTGCCACATTTGCGAATCGAATTACTGACTCAGACATTGAAGCAGAAGAGGATTGATAACTCTTTGGCTCTACTTGGTCCCTTGCGTTTTTACCCGTCCTGAGCGCCAATAGAGCGCCATAAAAACAGACTTCACCACGAGAACGTAGAAAAATATCTTGTTTTTCTTTGCGTTCTTTGCGCCCTTTGCGGTGAACCGTCTTTTCTGTCGCTGCCGACTCAGGGAAAAAACTGTGTTCTATCGCCGCATTCCGCACTATCCGACCCAACTCTGGCTGCTGTTCTGGGGTACGCTCACGGGCAGCATCGGTCAGAGTATGGTCTGGCCCTTCCTGACGATCACCATCCGCGAACGGACAGACGTGGCACTGACGACGGTCACGCTGCTGTTCACGCTGCAAAGCATCGCCGGATTCGGCGCGACCACCGTGATCGGCCCGCTGATGGATCGTTTTGGACGTCGTAAGCCGATGATCGCCGGGCTGATTTGCAGCGGACTCGTCCTGCTGGCGATGAGCCGCGCCACCGAACTCTGGCACTGGGCGATCCTGCTGCCCGCCTATGGCATGGTGAACACCGCGTTCCGCGTCGGATCGTATGCGATGGTCGCGGACCTCGTGCCGCTCGAACGGCGCGCCGGAGTCTATGCCCTGCTGCGGATGGGCGATAACTTTGGGATCGTGCTCGGCCCGGCCCTCGGCGGACTGCTGGTCAGCATCGGCTACACGCTCTCCTACGCGGCGGCAGCATCGACGCAGTTTATCCTGGCGATCTTCGTCTTTCGCATCGTGCGCGAGACTCTGGCGCGGGACGGCACACACCAGACGGTCAAGGAACAGTCCGGCTACCGCTTCATGCTGCGCGATCAGAAATTTATGCGCATCTGGGGGCTGTACATCCTGTCGCAGATCGCCAGTTCGATGGTGTTTGTGCTGCTGGGCGTCTATGTCAAGGAAAATTATTCGATCTCCGAGGATCGCTTCGGTCTGATCATCGGCACAAACGCGGCGATGGTCGTGATCTTCCAGTACGGCTTCACGCGCAAATCGACTCAGCACGCGGCACTGCCGGTCATGGCCGGGGGTGGGCTGCTCTATACGCTGGGGATGTTTGTGTTTGCGCTCAGCCGGAGTTTTCCGACGTTTCTGCTCGGCATGGTGATCTTCACCTGCGGCGAGATGCTGCTGATTCCCACGGCGACGGCATTGGTGGCGAACATGGCCCCGCCGGATATGCGCGCTCGCTATATGGGCGTCTTCAGCCTGTCGTTCCGCGTGGCGCAGGGGATCGGCCCGGTGATGGGCGGGGTGCTCAGTGATACGATTGCTCCGGCGGCGACGTGGTTCGGCGGCATGGTCTTCTGCGCGCTGTCGGCGGCGGGATTTTTAGTCCTGTATGGGCGGCGATCCCTATCCTCTGCTGATCATACCTCGATCCCACAGCCGCAAAGCGAAGGTGTCATAGAGTAGGGCGGGTTTGCTAACCCGCCCCTGATTACTGTCATTTTCTTGTTTTTCTCCGCGCTCTTTGCGGTGAGATTTGTTTTTACGCGTGCAGAGCGTCCTTCAGGAAACGCTTCGCCACATGAACGGGCACGGCGAATCCCAGATTCGGCCCGCTGATCATCGTGTTGATCCCGACCAGCCGCCCCGCCGTATCGACCAGCGGCCCGCCGGAATGTCCGGGGCGCATGCGCAGGCTTACCGCGATCCAATCGTGAGCGGTGGGGGCCAACCCAACCAGATTGGGACCTGAGCCCACAACCACGCCGCCCGTCACCGCGCCTAACACACCCCAGGGATGTCCCACCGCCAGCACCCATTCGCCGGGGCGCAGCCGTTCGGATCGGCCCAGTTCAATTGTCGGCAGGGAATCGGCTTCGACCGACAGCGCCGCCAGATCGATGTTCCGATCCTGGGCCAGCACCGTCGCGGGCAGATGTCGCCCATCCGGCAGAGTCACGTGCGGGGCATGTCGGGCTGAACGCTCCGCGATGACATGGGCATTGGTCAGGATCAGCCCGTTGGCATGCCAGATCGTGCCCGCGCCGAAGCTGCCGTCACCGTTGCCGATCTGGACGAGCGCACAGCGCGCCCGTTCCACCACCCACGCCAGATCGCCATCCAGTTGCGTGCTGAGATCGGCCATTATTCGCGCTCTCCCACCGTCACTTTCAGGTCTTTGATTTCGCCGCCGCGCACGACGCGCACGGGCAGCGCCTTGCCGATCCGATCCCCGGACAGTCCGCCCAGCAGATCGTCCATGTGGCGCACGGCCTGACCATCCAGCCCGATGATCACGTCGCCCATCATCAAGCCGCCGCGCTCCGCCGGACTATCCGATTCCACCGAGACGAGCATCAGGCCCGTTTCCTGTTCAACCTTCGCCGCCAGCGCATCGGGCAGGCGGACGGGCTGCGTCCCGATGCCCAGGTAACCGCGCCGGACGCGTCCATGAGCCGCCAGCGTTTCGATCACCCGCCGCAGGGTAGGCGTGGGCAGGGCGACACTCGCTTCGCGCAGCAGAGCCGATGTGTTCAGTCCCAGCACCGCGCCGGATGCGCCAACGAGCGGCCCGCCGGAAAAGCCGGGATACATCACGATATCGGTGTTCACGTAGCGATCCACTGCGCCGCCCGCCGGGGTGCGCCATTCGGGGGCCAGGGCGCTGATCACGCCGAGAGTCGCCTGGACGGTTTCGCCGGGGCGTCCCAGCGCCAGCACCAACTGCCCGATCTTCAGCGAATCGGCTTCCGCCCAGGTGGGCACAGGCAGCCCGCTCAGATCGGCGCGCAGCAGGGCGATATCCGTGCTGGGATCGCGCCCGACCAGCGCCGCCGGGACGGTCTGCCCGGTGGACAGTCCCACGTGGATATTCTCGTCTCGCGTGACCACATGGTGCGCCGTGACGATCAGCCCGTCCGCGGACCAGACGATCCCGGTAGCGGGCAGACGCCGCCGCCCTTCAATGCGCACGACACTGGGGCCGATCCGCTCCACTGCCGCCGCCAGATCATTCGATAAGGATTGCAATACATCAGCCATTTTGGGATTCTCCTCCACCAACAGTTTTATATTTTGATCATAGGGGAAGAGGGCGGAGGCTGGATCGCCTGTTTGGGGAGCGATATCCTGGAAGAATGGCTAGGTTAACTGTCTGCGAAAAATGACCGTTGCAGAAACTGCATCCCCGCCAATATCTGCTTGATGCGTTGTTCAGTCAGTGTCCCGATGTAGTCGCCCAACTGCGATTTATTGACGGTGGATACCTTGGAGACTTCTACGACACTCTGTTTAGGTAAATTGCCTTCCCCGGCGTCGAGCAAAACGTTACCCGGCAGGCTTGCCCGTTTGAGATTAGTCGTCAGCGCGCAAACCACGACGGTTGTGATCCGGCTGTGATTGATCACGTTTTCCTGAATCACCACATGGGATGGGGAATCCCGTTTCTTCTACTGTGATCCAGTAGATATCACCTTGATTGATCATAGAACGCTGTCTCCCGTCTTAAAGCGATATCAGCCCCAGCCGCAGCCCGATCACGACGGCTTCGGTGCGGCTCTGGGCGTGCAGCTTGCTCAGGATGGCGTTGATGTGGAATTTCACGGTGTGATCGCTGATATCCAGGCGGCGGGCAATCGCCTTGTTCGTCAGCCCTTCCGCCAGCAGATGCAGTACCTCGGATTCGCGGTGCGTCAATTCCTCCACCGGGACGGCAGGAGAGGCCGAAGGCAGCGCGCTGGACAGGGCCGGGTCGAGCGTGATCAGCCCTTCGGCGGCGGCACGAATCGCGGCGACGAGTCGATCCGGGCCGCTGCTGCGCAGAAGCAATCCCCGCGCGCCCGCCGTCCAGAGTTCGCCCGCACTGTCCGCGTCGGGGAGCAGGGCCACGACCTTCGGCCCGCCCTCGCCCAGATCGCCCAGCCAGTCGGGGAGCCGCTTCGCCTTCCCAGCCGATATCCCACAGCAGCACATCGGGGCGATAGACATCCAGCGCCGCGCCGATATCGCCATCCCCGGCGATCTGCCCGACAACCGTGCAGCCGGTTCGGTTCGCCAGGATGGAGGCCAGTCCTGCCCGCGCCAGCGGATCATCCGCGATGATCAAAACTCGTGTCTCGTCCATGTGGGAGACTATACAGGGGAAGGGGTAAAGGGGGTAAAACGCCTATACGTTTCCTACAGAAACAGCATTTTGTATCCCAGATTGCGGAGAAGAGGGCCTCAGGAGTCCACTTCAGTGGACTTTTTTCCCTCAATAGCCCTGGATTTTAATCCACGGCGGCGGGACGACCAACACCGTTTTCTTCCATTCATTCTCTCTCTGCTTTTCTCCGCGCTCTTTGCGCTCTCCGCGGTGAAATTTTCTTGTTCTTTTGCCGCTGCTGCTCTCAGCACCAGTAGCACATCCGCCGCGCCTGATCATCCAGCGTGACCATCGCATCATAATATGCCTGCCGCAGATCGTCGGCGGACTGAAATGAAAAGGGGCGCACTGCTGCGCCCCCAACTATTCGACAAAGGTAGCTACTTGGTATGTCCATTACCGGTGCGTTCGCCCAGATAGTCCCCAACCGACTTCGCCAGCGTCACAAAGTCGGACGGCATCATGATGATGGTTGTCGTGTTGTGTTCCGCGCCGACTTCGGAGATCATCTGCATGCGGCGCAGTTCCAATGCGGCGGGATTCTGTACGATCAGCTTGGAGGCTTCCGACAGTTTCACGGACGACTCAAGTTCAGCATCAGCCTTGATGATGCGGGCGCGGCGTTCACGCATCGCTTCGGCTTCGCGGGCCATCGCGCGCTGCATCGATTCGGGAATTTCCACGTCCTTCATCTCAACGGCCTGCACTTCAATGCCCCAGGCTTCCGTTGAGTTGTCCACGATCTTCTTCAGCATGTCGTTGATCTTATCCCGCTCGCGCAGCGCTTCGTCCAGATCGTGCTGGCCGATGATGTTGCGCAGCGTCGTGAGCGCGACCTGATAGACGGCGGAGCGGTAATCCGCGACGGCGATCACAGCCTTCTGCGGATTAACCACACGGAACCACAGCACGGCGTTGACGCGGATCGTCACGCTGTCCTTGGTGATCGTTTCCTGCGGCTCGACACTGACGGTCGAGGTACGGATATCGATCTTGCGCATCCGCTCAAAGCCGAGAGGAACGATCCAGAACATGCCTGGGCCACTGATCCGGCGGAAGCGGCCCAGGAAGAAGACGACGGCCCGTTCATATTCCATGACCATGCGCAGGCCAGACAGCAGGAGAACGACGACAACAACAGCAATGACTAAAATGATTTCAGGCACGGCTGACCACCTTTCCAGTTAAAAAAGCACATTTCTTCAGTATAGTATACGCAGGAACCGGATACGGCTGTTCCGCCACCAACCTGACAACGGGCTGACATCGCCCCTCTCTCTTGTTTTTCTTTGCGTTCTTTGCGGTGAATAATTTTTTATTCATCCCCAAACACGATCTGATCCGCCTGATCGGAGCCATGATCCGCCAGATAGCCGCGCACGAAGTCAGGATTAAGCGCTCCGTCGAGGGCGCTGCCCTGTCCGGCAAGCTGCGCCTGGATCGCGTTGTGCAGCAGTGTTCGCTCGGCTTGCAGCATGCCGCGCCGTTCCCGCCCGATCTGCCAGTTCTGCCAGACAGCGGCCAGCGTGGAGGCGGTGCTCGCCGCCGTTTGCATCAATTCCAGAATCTGCTGGGCGCGGGCGATCCGTTCCGATGTTTTGCTGCGGGCGGGCAGACTGGGTCTGAGGGGTACAGACGGCGGGATGATCATCGGCACGCGCACCGGATCGGCGGGCAAACTGCGTGCCGCTGCATACTGCCGCCAGCGTGCGTCCTGTTCATCGAGCAGCCCTAACTGGCGGAACGGATCAGGCGCATCGAGCAGCAATTCCAGGCGGGGCAGCACCATACCACGCACCATCGCCACCGCTTCACGCGGATCATCCGCATAGGCGGCATCGAGCGGCATGCTGCCCAATGGAGCGAAGCTGTAACGCAGCGTCTCGATGCGAATCCGCACCAGTATGAGATCGGACAGACGCTCGACGTGGTGCAGGGTATAGAGGCGCATATAACGGCGGAACGACGTCAACGCATAAAATCCACTCGTGCCTCCCTAAAGTGCGAAATACGCATAAGGATGAGCGGTTGGAATGGTATTGGGGTGTGAAGGGGAACTCCCCTGGAAATAGTAAATAGGACTCATTCACGAGGGAAATCCTCAAGGTTTTCCAACGGCGGGAGAATCAGGAAGGAACCTGAATGTTTTGCAGCACGCTGAGCACATAATGGAAGGCTTCCATCTGCTCTGCTGTGACCATGTCTTCGGTGAGGTAGTTGAGGCGATCCGCGACCTCCTGCACCTGGGGCTGAAGGACACGGCCTCCCTCGCTGAGAAAAATGCGCACGCTGCGGCGATCATTGGGGTCCATCTGGCGGCGCAGAAGCCCTTTTTCTTCCATCCGATCCAGCAGGGCGGTCATGGAGGATGGGTGGCGGCAGACGGCGAGGGCCAGTTCGGAGGCCGAGATGCCATCATCCGCGTACAGGGCACGCAGGGCGTACCACTCCAGCAGGCTCAGGCCCAGGGGAATGATCAGGCTTTCATAAACCTGTTCCAGGTGACGATAAGCCTGTTCAATATTGGTTGCCATGCAACCGTCAAAGCGGAGAGCTATTGGATTGTTCATGTGGTTATTGTACTGCAAGAAAAGCTTTAGCGTCAAACTAGTTTTGGGGGCAAGTTCCGCAACACTGCTATATTCCACATATATATTATAAAAAACTGTTAATTGAGGGGAGGGAGCAAAGAAGTCCAGGAGCGTTGACTCATGCGTTTTTTGATTCGGGTCGCTTTTGTCGTCTTTGGACTGCTGATTATCCTCTTCAGCAGCACGGTCTACCTGTGGCATCGTATTTATCCCGTAGCTCCCTCATCGTGGATTCTGTTCGAATCGGACCGTGACGGTAACAGCACCAATCTGTACCAGATGCGCACCGATGGCTCCGCGGTACGCACCATGACCCAGCATCAGGGCATTGTCACCATGCCCACCTGGTCCCCCGACAGCAAACGAATCGCCTACCAACTGCGCCACCGCAACAGCTTTGAAGTGTACGTTATCGATACGGATAACGGTTCCGAACGCACGATTGCGGATTTATCGGCGCGGCCCGCCCGCTCGCTGGAATGGTCTCCACGCGGCGATTGGATTGTCTTCAGCGCCTACCGGGGCGGCGTGTACCGCCTTTACCGCATGCGGCCCGATGGCAGCCAGATCGACTTTATTGCCAGCATTCCCCTGGTCAACGAACAATCCTATTTCTGGTCCCCCGATGGCGAATGGATCGCCCTGTTCTCGCCCGATAAGCAGGACTTGAAAGCCGATCTCTACCGGGTGCGCGTGGATGGCAGCGGCTTGCAGCATCTCACCGATGTCAATTCCAGCGCAGCGACTCTCTCAGTGGGGTGGTCGCCCGACAGCCAGTGGATATCCTTCACGGGCTATGCCGACAAAAAAGCGTCTTTCTACCGGATGCCAGCCAGCGGCGGCACGGTGCAGAACCTGACGCCGGAACCGCTCTCTCTGCAAGGATTATATCGCCCCGCATGGTCGCCGGATGGGCAGTGGATCGCTTTTCTGTCTTTCCGCGAATATATCTTCGATGTGCATATCATGCGGACCGACGGCAGCGATTTGCAGCGCGTGACCAGCCTTGCAGTCGGCAATGCCTTTGAGGATTTAACGTGGTCGCCCGACAGCAAGTGGCTGATCTTCCGTGCCTACCAGAACGGCAACAGCCATTCCAATATTCTGCGCATCCGTCCCGACGGTACAGGGCTGGAACATCTGACCAGCTCCTTTGCCTACGATGATGACCCCGTGACATCGCCGCCGATCCACGTGCGTTCGCGCCCCATGAGCGCGCTGCTGTTGGGTCTGTGCAGCGTCGTGGTCGGGATGGCTGTCCGGCCCCAGCACAACGATCACCGGGCGTCTGCCTGACAGCCGCGCCCCAACTCGCCAACCGCCGCTATACTCAGACTGGTCCACAGAATCGGTATCCTACCCCTCTCCAGCGCAGACTGGAGAGGGGAGTCTCAGCCGTTTTTGCTGAGACGGGGTGAGGTGTCGCCCGCGACCCACAACGTTTATTTCTTTCTCAGAGTGATTGCTTTTCTCTTGATTTCTTTGCGCTCTTTGCGTTCTTTGTAGATCATCGAAAGTCGTGCAATGAACAGTGTTTTCCCCTTCCCCCGCGGCTGCGAAGCAAGCAAGCTGTGGGGGAAGGGTGGCTGAACATGCTTTTCCGTTCAGCCGGGATGAGGGCCTGCCCGCGATCCGCAACGCTCATTCATCTCACAAAATTGCATTACTTTCATTGTTTTACTTTTGCGGTGATATTTTGTGTTCTTGTTTTCCGAACCAGGAAGGCATTTATGTCCGTCTACGAGGTCGTAAACCTGACCAAGATATATCCAAAGGCGGCTGTTCCGGCGAACGACGGGATCAATCTGACGGTCGAAGAGGGCGAAATCTTCGGCCTGCTGGGGGATAACGGCGCAGGCAAAACGACGCTGGTACGGCAGTTGGCGAATCTGCTGGCCCCAACGAGCGGTACGATCCGCCTGTTTGGACAGGAACTAACGGCTTCACCCCTCTATTCGCCGGGGCAAATCGGCTATATGCCCCAAAACGGTATGGCTCTCAACAACCTCACGGTGGGCGAAACGCTCTATTTTACGGCACATTTACGCGGATTGTCCCGGCAGGATGCCCGCGCCGAACGGGATCGCCTGCTCGATCTACTCGACCTGGGCACCGTGCGGGATCGCATGGCTCCGCGCATCAGCGGCGGTCAGCGGCGGCTGGCTCTGCTGGCGGCGACGATGGCGGCCTCTCCGTCTGTGCTGCTGCTCGACGAACCGACCAACGATCTCGATCCGCAGCACCGCCGCCTCGTCTGGGATGTGGTACGGCAGGCCAACCAGCAGCGCGGCATCACGATTATCCTGGTAACGCACAACGTCATCGAAGCGGAACGGGCGATTGGGCGGGTCGGAATTATGCGCGCCGGGCGGCTGATCGCGCTGGGACGTCCGGGAGCACTCAAAGCCGAATTGAACAAGCAGCTTCGCCTGGAAATTGTGTTTCCGCCGGGCAGCCCGCCCACCTTGCCGGAGGGTGCCGCGCCACGCACCGTCGCGCCAGGGCGCTGGCAGCTTTTGATCAACCGGGCCGACGCGCCGCTGTACCTGAACGCGCTGAACGGGACCAGCACCGTTGAGGACTTTACCCTGAGCACCGCTACGCTGGAAGATTTGGTTCTCTCGCTGGCTGAACCGGGAGCCGAAACACGATGAACCGCCACCACCAACCGTTTGCCGTCCAACTATTGAACCTGACGCTGATCCAGCTTGCCAACTGGCGCTGGTCGTGGCGGGGAATGTTGATCACGGCAGTTGTCGCGCCCGTGCTGACTACTCTCGGCCTGAGCGCGTTTGTTGCCCACAGTGACACCGAGACGCTGGCTTACATCCTGTCCGGCAATCTCGTCATGTCGCTGTTGTTCGGCACGCTGAATAATGTGGCGGGGCATTTTTCCTATATGCGCATTGTCGGACGTATGGATTTTTTCGCCACGCTGCCCATTTACCGCGTGACTCTGATCATCGCCACCGTGTTCGCTTTTCTGGTTCTGGCTCTGCCATCCACGATCGTTGAGTCTCATCCTCGGCGCTCTGATCCTGCACCTCGATCTGCACATCAGCCCGCTGATCCTGCTGGTGATTCCCCTGACCGGAATGGCCCTCAGCGCGGTCGGGGCGATTATCGGGCTGGTGATGCGCACGCCGGAAGAGGTCGGGGCGGTCAGCACGCTGCTCACTTTCCTGCTGGTCGGCTTCGGCCCGGTGCTCGTCCCGCCGGATCGCCTGCCGGGACCTGTCGAGCAGATCAGTCTGATTTCCCCGGCGACCTATGCCGCGTCTGCCCTGCGCCAGACGCTGCTCGGCATGCCGGATCGGATTCCGCTGGGCATCGATCTGATCGTGTTGGCGGCGGTGCTGGCCGGATCGTTGTGGATCGCCGGGATGAAGATGGACTGGCGGCAGAGTTAGGTTCGAAGTCAGTTAGAGGGTCTTGTGCTCTTAGAACATCCGTGCTAAAATAGTATTGTGATCACTGTATCCTTTCTCTGCTTTTCTTTTGAGGGTCAGGGCGTAGGTTAAGAAATGGTTAGGGAGACCCCTCAAAAAATAGTATGCCGAGGATCGCCACGAGAAGAAATGGTCAAGAAGTGATCAACTAGCCAATTTCTTCGGCTGACTCGGTTCCGGGATTTCTATTAAGATGTTTATGAAAGGCCCGCAAATACAACAAAAATCGAGCCTAAATGATCAAAAAAACCGTCTAGTTGAATTTTGCAGCCCGTCTTTTTTACCCCAACGGCTGAATCAACTCGATCCGGTTGCCGAACGGGTCGCGGCATTCCAGGCGATCAAAGCCGGGAATCGGAATCGACTCCAACATCGGCACGCTGTGTTGATCCAGCCATTTTCGCCACGCCGCCAGATCGGTGACCTGATAGGCGAAATGCGCTCGGGTCGCCGCGCGATTGATGCCATCCTCGACGCCAACATGTACCTGCTGATCGCCCACCGCCAGCCAGAATCCGCCGCGCCCGCCGAGAGAGTCCGGTTTGGGGATTTCCAGCAAGCCGAGCACCTCGCTGTAAAAACGGCGGGCTTCCGCTTCCGCGCCCACCGGGATCGTTACCATAACATGATTGAGCCGGGTGATCGAGCCGGGCAGTCCGGGGCGGGGCCGTTCCCAGCCGATCAACCCGTCCGGGCGCAGTCCCAGGCGGCGCATGCCCGCTTTTTCCAACACGCGGATCGAGGCGGCATTACTGGCTAAACAGTCAGCAGTCACCCGCCTCACGCTCGGCTGGGTGAAGGCCCAGGCAATCAGGCCGCGTGCTGCTTCAGTGGCGTAGCCTTTCCCCTCGTGTTCGGCGCGCACCCCGTAGCCAATATCAACCGCGCCGCTGGTGTCAGGACGGCCCTTAAAGCCGATGTCGCCTACAATGCGCGGCTCCTCGCGGCGGACCATCGTCCAGATACCCCAGACCGCCGCCTCCGGATCTTTTTCCACGATCTGGCGGTAGAGCGGCAGATAGTCACGCAGATCGGGCGAGAGCCAGTCCTCCGGCACGTTCGCTCCCATCCGGGCCGCTGCCTGCCGCGTATCGCTTTGCAGCAGGCTCACCAGTTCGAGCGAGAGGGGAATCAGGACCAGCCGTTCGGTGATCACGCGGTTGGGGTCAGAGTGGATGAGTCCCATACACTGTGCCTTTCAGTTCAGAGTCAGGTTTCAGCGTAAAATTATCGCACACTTATGCACCACATCAACTGTGTTCGATTTTATGGTGCCGCCCTGCGATATCGCCATTGGGCCGCTGCGGGGTCGTGCACAATCCCTGATGACCGGCGAGCAGAGGAATGTGATCGGACTTGAGCATCACCCCGGTCCATAATGGTATACTAGAGGAGGGGGATTCTTTAGTGCTTGACTGGGAACATGTGTATGTCCACTGCGCGCAATGTATCTGAGCCGGCTGCTCAAATCCTGGACACCATCAGTGATGGTTTTTTTGCGCTGGATGACGATCTGGTGGTGACCTATTTCAATTCTGCCGCTGAGCTGATCTTAGGGCGAAAACGCGATGAGGTGCTTGGCCGCCCTCTGTTTGATTCCTTCCCGGAGGCACGCGGGTCAATCTTCGAGGAAAAATATACCTGGGCGCTTCGTGAGCGCCAGTTTGTCACGTTTGATACCTATTTTGACGTGCCCCCCTATCGCAACTGGTACGAAGTGCGGGTTTACCCGCAGCGGCAGGGCATCGCCGTCTACTTTAAGACCGACACCGACCGCAAACTGGCGGCAGAGGCCCTCCGTATGAGCGAGGCGCGCTTCCGGGCAGCGCAGGAACTCTCGCTGGATGCCTTCACCGTGCTGGAAAGTGTGCGCGATGAGCGAGGAACGATTGTGGACTTTTGCTGGGTCTACGTCAATCCGGCGGCAGGGCATATTCTGCGCCACCCGCCCGAAGAACTCGTCAACCAGTGTCTGCTCGCGGTGCTGCCGGGAAGCAAAGAGTTGAGTGATCTCTTTGAGCGTTATGTGCGCGTCGTCGAGACAGGCGAACCTCACGATATTGAACTGCATTACGATTCGGAAGGCATCGAGGGCTGGTTCCGCAATATGGCTGTCAAGCTGAATGATGGTCTCGCCGTTTCCTTCAGCGATATCACGGAGCGCAAGCGCACCGAAAAGCACCTGCGCCTGCTTGAGACGGTAGCCGCGTCCCTTTCGGCGGCTATCACTCCCACCCAGGCGACGGAGATCATTATCACGCAGGGATTCTCGGCAATCGGCGCGGCGGCGGGCAGCGTGTTCATCCTCCGTGATCCCTACATCTTTGAATTGGTGAAAAGCGTGGGCTATTCGCCTGAATTGGTTGAATCCTGGAAGCAGATTGACGTGCGCACGGCATCGGCCCCCTTAGCGACAGCGATTCGCAACAAGGCCCCCGTTTTTTTGGGATCGTGGGCGGATCGCCAGGGAGAGTATGCGCCGGATCAAACCCGCCCGGTGGATACCGTTCACCAGGCGTGGGCCGCGCTCCCGCTGATTGTCAATGAACGGGTGATCGGCGGCATTGGCCTCAGTTATACGAAACCCCGTGCTTTTGATGACGAAGAACGCCGTTTTATGACGACGTTGGCTCATCACTGCGCTCAGGCCCTGGAGCGAACGCGCCTGACCGAACAGGCGAAAGAACTGGCGGCTACTGCCGAACGGCAGCGGCTGGCGCGCGATTTGCACGACGCGGTCAGCCAGGTGCTGTTCTCCTCGACGACGATTGCCGAGGCACTTCCTCGCCAATGGGAGCGTGACCCGGAAACCACGTTTGATCTGCTGAAACAGGTGGTCGTGTTCAACCGGGCGGCGATGGCTGAAATGCGGACGTTGCTGTTTGAACTGCGCCCGGAATCGATCGAACATACCGACCTGGGAACGCTGCTCAATTATCTGGTGGATGCCTCGCGAGGCCGCAAGCTGATGGAAGCGACTCTGGTTGTGGAAGGGGAACCCTGCCGCCTGCCGCCCGACGTGCACATTGCTCTCTACCGGATTGCGCAGGAGAGCATCAATAACATCCTCAAGCACAGCCAGGCAGCCGCCTGTACGGTCCTCCTGTCGCAGGAGGCGGGCGGTATTGTGCTGTCTGTACGTGACAATGGGCAGGGTTTTGATGTCGGTAAGTTCTCCGGCGGGCTTGGCCTTAGCATCATGCAGGAACGGGCGGAGGCTATCGGCGCGAAGCTGACGATTGCCAGCCAACCGGGGGGCGGCACACTGGTCCAGGTCCAGTGGCGGCCCGCGTAGGCTAGTTTCCTGGTGGCGGGCCAACCACGCTAATGATGCCCGTTACCGGGTTCGCGTCCTGCGTCACCACCCAGATAAAATAAACTCCTTTGCTCATATTGGAGAAGGACAGCATATTATTCTCGGCGGCGGTGGGCGTACACCACCACTGGGCATTCATTAAGTCCCACAGCATCAGGCTGACTGGCTTGCCACGCTGTTTGGTTGGCACAAACTGAATATCGACTGCACCTGAATCTTCGACCCAGACCAGCCCCAGCGTAGCCTGCGGGGTTGTATAGCCGCCCAGGCAGCTCCCAGCGGCGTCGATGGCTGTATCCCCACCAGCAACTACATTACTTTCGTAAAAGCTGGGCGAATAGGTCGGAGCCGCCACATTGATCCCTAACAGCGGATTCACATCAATGCGCAGATCGGCGGCGGAGCCAGCCAACTCGCCGCGAACACTGGAGCCAGGCAGCCCTGACAAACCGGGCGGCGCTGACTGTCCCGCCACAGTTGGCGTCGGAGATGGATTGCTCTGGGCGATAGACACAGCAGAAACCGATAAGAGGGCGGCGACAAGAACACACAAACAAACAGCGCTCACGATAAGCCTGTTGTACCGCTGCATAGACGGACTCCTTACTATCCACGTACGGCGGACGTTCTTGAGATTGTGACTACTCCCCACGCCTAAAGGCGGGGGCTTCTATCGGACCGGGCCGAAGGCTCGTTAGTCCACGAGCCAGAATATTTAAAGCAGCGTTTAAATCGCGGTCTATTCTCAGGCCGCAGTGAGGACAGTCGTGGATTCGCACACTCAACGCTTTGGGAACAGTCGCGCCACAGCCGGAACACAGTTGCGTCGTGCCTCTGGGGTTGACACGCAGTACAACACGCCCGGCGCTCTCAGCCTTGTACGTGGAGAACTGCACGAATTGAGCCCAGGCCACATCGGCAATATTGCGGTTGATGACTCGCTTCCTGTCCGACTGCATATCCTGGATGTCCAGGTCTTCAAACACCATCACCTGATAGGCATCCACCAACTGGCGCGACGCCTGATGAGCAAAGTTCGTTCGTCTGTTCGCCGCACGGCGATAGGCATGATTGAGCGCGCGCAGGACGCGGCGTCGCGCCGGGCTGTCGGTGGCATACCGTTCTTTTTGGCGCTGCAAGCGGGCAATATCCGCCGCGTCCTGTTTCATCCAGCGCTGGCGCTTGATCTGACCCCCGTCCGACAGGGTGGCGAACGTCTTCAATCCGAGGTCAATGCCCACCACGTGATCGACCAGCGGCAGCGGTTCGGCTGTCGACGGCACACGACAAGCAGGCAGACCAGTTGCCGACCGTATCGCGGCGGATGGTGACCGTTTTAATGGTTCCTTCAACCGGACGGTGCACTTTCACCCGCACCTGACCGATTTTGGACAGCAAGAGCCGTTCGCCGTCCAGCCGAACGCCGTTCCCATACTGGGGATAGGTGACGCTGTCGTACCACCCGCGCCCCTTAAAACGGGGGTAGCCCGCCGTCTCCCCCGCTTTGACGCGGCGGAAGAAAGCTTGAAAAGCGAGGTCAACACGCTTGCATGCCTCTTGCAGACTTTGCGAAAAGGCGTGGTTGAGGAAGGGTTGTTCGGTTTTCCAACCCGGGATCAGGTTGATGGTATCAAAACAGCTAAGGGTTTCGTGGTTCATCTCCCAGGCCTCGCGGCGTACCTCCAGGGTCGTGTTGTACACCCAGCGACAGGCGTCCAACGCGCGCAGCAAAGCACTCCGCTGGGCCGCCGTGGGCAGCAGTCGATACTTGAAAGTCCGGGTAAGCATCAGCCCTCCCAACAGCACCCCCCACCGAAACTTGCGTCTTGCTGAGGTACGTCCAGGCGGTAGGGTGCGCTGGACGCAAGCAGACCCTTCCTATCCTACCTCATCTTTCTTTCCGATTACAAAAGGCACGCCTTCTATCCTCACCGCTAAAGCGGGAGGTTTTACGGCGCTTTCTCGATAAGATGCGGGCCTTTTTCATGGGACTTCTCCTTGCATCAGTGGGTTTCTAGATTTTTTTATTGCCAGGGGAGGCCCCCTGCACAATATCTTTGGCGGAGGAGTTGTAGAGATGCTTCTGTACAAGAGAAAAGCGAAAAACAGATTTCACCGCGGAGAAAAGCAAAAGCGAGCGATCCATCGGATCGTCATTCAGATCGGAGTTTACACCTTTCCGCAAGGGGAGAGTCAAGGGGCTTAGAGGTTACGAGTGACACTTGTAAGTAATTTGACATACCCTAAAATAATGATTGTTATTCGCGCACATCTCACAACCGGGGGGACACCAATGCTTGAAAATACTTCGCAGCCATCTGATTTAGGCCCTATTGCCGCATCTGCACCCTATGTACCACCAGCACAAAGCCACAGTTGGAGTCAGGCCTGCATCAAAGCGCTGACACAGCCGAAGGTGAAAGCCTACGAGGAATTGGCAAACGATACAACGCTCACGCCGCGCCGTGTCTTCAACTGGATATTTGCAAGCACCTTTGTATCCGTCGCGATTTATTTCATTATCCTGTACCAGGCAACGAAAGCCGATCTCGGCCCAGGCGAGCGCATGAATTCTGGTGGGGCGTTTTACTGCGGCACGGTTTTGGGAATCGTCATTGTTGGTTTACTGTCAATTCCTGTGCTTGTCGCCGGGGCGAAGTTCCAGCAGTTTATTGCCAGGATGCTGGGCGGAACGGGCAATTATCGCCAGTTGGTTGTTACTCATGCCGCGCTTTCTGCTCCTCTCTTTCCTTTTTTCTTTTTGCCCGCGGCAGGTGTAGTCGTTTCAGAAGGAGACTATGCCTTTTTGTATATCATTACCCTGGCGGCGATGGTTTACGGAGTTGTCCTCAGCATTGTTGCCATGAAAGCAGTCAATAAGTTAGGCTGGGGGAAAGCCGTGATTCCGCCCGTCGTCTGGACGATCCTCACCATTTCGCTGTCCGTTGCGTACACGGTGGCCCGGTTTAGTTAAGCGATTTTTCGGCTCAAAACTCAGATGAAAAGAGGGCGGGACTGTTTACCCGCCCTCCTGATATTCCAGGGGCTATCGCTAGCGCAGCAGGGCCAGCGCCACACCGAGCATCGAGGCGAGGATGCCGACCAGCCAGAAGCGCTGTACAACCTGCGTTTCGCTCCAGCCAGACAGTTCAAAATGATGGTGGATGGGGGCCATACGGAAAAAACGTCTGCCGTGCGTTATTTTGACATAGAGGATTTGGATGATCACGCTGATCACTTCGGCCATTGGGATGACGGCGATCACTGGCAGTAGGAGCCACTGCCCGGTCATGAGGGCGACCATCCCCAGCGCGCCGCCGAGCGCCAGCGATCCGACATCGCCCATGAACAGTTGGGCAGGGTGGGCGTTGTACCATAAAAAGCCGAAACACGCGCCAACCATGATAAAGCAGAACTGGACGAGGAATGTTTGCCCTTGCAGGTGAGCGATCACGCCATAGGCGGCAAAGGCACTGGCCGTGATGATTCCTGACAGACCGTCCAGGCCATCGGTGAAGTTAACGGCATTACTCGCGGCAACAATGATAAACATCGCCACCGGAATCCAGACCCAGACAGGAAGCTTGATAAAGTCGGGATAGAGGGGGATATAAACGCCGTTGGCATTCTGCACACCGCCGCCGACAAAAGCCATCACGATGGCGACGGCAAGGGCCAGCAACCCCTGTGCCGAAAATTTGGTACGGGCACGGATGCCCTCGCCGCGTTCGCGCAGGCCGCGAATCCCCTCAATATCGTCAATCGCGCCCAACAGTCCAAAGCTGATCAGAACAAACAACGGCAGCAGGATGCTCGACCCGGTGAGGCTTTCCTGGACGAGCCGGGCGAGGTTAAGTCCCAGCGTGATCAAGACGACCGGGACCAGAATCAGGATGCCGCCCATCGTCGGAGTTCCGGCTTTGACCAGATGAGACTGCGGCCCGGCAGCGCAAATCTGCTTGCCGATGCGCAGCCGCCGCAAAATCTCGACGAATGGCCCTCCCCAGATGGCGGTCAGCAGAAACGTGATCGCCCCCAGGGTGAGCGCGAACGGGAGTTCTGGTGTCATGGCAACGCTAGCGCCATTCCCAGACCGCATCGCCATTCAGGATGCGCCGGATCTGTTCGGGAAAGCGGTCAGGATCGAGAGGCTTGCCCAGGAATCCATCAAATCCAGCTTTTTGCGCACGCCCCATTTCGTCTTCACTGGCTTCGGCAGTGACGGCGACGACTCGTGTATCGCGCAGGCGGGGGTGGCTGCGGATTTTGCGGAGGGCCTGATAACCGTCCTCGTAGGGCAGGCGAATATCCATCAGGATCAGGTCGAGCCGGGGGAGCGTGTCGGCAAACTGAACGACCTGCCAGCCACTGGTTTTCCATTCACAGTGGTTGACGCCCATGTGGGCCAGCAAACGGGCGATCAGGACAAAGTTCGGTACATTGTCTTCCACAACGAGGATATGAGCCTCATGAGGACTAGCTGCCCCACGCTCAGATGGGTTCTGAACGCTCATCGAAAGTTTCTCCCTCTTTTGCAAAAGCCTGGCTCGGGGCCGGAATGTGATGCTAATCCTAACCGCGATAACCTTAATCTGTCCAATTCCTAGTATTCTCGCCTAAACGGATCGCCACCCTGGGCGACCAGTTGGTAACGCACACTGTCTGGCGGAATTTCCATCAGCACAACCAGCCGTTCCACCAGTTCCTGAAAAACAGGGGCGGCAGTCTTGCTGCCCCAATACCCATCGGGATTGTCCAGCTTGACCAACACCGACACAACCGGATCATCAGCAGGCAAAAAGCCGACAAACGAGGCAACGGACTGATCCGCCGAATAACCACCAGGGATAGGAACCTGGGCCGTGCCTGTCTTGCCTGCGACCGTATAGCCGGGAAAGTCATAATCGTCTACGCTTTTAGGCGAGGTAACAACCTGCACCAAAATATCACGAGCCTGGTGCGCCGTCTTTTCGCTGATCGGGCGGCTGCTGGCGGAGATGGGTGTTTCGATGATCTTGCCGCCGTCGATGCGCGCCTTGACGATATGCGGCTGCATGATCAGCCCATCATTGGCGACGGCGTTTACGGCGGTCAGCATTTGCAGCGCCGTGACGGATACACCCTGGCCAAAGCTGGTGGTCAGATAGTTGGCCTCGGACCAGTCCGATTCGCCCGGTTCGTTGAGAATGCCTTCTTCTTCACCCTGCAAGTCTACGCCTGTGCGGGTTCCGATGCCAAACTCTTCCAGCTTTTGGTAGACATATTCATAATCCATCTGCATGTAGAGCGTCGATGTACCCGTGTTCAGGGAATCGATAAAGACGGTGGCGAAATCGGGATTCCCGCGGGAACCGTAGTCCCAGTTGCAGATGGTGACGCCGTATTTCTCAAAACAGCCGGGGTCGTAATAGGTCCAGGTGTTGGGATCAATGCCCAATTCGATGGCAATGGCCATCGTCACCACCTTAAAGACGGAGCCGGGTTCGTAGATGGTCGAAATGGCCGGATTGCGGGCGCGCTTCATGTTATCATTTGACGCATCTTCGGGGTTAAAAAGCGGCTGTCCGGCAGAGGCGTTGGCAATCGCCAGAATTTCCCCGGTGCGCGGGTTCATGATCAAAATGGTGCCGCCGTCCGCGCCCTGTTCAACAATGGCCTTATCCAGGACGTCCTGGGCCAGATATTGCAGGTCCCGATCAATGGTCAGAACGAGATCAACGCCGTCGCGCACGCTCGACGCATCCAGTTCACCTTCGTCAAGCAGGGGGATCAGGCTCTGCGTGATGCGCTTGCTCTGCCCGGCGAGGACAGGCTGGTAATACCCTTCGACGCCCCAATAGCCGCGCCCATCACGGGTATCGGACGACCCGGCAAAAAAGCCGACGATCTGGGCCGTCAGCGCGCCCTGCGGGTAGATGCGGGCCGGCATCGGATCGATGACCACGCCGTCCATATGCAGATCGATGATCGCCTGCCCCGAATCAAAATCAACCAGGCTGGAGAGCAGCACATAGGGCGGATACGTGCCGTCATCGTTGGGGGCAAGCATGTCGTACACTTCGTCTTCGGGCAGCTTGAGCAGGGGGGCGAGTTCGCGGGCCGCTTCCTGGCGATCATTGATTGATCCCGGACTGACGCCCACCCGGTAATTATAGGTGTTAACGGCGAGCAGATTGCCGTTGCGATCATAAATCTGGCCGCGATTGGGCATGACCTCAACCGTGCGGCTGTAGCGGGCCTGTGCGTTAGTTTCCAGGTCCTCTTTCACGGTGGGATTCATATAGAACTGAAAAGACAGCAGGCGAATAATCAGGCCGCCGCTGACCACAATCAACAGGGCGCTCAGGAGCGTGATCCGTCTATGCAGTGTTTCCGTGTTCATCCGATTGCCCCCTCAGTTCCCATCTCGCCATTGATGGTACTGGTCGCGAAATCAGTCCCATTGTTTTTTGAGCCACCCGGTCATCGTCTCGTCGTATACCGGCTCGGCCTCGATTGGTGTAGGCGACGGTGTTGGTGTCACCTGCGGGCGGTCATAGCGGTAGCCTTCAACTGGAATCCATTGAATTTCATCGGGCTGCGCCTCGCGGAAGCCCAGTTCGGCAGCGCGAGTCATAACCCGTGGCAGGCTTTCCAGTTCGGCAATATCGGCGCGCAGCCGTTCATTATCCAATTCAAGTTGAGTCCGTTTATCGGTCAGTTTTTCCAGTTCGCGCCCGGTTGTGGTGGTGGTTGTCGTCTGGATCAAATAAAGCGCGCCAATGGTGATGCCGACGATCACAACCAGAGTCAGCACGGCAACCAACTGTGTCTGGTTACGCCAGGGCTGCTGCTCCAGCGTATGTCTGATCCAGGATGGCCGTTCGTCGCTCAATGGTAATGCTTCCAAGTTTCGATAAGACTAACGGAATTATACACCAACAACGATCAACGCATGATCAAAAAGTTATACGGGTTCTAATCGTTCGACAACGCGCAGTTTGGCGCTGCGGCTGCGCGGGTTGGTGGTTATCTCGTTTTCGGATGCTTCAACAGGTTTGCGTGTGACCATTTCCACCCGTGCATGATGCCCGCAGGTACAGACGGGCTGGCGCGGCGGGCAGATGCAGTCTGTTGCTTCCAGTTTAAAGGTCGTCTTGACGATCCGATCTTCCAGGCTGTGAAAACTGATCACGGCCAACCGGCCAGCGGGACGCAGCAGATCAATGGCGAGGGGCAGCACGCGCTCTACCGCGCCGAGTTCGTCATTCACAGCGATACGCAGCGCCTGAAAGGTTCGTGTCGCCGGGTGAATCTTCTCGCGCGGGCCATGATGGGTGCTGGCAACCACTTCGGCAAGCTGGCGCGTCGTGGTCAGGGGCCGGGCCTTGATGATGGCGCGGGCAATGTGGCGGCTGTTGCGCTCCTCGCCGTAACGGAAGAGGATATTGGCCAGTTCGTCCGCATCGTAGGTGTTGACCATATCGGCGGCGGTAATCTCGGCGGAGGTCGGATCGAAGCGCATATCGAGCGGGCCGTCCTTCAGAAAGGCGAAGCCGCGCGCCGCGTCATCGACCTGCATGGACGAGATGCCCAGATCGAGCAGGATGCCGTCCACGCCCGATTCGCTGCCTACCCATTCGGGAACGATTTCATCCATTTCCGTATAACTGGCGTGGCGCAGCACTGCCCGATCCCCGAATGGGGCCAGACGATCCTGGGCCAGGGCCAGCGCTGCCGGGTCGCGATCCAGGCCCAGCAGGCGGGAGTCCGGCGCAGCACTGAGGATCGCGGCGGCATGTCCCCCTGCGCCTACTGTGCCATCGACAAAACGCCCGGCGGGCAGTTCGGACACGCGCAGCAGATTCAATACCGCGTCCAGCAGGACGGGAATGTGAGGCCGATCTGGATGATCCAACAGGTTCTCCCAACGCCACTTGTACTCGCGCTGAGTTTAGACGAGTTGATCGCTCGGCGCAAACGGCTATGAGCAAAAGATCGGGCTAATAATACAGAACCGGAACCAGATCAACTTCTGTCTCTCGGCTGAATGGTGCTGTCTTCACCGCTGATCCAACCATAACCCACCGCTGCCGCATCAATATACCACCATGTTCCCGCGCTGTTCCGCCCATAAATCGCGGCAGATTGGCCTGTATAGAGCACCCCGGCTGGAGCGGTGTTTTTTCCCAGGGAGGGAAAGATCAGGGTATCGCGCTGAGCCGTGATCAGGCAGGGTGGGGGCACCGGTTCTATCTTGCCTTCTTCCAGCAGACTCTGGTAGAGGCCATCCAGATAGGCATGACCGCCGTAGATGTAACTTGTGTTGTCGGATGGGTCACATACTGCTGGGCGACAATCGCTTCGGCATAGGCGGGATTCTCGGAGCAGACGTCGGCAGGGGAGACTGGCGGATCCGTTCCTCGGAGATGGAAGGCCGCCCCGAACAAAAAAGTGAGCATGGCACAGATCGGCAGATTCAGGAGGATAAGTCTTCGCATGGCTCCATTTCCCTCAGATAGACGCATAAAAACAGTGTAGCGGGAACGAAAGTTATCCGCTGGGCGCTTGCCTGCCGCCTGCCTGATTTTGCTGCTGAGAATAAAGCACGGATGTGCTACAATTGGGGGCATCCGAGCAAAGAGAGAGCGATGTATGAGCGACTATATACCCAGCGCACATATCCAGGACATCTTACAAAACCTTCCGGCGTCACCCGGCGTGTACCAGATGATCGATCCCAACGGCATGATCATCTACGTGGGCAAGGCGAAGAGCCTGCGCAACCGCGTGCGGAGCTACTTCCAGCCGAGCAACTATGACTCGAAAGTGCTGCGGCTGCGGGCCGAAGTGGCCGATATCCAGTTTTTGCTGACCGGGGATGAACTGAAGGCGCTGATCACCGAAGCGGAGTTGATTCGCGTCCACAAGCCGCGCTTCAACATTCTGCTGAAGGATGACAAACATTACCCGTATATCCGCGTGCGGACGGGCGATCCGTTCCCAACGGTTGAAATGACGCGGCGTTTGGAACGCGGCGACGGTCACCGCTACTTTGGGCCGTTCACCTCGGCGGGGGGTGTGCGCGAGACGCTGGATGTGCTGCGCAAGGCGTTCCCCTATCTGACCTGTGATCGCGAGATCACCGGGAAGGATGCTCGCGCCTGCCTCTATTACGATATCAAACTGTGCGGCGCGCCGTGCATCGGGGCGCAAACGCGCGATGAATACTGGGCCGGGATTACCGGGCTGATGCGCGTGCTGGCGGGCCATGCCGACGAGGTGCTGGCGGATCTGCGTGGGGCGATGGAAGCCGCTTCGGAAAATCTGGACTTTGAGAAGGCGGCGCTGCTGCGGGATCGGATTCGCGTCGTGGCGCAGATTTCGGCCCGGCAGCGGTTGGTGCGCTGATTTTGAAGCGAACCAGGACGTGATCGCCTTCGCGCAGGAGGGCAGCGACGCCGTCGTGCAGATGTTCCTGATCCGCAATGGCAGACTGGTTGGCAGCGAATATTTCGCCCTGTCCGGCGCGGAAGACGAAACCGCCGACGAGATTATCGAACACTTCCTGACGCAGTTTTACCAGGAGGCCACCGACATCCCGCCGGAAGTGGTCGTGCCGAACGATCTGATCGAGACGAAGATCATCGAGCAGTGGCTGCGGGATCGGCGCGGCGGCAAAAAGGTCAAACTGGTCGTGCCCCAGCGCGGCAACAAGCGCGAACTGGTCCAGTTAGCGGCTCAGACTGCCTCGGAGAAACTGAATATTCTGCGGGCGCAGTGGGCCAGCGATACCGTCAAACAGGAAGCCGCGCTGAGCGAAATCCAGGAGGCGCTCAGTCTGCCGACGCCGCCCAACCGGATCGAGTGCTACGACATCAGCACGACGCAGGGCACGGCGATTGTCGCCAGCCGGGTTGTGTTTGTGCAGGGTGTGCCCAAAAAGGGCGAATACCGCCGCTTCAACATCCAGACGGTGGCTCACGAAGGATCGGACGATTACCAGTCGATGCGGGAGGCGCTGACGCGGCGTTTCCGGCGCTATACGGATGCGGTCAACGCCGAACAGGCCCCACTGCCGCCCGGCAAAGAGGATCACGAGGAAACGTGGCGGGTGCTGCCTGATCTGCTCATTGTGGACGGCGGCAAGGGGCAGTTGGGCGTGGCGGTGGAAGTGCTGCAAAGTTTCGATCTGTTTGGGCGCGTACCTGTGTGCGGCCTCGCCAAACAGTTCGAGGAACTCTACCTGCCCAACGATCCCAAACCCGTTATTCTGCCGCGCCGCAGCGAGGGGTTGTTCCTGCTGCAACGGGTGCGGGACGAGGCGCACCGCTTCGCGATCACGGCCCATCGTGCCCGCCGCGCCAAAGCAGGACTTGCCAGCCAACTGGAACAGGTACCCGGCATCGGCCCGGCCCGGCGCAAAGCCCTGCTGAGGGCATTCAACAAGGATATCGAAGCGATTCGCGCCGCCAGCATCGACCAATTGATCACCGTGCCGGGTATCACGCGGGAGATCGCGGAGAATATCAAGGCGACATTGGGGGGCTAGCGGCCCTCGTGGAGAAGGATTTTTCAAACAGAAGCGGGGCACCCAGTAGGTTGGGTGCCCCGCAGCCAATTGTTATTGCGCTAAACAGGTGATGGAACTGATGAGCCACTCCCCGTTCCCGCGTTCCAGTGTGAGAGTCGCCAGATCAACCGGGGTGTCACTGCCTGGGAATGTCCCCTGCATCACAACTTCTCCCGGATTTGCGCCGGGAAGAGTCGTCACCACTTCGGGTTGGTCCTGGGCACACAGCAGCAAATCGCCCAACTGGGTGTTATATGACTCTGTACCGCAAAGTATCCTTCAATTCGGGGGTCAGATAGTGAATCCCGAAGAAGCCATGGTTGGTCAGCAGATTGTGATAAGTATCGTGCTCGAAGTCATAGCGGGTATAGACCAGATAGCGGTTATAGAAGTTCAGAACCTTTTCCGCGAGGGTTGTGTCGCAGCGGATATTTGCCATAACCCACAAATCGTTTTGCCGGGTCAGGTCAACGGATAGATCGCGCACCACACCGTTACCGATAATGGCTTCAACCATCACCGCTGCTGTCTCACCGGTAGCCCACAGCGTATAGGTAAAGTAGCCGGATGGCAGTTCCGGGCCGCACAAAAACGGATCCTGTGCGATCCCGGTCCCGGTTTGCAGGCTGTCCATGCGGGCGATCAGGTCGCTGGTCATGAGGTCAAAATCGTGATAAACGCCGTCCAGAAACGGACTATCCGAGTAGCGTGTATAGCCCTCATAGAATGAGTTAACCACGCCTGCCGGGGTGATCAGGTCTTCGCAGCGCATGTCGCTGATCTTCCAGGAACCTTCCGACTGATCGAGCAGGAGAGTCATCTGGTACGGCTCTGGATTATCGCCATAATAACTATGCAAGAGGACGACCGCATCGGTATCGCTGGCGGATATTTCCTCGGCGCTGATCATCTCCGGGATGTTCTGGGCGCACAGGATTGGATCGTGGTGGAGCGTGGGATCATCCTGTAGTTCGTCAAGCTTCTGGATCATGGCGGCGGTCAGATAGGGACTGGTTGTGTAAAGCTGCTGCCCAAAGGGGTTTTTTCCGGCTTCCAAATCGAGTTCGCTGAGGTACCAGTCGTAGAACTGCTGGGTGACCACCTGCGGGCTGTCTGAGGCTTGAGCTGCCGCAACATGGCCGGGAACGAGGCAGAACGTGAGTATGAAGATCAATGATAGCATTTTTTGAGCCATAGGTTTTCCCTCCTGATCAGTGATTGTAGCGTTTAAGGCAACTATGCCGAATCAAAATTCCTTTTTCGTATGTTTCTCTTATGGGAATAAACGGAGGATGTGAAATAATAGGGGATATGAAACGCAAGCACCAAATGACCTCCGGCGAACGTGAGGAACCAAGCCTCAATCCATTCCGCCTGATGGTTGCCCTGTCGGCCATCTTCTTTTTGTGTTTCCTGCTCTACGCGCTGCTTGAACCGTATCTGCCCGCTGATCTGACGCACGAAAACAAGCCCCGTGTCGAGATTGTGCCCTATGCGACACCAACAGATGCTGTTGCGATTGAGCCGATCATCCCGACGGAAGTGCCTGTTGTTATTCCAAGCGATGTGCCGCCCCTGCCTACCGAGACGCCAGTGCCTGTCCTGGTCATGAACGGGCGCATGATGATCACCCTGGAAACGGCTTCCTACGTGGCGGAGTTGGCCGATCTGCGCGGCATTAGCAACGAGATCAGCAGCGTGACCTTTAGTTCCGACGGGACGTATCTGGCATCGGGCAGCCGAGACGGAACGGTCCGGTTGTGGGACGTGGCAAGCCGAACGGAACTTCAAACGTTCCGCAGCAGCGGTGACTGGGTTGAGAGCGTTGCTTTCAGTTCGAGCGGTTTCCAACTGGCGGCTGCCGGGCAGGATAACATTGTGCGCAGTTGGAATCTGGTGACGAACCAGGAACTACCCGCGCTGCAAGGTCCACAAGGGGCTTTGCGGAGCATCAGCTTTAACCCGAGGGGCACGGTTCTGGCGGCGGCGAGTGATGACGGCAATGTGTATTTGTGGGATGTGCAAAGCGGCGACCAGATAGCCTCTCTGCGCGGGCATACGGGCTTTGTGACGAGCATCGCCTACAGCGCGGATGGAACGCTGCTGGCGTCGGGCGGCGAGGATGATACGGTGCGGCTGTGGGACCCGGCATCCTATGCACTGCTGGCTACGCTGAATGGGCACAGCGCGGATGTAACGAGCGTCGCCTTCAGCCCTGACGGGACACTGCTCGTTTCAAGCGATTCCAGCGGTGTGGCGATTGTCTGGGATGTAGCGGCGCGCAGCCAGCTTTCGAAGCTGGTCGGGGACTCCGAGCAGATCAGCGATGTCGCGTTTGGCGGACTAAGCCGTATGGTGGCGACCTCCGCCAAGGGGATCACTGACAACACCGTGCGGTTGTGGAACGCCGAGACGGGCGAGCTGGTGCGCGTGATCGAACTCGATGGCCCGGCGAATAGCATTGCCTTCAATCCCGATGGAACGCTGCTGGCTATTGGCGGCGGCAGTTATCTAACCCTGTGGAGCGTCAGTTCGCAGGCCCCGGCGGCAGCCGCCCCGGAGAGCTTAGGGCCAGAGAACTTCCCAACGGCTGGCCCGGAAGTGTCGGATGAAGTGCCGCAGACAGCCGATGGGCAGGGCGGATTTGACGCATCGAGTGGATTTACGGGATCCGTCAATCAAACGTGCACGCTGACCAGCGAGTATCCCGACGTGAATGTTCGTACCGGGCCGGGCGAAGACTTTGATGTCGCGCGCGCGCTGGAGCTGGGTGATACCGTTCAGGCGAACGGCTGGACACTCGTCACGACGGGCACATGGTGGCGACTTACCGATGGAAACTGGGTGTGGGCCGGAGTTGTGTCGGAGACGGACGGCTGCAACCAGATGCCCGCTGTCGAGCCGTAAAATAATCTAATTGGCTCGAAAATGTAACAAAAGTGCCCATTTTGGCCCGTTCTGATCCATTACGGGCCATTTTTGATCATTTAGTGGTTTCCAATTAGCCGGAAATTCTTATAAGTTACTCACTTCCGGGCCATTTCTTCTCGTGGCGATCTGCGTACCCCCCTAAAAAACGGCACGGTGACTAACCGTTTCCTAACCTTGTTCTCGCCTGGAAAGAACAAATGCCGTTTCAGCCGGAGGCGCAAAAACCGCACAACGCGATTTTCCGAGGAGCTATCCTTGTTTACAGGATAGCACAGATTTTCCCTAAAATACTCCCTTAAGGTTGAACCTTAAGTACGAATTTGGAGATGGACGTCTTTGAAATTACCTTCGCTGACCGTCCTCTAGTAGACCTTATATTCCGGATGCATGCCGTCGAACCGCTCGCGTCGAACATCGCCCAGTTCCTGGTCAAACCGCCGGAGATATTCGCCCAGAGGTTCCTTCTCAAGTTTTGCTTTTCGCATCGCGATCAGAAGCTCTTTAACCAGGATCTCCAACTCGTTTACATGTTTTTGGGAAACGGTTTCAAGGTTCATTGATCCCTACCTTTTCTGGTTTACTCACAAGCACTCGTCGAACTGCAAAAAAGAAAAATGCCCTGGATCAAATTGATGCAGGGCATCGATGCTAGCTTGCGCTGCAGGCTGCGCGTTTAGTTGTTCGCGCGCATCACGTTGGTGGCCTGGGGACCTTTTTGGCCCTGAGTGACGATGAAAGTAACCCGCTCGCCCTCAGCCAGTTCACGGTAGCCATCACCCTGGATTTCGCTGTGATGCACGAATACATCCGGGCCGCCTTCGCGTTCGATGAATCCAAAGCCCTTCTGGGCGTTAAACCACTTCACAGTACCGCTCGTACGTTCTTCAGTCATTTGGAAAATTCCTTTCCCACTAAAATTGGCTTGATGTCGTGGGAATGGAGTCACTTGGGGATAAAAAATACAGCGCGTTGATTGAGTTGCGCTGGAATTTGATACCACTTGTGCAAACAACCTTTTCCACCACAAACACTATTATACATCATATCTTCTAAACCGTCGAATTTATGTGTTAGTGAAGCGTTTCTCACACGCCTCATATCTCAAGACTTTCATTCGTGTTTTAGTGTTGCTGACGGAAAATCAGGCACGACCACGCCGCAGATAGCCCCTATCCCCGACCCTTTCCCCGTGCATGCTGCGCGGCTTAGCTGCGCACGCATGCGTGGAGAAAGGGAGACGCGTTCCTCTCTCCACGCAGTGGGGAGAGGTTAGGAGAGGGGCCGCTTTTGATCATTTTAAAGACGTCCATCTCCAAAATAGTACTTAAGGTTCAACTTTAAAGGAGTATTGTTCGTCGAACATTTGTGCTATACTGGTTGTAGGCTCGTGCTGTCCTTTCTGCCAGCGTCCCTCATGTAAGAACGCCGATCCGGTAGAGAAGCGGTTAGAAAACAGTTTGGGGACATGCCAAAAAATTATGATTTTGAAGATCGCTACGCGGAGAAGTGATCAACTAATTTTTTGCAAAAGTTAGAATTTGCAAAAAGGGGCTTTGTAGTACATATACTTATAGGGAACCGCGCAAACTTCTGTTATTTCATCGTTTACCTGTTACGCTCCCAAGTTAGGGGGCCGACAGGTGAATGTCAGGTGGATTTCAGGCAAACGTCTTGAGTTTTTTCCAGAGCGAGCTACTATTGACTTCTAAAGACCCTGTGTTACAGGGTATAGTTGGCCGCTCAAAACAGAGGCCACAAAAAGGAGTGGGCTGCTATGCCTATTGTTGGAGTAGTCGCATTAGGAGTTATCGTCGCGCTGCTGGTGCTGATCTTCATCGCGCCGCGCGTTCTGCTCGGCCTGGTGATCATCAATGAGCGGCAGGTCGGCATTGTGATTAAGAAATTCTCACGGCACTCACTGCCCCCCGGACAACTGATCGCCCTGAACGGTGAAGCAGGCTACCAGGCTGATACGCTGGCCCCTGGCTGGCATCTGTGGAAATGGCCCTGGGTTTACCAGATCATTAAATCGTCGGTGGTGGTTGTGCCACAGGGTGAAATTGCGCTGCTGGTCGCGGCAAGCGGGTCAGCAATCCCACCGGAACGCATCCTGGCTCGCGTGGTTCCCTGCGATGACTACCAGGACGCGCGCCAGTTTTTGATCAAAGGCGGAGAAAAAGGTCGCCAGCTTGGCATCCTGACGGCGGGTACCTACCGCATCAACCTGGCGCTGTTCACGGTGATCACGGCGGCGACTGCTGAACAGCACGGCATGCAGCCGGAACAACTGCTCGTGCAGCGCGTCGCGCCGGATCGGGTCGGAATCGTGACGACGCTCGACGGCCAGCCCATCGAGACGGGCGAGATCGCCGGGCCGGAGATTCCGCACCATGATAATTTCCAGAACGCGCAGAACTTCATCGCGGCGAGCGGGCGGCGCGGCTTGCAGGAACAGGTGCTGCTGTCTGGCTCGTGGAACCTCAACCCCTGGTTTGTCCAGGTGGAACAGGTCCCGATGACGGAAATCCCCATTGGTTATGTCGGCGTGGTGATCTCGTATGTCGGCAAGGCGCACGAAGATATCAGCGGCGCAGACTTCAAACACGGCGATCTGGTCAATCCCGGCCACAAGGGTGTGTGGGGCACGCCGCTGTTTCCCGGCAGGCACCCGCTGAACGTGCACGTGATGAAAACGGAACTGGTTCCCACGACCAACATCGTGTTGAACTGGTCGGGGCGCACTGAGGCGCATCAGTACGATCAGCAGTTATCTTCGGTCACGGTCCGGTCGCGGGACGGGTTCGCCTTTAACCTGGACGTGGCGCAGATCATCCACGTCGCCGCGCTGGACGCTCCTAAAGTGATATCGCGCGTTGGCTCGATGCAGAATCTGGTTGATCATGTTTTGCAGCCGATTGTGGGCAACTACTTCCGCAACGCGGCGCAGACGTATACCGTGCTTGACTTTTTGAGCGCCCGCAGCGAGCGCCAGACGGAAGCAGCGCAGCACATCCGCACGGCGATTGGACTGTACGACGTGCAGGCGATTGATACGCTGATTGGCGATATCTTCCCGCCAGACGCGCTGATGGCGACGCTGACCGACCGTAAGATCGCGGAGGAACAGCGCAAAACCTACGAGGTCCAGCAGGACGCGCAAACGCAGCGGCAGTTACTGGTCCGCGAGACAGCACTGGCGGATATCCAGCAGCAGGTGGTCAAGGCGGAACAGGGCGTGAGCATCGCCTCGCTGGAAGCCGACGCACGGGTCAAGCAGGCGGGCGGCGAGTCCGAGGCGATCCGGGTGACAGGCTCGGCGCGGGCGGAAACGTATCGCCTGGGGGCGGAAGCGCTCGGTTCGCGGGACTATACGGCGCTGCAACTGATGCAGTTGATCGGGGAAAATCAGGTCCGCATTACGCCCGATGTCGCAGTCAGCAGCGGCGCGGCGGGCGGTCTGGGGATGATCGAAGCGCTGATCGGCGTCAATTTGCAGGAGCAGGTGGCAAACGGCAAGAAGACTCCCAAGAAGGCCGATGGGGCGGCGGAGAGCTAAGACAGCTAACCAAACACAAAAATAAGCCCGCTGAAGGAATGCCCTTCCAGCGGGCTTTTTCTTTCACTATTCACTCCAGATGCCTGCAATCTTTTTTACAATGAAATAACGGAATACTGGGCCAGCAATCCAGGCGGCAGGTATAAGTGCGATTAACGTGTGCCAGGGACTTCCTGGTAGGTCAGCTATGTGTCGAATCCGGTAGGGGATAATGATTGGCAGGAATAGCAGGAGCAGGTAAATCAAGCTGGTAGCATTGTCACCTGCTGGTGTACTTACGGGCACTTCGCGCTGTGCCGCTGGGACATACTGCTCCTCAGCATTGCTGCCAGCCCACCAGTAAGCTGATTTTGGTTTATCCGAACCCTCTAGCGCTTTTATCAGCCAGCCGCCCAGGTAGGTCACAATGATCGAGAAACCTGCCCCCATTAACACGGCTGTCCAATCTGTTTCTTTAAAAAAGGGCCAGAAGGTCAGGATTGCCAGTCCGATCAGAAGAACAATTCCGACTTTTTTTGAAGCAGCAGCGCCAGCCTTGTGATTTGTTAGGGCTATTATGAGGGTGACACCTACAAGACTGACGCCTATCCACGGTAGAGAGCTGATTTGCTCGTCCATGATATCCCCCTATGTGGCTTTGCTCAGACTTACGGATGAAGCATACCGAACATGGGGTGTTCTGCCAACTGGATCCGATCACAAACACAGCGAGGGGCGACTTCAAGCGATCTATGCCGCCTGAGTCGCCCCTCTTTATTTGAGCTGCGATATTGGCCTCCTTCCCTAGATGCTAGGGTATTGGGACCTCGTAATCACAGCTAATGGCACCCAGCACTGCCGCTGCTTACTCAGCAACTCATTTGCCTTCGCAGCACCGGATTCCGCTACCTGTTATAAAAGATGATAAACCAGGGGCGTATTATTTGGCTAGTTAATAAAGGAGAGGTTGGCTATAGATTTCATCAACTTACTTAACTAAACATAAAAATTCCACCTCAAGGTCCCTGATGTGCTGAACATAATCAACTGCGGTAAGCTTTAAGGAGACCAGGACACACATTCAGGAGGCGACGGTGAACGTTCGTTGGGGCGTTTTGGGCACAGGGCGACATGCCGCGAATACGGTTATTCCGGCGATCCAGGCATCGGAACATGGCGAAGTCGTGGCGATAGCCAGCCGGAACGGGGCGCGGGCACAGGAGTTTGCTCGTGATCTGGGCATAACGACCAGCTACGACAGTTACGAGGCGCTGCTGGCGGATCCAAACGTGGATATCATTTACAATCCGCTGCCGAATCACCTGCACAAGGAATGGTCGATCAAAGCGGCGCAGGCAGGCAAGCATGTGCTGTGTGAAAAGCCCATCGCACTCAACGCGGCGGAAGCGGTTGAGATGGTGGCAACGTTCCGCGCTGCCGGGTTGAAACTGGCCGAGGCGTTCCAGTGGCGGCATCACCCGCAGGGGTTACGGATGCGCGAATTGATGCTGTCCGGGGCGATCGGTGAGCCGCGTTTGATCGACGCCGGATTTAGCTTTATGCTGGACCGGCCCGACGACGTGCGCTGGGTGCCGGAATATGGCGGCGGCGCGCTCTATGATGTCGGCTGCTACCCCATCTCGTTCGCGCGGTTCATCATGGGCATGGAGCCAGCCAGCGTTACGGCGCAGATTTACTGGAATGCGTCGGGCGTTGATGATCTGGTCGTGGCGACGCTGGAATTTCCGAACGGCGTGCTGGCGCATATCAACTGCTCGTTCATTCTGCCGCTGCGCCGCTACACCGAGGTGATCGGCTCGACGGGCGGGCTGTATGCCAACAAGACGTACAATCCGCGCGGGAAGGGTGAGACGATCCTGCGCACGGAGTTGGATCGGGATGTGGTCGAGACGATCCCGCTGCCGCAGGTCGATTTATATGTGCTGATGGCTGAGGATTTTAACAAGGCCGTGATGGAGAACAGTCCGACGGTCTACCCGGCAGAAGATGCCGTCGCCAATATGCAGGTGATCGATGCGATTTTCCGCGCCGGGCGGGAAGGTCGGCGCGTGGACGTGGGGACAGTGTAAGACCGGGCGCGACGGCTTAGCTTCGCACGCTTGCAGCGCCCGTACAACTTTTGTTGCCTACAAGAACGAGGACGCATGACGGATACACAATCGACTTCCGATCCGCTGGATGGGCAGCATGTGGTCGTGCTGGGATTCGCACGGCAGGGCAAGGCACTCGCCCGCTGGCTGCCTACCATTGGCGCGCAGGTGACGGTCTCGGATACACGAAGCACGGCGGCGCTGGCCTCAGAACTGGGCGAATTTGCCGGGCTTCCTGTCCAGTTCGCGCTGGGCGGGCACCCGCTGGAACTTTTGGACGGCTGCGATCTACTCTGTGTGAGCGGGGGCGTTCCGCTGACGCTGCCGATCATCCAGGAGGCGTTCCAACGCGGGATTCCGGTGACCAATGACGCGCAGTTATTCCTGGAACGCTGTCCCGCGCCTGTACTGGGCATCACCGGGAGCGCGGGCAAAACGACAACCACAACGCTAGTCGGGGCGATGTGCCGGGCATCCGGGCGGCGGACGTTTGTCGGTGGCAATATTGGCGATGTGCTGCTCGACATGCTGCCGCAGATCGGCGGGCAGGATATCGTCGTCATGGAACTGAGCAGCTTCCAGTTGGAACTGATGACGGTCAGCCCGGATGTATGCGCCGTGTTGAATGTGACGCCGAATCACCTGGATCGACATGGCACGATGGATGCCTACAGCGCGGCGAAGGCCCAGATTTATCTGCACCAGACGCCGAGCGACGTGGCGATCTTTGGCTATGATGATCCCGTTGCTGAGCGGATGAGTCATGAAGCGCCGGGCGAGTCGCCTATTTTTCGCTGCATTCCGCTGTGCCGTCGGGCGCATATCTCAAGGGGCAGGAACTCGTCGTGGTGGGCGATAGTTCGCCAGGGGCGGAGTGGCGGACGATCTGCCCCCGGGATGAAATCCGGCTGCGAGGCGAGCACAACGTGGCGAATGTGTTAGCCGCTTGCGCTGTCGCCGGGGCGGGGAGCATCTCACCGGAAGCGATGCGCCGCGCGATAGGTTCCTTTACGGGAGTCGAGCACCGCCAGGAACTGGTGGCAACGATCAACGGCGTGACATGGGTGAATGACAGCATCGCCACCGCGCCGGAGCGAGTCGTTGCTGCGCTACGCAGTTACAGCGAACCGCAGGTGCTGCTGGTCGGCGGGCGCGACAAAAACCTGCCCTGGGAGGAGATGGCCGATCTGGCTGTGACCCGCTGCCGGGCGGTGATCGGGTTTGGCGAATATGGGGCCAGGGCTATCGAGCATATCGAACAGGCGAGGGAGCGGGCGGCGGGATCGATGGTGGAGCAGGTGCATGTGGTGGATACGCTGGACGAGGCCGTGCAGCAGGCTTCTGCAATCGCCCAGCCCGGCGACGTGGTGCTGCTCAGCCCAGGCGGAACGTCGTATGATGCGTACCAGGATTTCGCGGCGCGGGGGCAGCATTTCCGGGATCTGGTGCACGGGCTGGCAGCCGGGTAAAGAAAAGCAAGAGAAATAAAAGAAAAAGCAGATTTCACCGCGGAGAGCGCGGAGGGCGCGGAGAAAAGCAAGAGAAGTAAAAGAAAAAGCAGATTTCAGCGCGGAGAGCGCGGAAGTAGGACAATGAAAGTAATGCAATTTTGTGAGATGAATGAGCGTTGCGGATCGCGGGCAGGCCCTCATCCCGGCTGAACGGAAAAGCATGTTCAGCCACCCTTCCCCCACAGCTTGGCTTGCTTCGCAAGCACGCGGGGGGAAGGGGAAAACACTGTTCATTGCACGACTTTCGATGATCTACAGAGAAAGGCAAATATCACTGCGGAGAACCGTAGCTTTGCTTAAGAGGAGAGCAAAAATGCCGCTTTTTGGACATCCCAACGTGGACAAGTTAAAAGCCTATCATGACGGCTTATTATGAGCGCGACCTCGATGGTGTCACCACCTTAAAATTGTTTTCGTAGCGAAGGCGGGGTCTGGCGAAGAACGGAACACAAGCGATACAATCTGCGGAGGCGTATGGCTGGCTGTACGCCAGGGGTTGGCACTCTTAACTGCGGAACTGACGCGCGCCGCGACCAAGACTGGGAAAGGATCGGGTATGTCATCGAAGTTGCCGGGGTCGCCCAGACCCTCGGAAACGGAAGCGCGCCGTGCCATCACCGCCATGCTGATTTTGACCGGGGTTCTCGCCATTACTGTCGCCATCATCCCGCTGAATGTCACCCTTAAATCGCTGATTCTGGTGGCGTGGATCGCAGTGATGATGGGCGTGCTGCGCCGCTACCGATTGTAAGCTCCTGTCTGAACAAGTTCAGGGTGCATGGAGAAGGGAAGCGAGATGCAGTACAATACGAACGGGTAAAAGTGGAAAGTCAGGCACGATGACCGACGCACCTCAATACATCGAAGACGATGCCGATTTTAACTATGCCGACGCGCTGAACGTGCCAGCCCGGTCTGCTGTGCCGCCGCTGGACGAGCGTCGAGTCGCGGAACGCCGCCGCCTGTATGCTGCCGGGTTCGATTTGTATCTCGCGCTGACGGTGGGTGTGCTGTGCGCCATTGGTCTGATGATGGTTTACAGTGCGTCGATGGATGTCAGTTATCAGGTCACGGGCGACAGCGCGACGTATTTCTTTATTCGCCAACTGCGTTCGATGGTTGTGGGAGTGATTGCGCTGATCGTCCTGGCGCGGGTGGACTATCACAACTGGCGGCGGTTGGCTGTACCCATGATGTTCGGCGTGATCCTGCTGCTGATTGCCGTGCTGCGGTTTGGCGAGACGCGCTTTGAAGCGCAACGCTCGCTTATTCGTGGATCGTTCCAGCCCGGCGAACTGGCAAAGTTCACGGTCGTGATCTATATGGCGGCGTGGCTGGCCTCCAAACGCAACAGGCTGCGGCAGGTTACGTATGGTATTTTGCCGTTCAGTGTGCTGATTGGCACGGTAGCCTTTTTGATCGTGCTCCAGCCGGACCTGAGCACGGCGGCGAGTATTCTGGCGACGTCTCTGAGCATGTTCTTTATCGCCGGGGCCGACTGGTTCCAACTGCTGTTGATTGGCGGGGTGATGGGTTTTGCCGGGTGGCAGCTCATGACCAAACTTGCCTACGCCCACAACCGGCTGGTCGCCTATACGGCGGCGGTCAACGACCTGACGCGGGCCAGCGATCATGTCCAGCAGGCGATTGCGGCGTTTATCAACGGCGGCCTGTTTGGGGTGGGGTTGGGCGAAGGGCGGCAGAAATTTGGCAACAATATGCCATTCCCACACACGGACAGTATTTTTGCCGTGATCGGGGAAGAACTGGGATTGTTAGGTAGTTTTATGGTGATTTCCCTGTTCGTGATCCTGATTTACCGGGGCTTCACCATTTCGCGCCGCGCGCCGGATGCTTTTGGGGCGCTGCTGGCAGCGGGCGTTACCTGCTGGCTGGCCTATGACGCGCTGCTGAACATCGCCGTGATGACGGCACTTGTCCCGCCGACGGGCGTGCCGCTGCCGTTTATCAGCTACGGCGGATCGGCCCTCGTGGCGGCGCTGTCCGGAGTTGGGTTGATGCTCAATGTGTCGCGGGCGATCAGCAGGAACGCAATGCCCAGGCGGAAACAGACGCCTGAATTTAATTCATCGACAGAACGGAGTCATTCGAGTGCGGATAGTGATATCAGCCGGGGGAACCGGGGGCGGCGTGTACCCCGCGTTAGCCGTCGCCGGGGCGCTGCGTAAGCTGTACCCCACCCTTACCTTGTCATTTGTTGGCGCGCGCGGCGATATGGCGCGGGATCTAGTCCAGCGCGCTGATGTATCGTTCGATTCCTATCATGAAGTGCTGGCGGGACCGCTGCATGGTGTGCCGCGTCTGCGCCAACTGATCAGTTCGTTCAAGATTCTGGCCGGGGTGATCCAGTCGCTGATCCTGGTGATCCGCTATCGCCCGGAAGTGTTATTCCTGACGGGCGGCTGGGTCGGTTTTCCGATGGCGGTGGCCTGCTGGCTGACGCGGCGGCCCATCGTGATTTATGTGCCCGACATTGAGCCGGGGTTGACGCTGCGCCTGTTGGGGCGCTATTTCGCACGGACTATCGCGGCGACGGTGGCGCAAACGAAAGACTTCTTCCCCGGCAAAACCGTCGTGGAAACTGGCTACCCGCTGCGCGCCGAAATCCTGAGCGCGAACCGGGAGCAGGCGATCAAGGCGCTGAACCTGAATCCAGCGCGGCGCACGCTGCTCGTTTTTGGCGGCAGCAAAGGATCGCGCAGCATCAATACAACCATGAGCCAGATCGCGCCGCTGCTTCTGGCGGAGGATCTGCAAATCCTGCACATTTCCGGCAAGCTGGATTGGCCGCAGGTGCAGGCGCAGTACGAGACGTTGACAGAGGCGCAGAAACAGCGGTACCAGGTCTTTTCATTCCTGCCGGATATCGGGCAGGCGTTCGCTGCCGCCGATCTGGTGATCAGCCGGGCAGGGGCGGCGACGCTGGCGGAATATCCGCAGTTTGGACTGCCGTCGATCCTGGTGCCGTATCCCTGGACATGGCGCTACCAGAAGGTGAATGCCGATTGGCTGGTCGAGCGCGGCGCGGCAGTGCGGTTGGATGATGACCGGTTGGGTGACGAGCTTCTGCCGACAATTCAGGCGCTGCTGAACGATCCGGGACGGTTGGAGCGGATGCGGGCAGCCGCCGAGTCGCTGCGGCGATCTGATGGCGCGGAAAATATCGCGCGGGTGCTGGCCGATGTGGCGGGACATCCGGGCGGGTAGAGAAAGAAAAAATATTTCACCGCAAAGAGCGCGGCTTCGCTAGGAAAAGCAAGAGAAGAACAAGATAGGGCGGGTTAACAAATCCGCCCCTACAAAAATGGGCGCGGCAAGCAGCGCCCCTACAAGGTAATTGGCGAGGGCGTAAAGGACAACATGCGGTGGGAGTAGTATTTTGGTTCAACTGGCGCGTAATGGAACTTTGTAGATACTAATTTATGTAGGACACTGCGATTTTTGCCGGGGCCGCCGGATGTATCCAGTAGAGGGGCTAAACGTATGGTGCAGCTCTCCACGGTTTTATGGACTTCCATCCTCTTATTTGCCTTTATCGGCTATATGCGTGGCTGGACGAAAGAAATCTTAGCGACGGCAGGCATTGTCCTGGCGCTGTTCACGATCAAGCAGTTTGAAACGCTCCTGATCGATCCCCTGACTAACGGCGAGCAGACCTCGAAATTTTACCTGGAAGCGACTATTCTGCTGACGCTGGCCTTCTTTGGCTATCAGACACCGCCAGAGCGATTCGTCCGCAGCAAAAAATCCGTGATACGCGAGGGCGTGCAGGAGGGCATCCTGGGCGCACTGGTCGGAGCGTTGAACGGCTACCTGCTGGTCGGTTCGCTGTGGTGGTACATGGATAACCTGGAATATCCACTCAGCCCGCATATTATTCCGGTTGCGCCTGGCTCAGCCAGCGCCAATATGGTCGATGTGCTGCCGCTCAGTTGGATGTTGGGCGGTGACGGCGGCATTCTGTCGCTGATCATCATCGTCCTGTTCATTTTTATTATTGTCTCCTTCGTGTAGCCCTGGCGATGTAGAGAGATTGAGGACCAGAATCCCGTGCGATTTTCACGGATTGTTTTGGAAAACTGGCGCAACTTTGGACAGGTTGAGGTTGCGCTGCAAAACCGGGCCTTTTTACGTAGGGCCGAACGCATCCGGAAAGTCCAATTTTCTGGATGTCTTCCGTTTTCTGCGCGATCTGGTTGTGCCCGGCGGTGGTTTTGAGCAGGCAGTAACGAGTAGAGGTGGCTTTATACAACTGCTCAATATGGGGCAGCAGAGCCATATCCCTTATCTTGATATTATGATTTAGGTTGAGTTATCTGAGAATGATGCTGTTTGGCGTTACCGTATTGCTTTTTCCGCAGATGTGGGCGCAACCAAACCTCTATGTAAAACAGGAACAAGTTTGGGTCGGCGACACCCTGGTTTTGGATCGGCCCAATGCACAGGATCGGAATGATCCTGATCTGCTCCGGCAAACCTATTTGGAACAAACCGTTGTTAACCGCCCTTTCCGCGAGATTGTCGATTTTTTCGCCTCGATTAAGTATTTCCATTTTGTGCCACAGTTGGTGCGCGAGGCAGGCGGGCGCAAGCGCGAAGATGATCCCTATGGCAGTGATTTTATTGACCAACTCACGCGTATGAATCCTGAAGCGCGCCAGGAACGATTAGACCAGATTCAACAGGCGCTTAAAGGAGCGATCCCTTCTTTACTGGAATTGAAGTTGGAACGCATTCAGGATGTTTTTCACTTGAGGGGACGATTTCGTGTTCAGTCCGCAATGGCGAAAAGCGCGTGGCATAATGAAACTGATTTTTCGGATGGGACGCTGCGCTTGATCGGGCTGTTGTGGGCGCTGTTGGATGCACAGGGGCCACTGCTTTTGGAAGAGCCTGAATTGTCGCTTCATGAGGCGATTGTTCGCCATATTCCTATGTTGATCTGGTCCGCAATACGCGGCACGGATCGGCAGGTATTGTTAAGCACACACAGCAGCGATTTGTTGATGGACGAGGGAATAGCACCTGACGAAATCCTGGTATTTATCCCGGCTTCTACTTCCGAAAACAGCACGATCAAAGTGGGCATTGATATTGGCGAGGTGCGCGATCTGCTGGGGGCAGGGCTGCCACCGGGTGAAGTTTTCATCGCTTACACTCAGCCGAAAGATATCAATTCACTCTCGCTTCGAGGAGAGTGATGGTTGGACCAAGGGGAGAATTCGTTTCTCGTATATTTGGCTGTCGAGGGCGATGTTGATGAGGCAGTGGCCCGGCGCATCCTGGAATATGTTGATCTGCCTCACTACTTGTTGGCATCACCACCGAACGGGAAGGCGAAACTTCTGGAAAATATGCCCAAGTACAATGAGGCGGCAAAATGGAATTGCTGGTTTGTGCTGGTAGACCTGGATCAGAAGCCGGAATGCGCGCCTGATTTGATTCAAACGGTGCTGCCAAAGCCCAGCAAGGGGATGCGGTTTCGGGTCGCGGTTCATGCGATGGAAGCATGGCTGTTAGCCGATACCGATCATTTATCTGATTTCCTGCATGTGCCACAGACGAAGTTTCCAACTAACCCTGATGCGGAACTGAATCCGAAAGTTTCGCTGGTGAATCTGGCTCGGCACAGCACTCGCGAGGAGATTCGCAAGGATATGGTTCCTCGCGAGGGTAGCGGCGGCTCAGTGGGGCCGGGTTATACGGATCGTTTGAGAGAATTTGTAATCACTCGTTGGCGACCAGAAGCGGCGGTTGAACGTTCGGACAGCTTACGGCGCTGCATTGCAGCATTACAAACATTGAAAAACTGGAATTAGAAAATGCTCCACCCTGGACAGCACATTCACATTGTGGGCGTGGGCGGCTTTGGCATGTCAGCTATCGCCCGCGTTCTGCTTCAGCAGGGCTACACCGTCAGCGGTTCGGATCTGCGTGAAAATGAATTCACCCGCGATCTGGCCGCAGCGGGCGCGGCTATCTACATCGGTCATGCGGCGGAAAATATCGCCGGGGCGGATGTGGTCGTGATTACCTCTGCCGCGACGGAGAGCAACCCCGAAGTGAGCGCGGCGCAACGGCAGGGACTCCCTGTCTTGCGGCGGCGCGAGATGCTCAGCGAGGTGATGGCTGGGCAGATGGGGATCGCTATTGCCGGGACACATGGCAAAACCACCACAACCGCTTTGATGGTCCACACGTTGATCGAAGCGGGGCGCGACCCATCCTATATCGTCGGCGGCGTGATGCAAAATACGGGCACCAATGCCGGGGTGGGGCGGGGCGGCCTCTTCGTGATCGAGGCGGATGAATATGACCGGATGTTTCTCGGCCTGCGCCCACAGATTGCCGTGGTCACGAACATCGAACATGATCATCCCGACTGCTTCCCAACCACGCGCGACGTCGTACTGGTATTCGAGCAGTTTGCCGATCTGCTGCCTGCGGACGGAGTGCTGATCGCCTGCAACGATGATCCGGCGGCGGCAGGATTGGCCTGGAAGCGTCGCAGCGCCGGACTCCCTGTGCAGACCTACGGCACCCAACACACTGCTCCTCCGCCAACGTGGAGCGCGGAAAATCTGGTCTCTGACGACCAGGGCGGAATCAGCTTCACGGCGCGGCACGGCGATCAGGTGATGGGGCGGGTGCGGCTGAATTTATCCGGCAAACACAACGTACTCAACGCGCTGAGCGTGTTGGCGGTGGCGGACCTCTTAAAAATCCCGTTTGAGCCAGTCGCAGCGGCATTTAACTCATTTTTGGGAACGGGGCGGCGCAGCGAAGAAATGGGGCAGGCAGGCGGCGTGACGGTGATCAGCGATTACGCGCACCATCCCACGGCGATTCGGGTGACATTGGCGGCACAGCGGGATCGTCCCGGCATCCGGCATGTGTGGGCTGTCTGGCAGCCGCATACCTATGGGCGGATGCGCATCCTGGCGGATGAGTTTGCCCATGCTTTCGGAGCCGCCGATCATGTGCTGGTGACGGGTGTTTATTCGGTGCGGGAGCAGATCACACCGGGATTGGATGCACCGGGCATGGCTGATCTGATCCGGGTGATGGAAGCGGGAAAAGACGTGCGCTGTACCGGATCATTCGACGCGACGGTGAGCGCGCTGATCGAGGGTGTGCAGCCTGGCGATCTGGTGCTGATCCTCTCGGCAGGTGATGCACCGCAAATCGGCCAACGCCTGCTCGATTACCTAAGAATTTGTTCGTAAATTATTGGGCGCAGGGCTTGCTTCGCAAGCTGGCAGCGCCCTTACATGGTACTGGTGCGGGAGCAGCCGATGAATGAACTTTATGCCCCGCTGGCGGATCGCTTTGGGGCGGCGCTGCGGCGGAACGATCCCCTGGCGCGTTATACGGTGGCGCGGTTGGGTGGTCCTGCCGATGCGCTGCTGATCGCCGGATCGATGCCTGACCTGACGCATGCCATCAAACTGGCCCATGAGTATCACATCCCCTGGATCATTCTGGGCGGCGGCGCGAATGTGCTGATCGCGGATAAAGGCTATCGCGGGCTGGTGATTGTCAACCATACGCGAGCGGTGCGTCTGAACGATGACGGGACGCTGGTCGCGGAGAGCGGCGCAAATCTGACCACCGTCGCCCGGCGCTGCATGAGTCAGGGCTGGGCTGGGCTGGAATGGGCCGTTAACGTGCCAGGGACGGTTGGCGGGGCGGTAATCAACAACGCGGGCGCGCACGGCGGCGAAATGTCGCAGTCGCTGCTGTCGGCGGAACTGCTCGAACTGGGCGAAAAGGCGGGGATCGCGCTGTGGCCCGTTGAAAAAATGGCATACGCTTACCGTTATTCGGCGCTGAAGGGACAGCATGGGCGCTATGTCGTGCTCTCGGCGCAGCTTCGGCTCGAACCGGGGCACGATCCGGCAGCCCTCAACGAAAAGGCCGACGGATACATCGCGCACCGCAAGCGCACGCAGCCGCCGGGAGCCAGCCTGGGCAGCATCTTCAAGAATCCGCCGGGGGATTACGCGGGCCGACTGCTCGAGGCTGCCGGGCTGAAGGGGCAGTCGATTGGCGGCGTGCTGATCTCGCCCGTCCATGCCAATTTCTTCATCAACACGGGGCACGGCACGGCGCATGACTATTTCGCGCTGATCCAGTTGGCGCGGGAGACGGTCGAGGAGAAATTCGGCGTCCGGCTGGAGTTGGAGATCGAGACGCTGGGCGAGTGGTGAAAAGAAAAAGCAAAGAAATTTCACCGCGGAGAGCGCAGAGAACGCAGAGAAAAGCAAAAGAGAGTAAAGAGAAAAAAGAATTTCATCAAGGACTTTTTTCAGCCCCTTCAGCTCGGCTTTATCCATATTCAGGCGACATAGCAAAGGGCCTCCACGAGATCATCAAGGACGGCGGCAGGAAATGCAAGAAGTCGGGTGTTGGTGAGGGAGTTCGAGAATTTAGCGTGCTGCCAGAGGTAACGGCGGACGAAGGCGATGACGTCGGAAAAGGTGGCCTCCGGCTTGGTGTACCAGACGGCGGAACGAGTGGGTAGGGGCTGGTCGCTGAGCAGATGGTGGGCCAGCAGGGTGACAAGCGAGAACAAACCCAGGATAGCGGGGGTGGTCCGGGCAATAGCGAGGGGATTCCATTGCCGTTGGGTCTCAAAGCCAAGATGGGCACGACATTCTTGAAAGGTGACTTCGACATTCCAGCGCAGCACGTACCAGGCGATAATCTGCTCGGCACTGACGGTCAGGTCGGTGCAGCAGAAAGCAGCGGCCTTGAACTTGCCAGCCGGATCGCGGACCAGCACCCAGCGGATGGGCAGCGGGTCTTTCTGGCTGGGGGTGTGCCAGAGCGCTGTCCCGCTGACCCACTCGACTTGCCGCGACTTGCCGCCATACCAGGCGATAGTCTGCTGGGTCCAGCTGGTGTGGGGGTATCCAGGTGGGCTTGCAAGGTCGGCTGCCGGGGGCCGAGGCGGGGCGTTTTCCCCCGTTTGCCTGGCGCTTTCGGCTGGGGCGGATCGAACAGGCGAATATTGAGATGCAAGCGCGAGACAAAGGTGACGGGGTGCCGATAGCGATTACAGCGCAGCCCCAGGCGGACGGCGATCAGCCCGCCATCGGTGATCAAAACCAGCGAGCGCTCCGGCAGCCAGGCGCGGACCTGGCTGGTCATCTGCCGCACCCAGTCAATGCTGGTTTTGTGCCGCTGTCCCAGCGCCTGGTTCGTTTTCTCATGCGGGGCCAACGCCGTCAAAACGGGCAGCGCCCAGGGCCGTTTACTCCAGGGAACCGAGACCACGATCATCAAACTCACCCAGCGCAAGCCTTCACTGGCAATACTGTGCTTCTCACTCGACAACACCGCATCCCGGAAATGCCCTTTGGTAGCGAGCAGTTTGGCGCGCTGCCCTTCCAAGGTTTCATCTGCTGCCAGGATGACGGGTGCGCCTGCTGCCACAAACGCCGCCACCAGCAGCCCCAACAGGATACGGCTGACCCGCAGACTCGACCAGTGCGCTCGGTTCAACACGCGGTGATAGTTTTGATACTGTCGTTCCTGGCTCAACCCCATGATGCGCAGTATCGCCGTCACCGTCCGTTGTTTCGGTGCCAGAATCGCCCCCAGCACCAGCACCTGGACCCAGTGCCAGATCCGTTCGCTGAAAACTGGCGCAAAGTGTTGCAGCACGACCATAATCTCTGCGGGCATGGTAAGCATAGAACCTCCTTTGAACAGAAGTCCCAGCTTACCTTGCCCTTCTTTTTCGTCCACCATATGGAAAAAGTCGACTAAAGGGACTCTTTCCAGCGGGCTTATCGGTTTTTCTGCTAGACCCAGCGCTGGGATGCAAAAAACCGGGCGCGGCGGCTTAGCGGCTTCGCCGCACGCTAAGCAGCGCCCCTACAAATGAGAAGCCTCGTGACGGAATAAATAGCCAGGAGGAATCACGATGAAACGCTGCATCGGATTGCTGATCGTAGGGATGATGCTGGCGGTAATCCCGGCCTATGCGCAGGGAGGCCAGCCGATCACGCGGGAGAACGCCGCCCAGCTTCGACTGCTGGATCAGATCGGGTTGGGGCGGGCCGAGGAAGCCTCCTGGTCGGCGGATGGATCGCAACTGGTGATTGCCGCCGAGCCTGCGGCTATGATCTATCAGGCCGCCGATTGGAGCGCTGATCCGGTGGTGTTCGATGGGCATAGCGAAGCGGTGGAAGATGCGGCGCTCAGCCCGGACGGATCGACGCTGGTTACCGTCAGCCGGGACCGCTCCGTGATTTTGTGGGACGCGCAGACAGGTGAACAGCGGCAAACCCTGGCGGGACATTATGACTGGGTGGTCTGTGTGGCCTACAGCCCGGACGGATCGCGGCTGGCGACGGGCAGCGTTGATGGAATCGCGTGGTTGTGGGACGCGCAGACAGGCGAGGCGATCCAGGAACTGCAAGGCCACGAATACGGCGAACAGGTCAACGATGTCGCGTTTAGCCCGGATGGATCGCTATTGGCAACGGGCAGCCTGGACGGCCAGATTTTGCTGTGGGACGCGGCAACGGGTGATCCTGTGCAGTCCATTTACGGCTCCGGCGGGACGGTAACCGAGGTCGAATTTAACGCAGACGGATCGCAGGTGATCGGCGCAGGGTTCCAGTGGGTCGGCATCTGGGACGTGACAAGTGGCGAAGCAGTGGCGATGAAAAAAGGCGACGATATCGGGTTTGTGCTGGCGATGTCGATCAGCCCGGATGGAACGATAGCGACGGGCGGTGATACGGGCACGGTGCAAACGTGGGACGCGGCAGCGCTCGAAGCTAAGGACGTGTGGGGTGATTACGGCGCGGATATCAACGGCCTTGCGTTTAGCCCAGACGGGTCCCAACTGGCGGTGATCACCGCGACAGGCGCGGTAGAGATTCTGGATACCACAACAGGGGAGGCGGCGGCAGCCCTGGCTGGCTATTCGGCTTCGATCCTCAATTTTGCGTTCAGCCCAGATGAGAGCCGCATCGCCGTCGTGGGTGGTTCGGGATTGTTCAAAGTGCTGGACGCGGCAACGGGTGAGGACATTTTGCCGCTGCTGGTCGATACGAAGAATGACTATCTTGAGGGAGTTGCCTACAGCCCGGATGGAACGATGATCGCGGCGCACAGCCCTAACAATATCGACTGGGTTGTAGACGCGGCAACGGGCGAATTGATCTACACGTTCGAGGTAGAACTTCCGGTTGGCGGGACAGGCTATGAGGCTTTCAGTCCGGACAGCAGCATACTGGCGGTTGGCAGTTGGGACGAACAGGTCCATCTGTGGGATATGGAGACGGGTAAAGAGAACGACACTATTCTTTACGGCTCGGATATCGTGCGCGCTCTGGCCTACAGTCCGGATGGAACGCGGCTGGCTATTGGGACCGATACAGGAATTATCCTGTGGGGCATGGCGTCGAATCGAAACAACGAGACCTTAGAGGATGATACGCAGGTCAACAGCGCCGTTTTTAGCCCGGACGGAACAGTGATCGCCTCGGGCCGGGAAGACGGTACGGTCCGGCTGTGGGACGTGGAGACAGGCGAGAGCCGGGCAGTATTGGAAGGGCACAGCGCGCCGTTGTTCAGCTATGCGATCACGGAAGGGCAGCCTGCTAACGTCTATGGGTTGGCGTTCAGCCCAGACGGGACGATTCTCGCGTCGGGCGGGGCGGACCAAACCATCCGGCTGTGGGACGCGGCGACGGGCGAGAATTTGCTGGTCATCGATGGGCACGCCAACGAGGTGAAAGCTCTGCACTTCAGCGCGGACGGGACGAAGCTTTATTCGGCCAGTTGGGACGGCACGATCAAGGTTTGGGGAGTCGAATAAGCGCCGGACAGGACCGTTTGGTGAATAGACAATCAAACCATGTTGGATTATAGTGGGATAAACCTGTGGGAAAATTGGCGGAGTGCCGTTACAATAAACGGTACGGGAGTTTTGCCGCCGGACTGCGGATCATAGTCGACATAATCGAATGCTCACATCGCTAAAAAGCAGGCAGCGGCGATCTCGCCGTGAGCCAGTAGGCCGAGGCCATGTACGTCCTGCTGGTGAGGACAGTGAACCGCGCGTCGAACCCCCACCGCAGCGGATGGTGCCGCGTTCCCAGGTTCAGGAGGGACCGCTCAGCCTGAACCAGCGGCGGTCACAGCGGCGGGCCAAGCGCGTGAAACCGGGGCGTGATGTCCCGGCGGTGCGCAAAAAGGGTACGATCCTGCCGCGTTTTAGCTGGCGGGCTGTATCGGGCACGATTGTGCTGGGCCTGACGATGGTGCTTTACCTGTTCCTGACTTCCAGCGCATTTTATGTGCATTCGGTGGCTATCGGCGGGGAGAAGTATCTGACGCGGGAGGAAATCTTCCGCGAGAGCGATATCGCACTCAAGCATATTTTTTGGATCGACGCGGGGGATGTCGAGGCGCGGCTCAAGCAGATTCCCAATATTGCCGATGCGCATGTGACCATCGGCTGGCCGCCGAACATGGTGCAGATCATTGTGACCGAGCGCGAACCGGCTTTGATCTGGGAGCAGAGCGCACGGGTATGGGTCGATGTCAACGGGATTGTGATGATGCAGCGCGAAGACCGTCCCGATCTGCTGCGGATTTTGGTCCCGGATGCCACAGAACCCCTGAGCGCCGGGGCACGCATTCCCCAGGCACTGGTGGATGGGGCGCTCTATCTGCGCAGCCGGTATCCGAATATCGACCATTTGTTGTATGATTCTGTGAAGGGCCTGGGCTATGATGACGGGCGCGGGTGGACCGTATGGTTTGGGAATGGCTCCGAGATGAGTGTCAAGCTGCTGGTCTATAACGCCATCGTCAGCAGCATCGAGGCACAAGGGCTGCACCCTGGCGAAGTGTTTGTCGAGTGATCCTGACCGGCCATACTATACGCTTCTGTCATCGGAAACGAATTCTTAAATATGGGTGAACTGGTTGTAGGAATTGACATCGGTACGACAAAAGTCTGTACCATTGTGGGCGAAGTACGCGAGCGCGACGTCCATGTGTTGGGCGTGGGCATTGAGCCATCTCATGCCGCTATGAAAAAGGGCATGGTGATCGATGCCAACGCGCTCAGCGCCGCGATCTCGTCATCCGTGCATAAGGCGGAACGCAGCAGCGGCTACGAAATTGGGCGGGCTTTTGTCTCGATTGCCAGCAATCACATTGAGTCGATGAACAGCACCGGGGCAGTGGGCGTCTCGAACCAGCGCGGCGTCCGGCTGGAAGACCTGGAACGGGCGATGGATGCGGCGCGGGCCGTATCACTGCCGCATGGGCGCGAAATTCTGCACGTTATCCCGCGCGCCTACAGCCTGGATGGGCAATCTGGCCTGCGCAGCCCGCTGGGGATGCTCGGCTTCCGGCTGGAAGTGGAAGCACATATTATCACGGCAGCGACGGCGAGCATTCAGAACCTGGAAAAATGTGTCGAGGCGGCAGGCGTTTATGTGGACCGCTTTATCCTCAATCCCCTGGCGGCGGGCGACGTGATTTTGACGGACACGGAGCGCGATTCCGGCGTGATGGTGGTCGATATGGGCGGCGGTACAACCGATGTGGCGATGTTTATTGACGGCTCGGTCTGGCACACGGCTGTGATCGCCGTTGGCGGACAGCATATCACCAACGATATCGCGACGGTGCTGCATCTGCCCTTCGAACTGGCGGAAGCGGTCAAGCTGGAATATGGACACGCCGATCCGAAATCGGTCAGCGCGCTCGAAGCATTCCCCGTGCAGCCGTTTGGCGAAGAACTGCCGAGCAAAGTGCAGCGCAGCGATTTGGCCCAAATCATCAATGCGCGCGTGGCGGAGATGTTCGAACTGATCCTCAAGGAAGCCAAGCGCAGCGGCTACGATGGGCTGCTCAAAGCCGGAATCGTGCTGACAGGCGGCAGCAGCCAACTGCCCGGCATGCGCACGGTGGCGGCGGATGTGCTCAAAATGCCGGTGCGAATTGCCGCACCGGAAAACATCACGGGCATGGTCGATACGCTGAAAAATCCTGCCTACAGTACCAGCGTAGGATTGCTTAAACTGGGCTTGATCATGGATCTTGAAGATGACCGCCGAATCGCGCTGCGGCGGCATAATGGAGTTGAGACGCCGCGCGTCGATTTACGCAAGTGGGTGAAACGCACGCTGGGACGGCTGCTGCCGAGCGAAGAGGAAGATGTTTAGCCCCTCTCGGTTCAGCAAAAGCGGCTGAACTTGCGTATAGAGGGACTGGATGAGAGGGAACGCTAACGGCTATTGGCTAAAATGCACGGTTTGTAACCAGCTAAAGTAAGAGAATTCAAACCGTTTTGGACAGAGGATAATTTTCGCTATTTCAGAAAGACTGTAGAATAAACATTAAAGCGGGGAGCTACTGGCGAGGTCGCCGGCATGTTTGCAGGCCAAGACAACAAACGGGAGGCGACCGAGTTGTGCATTATTCTAGGAGGGTAACTGGATGAATGAGCCACTGCCTTTGGGCGAAAACTTTGCAAGTATTAAAGTGGTTGGGATCGGCGGCGGCGGCGGCAACGCGGTCAACCGGATGATCGAAGAAGGTTTGGGCGGCGTTGAATTTATTGCGATTAACACCGACGCACAAGCCCTCCTGCTCAGCAAGGCCAAGACGCGTGTTCGCGTTGGCGAAAAACTGACGCGCGGCCTCGGCGCAGGTGGAAACCCCGATGTAGGCCGTAAAGCTGCCGAAGAAAGCGCCGACGAACTGTATGAAGTGCTGCGCGGCGCGGATATGGTGTTTATTACCAGCGGCATGGGCGGCGGAACGGGCACAGGTGGTGCCCCGGTGATCGCGCAGGTCGCCAAAGAACTCGGCGCGCTGACCATTGGCGTGGTGACACGTCCGTTCACGCTTTGAAGGATCGCGCCGCATCCAGGGCGCTGAAGCGGGCATCGAAGCGCTGAAAAGCCAGGTGGATACGCTGATCGTGATCCCCAATGACCGCCTGCTGCAAATCGTGGACAAGCGCGCCAGCCTCAACGATGCTTTCCGGCTGGCTGATGATGTGCTGCGGCAGGGTATCCAGGGCATTTCCGAACTGATCACCGTTCCTGGCCTGATCAACCTGGACTTTGCCGATGTCCGCACGATTATGTCGGAAGGTGGGGCGGCGCTGATGGCAGTCGGTCGTGCCAGCGGCGAAGATCGCGCCCGCAAGGCCGCCGAAGAAGCGATCAGCAGCAGCCTGCTCGATGTGACCATCGACGGCGCGCGCGGCATCCTGTTCAACGTGACGGGCGGCCCCAATATGAGCCTGTTTGAAGTGAACGAGGCCGCCGCGATTATCAAGGAAACGGCGCACCCCGACGTGAACCTGATCTTTGGCGCGGTGATCGACGAGAATATGGCGGACGAAATCCGCATTACGGTGATCGCCACCGGATTCGAGCAGTCTCGCGTGGCGACACGCCGCCCGGTGAATGCTAACGAGCGCATCCGCCCGGCAGCAGCGAATACAGCGGCCCGCCCGGTCGCTCGCCCGGCACAACAGCCGCAGCAGCAACCCCAGCAGCCGCCTCAGCAGCCCCAGCAGAACCAGGATTTGCTGGACGATGACCTGGAACTGCCCGGCGCGCCGCAGCAGTCACAGCCGCAGCAGCAACCTGTGGTGCGCAAGCCCGAAGAGGAATTCACCTCACGGGTGTACGACACAAATGACCTGGATATTCCGGCGTTTTTGCGCCGCCGCTAGGCTTTATTAGCCGGGGCATTGGTTTATCCAGATACCCGCTCTCCTGAACGCTGCCTTTCTGGTCCGGCTGTTTTGGCCTGCCTGCCTGACCGGAAAGGCAGTGTGTTTTTTATAACTCTCATGCTGGGGCAAGGGGATAAAGTTTTCTAACGGTAATATAACCGCCAAAAACACCTGAGTCCTGTAACCTGATTCTCTCTTATTTTGGCCCGAATACGGATCAGCCGGGCGAAAAACGAGGATGTGGGAGCGGAGCGTTTTAAGCTATCGGGATAATGTTTTCTAACCGTAAAAAAACCACCAAAAGTACCTGGGTACTATGTCATAGAATGTCTGTTCATGTTACTATAAAAGTCCACTGTACCCCCACATATGGGGGGTGGATGGCAGTGGAACCCCCATATATGGGGGTAGTCCTCAAGATTTACGTGTACAACGACAGTTTGTAACCCTATATACGGTCATTAAAAGAAAATCAGGGACGACCTATGAAGTGTCCGTACTGCGACGCGGATAATGCATCGTCTGTCATCGACACGACACGCGATTTGCAGGATGGCATCCGTCGCCGGCGGGAGTGCCAGGTTTGCGGGCGGCGTTTCAGCACCTATGAACGCGTGCTGCGGGCCACACCGCTGCTGATCAAAGGAAATGGGGATCGGGAAGCGTTTGACCGGGAGAAACTGATCCGGGGGATTCGGATTTCCTGCGCGAAACGCCCTATCCCTGCCGCTGCTATCAATGATCTGGTGGACCAGATCGAAACGCACCTTCAGAACATGGGACGCGATGAAGTCTCCAGCCGGGTCGTAGGGGATATGGTGATCGAGGGGCTGAAAGCACTCGATCCGATTGCTTATATCCGCTATGCGATTGTTTACCTGGGGCTGGACAGTTTGACCAGTGTACGGGATATGCTGGACAGCTTGCTGGGCGAACGAAATGTGCCCGTGAACTTGCAGGATGGTGCAAGTTCGGAGCCTGACGCGCCGCCGTCCTAAAGCACATCAAGCCAATTTGAACATTTCGTGGATGGTTCGACCTGTTCAGGCGCAGAACCCAGTATTTGATTTTTGTTTTTCCGGGCTGCGCCACACCGATATCACGGCTGCACAAGGAGATGGAAATGGTGGATGTGAGGAAGAAGAAGAACAAAGATGTTGATCCGCGTGCAAATGGCTTTCAGAAGTTGACGTTACCGTCCGACCTATCGCGCGATATCCCGCTGGGGGAGAACGCGCGAACGGTGCTGCGCAAACGGTATCTGCGGCGCGGCGAAGACGGCCAACCCGTTGAAACTGAACAGGAAATGTTCTGGCGCGTTGCCTATCATGTCGCGAAGGCCGAGGAAGAATCGGGCGGCGATGTGGACGGGGCAGCGCGCTCTTTTTATCACCTGCTGACGGATTTACGATTCTTCCCGAACAGCCCGACTTTTACCGGGGCGGGTACTCCGCTGGGGCAGCTTGCCGCATGTTTTGTGCTCGCCATCGAAGACGATATGGGCCGGACAGGCACGGGCATCTTCGAGACGCTGCGCAATGCCGCGCTGATCCAGCAGACGGGCGGCGGCAACGGCTTTTCGTTCAGCCGTTTGCGTCCCAAAGGGGCGATTGTGCGCTCATCCAACGGCGAGGCAACCGGGCCGATTGGCTTCCTGCGCGTCTACGATCAGGCGTTTGGGGAGATCGCTCAGGGGGGAGTCAAGACGTGGGGCGAATATGGCTGTATTGCGGGTGGATCATCCCGATGTGCGCGAATTCATCACCTGCAAGACGGACGAGAACCAGATCACCAATTTCAACATCAGCGTGGGCATAACGGATAAGTTCATGTCCGCTTGTGAAAAAGACGAGGATTTTGACCTGATTAACCCGCAGGATGGCAAGGTCTGGGAAACCGTTCGGGCGCGCGAATTGTTCGATCTGATCGTCAAGCATGCCCATCACAACGGCGAGCCGGGCGTGCTGTTCCTGGATGCCGCCAACCGCGATAATCCCGTGCCACATCTATACGAATTGGAGAGTACGAATCCTTGTGTGACTGGGGATACGCTTGTCGCGACTCCTGCTGGTTGGCGGCGAGTAGATGAGATTCAGGCCGGGGATGTGATCTGCACGGTTCTCGGCACTGGGCGCGTTGAAACGGTCGAGGTTCACGATGCGATGCCCGTTTACGCGGTGCATTTCTCCGATGGCGGCATGGTAAAGGCGACAGCAGCCCATCAGTTTTATGTGTATGATCCCCTGTCTGATTCCTATGTGCCGCGCCGGGTTGACCGCCTTCGTTTGGGCGAAGCCGTGCATGTGTTCCAGCCTGTGATGGCGGGTATGGTGGAAGCAGAGCAGGTCGATCAGACTGCAACAGTGGTTCAGATCGAAGAGGCCGGAGTTGATACGGTGTACGACCTCTATGAGCCGGAAAGCGATACCTGGATCACCGAAGGGTATGTCTCGCGGGGCTGCGGCGAGCAGTTCCTTGGCCCATATGAAAACTGCTGCCTGGGATCGATCAATCTGGCCCAGCATATCACGGCGGATGATCGCGTGGATTGGGACAAACTGCGCGAAGCGGTCGAACTGTCTACGCGCTTCCTGGATGATGTCGTATCCGCGAACAAGTACGTGCCCGCCGTGCCGGAGCTAGAGAAAGCCGCTCACCGCGTTCGCCGCATTGGGCTGGGGATCATGGGGCTGGCGGATATGATGTATGCGCTCGGCGTGCGCTACGGCTCCGTCGAGGGGCAGGAATTTGCCAGCCAGATCATGGAATTTGTGCGCTTCCACGCCATGCGGACCAGCATCGAACTGGCGCAGGAGCGCGGCCCCTTCCTGGCAATTGAGGGCAGCATCTATGATCCCGCCAATCTGAAGTGGCAGCCGCCGAAGTCGCTGGTTCCGTATAAACACGACTGGGGCCGTCCGGCACTGGATTGGTCGCTGATCGTGGCGGGGATCAAAGAGCACGGAATTCGCAATGGGGCGCAGTTAACTACCGCTCCAACCGGAACAATTTCTACGGTTGCGGGATGCGAGGGTTACGGCTGCGAACCTGTCTTCGCGCTGGCCTATATGCGCTATGTGAACGACAACGGCAAAAAGCTCACGCTGCAATATACCAGCCCGCAGTTCGAGAAGGCGCTGCGCGACGCCGGGCTGGATGATCCGACAATCAAGCGCATTGTCGAGCAGGTGAACCAGACAGGAACCTGCCAGCATATCAAGGAAGTGCCGGAGCATATCCGCCGCGTGTTTGTCGTCAGCGGGGATGTAAGCGCTGAGGAGCATGTTCGGATGCAGGCGGCACTGCAATCGTTCACTGACAATGCTATTAGTAAAACTGTGAATTTTCCCGTCGGGGCTTCTGAAAAGGATGTAGCGACGGCCTATATGCTCGGCTGGAAGCTCGGCTGCAAGGGGCTGACCGTCTATGTGACCGGGAGCCGCGAAAAGGTCGTGTTAGAGACGGCGGAAACGGCGAAAAAGAAGGAAGCGCCGCAGCCTGCCCCACAGCCCATCGCGCAGAGCAAGACACTCTTTAACGAGGAAAAGAAACCACGTCCCCGCCATCTATCGGGCAAGACGTACCGCGTCCAGACGCCGCTCGGATCAACTTATGTGACCGTCAATGAGAACGGCGAAGGCGCGGGCCAGCCTTTCGAGGTCTTCCTGCACAACGCCAAAGCCGGATCGGAGACCGCGGCGGTATCGGAAGCGCTGGGGCGGCTGATCTCCTACCTGCTGCGCCTGACCTCAACGGTCAGCCCGCGCAACCGCCTGACCGAGATCGTCCGGCAGTTAAGCGGCATCGGCGGCGGGCAGTCGGTTGGATTCGGCCCGGCGCGGGTGCGGAGTTTGCCGGATGGCGTGGCGCAGGTCTTGCAGGAATACCTGGACGAGAGCGAAGGACTGCTCGATGAGTCCGTTCCGGCGGCGGAACCTATATCGGAGAAACAGCTCACGCTGCCGTTGAAGCTGGGCGATCTGTGCCCGGAGTGCGGATCGGCTACGCTGGTCAATGAGGAAGGCTGCCGCAAGTGTTATAGCTGCGGGTTCAGCCAGTGCTAGCCCCTCATCCCGTCTGAACTTCGTTCTGCCACCCTTCTCCCACGCAAGGCATGCTTGCGTCACTTCGTTGCGGCGCATGCACCGGGGAGAAGGGAGAATCGAACTCTTCTGTTGGGGCGCTATGTGCGCCCCATTGTTTTTCTTCGTTAAAAGGTGAACAGCATATGAGCTACGGATATTTGATTGGCCCAATGGGGAATTCTGATTTGAAGGTCGATTTTGAGCACATTATTCGTAGCTTACAACAGACTTGGAGAGGCATTTCAGTGTGGGAAGTCTCAGTCGGTTCATACCTTCTTAGGTGGAAAGCCGAAGTGAGAGGTTTCCGGGTTCTTGGCGGACTTCAATCGAATGCTCAGACAATCTCAATAGACCATACTGACACAACAGTAGATGCGGAATTTGCGTTATGGTATCGTAGGTTTGTTCCTCCAGAGCATAAACTGTTTTTGTATTCAGGACCGAGATGGGAAACGCCAATAGAGCTTTTTCCCGATACCTCTGTTGAGGAAGTGCTTGCCTGGATCGATCAAGGTTAAACACCCCTCTCCCTGCACTTTTCTGCATGGGAGAGGGGCAGGGGTGAAGGGCTACGCCTCCGCCAGCATCTCGCCCAGATCGGCGGAGTGGTGGACTGACGCTGCGGGGTGACGTTGCAGGCCGGGATATCCCAGCGGATCAGACGGATTTCGCCGCGATCAATTTCGATGCCCGTGATGCAGTCCGTGTGGACACAGCAGCCATCATTCAGATAGTTGGCGGCGCGGATTGTGGTGGCATCGATCTGCTGATCCTGGCAAGCGCAGGATTCGAACATAGCGCGGTGGGTGTGCCCGGCGATCAGCAGCAGGCCGCTGGCGCGCGCCCATTCGTAGAGATTCTGGTCACGGCGGCGGCGGATCAGGTTATTCTCGGCGGCGCGCAGGCTGCTGACCTCAAACGTGTTTTGCAGAGGCCGCCACAGATGGCGGACGATGCGGCGGCTGATCCAGGAGAGGCGATCCGCGTTCATATCGCCCTGGTGCCCATGTACGATAAAGATACGATTGCCCAGTACGACGGCGGGATGCACCTGGATGTGTCCAAGCGCGGGCCACAGATGGCGGCGGACACGCTGTGGATCGGCCCAATCTTCATCGTGATTGCCGTAGATGCGCAGATAATGGTTGTGGCCCTCGCGGGCAAATTCGCGTTCCACAGCAAAAACGTCGCTTTCGTAAGCGTCGATAATGGCGGAATAGGGGGCTTTCCAGCCCTCTTCGATATCTCCGTTGAGCACCAGACGGTAACCGCCGCCGCGATAGTAGTTCAGAGCGTGCAGATAGATATCGCGATTATGCAGAAAATCGTCGCTGCGGGGCTTGCCGTCACCCTTGTGGACATCGCTCAGAATGATGTAGCGGTCCTTGTGGAGCTGGAAGGTCGGGATGCGCAGCGCACTATGCCAGGCACCGGTCAAAGCTTCGAAGGTTCGCGCGCGCTCACTGGGGCGCAGACGTGGCTTGGGTAACTCTATCGCTGGCCGCGCCGGGGCCAGGTCAAACGGGATCCATTTCCGTTCGTTCGCTGTCATATTGTTTCCTGTAGCGGCTGGTAGCCAGCCGGTTGGTTGCTAGTATTCGAGTCAAGAAAGAACAAGTCTGTTCGCTTGATCTTCTTTGACTATAGGGCGAATTGATTAAAATTCAACCCAATCTTCATTAAGAATATATTAAATCTCACGTTGTTTTTAGAAAAGGTGATTGATCTGGAATTTATCATGAGTTTCGTAACAATTCGCTTCGATAGAATCTACCAGATGGAGACTCAGTTGCACAGCGTGACGCGGTTGCACAGCGGGCCAGGGAGTGTTAAAAAAGAGCAGCAATAATGGCGGCACGGGATGGAGCATTTCATGAAGCGCTGGTTGGTAGGAATGACAGCAGGCTGGTTGATTCTGACCGGATGCGGCAAGGAACAGCAGAAATCGACGCCGGTCAGCCCACAGCAGCAGGAGACGGCAACCAGTGTCGCGGCGACGGTGGAATTTGTCGGGCCGCGTAACAAGCCGCTGCCCCAGGTCGATCCGTTTGCCTTTGAAGCGCCGCTGACAGCGGGTGAATTTCGACGCCAATCGGTGGAAGGGCACACCACTTCCATGCAGACGGGCGGGCAACTGGTGACCTATAAGAACGAAGCGGGCAGCGTCGTGCTGACCATATATTATCTCGATACGACCGACGAGGCCCTGGATACCGTGCGTTTTGCCCTCTCGTCAAGCTCCCTGACTAAAATGATTGATGAGCCCGTTTACAGCGTTCGATGGAGTTTCGGCGTCGCGCAGGATCGCTTCGGCGGATATCTGGCGGCATGGAGCCACGATAACTGGTGCTTTATGGCGCGCACTACGGATAATCTGAGCGTCCTGCAAAGTTTTTTAAATGCTTTCCCCTACTGATCGAGTCGTGCATGCGTGATAAATTCAAATTGAACAAGCGGCGCTGGTTTATTGGGGCCGTGCTGTCAGGTGTGGCCCTGGTCATGATCGGCACGTTCGTCCTGGTCGTTGTCATTGTATCCTACGGGCAAGAGGATCACGCTCGACACGCTGATGTGATTATCGTCCTGGGCGGCGGGCACTCTGGCACGGCGCGGCGCGCGCACCATGCCGCTGTGCTTTATGCCGAGGGCTACGCGGATAAGGTGATCTGCTCCGGGGGCAGGCTGCGGCAGGATGCTGACGGCGAGGCGGAGTGGTGCGCCCACGTTTTGCGCAGACGCGGCGTGCCGGAGAGCGCGATCATCCTGGAGCCGAACAGCCGGAGTACCGAAGAAAACGCCATCGAGATTGCCCGCATCATGAGCGAAAACGGCTGGCACGACGCGGTGCTGGTCAGTGATGACTATCACCTGTGGCGGGCGCACTGGATGTTCGAGCGGCATGGGGTGACAGTGTTTCCCAGTCCGGCGCAGGTTACCGATCATTCGCTTGGCCTGCGCGAAGAGGCCGGGGCGGTTGCCCGCGAGCTTCTGGCGACAGGCTGGTTCGTGAGCAAGTCGCTGCTGGGACTGAAGGAAACACACACCCGTTTCTGAAATTGCTGTACACTTAGGGCACGTTCGCGTTGGAGAAATTTTTATGCCCAAAATACTTATTGTCGAAGATGATGCCGACCTGCAATACCTGTACAGCTCCATGCTGGCGCGGCACGGATACGAGGTGGTGGTCGCCGTCAACGGCTCCAGCGCGATCCTCAACCTGACCAACAGCGACTTTGACCTGATCGTGCTTGATATCAATATGCCGGACCTGTCGGGTATGCAGGTCGTCCAGTTTATGCACCAGGATGCGCGCCTGAAACAGATCCCTGTTGTCGTCGCGTCGGCCAATGAGCGTTGGCGGCGGGAACTGTTCGAGTTGGGCATTCAACATTATTTGATCAAACCCGTTGCGCTTCAGGATTTGCTGGCGCTGGTCAACAAACTGGTGAAACGAAACTAGACACCGCTGCTATTTTTGATATCCTCCACTGCCAGCAGCGGACATCGTACCTATAATCCACCATAGGGTTTTACAAAAACTTTCAAGGAGGATCATTCATGAAAGGCTTGAAGATTCTGTTTATTGTCGCCATGCTGGTCGCCGCGCTTACGCTTCCGGCGGTTTTGGTGCAGGCTCAGGATGATGCCCAACAGGGGCAGATTTTGTTCTGGTCGGATCGGGATGGCGATTTTGACCTGTATACCATGAACGCGGACGGCAGCGGCGACGCGGTAAATCTGACGTTAAACGACGCCGGAGATGCCTGGGGAGTCTGGTCACCGGATGGCAGCAAAATCGCCTTTGAGTCGGATCGGGACGGGCACCGGAAAATCTACGTCATGAACGCGGATGGCAGCGATGCCCGCAGTTTTACGGAACCCGACGCGCGGGATACGGGGCCAGCCGCCTGGTCGCCGGAGGGGGATCAGATTGCCTTCATGTCGTTTCTCCGTGATGACGGCGTAGCCTATCTGGTCGTCGCGGCGGTGGATGGCAGCGATGTGCAAAAACTGACGCCAGGACTGCCGCCTACTTTTCTGGCAAACACCGTGCGCTGGTCAGGCGATGGGGCACTGATTGTTTTTGAGGGGCCGAGCGGTGAGGACACCATTCAAGATGTTTACAGCATCAAACCGGATGGCAGCGACTTCCAAAATCTGACGCAGACCCCGGCAGCCGAGGTCTGGCCCGACATTTCGCCAGATGGCGCACAGATTGTTTTTGGCGCGGAGCAGGGCGCGGGCAGTGCCGATATGGATATCGTGGTGGTGAATGTCGACGGGAGCGACCCGGTTAACCTGACGAACACACCCGAGCGCGTTAAGTCGCGGCCCGTCTGGTCGCCGGACGGGAGCCAAATCGCCTTTATGTCCAGTTCGCTGCAAGATACGGCGGACCGCGAAATCTACGTGATCAACGCCGACGGCAGCGATATGAGACTGCTCACCAGCGGCGGGAACCAGAAAGACTTCCCGGCGTGGTCAGCGGACGGCGCGCAGATTGCCTATCAGGTGACGGACATGCAAGGCGTGCAGGATATCCAGGTCGTTAACGTGGACGGCAGCAATGCCCAGCAACTGACGCAGGACGACGCGACGGATTATTTCCCGCAGTGGAAGCCTGAATAGCCGATCAATCAGCCCCCGGACAATAGCGGGGGCATCTCTATGAGAGAGTGCACTGTGGCGAAATATATCTATGGCGAACGGATTGGAAAGTCTGCCCGGCTTCGTACCGGATGTTCGGCAGTGATCTTTGATGACGACCGGCGAGTATTATTAACCCGCCGCGCTGATAACGGGCGGTGGTGTCTGCCAAGCGGCGGCGTTGACCCTGGTGAAAGCGTGGCGGAAACCTGCATTCGCGAAGTGAAAGAAGAAACGGGTCTGGACGTACGCATCACCCGGTTGATCGGCGTGTATTCATCGCCTGACATGATTATTGAATACGAAGATGGCAACCGTTGGCAGCTTGTGGCTCTGTCTTTTGAAGCGGAAATCATTGGCGGGCAGTTGCAACTCAGCAACGAAACGACTGGCTATGGATTTTATAGTGTAGCTGATATGGCAGCGATAGATGTGATTGAACCTCACCGCGAACGCATCTCGGATGCGCTTCTTCATGAGGAGAAAACGTTTATTCGCTGATCCACTGTTTACGACGTGAACCTCGTATAACAATCTGGAAAATCTCTCTCCTCATCCCACACTTTCCACGCTCGCCGTGCTTAAGCCTCGTGGAGTAGTCATGAAACCCCGAACCCTTTTGCTTGGATGCGCGCCGCTGGTTGCGGCTGGCATTCTGATCTTCTATGCGCCGTCGAACAAACCGCTCAAGGCGCAGCAGTTCCAGGCGGCGCAATGCTGGTTCGATATCCCCTCAGCGATGGATGTCACCTGCGGAACGGTTAACGTGCCGGAGGATCGCTCAAAGCCCCTGACCGAAAACAACGCCGTTCAGATCGCCATCGCCGTTTTTCATGCTACCATGCCGTTGCCCGATCCCGTATTTCTGCTGGCGGGTGGACCGGGCCAGGGGGCGATTGATTCGGTAGTGATAAATCCGGATATGCTGAGCTTCGTCATGGAGAATCGCGATCTGGTTGCCATCGATCAGCGGGGAACGGGTTATACCGTCCCATCACTGGACTGCCCCGAATATGATGCGCAGGAATGCCGCCAGCGGCTGGTTGGGCAGGGCATCGATCTCAACGCGTACAACAGCGCGAATAATGCCGCCGATATTGAGGATGTGCGCGCGGCATTGGGCTATAACCCGATCAATCTGCTGGGCGGCTCCTACGGGACGCGGCTCGGCCTGACCGTGCTGCGCGATCACCCGCAAGCGATTCGCAGCGCCGTGCTGGATTCGGTGGTGCCGCCGCAGGTTCACGTTGACGCCGCGCTGGACAGCCTGCCGCGCGCCCTGGCGGTTCTGTATGCTGACTGTGCCGCCAATCCAGCCTGCCATGAAGCTTATCCTGACCTGGAAAATACCCTTTATGCCCTGGTGGAGCAGTTGGATTCGATGCCAGTCTCGATCCAGGTGGATGAGGAAAGTGTCAGCCTGGACGGGCAGCGGTTTATCTCGCTGGTGGGGCAGGCGCTATATTATGTTGAGGCCTTTCCCGCGCTGCCCAAACTGATTTACGATACTTATAACGGCGAGACAGAAACGCTGGAGACATATGTGAGGGGACTATGGGGGGCGGCGGACACAATCAACGAGGGTATGATGTGGTCCGTTCACTGCTCTGAAGAGGTCGAACACGAAACCGAGCAGGAATTCAGAGAAGCGGCGCTGAAGGTTCCCGCTGCTATTCGCGATCAGGTTGTGGAGGATAGGCTGCTGTCGATGGTGCAGATCTGCCAGGAATGGAATGTGTCGCCCGCTTCGGACCTTGAGGAGCAGCCTGTCAGCAGCGATGTACCGACGCTGCTGCTGGCCGGAAGCTATGATCCCGTCGCTCCGCCGGAATGGGCAGCGCTGGCGGGCAAGACCCTGAGCCACCATTATTTGTATGTGTTTCCTGGAACGGGACATATCGCCTTTCGCACCAGCCCGTGCGCCCAGTCGATTATCCTGCAATTCCTGGATAGCCCGGCGGCGGACCAAACTCGGCGTGTCTGGAAACAATGGGGCCGCCTGTTTTTCAGATAGAATGAGGGCATAAGCCGCCCAACAACCGTAGGGCAGGCGGTGTTTTAACGTTGCGCCTCAAATTTGGGAATGCCTACAATTAAAGTAGGCATTTCTTCTACTTCCCCATCCCCCACTCAAGGGAGGTTTTTCGTTGGCTGAATATCCACCTATAATGACGATCAGCACTTATCGCCTGTACAGAATTCTTTGTTTACGGGAGGATTTGCTATGACTAGAAGGATAGCATTGTGGAGCGCCGCCCTGGTGCTGGCGCTGACACTGGCCTGGATACTGGGTGGAGCGCTGGTCGTACAGGGCGCGCCGCACCGCCAGCAGGATATCCTGCCGCCCGAAGTTTACGACACTTCGCCACTCCCCGGCGAAGAACTGGCCCTAAACGGCACCGTTACGTTTTATTTTAACCAGCCGATGGATCCACAGTCGGTAGAAGCCTCCTTTGGGGTGCAGCCGGGCGTTGCTTATGCCATCACCTGGGCTGATGAACTCGACGATGGTTTTCACGCCGCAGGCAGACTACCAGCGGGCGAGCGAATATACGTTCACCATTGGAACCGAGGCGATGTCAGCGGCGGGCGTGGCGATGGAAGAGCCATTCACCCTGAAGCTGCAAACCATCGGCTATCTCGATGTGTCGGAAGTGCTGCCCGCGCCGGACAGCGAAGCGGTAGATACAGACGCCGTGATCACGGTGATCTTCAACCGCCCGGTGGTGCCACTTTTGACCGTCGAGGAGATGGATACGCTGCCGCAACCGCTGGTCTTTGATCCTCCGGTTGAAGGGACAGGCGAATGGCTGAACACGTCCATTTATGAGTTTAAGCCCACTGATGGGCTGCGCGGCGGCACGGAATACACGGTGACCGTTAAGGCAGGGCTGACGGATGTCACGGGCAGCGAACTGCCGGAAGATTATAAGTGGGCCTTCTCGACCCTTCAGCCCGACGTGCTGGAGATTTACCCCAGCGATACCAGCACAGGGGTGATGCTAGAAGATGACATTACCGTTCGCTTCAGCCAGCCGATGGATCCGGTTGCAACGGAGGATGCATTCACCGTCGCGCCAAGGACCTCGGATGGAACGACTGGCACTCCTGTCCAGGGTTCGTTCGAATGGGGTGAGAACCATACGTCGTTCACCTTCACGCCCGAAGAAAATCTGCAAATCGGGACGACCTACGAGATCGTGATCGACCCGGAAAAAGCTCTGAGCGAAACCGGAGCAAAACTACGTGAAGGGGCCACCTCGGTCTTTGATACCGTACCCTACCCGGCGATCACGGGAACCTCTCCGATGGATGGCGAACAGAACGCATGGCCCTACGGCGGCTTCACGATCTATTTCGCCAGCCCGATGGACCTGGACAGCCTGAAGGATAAGGTGCTGATCGACCCCGAACCCTGGCGCGAATACGATACCTATTTCTACGACTACAGCAACAGCTACACCCTGTCATTTGACACCGATCCGAGCACGGAATACACGATCACGATCCTGCCCGGCATGATGGACCGCTATGGCAATACCATCGATGAAGGGCTGACGGTGACCTATATGACCGCGCCCTACCCGCCGGAAGTGACGCTGCAAACGCCGGGCCGCACGGGGATCTACAGCAGTTACACCCCGGCGACACGCGTTTTTGTGACGCATCGCAATGTGACGCGGCTCGATCTCGACCTGTGGCGCGTCTCGCTGTCCAAGCTGGCCGATCTGACCGGGCCGGATAACTGGGATGCGTGGGAACAATACTTCCCCAGCAGCGCCGATCTGCTGCGCGAGTGGTCGATTGACGTCAGCAGCCAATCGGATCAACGGCGCTACGAACTGCTGTACATCGCTGAGAGTGGGCCGAGCGGTATCTCGAATATCCAGTGTCTTGGCGCGCCCGATCCGCAGGTGAAGGTTGGCGACGTGGCAATTGTCACCCGCGAGGACGAGCGCCCGCTGAACGTCCGGCAGGAACCTGCGCTGGATGGGCGGATCATCACGGAAGTGCTGCCCGATGATACCTTCCAGATCACAGGTGGGCCGTTCTGCGAGGGTGGCTACCTGTGGTGGCAGCTCACATTGAACAATGGCACACAGGGTTGGGCGGCGGAAGGCGACCTGGATCATTACTATTATGAACCCGTCAACGCCGAACCGACCGATCCCAACGCGCCCGCGCTGCAAAGCGCCGCCTACCAGCCGGAAGCGCTGGCTCCTGGCGCGTACTACCTGGAAGTGGGCGCTCCGGAGATCGGTGAAGAGAACGATTATGGGCGCAAGCACCTGATGATCGTGGAGTCGGTCAACATCACGCTCAAATTCAGCCAGGATACAGCCGTCGCCTGGGTAACGGATTTGAACACGGGCGCGCCTGTGGCGGATGTCCCGGTGATCTTTTACAACAACAGCTTTAACCCGGTGGCGCAGGTCCGCACGGACAGCGACGGCATTGCGCGGGGACATCTCCCGCACCTGCAAGACCTGTATTCGACAATCTACGCCACCGTTGATGACGGCGACAACTTCGGCTATGTGGTCAGCAATTTCACGAGCGGCCTTGATCCCTGGCAGTTCGATGTTTTTGGCGATTACCAGCCCGAAGATTTCACCGTTTATCTCTACACGGACCGCCCGATCTACCGCCCGGATCAGCCCGTCTACTTTAAGGGCATCCTGCGCGATATCAACGACGTGTCCTATTCACTGCCGAGAACTCACAGGAGTACCTATCGAAGTCTATGATGATCGGGGCGAGGTGATCTACTCGGAAACGCTGCCGGTCACGGCGCAGGGATCGTTCAGCGGCGAAGTTATGCTGGACGCGGACGCGCCGCTTGGTTATTACCGCATCGTCGCCAACGTGGGCAGCAACAATCGCGACAGCTTCGGTCTGAGCTTCAGCGTAGCCGAATATCGCGCGCCGGAGTTCCAGGTATCTGCTGTGCCGTCTGTTGACGCGGTGGTGCAGGGCGACAAAATCCAGGTGGCGGTGGAAGCCAGCTACTTCTTCGGCGGGGCGGTTTCTAACGCCGACCTGAGCTACGATGTCGTTTCCAGCGACTACTACTTCAACTACACGGGTGATCAGCCGGGGTACTGGTCGTTCACCGATGAAAACTACGACTTTTACGCGCCGGACTACTACGGCGGCGGGCAGGAGAGCATCGCGTCGGGCGAGGGCACAACAGACGCCCAGGGCCGCTATGTGATCAACCTGGACGCCGACCTTGCCGAGCGCGGTACCAGCCAGACGTACACCATCGAGGCACGTGTCACCGATGAGAGCGATCAACTGGTGGCGGCACGGGCGCAGGTGATTGTGCATCAGGGGCTGGTCTATGTCGGCGTGCGGCCTGAGGACTACGTCGGGCGCGCCGAACACGAAAACACAGTTCAACTGATGGCGGTCGACTGGGACAGCGCCCCCGTCGCCGGGCAGGAAATCAATTACGAGATCGTCGAGCGCCGCTGGTTCAGCGTCCAGGAAGAGGACGAACTGGGCCGCACCGTCTGGACGTGGGATGTTGAAGAAATTCCCATCGACGGGGCGAGCGGTAAAGCGACGACGGATGAAAACGGACGGGCCGATGTGACCTTCACGCCTCCTTACGGCGGCACCTTCAAGGTCTATGCAACGACCACCGACGAGCGCGGCAACGACATCAAGTCCAGCGCGTTTATGTGGGTCAGCGGCTCGGAATTCATCAACTGGCGGCAGGAAAACTCGAACCGCGTCCAGTTGATCTCCGACAAGGACGAATACAGCGTCGGTGACACCGCGCAGGTACTGATCCCCAGCCCCTGGCAGGGAACAGCCTATGCCCTGATCACCATCGAACGCGGCGATATCCTCTCGCAGCAGGTCGTGCGGATGGATACGAACAGTTATGTTTATGAACTGCCAATCGAGGACCTCCACGCGCCGAATGTCTTTGTCAGTGTCGTGCTGATGAAAGGCGTTGACGAGAACAATCCGACAGCGGCCTTCCGGATGGGCATGGTGCAGTTGAATGTCGATACCAGCCATCTGGTGATGGACCTGCAAATTACGCCGAACGTGGATGTCGGCGCGGGCGAATTTGCCGGGCCGGGCGACACGGTGGAATACACGATCAAGGCGACGGACTGGGAAGGCAACCCGGTTCCCAACGCGGAAATCGGCGTCGGCCTGACCGATCTGGCTGTGCTGTCGATTGCCTCTGCCAACAGTACGGATCTGCTGCCGTTCTTCTATTCGGAGCGCGGTGTATCCGTCGTGACGGCGATCCCGCTGACGATCAGCGTGGATCAGGCGACACAGGTGATCATCGACACGATCAAAGGCGGCGGCGGTGGTTACGGCGAGGGCGGTATCTTCGACGTGCGCCAGGAATTTGTTGATACGCCGCTCTGGTCGCCCAGTCTGGTGACCGATGAAAACGGCGAGACGACCGTTTCCGTCGTGCTGCCCGATAACCTGACGACATGGCGGCTCGATGCTCGCGCCGTGACGACCGGGGAAGACGGCGCAATGCTCGTCGGACAGGGTACGTTTGATCTGCTGAGCACCAAGCCCGTGCTGATCCGCCCAGTTACGTCCCGCTTCTTTGTGGTGGGCGACGTGGCTACGCTGGGCGCGGTGGTGAACAACAACACCAGCGAAGATCTGGTGACAGAGGTCACGCTGGAAGGGACCGGATTCACGACAGCGGAAGATGTCGATCTGACGCAGACCGTGACGATCCCCGCCAAGGGGCGCGCGCGCGTCAACTGGCCCATCACCGTCCTGGATGTCGCGTCCGTCGATGCGACCTTCTATGCCAACGCGGGCGACGGGGAATATACTGACGCCAGCAAACCGCCGCTAGGCCAGGGCGATGATCGGACGCTGCCCGTTTATAAATACGAAGTGCCGGAGACAGTAGGAACCGCCGGGACGCTCTATGGCCCCGACGCGGACAGTCGTACCGAAGCGATCAACCTGCCGCGCCGTTACGACGTGACGCAGGGCGAACTGACCGTCAAACTGGATCGTTCGCTGGCGGCGGCGATGACGGACAGCCTCGACTGGCTGCGCAACTATCCCTACTACTGCATCGAACAGATCATCAGCCGCTTCCTGCCCAACGCCGTGACCTACCGGGCAATGGCGGACCTGGGGATCGATGATCCCGAACTGAAACAACACCTTGACGATCAGGTGGGGTACGCCTTGCAGCGGCTCTACGCCGAACAGAAACCGGATGGCGGCTGGGGCTGGTTCGTCCAGGACAACTCCAACCCGGTAGTGACGGCTTACGCGATCATCGGGCTGGTCGAAGCGCAGCGATCGGGGTTTGAGATTAGTTCTGTTACGCTGGACAGGGCTGTTCAGTTTGTAGAAGGCTCACTGATCCGCATCCGTCCGCAGGAAGAAACATGGCGGCTGAACCGTCAGGCATTCCTGCTCTATGCGCTGGCGCGGGCGGATCGCAATGTCCTGTCACGCGCTGTGCGGCTCTATGACGAGCGCGAGAGCATGAGCATCTACGCGGAAGCCTATCTCGCCATGACCTTCCACCTGCTCGATCCACAGGACCCGCGCGCGCTGGAACTGGTCAACGACTTTAATAACAAGATGATCGTCAGTGCGACGGGCGGACACTGGGAAGAAAACTATCAAGACTGGTGGAACTGGAACACCGACACGCGCACAACCGCCCTGGCGATGATGGCGATGATCGAGATCGATCCGCAGAATCAACTGATCCCGAATGTCGTCCGCTGGCTGATGGTCGCGCGTAATGCCGACTCCTGGGAAACCACGCAGGAAACGGCCTGGGCGATCATGTCCCTGACGGAATGGATGGTCGTGACGGGAGAACTGCACCCGGATTACACCTTCAACGTCAGCCTCAACGGGACGGATCAGGCGCTGGCGGATAACACGGCGACGGATGCCAACGTGAAGCAGGACGAAGTGCTGCGCATTCAGGTGGCCGATCTGCTGAAGGACGAAGCGAACCGCCTGACGATCAGCCGCAGCGCGGGCGATGGCAACCTGTACTACACCGCGCACCTGGAAGCGTATCTGCCTGTGCCGGAAGTCGAACCGCTGAACCGGGGCATCATCCTGGCCCGCAAGTACAGTCTGGTCGATGATCCCGATGCCGCGCCGATCAGCTCGGCGGAAGTTGGGCAGCCCGTTCAGGTGACGGTGACGATCATCGCGCCCAACGACCTGTACTACGTCGTGATCGAAGACCCGATCCCGGCGGGGTCGGACGCGGTGAACCCGAACCTGAACACCTCCGCGCAGATCGGCATGCAGCCGGAACTGAATCGCGAACGCCCGCTGAGCCAGGGCTGGGGCTGGTGGTGGTTCTCCAATATCGAGATGCGCGACGAAAAAGTCGTGCTCTACGCCACCTATCTGCCGCAGGGAACCTACGAGTTCGAGTATGTGATCTATCCGGGGCTGGCGGGCGAGTATAACGTCATCCCGACGACCGGGCAGGAATTCTACTTCCCGGAGGTTTACGGGCGGACAGAAGGCTCGCTGTTCACCATCACGGGCGGGACTTCGACAGCAACGCCCGCTGAACAGGCGGCTGAAGAAGCGGCTCCCGCCGCGACGGAGGAACCCTCTCTCGCCGCCACTGCTGAGGCAACTCAGGAACCGTAGGGGTGCTGCTTGCTGCGCCCAATTTCGTAGGGGTAGGGCTTGCCCTACCCACCGTTTCTGTAGGGGCGTATGGCAATACGCCCTTTTTTCGTCTTGAACTGATTTAACCTTTTGATTGTCGGGGATATCACAATGCCAGATTTAAGGGTAGTGGTTCAGGGGATGAGACCGATTCCTTGGGGATGTAACGAATGGGCCTGGCGCAAGGCCATCGCCGAACAAGCGCGCGCCGAACGCCTACACCAGCAAATTATACCAGCCGTCGGGGCCACATGTTTTTCTGTAGCCATTGTCTTTTTCATGACCCCAGCACATATCCAACGTGCTGATCTCGATAACCTTGCCAAGCCAGTCCTTGACACCCTTTTTCTCATTCGTAATGCACAAGTACGCGACATGAGTTTGACGGGTGCATTGTTCGATGTGGACGATGCGCGTGTATTTAAATTATCGCTGGAAAAGGAAGTTGTCCCAAATGCACAACATGAGGGTGTGCAGGTGACGATCTCTTGGGAATAACCAAGCTATCCTTCGTGCTAACCATCGATTGCAGCCTTATTCTCCAATCTACCAAAAGTTTGAATCAGTTCCTTGACAGAATCTACACACCTTATTATAAAATGAACAACGTTTAATATTGAACGTCGTATAAGTTTATACCCGCGTCTAAACGGAGTGATCATGACAGGCCGGGTCGAACGACGTAAAGAAGCGACCAAAGACAAGATCATCACCACCGCGATCCAGTTGTTCCGGCAGGTCGGCTTTGATCAGACGACGATGGAACAGATCGCCCAGGAAGCCGATATCGCCAAAGGGACACTCTACAACTATTTCCCGGTGAAGGAAGCGATCCTCAGCGCCTATATCGAACAGTCCTTTGAGAATCAGCGCTTGGATCGGCTGGCGGCGCTGCAAAATCTGCCCGACACCCGCGCCCGCCTGACGCTGATCCTGGGGCAGATCATGGAGCGCGTGCAGGTCCAGCCGGAAATCTTCGAGCGCTATCTGGCCTATCGGATTCAGCAGGTAGTCTCGCTGCGGCCCGATCCCGGTCAGCGCGTCAAAAGCGACTTCGATCTGCTCGCCGCCGCGATCATCGAACTGGGCCAGCAGAGCGGGGAGATTCGCGCCGATCTGCCGCTCGATATGATGGTCGATCTGTTTGAATTCATCTTTGTCGAAGTCGCCAAGCAGTTTTATCGGGGACCAGACACGTTTGATGCTCAACAAGTGATAAAGCAGGCGATCAGTTTGTTCATGAATGGAGTCAAGAATGCCTAGTGGGAAAAGCCGCATGGTCATCTTCATGATGCGGCACAGCCATCTGCTGCGCGGGCAGTTGAAACGCCGCGCGATGATCGATGAAAACACGTCTATCGCAGCTTTCCGCCAGGAGGCCGAACGGGGCGCGAAGATGTTCGGCAAACTGCCGGAGGGGATGACTGTCTCGCCTGTGACGGTGTCGCTAGCGACAGTAGGCGAATCCGCGCACGCGGACATGCACGCCGAGTGGTATCTGCCCGCAGGCGTGTCGAAAGACCGCGTGATCCTCTATTTTCACGGCGGGGGCTACGTGTCCGGAAGCTGCAAAACGCATTGGGTCCACGTCGCCAAGTTCGCCCAGCGGAGCGGAACCGCCGCGCTGCTGTTTGATTACCGGGTCGCGCCGGAACATCCGTATCCGGCGGCGATAGAAGACGCGGTAGCCGCCTACTGCTGGCTGTTGGAGCAGGGCGTATCGCCAGATCACATTGTCTTTATGGGGGATTCGGCGGGCGGCGGGTTGTGTCTGGCGGCGATGCTGGCTCTGCGCGACCAGGGGATCGATCTTCCGGCGGGCGCGGTAGCGATGTCTCCCTGGACCGATCTCAAATGCACCGGAGACTCGCTGCGCACAAAGGCCAAGGTGGATCCGTTCACGCCGGGTGACGCCTGGACGATCTTCAGCCGCTATTACGTGGGCGACAATGATCCCGGCCTGCCCTGGATATCGCCGCTGTATGGTGATCTGCGCGGCCTGCCGCCGATCCTGATCGTCGCGGGCGATTATGATGTGCTGTTCGATGACTCGGCGCGTTTTGCCCAAAAAGCGAAAGAGGCGGGAGTTGAGGTGAGATTCGAGGTAGGCGAGGGGCTGTTCCACTGTTACCCGGTCTGCGGTGATCTGTTCCCCGAAGCGCGGGAAGCGATGGCGGATATCTGCGCGTTTATCAAGGCGCGTGTGGAATAAAGGGAAGCTGAGCCGGGATAGGGGCTTACTCGTAACCTCATGCCGCCGGGCAGGTATCGACATCCTCAGTCATAGTGCTTGACCGAAGGCCAGCTCTGCGCGAGATTGATCGGGGTCGTCGGGTTGGACGCGACGACGATGGGCACGTTCTGCTCGAAGGACACGCAGTACGGGCACTTTTGTGTGGCGGCGAGCACGATATCGGCGTACGTGCCTTGAAGTCGTCGGGCGAATACCCAACGACGATGAGCACCTGACCGGTGCACGTGCCCGGTCCCCACAGGTAGTAGTTGTTGTGACCGCTGATGATCGGCGGGAGGCGACCGGGCGCGGCAACAGGCTGAGCGCGCCGGCCTCGCCATAGTTGCTGGTCAGCACGCAGGCCTGCGCGCGCTGCTCGGGCGGCAGAGCGGCATAGACCTGCTCCACGGTTCTGGTGAGGCTGTCCCAGCCAAGGCGATCGCCGAGCGCCTGCGGCACAGCGGCCCATAGGCGTCGCACGGCCGTGGCCGGCGGCAGGATGGGCATGACAGCCGGCGCCAGCAGTATTCCGACGAGAGCAAGCAGGGCGACATAGGCGGGCCGGATCCAGGCGAGCCGCGGTCGCGGTGCCCATCGCTCGAACACCACCGCTCCAGCCGCGAACAGGATGGGGTAGGCGGGAGCCAGGAAGTACGGCTTCGTGCGCAGCAGGGTGAGCACCAGATAGGCGAAGACGAACGTCCAGCCCAGCAGACGGTAGCGCGCGCCCGTCCTGCGGAAGTAGAAGACCAGGCCGGCGACGGCCAGGGGCACGGCGATCGGATTCATCTGGCCGATCTGCGCGGTGAAGAAGTCCAGGGGGCTCGTACCGGACGCCGTAGTGCTGCCAGAACTCCCAAGTGGGCCAGCCGTTGGACGGCGTTCCAGATGAGGTAGGGCAGCAGGCCCAGGAAGGCGATGCCGCCCCCTAACCACGGCCACGGGGTGCGCAGGTAGCGGCGCTCGGGCGTGACGAGCAGCGCCAGGACCAGCGCGAGGCCGAAGAAGAGCACGGTCAGCTTGGTCAGGAGGGCGATCGCGGCGACCAGCCCGACGAGCAGCCACAGGCGGGGCGCATCGCGGCGCAGCAGCCGCACCACGATGAGACTGGCCAGCGCCCACCAGAGCTGATCGAGCACATCCATGGAGAAGATGGACCCGGTTGCCATGAAGTCGAGGGCGAACAGGGCTGCCACGCCCGCCACGACCTGCGCCACCCGGCCACCGCCCAGCTCGCGCGCCATGCAGGCCGGTGACGACGATGATCAGGGCACAGGCGAGCGCCGGGATGATGTGGATCGCCACCAGGCTGTCGCCGATAGTGACGCGCAGGAGCGCGGCAAGCCAGCCCATCAGCAGCGGCTGATCGACGTAGCCGAGCCTGGAGGTGCCGGCCATCGGCGATGTAGTACAGCTCGTCACGAAAGTACCCGTAGTTGCCAGCGACGAGCATGTGGGCGACGAAAGACACCCCGGCGAGCGCCACCAGCAGTCGGGTAGCGGGCGATGCGGGGGCGCGTGGGGAGGTTGTTGATTCCATACGATCCTATTTCCTGGGCTGGATTATACACGTTCCATCACGAACGAAGGCAGCCGGGCGCATCCAGCACAGGACGCGCCCGACAGATTAATCTATTCAGCTATACCAATGCTCGGCTGCGCTTGTGCGCAGTCCGCCGGGCACGTATCGATATCCTCGTAGGCGGAGCAAATCCCATCGCCGCAGGCATGGCAGTCGACGTCGCAGGTGGTCGCATCCTCGCCCGCGCCCGCATCGCACAGACCATCGCCACAGCCTGATGGACAGTCGGCAGGGCAGTTGGCTACGTCCTCATAGTCGGTACTGCAAATCGAGTCGCCGCAGGTGTGGCAGTCCTGCTGGCAGGTGGCTCCATTTTCGCCAAGTTCCGGGCTGCAAACCGCGTCGCCGCAGTAGCCGCAGTCCTGGACGCAGGTGGACACATTTTCCCCAAGCTGTGGGCTGCAAATCGTGTCATTGCAGTAAAGCAGGTAACACTTGGCGGAACACTCGGCCCCATTCGGGGGATCGCACTCCTCGCCGCGATCCACGATGCCGTTGCCGCACGTTGGCGAGACAGGTGGCGGCGGGTTGTTGTCGCTTGACGGTGGATTCTGCTCACCGGGCACGGGCGTCGAAATCGGTGTGATCGCGGTTGGCGTGGCGCTGGGCCGGGGACGCGGCACAGTCGTCGGGCGCGGCGTGGCGCTAGGCAGCGGCGTCGGCGTCGGGTGCGGATTTTGGCGGTTGGCGCAGTCGTTGGCACAGGTCGCCGCGTTTTCGCCCAGGCGGGAATCGCAGAGGCCATCGCCGCAGACGCGCGGAGGAGCGCTACAGTCAGCCGGACACGTCTGGAGCGATTCGCCCTGGGTCAGAGCGCAGAGACCATCGCCACAGCCGACACGCCGCGAGGACCATGTGGCGCTCTGTCCACAGGCGCAGACGAGTTCCGTGCCGCAGTCCTGTGTACAGGTTGATGCGTCTTCGCCAGCAGACAAATCGCAGAACAGGTCGCCGCAGACAGACTGGTAGGCCGTTCTGCAATCGCTGGCGCAGGTGGTCGCGTTTTCCCCGGCAGCCTGATCACAGGTCTGGTCGCCGCAGACCGGGCGCGGATTGGTGCAGTCGGAGGGGCAGGATTCGGCATTTTCGTCCGCTGAACAGAGCCGATCCCCACATTCCGGCTCGGCGGAAGCAGGCGGTTCGGCGGCGCAGTCGGATGGGCAGGACAGCGCCGATTCGCCGGGATCGCAGGTCTGGTTGCCGCACAACTGCGGATCCTGCGGGCCAAGCGATTGATCAGGCCAGCAGTCGATGGGGCAGGTCACGCCGCTCTCGGAAAGCTGGCAGGTGCCGTCGCCGCACAGATAGCCCTCCGCCGGGCTGCAATCGGAGGGGCAGAGCACAAGATCTTCGCCATTTTCCGGCTCACAGGCGTTGTTGCCACAGGAAGGTAGAACGCTGCTCAGGGCCGGGTAATCGAGCAGGCAGGTTTGATCCTCGCCGGGATCAAAACGGCCATTGCCGCAGGTGGGCTTGACGAGGGGAACATTACCCGGCTGGAATAAATCGGTACAGGCGGCGCTCAGCAGCGGGCTGAGCACGCCGTAGGGGAAGACAATCACGCCCCCGACTTCAATTGATATAGGCGAGCCACCATAGGGAGCAATATCCACGCTGCCCGCTTCCGCTGAGAAGATACTTTCCCCCTGCGGGGTTGAGGTCGCGCACCACTGCGTGGCGTGACCTGTGGCGGCAGCATTGGGCGTGTTGATGACAAACCGATCCGGCTCGGCTGGCGCGGCGCTGAAGGTGGTCAGAATACTGCCGACCAGTACATCAAGCGATATGGAATAGGGCTGGTTTGCGCCGGGCAGAATTAGCGTGCTGATCTGAAGCAGCGAATTAGGCTGAATTTGTGTCTCGGCTCCCTCGAAAAAGGTGAGAGCTGCTCGCCCGACGCCGTTGGTACGCACGCGATCCGACTGGTGGACGGGCACAGGTGCGGTTACGGTGTGCCAGCCTGTCGTGGTATAGGGGTCCTCGTAGATGGATTGAACCTGGACCAGCCCGGCAAGCGGGGTCAGGGTGGCGGAGGGGCCAGTATCCTGCGCGGCGCGGAAAGACTGCGCGGCGCGGTAAGACTGCGCTCGGACGGGGTTCGCCCGGCGCGACTCGCCCGGAAAATAATAAACGCCTAGCAAAACAAATCCTAAACAGAGAAAAACAAATAATAGTCGTTTCATGTTTCCCCCTTGCAGTGGTGCAATAAATTGTCGCCGGGCTTTCCAATGGAGCCTGTATAGACTTTAAACTGATTCGCCGTATCTGACGCCAGGAATGGTTCAATAGGGGCTGTGTTGTCGAAAGTTATATCGTCGTAGCTGAGCAGAGTCGCGCTGCCATCGAGCGGGGAGTAGAGGGCTGATGCCGTAGATTGGTCCCGGTGGCAATCGGCGCGGCAGTTGAGGGCACTCTCCCCCAGATCGCAGATGCTGTTGCCGCACAACGATGGCTCGACCGGAGTGAAATACTGTCCTGGCTGGCAGTCGGCGGCACAGGTCAGGCCGCTTTCGTCCGCGTCGCAGGTCCCGTTGCCGCAGGACTCGCCCTGGTAGGGGCCGCAATCCTCGCCACAGGTGAGCAGACCTTCGCCCGCGCCGCTCTCGCAAATGCCATTGCCACAGGAAGGTAAAGATGCGCTGGTCACACAATCGGCGGGGCACGTCGCGCGTTCACGCGGGCGGCAGAGTCCATCGCCACAGGTGCGTTCGGCAATCGCTGCCGGGCGGGGGCGTTCCGGCGGTGTGAAGCGATCCAGCGCGCGCAGCCCTCCGAAGCGATCCGCCGACAGGCTCCTGCCTGCCGTGAGATCGGAGGTGACGGAAGCGACAGCCTCTTCGCCGTTCTGATCAGGGGCAGGAGCCGGGGCGACAGCGGCTGCGCCGACCATACGCGGCGGGTGAGGGAAAATATGCACCATGCCGCGTTCTGTGCTGAAGGTCGCCGTGCCGTCGGGTTGGACAACCGTCCACCAGCGCGTGCCGCGTACTGCCGCCGTCGCGCTGGGGGTGTGAATTTCAAAGCGGTCGTTGGTGTCGAGCACGGCCTCTACATTGGTGATCGTCGAGCCAACGAGCACATCCATCGTCAGATTAAAAGAGGCGTCCTGGTCGTCGGGCAGGTCGAGCGTGCTCACCACGACCAGCGTATCCGCGCCGATCTCGCTATCAATGCCTTCAAAAAAGGTGAGGTAAGCCAGCCCGTCGCTGCCCGTGCGAATACGATCCCCTTCGGCAATCAGGATGCGCGCAGTGACCGTCTGCCAGGCTGCCGGATCGGCTGGATCATCGCCACTGGTTTGCTGCTGGACAAGGCCCTGCACGGGATCGAGGGAGGCAATCGTTTCATCGGATTCTAAGTTGGGCGTCCCAGCCAGGGTAGGCGGGGTATGAAAGGCGGGCAGCAGCAGAGCCACTACCGCCAGGGATAATAAAAGATGAGTTTTCATGGGAATTACGCACAGACCGCGCATTTTCTCCTTTCCCTTTTCATATACTTGGCATACGGAGAGTCTCCCACCAGGCCTAATTTTATGATCGAACGGAAGGTGTGCCAATTTCGGCCCTGCTGTACAATGGTAGTGGGAGATTGAGACAACAGTGAGGAGTTTTAAATTATGGGATTTTTAGGACAGACTTCGGTGAACAAATCGCTGCCGGTTGTGGTGCTGATGGAAGGCTTCCAGATTCAGGCTACTTTGCCTTATTACGGCACGCTCCAGATGTTCATCAACGACGAGCAGCGCACCGTCTTCACTCTCAATGAGGCGACGATGTACGGCCTGGAACGCGGCAACCCGGCAGCCAGCATGGTCGTGCCTGAACTGTGGGTGCGCAAGGATAGCTGCCATGCCCTGGTCTTCGAGCGCGCCGTTGCCCGCGAGGAGGCTGGTCTGCTGCCACGCACCGAATCGCTGGCTTTTTACACGCTCTTTTACGCGATCCAGGGCGATTTTCATATGGCCCCCGACGCGATGATGTCTGACTTTATGGATGTACAAAAAGGCGTTTTTCTCGGCGTGTCGCATCCTAATATCTTCCCGCTGTTCCAGCCGCAGTCTGCTGTTATCCAGCGCGCAGAAATGGCGTTTTTGCACCGGGATGTCGTGCGCATGCACCATAAGATTTAGAGGAAAAAAACCCCTATTCCGGCGGAACGCGGCTTAGCTGCGCACGCTAGCGGCGTTCCGCTTCCCTTTCCCCGACCATGCTGCGCGGCTTAGCTGCGCACGCTTAGCTGCGCACAGTGGGGAGAGGCAGGAGAGAGGCTGCAATTATTTCTTCAGGCGGCGCATGAGGCCCAGGACACGCGGCATCAAGCGTTCGTAGGCCCAGTACAGCGCGCTGTTCGGCACATAATCCCACGCGCCAATATGTCGCACGACTGTACCGCCAAAGCCGTCCTTGAAGCGGTAAACTCCCCACATCGGATCGGATTCCACGAACTCGTTTGGCGCGCCCCAGAAGTCATAGGTCGCGTAACCCTGTGCCTTGGCCCAGCGGATCGCTTCCCACTGGAGGAGATAGGTGGGCTGGCGGTTGCGCTCGTCGTTGCCGCTCATGCCGTAGAAATACCATGCCTTCGGGCCAAAGTGGAAAATGACCACGCCCGCCAATGGAGCGCCTTCCCATTCCGCCAGGAACGCCTGAGCCAGCCCTGCTTCCATAAAACGCGCCCAGGCATCACGGTAATAGTCGAGGGGGCGAATGAGAAAACCCTGGCGCTCCCCGGTGACCGTGTAGAGGTCGTAGAGCGTGCGCAGATCGGCCTCGGAGCTAGCGGGGCGGACGGTCACGCCTTCTTTGATCGCCGTGCGGATTTTGCGGCGCGTGCTCTGGTTCATGCCTGCCAAAAGCGCATCTTCGTCCTGGCGCAGATCGAGGGTGACGGTGTTGCGGAACTGGACCTGAGACGCGCTGAACGACCAGCCGCGCGCCCGCAGTAGTTCCACGACACGCGCTCCGGTGGGATCGTCGTGGGGGGGCGCTCCGGATCGCTACCATCTGGAATCCCAGTTCCGGCGATCACGTCGGGATCGATCTTCAGCCAGATGGCGCGGCGCGACCGGGCGAGCTTTTCCAGGTGATCGAGAACGCCGTTCAGAAGATCGGGATTCTCATAGGGCAGGGCGGGGCCTTTGGGGACATAGATCACGCGCAGCGGCCCGACACGCCGGGTGAGGATCGAGCCGCCGCCTGAACCTCGCCCGCGCCGAAGAGCAGACGATCTGGCTGCCAGCCTGTTTCGCGCTGCTTAAAGTCGCCCCAATCCCAGGTTTGGAGGATGTGCGCGTAGGGGAGGGTGCGCAGGGCAACGTTCCAGGCGGCGCGTTCAGTGACTTGTTTGGGCTGCATAGCCATCCTTTTAATGGTTAGAAGGGTGCGAAAAATATTGGGGCGGGGTTTTATAAAATTATGATAAGCGCAAAATTTCATTTAGCCCGCTAAATTGATCAAAAAGGCCGAAAAAGATGTCATTTCGAGCCATTTTGATCAATTTAACCCCTTTTTGATAGCTCCTGTCACGGGAAGAAATTCATTTAGTTGATCGTTTCTTCTCGTGGAGATCCGCCACAACCTATTTTTTGAGGGGGTCTCCTAACTGTTTTATAACGTACGCCTATTCGAGCAGAAAACAGGTAGATGTCGTGGATCGCGGGCGCACACCTCACCCCGGCTGAACGGAAAAGCATGTTCAGCCGACCCTCTCCAGACGTCGCTGGAGAGGGTGGTGCTTAACGGCTTAAATTGACACGTATAGGGCGCTGCTTGCCGCGCCCAATGATTTACGGACAGGTTGTTAGTTCAAGAAACGCAAAGAAAAGATAGACAAACAGGTACAGGATTATTTTCAGTATAGCAGCAATGTTCTGTAGAAATACTCCCTTAAAGTTGAACTTTAAGTACTAATTTGGAGATGTTCGTGAGAAAAATTACCCGCCACCATATCGAATGTCGGACTGCCTGTTTTGGGCGTATTGCCAGTCGATGAACTGCGGCGGGTTCAGGAAGTTCTTGTAGGCAAGAGCCATCTGGCGGGCAGCTTCCGCGAAGGGAACCTTTCCACTGTAGGTGCCCAGGCCAGGGCAGGCAACGACATTGATTTTTCGCTTTGAAATGGCGTTATGCTGGCGGACGGCGAGCAGCATCGCCCACATAGCAACATACACATGGTCAGTATGGGCGATGCTCATGGGGATGCGCATTGTCGGCGTGTGGGCAATATATGGGTGTTTGTCGTTTCCGGTTTCGATAATAAACGAAGTACCTATCGGTTGTTCGCCCAAATAATCATCCAAGATATGCTGCTGGACACGGCGCATCAATCCGCCGCCAAAAAAACGAATGATCGCTGCGTCCACGCCGCCATCCATCAACCCAAACGAGTTTGCGGCGCTGACCATGCAGTCAAATTCGGGCAGTTCCTCAAAGTAGCCTTCCACAATTTCGACGTCTGGCAAGCCGTCGAAATGCTCACGAAAAGACTCACATAGAACATCGTTTGGATCAACCAGAATCAGTTTCATTATTCCCTCATACGGTTTTCACAAAATACACGCCGCAGATCCGTCTGCCGCTGGGAAGGTCCTGATAGGCGGGATGGGCGGCAAATCCCAGGCTGATCTTCAGCGCATAATTGGCGGGTTTGTCTACGGATGACCAGGATCGCATCTGGTAGCAGCCCAGTTCTCGCGTGACATCGAGCCCGGCGATCTGCAAAGCACGCCCATATCCCCGGCGGCGGTGCGATTCATCCACAGCAAAGGTTTGCACGAATGTCTCATGCAGCGGCTGACCATCCAGGCCAAGCAGGGGCGTTGGCGGTTCGGTGAGTGCCGGAATCAGGATTGAGCGCGGTTCGAGCGTGAGATGGCCGACTATGGCTAACCCTTCGACTGCGGCCAGGAAAATCAGATTCGGCCTGGGCAAGCCAGCATCCGTAACGGCCCAGCGAACCATATTGACCCTGCGCAGATGGTCAATCAGGGCGGGCCAGAGCGGAGAAGTGGGAGCCAGTTGCTCGACGGGCATGTGTTAATCTACCTGGACGCGGCGTTTGTAGGCGGCATAAATGATCGGGTTGTAGACACGATCCCACGCGCCAACACTGCGCAGGACTTCGCCGCCCCAACCTCGTTTGAAGCGGTAGACGCCCCACAGCCCATCGTCGCGCGTCTCGAACTGGGCCTCAAGGGTTTCGGGATCGGCGTCGGGGATGCCGTACATATCGTACCAGCGCGCGCCTTTACTGCGCGCCCATTGGATGCCCGCCCACTGCACACCATAGGAGGCCATGCGCTGCCGTTCCGCGCCGGACGACGCGCCATAGAGATACCACGCCCAATCCCCAACGGCGAAGACCATGATGCCCGCTAAATCCTGCCCGGCGTAACTGCCCAGGATCAGAGCGGCGCGGCCCTGCGACGCAAAAATATTGTAGGCGAACTCATAGTAGACCGGGGTATGCACGCCAAACTCATCGCGGCCCCCGGTTTCGGCCAGCAGGCGGTTAAAACTGCTCACCTCGGCGCGCGTTCCCGTCCGGATCTGCACCTCAAATTTTTCACTCTTGCGGATATTGCGGCGCGTGCCCTGGTTCATGCGGGCCAGGATCGCCTCTTCGTCGCCGGAAATATCGAGCACGACGGTGCGCGGCGGCTGGACGGTCTGCGGGCTGGGGCGGAATCCGTAGGCGGCAAGATCGACATCCGAAAGCCGGAAACCGGGTTCGATCTTGAGCAGGGCGGCGCGGCGTTTTTTCGCGGTGCGATCAATGGCGGAGATCAACGACCGAACTAACTCGCGGTTCGACCAGTCCACCAGCGGGCCGTAGGGGATATAGGCCAGTGTACCGAGGCGATAGGGTAGGCGGCGGAACAAAATCTGCGCGCCTGCCACGATGGTTCCGCGATCATCAACCAGGGCGACCCGCTCCGGCTGCCAGCCAAACCCTGCTTTTAACACACCCCAGGCGCTCAATTGCAGCAGGTGAGCGCGCGGGTGAGCGGCGACAAAGCTATCCCAGGCTTCGGGCGGCGGGGTGATGGATGAATAGGGCATGAGTCCAACTTTCCGAAAAGAGCACGAGGTTAATTATAACGCATGGGGACGGTGCGGGAAGCCGCCCCCTTTTTTTTTACGATGGCGGGGTCGGTGTCGGCGCGGGCGGCGCTGTAAAGCGAATCGAGGCGGCGATATCGCGCACCTTCTGATCGTACTGGGCGTATTCCCCGATGGGCGCGCTGGCAAACAGCAGCACGGCAAATTGATCCGAGATGTCGATCAGATAGGCCCTGCCATCAGTCGCCGCGCCGCTGAGGGTAGCGCGGGCTGCTGCTTTGCCGCCAAGGGTCAGCGACGCCGGATCAGCCAGGGCCAGAACCCGGCTCTGGGCCATCGGCGGGCCAACCGTGCGCAGCGCGTCGATCATCGGCGCGTTGGGGTTGCCAAAGAGCGTTTTGGGGTAGGGCGGAAAGATCGTCAGACTGACCTGTCCCGCCAGCGGTGAGGCCCCGGACGGCACACCCGGCTGGTTCGCGAGATAAATGCTGCCTTCGATTTCATCCACGACCCAACCCTTCGGATAATCAAATTTGATGCCGCTGCGCGCTGTGTAGGACTGCGGCAGTTTTTTATCACGGAACGGATTCGGTAAATCGCGGTCTTTGAAGACTACCGCCAGGATGGCGGCAAGGATGATCAATGCTCCGATTGAGACCATGCATCCCAGGAATGAGGTATTCCGGCGGAACACGGTAAACAGGCTTGGGCCTGCGGTTTGTCTTTGTGTGCGTCGTCGTGCCACTCTGGTTGTTCCCCTTTGATTGTTTGTCTCTTGCACCTATACAGGGAATAACATAATCGGCTGCACAATCCAAACGGATTTGTGTTCCGGGCGGCGTATGCTAGAATGAGGGCGGCTTGGGGAAAATTGCCGCTCCCGAAACAGCCTGTTATACTAACCCGGCAATAACTTTAAACGCCGTAAATGTTATTCGAACGTCGGAAAGGTGATCCACGTATGGATTTAAAAGAATGGGCCTTCATCGGCATCTTCCTGGCGATCTCGTGGGTTTTCCCGGCAGTGCCGATTATCCTCTCTAAAGTGCTTGGCCCCAAGCGGCCCAACGCAGTCAAAAACCAGACGTATGAATGTGGGATCGAAACGGTGGGCAATACCTGGGTCCAGTTCCGCGCCCAGTATTACATCTTCGCCCTGGTTTTTGTGCTGTTCGATGTGGAACTGGTCTTTTTGTTCCCCTGGGCGCTGGCTTACAGCAATCTGGGACTGTTTGCCTTCTTTGAAATGGCAATCTTCATCCTGCTGCTGGGTGTCGCGCTCGTGTATACATGGCGCAAGGGCGCACTGGAATGGGTATAGTCTTATGACTGATTTTCTCATTGACCTGGGATTAGGACACGTGCTGGCCGAATTTATCGCCGTGTCGCTGGGTGTGATCGGCGTGGCGACCTTCGGCCTGACCTGGACTCTGTTCGGCATCTGGCTGGAACGAAAAGTCGCCGGGCGGTTCCAGGACCGGCTTGGTCCAAACCGCGTCGGCCCGTTTGGTTTGTTCCAATCGATTGCCGACGCGATCAAGATTGTGCTCAAAGAAGACATCATGCCCGTTGGGGTGGATCGCTGGGTGTTTAACCTCGCCCCGATCCTGATGGTGATGTCCGTCGCTGCTGCTGTGGGCCGTGATCCCGTTTGGACGGGGCTGGTCGGCGCGAATCTCAGCATCGGCGTGCTGTACCTGATCGCGGTTGGATCGCTGGGCAGCATCGCCGTGATCATGGCCGGGTGGAGCAGCAACAACAAGTATGCTCTGCTGGGCGCATTTCGCGGGGCGGCGCAGTTGGTCAGCTATGAAGTGCCGATGGTGCTGGCGATGCTCGTCCCGGTGCATTCTGGCCGGATCGATGCGCACTGCAGGATATCATCGGCAAACAGTATATTATTTACCTGTTCGCCATCCCACTGACCGCGTTTATTTTCATCGTGTCGAGCATGGCCGAACTGGGACGCGCCCCGTTTGATCTGCTCGAAGCCGAGTCGGAAATTGTCGCCGGGTTCCATACCGAATATTCCGGCATGAAGTTCGGCATGTTTTACGTGGGCGAATTTCTGCATGCCTTCACGGTAGCGGTACTGGCGGCGATGTTCTTCCTGGGCGGCTGGCGCGGCCCCTTTGCCGATGATACGGGTTTTACTCCCCGGGTGCTGGGCCTGGTTTACCTGTCCGTCAAAAGCCAGATCGCCTATCTCGCCCTGATGTGGGTGCGTATGACCGTGCCCCGCGTGCGCATTGACCAGATGCTCGGCTTCAACTGGAAATTCCTGGTTCCGCTGAGCATGATCAACCTGCTGGTCGTGGCCTTCGTGTGGAAACTGATCCCGGACACGGAGCTGATCAATAGTTTCCGCGAGGCGCTGCTGCCGTCGCTGGTGCTGCTGCTCGCCAATCTCGCAATGATCGCAGGAGTGGCGATGATCCTGCGGGCGCAGGGGCGGCGCGAACGGGCGCGGCTGCAAGTTTACGCTGTCGGTGAGACGGCGGCGGGGGATTAAGTCGCCCCGTGCAACCTTCGGTTGCCTGGATGTCACGTTGGGAAATAGAGGTTGTGGGTCGCGGGCGCACACCTCACCCCGGCTGAACGGCGCAACTTCGTTGCGCTTGATGTTCAGCCGACCCTCTCCAAGCAAGTTGGCGAGGGTCAGAAGAGGGCGCGGCAAGCAGCGCCCCTACGGCATCGGGGACTGGGTCGCCGGAGGTTTGAACCTCCGGCTAGAGAAGAAAAAAGTCCACTAAAGGGACTCCCCCAATAAGTGGATAGGATGACTGCAAAAAACGGTTTCTTCCTTCTACAAGGAGGACTTGTGGAAATTACTTTTGAGTCGGTTATGTTTTTGGTGTTCAGCGCCATCACGCTGGGCGGGGCGCTGCTGGTCGTGACCACGCGCAACCTGTTCCATGCGGCGCTGTACCTGATGTTAAGCTTCTTTGGCGTGGCGGGACTGTATGTGCTGCTATCCGCGCCATTTTTGGCCGGGGTGCAGGTGGTTGTCTACATCGGCGCGATTGCGATCCTGATCATCTTCGGTATCATGCTCACGCCCCAGGTGACGCATGTGATCGCCATGCGCAGGTCGCAGTGGATCAGCGGAGCCGCCCTGGCGGTGATTTTCTTCCTCATGCTGATTTCTGTGCTGACGCCGATGGTGCGCGAATTGGGCGGGAACGACTGGAACGCCGAATTCACGCAGGATAACCCGGCTGATGTACCCAAAGACAGCGTTACCACCATGGGCCGGGTACTGGTCGATCTGCGCGGCGGCTATATGCTGCCCTTTGAGATCGCCTCGGTGCTGCTGATGGCGGCAATGATCGGCGCGGTGCTGCTGGTCAAGCCGGACGAGCCTCCCGCAGCGGAGACGCTGATCACGACGCCGGGGATCGACGTGGAGCCACTTGAGCCGCCGCAGCCTGATGAACCGGAAACCCCAGAGAATCCCGGATCGAGGCTGTCTGTCCAGATGCGGGGTACCAGGAGATAAAACATGGTTCCATTGTGGATGTACCTTGTCGTCTCGGCGGGCCTGTTCAGCATCGGAATGTATGGCGTGCTGGCCCGGCGCAACGCGATTGCGATCCTGATGTGCATCGAACTGATGCTGAACGCGGTGAACATCAATCTCGTCGCCTTCTGGCGCTACAAATTCCGGCGCTGATCGGCGGGCAGGTGTTCGCGGCCTTTGTATTCGTCGTGGCGGCAGCCGAAGCGGCGGTTGGTCTGGCGCTGATCATCACCATTTACCGCCGCCGCCAGTCGGTGATCCCAGATGAAGTCGATTTCCTGAAGTGGTAATCCACCCGCATTGAGGGGAAATTTAGCCTATGGATATTAACTGGTTTGATGCCGATTATCTGCCCTGGCTGATCTTGTTTTTTCCGCTGCTGGCCTTCTCGCTGATCGTGCTGTTTACGTCACGCAGCCGGATTCTGAGCCAGACGGTTGCCCTGATCGGGATTACCGTGTCGTGGGTGCTCAGTATGGTCGTGTTTGTCAAAACCGTCTGGGCTGCCGATGAGACGCTGGGCGATAGAGTTCTATGGCAGCGCGCGGAACTGGATGGACCTGGGCACGAGTACCTTCAAAATGGGCGTGCTGGTCGATCCGCTGACGGCGTATCATGCTGCTGATGGTCCCGCTGGCCTGCCTGCTGATCTTCATTTACTCGCTGGGCTACATGGCGCACGATCCGCATAATTCGCGCTTCTTCGCCTACATTTCGCTGTTCGCGGGCGCGATGCTGACCCTGGTCGTGGCGGATAACCTGCTGATGCTGTTCATCGGCTGGGAAGTCATGGGCCTGTGCTCGTACCTGCTGATCGGCTTCTGGTTCCACAAAAAGAGCGCGTACGAAGCGGGCGTCAAAGCCTTCATGACGACGCGCGTGGCGATGTGATGATGCTGGTCGGCATCGGCTACCTGTTCGCCGCGCCGGGCACGCTGAATTTCCGCGAATCCTGTACAACGAGGATATGCTGCATGAACTGGTCGACGACACCGGCGCTGCCGATCTTCGGCTGGCAGCGCGGCCGGCGTTGATCGGCGTCTGCATCGTGATGGGCACAATTGGCAAAAGCGCGCAGTTCCCGCTGCACGTGTGGCTGCCCGACGCGATGGAAGGCCCGACCCCCGTCAGCGCCATGATCCATGCCGCGACGATGGTTTCCGCTGGCGTGTACATGGTCATCCGCATGTTCCCGCTGCTCTCGGCGGGGGCGGACTTCCATCACGGCGACTACAGCACCCCGATGATCCTGATGGCGTGTCATCGGCGCGTTTACGGCGCTCGTTCGCCGCAATTATTGGCGGTCGGGCAGAACGATATCAAAAGCGTGCTGGCCTATTCCACGATCAGCCAGCTTGGCTTCATGGTCGCGGCGCTGGGCATCGGCGCGTGTGTCGCGGCGGCGTTCCACCTGATCACCCACGCCTTCTTCAAGGCGCTGTTGTTCATGGGGTCCGGCGTCGGTGATCCATGCGATGGAGCACGGCGAACATCACGGCGAGGTTCATTCCACCGACGAGGGCGATATCCACGTCGATGCAATTGGGGAGCCAGTCGAGGGCGAAGTTGTCCACGAAGTGACGGAGATGCACGAAGGACACGTCGCGCCAGATGGGCTGGTCATGGATTATGTCGCGCCGCCCAACGACATCCTGCGCATGGGCGGGCTGATCCGCCGCATCCCGATCACGGCGATCACAATGGCGATTGGCGGGCTGTCGCTGGCCGGGTTCCCGATTATCACCGCCGGGTTCTGGTCGAAGGATGAAATTCTAGCCGATGCGTGGCATGGTCTGCGCGAGGGCTATGGACTGCCGATGTTCGTCCTGATCTGCCTCGCCTTGTCTGCTATGCTGACGGCCTTTTACACGGCGCGGATGTGGTTCCTGGCCTTCTGGGGCGAACCGCGCACGGCTGCTGCCGCCAACGCTGGCGAGGGATCGCAGTCGCTGGTTCCGCCGCCCCTTCTGGCGTACTCCGCGTGAAACCGATGCGCCTGTCGACAGCGGGGCGCAGTTGACCGCGCTGCAAATGGAAATCCCCCTGGTGATCCTGGCCTTCTTCGCCATCTTCGCCGGGTTTATCGGCCTGCCGGGTGATAATCCGCTGCACCGCTTCCTGAGCCGGACGGTACTCGAAGCGCCAGAAGTGCTGGACTTCGATCTCCGTCCCATGCTGATCGGGATCGTGGTGTCGCTGACCGGGCTGTTTATCGGCTTTATGCTGTATGGGATGCGGCCTGTCCGTGAAGGCGAAGTTGATCCGACTGAGCGCATGCTGGGGGCCGGAATCTGGACGACGCTGCAAAACCGCTTCTACATGGATATCTTCTACCGCCGCTATCTGGTTCAACCTGCCGAATGGTTCGCCACGAATATTGTGATCCAGGCGATTGACAAAGATACGATTGACGGCGTGCTGGATACGATTGCCGAAGGGTTTACCTGGGTGGGCGAGTTCTTCAAGCGCTTTAACCTGGTGGTGATTGACGGCGTGGGCGATGGCATCCCGCGGCTGCTTGGGCAATTTGCGCGGTGGTTCCGCCCGATCCAGTCGGGGCGGGTGCAGCAGTATCTGCTGGTCGTGACGCTGGCACTGCTGGTGATCGGCGCGCTGTTGATGATGCAGGCGCGGTAGGCACCTCACCCCGGTTGAACGCGAAAAAGCGCGCGTTCAACCACCCCTCTCCAGACTACGCTAGAGAGGGGAGATAGAGTGAACATTGTAACCGACGGTTGCTACAAAAAAGGGCAGGGCAAGCCCAGCCCTAGCGGTCTTCGCTTCATGATCAAAGATAACGGTCCCGGAATGATTGGCTTTAACCCTGTCCTCTGAGCAGACAAGCAAGGAGAGGCACACACTTTATGTTCGACTTCTTACAGATTAACTATTTAACCACGCTCCTGCTGCTGCCCGTGATCGGCGCGGTGATCGTCTTCTTTTTGCCGCGCGGCAAAGAACAGGCGGCGCGCTGGGTGGCGCTGGGATTCAGCCTCGTGGCACTGGTGATGAGCATCGGCGTGTTCTACATGGTCAAGGCCCATCCGCCTGTCGCGGGGGGCTGGACGCTGGAAGAACAGGCCGACTGGTTCCCGCTGATCCATTCCTCGTGGCATCTCGGCGTAGACGGCCTGAGCGCGACCATGATTCTGCTGACCGGGCTGCTGATGCCCCTGGCGATCCTGGTCTCCTTCGAGGTGGAAGATCGCGTACAGGCGCACATGGCGCTGTTCCTGCTGCTGGAAACGGGCATGCTGGGCGTGTTCTGCGCGCTCGATATGGTCGTTTTCTTCCTGTTCTGGGAAATCGGCCTGATCCCCATGTATTTCCTGATCTTCCTGTGGGGTGGGGAGAACCGTCGCTACGCGGCGAATAAGTTCTTCCTGTACACCATGGCGGGATCGGTGGGGCTGCTGCTGGCGATGCAGTTGGTCGCCGTGTCGGTCAACAGCTTCGATATTCCAGTGATGATTCAGCAGTGGCCTATCTTTACCGGGCAGAACAACGAGATCTTCGGCCTGAACGTGGATGTCGTCAAATATTATGCGCTGCTGGGCTTTATGCTGGCCTTCCTGATCAAAATCCCGGCGTGGCCGTTCCATACGTGGCTGCCTGATGCTCATACCGAAGCGCCGACCGCGGGATCGATGATCCTGGCGGGCGTGCTGCTGAAGTTGGGCGCGTATGGGTTCCTGCGGCTGGCGATCCCGCTCTTCCCGCGCGAATGGATCATCCAGCGAACGCTGCTGGGGCTGAACTATAACCTCGCGGATGTGCTCGGCCTGCTGGCGGTGCTGGGGATCATCCTTGGCGCACTGGCAGCATGGGGCCAGAACGACTTTAAGCGGCTGGTTGCTTATTCGTCGGTGAACCACATGGGCTTTGTCGTGCTGGGACTGGCCGTCGCCGCGCAGATGTACAGCGTGAGTTGGGCCGCGACCGGGGGCAAGTCAGAACTTCTTTCCGGTGTGACGGGGATCACCGTGACCGCGCAGGAGGAACAGGCTGGCACCACGCTTTCAGACAAGATCGACCGCCTCTATCTGCAAAAGGGGTATGAGGAAGATCGGCACAATGCAAACGTGGCGATCAACGGCGTGATTTTGCAGATGTTCAACCACGGCCTATCGAGCGCGGGGCTGTTCCTGCTGGCTGGGGCGCTCTATCACAAGGCGCACACGCGGGATCTGCGGCGCTTCGGCGGGCTGTGGGATATCATCCCGGTGTTCGGCGCGGTGCTCATCTTCCTGAGCATGGCGAGCCTGGGCCTGCCCGGTCTGAACGGCTTTGTGGGCGAGTACCTGATCATCTCCGGCTCGTTCCGGGCCTACCCGACCTATGTGCTGCTGAGCATGGCGGGTCTGCTGGTGACGGGTATTTATATTCTCAAGGCGATCCAGAAGCTGCTGCACGGCCCCTATAACGAAGAGTGGGCCGAGTATCACCAGACGGAACACAGCCTGGAGATCAGCCGCCGCGAGATGGTCGCCATCGCGCCGCTGATGGTGCTGATCCTGATCACGGGCCTGTATCCGAACTGGGTGCTGACGGTGATCAATCATGGCGTGATGCGGTTCCTGGGTCTGTAAAAAACAAAGAAAATTTCACCGCGGAGAACGCGGAGAGCGCAGAGAAAAACAAGAGCAAGGCAAGAAAATCTTTGCGGCGACGGCGGATGACGGTATAAATGGCTCCTCAATAATAGGGAGGGCTTTGGATGGTCATTACCTTTAGTGGCATTTTAACAGGCATTGTGCTTGCGCCGATCATGGGCGCGATCATTATCCTGCTGCTCAAGCCCGAAGCGAAGCAAGAGGCCCGCATCGTCGCAGCGATGACGATGGGCATCACGCTGCTGCTGGCGCTGGGCGTCTTCTTTGGGTACAACACCGACGCGGCGAACAAGGCCAGCGAAGATATGGCGGCTGCGCCTCAAGCCCGCGCCGATGCCGATATTGCCGCCCAGGGCGCTCAGAATGCGCGCGACGCTGCCGATAAAGCCGACGCAGACGCCGCTGCGGCTGAAGCGGAGGGGGCGGATAATGCGGCAGCGCTGCGCGATCTGGCGGATCAGGCCGACGAAACGGCTAAGTCCGCTGAGGCCGACACTAAAACAGCCGGCGAGCACGCGCAGACGCTGGAAGCGACCCGGCCCTACTTCGGCTTTGAAGACCGTGTGAAGTGGATCGAGGAGGTCGGCATTAGCTGGCATCTCGGCGTGGATGGATTGGCCGCGCCGATGGTCCTGCTGACGGCGCTGGCGGGCTTCTGCGGCGTGCTGATCTCGTGGGGCCTTGAGGACCGGGTGCGCGAATTTTTGGCCTTCTTCCTGTTCCTGGTGGCGGGCGTGTTCGGTGTGTTCGTGGCGGTGGATATGTTCGTGCTGTTCTTCTTCTACGAACTGTCCATCTTCCCGATGTACTTCCTGATCGTGATCTGGGGCTGGCCCCCGACGCGCGAATATGCCGCCATGAAGCTGACGCTCTACCTGCTGATCGGCTCGGTGGTGGCGCTGATCGGGCTGCTGGCGCTTTACTTCAGGGCGGGTCCCTGGCTGATCGAAAACGGCTATACCAAACATTACAGCTTCGACTTCGTGGATTTGCAGATAGCGACCAGGGCGGGCGTGTTCAATACCCCGTTCTTTGGCTCTGGCTGGTCGGCAGTGACGACGGCGAAACTGTGGTTCCCGGCGATCTTCCTCGGGTTCGGCGTGCTGGCGGGCATCTGGCCGTTCCACAACTGGAGCCCCGATGGCCACGTCGCCGCACCGACTGCCGTCTCGATGATCCACGCGGGCGTGCTGATGAAACTCGGCGCATTCTCGGCGCTGCGCGTTGGTGTGCAGCTTCTGCCGGAAGGTGCAAAAGTGCATCTACCCTGGATCATCTTCCTGGCACTGATCAACGTGGTGTACGGGGCGCTGATCGCCATGCGGCAGCGCGACTTTAAGTACGTCATCGGCTTCAGCTCCGTCTCGCATATGGGGCTGGTCACCATGGGCTTCGCCACGATGAACGTCACCGGGATGACCGGGGCGGGCATGCAAATGTTTAGTCACGGCGTGATGACGGCCCTTTTCTTCGCCTGCGTCGGCATGGTCTATGACCGCGCCCACACGCGAGATATCCCCAGCCTGGGCGGATTCGCGCAAAAACTGCCCTGGGCGGCGGTAGCCTTCATCATCGGCGGCTTTACCAGCATGGGTATGCCGGGCCTGAGCGGGTTCGTCGCAGAACTGCCGATCTTCGTCGGGCTGTGGAAAAAACCCGTTTTTATGCCAGCGGCAGGCTGGCCCACCGAAACCTTTAATTATTACGGCGTCATCGCCTTAATCGCGGCGCTGGGTATCATCGTGACGGCGGCTTATGTGCTGCGCGTTGTGGGGCAGGTTTTCTTCGGGACATTCAACGAGGAACGCTATCCCCATGTCACGCCGATCACGATCTTCGATAAGATCGCTCTTGGTACGCTGGTTTTCTGGCTGATTCTGCTTGGCGTCTATCCCCGGCTGATGGCTCCGGTGATTGAGTCGGGCGTGCGGCCTATCGTGTCGCTGTTCGGAGGTTAAACTGTGAACTTCTCGACAGACACCCAGGCGAGTATCATCGCCATTCTACCGGAAGTTTTGATGACCATCCTGGCCCTGGTCGTGCTGGGATATGACCTGCTCCTGCCGGAAGAACGGCGGGGGAACGTCGGCTATATCGCTGGATTCGGGTTGATGGCGATTGCGGGTTTCATCTTCACGATTGGCCTGCCGCCGAACAATCCCAGCGACCAACTGCTGCTGGGCGGGATGATCCGCCACGACGATATGGCGCAGATCTTCCGCGTGATGGTCATTCTGACGGGTGCGCTGTGCTGTTTGATCAGCATGGGCGTGCCGACGCTGCGGGCGCGCGGCGACTACTACGCGGTGCTGATCGTGGCGGTTATCGGGGCCAGTTTGATGAGCGCCGCCGCTGACCTGATCATGGTCTTCATCGCGATTGAAACCTCATCGATCACGCTCTATCTGCTGGCGGGCTTTTTGCGGAACGATGATCGCAGCACGGAAGCGGGCCTGAAATATTTCCTGTTCGGCGCGTTCACGTCTGCGATCATGCTCTACGGGCTGAGCCTGCTCTACGGCTTTACGGGCGAGACGGGTATCTACCGGATTGGGCGGACACTGGCGACGGGCGGCTTTTCGGATGCGCCCGTGGTGCTGGCGCTGGGCCTGATCACGGTGGGATTCGGTTTTAAGATATCGGCGGTTCCCTTCCATTTCTGGGCACCGGATGTGTATGAAGGCGCGCCGACACCGATTACGACGCTGATCAGCACAGTAAGCAAGGCGTCCAGTTTCGCCCTGCTGCTGCGCTTCATGCTGGCGACCTTCCCGCCGCCTGTATTGGCAGGCGCGGCGCTTGAGATCAAAGACTACAGCGTGTTCTGGGTGACTCTGTTCGCGGTGATGTCCGTGATCACGATGATCCTGGGCAATGTGCTGGCCCTGATGCAGACGAACATCAAGCGCCTGCTGGCCTATTCGTCTATCGCGCAGGCCGGGTATGTGCTGATGGGCGTTGCGGCGATCTCCACGGACAAAAGCGGCGACGGCGCGGCGGCAGTGGCCTTTTATATGTTTATGTACGTGCTGACGAACGTGCTGGCCTTCGGCGTGATTATCGTCTTCAGCAACGTGACGGGCAGCGACAACATCTCGGATATGGCTGGACTCAGCCGCCGCAGCCCGACTTTGGCGCTGGCAATGACGCTGGCGATCCTCAGTCTGGCGGGTGTGCCCCCGGCGGCGGGATTTGTCGGCAAACTGCTGCTCTTCCGGGCGGCGGTGGACGCTAACCTGACGTGGCTGGCGCTGATCGGCGTGATCAACGTGATCGTGGGGCTGTACTACTACCTGATCATCGTCAAGGTCATGTACATGGATCGCGGCGTGCACGAGGATCAGCCGATCAAGATTGAAACGCCCTACGCCTGGGCACTGGGCATCTCAGCGGCGGGCGTGCTGCTGTTCGGCACGTTCCTGATCGGCCCGCTGCTCAACTGGGCGACGGACGCGGCGCACTCACTGTACGTGCTGCTGTAGGCCCTCACCCCGGCTCGCAAAAGCGGCCCCTCTCCCACGCAAAAGAGCGGGGAGAAGGGGAGAAAAGATAGGAGAATTAGGGGCGCGGCTGAGTGGCTGCGCCCCTTTTGTTTCCCTTGTTACTGGATGCCCCACCACCACCAGTTTCCGACGCTGCCAACGCCCATCAGGCGCGCGCCGTCCACACTGAAATCGAGCGCGGCAAGTGGTTCACTGAGCGCGATCTTCTGCCCCAAAACGGCTCCTGTCGAGGCGTTCCACAGAGAGATGCTGTGTTCGGCTGTGGCTGCATCGCTCGCCCCTGCGCCGCCAACGGCTAAAACGGTGCTGTCTGTGCTGAAGGCCAGAAAGCGCACAGGCGTATACTGGCTGGTTGCCTGGATGGTAACCTGCGGCGTCCCGGCGGGGAAGGCGTATAACTCAACCGCGCCCGTTGCCCGCCCGACTGCTAACTGCGTACCGTTGGGACTCAGGGCGATGGCTGGCGGGACGAGGTCGCTGCCCGCTGTGCCCGCCAGAACCTTCACTTCCGTTTGAGTCGCCAAATCCCAGATATGCACGGAGCCATCCGCACAGGCCGAAACCAGCATTTTACTGTCGGAACTGAAGGCGATAGCGCCAACTGGCGAGGAATGCATCAGAGGCGCGCGCTGCACGCCTGTCCCCGTTTCCCAAATCCAGACGGCGGTTGGATCGGTGCTGCCGCTCGCTCCGGTACTGACGGCGAGTAACTCACTTTTCAGGCTAAAGCCCATTTTGTTGATCGATTTGAAGGGCAGTTGGAAAGCATATCTTTCAACGGCAACAATCCCGGCACTGTCGCCAATTTCCCACAGGCGCAGGATGCTCGTGGTATTGCCCGGCAGGACCGATTCGGCGGTTGCCATACGGAGAAGCGGGGCCTGGCCCTGATTGGTGGCAGCCCCGATTGCATAATAGGCACGCTCACCGTTGGGGAAAGTAGTCGGCATCTGCATGGCGTCGCCAGGATAATAGGAAATTGCCCGGCTGGGGCTGGTGATCACGATCAGATCGCGATCCCCATTCGGCATAAAGGCGGCGGTGATCGGTGTCCCGCTGAGCGCTCCCTGCGTGATGAACTTGATCTGCGCCGCGTTCGAGGCGTTGATCGCGAGGCCGTTCCCGGTGGGCAGGGTCGTATTACCCGTGCTGGCCGGGGGTGTGCCAATGGGCTGGAGCCAATAATCGTTGGAAGTAGCGTCCCCTTCCATCACCCAGCCGTTAACCGCCAATCCGCTGCTGCCTACGTAACTGATCTGCCACCACGTCTTGATCCCATCGCAGCGGGGGCCGCCTGTTACATTAAACTGGCCGTTGGGCAGGAGCAGCCCGGCAACCGCGCTGCTCTGCGTCGGCTGCTGGCGGATGTTGACTGATCCGGTGGCGATGGATGTGCCCTGACCGCCGACCCACAAACGAGCCGCCATGCTGCCCGTGCAAACGACCTGACCAACCACGACATTCTGCGGGGCGCTGGTGGTTGGGACCGGGGTGGCTGGGACATTACTGCCGAGATTGGGGCTGCACAGGAAGAGGATCTTGCGGTCCGCTGAAACCCGGTAATCATAGGTCGTGCCCTGGTAGGTGAACAGGACGCGGTAACCGCTGGTCTGCACCTGGGTATAGGTCTGCCCGGCGAGTGGACAGCCCAGGCTGGTATCGGGATAAACTGATTGTTCGTAGGACCAACTCCCCATATTGGCAAGGGTCAATGACCGCCCAAGCTTGGCGCTGAGATCGGCCAGGGCATCATTAACCTGCTGCGGAGTTGTTTGAGCATGGGTGATCAGTGGAAGGCAAAATAGGACTACTGCCGCCAGAACGAGGCACAGTCTGCGAAGCATAAAACCCCCTTTGAGGAAAAACGAAGCACAGTGGTAACACTCAATTGTGGGGGAGGATCGCCGGAAAGGCAAGAGCGACCCTCACCCCCTGAGATGATTTACTGGATCTCCCTGTGCCTTAGACTACTCATGGGCCATGATTATTTGTTCATAACTGATCCGTGGGCCAATCGACACCTCGCCATCAGGATCAAGCCGTCCCCTGTCAATGGCGACCATGAATCCGGATAACCCTGTGGTAATCCCGAAATGTTTCTCAATAGAGCGGGGAAGCAGGGAATTTGCGTTTTCAGGATCAAAGTGATCCGCATCGAAAATCCGCAGGGCAATCATATCACCAGGAACAATCGTCACATTGCCCGTCGTGATTTTATCCTCGCTGAAGGCAATTCTCAGGTCAATGATGCTATTGCTTATCTCCGGCAGTGTCTCATTCATGGCATCGTCAACCGAAATCGTCCGAATATAGTTTTGGATGCCGACTTGAACCGTAAACCAGTTCCCTCCTGGTGTTTGTGTTCTCAGGGTAATATTCTGTCCATTAGGCACACTCGGTTCGAGATCGATGCTCATGACAATCCCGGTCAGATAGATAGGCGTGATATTGCCGTCAAATTCCTCGTCATCATCATATTGCCCTAGCAAGGATAAAGCCGGCGCTTCGTCGCCCTCAATGAACCCAATGGGGATGGGCAGCAGTTGATCGGGGTTGACGGTGACTGTCTCCGGATCGGCATACGCCATCGCTTTGGCGGCAGTGTCCCAATAGGGCAGCCGGAAGGTCAGGTCGTCCGGTACGTCGGGGAACACAATGTCTGCCGGGTCCATCGTCGGCATCGGGGTTGGACTTGGGAGGTACGGGAATCTCGCTGGCTGGCAGGAATTTGCTGCCATCATACCCATATTGTTCGGTTGTCTCGACCGCGAGCGGCGTGCCATCGGTTGTGCTCACAAGATCAGCTTTCACGGCTCGCAGTTCGCCATCTTCCGTGACCAACACCAGCCATACCCCGTTGGCAATCGCACCCAGTGGTGTATTGGCGGCGTCAAACCAGCCGGTTACTTCAACCCCTGTGCGCGGAAATTCAGCATCAACCTGTCCAAAGGTGTCCGGTTCCAGGCTGCGGACATTAACCCCGTTGGGAATATTGATACACAGCGATTGTGATGGAGTGCAGCCTGTGGGAGAATCCTGTGCGCTGCTCAAACTGAAGGTTGTTGCCAGGATACCACTGAGCAAGATAATGGTTAAGATGCTGAATTTTCGTTGATTTATCATATTCCCTTCAAATCAAGCAAAAGACATGTCATGCATGCCATCATTATAGAGTGTTTTTGATTAAGTAAAAGTTGATTTGTTGCGGTAGAATGAGCGCTTCGCTCCTGGCTATCTCCGATTGAGGTCCAATGAATAACCTGCCCATTCCCATGCTGATCATCACCGGACCCGTTGGCGTCGGCAAGACGACGGCGGCGTTCGCCGTGTCCGATATCCTGAATGAGCGCGGCATCCCACATGCCGTTGTGGATCAGGATGCGCTGCGCCAATGTTATCCCAGCCCGGCAGATGATCCGTTCCATATCGCGCTGGGGCTGCGCAATCTGGCGGCGGTATGGCGCAATTATCACGAGGCGGGCGCTCAGCGGCTGATCCTGGTTGATGTGGTGGAGACACGCGAGCAGCGGGAGGATTATCAGCAGGCGATTCCGGGGGCGGTGATCCAGATCGTCCGGCTGAGTGCGAGTTTGGCGACGCTGCTGCGGCGATTGGAAGGGCGCGAAGTGGGCGCAAACCTGGACTGGCACCAGAAGCGGGCCGCCGAGTTGATCGCGCTGATGGATGATCGGCGGGTGGAGGATATTCTGATCGACACGGACGACAAGCCGATCAGCGCCGTTGCGCGGGAGATTTTGGAGAGGGCGGGGTGGAGGTGAGACACGCTTACTTCTGTAGGGGAGGGTGCTATAATTGGCTCAAAACATGGAGGAATCCACTATGACAACAAAAACAATCAACATCCAGGAGGCGGATTTTAACGATCTGCTGGCATTGGTGCGAGAAGGCACAGAAGTGATCCTGATGGAAGGGGATACGCCGCTGGCGCGCCTAACGCCGATGGAATTTGATCAGCGCACCCCAGATTTACACCCCGGCGGTTGGATCAGCGACGATTTTACCGATCCGTTGCCGGATGAGTTCTGGCTAGGTGAGGAATGATGACAAGGAGCATCGTTTCGTACTCCTTGCCATATCCACTGTATTCAATATCCTTAACTTCCTGGAATATCCCAGTTATCCAAGCTGTTTCTTGCCACAGTAATTTTGTCATCTCTGGTTACAAGGACCGTATGCTCTTAAGCAGTTACGTTTTTCAGCTTCAACTGCAATCCATTGCGCCTCACTAGAAGATAGATCAAGGCACTTCTGGATTTCTTCACTATCGAGCATACAAACTTCCATTGTTCGAACCATATCCGGTTGTGCACAAATAAGCACGAGAGTAAACATCCGCATTTTGTATCAGCGAAGCAATATCTTCCACATGATCCGAATCAAAACGAAATCGCCTAGTGTTCGCGTTGCACTACGCTTAAGCAATCTTGGCTGTTGTGCTATGCTTCATATATAAAACAGCATCGTTTATCCAGTAAACTGAGCGTAAATCATCCTGTGTTTCGATCAGCCGTAGAGTAACGGGCTATCATTACGACATAATTTGTATAAAACTGCGCCGTGCATCATTTCTTTCTCGAATAGACATGTGTTACTCCTCTATATAATAAACTGTATTTACTTCTTTAGTCGCAGATTTTTTACATAAGGGTTGTGTGCTTTAATTAGAATTATCTATTTTGCTTTTCTCCGCGCTCTCCGCGGTAAAACTATTTTTCTCCCGCGCTTGAGACTCTGCCCCTTCATGCGGTACAATGTGCGCTCCAATTCCGGTTAACGGCTTATCCAAAGGGCAGTCAGATCCCCTTTTTGCAATCAAGGAGCAAATTCATCGTGTCTCAGCAGGGCGTCACTCCGCAAAGCGAAGATTTTTCCCGGTGGTATACCGATGTCGTCCAGAAAGCCGACCTCGCGGATTATTCCCCCGTGCGCGGCTGCATGATCATCAAGCCCTACGGCTATGAAGTGTGGGAAGGCGTCAAGGGCGGGCTGGATCGCCGCTTTAAGGCGACAGGCCACCAGAACGCCTATTTCCCGCTGTTCATCCCGGAAAGCTTTTTGAAGAAAGAAGCCGAACACGTCGAGGGCTTCTCGCCGGAACTGGCTGTCGTGACCATCGGCGGCGGCAAGGAACTGGAAGAGCCGCTCATCGTGCGCCCCACCTCCGAGACGATCATCGGCTGGGCGTTCCAGAAGTGGATTCAGTCGCACCGCGATCTGCCCCTGCTGATCAACCAGTGGGCGAATGTCGTGCGCTGGGAGCTGCGCACCCGCCTGTTTTTGCGCACGATGGAATTTCTGTGGCAGGAAGGCCACACCGCCCACGCCACCCATGAAGAGTCGCTCGAAGAGACGATGCGGATGCTCGGCGTGTATACCGATTTTGCCGTGAACGACGCGGCGATCCCGGTCATTCCGGGGCGCAAGAGCAACCAGGAACGCTTCGCCGGGCGCGCTTAGCCAGCTTCAGCATCGAGGCGATGATGCGTGACGGCAAAGCCCTGCAATCCGGGACTAGCCACGACCTGGGCCAGAATTTCGCCAAAGCGTTTGAAATCCAGTTCACGGACGAAAACAACGAGCTTCAGCACTGCTGGACCACCTCCTGGGGCGTCAGCACGCGCATGGTCGGCGCGATTGTCATGACGCACGGCGACGATCAGGGACTGCGCCTGCCGCCGAAGATGGCTCCCATCCAGGTGGTGATCGTGCCGATCTCGCGCAACGAAGACGAGCGCGGCCCGGTGATGGAAGCCGTGACTCGTATCGCGGCCCTGCTGACGTGACGCGAATATCCGCGTGCATGTCGATAAGCGCGATAACATGTCGCCCGGCTTCAAATACAATGACTGGGAAATGCGCGGCGTGCCGCTGCGGATGGAGATCGGGCCGAAGGATGTGGCGAAAAACAGTGTCGCCCTGGCCCGGCGCGATATCCCCGGCAAAGCGGGCAAGGAATTCGTCTCGCAGGATGGGATCGTCGCCGCCGTGCTGGATCGGCTGAACGCGATCCAGGCTAATCTGCTGCAACAGGCGACCGAATTCCGCGACAGCCATCTGCACGAAGTCACCAGCAGCTACGAGGACTTTATCAAGGTGCTGGAAAACGAATGGGCGCTGGTCTGGTTCTGCGGCGGCGCGGCGTGCGAGGCAAAGGTCAAAGAGGATGCGCAGGCGGCCAGCCGCTGCTTCCCGCTCGATCAGCCGCATCCCGGCGAGACGGGCAAGTGCATCATCTGCGGCGAGGAAGCCAGCGAAATGGCCTATTTCGCCAAGTCGTACTAATCTTACTTTCAGGGCGGGTATGCATACCCGCCCCACCCAAAAAATCATTTAAACACGAAAGGAATCGGACCTCATGCCCGTTTATGTCCTGTTGAGCACGCTCACGGAAACCGGCGTAGGCTGCATTATCGAAGACCCCACCTGCCTGCGCCAGGTGTCGATGGATATTGAAAATCTCGGTGTGAAAGTGCTGGATGCTTACGCGACACTGGGCCTGTATGACTTCATCCATATCATCGAAGCGCCGGATAACGAGTCGGTGGCGCGGGTGAGCATGGAACTGATCGCCAAGGGCAATATCAAGCCGCTCAGCCTGCCCACCATTTCCATTAACGATTTTATCAGCCGCCTCAGCCTGGACCGCCGCCCATGACCTCATCAGTCGTATTTGATCGCGCTGCCGATTATTACGACGAAACACGCGGGTTTCCGCCCGGTGAAGAACAGCACGTCGCGGCACTGTTGGCCCGCGTGGGCAAGCTGAACGCGAACAGCCGCGTGCTGGAAGTCGGCATCGGGACGGGGCGTATCGCCTTGCCGCTGGCCCCGCTGGTGCGCGGTGTGTATGGGATCGATCTGTCGCGCGCCATGCTCAGCCGCCTGATCAGCAAATTAGCAGGCGAATCAGTTCGCGTAGTCGAGGGGGATGCGACCCACTTATCCTGGGGAAATAAAACCTTTGACGCGGTGATCGGCGTCCATATTTTTCACCTGATCCCAACCTGGCAGGAAGCGCTGCGCGAAGCGGCGCGCGTGCTGCGGCCCGGCGGCCTGCTGATCACAGGTTTCCGATCGGGTGACGCGGGGCAGGAAAACCCGGTTGAACGGCTGCTGTGGGATGCGTGGAACAGGCCGTAGGATCGTCGCGCCCGCCGAACGTGGGCGTCGCACGCGATCAGTACGATTCCTTCGCTGAGGCGCAGGGGTGGCGGCGTGTCGATAAGCAGGTCCATCACTATATCGTGCGGCACTATCCGCGCGTCTTCCTGGATCGGCTCGAACGGCGGGTGTGGTCGAATTTGTGGCGTGTCCCCGATGACGCATTCGCGCGCGGGCTCGCCGCCGTGCATGAGGCCGTCCGGCAGCATCAGATCGATCTTGATCAGGCCTTTGAGGTTCAGTCGAATTTCACGGCAATCGCGTATTTGCCGCCGGAAGAATAAAAAAGAATTTTCACCGCGGAGAGCGCAGAGAGCGCAGAGAAAAAGAGAGGGGCGTATGAATATACGCCCCTGCATCAGCGGGTTATTTATTTACCAGAGAGCGCTGGTAGGACTTCCAGCCGGGACACCACTTGGTATGCCACCGCCAAATCTTGGCCTTCCAGGTGTTGGGATGCGCCTCGGCGTCTTGCCGAATTTTGCACGTTTCGCAGGGATGCGGTTTCTTCTCAGACATGATCCTCTCTCCTCAGAGTGAACCTATTTCACGCTTAACTTCACATCGCCGGACCCGGTAGTCACCGTGATATCCAGGATGTGTTCAGCCCCATCATAGGCGTCATTCACATACGACGTTATCTGACTTTGTGCAGACCTTTCACATCGACGCGCCCCGCCCCGGTGCTGACGGTCACGCGGACGCCCGACTCACGGGGCAGGCTGAGATCGATATCGCCCGCCCCGGTGCTGACATTAACCGCTGCGTCCGTCTGCCATGTACCAGAGAGGTCGGACGAGATATTGCCGCTGCCGCTGCTGATCTTGACCTCCGCCAGTACCGCGAAAGTCCCGGTCAGGGCCAGATCATCAATATTACCGCCGCCCGTATTGGCGCTGACGGTTTCCAGCAGGGGAAACGAGCCATCGAGGCGGGAATCCTGGAGATCGCCGCTGCCCGCGTCCATCGCGGCGGATTGGAGCAGGGGATGATCGCCATGCAGCACGATTTTGGCGCTGCCGCTGCCCGTGTCCAGGGTGAGCGCGGTGAGGTTCGTACCATCAAAATCAACGGTCAGATCGCCGCCGCCCGCCGACAGACCAAGCGACATGGGCATCCTGTCATTCAGGCGTATGTTCCACTCATTTCGCTTGACACCGAGGTAAACGCCATCTGGCTCCGGGGGTTGGATCACGGTCAGACAGCCATGCCCATCCATCTCATCGTAGCGGACGGCTGGCTTAAACTCGTCCATATTCATTTTGAACTGAGCGTCCAATAAAGCATCCGTACCGCCCTTAACGGTGATGCTGCCGGACTCCATCTGTAAGACCGCCTTAACCTGTTCGACATCGCCCGCTTCGATTTGCTGAGTCTGAGTTTCGGTCCCGTTGAACAGGAGGACTTTGAAATCTGCCGCTGCCACACCGACGGCGAACAGCAGAACCAAAACCACACACAGGACGATCAGTAAGGTACGATGCATAATCCCCTCGTTTACACCATTGACGCATTTTCAGTTTACACCCTGAATCCACAGAGCGAAAAAAGTCACCGGCGGTTCAGGCTTTATTCCGCAGCGAGTTCGAGCGCCGCATTGAGCATATCATCCTGCCCGGCGTACAAATGCTCGGTGTTCATAGGAATCTCAATATCGGCGGGCAGCCCAACATTCTCGTAGACTTGCCCATCGCTGGCGTAGTAGACCTGATTGGATAAGCTGAAATACCAGCCGTTCGGCAGACCACGGACCAACATATCGGAATGACTGCCTGCCGTGAGTTCCCCGATGACGGTCACATTCGGCAGCGCTTGCATCGCCATCACGAACATTTCGGCAGCGCTGGCAGTCAAACCGCTTTCCAGCACAATCACCTGCCCGGTGAACTGGCGCGGCCCTTCCGGTGCGAAGAAATAGTCGCGTACCGGAGTCCATCCGTCACCGTCGCGGGTTTTTTTAGAAAACGCGAGGCGTTCCTGATCGGCAAAACGGCTCGCAATCGCCAGCGCAACGCCATCATACCCACCGCCATTAAAGCGCACGTCAATGATCATCGTCTGCACGCCATCCAGCGCCGCTAAAACCTCGTCCATTGCTTCGCCTGCTGCCGCCCATTCATCCTCGCCATAACCACTCATTTGCGTGATCGCGACGTACCCCACGCTGTCACTCAGTCTGCGGTAGACCATCAGATAATCGCCAATGAGGGTGGTGTCGGCCCCGGCAAAATTTCCGCGCAGGTAGACACCTAACCGTGTTTCCTGGCCCACAAACCAGGCAGGCAGTGTTTCCCCGGAGAACTGATCAACACCGTTATTGACCCAGGTATGCCCATCCTGGATCGGTTCGAGCATCTGCGAGAGGATGGCAAAGAGTTCGTCGGGGGTTGTTTCCGCCGTGACCTGCGGGCGATAGGTATCGTACTGCGCCTGCCAATCGACCCCGTACAGATCGAAGAAGGCGTAATTCTCGTTGAGGGTGTTCCAGAATACGTCAAAGGTGAGTTCGGGATCGTCGCTCTGGGCTGTGCCTCCGTTCGCGCAGACATCCGGTAGTTCCGGCAGGCGATTGGCGGTCATGTAGGCCGTCAGGTTATTTTGAATCACCACCTGATCGCCTTCTCGGACCAATGTCTTTTGTAAATCGGGGGCGAAATCCCCATCCAGCGGGCCACTGTAGGTGTTCAAACAGCTTATCGCGGTTGTCTCATAAACCGTGATCGTGCTGTTCGCGACCTCGAAGACCAACCCATACCCATTGGTCGCCCACACCCCGTCCAGCGATTCGCTGTCCTGGGCAAACACATGCCCGCTCAGTGAAGCCAACAGGATCACGACAAGAGCAGCCAATTGACGTTTCATGTTATTCCCCCTACAAGAATGATCTGCGCAGCAATCTATACGCGGCAAACAAGAGGAGGGTTGCGCGCGAGGATGGTATGATGATGCAGCGCGGCGATTAACCCCGCCGCTGCAAATAGGTGAGGAACGAATGGCGGTAAGCTTCACTGAGCTGGGCGTCATAGGCCAGCGCAACCAACTGGGCAAGCTGCATTTCCGACTGCTCACGCAGGAACGAGTCTCGCGTGGCCTGATCCCATGCTTCCCAGATCTCGCGGAAGCGATCACGGGCGTAGAGTGGGGCGAGCAGATCTTCGGTGACCTGGGCTTCCAACAGTTCCAGCGCGCCGCCCTTTAAGGAGCCTTTGACGGAGAGATAGGCTGGCACAAACAGATCGTGCGTGAGCGGGCCGAGATCGCCCAGATCATAGCCCATGCTGTGAAAAAAAGCGCGGAATTCGCGATCTTCCCAAAGCTGATCCAGCACCGCGCTTGCTGCTCTGCAATACATGCACATGGTGCAGTTCCTTTATTTCAAGCCTTGTTTTCTGGAAAAGCGAATGATTCTGTTAACTAATCCCATAACTGCAAGTTTAAACCTGAACGGGCAAAAGGACCACACTACTCTAATCCCATTTAGCGCGCAGAATCATCACCCAGGCGCAGCGGCACATCGGGCGGCGTTTTCCACCACGTTTGCAGGGTGGGAACGACCTCTTCCGGGCGATCCACCAGGGTCAGCCAGCGCAAATCCACCGGGGAGATCGGCGCATCGGCGGCAAAAGCTTCGATCACGCGCCGCCACATTGAGCCGACCAGGATAAACGGGCGCGCGGGCAGTTCTCCGACCTGCATCAGGCTCCACACCAGAGAAATCTCGCTGAGCGTGCCCACTCCGCCGCGCAGGGCGACAATCGCATCGGGCCGCTGCACCAGGAAAAACAGGCGATCCCGCAGGTTATCAAAAGGAACTATTTCTTGCACCCACTTGTTGGGCCGGGACCCGCGCGACTCGAAGAGGCCCACCGTCCCGCCGACGACATGCCCGCCCGCTTCACACGCGCCCTGGCTGCATGCTTCCATCACGCCGCTGTAGCCGCCGGAGAGCACAATATAACCCGCCTGGGCCAGCAAACGCCCCACGCTGAGCGCGATCTGCCAGTCTTCACTGCCGGGGAGAATCCCCGCGCTGCCATAGACGGCGACCATGCGCCGCCCGTCCTGATTGGGTTGTTCTGCCATGAAGATACGTCCTATGGTTGTTCGCTTAGAAGTCGTTTCAGTTCATCGGCCAACAGGTCTTTGCAGCCGGTAAATCTTATCGTAGATCAGCACCCTGTGACCGCGAATATCAAAGGGAAGCTGTTCATCCTTGCGGGCGATGAGCACGGTAGGCGTTTTTACGCCCCAGGCATAGCCCACTTCCAGGTAGACGTTCGGATTGCCGCCGTCCAACAGGGCGACCATCAGCCGCGCCGTGCGAATGCGATCCAGCATGCGGTCCACGATATCGCCTGTGAAGGTGTCCAGGTCCATCCGCTCGCAGAGCATCTCGATATCCTTCACACACGGCTGGATCGCCAGGTAAAACTGGTCGTCGTAGTCGTTTTTGAAGGGCATGGCGACAAAAATATGAGGCGTCGTCTCGTCGGATTCCGGCTTGCGGAACTCTGGCTCGAACGACTGTGCCCCAGCCATGACCGCGACGGCGACTTCCGGCTCGGCATCCTGGGGGGATGGCTCGGCGGGGAGAAAATCGCGCAGGGCCTCCTGCATCAGGCGGGCGCGGCTTTCTTCCACCTCGATAAAGGTGACCCGTTCCAGAGTGGCGGGATATTCGCCCGCGTCGTAAGCGTCGGACAAACCGAGCAGCAGCGAACGGAACGCCTCGACTTCGTCCAGGCGCAGCCCCGTGCGGACGCCGTGATTCGTCGTCAGGACATGGCGGACCGACAATCCTTCATGCCACAGCGCCTGCAAGGATCGCCGCCCCAGATCGCGCAGTTGGGGGTAAAGCAGGCTGAACGTTGGCGGCGCGCCGAGGATCAGGACGTATTCGCAGGCGCAAACGCCTTTGCCGGGCAGAATGCGATATTCTTCCGCGCCGGGCAGCAGGCCGTCCAGTTCCTGCGTGTCGCGCAGCTTATTGCGCACCTTCGCGCCCAGGCCGCCCGCGTTCGGTGAATGTTTGACGACCAGCACATCGGCGGGAAAGGCGAGCGCATCACCCTGCACGACTTCCACCGTAAAACCGAGGTGTACGTTTCCTCCAGACTGCTTATTCACGACTCCCCCTTATCATCCCATGTGCGCCCATAGTTGTGTTCGAGCTTGGCCAGGATCGCCTGTTCCAGGTCGATATCGCTCACACTGGCAAGCTGGAGCAGGTACAGCGCCACGTCTGCCAGTTCGCCCGCCAGCGCATCCTGATTCCGGATCGCGCCGTCCCACTGGAAATGTTCCAAAACCTCCGCCGCTTCGATGCAGATCGAGATGGCGATATTGCGCGGCGTCTGCTGGCGCGGGCTGTCGGGTTCGTACCAGCCCTTCGCCCGGACAAAATCGTGCATGCGCTGTGTCAGTTCGGTGACGTCCATCAACCCTCACCGTAGGCGAAAAAGTACGTCAGCATATCATCGAGCAGGGCGCGCCAGTTACCCCAGGAATGGCCCTCACTAACCTCCATAAACAGCAGGGGGTAACCTTTGGACTCTAACACATCGCGCAGCCGCCGCGTATTCTGCACATCGTCCCAGACGGTTCCCTGGCTCATGAATATCGTCAGAGGCAGCAGCGCGCTGTCGCGGTATTGGTCGATCAGCCCCGTCGCGACCTGAAGGGCAGGGGACTGGATCGCGATCAGGTGGAAGGTGTCGGAATAGGTCAGCCCGATATAGGCCGAATTGACGCCGCCCAGCGATGTGCCCAGAATGGCGCGTGCCTCTGGCGACGGATCGGTATCGTATACCGCGTCGATGGTCGGGACCAGTTCAAACGCCAGAAAATCACCGTAGGCCGGGTTCGTGACCAGTTCATCGGCGCGGCGGTTATTGTCAGGATGCCCCGGCTGGCGCGGATCGATGAAGACTGCAATCACAGGTTTGATGGTCCCGTCCGCGATCAGATTATCCAGGGTGATAATCATGCTGCCTTCGTCGGGATTGGCGTATTCGTGGCCGTCCGTGACGTATATGACCGGGAGATCGTCTAAATCGCGGTATCCGGCGGGCGTGTAGACCCGGACATTCACTGTGTAGCCGAGCGATTTGCTGGCAAGCGTCATGTCATTGCTCAGCGTGCCGTGTTCGATATCGTCGCGGGGAATCACCACCGTGGGAAAAACATAATCGGGCATCGCCAGGACGGAATTCGGGCCGAAGCCGCTGACCTGCTGCACCGGATTGAGCGGGTCCAGAATCCACGAGCTGCCATTCAGCACGATTTTATAGTCGAGCCGGGCATCGGTGGGAAACTGGCGAATCAGCACCCACAGATCGCTGTCTCCCTGGCGTTCGCCAAACGCGTCGGGGCCTGATTCCCAGGCGTTAAAGTCGCCGCGCCATTCGACGCTGTTTGCTTCGCCCCGGTAGAGGAAAACCGCCGTCCCATCCGCAAAGGTGATCGGCACTGGTCCCGCCAGCACCCGCGCCCAAAACGGCTCGATTTCACCGCTGCGTATGGCGTCGTCCAGCGCGGTCTGAAATTCTTCCAGCGTGGTAAACGGGTTATCCTGGGCGTGCAGGCGCGCCGCCGGGAGCGCCATCAGCGCCAGGATGAGCAGCGCTCCGATTCGTTTGACCTGTTCCACTGAGTCCCTCGTTTCGCTCGACCAAACAACCCGTTTATTATACCACTGGAACTTTTTGGCGGGAGCGTTCGCCCGGCTGTGGTCCTTCCTGAACCCTAAAAAACCAATGTTGACTTTAACCGTTCTCTTAATTAGAATGTGGTGAGGCCTTGTTATTGTTAATCAACTGGCATTTTGGACATCTTTCATCAAAATGCACCTGTTATTGGCGTAATACAACAAGTGGAGTGCTGTTGGCTACTAACACTGATTCAGGCTTCAAGAGCGGCCCCGCTGCTGCTCCTATCAAAACGGATGTGATGGCCCGCTGGATCGAAACGGAATGGATTTCAAATCGTTCCGATGTCACATGGCGCATTCTGAACGAAACGACCGCTTGTGCTCATCACATGGTGCTGGCCCGCTACGACAGGACCGCGATCCTGCCGGGCGGCTTCACGTTTGCCGGGGACGAAGTGCTGCCCTGTCCCGTCATCGTTCCCATTGCGGAATACACGTCCAACGGCGAACTCACGACACAAATTGGCGCGTCATTGTACCGTTTTGCCAACTCCGAAACTGGCGAAACCGTTGAGGCGCTGGTCATGGTTTCCTACTTTACCGATGAGGGCCACAAAAGCTGTCTGGCCTGTATCCCGGAGTCTTTCTGCCCACCTGGAACGCGTTTGCCAACGAGTGCCAGCGGCTGTCTACCGCGTTGGAGCCGATCCCCAAGGTACGGATTATCGGCGGGCGCTCGGATTCCTTTGAGCCTACCGTCGAATGGGACGATATCATCCTGCCGGAAGATCTCAAGGAACTGCTGCTGCGCGATGTCGAGTCGTTCTTCAGCAAGGGGATCGCGGTGTACCAGCGGCTGAAGCTCAAGCCGTTTCGCAAACTGCTGCTGGCGGGTGTTCCTGGCACGGGCAAGACGATGCTCTGCTCGGCGCTGGCAAAATGGGCACTGGATCGCGATATCGTCGTGATTTATGTCTCCAGCGCGGACTATTCCGGCGCGGCGTTCTGGAAGATCGAAAACGCCCTGGCGATTGCGTCGGATTCCAAGCGGCCCACGCTGATCCTGCTGGAAGAACTGGACGCTTATCTGCGCGACGAGGACGATAAAGCCCTGGTGCTGAACGTGCTCGACGGGGCAGAAGCGCGGGAGAACGACGCGGGAACGCTGCTGGTCGCCACGACAAACTATCCCGAAGCGATTGACGAGCGCGTGCTCAAGCGTCCGGGGCGGTTGGATCGCGTGTTTATCATCCCCGAAACGCGAGATCGCGCCGGGGCGGAAAAGATGCTGCGTTACTACCTGGGCAAGCTCTATCGCGACGAACACGCGGTGATGGCGAAGGAGATGGTCGGCTACCCCGGCGCGTTTATCCGCGAGGTGGCGATCAGCGCCATCACGCAGATGGCCTTTGCCGACGAGGAAGAACTGTCGCTGGACCTGCTGCAAGAGTCGTTCAACCGGCTGCTGGAACAGATCACGGCGAAGGATAACTTCCTGCTGCGGGCGCGCAATAACGGCTTTGGCTTCGTCGTCGCCGCGAAAGAATAACCACGCTTTACCGGGCAGCGTAACGATATGTGCGCTGCCCTTTATTGTCCCCCCCCTAAAAGAGACTAGAATAAAGGAGCGTATTCATTTTGTCAGGGGGCCTCTCATGGATCGGGTTCGATTTTTCGGCGCGTTTCTGCTATGGTTCGTCCTGTTAACCGCCTGTGGCGGTGATAAGAAAAATGACAAAGATTCTAGTTTTTATTCTTCCGCAGCAGGTCTCCTATTTCGATGATGCCGTGACGTTCAGCCTGCCGGATGGCTGGATATCAGAAGCCCTGCCAGACAGCGGGGAACTGGATTTTGTGGTCGTCAATGCTCCAGCCCTGCTGGACGATAAAAGTTATAGCGCCAATCTGGCGATAAGCGCTTTTACGTTCGGCTACGATCCAACCATGATTCTGGCGGATTCAAATCTGACGGTCAAAGAGAATGTCGTTTTAGGCGCGGGCATGGCGTCCTATTTCACCGAACAGGACCCCGAGATGAATCCGTCGGAACTGCTCAGATATTTCTATGACTTCGCAGCGAATGATGTGCCCGATAATGAGTTCGGCAGAGTCCAACCGGGCGTGGTTCGATCTGAAGGATTCCTCGATCAAAACCTTCAAGAACGGCGCATTCACTCGTTTTGAGACGGCAGGCGGGCTGCACGGCGTGTTTGGGGCAGTCCGGCAGGGTGAGAACTTTGTCGTGGTGTTCCTGCTGACCGATAAGCCTGACCAGTATCTAGACTCGTTTGAGGCGATTATCCGGTCTATCTATATAACCGACCAGCCGCTCTCGGAGGTAACCGATGAGCCGCAGCCGACTTCGGTCGTCGACACGGCCATCATTGTCGTGACGGGTACAGCACCCGCTTCAGTCACGCAGGGCGAAAACGGTGTGACGATCAATTACGTCACGGCTACGCCATCCGCTACACCGTTTTCTGCTGGCGTCCCGACACTTGTGCCCATTTATCCTACCGCTAGCCCGTTTAATATCGGCCCGACAGCCTTGCCTGTTTATCCTGCTGCATCCACGCCTCTAGGCCAGACTCTCGTGGCTCCTCAGCCTGTTCTGGCAGTTACACCCGTTTATGCCGAGACGGTCCAGCCAACTCTCGTGACAATCGTCCTGCCAACTCTGAGCAGCAACTGTCATGCCTACGCCGACAACCGACGTTCTGGCGTGCAGCTATAGGGTGCAGCCGGGCGACACCCTGTTTTCGATTGCCGTAACGCTCGACGTCTCGCCGAGTGATTTGATAGAGGTTAACCCGTCTGTCGGAGATGGAAGCCAACTTAATGTCGGTCAGCAGCTTAAGATTCCCGGGTGTTCCGGGTAAAGGTGGACAGGGCGGGCTGCTCGCCCGCCCTGTGTCATTCTGTTACAAAATTGTCCATGCCCGGTTGGTTGCCCGATCCCACCAGACATGAATTGTTGTTTTTGGCGAACGATCGTAGACTGTGTATTGAGCGATCTGTAAATCCTGTTGGATAATGCGCTTCTCTTGAAAGACTTATCGATAAGGGATTAATCTCTAATTATTGATGACTTAACGAAAGATATTTGTGAGGCGCGGGCTATGGACCAAGGGAACATGGCAGAAGAACTGGAGCATTTGCGGGCGCGCGTCACTGAACTTGAACAGGCGCTGCGCCAGCGTGAAGAGCAGTTTCAACGCTTATCCACTAATCTCCCCGATATTGTTGCCGAGTTTGATCGCAGTTTTCGCCATATCTATCTGAATCCTACCGCAGAGGTCATGACGGGCATCCCAGCCGAACAGTACATCGGCAAAACTTTAGAAGAACTGGATCTGCCCTCCGAAAATGTCGTTAAATGGAACACCAACCTCCGTTTGGTTTTTGAGCGTGGGCAGCGGCATACACTTGAATTTAGTTATCCGACGCCAGACGGACTGCGCCACTTTCATTCACTGATGGTGCCTGCTTTTGCCGAGGATGGCTCGGTGGAGTTTGTTTTTGCTTTCACGCGCGACATTACTGAACGAAAAGAGGCCGAAACTTCTCTCCTGGAGAGTGAAAACAAGTACCGGACACTTTTTAACGAACTGGCTGACTTTGTCCTGGTGATAGACCGGGAGAACTGGCAGATTGTGGATGCAAACGCAGCCGCCTGCGCAATTTTGGGCTACAGCCGGGAAGAACTGCTCACCCTGAATATCATGGATATAACGGCGGAGCCGGAAAAAACGACCGCAGCCATGATGACGAATCTGTTGCATGTCCCGCTGCGCTATTTGCGGAAAAAAGGCGGCATGACTTTTCCGGTTCAAATAAGGAACAGCGAGTTCGTCCTGAAGGGCAAGCGCTATCTGATGGGTGCGGCCCGCGATATTTCGGAGACCCTCGAATGGCAGGATCGCCTGCGCGCCGAACGCGATTTGCTTGAGCAGCTTATGACGACCAGCCCGACCAGTATTGTCAGGGTCAATCGAGACGGGCAGATTACCTTTGCCAACGTCCAGGCGGAACGGCTGTTCAACCTCGGCCACGAGGAAATTGTCAGGCGGACCTATAACGCCCCGAACTGGCATATTACAGACGATGAGGGAAACCCAATCCCTGAAGAGAAACTGCCCTTCGCCCAGATCCGGGATACTCAGCAGACCATCTATGGCATTCGCCATGCCATCCACCGGGCCGATGGACAGCAGATCTTGCTGTCGATCAACGGCGCGCCCCTTTTTGATGCGGAACATCAGTTTGCAGGGGCCGTTTTTTCAATGATGGATGTAACGGCTCAGGTGCAGGCGGAACAGGCATTGAGGGTCAGAGAACAGCATTATCGCCAGCTATTTGAAGAACTTCCCAGCGGTTTCGCCCTGCATCAGATCATCTGTGATGAGGCGAATAACCCGGTTGATTACGTGTTTTTGCAGGCCAATCCCGCGTTTGAAAAGCTCACGGGGCTGTCGGCGGAACAAATTCAGGGCAGGCGCGCGCGCGAGGTGCTGCCCCAGCTTGAACCCTACTGGGTTGAACAATATGGACGGGTCGCACTCGGCGGGGAGCCTATGCACTTCGAAAATTACAATGAGGACACGGGCAAACACTACGAGGTGCACACCTTTAGCCCGGAACCAGGGCAGTTTGCGGTCATTTTTAGTGACATTACGGACCGAAAACGGGACGAAGCAACCCTGGGGCGTTATATGCAGCGGCTGCAAGTGCTCTATGAGATCGATCATGCCATTCTGAGAGCTGAATCGGCTGAGGAAATCGCCAGCGCGTCACTGCGACATCTCCGCGTCCTGATCCCGACCATGCAAGCCAGTGTCGTCGTCTTTGACTTTGAAGCCGGGCACAGCATTGTTTTGGCGAAGGGTGAAATTTTTAAGACTGTTTTGCCCGATCCCGCCTGGGTGGATCAACTCACGCCGGGCGATCCGCTGATCGTGCCCGATGTGCTGGCGCTGCCGTCACTGCCACCGGCGCTGGAGACCGGGGTGCGCGCCTATGTGAATATCCCTATGCTGGCTTATGGCAAGCTGGTTGGTTCTTTAAACCTGACTTCTAACCAGCCGCAGTCCCTTGAGAGTGAACAGATCGAAGTTGCCCTGGAAGTAGCGTCCCAGATCGCCATCGCTATCCAGCAGGTTCGCCTGCAGGCCGAGGTGCAGCGCCATGCAAACGAACTCGAACATCGAGTCGCGGAACGCACCGCCGCCCTGAAATCGGCTAACGAGCGGCTGCGCGCCTTTGCCAGAGCCAAAGATGATTTTGTCGCGAATGTTTCCCACGAACTGCGCAACCCAATCACCAGCCTCAAACTCAGGGAACATTTGCTGCTCTCACATCCTGAAGATCTCGCCCAGCACGTAGAGGTGCTGAGGCGGGATACAACGCGCCTGGAACGGCTGATCGAAGATCTACTGCTGCTGTCGCGCGTTGACCAGGGCCGGCAGGTGTCGAAGGTGGAGCCAGTCGATCTCAACCAACTGGTTGCCCGTTATGCCTCGGATAGGCTCGTATTGGTCCAGGCGCGCAATCTCACCCTGCATCTAAACCTGCAAGCGCAGCTCCCGCTGGTTCAGGCAGATTTCGGGCTGGTAGAACAGGCGCTTGGTATTTTGCTGACCAACGCCATCAATTACACGCCGGGCGAGGGGCAGGTCACGATCAGCACCAGTGTGCAGGAGAACAGCGAACAAACGCTGGCTGGGTTCAGCGTCACAGATACGGGGCCAGGCATTGCCCCCGAAGACCTTCCCTTCCTGTTTGCACGCTTCTTCCGGGGAACTGCCGCGCAGGAATCCGGCACCGCTGGCACCGGGTTAGGGCTGGCCATTGCCAAAGAGATTATCGATCTCCATCACGGCTCGATTGTCGTAGAAAACGGTTTTGGTCAGGGTGCTACCTTTCGCGTCTGGCTTCCTCTCACTCCTCCTGAGCCGGAGTTGTAGATGGGCGGGCGGCGGGCGCTCCGAGGGGCCACAGCGCGGCGACCTGCCGGGGCATGCCCGGTGTGATCACCAGTTCGTCGGCGCGGATCACAGGCAGATCGTCCGGCAGCACCGCCAGAAAATCGCCCAATGTGGCTGAGCCGTAGAAGCTGGGATAACCATCGACTGAATAATGCTCCGGGATGATTGTGCGCGCGTTGATGCGGTCCATCAGCGGCATAATTTCATCCAGCGGTAAACTGCCTACTACGCCCGTTGTCATCATCACCACATCAGCGTCCGCGATTTCGGCAAAAACCTCCGGTGATTCGATCTCACCCAGTTCGGACAGGTGAACGATCTTGATATCCCCGATGTGCAGCACGAAGATCGTGATCGGCCCCATATCCTGCCCATTATGCTTGCCGTGCCGCGCTTCAAAACCGTTGATCTCGACCATGCCCACCTGATTCGGGAAATCGCCGGGCAGACCGAAAAAGATGGCGGGCGATCCTTTGACGGCGCGCACATTGGCATGATCCGAATGCATGTGGCTGATGAGGACAACATCGGCCTCGAGGTCTTTGGGGAACCGGTAGCCCACCCCATGATAGGGATCGGTCACGACGCGGGTTCCGTCGGGGGCCGTGATTAGAAAACTCGAATGGCCGATATATTGAATCGTGACTTCCACAGGGGCCTCCTCTTGGGTTGGAGTTGGCGTGATGCCGTCAGCGTGAGTTTGCAGGGGGAAAAGCAGCAGCCCAACCAGACACAAGGCGAACAGTAACGCAAAAATCGGCTTAGCAGACATGAGCCATCCTCTTTCTCCATTTAACCTATTCTTCAGTGTACCGGAAGTGGGGGCCGGGGCGTTAGGATTTTCTGCAGCGTGAATCGGCGGATGATCAGCGTCTTGTCTTCGCATCAAAACCGCATACAATAAGGGCCTGTTTTCTGTCTTGCCATGGGGGAACAATCAATCATGCGTCGTACCTGCTTCGTCATGTCTAACCGTCGCGCTAGCCGTCCTGCTGGCTGGCTGCGGCAGCGATAAAAAAGACAACTCCACCGTCAAACTGCCACAAAAAGTCTCCTATCTCGATGGCGCTGTGTCCTTCAGCCTGCCGGAGGGCTGGCTCTCCGTCCCGGCCAGTGATCGTTCGCAGGAAGCCTTCGTTATCCTGAATAATCCGGAGCTGGTTAACGAGTTCGATAATACGGAGGATATCTCCGATTCCGCTGTCAATGCCTTTGCTTTCGCCTACGATCCAACCTACAGCCTGGACAATTCCTATCTGGAAACCCAGGAAAATGTCGTCTTAGGGGTCGTGGTTGTGCTGCCCGTCGAACAGTTGGGCCAGGACATGAATCCGAAGGAAATCATCGAGTTCATAGTTGAGCAGGGCAAGGCGAATCTGCAAGGCGCTCTGGATAATGGAACGACAGATGTCGTTTACGATCAATCCGTCTATGACCTCGATCAATCGAAGATCAAGACCTTCAACAATGGCGCATTGATCCAGTTCAAGAGCGCCGGAAACTTTCCCGGCATGCTTGGTATCATCCGCACAGGCGAGAACTTCGCGGCGGTTTTTCTGGCGACCGACAAGCCAGATCAATACATGGATACGTTCGAGAGCATTATCCGCTCCGTCCGCATCACCGAAAGCCCGCTGCCTGTCGTGACGGAAGAACCAATCCCCACGATTGCTCCGATGCCGACTTCTTCCGTACCGCTGATTATTGTTGTCACCGGGACACCGCCCGACTCGATGTTTCAGGATGAAAACGGTCAGACAATCATTGTAATTACCGCTACGCCTGCTCCGGCGACGATCACCCCCCTGCCGACGATCACGGCTGCACCCTCAGCCACGCCATTTTCTGCCGTGACATCCCTGCCGACCATCCCTGTTGAACCCCCCACACCGCTTCAGACTGAAACAGGTAATGCGGCAGCTACCAAAGTCAATATTACCAATGTGCTGAGTTGGGGTGATGTTAGTAATGAGGCGGTCGGATTGCGCAATGAAGGCGATCCTGTCAATTTGCTGGGTTGGTCGTTAGTCAGCACCAATGGGGATGTGTTCTATTTTCCTGAATATCGTATGTTTCCGGGAAGCATGATCCAGGTTTACACCCGTCAAGGATCCAACACGCCTGTCGCACTCTACTGGGGCCTGGATCATCCTGTATGGGTGGCAGGCGACACAGTTTCGCTGCTCGATGCCAGCGGTCAGGCCCAATCGACGTTCCGCGTGGGGGATCCAGGCAGGTAAATCAATCCACCCTGCAAAGTTCCTGGAAGCTCAGGCTGATTACATAGGGGCGTGGCTTCGCACGCAGCCGCGCCCTATTTGATCCTGATGCACTCTTCACTGCCAAAGGCTTGACATGAATAGAACACTTGTGCTATACTGATAGGTGATCCGCTGCTCTGCCTATGTCTTTTTCTCGGCTGGGGCTAACGTTAGAGAATGGTTAGGACACCCCCCAAAATTCACTGAATCCGGGATTGCTACGAGAAGAAGTGATCAACTCCTGAAATTCTTCGGCTAAGTAATACAATCATAAATATCGCTTATTGATCACTATGGACGCAAATGAGGTGTTTATGACCTCTTTTTGACCCATTTTGGATCATTTCCAGGCTGTTTGTTGAATTTACTTCTTCGTCGGACGTGCTCTAGTACGCGTTTTTGTTGCGGCGGAAGACCATTTGCAAGACGGTCCGCAGCACGATCTTGATATCCAGCCAGATCGACCAGTGCTCGACATACCACAGGTCGTACTTGGTTCGATCCAAAATGGACGTATCGCCGCGCAGCCCATTCACCTGTGCCCAGCCCGTCATGCCCGCTTTTTCGCGGTGACGTTCCATGTAGCGGGGAATATATTCGCGGAAGCGCTGGACATAATAAGGCTGCTCCGGGCGCGGCCCGACCAGACTCATCTGCCCATAAAAGACGTTGATCAGGTTGGCGATCTCGTCCCAGTTGGTTTTGCGCATAAACCCCCCGACGCGCGTCACACGGGGATCGCCCGCTGTGGTCCAGCCGGGGCCTGTTTTTTCGGCGTCGGTACGCATGCTGCGGAACTTGATCATAGGGAAGGGGCGGCCATCCAGGCCCATCCGTTCCTGGCAGAAGAAGACCGGGCCGGGCGATTCCAGCTTAATGAGGATCGCTGTCAGCAAGAAGACGGGACTGAGTATGACCAGCCCCATAAACGAGCCAATGATATCCATACCGCGCTTGAGGCTCAGCTTCCAGCCGCGCAGGGCGACATCACGCACGGAGAGCATCGGCATGCCGTTCAGATCATCCACCGTCAGGCCGCCCGTGATATAGGCGAAGATGTCGGGATAGATCTTGATATTCACTTTCCCGCGCTGGCACTTGCTGACCAACTGCACCAACTCACGGTGGGATGCTTCGGGCAGGGCGATAATCACTTCATCCACTTCGTGTTCATCGATCAGTTCGGGAAGCTGCCCGGTGGTTCCGATGATCGGCACATCGCCAACCATGCTGCCCGGCGACCCATTGATCGCGCCCACGATGTTATAGCCCAGGTCTGACGACCAGCGGATTTTTTCGGTAATGGTTCGCGCCACATCGCCCGAACCGATGATCAGCACGTTGTCGCGCCCGATGCCCGCTCTGCGCAGGCTGTGAATGGCCTGCCGGTCCATCTCGCGCCCGATGATAGTCAGGATGATGCCAAACAACCAGGCGTAGATGATGACGCCGCGCGGATAGTCAAATTCCAGGCCGCTGTTTTTGAAGGCTAACGTTTCAAAGGAGATCGCCAGAAAGGTGCCGATGGAGACGTTTTGAGCAATGGCGTAACCTTCGTCAATGCGGCTCACGGCGCGGCGCTGGTGGTACATCCGCGCGAAGTAAAAGACGATCAGAATCGTGATCACGTGCACGAGCATCATCGGCACGTAGTTGGAGAAAGGCGGCGGGTCGACGGGCAGGGCGGGCAGCGGCAGGTGAGCGCGGGCAAGATAGCCCAGCAAAAAGGCAAACGCCAGCATCGCGGTGTCCACAAAGAACCGCGTAGACTGCATAATCCCGCGAATGCGGCGATCACGCGCCGATTTTAGCCGGGTGTGACCGGGTTCCGCAGATCGTTCCACAGAGGACGTCCCCCCTTGAGCGCCAGACCGATCAGAATCAGGTTGTGCAGCCACCAGGGAGTTGTCGCCCGATAATGCTTCCGGTAGAAGATCAGCATCGCCCGGTAAAACTCGTGCTGTGCCCGGCGGGACTGGCGACTCGCCGCTCGTTTGACGTGCGTCACCTTCACCGCGGGATTGTACATCACCTTCCAGCCCGCTGTCTTGATACGAAACGCCCAATCCAGATCCTCTCCATACATCCAGAAGTCTTCATCAAACAGCCCAACGCGGCTGATCGCTTCGCGCCGGACCATCATAAACGCGCCCACGACAGAATCGACCTCGGTTTCGAGCGCCGGATCGAGATAGGTCATATTATACCGCCCGAACAGGCGAGTTTTCGGGAACAGTTTGGACAGGCCCACCATGCGGTAAAAGCTGATCTCCGGCGAAGGGAAACTGCGGCGGCAGGCGACATCCAGGTTACCATCGAGCATGACCAGCCTCGGCCCGGCGATCCCGATTTTGGGATCGGCGTCCATGTAAGCGATCATCTCGTGCAGGGCAGTGGGCGGCAGAACCGTATCGGGGTTGAGCACCAGCGCATAACGGGGCGCGCTGCTTGTGCAGCCTGCGTCCAGCCCCAGAGAACGGAGTCCCTTGTTATTGGCAAAGCCAAATCCGTCGTTGGATGGACTGGCGATCAGCGACACGGCGGGAAATTCCTGGCGGACCATATCGGCGCTGCCATCGGTGGAGGCATTATCGACCACAACGATACGCTGTGAAAAATCCCCCTCCGACGCGGCAATCGATTTCAGACAGTCGCGCAGCAGATCGCGGGTGTTCCAGTTGACGATGATGATTCCGAGATCGAGCATCATGTGTCTTGTCCTCTGTGCGCCTCTCATTCTACCGCGCTAGCGTGGATTATCAAGCGCGACCTCACCCCGCCCGAACAAGTTCGGGTTCCCCTCTCTAATCAAGTTGGCGAGGGGAGGAGAACGATTCTACTGTAGCACAGGCTGTAGCGCCGGGCTGGATGGGAATTTGACGGAATCCTGACGCGCGCTATCCGCTGCGAATGCGTGGATGCCAGTCAGATCCAGAGTCCAATGGCTGCTTAGAGCAGGCCCGAATCTCTTGTTTTCCAGGCGGCGGTGGGCAGGGTGAGGAGCGGTGTCCCGCGCAGGGCGGATCGCATCGCTTCCCGGTCATCCCAGGGATATTCTTTTGCGCCGAAAGCCATGCTCTGTTCGTGGCCCTTGCCGCAGGCGATCACGAGATCGCCGCGCCGCGCCAGCGAACAGCCCAGCGCAATGGCCCGCCCCCGGTCCATGACCCGCCAGAAGGTCTCGCCTTCGCTGGCTCCCTTGCTGATCGCACCCTGGGCCATTTCGTTCAGAATGCCCGCCAGCAACTCGGTGCGCGGGTCTTCTGCGGTAAAGATGCAAATATCGGCCAGTTCCGCCCCGACCTCAGCCATCAGGCGGCGTTTCTCCCGATCCCGCAGCCCCGCGCTGCCGAAGATGGCGATCACGCGGCGGTCCGGGGCGATCATCAGCCGGGCGGCTTCGAGGGCGCTTCGTAGGGCGTTGGGCGTGTGAGCAAAGTCGACCACCGCCATAAAATCCTGGCCTTCCTCGATGCGCTCCATGCGTCCCGGCACAGGCGGCATGCCGCCCACGCCATCAAATATGGCGTAACGCAGCCGTTCGGGATCGTCATAGATCACGCCCGCGCAGGCGGCTACCGCTGCCAGAATATTTGAAACGTTAAACGCCCCAACCAGCCGCGTTTCGACCCGCTGGCGGATGTTGCCGGGTGCGATCAGCATCAGGTGCGTAGCGTCCGGTTCGTATTCCACCAATTCGGCGCGCACATCGACGGGGTAGAGCGGCTCCAGGGCATAGGTCAGCACATGATCCACCCCTTTGGCGGTCAGCCGGAACAGGTCGGCGCTCGGATCGTCAGCATTGATCACCGCCACTTTCGGCACGTCGCGTTTGCGGTAGCTGTTGGCGGTTATCTGGAACAGCAGCGACTTGTCGGCGCGGTACTGCTCCCATGTGCCATGAAAATCCAAATGTTCGTGCGTGACATTGGTCAGCGCGGCGACATCAAATTCGACCCCGTTCACGCGGCCCTGCGCCAACCCGTGCGATGTCGCTTCGATCACGGCATGAGTCAGACCCGCCTCGACCATCTCGGCGAGATACATGTGGACTTCGTGGGCGGGCGGCGTCGTGACATGCAGGCCCGTTGCCATCTCGCGGTCCCCGATGATCGCGCTGACGGTGGTTAGCAGCCCGGTGGAGATTCCCGCCGCTGTCAGAATGCTGTGAATGAGGGTGCAGGTCGTCGTTTTGCCATCTGTTCCGGTGACACCGATCACGGTCAGTTTGCGGGATGGGTGTCCGTAATACGCAGAGGCAAGCAGCCCCAGCACCTGCATGCCGTTTTTGACCTGGGCATAAGGAACCGTGCAGTTGACTTCTTCTGGTGGAAGCTCTCCGACGACAGCCGCCGCGCCGCTGCTTACGGCCTCTGGAATCAGACTGTGCCCATCCACGATTGCGCCGCGCCGTGCCAGAAAGACTCCGCCAGGCTGAACTGTCTGAGCATTTTCGCTGATCGGAGCCGTGATCTCGGTGTCGGAGTCCGGCGCGGTGATCAGGGAAGGAATCTCGGAGAGTAAATTACTCAATTTCATCACGGCCACCTTCAAGAAAGAAGTCCAATATCTGTCGTATTGTAACCCCAAGCTCCAGAGAGAACCAAGTCCGTTTTACTGGCTGATTACCAGACCCCTTGCAATTTCGTACATTTACATCTAATAAATTAGTGAAATATACTGTGGGCAGGTCACAGGAGTTGAGCGAAGGAAATCAACATGAAAATCGGGCTTGCCTTATCGGGCGGTGGATTCCGCGCAACTGCTTACCATTTGGGTGTCCTGGCACGGCTGGCGGCAGAAAACCACCTGGAAGAAGTCACTATTCTATCTACTGTCTCCGGCGGCAGCCTGTGCGTCGGGCTGATCTACGCGCTGAACGGCTTTTGCTGGCCCACCAGCGAGGACTATCTCAACAAGGTTCTTCCCGAAGCACGTGCCCGTCTGACGAGCCTCAACTTTCAGACCGATTTGATCCGGCAGTCCGTGCGCGCACCCTGGCGGTTCTTCCGGCCCAAAGCGCGCACTTTGTCCCGGCTGATGCAGAAACACTGGGGCGTAACAGCCTATCTCGCTGATATCCCGGATCATCCACGCTGGCTGATCAACGCGACGTGTTATGAAACCGGGAAAAACTGGCGCTTCGAGTCGCACCGGATGGGTGATTACAGTTTCGGCTATACGGCTGATACCAGCATTCCCCTCAGCGATGCGATGGCGGCTTCGGCGGGCTTTCCGGGATTGATCGGTCCGCTGGTGCTGCCGACGCGATCCCGGTCGTGGTTCAAGTATCGCGATATCCTTGAGCAGCCGCATGGCCCCAAGACGGAAATGATCAAACCACCCTACAGCCAGGTTCACCTGTGGGATGGCGGAGTTTACGACAATCATGGGTTGGAATCGCTGCACGATTTCAGCACGGGCTGGCCCAAGGATGTTGATTTCCTGGTGGTGAGCGATGGATCGGGCAAGCCGCACGCGGAGCCGTACCGTGTTGGGGCGCGCGTCTTTTTGCGCATCATTACGGGCGTGATGATGGACCAGATCCGGTCTCTGCGAGCGCGGGCTATCTTGGAGCGGATCAAAAATCATGACAACAAAGGGGTCTATTTATCGATTGGCATGAGCTGCCAGCAGGTGATCGAAAATGCTGTCCACAACGCCAATCTGATTGGCCTTTGCGTCGACACGCTTGGCCCTGCCGATGTCGAACGCGCCGGGAACTTCCCCACCGTGATCCGCCGCCTGACGCAAGACGAGTTTGAACTCCTGTTCCGGCACGGCTTCGAGGTGACAAACTGCACGCTCTTCGCCTACTATCCCGACATGTTCCAGCGCGTTTCCTACAGCCCACAGCTCACCATCCCGGAACCCGCTTCAATGTGACGCTGCAAAAACGCCAGGGATCCGCGCGGATCCCTGGCGTCTACAATGAGATCAGTTTGATACGATCTGCAAAGCGTTTCATGTCCTCAACATTGGTGGTTAGTAAGGTGTCGATTTCGTAGGCCAACATGGTCGCGATTATATTAGCATCATGAACCTGTTTCCCGCCTGTTGGATAGATTTTCAGAAGTTCAAGCAATTGGGCGGTAACGGCTTCCGTTTCGTCTGCTATTTTGAAGATCACACGCATGGTTGTAATGTGTGTTGTGACCTGCTCAACGGTCAGGGGATTCATAAACGACTGCTGGCGAGTGACTTGAGCAATATATTCGCGGATGACTTGTCGGCTAATCCACATCTCTGTATTGGCGATGATTTGATCCCGAACCACCGTTTGCGCCTGTTCATGAAGTGGAAACTGTGAAACCGTTGCTCTCAGTAAAATATTGGTATCTACGAAGGCTTTACCGTTCGTCGTCGCCATACCAATCCTCACGCCGATCCGAGAAATCTGGCGAAACCGGACCTAAATCCACGATCAGCGAATCGAATAATGCCGTGCGCTCTTGGGCGGTCAGTTGGCGATAGTGGGCGCGTTCCTGAAGATAAGCAAAAAGCGCCCGCTGTTCCTGTGGCGTGAGTTGATCAACCAGTTTGACAACTTCGCTGTACGATACCATGTTTGCTGCTCCTTTCTTTGCCTTAATTATACCATCGCAAGATAAACAAAAACGCCGGGGATCAGCATGATCCCTGGCGTCGGATGTTTCAATGAAAGTCGGGCGCAGTGGTTAGCGCAGGCTCGCAGAGAGGGCAGCCAGACCGCCCCGCACGCTGCCATCCACCACTTTATCGCCGGAACGCAGCACCAGCCCACCAAGAATGTCGGGTTCTACGCGGTACTCGACCTGCTCCGCCCCCGTGACTTTCTTGACCTCGGCCTGTTCGTCAGCGGTCAGAGGAACGGCGCTCACGACTTCGACCTGCTTGCCCAGATTGCGAGCGTCGGCGGGAATGTCGGAGAAGAACTTCTTGATCACCGTGCGCTGTTTGTTGGCGTCCATCGTTTCGCCAATCAATCGTTCGGCGGCAGCCATCGCCAGGGACGCGATCTGATCGCGCGTGTCGGCCAGAATGCGGTTGCGCTCTTCTTCGGCCTGTGTGCGCGACTGGGCGCGACGTTCTTCCGCTTCACGAGTCGCTTCTTGCAGCGCCTGCCGGACCTGATCCTCACCGCGCTGCCGTGCTTCATCGAGCAGTTTCTGGCTCTCGGCGCGGGCCTGGGCGAGAATCCGATCCCGTTCGCGTTCGGCGTTCTGGCGCGCCTGTTCAGCGGCGCGGGCGTCTTCTAACCCCTGGGCGATCTTCTCGGCGCGCTGATCCAGCATATTGAGGATGCGCGGCCAGACGAATTTGCCCAGCAGGAAGAGAAGCAGGCTGAAGTTCAAACACTGAAAGATTAAAAATCCGAGATTGATACCTAGTTTGTCCACGCTGACCTCCTGTCAGTCCGTTAGATTACGAACAGGATGATCAGAGACACGACCAGAGCGTAAATAGCTACCGCTTCCGCAAACGCAATGCCCAGGATCATGTTGGTGATAATTTGCCCCGACGCATCCGGATTGCGACCAATCGCCGTCAGAGCGCCTTGCACAACCAGGCCGATGCCGATACCGGGTCCGATCACACCGATCATCGCCAGGCCAGCCCCAATCGTTTTCATTGCACTGATAAAATCCGTACCACTAATCTGCATGAATGCCTCCAGTCGGTTGCAGACGAAAAGAAACCGAGTTATTCGTGAGCGTGTTCTGCTTCATCCGGGTGATCGTGTCCCTGCATCGCCATAGCCGCAAAGACCAGGAACAACATTCCAAACACAAAGGCCTGGATCACGCCGACGAACAGTTCAAACCCGTAGATGAAGAAGGGCACAAGCGCTCCAGCCAGGAACGGGATGACAAAGAGCAGCACCTGTCCGGCAAAGATATTGCCAAAAAGACGGAAGCCAAAGCTGATGATACGCGAGATTTCCGAGATGATCTCCAGGAACCCGACGGCGAAATCCATCAACCCCATTGGCTTGCGGTCCAGGTTACCCAGGGCAGGGGTGTTGATGAACTTGCTGAAGTACATGCCGCCCAGCGCTCGAATGCCGAAATACTGCACCGCGAGCACTGCCAGGATCGCCAGCCCCAACGTCATATTGAGGTCGGTTGCCGCGGCACGGACAAAAGAGGTGACAACGTGAATATTGCCGTTCGGGGCTGCTGCCTCTGCCGTTGTTCCCTCACCCGCTTCACCTTCTGCAACAGCATGCTCCTCGCCATTTTCCTTAGCGTGGCAGGCTTCGTAGTCCGCTTCGGTGGCGCGTGTTCCGGAATTCAACACTTCTTCGTTCTTCAGCGTAATGCCATTTTTCTCATAGCCGCTGATGCCGTCTTCGGCGCAGTGCATCAGGCCAACGCTGTCCACGCCGGGGACAAGTTCCAGCCAGTTCGCCGCCAGCACGAAGATAAAGAGAGTCGCCATGAAGGGGAATATCTTGCGGGCGTGCGGGCCAGCCGTGGACTTCGCCACACCGTACAGCGCGTCCGTCAAAAATTCAAACAGACCTTGCAGGCGTCCGGGAATCTCTTTGACTTGCCGGGTCGCACCGAAGGCAAACAACAGAACGATCAGATCGGCCAACAGCGTTCCAATAATCGTGTTGGTGATCGTCAGGCCCTTGACGCCGCCGCAGTCGGTGCAGAGTTTTTCGCCCGGCACGGTGATCACGGGCAGGGCCATCGCGATACCCGCTTTGGGCAGCAGCAAAAATGGCACCAACCCGCAGAACAGAACTGCGGCTATCAAAATGCCTATAAAAATGACTAATCCTCTCGTATTCCTGCTCAAGGGCGCTTCTCCTTTGGTGGTGACGAGTTCAGGCTTGCTAGGCGTGCTGGAGGTTCTGATCTGCGCCGTGGCCGAGAGCACCATGCGGACCATCACGAATAACCCCAGCGGGACGCTCAGCAGTACCAGCCCCAGCGTAAAAACAGGTTGTGTATGAAGCCTGGAGTTCGATAAATAAACCGGCAAATAAGGCCGCGAAAACGATAATCACAGTTGAACAGCCGGACTGCCCGGCAATGGCTGCCATGGCTAGATTGCGATAATACGTGTTCGGCTGCGGTTTACGGTCCACGAAAGCCTCTTATTTGATGTTGCCAGGGAGGTCCCCTTAATACCCCAAAATGAGTCGGAATATCCTATCATTTTGCACGTACCGCACTTCGTTAGGCACGAGTGGCTTGTTGGGGAGAAAAACAACCCTAAAAGCCTAACCGACCCCCCCTAAAACGTCAAAATCTCGTCTCAGGTAAGACTGTGAAACCAGTCTGTATAGACTGATAGGCACGCTGATCAAAGCCAGCCCGATGCTAAATACCGGATGCGTATCTAACCGCGAATCCAGGAACATACCCACGAACATTCCGGCAAAAACCAGGACGACGGTGATACAGCCTGCTTGCCCGGCTACCGCTTTCAGGGCCGTTTGCTTCGATAGTCTGTGGAGCGTCCACAGCAGCGCAGCCGGAACAGCCAGGATCATCGCGCCGATGCTAAAAAACGGGTGCAGACCGGTCACTTGAAAGTCCAGCAGCATGCCAGCGCCTGCTGCCAGCAGGATAAAGACCAGAGTGGAACAGCCAGCCTCTCCGAATACAAGTTGTAGGGCCGCCCGGCGTTGCTCGTCTGGCGCTCGTTTGGGCTGCATCACTGGAGTTCCCGTGACGGATGGCATCGTAATCCTGTGCGTTGTCTCACGATCCTAGCAGAAATAAATCGCAAATGCAAAAAAAATCACAAACATCTTTTTTATAGACTGGGCTGCAACGAGATGGGAACTGCACTCATCTAACCAGATGATAAAAAAACTAATGGGAGAGCCGCAATGCCACGTTTTGATACACCGATTATCACCAATGATTTCAGCGTTGACCGGGTGCTGAACAGCGGTCTCCCGGTTGCCCTGTTGATCGAGAACGGCAGCCAGAATGCGTCGCTCGAAGAGTTGCTGCGGCAGGTCGCTAAAAACGACGCCGGGCGTGTGCTGGTCGTCAAGCTGAACGCAGCGGAAAATCCGCAAACAGCGGCGAAATGGAACGCGCCAGCCGGAGCGTTGATCACCTTCCGCGATGGGCGCGAAGTCTCGCGCGCGAATGCCGTTAGTTCGAGCAGTTTCCGGGAGCACGTCTCCTATCTGCTTGGTCGTGGCCCCAAACCCGCCGAACCGTCCGCGCCGCCCCCACAGCAGACCGCTACATCGGGGCAGTCGCACAGCGCTGGATCGGCTTCGGCGCAATCAGCGCCCGCGCATCCGGTCACAGTGACGGATTCCAGCTTCAAGCAGGAAGTCTTGCAGAGCGATCTGCCTGTGCTGGTCGATCTGTGGGCGGCGTGGTGCGGCCCCTGCCGGATGATCGCGCCTGTCGTGGAAAAAATGGCGAAGGATTACGCGGGTCGGCTGAAGGTCGCCAAGCTGAACGTCGATGAAAATCCGCTCACGGCGATGAATTTCCAGGTGCAGGGCATCCCCACGCTGCTGATCTTCAAGGGCGGCAAGCTGGTGGATCGCATTGTCGGCGCTGCGCCGGAACCCATGCTGCGGGGCCGGGTAGACGCGGCGCTGCGCTAGATCCTTACGCCGAACATCCTTTCCTTGTAGGGGTAGGGCTTGCCCTACCCTCAGCCCATCCACTACAATTAAACCATCGCGCCTTCGAGCGGAGTTGTAAAACAACACATGGGCACTCAAACGCTCTCCCCCCCTTTGAGCCTACCAGCGGGTGAAGTGATCGCCGTTGATGTCGCGGCGGATGTGTATCTGGCGCAGTATGCGCAGCACCATCACGAATGGGTGAAGGGAGTTGTTCTCCGCATGTCTCCTGAATCGCTGCGTCATGCCCTGCTAACCAAATATTTCCTCGAACTGCTCGACGCCTATTTTTCTCTCCGCCCCATTGGCAGGGCGCTGGATGAGCCGTTCGTCATGCGCCTGGAAAGCCCAACTCTTTCCGCCAGCCCGACGTGATGGTCATCCTGAACAGCAACCCCGGCAAACTGACCGAAACCGCGATGATCGGCCCGGCGGAATCTGCATCGAGGTCGTTTCGCCGGAGAGCGCAACACGGGATTATGGCGACAAGTTTATTGAATATGAGGAAGCCGGAGTCCGGGAATATTGGCTGATCGATCCCCGGCGGCAGCGTTGCGACTTTAACCGTCTGGGGGAATTCTGGCGTCTATACGCCGATTACGCCGGATGAACAGGGGATTTATGGAACGCCTTTGCTGCCTGGTTTAGCGCTGCATGTTCCAATACTCTGGCAGCAGAGTCTTCCAAATGTGGTCGATATTGTGCGGGCCGTGCAGGAGATGCTGCGAGAGTAGATTAATAAAAGTTTTATGCCAAAAATGATAGGAAATTCGTGCTCTCCTCTTCTGCTAATACTGGTGAGAGTTCTGTTCGCAGTTCCTCTATCACGATGGGCAGCATTGTCCAATCTTCGGAATAGATTTGTCCTTGATACTTAATCTGAGAAACATCAATCCATATGGATAACGCTTGTAGAAAAGCACTCAAGCTTGGAGCAACGCGGTGAAGGATTCCATTCACCAGTTCCATGTATCGCCATCGAAATAGGTGTACCAACCTGATCGGTGTGGGCAATGATGGGATCGCCACCTTGATCGCCTATCACAAGCCAAGCCTGATTCCACCCCTCCTCCATCTTTCCGAATGGCTCTGACCAGCGATATCCTATTTGGCATTGCTCTAGCCGCAGAGGATCGTAGAGAACCAAATAGTTGGCAGACCAGGGTATATACAAATCTTGAGCAGCGGCTATCTGGTATAGTTCGATCAATTCTTTTGATAATGGCATCTTGGCTTGTATCGCCTTCAATTGTTCCCTTCCAAGGCTGTTAAATTGCCCCTTGATATGAGCCTGATGAATGGCTGATATCAGCGCCATTGCCGCTTCGGTTACAGTCATCCCTGATAGCCTCCTCACTGCTCATTTACCTTTACCCATCATTAGAGTTTGTCAGCGCCTGAACGCCAGCCTCTGTTATTTGCCAGTGAGTATATTTGCCGCCTGGGGAGAAGTGACCAACTATAAAACCGCTTTCTTCTAACAATTTTAAACACTGTATTAAGGTCGTATCTCTTGTTACTATCATGCGCGATAATGTGGTTTCCAGCGAGTGCCACTGTGCTTTTCCATTGGCCTTCTCGATAAGCCCCAAGACAGTTTGCTGCCACTCTGTTAGTGCGCTCATGGCTGATTGCCTCTATAAAAACCAGGGGCGCTCCTGGCAATCTTCGATTGCACCAGAACGCCCCCGCTTGCTTCACATGATTGTTTTTCCCCTCGCCCCGCTATTTTGCGTGGGAGAGGGGTAGGCTCAGCCGCTTTTGTCAGCCGGGGTGAGGGGGTCTAGTAGCTGCGATCCGGACCACCAGCGTCGCTGCCAGGATTGCCGCCGCCGTAGCCACCACCACTGCTGCTACCGCCGCTGCGTCCGCGATCACCGCCGCCACCACCACGATAGCCGCCACCGCTGCCGCTGCCGCCACCACGATTGCCGCCGCGATCACCGCCACCGCCGCGACTGCCGCCGCGATCTCCACCACCACCGCGATCACCGCCGCCGCGATAGCCACCGCCACCGCCGCCGCGACGATCACCACCACCGCCACCACGACGATCTCCGCCGCCGCGACCACCGCCGCCGCTGCGTCCACCGCCCGCAATACGCGGATCGGCTGCGCGGGCTTCTTCCAGCGTCCAGCCTTCGAGCACAGCCTGGCGGCTCAGGCGGATTTTGCCGTCGCCGTCGATGTCCGTGATCATGACCATGATTTCGTCGCCAATGCTGACTTCATCTTCAGCGCGCTCGACGTGATGATCGGTCAGTTGGCTGACGGGAACCATCCCATCGTGGCCGGGCATAATCTCGACAAACGCGCCGTAGTTCTCCACGCGGGTGACGCGGCCCGTATAGATGCGGCCCAGTTCCGGTTCTTCAACCAGGGCGAGCACCATATCGCGGGCGCGGTCAGCGCTGGGGCCGTCCGTGCTGGCGATAAAGACCGTGCCGTCTTCGGCAATGTCGATCTTCGTGCCCGTCTTGTCCTGGATGCTGCGGATCATCTTGCCGCCTGGGCCAATCACCGCGCCAATTTTTTCCACATTGATCTTGACGCTTTCGATACGCGGCGCGTAGGGGTTGAGGTCCGGGCGGGGTTCGGGGATCACGGTGAGGATCACATCCAGAATGGTCATGCGAGCCTGCCGTGCCTGAGCCAGGGCAGTGCGCAGGATATCGTCGCTGACGCCCTTAATCTTGATGTCCATCTGCAGGGCGGTGATGCCTTTTTCCGTCCCGGCGACTTTGAAGTCCATATCGCCCAGGTGGTCTTCCATGCCCTGGATGTCGGTCAGGATGGCGTATTTCTCGCCTTCCTTGATCAGGCCCATCGCGATGCCCGCGACGGGGCGGATCAGCGGGACGCCCGCCGCCATCAGCGACAGGGTGCTGCCGCAGACGCTCGCCATGCTCGTGCTGCCGTTGGACGACATCACTTCGCTCACGACGCGGATGGTGTAGGGGAACTGATCTTCCGCCGGGATCATCGGGCGCAGGGCGTTTTCGGCCAGCGCACCGTGTCCAATTTCGCGGCGCTTGGGGCCGCGCATCATCCACGTTTCGCCCGTGCTGAAGGGCGGGAAGTTGTAGTGGTGCATGTAGCGCTTGGTGTCTTCGGGATACAGGCCATCCAGCGGCTGGCTCTCGCGCGGGGTTCCCAGCGTGCAGATGCTGAGGACCTGCGTCTGACCGCGCTTGAACAGGCCGGAGCCGTGTACGCGGGGCACAATATCCACTTCAGCAGCCAGCGGGCGGATTTCCTGGTAGCTGCGACCATCGGGACGCACGCCGTCTTCGAGGATGCGGCGGCGGACTTCCTTCTTGAGCTGGTCGTTGATCGCTTCGCGCACCTGGCCGAGGCTGATCGTGCCTTCTTCGTCCGGGTTGATTTCCATCGATCTTCGTATTCGGCAACCACGCGTTCGCGCAGTTCTTCCAGGGCCGCGTTGCGCTCGTCGCGCTCGATGCGGTTAGCGACGATATTGGCGATTTCGACGGAAACCTTGCCCGCGACTTCGCTGGCGAGCAGGGCATTGACCTTGGCGGGGGTATAGTCGCGCTTCGCCTTGCCGATCTCGTCGCGCATCTGGTTCTGAGCGCGGATCACGTCCTGCATCGCGTCGTGACCAAAGCGCAGGGCGCGGATCATCGTCTCTTCGTCTACTTCATTCGCGCCCGCCTCGACCATGATGATTGCGTCGGCTGTTCCTGCCATGCGCAGGTCAAGGGTGCTGTTTTCCATTTCAGGGATCGTCGGGTTGATCACGAACTCACCCTCGATCATGCCGACGCGCACGCCTGCCAATCGGCCCGCCCCAGGGCACGTCCGAAATGGTCAGCGCGGCACTGGCGGCAATCACGGAGAGCATATCGGCGTGATTTTCCTGGTCGTGGCTGAGCGGGGTGATGATCACCTGCACTTCGTTACGCATATCTTCGGGGAACAGGGGGCGCAGGGGCCGGTCCGTGACGCGGGCGATCAGGATGCTCGCTTCGGACGGGCGGCCTTCGCGGCGCATGAACGAGCCGGGGATGCGGCCCGCTGCATAGAGGCGCTCTTCGTAATCCACGCTGAGCGGGAAGAAATCGACGCCTTCACGGGCGATGGCGCTCATCGTAGCGGTGGCGAAGACCAGCGTATCGCCCATCCGCACGGTGACCGCGCCGCCAGCCTGCTCAGCCAGCTTGCCCGTTTCGATGATGACTTCTTTGTCACCAATCGTCGCTGTGTAGCGGCGATTTTCGGGCATATTGTAATTATTACTCATTTAGTTTCCTCCATAGAAACAAAACGCCCGAAGGGGTAGGGACTGGAACTTGGTGTCAAGGGGCAACCTGTACAGCCCGCTTGACCGCATGTTCCAATTCCTGCCGCTCCGGGCTACCGTTCATCCTTCAGATAGATGGAACGCGCGGATCGGTCCCGACCCGCGCGTTGGATGTGTCGTTTTTAGCGGCGCAGACCCAGTTTTTGGATCAACTCGCGGTAGCTGGCCGGGTCCTTGCGGCTGAGATACTTCAAGTGGCGGCGGCGCTGGCCGACCAGCTTGAGCAGACCGCGGCGGCTGTGCTCGTCGTGCTTGTGCACCTTCAGGTGCTCGGTCAACTGCTCGATACGGGTGGTCAGAATAGCGATCTGGACTTCTGGCGATCCGGTGTCGCCATCATGACGGGCGTAGCTCGTGATGACTTCTGTTTTACGTTCTTTACCAATACCCATGTTGCGTCCCTTTGCCTTTCTATAGTCACCAAACGGCCCGGACGTTGGCCGCCGGTCATCGGAGTAAGATGGTTGAGCAAGCGCTCAGAGTGAGCACCGTTCATATTAAGCGATGCTCATCAAGATTATACCACCCCCAAAAATGAATGGAAAGGCCGAATGGGTTGAGGGGGCGGTGGGCAGACTGCACAAACGATGGAACCTTAAGCGGTTGATAAGGGCGTATTGCCATACTCCCCTACAGGCATATACTGGTTGCGAGGTGCTTGTGCGTACCAGGGAGGGGAAAATGTCTGAATATGATCGCTTTCACCGCCGATCAATTCGTCTGCCAGGATACGATTATGCCAGTGCAGGAGCCTATTTCATTACGTTATGTGTCGAGCGTAGCGAATGTTCATTAGGACAAATCGAAGCTGATGTTATGCAGCTTAGTTTATTCGGTCAGATCGTATATGAAGAGTGGCTCCGCACGCCAAAAATACGCCGTGAAATAGAGACTGATGCCTATGTCATCATGCCTAACCATTTCCACGCCATTTTCGCGATCACTACTGTAGGGGTGTATGGCAATACGCCCAACAATATGCCATCCCCAAATGCTATTATTTCCAATCGGCAAATTTCACCGAACGGATATCCCAAACCATTCCAATCGCCATCCCGTACGGTCGGCGCAATGGTACGCGGGTTTAAATCAGCATCTACACGGCGGATCAATATTCTGCGTGAAATGCCGGGTTGTTCATTCTGGCAGCGAAACTATTATGAACACATTATTCGTAATGAAGATGAATTGAACCGGATTCGCGAGTATGTTGTGAATAATCCGGCTCGGTGGGCCGAGGATCGGGAATATCCGCAGGGGCCGAAAAAGTAGAGTGTTGGGACAGGAGGAGAAGGCGCATGACAATTGAAAGTATCAAACGAAAACTGACCGAATATGATGACCGCATAACTGAATTTGTTGAGAAATATCGACAAGAAGATGATTTCGTATATTACGATGTAGGTGAAGCGACTTACGTTGTTCGCGCAAACCAATTTGGGATTGGCTGTGATGAACCCCCCGTAGAGGAATCAGAGGTCCTTGAATTTGAAAAATCTCTAGGTGTTCGATTGCCCGAAGGCTATCGATCTTTTTTGCTTGAAATTGGGAACGGCGATGAAACGGGTGAAAAGATGCGCGGCCCCTGGTTATGTCTTCTTCCTTTTCAAGTAGCACAAACACAAATTGATAGTGATCTGTCACAAGCCTTTCCGTATACTGATCGCTGGCTTGTCGCCAACCATCCAGACGTTGATCCTTGGGATGAAAAACATAAGCATGGCACACTGGATATAGGGTCTGGGGGGTGCACCATCAATTACTTTCTGGTAGTGAGCGGAGAAGAAAGAGGAAATGTTTGGATAGATGATCGCGGGGCAGATTATGGTCTATGGCCGCTGATTATCCACAATGGGCGAGTATCTTGTGACTACGGCTATTTAGAAGACAACGATTTTGCAACACTGCCCCATGTGGATTTCCTCACATGGTATGAAAGTTGGTTGGATAGATGTATTGCAGGGATCAGTAGGTGGAAGGGAAAGTATGGGCGCGAGGAGACTTAGGTTAAGGTACAGCCGATCAAAAAGGGCGTATTGCTATACGCCCCTACAAGTTCGGTTGAACAGCCGATCTGGCTTACTCCTCGCCCTCCGGTTTATCGCCTGCCACGATGCACACCGTGTGGTGCGTGCGGAACAGGCTGTACAGGTCGCCCTGACCCGGCACAGGCTTGAGCACGTTCTCCGACTGCATGATCGACAGCCAGAGATCCATGTCGGCCTCGTCCATGTGCGGCAGGCGATCCGAGATCGCTGACCGGGTGATCGGCTGGCGCTGCTCATAGAGGTCCAGCAGCACATGGATAAACTGGTTGCGCTCCGCGAGCACCTCCTCGACGCGGGGCGCGGTCTCCACCAGGGAGATGCCCTTCGTCTTGTAGTCGCTCTGCGGGTTATCGTATTCCTCGACGCGCACCGCGCCCTCTTCCATCAGCATCTCAACGGCCTGTTGGAAGGTCGTGCTGGGATCAAACGGACGCAGGCGGCGGTGCAGGCTCCCCAACGGGCACCACGCGAAGCCTCGGAAGCTGGTGAACTGCTCCACGCTGACGATCACGCGGCGTACCATCTGCTCGACGTCTTCCTCGGTGATGCCGGGCAGGTGGGCCATCCCCGCACCCGTCTCGATGTCGGCCAGCTTGATCACCGGGACGAGATCTTCGGGGTTGTGGCGGTGCGGGACCAGTTCGCGGGTCAGGATGCCCTCGCGTACGAGACAGTCGACCCACTCGGAACGCCAGGTATCGCTGGCATTCAGGCCCGGCCCTTCCAGCCCATGATCCATGCCGATGCCTTTCAGCAGGAAGCCATAATTGACATATTCCCAGCCGCGCACATGCAGCGTATTGGCGACGCGATGCACGATCCGGTCGCGGATCAGGGTTGTCTTTTCGACCATCGGATTGCTGATGTTCAGCCCAACCGTTTTGACGCCGGTGTTGACGATCAATATCCCGCGTCCGGCTGCCTGAGAGAGCAGATCGTCGGCGCGGGCGGCATTAGGCACGGCCCGCACGTCGATCAGGCGGTTCACCAACTGGTTCATCTCGATTTCATCCGTGCCCGACTGCATCAGCATCTGGTCAAGCTGCAAAATGACGCTCGACCACTGCGACGGGCGGAACTCCGGTTCCGGCTCTTCCAGTTCGATGCCGCGCAGAGGAGCAACGGCGTGCTGGTGCTGCGCTGCGATCAGATCCGAGTGGCGGCGGAGTTTGCAGAAATCCTCGACATATTCAACGAGCAGGGCCGGGTTGGATTCGACGAGGCGGCTGGTGCTGCCCCGCACGCCCCAAACCACAACCTGCTTGTTGCGTGCCCGCACCGCGCTGAAGACTTCGTTAAAGTCGCGGTCGCCGCTGGCGATGATGAACACATCGGCGCTGGCTTCCATGTTGCTGTCGTCCAGCACTTCTTTGGCGATGCGCATGTCCGCGCTGTTTTTGCCCGGCAGACTGAAGACCGGGTCAATGTTGGAGCGGGCGAGGCGGCTCGGCACTTCGTCGGAGACTTCCCGCCCGGTGCGATCCGTCAGGGGAGCAAGACTCCCGCGCTGGCCCCAGGGGGCATAAGCGGCCATCTGGATAATCTGTCCATGCGACTGGGCCTGCCGGATCATGCCGTCGACGATATCATCGACATCCAGGATGTAGCCCTGTTCACTCAGGCTGATGGAGATGTTCTCAAAGTCGATGTACAGCGCGACGGTTTTGCTGGGGATGCCGAGAATTGTCTCAAGCGGCTGGAAGATCACGTCTTCCAGGTCGGGCGGCGGCTCATCACCCCAGATACGCACGCGAGCCCGGTCCGTCGTCTGGACGCGATGCACCAGCGTCGAGATGTCGTGCCGGGTGGTGGCGAGAATCAGTTCGTCCACCTGCTGCGATTCGAAGGAAAAATAGTGCATGAGCAGCGCATCGGTCACGACACGCCGTTCTGGCACATTGAACAGTTCGTAGCCTTCGCCCGCAAAAACCTGCTGCACGCTGATCCCGGCGACTCCGCTGGGGCGACGGTAGCGGTTCCAGTCCGCGACGGCAATCGCCACCAGATCGCTCGGACTTTTCAGCCCGGCGGCCAGGGCGGCACTGTTCAACAGCGACATGGCGACGCTGTGGATATCAGGAGCCACGCCGCGTGCTTCCAGACGCTGTAACAGATCGTCTACGTCAACAATCAAATAAGCTGTCATCGGCAGCTCTCTACCAGCCAACCACTCCTCAGCGCAGGTCAAAGGCGGCTAAGGTCATGCCCAGGGGCAGTTGCAGAGGTTTCGAAAGGGGAATCAGGCTAAAGATACTAGTTGTGCGCTCAAACCTTCATAACAAAATCATGTTCCGTGTACAACAACACGTCATGGGGAGTGAGGTTTTTTAACACATAAAGTTTCTTTTGCCAGATGCCAAACAAAATTGAGCAAAGCTTTTTAAACACTCTGACGACTTTCGAACCTGCCCTTAGTATCATTGTAGCAGGCGATTGGCTGTTAGCCAAGTTGTTTTTACTGCATTTTAGACAAAGACAACAAGCTTATACAGACAAGACGAAAGAAGTGGTGCTAATAACGCGAGAAACAATGGTAGCGCTAACAGAATTTGAGTCATGAACGGGGCATGGCCTTTACCGCCCTGGCCAGATAACCGCTGCTGTTTGTTCGCCTTTCATGTTTGGTCACGTTAGAATTAATCATAGACCTAATCGAACAATCAATACGCCGATACGGGCGAAGGGGATCGTTGTGGCAACCAAACTCCCTAATGTAACCAGTCCTCCCTGGGGGACAAACGCCAAGCGGATTGTGTCGCTGATCATGCTCATTCTGTTTTTCCTGATCGCGCGCAAAGTCAGCGGAAGGGCGTGGTCGACCATCATTATCGCGATGGTGCTGGCCTATTTGCTGTCGCCGCTGGTGACGTTCTTTGAAAAGCGGCTTGATGCGATCAAAAGCCCTGGGACGCGGCGCACCATCGCCGTCCTGCTGTCGTGGCTGGTGATGCTTGCCGTTATGGCCCTTATTCTGGGCCTGATTATCCCGGCGATGCTCACCCAGGTGCGCCAGCTTGCATCCGATCTGCCAGACCTCGTGCAGAATTTCCAGGGTGATCTCGAAAAACGCCTGAGCAAGCCGATTTATGTAGGGGATCGCGTCATCATCCCCTGGGCAGAAATCCAAAGTGCCATCGGTGGAGGAAACGGCCAGGACGGGCAGGGCGGGGCAACCCAGGCCCTTCAGGATCGTCTGTTAGGATTGGCTGACTCGGCAGTCACCACGGCGACGAGTGTGCTGTCTTTTTTTCTGTCGCTGTTTATCGTGCTGATTATGCTGTTTTACCTGATGCGAGACGGCCCGAATTTTGTCACTTATGTTTCTAACTCGATTCCCGAAAGCTACCGGGGCGACTTCATGCGGCTGCTGTACGAATTGGGGAAAATCTGGAATTCGTACCTGCGCGGGCAGATGATCCTGAATCTGGCAGTGGGCACGGCAACCTATATTGTGGTGCTGATTCTCGGCCTGCCCAATCCGCTGCTGCTGGCGACGCTGGCGGGTTTTTTGGAGCTGATCCCCAACCTTGGCCCGACTCTGGCGCTGATCCCCGCCTTTTTGCTGGCCCTGATTTCGGACAGCTCAACCATCAGCAGCCTGGACGCTGGGCTGGGTTTATGCTGTTATCGTGGCGATAGGGTACACGGGCATCCAGCAGCTAGAGGCGATCTTTCTGGTGCCGCGCATCATGGGCAGCAGCCTCGACCTGCATCCCTTTGTGGTGCTGGTCGCCATCCTGATCGGGGCCAGCCTGGGTGGGCTGCTGGGCGTTATTTTGGCGGCTCCGGCAACGGCAACCCTGCGCCTGTTTGGTCGCTATCTGCGCGCCAAGCTGCTCGATGAAGAAGCATTCCCGGCGATGCCGGCCTTTATGGCCGAGTCGCGCGGGGTGACGCACCGCCTGCTGCATTTCTTCCTCAGCCGCCGTTTCCCGATGGTTCCGCCGGAAGATGTCACGCGGGAGGTTGCAGAAATGGCTGCGGCGCGCGGGCGTTAGGGTTCGACTGGCGATAACCAAAACATCCGCCAGTGCGCTCAGGAACGTATATTCAGTTAGGAAGACAGTGTGCGGGCGATCCTTGCCCGCCGCTTCATTTTATTGTTTTTGTGAACGAGGATAACACCATGCAATCAGAATCCCAGACGTTTACACGATCTGCCATCAACATCCGTCCTGCTCAGCCCTCGGATCGGGCCGCCCTGGAAGCCATTGCCGCGCAGACCTGGGAAGGATCAGACTATCTGCCCCGCGTCCTGGATACATGGTTCAACGATCCGGACGGCGGCTTTTATGTGGTGACGATAGCGGATCGGGTGATTGGCGTGGGGAAGATGACCCGCTACGGCGACGGCGAATGGTGGATGGAAGGGTTACGCATTGATCCCGCCTTTCAAGGGCAGGGGCTGGCACGAGTGCTGCATCACTTCATCCTGAACCAGGTGCGGCAGGTTGGCAGCGGCGTCGTGCGCTTCAGCACTGCATCGAATAATCAGGCTGTCGGCAAGCTTGCCAGCGAAACGGGCTTCCAGTTGGTGGGTAAATTTATGATCTACTGGGCGGCGGTCCTGGACGAACCAGCCGAAGGGCTGCGCAAACTGGGCGAGCCGGACCTGCCGCGCTTGCGGGCGTGGCTTGAATCGTCAGCTTATTATGGTCTGGTGCAGCACAGCATCGAATCGGAGTGGAGCTACCAGTTTTTGACCGACGAACGGCTGGCTGCTCGCTTAAAATCCGGGCTTGTTTATGGCTGGCTGCCCACTGATCAGATCGCGGGGGTGGTTATTTTTAACGAGAATTCCTTTGAGCGTTTTCCTTCGCCAAATGTGATCAAGGTTGGCTACCTGGATGCAGCCCTGCCCGATTGGCCTCTCATCGTGCGCGATGCGCGGCGAGTGGCGGCAGCGCTGGGATCGCAGGAAATCCAACTGAAGGTGCTGGACCAGCCCGAACGGATAGCCGCCATCGAGCAAGCCGGATTTGTCAATGACTGGGAGGACGGCCTGGGGCTGCTGCTTTACTCCCGCGAGATCAGCCTGACACAAAAGGCCGAGGTGCGGACCGAAAACCTGCCGCCTGTCGAGAAATAAGACCTTTGCGGTGAGTTTGTTTTTATTGCCGTTTTCACGCGAAGCCACTCTGGACAAATGCCCCTTGAGCGGCGACAATCTGTAGATAGCTTGTTGCATCTCAAGGAGCATACTCATGATGAATAACGATTTACCCGAAATCCCTACCGACACCATTGCCGAGACCGACAATTACACCATCTGGGTCGCTGAAGAACCGGACGGGGAAGTTACCTATCACATGGAACTCGGCCCGGTGACGGTTCACTTTTTCAAGGAAGAATGGGACGAATTCGTCGATATGATTGACGCCGCGGGCGAGCCTGAAGCGACGGACGGCGAAGAAGAAGCTGCCATCGAAGTCGAACTCGACTGGGGTTCACTCTATTTCACCCGCGAAGAATGGACCGAATTCCGCGCGCTGCTGGCGCAGGTCGAAGAAAAATAAGCGTTTTCGGTACGAGGGATTTGCTTGAGGGGCGGTTTCGCCCCTTTTGTTTTTAGATGGCATGAGGCGATTTTGGACGACGCAGCATTCACATTTTTGTCCGGTCCGGCGGGGCGGGCTGTGTTGGACCGCTTATCAGCCGCCGATCTGAGCGAGTCACAGACACTCGCCCGGCTGTCGGAACTGCGGCGCGATTGGCCCGCAGCGCTGGCAGGCGCGGCGCTGACCCTGGCCCGATTGCGGCGGCGCGGCAGTGATAAATTCAGCCGGGCAGAGGCCATGTATTTCACGCCGGACGGTTTGGAACAGGCCAGCGGCGAGATCGTCAGCGGGTGGCGGGTGCGGCGTCTGACCGGATATAAACGAATCGCGGATCGGCTGCGGGATTGGCGGAGATACGCTTGCTCTCGCTTCGATCCCCGGCGCAAGCGTGATCGGCCTCGATAATGATCCGCTCCGGCTGCGGATGGCCCGCGCCAACAGGGATGTTTACGGACGTTCCGCCGATTTTGTGACCGCCGATTTGCTCGATCCACTGCCGCTGCGAGGTGTCGAGGCGGCATTTTTTGACCCGGCCCGGCGCGAGGCTGGTCGGCGCGTTTTCTCCGTGTCGGATTATCTGCCGCCATTGGATCGAATCACCACCTGGGATTTTGAGACGCTGGCCGTCAAACTGTCGCCGGGTGTGGACCTGGACGAACTGCGTGCCTATACGGCACAGGGGTCGGGTGTGGAGTTTGTCAGCCTGGACGGGGAACTTAAAGAGGCCGTGTTGTGGAGCGGCGCTTCAGGGTTTGCGGGCAGTTGGGCGTCCCGCTTGGAACGCGACGGCTCCGGGGAAACGCTCATTCCCCTCGATTTGCCCGCGCCGCCTGTTGCTGAGCCGCTGGCTTATCTCTATGAGCCTGATCCTGCCGTGATCCGCGCCGGACTGCTGGGCGAACTGGCAGTGCGGCTGGGGATCAATGCCTGCCGGATCGATGAAACCATCGCTTTCTTGACATCCAATTCTTATGTAACATCACACTGGGCACGCGTCTGGCCCGTCTGGGAATGGATGCCCTTCCACCTCAAGCGACTGCGGGCGGTTTTACGGGCGCGCGGCGTCGGATCAGTGACCGTCAAGAAGCGCGGCAGTCCGATCAGCCCCGAAGACCTGATCCGCCAGCTTAAACTGGGCGGCGGCGGAGAATCCGCCGTTGTCGTGCTGACTCACGTCGCCGGGAAGCCTGCCGCGCTCATCTGCGGCGAAATCTTGTAGGGGCGCCGCTTGCTGCGCCCAAGAAATGGTTAGTTTGCCTTGTTCAGCAGCGTATCCTCAAAAAATCCAATCACCCGCTGCTCGTATTCATCGGGGTAACGGCTGAACGCTTTGGTGTGATCGACATCCGGCACGATCCAGAGCGTGCCGTGTTCCCCAACGGCTTTGGCAAACAGCTCGTTATATTCGATTTCCTCGCTGTTTTTGCCCGCTGCCATAAAGAGATAGGCCGTCGAGTCGGTCGCTTTGATCGACTGTAACAGTGTCGGGTCCGGCTGATCTTCCCCGGTGAAGATGCCGACCCAGAAATCAACGCTGGCCTTGACAAAATAACGCTTGAAGGGCTTGTTCTTGGGCAGGGATCGATATTCCTGGGTGCTGCGGGCCGTTGCGCCATCCGCAACAATCGCCTTGATCTGGGGATAGGTCGAGGCCGCGCCGAGCAAAACTTCGCCGCCCATCGACGTGCCCAGCCCGCCAATCGCCTTAACGTCCGCCTGATCCTGCAAAAAATTAACAGCCGCTCCCACGTCGAGCGTACCCGTCCAGCCGTAGCGGTTGATCTTGCCGTCACTCTCGCCGCGCCCGCGTGGGTCCAGGGCCAGCACGCCGAAGCCGTGTTGTGCCAGCATTTCGGATCGTTCCCGTTGGCTGCTGCGCGATCCGCTTGCGCCGGGAAAGACAATGATCACCGCGCCGTTTTGCGGCGGTGCATACCATGCCGCCAGCTTGATCCCGTCACTGGTTTTGAGCGAAACTTCCTGAAATCCGGCAGGCGGCGCGCCTACGTCGCCTTTAGCCGTCGGCAAAACCGCGGCGACGGCGACAATAAACGGCAAAACTACATAGAGGCCAAGAACCAGCGTGACGAGGGCAATAATCAGCCAGCGCGTGCTGCGGCGTTTGGGCAGTCTAAGTTTCATTTTTTTCTCCCGATTATCCTTTAATGCGTAGGGGCAGGGCTTGCCCTGCCCAGTTTTTGTAGATGTGTGGTGGGCCTATCCATAAATCCGTGACAGCAGGCGATCCATCAGCGCCGGGAAGCGCTTGCCCGCCCAGATAAATAAACTATCGATTGGGCGCAGCGCAGTGGTGCGCGGCCTGCGTTCGAGGGCGCGCGCAATTCCCCCGGCGACCTTCTCCGGCGTCATGGTCGGCCATTTGCTGGCGACTCGCCCCGGCTGACCGCGCCGTTTTTCTGAAAATTCGGTGTGCGTCTGCCCGACGTGCAGCACCGACACGTAGATGTGATCCGCTTTCAGTTCGCCGCGCAGCGAACGCGCCAGGGCATCCGTTGCCGCTTTGCTGGCACTGTAGATCGAAGCGTAGGGCGCGGGAACAGGTCCCAAAATGGACGAAATGAAGATGATATGTCCGCCGCCGCTGGCCCGCAGTGCCGGAACTGCTGCCCGGATACTGTGGATCACCCCGTCGATGTTGGTCCGCAGCACCGTTTCGATATCCGCCCAATCCGATTCAACCAGCGCGCCTCGATGTCCCAACCCGGCGTTGGCGATCAGCACATCCAGGCGGTTAAATTCCGCCAGAGTCAGGGCGACGGCGCGCTGCATCGCGGCAGCGATCGGTCACATCGGCTTCGAGCGCCAGAATTTTACCGGGCAGTTTTTTCTTCTCGGCTTCTTTGACCAGTTCCGCCAATCGATCCGCGCGGCGGCCTGTCACAGCGACATTTTCGCCCATCGCGGCAAAGAGTAGCGCGGCGGCCCGTCCAATGCCCGATGTGCCGCCCGTGATGAGGTGGGTACGTACAGGTTTCAACCGTGTCTCCATTGAGCGCCTATTCGTTTTGTAGGGGCGCTGCTTGCCGCGCCCAATGAATTACGGATAGGTTGTTAGCCGAACAGGGCGAGAACCAACAAACTGAGTGCAACCGTGAGCACGGCGACGATCACCGACTGCAAAAAGCAGGCGAACGCGCCGAGATTGTAATCGTTACCCCGCCGCGCGCTTTTGCTCATATCATCTGCTCCGGCGGAAGACGCGATCAGATACCCCGCGCTGCGCGTCGAATTATAGCCGCCCATCATACTGAACGCGCCAATGCCAACCAGGGCAATCGCCCCCAGGATCATCAGGTTGGCAAAGTCCGATACACTTTTAAAGTGCAGCGCCCAACCCGCCAGGGTGACAATAACCAGCAGGCTAATTTCCAACACCAGGAGGACCTTCCACCCGGCGAGAATACTCAATAAACAGCCTTTCATGACCTTACTCTTTATCTGGGCATACCGCCCCAATCTTACCGGATAGGACGTGCCACCACGCCCCACACATCGTCCGCGATAGTGTCGTCCTCGCCGCCGCTGTTCACGATCCGCCACAGATGCGTGGTGGGCAGATAGGGAGCCAGGGCCGGGCTGTTGATCGGCGTACTTGCCGGGATGAGACCCTGGTTGATGGCGTCGATCAATGCGCCGTTAGCGTCGACTACGACCGCGAATACATATTGATCCGTTGCTGCCAGCGAACTGATGCCGTACACATCGGAGCGGGTTGCCAGTTCGCGGATCACGCTTGTCACCAGATTCAAGCGGTAGACGGTGATATTGGCGCTGCGCGTATCCACGTTAAAGGGTGGAGTCGCTGTCAGTTCGAGTGGGTGATCCGGGTTGGATCGCGCCGCGATATAGAGCCACGTATCATCGGGCGACCATGCCATCCGTTCCACTGTGCCCAGTCCGCCCGCGATCTCGATCTGGTAATCTCGCGTGCCGCCCGTGATCAGATCGATGACACGGATCGCGCCGGAAGTCGTCGGTCCGGCGAGATGCGTGCGGGTCAGGTTGATCGCCGCCGCGCCGGGGATGAAGTTCGCATCGTAGAGCGCATAGTCGCCTGTGCCGACATTAAACCGCGCCAATCCCGGATCGGGGAAGCAGCACGTTCCAAACAGATTCGAGCCGTAGGAGGGCCACAGGTTCGGGCGTCCCGATCCGAGCAGGCCGCCGTCCCGCGCATAAAGCGCCGCTGCCAGTGTCAGGTTGACGATCTTCGCGCTGGCATCGAAGCGCCCATAATACCCCGCCAGCCGCCCGGTGCCGCCGTCACTCAACAGCAAACTCAATTCGCGGATGGGAAACGACAGAATCCCTTCCTCGACAGGCTGCGGGGAGGCGCTTTCCAGATAGTAGAGCGTATCGCCATCCTGCGAGATCGTCAGGGTGCGCCCGTAAGAGCCAGACATCTGCACCGCCGCCCCGCCGAGCGGTCCGGTTGCATAGAGGCCGTCGTCGCGGGCAATGTAAAGGGTCTGCCCGTTAGCGGTCCAGAACAGGCGCGCCCCTTGCCCAGCCGTAAAGATCGGCCCGGTTTGTATGGTAGGCAGGCCGTTTGCGCCGGCCAGGGTCACCGTATTATGTTGGACATAGGCCAGCGCCGCCGTGTTATTGTCCTGTGCTGCACTCTGCGCTGCGCCTGGAACTGCTGGGAAAAGTACGGCTGCGACGAGTCCAATCAGCGCCAGCCGCCACACGATCCGCCTGATGCTCATCCTTTATCCCTCCTGGTGGTGCATGACGTAGTGTACCCTGCATGGCTCAGATGGGAAACTGAAGTTAACTTGACGAAACAGAACTTGTGTTCTATCATTAGGGGAGTGATGGTGACACAGTAAGTGGTGAAATGATGCATTCATAAAGGGCAAGGCGTCCCGCAGGGAGGCTTCGTACTGTCTTGCCCCGTTGGTCTATCTTTTATAAGGAAATGATCATGAGCCAAAATGCTCCGCAGCGTTTATATCTGATGCAAGTTGGGATAATGCCGGAATACCAGATTCCGATTGTGTGCTATCTGGTGCAAACGGGTGACGGCAAGAATATTCTGATTGACAGTGGCCTACCGGAGATTATGCCTGAAGGAGAATCGGAGTTCGAGAATGGGCAGGACGTGATCGAGCAGTTGGCGAGCATTGGCTTAAAACCGGACGATATTGATACAGTCATTTCGACACATTATGATATCGACCATGCCGGAAGACACGCGGCATTCACGAAGGCGCACTATGTTGTTCAGCGCGTGCATCATTTGGATGCGGCGAGCAACCCACGTTCTGCTGCCAATCGACCCCAATGGGATCAGCCAATGGAGCGCATTCGGCTGGTGGACGGGGACACGGAACTGCTGCCGGGGCTGGAGCTGATTGACACGAGCGGGCATGTGCCGGGACATCAATCGGTGCTGGTGCGGCTGCCCAAAACGGGGGCGATTTTATTGCCGATTGACGCTGTACCCTTCGGCGAGGGCTTTACCCGTGACGAGCAGGACGACGGTAGCAACCCGGACGCCGAAGCGATCCGCGCCAGTACGATTAAACTGCTTGATCGGGTCGAACGGGAGCATATCGGGCTGGTGATTTTCGGTCATGACAAGGAGCAGTGGGAAACACTCAAAAAAGCGCCAGAGTTTTACGAGTAAAGCAGCGTCTAAAGTGAAATGGTTAAAGAGCAAGCGGACACGATATTTTCGTGCCCCTACAGCCCCGATTTATAGGGTGATTAGGGGATGTTGGTTCCTCGCGTTTTTTTGCACAAGGAGTACATCGGATGGATACCCCCGGCGTCAATCACATTATTCTGACGGTTTCTGATCTGGACAAAGCAAAAGCCTTTTATGGCGATCTGCTCGGCTTCAAAGTGGACGATACCTATAAGGAATACAACATCCTGTCTTTCCCCTGTGGCGGGCTGGCCTTTTGGCTGATCAAACATGATGCCACCCCGGCGGCTGATCGCTTCAGCGAATTCCGCCTGGGGCTGGATCATGTGGCCTTCACCGCGCCCAGCGAAGCCGCGCTGCGCGCCCTGGCAGATAAGCTGATCGCGGCGGGCGTGGACACCAAAGGCGTGGAGACCTTCGCGCCATCGGGCAACCTTTACATGGCCTTTCGCGATCCGGATAACATCCAGCTCGAATACTGGCTGGAAAAAGCATAAGTTTCGAGAAGCCCCATTCTCATAAGTTACTCGTTTGCGCGCACTGAGGAGTTTAAAGAGTGGCTCACTTGTTGGTTCAGCAGCTTCGTTTTACCAGGAGCGAATGGTTGCGCGGTTTTGAGGGTCTTTCGGCGGAGGATGCCCAGCGGCGTAGCGAACCCATGAACAGCCTGAGTTGGCTGATGGGGCATCTGGCCTGGCACGAACAGCTCTATTGGTTGGAGCGAGCGCAGGGTATCGTTCTGGTCCCGGAAGTGACGAAGTACGGCTTTGGCTCGGAACCCTGCATTCCGCCTTACGATGAGATGCTCGCGGCGTGGCAGGCCATCACCGAAGCGTCGAATGCCTATCTGGACACGCTGACGCCGGATAGTCTGCAAACGCGCCTGTTGGCGAACGGCCAGCCCATGAAAGACAGCATCGGAACAAACCTGTTCAGGATGATCTACCACTACTGGTATCATCTGGGTGAGTTGCAGGCGATCCGGCAGATGCTGGGGCACCGGAATCTACCCGTCTATGTCGGCGGCGATCTGTCGAAGTCGCCCTACCAACCGGAATAGCGCGATAACTCACCGCAGAGGATCAATCTCTGTAAACATATCGTTCACGTAGGGGCGAGGCTTGCCTCGCCCGTTTTTGTCTTAAGAGGCCAATATGGAAACGTCGGGCTTAGATCATGTCGTTCTGACGGTTACCGATATGGAGCGCTCCAAAGCCTTCTACGGGAATCTACTGGGCTTCGATATCCAGTACGAGGCCGAATACCTGGGCGGCTCCTATTATTTTACGGTGGGCGGCGTGGAGATTTCGCTCGTCCAGCATGATCGCACTGCGCCGGGGGATCGCTTTTCAGAATTTCGCGTCGGGCTGGATCATCTGTCGTTTGTCGCGCCCAGCCTGGAAGCGCTGCACCAACTGGCGGATCAACTGATCGTGGCCGGGGTCGATACGAAGGGCGTCGAGACGTGGGTCAATGGCAAGCGCTACGTGGCCTTCCGCGATCCCGACAACATCCAGTTGGAATACTGGCTCAACGAACGATGATCATCAGCGCCAGCCGCCGCACCGACATTCCGGCCTTTTACGCGGCATGGTTCATCAACCGCATCCGGGCGGGATTTTGCCATTGGAGCAATCCCTATTCGGGGCAGGTCTACCGCGTCTCGCTCCAGCCAGCCGATGTCACCGCCCTCGTTTTCTGGACCCGGAATCCTGCGCCGCTGCTGCCGCACCTGGATGAACTCGACGCGCGCGGCTACACCTATCTATTTCCATTACACCCTGATCGGCTACTCGCGCCCGATTGAATCCCACAATCCCGACATGGACACAGCGCTGCGTACGTTTGAGCGCTTGTCGGATCAGCTGGGGCCGGAGCGCGTGCTGTGGCGCTACGATCCGATCCTGATCAGCGAGCAGACGCCGCTCGATTATCATCGCGCACAGTTCGCGCGGTTGGCTGAACGGCTGGCGGGATTAACCGAGCGCTGTTCGTATTCGTTTCTGGATATGTACGGCAAGACCGGGCGCAATCTGGCGAAAATTGGTCCGTTGCAAGCGCTGCAAGCACGCTCGAATTGGTCAGGACGCGTTTTGATCTGCTTCGCGATCTGGTATCCATCGCGCAGCCGACAGGGATTGAGCTTTATTCCTGCTGCGAAGAGGATTACCAGCATGTGCCCGGAATCCGGCGCGGAAGCTGCGTCGATGCCGATCTGCTGGCCCGCTTGCTGCCATCGACGCCGCTGGATGTCAAAGCCCAGCCAACTCGTCTGCACTGTGGCTGTGTGAAGTCGGTGGATATCGGAGGTTATGATTCCTGCCTGTTCGGATGTGCGTACTGTTACGCCACCAACAGCCGGACCGCCGCTCAGCGCAACTATGCCGCCCACGACCCCGCCGATTCGATCCTGATCCGACCTACCCGGCTGCGTGGTGTAACCCTCCCGTAGGCTCCTCGTTTTCTCGGCGCTTCGCAGTGAGTTGTCGTTTCTCTCGGAACTCGCAAGGGTTTTATACGTATGTTTCAATAAAGATATAGTGTCTGAGATGAGAGGTTGTTGTTATGTCCGAATTAGAAACTCCAACGAATGCATCTGAGCCGCAGCCCGAACTTGAAACCGCTGCATCCGAGGAATATCACAGCAAACTGGCCGAAAAAGTCGTGAAGTACGGGCTCAACAAAGGCATCGGCGCGGCGGCGGGTGCGGCGCTGGGCAGTGTCTTTGGGCCAGTGGGTACGGGCATTGGCGGCTTCCTCGGCTGGCTGGCAGCGGAGGCGCTGTTTGAGGAACGGCAGGCCGAGAAACACGCTGAGCAATAGGTAATGATCCTGCTGCGTCTGATCGCGATGGGGGCGGGCTTGCTCGGCTTGGTGAGCTGCCCGCTGTTTGCTGTGTTCGGGGTTGGATCGCAATCTGAGCCAAAGTGCCCAGCGGATAAAATCGCTTTTGATCAGTCGCAGGGTTGTTTGAACGACGGCAGCGTGGAGTTCTGTATCCCCGCCAATGATCCTGCCGCCCTGCAAGCGGTGCGGACCATCGATCCGCAAATCGCGTGTATGCAGGGATCGCATGGTCGGGCCGGGTGCGACCTCGACCGCGAAATGTTGTGCCTGACAGAGACGCAGACCTACTGCACAGCGGATCGTTACGGGAAAATCGATGGCGCGGGCTGGGCACGGATTTGTGACCTCGCCCGCCTGCCATTCATCAAACGCATCGTGCCGACGTGGTATGAGTAGAGGAAGGGTTACATGGACTTCCCAACGATCTACGATACCTATCAGCCGAAAATACGGCGCTATTTGATCCGGCTGGTGGGCGAATCCGAAGCGGACGACCTGACGCAGGAAGTGTTTGTCAAAGTGAATAACTCGCTGGCGGAGTTCCGGGAGGAGGCCAGCCTGTCCACCTGGGTTTACCGCATCGCGACGAATTCCGCCCTGGATAAGTTACGCAGCCCCGCCTTTCATCGCAGCGAGCCGCAGATCGAAGACGACGACAGTGGCACCAGCGGAAAACAGCCCTCCGCCGAACAGCAGGTCGTCCGCAAGCAGATGGATGAATGTTTGCAGAGTTATATGGATCGACTGCCAGAAACGCAGCGAACCGTTTTTCTGTTGAGCGAACTTGAAGGGCTGAAAAACAAAGAAATCGCGGATATTCTCGGCATCAGCCTGGGTGCGGTGAAAATTCGTCTGCACCGTGCCAAAGAAAGTTTAAAAGCAGACCTCATGGCCCACTGCGACTCCTACTGGGTTGAAGACAACGAATTTGTCCCCAATCTGAGCATCCTCAAATAACCTGTATCCTTTTGCTGCCTCCCTTCGTCTATACCGTGTAGAAGGGAGGTAGCTCGAATGTTTCGTCAGAACTGTAGCAAACTCGATAGAACCGTCCGCCTGATCATGGGGATCATCCTTCTGCCAATCAGCCTGTTTATTCTGGATGGCCCCACCAGCCTGATCGCTGCGGCAATCAGTGTGCTCTGGCTGTTGACCGGAGCCACTGGATTCTGTGTGCTGTATCTGCCGTTTGGTTTTTCGACTAACAAACATAAGGAGCAGACATCATGACTCTGCTGCAAAAACGGATTACCCTTTCGTCACAAAACCGGATGCTGTTTGGCGTGTGTGGTGGCATCGCGGCCTATCTCAACATCGATGCGACGCTGATCCGGCTGGCCTTTGTGATCGTGTCGCTCACGGTGCTCAGCTTCGACAACGCGCTGTTCGTGTATTTTATTCTGTGGGTGATCATGCCCGTCCAGCCGAAGGAAAAGGCAAAGCGTAGGGTGATCGGGAGGCAGCTATCATGACTCTCGATGATAAGACGCTGAGGTTGATCGCGGTAGGGGCGTCCGTCAGTGCCAACTGCCAGCCGTGCCTGCAAACCAACGGGGCGGAAGCGCTGGCAGCCGGGGCCACTGAGCAAGAGATCGCCGCTGCTGTCGAAGTGGGGCAGCGGGTCCGGCGGGGCGCTGCATCCAAAATGGACCAGTTCATCGCCAGTGTCAAGCAGGAAATGGCTCTGCCCGGTTCGGATGGCTGCGGTTGCGGCTCGTAGATTAACGAAAGTTGCGCGATTTTCTGTGAGGGCGGGTTAACAAACCCGCCCCTATGTGAGCCTCACACGGGTTAGATCACCTGCTTTTCCTGGTACAACCCGAATTCCTGGCGCAGCACATCGGTGATCTCGCCCAGGGTGGCATAGGCCCGCGCCGCTTCCAGGAAACAGGGCATCAGGTTATCCGTACCCTCGGCGCTCCGCCGCAGATCATCCAGGGCGCGCTGGACAGCCGTGTTATCGCGCTCCTTGCGCAGTTGATCGAGCCGGGCAACTTGCCGCTCATAACCCTTTGGGTCCATCTCCAAGATCGGGATGCGCAGCGGAGTCGTGATCCTCATAAGCATTGACGCCGACGATCCTCCGCTGGCCCGCGTCCACTTCGCGCTGGAAGCGGAACGAGGCATCGGCAATTTCCTGCTGGAAGAATCCCATTTCGATGGACGGGATCACGCCGCCCAACGCTTCAATGCGGCGGAAATAATCGTAGGCTTCTTCTTCAATATCGTTGGTCAGTTTTTCGACATAATAGCTGCCGCCGAGCGGATCAATCGTGTTGGTCACGCCGGATTCGTGGGCGATCACCTGCTGTGTGCGCAGGGCAATCGTTACCGCTTCTTCCGAGGGCAGGGCCAGCGCTTCATCCATGCTGTTCGTATGCAGCGACTGCGCGCCGCCCAACACTGCCGCCAATGCTTGCAGCGACACGCGGACGATATTCACCTGGGGCTGCTGGGCGGTCAGGCTGACTCCGGCGGTCTGCGTATGGAAGCGCATAAACCAGCTTCGCGGATTTTTCGCCTTAAACGTCTCGCGCATTTCCCGCGCCCAGATGCGCCGCGCCGCCCGCAGCTTGGCGATCTCCTCAAAAAAGTCATTGTGGACATTGAAGAAGAAGCTGAGCCGGGGCGCGAAGTCGTCCATATCCAGGCCGCGCTCCAACCCCCAGCGCACATATTCCATCCCATTCGCCAGCGTGAAGGCGAGTTCCTGCGCGGCGGTGGATCCGGCTTCGCGGATATGGTAGCCGCTGATGCTGATCGTGTTCCATTCCGGCATGTGCTTCGTGCCAAACTCGATGGTATCCGTCACCAGCCGCATGGATGGTTCCGGCGGGAAAATGTACTCTTTTTGCGCCTGGTACTCTTTTAAAATGTCGTTTTGCAGTGTGCCGCGCAGCTTCGCCATAGGCACACCCTGCTTTTCGGCGGCAGCGATATAAAACGCCCACAGGATCGCTGCCGGGCTGTTGATCGTCATCGACGTGCTGACATCAGCCAGCGGAATCTGGTCGAAAAGGATTTCCATATCGCGCAGGCTGCTGATCGCCACCCCGCACTTGCCAAATTCGCCCAACGCCTGCGGGGCGTCCGTGTCGTAGCCCATCAGAGTCGGCAGATCGAAGGCCACAGACAGGCCCATATTGCCCTGTTGCAGCAGGTATTTGTAGCGAGCGTTCGTTTCTTCCGCCGTGCCGAACCCGGCAAACATGCGCATCGTCCACAGCCTGCCCCGGTAGCCTGTCGGATGGACGCCCCGCGTAAAGGGATATTCGCCGGGCAGCCCCAGGTCTTGCAGATAATCCTGATCGGCCACATCCAGGGGAGTATAGATCCGCTCAACGGGTCTCCCGCTGATCGTCGTAAATTCATCCTGGCGCTCCGGTTTGCGTGCGATAGCCTGCTGGAGAATGCTGTCTTGCCATTGGTCGCGGGCAATCCGCAGCTCGTCGAGTAATTTCTGGTCGATCATGGTTATCCTCGTCTACCGTAGGGACGCTGCTTTGTGCGCGGCGTGCGAAGCCGCTGCGCCCCAGCCCATTGTTAGACGAGATTTTAGGGGTTTCTCGGCAAAAAAACACATGGCCCCTGTGAGTGGTGGGTATGAAAACGCTCCACATGGCCTAGGTAAATATCCCCCACCTGCCTCATAAGTATGGGGCCAATCTTATTTATAGTATGAATGGCAACGATGAATGCCGAATGAAAGTCAGAGGAAAGGAAACTCTCAATGCTTAACATGGCACTGCTTTTCCTGGTAGTCGCGATTATCGCAGCCATTCTGGGCTTCGGTGTGATCGCGGGCACGGCGGCGACTATCGCGAAGTTCTTGTTCTTCGTCTTTTTGGTCCTTGCCGCAATCTCGCTGCTGTTTGGTCGCCGCGTCGTTGTCTAGGCTTCAACGCGGTTCCGCCATCAGCGCGGGCTAAAACGACAACGGGGGACTGGAATGAGATAGTCCCCCGGTCGGCACCAACTCTGAAGGGGGGCAGCAGCGCTGCCCCGATCTTTTTACCCCCCCGACGGCTGGTAGAGCACCAGCATGTCTTCCATCTTCTGAATTTCAGCCGTTTGATCGTCAATAATCCCCTGCGCCAGGGACTTGAGTTCGTCATGTTCGGCGCGGGGCAAAATGCGCTCTGACATATGGACTGCATCGTCGTGGTGATCGATCATCGCTTCGATCCAGGCGATATCATAGGCTTGTCCCGTCAGGTTGTTGAAACCCGCCATCATACCCATCATCCCAACGGGATCCCCGGTGGACTGGCCACCGCTCATCATGCCGCCCTGAGCATTATTGCCGCCCATCATACCGCCGGACATCATCATGTTGCACATCATAGACATCATGCCCATCATATCCTGCGACATGCCGCCCATCCCCGCCTGGGGAATCGATATCACCCATACCGGGCACCGGTGAGCTTTCAGGATGATGCTGAGCATGGTCGTCCGGCGTACCCGTCATATCGCCGATTCCTGGCATCGGTGTTTCCATGTTCGGCATTCCTGCCTGGTTACCACCGCTCATCATATTGCCGCCGCCCATCATCATGCCGCACATCTGCGACATCATGCCCATCATATTGTTCATGCCGCTCATCTGGTTCATTGCCATCGGTGTGTAGTCGATCTGATACCACGTGCGCAGCATCCCCTGCATGGTTCCGATCTCCACACCCTGCCCGTCAATAATGTTCTGGCAAAGTTCCTTGAGGGAACCGGCGGACGCCTTATTCAGACAGTCCTGAGCCATATCCAGGGCCATCTGGTGATGGTCGATCATGCCTTCCAAAAAGCGTATTTCGGCCCTCGCTCCGCGATCCAACCCGGTGGAATCCTGCGCGTGAACGGGCAGCACAGAAAAACTGACCAGGATCAGAATGGTGAAAATCAGTGAACGTGTTTTCATAGTTGTTTCCTCGCTTATTAGCCACAGCAAAATCGTAGCAGCGGGCGGACCGAAGCGGCTACGAAAACAGGTGTTAATAAGCAGAAATGCTTATTAATCAGGGGCAAAACAACATGCCACTGGAAAAACCCCCCAGTTGGCCTACTATAAAATCCCCCACTTGTCTGGTTTAAAACCCGCCTGTTTCCCTTAAGATAAGGATACATACTGGAAGTAGGTGAAAGGAAACCTTCACATGTTACGACTGGCCGTACTGTTCCTGGTCGTCGCAATAATCGCCGCTATTTTGGGCTTTGGTGGCATCGCCGGGGCAGCGGCTTCCGTTGCGAAGTTCCTCTTCTTCCTGTTTGTTGTGTTGTTTGTCGTGGCGCTCGTGGCGGGGTTCATTCTGGGGCGTGAAATCGTAACGTAAAGCGGAAAACTCTCTCTAACTCGTTGCTCTGACGGTTTCTCATGGTTTATTGGTATCGTCCACAAGCGCAAACACACACGGCAGAGGAAGCACCCCCATCCGGGTGCTTCTTCCATTTTGGCTGAATCCGGTCACGCTTTAGGCACTTCATAGAGTTCGACCAGCACGCCGGACGCGCTGCGTGGGTGGATGAAGGCATAGCGCGTACCCTCAGGCCGCACCTTGGGCACATCGTTGATCAGATCGATGCCCTTGGCGCGCAGATTTGCCATCGCCTCGTCAATGTTATCGACCTCGACGCAGACGTGATGCATGCCCTGGCCCTTTTTCGCCAGATATTTGCCGATGCTGCTCTCGGCGGTCATAGGTTCCAGCAGTTCGATCTCGCTCTCACCGATGGGCAAAAAGGCAATATTGACGTTTTCGCCCTCGTTGGCTTCCGTCTTATGGACGGGCAGGCCCAGCGCATCCCGCCAGAAACTGAGCGCGCTGTCCAGGTTCTCCACGATGATCGCCACATGGTTGATACGATTTGGCATTTCTGACTCCTTAACAAATCCCACGTATACTATAGAATAGGCGGATCACAACCAAGAGGTACTTCATGCCCGTCGAGCTGACCTGGATGCAACCCGAAAAAATTCTGCTGGCACGCTGGGTCGGCGTGGTCAGTGATGAAGATGTACGCGTGCTCTTTGAGGAACTGCGCATTATTCTTGATCATTCTGATACGCCCGTCCATCTCATCATCGATCTATCCGATGTGGCGGATATGTCACCCGACGCCCCGTATATCTTTCTGCAAAGCGCGATCCCGGCCCACAACCAGCGCGGGCGGATCGGGCTCGTCGGGTCCCGACTCCGTGCGCAGGTGATGGCGGATCTGGTCAACCGCGTGCTGGATCACGAAATGATGCGTCTCTTTAAAGATCGGACGCTTGCGCGCGATTTTATCCTTCAGCACGATTCCGCGCCGCCCCAACTGCTCTAAGAATCATCCCATCGTGTAGGGGCGCTGCTTGCCGCGCCCAATTCGTGTCAACGTAAGCCGTTCAGCCGGGGTGAGGTGTGCGCCCGTAAACCACAAAGTCTATTTCTTAACTTAACACCCTATGGGCGGGCTTGTTAGCCCGCCCCTGCGTTTGCTTTACCCCGCCTGCGCCTGACCAGATCGCGCCACGTTTTCCAGACCTTGGTTCGCCCGTTTTTATCGAGTTCATCGGTAAACATGGTGCCGCCGTTTTGCAGGAAACAGCCATAGTCGTTGGTGATCACGCTGCCGATATCTTCTTTCGCGGCGAAGGCGACAGCGGCTTCCAGCCAGATCGAGTCTAATTCCATGCTGCGCTGGGGCGACAGGCAGTAGCCGTACCACGTTTCGATGATGACCAGTTCTTTGCCAAAGTCCTGGGGCCGCCCGCGCTCTTTCATAATCTTGTCAATCTCATTCCACCCGGCAGCCTGGTAAACGGCCATGCCGACAAAATCCAGCCCATCAAGCTGAAGCACGCGCTCGTAATAATCCAGCTCAAAATCCTTGTTGATGGCAATCGACACGCCGACTTTCGTATCCGGGCTGACTTCCTTCACGGCGTCGATCAACTGCTGGGTGTGAGTTACCCACAGATCCAACTGCTGCGCGTCGTCATCGGACACATCCACGCCGCTGAACTGCTTGTAGCTGCTCGGCTCGGTGACGATCTCGTACATGGCTGGCTTGTAGAGTTCCGCGTAGTGGCGGATGCGCTGTTCGTGCAGGGCCGTAAAGTCGTCCCACGATAAGCCATCTTCCTCGTCTGCTTGGATCAGCAGATAAGGCGAGTATTGGATGTCGGAAATGAACAGCTTGGCATCGGACGCGGTGAGGATATCCATGAGCTGGTTTTCAAGCGTCTGCTGCCGTTCGATGCGCGCGTCGGCTTTAGCTTGTGCTTCTGCGTCGCCCTCTTTCACGTCGAACATGCGTGGATTCTGCGCTTCGAGGACCATATCGCCGCCTGCTTGCAGCCGTACCAGGGGTGCGCCTGAATCGAGGATCGCTTTGAGCTGCGCCTCAGACACGTTATAGCGTGTGTCGTCTTTTTCCTCTTCGGTGGTAAAGCTGAAGCCGAGCGTCAGATTGATGTTGGAGCCCAGCACAACATGATTCTCTTGAGCATCGCCCTGCCATTGATCGCGGTGATCTTCCAGCCAGGTTCGGCGCTGGTTACCCTGCGTCGTCTGGAACAGGGCGGTGAGGATCAAGGCCGAGACGATAAACACGCCCCAGATGATTCCAGCCCGGCGGCTGATTGGTTTGAGACGGCTCCAATAGAGCAGGGTCATCGCGTCGAGGATGATAATCGCGATCAGGATCAGGGCGATGATGCGTGTCAGGGGCAGATAGACCGGGCCCAGGCTGGGGACGGGCGACAGCGCGGCTACGGCTGGCAGGAATTGGCTCCAGCTATAGCCGATGATACCCACCGCAACCGTCATGACAAGGCCAATGATCACCGCCATCCGGCGTCCGCGCCAGACTCCCAGCGTCGAGAAGATCATAGCCGCTCCTGCGAACAGCAGGAGCATTGGCCCCCAGGTGTAGAAGCCGAACCACACGGCAACCAGTACCATCGGGATGGTGAACAGGGTCACCAGTAAGGCCCCGCAGCCCTGCGCAAAGCCGCCCATCTTCGCCAGAATCGGTGAGGGCGGTTCGTAGGGTTTTTTGCCTATGTTCATTTTTTCCGCCGAGTCGAGGCGGGGTAAATCTTTCAGTACGTCCAAAAAACGGTCTTTTTGAGGGGCGATCTCGCCGGATGGTGCATCCGTCTCGCGCCGCTTGTCGTCGTCAGCCATTGGCCTGTCCTTAACGTATACTAGTGGGTTATCAAAAATCCCTGTCGCGCCAAAAGGGAGCAAGTCAGGGGCACGGTTAGCGTGCGCAGCTAAGCCAGCCCCCGAGGGTCACTTGTATATAACACAAAAATTGAGTTTGTTCTATAACAAGTTAATTTGTAGCAGTGATGGTTGCCTCCGTGCGCGGCTAAGCCGCGCAGCCGGGATAGGGGCTCTGTCCCTACCGCAGTTGAAGTTCGTTGCGCGCGATCACAACGCGCTGGATCTCGCTGGTTCCTTCATAAATTTCGGTAATTTTGGCATCTCTGAAATAACGTTCGACGGGTAGTTCTTTGCTGTAGCCCATGCCGCCGTGAATCTGCACCGCTTCGTGCGCGGCAAACATCGCCGTTTCGCTGGCAAACAGCTTCGCCATGCTTGCCTCGGTGGTATAGCGGCCCCCGTCCTTTTTGGCTTTCATCTTGGCGAAGGCGGCATTCATCGTCAGCAGGCGGGCGGCTTCCAGGCGAGTTTTCATATCGGCAATCTTGGCCTGAATCATCTGGAACGCGCCAATCGGCATGCCGAACGCTTCACGCTCCCGCGCATAGGATATCGACGCTTCATAGGCGGCCTCCGCGATTCCGACGGACTGTGCCGCGATCCCGATGCGCCCTGCGTCAAGCACGGTCATGGCGATCTTAAAACCCATACCCGGCTCGCCTAGCACATTTTCAATGGGGCATTCATAGTTGTCGAAGCTCAATTCGCTGGTTGCGCTGGCGCGGATACCGAGTTTGGGTTCCATCTTGCCGCGAATGAATCCGGGGCGATCTGAGTCAATGATAAACGCGGTGATCCCCTTGTGTTTCTTTTCCGGTTCCGTCATGGCGAACAGCAGCACCGTATCGGCAACCGGGCCGCTTGTCACCCAGCTTTTGCGCCCGTTGATGATATAACAGTCGCCGCTTTCATTGAGCACGGCGCGCGTTTTCATCGTCGCGGAGTCGCTGCCGCTCATTGGTTCGGTGAGCGAATAGGCCCCGATCTTCGCGCCGCTGGCAACCGGAACCAGATAGGTCTGTTTCTGTTCTTCCGTGCCAAAGATCAGCAGGGCGTGGCAGAACAGGCTGTTATTGACGCTGACCACGGTGCTGTGCGCCGCGTCGGCCTTGGCGATCTCGATCATAGCCAGCACATAGGCGATGGTATCCATTCCCGCGCCGCCGTATTCCTCCGGCACTTCGATACCCATCACGCCCAGTTCGCCCAGTTTGCGGATCGTCTCCATCGGAAATTCACCCGTCTCGTCAAAGTGGGGCGCTACCGGGACGATCTCGCGCTGGGCAAAGTCGCGCACGGCATCACGCAGCATAATATGCTCTTCCGACAGCTCCAGATTTGGCCCGCAGTATTCAGACACATGACACTCCTGCCGGGTAGTCCGGCGAACTAAAGGGTTACACCAGATTATACTCGCTTGGGTGGAAGGAATGCGCACCGTGCGACCCATTTGCCAGGAAAGAAACGACATATTTTATAGAAAACTCCTCCCTCCCTCGCCCCAGCAGGGGTTTGGTCAAAGTTCATACATATTTTAAATGAGAACCCTTTGCAATTACGGAAAATTCACTATATAATTTCTGTTATATTAGCCGGAATCATCTGACGGATAGCAGAATGTCACTCACCATCCAGGTTTGCTCGTGTATCTGCTCTACAACTGCACAACAGCAGCGCTGGCGGTGTGCTACCGGCTGATCACGGCTACGTGTTTTTCTCAGGTAATCCGAATCGGTCACGCGAACCCAGGCGTGGCCGATTTTTTTATCTGTTCGCTGTTGCTTCATCGCGGGGATGAAGCACTGTCACACGAGGGACAAAGAGCATGAAAATCGCACAGAATGTTACGGAACTGGTTGGCAACACGCCCCTTGTCAAGCTGAACCGTGTCACGGAAGGTGCTTACGCGACGGTTGTCGCCAAGCTGGAATACTACAATCCCGCCAAAAGCGTCAAGGACCGCATCGGATTGGCGATGATCGAAGCGGCGGAAAAAGCGGGCAAGATCGGCCCCAACACGGTGATCGTGGAGCCAACGAGCGGCAACACCGGGATCGCCCTGGCGATGGTCGCCGCCCAGCGCGGCTACCACCTGATCCTGACCATGCCGGAAACGATGAGTAAGGAGCGGCGCAAAATTCTGCGGGCCTTTGGCGCGGAAGTGGTCCTGACTCCCGGACCGGATGGGATGAACGGCTCGATTGCCAAGGCGCAAGAGATCGCCGCCCAGCATGCCGACTCGTTTATTCCCCAGCAGTTTGAAAATCCCGCCAATCCCGAAGTTCACCGCCGCACCACCGCCGAAGAAATCTGGCGCGATACCGATGGCAAAGTAGATATCGTCGTATCGGGCATCGGCACGGGCGGCACAATTACCGGGATAGGCGAGGTGCTCAAGGAGCGCAAGCCATCCGTCCAGATGATCGCCGTCGAACCGGCTGCCTCGGCGGTGCTGTCGGGCAAGCCCAAAGGCCCGCACCCGATCCAGGGCATCGGCGCGGGATTTATACCCAAGGTGTTGAATACGCACATTTACGATGAGGTTGTCCAGGTGCAGAACGAGGACGCCTTCAGCACGGCCCGCCGCATGGCTTCCCAGGAAGGGCTGCTGGTCGGCATTTCGTCCGGCGCGGCGACGTGGGCAGCGGTGCAGGTAGCCTGCCGCCCCGAAAATGCGGGCAAGCTGATCGTGGTCATCATTCCGTCGTGGGGCGAGCGTTATCTGTCTACGCCGCTCTTCGCCGATCTGGAAGATTAATTTGTAGGGGCGTATGGTTATACGCCCTTTTTGTAGGGGCGCTGACTGCGTGCAGCGTGCGCAGCGTGCGAAGCTAAGCCGCTAAGCTAAGCCGCTAAGCCGCTGTGCCCGGTTTTGTGTAGGGGCGCTGCTTGCCGCGCCCGGTTTTGAGGAGGACGGCTATGTTTGCGGGTATCCGCGATGATGTTCGGTGCATATTGGAGCGTGACCCTGCGGCCCGCAACTGGCTGGAGGTGATCACGTCGTATCCGGGGCTGCACGCGGTGATGGCCTACCGGGTGGCGAATCGCTTGTGGCGCTGGCGGATCAAACTGGTGGCGCGCTGGATCTCGCAGTCGGCGCGCTTCCTGACCGGGATCGAAATTCACCCCGGCGCGACGATTGGCCCCCGGCTGTTTATCGATCATGGCATGGGCGTCGTCATTGGCGAAACGGCGGAGATCGGCGCGAATGTGACGCTCTATCACGGCGTGACCTTGGGCGGCGTCAGTCTCCACAAGGGTAAACGCCATCCCACGCTGGAAGATGGCGTCGTCGTCGGAGCCGGGGCGGCGGTTCTCGGCGCGATTCGGATCGGCAAAAATACACGTATAGGAGCAAATGCAGTCGTGGTCAAAGATATAGAACCTGATATGGTCGTGGTTGGTATTCCGGGCAAGCCTGTTCATCGCAGCGGATCGGAGGAACCCACCGAGCACAGGCCGGACCTGGCTCACAACATCCTGCCCGACATTGTCTCGGAGCGGCTGGACCGGATTCTGTTCCGGCTGGATGAGGTCGAACACGCCGTGCATGCCAATAATGGCAATGGCAACGGGAACGGGCGTGCCCGCCGCGACCGATCCGCCGAACCAGATTACGTGATTTAAGCCCCTATCTCCGTAAGGGTTCATCTCCCCTCTCCAGCATCGCCTGGAGAGGGGAAAGCTGAACGCACGCTTCTTGCGTTCAGCCGGGGTGAGGTGGGGGGCTTACTTCGGCGGACCTTGTAACACCCATTCGTGCATCGCCTCGACAGGCCAGGGACCGTCGCCCGCCCAGCCCCAGCGGTACGGGTAGAGCATTTCCAGCCACCACGTCGCGCCCGCCTCCGCGTGAGTCTCCGCGTCCAGCTTGGCTAATCCGGGGATGTGCGGCGGCGTCCCCCCAATGTGCACGATATCAATCGGATCGCTGATCCCCAAGGCATCCCGTTGTTCACGCACATAGGCAACCGCCTTCTTGAACTCGATCATCATCTCTTCCGGTGTGGACTCGTCCGTCCAGGGCATCAGCGGGAAAGCTCCATCCCAACGGGCGGCGCGGCGCATCGGGCGCTTGTTGGGCCAGAACCCGCCAACCCAGATCGGGATGCGCGGCTGCTGCACCGGACCCGGCAGGAAGTGCGCGTTTTTGACCTTATAATACGTGCCCTCGTAGCTGAACGGCTCCGCGCACCACAGCCCGGTGATCACCTCTAACGCTTCGTCCAGCATTTCGGCGCGCTTGATCGGGTCCGTCTCTTCGCCCAGATCGTCCCATTCGCGCTCGCCCAGCCCGATCCCCACGCCGAGGATCAGCCGCCCGCCGGACAGTCGATCCAGCGAGACGGTTTCGCGGGCCAGTTTCCAGGGGCGGCGGCGCGGCAGCGGCGTGACGGTTGTCCCAAACCGGATGCGTTCCGTGTTCAGGGCGACGGCGGTCAGCGCCACCCAGGGATCGACTATCTCGACTGGGTCCGGCTGGGCGATATGATCCCACACAAAGAAGCCATCCCAACCCGCCTGTTCCGCTTCACGGGCGAGGACAGCCAGAACTTTAGCGTCTCCATACGGGCCATAATTGGGGAGATAGATGCCATACTGCACGGGTTTGTTCCTCCTGTTGCTCATAACTGGGCCGGATGTAGGGGCCAATTGCCACGCCCTCATTCGCATCAATTTAAGCCGTTGGACGTTTTTATTTGAACCGTATCTCCCTTCCCCCCGTTATTTTTACGTGGGGGAAGGGGCAGGGGATGAGGGGCCTGCCCGCAACTCATAACGTCTATTTCCTTATCTTGATGCCGATGGGGGCGTATGGCAATACGCACGCCCTACACCTAATTCATTATGTTTTGGTGCGCGCCTCAAAGTCCCCGTCTTTTTGAGCTATTAGCCGGGTCCGAGGTATAATATCTTCACTTCGATACAGAAAATCCCATTGATAAACTCCCAAAACAGATTTTTCTACGCGACATCTCGCCCGTTGCGTTCCCGGTTCAAAACCCGGAGTTGCCCAGGATATCCAACTCTTGCTGAAGGAGTCCACTTCAGTGGACTTTTCCCTCAATAGACACCGATTTTAATCGGTGGCGACGCTGCCTCGAACGCCTATTTCTTCGCGCTCTCCCCGTTGAAAGTTTCTTTCTTCTCTCTTTGTTTTTCTCCGCGCTCTCTGCTCTCTTTGCGCTCTCCGCGTTGAAAGCTTTTCCCTTTTCTTCTCTTCGTTTTTCTTTGCGTTCTTTGCGGTTAAACTGCTTTTGCTTTTTGCCTCCCAAACCCATTTTTTCAATTTCTACGTTTTTCCTGCAAAACGTTAACGAATTTCTATTACACACAGGTTATAGTGAGGACGCTGTGGGTGAACAACGCGCATCTAATTAGATGCGGGCGCATCCAGTGGATGCACGCAGCTTGAATGGGTTCTGCAATAGTTGGATAGTGATGATGCCGATGGATGAACAATATCTCAATGACGACCAGACTGGTCTGCCCACGTCGGAAAATGCTGGTAGCGGCGCTGCTAGCACTGCCTCTAGCGCTAACGGTCAGGAGGCCGCCGGCGAACCAGTCCTGGATAAGGAGACCGATTTGAACGTGAAATTGGAAGAGGCGGAGGCGCGCGCCGGTGATTATTTGCAGAGCCTTCAGCGGGAACGCGCTTCTTTCCAGAATTATCGCAAGCGTGTCGAGCAGGAGCGCTCCGAGCAGGGCCGAGTCATCACTGGAACGGTGCTGGCGAAACTGCTGCCCGTCCTGGATGACTTTTACCGGGCGATGGATGTGGTGCCCGAAGCGCAGCGCGACCAATGGTTTGAGGGGATCACCCTGATCCTGCGCAAATTTGAGCGCCTGTTGGACAATGAAGGCGTGACCGAGATCGAAGCGCTGGGCCAGCCGTTTGATCCCAACGTCCACGAGGCGATTGGTGTGGACAGCACCACCGGTGCACCGAGCGGCACGGTAACAGCCGTGATGCAGCGCGGCTACCGGATCGGGGACCGCGTGCTGCGTCCTGCGATGGTGCGTGTGGCTGAGTAGGAAATTCACGGGCGGCGAACCCGGACAGGGTCGCCCCGTATGCTATTATCGAACTGTTAAAACACAATCAGAGGTGAACAATGGCACGAATTGTCGGTATTGACCTGGGAACAACGAACTCCGTTGTTGCCGTGATGGAAGGTGGCGAGCCGACCGTTATTCCATCATCCGAAGGTGGACGTCTCGTCCCCTCTGTGGTAGCGGTGAACAAGCAGGGTGAGCGGCTGGTTGGGCAGTTGGCCCGCCGTCAGGCCGTGATGAATCCTGAAAACACGATCTTTTCCGTCAAGCGCTTCATGGGGCGCAAATTTAATGACGCCGAAGTGCAGAAGGCGCTCAGCCTCGTCCCCTACAAGGTAAGCGCCGCCCCGAATGGGGATGTGCGCGTGCAGTTGGGCGACAAGACGTACAGCCCGCCGGAAATCTCGGCGATGATTCTGCAAAAGATGAAGGCCGACGCCGAAGCGTACCTGGGCGAAGATGTTCCCCAGGCGGTGATCACCGTCCCAGCGTACTTCAATGACAGCCAGCGTCAGGCGACCAAAGACGCGGGCCGCATCGCCGGGTTGGAAGTGCTCCGTATCATCAACGAGCCGACGGCTTCCTCGCTGGCCTATGGCATGGACAAGAAGAACGACGAGACGATTGCCGTTTATGACCTGGGCGGCGGTACGTTCGACATCTCGATCCTGGACGTGTCGGAAGGGTTGGTCGAAGTGCGCTCCACGAACGGTGATACGTTCCTGGGCGGCGATGACTTCGATCAGCGCATTATTGATTGGCTGGCCGACGAGTTCAAGAAGGAACAGGGTATTGATCTGCGTGGGGATCGTCAGGCGCTGCAACGGCTGAAGGAAGCGGCGGAGAATGCCAAGAAGGAACTGTCATCGACCTCGACGGCGGAAATCAACCTGCCGTTCATCACCGCTGACGCTTCTGGCCCCAAGCACCTGAATGTGACTCTGTCCCGCTCCAAGCTGGAAAGTCTGGTTCACGACCTGATCGATCACTCGATTGAGCCGTGCCGCCTTGCTCTCAAGGACGCGGGCCTCAAGACAACCGAAGTGAACGAAGTGCTGCTTGTCGGCGGTATGACTCGTATGCCCGCCGTGCAGGATGCTGTTCGTAAGTTCTTCGGCAGGGAACCGAACAAGAGCGTCAATCCCGATGAAGTTGTCGCGGTTGGCGCGGCGATCCAGGCGGGTGTCTTGGGCGGCGAAGTGAAGGAAGTGCTGCTCCTCGACGTGACCCCTCTGACCCTCGGCATCGAAACGCTGGGCGGCGTGGCAACTCCGATTATCGAGCGCAACACGACCATTCCGACCAAAAAGAGCCAGATCTTCAGCACGGCATCCGATGGGCAGACCCAGGTGGAAATTCACGTCACTCAGGGCGAGCGCCCCATGTCGACAGACAACAAGACGCTGGGCCGCTTTATCCTGGACGGTATTCCGCCCGCGCCGCGCGGCGTCCCGCAGATCGAAGTCGGTTTTGATATCGACGCCAACGGTATCCTGAACGTGTCCGCCAAGGACAAGGCCACCGGGCGCGAGCAGAAGATCACCATCACCGCCAGCAGCGGTCTCAATGACAACGAGATTGATCGCATGGTGAAGGAAGCCGAAAAGCACGCCAGCGAAGACGCCCGCAAGCGCGAGCAGGTCGAGACGCGCAACAAGGCGGACAGCATGATCTTCACGGCGGAAAAGGCACTGCGCGACTATGCCGAGCAGATCCCGGACGGCACGAAGAAGACCATCGAGACCAAGATCGAAGATGTGCGCAAGGCCCTGGAAGGCGACGACATGAACACGATCAAGCGCGCATCCGATGCCCTTGGCGCGGCTATCCAGGAGATCGGCGCGGCGATGTACGGCGAACAGCCCGGTGGTGCGGGAGCGATGGGCGGCCAGCCCAGCCCGGACGGCAGCGGCAGCATGGGCGGCGAACCGGACAGCGGCGAAGATGTGATCGAAGGCGACTTCACCGAGTCGTAAGTTTGAAATAAATGCAGAGGGGCAGTTCTGCTGAACCAACTGCCCCTTTTTGATTCCGTTGAGTACAGTCAGGCAGATTTTGTGGGGTGTTTTTTGGTGGGGCGCTGCTTTGCGTGCGGCGAAGCTGCTAAGCCGCCGCGCCCAGCCTTTGTAGGGGCGCTGCCGCGCCAGCTTTTGTAGGGCCGCTGCGCCCATTTATATCCCGCCTTTTCAATTTACCTGTACTTAGGCGGTTACGCCCGCACCTGCTCGACCATCTGCCGGATCGCGTCGACCACGGCGTCGGGATTTTCATTGGATATCACATGCCCGCTGTTCACCTGAATATGGCGGCTGTTGGTCGAAAGGGCCGCGAGTTCGGCTTGCAGGTCGTGCCAGACCTGTTTGTACTGGTTCCAATCATCGTCGTTATGGTAAGGCGGCTTATCCTGTTTGGCGGCTTCCAGGACGATCAGCGGCAGATTGCCCAGGTTGTGCGGCATGTTTCCTCGCTGCTCCCTGAGTTGGCTGACCCATGCCATTTCTCGCAGGGCGGCGGTTGCTCCCTCAGGAGTCATGCGGTCGATCATGATGGCGCGGATCTCAGGCGGATAGGGTGCGTCGGTGAAAAGTTCGGGCGCGATCTGCTGCATTTTTGCCACAATCTCCTCATGGGAGAGCGTCTCGAACTGGCGGATCATCGCCATCATAGGCTCAGTCTGAGCTTTGCTTGCCTGGAGGAATGCCGGGGGAAAACGGTTGAATTGGTCCTCATGCGTACTGTCTACCAGGACCATTCCGGCGACCCGTTCTGGAAACAGCGCGGCGAAGTGGCGCACATACACTCCGCCGATGGATGCGCCAACCAGGATAACAGGGCGAGTGATCCCGGCGGCACTGAGCAGTGAGCCAAGTTCTCGCGCCGTTTGTTCGGCGCTCATCGGGTATGGGCTGGGATCGCTCCATCCTAACCCGGCGCGATCATAGCTGAGAACGGGGGCGAATTGGGCAACCTGAGGCTGAACGGCGAACCACTCGTAATGTTCCATGGTCAGCGTGGTTTCGAGGACGACGGTTGGGCCGTCGTGTTCCTCCCCCTGCAACACATAGTGCAGGCAGTAACCGCCGATATCAACGCGTTTTCCGGGTGGTGGCAGCATGAAAACCTCCTGTGTGCGATACTCTCGGTCTGAGATTGTCGTATAGATAGTGAAGAGCATGCTAAAGTCCGAGCATGCACGTCCGATGGACATTCAAAATGGCTTAGGGATGTTAGGGGGACCTCCCCCGGTAAGATATAGATAAGTGTAACGTGTTAAATTCTGTGGGGGAAATCGCCTCTTTATTTGACACTCACAGTAGGATAGAATCACAGCGTTAATGATGGGAGCACGAATTAGCGTATGGACAGCACCATGCCACGAGACTACTACGAAGTGCTGGGCGTGACCCGCACAGCCAGTAAAGAAGAAATCAAGAAGGCTTTTCGCGGGCTGGCGCGTAAATACCACCCCGACGTGAGCAGCGAGTCGGACGCCGAAGATCGCTTCAAGGAAATCAACGAGGCGTATACGATCCTGTCGGATGACGACAAGCGCGCCGCCTATGATCGGTATGGTCACGCGGGTGTGAACGGCATGCCCGGCGGATTCGGTGGCTTTGGTGGGGCACGCGGCTTCCCTGGTTTTGAGGAAATCTTTGAGGAGTTCTTCAACGGTTTTGCCGGGGGCGGGCGTCGCCGCCGGGGGCCGGTCCAGGGCCGCGATCTGCGCCATGACCTGACCATCGACTTCCAGCAGGCTGTCTTTGGCGCGGAAGTGGATGTCCAACTGACCCGGCGCGAGGCCTGCGACGTCTGTAATGGATCGGGGGCGGCTCCGGGAACCAGCCCGCGCCAGTGCCCCGACTGTAACGGCACAGGGCAGGTGCGTCAGGTGCGCCAGACATTCCTGGGCAGCATGGTCAATATCGAAGACTGCCCGCGCTGCCGGGGCACAGGCCAGATCGTGGAAAAGCCCTGCGAAAAATGCAGCGGATCGGGCGTGATGCACCGCAACCGGAAGTTAACGGTGAATATCCCGGCGGGTGTGGATGACGGCATGCAGATTAGGCTCTCCGGCGAGGGCGAACCGGGCATGCGTAATGGTCCAAACGGCGATCTGTATGTCGTGCTGCACGTCACGCCGCATGAATTTTTCAAGCGCCGCAACAGCGATATCATTCTTGAAGTGTCGATCAACGTGGCCCAGGCCGCGCTCGGTGACCAGATCAATATACCGACCGTTGACGGAGACGAAGAGGTTCAGGTTCCGGCGGGCACACAGTCCGGCAAGATGATCCGGCTGAAAGGGAAGGGTATTCCCAAGCTGCGCCGCGATGGATCGGCGGCGGGGCGGGGCGATCAACTGCTCATACTGACGGTGGATATTCCCAGCAAGCTCACCAAAGAACAGCGCCAGTTGTTTGAGGAACTGGGCCGCACCCTGGGCCGCGACGTCGTCCCACAGAAAGCGGGGCGCGGTTTCCTGGATCGCCTGGGTGACTTTCTAGGCGGCAGTTAACGCGTCGCCCTGGATTTACTCAACGCTGTAGGGGCGCTGCTTGCTGCGCCCTTTTTTGTGGAATAACTACTGCCAGTTCTGGTCCCAGACGGAGAAATGGGCCGCTCGTTTGACGAGCAGCCCATTTCTCTTGCGCGTATCACTTTGAGGAGGAGGACGGGGCCAAGTTGGTCACGATGGGGCTACGATTAACTGGTTCAGCACGCGTCAATTGAAGACCCCGTCAATAATCATCTTAGATGAGAAAAGTTACAAAGAATATTACGATGATAAAAATTTAGAAAATCTTTCTAATTCTTTATTTTTGTTATAGATTTGCCCCTGCAACCAATAAAGGACATGTTCATGAACTGGATCGAAGTATCACTTGAAGTCGATGGTGAGGCGGCGGAAGCGGTCGCGGATGTGCTGGCCCGCTATGGTCATCAGGGCGTCGCCATCGAACAGGCCGGGTTCCCCATCGAAGTCTGGCCCGATGAAATTCCGCCCGCCGACAAGCTGATCGTGCGCGCCTATTTCCCCGAAAATGACGAGGCCGAAGCGAACAAGCAAAAACTACGCGAGGCCATCTATTTTATGAGCAAGCTCTATCCCATGCCGGAGCCTACATTTAATATCGTGCGCGACGAGGATTGGGCCGAAGCCTGGAAGAAGCATTATCACCCGCTGCGGCTGGGCAAGCGCCTCTATATCCGCCCTGAGTGGGCGCAGGTCACGGACGCGCGCCCCGACGATATTATGTTGATCATGGATCCGGGCGTGGCTTTCGGCACGGGGACACACCCCACAACGCAGCTCTGTCTGCTCGTGATCGAAGACCTGCTGGTCGATTGGCCCGCCGTTGATGTGCTCGATCTCGGCTGCGGATCGGGGATTCTGGGCATTGCCGCGCTGATGATGGGTGCGTCCAAAGTGCTCGGCCTCGATATTGACGAACTCGCGGTAAAATCCACAATGGAGAACGCCGCCTATAACGACGTCCAGGATCGCATCGTGGCGGAGCAGGGCAGCCTGGAATCGCTGCGCTCATCCTCTCGCCATTTTGATCTGCTGCTGGCGAACATCCTCGCCAAGACGATCATCGCAATGTGCGGGCAGGGGTTGGGGGACGTGGTGCGATCCGGCGGCAAGGCCGTTTTCAGTGGCATTATCCAGGATCAGGCAGACGCGGTGGAAGCCGCCCTGCGCGAAACAGGTCTGGAACCCTACGAGCGCCGCACGATGGGCGATTGGGTCGCGATCATCGCCCAAAAGCCCACGAAGTAATTCGAAATCTACAAGGTGAGGGCAGAAAATGCCTTCACCTTTCTTCTTTGATACCCCCTGCTCAATTTGATACATTCTTGGTACTGGATTTGAATCCATCAAAAATTGCGATCTGGGAGCAGGAAAATGCCGAAGAGACTGAAACTAAGCATCATTGTTTTTTTCGCTATAGTTTTAGTGGGAGCGGCCTATTTCCTCCTTAAGAGCGATGTTCGTAAAGTTGAGAATGCTAACTGGAGCATGCAAGGTGAGTGGATTGTATTCTCATGCGCTCCTCAAGCCGGATCTCAAAGCAGTTTGTATCTAGTACGTCCTGATGGAAGTAATCTCACGCGACTAACAACTAATGAAATTGTGGCTGTTTCCCCCGCATGGTCACCGAAGGGTGATGAAATTATATTTGAAGCTGTTCCAGGTAAACTTTACAGACTTAGAAGAGGATCGGAAGAACTCATAGCCATTTCCAATCAGGATGATGGGCGAGGTTATTTTCCAGCTTGGTCACCAGATGGTCAGTGGATTGCTTTCATATCGTGGAATCCAAATGAGAAATATATGCTAGTTCGTGTAAGTGTGGATGGGGATGTTCAAATCCCTATCATTGGCAATGTGAATGAAGAACCAATCTCGTGGTCGGCAGATGGTCAGTGGATTGCCTATTCATACGGCAAGGGTACAGCTTCTGGAGTTCGTAAAGTTAAAATTGATGGTAGTGAAGTGCAGAACATGCGAGAACGAGAGATAACAAATCCTGTTTGGTCTCCTGATGGAAAAGAAATGGCTTTTCGCAATTCTAGTGATGGTGATATTTATGTGACCAGTCAGGGTGGTAGCGACATAACACAGATAACCGATTTTCCGACAGATATTTACCATCCTACATGGTCCGCCGATGGAGAATGGATTATTTTTGTTAGTGCGTTCGGCAAAGCTGATACACAGCTTTTCAAGATCAGAGCCGATGGTAGCGATCTCCAGCAAATCATTGAGACCGATTGCAGTGCATATTCCCCTGACTGGATAAAAATGCCTGAGAATCAATAATGACTCAAACTGGGTGAAGACAGAGAACCGAGCGTCTATAACAACCCACAGGTCTTGACATCTTAGAACATAAGTTCTATAATGATAGTAGGTGTAGTCTCTTCTTGAGAGGGTCGCACCTGCTTTGTTTCCCCCTCGCCAACTTGATTGGAGAGGGGAAGTTGAACGGCGCGCTTTTTGCCGTTCAACTGGGGTGAGGTGTGCGCCCGCGATCCGCAGCGCTTCTTGCTTGCCAGACGTTCGCTGCTTTTAACTTATTTTTTTCTCTCTTTCTTTGCGTTCTCCGCGCTCTCCGCGGTGAAATTTGTTTTTCTTTTCGGGGCCAGGGGCCAAAGTTTGTAAACGGTTAACCTACCCCCTCAAAAAAATACATGTCCTGGATCGCCACGAGAAAAAATAGGTCCGAAGTGATCAACTAGCCCAATTTCTTCTCGTAGCAGCACCTTACCAAACAGGCCAAGTTTTATCGAAATGGCCCTTAAATCTATCTTTTTCTGGCCTTTTTGATCAATTTCTGGCCCAAAATAAAACTTCTTGCGCCGTTATTGGAATTTTGGGGGCAACAGGAGTCCACTTCAGTGGACTTTTTCACTCAATAGCCTGCGGGTTTTAACCCCAGGCGGCGGATGGCCCGAACGCCTATTTTCATATCGTTGTGACGCGGCACCAGTGGCATGACGAGTTTTTGCGGGGATATTATTTGATGGTCTTGTCGCTGTAATACCCCTCTCCCAAAACAGGCCGTTTTTGAAGGTAGCTAGACGGTTAGGAAACGGTTAGTCGTGAAACCGAAAAGGGGGGGGTAAACAGATCGCCCCGTCGTAGAAGTGATCAACTAATTTTTTTGGAAAGTTTGCTAATAAGAGACTTACATTTCCTGCGCAGATCCTGTAGGGTCGGGTTAACAAACCCGCCCTCATGACTCGCTCTCTGCGTCCTCGTCCTCAGGGTCGTCGGGCCGTTCTCCGTACACATTCCCCATCATGCCGGACATCAGGCTGGCGACGTACCGCACCGCGCTGATCGCCCGCCCGTAGCGCATCCGCGTAGGACCGAGTACGCCCAGCGCACCCCGTGCGTTTGGTGTGCCATAGCGGGCCAGAACCATGCTCAAATGGCTCAGATCATCCCAGCGCTCTTCCCCGGCGACCACCACCCGCACGTCCGGCTGATCGGGGGCCATCATCTCGCGCAGGATACCGTTAAGGACGGTCTGTTCTTCCAGAACGCGGACGGCCTGCTGGGCTTCGTCATCGGTCAGCAGGTTCAGGCTTTCGCTCAGCCCATAACGAACGACATCTCGTGTGCTTTGCTGGTTGACCTGGATCATCGCATCAGCGACCACATCGCCTACCTCGCGGGCCAGCGTATCGGACAAATTGCGCGTTTTGCTGCGCACCTGTTCGGCAGTCATCCCGGCGCAGTTCTCATTGACGATCTGCGCCAGACGGGAGAGCGCATCCTGCTGGGCCGTCTCAGCCAGAGTAAGCATCTGCTGGTGGACACTGCCGCCTTGCAGTACCAGGACGAGCAGCACAAGCCGCCCCTGCGTGCTGATCAATTCCAGGTGCCGGAAATGGTTTTCGGCGGCGCGGGGCAGCGTCACCAGGGCCGCATACTGCGACGTGCGGGAAAGGACGCTTGCCGCCAGTCGCATCCATTCTTCCATACTTTGCGGCGCGCGTTGAAATTCACGAGCGATGCGGCGGCGTTCCAGAGGGGGCAGTTCACCCGCATTCAGCAAGCGGTGTACGAAGTAGCGGTAGCCCAATTTGGTTGGCACGCGGCCCGCCGACGTATGAGGGGCGTAGATCAGCCCGTACTGTTCCAGCATGCTCATCTCGTTGCGTACCGTCGCGCTGCTGATACCCAGGCTGAACTGCTCGACCAGCGCTTTAGACGCGACGGGCTGCGGGTTGCGAGTATATTCGCGCACGATGAGCGACAGGACCATCTCCTGGCGTTCGGTCAGGTGGGGCAGTTCAATCCCTTCGCCCGGTGCGGACGGAAAATCGGGTGGTTTGTTGATTCCCATAAGTCAGGTCTCAAAGGATCAAGGTCCAGGTTCAACAGGATCATATCATCTGCCAGAATCAGCGTCAAAGGATAGACCCGTTTTTGATCCGGCTGGCGGCGAAGCGAGAGCTATCCTATAAGTGTATTTTCGAGGGTTGATCCGTTCACCGCCTCGGCTCGCTCCTATGACTCGGTAAACGAAAGTTTCCCATCGGAATAGCCTCCTTTACCTATCTCAAAATGAGCCAAATGGTTGCTGTTTGCAGATGGTTTCTGGTCTACCATTACAGTGCGCGCGCTTCATCTCACCGAAAAGTGAGCCTTGCGCGCCTTCTTGTTTGGGTAGGTAGAAAGGGATCTACATGAAACGCCTAGCAACAGCCTTAGCGGGCATCAGCGGATTACTGCTTGTGGTAGCACTGGCAGCGGGTTCAGGATCGTTAGCCTTCGCCCAGGGTGGCGGAACGGCGACTCCCTCTGGCCCACAGGCAGGCGCTCCACAGGGGTTTGTCCTGGACACGATCCTCTGTAATACCCCCGTCTTTGATCTGGCAGGCGGTGCGGCAGTCCCCAACACATTTGTTCGTGCGGGGCAAACCTGGTTTGTCAATCCATTGCCTTATGGCATCCAACAGGCCCCCGGTGCGCCGAGTGGAACGAGCTGGTATGGTCAGCCGCTCCAGGCAAACGCTGCCGGCAGCCAGTCATCCAGCAATCTGCAAGGACAGGCCGGAGTGACCAGCGCGCAGCAGGGCGCTCAGTATGGGCAGTTGGGAATCCAGTCGGGCCAAGCCAATACCATGCCGAACACCGTGAATGGAATCAATACGCAGGGCGTGTTTGGTGAAAACCAGCCCGGCGGGCCGTTCATGGTCTCGCAGGCTGCTGATGTGAAACAGCCGTTTGTTGGCATCTGGACTCAAATCTACGTGGGCAGCCCCACGCCTGCGTACATCCCGACATCATGTGTTGCGGGGCAGCAGTTCTTTGCCAGCATGACCCCAGTCGACCACGCCGAGTCAGCCTTCCGCGCGGTTGGAGCATCCGGAATTACTGGATCCGTCAGCCTGCGTGAGCTGCCCAACGGCGGGACCTTCATCATGATTTCAGCCTCTGGCCTAAACCCAGGGGAAGCTTACCTGTCGCTGACCTACGACAACAGCACATGTGCCTTGGAAGACTATGAAACCAAGGACTTCATTGGCAGCACCTATACGGCAGACGCCAATGGCTTTGCTGCAATGTCGGCGGCAGTCCCAGACAATCTGGGCGAGATCTACTCTGTATCGGTTCGTCGCGCCAGTGATTACGAGAGCGCGTCCGCACTGATGGCTTGCGCAGTCTTCCGGGGTGGCGCTCCCGCCACAACGACTTCAAGTCAAACCAACACCCAGCAGAGTCAAGCTGGACAGGGTGGCACGACCAGCACCCAGCAGAATCAGGCAGGCCAGACGAGCACCAACCAATCCAGTACTGGCAGTTCAAGTTCTGGAACGGGCACGGGTTACTAATCGTTCGTCTGATCAACGGATAGACTAAGCGAAGGCGATGGGATCGAAAGGTCCCATCGCTTTTTTTGGGGGCTGACGCACTATAGCTTTTTCTTTTCACTCATGATATACTTTGGCGACAAAGTAATTTGGGCGGGGCTTTAGGTATGATCGGACCGCCACATCAGGAGAGCATCCCAAGGAGCTAGTAATGGGCAAAAAGACCTTCGACGTGACGGAAGCCACCTTTGAGACAGACGTTCTCAAGTCGGAAATGCCGATTCTGATTGACTTCTGGGCCGAGTGGTGCGCGCCGTGCCGGATGATCGCGCCCCTGGTTGACCAGATTGCCGAAAAGTACGAGGGCAAAATCCGTGTGGCGAAGATCGACGCGGATGCCAACCAGAACATTCTGATGAATTACGGCATCATGGGCATTCCCACATTGATGCTGTTCAAGGGTGGCGAAGTCGTTGAGCGTATTGTCGGCTTCATGCCGATGGCTGCCCTGGAGCCGAAGATTTCCCGGCATCTGGGCTAGTTCACCTGCACCTGAATGGGGAGCCGCATGGCTCCCTATTTTTTGCAGGAAATAGAGGTCTGATTCCTCGAGAAGACTAATCTCCCGCTCCGAAAATACCTCGCGGGGGGCCTGATCGAAGTCGTTTGCCGGGATGACGAGCAGTTCTCGGCTGGTTTGGGTGGTCAAATCGACCTCGCGGATGGTGGTCGCCAGTCCCCAGTGGAGATTTTCTTCCGTGATAGGCTCATTGGTTGCAAAATAGACTATGGCGGGATCAGGCGTTCTCGTGGTCTGGGCGGAAGTGGTTCCGGGCTGGATCAAGGAAACGGCAATCAGCAGCAGGAGCAGCAGCCTCTTCATTTTTTCGACCTCTCATCGTTTCAGGGCAACCACAGGAAGGCCAGGATCATCTGCGTGTCTTCGAAAGCAAACGGGTTGCTGTCCACAGGCAGGTAGGGCGTCTGGTACAGGATATCATTGCTGCCGCCGTCCAGCGGCGTGAGAACAATAGTCCCCCGTTCGTGCCGCAGATCGTTATTGGCCCAGGCAACCACCGACTGATCAGGGCTGAGTGCGTAGGATACTCCCCACAACATCCCATCGGGATCATCCGGAGCATAATAGGCTTCACTCTCCACGATCTGGACAGGTTCCTGATCGACTGCGGCAAGATACAACCCTGATCCGCCCGGCTGGCAGGCTTCGTCGGCCATTCCCCGGAAAATGATCCGCCCGTCGCGCAGCCATGTCGCCCGGTCCAGGTAGACATTCCGCACGCGGAAACTTTCTTTCATCGCGCCGCCCTGCGTCCGTAGAAAAATCCATTCCGGCCCTGCCAGCTCCATCGGCCCGGTGTGGCATGTCCCGCCGTGCCGCGTCTTGTCCCAGGCGGATGCCGGGTAGACCTGCATCTGGCGATCCGGGGAGCGCCAGGGTTCCCACGGCTGGGCAAACGGCGTATCGGCGGGCAGCGGAGTCAGGTCCTTCGTGACCGGATCGTAGACGCGGTAATTGGCTTCCAGGCCGCCCACTTTGCCCACCCCCATAAAGATGACCATCGGGCGGCTGTCGTTCAGCCATGCCACATCAAGCGGCAGTTCATCGCGCACGGATAACATAGGCTCAGCGGTACGCAGACCATCAGCGGAGGTGTAATAAGCCGTGCTCAGCCCATTCTCGGTAAGAACATAAGCAATCGATTGCCCGTCGGGTGACCACTGCGCCAGACCGATATCACCTTTGGGGGAGATTTCCGCCACAATTGTGGATCGCCGCGCCTCGACATCGAACACCAGCAGCGCGCTGGATGTGGCGTAAAGCACACGTGTCTGGGTTGGATCGGGCAGCAGCGGGAACAGGCGCACTGCCCGGTCAATTTGCAGCGGCTGGCCCGTTCCGCTCAGCGGCCAGATCACCAGCCGGTGCTCGACCATACCCTGCACCATGATCAGAACGCTGTGAGAAGTCGCGCCGCCCGCCAGTGGCAGGTTCAGCGGCCCTATGGGGATCGGCGTCTCCGTGGGCAGGGAGGTATAACCGCGCGCCGGAATGCGTGCCCCTGAGTTATTTGGCAGGCAGGCCGGGATCAGTATTCCCAGTTCGGCTACCAGGAGCATGATCCCGATCAGGCTGCGCCAGGTGGGGCGAATATCCAGGCCCATCATCCATTAAATCCCTTGCCAATCAAACAAAAGAAAATTTCACCGCAAAGAGCGCGGAGAGCGCAAAGGTAAAAGAGAGGAGGCTTCTTTATATTTCTCTTTATGTTTCTTTGCGCTCTCCTCCTCAGAAAATAGCATTATGCGTTTTTTGCGCCCCAGATTGAAATCTGGACCTATCGGAGAAACTGGAAACCCGCTAAAGGGGTTTTTGAGAGTCCCTTTAGTGGACTTTTTTCTCTCAATAGCCGTAGATTTTAATCTGCGGCGACACGGGTGAGCGCTGTTTTTATCCGATTCAGGCGGGCAGCACCACCCCGTTCTTGATCCGTGTCTCGACCAACTGCCCGTCGCGCAGTTCATGCACAATATCGGCCTCGGCCATCACCTGCGGATCGTGAGTGACGATCACCAGCGTGACGCCGCGCTCTTCCACCAGCCGCCGCAGCAGGTCCAGGATGCGCCGCCCGGTGCGCGTATCCAACTGCCCGGTGGGCTCGTCCGCCAGCACGAGTTCCGGCTTTTCGGCCAGTGCGCGAGCAATGGCGACGCGCTGCTGCTCCCCGCCCGACATTTCGTAGGGACGGTGGTTCATGCGGTCCGTCAATCCGACCCAGTTCAGCGCTTCTTCGATGCGCGCTTCCCGTTCACGGGGGTCGAGGCTGCGCATGCGCAGGGGCACGCCGACATTTTCCCGCGCATTGAGCAGCGGCATCAGCCCGAAGCTCTGGAAGATGAAACCCAACTCGTGCAGGCGCAGATCGAGCCGTTCTTTTTCGTTCATCTGCGTGACATTGCGGCCCAGCACCCAGATTTCACCCTGTGTCGGCATATCCAGCCCGGCGATCAGGTTGAGCAGGGTCGTCTTGCCCGACCCGGAACGGCCCACAATGGCGGTCATGTGCTGCGGCCAGACATCGAGCGTCACGTCGTTAACGGCGTGAATGTCCTCCCCGGCGAGGTGATAAATCCGGTGGACATGCGACAGGCTGATCGCGGGTTGAATACTGCTGGAATAGGTAGCACTCATGCCGTTTCCCATCTTTCCTACTGCTCCTGACCGTTGCCGTTGTGTTCGTGATGTTCGGGCCAGACGCCAATATGATCTTCTTCCAGGCGCAGGCGGACGCGATCTTCCATATCGAGTGTGTCAATATACGCTTCGGGGAGCTGCAAGCGCCCGGCGCGGTCCAGAATCGCGTATTCTTCTTCGTGTATAGCGACATCGCCCTGGCGGCGGCGCAGAATTTCGGTGCTGGTCCGCCCGTCGCGCATCCCTACGACGCGATCCACGCGGGTCGCGACGTTCATATCGTGGGTGACGATGATCACCGTCACGCCAAAGTCGGCATTCAGGGCGCGCAGTGAGTGGAAAATCTGCTCGGCGGAAGTGCTGTCTACTTCACCCGTTGGTTCGTCGGCCAGCAGCAGGGCAGGACGGTTCGCCATCCCTACCGCAATCGCGACACGCTGCTGCTCACCACCGGACAGGCGATCCGGGCGGTGATTCATGCGATCCGCCAACCCGACCAGATCGAGCAGATTAGCGGCATGGGTCCGGCGCTCTTTGGCGGAGAGCCAGCCGGACAGCGCCATCGGCAGTTCGACGTTTTCGCGGGCGGTCAGATAGGGCAGCAGGTTGCGCGCCGTCTGCTGCCAGACGAAACCGACCATATGGCGGCGGTAACGCACCTGATCGCGCCGCGTCATTTCCAGCAGGTTATATTCGCCCACATGGATACGCCCGGCGGTCGGGGAATCCAGCCCGCCCAGGATGTTCATCAGCGTCGATTTGCCGGACCCCGACGGGCCGACAAGGGCCATCATCTCGCCTTCACGGACGATGAGGTCCAGCCCTTGCAGCGCGACCACTTCCAGGTCGGCTACCTTGTAAATCTTCACCAGATTATCGGCCTCGATAAAAATCGGGCGCGTATTTTCGCCATTTTTTTGCAGCGCGTCTATCTCTTGAGCCATATTTGTTCTCCGAACCCTTCTTCATCAGTTTATACGCCATCCGGCGCTGTAATTCACAAAACCCCTTAACCTGTTCCCGCCTGTTTTTTGTAGGGGCGCTGCTTGCGTGCAGCGTGCGAAGCTAAGCCGCTGCGCCCTGTCCATTTGCGTGGGAGAGGGGCTTACTCCTCACCCAGCCGCAGTACCTGATTCACGCTCATCCGCCGCAGGAAGATGGCCGCGACGCCCATCAGGACCGTGAACGAGACGATCAGCGTCAGCAGCAGCCCGGCCAGATTGAGCAGCGGCAGGTGCAGCGAATTGCCGCCGACCAGTGACAGGAACGGCATCAGGATCAGCGCCAGCCCAACCCCGATCAGGCTGCCGATGATCAGAGCCGGGGTGATCAGCACCACCTGCTCGATGAACAGCAGCCGCCAGATATAACCCGCGTTCCAGCCCAGCGAACGCAGTACGCCGAAGGTGAAGGAGCGCTGCCGGGCGGTTACGATCAGATAGAAGGCGAAGTCCAGCAGACTGAGCGCGAGGCTGATCCAGAACCCGGCATAGAGCATACCGGCCACAGCGCTGGGCAGCGGTTCGCGCAGAATATCGCCGTAACGATCCCAGGCCCAGGCCACACCCGTCACGCCGCTGATCTTGGCGATTGTTTCCTTGAGATCGCTGCTCGGTTCGCGATCCGGCACATCCAGCCAGATTTCGTTTGGCGCGAAGAAATTATTCGAGACCGCCGCCTGATTGATCACAGGCTGGATCAATGTGCCATCGGTGATCAGGACCGGATCCGTCTTGGGCAGCGAGGGGATATCCTCGATTACGCCCACCACGACGAAGCCGACTTCCACCGATCCCGTGCCGAGATTGAGCACAATATTTTTGATATCGCCCGCCTTCAGCGGTTGATCGGCGGCGGTGCGGTAGCTGCCCGTCCCGGCGAACAGGTTAGCAAAGGTGGCGTTGATTACCACCGGGATTTGCCCAATGTCTGGCGGGTTTACAACAATGGAAGGTTCGCGCTGGCGGCCCCCCATGCGTCCCATCTGGTAATCGAGTCGCAGCGCCGTTTGACCATCCACCGGCGCGATATCGCCCGACGAGCGAGTAATCGTCACACCGCGCACCCGGCTCATATTCGTGTCGGATGCCCACGATCCCGCGTAGGGGTTAGCAACGGTTGCTTCGGCCCAGGCGTTATCCTCGCTCTCGAAGCTGTCCAGCGGCTTGGACGTTCCAAAAGCGTCCTGTGTGGCGATCAGATCAACGTAGATCGTGTGCTGAAAGGCGTCCAGGTTGCCTGCCACACTGTTGATCCCGATCCGCATCAGGCGGTAGGGCAGTCGGCCCTGCACTGGAACCGGGCCATCGAGCGTCAGCCATTCATCCTGCGGCGTGGCAGGTACGACGGTATTGGCGGTTTCGTCCCCGGTTGTGGGCGCGACTATCGTTGTTCCCGGCTGGGTCAGATTGATACGGAAGGGCACGCCCAGCGAGTCCTGGACATAGGCGGTCAGTTGGACAGCGACCGCCGGGTCTTCAGGATTGCCGGGCGGCAGGGAATAGACCTGCACCGAGAGCCGCTGGGCATCGGCGGGCAGTTCCAGGCCGGGCGCGGGCGGCAGTTCAACTCCACGCAGGAGTTTTGCCGCGTCGTCCAGCCCTGCGAAGGACTCCACATCCGCCGCATCCAAACCAACGATGTGAACGGGGCGGCGCGATGATTTCGAGTTTGCCTCGACATGCATCACCTGCACGGAATTTGCGACACCGGGCAGGCGGTCCCATTCGACAGACTGCGCATCGAGTTGGGCGGGGTTCAGTTCCACGCGGGCGCTGCCGCCTGTTTCATCGCGGGCGGTATTCCACGCGCCCCAGTCGCGGGTCGAACTCAGCCCCAGTGAGGCCGTGCCCAGGGCCAGCGTGCCAATCAGCAGCAGGACCAACTGGGCATAGTGGCCGGGATCGCGGGCGACATTCCACATCGCCAGCGGGGTAGTCAGGCGGCGGCTGCGCTGCGTCAGACGCGCAATCAGGCCAACCACCCAGGGAAACAGACGCAGCCAGAGCAGGGCGATCCCGGTCAGCATCAAAGCCGGGCCGAGTAAATTAAATGGATCGTTGAGCGTTTCTGGCTGGGCCAGCTTGTTGTTTATGACGTCGAACAGATCCCGCAGGTTCGCGTCGGAAGGTTTGACGTGCCTGCCGCTGTCCGTCACGATATAGTCGATATTGCGCACGATCAGAAAATACATGCGGAAGACAAATGCCGCGCCCGCCACAATCAGCACCAGATCGAGATGGTAACGCGCCCAGGAAGGCCGCACCGGAGGTCGCGAGGTGAGCTGCTTGAGCCGGAGCAGACTGCGCAGGGCAGCAGGCAGGCCGGGAACGGTCAGCACGATCACCGCCGCCAACCCCGCAACTCCGCTCAGGATCAGCGAAATATTCGGGATGCGCGTGGCGGAGAGAGCCTGCCCGCCCATTGCTGATGACATGGGACCGGCGCGTTCCAGCAGCCGCAGGAAGACGATGCTGAGCACTGGCCCGGCGGCGATGCCGATCAGACCGAGCACGCCCACCGTCACGATTTGCAGGATCATCAACTGGGGATGCTCCCGCCCCGGCTGACAACCGTGCTCCATTCCGTGCCCTGCTGTTCGAGCACCAGCGCGACGGTATTGATCAGGTGGTAGAGCATGATCAGCAGGATGGCCGCCGAGAGCCAGATGATCGGCCCCTCGGTATTCGACACGTCGCCGGAGAAATTCTCCAAAATGCCCGTCAGCCCACTCAGAACATTCAGGCCAGGGTGATAGGCGTTCAGGCGGTTTCTGAGCAGTTGCAAGTGATGCTTCACATCCTGCGCATTATCCGCCGTGATCACGTTCGTGTTCGTGTCGATGACGTAGATATAGGCGCTGCCGGGCGTCACAGCGCGCAGCCAATCCGTGTAGGCTTCGGGGATGGCGGCCAGTCCATAATCATAGCGAAACTGGCCCAGGCTCATTTCCACGTCCGCGCCTTCGAGGAAGTTGCGGTTGCCCTGCCAGAACGGATCGGTGGGATTCTTTCGGCTCCACAATCCCGACAACGACCACCGAGGCCACATTCCCGCTGCGATCCGGCATCAGGTTGCCCAGTACGAGACGGCTGCCCAGTTCCAGTTTTGCTTTTTCGGCAACCGTCTTAGTGATGACGACTTCGACCTGTCCCCGGTTATAAGGCCCCACATAGCGCGCCTGCTGTTCTTCGTCGCTCAGCCCGCTCGGATCGACCTGTTCCGGTGTGGGCAGGCGAACCGGCCAGCGTCCCTCAACCAGGTTGAACAGGCCGGGCATATCATCGAAGGCGAACGGCTGGAAGGCCGTATTGAGCGAGGTAGCTCCGTCACGGTGGACATCCTGCCCAAAGCGGTAGACATATCCGCCTGTTGCGCGCCCGGCGGTGGCGATATTCGCCAGCCCTTCCGTCGTCGTAGGGGCGGTGTATTCCGCACGGATATAGAAGCGGTAGCCTACGCCCAGGTCGCCCAGTTCATCCCGCACTACCTGATAGGATTCCTCAGTGAGCGGCTCGTTATCCACGATGATCGAAATCTGCTTATCTTCGCGGGCGGCAATATCCAGTTCATGGCGCAGGCCGACATCGGTCACGGCGCGCACATAAAACGGCCCCAGGGCAAAGAATCCGGTCAGCAGGCAGACCGCCAGCAGCAGGATGCTCAGTGAGCGCCACTCGCGGCGCATGCGTTTGAGGATGAGTCCAATGGTCATATCTTAAGTCCTGATTCCTGCGATTTTATTTGTACCCCAAAAACGCTTGTGCCCCTATCCCCAGCCCTTTCCCCAGTGCGCCTGGAGAAAGGGAGCCATTCCTCTCTCTACGTAGTGGGGAGAGGAAGTTAAGCGCAGCTTTTTGCGCTTAACCAGGAGAGGGGCTATTCATCACCCAGCCGCAGCGTCCGCGCCAGCGAAAGCTGCCGCACCAGCAGCAGACTGGAACTGAGCACCAATCCCAAGACGACAACCATCATCGCGCCATATTGCAGCAGGCGGCTGAGTTCGACGCGCATCACGAACGGCGGAACCACCGATTTCGCCTGTCGCGCCCAGTGCCAGTGTCGGCACAACCTGACTTGCCAGCAGCCAGCCGAGCACTGCGCCCAGCACAATGCCGATGGTCATCACAAAAAGCTGTTCCAGGGCCAACCCGCCCACGACTCGGATGGATGACAGGCCAAGCGCCCGCAGCACGCCAAATTCCGTGCGGCGTGCCTGCGCGGTCAAACCTGCATAAGTCAGCAGACCCACCACGCTCAGCGCCAGGGCCATGATAAAGGCGAGATACATCAGCCCCAGCAGGCCCAGCCCCAGCGGGTTGGTGCGGAGCTTGTTCAGTTCGTTGGCGAGCGTCACACTGCTGAGCACGACAACCCCTTCGTTTTCGGGATCGTCCATGCGGCGGATCAGCCCGTTCACGGCGCTGCGGCTGCGTTCATTCATGCTGCCATCCAGCCGCAGCCACACCTCGTCGGGATAATAGGACGCGCTCGGCCTCCGGTTGAGGTGGTAGAGCAGTTCGCGCTCATCGACCACAACGAACGAATTGCCCTTCGGAACAGCGGCGCTCGGCGTGCGGTCATAGAGCGACGGGAAATAATCGGTCACCAGCACCGCGCGCAATTGCACCGCCGTGCGGGCGACATCGATCACCGTGAAGGGGGGCGCATCCAGACCCACCGACAGGCCGTTTTCTTCCTGGACACGGCGGCTGACCACCGCGTCGAGGGCGGGCAGATCGGGGTAATTCAGCAATGCGCCTACGGTTGATCGCTGCGCCTCCTGGTCCCAACTCAGGTAAACGGAGTTGCTGCGTTCGCTGGGCAGCGTCCAGCCGGGATTAGTCCGCCCGGTTGCCGTCGCGCCGTGATCGTACAGAAATTCCCAGGTGTTGTTCGAGAAAATCTGGTACGGCGTTGCTGCCCCAGTCGCGTCGATCAGCGTCATATCCGCCAGGGTCAGGCGCATGCCGCGCTGCCCCTGCGGGCTGTTGCTGCGAAATTCCCAGTAAATCGAGACGAGGCGCACCGGACCCTGCGGCACATACTTCAGCGCGGAGACATCGGCCTCCATATAGACCCAGCCGCTCGGTACGTAGGCGCGGGCGCTTTCGCCCGGCGCATCGACGCCCTGCCGCAGATATTCGACCTCAACGGGCTTTACCGGGACGAGCACCCACGCGCCGTTGGCATCCAGCAGGCGCAGGCCGAGATTGGTCCGCTGCGTCAGCAAACCGACGCTCTGCCGGTAAACCTGATCGTTGGAAAAGCCGAAACTCGGTGTTTCAAAGCGCGCCCACAGCCCGATTTTGTTGGGAACGCTGGGCAGTTCTTTACCGGGGATCGGCAGATCGGGGCTGGTCGTGTGCGGCGCATAGATCGGGCCGAGATCGTCGCGCCAGTAGAGCGTGCTGCCGAACGTATCGGGATTGATGCCGAGGATGTTGCCGCGCAGTTCGCCATCAATGCTGGTGCTCAGATTAGCGTTAATGATGCGGAAGCTGGTCGTCGCCGCTTCCACGCCGTCCTGCTGCAAATAATAGTCAGTGGACCGGGCGCGGTTCACATTCAGATCGGTATCGCGCTCGACAAAGCGCACATCGGTGCCAACCTGATATTCCGCCTGATCTTCCTGGCTGTTGGAGACGGTCGCCCGGAAACTGGTCGCGAACCAGCCGATGCCAATTGCCAGGGCCAGCAAAAAGGTGATGCGCCCGTAGTGGACCGGTTCGCGGCTGAGCTGCCAGCTAGCCATTGCACTCAGCAGTCCGCGCCCCTGCGTCGATACACGAGCGGCCCAGCGTGCCGCCAGCGGGAAAAGCCGCAGCGCCAGACTGCCTAGCGCGAAAAAGAGCAGGGCGGGAGCCATCAGCATCAGCGGGTCAGCCTGCTGGTCGCCCAGGTTCACATCTGACAGCGGCGTGCCGTTGCGAACCAGCATCCACAGCGCGCCCATGCCGATCAAGGCCAGGATGATGTCCACATAATAACGCTGCCACCAGTGCGCGCCTTCTGCACGAGTCGCCGCACCGCCCGCCGTGATCAGGGGCAGACGCAGCACAGGCCTCAGGGTGAGCATCAGCGCCAGGAAGGTGACGCCGGACGCCAGCGCCGCGTAAGCAAACACACTGCGGGTCAGGGGCAGCGGGAAGTCCTTGGTATTGGCGACTACCGGGCCAAGCCCCTTGAGCAGCAGTTGCGACAAAAACGGCGCGATGAGGATCGACAGCACGCAGATCAGCAGCGCTTCGATGCCGCGCAGCAGCAGAATCTGGCTGTCCCATGCGCCCCGGCTTTGCAGCATCGCGATCTCGCGCCGTTCGCCGCGCCGGACGAGCGCCGCTGTCACCATCAGAAAGAACAGCACCAGCGCGCCAACTTGCAGCAGCAGCAGGCCAAACGGCGCATCAAGCAGTGCAACCTCCCGCGCATATTGCAGCAGGATGCCCTTATCTTTGTCCTTGCGGATCACGTCGTAATCGATCAGGCGCGTGTAATAGTTAAAGGCCAGATCCTGCCGTTCGATGGTGCTGGCGTCCTGGTTGGCGGCGTTGGGGATCAGCGAGTCTTTAAATTCATAGCGCATATCATCCGACAGCTTGCGCAGTGCGGAGCGGGCCTCATCAATGTGCGAGAAGGGCAGGTGATCGTGGGCGAAGAGGATGCGCCAGCCGATGCGAGTCGGCGTGTCTGGCAGAAATTCCGTTGCGGCACGGTCCACTTCATCGCGCCCGGTCAAAAAGACAAATTCATAATCCCATTTACCCGCGCCGCCCTTTTTATCGAGCAGGCGCAGGGGGGAGGGTTCCATCCAGTAGTCGGCTTCTTCATCGATGGGCGCAATCACCCCGACGATGCGCGCTTTGATCGGACGGCTGGTAGCATGACCTTTACCCGTCTGTCCCTTTTCATCCATTCCCTGGTCGAGCACCAGGACCGCGCCCGATTCCAGGTTGATTTCGTTGGCCACATTGAGGCCAATCACCACTTCAACATCGTCGCCGCTGTTTTCCGGCGGATATTGGGGCAGGCGGCCTGTCACCACGCGGACGCGCTTCGTCCAGTCTTCGTAATAGCCGAGCCGGGACCGCACACCGACGAACGGCTGGTTCTCGCCGTTTTCGTTGACAAGGGCGATACCCATCGCTTCGGTTTCGTTGTAATCCGCGATCTTATTCACCCAACCGCCGATTGAGCCCAGGTCGTTTTTGACCATTTGCGCGGTCAGCTTCGATGCGCTGTTGGCCAGTTCGACCAACCCGCCGCGATCCGCCCATTCGCTGGCGCGCAGACTAATGCTGGACGACACGTTGGAATCCCGGCTGGGCTGATCGTCCAGGCGCTGCGTCATGCCAACCTGGGCGACCGCTGTGGTATAGAGCGGCACCAGCGCGCCGATGGATGCAGCCAGGATCGTCCCCACAATAATGGTCAACAGTGATCGCCACTGCGTCACCAGGCGAGCCACCGCCAGGTGAAAGGTATAACGGATGGGGGTATGGAGGAGTTCGTTAATCCCTTCGATGAGGATCGCAAGTCGTCCTGTTTTGCGGCGGCCATTCGTGGGGCGACTATTTGCCGCCCGGCCCGGCTCGATCCCTCCATACGCCTCCGTGGGGCTGTTCAAAGAACCGTTCTTTTCGCTCATGAAAAACTCTTCTCGCTCGACTTTAGGATGAAACAAGCAGCGTTTCACTTTGTGTTTATACGTGTACAGCGAGCCAGCCTGTCACCTGACAAACTGGCCCAAAAGGGAGTATTCTACCGCATTGGACAGAATTCGTTACTCTCTATTTTAAAAATCATCCGGACCCGCTTGTTTTACGTAAGACCTCAGGCTATACTTGTTAATGGTCTTCGCAGCCGGACACGAACCGAGTGGCAACCGTCCTTACCTAAATTATGTTATGATTTATCCATATAGGATGGCTGCAACGGGTGAACGTAACGCAACATGTGGTGCGGGTCGAGTGCACTCCGCCAGCGAACCGAGCCGACTCCCAACATAAGGTGGTAGATATTCTATGGATCTCGAGGAAAACAAGCACAAGAAGCCGAATTCCTCTAACGGCGAACCACAGCAATCCAACGAACCAGAAGAAGAAATGACTGGCGAGAGCTTCATGGAAATGCTGGAGGCGTCATTCGATTACGAACCGCCCCGCCGAGGTGATATTCGCAATGCGATCATCCTGCAAATCGAGTCAAATGAAATCATAGTTGACATGGGCGCAAAGCAGGACGGGATTGTTACGTCCCAAGACCTGGAGCGGCTGGAAGATGGCTTCCGGAAGTCGCTGAAGGTCGGGCAGGAAGTCCCGGTCTATGTGCTCAACCCACGCGACAGCGACGGCAACCTTGTCGTGTCGATTAACATGGGACTTCAGCAGTACGATTGGGATGCTGCCCGGCGATTGATGGAAACCGATGAAGTGGTCGAAGTGACCGTCACCGGACACAACCGGGGTGGTATCCTGGTGCGCTGGAAGATGCTGGAAGGCTTCATCCCCTCCTCGCATATGGTGACGGTCAGCGCCGGGCTGCAAGGCAACGAACGCCGCGAGGCGCTCAATTCGCTGATCGGCCAGAAACTTGGCGTGAAGGTCATCGAGGTGGATCAGGACCGCCGCCGTTTGATCTTCTCCGAACGCGAGGCGCAGCGTGAGTGGCGCGCCCAGCAAAAAGCCCGCCTGCTCTCCGAACTGCACGAAGGCGACGTGGTACGCGGCACGGTTACGGGCCTGCGCGATTTCGGCGCGTTTGTTAACCTGGGCGGCGCGGATGGCCTGATTCACGTCAGCGAACTGGCGTGGCATCGGGTTGACCACCCGCGTGATGTGCTGAAAGTTGGCCAGGAAATTGACGTGTACGTGCTCAGCCTGGACCGCAACACGAACCGTATCGCGCTCAGCCGCAAGCGCCTGCTGCCCGATCCCTGGGAAAACGCCCTGGAGCGTTACCACGAGGGCATGCTGGTCGAAGGGACTGTGACCAACGTCGTGGACTTCGGCGCATTCATCGCGCTCGATGACGGCCTGGAAGGTCTGCTGCACCTGAGCGAGATGGGCGACGGCTCGTTAAAGGAACCGTACAGCTACGTCAAGAAGGGCGACCGCTTGCAACTGCGCATCAGCCGCCTGGAACCTGATCAGCGGCGTGTGGGCTTTACCCAGCGCTGGGGCGTCGATCCTGAATTAGCTGCTGCTGATGCGGCGGCGGCAGAAGCCGCGAGCGCGGAAGTCGCAGACGAAGAAGCGGAAACGGCAGTCGAAACTGAGACATCCGCCGAGAGCGCGTCTTATGATGAGGGCATGCCCGCCGAAGAAACAATGCCCGCTGAGGACACGATGCCGTCGACGGAAAACGGCGTGGTTCCGAGCGATGAGCCTCCGAGCGATGAGCCTCCCAGCGACGAGCCGATGGGCGAAGTCGAAGACACCAATACAGGCGAAGACGAAGAAGGGTAATCCCGGTCTCGCGTCATAGTCTTATTCATTGCCAGCTACCCGGTGATCGTGGGCGGGTGGCTGTTTTGATTCCTGGGGTGACCTCTCACCCACACAGAATAGCGGGGAGAGAGGAGCGCCGTTCCAGCCAGCAGGAACCCAGCCAGCGCCAGCCGCCAGGGCCGCCACTGCCGCCGGAGAGGGGGCGACCACTGCGGATCGTAATCGGGGCCGGGGCGAACCGTCAGGCGCTGCTGGTCCGATCCATCGGCACGCATGCGGTACACTTCGTAGTTCCCGTGGCGGCGTGATGTGAAGGCAATCCACTGCCCGTCCGGTGACCACTGCGCGCCCCAGACGTCCGTCGTGGTCAGCCGCTTAAGGCCTGTGCCATCGATGCGCATCCGATAGAGGGCATAGAGCTGCGCTTCGCCATTGGGGTCCAGGCAGTATTCAAACAGAATCCACTGCCCATCGGGTGACCACTTCGGCCCAATGTGCCAGCCGTGGCCACTGGTGATAGGCTGCTGGCTGCTTCCATCTGTCTCGTAGATGTTCATCTGGTTGTTGAACTCATCAGGAGAGGAGACGAAGGTGAGGTGCTGCCCGTCTGGCGACCACTGGGGAAAGTCCCGTGCCAGCGGTAACGCCGGATCGCTCAGTCGCTGCTGATCGGTTCCGTTGGCGCGCATGCGGTAGAGAGCCGCGCTGCCCTCTCGTTCGGACAAAAAAGCGATCCGTTGGCCGTCCGGTGACCAACTGGGCATGCCATCCCAGCCCGGACTGCTGGTCAGGCACCGCTTGTCAGTCCCGTTAGCGCGCATGCGGCAGACCTCATAATTATCGCGATTGTCGCCTGCCGCCTCGAAGGCAATCCACTGGCCGTCGGGCGACCAGGAGGGTGTTCGCAGCACGGCGGCGTTAGTCGTGAGCCGCTCCTCGCCTGTACCATTGAGCCGCACGCGGTAGATATCCGTCGTCAGCGCGTCGGGATGATAAGAGAGGAAGGCGATCCATTGCCCGTCGGGCGACCATTGCGGATTCGAATCGCTGCCCGGTCCCGCCGTAACCCGCTGCTGGACCGTGCCATCAGGCCGCATCCGCATCACGTCCGCGCTGCCGTTCTGCTCCGACACGAACACGATCCAGGCGCTGGGCGGCGTGCCGTCCTGATCCGTTTGCAGCCACAGCGCGGCGCTGGTCACCAGCAGCAGCGATCCAGCCAGTCCCGCGACCAGCCGTAAAAATTGGACCACAGTTCCTCCCGTACGCATGGCAATGGTTGAGCCCGCCTGTCTGATCTAAAGCGCCGATCTGCGCCAGGGCTGCACTGCCGTGCCGGGCAGCAGGGCCGCACTCAACAGGATCGTTCCGGCTATCGCGTTATGCCAGGGATGCCAGTGCCGCTGGAGCGAGGGTGACCACTGCGGCGAGAGCGTGTTTCCCCCGATCAGGCGCTCCTGCTCACTGCCATCGGCGCGCATCCGGTAGACCTCAAAGCTCCGGCTGCGGTTCGACATAAACAGGATCCACTTGCCGTCGGGCGACCAGCGCGGGATCGCGTCGTCTGCCCGGCGAAGTGTCAACTGCTCCTCCGCTTTTCCGTCGGGTGTCACGCGGTACACGGCGTAATGCCCGTTGCGGTTCGACATAAAGACAATCCACTGTCCGTCGGGCGACCACTGCGGCGCGAAATTCCAGCCCAACTCCTGGACCAGTGCCGCCTGATCCGTCCCGTCGGCGCGCATCCGGTAGAGGGAGTAGTCATATCTGCCGTCGCGATAGTGATCGTCGCGGTTGGAGGTAAAGACAATCCACTGTCCGTCAGGCGACCATTGGGGGTTTTCATCCCACCGCGGCTCATTGGTAAGCTGCTGCTGGTCCGATCCGTCGGCGCGCATCCGGTAAATATTGTGATTGCCATCCCGGTTCGACGTAAAAGCGATCCACTGCCCATCCGGCGACCACTGCGGCTGGGTATCTTCGTCCGGGCTGGCTGTGAGATTTTGCAGTTGCGTCCCATTGGGGTGCATCCGGTATAGATCGCCATTGCCGTCCCGGTAGCTTTTGAACACAATCCATTGGCCGTCGGGCGACCATATCGGGTGTTCGTCCCGGCTGGGATGGACGGTCAGGCGCTGCGGGCCAGACCCGTCGGCGCGCATGCGATAGATTTCGTAGTTGCCATCACGCGATGACATAAAGACGATCCAGCGGCCATCGGGCGACCACTGCGGCTGCAAGTCTTCGCCCCAATTGCTGGTGAGATTCTGAAGATGAGCGCCATCCCAGCGTGTCCGGTAGATTTCGTGATTGCCATCGTTTGACGAGACAAAGACGATCCACGGGCCAGGAGGGTGGTCAGACCGTGTGAACAGGTGAACAACAGCCGTTGTGGTGAGCATCAGCAGGCCGAGCGCTCCGGCCAGCATCCGCAGAAGTAAAGACATGAGTCCGAATCCTCTGGAACAACGTGCGTTCAACAGATTCTATAGACTTACATGCTGCGCTGGGGAACTTTTTAGGTTACTGTTTGTCTGGCAATCTGGGCCAGGGAAGCAGGCTTATAGCAAGCAGGGCCAGACTGCTAAGCAGGATGGGCCAGGAGCGCCAATGGCGTTGAACGGGCGGCGACCACCGCGCCATCCAGTCGTCCCGCGCACTCATGCTGAGATTTTGTTGGCCGCTGCCATCGGAGTGCATCCGGTACACGTCTTTGTCCCCTTTGCGGTTCGAGACAAACAGAACCCACTTCCCATCGGGCGACCATTCGGGATCCCAATTGTCTCCCATGCGGCTCGTCAACTGCTGCTGGCCTGTGCCGTCGGGCCGCATGCGATACACGTCTGAATTGCCTTTGTCAGTGGACAGGAATAAAAGCCACTGACCATCGGGGGACCACAGCGGACGTTGATCCCGCCCCATTTGACTGGTCAGACGCTGCTCACCGTTCCCGCTGCTGGATATCCGGTAGATTTCAACATTCCCGTTCAGGCGGGTGGCATAGGCAATCCACTGCCCGTCGGGCGACCACTGGGGGGAGGCATCCCACAGGCTGGTGATCGCCAGGAATTGCTGGTCGGAACCGTCGGCACGCATCGAGAAAATTTCGCTGCTGCCTGTCCGTTTGGTCACAAAGACGATCTGGCTGCCATCGGGCGACCAGGATGGGGATTGATCGGTCGCGTCGCTGAATGTCAACTGCTGCTGTTCGGTTCCGTCCGGGCGCATCCGGTAAATGTCTTTGCTTCCGCTACGGAAAGAGGTAAACAGCACCCATTTGCTGTCGGGCGACCACTGCGGATCGGTATCCCACAGCCCATCCGTGATGATCTGCTCGGCGGTCCCATTGGCGCGGATCCGGTAGATTTTGCTGCTCCCGGCACGGGACGACATGAACAGGATCCATTTGCCATTCGCTGACCAGCGCGGCATCCAATTGTCTCCGGCAGAGGAGGTAAGCTGCTGCGGGTTGGACCCGTCAAAGCGCATGCGGTAGATCTGCATCGATCCGCTGCGGTCGGAAACAAAGATAATCCAGGGGCTGGGTGGGGGAGTGGCGGTGCGGGGCTGCACGGCCAGGCTAATGACCAGCACTTGTAAGCCCAACAGCAAGGCGAGTGTCCGCAGTAAAAACAGCATCGTTGACCCCTGAAGCAGTTGTCTGTTCAGAAATTTTACAATATCGATCAAATAAACAGCATATTACGCCAGTCCGTGCCCGGAGCATCTTCCATGATTGCCGAATGGATATCTCACCGGGAACATTTTTGTGCCAAAGTTCCCAAACGGTTTGACAAAGCTCTCTCGGCTGGCTATAATGCCTTCCGACACTAAAAAGGAGGGCGCGCTGCGCGTTGTAATCGCTTGGTTTCTCAAAGGCATGTTATAGATCAGCCTGACCGCTGCGCGTTCATCTGTTTGTAAATAAATCACCGGCTCCCGTATGGGATCTATGCCGGTTTTTTGTTTCAAAGAAGTGTCCAAAAAATCCGACCCCTGGGGGGAATTAGAAAAGATCATGGTAGACGTAACTCAATCAACGAATGGCTCGGCGGCAGAAGCGGAGATGGACTTCCTCACGCTTTTGGAGGAATCCTTCGCGGTAGAACAGCCCGTGCGTGGTGACATTGTGACGGGTGTCGGTTTTGTCCATCGACAGCATGGGCATGCTGGTAGACCTGGGAATGAAGCGTGATGGTGTCGTTCCCCGTAACGACCTGGAGCGGCTCGGCGACGCGCTGCCCTCGGTTGGGGACGATATCGCGGTGATGATCGTCCGCACCGAAGACGACGAAGGGAACATGATCGTCTCCGTTGCTCAGGCCAAGCAGAACGAAGACTGGATCAAGGCCGAAGAGATGATGAACACCGAGGACATCTATGAGGGACGTGTTGCGGACGCCAATCGCGGCGGCCTGATTGTCCCCTTCGGTAACCTGCGCGGTTTCATTCCGGCCAGCCATGTGATTGATCTCCCGCGTGGTCTGAATGAAGAAGAACGCAAGGACTATCTGGCAGCGATGGTCGGCAAGCCGATTTCGGTCAAGGTGATCGAAGTCAACCGCCGCCGCCGCCGTCTGGTGCTCAGCCAGCGCGAAGCTCAGCGTGAAATCCGTGACGCCAGCAAGGACGCTCTCCTCGAAAGTCTCAAGGAAGGCGAAGTACGCAAGGGCGTTGTTTCCGGCCTGCGAGACTTCGGCGCGTTTGTTGATCTCGGCGGAGCTGACGGACTCATCCACATCAGTGAACTGGCCTGGCACCGCGTGAAGCACCCGCGTGAACTGCTGAGCGTCGGCGATCAGATTGACGTGTACGTGCTCCGTCTGGACCAGGAAGGCCGCCGCATCGGCCTGTCGCTCAAGCGGCTCCAGCCCAATCCCTGGTCGCAGGTCGATGAACTGTACCATGTCGGGCAGTTGGTCGATGGAACGATCAGCCGCGTGACGCAGTTCGGGGCGTTTGTCAGCCTCGATCCGGGCATCGAAGCCCTGCTGCACGCCAGCCAGATTTCTGAACCGGCCCCCGAAGATCCATCGATGTTCCTGCACGAAGGCCAGCGCATCACGGCCCGTATCATCAGCATCGAACCCAGCCGCCAGCGCCTCGGCCTGAGCATTCGTGACCTCGACGGCACGAAGGGCGAAGTTGAGGCTAGCGAAATCCCGGCAGACGCGGTACAATCCGAAGTGATTGAACCGGTTGCCGAGGAAGAGCCGATTGCGGAATAGCTTCTGACTGACGCGAAATCATGGATGGGCAGGTTCGTTTGACCTGCCCTTCTTTTTGAACGGCTTCCGAAGAAACGAAAATCTCAAAAAAGAAGGGTGGTGAAACGGCATGGCCCATGTGGAACTTCAGTCTGGCGAATTGCAGGAGCAACTGCTCAAGCGGTTCCGCAAGCAGGTTGCGAAAGACGGCATTTTGAGCACTGTCCGCCGCAAGCGGTGGTACGTCTCGAAGAGCGAACTGCGCCGCATCCAGAAGAAAAAGGCGGTCCGCCGCGCCCGTCGTAAGCAGCGCAAGGTCGGATTCTAGTCTGTCTAAACAAAACAACGCGCGGGCGTGGGTTTCCACGCCCCGCGCAATCGATGCGCGAAAGCACAGATAGGAAATCTATGGCAAAACGCGGTGAAGAAAAGCTGGAGATGGAAGGGACTGTTGTCGAGGCCCTGCCTAATACCCAGTTTATGGTCCAACTGGAAAACGGGCACAGGGTCCTGGCATACCTTTCTGGCAAAATGCGGAAGTATTATATCCGTATTCTGCTGGGGGATCGGGTTCGGGTAGAACTGACGCCTTACGACCTGGCACGCGGTCGCATCACCTACCGTTATCGCCGGCGTGGCGCTGGTGGCGGTGAAGATGAGGAAATGGAAGAGTAAGCGGCGCATTGTGTTTGGCGTGCCAACCACATAAGCTTGCGCCAGGCACAGATTATGGCGGCGCTTATCTCGTGCCGGGTGATAGTTGCCTGGTGCTCTGCCCGAAGACACGCCCGGCGTGTCTTTTTGTTTTGTCCAGATTGGTAGGGGCGTATCGCCATACGCCCATGAGGAAACCCGGCGTTGGCAGAGAGCAGTTTACCCCTGTGGCGCATCGAAGCCTACAAATATAACAACAGCCTGCACTATACCCTGCCCGCCTATCTGCTGGAAAAGACGGACGGCTGGCTGCGCTTTCGCACGCAGGTCGGGGGAACCCTGAACCACCTGACGCGCGGCTTTGCCGAACCGATCAGCCGCCCCTCGGAGATGGTCTTCTGGACGGGCCGCTGGTACAACGTCTACCTCAACTTCGACCACAGCGGAGGGTTCCGCCATTTTTACTGCAATATCGGACTGCCGCCGACGGTGGGGGAGGGCGTGATCGGCTTCGTGGACCTCGACCTGGATATCCGCATCTGGCCGGACGGGCACACCGAACTGCTGGACGAGGACGAATTTGTTGCCCATGCCGCGTTGTTCAACTATCCGCCCGATGTGCGCCGCAAAGCGTGGGAAGCGGTCGATCAGGTGATGGCCCTCTGGCGGACCAAGACGCCGCCGTTTAACCGCTGAAAACTCTAAAAAATGTCATGTTAGCCATTCACTAGCAAACTTTTCAAAAAAATTAGTTGATCACTTCTACGACGGGACGATCTTGCTACCCCCCCTTTTTCGGTTTCACGACTAACCGTTTCCTAACCCTCTATCTACCTTCAAAAAATGCCCGTTTTCGGAGAGGGGTATTACAGGAATAAGCCTCTTTAAAAAGCGCTGACACGAACCAAAGCCGGGCCCCAGGTACGGATGCGCGAAGTTCCAACAACAGCTTCGAAAAATTTCATTTAGAGCCAGAAATTGATCAATAAGGCCGGAAAAAGATGAATTTAACGGTCATTTTGATAAAACTTGGCCTGTTTGGTAAGGTGCTGTCACGAGAAGAAATTGGGCTAGTTGATCACTTTGGGCCTGTTTCTTCTCGTGGCGATCCGGCGCACATATTTTTTTGAGGGGGTGTGCTAACCGTTTACAAACTTTGGCTCTGGCCCCAAAAGCAAAAACAAATCGTACCGCAAAACACGCAAAAGTGAACCAGTGAAAGTCTTTAGAGTGCTCATGAGCGTTGTGAATCGCGAGCGCCCACCTCACCCCGGCTGAGCGCAAAAAGCCGCGCTCAGCTTCCCCTCTCCAGTCTGCGCTGGAGAGGGGAAAAAATCCGTTTATTCCTTTGAATTTCGCGGACTCGCAAAGAAAAACAGAGTAAGTACAAGAGAACAAGAAGAAGCGAAAGATGAGATCGCACCAACTATGATTATAGAACTAATGTTCTGTTATGTCAATAGGCGGATGTGAGGAAAAAGGGCGGTAAATCCACGCTCCCAGAAGATGGCTGCAACGGTTGGTGTTCTCAAAGAAGCGTCGTAGTTACGTGAAGGATTCGATCACCCAGACTATCCATAGTAGTGAGCCAACATAGAGGGCGACTCCCGAATAAGCGTAGTCAGCTCCGACAAAATTCGGGTCGTGTCTCAGGGGAAGGATGCCCACGACGGTGACTGCTAATCCGATGAGCGCAGGGACAAAAAGATGGAGATATTCTGTGTCCTGGTACCGAAAAAACTGGATGTACATCCACGCGAACCCGAGCGCAAGCAAGACGATACCGATCTCAGCAACAATGACTTTTCGAGCCTTCAGATCGCTCCAGTCAACAATTACGCTGGAAAGCCCTCCAATAATCAAAGCGAGGGAAACGAGAACTGGTCCGAAAAAGACACCGCAATCAATCCACATACGCATCCTCCATCATAAAGAACCAAAGACTTAACCGCTCGATGATAGCCTAAACGTTCTGCCGGGCGAGCCACTCGTCGCGCAGAATGCCATAACAAACCAGATCATAGCGCTTGCCTGCACGCCAGATTGCGCCTCGCTGCACCCCTTCGCGCACGAAGCCGACGCGCTCATAAGCATGGATGGCGGCGACGTTGTAGTCCATGACGGTCAGGCCGACGCGGTAGAGGGCCAGTTCGTGGAAGGCATAAGCGAGCAGCAGATCAAGCGCCTCGTGCCCATAGCCCAGGCCGCGCAGCGTAGGATCGCCAATGCCGATGGCCATTTCAGCCGACTGGTTGCGCCACTTGATGTTGAACAGCGCGACAAAGCCGATCAGTTGATCGGTGTCCAGGGTGCGGATATGGAGATAGGCGCTGTTGGGATCAGGAGTTGTGCCCGAAAAGTTGAACGCGGCGGGCGATTGGGGCGCGATGGGATCATCATCGAGCAAGCGCAGATAGTCAGCATCCTGCGACCACTGGGCAAAGATATCGGCGTCGGCAGGACAAGGCGCAGCTAAGCGGAGGCGCGCGCTGGTAAAGATAGGAGGAAACATGCAAAGAGCCTTTCGAGGTTAACCTGTGCAGATTAGACGCTGAAATCAACATACGCAGTCTGAGCGACTGCCCGATAAGCGACCGGAGTTAACGACTACACAGTGTACAGAGACGCTCCGTGCGGTGAGAATGGGAAAACTTTACCCAGTTTTGTCCATTTGGGCAAGGAGGAGGTTTACATACAAGGCTGATCGTGCAAGCCAAAATAGCACCACAAAAGCAAGGCAACAACCTTGATGGAATGAAAGCAACGTTATGGATCGCGAGCAGGCCCTCATCCCGGCTGCACCTGCTTCCCCCACAGCTTCGCGGGGGGAAGGGAAAAACAAAGCCTCAAAAATATTATGCACAGGGTTTACAGGTTGGAGAAGTTAGTCAAACGGCTGAGAAAAATACGGGATCAGCCCACCTATCCACAAGAAGGAGAACAGGAATAGCACAATTCCGAGATAAGCCAGGCTATATCCTGCCAGATTTAAATCGCGCTGCATCCGAATGAGGCCGATTGTTGTCACGACTAACCCCACACGCGATGGGGCAAAAAAACGGAAATAGCCCAATTCCTGGTACCAACTGATTGCCATGAACATCCACAGCAGCGAGAGTGTGATCAGGATGATGCCGATCTCCGCAATAAGGACTTCTCGACTTTTCATGTCCTGCCATGTGCCGATCTGATCAGCGACGCCGAGAAGGATTAGAAAGAAGGCAAAGAGTGTGGGGGCGCAGGTTAGTGGTAGGAGGCAGGCACAGCAGAGAACATTCATCATTACCGCTCCTATCAATCGGACAGAACCGTGAAAATGAGATGCACCCAGAACAGCGAAAGGAGCGTCACGAGGACGCCTGCCAGGGTCATCAGTATTCTGGGAGGCTCCTGGTTGCCCTCGGGAATGGGGAAAATGCAGCCCAGAGAAGACCAGCAGCAGCCCGAAGACGGGTGGGCGCGTAAAAGTGCATGACATTAAATTGCCAACCATCCCAACGGTAATTGATCCAGATGAGCCAGGGAATCGACAGGGCAATCAGGACGATACCAATTCCGAGAACAATTGCGGCTCGATTTCTGGCATTTTGCCACGCATCGACTAGCTGCGTGATGGCCGCGATGATGAGCAGGAAGGCAAAGACTGTTGGGCCCCAGAAGCGCAGAAAATCAAAATCCCAGTTATCCCGATGGCTGCCAGCTAACCGCAAAGCCAGTATCACCCCCAGGGCAAGGGCATATTTTGGGCAACCGTGAAATTTCGTTTCTCGATGTGATGCCATGCATGTTTGAGCTGCTGTGCGCCTTCGGTGATAATCATCAGCCCAACAGCGCCGTAAATTGAAAGACAAACACCGATCAATTCAGAATCGCCAAAAGGGTCAAAATATCGATCACGCATAGGAGCAGGAGCGGCAGACAGGACAGCCCCATTTTCGGTGATGAGTGCTTTGCGAGGCTTGCGCCTTATCCATGCAGTGCCGATCTGATTCATGCCTGTCATGATCAGCAGCAAGCCGATAATCAGTGGGCCAAACCAAATGCCCAGGCAGATGATCATGGTGTTTTCCCCCCCATATCTCTGCTCCCCTACGCGCAAGGGGCCAACGCGAACGGCTAGTTGCTCCCGCCGGGTGCGTCGGCGGGAATGGCTTTCAGCCCGCGATTGATCTCCCAGGGATAGACAATAAAGGCATCGGTGACGGCCCCGTAAAAGTCGGGTTCGGCGCGGCTGAACAGGGAGCGGTACGGGTTAAAGTGGAAGACGCAGGTAAATCCTGTGCCGCCCGCTGACGAACAGCGGCTCTTGACAGCAGTGCTTGTGCGCCCGCTGCCCCATACATCATCGACAATCAATATTCGTTTGCCGAGGATCAGGTCGTTTTCGGGGAATTGCAAAAAAGAGGGCCAGACCAGCAGGCGGGCTTTTTCACCAATGGCCGGATCGTGAGGGAAGTCAACGGCTGCGGTAAGCACACTTATGATATCCAACGCTTCGCTGAGCAGACCGCCGGGAACCACGCCGCCGCGCGTAATCATGACCATTGCGTCAAATGATCCTGCCGAGCGCAACTGCGGCAAAAGCACATCTACTAATTTGTCCACATCATTCCAGGTGAGCAACTCCTGACGGCGAAGCGGTCTGCGCGATGATTCCATATCAAAAATTCCTTTTGGCTCAATCATGAGATCACACTATTGATTCTGCCATTATCGGTTGAGTTGTGCCCAAAGTCAACGCGAACCGCTTGCCATGCCTCGCTATACACAGGATAATTGAGGTACTGCTTAACCCCGATGTGATCACGGACATAAATTCGTGTGCGTATGGCAAGGAGAAAACAAACGTGAAATCTAATCTTGAGCGGAGTGTAGAGGCACTGACCTGGGCAACAGTCGTGATCTGGCTGGGGTTCGTGCTGATTTTCTCGCCCCCTGTCTGGCTAGTCCTGATGATTCTGAGCATTATCCTGCTCACGTCGGCCATCTACCAGCGCAGCCGCGGCTGGCAAACCTCGATGATGATCTGGATTGCCGGGGTGTGGATGGCTGTCTTCAGCGTCGTGGAAATTGTCAGCGAATTTATCGACACCGTGACCGGGGAACATATTGTGGTCAGCCCGTTGGTTTACCTGGGCATCACTCTGATATCGATGGGTCTGGCGGTGGTTTTCCGTATGATGCAGATTCCCACGCTGACTGCACCGGACGCGGGCGCGCGGAGTCGTTCGAGTGCCAGGGGTCGGGCCGCCGTCGATCCGGTGGTCCAGCAGCGATCGGTCATTCCACGCCAAATTCAGGAGGACCGCAGCACGGGATATTATGCTTCGCCGGGACAGCGCGCCGCCCAGCAGCCCCGTTCGCGCCAAATTCAAGACCCGCGAGATCAGCCACTGCCGGGCGCGGACCAGTATACGCAGCCTGTCCAGCAGCGCACATCCCAATCGCGCGTTCAACCACGCGTTCAGCCACGCTCACAGCCTGCCCCTCCGCCGTCCGAGGTCCCATCGGATATGGAAAACAGAGTTGAGGATATTATCCGCCGCAGCCGGGAGCGCCGCGACAAGGGCGGGAATTTGCCGTATTAATCTCTGCCCGAACAAGTTCGGGGGCTAAAGTGATGCAAATAGGGTGGCCCAATTGGGTCGCCCTTGTTGTTAATGGGGAGCGTTTATATGAGCGAGACGGAAAAGGAAACGGCCCGCGTCGAAGCATTCAGCGACGGGGTGTTTGCGATTGCCATCACGCTGCTGGTGCTCGATATCAAGGTTCCTCGCGTCGAAAGCGGGCTGCTCTCGGCACTGGCGAAACAGTGGCCCAATTACCTGTCCTTTGTGGCAAGCTTCCTGTTTATCCTCGTCATGTGGATCAACCATCACCGCCTGTTTACCGCCATCCGGCGGATCGATAACAATCTCCTGCTGTTCAACGGTTTGCTGCTGCTGGGCGTGACGCTTGTCCCCTTCCCAACGGCGCTTGTTGCCGAATATATTCGCCACGACGAGCGGCTGACCGCTGTTATGGTTTATAACGGCTGGTTCCTGGTGATCGCCGTGTTCTTTAACCTGCTATGGCGCTATGCGGCCCACAAAAACCGACTGTTCAATGCCAAAACCGATCCGGCCCTGGTCGCCTTTATTTCGCGGCAGTACGCCGCTGGGCCAGTTATGTATCTGGTCGCCCTGCTGCTGGCTTTCCTCAGTCCCTGGTTAAGCCTGGGTCTGAACGTGGCGATGGCTGTTTTTTTCGCGCTGCCGAACCGCGCTGTCCAGCGGCTCATGGATGAGGAGTCTGACTGAGGAACGAGACAAATCAAGTTGGCGAGGGGATGGCCTGAATTGACACGAAGAGGGGCGTAGACCTCACCCCGCCTGAACGGAAAAACATGTTCAGCCGACCCTCTCCAGACTTCGCTGGAGAGGGTAAGAAGATGCCCTCTCGGTGCATTTGGCGGCTTAAATTGACACGAATAGGGCGCTGCATTGCGTGCGGCGAAGCCGCTAAGCCGCAGCGCCCCTACGGGTTGGGGTTAGGCGCGGTCTTCGGATAATTCGCGCTTCGGCTTGTCGGGTTCGTCTTCGTCGTCTTCCCATCCCCAGCCGCTAAAGAATGCGCCAAACGGGCCAAACCCTGGCTTGCCGTGTCTGCCGTGCTTGCCGTGATGTCCGGGACCAAACGGGCCGCGCGGTCCACCAAAGGGGAATTGGCCGTGCATCCAGCCGCGTGGATCGAGGTTCATCACGAAGTCGCGAAGCTGATCCTTATCGCCCTTGATCTCAATGCGGAAACCGTCTTCGGTCTCGATGATGCGAAATTCGCGGATTACTTTTTCGTCCATGTTATATCTCCTCATTAACTGGCGTCTTCAACGGAAGCACGCCCATACAGATCGTCGTAAATCGCTTGCAGAGAATCCACCGCATCGCGCAGATCGTCTTCGGCGCGGCGAATGCGGTGGCGGATCAGTTTGCCCATCAAACGCGGCAGCGGCGGGCAGGGAGGGGACGAGGCGCGGTCCTGCTGGTAAGCCTTCCATTCCTCCGATTCTGTGACGGTGGTATGTCTCCCGTTCTCATCGTCGCTGACGCGCAGCTCAAACAGCACTTTCTCACTCATCCTCAGTCTCCTCCTCGATATCTTCCAGCATATCCTTGAGCACCTCCAGCGCTTCGCGCAGTTTGGGGCGCATCACGGCTTTCAGGCGGTCCAATTCTTCCCGCCCGGCATCCGTGATCTGGTAGCGGCGGACGGTGCGGCGATCCGGATCTTCCCATTCGCCTGTGACCAGCTTCTGTTCTTCCAGGTCGTTGAGCAGGGGATAGATCGCGCCGGGGTTCGAGTCCCAACTGCCGCCCGTGCGCTCCGTGATGAGGCCCATCAGTTCGTTGCCGTAACGCGGCCCCTCGCTCAGCAGGTGCAGGACATAGATCGTCAGCAGCCCGCCGCCTTTCGTAAGGACCATCGCCACGAAGGGGTTAAAAAACACCTCGCCGTCCTGCCAGGGTTTAAAGCGCCGCCCGCCGAACATCCAGTGTTTTTCGATAGGCTGCCCGAACATGCCCTCGAACATGATTCGCCACTCGTGGGGACCGGGCGGCACATTGCCGGGCGGCGGATTGCCGGGTGGTGGTCCACTGTGTGGTCCAAACGGCCCATGAGGACCGGGGGGTCCGTGGGGGCGTTCGCCGGGGCCAAATTCGGCCCAGAATTTGTGCTTGCGTTTCATTGGCTGCACCTATATTGAATTCAATAAACTTGAGTTGATTATAATTGGATTCAATGAGAGAGTCAAGTAACCCCGTGATTCTGCTAAACTCGAAGTAGTGAGTAAGAGGAGGCGCGCCTATGTCTAAACCGTTCCGTCTACCGGATTCAACGCATATCCGTTCTATCCATCTGCGCGTGGCGAACCTGGACCGCGCACTCTCGTTCTACCGCGATCTACTCGGATTCCAGACCCTTCAGCAAATTGGCTCAACGGTGACACTCTCAGCCACGGGGCAGCCGCCTGCGCTGCTGATCCTGACCGAACAACCCGGCGCTCGCGCTAAGCCGCCGCGCTCGACAGGCCTTTACCATGTCGCGGTTTTGCTGCCCGATCGAGTTCGCATTGGCTCACCTCATCCGGCGCATCGCGGAGAGCGGCTGGCCTGTGCAGGGTGGCGCGGATCACGGCGTCAGTGAGGCGCTGTACCTGGCTGATCCCGACGGCAACGGCCTGGAACTGTACCGGGATCGCCCCCGCTCGGAATGGCGCTGGTCGGACGGACAGGTGGCGATGGTGACCGATCCGCTGGACGCTGCCGGACTGCTGGGGACGATATCACCAGCGGAGGGCTGGCCCGGGCTTGATCCGCGAACCGTGATCGGCCATGTGCATCTGCATGTCTCCGATCTGGCGCGGGCCGAGACGTTTTATCATGGGCTGCTCGGCCTGGACGTAACGCAGCGATCTTATCCTGGCGCGCTGTTTCTGGCGGCGGGCGGCTATCATCACCATCTCGGCGTGAACATCTGGGCTGGACGCGGCGCACCACCTCCGCCGGAGGACGCGGTGGGGCTGATTGCGTTTGCCGTTGACGTCCCGGATGATGACGTCTGGCACCAGATCATCAACCGGGCACGGGAAGCCTGCCTGGATGTGCAGGAGCAGCAAGAGACAGACAGCCGGGTGGGCGCGCTGATCCAGGATCCAGATCACAACGGTGTGGTAATTTTGCGGTAGAATAGCGGGCTGGCTTTCGTGGCTAACGCGGCTAACGCGGTTATCGCCAATAAGCAGGGAGGACCAGCCCGCATGCCCGCACATTATGAAGTGCTACCCGATCCTAACTCGGACGATCTGCGCCAGATCGAGCCGATCTACCGTTCCAGCTTCCCGCCCGCCGAGTTAGCGCCGTTTCCCGCTATCGTAAGCGCGGTGCGGGAAGGACTCAATACGCTGGTGATCTCCCGCCACGACGATGGCGAAATCAGCGCGTTTGCTCTGGTCCACTGGCTGCCCGGTTCGCGGCTGATCTTTCTGCCCTATATGGCAGTGGCGCAGCGCTATCAAAACCAGGGAATCGGCAGCGGCCTGCTGCGCTATATGGCGGAGGAACTGCTCCGCTCGTGTGATGCTGACGCGCTGCTCTGGGAGGTTGAACCCGCCAACCTGGACGATGCATCCAGTGAATGCAGCCGCCGCATACGCTTTTATGAACGGTTGGGCGCGCAGATGGTGAGAGTCGCTAACCAACACTACTGCATGCCGAACCCGGCAGGGCAGGGAACGGTCCCCCTCTGGCTGATGTGGATTCCCCTGTGCCATTCGCCCGAACAGCCGGATCCGGTTGAGGCGGCGCGCTGGGTGCGGGCCATCTACGCCCATGACTACGCCAACCGCCCTGATCTGGCGGAGCAGATCATTGTGAGGATTCTGAACGGGGAGTAGGGGTGAAAGCGTCAGGAGCACGCAATTGCTGCCTCGCAGTAGCCGGGTTGTTTTTGCCGATAGTCATTGGCATTTTGTTATGCTTACTGATCGTTTTGGCAGAGGAATATTACAACAGATCAAACTTTATATTGAGCTACCAGGGAGCTGTAACCGGAGAGGAAAAGGGAGACCGTACTCTATTTATTCCTTGCGATACTGCTCAACGTCACTATCTTGGAATATCCGCCAGCCCCGAAGCAAGTTGGCTCAATATTTTTCTGCCTACCAACGCTTCTTCTGGAACTCATCCGCTCCGGCGAGTTAATATAGCCAAGCAGGAATATACTACTCTGGTCCCTGATGGGGAATATGCAATCATTGGCACTATTGTCAGCAATATTCCAAGATACTCTTTCGATGCAAGTAATCTTGTCGAAGGCACAATAACATTAGAAGAGACCCCCACCGGACATAAACGTATTCACGGGCATCTTGAGGCAACTTTCCACGATCCTAAACAGGGTGATTTGGAACTTAGGGCAACATTCAATTTCAGAATCAAGGATGATCTGCCCGCCACTTGCCCGCCGTATTTTGGGTAGGGCGGCTAACGCCATATCCTACCCCTACCAGACAGCCAACGCACGGCTCACTCTTCAAGTTTTAATTCATGCGTATCGCGCTCTAAGCCTGTGCGCTCGGTTAATAAGCCATATAATTCAGGGCGGCGAGCGGCGATCCACATGCGCCCGGTGGCATGTTCCAGCAGCGACCCATCGAGGTCCGCGACAGCCATCCCCTCGTCAGCCTTCGTGATCTCGGTCAGGATGCGTCCATACGGGTCGAGAATCATGGCATTCCCCGTCCGTATCTCATCGTCATCTACGCCCACGCCGTTGGAAAAGATCAGGAATACGCCGTTATCATGAGCACGGCTCGGCAGCCAGCGCATCAGCCAACCGCGCCCTTTCTCCCCGGCGAACTCCTTCTCAATGGCCTGAGGATCCGTGTGCCGGTTGTCCCAGACCTGACGATCAATCAGTCCCATCAAATGGGGATCTTTGGTGCGGCATCCCCCGGTCTGATGGGGCGCAATGATGATCTCGGCCCCCATCAAGGCGGCAATCCGCCCATTCTCATTGATGTTATTGTCATAGCAGATCAACACACCTGCGCGGAAGCCATCCGGCAGATCAAAGACCGTGTATTCCGAGCCGCTCTGGACCAGAGGATGCTCGAATGCCTGAAGCTTGCGATGGCGACACGCCTTGCCGTTCGGCATTGCTACGACATAGCTGTTATAAAAAACGCCATTCTCGCCTGCCTCGAACAATCCCGCACCAATGCTTATGCCGTATTTTTGTGAAAGCCCGATGAGCCGCTGGGAGCTTTCGCCGCTCAAGACGGGTTCAGCAAGCGTTTCCAACTCCTGGTTGGGTGAGATGGCGCATGAACCAATAGCCAGAGATGCAGCACTCCGGGAAGACAATCAGCTTGACGCCCTGCTGTGCCGCCTGCTCCACAAAGAATTCTATTTTGGCGAAGTTAGCTGCCTTGTCGCCCGCTTTGCTTTCCATTTGAACTGCGGCGACGCGAAGCACACGTTGAGATATGCTGCGGTTTGTTCCGTTTGCCGTTTTCATGGTCTGTATTCCCTCTGAATGAGACCCGCTTAGTTTACACCTTTACGCCGGATTGTCCCGCGCAATAGGCAGGATGCCTATTTTTCTGCCCGATCCACGCCTGTTTTTGGGCAAGTTGCCTGATTGCGAAAAACAGTCTGCACAATAAATCCCCGAAAAATCATAGGCAGTTAACATAAATACAGAAATTGTTTCCCGATTTACATTCTTAAATGTGCATGTTGCCTAAAGTGTCGCGTAAAAAGGGGAGCAGATGATGAGCGCATCAACCACAACTGGAATGAAAAAGACGCTCGGCCTCACCGGGGTGACCGTCAATGCGATGGCTCTCATCGCGCCCGGCGCATTTTTGTGGATGACCTACCAGCTTCAGGCCGCCAATGTGGACTCGAAGGGGACAGCACGGCCCCCGATATGTGGACGGGGATTGTCGCCGCGCTGATCGTCGCCTTTCTGACGGCGTTTGCCTTCGCCGAACTCGCCCGCCGCTATCCCGAAGCGGGAACGGGCAGCGCTTACTATTTTGCCGAAAAAGCGTTCCTGGACCGGGAAGAACCGCACCACCAGCGCTGGGCGCGGCTGATCAAGTTTATCACCGGGTGGGCGGCCCATCTTTTCTACTGGGTCTACCCCGGCGTGATGGTTGCCTTTATGGCGGTCCTGGTGACTTATGTATTGGGCCAGTTCGATATTACTCTCCCCATTCTCGGGCAGGTCGTGATTGCCATCCTGTTCTCGATTTTGGTCGGGATCATCGCCGTGCGGGGCATCAGCGGCTCGACGCGGATGGCGATCGCCATCAACGTGATCCAGCTTACTGCCCTGGTGATCTTCAGCATCCTGGCGATTGTTTACCGCCTGAACAACCCGGATCACCTGGCGAGCAGCGGCTGGTATCATAAAGATGGCTTCTCGATTGTCCTGCCGCACAACCTGACGGGATGCTGTTCCAGTCGACCATTGCCATCCTGATCCTGGTCGGGTTCGAGTCGTCCACGGCGCTGGCTGCGGAGGCGATAAACCCCAAGCGCGATATCCCACGCGGCGTGATTTTGTCGCTGGTGATCCAGGGCCTGTTCGCTTACCTGTTCCAGTATTTCGCCGCGAATTTCGCCCTGGGAAGCTGGCTGGGGGAAGGCTGCATCAAGGGAACCGGATCGACGTGCGGCATCAACGCGGCGGCAGTCTCCGGCGCGCCCATTGGCGATATGGCGATCCGCTTTGGCGACGCGCTGCTGGGCGGCTACGGGTTCGCGCTGATGATCGTGCTGGCCTCGTCGGTGGCGATTGCCATCCTCGGGCACGACGCTCGCCGCGATGAATACGGGCGTGCGCATCAGCTTCGCGATGGCGCAGGACGAAGAAATGCCCGAAGTGATGGGTCTGCTGCACGGCAAGTACGCAACTCCGTATATGGGCGTGTGGGTGATGGTGGCGGTCTCGGCAGTCATCGGCGTGATCGGCGTGGCGGGGCACAAGATTTTCGGCGGGGAGAGCAACGTGGTCTACCTGACGGGAATCACGCTGGCCTCGAATCTGGGCACGTTCATCCTCTACGCGCTGATCTGCATCCTGACGTTTGTCGCCTTCGCCGGGCGCAAAGAGTTCAAGCTGCTGCGGCACGGCATTATCCCGGCGGCAGGACTGATCTGTAATGTGGGGATGGTGCTGGCGATCTTCATCCTGGGCCTGACCACAGGCGGCGTCACCACCGATGCGACCGTGCTTTCGCTGGTGCTGGCAGGGCTGTGGTTAGCCGTGAGTGTGAGTTACTTCGTTTTTTCCAGCCGCCAGAAGGGGAAGGCGATTGTTCCGTCTGTCGAAGCGGTTAAGAGCTGATTGAAACGTGTGCGGAGGCTGGATCGTGATGGGGGGCGTATGGGACCTGCGCCCCCTTGATGCTGTGTGGTGAGAAAGAAAAGCAAAAAGAGAAAAGAAAAAATTTCACCGCGGAGAACGCGGAGAGCGCAGAGAAAAACAAGAGAGAAAGACGAGAGAACAAAAGGCAAAAACAGATTTCACCGCAAAGAACGCAAAGAAAAGCAGAGAGAAAATAAGAAAGAAAAAATTTCACCGCGGAGAGCGCGGAGAGCGCAGAGGAAAGCAAGAGAGAAAGACGAGAGAACAAAAGGCAAAAACAGATTTCACCGCGAAGAACGCAAAGAAAAGCAAGAGAGAAAAAACAAGAGAAGAAAAAATTTCACCGCGGAGAACGCGGAGAAAAGCAAGAGAGAAAGACGAGAGAAAAGCAATCTCACTGCAAAGAGCGCAAAGGAAAAGCAGAGAGAAAAAATTATCACCGCGGAGAGCGCGGAGAAAAGCAAGAGAGAAATGAGGGGAAAATATGAGTTTGATTGAAATCGCGTCAGGGGCGGAGAGCTACATTGGCTCCATGCTGGATAATAACCAGGATACGCTGCGGATTTTTGAACCGGAGCAGGCGCGGCAGGGCAGTTTGTACGCCGTTGCCGATGGCATTGGCGGTTATTCCTACGGCGAGATCGCCAGCGGTCTGGCCGTCGATACGTTTTTTAGCACCTTCTACAGCAGGCTGGGCGGCAAAGCGTCGGCGAATTTATACCAGGCCATGCAGGCGGCGAATCTTGCCGTGTGCCATATAGCGCAGTCGGTTGGCGTGCGCATGGGAACCACGTTGAGCGCGGCGAATCTGGTGGGGAACAGCCTGACGGTGGCGCATATCGGGGACAGCCGGGTGTATCTCGTGCGCGGGCAGCAGGCGACCTGTCTGACACGCGACCATACGAAGGTGGGCGATCTGGTGGCGATGAAAGTGCTCTCGCCGGACAAAGTGCGCACCCACGACCAGCGCTCCCTGCTCAACCGCTGCCTGGGCGCGCAGCTCTTTATCCAGCCGGAAGTCAAACATTACACCGTGCAGCAGGGGGATACGATCATCCTGTGCAGCGACGGCGTCTGGTCGGTGATCGATGATCACGAGTTTGGACATATGGCCTACGAGTTTGGGGAGTCGCGCTATCTCAGCCAGATTTTGATCGATATGGCGCTCAACCGGGGCAGCGACGATAACCTGTCAGCGATTGCCGTGCATGTCAAACGGCTTGATCTGCCGGACCAGCGCAGCCGCAAGTTTGCTTTTTCCATGATGCCGCTTTTGAGGAGATTATGATCAAGAAGATTGAAGCCATTGTCCGCCGCGAACGATTTGAAGCTGTCAAACAGGCGTTGAGCGATATTGGTATTGTCGGGATGAACGTGCATGAAGTCCGGGGGCGCGGGAGGGGCAGCGGACTCCATGTGCAGGGGCGCACGGCATCCTACACGGTGGATTTGCTGCCGCGCGTGCAGATCAACATTATTCTGAGTGATCGCAACGTCGAGGCCACCGTACAGGCAATTAAAACAGCCGCCTTTACCGGGGAAAAAGGCGACGGCATGATTTTTATTTTGCCCGTCGAAAACGTGATTCGCATTAGCAGCGGCGAGGAGGGGGGCGACGCGATCACCTACCAGGGCGATATTGACACGCGCACAGAGGGTTTATCGGACAGTCTGTAGCATTTTGATAGTTTCTTGAGATCTTCTCCGCGCGTTTTGCGTTCTTTGTAATGCTAATCTCTGCTATACTGGGGGCGGCTGACCGGACGTGCACAGGATGGATTTATGCTGCAAATTGGCGATCAGTTTGACCGTTTTGTGATTCGCTCGTTTATCGCCCAGGGGGGCATGGCCGATATTTACCACGCTCACGACCTGATGAACGGGAAAGATGTCGTGCTGAAAATTCCGAATCGCATGTTTATTGGCGATCCGGCGCAGTACGAACGATTCCAGCGCGAGCTTGAGGTCTCCAACACGTTGAGCCATCCGGCCATCCAGCGCGGGCTGGGATCGGGGCAGTACAACCGGACGCCCTACCTCGTCACGGAATTTGTGCAGGGCGAGTCGATGCGGCAGATGATCGACAAGCAGGCTCCGCTGCCCGTCGAGGACGCGCTGGCCCTGATCCGCAAGATAACCGATGCCGCCGCCTACATCCACGAAAACGGCGTGATTCACCGCGATCTGAAGCCGGAGAATATCATCATCAGCAGCGAGGGACAGCCCGTGATCCTGGATTTTGGCCTCGCCCTGACACGCGGGGCGCGGCGCGTGACGTATGCCGCCCTGACGCCAACCGCCGGGAACGCCGGACTATATGGCTCCCGAACAGATCGACGGGCAGCGCGGCGATGCGCGGACGGATATTTACGCGCTGGGTGTGATTCTCTACGAACTGCTGACGGGACACGTTCCCTTTGGCGAGGGCGGCGATGCGGCGGTGATGACTCAGCGGATGCGCGGCGCGGTTCCCCGGCTGGACCAGGAACGATCCGACGTGTCGCCCCAGGTAGCGGCGGTGATCGCCCGCTGTTTGCAGCGCGACCCGGCTGATCGCTATCCGAACGCGCTGGCGCTGATCCATGATCTCGATCACCTGGACGAAGTGGACACCGCGATTCTCGACAAAGCGCCCCCGGCGGCGATTACGTCGTTCTGGCACTCGGATATCTTTCACGGGCTGATGATCGCCCTGGTGTTGATTGTCGTGATCGTGATTCTGGCTTTGCTTGGGCAGGGAGCAGCGCGTTAATGGCAGAGAATAGATCGGCGGAGGACCTGATCGCAGCGGTTGAGGAACAGAAAATCCGTTTCATCGATTTGCAGTTTACCGATATTGTCGGGGCGGTCAAGAGCGTGACGATCCCCGCCAAACAGCTTCCCGAAGCGCTGCGCGACGGTATCTGGTTTGACGGATCATCGGTTGAGGGCTTCGCGCGGGTGGCGGAGAGCGATATGTATCTCATGCCGGACCCATCCACATTCGCTGTGCTGCCCTGGCTCTCCGGCAAGGACACGACGGCCCGCCTGATCTGCAATGTTTTTACGCCCAACGGCCAGCCGTTTATCGGCGATCCGCGCGCCGTACTCAGCCGCGTGCTGGATCAGGCCGCCGAGATGGGATTCCAGTTTAACACCGGGCCGGAACTCGAATTTTTCCTGCTCAAACCGAACGCGGATGGGGGCATCATCCCGCCGACGCCGCACGATACCGCCGGATATTTCGAGATTCCCACCGATCTGATCGGCGGGCTGCGGCGCGAAATGACGACGACCCTGGAAGCGTTTGGGATTACAGTGGAGACGATGCACGCCGAGGTCGCCAGCGGTCAGCATGAGATCGATTTCCGCTATTCCGACGCGCTGACCACCGCCGATAATGCGGTAACGTTCCGCGTGGCTCTGAAGATCGTCGCCCAGCAGAACGGCCTGCGCGCGACGTTTCTGCCCAAGCCGCTGCGGGGGGTGAGCGGGAGCGGCATGCACGTCCACCAGAGTCTGGTTTTTCGCGAGACAGGGCGCAAACGCCTTTGCCGATCCCGGCAACCCATACGGCCTGTCGCAGATCGCGCTGCACTTCATCGCCGGGCAGTTGGCCCACGCGCGCGGCATGTGCGCTATCCTCGCCCCGCTGGTCAATTCGTATAAGCGGCTGGTGTCGGGCTACGAGGCCCCGGTCTATATCAGTTGGGGGCGCATCAACCGTTCCGCGCTGATCCGCGTGCCGCGCTCCCCGAATCTGGACGGGACGCGGCTGGAAATGCGCTGCCCCGATCCAAGCTGCAACCCCTATCTGGCGATGGCGGTCATGCTGGCGGCAGGATTGGATGGCATCCGGCGGCAGCTTCCTGTGCCCGATGCCAGCGAGGAAAACCTGTACCTGCTCGATCACCAGCCCGGCCCCAAACTGCCGATGCTGCCCGATGCCCTTGACGCGGCGCTGGACGAACTGGAGCGCGATCAGGTGGTGCGCGATGCGCTCGGCGCCGCATATCTGCGAACGGTTCATCAGCGCCAAGCGGGCCGAATGGGACGATTATCGCCAGGAAGTGACGCTGTGGGAGTTGAATAAGTACCTGGGGACGTTCTAACCGTAAATTCCTTTCCGGTGCGTAAAGCCGACAATTTGGCTTTCGGGCGTGAATTCCGCACAATAGGTGTTGAGACTCGTCTTTATCGTGGAAAGGAATCCTTTCATGGATACACAGACGATCAGTCCTGATCTGCGGCAGCAACTCCTCAAGGTGCAGAAGGACGAGATCACCAGCTATCACATGTATTCACGGCTGGCGGATATGACGGCGGGCACGCCCAACAGCGAGACGCTGCGCCAGATCGCGAACCAGGAACAGCGCCATTACGAGACCTGGAAACAGTACACGCAGAGCGATATTGAGCCGAATACCCTCAAGATGCGCCTCTTTTACTGGATCGCCAAACTGTTGGGCCTGACCTTCGCGATCAAGCTGATGGAGAAGAGCGAAGAAACGGCGCAGGGTGATTACAGCAGCATTCAGGCCGCTATCCCGGAACTTGCCGAGGTGCTGAGGGAAGAGGAAATACACGAGAACGACCTGATCAACATGATCGATGAGGAGAGCCTGAAGTATATCGGCTCGGTGGTGCTGGGGCTGAACGATGCCCTGGTCGAACTCACAGGGGCGCTGGCCGGGCTGACCTTCGCCTTCCGCGATACGCAGTTGATCGCGCTGGCGGGGTTTATCACCGGGATATCGGCGTCGATGTCGATGGCAGCTTCGGAATATCTCTCGACGCAGGCCGGGGCGGAAGAACAAAATCCGGCTAAGTCCGCGCTCTACACGGGGATCGCCTACGTGTTTACGGTCCTGTTCCTGATTCTGCCCTATCTGATCGTGAATAACTACGTGATCTGCCTGATCTGGACGCTGATCAATGCGATCCTGGTTATCGCGTTTTTCAACTACTACATTTCGGTTGCAAAAGATTTGCCGTTCCGCCGCCGATTCGTGCAGATGGCGGCGATCAGTATGGGTGTGGCGCTGCTGTCGTTCATTATTGGGAACGTGGTACGGACGGTATTCGGTATTCAGATATGAAAGCGCTACTGGATAAGGTGCTGGCTTTCATCGATGCGCGAGACTGGCGGCAGTTCCACACGCCGCGCAGTCTGGCAATCTCCCTGTCACTGGAATCGGCGGAAGTGCTGGAACTTTTCCAGTGGCAGGACGATCTGCCCGACGCGGATCGGCAGCGGCTCAAGGAAGAACTGGCGGATGTGCTGATCTATCTGCTGCTGCTGGGCGAGAAGACGCAGATCGATCTGGTACAGGCCGTCGAGGAAAAGCTGGCGATCAACGCGGCAAAGTACCCGGTGGAGAAGTCGAAGGGCAGGGCAACGAAGTATACGGATTTGCCGTAGACTTCTCATCCCGATTTGGCGTTATTATATAATCAGGGCAGACTTTTTTCTCAGGTCACTTTCACTTGCGCTTGTAGAAAATGAAGGGGATTGAAAGATGGCTAGACGGTTTGCTGATAATTCCACTCGTCCGACAAGAGCATTACAGGCATGGCTTGTCCTGACCGCTAGAGCTAAGAATTGCCAAACCATCACCTATAGTATGCTTGATGAACTGATGTGTTTTGGAAGTCCAATAGGATTAAGCCCCATCCTTGACTACATCTTGAAATACTGTCGACTAAATGAATTGCCTCCGTTAACAATTATTGTTGTTGGCAAGAATACAGGAATACCAAGCAGCGGCATGGGAGAATTTGATTTCCGGCAGCAAGAAGCCGTGTTTAACTTCGATTGGTACAGCATCTTTCCTCCTACAGTTGAGGAATTAGATGCTGCTCTTCATGATCCTGCCGTGCAGTAGTGGTTGTTCAAAAGGGGCGGCTCACTGATTGGGCCGCCCCGAAAAACGCCTACTCCAAGTCTTCGATCACGACATTTTCCTCGCCCAGCAGATCGCGCGCGAACTTGAGGATATCCTCGTTGATGTGGATCGGATGGTTCGGATAGTCGATCCGGGCGCGTTTTTGCCGCCGCCTTCGATCAGGAAGCAGAACTGATCGTGTCCGGGATACTGCGTCAGGAAGCCGTGCAGCCGGAACATCTTGCGCCGATCCCTGGCGGAATCGTCCGTGCGAGGGATGCCCAGGATCAGCAATCGGCCCGGCTCCTTGGGCGTCTCTGGCACTTTGGGAAGCGGGCGGCGCGGGCGCGGCGGCAGAGGAGCTTCTTCCGGCTCATCGGGCTTATCCAGCTTCTTGTCTGGCTTTCGGGAAGACTGGGGACGGTCGGCGGGTGCTTTGGGCGGCACAGTTCGGCCTGCGGCGTCGAAGGCGGCAGTATCGTCGCTGCCGTTGCCGTTCGTGTCTGGCTCTTTGATATGTCCCTGATCGTCATAATTGATATCTGGCTTGGGCGACCAGCCGTTTTCCACTTCGTCTTCCAACCAACTGGGCATCTCGCGCTCTGTGAGCAGGCGGCCCTCGGAGGAGGCGCGATGCGGGATGGCGGGCGGCTCAATCGGCGGGGCGCTGGGAATACTGGCTCCGGCGGTGGCGGGCATAACGGCTTCGGCAGCGGCAGGCGCGGGATCGGGGGCGGCGACCTCCCGGCGATATTCTCCGGTTTCCTCGTCGTAGGGGCTGGATGTGCTCTCACCGGAAGTGGGTTCCTCGGTCATCCAGGGGAAGCTGATGCTGTTAAAGTCCGGCACTGGCTCCGCTGCTTCGGCTACCTCGAAGTTTTGCTTAACCGAGTCGACAATGATCTGCACATCCCCGCGCGAGGTATCCGCCTTGCCGTACACGATCAACACGGTATCAACCTGAACCTTACTGCGGTGTTCGTTCCAGGTGCGGGGGAACATCACGGCGCTGATCGTCCCGGTGATATCTTCGATGGTCAGGATCGCCATCGTGTCGCCCTTCTTGGTGACCAGTGACCGCACATCGGCGACCAGCCCGGCAATCGTGACCTGCTTCCCATTGGCGGCTTCACCCGCTTCGATGAGATCGGTGCTGGTGTACAGGTTCTTGATTTTTACGATGTGATCCATCACCATCTTGAGCGGGTGATCGGTGACGTACAGCCCGACGAGTTCCTTCTCCCAACGTAGCTGCTCGCGGCGGGAGGTATCCGGGCACGTCGGACAGGTGGCTGAGCAGACTGTCGCTGCCCATGTCCACACCCGCTACGTCGCCAAAGAGACTCATCTGCCCGACGTCTTTGGCCTTGTGATAATCGGCGGAGAAGCTCATCATGCGATCCAGCGCCGCCAGAATTGCCGGGCGCGGGCCGAACTGGTCGAACGCTCCGACGCGGATCAGGGATTCCAGGGCGCGCTTCTGCACGACGCGCAGATCGACGCAGCGGCAGAAATCATCCAGATCGCGGAAGGGGCCGCCGCTCGTGCGGCATTCCAAAATATGCTCCACCGGGCCAAGGCCGACATTTTTCACCGCCGCCAATCCGAAGCGGATCGAGCGCTCGCCCGTGCGATCCTTCTCAATCGTAAAGTCGGAGTCGCTGGCATTGATATCGGGCGGCTGAATTTTGATGCCCATCCGGCTGCAATCCGCCGCGAACAGGCTGACCTTGGCGGAGTCGTCGCGGTGGACGGACATCAGGGCGGTCATGTATTCGTGCGGGTAGTGGCATTTGAGGAACGCCGTCTGGCAGGTCATCACGGCGTAGTCTGCGGCATGCGAGTTGTGGACGATAAAATCGTTGGCAACGAAGTTATGCGTATCGGGCACGGTCAGATCGTATGTCGGTTTTTCGCCTACGTATTCGATGGAGGCAATGCAGTCCCAGTAGATATCGCCATCTGACACCGATTCCGTTCCGGCATATTGGGGATTTCCTTGTAGGGGCGAGGCTTGCCTCGCCCTTTGCGCGGGTAGGGCAAGCCCTACCCCTACGGTCTGAGACAGTTGGAATATAATCCCCTTGGTAAACTCCAAACGTAATACAGAACCTATTCTCAGCGCTAAATGTTGAATCTGCCGCGCAAGCTGTTCTGAGCTGGTTCTGAAACAATTCGTTTTTTCGAGCGCCGCGTCGAGCAGAAGCTTGATCTGTTCGTTTGTCAGTTCAAAAACTTCGGGCGACAGCGGGCAATCATACGCACCATCAGTCAAGGCACTGGCAAGGGCACAGACTTTTTCTTCGGGCCATTCCCGCCGACCCTCAACCGGGATACGGCGCGGCATGGCGATCTGATCGCCTACCTTCAGTTCGCCCAGCATCCGCCAGCCGTCGAAAGTAAAGAAGGGATGATTGTCCGTCGCTTCGATCTGCCGCCCAAGCTGCGTGGTGAGGCGATAAACAGGCTTCACTCCGTTCGCCATCACGGCTGTTACCGGACCAGACTGCAACGTCAGAGTCGGAATGTCGCAGGTGACGGTATGTTCAATAGTCGCCGTGCCATTAGCCAGATCACCAATCCGCACCAGCCGCCCAGTTGCCGCGTCAATCACTTCGACATCTTCCGGCAAACAGCGATTGAATCCATAGCGTGCGAAGAACTCGATATCATCAAAGATGCGGTTGGCTGCATCCGCATCAACACCGTTCTCCGGGCCGCGCTCGACAAAGGTGGCGCGGTGTTTGAGCAGTTCTTCCTTTTTCTTTTTGGATACGGCCTTACGGATCATATCCGCGTCGCCCAGCGAATAGCCGAACAACTCATTGGCTATTTGCTGTATCTGTTCTTGATAGATAATAATTCCGTAAGTGTAATCTAGAATAGGCTCCAGGTTAGGATGCAGATAGGTGACGGCTTCGTCGCCGTGCAGACGCTTGTTATAGGTCGGGATGTAGTCCATCGGGCCGGGGCGATAGAGGGCTACCGCCGCGACAATATTTTCAAATTCCTTCGGGCGCATATCGGTGAGCATGCGGCGCATGCCCTGCGATTCCAGTTGGAACACGCCGATGGTGTCGCCGTTGCCAATCATCTTGAACATGGCATCGACCCGGCGTGAGAGTTCCGGATCATCCGGGTCCGGGCGGTACGGGATGTTCGATAGATCGTAATGGATGCCGTGATAGCGTTCGATCAGTTCGCAGGCGGTGCGCATGATGGTGAGCGTGGACAGTCCCAAAAAGTCTACTTTGAGCAGGCCAATGGATTCGCAGGTTTCCATCGGGAACTGCGTGACCATCTTGACCGGGGCGTCTTCAGCGCCGCCGCTGGTGACGCGGTGCAGGGGGATGTATTCGACCAGCGACTTATCCGCGATGATGATCCCCGCCGCGTGCGTGCTGGCATGGCGCGTCACACCTTCCAGGGCGCGGGCGACGTCGATCAGCTTGTGCGCCGTGTCGTCGTTGGCGTAAACCTCTTTTAGTTCGGGCAGGGCTTTTTCCGGATCGTCGCCCAGCGCATCTTCAAATTTGATCGCCTTGGCGGCGGTGGGAATCAGCCGGGCGATGCGGTCCACTTCGGGCAAGGGCATATCCAGGGCGCGGCCCACGTCGCGGATCGCCGCCTTGCTGCCCATCGTCCCAAAGGTGATGATCGCGGCGACTTTGTCTTCGCCATATTTCTGGGCGCAGTACTGGATCATCTCGGCGCGGCGGTCTTCGGGGAAGTCCATATCGATATCGGGCATGGAGACGCGGCCCGGATTGAGGAACCGCTCGAAGATCAGGCGGTTGCTCAGCGGATCGATGCTGGTGATCCCCAGACAGTAGGCGGCGACACTGCCCGCGCCGGAACCGCGCACGTTCCACCAGATATCGGCGTGGCGGGCGAACTCGCAGAGGTCCCACACGATCAGGAAGTAGGTGTCGAACCCCATGCTGTGAACCACGTCCAACTCGTAATAAAGCCGCTCCGTGACTGCCGGATCGCTGGCATGGCTGCCATAGCGCCAATCCAACCCCTTTTCGCACAGGTGGCGGAGATACGTTTGCGCGGTGTAACCGTCCGGCACAGGGAAAACGGGCAGGTGATAGCCCTTCGAGTCCAGGTTGACATCGCACATGTCCGCGATGCGCAGCGAGTTGTGCAGCGCTTCGGGAACCTCGGCAAAGAGCCGCCACATCTCGTCCGGCGTGCGCAGGTGATAACTGGGATCGGTCATCTTCAGGCGGTTCGAATCCACCTTAAGATTGCCCGTCTGGATGCAGAGCAGCGTATCGTGCGCGTCGTAGTCTTCGGGGCGGATATAATGCACGTCGTTGGTGGCGATCAGCGGCACGCCCGCAAAATCCTGCTTTTCGATCAGCCAGCGGTTGAGCGTGTGCAGGATGTCGATATCGTGGTGCTGGAGTTCCAGGAAGAAGTTGTCTTTGCCAAAGGTATCCTGATACCAGCCGATTTTTTCCAGCGCTTCCCGTTCGCGCCCGTCCTCGACATAGCGTGGAATTTCGGCGGCGAGACAGCCGGACGTGCAGATCAGCCCTTCGGAATAGCGGGCCAACAGCTCATGATCGACGCGAGGGCGGTAATAATAGCCGTGCAGTTGGGCTTCTGTCGCCAGTTTGAGCAGATTTTTGTAGCCCGTTTCGTTTTTCGCCAGCAGCAGCAGGTGATAGGGCTTGGTGTCGAACTGGGGATCGCGGTCCGTCATGCCGCGCCGAGAGAGATACGTTTCCATGCCGATGATCGGCTTAACACCCGCCGCTTTACAGGCCCGGTAAAAGTCGATCACGCCGAACATCGTGCCATGATCGGTGATCGCTATGGCGGGCATGTTGTTGTCAGCCGCGCGCTTGACCAGCCGCTTGATGTTGCTCAGGCCGTCCAGCAGGCTGTATTCGGTATGGACATGTAAATGCACAAAAGATTTCTCGTCGGGCATGGAGATGACCGCTTTCAGTTGTATGTATCAGGTTGGCGCGATGTAGAACAGGTAATCGGATCTCTGGCTCTGATTATATCATTTTCGGGGCCTAAAAAAGCTTAAAGTTTCAACGAGGTTGTATCGTCAAAGCGTATGTTCTACGTTAGAACTTTCCAACAGAGTGCGGAAGGCACACATCGTATTTTCGCGCTCGAAGCCAACCGAATTGTACAGCCGTACGGCGGCGTTGTTCGCCTTGCCAACAGTCAGTCCTACTTTGTGAATAGCAGGATATGAAAACATCCAGTGAAGGGCAGCCGAAAGCAGCAAATGTCCGATTCCCTGGCGGCGGCAGTGTTCATGGACGGCAATAAAGTCGATATACCCTTCGCCCGCGTCCGGATCGACCTTGCCAAACACATATCCCCGCAGTTCACCATCCACCGTATTTATCAATAACCGGTTGTGCTCGTTCCGCTTGTTGATAAGCTGCTGGGCTGTGTAGTACGTCCGGGGAAATGCCTGTTGGTGCAACCTATCAAATTGACTGGAAAAGTGCGGATCCCAGTCGCAAGCGACGGCGGGCCGAATCGCTGCCAGTCCAGCACGAGGCAGCGTGAAGAAGATATGTTCTCCGATCCGCTGAAATTGATGGCGCTCGGCAAACTGCTGGCAGTTGAGATTGTGGGCCTCGCAGAAAATTTCATGTTGACCAATGGAGGGTGGGATCAGCGCTCTTACTTCGTTGTAGAGCTGGTCAGCCAGGGTTTGCCAGTCAGGATGATCGATGAGTGGACCATACAACCAGGCGCGGCCCAAGTCAGTATCTATTTCTAACCCAAGAAGGCCGATGAGGGTGTCGCCATCTAGGGCCAGCCGGAACCCTTCCACAAGCGGCGGCGTCAGTTCCAGGAGGGTGTGTTCAATGTCTGCCCGGTGGGTGCCAAAGTAGCCGATATGATGCGCATTGTTATTGTTCAGGTGGGCAATAAACGTCACGGTCCGGTCAAAATAGGAAGTCTGATAGGGAATAATCTGTATGGTCATCTTTTGTCTCACTTGATCCCCTGAACGCAGAAATTAGACGGATGAGCCGGATTATTCTGGGAATGGATTCGGGCGCGATTATAACCGAGATACAGCAGCATCGTGGCTAATTTACTGCCCGGTCTTCGCCCCAGGCAAATACTTCGGCGCAGCGCCCGCGCCCGATCAGCGGTCCATGCTCCACAGAACTTTCCTCTCGTCCACGCGTAATAATAGGATGGAAGTGTATCGCGTATCTGCATAGGGGGACATTATGAAGTTTAGACGAAACATCCTCTCAATCCTGATTGTGGCGCTGCTCCTGATCGGGGTGCCACAAACCAGTTTGCGCGCCCAGAGCGGGCCAGTATCGTATCCGCCGGAGACTGTCACCAGTCTGCAAGCGATCATGGATGACTATACCGCCAAAGAAACCCCGCCCGGCCTGGTTGTCTGGGTGGATGGACCTGATCAGCAGTTTGCCGGGGCCAGCGGCTATTCCGATCTCAGCACGCAGACGCCCATGCCTCCGGATGGCCTGTTCCGGATCGGCAGTGTCAGCAAAGTATTCACGTCAACGCTGATCTTGCAGTTGGTTGAGGAAGGGGCGGTCTCCCTCAGTGATACACTGGTCCAATGGCTGCCTGAGCTTGGCGCGCAGATCACCAATGGCGACACGATCACGATCCGCCAGATGCTCAGCCATACATCCGGCATCTACGATCTCACCAGCGGCAGCTACATGGATGATCTCATCGCATCGGCAGAGGTCGAAGGCGACGTTGCCCAAGTCGCGTGCGGCCTGACTCCGACAGAAGCGATCACGCACTATGTCGCCGGGCACGACGCCGTGTTTGCTCCTGGCGAGCGGTATGAATACAGCAACACCAATTTTGAACTGCTCGGCCTGATTGTCGAGGCGGCAACCGGGAAAACATTTGAGACGGTCCTGCGCGAGCGCATTCTCGATCCGCTGCATATGACGCATACCTACATGGACTGCACCGAAGATCCCATTGATGGACTCGTTCATTCCTATGACACCTTTGACATCCGTTACGATGTCACCGGTGTGCATGAATCGGTGGCCTGGGCGGCAGGCGGCATCGTTTCCAACGCCCCGGACCTGATCCTCTTCGCGCGGGCGCTGTTTGCAGGGGAGTTATTTCAGGATTCCGCCATGCTGAAAATGATGACCGTGCCCGTGAAGGGTCTTTACGGCCTCGGCATGATGATTGATACAGCAGGGTATGGACACTATGGGGGAATCACGGGCTTTGCGGCTATGATGTTCTACCGCGATGACCTGGATACGGTGTTCATCGTCCTGGGAAACAGCATGCAAGCTGCCCCTCTTGCCACCATTGGCCGCCGAGTTGAGACGGTCGTGGCCGACCAATAGCAAAACGGTGAGCGGCAGATCAGCAGCCGCTCACCCAATCTCGTGGGCGAGGTAGGCGCGGGTGCGGTCTTCGTGCGGATGTTCGAAAATATCGGGGGCGAATCCCTGCTCAACCACCTCGCCCAGCCACATAAAAATCACATAGTCAGCGACGCGGCGCGCCTGGGCCAGATCGTGTGTCACCATGACGACGGTATACTGCTGCTTGAGGGCCGTCAACAGGCGCTCAATGGCCCGCGCTGAGATCGGATCGAGCGAGGAGGTTGATTCGTCACAGAGCAGAATTTCCGGCTTGACTGCCAGGGCGCGCGCCAGACAGAGCCGCTGCTGCTGCCCTACGGAAAGTCCGGTTGCCGGGCCTTTCAGCCGATCTTTGACCTCATCCCACAGTTCGACGGCTTCCAGGTAGCGCTGCACCAGCCTATCCATCGAGTCAACCTTCCGCCCATGAATGCGGGGACCATAGGCGACATTGTTGTAAATGGACATCGGCAGCGGAAACGGTTTTTGCGCCAGCAGGCCGATCCGCGCGCGAACCTCGGTCACATCCACATTCGAGCCGTAGATGCTCTCGCCATCCAGCGTGATCGTCCCATTCATGCGGGACTGAGGGGCCAGTTCGACGAGGCGATTCATGCTTTTGAGCAGCGTCGATTTTCCGCAGCCGGATGGCCCGACGATGACCGTGATATGGTGGCGCGGAATATCCACGTTCACGTCTTTCAGGGCGTGCTGCTTGCCGTACCACACGTTCAGATCACACACGGCTAGATGGTGCGTGTTTTCCATAAAAACCTCTCGGTGTTAGCGAACGACATGCTTGCTCAGGGCGCGCAGGGAGAAGCGGGTGAGAAGACTGATCGCCAGGACCAGCACCATCAGGACCAGGGCGGAGGCATAGGCCCGGTTTTGCACGGCTGGATAAGGTGAACTGAGCTGGAAGAATATCGTGAGCGGCAGCGATGCCACCGGGCGCAGCAGCGAATTGGGCATGCTGTCTGTATAGCCCGCCGTGAACAAGACCGCCGCCGCATCCCCGATCCCGCGCCCGAAGGCCAGCAGAACCGCCGTGATCAATCCGGGCAACGTCTGGCGCAGCAGAATACGGCAAAGTTCCAGGCGGGTCGTGCCGAGAGCAAACGTCACCTCAGGCAGTTCAGGCGGGACGGTATGCAAAACTTCGTCCAGCGTGCGGATCAGGATCGGCAGTTCGAGCAGGGCCAGTGTGATGATCCCAGCCAGCAGCGAGGCGCGGATGCCGATCAGCAGCATCAGCGTGAAGCCGAACACGCCGTACACAATGCTCGGAATACCCCACAGCATATCAAAGGCCAGCCGCGCCGCCGCTGCAAACCGTGAGCGGGCGGCGTAGGTGTGCAGATAGAGCGCGATGGGCAAGCCAACCAGCAGGGCGATAGCTGTTCCCCCGGCGGCGAGATACAGCGACCCTAAGATCGCGTTAAGGATGCCGCCTTCCGACTGGCCCAGATACGATCCCCCCGTAGATGCCTGGGTCAGCACGGACCAACTGATCGCGGACAGCCCCTTGCGGACAACCGTCACGACGATCAGGGCCAGCAGTCCCATCGTGATCAACAGGACACCACGCATCAGCGCCTTAAAAAAGCGTTCTTCAAACCGCCGCCGCTTGATCCGTCTCATTGGTGTTGATCTCGGTTGAAGTGGGCCAGAACCAGACGCGCCCCGATGTTGAAAAACAGCACGACGATCAGCAGCATCAGGGCGGCAGTCATCAAAGCGGCATCGTAGCGCGGGATGGACATCATTTCGCCGTAGTTGTTGGCAATGAGCGCGGGCAGCGGGTAGGCCGGATCAAAGAGCGATTTGGGAACCAGCGCCCGGTTGCCAACCACCATCGCTACTGCCAGTGTTTCGCCAAAGGCGCGGGAGAATCCCAGCACGACAGCGGCAATGAGTCCCGGGGCGGCTTTGCGCAGCACCACCAGTTTAGTCGTTTCCCATTCCGTCGCGCCAAGGCAAAGAGACGCTTCCCGCATCCCCTGGGGAACGCCGTGCAGCACTTCTTCGCTGACCGAGACGATGATGGGGAAAACCATGATCGCCAGGACGATGCCCGCCGCCAGCAGCCCGAAGCCCGTCGGGTTGAGGTTGGCAAAAAACGGGAGGCGACGCCCCAGGCTTTGATCGGACCAGGGGCCGATGTGCTCACGCACCAGCGGAACAACAACCAGAACACCCCACAGCCCAAAAATGACCGAGGGAATGCTTGCCAGCAGATCGACCAGGGGCTTAAACAGCGCCCGCGCCCTGGAATATTCCGCCAGATAGATCGCGCTCAACAGCGCCGCCGGGATCGCCAAAATCATGGCGATCAGTGTGACAGAAAGGCTGCCCATGATAAAGGGCCAGAAGCCAAATTCACCCTGGCGCGGACGCCACGTTTCACCCCGGATCAGTGTATTGAGTCGATAAGCGGAGAGGATAGGCCATGCTTTGATCAGCAGCATGCCAACAATGACCAGAATGAGCAAACAGGCCCCCAGAGTGAGGAGGCCCATGATCCGGCTCGCCAGCCAATCTTTCCACCAGCGCCAGGTACGCCGCCGCTGAGAGGAGATAAGCCGCTGCGCGCCCGTATTCGCGGTGGATTGTCCCTGTGCTGATTCCAAGAACAGTCCTTTTGTGCCGTTAACGGGCACGATATTTATCTTATTTGTTATTATACCTATTGCGCGGGTAGACCTGCCAAGCTGGCCTCAAGCTGATCCGCCGGGAGTTGAACATAACCCGCCGCACCGACGAATGCCTGCCCATCCTGCAAAATCCAGCGCATGAACGCCACTTCCGCTGCATTGGGCTGCCCCTTGGTCACGAGGTAGAGAGGCCGCGCCGGAGGGGAAGGGTAGCGCCCATCGGCAATGGCGGCGGTGATGCTGGTCAGGTCATCATAGAAATTCTCATCGTCGCTGATCTGACCGTCGCCGTTGAGATCGAGTGGGATGATCCGCAGGCCATCGACAGGCTGCCCGCTGCTGAGATCGTAGGCGAAACCGATATTGTTGTAGCCGATGCCCAGCCGATCCTGGCGAACGGTCTCCGCGATCCCCGGATCACCCTGCACGCCGATCCCGGTTGTTAGATCTTCCTGGGCTTCGCCGCCGCTGTAGAGCGCCCACATTTCGGCTGCCCCAGACGAGTCGGCGCGGGTGTAGACACTGATCGGATCGCTGTTATCGGTTCCGGCTAACTCGCCCCAGGTTGTGATATCACCTGATATCCAGACTCCACCGCTTTTTTCGGGGGTAAGTCCGGCTGCCAGCAGGTCATCCAGAACCGGATTATCCGCATTGACGACGGCGACCACTGCATCTTTGACCACTGCAACCGGGATCGCTCCCTGATCGGTCTCTTCGCTGCGCACCTCGCGCGAGACCATCGCGATATCGACGGCTCCGTTCAGCACATCGCTCATGCCTTTTCCGGCCCCACCTGCTGAGACATCAAAGTGCACGTCGGGGTGGAGTTTCTGGTACTCTTCCGTCCATTTGACCATCATTGGGTAAAGGGCAAACGCGCCCGAAATGGTGATTGTTGTGCTGCCGTCGTTATTCGAGGATTTTTTGTTATCGTCACCCCCGCAGCCGCTCACGACCAGGGCAAGAATACTGAGCAGCAGGGTGAACCGGGATAGAGTCATGTGGGTTGTCTCCGCACGATTATCTTTCGGTAGATTATAAGCAACAGTTTGTCGCGACTTGCAAGCGGTAGACAGGTCTCGTTTTTTTAAAATTTGAACCGATGCTATAGTGAGGGCAGATCGAACGGTAGCAGGAGCAGAGCAATGGCGCGTATTGTTTCCCTGATGGTCGTTCTGTTGGTGTTTGTTTCACCTGTTAGGGCAGTGGCTGATCCGCTCTCGCCGGGGACTGGGCCGATCCAGGCGGGCGGTGATTGGCGCTGTTCTGAGGTCAACGGGGATGTTGAACTGAACGTGCGGGCGGGGGCGGGTATGGATTACCGCGTGACCAGCACCGTCGCGCCGGATACGCAGATCGAGGCGGATTACAGCCAGGTCGAAAGCGCGGACGGTTACAACTGGGTTCCAGTCCGCGCGGACAGCGGGGAAGGGTGGGCGGTTACACTCCGCCTGAGTCCGTGCCCCGCCGATTACAGCGATCCACAGGATCATGTGGTGCTGGACGGCGTGAACCAGGACGGCGTGTTGGATCGCTTCGAGATTGCCGCCATTGCGCCCGCTGTGGTGCTGCTGGCGAACGTGGAGGGCAACAACATCACGGCAACCGGAACCGGAACGATCATCACGCCCGACGGTCTGATTCTGACGAACGCGCATGTGGTCGAAGATGCCGATCTGGTGGGTGTGGCGCTGCTGAACGATATCAACGATCCGCCCGACTACCAGTATATCGGCCAGATCGTGCGCGCAGACAATGACCTGGATGTGGCCCTGGTTGCCATCCGCTACACGCTGGACGGGAGGCCCCTTCGCGCCGACGAATTGAATCTGCCCTATATCCCCATCTCAGTCCGGGCGAATGAGGTTTACCGGGGAGACACGCTCACTATTTTCGGCTATCCCGGCATTGGGGATGATTATCTCGTCGTGACTGGCGGCAGCGTGGTTTCCGTCGAAAATGGCAGCATCAACGGGCAGCGGATCCCGGTGTGGTATCGCACCGATGCCGAGATCGCGCCCGGAAACAGCGGCGGGCTGGTGGTCAACGGTAACGGGGAGTTTATTGGCATCCCCACCGATGTGATATCCGAGGCTGAGACGGGCGGGCGGTTGGGCGGCATCCGGCCCGCGCAGGTTGCCCTGCTGGTCGTGGAGGAAAATGCAGACTCAAGTGCCGTCGCCCAGCCGCAGAATACCCCCAAACCTCCGGCGCAGGCTGGCGAGGCCGTGATCCGGTTCACCAGCGTACGCGCGGAACACGGCGTTGAGGTCGATGGCGAATCGGGCATTCGCATCCATGTCGCCTTCGATATTGACCAGTGGGCGGGCAAGGATGCGGTTGTGCGGGCTGCCTTCTATTACGATGATCCCGCGTCGACTCCGCTGATTAACCCGGTTGCGCCTGCCATCTACCGCGACACGTCGAACAACGTGCAGGTGAGCGTGCCGATCAATCCCTGCTGTGACGAGACGGTATACGACGATCTGCCGCTGTTTATCCCCTATACCGCACTCGGCCTGACCGAGCCGGGAGACTACCCGCTGAAATATCACCTGGAGGTCGAGAGCCTGGATCAGTCGTGGCGGCAGACGTTGAGTTGGGAATATTTTACGCTCACCGTGCGCTAATTGGCCTATGATACAATATACAATAAGAATAACGCTGCCATTGTAGACCGGGGAAGGGTTGGGAGTGCCGGCTCAAGCCTATTTTGTAACCGTGCGCGTTCTCTATCAGGACTGTGCATTGGGTGACATCAACGACGAGGCTGTCACCCTGAGCGGTATGGGGGATGCCGTCCTCAAAACATGGGAAGCGCTGCCAGCCTGCTTTCCGGGTGCAACCCCGGATGCCCTTGTGGTGATGCCCAATCACCTGCATGGGATCTTTGTGCTGCCTGTGCACGATGGCGCGCTCGAAACGGTCATGCGCGCCTTTAAGTCACTCTCCACGATTGCCTGCAATGCGTCGATGGGCCGCGCCGGGGGACGTTTCTGGCAGTCGGGCTACGACGCACAGCTCCTCGAAACCGACCACGATCTGGAAGAGGCCCGCCGCTACATCGCCGCCGATCCCGCCCACTGGGCCGAGGATGTCGAAAACCCCGAATGCTGCACCGCGTAAAAGCAAAAGAAATTTCACCGCGGAGAGCGCGGAGAGCGCAGAGAAAAACAAGAGAAAAATGAGAGAAGAAATAAATCAGCTAGCAACAAGTATTATTGGCGCGGCGATTGAAGTCCAAAATAGATTTCACCGCGGAGAGCGCGGAGAGCGCAGAGAAAAACAAGAGAAAAATGAGAGAAGAAATAAATCAGCTAGCAACAAGCATCATTGGCGCGGCGATTGAAGTCCAAAATAGATTTCACCGCGGAGAGCGCAGAGAAAAACAAGAGAAAAATGAGAGAAGAAATAAATCAGCTAGCAACAAGCATCATTGGCGCGGCGATTGAAGTCCATACGGCGCTCGGTCCCGGCCTGCTGGAATCGGCGTATGAAGCTTGTCTGGGCTATGAACTGATGGCGCGAGGACTTAGCGTTGAACAGCAAAAGCCGCTCCCGCTGGTTTATAAAGAGGTTCGGCTGGACTGCGGCTATCGCTTAGATCTGCTGGTTGAGCAGGCTGTGATCGTCGAGATCAAATCAGTTGATGCACTCGCGCCTATTCACTCCGCCCAATTGCTATCATACCTAAAACTGTCCGGCTGCCACCTGGGGCTGCTGATCAATTTTAATGTCGAGCGGCTCAAAAACGGCGGTATCCAGCGTATCGCTTACCATCTCTAATCTTTTCTCTCTTTTGCTTTTCTCTGCGTTCTCCGCGCTCTCCGCGGTGAAATCGGTTTTTGTTTTTCTCTTAATTTCCCCCCAGCCGCTGACACGGTTATATTGTATGTCCGGCTGCCGCCTGGGGCTGCTGATCAATTTTAATGTCGAGCGGCTCAAAAACGGTGGTATCCAGCGTATCGCTTACCATCTCTAATCTTTTCTCTCTTTTGCTTTTCTCTGCGTTCTCCGCGGTGAAATTGGTTTTTGTTTTTCTCTTAATTTCCCCCCAGCCGCCGACATGGTTATACTGTATACAGTCATATCGAATGCAAATGATTAGGCTCGAAGCGAAGGAGGGCAGATCATGACTGCCACGAAATATCGCGTGCTTCGGTTCTTGCTCCTGGCTTTATGGCTGCTGCTGGCGCTGTTGGTAGTCGGCCCGGTCTTGGCGCAGGATGGAAGCGGCGGCAAAACGGATACTACGTTAGGCAACACGCAGGCCACCGATCCGCAAAACCTGGACGACGTCGCCGTGCGGCTGTCTCCTCTGCTGGTCGGCGCGGCGATGATTGAGCGCATCCTTGAATTTATCTTTAACTGGGTGGAACGCGCCGTGCTGGATGCGACATCGACGCTGAACAATTTTGCGTCGGGCCTGACCGGGCTGGTGCAGGTTGATCTGCACAAGGCATGGGATGACCTGGACAAGGTTACGCACGCCATGTTGCAGCGGCAGGTGAGCGAAGAAGCGCCGGATAAGGGGGATCCCAACAGCCCGGATCCGGCGGACTGGCCGCTGGCGGTGCTGGAAGTGCGGCTGATCGATGCCAAGGCCAAACTCAACCAGACGCAGGATGTCGTCAAAAAGTCGCTGTCGTCACCACTCTACGTAGCGCGCAAAAAACTGGCCGCGTCGGTGATCAGCATCGTGTTCGGCATTGCCCTGGCGTTTACGGCGAGTCTGCGGGTCTTTGAGCCGTTGGGTGTGTCGGTGGGGAACTGGTTCGACGGCCCCTTCGATTTTCTGGACAAAATTCTAGCAGGCATGTTGATGGGCATGGGCACCGATTGGGTGCACCAGGTGATCGGACTGCTGATCCAGGGCAAGGGCGCGCTGGGCCGGACCGCCGGGGGCCAGTATGATCCCGAACAGGTGCGGGCGTTGGCCTCGCTGGTTGTCCAGGAACAGCTTGCTAATCAGCGCGAGAAGCTGCGCGAAGATGTGCTGAATGAACTGCGCCCGCCCGATCTGACGCCGCATTGAAGAGAGGCGGCGGGAGATCTCGCTGACCGCGCGAAAGATGCGGTGGAAGGGATCTCAGGGTCGCCGGATATCGTTCCGCTGCAAGATGCTTCGGCAGTCGCAGCACTGGCCGCGACTGCTGCCCTGTCAGCGCCCGCCCTCGCGGCGGTAACGGATGTTCCGTTCGCGGTGGATGCTGCTCCGCTGATCGAGGAGAGCGGGGATGGCCTGATCGCGCTGCGCGATGTGCTGGTCGCGGTCCGGTCGGGCGGCGTCAATGTGCGCGCCGAACCGTCCAAAGACAGTGCCAAAGTGGGCAACCTGCGCGAAGGCGAGCAGGTGCAGGCTGTGGCGCTGATCTATGGCGAGGATTTGACGTGGCTGCAAATTCCCTGGCAGGGTGGCCGGGCCTGGATCGCGGCTGAATTTACCGATTTTCCGCGCTCGACGGATTACGATCAGGCGGTTGATGAATGGTACGAGTTTGAGCCGGTACTGCGCTTCCGGCGGCACCTGATCCAGGAACTACTCCGCGTGCGCGGCGCGACAAGTGATAAGCTGGAACAGGTCAACAGGCTGAGCGGCGACGCCCTGGCAAAGCTGGAAGACGCGCTGACTCGCCAGACGATGCTGCCCGATTATGTGCAATTCTGGCAGTTGCAGGCGCACCTGGGCCTGCCCAACCCGTTCGACTATCTGCCCGTCCAGCCCATGCCGCCCGCGACCATCACGGATATGGAATTTACCGGCTTCGGCCCCAATACATTCGCCTTCAACAACTGGCAGGTCTACTACGAGACGACGCGCGGCATGGACAACGGCGTCGATTATTTCGTGCCGGAAGGCTCGCCGCTGATCGCGGTGGCGGATGGCATGATCGTCGATTTCCGCTTCCTGGGTAACGCGGCGGAGCGATCCGTAGCGCTGCGGCCCTATCTGCCGGAGAAATACCGCAAGGCCGACGGCACGCGCATTCTGTCCAATATGGTTGTGGCCTATGGGCACCTGACCGGGGATCCAACCAGCGAATTGGTGCGCGTGGGTGACGAAGTGCGCGCCGGGCAGATCATCGGGACATCCGGCTGGCCCGTCTACCGCCGCGACGATGGCACGATTGGCGTTCAGACCAACAACGCCCATCTGCACCTGGAAACGCACCTGATCAGGGATGGCGATCACACATTCGGCAGCCGGACGCCGTTTAACCCCATGCTGTTCTGGAGTCCTCGCCTGATCGCGTGGCAGGCGCGTCTTGCCACCAACCGCGGCACGCCGCCCTATCCCAGCGGTGGGCAGCCGTTCGGCAAGCTGGGGTTCTTCACCCTGGGCGCGTTCGCTTACGAGCCGAAGACACCCCGCGTCTGGGAATATGAACCCAGCAAAGAAGCGCTCTGGCCGCCGGGAGTTTATACCCTGGAAGCGGCGGTTAACTGGGTGCGCTCGTTTATGCCCTATCCGCTGGATGGATCGGGCGGATAAGCCCCGCAAAAAAGGGGGGATTGGACATCCCTAAACGCATGTAAACTAAGGGCAGGACGATCGTCCTGCCCTCCGTTTCCGGGGGCAATTGTTAACTGGTTTGAAAACACAGGATTGATTATGTCGCACGCGACCCGGTCCACCACGAACACACCGCCCCCGAATTTGCAGCGCGGTATCGATCTTTTGCAAGCCGGGCAGCGCGCCGAGGCTCTGATCTACCTGCGGCGGGCCGCGCTCAGCGAGCCGATGACCGCCGAGGGCTGGCTGTGGCTCGCCTCTGCGGCGGCAGATCGGCAGGAATATCGCGACTGCGTGGAACAGGCCCTCAAGATCGATCCGGAGCACCCTATCGCCTTGCGTATGCGTGAATCGGTTGCTGTGCCGCGCCCGGTGATTGTCCCGCCCGCGCCCAAACGCACGGCGGATGGCTCGGAAGACCCCACCCTGGAATTGACTCTCTTTGACGAGGAGCAAACCCTGCCCCGCGTCAAGACGGATGATCCGAGCCGCACGATGAAACCGCATCTGTCTTCAACTCACCGCACCCGATCTAAGCGCCGCGTCCTGCTGCTGGGAGTCGCGAGTCTGGTGGTGATCGGATTGGCAGCGCTGTTGATCTGGCAGCGGGAGACCGTTCGGGGATGGTTTGGATCGGATACAGAAGCCAGCCACGCCATAGCGTTCACCATCGGCAGTAATCCGGCGTACCGCTTCCGCGTGGATGTGCCGGAAAGCTGGATTCCGGCGGACCGCGATGATCCCTCCTGGCAGGAGCGGCGGAACCGTCTGGTAACGCAGTTCAGCGGCGGGGCGTGGGATGCGGTGGAGAGTTCGTTCAGCGCTGCCGCCCCCGATCCATCGTCAGGGGCTGTGCTGCCCAATGGGGCGCGCATCGTGGAGACGGATGCGAAAGCTTTACAGCATGACGGCGTGATCAGTACCCTCAGCCTTGTGGCGATATTGCCCCTGCCCGGTGATGACTTATCGGTGTGCGGGCAGATGCGCGATCTCAAGGCGCAGTTCGAGGTGGGCAGCGGTTACGATCCGGTTCCGGACGGCACGATCATCGATTCAACCGTTGCCGCGCGCAAGGGGAAGGATAACTGCGTCTTTCTGCTGGATCGCCGCTACGATAATCTGGCGATCTTCCCGGTGAATGCGGGCCAACCGCGCACGCTGCGGGTCCTGCTGCTGGCGATCCCCACCGGCGACGGTCGCGCCGCGCTGTGGATGCTCTCCATGCCCGACTCGACCTATAAAGATCACAAGCAGCGCGTGGATCGGATCATCAAGTCGCTGGCGATAGTCAGTTCATAAATGAAACCCGGCAACATGGTTGTAGTGTAGATGAAAATCCTATCCCTGAACTTTGTAAGCATCAAGAACTTTGAAGCAACCTATCTGACTAAGAATGGTGCGCAGACATTGCTCTGTGAGACCCGAACCGACGCTGATGGGAAGCAAATCTTCTATACAGTTTTGGATGGGCGAGAAATTCGAGCAAAATCATTACACCATTTTATTGTGGAAAGCCCAGATTGCATTTCAATATCAATTCGACATCGGTATCCTGGGTAATGTGGAACGGCGATCAAAAACCAGCAGAATTGCTAGAAGTGCTAACAAAAAATGATGCAGATAGTGTCCCCATTAACACTAAATTGAGCCTGATTGAGGATGGCAGAATTTTCACCACTGAAGAATGTGATACTCTATCCCAAGCGGTTAAGGAATTACATGACGTTGTTGGACCAAGTGTGACTTGGAGATTGAAGACATGTCATCATTGCATCTATGCTTGGCCTGCATTTCCATACGTCGTGTCTGATCGTGATGAATTGCGGTGTTATCGAGATGCACCAGAAGAAATGCTTACTGAAGTGCTGCAAAAACGCAAATTCGCGTCTGTTGATGCACTCCATTCAGGGCATTATTTTGTTGATGCATTTCATACTTGTGCCGCTTGGAGATCATTTGGTGAATCCGTGAGCTAATTCTGGATCATCAGGCTGCAATTGACGATAAGAAGGTAATCGGGGGAAAAGAATGTTTAGCCAGATTATTTGTCACTTTGATCGTTTTGAGCCTCGCATTTTTGCCTGTCACCGATCACACATCCAGGGCCGCGCCGCGTCTGTCCGAGATCACCCTGGCTCCCGGTGAATACTACTTTCGGATGGACGGCAGACAAAGTTTTATTTTCTCGCGGAATCTGGCTTCGTACTATCCCACTGATTATGTCACCCTGCTGGATTGGTCCATGCGGGCGGGAACGAGTGTGATTCGCGTCGGGCTGGATAACAGCGGCTACGGCTACACCAACACCGGGGCCATCGATGAAGCCTGGGCGGCGCGCTGGGAAGCGGTTCTCGATCTGGCTGAGCAGAATGGCATTTACGTGCTGCCGTTTTTCGGCGGCTGGTTCAACTGGAACACGACGGGCTTTAATAACTGGGCGGATAATCCCCTGAACGCGGCGAACGGCGGCCCCGCCAGCGATCCGCTGGAGCTGTTCGTGGAAGGATCGCCTACCCAAACCGCGTGGTTGCAGTGGATATCGGCGGTGGTCACGCGCTGGCAGGATCGGCCCAATATCCTCGCCTGGGAATTGTACTCCGAGGTCAATTACACCAACGGAGTCTCGGAAGAGGCCGGAGTCGCGTTTGTGGAGCGAGCGGCGGCAGTCGTTCGCGCTGCCGATTCTCATGACAGGCCCACGACGGCATCCCTGGCAGATGTGGGCGAATGGCCCAGTTTTTACAACAGCGATGCCGTGCAGTTCATCAATTTCCACCCCTATCCGCCTTCGGGCAAGCTGGATACCTACGTTCTTCAGGAGGTCGCGCCGCTACCGGGCGACGTATCATAAGCCTGTGCTGATTGGGGAATCCGGCCTGAACGCGGCGGAGCCGAATACCGAGGAAGGCCGGGCGACAGTTGCACAAAATGCGCACCGGGGGCTGGAACATGCCATCTGGGCGGAACTGGTCGCCGGGGCGATGAATGGGCGGGCGTTCTTCTGGGAAGACTCCTACGGCATCTATTTCCCCGAACTGAGTTGGGACTATTTGAAGCAGTACCGGGATATCGAACTTCCGGCGGCGCGCTTCGTGTTGGGTGTCGATTTCGCGGGCTTCGAACCGCTGGAGTCAGTCGCATCGGCGCAGATTGTCGGGGCGGCGATTGGCACGGATCAGATGGTGATCGGCTGGTATCGTGATGCGGGCTGCGAGCCGCTGGACTGGAACCTGTTACCTGTCATTTCGGGGCAGAGTGTGACGATCATCGTGCCGGGTTCGGCGGCGGGCTGGAAAGTCGATTTTTATGATACCAAGACGGGCGTCGATATCATCGGATCGGCGGAAGTGATCCAACAGGGGAACAGCGTGACGATCCCGCTGCCCGACTTTAGCGACGATATCGCCTTCAAGCTGGTCCCTGGCGCAGCGGCGGCTGCACCACCAGCAGGCCCAACCACAACAAACTCTATCGCCGGGAACTGGACGGGCACCCTTACATCCGACACGAGCACTTTTTCAACTCCGCTTGAGTTGGCGATTCAGCCGGGCTGCGCGGTGGGATCGATCTGCGGGACGGTAACTACGCCCCAACTGCCCTGTGCTGGCAATCTGCTGCTGGCGTCGATCAACGGCGATGCCTTCGTGTTCACCGAGATGGATATGGCGGGCGCGTCATTCTGTGTGTCGGGCGGGCAGGAAACGCTGCAATTGCAAGCGGACGGGAGTCTGTCGTACCGCTACGCTTACACCGCGCCAGATGGGACGATCCTATCATCAAGCGGGATACTGGGGCGGTAGCGTTATTTGCCGCGTTCGATCAGCTTGCGGTTCTGGCTGTGACTGCGCATCAGGGCGATCACCAGCAGCAGGGCGATCACGCTGATCAGCACTGTCCCAACAGTATCTTCGGTGTTCACGAGGCTGATTTGCAGAACGCCGCCGCCAATGCTGATAGTGCGTTCCGGCTTTTCTTCCGCCATGTGCCTGATCCTTTCGCGGGTAGGGGCGTATGGTTGGTTATACGCCTTCCTGCGTTAGTCTACCACGACCTCCCGCCGGATCAAATCGAGGATTTGCAGCGTGAGCAGGTTGCGCAGGGTCGCTTTTTCCTCACAAAGCAGTCGGAATATTTGTTCTAGCATTGCCATGCCTCCTCGCGGTAAACTGTGGTTATGCGCGATCCACGAAAGAAGGTAGTGAGCCATAGAATCTGATTGAAACGGGAAGACTGCGCCTGGACGTGCTGCGCCAGTTAAGCGAAAAACCGCCGCTGTGGGAACCGGGTGAACCGCTCTTTTGGAACGATCCTCACATCTCTAAGGGCATGCTTGCCGCCCATCTCAGCCCAGATATCGATGCGGCAAGCCGCCGCCCCCAGACCATTGATCGTATCGTGGCCTGGCTGATCAGCGATCTGAAGCTCAAACCGGGCGACTATGTGCTCGATCTTGGCTGCGGGCCGGGACTTTACGCGGTGCGGCTGGCAGAACGGGGACTTGCTGCGTGTGGCCGGCGTCGATTATTCACAGCGCTCCATCGATTATGCGCGGCAGGTTGCCGCCGATAAAAAACTGCCCATCGAGTACCGCTACCAGAACTATCTGACCCTGGACGATGGGCCGCAGTACGACGCGGCGCTGCTGATCTATGGCGACCTGTGCCCGCTGCCTCCGGCGTCACGGGCGAAGCTGTTGGCCAACGTCTACCGGGCGCTGAAGCCGGGCGGGCAGTTTGTGCTGGATGTCAGCACGCGGGTTCTGCGGGAAAAATACGGCCTCAAAAACGGTTGGTATGCCGCCGAGACGGGATTCTGGAAGTTAGGGCCGCATCTGGTGCTGGAACAGGGCTTCGACTATCCGGAAGAAGCGATCTACCTGGATCAATACACGGTTATTGAACCAGACGGGACAATCACCGTTTACCGCAACTGGTTCCAGGATTATACGCCGGAGACAATCACGGCGGAACTGGTTCAGGCTGGCTTCGAGGTGCGCGCCGTCTGGAACGACCTGGAAGGCACGCCTTACACGCCAGATACTGAGTGGATCGGGTTGGCGGCGCTGAAGGTGGGCGGGTGATGCCTAAACCGCCGATCACGCTGCGCCATGTCCAGACCCTTGAACTCACGCCGCGCCCGCCGTTTTTTTTCGATTCGACGTTTCACAAGCCGGATCATTTCACGACGGGTGATAGTGCCTGGGAGCCGGGCACCCGCTGGCAGACGTGGGGCTGGCAGGGGATGCCGCTGGGGCTGACTTTTCGCGGCGCGGGAACAGTAGAGAATCCGGCGCTGCTGGTCGATATCCACAGCGCCGCCCGGCTGGACCCGGCACTGGTCGAGTCATTGGCAGCGGAAATTCGCTACCGCTATAACCTGGATCTGGACCTCAACCCATTTTACACAGCCTTCGCGGGCGATCCGGTGCTTGGCCCGGTGCTGGAACGCTGGCGCGGCATGCGGCCCGGCCATCCCAGTTCGCTGTACGAATATCTGATCATCGGCATTGTGCTGCAAAACGCGACGATCCGCCGCTCGATCCAGATGTTCCGCAATCTGCTGGAAAATTACGGCACGCCGCTGGCCTATGATGGGCGGGAATTATGGGCGCTCTGGGAACCCGGCGATCTGGCATCCGTGCCCGAAGACGAGCTGCGGGCGCTCAAAATGGGCTACCGGGCGAAGTCGATCAAACGCATTGACGATCACTTTGGGGCAGGGTTGACCGATGAATACGATCTGCGCCAGCAGGATCGGGATACGCAGATGAAGGCGCTGCTCAATTTGTACGGCGTGGGCCCGGCGACGGTGTGGTATCTGCTGTTTGATGTGTTCCATCACTGGGACTTTTTTAACCACATTTCGCCCTGGGAGCAGAAAATCTACTCCAAGCTGTTTTTTGACGTCGACCCGGAAACGCCCGTCCCGGTGGAGAGACTGCTGGCCCATTTTGAGCAGTACGGAGCCTATAAGCAGTTGGCGGTGCATTATCTGTGGGAAGACCTGTGGTGGCGGCACCAGCACGAACCGCTGGACTGGTTCGCCAAACTGATCCGGACATAACACGAGTTTTCTGTAGGGGCGCTGCTTGCGCGCCGAACCGCCGCTAAGCCGCTGCGCCCAAAAGCGGGTAGGGCAAGCCCTACCCCTACACGACTGCTCACCTCTGGGCGCTTTTGTGTACGAATCTTGTCGTTTTACCGTAAAGACAGAAGGTTTACAGGTATGCCAGAACTGCCCGAAGTTGAAACCGTGGTGCGCGGCCTGCGCCAACCCCTCGCGGATCGCACGATCCTCGCCGTGACCTACGATTATCCCGGCGGGCTGAATACGCCAGACGGGGCGATCTTCGCGGCGCGGATCGCGGGGCAGCGGGTGCGCGGCGTGGATCGGCGCGGCAAATACATCCTGATCCGGCTCGACCCAGACACGCTGATCATCCATCTCAAGATGACTGGGCGGCTCTATGTCGTGCCGGACGGTCGGCAGGACGACGCCGATCGCTGGGTGCATTTTAACTTCCAGTTAGACAACGCTCACCAACTGCGCTTTTCGGATGCGCGCAAATTTGGGCGGGTTTATCTGGTTCCGGATGCGGCGGAGATCACCGGGGCATTAGGACCGGAACCGCTGGAAGAGGCGTTTACGCTGGAAGCGTTCCGTGAACGGCTGGCCTCGCGCAGTGGGATTCTCAAGCCGCTGCTGCTCAACCAGGCGTTTGTGGCGGGAATCGGCAATATTTACGCGGACGAGGCGCTGTTCGAGAGTCGACTGCATCCCCTGCGCCATGCGGACGATCTGGCGGATGACGAGATTGCCCGGCTGCACGGCGCGATCCGGACGGTGTTAGAGAGAGGTCTTGCCCGCGAAGGCGCAAGCATCAACTGGTATCGTAAGCCGGATGGCACCAAGGGTGAGATGCAAAACGTGCTGAATGTCTATGGGCGCACGGGCGAAACGTGCTTGCGCTGCGGCGGCCCAATCAGCCGGATTGTCGTCGGCGGGCGCAGCACTCATTTTTGCCCCGCTTGCCAGCCAGCCAAAGCCCAGCGATACTAAACATAGAATTTTTTGTAGGGGCGCGGCTTAGCTTCGCACGCGTGCTTAGCTTGCGAAGCAAGCCCTGCGCCCAGTATCAGGGGTGTACACCGATGGACGGAAACCTGACCGATTTATTGAGCCAGATCAGTGGGCTGTTGGCCTTCACCTGTGGGGCGGGAATCCTCTGGGCGTTCCTGATGGTGTGGATATCGCGCCGGACCGCCGAACGCAAACGGCGTGCCCAGGAAGGTCTGCCGCCGCTGCCTGAGTTTTCGGAAGTCGCCGGGAACTGGCTTCGCCAGGTGACAGGCCCCAAAACCATCGCCGCCGCTGAGCCAGAACAGCCCGTTCGCAGGGCGTCTGGCGGATACGGCAGCGTGCCGCTGGCGGATTTTGTGCCCACCCCAGACCTGTCCATGCTGCTCAGCGACCTGCCCGACCCAAACAATTATGGATATGACGCCGAGCCAGAGCCGGAGCCTCCCGCTGTCACGGAGGAACCCGAGCCGGAACCAGCATCAGACAGCTATAGCGAGGAGGAGCCAGAACCGCCCGATACGACTCCGGTTGTGGCTGCGCCGTCTGCTGAACCTGTAGCGGCTCATCCTCCCGCCGATTCGGTGGAACTGCTGCGAGTCTGGCGCGATATGCCGACCGGGGCGCTGATCGTTGAGATCAACGGGCGGCGCTTTGAGACGGTGAGCCAGATTCTGGAATACAGAATTAGAGCGGCGCTTCTCCAGCGTGGTGCGGGAACTGGGCACGATGCTCCAACACACTCGCCCCGATTCACCATCGGTCCCTGCCCGCGCCAGTACGCGGCCCGCCGTACCCCCCATGCCCTCCCAGGAATCACCGTCCATGAAACCGGGCACGATGTTCCGCCAGATGGGGCGCGCCGCCATGGGGCAGTCCCCCCAGGCCGCCGACGAGAAGCCCTCCCTGACTATTGCCGATCAGATCGAAGCGCTGCTCCAGGCACGGCTGGTCAACTTGCCATCATACAGCCGCCGCACGATCCATGTCCGCCCCTCTGTGAGCGGCGGGGTGAAGATCGAAGTGGACGGTCAATATTATGATGGCGTAGGTGATGTCACGGACCCGGATGTGCGCGAACTGCTGATGGACGTTGTGCGTGAATGGGAGTCGCAGCAGTAAACGACCTGATGTAGACTTGTCCCAGGTTGGTCTTATGGTTTTATTTCGACTCAGGAGAGAAAACGATGCGGTTCCAATACCCACTGAAGGCCTCATTTAAGATTGTGGCGCTTGCTCCTCAGATCTATGTTCGGGATGCCAATGGTCGCACCCTGATGTATGTCAAACAAAAGCTGTTCAAGCTGAAGGAAAACGTCGGCGTGTTTTCCGACGAATCCAAGAGCCAGCAGCTTTTCACCATCGGCGCAGACCGGATTATTGACTTCTCGGCGCAGTATTATTTCACCAGCCATTATACGAACCAGCGCTTCGGCTCGGTCAAGCGCAAGGGCATGCGCTCGTTGTGGCGCGCCAGCTATATGATTTTCGACGGCGTGGGCAACCAGACTCATGAACTGCACGAGGCGAATCCCTGGACCAAAGTGGCGGATGGCTGCTTCGGACAGATTCCGCTGCTGGGCATGCTGTCGGGCTATGTTTTCCATCCCGAATATGTCATTACCCGGTTGGCTCCGAACAGCCGGTCATGAGCGTGAAGAAGCAGCCCGCTTTCTTCGAAGGTGTGTTCTCCATCGAGGCTCTAAATCCAGTCATCTCAGACGAAGATGAGGCCCGCTTCCTGCTCAGCTTCCTGATGATGCTGCTGCTCGAACGCCAGCGCGGATAGACGAGTTCTGTCGATTGCTTGTGTAGGGGTGGGTTAACAAACCCACCCTGATTCCTCTCTACGCCAGTTCGATTTCCACCCGCTCTAACCGCCGCTTGCCGTCCTCGCTCTCGACCAGATGCGCCGCGCCTGTCTTCACGTCGTGCTGGAAAATGATCAGGGCGTTGGTCTCGATGGCCCATTTCTGCCAGCGGCGCTTTGTTTCCAGCGTGACCAGCGGCTCGACGTCATAAGCCGTCATCCAGCCGAGCCGCTCAAAATGCACGGCGTAACTCGCCATGTCCGACACAAACAGCGCGTGCTGCCCGCCGCTTTCGAATAGAATGGACTGGTGGCCCGGTGTGTGGCCCGGCGTGACCACCACCGATACCCCTGGCACAATCTCCTGATCGCCGTCCAGCAGCGTTAGTTGATCCAGGCGGCTCAGCGGCTCATAATTCGGCAGCAGATAAGTAGCCTGGGTGCGCTCGTTGGGATGCATGGCGTCCTCAAATTCGCGGCGCTGGACTCTGTATTCGGCGCGAGGAAAGACGGGGCAGACATCTCCGGCGAGGGTATAGGTTGTGTTGCCCGCGCAGTGATCGGCATGCAGGTGCGTATTGATGACGATATCCACATCGTTGGGCATAATCCCCAACCGCGCCAGCCCATCGATCAGCGTGCCGTTGGGATGAGTCAGCCCCCACTGTTCGATCTGCTTGGCATTGAGCTTGTCGCCCAGTCCCGTATCAACCACGATGGTTTTGCCGCCCGCCCGCACCAGCAGGCAGGTCAGGATCATGGGGATGCGGTTGAGATCGTCCGGCGCAAAATAGCGGCTCCACAGCACGCGCGGAACCAACCCAAACGCGCCGCCCGCATCAACCATCACCACGCCGTCGCTGATCAGATGGATTTCGATATCGCCAATCTGGAACATAGGTGAGATTACCCCAGAAAATGTAGGGGCGTATGGCTATACGCCCACAATAAACGCTCTTTTAGGTTATAGCCGCGCCGCGCTACACATCCCAATCGCCCGCCGCATAGCCGAGATCAAGCGCCAGGGGGCCGACGTGGACGCCTAACACCGGGGTGCTGTAGGCAGTGGTCAGGAAAACGCAATCAAAATGCTGCTTCAACTGATCGCCAATTCGCGCCGCGAGTTCAGGCGTGTTGCCCATGCCGTGAAAGATCATCGCCCGCAGCTTGCTGCCTTCGCCCACGTCGGCCCGGACATGCGCCACAAAGGCATCCACCGCTTTGTTCAGGCTGCGGATGCGCCCGGCGGTGATATACGTGCCCCTCGTATCGCCCGCCTTGCTGACGGTAATAATGGGCTTGATATGCAGGGTCTGGGCAATGGCATACTGCACGCTGCCGATGCGCCCGCCCTTGACCAGATAGGATAAATCATCCAGGGTGAACAGCAGATTGCCCGCCGCGTATGTTTTTTCGAGCAGGGGCAGGATCTGCTCGACGGTGGTTCCGGCCTGGGCGGCGCGGGCTGCCGTCAGAACCTGTAAGCCCAGCGCGGCGGAGATCGTTTTGCTATCGTGAACCGTGATCGACTGGTTGGGCAGTTGGGCGGCGGCCTGCCGGGCAGCGTTGACCGTCCCGCTCAGCCCTTCGCTGATATGGATCGAGAGGATCGGCCTGCCAGCGAACAATTCGTACATCTGGCGGAAATCGTTGACGGTGGGCTGCGACGTGCTGGGATGAACATCACCCACCTTGAGTTGATCCGCGAACTGCACCAGATCCATATCGATCCCGCTGCGGTAGCTCTCACTGCTGCCAAACAAGATGCGGAGCGGCACAAGTTAAATCTGGTATTGGGTGTACAAATCGGGTGGCAGATCGCACGTCGAGTCCGTGACAATAATGGGATGAGCGTCCACAGCAGAGAGTCCTTTTCCGGTAAATAAACATAGCCTGTTGATTGTGATAACAACTAAAATCACTCATAGTTGCAAAAATTCGCGAAATGAGGGATAATAGAACATATGTGCGGACGATTTACACTCACACTTCCTGATCCCGAAGCCCTCAAGTCGGCATTTGATCTCGACACGCTGCCGCCAGACCTGCCGCCGCGTTATAACATCGCGCCAACGCAGTCTGTGGCAACTGTGATCCTAAACCCCGACACCGGGCGCAACGAGCTTGCTGTCATGCGCTGGGGATTGATCCCGTCGTGGTCCAAAGACCCCGCTATCGGCAGCAAGGCCATCAATGCTCGCTCCGAAACAGCCCCCGAAAAACCCATGTTCCGCTCTGCCTTTAAGTCGCGGCGCTGCCTCGTGGTGGCGGACGGCTTCTACGAGTGGCAGAAGGTGGGTCAGGGGCCAAAGCAGCCGATGTACATTGCCCTGCGCGATCACGAGGTGTTTGGTTTTGCCGGGCTGTGGGAGCGCTGGACCGAGCCGGAGAGCGGCGAAGTCCTGACAACCTGCACCATCCTCACTGCGGAGCCAAACGAACTGATCGCGCCGATCCATGACCGCATGGCGGTCATCCTCCCCCACGAAGCCTATAACTCCTGGCTCGACCCGAAGCAGAAAGATACGGCCAAACTGCTGTCCCTGCTCAAACCCTATCCCGCCGACCTGATGACCGTTTATCCCGTCTCACGCCGCGTCAACACGCCCGGCGTTGACGCGCCGGAATTGATCGAGCGTGCCGGATAAGTTTTTAGTGGGTGTGGTGCGAAGCCACACCCTCTATGTTACTCGTTTCCTGTTCCATTGGTAAACGGTTTGCACTACAATAGTAGGTAGGGCGCTGCTTACCGGAACCAAGGAGACGCTATGAAGCGGGTAGCATGGCTCACCGATATCCATCTCAATTTCCTCAATTTGCCCGATCTTCCTCTCTTTTTTGAAACGATCCGCGCTTCAAACCCCGACGTCGTGCTCATTGGCGGCGATATCGGGGAGGCAAATACCTGGGAATTCTACCTGGAGATGATGGCGCGGGCCTTGCAACTGCCCATCTATTTTGTGCTGGGTAATCATGATTATTACGGCAGTTCGATCCGATCCGTGCGGGAGCATGCGGCAGCCCTGTGCCGCGAATCCGCTCACCTGCATTGGCTGCCGGGGTCGGGCGTGGTCGAACTGAGCGAACAGGCGGCTCTGATCGGGCACGACGGCTGGGCGGATGGCCGCGTCGGGGATTATCTGCGTTCTCCGATTCTCCTCAATGACTACCTGCTCATCCGCGAACTGACTCTGCCTGATCCGGAGGCGCGTTTGGCTCAACTGCACCTCTTGGGCGACGAAGCGGCGGATTATCTCCGGCGGGCGCTGCCGCTGGCCCTCAAGGAGCATCGCCGCGTGTATCTGCTGACGCATGTGCCGCCCTTCCGCGAAGCCTGCTGGCACGAAGGACAAATTTCGAATGATGACTATTTGCCGCATTACACCTGTAAGGCGGTGGGGGATGTGCTGCTGGAGATGATGCTGCGCTACCCGGATCGGGAATTGATTGTGCTGTGCGGGCATTCGCACGGCGCGGGGATTGCCCGCCCCGCCGCTAATATTCAGGTGATCACGGGCGGGGCGGAGTACGGCCATCCCGTTGTCAATCAGGTGTTTGAAGTGGAGTAACTCACGCCTCCCCAAACACGAATTTCACTCGCGGATCATCCCGGTAGCGCGTCCGCAGTTCGTCGTAATACGGATCCGTGCCAGCGTCAGCCAGTGCCCGGTAGCGCGGTTCCAGGTCGGGATAGTGCCGCTTCAGATAATCGAAGAATCGCCGCCCCGGTGGATCATCCAGGCTGAGCCGCACTTTGTCCAGGTAAACGGGCACGCTGGCGGGCAGCGCGTTGATCATCCCCTCGACATCGGTGATGCCCGGCAGCGCGGGCGTGATGAACACCCAGACGGTGATCCCCCGGCGAACCAGTTCCTGAACGGTGCGAATATTCGGCAGCGTTCCCGGATTCGGAGCGGCGCGCAGATGCGGCAGATTGGCCTGTCCCACGCAGATGATCAGCCGTTCGCCAAAGCTGGCAAACAGGTCAAAGTCGCGCTGGAAGGCTTTTGAGTCGGATTTCGTGTTGATGTAGCACAGCAGATCGTGCTGGCGGATGACGTCGAGCGTTCGCCGGGTCAGCCCATAATCCTCCTCAAGCGGCTGGTAGGGATCGCCCCGGCTGCCGACAAAAACCGCCTGCGAATAATCCCAGGTTTTCAATTCCTGCGCTAACACATCGGGCAAATTGGTCTTGACCAGGATCGTGCTGTTCCAGGAGGGATCGTTCCACTGGAAGCAGTATGGGCAGTTGATCTGGCATCCATCATACGGATCGATGACGGGGACTTTGCCGCCGTCGGGGGGATACTCATAATCGATGGCTGTTTGGCACAGAATTTCTCGTTTCATGGCTAGCCTCCATCTGATCGCGCGGGGAATCCAAGCATAACACAGGACAACAAAAAAGGTGATGCCCCATCCACAGGGCATCACCTTTTCCAGTTTCGCTTATGCCGGAGCGTTACATTTGCGCTTTGGGGTTAACCACCTGCTCCGCAAGCTGCGTCAGCTTATGATCGGTCTGGCCTTCTTCGTCTAACGTCTGCTGGAGCAAATCTGCCACGCGGTTCATACCCAATTGGCGGGCATGTGTCCGAGCGCTGCCATATCCGGCCATTTCGTAATGTTCGACTTTTTGCGCGGCGACAATCAAGCCAGCGTCCATCACGTCCTTATCTTTGTGTTCCTTGAGAATCTCGTCGCTTTCCTCGATCAGGCCTTTTATGCCCTTGCAGTGCTTGCGGGAGGCGTTGCTGCCCATTTCCTCGAAGACCTGTTCCAGACGCTTGATCTGGTTTTCGGTCTGGCGCAGGTGCGTCTCAAAGGCCTTCTTCAGTTCGGTTGAGCCAGCCGCCTTCTGCATCTTGGGCAGTGCCTGAGTGATCTGGTGCTCGGCGTCGTAGAGTATCTTTCAGTTCGTCCATCAACAAGTTGCGTAAATTGTCCATTAGGATCCCTTTCTACTAATGACTCCCATGATAAAAGGGAACGCGCAGACGCACATAAGGTGTCTGGGGGATTTTTAGATAGGGCAAATGGAGGATTTTAAGATGGGCCGATGGTTTAGGGCAGGGGAGCCGCCGCCAGCGCCGTGCGGAACGTTTCGATCAGTGCCATCCGTTCATCATGCGGCAAGAAAGCCGCTTGCGCTGCGTTGAGAATGTTCGCTTTAATACTGTCGAACGGCAGGCCCAACCCGATATGCGCCAGCATCAGTTCGTCGGTCAGGGTGATGTTGCTCAGGGATGGATCATCGGTGTTGATCGTCGTGCTCACGCCCAGGTAGATCAGGTCGATCAGCGGGTGCAGTTCCATGCGCCGCACCGCGCCTGTGTGCAGATTGCTTGTCGGGCAGACTTCCAGCGTAACGCCGCGATCCAGCACCAGTTGGATCACCTGCGAGTCTTCTATCGAGCGTACGCCGTGCCCGATCCGCTCCGCGCCAATATACTCAATCGCTTCCTGCACGTTCGATGGGCCTTCCCATTCCCCCGCGTGGACGGTCAGATGCAGCCCCGATTCGCGGGCGCGGTACAGCAGGTTGCGGAAGGGCCGCGCCGAGTGCCCGACTTCCATCCCTGCCAGGTCCATGCCGACAATGCCGCACGAAGTAAACTGCAAGGCGGCATCAATCACCCGCTCAGCGATTTGCAGGCTTTCGTGGCGGTTCATAGAGACGATCAGCCGGACGCGGATACCGAAGTCTTTTTCCGCCTGCTGCACGGCCTCGCATACGCACTGGATCACTTCTTCGTATTGGTAATTATTCTGGCGGGCCAGGGCGTGCGGTGTGAAGCGGAGTTCCATGTACTTTACATTGTCTTTCGCCGCGTCCTCGACGGCTTCCCGCGCGATACGCCGGATGATATCGGTGGAGCGGTAGAACTGGCGCAGCACGCTGAATTTGCCCAGAAAGACAGCGAAGTTCGCCTCGTCGTCGTCAGTCATCTGCACGTAAGGGCGAAGCTGCTCCGTGGTATAGGCGGGCAGGGGGATATCGAACTGGCTGGCAACGTCGATCAGCGTGGGCAGGCGGAGTGATCCTTCGAGATGGCGGTGCAGTTCAATCTTGGGCCACGCCCACAGCGTTTTCCAGAGATCACTCTCTCGGCTGATGACCGTGTGCACGTTAAAGGACACTCTCGTTTTGCCTTTCTGCCAGGGGAATGGTGAACGTGAAGGTGCTGCCCTTACCAACCTCGCTGCTTGCCCACACCCGCCCGCCGTGCGCTTCGACAACCCGCTGCACAATAGACAGGCCGAGTCCCGCCCCGCCAAAACGATGTTTGATCGACCGGTCGGCCTGGAAGAATCGCTCGAAGATGTGCGGCAGTTTATCGGGAGCAATGCCCATTCCCGTGTCGATCACCGAGACATGGACCATGCGCGTATCAGCATCCAGCCGGGTGCGGACGGTAATCGTACCGTGCTCCGGAGAAAACTTGGCGGCATTTCCGATCAGGTTATCCAACACCTGGTTCAGGCGGTCGGTGTCGCCAAAGATTTCGAACACGCCCGCTTCCAGGTCATCGATAAAAGTCAGCTTCTGCGACTGGTACACCATCCGCGCCCCGTTCACGGCTTCCCGGCAGAGCTGGTTGATGTCCGTATTGCCCAGTTCGAGCGTTTCCTTGCGAATCTGTTCGAGCGAGAGAATATCATTGATCAGGCGCGTGATGGAAGCCGCCTTGTCGTTGATGATGACCAGCGCGTCATACTGTTCGGAGGTAATGGGGCCAAGCTCGCCGTTTTTGAGCAGATCGGCATAACCGCGCACCAGGGCGAGCGGGCTGCGCAGGTCGTGGCTGACATTCTGCACCAGTTCGTTGCGCACGGCGTCCAACTGCTCCAGGTTCAGGTTCGCCTGGGTAAGTTGATCGGCGCGTTCCCGCGTTTCTTCCAGCAGGCGCACGGTTTCAATCACGGCGGCGATCTGCCCGGCGGCAATGGTCAGCACCCGCTCGTGATCGGGCGTGAAAGCGCACGCTGTACTGCTGTCAATACCCAGCGCGCCGATCACCCGATCTCGGATCGTGAGCGGTACAGACAGCAGCGAACGGATGTTAGGATCAACCACGCGGAAATCCATCTCATCGCGGGTGTCCGGAACATAGATCGGTTTGCCGGTGGCGACCACCCGCCCGGCGACAAATTCACCCAGTTTGAAGCGCCCCTGGGCTATGTGTTCGGCGGACAGGCCAACGGCGGCCTGAGTCACGACCTCATTGGACTCCGGGTCAAACAGGGCGAGCGAGGCCGATTTGCAGGCGTAAACATCGCGCAGGGTTTGCACGACGGTGTGCATCATGTCGTCGAGTGACTCGGTGTAGCTGACCTTGCGGGCAAGATCATGCAGCGCGGTCACTTCGTCCAGGCGGCGGCGCAGCGTTTGCGAATAGCTCGCGTTTTCCAGGGCAGTCGCTGCCTGCATGCAGAGCAGTTCAAGTGTGCGCAGCGTATCGCGCCGGAAGAGATGCGATTCCGCGTGCAGCAGCGTCAGCACGCCAAGCTGCTGGCCGCTGCGCTCAATGGGATAAGCGGCTACGGCCTGCACCAGCCATGCCGTACTGAACTCCGACTGGAGAGAGCGGTTGTCGTTGAGATCATAAATAATAGCGGGCTTGCCGGTTTGAATGGCCTGCCGGGTCACACTGTCCGGCGTGAATTCATCATAGGCCTTCAGGCGCGGCGCTCGTCCCTGTCCGGTAGCGTGGCCCAACCAGAGGCGCGACGTGTGATCGGAGAGGGTCAGGTACAGGCGAACCTGTCCGGGGTGGAACAGTTCCAGCACGGCCCGGAGGGTGAGTTCGGCTACGCGATCCGGATCCTGCACGGTTGCCAGTTCAAGGCTCATCTGGTGCAGCGTTTCCAGCGCGGCGAGACGGTCAGCGGTCTGATCGTACAACTGCGCGTTCTGGATCGCGGTGGCGACAGCCCCGGCGACCGTTTCCAGGATGGCGATATCTTCCGGCGTATACGCGTTGGGTTCGTAGCTTTGAACGCTGATGACTCCGACGACTTCATCGAGCGCTACCAGCGGGATCATGAGCACGCTGCGTGGAATCTCGTCTTCGTGGATGGCTTCCGGCGGGAAGGCTTCACTATCGCTGTCCATAATAATGATGGGCTGGCGGGTGCGCAGCACGAGGCCGGTCATTCCCACCCCCGCATCCTGGATATCGTCGGCGCGCGGTTCGCCGTGATCGTAGGAGCCGACAATCCGCACAATTCCGGCTTCTTCGTCCAGCAGGCCGATAAAAAAGGTGGTCGCGTCCATCAGCCCGCTGATTTTGTGGTACACCACGTCGAGCACGCCTGCCAGATCGAGGCGGCTGATCGCCTGGCTCACGTCGTTTAGGGCCATAAATCGCTTGGCGCGGCGCAGTTCTTCATCGTATTGGCGCGCGTTATAAAGCGCGGCGGCAACCTGGCTGGCCAGGGCCTGTATCAGTTCCGCGTCCTCGCTGCTGAAGGCATCCGTGCGGGTGCTGTCCAGGTGTAGTTCGCCCAGCAGATCGCCCCGGTGGATCAGCGGCACGCCCATCCAACTGTTAATCGTGCGGTGGTTGGGCAGCCTCGTCCAGCGCGGATCGTTCGGGCAGTCATTGATGATCAGCGGCTGGCCCTGTTCGCGCAGGAGCCGCGACGTCTGGAAAATATCGAGATTCTCGACCAGATGCGAGGCCTGGTTTTCTTGCGTGGCGCGGCTGTGGGTGTGCACCAGGCGCATGTTGCTCTCGGCGGTCAGAATATAGATGGCGCTGTGATCGCAGGCGATCAGCCGTTCCGTTTCGATCAGCACCGTATCCAGGATCTGATCCAGATCCAGCGTGCTGGAGACCGCCGTCATGACCGAATAGAGCGTTGCCAGACGGTCCCGAATGCGGTCAACGCGGTGTTGGACGAGTAAAAAGCCCTGCTGATCTGCCAGCCGCCAGATCGAGGCCCGCATGGGGTGCTGCGCGCCTGCCGCCGAGCATATGTTGATGCTCATTTCTATAAAATCGCTGGAATTGGATTGGCTGAACTCCATCCACTGCTGGTAGGTGGGATCGTTCTCGTCGCGGGCGATAAATTGCAGCAGCGGATGCCCTACCACCTGCTCTTCGGTATAGCCGCAGGATTGGACAGCAGCCGGGGTCGCAAGCTGAATCACGCCCTCCCTGTCGATCCAGAGGATCGCTTCGGATGGGTCGGATAGAGACGCCGACGCCGGGATAGTTCCTGGTGTGCTGCTCATTTCCCTGTAGCTTTCAACTATTTAGCGCCGTGCGGCTCCTCCCGCGTATAAACGAGCCAGCCCCAATAGCGCCACGCGATGATCAGTGCCAGCGTAACCGCCAGCGCCAGGGGAATATCGTAAATGAGAAGTCTCCGCCGTGTCCCCCTTTTGCGGAGTGTTGTCGTCCAGACTCAAGAGCCGCGCACCGACTGAAAAGATGAGCAGCGCCGCAGATCCATAAAAGCCTCGGTAGAGCGGTGGGCGGTGCGTGACCTCACCGAACCGGCGGCTGATCTGGGCCATGACCCACAGACTGAGGATCAGGGCTAGCGGAGCCGACACACTTAATAGAACAAAAAGACTCTTCATCATATTAATTGTGCCGCAATTTCTCCCGCTGCGCTAGCGGGGGACTACAGAATAGGGGAAAATTTCACAATTTTAGGATAAACGCCAAAAGATTTCCACATTGACAAGATCTTTAATGATCTCAAAGCGTTCATCAAACCGTAGGGGCTGGGCTTGCCCTGCCCATTATTTTGCGTTCATGGCATCGATCATCTCGTCCAGTTCAGCCTGAGTCATTCCCTCGCGTATGACCTCAACCGCTGCATCCAGACGCCGGATGCGTTCCTCTGGGGATAGTTCCTCCGTCACTGCCTGTTCGACGCTCTCTCGCTGGTCCAGATATTCGCGCAGTTCGCGTCGTTCCTCCGGTGACAGGCGATCAACCGCATTTTTGACATCCTCTAGGGTCATCATCCCGCCATCCTCCTTACCGCCCACTCGTCATTAAGCGATAGGTGTGCAGGCACAACGCCGCCAGACTGATCCCGCCAACCAGCAGCAGCGCGTCCGCCGCCAGATCGCCAGATATCTGATCCAGGCGGGCGAACCGCACCGTCGAGGCGGCAAAAGCCAGCACGGGCAGCGTAAACCAGCGGTAATAGGTGCGCTGGCCCGACAGCCGTTCGTAAAAACGGGCGATGAGGCCCAGCATGAAGATCAGCGCAGCCAGACCAAACCACATATAGATCGTCAAGAACTGGTGGAGGCTGAATCCGCTCATGATCCTCCCTTTTTCACTTAGTCGTATTGGGAAGCAAAAAAGCGGCGGCGAAGGCTTCGGCATGTGTCATGACCGGTGTTCCGCTCATGATGCCTTGTGTGCCCTCGAACCGCGTGCGCACTTCGACCCCGCGACTGGTGACGGCGTACTGGCGGATATCTTTGTCGTGGTCGCTGCCGCGCAGCTTGAGCACCAGCAGAGCCTTGTGTACCGCGCTCTGAATCTCCACGTAGCGCAGCAGCACATAGGAATCGACCACAAAAGCGAGGTCCTCTTCAATCTCGGTGGTATCGCCCAGCAGCGCCGTATTTTCGCGGGTGAGCAGGGCGGTCAGTTCGAGCCGTTTGAGGCCGTTGATGAACTCATAGACAATCTGCCGCATCTCCACCGGATCTTCCGTGATCCGTTCAAAATGGCTGAGACTGTCTACAAAAATGCGCTTGGCCCCAATCTGTTCCACCATCCGTTCCAGCCGTCCGCTGATCGCCCGCAGGTCGGCGCGGGTGACTTCGGGGCTGGTCATGATCACGCGCAGGTGATTGGCGGCTTCGTGCGCATGGAAGTCCCAGCCAAAGTTAGAGGCGTCGCGGTAATACTGCTGGGGGAATTCCTCAAAGGTCAGGATAATGCCCGGTTCGTTGTTCCGGATACCGTTTTCGATGAACTGCATGCCAATGGTGGTTTTGCCTGTGCCCGGTGCGCCTTCGATCAGGTTGGCGGTGCAGGACAAAAACCCCCCATGCAGCATCTCATCAAGCCCGGTGATTCCGGTTGCAATGCGTGCTGGTTCCATAGCATTTGTCCCCTTAGCGCAGACTGCGGATGACGTGATAGATCGCCTTCACGCGGAACTGGCGATCATCACAGGCGACGATGAATTTGTCGATGAGCTGCCGGACTTCGGTATCCGGGGCCAGTGTGAAGACATGCAGCCCGCCCAGATCTTCCGTCTGCAAAATGCCATCACGGGCCAACTGCATCAGTTCGGGCTCGATGGTACGCACGTCGCGCCCCGTATAGCGGGCGATGCTGTCCGCCGTGTCGGTCGTATGTGGGTTATCGTGGAAGAAGCGCACGAGATCCCATTTGATGAATGAGTTGATGTGGTGCTGGATCAGGTCTAGCAGGCGCGGATCCATATCATCCATCAAACTCTGTGCGAGGTCATCAGTGTCAGACATACAGTCCTTCCTTCAATGAGATCGTCCCCCCTCTATCATCAGCGAGAGGTCAGAAAGCACGGCTGCCCTAATGCCGCCGGCGATTGGGAACGGCACGCTTAACTTCTTCTGGGTTGACCGTTTGGCGCTGATTCTGCATTTCTTTGTAATGGCAGTATTTAAACTTCTTGCCGCTGCCACACGGGCATGGATCATTACGCCCTACATTATCATACATCCCAACTTTGCGCACAGGCTCCGGAGCGGCCTGCCGGTTCGGCGTGCCCTGGGCTGCGCCGCTCGGCATCGGCATCCCTGGCATTGCGCCGCGCCCGGCCTGGATATTCAGCAGCCGGGGCTGCAAACGTTGCTGTTCAGCGGGAGCCACGCGGTAAATGTCGTGCACAACCTTCGCCTTAATTTCTTCCTGAAGCCCCGTCCACATCTGGTAGCTTTCGCGCTTGTATTCCACCAATGGATCGCGCCCGCCGTAACCGACCAGCCCGATTCCTTCGCGCAGAATATCGAGGTCGGTCAGGTGGCGCTGCCAGAGTTGATCGACGGCCCCCAGCAGAACATGGCGTTCGGCGCGGCCCATCCATTCCGGGGTGAACTGGGCGATTCGCGCATCATAAGCAGCCAGCGCGCCCTTAACCAGTTCCACAGCGACATCATCCGCCTCCCGGCATTTTTCCAGGCTGTCTGGTGTAATTTCTGCGGGAACAGGATAGATGGTGAGCGCGGCGCGGTGCAGTTCTTCTAACTGCCAATCATGGCGGTCATCCGGCAGATACTCATCGATGAGCGTTTCGATCTGATCGGAGATCATGTGCTGAATCTGCTCGCGCAGTTCTTCGGGCTTAGAGCTGAGAATCTTACGGCGCTGATCGTAGATCGTCTTGCGCTGCATGTTCACGACGTCGTCATATTCAAGCACGCGCTTGCGGATGTCGAAGTTGTGCCCCTCCACCCGGATCTGCGCCTGCTGGATCGACTTGGAGATCAGCCCGTGTTCGATAGGCTGGCTTTCGGGCATATCGGCCCATTTCATGAAGTTCTTAACGCGATCCCCGCCAAACCGCCGCATCAGTTCATCTTCGAGCGACAGGTAAAAACGGCTCTCGCCGGGATCGCCCTGACGGCCCGACCGCCCGCGAAGCTGGTTGTCAATACGCCGCGCTTCGTGGCGCTCCGTACCGAGCACGTACAGCCCGCCTTCACCGATCACTTTCGCCCGGTCTTTGTCACATTCCGCTTTCGCTTCCGCCAGAACTTCCTGCCATTGTTCGGGCGTGACCTGCGTCATGTCAATATTCTCGCTTGCGCAGTTTGTCCCGCGCCAGCCCTTCGGGGTTGCCGCCGAGCAGAATGTCAACACCACGACCCGCCATATTGGTCGCAATCGTCACCGCGCCCACGCGCCCGGCCTGGGCAATGATCATGGCTTCGCGTTCGTGCTGCTTGGCGTTGAGCACCTGATGATCGACACCGCTGCGTGATCAGCATATTAGCAAGGCGTTCGCTGGTTTCGATGGCCGTTGTACCGACCAGGACGGCTGCCCGCGCTGCTGCCGCTCTTTGATGTCACCGACGACGGCCTGCCACTTCGCCCTTTTCATTCATATAGACGAGGTCCTGCTTGTCGTCGCGGACGATGGGCAGGTTGAGTCGGGATGACCGTCACGTCAAGTTCGTAGATTTCTTCAAATTCGCTGGCTTCGGTGTACGCCGTTCCGGTCATACCCGCCAGTTTGTCGTACATGCGGAAGTAGTTCTGGAAGGTGATCGTCGCCAGTGTCAGATTTTCGCGCCGGACCTCGCACGCCTTCTTTCGCTTCGATCGCCTGGTGCAGACCTTCGGAGAATCGCCGCCCGTGCATCAGACGCCCGGTGAATTCATCAACGATGATGATCTGCCCGTTCATGATCACATAGTCTTTGTCGATGTGATAGGCGACGTTGGCGCGCAGGGCATTATCCAGGTAAGGCAGCATTTCCGCGTTTTCGGCGCTGTACACGTTGTCGCCTTGCAGCTTCTTCTCGTGCTGAAGCATGCGTTCGATCTTCGCCACACCTTCCTCGGTCAGATAGACAGAGCGGTGCTGAAGTTCTTCTACGTAGTCGCCGTCGGGTTCTTCCGCGTCGATGCTGTCCTGGCTGCTTGGCTTGAGGTGTTTGACCATGCCCGCGAACAGCGTGTACAGGTCGGAGGGTTGATCCGCCTGCCCGCTGATGATCAGCGGCGTGCGGGCCTCATCGATCAGGATGTTGTCCACTTCGTCCACGATGCCGAAATAGTGCCCGCGCTGGACCAGATCGTCCAGGCTGTGCACCATGTTGTCGCGCAGATAGTCGAAGCCGAACTCGTTGTTCGTCCCATATGTGATATCGGTCTGATAGGCCGCGCGGCGCTCGACTTCTTCCAGGTGTTGGAAGCGCGCGTCTTCGCTCTGCCACTCGGGATTAAAGCGGAAGGAGTGCAGCGTTTCCAATTCCCCTCGGCTCTGGATGACCGCCGCCGTCAGGCCCAGGAAGTGATAGATCGGCCCCATCAACTGCAAGCCGAATTTGGACAGGTAATCGTTCGGCGTGACCAGATGCGCGCCTTTTCCCGCCAGCGCGTTCAGATAGAGGGGCAGGGTGGCGACCAGCGTCTTGCCTTCACCCGTTTTCATTTCGGCAATTTTGCCCTGGTGCAGCACAATGCCGCCGATCATCTGCTCATCGAAGTGGCGCAGGCCGATGGTGCGCACGGATGCTTCGCGCACGACGGCAAACGCTTCGGGCAGAAGTATCATCCAATGTTTCACCCTCGGCCAACCGCTCCTTAAATTCGGCGGTTTTGGCGCGCAGGTCGTCGTCGCTGAGCGCCTTCATCTGGGGTTCCAGGGCGTTAATTTGCTCCACCACCTCACGATGGCGGTTGAGTTCGCGTTCGTTTGGATCGCCGAAAACGGCTTTCACCAGTGATTTGAACATTTTTCCTCACAATTCCAACCGGAAAACGTGCAAATTATACCATAACCCCCTACGTCGGAGATAGCGTTAAGCCAATTGCGGAGCCTATTTTTAATAATAATCTTATTCGATTATGTGAATAATGAGGTATTGCAGGGGGAATGAAAAATAGTTGACTATATTGTAACTACACACGCCCAGAAGCGCGAACCATTTGCTTTTGCCCCCACGCCCAATCCGGCGATAATGGTGTTGTTTCATCACAACATCCACCAAACCGTAGGGGTAGGGCTTGCCCTACCCAAAACCAGGGGATAACATGATTTCGGACTTAAAACCCAAACGCGAATACGACAGCGACAATTCGTTTTCCTTCATCATCTCTCTGACCATCCCGGAATGTGTCGACCGCCTGGAAAAGCCGCCTTTCACACCGTCGATCAGCGCCTCTCCGTCCGCACAGACGGTCAGCGCTTCATCGTGGAAACGCCTGGACCGGATCAGCGCTCCGGTTATGATTCAAAACCATCTACGACCAATTGAAAAATATCTCGCAGATTGAACACTCACGGCACGCAGCCCCACCAATCCTGGTACACATCATTGCTGGCCTTATTGCCTACTCTCGTCAACCTAAGAAACCCTCTTTGAACCTGACGCCTCAGCAGGTCGATGCTTTGATGGTTGTCCTTTCTGAAGATAACTTTGAACTTCTAAACGATGGCTTAAGTCACGGTCGCACATGCTCTAATCAGTTCCTCGCAGGTCGAGCTGTAGCCTAGATGATCCTCAATTAGTCGGGTCACGACTAAACGGACCCAACCCCGTTCCGCTAAGGTGGGGGCTAACGTATCTGGAAATTCATTTGTCCCAGGCGGATCTGTCCCATCCCGCAACAGGACCACTCGGTATTCTCGCTCGAAGGCTCCTACCAGCGTGTAAAAGAGGCAGGATTTAAAGCTAAAGCCAACGGCGATCAGGGTCTCAATCTTCCAGGATCGCAAATAGGTATCCAAATAGGAGCCGACAAAAGCATTTTGCGACCGCTTGGCAATGGTGGGTTCATCATGATGGGGTGCAATACAATCCGCCCACCGGGGTTGCACTGGACGTAACGACTGTTCAGGCAGCGGCTTGCCCCGTCGTAGCTCATGATATTCGGCGGGACGACTGGCAGGGCCGACAATGCGTTCCTCATTGTAGATAAAAACACCTTTTATTCCAACCGAACGCGCCGCGTGCAGTGTCGGTGCAATATTGGTTCGAATGATCGTATTGCAATCTTCGCCGCAGTCACCGTTACAATCTACTAAAAGGAAGGCAGTTCTATCCGCGGGCAATTTGAGGGTGATGAATTCAGGCTGATTTTCCTGACGGCTTGTGAAACGAACTGGCAACTCAATCTCCACTAAAAACTCCTTTTTACAAAGACTTTGGAACTTTATTGACCATCCCTAGCCGATCATAACATAATCTCAGTCGTTGAAACGCTCTTAACCCGAACGGAAATCACACTCTTTTGTTGTCAAGGTGTGGCATGGCTCCTGTGGTGTTTATTTGGACTTTGGTTGAGCAAGGGATTAAGAGACGCAAAATCGCTAAATTGCGCCAGGAATTACAAACTCTCGCCTACCAATGGTTCGACCAATCGCCCGCACCTATTGCGCTGTACCTCGGATGGTCGTGTGGGTGGCTTTGCTGTGTTCAACGTGAGCCACCATGATCGCAGCCAATTGCTGCTTCCGTTGGTAGTGACCGCCGTTTCCTCGATATAAAGATGATTTCCGATTCTTTTACTTGCTTTTCTCCGCGTTCTCCGCGGTGAAATTTGCTTTTCTTTTTTGCTTTCCGTCTCACCCCAGCATCGTCATCGTCCACACGCAGACCAGCACGCTGATCAGCGCAATCGTGAACACCATGAATACCAGGATCAAAATCGCCCAGAACGGCAGCGTACTCAGGAATCCCGGCTGGTAATTGGGGTCCCGCTTGGCCTTGACGGGGGGCAGGATGGACTCGCTGCCCGTGATACCCTCCATAACCTTGCTGACAATTCCCCGTTTGCGCTTATAGCTGGGGCTTCCCGCGTACACCTGGTTCAGATCGTAGCGGCTTTGCAAGCGTTCCTCGCGGGGCTGGCGTTTGCGGTCGGCTAAACGCCGCGCGGATGGCGGCAGCGGTCCGAGGTCGGGCACGCCGGGGATGTTCTCTTCTTCATCCTCGTCGCGCCCTTCCCGTCGTCGGCGTTCCTCGTCGTCATAGACATAATAGGCGGCGAGGTCTTCGATCTGGGCGTGGTGGTCGGGAATGTCGTCCGAGTCGGCGGCTGCCCAGGCGTCCTCAAATTCGCCCTCATGCATGTCGCGGGCGCGGCGGCGTTTCCGGCGGCGATCACCCTCGCGGTCATCCAGCATATTGGGATCAAAATCGCCCATTATTTATCGCTCCCTTGAGCCTGTTATGCTCTTTTTTCAACTTTTTCCCCTCTCCAGCGTAGTCTGGAGAGGGGGCAGGGGTGAGGTTTGCTCGCGATCCACAACACTCATTCTTTTAAGCATACGAAGTGCGCCGTTCAGCCGCGATAAGGGGCTGACTACCCGTTCAACAGTTCCTGTACGGCGCTGCCTGGGTCCAGTTCGCGGGCAACCATGCGCCGCACGACATCAGCAAAGACCTGCGGCGTGCGCTCCGCCACCAATCGATCCAGCAGCGCACTGCGCAGTCGATCCGCCAGTTCAGACTCGACGCGCAGCCGTTCCCGGTCCCGGATCGTGCCGGACTCGCGCAAATAGACGCGGTGCTGCTCGATGGCATCCGCCAGTTCATCCAGGCCCGTATATTCGCTGGCGACGGTCTTTAAAATCGGGACTTGCCAGAAGTCGTATTCCGGCTCCGGCTTCGGCCCATCATCCTGGATCAACCGCTGCCCATGATGGCTAATCGCCCGCATGCGGTGGCCCAGATCGAGCATCGCTTTCAGGGCGCGCACCGTATTTTCGACGCCGGGGCGGTCCGCCTTGTTGACCACCAGGATATCCGCGATCTCCAGAATACCCGCTTTGATCGCCTGTACGTCGTCGCCCATACCCGGCGCGTCCACCACAATCGTTGTGAAGGCCGTGCGCGCGATATCCACTTCACTCTGCCCCGCGCCGACGGTTTCGATCAGCACCATATCAAATCCCGCCGCGTCGAGCACGCGCACCACGTCACTGGTTGCTGCCGCCAGCCCGCCGAGGCTGCCCCGGGTTGCCATGCTGCGGATAAACACGCCTTTATCCCCGAACAGGTCCGCCATGCGAATCCGGTCTCCGAGCACCGCTCCGCCGCTGAACGGGCTGGTCGGATCAACCGCCACGATAGCCACCGTCTGCCCGCGTGCCCGCAGCGTCCGGGTGAGGGCGTTGACCACCGTCGATTTGCCCGTTCCCGGCGCGCCCGTGATGCCCACCAGATAGGCGTGTCCCGTATGCGGGTACAACGCCGCCATCGCCTCCCGCGCTTCGGGGGCACGGTTCTCCACCAGGGTGATCAGCCGGGCCAGGGCGCGGCGGCTGCCTGTCAACAAATCCGCGACTAGAGTCGCATTTCGAAGCCATGAGTTAGGACGGTTGCAGGGTCGATTTGATGTGCTTGACGATATCATCCGTGTTCGTGCCGGGTCCAAACACGCCGCTGACGCCCATCTGCTTGAGGGTCGGCACGTCTTCATCGGGGATGATGCCGCCGATCAGCAGCAGCACATCGTCCAGCCCTTCGGCGCGCATCAGTTCCAGCACGCGCGGCACGAGCGCCATGTGCGCCCCGCTGAGAATCGACAGTCCGATCACGTCCACATCTTCCTGCAAGGCAGCTTCAGCGATCATTTCGGGGGTCTGGCGCAGCCCGGTGTAGATCACTTCCATCCCGGCGTCACGCAGGGCGCGGGCGATCACTTTTGCGCCCCGGTCATGCCCATCAAGGCCCGGCTTGGCGATCAGGACGCGGATTTTTTGTTCACTCATTCTGTATTTGCTCCAACAGGCGGCAGTTATGAACCATTTTTGAGATTATACCCGAAAGCCGGAGGGTGGGGCAGAGGATATGGTATGTGATGGCTGGTTTGTTTGTCTTGTTATCTCTTATTGATAGAGTTTTTAGCTCTGTTTAATCTCATTCCAATAAGCTAAAAGAACTGCTCAGTGAACCCCTGTTCAATGAGCGATGAATAATCTTCACCCCCCCATCGCGAAAATGGTCCAGCGTAGGGGATTCCGTATCGATATAAGGAGGAATAGTGTATCGAATTCGTGTTTTGGTACTGCTTGTCGTTATCACATTATCCATACCGCTGCACCCGGCTCTGGCAAATTTATCATCGCCAGGGGACACAAACCGTTTATACGCGGGGACCACAACCTTCACTAATCCAACGCCCATCACGATCAATGACCTCTCGGCAGCGATTCCATCCCCTTCCAGCATTTCCGTTGCGGGCTTAACTGGAAGCGTCCTCGACGTCAACGTGACCATCTATTCTTTCAGCCACACATGCCCCTGGGATGTGGATATCCTGCTGGTCAGTCCCAACGGTCAAAATGTGCTGCTGCTTTCAGACCTGGGAACTAACAAGGGCTGCCCCGACGCTGTGAATGCCACCGTGACCTTTGACGATCAGGCAGGGTCGCTCGTACCTTATCCGCCGGTCACGGGGACATTCCGCCCAACTGTCGAAAACAAACCGCCCACAACACTCAGCGTATTCAACGGTACCGGCCCGAATGGGACGTGGAGTTTATACGTGAGTGACACCAAGTCCAGTGACGCTGGCAGCATCGCCGGGGGCTGGAGCCTCACCTTGACGACGGCGGACGCGGGGACAGCTCCAACTGCCAGCCTGCCGCCTGCCCCTGGTCCGGATATGGTTCCCATTCCGGCGGGATCAGTGGTCGGCTCGTTTGTGGCGAACACGCCGCTTTATTACGCGCCCGATCTGCTGGCGGCGACCTATCCGCCCGTCTGGATGGACGCAGGCAAAACCCTATGGGTGATCGGTCTGAACAAGGGCGGCACGTTCTACGAAGTGCTGCTTAACGGCGTATTCTATTGGGTTCCGGTAGAGACGATGGGACCGAACTACGACAAGGTGTGGAACGGCTGGCCCCTGCCCACAACCGTTGTGGAATAACGCGCTTTACGGAACAAACAGGGCGGGTTTGTGTGCCCGCCCTGACGTTCAATACTGCGCCGACAGGTAACGCAGCCGTTCGACCAGCACGCGCATCACGAACAGGGCAAAATTGGGCGTCTGCTGGATCATGAACTCAAAGTGTTTTTCATCGATCGGCACAACAGCACAGTCTGTTTTGGCGACGACGCGGGCGCTGCGTGCGCCCTTGTCGATCAGGGCCATCTCGCCAAAGATATCGCCTGCCGACAGCGCATACAACGGCTTATTGTTCAGAATGATCTCTACTTCGCCGCTCTGAATGCCATACATGACTTCACCCGTTCCACCCTCATCGAGAATGACCTGCCCGGCGGTGAAGCTCTTAGCGTCTTTGGTGCGCAGGAAATAATTGGGCTTTTCTTCCATAGTCTCCCCTTGTCGTTAGCTTCAGCGGTTCTCATGATGAATTTATAGGGGTTGGGGGGGCACTTGCCAAAGTGTGCGGTATCCTTTTATTTTTTTTGCGCTCTTTGCAGTGAGACTCTAAAAAACAGGGACGGGTCTATGCGCCTGTCCCTGCGGTGTTTCTGGCTTACCGGAAAAGCGCCGTAAAGCCCCTGCCTTCAGGCAAGGGGATATAAGGCGTGATCACTGGCTTTCTTGCCGCAGATATCCTATAATTCCTCCTACGCACCTTTCTAATCGTATAGATAGGCGGTTGCGCGGACGACTCTCTCCGCGCGTAAAATCTGTAGAGACTGCAGGTGCCGCTCGGGGAGACGTTGCGCTTCAAAGCCCGCTCCCGATAGAGCCAACCCACTTTTGGGGTGGGACGCACCCTTGTCGCAGAACGTAGACCCTCTGCTCAGCCTTCGGGCGAAAGTAAGGTCAAGCGTGCGCCAGAAGCCCCCAGCTTTAGCTGTGGGGAGCGTCACTAATTTCAGGAGGGAATGGCAGCAGGAGTTTGGAACTACTGTTCGCCGCGCTTGCTCCAGAACCACGCCGCCGCGCCAAGCGTACCCACGCCGCCAAGCACCATCAGGACCCGGCCCCCTTTGACCGCCGCCGAACCCGGCGCAGTCCGCGCCGCTTCGACAAACGAGTGCTGCGGGTGATCCGGGTTATAGCGCACCGTCACCGATGTATTCTCGTCATACGCATTAACCCTGTCCTGGGCGGGACTGCACGCCTGCGGGTGGTCGGAGGTCACGTCGTCATTCGTGTAGCTTGTGCCGTTGACCGAATAGCTGTAAATGATGTGAACGTCGCATTTGCCCGCCTCAGCAGACTGCACCTCCGCCTTCAGGACATCGGCCTGAACAGTCGGCCACTTCTGCTGATCGTTATAATCCTTCTGGCGGTTATGCCCGATCAGAATCGCCGCGAAGCCTGCCACCGTCAGCAGCAGGGCAGCCGCCACGACTGCCAGAATGATTCTCCGCCGCATGATGGCCGCCTCATGAGGCGCCGCTGCTGTGCAGTCAACAGAACAGCGATGGCCAGCAGCGCCACCACGATCAACCCCACTGCTGCACTCAACACAGTTGTGCTCATCATTTCCTCCCCGGCCCCAAAATGACATCATCCAGATTGTAGGATGATCGGGAGCCAGACGAAAAACGGCTTGTTTTTGACGTATTTTTTCCGCGCCTCCTCAGCCGCAAATATCTACACGATGAGCAATGTCCACATAACGCTATTTCCTGAGGCGAGTGATAATCTACACAGCACCTTAGCTCTTTCGCTCGTCTCCCAGGAGGATCGCCGGATGCACCCGGCTCGAAATTTTGCCCTACTTGCTGCCGTGATCGTGCTGCTGCTCGCGCAGTTTGCCCTGCGTGCCCATCACCCGGCGGCGCTTCCCGTCTTTGTGGACGAATACAACCACATCAAGCGGGCTATGCTCGCTTACCAGTTCGATCACAACCCGATCCGGCAGAGTCACGGCAAGCTGCTGCTCTACTACTGGCTGGGACTGTTCGGCCCAACCAAACTGAACGGGCTGGTGCTCTCGCGGCTCACAATCGCCCTGTTTTCGCTGGTAGGCAGCGCGGCGGCAGCGGCAGCAGCGCGCGATCTGGCGGGACGGCGGGCGATGATCCCGGCGTTGGCCTTTTATGCGTTTGCCCCCTACGCTCTGTTTTTTGACCGGATGGCCCTGGCTGATCCGTTCGCCGGGGCACTGGCGGCGCTGGCGGTTTGGAGTTGTATCCATCTGGCGCGGCGGCCCACCATCCGGCGCGGGCTGATCTGCGGCGGGCTGTTCGCGCTGGCAACCACTGCCAAGTTGATCACCGCGCCAACCCTGGCCCTGATCCCGCTGGCGGCGGTGCTGTTCGGCGGGCCGATCCGCACGCTGTGGACGCGCTATCGCCGGGCGTGGATGGCGGCGGGGATCGTTTTTGCCGTAGTCTGGGGCGAGATCAGTACGATTGGCCTGCTGGATCGAATCGTGATGGGCCACAAACCGATCCTGATGGACACCTATCTCGTCGATTCGGATACTGCTCGCCAGCATCTGCTAGACAAATTAGCCGCCGTGTTGACCCACGCCGATATCCTGCTCTCGACGCCGCTGGTCGTGATCCTGATCGGGCTGGCGGTGGCGCTGCTGCTTCTCAAACCGCGCCCGGCGATCTTCCTGCTCAGTTGGCTGCTCCTGCTCTGGATTCCGAGCGCGTTGCTGATCATCACCGTGCAGTCGCGCTACCTGATGATCGGTATCCCGGCCCTGGCGGCGATCTTCGGGGCGGGAATCGCCGTGCTGGGCACACACGTGGATCGCCTGATCGGGCGGCGCGGGCTGTTCCTGTTCCAGTCGCTGGCAGCAGCGGGAGTTACCGTCTGGGCGGTAGGATTTGCACTGCCCTTTGCCCGCGACGCGGCGGTTAATCCGGCGGCTCTGACCCTTCCCTCTCACGATATTCACGATTATTTCGCCGGAGACTACAACGGCTGGGGTATCCGCGAGAGCCTGGACACGCTGCGCGTCAACGGGCAGCGCGACGCAGGGGGCAAAATTCCGGTGATCGCCGTCGTCCAGCACTGTGGACTCCCGGTACTCTACCTGGGCACGGATTTCGACTGGACCTGTTACGATCCCTGGGATCTGCCCTATTCCTGGCCGCCGCGCGTGGGCTGGCCCTGGCCGGAGATCATTCGTCTCAGCGCAGATCGTCCCCTGGTCTACCTGATCACCGAGTTTGGCGGCGATATGCACGTCGCGCGGCACGAATTGGGATCAGCCGTTCAGTGGGAGCGCGTCTACACCGTGCAGCGTCCACACGGCGGACATACCTTCAATATGTGGCGGATCAGCACCGACTTTTCCGATAACTGAATCTGAAGCATAATCCTAATAGAGTCATGAAGCGTCCTTTCGCGCCAGGAGAAATTATGTCGTCTACACAGTTACAAGAAGCGGTCCAACTTGCCCAGCAAGGACGGCGGGACGATGCCCGGCGTCTGCTGTGGCAGGTGGTCCAGAGCGATTCTAATAACGAGATGGCCTGGCTCTGGCTGGCTTCCGTCGCAGCCGACCAGACCGAATACCAGCGCGCGCTGAATGAAGTCCTGCGCATCAACCCGGACAATGGACAGGCGCGCCAGCTACTTGCGGATCTGCAAAAACAGCAGCAGCCAACTACTCCTCCGCTGCCCCCGGCTGGATCATCCGGTCCAACAGTGCTCGGTTCCGCGCCGCGTCCTCCCCAGCAGTTTGGCACACCCGGTCCAACGGGTCCGGCGGCCTACCCACCCGCCTATGGACAGCAGCAGCAACCGCCGCCTGGGGGAGCCTACCCGCCACCCTACGGACAACAGCAGCCGCCGCCTCCCTACGGTCAGCCTTCCGCCTACGGACAATTTGGCGCGCCAGGATATGGCTATCCCGCGCCTGCCCCGGTCCAAAAACGGCGGGGCTGTGGGTGTTTGCCGCGCGGCTGCCTCATTGGCCTGATCCTGCTGCTCGTCGTACCCACGCTGCTGTGCTGCATCATCAGCTACACGCCGAACAGTCTTGGCCCATTCGATATGGTTGCCGTTTATTTCCCTGGCCAATTTGGGCGTAAAAGCATTGAATATCAGGACTTATCGGTGAAGATCAAGGCGACAGTCCCGCGCTCGTGGTATCCAGCCGTTGCTGGCGATACGATGTGGGAAGCCTGGCGCGATCAACTGCAAAACAGTATGTCGTTTAGTGATAGTTCCACAGAGTGGAAGGATGCCGAAGTCAATCTGGATAGCGGCGGCAGCGCGACCGACGTGGCCATTCTGGAGACGAACGTCGTCACGTTGGCATCGGCAGGCATGCCGATCATCCTGCAATACACAGGAACCGTCTCACCCAGCGATGCCCAGTTCCCGGTCAGCGATTTTAGCTGTAACAGCGTGCGCGCCGCCCAGCGGCCCAGCAATACGGATACTTCTGGGTCCGATATCATCAAGGTGGACAACAATCTCTGCGCGATACGTGCCTACACGGTTCAGCCCAACCCCGGTAACACCCGCTTTTTCAAGGATTATGATGGGCCAGACAAGATACCGAACGGTGACGATGGACATTCCGATCAACCAGACCAGCGCCGCCCGATTTACGCTGAACATCGCTGAAAACGAGTACGGCACATTCAAAGGCGATATTGACGCATTTATCAAGTCGCTGGATGTGACGATCAAGAATCCGCAGAAGACACCGTAATCCTAATCAAACCGTGCCAGGTTTTTGTAGGGGCGCTGCTTGCCGCGCCCGATTCAGCCGTTAAGCGCCATCAACTAACCCTCTCCAGCTAGGTATGCGAAGCATACACCTGGAGAGGGTCGTCTCAACGATGCTTTTCGCGTTGAGACGGGGTGAGGTGTTCGCCCGCAGCGTCTATTTTTTGGCCTGACACTCATGGGACACCCGCCGTAATACCCCCTTCAGGCCACAGCCCCATTTTGCCGCATTTTCGCTGTTTTTGTGGAGCGCCGCGCCCCCTATCCCCCGAACGCCACCGGAGTTAGCGAATCCGCATTGATGTCCAGAATTGAGGCCGAGCCGTCCGCCAGTTCGATCAGCGCCTGTGTGCCATTCGCCAGCGGCACCACCCGGCGCGGCGCGATTCCTGTGGTCGCCACGCTGCTGGAAAGCGGCGACCAATCCCCGCTGTGCCCATCCTGCACGACAAATTCGCCCCGGATCGTCGTCCAGAGCAGGGCTGTCTCGCCCTTCATCAGCGTCACGCTCAGGCGGTTCACCTGCGGCATCGTATCGGGAATGACCACAGGCGGCGTGAACGTGCGATCCGCCACTGTGAACAGCATCACCTGTTCCGCCCCGGCATTCCCCACCATCACCCGCGTGCCGCTCTCATTCCAGGGATACCCGAAATCGGTCTGCGTATCCGAGAGATAGATCGCCCCGCCCGGCAGCCAGATTTCCTCGCGGTTCGCGCCGTCGGGACGCATGGTATAGAGGTGCGGGCGCTGCACGCCATCCGGCTCGGTGATCAGGCGGAAGAAGTTAAGGCCCTCGCCGCCGTTTGTCCAGCCCACATGCCGCCCTTCGCCGGGAATATAAAGCTGGCCCGTCTCCATGTTATAGACGTACATCTGGAAGCGGTAGCAGTCCGCCCCGTCGCAGCGATCCCGGTAGGCGGCGACAAAGGCGATATATTTGCTGCCCTGCGACCAGACGATCTCATCCAGGTACACGTTCGGCGCGGTTGGATCGTCGGCGGCATAGTGATCCTCAGAGGCGGGGACCGATCCATGCTGGGGGTAGGGGAACAGTTCGCGCTCAGAACCGTCCATACCGAGCAGGCTGACGCGGTTCATGCCCACTTTTTCGGGCAGGACGGACTCACAGCGCGGCACATCCAGCGTCAGATCGCGCACCAGCAGGAGCGTATTCCCGTCCGGCGATGGCACAAATGAATAGGTCGAGGGCGGGCAGGGCCACCGCGTCAGGTGAAGCCAGCACGTCCGGCGCTTCCCAGATCGTGCCCTTGAACCGCTGCGGGCAGTTCTGCTGTACTGCCGCTAACTGCGTATGAAGCGCGTCCAGTTCGACCTGCTGCCAGCTATCGGCGGGGGTAGCGGTCAGCGGCGCGACGGTGAAGGTCGCCTGGATGCTGGCAAGCCCGTCGGGCGTCACGAAAAAGCGCACCACGCGCGCCCCCTGATCCAATGTCTGGTAGCTCGCCGCGCCAACGGTGTATGGCTCCAGAAAATAATCGACATTGTTACCCTCTGCCGCCCAGCCGCTGGTCCCGTCCGGCAGCGCGATCTGCCACCAGACATAGCCATTGTTGCAGCGCGGTCCACTCTGCACCGCTGCTACCGTGTGATAGGCAAGCTGATCGACCTCATTCGATCCGGCAGCGCCCGTCATCGGCTGATCTTTCAGGCTGAGACCGTAGCCGGACAGCACGCGGGCCGCTCCGCCCGTAGATAGGCGCGGCGCGAGCAGTCCGGCGCAGGGATCCTGAGCATGGACCGGAGCGACAGCCAGCGGTGAGAGCAGCGGAACGAGCAGGACGAGCAGGATAAGCAGTGAGTGGCGCATACGAAAACCTCCGAACGGGCAGCAATCTAGCGCCGATCTTATCACGGCGCGGCGAACTGTCACGGGCGAATCCGGCACGCCCACGTGACGATAGCATGACGGCAGCACGATGCCTGTTGCCATCGAACGGCTCATGACGCTATGTTTTGTTTAGCCCTTATCGACACTCAGGAGGAAAACTCATGTCTAAACTCGCCATTGGCCTTGTCATCGTGATGCTGGCCCTGGCCGCGACCGCCTGCGCCTTCAATCTCAGCACGGCCAAGATCGACAGCGCCAAAATGACTCTGGACCAGGACGGCAAAAACGAAACCAGCGTCTACGGTCCGCAGGATGTCTTTTATTGCATCGTCAAACTGAAGAGTGCTCCGGACGACACGAAAACAAAAGCCGTCTGGAAAGCGGTGGAAGTAAGCGGCATGCAGCCCGACGAAACGCTGGGCGAATATACAGTCGAAGGCAGCGGCATTGTGACCTTCCAGATCACGCCCAACGGCTCGTGGACACCGGGCAAATATAAGGTCGAGTTGTATCTCAACGACAAGAAGAAAAAGACGGTTGAATTCCAGGTGCAGGGATAAGCCGTTTTTTCGCAGGGCCGCTGCTGCGTGCAGCTCGTAGGGCGCGCTGCTTGCCGCGCCCGATTTGTGTCAATTTAAGCAAAGGAACGCTCTTTTCCAAATCGTTTTCCCCTTCCCCCCGCGAAGCTGTGGGGGAAGGGAAGCTCAGCCGCTTTTGCTGAGCCGGGATGAGGGCCTGCGCCCGCTACCCACAACGTCTATTTCTTAACTTGACGCCGAGGCAACCGAAGGTTGCACGGGCGCTGCTTGCTGCGCCCATTTATATCCCGCCTTTTCAATTTGCCTGTACTTAGAAGCCCGGCTAGATCATGACCGGGTAGGTGACGGTAAAGGTCGTTCCCTGTTCCTGGGAACTGGTGAAAGACACTTTTCCCTTGAGATAGCGCTCCGTGAGCAGCCGGATGCTGTAGGTTCCGATACCGCGCCCTTTGCCCTTCGTTGAAAAAGACCGCTGGAAAATCTGCGTCTGCACATCTTCCGGAATCGCCGCTGGATTGTGCACCGTAAACCAGACAAAAGCGCCCTCTGTCCCGCAGGACAGGGTTACAGACTGGTGAGGGGCGCAGGCTTCAATCGCGTTTTTGACCAGATTCCCCAGCACACGCTCAAACAGCGACCGATCCGTGAAAAAATCGGCGGGCTGGGCTTCCGGCGCGATCTCAATCAGGCGTTCTTTGGCGACGTCGATCATGCTGTAACGCGCCTGAAGCTGCTGCAAAAAGTCGAGTGAATTGCACATCATGGGATGAATGACCAGATCCCCATCCTCCGCTGCCCGCAGGTCCGACTGGGCGCGGATCGTTTCGACCATCTGCGTGCTCACCTGCTCAATGATGCCCAGCGCATCCGCTACTTCCTTGGATGTCTCCGAGGATCCCAAAAAGGCCGAATAGCCCAACACCACCGAGACGAGGTTCATAATGTCATGGAAAAAGACCTGTTCCAGAATCTGCCGCCGTTTTTCGTCGCTGATATCGCGGATCGAAAAGATCACGTAGCGCTTGCTGTCTATCGTCAGCGGGCGGCTCCACAGCCGGAAATCGAGCGCCGAGCCATCACGCCGCATAATCCGGCATTCGTTGCAGGCTTCCGCCCCCTTCAGGCTGGACAAAACGGCCCGAACCGCGCCGCAGGTCCGGCAAAAAGAGGTTGTTCCACAGACGCCGTGATCGCCCTTAAACGCGTGGCAGCAGTCAATCACCTCACCGGGGCGGCGGCCCAGCACCTGATTGAGATCGGGATATCCGAACGATTCGTACAAAGCACGATTGGCAAAAATAAGCTGGCGCTGTTCATTCACCACGCCAAACGGATCCGGAATACCATCAATAAGCTGCGTGCTGCCGAAGGTCGAAACGAGCCGTCGGTGCTGCCGCAAGATGACCTCTTGCGATACCCGTTCAGCAGGAGCAAAGGCGGTCGGAAGAAGCTGCATGATAAATCCCCTTACTCAAGCCCAGATTAAACAGTGTAAGATGTATTTCTGTTAATTTTATCCTCAATACGTAAATTTAGTATGCGCCGTTTGCGAGTTTAATAATATGAGTTTTAGCAGCATTTCCGGCGCTTACATAATAACGATTTCTGTTTGCGAAATGGCGGCGAGGCGGTATGCTCATCCGCAGGATTTTGGCCCCTCTGAATAAGGCGAGGATGTATGCGCAGAGTGTGGATGGTGGTCCTGCTGATGATCGCGGCGGAATTGGCGTGCAGCGTGGATGTGAGTACCACGCACCTCAAAGACGCCGTCCTGACCAGCGATCCCGAAGGGCAGACGCGCGCCCGATCCTACACTCCTGACAGCACGTTTTATGTCGCCGTCCATCTTTATGACGCGCCGGACGGGGCGACAGTGCGGGCCGTGTGGCGCATCACGGAGCCGGACGCGGGGCAGACGATTCAGCCCGGCACGGAGATCGGCGCGGCAGAAGTAATCCGCACCGATGGCCTCGTCGTCCTCTCTCTGGCCCCTACCGCTCCCTGGCCGCTGGGCCGTTATGAAGTCGATGTCTATCTGAACGGGCGCAAAAAAGATACGCTGCGTTTTCGTCTCAAGCCGGGGTAGGATGGTCTACAATCTAACTGATATTCCCCTCTTTTAGAAAGGCGGCTTCCCTATGAAAGCAGTCTTACTCGACCAACATGGCCCTTCCGATGTGCTGCGCATTGGTGACGATCTGCCCATGCCCGAACCCGGTCCCGGTGAGGTGCGCGTTCGCATCCGCGCAGCAGCCCTCAATTACCTGGATATCTGGGTGCGCAACGGTTGGCCCGGCCTCAAACTGGAATATCCACACGTCCCCGGCGCGGATGGCGCGGGTGTGATCGACGCGCTGGGTCCCGGCGTGGCGGAATGCACGATTGGGGATCGCGTTGCCATCGATCCCACGATAAGCTGCGGCGAATGTTCCTTCTGCCGGTCCGGCTGGCAGAACCGCTGCGTAAAATTTGGCATGTTGGGCGAGCACCGCCGGGGAACCTTTGCCGAATACGTCGTCGTTCCGGCGCGCAATCTGGTCAGCATCCCCGAACAGATCACCTTTAATGAGGCGGCTGCGGCGTCGCTTGTCTTTGTCACGGCATGGCACAGCCTGATCACACGCGGCAATCTGCGCCCCGGCGAATCCGTGCTGATCGTCGGCGCGGGCGGCGGCGTGAATACCGCCAGTTTGCAGATCGCCAAGCTGATGAGCTGCAAAGTCTATGTGATCGGCAGCAGCGAGGATAAGCTGGCGAAAGCGCGCGAATTGGGGGCCGATGTCGTCATCCCGCGCGATATCGAGGGCGGCTGGTCGCGGGCCGTCTTCCAACTGACCGCCAAGCGCGGCGTCGATGTCGTGGTCGATAATGTCGGCGCGGCGACGTTTAACGACAGCCTGCGTTCGGCGGCGCGCGGCGGGCGGATTCTGACCGTCGGCAATACCAGCGGGCCAAAGGTGGAGATCGACAACCGCCTGATGTTCGGCAAGCACCTGTCGCATCATCGGCAGCACGATGGGGCCGCACGAGGATTACGTGGCGGTCATGTCGTTGATCTTCCAGGGCAAGCTCAAGGCCGTGATCGGCGCGACCTATCCCATTGAGCAGGTTGCCGAGGCGGAACGAACGCTGGAAGAGGGCAAGGTCTTCGGGAAAGTCGTCCTGGAGTTATAAAAGCAAATTTCACCGCGCAACCAACCGGATGAGGCACTTTGTAGTTCAGCAGAAGTTATGCAATCAACAGCTTTTTCCCCTCGCCAGCGAAGCCTGGAGAGGGGAAAGCTGAACGCACGCTTTTCGCGTTCAGCCGGGGTGAGGTGGCCCGCCCGCGTTCCACAACGCTTATTTCTTTCCAGACTATTGCATGACTTTCGTTGTCCTACTTTTGCGGTGACATTGCTTTTGGGTGAGGGAGGGATCGCCATATTGTGCTTTTCTTCACTACATCGGGCAGCGCGACGGTGGACAATTATAAAAGGGTACACTCTGGCAGCCTGGGAGCATAGACGATGGCAAAACCGAAACTGGCGATTTTTAACGTCAACGGGACGTTCACCCCGCAGTACGAACCCTACGATTATCTGCACCGCATGTTAGAGACGATGGACGAGTCGCTGATGTACTCCATGCAGTTCCAGCGCCGCCCCGATCAAAAAGATCGCTGGCACGAAACGGAAGCCCTGTTGTGGGAAGGCAAGCCGCTCAAGGAAGTGCTGCGCGCCCTGGCCGAGCTGCCCTGGCTGCCCGGCGCGAAGCAGATCGTGAAGCTGCTCAAAGACGCGGGCGTGAAACTGGTCTTGATCAGCAACGGATTCGATCTGCAGTTAGACCCCATCGCGGCGCAGGTGGGCGCGGATTTCTGGTACGCCAACGGCCTGTGTGTGGAAAATAACAAGCTGACGGGCGAAGTTGAGTTCCGCTACAGAGAGAGCGAACGCGCCGCCCTGGTCGAGCAGGTGATGAAGCAGACAGGCGTCACGACGGACGAGTGTATCGCCTTCGGGGCGAGTGCATCCGATATTCCCGTGTTTAAGATGGTCGGTTGGAGCGTGGCGGTTTCTCCCTTGGAGGAGAGCATCGGCGCGGCGGCATCCATGATGCTCAAGGACCCCGACCTCACGCCGCTGATCCCGCTGCTCACGGAGCGATTGAAGGGGTAAGATCTCTTACCCTCCCCTCTTCGCTGGCGAGGGGGAAAACTAGATATTTTTCGCGGGCGGCTGATGCTGGTCGCCCGCTTTTGATCCCGCGCTGTCTCCCCCTTAGAGAGTGTTATGCACTTTTTAATATCGTTTTCCCCTTCCCCCCGTTCTTTTTACGTGGGGGAAGGGAAGCTCAGCCGAACCTCACGCAGTGAGGTGCTGAGCCGGGATGAGGGCCTGCCCGCGATCCACACCGTTGATTTCTTAAGTTGACAGCCATGGGGTAATATCCCTCATCTCCTCCCCAATCTTCGCTGGCGGGGGAAAATAATCGATATTTTCGCGGGTGGCTGATGTAGGTCGCCCGCTTTTTGATCCCGCGCTCTCTCCCCCTTAGGTGCTATGGGTGCGCAGCCCGTTTCTGTGTTACAATGCGCATGAGTTGTATAAAGGTAGTGTCAATAAAAAAGTGCTGGGCGGAGCAGGTTAATGCGCAGAACGTTCTCTTATTCCAGTAGACTTCAGGGCCAACTGATCGAGGTACTGCTGACCGGGGCGGCGTTGGTGGTCGCAGGCATCCTGCTCGCCGTTTACGCTTACCTTGCGGTGGACTGGCAGAGCAAGCCCTTCATTGGTTTTTTGCCAATGCGCAACCTGGAAGTTTATGACGCCGACTCACTCACCGGGGCGGACTGGCCCGCGCTCAAGGCAGGGCTGAAGCCGGGCGATCAGGTCGTCGGGCTTAACGGGCAGGACCTGGACAATGTGTCGGCGGAACACCGCATTGATCGATTTTACAGCATCCTGGACACGCGCAAGGCCAATGACCGGATCCTGGTGCGCTTCCTGCGCGAGAGCAAACCGGAGAATCTGCCCGAAAAAGCCTGCATCACCCGCCCTGATATGGACGGCATTTATGACTGCCTCGTATCGTTCCGGCTGCGGACGGTTCCCACTGGCGACCTGATCAGCTATTTTGGCGTTGGCTGGCTGGCGGGGTTGATCCTGTGGCTGCTCGTCGGAATCCTGTTCCTGCGGCGCTACGAACAACCCGCGGTGCGGCGTGTGGCGCTGTTTTCATCACCGCTCGTCGTTCTGATGGCGGGAGCCTTCGACGTTTACAGCACGCACAATCTGACTGGCTTGTGGCTGCTCTCTGGCGGATTAACCGGCGGTCTGATCGTCCTCTTCGCGATGGAATTCCCTTATCGGTACGCGGCTGTCCAGCAGAATCCGCTCCTGGGCTGGGCCCCGCTGATCGTGGCCCTGGCCGAAAGCGCCACCGCGATTGCTCTGTCCCGCGCCACCGATACCGGGCTGAACAACGCCGCCTATTATATGACCTATCTCATGCCCCTGCTCGGCCTGATCATGCTGGTTGCCTCTATGCTCTGGTGGCGGTCCCGCTCGGCGTCACCCGTCTCGCGCAACCAGAGCACGATGGTTCTGCTGGGGACTGGACCCTGGCTCGCGTCGCTGCTCATCTGGTTTGGCTGGCTGGTCGTGCGCGGCGAGAACTCGTTCAGCCTGCTCCTGTTCATCCAGATGCTGTCGGTCCTGCTGCCGATCAGCGCGATCTATGCCGTCTCTCAGCTTCGCCCGCTGGATACCGACCGCGTGATCACAGGCAGCGTGCTCTATGGAGCGCTGTTGGCGCTGCTGGTCGTCAGCTACTGGCTGATCGTGACCGGAATCGCCCTGCTGGTAGGACGCACCACCCGCGATACGGCCCTCAGCCCGGTATTGATCGCGCTCTCGATCTTCGTTGTGGCTATTTTGTTCGAGCCGCTGCGCGTATTTTTGCAGCGCCTCATTGATTCTGTTTATTTCCGCGCCCGCCGCACCTATCAGGTTTACCTGGAACAGTTCTCTCGCGAGGTGACGAACGCCGTCACGCTCGGCGAAGTGATCAGTCTGCTGGAGCGCTACCTGGGCAACGCCCTGAACCCGACCCATGTAATCCTCTACGTGCGCGAACTGGCGACGGGTGATTATCGCCCGCAGCCCGATCCCAAGACCGATCACCGCCTGACCGACATCACGTTTATGTCGGAAAGCGGTCTGGTCCGCTACCTGCGGGATCGCGCCAGCCTGCTCTATTTGGAAGAAGGGCGTCCGCTGCCGCTCGACGTGGTGAGCGACCGGGCGCGGCTGGCGGTGCTCGGCGCGCCGGTGATCGTGCGCCTGAAAGGGCAAAAAGTGCTGAACGGCTTCCTGGTGGTTGGACCGCGCCAGGGAGGAGCCGCCTATTTGCACGAAGACCTGCGCTTTATCGACAGCCTGAGCGACCAGATCGCGCTGGCCGTCGAGCGCGCCCAGGCGATTGGCGACCTGGAACGCCGTGTGCGCGTGCAGGACGTGCTGAGTCAGGTGAGCCGCGCCCTGAACTTTGCGATTGACTTCGACACGCTGCTTGAACTGATCTACGCGCAGACGAGCCGTGTCATTGACGCGCCCAACTTTTATATTGCCCTGCGCAACCCGAACATAGACGAACTCAGCTACGTGTTTTACAACGAAGGTGACGAGCGCGACGAAGCGATGGAAGGCAAGCGCTGGCGTCTGGGGCGCGACTTGATGAGCGAGATTGTCCGCACCCAGCAGACGCTGCGCACCGATGATTATGTGCGTGAGACGCTCACCCGCGACGCCCGTGCCCAGATCGATAACCCCAATCTCAAGTCGTGGCTCGGTGTACCGCTCCTGACCGATACGGGCAGTTCGGGCGGTGCGCTGGGCGTGATGGTGGCGGCAACAACGGAGCCGGGCAAAACCTTCTCGGACGATCAGCAAGACCTGTTTTGGGACATTGCCAACCTCGCGGCGAGCGCCATCGGTAAGCTGCAACTGTTCGACAAGACGCAGCAGCGCGCCCGCCAACTGAGCGTGATCAACCAGATTTCCAGCCAGTTGGCGTCGGAACTGGGCAACGTAGACCGCCTGCTCCGCCTGATCACCGAAAACGCGGTGAGCATTCTCAACGCCGAAGCGGGCAGCCTGCTGCTGGTAGACGAAGAAAGCAGCGACCTGATCTTCCATGTGGTCGTTGGCGGCAGCGGCGAAAATCTGGTCGGGACGCGCATTCCGGCGGGTGTTGGATTGGCCGGGGCAACGGTGCAGCGCGGCACATCAATTATTGTGAATGATCCCAGCCGCGACTCGCGCTGGCACGGCGAAATGACTGCGCCCGACGATGCGGCTGCATCCGGCGGCAATGGGCATACTGCCGACAGCGGCGGCTTCCAGTCGAACGCGATCCTGTCCGTCCCGCTGCTGGTCCAGGGCCACGCCATTGGCGTGCTGCAAACGATCAACAAGCGCGATGGCAGCATCTTCATCCGTGAAGACGCCGACCTGCTCGAAACCTTCGCGGGGCAGGCGGCTATCGCCATCGAAAATGCTCGCCTCTTCGATATGACCGACCAGCAGTTGGCCCTGCGCGTGCAGGAACTCGACACGATGCAGCGCATCGACCAGGAACTCAACCGCACGCTCAATCTGGCGAACGTGGTTGACATTACGATGGACTGGGCGCTGCGCAAAAGTGGCGCGACGGCAGGTGCGCTGTTCATCCTGGACCGCGAGATCAACGAACTGAGGCAGGTGCAGTCCTACGGCTACCCGCCAACCAGTCCCTTCACGGCCAGCGACGAAAACCTCTATCCCACGGATCGCGGCGTCGTCGGGCGTGTGATCCGCACCGGGCACCCGTCGCTGATCACGGATGTGAGTATCGACCCGGATTATGACGAAACACTGCCAGGCTGTGTCGCCCAGTTGGTCGTTCCCCTCTTCAGCGCCAACCAGGTGATCGGCGTGATCATCCTGGAAAGCGACCATGAGGCCGAACTCGACCTGCTGGACCTGGACTTCGTAGCCCGTCTTGCCGAGCACGCCAGCCCCGCTATCGTCAACGCGCAGCTCTTCCAGGAACTCGAAAAGGCCAACCAGGACAAGAGCCGTTTTGTGAGCATGGTGGCCCACGAACTGAAGAACCCCATGACCAGCATGAAGGGCTACACCGATCTGCTGCTGAAGGGCGTGGTTGGTCCTGTCAACGAGCAGCAGGGCGACTTCCTCAAGACGGTATTGAACAACGTCAACCGTATGGAAACGCTGGTCAGCGATCTGAACGACCTGACCAAGCAGGAAACGGGCAATATGCGCCTGGAAATCTTCCCCGTGGACTTCCGCAACGTGGTCCTCGAAACGCTGCGCTCGATCCAGGGGCAGATCGAAGAAAAAGGTCAGTTGCTCGATGTTAACGTCCCGGACAGTATGCCGCTGGTCATGGGCGATCAGAACCGCCTGATCCAGATTCTGACCAACTTCTTATCGAACGCGTATAAATACACGCCGACAGGCGGCATCATCGAGATCAAGGCCGAGGCGACGCGCAATACCTGGGATCAGCAGGGCGCGCAGCAGGTGATTCACTGCTTCGTGCGTGACACGGGCATCGGCATGAGCGATGAAGACCTCAAGAAGCTCTTCACGCCGTACTTCCGCAGCGAGAATTATAAGGCGCGCGAACAGCCGGGTACGGGCCTGGGCATGACCATTACACGCGGTCTGATTGAGCAGCACGGCGGCAAGGTCTGGGTGGAGAGCGTGCTGGACGAGGGTACAACGTTCCATTTCACCCTGCCCGTCGCGCTGGAAACGGCGGCACAGCCGAGGGTACGGGCTTAGCCACAACGAAATTTTCCGCTTCCCTGCTAAAATCGTGGGGAAGAGAGAGCCACAGCGACACTGATCGTTCGGGAAATGTTCCGGCAAAACAAGAAGGGAGCGTTTAAACACGATGATCAAGCGCGGCGTATATAATCGGGAAGGTGAACTGCTAGGCTACGTCGAAGGCGCGGCGGTCTTTGACCGCGACAGCGTGCAGACGGGCCGCATCGAAGGGCGCACGGTGGTTGATCTGGATGGCAACCGGCGCTGGCTGTTGGATGGAGATGCCGTGCTCGATACGCGCGGCAATGTCATCGGCTACATGGGAGACCCCGTTTCCCACGATAACGACTGAATCGCACAAGGACAACAATGGCAGACGAAATCAAGAAACTAAACTCCATGCGCGCGCTCGAACAGCAGCGCATCGACTATGAAACGTTTAACTACGACCCCACGATCACGAACGGCGTGCTGGCAGCCGAGGCGATGGGTTTTCCCCCGGCTCAGGTCTTTAAAACGCTGGTCGTCCAGATCGAAAAGGGCCAGCCCGCCCTGGTGATGGTCGCCTCTAACCGGAAGCTGGACCTGAAGAAGTTTGCCCGCGCCATCGGACAGAAAAAGGCGATTATGACGACCAAGCGCGGCGCGGAAGCCGCTACCGGGCTGAAGACAGGCGGCATCGGTGCGCTGGCACTCACTCATAAGCGGTGGGGCGTCTACCTCGATCAGCCGGACAGCGCCTATGAGGCGATTCTGGTCAACGCCGGGCAGCGCGGCCTCAATCTGAAGGTAAAAGTAGCAGACCTGATCCGTGTGTTGAGTGCGAAAGTATTGACCGACATCTCGGATCCATTGGACGGCGCGGCAGAAGCCGAAGACACCGCAGACGAATAACACGACCGCCGGGGAGCATACGATGGACATCTTGCGCCGGTTTCGACGCTTGCACCGAACACAAGAACTTACACGGGAACAGGCCGTGCCTCAGACAGCGCCGTCACGGGCTAAATCTGCTCCGGCAAATTCTGCCCCGGCACGAACTGCCCCGGCACGAACTGCCCTGGCAGATCCTGCCACGGCGACCCCTTCCCAGACAGCCGTAGGGTATAACCCCCGGCGGGACAAACATCTCTACTGGCTGACCGAGGACGGCTATATCGTTGCCCAGGATGTCACCAGCCAGTACGAGTATGTTCAGGAAACGCCCTGTGTTCACTGCGGCGGGCAGATGAAAGTGATTGCCCACCTGAACCGGGGCGGGCAGGGACTGAGCGAACTGGTTGCCTTTTGTGAAAGCTGCCATAAGCGAAACAGTACCATCTTCGACATCAGCAACGATGTTTACCAGGACTGGTGGGCCGAACAGCTTGGCTCACTCTACATCAAACAGTTTGATGGTCCCCCGCGCGAACCCTGGAATCCGCAGTAAATCGCGCCAACCGGGGGAAATTTCCACGCATCATAGAGGGCGCGGCTTGACTTCGCACGCAGGCAGCGCCCTTACATTCGCGGCTGGGTGAGGCAGGAGGGAAATTTCTGTGACTCCCGAATCGATTGCCAGACTGTTCGATTACAACTATTGGGCGTTCGAGCGCGTGTGGGGCTGCATCGAGCAGATTACCGACGAGCAGTTTATTCAGCCACTGGGTTATTCCAGGGGGCCGATTCGCGATCAGGTCGTGCATCTGATGAGCGCCACGTGGCGTTGGGTGGAGCGCCTGCAGCTCGTGGAAGCTTCGCCCCGCCTCGTGTACGAAGATTTCACCAGCAAGGCCGCCACAAAAACGATGTGGGATCAGATGCGGGGCGATGTGATGCGCTACATCCGGTCGCTGGATCAGGCGCAGTTGGACGAGGTGATCCGCTGGGAGATTTCGTCACTGGCGCTGACTTCGCACAGCCCGCGCTGGGAACTGCTGCTGCACGTCGCCAATCATGGGACGGATCACCGGGCGCAAATTCTCGCCATGCTGCACGAGCATTTCCGCGTCGGGACCGTCGAGCAGGATATGTTGCTGTATCTGGTGGAGACAGAATAACAGGGGGAAAAGTGATCAGAAAGTTAAGTCTGGGGCTTCTTCTGCTGGCACTGCTGCTGGGCAACCTTCTATCGACCTCGGCCCAGGAAAGTTATTGGCCCACGACCAACTGGCGCATCTCAACGCCCGAAGAACAGGGCATCAACTCGGATCAATTGGTCCATATGCTGCGCTACGTCCAATCGGAAGACCTCAATATCAACAGCATTCTGCTGATCCGGCACGGTTATGTGGTGCTCGATGCCAGCATCGCGCCTTATTCGCCCGGTGAACAGCATATCATCCATTCCGCCACCAAGAGCTTCACGTCCACGCTGCTAGGTATCGCCATGCAGGACGGTCTGATCGACAGCCTGGAAACCCCTGTCAGCGCCTTGCTGCCCGACTGGACACCATCCGCCACCGATGAGAACAAGCAGGCGATGACGCTGCAAGACCTGCTCACCATGCAGTCCGGCCTTGACTGCCATGATGCCCCTGAAAACGGCTGGCGCGATCTGGTGCGGATGCGGCAGAGCAGCGATTGGGTGCAGTTCATGGCGGATATCCCGATGGCGGCTGCGCCCGGAACGGTCTTTAACTACTGCAACGGGATCACCTACCTGATCGGGCAGATCGTCAGTGCCCAGACGGGCACGCCCCTGTTGGATTATGCTCAGGAAAGACTATTGGGGCCGCTGGGCATCAGCAATTACACGTGGCTCACGGACGAGGCGACAGGGAATGAAATATCGTGGGGCGGGTTGATGATGACCGCGCCCGATATGGCGAAACTTGGTTATCTGATGCTGCACAACGGCGAATGGGATGGGCAGCAGATTGTTTCGCCGGAATGGGTCGCCGCCGCAACCACGCGCCATGCCGACGGGTGGTATGGGGTCGGCTACGGCTACCAGTGGTGGGTCGAAGAGAACCCCGATTATTACTCAGCGCGCGGCTTTGCGGGACAATATATTCTCGTCGTGCCGCAGCAGGATCTGATAGTCGTCTTCCTCAGCGGCTTGAGCCTGAATACGTATCAAATTCCGTTGACAATTCTGGAAAGTTTCATTCTTGAGGCTGTTCAATCGGATGAACCACTGCCCGCCAATCCCGACTCGAACGCTGAATTAGCCGTTGTGCTGGCTGAACTGAGTGATCCTGCCCCGCAGCCCGTCCCCGCCCTGCCCGACATGGCACAGGCCATATCCGGGACGACCTATTCCGTCACTCAAAACAGCTATGGAATCAGCACGATGGCCCTGCAATTTGAAGAAGGCGCGGACGTAATGACGCTGGCGTTGGGCTTTCAGGGTCAGCCTGTCGCGCTTCCGCTGCCTGTCGGGTTGGATGGTGTCTACCGCGTCACCCCTCTGCCGGGTGAGGGCAGTTTCGCGCTCAGAGGGTCATGGACGAACGACAACACGTTCTCGATCTCGCTTAAGACCATGACGGATCCGGCGGACCTGGTGCTCCGTATGCAGTTCACGGACAGCAATACCCTGTCGATGATCCTGCGCGAAGCGGTCACAGGCAACGTCGAGCACGTCAACGGACAGGTCGAGTAAGTATCTATCCGTAATTCGTTTTTGTAGGTGCGCTGCTTTGCGTGCGGCGTGCAGCGTGCGAAGCTAAGCCGCGAAGCCGCTGCCGCCCCGCCTTTGTAGGGGCGCTGCTTGCCGCGCCCTGTTTTTTGGGATGCGCGGCGCATGATTAAGTCATATCGCCATCATGGACTCTAATATGATATTTTCTCTGATAGACGCGGAGATTTCTATCACAAAGGGGAAGTATGATGCGCTCCAAATATCTTCTGCTTATCCTCGTTTTATTCGCCGCTATGTTCCTGCCTCATCCCACGACAACCCATGCTGCTGCCGCCACCGATTTTGAAGCCTTTGCCGCTGGCACCCTGGCCGACAGTCTGACTGTGCCAGGGGTGACGTTCAGCACGACATCAGGATCCTCACCCTGGCAAATCTACGAACCCTATTTAAATCCACCGTATGCCGAGGGACGTATCCTGGGAACTTTGGGCGGCGACACGTTGACCATCCGCTTTGCAACGCTGCAAGGTGCAATCAGTTTTGGCTATGGAGCACTCGATAATACGCCTGTCCAATTTTTCCGCGGCGGCGTCCTGGTAAGCTCTCAGAGTTTGGCCCCCACAGGTATCAATACCTACACGGGAGCATCCTTCTCTATTGGTGATGGATTCGATACCATCACGATCGCGCCCATCAGTGACCTCGTGATTGACAACCTCTCCACAACGGACTTCATCACAGCAGCCGTGTCTGGTCCCGTTCCTGGCATCGATATGGTAGCGATTCCGGCTGGCTCGGTCGTGGGCACATTCCTGACCAGTACGCCGCTCTATTACGCGCCCGATCCAACAGCGGCGAGCAGCACCGTCATGGACGCGGGCAAAACGCTGTGGGTGATCGGCGTGGATAAGAGTGGGCAGTTTTACAAGGTGCTGTTAGTAGGCAAATTCTACTGGGTTCCTATCAACACAATGGGGCCGAACTACGACAGCGTGTGGAATGGTTGGCCGCTGCCCAGCCAAACCGTCGAGTAGGCAACCTTGAGGCGCACAATACAAAAACGGGGCGCGCTGGTTTTCCAGTGCGCCCCATTCGTTTGATCCACAAATTCCCGCTGATCTACATGAGGAACATGGGCATGCCGAAGACGTGGCGCACCTTGGGACGGTACTCTCCCACGTCGTACAGTTCGGCAACATTCACGCGCTTGACACCCTGGCTGATCGTGCTCATGTTGATGTCGGTGTACAGCCCGCGTTGCAGGGCCACCATACGCCCGAAGCGGCCTTGTTCGATGAGGGACATGGCCATCTGCGCATAGTTGGAAGCAACCATCAGGTCGAGTGCGTCCGGCGCGCCGGAGCGCATCAGGTAGGCAACCTGCTGGTAGATGATGTTCTCGCCCGTGACCTGCTTGAGCATTTCGCCAATCACGACGCCGATACCGCCCAGTTTCTGGTGGCCGTAGGCGTCCGCTTCACCCGTCTGGACGATTTCGCCTTCGATCAGGCGCGCGCCTTCAGAGACTGTCACCATCGCGTAGTTGCTGGGGTTGGTATGCTTGTCGAGCAGAACCAGTTCGCCCAGGCGGTGGATATCGCACGGCACTTCAGAGATCAGAGCGCGGTCAACACCCGCCAGGTAAGCGGCAATCAGCGAGGTCTCGCCGGAGTTGCGGCCAAACAGTTCGACCACCGCGATACGTTCGTGGGAGCCGGTGCTGGTACGCAGGTTGTGGATAAACTCCACCGAGCGGGTTACGGCAGTCGAGAAGCCGATGCAGTAGTCGGTCCCGTACACGTCGTTGTCCATCGTCTTGGGGATGGCAACCACCTTGACGCCTTCACGGTGCATACGCTCGCCGTAGCTCAGGGTATCGTCGCCGCCGATGGGGATCAGGGTGTCGATGCCCATGCATTCCAGCACGCGCAGCACATGCTCGGTATAGTCTTTCACTTCGCGCCCGTGCTTGTCGGTCTTGACGGGCACTTTCACGTCCTGCAAGAATTCCGGCACGCGATCTGCGGTCACGTTGCCGGGGTTGGTCCGCGATGTGTGCAGGAAGGTTCCGCCAGTACGGTCAACCGTACGGACGGTGTTTTTGGTCAGTGGAATGATCCACTTCGCTTTTTCTTCGGGTGTCGCATCAGGATTATAGTCCAGCAGCCCACCCCATCCCTTGCGGATACCGAACACTTCATATCCGGCGTCTACCGCACGGTTCACAATTTGCTTGATGCACGGGTTCAAACCGGGAACGTCACCGCCACCCGTGAGCACGCCAATCCTAACCATTATAATTTCTCCTGTGAAATCTATGCTGCAAACCCCCACCATTATACCAACCGACTCGCTATTTTGCCTTTGATCATGATCACCAAAAAAGCCGCACAATGCACAAAAAAAAGCCGCGTAGAAGCGGCTTCTGAATGGAACGGCAGGATCGCGCGGCTATTTCGCCAGGATAGAGGCCATGCCAACATATTCTTCGGGAACATCGCGCTTGTGGCTGGTCGCTTCTTCCATCGTCACCGTACCGATTTTGGTCCCTTGCAGCGCGACCATTACGCCAAACTCGCCCGCCAGGATCCGTTCGACGGCAGACACGCCCATCCGAGTCGCCAGCAAGCGGTCAAAGGCGGTCGGGCTGCCGCCGCGTACCACGTGGCCGAGCACCGTCATACGCACCTCAAAGCCCACTTCATGGCCTTCCAGGTAGGCGGCAACTTCGTGAATCTTGGGCGATGCGCCCTCTGCGATTACGCCAATCGCATGGTTTTTGCCCGTCTTATAGGCGTCTTCCAATTCTTTAGCGACCTGCTCCAGGGTAAACGGGTGCTCCGGGATCATGATAAATTCCGCGCCGCCCAGAATGCCGCCTACGGTCGCCAGGTAGCCGCAGTTGCGCCCCATCACTTCGATCAGGAAGCAGCGCTCATGGCTGGTTGCCGTGTCGCGCAGCTTGTCGATAGCATCGAGGATCGTGTTGAGCGCCGTATCGACGCCGATGCTCATATCCGTTCCATAGATGTCATTATCGATGCTGCCCGGCACACCGACCACCGGAAAGCCCAGTTGGTGCAGAGCCATTGCTCCACGCAGGCTGCCGTCACCGCCGATCACGACGATGCCTTCGATGCCATGCTCATTTAAGCGGCGCAGGCCGCGTTTCTGGCCCTGCGGCGTGCGAAATTCGGCGTTGCGCGCCGTTTGTAAAATCGTGCCGCCGCGCTGGATAATGCCGCTCACATCGCGGTTCGTCATTCGTTCAAAATCGCCCGCCAGCAAGCCCGAATAAGCCTGCCGGATGCCGTACACTTCGGCTCCGTGCGCGGTTGCGGTGCGCACAACGGCGCGAATAGCAGGATTCATGCCGGGCGCGTCCCCGCCGCTGGTCATTACTGCGATACGGTGCATCTCAGAGTAACTCCTTCATCCCTCAAAAATTGATTTCGCGCAGCAGATCCACGACCCTGCTGATGATGATCAGAACCGGGGAGATGATCCCCGGATGGTGTGCTTGCTGTCTGTAGTGCGGATGGGGTTATACAACGGCGCGCTTCACCTGTCAATTGGCGGCTTTCAGCAATCGGCAGGGTACATATTCCGGCAGTGGACGGTGGGCGCGCGTTGTGCTCCCACACCACCCTGAATTATCCCCTGAAATGTTTTTTTAGTCTATATTCAGGAGTCACCTTCCCGGCTGGAAACCCGGCTACCATGCTCGCCCCTGTTTTATGCACATTAAAAATTTAACGCGGATATCGTGTAGGGGCGCTGCTTTGCGTGCGGCGTGCGAAGCCGCCGCTAAGCCGCTGCGCCCAATTCGTGTCAATTTAGGCAAGGGAATCCTCTTTTCCAAATCGTTTTCCCCCTCGCCCCGCTCTTTTGCGTGGGAGAGGGGAGTCTCAGCCGCTTTTGCTGAGCCGGGGTGAGGTGGCCCGCCCGCGATCCGCAACGCCTATTTCTGCCGATGTGAACCTGTCTTTTCTCTTTTTCTTCTCTCCGCGCTCTTTGAAGATCAGCGAAACTCGTGCAAAGAACTAGCTTTGTTTTTTAACCCTTTGCTCGTCTCCCCCCTCGCCCCGCTCTTTTGCGTGGGAGAGGGGAGTCTCAGCCGCTTTTGCTGAGCCGGGGTGAGGGCCCGCCCGCGATCCGCAACGCCTATTTCTGCCGATGTGAACCTGCCGTTTTCCTTCTCTTCTCTTGCTTTTCTCTGCGCTCTCCGCGCTCTCCGCGGTGAAATCTATTTTTTCTTTTTTCTTCTCTTGCTTTTCCTTTGCGCTCTTTGCGCTCTCCGCGGTGAAATCTGTTTTTTCTATTCCTTCTCTTCTCTTGCTTTTCTCTGCGCTCTCTGCGCTCTCCGCGGTAAAATCTGTTTTTTCTTTTTCTTCTCTTGCTTTTCCTTTGCGCTCTTTGCGCTCTCCGCGGTGAAATCTATTTTTTCTTTTTTTCTTCTCTTGCTTTTCTCTGCACACCCCGTCGCCTCCGCAGGATGCTTGACGCGATTTCACTTTCCGCTAATAATCTGATCAAGTTCGTTGTGACAACGAACTAAATACTGCTTTCGAGCGGTATGAGTGGAAATACACCGGGGCTGATTGAGCGGTCAGCCCCGGTGTGTTTTTGGGTACCTCCTGCTTGATATCTCGCCAATTATTACGCAAAATAACAATCACATGGAAGACAATTCTTCCTGGGGTGATCGATATATGGCCCACCGAAGAGGCGTTAAATTAGCATCCATCATGATCGCTGGAACAGGTGCTGCCATCCTCCTCCTCATCGTGCTGCAAAGCTGTTCCGGCTCGGCAAAACCACCTAAACAGGCGTTTACCGCGACGCTGACAAGGACCGCAACCGGAACGGCGACACCACAACCAACCCAAACGCCCCCTGGCATCGACCGGACAGCAGTCAACATCCTGCCAACGCTTTCGGCTGGTGGGACGGAGGTCGGGGCGGCAGCATCCACGACGCCTCCGCCGCAGTCTACCCAAACGGGTGAGTCCGCGCAGTCCCCTTCTCAGACGCCCGTCATCGTCGCCAGTGTGCCCCTCATAGTCCGCAACGTATCCGGCGAGATCATCGGTGATGGCACGCTGCGCCTCTTTGCCCCTGACGATATTCATGTTTCTCAGTCAGCGCGTGTGGAGCTTGAACTACAGATAAATCATCGCTACCTCACGCCCACGCCGGAAGGTAACGTTTATGTGGAGCCAGTCACCCCCATTACATCCACGCCGCGCCCTGGACAATCCACACCCACCCCCCGTGTTCCGGTTTATGTGGAGTCAGGAGAGACGCTCTATGAGCGCATGGGAGCCTCGCTCCGCTGTCTGCCCAGCAGCTTTGAGGGATGCGACGGCGATTATAAAACGGAGAATTTGCAGCGGATTGATACCGATCAGGTCATATGGTCCTGGCGCATCAAGCCGTTGGATGGCGTGTTGGGCTGGCAGGATCTGGAGGTTGAGTTATGGACGCTGGAAATTGCCGAGGGCGTCCCGGCTCATACCGTCCGCTGGAGCCATGCCTTTCAGATCCAGGTGAATCCGCAGGTAGCGAACGAGAAGACGAATGTCTCACGGGTACTGGGCCTGATTATTCTTCTCGCTGTCCTGGGTGCGGTCGTGTTGGGTGCTGCCCTTTATGTTAGCAGACGCCGCCGGACTCCCGCCCCGACCATCTTTATCAGCTACCAGCGGCGCACCGGGTGGGCGACAGCCAATAATTTGCACCATAGGTTAACAGCGGCGGGCGCGTCTGCGTTTATTGACGTGCACGATCTCAATGAGGGCCGCTTTGCCGAGGTCATCGAGAAGGAGATCGTCGCGCGGGATCACTTTATCGTCGTCTTGGCACCCGGAACCCTCAATTCGGAGTGGGTCCGCAAGGAAATTCTGCTGGCGATGCAGCACAACAAAAATATTGTGCCCGTCCTGGTCGATGGTTTTGTTCTGGACGACACAATTCCCGAATCCGTCCGGCATCTGACCGCTTACAATGCCATCGTGCTTGACCCGTTACACTTTGAGGCCGACTTTGACAGACTGACCCGGTTTGTGAAGTTGAAACCGGATTAGCCCAAAAGTTCATCCTTTCGACCGATGCGAACCAGTGCGCCTCCCTGCATAATGGTTGGCTGGGGTGGGTAACGCGGACCTGGGTCTGAAGATGCGCTTGCGTCTCCAGACCCAGTCGCGTCCCTTACGTGTACACCCCCTCCTCGCTTTACGCGCCTTGAGCAATGCTGCACAATTTTTTGATAGGGTAATTGGGCCTATTAAATCAACCGCCCTATACAAGGAGGTCTGCAACTTACGGGGAGAGCCTGTCCAGCAAATAGGATAATACTCCTAATTATTCCCATACTAGGCTCATTTATGTTATAAAATACAAATGAAGTCCACTAGTGTCAACGGGAGCTGATACCAATGGATTCACGACGCGCCGACCCCATCCGCTTGATCGCACTGCAACTCAATCAGAACGAACTGCGAACCATCACTCGCCAGCCCGGTATGAACGAGGCGGTCCGGGTGACGATCCAATATCACGATGCCCGCCATCCGAACCAGGTCGCGACGGTGACTCGCGGCCCTGGGCATGCCTGTGCGCTCAAAGTGTTGTATGACCACCCCGGCAAAGGCGTCCATTTTAGCTATCCGGTTGACTACGAGCGCTATCAAGCGCTGATCGCCTCGCTGCGCCGTTCACGCTTCGACCAATTGGACGATCAGCCCGATGTGCCATTCTTTGGAGTAGACCTCTGGCTGGTGGAGCGCGCTTCCGGCAGTTTTTATCATGATATCGTCCTCTCGCCGGAGAGTGCGCGTGGGTTTTATCGCGAGGTGATTTTGGCCCTGCGCGAGCACCTCAAAGAGGCCCTGCGCGAAATCGTCGGCTAGAGTTACGCGTAGCCTCGCCCTTGCATGTCTTCCGTTGATCTTCTGAATGCTGCATCCGGTAAATAGCAAGAATTTGTTTCCTGGGCCCTCAACCTGCTTTTCTCCCCTCTCCAGCGAAGTCTGGAGAGGGGAAGCTCAGCCGTTTTTGCTGAGCCGGGGTGAGGTGAGCTCTACCTTGCCGCGTCCGCGCCGTAATCGCAGTCCGGCTCGTGCTTAAAATCGACACCGTGCTGCACGATCTTCCCCTGCTGCGCCGTCTGGATGGGTTCCGTCTTGGGCAGCCGCAGGTAAGTATTCCGCCGCACGATCATCACGCCGCCGAGCGTTAGTGCCGCCCCCGCGACAACTCCCGCCGTCAGTGGATCGCCCAGCACGGCAATTCCCGCCGCTGCCGCGATGATCGGCTCGAAGTTGTAGTACACCGACACCCGCGTCGGTCCGATGTGGTGAATGGCATACGTTTCTACCAGGAAGCCGAATGCGCTTGACAGCACGCCGCTGTAGAACAGATGCGGCCAGAATTTCATCGGCAGATCGGCGGGCGTCAGTTTGATCAGGTCCGGCGCGGCGATCACCAGCAGCGCCGCCGTCGTGATGCAATACGTCCACACCGCGACGACCGTCCCGCCGTAGCGATCCACCAGCGGCTTGATCCCGATGTAGTACACCGCGCTCACCACCGCCGCGCCCAGCGCCAGCGTGCTCCCGATCAGATCCCCGCGTGAGATTGCCAGCCCCGTGTCCGAACTCCCCACGATCACCAGCCCCACGCCGATCAGCGACATGATCACGCCGAAGATCATCTGCCGCCGCAGCATGATGATCCCCATCGATATCGACAGCAGCGCCGTCCAGGTGGGCAGCGTGGCGATCAGCAGCGCCGTATTCGTGCTCGTCGTGCGTTGCAGACCCAGAATAAACCCGATCTGGTAGCCAAGCGGTCCGATGAGTCCCAGCATCAGCAGTCGCGGTACGTCCTGTCGGGCGATGCGCAGCGCGGGCAGGTCACGCAGCGCCGCGATCAACAGCACGGGCAGTCCCAGCGAAAATCGGATGGCATTAAAGGTCAGGGGAGGCAGGTCCGAGAGCGCGTCTTTCACGACGATGAAGTGAACAGCCCACACAACGATGATCAGGCTCATGGCAACATCGGCGCTGTGTGCGCGGATTGGTTTCTTCAACACCTCGAACATAGTTTATTTCCCTGCCTCCTGATTGTACAATTCGAAACAAACACGACCTGAGCGCGCATTATACGAAAAATTGGCTCTCTTGTCGCCATACTTGGTCCTACTTGGTTTCGTGGATTAACTCGTGTAGCTTATCAATCACGTAGGGGCAGGGCTTGCCCTGCCCAATTGGAGCCGCCTTTACCCGCCGCCCTACCCGTTTTCGTAGGGGCGCCGCTTGCTGCGCCCAATTCGTGTCAACTTAAGCAAGGGAACGCTCTTTTCTAAATCGTTTCCCCCTCTCCCCGCTCGCGGTTCACAACCTTCCTTTCAATCCCAAACCCTGCCTTCTCGCTTGACGGAGTCCCTTCAGTGGACTTTTTTCGCTCTCCCTAGCCGGACGGTTTTAACCTCCGGCGACGCCTCTCCGCCCCTGCCCCCGCTTCTCCCCACATCATTTTCATGCTACATTTTCCTTCAGGGATAGACACAGCCCTTTTAGTGCGCTTTGCACGGCGCGGAGAGGATCGAATGGCTCAAAATCGACAGCTTACCTGGGATGGTTGTAGCAATGTGCGCGATCTCGGCGGTCTGAGCACCCATGACGGGCGCGTCACGCGTTGGGGCGCGGTTGTGCGTTCGGATCATCCAGCCAGGCTCACCGCTGCGGGCTGGTCAGCCCTGTACGCGCACGGCATCCGCACGATTATTTCGCTGCGCACGCGAGGCATGTCGGAGGATGTGCCCGATACCGCGCCGCGTCCCTCGGATATCACGACCCTCAACGTTGCCGTTGAAGACGTGACGGATCCCGATGATCCGTTTGTGCAGCAGTGGGGCATGAATGACCTGTGGTGCACGCCGCTCTACTTCCAGGATGCGCTCAAACGCTGGCCGGATCTCCATGCCGCCGCGCTCTCGGCTATCGCACATGCTCAACCGGGCGGCGTCCTGATCCACTGCAAACGCGGCGTTGACCGCACCGGAATCGTAACGCTTCTGCTGTTGGCGGCGGTCGGCGTGACGCCGGATGCGATTGTCGCTGACTACGAACGAAGCATTGACCCTGAACGAGAAGTGCTCCTGGCCCGCGAGCATACCTCTACGCGCGAAGTCCTCTATAATGCGCTGGACTGGCTCGACATTGAGGCCTATCTCCATGAAGGTGGGCTGACCCAGGCTGATCTGGCTGCTCTGCGCGCCCGCCTTCTGTAGGGGCCGCCCCGCGTCGCCCATTTTCACTCTCCTCCCCCCCCTAATTTTTCAGACGTTTTTCTTCAAATTAGTACTTAAAGTTCAACTTTAAAGGAGTATTCCTACAGAACATCTGTGCTATTCTAAGTATATGCCCCGGTGAACCGTACCGTTTCGATACGGCCCGGACCGGACAGGCGCGGACCTGCAAACACATCCCCTGCGATGATGGCGGGTAGCCGTAACCAGCCGGATGGCGAGTCCTGACCGGAACCACCGGGGCAAATCTTTCCTCCCCTTTCCAGACTACGCTGGAGAGGGGAACCCGAACTTGTTCGGGCGGGGTGAGGTGGAGCTCAGACACGACAAGGAGGTGGCGGGGTTAGAAAATCGTTTGTGACCCCCCTCAAAAAATAGTTCTCAGCCGATCACCACAGCGGTAGAAGTGATCAACTTCACAACATTTCTCGGCTGGCAGAGGGCTTCGAAAGGAGGGTAAATTGATCAAAAACAGGGGTAAATGCATCAAAAACAGGGTTAGTTGATCAAATGGGAGGGCAATAATTGAGGAAGGGTTGAGGTCTGCAAAAAGGAGATCGACTACCACTCGAACGGCGAGTATGCCGGGCAATCGCGTTGTTAGCGGCGGGATGGAAAGTAGAAGAGGTGGCGCAGGCGGTACAGGTTCGTTCCGCAACGGTTGAAGCATGGATGGCGGATGAGGATTTCGGGGTGCTGCTGCAATGTTTGAACGAATGGACTGCACATGAAAGACCAGCTTGCCCGGCTCAATCTCCTGATGCCGGAAGCTATCGAGACACTGCGGCGAGCCATGCGCGGCAGGAGTACGGCGCAGTCTGTCAAAGCAGCAATCAATATCCTGGATCGCTTAGAGCGAATGGCCGCCGCAACTGTGGCTTCGTCCGCCGAGCGCGAGCATGTCATCCGGGTGCAGTATGCCAGCCCTGACGGTCAACCTCTTTCAGCCCCATCCTGGTCAGAGCGAAATCCTGCGGAGCCCGGCGCGCTTCAAGGTGGTGGCCTGTGGTCGCCGCTTCGGGAAGACGGAGACGGGGAAGATTCTGCTGGTGGAACGGGCGCTGGCGGGCAAGACGGTCTGGTGGATCAGCCCAACGTACCGCATGGCGGATGACGTCTGGCGGAGCCTGAAAGTCATGCTCAACGGCGCGATCTATGACCGGGACGAAGCGATGCGGCGGCTGGAACTGCCCGGCGGTGGCGTGATCGCGGTGCGCAGCGGGCACGATCCCGACACCCTGCGCGGTGTGGGTCTCGATCTCGCCGTGATGGACGAAGCCGCCTATCTCTCCCCGGCCCTCTGGCAGGAAGTCGTCCGTCCCACCCTCGCGGATCGGCGTGGTGAGGCGCTGTTTCTCAGCACGCCGCGCGGCAGGAACTGGTTCTGGTTGCTCTGGATGTTGGGCCGGGATCGCGCCGAGTGGCAAAGCTGGCGTTTCCCGACCTCGGCCAATCCGCTGATCGCCCCCTCGGAGATCGAGGCGGCGCGGCTGCTGCTCCCGGAGCGTATTTTCCGCGAGGAATATCTGGCGGAATTTCTCGACGGGGGCGGCGGCGTCTTCCGTCGGATCGAAACGGCGGCGACGGCTCTGCCCGAATCCGGCCCGCTGCCCGGCGAGCGGATCGTCTTTGGCGTCGATTGGGGCCGCGACCGGGACTTTACGGCAGTCGCCGTTCTCTCCGTAGATCGGCGGCGTATGCTGGCTCTGGATCGCTTCAACGAGATCGGCTGGAGCTTGCAGCGCGGGCGGCTCAAGGCTCTGGCCGATCACTGGCAGCCGGAGCTGATCTGGGCGGAGGCGAACAGCATCGGCGGCCCGAACATCGAGGCGCTGGTCCAGGATGATGGTCTGCCCGTCGTACCCTTCACCATGACCGCCAGCAGCAAGAGTCAGGTGATCGACGGCTTGTCCCTGGCCCTGGAACGCGGCGATCTGGTCGTCCTGGATGATCCCGTGCTGCGTGGCGAATTGGGCGCGTATCGCTTGGAGCGTCTGCCCAGCGGATCGTATCGCTACGGCGCGCCGGAAGGCTTGCACGACGATACCGTCATCGCCCTGGCCCTGGCCTGGCACGGCGTCCAGGAAGGGTCCGGCCCGCACATCAGCTTCATCTGATCGCCCATCTATTCACAATCCGTAGGGGCGCTGCTTGCCGCGCCCTTTTCTCTCTTGTTTCTCTCTTGTTTTCCTTGGTTTTTTCTTTGCGTTCTCCGCGCTCTCCGCGGTGAAATTGTTTTTCTCTCTTGTTTTTTTTGCTTTTCCTTTGCTTTTCTCATCGTTCTCCGCGCTCTCCGCGGTGAACCCTGCTCTTGGAGGTTCTATGGTTACTCTGCTTGAACGCACGCTGCGCCGCGCCGGATTCGTGAAATTCCGCCCCGCCAGCGTGATCCATCGTTTCGAGTCCGGCCTGTTGTCCGCCCCCGTCGAAGTCGCCCCGGAGATCACCGAGGCGAGCAAATATGCGGGCGTCTACGCGGGCAGCCCCTGGGTCTATGTCGCCGTGAACCGCATCGCGGAAGCGGCAGCCCTTGTTCCCTTCCACGTCTATTCGCGCTCTGTAGGGGCGTATGGCAATACGCCCTCTCTCAATACCCCCTCTGGCGACATGCCCTCTGGCAATACGCCCTCTCCCAATCCGCCCGGCGATCTCGCCCTCCCCGATCACCCCTTCGAGCGCCTCTTGTCTCGCCCCAACCCGCTCATGAGCCGCTTCGAACTGATCGAGCAGACCGTCGGCTGCCTGGAAATTCACGGCAACGCCTACTGGTTCCTCGCTGGGGAACCGGGCGGCGCGCCCCGCGAACTCTGGCCCCTCCGCCCGGACCGCATCAGCATCGTCCCCGATCCGCTGCGCGGTGTGCGCGGGTATATCTACGAGGTGGACGGGCGGCGTATCCCGCTCGAAGCGTCGGAAGTCGTCCATTTCCGCCGCTGGCATCCCGCCAATGATTATTACGGACTCAGCGCGCTCGAAGCCGCCCGCCTTGCCGTCGAGACGGATCGCTCAATGGCGGACTGAAATCGCCGTTATTTTGGCGAGGGCATGGCGGTCCCGGCGGGGATTGTCTCCATCAAAGAGCGTGTGACGGATGCCGACTACGAGCGCCTGAAACGTGAATGGCGCACAGCCTACGGGGGCCGCGAACGCAAAACGGCCTTTCTGCGCGGCGCGTCGGTGGAGTGGCACAACGTCGGTTTGAGCCAGAACGACATGGATTTTCTGAATGCGCGCCGCTTCAACCGCGAGGAAATCTTCCAGGTATTTGGCATCCCCGTTGGAATGTTCAGCGAGAACGCGACGGAGGCCAACGCCCTGGTCGGGGAGCGTATCTTCATCGAACGGACCCTTTGGCCCAAATTGGTCCGTATCGCGGAGAAGATCAGCACGGACCTGCTGCCCTTTTATGCCGGGAATCTGGCTGGGCGCTTCGAGGATATCCGCCCCCAGGATCGCCGCCTCGCCCTGGACGAGATCGGCGCGGCGCGTGGCATCCTGACCGTAGACGAGATTCGCGCTCGCTACTTCGGCCTCGGCCCCCTCCCCGCCGATCCAGCACCCACCCCAATTGTCTCGTCCGCTGACCTGTCTGCTCTCCCACCCGCAGACGAGTCCCCTTCCTCAAACTCGCCCGCCAACAATCTGTAGGCTGCTCGACAGATTTTTGTCGCTTGCCGCGCCCATTTTTGCCCCTCTCCAGCTAGGCATGCGCAGCATGCACCTGGAGAGGGGAGGCTCAGCCGCTTTTGATGAGCCGTGGTGAAGTGTGCGCCCGCTATCCACAACGTCTATTTCTTATCTTGACGCATTGGGCGCTGCTCGACAGATTTTTGTCGCTTGCCGCGCCCTTTTTTGCCCTACCCTTCTTTCTCCCCTCCCCGGCTTCACGCTCGCCGTAAATGACATTTCCCCCGATTGAGCTATAATTCCTCCCGTGCGTTTCACCCCACAAGGAGGAATCCCACCATGAAACCAATCGCTTTGGTCGTGCTGGTTGCCCTGTTTTTTGCCTTGTTCCCCGCCCATGCCCAGGATGATGATCTCGCGTCCTGTGTCGCTCTGATCGACTCCATCCGCGCCAACCCCAACTCCACCCTCTCTCTGCCGGAACGCTACCGCGATCTGCGCCTGATCGACACCCACAACCACGACTCCTATCAGGTCAACCGCGTGATCGATGGCTGGGACGCGCTGTATGTCGATCAAACGGTGATCTTTGGGTCCATCTCCGAACCCCATGCCGTCAGGACCGATTTGCAGGGGATGGGAGCTTACATTCAGCATCCGGATCGCGTCTTCCCTTTTTTCGCGGCAGTGGATACCTATGGTGAAAATGGGGTCGAGCAGGCCCAGGCCAACCTGGAACTGGGATACTACGGCATCGGTGAGATCGTCGGCGCATCAAGCTACTCGCCCGTGACCTCAAATCTCGCCTGGAAAGCCGAACCATCCCAACGACGGCAACCTGCCCGCCATCTACGATCTCGCCGCCCAATACGGCGTTCCTGTCCTGCTCCACCTCGATCCCCCCAATGGCTACCCGATCCAGATGCTGGAAGCAGCGTTAGACGAGCATCCCGATACGATTCTGATTTTCGGCCACGCCAACGCCTACAATTCGCCTGCGAACATTGCGCCGCTCCTCGCCGCGCATCCGAATCTCTATATAGACTTCTTCGCTGGCTTCACCGTCTACAACGCGGGCAGCACAAACACCCTGGCGGATTTCGTTCCTCTGATCGAGCAGTATCCCACCCGCTTTTTGGTCAGCACGGATTCTGGCTTCGCGGTCGGTTACGACAATGCCATCCGGGCGATCTACGACCTGATCGATCTGCTCACGCCCGAAACAGCCTGCCGTGTCGCGCACCAGAATATCCTGGACATCTTTTATGCCCAGCCCGCGACCGCTTGGCAGTTGGAACAGATCGCGGCGCTCTCCGCTGAGACTCCGCCACCTGATCTGAACAAGCAGGCCGCCTTTGATCTGCTCTTCCAGTTACAGCCGGAGAACTAGAACTCCCGATTGTTGCTATATTTGACTTATTCAGATAGCGATGCCGGAGGGGTAACATGGATGTGGGACAGGCAAAACAGACCGTCAAGACATGGCTGCATTCCAATCTCGATCACTATCCGGGCTTGATCGGCGCTCACCTCGTAGGAAGCATTACCAGTCTGCTCGATGAAGCGCCCTATCCCGACTACAAAGATGTCGATGTGCTTCTCATTTTTGAGGATGGAAGCCCGGCGCTTCAACCCGCCAATCCCTTCGAAGCCAACCTGGAACTATCTGTCGGCGGGCTGATGCTCGAAGGCGGCCTCAAACCGAAATCCGGCTATGCTTCAGCCGAAGCCGTCCTGACCAATCCCGAGATCGCCTATCACCTGACCCGCAACTCGATCCTCTACGATCCGCAGGGCTTCCTCTGCGACTTGCAGCCCGCCGTCCAGCAGGAATATCCGCGCCGCCCCTGGGTCAAAGCCCGCTGTGCCTTTGAACGCTACGGTCTCGATGGCGTCCTGAATATGCTTCCGGCTGTCCAGCAGCAGCCAAACAGCGCGGTTTGGGAATGGATGCTGTTGGGCTACACCTCAACCTTTCTCACGGCGCTCATGTGTGTTGCAACTCTCCAGGCTCCCACCACAGGCAGTACATCCCACACGAAGCTGCAAAGCATCCTGTCCGAATACAATCGCCATGACTTATACGAGTCCCTGCTGATCTCTTAGGACTCAGCGCCATGACCCCTGAACAGGCATCCCACCTGTTAGCCGAAGCCACCACAGCGTTTGATGCGGCAGTTCAGGTCAAAAAAACGCCCATGCCATTTGGACATAAGATCCGTGCCCATCTGCGGCCCTATTTTGTGGGATCGTGCCGTGCGATGTTGGAAGATGGGTTTTATCGGGAGGCGGGTATCTGGGCAACACCGTTTTACATCGCTTCATGCAATACGATGCTCGCCGATGGGCCAGACGACATGAAACCCGTCTACGCGCAGAAGCTCGATGTCTTTATGAGGACGTATGGCATGGCTACTCTCGACTCAGATGCACTCTGGGCGCAAGCGGCTTCCATATATGACGACTACTTCGCCCTTGCCGACCAGATCGTAGACGGCAACCCCGCCATCGTGGATTGACATCAGCCGCCATGCCCCTCTCTAGCTAGGCATTCATCGCAACGAAGTTGCGCCAGCATGCACCTGGAGAGATGCACTCTGGGCGCAAGCGGCTTCCATATATGACGACTACTTCGCTCTGGCCGATCAGATCGTAGACGGCAACCCCGCCATCGTGGATTGACATGAGCCGCGATGCCCCTCTCTAGCGAAGTCTGGAGAGGGGCAAGCTCAGCGCCGCTTTTTGCGCTGAGCCGGGGTGAGGTGTGCGCCCGCGCTCCACAACGCCCCTCTCAACGCGAACCGTTGGCGAAGCTTCTTACTTCGGCAGTCCTTCAAAATCCGCGAATTGATCGTTACTGGTTTCGCTCGCTGAAAGCCGGGTCGTAGTCCCATCAGCCAATCGATAGGCATAGACCTGGTACGTTCCCGTCTCATCCGAATCATAGACAAGCAGGCTTTCATCCCGGTTCCAGGCAGGATACTCCTGGACGCTCAAATTGTCGGGCGTGATCTGCACCTGATCGGCGATTCTGAGCCGCTCCACATCGAACTCCGCGACACAGATCACCGCGTCATTGTAGCTCGGGATATCATGGTCCTGATCGAGCATGTAAGCCACTTTGGTCTCACTCGGCGAGACGCAAAGTTTATGCCAGTAGAGGGAAGTGGGCCGCTCGATCTCCTCATACCGCCCGACCTTTCCAGCGTCGGGTGTCAGCAGGAAGGATTGAAAAGTCGTCCCCTCTATGCGGTCCACAAAAATGCGCCCATCTTTCAAAACACTGTTCGCCCATTCGTAACCCGCAAAATCGGGATCGGAGAGCAGTTCCTCATCCCCGGTTGAAGCCCCCGGAGACGTCCAATAAATCTGGTTGCGGGAGTCGCCGCTTGTCGAGAAGCGGTTAAACACAATCCGGTTGGATCCATCCCGCGTCCAGGTTGGGTTAAAATTGGGAACCTCTGCCGTAGTCAACTCGCGGAACCCCGACCCATCGGCATTGATCACACAGATTTTGGCCCGCCAGTCTTTAAAATCCGCTCCGTACTCCGTTGCCCGGAAAAACGTCAACATACTCCCATCCGGTGACCACGAGGGCTTAAAGTCGTTGCTGCTGTTGGTCAGTTTAACAGCGGGCCGGTTGGCGGAATGGATCGTGATATTCAGGTTCGACGAACTGGCCCAGCGTTCCGCCTGCACCGGCTGGACCAGCGCATCCCGCCCAACCACCATGCTCGCTGCGCCCAGTGCAGCCGATTTGAGAAAGTCGCGTCTTGAGAGCGGCATGTAGGTTATAACTCCAATTCCTTGTTGCCAAAGAACGGGCTGACCTGTTTCCAGGGCGTTACATTGGGTTTCTCGAAGGGGCGCTGCACATCGGCAATAGCGAGGCCGCGCACGTCGATATCTTCGAGACTGGTGGGAGTCATCCCGGCGCGAATGGCCCATTCGAAAGTGGGAATTTCATCCAGGCCAAAACCCATGACCGTCGCCGCGACCATATCGGTTGCCAGCGGAGTCGTTCCGGCGATGATCAGGTTCATATCGACCATCCGCGTATTCGCTCCGTATGAGGGACCATCCCCTTCCATCGCGACAAGGGCGTCAATCACCGTCAGGCCCATTTTGTTGGCGCGGACCATATCAACAATCTCGATGGCGATACCGACATCGGCATATTCCGCGCCGAGATCGTGGACGTAGCTGCGCACGGTCCCATATTCACTGCCGGGGTAGAGGCCGATCACATTTTTCATGCCGAGGGTGACGGTTGCCAGGGTGTGCGTCTTCATGCGCGGGACGGAGACCAGCAGATCGATCTCGGTCAGGGAGTGATGGAGTTTGATCGGATTGAACGCATAGGCATCCGGGACGGTCACTTCGACCAATTCGCCGGTATGCAGGTTGACCAGGGGGATTTCCAGATCGTCAGCGAGATTGGTATAGCCCAACTGATCAAAGACATACTGCTGCATGCGATCCAGCAGCTCGACATCGTGGGTGCGGTAAACGACGCCGCTAACGACATTAAAGCCCGGCCCGGCTGCCGCTGATCCCTCTCCGATGCAGACCTCTTTGCCCGCCGCCTTCATCATCTCAGCCAGCGCGCGTACCACAGCGGGATCGGTGGTGTCGGTGAAGACGTTGCTCACCAGATTCGGTTTGAGCATGATCGATGTTTTGCCGCTGGTGACGGTATCGATGCCGCCCAGCAGATCGACAGCTTCCTGAACGGCCCGCGCTGTATCACCGTGCTCGCGGCGAACGATGCTCACGGCGGGTTTTTCTGCGCTCGATGCGGCGGCGGATAGGGATTGGAAGCGGGCGAGGGGGGTCATGGCGGCGGCAGCAGTGAGCACCTCCAGGCGGCGCAGGAACTCACGTCTTGTTAGGGTCATGCGGAACTCTCCTTCTAAAGAGAAGCAAAAAACTAAAGACAAAATTTCACCGCGGAGAACGCGGGGACTGCTGAGAAAGAAGAAATCAGCGCAGAAGGAGAGGCATGAGGAGGGCAATTTTCTGCGAGGCGGGTTTGTTGACCCGCCCCTACAGCTATGAATACGCTGGGCGGCGAGAGAAGTTTCAGGACAGGCGCTTCCAGGTTCCGCCTATCAGACGCCACTGGATTTGCTCGGCAACCGCCACGCCGTTTTCGTTGCGCGTGGTATCGACATAGGCATACGTTTGCCCTGCTGCATCCCGCGTGATGGCAGCGCCCGTCACCTGGGGGACAGGGGCCGCCATAGCATTCTGCAAGCGGCTGTTGGCGATCCCAACCGTATCCGGTGTTTCCAGGTCGTAGAGCGACAGGAAAGCATCTCTGCCGTTGGGTTCGGTCAAAAGCTGCGCCTCCAGCACCAGCCGCCACTGGAAAAAGTCTCGCCAGTCCATCGCGTTCAGTTGATCGACGGCGACGAGCGGCATCGACACCCCCGTCAGCAGGCTGATCGTTCCATCCAGCGTCGCGCCGCTGCGTACCGCGCTCAGCAGCGTAGACGGCACGCTTGGGCCATAGAGGGTGATCAGCGACTCGACAAAGCCGGTTTCGGTGGTAGCCGCAAACCCCAGGTTGCCATAGAGCCAGCGGCTCAGATCGGCACGTTGCCAGGCCGTATCAGAATAAGCGGAGAGCGGCGCATCTCCGGTCACGGATCGCACCAATCGATCCGCCACCTTGCGCCCAATGGTTTCTTCCAACTCCGGCGAGAGTGGTAGATCGGCGCGCGCCCGCCCCACCAGCGGCGATGTAACGCGCAGCGTCCACGAATTATCAGAGGTCCACTCCACGACGGTGGGCACTTCGGGCACAATCTGCACCCGCAGCATCGGCGGCTGGACCAGGCATTGCAGCGCCGCGCAGCCGCGCATCATCCAGTCATCCAGGCGAGGCAGCAGCGCTTTGGCGAGCGCTTCGTCCAGGTCGCGATACTCGACCCGCGCCTGCTCCGATTTGATCTCCTGTTTATCGCCCCAGAAGGTTAGATCGTCGGGTACCCGCCGCCACCCGATCTGATTGTTGTTGCCGCTGTCTTCGTAATACCAGTAAAACCACACGATATTGTAGGGAATGCCGTCAATCACTTCTTCCACGACGACGCGCCCGCGCAGCCCATCGATCTCCACGTCGGACACCGTGCCGCTCAGTTCCAGGCGGTGTGTCTGCTTCAGCGTCTGGTACTCATCAAAGACCTGCTGCTGATCCGCCATAAAGGCATCGCTGGCGCTGCGCCGGATCGCCATAAAATTATCGAAGTCGGCAGCGCGCAGAGCGGTCACTTCCGCCTGCACGGTATCGAGCAGATCCTGGCGATATTGGTCATCGACCTGTTTTAACCGCCACAGGACAACCGCCGCCAGCAGGAGCAGCACGCCTGCCACCCCCACGATGAGCATCACCAGCCGCTGCCGGGCCAGCTTGCGTGCCCGAATGACGCCTGGATCTTCGGTGGCGGTAACGTGACTCTGCTCGGATTCGACTTGCCAGTCTAGTTTAATCCCCATAATACGCGCTTCACTCATTTTTCTGAACCGGAACAGCCGATTGTAGCGCAGGGGGAGTGAGATGGCTATTAACGTTCGGAGAGAAAAAGACGGTTTCGCCACGTAATTGACCATCTTTTGTTTTTCTCCGCGTTCTCTGCGGTGAAGCTGCTACTTATTCTTCCTCCCACAATCCCACATCCGCCGCGATGATCCGCCGTCTCTCGCCAGAATCCAGGCCGGACGATCAGCGCGCCGTTCTCATCCACCGCCTCCGCGACAGCCGGATACTCGTCGCCGTCGCCCTCCGCTTTCGGGTAAATCGTGACCCGCTTGCCCAACGTGCCCAGCCAGCCGCGCCACGCCTCGATCAGGGCTGGCTCCTGCGCACGCGCCGCCCAATAATCCACCCGGCGCAGCAGGTCAGCCAGAATGACATGGCGATCCACAACGCGCCCGGCCTCCGTCTCGACATTCGTGGCCCGATCCGTTAGCTCGGCGTCTGCCAGATCGACGCGGATATTGATCCCGATCCCGACAATCACCGGGCCAAGTCGATCCCCGATCCAGGTCGCTTCAGAGAGAATGCCCGACACCTTGCGGCGCTTGACCAGCACATCGTTCGGCCACTTGAGATGCAGCCCTTCTGCCACATACGCGGCCAGAGTCTCGGCAACCGCCACACCGCCGACCATCACCAACCGGGGAATCTGCTCCGGAATCAGGCGTGGGCGCTGTACGACGCTGCACAGGATGCTGACGCCCGGCGGCGAAACCCACACCCGCCCCTGACGCCCGCGCCCGGCAGTCTGCGCCTCGCTGATCACCACCGCTCCGCCCGGCAGAGCGGGATCGCCCAGTGCCCAACTGCGAGCGGTATCCATCGTGCTTCCCACGCTTTCAAAAAATTGGAATGGGCGCGCGCCCAACGCCTCCCGCAGCGACTCGGTGGTAAAACGGTCGTCCATACCCTGCTAGCTCCTCAAAGCGAAAAGAAATCTTCTCTTGTATTTTCCGCCAGAACCGCGCCCCGTGCAATCAGTGGCTTTTCCCCTCTCCAGCAAAGACTGGAGAGGGGAAGCTGAATGCCGCTTTTGCATTCAGCCGGGGTGAGGTGGCCCGCTCGCGCTATACAACGATCATTCCTTCTAGATAATTGCATTTCTTTCTTAGCTTTTCCTCTGCGTTCTCCGCGCTCTCCGCGGTGAATCTGTTTTTGCTCTCTGCTTTTCGCCTCCCGCAACGCGCATGTAACCTCCCCGTAACTGCCCGGCAGTATGGTTATGCTAGGACGGGCACTGTAGAATCAGATTACCTGATTGATCAACGCACATAAAGAAGGTTTAGGTATGGAAGACCCGATTTTGTGGACGCCCTGGCGGATGCCCTACCTGCGTGGCGAAGATAAAAAGAATGTGGAAGGATGCGTGTTTTGTCTCAAAGCGACGACTGAGGACGATGCGGCGGAATACATTGTCGCGCGGTCGCAGTTTGTCTATGTGGCTCTGAATATGTACCCGTACAACAACGGCCACCTGCTGATTGTTCCCTATGTGCACGTCGGCACGGTAGAAGAGCTGCCGCCCGATACCCTGCTCGACCTGATGGTTACGCTCAACAGGGCGTTGGCGGCGCTGCGCAAAGTGTACCGCCCCCAGGCGTTCAACGTCGGGATCAACATCGGCACGGCGGCGGGCGCGGGCATCGCGGAGCATGTGCATATGCATGTTGTGCCCCGTTGGGCCGCCGATACCAACTATATGACGATTACGGCGGGGACGCGCGTGATCCCCGATTTGCTCGACAACACCTACCGCGAACTGAAGGCGGTGTGGGAGTGAACTTTTAAAAAGATCGACAAACTTTGAAAGGATCAACAGCATGGCAGGTCAGGAAAAATCGGCACGGGAAGCAGTCATCCTGAGCGGCGCGCGGCTGGCGCAGGGCAAACTGCTGGGATCGCTTGCCCCCTTTACCGCCGCCCAACTCGGCCAGTTCGCCGTCAAAGCGGCAGTCGAACGCGCCGGGATCGATACCAATCAGGTCGATGAAGTCATTGTGGGGCAGGTGTTGCCCGCCGGATCGGGACAGGCGCTCCCCCGCCAGATCTCGATTGGCGCGGGCATTCCGGCCCACGTCGGCGGCATCCAGATCAGCAAGGTGTGCGGCAGCAGCATGAAAGCGGCTATGCTCGCCGCTGGGCTGATCAAAGCGGGTGACGGCGATCTCTATATTGCGGCGGGCGTGGAGAGCATGACCAACGCTCCATTCCTGAACATGGAAGGCCGCGCCGGGCACAAGTATGGGCACATCGAACTGAAAGATACGATTCTGTGGGATGGCCTCTACGATCACATCGAAGGCTGGGTGATGGGCGAGGCGGCAGAATTTATCGCCAATGAGATCGGTGTCACGCGTCAGGAAATGGACGAATTTGCCTGCCGCAGCCACATGCTCGCCCACGAAGCGACGGTCAGCGGGCGGTTCAAGGAGGAGATCGTACCGGTTCAACTCCCCGGCAAAAAGGGACAGGTCACGATCTTCGAAACCGACGAGTTGATCCGGCCCGATACGACGATGGAAGGGCTGGCGAAACTCCGCCCGGCCTTTATCCCGGAGGGAGCCGTCACCGCAGGCAACGCGCCCGGCCTCAACGATGGCGCTGCGGCGCTGGTCGTCGCCAGCCGGGATTATGCCGAACAGCACGGGCATAAGCCGCTGGCGCGCATTGTCGGCTACGGTCAGGCGGCGATGGAACCGAAATGGCTATTTTTCGCCCCTGTCAAGGCGCTGCCCAAAGCGCTCGAACGCGCTGGCTGGACGATGGACGACGTCGATCTGGTTGAACTGAACGAGGCATTCGCCGCGCAGGTCCTGGCCGATATCAAGGGCCTGGAGCGCGAAGGCTACCATCTGCCGCTCGAAAAGCTGAATGTGAACGGCGGCGGGATCGCCATTGGGCATCCGATTGGCGCATCCGGTGCACGCGTGATCGTCACCCTGATCCATGCCCTCAAGCAGCGCGGACTTAAGCGCGGGCTGGCGGGATTGTGCCTCGGCGGCGGCGAAGCGGTGGCGATGGCGGTCGAATTGGAAGAATAAAAGCGAAGAGCAAATTTCACCGCAAAGAGCGCAAAGAACGCGGAAGTGAATCCGCGAAATAGGTTAGATGTTGTGAGCGTATTGCCATACGCCCAAATTCTAAAGTCTTTCAACGATTTACTGAGAAAAGCAAAGAAGAGATAAGGTATGGGCGCAGCCATCCGCTGCGCCCATTTTTTGCCCCTGTGCTATAGTTCCCTCAATGGAAATATTTTTTGTGAGGGGGAAAGTATGATGCGGCACGCGGCGCGACTGATCGTGGTAATGCTGATTGTGGCGTTTTGGGGAACAGCGCCCAGCGGGAAGGCGCAGACCCAGGATCAAAGCCTGGAAGAAAACCCGGTATGGTCCCCTGACGGAAGCCGGATCGCATTTCAATCAATCCCTTACGATCAGTTCCTGGATGAGCTGGGGAAGAAATTATACGAGCACGATTACGATATCTGGTCAATTCAGCCAGATGGCTCCTCTGCAACCAACTTAACGCCGGACAGCCCAGCCTACGACGGAACACCCAAATGGTCGCCGGATGGTCAATCCATTGCTTTTGTTTCAAATCGTTCGGGCAATATGGATATATGGGTTATGCGCGCTGACGGAACAAATCTGATTGATTTGACGGCAACAAGCGCAAATCCTGATGTTGGGCCAATCTGGTCGCCGGATGGACGGTACATTGCTTACTCGGCTGTGACGGTTGTAGGCATGAGTTATGAGGTATGGATTGTTTCACCAGACGGGAGCAGCGATCCAATTCCTATTGCCACGGAACCCAATCATCTCTATGGGAGCACCACTTGGCTACCTGACAGCAGCTCGATTGCGTTTACCGATGCCATTATGGTGCTTGATTTCGCTACTGATACGATTGGACAGTATACCCCGAATGGGATACAGGTTGTGCAACTTGGAGATCATGTACAATCATCCAACTTCCTTGCCGGAGTAAATGTAATTCACCTTGCATGGTCGCCCACAAATAGCACCTTATTCACCTATGCTACTTCAATCTGGGATGGGCATCTCTGGCTTGCTGATACTTCGCAAACAGCATCACGACAGGTAAGCACTCTCCCAGGTGCAACACCAATCTGGTCGTCCAATGGCACTAAGATTGCATTTGTCTCGCCACAGGGTAGCGATTACAGCAGTTTTGATATCTGGACGTTCGACACGACAAATTTGTTGCTCATGAACCTGACGACGGATCTGGATATTCGATGTATTTTGCCTAGCTGGTCGCCAGATGGAAAACAGATTGTTTTTACATGGTATTCTTGATTCCAATCAGCCTGACTCAACGTCTACAGCGATGAGAATGGATATCCTGGATCATGGATGCAACTGGGGCAAACAAAATCAACTTGACGGGCGGAATGGAAGAACTGGCAGGGATGCCGGTTTTTTTGTATGCTAGTGGCGGTTGATGTGCCGGGTTTGATTCATACGGTATGGGAGGCTGAACATGTCAAACGATTTGAATTCGCTGCGGCAAAAAGCGTTGGAGCAGGAGATTATACAGGAGCCGGTTGCCTCGCGGAGTGCTGGCGACCGCATCTTTGGCATGACCGCAGCCGAGCGGATGTTCGTCTCGATTGGCTGCTTCTTAACGACGACTCTGGTGGGTTTTCTGCTGCTGCTGATTCTCGATAAGATCGCGTTGCCCTAGTTTTTGAAGGCGCGCCTCGCCAAAAAGTGGGCGGCTTCACCAATATCGGTGAAGTAGGCTACCTTGTCGCGGTGCGGCAGCGTAGGGTGCAGCAGGCCGGCCAGTTCGAGCTGCTGGGGCCACAAGAAAACGACTGCCAGCGGAACGGTGAAGCGGCTGAGTTTATCGAGCAGCGTGCTGACGCGAACCAGGCTCAGCGGAGCGCTGCGCCGCACATCGAGCAGAATGCCAGGGGGGAGGCCTGTCTCCTGAATATGGAACTGGATACACTGGCTGACCTCGTAAACCAGTTCCGGGGAGAACTCCCCTTCGGTGCGAATGGTACATAGCCCATTTTCGAGCACATCATACGCTGTCACTTTTTGTCGATGGTTCATGGTCGCCGTCCTTCCTCATCTTGATTCTCGCACTCCAGCACAAAATGTCAATCAAAGTTCCGTAAAGAATTGTGCGTGATCCCCACAAAACTGGGGGGAGGGCGGCGGGCTGAACGAGCTAGCATTCGCAGGGCGCAATGCGCAATTTTGCGCCCCGTACAGTAGAATATGGGAACTTTTTTGAGGGGGTAGCCTGGCCATGCAGGTGTTTATCAGCCATTCCAACCGAGACGACGCTTTTGTGACCCGGCTGGCAGCCGATCTGCGCGCGGCGGGCCTGTTGACCTGGGTCGATCATGAAAATATTTTGCCCGGCAAAGATTGGGATGATTTGGTGTCGGCGGCGCTGGATGGGTCCGACGCGATGGTGCTCGTGATGTCGCCTGCGTCTGTCGAGTCAAAAAACGTGAAGGTCGAGTGGAGCTATTTTTTTGAGCTCGACAAGCCGATCTACCCGGTGGTCTGCGAACCGTGCCGGGTCCCCTTCCGGCTGCGGCTCCACCAGCAGCTAGACTTTACCAATCACGGCGGCAAAGCGATGGGCGATCTGCTGGCAGTGTTGGCGTCAACAACTGCCGGGCGCGGCGCTTCGATTGAGGAACCAGAAACCATCCTCATCCCGGCAGGCCCTTTTTTTATGGGCAGCGACCAGAACCAGGATCCTTATGCGACCGCCCACGAACTCCCTCAAATTATGATCACCCTCCCAGCCTATCGTATCGGGCGCTACCCGGTCACCGTCGCGGAGTTCAGAACGTTTGTTGATGCGGGCGGTTATAAAGAGCGGCGGTTCTGGACCGACGCGGGCTGGTTCGATAAAGGCAGCCGCGCCCAACCGCACGACTGGGAGATCGTCCGGACGAGCGATCCACTGTTGCCTGTGGTACACGTGAATTGGTACGGATCGGTTGCCTATTGCCGCTGGCTGGCTGAGATTACGAAAGCACCCTACCGTCTGCCAACGGAGGCCGAATGGGAAAAGGCAGCGCGTGGTGTGGATGGGCGCATCTATCCCTGGGGCGATGATTGGCGCGACGACGCCTGCAATACGGCGGACGATGGTCACGAACCCGCTACCCCAGTCGGCGCGTTCAGCCCCGCGGGAGACAGTCCCTACGGCGCGGCGGATATGAGCGGTAATGTCTGGGAGTGGTGTCAGACAAAGTGGCGCGAAGATTATCACCTGCCCGCCGACGATGATCCGCGGGGCACGGAACCGCGTGTGCTGCGTGGCGGTTCGTGGAACTCGGTTTTTCGGGCGGCACGGGCGGCGGCGCGTCATTGGTTTAACCCCGATCATGTCGGGGATGAGCAGGGTTTCCGCGTGGCCTTAACGGTCGAGGAGTAAATAATGATTGTACTGAAACCTTCCGATTACCCCCGCCTGGGCGGGCTGTTGCAGAATCTCGCTGTTTATAATGTCATCCTCGGCGCGGTAATCAATGATACCTCTCCCGCATGGGTGGTAGCCGACCAACTCGATCAGCCAACCGCGACCCTGCTGTTTACGGCGGAGGGTGCGTTCCTCGCTGGAGATGCAGGCTGCGACGCCTTTGTGGCCGATCTGCGCGTCTTCTTCCAGCGGGCGGAAACGGAACCCGGTTACTGGCAGGGTGGCGAGTTCATTTCGCTGTGGTTGGGATCGCCGGACTGGGAAGCGCGCCTGCCCGTTATTTTCCCGCGCCGCCAGCCAGCGCCCCATGCTCGCCAGCATTACACGTGCACTGCGCTAGGGTTAACGGATTGGCGGGATCGTCTGGCGGCGGGATATACGATTGAGCGTATCAACGCGGCGTTCCTGGATCGGCCCGGTATGGATATCCCTGAGCATATTCCGAGCTGGATGGGCAACAACTGGGAATCCATTGAGGATTTTGAGGCAAACGGCGGCTTTGCGTTTGGCGCGATTTATGACAGCGCAGTCGTAAGTTGGTGTGTGGCGGATGCCGCAGCCGGGGATCGCTGCGAAATCGGCATTCAGACCCGGCCTGATTACCGTCGGCGCGGCTTGGCGTCTCTGGTCACCGCCGCCGCCGTCGATTATGCGCTGAGTTGCGGCTTTCGCGAGGTCGGCTGGCACTGCAACGCCGATAATGCGGGATCGATTGGCACGGCGCTTAAGGCGGGTTTCCAGAAAGAGCGCGATTATACGGCGTACTGGTACGAAGTGAAGGCAGGCGGTTGATATGGCACATGAGTTGAAACGCGGGCGGCGATCCTCACGGCTGCCCGGCTTTTACCAGCGTCCTCTGGCGGAACGGGCGGCAGTCGTCGCCCAGTGGGCCGGGCTGGAACGCGACGATCAGGCGGTGCTGCTTGGCCTCGCCGGGCTGAATGCGCAGCAGGCCGATCATATGATCGAGAACGTGATCGGCGTATACGCGCTGCCGCTGGGTGTCGCCACCAATTTTCTGATCAACGGCGAGGACTATCTGATCCCGATGGTGGTCGAGGAGCCGAGCATCGTCGCCGGAGTGAGTTTCGCGGCGAAACTGGCGCGGGGCGGCGGCGGATTTATCACCAGCGCCGACGATCCGGTGATGATCGGGCAGATTCAGGTACTCGACGTGGATAACGTCTACGCGGCGGCGGGGCGTGTCTGGGATGCGCGGCAGCAATTGCTGGATGAGGCCGACTGCTGTGATCGCACGCTGGTCAGCCTGGGCGGCGGCGCGCGCGGCATCGAACTGCGCCCCTTTCCTGAAACGCCGCTTGGCCCCATGCTGATCGTTCACCTGCTGTTTGATGTGCGGGATGCGATGGGTGCGAACGCCATCAACACCACCTGCGAACGGCTGGCCCCGATGATCGAAGAACTGACCGGGGGGCGCGTCAATCTGCGCATTCTGAGCAATCTCGCGGATCGGCGTAAGGCCAGCGCGATCTGCACCATCCCGGTGGACTCGCTGGGAACGGAAAACATGTCCGGTGCTGATGTGGCGCGATCCATTGTCGAGGCGGCGGTGTTCGCCCAGATCGATCCCTACCGCGCGGCGACGCATAACAAGGGCGTGATGAACGGCATGGACGCGGTAGCGATTGCGACGGGCAACGACTGGCGCGCGCTCGAAGCGGGCGCGCATGCCTGGGCTTCTCGTTCCGGGCGCTATACCTCGCTCACGGAATGGACGCTGGACGAGCGCGGCGATCTGCGCGGCAGGATCGAATTGCCCGCTGCTGTCGGGACGATTGGCGGCGCGACCCGCGTTCACCCGGCGGCCCAGGTCGCCCTGAAGATTCTCGGCACGCGTTCCGCCAGCGAACTGGCGCAGATCATGGTAGCGGTCGGGTTGGCGCAGAATTTCGCGGCGATCCGTGCCCTCGCAACCGAAGGCATCCAGCGCGGGCACATGAGTTTGCACGCCCGGCAGATGGCGGTTGCGGCGGGCGCATCCGGCGAAGAGGTCGGCGTGATCGCGGATCGCATGGTGCAGGAGGGGCAGATCACGACGGCGCGCGCGGCAGAGATTCTGGCGGAAATTCGCAAGGAGTGAAGCAGTGGCAGCAGAGCGTAAAGACGCACTCATCACCCGCATCCGAGAAGTATTTGGCAAGCGGGAATATCCCGGCGACGAGTTTCTGGTCGTAGATATGAGCGGCGCGGATTGGGATCAGATCGAAATATTGGCAGCGTTCCGGGGCAAACGCTGGGACGAAGTGCCCGCAGCGACGCTTGATGCCTATTCGAACGCGCTCAGTTTTTTGACCGAGGAGGCGTTTCGTTTTTATCTGCCCGCTTTTATGCTCGCGTCCATTCAACAGCCCGATTCTCCAGACCTTGTAAGTTACAGTTTGACCCCGCCTCGAATTATGAGCAGGATATTGCAGTCCATAGTTGATATTCCTGACGACATGCTCGCCCAGCTCCCCGTTGATATTCAGGAGGGAGTACGGATATCCAAGAAACTGCTGCAAGAGGTGATGGACGAAGCTGGCGGCGCGGAGCAGGTCGAACAGCGGCAGCAGAGTCTGTTCGAGAGTAAAATGGCGGGCTTCACGCCAGACGAAAAAGCCGTAATCCGCGACTTTCTGGCATACACGCGGGATGAAGGCGATGAAAACGCCCAAAAAGCATTGGATGGCTACTGGCAGGCCGCCGCACAGTAAATAACTCCTCCTTGAATCGCGTACAATAGGAATACGCGATCTTTTCCATCAAAAGAGGGGTTGAGAATATGCCATCCGAACGCAAGCTCGACCAGTACGCCGATATGCTCATCCGCGCCGGGCTGAATCTGCGCCCTGGACAGCGCCTCCTGATCGGCCCCGGTTCATTCATCGCGGGCGCGCCGCTCGAAGCCGCCCCGCTGGTACGCTCCCTGGTCAAAAAAGCATACGAGGCGGGCGCTCGTTATGTCGATGTGATCTGGGACGACGAGGCGCTGACACTGACTCGCTTCCAGCACGCCCCACAGGAGTCGTTTGAGGAATTCCCCACCTGGAGAGCCAATCTCACGTTGGACTATGCCAAAAATGGCGATGCGATGCTGGTCATTTACGCCAGCAACCCGGATCTGCTTGCCGGGCAGGACCCGGAGAAGATCAGTCTGGTGCAAAAACTGACTTCAAAGAATATGAAGCCCGTCTCGGAACTGATCCAGCGCCCCTCCTGCAACTGGTTGGTGGTCAGCGCGCCAACTGAAGCCTGGGCCGCGCAGGTGCTGCCCAACGTGCCGCCGCAGGAACGGATCGAGCGGCTGTGGGACGTGATCTTCCAGATGTGCCGCGTCACGGGCGACGATCCCGTAGCGGCGTGGCATGACCACGTGCGGCGGCTGCTCACGCGATCCGATTATCTGAACGCGAAGCAGTACGATGCTCTGCATTACACCGCGCCCGGAACCGATCTCACGGTGGGCTTGCCGAAGGGGCATATCTGGCAGAGCGGCGCGCTGACCGCCGAAAACGGCGTCCTGTTCACAGCGAATATCCCTACCGAAGAAGTGTTCACCCTGCCTCACCGGGATCGGGTAAATGGGACCGTGCGCGCCACCAAACCGCTCAGTTTCGGCGGCGCGGTGATGGACGGCTTCCAGGTCACGTTTAAGGATGGGGTGATCGTCTCGACCTCCGCAACGAAAGGCCAGGAGCACCTGGAAAATCTGCTCAACACGGATGACGGCGCGCGCCGGATCGGAGAAGTGGCGCTCGTCCCGCACAGCTCGCCCATTTCGGCGTCGGGCTTGCAGTTCTCCAATATCCTGTTTGATGAAAACGCCTCGAACCATCTGGCGCTGGGCGAAGCGTACCGCTTCAGTCTGCAAGGGGGACAGGGGATGTCCAAAGAGGAATTCGCGGCGGCAGGCGGCAATCTGAGCCTGATCCACGTCGACTTTATGATCGGATCGGGACAGATGGATATTGATGGCATCCGGGACGATGGCGGGCGCGAACCCGTTCTGCGCGGCGGCGAGTGGGCATTTGAGGTCTGAACAAGATTTTCCTGGCATAAATGCGGTGGTTTACCGTCAGGCAGCCGTAGAGTAATAGAACGGCTCACCTTTGTACAATCTGGATAGAGGTTATTTCACGATGGATACAGCAAGTAGGGGAGGCCCGACATGAAGAGGGGCATCACGTTAATCACCATAACACTGATCGTCGTTCTAGCCACCGCGCTTTTGCCCGGTTTGGCAAACTCCAGCCCATCCACAGTACGGGCAGATGCGCGCGCCCAATCAGGCATCACCTGGACGGCGCAGTATTTCAACAACGAATATCTCCAGGACGCGCCTGTTATCACCCGTACCGAGTCGTCCGCGTCACTCAATTGGGGAGGTGGATCGCCCGGCAACGGCGTGAGCAATGATCACTTCAGCGCTCGCCTGGCAACCGATGCCTGGTTTGATGCAGGCACCTACCGCTTTTTCATCCTGGCGGATGATGGCGTGAAACTGTGGATTGACTTCCCGCCCGACCAGCGCCCGACGATCAACACCTATGACACACCTGCCGCTGGCACAACGCTGAGTGCGGACGTGACCCTGAGCGGCGGATGGCACCACATTCAGGTTGACTTCCGCGAGATCACCGGGGATGCGTATCTGTATGTCAACTGGGCCAATGCGGCGACTAACCCCGGCGGGCCTAACTTCCCGGCTCCCGCTCCGGTCACATCCGCCTATTGGGCCGTGCAGTATTACAACAATCCGACTCTGTCTGGCGCGCCAGTTGTCAGCCAGACCGAATCCAGCCCGACGCACAACTGGGGATATGATGCCCCAGCGAGCGGTGTCCCAGCCGATAACTTCTCGGCCCGCTGGTCCACGCTGCAAACGCTCAGCAGCGGCAGTTATACCTTCTCCGTCGTGGCGGATGATGGTGTGCGTGTCGTGGTTGATGGCGTCACTGTGATCAACGAGTTTCACGGCGCGACGGGACAGATCTACAACGCGACGGTCAACCTGACCGCCGGACAGCACAGCATCGTCATCGAATATTATGATGCCACGCTGGTTGCGATGCTCAACTACACTCTGACGCAGGGTAGCGCGCCCCCAGCGCAGCCCCAACAGCCCCAACAGCCTCAGCAGCCCAACATCACCGGGGCAACGGCTGTTGTGAAGGTCTCCTATCTAAATCTGCGTGCCAGTCCCAGTGCTGTCGCTAAGATCATCGGCGTGATCCATCGCGGCGAACAGTACCAGATACTGGGTCGTAATGCGTCCAGCACATGGTGGCAGTTGAACGTCAACGGCAAGATCGGCTGGTCGAATGGCCGCTACCTGACCCTCTATAACACGGAGAATGTTCCGGTCACGAGCAACACGTCAACGCAGGTGATCCCTACCGCTACTCCATTCACCTCTGGCAACCAGTGCCCGAACTTCGTCGCACTGCGGCTGGTCGTGGGTGGGCGCGGCATGATCCTGCCTGGAAATGCCAATAACCTGCGCAGCGAGCCTAGCAGCGGATCAACGTGGGTGGGGCAAATTCCCGCCAGCGGTGTGTTTGACGTGCTGGGCGGCCCGGTCTGCGGCGAGAACGGCGCGTGGTGGCAGGTGCGCTATGGCGGCGTGACGGGCTGGACGCTGGAAGGCCAGTTCGGAACGTACTGGGTCGCGCCGTACTAAACCCAAAAGCGGGCGCTGCTAGTAGCGCCTCTACAGCGTATTTGCGGGGCGGGTTTAAAACACCTGCCCTGTTTTTTTGAGATTTGAGAGCTAATGGCATGTAGGATGATAGGTTTTGAGAGGTGTTCGCTGCTATAGTTCCTGCAAGCACAATCGCAACCAATCGATGAATTTCATCGGAGTTGAACAATTATGACAAATGGAACTAATCCTTTGAAAATCGGGCAGAGCTCCTGCGCGCCGGATCGCCCGGTTGGGATCGTCGGCTATGGTGCGTATGTGCCGCGCTACCGTCTGCCGGGAAGCGAAGTGGCCCGCGTGTGGACGGGCGGACTGGGCGGCTCGCCCGATGATCGAAAAAGCCGTTGCCGGGCTGGATGAAGACGTGATCACCATGTCCATCGAAGCGGCGCAGAACGCGTTGGCGCGCGCGCAGATCGATCCCCGCACATGATCCGTGCGGTGTGGGTCGGCAGCGAGAGCCACCCCTATGCCGTCAAGCCGACCTCAACCGTGGTCGCGGAGAGCATCGGCGCATCCCCCAACGTCCAGGCGGCAGACTGGGAATTCGCCTGCAAAGCCGGAACCGAAGCGATGCAGGCCGGGTATCGGATTTGTGGGCAGCGGCATGGGCCGCTATGTGCTGGCAATCGGCATGGATACCGCGCAGGGACGCCCCGGCGATGCCCTCGAATATACGGCGGCGGCGGGCGGCGCGGCCTATTTGCTCGGCGCAGCGGAAGAAAGCCTCGCCCTGATCCAGGGCAGCTACAGCTTCGTGACCGATACGCCGGACTTCTGGCGGCGCTCGCACGAAAACTATCCCAGTCACGGCGACCGCTTCACGGGCGAACCCGCCTATTTTGAACACACGATCAGCGCCGGGCAAGCGTCTGCTGGAAATGATGGGCACGACGGCGCAGGATTATAAGTGGGCGGTTTTCCACCAGCCGAACGTCAAGTTCCCGGAGCGCGCTGCCAAGATGCTCGGTTTCACGGATGAGCAGATCAAGCCGGGTCTGCTGTCGGGGCTGGTCGGCAATGTCTACGCCGGGTCGTGCATGCTCGGCCTGACGGCGACTCTCGACGTGGCGGAGCCGGGCGACCGGATTCTGATGGTCAGCTATGGCAGCGGCGCGGGATCGGATGCCTTCGATATTCTCGTCGGGGATCGGATCGCCGAACGCCGCGACAAAGCGCCCTTCACGCGTGATTATATCGCCCGCCGCACCGAGGTCGATTATGCGATCTATACGCGCTATCGCGGCAAACTGCTGATGGATTAAGGACTCAGACCTATGCGAGACGTATCAATCATCGGAATTGGGCAGGTCGCCGTTGGCGAACACTGGGATATCGGGTCTGCGCCAGCTTGCCCTCGGCGCGATCAGCGCGGCGCTTGCCGATGCGGGCGTGGAGCGCGTCGAGTCGCTGTACGTCGCCAACGCGCTCGGCGGCAACCTGAGCGGGCAGAATCACCTGGGCACGCTGATCGCCGATTATGCCGGGATGCACGGCGCGGAAGCGGTGCGCATCGAAGCGGCGGATGCATCCGGCGGCATGGCGCTGCGGCAGGCATATCTCGCGGTAGCCAGCGGGGCAGTCGATATGGCGATGGTTTTGGGCGTCGAAAAGGCGACGGATCGCACGGGCAGCGAGCGCGATACATCCCTGGCGACAGTCCTCGATGCCGATTATGAAGCCGCGGCGGGCGCGACTCCGGCGGCGATGGCCGCCCTGCTGATGCGGCGCTATATGCTTGAAAACGGCGTCGATCTGGCGCAGTTCGAGGGATTCAGCCTGAACGCGCACGCCAACGGAGCACTGAATCCGAACGCCATGTACCGCAACAAGCTCAAACCCGGCGCGTTTGCCAAAGCGCCTGTCGTAGCCGATCCGGTCAACCTGTTCGACAGCGCCCCCGAAGGCGATGGCGCGGCGGCGGTGATCCTGACCACGACGGAACATGCGGTGGACCTTGTTGCGCGCCCGGTACGCATCCGGGGGAGCGCGGCGGCAACGGACACCCTGGCAATCCATAATCGCCCCGATATGCTGTTCCTGCGGGCGGTGAACTGGGCAGCGGGCCGTGCCTACGAGATGGCGGGCATCGCCCCCGGCGATATGCATCTGGCGGAACTGCACGACAGCTTTACGGTACTCTCGGCGCTGCAACTCGAAGCGGCGGGATTCGCCAAACGCGGCGAAGGCTGGAAGCTGGCGGCGGAAAATCAGGTGATACGCAGCGGACGCCTGCCGATCAGCACGTTCGGCGGACTGAAGGCGCGCGGGAATCCGCTGGGCGCGACGGGCATCTATCAGGCGGTTGAGATCGCGCTGCAACTGCGCCGCGAAGCCGGGGATAATCAGGTGGAAAACGCGCGGCTGGCCCTGGCCCTGAATCTCGGCGGGCTGGGCAGCACGGCGGTCGCGCACATCTTCGAGCGCGTGGAATAACCCACTCCCGCCCATTGCCTTGTAGGGGCAGGGTTTGCCCTGCCCAATTCGCGTCAACTTAAGCCGTTGAAGGGTTTATCTTTTAAACCGTGTTCCCCTTCCCCCCGTTATTTTTACGTGGGGGAAGGGGCAGGGGATGAGGGCCTGCGCACGCGACCCACAACGTCTATTTCTTATCTTGACGCATATGGGGCGCTGCTTGCCGCGCCCAATTCGCGTCAATTTAGGCCGCCAAATGCGCCGAAAGGTCAGCTTCTTACCCTCGCCAACTTGCTTGGAGAGGGTCGGCTGAACACGTCTTTCCGTTCAGCCGGGGTGAGGTGTGCGCCCACTACCCACAACGTCTATTTCTTAACTTGACGCATATTGGGCAGGGCTTGCCCTGCCCTTGATTTAGGAGCGCTTTATATCCACTGACTGTCAGCCAAACGCCATGCTCGGAATCAAATAGCGCTATACACTGTGGATGGTTGAATAAGCCATCCATTTTTTTGTTTGATTGAGATGTCGACTGCAAAGACAAATCTCAACTATAATGATAGGCAACAGACCATATGTTCATAACCCTCGGAGGTCGTGGTCATGCCCCAGCAAGATCAACTTAGAAGTGATGCACTTCAGTGGTTGTTAGAGACGGATATGCCCGGCGTGCGTTACCTGACGCTGCGTGACCTGTTGGACTATTCGCAGGATGACCAGGAACTGCGTGCTGCCCGATTGGCTGCGCATACGGAGGGGCCTATCGCCACGATATTAGCCCAGATGGACAGGACAGGGTATTGGGTCGAACCCGGTCCGGGCTACAATCCAAAGTATCGATCCACCGTTTGGTCAATCATCATGCTGGCCCAGTTGGGCGCATCGGCAGCGCAGGATGAGCGGATTGCTCGTGCTTGTGCCTATGTGCTGGATCATGCGCTTACGGCAAGTGGGCAATTTACTGCATCTGGCGCGCCATCGGGTACCGCAGATTGTATGCAAGGGAACCTCTGTGCGGCTCTGATCGATTTGGGATGGGATGATTCTCGCCTGGAAGCCGCGTTCGAATGGATGGCTCGCAGTGTGACTGGCGAAGGGGTCGCTCCGCTAGGAGATCGCCACGCGGAAATCCGCTATTATGCAGGCAAGTGTGGCCCTGGGTTTGCCTGTGGTGCGAACAATAAACTACCCTGTGCCTGGGGAGCGGTCAAAGTGATGTTGGCCTTTAGCAAATGGCCCGTGGAACGCCGTACACCGGAAATCGAGCGCGCGATACAGCAGGGGGTGGATTTTCTGTTCAGCACAGATCCCGCAATAGCTGGCTATCCTACGGGATGGAGTGATAAACCAAGCGGCAATTGGTGGAAGTTTGGTTTTCCGGTGTTCTACGTCACCGATCTGCTGCAAAATGTTGAAGCCCTGGTCGGGCTGGGTTATGGTGATGATCCGCGACTGGCAAACGCCCTCACCCTCATCCGTGAGAAACAGGATACTCACGGACGTTGGACTTTGGAATATGATTACTCCGGCAAAACCTGGACCGACTGGGGTGTCAAGAAACAGCCCAACAAGTGGGTGACCTATAGGGCGCTGCGCGTATTAAAGGCGCTTGCCAATTAGAGTACGATATACATGCTCCGAACAGCGCCAGACTGGCTCAACTCAAGGCTGACGAAAAGCGCAAGCATCGACCCGCCTATTGGGAAATTGCCGCCAGAAGAACAGGAGTAGCAAGCAGCCGAACGGGTGTGCGATTATCTAGCTATCCTGTTCAACCCACACGGAGTATCGCGCATGGCAGAAACCAACTTTCCAGCCGTCTTCGCCCGCCTGAAAAGCATCCTCGAACCCTATAGCCCGCAGATGGTCGTCCAGCACGACACGCCGGAGAATTATTATCTGGATACCCCGCTGATGGGGCCGAACAAAAAGCCCCTGTTTTTCGGCGCGGTGCAGATCAAGAAAAATTATGTGAGCTATCACCTGTTTCCCGTTTATATGTATCCTGATCTGCTGGATGAACTGTCGGACAGCTTAAAAAAACGGATGCAGGGTAAAGCATGCTTCAACTTCAAGACCATAGACGAGGCATTGATGGACGAGCTAACTGCTCTCACCCGGCAGGGATTTGAGCGTATGCAAGCGGAGGTCGGGTTATGATCGAAAAAGTGACTCTCAGCGAGAAATTCAGCCTGATCCAGGACTACTGGAATCCGCGCATCGCCGGGCGGATCAATGATTTCGCCGTGAAACTGGTCAAGCTGCAAGGCGAGTTTGTCTGGCATCACCACGAGGCCGAAGATGAACTGTTCCTGGTGGTTAAGGGAACACTCAGAATTGAACTGCGGGACGGCGTGCTGATCCTGAACGAGGGCGAATTTGCCATCATCCCGCACGGCGTCGAGCACCGCCCGGTTGCTGAGCAGGAAGTGCAGGTGCTGCTCCTGGAACCCGCCACGACCCTCAATACGGGCAACGTGGAGGACGATCCACACACCGTCCGCGATCTGAAGCCCATCTAAAACCTCACCCTGACATCTCACCAATCAAGTTGGCGAAGGAGAGAGCAGGATACGTGATCCGTGTTCCATCGGCGTGGGCGAACGAAGTCAGCTTGTGCGGATAGGTGCGTGCCCCGCTGATGATATCCTCCACCTGCCAACCGCGTACAGTCAGCGCATCGGCAATCAGAGAGCGATGGCAGCGCCAGGGAACCAACTCCGCGCACATGATGACCACTCGTTCCGCCCCCGCCAGATCGATCAGCGCGTTCAGATTGGACTCGAATTCCGGGGTTTGCATATAGTCCGCAAAACCCCGGAAGCTTTCATTTTCCCAGCCCTTATTGATTAAATCCGGTTTTGGACGGCGCAGCCCGCCCAGCCCCGGCATGTGGGTATAACCGATTCCCGCCTCGCGCAGCGGTTCCGGCAGCGATTCCTGGCTAAACTGCGGGTTGCGGCGAGATCGTGGCACAGTGCGCACATCGACCAGCCGGGTGATCTCGTGGAGATGCAGCAGGCCGGATCAGGTCGTCCAGCGGGCGCGTTGAATGGCCTATCGTGAATATGATCATGGCCGATCCGTGATCGCCGGGACGATCCAATCCTGCACAAAATTGAACTCGCGGATCATGCGGTTGTCGGCAAAAAGGCGCGGCACATCGTGCAGCATCCCGGTGATCACGATTACGAGGTCGAGCGCCGGAATCACGTAGATATACTGCCCGCCGTAGCCAACTGCCATCGCGCTCATATAACTCCCATGCGAGCGCAGCCACCATAAATAACCATAGCCCACTGCCGGGCGCGAACTGGCATCGTGCGGAATGACCAGCGAGTGCTGGCGCGTCGAGGTATCAATCCAGTCCGCTGCAACCACGCGGCTGTCGTCCCACCGCCCCCGATTCAGCGTCAGGTAGCCAATTTTCAGCATATCGCGCGCCGACAGCGACAGCTCCGCGCCGCCGACGTTGATCCCCTGTGGATCAGTGGGCCAGGTGCGCTGAGTGATCCCCAGCGGGCGGAAGAGGTACAGATCGGCGTAATCCAGCAGAGTCATGCCGGACGCCTTTTGCAAAATGCCCGCCAGAAGCTGGCTATCTCCGGTGCTGTAATTGAAGCGCTCGCCCGGTTCGGCGGCAAGCGGCTGTTCGAGCACAAAGCGGATCCAGTGCGGGCTGGCGGTCATTTCTACGGCGCACGATCCCCACTCGGACCATTCAATGCCAGAGCGCATCGCCAGCAGATCGCGAATGCTGATGTCGCGTTTGCCGGGGTCTGTGCCCGATGTGAAATATTCCGAGTAAAAATCGCTCAGTCGATCATCCAGGCTGCCCAGGTCGTGCGTTTCCAGGGCGATCCCGGTCAGAAGCGAGGTAATGCTCTTAGTGGCTGATTTGATGTTATTCAGTGCATCTTTGCCCCTCGCCGCACGTTCCATCACCAGGTAGCCGTGCCGGGTTATCAGCAGGCTGTTCAGTGTCGGATATTTTTCGTAGAGGTACGCATCAGCATCCGCCAGCCGTGTCGTATCCATACCCTGCTCTTCGGGTTCAGAAGTGCGCCACCCCTCCGTCGGCCAATAATCACGAATAGGGGTGTTTGTCGGGCGTAATGATCCGGTCACGATCCATCCTTTGGGTTAGAATTTGTAGATCATTATTTGTTATATTTTACCTTGTAGAGGTCCTGTTTTGGCAAAAGTGCTTATTGACTGGCGAGCCTTTCATTGCCAAAATAGACGTTATTCGTGTCCACCTATACAAATAAGGAACGTATGAACGCAGAAACTGCCTTAGGCGGCCTGGGTGAACAATCCCAGGAAGCCTCAACAAACCCAATATCGTCGAAGCTCTCCCGGTAGGCAGTTAGCCCTCGTCTTTAACCCTGCTGCGCCTCCGAGAGAGCGAAATCTCGGAGGTGCTTTTGATGGAAACCCCCATCCTGGATGATATCCTGACTCGCCTGCGTAAAGCGCTGGAAGGCGATGATTTGAATGAAGCGGCTGAGATCATTGAGGGACTGCGCCCCTCGGATCAGGCTGAGTTATTTTCTGAACTGGAAGACGATCACCAGCTTGCCCTGCTGCCCCAGTTGGACCCTACCGATTCGGCGGATATCCTGGAGCGCATGAACAACGCCGAGGCCGCTGATCTCGTTGCAGACCTGTCTACTGCGACCCTGATCCGTATCGTGGATGAGATGGAGCCGGACGAAGCTGCCGACCTGTTAGGCGATATGTCCGCTGAACAGGCGCGGGCGGTCTTGGATGGCCTGGAAGAAGACAACGCAGAAGACATTCGCCCTCTGATGCTGCATCCCGATGACAGCGCGGGCGGCCTGATGACCTCGGAATTTCTCGCGCTGCGCCACCGCATGACTCCCAAAGAAGCGTTGGAATCAATCCGCGTCTGGGGGCCAGAGGGCGATAAGATTCACTACCTCTATATTGTCGATCTACAGGCGCGGCTGGTTGGTGTGATCAGCCTGCGGCGTCTGGTGCTGGCTCCCCCCAACACGATACTGGCGGATATCATGGAGACGGAAGTCATCTCCGTGACGGTTGGCGTGGACCAGGAAGAATGCGCCCGCGTCATGCAGCGTTATGACCTGATCTCGCTGCCGGTGGTCAACGAAAATCGCGTGCTGGTCGGCGTCGTAACCATTGATGATGTGGTAGACGTGCTGGTCAACGAGGCGACCGAAGATATTCAGCGGATGGGTGGCGCGCAGCCCCTCAAACGATCCTACCTCGAAAACCCGGTGATCTCGGTCATGCGGACGCGGATCAGTTGGCTGCTGCTGTTGTTTGTCACCGAGAGCCTGACCGGAACCGTGCTGCGCCTCTTTGAAAACGAACTGCAATCGGTGGTCGCGCTGTCGTTTTATATCCCGCTGCTGATTGGTACAGGCGGCAACGCGGGATCGCAGACGACGAGCACGATCATCCGCGCTCTGGCGGTTGGCGATATCGACCTGAAAGACGCGCTGCATACCCTCTGGCACGAATTTCGCGTCGGGCTGCTGCTGGGCATCGGCATGTCGATTGTCGCGTTTATCCGCGCCCTGACCTGGGGATCATCCGATGCGCTGGCTATCACCGTCGCGACGGCCATTCTGTCGATTGTCGTTTGGGCCAATGTGCTCGGTTCGGTATTGCCTTTGCTGGCGACTCGCCTGAAAATTGACCCGACGGTTGTTTCTGGCCCGGTCATGAGCACCCTGGTCGATGCGACCGGGCTGTTTATCTACTTTAAGATTGCTGGTCTGATTATGGGGATTTAACTTGACTCGAAAATTGCTGTATGCAACGGCCAACCCTGGCAAAGTGATGGAAGTGCGCAAAATTCTCGGTGGTTTGGGCGTGGAAATTGTCTCGCCAGCCGATATCGGCCTGTCGATTGAAGTGCCGGAGGATGGCGTTTCGCTCGAAGAAAACGCGATCCAGAAGGCACGGGCTTACCTGGAATATCTGCCGGAAGGCGATTACGTCGTTTTAGGGGACGATACAGGGATCAGCATCGAAGCCTTAAACGGCGAACCGGGCATTCACGTCCGGCGCTGGATCGGCACGCGCATGACCGACCAGGAGATCATGGATTACTGCCTGGGCCGCATGGTCAATGTCCCGTTGGGGCAGCGTGGGGCGCAGTTCCGCACCGTGTTCGCGCTCGGTGTGCCGGGCGGCGGCTTCGAACTGTATGATGGCACGCTGCGCGGCAGAATTCTGGAACAGCCCGATCCGCTGCGGATCGAGGGCTTCCCGTTCGAGTCGATCTTCTTTGTGCCGGAATGGGGCATGGTGTTGGGCTCGGCGCACTTTTTGCCGCCGGAAGAAAAAGCGAAGTACCTGACGCACCGCGAACGGGCGCTGCGCAATGCCTTGCCCCGCATCAAGACGCTGCTGGAACAGTAAACTCAGCCATCCACTCTAACCTGATTGGCTGAGTGAGGTCGGGCAGGGAGAACCACCCAGGTACGCCCTGCCCGACAACGTATTCCGCTTGACTGATATCGCCCCAGATACGCTAGTCTGTCGAGAAACCAGCCGCAGCGTACCTTCCAGTCTACGATCTGGCCCTCGTAACAGCGTTATCCCAAAGGAGTATTTGCGGAGTAATTTAGTGCCACGCTTGCAGTTCGAGGATATTGCCTTCCGGGTCGGTGATGTAGCACCACGTCACTTTTGCACCGTTCGCGATCTGCACCGTCACAACCTCCCCCACCGGACGCCCGCCCCACCCAATCACCTCGTCCCGCGCGGCAGCGACATCATCCACTGCAAAGGCCAGATGTCCAAAGCCCGGACGGTTCACCAGCGCATTGGGGCGCGGTTCCGCGCGGTCATACTGGAAGATTTCCAGGGTCGGGCCGCTGTCGCCATAACCGGGCAGGCGCAGGTGCATCCCGCGCAGATGTGCGCCAGGGATACCTGTTCCCGCTTCCATCGATGGACCGGATAGATCGCGTTCGGGCGGAACAGGTACGCAGCCAAAAACGCGCTGGTAAAAATCCGCCAGTTTGCGCCAGTCTTCCGCGATCAGGTTCGTGTGTACGTATTTCGCCTGCATGGGATGGGGCCTCCTGGCAAAATAAGAGAAAAGATAATTTTACCGCAGAGCTAGCCCTGCCGCTGGGCGCGGCACAGCAATGAGATGAAAATTATGCGCTGCGCCACCAGAGGTTAAAACCTTCTGACTAGGAAAGGAAAAAATCCGCTAAAGGGACTCTTTTTAGCCCCTTCAGTGACGTGAACCGCATTATGCTATTCTTGCTTTTCTTTGCGCTCTTTGTAGATCATCGAAAGTCGTGCAATGAACAGTGTTTTCCCCTTCCCCCCGCGAAGCTGTGGGGGAAGGGTGGCTGAACATGCTTTTCCGTTCAGCCGGGATGAGGGCCTGCCCGCGATCCGCAACGCTCATTCATCTCACAAAATTGCATTACTTTCATTGTCCTACTTTTGCGGTGAAATTGCTTTTTTTCAAGGGGGAGCGGGGAGAAAAATCAGGGGATGATGTAATACGCTTTGGTACGGGAGCCAATCTTGCGCAGCAGTCCGCGCGCCGCCAGATCGGCCATATCCGCCTGCACCGCGCTCGGAGCCGCCCCACCACAGATCGCCGCCAGTTCGCGCAGCGTCAGACTGCCATGCAGACGCGCATAATCGAGCGCCAATTGCTGACAGGCGGTCAGAGTCGGATCGATTTCGGGGGGCAGGGTGGGCACGGCGCTCGGAGTCACACGGGCGTGATAGAGTTTGACCGATACCTTATAGGGACGTGTCTCAAACTGTGGGGCGCGGCGTCCGCTCTCCTCCATGACCTGGACCATGTGGCGCAGCCCCGTGCCCGGTTCCAGAATGTATCCCCAGCGGTGCAGTGCCCGTGCTAAACGGGGGTTGCGGCTGAACTGCCCGTCAAGCAGGTGGCTGCGTGTCAAATAGCCGGGTAACCCGCCAGGGCTGGTAATTTCCAGGCGATCCGCAAACATGCGGACCTCAATCGGCTGCCCGCGCAGGCGGTAATCCCGGTGGCAGACGGCATTGACCAGGGCCTCGCGCACAGCAAAAGCGGGATATTGCTCCTCATTCGGATCGCCAGAAATAACGGCTGTTTTCATCTGGCGGTGAATGATTTCCCACAGACCGTCGATCACGCGCACCAGCGATCCGCCGATCACCTGCTCGGCTGCGGCGCTGTGCGGGCTGTCTTCGGCGGGCGCTCGTTTACCCAGGTAGCGGACAAAATGCGCGCCGCTGCCCGGCAGCCAGCGCTGCGGCTTGAGCCCAAACAGCAGCAGCCCGGCGACAGTGACTCCTCCGCCCGGCATCAATGCACCGCTGTCGATAAGAAGCTGTTCCTCGCTGTCTGGCACAGGCAGGCCGGGACGCTGGGCACAAAGCGCCGCGTACTCCGCGATCAGCGCCGGATCGAGGTCTTTCAGAGAGGCGCGGGGCACAACTTCAGCTTCAAAATCGCCACTGGATCGCGCCGTGATGAGCTGGCAAATCTCACGCCCATCCAGCACGCGGTTTGTACCATGTGATCGCACTACCACGCGGCCATCCGCCAGGGCATGGACCTGCCCGCTGCGTTGGATGCGGATCACCGGAATATCTCCGGTTGCCAGCAGGCGTTCGCAGGCCAGCGGCAGCACTGGCTGCAATCCCCCTTCGGCGGCCCGCAGCAGATCATCCAACTGCCCATTGAGCGACCGTTGGGTCAGCGTGCCATCTTCCGCCATGCCGATGACAATCGCGCCGCCGTCCGTATTGGCAAAGGCAGCGGCGATCTCCGCCAGGGCAGCGGGATCAGGGTTCGGCAGAAAGGCGATTCCGGGACCGCCCGAAAAGGTGCGTGTTTGATCAGCCATGTTGTCAAGTTTAAGACAGCAGCGGGGGTTTGAACAGGGTTCTTGCCATGCGCTGGCGTTAGGATTTCCAAACGAAAAAAGGGTCGCGGCTTATCTGCGCAAGCAGGCAAGCCGCGACCCTCCGAAACGATAAATGCTAAATACCGTCGCCGTTTGAGCCTGCCGCTTCCTGAGCCAGCAGCGCCCGCTTGCGATCCAGGCCCCAGCGGTAGCCGCCCAGGCTGCCATCCTTGCGGACTACGCGGTGGCAGGGAATCACTAACGCAACCGGATTCGTGGCGCAGGCATGGGCCACAGCGCGCACAGCTTCCGGCTGTCCGATGCTGTCTGCCACATCCTGGTAGGATCGCGTCATACCGTAGGGGATCGTTTGCAGGGCGTCCCACACGCGGCGCTGAAAGGCCGTAGCCTGCACGTCCAGCGGCAGATCGAGGTGCGGCAGCGATCCGCTCAGGTAGGCCAGCAGCGCGCTCACCCACTGTTCAAAGCGCGGATCATTCCGCACGATGCGGGCGCCAGGAAATTCGCTGGCGAGTGTGTCTTCCAGTTCCCGCTCCAGAATCACCCAGCCGCACGGCACAGAGTCCCTTCTCGGTCGCGGCGACGAGCAGCCAGCCCAGCGGGCACGGCACGGCGGTATAGGCGATTTGCATCCCTGAACCGCCCTGCTGGTAGGATCGCGGCGACATGCCGAGCGACTCTTCATAGGCGCTGCTGCTCGATTGGTAGCCCGCGTCATAGAGCGCATCCGTAACCGTTTTGCCGTCACGAAGTTCATCCTTAAAGCGTTCCAGGCGGTGCGCGGCGGCATACTGGCGCGGTGTGATGCCGACGATCCGCTTAAACGTGCGCTGCAAATGGTACGGGCTGAGGTTGAAGCGATCAGCCAGCTCATCCAGCGTAGGCGCGGTCTCGTGCGTTTCGTCCAAATAGCGGCAGACCTCGCGGATCAGGTCCAGGTGGCGTTCGTCCGGCACGGCCTGATCGGGCTGGCAGCGGCGGCATGGGCGGAATCCGGCTCCGGCGGCGTCCTGCGGCGTGGCGAAGAAGCGCACCTGATCGCGGTTCGGGCGGCGGGATGGGCACGATGGGCGACAGTAGACCCCGGTGGATCGCACGGCATAGACAAACTGCCCGTCATAGTCGGGGTCTCGCTTGAGCACGACTTCCCAATAATCAGTCATGATAGTTCGTTCCTCCGCTAGTAAATCGCCCGTTTTTGTAGGGGCAGGTTAACAAACCCGCCCTCATTTAACGATATGTATAGCTTAGCGGAGAATGGGATGGCGAACTACCGGATTCTTGCGGTTCAAAGTGCTGACCCCTCTTCCCGTAGTTTTTCGTAGGAGAGGGGTATTATCAGGAGAGCTAGACATGGCGGGCGCGCCGCCACAAAGGGATGAAACTTTCTTGCTTTTCTCTGTTTTTCCTTTGCGCTCTTTGCGTTCTTTGCGGTGAGATTGTTTTTCTATTTTCCAGGAGGGTAACGCCTACTGCGCGGCGACAAACTCCGGTTCGGCGGAGAGCACGTCTTCCAACGTGGGGTGATAACCAATCATCTTGCCGCGATTTTCGTCCCACAGGCGGACGCGCAGCGACTTCAGGCTGGTGCGCAGCGTGAGCGGCTCGATCTCCTGGAAGATCGGATTCTCGGTGTGGCATGTTTCCAGCTTATAGTTTGGGATGCGCGGGCTGAGATGGTGGATATGGTGGAAGCCGATATTGCCGGTGAACCACTGCAAAATCTTCGGTAGTTTGTAAAACGAACTGCCATAGAGCGCCGCAGTCGCAAAATCCCAGTTCTGGTGGCGCTCCCAATAGACGTTCTCATACTGGTGCTGCACATAAAACAGCCACACGCCAACCGACGAAGCCATAGCGATGATCGGAAGTTGGATCAGCACATACGCCTTAAAGCCGATCAGCAGGCTCATCACGACGGCGACGACCAGCAGGGCCAGATTCGTGAAATGCACGCTGTTCTTCTCGCGCGGTTTGGCGGCGGAGTTCATCAGCGGCAGCCGCTGGAACAGGACAAAATCGAGGGTGGGCGCGATCAGGAAGATAATAAACGGGTTGCGATACACGCGGTAGAGCATCCGCTTGGCGAAGGGGAGTTCCTGGTATTCGTCATAGGTGAGCGTCCAGACATCCCCCACGCCGCGGTTATCGAGATCGCCTGCGGTGGCGTGATGCACGGCATGGCTGTGCCGCCACGCATAGTACGGCGTAAAGGTCAGGATTCCAGTGACGATCCCGGTGATATCATTGGCCTTGCGTGACTTAAAAAACGAGCCGTGTCCCGCGTCGTGGAAAATGATAAAAATCCGCATGGCGAACAGCCCGGCGACCAGGGCAAAGGCCAGCGTCAGCCAATACGAAACGGCAAGGCTGCGGTACGCCAGATACCACAGGATAATGTAGGGGCCGATGCTGTTGATCAACTGCCAGACACTGACACGCCAATCGGATTGCTGGTAGCGGGCAACGGCCTGCTTCCAGGGAATATTTTTAGCTCTGGACTGCATTGAGTGCTCCTCGTGCTTTGGATTGCCAACCCTCGGAGGTAAATAACCAGGGGGTGAGGGGGAGAAATCCTTTTTACAGGTATTACATTAATTATACACGAATGGGGGTTTGATTAGAAAGATTTCTCAGCAATTATTCATGTTTTTATAGATTTACTCGGCGGCGAAGCTGTCTACATCGTAGGGCCCTCTGCCGCCATTATAGCAGCGCACGGGGAAAAGCGGGGAGCAGGCTGTGCACCTGCTCCCTGTAGAAGTTAATAATCCGTCTCGAAGCCGCCGTCTTCACCCAACGAGTCGTCACTGCCATACGGCCCGGCATCGGGGTTATCATCCGTTTCGTCGTACCCCTCGCCGTCTAACTCCTCGTCATCAGGCAGCAGATCATCCGCCGCCAAAACGTCGTCGTCGTCCAGATCGGACTCGGAGCCGTTCCCACTGAGCAATAGTTCATCTTCCGCCAATACGTCGCCGTAGCCGTTATCTGAGAGATCGGGAACCAAGATTTCACCCGGTTCGCGCAGCGGCTCGCCCGTGACGATGGCAATGCCGACCACTGCGTCATTCTTGGAAAGTTTGACAATCTTGACGCCGCTGGTCGAACGTCCGTAGATGCTGATCGTCCGCACTTCAGTACGCAGGGCGATGCCACCCGCTGTGATGATCGTCAGGTCGTCATCCGGCGAGACGAGAAATGCTCCAACAATCGGCCCGGTCTTCTGCGAGTTTTTTGCCAGGGTGCGTACGCCCATACCATAGCGGCGCTGGCGCGGGTATTCCCCAATCCAGGTGCGCTTTCCGTAGCCATACTGCGTCACCACCAACAGCGTCGCGTCAGGATCGCTGATCACTTCCATGCCGGTCAGTTCGTCGGCTTCATCACGCAGGCGGATGGCGCTCACTCCGGCGGCATTACGACCCATCACGCGCACATCGCGCTCATTAAAGCGGATGCTTTGCCCGCCACGGGTGACGAGGATCAGGTCCTGATGACCGCTGGTCTGCTTCACCCAGCCGAGATAGTCACCTTCGTCCAGCGTCATGGCGATCAGGCCGTTGCTGCGCACGGCGGCAAAGGCGCTGACCGGAACGCGCTTGATGCGGCCCTGGCGAGTCAGCAAAACAAAATAGCCCTCGCGATTTTCAAAGCTGGACACGGCGGCAATCGCGGTGACATATTCTTCCGGCTGGAGCGCCAGGAAGGCGTTGATCAACGTGCCCTTCGTGCCGCGCCCGCCTTCGGGGATCATATAGGCGCGCTGAGCGTAGACTTTGCCCTGGTCGGTGAAGAATAGCACATGATCGAGCGACTCAGCGGCGAAAATTTGCTCAACCTGATCTTCATCGCGGGTCTGCATCCCCGTGACACCCCGTCCGCCGCGCCGCTGGGCACGATAGGCGGCAACAGGTACGCGCTTGATATAGCCGCGCTCGGTCAGTGTCACCAGAATTTCCTCGTCACGGACCAGATCGCTCTCGCTGAACTGCGTACCCAGTTCCAGGGCCAGTTCAGTGCGGCGGTTATCGCCATACTTCTCGGCCAGTTCGTTCAGATCGTCGCGGATGAGGGCCAGCACCTTACGCGGCGAGCGGAGCAGGTCTTCCAGATATTCGATATGCTCCATAATCTGGCGATATTCGTCTTCGATCTTCAGCCGTTCCAGCGCGGCGAGGCGGCGAAGCTGCATATCGAGAATGGCAGTCGCTTGCGCTTCAGACAGGTCAAACCGTTCGATCAAAGACTGCCGCGCCTGTTCGGTGCTGTCCGCGGCGCGAATGGTCTGGATCACATCCTCAATGCGGGCCAGTGCTTTGAGCAGCCCATCCAGGATATGAGCGCGGTTGCGAGCGCGCATCAATTCATATTCACTGCGGCGGCGGATGACTGTGCGGCGGTGATCCACATAGAGATGCAGGGCGCGTCGCAGGCTGAGCAGACGGGGTTCACCCTTCACCAGGGCCAGCATCTGCACGCCGAAGGTGCTCTGCAACTGGGTGTATTTCAAAATGCGGTTCAAAATCGTCTTGGGCTGCGCGCCGCGCTTGAGTTCAATGACAATCGCCATGCCGCGCCGGTCGGATTCGTCGCGCAGGTCGGAGACCATTTCCAGGCGGCCATCACGCACCAGTTCCGCGATCCGCTCCAGGATGGATGACTTATTCACCTGGTAGGGGATTTCCGTAACGACAATACGGAAGCGATCGCCGCGCATTTCCTGAATTTCGGTGCGGGCGCGCATGACGATACGGCCCTTGCCTGTCGCGTAGGCTTCCTTCAGTTCCGCGCCGCCGACGATCATGGCCCCGGTGGGGAAGTCTGGCCCTTTGACGAACGTCATCAGGTCATCGACGGTAATATCAGCAACCGCTTCATCAGGATCGCCCTCATAGGCAATCATTTTGTCGATCATATAGGTCACGGCTGCGGCGACTTCCCGCAAATTGTGGGGCGGGATGTTGGTCGCCATACCGACGGCAATACCGCTCGTACCATTGAGCAGCAGATTCGGCAGTTTGGCGGGTAGGACATCTGGCTCTTGCAGACTGGCGTCGAAGTTATCGGTGAAATCGACCGTGTTCATGTCGATATCTTCGAGCAGTTCTTCGGCAATCCGGGACAGCCGCGCCTCCGTATACCGCATGGCGGCGGGACTGTCGCCATCGATGCTGCCAAAGTTGCCCTGACCATCGACCAGCATGTAGCGCAGCGAAAAATTCTGCGCCATACGCGCCATCGAATCATAAACCGCCGAGTCGCCGTGCGGGTGGTACTTACCGAGCACTTCACCGACGATACGCGCCGACTTTTTATAGGACGTATTGGCGCGAATTCCCATGTCATGCATCGCATAGAGAATCCGGCGATGAACGGGCTTGAGGCCATCGCGCGCGTCGGGCAGCGCCCGCGCTACGATCACGCTCATCGCATAATCGAGATACGACCCCCGCATCTCTTCATCAATATTTACTTGTCGAACAGTTCCAATAGCCATCTGCGATTCCCGTCACTCTTTGCTGGCAGCGTGCATGCGTTAGTTTGAAATCAGGCGGGCGACCTGAGGGGAAACGCGGGTCGCCCGATTTATGGTCATTTTAGTTCCGCGCGGGGCCGCGATCAGCCCATATTTTTCAGCTATTTTGGCGGTCTTTTGCATCGCCATTGTTATGATAAATTATACCCCAACGCGGCGCTTAAAGCGAATTTTGAGGGTCTTTTTGGGTGGCAAAATTCCCCTTAAAAATGAACACGGTTGCTGACTCGTAAGGGGGGTAGGAAACAGTAAATAAAAACGCCCCGGATGCTCTCCGGGGCGCTAAAAATTCGACTTCTGAAAAAGCTACTTCTCGCTGCTGCTATCGCCCTCAAGGTCAGTAGTGGGCAGAGGGTGGCCGTTCCAAACGGTATCGTAATTCGGCCCCATCGTTTCGGCGCGAACCCACACCTTCTGACACTCCACATAGATTTCGTAATACTGCCCGTCGTGGCTCATGCCAAGCACCCAGAAGGACTTGCCAGGGGGCAGGGTAACCAACGGGTCGGTGAGTTGGCCGGGCTTCCAATAAGCGTCTGCGTTGCCAATCAGAGTTCCGACAGCCGCATCAGTCGGGAGGCTCAGCAGCACTGAGCATCCTGGCTGGGGAACAGGTGTCGTGGCAGGGGCCGTAACCGCGTCGCCGCCTGTCAGCACGGTTAGGGTGAAATTGTTGACGCAGAGATGATCAGCAGCAAATGTATCTTGAATAGTCAGAGTCCAGTCTCCAGTCGGGTTTGTGCCGTTGAAGGTCGCCAGCGCCCCAACCGGGTGGAAGGTGCCCGTCGCCGGATGAGCCGGAAGTGCTCCACCCGCGTCACTGAAGGTGATCGTCACTGTGCCAGCCGAGGTGCCGCCGGTGCTGAATGTGCCTTTGTTGACAAGGTTCACCGTTGTGTTAAGCGGGTTTTTCAGGCTGAAGACGATTTCGTCATCCCAGGGAATACTCCCATCATCACTGGCGCACGTATTGCCCGACTTGAGAAAATTGATGGCGATGGTGACGCCGGAGACCGTCTCACCCGCTCCCGCCGCGATGGTGACGGTGCGCGTGGCCGAGTTTCCATCCACATCGGCAAAGGTGCTGTTGGTCGCGCTGTAGGAAGCCGCCCGCGCGTTATGCGGCGACGAAATAAATGTGATTGAAGTCAGTACGATGGCTAAAATAAGGGAGACTTTAAAAAGCTTCGAAACGTGGTACATAGAATTCTCCTGTGATTAATAGCAGTCAGTGCTCGATGAGCAGGTCTAAAAATAATGATATACAGTGATAATTAAAACGTACTAAAAATATTTACCTCAGATAATTTTTCGCTTATTTTTCACAACGAAGGGCAGACATAAAAACGCCCCGCAGAGCATCCGGGGCGCTTCAAGAAGACGGGGTCATTGCCGGTGTCTAGAGCTTGATATGAAACAAGTATACCCCCGAGGCGACCTTAGGTACCTGAACTGTTTCGTTCGGTCACGAGGCCTATGAACCGTAGGGGCTGGAGCTTGCCCTGCCCGTCTTTTTGGGGTCGCCTACAGTGACCCTATTATTTTGCTAAAGAGCAGCAGCGGTCGGAGGGCTTGGGTTGCCTGCTCCAACTCAGTCGGCTAAGCTTCAACTACATTTTCAGGAGAACGTGTTATTCACTTTTTTCTCACCTATATCTTCAAATTAGTACTTAAGGTTCACCTTTAAAGGAGTATTTTAGAGGGCACATTGGGTGTATCCTACGAATAGCTTCATCACCATCCTGGCTGTTTGAACCAACGATTAGGGGCGCGGCTTGTCGCTCGTCAATGTAATACCCGCCCTGAAAAATGGGCCAAAAATGGAAGTAGGAACGCGGTTAGGAAACAGTTAGTCATGAAACCGAAAAGGGGGGGGTAGCAGATCGCTCACGGCGGCGAAGTGATCAACTAATTTTTTTGAAAAGTTTGTTAGTGGGAACGATACAATGCATCACAAGCTCTAGTTTGCAGGAGGGGTCGATCTGCCCTGGCCCGCCAGATTGACACGCGCTGACTGCTCGGTAGTGAAGAAATCGACCGGATAGCTCGCTTGTTTGGCGGCAGCCATGATCAAAATCGACATCTCATCGGCGCGGCTGTGCAGGCCAATGACCGAAATGCGGCAAATCTTGCTGCACAATTCGGTATCGACCATTAAAGCTTGTAGAGGCAGTCGGCCCTCTGTTCGGGTAAAATCGTAGACGATCCAGACCTGATCAAATTCATGGTGCGCGTTAGAGAGATGATGCGCCCGGTCAATGATGGCGGGAATCGCGCGGGGATTGGACAGCAGATGACCCGTAACCGTCACAAACAGGACAGGCGTCCCGTCGAGCAATTCCCAATGATAGTCGGCCTGATAATCGATCATGATGATTTTTCCTGGAAGCGCGCACTAAACAGTTTTCATTATCATCAAAAAAACATAATTTGTCTATAGGCAACTGATAGTGGATATAGTACAAAAAGATAGTCGAAGAACGCCACGCTGGTTGTGGCGGCTCATCCTGGGCGGCACGCTGCTGGTTGTCGGGAGTATCATTCTGGTCGTTCTGCTGCTGCTGGGCGGAGCCGCCGATCCTCCGCTAGCTGGCCCTCTGCGTTGGTCTGATCAGCAGATGGTATGGGCACCGGGTAATTTGGCAATCGATCAGGATGTCTGGTCCACTGCGCCGGAGAATTTGCCCGCCGGACTGTTTACGCTGCGTCTCGAAGCGCGGCTGGCATCCGGCTCCGATCCGAGCGCGGCCTGGGGAGTCTGGCTGGAAACGATGGACGGCGGGCGTGTGATCTACGCCATCAGCGGCGAACGGATGATCACCACCCGGCGCTGCGAGGAACATGCGCTCTCGCCGCTCGAAGACTGTCCGGCGGTGCGCCCCGAATGGCGCTGGTTTGAATATAACCGTTTGTTTGGACCAGGAAAGACGAATGCGATCACGCTGCACCGCGAGGCCTCTGGCCAGATACGGCTGCGGCTGAATGACGAACGGATGGGTGTGTCGCCGGTCGATCTGTCGGGACGCTGGGGAGTCTGGGCGCGCGGCGGGCGGGATGGATTGGCGGTTCTGGTGTGGGAACAAGCGGCGATTTACGCACCGTGAGAGAAAATTCGTACAATATCCTGCTTTGCTCCTCCTATTCAGCGAGGGTTAGAGAATAGTTAGGAAGATGCCCAAAAACAGGGATTCGGTGGATCGCCACGAGAACGAAGTGATCAACTTTGCATTTTTCTCGCTGGCAGAACGGGTTCTTTGGTGGCCCATATGCGCGTTAAATCCAATGAAATGGATCACTACCAACTCCAAATGGGCCTGTAAGGGATATCTTAAGCCCATTTTGTTGCATTTTCCGGCGCTGCGTATAAAAAAAACAGGGCCTCTCAGCCCTATTTATGGTGATAATCTCGGTGAGCGGTATTTAGCCGAAGTGGACGCGGATCAGCAGATTGCCCAAACGCAGTTCATCGCCATCACGCAGGATGCGCGGCTGGTACGAGATCATCTTGCGCCCATTCAGATACGTGCCGTTCGAACTGCTCAGATCCATGACTTTGATAAACTGCCGTTCGGTCAAAAAAGCGATGTGCTGGCGCGACACCCCGGCTCCCATCGCGCCGTATTTGTCCAGGCGCACGGCGACCAGAGCACGGCTTTTGGGATCAGTGCGGCCTACAATCGCCATGTCGTTGAGAGTCAGCCGGATTGGCTCAGGAAATCCGCGCACATAAAGGCGGAGTTGGGGTTGTTGTTCCAAAAGCCCCCGGCCAAGACCAGGGAAATGGTCGAAAACGTTCGGCAGATCGATCGGCTGAGTCAGGGGCGGCGGGCCTTCTGACTCGGGGCCACTATGCAGCAGCGATTCTTCGCCACCCGGTGCATTGATATCGGTTTGTTCGATCATCACAATGTCCTGTTTTTGACCTACGGGCGTTTGCGGTGTGAAACGAATAATGAGGATGGTGGCCCGTTGTTTTTACCATACGGCTGAACGGGCTAAAAAACATCACCAAGTTGGAGGATATTATTATGGGCCGGATGACCAGTAGGCGAGTAGTCCTGATCACGCTGATCGCGGTCTGGCTGCTGGTGGGAACGGCCTCCACGCGGGCTGATACAACCCGCCGCCGCATCCATCTCCCGGTCCTGATGTACCACTACATCAGCGCGCCGCCCGCTGATGCGGATGTTTACCGGCTCGATCTGTCGGTCACGCCCGATCAATTTGCCGCGCACCTCGGCTGGCTGCGGGATAACGGTTTTACGACGGTGACGCTGGACGATCTCTATCTGGCATTAACGGAGGGCAAGCCGCTGCCGCCGCGCCCTGTGATCATCACCTTTGACGATGGGTATGCGGACGCCTATAACAATGCGTTCCGGTTGCTGCGATCCTACGGCATGGTTGGCACGTTCTTTGTGGTGACGGAATGGGTGGATTCAGCCGACCCTCGCTATATCTCCTGGGACGAGGCGCGCGATATGGCAGCGGCGGGTATGTCTATCGAGAGCCACAGCCGCACCCATCCTGACCTGACCGGGTGCGACTACGACTGTCTGGTCTACCAGATATTGGGCAGCGTGCAGACTATCGAAGCGCAGATCGGAACGCGGCCCCGCTTCTTCTGCTACCCCAGCGGGCGCTACAATGACAGTGTGATGGCTGTGCTGTCGCAGGTGGGGATTGTCGCGGCAGTCACCACAGAGGCGGGCACGATCCATACCAGTGATCGCCTGCTCGAACTGAAGCGGGCGCGCGTGCGCAACACGACGACGGTGGACGATCTCGCCTGGATGCTGTTGGCCTGGGATCAGTGATTCTTTGCTGGACATCGGGCTGCCCTGTACTATATGTTTTTCTCCACTTTTCACATCGCGGGAACAATCATCATGAAACGAAGCGCGCGCTGGCTGCTGGACTCATTGTGGTTGGTTGGGCTGGCCTTCTATGTCCTGGCGGGGGTGGACAAAGTACCGTTTCATGGCGATGAATCCACCCTCATTTTTATGAGCCGCGATTACCATTACCTCGTCCAGCAGCACGACCTGGACGCCGTGCTCTACGATCCGAATACGGACCATCCCACCGAGCAGAATATCCGCATGATTAACGGCACAACGGGCAAAATGGCGATGGGGCTGGCCTGGGACATTGCCGGGCTAACGGTAGATGACCTCAACGATCAATGGGCATGGGGTTACACGCCGGAGCAGAATGACCTGTTGGGCAACCGGCCCAGTGACGATTTGCTGCACGCGGCGCGCCTGTCATCGGCAGTTCTGCTTGTGATCAGCGTGTGGGCCGTGTGGGGCATTGCCCGGCTGGTCACTCGCCGCCGCTGGGCCGCCTATGCCGCCAGTCTGATTTATGTGACGTCTCCCGCCGTTCTGCTCAATGGGCGGCGTGCCATGATGGAGGGATCGCAGTTAGGCTTTACGGCGCTCGCCGTGCTGGTAGCCTTTTGGCTGCTGCGTGCCCAACCCCGCAGCCGAAGATTAATGGCATGGTATACGGTGTTCGGCGCGGCTTGCGGTCTGGCGGTTGCCAGCAAACATAATGTCCTGATCACGCTTGGAGTTCTCTTCGTGGCGCTTGCCCTTGATCCCTTGCTGCGTCCAGGAAGGGCACAGAGTCCAGCGGGAACACCTCCTGCGGCTCTGCTGGGCGGGTCTGGTCATGATCGCCGTATTTGTGCTGCTCACTCCGGCGTGGTGGTCCGATATTCTGGGGATGCCGGGCCGCGTGAACTCGCGCCCGCGTCGATATGCTTAACGACCAGATCAAACAGTCTGAGAGCTACGATGGGTTTGGCGCGCAGGCCGAAGGGCTGATCCAGCAGGCATTTTTTGCAAAACCGCAGTTTTACGAAGTACAGCCGCAGCAGTGGGAGCCTTACATTCAGCAAAGAACGTGCTGAGTACACCCACGGGTTGATCGCCGGGCGGCGCGGCGGTCCAGTCTGGGGCGCATTGTTGGTGACGTGCTTCGCGGCAGGCGTGATCGCGCTGGTCAGACGATGGCGCGAGAGTCCGGCCTGGGCGCTGCTGCTGTGGATCAGCGTTGTGGCGCTGGCGCTGCTGATCGCAACTCCTCTCCCCTGGCAGCGCTACTACCTTCCGCTTCAGGCTCCGCTGGCTGTTGTCGAAGGCGTGGGCGCAGTCTGGATCGCGGATTTTTTAAGAGGCCGAATCGCCGTTTACCGCCACAGCCCGCATGTACGTGTTAGCCCACAAAGCCTGTGGATCAGCGTGCTGGTGATAGCCATTTCGGCCCTGCTGTTGATCAGCCGCGCCTGCGATCTGTCGCTGTGGTCAGGCGAAACGCGGACCATCTTTCACAGCGCTGGGACGCTTGAACAGATTTTGCAGAAAGACCGGGACAGTTCCTGGCCGCCCGCTTATTTTGTACTGCTGCACGGCTGGATGAAGATCGCCGGGAAAAATGAACTAGCCGTCCATAGTATCAACATCCTGGCGGGACTCCTGGGCACGGCCTGCATGATCCGGGCTGGACAGGCGCTCCACTCAAGGCGGGCGGGCTGGCTGGCCGGATTGGCCTATGCCACATCGGGTTACGCCGCCTATTTTCTGATCGAAGTGCGCGGCTACGGGCTGGTATTGGCGCTTGCTCCCGCGCTGATCTGGCTGCACGCGCGCTGGAAACGGTGTCCCATCTGGGAGAAGGCGCTGCCGCTGGTTCTGGTCCAGACCGCGCTGCTTTACAGCCATTATGGAAACGCGCTCATCCTGATAACCCTGACCGGACTCTGGACGGTGATGGCTGCGCCTCGCCGTTTGTGGGGCCAATGGCTGTTGATTACGGGGATATCCGGGCTGCTGTTTCTGCCGCAGTGGTCTGCCGCCTGGGATTTCTTCCAGAAGGGACAGGTCAAGAACTCCGCGCCGGGGCCGGAGGCGTGGTATCGCGCCTACAGCGCTCACCAGGATATCCTGTGGGCCGTGATCGTGCTGCTGGCGCTGGTCGGACTTGTCATGCTGATCCGGCGCGGCACTCGTGATCAGCGCTCGGTCGTGATCGGGCTGGTGGTGTGGGGTATCGGGATTCCTCTGCTGGCTTACCTGGGCCGTGCGCATCTGCCCGTCACCCGCACATCCTCGCTGGTCTTTACGATTCCGGCGGTTCTGCTCCTGGTCGGAATGGGGCTGGCCCAGCTTCCCCGCCGGGCATCGCTGGCCGGGGCCGGGCTGCTGCTCGTATTTGTCGCCATACCCTGGCAGCCGTTTGATCACCGCCCCTCCTACCACAGCGAACCGCCCCTGCGCGACTTGCTGCGGGATGTCGCGCAGCGGTTCGAGCCGGGCGATACGGCGGTCATCGATCCCGAATTGTCGCGGATGGTGGATGAACCCTCGGCGTGGTGGTACTACGAACAAATCTATTTCCCCGGCGGGCAGTTCCTCCGTGGCCCAGGCGCGCGGGTATGGTATCTGGCATGGCGCGGGAGCGAGGACAAAGCAACCCGGCAATCACTGGCAGAAGGGCGGCTCGCTCTCGAACAGCGCGCCCTGGATCCCTTCGCCGCGACGCTGTACGAACGTCCTCCATTAACGCCCGGCATCCTCATGGGCGAAGTCGTGCGCTTCCGAGGGATTACGCTGCCCGCCGGTACAATCTACCGGCCCGGCGACAGGCTGAAGGTCCAGACATGGTGGAGTGTCGATCAGGCCGTTGAGCGCGACGATTATTCAATTGGCCTGTACCTGATCGATGGCGCGGGGAAGCTGATCGCGCAGGTGGATGGCAGCCCCACCGGACCCTTCACCCCGGACGGAATCGCCCAGTGGGAACCGGGCAGCGTCTACCGCGATGATCGTACGCTGCGGCTGCCCGCGTGTCTGGCAACAGGCACGTACCAGCTTCGCACAGCCATCTACGGATGGCAGGACGGAGTACGGCTTCTGCCCGAAGAAGGCGATAGTCGTGACGGTCTGCTGCAACTCTCTGCGGTAACGATTGTGTCTCAGGCGGAATGCAAGTAAGATGGGCAGCGCCGGTAGGGTGGAGCGCTGCCCACTCGGTAGGGGGGGTACTACGGTCTACCGGCCTTGTTTGCCGATATACCGGAACAACATGACCAGCCCAATCACGATGAAGATCAGGGGCCACGTAATTCCCAGATTGATAAGCCCGAACAGCCCAATGAGAGCGATCACGCCTGCGCCAATGAAGCGATTGCGGATAGGTTCGGTGAGGGTATGCCCGTTCGCCTTGTATTGTTGCCAGGTGTCATAGGCCAACCACCCGGCAATCACCAGCATAAACAGGCTCCACATGCTGAGATGGAAGGCAGACAGCAGGCCAATGAGGATCAACACCGTGCCGATCAGGACGCGGTTGCGGATTGCGACGGTCCAGACGCGCCCGGATGCGCTGTATTTCTTCCAGGTGTCATAGAGTGTCCAGCCGCCGGCACCCAGCAGGAACAGATTCCACAGGTCGAAATGCAGCCCGAATAAGTCCCCTACGAAGTACAGGACGCCCACGACGATCAGGGCCAGCCCGGCCAGCGCCATCCAATTCCGTTCTTCGATCAGGTCGCGGATGTTAATCCCCGGCACTTTTTGTTTTTCACTCATCGCGTACACTCCAGTTCGTTCTATTCACTAAAGTTTACGCACGAACAGACAATGAGTTGCGCGCCGGGGCCTAGCTCTCATCGGACGTTAAGCTCTGCCCAATTTGGCGAACATCGTTGAGCAATATCTCTATATCGGCTTTCGTCGTTCGGAAGTTCAGCACACAGCCGCGCAGCGCGAAGCGGCCATTGAGGCGCGCGTTTGACAGATAGGAGCTTCCCCCCTTCTGCAGCACCGTGAGAATACGTTCGTTCAGGTTGTCAATGGCCTCAGGGCTTGCCGCTTTCTTCAGGGTTGGCGGGATATATCTGAAACAGAAGATGGATAATTCGACAGGAGCCATCATCTCAAAATCGCTGGATGCTTCCACCAGTTGGGCGAGATATTGGGCACAGGCGCAGTTTTCCTCAACAGCCTGCCCCAGGTCCCGCGTGCCCACATGAGACAGCATCATCCAGACCTTTAACGCCCGGAAGCGGCGCGATAGTTCGGGGCCATAGTCCCAAAAGGCAAAGGCTTCATCGGCATCGTTAGCCAGAACACGAATGTACTCTGCCTCATGCCCAAATACGGCTCGTGCTCGTGCCGGGTCACGGTACAGGATGCAGCCGCAGTCGCTGGGCACGTACAACCACTTGTGCGGATCCAGCCCTACCGAATCGGCGCGTTCGATGCCGCGAAACAGGTGCCGCTTGGACGGGGCCAGCGCGGCGAACCCACCATAGTTGGCATCAACATGCAGCCAGAGGCCGTACCGGGCAGCTACATCAGCAATCGCTTCCAGATCATCGCAGGCCCCCGTGCTGACTGTTCCAATGCTCGCCATGATGAAAAATGGCAGATAGCCATTGGCCCGATCTTCCTCAATCAGCCGTGATAAGGTCTGACGTATCCATCTGGAAGCGCTCATTGACATTGACCAGACGCACATGGTCACGGCCAATGCCGAGCAGTCCTGCCGCTTTGCTTAACGAATGATGTCCCTCCTGGGACATGTAGAGGCGCAGCGGCTGATCGAGGGCCTGACAGCCATGCGTGCTCAGGTTGATTGGAGATTTGGCGTCACGCGCAGCAGCCAATGCGGAAAAATTAGCCATAGATCCGCCGCTGACAAACAATCCGTCTGCTTCAGCCGGGTAGCCAATGATCTGCTTAATCCACTGGATCGTTTGGCGCTCAAGTTCGGTCGGCCCAGGACCCGATCGCCAGGAGGTCAAATTTGAATTGAGAGCGGAGGCCAGCAGGTCCGCGATGGCCGTTGCCGCTGTGCCGGGCGACGCGACATAGCCGAAAAAACGCGGGTGTCCATTATGGCGGCTCGACGGCAGGATCACCTGTGCGAAAAAATCGAGCAGTGTGGCGAAGTCCTGGCCTTCAACCGGGGCTTCTGCGCTCATTTGGGCACGAATGCTGCCCCCGCTCACGTGCGGGAAGATGGGCAGGCCGGGCAGTGCGCCGAAATAGTCTGCGATGACTTGCAGCGCCGCATTGCCCATTTTTACAATCTGATCTGGCGACGGGTCGAGCGAAGCAGGTACATGGGAATCAGGACGGATCAAGGTGGAAACTCCTTTCAGTGGAATTCGTTATTCGCCTTTATAGACCTTAACGGTCTGCCCTGATACGGCCCACTTTACCCGCCAAGCACCTCCGTGCGCAGCGAATCAAGAGTTTGCAGCGCCAGCAGATTCCACAGGGTAAAGCCGTACTGTTTTTCTTCGCCCCCGAAGGAAATCCAATCGTAGTGGCTTTCCTGGCCGCTGTAGGTAATGTGCAGCAGATCGCCATACAGGCCGCTGTTGGGCAGCGCCTGCGCCGCGCTCCAGAAGTTGATGAGGGGTACATCGTATTCATAGGCGAGGTTGACTACAATCGTATCAAAGGCGAGGCGCTTGGCGATCATTGCCGTATCAGTTTCGCCCGCCCATGTGGGGAACGTGGTCAAGACAGGAATCACGCCGCGATCCAGCGAAATCTGGATAATCTGGCGCAGACTCGCTTCATATTGGGAGGCGTCGAGGTAATGGACATCCGACAAGCCGAGCATGATCAGGGCAACGCTGGGATGGATGCGGTTATATTCACATTCCAGCGGCGAGAGGCCGCATTTGCCCCAGGCCGGATCGAGCACCGCCTGCGCTGTGTACCCAGCCAGAGTCGCCTGGCTGATATTGTCGAAAGAACTGGGAATTCCGGGTGCGGGCGAGATTCCAAAATAGGTGATCGTCTCCTGCAGCCCGCTGTACGGTCCCAGGTCGTACTGCCCGCGTCCGATTAATCCCAAAAAGGCCAGGGTAACGCTGTTGCAGTCGCCCACTTTGGCGAAGACACGCGGATTGTTCCCCTGCTGCTGTCCCTGAGCAAAGATGGCCTGAACATGGGACGAGATCGATGGGAGGATCGGGGTATTCACAAGCGCGGCGGGAACCTCGACGGGCCAGACTGCCTCACTGCTCCCTTGCGGCGGGCCAGCAACAGCCGGCACCGGCGCGAGTTGAGGCGCTGCGGGCAGAATCTCTTCGCTGACAGGCATCCGGAAGGCACTGAACCCGGCCTGATAACTGAGATAAAGGCTGGCAACCCAGCCACGCTGCGCCCCATCTTCCGTGTGGATGATCAGCCAGGATGCATCTTCGCTGCGCCCTTCTACAATCAGCCCGGCGTTGGCAGGCAGCGTAGCCAAAATGGCATAGGTGGGGCCGGGGCCGGAGCGGATATTGAGCACATAGAGCGTGTGCGCATCCGGTCCACTCTGGGCGCGGGCGGAAAGCCCCGCTGCGCCCAGAAGGACAGCGGCGAGAAATGCGATCAACAGGTGAGCACGGTGCATAGTAATTTTCCCCGTTTTGGTTGTTTTGAGCCAGTATACCTGACTTTTTCCGATGAAAGGCAAAAAATATGCTTACCGCAGAATGAGCGGAGGTTTGTCAGGGCTGCCCCGCTCGCTCAGCAAAGATACTGCCCAATTAACCCCGCAGTGCGTCCTCTGCCTGAGGCAGGAACCAATCGAGGAAAGCGCTCTTGAGTGAGGCTATCAAACGACTGCGCTCGAAGTGCATCGATGGAAACTTGTCCCAATCATCCTCCACGCGGACAAGCGCCGCAGGCAGCCATTCAGGGCGCGTCTCCGTCGAGATGCGCCGCACAAGACCCGCTACGCCGATCTTGTCCAGCTTGTCGGCATCATACAGCAGCCGTGCCAGGGGATCCCCGCTTTCTTTCCAGAATCGCGTGCTGAATCTCCTCGACCTGGGCGTGGGGCAGCAATCCATCGAGCGTGCTGCTGACAAACCACGCGCCGAGTTCCTCGTGGGATTCGCTGGCCTGCTCCTCATCCAGCTTGGCGACATCGTGGCAGATGCCCACCAGATAAGCCAGCACCGGATCGACCTGCGCTTCTGCCCGCCAGCGCGAGAGCGGTCCCCGTCACCCGTTGAATATGTGCCCAGAGGTGCGGCCAGCCGGAATGCCACCCGGAGACATGCTCTCTCGCCTGCGCCGTGATCGACGCACACAGCGCGTTGGGCGGAGTAATGTCCGGCCACTCTACCCGCAGTTGATCCATAAAGCGCCCCAGCAGCGGATCGGGAACCAGCGGGCGCAAACGCGCTTCCCATGCGGTTACATCTTCCAGCGGTGTCTCTGCCCCGGCCAGCAGGCCAAGCAGCAGCGATTTTACAGTCGTACGGTCGATGATGTCGCTCATGAATAATCTACCCCAATTTAACGCTTCTCTAGTTCAAGTATGCTACACTTGAACTAGCTTCAGCAAACGGTTTTCCTGGCACACAAGGATTTTGCCCATGTCTGAACCACTCTCTGACCGCGAACGCGCCGTTCTGGATTACTTCCGGGCGCATGGATCAGCCCCCGAAAAGCGCCGGGCACAGATCATTCTTCTCAATAATGACTGCACCGAGTTATCTGCCATTGCCCAGGCGATCCCGCTCAGTACGGCCCAGGTGCGCCACTGGCTGCGCGAGTGGGAAGCCCGCCGCCTGGATATTTTCCCGACTCCGCCCCTCGCCGAGGTTCCCGCACCGCTCGACACGGTGACCGAACCCGCCGTGACCGGCCCGCGCCTGATGCTCGATCAACTGGATCAGCCCGGCGTTTTACCCGATGATCCGGTGAGCGAAGCCGCGCGCAAGCTTCTTCTATTTCATTTCGGGCGGATGCTGCTCAACGAAACGGGAAGCCGCCAGGGAGAAGATATCGAAGCAGTGCATGATATGCGTGTGTCCACCCGCCGCATGCGCAGCGCCATGCGCCTGTTCCGATCCTATTTTGATCCTGCCGTGATCCAGCACTTCCAGCGCGAGCTGCGCCGCATCGCCCAGACCCTCGGTGAGGTGCGCGATCTGGATGTCTTTCTGGATAAGGCGCGGATGTTCGCGGCGGAACACTCCGGAGTCGATCTGCAACCTCTGTACGATATTTGGGGTGGCGCGCTGACCGAAGCCCGCCAGAGCCTGAACGATGAACTGGACAGCAAGCGCTTTGATCGATTTGTTTCGCAGTTCCACCAATTCCTGAGCACCCCATACGCGGGAGCACGCGGGACCATTCCGCCGCGTAAGCCCATTGCCTACCAGGTGCGCCACGTCGCGCCCGGCCTGATCTACAACCGCTACGCGGCAGTGCGCGCCTTCGAGCCGCTGATCGAGCAGGCCGACATTCCAACGCTGCATAGGCTGCGTATCGCTTTTAAACGGCTGCGTTACGCCCTTGAATTTTTTGAAGAGGTACTGGGGCCTGAAGTCCAGCTGGTCATCAAAGAGACCAAGATTATGCAGGATCACCTGGGCGATCTGCAAGATGCGCAGGTAGTCAGCGCCGTACTGGACGATCTGCGCACCGATTATGAGAAAGAGTACAGCGGCGTGCCCGGCTTCATGCGGCCCGATATGAGCGGCGTGCTGGTTTATTCCAGCGCCAAAGAAGACGAAAAACGCGCGCTCTACGAAACCGTGCCGCAGGCCTGGGCGAATTTCGTGCGTGACGAGGTGCGTCAGAGTTTGGGGCTGGCAGTCGCCGCGCTGTAAAAGAAAAAACAATTTCACCGCAAAGAGCGCGGAGAACGCAAAGAAAAGCCAAGAAAAACAATCCGAGTGGCACACCAAATTGTAGGGATAGGGCCAAGCGCAGCCGCCCTACCCAATTCTGTGTTAACTTAAGCAGGGGAACGCTCTTTTCTAAATTGGTTTCCTCTTCCCACCGCGAAGCTGTGGGGGAAGGGAAGCTCAGCCCAACCTCATCGCACCGTGACTCGATTGCTGATCGTCACGCCGTCGCCTGCTGGCTCACCGTCGATGGTCACCGGAACGCGCTGCCCGGTAATTGAATCGTAGAGGCCGATCCGCACCTGAACCGGGCCGGGCGCTGCATCTACTGGGGTGCGCAGATCCCAAAAATCATAGATCGCCTCGCCGGGTCGCCAATAGAGCGTCGGGTACTGCCCCAGCATAGGCACGCCATCCCATTGGACCGTTCCACCGCTCTCTGTGCGTACGAGATTTCCCTCAGAATCCAGGATATGGATGTACACGCTGTAACTCACGGGCGGTGGGGCCGTCTCGGTGGGCTGCCAGTAGAGGATCATCGGCACACGCTCCCCGCGATACCAATCGAGCGATACCATGTCAAACCCCAGCAGCCGGGCAAATCCGCCAAAAACGGTTTCGCCGGGCATGGTTCCGCCGGGTCTTAGCGGCGTCGTGCGCGCCTCCGGGTGGATGGTAAACATCACATAGCGGAAGATGCCATCGTCATAGACAGGAGCGCCCGAAAGATTCAAGGCAATTGGCTGCATAACCGTCGGCCAGAGCGTGCCGCCAGGGCCATTGATACCGAGGCGATAATACGTCTCCCCGACGTTCATATCCGCCTTAAGTGAATTGGGATATTCCCCCGCTTCCAGCCACAGGAAGTCCAGCACCGATCCGCCGACGATAATATCTACCCCGTCCAGGTCTTCCACCTTCGTTGGCAGATCTTTTGGATCGCGCGGGACGCGAACATCCCATGTGGGAAAGAAAAACGGCAGCCGGTCCTCGCCGGGGGCCATCACGACGGGTTGTCCGTGCGCCGCCGCATAGTCTTCGAGGTGGTGAACCACAACCATCAGCGCCGGATTGCCCGCATCGTACTTGGCACGGTCATCCTTCAGTCCGCCTTGCCGCCAGTGCTTGACGGTAAATTCCGAAGCGGCTCCGACCGCCATCGCAAAGAACATCACCGTGAGCGCGCCGCCGATCCACTTGCCGAGAGGCCGGGAGACCAGCCAGGGCCACAGCCACCAGTCCACAATCGCCGCGATGACCGCCGCCAGCATGGGCACAATAGGGAAACTGAGGCGGTAATGATAAGAAAAATAGAGAAACCAGACCACGCCATAGGGAAGCAGCAGCGCTGTCAGCAGCAGGGTCGTCTCGCGCCGGGGGTTGGACCAACTTCGCCACGCCCCGCGCACGGGCAGCACCAACAGCGCAACGCCCAGCACAATCATCCCCACTTCGATTCCGCTCAGCCGCCGCGCCGCTGTGATGTCGCCGCGCACCCACTTCCACAAGGCAGTTGAATCACCCAACCGATCCGGCAGCGCCGTTGGCAGTGTCCCCACCAGCAGCAGGATGATCGCCAGGATGGGCAGGCCGAGACGAACCACTCTGCGCCGCGCTCGAAGCTGGATCGGGGGCCGCACCAGCAGCCAGCCCGCAACCAGTAAAGCGATCAACAGCGGCCAGCCAAGTTCCTGCCCGGATCGCTGGGCGAAATCATGCCAGTAGCCTGCCGGAAAGACGAGCGGATCGTGATGGAGCAGCAGATTGCGAACGTACCACATGCCGCCCAGCGGCGCGGCAGTCAGACCCGTGATCAGCGCCAGTTTCAGCTTAGACCAGACCAACGGCACCCAGAAGCGTGATAGAATGCCCCGCTCCAAAAGCAGGAAGATACGCGGCTTGGGGCCAAAAACAGGCAGCCGGAACAGCATGAGGAAGCTCCAGCCCACGATGGCCAGAATCACCCCTATCGCAAACGCGCCCGCCGTCGGTTTGGTCCACAGCGCGCCAGAGAACAGCACCCCGCTCAGCGCGGCAGACCGGACGCGCTCGGTGCGCCACGCGTCGATGAAGAAAGCTGCCGCCCCGGTCATATAGAGCGTCAGGGGGATTTCCAGGTCGCCCGCCCCGGCCCACGCCTGCACGTGCGGGTAAAACGCCCAGATCGCCGCCGTCAGCAGCCCGATGCGCCGCGATCCATAAGCCAGCCGCCCCAGCACGTAGGCCATCAGCGCCGCCGTCAGATTGAACCAGGGAATGACAACTCGCGCCGCGTGATCATTAATGCCGCCCCATGCCTGCTGCATATAGGTGTAACTGAGCGGCAGCATCTGCGGGTAGTAGCCCATATCCGTGGGGATTTTGTCGTGCAGCACAAAAATCTTGGCGTTGTAGCCGTAGACCCACAGTGGATCGTAGGCAATGAATGGCCAATAAGCGGACACGACCACGTTGATCAGGATCAGCAGGGCGATGCCCCCTGCGATCATCCATTCAAAGCGGGCCAGCGGCAGATCAATCGGTGGCGGCGGAACAATCCCCGGGCGAGGACGGCGCGGTCCAACTTCAACGCGGGGTGGTACGCGGCGGCGCAGAGCCAGGACTGCCCCAACCCCCGCCACAATCAGGCTGCCGATCATGGTCCCGGTCAGGGTCAGACGCCCGGCTGTTCCCAGGACAAACATCACCGACGTGAGGCCGAGTGGTCCTAGCGCCATCCCGACAGCGAGCACGGTGATCCGGCTGGACCACAGGCCGCGGGGCAGCAGGACCAGCGCCCAGGGCACGCCCACCCCAATAAACATCCATGCCGCGAACGGCAGCAGTTCAACGGTCGGTCTGAACCAATCAGCCATGATATGTCACCCGGTACACCTGAAAACCGCTGATATTCTGGATCAGTTCCACATCTCCCGGCTGCACATCAGGCGGCAGTACATTGCCCGGCGACTGGACAATATAGTGGAAGCGCGGCAGATTGTCCCGAGATGCCAGACTGCCCACGACGCAGGTTCCCCGGTTGACATGCAGCGGCAAAAAATACGTATCGGTCAGGATCGTTCCTTCTGATGGGATGCTGTTTAAATAGCGGGCCACGTTATAGACCTGTCCCAGCCTGACCTGATGCCGCTCGGCATCATTCATCAGGGGATGGCGCAGCAGATCGCCTTTAAACATGACGGCCTTCCGCATAGCGGGCAGGGCCAGCAGCACCAGCAGGATCGCCAGCGACACACGCAGCAGCAGGGCGGGGCGGCGCTCTCCCCAGATCAAATGGATACCCCAGTCCAGGAAGCGGCCTGTCATCACACAGATCGAGCGGCAGAACAGTCAGCAGGAATCGGACCTCGTAAGAGGCCATCCACCACCACGCCGCCGCAAATGGCAGCACAAAAATCCACAGGAGGAGGTTCTCATCACGCCCGCGTGCTCCGTCACGCGCGCGCACCACCGCGAATATGGCCCACAACAAGCCAATCGTCAGCAGCGGCCCAATCACAGAAAACTGGTCGAGATTACCGACAAGCGGAAACAGCGTGCGCACGCTGTGTACAGCCCGATCCGTCCAGGCCGTCTTGGGAACCAGCAGGCCGAATTCGATCCAGTTGCGCACGTACCAGGGACCGCCCGCCAGTGCCATGCTGCCAAGAGCCAGACCCCAGTGCCGCGCGCCGATCTGTTTGCGCCATGTCGCATAGAGCAGCCATGCCGGAACCGACAAGACCAGAGTCAGCGTGCTGTTTTTAGTCCACATGGCAAACCCCACCATGAGACCCATCAATACCGCATCGCGCTTGCCCCTCGCCTGCGCCATCCGCCAGGCAAAGATCACCGCCATCGTGAAGAAAAACGCGGAGGGAACATCCGTATAGCCTGATGATCCCCAGCGCACAAAAGCCGGAGTCAGGGCCAGTAGGGTTGCCGCGAACAATCCAACTCGCCGGTTAAAGAGATTCCAGCCCAGCGAGACTGCCGCGCCCAGCGTCCCCAGGGCAAGGGCTGCCGGGAACAACCGCGCCAGATACTCGTTCATTTCGCCCGCCGCGAGATAGGCATAAACATAGCTTAACGGAATGAGCATTGGGTAGGCTTCATACAGCCCTTCCCCCTTGGGCAGATCACGCGTCTGGTAAATGCCCCGGGCCTGCATCGCATAAATCGACACGGCGTCGTCATCACCAAACGGCCAGTACAGGGCATTAAACAGGATCAGCCCCGCCATGACCAGCACCAGGATCGCCATCAGCGCCAGCAGCGGATGATCCCGCATGGCTCCAACCGCCCGTGACAGCAGCGCGCGCGGCGGCACTGTCTGGCGAAGCGTACCCGCACGCATCATCCACCCACTGCCCAGGCTGAAAGCAACCAGGACCCCGGCCAATACCCAGGCCAGCATCAGTTTGTCGATCAGTGCCAGCAGCATCATACCTACCGTCAACCCACCGAGGCTGAGGGCAAGAGTTGTCAGCAGAACCAGCAGCCAATTGCGCCGGTCGCGGGGGAGCAGAATGAGCGCCCAAGGATAAGCAAAGACCAGGGCAACCGCGGCGGCGATTAAATCAAATGGGCTAAACAGCAGCATGAGCGCCTCGTTTCCAGGCCAGCGCCAGAATCCGCCACGCGCCGATCCCGGCGATGACGGACAGTGGGGCCTGCATGGGCAGATAATAACGCTGCCATTCTAACGGAATGATCAGCAGCAGCCCAATGGCAGTCACGACTAACCAGAACAGCACCACCCAGGCGGCAGGCTCGCGGAAGCGCGCGGCGAGATCGACCAGTCCAAACGAAAACAGCGCCACGATCAGGATGCCCCAGCCCAGGATCGCGTCCTCTCGGGAGAGCAGCCCGATCCGGTGGAGCAGGCTGCCATCGCGCCCGGCGAACCCGGACTTCTCATAAGCGCGGATCTGGTTGTCAATATAGTCGCACCAGCAGTTCACTTCGAAATACTGTGGCGCGGCAAAAAAGGCCTGGTTGAACAGCGCCTGAACCCGTTCGCCGGGGCCGTCGTAGCCGCCATAAAAAGCAACCTGCCCGTCGAGCAGCCTGTTTCGTGCCTCCCAGACGCGATCCGGCATGTTGATTGGATCGGACCACCATGTTGGATTAAGCGCCAGGAACGTGAGCAAGGCCAGCATCCCCGCGATGCCTGCACAGGCGAGATTGCGCAAAAAACGCTCTATAAGGTGTGGGTCATGAATCAACAGCGGTTCCAATACCACCGCGAGAAATGCCGCCGCAAGGGTCATGCCCGCGTTGTGCTTGCTCGCCATAGCGAATCCCGCCGCCACACCAAGCGCCAGAACCCATGCCAGTTTGTTCCGCTTCCGCACCGCCATGATCGCCAGCAGTATCACCAGCACGGAGAAGAACATGAGGGAGCCTTCCATCATTGCCCGCCGCCCATTGAGCAGCACAGCAGGGTTCATGGCATAGAGGAAGCTCGCCACCCACGCCGCCGGACGGTTCGCTACCAGCCTTGTGATCGCATAAATGAGCAGCACCGTCAGTGCCGTGAACACAGCCGAGGGCCAGCGGGAAACGCGCAGCAGACGGTCGGAAGGTATGTGGCCCAGCGCCTTATTCTGGTCCAGGGTCCATTCCCACACCCACTGCTCGTTGATATCCTGCACGGTCATCCCGGCCATGTCCCAGGCGAAACCAATCGTGTATTTGGCGACCGTCCCATTGAGAATGCGCAGTTCCTGCATTGCCGCGTCATAGGGCGGATCGTGATATTCGACCGCGTCGATATCGCGTGTCTGGATGGCATAATAATAATCGCGGCTCATGTAAATCAGGGTGGATTCATCCCCGTGAAATGGAACCTTGCTCGCTCCGGCGATCACATAGAGGACCAACCCTGCCAGCAGCAGCGCGTCGGGCAGCCAATGTGTAAAATGGCGACTTGCATTCAAGATCGATGCTCCCCAGAGCAAAAAAATGCCGCGCCAGGAAACCCCGGTGCGGCGCTATTATAACAGGTTGAGGAGAGTGTGTCCCCCCGCTTGGCCTACGCTATCGTGACAAGCACTTTGTTCTGTTCCACGCTGTCGCCCGGCGCTACGCTGATGCGGTGTACGACACCATCACGCGGAGATTTCAGTTCGTTTTCCATCTTCATCGATTCCAGGATGGCAACCGTCTCACCCTTGGTTACCGTCTGCCCCTCGACGACCGGAATACGGGCAATCAGGCCCGGCATCGGGGCGCGAATAACCACTTCACCAGACGAATTGCCAAAGGCCATAAACGCGCTTTCCAGGCGGCGGCTGCGCTCGTCGGTGACGCGCACTTCATAGAGATCACCCCCCATTGAGATGTGATACTGGTCGTCGCGCTCCTCGACTACCGCCTCGAAGCTGAGATGATCGAGCAGCAGCGAATAGAGTTCGCCCTGGCGCAGCACGCGGAAGTCGATAGCCCGTTCCTCGCCATTGACCAGAATCCGCCCATCCTCGTTGATGTCGATGTCGTATGTGATGCCGCTGACTATCGTCTGGTATTTCATTCTCAATAACCCTTTGCCATTATTAGGCGGGTTTGTTAACCCGCCCCACAAAATTATTCGGCGTTGCCGCGGTCCAGCGCCACACCTATGGCGGGGATGAAGATCGCGTTGCTGGGATCCGGACTTCCCATGATGCTCTCAGCGACACTCAACGCGTCGTCATCCGTCACTACTGTGCTATCGAGGACCATGTTCAGGGCCAGTAGATAGCGGCCCTGCGGCACTTCCAGACGGAAGGCCCTGGCGTTCTCACTGCACCAGCCCTCATCGCCTGCCGCGCGGGTGAAGAGGCGTCCGGCTCCATCGGCGGTATCGGTGTAGGAGTCAAAGGCCCCCGTCGAAACCAGTTTGTCGGCGCGGTCATTGTCCGTGACCACACTCGCCGCATCGGCCCCGTAATCGGATACCTGGAAATCCATCTCCCACAGCGGAAAATCGGCACTGCACTCGGCAGGCTTCAGAGAAATGGCGGCGGTTCCCGCAAAGTTCTTCTGGGCCAGATAATCTGTCAGAAAGGCAACCAGTTCATCGCCACCCAACTGGCCCCACGCTTCGGCCTCTGCCTGAAGATCGTAGGTGTGCGAAGCTTCCTTATCCAGTTGCAGCGGAGGCAAAGCCGCCAGAATCTGCGAAACGACGTTGTTTTCCAGCATCGCCTGTAGATGATCCAGGCTCGGCGCGCCGTCGGGCGTCGCAGCAACGGTTGTTGGGTCTTCAACGATCACGACGGTTTGCAGCGTATCGCCCTCAAAATCAGGGCTCTGGCCCGGATCGCGGGCGAGCAGCAGTTCCGCCGCTTCCATGCCCTGGATGACGCGCCCGAAGATGTTGTAACTGCCGTCCAGCCAGCTTGTCGCCGCAAAGGTGATAAAGAACTGGCTGCCGTTGGTATCGGGGCCAGCATTCGCCATTGCCATCACACCCGGCCCATCAAAACTCAGGCTGTTGTCGATCTCATTCGCGAATTCATAACCCGGATCTCCCGATCCCGTTCCGGTGGGATCGCCGCCCTGGGCCATAAAACCGGGCAGGACGCGGTGAAACGTCGTGTTATTGTAATAGTTATTCTGCGCCAGAAAGACAAAGTTATTGACTGTATTTGGCGATTCGTCTTCCAGTAGATCCACAAAGATCGGCCCTTTGACCGTGCAGAGAACCGCCGCGTAATCAACGCCATCCTTCAAGACCTGCTCGGCCTTGTCAAACGTCCGCGTCTCTGGCTCTTGAATGTTCTCGGTAGCAGCGGCACAGATGTCTTCCGGCGTCTGACCTGACTGCTGAGGAAGGCCGCTGGCTGTAGAGGTTATTCCAGCCTGGACGGTCCCCGCCCCAAGCGCGCCTATCAACACGAGTGCCACGACCAATCCCAACCGACGATAAAAATGCATGATGTTCTCCTTGCCTCGTTAGGTAAATTAAATCGTACGGCCCCCTGAAAGCGCGTCTTACTCGGGCAGCAGGAAGAATGCGAGGGCGATAATGAGATACACGCCCAGCAGCATAACCCCTTCAAACCAGTTCGATTCGCCGTCCTGTGAAACCAGCGACGAGACATAGGACGCCGCTGCCAGCGCGATCACTTCGGGCATGGTGAAGGCCAGGACCAGTTTATCATCAAACAGCAGGCTGATGAAGACCAGCACCGGGGCGACAAACAGGGCGATTTGCAGGCTGGAACCAATGGCAATGCTGATGCTCAGTTCCATGCGGTTCTTCAGCGCAACCTGCACCGCGACCAGATGTTCCGCCACATTGCCGATGATCGGGACGATGATCACGCCGACAAACAGTTCGCTCCAGCCCAGCTTAGCAACCACTGGCTCAACGGTTTTGACCAGGAATTCGGACATGAAGACGATGCCGATGGTGGCAAAAGTCAGCACACCGAGCGCCATGCCCATCGACCATTTCGGCTGGTGATGGGCGGCTGGGTCTACGACCACGCCCTCTTCGGTGTGGGTGCGCAGCGAGAAGAAAATATTGGCGGCATAGAGCGCGATCAGGATCAGGGCAATGCCTTCGCTGAGAAGCTGCTCCGACTCCCTGGCGTTTTGCGTCACAAACGTCCGGTCAAACAGCGACGGGATCGCCAGGGCCATGAACGCCAGGATAACCAGCGTCGCGTTCATGCCTGCCGCCCGGCGATCAAAGACCTGGAGGCCATTTTTTAGCCCGCCCAGAAAAATCGCCAGGCCCATGACAAAGAGCAGGTTGCCCAAAATCGAGCCGATGATCGAGGCGCGGACCAGTTCGAGCAGCCCTTCACGCAGGGCGAAAATGGTGATGATCAGTTCCGCCGCGTTGCCCAGTGTTGCGTTGAGCAGCCCACCGATCTTTGGGCCGAGCCGAGCCGCGATTTCCTCAGTAGCCTGCCCGATCAGCCCAGCCAGGGGGATGATCGCCAGGGCAGACGTTACAAAAACGGCAACATCGCCGCCCCCCGACAGGCGCAGGAAGGCTGCTGCCACTCCAAAAACAAGCAGAATGTTCAGATTTAAAAAGCGCGAGAGAGGGTTACCCGGTCGTGCTGCTGTTGAAGCCGTCATAGATCTCCATTCCGTTCGTGGGGCGTCTCAACCTACGCCAGAACACAATTAGCGATGCATCCTCTCCCAGCGACCCATCCATTTCCAGTTGGACGCGTCGCGCTTGGGTCGGGCCACAATCTGAAGAGCCTGCTGGCGCTGCTGGTGTTCGACCAGCGTTGCCAGAATCGCGGCGACCTCGCTCAAGCGCCGGTCCGGTTCGGCGCTCATACTCATAAAGCCTTCGACGAAACTGGTATCGTAGCGGCCCGCCAAAAAGCGCGTGCTGTCGATCAGCTTCTGGTGGAAGGGTAGATTCGTCTTGAGACCCATGATCTTATATTCGTCCAGAGCACGCCGCATACGCAGCAGCGCTTCGCCGCGTGTTTCACCCCAGGCGATCAGCTTTGCCAGCAGTGAGTCGTAGTAGGGCGTGACCTCGTACCCGGCATAGATGCCCAAATCGAGGCGGACGCCCGGCCCGGTTGGCGCGACATGAACGGTCACTTCGCCCACGGATGGCAGGAAGTTGTTGTAGGGATCTTCGGCGTTAATGCGGCACTCCACCGCCCAGCCGTTGAAGGTAACGCCGTGCTCCGGCCCCATCTTGCGCCCGCGCGCAATGCGAATCTGCTCTTTGACCATGTCCACGCCCGTCACCAGTTCGGTTACGGGGTGCTCGACCTGGAGGCGCGTGTTCATTTCCAGAAAATAGAAGTTTTTGTCGGGATCGACCAGAAATTCAATCGTCCCGGCGTTGACGTAATGGACCGCCCGCGCCGCCGCAATCGCCGCCGCGCCCATGCGTTCGCGCAGATCATCATCCATAAACGGGCTGGGTGATTCTTCAAACAATTTCTGGTGGCGGCGCTGGATGCTGCATTCACGCTCGCCGAGGTGGATCGTGTTGCCGTGTGTGTCGGCCAATATCTGAAACTCGATGTGCCGCGCGCCTTCCAGCAGCTTTTCGATATAAACCGTGCCGTCGCCAAACGCCGCTTCTGCTTCGCGGTGAGCCGAGGCCAGCGCCGAATCCAGCCCGGAAGGATCGCGCACGACGCGCATGCCCTTCCCCCCGCCACCTGCCGCTGCCTTGACCATGAGCGGGTAGCCGACGCTGCCCGCCGCCACGCGCAGTTCATCATCATTCAGGCCCGGTTCGGTTCCCGGCACTACGGGGACGCCTGCCGCCATCATCAGCGTACGCGCCGCCAGTTTGTCACCCATCTGGGAGATCGCATCCGGCGAGGGGCCGATCCATGTCAGCCCAGCGTCGATGACAGCAGCGGCAAATTCGGCCCGCTCACTGAGGAAACCATAACCGGGATGCACGGCATCCGCGCCCGACTGGCGGGCGACGTCGATCAGGCGGCCAATGTTGAGATAACTCTCACGCGGGGCGGGCGCGCCAATGAGGTAGGCGGCATCGGCATAGCGGACGTGCAGCGCCTCGCGGTCCGCATCGGAATAGACGGCGACCGTACGGATACCGCCCAGTTCACGGCAGGCGCGCAGGATGCGCACCGCGATTTCGCCGCGATTGGCGACTAGCACATTTCGGATCAGATTGGATTCAGACATGTAACGTTTCCCCTCACCCCCTGCCCCCTCGCCCACACAAACGGGGCAGGGGGAGGAGCAGATTAACTGATTTACGACTTAAAAGGGCCAGTCCTGACCGCTGGCGCGCAAGAAAAATTCTGCCAGTTCGAGTTCAGGCAGCGGATGACCGGCCTGGGTCAAAACCACCGACAGTTCGCCCCGATGGTGAACAGAATGGACCCAGTTCAGATGGAGCCACTGCCACATGGGAAGATAGAAGGGATATTCTCCAAAATGCAGATCGACCGACCGTTCCGTATCGATCTGCCCCGCCAGGAAGTCCCGGCCCTCCGCGATGACCTGTTCCCAATGGGTGCGGATATCAGCCAGAGTGGCAAGCGCCATAAAGCTGCTGTTATCAAAAATTTTCCCCTGGCAGGCGTTCAGAAAATAAACTTCGCTCTCCAGAATATGGACCAACAGGGCGCGGATCGTGCCGTGACTGGGACTGCACGGCTGTTCGAGCACCTCGGCGGGCAGCAGGGCCGCTGTCGCCAAAACCTGCTGGTTTGCCCGCGCATTATATTCAAAATAAGCCTGTAGTGCGGTTTGGTTCACGTCTGTTTTCCTCATATCGGGCGCAGCGGCTTAGCGGCTTAGCTTCGCACGCTGCACGCAAAGCAGCGCCCCTACAAAAACCACGCCCCTACGCGCTCGGAATCCATTCCTTCAATGGCTCAGTTATTTTGTGCGGCTGGCGCAGATCGCCACAGGCCGACTGCACATCCAGTTCAATCGCCGCGCCCGGACCCAACGCGCGGATCGCGTCCAGCGTCTTCTGCCACGGATCGCCCAATTCAGTGGACGATTCTGGCGGCAGTTCAACGCGCAGCACGGCGATACTCTGGATGCGGTAAAAGTCCCACACCCAGAAGACCTGCACATGCCGCTCCCGGTCATACCCATTCCAGATCATCTGGATGTCGGTTTTGCCGCTGTTCGCCAGCCGGATGCTCTCGACGGTCAGCCGGGTATCTCCGCCCGCATCACGCAGGATAAGGGCGACCTGCATCGCCAGCGGACTGCCGGGTGTCTGCGGGCGAAAATCGGGCGTGCGGCTCCCGGCAAAACAGGCGTAATTCGACACTGCGACCGATTGTAGGAGCGCCGACGCCTGGACCACCAGCCAGCGGCGCGGCGTGGATTGGATCGTCACCACAGCTACTCCTCATCATCACTCGCCCGACAAAGAAAAGAACACTTTCACCGCAAAGAACGCAAAGGGCGCAAAGAAAAACACGAGAAAGACAAGACTATTTTAGCCCTCGCTCATGGTCAGGCGCACCTTATGACGCGCCCGCAGCGCTTCGACCATCTCGCGCGTGACGGGCTGCTTGCCCATATAGCCCAGGTCCGGCGTAAAGCCGTGCTCATCGGAGCCGCCCGAAATGAGCAGCCCAAAGCGCTCCGCCATCGGCAAAAAGTGCGCCCGCGCCGCTTCATTCATGTTCCGGTGATAAATCTCGATGCCGTCAAGTCCCATCTCGCAGACCGCCACCAGCCGATCCTCGGAGATCAGCCCCTCGCCGCAGGTGATGCCATGCGGGTGAGCCAACACCGCCACGCCTCCAGCGGCGTGAATGGTCGCGATCTGATCGGCTATGGTGTAACGGCTCAGCGAGACGTGCGGCCACTGTGCGGCAAACAGCTTAATCAACTCGGCTTCGTCCGCCGCGTAACCCTTGTTCTCCAACACCTTCCGCAGTTGGCGCGCCCCCGGATAATACGGATTGAGGGCCAGCACCTCGTCCAGCGTCACGGGGTATCCGGCGGCGGTCAGGCGGGCGCAGCATTCTTCGATCCGATCCCGGATATTGTCCAGAGCACCCTGTTCCATCTGTTTGAAGGTCGAGTTTTCCAGATCAATAAAGTAGCCGAGGATATCGACATCATTGCCCCAGCCGGGCCGGGAGCAGTCATCCCAGCGCCCGGTAAATTCGATGGCGGGAATCAGTTCGAGGCCCAGCCGCTGCGCTACCGGGATGGCTACGCGGGCACCGCGCGCATTATCGTGATCCGTGATCGCCACGACAGACAGATCGCGATCATAGGCGACATGCAGCAGCGCTTCCGGCGTAAACGCGCCATCGGAATAGGTGCTGTGCATGTGCAGTTCGCACTTAAAAACGCTCACTCCTTCTTTTTTCCCTTCAACAACTGGCGGATCCGCTCCGGGTCGCCGTTGTAGTATTCGTTGAGCAGGGAGTTGATCCCCGCGCCGACCGCTAATCCCAGGGCCAGGCCCACCGGGACTAATCCGATCAGGAGGCCGATCGGCGCTCCGACGAGCAGCCCGATCAGGCTCAGCCAGCCCGTAGGCCAACGTTCTCCCTGATCCGGCGTGACCTGCTCATTCAGATCATTGGTCATCGCTATTACTCTTCCCACTCGTCAGGAACACGGGCGATCTTCTCGCGGCCTGTTGGTTCGTAGACGGGCCTACCCAGCGGCCTGAGCTTGAGTGTCCCGGCCTGATAGGCCGCGATCCGCTCCCGCGCCAGGGTTACATAGCCTGCATCCTGTTCGCTGCCCATTCCCCTGCGGTTGTGCCGGATCGCCGCGATGAGTGACGATCCCACCCCGGCGTAAGGGTCCAATACCCAACTGTCTTCGGTGGTCAGGGCCAGCACGCAGCGTTCGACCAATTCTACGGGAAACTGGCAGGGATGCGCCGTTTTCTCCGGATGGTTGGCCTTCACGTTGGGAATATCCCATAGACCGGTTTCCCAGTCCTGCGCCAGCACGTCCCAGACATCGGAGGGATTTTTCCCCTTCGGATTGCCGGACAGCTTGCCGATCTTCGGCCCCTTGTAATGGCGCTTGCCGGGATACTTCGCCGGAACGCGCACCGGGTCCAGGTTGAACACGTATTCATCACTCTTAGTGAACCAGAGCAGGGTCTCATAGCGCCCCGAAAAGCGCCGCGACGCATGTAGACCATGCCCAAAATGCCAGATGATCCGGTTGCGCAAAAACAGGCCGTGCCCCTTAAAGATCGGGTAGTAGAGCACATCGAGCGGCACGATCTCGCCGTTTTGCACGAAATTCCCCACCTGCCAGCACAGGCTGCCATCGGGGCGCAGCACGCGCACCAACTCGCGGATGATCGTCGCCTGCCCGTCCAGATAATCCTGGATCGTGGCCCGGTTTTCATAGACCTTGCCCAGATTGTAGGGCGGTGACGTGATCACCAGGGAGGCCGTCTCATCCGGTAGTGTCGCCAGCAGATCGGCGGCATCGCCAGGATAGAGCACGAGGCGTGCCCCAGGATCGTATTGTTCCGCGATACGGATTTTTTCCGCCTCCATCCCACTCCCAGCCGTTTAAAGCGGAATATTGCCGTGTTTCTTCGGCGGGTTGCTGTCACGCTTGTTTTGCAGCGTTTCCAGCGCGTTGATCAAAATCGGGCGCGTCTCAGACGGCATGATCACATCGTCCACGAAGCCGCGCGACGCCGCCACATAGGGATTGGCGAATTTGTCGCGGTATTCCTGGACCAGTTCGGACTTTGCGCGCCGTCGGGTTCTTCGCCTTTGACAATTCGCTGCGGAAGACGATGCTCACCGCGCCATCCGGCCCCATGACGGCGATCTCAGCCGTGGGCCACGCGAGATTCAGATCGCTGCGAATGTGCTTGCTGTTCATGACGCAGTACGCGCCGCCGTAGGCTTTGCGGGTGATCACGGTAATTTTGGGCACCGTCGCTTCGCAGTAGGCATAAAGCAGTTTCGCGCCGGAGCGGATGATCCCGCCGTGTTCCTGCGCCGTACCGGGCATAAAGCCGGGCACGTCCTCGAAGGTGATGATCGGAATATTGAAGCAGTCGCAGAAGCGGATAAAGCGCGCCGCTTTTTCGCTGGCGTCGATATCCAGCACACCTGCCAGGACGGCGGGTTGGTTGGCGACGATGCCGATGCTGTGCCCGCCCAGCCGGGCAAACCCCACCACGATATTCTGCGCGAAGTGTTCGTGCACCTCAAAGAAGCGGCCTTCGTCCACGATCAGTTTGATGGCTTCTTTGATATCGTAGGGCTTGCTCGGATCATCGGGCACGATGCTGTTCAGCGCTTCGTCGGTGCGCAGCGGATCGTCTTTGGTCGGCTCGAAGGGCGGGTCTTCCATGTTGTTCTGCGGCATATAGCCCAGAATCTCGCGGGTGAGGAAGAGCGCGTCTTCTTCGGTGTTGGCCGCGACATGGCTCACGCCGCTGATGGCGTTGTGGGTCATCGCGCCGCCCAGTTCTTCAAACGACACTTCTTCATGCGTCACGGCCTGGACCACATCCGGCCCGGTGACGAACATATAAGAGGTATCTTTCACCATGAAAATAAAATCGGTCAGCGCCGGGCTGTAGACCGCGCCGCCCGCGCACGGCCCCATGATCAGGCTGAGCTGCGGGATCACGCCGCTGGCTAGTGTGTTCCGCAGGAAAATATCGGCATAACCCGCCCAGGCTGATCACGCCTTCCTGGATGCGCGCCCCGCCGGAGTCGTTCAGGCCGATCAGCGGCGCGCCGTTCTTGATCGCCATATCCATAATCTTGCAGATCTTCTCGGCGTGGACTTCGCTCAGGGAGCCGCCCAGGACGGTGAAATCCTGCGAATAGACGTAGACGAGCCGCCCATTGACCGTACCCCAGCCGGTCACGACGCTGTCGCCCAGGAACTGCTTATCCGCCTCATCCATGCCGAAATTGCGTTCGCGGTGGACGACAAAAGCGTCAATCTCGCGGAAGCTGCCCGGATCAAGCAGCAGATCGAGCCGTTCACGGGCGGTCAGTTTTCCGGCACGGTGCTGTTTATCGATGCGGTCTTGGCCCCCGCCTTCTGCGCTCTGCAGGCGCATCTGGTTCAGGTGTTCAATCTTGGGATCACTTTTCGTCATAAACGGATATCTCCAGGACTTGTCTCGGGCTGCTGCTCTACCCGATCTGCAAAAGGAGCGCGCATCCGCCGCCAGCGGAGCACCCACATGAGCAGCAGGAGCAGCACCACGGTCAGCGCGAACTGGAACCAGATGCGGCCCCGGCTGAAATCGGACCGGGCAAATACCACCAGCCATAACACGTTAAACGCGCCATAGTTACTCAGCAAAAATACGGTCCAGCGGCGGGCAAGACGTTTTCGCCGGGCCAGCCCCAGACCCAGCGCCAGCAGCGCCCCTCCCCATAGCAGCGCGAAGGCCGCGCGCAGCAGTGGGGGATAGGATACTCCCAGATCGCGGTAGTAGTCCGCGTGGCGCACCTGATCGTAGGCGAGCGCCCCGTTATAGAGCCCCAGCAGCACGATGATCAGACAAAACAGCCACAGCGTCCAGGGGCGGCGGGGTGCGGAAAACGAGTTGGATGGCATACTGGCATTATAGCGCATGGGGATATGGGGAGGCCAAAGAAGGAAAGAAAAGATGATTTTACCGCGGAGAGCGCGGAGAGCGCGGAGAGCGCAGAGGAAAGCAAAAGAGAGATAAAGAAGGAGTTGTATCTCTACTAACAAACTTTTCAAAAAAATTAGTTGATCACTTCGCCGTCGTGGACGATCTGCTACCCCCCTTTTTCGGTTTCACGACTAACCATTCCCTAACCTGCCGCCAACTTCCGAAATTGGCCTATTTTTGAAGGAGGCTATTACAATGCAACCTGCGGTTGCTGGGCGCGACAAGCAGCGCCCCTACGAAAACGGGCAGGGCAGCTCAGGCCTACAAGCCCTACTCTTAGGATACACCCATTTCGACCCTCAAAATACTCCTTTAAAGTTGAACTTTAAGTACTATTTTGGAGATAAACGTTTTCAAAATTCACTGATTACCCGGTTTGACAGCCGCCATGCCCCGCCGGATAATTCAGGGGCAAGAGCGCACTAAAACAGGGCCAAGACAGGAAACATTCCCATGACCGACGCCAGCAAAACCGTGTTCATCAGCTATCGCCGCAGCGTGAGTTCGTTCATCGCCCGCGCGATCTTCATGGACCTGCGCGAACACGGCTATGATGTGTTTATGGATGTGGAGAATATCGACAGCGGCAGGTTTGAAACGATCATTTTGAACCAGATCGCGGCACGCGCGCATTTCCTGTTCATTCTGACGCCAGGAACACTCGAACGGTGTGATGAACCGGGCGATTGGCTGCGGCGGGAGATCGAACAGGCCATTGATTTGCAGCGCAATATCGTGCCGCTGTTGATCAATGAGTTCAAGTTTGATGAACAGGCGAAACCCCATTTAACAGGGAAACTGACAGACCTGCTGAAGTTCAACGCGCTGAACGTCCCGCATGATTTTTTCGATGCAGCAATGGATCGGTTGCGGACTCGCTTCCTCAAGCAGCCTGTGTATGTCACAATTCAGCCCACGCCAGCCAAAGAGGAGGCCACTGTACAGCAGCGGATTGAAGAAGTTGCAAATCAGCCCAAGCCAACTGAGGAGCAATTGACGGCGGAGGAGTATATCCTCCAGGGAATGTCGTGCGGCCTCGAAGGCGACCATGACGGAGAAATAGCCAATTACACTGAAGCGATCCGCCTCAACCCGCAAGATGCCAATTTCTACTACTTTCGGGGGGCAGCCTATGAGGAAAAAGATAACTATGCTTCTGCTCTAGCTGATTATGAGGCTGCGCTGCGCACATATCCAAATTATGACGAAGCCCGCAAGAGTTGGGACAACATCCTCAAAAGAATGGGCCGCGCATAAGGAATTCCAACCATTACCGCTGACACCAACAGTACCCCGTAATATCCCGCTATCCGCCCCCGTACCTTGACCGCACATAATAAAATTCATTATGATGTTTCATAACTAAATTTTTCCCGATCTGCACAACACAAAACTCCCCAGGAGAAGCACCATGTACTTCGGAACAATCGCCCATATGCATGTCAAGCCGGGCATGGCAGAGCAATTTATGGCCTACGGTGAGCAGCGGGGCCAGGAAGACCCAGACGCCTCGGTGGCTATGATCGTCTTCCAGTCGACGGACGACCCAAATCTGTTTTATCTGGTGGTCGTCGCGGAGAGTGAAGAGTCTTATCGCGCTGTTGCCGAAGACCCCAAAACCCATGAGCAGTATCTGCAAATGATTCAGTACCTCGATTCCGAACCCATCTGGCATGATGGCTACGTCGTCCACAGCCAGTTCCCGCAGACGGCCCGCCGCTAATCGCACATCAAAACGCGCCCTGACTGATCGAGCCGGGGCGCATCCACCTTTATGGGGTTTGGCTATAATCTGCTGGTATCGCTTTTTACCAGGAGATTTGACACATGCATTATGGGACAATCATCCGGCTGCACGTCAGGCCGGAGATGGTAGACCAGTTTCTGACCTATGGGACGGATATGGCGGCTAAACTGCGCTTCGGATTGGTCGCCGGACTGCTCTACCAGTCCACGCACGACCCGTATGAATATCACCTCGTCATCGTCGCGCCGGGGGAAATGATTTTCCAGCAGGCGGTCAAACTGATCCAGATGCACCCGGAATACCGCCGCGTGGTCAAGCTATTTCTGGATGCTGAGCCGGAATTTGCGGACGGGCAGGTGGTTTACAGCCTGTTCCCGCAAACGACCCGCCAAAGCTGAGGGCCTCGCTAAAGCTGAGGGGCCTCGCCAGAGTTGAGGAGCGTAAAAATGTCCACTGTACAGACTTTCAGCCAGATGGGTAATGTTGTGCCCGACGGTTATCTCTATTACGAAAAGAACGTCACGCCGGGCGATGATCTTACCCTGCCGAACGCCTACCTGAAATGGTACGACCTGTACCCGGACGACGCCCCAATCACGCCTGAACAGTCTGCCGAGGCCCGCGCCTATCTCGCGGCGGAAGTCGAGGCGGGGCGGCTGAAATTAGCAATGAACTCGGCTTCGTGATTCTGCACCGGGCTGGCTCGGTGCTGTTATTAATGGTGATGACGTGGCGCAATACCAATGAGATATGGGAATCGGTTTATTTCAAACCCACCGATCAGGCCAGCAGCTATACTCCGACCGAATTTGAGAGCAGCCATCGAGGGACATTCTGTGTCTGGGAACTCGGCGTGGTCTGGCACGAGCGCCATGCCTGGGTGCGCTTCCTCTCATCCCCACGCGATGATGCGGCGAAGCTTGCCTACATCCATGATCGCTTCTCAGGGCGTGTCTAAGCGGACTTGCGGGACGCCAATCACCTGCGGATTGGCGATGTATTCCTCGACGGTCAGACCCTCGTCGTCGTGATACCATTCCTCGTGATCGGACCACTGCCCGCAGCCGGAGGTAACGCTGCACTGCGTCTGAGTCCAGACTTTGCCGCAGGCCGGGCACACGCCGTGCGTGCTGAACGTGTTCCAGAGATGGCCGCAGGAACACGACCATTTTGCATCGGGCGGGGGCCGCCAATCACATTTGGGACAGGCTATGTACATGACCTCACTCGGTCAGGCCGCGCACCTGATAATCGACCAGCAGAACAATTCCTCCGATGATCATCCAGAAGATTCCCGTCGCGTAAGCCACATTCATATCCGCGACAAGGTAGATGAAAAACATCAGCACCAGCAGCAGCGCACTGACGACGATCAGGCCAAGCACCTTGAGCAGGGTCCAGAACTGGGGGCGCGTGTCGGCTTTGCTGCGCGACATCATCAGCAAAATGACCAGGGCATAGAGGCTTTCAAAGCCATACCAGAGCGCGCCGTGCAGATCGAGCACGCCCTTTAAGATCAGCAGCAGTCCCAAACCAAACAGCGGAATGCCCCATGATTTCATCGATGATCTTTCCTTGCCCATCCCCTGATCATTATAAGTAAATAATACCATTTTTTATGATAGGGTTAAGGCTCATTCTTCGATAGCACCGCCCAAAGCCCGCAGATGGGCGCGGAACGAATAGGCGGGATCGGTGGATCGTTTTGCCAGATATTCGCTGAAGCGGAACTGTGTCCGCAGGTTGCGGCCCTCCTGCACAGCAACGGCCTGCCGCCGTTCTTTCTCCCAGATGGTGCGGGCCATGCTCAGAACTTCGTCAAGATGAGGCTGGGCGACAAAGAGTACGCCGTCATCATCGGCAAAAACCGCGTCGCCCCGGTGAATCTGATGGCTGCCGACCTGCGCCCATTCCAGGGCAAACGGTGGGGGATCATCGAGGCGGATCGGGCCAGCGGGGCACGTTCCATAACTGAACACGGGTACACCGATGCGCCGCAGTTCCGCCGTATCGCGGTGAAAGCCCCAGACGATCAGACCTGCCAGTTTTGCGTCCTGGGCCTCAAGCACGGTCAGATCACCGATGCAGCCCTCGTCCGTCCGCCCCTGGTTATCGATGACCAGAATATCGCCCGGCTGCGCCGACTCCATCGCTTCCAGGAAAATATCGACGCTGCCGTAGTGGCGGGCGGGGAGCGCACAGCCCGCGATCACGCTGCCAGATATCACGGGGAGAATGCCGGGCGGCGCGACGATCAGCGGCAGGTGCAGGCGCACGCAGGCATCCGCAATTTGGGGAGTCGCCAGATCGGTGAAGCGTTCGGTCAGGTCCTGGTTGTTCATCACGCCTCCAATTAGTGTTACCGGTCAAGCAAAGTATACTTAAACACGTTGCGCCAAAGGGAACCAACTATGTCCAACAATTCCGAGCATCATCGCCGCTCTATCCGACTCCAGCAGTACGATTATGCCCAGGCTGGCGCATACTTTGTCACCATTTGTATCTATGAACACGCTTGTTTGCTGGGAGATATCATTAACGGGGAAATGCGGATGAATGCCGCAGGCCAGCTTGTCGCCGATACGTGGACTCATTTGCCAGTCCGGTTCCCGTGTATTGAACTTGATGCCTTTGTCGTGATGCCCAACCATCTACACGGCGTGCTCGTTCTCTCCGATCCGCCTGCAACCGTAGGGGCTGGGCTTGCCCTGCCCAATAACGCCTCTGACTTCAAAAAACAGGGCACCCCAAGGAGTGCCCCTACGCTAGCTGATGTTGTGGGAGCATTCAAATCAATTTCAGCCATTGCCTGCAACCGCCTGTTAAATCGATCAGGTTGCCCGTTCTGGCAGCGAAACTATTATGAGCACGTCATTCGCCATGAGAAAGATTTGGAGCGCATTCGAGAGTACATCGAAAACAATCCGGGGAGATGGGCAGAGGATAAGGAAAATTCCGCTAACTGGACATAAACGCTTATTCACTTGTTGGAGATTTGACAGGAGGAGATATGGTAGAAGACCCAAAAGAGGCTCTATGGAAATCAGTCGAGGAGAAAGCATTTCAAGGGGATTGGATGGGAGTGGTAGCTGATCTCACCGAAATCATTCTTCTCGATCCACAAAATTTTGATGCTTATATAGGTCGATGCGGAGCATATGTAATGCTACATGATTTTGATGAAGCTATGGCCGACGCAAACCATGCTATAGAATCTGAGCCGGGCAATTTTTTGGCATCTAACAATCGAGGTAGCGTCCATCTGCACCAGAAAAACTACTCAATGGCCCTAGCTGACTATGAAACCTGTCTACGTCTGAACCCTAATTATTACCCTGCCTACGTGGAGCGGGCGAACTGCAAGTTCTACTTTGAGGACTACCAGGGTGCCGTTGTTGACTATGATAGGGCAATCTCTCTATATCCCCAGTTTAAAAATGTCTATGTCTGCCCAGGTTCAGTAGAAGGCGCATTCCATAATCGGGCAATTGCTATCAAAAGGCTCGACCAGGCTAAACCTAAAAAGCGGTTCGGTTTATTCTGAGCAGAATGTAAGATCTATCATTATCCGATTTTGGGCAGGGCAAGCCCAGCCCCTACGGTTCATTGGCGTTATGAACAAGAATAAACAGTTAGAGAGCATAGCCCTCTAACGGCAAAAAATAGGGCACCCCAAGGGATGCCCCGAAACCGTGTGCTAGATGCTCACGTTGGGGCGGTATTCGCCAAAGACGCCGCGCAGCACCTTGCAGACTTCGCCCAGTGTCACGTCGTTTTCAACGCAGGTGACAAAGAGCGGCATCAGATTTTCGCTGCCCTTCGCCGCCGTCTCAAGCTGACCGAGCAGTTCCGCCACCTTGCCGTTATCCCGTTCGGCGCGCAGTTTCGCCAGCTTATCGCGCTGACCCTGCTCAGTGGCGGGATCGACGCGCAGGATATCGCGGTGATTCTGAGACTCTCCGCTGGTGAACTGGTTCACGCCGACGACGATCTGCTCTTTGCTCTCAACCGCTTTCTGATACGCATAGGCCGCGTCGTTGATCTCGCCCTGGATGAAGCCCGCTTCAATGGCTGCCAGCGCGCCGCCCATCGCATCGATGCGCTCAATATAATCACACGCCCGCCGCTCGATCTCGTCGGTCAGGTGCTCAATCACGTAGCTGCCCGCCAGCGGATCAACCGTATCCGCCACGCCGGACTCATAGGCAATGATCTGCTGGGTGCGCAGCGCGATCTGCACGGCCTGTTCGGTGGGCAGGGCCAGCGCTTCGTCCATGCTGTTCGTGTGCAGGCTCTGTGTCCCGCCGAGAACCGCCGCCAACGCCTGAAGCGTCACGCGGACAATATTATTCTCCGGCTGCTGCGCGGTAAGGGTGCTGCCGCCCGTCTGCGTATGGAACTTGAGCGCCCAACTCTTCGGGATCCTGCGCGCCGAAACGATCCTTCATGATGCGCGCCCACAGACGCCGCGCCGCCCGGAACTTGGCGACTTCTTCCAGAAAGTTATTGTGCGCGTTAAAGAAGAAGGAAAGCTGCGGGGCAAAGTCGTCCACACTCAGCCCGGCATTGAGCGCGCCCTGAACGTAGGCGATGCCGTCCGCCAGGGTGAAGGCCACTTCCTGCACGGCGGTTGATCCAGCCTCGCGGATATGGTAGCCGCTGATGCTGATCGTGTTCCAGTTCGGGAGTTCCTTCGCACAGTAAGCGAACAGATCGGTGATCAGCCGCATGGAGGGGCCGGGCGGGAAAATATAGGTTCCGCGCGCGACGTATTCTTTCAGGATATCATTCTGGACCGTGCCGCGCAGTTGGGACTGGCTCCACGCCCTGCCGCTTGCCGACGGCGATATACATCGCCAGCAGAATGGCGGCGGGGGCGTTGATCGTCATGCTGGTGGAGACTTTATCCAGCGGGATGCTCTCGAACAGGCGGGCCATATCGCGCACGGACGAAATGCTCACTCCGACCTTACCCACTTCGCCCAAGGCCATCGGATCATCGGCGTCGTAGCCGATCTGCGTCGGCAGGTCGAAGGCCACGCTCAGCCCAGTTTGCCCGGCGTTCAGCAAAAAGCGGTAACGCGCGTTGGTTTCTTCGGCAGTGGCATAACCCGCATACTGGCGCATGGTCCAGAAGCGGCCCCGGTACATCGTCGGCTGCACGCCGCGCGTAAACGGGTATTCGCCGGGGAGGCCCAGGTTATCCAGGTAGCTGTCGGCCCCGGCCTCGGTCACATTTTCCGGCACATACATGCGGTCCAGGGGGATATCGGATGAGGTCGTGAATTTAGGTTTGCGTTCGGGGAAGCGGCTCAACATCTTGGCGAGTTTGCTCTGCTCCCAGTCCTGCTTGATCTGCTTTAAGTCTTTGCTCATATCGGTTCGCTCGTGATGAATTTAGAAAAAAGCCTGCGTGCGCAAAAAAGCCTGCGTGCGTCCAATGTTACCGCACACAGGCTGAGATGTCAGATCGCGCGTTTGAGCGATTCAGTTGACGGTTAACAGCAGAAAAGGCCCATTGTCGTATCCAGGAATATTATCCTGGATCAACCGCTGACAGAGCTGCTCCGTTGGATTATTGAGCGTGCACCCTCCTAAGCTCAGATCGACAGCCACGAAGATATACGTATGACCGTTGGTCAAGGGGATCATAAAAGGATCAGCGCCTGCCGGACATCCGCCGTTCGCCCATTGAGCGGCCATCGTTCCATGATCCGTCCACATGGCTGCGGAGTAATCATAGGTCCACAGGTCGACAGACCCTCCCTGGCTGTGACAATTAAAGACCGCAATCTGGCTCACCCCATTTTGCGGCGGAGATACGTCAGGTGGAATCGTCACGCACTCCTCATTCGAGGACAGAGATTCGCCGCCACGATTGTAGGCGTTTAACCGGGCGCAGTAGGTGTATTCTTCGTAAACATAGTCCAGAGTATAGCTCTCTCAATTCGGCCCATCGATGTCGATGGTGTGGTCGTCGTCTGCATAGTACGGCCTTTCGCCTGTGATATGCAAGGTGAAACCGTCTTCGTTATCAGCGTTGTCCCGCCAGGTGATGACAATAGACCTGGGCGGCGAGAGTTGTACCGATACATTGCTCGGAGCATCGGGGGTATCGATAAGTCCCCGGTATAAATCCACAAGATCAGATGTACCATCCCGGTTAAAGTCGCCGATAAGCCAGGATTGGCTGTCCCAAAATCCGGCCAGACGATCCACACTGGAACGGTAGTCAAATCCCGCCCCCGTCGAGAGATGCACCCAGGCTGTCGCCGTTTCCTCCCCCTCAACGTCGGCCCCGTACACATCGACAAGATCATCCCGGCCATCGCCATTAAAATCACCGGCCAGCCAGCGCTGCCTGATCCCAAAATCCGGCTAACCGATCAGAACTGGACTCATACTCGAATCCGCTCCCGGTTGAGAGGTGGACCCAGGCCGTCGCTGTTTGCTCGCCATTCACGTCGGCCCCGTAGACGTCCACCAGATCATCCCGGCCATCGCCATTGAAGTCGCCAACCAGCCAACGCTGCGTGTCCCAAAATCCGGCTAACCGATCAACACTGGATCGATACTCGAAGCCGGACCCGGTTGAGAGGTGGACCCAGGCTGTCGCCGTTTCCTTGCCATCCACGTCGGCCCCGTAGACGTCCACCAGATCATCCCGGCCATCGCCATTAAAATCCCCGACCAGCCAGCGCTGCCGATCCCAAAATCCGGCTAATCGATCAAAACTGGACTGATACTCGAAACCTGTTCCTGTCGACAGGCTCACCCATGCCGTCGCCGTTTGCTCGCCATTCACGTCGGCCCCATAGACGTCCACCAGGTCATCCCGGCCATCTCCATTAAAGTCGCCAACCAGCCAGCGCTGGCCCTCCCAATATTCGGCGAATGTCGCCATCGCTGACTGTTCCTGGAAACCAGAATCCGTGAGCAAAAACAACCGTGCCTGAGCCGGATCGTTAACAGAGCTGTACTGGAAGACATTGACCAGATCGGTTCTTCCATCGCCATCAAAATCACCAGCAAGCCAGCGCTGAGAGTCAAGTTCCAGGTAAGGGCCCAACGCCTGGTAGCTTGATTTGTACTCAAAACCGGATCCCGTGGAGAAGTGAACCCAGGCGCGCATAGGGTAAGGCTCTTGCTGCGCATGGGCTGTGGGATAGAGAGCGATGCATAAAATAGCAAGTACGATGATGGTATATGGACGAGTGATGCGAGTTCCCATGACTTCCCCCTACATCGCTATGAATAATATCCTTTTGATGTAAGCACGCTCAAACAAGAGGAGTTTGTGGGCAGCGTGTGTGCCCGGCGAAGAGTAGATAGTGCTCTTCTCATAATATCACTATTTTTATGAAAATAATGATATTAAATTAAGAGCAGATGCGAGATCACACTGAGATGGGTTTGATGCTATTTGGCGATACGGATAGGTTGAGCTAAACGTTAGCCGACCTGTTCCTTGGGCGCAATTCCAGCACAGCATGGATCACATACCGCATGCAGGCCGGGATGTCAGATAGAGGCGATCAAACCATCATTGAACTGATTCAGCCCGGCACAATGGTCAACACGCCATGCGCTTTGATGCCATAGGGGGCCATAAGGATCTCGCTTTCACAATGAACCTCAGCCAGGAACAAGTCTGCATAGGTATCGGTGACCGCGCAGATTTTTCCGTGTAAGTCAGCATAGATGTTGGGCGACGACTCGTCCCGGCGGGTTGTGTACCCAGAGCAGGTTCCCTTCACACGCCCAGCATCGGTCTCAATGGTGAACAGGAGGGCCATGTTCGCCATGAGGCACGTACCCTGATCCGATAGTTTGATCAGGTGCGTTATTTCCTGATGGATCGTTCCATTCAGTCCGCCGGTGATGCGCCCAGCCGCGTAGATGATGCAAAGTTCGCGTCCGTCATTCAACCGCTCACGGCGCGGTGAGTTGATTGGCGCGCCGTGCCAGCGGGCCGTCAGCAGCCTGTTCGAGAGAAGGCGTGGCGTTTCAGCGGACATCACTTCGACCCAACCCGGAAAATCGGCGGGAAACAGCGCTTCGGGTGCGATGAACTGGTCGGATTTCGAAACAGACAACCCATTGGTAGGCTCGGCAAACAGCGGGTGTTGGAACATTTCTGGCATATCATCGGTCCGTGCGAACCGGACAAAAGCAGCGCGCTCCTCGTCCGCGATCCCCAAATGATCTGCCAGTAAGTCGGCCATCTGCCGGGAGGGTCTGCGCTCACCGCCCTCCAACTTGCGGATATTGACCGTCGAACAACCAACGAGACTGGCAAGTTCGGTTTGCGTCATATCAAGTGAGCGTCGACGCTGACGCAACCATTGACCAAAAAACATCGTATTCTCGCGCATGATAACCCTTTCGAACAACGCGTCGATTTTCGCGGGGGATTGTATCGATTTTTGTATCACTTATTGTATCAATTGTGGTCTACAGTTGGGTATCCCTGTTGTGATAAGTTGAAAAGGGTGAGGCGTGATCGATAGCAAGGAGAATACGTGATGAGTAAAACAACTGTGAGCTATGATACTATCGTTATCGGAGGCGGTCAGGCCGGGCTGGCTACCGGCTATTATCTGAAGCAGCAGGGACGTGACTTCATCATCCTGGACGCTAACGCGCGGGTTGGAGACTCCTGGCGCAAGCGCTGGGAATCGCTGCGCTTGTTCACGCCAGCTTGCTATGATGGGCTGCCGGGGATGCCCTTTCCTGCCTCGAGCCATGCGTTCCCCAGCAAGGATGAGATGGCTGACTATCTCGAAGCTTATGCGGCACGTTTCGATCTGCCAGTTCGAACGGGTGTTCAGGTGGATCGCCTTTCGAAACAGGGGGACAAGTTCGTTGTGACGGCGGGCGACCAGCGGTTCGAGGCCGAACACGTCGTGGTAGCGATGGGCAACTATCAGAAGGCTTCTGTACCCTCCTTTGCCCAGGAACTTGATCCGAGCATCGTCCAATTGCATTCCAGCGAGTACCGCAACCCTTCACAACTACGGGATGGAGGCGTCCTCATTGTGGGAGCGGGTAATTCGGGCGCTGATATCGCCCTGGAAGTCGTGCGCACTCACCCGACGTGGCTGTCAGGAAGAGATACCGGACACATCCCATTCCGCATTGAAGGAGTTGCTTCACGGCTTTTCTTAGCGCGTGTCGTGCTGCGGTTTGGCTTCCACTACGTGCTGACCGTGAAGACGCCTATTGGACGGAAGGTGCGCTCAAAGGTCCTTAACCAGGCTGGGCCGCTCATCCGAGTTAAGCCGAAGGACCTGACCCTTGCCGGGGTTCAGCGCGTCCCTAAAACGATAGGCGTGCGGGACGGGCTGCCTCTGTTGGAGGGCGAACGCGTCCTCGACGTGGCGAACGTCATCTGGTGCACAGGTTTCCATCCTGGCTTCTCGTGGATCGAACTGCCTGTGCTGGGGGAAGAGGAGCCAATGCACAAGCGCGGCGTTGTAAGCAAGGAGCCGGGGTTGTACTTCGTTGGCCTGCACTTTCTCTACGGGATGTCCTCGGGGATGATTCAAGGTGTCGGCAGAGATGCCGCATATATCGCCAGGGACATCGAGGCCCGATCTGCGGTCTCACCGACTCCCGTTGCCGTTCGTTCGCTCACGCCCAGCTAGGAGCGTTGAGAAGCTATTTGGATTCAAACACCGCCTGGATCACCGTGAGGCGATTATCTAACGCGCTGTGCAGATAGTTATTCGTCTTGAGCAGCACGGTGTCCGGGTCAAAGAGCAGATAGGTGAGGCGCGGTACGCCGTTCTGCTCGATATAGCTGACGATGCGCTGGGCCAGTTCAATCGTATGCTGGGTGACATCGTTCCAGATGAGGGTTTTGAATCCGAGTGGTTCGAGCAGGCCGCGAATCTCCGCCGGGGGCCGCAGAAAATTCACGGAGGAATCGCTGGCCCAGAACAGCGGGTAATAAGGCTCACCCTGTGAACCCGCCATTGCTTCATAAAAGGCGAAGCGCCCCCCACTCTTCAACACGCGGCGGACTTCGCCATAGAGCCGCTCTTTATCGCGAATATTCATGCCCGCAAACTGCGTCCACACCCCATCAAACGATCCATCCTCGAAGGGCATATGCAGCGCGTCGCCGTGCCGGAAAGAGACTCGATCCGCCAGCCCGACCCGCTCGGTGAGCATGGTGGCAGCGTCGCAGAAGGCTTCGGTCAGGTCCAGCCCGGTGACGGTGCAGCCAAATTCAGCCGCCAGCGTGCGCGCTGGACCGCCCAGCCCACTGCCGATATCCAGCACAGCCATGCCCGGTTTTAAATCGGCTAGCTGGGCGAGAGTCCGCGTTTCGATGATGCCGCCCACATGCATCTGATCGAAGGGGCTGATATCGTCGCGGGTAAGCGCGTTGATATCCTTCCCGGCGGCTAACAGCGCCGCCAGGATTTTGTCGCTGAGATTGTCGTGTCCGTAGTGCTCGTTGATCGATTGGCGATAGGAATTCATCGTTGTTCCTCGTGACGTTGTTGAGGAGATTGTATGTTAATCAGGCGGCAGGCTCCCAGCGGAAGAAACGCAGTGCCAGCAGCGCGCAGCCGATCCACCAGACGACCAGCACGAGTACATTCGTTGTCATGGCATGGGCAGCATTGGCCCCAGTCATGGAGTGGCGGAGCGCGTCGGCCAGATAAGTCAGCGGGAAGAGCATAGACCACAGAAGTGCTGTTGAATCGCGCCGCCACTCGCGCAGGCTGGCGAGATAAAGCTGCACAAATGCACTCATAGGATATTCCTTCTGTGTTGGCAACCCAAACCAGTGGAAAGTGTAGCGCAGCGGCGGAAACTATGCCTGACCGTTGACCAACGATCAGGCAACTGAAGGGAACGATCTTCAGCTATAATAAGCCCCTGCCCTACATGAAAGGACTAACCGATGAAGCAGATTATCCGGTATGGAAACGGCAATGCTCTCTCATTCACCGATTACGGTGACAGAAATGGTTTTCCAATTCTGATTCAGCATGGATTAATCGCCGGCATCAGCGATACCGATCTGTTTGATCGCCTTGTTGAAGCAGGAACCCGGCTGATCAGTATTGCCCGCCCCGGTTATGGCGACTCATCACCCTACCTCATGAAGAACATGGCGGAATGGGGTGAGATCGTCGCTGTTCTGGTCGATGAACTGAAGCTTTCCCAATTTGATGTCTTGGGGATGTCATCGGGAGCACCGTACAGCTACGCAATCGGCTATCAGATGCCAGATCAGGTTCGAAACCTATTCATTTTTAGCGGAACACCTGCTTTATACGATGATCAGATTCTTTCCTGCTGGCCTTATCCGGTGAATAAGAATGCCAGCATGAGCGAATTGGAAAAACTGGCACATGATTTGTTTTTCGCAAACGTGTCAGGCGAGGATGCACAACGCCCTGATATCAGGGATTCGATGATGAATCATTGTTTTGGGATCGCACAGGATTTTAAATTGAGATGTAATGATTGGGGTTTTAGACTATCTGACGTCAAAAGAATTGGTGTATATGCAGCATAGCAAAGAAGATCAGCAGGTCCCGTTCGTGACCGCAGAAATGACCGCCAGACTGTTACCCAACTGCCGATTTGAGGTCAGAGAAAAAGGGGAGCACTTTTCAAAGGAAATTCTGGATCAGTTTTTCAAAGCTGTGGTGGCTGAATACATTATCAGGCAGGACGGCTAAGGCTCGGTCCTGCCCCTACGACATACGGAAATGTGGCCTGGTTCTTCGCCAACAGGCCGCCAACCTTGCCCGCCCAGGACTGGATCGCGTCCCAGTTGCGGCGATCACCCGCTTTCGCCCGGATCGCAAACTGGACAAACAGGCGCACGTTTAGCTATATAAGTGACATCGTACCCCAGGTCGCGCAGGGTGCGAACAATCAGAGCGTCACAACACTCATCAGCCAGAAACTGCATCGGCAGATACCGCTTAAAATAACGTCTTCGTTAGCGATCACATCGGCAGCATAGGCCATCACTGCTTGAATATCCGCCAGGGTGAGACGGGGATGGGCATCCAAAATATCAGCGAAGGTCCAACCGCCAGCCAGTTCACGCAGCACTTGTTCAACCGGAACGCGAGTATTTTTGATCACGGGTTTGCCGGTCATGATTTTCGGATCAGTCGTGATACGGTCGTGTTTCATCAACGAAGAGCCTCACTATAGACTTACCCGTATTGTAACGCATCTTTCATCGATCATCCCCGCTGCCGTGCAGTTGGCCGCGCTCCTTGCGAGAAGCCAGCTTGTTCAGGTTTTCCGCCGCGACATCTTCCATGTCCAGGCCAAGTTCCGCCGCCAACCGTGCCACATACCACAGCACGTCGCCCAGCTCCTTCCTGATCGCGCTCACGGCATCCGCGTCGAAGTTGCCGCCGTTGTCGCGAATCACTTTTTTGACCTTCTCGCAGACTTCGCCCGTTTCGCCCGCGAGGCCAAGCGTCGGATAGATCGGGTTCGCGCCCGACATCGGGATAACGGGCCGTTTCTGCCGTGCGGGTCTGGTATTCCTTAAATGTCAGGGCCAATGGAAGCCTCCTAAAAAAAACCAATCTCAACGCAAAGAACGCGGAGAAAAAAGAAAGAGCGCAAAGAAAAGCAGAGAAAAACTGAGAAAATAAAAAGCCTGCATGAGATGATGATCATACCCCATGCAGGCTGTCCCGCCATGGCAAAATAACTATCCTACGAGCGAAAATTCGGGATTCAGCACGTTCGCCAGATCGGTGAGCGGGATACTGACCGTCTGCGGTCCCAGCGCGTAGGCCGCGACCTGATAGGGGGGGAAGTAAAAAATGAGTGCATCCGACGTCAGAACCCAGGTCGCGTAATTTTCCGGCGTGGGGGCTGTGCCGTCGTCCAGCCACTGTGGGTCAGGGGCCATGCCTGCCATCTCGGTCAGTTGAGTTTCGAGAGCCTGCCGCACAAGCGGCTGCACGGTCACCAGCGGATCAAGGCCCGGCTGGAAAATATCGTTCAGGGTCAAAACGCGCTGCCCGGCGAGATCAAACACGAATGATTTAAAGGTCGTCATGCCGTGCGCGCCGCCCGTAAAGTCATAATCGGTATACAGCAGGCTCGTCACCGTGTCGGAAAACTGGAAGAGTTCATAATCCATTTGCAGCGTAAGCATGCCGCTGAGCGGGGTGAAAAAGTTATCAACCACAGGCTGCAAAAATTCGGTCCGGCGTTCCTTGATGAATTCATCGACTGCCGCTGTCGCAAAATCGTAGGGGAGCAGTTCGAGAGGATAGGCAATCGTCACCTCAATGGTTGCCCCAATTTCACACGCCCCGGTCTCACTGTTGATTGCGCCACCCTTGCTCCAGCAGGGATCATCCTGGGCATGTGCCGGAGCCGCCGTCCGAACGACGCGGCGACAAAGACCGCCAACAACATGATCACCAATAGCCGTATCTTCATCCTGTTTCCCTCCTAAATGTGCATGTGTGCAGAGGGATTATAGGCAAAAATAGAAATTTTCACCGCAGAGAGCGCAGAGAAAAGCAGGAGAGAACGGATTACAATACTTGCAGAGGCTATTTGCTATGGGGAGTTCCGTTGACTGTCGAAAAATATTGCATTCTTTCCGTCAGGTTGTCGTTATCACATTCCATTCTGACGACACAGTTGAAATATCGGCTGACATGTCATGGGGACCAACAGTTGGCTTATACAAGATGGTTGGCAAACGGGAGGCACTATCTGACACTACGGCTGGATACGAATAGAACGAGTTGACTATTCCCGGTGGAAAACAACGCCTCTTGGCGTCCCGATTGAATCCGGTACACTACTTCCCTTGCAGCCGTTGGAGGCAGAACTCATCTATGAATATTTTAAGGTCACAACATCTCCTGCTATCCCACACCCTGAAGATGAACCTAGTTTGATCTTGCCGCGCATATAGGAAGGAATCCAACTTTTGACCTTCTGCTGGTTACCCCATTTTACTCGTTGATGCCCTTGAGGATGCAAAAGAGATAGAGGGCAAAGGAGCAATCGAAGATTATCTAGACGAAGATGAACCAAGACATCGTGGAAAGTGGCCCGAACTGAACTTATGAGACACTATGAAAATCTTATCATGGAATGATAAGGCGAAATTCGGGAAAGTAGATGTTCCTGAAAGTGAAGCGTAGGGCGACCCAGGCTGCCTGGATCGCCCCTCCCCGTTCTCCCTGAAATTGGTTTGTCTTTACACCCGTGTTCGGCTCGGTTAGCTTCCGTAGCCGATCCCAGGGTGCGGACTCCAGTTCCTTTGCCGTGCAGCGCCAGCGCCAGTTGCCGGATGGCACGCCGGGCCGATTCAAACGCGCGCTGGCTCCCAGCCCAAGAATATCCTGCATCGGGACCAGGAAGCTGTGCGCGGGTGACTGCATGCCCAACCGGATCATTTCCCAGTTCGGCTCAGCGACGTGATCGACGCCCAGATAGCGCAGGAAGGACCGCCGCGCGTGATCGCTGGCCTCGGAGCGCCACCAACCCAGCGACGTATTGTTATCGTGCGTACCCGTATAAACCACCGTGTCCTGCGGGATGCGATCCGGGCGGAAGCGCTCCTGCTCGGCCTCCGTGCCGCTGAAGGCGAATTGCAGAATTGCCATGCCGGGCAGACCCAACTGCAAACGAAGCTGGATCGGCTTCTCCATGCGGTCGCCCAGGTCTTCGGCAATGATCGGCAGATCGTCACCCAGCGCGGCGCGCACCGCGTCGAAAAATTCCTTCTGCGGGCCGGGAACCCAGCGCCCGGCGCGCGTCGTCACCTGATCGCTGGCGGGGACTTCAAAATAGTCATAGAAGGCGCGGAAGTGATCGATGCGCACAATATCGACCATTTCGAGAGTTTTGCGGATGCGGCTGACCCACCAGTCGTACAGTTTTTCCTTGATCGTCTTGCCGGGGCGCGGCTCGACGTCCGTCCAGCGGTAGACCGGGTGGCCCCAGCGCTGCCCGCCTGTGGGATTAAAACTGTCCGGCGGGACTCCTGTCACGATGGGCGGATTGCCGTAGGAGTCCAGGAAGAACAGGTCCGGGTTGGCCCACACGTCGCTGCTGTCGTGCGCGGTGAAGATCGGCACGTCGCCAATGATGCGGATGCCCTTACCGTTGGCATAGGCTTTAAGCGCCTGCCACTGCCAGTCAAACACCCACTGGCGGAAGCGGTGTTCCGCGATGCGGCTGGCGTGAATGCCGTTCGCCGCTTCCAAAACGGTCGGGTTGCGGAAGGCTTCTTCCTGGGGCCAGACGGTCCAGGTCTGGAGGCCGTGCATTTCCTTGAGCGCGACGTAGAGGGCAAAATCGTCCAGCCAATAGGCGTTGCGCGCGCACCATGTCTCAAATTCCTGGCGCGGCGCGGGATCGGACAGACCCTCGAAGCGGTCATAGGCCACCGAGAGCAGTTCGTCGTGGTGCAACATCACGGCCTGATAATCGACTTTACGCTCGGAGAACGGCGGCAGATCGGCCAGATCGTCCTCATTTAGCCAGCCGACCTTTAACAGTTCGCCCAGGCTGATCAGATTCGTGTTGCCCGCGAAAGACGATAGGCTCTGGTAGGGCGACTCGCCAAACCCGGTTGGACCCAGGGGGAGCACCTGCCACAGGGTTTGTTTGGCCGCCGCGAGAATATCGACAAAACGGTAGGCCCACTCACCCAGGTCGCCAGCACCATACGGACCCGGCAGCGACGTGGGATGCAGCAAAACGCCGCTGCTCCGGCGGAATATTTGATCGGTCACAATTAATCCTCCCAGTGAAAAGCCCGGCAGCTCAAAGTTGCAGTAATGATATCGCCGCTGCGGGTTATGGGGCAAAAACAGATGGCGGCACGGTCACGCCTTCGAAATTGGCAAAGGTCAGATCGTGTACTGTCAATCCTAGCGCCCCCTTCACCCTGGTAAAGAGGTCCATATAACTGCTCATGATGCGCGGGCGATCCAGCAGGTCCAGCCGTTCCAGGGCGGATTCAATCGCCGGGGCTGGGCCTTCCACCTCGATAAAGTAACCGTAGGGCATTTCATCGAGGACGATCTCGGTCTCTCCCAGCGTGTAGGTCGTGCGGTATTTTTCATAGACGACGTGGGGATGATAGCCCAGCCGCCCCAGGATCAGGTCCATCGTCTCGAAGTTATCGACGGTCACTTCCGCTTCAAAGCGCGTCAGGACGCCCGATGTCTGCGCGATATCCTGGCCCGGCGGCGCTTTATAGGTCAGGCGGACGCGCGTATCCTGGCGCAGCCGCACCACGATTCCCTGCCCTGTCAGCGTCTCATCCTGATTTTCATAACGCACATTGCGTTCATAGACGCGGGGCGACTCCAGTTTCGCCCCGACCGCTTCCAGTTTGGCCCGAATCGTCTCGTGATCCGGCGTATAAATTTTGACTTCCGTTTCAACCAGTTTGCTCACAGCATGCCTCCCGGCTGGCAACAACAACTTTATCATGTATATCTTGGAAACCCTTGAGGCTCAGGAGAAGCGTAATGCGATGGTTCCACATGGCCCTATTGGACATTGTGTTTCGATTTTAGAATGGCGGCAAGTTTGCTACGTACGGGGGATATTATGACCAAAGTGAATTATGATGCTATCAGTCGAATTTATGACGACGTGCGCGCGGCAGACGTCGATCTGCTCAACCAGTTCTTTGCGGAAGTCGAGATTGGCCCGGTGACGTGTATTCTCGATATCGGCTGCGGGACGGGCAACCACACGGATATCTTGCAGCGGATCAGCGGGGCGCGCGTGAGCGGTGTGGAGCCGTCAGCAGGGATGCTCGACAAGGCGCGGGCGAAAAATTCGGCGGTAGACTTCCAGCAGGGAGATGCGGCGCACATCCCGTTTGACAGCGCATCCTTCGATTTCGCTTACATGACCGACGTGATCCATCATGTGCCCGATATTGGCGCGATGTTTCGCGAGATAACCCGCGTGTTGCGTCCCGGCGGCAAGTTGTGCATCGCCACGCAGTCGCACGATCAGATCGGGCGGCGGCCTATTGTGCGCTTTTTCCCCGGAACCGCCGCTGTGGATCGGGCGCGCTACCCAGATATCGACGTGATTATTCGCGCGGGGGAAGGGGGCAGGCTGCGCTTCCTCAAGACAGCGGTGCTCTATGAAAACCAGCCCGTTCTGCTTGGAGATCTATTTTTGGAACTGGCCCGTAAGAAAGGGTATTCCATGCTGCACCTGATCACGGCGGATGAGTATGAGGCAGGGCTGCGGGCATTGGAGGCGGCGCTGGCGAAAGGTCCGATCGAGGCACGGGCGGCAGGGGAAACGCTGGTGTGGATGGGGAAAGCAGATTGACCGCCCAGAGAATCCTTGCTAGAGTGTGATTATCTGCAATTCTTCTTGAAGGAGGATTACATGTCATACTCTATCAAAAAGTTAGTGGGCGAGCCTGTCATTCTGATCCAATTCCACGCTGATTTCGACCCTCATAAAGAGGCACAACAGGCTTTTGAAGCAAGTGCCAGGCTGCTCAGCGAACAAAGCGAGCCTGTGTATGCTATATGGGACGTGCGCCAATCAGCGGTGAGTCTGCAAGGATCATGGAAGGCGCAAACATCAGCCGGACGAATGCGACCCCTACTAACGAACGTGGATCCATCGTCATCACGAATAATCCTGCGGTTAAACTGGCGATGCAGGGAATGAACAGCGATGTCTATGGGAACGTCTCTGTTGCTGTTTTTGAGGAAATTGATGAGGCGTTGGCATACGTTCACGAGCAGATCGGAAAAAAGTGAGGTCCGACCACGCTGCAAATACCCCAAGCATAGGGGCTTCCAACTATTCTCTCATCTTTATTTTCCATTTTTATGATAATATTGTTCTTATCGTCGGAGATCCAGTTGCACAAGGAGCCGTTCACCATGATTTCCGAGAAGAACAAGACCATTTCCCGCGAGTTTATTGAAGGTATGTGGAACCGGCAGGATATGAGCACGGCGGATCGCCTCGTTGCCCCCGATCTGGTTCCTCAGGGGCCGATGGCTGATCAATTCCCTCCTGGGCCGGAAGGCAGCAAAATGTTCACGTCGGCTTTCCTCCAGGCATTTCCCGATGTGAAGGCGACCATTGACCGCCAGGAAGTCGAGGATGATCTCGTCTATACCTGGGTCACCTTCCGGGGAACTCATACCGGGCCGCTGATGGACATCCCAGCAACCGGGCGGCGTGCCGAAGTGCAAGTCCAGATCACAGATCGGATCGCTGATGGGATGATCGTTGAATCGTGGTCAGAGCGGGATCCCGACGATATGATGCGCCAGCTTGGAGTGGCGTAGCAGCAACCCCTGACAACCAACATAACAACGAACCGCGAACAGGCCCTATGAGCAGGGCCTGTTTTTGTTTAGGAGCGCGGGCAGACCTCAATCGTAGGGGATGGGGGGCAGCGGATCAACGGGCGGCGGCGGGAAATAGGGATAGGTCACGATATAACCGTTGACCTGGATGGTGATAGGCCAGCCGTTAAAATAGCCCTTGAGCGGGATATATTCGTCCAGGCGCACGAGCCTTTCCGGGCACATCATTGCCGGATTGACAACCTGGTAAATTTCCACAGTCAACCAACTCCCGCTGAGAATCTGATCGATCTGGAGCGTTCCCTGGCAGCTTTGGCTATAGGTTCCGGTGACGTGCAGAGTCAGATTGGTGGGATAGGTGGGTGAGGCCAGCACCTCCGCGTACTCAATGGTCGCGTAGACACGGGTAAATTCCGGGCGCGGATGAGGAACAGGCAGATCGAGCGTCGTGATAAAATCGTTGACCTGGACCACATAGGAGCCGCTGTACAAATCCCATTCCAGCTCGACATATTCATCAAAACGGCTCCGCTGGGCAAGACAGGATGGGTCTTGCAGGCGATAGATTTCCACGAACAGCCAATCATCTTCGCGGCGCTGATCGACCTGAAGCGGAGCGGCGGGGCAAGCGTATTCGGTGCCCGTCACATGCAGAATCGGGCGGCGGGACTGCGGCAGGACCTCCACATCATCCACGCTGACATAACTGCGCGTGAAATGATCGCTGGGCGGGTACGGCTCATTGGGCGGCATGTCCACGCCGGGCGGCGGTGCGTTGGGGACGGCAATCTCGACCGTATACTGGTTGACGTGGACCTGGACCGATCCCGGCTCAAATTGATCATCCAGGCGGACAGTGGTGGTATAGGGCGCGGCGAGGGACGTACCGGGCGCGTTATTCTGGGTGAGTGCGCGGTAGATGGCGATATAGATATCGTTGCCCTCGCGCCACTGCTCGATCTGAATCTGATACCGATCCATCTGCTGCCAGCGCTGCCCGCTGATGTGTAGATCGACACTGACCGGGACGGTGTTGGAAAACGTCGCCGTGACCGTCTCGACGGTGATGCATTCGATCAGACCGCTGCTTGTTTCCACTGTGTAGGGGAATGCCTGTGATTCGCCAGGGGTAACACACGGCGCACCGCCAGGATCACCGCCAGCTTGAACCGGGTGTGTTCCAGCGGCGAACAGGGGTGACACGAGAATCGCAACCCACAGGAAAAATAGTCTCCGCATGAAATCCGCTCCTTTACGCTAAGATTCTCTCTATAGAGTCTAAGACGTCGGAACGAGGGCTGGGGTTCCATACCTCACCCCCGCTGAATGCAAAAGCGGCATTCAGCTTCCCCTTGACATTCAGCATTACCTCTCCAGGTGCGAGCGAAGCTCGCGTAGCTGGAGAGGGGCGAACGCGGGCAGGGCGGCTGCGCGGCTGCGCTTAGCCACTGCCCCTACAATTCTGTGTGCCGATTGCGATGATCGGATTTGAGCGCATTTGAAAATTAGGGCAGGTCCTGTCGGATAAAATCGGGAGTTGAAACTAAATTGGAGCACGAGTATCGGTTTAATACAGCGTGTTATGGGTGATAAATGGAAGCCAAGAGCTTATGTCTGTAGCGCATCATCCAGCTTATGATCCAGATCGGCCTGTTGGCTACTGGCAGCTTCTCAAACAGAATCCACGCTTTCGGACGCTGTGGACAGCACAGCTTATCTCGGCGGCGGGCGACTGGTTCAACAATGTAGCCGTACTGGGTCTGGTCTTGCAGCTTACGCGCAGCGGTCTCGGAGCGAGCTTTGTTCTGCTGGCAAGCACAGTCCCGATGTTCTTCCTGATCCCCATCGCCGGGCCAGTGGTGGATCGTTTTGACCGGCGTATGCTGATGATCCTCGCGAATCTTTTCTCGGCAGTGGTCGCCCTACTGTTCATCCTCGTCAAAACGGAAGATATGGTCTGGCTGCTATACGTCGCCAGTATTTTGCTGGTCGTCTCAGCCTCATTCTTCAACCCGGCGAGTTCAGCCAGTATCCCCAACATTGTGACGCGCGGCGAGTTGTTTTCCGCCAATGCGCTGGGCGGCGCATCCTGGGGAATCATGGTGATGGTCGGTTCAGCGTTGGGCGGGATTGTCTCGACACTTTTGGGCCGCGACACGGCGTTTGTCATCAACGCCCTGTCGTTCCTGATTGCTGCTGGCCTGATCGCGCTGATCGAGGTGCCGAGTCCGAAGACGACCAACAAACAGATGACTCCGGTCAAGGATTTCATCGAGGGGGTGCGCTATCTGCGCGAATATCTGCCGTCACTGGCGCTGGTGGGAATCGAGTTGGGTTGGGGTTTTGGAGTTGGGGTCGTGGTTCTACTGAGTGTGTTGGGAACACAGGTTTTCCACGCGGGCGATGCGGGAATCGGGATTCTTTACGCCGGACGGGGGCTGGGTGCGCTGATCGGCCCGTTTCTGGTGCCCGCCGTTGCCGGAAACGACATCAGGAAGCTGCGCAATGCGATCTGGCTGTCATTTTTGTTGGCCGCCATTGGCTACCTGATCGTCGCCTATGCCGGTCGGAACGATACCTTGTGGCTGGCATTCTTCGCCCTGATTCTTGCGCATTTCGGCGGCGGAGTGGTCTGGGCGGTGAGCAGCTTACTGCTCCAGATCACGACACCTGATCGGCTGCGGGGGCGGGTATTGTCCGTCAATGGCGGGCTTGGCACATTCGGATCGGGGATCTCAACACTGCTCTTCGGGCTTGCGCTGCAAGCGGGCAGGTCGCCAATGACACTGGCTGTTGTTGGCGCAGCGATCTTTGCCGTATACGGCGTATTCTGGGGACTGATCACGGCAGGCGGCCCATTCCATATTTCGGAAGCCACAATGGTCGATTCAGAATCGGGCGTCACTCGCACGGAGTCGGCTGATTAGAGCTTGATATGAAAAAGGATACTGTCCTGTTGTGTGGTTTGGGTCTCAGCAACTCCAATTCTACCCAACCGGATTTTCAAAATGCGCTTCAGGCGAGGAGGAGTTTTATGGTGGGGGCGAACAGGGCGGCGGCAAGCAGGGAGGCAGCGGACACGATCAGAACCCAGGGGTGCCAGGAGCGATGCAGGGGAGGGGACCACTGGGGCAGGCCATCGGCATAGGCGTGCAGACTCTGTTGGCCGGTTCCGTCCGTCCGCATCCGGTACATTTCATAACCTCCACTGTGGTCTCTCAGGAAGGCGATCCAGTACCCATCGGGGGACCATTGAAAATTGCCCTCGGCTCCCAACCCTGGAGTCAGGTTTTGTTGATCGGTGCCATCGGGCCGCATGCGGAAGATATCCCCCAGCGCATCAGACCGGTTCGAGAGAAAGGCAATCCACTGCCCATCCGGAGACCAGCGCGGATTCCAGTTATCGCCCAAGTTACCCGTCAAAATTCGCTGATCGGTTCCATCAGCCTGCATCCGGTCGATTTCATACGTGCCGTCGATGTTCGAGACAAAGATGATCCAGTTCCCGTCGGGCGACCAGCGGAAATTCACCCCGCGCAACGGCCTGGGGATCACATTTTGCTGATCGGTGCCATCGGACCGCATGCGGTAAACCCCAAGGTGATCCTCAGCAACCGCCGAGACAAAGGTGATCCACTGCCCGTCTGAGGACCACTGCGGGTCGGTATCATTCTGCGGGCTGTCCGTGAGGTGCTGCTGATCCGAGCCGTGAGCACGGATGCGGTCAATCTCGTAGCTGCCGCCGCGAAAAGAGGTGAAAACGATCCACTGACCGTCGGGAGACCAGTGAGGCGACAATTTATCACTAAGGCCATGTGTCAGGCGCTGCTGGCCGGTGCCATCGGGCCGCATGCGGTACAGCTCCATCCTGCCATCGCGATCTGAGACAAAGGCTATCCACCTTCCATCGGGGGAGTAGGCGGGCGAAATGTCCAGGACCGAGTTCGAGGTTAAGGGTTGACGGAGATTTCCATCAAACCGCATCCGGTAGATTTCCGCATTCCCGGTGCGATTGGACACAAAGACGATCCAGGCACTGGGCGGTGTCTGATCACCTGGGACCAGGGCAGCTACGGCGGTCATGGCAAGTCCGAGGAGGCCGAACAACGCGGCGGCTAATCGCAGGAGCGTGAGCATGAGCTAGATTCCCCCGGAACGGCGAGTAAAACGCGGGAGAAGCAGGAGGGCGGCGGCAAGCAGGGAGGCAGCGGACACGAGCAGAACCCAGGGATGCCAGGAGCGATGCAGGGGAGGGGACCACTGGGGAGCCGCATCTTCGCCGGGGTTGGTCGTGAGGCGCTGCCGGGTTGTTCCATCGGGCCGCCTGCGGTAGATATCCGGATTGCCATCCCGATACAACTCGAAAACAATCCATTGCCCGTCCGGCGATAACTGAGCGCCTTCGACGGGGGTGGGATTGGTCGTGAGGCGCTGCTGCTCGGTTCCATCGGGCCGCATGCGGTAACTGCCCCAACTGCTGCGATCGCGCAGGGAGCTGTAATAAATCCACAGACCGTCGGGGGACCAATGGGGCAAGTCATCGATGCCCGGCGTATCGGTTAGCCGCTGCTGCCCGGTTCCGTCGGCGCGCATCCGGTAGATTTCCTGGTTGCCATCCCGGCTTGAGGCAAAGGCGATCCACTGCCCGTCCGGCGACCACTGCGGTTCCCAATCATCACCCGGGCTGCTGGTGAGGCGCAGCTTGCCGCTGCCATCGGGGCGCATGCGGTAAATTTCCTGGTTGCCAGCCTGAACCGAGATGAAGGCGATCCAGTGCCCATCCGGGGACCAGAAGGGATCTTTGTCGGGAAAATCGTTATCGGTGGTCAGGGGCTGCTGGCCGCTGCCGTCGGGGTGCATGCGGAAAATTTCCTGATCGCCTGTGCGCAGCGAAGCAAAGGTGATCCACTGCCCATCCGGCGACCACTTTGGATACCGAATTGTTGGCTTTGCCGCTGGTGAGCGGCTGTTGACCGCGGCCATCGGGCAGCATCCGGTAGATCTGCAGGGAGCCGTCGTGGCCTGACTTATAGACAATCACACTCGGCGGCGTGCTGTCGCCGGGCACAAGGGCGAGCACAGCAGTCATCACAAAACTCAGGAGGCCGATCAGCGATCCTAGCAGTCGCAACAGATTAGACACAAGGCGTTTCCTTTTGGCGGCGATGGTGTTGGTGTATTTTTAAGTATAAACGTTCCGTTTGCCGTTTGCTTTCCGCGCTCCTCGGAAAATAGAGAAACGTAAAGAGCGCAAAGGAAAAACGGATTAATCGCAACCCTTTGTGGTGAGATTTATTTTTTTCTCTGTTCAGAGGAGAACCCTATGCCTAAGACTGTTCCTCCCGTTATCCCGCCAGACTGGCCCGCCACGCAGCAGAAACGGTATTTCGTGCCGCTGGCCCGGCTGCTGATGTTTGCCACCAGCCGCTATCACGCGGAGGGCAAAGAGAATTTCCCGGAGCCGCCGTTCGTGATTGTGATCAACCACCTGAGCTTTTTTGATATCCCGGCCCATATTATCCAACTGCCGTTTGGATCGGTGGGACTCGCCGCACGGAAATACAAGGGAACATGGCGGCAGTGGTTCTTCCAATTGGGCGCGCTGATTTGGGTGACGCAATTCTCGGCGGATCGGGACGCGATCAAAGGCGCGCTCAAGGTGCTGGAACACGGTGTCCCGGTGGGGATTGCCGCAGAAGGTACGCGCAGCAAGACGGGCGGCCTGCTCAAAGGGACCAGCGGCGCGGCATTCGTCGCCACCCGCGCCAACGTGCCGATTGTGCCGATGGTCGTGTGGGGCACGGAGAAGATCGGCAAGCGGCTGCGTCCTCGCGTTGAGGTGCGGGTCGGCAAGCCGTTCCGACTGCCGGAAGGCCGCGCCAAAGGCGATCAACTGGACGCGTATACCGAGCGGATCATGTGCGCGATGGCGGCGCTGCTGCCCGAAGAATACCGGGGAGCCTACGCAGGAAACCCGCTGGTTGAGGAAATGGCGAAGATCGTCTGCCCGTAACATTGGCGGCGCGGCATGGCGGCGTCCGCACGCATGGAGAGGGGAGAAGGCGTGTCTGTAAGCGCCTTTGATGCATAAGCATTGTCCCTTTCAGATAAAAGCGGTGTAAAATGACTCTGTAAAGTCAGGGGGGCATTTCATTGCACAAGGAGGAGCAGCAGCTATGCCACATATCAACACAGAATGGGACAATGACGAAAAAACGGCGATGCGTGTCACCTACCTGGAGGGCTGGACGTGGAAAGACTTGCAGGATAACCTGCCCGTTGAAAAGGATTTTTTGGACAGCGTCAATCACCGTGTTGATGTGATCGCGGATTTTCGGGGGACACGCCTGCCGCCGGGTGCAATCACCCAACTGCCGAAGATCGCCAGTTCACCGCCCTATGTCCATCCCAACAGCGGCCTGATGGTGATGGTCGGATCACCTACCTTTATGGACGAAGTCGTCAGTATTTACCGCCGCGTTTATGGGCAAAAAACGGTCAGACTGCACATGGTCAACGATCTGGAGGCCGCCCGCGCCATGATAGCCGAGGATCGCGCCAAGAGCAGTACGCCGCCCAGCCAGGCGGAGCCGAAGCCTGAATAGTTAACCCCAAAAGTTTAAGAGGATCTTTTATGGACGACATCAAACAAATTGGTGTGATCGGTGCGGGCACGATGGGCAACGGCATCGCCCAAGTGTGCGCTACCTACGGTCACCAGGTGAGTCTGGTCGATGTTGCGCCGGGCGTGCTGGAACGCGCGCGCAGCATGATAGCAACCAGCATCGACAAGCTGCACAGCAAAGGCAAACTGACCGATGATCAGCGCCGGGCGGGGCAAGAGAATATCCGCACCAGTAGCGAACTGGAAGCTGTGCGCGACTGTGATCTGGTGATCGAGGCGATCATCGAAAATGCCGCTGCCAAAAAAGAGTTGTTTGTCCGGCTGGACGAAATGACTCGCCCGGCGACCATTCTGGCGACCAACACATCCTCCATTTCGATCACGGAGATTGCCGCCGCGACGAAACGCGCCGACAAGGTGATCGGCATGCACTTCATAAATCCTGTGCCGCTCATGCAGTTGATCGAAGTGATCCGAGGGTTGGCGACCAGCCAGGAAACGCTCGATACGATCATGGCGCTCTGCACAGCGCTGGGCAAAACGCCTGTCGAAGCTGCCGACTATCCCGGTTTTATCGCCAATCGCATCCTTATTCCCATGCTCAACGAGGCGATCTACGCCCTGATGGAAGGTGTCGGCACGGTCGAAGCCATTGACACGGTGATGAAGCTCGGCATGAATCACCCTATGGGGCCGCTTACGCTGGCCGATTTTATCGGGCTGGACGTGGTGCTCAATGTGCTGGATGTGCTGCATGAGGGCCTGGGCGATCCGAAGTACCGCCCCTGTCCCCTGCTCAAAAAGATGGTGGCGGCGGGCTATTTGGGGCGCAAGTCGGGCCGGGGATTCTATACGTATTAGGATTTTCCACTGATCGCATGCCGGGGTAGGGCGGCTCCTGTCCCGGCCTATACCTCTGCCATTTACCCGTAAATACAGGCGATCCCATGTAGAATGAAAGTGGAGATTGCTCCCTCACAGCTGCCCCGCCCTCCCTGTGTGGCCTACATAGAATGGAGTTCTGCCATGGCGCGTATTATTATCGAGAAAGCGCCGTAAAACCTCCAGTTTTAGCGGTGAGGATAGAAGGCGTGCCTTTTGTAATTGGAAAGAAAGATGAGGTAGGATAGGAAGGGTCTGCTTGCGTCCAGCGCACCCTACCGCCTGGACGTACCTCAGCAAGACGCAAGTTTCGGTGGGGGGTGCTGTTGGGAGGGCTGATGCTTACCCGGACTTTCAAGTATCGACTGCTGCCCACGGCGGCCCAGCGGAGTGCGTTGCTGCGCGCGTTGGACGCCTGTCGCTGGGTGTACAACACGACCCTGGAGGTACGCCGCGAGGCCTGGGAGATGAACCACGAAACCCTTAGCTGTTTTGATACCATCAACCTGATCCCGGGTTGGAAAACTGAACAACCCTTCCTCAACTACGCCTTTTCGCAAAGTCTGCAAGACGCCTGCAAGCGCGTTGACCTCGCTTTTCAAGCTTTCTTCCGCCGCGTCAAAGCGGGGGAGACGCCGGGCTACCCCCGTTTTAAGGGACGCAACTGGTACGACAGCGTCACCTATCCCCAGTATGGGAACGGTGTTCGAGCTGGACGGCGAACGGCTCTTGCTGTCCAAAATCGGTCAGGTGCGGGTGAAAGTGCACCGTCCGGTTGAAGGAACCATTAAAACGGTCACCATCCGCCGCGATACGGTCGGCAACTGGTCTCCTCTTTCTGTGCCTCCCCCTCCCTGGCCGATCACGTGGTGGGCATTGACCTCGGATTGAAGACGTTCGCCACCCTGTCGGACGGGGAGATCAAGCGCCAGCGCTGGATGAAACAGGACGCGGCGGACATCGCCCGCTTGCAGCGCCAAAAAGAACGGTATGCCACCAACAGCCCGGCGCGACGCAGCGTCCTGCGCGCGCTCCATCATGCCTACCGCCGTGCCGCGAACAGACGAACGAACTTTGCTCATCAGGCGTCGCGCCAGTTGGTGGACGCCTATCAAGTGCTGGTTTTCGAAGACCTGGACCTTGTGGCGATGCAGTCTCAGGGCAAGCGGGTCCTCAACCGGAATATGGCGGATGTGGCCTGGGCTCAATTCGTGCAGTTCGTCACGTACAAGGCTGCGAGTGCCGGGCGTGCTGTGCTGCGCGTCAACCCTAGAGGCACGACCCAACTGTGCTCCGGCTGTGGCGCGACTGTTCCCAAAGACTTGAGTGTGCGCATCCACGACTGTCCGCACTGCGGCCTGCGCCTAGACCGCGATTTAAACGCTGCCTTAAATATTCTGGCTCGTGGACTAGCGAGCTTCCGGCTTGACCCGGTAGAAGCCCCCAGCTTTAGCTGTGGGGAGTCACAAGATTGTGTGGGAATGCAAGCTGTTGTGGGTTGAGAAATCATCGATGGGGCCGAACATGGACGCGGTGTGGAATGGCGCGCCGCTGCCCAGTGGGGTCGTGCAGTAATCGAATGGGGTGGGGCGGGATATCTCGCCCCACCTTTCTGTATCACAGTCAGTCGACCTTTTCCTCGACGGTCTGGACGACACGGCGACCCGGTGTATAAAGCACCACCCACAGCAGCCGCGCGATCACAAAGGCCAGGAACGCATAGATAAACATCGCAATCAGGGAGTACCATTCCAGTATCCCGTCCCCGACGACCGGGCTGGTGAGAAGCCCCGCGAACGGCTTCAAAAAGACCCCGGTCACATCGTAGACAAAGTTGGCAAACCCATTGTCGGGATTCGCGCCGATCAGCTTCAGGACGATGCGAAAGCCGATGAGCGCTTCTAAAATCCCGAACAAGAGCATGATGATATTGATAACTTTCATGGTAAAGAGGCGCTGTTCGGCCCCCGTATCGCGGATCACGCGCTGACGGCGGCGCAAGACAGGTACAGGCTCTTCCGTCACCACGACGGCTTCCCGGCGTTCGACAGGTATACGATCTTCTTCCATGATTCGTGTTCTCCACTTGTTTTTGTAGCTAGATTAACACTAGCGACAAATACGCCTGCAAACATCAGCCGGATGGTGGATTTTTGGCTAGGTGATCTGGTGGATTCCGGGCGAAGGTCGGGGCGGCTAATCCTACGCGATCATTTCACGATTTGCAGATGAAGCACTAATAACCTATCCGTAGGTTGTCGGGCGCAGCGGCTTAGCGGCTTCGCCGCACGCAAAGCAGCGCCCCTACAGAAACGAATTTACGGATAGATATTAAGAACGATCTTTTTTATTCGGAAACAACTTCATATAATGGGTCTGCACAAAGGACTGTGCAGAGGGCGTATTGCCAACTTACAGTGAGGAATCCGGCAGATTCATGTTCACCCGTTATGGAGAAGAAACGCCATGCCTGACTTTCTGGCATTCGACATTGGCACCTCGGAAGGGCGTGTCAGTATTGGCACATTGGCCGATGAGCGCCTTCAGCTCAAAACACTCCACCGCTTTCCCAATAAGTCCGTCCCGGTAAAAGACACCTTATACTGGGACATTTTGTATCTGTGGGACGGGATCCTGGCGGGATTACACGGGGCTAACCCTGTGGAAAGCATAGGGCTGGATACCTGGGCGGTTGATTTCGCGCTGCTCGATGAACGGGGAAATCTGCTTGATAACCCGGTACATAACCGGGATTCCCGCACCAACGGGGTAATGGAGCAGGTTTTTGAGATCGTATCGCGGCACGAACTGTACCAACGCACCGGGATCCAATTCATGCAGATCAACACGCTCTACCAGTTGTATTCGCTGGTGCTGGCGGGAGCATCCAGTCTGCACCGTGCGTCAACGTTCCTGACAATAGCCGATCTGTTGAATTACTGGCTCACCGGAAAAGCGGTGGTCGAATGGACCAGTGCCACCTGTACGCAGTGTTACGGGGCGCACGGCTGGGCGACGGATATCCTGGACAGGCTGCATATTCCAAGCCGGATATTCCCCCCAGTGGTGCCGCCGGGCACCGTGCTCGGACCGCTGCAACTCCCGACGACCCGCTTTTCCGAGATGCAGGGCACACCCGTGGTGGCGGTGGCCAGCCATGATACTGCTTCGGCAGTGGCGGCGGTTCCCGCGGAAGGAGAGCGCTTTGCCTATATCAGTTCTGGCACATGGTCTCTGATGGGCACAGAAGTGCGATCCCCGAATCTTTCCTCAGCGAGCCTCAAATACAATTTCACGAACGAGGGTGGGGCGGAAGGCACCTTCCGGCTACTCAAAAATATTCTGGGCATGTGGCTGGTGCAGGCGTGCCAGGATGCCTGGGCGGTGGAGGGTGCCACATACACCCCGGCGCAACTGGTAGAGATGGCCGCGCAGGCTCCCGCCTTTGGACCGCTGATTGACCCGCATCCTAACAATGTCTATTTGCGCACGCCGGGAGATATGCCTGCCCGAATCCAGCAATTGTTACGCGACACGGGGCAATCTGTTCCAGGCGATAAGGGGGGCCTGTTACGCTGTATCTTTGAGAGCCTGGCTCTCAAGTATCGACAGACGCTGCAACAACTGGAAGAGGTTGTTGGATATTCGATTGACATCATTCACATTGTTGGCGGCGGCGCTCGTAACGAACTGCTGTGCCAGATGACGGCGGATGCGACCAGCCGGACGGTTATTGCCGGGCCAAGCGAGGCCACCACGATGGGTAACATTATGGTGCAGGCCATCGCTACCCAACACCTGCCATCACTTGCTGCTGGGCGCGAGGTGGTCCGGCGATCATCCCAGTTGAAGCGGTATGAACCACAACCATCGGACGCATGGGACCGCGCGTACAGCCGTTTCCTGCACCTTGTGTGATCGCTGCGGCGATCTATGCCCAGGAGGTGCGATACATGTCATTCCAGCGGCGGCTCTCGGTGGGCAGGAGAACCTTGGCCTGACCCGTCAGGACGAGACGCGCCAGGAATGCATTCTGACCGTCGATCACACGATCCCCGTTCAGATCGTCCAGAGACAGAAAGAGCGCGCCATCCGTCTCGATGCGATCCGGGGTGGGTTCACCGGAGATATAATTCGCCAGGAAGACGAGATAAAGCATCGGCGCGTCTCGCCAGATAATCGTGGTCAGGTTGATCACTCCCTCGACAGCGCAGACAATGCCCCCTTCTTCCAACACCTCGCGGGCGGCGGCGATCTCCGGCATCTCGCCGGGGTCCACAAAGCCAGATGGCAGAGTCCAGACGTTTTTAAAATCGCCATAGGTGCCGCGCACAAAGAGAATCGTATCATCGCGCCGCACGGCTGCACCCACTGTCACAGGAATCCGAGGAGCAGAAAAATGGGTCATGCTGGTTCTATCCTTGCCGTTGAGAGAATGGTACGATCATTATAGCCGCACCGTGCAAAACGGTAGGGCGATGTCGTTACCAACCGATTCTGTGGACTGAGGAGATTGTATGGACCCCAATGCCATTCCCGGACTGCTGACCGCGCTGCACAGCGAGGATCGCCTGGTGCGGATAGTTGCCTGTGAAGCGCTCGGCAGAATTGGGGATGCAACGACTACCACACCGCTGTTAGGCATGTTGCACGATCCGGACTGGGCGGTGCGCTGGCGAGCCGCGTGGGCGCTGGGCATGATCGGGTTATCGGCGGCGGTTCCCGGCCTGATCGGCGTGCTGGGAGATCCGGATGAACATGTGCGTTGGACGGCAGCTCAGGCGCTGCGGCGCATTGCTACCCCGGAAGCACTTGCCGCGCTGAAACAGCGGGCCGCGCTAGAGGCTGTTACGCACTTTCGATGACGAGGAAATTCAACAAATAGCCCGAAAATGATCCAAAAAGGGGCCAAAATTGATTAGTGGAGCCCTTTATGATAACTAGCCATATTTACGAGCATCTTACAGTAGCCGGAAATTCTCATAAGTTACTCACTTCGGGCCACTTTCTTCTCGTGACGATCCGCGCCTCACTGTTTTTTGGGGGGTTGTCCTAACCATTTACTAACTTTGGCCCTGGCGCAGAAAAAGCAACAGGCAGAGCGGCGACGCACCTATCCATTATAGCACGGATGTTCTATTCGTGTCAAGACTTTTGGCGGCGAAGATTGAGCGTGAAAAGCGCATCACATGCTCCTGTGAAAATAGAAAAAACAATCTCACCGCAAAGAGCGCAAAAGTGAATCAGTGAAAGTCTTTAGAGTGCTCATGAGCGTTGTGAACCGCGAGCGCCCACCTCACCCCCGCCCCTCTCCAGACTGCGCTGGAGAGGGGGGAAAAGTCCGTTTATTCCATTGAATTTCGCGGAACTCGCTAAGAACGCAAAGAAAAACAAGAGAGAAAAGGCGAGAAAATTTTCATCCCCTTGTGGCGGCGCGCCCGCCATGACTAGCTCTCCTGAAAATGAGTTGGAGCGGGCATCCGAAGCCCGCCGACCGCTACGGCTCTTTAGCAAAATGATAGGGTCACGGTAGGAGACCCCAAAAAAGACGGGCAGGGCGGCTGCGCTTAGCCCAGCCCCTACGGTTCATGGGCCTCGTGACCGAACGAAACGGGTCAGGTACCTCAGGCCGCCTCCTCATTTTCATCCCCTCGGGTGTATCCTTTTTCATATCAAGCTCTGGAACCCCGGTAGACGATAGTTGGCAGGCGGCTCCTCGTCGTGGGGCCACAGTTTTGTTCCCTGAGGCATCAGGTTTGGAGGAACAGGCTTGCTCTCCAATTTGAGTCTATCAAGGGACTGATTGGGCAAATCGCCCAAAGGCATTGTGCAAATCATCAGATGATTTACCTGATCTTCCGGGCAGCAACTCGTGATAAATTGAACAATGTCAATAGACCGGAGGGATAGGACCCATGAACATTCGCCTGGCCAATGAACGTGATGCCGCGCAGATTTTAGCCATTTATGAACCCGTTGTTCGCGAGACGGCGATCTCGTTTGAAACCGATGTTCCGGCCCTCGACGAGATGCGGCGGCGGATCACCGATACCCTGAATGATCTGCCCTGGATCGTCTGCGAAGAGCAGGGAACAATTCTTGGGTATGCTTACGCCAGCAAACACCGCTCCCGCGCTGCTTACCAGTGGTCAGCGGACGTGTCGGTTTATGTCCATCCGCAGGCCCGCCGCCGGGGAATCGGGCGCGCGCTGTATGCCGCGCTGTTCCAGATTTTGCGGCTGCAAGGATTCTATAACCTATACGCGGGTATCGCATTGCCCAATGCGGCGAGCGTCGGACTGCACGAGGCGGTTGGATTTAAGCCCGTCGGCGTGTACAAGTCGGTTGGTTATAAACTGGGAAGCTGGCACGACGTAGGGCACTGGCATCTACAGATTGAGACGATGCCCGGCAAGCCCGCGCCCACGCGCGGCCTGCGCACGCTCCAGGAATTGGCGGCGCTCAAAGCGGCCCTGCATATCGGCTGCACCTATCTCAACACGGCGAGGGTAGGCGGCAGGTAAGGGCACGTTACCGCAACTGCGGTCGGTTTACCTTACCTCCTGGCTGAACGCGAAAAGCGTGCGTTCAGCTTCCTCCTCTCCACACGCGGAGAGGAGGAGGACCGTTTGCTGATGTTAGGAAAACGCCACTGAGGGCGGGTTAACAAACCGCCCCTTGTATCTTGCGATTTGTTTAGCCGGACGTTAAAAAAAGGGCAGGGCAAGCCCAGCCCCAACGCTACACCGTCGTCGTGATCCATATAAACGGGTGCGACGGCAAGACGGTATCTACAATGTGATCGACCGCGGATGAGAAGCGCCGCGCGGCACGATTTGCCAATCCTCCCCATCTGAACGAGAATGGCGCTGTACCCCACGTAGAAGGGAGCGCCACTATGGTACCTGCCGCCCGTAAAACCGCTGGCTGGCTATTTTTGATTGTGTGCTGTCTGCTGCCTGTTTCACTGTCCACCCCTATATCCTCCGCCCAAGACGCAGGCTCCAAAATCATCTTCATTTCCGGTGAGATCAATGAATATAACCAGGGCGATACGGATTTCGGACCCGGTCGATCCAACTTTTCACTGGCCTTTTTTGCGACCCTGCGTGATATCCTGGTCAGCGAGGGGTTTGAGCCTGTTTTTGTCACGGCAAGTTCCGACGAGCATTACCCCGATTTTTTTGAGCCTGCCGGGAATTACGAGGATATCCCTAACTTCTGGAAGCAGGTGCTTGTCGCCGGCCCAACGTCGTATGGAGAAGAGGACTGGGTGCGTCTGACCCAGTATGCGGGCTACCAGTTCCCCGGCCTGCCGATGGGAACGTTCGGTATGACCATCATGCCGCGTATCTCAGTCGCACGTTTTGCATCGCTGCAAGAGGTTGCCCGGTTGGCTGCCGGACTCGCGCTTTATACCAGCCATCACTGTGATGCCGCGCTGCCGTATCTGGTCGAGGCCAGCAACAACGAAGCGCTGATGGAAGATGGGATACTGGTCTATGGCGGCACGATGTTTTACCGGGCAAGCTGCGAATATGACCAGGGTTTAATCGAAGATGCCGCTGCTTCCTACCAGGCCGTGATCGATTATCCCTACGAATCCCAGGATTATGATCTGCGCCTTTTCTCTCTGGATGCGGCAACCAATCTGGCCTGGATAAACGCCCAGCGGGGCAAGCAGGAAGAGGCGATAGCGCTGCTGGATCTGTATCAGGCAATTGACTACCACAGTGCGTTCAGCCAGCGCGATATGGAACGCTTTTTGAAGCGAGCCGATGTTTATCTCGCCCTGGGCGCTAACGATTTCGCGATTGCCGAGGTAACCAGTCTGATCGAAATAGCCGAGCAGGATCCAGTTGAATTCTGGCCGGATGTGATGGCCCGCCTTTATACGGAGCGGGGGCAGCACTATCTGCAAATCGGCCAACTGACTCAGGCGCTGGCGGATTTTAACCAGGGGATCGAGATTGATCCCGAATACCCTAAAGCGTACTATTGGCGTGGAATGCTGCACACCAAGCGCGAAGACTTTAGCCAATCCAAGGCCGATTTTATCCAATTTCTTGCGCTTGCGCCCGACTATTACAACTACTACGAGGACGACCTGACCCCGTATATCGAGCAGGCCACGACATCTTTGGAGATACTGAACAAGGACACAGAACCAACGCCCTCCTTGACCCCGTAGGCGACAAGATGGCGGTTATTTTGGGATGGTTCGTCATATTGATCGCGCCCCAAAGGTAGCGTATTCTCGTAAGTACGCACCGTATCGACCTCACAGCAACGGGAGATAATCTATGAATGAAGATCCACCGGAAGAGCCGCAGGTTTTTAGCGTCAAGAAGAATCTGAACGGCTGGCAGTTCAACCGGCGCGGCTTTTTGGCCGCAAGCGGATTGACTGTCGCAGCAGGCGCAGCCGCCCTGACCCTCCCTTCTGGAAGCCCGGCTTCCGTATCGAGTTTTGGCCCAACACCTACCCCTGAATTGTGCAGCGCTTTTGCCCACAGCAACGAGATCACCTGCCTGTCGATGGCGAGCGGGCGCTTCGCCTCGGCGGACCTGGACAACACCATCAAACTGTGGTCTCTGCCGGATGGCGGCTGGCTGCAAACGATGCAAGGACACACGGGCGGAATCACCGCGCTGGCCGCATCCCCGGACGGGACGTGGCTGGCATCGGCGGGCAATGACATGCTGATCCATATCTGGTCCCTGCCTGAGGGCAGCCTGATCCAAACGCTGGAAGGGCACAGTGACGTCGTGCGCGCGCTGGCTGTCTCGCCAGATGGATCCCTGCTCTTTTCGGGCAGCCTGGACAAAACGATCCGCGTGTGGTCGATGCCCGATGGCGCGCCGCTGAGCACCCTGACCGATCACAAACGGGGCATTTATGCGCTGGCCGTCTCCGGGGACACCCTGATCTCAGGGAGCGCCGACAAAACAGTCAAATTGTGGTCGCTGCCCGCTGTCGACCTTATGGCGACGCTGGAAGGCCACAGCAGCGCTGTCTTTGCCCTGGCTGTTTCGGCGGATGGAACGAGACTTGCGTCGGGAGGGTGGGATCAGACGATCAAACTGTGGTCGCTGCCCAGCGGGGAAGCGGGAGCGACTCTGAGCGGGCACAATGACGGCGTGACCGCGCTCGCCTTTACGCCGGATGGAACACAGGTATTCTCCGGCAGCAAAGATATGCTGATCATGCAGTGGGACGTGGCGAGCGGTTCTCCGCTCAAAACACTGGCCGGGCACAGCGGAGCCGTCAATGGGCTGCTTGTCGCGCCGGATGGCAGCAGCCTGATCTCAGCCAGCGCGGACCGGACGATCAAACTGTGGCCGCTGCCCGATGGGAATCCAGCGTCGTGCCTGATCGACCTCGCGGCGAACTCATCGGATATCGAAGGCATTACCACCACGCTGTCTACGGGGGAAACCATCACGCTGCCCTGCGGCTCGGCGCTTCCGGCGGGGGCAACCTGCGTCTGTAACTGCGTCGCCGGGAGTATGTGCAGTTGCGTTGGCTATTCGGGGGGCGGTGGCTCTGGCGGCCATTACTGGTATCCGAATTAAACACTTTACCTCGTGTGGATCATTCTCGACCTGAGTACGACTTTTGAGGAGATAAACAGGTGAACAAAAAACTTCTTGTTGTGATGGTATTGGTTTGTCTGCTGGGCGGCATTCAAGCGGTCAGCAAGGCACAGGACGGCGGCAACGTGATCGCATATGGCAGCACGGAGTTTGGCACGCTGTCCACCGCTTCTCCCGTTGAGCAGTGGCAGTTTGACGGGCTGGCTGGGGATGTGGCTACGATTGAAATGAGGGCGGCTGGCGGCGGGGTCGATGCCTATGTGATGCTGCGCGCCCCCGATGGGCGTCTGCTTGGCATGGACGACAACAGCGGCAGTGTGTACCCGGATGCTGCGCTGCGCAGCGTCGGGCTGCCTGTCAGCGGAACCTATACCATTTTCGCCCAGAGCGCCTATCAAACGCTCGGTGATTATGAACTCGCGCTCACTCGCGAACAAACGGGTATGGTTTATGGGACGATGAGCACGGGTGGAGTCCTGGAATTTGATAAGCCCACCGTCGGCGGCGTATCGGAAGAGGTACCGATCAACACGTGGACGTTCTCTGGCGTGCCCGGCGACGTGATTTCGGTTGAAGTTCAGGCGATGTCCAGCGCGCTGATCCCGTGCATCATTTTGCGCAACCCCGATGGCGATGTCGTGCAGATCGTTAACCAGAATGGCTACGAATTGACGGCCCGGCTCGACAACGTGACTTTCTCCTGGTCGGGCGAGTATACGCTGATCATTCAGCGCACACTGGGCAACAGCGCCTCCGGTGACTACCAGATATCGCTGACACGCAGCCAACAGGGCATCACTTCCGCGGCGGGCGGCGGCGCACTGAAATACGGCGAACCCGTGGTTGGGGCGCTCTGGTCGCAGAATACCAGCGATGAATGGACCTTTGATGCCGTGCTGGGCGAAGTCGTCACGGTTGATGCCCTGTCCAGCAATACATCGCTTTACCCGACGCTGGATATCTTTGGCCCGGCGGGAATATCTCGTCGCGGCGAATGATTATTACGGCTATTCATCGCAATCGACGCTCGCCGACTTTTTGATCCTGGAAACAGGAACGTACCGGGTGCTGGTTGGATCGTCGTCGGGTACCTGGGGGGACTATACGCTGACGGTCACCCGCACGCAAACGGGGATCACCGAGTACCGCGGCGGCGGTTCGCTGCTGATCGGTGAGCGCGGCGTGTCCACGATCACGCCTGGCGACGCCGTGGATAACTGGTCCTTCGAGGGCCAGGAAGGGGCCGAAGTTACCATCCAGATGCAGACGACCACGGGAAATCTGATCCCGATGCTGGCCCTCTCGCGCCCGGATGGAGTCCTGATGACAAGCCAGGACAGCTACTACAGCTACGACAGCACGACGCCAGCCGTGATCGGCCCGTTCACGCTCCCGGTGTCGGGGACGTACGAGATCATTGCTCAGGCGAGCCTGTATGACCTGTCCACTTTTGGCAATTACGGGATCATCGTCATTCCCAGCGACAGCCGCACTACCTCTGGCGGCGGCGGAATCCTGATCGGAGAGACGGTTGTGGGGAACATCACGAGCGCCGATCCTGGCGATCTCTACCATTTCGAGGTCGCAGTGCCGACCCGGGTGGCGGTTGCCGTCACTCGCGGCGAAGGCAACCTGAATCCGTTTGTCGAGGTGGTGAACGAGGCCGGTAAATCGATTGCCAGCGACGACGACAGCGCGGGGGCGTTTAATGCGGTGATCAACGAGGTCCGGTTGGAGCCGGGGAAATATACGCTGACTGTGCGGCGTCCCGACAAGGACACGATGACGGAAGGCACATACACGCTGACGATCACACCGCTGGATTAGCCAAAGAAGTTAGCTGAAATCGGTTACGTATCAGGGCGGGCGACAAACCCGCCCTTTTTTTTCAATGCAGAGACGGGGTAGGGGGCGGTTGTGCGAAAAGAACGGGCGCGGCGGCTTAGCGGCGGCTTCGCACACCGCACGCAAAGCAGCGCCCCATATGCGTCAAGATTAGAATATAGTCGTTGTGGGTAGCGTGCGCAGGCCCTCATCCCCTGCCCCTTCCCCCACGTAAAAATAACGGGGGGAAGGGGAAAACGATTTAGAAAAGAGCGTTCCTTTGCTTAAGTTGACACGAATTGGGCGCGGCAAGCGCGCCCCTACGGATTGGGGAGGTCGGGGGTCATTTCGGGGGCGGGATAAGGGGCGGTTGTGCAAAATGACAGGCAGGACAAGCAAGTAATCTGCAACTATCTTGCCGTATCTCCGCAATGCGGAATTTTCACAGGGAAACAGGCTGTCCTCAATACTATGGACGAGGAGGTAAAAGACGATCTACAATAAGCTAAATCGGGACAAAGAAGGTCATACATTTCGGGGGAATAAGCGATGGTTGGCTCACTGCGCCTGCTGCTCGTCGATGATCATGACTATGTCCTTCTCTCCCTGGCAACGGGCCTGGAAGCCTATGAGGGCGTGTGTGTGGTGGGTACTGCCACCAGCCCCAAGGAAGCCATTACGCTCTGTTTGCAGCTCAACCCCAGCGTTGTTGTCACCGATTTGATGATGGAAGGCGAAGATCAGGGCCTTGAAGTCGTTCGCGAAATCCAGGCGTCCTGCCCAACTGTCCCCGTCATTATGTTGACCGCCTTTGGCAACGCCGATAACCGGGAACGAGCATTAGCGGCGGGCGCGGCGGAATTTCTCGATAAAACGGACCTGTCTCTGGAACGTTTGATGACTACTGTGCGAAAAGTCACAGGGGCAGGGACGGTGTAGAATTACCTCACCCCGGCTACCTCACCCCGCCCACCTCACCCCCAACCCCTCTCCAATCAAGTTGGAGAGGGGCAGAAATTTTGGGCGCAGCAGCTTAGCGGCGGCTTCGCACGCCGCACGCAAAGCAACGCCCTAGGGTTGATCTTTGAGGGTTTCGGAGCGCGGATCAAGCAGGACAATCAGCCCGATAGCGCCCATGTTGCTAAAGAGCAGCGGGGCGAGCACGGGCGCGCCGCGTACAAAGCGCTCCGCCACGACCTGCCCACGCGACGTCAGATCGTCCTGGACATGGAGCAGCGCCCCGACCATCCCCACCAGGATCAGCAGCAGCATGGTCGCCGTGTAGATCGTCAGGTCGGAACGGCTGGGGTGGCGGATCGATCCCAGGCTGATAGCAACCAGCGTGCCAAAAACGCCCGCCGTCGTGGGAATCCACAGCCAGGGATTTTCAAAGTTGGTGCGGGCATGATCGAGTACGCTGCTGATCACCGTCGCCAGGATGCCCAACCCGACCATCATGAAGTAGGCCCGCGTTTTGCTGAGCGGCAGGCTGATGGTTCGCCCACCGAACAGGCGCAGCCGTCCACTGTCGGGCGGATATTCGACCCAGGCCGCGCTGATTCCCAACACGCCGACCAGAGCGAACATCAGCGGGCCGAGGATGGGCGGACCCCAGACAAGCAGGCGGACAGTCAGTTCTTCACCGCTGGGCGCATCGGGCAGGGCGGCCCGTATCAGATGGAAGTATGCCCCCAGCAGCCCGACAGCGATGCTGGCTAAGAGGACGAGAGTTGCCATGATGGTTGCCATCGGCCGCTGTTTGAGCGCGATCAGTCCGGCCAGCAGCAGCAGCATGCCTGCGATGGGTCCGAAGATGATCGGAATCCACTCGTTGGGGCGCGATCGTGCCGCTGATGTTATGCGCCACGAAGATGTCAACCGCCAGCAAAAATTCATTGACAGCCACCATCAGCAGCATCGCCTGATCGCGTGAGAGGGGAATGCGGATGCGCCGCACAACCGGGGCGACCGTTGCCAGGTGGTACATCGTCACGGCTCCGCCGTCGCGGCTGGCGCAACTTCCGTCGCGGCAGCTTCTTCTGTCGCAGCGGGTGCGGCTTCGGCTGTTGCCTCAGGCGCGGCTTCCTCGGTGGGTGCGCCGACGATCACCGCATCAGGAACGCCGCCGTCCAGCACGCGGTCATTGTCGGAAACATTTTCTCCGGCGAGCTTGGCGTTGACCATCTCCTGAAGCTCTTCCAGATCGCTCACCATCTCATACGCGCCGTGCCACTGCGTATAGTCCGGGCCCTGCATCCACGCGCCGAACTTGGCCGTGCGGCCCCAGTGGTGCCACAGTTCGAAGTAGGTGAAGTCGATCGGCTCGTCAAACGGCGTCTTGGTCATCAAACCCTGTTCGCGCAGCGGGGCCACCATGTCGTTACTCTCGGCTACCCAGCTGTTGATCGTCTCGACCAGCGTGTCGGCGTCGGTATAGAAGTCGTCGATGAAGTTCTCGTTGTGGCATTCCAGGCAGACAGTCTGCATGCGCACCATGTTATCCTGCCAGGCCGGGCGGCGCTCGCTGATCGGCTGGAACAGGTACCAGGTCAGGCGGTCGCCCACATCGTGGGTGGTGCCCGTGCCGCCAAAGCCGCTCATATGGCAGATGGCGCAGGTCGGCGCCGGAGAAGTCGTTGACGGTCAGCGTGCCCGGCTCGGCGTCCCAGTTCCAGTTACCTGTTCCGGTCATGTAGGCGATGCCGTGCGGCGATTCCTGGTAGATTTCCCACTGCGGATGGTCCGGGCCGATGTGGCAGGCGTTGCAGGTTTCGGGCTTGCGGGCCTGTTCCAGGCTGAACTCGTGGCGCAGGTGGCACTTCTGGCACTGGCCGACCGAGCCATCTTCGCGCGGGCAGGCCGATGTTGTGGCAGGTTTCGCAGGCGAAACGGGTCACGCCGGGCCCTTCGATGGCAAACAGGGCGTTGCGCATCTCGTTCGGTTTGACCGCGCCTTCGGGGATGGCGTCGTAGGCAGTACGCTGGTCGGCGGTCAGCCCTTCCAGGCCGACCATCGCCACATAGGCCGGGATCGAGTGGCGGCTCTGGTTGAACTGGCGGACTTCCGCCTGGTGGCAGGTTTCGCACATGGCCGGAGTGGGCGAGTTGAGGACATAGGTGCCCTCGTGCTCGACCGCGCCGGGATAGTCTGCATCGACTTCGTGGCAGTCGTCGCATTTGACTTCGGCGGCGGCCATCGTGCTGTGGCCGTACTGCTGCAACGATGCCGGGCGTGGTGCGGCGGTGGCAGACCACGCACTCATCCTTGCTTTCGGCCAGAGCGTCTACTTGTTTTTCTTCTTTGGTCCCCTCGTTATCACCGACGGCCTGGATCACCAAAATCAGTCCAAGGACGACGATCACGCCGATCAGCCCAATCAGTAGGACGCGGGCGGAAGACCACCAGCTTCGATCAGGGGGTTGTTCGGCCATAAAAACTCCTCTCTTTCTCAACAGTAACTTGCAGCAGCGGGTAAGTATAAGGGGCAGAACTCCCCCGTATTATGGACTGTACAGGGGGCAATCGCAAATGGCGAGTGGTTTAAATATGAACGAAACAAAAGCGGACTATAATTAGTCCCATCTCACCAAAAAGGAAAGGATTCTATGGAATTATTACAGGTTAAAAACGATCAGATTGTCAAGACGAGCGGCCAGCCCGTGCACCTGCGGGGCACCTGCGTTGGCGGGTGGATGAATATGGAGGATTTCATCAACGGCTTCCCAGGGGCCGAGCATACGCTGCGCGCAGTGTTTGCTGAAGAATTGGGACCCGGCAAAGCTACGTTTTTCTTCGACCGGCTGCTGGATTACTTTTTGTCGGAAGACGATATCGCCTTCATGAAACAATGCGGGGCAACGGTTGTGCGACTGCCGGTGAATTATCGCCATTTTGAGCGCGATGACTGCCCGTTTGAGTATCTTGAAGAAGGGTTTAAGCGGCTCGACCAGATGCTGAACTGGTGCGAGCAGCACGGCCTGTATGCCATCATCGATCTGCATGCCGTGCAGGGCTGGCAGAACACGGACTGGCACAGCGACAACGCCAGCCGCCATACCCTGTTCTGGTCCACAAAGCAGTCACAGGATCGCTTTGTGGCGTTATGGGAAGTGTTCGCTCGACGGTACAAGGGGAACACGACGATTGCCGGGTACAACGTGATGAATGAACCGGCATCACTCCGCTTATTCCGGCCGTTTTAACGATAAAGGTCAGCCGAAATGGGATGTGATCAATGCGGTGTACCACCGGGTCGTCGCGGCTATTCGGGCTATCGATCCGGACCATATCATTTTCCTGGAAGGCGATAATTATGCATCGCGCTTCAGCGGCCTTGACGCCCCGTTTGCGCCGAATCTGGTTTACAGCAGCCACAACTATAATATGGCGGGATTTGGCCCTGGCCCTTATCCGGGAGTGATACGCGGCGAGTATTGGGATCGTGCAGTGCAGGAAGAGCGGCTCCTCAAGCATGAAGGAATCAAGTTCGCGCGGGAGCACAAGGTTCCGCTCTGGATCGGAGAATTCGGCTCCCCGTACAACGGCGGAGCCGCAGAGATTCCGGATCGCCTGCATGCGCTGGATGATTACCTGGAGATCTTTAACGAACAGGGCCTCCACTGGACGACCTGGACCTATAAGGATGTCGGCGTGATGGGCTGGGTGCAGCTTGATCCGGAGTCTGAATACATGCAGGTCATTGCCCCCTTGTTAGAGGCCAAAATCAAGCTCAACACCGATTTTTGGATGGGTTGGATGCCGGATAATCACGCGAAACAGTTGGTGCGCGCGCTGGCTGGCTACGCCGTTGAGACGATTGCCGATCCCACCCTTAACGTGAATGACATCAGCAAATATATGATGCAGTCCGTCATGTCGGGCTTCCTCGGCGGCTTGTTGCAGCGGCCTTTTGCGCGCTTATTAAGGATAAAAGCGAAACGGATATCGACCGCATTTTGAGTTCGTTTGCGTTTAAAAACTGCCGCCGTTTTGATGGGCTGGTGAACATCCTGACGGAGCGGATGTAGAGCACCTCACCCCGGCTGAACTGCCCCTCTTCAATCAAGTTGGAGGGAGGGGGCTGAGGGGCGGCGGCGAAGAACCCACCAAAGCAGACCCGCGCCGAGGGCGGATAATCCAGCGGCAAGCGGCAGACGCGACGATTGGTGAGGCGGCTGCGCAGGCAGAGACCACGGCGGGTGCAGATACAGGCTGGTCACCGCGGGCAGGTTCGCCCTCGCTGCGCAGTTCGAAAATATCGACGGGGTCGGCCTTGCCCTTCAAGAGCAGGCGATGCACGGCGTAGGGATAGGCGCGGCCTTTGATCAGATTGTAGGTACGGCGACCGATATAACAGGAGCCGCCGGGCGCGACCCCGCACAGCCGCGAGGCAGTATTCACCGTGTCACCTATCGGCGTGTATTCGAGCCGCCGCTGGGAGCCGATGTTGCCAACGACGACCGGGCCGGTATTGATGCCGATGCCAAACTGGACGGGAGTCGCGAAATGGCGTTCGCGGTTCAGGCGGTGTACGGCTTCCAACATCTCCAGCCCGGCGCGAACAGCAGAGTAAGCATGATCGTGCTGGTGGTAGGGCGCGTTCCAGAAGGCCATGATGTTATCGCCAATATACTTGTTGATCGCGCCGCCGTGCCGCATAACGATGCTGCTCATTTCTTCCAGAAATACGTTGAGCAGTTCGACCACTTTCGCCGGGGGCAGTCCTTCGGAAAGGGGCGTAAAGCCGCGAATATCGGCAAAAAGCACGGTGATCTCGCGCTCCTCGCCGCCCAGTTCCAGCTTGCCCTGATCGAACACTTCCACGATCTTCTGGGCGATCTCCGGCGAGACGTAGCGGCTGAACAGGTCGTTGATCTGGCTGCGCCGCCGTTCCTCAAAGGTGTAGTTAAATACTTCCACGCCGATCAACGTAAAGACGAGAGCAAATGACGGAAAGAGCAGTTCCACGATCTGGCCGCGCACCATAAAAGCCGCTGACGCCCAGAAAAAATAGGCCAGATAGGCGAGCAGGGTGAGGGGCATGGCGACATACCAGCGCAAAAACGGCAGCAGCACTCCGGCTCCGACCGCGATCAGGAAGGTGATCAGCATTTTGGCGCGGAGCGGCTGCTCACGCAGGGGAAACGACGTGCGCCCCTGGTAGAGCGGAATCTTGAACAGGCCCAGATTCAGCTTCCAATCCACATTCGACTGGAATTTCGGCAGCGACTGGAAGATTGTCTCGATGGTGTTGGCGTAAATCTCGATCCCGTAGGTTTCTTCCCCGGTGGCGAGATTCGGCGTGGGGAAGTTATCGGGCAGGCCCGCCGCGTCCAACACGCCGATCAGGACGATCTGATCCTTAAAGGCATCCGGCGAAACCTTGCCATCCACTACATCGACCAGCGAATAGACGGGGAAAGTTCCCGGCTCATTGGGGTGCGATGGCGATCCGAAATAGTAAATCAGCATCTCACTGTGATCGTTGGTGTAGAGCGTCCGCCCGGCGAGGCTGACCAACTCTTTGTCAATTTCGTAGGCGTCCGGCGGCAGGCGCAGATATTCCATGCAGGCGGCAAGCGACAGGGCCGGAATCTGCTGATCGCCTTCCTGGACAAAGAGCGGGACGCGCCGCACAAAATTATCATCGTCCGGCACCACATTGGCATGGCCCAACGCGCGCGAGGCGAATTTGAGATCGGCGGTGGGATGGATGTATTCCAGGTAGGTGAGCAGGTGGCTGGATGCGGTAGTCGTGGCTACCGTCGCTGTCGCCTCGCGGATGCCGAGCACGGGTTGGATCACGTTGCGCGCGCCGCGCATCGTTTCTGCCAGGGCCGCATCGCTGGCGGTCGGATCGGCAAAGAGGATGTCGAAGACGATCACGCGCGCCCCGGCGGCGTCGAGAACGCGAATCAGATCGGCATAAACCTGGCGATCCCAGTCTACGGTCGAACGCCCATAGCGTTCCAGGCTGGGGTCATCGATGGCGACGATGGTCACGATGCCGCGTGTCGGGCGGGGGCGGTAGAGCGAATCGGAGAGGCGGGCGCGGATATCGCCAAACATACCTATGTTGAGCGCCTCAATCGCCAGCACACCGACGATCAGCCCGACGACGAGGCCGCCTGTCACGCGGCGCAGGGGGCGGGTGGTTGTCAGAAACAGGCGGGTGAGGTGATGTCGGCGGCGCATGGCGGCTCCCGTGTAAAGCGAAAAAGATAACTCACCGCAAAGGACGCAAAGAAAAGTAGATAAGTAAAAAGAGAAAAAGATAGTTTTACCGCGGAGAGCGCGGAGAACGCAGAGAAAAGATTAAGTAAGCAGAGAAAAAAAACAGTTTAAACAAAAAGGGCACAAGGAAAAGAAAGGTAAAAAACATTATAGCGGGGAATGGAATTTTGCACTGGAAGGGGCATTGGGATTTTGCCCTGATATATTATGACTATTGTAAACATAAGTCCTAAAAGAGGGGGGCCTTATGGATAATCTACCAACTGGTTGTACGATAGTCGCTTTATCAGGAGCTTTATTGATAGCATCTCTGATTTGCGCCAGCGGAGTCGGAACAACCATTCCAGAGTACCAGAGCCACGAGGAAGCGGTGAGGTCGAGTGCAGCCACCACCTGCACCATTCTGCCGCGCCGAGATAACATTCCCTACTATGTCGGGCCGGGCGAAAACCGCACTATGCTCGGCTATTTGCCTAAAAATACACTCATCGCCGTCGTCGGTAAGGCGCAGGCTGCGGATGGGTCGTTGTGGTGGCTCATCCTCCACATGTTCCACTCCGATCCAACCTGGGTTGCTGACAAAGATGTCGATGCATATGGGGCGTGCGGTGAGATAGGTGTGATGCCAACGCCAGAACTGATTCTTCTTCCGCCGACTGCGACGGCAACCAATACGGCAGAGCCGCCACCCCCTCCCGATAGCCAGAACAGCAATATTCAAGCCGCACCTATTGAGGCTCCAACGGCCACGCTCACGCCATACCCATGCGATCCCTGGCCGCAGTGTGCCGAAGCAACAGCAGAGCCAACCCAGCCGCCGCCTGATGCGACACAACCCGTTACGGGGTAGGCAATAAGACAATAGTCCAAACGAAAAGGGCGGGTTTGTTAACCCGCCCCAGTGTTTCCTAGCCAGCGCGAAATTGCTTAGGCCACCGTGTCCTTGACATCTTCCCAGGCGCGGCGAACCGCATCCTTGAACTGATCCCAGGTGCCCTTGTTGGTGTTTTCCCAATGGCGGCGGGCCTCTGGTTCCAGGTCGTTCCAGGTTGATACATCACGATAGCGTTCGTGGCGGGCCAGATTGTAGCCGTAGCGATAGGCTGGTTCGAACTGGTTGTAGGTGTACCCGCTGGTCGCGTAGTTGTTTTTGTAGTCTGTCTCGAAACGCGACCGATAGTTGTTTTCCCACTCGGCATCCAGATCGGTAGTACCCTGCTTCACGTTCTGATAGCGGTTAGTGTAGTCGGTTGAATAGTCGCGGAAACGCTGACGATCCGCCGCGATTTCTTCTTCGGTGTAGGGCTGAGCTTCGGCATTGTAACCGGACCAGCCCGCTTCGCGGTAGAACGAGGCACGACGATCCATGTCGATAGGGCTGTGACGGTTCAGAATATCGCGGGCTTTCACTTCCATATTGTCGTCAACCGTGGCACTGACCAGGGCATTGCCCCGGCGAATGCTCTCGGCATAAATTCCGCTCTGATCCGGCGAGACGCCAAAATCGACCAGGGCTGCCGTAATGCCCCCGGTTGCTGCCCCGGCAACGGCTCCGACGCCGCCGCCGAGCAGGGCCGAGGCAATAGGGCCAGCGGCCAGCGCGGGACCAATACCCGGGATGACAGCGACGCCCAGGCCCACGAGGGCACCAACAATCGCGCCAAAACCAGCGCCTTCACTGCCTGTTACATCTTCCGAATTCGCGATTCTGGATCGCCCTGGCATAGTCGCCGCGCGCATCCTGCGAGACGATACTGATCTTCTCGCGGTCAATTCCGGCGTCAACCGGATCTTCTACAGCACGCCGGGCGGTTTCAAAGTTATCGTAGAGTACGACAAGTGTCCGCGTCATGAATTCCTCCTATGGAAAAGGTGCTTCTTTTTAAAGATAGCGAAAAAGAAGCAATAGAAGGAGAGCCATCAGACCCAATTTGAAGGGGGCCACTCGTCCTAGTTCAAACAAAAAAGGCCGCCCGTGCAGGCAGCCTTTCTGATCGTAAACCGATTTGCTCTATGGTCGGAGCAGGGGCCGGAATTTGGGCCCGTAAATGATAATGCCGCGTTCGCCATCGGTGCGCAGCTTGCGCACAACCATCTCAACCTGTGTGCCAATCTCAACCGGGCCGTCTACATCGGTCAGTTGGGCGGTGACGATTGGCCCTTCGTCCAGCTTGATCAGGGCCAGCATGTACGGCGCGAACGGTTCAAAGTCCTCCGCCGGAGCGGTGATCGTCGTAAAGCTGTAGACCGTTCCCTTGCCGGACAGCGGGACTAACTCGACGTCGCCCCCGCCATCAAGCGGCTGGGCGCGCCGGAACTGATCCCAATAGGCCATCTGGTGCTGGATATGCTGCTGGTATGCGCCCGGAGTTTCCATACGTTTTTAGCGAGCGGCCTTCGCGTATTCGGCCCCGGCTTCGCTGATCTGCACCTGGGCTTCTTCGGTCTCGAAGGTGTAGAGCGCTGGGGTCTGCGTGGGACGAACGGCAGACTGCTGGGGCAGCGTTACGGCGCTGCTTTCGGGTAGACGGGCAGCGATCAGTTGGCTGCGGCTTGTCTTCAAACGCCAGTTGCGTGTGATATCCATGATAGTTATTCCTCTCTTGGTCGTGATGTGCGCGATTCCGGTGAACTACCCCTTCACTTGCGCCATTTGTCACAGTTATACACGCATCAGTCTGTCAAAACCTATCAGAAAGTGGATTCGATAGCTTTTGACAGCCATTTTGGGGATGAAAAATAATGAAGGGCAATTCCCTCAACCGGCCTAGCAGCCTGCGCACGCCTGCCTGGGTTCCCCTCTCCAGGGCGTGCTGGCGCAACTTCGTTGCGATGCATGCCTAGCTGTGCGGCTTAGCTGCGCATGCGCACGCGCCTTGTCGGAGAGGGGAATTAAGGCGTGAGGTCACTAAGTCACGATTACCTGCAAGTAACCAGGATAGGAGGTCACAGAGGATATTTTATAGGAGCCAGCGGGCGCAGGGACGAGATTCACAACAATATCATTGACACCCTGCAGGACCAGATCGAGTACCATGTTGACCAACTCCTCATCGATCATTACGCCCTGAACCTGACGTTCAGAACGGCTTTCGCTCATCACAATCTGACCGTCTCGCGCTGATAGGCGGGCGATGGTGTTCACCTGGCTATCCCCACCCATGAATTCATTGTGGAACGTGAACTGGATTTCCAACCACCCCTGCTGGCGCATGCTGATAGCTGGTGCGGCAGGCAGACTTGCGAGGCCGCGGGCGATATACATGTTGGTGATGGAGACATTGAGATCGGGTTCCAACACGGTGACAATCGTCTGATCCTGCCCCGACCGCTGCGCCCCGGTGACGGGCTGCGGCGTCGCTGACGCGGATGGGCGCGGGGTAAAGGTTGGTCCTGGCGTGGACGTACTGAGCAGAGCCGGGGTGTTGGATGGTGTCCAGGTTGGTATCGGCGTGCGGGTTAAGGTCGCTGCCGGTGTCGCCGTGACGCGCTGGGGTGTTGGCACGGTTTTGTTGTTATCCGAGCCGCCCCCGCAGCTTGCCAGGGCAAACAACAGGGTGACCAGAAGGGCTAATCCCAGTGTCGATCTCACAAAAGTTCTATTGTTGAACATCGTATCCCTACCTATTTTTACAGCGCATTGGGTGCCGTTTAGCGGAGGGCGCGGCGGCTTAGCGGCTTAGCGGCTTAGCTTGCTGCACGCTGCACGCTGCACGCTACACAGTGCACGCAAGCAGCAGCCCTCCATGACAGCGCAACAGCACTAATCAACATGATCCGGTGGCGGGCAGTTTGCCCCGTGCAGATAATCTGCTTCGTTGAGGCCAGTGGGCAGCAACGCCCACCCCGTTACGGCTTCGGTATCGACGGCAAAGAGCAGTTTGATCCAGACCTGACCCGTGGCGACTGCCGACCGTTCCAGGGCAATCGAATAACGCGGAGCAGCTTCATAAACAAGCGCGGCACCGATGATCGGCGCGCGCAGAACGGGCAGAGGATCGGGGGGCAGATCGGTCAGGAAGCACCCGGCAGGCAGAGCCTGTGTTTGCACGGCGGCAACGGTCAATTCCCAGTCGGGCGTGGCGGACAAATCGGCTGGCGGCGGCAGCGTGGGTTGGGCGGCGAGTGTCGCGGCAACCGCGCCGTTGACCGTCGCAACCAGATCGGGCGTCCGGCTGGGCGGGAGCGTAGAAGGCAGGGTTGGCCGGGCTGTTTCAGTAGCCGCCATAAATGCCGCAACTGCTACGCTCACCGTCGCTGAGATGTTGGGCGTGATGGTCGGAACCGGCGTGCGGGTAGGCGTGTCAGTTGGCGTGTGGGTGAATGTCGGCGTAAAAGTAGCTGTATTCGTTGGCGTCGCTGTGTTTGTCGGAGTGTCGGTGGGCGTGGGCGTAGCGGTCCACTGGGCGGCAGTCGCAGTTTGTGCCCCGACAAAGGCCGCGCCGACTGTTGAGGTCATGTTCGGCGTATTGGAGGGCGTGGGTGTTTCTGTCCACCCGGCAGCCGTCGCTGTCTCTGCGTTGGCAAAAGCCATGCCCATCGTTGAGGTCATATTCGGCGTGCGGCTGGGCGTGATCGTCGGGATGCGGGTGCGCGTCGCCTCGATATCTTTTCCATGCTGGACGGTCGCTTGCAGCGCGTCCTTCGTGCCACCGAGAACCACCACTGCCGTCGCCTGGGTTGCATTCTGTGTCGCGGCGATATAAGTCGTTTCGATGACCGAGCGGGGCAGGGGCGTCTGGGCATCCGTGGCCCGGCGCGACTGGATCGATTCGAATCCAGCGACGCCCAGCGTACCGCCGACCAACAGGGCGACGAGGATCGCGCCGATCAGGACGGGCAGGGCAAAGGGCAGCACCGAGCGGCGGGCAGGAGCCAGCGAGGCAGGGGCCAATGTGATCGATTCGCTCCATTCACTCGCCGTGCGGAGGTCATCCGGGCTGCGCTGCGCCTGCACGCGGTATACGGCGGGCGTATCGGCGGGCGTGACGTGTGGCTCGATGACGAAGACGGTTTCCCCGGTCTGTTCGTCCTGGCCTTTGGCAGTCACATGGATGGCGTACTGGCGCGCACCGGGCACGGCGGTCCAGGAGATGCGCCCCGGCGTGACCTGGGTGAAGACAGGCGCTTCGAGGCGGATCGTTGCTCGCTGCGCGCTGCTCCAATGGGACGGTGTGTGCGGCGCATAAAGCACGTTGATGGCACGCACGCGATAAAAATAGCCGAGCGGCGTCTCGTGCGGCAGATAGGTCTCGGTGGCTTCGCCCCGGTAAATAATATGCGTCTCTTCGTCGCTAAAGTCGGACCCGGGCGACGTCTGAATCTCGTAGCTGGTGGCCTGCGGCACGACTGACCACGACAGGTAATAACCGCCTTCGTCGGACCAGCGGATCGGGTCCAGAACAGGCGCGGCAAGGGTCATCGGCACGACGGATATCGGGTCACTGGGCGCGCCGGATGCCCCCTGGTTGAGCGGCACAATGCGGTAATAGTGCAATCCGTTGGGCGGCGGCGAGAAGCTGTACTGCACCTGCCGTCCATCGGTCATCTCAGCGAGCAGAGTTGGCGATTCGAAGGTAGGTGAGACCGATTCTTCGACGCGGTAGCCCGTCGCGTGGGAGGTGGGCTGCCAGGAGAGCACGCACAGGTCCGGCGATATCCAGCGATAGGCGAGAATGACGGTTGAGGGCTGGGTCAACACCGGGTTGAGGCGCAGATCGTAGAATGCCAGATCGCGCTCACAGTCCTCGCTCCAATCGGTGAGCGCCTGTTCCAGGTCGGCGCTGCTCATATCGGGCAGGTCGAGGCCCACCGGATCGGCGGCCTGGGTGTAAATCACCATGCGATCCAGGCCAAACAGACTGCCCCGGTAGGCGTGCAGGGCCATGCCAACGGGTTCGGGGCCATTGGCGGGCGTCCAGCCTTCATCCGCGGAGAGCACCGTATCGAGAGTCGTGGCGATCCCCAGGCGGTCCAGCAGGGTGATCCCGTTCATGCCCAACCAGGCAAGATAGAGCCGCCCCCCGGCGATGTTGCGTTCCAGCCGCCCGCAGACAAAACTGGTGAGGCCGGACGGCGCGTTATTCCACTGCCCGGTATCGGCCAGCCAGTCGCGCACATTCTGCGGCCAGTCGTCCGAGGCAGTTTCGCGCGTCCACAAAAAGTCGGCCAGCCGTTCCCCTAAGAAGGACGCGGCGGGGCCATCGGTCAGGGCAAAGGCCAGCCGATCCGCATCCTGCGTGACAAACAGCGCGGCGTGGACGGGCAGCATTCCTTCCGGTGTTTTCTGCGCCGGTTGGAAGGCATAACGCCATCGTCCGTGTGAACTGCGTCCTGTTTGGAGCGGCGTGCTGTCGGGGCCGAGATGAATCTGCTGAACATTACTCATAAGATTATTCCGTACCTGGCAAGCAAATCATCTATTTTTGTGGTTAGTGTATGCGGGCCGCTCGAAATCGGCAAGTTACGGTAGAACTAGAAAGAAAAGCTGTTTTACCGCAAAGAGCGCAAAGAAAAGCAATCTCACCGCGGAGAGCGCAGAGAGCGCGGAGAAAAGCAAAAGAAAGGAAAAGATCAATTAAAGATGGTTGGCGATGCGCTTCGGAAAATCGCATTCTGCGGTTTTTGCGCCCCAGGTTTTGAATCTGGGGCGGATACGGGCGCGATTTTCATTCCGTTGTTGTGCCGCACCAAGCCGCATGACCAGCTCTGCGGTGAAATCCTGTTTTTATTTTCGGCGGCGGGCACGGATGAACGTGCCGATGAGCATGGCGGCAACAAGCAGCAGCAGACAGCCGGGCCAGAATTCGGTATCAATGATGATCGCCAGCGCCACCAGAACCGCCGACGACAGCAGGCCGCCGATCAGCCCGCCGCTGTGGATGCCATAGGGCAGGCTCGCCAGCCCCAGGACGGCGAGAATCCAGGGCCAGAAGTGCAGCCCTGGGACGACGATCAGGGCGATGATCCCGATCAACATGACTGCCCCGGACAGGGGCGCATAGGGACTTGTCTGCCGCTTCATCGTTTACCCCCTCCATGCAAACTGTTAATCGCGCATGCTGCGCTGCTGCGGAACAGGCTCCGCTTCGTTCCAATCCTCTTCGTAGTCCTCTGGCGTGGGGATGCCACGCTTGGGCTTGTCGAATTCTTCCGCAAGCACGACGCCGCGCTTCTGTTTCTCGCTGTTCCCATCGAGGACGGGCGGTTTGAACAGCGCGCCGCCCACCGTGCTCAGACCGATCAGGATGAGGATGCCCGGCCAGAACGTTCCGGTTGCGAAGAGGACAGCCAGCCCGGCCATCCAGATGAAACCCTGGATGCCCGCCCACAGTCCATCTTTTGCCAGACTGCCCGGCAGACTGGACAGCCCCAGGACCAGCAAAATCCAGGGGAAGAAGGGGATATCGAGCAGGAAAATGAGGCCAATACCGATCAGGATAATGCCTCCGCTTGCGCCTCCCCAGGCTCCCGATTCTCTACGATCACGACGGCTCATTGTATATTCCTCCACCTACTGGTGTTCTAAATGCTGCGCGCGATTCTTCATCTTCTTCCCGGTAGGACTCTTCTTCTTCAAGGCGATCCAGGGGAAGGGGCAGACCGCGTTTGGCCTTTTCAAAATCCCGTTTCGCTTTGTGCCCTTTGGGGCGGCTGGCTTCCTGCACTTTATCCGGCGGGGCGATGGCGACGATCAGCGCGCTCATGCCCATCAGGACCAAAACGCCCGGCCATACCAGATGGACCCAGATCAGGAAGGCAATGCCGCCCAGCCAAAGCATCGTTTGCGCCATAATCCACAGCCCCATCCGCCAGCCTTCCTCGGCAATAGCGACGGGCACAGCCATCAGAAAGATCAGGAGCAAGATCCACGGCCAGACCAGATGCAACATGATCAGGCCCGCTAATCCAAAAAGAAACAGCGCCGAGCTGAAGATGGCTACTCGTTCAGTTGGTTTCCTGGCAGGGTTGTTTTGGCTCATATGAAACCTCGTTCGTTGTTGTTCTAGCAAGTATACGCAGCAGCCGGGGGGATTGTTTCGTGTTTTGGGTCGCTGCGCTATGATCGAAACCAGCGATGGCCTCAACAGGTAGGGAGAGATCGTATGCACACAGCGCCGCTTCCCCCACAAAAGCGGATCGCGCTTATTGCCCATGATGAGCGCAAAGCCGATCTACTGGAATGGGCGCAGTATAACAAAGTCCCGCTCAGCCGTCACATCTTGTTTGCGACGGGCACGACGGGCACTATTTTGCAGCGCGAACTGGGCCTGAACGTGACCTCTTATATGAGTGGTCCACTGGGCGGCGATCAGCAGATTGGCGCTCATATCGTGCAGGGCGATATCGACGTGCTGATCTTCTTCTGGGACCCGCTGAAGTCGCACCCCCACGATCCGGACGTGCGGGCGCTGCTGCGCGTGGCTGTGATGCAGAATATTCCGATAGCCTGCAACCGCTCCTCGGCGGATTTTATTTTCGCCTCGCCGCTGATGAACACGCCTTACGAACGGACGCTGTACGATTATGCCACCCGGCTCAAGCGGGATCAGGTGGCGGCCAGTGTACGCGGCGGAGATGACAGGCATGTTTGATCTGGAAGAACAGCCTGCGCCACCCAGCGCCGGAACCCTGACCCGCGAGGAATTGAGCGAACTGGTGGACGTGGTGCTCCACGTGGGGCAGTCCATGCTGCAATCCGGCGCGGCGAGCTTTCGCACCGAGGAAACGATGGCGCAGATCGGGCTGGGACTGGGCGCGGAACGCCTGGAAATGTACATCACCCCCACCGGAATCATCGCGACGGCTATCAGCGGGCAGGAACAGCGAACACGAGTCGGGCGGGTGGGGCCGCTGGGCGTCAATATGGCCCAGACGGTCTCGCTCAACCGCCTGTCGCGCCATGTCGCGCTGGTCGGCGGCACGTTGGAGGGGGTGCGCAACCAGATTGGACTGGTTCGCGCCCGGCCTCGCATCTACCCAATGTGGGTGACGGTGCTGGCGGTGGCGCTGGCCTGCGGCGCTTTTTCGCAGATTCTCGGCGCGGGCTGGGATGAATTCGCGGCGGTGCTGGTTGGGGCAGGGCTGGCCCAGTTCGTGCGGATGCGCCTGCTGCATGCCGGGGTGAACATCTTCGCCCTGACGGTGATCTGCTCCCTGATCGCGTCCATGACGGCGTGGGGCACGTGCCAGTTGATCGACTGCGACCAAACGCGGCTGGCGGTGATCGCGTCGGTGCTGCTGCTGGTCCCCGGCGTGCCGCTGGTGACGGCGGTGATCGATCTGACCAACAGCGATCTCGTATCGGGACTTTCACGCGGGATGCTGGCGCTGATGATCACACTGAGTATCGGCGTGGGCATTCTGCTCACGCTGGCATTGACGGGGTTGAGTATTCAGTAGGATTGGGTATTGGATGAATAACAGCGAATTGTTACAGCAGGGTGTGTGGGGATTTATGGCGACGAGCGGGTTTGCCGTGCTGTTTAATGTGCCGCTGCGGGCGCTGCCGATCTGCGGGTTCACCGGGGCGATGGGGCACATGTGGCGGCGGGCGCTGCTGGCAAACGGGGCGCATCCGGTTGTGGCGGCGTTTGTGGGCGCGCTGATCGTCGGCTTTCTGGGCTATTCCCAGGCGCGATTTTTCCGCATGCCGCGCCTGATCTTCACCGTGACGGGAATCATTTCCATGATTCCGGGCGTCCCGGCCTTCGAGACGGTGGTTTATTTTGTGCGGGGCGACTATTCGACCGGGCTGGAGAGCGCGATCCTGGCCGGACTGGTCGTGGCGGCGATTGCGGGCGGGCTGGTGACCGCGCGTCTGCTGGCGACGCTGGGCGATACGGTCTCCGTACACCGGACGATCCTGGGGCAATGGGCGCGGGACATCACCCGACCTACGGCGAGAATTGATGAGGAGTAAGTTAGCGCACCACTAATAAACGTTTGGAAAAAATTAGTTGATCACTTCGCCGCGTAGGTGATTTCAGATATCATTATTTTTCGGGGGTGTCACTAACTGTTTTCTAACGGCGGATCAACTTTGAAAATTGGCGCGTTTTGGGAGTAGGGGTATTACAGATTGGGCGTAAACCATGCCCCTACAAAAATCGGGCGCAGCAAGCAGCGCCCCTACAAATCACATTCCTTATAGCGGCGAGATTTCATTTAGACCCCGAAATTGATCACAATAACCGGAAAAAGATAGATTTTCGGGCCATTTTGATGAAATTAGGCCAACTTGGTAAGGTGCTGCTACGAGAAGAAATTGGGCTAGTTGATCATTAGCGGCTCATTTCTTCTCGTGGCGATCCGGCGAACCTATTTTTTTGAGGGGTGGGTTTAACTGTTTTCAAACGTTGGCCCCGGCCCCAAGAGAAAAAAGTAAATCTCACCGCAAAGAGCGCAAAGAACGCAAAGGAAAAGCAAAGCAGAACAAGAGAAAAGATAAGTATCTATCCGTAGCGCTGCTTGCTGCGCCCAATAATTTACGGATAGGACGTAAGTAAAAGACACGTTTCATTGCACAGCTAGACATTCTGAGCCAATGTTATAGCAACAGGATGAAAATAGGCGTTCCCTTCCGCGTCGCCACCGATTAAAATCGATGGCTATTGAGGGAAAAAGTCCACTAAAACCCCTTCAGCGAGGCCCCTCCCTGGCTGAGGGCCGCTTTTGCCCTGCAGCTTTCCCTCCCCATTGCATGGAGAGGGAAGAACCTCCTCTTTTATTATAGCACAGATGTTCTAATTGTCAACTGTCCTTGAATCTGTGGAAAATGACACAGCGGCGGAAATGGAAAATCGCGGCGCGGGCGCACACCTCACCCCGGCTGAACGCGAAAAAGCATGCGTTCAGCTTCCCCTCTCCAGTCGCTGCTGGAGAGGGGCTGGATCATGGGTGTCAGGTGTGAAATGAGGTGTTGAGTTCATCTTCGGACAGTTCAGGATTGCCCGGCGTCGCGCCAAGAAACACGGTGTCGCTGTTGTCGTCAAACCCGAAGATTTCGGCATAACGTCCCCAGTTAATCGCCGTCAGCAAGCTGCTGCGGGGCTTCAACCGGGTCAAAGTCCAGTTCAAGCGCCGTGATAAAGACATCTTTGTTGAGCCGCCGCTCTTTTTCGGAGCTTAACATCTGCTCGATCCAACTGATCATGGGAACACGGCGGATTTGGGTCGCAAAAATATCTTTGCGCTCCTGGATATCCGCTTCGGCAAACTTCTTGCCGAGAGGCGTCAGCGTCAAATCGCCCGCCTCCACCGTGACAAAACCGAGCAGTTCCACCGCATCAACCGCCAGCAGCAGTTCATCCAGCGGCAGGCCAGTCAGCGGGGAAAGCTGATAGACATCGGCGCGTTTCTCCGGCTCAGCATAAATCTGCTCGACCAACCCGGAAATCTGGTTGATGGGAACGTGCGGCAGGGCGCGGATCGTCGCGCGTTCCCGGGAGCGCCGCCCAGTTCGGTAGCCTCGTCCAACGTTTTGCCGGTAATGATGCCATAAACCTGATCGACCAGATCGAGAACAGCCCGATCTTTTTTCCGGCGCGGATGGGGCAAAGAGATGCTGATATCCTGGACAATATGCCCCGGACCTTTATCCATGATGATCAGGCGATCCGCCATCGAGACCGCTTCTTCGATGTTGTGGCTGACCATCAAAATGGCTTTGGTCGGAATGGAGCCGTTGAGCCACAGTTCCATCAATTCACCGCGCAGACTCTCCGCGGAGAGGACATCCAGCGCCGAGAAAGGTTCGTCCAGGCACAGCAGTTCCGGCTCGACAGCCATAGCGCGCGCAAAGCCAACTTTCTGCCGCATCCCGCCGGACAATTCACGCGGGTAGGCCGCTTCGAAGCCGTGCAGACCAACCCGATCCAACAGATCGAGCGTGCGTTTGGTGCGTTCCGGTTTGCGCATGCCTAACGGTTCGAGGGCCGCTTCGACGTTTTCCTGCACACTCAGCCAGGGATAGAGGGCGAACGACTGGAAAACAATCGTCGTATGCGGATTAACGCCATCCAGGTGCTGGCCCCGATACAGCATCTCGACCCTCGGTGACATCTGGTCAGCCCGGCAATGATACGCAGCAGCGTCGATTTTCCACAGCCAGAAGCGCCCAGCAGCGCCACAAATTCACCTTCACGAATGGTCAGGTTAATGCCGCGCAGCGCTTCAACCTGCTTCTGACCGCGCCCGTAGTTTTTGCCCGCATCGCGCAAAACAACGAGTTCCGCCCCCAACGTTTTGATTCCTTCATACCAAGTCTCACTCCATTCTGTATTTTTCTTCTGCCAGGCGGATACAGTCTGCGCCAGAAAAAGCGATTGAGCGAGACGACCAGCAAAATCATCGTCAGCGTGGACGCAGCAAGCAGCGCGTAATTCCCGCTGGCCGTTGCCTCGCTGATCAACGATCCCAGCCCGGTGACGTGATAGGTCTTGCTGCCGAATGTCGTATATTCGGCGACGATGCTGGCGTTCCACGCGCCGCCGCCCGCCGTGACCAGCCCCGTGATGAGATAGGGGAACAGGGCGGGCAGGATGAGCTTGCGCCAGCGGTTGAGTCTGCTTAAGCGCAGCAGATCGGTGGTGTAACGCAGGTCCTGCGGAATAGCTGTTGCCCCGGCGATCACGTTAAACAGCACATACCACTGCGTGCCGAGCAGCATCAGCAGCACCGCCGCGATATTCAGCCCGGCTGGCAAACGGATCAGGATCAGCAGAAGGACCGGAAACAGCGCGGTTGCGGGAATGGACGCGGCGACCTGGACCACCGGCTGCAAGATGGCTGCCACTCGCGCATTTGAACCGATGGCGACTCCCAGCGGAACCGTCCAGGCCAGGGCAACGATCAACGCAGATGCCAACGCGGAGCGCCGTCGCAAACGCGCCCACCAGAATCCGCCCGTATTCGTGGAGCGAAACGGTGAGCAGCAGATGGCCCAGGCGAACCACTCCATAAGCAAGGACAGCCAAGACGAGCGCCAGGAGCAGACGGCGAATCCACGAGGGGCGGCTCATTTCAGTCGTCTTCGCCGATTTTTCCAGGCTTGAGCGCACCGCCAAAGCGCCGATCCAGTACACGCAGGCCGCGAAGGATCACCCGCCGCGTAAAGGTCGTTGCCAGCCGAGATCGGTTGAGCAGCGTGAGAAACCAGGAGGTGGGCGGATTATCATTTTCGACCATTTCCAGCTTAAATTTGTCCGCCCAGGCCAGCAGGGGACGCCAGACAAATTGATCGAGGATGATAACCACAAAGACCAGCGTGCCAAGGCCCGCCAGCAGCGCCCCGTTGTTTTTCGAATGGGCGGCGACTTGCAGGTAGGAGCCTAAGCCCGGCAGGCGGAAATCTTTATCGCCCACCGTAAACGTTTCGGCAGCCATCAGGAAAAACCAGCCGCCCGCCCACGACATGACGCTGTTCCAGAGCAGGCCGATGGCGGCAAAGGGCAGTTCCATCCGGCGGAAGCGCCACCACCAGTTCCAGCGAAAAATCGCGGCGGCTTCGCGGAGTTCCTTGGGCAGCGTTTTGAGCGATTGATAATAACTGTAGGTGAGGTTCCAGGCCTGGCTGGTAAAAATGAGGATGCACCGCAGCCAGTTCTGTCCCCAACCCTTGCGGCAGAACCGCCGTTAGCCCAAGCAGCACGAGGGGTAAAAACGACAGGATCGGGACTGATTGCAGCACATCCAGAATGGGCAGCAGAATCCGTTCCAGGCGGGGATTGTTGGCGGCTGCGTAACCATAGACCAGCGAGAAAGCCAATGAAAGCGTATAGGCGGCTAACATCCGCCCGACCGATAGGAGTGTGTAATAGGGCAGCGCGCTCAGGCTGAGATTGATCTGTGGGCCTTCGAGGGCTTCCGGTGATCGAACAGCCAGCCGCACGCCCGCATAGATGAGGACAGCCACGGCCAGCAGAATAAGCAGATCGGCTTTATCAAGTTGGGCGCGACTGAATGGCTGTCCGGTGGCAAACACGGAGCGAGAGCGCAGTGATCTCATCCAAACACCGCCTTGTATGAAGAGTCTCTGGCCAGATGCAAGGCGGATATCTCGTAACTATGTCAGTGTGATCTTGCGTTCTGGCGCAAAGGGGTGGACCTGGAATAAATGACCATGCGGTTCATCCATGACGAAATATAAATCTTTGTCTTCGCTTATGCCAAGAGGATGAGGATAGGGGAAAACAGGACCGCGCCGGGATGGGTGATCGCGGCGCGGTGTCACTGTTTGATTTAAAATGGGGATAATGACTTAACCCTGATCGGACTGGGGGCCAGAGTCGTCCTGAACCGGATCGTATATTTTCTCGCGCACTTCGTTATCGGCGCTCTGATCGCGGCTCTGCTCGGTCAAAGCGGCTTTGGCGTGGTGGGCCGTTTCGTGCTGGCTGCTGCTGAGACGGATTTCCCCCGTTTTGCTGCGGGATGGGATATCAGCGGCTTCACGCTGATCGATGGGCTGAGTTTCGATGGTGCGGCGGCGTCGATCCACGCTCCCCATTTCCCCATCGGGGATCGGGCCGGGGTTGGACTCAGCTTCTGTGAGGTCGGAACCCGTGTATTCGCCGGGGCCAAAAAAATCAGGTTGTTCTGCCACAGTGTTCTCCGAGTGGGCCTAAACAATTACTCTATTCATTGTCGCCTGTTTAAGACTAAATTTCAACAATTTTTAGAAAACCTTTATGTTTCAACTCGATTATAGCCAACTCACCGCTCAGCGGGCTTGTTAAGTTCGCCCAAATAGGCGGCCTGTTCGGCGCGGGCCTGATCGAGCACCCGGCGGCGCACCCTTTGCCACCACAACAACTGCCAGGGGCGGCGGTGCCAGGCACGGGCGCGGGCGGCATGAGTGATCGCTCCCAATGACATGACGGCGGCGCTCGGCGCATCCCCACGCAGGCCGAGCAGGGCGGCGCTGTGCAGGGCGGTCACGGCTCCGGCAGCGGCGCGACGCTTCGGACCAAAGCCGATCCAGTCGTGCAGGGTGTTGGTTACCTGCGGGGCGACGTGGCGCAGGGCGCTCAGGGAGGGTGCATCAGACAGAGCATCCGCCAATTCGCTGAATTTCAGATAGCGCAGCATATCCACAACGACCGGGCGGGCGTGATCCAGGACCAGCCGCGCGGCGATTTTGCTCTCAGAACGATCATCTGGCATACGCTCTATTCCTTCACTTTCTTCTTGCGCCCGGCGATGTGCTCAACGTCTGCGCCTGTGCGCTGGCGGATCGCCTCGGCCCATTTGCCCTCGTCGGAAACCGAATAAGCCGCAGATTGGAGTTCGCCGTCGCTGTCCTCATAGTCGATTTGCAGCAGATTTAGATTTTGAAATGATATTCACCGTACGGATCTGTTTGAGGGGCAGGTAGTCGTTCCAGCCGAAGATCAGGCGGTCTGGGGCGAGATAGAGTATATCAAGGACATCCTCGCTCCATACGCCATAGATGTTATGCACCATACGTTTAGCAAGTGACGGGCCGTAATCGTCGCTCTGTTTGTTGTTGTAGTAAACCTCTTGTCTACACTGTACTGCAAGGGCACGCGCGAATGCCATCGAGGTCGCGCACTGTCCAGCCGAACACATGCCAACTATCCGTGTTTTCCCAATGGACAACCAACGATTTCGACATAGCGGCTGGATCGGCCACTTCCCAAAAGAATCCTGCGGATGCTAATCCAGCATATGCAGTCTATTGGGATCTGAATGTTACGACTCCTGTTGAATGGCTCGAACAAGAGACAGTCATCAACGAGCGCCAGCGCTCCGAAGCTCGTTTCCGCTGCGGAGGTCAGGCGATGCAAAGGGTAGCCCAAAAAGAAAGCACCAAATGGACCGCCGTGTATAGTCTTTCCGGCACTAGCCCACGCTGCGCGCTGCCGTTCGACAAACCGCTTGCGATCATGTGCATCGCTATAAAATGAAAAGACTATCGCCCCGGCAATGAGCAGAACAAATAACCCTACCAAAAGTCCTGCCATTGAACCTATCCCCCTACTTCTTCTTACGCCCGGCGAAAAAGTCGAGCGCCGCCCCTGTGCGTTCCTGGATAGCGCGAGCCCATGTTTCACTGGCGCGGACCAGGAAAGCGGTTGTCTGCGCCTTGCCCTCCTGATCGTTGTACTCGATTTGCAGCAGTTCAGAGGCAAACGGGTTCAGATCGCTCCACCCGCCTTTGGATATCACGTTGACCGCTCGGATCTGGTGCAGGGGGATTTGATGCCGTCCGCCGAAGATCAGGCGATCCGGGGCGAGATACAAATCCCCGCCGCGATCTTTGCTCCACACACCGTAAATATCCTGCGCCATACGAGTGACGCCTGAGGGACCAAAGTCTTCGCGCTTCGTGCCATAGTGCTGGACGGGCAGATCGGCCTTCGTGCTCAGTTCGCGGGCGAACCCTTCCAGGTCACCGGGGATCGTCCAGGTGTAGACGCGCCACCCGGCAGGGCTGTCGTAGTGAACCACCAGGGCGTCCTGCGTGGAGGGATTGTCGCCACTGGATATCGTGACGCGGCGGATGCCGACCCACTTCAGCACCTCGAAGGCGATCCTGACATTGAACATTTTGTGCTTGTAGCCGCTAAATTCCAGGTGTCCGTCCATCAGGGCCAGTGCGCCATAAACACAACCCGCTGTATAGGATTTTTGCGGGCTGCGTCCGTAACAGGTGGCAGCGACGGGGCCAAAATGGATGACGTGCCCGGCGCGCATCCAGGCGGTGCGTGTTCGCAGGATAAAATCCTGGTAGGCGCGGCGCTCGTGCAGGTAAGCCGCTCCTGTGACGCCCACTCCAACCGCCATGATCAACAGCATCACTGCCACGACCAGCACATCTGGCATACCCTGTGTCCCTCCGCTGCATTCGTGACCTCACCCTGATCATACTGCTTTCCGGGGGCGGCGCATCTCCCAAGAATTGAGGGGCGTGGATGATCCGCACGCGTTGTCCGAACGGCAGAAACGCTTATAATGAAACAAATGATGCAATCAACCGGAGACGAGAGAAAATACCATGAAAAAAACAGGACTATTTTTACTGATCATCGTGCTGATCGCCGCGCCGATGCTGGCCTGCGGGTTCCCACTGCCCGCCGGAACGACGATGATGCGGGTGAGTAAGGCCGAGTGCGCGCAGGATGAATCGACGGAAAGCTGCCAGGCACGCCAGGACGCTTACCAGTTGATGGGCAAACTGCAAGCAGCCCGCATCCCCGATCTGAATGTCGAGATTCTCTCTGGCATCCAGGGGAGCGAGGGGCGGATCGCGGTCAAGGGATCGATGGAATATGTCGTCAACCCGGAGAGCGAAGGGCTGGGCGCGGATGTGCATGTCTGGATCGAAGAGGGTGAAGTGAATATGGACGCGACGGGCCAGACTTCGCTGAATAACACGGAACTGATGATCATCGGTTCGATGATGTATACCAGCCAGGACGGCGGCGACACGTGGGAATCGCAGGAACTGCCGGAAGATCAGGCCAAGTTCTTCAGCGTGCTGCTGGGCGTCGGGGGGGAGATTGGCGCGGGACTGGATATGTACATCGATCCCACCACATTCACCGTAACTGAGGGCACGGCGGAGAAGATCGACGGGCAGGCGATGATCGGTGAGACGCTGAACCTGGATATCAATGCGGTGTTGGGCGCATCTGAGACACTGACCGAACTGATGACGGAAGCCTTTAACGCGGGCGGCGCTGCCTTTGGCATGACCGAAGATGCGCTGGGCATGTCGATTGCGGACTTCGCCACCCAGGCGGTATTACTCGGCCCCATGATGACCGACAGTTCTGTCAGCACCACGCTCTATATCGGCCAGGAAGATGGATATATCCATTACGTCGAGGAAGTCTATAACCTATCGCTGGCGGTTCCGGGCAGCGACGTGATGACGGCGAGCTATACGTTGAGCGGGCACATTGAGGATTTCAACGGGGATATCACGGTCAAAGCGCCAGCCAACGCGACGCAAAGCCAGGGCGGCGGCCTGGGCGACAGCCTGTTTGGCGGGTAAGTTCCACCTCTTCGGAACTACTGGGGGCGGGGGTAACCAACCTGCCCCTACAAAAATCCCACTTCTCGGCTAACTGAGTATTGCCAACCTGCCCATTTTCCTTTTATACTCTCATAGTAAGTGTATTGCTGAAGCGGAAACGGTCTCAACCTCCGCTTCAGTGCATGTTACACGCACGCTAGGACCACAAGGAGGTCACAGCTTAATATGAAGAAGGTCACGCGTCTTTCCTTTATTCTGGTTTTTGCGTTGGTGCTGGTTCTGGGACCGGCGCTTGTCGCATCTGCGCAGGATGGTACGAATCCCCTGTGCGGCGGACTGGCTGATGCCGACTGCCAGCAGCTTTCCACGACTCTGACCACGATGCAGGGTGTTCAGTCGTTCAGTATTGCTAACTGGACCGTGGACTTCAACCTCAACACGGGCGACAAACCCATGTCGCTGACTGCCAGCGGCACCGCCGAATTCATGATGCCAGCGGATCGCGAAGCGAATCCGGAGCAGATTTTCGCTCACCTGATGATCGACAATTTTGCCGTGACGGGCACGGACAGCGATCAGTCTGGTGCAGCAGAAGTGATCATTGAGAATGGCATGACCTACGTGAACTGGAACGGCGAATGGTACGGCGGCGAGACGAGCCAGAGCGATCAAACAGATATGGCGACGGCCATTGCTGACCTGTCTTCCGGCAACCTCGATCTGGGCAGCCTGGGCATGGATCTCACCGGAGTGATGACCACTACCACCGAAGCCGCGACCGATGTCGAAGGCGCGACCACCCATTACACGACCACCCTGGCGATTGATAAACTGCTGGGCGCTTTCCTCGGCTCGGAACAGGGCATGGCGATGATGGGCAGCATGATGGGCGGCAGCACCGATACCTCCGGCACGCCGACACAGATGAGCCCCCAGGATATCCAGATGTTCGCGCAGATCATCGCGCCGATGTTCGAGGGAACCACTATTTCCTTTGGCCTGTGGACGGGCGATGATAATTACATCCACCGTTCCGCGCTCGATCTGGCTATCAACCTGAACCTGGCGGCATTTGATCCGACCGCGTCGGCTATCACCGGCAACCTGAACTTCCAGGCTGACCTGGGCGGCTACAACGAAACCTTCACCGCCGAAGCGCCAACGGACTTCAAACCCCTGGACGAACTCAATACGGGCGTTTCTGTCCCCGATCCGAGCAGCCTGCTGGGTGGCTAGCCGCAGCATCGTCATTCAGTAAAAAAAGACGCCCCTCGAAAGCAGAGGGGCGTTTTGTTTCGGCAGGCTGTTTATCAGTCCGCGTCGATGCGTTCTTCGTGGGCGGGCGCGGGTTCTTCCGGGCAGCGTTCCCCACGCCATTTTTCGACGGCGATCAAGGCGGCTGGCGTGCCGATCTGCTTCAAGGCTTCGGCGGCGGCCCAACAGACCTGCCAATCGTCGTCGGCCAGGGCGCGGGTCAGGGCGGGGACGGCACAATCACCCATCTCCTGCAGGGCAGCAGAGGCGACCCAGCGCATATCCCAATCGGCGTCGTGCAGCAGACTGAGCAAATTCTCAATGGCAGGCGCGCCAATTTCGGCCAGGGTGCGGATGGCGACCCGCCGCAGCGAGTCGCTTTTCTTCTCTTTGTGGAGCAGATCGAGCAGCGGCGGGATGGCTTCGGGGCCAATGGCCCACAGCGCTTCTGCTCCGGCCCAGCGCACGCGCCAATCGCGATCCTGGAGCATACGCAGCAGGCCCGGCACGGCGGAATCACAGCCGATACGCCCCAAGGCCCAGGCAACTGAGATGCGGACATCCTTGTTGTCGTCGCGCAGCAGGCTCAGCAAATCGGGCACGACGCCTTCTTTGCCCAACTTGCCCAGCAAATCGGCGGCACGCCAGCGAACCTTCCATTCCGGATCGCGCAGGGCGACAGACAGCGCCGGGAGAATTTCATTATTACCAATCTGGCCGAGGGCTTCAACGGCATAGAGCCGGATGCGCCAGTCTTCATCTTCAAGCGCGTCAATGAGCACCGGGACGGCACTGTCCCCGATCTCACGGATGGCGCTGGTAATGGCGGAATTATTGGAGCCGATGCCAAACGGGCCGGGGCGCGATTGGCGCAGCGTTTCGAGCAGGCCAACGACAGCGGACGCGGCTTTCAATTTGCCAAGCGCGGCGGCGGCGGCATCACGCACCCGCCAGTCTTCGTCGCGCAGTACTTTAATGAGCGCAGGAATGGCGGAGCGATCCCCCAGGTCGCCCAGTTTGCGGGCGGCGCTGATCTTTGTGTCGCGTTCATCCTCGTCTAAAGATGCGATCAGTTTGGCAACGTCGGGCGATTCGCTGCCGCTGAGCGTGCTGGATGGCAGGCCGGGCAGATCGTCCAGATCGTCGTCATCGTCGTCGGTCTGTTCGCGGCGGCGGATGCGATCCAAAAAGCTGGATGGCGCGGGGGAATTATTACGCTGCAGGAACGGCGGCGGAGCAGGGCGTTCGGAGCGGGGAGCACCAAACGGCGAAAAGGGACGCCGCCCGGTATCACGCGCTTCATGAAGTTGGCGGAGCAGCTTGCCCCAGGGGAACGCGCCCGGCGAACTAAAATCGAGCGTCGGGATCGCCTCCAGGCGGGGGTGAAGTTCCGTCGCCTGGCGCATAATCGGGATGAGGCGAACGCCTACCCCCAGCGCGAACATCCACTCGTACATGATTTGTTCAGAAGCGCGAGAGGCGGGTGTGAGGATGACGATGACGACAAACGCGTCGCGGATGGCCTGGTCGATAGATTCACGCCAGCGCTCCGTTGAACGCAGCCGTTCATTATCGGTCCACACCTGAAAGCCTGCATCTTCGATTTGGTGAACTAACTCAGCAGCTAGATCGCCGTCTTCACTTTTATAAGAGATATACACATGACTCATACACCCACCCGTTCCTTTTCCTAACAAGCTCCTCCAACTCAGTGAGGCGAAGAAAATAGTGGTTCACCATCCGGCCCTCAGGTGGGCAGGCGGAAGCAAAAAACCTGTCTGATTGCACAAGATGGGGCTATGAACCACCAACCTCACATGATACGCTTTACTACGAGATTACGATCAATAAAGCCGGATGGAACCCATCATAATGTGGGGTTGGTCGGATTGATAGTGCTATTATAAACCGAATATAGTGTCAAGAAAAGATATCAAAAAAGTAAAGCCTTTATTTTCTAACCAGCCTCTAATCACTTTGCAGCCTTTATGCAGCGTTGATCAATCTTAATGATTGTATGCAGACATGTGATACTTTTGCTTGTTTTTGCGCTGCGAAAATGCGCTTGTCCTGCTTCAGATCAACAGGTCAAATTCTCGGCGCAGGTTTCTTGTGCAAGAGGACCGTAGGCTCTGGGTTAAAGCGGCATCGGGGGAAATACAAGCAGGGCGAGTTTGATAACCCGCCTAATGGGTGTCCAGGAAAGAAATAGACGTTGTGGGTTGCGGGCGCACACCTCACCCCGGCTGAACGGAAAAGCATATTCAGCCGACCCTCTCCAGACTTCGCTGGAGAGGGTCAGGAGATCGCTCTTAACGGCTTACGTAAACACGAAATCGGGGCGACGCAAGTCGCCCCTACACATCATCCTGATTGTTGATCGAACGGTACTACTCTGCTGGGGCTGCCGCCGGGGGCACAAAGACGCGGGTCGCCAATTCGCGATCCAACATGAACAGCACGGCGGGCAAATCACCAACCATCTTCAACTGCTGCACAATGCCGTCGGCGTTGGCCTCTTCCTCGACCTGCTCATCGACGAACCACTGCAAGAAGCTGTTGCTGGCATAGTCGCGCTCGTCGTTCGACAGCCGGACCAGTTCGTTGATCATGCCCGTGATCTTCTGTTCGTGGGCCAGCGCGTTCTCAAAAACGGCCAGCGGCAATTCCCACTCGGAGGGGACCGCCTGCACGGGCTGGAGCAGCGCGCGCCCGCGACGCCCAATCACGAAATCATAAAACTTCATGGCGTGGACCATTTCTTCCTGGGCCTGGATGCGCATCCAGTTGGCGAAACCGTTCATATTTTTGTCGCTGAAAAAGGCCGACATGGAGAGGTATATGTACGCCGAGTGCAGTTCCGCATTGATCTGGTTGTTCAGCGCACCCTGCATCTTTTCACTAAGCATGGGATATCCTCCTCAGGTAAACAAGCTAGTGTTCCCTACTATTTTAGATGCTTTTGTGAAAAATGGGTCACAGGACCTTAAGGAACATCGCTGCCGTTGGCAATCACCAGCACTGCCGCCAGCGCGATCTGAGTATTCCGGCGCAGATAATCCAGGTCGATAGTCTCCGGTACATCGTGCACGGTATCGGTGCGCAGCGTGTTATCGGACAATTCAACCAGCCGAACGGCAGGATAACCCGCGTCGCTGAAACTTTGCTGATCACCCCATCGACCCTGACGATCAAGCGTGCTGTACACTTCCACCGAAATATCCGGGATGTGCTGGACCGCCACACGCTGCACCAAGTTCGCCAACCGTCGGGATGGCGATTCATCAGGAGGGGCGGAATAGGCGCGCACAAATGTGTCCAGCCGCGAGCCATCCGCCGCGACGGACACGCCAATCGAGTCCAGGTTGATCATGCCGAGGACGGGAACAGTATTGCTCCCCAGCACATCGCGCACAAAAGCCTGGCTGCCCATGCGGCCTTCTTCCTCCCCGGCAAAAAGCACACAGACAATGGTGGCCCGGTGCGGCTGCATGGCGGCGATCCGCGCGATTTCGAGGACGGCTGATACGCCGGATCCGTTGTCGTCCGCGCCCGGCTGGTAGGCGCTGTCGGAGTGGCTGATCGTGTCATAATGCGCTCCGACGATCACGGCCCCCATGTTCGGATCGGTCCCATAGATCACCAGGACGATATTTTCCGCTGCAAACATACTGCCATTGAGGGAAAAGGTGAAATTGTGCGTCCAGGCGTCAATTCGTTGGGGATCGGCCTGCTTGATCGCCTGAAATTCGCCCAGCAGCCAGTCCCGCGCGCCTTGAATCCCGGCATTTTCCACCGGAAGAGCGAGTGTATAGCGGTTCCCCATATTGACCAGACGATTGATCGACAGCAGCATGTTATCGGTATTCACCAGGGCAAGCTGCTCAGGAATTGGTACGGCAGCAGGAGCCAGTGCAGCGGCGGCTGGCGGCACGGTTGCGGTTGCTCCCGGCGCGGGTGACGGCGCAGGTGGCGGGGTGGGCGGCGGCGTGGTACCGGGCGCGGTTGCAGCGGGTGGGGGAGTCGAGCTGAGAATGGCAGTGGGCAGCACTGTAAATGGCGTGCCTCCCGGCCCGGCGAGGATTCCCGCCATGGGGGGCGCAGTCGCAGCGGGTGATGGCGTGCGGTCCCGTTCCAAGGTAATCAGCGAATAGACGAGCACGGCCCCCAGGCACCACAGCAGGATCGACAAACTGATGATGCCGATGACCAGTGTGTAGCGGAAGGAAGATGATTGTCTCGGTTTTCCGCTGCGGAGAGGCCGAACCTGAGGCGGACGTTTGCGGTATCTGGGCATGATGAAGAACGTCTCAATGATCAATCAGTTCCGGGACGATGCAAAAACAGGGCGACGGTGTGACCTGCTTGCGCGGGTAGGGCAAGCCCTACCCCTACGCGGCTGCTGGCATTTGGGAGAAGCCGCCATCGATTCTAGGGGTGGAGCTTCACGCGCTGTCGTACTGGTGGCGCGCGGCTTCCACTTCTGAGAGGTGTTCCGCCGACCATCGGCAGAGCGCGGCAAGCGGTTCGAGCAGGGTGTTGCCTAACGCGGTTGGCGTGTATTCGACCATCGGCGGGATAACGGGATAAATGGTGCGTTCGATCAACCCGTCTCGCTCCAGGGCGCGCAGCGTCTGGGTGAGCATCTTAGGGGAGATGCCGCCAATGTGGCGCTGAAGCTGCCCGTAGCGCTGTACCCCCTGAAAGAGAGCCGCCATGACCAGCACGGTCCATTTGTTCGCCAGCAGACCCAAAACGGCGCGTGTGCCGCAGGCTTCGTTAAAGACATCGGGAACAATTTTCGTCTGGGTGTCCGTTTGGAAATCCATAGCACTATCCTTGAGGTGACTACTGCACTTTATAGTGCATACTTGCCAATTGATAGGATATTGTCATATCCTGACTGTTGAAGCAAGTTTGACCCCGGGGCTGCTTCTCATCGTTTAGCATCATAATCAGGAGTCAAGACCATGAAGCTCACCTTGCTGCATACAGGTTTGTATGCGGAAGGAGATGGCCGCGCGCCTTTTCCAGCCTATCTGATCCAGACGGATGATGGGAAAAATGTGCTGGTGGATACGGGACTGAATGATCAATATGTGAGTCAGACCGTCAACGCAGCCGGTGAACATGTGATCTTCCAGGCGGAGGACGAGAAAATCCTCAACCAACTGCACCGCCTGGGACTGTCAGCCGCCGATATCCATTATGTGGTTTGCACCCACTTCGATGAGGACCACTGCGGCGGGAACGCGCTCTTTGATCGCGCTGAGTTTATCGTGCAGCAAAGCCACTACGAAGAAGCGCGTCTGAGCCAGAAACAGCGCTACGAGGTTTGCCGTAGCTATTGGGATGTAGCGGGGCTGAATTACCGGCAGGTCAGCGGTGATTTTGAACTGCTGCCCGGCATCGAGATTATTGTCACTGATGGGCATGTACCGGGGCACCAATCCGTGCTGGTCCGGCTGCCGCATACGGGGGCGGTCCTGCTGCCTATCGACGCCATGCGCGATCACCGGATGCTCGAACCGGGCATCGATCCGCGCACCGTCTCGATGTTCGATACGGATGGCGACAAACTGTTGGAAGGCGTCCGCAAGTTTCAGGAGATCATCAAGCGGGAACAGGTCAAGCTGATCGTTTTTAATCACGACTGGCCGTACTGGCAGACGCTCCGCAAAGCGCCCGAATTCTACGATTAACCATCCCGCGCTACCGCAATGGGCCGCCGTTTTGCCAAGAGGCGTTTTGAATGTTACCATAAAAAATGTTTTATACTTGCTCCGGATTCTTTGCGCAAGGCAGGTGAGCCATGAGGAAATTTCGCAGCGTATGCCTTATCACGCAGGATGTACAGCGCCTGAAGCGTTTCTATGAAAGTGTGCTGCAAGTGAAAGGCGAGGGGGAAGGCGATTTTGCAGAGCTACGGGTGGGGGATAGCGCGTCGCTAACCCTCTTCAGCAGGCAGGGGATGGAGCAGATGGCCCCCGGATCGATGAGCCGGGGCAGGATCAGGGAACTGTGTGCTGGAATATGAAGTTCAGGATGTGGACCAGGAATATCAGCGGCTGGTCGAGAAGCAGATTCCCATTGTCAAACCCCCGACGACCCAACCCTGGGGACTGCGCTCGGTGTGGTTCCGCGATCCGGATGGGAACATTGTTAACTTCTATGCACCTGTATAGAAACCACAAAAGCCTATCGCGATGGGCAATAGGCTGTGTGGTGTAATCAAAACCAGCGTAAACGCTAGAGGCGTTCTTTCAAGCGAGCCGCCTTGCCCTGACGTTCGCGCATGTAGTAAAGCTGAGCGCGGCGCACCTTGGCATGACGAACCACTTCGATCTTTTCAATACGCGGGCTGTTGAGCAGGAAAGTACGTTCCACGCCAATTCCGTGGCTGGCGACGCGACGCACGGTGAAATTCGCATCATTGCCGCCCTTACGCAGGCGGATAATCATGCCATGAAACACCTGCACACGTTCACGGTTGCCTTCGACGATCCGCACATGGACGCGGACGGTATCGCCAGGGAATAACTGGTCGTGGTTATTTTTGACTTCCAGGGCTTTAATCAAGTCGGTCATCGGGAGTGTTCCTTATCATCAGTCACACAAAATGATGCGGCAGATAGAACTGCCGGATTGTGTCATTTTAGCTTTCCAAGCGGCGAGCATTGTAACACACCCCCTTTGCCTTTTCAATGGCAGGTTAGCCCGCCGCCTGCGCCGAACTTCATGTCCCTTCAGAATTGCGTTCAGACATGAACGCGCTATACTCCTACGTATAATCAGTAGACATAGAGTCACGAATGCAGTCGGGCCTGACACCTGCACCGCACACCGGGGCCACTATGCGGTCAGTCCCCAGGGAGATGACAGAATGCGAACACAACCTCTTCGCGCTTTAGCGTTGGCGCTCCTTCTCACTGCCGGTCTGACCGGGTGTTATAAGTCAGCGGGGGGTAAAATTGAACCCACCGAGGCGGGGAGAACCAACGATAGCCAGGCCGTAAGCAATACTCAGATTCCCATGCCCACCTTCACGCAGCAGCCCGCTGCCACAGAAGTCCTGGTGCAGCCCACTCAGGAACAGGCAACCGCGCTGCCATCGCCGATCCCATCGAACACACCGACGCAGCCGCCGCAGCCAACTGCAACCGCCACTTTCCGGCCCGCGCCTAATACCCAGGGGCAGGGCGGGCAGAATGTGACACAGGTCGCGGTCGCGCCTACCTTTACCCAGCAGGCTGCCGTCGTGGCCAGCCCCTTCCCAACACAGATTCCACTGCCATCGGCTACCGCGACCTTCCGGTCCGCGCCACCAACGCAGCTACCGACGCTGAATTCCTACTCAGCCGCCGACGGTTGGTCCAACGGCGTCCTTCACGCCGTTCTCGCAGGAAGCCGTGCCGCTGGCTGAACGTCCCACTGAGACCCTGGCAGCGATTGCCGACGGCCAGGGTGGTCCAGTGGGGCCGCTGCCAACCTTTACACCTTATTTTGTGCCGACGTTAACGGTTGCCGTACCCACTCAAACTCCAGCGGAGGTCGCCCAGGTGGCGACTCTGACCACCAACCAGATGACGGCAACGGCGATTGTCGCCAACGCGACGGCAACCGCCGCCTGGCTGCAAGGCACGCGGACCGCGCCTGTTCAACCCGTCCAGCCCGGACAGCCTACAGCTATTCCCGGCGTGATTGTCACGGCGACCCCCGCCTTTTACCCGACCGCAGCGCCTGCCGGGCAGTGCGGTAGTTACTTGATCCAGCCGGGTGATACGCTGTCGCGCATTGCCCTGTCTTATAACGTGACGACCCAGCAGATGGCTCAGGCCAATAACATCACCAACGCCGACCTGATCCTGGCGGGAAGCACATTGATCGTGCCGTGCCCGACTGCCGTTGTCGCCACCGCCGTTCCGAACACCAGCGGGCAGGGTGGTCAGGGCGGCGTCACGACCACGACCACCGGGCAGAGTATTTACATCGTCGAGCCGGGCGACAACATTTACCGCCTGTCGCTGCGCTTTGGGGTGAGCATGGCTGACCTGATGCGCGTGAACGGGCTGAGCGCCTCCACGATGAATACGATCTACGCGGGCCAGGAATTGATTATCCCGCCGGGCGGCACCGACTACCACGACCGGACAGCCCGGAACCATCGTCCAGCCGACGCCGGGGCAGGTGATTCAACCCACACCGTTCCAGCAGGCTCAGCCGGGGCAGCCCGTCCCCGCCGGATAAGCGCGCGCGAAAACCGTGTTAAAATGGAGCGTGCCTCGCCGCTGTGGTGAGGCCGCTCTTTTTTTGCCTGCCGGTGATAAAATCAACGCACGATACGATGCATCTTTGGGGAGTAAAAACACGATGGATGATCATCTGACCGAACAAGTGCTCTCGTCCGAACCTCTCTATCTGGGCAAACTGGTCCATCTCTACCTGGAAGAGGTGAAGCTCCCCAACGGTGAGCCGGGCCGCCGCGAGATCATCAAGCACCCCGGCGCGGTGGCGATGGTCCCGCTGCACAAAAACGGCGATGTGCTGCTGGTCAGGCAGTTCCGGCTGGCTGCGAATCAAGTCATGTTGGAAATCCCCGCCGGGACGCTCAACCCGGGCGAAGATCCACTGCTTGCCGCCGGACGAGAACTGCAAGAAGAAGTCAGAGTGCGGGCGGGCAAACTGGAACGGATCGGCGGGCAGTTCGCCGCCCCCGGCTACACGACCGAATATATCCACCTGTATCTGGCAACCGATCTCACAGTCGCGCCGCTGGAACTGGACGAGGACGAATTTCTGGAAATCGTGCGGATGCCGTTCGATGAAGCGATCCGACGGGTGCTGGCGGGCGAGATCAACGACAGCAAGACGATCTCGGCGCTGCTGCTGGCGGCGCGGCGGTTGGGACGGTAGAGCGAAAAACAAAAGCAGTTTCACCGCGGAGAGCGCAAAGAGCGCGGAGAAAAGCAAGAAAGAGAAAAAGCAAAAGCAGTTTTACCGCGGAGAACGCGAAAGTGAATCAGTGAAAGTCTTTACGGTGCTCATGAACGTTGTGAACCGCGAGCGCCCACCTCACCCCGGCTCAGCAAAAGCGGCTGAGACTCCCCTCTCCAGACGCGCTGGAGAGGGGGGAAAAGCCCGTTTATTCCATTCAATTTCGCGGACTCGCACAGAACGCGAAAACAAAAGCTGTTTCACCGCGGAGAGCGCAAAGAGCGCGGAGAAAAGCCAAGAGAGAAAAGCCAGATTTTAATTGGCGGGATGAAAATAAGCGCGCAGGGCTACGTCGCCACCGATTAAAATCGGTGTCTAGTGAGGAGAAAAAAGTCCACTAAAGGGACTCAGGACGGCCCCTTCAGTGGGCTTAGGGTGATGGCTGTCAAATGGAATGGGCGCATCGGGCGAATTGCCATTCGCCCCTACGAAAATGGACACATCGCGCGCCTGTGCGACGAATCCGGTCCTTCTGCGTAATGATCTCTGACGGAAAAAGTGTTAGAATGCAGGACCGGATTGGATCAGAGAAAAAATGGCGACAATGATAGACACAGACCCCTTGCTGTCGCAGACGATTGGCAACTACAAAATAACAGGCCGCCTTGGACGGGGCGGAATGTCGACTGTTTACCGCGCCCGCCAGGAAAATATGGGCCGCGACGTGGCGATCAAAATGGTCAGCGCCGAACTGGCTGGAGATCCCCAGTTCCTGAACCGCTTCGAGCGGGAGGCGCGCGTGATCGCGAACCTGGAACATCCCCGCATCCTGCCTGTCCACGAGTACGGGCACCAGGGCGGTTATTTTTATCTCGTCATGCGGTTGGTTGACGGCGAGTCGCTGCGCGAACGGTTGATGCATGGGCCGCTGTCGATGGCTAAGGCCGCCGACTTTTTGCGGCAGATCGCCAGCGCGCTCGATTATGCCCACGCGAAGGGCGTCATTCACCGCGATCTCAAGCCGAACAATATCCTGCTCGACAAGCTGGATAACATCTACCTGATGGATTTTGGCATCGCCAAACTGGTCGCTGCCTCGCAGCAGTTGACCGCGACGGGGATGGTCATGGGCACGCCTGCCTACATGGCCCCCGAATCGTGGCGCGGCGAAGCGGTGGATGCCCGCACGGACGTCTACGCGCTGGGCGTGATCCTCTACGAGATGGTGACAAGCCGCCCGCCTTTCGATTCCGATACGCCGTTCACGCTGATGTACAAACATCTCAATGACCAGCCGCCTAACCCACGCGAATGGATGCCAAACCTGCCGGAACCCGTCGAAGCGGTGATTTTTAAGGGACTGGCGAAAGACCCGCAGGCCCGCTACCAGACCGCCGGGGAATTAGCCGCCGACTTCAGCCGCGCCATTCACGGGGTCGAAGATCTGGTCGCGCCGCCGCTGCCTGTCGAAGAAGAGGATGAGGCCGAAGCGCCCGCGCAAACACCGCCGGATGAGTTCGCCGCGCAGTCGACTGAGGGGCAGGCGCAGCACGATACGCCGCCGGAGGCCCCATCCGCTGCCGAAGAGCGCGCGCTGGCCCGTGATGAACTGGTCCCGATTCCACCGCCCGGCGCGATCAATCCGCCAGCATCCGTCTCGACCGGAGCGCGCACTGTTCCGCCGATTCCGGTTCCGGGGCGGGGAAGCGGGCGTGAGATGTGGCGTGAGAGAGGCCGCGATCGCCGGGGGGCATACCCCGCGGGGAATGCCGGACCTGCAAAGGCCGTCTACGCCCGGAGGCGGCACGCCAAAGCACCCGACTTTGCCCTTTGAAATTCCTGAGGACGCGCCGCCCGCCGTTAAAAATGCGCTGGAATGGGCCGCCGATAAGCTGGAGCATGTCAGCATTCCCGGATTCATCGCACCGCCCGTGCCCGAAGATGTTGAACTGCCGCCCCCGCCGCCGCCTTTGATCCCCGGCACAGACAGCCAGTGGGTCATGCCGATCAAGGCGGAAGCATACAACGAGATCGGGCAGTTTCTGGCTCCCGGCGAACCGCTGATCGGCGCGATCTACCTGCGCGGCACGGCGGATTGGCGCACGTGGCGTAAACTGATCATTGGTGGCATCGTCCTGCACATCGCTGGCGCGCTTCTGAACTTCGGGCCGCTCTCGGTGCTGGGCACGATTGCCTTCATTTACCTGATCATCCAGGGGATACGCATCTGGAAGGGCAAGCAGGGCCAGTATTATGCCGGATTCACGCCGAGCCGCCTGATCCTGCTGCCGCTGAACCGCGATCTGGTCCCGCAGGCTGACCACATGGAAGACGCGCCCTGGGATCGCATCACGCGGCTGCGCCTGACCGGGGATTATGCGTGGATCGAAGCTGCCGGGGCGGACGGCCTAACGGTGATGGCGGTACTCCCGGCGCAGGGCGTAGGCGATCTGGGCCGCCAGCGTAAATGGCTGTTCCGCAGCCCCATAACTACGATGCTGCGCGAAAAGGGCTTTGACATTCGCGATCAGTAGGATCGCGGCAAGCAGCGCCCGTGCAACCTTCGCTTGCCTGGGTGTCAAGTTAAGAAATAGACGTTGTGGGCAGCGGGCGCACACCTCACCCCGGCTGAACGGAAAAGCATGTTCAGCCGACCCTCTCCAGACTTCACTGGAGAGGGTCAGGAGATGGCGCTTAACGGCCTACATTGACACGAATTGGGCGCGGCAAGCGGCGCCCCTACGCAAACTTGCGCGATCACAATAGGATGAGTCATTGATGCAAGATCCTCGCCCCATTGGTGTGATGGACTCTGGGGTCGGCGGCCTATCGGTCCTGCGCGAGATTCGCGCCCAACTCCCCGCCGAAGATATTGTCTACCTGGCCGATCAGGCGCATGTACCCTATGGCCCGCGCCCGATAGAACAGGTGCGTGAGTTTTCCGAGGGCGTCGCCCGCTTTTTGATCGCAGGTGGAGCCAAAATGATCGTGGTTGCCTGCAACGCGGCCAGCGCTGCCGCGCTCTACCATCTGCGGGCCACCTTCCCCGATATGCCGTTTGTCGGCATGGAACCTGCCGTTAAACCCGCCGCACAAAATACCCGATCGGGTGTGATTGGCGTGATTTCCACTGAAGCGACCTTTCAGGGCGCGCTGTATGCCAGCGTGGTCGGGCGCTTTGCTCAGAACATCCGGGTGGAAAAAGCCGCCTGTCCGGAATTTGTCCTGCTGGCTGAAGCAGGCGACACGACTTCCCCCGCCGCCCGCGCCGCCGTTCACCGCTATCTCGGACCGATGGTCAACGCCGGGATCGACCAACTGGTGCTCGGCTGCACGCATTTTCCCTTCCTCAAAGAAGCGATCCAGGATGAAATTGGGCCGGGTGTGACGATTGTCGATCCGAGTCCCGCAGTGGCGGCGCAAACGGGGCGCGTGCTGGAACAACATGATCTGCAAAACGACCCGGCGCACGAGGGGCATGTCATCTACAACACGTCCGGCGATCCGGCGGCCTTCAGGCGGGTGCTCGGGGCGCTGCTCGGATCGGAGATTGCGGAAGCGGCGGATATTCGGGCGGCGCAGTGGATCGATGGGCGGCTGTCCCCCGAAAACTGAGAAGCAAGAGAAGAACGAGAAAGTATGCACATTCCCGCTTATGAAATAATCGGCGCGGCGGACGAGACTAAACCCTGGCTGACGATGGTGCACGGCATGTCGCAGGATCGCCGCGTGTTTTCCGCGCAGATTCCCGTTTTTCGGCAGGATTTCCGGCTGCTGCTGATCGATCTGCCCGGTCATGGGCAGTCCGGCGCTGTGCCGGGCCCCTACGGACTCGCGGAGTTTGCGGCGGGCGTCCTGGCGGCGATGGATAAAGCCGGAGTGACCAGCACTTACTACTGGGGCACGCATACCGGATCGGGCATCGGGCTGCTGCTGGCGACGCGCCATGCAGAACGGTTTCAGTCGCTCGTGCTGGAAGGTGCCGACACTGCCGGGACGGGATATGCCGTCAGTTACGCGCGATCTGGGCCGCGCCAAAATCACCGCCCGCGAACGGGGTCTGCAATCCGCCAAGGAAGAATGGTTCGCCTGCGCGGGCTGGTTCGAGGTGATCCGCCAGAATCCGGTAGAATGCCGCGCTGCCGAGCACTGGACGATGATCGCTGGCTTTCCGGGCGGCCCCTGGCTGGATACTTCTCCCGCGCAAACAGTCCCGCCCCTGGACGATCAGCTTGGGGGCATCACAAAGCCCGTCTTGATCATCAACGGCGAACAGCGACCTGGACGATTTTGTCCGGCTGGCTGATGAGTTAGAGCAGAAATTGCCGAACGTGCAGCGTGTTTCGATTGCGGGTGGGGGCGGCTTTCCGCTGTGGGAGTTCCCGGATCGGGTGAATGCGGTTGTCCGGCGATTCTTGACCCAAACGGGTTAGGTGGCTTCTCCGCTCAACTGCCTATAGGCCTCCACCAACCAGGGATGCACGACCTTCAGCGACTGGCGGCGCTCCCACAGATAGCGCAGATAGGCCAGCGCCGCCTGATCGATGGAGCGCTCCAATCCGGCGATCACGTCCGGCAGATAGGGCGGCTCCCCGCTCTGATCCCAGGCGATCTTATCCGCCACGAACACGACCTTATCGAGTTGACTCGCGTCTTTTTTCAGCGTGGTATGGCAGCCGATGGCGCTCAGGATCGCTTCGTCCGTCACCTTAAAGATATCGCGCGCCACCACAACCGATAACTTCTGGTGGAGGATCATGGGGAAGGCTGCTTCTTCGGGCAGGATATCAATGCGGTTCTGCTGCGCAATCGTGAGGCGCTCCGAGGCGGGGTATATGGCGCTGATGTCGTGCAGCCACCCGGCGATCTCCGCCTGATCGGGATTCGCGCCGACTAACCGGGCGATGCGGCGCGCTTCGGCGGCGACGTTGGCGCAGTGCTGAGCGGTCTTGGAAAGGTTGTAGCCCGCTAAAAACGCGGGCACAGTATCGCGCAATTCGCCATTAGCCAAGGGGGCTGCCTTAACGGGCGCTGCTGGCTGCGGGCTGAACGATTGTCTCGCGCTGTGGAACGGGCTGCAAAACCGCTAACATGGCGAACAGGGTCACCAGGACAAACGCGCCGATATTGAGCATCCACCCGTACAGGTAATCGATCTTCACGACGTCGCTCACGAGACTTCGTGCTGTTGGTCGAGGCGCGCCCCAGCGTCTCATCGATATCGTTGATCTGCTGCAAGCTGTAGAATTTCCAGAAATGCAGGCCGAGCATCAGGATCACGATCCCAATCGCGACGAGCATCAGCGTTTTGCGCAGCGGCGGGCGGGCTATGCTGCTGGCGGCAAGCGCTGCGATCAGAATCGTGCCGACGGCAAAGCCAAAATACGTCGGGTCGCCTTCAATATCCACCGGCTGGGGCAGGGCGGCGTCCCATTTTTTAGCGGAAAAATCAAGCAGATCGATCTTCGCCACGTCCTGAGCACTGTTGACCTGGGCTTTGGTTACGACCACGGTCAGTTTGATTTTGCCGTACTGCTTCATCAGGTCGCTGCCCGACACGCGGTAATCGTCCGAGCCGACATTGTAACTGACCATATCGTAGCCCTCGATGACCGGCGTTACGTCCTTGACGGTCATGTGAACCCAGGGCAGATAGAAGGCAATAAAGGTTATGACAGCAGCCACCAAAACCAGAATCGACCAGCGATGTTCTTTGAGGTTCATGTGTCCCCCTTCACAGCTTCGTCAATCACACTCAACAAACACGTTATATAGTTTTCGAAGGTGAACTGTTCAACCACAATCTGTTTGGCTGCGGCACACACCTGCGCAATGGCGGTCGAGTTCGCCGGATCGAGAATGAACCGCAGTGCCGCCGCCAGTATCATCCGGTGAGCTATCCACGATCCAGCCAGTGCGCCCGTGTTCGACATGATCACCGACACCAGGAGCACGCGTGATCACGGTGGGCTTCTCCATCCACATGGCATTTAAATAGGTCTGCTGCCCGGCGGCGCGAGTCAGGCCGCGCGCCATGGGTACAACGACCGCCGAGGCATGCTCCATCAACAGCATAAAGGTGCGGTGGGGCACGGTCCTGGCGGTGACGTTCGCCGGAAGATCGGTCCGGCCATCGAGGAGGCGGGTCGCAATCACAAATGGGGTGTCGGGCATCTGGCGGGCAGTTGCCAGCAGCAGATCGTAATCACGGTGAGCATTGCCGCCCGCAAATACATAACAGTCCAGATGGGCAAATTCGTCGGGAAGCGGCTCTTTTGCTTCGGGATCGTAGCTGTCCCGGCTGTGGATCGTAAAGAAATAGGGGCACAGCCGCATTTTCGCAGAGGATACGCCCCAGGTGGAGGGAAATAGTTGTAATTCCTCGGTGGATTGGATGGCGTACAGTTGGATCGCTGGATCGGCCAGCCGGACCAGGAGCGCCTGAATTTTGCCCGGCAAACCCGCGCTGCGCTGCCACATGCACCCCGACAGGATGATCACCGGGCGGAAGCGCTTTGGAAACAGGCGGATGACAATCGAGGCCAGAAGATCGGGATGGAGACGACCAGCAGAGCTATCCAGGAGCAGCACCGACTCCCGGATGGCGGACTGGAGAATTTGAACGAACACGCGGCCTTCATCGAGCAGGCTGGCCGGGGTGCGGATTGTTCGGGCGCGGGCCGCCCAGCGCGGGTCCTTGTCGTAATCAATGGTCGAAACAAAGCGTTGGTTGTCCATATGCCCTCCCTAAACGCGCTTGCAGCCCACGAGCAGGAGTCGGGTTGGGCCGTGCAGCCCGGTCTGGTGCAGCCGCTGCCGCAGGTCTTCGCCGCGCTGCCGGATATTTTCCGCGTTGGGCCGTGACTCGTTGATCGCGATCACCCGGTCGATCAGTTCGTCAAACGATTGGATTGTGGGCACCTCGAAGGGGTCGCGATCCAGTTCCGCGATATCGAACAGCGCCAGATCGCACAGGCCCAGCCGCTGCGCCGTGTTGATGATCGCCTGCCGGGTGAACATTTGACCGTGATAATACGGTTCTTCCGCGTCGATCCCGCCGTACCAGTCATGCAGGAGGATCGACGTCAACTGCGCCTCGGTCTGATCGCCGTCCTGGTAGCCTTCCTGCAAGACACCGTAGCCGCCCGGTTTGAGCACGCGCCGGAACTCGCTGATCACTTGATCCAGATGTTCCAGGTGGTGCAGCGCGCCGGACATGCTAACGATATCGAAGCTGGCATCGGGGAAATCGAGGGCTTCGGCGCTCATTTGTTTAAAGTGGATATTGGGCCGCTTAAAGATGCTGGTTTCGTCATTCGACACCGAATCAAACGGATCGACGCCGATGATCTCCGTGTAGCTGGGCAGATTATCCGCCAGACGGTGGACAAAGCGCCCGCCGCCCGTTGCCAGATCCAGGGCGCGCCCTCCGGGCAGCCCACCAAGCGCCTGCTTAAAGACATCCATCCAGGTATGCTCCTCTGAAAGAAGAAAAACAATTTAACCTGCTCTAAACGGATACCCCAAGGAGTACCCAATATGCGTCAAGTGAAAAAATAGACGTTGCCGATCGCGGGCGCACACCTCACCCCGGCTGAACGGAAAAGCATGTTCAGCCGACCCTCGCCAACTTAAGTTGGAGAGGGTCCATAGATGGCGCTTAACGCCTTAAGTTGAGACGAATCGGGCACCCCAGGGAGTGCCCCTACGACACAGCCAGCCCCGCGATCACCTCAGCCAGATCGAGCAGATCGCGCACCTCGGCGTGCGGTTGAAGGTCGCTTTCCGGCGCAGGCTTGCCCTCCGGGTTATACCAGATACTCCACAGCCCGGCCCGCCGCGCGGCGACCGCATCCTTTATATAATCGTCACCGACCATGACCGCCTCGTCGGGGCGGCAGTCGCAGGCTTCGATCAGCGACCAGAAGAACGCTGGATCGGGCTTGCTGAGTCCGGTTTGGACGGTGGTCTGGACGACATCAAAATAGCCATCCACACCGAGCCGCTGCATCGCGCCGCGCACCTGTTTGGGCGTGGACATATTGGCATTGCTGCCAATCGCCATCCGGTAGCGCGAGCGCAGGGCGGCGAGCATTTCCGGCGCATGGGGCATGGCTTCGACGCGGGGCCAATCGACCATCGGGCCGCTGTAGTCCTCGAACTCCCGCATGATCGTGCCGCCCCAGTCGAAAATGACCCAACAAATCATTTCGACCCTTCCGAAAATGATCCGCCGAAGATGTGATCCACCGCTGATGACGTCCCCCCAAAAGCCGCCTCGGGCACGCGCATATTGATGCCCGTCTCGAACGGCTTAACACGTTTCGCCTCGGCGGGCGGGTTGAGCGGCAGGGCGATATAAAACGTGCTGCCCGGCATTTTTTGGGGATCGTATTTGGGACTTTCCGCCCAGATGCGCCCGCCGTGCCCTTCGATCACTCCGCGCGCGATGGTCAGACCCAGGCCCGGTCCCGCGCCCATAAATTTCGTCGTGCCCGTTGAATGCAGGCTCGGATCGTGCGCCCGGAAGAATTTCTTGAAGATCAGTTCGTGATTCTGCGGGTCAATGCCGACGCCTGTATCCTTGATCATGACGATCAGTTCGTCGCCCTGCATGCGGCCCGAAATATCGATGCGGCCCCCGTCCGGCGTGAACTTGATCGCGTTCAGCACCACATTGCGGAAGGCCTGGACCAGCCGCTGCATATCGGCCTGGATCGGCGGCAGACCACGCAGCCCACGCGCCGAAAGCATCAGCTTGCGGGCCTGGATGCTCTCCGTCAGCGGCTCGATGGCCATGCGCATCACGTTTTCGATGCTCGTATGGCTGAAACGCAGGTCCATCGCATCCACATCGAGCTGGCTCACATCGAGCATCGCGCCGATCAGGTTTTCCAGACGGTCAGCGGCCTTGCGCAGATTGGCGGTCATGCCCGTGATCTGGTCCTGGTCGAGCATCTGCTGTTCGTTCATGGCTTCCATGATATCGGTATAGCCGCGAATCTGGGCGAGGGGGGTGCGCAGTTCGTGGCTGGCGATGGTGATAAAGTCGGTTTTGACGCCGTCCAGCCGCTCTAGCTGTTCGGTTGTGGCGGAGAGTTCCTTGTTCAGATCGGCCTGTTCCATCTCGCGGCGGCGCAGATCGGAGACGAGGCGCGCATTACGCAGGGCGACCGCCGCCTGATTGGCGATGGTCATCAGCAGTTCCAGATCGCGCTCGGTGAAGGGAGCGTCCGATGTTTTCGCGCCGGAACAGAGGATGCCGATCAATTGGCCCTGCACGACGACCGGGGCATAGGCGCTCATGCGCATCTGGCTGAAGAAGCGGCGCTCGTCGGGTGCGATCTCGCTGTACATCCGGCCAAAGTCGAGATCGTATTGCAGCAGCGGAGCGCGGCTGCGCAGCAGGCGGTAGCAGATCGGGCTGTCACACGATATACGCCCGGCGATATCGGGGATTTCGCCTATACCCGTCCGCACCGGGTCCAGGCGGAGGGCGTCAGGGCCGTCTGCGACGGGACCTTCTTCCGAGACCAGGATCAACCCGCCGCGTTTGACGCGCAGCAGTTGGCTGAGGGGGCGCATCGTGACTTCGGCCAGGGCGTCGAGTTCGACCACGCCCGTAATGTCTTCGCTGAACTGGCGCAGCAGTTGGGATACGGCTTCGGCGGGACTGCCAAAGACACGCTGGGCCATGAACTGGTTGATCGTTCGCAGGGGGACAAAGAGCAGCGCGCCCGCCAGCGCGATGAGGGCCAGGACCAGATAGGCGCTGTCGGATTTGGGGTCAAGCTGGTAGGCGATCACCAGCACCACAAACAGCACCAGCCCGGTCAGCGAGGTCATGAGGCTGGTTGCCGCTGTCTGGCGCAGCAGGCGGCGAATATCGAAAACGCGGTAGGACTTGACGCAGTAAACCGCGCCGACCAGCCCAACAAACTGAACCAACCAGCCGATTTCCGACAGGATAGGCGATCCGCTGGTTCCCAGCACGGCCCCCATGATGACCATCGGGATCAGGATCGCCCAGAACAGGGCGCGGTTTGCCACTTCGGGCAGGTGCGCCTTGTAGAATGCGTAAAAAGCCGCCATGAGCAGCATTCCGGCAATGACCAGCCAGCCCGCGATCACGACGATGCCGGGCAGGACCAGCGGGCTGTAAATCTCGCCCAGCCAGCCTTCTTCGCCCACCTTCGGATCTTTCGTGACGGCGATCAAGGCCGCTGACGCCGCCCACCAGATGAGGGCCAACGCCGTCCAGAGGCGTGCCTGCCGGTTGTGGACATTGCGGAGCGTTTGCCCACCAAAGAGGACGATCATCAGGTTGACGACGATCACGCTCAGGGCAGGCCGGGGCGACTCATCCGGCAGCAGATAGATACAGACACCCACTGCCGCTGCGATCAAGGTCATCAAGAGCCAGTGCTGCTGCGTTCCCACACCCAGCCGTTCGCTTTTGCGCCCCATGAGCAGCCCGATCAAGAGGAGATAGGCCGCCGCCAGCGCGATGGGTAGTATGATGGATGAACCTGACACGAAACACCCCCGCATGACAAAATCTATTTTGACGAGATTGTGCCCCCTATGATAACTCAATTCGTGAGCGGAGGCATCAGCGCCAATTCATTTTTCGCAGGAATTTCACGCGCGGGACGGCGAGGGCTAGGACCAGCAGCGCCGCCCAGACCGCGATCAGTCGCCAGGGATGCCACGAGCGCGTTAGGGGTGGGGACCAGTGGGGATTTCCGTTGCTCTTTTCGTCATAAGTGAGGCGTTGTTGTTCACTTCCGTTGGCTCGCATCCGATAGATATCAAAGCCATAATTAGATATTGCTTCGTAAGCAATCCACTGTCCGTCCGGCGACCATTCAGGAAAAAGCTCATCGTTTGGATTGGTGGTAAGCCGCTGCTGTTGGCTGCCATCTGCTTTCATCCGGTAAATGTCTTCATCCCGTGATTGATCGTGCAATATGGCTACGAAGGCGATCCACCGTCCGTCCTGTGACCAGACAGGCCCAGTGTCGTCTCTCGCTGGGTTTTGAGTAAGATTTTGCTTCTCACTGCCATCGGCCCGCATCCGGTAGATTTCGGTGTCCTGCTCAATATACCGATACGATTCATAAACGAGCCATTGTCCATCGGGGGACCATTTAGGTGGCCTATCTTCACCGTTTGGATCAACAGTGAGATTCTGCTGATCACTCCCGTTAGGGCGCATCCGGTAAATTTCCCAGTTACCGTCTCGTCCTGATACAAAAGCGATCCACTGCCCATCCGGTGACCAAGCTGGAAAGCCGTCGTATTTTGGACTGGTCGTGAGCTGCTGCTCGGTTCCGTCAGCCCGCCTCCGGAAAATATCCGCGCTCTCCTCGTTACCTCCTGATCGCTTCTCGAAGAGATATCCATCCTGACCGGGCGACGATGAGGAAGAGTCCCAATCTGGATAAACTGTTATCTGCTGCACGTCACTGCCATCGGGTCTGATCTGATAGCTCTCTGTATATTTGAAAAACTGAATCCACGCGCTGGGCGGCGTCCGATCCCCCGGCACAAGCGCCAGCACAGCGGTAATGATCAGACCCAGCAGGCCGATCAGCCCGGCGATTAACCGCAGCAGCTTGAACACAACACATTTCCTTTTGGCAGAGAGGGTTTTCTTAAGTATAGAGGGAAGTGATCGGGCGCGCGTTCCGCTTGCTCTGCGCTTGCCCTATTGTGGGTCTGGTGAGATTTTGCGTCCCGGTTTTTGGGTTAGGGCGACCAAGGCAACCGAAGGTTGCACCGGGTCGCCCCTACAAAGCAGATGGTGTGTGGTTAGCTCTCCGGCACGGGCAGCGCGCCGACCTGGGTCAGCAGGCCGAACATATCATAGGTCAGCCATTCCTCGACCAGCTTGCCATCGACCAGATAGATCACCGTATTGATGCGCAGCGTCACGGCATTTCCGGTGGGCGGTCCTGCGAATTGGCTGTCGGGGATGCTCCCGGTGTGCGTGCCGTGCAGCGTGATCATCGCTGCTACGCGATCTTCTTCGGCGGCAACCACATCGACGGACACCTGAAGATCGGGCATCAGCGCGTACAGCAGTTGGATACTGGACTTCAGGATCGGCAGATTCACGTCGTCGGCGTTGGTATGGGCGAGATAATCGCGCGCCACTAAGGCTTCGGCGGCGAGAAAATCAGCCTTACCCCACACATTCTCATAATAGCGCCGCACGACGTCTTTATTCTCCTGGCGTTCGGCCTCGGAACTCGACGCGGCTGGCAGCGGATCGGTGGCGGGGCGTCCGTTCAGGGTATTGATCAGCACGGTGGTGAACTCCTCGGCGTCGATGGTGGTCGCCAAAAGGATTGGGCTGCCCGCCGGATCGGATACCGTGCGTCCGGATTCCTGGCCTTCGTCCTCGATGACGCGGATCGTTCGCTGTTCGGTTACGGCAAGCGCGGGATCGGCGGCGATCGCGGCGGCTAACGGGTCCCAGAAGTAATAATAACCAGACCTCACGAAATCGCGGTTTTTGGAGAGCGCCTCAAACACGAAATCGGCGCTCGGCGTCTGGCGATCATGCTGCATCTGTTCGTAAAAATCCCAGGTGACAGGCACGGTATTGGTGATATCCAGCGCGACGAGCGTGATCGGCGCGCCCGACGACAGCACCAGACTCGCGGCGTGCGGATCAACATAAATATTCCACTCAGCGACGGTGTTTTCCACGAAGCCGAGCAGGTTGCCGGGCACATCCACCGCGCCGCCCATGATCGTGATCATCTCGATCTTGGCGATCAGATCGGGCTGCGCTTCCAAGAACTCCCCGACGTTGGTCAGCGGGCCGAGCGTGACGATCCGCACGGGTTCCGCCGCGTCTTCCAGGATGGACGCGATCAGATCAACGGCGCTGATCTCCGGCAGGGGGGTCGGGTTGGCGGGCAGCGCGAGTCCCTGCATCGAGTCCATCGCGTCGCGCCAGTCTTGCGGGAAGGTATGATCTCCGACGAGCGGCGTTTGGCTTCCGCAGGCGACCGGAATTTCGGGATGCTCACCGAGGGCGAGCAGGTGCTGCGCGTTCGCCATGCCGGGCTTGCAGTGCGCTTCACCCGTTCCGGTGACGGTGACGGCTTTCACGTCGATATCGGGCCGCTGCAACAGGTAGAGGATCGCGATCCAGTCATCGAGTGCCATATCCGTATCGATGATGATGGGGTGCGGTGTATCCTGGGCGTTTACCTCACCCCGGCTCAGCAAAAGCGGCTGAGACTCCCCTCTCCAGTCAAGCTGGCGAGGGGAGAAAAAAACGAGCAGCAGGACGAGAATAAGTGCGGAGCAGAAACGCTTGTGGTACATGCTTTTATCCCCCGTGCCTAACAGCTTTAATTGGGGGCGATTATACAACAACAAGCTATTTCGTTCTATGTGGGCAGCGGGCGCGCTGCACGCAGCCGCGCCCCTGCCCACATACTTCATTTTCCCTGCTGACCGCGCCAGCGATCCGCCGCCGCCCGCGACTCTGGCGTGCCGATGGCATCAAGGGCCGCCGCAGCCAGTGCTTGCAGGCTGTCGTCGTCGCTGTGCAGCGCATCGATCAGGCCCGGCACGGCGCGAGGATCACCGATCTTGCCCAGCGTCACTGCGGAGGTACGCGGCGCGAACCAGCCTGTCATCGTTAATCCTTCGAGCAGCCCCGGCACCGTTGCCGGAGTTGCGATCCGGCTCAGGGCGAGGATCGCTGCCCGCCGCCCCATGCGGTGATCCTCCTGCAAAGAGTTCGAGCAGGGGATCAACGGCGGCGGGACCAATTGCGGCTAACGCTTCGGCAGCGGCACGGCTGACGGCATCATCGTCGTCGCGCAGGGCGTCAATCAAAGCCGGAATCGCCCGTTCTTCGCGCAGTTGCCCGAAGTGCTGCGCCGCCAAACAACGCACGGGCGGGAAGAGGGGATGGCGCAGCGCCCCGGCTAACGTCTGGCGAGCACTCGCGCTGTCATTGGACGCCAACCGCTGCAACGCCGCCTGCCATGCTTCCGGGTCAAATCCCTTGAGCGCCTGCACCGCGCCCTGAATTTCGTTCGACGCGCCAGCGGGCATCCACAGCTTATCCTTGAGATACGCCGCCGTGATATCGGTGATACGCTGCATCAGCAAATCCCAGGGCTGCGCCTCTGTAAAATCAAACCCGTTCAGCGCCGCCAGCCGTGAATGAAGCTCGGCCCCGCGCACGCGCACCGGGATCACCGCTATTCCTGATCCAACCGCCGACGCCCATTCATAGGTGACATATTCCGACGCCCGCGACTCTGGCGAGGCCAGCACAACCAGTCCCGCCGCCTGCCGCAGCTTCTCCTCGATCCAGTCATACCATGCACTCACCTGTCTCGGGATCGGGATTGATCCACACGGCAAGCCCGCGCTCCTGTAATTTTTCAGCGATCTGGTAGGCCAGTTCGACATCATTGTGATGGTATGCAATAAAAATGTGAGCCATAGAACCATACCCTTATGTAGTGCCGCACGACGTAATCTTAGCACGAATTCTCCCGTCAGCGGAACGTCTGCGCTGCGGGAGACGTATGTTATAATGTGTTGTACGCGATCCATTTCAAGGAGGCGTTTCCCCATGAGTAAACGGTACCTGTTTCCCCTTCTGGCTCTGATCCTGGCGCTTTCGCTGGCGGCACCCCATGCGCCCGCCCGCGCCCAGGATGGTTCCGAGCCAGTCTGCAACGGCCTGAGCGATGAAGACTGCCAGGTTATTCTCGACGCCCAGCAGCAGATGCAGGAAGTCCGGCTCTTTTCCGTGCCGTCCTGGTCTGTGAACCTCGATCTGACCGCCGACGGCGACCCGACTCACCTGTCTGCCAGCGGCGCGCTGACCGTGATCCCGCCCCAGAGTTTGGTTGCACTGCTGAGCGACCTGGGCATGGCTAACCAGCAGGAAATGATGCAAAACCTGCTCGATCAGATTGATTCCGCAGCGATCCAGCAGTGGCTGTCGGAAATCGTGCTGGATGCAACCCTGACCGATCTGTCCTACTCGTCTGGCAGCGACAGCGGCTCGTTCAGCGGCGAACTGATTGTCAAGGACTCCGGAGTTTATGTCCAGCTTCCCTCGCCAACCGGGGCGGTAACGTGGTTCGGGCAGGTGATCAAACCGGAAGACCTGGGCGATCTGGATGCCCAGTTAGACGAACTGCGCCAGCAGTTCAGCAATCCTGAAACGATGCCACAAATGCAGGGCATGATGGAACTGGGCATTGATACGGCCCAGTTTACCGATCTGGCGAACCGCTACATCACCACGACTCGCGGCGCGGATCACGATGGCATGAGCGTTTTCACGACCACCTTTGATCTGCCCGGCTTTTTAAATGATCCTGAAGTGGGCACGATGCTCGCGGATCTGATGAACAGCCCGGCGATGGCCCAGATGAACGAGGGCAGTCAGACCCAGGTTACGGCGGCGCAGGTTCAGCTTCTGATGCAGGCTGTCAAGCTGATGATTGGTGAGAGCACCATCAGTTCCACGATGTGGATTAGCGATGCTGACGGGTATATCCATCATGTTGGCGTCGATCTCGCCCTCACCCTGAATCCGTCTGAAGTGACGGGCGAAGCCAGCGGCCCGTTCGTTCTGTCCTTCCAGGCAGCCGTTGACCTGGACAACTTTAATGATGTTTCGCCCGACTCCGTGACTCCACCCGAAGAATACTTCTCGCTGGATGAAACGAATGCCTATTATCCCGGCACGGCAGACATGATCGCCGCGCAGTTGGAACCCGGCCAGACGTTCAGCGGCACGTTCGAGGGAACGGAATCCGACGATATCTACAGCGTCGACCTCGATGCGGGCAGCACGATTGAGATTGAAGTCACACCGTCCGGCAGCGCATCGGTCCAGGTGATCGGCCCCGACGGGTTTGAAGTGCTCTGGGCACACGGCGATGGCCCGTCCGCCTTCACTGCCGAACAGGGAGGGCAGCACCTGATTGTGCTCAAAAACCTGTTTGGTGGCGACTATGAACTGACCGTCCGGCCTCAATAACCGCCGGAGAACAACTTATCAGTGCAGCGGACTCCTGAAGTAATCCATCAGGGGTCCGCTTTGTTTGTGAATAATTTATCGCGAAAGCGCCGTAAAACGTCCAGCTTTAGCGGTGAGGATAGAAGGCGTGCCTTTTGTAATCGGAAAGAAAGATGAGGTAGGATAGGAAGGGTCTGCTTGCGTCCAGCGCACCCTACCGCCTGGACGTACCTCAGCAAGACACAAGTTTCGGTGGGGGGTGCTGTTGGGAGGGCTGATGCTTACCCGGACCTTCAAGTATCGACTGCTGCCCACGGCGGCCCAGCGGAGTGCTTTGCTGCGCGCGTTGGACGCCTGTCGCTGGGTGTACAACACGACCCTGGAGGTACGCCGCGAGGCCTGGGAGATAAACCACGAAACCCTTAGCTGTTTTGATACCATCAACCTGATCCCGGGTTGGAAAACCGAACAACCCTTCCTCAACCACGCCTTTTCGCAAAGTCTGCAAGAGGCATGCAAGCGCGTTGACCTCGCTTTTCAAGCTTTCTTCCGCCGCGTCAAAGCGGGGGAGACGGCGGGCTACCCCCGTTTTAAGGGGCGCGGGTGGTACGACAGCGTCACCTATCCCCAGTATGGGAACGGCGTTCGGCTGGACGGCGAACGGCTCTTGCTGTCCAAAATCGGTCAGGTGCGGATGAAAGTGCACCGTCCGGTTGAAGGAACCATTAAAACGGTCACCATCCGCCGCGATACGGTCGGCAACTGGTCTGCCTGCTTGTCGTGTGCCGTCGAAGCCGAACCGCTGCCGCTGGTCGATCACGTGGTGGGCATTGACCTCGGATTGAAGACGTTCGCCACCCTGTCGGACGGGGGTCAGATCAAGCGCCAGCGCTGGATGAAACAGGACGCGGCTGATATTGCCCGCTTGCAGCGCCAAAAAGAACGGTATGCCACCGACAGCCCGGCGCGACGCAGCGTCCTGCGCGCGCTCAATCATGCCTATCGCCGTGCGGCGAACAGACGAACGAACTTTGCTCATCAGGCGTCGCGCCAGTTGGTGGATGCCTATCAGGTGATGGTGTTTGAAGACCTGGACATCCAGGATATGCAGTCGGACGGGAAACGAGTTATCAACCGCAATATTGCCGATGTGGCCTGGGCTCAATTCGTGCAGTTCTCCACGTACAAGGCTGCGAGCGCCGGGCGTGTTGTACTGCGTGTCAACCCCAGAGGCACGACGCAACTGTGTTCCGGCTGTGGCGCGAGGGTCCCCAAAGACTTGAGTGTGCGAATCCACGACTGTCCTCACTGCGGCCTGCGCCTAGACCGCGATTTAAACGCTGCCTTAAATATTCTGGCTCGTGGACTAACGAGCCTTCGGCTTGGTCCGATAGAAGCCCAGATTTATGTGGGGAGTAGTCACGTCAGGGGGCAGTTGAGAGCCGTGTAGCTGTCCTGATACACTGGGTTGCTTTATAGGCCGGTCTGAGAGAAAATGATGGCAGAGCAAGACGATATTATGAGCATTTTCTCTGGCATAATCCAACTGCGTAAAGAAGGACGCAGCCAGGAAGATGCATGGTATGCGCTTGAAGCTCGAATTGGAGAGCTGACGCAACAAGACAAAGTGCGTCTGATAGCAATGCTGCGGGGGTGGGAAGTCGGAGAAGGTAAAAATTACAAAGCATCCCGCCATGATCCTTTTGCAACTCACGACCTTCCGGACGGATTAGAGGAGCTTCGCAGTTCTATGGACAATCCAAATAAAAATGTTATCCGGCGGATCGCTCCTGCGGGGCAACCTGAACCCAAACCAGCAGCGGTCAAAGCCTGTGCCAAGTGTGGAAAACTGAACCCGGAAAATGAAGCGTACTGTTATAGCTGCGGGACGCTGCTCGTCCAGACGGGCAAAACGCAGCAGATTAGCGAGCCTCAGCCCGGCGACTCACTTGAAACGAACAGCGCGTTTTTTGGGGATGGCATGGTGCTCTATGTTCAGGTGCGGGGGGCCAAACAGATGATCCGGATCGAGCCGCGCACCGACGAAATGATTGTGGGCCGCAAATCACCCGACAGCGTGATGCTGCCTGATATTGATCTCTCATCCTATCAGGCGGATGTGATGGGTGTCTCGCGGTTGCATGCCGGGATTCGACGGCAAGCCGATACCCTGGTCCTGACCGATCTGGGCAGTTTGAACCATACGCATATCAACGGGCAGCGTTTGCACCCGCACGAGGTGCGCGTCCTGCATGATGGTGACGAACTGCGGTTTGGTCAGCTTGTCGTCAGGATCTATTTCCGCAAAGAGTAGTCATTATCCTGTTTCGTCCATATCCAGCGCGGGAACCTCCTTCGGGTGGCTCCCGCCTTTTTGTGCCTGTGCGGAGAGAAAAGGCGGCAGTGTGAATTTTCTGAGGACCTGGACGCGGCAGCACAGCGCGGATGTGGGGATGTCGCTCATCACCGTCATTTGGGGCTTTCACTTTTTGGTGATGAAACAAGGCATGCGCGATCTGCCTCCCGTGGTCTTTAACGCCCTGCGTTTCACCATCGCCTTGCCCGTACTGCTGATGATTGCCGTTCCCCGCGCGGGCAGCCTGCGTCTTTGCCGCCGCGATCTGATCCTGGTTGTCGCCGTCTCGTTGATCGGATCGGCGGGCTACCAGGTGATCTTCTCCATTGCGCTCAATCACACCACCTCCACCAACACGGCTCTGATCGTGGCGACCAGCCCGGCCTGGACCGCGCTGCTCAGTGTGGGGTTAGGGATTGTAACCCTGCGGCGGCGGCTGCTGCTCGGCATTGGCCTGACGCTGATCGGAGTCGTCCTGGTCGTGCTGGGCAGGAGTGGGGCGCATCTCTCGTTTTCGCACAGCGATATCGTGGGCAGCGGGCTGGCTTTGATCGCCGCCCTCATTACGGCCATTTTTAACCTCATCAACAAGCCGCTGCTGGACCGGCTGGGCAGTATGCGCTTTGCCGTCTGGTCCTATATCATCACGACCGCCGGGCTGGCCGTACTGGCTGTGCCGCAGCTAACCACGCTCTCCGCGCATAATTTCCCGCTGCGCCTGTGGCCCTATGTTTTTTACAGCGGGGTGCTGTCCAGCGCGGGCGGCTTTATTGTCGGCAACTTCGGCCTGCGCGAACTGGGTCCGACTCGTTATGCCAGCTACGGTAATTTCACGCCGGTACTGGCCGCTTTTGCCGGGATCGTCGTCCTGGGGGAACCGTTCGGCTCCGGCCTGCTGATCGGTGCGATCCTCACCCTGGTGGGCGTGATGCTGGTCCGCACCAACACGTATCTCCGCCTGTCCCCTCGCCGGAAGATTTAAGCCACATTTAAGGATATTTGAGATCGCCATAACCCGGCCCTGCTGTTTTCCCTCTACACTCAGGGAGCATTTGGGGAAGAGGGAGTATGGCCACGAACAAAGCTATCCGGCTCAACATTATACTGATCGGCGTGATTGGCCTTTTGCTGGTCACGCAGTTGTCGATTCTGGCAGATACTCCGGCAGGTTCAGGAGGCTGCACAGCAAAACCAATCCGTTCAAAGCCAACCCGTATCAAGCGCGATCTGTACCGCTACGGTCAATGTGCGGCTGCTCAACCAGCGCAGCGGTCCTGGGGAAAGTTATGACATCACCGGATCGGCCACCAGGGGCGATGGTTTCACCGTTGAGGAAGTTGGCGATCAATGGATTCGTGTCAGCACGGCAGCCGGATCGGCATGGATGGTATGGCCGCTATCTGACTCTCAGCGGGGAATGCGGGCAGGCCACCACTGCTGAAAACGCTGTTCTGTCCATGCCCGCGACAGCCGTACCGCAAGTACAGGTGTCAGAAAGCTTCAGCGTAACCGAAGCGCCCGCCCAGGTGGTTGAAAACTCCGCCGCTGCTGCTCTGTCTCCTGCCTTCACTGCCGAAGTGCAGTATTGGGCGGATCTGATCACGGCCTGGGCCGCCGTTTATCAGATGGACGCGAATTTGATCGCGACTCTGATCCAGATCGAAAGCTGCGGCAATCCGTCCATTCACTCGTCAGCGGGCGCTCAAGGGCTGTTCCAGGTGATGCCCTTCCACTTTGCGGCAGGTGAGGATATGCTGGACGTCGAAACGAACGCCCGGCGTGGGTTGGCTTATCTGCAGGGCGCGCTGGAACTGGCGGGCGGCGATGCGGGGCTGGCCCTGGCGGGGTATAACGGCGGCTACGGCGTGATCAGCCAATCCTCGTCGGCGTGGTTCGCCGAGACGCGGCAGTATTATTACTGGGGAAGCCGCATCTACACCGAGGTATCGTCTGGGTTGACGAGCAGCCCCACGCTTCAGGAATGGCTGGCGGCAGGCGGATCGGCGCTTTGCAGCAGTGCCAGCGAAAGCCAACGATTGATCGAATAGCCGTTATTTTCCCGCCGTGTTATCCTACGCCTCTCGAATTTTCCTCGAAGGGGGCGTAGGATGCGGTTCAGAGGGTGGCTTGTGCTGGTGGTCGTCTTGTTAAGTGGTGCGACGAGTGCCGCCGCGCAGGGGAATGACTTCACCCATTCTTACACGCTTTCCGGCACGGACATTACCCTTCATTATCCCGATGGATGGAATGTGGGTGATGAGAGCAGCGCGGTCTATTTCACCGGGCGGGAGACGCAGCTTCACCCGTTCTGGTATATGCCAGAAGATTTCGCCTATCTCGATATCGAAGCAGGAAACCCGGCCTCTGCGATCCGGAGGCGCTTTATCGATAGTATCAGCACAGAGGGGCGCTTTGACCCGGCGAAGGTCCAGCTTACGACGATTGATGGGCGCGCCATGTGGACGTATGAATACAGCGACGTGGACTACAAGAGCGTCACCTACGACACGGTGTTGGCGGTGGTCGAACTGCCAGACGGAACGGTTCTGACGGGGCGTATTTATCCTCTCACTGAGTCGCATTTTAACGAGGGTGAGCGCGAAATGGCGCTGCGTATTCTGGCTTCGGCTGCGCCAATCGCCGGGAAAATTGCACAGGTCCCCTTCAATACCAGCGCCCTCTGGTAAGCTATCTTTTGCGTGGCAGTGAGAGTTGGTATAAGCTGAACGGATCGCGTCTTAAAAGAGGGGGACATCATGCGTATTCGATATTTTGTACTGGCAGTGCTTTTGTTCGCGTTTGTCTTTAGTTTCGCCCAGGCGCAGGATGACGTGCTGCCGCTGGTCACGCTGTTGAGCGCGGACCCGGCTTATCCGGTGCAGTTCCAGCCGCTCACACCGGGCGATGAACCCAGCAGTGCCGCCTTTGCCAGCCGCCTGGATATTCCAGCGGACAGCGAACAATCCCTGATCTATGTCATTCTGCAAAACACGGGTTGGAGCGAAGGGACGCTTGACCTGATCTCGGCGGCGCTGCTGCCAGATGAAAGCTACGTGGCGCTCGAAGTGCAGGCGGATGGGGAGGGTGTTTATACACCGCTGGAGGGCGGGTTGGCCTTTGATCTGGAAGCCGTCGAAGCGCTGGACGGTGATACGCCCGGTTATGCGCTGCATGTGCTGATCCAGCAGAAGCAGACGTTCGCGATCTATCATGTGGTGGAATTGGGCGGGGTGACTATCGCCGAACAGACCAACACTCGCGATGGCGATATCGTCGGGCCGGAAGCTGTCGAGTTTATGGTTGATGAGGAACCCGTGTTTGGGCCAGTTGTGTTTGAGTTCCACATTGTTGCCCGTGCCATTCCAGCCGCGCCACAGTATCGTCTGCGGCGGGTGAAACGGATGATCGTCTGGCACATGGGGAGCCTGCGGAAGCTGCGATAGCTGCGGGCATGCGGGCGAATGTGTTGTTTCGCCCGACGGTCAGTGCCTATGGGATGCGCGGACCTGCGCCAAAGCCGCCGTGTCGTCAGGATCGGGTGGTGGTGGGGGCGCACCAGACGCCAACGGGTGTGTCAAGGCGACGGCCTACTGTTCAGGAACGTACATCGCTCAAGAATGCCCGGACGGACACCTTGTACTGCTCTGCACGGAGCTTACGGATAACTGCGGCAACAAGATTCCCGGCCCCGTCGGTCCATCGTGTAACTAAAATAACCCCCTGGCGCAGGTGGGATAGGGCGAACCCGCGCCAGGGCAGAACCAGCCGAGCCAATTGCCAGGATCGAAATTAACACCAGCGCCGCTAAAATTCGTTTCAACAACCGATTATCCTTTCTCGCCGCAATCCAGAAGCAGCCTATAGAAAGAATAATCGTCGAGCAAAATGATGCCGCCATCATTACAGTTCTGAAATGCCGGATTGGGAGCCTCACCCCAGACGCACGCAGCGGAACCCGTAGTGGTTATAGCCATACGGATATGGACCGTCGCGCAGGGTGGTGCGCAGTGTGAGCAGGCTGTCGTTGACCCAGCAGCCGCCGCGCACAATGCGCCGTTCGCTGCTGTCTGGATCGGCGGTTCCGGTTTCCCAGCCCGTCAGGCACAGTTCCCAGGCATTGCCGCACAGGTCGAGCACACCAAACGGGCTGGCTCCGTCGGGGAAAAAATCAACCGGGGTCGGGCCATCATGGTTTCGCGCCCAATTGCAGCGGGTGTCGTCCGGGTCTTCATTGCCCCAGGCGAACTCGCGCCCGTCGTCGCCCTGCGCGGCGCGCTGCCACTGCTGCTCGGTGGGCAGCGTAACTTCCTCGCCAGATAGGGCAGTCAGCCAGCGGCAAAAGGCTACCGCTTCATGAATTGAGACGCCCATCACCGGGGCCGCCGCCCGGTTGGCATAGGTCCAGGCGCGCGGCTCTGTCCAGCGGTAGCGCTCGTGCATCTGCCAGCCGGTGAGTGTCCACCATTCCCGCATGTCATAACCGCCTGCCTGAAGAAACGCGGCATACTGCGCGTTCGTGATCGGCGTCTGCGCGATGTGAAAGGCCGCGACAGGGTAGGTGGCGGGCGCGTCCAGATAACCGCCGCTGGTGAGCGTCACCGATCCGGCAGGGATATCGATCCAGGATAGGCGGATGAGAGGCGCATCATAGAATATTGTCCTTCTTGAACCTTTAAGAGCGCTTAGCGTAGTGATATAGTCTATAAATGTTCTAAATCGCTGTAAAGTCTGAATTCTGATCAGGAGCCTACTGCCCAGATTTGACAGCGGTCTTCTCTGACAAGGATCAGATAGCGGCCCTCAGGGCTAAAGGTAACCTGTCCATTAGTCCCGCCTTCTGCTACCTCCACTGGCACATGATCAACGAGCGTGAGCGTCTGCATATTCCAAAGTTGGAGCCATTCACGTCCCATGACTGCCAACAGTTGCCCATTGGGATGAAAAGCCAGGATCCATCGTGAAGCGATCTTCACCAAGAAGGATAACCTGTTCCTGAATATGTTCCTGGTCGGAATAATCCCACAGGTGAAGATGACCGTTTCTGTCGCCAAAGATGAGCAGTGGAGCAGTGGGGCTAAACACCATGTCACGAATATCAATCGCGATTGCATCACCCGCAGGACCGTTATTGGCGACAAAACCATAAATCTGTTCGTTCACCTGCTCAACATGGCTGACCTGGACCCCAATCCCGTAGTGAACTGCTGTATCCACATCCCAATAACGCACACTGTCCCCACTTCTTGATATCAGGCGTGTTCCTTCTGGGTTTAAAAAGTGGATTTGTTCGACCCAATACATATGGGGGTTATATTTCTCATCTGGTGATTTTAGATCGGACATTTCAAACATCGTCCAAAGCCCACCCAGCGCGGTGATCTCCTGCCCATTCCGTAGATCATACAGGCGAACGATGCCTGTTATTCTAGCTCCCGTCATCTTGCCGCCGCCGATTGCTAGCAGCGTTTCATCGGCATTGAACTGCCAATCATTGACAGGGAGTACATATCCTCCTGTCATAATAGTCAATTGTTCTTCTATCCGATCTGTATTCCAGAGGCGGATTGTTCCCCCACGCGAGGATGAATAGGCAATAAGCCAATGTCCACCAGGGCTAAAGCCAAGACGATCCACGTGGAAATCAGGCCGTTCAGTAAAAGCCGGGATAAGGGTCGCTTCCCCGGTTATCAGGTTCCACATTTGCACAGATTCCGGCTGCGTCACCGGCTGCGAGTTGAATCGCATCGGGACTGAAAGCCAGACTAAAAAGCGGCGGAGTACATCCAATCAGATTCATGTGCTGCTGCTCAATACCAGTGTACGCATCCAGAATACGAATCGTGCTATCTGGTTCACCTACGGCTAACTTTGTTCCATCGGGACTGAAAACTGTGGACTGGTAGTTGAATTGAGCAATTTGTGTTTGGGTCGCAACATTGATTAACAATGAGCTGTTTGGATTATCCTGAGGGGATTCAGTCTGGGATAAGGTGTAGCGTACCAGCAGCAAATCTCCTGGCGTGTTGAATTCCAACTGCACGTTAGAAAAGTGATCTTGAGAAATGTTGAATTCCTGAAGCAGAATGAGACCGGAGGCATTCGCGGAGGTGATCGCTGGGAAGCGGCTGTTTTCCTGAGCGGTAGCGTGTAGGGGCAGCAGCAAGAAGAGCAGCACGCCTAGAGGCAAAAGTACTCTTTTCATGGCAAGTCTCCTAAGGATTTTAGCTCATCATATTGAAGCATACTTATCGGCTCTGAAACTCAATGTTTAGCCGCTGATATCGGCCCCCTAGCAAATGTAGTACGAAGGTATAAAAGGTTCGCAGAGAAGATACTATATAATGAATGGAGGAGGGCTACGAACCATGAGCAGGGAAAACAGAGCGGACGTGATTGTCGTAGGAGCAGGCATCGCGGGGGTAATGGCTGCGTCCCGGCTCCAGGAAGCAGGTTTACAGGTCATCGTGGCCGAGGCGAATCCATTTGCCGGGGGACGGATGGTGACGCGGCAGATCGGCCCTGGCTTTGCTGATACAGGCGCACAATTTTTTACGGCACGTTCCGAAGAATTTCTGAGTTGGGTGGATCGCTGGCTGGCTGCCGGACTGATTTTTGAATGGTCGCAGGGATGGAGCGACGGCAGTCTGGGAACCGTCCCGCCGAGCGGCCATCCCCGTTATGCTGCGCGCGGCGGGATGTCGGCGCTGATCGCGGCACTGGCGGAACGTCTCGATATTCGCTTCAACACACGGCTTATCTCGATTGAAACGTGGAGCCAGGGCTGGCAGATGCGCGATGATCGGGGCCGTATTCTGGTTGCTCCAACGGTGATCCTCACGCCGCCCATGCCGCAGGCACTCGACCTGATCACTGCCGGGCAGGTCAAACTCACCGCAGTGGATCGCGCCCTGTTGGACCCTGTGAGCTATGATCCCTGTCTGGCGGGCATCTTCTGGATCGATGGCCCGGTTCATATTCCCGATCCGGGAGCGGTCCAGCGGCCCAACGCGCCGATTACCTGGATCGCCAATAACCGGAGCAAAGGCATTTCGCCCGGTGCGACGCTGATCACGGTCCACGCCGGGCCAGAATACAGCCGCCAACTGTGGGATGAACCGGAGCGTGATATTCTGCGCGCGCTCGAATCGTCCCTGAACCTGTTTAAGGATGCGCAGGCGCACACGGTGCAGGCGCACCTGGAGCGGTGGCTCTATGCCATGCCAGCCGCGCCGCTTGCCAACCTTTATCTGGTGGCAGGTGGGCTGCCGCCGCTGATCTTCGCCGGGGATTCGTTCAGTATGCCGCGTGTTGAGGGAGCAGCGCTGTCAGGATTGGCTGCCGCCTCTGCGCTCGTCTCCGAACGGCTGTAATAAATGTCCCCTCTTCATTCAATTCAAGAGGGGATGGTGAACAACCTCACTGCTGCGTGTGTGACAGCATAAAACCGTGGCGAATATCTCCCGGTTCGCGTAACCGCAGGTCTGGATCCGGATAGGGGGTGCAGGGCAGGGCCACATACCAGCATTCATCCCGAACCGTCGGCGTATAGATCACCAGTCCGGAGTCCGTTTCAAAGGGGGTCACGTCGTAAACCGGGATGGGATGGAACCCTTGATCTTCTCCCGGGCCAATGAGATTGGCGATGTCAATAGGGGTCATCAGGGACAGGCCGAGAGCCAGGGCCAGCAGACCCACCACAATTCCCTCGGATTTTCCATACGCGTCGAGCGCCAGCACCAGAACGCCGAATGCCAGTGCCCACATATTTCCTGCCGCAAAGCCGTAGCCTGGAGCAGTAAAAAACCAAAAGATCAGGGACAGGATAATCGGGAGCAAAAAAGCGAATTTGATGTTCCAGGATCGAGGCTTCCGGTAAAGTGCCAGAACAGCCCCCGCCCCGAGCAAGCCGCATGCGATCATGAACCCGTCTTGCCGAGACGTGTTTTCTGCCCAGCCTTTGAACCAGCCCCAGCCTGCCGCCGCCTCAACATAGTTCGCATTGTCGCGCGCCCAGCCGCGAATGGAATCGGCCTCGGCTTTTACGCGCTCGTCTGGGACGCGCCACTCAACATCAAACGCGCCAATGCTGCTCGGATAAGCAATATAGCCGCTCAGAATCACGCCGCGAAAATCATCCAGGGAATGAGAGCCGCTGCGCCCGCCAGAATCAAAGCGCCTGTTAGCGCAGTGATCCGTTTTTTATTTCGCCGTATAACCCAGACCCCATAGGCGACAGCCAGGGTTGCTAAGGCCCAGGCTGCAAAATTGAGTTTGACCGTTACCGCTACCGCGCTAAAGAGCGCGATAAAAAACAGGTCATGATCGGCCTGCCGGCTGGTGTGATCGGGAAGTTCGAGAAACGCCAGGAACCGTGCGGCGAGGACCAGCCCAAGCAGCATGACGATAAACGTGACATTGGGAGAGGGGAGTGGTGCACTCTGGGCCATCATCATGACGGGTCCCAAAAGCAGCATGGTGAACAGGTGATGGCTCTGCCAATTGGATTTGTTCCGCAGCACCCAGGAAATGGTCAAAATCACCTGGACAAACAGCACCATGACGAGGAGGCTGGTCGCTATATGGGTCGAACGATCTGCCCAGGGGCCAAAATCCAGTGCGGACATATAGAGAAAATAAGATTGGTTAAAGGCCAGACGTCCATGCAGCAGCCCCAGGCCGGGGACAATCGGGTAGGATTTGAGCCAATGGATGGTTGGAAAATGGTACAGTCCCGCGTCTCCTCCAAAACGGGGCGTCCCAATCGCCTTATCAGCCAGCCAGATCGCAAAGACACACAGGATCAGGGTTACAGGCCAATGCCTGAGAAAGGCTGTTGGGATCGAACGCCAGCGGCCTCTCAGATTCCACAGCAAGCCAGGGAAACCCACTGCCGTGAGAATGGCAAATGCGCGCCAGTCTATCTTAAATTGCAGATGCCAGAATCTGGAGAAAAACAATGGACAGTGCCCAGCCCATCCAGAAGGAAGCGGGCAGCTCGTCCAGGCGGGTCAGTTTAAGCCCAAAGGCATTGCAGATGAGAAGGCCCAACCCTGCCAGAACAGCGAATGCGCCCAGCCAGGCGACCATCACTAAAACCATCGCGCGCAATAAATCAATCATAGGGTGACTCCAGGTCGGACCAGAGGCGGCAACTGGGCTATTATATCCGTGACAAAAAAACAGCCCAAGTTGTGCATGGGCTGGAACAGGCCTATTTTCTCCCGCCATAATTGCTTAACCGTCTGGCCGTTCCCACGAGCTGCCCGGAATTTCAATCGCGCGGCGGCCCAGGATGAGGATCCGGCCATCGCGCTCCAACACCAGCAGATGGTATTTGACCGTTGACGCGCTCATAAAGCACGCCTCCGCGATTTCCTTGATGGTTGGCGAGACTCCGTTGTGCGCGTGTTTATAGTCGATTACATACCGGAAAATTTGCTCACGGGTCTCATACGATTTGCGCCGCCTCATGCACGTCCCCCTTCAGGGCCTGTACCAATACAGAACATATGTTCGTGAAGTAAGTATAGGTGATAGTGATTTCTCGGTCAATTGCTCTTAACTAACTTCCATCCTCGCTCTAACCCGGCCCATACCAGCGCATCGTTGAGGCGAGCGGCGTGTTTCTATTCACGGACGGCGGCTTACTTTCGACATTTGAGCGGCGCGGCTATAATTCGGGCACCTCATCTTAATTGGGAGCGCGCCAATGGCGGACATAGTCAATTCAGGAGAAACAAAACAGCCCGTGGATGATATTCCAGTTGAAGATTTGATCCGCATGACGCGGGAATTCACGCGGCGCATCACGAACCAGGACCGCCAGCGGCTCGCCCGCGATCTGCGCGATTCCGGACACCAGCGCACGATTCAGATCACTGCGCCGATCACGCTGCAGCAGTTTTTTGCCGGGGAGATCGACCTGGACACAGAACTGGCCAGCCGCTTTGTCAACGCGCCGCTGCTGGCCCATGCTCGTTTTACAGGCCAGCCGAACGAACGGCGTCCGGCCTGCGGCATTTTTAGCAGCCAGGACGACTCGAACGTGATGACGATTGACGCATACGCTGACTACGAGGATCATGCGGCGGTGGAAATCACCTTCACGCTGTTCAGTTCGCTGGCGATGCGCTTCCGGCTCCCTGCGCTCTCGACCGTGGATCGCCGCCGCTGGCTGGAATTGATGCGCCGCGAGAGCGGGATCGCCTTTTTGTGGACGCGCAGCCGCTGGGAACAGTCTTATCTGATCTTCGTCGTGCGCGAACATTTCGCCCGGCTGTATGCCTTCTCGCCGCAGGGTATCGAGGCCGCGGCACGCCTGACGCCTGATATGGTCGCCTCGATGGTCAACTGGATGGAAGGCGTGTGGTTCCCGGGCACGCCCATTGAGGCAGTCGAGGAACCGCGCGGGCGTCTTTTCGATACGCCGCTGAGTGCCGCCGCGAGTACGCAGATCGAACGGCCTCGCTCGCTGCGTCCCGAGGAGATAACACCGTCCGACGCTCCTGAGCCGGAAGCCGGAGTTGAGGAGAGCGATCTCCCGGCGGGCGATCTGGAGTGGTGAGACCGCTTTGTAGAAATCGTTTATCGCCAAGAGTGAGGCTGTTGGTTAGAATGGGCGGCGCTGCAAGGCACTCCCATTAAAACGCCTCATGTGTAATACTGGGGTGAAAAAGGAAAAAATCATGGCAGATTTGTTTGATAAGACGCGCACCTTTACCCGCGCCAAAGAAGCAATCGAAATGGGGCTTTATCCCTTCTTTCAAGCGCTGAGCCAATCGGAAGGCGTGACGGCAGTCTTTAAGGGGAAAGATGTCGTCATGATCGGTTCGAACAATTACCTGGGCCTGACCACGGATCCCAGAGTTAAGCAGGCGGCGATTGATGCGGTTGAGAAGTTCGGGACAAGCTGCACGGGCAGCCGCTTTCTGAATGGAACGCTCGAATTTCACCTGGAACTGGACCGGCGGCTCGCCAAATTTGTAGGCAAAGAAGCCGCGCTGGTTTTCCCCACCGGCTACCAGACGAATGTTGGCACGATTTCGGCTATCGTCCAGAAGGGCGATTATGTGATCGTGGACAAGGACGATCACGCCAGCATCGTGGATGGCTGTCTTATGTGCCGGGGCGAGATGCGCCGCTTTGTCCACAACGATCCCGACAGCCTGGAAACGACGCTGAGAAAGATTCCCGCCGACGCCGGAAAACTGGTGGTCGTCGACGGCGTGTACAGCATGGGCGGCGATATCGCGCCCCTGCCGCATATCGTGGAAGTGTGCAAGAAGTACGGCGCGCGGATCATGGTCGATGACGCGCACAGCCTGGGCGTGTTGGGCGGTGGACGCGGCACGGCGGCTCACTTTGGCCTGACCGACGACGTGGATCTGATCATGGGCACGTTCAGCAAGTCGTTCGCGTCCATTGGCGGATTTATCGCAGGAAGCGCCGACATGATGCACTTCATCCAGCACCACGCCCGCGCTCTGATGTTCAGCGCCAGCCTGCCCGCGCCGAACGCTGCCGCCGTGTTGGCCGCGCTCGATATCATCGAGATTGGAGCCGGAGCACGTCCAGCGCCTGTGGGACAACGCGAATTATATGCGCGCCGGGCTGCACCGCCTGGGCTACGATACCGGCCCCAGCACCACGCCGATTATCCCGCTGGTCATCCGCGACGAATATCGCACCGTGCTGGCCTGGCACGCCCTGATCGAAGAGGGCTGCTACACCAATCCCGTTGTGCCGCCGGGCGTTCCGCCCAATATGAGCCTGCTGCGCACCAGCTACATGGCGACGCACCGCCAGGAACACCTGGATCGCGCGCTGAAGGCGCTGGAAATTGTTGGTCATAACCTGGACCTGATCCCGCAGGAAGCGACGTCTGGCGACTCCCGCCGGGGCATAACTTCGTTTATTAATCTCATCTGGAATTCATGTGCGGGTGGAGAAGACTATCTCCATCCGCGTTTTGTGTCTACCGCAGTCCGGTACGTATAATCGGGGTAAATGAGCTGATCGAAGACGATGGTAGCGCTACGTCATTTCCTGTCCATCTTGCTCTTACCCTTCGTGGTTGTGGTCCTCGTGCCCATTGGCTGCTCGATGCGTATCCGGCGGTTCACATCCACGATGGACTGCATATCGTATCGGTGCCTCGCTTGCTGGGCGCGGTGCTTTTCCTTGCCGGATTCATGCTGTTCGCCTGGTGTGTCACCTTATTCGCACGAATCGGTCAGGGAACGCTGGCTCCCTGGGATCCAACCCACCATTTGGTGGCAGTGGGTCCATATCGCTTGGTCCGCAATCCGATGATCAGTGGCGTGGCGTTGATGCTCATTGGCCAAACCCTGTTCTGGGGTTCCTGGGCGATAGCCCTCTGGACCTCGGCCTTCATTCTGATCAACCACGTGTATTTTGTGTTGTTGGAAGAACCTGGGCTAGAAAGCCGGTTTGGGGAAGACTATCGTGTTTATAAGGAACAGGTCCCACGATGGATTCCCCGGATCAGGCCGCGGCTGAGCCAATAAAGTCCCATCCCCTCCGTGATCTGTGTCCGCCAGGGCATACCTCTCCTCCTGTGTTTTGGCGTATAATCCGCACGCATCATCGGCAAAATTAGAGCCGCAGAGCAGCGCCGCTGCTTTAATGAAACTAATTACTATGGATCTAGCAACAAATTATCTGGTAGCCACTGCATGCTTATGTCATATACAACAACTTGTGCATTTACTCTACTTGACAGCGATTCCTTACCGTGTTAAGCTGTTTACCAGTATTTGGGGATGCAGCATTTCTTTCCCACTATCATCAAATTTCATATGTTGGATGCAGCTTTTTAGTACTACTTTTATTTGTTAGATGGTCTTTGCAAACGCTTGCAAAAAATATGGGCCGGCATATCTCCATGAGCGTAAAAACTTCAAACCTCCACACTTGCCTGATATCTACCGCGAAATCACCATTTTCGCTTCGGCTGCATTTCTTTCAAGACCGCCAGGCAGCCTTTTGAGATCGTTGAGTACACTGCGGACAATCCCCAGTGTCTGCTAACCATATTTCGACAGGAAAGGGGTGGCAGAAGACAAGACAGTAAGGTTGTTTTTACCCTCTTATAAACGAAGTTATCTAGGACAAAGGAGTCAAGAATGTTCCGTAAGTTTGCAACTTTCGCTTTTGTTCTCGTTTTGATCGCCATGGTTGTTGGTGTGGCTGCCCCATCCGCGCCCGCCCAGGCTAAGGCTAAGACCATCGTTGGTCTGTCGTTCTCTGACTTCGCAACCGAGCGTTGGAAGAACGAAGAAGTGTTGATGCGCGGCCTGCTGGAAGACAAGGGTTATGAAGTTGTCTCGCAGGAAGCCAATCACGACGTCAAGCTGCAGAATGACCAGATCGATAACATGGTCTCTCAGGGCGCTAAGGCCATCATCGTCGTCGCTGAAGACGGCGACGCCGCCGCGACCGCCGTGGACGCCGCCGCTTCTGAAGGCGTGCTCGTCCTGGCCTATGACCGTCTGATCAAAACAGAAAATATCGCCGCTTACATCTCCTTCAACAACGTTGAAGTAGGCCGTCAGCAGGCATTGGGCGTTATGACTGCCCTCGATATCGAAGGTGGCAAGTGGACCGCTGAGAATCCTGCCCGCGTCGTCAAGCTGGGCGGCAGCCCCACCGACAACAACGCTATCCTGTTCCGCCAGGGCCAGGACGAAATTTTGCAGCCCTACGTTGACTCCGGCGTGGTCACAATCGTCGCCGATCAGTGGGTCGACAACTGGGATGCCGCAAACGCCCTGAAGATCATGGAAAACGTTCTGACCGCTGCGGACAATGGTGTTGACGCCGTTGTCGCTTCGAACGACGGAACCGCCCTCGGCGCTCTGCAGGCCCTCAAGGCCCAGGGTCTCGCTGGTATCGTTCCGATCTCTGGCCAGGACGCGACCGCCGATGGCTGCAACAGCATCGTCAAGGGCGAACTGACTGTTTCCATCCTGAAGGACATCCGCCTCCTGTCGCCGCTCGCCATCGATCTCGTTGACTCCCTGCTCAAGGGCGAAGACGTTCCTGACCTGGCTGAATACACTCTGGCTGAACTGACCCTCAACCCTGACCTCAAAGGCAGCGTGAAGGCGCTCTTCCTGCCCGTTTTCCAGGTCAATGCCGACAACGTGTATGACCTCGTCGTTGTGTCTGGTTTCCAGAGCTATGACGATGTCTATCGCGACATTCCCGAAGATCAGCGTCCTCCAGTTCCAACTGAAGAACCCGCTATGTAAAGCTCGATCACCCAATACCAGATGTTCGGTATCGTCATGACGGCACCGAACCTCTGAGGGTTTGAAAGAATGGGACTTCCCTACTGGTAGGTATTGCCTTCATGGGGAAGTCCTTTTTGACAATTTGAGGACAAGTAATGATGAGTGAAGCTACGAACGACATCATCCTCGATTTTAAGAATATCACCAAGGAATTCCCTGGTGTGACGGCATTGAGCGATGTGTCCTTACAGATCCGGCGCGGCGAAATTCACGGCCTATGCGGGGAAAACGGGGCGGGCAAGTCGACTCTGATGAAAATCCTGTCGGGTGTATACCCGCTTGGGACTTATGAGGGGACGGTCCTGTACGAGGGTCAAAAATTAGAAAATCGCGGGATCCGCGAAGCTACCAAAAAGGGCATTGCTACAGTCTACCAGGAGCTGACACTGATTCCCAATATGACCGTTGGGGAGAACGTATTCCTGGGCCGAGAGCCTGTCGAACGAGGCATTATTAACTGGGACAAGCTCTACGCCGAAACGAAAGCCCTTCTCGAAAAGTACAAGCTGGATATCCAGGCTCAATCCGTGGTGAAATATCTCGGCGTTGGCAAGATGCAAATGACCGAGATTGCCAAGGCCCTGTCGGAAAACGCGCAAGTGCTCATTCTGGATGAGCCGACCAGCGCGCTGTCCGAAGCTGAAATTGACAAGTTCATGGAAATTCTGGCGACGCTCAAAGAGCACGGCGTGACCTGCATCTATGTGACGCACAAGCTCGAAGAGTTTTTCCGAATTGCCGATACAGTTACTGTGCTGCGTGATGGCAAAGTGATTACGACCCAGCCGACCAGGGACTTGACTCGTGAAAAGTTGGTCAGTTACATGGTTGGGCGTGAAATGAAGGAACGGTTCCCCAAAGCAAACCGCTGCCCGGGTGATGTGATCTTTGAAGTGCAGGATCTTCACGCCCAGGACCCGCGATCGGATCGGGAGATCCTCAAGGGTGTGTCATTTAACCTTCGCAAAGGTGAGGTGCTGGGCATCGCCGGGTTGATGGGGTCTGGCCGCACCGAACTGGTGATGACCCTCTTTGGTGAGTATGCCAAAGTGACTCATGGCACCGTCACGATGGACGGGCGTCCAATCAAGTCCAAGAGTTCTCGACAAGCCATGAATCAGGGAATCAGCCTGGTTCCTGAGAACCGAAAAGTACACGGTCTCGTGCTGATCCAATCGGTTTTGAAGAACATCTCTCTCGCCAACCTGGATCAATTTGCCTCGTGGCTCCGGATTGATGATAATGCTGAAATGAATGCCAGCTCCCAGATGGCGCAGAGTCTGGCGATCAAAGCACCCAACCTGAACGTTGCCGTTGATTCCCTGTCTGGCGGCAACCAACAGAAGGTCGTTATCTCAAAATGGCTGATGTCCAAACCCAAAGTGCTGATCCTGGACGACCCAACACGCGGGGTGGATGTCGGTGCCAAATATGAGATTTATAAACTCATGAATGAACTGGCGGAGCAGGGTATCGCTCTGATCATGATTTCCAGCGAACTTGAAGAAGTGATAGGCATGAGTGACCGGATTATGGTCATGCGCGAGGGCCAGTCTGCGGGTATGCTCGACATCGCAGACGCCACGCAAGAAAAAATCATGGCTTTAGCGACGGGCACTGTTTAGGACAGCTTTTGAAAGGCGTTATTGATGAGCACAAATTCTCTCGTTGAAACTCTTACTCCAAAGTCGAATGCGATATTTTCGGCTGTTATCAAGCAGTTCCGTGCCAACCTGCAGACGTATACTCTCTTCGGTGCGCTGATCCTGATCTGGACCTACTTCTATTTCCAGACGGACGGCATCTTCCTGAATGCACGAAACTTCTCAAACCTGTTCCGGCAGATGACGGTGACCGCCTTCCTGTCGGTTGGTATGGTCCTGGTCATCGTCGCGGGCCATATTGACCTCTCCGTTGGTAAACTGGCGGGATTTGTCTCCGTCGTGGTCGCCTATTATCAGGCCCACACCCTGACGAAAGAATTCCCGGATCAACAGATGCTGGTCGCCGTTTTGTCGGTTTTGATCGGCCTGGGTGTTGGTCTGGTGATTGGCGTTATCCAGGCCTACATCATCGCATATCTGCGAGTGACGGCGTTTATCGTCACGCTGGGCAGCAGTTGGGTGTTAACCGGAGCAATTCTGTTAGTGACAGAAGGGAAGACAATCCCGGCAAACCAGCCCAAATTCTCCCAGATTGCGCAGGGATATCTTTCAGCCAACACGGGGTATATCCTGGCCGGAATAATCATCGTATTCCTGTACTTTTCGATGATCCGAGGCCGCCTCAAGAAACGCCGCTACAACTTCAAGTTGTCGCCGCTGGCTGTGGACCTGCTCAAAACCTCTCTGTTTGCTGGCGCGATTGCCTGGTATATCTACCGCGTTGACCAGTACAAGGGTGTTCCGAACCCGGTAGCCCTGCTGGCCCTCTTTGCCGTCGCCGTCGCCTATATTTCAACCAACACCCGGTTTGGGCGCTATGTCTACGCGATTGGTGGCAACCGCGAAGCTGCCCGGCTCTCCGGCGTGAACATCCGCCGCAATAACTTTGCGATCTTCGTGCTGATGGGCTTTCTCTGCGGCGTGTCGGGTGTCACCATGGCTTCTTACGTGGGCTACGGCACCATCTCTGCCGGGCAAGGCTACGAGTTGGACGCTATCGCGGCCTGTATCCTCGGCGGTACATCGACACTCGGGGGTGAGGGTACTGTCCTCGGCGCGATCATCGGATCGCTGATCATGGTCAGCCTGACCAACGGCCTCCAGATGACGAACACGGAGCCTGCTTACCAGTACGTGCTCAAGGGGCTGGTGCTGGTTGCGGCGGTTCTCGTTGACGTTCGTCTCAAGAAGAGCCGGTAAGCCGTTCACCATCACTCCATCTATTTTAAATCCCCTGTCCACTGCGGAGAGGGGATTTTTTTTGCCCTGCGCCGATAACTCCGCCCGCGCCTGGGTTTACTGGGCTGGGCGCTGTGGCGTATAATGAGCATAAAGGGTTGGATAAATGACGATCCCAGAATTTTTGAAACAGGCTCAGGAGCAGCAGAGGACGGTCCATGGGATTGGGTATTGCAGAAGTAATTGGCGATAAACGCGGGGAAATTCTGCGGTTAGCGGAACAGCATGGCGCGTTTAATGTGCGCGTGTTTGGCAGTGTAGCGCGCGGCGAAGCGACGCCAGATAGTGACGTTGACCTACTCGTCGAATGGGATTACAGTCGCCTTTCCCCTTGGGGCGGCGTTGGCTTTGACATGGCCCTGGAAACTCTGCTTGGCCGCCGGGTTGATGTCGTGAGTGAAAAAGCGCTTCACCACCTCATCCGCAATCAAGTGTTAAACGAGGCAGTTCCCCTGTGAAGAGTGAACGGCTGTATCTTGATCACATCAGAGAATGTATTGCCAATATAGAAGAGTTTGTCAGCGGTGGACGGGCCGACTTTGATGCTTCGATCAAAACTCAGTCCGCCGTGCTTCATATGTTGCAGGTAATGGCAGAATCGACCCTTCGTCTGCCTGACGAGAGAAAAGCAGCGTATCCAGAGGTGGGTTGGCAGCATATCCGTAATTTTCGTAATCGACTCGTCCACGATTACCTATCCGTCGATCTTGAGATTGTATGGGAAGTGGTTGAAAAAAGCCTGCCGCCACTCAAGCAAGCAGTTGAAATGATGTTGGCGAATTTAGAACCGGACAACAACGCCTGACAGCGTATAAACTGTTCGAGTATCCCTTTGAAACTCGTGCGCGAGTGGAGACGATTCCCGCCCGCGTTTATGTTTACTACCCCTTTTCATCGCCCTCCATGCCTATACCATAACGCCATCTTCCGCAACAAAAAGAACATTTATATAAAATATATCTTTCTTTTTCCATAGAACAGATGTACAATAATCCAATTGTGAATTCACGGAGGACACTCTATGAATATGAAACAATCGAACGGTGCAGATAACGCCATTGTCGTGAAAAATCTCCAGAAGTCGTTCAAGGATCTCAAAGTGCTGCACGGCATCAATTTTGCTGTCCGGCGCGGTTCGATCCTGGCGCTGCTTGGGCCAAATGGTGCCGGTAAAACCACCACAATTCGCATCTTAAGTACACTGCTGCTTCCCGATGGCGGCGAAGCTCTGGTCAATGGGTTCGATGTTGTAGACCAGTCCTGCGAAGTTCGCAGCAGCATTGGCCTGACAGGGCAGTTTGCGGCGGTGGATCCGTATCTGACCGGGGAGGAAAATCTGCTGATGCTGGGACGGCTTTACCGCTTGAGCCACGCCGATACCCGGCGGCGCACACAAGAGCTGCTGGAACAGTTTGACCTTGTTGATGCGGCGAAACGCACGGTGAAAACCTACTCCGGCGGCATGAAACGCCGTCTCGATCTCGCCATGAGCCTCATCGCCGCGCCCCCGATCATCTTTTTGGACGAGCCGACGACTGGCCTGGATCCGCGAAGCCGCCTGAGCATGTGGGCCTTGATCAAAAACCTGGCCAACAGAGGCGCGACGATTTTGTTGACGACCCAGTACATGGACGAAGCGGATCATCTGGCAGATTGGATTGTGGTCATTGACGAGGGCAGGGTGATTGCCGAGGGCGACACGAATTCGCTGAAGGCCCGGGTAGGATCGGATCATGTCGATCTGATCATTGCAGAAAACAGCGACTTTTCATTAGCGCAGCAGGCCGTCGATGGCGCAAAGGTGCAGGCAAATCCCGAAGAGCGGATCATCACGATTGCTGCCAGCCACGGTGCCGCCAGTCTCAAGCAGATCTTGCAGCGGATGGAAGATCAACACATCGAAATCGAGAGCCTTTCCATGCGCCGCCCAACGCTCGATGATGTATTTCTCCATCTGACCGGCAACGGCTCACACAAAGAAACCGAGGAGGTCAACCATGAATGAGGCTTCGTTGTTAGCCCCTGTTCAATCCGAGTCCCGTTCAAACCTGTACTGGCTCATCTCCGATTCGTGGCTGATGGCGAAACGCAGCATTATGCACATCATTCGCAGTGTGGATCAGGTGATGTCGCTGATTATGTTCCCGATCATGTTTATGCTGCTGAACCGCTATGTGCTGGGCGGGGCGATTGATACAGGCAATGTCAGCTATGCGAACTATCTGTTCGCGGGCATCCTGATCCAGACGCTGGCTTTTGGGGCCAACTACACGACGCTCAATCTGGCAGTTGATATGAAAGAGGGCATTGTCGACCGCTTTCGCTCGCTGCCGATGTCCAGCAGCGCCCTGGTCATCGGCCATATCGCCGCCGATCTGGTGCGCAACATCATTTCGGGGATCATTATCATCCTGGTCGGATTTGTGGTTGGGTTCCGCCCGAATGCCAGCTTCACCGAGTGGGTCTATGTCATTGGGCTGGCCCTGTTGTTCACGCTGGCGATCTCCTGGGTATCGGCTATTCTGGGGCTTCTCGTCAAGAGTCTGGAGGCTGCGCAGTGGGTTGGCTTTGTGCTGATCTTCCCGCTGACCTTTGTCTCCAGCGCCTTCGTCCCGACGGATACCATGCCAAGGGTCCTCCGTGCCTTTGCCGAAAACCAGCCGATGACCCACGCCATTAACGCGATCCGGGCCTGGTTGGTGGGCACACCGCTGGGTAATTCCGCCTGGCTGTCGATTTTGTGGTCGCTGGGGATGATCGCCATCTCAGTGCCGATCACGGCCTGGCTGTTCAGACGCCACTCGGTGCAGTAAGCGTCCTCCCTTCTGAGTCATTTCGGCGCGGGTGGAGATCACATTCTCCGCCCGCGTTTGTGTTTACGGCACTGGGTGCTGTGGCGTATAATCAGCATAAACACGTAAGGGTTGGACCAATGACAATCACGGAAATTTTGAAACAGGCCGAGGCACTTAGCCCGCAAGAGCGCAAAGAACTAGCCAAGCTGCTGATCGATTCGCTGGACGTGGAAACGTCAGAGGATCGCCAGGAGCATTGGGGGCAAATGCTCAATCGACTGCTGGATTCGTTGGATATGAAGGATTGGGAAGCGCTCGATATCGATGACCCCGTCGAGTGGGTGAAACAGCAGCGCGCTCAGGATCAGCGGCTCGGCGATATTAGAAACACTGCTTATCGGATTTAGAATCGATGTGCAGGTGAAGATGATCGATCCTCGTTTGTAGAGCGCCCATCGATTAAGCTTCAATTTGACCCTGATCCCGGTTCTTGTCTATGCTTATAGCAGGTTCACACGACGCAGCTCAAGATAAGGAAAGGGTGACGATGGAATACCGCAGTCTGGGACGAACTGGTGTGCCCGTTAGCATGCTTTGCCTTGGATGCATGAACTTTGGCGGCCCTACCCCCGAGGATGAGTCCTTCGACATGATCGACCGGGCGCTTGCTGCCGGAATCAACTTTCTCGATACGGCTAACGTCTACAGCCGAGGCATCAGCGAGACGATTGTTGGTAAGGCTCTCAAACGTAACGGCAAGCGAAATCAGATCGTGCTGGCGTCCAAAGTCCACGGGCGTATGGATGACGACAACATCCTCGCCTACGGAAACAATCGCCGCCACATCATCGAGCAGTGCGAGGCCTCACTGCGCCGTTTGCAAACGGACTGGATCGACCTCTACCAGATTCACCGCCCGCAGTCCGATATGGCGATTGACGAGACGCTCCGCGCGCTGGATGATCTCGTGCGGGCGGGCAAAGTGCGCTATATCGGAACCAGCACCTTCGCCGCGTGGCAGATTATGGAATCGCTGTGGGCGTCTAAGGAACTCGGCCTCAACCGGTTCGTGACCGAGCAGCCGCCCTACCATCTGCTTGATCGCAGCATCGAGCGCGAGTTGATCCCATTGGCGCAGACCTACGGGCTGGCGATCCTGCCCTGGTCGCCATTGGCACGCGGTTTTCTCACTGGCAAATACCAGCGTGGGCAGGATATCCCAGAAGGGTCGCGCTTAGAACGAGATGCCAACACGCCCGATCTGGCTTTTCAGCAGCGCACGAAAGAACATTTCAGCAACCTGGCGTATGATGTGCTGGACGCGATCACGGCGTTGGCCAAACAAAAGAATGCCACCCCGGGGCAGATCGCGCTGGCATGGGTCGCCCGGCAGCCTGGCATCACCAGCCCGATCATCGGCCCGCGCACCATGGCGCACCTTGAAGAAAATCTCGGTTCGATCAACGTCACCTTTAGCGCCGAGGATTACACCCAGATCGATGCGGTCGCACCAACGGAACGAGCCATCGTGCCATATTATCATGGCCGCCTGATCGACTTCAAGCCATCACAGTACCGGTGGTAGGTGCGGACATTCCATTTCAGACAAGAAAAATGAAGCGCGGTATCCCCGCGCTTCAGAACCATGTGTCGCTCTATCAGTCCCGGCGGCACAATTCCTCGACGGCATCGATCTCACGCGGCGGCCCAGCCAGAATTTCGTGTCCTGTCTCCGTGATCAACACCCCATCCTCAATCCGAATGCCGATCCCCTCATTGGGCAGCATCAGGAAGGGTTCGATCACCAGGACAACACCGGGTTCAAACAACTGCTCGCGGTCATCCGCGTACCGTTCATGGGGATCGTGGATGCTCAGGCCTACCGGATGACCGCAGTTGCCATACCCGTACTGAGCGACATCGTACCGTTTGAACACGTCGTATACGGTCTGATGAGCTTCGAGCAGGGTAGAACCGGGTTTCATCGGTTCAATCGCGGTATACAAAGCTTCGAGCACAATCGCGTAGAGTTCCCGCTGGCGCGGGGTGAAACGCCCATTCGCAGGGAAAGTCCGTGTGATATCAGAAGAGTAGCCTTCGACGCTCACGCCGGAGTCGATCAGTACCAGATCGCCATCCTCGATGGTGCGGCGATTGTCCATGTAATGCGGAATCACGGCATTCGGACCGCTGCCAACGATGATGCTGGCTGCATAATGTTCGCTGCCCATTGACGTCACACGGTCACCGCGAAGGCGCACTTCGTAGTCAAAAATAGCCTGTCCCGCCAACTCGTTAACGCCCGGTTTAAGCGCCCGCATAATCATTTCAAAAATCGACGCATGGATCTCAAATGCTTCGCGCAGACAGCGGATTTCGTCGAATCCTTGACAAAGCGCATCTGGTAGATCTGCGGCGCGATGTTCTTAAGCTGGACCCAGTAGAAGCGCTGCCGGATCCGTTCGATCAGCGACTGGTAGGCAGTCAGGGGCTGCCCCAGCCGGGGTACGCTGGGCGAATTCAGCCACAGGGTATCCTGGTCCATCAACGCACCTTCGAGAATCAGTTCGAGTCTCGACAGGTCAACCACGCGGTCCACGCCCGTCTGAGCGCGGATCGCGTCGAGAGCTGGCGCTCCACCATCCATAAACGCTTCCCCTGCGCCCGGTTGTCTCACAAACAGAATTTCATGCACCCGCTTCCCGCGCATCAATTCTGGGCCGGAGCGCGTCTCCATCCGATCAACCATCACACCCTGGGGGGCCAGCAGCAGGTAAGCGTTCCGGTCGGTCAGTCCTGTCAGATAGGACAGATTGCGATCATAAAGGGCGGTATCGGGTGCCAGCCCGGACGCATCGATCAGAATCAACCCGCTAGCGGCCCGCTGAGACAGTAGCCGCCGCCGGGTTGTGTATAAAGCTGTCCGATCCGTGTCGTGTATCATGGCGCTCCTCATCAAAATGCCTGGTGTTCGGTGCGGGCGATAATCTCGTCCTGCAACGTTTTGCCCAGATCGCAGAAATAGTCACTGTAACCCGCGACACGCACGATCAGGTCGCGGTACTGTTCGGGATGCTGTTGGGCGACACGCAGCGTATCTGCATCCACCACATTAAACTGGATGTGATGCCCGTCCAGCCGGAAATAAGAGCGCACCAGTTGAACCAGACTATCCAAACCGGCCTCATCCGCCAGCAGTTTGGGGGTGAACTTCTGATTAAGCAGCGTCCCTGCCGTGCGCGTGTGATCCATTTTGGCGGCGGACTTGAGGACGGCGGTTGGGCCATGACGATCAGCGCCCTGCACCGGGGAAATGCCTTCTGAGACAGGCATGCGGGCGCGGCGACCGTCGGGCGTGGCTCCGAGCACAGCACCGAAATAGATATGGCACGTCGTCGGCAGCAGATCGATATGGTATGTCCCGCCCCTGGTATTAGGACGCCCATCAATGGCATCGAAGTAGGCGTTAAAGACGCGCACCATGATGCTGTCCGCATAATCATCGTCGTTGCCGTAGCGGGGCGTCTGGTTGACCAACATCAGGCGCTCGCGTTCGTGACCGGAGAAATCACCCTCCAGCAGCGTGAGCACCTGGTCCATCGCCAGCGACTTGTGATCGAAAACATGATACTTGAGGGCCGCCAGCGCATCGGTGATCGTACCCAGGCCAACGCCCTGGATGTAGCTCGTGTTATAACGCGCTCCGCCGTCGTGATAGTCCTGGCCCCTGGCGATGCAGTCGTCGATCAGCAGCGATAGAAACGGCGCAGGCAGGTATTCGGCATACAGGCGCTCAATGACGTTGTTTCCGCGAATCTTGATGTCGATGAAATAGTTGATCTGCCGTTCATAGGCGGCGAACAGGTCCTCAAAGCTCTGGAACTGGCGCGGATCGCCGGTTTCCAGGCCGATCTGTTTGCCGGTTCGCGGATCAAGACCGTTGTTCAGCGTGACTTCGAGCACTTTGGGCAGGTTGAAATAGCCAGTGAGGTTGTAATTCTCCTTGCCGAATGCGCCAGTCTCCACACAGCCGCTCGTTCCACCGCAGCGCGCATCTTCAAGCGACTTTCCCTGGCGGATCATCTCCTGCACGACGGCATCCGTATTAAAAATCGATGGCTGGCCGAACCCGGTGCGAATGATACGGGCCGCGCGCTTGATAAAGCGGTCCGGATTTTTCTTGCTGACCTGGATCGATGAACTCGGTTGGAGCAGCCGCATTTTTTCGATCACATCCAGCATGAGGAACGACACCTCATTGACCGCATCGGAACCATCCGGCTTCACGCCGCCTGTGTTGATCTGAGCGAAATCCGTATAGGTATTGCTCTCCTCCGCGGTGACGCCGACCTTGGGCGGAGCAGGCTGGTTGTTGAACTTGATCCAGAAACATTGCAGCAGTTCTTCGGCCTGTTCGTGCGTCAGCGTACCCTCATCCAGGCCCTGCCGGTAAAACGGGTAGAGGTGCTGATCCAGTTTGCCAGGGTTGAAGGCGTCCCAGGGGTTGAGTTCGGTTGTCACGCCCAGGTGGACAAACCAATAATATTGCAGCGCCTCCCAGAAGTCGCGCGGGGCATGAGCCGGGACAAACGTGCATACCTCTGCAATTCGCTCCAGTTCCGCGCGGCGCTTCGCATCCGGTTCGTCCTCGGCCATCCGGCGCGCTAATTCCGCGTGGCGCTCGGCGAAGTAAATCAGCGATCCGGCAGCGATCCGCATGGCCCGCAGTTGTTCCTGCTTACGGTAGGCCCCCGGGTCGCTCAGAAAATCGAGAGCCGCCAGACGAGTGTCAATATCCGCTATAAAATCCAGCATTCCCTTGCGATAGATCTTGTCGTCCAGCACGGTATGGCCGGGCGAACGCTGCTCCATAAATTCGGTGAAAATGCCTGCCTCGTAAGCATCAAGCCATTCTGAAGTCATTTCTTGCAGAATGCGCTCGCGCATCGTCTTACCCCGCCAATAGGGGATGAAACAGTCTTGATAGAGGCGGAAGGTATCCGGGTTGACTTTAAACGAGACCTTTTCACGGCTGTCGAGGATTTCCAGATCCTTGAGCGAGTGGCAGCACAACTCAGGATACGTTGGCGTAGCCTTCGGAGCTGGCCCCTTTTCGCCCACGATCAGTTCGCCGTCGTTAATGCAGATCGTCTTGTGAGCCAGGAGGTATTCGAACGAGCGTGCGCGTTCCACGGGTGCAGACAGCCGTACCGTGTTTTCCTGGTAGAAGCGGGTCATCAGTTCGGCGCGCTCCGGTGACAGGGTTGGGATGGCATCCAGACTCTGCTGCCGCAAGCGGGCCACGCGTTCACTCATTTCCATATCGCTACCCTCCTATCGTGACATTCAGTCCATAACTCTGCAACAAACCCTTGATCGCGGCCATTTCATCCGCAGAAGGCGGAGCCGTCTCCGGCATCGGGTTTGGGCTGTTCAATCGGTCGTATTTGTCGATACCCAGCTTGTGATAAGCGAGAATATCCACCTGGGTGATGTTGGGATAGCCGCGCGCCAGAGCACCGATCTGGCGGAGGTTTTCCTCGTCGTCGTTCAGGTGCGGGATAATGGGCACCCGCAGGATCACAGGATGACCGGCCTCAGCCAGCCGCCGCAAATTATCCAGGATCACGGCATTCGAAACGCCGGTCAACTCGCGGTGACGGCGGGCATCCATGACCTTCAAGTCGTATAAAAACAAGTCTACGGTGGGTCGCACGCGGTCGAGCGTTTTCCAGTTGGCGTGGCCACAGGTATCGACAACGGTGTGGAGATCGTGCGCTTTGCACGATTGCAGCAGGTCGAACAGAAAATCGCCCTGAAGCAGCGGCTCCCCACCGGAGACCGTAACGCCGCCGCCGAACTCATCGTAGAAGATACTGTCGCGCAGAACCTCGTCCATGACCTGCTTAACCGTCATTTCACGCCCGACCATTTCGCGCGCGGCGGCGGCACAAACGACGGTACACGCGCCGCAGCGGTCGCAAGCCTCACGGTCTGTCGTGAACCGGTCACCCTCCCGCCAAATCGCCCCTGCTGGACATTCGGCTACACATGCCCCACACTGAATGCACAGCTCTGGGCGCAAGAACAGTTCAGGTTTTGGACGCTGGCTCTCCGGATTATGGCACCACCAGCAGCGCAGCCCGCAGCCCTTGAAAAATATCGTGGTACGGATTCCCGGCCCATCGTGCAGCGAAAACCTTTTAATGTCGAATACGATGCCGCTGCTCACGTCTGTTCGTGCTTTCTCGATAAACGGTTGGACAAATAATACACCCCAGCCCCATTATTCCACAGCCTGCTTCAGCAGCGATTTTTTTAGGAAAATCCGGCTGTGCCCGCGCGGGAGATCGTCCAGTTGGCCCCAGACGGTATACCCCAGCTTCAGGTAAAAACCGAGGGCCTGAAAGCTCATCGTATCAAGGTGTGCGGCGTGACAACCCCGGTTTATGGCAATCAGCTAACTCTTTCCCTTCGTTTGGAAGAGACCTCGGATTATTTTTGCCCGTCGATCAGTCGAGCCAGTGATACCTCGGAAAGCCAAACTGTTGGATAATGGAAAGCATATCTGGCGGTTTAGGATAGCAGGTGAGGGGGAAGCCGTGAACGAAGAACCACTGGCACAGGATCCGAGCGCCGAGGAGATGAGCCGCCCTGTTTCGCCCATCGGAATAGGGCATTCAGGGAATCTATTCTGGCTCCGCGAATATGGGGTGATCTGGCTGGTTGCGGGAGCGACCTTTGCCAACGGTCTGTTCAACATGATGCTCATGCTGGCGCTGCGTATCTCACCCTCGCCAGAGATTCTGAATACGGCGCTCCCTTTTGGTCTTCATCGATGGAGTCGAACCCTTACACTGGTGTTCGGCTTTGTCTTGATCTATCTCTCTTTTCAGCTTCTGCAGCGGCGGCGAGTAGCCTGGGCAATAACCGCAGGTATTGCGCTGCTGAGTATGATAGCTCACTTGACGAGGGGACACGCCTGGTATGCCGCTCTGATGCCCGCCTTTACGCTGGGAGTGCTGCTGCTCACTTCCGACAGGTTTACGGTGCGCAGCGAACCCAGAAGCGTTATGAGGGGAGTTGGGCTGCTGGTCGCCAGCATGCTCATCGCTGTGCTCTATGGCACGGCAGGTTTTTGGCTGCTTGAACCCCGTGATTTCGGACTGAACTTTCATGCAGTCGATGCGTTCGAGCGGACACTTCGTGAGTTTCTGCTGGTCGGGAACGCTGATTTGACTCCGCACACACGGCAGGCTGACTGGTTTTTGGATTCCTTGCGCGCTATGGGATTGGTAGCCGGAATGACGGGTGCTTACAGCCTGTTTAGCCCCCTGGTGTACCGCTATCACACCCTGCCACAAGAACGAAGTCTGGCTCAGCAGATTGTCGATCAGTATGGCCGTTCCCCACTGGATTATTTTAAGCTGTGGATGGATAAATCCTACTTCTTTTCAGATGATGAGCGGTGTGTGATTGCCTACCGTGTGGCCGTGAATGTGGCTATCTGTCTGGGCGATCCGGTTGGCCCGGAAGACGAATTAGAGGCCTTTACGCGTGCCTTTTTACGCTGGTGCCATGACAACGGGTGGAACGCGGCCTTTCACCAGACACTGCCAGATTTAATCCAGATGTATCACCGGCTTGGGCTGCACTCGCTGAAGATCGGCGAGGAAGGCCTTGTGGACCTGGATCATTTTGTCACGGACACGGCGAAGAACAAACATTTTCGCCACATGAGTAACAAGCTTGAGCGCGAAGGATACGTCTGTACACGGAATCTACCGCCGCATTCCGCGACGTTGTTGGACACGGCGGAAGCGATATCCGACGAATGGCTGTCACTGCCGGGACGTCGCGAGCGAACATTTACGCTCGGACAGTTCAGCCGCGCCTATATCAACGAGACCCCGCTCTATACGCTTACAGACCCCGGCGCACGCGTGATCGCATTTGTGAACGAGATACCCGCGTATCCGGCTGGTGTCGCTACGATTGACATGATGCGCCACCGGATTGAAGTTCCCAATGGGGCAATGGACTTTCTCTTTTTACATTTGATGCAGCGTTTGAAAGAAGAAGGCTTTCACTTCTTCAGCCTGGGGTTAGCCCCGCTTTCAGGCGTTGGCGACGAACCCGGTGCAACTCTGGAAGAGCGAGCCGTTCACCAGTTATTCGAGCATCTGAACCGCTTTTTCTCGTACAAAGGGCTGCGCACTTACAAAGAGAAGTTTGAACCCCAATGGATCGACAGTTTTATCGTCTATCAAGGTGGTTTACCGGGCCTGATCCGGGTGGGATTGGCCCTGCAACGAGTGAGCGAGCAATGAATCCACAATCAGACACGCACACCCGCGCTCAACGGCTGTCGTTCGGCATAGTCGTTGGCGCTGTGCTGCTGGGCGTTGTTGTGGTCGCCCTGGACTGGCGTCAGGCAGTGGATATTCTTAGACATGCCCGGTGGGAATGGGTCACTGTGGCGTTGGGTTTGACCGCATTGTCCTACATCTGTTTAAGCACCGAATTTGCCGCTGCCAGCCGCATTTTCGACATAACACTCCATACCCGTGATTTGCTGGTAATCGGGTTTATCACCATCGCATTGAACAACCTGGTTTCTGCAGGTGGCGCTGCCGGGTATTCTGTCCGGCTGATCCTTATGCGCAGGCGCGGGCAGACAACTTCGGATATCCTGGCGGCCACACTTCTCTATTCCTACCTGAATATGTTGGCGGTTTTGGTTCTGCTGCCACTTGGCCTGTCCCATCTGCTGCTGAGTCATCTCCTCTCAAGACGCGCGGAAATAGGGCTGGGTATTGCGCTTGCTTTGACCTGTCTCACTCTGGCGGCGGTTTCGGCATTTGTGTTTCATGAACCGGCCAGAAAGGCCCTGCTTGGCGTTGTTACCAGCTTAGGACGGCGCGTGGTGAGGCGCGACTTACGGTCATCATTCAACGGATTGAATTTAGCCTTGACGCGCGGTAGCAGCACGCTTCGCCACCATCCTTTCCGGCTGGTGCAGCTTCTGGGGCTGGTGACTGTTGACTGGACCTCCTGTGTCCTTGCCATCGGGTGTTGTTTTGAAGCCTTGGGATCGTCGCTGTCAATCGGGGTGTTGGTCACAGGTTTTGCCATCGGCGTGGTGGCAGGACTTATTTCGATGGTACCGGGCGGGTTGGGTGTGCAGGATGGCTCGATGACGGGTATCTATGTCTTGCTGGGGGTGCCACTGGAGCAAGCCGTGTTGGCATCCGTTTTGTTCCGTGTGGTGTATTACATGATCCCATTTGTTGTCAGTCTGGTTTTTTATCGAGCCGTTTTGCATGAGAGCAAATGACTGGTCTGCTTCATGAATTTCGATCTATTGCCCAATGATACGGGAGCGTGGTGCATGGATGGCATACTTTCGATGGCAATTCCGGTGTGGAATATTGTGCTGAGGACCTCGCTTGTCTACATCAGCATTCTGGTTGGATTGCGCCTGGCAGGCAAACGCGAGATAGGACAGATGACCGTCTTCGACTTTATCGTGTTGTTGCTGTTGGCTAACGCTGTGCAAAATGCGATGGTAGGGCCTGACACGTCGCTGGTCGGCGGCATTGTAGCTGCACTGGTGCTGCTGGTTCTGAACAGTCTCGTTGCCCACTTTCGCTTACGCTGGCCACGCCTGCGGCGGCTGGTCGAAGGCTCGCCAACCGTGCTGATACTGCATGGAGAAGTCATTGTCGCCCATCTGCGCCATGAAGGAATTGATGAGGAGACATTGGAAGCCGCGCTGCGCGAACATGGTATGGCAAAAACCAGCGAGGTGGAAATGGCGGTATTGGAAATCGATGGAAGTATCAGTGTCGTACCAACGAACAGCGATCACCATCCTGTAAAACGGATCCATAAGCCGTTCCAGCGGATGTGAGGGTAACGGGGGTGTTTGAGCAGGCCTATGGGCTGTCCTCAGGATTCCCCCATTTTGCTGCTATTTCGCTGTGACTGGCAGAGATGATCGGATCTCGCGTTCGAGCAGAATGGCGGCGATACGTTCGGCGGCGCGGTTCTGCCAGTTGTACATCGTGCGCTGCGGCACTTCCGCCTGGAACCAGCGCACCACGTCGCGCGCCCCCACTTCAGCCGATCCTTGCCCCAGCGCGTTATGGCGGTACGGGCTGATCCCGGCCACGTAGGGATAATAGAGGGCATTATAAAAGCGCCATTCTTCCGTCGTGCCAAATGCGCCGCGATCCGGTGGGCGCAGGGCGTCGATGCATTCAACCAGGATGCTGCGCAGGGTGTTCGCCCGCTGTAAGGCGTTCGCGTCTTCTCCGGCACGCTGCCGGACAATCTGCATCGTGGTCAGAGGACTGGCGGATAGGCGGGGCAGATCCGGCAGGTGGCTTAACGCCCGGCGCGTCAGGCGGATAAATTCATCCCGATCCAGGGCCGTCATGGGTGGGAAGGTTTCCGGCTGGCGTGCTGTTTCCTGGAGCAGGGTGCGCAGCGCCGCGCGTGGAGAAGGCCCCCACAGCACGCGATCCAGCAGGTGATCGAGTCCATCTAACAGCGGGACGCCCAGCATCGCCACACCCAGCGTAAACAGCAGCGCAATCGTCGCCGCAAAGGTCCAGTCACCGGCGGCAAGCGCCCAGGCCAGCGCCCAGGGCAGCACCAGCAGCCCGGCTGCCAGCAGAGTCTTGAGCAGTCTTGCCGCCAGATCGCGCCGGACGGCGTGGCCCTCTGCCAGCGCATCATAGGCGATTCCCACCGCGCCAAAAATCACGACATCCACGATGACAGCGGCAAATACGATGTCGGGCGGCAGCAGTCCGATCACCAGGATCAGCATGGCCCCGGCATATCCCAGGCCCGCCAGTTGCAGCCAGACAAAAACGCGCCGCGCGCGATCACCGGGCGCGGCCCGCCGCAGCAGCACATGAAACAGGCCCGCCGCCAGCAAACTTACCACCACGCTGTAGACGCCAAAGGTCCAGTACAGCGGGCCGGGATCGCGCGTCGCAAACTGCACCAGATCGCTGCCGACCCAGCCGCCCAGGATCAGCAGTACGCCGCAGGGCAGCACCAGCGTCCACCAGGCGCGGTCCCAACCCACAGCCTCACCGGGCCACAGCAAAATCGCCGCCCGCAGCCACAGCGCCGCTGGTAGGGGGTACGCGATCCACAGCGCGCGCCCCATCCACTCACCCTGATGGGGATACAGCGCGCCGAGCAGTTGATCGGCCTGAATCAGCGCAAAACTGACCAGCACGCCAGCCGCCGTCAGGCTCAAGGATTGGGCGCGGCTGCGCGATAGCAGATAGCCCGCCAAGACCAGCAGCAGGGCATAGGAGAGCAGTTAAGTCGCGGCCAGCACAGTTTCCCCCATAGACGTCACATTTCCCGGCGGTTGATCAGCCGCCGGGATTGTACTCAGTTTGGGCCGATCTGTCAGGACAGTTGGCGGCTGCGCAGGGTGTACAGGATCACCAGCAGCCACGATCCCGCACTGAGGAACGCTGTCCCCACCACGCCCGCGCTATTCATCTCGACATCTGCCAGCAGCACCAGGGCAAAACCCACCCCGCAGACGACCATATCCAGCGACGCCATCCGGTAGACCCAGTGCGGCGGCTCGCCCTGGCGCGTGAACCAGAGCTGAAGCAGGCTGTAGACCGCGACGAGCGCCCCGATGATGCGCACCGGCACGACGGCATCCGGCGACATGTCCAGCGTTTTTTGCAGCGGGACTGCCGCGAACAGCAGGACATCACTGAAGAGTAGATTGCACACGGCATCGAACCGCCAGAGCCGTTTCCAGGCTGTGCGGCCAGAGTCGCTGCGTTGTCTTGAGTCGGAAAGCGCCATACTCGACATAGGTTTTCACTCCTTCATTCATGAGGCACGAACAAGATAGCCCCATTCTCCATCGCTTCGCCCTGCCATGTCGTCACCTTTCACTGCCAAAGAGTGCCAACTGCCGAATAAACAAGATGAAAACCTCGAAATTAGTACTTAAGGTTCAACTTTAAAGGAGTATTTTAGGCGAACATCTGTGCTATTCTGTTTATACGCGGATCAAAACGCACCCGTCTGGCGGCGCGGCTGGCGGCGCTCGTCAGCAGAGTTGAGGGATGGTTAGAGGATGGTTGGTGACACCCCCCAAAAAATACGAATCCGTAAATCGCCACGCGGCGAAGTGATCAACTATTTTTGCCGGAAAGTTTGAAGAAGGAGGGTGAAATGTGACGGAAAACGCAGTCAAAGCGCTGGACGACAGCGGGCGGATTGGCGGCTATCTGGTCGTGTGGGGCGACGAATCGCGGCGCGATCTGCAAGGCGAGTATTTTACGCCGCAGACGGAACTGGGCCTGGACTGGTACCCGCGCCGCCCGGTTCTTTACCATCATGGGCTGGATGGCAAACTCGGCCCGGTGATGATCGGGCAGATCGAGACGCTGGTCCCGGATGCAACGGGTGTCTGGGCCGAGGCGCAGCTTGATATGCATAACCGCTGGGCGCAGGCGGTGGCTGATCTCGTCCGGCGCGGTGTCTTGGGGTGGAGCAGTGGCAGCCTGCCGCATCTGGTGGACGTGGCCCGCAACGGGTGTATCCGGCGCTGGCCGGTCATCGAAGGCAGCCTGACGCCGTCGCCCGCCGAACCGCGTTATACCGATGTGGTGACCCTCAAAGCGGCCTTTGAGTCGCTGGGGCTGCCGACCGATCGTTGGGATAAAGCTAGGGAGGAACAAATGGGTGATTTGAACAGTGCGCATGATGGGATCAAGCGGCTTCCGGTCGCGGCCAATCCGAGCCTGCCGCAGATCGAGGTGCGGAGCAAGTATTCGAATCTGAATCATGTCGATATGGCGTTTATGCACACGTGGCTGGGCAAGGCCGGGGGCTGGACTCCGTCCACCGCCTTTATGCGCGAACTGGCTCACAAAGCCTTCCGCGCCGTCGAACGGGGCGACCTGGACGCCGGGGCGCTGGCTGCATTGCCCATCAAGGCCGACGAGTTGATGCACGTCGAGAACACGGGTTACGGCGCGGAGTGGGTGCCGGATATCTGGTCCAGCGAACTGTGGCGCAAGGCCCGCCAGGACAATATCGTCCTGCCGCTGTTCCGCACGCTGGAAATGCCGAGCAGCCCCTTTGAACTGCCGATCTCCGGGACGGACCCGACGGTGTATTTTGTGCCGGAGACGCAGGACGAAACCGAACTGTCTCTGGGCAGCGGCAATACGATCCCGGACAGCCGGATCGGGAGCGGCAAAGTCACGCTGACGGCGAAAAAGCTGGCGCTGCGTGTCGGATTCTCGGCGGAAATGGCGGAAGATGCGGCAATCCCGCTGATCCCGCTCTACCGCGAGCAGGCGCTGCGCGTGATGGCCGATGCGCTTGATCATGTGCTGCTGAACGGCGATACCGAGGCGGGCGTCACGGGCAACATCAACAGCGATGATGGCGCGCCGGGCAGCACGGCCAAATACCTGGCCTTTGACGGGCTGCGCAAACTGCCGCTGGTGACGAATACAGCCAACGCTCAGGATGCCAACGGCGCGCCATCCGTGGCCTTGCTGCGCAACGCCCGTTTTTTGATGGCTCCCCGATATGCGCTGCGCCCGAAGGACTGCGCCTGGATCGTGGATTCCAGCACGTATGCCAAGCTGCTCGGCCTGACCGAAGTGGCGACGGTGGACAAGTTTGGGCCGCACGCTACCGTGCTGACGGGCGAGATCGCCAAGCTGGATGGAGTCCCGATCCTGGTGTCTGCGGAGATGCCGCTCACGATGGCTGATGGCAAGGTCAACGCCGCGGGCAATACCAAGGGACAGGCCATCTGCGTCTACCGGCCCGGCTGGGTGGTTGGCTACCGCCGCCGCGTCGCCGCGACGATGGACTATCTGCCGTACTACGATGCTTACCAGATGGTGGCGACGGTGCGGCTGGCCTTTGTTCGCTTCGATACGGACGTGGCAAGCGTGCTCTTTAATCTCACGGTTTAACCCCGGTTGAGCTTTCCCCTCTTCAGCTAGGCATGCATCGCAACGAAGTTGCGCCAGCATGCACCTGGGGAGGGGAAGCTGAACACAAGCGTACACCGTGCGCCGCTCAGCCCGGTGGAGGTTCTTCGCCCTTCACAGAGGAGAAAAAAACCGTCATGTTCAGCGTGCCGAGAACCAGTCTGTCGCCGTGCGAGACGATATGCGCCTCCTGCGGAATCAGGCGCTTGCCGTTGAGGTATGTCCCGTTGGTGCTGTTCAGATCGGTGACGTACAGGCGATTCTCCAGGTGGGAGAGCGTGCAATGCCGCCGCGAAATGCCGTGCTGGTTGGCGTTAAAGGTCTGCAAGTCGATCAGGTCCTCGGCATGGGTGGGGCTGGCCGCTCGGCCCAGGGTCATGGGCTTTTCCAGCACAAACTGGAGACAGACACCCGATGGAAGAATCTGAAGGACGAGCTGGTAATCGGCTGGAAACTCAACCTGCCCGGCCTCCGTCGAAGCGATGGAGCGCGGTGTGCGCTCAATGGGAATGGTTGCAATTGGCTGTTTGACAAGATCTAAAACCAGCGTTCCGCCGCACTTCTGACAGGTTGCGGTATCTGGAGCGCAGTACGTCCCGCAGTGGGGACATTGGATTGGGCGCATCTTGAAGCTAATAGTGACCTCGTTGGAATCAGTCATGTGACGTTACAGTGAGTTGAAGAAGATAACGATATGCAGCGAACCGAGAATCAACTTATCGCCATGCGCCACCACATACTCCGTGTTCGGATTTCATCCGGTCGCCATTCAGATAGCAACCGTTCGTGCTCTGGAGGTCAATGATCACCAATTGGTTCTCGCCGCGCCGCAGCACGCAGTGCTTGCGCGATACGCCATGTTGTTCGGCGTTAAACTGGCTCAGGTCGATAAAGTCCTGCAAGCCAAGAGTCGGATCGCCGCGCCCCAAAATCGTCTGATGTTCAAGCCCCAGGGTGAGACAATGGCCCGATGGCAAGACTTGCAGCATAACCGTGCTCAGCGGATCAAATTTGCGCTCGCCAATATTGGTAACAGGCAGCACATTTGGGTGGCGGCTGAGCATAGCCGTCACCGACAGCTCGATATGCCCGCACGTCAGACATTTGTCCTGCTGCAGTTCCATCTCTGCGCCACAGACAGAACAAGTCCGCTTTTCAAGGGGATTTGTACTGGACAAATGAACTTCCTTCACGCCTTATCTGGATTCCACGGCCCGGTGTACTACCATCTTACACCATTTAGATTCTAAATGGATAAAAAGCGCATAAAAATAAGGGCTGAAACTAAGAGAAATTTTAGCCTACAACTCGGAAAAAAACACTCAAGCGAAGCGTTCCGAGAATAAGTTCCGCACCGTCCTGCACAACGTATTCCGTACCGCCTGGAATACGCTCGCCATTGAGATAGGTTCCGTTCGTGCTGTTCAGATCGGTGACGATGAGGCGCTGCTCGCGGCGTTCGAGACGGCAGTGCCAGTTGGAGACGCCGTGCCGGTAGGCGTTGAGGCTGCTGATGTTGAGCGATTCAATCTCAGGCGGTTCGCTGGTGATCCGCCCCATGATCAGCGGGCTTTGCATTGGCAGAGTGAAACATACGCCGGAGGGCAGGAATTGGAGGATGACCTGCATTTCGTCCCCCAACACATTCGGGCTGAAGGACTGCAAGGGCAGCGTGAACGGTGGACGCTTCATCTGCGTCGCCTGGGGATCGATGTAGCCGCAGGTGGGGCAGGGCGTGTTCAGATAAACGGGTTCTGAACCGCACCTGGGACACTTGATGGGCTGTGTGGGTTCTTCAGTTGGACGGGCAGTAGACATGCGAATGCCTTATGGGATGGACACACCTTACCAAATTATAAAGGACAAATGAGGGTGTGGCGAGTAGATAGGAGATAAGTATGTACGCAACACTCGATGATCTGCGGCGCTATGTGGGCCTGGCAGTGGGGCAGACCGCCGATGATGGGCTGCTGGTGAGCCTGCTGCGCGCCGCGTCACGGCTGATCGACAGCTATACCGGGCGGCACTTCGAGCCGGAACGCCGCACGCGGACCTATACGCCTGATCATCCGGCCCGGCTGGACCTGCACGCCGATCTGTTAGCACTGCACGCGCTGACCAACGGCGAGGTTATCCCCCTGCTGGCGGTTCAGCTTGGCCCGGCGAACGAGGCGGTCAAATCAAGCATCGACCTGCAAGAGGCGGCTTTCAGCTATCAGGCGGCCCTGGTGGACGGGACGTGGGGCTTTCACCCCAACTGGGCATCGGCATGGGCGGATTCCGCTGACAGCGTGCAGGATGATCCCCTGCTGGCGGGGGCTGGTTGTGTCACCGTGTCCGATGCGGGCGCGCTGGTGGACGGGTTGGCTCGCTTCCAGATCGGGCAGCTTCTTCAAATCGAGAGCGAATATCTGCGCGTGCTGGCCGTTGATGCGGAGTCCAACAGCCTCACGGTGGAGCGGGGCGTTAATGGCACATCGGCTGCGGAACACGCGTTGGGAACGGCAATTCTGATCTACGGCCCGCCGGACGATGTGCGCCTGATCTGCCTGCGCGTCGCGGCATGGCTTTACAGGCAGAAGGATGCCGGATTCCTCGTGGCGGCGGGAGGCTTGCGCGGGCAGATCGTTGTTCCCCAGGCGCTTCCCCCGGACGTTGAGCAGGTGTTGGCTCCCTATGTGCGTCTGCGCGTGGTCTGATCAGGAGGAGGCGAGATGGGTGTCTGGGCAGCGGCATTGGCGAATCTGGCGGCGGTAGCGGTCAGCGGGGTGACGTCTTACGCGCTCGATCAAACGCCGGAGTTTCTGGGCGGGGCGGCGCTCCCGGCGTTGATCATCCTGCCGGAACTGAGCGGCGAGTCACCGGGGTTGGAGCCGAGTCCCTTTGCCGCTGGGGCAGGGCGATTGGCGGCGCAGGTGGCGCATGTCCTGCTGTTGGCTCCGGTGGCGTCCGGGATGGGACAGCGCGGCGCGCTGCCCCGCTTGGTCGATCTGGTCGATGGTTATGTCGAAGCGATGGCCGCCGATCCGCTGCTGGGCGGGGCGCTCCCGGTAGCGCTGCGCTTTCAGGTGCGGGCTGGGGTCGTGCGCTACGGCGGCGTCGATTATCACGGGGCGACGTTTCTGCACACCTGGGTGCTGAACGTGGGATAAGCCCCTATCCAGACGATGGTTGATACGGCAGAGGAGGAGTATGGCGACGACCTTTCAGGTAGAAATGGATTGGAATCGGGACGGGACGTGGATCGATGAGAGCAGCCGGGCACGGTCTGTAAAAATCCGGCTGGGCTTCGAGAAACCGCTCGATCCGGTTGCGGCGGTCGGGACCTGCACGATCACGCTGGACAACAGCACCCGGCGTTTCAGCCCGGCGAATGAATCGGGAGCGCTGGCCGGCAAGCTGCTGCCGCGCCGCCCGGTGCGTATCTCGGCCAGCAGTGGCGGATCGACCTGGGTGCTGTTCCGGGGCTGGATCGAAAAACTGCTGCCCACCGCCGGATCGGGTGAGTGTTTCCTCACCTGTATCGATGGCGTGGCGCTGTTGGAGCGGCAGCAGGTGAGCGCGGCCTACGAATCGACTAAGACGGTCCAGGCGGCTGTCCTGGCGTTGGTTTACAGCGCTTATACGCCTCCGGCAGCGGACATCAGCGGCAGCGGCGAGTCGCTCAGCCACTACGGGCGCAACTGGAACCCGGAGAGCACGACGGTTTTGGACGCGCTGCGCGAGGTTTGCCAGGCGGTGGCGGGGCGCTTCTTCATCGGGCGCGACGGTACGGCGATCTTCCGCAGCCGGGCCGATTTGCAGAATCCGTCGGTAGCGGCGGCACTCACCATCGATGATACCTCGGCCCTGGAAGACCTGAACGTGGTAGTGGACGTGAATCAGGTCGTGAACGAGTGTGACGTGACGGTCTACCCGGTTGAGACGGTCAGCGCGGAACAGGTGATCTGGAAGGCGCGGGCCGTGCTCCGCATCGCGCCCGGTCAAACACGCGTCTTTTATGCCAACTTCCGCGACAGCGACGGCCAACGGTGTGGGGCGGTCGAGGTGGTGACTCCTGCGGCGACTACCGATTACACCGTGAACGACCGGAGCGACGGGAGCGGATTTAACTACACGGCGGACCCGGCCTTTTCGATCAGCACCGTGACCGAGGCGACCCGTTTGAAAATTACGCTGGGCAATACGGCGACCGGGCCGCTGTACGTGACGCTGCTCCAGGTCCGGGGCAAGCCGCTGCGCGTTTACGATCCGATCACCGTGCAGAAGGTGGATTCGGCCAGCCAGGACACGTATGAAAAACGCTCCCGTTCCTTCGATCTGCCCATGCAGCCGGACCCGGTTTTCGGGCAGTCGATGGCGAACTATTGGGTGGGCCGTTACAAAAATCCGGCGCTGCAAGTAGATCATCTGCTGGCGCGCAATCGGGATGTCCTGGGCGGGGTTGACCTGTTCGGCCTGGGGCTGTTCGACAAGGTGCTGATCAACAACAGCGAAAGCGGAGGCTTAGGGCACTGGATCACCAGCCTGGACTATACCATCGATCCGGACGGCTTCCGGGTGCGGATGGGCCTGGAACGTGCCGACGACAGGCAGTATTGGCTGTTGGGGCGAACGGGTTATACCGAGTTGGGTCGCACGACCCGGATAGGATTTTAGGATGACGTACACGACGCCTCGTACCTGGGAGACGGACGATCTGATTGATGAGTCAATGTTGAACACCCAAGTTCGCGATAACATCGCGCACCTGGGCGGCATGAAGTTTGCGAATGTGACGCTGTCCGCTTTGGCCTCTGGCGTCAGCGCGGCGCGGGTGGCGACGGGCGCTTATACCGGGAACGGCGGCGCGACGAAAGCCATCACTGGCCTGGGGTTTCAGCCGAAGTTTGTTTTGATTTACCCCAAGGCTTCAGCCACCGTTTACGCGGGCTGGAAATCTGACCAGGACTCGACCTATGCCTTTCTCCAGGCCGATTCGAACAGCCGTGACCAGTATGCCACGGATCACATCATTTCCCTGGATTCAGACGGGTTCACCGTCGGGGATGGCACCGGATTGTTCAACCATCTGAACGCGAACGCGGTTAATTATGCTTTCTGCGCGTGGGGGTAACGATGATCTTTTCTTGTGAACGGCGAAAATGGGACGGGCTTCTGACCTGGCCGCAAGCTGCGCCAGAACAGTCCAGTGATCAGGGGCAGGCTGTGCGTCTGGCGGAAGCTGCCGGACTGTTCGGCGGGACTGCCGAGGTCTATGAATTTATCGAACTGACCGAGGAGCAGCACAACGCGATCCTGGCCCATCTGCCCGCCCGATCCTTTTTGAACAACGGCGCGCTGGTCCATGCGACTCCGGCTGATCTCTCGTCCGACAAAAGCGCCGTGCGGGCGGATGGTCTCGATGGGGTGACGATCACCGCCGATGTTCACGATCCTCTGTTTAGTGATCGGGTCACATGGCTGGTTTTGGTTTCCGATGGTAGCACGGTGCAGGGCGAGGAAAACATGATCGCGGGCATGGCAGCGCTCGATCTGCAAACCACGGCGCTGGGGGTGCACCGCATTGTGCTTGAGACGGAAAAGCATGGGCTGTCTGACATCACAGTGGAGGGAATTGAGTGAAACTGAAGATCGAAGGCAAAGAGCGCCCCGGTCAGCTAGCCAGCCGGGCGGCATCGCCACGGGTGCGGGAGCTTCGGGCGGTGATCGATCATCCGCCTGCCGATCTGGAAATGGCGGTTGCGGGTCTGTCGGCGGCGGATCAGCGGAGCCTGCTGGTCGCGCTGGTGCTGGAAGTGGCGGTTCTCAGACAGGTGAGGGAAGGATAACAGCATGGAAGACACGGTATTGACTCTCTGGCAGGTATTGGGCGCGCTGGTCGGGACGCTGCTCGTCCTGGCGGTGCTGTTGTGGGCCGGGCGGCAGACAGTGGGGCAGGCGCGGGGTTTGTGGCTGGCGCTGCGCGGCGAAATTCCGGTGTTGGTCGGCGCGGTCAACGAACCGGGCGATCCAGCGGTGCGGGAATTGGCGCGGCTGTCGCATGTATCCCCGGCGGTCTGGGCGGCCTTTCTGCCCGCTTTCTTCGAGGCGCTCAGCGCGGCCCTGGATCAGGTGATGGGGGCAAATCAACAGCAGTTGTAATAAATCACGTAGGGGCGAGGCAAGCCTCGCCCGTTTTTGTGTCATTGTAAGCCGTTAAGCGCCATCTCCTGACCCTCGCCAGCGCAGCCTGGAGAGGGTCGGCTGAACATGCTTTTCCGTTCAGCCGGGGTGAGGTGTGCGCCCGCTATCCACAACGTTTATTTTCTTAACTTGACGCATATGGGGCAGCGGCTTGCCTCGCCCGTTTTTGTAGGGGCGCTGCTTGCCGCGCCCAGGTTCCTGAGGTCTGCGCCCGTCCTGTAATAGGGGTTGGTCATTCTACCACCCCAAAATCGAGTTAGAAAAACGGTTAGGAAACCGTTTGTCATGAAACCGAAATAGGGGGGGTGTCAAAAACGCCACGAGAAAAACAGGTCAAATAGTGATCAACTAATTTTTACCAAAGGTTAGAATGAGCGAAAAACGGCTGTTGCTAATACTCACTAAAATTCAACACTATTCTGTTAAGTGATCAATAAAAACGCCAGCGGCGCGCTCTAACCGGATGAATGACAAAAACCACTCGATGAGTCCAGTAAGTGAACGGTGTTTAGTCCACCATCAGAATGGCATAGGAATACTTGTCATTTTGGCCAGCATTGCTCTATGGTCTGATCAAGTCACCGGTCAAAGTCGCCCTACCCTACAAACCTCTCCAATGACCTTCGCGCTGCCCGGCTTGCGGAAGAAGACCAAGACCCTGATGATAGATGGATGCCCATAGGTAGGCAGATCGCCGCTGCTATTTTTTGTCGGTGAAGTGAAAGGAGACAGCCTATGACCACACGCCGAATCGCCCTATTCTTCTTTTCCTGCCTGTTCCTGGTCGAAACGGTGGTGAACCAGGGTGTGAAACTGACTCCGTTTCAGTGGGTGATGCTGGCCTTTGCCGCGAGTATGGCAGGTCGGGCCTGTGCCTATCTTTCGGTGCTTGAATGGTTTCGCGCCCCGTTCGCTGTGGCGGTTCCACACTCGTCCGGAGCAGGTGAAGACAACCACCCCCGATGGATGACAGGTGTGCGTTCTGCTGTGGCCGAATTGATTTGTTGCCCGGTGTGTGCCGGGGCATGGTCTGCGACGATCATCTTAACCATCTTTAAATTCGCCCCGGCGTGGGGTGAAGCGATCATGATCACCTTATCAGCGGCGGCGCTGGCGTGGCTGGTGACGTTCGTTACACAGTTGGTTGAGTGGAAGACTCATGAAGCCCGCGAACATACGGGCCAGATGACTGAGTTCCGAGGGGAGCACGTAGACGCCCAAAGCTTCAACCGCCGCTAGTGTTGATCGGACCTCCATCCTATCATTTTTTATCAGTGCGCCTTCAGGTGCGGGCCTCTCTTTCTGCCAAAAAAATGAGAGCGGATTGACCTACCCGCCCTCACAAAAATCAAACCATGTCCATGATGCTCAGTGCATCGCCCCAGCAATTGGACTAAGGGCAGGGGCCTAACGTGTCCCCGTGTCCGAGATGGCCTTGCACGGCAGTGGGAACAACGGTGATTGTCGTCCCGTTATGGCAGAGGGTAACTTCTGCTGCGGTCGGCTGCGCGGTTGGTACTACAACCTCGGTTGGCAGCACAATTGCTTCACCGCTATCACTCTGACTCCCGCTGCTGCCCTGCTCGCTCTCGACAACAGGTTCGCTGCTGACACTGCTCTCTTCTGTGGCTGAGATTTCTTCCACAGGTGGGTTCAGCACCGCATAAATCTCAGCGTCGCTCAGCGGCTGGTGAACCGTAATCTCGCGTTCCAGAAGCCCAACCGGGAGCAGATTCATCTGGTCCATGTTATAGCCGTGTGCCGGGCTGGGCGGTCCGGCTGGCTTCATATCCTCGTTCAGCGGGATCGTCGCCTCGCTGCCTGCCGGGATACCGACAGTCTGGCCGGAGGTTGTGGCAAACACCAGTCCTTCAACCACGCTGACGGTCATATTGCTCCCAGGGGCCGCGCGGAAATAGACCGTCGAGCCGATCTGGATATCAATTTCATTGATCAGCAGGGTGATCTCCGCGACCCCTTCCGGCGTCTGGATCAGGATGCCGCTGCCCGGCGCTTCCGGACAAATATCGCCGTCGTCGCCCGTGCTGAAGTAGAACGCCTGCATCGGCCCATACTGCGGAGCAGCATCAACGACCTCCAGACGGGCGAGATCGCTGTCCTCGACACCGGGGACGAGAGTCCGGCTGATCCAGCCCAGCGCCTGGGAATCTGGAATCTGGACGCGCAGCCAGGAGGTGTCTTCCAGCCGTCCCGTGACGGTCACAAATTGGCCCGCCTTCACTTTGCCGAGGATCGCGGCTGAAGTCGTTGGTTCGCGGCGAATATTGACGTTACCGTTCGGCGTAACGCTCAAATCCATGCTGACGGATGGTTTGCTGAACTTGCTTTCAAGCTGGACATTGCCGAAGAGCAGCAGCGTGGCGTTCTTGTTAGGCTGGTCGTTGGCGATATTGGCCTGAAAGCGCATGAGGGCCACACCCCAGTTGCTGCCAATGGGATCCATGGCGCTGAGACGCAGCGTTTGCATATCGGCTACGTTGGCAATATCGCCTTGCTCAGCGAACGTAAAATCGGCGACGTCAGGTTGAGGAGTTGCGTCCAACGAGATATGCCCGTAGCACACTTCGTTACGGCCCGTTTTCTGGCAAAGCTGTTCGGTGATCTGGTAGGCATCCATGATTATCTGTTCGCATGAAGGTGCCTGCGACAAGACAGGTGTAGATGGCGTGCCGCTGACCACAATCAACAGAGCCAGAATAATCAGGCTTAAAACTCGATAAGGGCCTTTATTCATGGCTTCCCACCCCTAACTACCCAAGAAATCGATTACTCTCTCTATCTTATAGTATAGGGCACCTTAAGCATGAGTTAATCATTTTTGGGAAGGAATTCACTTTGGTCTAAAAAATAGGGTGGGTTTACATTGCCCACCCCGCAAAATCACTCCACGCCCACGATGCTCACTTCATCACCGTTGGCCGTTCCCTGCCACAGGCTGATCAGGTTGCCCTGCATATCCATCAACGACGCCTGTTCAAAGGAAAGGGCCGTGTTTTCCGGGTGTTTGATCCAGCCCGCGATGGCGACCACCTGCCCCCGGGTATCCGGTTCCAGGCTGGTGAACTGGCCGCGCGCCAGCCGGACCGGGGACATGCCGGGGATGATCACATAAGCCGCGTTGCTGGATGGGCTGCCGCTGATCGTGAACAACCGTCCGCCCGGCCCCCAGCGCATATCTTCGAAGCGCTCATTGGTGTTCAGGGCCATGACGGGCTGCGCGTCCTGGAACGGCCAGGAGAGATCAATCAGTTTGAGCGACTGCTCGCCGTTGGGTGTCACTTCGATATAGGCCAGCCAGTTGCCTTCCGGCGAGATCAGCAGGTGCCGCCCTTCCAGATAGGGATCGCCCACGCGGTCCGCGATGGAATAATCCGCGACCTGATTGGTCGTGCCGTCGGTTCGCACCCAGATCAGGCGGACGATATGCCGTTCCAGGCCGCTCGGCACGGCGATCAGTGCCGCCGATCCATCGGTTGAGGCGAAGACCTGCGTGCTGAATTCTTCATTATAAAAGCCGCCGCCTGCTTCCTGGTGGGCGATATCGCTGACACCGCCGCCTTCACCGAGCAAGACCGACATCAGCCGCCACGTGCTGCCACCGGGATCGCAGGTCTGGCCCAGCAGGGCAAACGCTTTGTCTCCGGCGCGGGCAATCGCTCCGCTGACATAAAAACATTCCGCATCTGGCTCGTTGTCCGGCTTGGCGGGGTTGAGTACCGCCGCTGTGCGCGTGCCGCTGCTGGTCACCACGTCCAGATCGGCTTCGGTGGCGCGTCCCTCTCCGTCCGGATAGAAGCGCAGGACCAGCATCTGATCCCCCGCCTGTTCAAAATCGACAGCGAAATCAATCGTGTTCAGCCGTGTCTGCGTTTCCAGGCTGTAAAGGATCAGGTTTCCGCTGCGGTACGGGGCGGTCAGGGAACTGTTGGTGAATTCGATATAGGCGATGGTTTTGCCATCCGGGAAGATTTGCATCGTATCCGGCCCGGCACAGGTCAAGCGCCCGGTCTGCCCGATGGTGATCGGGGCGCTGCCGTCGAAGGGATAATATACGAGATCGCCGCGATCCCCGCCGATGTACAGAATCACGCCCTGGTCATTGGCCACGCGGTAATGGTGGCTGCACCGCTGGATGCGCCCCGTAGTACCGCCAGGAAAAACAAATAAGTCCTGAGGCATTTGCCCATTTTGCAGGGATACAAGGCGGCTTCCGCTTCCCGTATCGGCCCAGGCCAGCACGCGCGGCCCCTCACCGGATGGCGCTTCTACGTTGGCGGGCTGTTCCACTTGAGTTGGCTCAAGCGCTGGCTGCTCCGCCGCTGCCACATTCACCGGGGCGCTGTCCTGCGGCGGCTCGGTGGCTTGAGGGGGCGTTGGTACGTCGGTTTTGCCCTGGTTCAGCAGCAGATCTTCCGCGCTGACCGTCGGGTTGTTCGTCTCTGATTTCGTCTTTGCTGCTGTTTCGCACGGCTATGGCGATCACGATCAGCAAGACCGCTGCGATGATCACAGGGATGGTTGATAAAAGCAGACGTTTGGGCATCAATCCTCCAGGAGGCGCGCAAGATACTGTCTCCAGTATAGATCGGGTCGTGGAATGCCGAAATGGGATGTAAGGGTCAGGAAAAAACAAAGCTGATTTCACCGCGGAGGACGCGGAGAAAAGCAAGAGAAGGGGAAAATAAATTAGAGATGGTTAGCAATCCGCTGAATGCCGCCGTCTTTGAGTAGTTCCACATTGAAGTTGATGAGCAATCCGAGGCGATAGCCGGAAAGTTTAAGATAGGATAGCAGTTGGGCTGAGTGGATCGGAGCCAGCGCATCAATTGACTTAATCTCGACAATGATAGCCTGCTCGACCAACAAATCGAGTTCGATAGCCGCAGTCCAACTGGACCTCTTTGTAGACCAGCGGGAGGGGCTTCTGTTGTTCAATAGTAAGCCCCCGGTTGACCAGCTCATAGGCGAGGCACGCTTCATACGCCGACTCCAATAGGCCAGGGCCAAGCGCTCTATGGACTTCAATTGCCGCACTAATAATACAAGTCGCTATTCGATTGATTTCTGCTCTCATTCTTCTTTCTTTTGCTTTTCTCCGCGTTCTCTGCGTCCTCCGCGGTGAATTTGTTTTTCTTTCTTTTGCCCCCTACCGCAGGTTGTCAGCGGCGCGCTGCTCCCGGTACCAGGCGATAGTCCGGGTCAGACCCTCGCGGAAATCGGTCGTCGCCTCGAAGCCGAAGCGCTCTTTGGCACGCGAGACATCCAGTTTGCGGCGCGGCTGGCCGTTCGGCTGGCTGGTATCCCAGCGCACTTCGCCCTGGAACCCGGTCAGTTCCACGATCAGGTGGGTCAGGTCGCGGATCGAAATCTCGTTGCTGGATCCCAGGTTCACCGGGTCGGGATCGTTGTAGCGTTCGGCGGCGAGCACGATGCCCCGCGCCGCGTCTTCCACATAGAGAAATTCGCGGGTCGGGCTGCCATCGCCCCAGGCGACGATGTGATCCGCGCCTGCTTCCTGGGCATCAACACACTTTTTGATCAGTGCCGGGATGACGTGAGAGGACGAGGGGTTGAAGTTGTCGCCGGGACCATAGAGATTGACGGGCAGCAGGTAGACGGCATTGAAGCCGTATTCCTGGCGGTAAGCCTGCGCCTGGACAAGCAGCATCTTTTTCGCCAGCCCGTAAGGCGCGTTGGTCTCTTCGGGGTAGCCGTCCCACAGGTCGTCTTCCTTGAAGGGGATAGGTGTGAACTTGGGATAGGCGCAGATCGTCCCGAGGGCCACCACCTTCTCGATGCCCACCCGCCGCGCGTGTTCAACGGTCAGCACGCCCATCATCAGGTTGTCATAGAAGAAACTGCCGGGATGTTCGCGATTGATCCCGATGCCGCCCACCGTCGCCGCGAGGTGAATGACCATCGTCGCGGGCATCTCGCGGTACATGCGCATCACCGCTTCTTCCTGGCGCAGATCATAGGCGGGGTATTCGGGCACAAAGACGGTCGCGCCGCAGCTCTTGAGCGTCTGGACGACGTAACTGCCCAAAAAGCCAGCGCCGCCCGTCACAATCACGCGCTCTTTCTTCCAAAAGTCGTTGGCCGCATTCGTCATGGTGGGTTGTATCTCCTCATAGCACGGCATCACACATCATCCGAATTATACCGCAGCAGAAGAGCCTGACCACAGACGGTTGGGCTGCGCCTGCCTGACAGGGCTTGCCTGTCTGCTGCGGATCATGTAATGTATGGGTTGAAAGGAGATAACGGCGATGTCATACACGCTAAGAAAACTCCCTGATGAACCCATTATTGTCTTCACGGCTGCCCCGAACTACGATGTTCGTGAGGAAATCGAGTTTGTGGTGCGCGATGGAATTGAACTGTATGATGCCTCGCCCGAACCCGTCTTCCTGATCGTCGATTTCTCCGACTTGCCAACGATGCACCTGACTGACCTGATGATCGGAACGGAACGTTCGGCGCGCGGCGCAGATTTGCCCTTTCACCACCCGAAAGTGCGTCAGGTCGTCATTGTCACTCGAAACCCCATGATTGGCGCGGCAGCGGAGGCCATGAGTTTCGACGCCTACGGGAACCTCTATGTTCCGGTATTTGAAAATTTCGAAGAAGCCCTGGCCTATGTGCGCAGCCAGTTGAAGTAGCAGAAGACCAAGGGGAAAATCCGATGCACGCCCAGGCGATTTCCTTCAATGGCGACGATCCCTTATTTGCGGCGCTCTACGAAGACGTTCCGGCATGGTCGTTCCGGTTTGGAACCCTTCTGCTGAGCCACCTGAAATTAACGGCAGGGTTGCAGGTGCTCGATGTGGGCTGTGGCACTGGATATCCCCTGTTTGAGATGGCCTACTACACCGGGCCAGCAAGTCAGTTTGTCGGGCTGGATGTGTGGGGCGCGGCGATCCAGCGGGCCGAACAGCGCCGCCGTTATTGGGCGATGGACCATGTTTCACTGGTTACGCTGGAGGGCGATCACTATCCCTTTCCTGATGGGAGCTTTGACCTGATCACGTCGAACCTGGGCATCAATAACTTTGCGAATCCACCTGCTGTATTGGCTGAATGTGTGCGGGTGCTCAAACCGGGCGGGCGGATCGCCATCACGACGAATTTTAAGGGCCACATGCAGGAGTTTTACGCCATCTTTCGCGCCGTCCTGATCGATCTGGCCCCGCACTATCTCCCTAATCTGACCGCCCATGAGGATCACCGGGGGACGCCGCAGACGCACCGCGCGCTGCTGGAAAACGCCGGGTTGGTGATCGAACAGGCAGTAAAAGATCAATTTACCCTGCGCTATTTAGATGGGACAGCCCTCGTTCATCACCCGCTGATCCGGTTTGGATTCCTGCCTGCCTGGGTCGATCTCATCGCGGAGGCGGACCGAGCACGGATTTTTGGACAATTGGAGCAGCGGCTGAATGAAGCGGCGCGGCAGAATGGCGAACTGCGGCTGACCATTCCTATGTTGTATCTGAGCGGGCGGCTGGCCTGACCTCCGTTCAGATAACCCGGTTCTACAAAGAAAGTAGAATTTTGATTGCTTCTTCCATCATGGCTGCGTCTAAATCGTCGCTACCACCTTCCAGTGTGATCCGGCGCGTATTCATGCCATACGACTGGAACTCTCGATCCGTTTCAATATGGATCCACTGCTGCGTTCTGGTTCGGATGTGTTCGTTATCAATGCAAACCACCGTTGTTGGGGGAAGCGCTGCTTCCTGCTGAAGATAGTAGGCTTCCAGGATATACGGTTCAAACAGAATGGTGAAAGCGTAGGGATCGCCGCGCCGCATCATGGACGCCGATAAGGCCGCGCTCGATCCATGCTGGAAGCCAGCTAACACCACATCTTCTGCCGCCAGTCCGAAGCGCTCCATGATTTGATCAGCCAGCGCATTGATATACGCCCCGCTGCATAACAGCGTCGCCCCCATAGCCTCCCGATGCTGGGCGAAGCTTTCCGGGCTGCTCGCGTCTTGCATGGGAAAGGTGAACCAGTAGCGCCTGGGATCAGGGCCATAATGAAGACCCTGCCGCATCAATGGCGACCCACTGATCACCCCATCACCCGCCCACAGATAGGTGTTGGGCAGACAGTCAATCAAGTGTGGCAAAAAAGGCTTGAACTGCGCGGAAGATTCCCCCGCCGAGTGGAAAAACAAAAACGCATTCTTGACCTGTTCAGGAATATGTTCGATCATCTCTCACGTCCCCCTCGAAAAGGCCCCTCCCCATGCATGCGGAGCATGTCTGGAGAGGGGATTGATCAGAAAAATTACGCTTTCGCGTCGGTCAGTTTGCGGCCCTCCGCTAGCAGCGCCTTCACCGCTTCGGCATTGGGCGCTTCGGCATAAACGCGCAGCACAGGTTCTGTGCCGCTGGGCCGGATCAACAGCCAGCTATCATCAGCCAGCACGAATTTGATGCCGTCAAAGGTCTTAACCTCGCGCACGGTCTGCCCCGCCATGCTGCCCGGCGCATTGCCCTGCATGCGCGCGACCATTTCTTTCTTGGGAACGGGATGGCTCAGGTGGAAGTCGGTGCGCTCGTAACAGGTCGGGCCGAATTTGGCTTGCAGATCGGCCACAATCTCGACCAGCGACGCCCCCGCATCCGCCATGATTTCGAGCAGCAGCAGGCCCATCAGGATGCCGTCGCCTTCGGGAATATGCCCCTTAATGCTGATCCCGCCCGATTCCTCGCCGCCAATCAACACGTCACCGTTCAGCATATAATCCGCGATGTAGTTGAAGCCGACCGGGGTTTCGTGCACCGTCAGGCCGTGTGCCGCCGCGATACGGTTGATCATCATGGTGGTGGAAACGGTTTTGATCACGTCGCCCTTGCAGCCGCGCTTCTCCGCCAGGTAGCGCAGTGAGAGGGCCATGATCGTGTGTGGATCGATGAAGGTGCCCTGGCTGTCCATCGCGCCGATGCGGTCCGCGTCCCCGTCCGTCGCCAACCCGACATCGGCGTGCTGGGTCTGGATTGCTGCCGCCAGCGCATCCAGGTACCTGCGGATCGGTTCGGGGTGGATGCCGCCAAAGCCGGGGTTCATCTCGCCGCGAATTTCGGTCACATGGCAGCGCGTGCGCGAGAGCAGGGCGCGGATCGCTGTCCGCCCGGAGCCGTACATCGGGTCGGCCACGATGTTCAGTTCGGCGGAGGATATCTTGTCGATATTGACCAGCGTTTCCAGGTGCTCATAATAGGCGTTGGTCGGGTTAAAGCGGCGGATCAACTGCTGTTCCAGCGCTTTGTCATAATCCATCAGGTTTGGGCCGCGCGCCTCACGCTGGGCACGTTCCAGGAATTCTTCGACCAACTGGCACTGGGTTTGCAGCGCCGATCCACCGTAATCCGCCTTCAGCTTAAAACCGTTGTAGCGCGGGGGATTGTGCGATGCCGTGATGACCACGCCCGCCGCCGCTTTTTTGTTGAGAATGTTGTAGCTGATAGCCGGGGTCGGGGCATCTGTGCGTGAGAGCCAGGTGATAATGCCATTGGCGGCTAAGACGCGGGCCGTCTCAATGGCGAAGCGGTCCGAGAGAAAGCGTGTATCGAAGCCGATCACGACTTCGGGCGGCTTGCCGCCGTCGCCAAACGACTGGTTGACATAATCGGCGACTGCCTGAGCGACCAGCCGCAAATTGGCAAAGGTGTACGTTTCCGCTATAACGGCCCGCCACCCGTCAGTTCCAAACTTGATGCTCATGAAAAATTCCTTTCAATACGATCTAAATAGATTAGGTTTGGGCAGCCCCTCGCCAATCAAGTTGGAGAAGGGCAGTTGAGCGCCGCTTTTTCGCTCAACCGGGGTGAGGTTATCCTTCACCCACCATGACGCTGACATCCATCGGGCTGTTTTCCCGGCTTATACTGACGGTTATGGTGTCGCCGGGCCGGGTGTTCCCTTCCAGATAGAGCGTCAGATCGTCGCGCGATTTCACTGGCACACCGTTGATGGCGACAATCGTATCACCGCCCACGAACAAATACCCGCCGCGCTGCCGCTGAACCTGCGAGGCCTGAAGTCCCGCCTGATCCGCTGGACCGCCGGGGACTTCATCGTAGATCAGCAATCCGTTCTGCGGGCCGGAATCCGATGGGTTGACCTCGTAGCCCAGTTCCGCGACGCTGATGCCCAGCGACGGATGGACATAGCGCCCCTGGCTGAGCAGATCGGGCACGACGCGCTTGATCGTGCTGATCGGCACGGCAAAGCCAATGCCCACTGAGCCGCCCGACACCGACTGGATCGACGTATTCACGCCGATCACCTGCCCGCGTGAATTAAGCAGCGGCCCGCCCGAATTGCCGGGATTGATTGCCGCGTCGGTCTGGATGGCGTTGCCGATAGCCGAACCGCTGTCGGACTCAATGACACGATCCAACGCGCTGATCACCCCGGTGGTCAGGGTGCGGTCCAGTCCGAACGGGTTGCCAATCGCCAGCACGCGCTGACCTACCCGCAGCGGCACATCGGGGGCCAGTGTGAGCGGTGGGACAGTCAGCTTGGTTGCGTCCACCTGGATCACGGCCAGATCGTAATACTCATCGGCCCCTGTGACCTGGGCGGGCAGGGTAGTGCCATCGGCAAGCACGACTTCGATTTCCTGTGCGCCGCTGATGACGTGGTTGTTCGTCAGAATGTGGCCCTGCGTGTCATAAACGAACCCGGAACCCGTGCCTTCCTGCGGGACGGCTCCCCGGAAGAAGTCATAGACCTGGGTCCGGCTGGTGATGTGGACCACCGACGGGCTGATCTGGGTATAAAGCTGGGCGATCAGCGCTTCTTCGGCGTCCAGAACGGTGAGAATATCAGTCTGCGGCGGCGCAACTGCCACCACCGTAGGCGTTAGGTCTTGCAGGGCGGCGCTTTGAATGGGGGCCTGATCCCGATTCCACGATCCGATGGCGAACCCAAACAGGACCGCCGTGCCCAAACATATGATCAGCAGCATCCGGCTGAACAGACGGTTGTGACTCATATTCTCCTACCTCAATTTCGCTCACAGCACCTGTTTCAAACTCTATCGCAGCGGCAAAAGGACCGCAAGCTTTAGATCTGGATCGCTATGAGTTTTTATACATTGAAGGCGTACTGGCGGATCATGGCCTCGTGGGCAGTGTAGTAAACGAGATTGTACCCAGGCTGAGAGTCGGGATCGGCCCTGGGATTCTCATCCCAGAAGCGCCACGCATACTGGATAGTCGTACTCGGTGCGCACGAATAGAGGATGCCATCACGGATAATCTGGCTGCTGCGGTGCAGATGCCCAAAAAAGACGCCGCGCAGCCGATCCCGGGCCGGGAGCAGCGCTTCGTGCAGCTTCTCCCCGTTGGCCACGATCATAAACTCGTCCAGCCAGGGTGTTGCCATCTTAAAGAGCGGATAGTGCAGCAAAATGGTCAGACGCGGGCCATCTTGTTGCGTTTCGGCGCGCACCCAGGCCAGGGTTTCGTCGCTGACGTATCCCGACGGGTCTTTGATGAGCGGGCTGGTGGCGTCCACCACCATAAAGCGCTCGCCTTTGACCTCAAACCGATAGTTGAGCGGGGCCTTGTCGTCGCCGCCCGGATCGGCAGGTGCGCCGAGAAACCGCCGGGTCAGATCGCGGCTGTCGTGGTTGCCCACGATGACATAATACGGCACATCCAGGCGGTTGAGGATATGGGAGGCCAGCCGGTAGGAGGCTTCGGAGCGATCATTCGTCACATCGCCGGAATGCAGGACAAAATCAGGCTTGTGAGGAAAGGCATTGATCAGCGAGACCACGCGATCCAACGCGGCAAATGGGCGCTTGCCATGCAGTTCAAAATCGGAGGTAGGCCCTACATGCGAGTCACTGATGTGGATAAAGCTGAGGACAATGGGTAAATCCGTCATCGAAAATCCGCCTTTAGGCATAGAAAGTTTCCTTCCTATTCTCCGTTAGCGCCCGGCTGAATGCAACTGTCTGCGGGAGCCCGCGCCGCGTGCCGCGTTTTGTGGTATCCTTGTTGGATTGTTGTATCAAAATTCGTGGAGAAGAAATGCCCGAGATAGCCGTTAACAATCGCGTGCGGGCAGTGCTGCTGACAGGCCGGAACAGCGTCTTGTTGATCAAGCGCATCCGTGAAGGATATTCACCGTACTGGGTCGCGCCGGGTGGGGGGGTCGAAGAGACAGACGCCAGTCCAGAGGCGGCACTGCGGCGAGAAATGGTCGAAGAACTGGGCGCAACAGTCGATATACTGCGCTTCGCTTTTGTGTATGAAAAGCCGATCAACGACACAATGATCATTCGCCAGACGTTTTACCTGTGCCGTCTGTTGACCTGCGATCCGTCGCAGCGCTGCGGGCCGGAGTTTGATGAGCCGAGCCGGGGTAAATATGTCCCGGTGCGCATTCCGCTGACACACCGCGTTCTGCTGAAATTGAATATTAAACCGGATGAACTTAAAACGTTCCTGTTAAGGATTAGCTGAATGTTCCGTTTGCTTCTGGTCCGGCATGGTGAAACCCAGGCCAATCTCGAACATCGCTGCGTGGGGCGCTGGGACGTACCTCTGACCGAAATCGGGCAGCAGCAGGCGGTACTGGTCGCCCAGCGGCTGGCGGATCGTCCCTTCGACGCGGTGTATGCCAGCGATCTACAGCGCGCCTGGGATACTGTTCAGACGATTATGGCGAGCCGCGACGGGTCGACGCCGCTGATTCGCGAGCCGCGCCTGCGTGAATATAACAAAGGCGAGTGGCAGGGTCTCACCTGGGACGATATCCGCGCCAACCGCGCCGAGGAATATTGTCGCTGGCGGGCAGATCGTGATCAGGCTCCCCCTGGCGGCGAGAAGCTCTCCGAGGTTGTAGTGCGCATGTCATCCGTGCTGGACGATGCGCGCCGCGCCCATCCGGACGGGGATGTGCTGTTTATCGGGCACGGCACGTCGTTTCGCGTGCTGATCTGCTCGGTCATGGGCCTCAATCCGAACCTCGCCTGGAGCATGAATACGGGCAATACCAGCCTGTCCGAACTGCATTTTTACCCCGAAAGCCCTGTCCTCTACTGCCTGAACGATACAGGGCACCTGGATAGATCGTAATGGGACAGCCCGGAAAACGGATCGCGATCCACGTCACCCCGGCGGCGGAACGGGCGCTGCGCGGCGGGCATCCCTGGGTGTTCGACAAGGCAGTTCTCAAGCAGAGCCGCGACGGGCAGGCGGGCGATCTCGCCGTGATTTTTGACAGCCAGGATCGCTTTATGGCGGTTGGGCTATACGATCCGGCCTCTCCGATCCGCATCCGAGTTCTCCAACACCGCACCCAGGCGACCATCGATCAGGGCTGGTTCACGGATCGGCTGCGCGCAGCGGCGGATGTGCGCCGTAAGCTTGTGGCGACGACCGGATATCGCCTTGTGCACGGCGAAAACGACGGCCTGCCCGGCCTGGTCGTGGATCGCTACGCCGAAACCCTGGTCATGAAACTTTATACCGCCGCGTGGTTCCCTCACCTGGACGCCGTGATCGCCGGGCTGCAAGCCGTCCAGCCGTTTGATCGCCTCGTGCTGCGCCTCAGCCGGGGATTTGACGATCTGCAAGACGGGCAAATCCTCGTCGGGGAGCCGCTCACTGGCCCGGTGCAGTTTCTGGAAAACGGCCTGCACTTCGCGGCGGATGTGGTGCTGGGACACAAGACCGGATTCTATTTCGATCAGCGCGACAACCGGGCACGCGTCCGCGATCTATCGGCGGGGGCATCCGTGCTCAACGTATTCGCCTACAGCGGCGCGTTTTCTGTCTGCGCGGCGGCGGGTGGGGCGAAATTTGTGCTCAGCCTGGATATCAGCGCCCCGGCCCTGGAGGCGGCGGAAGCGAATTTTGCGCTCAACCAGGATCATCCGCGCGTTGCGGCGGCCCGGCACACGATCATGGTCGCGGATGCCTTCGACGCCCTGGAACAGCTTCACGCGGAGCGGCGGACGTTCGGCCTCGTCATTGTCGATCCACCATCGTTTGCCAAGAGTGAAGCGGAAGTGGATCGCGCGCTGGTCGCCTATGCTCGCCTGACTCGCCTGGCGCTGGGTGTGCTCTCGCCGGGCGGAGAATTGGTGATGTCGTCGTGTTCCAGCCGCGTCACGCCCGATGCTTTCTTCAAGACGGTGCAGCGCGCCGCCCGCGACTCTGGACGCCCGCTGGCGAACATCACGACGACAGGCCACGCCCTTGATCACCCGATCACCTTCCCGGAGGGCGAATATTTGAAATGCCTGTTTGGGACAGTCGCGAGATAACCTCGCCGCCCCCTTAGGCACGATAACCCAATAATCGAGCTATTGGGGCTAGGAGTGTGAGCATCCTCTGGAAAATGACGGGAGGCTGCGTGACACGAATCTCATCCCAATAGCTTTGCACAAGGACTGCGGTCTGTAAGAAGTTCGAGGGTTTGCCCTCTGCGTCAAGTTTGCCTTCCCGCGCGAGCCTGAAAAGAGTTTCAAAGAAGCCGTCAATCCGCAGCGCCGGACGGAACTCCTGCATGTAGTGCGCCTCCGTATCCCCACCATTCCAGAAGAAATGCGGAAGTCATGGGTGGGATCGTTACGACTTCCCCCGGCCCTGCCGTTCGTTCACGACCTGCAACACTGAAGTTCAGCGTTCCTTCCAGAATTTCAAACCGATTTTCCTGCATGGGATGGACATGTTCCGGCTCTTTGGATCCATGCGGTGCGTTAAAACACTCGATTTGCAGCAGCTGCCCGGTGTTATCCGCCCCGGTTTGGCGAAAGATCATGCGCTGCCCCGTGCGTGGATTGAGAATCTGGTCACCCGTATGAATCATGTTCGCCTCCTACCATGAGTATCTATTCGATTTTAAAACAATTGGCGGCCCAAAGGCATCACGATCAGGTGCACATTGAAGACGTCAAAAAAACCCTCGCCAATCAAGTTGGCGAGGGGCACGATACGCAGGCATCGTCAGATGCACCGGGGGTGAGGTAAAAATTAGCCTTTTGTTGCCACTGCCGCTGGCACAGTCTTATCCCCCACGAAGAAGCGCCGACCCAGCCACAGCGCCACGTAGACCAGCCCGATCAGCACGGGAACCTCGATCAGCGGGCCGACCACCGTTGCCAGCGCTTCGCCCGACGCGATGCCAAACGATCCCACTGCGACGGCGATTGCCAGTTCAAAATTGTTACTCGCCGCCGTGAAGGACAGCGTCGCCGATTCGTCGTAATGGAAGCCCATCCGCCGCGACATGCAGAAGCTGAGCGGCGAACATGATGCCGAAGTAGACCAGCAGCGGCAGCGCGATCCGCAGCACGTCGCCCGGCTTATCGACAATCTTTTCGCCCTGCATGCTGAACATCACGACGATGGTGAACAGCAGGCCGATGATCGCCGTCCGGCCCAGTTTGGGCGCGAACTGCCCATCATACCACTCGCGCCCCCGCTGGCGGATCAGGCTGAAACGGGTGATGATCCCGGCGGCGAGCGGAATCCCCAGGAAGATGAACACGCTCTTGGCGATATCGCCCATCGTCACGCCAACTTCCGCCGTATCCGCACCGAACAGCTTGGGCACAACGGTCAGATAGAAGTAGGCGAGCGGGCTGTACATAATAATCTGAAACACCGAATTGAGCGCGACCAGCACGGCGCAGTCTTCGCTGCTGCCGCCCGCCAGCATATTCCAGATCAGCACCATGGCGATGCAGCGCGCCAGCCCGACGATGATCAGCCCGGTGCGGTATTCCGGCTTGTCGGAGAGGAACAGCCACGCCAGCGCAGTCATCAAGGCCGGGCCGATGATCCAGTTCTGGAAAATCGACATGCCAAACAGGCGGCCCTTGCCGCGCAGATGGCCCAGTTCCTCATATTTCACTTTCGCCAGCACGGGATACATCATCCACAGCAGCCCGACAGCAATCGGGAAGGAGACGGTATCAATGCGCAGCGAGTTGAATGTGTCCTGAATGTCGGGGATGATCGCGCCCAACGCGATCCCGGCGATCATTGCCAGGAAAATCCACAGCGGCAGGAAGCGATCCAGCAGCGACAACCGCTGGAAAATAGTGCTGGTTTGGGCAGCAGGTGATGAGGCCATAAAATTTTTACTCCTGATTATCTAAAACGGGCAAAATACGGCGAATTATATCGTCACGCACGGCGCGAAAAACGGGCATTACCTGATCGGCTGATCCGCTGGCCTGAGCTGGGTCCGGGAAGCCGATATGCACCCGCTTCCCCTGTCCAAACCAGACCGGGCAGTTCTCCGCCGCGTCGTCGCAAACGGTAATGACCAGATCGAACGGTTGGTTCATAAAGGTATTGAGAGCTTCGGATAGGCTCCCTCGTGTTGGATGCCGATTTCGGACAAAGCTCGTAGGGCGTAGGGATGCACCGCCTCGCTAGGTGTGGTCCCGGCGCTGAATGCCTGCCACGTCTCGCCCCGCCGCGCGTTGATGATCGCCTCGGCCATCTGGGATCGGCACGAATTCCCCGTACACAGGATCAACACCCGGCGTTTATCCAACTTGCGCTCCTTTAATTGACTGCTGCCCTCCCGATACTACAGAACATATCGATGGTTGTCAATTTAAATTTGTTTAAACGGTCGTACTGGGCCGTGCCCTGGATAGATGGTGTGAACCTTGAGCGCCCGAAGTCTTTCCCAACTCGCCGCGAGTTCATCCTCCTCGCCTTCCATCGGGAAGCGCAGATCTCCAATGAAGGCGATCCCCTCATCCAGCACAAGCGTCACGCTGTCATCCGAATGGCCCGGCGTGCTGATGATTTGCCCCTGGATGCCCAACGCTGCCAGGAACGCGCGGCTGTCCTGGGTAGCAAGCGTAATCGCGTCGCTCAGATCGATCTCCTGATACGGGTGCTCTGGTTTCATATAGCTTTTCAGCACCGGGATCGCCGTCCGTTGCGTCTCCAGAACGATCAGCTTCGCGCCCGCCTGTTTAACTTCCTGGGCGATTCCCGCGTGATCGGGGTGATAGTGCGTGATCAGCAGATGCCCCGGCAGCGTCGTTCCGGCCCGTTTGATCTGAGACTGAAGGAAGGGCAGCGTTCCCGGCCACCCGACATCGATCAACAGCCGGGGTTTCGTATCCGCCAGGATGTAATAGTTGGTCGATTGGTAGCCAACGTTGACAATGTTCATGGTCAGATCACCAGATTGAACAGATATCCCGCATTGTATACGCATTCAAAATAGTGGTCACGCTTGACTCGTGATTGGGGCGTTTTGAGGGGTAGAGAATTGGGAGTCCCCTATCATAGGGGACTCCCGAAAACCGAAAGCATCGGCCTGATTATTGAGCGAAGCTGTTGATGAAGTCCAGCGCATAGGGGAGATCGATGCGGTTGGAATAGGTAACGCCAGTGCAGTTGCCATTGGTCACGTAGGAATTTACCGCCAGGATGATGTTCGTTCCGCCCAACAGGTCTGGCCCACCCGAATCCCCGAAGCAGGTGCCGCCCTTACCTTTAGCTGGATTGGCGGTGAGTTTGATGTACTCGTCGCTCTGGACGTTGTTACTGTCGATCAGCAGGCTCGGCGCATAATACCGTGTGGCGATGAAGACATCTTGCGGCTGCCCTCCACCGCGCTCGAATCCGATGACGCCGTAACCGACGAGATCGATTTCAGACCGCATGTCCAGCGTATCAACGAGGCCGGGCGAGGGAAGAGCGCCATAACTCACCCCAGTGAGCGGTGTATCCAAAACAACAACCGCTACATCATGGGTGTCGAAACCAGGCAAACCAGGCGCGCAGCCGAGGCACCAGTCGGGATGGGGATGGAAGGTTCCCGTCACGAATGTTGCGCCAAAAGGAGGCCCACTCTTGAAGGAAACATAAACAGGTCCAGAATTGGGATCAAAGCAGTGTGCTGCCGTTACAAAGCGGCTTGGTGAGATCAGCGTCCCGGAACAGAAGTAGGCATACTGTGTACCTGGGATCGGCTGATAGGCAATACCGACATAAGGATGTGCATCGCCATCGGGCTGGCCGTTGGTGACTGCCTCACTGACATTGGCTGGAACCAGCAGCATCGTCACAAGCAGGACAAGCACGAGTGTCAATTTTTTCATAGTTGTTCCCCCTCAAGACCGTATCTATGGTATGCGCGGCGCTGTGTATCACGCGCCAGCGTAGATAGATATCAAGATTTGTTCCGGCATTATGGGGCCTGCCTGATCGCGGTTTTTGGATAGCTCAGAGTGATCCGGTTTTCCTTTGAGCAGATGATCTGGATGTGATCAGGCAGTTTGTTAAGATTGGTCCATCAGTCAATGGGATATTGGCTCATCTAGTTGAACAGCGCGCGTCCTCCTTTAGCATTGAAAGATAAATAATAATACATTCATGAATGTACTTAAATCATAGGTAAGGCTGCTATTGTTGCCAAATCGTTACGAGATATTGAGATGGCATGCAGAGCAGGACGATTTCCCCCTTCTTTTACTTGGGTAACCATGTGTGGCATCTTCGCGTAGGGCGGGATAACAAGCCCGTCCTTGCCGATCCACTATTGATCCACCTGGGATGGTGTATGATAAAGGCAGGCATCTGCAGGAGTTCAAGCCGTGATCATCATTCGTCCATATGCGCAGCAAGATGCGCACCGGGTAGGCGTCCTAATCGCCGAGACGTTCGGAACCTTCAACCTCGATTATGCTACCCCTGAAGAACGCGGCCTGCTGCTGGGGCCGTTTCGGCACGCGCATTCCGAGGACCCCGCCCACTGTCAGGCTATAGTGGATATCCTAACTGCTGACATGATCTTCGTGGCCGAAGATGCGGGGAAAATTGTCGGAGTGCTGCGCGGCAGACCGGACCGTCTGCAAAGCCTGTTTGTCGATGCAGCCTATCATCGCCAGGGCATCGGACGCCGCCTCGTTGAACGGTTCGAGGAAGAAGCCCGGCGACAGGGCGCAGCGGAGATACAATGTGCCGCGACCCTATATGCGGTCCCGTTTTATCGGCGCATGGGCTATGAAAACATCGGCGAAGTGGAAACCGGGCCGTGTTTTGACGGGGAGTATTTCATGTGGCAGCCGATGCGAAAAGTGCTTTCATAGGTCGCATATCTGACTCGGAGTTGGTTCAGGAGGCAGCAGGGTATTGAACGTCTCAATCAACTTTTCCACGGTAAAGGGTTTAGTCAAACAGCAGTCTGCCAGCTCCTGAATTTGTGATATCAGCGTGAGATCAGCGGTCATCACGATGATTTTCGCTCCTGAAGAGTGCCACAGATCGATGTTCTGGCGCAGAAGCTCTATTCCCGACACTTTCGGAAGGTGCAAGTCCATGAGAATTAGCCGGGGCGTGAAGACCTGAAATCGCTCTTGAGCCTTCAATCCATCTCCAATGAGTTCAATGTCAACATCCAATGCCATTTCTGCAATATCTAGAATGGCATTCCCCAGGTCAGGATCATCTTCAACGACAATTACGGATGGTCTACTCATGGGGATCCTTCCCTGTTTCAGGCTCCAAGCAAAACGTGACCGTGAAAGTGGTGCCTTTGTCCAGTTCGCTATGAACCTTAATATCCGCATTCATCAACGTCGCAAGCCCTTTGACTATCGATAAACCCAGTCCGACACCGCGATTAACATCTCGCGTCAATGTGCCATCGGCCTGGTAAAATGCGTCAAAAATATGTTCTTGGGTCTCGGGGGACATACCGGGACCTGTGTCGGAGACCTGCAACTGCCAGTGGGCATCGTCTGGACAGTTGATGCTGATGGCAACCGAGCCTTGTTGCGTGAATTTGATGGCGTTATCACTCAGGTTAAGCAGTATTTGTCTCAGATGCGCAACATCGCCGCTCAACGTGGGCGGCACTCGTTGTCCGACTTCCGTCGATAAGGTTAACCCTTTGCGCTCCGCGATGATACACATCATCGACTTAATCTCATCAAGCAAGACTCTCGGTTCAAACTCGGCGTAATGAACCTCGATCTTGTGAGCATGTGCCCGCGCCTCGCTCAGCAGGTTCTCAACAAATCGGGTCAATTGAAACACACTTGCCAAAATGGCGTCAAACATCTGCCGATCCTTGTCGCCAAGCGCTGCATCCAACCGCTTTTGAAGCATCTGTGTCCGCAGCACAATAATGCTGAGTGGCGTGCGTGCGTCATGGCTCACATTGGCCAGTATCTGCGTTTTCACGCGCAGCGCCTCAAGCGCCTGATCGCGCGCAAAAACAAGCTCCTGCTGCACCCGCTGGCGTTCCACGATTTCATCCTGGAGGTGCAGGTTTGACTGTTCGAGTTGTTTTGTACGTTCTACCACCCGAGATTCGAGTTCATCGCGCGCGTTTTCCAGGGCATGTTGCGTCTGCCCCAACGTTTCAAGCAGATCATTGAATCCACGGCCCAGGTTCGTGATCTCGTCGTTTCCCGAATCCGGCACTCGCAGGGCGATATCGTTGGTCGAGCGGATTTGCCGGATAACATCGCCCATCTTACTCATTCGCGTCAGGATCGTTCGTTCCATCAGCAGAAAGATCATCGCCGTGAATAACAGCGTGACCAGTCCAATCGCCGCGAACAGGTAATATAGACTGGAAATCCCCTGCCGGTAAATATTGCGTGGAATTTCAACCGATATCACGTCAGCTGGTTGGCCATAAATATCATAGACGGCCGCATATCCAGTGAAACTTTCGTGACCCTGTGCCTGGGTGAAAAGGTCGCTGTCGGCAGACGGCGTCATCTGTGCAGGATGCAAGTTGGCGGGCAGCAGCGGATCAGTAATGTCATGGATATGAACATCCACATGAACGAGTTCGCTCAGGGCTGCAACCCGTGCTTCCGTCAAAAAGCGGCCAAAAATCAAGGTGCCGCGCACAGGGCCTTCGTTAGCCGTAGTCACGATGGGGCGTGCGGCGAACATCAATAGACCCTCTGGTAGATTGAGCCATCCAGTCAATTGGCTGGTGGGGGAGTCGTGGGCAAGCAGCACCCCTCGATCAAAATGTTCCAACAAACTGGCTGGGAGCGGAACTTCTTTCTGGTCGCTGAGATCGTACGCCTTGCCAAACACAACTGTTCCGCGCTGGTCAACAAACAATACGATATTGGTTTCCAGCACGAACCATGTGTTATCCATCAGGTTGTCTTCGACATACTCTTCGTTGTAATCGGCAATGAATTTGTATGTGTCGTCCCAGGCTGACCAATCGTGGGTGGTCGTGTCGAGCGCCTGTGTTTCTTCCTGCAGCGCGCGCATGACGCGATCCATATGCTGGTGCATCTCACGCGTTTCCAGCCGTGAAAAGCTTCGCATGATAATCGCCTGCGAAATTGTAAAGAAAAGCGCAACAATCAAGACAAATAGGATTGTGCTTATAAGTAGAACTTTACGGCGAAGCGACACGTCATTTCTCCCCTATTCCCTATCTGTAGCATACCCGATAATTTGTTAAGATGCCATGAAAAATTAATGAAAAGTCGAGATGATCTTGTAAAAAAGCTCCTGCGTTGATGGGGTCTATCCAAAACGGTGGATGCCAATGAGGGCTTTCAGAAAAACGGGTGAACTAGCTTGCGTGCGAAACGGAAAGGGACTGCCTGCGGGCACCCACCCCCGAATCATCTCCCAGTCGTAGGTTTTTCGCAGTTGTGCAAAAATCAAAAATCACTATGATGGTAATAGTTTACTACATCCCAGCTAGGAGCTTATGATGCGTCTGCGATATTTTTGTTTAGGACTTCTACTGGTTGCCGTATTACTGGCACCCTATCCCGCCTCGCCGGTTCACGCGCAGACTGGCGGGACTACAACCACTCACACCGTACAGGCTGGTGAAAACCTGTTCCGTATCGCTCTGCGTTACGGCACAACCGTTCAGGCGTTGGCTACCGCTAATAATATCGCCAATCCCGCCCTGATTTACGTCGGGCAGGTGCTGGTGATCCCGGCGGCGGGCCAGCCCGTTCCCCAGCCCACTGCTGTACCCGGCCAGCCGACTCCGGTACCGGGGACGCTGGTCACCTACACTGTCGTTGCGGGGGATAATCTCTCGCGCATCGCTCAGCGTTATGGCACAACTGTCGCGGCACTGGCCTCTGCCAATAATATCGTCAACCCGAACCTGATCTATGTGGGCCAGGTGCTGAAGATCACGTCAACGACAGGCGGCCAGCCTGTTCCGCAGCCGACAGCGGCCCCCGGACAGCCAACCGCTGCACCCGTCCCGACATCCGCGCCAACGCCTACCGGATCGTTTGAACTTGGCGGGCAGGTGCAGGACTTCTCGCGGCCCGATCTGATGCGCCAGGCGCGCATGACCTGGGTCAAGAAACAGGTCCGCTACAACCTGGGCGACGATCCGAACGCGCAGGCAGGCATGATCAATAACGTGCGCGGGCAGGGTTTCCGTATCCTGCTGAGCGTCGTGGGCGATAAGGGTCAGCTTGGTTCCGGCGGCGCTGGTTATATGGACCAGTTCGCAGGCTACCTCGCAGGACTCGCCCGCCTGGGACCGGACGCCATCGAGGTCTGGAACGAAATGAACCTGGACCGCGAATGGCCGAACGGCCAGATCAGCCCGACCATGTATACACAGATGCTCTCCAAGGCATACGGGCAGATCAAGGGTGCCAATCCAAGCGTGATGGTGATCAGCGGCGCGCCGTCTCCTACCGGGGCGGAAGGTGCCTTTGGTCAGGCGGCGGTCTGGAACGATGATCGTGTACATCGCGGGCATGGCGGCGGCTGGCGCGGCGAATTACATGGACTGCATCGGCGTTCACTACAACGAAGGCATCGTCTCACCCGACCAGACCAGCGGCGACCCACGCAATCCCAGCAACTACTACACCCGTTACTATTGGGGCATGGTCAACACCTATTGGAGCGCGTTTGGCGGCTCTCGCCCGTTGTGCTTCACCGAATTGGGCTACCTGTCGCCCGAAGGTCTCGGCAACCTGCCCGCCGGATTTGAATGGGCTGGCAGCGTGACCGTGGCGCAGCAGGCACAGTGGCTTGGACGCGCGACCCAGTTGTCGCGGAGCAGCGGCAAGGTTCGCCTGCTGATCGTCTGGAACGTGGACTTTACGGCCTACGGTGCGGACCCGGCGGCGGGCTTTGCGATCATCCGTCCAGGCGGCGGATGCCCGGCTTGCTCAACTCTTGCGACAGCGATGCAGTAAGCAGGATCAACCGGATGGTCTATCTGGGGCGGGCGCGAGTCCGCCCCTTTTTCTTGTTTTTCCCCTTGAAAATAGAAAAACAATCTCACCGCGGAGAGCGCGGAGAACGCAGAGAAAAGCAAAAGAGAGAAAAAGAGAATTCTCATTCCTCATATATTAGAGGCAGGTTCAGGTACAATGACGAGCCACCTGAGCCGCCTCTGAGAGTGAGCGTGATTTCATCCCAACAGCCTACGGGTCTTAACCCTGGGCGGTACTTTTCCCATGTTAACCGATCCAATCAATCCACTGATCGTTGAGGGGCTTGCCCATCATCCGCAGATACACACTGCACTTGGCGCAGAAAATCAGGATCGCCTCGTGATAGGTGTGGTAGTGCATGCCTGCTGGCAAGTTCCGTCCGCTGCGCTCAACCGTCATCGTCGCAAACTCGCTGTTGGGAATAGCAGTCAGAACGGCTTCAAATTCGTTGTCCAGCGCCTGATACCACGCCTTCAGCTTTTGTACGCTGGTCGCCGTTTCCGTGCTCACATCTTCCGGTCTATCCATGTTTAAGCGGCCTGTCTTAAACGAGTTGAGATAGAACCGCTCGACATTTCCCCAGTCGCGGCATACTTCACCCAGGGTTGGATTGCCGGGTACGCGCACCGCTAAATCCGTGTCGGTCAGGTCGTTCATCATGTCGGTGCGCATTTGGGTTGCCATGCGCAGGAATTCAGCGAGAAATTGCGGGGTGATATCCATATTTACACTCCTTTGGCGGCAAAGCTGGCGGCCATTTTGTCCAGGCACTGTTCGAGCCCGGCTTTGGATAGGTCAACCACCTGATCGGATGTGTAGCCGTATTCCGTAACGCTCATTTCCGTCTGCTGGTTACCGATGGCTCTGAAGGTGATGACATGGCGCACCTCGAACGGAATCCCCGGCGGCAATCCCATCACAGCCGGATCAAGTGCGTTACCGTCCTGGTCGGCAAAGTGGTGGATAAACTCGATCCGCTGTCATGGGCACGATTTTCTGGTACGTCCAGGTGTTATACATGTCATGGCCCTCTGGTGAACGCATGCAGACCAGCGATGTTCCCCCTTCCCGAAAATCCATCCGGGCGAGGGGCGACGTAAAGCCTGTTGGTCCCCACCAGCGCTTAACCTGTTCAGGATCGCTCCATGCCTGCCAGACCTGCTCCAATGGTGCATCAAAAACGCGAGTCACGGTGAGATTCATGGGGCGGTCACGCTTTGAAGAAGTTGATCAGCACCGGAGCGAGAGCGGCTGGATCTACCGCGTGATTCTGACCTGCCAGGATCGAGCGCTGGGCATGGGGCAGGGCGTCGACCAGCGCTTGCGCCCCGTTGTGGAAGAATGACTCACTCGCCCCGCCTACGATCACCAGCGTCGGGCAGGTGACGGATGCCCACTTCTTCGCTGGCAGCGGTTTGCCCGACATGGTGTCTCCCATGATCAGACCATCATAGGCGAGCGTATGGGCAACCTGCTCCATCTCCGCCCACTCCGGCGGCTTCACGTTGGAGCCGAAAACGTCGCTCGTCGGACCATATCGCATCTGCCTGACAAACTCGCCAGGAATCAGGATTGCTTTGGTCATGAATATCTCGACCGCATCGCCCCGTTGCCCTGCCGCCACTGCCCGGTTGAGCTGCTCAACGTAATCGTCGGGCACAGGTGGACGGCTGCTATCGATCAGAAACGGCGGCTCGTACATCGCCAGCTTTTTGACCTTGCCTCGGAGTTTATCTGCCGCTTCGAGGGCAAGCACCGCGCCGGAAGACAGCCCGTAGAGAGAAGCCGATCCGCCCGCCGCATCGATCAGCGCATCAATATCCTCGATCTCGCGCTCAACCGCATAGGGCAGCGTATCCCCGCTGTCGCCGCGCCCCCGGCGGTCATAGTCGATCACCGTGAAATGGGGTGATAGGCTGGTAATCAGGGGATTGTCCATCCCCTTGGATCGCGTACCCAGCGCCCCAGCCACCAGAATAACCGCTGGCCCGCTGCCGGATCGATCAAACGCAATGACTGTCCCATCTTTCGAGGTTACTGTTTCCATAAAGGTCTCCTGTTGGTTAGAAGGGGATCATCCCAGAGGTCACGTTGAGGATCGTGCCCGTAATGGAGTTGGCTCCATCAGAGGCCAGGAAGGCCGCTGTTTCCGCTACTTGCGCCAGGGCAGGGGGACGGCGGAGCATCGTCATTTGGCCCAACTGCTCGATGATCCGCTGCAAACCGTCGGCATCGATTTGCATGGAGCCATTGACTGCGCCGATCTTCTCTGGCGTGAGGGTTTCAGGGACGCCAGCCGTCCATATCCCCAGGACGCGGACGCCGCTGGGTCCAAGTTCGGCAGCCAGACCGCGCATGAGCGCTTCCATCGCGGCATCGGCGGCAGACGTGCTGCCCATCATCGGCACGCCGCTTGCAGACGTGCCGCTGGTTAACATGAGAATGACGCCGGAGCCCTGATTGACCATGTGCCGGGCTGCGGCGCGCGCCGTGATAAACTGCGACGTCAGGCCTGTGACAACCGCGCGCGTCAGGTCCGCGACGGTCATATCGATCAGAGGGGTTCCCTGCACATCGCCGCGAGTAATCAGGTTGAATGAGATATCGATGCTGCCCGCCTGAGCGGCGACCCGGTTTACGAAGTCGTTCACGGCCCGTTCATCGAGGGCATCAACGACGGCGATCTCGGCGGTTCCGCCTGCGACTCTGACTTCCGCCGCCGCGGCTTCCAGTTTTTCCCGCGTGCGCCCGGCTAAGAATACTCTGGCCCCCTCCCGCGCAAAAGTGGTTGCCACCGCGCGCCCAATTCCCCCACCAGCCCCATAAATGACAGCGTTTTTGTTCTTGAGTAGCATCTTCAATTCTCCTCTGATCTCGATCTATATGAGGATCATAAACCGAAAAAAGAAGACCGTCTTGTATAAAATGGCAAGCTGGCCCTGCTAATGCGTTTCGATGAGGACGAAAATTCAACAAAAAGGTCGGAAATGATCCATAAGGGGGCAAAAAGAGGTCATAAGCCCCTGTTTTGTGCAAAAAGTGATCCATTAGCGATATTTATGACAGTATTACTTAGCCGAAGAATTTCTCAAGTTGATCACTTCTTCTCGTGGCGATCCGCCAAATATATTATTTTGAGGGGGTGCTCTAACCGTTTCCTAACCTTGGCCCTGGCGGCGAAAAAGAACGGAGCAGAGCAGCAGATACACCATTAAGTATAGCACATGTGTTCTATTCATGTCAAGACTTTGGCTGGGCCTATTGAGTATAAAGCGTGCAACACATTCTCCTGAAAATGAGTTGGAGCGGGCAACCGAAGCCCTCCGACCGCTACGGCTCTTTAGCAAAATAATAGGCTCACGGTAGGAGACCAAAAAAAGACGGGCAGGGCAAGCCCAGCCCCTACGGTTCATGGGCTCCGTGACCGAACGAAACGGTTCAGGTGCCAAGACTGGCTCCTCTTTTTCATCACCTCGGGTGTATCCTTTTTCATATCAAGCTCTAGTCAGCAGCGCACGCGCTGGCGAACTCCTGGGCGGGTGTTTTCCCGACGAAACGTTTCAGAGATCGCGTCAGGTGCGGCTGGTCGAAATAACCCAACTGGTCAACGACGTCGAGGATCGCGACGCCCTGCTGCAACAGCGCTGATGCCTGCTGCGCGCGCTCGAACTGGTAAATATGGGTTTGCGTTAACCCGGTGGTTCGTAAGAAGCGGTGCCGCACCGTGCGCGGCGCGACCGCTTGCGGCTGGCCCTGTAATGCCCCGTTGACAACCGGATCGTGAGTCAGTACGTCGTCGCGCACCAGCCGGTTAATGAACGTTTCCGCATTGTCATAATTGGGAAGCTGCCACGCGGACCCCTTCAGCCAGAACGATTGGCTTGCTGCTCCGGGGAGGGGAGTCTCGCAGTCCAGGAAGGTTCGGGCGGGCAGATGGGGCATAAACGTGCCCAGCTTAAACTTGATCCACAGCAGTTCCGCGCCTTTGCGAAAATGCACCACGCCAGACGAGGTGAGTGGCCCGACGATCAGCGGTTGGATGATGCCCTGGTAGCGCACAAAGACCATGTGCCAGCAGACTTCAGCCGGGCGCACCGTCGATCCATCGCTGTCCATCCAGCCCTGCGTGATCGTTTCGACATACGGTAAATCCGACTCTCTTGCCTCGTAGATAATGCCCATGCTCTGCCGCTCCACATCTAAGCACATGTGTTCTATTTTAGCAAAGCTTTAGTTGATCCGCTGGAAACTTTTTTATGGCTGAGGCGATCATAACAATTCCTTTATATTTTAGAGTATTATATTGTAATTAATTTAATAAAGGTATATACTCTTCAATACGCTATAGGTCTCCTCTGAAAACCTTCTAGTTTCCTTTACCTGTTTTCAGCCGGACACTTAAAACAGTTGATCCTGAACCAGGATCTCGTCCGGTAAGGTCTTTTCCTTTCCGCTCTCGTTTACCCCATTCAGTCATTGCGGATTGTCATTAGCCAGTCGCAGATCGATCGCACGTGTGCGACTGCTCCCCAGATGACCGTAGCTTGACAACCACCGCTGCCGGTCGTGATTTGAAGCAATCGGAAAAGCCCGCGTCGGAGATGGACAGACCGGTTTGAGGGTCTGCTATTGGTCTCGGCCATTCCCGTTGAACCCAAACGACAGACGTGCCGGATGTCATATATTGACCTGTATCACACTCGTTCAGAAAAGGAACTAAACACATGAATATCAATCGGCAGGCCGCCACAACTGGGGTCTCAACAAGAAAAATCGCGCTAGCGGCGGGCATCCTCTACCTGCTCACCTTTGTCTCGATCCCCACTCTCTCCCTCTACGAGAAGGTGCATGAGACGAACTATGTCATCGGCTCCGGGCCGGACACAGCGGTCATCGTTGGCGGTATTCTGGAGATCATCGTGGCCCTCGCCGGCATCGGCACCGCCGTCGTGCTGTTCCCGATGCTCAAGAAGCAGAACGAAGGGTTGGCGTTGGGTCTCGTCGCCTCCCGAATCCTGGAAGCCAGCACCATGTTCCTCGGTGTGGCGTTTCTTTTGTCAATCGTGACCTTGCGGCAGGACGGAGCTGGAGCAGAGGCGCTGCCCACCAGCCATGCGCTTGTCTCCCTATATGACCGAATCTTCCTGCTCGGACAAAGTTTCATACCGGCTGTAAACGACCTGTTGTTGGGCTTCCTGCTGTACAAGTCGCGCCTGGTGCCTCGCGCCCTTTCCATGATCGGAATGGTTGGAGCGGTCCCCCTCGTCGCTAGCTACCTCGCGGTGATGTCCGGTGTTATCGAGCAACGTTCCTCCGTGGCAGGACTGGGCGCACTTCTGGTCGCGCTATTTGAGTTTTCGCTGGGTGTCTGGCTCGTCGTCAAGGGCTTCAGATCATCTGCAACCACTTCCGAGTCTGCACAACCAGCCCTGGTCGATCTGCCGAGCGTGGCATAGATACAACCTATGGGAGTCAGGGTGGGTGTTCAGCCCGCCCTGCAACCCTCTCCACTCCGCTCACTCTAGATCTTTGTACCGTACTCAATCAGAGCAACACATCTCAAACAAGGAGGATTCTCAAGTGAAAGCCATTGTATACACAGAATACGGATCACCGGATGTTCTTCAGTTCAAAGAAGTCGAAAAACCAACGCCTAAGGACAATGAAGTCTTGGTGAAGATTTACGCGGCATCCGCAAATCCAGCGGACTGGCATACCATGAGAGCCGCACCGTTCTTGGCCCGCTTAGTAAACGGATTTTTCAAACCTAAAAACCCCAGGCTCGGCGCTGATGTAGCGGGGCGCGTTGAAGCGGTTGGCAGAACCGTAACGCAGTTTCAAGTGGGTGATGATGTATTTGGGTGCATGCCCCTCAATGAGATGAGCAGTTTTGCCGAGTACCTATGTGCCAGGGAAGATGCATTGGTGTTGAAACCGGCCAAGATGACATTCGAGCAAGCAGCAGCCGTCCCTTTAGCGGCATTCACCGCTTTGCAAGGTCTGCGCGATAAAGGACAGATACAATCCGGGCAAAAGGTCTTGATTAATGGGGCATCCGGCGGCGTAGGTACGTTTGCCGTGCAGATTGCCAAATCCTTCGGGGCTGAAGTCACTGGCGTGTGCAGCACCCGGAATTTGGACATGGTGCGCTCGATAGGCGCAGACCACGTCATTGATTACACGCAAGAAGACTTCACCAATAACGGGCAGCAATATGACCTGATTTACTGTGCCGTCGGAAATCGTTCCATTTCTGATTACAAGCGCGCACTAAAACCCCAAGGGGCTTGCGTCATTGCTGGATTCACCAACCTGCGGCTGTTGTTCGAACACATGATCCTTGGGCCGTTCAGGTCGAAGGCCGGAGGTAAGCAAGTCGGTCTCATGCCAACGATGAAACCAAACAAAAAGGATCTGGCTTTCATGAAAGAGCTTCTCGAAGCCGGCAAAGTAAAACCTGTGATAGATAGAAGTTACCCGTTAGCTGAGGTTCCTGAAGCGCTCCGGTATCTTGAAGAAGGACACGCCCAGGGAAAAGTCGTCATCACGGTGGCACAAAACAACTAAACCCAACAAGTACCGGAGATCAGTAAGGATGCTCCAACGAAAGAATAGCTGAACGTGAATATGGACGGCATAATCTGTCTCGTGACGGGTGGACTCTTTGAACTGGCGTTGGGCTTCTGGCTGCTGATCAAGGGGAGGCATCCTATGGTCAGGAGTCGTGACGAACCGGTTGCTTTGATGGGGCCCGCATAGCTCTCGCTAAAACTCAATCTGGGCGGCCCGGATCGATGGCCGCTCAGCAGATCACTCTCAACGGTTCATCCTATGAAAGCGGCTCAATACTCAAGACGTTTAAGACGGCGCGGGCATAATAAACGCGGTACGTGCCGGGGAATGACGGCGGGAGCCGTTTCCAGCGGCGGTACGATATCCGCAGCGTGCGATCCGCGATCAGGATGGCCGGTTGTCGGGCGCTTCCGGCGCGAATCAGCTTGCCCTCGCTGATCTGCACGGTTGGAGAAAACACGCGGTACGTGGCAAAGAAGAGATAACCGCTGAGGATCAGGAGCAGCAGGCAGATAGCGGCAAAAACGGCGTATTGCCAGCTATAATCCAGTTGCCGGTAAACGGTGATGGCGAGGATCAAACTCAGGATCAGAAAGCCTACCCCGCGCAGGAGATAGCCAATGCTCTGGTACACAAGCTGCTGCCGCTGCCGTGTGCTGAATTCTCCCGCCCGGTTCAGGGCCAGTTCATCCAGCGTGAAGCCGAACAGAGTCGCCAACTGTTCAGTCGTAAGCGGCAGGACAGTAATTGGCTCAACGATCATGCTGGCGACGCAGCAGGATCACGCTGCCCAGGATCAGCCCCGCGCAGAGAATTTGCCCGGTCAGGTAGCCTCTGGTGTGCGGATGCAGGGCCGCCAGCACACTGAAAGCGATCACGCCAACCAGGGCCAGTCCGTCTACAATGAGAAAGAGATTGCGTGCCATACTCCACCTCTCTCTTTCAATTATAAGCCTATCGCGCTGCTTACGCGGAGGTGACACAAACGGAACCTTAACCGAACTCTAACGGTTAGCGGTATCTCTGTGCCATTCCCTCCAACCATAAAGGTGCTATACTGAAAAGTAACTGGGGTCAGGTTAGGTTGCTGTAAGGTTCCTGGGGGACGGTTCAATGGCACGCGATAATATTGTTCAGCGCCTGATCGCATTTCTAAAGAAACCCGATGCGATGGTATATGATCAGGAAGCGCCAGTCCATAATTCCTACGATGATTTCGATCCTCAGGCCAAGCACGATGAGTCGTCCGAGCAACAGCCCGCGCCAGAACTCGCCCCGCTTGCTGCCGAAGAAACCGAAGATATGCGGATCATCAGCGGAACGAGCCATCTGCCTATCGAAGCGTCTCGCCTCGATGCCCTGGTGATGCGCGCTGTTCAGCAGTTTAAAGCGCAGTTGGGCTTTGTCGTCCGCTACGAAAATGACGGCGGCATGCGCTACTGTACGGGGCGTGATATTCAGGGGCGTTACGTGCCGCACAACAGCGTCGATCCGGATCGACGCGCGCTGTTCCTGGCTCTGGATTCTGGCGAGGCGCAGTTATTCGTGCACACGATGGAGGACAATACGCCCGTTGCCGTGCTGTGTGGACCGCTGTGGTCAGGAGATCGCGTTGTCGGCCTGCTCTACCTGGATAACCCGGCGCGCAGTCGTCTCCATCGCGGCATTTTTGATGTTTTTTGTGATCAGGCCGCCCGCATGCTGGGCGAGGGCATTAGCTAGGACTGATTTTTGAGCGCGAACTTCAGCCCCGCCTGAAAGCCCGGCGCGGCAACCTCACAATGGTTCTGATCGGGAAAAACGTGCTTGACCAGTGAAAACCCCTCGTATTCACGCCCTTGCAGGATCGCCGCCAGACGAAGTGTATCGGTGACCGTCTGATTGGTCAGGCTTTCTTCGAATTCCCCCACGTAAAGATAAACGTTGGCGGGCAGTTTGCGGTGTTCCTGAGCAAAGGCTTCCTCCTGCTGAAACGTGAAGCGGTTGCCATAAGAGAGCGTCGGACTGCCGATGATCAAGGTGTTGAACAGGTCCGGCGTTGTAAACAAACCAAACAGCGCAAACAGACCGCCATAGGAATGCCCCACCAGAATGCGCCTCGCCGGGTCAGCGTGATAGGTTTTCTCAACGAAGGGGATCAACTCGTGCTTGATGAATTTGTGAAAGTTCCCGGCGTCGCCATTGGGTACCGGGCGCTTAAACTTCTGCTCCATTGATGTTGCGACTTCTTCGTCCCGCGTGGGTGTCAAATCGAAGTCTCGCCGGGTGAAAAACTCGCGAAACGCTTCTATCGGGTTTTTAGCTTCTGAATAGCCAATGCCAACAACAATCGCATCGGATGTGCTTCCGCACCATGCCGTTGGGCGAATCATGTCCGTGACCATGCCGAAGTACCAGTCGCCATCGAGCACATAGACAACGGGCCATTTTTCGGGGGCGTTGTGGAAGGGCCAGTCGTCGCCAGGAGAACTGGAATAACCCAGCGGCAGGGCGATCGTGATTCGATAGGTCCGCCCCGTTTGCTGCGAGTGCATCAGGTGCAATTCACTGCCGAGAATGGGTACTTGTTCGGTCATCTGCGTTCCGCCCTGGTTATGTTTACGAATAGAACATATTATCTACTCTTTCCTCAAAAGCTCCCATAAGTTCTATAAAATCCCCGCGCTGCTCGGAACAACGCGGGGATTTTGGTTTGTCGTTTAGAACGCTTGGCCGCCTGTTTTGCGCGCCGCTTTGATCTCGGCAGGGGTGGCGGCTCGCCACGATATTGGGCCAGCGGGGGCTTCTTCTTTTTTGCCAAACAGTCCGCCGAGTAAGCCGTGTTTTTCTTCCGGCGGGGGCGGCGCGTAGATCATCGCCTCTTCGTCGCGGCGTTTGACGCGTTTGTGGGTGGCGATATCCGGCTTATCGATCTCGTCCTTGCGGGTGATAAACGTGTTGTCCCGGTTGGCGCGCACTTCCCGCTGATCCGAGCCGCCATCGGAGTAGAGCCGCTCGAAGGTCCAGCGCCACGAGCCATCCGCGAACTGCACTTCCTCACTCTTCACGCGCTTGACCAGCCGTCCATCCAGGCCGGGCAGATTGGGCCGCAGATAATCCCGCGTCTCCGCGATGCGATCTCCTTCGTCGTCGGGCAGCGGTTCTTCGATGCGCACCGAACGCACCTTACCCGTCAGAACCGCGTCGGGAGCAGGCGAGTACAGTTCCTTTGCCATGAGCGGCTTCACCTGGGCATGAGATCGCTCGGTCAGGTGCGTAGGCTCGCTGGGCGCGGTGATCACCTGGGGGCCAGCCGCCGGGATTTCAACCGAGGTGGCTTCCGCAGTCTCCGGGCGTCCCGAGTCAGGACGTCCAGCCGGGCGGCTTTGTCCGGCAAAGAGCACGGCGGCCAGTTCGGGCGAGATGTCATCCTCCCAATCCTCGGGCTTGGCGACAGCATCAGCGGGCAGCGGGGTAATGGGCTGCGTCTCTGGCTGATCGCGCAGGGTCACTTTGGATGGCGGGACGCTTGCTGCGGGTTTCTTCTCGGTGCTGGGCTTAGAGTCTGGTGGGCGAACAACCGTTGGCGGCTCAACGAGGGCCTCCGTGTTCAACCACCCCAGATCGGCTCCGGCGAAGGGCGACGGCATGGCACCAGACTCGGACTCGCGGCGCAGCGCTTCGATCTGGGCATCCAGATCATCAACGCGCAGATCGGATGGCCTGGGTTCAGGTGCGCCTTGCAGAGCCGCGATCTGGGCGTCCAGGTCCGGTACGGCGATTTCTACGGCGGCGGGCGGTTCTTCCATCTCCCCTGCAATGTCAGGCTCGCTGATCGCTGCTTCGGGTGGCACAACATCCGGCTCTGCTGGCGCATCGTCCAGCACCACCGTGTCCGGTTCCGGCGCTTCGATTTGGGAAATGGGCGGTTCTTCTGTTTCGGGCGTGTAGAGCGCCTGAATGGTGTCGGCGTCGCCGCTGTGCCAGGGTGTTTCCCCTTCTGGCGGGATATCTGGCTCCGGCTCAAAACTGGAAACAGGGGACGGCGGCATCGTTTCGTCTTCCGTGCCTGCCTGCTCGACGGGGATACGGGGCAGCACGGGCGGCTTACCGCCAACCGGACTCTCGCCTAAGATGCGGGGCGGCTCGGCCTCTGGTCGCGGCGGCGGCAGCTCCGAAGGGGGCAGCGGTAGTGTCTCGTCGCGAGGGGCCTCTTCATCAAAATCCAGATAGCTATCATCTTTAGCCATAGGTCAGTCATCCTCATTGTACAAAAAAGGGGACGCCTCAGCGCCCCCCAAAACGGTTTTGCAACTGAGCTAGTTCGTCTTCTCTAATCCTAGCGTAAAGCTCCCCGCACCGGAAATCGTTCCGACCTCGATGGTATAAACCCCATCCGCCGCCAGTTGATAATTTTCGATCAGGGAATTCAGGCCGGGGCCGCTGTCGTCGTCGAACATGACGGTTCCCCCGTTGGGATCGAGCAGGGTGACGTTCGGATCAAACTCCGTACCGCTGGTGCCATTGACGCTGATCGTAACCGTATCTCCAGTTGTGCCCTGGAAGCGGTAAGCGTCACCGCTGGTGCTGGAAGCTTCGATGCTGCCGTCAACCGTTTGCCCATAGGCGATGGTTGTGTCGGCGGTCGGCTGAGTGGTGCTGGTCTGCTGCTCCGGCCAGATAACAGGCCAGAGGTGGACTTGCAGCCCTTGAACCGCCGCATCAAGGATGGTCAGGCTGGATATCTCGACGGGCGCATCACTGCGGGTCAGCGTCACGGCGCTGCTGTCGATCCAGCCCAGCGTGCCGCTTGAATAAACATAGAGCATGCTGTTGTCCTGGCTGCGGCCAAAGACAACCACCACATCATTCTGGCGCAGTGTGTAGAGACCCGTGCCACCGGCTGCGGTACTGATATCGACCTGGCTGGCAGTCACCGTTCCGATCACGGCAGAGTTAGAGCTGGTCAGTGTCGCATCGGATGTGACGTCCAGCGGCAGCAGGGCGAAATCATCAAAGGAAACAGTCAGCGGCCCGTTTGCGTCTTTAGCCGTGTACCCGACCACGCGCACGCCGCCCGATGTGAGCTGGCTGTTTACGACTGAACCCAGCAGTTCGTTGTTCAGGTACAGTTCCATATAGTCGCCAAACACCAGCACGCCAAAGGTGTTGGTGGCGTCTGGCCCGGTGTTGACCAGATTGGTGACAATCGGGCCAAAGAGCTGGACAAATGTGTCCGTTGTCGCCGCGTAGAGCGAGACTTCGCGCTTCTGGTTGACGGTGTAGTAGTAGAACTCCTGGCTCGACGCATTGAAGCGGTAGGCGACCCCATATTCATAGCCGTTGGGCACCTCGGACGGATGCGCCATCACCTGGAAGTAGAAGGCGGAGCCGGATTCCGTGACCGTATTGGGATAGGCCCAGCCGATAAAGTCCTGGCCGTTGATCGTCAGGGTCAGGTTGCCATTTCCCAGCACGCCGTAGCGCCAGTCGTTCTGGTTGTCATCGAACCGGTCCAGGATCACCGTGCCGCGTTGAACGGGCGAATTGCTGACGATAGTCTGGTTTTCCGGCTGAGTGGCTGCCTTGATCGGCTGGCCATCCACCAGGATGCTGTCGACCATCGGCATCAGCACATCAGATCCAAACGCCTGGTCATAGTCTCCGGTTGGAGACAGGGCGATAATATACAGCCAATTATCCTGGCTGATTTCAAAGAGGATTGTCCAGAAATGTACGTCCTGCCCCGGCACATTGTCCAGGTGACCCGGGTAAGCGTATCCTTGCAGCGGCTCGTAGGCACCGGAAAGATCGGTGTCGTAGGGATGCTGGACGGCTTCAATCGGATCGGTCTGATTGCCGATCAGTCCGGCTCCTTGCAGTTGGGCCGGAGAGCCGCGCCCGATGATGATCGATGGGTAATTGCCCGAATTGGGGTCCGTCGAGGGCAGCGCCGCCAGCGATTTCATGACACCAAAGCCCGTAATCTCGGCCCAGTTGGACGGGTAATTCATGGTAAGGCCGAGCGGATCCAGGTTGACCTGCTCAAACTGGGTCGGCACGAACAGGTCCGACGCCATCGCGACCTCGGTTACCGCCGGAGTCGGTGAGGCGGGCAGCGGGGTATCGGTTGGCTGCGCCGTCGGCGTCAGGGTCGGCGGTTCGGGCGTGTTGGTCGGTTCTGGTGTATCCGTTGGTGTCAGGGTCGGCGTCAGAGTCGGCGTGTCGGTCGGGACGGGTGTTGCCGTCGCGCGGACGGGCACATTCAGGTTGCCGGAGATGCGCACCGTCTCGGCGGAAATCCAGCCCAGCGTATCCTGGTAGATGATCTGGTACCACTGCCCGGATGTATCGACGCCGTTGACCAGCACTTCTTCATCGCGGCTCAGTGAGCCGATCACGTCAAAGTCGGTTCCCGGCCCGCTGCGGACGTTAGCCCGCTCGCTAAGGATGGTGGCGGTAGTCGTACGCGGCGTCGGCGTCAGGGTGGGCGGTTCCGGCGTATTCGTCTCGGTCGCGGTGGGCAGCACAGCAATCTGTGTTGACTTTTTGTTGTCGTCCTTATTGCGGGTGAGCAGCAACACCCCGCCGATGATCAGCGCCAGCACAACCAGCGCTGCCCCGCCCAGCATCACCGGGTTCAGGCCCTTGCGCCCGGCTCCCTGTACAGCCGTTGGCAGCGGCGGCACAGCAGGCCCAGCGCAGGAATCGGCGTGGGGCGCGGCGTCTGCGGGGGAGGTGTGCGCCGGGCATCGACGCCCGTCGGCATGATTGTCTGCATCTCGCCGCCAGCCGATGGCGCGATCAGGTCGTCATCCCCCACGATGGTCCGGTCATTGGACATGGCTGCGGGCGCGCGCGTGACCGGGGACAGGCCGCGCACGGCGTTATCAAAGTCCTCCGCCATCTCCTCCGCCGACTGGTAACGTTCATCGGCGTTCTTGGAGAGTGCCCGCAGAATCACGACCTCAATCACCGGGTTCAGGGAGGGATTGATCTCGCGGGGCGGCGGCGGCGCATCGTTAAAATGTTTGTACATGAGGGTATAGGGCGTTTCGCCGGAGAATGGCAGCCGTCCCAGCACCATTTCATACGTCATGACGCCCAGCGAATAAATATCAGTCCGCGCATCGACGGGTTCGCCGCGCCACTGTTCGGGGGCCATATACGCAGGCGTGCCCAGGATATTTCCGGTGGCGGTCAGTTTGCTGGTCCCGGCGAGCATTTTGGCGATGCCAAAGTCGGTCAGATAAGTGTTGTTGCGTTCGTCCAGCAGTACGTTGTTCGGCTTCAGATCACGGTGAACGATGCCCTTTTCGTGGGCAAAGGTCAGGGCGCTGGATATCTGGCCGAGCATGCGGCTGGCGGTGTTGAGGGTCAGCGCGCCTTTCCGCAGCCGATCATCCAGGCTGCCGCCGCGCACCAACTGCATGACGATATAAATAAGCTTGCCTTCGTGACCAAAATCGATCACGGGCAGAATGTGGGGGTGTTGGAGACTGGCGATTAACTGCGCTTCGTGCTCAAAGCGGGCTACGAACTGTTCATCGTCCGACAGTTCCTTCGCCATCACCTTGATCGCCACGTCTCGATCCATGGACGCCTGCCGGGCCAGATAGACAGTAGCCATACCGCCCCGTCCGAGCAGAGACTTAAGCTCGTACTGGCCCAGGCGTTGATTAATCAAATCGTCGCTGGTCATCTTTGACACTTGCCTGTTAGGACAAAACAGAAGTCTGCTCGAAGGTTACTGGAAAACAGGGAAATAGGCAAATTAAAAGGGCGTTAGAGCTACAAGGCGTATAGAAAAAGATGGGCAATCAACAGGTAGCTTGTTCTCCTATGAAAACCAAAAACAATTTCACCGCGGAGAGCGCGGAGAACGCAGAGAAATACAAGAGAGAAAAGGAGACTAAATTTTCATCTCTTTGCGGCGGCCCGCCCGCCATGTCTAGCTCTCCTATAAAAACCAAAAACAGATTTCACCGCGGAGAGCGCGGAGAACGCAGAGAAAAAATAGAGAAAAGCAAGAGAAGTTTCATCTCTTTGTGGCGGCGCGCGGCGGCATGGTCAACTCTTTTGAAAATGCTGGCAACTTCACACCAATAACCCTAATATCGACTTTAGATATTCCTTCTATCCTGAGGCAGAACGGGGAGGGTTATGGGCATCCAAAATCTTGCAGGCCAGACCTTCGGGCAGTACGAACTGCGTGAACTGCTGGGCGCAGGGGGAATGGGAGCGGTTTATCGCGCCTTCCAGCCTAGCCTGAGTTGAGCTGTCGCCATCAAGGTGCTGTCGCCCGTCCTGGCGGAACAGACCGGCTATATCGCTCGTTTCACCCGCGAGGCTAAAGTCTCGGCGGCGCTCGAACATCCCCACATTGTCCACGTCTATGATTACGGCACGCAGCAGGATACCAGCTATCTGGTGATGCAGCTTCTGACGGGCGGATCGCTCGCCGAACGTATGGCGCAGCGGGCCGAGAGCGAGCAGCCGCTGCCATCGCCAGCCGAGACTGCCGATCTGCTGTTTCAACTGGCCAGCGCCCTCGATTATGCGCACAGCCAGGGCGTGATTCACCGGGATATTAAGCCGAGCAACGTCATGTTTGATAACCAGGGGAATGCCTATCTGGTGGACTTCGGCATCGCCAAGCTGGCGGAAGCAACCAGCGCCCTGACCGACTCCGGCGTGTTGATCGGCACCTGGGGGTATATGTCTCCCGAACAATGGAAAGCGGAAGAACTGACGCCCGCCGCCGATCAGTACTCGCTGGCTGTGATGATCTACTCGCTGCTGACGGGCCGCATGCCGTTCGATGCGCCAACTCCCGCCGGGATCATGCACAAGCACCTCAACGAAAAACCGACTCCGCCGCAGTTTGCCCGCCCGGATCTGTCGGAGGCGGTGACGCTGGTCCTGGAGCGCGCTCTCGCCAAAAAGGCCAGCGAACGCTTCCCGACCTGCACGGCTTTCGCCCAGTCGTATGAACAGGCGGTTCGCGGCGCGGCGGGTGAGAAAACCGCTTTCTTCACGACACCTGTGCGCCGGAAACCTGCTCCCGCTCAGACGGTGGGGATATCGCTTTCCCCCATGTCCACGACGGTGACAGCGGCCCAGCCATTTTATAGGAGCCGCGCGGGATGGGCGCTGCTGGCGGTTGTTGTGCTGCTGGCGGCGGCAGTGGTCTTCCTGCTGCTCGGTCGAAATGACGGCGGCGAGAAGAAGCCAGCCATCGCGGGGGCTGGGGGCAGCCCGACGATTCCAGCCACATCCGCCGCCATTGTGATTGTGCCCAGTGAGACACCAACAGGAGTATCGGGAGCGACCGAGACTCCGATCCCGTCTGTTCCGCTGGAAACGCAGATCTGGCTGGATATCACGGCGACGGCTGGAGCGGCAGTGGCGTTCGCGCCATCCCATACACCAGATTACACGGCGACCTATCAGGTGCAGATGATGGATGCTTATGGGACGCTGACCGCCTCCGCCCCGACAGCCACCTCCATGCCAACGGACAGGCCAACGAGTACGACTGTCCCGACTCTCCGCCCAACCGATACACCGCTTCCAACGGCGACCAAGACTCCGCTCCCGACAGCGACTTCAACCCTCGTGCCGACTGCCACCCAGACGCCGCGCCCAACCGATACGCCGCTCCCCACGGCGACACGCACGCCGAAGCCGACCACGACCCCACGTCCCACTTCGACGGCGCGTCCTACCGTAACTCCGCAGGCGGTCGCGCTGCTGTCACAGGATGTTGGTGTCACTTTCCGCGACGATTTTGACGGCAGTGAGTTGAGCTACAACTGGGTCGTCTGGAACAGAGTCCCAACGGTAGATGGCGGGCAGGTGATCCTGGATGGTCAGAACAGTTGGGATGACGCGATTGTGCGCGAAGGTCTCGGCAGCAATCAGGGTATCCTGCTCCTGTTTCAATACGAGACCGCGCCCGTGGGCGAGATCAACCTGGAAAAAGGGGATTATGCCACGGACACCTGGCGCAGATGGGGTCTGAATCGCTGGGACGTCGATTGGGAAGCGGGTATCAACTACGGGACAGACGACACCTACCAGTCCAATGGTGTTTTGCCCCTGCAACCCAATGTCTGGTATTTCCTGCTCTACCGGGTGGGCGAGAATGGCACCCTGCAAACCTACGTTTGGGGAAAGGACGATCCCTCGCGTTATGTGCTGGCCCTGACCCAGACTCCCCCTGGGACGGATTGGACCACCGGAACCTGGGATTTCGTGTTTAAGATTCTTCAGCGGCAGGGTAGACGCGGAGTTTTATGAGGAATTGTCGTTCCCGCCCGGCTTCACCATGCCCGATACGCCGCCGACGATAGGGTAGGGCACTTTCTGCCGCCCCTCTCTTCGCCTATTTACCGGGTGAGGAGAGGGCTTTTCTCACCGCCATGTTTCGTTGGGGTTATGCCGCTCGATGGCTAAAAACAAGCTCGGAATTTGTAAGCAGTCTGGTTATGGCGCGCCGCTGCCGTTTTCATGTGAATCTTAATATAATAGTGTTGAATTTTGCGCCCTATTAGTGATGCTGGTTTTTCCCTCACTCTAACCATTGGGAAAAATTAGTTGATCACTAATCAGGTCTTTTTCCTCGTGGCGAATTTTTGACCCCCCCTTTTTCGGTTTCACAACAAACGGTTTCCTAACGATGATTTTAACCCGTTTTTGAGGCCCAAAAGTGACTGAACGTTCTTACAAACGCGGCTCGATGGGAGAGCGGCGCACAATAAGCTCAGTTAACAGTATAGCACAAATGTTCTAGTGGTGTCAAGGGGGTGGGAGGGCTAACTCATTCAAGGCAAAATGTCACCGCAAAAGCAAGGCAACAACCTTTATGGAATGAAATCAATGGTGTGGAGCGCGGGCAGGCCCTCATCCCGGCTCAGCGGCGCACTTCGTGCGCTAGCGGCTGAGCTTCCCTTCCCCCACAGCTTGGCTTGCTTCGCAACCACGCGGGGGGAAGGGGAAAACGATTTAGAAAAGAGCGTTCCCTGGCTTTGTTGACGCGAATTCGGGCGCAGCAAGCAGCGCCCCTACAAAAAACACCTCGCGTTGATCCGCTTTCGGGATGCAGGTCCAGCACCGCGTCACGATCAAGGAAAAGCTGGACATTATAAAAAGAGACGCATAAACTAGTTGGGCAGACGGTGGACAAAGGGGTAGACAAGTGATTTTCAGCGAGATCCGAGACCCGAGGTTGATTACCGTGCGTCGCGGCGGCACCCTACAGGACGCCGATCATCGCCTTCTGGCCGTTTGGGCGGCGGATTGCGCGCAGCACGTCTTGCATTTCTTCGAGCAAGTGCAACCCAGTGACGACCGTCCGCGCCGGGCGATTGAGCAGGCGCGCGCCTGGGTGCGCGGTGAAATTACGATGACTCAAGCCCGTACCGCCGCCGGACACGCCATGGGCGCTGCCCGAGAGTTGAGCGGCGCTGCCAGAGAAGCGGCTTACGCCGCCGGACAAGCCGCAGCGGTGGCTCATGTGGCCGCGCACGAACTGGGCGCAGCGGCCTACGCGATCCGGGCGGCACGCGCGGCGGCTCCTGAAGCTGAACGGCTGGAGGCTGGTCGCCTGGAGTGCCAGTGGCAGCGCGCCCAACTTCCCGGCGAAATCCGAGAACTCGTGCTTGACGACCAGCGGTTGCGCAATGCGTATTGCTGGTTCGTATTCGATTGCTGACCCGTTCGCTCGGACCACGGGGACTGCCCAGCAAACAGCGGCCCTCGTATATTGACGCGCGAAGTGCTGCTGGCTCGACTAGAGGCCAAACGTAATGAGACATGATTCGCTAGAATGGCAGGGTCGAAGTGAGTATCTGCCGTTTCCGTAGGAGTGGGTTGCTAAACCCGCCCTAAAAATTCTTCGCGCTATAATGGAAGGCATCTTCTAATACATCCTACTTGGAGATCTGTATGATCGGTCAAGATGAGTCTTCCGATGCATCGCTACCCCCACGCCAGATATCAAATGGCTTCGCTCAACTGGTCGAACATATTTATTTTCGCCTCGATCTGGCGCTGCTCGATATTTTCCTGAAAATCTGGCCTAACCGATTTGGATTATGGGCGAAACGGGGGCGAGATTTGCATGGTTTGGCCCGTTATGCGGACGCTATCGAGTGCTATGATCGTGCTCTGAATCTCGATCCCACGTTTGCCTGGGCTTGGAATGGAAAAGGCTCTGTTTTAAAGGATTTAGGCCGCCTGGAAGAAGCACTAGACTGCCTTTCGGCAGGCGCCATATCCACCAGCCCGACGAGATATGGTATTGGTATAACCAGCAGCAAATCCTGCGGGTATTAGACCGCCGGGACGAACTAGTGGAACCTGCTCAGAAAATGGTCGAGATCGCCCCTCATGATGCTTTTGTATGGAGCAGATTAGGCAGGGCGTTTGAAGAACAGGAACGGTATGTTGAGGCGCTGGACGCCTATAACAAGGCGCTTACGTTTAATTCAGCAGATTTATGGGCCTGGGCTGCCAAAGGACGGATGCTATTGCGCCTTGATAGGGCAAATGATGCGTCACAAGCCATGAAACAAGCCTCTCGTTACGATGGCAACAAAACTCGATCCTTACTGGCACGAGTTATATCGCTGCAAGAGGTCAAGGATTTTGAAAAAGCCCTCTTTTTCGCTCTAAAGGCGGTCCAAAGCGCGCCTTACAACGCTGAGTGCTGGTATGTCCTGGGGTTAAACTACTCGGTGCTTGATCGGCTGGCAGAAGCCGAAGATGCCTTCAGTCATGCTATTCAATGTGATTCTCAATTTGTTAAGGCACGGTCTGCGAGAGGGATGGTTCTTGGGGATATGGACCGCTGTGACGAGGCATTGAATTGTTTGCAAACGGCTGTTCGGCTGGCTCCTGATGATTCTGGCAGTTGGCTTGATTATGTTAGCGTGCTTATAAAGCTTGAACGATATGAAGAGGTTCTCGAATCCCTAAATCATGTTCAGAAGCTTGACTCCGATTACACGACTTTGCGGTTCCATAACTATACAGGCATCGCGCTTTATTGCCTGGGCCGCTATGCTGAAGCCGTGCAGGAGTTTGCAGTGGTTGCGCGTCTCAAACCAGATGTTGGCACAGTGTATGTGGATCTGGGCGAATCCTCTTTTGCGGCGGGCCAAATTAAACCCGCGCTCACTGAATTTCTGAAAGCCGCTGAGCTTTCTCCTGATTTGAACGACCCTTAGCCGGGCAGGCGATCTGTTATCATGTGCTGGGGCAGCAGGCTGATGCAGTCCGCCTCTGGAATGTCTTGATCGCCAAAGATGAACGCTACCGCGATATCGATTGGGTAAAAGAGAACTTGGATTGGGCCGATCCGCTGGTCGAACAAGCGCGTAAACTGATCGCAGACCTGGATCGGTTATAATCGGTAGCAGGAGGTTGTTATCTGATCGCAACACCGTTGACTGAGAAAATCCCAATTTGGACTGATGAACATGGGCGGCTGCGCGTCGGCAGCACCCGCGTTTTGCTCGATCTGGTCATTTATGCCTATTGGCGTGGCGCAACTCCTGAGTCGATCATCCAGAGCTATCCTTCACTCTCGCTGGATGATGTCTATCTCGCTATTGGCTATTACCTGCGTCATCGTGCCGAAATCGATACGTATTTACACCAGCAGGAAGCTGAAGCGGGGGTTCCTCAGCGTGAAGATGAAAAGGCTTATCCCCGTACCCTGACCCGCGAGGTGTTATTAGCGCGATTGGAAGCCAAACGTGATCACCAGCGAGGAATCGGAATGGCAGGGCCGCATTGAATATCTGCCGTTTAAGTTCCAACTCCCCGCTATCCCACTGTTACCACTGCCTCACACCGACAGCGCGATCAGTAGCTGCGCGGCGAAATAGGTGCTCAGCACCCAGAACGGCGCGGCGCGGAAGCGTCCCTTAAAGCGCTCGACCGCTAACGCCGAATCGGACATCACAAACAGGTATGCGCCTATCAGCGCCAGGAATGATCCCTCGTCCTCCGTCTCGATCCAGCGGTTTGCCGCCTGCCATGCCATGAACAGGATCGTCGCGACGTAGATGATCACCGGGATACGCATGGATCCCAGATCGGGCCACAGCCGCCACAGCATCACCACGCCGTACAGGAGAAAGGGCGCGACATACCAGATCGGCGCGCCGCCGACCCCCTCAAACGTGAAGGCGGCGGCATAAAAGATGTGCGCGATCAGGAAGCTGAAGAGTCCCTGCATCAGACGGTCGCCGGGCAGCATCAGGAAGATATCGCCCGCCAGCGAGGCCAGCAGGCCCAGGACGATCAACAGGCGGTAAGAGGACGAGATCGGGTCATTATTCAGGGCGGCGATCCCGATGATGGCGACCATTGTCAGCGGCTTGCAGACATATTCCAGCCGCTTCGAGCCGCGAAACCTGGCATAGATCGTCAATACCGCCGACACAACGGCGATCACGTGAGAGAATCAATTGGAGTGTCATTCCGGCCACGTCCCCGAGTCGATGCGCCACTGCCGGAACCAGTCCCACGTCTTCGCCAGCCCATCCTGGACGCTTGTCTGCGGGTTAAAACCGAGAAGCTGCCGCGCTTTCGTGTTGTCGCAGAAGGTGATCGGCGGATCGCTGGGCGGGGTCGGAACATTGCGGGTGTTCAGCTTGCGCCCGGACAGTTCCTCAACGACCTCGATAAATTCGCGCAGGGCAATCGGCGCGCCGACGCCCAGGTTGATCACCTCGTAGCCCAGCGGCTGGTCGAGCGCGGCGATAATCCCGCTCACCGTGTCATCAATATACGTCCAGTCGCGGTGGATGTCGCCGCCGTTAAAGATCGGGATCGTGCTGCCGTCGAGCACCGCGTTCATGACGCGCATGGGCATCATATCGGGCCGCCCCGCCGGACCATAGACGTTAAAGAAGCGCAGCACGGTGACGTTCAGGCCGTGCAGATGGTGGTAGGTATGGCAGAGCAGTTCGGCGGCGCGTTTGCTGGCGGGGTAGGAGGCCAGGGGGCGATCCGCCGCATCCGTTTCAACAAAGGGCAGGCGCGTCGTCTCGCCATAAACTGATGATGTGGACGCCTGAACAAACATTTCCACGTTATGCTGCTGGGCGGCGTCGAGCAGGTTCATCGAGCCAAGCGTGTTGACCTCGACGTACAGCCGGGTCTGCTTGACGCTCTCTCGCACGCCAGCCATCGCCGCCAGATGGGCCACGCGCCGCACGCGGTACGACGTGAAAACGGTTTCCACCGTCGCCATATCGCGGATATCACCCTCAACCATCGTGAAGCGGGGATAAACCGCCAGCCGCTCCGCGTTGGCCCGTTTGATCGCCGGGTCGTAATAGTCATTAAAATTATCCAGCGCGACAACGGTTTCGCCCCGTTCCAGGAGCGCCTGCGCCAGATGGCTGCCGATAAAACCTGCTCCGCCAGTGATCAGAATAGTCACGTCAACTGCCCTTCCTGGTAGGAAAATTAACGAGGTGCACCTAGAATATAGAAATGACCCGTCCTCGATCAGCAACGTGTTCGGATCGAGAACGACCCGCTGCTGAAGTTCCTGGAACGGCTCGGTCAGCCAGTCTTCAAGCTGGCTGGTGGCCCGGTTCAGGACGAACTGCGGCGCGTGGATATCGGCAATAGAGGCTGATTTAATATCCAGCGACAGCCTGCCCTCCGAACTGATCGCCGGTTTGATCTCCACGGTGAGCGGCACACTCAGCCCGTAGCGGTTGTACTCGGCGTAGAAGCTCATGACGCCGTTATCCAGCCCAACCTGCACATTCTTAAACGGATACGAGTTGCCGCGATCCGCGTAAAACTGCTCGCCGTGCAGCGCCACCCACGACGATATTTCGCGCTCGCTGAAGATCACCGCGCCGCCCCGCGACTGAATGCCGGAGACGCTGGTTTCCAGCACGAAGTTGTCTGCTTCCGGCTGGCTGGCTTTAAACTCGCTGGCAACGGGCGGCTCTGGCGAACTGGTGTAGACGTATATCACCGCGCAGGCCCCCATCACGCAGCACAGCACGGGAATCAGCAGGAGTGCCAGACAGCACCCTCGGCAGTCACCACCCATAATTGCCTCCTCGCTCGTTACGAATATACACGGCGGCAATTGTACACCGTTTCTCAAAAGCCAGCAGCGAGACCGTTTGCCGTCTCAGAACGGATGTGCTAAAACCCTCCTATCAGCCTCGTTCATGTGCTCAGGAGAGACCCCTATGAAAATCACCGACCCGAAAATAGAAGAACGCCGTGAACAGCCCTATATGGGCATTCGGACCGAAGCCACCATGAAAGAACTGCCCAAGGTGATTCCTGATCTGCTTGAGGAAGTGTTCGACTGGCTGAACCAGCATGGTCTGGCTCCGGCTGGCCCGCCGCTCATCCGCTATTATGTGATCGACATGGCTGCCCAAATGGATATCGAGTTGGGTGTTCCTGTATCACATGCCGTGCCGGGTGACAGCCGCGTGACTCCCCGTGTGATTCCGGCGGGCCGTTACGCTTCCCTCGTCTATACGGGAGTGAAGAACGGGATCCAGGGCAACGGGGCGCTGATCGACTGGGCGGCACAGAAGGGCATTCAGTGGGATCGCTGGGATGATGAGAAGGGCGATGCGTTCGGCGGGCGCTTCGAGTTTTTCCTCGATGGCCCGCAGGATGATCCTGACCCTGCGAACTGGCGGACCGAGGTCGCGTTTAGGGTCGCGGAGTAGGGGGATAACCTGACGTTCTGACGTTTTTTTGTTCGTAGCCGGTTGACAGAAGGTAGGATATGGAGGTTGTGGGCAGCGGGCGGCCCTCATCCCCTGCCCCTTCCCCCACAGCTTCGCGGGGGGAAGGGGAAAACGATTTAGAAAAGAGCGTTCCCTGGCTTACGTTGACACGAATTGGGCGTATGGCACTACCCCCTACAAAGGCTGGGCGCGGCAAGCAGCGCCCCTACAGAAGGTGGGTAGGACAGGCGGCATCCGTACAAAAAACTGGGCAGGGCGGCTGCGCTTAGCCACTGCCCCTACGTGATTCTGTTGCGGTCTCCGCGGTGAGCGGTGTTTTTTTAGGGCGTGGTGGTGGGAGTCAGCAGCGCGGGATCAGGCTCACGCGGGCGGCCTTCCACCACAAAGACGCCATCCTCGACGCGCAGGGTATTCGCGTCCATGTAGTAGATCGTTTCCAGGCGGTTAAACGGCTTGCGGATCAGGTCTTTGATCTGCCCGGTAATGGCGTCGACCAGAAACGACGGCAGGCCCACCCCGCCGACGAGAACCTGATCAATGGAAAAAACGAGGTGTCCGTCCGCATCGACCTGGGGCCGCACGATCATCTCCATCGGCAGGTTCAGATCGGCAGTGGTTACCTGGGCATAAACACGCATTATGCCGTTGTCCAGCCCGGCCTGAACGTTTGTGAAGGGGAACGAACTGCCGCGCCGCTCGGCAAAGGACGCCGCTTCCAGGCCGAGCCACGACGAGATTTGTTCCTCGGTGAAGACCAGCCGGAAACGCCCCTCGGTACGCGCCTGCCGGCTGGCATCGGCCATCAAATCCTCGAACGACTGGGCCTGAACGGACTGCGCCGTGAAGTGCTTGCTGATCGGCGGCGTGACTGGCTCAGTGAGTAGCGCATGGAGGACAATCGCTCCGGCGATGCAGATCACCAGCAGGATCAGCAGCAAACCAACAACCCGTTTTCGACGTCTGGAACGCATCTCTACACAATCACCAGCAGCAGCGGCAGTAAAATAAAAACGGTCATATAACTCCACAGTGCTTTCGGATGGTTGAGCATGTAATCAACCGCACCCTGCACCCAGCGTTCATAGGTCCGGAAGCCGAGCAGAATGTACGACAGTGACACCAGTGAGATGGTGATCATTTCAACCACGACTAATGTTACCGCAATCGGGTTTTGCAGCAGCAGGGCAGTTGCCAGCGTATCGACAAACGTTGTAATCCCCGCGCCCATAATATAGGGGATGAGTGTCTGCCGCTTGATATAGTTGCGCGCCACCAGGGGAACCATCAACCCCAGCGATACTGAGACCGAGAGCGTGACGAGGGTGACGGTTCCGCCCAGCAGAAACATCACGATAGGGCTGTGGAAAATCCGGCTGGACGTGATCATCCGCTCGTTGTCCAGTGATATTTCCGGCAGGGCGCGGTCAAACAGGCGGAAGCTGAACATCATGACCGCCATGCCGACAAAAAACAGTGACCAGTTGGGCATAAACCCGGTAAGCAGATTCAGGATTGGCTTAAAAAGCACATCGACGCTCGATGTGGCATCCTGCACTTCGCCCAGTTGAAGTGAATTGAGAATCCGGTATTTGAGCAGCAGAAAACCAATAAAGATCGCCGGAACCTGGACGGTCTGAGCGACAATGAGGGCCAGCAGCCCGACACCCATCGCCGAACGCGGCTTTCCCACGCTCGATTTGCGCCGGATCGAGTAGATTAGCCCGATCAGCAGAACGATAAACGCGGCCCCAATGCGCGACCCGTTGATCATGCCGAAGGCAGCAATGGGCGTGACGACATGGGCATCTGTCAGGGCGAGAGCCATTGCCGCAATGGGCGATCCACTGAGGATCAGCACAGCGCCCAGCCATCCGAAGCCCATCCCATCGAGCAGCCCGGTTACCTGCAAATGCTCGTAAATCAGCGGTTCGAGCGAGCGAGCCCCGGTTTTGAGCACCTGCAGGGCCAGCGCAAAAATGAAGATGCTGACGAGTGCCAGCGCGATTTTTCGCCAGTGAGCGCGCAGCCGATTCATGCTGGTTGTGAGTTTGATCAGTGGCGTGATCTCCGTTTCAATCTTGGGAAAAACGGCAAGCGCCGTATAATCTCGATAGCCTGACTTGATTATTGACTTCTTAGTGGGGAGCCGCCCAATGTCTTTTTCTTCACCCACTCTGCGCTTCTTTCGCCCTCTATCCCGTTCGGTGAGCCGCTCCATCGTGACGGCGCTCCTGGTGGTCGCCGCCTGTACGCTGCTGTCGATCAGCGCCTACCGCTTCCGCCCGATGGCGAAGAGCCTGATCCATTATCGCCCCACACCGGAACTGGAAAATTATTACCGGGCTGGCGCGGTGGAATTTCTCATCGTGGGGTCACTCGCGCTGCTCATGGCCCTGGCTGTCAACCGTCGGGATATCTTTCCTGCCCCGTTTGAGCGGGTTCATGCCGCGTGGCCTGTGCTCTCGCAACGTTCGCTGCTGCTGGTGGCGCTGGGTGTGCTGGCGCTGCTCACCCTGGCTGAAATCAACGGCGGGCTGGCAGGGGTGAAGTTCCTGGAAGGGCGGTCCAACCAGACACAGTTCGCGCTGTTCGCGGGCGGGCTGGTCCTGCTGGCCGCCGGATTAGCCGGGGCAGGGCGTCCGCGCCTGGGGGAGATCACTATTCCCTGGGGTGAAGTGATGATTGTAGGGCTGATCACCCTGATCGCCCTCAGCGTGCGTGTCTGGCGCTTGGGCGACTCGGTGCGCGTGCTGGTCGACGAGGTGCATTTTGCGCTCGGTGTGAATTACTTCCGGGCGTTTCGTGATGTCAAACTGCTGGCCCCCATGCCCACATCGGCCTCATTCCCATTTATTTTCTCCTATGGGCAGCTTACCGGGGTGGAATGGTTTGGGCGCAACCTGTTCGGACTGCGGATTCTGAGCGCCGTGCTGGGCGCGCTGACCGTTCCGGCGCTTTATCTGCTGGCCCGCGAACTGTTTGATCACTGGACGGCGGTGCTGGCGGCGCTGCTGCTGGCGACCTTTCCGCCGCATGTCCATTACAGCCGCCTCGCCCTGAACAATATTGCCGATCCGTTCTTTGGCACGCTGGCCCTGGCCCTGGTGGCGCGAGGGTGGCGGACAGATCGCCGCCTGGATTATGTGCTGGCGGGTGTATCGCTGGGTCTCACTCAGTATTTTTATGAGGGCGGGCGGCTGCTTTACCCGGCGCTGCTGGGGGGCTGGTCGGTGGCCGGGCTGCTGTTGTGGCGGCCTCGCCCCTCGTGGCGCGGTCTGGTCCTGCTGGCGCTGGCCTTTGCCATCGTCGCCATGCCGATCTACTACACGCTGGAGGGCGTGGAATTCCCCACCCTTAACCGGTTGGACAATACGGCGCTCAACGACAAATACTGGGCGACCGGGCGCGAACCGGACACGCTGGAAACGCGCTGGGAGCATCTCAAACACTCGCTGGAGATGTACGTCAATTCGCCGGAGAACACCTTTGTTTATTACTACCTGTACTATGGCGGCAAACATCCGCTGATCCTGGAATATATCATTCCCTTCTTTTTCCTGGGGATCGTCTTTGCCCTGTGGCGCTGGCGGACGCCCGGTGTGCTGCCCGTGCCCTGGGTGCTGGGGACGTCACTGGGCAATATGATGATGGTTGAGAGCGGCGTGACGGCGCGCTACGTGGTGGCTTTCCCGGCTCTGGCGCTGCTGATCGCGCTGGGGATCCGGTACACGATTCCGCTGCTGTGGCCCGCACGCCTGCCCACTCATTTCCAGCCCGTGCTGATGGGCGCGATTGCCGGGGGATTGATGGCGGCCCAGGCGATTTTTTATTTCGGCCCCTTTCTCGACCTCTTTAATGTGGAGGTGCGCGCCTACGTGGATCGGGACGTGGAAGACGCGCTGCTGAGATCGCTCGATTTTCCCGATGGTACCCAGATTCACATCATCGACAGCCGCCGCGTGCTGCCGCCTATCGACGCCCAGCGGTTTCTGTCCTTTTTGCGTGATGGCGCGACAGTGGAGGTCGTTCCGGTGGGCACGTACCAGCCGATGGGCCTGCTCAATCTGCCGCGCACGATTAACCACGCTTTTTTCGTGGTCCCGGATGATTCCTACACCATCAGCGCTCTGATCAATACGTTTGGGCCGCAAACACTGCTCTACAGCTCCGACAAGGACGTTCCCCCAGAAAAGCAGTTTGCCCTCTACTGGGTGCCCGCGCTGCCGAATATGCAGCGACCTCGGCCAGACGGATAAAGGGCGTATTTCCAGCCTTTTCAGAAGCACTCTCGCGTCATTCGGTTCTGTATCCGCTCGATCAGGATGGTTCATAAGCAGACCGCCACTTTCCTCTTTCCGTATCCAGCATTCTTTACCTTTGTTGTACCGTTCATGGGGCTTACCGTGATACTTGTTACAACTTCTTTATAGTAAATATCTTGAAACAGGAGACATACTGTCCTACTATATGAATAGCGCCGTAATGTTCATCAGAAACACTCACCGGATACCCCCGCCTTTAGGCGTGGGGAGGAAGGTGAGACTTCTCCTTTCAAGACTTGTTGAACCAGAGCAAGTGAGTCAAAATCAACGGTATGAAACTGATCGCGCAAGTGAAACTGCAACCGACGCCGGAACAGGCGGACCTGCTCAAACACACCCTGGAGGTGGCCAATGCGGCGGCTAATTGGGTGAGCGCTTACGCCTGGGAAAGCCAGGTCTTTGGGCAGTATGACTTGCATCACGCTCTGTACTATGCGGTCCGCGACCAGTTCCCCTTGTCGGCGCAAATGGTGGTTCGGATGCTGGCTAAAGTCGCCGACGCTTACCAATTGAACCGCCAAGCAAAGCGCGTCTTTCACCCACAGGGCAGTATCGCCTACGACAAACGGATTTGTCGTGGCGCTTGCCGGCGCAAACCATCTCCCTCTGGACGATTGGCGGGCGGCAAACGATCCCTTTTGTCGCCGGGGAGGGGCAGTGGCGCTTGCTGGCGGCGATGCAAGGCGAAGCCGACCTGATCTATCGACGCGGGAACTTCTACCTGCATCAGGTCTGCAAAGCGGACGAACCGCCGACCGAAGCGGTGGAGGACTTCCTGGGGGTTGACCTGGGCATCGTCAACCTGGCGACGGACAGCGATGGAACGACCTACAGCGGCAGCGCGGTGAACCAGGTGCGTGACCGTCACCGCCGCTTGCGGGCCAGGTTGCAGCGCAAGGGCACGAAAAGCGCCCGGCGCAGACTGCACCACCTCAGCGGAAAAGAAAGCCGCTTTGCCAAAGATGTGAACCACACGATCAGCAAACGGATCGTGGCTGCGGCGCAAGACACCGGACGCGGCATCGCCCTGGAAGACTTGGGCGGTATTCGTGACCGGGTAACGGTTCGGCGCGGCCAGAGAGCCACGGTGCATAGTTGGTCGTTCTTTCAACTGCGCTCCTTTATTGAGTACAAAGCACGGCTGGCCGGTGTGCCCGTGCTGGCGGTTGACCCCCGCAACACCTCGCGGACGTGCCCCTCGTGCGGCCATATCGATAAACTCAACCGTCCCTCGCAAAGCACCTTCTCCTGTGTGAAATGCGGATTCTCTGGTCTGGCAGATCACATCGCGGCGGGCAATATTGCCCGTCGGGCGGCTGTCAACCCGCCCTACGTCTCGGCTACTGGACTTGTTCCGTAGAGCCAGGGACAAGCCCCTCGCTTGAGCGATGGGGTCGTTGACTGAAAGGTTTAACCGAGATGCCAATACATTTCGAATGGATGGAGGGCGAGCCTATTCTTCTAGCCTCGCTCAGCGGCAAGGTAACACCGGAGATGATTTACCAGCTCTATGAAGAGTCCGCGAGGTTGGCCGACGAAGCGGGTCATGCCTACCGGATAACGGATGTCAGTGATCTGGACGGTTCGTTTGGTGATCTGGTACTCGTCATGGCAAAAGCGGCAAGCGGGCAGCCGGGTTCACCTTCCGATCCTCGGATTACTGCCGTCCTGGTTGGAAGTGAAATGCTGGTTCGCATCTACGCAGAGGGGTTGAGGCAGGAGCAGTACGGAAAGCTGAACGTGCCGCTGTTCGCCAATCATGATGAGGCGCTGGTTTATCTGCGGGAACAGATGCCTGTCTAATCGCGCCGGGCAGGGAATCACTTGTGGGGGGAGATGGGACAGTGGTCCCGTCTCTTTTTTTTATCTTGCACTTGACAAACAGAACGTTTGTTCGTATCATATACATATTGTCCGTTGTTAGTGGATCTTTTCGTTACCCCCAACCGCTGCTGGTACGTTTCCCCCCCCAACTCCTCGTGCGAACGTACTGGCACCAAGCCGGGCGGCCCAGGCGACCAAAAATCGCAGGGCCGCCTGGTTCTTTTTATTCCACATTGGCCCATTTGCCTGTTCGCGAGTATTATGAAAAGAAGGTGGCGACGGCGGTTGGAGGAATTCTGTGTCCAAACGTATTCTCTACATTGACGACAACCCTGCTGACCAGCGCCTTGTTCAAAAAGTGCTCAGTTCTCACGGCTATGAGCTTGTGCTGGCCAGCGACGGGGAAAGCGGATTACAACTGGCTCAGTCAGAGAAACCCGATCTGATCCTGGTAGATGTGCAGATGCCGGGATTAAATGGGTTGGAGACCGCACACCGTTTACGAGAACTCTCATGCTGCCAATACACGCCTATTGTAGCCCTGACTGCCTACCTGGATCAGTATAAGCGCCAGCTTTATCTGGATGCTGGCTTCACGGATTACCAGCAAAAACAGGCCGGGATCAAGCCTCTCCTGGTCCTGGTCCAGCGGTTTTTGGACGGATAGTCCAACAACCTATCCGTAAATCATTGGGCGCGGCGGCTTAGCGGCTTCGCCGCACGCTAGCAGCGCCCCTACAAAAACGAATTTACGGATAGATGCCAATTTGGTTTTATTCCATTTGAGCGTGAGGAGATCAGAATGACGACTGTATCTGCTCGACCCATCATGTCTCTGCCTACTGCCCGGCTGCTGGTCGGGGTGACGCTTGTTGTGCTGGCTCTCTTGATGGTGCTGTCCTTTTTTGCTATGAGCTGGCTGGAACTGGAAAAAGACACCGACGACAGCAAGAAAAAAGTGACCCCAGTGGAAATCTGGCAGGGCAAAAACGATGGCGATGAATATTCTCTGCACATCGATAAGGATATTCCCCAGGGCGGCTTTGATGATGTGCGATTTGTGGACCGCCTGTTGATTATCATGCCGCTGCTGGGTATGGCCGTTGGTATGCTGGCGATTTTTTATGTCCTCATGGCTCATTCGCCCCGCGCCGTGCTGATCACGATTGCGGCGCTGGCCTTCCTCTTTATGATCTTCCCCTATCTGTGGGAGATGTGGAGTTCCGCTGATTGGAAAAGCGGCCTGAAAGATTTGGGGTTTAAGGGCAACAGACTGGATCAGGCAATGGAAGCACTGACCGAAACACAAAGCATGGGCGAATTTGCCATGCTCGGTCTGCTGGCCTTCCTGGCGAGCCTGCTGGGTCTTGTCGCTGAATCGAAACTGCCGCCTACCCTGAAACAAGGATAAATCATGCAACGGTTGTCCCTTTTGCTCCGCCTGCTGAGTGGGGCGATGATGCTGATTTCTGCCGTGCTGCTGTGCTACGGCTTTTTTAAGTGGAGTTGGATGAAAGGCGGCGGCAGCACGTTGACGCCGTACCAGATCTGGATCGGGAAGGACAAATACGACCAGGGCTTTACCTTTAACATGGCTGCCTATGACCGCGCTCGCTACCGATCTCATGGCAGTGTGGGCGGCTTTGACGATGTGCGTGGTGTGGATCGCCTGCTGGTTTTTATCCCTGGCGGGGCGCTGGTGTTGGGGCAGGTAGCGGTGCTCTACAGCGTGCGGCGGCTGGCGGTTAATATCCGGCGGTTAATCGCCCGGCTCTGCTTTTCGCCGTCACGGCGCTCGCGATCACGTTCGTTCTGACGCTGTTCCCATTCGTGTGGCAGTCCCTCAGTACGTCGAACTGGCAGAATTATTATGAGAAGCAGCAGCCTCCCGAACTCGCTCACGCATGGGTCAGGGGGCGCACGGAACTGTACGACAGTTGGGAATTTGTCCTGTGCGCCGGGGTCGGGCTGCTTGGGGCACTGCTTGCCGTCGGGCTGGAAGTTTACCCACGGCGCGAACCTGCGCCGCTGCCTGATATTCCCGGAGGGAGAGTCGAACTATCATGACTTCCGAAGTTACATCCTTGAGCATCCTACGCCGGATTGTCGGGGGAGCTGCCCTGCTGATGGCGGTGCTGATGCTGGTCGCCTTTTTTGCGGCCAGTTGGGTAGAAGCTTCTCATGCCGAGAGCGGACGCGATAGGCGCACGGCCTGGGAGATTTGGAGCGGGACGAACAGCGGCCACAAAGAAACGCTCGATTTGAGAAGCCCTAATGCGGGCGGCTTTGGCAAAGTGCGTGCCCAGGATCGTGTGCTGATCCTGGTTCCTATTGGGGCGCTGCTGCTCGGTCTGCTGGCGGTGCGTTACGCTTTTGGCGACCGGGTGCGCCTGCCCATTCTGCGCGGAATGTCCACCCGCACCACGGCTATCTTTCTGCTGATCGTGGCCCTGCTGCTCCTGCTTCTGCCTTTTATCTGGCAGTCGCTCAGTACGAGCAACTGGCACAGCGCGCTGCAGGACAGCAACCTGGCGGATCCACTGGTTAATCACCTGCTGGACGAACTGAAAGCTACCTACAGCACCGGGCAGCAGATCGCCTTCGCCCTCATTGCGCTGCTGGCGGGAATTGCCGCGGTTGCATTGGAAACGCCACAAGTGCGCGCCTACTTTGACCTCTCGCCCGCTGTGCCGACCCTGGAGTAAGGCCATGGCTGCATCTCAATTTCGTACCCGGCTGGACACCCTGCGCTGGATCACCGGCGGGCTGATCATTCTGATGGCGATCTGCATGGTGCTCGCTTTTTTTACGGCGAGCTGGTTGGAGGTTCTGGGTAAGGAAAAGGTCACGGCCTGGGACCTGTGGATCGGGAAACACAACGGCGATTTGATTACGCTGTCGATGGATAAAGACGCAAAGGGTGGCTTTGGCGACGTGCGCGGCATTGATCGGCTTGTGATCGTGATCCCGTTGGGCGCGCTGCTGCTGGGTGCGCTGGGCATCAACTACGCCTTCCGCCGTTTTTGGGATGTTCCGCCTCGCACAACCGCCATCGCCATTCTGATCACGGCTTTGATCCTCTTCCTGCTGCCGTTTATCTGGCAGCTTTTCAGCACAGGCGACTGGCGCGCTAACCTGAAAGATATGGGCTTCACGGGCAGCATCGTTAGCGAAATGCTGGATGCCTATAAGCAGCTATTTGTTTACAGCACCGGGCAGCAGGCCATTTATGGGCTGATCGCGCTGCTGGCGGGGATCGCGGCGGTGGCGCTGGAATCGCCGCAGGTACGCACCTATCTGGACACGGCACCCCCTAATCCCATGTAACAACACACAGCGGGCAGGCAGAACAGCCTGCCCTTTTTTTCGCCTGACTCAGAATTTCTCTTGCTTTCATCATAAAAATTCCTGTACACTGGAAGCATCGCCTAGTCAGGGGAGGCTTCCCAATGGCACACGCTTTTATCAGTTACAGCAAACGAGATCAGATCTATGCCCGCCAGCTAGCCGATAAGCTGCGTACCGAGGGGTTCAATGTGTGGATTGATGACCGCCTCGACTATGGCGAGGAATGGTGGTCGGTGATCGTCCAGGCGATTCAGGACTGCACGGCGTTTATCGTGATTATGTCCAGCGAATTGAAGGCGTCGAAGTGGGTCAAGCGCGAACTGGGTGTGGCGGATCACCAGAACAAGCCCATCTTTCCCCTGCTTTTGGAGGGGGATAACTGGGATTTGTTCGTCTGGACGCAGTACCTCGATGTGCGGGATAAACAGCTTCCGCCCGCCGATTTTTTTGACGCACTGGACCGCGTGCTGCCCCGCCAGGGTGAGCCGGGGATCGACATCACGCAGAGTATGCCCGCCGTATCCTATCCGCCCAGGCCGATTGACGATGAGCTGGGTGATCTTGACATTCCCCTTGAAGCTCCGATCCGGGCGGCTCCTCTGCCTGCGGCAAGCGCTCCGCCAGAAGCGCCCGCTCCGGCTGCGGCACGCGCTCCCATGCGCCCAAGTGCCCCAGCGAACATCCCGCCGCCCGCTTTTGACCAGCCGCGCGGGACTATTGGGCAGGGTGGAGGGGGCGGCGCGGTATGGGCACAGCGACCAACCGCCACACGTGCTTTTCCACTGTCCCTCAATCTCGTGCGCCGGATAGTGGGCGGGATTATCTGCCTGATGGCGATTTTGATGTTTTATGGTTTCTTTTCAGCCAGTTGGATGGACCTGAAAGGCGGCTATGAAAAATTGACTGCCTGGGATATCTGGAAGGGAACCAGCCACGGCGAAAAGTTTACGCTCGATTTTTCCGACGAGAACGCGACGGGTGGGTTTGGCGATGTGCGCGGCATGGATCGCTGGCTGATCGTTATACCGCTTGGCGCGGTTGTGCTCGGCGTGTTGTCCTTGCACTACACGTTTGGGCGGATTCCTTTCCTGGGAACTCTCTCGCACCGGAAGACGGCGATCATCCTCGCGGTCCTGGCCCTGCTGTTGTTTCTCTATCCGTTCATGTGGGAATCGGCTAGCAGTGGCAACTGGCGGGATGCGTGGAGCGGCTATGGCGACAGCAGCGTTGCCGACCAGTTAGTCAGTGAGTTGGAAAAAGCCTACAACACCGGGCAGCAGGTATTTTATGGGCTGATCGCGCTGCTGGCGGGACTCAGTGCGGTGGCGCTGGAAACACGGCAGGTGCGTGCTCGTCTCGGTCTGCCGATAGGGGAGTGAGGTTGTTGAAATCCCTTCTCCCGAACATGCGTAACGTGCACGGGAGAAGGGACTTAGGCCTAAGGATCGAATGTCCTTAAATAGGAGTGGCTTTCAACCCAGGCGGATTGACCGCAGCGGCTTTAATGGCGCTCAGGTCAAAATTAGCTACCAGTTCACGCGCCTCCTTAATGCTGGCGGTGAACGACGCAGCACGCAGTTCTGGCCCCCAGTCCATCGGTTGAGCATTGATAAAATGCATATCGGTGATCCCAACAAAGCCAAAAATCGCTCGCAGATAGGGTTCTTGAAAATCAAAAGCGTGGTATGGCGTGCCCGCCGCATAGTCTGAACCCCGACTCGTGATGCAAACCATTTTCTTGTTGAGAACCAGGCCGATAGCCCGCCCATCAGTCAGTTTGAACAAATAACCCGGCTGGACAATGGCATCGATATAATACTTCAACGGGTAAGGAATACTGAAGTTCCACATAGGCACTGACATCAGATAAATATCCGCCGATAGGAAGTGTTCAATCAGAATCTCAATGGATTTCCATGATTCCTGGTGGTGTTTATCGATGGGTTGGCCAAACATCAGGGAGTACTTCGATTCGATATTGATACCATCCATAGCCGGTAAATCCCGACTAAACAGGTCCAGGACTTCGACATTCAAATCGGGATATCGGGTCAACATACTTTCGAGGAACGCATCTGCAATTTGCAGCGTATGGGACTCGTGTTTGCGGGGCGTGGCAATGATGTGCAGCAGCTTCATGGCTGTTTTCCTTTAGCTCTATGCCGAACCTACCTATCTTTTTGTAGCCCTACTGTTGATTTTAACATAACCAGCCAGCATCGTTGTCATTCGCTTCTCGCTTGTGCGACATTCCCCATAGCTTCAGGACCAGAACGGCACTAGAATAACGGGCGCATTGCTGGGCGTAAACCATACGCCCCTACCTGTTACAGGGCACTCCATGAAACACGCACATCTGGCGCTGGTCGTAGCGCTGCTCCTGCTCCAATTTGTCATTCGCGTCTATCACACCGATATCCAGGAACCTTATATTGACGAAGGGTTCCACATCGTGCGCGCATCGTTCGCCTGGGACTTCGATCAGAATCCGGGGCGATTCTCGCATGGCAAGGTGCTGCTCTATTACTGGCTCGGCCTGTTTGAGTCGGAACCAACGACCTATCTGCACACGGCGCGCAACGGGATGGCGCTCTGGTCGCTGGTCAGCGGCGCGGCGATCTACGCGGTAGGGCGCAGGCTCTTTGGTACCCCGGCGGGACTCGCAGCGCTGGGACTTTATGCCGTGCTGCCGCTGGCCTTTTTTTATGAACGGATGGGCATGGCCGATCCGTTCGCGTCGGGATTCGCCTGTCTGGTGGCATGGCAGAGCCTGATCTTCGCCAGACGCCCTACGTGGCGGCAGGGCGTGGTGATCGGCGTGCTGCTGGCGCTCGGATCGATGGCCAAACTGTCGATGGTTCTGCTGCCCATCCTGCCCGTGAGCGCGGCGCTGATCTTCACCCCCTGGCGGCGTGCTGGATGGTGGAGCCAGTTCCTCAAGCGGCTGGAGGAGATTGCCCCGCCTCTGATCGTTGCGGCTGGTCTCGTCCTGATCCTGTGGTCGCCCATGCTCGTTCCGGCGTATTTGGCGCGGCACAGCGATAACCCCTATGTGCTGGTCAACGATTATAACCTGCGGTCCAACGCGAAGGACGACACCGGAACCTATTCAGCGGAGGATTATTGGAAGCAGGTCGAGCCGTTTGTCCTGGATTTCACCAGCCCTGGCCTGTGGATCGCGCTGCGTCTGGCGGCGGTCTTTTTGATCGTGCGCGTAATCCTGGTCAAGCGCCAGGAATGGCGGGGTACGCTCTACCTGTTCGTGTGGATGGCTGTCGTGACCGGGTTGGTGCTCAGCCAGGCGCGGCTGGTTACGGCGCGTTATATGATGCCCGCCGCGGCCCCAACCGCCCTGATCCTGGGCGCGGCGCTGGTGGGCGCATGGCGTCTGGGCCACATTCGCCCGCTGCGGCTCAGGTCGCTTCTGAGCGGCGCGGCGCGGATCGGCAGCGCGGCGGCGGTCGGCGCGTGGCTGATCACGTTCGTTGTCCCGTTCGCCAACGACGATCTGAATGAACCGCTGGCCCTTAAAGACGACTTTCACCGGACGAACTATATCGAGAATATCAGCGGCTTCCTCTCTGCGGATGACGTGGTGCGCGACGGGGCGAACATCCTGAATAACCTGAACCCGGCCCCGCAGGCTATCTTTGCCACCTGGAATGTCTGTCACCTGCTGTATTTTTACTCCGAGCAGCCGATCACCTGTCTGCGCCTCGATCACCTCATTGACGACCTGTACGATCACCTGGGCCATGATGTGCCGCCGGGTGAGTGGGTGGTGCTGGTTATCCGGGGTTATAAGCCGTTTCTGGATCGTCTGGTGAGCATTTGCAGTGAGGAAATTGCCGTTCTGCCCAGCACGCGCGTGCGCGGCAACGAGATGATCATCGCGCGGGTGCATCTGGGGGCCTGCAAGTAAAACTATATAAACCTCAATAGAATTGTGTTTTTTGTCACGCTTTGCCCAGCACTGCATCTATAATCTTAGGTATGTGTCCGCCTGGGTTCAGTGGAGACGATTATGGCTTTTACTCCGTCTGGTGCAGAGTTCGGCGGCGGTTGTTGCGCGCGCGCGGACTCGCCCCGGTTTAGTATCGACCATTGTGGTTTTATTCAAATTGCGCGTGGTTTCGCTGCTGCTTTTTGCGGCGGTGGGAGGCGCGATGATCGGCAGTGGTGGCGCGCCCGCCCTCAGCGATCTGATTGTGCTGCTGCTGACGGGAACCATGTCGGCGGCAGGCGCATCCGCCATCAACCAATACCTGGAACGGTATAAAGACAGCGCCATGAAGCGCACCAGCCGCCGCCCGCTGGTGACCGGCGACGTAAACGCGGCGCTGGTTTTGATCATTGCGGTTGGCCTGATCCTGCTGTCGTTGGGGATCGCGCTGGCGGTTGGCAATCCCGCGCTGGCCTTCTTTTTGGGGCTTGGGGCGTTTATTTATGTGGGCATTTATACGATCTGGCTGAAGCCGCGCAGCGTGCTCAACGTGGTGATCGGCGGGGCGGCGGGCAGCGCTGCCGTACTCAGCGGCGGGGCGGCGGTTCACCAGTGGACCGATCCCGGCGTGTTGATTCTCTCGCTGCTGCTTTTTACGTGGTCCCCAACCCACTTCTGGAGTCTGGCCCTGGCCTACCGCAGCGATTACCAGCGGGCGGGCGTGCCGATGCTCCCGGTCGTCTTGTCTCCGGGGAAGGCGATCTTCTGGATGCTGGTGCACATGGCGGCAACAGCGATTCTCGGCCTGCTGCTGGCCCTGCACAGCGCGATGGGCCTGGTCTATCTGATCCCGGTCCTGTTGGTGACACTGTGGCTGGCCCGTGAATCGATCCGCCTGATCCGGGAATATACGGGCAAGCAGGCGATGAACGTTTTTAAGGTATCGAATATTTACCTGAGTATTGTCCTGCTGGCGATCTGCGTGGCGGCGCTTATCTAAGCGGCGCTGGTGTAACCTCACCACCTCACCCCGCCCGAACAAGTTCGTGTTCCCCTCTCCAGGCTGCGCTGGAGAGGGGCGGATTGGGCCGTTATTCCGACGGCTGAAGCTTCTTAACGGGAATCCCGCACAGGAATTTGAAGGTAACAGCGCCCGTGTTTTCGTAGGTATGTTCCATATTGCCCGGCACCAGGGCGATATCACCGGGTTTAAGCGCGTGCCACGTTCCATTCATACAAACGCGGCCCTCGCCCTCCACGACAAAATTCTCGTGCTCATAGGGATGGGCGTGCAGAGGCGTGTGCCCGCCCGGCTCGATCTCGATCATACGCAGGGCGTAGACGGGCGCGCCGTCGTGCTCCTCATCGATCAGCCAGCGGATCGACGTTCCTGGCGCGGTTTCCCCATACACCTGGGCGGGCACATCCGTAAAGTGTGTGACCTTAGCAGCGCTCATCTTCAGCAGTCCTTTCACTCATTCAAGACAGGTCATCTGACCAGATTTTGCTGCAATGATAGGTGCAAGAGGGCGGGGGATTGGATCGGCCCGCCCTTAGTATCGGAGGTTTATCCTGCTTTGGGCACAAACCGTTCGCGCAGGTAATCGAGCAGGGCGATCCAGGAGAAGCCTAACCCGCCGAACGTCAGCCCGACGAACAGCGCCTGGAACAGGTTCAGATTGGCCCCGTCCAGCCGGTCCACGATGGCGGTCATGATGAACCAGAACAGGATGGCGGTCATCCCGGCGATCATGGCGACCAGCAGCCCGGCGAGGTCTTCCTCGCGCTTGAAAATAGCGTAGCCAATCCCGTTCATCGCGGCGACCAGCCCGCCAAAGAGCAGCACATGGTCAGCAGAAAGCAGGCTGAAAAATCCGCCGAGCAGTCCCGTCAGCAGCGCGACAAAAAGCACTTTGCTGGCAACACCAGTATCAATTCCAGCACGATTCAGGCCCGTCTGGACGCGGCGGTTGATTTCTGCTGTGTTGACATCAAAGCGCATATCGGGCATCGACATCTTAGGCATTTTGACCTTGGGCGCGCTCACCTTAGGCATGCTGCGACCGCGCTTTGGCACGGGCTGCGTTGGCTCAAAGGGAGCCACGGATGGCAGTTGTTGGCCCGGCCCATACGGCGATGGGTGGCTGTTGGCCCGCTGGCGGCCCAAAGGGGCTGGGGCTGGGCAGGGGAGCTGACACGCCTGATGGTGGCGTCGGGTCGTCAGGTGCTGGCGCAGCTTGCGCAGCAGGCGCAGAAGGCTCAGCAGGCTCGCTGCTAGAAAGCGGGGGAACCGCTGCGGCGTTACGCGCCTTGCGTGGAGGTTTTGCGGCAGGCTCAGGCGCGGCAGGGCTGGGCGCAGGCTCACCGTCAGGTCCGGGGGTCGATCCTGTTTCGGGTTCCAGACGATCATTTTCTTCACTCATAGGACACGTTCCTCCTTGTTGTGGAAGCGTGATTTTTCGAGGGCAGTGTGCTGCCCACTGAGCGACTATAGCATGACCCCCTGTTTACGCACAAGTCTGGCTCAACGAGAATAGCGAGTTCGCAGGTCGTCCAGCTTGATCCTCAACTTCTCGGCTAATTCAACATGACTTTCATTAATTGTATACTCCGGACTCTGCCAGAACGGGTCGGGGTAGGACCACGCTGGTTTACGCAGGCGGTCCGGGTCTTCCCAGACATAACGAGGGCAGACATGGGCGTGCAGGTAGTGATCGGTATTGCCCAGAATCGAATAGTTCATGCGCACCGGGTTGGTGACCGCCTCAATTGCTTCTCCCAAAATCTGCATGTCGGTCAAAAACTCGTTTCGCTTATCGAATGGCAGATGGTGAAGATCGAACACCTGGGGATAAGCCGTCAAAATGCTCCATCCGGGCAAGAACTGGATATCCATGAGAAAGACAAATCCACTGTTCAAACGCGTGATCAGGGTCGGGTTTTCGCCTCGGAGCGCGTATCCGATGCGATCCTGTTTGAACGCGCCTTCACGAAATTTCTGGAGGTCGATCATACCTTTCCTCTTTCTGGTATCCACAGTTTGAGCAGGTGGCGGCGCTGCGCGGCATTCGTTGTCCGCAGTTTGGGCAGGGGAAGGTAGCGGTGCGTCCTATGCCCACCAGGAGCCAGATCGGGCCGAGCGCGGTGAGCTGTCCGATCAACCCGGCGATCAGGCCCACCAGGAGTCCTAACCGGCTGTCGATGCCCCGGCTGCGGAACAGAACAGGCGTAACAATCGCTCCAAGCAGTGTCCACAGGGCGACATAGATCACCAACAAGCTGCCAGTCATGCGGCTCTCCCGATATTCATCCGGCACGATAGGGTTATTCTGAATGGGTTCAAGGCAGGATGCAAATTTCAGGGCAAGAGGTGAATGTCCTCTCGGATGCGGATTGTTGGCTCCCAGGCAAAGCGGGCTGCAATGGCCGCCAACGGCACGTCGATCAACGGATGGACAAAGTCCGGGGCGAGATCGGCCAGAGGCAGGGCGATATAGGGGCGCTTCAGCGTGTCTGGATCGGGCAGCAGCAGATTGGGATGGGAGCGCTCGATAATCAGATTGCCGTAGAGGACCAGATCCAGATCAATGGTCCGCGCCGCATACTTATCTTCGGTGCGCACGCGGCCCAGGCTGGCCTCGATGGATCGCAGGACATCATATTTCAGGACTGATGGGCGCAGCGGCGTTTCGATCCACAGCGCTGCATTCAAAAAATAGCCCTGCGTGGTCACCGTACTGCCGCTGGCATCCACCGGATCGGATTCATAAACGCGCGAGGCTGCCCGGATGTGAACGTGGGCGGCCAGCATCTGAACCGCTTGCAGGAGGTGGCGCTCTGGTTCAATATTGGAACCCAGGGCCACAATGATTGGGCTAACGTTTAAAATCGGCTCGTTCTCGCTCAATTTCCACCCCAACCGACTGAGCAAAACGCAAGGCACCCGGTTTTTCGACGCGCACGATCACTTTTGTCGCGTCATGATCGACGACGCAGATGCGGGCGATGGCGGCAGCTAAGGCTTCTACCAGATAGTGCTGGGACAACTCGACATAGGCAATGATGGCTTTGGTGATCGTCCGGTAGTTCAGGATATCGTCGGGGCTGTCCGATTCTCCGGCGGCGCGCATGTCGCAATAGAGAGTCAGATTGATCAGGATATCCTGCGCCTTTTCGCGTTCCCAGTCATTCAGACCGATGATTCCGCGCAGCAGCAGGTCCTTGATGATGATTTTGTCTTCGACAGGCATAGGCGTACCTCCGTTCCCGGCAGCACGATACCATCCATTTTACGCGGGTTGCACAGTCTGAGCAAGGAAACCTCAGTTGGCACTTATCTCAGTCATTTGTATATTCCATTTTACGCTTAATGAGCCAACAACTGTGACCGCCCACATTTTTATCAGCTACAGTAAACGGAACAAACAATACGCGCGCAGTCTGGCCGATCATCTGATCGCGTCTGGTTTTGACGTGTGGATCGATGACCGTATTGACTATGGTTCTCTGTGGGCCGATGTCATTCAGAAGGCCATTGAGGACTGCGCGGCCTTCATCGTGATCATGACTCCCGATTCGCGAGAAAGCCGCTGGGTCAAAACCGAATGCGAATATGCCACCCAGCAGGGGAAAAGAGTATTTCCGCTGCTGCTGGCGGGCGATGTCTTCTTCCGCTACGTGTCCGTTCAATACGTGAATGTCAGCGACGAATCGCTGCCCCCGGACGCCTTTTTGGATGAACTGGCAGAAGTCGCGCCGCGCAAACCAAGCCCCGGCGCGAACGTCACTGCGCCGGAAGCGAAAGAAATTACACAGCCTGCCTCCACTCCCCATTTCAGGCCAACGCGGCGGCTGATCACGCTCCTGTTTGGCGCGGGCATTGTGGCGGCCCTGGTGATCGCTGTGCTGCTGGTGCTGCAAAATCGTTCCTCCAAGGAACCTGAAACGCACGCGTCCGACGGCGTGCCAACCCATGATGCTGAGGCGCTCGTGAGCGGACCTACGCAGGAAAGTGATTGCGGTCCTGACTGGTTTTTTGGAAACGAACACGCTTTGCCTGGGGATTGCCCAATATCGGGAGCCGACCAGTTCGAGGGATTCATCCAGCGGTTCGGAGAAGGTGTGCTGATCGGTATGGACGCCGCCCAGGGACACTATTTCGTGCTGCATCATGATGGCACCTACGAGGATATCGTTGCCGATTTTACCAAATCTACTGACCGAATTGCGGCCTGTGCTATTGAAACGGTTCTCGGGTTTAGCGAGGCCATGTCCTATTCAGGTTCCGCCGATGAAGTTATCGGCTGTCCCGTCGAGATCCTGCACACGGAAGAAGTCAGCTATCAAAGCAGCATCGCTGCCAGCGGCATTGTCGTCTACCTGGGAACGACAGACGGCGGTGTGTTCCGGCTTGAAGCGCCTTCATCCCGGCCTGGGATAGGCGGGACGTGGCGGCGCATCCAATAATCCTCAATAAGGCCGCGCGCCGATCAGGTGTTCGCCGCCATCAACCGGGATTACCGCCCCGGTAATGAAGTCATTCTTCGCCAAAAAGATGACCGTCTGTTGGATAAATCCTGGATTTCCGGTGCGTTTGAGCGGCACGGCATCGCCCATGCTGTTCCAGCGTTCGCTGTCCATGTTCGCTGGGGGCAAAATCGCGCCGGGGATAATCGCGTTCACCCGGATGCCGGGCGCAAGCTCATAAGCGGTGATACGCGTCAGGTGGAGCAGTCCCGCTTTGCTGACGCCGTGCTGGACAAAGTTGTGCCAGGGGTTCAGGCCCGCCAGATCGGAAATGTTGATGATCGCGGCGGGTTCCCCGGCATCGCGCTCAACAGCGCGCATCAGGCGGGCAGCCTGCTGGATCATCAGGAAGGGCGCAGTCAGGTTGACGTCAAGCGCCTCTTGCCAGCTTTCCGTGCTGATCTGGTCAAACGGCTCTTTGATGAAGTTCGAGGCGCTGTTGACCAGCACATCCAGCCTCCCAAAGTGATCGCGCACCTGTTGGAACAGCGCTTCGATCTGGGCCGGATCGTGCAGATCGGCCTGGATGGGCATGGCTTCGACGCCGAGCGTCGCGATCTCGTTGCTGGTCTGGCTGGCTGCTTCCGCCGATCCGCCATAGTGGACGACCACGTGCGCGCCTTCATGGGCCAGGGCCAGCGCAATCGCCTTGCCGACACGGTGCGCCCCGCCGCTCACCAGCGCTACTTTGCCTCGAAGCTCCATGATCTGATCCCCCTCCTGAGAAAAGACGTCACCACCAAGGGGCGAAGCTACCCTCGCCTGTGCATCCTTGTGAGTAGGGTGGCTACGCTTGGCCCTACCCAATAAACGTCAAGTTAAGAAATAGACGTTGTGGATAGCGGGCGCAGGCCCTCATCCCCTGCCCCATCCCGTCCGAACAAGTTCGGCACGTAAAAATAACGGGGGGAAGGGGAAAACGATTTAGAAAAGAGCGTTCCCGTGCTTAAGTTGACACGAATCGGGTAGGGCAAGCCCTACCCCTACGATTCTGTGCGCCGTCTTCGCTTTTTTTGTCTCTGTGAGATTTACCGGTTTAACAGGCGGTAAAACTCGTCGCGCAGGGCTGGATTGGTGCGGAACTCGCCGCGCCGGGCGGTCGTGACCATATTCACATCATGCTTTTTGACGCCGCGCAGTGACGCGCAACTGTGCTGGCCTTCGACCATGACCATCACGCCCATAGGATCGAGCGCTTCCTCAATGGCGTCCGCGATTTCGTTGGTCAGCCGCTCCTGAATTTGCAGGCGGCGGGCAAACATATCGACAATGCGCGGAATCTTGCTCAGGCCAACGACCTGCTTGCACGGGATGTAAGCGACATGCACTTTCCCGACGAATGGCAGCATGTGGTGCTCGCACATCGACGCATAATCAATATTGGCGACCATCACCATCTCGCCTTCGCCGTATTCCACGTCAAAGAGCGCCCCGTTGATGACCGCTTCCAGGTTCTGATGGTACCCTTCGAGCAGTTCGCCGTACATCTTCGCGACACGGTGCGGTGTCTTGAGCAGGCCATCCCGGTTCGGGTCTTCCCCGACGTGGAGCAGGATTTTGCGAACTGCTTCCTCGATGCCGCCCTCCGAGTTGAGTTCCTCGAACGGATCGTAATCGGGGAGGGGGACATTGTTCCCGTTGCTGTGCAGTTTTCCATTACTGGACATGTATCCTTGCTCCTTGTGTTTGCGTGTATCCCATCACACCTTAGATGCATATTCTCAAATAAAGGATACATAAATCAGATAAGTATTTGTTTAGAAATACGCAAGATTCCTATGAGAGATTATAGTTAAAATGGTGCGGCGAGGTTGCTATAATCTGGACGCGCCTGTCCAGGCACCGGAGGAATAGTGCGCAGTCTGCCTGCTCTTTTGGTGGCGGCGCTGGTCCGGGTGATGATTACACGGTTGATCACACGGCATCGTCGTTTGTCGTTGATCCCGATGGCAAACTGGCGATTGTTTTCCCGTACAATACCGATCCGGCGGTTATCGCGCTGCGCATCCGCATGCTGTTGGACAAAGGAGCCTGAACGGGATGGAACGAGAACGAGCCAGCCGCTTGATTCACGGTTATATGGAGGGATGGATCGCGGGCAATTTGCCGCAGATTCTCGATACACTGGACCCTGACTGTCTGATCATCGAATCGCATGGCCCGACCTATCGCGGCGTGGATCATGTCCGGCGCTGGGTCGAAACGTGGTTCGCACCGGGAAGCCGGGTGGATCACTGGACGCTCTCTTCTTTCGTATTTGAGGGCGATATGGCGGCCTTCGAGTGGGAGTTCACCTGCACGGTTGATGGCATCCAGTACCAGTTCGATGGGGCAAGTGTGGCGCACTTCCGTGGGGATCGGATCGTGGCGCTGCGCGAATACCGCATGACTGCCGTCCCCTATGAATGGACGGGCATTGAGTAGGCGCTTGCCGTGATCGGGCGGCCCGTTATAATGGGGATTGTGTATGATCTCCCAGCGAAACGAGGCCGCTGCCATGTTAGTTCAGGAACAGATGATCGAGCGCGTGCGCACGCTGTGCCGCGACGACAGCCGTGTTAACGCCGCGATGATGTATGGCTCCTTCACGCGGGGGGAAGGGGATGCCTTCTCCGATATCGAATTCCTCCTCTTCTTTGAAAATGCCGCGTTCGAGAGTGTGGATCACCGTACCTGGCTGGAACAGATCGCGCCTGTTGAACTGCTCTTTGTCAACGAATTTGGCGTCACGACGGCCATTTTCGACAACCTGATCCGGGGCGAATTTCATTTTCACCGCGTCTCGGAGATGACGATTGCCGAGTCCTGGCGCGGCGTGATCACGTTTCCGACGCTGGAAAGCACGCTGCTGGTGGATAAAACGGGCCAGCTAAGACCCTATCTCCAGCCGATCATCGGCCCGCCGCTCGATCCCGGCGATGCAAACGGTGTGCAGTTTACGGTGAACTGTTTTTTGAACTGGACGTGGTTCGGCCTCAATGTGCTGCACCGGGGTGAATATGCCCGCGCCCTGGAACTGCTGGGGGCGGTTCAGCGCCAGTTGTTAAAGTTGGCCCGGCTGGCGGAAGGCAAAACCGCCAACTATCTCACGCCGTCCAAGGGGCTGGAACAGGATCTATCGCCAGACGCCTACTCCCGCTTCCGGTCCTGCACGGCGGTGCTGGATAACGAGCCGCTGGAATGGGCGTACTTCCAGGCGTGGACATGGGGCGGTGAACTGCTGGATCAGTTGGGTGAGCGCTTCGGCGTGAATGTCTACCCGGAGCTGCGGGCGCGCATCAGCGAACGTTTGAAGACGATCTGAGAACGTGTATGGTAAGTAATCTATTTTCGATGTGATCAAAGGCGGCATTCGCTCCGTTGGGCCTCGGCTTCTCCTTCAGAGGCCCGACACGGCACGAATATTCAATAGCTTCCGGTTGTAATCGCGCCTGCACGCTCGTAATTCACGATAATGATGCCATTTGGGGAGACTTTGCTCTCTGTCACCTTAAACGCCGCCGGGATGGTGCCCTCGGCAAACAACCGTTTTCCACTGCCCAACGTCAGCGGATAGATCTTTAGCCAGAACTCATCGACCAAATCATGCTTCATCAGCGTCTGAAGGAGATTTGCACTTCCGTAAACGTGCAAATCCGGCCCCGACTGTTGCTTGAGTTTGCTGACTTTTTCCGCAATGTCTCCGCTTAAAAACACGGAGGGCTGCCATTCGTGAGAAGTCATGGTATTCGAGGCGACGTACTTGGTCGCCGTCATAACACCCGGCCATATGTCCGCATGGTGCGGCCAGTACGGTGCCCATATTTCAAAGGTTTTGCGCCCTAACAACAGATCAAACGGCATGTTCATCTGCTTATTCATGACGGTTCCAATAACATCGTCGGAATAGGGAGCTTGCCACCCGCCATACGCGAAGCCGCCACTGGTATCTTCCTCTGGCCCGCCTCCGGCTTGTATGACACCATCAAGGGTGATAAATTCGAGTACAATAACTTTTCTCATGATCAAGCTCCTTCAACATCTGGCGATTTATGGTCAATAAAAAGATAGCACAGATGTTCTAAGGCGGCAAATCAGACCACGGCTCCAAGTATCTGAGCCGCCAGTAGACGCAGGCGAAAAGCCGCAAGTACAAGCATCAGCACGAAAAGCCGCCTCTAAGAGAGAAAAAAGAGCAAAACTCACTCTAGAATGTATTCATCGTCTCCCAGAACCACCACATAAAGATTGTGACGAGCATGAGGTAGATGGCTGAGACACGCACCAGCAGGTTGATCCAGGCCCGCGTGTTTTTCCGCGCCTGCCGCACGAAGAAGACCAGCAGATAACCCGCCGGGAGCGAGAGCAGCACCAGCGGAAAGGCGATCATCTTCAGGGCGCGCTGTTCCCGGTAAAAATCATCGTTATAGACGCTCAATTCCCCAAAATTCTCGAAGGTACGGACGACTCGCTCGAATACGTTCATCGTATCGGCGCGTTCCAGCGAGTCGCTGACTTTGATAAACATGCCATGCTGGCCCATCACCCAGTAGCCGCCGCTTGCAGCGGGCAGCAGTTCGGTCTGGGTGCCGCGCCGATCCAGAAAACTCGTGTCGGTAGTCAGTGTTTTGCGCAGCTTGCCGCCCAGTTCGCTCACCGCCATGCCGTCTTCAGTGCGGCGGAGCGTCAGCCAGCGATCATCCAACTGCCACGCGCGCTGCGGGAAGCTCACGCCGGGTATCCATTCCAGGCCGCTGGGCTGAATGACGTAATCGGAGGCATAAAAACTCTGCGGATCCGCCAGGGCGGGCGTTTCGAGGCGGGTGATCTGCCCGTTTTGCCACTGGTAGGGCGCGCCATTCAATCCCCAGTTGAGCGCACCGCCAGGAGATCGATCAAAGAGAGTGCCCAGCCCGGTAACTGTCCCGGCATCGCCGCGAACAACCTGCCCTTCAGATAGATCGCTGATGGGAATCGTGCCGACAGGTCCAGCAGCGCCGCTCTGATCGGAGGCCAGGAGTGTGACCCCCTCGTCCGCCACGCCGGGCAGCACCGCGTAGAGCAGCCACCAGCCATCCGACTGCTGGTTGGCAAGCTGGAGCGAACAGACAGCCGCTTCGCTGCATATCGCCGGGCGGGGGATAGGGATCGGATCGTTCCATGCGCCATCCCCATAAACGTGGAGCGCCGGACCAGCTTCGCTTACGGCTAGCAGATTGAGTGCATCTCCATTCCAGGCAAATCCTACGATCTGACCCGCGGCGGGTAGGGGGATCGTCTCCACGCCGCCGGACTCGTTCAGGCGGTAGATCGCGTGGACGTCGGGGCTGCCCCAGGCGACCGCCAGATCGCCGGAATCGGAACGAGCCAGCGCCTGAATCTGCGTGTCAGGTGTTTCGGGCAGGGGCCAATCGAGCCGCGCTTTGCTCTTGTCCAGGTCAAAGCGAGTCATACCCCAGGCTGCATCCGCGCCTTCTTCATAGTTGCAGTAGCGCCAGATGACATCTTCCTGATCAACAAAGGCAGGTCCGGTGCAGGTCTGGCGGAAGGGATCGAGTTTTTCGCCTTGCTGCACCAATTCGGTATAACGCGCCGGGGATGGATTGGTTGCGGCGACATAAAAGAAGCGCATCCAGGCCACCCAGCAGAGGAAGAAGGCAATCGCAAAAATGGCAACCGTAAGCTTATCCAGTCTGGCCATGATATCCCCTCGATCAGCCATAAGTCCATTCGGAGCATATCATAGAGCTTCCGCAGAGAGCAACCCGTTTGACATTCATGCTCCCAAAGCTACAATAAAACCTATGCGACAATTCAAACTGATTCTCATACTCACGGCAACGCTGGTGCTGGCCGCGCTGCTACTCAGCCATGCATGGTCAAGGGCCAGCGGCCTTTTTCAGGTGACCCCCACGCCCGGCTTTGGCTCGATTATTGGTCCCGGTTACACCCCGCCTGTTGTGGCGACGCCAATGCCTGTCGATGTGCGGAGGCCGCCCTGCCAGGTGGTGGTGACCCAACCCCAGGTGGCGTTGTATGGCACGCCGGACGCGCTCTCTCAGCCCACCGGAACCGCTTCCTATCTGAACCAGTTCGTGGTAAGCGAAGTGCGGCCCGATGGCTGGGTATCCACCGACCAGGGCTGGCTGACTTCTGTCCAGCGGCGCGATGCTACAGGACACGCGCCCCTGTGCCATTTTGGAAGGACGCCTGCCGCGAACCACCGTTTTTGGCCTGCATCTGGTCAACACAACGGGCGCGCCCGATGTACTGAGCGTCGCCCAACGTCTGGCTGATAACGGGACTCCGCTTGCGACGGTAAAGGGGCTGAATGGGACGGAAGGACTGCTCGATCAGGTCAAGCAGATTTCGCCCCAGACGACGATTATTTACCGCTCACTCTATACATCCAATGGGGAAATTGACTGCCCGACAGACCTGGACACCGCGCCCGATCTGGCGGTTCTCGCTCAGCAGTGGATGGACAGCCTGCAACAGGCATGGGCGGCGATCAACGCCGATTATTACGAACTCATGAATGAGTGCGGCGGGAGCATCGAGCGCCAAACTCAATTCTCGATTGAAGCGATGAAGCTGGCTAACCAGCAGGGGCGCTGCCTGCTGCTTTATTCCTTCACAGCGGGGCAGCCTGCCGCCGAAGATTTCATCAAGATTCTGCCCGCCGTCGAATTTGCCCTGCAAAACCCATGCCGCCCTGGGCAGTATCATGGCATCGCCATGCACGGCTACAGCTTTGAAGACGGTGTGGGGCTTTCGGAGGCGGACCCCTGGATGACGCTTCGCCACCGGCAGTTATATGCGGCTCTGGTCTCGGCCCTACCCGAAGTCAAAAATATCCCGTTTTACCTGACGGAGGCCGGGATCGGCGGCGGCGGCTTCCTCAATATGCCGCCCTGCGATCTCGTGGTGCGGGATGTCGTGCAGTACACCTACCAGCTTGAGCAGGATCCCTACGTGCGCGGCTACAACGAGTGGAGTTTTGGGGCCGGGACGCGCTGGTACGATCTCACGCCCTGCCTGGAGGGGATCGGTACGGCGCTGATCACCTATTACAACAACTAGGGGCGCGGCGGCTGGCAGAGAAAACAAAAGTCCGCTAAAGAGGCTGGAAAGAGTCCCTTTAGCGGGCTTTTTTGTTGTTCCTGGCCGGATTGTTTTGACCTCCGGCGGTCCGTTACCCCAGCGATTTGGTCATATCGTCTTTTGGTGCTTCCGGTTCCTTCGCTTTGCGGCGGCGCACCGATGTGCTGCCCATAAAGTACCCGGCGATGAAGCCGCTCAGGGTCGTGACCAGGATCAGCACGACGCTCGGCACGTTGCCATCAAAGACCAGGAACTTGATCGGGGTATCCCCGGTGTTTTGCAGCAAAAAGACGATAAACACAATCACGACGACGATGAAAATCACCAACCGCAGATTGGCTATAAAGCTAGACACGGCTTCCCTCCTACTGGGTGCAGCTCCGCGAACCACACAATTCTAACATGGCACTGGCATCTTCTGCTGCGCCGAGCGCGGTATAACGATCAATCGACAGTTGGTAGAGTCCAACCGCGTTCGCAGGGTCGGCAATGTTCGCCTGCCGCGCATAGGCCAGCGCCGCGTCTGCCGGATCGTTCAGCCGTTCCGCCAGATCGGACGCGCAGAGGTAATAGCGTTGGGCATCTTCGTTTTGCCCGACAATCTGGAACAGTTCGCCAAGGCGCAGGTACAGCAGCGGCGATTTGACGAGCGGGCGCGCATCGGTGGGCGGATCGCTGACCGTCGTGCGGCGATCCGTGCATTCGATGTCTGGCAGTGTCGTCAGCGTTTGAATCGCGTCCAGGATCAGCCCCTGGCCCCGGTACAGGCTGGCAGCGGCAAAGGCGGCGGCATCATCGGGCAGGCCCAGGCCGTTGATCTGGCTGATCTGGCCCTCGATGGTGCTGCGTTGGCTGTCCGACAACTGCACCAGCGGCAGAGCGCTGGGATTGGTCACCTCAGGCGGAAAGTCCGTGCTTTGAACCAGGATCTGCGACGCTTCGTTATCGGGCGACCATGCAGGATCATCCAGGAACACAAAGAACGTGTCATAAGGATACGGATCGCATTGGGCCGCCTCGCTGCCGCGCTGGGTCAGCAGGGTGAGATCGGTGCATAACACGACTGCCGCTGTCGAGGCGGACAGTTCGATATAGTCGCCGGAGCGGAGCGCCGTTCCCGGAAAGACCGGGGACCAGGCGTTAACGTCCCAATCCATGCGGTTCAGTTGGGCATCGGTCCCATCGTCGATGCTCAGCACCAGATGGGCAGGTGTGGGGCTGCTGCCTTGAGCAGTTCCGCCAATGGCAGAAACGGGAAGCGCGCCCGCGGTTATGAGGACCAGGGTCATCAGCAGGATCAAAGGTTTAGTTGTGCGCATGGATGTGCTCCATTTTCGTCGTGCTACAGCCGGGCGAACCGGCAGAACTGGGTCACTACGTTTCTCATAGGGCGTATAACCATACACGCCTACATACTCATGCAATTCCCTCTCCATGAAATGGGGAGGGGCTTATCCCCCGGCGGGCGCGGGCGAAACCGGCTGTCCTGCTACCCCATAGGTATCGCGGCAGGTCAGCCCCGACGACAGCCGCCGCGAGGCGTCATCACGCCATGCTTCCTGGCGGCTGTTGCTGGTCACGCCGCTGCGAACCAGCCGCCATTCCCGCATAGCCGCGTTAACCGTCGTATCGTCATCGCAGAGCGCATCATAGGTGCGCGCCAGATGGTAATGCAGATTCACGCCCGTTGTCAGGATAAACGGTTCCAGGTTATCGTGCGGGCCGCACGCCGATTTGGTCCGATCCTGTGGGGTAACGCCCGAACTGCGGCGCGGAACGGCGCTGCCCGCTTGCCGCGTCTCAATCTCGTCGTAAATGTCCGACGCTTCCAGCAAATTCGCTTTGGCCTGCTCTGGTGCGCCGCTTTCCACGTAAGCCCGCCCGCGTGAAATGCGCATCAGGTATTCGATATCGGCCAGCTCAGTCGGTGTGTTGATCCCCGGCAGAAAGTCGTTGTTGCCCGCGATCATCTCGTTGCGGGCCGTTTCCAGCAGATTCAGCCCATCTTCGGTGAGTTGCAGCGCCTTGTCATAATCGCCCCGGTCCGCGTAAATTTCAGCCAGATGGTAGCGGGCTACCAGCAGCCGGGAATCCGCCTCAAGAACGCGCTCAAATACACTCTGCGCCCGGTCTGGCGATCCAAGCGTCTGGTACAAACAGCCGACTTCCAGCAGCGACGCGGCGTAGGGATCGGGGTCCAGCCGGGCCGCCGATTCCAGGTAGAGTTCCGCTTCTGCCGCGTTGCCCGATTTGATCGCCTGCTGCCCGAAGACATTATAAACCATCGCCGCCGCCGGGGGAGCCAGAAAATAAAAGACCACGATGACGATCAGAAACAGGGACGCCAGCAGGAACGTGATCTGGCCCTGCCACGAGACGCGCGCCCCTCTGAGAATCAGATCGTTCATCAATTCGCGCCCGGCCAGGATGCTGCCCAGGCCCAACCCGACCTGCGCCACCACCGACGCGCCGGAGAGCAGGTCCGGCCCATTGATCGCCAGCCGCTGTGCCAGCAGGGTGATCAGGGTCAGTGCTCCCAGCGCCGGGACAATCGCCAGCACAAACCAGAGTGTGCTCAGGCGGCGGGCGCGTTTGGCGCGGGGATAGTTGAGATACCACCACCAGTGATCGGCGTTCGGGATGGTGGGTTGGGCGTCCCGCAGATCGCTGGTTTCCAGATCGGCGGCTTCGAGCGCCTGCTGGCCCAGTCGTTCCAGGCGGGATTCGTTCGCCATGACATAGGCCAGCACATCCCGCTTAAACTGGTAGGGTGCGCCGTTTCGTTTTTCGAGCGCCTCCTGGACATGATCGCGTGCCCACAACGTTTCGAGCAGCACCATGCGCAGGTGGTTTTGTGAATCTTCACGTGCGCCGCCGATAATCGCCGGGCGGCCCTGCGTGATCCGGATCAGGCGCGCCTTCGTATTCGCCATCCTGCCGCCAAACGCACTGCCGATATCGCGTCCCAGGTGCTGGAAGCCGCGCAGCATCGCCAGGGGAATATAGAGCAGGAGTTGCAGCAGGACCTGGAGCCACGAAATACCAGCCGGATCGATCACCACCGGCTTGCTTTCCTCAACTGGCAAAGCAGCTTCCAGGGTATTCAAGGCGTTTTCGTAGGCAGCGCGCGCTTCAGAGAGATCGAGCGGTTGTTCCTCAGATGGGTGAACCTCGTCCATGACAGTCCTCGCGCTCACTCGTGACGCAGCGGAAATTCTCCGTGTCTGAAAAAAGTGTATCACAGCGCCAAATCAGCCACAACCGACCAGCGCCGTCCCGCCGGAATCGCGGCGGGTTGACGTATAAAAACAAGAAAAACATAAAAACAATTTTCACCGCGGAGAGCGCGGAGAACGCAAAGAAAAAACAAGAGAAAAGACAAGAAAAACTAAAAACAATTTTCGCCGCAAAGGGCGCAAAGAACGCAAAGAAAAAACAAGAGAAAAGACAAGAAAAACAAAAACAATTTTCACCGCAAAGGGCGCAAAGAACGCAAAGAAAAGATAAGGTACAAGCAAGAATACCTGCGCGACCAAACGATTCCTCTGCCTGTGACGATCATACCCCTGCATGCCCACCCTGCGATCCCCTAATAATGCGGGGTATCGTCGCTGCAAGACGGATGTACGATGAGATCGTTTCCCGTATGCATGGCTGCATTGACAAAACTATACACCGAGTGTATAGTTTATTCGATTGGACTACGAAAGGAGGCGAGGCTGTATGGACGATCTGTCCAGTGATCCTGCTAAACGGCAAAGTGTGCACCAGGCCGGTAGGATAGCCGCGTCGCTTCCTGATGACTGGGAAGTTTCCCCGATCTCCGCGAGCTGACGCACCCCTCTGGTCCCAGGATATCCTTTGCTGTTTTAGGTCAGCCTAAATTATAATTTCTAGTGTCCTAATTCTAGGGGTTCTATGGCCTGTTGGGTCATGGAGGAGTGCGTATGATCATTCAAACGGAAAAGCTGACAAAATCCTACGGGCAGTCGCGGGGGATCATTGATCTCGACCTGAACGTAGCCGAGGGAGAAGTGTTCGGCTTCCTGGGGCCAAACGGGGCAGGGAAGTCCACGACGATTCGCACGCTGCTTGATCTGATCCGTCCCACGTCGGGCCAAGCACTCATCTTTGGGCTGGATTCGCACCAGGATATGCTGGCCATCCACAAGCGCACAGGGATTTTGCCCGGCGAACTGGCGCTCTATCCCAAGCTGACCGGGGAGCAAAATCTCAGCTACCTGGCTCATCTGCGCGGTTTGGTCGAGCTGGCGTATGTGCGCGAACTGGCGGAGCGGCTGAACGCGGACCTGTCGAAGCAGGTGAAGAATTATTCGTCGGGCAACAAGCAGAAGATCGGGCTGATCCAGGCGTTTATGCACCGCCCCGAACTGCTCATCCTGGACGAACCGACCAACGGCCTCGATCCGCTCGTCCAGCAGGAATTCTACAAGCTGATCAAAGAGGCAAAAGCGGCGGGGCAGACAGTTTTCCTGTCATCGCATATTCTGCCGGAAGTCGAACGTGTCTGCGACCGGGTCGGTATCATCCGCGAGGGGCGTCTCGTCGCCGTGGAAACGGTTGCCGCGCTCAAGGCGAAGGCCGTTCGCCAGTTGGAGATCGTTTTTGCCGAGGACGCGCCGTTGAGCGAGTTTGCCAACCTGCCCGGCGTGCGCGACGTGACCGCCCATAACAGCCACCTGCGCTGCAAGGTCGTCGGATCGCTGGATGAGGTGATCAAGGCGGCGGCCCACCACACGGTTGTCAACGTGATTTCAGAAGAACCGAACCTGGAAGAAATCTTCCTGGCGTATTATGGCAAGGAGGAATTCGATGCTCAATAACGTCTTTTTGAAGACCCTGCGCGATATGCGTACCGCGCTGATGTGGTGGATGGTCGGCATGTTTGCCTTCAGCCTCTACTATATGGCGATGTATCCCACCTTTGAGGACAACAACGCCGATATGCAGAAGATGATGGACAGTATGCCGCAGGGCGTGAAGGCGCTGTTTGGCATGGAAGATATCGATATGACCTCCGTCGAGGGGTTTATCGCGATGGAAGCATATGGCTTTTTCTTCCCGCTGATGCTGCTGGCCTTCGCTGTGCCCTATGGTGCGGGGCTGATCGGCAGCGAGGAAGATAACACCACGTTCGATCTGCTGCTGACTGTGCCCAAACCACGCTGGCAGATCGTGCTCGAAAAATACGCCGCGCTGCTTCTCTTTACGCTGCTGGTGGCAGTCGTTGCTGTCTCGCTTGGGTTCCTGGTAGGGGGGCTGCTGGCTGGGATAGACCATTTCCCGCTGGGTAAGATCGTCCTTGGCGCGTTCAACATGGTTCCCCTGATCCTGTTTTTCGCGTCGCTGGCTCTCTTCCTGACTGGACTCCGGCGCGGACGCGGCTTAGCGCTGGGTGGCGTATTGGGCATCGCGGCGGCAACTTATCTGATCGACTCGATTGCCCAGGTGATTGATATCCCGAAGTGGATGCAGTATCTATCGCCCTGGTACTACTACTCGGGCCGCACCGTGATGCAGGATGGGTTGAATGTGGGCTACGTGGCCCTGCTGCTCGGTCTGTCAGCGCTGCTGGTGGGGCTGGGTGTGTGGGGCTTCGAACGGCGGGACGTGGGGGTGTAGGCCCCCTCATCCCGTCTGAACGCGAAAAAGCATGCGTTCATCCACCCTTCCCCCACGCACAAATCGCGGGGGGAAGGGAGAAACGGTTATCGTCTAACGGTTGATGTAACGGGGCGGATTCGTGAATTCGCCCGATTTTTTGTCTCGGCGGCGGAAGGTGTATAGTTTAGGCGCGTATCTACGGGGAAAAAAGGGGGAAATCGATCTATGCCAAACTTTATGGCCGGAAATCTGAAATGCCATGTGCTCGATGTGGGCTACGTGGTCAGCAACCTTCAGACAATTTTTTCCAATGCGCCAGAGGATGCGGCGAAGGCTGAACTGGTACGCCTTGGAATGGATAGTAATGGCATCGTGTTTCCGATGCATCCGCTCGTCGTGGAGACAAGCGCCGGGCGCGTACTGATCGATCCCGGCAATATGCCAGACAATCCGAACGGGCTGCTGAACGCGCTGCAAGGGGCAGACATCGACCCGGCGACGATCAGCACGGTGATTATCACGCATGGTCACGCTGATCATTGGGGCGGCTGCATTCGTCCCGGCGGGGCGTTGGCCTTTCCGCAAGCCGTGCATGTGATGGGTCGCATCGAGTGGGAGTTCTGGAAGACTCCGGATAACCCAGAGCCGATGCACGCGGATCGCTTCAAATATCTGCTGCCGCACGAGGCGAACTTCCGGCTGGTGGACGATGGCGAGGAGATCGTCCCTGGCATCCAGGCCGTTCTCACACCGGGCCATTCGCCAGGGCACATGGCGCTGCTGATCGGCGGGGAAGTGATATGTGTGGGCGATGCGATCTTCCACCTGTTGACGGTTGGACATCCGGAATGGGTCGCCATCTTCGAGCGCTTCCCGGATCAGGTTGTGGAGGCGCGTTTCAAGCTGCTCCAACGCCTATCGGATGAGCATCTGCGGGCTGTGGTCTACCACTTCGGGGACCCATGCGTTGGGCGCGTGGTGGCGGAGGGTGATCGTTTTGCGTGGGTGGCGGAGTAGATTGGGACAGAATAGGCGTTGAGGGTCTGCCCGCGACCCTCAACGTTTATGTTTTCCCCTGATGTTGATGTCCCTTGCCCCTCACAACACAATTCGCTCGTCTACTGATACCGCAGAATATCCGAGACGGTCTTCCGTGCTGCCGCGAGAGACGGCCACAGGCTGGCAACGGTCACCACCAGCAGGGTGCCGACCAGCCCCACAATCACCGTTTCCGGCGGGTAGCTGATGTTGAAGACATCCCCGAAGTTGAGCGCTTGCAGCAGTCCCTTGCTGAGCAGGTAACTGATCGGGATGCCGATGGCCCAGGCCACCACGCCGACGATAATCCCTTCGACCAGGAATTGGAAGGTGACCGCGCCGGAACTTGCCCCGACGGAACGCATCACGCCGATCTCCTTCTGCCGCTCAAAGACGCTCATCGAGAGGCTGGTCAGCAGGCCAAGCGCGCCAACCGCCGCAATCAGTCCGGCGGCGAGGTAGAGAATCACCTGGAAGGCAAGAATATACTGGCTGATGATATCGTTAAACTCGACCCAATTCGTGTATTCAGCCGAGATGCCGTTCGCCAGCAGTACATCATTGATCTGATCGATCAGCTTATTGGCTTCCTTGGCGGTGGGATTGCTGTCCGCCATCATAATGCTGATCGAGTTAGGAGCCGGATCGCCGCTCAGATCGCGCCCTTCAAATGCCGCCAGATCGCGCCAGAACATCGCCATCACATCCTGAGGCGCGTTTGCGCTGCTGGTTAACTGCGGCGGAAGCTCGACAATCCCCGTGATCGTAAAGTCGCCGCTGGTGCCGTTCGCCGCCGTCACGGTCAGCGTATCGCCCACCTGATAGCCGCCGTTATCCGCCGCTGCCTGACTGATGATCACCTGCGGCTGGCCCGGCGTGAAGCCCTGACCATCAACAAAGGTCAGGAAATCGCCCGTATGCTCATCCATGCCGATCACCGTGATCTGCCCATCGGGTAATGATCCGTCATAGCCGCTGATGCCTGCCGTCGTGGAATAGGTGTTGGGCTGCGGGCCGCCCGTGGTCAGGCCGCCCAACCGGGCCAGCCTATCCCAGCGCATCCAGACCGTATCGAACGGGTAGGTGGCAACACCTACGATCGGTAATTCGGCGCGGTTGCCGCCCACGCGCACAACCACACTGTCACCCGCCTTTTTGCCGATCCCAGCGGCAATACGCGAGGAGAGCACCACACCATCCAGGGATGGATCTTTAGTCCAGGCATCGCCCGATTGCAGGTCGAAATTCATGATATCCGGGTTTGTCGGGTCAATGCCAATCGCGAACATGCCGGGCGGTCCGGTCGTGACCGGCGGCGGGCTGTAGCCCTCAATTTCGATGGCGAGACTGCCCGAGGGATCGGCGGCTTTGATGCCTGGGACATCCACCAGCAAATTCTTAACAGCGGCGTAGTCCTGGCTTTCGGTGGGCGAGATCGTGATCTGGCTGCCAAATGTGCCGAAGATATCATCGATGAGCGAACTCAGCGACGAGAACGTGGCGTAGATGCCCATGAATGCGCCGATGGCAATCGTCAGCGTCGTTCCGGTCAAGGCGAGGCGGAGCTTTTTCTGGTTGACGTTGTTCGCCGCCTGCCGCAGAGTGAGCGGCATGGGCAGCGCCTTGATCAGAGACGCCAGCGGGCCGCGCCCATACGTTGAACTGATACCAAAGTCCGTCATGGCTTCACGGACGCGGACGCGCGTGCCGTTCAGGACGGGTACCAGCGAGGCCAGCACCGGGACCGCCAGCCCGACCAGGACGCCGATCAGGATGCCACGCGGCGACACGGCGAACTGGTTGATCACTGTGTTATTCTGCGTCGCCAATCCCTTTGCCGCCCAGTATCCCATTGGGACACCGAGCAGCACACCTGGAATCACACCGATGATCCCGTAGGCCAGAGCGATGCCGGAGTAGATCAGAATATTGTCTCCCTGCGTCGCGCCCAATGACTTCATCACACCAATCTGCCGCTTCTGCTCGACGACAATGGAGTTGATCACGTTAATCACCAGGAAGCCGGACACGACCAGGGCGACCATTGCCAGGGTGATCAGCACACGGTTGGTCGAGCGCGTACTCTCAATGGTCGAATTTTTCGCCGGGTTCTCGACAAAGGTAAAGACGGGCACAAAGGGTGTGTTCTGGGCGACGACTTCTTCCAGGTGGCTTGCTTCCTTCTCGGCAGTGGGGAAGTCGTGATAGCGCACATAAATGGCATTGATGCCGTTAAAACCGCCAATCGTGCGCGCATCTTCATAGGTGGCAAAGGCTGCATCTTTGGGAGGGACAAAACCATTCGGCCCGCCGCGTTCGCCATAAGGCTGGAACAGGATTCCTGAAATTTCCCAGGTTTCCTGCTGAATGTCCGCGCTGGTGGCCGCAGCGTTTTCGCCCTGGCCGAGAATGCGCACATCGACTTTGTCACCCACGCCCAGGCCGTATTCATCCGCCATACGCTGCTCGATGGCGATCTGGTGCTGGCCGTCAGCCGGATAGCTGCCCTTGATCAGGCGCACAGGCTCCAGGCTTTCCTGGCCGTAGGGCTGCAGGTGGGCGACGATGTATCCCTTGCGGAATTTTTCGGCCCCCTCTTTCTTCCAGAAGAAGGGATAGACGGCCCGCCCCTCGGCATCCGTAACGCCGGGCTGCTGGCGAACGGTGTCCAGGTAGGTCTCGTTGTCAATAGGCTCTGTGCTGTTGGCGATCACCTGCATACGGATCATCGCCAGCTTGTCGCGCCGCAAATCTTTGTTGAGCTGGTTGATCAGGATTTCGCCTGTCGAAAACAGGGTGACGACGCCCAGCACCCCGATGAAGATGCTGGTGGAGACTAACAGCGTGCGGACCTTGCGCGACGAAATATCGCGGAGAATTTCTGCGAAAGCGGGTTCCTCGATACATGGCCCATCCTCCCGTATCGTGAATGGTTGAAGTTTTCACTATTAAGTGTAGCGTTTGGGGCAGGCAGTGGCTACTTTTTTTGGTTTTTTGTCAGGTATCCATTTGTCCTGGCAAAAACCTGGGAGTGTATTATCGAAGTGCGCCTAGCCATTTAACCTGCGGGATTTGTTGACTGACAGCATTAAACAAACGCTGGTCTGTTGTCCAGAAATCACAGGATAAACGCTCGGCAAGAGCAAGATATTGAGAGTCGTAAGCAGTTGGTCGATTATACTTAGTCGCCAACTCATACCCCTTTTTGAGCAGAGAATCATCAAAATGGAGCGTGATAGGGTAACTCAGCAGTGCATCCCGTATGCGTAATCCTTCTTCGGGTGTTATTCGCTGCTGATAGACTGCTTTGCGTACAACTGCTACACATTCATAGCGCAGCAGAGTTGGGGCGTTGAGGGCAACATTGCTGGATTGTAACTGCTTGAGCAGATTTTTTGCCTGCGGTGTTAGCGTTTCAATAAATACACTGGCGATGAGGAATCCCTAAGTCGAGAACGACATCACTCACGAGGCTTCCTCACGCAGATCGTCAAGCAAGGATAATGCCCCAGTTGTTCCCTGATCGCCCAGCCGAGTTTGCATCTCCACCTGTAAGGCTTCCACAGTGGCCCACCATGCTGCGTAATCGAATGAAGATCGCAGATCACTTTCAAGGCGTGCCAAAACGCGCTGTTTGGCCTGGGCATCCAGTTGGCGGAATTTTTTGATGATTTCCTGTTCAAGCGCGCTCATGCTCACCTCCGATGTATTGTTCTATTGTACAACGAAAGCCCGATACATCCCCCTCTCCAACCGCGATTGAAGAGGGGGTGATGATGCTCAGCAACAAGTCTTAGGGCAAATCCACGATACAGCGGCCTGCCGCCGAGTCGCAGGTGGCGACGGTTGCGTTGTTATAGAGCACAGTAAACGTACCCGCCGTCCAGAAGATTGTGCCATTATCGGTGACCCAGCCCTGCCGAGCCGTGCCACATTCAACCGGGGCGGGTTGGTTCGGAAGGCCGAAGCCCCACATCTGCAAGCAGCCGCCTGCCATAAACGCTTCCATCGGTGACGAGAGCGAATCCGACTGCCAGATGGATGTCGAAACGGTGATCCCGTTACCAGAGAAGGTCAGCGGGAACAGGTTGAGCGGCTTGCCGGAGATGTTTTGCAGGGTGAATGTGGGTACGCCCGCATCGTAGATCAGCAGCACGTCTTCCTGGGCGGGATTGGCTCCCGCAGCCGGAGGCGCGCCCGGTGTGACGCCCGGAATGACAACCGGGGTAGTGGTCGGCGGCATCCACACGGGACTCAACTCAATGGCAGTCGAGTTCGTCAGGTTGACCAGCCCGCCGCCGCCTGCCTCGATCAGCCAGATATCGGCGTTGCCCGTCATCCGGTCCGAGACAAAGGCGATCATCTGTCCATCGGGCGACCATGTTGGACTGTAAGCGTGTCCGTTATCGACCGTGTACTGCATCAGATCGGTGCCGTCAGTGCGAACGCTGAACAGCTCAGTGGTATCGATCTCGGTGGATACTCCGGCAGCAAACGCGATCCGCTGCCCATCCGGGCTGAAAACGGCATCCTGTTCCGCGCCCATGCTGGTCGTCAGCCGCTTCGGGCTGGAACCGTCCGCCGAACTCATGCTGTACAGTTCCGGGTTGCCGTCGCGCTCGGAGATGAAGACGATCAGCATGCCGTCTGGCGACCAGATCGGGGAATGATCGGCGGTGGGCGCGTTGGTCAACTGGCGCTGATTCGTCCCGTCGGCATTGATCACGTAAATATCGGAGTTGCCATCGCTGGTTTCTCCTGTGAAAACAATCATGCGTCCGTCTGGCGACCAGTCGGGATCGGTGACTTTGCTGAGCGTGGCGGCAATGGGCAGCGCGGTGACGGAAGCTGCATCGGTCCTGACGAGCAAAATCTGCGAGGTGCCGCCCGACGACGTGACAGCGATCTGCCGCCCGTCCGGTGCCCAGGACGGCTGTTGAAGCAGGTTGTTTTGCGCTGTAAGCTGGACGGTGGGCTGCCCGTTCATCGGCATCGCAGCCAGGTTGGACACGGTCTCGCTGCCGCCCGTAGTGAAGACGAGCCGCGTGCCATCGGGCGACCACGCCGGGTCATTAGGGTTGGGTAACGTGTTGTTCAGCAGGTTGAGCCGCACGCCGTCGCGCGTCATAAAGAAAAGCTGTGGGGCGGCGGGCGCGGCACTGCTCAGATAGGCGATGACGCTGCTGTCCGCGGCAGGTTTTTCCAGCACGGCCATCTTCGGACTGTTCACCGGCCAGGGTTCGACCCAGTATTCGTTGGGGATGCCTTCTGCTGTCCATCCGGTTTGACCGTCCCAGCGGCGCACCTGCCACCAATTGTAATTGTCGCCTATGCACTGCGGCCCGGCGATCACGGTGAAGATTTCACCGTCTCCCATGACACCCAGAACGGTGCTGTTTGATCCGGCGGCAGAGCGCAGGTTATTCCCCACGCCGCTGCTGACGACGACGCGGCCCTGCTGCCCAACCGTGAGGCGAGGCAGAGGGGCGGTTCCGCAGCTTCCCTGGGCGCGCGCGGGGGTGGCTGCTGGTGTGGCAATCAGCGCTGCCAGTGCTGCACAAATCACAAAAACGACCATTATACGTGTCAGGATTCGCATCGATCTAAACTCCTGTGAGGTGGATTAAGCACTAGACTTATTGTAGGCAACACTTTAACGCTTCGCCCAGCCCGATCCTGGCTGGCTTCCCTACCATAACCCTACGGTGAGCCGATTTGGGCAGGCGTGATATAATTGCCGTTTTGTTGATCCCATGCGCACACAAAGGAACCACACTCATGGATGCCACCCCACCCAATCTCGCTCCCAATGCTCTCCAGCCACAAACGAAAGATCGCGTTCTGTCTGCTCTGAAAAAATTTAGCAACAGGTTGTTTAAGGCCCTGGCTGATATCAACAGCTACCTGGCGGAACTGCTGCGGAGGAACCGCCCCGGCGTGATCACCATTTTGACGGCGCGGCCCTATACGATGATTGTCGCTGTGGCGATGCTGAGCGTTCTCTCGACCCTCGTGGTGACGCGCGTTGTGGTGAATAACACGACGAACTCTGGCCCCAATTACAGGTCGATGCAGCACATGATCGAGGATATTCAGCATTCCGGGCGGACGAACTGGAACATTTACTCAAATGTCAGCAATGTGAGCGGGCAACGCTTCAAAATAACGTCTGTGGAGTCGGATCGCTTCTGCTTCAGAAGCCTTCCTTCGCCGGATTACGGCGACCAGTACCTGCAACAAGGCTGCATGTTTTATGGTCATGTCATCTTTGTGCTGCCGATAGACAACACCGACGACTTCTAAATAAGGACGAGGCCCTGAGCGTGCTATCTCAGGGCCTCCGTATGAGCTAGACGACCGCCGGGCGGCGCAGCATCCAGAAGCCTGCGCCCACCAGGATAACTCCAACAATGATGCCAACGATCTGGCCGACCCCAAAGCCTTCTGTGCCCACGCCGACTGCATCCACCAGCAGCGAGGCAAGCACCAGGATGACACCCGCCGTGATCAATCCGTATATGTTCCGCCGATCCGACATTTTTCCCTCTTTTCTGACCCTAGTTTATGCTTTTCCTCTATGATTATCTTATCATGAATTATACAAGTAAGGATTTATCGCACGCTGTTCGCCTGATCGCGCGCCAGGAACCATGTGCCCGTGTCGCTGATCGCCTGTTCGTGTGCGGCCCAGGACCGATCCACGTTGTCCCCGCCCAGATAGCGCCCGAACCAATCCAGCGCTTCCGGCACCCCGCCGTGATCCTGCGACAGGGCATGATCGCCGTTGGGGAAGGTGATCACGTCAACAGTTTTGCCCGCCGCTTCGAGCTTCTCCGCTAACGCGCGGGTCTGCTGGATCGAAACTTCGCGATCCGCCTCGCCATGCAGCAGCAGGATCGGCGCGTCAATCAACTCCGGCCAGTAGATCGCCGAGCGATCCTCATAGGGCTGGCGATCCTGATCGGGCGAGATGCCGATCAGGGGCACATACACGCTGCTGACCACATCGGGGCGCTGGTCGGCCCAGGCGAACAGATCGCTGATGCCGCCCACCGTCACCGCCGCTTTGATCGTGTGCGCCGTGTCCTGCTTGAGCGCCAGAAAAGTCATCATGCCGCCGCGCGATCCGCCCATCATGCCGATGCGGTCCGGGTCCACATCGGGCAGGGATGTCAGGACAGTCACGAGATTGAGCACATCATGGACATCGGCCCCGCCGAACTCCTCCTGACCTTCGCTGCCGCCATCGCCCCGGTATTGGGATGCCGCCGCCACATAGCCCGCCTCGACAAAGGGCGCGATTTCGCCGCCGTGCAAAATCCCGGTTTCCCGGTATCCGCCGTGATTGTAGACAATCGCCGGATGCGGGCCGGGTGCTTTCGGGACGGCCCAGATAACCCTGGATGCGCAGTCCGTCGCTCCAATAGCTGATCGCGTAATAATTGGCGGCGGGCGAACTGAAGATCAGCACCAGGGAATCCAGCGTCCCGTCCCGGTGCGGATTTTCGGTGGGCGTTGGAACCAGCGTGGCTATCTGTGGCTGGGCCGATGGTGTGCTGGCGGCGATCTGTGCGCTCCCCTGATCGCGCGCGGCCCCTGGATCGCGGAGCGCATTACAGCCGATCAGCGCCAGCAGTCCGATCACCGATACCGCCGCCCACCATCGTTTGATCAAGGGCACATCCCCTGCATACAGGCGCTGACGATGTGAATCTGATTGGAGTTGGGATCGAACTCGCGGTTCGGGTCGCCGGGCAGAGTGAGATAGGTCGCAAAGAAGTGCATGGCAGGGGGCAGCCCGCCTAACTGCCCGCTCAGCGGGTGATCGTCACCCGGATAGGTGATCAGTGTGGCGTTTTTCCCGGCAGCGATCAGGGCATTATAGAGCTTGATCGACTGTTCAACGGGGACGACGGTGTCCGCCTCGCCGTGCAGCAGCAGGATCGGCGCGTTGATCAGGCCGGGCCAGTAGACCGCCGAGCGCATCTGATAGAGACGGGGAGCCTCGCTGGGCGTGAAGTGAATCAGGGGGATGTAGATGGCTTCCACCATATCCGGGTTTTCTTTGGCCCACAGGAACAGATCGGCAATGCCGCCGACGGTTACTGCCGCCTTGATATCGTGCGTACCGCGCATCGATTCCGCTTTCAGGGCCATATAGGTGACCATCCCGCCGCGCGATCCGCCCATCATCCCAATGCGCCTGCCATCGACCATCGGCAGATTCTTGAGCAGTGGGATCAGGTTCAACACGTCGTTTACCTCGTCCCAGCCGAACTGTTCGTTGCCGCCGCTGCCCATATTGCCCCGGTACTGCGAGCCGACCGCCACATAACCCGCCTCGACAAAGGGCGCGATCTCGAAACCAGCCAGCGCCCCGTTGTTCCACGCGCCGCCCCGGTTAAGGATGATGGCGGGGTAAGGGCCGCCTCCGGTTGGATAGCCGAGGTAGCCGGTTACCTTGATGCCATCGCTCCAATAGGTGATGGCGAAATAGGCGCTGTGATCGGTGCTGTAAACCTGCGTCTGGGAGTCAATCGTCCCGTTGGCTGGACTCGCTGCGTCTGCTGCTGGTTGATTCCCCGCCGTGATGGTTTCGTCGCTGGTCGGCAGTGCCGACGGGTCGAATCCGGCGCGGTATTCCAGGTAGCGAACTGCTACCCAGCCGCGCAGCGAACCGTCGGGGGTATGGGCCAGCAGCCAGCCGTTATCGGCGCTGTGCGCTTCGACTAACAGAGCCGTGCGCGGCGGCAGGACGGTGATTGCGCTGTTTCCGGTTCCGGGGCCACAGCGTAGATTGAGTTGGGAGGTGGTCCACACATCCGCATTGTCCTGGGCGCGGGTGTGGAACGTTGGCAGCATCATGACCAGGAGCAATAAAAGAGCAGTGGCGCGTTTCATCAAATAACCCCCTGATAAGTCAATTTATCGATGACGATGACGGTGATGAATGTCGGGTAAATGTGGGTGCTCATGTTCCATCGTTTCATGGGTATGGATGTGGCTGTGCACCAGACTGCGCGCCTCCATCGTAGGATGGCTGTGCGTGTGATGCCCGTCGTCATGGCTGTGCCTGTGATCGTGCGTGATCGGGTCGTGACTGTGCCAATGACCATGCTGTTCCACAAAGAGCAGGATGGTAGCGGCGATCATCAGGAGTAGGGCAGCGAAGAATAGTGTGTTCGGCCTTTCCTGGATAAGCACGAACGAGAGCAGCACTCCCATGAGCGGCGCTGTCCCAAACAGGGCGCTCGTTCGGGCCGCGCCCAGGCTGCGCATCGCTCGGATAAAAAGCGCGATGCTCAACCCGTAACTGAGACTTCCCAGAATGAGTGCTCCAATGATAATGATTGTTTTGGGCCATGTATTGCCCAGAAGCAGGGCCAGCAGCAGCGAAAATGTTCCGGCACCCCAGCCTTTCACCAGGACGATAGTGAGCGGGTCTTTGGCTGAAATGGCGCGCGTCATGTTGTTATCAATACCCCATAACACACAGGCTCCCAGGATGCCGAGTGCCCCTAGCGAAATCCCCCACCCCTCCGCGTTCCAGGAGAGAAGGATACTTGCTGCTGTGATGCCCAGGATTGCCCACACGGTCCGACGGCTGACCGCCTCTTTGAAGATGATCGCGGCGATCAGGGTGGTCGCTACGCCTTCAAAATTGAGCAATAGAGAAGCAGTGGAGGCGGGTGTGTGGCGCAGGCTGAACAGCAGCAGGATAGGCGCGGCAATTCCACCCGCCACGACCGCGCCCGCCAGCCACCCAATATCATTCCGGCGGACCGGCGCTTCCTGATGAGATGCCCGCTTTAACGCAAGTGCTCCGATGCCGCTGCCAAGATACAAAAATGCAGCCAGGAATACGGGTTCAACCTCTCCCAATAGAAGTTTGGCGATTGGCGCACTGGCTCCGAACAGTGCAGCCGCCAGGAGGGCTTGCATCATCGCGGTGCGTTTCATTCCTCGACCAACTCGCGGCGCAGGATATCGAAAAATGGTTCTCGCGCGTCCCGTTCGTTCCACGGATAGTGCCCGCAGCGTTCCAGGACGATCAGCCGGAAATCCGGGATCAGGCTGGCTAACTGCTGGAGACCTTCCAGCGGGTGCGGATCGTAGTCGCCGTGAAATCGCCAGCACCGGGCAGCGAATCTGCCGGGCGAGTTCCAGCAGCGCGCCGCTGGCTCGAAGCTGGCTGGCATCGCTCCACACGCCGTTATGAATATCGTAGCGAACTTCCAGCGTTTCGCCCGCCAGCGAGATCGGAGAAAGCGTATCGGTTTTAAACTGGAACAGCCGCCCCAGGCTGGCCAGGATCGCGTTCTTGTTGGTCTCGCCGGGATCATTCAGGGCGGCGCTCAACTGATCAAACATGGCCCGATCCTCGATGTTCAGGCGCTTCAACCGCGTCTCCATGACTGGGGCGGCATGGCGTGCTTCCAGCCCGCCGCTGCCGATCAGGATCAGTTTCTGAACCAATTCAGGACAGCGGGCCGTAAAAATCAGGCTGAGCATCGCGCCCCACGACCAGCCGATCAAGGTCAGCGGGTGGGCGGCGTGTTCGATCAGAACGGCTTCGAGTTCCTGAATCTGCCCATCCAGCGAACCCGCCGTTTGCAGCGGCTCCAATATGCCGCCGATTTTGCCCAGTTCCCGCGCGACCGGAGCCATCGATCCCGGCGCGCCAGGACCACCGTGAATGACCGCAGCCGAAAAAGGCGGTTGGCCATACTTCCGCAGGTTGTTCATAGGACGCTGATCACGTCGCCGCCCGTCATCCGCACCAGATCGTCAGGTGTCAGCGGAAACACGGCATGCGGCGTGCCCGCCGCGGCCCAGATATCGCCGTGTGCCAGCAGATCGCGATCAATGAAGGTGCGCAGGGCTTCGCTGTGGCCTACCGGGGGCACGCCCCCGATCACAAACCCGGTGCGGGCGCGTACATAATCCGCGTCGGCTTTCTCGATGGGTTCGCCCAGGTGTTCCGCGATGCGCTCCACGTTGACGCGGTTCGGGCCGCTGGCGATCACCAGAACCGGATCGCCGCTGGTCGCACCCTTAAAGACGAGCGACTTGGCGATCTGGGCCACCGTGCAGCCAATCGCGGCGGCAGCGTCGGCGGCGGTGCGTGTCGTGCCGGGTAGTTCGACCACCCGGATCGTCCCAAAGCCGCGCGCGGTCAGCGCATCCTGCACCTTTTGGGCGCTGGCACTCAGTGACTCCGGCATCCACAGTCCTCCTTATGACGAAAAACAAGATTTCACCGCGGAGAGCGCAAAGAGCGCGGAGAAAAGCAAGAGAAATAAAGATTTTCTTTTTTGTCTTTCCTCTGCGTCCTCCGCGCTCTCCGCGGTGATGATTTTTTAATGACGCCCTAAAACCATCGTGTAGTATACCTTGCCGTCGGCGGCGGTGGCGAAGGCCAGCCCCATATCTGTAAATTCCGGTGTCAGGATATTCTGGCGGTGTCCGGCGCTGCCCATCCATTGATCCATCACGCCGGACGCGCTGACATCCCAGCGCTGCGCGGCATTTTCCCCGATCATCGACCAACTGTACCCGGCGGCGCTGGCCCGGCTGCCCGGATCGCTGCCGTCGCTCCCCGTGTGGCCCAGGAAATTGTTAGCGGCCTGATCAGCAGCCTGACGCGCGGCTGCGGCGTTCAGCGCTGCATCCAGGTTCAGGGGCGCGAGTCCCGCACTGGCCCGCGCCGCGTTGACCAGCCCCAGCACTTCCCCGGCCTGATCGGTGCTGGCAGAGACGGCGGGCTGTGCCTGGGACTGCTGTGGCTGTTGAGCGGGCTGGGAGGCAGGCGCGGAAGACTCATTCGGCAGGCTGTCCCACGATCCGGTGACGAGCCGCAAATATCGCCGGGCGACCCAGCCGTTTTGATTCTGGTAGGTTACAAAAACCCAGCCGCGATCCGCTGTGATGGCGCTGGCGGTCAGGGTGGAGTTGTAGGGGATGACGGTGATCACGCTGTACGATAACCCCGCCCCGGCACGCAGCCGCAAATTGGCGGTAGTGCGGGCTGTTACCGCGTCCTGGGCGAAGACAGGTAGAGCCGCGCCGACCAGCAGCACGGCGATCATAACGGCGAAACAGACTTTACGATAGAACATAGGAATCCCTCTCACTGTACAGGTTTTAACACAGCGTAGATCGCCTGAGGTCGCTTGAAAAGAGGATAATTGTCCCGCCCACGTGTATAAAAACCAAGTCTCGTCGGAAAGCTAGCCATGCCGCTGGAAGCCGAGCGGCAACAGAATGAAAATCGCGTCTCTCGTCGCCAGAGGTTAAAACCTGCTGGCTAGGAAAGAGAAAGAAAGTCCATAAAGGGACTCGCCCATTTATGGGGCAGCCCCTTCAGTGGGCTTCCAGGCTTCTCTGTTAGACCCAGGTTTCAACCTGGGGCGCAAAAAACCGCACAACGCTATTTTTAAGGGAGCGTACAAAAGAAAATAAGAGAAAATATTCATTATTTGAGGTGGTGCGGCGAAATCTGCTTTTGCTTAGATTTCTACTTGGCTTTTCTATTTTTCTCTGCGCTCTCCGCGTTCTCTGCGGTCAAATATCTTTTTGTTTTTACGGGAGAGTTCCTATGCAAACTGTCGAATGCCACACGCTCTACGGTGAGATCAAGCGCGTGCCTGCTGCCGATCTCCAGTTTCGCCCGTCGGTGTATGGGCTGGTCATTCATGAGGATAGGTTGCTGCTGGCGCGCGGGCGACATACGGGGCGGTACGCGCTGCCCGGCGGTGGCGTGGAACTGGGCGAGCGGATGGACGATGCCCTCCGGCGCGAACTCCGCGAAGAGGCGGGCATCGACATTCAGATCAAGGAATTTTTGCACTTCCATGACGATTTTTTCTATTACGATCCGCTGGATTTCGCCATTCACGGCCTGCTGTTTTATTACTGGTGCGCGCCGCTGTCACTGACCCTGATTGATGATGCGCTCGTGGACGATCTCGACGTGGAACAACCGCGTTGGGTTCCGATCCGCGATCTGACTGCCGGCCTTTTTCAGACGCACGGCGCGATCACGATCCAGTTATTGGAGACGATCCTGGGCCGCCACTAACGGATTCTGCCGCCCTCGCGGATCAGCCAACCTGCCATATCGCCGGGTGGATCATAGCGGTAGCCCATGTCAAAGCGGATCGACAAGCCGGGCCAGGGGTGATAAACATAGACGCTGCGGAAGTACTGATCCAGCCCAGGCAGCCCGACCCCATAGGGCGGCGGAAAGAGGCCTTCGACTTCCTCGCGGGTGAGATCGGTTTCCATGTCAAATTGGAGCAGAGGGTTACGAAGATAGGTGTCGTAAACGAGTTCAAATTTCGGGCGTCGCATGGGTTCGGATTCCGTGATGTCCGTCTCGACTTCCGCTGCGGTGGCGGGGATGACAAAAGGCCAATCTTCGCCGGTTGGGTAGCGGTAGATGGCGGAGACCGAAGACAGTTTGTGCAGCAGATCATCCCACCCGGCGCGATCCAGGCTCGCCGCGGGGATGTTCAGTCCCGTGTGATCGAGGCGGAAAACATGCCCCTTCAGCCGCTCACAGGCGGCATCAACAGGCAGTAAGGCGGTGAAATCTTCACTGTCTGCCGGGAGCCGGACGTACCCTTCGGCGGGAGGCTCGGCACGCTCCTGGATCTGCAGGCCATCGATGGACGTCTGAGGCGTTTTCAGGATCAGACTGTCAAAGCGCAGATGGATAGGCGGAGCCATATCAAGAAGCACGGTGGGGCGTGGAACATCACCCAGCCGCAGCACCGTTTTCGGCAGCAGATCGCCCGGCCCTGGCTGGACGATCTGCACCTGATCTTCCGTCAGTAATGTTCCTTCAACGCCCTCAAAAAGCCGCAGCATGACAGCAAAAAACTGCCGCGACTGCTGGCCCGCTGCCGGAAAGGTGTATACGACCTGTTCTAGACGGTCCATGCCTGTGATCTCCTGTGCATGTACCCTCTATTGTACAGCAATCACTCCCCAGGGGGCGCTGCTGGGCAGGACGTAAATCTGCCCGGAACTGTTGAGCAGGTAGATCGTATCGCCTACGGCACTCACCGTCTCCTGCATAAGTCCGTAGTAGGCCGTTTCTCGATCAATGGCATAACCGAGGGCGGCAGGCAGCCCATCGACGCCGCGCCACGCATAGTAGATCGGCCCGCTGGGCTGCATCAGCCCGGCAGGAATCGCGGCATCCAGAGCCGGGTCTTTGAGCGGCATGCCCGGCGTGAAGTGGTCCTCTATTTTCAGCGGAACCCGCCCGTTGATCAGGGCATAACTGGCCCGCAGGGTGGACAAATAAACAATCGTTCCTCGTTCAAAATGCTGCTCGCGGAAGGTCGTTGACAGGATGGGGGTGGGGCACCCTGCCGGGGATGGGCTGAAAAACCAGTTTTCCGGGCAGAGGATGTGGACCGTCGTCTGGGCGGATATCTCTTGCAGGCCGTCACTGACGCGCACAACCAGGGTGATCGAGTCGCGGCCATCACTGGGAACGACAAACGGCCAACTGCCGACGACAGGCAGATTCGCCGCTTCTTCGATGAACTGGTTGTTGTAGAGCCAGCCGAACCGCACGCCGATCACCGGACCCTGCCCCTGCCAGGAGATGTTGACCATCCCTCCCGCCGGGACGACCAACGGATCGGCTACCAGGGCGCTGATCCCCAGCGGCAGCAGGGTTTGCGGCGCGGCGGCGACCATCTGCGGCGGCACACGCAGCCAGAGTCCATCCTGCACATCACCGGGAGCGGTCAGGCAGTTAACGGTCAGCAGATCAGCGGCTCCAATCCCGGCGCGGGCGGCGATGCTGTAAACCGTCTCGTTCATCTGAACCTGATAGGCGTACCAGCCTGCCGGAGTCGCACAGGCGGGGCGCTGGTTCCGCGTGGGGAGCGTGTTGGAGGTCGTTCCGCCTGTCGCCTTGTTGCTTTGCGGCTGCGCGGCGGCCCCTGCCGCCCTCACGGGTTTGTTAGATGGGGCGGGGGCTGTACATCCCGCCGCCAGGAGAGTGATGCTCAACAGCCCGACGAGTAGCTTACCGTTCATAGTGCACCTCTTCTTTTTCGTACCAGGGGATATCCCCTTAATACCCCAAAATCATTGAGGTATCCCGCTTTTTGGCGAGTAGCGACCTTAAGAGAAGTTTAGGTAGATTCCCGGATGACCCTATTGACTCCAGAATAGGGCATTAGGGGAAGGTGGGCTTGACGGGTGCGCGGCGGTTGGCTCACATCAGGCTAACCGTTTTCTAACGTTTAGCCCACGCGCCTCTTTTGTTATACTATGAGAAGACTTACATCGAAGCCCCAACGCGGTCATCTAGAAAAAGGGGTTTCTCATGAGCCGCCTCTTATTCCTCGCTGTTCTGCTCGTTATGCTGCTGGCGGCACCCATCCAGGCGCAGGATACGCCCTGGCCTACCGACGGCTGGCCCACCTCATCACCGGAAGCGCAGGGGATCGATTCCGGGCAATTGGCCGATCTGTTCGCCGTGATCGAGGAGCAGGATATCAATATTCACAGCGTGCTGATCATCCGTCATGGCGCGCTTGTCGTGGAAGCCTATCGCTACCCGTACCAGCCCGACACGCTGCACAGCCTGCAATCGTGTACGAAAAGTGTCGTCTCGGCCCTGGTCGAAATCGCCATCCAGCAGGGCTATATCGCCGGGGCCGATCAGCGGGTGCTCGATCTGCTGCCCGGCTGGACCTTCGAGCAGGTGGACGAGGCTAAGCGGGCGATGACTATCGGAGACCTGCTCACGATGCGATCCGGGCTGCCGTATACCCTCTCCGCTGAAGCGTGGGCGACAGGCGATATCATCCAGGCTGTGCTGGATCTGCCGATGGTGGATCAACCGGGCAGCCGATTCGTCTACAGTGCCATTCAACCTACTTTGTTAGCGGCGATTGTCGGCGAAACCAGCGGCATGAAGACCATCGACTTTATCACGCAGAACCTGTTTGAGCCGTTGGGCATCCAGGATTATTACTGGCCCGCGCTGAATGATCGGGGCGATGTGGATGGGAACGCGGCGCTGTCGCTGACCCCGCGCGATATGGCGAAGATCGGCTATCTCTATCTGCGTGACGGACAGTGGGACGGTGTACCCATTTTGCCGCCCGGCTGGGTGGCGGAACTCAACAGCGCGGCATGTCAGCGCGCCCCGCATGGAAGATTCGCAGGTAGGCGATTATTACGGCTACTACTGGTGGGTCGATGCGGATGGCTATTTTTCAGCCCTCGGTTTTGGCGGGCAGGCAATCGTCGTCAAGCCGGACCTGGATTTGGTCGTGGTGTTCACTAGCCGCGTGGATGATCACCGGATGCCCTTAGGGTTGTTCGAGAATTTTATTCTGCCCGCTGTTACGTCCGACGATCCCCTGCCGGAGGATCCCGAAAAACGGGCCGCGCTGCAAGATGCTGTTCAGGCGTTTGGACAACCTCATCCCGTTCCGGTCCCGCCGCTGCCGCCAACCGCTCTGGAAATCTCGGATAGGGTTTATATGCTTGAAGAGAACACGCTGGGATGGACATCTCTCGCGCTGCATTTTGATGCCAACCAGCCGGAAGCGATCCTGATCCGTAATGGTTATCACTTTCCGCTGGGGCTGGATGGCGTCTACAGGGTCACGGACAGCCCCGCTTTTCCCTACGTGCAAAAAGGGGCGTGGATTCGAGACAACGTGTTCCAGATCGATCAGGAGCTTCTCGGCTGGCCCTATCTTTCTCGGATTCTGCTGACATTTGAGGGAAATACCGTGCGGGTGCGTTTCTCGAGTGGAGGGCACAGTTTGCCTTTCAGCGGCACGGCGGAGCGAATAAGACTTCTCTCCTGGTCAAAACGCGCTATACTGACAGCGCGCCAACTCACACAGGGGGAATCTCACGTGTCCACTGCCACAAACTCCGGAACGAAAAACACAGCCTTGATAGGATTTTATACTGCCATTCTGACAGCGGTGCTGGTACTCATCACCTTTGGCATCGCCATCCTGACGCCGCCCGTCTCCGGCTCCGGTTGTGTCAAGTCGTGTATCGAGTATCCCTACCTGGACATTACCTCACGCTTCCCGCGTGACTACTACTGGATGGCTCTGGCGATTGTGCTCACGGCTGTTTATGTCGTCCTGATGGCCTGCCTGCACCAGTACGCCCCGGCAGGAAAAAAGATGTTCAGCCAGATTGCCCTGTCCTTTGGACTCATGGCGGCGGCGGTTCTCATCGTTGACTATTTCGTTCAACTGTCGGTCATCCAGCCCAGCCTTAAAAACGGGGAAACCGAAGGGATCGCCTTATTAACCCAGTACAACCCTCATGGCATCTTTATCGCGCTGGAAGAAATCGGCTATCTGTTCATGGCCCTTTCTTTCATGTGCGCCGCTCCGATTTTTTCGGGAACCAACCGGGTGGAGCGGGCCATTCGCTGGGTGTTTGGACTCAGTTTTCCGCTGGCGCTCCTCGCCCTGCTTGGCTATTCCATCAAATATGGCATCCAGCGGGGATATCGCTTCGAAATCGCGATCATCTCGATTGACTGGATCGTGCTGCTGATCGCCGCCATTCTGTTAAGCGTTGTCTTCAAACGGGCTGCGAAACCCGTCTCCTAGAGCTTGATATGAAACAAGGATACACCCGAGGGGATGAAAATGAGGAGCCGACCTGAGGTACCCGAACCATTTCGTTCGGTCACGAGGCCCATGAACCGTAGGGGCTGGGCTTGCCCTGCCCGTCTTTTTTTGTTTTCCTACCGTGAGCCTATTATTTTGCTAAAGAGCCGTAGCGGTCGGAGGGCTTCGGATGCCCGCCCAAGTCATGGCTGCTTAACTCCTTTTCAGGAGAGCTAGTCATGGTGGGCGCGCCGCCACAAAGAGATGAGACTTCTCTTGCTTTTCTCTGTTTTTCCTTTGCGTTCTTTGCGCTCTTTGCGGTGAGATTATTTTTTTATTTTCACAGGAGCGTGTGATGCACGTTTCACGCTCAATAATCGCTGCCAAAAGTCTTGACACGAACAGAACATCCGTGCTATACTGGATAGGTGAGTCGCCGTTCTGCCTGTTGCTTTTTCTGCGCCAGGGTCAAAGTTAGTAAATGGTTAGGATGACCCCCCAAAAAACAGTGAGGCGCGGATCGTCACGAGAAGAAAGTGGCCCGAAGCGAGTAACTTATGAGAATTTCCGGCTACTGTAAGATGCTCGTAAATATAGCTTATGATCATAAAGGCCTCCAATAATCAATTTTGGCCCCTTTTTCGATCATTTTCTGGCTATTTGTTGAATTTTCCTCCTCATCGAAAGTGCATAACAACCTCTAGCTGCATGGAGAGCGGAACGGGCGCAGCAAGCAGCGCCCCTACTGCGCCGAGAGTTTATACAGCCCGTAATCGGTGGGATCAACGTAGACGATGGTCGCGCCGTCCGGTGAGACGCTCCAATCACCGTTGGCGACGCGGATTGGCGTGAGGGCCGGATCGGTCAGGGTGCGGCGCGTGCCGTCCAGCACATCGATCATCCCCAGCGTGTGCACATCGTCCGCGGGATCGAAACTCAGCGTGAACAGCGAGCGATCATCGCGCCAGAGATAGGCCCCGAAGAAGTCGAGCCGCTGGGGAGACGCTCCCTCAACCGTGCGTTCCACATAGAGACTGCTGTTCGCCGATATCTTCCTGGAAGGGCGTGTAATAGGCGATAAAGTCCCCACCCGGCGAGACCTGCAAGCCGCGCAGATTCTGGTAGGAGCCAAATTCAAACGGCGTGACTGCCGGATCGTCAATGTCCAGGATATAGAGCCGCGTTTCGGTGGTATAGGTGATTCGCTTGACGAACAGAATCCGGCGCGCATCGAGCCACATGCTGTAGCCGCCCGCCTGGGTGAAGACGCGCCGCCGCAGTGTGCCGTCGAGGTTGCTCACCCAAAACTCGACGCCCGGCGCATCCTGGCCCGGCACGATTTCGCCGTAAACGACTTCCCACAACAGCCGCCTGCCATCGGGTGACACGGCTGGATAATTGCCGTTCGTATATATCATCCCACGACTGGCTGTCAGACAGCCGGGTGATGCGGAACGATCCGCCGCCGATGGAATCCACTGTCACGCTGCCATCGGGAGAGAGCAGCGTTGGCGGGGCAGTCTCGATATAGGTGCGCTCCGAGCCATCAAGGGGCTGGCGGAAGACGCCTGTAGGCTGGCCCGGCACGGCGTCAATGAGATAGACGGCATCCGTGTCGGTGGGTTTCCACCACGCATTGATATTCCAGCGGTTGAGCGACACGGTTTGGCGGGTGAAGGTTGTCTCTTCCGGCAGGGGATCGAGATGGCGGCGGGCAGGCGTATTGGCGGGCGGGCGATTTTCCAGCTTGGGGGGCCAGGGATGGGTGTAGTTATTGAGAATATCCCTGCCGAAGGTCACGTCGGGCTGATCTTCCAGCTTCATCCAGCGGTAGGGGTGATCCAGGTCCTGCTCGAAGGTGTTAGCGATAGGGCCAATGCTGGTCAGCATATGCCAGTTGCCCTCAAGGAGTGGCAGCGGGTTATAGGTCGTCTGGTAGTCGGCGCTGCGGATTTCCAGGTGCAGGTGCGGGCGCGATCCACACGAGCCGTCGGGGTCGCCGGAGAGTCCGATGGGGTCGCCGCGCTTCACTTCATCCCCGCGCACAAACTGGGGCACTTGCAGCAGATGCCCGTACAGCGATGAGTAGCCCGTACCGGGGTGATCGATGACGAGGCTGTGCGGCCCCGCACCGAACCCGGCAGCATCGACGTACTGCACGACGCCGTCCGCGATGGCATGGACAGGTGTGCCGCACGGCGCATCAAAATCCACGCCAAAATGAAGGCCCTGCCCGGCGGCGTACCAGACATTGCCAAAGTTAAAGGCCGAGGTGCGTGTTGCCATAGTGCTGTTCGTAGATCCACGTATTCGGCCCGGCGGGATCGGTGAAGGGGAGTGAAAACGGCGGGCCATCCGGAGCGGAGTTCCTGCGCCGCGCTGTGCGAAAAGGGGGCGGCGAGCAGAGCCAGCGCCACCATGAATAAACCCGTCCATCGCGCCATGATCGTTTCCTCGGAAACAGGTTGTTTCAGTTGTTATACGAGTATACGATGGTTGCCCCTCACCCCGCCCAAACTTCGTTTGGTCACCGCTCTCCCACTGCTTCGCGGGGCGAGGGGAGAAATTGACTACTGATCGCTGGGGCCGGGCCGCCAGCCGACTTCCTGCGCCCAGCGATCTGCCTTCAACATGATGCTCCAGATCAGCGGGTCTTTGCCGTCCAGGTAGGCCAGACGGTTATCACGGAACTGTGCCGCGAGTTGGTGTTTGAGCGCGACATACTCAGCCTGATCGTCGGGATGGCAGCGCACATAATCACGGAAGAGAAGCGCGAACTGCTCCGACCAGCTCCCAGCGAGGCGTATGTGAATATGGGTGCGACGCGTGCCGGGCGATTCGCGGAAGTAGCGCTTGGTCAGGTCGGTGTTATCGGAGCGCCAGCGCCAACCCAGGTTCTCCATCGGCTTGAGGAGACGATCAAACGGCTCGAACGAGGCGACGGAAATCTGGATGTCGATCACAGGCTTGGCGTCCGTGCCGGGGATCGACGTGGAGCCGATGTGATCGATGCGCAGCGCCAGATCCCCAGCGCGGCGCGGATCGGCGCGGCGATCTGGCGGAACAGATCGGGCCACGTGGGGTCGTAGGGAACAACGATGATGGGATCGGGGTCCATCTTTTATCTTCCTTTAGCGGACGCTGGGCTTATCGTTTCCCAGCGTCGCCAAAACCAATAGATCGTGAAACTGTGTAAAAGGATCAGCGAGCAAAGGGAGGCATAGGAGGCAAGAGGATAAACAGCTTTGTATAAATCGCGCCCTTCTTCCGCAATCCAAGCAACAACATCAGCAGGCGGCTTGTCTAACCTGAACACGACCCAACTCAGCAGAGTGCCGATCAATAGCAGGCCATGAACGGCTATAGTCATCAATCGCGCCCAGTTTTGCCCGTTCCAGAGTCCGTAAAATATCCAGCCGCAGCCCATCAGCAGAGGCAGATCGAGCAAGATCAAGGGAAATGTTTCGATCACCAAAAACGTCGCGCCGAATCCTATCATCAGGATATAGAGCATGATACAGCCGGGAGGTTTTTGGATTGTGAGTCGAGATGTTTGCTGGCGGTGAGACAGGCGCGAGTAACACTGCTTGCAGGTGATGGCCCAATGGGAATTCGGGTATTCGCAGGCCGGGCAAATGATGGGCGGCGGATCAGTAGCACTCATAATGCATCGTTTGTTTGCTAGGGAGCCTGGGATCTAACGGGCTTATTCTTTCTTTGCAACCAATGGATGACAATCACATTTAGTGGAATGGACAGAAACGCCGCGCAGTAAATTCCAACCGGGTAGCTGACATGTTTGGCAGGTTGGCAGTTGCTGATCCACGCGATCCCAACTATCAAAATCAGTATACCATGTAGTCCAATTGCCATACTGATCGCCCAGTCGTAACCACTCCATATACTGTACAGCCACAAGAACGCAGCGCCTATCAAGCAGAGATCGGTAGGGACTACGCACAATAGCATAAAGGCATAGTCGCCTTCTTCATATTTCGCGGCGATACCTAACAGGAAAACAAACAAGATCAGGGCCAGAGAAGCCAGACTTAATACACCTAGATAAGCGATGAGGCAACCAGAGTGCGACTTCACGGGCGGATCGCTCATGATACCTCCTAGCGCCGCTGCTTAAAGACGCGCTCGTTTTTTGCGAACCAGTACATAAAGCCGAGATTCAGGCCGATCCAGAAGATCGTCCCGCAGACATCGGCCCCTTCCACAACGTTATTCGCCTCGCTGACTGTGCCGCTGGGAGAAATCGTCGTGCCTGTGTCCTCATCCGAGGAGTCCGAGCCAAAGATCAGCCCGGCAATCGTCAGGGCGAGCAGCACGATATGCAGCAAGAGGGCGGGAATCCGCGCCCAGCGTTCCAAGCGCCAGACACCGACGACGATCACCAGGCCAATGATCAAGCCGATGAAGGAGGCTACCAGCAGCAGCACGTCCAGCGGGTTGATGTTCTCCGCCGTGACCACAATCGTCGCGTAGCTGACCACGCTGAAAATGATGTAAGAGAAGGTGATCAGCGCCCAGCCGACGATCAGATTGGGCCGCTTGAACGTCCGATCCGGGCGGCGCGCGTCTTCGGGGCGGGGGAGTTTCGCCTGGCAGCGTTCGCACGTGATGCGGTGGATTGGGTTCAGGTGGCGGCATTTCGGGCAGCGGATGCCGCTCGGCTGGTCCTCGGGTGGCAGATCGTCGCTGGGCTCTTCGTCGGGCAAGGGCAGGATCAAATCGTCTATGGGCATACGGGTTCGAGTCCTTCGTGTCGGTGTGGTGCGCGTTTGAATTCTAATGCACATCGGCGGAAGTGAACAGAAAAAGAAATTTCACCGCGGAGAGGCGCGGAGGGCGCGGAGGGCGCGGAGAAAAGCAAAAACAAGAGAAGTAAAAAGAGAAAAAATCTCACCGCAAAGGGCGCAAAGAGCGCAAAGAAAAGCAAAAGACTAAAATGATAACGTTCAAGATTTCAGCAGGAGCTATACCCCTATGTTCAGGCTAATAAAGGTGTCAAGCACTCGAATAGAGCTTGACGTTGTAACGAATATAGAGGAAGGGAAAACAGGTATTTGGACGGTGAACATCGACGGTTCGCAGCCGATCAAGTTGACTGGCGATTAATTCTCTCGTTTTCTCTTGCTTTTCTCTGCGTTCTCCGCGCTCTCCGCGGTGAAATTCTTTTTGTTCTTGTTCTTTTTAACTGATTGACAAGCCGCAGAAATACGACTACTATGGTTTCCAATGACATTGAACCGGATGAGTACGTTACCGGACACGGACAGGGAGCCGCCTCATCGACTGAGAGGGCGGTACGGATCACCGGGGCGGAATGGGCCGGGGAGTTGCGCGGAGGAAATGCCGCGCCGGGATCGCCCCCGTTAGCTGGGCGCAGTGAGTGAGGCCAGTTTGCCGCTAAACAGCGGTTCGGCCTAACCAGGGTGGCACCACGGGCATACAGCGCTCGTCCCTGAACGTTCAGGGGACGGGCGTTTTTGATTCTCCGGCTCCCGAACAAAACCTATACTCACATCAGTTTTTTAAAAGGAGCCTGAAATGCCCGACAACAACCACACCAAGTATTTGCTCAACGAAGACGAGATGCCGCGCGCGTGGTACAACATCGTGCCCGATATGCCGAACAAACCCGCGCCTGTGCTGCATCCTGGTACGCAGCAGCCCGTTACCCCTGACGATCTCGCGCCGCTGTTCCCGAGGCGCTGATCATGCAGGAAGTCACGCCGGAAAGTTACATCGAGATTCCCGATCCGGTGCGCCGCGTCTATACCCAGTGGCGGCCCAGCCCGCTGTTCCGCGCCCGCCGTCTGGAACAAGCTGCTCGATACGCCCGCCCGCATCTATTACAAGTACGAAGGCGGCAGCCCGGTGGGGAGCCACAAGCCGAATACCGCAGTCCCCCAGGTCTTTTATAACAAAGAGGCCGGGATCAAAAAGATCAGCACGGAGACCGGGGCGGGGCAGTGGGGATCGTCGCTGGCGATGGCGGGCGCGTTCTTCGGCGTCGAGATCGAAGTGTTCATGGTCAAGATCAGCTACCAGCAGAAACCCTACCGCCGCAGCATGATGAAGGCTTACGGCGCGACGGTCCACGCCAGCCCGACCAATCTGACCAACGCGGGGCGCAGCATCCTGGCGCAAAGATCCCGACAGCCTGGGCAGCCTGGGGATCGCGATCAGCGAGGCGGTTGAAGTGGCGGCGACGAGCGGCGGCACGATCAAATATTCGCTGGGCAGCGTGCTCAATCATGTGCTGATGCACCAGACGATCATTGGCGAAGAAGCGCTGCTGCAAATGGCGAAGGCCGACGATTATCCTGATGTGGTGATCGGCTGCGTGGGCGGCGGAGCAATATGGCGGGGTTGATCTTCCCCTTCATTCGCGAACGCCTGACGAAGGACATCCCGACGCGCTTCCTCGCCGCCGAACCGATGGCCTGCCCCAGCCTGACCAAGGGCGTATTATGCCTACGACTTTGGCGATACGGTTGGCATGACGCCGCTGGTCAAGATGTACACGCTGGGCCACGACTTTATGCCTGCCGGAATTCACGCGGGCGGCCTGCGCTATCACGGCATGTCGCCGCTGGTCTCGCTGCTGCACAACGATGGGATCATCGAAGCGGTGGCCCTGCACCAGAACGCGATCTTCGAGGCGGCCGTGTTGTTCGCCCGCAGCGAAGGGATCATCCCCGCGCCGGAGAGCGCCCACGCCATCCGCGCCGCGATCAATGAAGCGCTGGAAGCGAAAGAATCCGGTGAAGAGCGCGTGATCCTCTTCAACCTGAGCGGTCACGGTCACTTCGATATGCTGTCCTACGATGCCTATTTCGAAGGCGGCCTGGAAGATTACGAATATCCGGTGGAAGAAGTCCACGCCGCGCAGGAACGTATGCCGCAGGTTGACGAGGAGTCGCTGTTCGTCGCGGGAGATTAACAAATTACCGCGTAGGGGCGAGGCTTGCCTCGCCCGTTTTTGGGTAGGGTGGCTACGCTTGGCCCTACCCCTACGATTCGGTCGGAGTCCTGATATATTTCTGGATGAACTCTTCCAGTTGTTCCAGCGTCAGGTGGTTGAAGTCGATATCGTCCGGGTAGAGGATCAGGTTGGGACCCGCGCCGCACATGCTCAGGCAGGTTGCCGTCTCCCAGGTGATCGTTTTGCCGCGCGACATAAACGCCGGGCCGGGATCGCCCAGTTCCTGCTGCAAGCGATCATAGAGCGGTTGAGAGCGCCCGCTCTGGTTGCAAAACTGGCCCATACAGAGCACGATGCGCCGCTTGCGCGGGGGTTGGTCCGACATGCCTGCCTCGTTCCTCAAAGTGTTGATCAGATATTGGACTATTATAGCAGATTCCGTTTATTTTGATCCTTAAGTCTTGACGGTGCTTAACCCACATGGTACAATGCGCCGCGTTGTGAACGACAGCGCCCCCATCGTCTAGAGGACCAGGACGCGGCCCTTTCAAGGCCAAAACTGGGGTTCGAAATCCCCATGGGGGCACCAAACAGAACCGTCGATAATCTCGGCGGTTTTTTGTTTCCTCTGTGTTGTATAATTGAGATCATGGACAGGGAGAAACAGACCATGACGATTGAGACGCGACTTTACACGGCAGATGATTTGTGGGAGCTATCGCACGAGATAGGCGATGCAAAGCAGATCGAACTGGTGAGAGGGGAGATCGTAGAGATGACTCCAACGGGTGGCTTGCACGGCGTTGTCGTGATGAATCTGGCCTACTTCATAGCATCATTTGTAAAGGCGCAAAAGTCGGGGTATGTCATCGGGGCTGAAACGGGCTTCATTCTGTCCGATGAACCATATACCGTGCGCGCCCCAGATGTCGCTTTTATCGCAGCGTCACGCATGCCACACCCGATCCCGCCGCAGTATTTCCCCCTGGCCCCTGATCTCGCCGTAGAAGTCGTATCGCCGCACGACAAAGCACGGCAAATTCGTGAAAAGGTGATCGATTTCCTGGGAGCGGGTACGCGACTGATGTGGGTGGTCTATCCTGAAGCGCAGACTGTCGATGTCTACCGCCCCGATCAGGATGTGCAGGTGGTCGGTATTGATGGCGCGCTGGATGGAGCTGATGTTCTGCCTGGGTTCAATCTTCCTCTGGGCGAATTGTTTAAAAGTCTCGAAGAATAACACCGCCGGATAGATTTCTACCCGGCGGTTTTTTGAGCTTAGCCTGCGCCGGGGACGTGGTGATCGATGCCCCGGTACGCCTTCACGAACGACTTGATCCGGCCCTCATCAACCGTGTCCAGCGTCAGCAGCTTGGTCCAGGCGGTCAGAGCGATCCGGCTGTCCATGTTCGGGTACGGTTCCAGCACCAACTGCTCGGTGCCCAGGTCGCTCACGATGCTGGTGAGTTGTGCGACCACATCCGGGCAGCCGTCGGGACAGTTATAGTGGATGATCACGCCGCCATCTTCCAGGTTATGCACCTGCAAATAGTCGGGGATGGTTTCCGTGTAGATGCCCCACTGCGCGAGATTGCCCGCGTGCGGGCCGGACGTCGGCGGGCGGCTGTTATAGACGTAAGTATCCATCGGCTGCGAAATATGCTGGTTGCCCAGATCCTTGAGCGTCTTCACGCCTTCCGGATCGTTATTTCCCTGGGCATTGCGCGTGACCAGCAGAATGACAACAATGAGAGCGATAACCCCCACGATACCGCCGATTACCAGCCAGTTCTGAGAATTTGACTTCTTGCGGCGGCGGTTTTTCCGATTTGCCATGTTCTGTTTGACTCCCGTTGTGATGAAATTAAATATCATGTATATCGTATAAATTACACCGGCTGTGTGCCAAGTGTTCGCTGAAAATTGGAGATTTATGCTATAGTCGAGCAAATTGTTAGCCCAAAGGAGATTCACATCGATGTACGAAGATCTTGCCCCCAAGCTTGCCCGCGTCCTTACCGAATATTCTGCCCCTGTTCAAAAAGGCGACCTGGTTACGATTGACGGCGATCTGGATGGACTGCCGCTGATGCTTGCCCTGTACGAAGCGGTTGTACGGCGGGGCGGGTATCCCCGGCTGAACCCGCGAATCCCGGAAGCCGCGGAAATATTTATGACCGCTGCTGCTGACGAACAGCTTGATTTCTGCGATCCGATCTCGCTTTACATCTACGAGAAGATCGATCTGCGCTACTATGTGCTGGCTCCGGCGAACACGAAGGAAATGAACACCGTTGATCCGGCCCGTTACGCGCGCATGCAGCAGGCACGGCGTCCGATCACTGAACTTTATTTCCGCCGCATTGGCGATAATTCGCTGCGGTGGAACATCAGCGCGTGGCCCACACAGGCGATGGCGCAGGAAGCGGAGATGGGTCTGCTGGCCTACACTGACTTTGTGTACAAAGCGTGCGGCCTGGATCAGCCCGATCCGGTGGCGTACTGGCGCGGATTCCAGGAGCGGCAGGAAAAACTTGTGGCGTGGCTGAAGGGCAAATCGCACGCCGAAGTGCATGGCCCCGGCGTTGACCTCTCCTTCGATTTTACGGATCGCCCCTGGGTGAGCTGTCACGGCACGGTCAATTTTCCTGACGGTGAGATTTTCACCAGCCCCATTGAAGACAGCGTCAACGGTACGGTGCAGTTCAGCTACCCCACGATTTATGATGGGCGCAAGACGGAAGGCGTCAAACTGACCTTTAAGAATGGGCGCGTGATCGACGCATCGGCGGATAAAAATGAGGAACACCTGCTGCGGCAGATCGATCTGGACGAGGGCGGACGCCGCCTGGGTGAATTTGCGGTCGGCACGAACATGGGCATCCAGCACTTCACGGGCGAAATCCTGTTTGACGAGAAGATCGGCGGCACGATCCACATGGCGCTCGGTGAGGGCATCTCCGGAGTCGGGCGGCAAGAACAAGAGCGCGATCCACTGGGATATGCTGCATGGTATGCGCGACGGTGGCGAGATCATATTGACGGCGAACTGTTCTACCGCAGCGGCGAGTTTGTCGTTGAGAAGTAGCACGGCCCCTCCTCGTCGATGCTCCGCATCGCAATCTCCTCCCCAGTGCGTGCCGCGCACGCCTGGAGAGGAGACCTATTGCCCCTTTCTCTGCGCAGTGGGGAAAGAGGCGTTTAATTTTATGTTACAGCCGCAAAATGTTTAGAGAAAGAGATTACGATGAACTATGATTTGGCTCCACGTCTGGCAAAAATCCTGACCGAATACTGCATCCCGATCCAGCCGGGGCAGTATGTGACGATTATCGGGAATCCAACGGTCGCGTCACCGCTGATCGGGGCGCTGTTCGAGGCGGTCCTGCGGCGGGGCGGAATCCCGAACGTGCAGGCCGCCAGCCTGATCTCCGCCGATTACTGCGATTACTTCGAGCTGTATATGCGCGAAGCGACCGAGACCCAGTTAGAAACGCTCGACAAGACGATGATGTATTGGGTGGAAAACTCCGACGTGCTATTTTTCATCAAAGCGCCCGCCAACACCAAAGCCCTGTCGAACATTGATCCGGCGCGGGTGCAGCGCTTCCGCAAGGCGCAGCGGCCCTTCGGCGAGCGCTATTTGCAGCGGTTTGACGAAGGCACGCTGAAATGGAACGTCACCTCGTGGCCGACGCAGGGACTCGCGCAGACGGCGGAAATGGGTATCCGCGCCTATGAGGAATTTGTGGTGCGCGCCTGCGGCCTGGATCAGCCCGATCCCGTCGCCTACTGGCAGCGCTTCCGCGATGAGCAAACGCGGCTGGTGGAATGGCTGAAGGGCAAGTCGCACGCGGAGGTGCGCGGCCCGGGCATCCACATGTCTTTCGACTTTACGGATCGCCCGTGGATTAGCTGTCACGGCGAGGTCAACTTCCCGGATGGCGAAATTTACACCAGCCCCATCGAAGACAGCGTGAACGGCACGGTGGACTTTAACTACCCCTCTGTCTATCTGGGCTATGAAGTCGATGGCGTCAAGCTGCGTTTTGAAAAGGGGCTGGCGGTTGAAGCGTCAGGCACGAAAAACGAGGAATTTCTGCTCAGCCAATTGAACTGCGATCCTGGCGCGCGCCGCCTGGGTGAATACGCCATCGGCACGAATATGGGCGTGGACATCATGACGCGCAGCATCCTGTTTGATGAGAAGATCGGCGGATCGATTCACATGGCGCTGGGCCGCAGCTACGCCGAGTCGAAGGGTGTCAACGAGAGCGCCATCCACTGGGATATGGTGCATAACATGAAGGATGGCGGCGAAATCATCATTGACGACGTGCTGTTTTATCGCGCGGGGAAATTCATGGCGTAGAAGGCGAACGGCGCGGGCCGCTGCTGGTCGAGGGTGCGGAAACATGGTTGTATCTCCTCGATTCCGGTAACAATGGGATCGAAACTATCCAGCGGTTCTACCAAGAATAATCCGGAGGCCCCTCGTGTAAGGAGGAGCCTCCGCTTTTTGTCCCCACAACAACACTCCAAAACAGCACTTTAGTGTCTGCACAACGACCCCGTATTGACGATAAACTAATTTATGAAGGTCACGTTCAAAAGGGAGAAAAAAATGGATAAGGCAGAAAAGTTTTGGGACAGGACAGCCAGGTCCTACGATCAGGAAGAGAAAAAAGATGAACCGACCTATATGACGATCATTGACAAAACAAAACGATATCTCAAAACAAGCGATGTTCTTCTCGATTTCGCATGTGGGACGGGACTCGTATCCAATGAGATTGCTGGCAATGTGAGCATCGTTCATGCCATTGATATCTCGTCGAACATGATCGAAATTGCCAGAAAAAAAGCGGAAGGGCGCGGCCTGAAAAATATAGAGTATGCTCATGCAACGCTGTTTGATGAGAGATATCAGAGAGGCTCATTTGATGTGATCCTGGCGTTTTATATTCTGCATCTTGTGGAAGATGCCGATCAGGTGATGCAACGGTTCCACGAATTGTTGAAACCGGGAGGATTGCTTATCTCTGCAACACCTTGTATGGGAGAGAAAAAGGCTTTTCAAAGTGGGCTACTGTTAGCTCTCAGTAAAATTGGCTTCGCTCCAAAGATACGATCATTCAAAGTCTCTGAACTAGAGGCTGTCTTCGCTCATGGAGATTTTGAAATCGTTGAAGCTGAATGCTTGCGGCAAGAATATTTCATTGCTGCAAAGAAGATTTAGTCCGTCCGAGCAGCATGCCGCCGCGCACCCAGGCGACCAGCGGCGGCAGGACGGCGCAGCCGTAGATCACCAGCGGCACGATAACCATCGCCCGCAGCGCCTGATCGGTGAACCAGAAATACAAAAAGCCCACGTTACCGAGCAGTCCCAGCCAGCCAATGGGGAAGGTATAGAGCAGCAGCAGATCGGCCTGTTGGAAATAGGGCAGACCCAACGCGGTCGCGCTGCCGATAGCGATCAACCGCTGCCCGCGTGACATGGGGAGCAGCAGGGCCGGAACCCAGACCAGCAGCGCCAGCGGCCCGATCCACTGCCACAGGGCGAGACTGCCTTCATCATAGGGCGGGTCGGTACGCAGCTTATGCAGCAGGTCGAGCGGCCACAGCGGGTAAATGATCATCGACAGGATGCTGAGAATGAGCGGAGTCAGCAGCAGCCGGAACCGTTCGCGCCAGGAGATTTCCGCCATCAACCACAGCGCCAGGGCGAACGGGACGGCGATATGAAATTTCGTGCAGGCGATCAGCAGGAAAATCCAGCCGTATCCCATTTACGGCGGGCCATCGCCCACCAGAACAGGGCTAATGATCCGGCGATAATCCCGGTGATCTGCCCATAAAAAATGGCGAAAAACATCTGGTAGGTGAGCAGCGCAGCAGGCACACGCGCCCCGAAAATCCGCGCCGCAATCGTCATGCCGAGGACAGCGGCGCTTCCCCAGAGCAGATAGCCTAGATAATAGGGCAGGACATCCAGCACGGTAAAGACAGGCAGCATCCAGTGCATGTAACGATATTCGGTAAAGTCGCCATGCACTGCGTTGATGTAATAGTTGTAATCGGGCGCGCCTTCAAACGATTTTGTGGTGTTGGTGAGCACGAACATGATCACGACAAAGCCGAGACAAAGCAGGACGGCAAACGCTTCCAGCCTGCCGGGAGGCCGCCTCATCCGCCTGGTCATGATCGGGCCGTCTGCTGTAAATCGCTCTGGTTCGATGCCCTGCATAAACCGCTCCACCTTGAATGATGCGAACAATCATACTCGAACAAGTCGCCAGACCGCAAAGAGGCGAGTATGATTCTACTGGAATATCGTGCTCCTGCTGTAACAGTGACATAAAAACAGGCGGCCTATTCGCCGCCCCTGATGCTCTATCGTTCAACAAAAGGCAAAAAATCACCGCTGCGCTAACTGCTGGTTTCCCACTTAAAGAAACGGATGGCCAACACGCCGCTGACCACCAGCCAGACCAGCAGAATACTCACACTGCGCGTCAGGCTGAAGAACGATCCGGCGTTGATCATCGTCTCACGCAGGGCATCGCCCAGGTAGGTGAGCGGGATGGCATCAACCAGCGGGCGCATCCAACTGGGCATCATATCCACCGGGAAGAAGATGCCCGACAGAAACATGAACAGGAAGTTCGGCAGCGAGATGATCCCCTGGACGGCTTCTTCCGTCTTGGCCAAACCCGCCAGGAAATAGCCAATGGTGATAAACGTCGTCGCGCCCAGCAGCACAATGCCAATCGTCTGTGGCAGGCGGCCCATGTCGATATGGACATGGAAGATCGTCATGCCGACGAGCACGATCAGCGAGGTCTGCACGAAGGCGATGCTCAGGCGGAAGGCAACCTGCGATATCAGGAGCGTGGCGCGGGTGAGAGGCGTGGCTCCCATGCGGCGCAGTACACCTTTTTCGCGCAGGCTGACCAGCGGGGCCGCTGTTCCAAACAGGCCCAACTGCATCAGACTCATACCGAGCACGCCGGGCAGCAGATAGTCGATGCTGCGCAGATCGTTGGTATCCACCTTGGCGGGCTTGATGCTCAGCGGCGGCTCGACGTGCATAATCCCGTTGTTGATCTCCGAAACGACCTTATCAATGATGTTGAGCGCGACCTGCGAGGTGTTCTGGTTGGCCGGGTCGTAAAAGACTTCCAGTTGGGCGCTGCTGGCCCGCTGTGAGAGTGACATGGGCTGATCCTGGCCCGCCGGGGCGATGGCCTGCCCGGTTCCCGCCGGGATGATGATCACCGCCGAGCGATCCCCATTGCGCAGGGCTTTCAGCTCGTCCTCGCGGCTGCCTTCGCTGACCTTAAACGCCTTGATGTCCTTAAAGTTCTGGACCAGCGCTTCACTGGCCTTGCCGTCCTCGTTGACCATACCGATTTTGAAGTCGATATTATCATCGCCGGAGAAGATCACGCCGAAGATGACAATGAACATGATCGGAAAGGCCATCGTCCAGAACAGCGCGGTGATATCGCGCGTGAACTCGCGGATGCTGGCCTTGTAAAGCTGAATGAATGATCGCATTGGTGTTATCCTTTTTACCAGGTGAATAACCCCTACAACCGCAAAACCAGCGTTTCCTTAATCCCAAATCCGGCGGCCCGTGAGTTTGAGGAAGACGTCTTCGAGCGTGGCGCTGCGCACCCGCAGATCGTCAAAGTGAACCTGATCCTGGCGGGCGGCGTCGAGCAGACCCTCCATCGTGCGCGGGACGTTGGCGGTGTAGAGCGTCACCAGTCCACCGTCGCGCCCAGCCCGATCCACACCCGGCAGGTGTCCAAGCACGTCCAGCGAGGCGCTGTTGCGATCCTCAAATTCGACGGCGGTCATGTTGAAGTTCTGCGTGATCAACGCCTGGGGTGAATCCAGGGCGATGATCTTGCCGGCGTCCATCACGGCGACGCGATCACAAAGCGTTTGCGCTTCGTCCATGTAGTGGGTCGTCAGCAGAATGGTCTTGCCGCGCCCTTGCAGTTCCTTGACGATATTCCACATCTGGCGGCGGGACTGTGGATCCAGCCCGGTGGTCGGCTCGTCCAGGAAGATCAGGTGCGGATCGTTGACCAGGGCCAGGGCCAAGGAGAGCCGCTGCCGCTGCCCGCCCGATAGGTTCTTGCTGCGTGTATCGCGCTTGTCTTCCAGGCTGACCATCTTGATCAGATCGTCGGCGGGCAGGCGCTTATCGTAAAACGATCCGAACAGGTCTAACAGTTCGTGGACGGTGTGCAGCGGGTACAGTCCCGTTGTCTGAAGCTGGATGCCGATCTGCTGCTTGATGTTGTTGGCGTTTTTGATGTGCGTATGGCCGAGGACTGAAATCGACCCACCGTCGGGCTGGCGAAGACCCTCGATACATTCGACCGTCGTGGTCTTGCCTGCCCCATTGGGTCCGAGGAGGCCAAAAACTTCGCCCTCGTTGACATCAAAGCTGATGCCATCGACAGCAGGCACGCCATTGTACACTTTGCGGAGTTCTTTTACTTCAATCGCGGGCATCTATTCTCAATACCTTTCGCTGATTGGATAAGCGCACGTACTATACATACTCCCGTAGGGGGAGAGTCAAGGGCCATCTTGTTGATTCTACGGTGGACGATTGGCTACCCTACCGAACGAATAAAGGGGCGCAAATGACGCACCCCTGATCCACATCTATATACGATTAGCGGGATAGATCGTTTCAGACTCAGATTATGACATCCAGAAAGTTTTCTTCCAACGCTGCCAACTCGTCAAACTGGCTGGCAAGCCGATCCCACTGGCGGTGCGTGGCGGGGTAGAGGGCCGCTCCATAGGCCTGGGCTTTGCGATCCAGGCACGCCGCGCCACGGTGTTCCCCGCACGATGCCAGAAAAGCGGCAGCATCGGCGGTCCGGCGCGCGCCCAGCGGCAGCGAGAAGCGGATCAGGTGTTCACGCAAGTCATCACCCTTGCCAGCCCGCAGATCGGCGGCGGCGGCGCGGTAGGCATCCGGCCCGCTGAACACCTCCGGCCCGGTCAGGTGGATGTGGAGCAGATCGCGCATCCGAGCCAATCCCCGCTGCTGCACCTCCTGCTGATTTACGGTTTCACACGGGCGGAAGTTGGCGCGCAGGACATAAGCGAGTGGGCGCGCGTTCGGGCCATAGGAGACGCCTTCTGCCTGCCATGCCTGCAAAAAGTCGGAGAGAGGCAGAGTAGCGAATGGGTAGCCTGCCGGGTCATGCACCTGAACCTGATCCGCATCGACGCGCAGCACCGTGATGTAGTGATCGACGCCGGACAGGTAGCCGTGGTTGGGATCGTAGGTCAGCCAGCCGTTGTTCATGGGGCCAACCTGGGCGGGCAGGCCGGCAGATCGGAGGCGCAGCAAGGCGTCTGTAGCGGGGTCTGTTTCGGCGGTCCTGGATTCATCGCAGGTCCAGCCCAAGGCTGATAATGCCCGGCTGATCGCCTGATCCGGCTCGTTGGCGGGCGAGGATGGGAAGAACATATGACTGTCGCCAAAGTGAAAATACCCGGCTCCGAAGGGCATCCCGCCCAGACATTCGATCAGGCTCGACGTGACGTGCGGGCCGATCCCCGCTTTCTGCAAGCACATGCACAGGCTGTTCGAGTAACAATAGGCTCCGTTCCCAATATACATCTTATCGTCCTCCTGGTGATTTGGGCGCGAGAGGAGAAACGATACCCTGCGGCGCGGTCGGAGGAAACGGACCAAAATTGGGTTATTTGAGAGGCTTGCGCTACACTACCTTACATCACAGCATCATTTCCCTTGCGCTCTTTTCCCTTCAGATTTAATCGACCTTTCTCCCGCGGTGTTCGCTACTCTCTTGCTGTTCTCTCGTATAATTAGATCAGCGCCAGTTCACTCGGAGGAGGAAAACGATATGCCGCGCCCCACGCTCACGTTCTTTAACGAACTCGAAGGGAAATATTTGTCCGAAGTATTCCCTATCACGATTGATTTCCTTAAAGCGCTCGATGCTACCGTCAGCATGGGCATGATCGATTTGACTGACGAACGCGCCGCCGCCGTCCGCCAACTAAACGAGGCGGGTATTCCGGTGATCGCGTGGCAGCTTCTGCCCAAGTCAGAAGGCTACTGGTACAACCTGAACAACGCGCCGCAGGCCGCCGCCGGATACCAGCAGTTTAAGGCGTGGACGGCGGATCACGGTCTGAAATGGGCAGGCATCGGCATCGATATTGAGCCGCACATCGAGGAGATGAACCGCCTGGTGATCCAGCACGATTGGACTGTACTGCCCGGTATGATTCGCCGCCTGTTTAATCGCAAGCGCCTGCTCGATGCGTTGGTGCAGTATAAGATGCTCATCGCGCAGATGCATGCCGATGGCTATCGGGTGGACAGCTACACCATGGCCTACATGCTGGACGAAAAGCGGGCAGGGTCAACAGTCATGCAGCGGCTGACAGGCGTAATCGATCTGGACGCGGATCGCGATGTGCCGATGCTCTACAGCAGTTTTATGGGGCCATCCGCAGCCTCAATGCTGGTCAGTTTTGCGCAGGAGGGGTTGGAATCCATCGGCCTCGGCTCGACGGGTGGCGGCGTTGACATGGATCGGATCGAGACGGGTGAATTTCGCCCCCTGACCTGGGACGAATTGTGTCGCGATCTGCTCATCGCCAGCCGCTACACGTCGGATATTCAGATCTTCAGCCTGGAAGGATGCCTGCGCCAGGGCTTCCTGGATCGCCTGTGCAACTTCGACTGGGACCAGCCGATCACGCTGCCCGATACGCGGCGGATCACGTGGACCCGGCGCGGCACACGGGCGGCGCTGTGGGCGGGTGAACATCCGGCCTGGATACTGCTGGGGATTTTGATCCTGCAAAACTGGGTCCGGCGGGAGGACTGATGTTCCATCCGCTTGACACGCCGCGCCTGCTGATCCGGCCCCTGCTGATGGACGATCTGGCGGAGATTTACCGCATTTTAGACGTGGATCTCCGCTTCGATGATCTCACCCTGGAACGGCGGCGCGAGTGGCTGTTGTGGGCGACGATGAACGACACGCAGTTAGCACGGCTCTACCAGCCGCCCTATGGCGAAAAAGCGGTGACGCTCAAGGACAGCGGAAGACTGATTGGGCTGGCGGGGCTGGTTCCGTCCGTGATTCCCGCCGCGCAGCTTCCCCACTTTAACCCGCAGCCGAGACCCAACGCGCTGATCAGGCCGGAAATGGGGCTGTTCTGGGCGCTCGATCCGGTCTACCAGGGGCAGGGTTACGCGACGGAAGCGGCGCAGGCGCTGATTGATTTTGTCTTCAACGAACTGCACTTCGAGCGGGTGATCGCGACAACCGAGACCGATAATCTGCACTCGCAGGCGGTCATGCGGCGGCTGGGTATGGATATTCAGCGCAACCCGTTCCCCGATCCGTTCTGGTGTGAGGTTGTCGGCGTGCTGGAAAATCCAGGGCGATAACCTTTTTTTCTCTTTGCTTTTCTCTGCGCTCTCCGCGGTGAAATTTTTTTGATTGATTTATGGCGCGAACTGCGGACAGGTTGGCCCATCACCCGTAAGACCATAGTCGCGCCGCTCGTCGTCTGTCAGATCGCGGAAGACGTGTTCGCAGGCATACGCTGCCAGATTTTCCGGCGATCCAATGAACCACAGCTTAGCCGTGAATTCATTGCTGCCCGTAAAGACATTTTGCCCATCGGGGCTGAAGGCGATATGGGACACGGAGCTCGTGTGGCCTCCCAGAGTTTGCATCAACTGCCCGCTGTCCAGATCCCAGACGCGGAGATAGCCGTCATAGCCGCCCGTGATCAGCCGCCGCCCGTCGGGGCTGACGGCGATGCTGTAGGCCACGCCCCAAGGCCCCTCAAGCGTGCGCAGCAGATCGCCGCTTGCCACATCCCATAACAAGGCAGTGGTATCACCACCCGTCAATACCCGCTGCCCATCCGGGGTGAAGGCGACAGCGCTGAGATAATCGGTATGGCCCTCAAAGGTATGCAGCAGATCACCCGTCGCCGCATCCCACAGCTTCGCTGTCCCGTCATCGCTGCCTGTCAGGATCGTCTTCCCGTCCGGGCTGAAAGCAACACTGTTGATCGGCTCGGTATGGCCCTCAAACGTATGCAGCAGATCGCCGCTGGCTACGTCCCACAGCCGGGCTGTCATGTCGGAACTGCCGGTGAGCGCGGTCTGTCCATCCGGGCTAAAGGTCACACTATTCACCCGGTCCGTATGGCCCTGGAACGTGCGCAGCAGGTCGCCGCTTGCAGCGTCCCACAAGCGGGAGGTTGGGTCATCACCGCCGCTCAGGATCACTGAGCCATCCGGGCTGATGGCTACACTTCGTACTGGAAGGGAGGGTCCCTCGATGGTGCGCACCAGATCCTCGCTGTCCACGTCCCACAGTCGGATGCTGCCGTCTTGACTGCCCGTGAGGATGGTCCGCCCATCGGGACTGTAAGCCGTCCCATAGGCTGAGCCGCCAACTTGCCTCAGATCGGTGAGCAGTTGGCTGTTGTTGAGGTCCCACAGGCGGGCAGTAGTGTCGGCGCTGCCCGTGAGGAGTGTATCGCTGTACGGGCTGAAGGCCACACTCCAAATGGGGCCTGTATGCCCTTCGAATACGGCAATGAGCTGTCCGCTGGCGGCATCCCACAGGCGGGCCGTTTTATCCAAGCTGGCTGTAGCAATGATGCCGTAGTCATTATAGGCTACGCTGGATATGGCGCGGGTATGGCCTGTCAGAGTGTGGAGCAGGCTACCCGTTGCCACATCCCAGATGATAGCCGTGTTGTCTTCGCTGCCGGTCACGACGGTGGTGCCATCGGGGCTAAAGGCCGCACTGGTTACCGTACCGGCATGGCCTTCCAGGGTGTAGAGCAGGCTGCCCGTCGCCACATCCCACAGCCGGGCCGTATTATCGTACCCGCCTGTCACAATAAGACTACCATCGGGGCTGTAAGCCACAACAGCGATGTAACCTTCATGGCCCAGCAGGGTATGCAGCGGGCTGCCAGTGGCGACATCCCACACGATAGCCGTGCCGTCGTTGCTGCCCGTCACGACGGTCTCTCCAGTCGGGCTGAAGGCAACGACAATTACCGTATCGATATGGCTGACCAGGGTGTGAAGCTTCTGCCCGTTTCTGACATCCCACAATACGGCATGATTTTCATTGTCCGTCGTGATTGCCATCAGTCCATCGCGGCTGAAAGCGACACCCTGCGGTGAACAGGTATGGCCCTCCGCGACGAAAAGCATCTGCCCGGTTGCCGCATCCCACAGGCGAGCCGTGTTATCGCAGCCGCTGGTGAGGATCCTGCTCCAGTCGGAGTTAAAGGCGATACCAGCTATCTTGTCGGTATGTCCGGTGAAGGTTTGCCGCAGATCGCCCGTTTGCTGGTCCCACAGACGGGCTGTGCCGTCTTCGCTGCCCGTCAGAATCGCCTCTCCGTTTGAGCTGAAAGCAACACTGGTGATGGCTCCGGTGTGCCCGGTATAGATGGCTTTGGTATGCAGCAGCGACAGCGCCCAGCGCAGGGCGGCTTCGGCTGGCACGCTGTAAGCCGTATCTAAGGCGCGAATACCCAGCAGCGCCGCCAATTCCGCATTAGGCAGATCGCTGGTCAGTAGCCGAGATGACAGAGGAGGCGAGATTCAGTGAGTTCGATGCGGGCTTCGCCTTCCGAAACGTTCTGATTGACACCCACCAGGGTTCCATTAGCGGCGGCGACCTGCGTATTCGCCTCATTAGCGCGATCCTGCGCCCGTAGACCGATCACCGACGCGGCAATCGACGCCAGAACTGCCAGGGTTCCGATCACCGCCAGCAGGACCGACGCCGTCCTGAGCTGCCGCGTCCGGCGGGATAAGCGCCGGGTCTGTTCTTCTGTCTCGCGATCCCGGCGAATCTCCTCGTCCTCGACGCGCCGCGATTCCGTGATGAAGCTCTGCTGTTCCGGCGTGACCAGCGGCTCATGATCCGCCGCCTCTGTGGCCCATGCCTCATAAGACAGCAGTTCATCGCCGCGCAGCAGGGCGCTGGGGGTGCGGCCCCGGCTCTCCCAGTCACGCACGCGCAGGAGCAGGGTGGTATGCAGCCGAACCCGATCCAGGTCCGTATCAATGGTTGCCAGCAGCGTATTGATCGCGCTGGTCAGGTCCTGCTGCCGGGCGTAATCGATCCACTGGATGGACTTGATCGTTTCCCAGTTCGCGCGCGCCAATTGTTCATAGGGCTGTTTCACCGGGTCCGAATAAAATTCGCCAATGAGCTGCACCTCATCGACGGGCTGATAGAGGAACGGAACAATCCGCTTGTTATTTTTGCGGGCGTGTTCGATCTCGCGCTGGCAGTAGATCGACTCCAGGGAATCGGGGCTGACGATCAGAACAAAATTATCGGCTTCCTCGATGCCGCCGCAGATCTCTTCCCACCATTTGGTTGAATAGTCGATACCCCGCCAATCGACCCAGGCTTTCCGGTTCTGCGCGTTGAGCGCGTCGAAAATCTGGCGGACAAAGTCGGCATCCTTGCGCGAATAGGAAATGAATACGTCAGCCATCTCACCCCTCCACAACCAATAGTGATAATTATATAGTTATTTTTTAATTTATTGGCTGTGGCAGGTTGGCTCATCCGCCAGGATGCCGTAGCGCTGCCGCTCCTCGTCTGTGAAATCGCGGGAGATGTGGTCGCACGCATAGGCTTCTAATTCGTCCGGTGTTCCCATGAACCACAGCCGGGCGGTGTTGTCCCAACCGCCCGTGAGGGCGGTGCGTCCATCGGGACTGAACACCAGACCGTTCACGATGTCGGTATGGCCCTCAAGGATGGAGAGAAGCTGCCTGCTTGCCACATCCCACAGGCGGGCGGTGTGGTCCCAACTGCCCGTGAGAACGGTGCGCCCATCGGGGCTAAAGGCTACGCTGCTCACATAATAGGTATGGCCTATCAGGATATGGAGGAGCTGCCCACTCGCCACATCCCACAGACGGGCCGTGTAGTCCCAACTGCCCGTGAGGACGGTGCGTCCATCGGGGCTGAAGGCTACGCTGCTCACATAATAGGTATGGCCCTCCAGCGTGTGCAGGAGTTGGCCGCTCGCCACATCCCACAGCCGGGCCGTGTTGTCATCGCTGCCCGTGAGGGCGGTGCGTCCATCGGGGCTGAAGGCGAGACTGAATACGGCGTCGGTATGGCCCTCCAGAGCGTGCAGGAGTTGGCCGCTCGCTGCATCCCACAGCCGGGCCGTGTCGTCACGGCTGCCCGTGAGGACAGTACGCCCATCGGGACTGAAGGCAACCCCGGTCACCATGTCGGTATGGCCTTTCAGGACATGGAGGATCTGCCCGCTCGCTACATCCCACAGCCGGGCCGTGTAGTCATAGCTGCCCGTGAGGACGGTGCGCCCATCGGGGCTGAAGGCGACACTGATCACGGTTTCCGTATGGCCTTCCAGGGTGTGCAGAAGTTGGCCGCTTGCTACATCCCACAGCCGGGCGGTGCTGTCCTCGCTGCCTGTGAGGGCGGTGCGCCCATCAGGGCTGAAGGCGGCACTGGTTACGCTTTCCGTATGGCCCTCAAGGATATGGAGGAGCTGTCCGCTTGCCACGTCCCACAGCCGGGCGGTGTGGTCAAGACTGCCTGTGAGGGCGGTGCGTCCATCGGGACTGAAGGCGATACCTGTCACGCGGTCGGTATGGCCCTCCAGGGTGTGGAGGGGTTGGAAGCCTGCTACATCCCACAGCCGGGCCGTGTGGTCATCACTCCCCGTGAGGATCGTGCGCCCATCGGGGCTGAAGGCGACACTGTATATGGCATGGGTATGGCCTTCCAGGGTGTGCAGGAGCTGACCGCTTGCCACATCCCACAGCCGGGCGGTGTGGTCATGACTGCCCGTGAGGGCGATACGTCCATTGGGGCTGAAGGCGATACTTTGCACATAATCCGTATGGCCTTCCAGGGTGTGCAGGAGCTGACCGCTTGCCGCGTCCCACAACCGGGCCGTTTGGTCACGACTGCCCGTGAGGATGGTGCGCCCGTCCGGGCTGAAGGCGACATTGGTCACCATGTCAGTATGGCCCTTAAGGGTGTGCAGAAGCTGACCGTTCGCCACGTCCCACAGCCGGGCGGAGGCGTCATTACTGCCCGCGAGGACGGTGCGTCCATCGGGGCTGAAGGTTGCACTGCTCACGATGCTGGTCTGATCCAGGGTGTGCAGGAGCTGACCGCTTGTCACATCCCACAGCCGGACGGTGGCGTCAGCACTGCCTGTGAGGGCGGTGCGCCCATCGGGGCTGAAGGCGACACTGACCACGGTGTTGGTATGGCCCTCAAGGGTCTGGAGGAGTTGACCGCTTGCTACATCCCACAGCCGGGCGGTGGCGTCATCACTGCCTGTGAGAACGGTGCGCCCATCGGGGCTGAAGGCTATACTGCGCACAGAGATTCGCATGGCCCTCCAGGGTGTGCAGAAGCTGCCCGCTTGCCACATCCCACAGCCGGGCGGTAGCGTCATCACTGCCCGTGAGAGCGGTGCGCCCATCGGGGCTGAAGGCTACCCGATACACGGGCCCTGTGTGGCCTTCGAGCGTATGGAGCAGTTGGCCGCTTGCTGCATCCCACAGCCGGGCGGTGTTGTCCCAACTGCCTGTGAGGATCGTGCGCCCATCGGGACTGAATGCCACACTGACCACACTTTCGGTATGGCCCCGAAAGACAGCACGTGTGTACAGATCAGGCAGCGCGCTGCGCAGAACCGCTTCGGCCTGCGGCGTGTCGGCGATGTGTAAGGCGCGAACGCCTAACAACGCTGGCAGTTCAGGATCGTACTCGGATTGACTGCTCAGGACAGAGACTGCGTAAGAGGCGAGGTTGAGCGATTGGATGCGCGCCTCTCCTTCCGCCACATTCTGAGCCACTGCCGCCAGCGTGACATCGGCGGCGGCAACCTGGGCATTGGCGTGATCCGCTCGATCCTGCGCCTGGAAGCCGATGATCGACGCGGCGATGGAGGCCAGGATCGCCAGTATTCCGACCCCCGCCAGCAGCCCCGCCGCAGTCCTCAACTGCCGCGTGCGTTTGGACAACTGGCGATTTTCGGCTGCCGCCTTCACGGTTTGATCTTCGAGCGCTTTGGCGCGGCTTTCCTGTTCCTCGGCCCGGCGGTGTTCATCGTCCTCTACCCGGCGGGATTCGGTTATATAGGCCCGCTGCTCGGACGTTGCGCACGGGTCGCCGCCCTCGTCGTCGCTGGCTTTCAGCCATTCCTCATAGGACAGCAGTTCATCGCCGCGCAGGAGGACACTGGGGCTGCGGCCTCGATCTTCCCAGTCCCGCACTCGCAGGAGGAGCATCGTATGCAGGCGGACGCGCTCCGGGTTGGAGTCAATCGTCTCCAGGAGGGCATGGATCGCCCCGTCCAGGGTTTGCAGCTTGACGTAATCAATCCACTGGATCGATTTGAGCGTTTCCCAGTTCGCCCGCGCTAACTGTTCATAGGGCTGCTTGACCGGGTCGGTGTAATACTCACCGATGAACTGCACCTCATTGATGGCTTCGTAGAGCAGGGGAACAATCCGCTTGTTGTTTTTGCGGGCGTGTTCGATCTCGCGCTGGCAGTAGATCGATTTCAGGGAATCGGGGCTGACGATCAGGACAAAATTGTCGGCCCCTTCGATGCCCGTGCAGATTTCTTCCCACCATTTGGTTGAATAGTCGATGCCGCGCCAATCGACCCAGGCTTTCCGGTTCTGCCCGTTGAGCGCATCGAAAATCTGGCGGACAAATTCGGAATCTTTGCGCGAATAGGAAATGAATACATCAGCCATACCCACCCCCACTATCACAGCCAATGCTCATATTATATATAGTTGTTTAGTTTATTGGCTGGGTGGGATGGCTGCGTTATGAAATTTCGACGCGCTCGTTTCCGGTGGTGACGCGGCAGATCATGTGCATCAGGGGGTAGGTCTCTTCGCCGATCCGGACCGCGCCGCGCTTCTGGTCGGAATCCAGGTAACGGCTGCTCACCGTATTGTTAAACACGGCGGTGATCTTCTCTGCGATAGACACGGCGTTGGCGGCGGCGGTGAGGATGATAAAATGGTCTTCGTCCAAATAGCCGATAAAGTCCTGAGTCGCACCCCGTTGATTGACGACGGTGAGCAAAATCTGGCGAATGTCGTCGGCAACTTCGGCTCCCGCCGCGCTGCCATAAACCTGGTAGAAGGGCGTCGCGTTTTCGAGCGTGACCTCGATGATCGCCTGATCGGAGCTGGTGCGGGCCTGTTCGATGAGGGGGCGCGCCTGGAAGGCAGCGGGCAGCCCGGTGCGCAGATCGGTGAAACGCTCGCGAGCAGCGCGGGCGATGCTGTTCTGGATGCGGAGCATCAGTTCCTGCAAATCAAACGGCTTGACGATGAAATCATCCACGCCGATTGCCAAACTTCTGCGCCGCTGGTCCCGCGTATCCCGGTCCGCCAGAAAGAGGATTGGAATGTGGGCCGTGCGCGGCTGGCTGAGCAGGCAGCCCGCCAGGGTATACTGGTCGTCGCTGTCCATCAGTGACAGGCCGATCAGGACGGCATGGGGCATCACCTGCGCGGCGAGGATCAGGGCTTCGTCGCTGGCCCTGGCATGCAGCAGCGTGATATTCTGGGTGCTGAAAAACAGCTCCAGCATCGTGGCGATATCCAATTCGTGTTCAACCAGTAAAACGCGCGTCGTTGTCACTGCTGCTCCCTATAACTCGAAATAGACTGCGCTGGATAGATCTATGCCGTGCCCTCCTCCATGACTGTCCTCATAGCCATAGCCCCAGGCTTCTTCAACCAGCGAACCCTGGAACGCTCGAATGCTGTTCTTGAGCGGTTCGGGTAGAGATGCCTCATGATAGAACCGCTTGAGCGCATTTGCGACTGCTTTGGATCGTTTGCCCGGTGACTGAGCAGCGAAAGCTTTGAGCAGGGGGTCAGCGGCGGCAGTGCCCAGCAAGATTAACCCCTGACTGCACAGTCAAATAGGTTGGCCCCGTAGGAAGGGACGCCGAGAGAAAAACGCCACCGGCTCGTCGAGATGCAGGATCAAAGGCATGATAGCTGTTCGCCGAGCTGTGTATCGAGTTGGCCGCATCCTGGCGAACAGCTTCATTTGTATCGTTATGCATGACAAAAGACAGCCCAAAGGCGGCTGCCGGGTTGCCGATTTGCCCCAGCGCCCAAACCGACCCCTGCCGGACATCCCACGCCTCATCAAAGAGGTGTTCAATTAAACGCCCGACTGCTGGAACGAGCAGCGTCGGGTTAGACAGGTCCGGAGCCGCGCCGATTTGGCCCAGAGCGCCAGCGGCACAGCGGCGAACGATGGAGTCGGGGCTATTCAGGACTTCTGTTAAAGCCCCAACTGCTTTCTCCCCGGCTGAAATACAGTCGGCCCACTCCTGATCTTTGATCCAGTTCATCACGTTCTGGTTAATCTGGTTGGGCGGGTAACCGATTTTTCCAAGGGCGGCGGTAGCGAGTTCATATTCCAGCCATTTTGCCACAAACTCAGGAGATCTTGGGCAGCATTTGCTCTCGCCCAAAGAATGCTATGAGTGATCCTGGAGTGATCACCTGACTTTGGAGGGATTGAAATAGGGCTGGATAAGCGGCAGGATTGGCAATCTGAATAAGCGCTTCTATAACAGCTTGCCGAAAAAAAGTATTTTTTTCATTGCCCAGAATGCTGGTCAACCCGTTAACGTCGTGGTTTGCTTTCAGCTTATTAATATCAGACCAATCAGTCATTTATTTAACTTCCGTAGATAGGTCCCCCTCATAAAGGCGACTGCATAAGGGGGACAGATCACAACCCTAAGGCACGCCCCACAGCCGAATCGTGCCATCGGCGCTGGCTGACGCAATGGTTGTCCCGTCGGGGCTGAAAGCGATGCCAAAAACGCCCGCTTCGTGCCCTTCCAACCGGACCACTGCGTCGCCGCCCTCGGCTGCGTCCCAAATATTCAGGCGGTCATCCGCGCCGCCCGCCACAATCATGGTACCCGCCGGGTCAAAAACAACGCCCCACACGCGGTCAATCGGCCCTTCCAGAATGTTGACAGCCTCACCGGAAAGCACATTCCACGTCACAACCACTTTATCCGCGCCGGATGAGGCCAGGATCGATCCATCGGGGCTGAAGGCGAGGGCCAGCACACTATCGGCATGACCATCCAGCGTGTTGGTATTTTCGCCTGTCGCCGGGTCCCAGAACATGATATGGGCATCGAGATGCCCGCCGCCGGAGGCCAGAATTTTACCATCGGGGCTGAAGGCGAGGGCCAGGACAGGCGCGGTGTGGCCTTCCAGCTTCGCGCTTTGTTCCCCGGTAGCGACGTTCCACAAGAAGATCGTTTTGTCATAACCGCCCGAAGCCAGGATCGTCCCATCGGGGCTGAAGGCGAGCCCGCGCGCGATGCTGGTGTGACCTTCCAGCGTGGCGGTATTTTCACCCGTCGCCACATTCCACAATTTGACCAGACCATCGTCGCCCGCCGAGGCGAGTTGCGTGCCGTCCGGGCTGAAGATCACGGTTTCGACGCCTTTGGCATCCCCTTCCCAGGAAGTGGTGTTGTCACCTGTCGCGGCATCCCACAGGCGAATCTGGCCGTCGCGCCCCCCCGAAGCGAGCGTCGTCCCATCAGGACTGTAGGCCACGGAGAGAAGCGGCGAACTGCCCGCCTCGCCCAGCGTGCGGATCGTCGTCAGGCTGGGCGCGTTATCCAGGGTGATCTTGCCGCCGCCCTGGGCAATCGTCGGGGATACCGCATTGATCAGAAGCAAAGCGACAAATAAAGTTGAGAAAATCAGTTTCTTCATCACGTTCCTCGGTTCGTCACAGAGTCATGGTCCGGGCCAGCGCTTCAATCGAACTGGCGAAGGCGCTGGCAGGGTCAGCGGCAACCAGCGGCAGCCCCCGCCGGATCGCGGTTAACTGGTTATGATCATAAGGGATATCCGCCGAGAGCGGCCTCTTGAGCGCTTTTTGAATGGTCTCCGCAGGCACATCGGGGGTGGGCCGGATGTGGTTGACGACGACACGCACCCGCCCGATCTCCACGCCAGCATTTTGCAGCGCCACCATAAACTGCCCGGTGGTCTGGATCGATGGCGGATCATCGGACATCACCACGACAACCGAACGCGCCATGAGCAGCGCGCCTACCGCCCCCGGATCGAGGCCGGGCGCATCCACTATCACATGCTGGAACGCGCTGCCCAGGTGGGTGAGCACATTCTGGACCGCCACAGTCGACAGGGTTTGCATGGTTGGGATGCTGGGCGCGGCCAGGACTGCGATTCCGGTGGGGTGGTGCTGCACCAGCAGACTGGTGACTGCACGCGGATCGGGGGAATCGCCCAGGTTGAGCAGCGCTCCCCAGTTTTGCGGCGGGGCGAGATGCAGATGCAGCGGAATATGGCCGCTCGCCGTGCTTAGATCCACCAGGCAAACGCGCCGCCCGCGTGCCGCCAGCAAAAACGCCAGATTGATCGCAATCGTCGTGCTGCCTGTGCCACCACGCAGGCCCGCAATCGTCATGACAGGCATGCGCGCCGTTGGGGGAACGGGTTCGCTGGGCCGCGCATCTTCCGCGCCGATAGGTTTCCGGTCAAGGCGGGGCAGTCCGGTGGCAGGTGTCATCGGCTGGCGGACTGCCGCGTCCGCGGGCGATTTGGGCTGTGACGGAGTGCCCCGGTGTACGGGCTCGGTGAGAAGCCCCGTATGCACGCGGTAGTTCACCCCAGCTTTTAACACGGCATCGACCCGATCCGTCAGTTCCTGGGCGGTAACGGGTTTCGATATAAACGCATTCGCCCCTGCTTCGAGCGCCATGTGCTTATCCATCGGCTGGCTGCGGGCGGTCAAAATGATGATCGGCATGGCCGTTGTTGCCGCATTATCGCGCAGCTTGCGCACGACATCATAGCCGCTCAGATCGGGCATCATCACATCGATAATCGCCACATCCGGCTGGGTTTCGGTGGCAATGGAAATCCCTTCTGCGCCATTGATCGCGGTCTGGACCTGATGCCCGACCCGCTGAAGCATGATTTTGACCATCTGGAGCAAATTGATATCGTCATCAACAACCAATATTCGAGCCATAAGATGTTTTCCTTACGTGGATCTCAGAAAAATTGTACCACGCCTACTTCTCGTCCAACATGCAGAACACCTCAATCTCATTCCGAATTCAGCAAAATGGCCCCCCCCTGAAAGACAACCTCGCGCCGGGCGGTCAAGGTGGCGCTGCCCTCAAAAACAGGGATGAACTGCTCCGGTGTCTGGCGAATAAAATCGGTCACATTAACCGAGGGGTGCAGGCGGATCGCGCCTTTGATCTCGAACCCGGCAGCGACGATCAGCACCTGCCGGTCGATGTGGTCGCGGCCCATATACTGTCCTTCGCGGCGGGGCAGGCCGTCGCGCAGTTGGGTGAGGACAACCAGCCCCACGCTGTTTTTGCGCACGTTGCCCAGGCGATAATTGCCTGTCAAAACAGCCGGGTCCAGCAGCGGCGAAATGAAGATGCGCTCCAGGCCGACAAACAGGGACTGATAGTCGTTCAGATAGTCGAGCAGCAGCCCCCCTGTGATCGCATATTCTCCGCTGATGCGGTAGGTACGTGTCAGAAACTCCCCGGCGATAAAACCCTTGCGGAACGATGCCTGTTGCGTGCTCATCCAATTCCCCCTTTAGTCAGCTTGCAGTGCTCTCAGTGCTTCCAGTGCGTCAGGATTCAGCGTATCCAGTGACGGTTCAACCGGGATATCCGCGTTCCAGTTCTCGCTGCGTTCGATGGTCGCCTTCGTTCGCAGCAACTCAACCCACAGGTCGAAGTACCCCTGCTGGCTTTGGTACAAATCGGCCTCGCTGAGTGTTTCCGTGCGCCGTTCCAGCACTTCGATCAGGTGCAGCCCAAAGTCGGTTTCCACCGGGCCAACCACCTGGTTCAACTCGGCGGCGGACGCTGCGTCGGCATAAGCCTGCGTCAGATAACTGATCAGCACCCAGCCGAGATCGCCGCCCTGTGCCCCGCTGGACGTGTCGGCGGACAGAGCCTTTGCAACATCCTCAAACGTCTCCCCGGCGGTCAGGCGAGCCTGCGCGTCCGCGATGCACGAATCGGCGGCGGCGCGTTCATCAGCAGTCGGCGGCGTGGTGTCGGGTGGGGTGTGGAAGCTGCACAGAATATGGCGCGAGTGGATCGACAGTTCCTCGGTGGGAACGTTGGCGGCGAGATAATCGAACAGCTTCTGGCGCGCCGCTTCGTGAGCAAAAATGGCGTGAATGTCGTCCTGGCTCAGACCAGAGCCAGCCATCGCCCCGCTGTACCACTGTGTCATAAACGCCTGTGCGGTCTCGTCGGTGGGCAGGTTTTCGGCGGGAACATTGGTCCACGCGCTGAAAAATGCCGCTTCAACCGCGCTGACTTCTTCATCCGTGGGCAGCAGGTTCATCTCGCTGGCGGTCTGCCAGAGCAGCCGCTCGTCTTCGATCTGGCCCAGTACGGAGTCGCCAAGCGCCTGTGGATCATCCAGGGTTGCCAGCAGATCGAGCGCCCGGTCTTTGACAAGGCCGACGCTGCCGCCTGTCAGTTCATAAATCGTGCTGAGTTCCTGCAGATACTGCCAGCGCACGAAGCGCACGCGCGCCTGAAATTCCTGCTGTGTGATTGGCTCGCCGTTAACCGTCGATATAGTGCTCTCATCCTGCGCGTGCCCTGTCTGGCCCACTGCTAGCAGAACGAGCGCCGCCGCGACCAGACTCAGTGCCAGCGCCCGGCGAAAATAACTCGTTAACAACCGCATCGAATACCCTTTCTAGCCCAGCAATTCTGCGCGTAATAATAGCCGATTTAGGACAGACGCGACAGTGAGTCAGAGCGGCAGATGTTGGCGAATTGTTATAGATGCGACCGAAACTCCTGTTGTGAACGGGGTTTTCCATGGTCGCCCTTTTGTGAAGATATGCCAGTTGCCCTGGTCTGCATCAAAACGCTGCGCTATTTCTGCTGTTATCCGCTCTTAAGCTCACACGTTTGGCATCGTTTCATTGCAGTTGATATACTCCTCCGGCGTCTAACCACCCTGGACAGAGGCGACTTTATGCAACGCTCTCCTGATGTAGGACCAAAGACCTGTAATATCTGCGGTGCTCCTCCCAGCCAGCACCGTCTGATATATTACAAATGGAACTATCCCATTTATCAGTGCGAGCAATGTCTCCTCGGATCGAGTGGTGTGACCGAACAAACGGATGTACTCTCCATTTATGATGAAGGTTACTTTCAGGGGGCGCGTCCGGATGGTTATGCAAATTATGCCCAAAGCGAAAAGCCCCTGCGCGCAGAATTCAACCGGACAATCACCTATTTGCGAGATTCTGGCCCCAAGCAAGGACGGCTGTTGGAAGTAGGATGCGCTTACGGCTTTTTTTTGCTGGAGGCTCAGAATTATTTTGATTGCACTGGTATTGAAGTTTCCCAGGCTGCTGTGGATTACTGCCTGCAGCGCGGCCTGAATGTACATTGTGATACGGTCAACGCTGAGACGATTCGGAACTATGGGCAGTTTGATGTGGTTGTTCTCCTGGATGTCATTGAACACCTGCCCGATCCAGCCGAAACGCTCCGTTTGCTGCATCAGATTATGAATCCGGGCGGTGTCATTCTCATCTCTACCGGGGACTGGCGATCTATTCTGGCGCGCGTGATGGGTAAGCGGTGGCGTTTGATGACACCTCCGCAGCATCTTTTCTTCTTCTCACCACAGAATTTGGCGCAGTTATTAGAAAAAAGCGGGTTTGAATTGGCTCGTGTAGAACATCCGTGGAAGATTGTTCCATTCGAGCTGATGCTTTACCAAATCACCCGCAGACTGGGAATTCAGTTCGATCTGGGACAGCGGCTAGGATCGGTTGGTTTTCCCGTAAATTTATTTGATGCGATGCGCGTGCTGGCGAAACGACGATGAATATCAAGCCATCCAATATTTTCGTTGTGGTCCCGGCCTACAACGAAGAGAAGATGATAGGCGCTGTTATCCAGGCTCTCCTGCAATGTGGCTACAGCGTTGTTGTGGTTAACGATGGTTCAAAAGACAGCACATGGAATGTGATTCAAAATTATCCGGTGTACGCGCTTTGCCATCTCATTAATCTTGGGCAGGGAGCCGCGCTGCAAACAGGAACTTGTTTTGCTGTGCAACAAGGCGCAAAAATTGTGGTCCATTTTGATGCGGATGGGCAGCACACTCCGGCTGATATCGCGGTAATGGTTCAGCCTATTCTGGATCAGGAAGCCGATGTCGTTTTAGGATCGCGTTTTCTCCGAAGCAGTGATGCAGAATTGGTTCCCTATCGGAAGCGGTTTGTGCTTTCAGGGGCCAAACTCGTCAATTGGCTGTTTACAGGCGTGCGATTAACAGATGCTCATAACGGCCTGCGCGCCTTATCGGCAGACAGTGCGAAAAAAATAGAATTGCATGAGAGCGGGTTTTCCCATGCGTCCGAAATTCTGATCCAAATTCGCCACAACCATCTTCGCTGCATCGAAAAACCTACGACAATTACCTATTCCGAATATGCCAGAGCTAAGGGACAACCCATCTCGAACGCATTTAACATTCTGATCGATTTATTTTTGAGAAGACTCTTTCGATGATCGTTATCCAGCTTATCCTGATCAGCATCATCTTTATGATCGTGTTTTTTTATTTCAGCCGGGTTCGAACCCGGCTGTGGGATAGGGCGCTGCTTATCCTGTTTCTGCTGATAGGCGTCACGATGGTTCTCTTTCCCGCGTTGACGACCGATCTGGCTCATCTGGTAGGGGTCGGTCGTGGAGCCGATCTGGTGACGTATCTTGGCCTCCTGGGGTTATTCTTTGCGGTGATTCTGTCCTACATCAACCAGCGCGAACTGCAATCCAAACTGACAGATCTGGTACGCCATATTGCGATTCTGGAAGCCAAAGTTCCCCCTCAGAACGGGGGATCAGAGAACGTACAGAAACATGAATAAACAGGGCCTCCTTCGCCGCATAGTTTCACTAAAGAGCTTATCAACAATGGATGCACCAAATTCATCGCTAAAACCTTTTTGGCCTGCGCGCTGGTGGTGGGGCGTACTGCTGATCATTCTGTTCGCCGCCGCAGCACTGCGCTATACAGGATACAACTTCAGTTTGCCCTATGTTGATCATCCCGATGAACCCAAAATCAATCTGGCGGGGCGCATGATAATTGACTTTGGCACGTCTAAAAGCCTGGATATGCAGGGATACCCGCCGGGCATTGTCACGCTTGAGTACGTGCTGCTGAAGCTGTTTCAGGACCCGTCCCAACCCCCATCAACTCTGATAGGTCCTGTGCGCCTGATTTCGGTCACGGTCAGTGTGCTCACTGTGCTGGTGATTGCTCTCCTGGGATATCGCGTTGGTCCACCGCTGACCGGGTTGATCGCAGCGAGCCTGTGGACAGTTGCGCCTGTTGTGGTTGAGCACAGCCGTTATGCTACTGCTGATAATTTTGTTACCTTCTTCACCCTGGCGGCGTTGTTCCTCAGCCTGACCGGGACATTATTTGATCGCGACAAATGGACGACCTATGGCATTGTTGCGATCATGCTCGCCATTGTTTTTAAATACCAGGCTGTATTTGCGCTGCCCATCGTCGGGGCACTGCCCTTGTGTCGTCTATGGCGCGTTCGCCATGATCGTCCGGCAGTCATGCGGATCATCAAAAACAGCGCCAACCACCTGATCATTCTTGGCTTTTTCTTCCTTTGGCTGCTGCTGATTTATCCAGCTCTCGAAGTAACCGAGGCGGAGGACTGGAGCGGAGGAAGAGCGACGATAGCCATTCCGACGGCTGCCGAGTTGAAGGCCAATTTTCATACTCTCTTCGATCCACTCTATTCTGTCAGTGTGTGGCGTATCGGCGCAGCGGGCCTGTTCCTACTCTTTTTTATGAAGCGGCGAGTCAACCTTCTGTCCCTGGTCACGCTTGTCGCTGCCGGAGTTTTGTGGTGGGTTGGCATTAGCTTATACGGACGCGAGTTCTTCCGGCAGTTGATCGCGTCCAGCGCTGTTGTGATGATCGTGATCAGCCTTGGCTTGGCAATGTGGGTTGAAGCCCTCGTCTATGGGTTGGAGCGGTTTCAAAGGCCAGCCGCACTTGCTTCCCGTAGAACTTTGGTGAGCACGGCACTGATGGCGGTACTACTTTTTCCCCTGAGCTGGTCCCATATCGATGCGTCTATAGCCAATGCACGCGATCATACGCTGCACGACCGCCGCAACGATCTGGCAACCTATATGGACACGTCTCTGCCGCCCGGCCCTTATATCGGAGATCCGGATATGCACAAGGTATTCAATGGTGCGTGGGGTGGCTATGCTGGGAAACATGAATTTCCCCTGCGCCGCCGTGTCTCTTGTCACGGATCGCCCGTTGGATGAGTGGCGAGCACAGGGTGTCCAGTACGCGATTTTGCCCTATTATGTTTACGACGACATGAAAGGTTCGGCTTCGCTCCGAAACTCCTACCTGGATCAGATGCTGCTGCTCAAATCGTATCCGCCCTCGACGCATTATCGCGGCCCGTCGATGGTCGTGTTCCGTCTCTCTCCAATCCAACATGAGGCGTCCGGCTCACTGGGGCCAATCAGTCTGATCGGGTACGACATCGATCAGACAGAAGTCGCATCGGGCGGCTCGCTTACGTTTACTCTGTACTGGCAGTCCATCGATCCGCTGGGCGCGGAATACACCGTTTACAATCATCTTGCCCCGCTGGACTCGCGGGACATTATCGGGCAGATCGACGGCCCGCCGCTGAACGATGAGCGGCGCTCAACCCGAAGCTGGAATGATCCGAATGAAGTCCTGGTCAGCCGCCCCTTTACGCTCACAATAGGCGCGGACGTGCCGCCCGGAACGTATCGCCTGATCACCGGGTTTTACCGCCGTGATACGTGGGAGCGCCTGCAAACTCCGGCAGGAGATGACTATCTTTTGGTCACGACAATTACGGTGAAAGAGCCGGATCGCGGAAAGTGGAGTCAGTAGTCATTCATCCCCTCACCAGTTTGCGAGGGGATTTTATTATGCGTACTAGTTCGCCGCGTCGTCCGGCACAGGCGAGTCCGTCACGGTGCCCAGGGCTGGCTCCGGTTTCGGCTTCGGCAGCGGGCGAGAATCGGCGGCTTCGGGTTCCATCTGAAGCGTAGGCACGGCAGCGCCGATACTCTCGATCCGCTCCAAAATCTTCAGGATGCGCAGGTTGATATCCTGCCTTGCCGCCTGGAAATCGGCCCAGCCCGGCGTTTTCATGAAACAAATGATCGTCAGTTCGAGCGATGTGCTGTTCAGATCGGTAAACTGGACTATGACCGAATCCGGCTGGACCAGTGGATGAGCGCGCAGCATTTCGCGAATTGCCTGGACCATGAGCAGTACCCGCTGCGTTTGCGTGTCGTGGGGGAGGCTGAGCTTCATATTCAGGCGGCGCTTGTTCAACCGGGACCAGTTGACCAGATTCGAGTTGACCACCGTTTTGTTCGGGACGATGACCAGCGATTGGTCCAGGACGCGAATGCGCGTGCTGCGGAAACCGACATTTTCCACCGTGCCGCCCAGATCACCGATGGCGACATATTCCCCGACTTCAAACGGTTCGTCCGCCAGAATAACAAAATAGCCGATCAGATTCGCCAGGGCGTCCTGGGCTGCCAGCGCAACGGCAAGACCGCCGAGTCCAAGCCCGGCCATCATCCCGGCGATGCTGTAGCCCCACTGGTCCATGACCACCGTAAAGGCCATCACGAAGATCAGCGCCTTGCCCACCTGCTGGACCACAAGCAGCAGTTTTTCGTCCAGCACGTTAACGACGATCTGACCTTCTTTGCGCTGGTTCAGCCGCCGGATAATGCGTACCAGCAGATCGATGCTGCGGTACAGACCCCAGAAGATGATGATCGCCGCGACAGACATCATGGTTCTGCCGATCACCTTGTTCACGCGCGTGGGCATGTCCAGGGCGATCAAGGCCGCCCACAGGCCAAGCAGGCTGATCAGATTGCGCAGCGGGGGCTGGAAGATGCGCAGCAGTTCTTCGTCATACGTGGTGCGTGTGCGCCGCACCATCAGATCGCCGATGCGGGGCAGGATCCAGTTTATGAACACGCGCCGGATCAGCCACGTCACCAACAGGATCAGGACGACCACAAGCAGGCGTTTCAGCAGCTCGTTGACATCCCCACTAAAGGCATCGTCGAGATACTTCCTCATGGCGGCCTCCTAACCTTCGCGCAGCCCAAGCACCAAATAGGTTATAACGGGTTCTTCGCGGCCTCGCACAACACGCGGTCCGACCCGCTGTGCATGAACGGCATGGGCAATAAGCTGGTACGTCTCTTCGCTGATGGTGATCTGGCTGTTGTCGCTCAACCCTTGCAGGCGGCTGGCGAGGTTCACCGTGTCGCCAATCGCCGTAAAATCCATCAGGTCCGGCGCGCCGATGTTGCCAACAATGGCCCGCCCGGTGCTGATGCCAAAGTTCACGCCGAGGCGGAATGCGGGGTCAAGCTCCTCGTGAAAGGCGGGCAGCGTCTCGCGGATACCCAGGGCCGTATACACGGCGCGCAGGGCATGATCGCTCTGGGGCAGGGGCGTGTTGAAGAGCGCCATCACGCCATCCCCCAGAAATTTGTCAACCGTGCCCCCGTTGGCCTTAATATGGTGGACCATCAGGGTGTGGTAGCGGTTGAGCATGTCGATCAGATGAGCCGGTTGGGTGCGCTCTGCCAGCGTGGTAAACCCTTCCAGATCGGCAAAGAGCACGGTGACAACCGCTTCCGCGCCGCCCAGTTCGACACGCGTCGGGTCTTCGAGAAGCTGTTCAACGATTTCGGGAGCAACAAAACGTTCGAAGGCGCGGCGGAGCGTTTCGCGCTGTTCGTGCAGATTGTCCTGAATCGCTTTGGTCCGCAGCCGGGCATTAATGCGGGCGATCAACTCACGCGGGTGGAACGGTTTGGGCAGGTAATCATCCGCCCCCACGCCCAGCCCGGCGATCCGCAACTCGACATCGGATAGGGCGGTGAGCATGATCACCGGAATTTTCGCCGTCAGCGGGTCGCTGCGCATCGCCGCGCACACGGCAAACCCGTCCATCTCTGGCATATTCACATCCAGAATCACCAGGTCCGGGTTTTCGCTGTAGATTTTATCGAGCGCAATGCGGCCATTTTCAGCCAGGATAGGGGTGTGATCCAGACTGAGCAGGATGTCGTGAACCAGTACGAGGCCATCCCGGTTATCCTCAGCGATTAATACCTTCATGCCGCCTGCTCAGCTTTCGTTGCCTGGCTTAACCCAAAAAGTGTGTCAGCTTGCTCTGCAGTTCCCGCAGATCGATAGGCTTGGAAATATAGTCGTTGCAGCCCGCTTCCAGTGCTTTCTCCCGGTCGCCTACCATCGCGTGCGCGGTCAGGGCGATGATCGGAATATGCTTCAACGTGCTGTTCGCTTTGATCTGGCTGGTTGCCGTCCAGCCATCCATGCGGGGCAGAGACAGGTCCATCAAGATCAGGTCTGGGATTTCTTTGGTGGCCATCTCGACACCTTCTTCGCCATCGGCTGCCACCAACACTTCATAACTCAGCGAGGAGAGAACATCGCTGATCAGAATACGGTTATCGGGATTGTCTTCGACTACCAGAATGCGTTTTGCCATAAAATTCGCGGCATGCGCCGCGCCTTATCTCCTTTCCGCTTAGCTTCCCTACCCCCATCTAATCTTAGCGTATTGTTGGCGATTATGCATGCCATATTACAACCGAATTGCTACCGATCCGGCGGCAAGAATCAGGGCCAACATTACCAGGACAAAGGCGGCAGGCCATAGTCCTCCCACCAGCGCCGCAGGCCATCCCACACGATGAGCGGTGCGGATGGCAAACACATTGAGAACCAGCGCCAGCAGTGCCAATCCGAGCGCCGCCCAGCGCAGCACTGGGATGGGCAGCAGCGCCGCACTGATGATCAGCAGTGGAGCATGATAGGCCGCGTACAGGTAAGCCAGATCGCGGTAAAGCCCCTTACCCCGCGCCAGTCGCATGATCTGGTGCGTGATCCCGGCATAGGCGGTAAAGCCAGCCAGGCCAGCCAGGACAACCGAAGGTGTATAACACAACACCGCCGTTGCTCTCAGGGCACGCACTTCGAGCAGGATGATCACCATACTGGCAGCAAAGGCAGCGGCCATCCAGCCCAGCGCGCGGTTGATCCCCACTGTGGGATCGCGCAGCAGGGCGGCGAATCCATCGGCGCGCGGGTGTGCCAGGGCGAACAGCCACGCCTGGTACCAGGCTCTTGGTCTGCGCGGACTTCCAATCACGCGTTCTTCCTCTTTCTATTCGCTCAACTGCCGTATGTTTTGTCGGCGGATCGATGCGTTTCGAGCCACTCGATGGCAAAATCGACGGCGGCGCGCTGGCGGAAGAACAGCACATCCGCCTGTGCAACCTTGCCGCGCCGGATGTGGGGTGTCTGGTTGAACGCCTCACCCAGCGTGCCAAAATCGTCCGCGTCGGTGTTCACATCCTCGAACCAGACCCACTGCGACTCGCCGTTGACCAGGACGGGTGCGCCGCGCTGGACGGTGTGTTTGCCGGGCCAATCCCCGCGGTACTCAGCCAGGTGCAGCGACGTGTTATTATCGTGTGGGACGCCAAGCAGCAGCACCCAGCCATTGAGTTCATAAATGCGGCCCAGTGGTGAATTATCACCCATGGCGCTGTTCAGCAGATGGTTCGCTGTGATCCATTCAGCGTGTTTGCCGTGTGCCGCGAACGAGGTCTGTGGGTGCGCGCTGCGGATCGTGCCGCGCTGCTTGCGGAACGTTTCTGGGATGACGCCCATACCGCGCGTCACCGTGAGATCGGGATCATAGCTGGGCATGGTGTCGCGGATAACCTGCCACCACACCTCCGGCACAGGCGGATTTTGCCACTCAGCCGGATCGGAGAGATCGCCGGAATGAGTCGGCATGACGAGCGTTCCCTCGTGGCTCAGCACTTTTTCCAGGGCCAGGATCACCGCCATTGCTCCGCCGCATACCCAGCCCATTTTGCTGAGAGACGAATGGACAATAACCGTCATGCCGGGTTCAAGCCCCAGCGCCTTAAAATCATCAATCAGGGTATCAACCGTTGCCGGGTGGGGCGTTCCGTTGATCGCGTCATGCTCGCTCATGGAGACGTTTGACCAGTAAATCGTATAGTCCATCTGGGTAAAGGGGTGGGCCGCCGGGCGCGAATCGTTCCAGCGGCAGCCACATCGCTCTGATCGCCGCGACTCCAGTCTCGTAGCCATCAATCTGTTCCTGATCATACAGGGTGCGATCCACGAAGGCCGCCTCATAAATCTGTACGATTTCGTGCCCCACCGCGCCATCGAACACGAAGATATTTTCCAGCGTGCCCAGGTAGCGCAGATCGGTGATCTCGGCGTTGATTTCCTCGCGGATTTCGCGGTGCAGGGTCTCGGCGCTCCGCTCGCCAAATTCGATTCCGCCGCCGAGTGGGCGGTAGAACGTTTCCTGTTTGACCGGATCATAGCCTTCTTCGACGAGGAGGCGCTCGCCGTTCCAGAAAATGCCGATTGCCAGTGGACGAATTGCTCCCATTGCTCCCTGACTTTTCCTTTGCGCTGAACCTGCCTTCGTTTTTTCACCGGAGAGTCTTCGCATTATACCAGATTCGTGCTGCTCCCGATTGGCCCAATTCTGAAACTGCCTATATGATTCGCGACAAATAAGAGAGGATATAACGTTGAGACAAATTTCAGCTTTAGGATTGGCGCTGATCGGCATTTTTGCCTTTTTGTGCCTGGGGGGAATAGGCGCGTTGTGCGCGTTGGCGGTTGCGCCTGCCATGACCAATGAAGCCAACGATATCGCGGATATGCCCACTACGCCGGACGTAGCAACGGGGGAAGAGGCCGCGCTGACTGGCACGCTGACCGGAAATACCGCCATAACGAGCGATCCCGAAATCGATCAGATCGCGGATTATAAGGTGGTCGCCTACAACGTCGAGCGATACACACGATCCACCAGCGGCACGGGGAAAAATCGCCGGACCACCAACCGCTGGGAAAAAATCCGCACCGTGATGAACACGCTCAAGATGGAGGTAGGGGGGACGCCTGTCACCTTCTATGGCAAAGACAATGTCAAATTGGACGGCGATATGCACAGTTTCCAGGAAGGCACGACGATCACCAGCGGTGATCTGCGCGTGATCGGCTTCCGGGATGGCGATCAGGTCACGGTGGTTGGCAAGCGCATGGGCGACGGCCAGTTTATGATCGATCAAATGTACGGCGGTACGCGTGATGATCTCGTCGCCAATACGCGCCTGGCTGCCAAAGTATTTCGCTATTTGGGCTTCGGGTCGATGGTCTGCGGCGGTCTGGTGGCGATAGGTCTGCTTGGGACAGCGGTGCTGCTGGTGTACCGGAAAAAACCGGACGCGCCGCCTCCTGCTGGGCCGTCGATGTGGCCTCCCGTGACGCCACCGCCAACGTTTCCACCGGCGTCGTCATAAAACAATCTGGGCGGGGTTCCACCGTGATCCCCGCCGTTTTTCCCCATCACGGTATGGTTAGCACAACCCGGTACGGTCCCGGTTTTGCCTCAACACACAGCGCGGTGAGTTTGGCTAATGCGGCTCGCACCTGCGGGTCTCGTCGCGCTTCCTGCATGACTTCCTGGCTTTCCCACGGGCCAAAGGAATAGAACACGTGTGGCTCTTCCATATTCTGGATCAGGGTTCCCTGTGTTGACGCGCTGTAGCGGATGTAGGCAGGGGCAAATTCCTCTTTCCAGATTCGCACAAACTCGCTGGTCTGTCCTTCGCGCACAACCCACGACGACAGCGTATAAAACCCACCGTTCATATCGATTCTCTCCTGCTGCCAGATAATAACGATTTTTCGACACGTACCCAGGCGGGCATCGGCTGGAAGCCCATCGTCAGGTTCAGTTGGTACATCGGATTTTTCGAGTTGTTGTTGGTGGTGATCTGCTGGACGCCGTGCTGCTGCGCATAGAGAATGAGATGCGTTTTGAGCGCCGTTGCGATTCCCCGGCGGCGGTAGTCGCGGCGGACGCCAGTCACCCCAGTCTGAAACTGTCCCTCTTCCGCCGGATTGATGCTGCCCTGGCTTTCACCCACATACTGCTGACCATCCAGCGCGACAAACCAGCCGTCGAGATCGAATTTCGGCCCTTCCAGGCGCGCCGCTGTCCATGTGTCCAGCGTGTGCGGCTGCTTGCTCCCGGTGGATGGGATATCGCGGCTGATCGCCATTTCCAGGTCATACAACTTCTGCTGCCAGTCCGGATCGCTGCGCTGCAAGTCACGCAGCCCGACAATCGTTATCCCGCTCTGGCGCACCCGATCCAGAATGGGCTGGAAGCGGGCAGCGTCGAAGTGGGCGACATCCAGCGTGGACAGCGCCTCGCGGGTTACTTCCTGGAAACCAAACTCCGCGAAGAAACGCATCGCTTCTGGCTTGTTTTCGAGCATGCCCGATGTGATCGCGATCACGTCTTTCCCGCGCAGCGCCTCTAACACATGGTTGAGATAGACGGGGCGGATATCGGGCGCGTCGTGGGCTGGATGGACGAATATCCGGCAGAAGTATTTCTGCGGGTGGTGGGCGAACTGGTTTTGCCCATATTCTCCAAATCCAATGATGGCCCCATCCCGGCAAATCAGATCGCGCTGGAAGGGATAGTCCGGGCTGCGGTGCTGATCGTCGTGTTTCATTTCCTCGACGGAAACCGGATGATCATCCCATACGGCGGCATCGATAGCCACCAGGGTCCGGTAGTCGTCATCGCTGTAACTGAAGGCTTGGATCGTTAACATCGTGTGAGTCTCCCTGATCAGATTGTTGCGCGGGGCTGCTTGGAATGGCAAGCGCCCCATGTTACAATTCCGGCATGTCGAACCTTGTTAGCGGCGAGGAATCATGAACGGGTACTGACTGGGCGGCAGTTCCTGGTGCGGGACTGCCGGATACATGAACTCAGTGAGTCGAGGCATCTGAGCCTGATCGGATGCGCTGTTGTGATTCTACCTGTTTCGTTTGTGCATCTAACGAGGTTTGTTATGCCATTCACCATTCGTTTGTTCGATCCTGCGGCGGATGTTCTGCGCCTGCTCCGGCTGTTTAACGAACTGGAAGCGCTGGACCACGATCCCGAACCTTCAACCGAAGCCACTATCCGGTCCCAACTCAACTGGCGCGGGCATAATCCCGCCGCGGATCGCTGGGTTGTGGAAATCCCCGGTCATGCGTTCATCGGTCATGGTTGGGTTTTTAAGCAGACTGCTCGCCGCTCTGCGCTCAAAGTCACGGTCCATCCGGACTATCGCCGCTGTGGAATCGGCAGTGCTTTGCTCAAGGTCGCGCTCGACCGTGTGCGAGAGATCGGCACACCTGTCGCCGCCAGTGGAGCCGGCGCGCCCGACAGTGCTTCAGTGGCCTTTCTGGAAAAACATGGGTTCCGTGCCGTGTCATCCAATTGGGCGCTGCGCGCTCCGGCGTCGCTGGTCCTGCCGCTTCCGATCTTGCCACAGGGCTATCGTGTCTGCCCGTATTCTGAGATAAAACATCCTGCCGCGCTTGCCACCGCGCTCAACCGGGGATATGGCGACCTGCCCGGTCACGCTGAAAACAGCCAGCCGATCACAGAATCTTATGTGGCAGAGGCATTTGCCACGTCTCGCTGGGATTACCGAATCGCTGTTTCTGGTTGTTGCCCCAGACGGCGAACTAGCAGGCGTTTCCCAACTTAAGCTGAATGGGCGCGGCACCAATTACAGCGGTGTTGATATTCTGGATGCGCCCGCCATTCCGCCCGAATATCGCGATAAGGGATTGATCCAGCCCTTGTTACTCAGCGTCATGCACTACCAGCGCGCCCACAGCAGCGGCGATATCCTGCTCGAATCGGTCTGGCGAGCGTGAAGAGACAATCGCTGTGTACGAGGAATTGGGTTTTGTTTTGCAGCAGCGCTTTATCGAATACGAACGCTGATAGGATGTAGCAAACAACAGCGCCAACCGTTCCCGGCTGGCGCTGCTTAATTCATGCTAAACTCCCTGTCCCCGCGGGGCAGCTGCTTGATGCGCCCTGCGCGGCTACTGCCAATCCACCCCATCGGCCTCGTAGAAATTGACCCCCAACGCGCGCAGACGCGGCCCCTGTGCGCCGAGCCGGACCTTATACGTATCCCAATCGCGCTGATCCGCCGGAGTCCAGCCCATTTCGGCGTAGCCCAGCAGTCGCGGAAAGGCCATATATTCGATATCGTCCAGCGTGACCAGCGTCTCGGACCACAGCGGCGCTTCCACACCCAGGATGTTTTCATCGGTGACGCCGTTCAGCATGGCCGCCGGGTCCCAGTTATAAGCATCGCGCACGCTGATCGTTGCGGCCCACGTCAGGCCGAGATCGGTGGTTTCGTCGTATTTCATATCGATATAGGCTTTGTTGGCGGGCGAGACGATCATCTTCGCGCCGATTGCCGTCGCCTTTTGCGCCACGCCACTCCACCAATACTGCGGAACCGAACTGGGGAGCAGGTCTGTCTTGGCGATCTCTTCCCAGCCGACCATCTGCTTGCCGTGCGCCGTCACGATATCCTGCACGCGCTCGACAAACTGGATGTAGTCGTCTTCGCTGGTGGCCTTCGCTTCGTCGCCGCCGATGTGGATATAGGGGCCAGTGGTCAGCGCGGCGAGTTCGCGCACGACATCATCGACAAACTGGTAGGTGATTTCTTTGCCGATGCACAGCGAACTGAACCCAACTTCGGTCCCCGTGTACAGATCGGGCGCTTCGCCGCTGCAATTGAGGTCGGGGTAGGAGGCCAGGGCCGCGTTGGTGTGCCCCGGCATATCGATTTCGGGCACGATGGTGATATAGCGGCTGTTGGCGTAGGCCACGATTTCCGCGTATTCCTCCTGCGTATAATAGCCGCCCTGGTCGCCGTTAACCGCTGTCGTCGCGCCGATTCGGGTGAGATCGGGCCACGACTTGATCTCGATGCGCCAGCCCTGATCGTCCGCCAGATGCAGGTGCAGCCGGTTCATTTTGTACAGCGCCAGCAGATCGATGATCTGCTTGATATCGTCCACAGCGAAGAAATGCCGGGCGACATCCAGCATCATGCCGCGCCACTCGTAACGGGGGTAGTCGCTGATCGTCACGGCGGGAATATTCCAGGGGCCGGGTTGGACGCTGCCGCTCTCGATGCTGGGCGGCAAAAGCTGGCGGATGGTCTGAACGCCCCGGAAAACCCCTTCAGGCGTCGCCGCGGACAGGGTGATCCCATCGGGGGAAACGGTTAGTTCGTAAGCCTCACTAACTAACCTGGAGGCGTCAGAAAGGATCGTGAGGCGGACCTGTCCAACCTCCAGGGTATCACTGGCAGCCACAACAGGGAGTTCAAATCCCGTCGCTGAGCGCAGGTGATCGGCAAGATACTGGCCCACCGCTAACAGATCGTCGTTGTTGGCGTCAACCACGATGCGGGTAGTTTCGCTGATGCTGAAAGTGCCCGCGCCCGGTGTGACAGAGACTGGCATGGGGATCAGTTGGTTGAATGTGGCGTTAGACGCCTGGGATGGAGATGTCTTCGGGTTTGGAAGCACGACAGTAGCCCTCGAAAATGATGCTGATGTCAAAAGCCAGGCACACAGCGGCAGGATGAGCGTGCTCACCCTGAGCAACCTCATCTTACCCCTTTTACAGGATAGCATATCAGACTCCTTGGTGATTAGCGCGCAAGTGGGATGATGATAACACCGTTTTCTGGATCGCGGCACTTTGTTAACTTGATGGGAGAGGGGATTGCTCGGACGGGTGAGGTGGGCTTTACGCGACGGGCCGCCGCAGCCGGACTTCGGTACCCTGCCCGACCTGGCTGTTGATTTCCAGGACCGCGCCTATCGCTTCGGCCCGTTCGTCCATCATGCCTAGCCCCAGCCCAATGTGGGAGTTGTCCATATCAAAGCCCTGGCCGTCGTCCTGAATCCGTAATTCCGCGCCGCTTGGGGTGCTGTTCAGATGGATGTGGACCTCAGTGGCGTGGGCATGTTTGACGATATTGTTGAGCGCCTCCTGAGCAACGCGGTAAAACGCGATATGGGCATCGGTGGGCAGCGCATCGAGGGGTTTGGATATGTTGATAGAAAAGCGAATCTGTTTTCGCGCCTGGATCGCCTGCGAGAGCTGGATGATCAGCGCATCCAGGTCGCTGTTGACCAGCGAGGCGGGCCGCAGTTCAAGCAGCAGCGTGCGCATCTCGGCGGACGCGCCCCGTATCAGCCGGGCAACATCCGACAGTTTCTCGAAGGCAGAGTCCGGGTTGCGTTTCAGCAGATGGGGCAGGGATTCGGCCATGATGCTGGCGGAAAATAACGTCTGTGAGACGGCATCATGCAGATCGCGGGCCAGCCGCTGCCGTTCCTCGATAGCCGAGGCGCGCTGAACCTGTTCGTATAATTGGGCGCGGTGCATGGCCTGGGCACACTGCCCGGCGATGGTCTGCACAAAGCTGGCGTCAAACAGTGTTCCCTTGGGAAAGCTGAGCACCAGCACGCCAATCACCTGCTCCTGGACGATCAGCGGAACAACGGCCCAATTGGAATAGTGTGGGGTTTTCAACGGACTGGCATCATCACCGGACGCAAACTGCGGGATCATCCGCTCCGGCGATAAATTCCAGAGCGATTCTTTGGATGTGACACAGGCGGCGAGCGCCTTTGAGGAAGGGATCACGGGCAGGTTCCGCCAGGCGGCGTGCTGTTTAGCTGTGCAGTGCCTGGCTCGAAGCAGCTTCAGAAATTTTGTGTCTTCACTCAAAACCAGGACGGCTCCCCGGTTGGCCCCGGCGAGTATCAAACCCTGCTCGACCATCACGTCCGCGACTTCCGATGGAGTCGAGCGCGGCGGAAAAGGCGGTGGTGACGGCCTGGAAATTCGTAACCTGTTCGTTGGCCCGGCGCAGTTCTACCGTGCGCTCCATCACGCGGATTTCCAATTCCTGGCGTGCCCGCTGAATATCGTCTTCCATCTGCCTGCGCCGGATAAACGCGCCGAGCTGCGTGGCAATCATAGACACGACACGGATAAAATGCTCGTCGATATGGCGCTCATCCAGGGCAAAAAAGGCTAACACCGTCACCACTTCATCCTCTGCCGCCACCGGAGCGACCACGCCTGCCTGGAGAATAACGTCTGGCCCGGCTGGCAGTTCATTCAGGACAATCATGTCCTGCCCGTTCCAGGCGTCCTGAATCAGGTCTTTTCGCCAGGTCAGCAGCGGCGGTTCGTTCCACACCCCGTTCAGGCCGTCCGATCCGCTGAAAAAAGCGGCGGTGCAGTCCAAAACGCTGTGATCCACCAGCGTCCAGGCTTCCCCATAGACGGAATGGGTCATCTCAACCATGCTGCGCAGCACCACATGGAGGGCCGTTTCCAGCGTTGCTGCATCGTTAACGGCGACCTGAAGCCGCTGGAGCAGAATCATTTCCTGTTCGCGCTGCTGCTGGATGCTGAGATCGCTGGCAACCATGCACACCGCCTCAAAATCACCCGGCGGCAGGGTGTTGAGCGCGACGGAGACCGGGATCTGAATATGGTTGGCGGTGCGTAGCAGCAGTTCCGCGCGGCGATTTTGGGATGGCCCCTCGAGGAGAAGTTCCTGAAATACGAGGCGATAGGTGGGCACTATAAAGTTATAGACAGACGCTCCCAGCACTTTTTCCAGGGGAAGATGCAGCATCTCGGCAAAACGCTGGTTGCAGTACAGGATAAGTCCATCCAGCGCAATCGTTGCGGCACCTTCCAGCATCGATTCCACCAGCACGCGGTAAGGCCGTTCCGCGTGCTGCAAGGTATAGACCTGGTTTCCATCCTCAGTAGAAACGACCAGCGCATCAACTTCACCCTCGCGGATGGCGCGCAGCGTTTCTTCGGCCTCTTTAAGTCGTGGTCCGGAGAGCCTCCATCTCGGTCTGAATGTCCTGGTTGGCTTCCGTTGGGTTCGTTGTTCTCATCTCCTCGTTTTTCCACCTTGGGCCGCAGCCCTAACCCGGCTAACACGTTGTTCTCATTCGACATATCGCCTACCAGCTTGCGCAGAGGGAGCGGAAGCTGTTTGATTAACGTTGGTGCTGCGACGATTTCACTCGTGCGTGCCAGTTCCGGCTGCTGGTAAATGTCAATAATCTCCAATTCATAGCGATCCTTCAAATACGTTTCGCAGATCGCCTTGAGATTGGCAATAGCGCGTGCCGATTTCGGGGTTGCCCCGGTGATATAGAGGGATAGGATGTAGACCGTCTTGTCATCAGTATTTGCCAATGCCTGCTCAAACTCTTCTTGCGTTGATCTGTTCAACATTTTTTTCTCATTCCCGGGGTATCAGTTCTAATCCAACTAACACCCGCTCTGTGTTCGATAGGTCGCCAATGATTTTGCGAATCGGTTCAGGTAGTTTGCGCACGAGAGTGGGAATGGCAATGATCTGGTCGGCCTGGGCAAGCTGGGGATTTTGCGCCAGATCGATGATTTCAATATCGTAATGGCCTTCGAGATGCTCTTCGCAGAGCCGCTTCAGGTTAGCAAAGGCGGTGAGGGATTTTGGTGTTTGGCCAGCGACGTAAAGCCGCAAAGCCCAATAGCCTGTATCTTCGACGTTGGTCATCTTATTCTCTCCTGGCCCTCCATCATTATTCGAGTGATCGGCTTTCCGGCGGCGGAACATACGGACACGGTCAGCCTTCATATTTTCTTCGCGCTGCTGCTGGTATTCGATGAGCCGGTTCAACTCCGCCGCCTCAGACTCGAAATCCTCTTGCAGCAGGGTGATCTGCGCCTCCAGCGTTCGCCGTTTACGTTCCAATTCCAGGCGCAGGCGGTCAACTTCCTGCTGGCGGACCAGTTCGTCTGCTTCCTCCCGTTGTTCCTGCGCGGCGCGGGCCGATCCGGTAAGCACGCCCTCCGACCCCAGGTAAACCTCGATCAGCTTGATCCCTTCGTTCGTGATCAGAAATTCGCGCAGTTGGTTCGAATGCGCCATCCCGCGTGACTTGAGGACATACAGAATGCGGTTCCGTTCGCCGTTCAGTTCCACATCGCGCATCAGCAGCCACGTGTCGATCAGAGATGAGACGCCCACCTGGGTCTGTTCCAAAAACTCGCCGCCCTCGGTCAGGCTGGTCATCATCAGGGTGATCTGTCGCGTCTTCAGAAAATCGATCAGGCGCATGAGCATCGATTTAACATCGAGATCGCTGCCGATGGACATATAGTTCGTGATCGGGTCAACCACAACGATTTCAGGGTTGAACTCGTTCACCAGCTTGTGAATCACTGCCAGAAATGTTTCCAGCCCCTGTGAGGTTGGGCGCGCCGCATAAAAACGCAGGGTGCCGTCCTGAGTCCACTGCTCCAGGTCCAGACCGATGGAACGCATATTGCGGATGATCTGGTTCTGCGACTCTTCCGAGGCGATATAGAGGCATTTTTCGCCGCGCGCACAGGCTGCGTTGACGAAATGGGAAGAAAGGCTGCTTTTGCCGCTGCCGGACGTCCCGGATACGAGTACCGTGCTGCCGCGAAAGTAGCCCTCGCCTTGCAGCAGATGATCCAGTTCACTCACCCCGCTGGAAATGCGCTCACTGGAAATGCGGTGATCCAGCCCCGTTGAGGTGATAGGCATCACCTCAAACCCGTTGTTATCAATGATGAACGGGTATTCGTTGGTGCCATGTGCCGATCCCCGGTATTTGATAATGCGCAGCCGCCGGGTCGAAATCTGATCGATGATCCGGTGGTCCAGCAGGATCACACAGTCGGAGACATATTCCTCCAGGCCATGCCGGGTCAGGCTGGCATCGCCGCGCTCGGCTGTGATAATGGCCGTCACGCCTTTGTCTTTCAGCCAGCGGAACAGGCGTCGCAGTTCTGCCCGCAGAATATACTGGTTTGACAGTGCGCCAAACAGCGCTTCAATCGTATCGATCACGACCCGTTTCGCGCCAATCGAGTCGATGGCATAACCCAGGCGGATGAACAACCCTTCCAGGTCATATTCGCCTGTTTCCTCGATCTCGCTGCGTTCAACGTGGATATGATCAACCACCAGTTTCTGGTCGGCAATCAACTGATCCAGGTCGAAGCCAAGCGATGCGACATTGAGCTTCAGTTCGTCCGGTGTCTCTTCAAAGGCCAGGAAGACACCCGGCTCATCATACTCCATCGCGCCGCAGACCAGGAACTCAACGCCCAGCAGGGTTTTGCCGGATCCAGCGCTGCCACAAACAATCGATGGGCGGCCTTTGGGCAGCCCGCCCCCGGTGATCTCATCCAACCCACTAATGCCCGTCGGCGTTTTGGGCAGGACTGATTGGAACGTTTTACTGGGTGTAATCATCTCGTGCCCCTGACCTGTCGCTCAGGAATATTCATTCTTATGATAACATCTCAAAATACTTCCCCCACTTATTTCTCTTACAAAAGGAGGGTTCTTTCTATTGATTTTATAGCAAACGGGGTGTGGGCGCTTCTGATGAGAGGATGGATGAGCCGTAGGAGCAGCGGTGAGCGCTTAGCCGCTGCTCCCCAAACTCAGGATCTGCACGGTTTGTTTGATACGCTTAAGCGTTCCCGATCACGGCGCGCAGGATATCAACATAGGTGATCGCGCCGATCATCTCTCGGCTGCCCTTTTTAAGCACGGCCACCATTGGATATCCGGTGTCGTTCAAGAAGAACTGCGCCGCATCCCGCAGCGTGTCGCTGTCGACTAACTTGGGCTGGAAGTTCTCCAGGAACAATCGGACAGGTAGGTGAGACAGGCCGCTAAAACTGTCGTGTGTCAGATTTCTTACCATTTCGCGGCGAATAGTTCCCAGGTAGATTTTGCTCGATTTGTCTTTGACAATAGGAAACTGCGCTGCATCTTTCTTTTGCATCTCTTTCCGTAAAGTTGAAATCGTATCTCCTTGAGGGGCAATATAGATTTCGTCGTCGGGTGTCAGATGTTGTGCGATGGGTTCATCTGGTATCAAATTCGCTTCGTACAGCGCATTAATCAGGTTCCAGTAGCCCAAAACACCGTGAGCTGTGGTACCCTGCATGATGGCGAGGGCACGGACCCTTCTGTGAGTGACTCCCTGTTTGGCGAGGAAGCCATTCACTGCATAATCCAGTGTGTCGTCTGGACCAAGTACCGGAAATTCGCCGTGATGGAAAGCGACTTCAAGCGCCTTGGCCTCATAACTACTGTCTGCCAGTTGATCGGCAAGCGCCCTGGCCTCTTCCGTGCTTACTTCCAGAGCCTCTGCAATTTCGTCAGTAAAATCGATCATGGGAGGCACGAAATCGAGGATTTCGACCTCTTGTCAGGAATGCTCGCACATTCCCTTCCGGATGTCTTGGATCCTTTGCTAAAAACAGTTGGTTCACTCTCGGACTAAAATTAAGTGCTGTCCAGGCGTCACTGATGGTTGCCTGGATCGACACAAAACGAGGTTGAACGTGTTCGATTTCGCTAATCTTCTGAGAAAGAAATTCTTTGACGGCTGATGAGTTTGTGCCTGAAGTTGTTACCGTAGCCGGAGGAGAACCTGATTGTTTCCAGGTAGGAGATACCTGAAATCGCTCAATTAAATTATCGACAGCTTGATAAGTATAAGGTTCCCACGTAATGTCATACCGTCCTGCCCAATAGGCTTCGACGGCTTCGTCTAACTGATTTTCCAGACAGAGGGCAGATACAAACGGGTTGTCCCACCCATATCTATTTCTGATCGATTCTACTCGCTTATCAAGCGTCGCTAATTCACTCTGCATTGAGGGGCTTAGGTTGCGCCACTGGTTGGAAATGAGGAGCAGGACATACCATGCGGAATCAAACCAGTCTTTATATTTGGTCAGCATGCCATGTCCGCTTCCATCCCGCTCATAATCGATGAACTGCGGGGTATTCGGTAAGCCCCACCGTTTCCAATTATGGATGAGATGCTCAACAATAGCATCTTTTTGAGATTTATCTTCACCACAATAGATGAGATAAATGACGGGATTTTGTTGTGGAGGCCGTTTTCGTGTGGCCATGTGTACCTCAGCACTTCATTTGTAAACAGGTCATAGTTTCATTATACTGTTAAGTAAACTCTGAGGGAAGTCATAGGCAGTACTGCTTCTACGCCTTCTCCGCGATGGTCTTTCCGCCCGCGACAGGATTGTCGTGCAGCACCTTTTGCACCGTCCTGAGCAACACTTCCGGGCCGCCAAAGCCTTTCTGCACCAGATCGTCACAGCGCGTCCGCAAAAAGTCGCGCTCCTCGTCGGTCAGATCTTTAGCCGTCATGACAATCACCGGGATCTGCGCCAGCCGTTCCTCGCCGCGCACATAAGCCAGCACATCGAAACCGCTCACTTCCGGCATCATCAGATCGAGCAGGATCAGTGAGGGTATGTTTTCTTTCAGCCATTCCAGCCCCTTTGGCCCGCCGCCTGAACAGATGATGCTGTGTCCTTTGCGGCCCAGCGCCTCGATCACCATGGCGCATTCGTCGGGGTTATCATCGATCAGCAGGATCGGCTGATCCTTGCGCACCTGGGCCAATGTATCGTCCAGCGCTTTGACCAGTCGGGCGGTATCGAACGGCTTGGCGAGCGAATCCTGTGCCCCCAGGCTCATCGCCAGCGGGCGGTTATTGATCACCGAGACGATCACCACCGGGATATTCCGGGTGCGCGGCTCGTCCTTGAGCGCGCGCAGAACCTGCCAGCCATCGATGCCCGGCATCATCACATCGAGCGTGATCAGGTCGGGCTGAAGCTGGCGGGCGCGGGTGATTCCCTCGGCTCCGCTGGCTGCTGTCGCCACGCGATATCCCGCGTTGGTCAGAATATCAGCCATCATTTCCAGCGCGTCGGGCATATCATCGATCACCAGCACGAGATCCGACTTCGCGTGTGAGGACCGGGCCAACCGGGGCGCTGGCTTGTTTGGCCATTTCGGCGGGCAGGGTGAAGAAAAAGGTTGAGCCTTTGTCCGGCGTGCTCTCCAGCCAGATTTTGCCGCCGTGCAGTTCGACCAGCTTTTTTGTGATCGCCATGCCGAGGCCCGTTCCCTCGTACTGGCGGGTCGGCGAGTTGTCCAACTGTTGGAACTCGGCAAACACGGCGTCGAACAGTTCACGCTGAATGCCGATGCCCGTGTCGCTGATCTCGAACTGGGCCATTTCCCCATTGCGGAAGGCGCGCACCGTGATTCCGCCCTGGTGGGTAAACTTCACGGCGTTGGCAAGAATATTGGTCACAATCTGGCGCACGCGGGCTTCATCGGCCAGCACCACCGGAACGTGCTCGTACTGGCGGGTCGTGCTTAATCCCTTGCGTGCCGCCAGGGGTTCAATCGTTGTCAGCACTTGATCAAGCAGCGCCCGCGCATTGACCGTTTTCCGGTCGAGCACGATGCGCCCGGTCTCGATCTTATTCAGATCCAGCACATCGTTGATCAGCCCCAGCAGGTTGTGGCCGTTGCGGATCACCTTTTCCAGCCTGTCGCGCTGCGTATCATTCATTTCGCCGTAGGTTCCGTTCACGACCAGTTCCGTGTAGCCGATGATCGAATTGAGCGGGGTGCGCAGTTCGTGGCTCATATTGGTGAGGAACTGGTTTTTCAGGCGGCTGGCCTGGGCCAGTTCGACATTTTTGCTGGCTAACTGCTCGTTGAGATCGGCCAGCGGGTTGAACAGTTCATAGCGCAGCACCTGCCGCCCCAGAACAGCGGCTGATGCGGCGACAAACAGCGCGTTGAACGGAATGGGGACAATGGGCCAGATGACGCTGGCGGAGATGGCGCTGCAAATGATCAGGACCGGGGCGGGCCACAGGGATCGCCCCCGTTCGTCTTTCATGCGGCGCAGCACCACGGCGCTCACCAGCAGATAGGCCATCAGCGTGCCGCTCGTCAGCAGCCCGGTTGCCGGATAGTCACTGGTATAGCTGCCGTACTGCCCCTCCACTGGGCGAAAGTTCGTCATCACGTTGCCTGTCCACAGCAGAGTGCCCTGGATGACGATCAGCGCGAATCCGGTGATCCGCATGATGCGCACGGTAGGCGTGTGCGTCTGGGCAAACTCCGACGCGAAGAAAAAGATCGCCACCACGGAGGCACCATAAAACGAGGCCGTCAGGTAAAAAACCGGGGCAGGATCCATGTTCAGCTTGTCGATAAAGCGCGAGAACCCGTTGCTGATACTGTAGGCTGCCATAAACAGCATCAACAGACTGAAATATTGGTTGGCGCGCTGGTGCGGGGCCTGCCAGAAGACCAGCATCAGCAGGGCGGAAGCCAGCACAGCGGTGATCGTGTTTGCCGAGACGACTATGAGTGTGGTGAAGTACATCTATCTCTCTCCAACCCCGATCAGGCGGTGCATGTGATCCTTGAGGACAGCGGGCTGCACAGGCTTGGTGATAAAGCCGTTTGCCCCAGCGCGAGCGGTGATCGTGTGATCGTCACTGGCCGAGATAATAATGACTGGGATACCAGCGGTCTCCGGATCGCCGCGCAGCGCCTCCAACACCTGCCAGCCATCGATACCGGGCATCAGCACGTCGAGCGTGATCAGGGCGGGCCGCAGTTCATGAGCCAGCCGCAGCCCGTCGTTCGCGCTGCATGCGCTGTAAGATTCGATACTGTTTTTCCAGGTGATCGCGCAGCAGTTGCAGCGCGTCGCAGTCGTCGTCAATCGAGAGAATGACTGGCCCCACGGCCTCCAGGTCCGGCCCAATGATCGTGGTGTGATCGGGAGCATCGGCGGCGGCGGGCAGGGCCACATGGAACGTTGAGCCGCGCCCGATAGCGCTTTCAAACCAGATGCGCCCCTTGTGCATCTCGACCAGCCGCCGCGAGATCGCCAGCCCCAGCCCAGTTCCTTCATAACGCCGCGTGAGGGCGCTGTCGGCCTGCTGGAAAGCCTCGAAGACGCGCTCCTGGTTGGCCGGATCAATGCCGATCCCGGTGTCGGTCACGCTGATGATCACCTGCCGGGCCGGGGCGTCAAAGTGGCCTCGGATGATAATCACGCCCTTGTCGGTGAACTTAATGGCGTTCGAGAGCAGATTCGAAAAGACCTGCCGGGTGCGGGATTCATCCACATACAGCGCGGGCAGTTTGCTGTAGCCGCGCACAATCGACAGCCCTTTTTCCTTCGCTTTGGCTTCAAAGTCTTGCAGCAGACTGTTGAGCATATCTTCAACCGGAACGCGCGAGAACGTCAGGTTGAGCCGCCCCGCCTCGATTTTGCTCAGGTCCAGCACGTCATTGATCAGCGCCAGCAGGTTGTGCCCATTGCGGATCACTTTTTGCAGGCGGTCATCCTGCAAGCCGTTCAGATCGCCATAGGTGCGGTTGAGCACCAGTTCCGTGTAGCCGATAATCGAATTGAGCGGCGTGCGCAGTTCGTGGCTCATATTGGCGAGGAACTGGCTTTTCATGTTGGTTGCTTCGGTCAACTGCGCGTTGCGCAGTGCCAGTTCGCTGTTCAGATCGTTCAGCGGTTGGAAGACCTGATGTTTGAGGATCAGCCGCCCTAACAAGATCGCGCAGAGGGCCACCCCCCAGGTATTGATCCCATAAGCCCGCAGGGGAGGGGCCACCGAAAAAAGCCCGATGCCCAGGCCCAGGACACCCAGCGGAACCGTCACCTGGCGCGCTTTGGGGCTGTGCTGGATGTACAGCAGCATAATGCTGCTGCCCAGGTAGGCCAACAGCGTCCCGATCCCGAAAAGGCCGATCCACGTCAGACCGTAGCTGTACGATCCGCCGTCCTGCGGTTTGGGGCGCGTGTAGACCTGATCGAGCCACGTGAGGAGGATAAACACGCTGCTGATCAACAGGCCCGCCCCATACTCCCAGTGCCGGATGCGGCGCGGCACGTCGGCAAAGGACAGCACAAAATCATAGAGCACCGTTAGCCCCAGGATATAAAACGTCGTCAGGCAGTACAGGACAGGTTTGGCGGGGAGATCAAACTGCTGCGCGACCTGCCACGCGGCATTAAACGCGCCGTACAGCGAAAAGATCATCATGCACAGCATAAAATACTGGTTGCTGCGCCGCTGCGGGTCCTGCCAGATCACCAGCAGAACCAGGGCCAGCCCAAACACGGTGAGGATAACGCTGGCGCTGATCCCCACGATTGTTTCTGCGCCGATTGCCATAGGGCCCTCATGGAGTGGTTTGCGGACAGGCATTTCCCACTAATTGTACTCGAAAAATTGGTGTGAGGAATGATTTTCGTAGAGCCGCTGCGCCACTGTGGCGATTTTCGTAGGGGCGCCGCTTGCTGCGCCCTATTCGCGTCAATTTAAGCTACTAGACGAGTTTATCTTTAACTCGTTTTCCCCTTCCCCTCGCTCTTTTGCGTGGGGGAAGGGGCAGGGGATGAGGGCCTGCGCTCGCGGCCCACAACGCTTATTTCTTATCTTGACGCATATTGGGCGCCGCTTGCTGCGCCCGCTTTTCTAGAGCGGCGTCCTTACCCCCCCAGCAGCCCTTCCAGGTGGCTGATCAGGTCCGGCGTGGCGGATCGGCTTTGGTGGATCGGTGCAGCGTCCGAAAAAAGGAGCAGCGCGGGGACATCACACAGCCGCTGATCGTTTCGCAGGGTGCGCAGACGTCTCGATCCCTTCGGGAACGTCCAGATCGATGAAGATCAGGCCCGGCACATGGTCCGCCAGCCAATCCCGCGCCAGGGCAGAATCCTGGCACGGCTCGACGGGGAAATTCTCGGCATGCATAAATGTGCACAGCATGTCACGCTCGCCCTCGTTGTCGTCCACGATGAGGACGGGGTTGGCCGTCTCTTCGCGCTGGATGCGGGCCAGGGCCGCCAGCAGTTCGTCACGCTGGGCGGGCCGGGCGACACAGGCAGACGGTCCAAGCGGAAATGCGTTTTGGGTGTGGACCAGCAAAATCGGGATATCGGCGGTCGCGGGATCGGCCTGGAAGCGGCCTATCGTCTCCCACGCCGACGGATCCGAGAGCAGGTCGATCAGGATCACCGGGGGATGCAGTTCGTGGGCGCGCGCCAATCCGCTGGGGGCGTCTGCCGCCTGATAAACCAGATAGTGCGCGGCTTGTAACGTGTCCATTACCGTCTGGCTGGCCTCGCCGTCTTGCCCGACCAGCAGCAGCGGCGCAGTCTGGAGTGCTTCAATCGGCGGCGTCTTGGGGATGATGTCAAGCTCATCCAGGGCGGGCAGCGCTACAAAAAAGGTCGAGCCTTCGCCCGGTTTGCTGCGGACCCACAGCCGCCCGTGTGCAGTTCGACCAGTTTTTTGGCAATCGCCAGCCCCATTCCGGCCCCTTCCGGGTGAGCGGCTCCGGCGCTGACCTGGCGGAATTCTTCAAAGATGATCGCCTGTTCTTCCGGCGCGATGCCGACCCCGGTGTCTTCCACGCTCAGGACGATCCAGGCCCGATCATCCAGCCAGCCTCGAAGGGCAGGGAGAAATCGTCGACTGGCCCGTCGCTGAACCACGACGTTCTGCACCGCCAGTTTGATATGCCCCGCTGTCGTGAACTTGAGCGCGTTGCCCAGCAGGTTGATCAGCACCTGCCGGATGCGCAGTTCATCGGCGTGGATCAGGCGCAGGGGATGCTGCATATCGACCTGCAGGGCCAGATTTTTTTGGGCAGCCAGCGGCTCGACGGTTCCGATCACGCCGTCCACCATCGCACTCAGCCGGACGGTGTTCAGGTTAAGTTCCAGCCGCCCGCCTTCGATCTTGCTCAGGTCGAGAATATCGTTGATCAGGTCCAGCAGGTTAGCCCATTGCGGTGCACTTTTTCCAGCCGGTCCGCTTGTTTGTGGTTCAGTGGGCCATAGATGCCGTTTAGCAGCAGTTCGCTGTAGCCCACAATCGAATTCAGCGGCGTGCGCAGTTCGTGGCTCATGTTCGCCAGAAATTCACTTTTGTAGCGGCTGGCTTCCGTCAGATCGTCATTGAGCTTTTCTGCGCGCGTTTTTTCATTGGCCAGATCGTTGATTACCTGCCGCAGATCGGTGTTGGCCCGGCGGAGCTGGTCGTTGGTCTCGCGGAGCGGGATGAACAACTGCCAGCGCAGCACGGCCCACCCGATCAGCACGGCGGCGATAGTCGTCATAACGATATCCAGCGGCACATGGCGCAGCGCCTCGATCAGGTTGCTGCCGTAGCCCACCAGCAGCAGCAGCGCCGGGATTTGCAGGGATTTGGCCTGTTCTTTGTCCGTGTAGCGCAGATACAGATATGCCGCGAGGCCGTAGATCGCCATGTGCCCGAGCATGAAATAGCCGGGGATGAGCAGATCGAAGCCCAGCATGTTATCGGTTCGGTCCTTATAATGCACAATCTGGTTGCTCCACAGCAGGAGCAGCATCAGCGGGATCGCGATCCAGGCCCACAGCGCCAGCAGCCGCGCCAACCGATCCTTGGGGCGGCACAGCTCCACGACGAACATATAGAGCGTGATCGGCGTGCAGGTCAGCCCGGTGAACAGAAAATAGAAGTTGTGCGTGGCCTTGAACGGGCTGATATCCGGCGCGGCGCGGGACATCGTAAAGAAGGCCCACATCCCCAGGGATGCCAGGAACAGCGCCAGCCAGCCGTTGATCGCGGTGCGGCGGGGCTGGATCAGCATGAAGAAGATCAGCCCGACACTGATGCAGAGCGACAGCCCATTGGCATAAATGATGACGGCGTCTTGCAGCGACATGTTCTCGCTCCACATAATCCACGATTGTCTCAATGTTATAGTGTTTTTTATCTTTCGCGCCAGTGATGGCAGTCGGTTCGCTGCGCGTGATCTTTATGTTTTGCTGAACAGAATTTATTAGATGGCGGTCTTGTTATTAGTATTTAAGGTTCAACTTTAAAGGAGTATTTTCGCCGCCCCATCTGTTGTATACTGATTATGGACTCTGTTTTTCTCTTGCTTTTCCTAGCGAAGCCGCGTTCTCCACGCTCTTCGCGGTGATAATTGTTTTTGCCTTTGGCTTTTGGGGTCCACCCCGCCCAGAGTAGGCCTACGGTTAGAGAATGGTTGGTGAGGGTACCGAAAAATAATGAATCTGCTGATCGCCACGAGAAGAAGTGATCAACTAATTTTTTCGCAAAGTTAAAATTGCAAATTTGAGGGAACGGTAATAGCCCCGCTTGCAATAAAGACATCCTCCGCACGACTCGCAAATTGATCTAATTCCCCATCTAATGATCATTAACGGCTCGAAACGATCATTTATAGGCCAATTTGCTGCATAGGGTAAGCATTCGGCTTGCCAAACCGCGTATACTAGACTCGAATACAACGGACTCATCATCGGCGTAAAGGGTAATGGAGGTCGATTGTTATTATGGCGGTGCGAGTGCTCTACCTGGTGCGGCATGGGCAGTATCACATCCTCCAACCCAACCAAACAGCCGAGGACGACTTCGATAGGACTCCACAGGAAATCGAGTTCGACGGCGGCCTGACCGAGATCGGCTTGGAGCAGGCGGTCCTGACGGCCCAACGCCTGAAGGAACTGTCCATCGACGCAATCTACACCAGTACCCTGCCGCGCGCCATCCAGACGGGGCAGATCATCGCCAACGAATTTCCGTTAATCCGCGTCCAGCCGGATGATCAACTGCGCGAATGTCTGCCCGGCCTGACTCCCCGGCTCTCGGTCCATTTCTCCTTACGCAGTGTCAATCTGGCAGCTCGCGCCGCTGAAGGCAGGCTCCAGGCAGACGATGTATTTGAACGCTACTTCCGTTACTCGTTTCGTGACGACAGGCGCGAACTGATCGTTTGCCACGGCAATCTGATCCGCTACCTCGTCACGCGGGCGTTGGGCGCGCCCCCGGAACTGTGGACCAGCTTCGATATCCGCAACTGCGGGATCAGCGAGATTCACATCCGCCCAGAGGGGCCGCTGGTCGTGGCGCATGGGGATGTAGGCCACATGCCCATTCACCTGCACACCTTTATATAGGAGTCGACCACAGCGGGCGCATCCCCTTGTTTTTTACTTTTCTTTTCCTTTGCGAGTCCGCGACATTCAATGGAATAAATAGACTTTTTCCCCTCGCCAGCTTGCCTGGAGAGGGGCCAGGGGTGAGGTGGGCGCTCGCAGTTCACAACGCTCATGAGCGCTCTAAAGACTGTCAATGATTCACTTTTGCGCTCTTTGCGGTGAGATTATTTTTTCTATTTTCAAGGGAGTACCTCCATGTTCGCCGGACCCGGTTTTCGCGCCGATTTGCTTCGCCAGCCAGAGGACGAGGCCGCACTGGTCACCCTCTTCGAACACTGCGCCGATTTCTTCTTGCTGATCGACGGCGAACCGCCCGCGCCAGCCGCCGCCCACGATCTGTTCAGCGACCTGCCGCCCGGCAAATCCCCCGCCGATAAATCCGTGATCGGCCTGTGGAATGACGCAGGCAGTCTGATCGGCGTGATCGACATGGTGCGCGGCTACCCGGAACCGGGCGAATGGTTCGTCGGCTTGCTGCTGCTTCATCCAGCGGAGCGCGGGCGCGGTCTGGGCGAGTCCATCTACCGTGCTTTTGAGGCGTGGGCAACCTCAGAGGGCGCAGCCTCGATTGGGCTGGCGGTGGTCGAAGGGAACACCCGCGCCTGCCAATTCTGGACGCGCCTCGGCTTCCAGGAGACTCGCCGCACCCCGCCGCGCCGTTTCGGTCAGCGCGAATGGCCGGTGATCTATATGCGCCGCTCTCGCCCCTCGCCAACTTGATTGGGGAGGGGAACCCGAACTTGTTCGGGCGGGGTGAGGTCGCACCGGAGGCCAGCCGCCGGGCCAGCGTCAGATGGCAGCAGTGGAGGGAGCGCCCCCAATCGATGTAAAATCTAAGGTATGTGCAGGTTGACGGCTAAAAGGTAAAACAACATTGGGTCCGAAACTCGTGGTTTGTCCCAATTGCGGCGCATACGTTCTGAGCAGTGATAACATCTGCCCGCGCTGCGACTATCCCCTGAATAGTCCCGCCCCGGTGCTGGCGGATGTCGAACCATCGCCGGAAGATACACCTGCCAACGGGGCGACTGGGCCGCTTCAGATCGGTGTACCAGACCTCGACGAACTGGAAGAAGTGGATCGCTCCATGCTTCCCACCACCGAGCTGCCCGCCGTGCCGGATATCGACCCGGCAGTGGGCGATCTGGAACTGGAAGAGGAACCGGGCGAAACGCTTCTGTCCGGTGCGCAGCTAGACGAGCCAGCCCTCGATGAGGAAGACCTGGATATCCCGCTCGAACTCGACCTGGGCGGCGAACCAACTTCCGTGCAAGGGAATGACGTGCCGCCGCCCACCTTTATGGATGACCAGACAGCGCCGAACCTGGCCTGGGTTGGAGATCATGATATCCCGCAGCCGGACGAGATCGCGCCGCCAGAACCTGAAACGGCAGCCGAATCGGGCGAATGGGTGTCGCCTGATTCCGAACTGCCGCCCGTCCCGGACGAGTCGAACCCGCACTGGGCGCTGCCCAAAATCGTGCTGCCCTACGAGGAGCCAACGCTCCCCCAGCTTCCGACTACGGACGAGGACGACTGGGTCACGCAGGCCCGCATCCCGTCCGAGCCTGACGAACCTTATATCGTGCCGCCCGCGCCTTTCAGCCCGCCGCCCGACGAAGACGAAGAGCTAGAACTGCTGGATATTGCTCCACTGGATGTCGCGCCGCCACGTTGTCGCGCCGCCCGTTGTCGCGCCGCCACTTGTCGCGCCGCCACCCATCGCGCCGCCTTCCTTCGTCCAGGCCCCAATCCAGCAGCCCGTCTATACACCCCCCTCGCCTGTCCCGGCGTATACACCCGCTCCCGCCCCCTATGCGCCACCCGTTTATGGCTATGCGGCTGCGCTGCCGCTCATCGCCCAGCGCATCCAATCTTATGTGAACGGCGGCTATCGCCTGCGCTCGCAAAATCCGCGACAGGCGGTGCTGTCCTACGGCAAACATCTCGGCGTCGGAACGTGGATTGTGGCTTTGTTCTCGATTGTCGGCGTGCTGTGGTATGCCCTGCTGCTGGCCCTCAGCGGCTTCCGGCAGGATCGCGCCTATCTCGATATGGCCCCCGATGGGCGGCTATACGAGGAAGGCCCCGGCGCGGCACACGTGCGGGCCAGTCGCGCCCGATCCGGGCGGCGCTGGAGTCTGCTGGGAATGGTCCTTTTCCTGCTGAGTCTTGTGCTGCTCATCGGCTTGCTTGCGACCGCCGTCGTGATGCTCAGCCAGGATCGGTATCAGGCCGCGCTGCGCAAGGCGTACCCCGAAGTGACCTACTTTGAGAATCACTTCAGCGACGAGACAGCCGCGCAGGATGACATTGACCTGATGAAAACCGGGGCGGTTGTCTTTTCCATTCTGGGTGGGATCGCGGTTGTCGGGGTGTGGGGTGGCTTCACCCTCTGGGTGATCGGGCAGGTGCACTCATCCGCTTACCGTGTCCATGTGCTGCCGCTGCCGGGCTACGAGTAGCGCCCATGACCCGTAAGGGCGCTGCTTTTCTCTTATCTTTCTCTGCTCTCTCCGCGTTCTACGCGGTGAAATCGTTTTTCTTCTTGCTTTTCTTTGCGCTGGGACTGCTTTACTCCGCCAGCGGCAGCACGAAGCTGAAGCGGCTGCCCTTGCCAAAAGCGCTCTCCACCCAGACGCGCCCGCCCATCATCTCGACCAGCTTTTTGGTGATCGACAGTCCCAGGCCCGTCCCGCCATATTCGCGCGTGCTGCTGCCATCGGCCTGCCGGAATTCGTCAAAGATAATCGCCTGATCTTCGGGCCGGATGCCGATCCCGGTATCCTCGACGGTGGCCTGGATCATCCGGCGGTCGTTGATCACGACAGTCTTGCCGCTGATCGTGATCGATCCCTCGTTGGTGAACTTGATCGCGTTGCTCAGCAGATTGGTGATCACCTGCCGCAGCCGCCCCGGATCGGCCCAGACACGCGGCAGATCGTGAGAGACCTGGATATGGAGAGGCAGGCTTTTGGCGCTGGCCTGGGTATCCAGTTCTCGCACCACGCTGAGCACGGCATCTCGCAAACTGACCGATTCCTGCGCCATTTCCAACCGCCCGGCGTCCATCTTGGCGATATCCAGTAGATCGTCAATCAGGGACAGCAGGTGATACCCGTTGTGGCGGATACGCTCGATGCGGCTGGCCTGCACGTCGCTCATTTCGCCGTAAATCCCGCTGAGCAGCGTCTCGCTGAAACCAATAATGCTGTTCATGGGGGTGCGCAATTCATGGCTGATCGTTGCCAGGAACTGATTTTTCAGGCGGTTTGCTTCGGCCAGTTCAGCGGCGCGTGTTTGCAATTCGCGGAATAGCAGGGCGTTATCGATGGCAATGGTTGCCTGCACGACGAGCGTCTGCGCCAGTTGAATATCGTCCGCCGTAAAGATGCGCCCGATCTGTTCATCCGTCCAATCCACCACGCCCAGCACTCGATCCCCGGCAAGCATTGGCACAACCAGTTGGCTGGCGTCGCCCAGTTCCTCCAGAACGGCACGCGCGCCGGGATCCGCGTTGGCGTCTCGAACTTCCGTCACCACAGGATGCTTGCTCTCGATGGCGCGGGCAATGGCGGGCCGCGCAGCCAGCGTCAGGAGGGAGCCGGAACGCAGCAGTTCGCCGCCATATTCCGAATGATGGGGAGCGCGATAGTCCGCTTCGACGCGCACCGCCTCATGGTCGGGCTGGCTGAGAAAAACCAGGCAGGCGGTCGTATTCAACGCCCGGTTCATATGCTCGACCATCGCCTGGACGAGCGGGGCATAATCCAGAATCGCTGTCAGGTCCTGGCCGATCTGCCGGACGATGCTCTGCTCCATCAAGCGCCGCTGCGCCTGGTTATAAAGCCGCGCGTTCTCCAGGGCGATACTCAACTGTGTCGCCAGCGTTTCCAGTGCATCCTGTTCCAGGTCGCTGAAGGCATCAAGCTGCGTGGATAAAATGCTGATCACGCCGATGATCTCGCTGCTCCGCCGCAGCGGGACAATCAGGCAGCTTTGCAGAATAGGGTGGTCGTGATTCAACAAAAAATCGGGATCGTCGCGCACGTCGGTAACATGCTGCGTTTTGCCCGTGCGCAGCGCCCGCCCGACCATGCCCTGCCGTGCCGGAAGGATAAAATCGGGGGGAAGGTCCAGGGCACGTGAGCTTGTCGCGCTGGCCCGCATCTGCACGCTCTGGCCGTTTTCGGTCAGCAGCAGAATATAAACGGCTTCGTGACCGAACACATCGCTCACGGTTTGCGCGGTTTTGCGCAGCAGCATCGTGGTATCAAGCGTAGCATATAATTCCTGGCTGGCCCGGTTAATGCGGCTCATCATATCCGTGCGGCGGCGTTCGGCGGCATACATCTGCGCCCCGCCCATACTGGCCGCGATCTGGTTGGCTATCGCCTGAGCCACACTAACATTCTCCTGGTTGAACGGCCCGGCGCGGCGGTTGATGAGTTGCAGGACACCCAACGTCCGGCTGCGTGTATTGAGCGGGCAGGCGAGTAGACTGCGGCAGCCGGGGCCGCTGCCGGGCGGAGGGCTGTTATCAAAAGTGTGCCGCCCCGTATGATATACGTCGACCAGATAGCCCGGCCCATCGAGCGCCCAGTTAACCAGCGTCCAGCCACGAACAATCCCAAACATGGATCGTTCGTGAACTCCCAGCGAATAGGTCGCATGATCGGGCAGCCAGACTTGCGCTCCCTCACAATCGAGCAGTTCCGCCGTTTCGCGCACAGCTTCCGCCAGCATAGCATCCAGGTCGAGCGCTTCGCTGGTGATCATCGCCAGCCGCTGCAACACCTCCGACTCGCGCAGCCGGGCGCGTGTGCCTTCGCGCAGCGCTTCGTAGCCCCCCGCCAGGCGGATCAGCCCCGCAGTGCCATTCGCCACCACCGCCAGCCGTTCCAGATCCGAATTGGTATAGGCGCATGGCGTGCGGCTCTCCACACAGAGAACCCCCAGCAGCGCGCCGTTGGATAGCACGGGGACAGCCAACCCGGATTGGGAATCGGGATCGAGCACGGCAAAGTAAGGGTCGGACTGAAGATCTTCTACTAGTTCGGCGGCACGTCGTTCGGCAGCCTGTCCGATTAGCCCAACCCCCAGCGGAATCTCAGCCGGAATCCGTGCATTGTCTCCAATCGAAGCATTGACCGAGAGCAGGCGCGATTCAGAGTCGTACAGCGCGACTGCTGCACTGTCGAATCCGACCAGATCACGCATGCGGTACAGCGTGTCGAGCAAAAGATCATGAATGGCAGGTGAGGGCGTGCTGCTGCGCTTGGAGTCGGCCATGTGTCCCACTTATGTTTACTTAATTCAGATTTGTTATAGCCTTTCACCGTTCTTTAAGCAACAGATTTTATGGGTTTTTATAATTCAGCGCCCTCGGTGCTTCCTCCTGTTTAACGGTCCGTTTACAGGCGCGTTCCGCGTCCTGTTCTTCGCGGCTCTCGGTCCGTCAGACGCTCAACCAAGATAACAAGCTGATCCTGCACAAACATGTACACTTCTTCATTGCCGGGTTTCGCACCGAAAATAAGCCGGGCAGCATAAAACAAGCCGTCCCGTTCCATTTCCAGAACGCCGATCCAGTAGGGCGCGGCAAAGGTTACGGAGGGCAACAATTAGCGCCGCCTCCACTACCAACGAGGCCGTGTTTTCGGGGTGTATCTTCTATTGTAGGCCTTTTTGCTGGCGGGAAAAGCGCCAGAGATCGAGCGCATAGGCGCACAGCGCAGCCATAAACGGTGTGAGCATCGTCCGCATGCGTGTATCCATGCCAGAGGTCTGCGCGACCAGCGTCCCCACCGTAAAATAGCCGATCAACAACAGGGCCGCCCAGAACAGGAGCCAGGCTTTGTGCCGGAAGGACAGCCATAGTCCGGCAGCCGTTCCCAGCAGAAACACGCTGTTCCAGAGGATTTCAAAGGGCAGCGTCCACGATGGCAAAATGCTGGAGAATCCATACATCCGCCCCAGCCCTATCGGGATCGTAAACAGATACTGCGCCGGGTGATCGATGAACGTTTCCACGGCAACCGCTGTCATCGCATTGGTCAGGCGGGAACTTCCCGCGTAGTGGGTATCACGGGTATGGGAATCCACCTGCGACGTGTCATGGCCCAATCGCTCCTCTACGCGGCGGGAGAGGTCCGTATAAACGGTAGGCATATCGTGTCCGGTCGCCCAGTGTTCGACCGAAGCGGCACGATAGTACAGCATACTGTAGGCTCCTACGCTCGATACCGTGTAGTTATCGAACAGAACGCCGTTATGAACGACCCACGCGCCAATCCCCAGCACGCTGACCAGGGCATAGACGGCTATGGGCAGCCACTGCCTGCGGTACACGATCAGCAGCGCCACCGACAGTCCGATCCACAGCAAATAAGGGGCCGGGCGTGACAGGACAGACAGCACCAAAGCCAGCCCCGCCGCCGCGCTCCACAGCACCGCCGCCCGACCCCGGCTGTAAACAATCCCTTGCAGCAGGGCGATACACATCAGGATCAGCATCAGGTTCGTCAGCGGCTCGGTGCCCAGCCAGGCGGAATAGCCGATACTGGCCGGATCGAGGGCCGTGATGAACCCGGCAATCAGGGCAGGTTCGGGCTTCAGCCCCAGTTGGCGAGCGAGAATGACGGCTAACGGCGCGAGGCTGGCCCCGATCAGCACGTTGGCAAGCAGCACCGCCAGCCCATCGACACGCAGGGCCGCGACCAGCAGAGGAAAGAGCGGCGTGCGCAGCAAAAACAGGCTGTTGCTGAGATCGCCCTCGTCGCGGATATACTCGCCGCCGATCCGGTAGAGCGTATAATCGCCGCTCTGATAATTGCGCAGATCGGACGTGTACTGAATGCGAACCAGCGCCAGGCGCAGGCCAAGCGCCAGCACGAAGATCAACAGAAGCAGCCCATAAAAACGGCGCGACATTGGCATTAACTCTGCTTCCGCGCAAAAACCTGATAAGATCCACTCGCCCGCAGTTGCAGACGCCGCACGCCCTCCACACCGAGAAAGACGCGATAGATACCTTCCAGCGCATGCTGTAGGGTATAGCCCAGGCCGCGCAGGTGGCCCGGAACCAGCACATGGGTGATCGCAGCCGGGATCACGCCCCAGCCAGCCCACAGGTCTTCCAAAGACATACCCGCCTGAGTTAGCAGCGTATTCCAGCCGTCTGGCGTCAGGTGAAAATGGGATGAGGCGTGCCATGCTTCCCAAAAACTGGCGCTGCCAACAAAACAACCGCCACTTTGCAGCACGCGGGCAATCTCGCTCATAGCCAGGAACGGGTTATAAAGGTGTTCAAAGACAGCGGTCGAGATTATCATCTGGAAAGAGCCATCAGCAAATGGCAGGCTGTGCGCGTCGACCAGCATCTCGGCTCCCGCGGCGCTCCAATCGACGGGCAGGACATTCTTGAATCCCAGCGACTCCAGGTAGCGGCTGTTACCGCCGCTGCCGCAGCCCAGATCCAGGATCGACACGTCCGGGCCGCAGTCGTGCAGAAGCTGCTGGCAGTAATATTGCATGCCTTTGTCCAGCTTGGTCCCAAACTTGCGGCGGATTTCGCGGCGCGAGTAGTGGTCGAAGTGCTGCTGCGGCGCGTGAAAATAGCGTTTCAGCACATCACGGCTGTCGAGCGGCGTGACGGGCAGCGTAAAGGTCAGAGTACGCTGGCGCGTGACCTGTTGGGCGCGGAAATCGGGGGCGGTTCGTCCCGGCAGACTCTCCGGCTTAAAGCCGCAAGACGGGCACACGAAATGATCGAGCGGCGTTTTGTCGACCGGGCAGATCAGGATGGAGGTCCATTTTTCGAGCATGGGAATAAGAGCCTTTTGGGTCAGAAATTTTCGGGCCAGAGTATAGCGCACTTTTAACAACGGCGGAACTTTGCTGCCCTTCAACGCGTCTTTTTATAGATGTCAATAGATGTCAGTTGCACAAGGAGTTTAGGATGCACAAACAATCATGGATCACCCTGGTTCTGCTGGGAGCCGTTCTCGCTGGCGTGCTGGCGGGAACCACCGTCAGCCGCGCCCAGGACGGCGACCAGACACAGGCGCTCGTCGCGGGTAATAATGCCTTTGCCTTCGACCTGTACCGTGCTTTGAGAGATACCAACGACGGCAACCTGATTTTCTCACCCTACAGTATTTCACTGGCCCTGGCGATGACCTACGGCGGGGCGCGCGGCAATACCGAGGCGCAGATGGCCGGCGTGCTGCACTTCACGCTGCCGCAGGAAGAACTGCATTCCACGTTCCAGGCTGTCGATGCCAGCTTGCCGCGCACTGCCAAAGACGAAAAACCGGGCGGCACAGAGCCGGGCGACCAACCCTTCCGGCTGAATATCGCCAACGCGCTGTGGGGCCAGCAGGATTTCCCCTTTAAGCAGGATTATCTCGATCTGGTGAACACCTATTATGGGGCGGGCTTGCAGTTGATTGACTTCGCCGCCGATCCCGAAGCCGCCCGCGAACAGATCAACCAGTGGGTCGAAGATCAGACCGAGAATCGCATCCAGGACTTGCTGGCTCAGGGCACGGTCACGCCCATGACGCGCCTGATCCTGACCAACGCCATTTACTTTAAGGCTTCCTGGCAGGACCAGTTTAACGAAGCGCGTACGAAGGATGGCCCGTTTACGCTGTTGGATGGCAGCACGGTGACGGTTCCGCTGATGGCCGACAGCGAATTTTTCGGCCATGCTTCAGGGGAAGGCTACGAGGCCGTCGCACTCCCATACGAGGGCGGCGAAATGGCGATGCTGATCCTGCTGCCGGATGTGGACAACTTCGAGGGCTTCGAGGCCAAACTGGACGCCAATCTGTTCCAGACGATTGTGGACAGCATCAACTGGACGCAGGTAGATCTCACCATGCCGCGCTGGGAAAGCACTTCCGACTTTTCGCTCAGCGATGCCCTGATCGCGCTCGGCATGGCGGACGCCTTCGATCCGAACGCGGCGGATTTCTCCGGCATGGTGGAAGAAGGAGCCGATCCACTGGCGATCAGCGACGTGATCCATAAGGCGTTCGTCAAGGTGAATGAGGAAGGCACAGAAGCCGCCGCCGCAACCGCCGTGATCATGGAGGCAACGGCTGCCCCCGCCGAGCAGCCTATTGAGGTACGCGTCGATCACCCGTTCCTGTATGCGATCTATGATCAGGAGAGCGGGGCGATCCTGTTTATGGGGCGCGTCTTGAACCCTGCGTCGTAACGGAGGAATAATGGGCCGCACCGGGAAAGCTCAACAGGCGCTTGTTACAGACAGCAACGCCTTTGCCTTTGATCTCTACCACCGCCTGACCAGCAGCGGTAATGCGATTTTTTCGCCGTACAGCATCTGGCTGGCACTGGTCATGACTTACGGCGGGGCGCGTGGCACAACCGCGCAGCAGATGGCCGGTGTGCTGCACATCTCCCAGCCCGGCGACGACATTCACCCGGTTCTGCATGGGCTGGACGGGAGTTTGCCGCGCCGGGCCGATAACCAGTCCTTCCGGCTGGCGATCAGCAATGCGCTGTGGGGCCAGGAGGACTACCCATTCCGCCAGGAATATCTGGATCTCGTCCATACGAATTATGGCGCGGGCTTCCAACTGGCGGACTTTAAGCGCGATCCCGAAGCGGCCCGCCAGCAGATCAACGCCTGGGTCGAAAAACAGACTGAGAGCCGCATCAAAGACCTGATCCAGCCGGGAGATGTCACGGCACTGACGCGCCTGATCCTGACCAACGCCATTTACTTTAAGGCGTCCTGGAAAACACAGTTTACCAGGGGCGCGACTAAAACGGACACGTTCACGCTGCTGGATGGCGGTACAGTCAACGTGCCGTTCATGAACCAGACAGAGACCTTCGGCTATGGCGACAGCAAGCAGATGCAAGCCATCAGCCTGCCCTACGAGGGCAACCAGATCGCCATGTTGATCGTGCTGCCGCGCCCCGGACAGTTTGAGGCGGTTGAAGCGGGCCTGGACGCCGGGCAGTTCCAGGCGATGATGGGGCGGATCAGGAATAGAAAAGTGGCGCTGTCTCTGCCCCGCTGGAAAAGCGAGTTCACCGCTCGTTTGGGGCAAACGCTGCGTGACCTGGGGATGGTGGATGCATTCGATCCGGCTAAGGCGGACTTTTCCGGCATGGGCCAGGAGGGGGCGGAGCGATTGTTGATCAGCGAGGCCATTCACAAGGCGTTTATCGCCGTCGATGAGCAGGGGACCGAGGCCGCCGCCGCGACTGCCGTCATCATGCGCACGCTGTCCGGCTTCATCGTGGAGCAGCCCGTTAAGATGCGCGTGGATCGCCCGTTCCTCTACGCGATCTACGATAAAGCCAGCGGGGTGATTCTGTTCCTGGGGCGGGTGGTGAACCCGGTATAGCCCAACATTCTATTCCGTTAACGAGTTTACGGAATAAAATAAAACAACACGCCCCGAATTCGGGGCGTGTGTTTGATTAGACAGGTTCAGATTGAACCTAGCGGCTCAGGCGCTTGACCTCGCTCGCCTGAAGGCCCTTCGGCCCCTGGGTGACTTCGAATTCAACGCGCTCGCCCTCGGCCAGTTCGCGGTAGCCGCTGCCAACAACAGAGCTGTAGTGCACGAAGACGTCGGGGCCGTCTTCACGAGCGATGAAGCCAAAGCCTTTTTGGGCGTTAAACCATTTGACGGTTCCAGTGATACGTTCTGCCATTTGGAAGGGTCCTTTCCCTTGTAGATAAATAAGGGTCGATAGGGGGTGTAGGGATTGGAGCCGCTTTGGTTCAAACGAAAACCCCGGCGTAGATGGGTCCAAGCAGGGGTTCCCGGTTTCAGCAAGTTGAACAGCTTTTCCACTACGCTTTTGATTGTAGGAGAGCTACGGGAAACTGTCAATAAGCAACGGGGAAAATCGCCAAACTTTTGCCACTCATATAGGGCTGCGTTATTATTTACGGATGCGAGTTTTCCAGTCCCATTAAAGAGCAGTGTATCTTGAGCATTCCACCCGTTGAACCCCAGATTTTACACAATGTGCCGCAGCCGCGAATCCGGCAGGAACGATCCTTTGTGCGCGAGTTGATCGAGACGGTCCTGCTGATCGCCGCCATCTATGCCTTTGTCAATCTGGCGACGGCGCGATTTGTCGTGGATGGGCCGAGCATGCAGCCCAATTTTGAGACGGATCAGTTCATCATCGTCAGCCGACTGCCCTACATCCTGGGCGACTTGCAGCGCGGCGACGTGGTGGTGTTCCACTACGACGAGAAGGACGACTACATCAAGCGCGTGATCGGGCTGCCGGGCGAGACGGTGACGCTCTTCGCCGGGCGCGTGTATATCAACGGGCGACTGCTCGATGAGCCGTACATCAAAAAGCCCTATGTCGAGAGCATGTGCCGCAATCTCAACCAGATGGAGCGCTGCCAGTGGGTGATCGCGCCGGATGAGTATTTTCTGCTGGGCGACAATCGCAACTCCAGCCGCGACTCGCAGGATGCGGACGTGGGGCCGATCCAGCGGGAACGCATCGTGGGCCGGGCCTTCATTCGCTATTGGCCGCCATCCGATTGGGGGCTGATCGAGCACCCGCGCTACCAGCCAGACGGGCCAGCGATCCCAACGGCGACACCCACGCCACTTTATTCGCCAACGCCGTTACCGACTCCGGCGCAAATGGCACCAGCGCCCTATTATCCCTAGGAAGATCATGAGCAATCCCTGTCCTGTTTGTCAGGTAGGCCGCCTGCGAGAGACGCGGACGGTCTATGTACGTGTGTATGAAGGGACGATTGTCAGCGTCCCTAATGTTGAGACCCTGCAATGCGACTTCTGCGGCACGGCGTTTTACGATCCCGAAACGATCCGCAGCGTGGAAGTGATGATCGGGGAGGCCGGGCCGCCGCCGAATCACTTCACGCCACCGGCTGCGCCCGCCACCCATAAAAGCAATCTCACCGCAAAGAGCACGTCTTTGTTAGAGCAAAGCACGATCGCAAAGGAAGAGCAAGAGAAAAACGGGGAAGAATAGGATAAGTCACCGGAAAGGCAACCTCGCTACAATCTAACAGTATAGAAATTCTGTCGTGCGAGGTCTTTTCCCATGATCAACCTATGGCATAGTCTTCCCCCGGGGCCGGACGTTCCCAATACGGTCTACTGCATTGTGGAGATTCCCAAGGGCAGCCGGAATAAATACGAGTACAGCAAAAAAGCAGGCGTGATCAAGCTGGACCGCGTGCTCTACAGCCCCATGCACTATCCAAGCGACTACGGGCTGATCCCGCAGACCTGGGCCGAGGACGGCGACCCGCTCGATATTCTGGTGATGGTCAATGAGGCGACCTTCGCCGGGTGCGTGATCGAGGCGCGGCCTGTGGCCATCTTCCACATGCTGGATCGCGGCGATCCTGACGAGAAGATATTGGCGGTTCCGTCCACTGACCCGATCTTCAACGATTACCACGACATTGGCGACGTGCCGAAGCACTTCCTGACGGCGGTTGCCCACTTCTTCGAGGTATATAAGCAGCTTCAGGGCATTCCGGTCACACCGCAGGGCTGGGAAGACGCTGCCGCCGCGCGCGCAGCGATCCAGACGGCGATTGACTCGTACAAAAAGAAGTTCCCTCCACAGATGGTGTGATCCCTCCAAAGGTTTCTGAAGAGGGGCTTTAAATGCAGCAAAGTGGTCCGAAATGATCATTTCGCTGCATTTTGTGATCATTTAGGCCCGGAAAAAATTATTTAGGGGGTTGGGCGGGCGGCGCGGCGATATAAGTAAGTGTATTAATCTCCCCTCAAATCTGGCATTCTAACTTTGCGGAAAAATTAGTTGATCACTTCTTCTCGTGGGGATCAGCGAGATCATGTTTTTTCGATACCCTCACCAACCATTCTCTAACCATTGGCCTACCTTGGGCGGGGTAAGCCTCAAAAGCCAAAGTCAAAAACAATATCACCGCGGAGAGCGCGGAGAACGCGGCTTCGCTAGGAAAAGCAAGAGAAAATAAGAGAAAAGCTGAGAAAAACAGGTTCCATGATCAGTATACAACAGATGGGGGGCGAAAAATACTCCTTTAAAGTTGAACCTTAAATACTAATAACAAGATGGGCATTTAATTAATTGGAGCGCGGCAAGCGGCGGGGGGTGCTGGTCGGCAAACAGGGGCGGGACTACAATAGCGGCGAGATGAGCGTTAGGAGGGTACTGGCATGGCGGACGAAATCATGCGGCTGATTGAACAACTGAGCGATGCGGACCGGGAAAGACGCATCGAGGCGGCGCGGATGTTGGGGAAGCTGGGCGCTAGCGAGGCAGTGCCGGGTCTCATGGGGGCGCTGCACGATGCGGATGGTGGGGTACGGCAGAAGGCGGCGGTAGCTCTGGGACAGATCGGATCCACAGAAGCAGTGCCGGGTCTGCTTACGGTGCTTCAGGACCCGGATGCTGAGGTGCGGCGCGCAGCGGTATGGTCTTTGGGGCAGATTGGGCACGCAGACGCTGTACCTGATCTCATCAAGGCCTTGAAAGACTCAGAAGATTGGGTCCGGCGCGCGGCAGCAACAGCACTGGGGCAAATTGCCGATTCGCGCGCGGTTGAGCCTCTGGGCCGGATGGTGCTTGACCGGGAGCAGCGATCCATTGTACGTATTTTCGCGGCACGAGCACTCGGCGAGATCGGTGATCCACAGGGCACGGAATATCTCAACGAGGCGCTCAAAACCGATCCCGAATCTGGCGTAAAGGATGCCGTAACGCAAGCTCAAAAACAGATTCAGGTTTCAACCCGCAAACGGATTGCCACTGGCGATTTAGATATACCGGCATTCCTACGGCGACGCGATGAAGCCTCCCAGCAAGAACAAAAGCCTATACCGGAGCAAGAGGATGGTGTCTCCTTTGGCAGTTACCAACCTTCTGACGACTATACCAAAGAAGATCTGTCGACGTGGAGCAGGCGCGTCCTGTTCCGTCTGGGGGGGCGCAACCCACTGAAGAATCGCCAAAGCAAGAAAAGGATAAAGTTTCACCCCCGCCAGAGTACCGAGAACGGGCTGAACAAGCGAAATCGGCGTCTGACACGCCGCTCGCGACGCCGCCCGCCGAAGGTTCCGATGTACTGCTGCCGTCAGCGCCCACCTATGCTCCGCCGCCCGTCTATCCGCAAGTTGCTCCTGCCGCGCCGCGAGGTGGGGGAGTAGGGCCGCAGATATCGCTGCCAAGCCTGCCCAAGCCGAGAGCCAGGAAAAAATCAGATGCGGCATCGGCAGGGAAAGCCAGTCACCCCGCCGCATTTTTCCGCCTATTATCCGTCGAGCGTGGGGCCGAAACGATCTTATGCGCTGATGGCGTTCGTCCACCTGGAGTCGGCGCGCGATCAGGTGCGGGAGGTCGCGGCGGGATTTGTCGATCTGATGGGCGGGCAGCAAAAAAGCGAGTCGACGCCGAGCACGATCAAAATTGACGTGGGGAGCCTGATCACGTTTGTACCGCACATTGCCGGGATCACGTTTACCCCTGCGGAACAGGTCGCCATCTGGAATCCGCCGTACCAGAGCGTGACATTCCCATTCACTACGCCCGCCGATCTGAAAGCGGATCTCGAAGGGCGAATCCAGGTGTATCACGGGCCGCTGATCGTGGGGGAAATCCCGGTGCGGATGGCGGTTCAGGTGAAGGCGGCAGCAAGCAAACTCGACGCGGAGAGCGATCTCGAACAGTTTGATCCGGTGTTCGCGTCCTATTCGCACAAAGACACGCCCGTGATGGAATACTTCCGGCGGGCACGGGAGAACATGGGCCAGAGGATGCTGGTCGATGTCTACGATCTACGGGCGGGCGATCACTGGGCACCGCGATTGCTGGAAATGATCGATGAGTGCGCGGTTTTCCAACTGTTCTGGAGCCGTCACAGCGCCCAGTCCGCTTACTGCCGCCAGGAGTGGGAACACGCGCTGCGGTGTACGTCGGATCGGGTGCGGTTTATCCGGCCTGTGTGGTGGGAGCCGCCGATGCCATCCCCGCCGCCCGAACTGGCTGAGCTGCACTTCCAGCGGGTGGCGATTCCGGCAGCGACGCGGTTCCAGTTGTCGCTGGCGCGGATCAAAGTGTTGTTTGGGAGATAGAAAAGACAAATTTCACCGCGGAGAACGCGGAGAGCGCAGAGAAAAGCAAGAGAGAAAAACAAAAAAAGGGCGCGGCAAGCAGCGCCCCTACGGGTTGTGGAAATTTTAGACGCGGGTTGTTTTGCGCTCGAAGCGGCCCACCAGTTGAGCCTGGGCGATGACGTGTTCGGTCATGGCGGCGATAATCTCCGCCTTGCTGAGGCCGGGCGGCAGGTGATCGAGTGTCGTATCCAGGGCGTAGATCGTGAAAAAGTAGCGGTGCGGGCCGTGTCCTGGTGGGGGACAGGGGCCGCCGTAGCCGATTTTGCCGAAGTCGTTTTTACCCTGGCGGCTGCCATCGGACAGTTCGGGGTCTTTTTCGACATTGATCGGCAGGCCGCGCACATTCCCCGGCAGATTATAGAGCACCCAGTGAACGAACGTCCCGCGCGGCGCGTCGGGATCGTCCATAATGAGCGTAAAGCTTTTGGTTCCCTCCGGCACACTGCCCCAGGTAAGCGTTGGAGATAGGTCCTGGCCCTCGCAGGTGAACCTGACGGGAATGATATCGTCTGGCATGATATCGCTGCTGTGAAGCACAAAGTCCATGAGATTCTCTCCTTATCCTACTCATGCTCGTTGATCGGCGGCTGAACTCAGCTTGACAGGGGAACGACAGCAACTGCTTCAATCCCGACCAGATAGTCCGGCGTGATCTGCCTGACAAACACGACCGTGTTCGCTGGCGGATTCGGGCGACTGCCCCACCAGCGCATCCCGGCCTCAACTGCGGGTTGGATGGGCTGCCCTTCCACCACGTAGATTCTCCACAGGACGATATGTTCGCGTGTCGCCCCACCTGCTTGCAAGCACAGATCGATGTTTTTGAGCACCTGATCGGTCTGGGCGGCAATATCACCTTTGCCAATGATGCTGCCCGACCCATCCACCGCATTCTGCATGCCAATATACAGGGTTTTGACCGGACCCGATACGACTACCGCCTGAGTGAAGGCGGGATTCCGGCTCAGACCATCCGGGTTCAGATGCTGCACCAGTCCTTGAGCCGATATGTTGTTTGGCATGTTTCACGTTCCTTTACTCTATCGCCGTGATCACGACGCAATCTAAAAACACAGAGCAACCAGTCCGTATATTGATTGTAGGGGAGAACGGGATCGGAAAGGTAAGTGCAGAGTTCAGCGACCGGGAACTCGAAGTGCTGCGGCTGGTGGTGAGCATTGGAACGGTCAAGAAACATCTCAACACTATTTTTGGCAAACTTCATGTGCGGAGCCGCACGCAGGCCGCCGCCCGGGCTAAACAGTTAAACCTGCTGCGCTAAAAAATCAACCCCAAAATCAACCCCCGAATTCATCTTTAGGTTACTGACTCGCTTACCGCCTGTCTGCTAAGGTGAACTAACCGACCAGCAGAACAGGAGTGCAGCCATGAAGTTCATCAAACCTATTTTCCTGTTGATCCCCGGAATGGCGTTATGACCAGAGGCCCGCGCTTTGTGCTGAGCACAGTGCTGGTTATGACCCTCGGCCTTTCACTGCTGATCGGTGTCATCCACTTTGGCGCAAGAGGGAAGGGTCCGGCAGAGACGAGAGCCAAAATTGTGGCGCTGGAACAGACTTGCCAGAACACCTATGCATCGCGGAGTGAGCAGGGAGACGTGTACGGGCTGCCGCAAAGCAACTATTCTGTTTGTCCTCCCTCTCGTATTGGCGATCTGGTCATGGCCTTTGGAGAGCCTAGCGGGGTCAGTTGTCTGAACTACTCGCTGAATAACAAAGAACACGTTGTCTGGATTCGCTTCCAGTTTGCCGCGAATCACATTGAAGCGCTCGTCATGCTCCCCGGCGACGCGCAGCGATTGATGCCTGATGATCCCGTCGAGACCCTTGTGTTTTACGATACTGAGGATGATTTTTTCGTGGCAAATATGTCGCCCTGGCGCGGCTTTACCGTTCTTGACGCATACCAGACCTGTAACCAGCAAACAACCGAGACACACCTTTATTCAGGAACGCAAGGCAGGAGTCCTGCCCGGATTCCCATTTGCAGTTGCAGTTGAATCATCAAAAGGCGGGTGAGGAAACCCGCCTTTACGGGGTGCGGTAGATCGCGTGGAATTATTTGTTTTCGGTCTCGGCTTCGAGTTCGGCGGCGTCTTTATAACGCGTGCCGGGTTGATCGGGGCTGCGCTGGTAGAGCCACGTCAGGTGAGCCAGACGATCCCGGATGCCGTTATCATTCAACTGTTCGGGCAGCACGCGCCAGCTCCAGTTGCCGGTCTCACGGCCCGGCGTATTCATCCGCGCTTCCGCACCGAGGCCGATCACGTCCTGCATGGGCATGATGAACGTGTTGGCAACGGAGCGCATGCCGACTTTGATCATCGCCCAATTGACCTCGTAGATGACCGCGAGATCGAGATAATTCAGGATGAAGCGGCGCATGTCTTCATGGACTTCTCTGGGATCGAGCCACCAGCCCACCGTCGTATTGTTGTCGTGCGTGCCGCTGTACACGACGCTGTTCTGGACGTGATTGTGCGGCAGGAACGGGTTGTTAGGCTCACTCCACGCGAACTGCAACACTTTCATGCCGGGCAGATTAAACGAATCGCGCAGATCGACGACCTGAGTCGTGATCTCGCCCAGGTCTTCGGCGATGATCGGCAGATCGCTGCCCAGGGCAGCGCGCAGGGCGGTAAAGAATTTCGCGCCCGGCCCCTTGACCCAACGCCCCTTGACCGCTGTCTCTTCGCTGCCAGGGATTTCCCAATAGGCTTCAAAGCCCCGGAAATGATCGATGCGCAGCAGATCAACCTGCTTGAGCATGGCATTGAGGCGTTTCATCCACCAGGCATAGCCGTCTTTTTCCATTTTGTCCCACTGGTAGAGCGGGTTGCCCCAGCGCTGCCCGGTGGCGCTGAAATAATCCGGCGGGACGCCCGCGACGATGGTTGGATACCCCTTCGCATCCAGGTAAAAACCGCCGGGATTGGCCCATACATCGCAGCTATCGTGCGCCACGAAGATCGGCAGGTCGCCCACCAACCGGATTCCGCTGGCATTGGCATAGGCGCGCAGTTCGCTCCACTGGCGATCAAATACCCACTGGAGGAAACGGTGTTCATCGATGACAGCGGCGAGGCGGGCGCGGGCGGCGGCGAGAGCAGCGGGTTCGCGCAGGGCCAGCCCTTCTTTCCAGGTGACCCAGGGGGCGTTTTTATATTCACCCTTGAGGGCGATAAAGAGGGCCCAGTCTTCCAGCCAGTCCTGGTTGGCGGCACACCACGCCTCATAGGCGGCTTTCTGGCTGTTGGCGGCCTTAGCAAAATGTTCGTAGGCTAGATGCAGCTTCTGGATGTGGTAATCGATCACCGGGCCATAATCGACCATGTGCCAGGGGAAGTTTGGCACGTCGGCGCAATCTTCCGCCGTGAGCCAGCCATCGTCAACGAGCTTATCGAGGCTGATCAGCGAGGGATTTCCGGCAAAGGCGGAAAGAGTCTGGTAGGGGGAGTCGGCGTACCCGGTTGGGCCGAGCGGCAGCACCTGCCAGATCGTCTGGTGGGCGGCTTTCAGCCAATCGACAAAACGGTAAGCGTACTCGCCCAGATCGCCCATCCCGAACCGCCCCGGCAGGGAGGTCGGGTGCAGCAGCACACCGCTTGAACGCGGGAAAAGATTCTTGGGAGCATCCTGTGTCATAGAATTTGTTTATCCTGGAATCGGGAGACAAGTCTTGCTGCTGTTATTGTATCCGCAACGGGGCGCGAACGACCAGGGGGAAAAGGCGCAGATCGAGCGGGTCAGAGGAAAAAAACTGGTTCACCGCAAAGAGCGCAAAGAGCGCAAAGAAATACAGAGGAAGAAAAACTGAGTTGTAGGAGGGCGCTCAGCCACCCTTCCCCCACGTCAAGAGAACGGGGGGAAGGGGAAAATGATCAGCCACAACACTAATTACTGGGCGGGCGCTTCCTGGGTGGCGGACATCATGCCGATAAAGTCATCCAGTATGCCTAACTGCTCGAAGAAAGTCAGGGAGTCGAACTCATCCCATTCCTCGACCATTTTCCCGTTTTCGTCAAACCGGATCATGATATTGGCCGTGTAGTTGATCGGGCCGCCGGTTGCCGAGATGGGATCCGCACCGGGGAAGACCAGATCATTCTGGAACGTCCCGGTCATGGTGAAGCGGAAGGCTACCCAGTCACCGTCCGCCAGCAGGGGATCGGCAGAAGCTTGCAGATCGGGTATCGCGCCGCGAAAGGCAGTGATACTATCTTTAAAATCGTCGCGATTCTGGGTGCTGCCGTCAGATGAGTAGCTGACATAATCATCGGCTGTTACCTCGTCCAGCACATCCACATTACCCTGATTAAAGCCTTCATCGATGATCCGCATCACGGCGTCTTTGTGAGCCTGTTCCGGATTATCCTGGGCGGTGGTGGTGTGGGTGGAGAGCGAGAAAAAAGCGAGAGCGAAACCGATGGCAAAGATCAACGAGCAAAACAAAAGAACCTTCTGGTAGCGCTGCATTGTCGTGCCTCCATGTAGGATCCGATGGTGCGATTATAAATTTGGCATCACTGGAATGGCGAGGCTTAGGACGGATGAACAGCGTACTCGACCATGTGGAAGCTGGCAGCGGCGATTCTGGGAAGCGTTTTCGGGGATGATAGGGCCGCGCGGACGGAACCGTAAGGCTTATCGAGTGGAATGCCGTTTATGGGTGTTATAAAAAAAGGTGCCCCCCTGCTCTCCACTATACGACAGTTTCTCTACGCGGGAGGGCACTTTTATAGGATTTGAGGGAATAATTCACAAATGTGAAATCTGTGATCAGGCGAGGTTCAACAAGCGGTAGACCATGACCGAACTCTGCCGCCCCTTGATCGTCATCTCTCCGACTTCTTCTACCTCGACGGTTTCACGCAGCGCTGTGTAAATTTGCGACGAGATGAGCACCTCACCGGGTTGGGCATGTTCTTGCAGGCGCTTGGCGATGTTCACCGTATCGCCAATGGCCGTATAGTTCATGGCGCGGATCGTCCCGATGTTGCCGACGACCGCATCGCCCAGATGGACACCGATCCCAAAACGCAGGCCGCCTTCACCGCTCAGCCGGGCGTTGCGCTCCGAGACAGCCCGCTGCAAGGCGAGTCGCCGCATCGACGGCGCGGAAGGCGTGATCGGGCTGATCCTCCGGCGCGTTAAAGAAGGCCATGACGGCATCACCCAGGAACTTATCGAGCGTGCCTTCGCGAGTGAAGATAATCTCGGTGGCGAGGCTGAAATATTCGTTGAGCAGCTTAACCACATCTTCGGGTGGGGCCTGTTCGCTGAGGGTGGTAAAGCCGCGCATGTCGGCAAAAACCACGCTGATGATCTTGCGCGTCCCCCCTACGGCCATCGCGCCCGGAGTTTTGAGTACGCGCTCGACGACTGAGGGGGCGACATAACGCTCAAAGGCACTGCGGATCGTCTCTTTTTCGCGGGTGGTCATCTCTTCCAGGGCGGCATAAATACGCGCGTTTTCAATGGCAATGGCGGCATAATCACCCAGGGCGCTGAGCATGGCCCCATCCTGCTGGCTGAAAGCGCGGCCATCGGACTGCACATTTTCGACGCCAAGCACGCCAACCACGCGCCCGCCGACCTGCAACGGGATGCAGGCAACCGCCGCCGGAAGCATCGGATTTTGAGAGCGGCGCTGGACCAGTTCTTCGGGGGAAAGCACTACAGGCTGCTGGCTCTTGACGGCATGCCAGGCGATACGGTCACTGCTCACGTCATTGACGGGGCGGGCCGACATCTCGCCTTGCAGTTTGACCGCCCGGCAGACCAGTTGATCGCCTTCCAGCAGCAGCAAACTGCCCTGTTCCGCGCCGATCACCTGGGTTGCTGCGTCCACGATGCGGACCAGCAGTTGGTCCATGCCCATCAGGGCCGTAACGCTCTTGCCGATCTGGTAAAGTGCGTTCAGTTCGCGGATGCGCCGCGTGAGATTGGAATTGGCATGCAGGAGACGTTCGGTCAGGGCGTCTTTTTCGCGCCGGAGCCGGACTTCGCCCAAACAGCGGCTCAAAGCGTCCAGCATTTCCTCGACGGTATAAGGCTTCTTGACATAATCGCGAACACCCTTGCGGAAGACTTCGACGGCAATTTCTTCGGAGCCGTGAAAGGTCATGAGAATGACGGGGATATCCCAGCCCTCTTCTTTGAGGGCGTCGAGGAACTGCATCCCGTTCATACGCGGCATTTGCAGATCCAGCAGGATCACATCGGGGTGATACTGCCGCACCATGTCCAATCCTTCCGCGCCGTCACGAGCCACCAGTGTTGCGTAGCCGTTTGGTTTCAAAATATATTCGACTATGAATTCACGGTTGTCGCGCCCGTCGTCAATGACCAGAACGGTTACTGTCTGTTCGTTCTCCACAGTTGGTCCTTCACCAAAGTCTTCGCAGCGGTCTTTAACGCGCCAGTATAGTGCAGATCACCGGATGAGGCTAATGCACTTAAGTACGGGGGTTTATGACGGGACAAGGAAATTCCGCTGTGGAGCAGGCTTTTTTGTGCCGCTTAAATGGAATCAATACCTTGATTGCTAGTCGATGATATTGGTGAAAGCAAGAGCCAACAAGCTCGCCCAGGCTTTCAGATCAAAACCAAGATTAGTCCAAACATGAAGGGATTGAATGCCCATTTTTTCCAGTTGCGAGTAAACCGTCTCAATCCGTTTACGATAGAGGTGTAGGTCAAAATCGTCAGCCCAGCGATTCGGTTGCATGTTGGTGCGACGAGCCGAAACCAACCGCACCCCGCATGCCTCAAAAATGGTATGGGCATCCGGGGCAGCGATGTAGCCTTTGTCGCCAAAGACCGTTGCGCCTTTAGGCAGGCGGACCGTCAACTCATGAATGGGGGTCAGATCCTGCAAGGATGCGGGCAACAAATCGAAAGCGACCGGGACACCTTCTGCCGTGCAAATCAGATGCAGCCGCCAGCCAAAGAACTTCTCATGTTTGGCGGCACAATAGCCGCAATAGACTTTGCCCCGCACTTTCTTACACCGTCGCGCACGAAACGCTTGCAAACCGGCAGCGGCATGCTATCGATGATAAAGACCTCCCCCGTCGCAAAGAGTTCACCCAGCAAGGTCACGATCCCATACACCCACTCGCTCAAGGCGTGCAGTCGGCGGTTGAAACGCGACACGCTCAACGGTGGAATATCACCCACTTGGATCAGGATACACAAGGCTCGTTCATGATGATTCTGAAAATACTTCGCGGCAACGACGGCTACGGTCAAGATTTCAGCCGCACCGATGGTCGTGCGTTTATCATCGGTGTAGCCGTGTGCTTTCAGCACATCATCAAGCACGCTATAAGCCGTTACAATATAGGTGTCGTTCATGTGGGACCTCCGTTGAATGTGGTGTGGTAACTCCATTCTAACGGGTCCTGCATGAACGACTTCAACTAGCAATCAAGGTATCAATAGCAGCTTGGTAGCCCGCTCCCGATTTGTCTATATTCTTTGAATAGGGGAGAGAAGTACCCAGGGGGAGGATTCCGCATGGCAAACTCAGATTCCCAAGTCCTATTTGAAGCCATTCAGAAGGGTGATGCGGATGCCGTCCGGGCGCTGCTGGAACGCTACCCATCACTCGCCACCGTCCAAACGGAGCAGGGTACGTCTGCCGTGCTGCTCGCCGTTTATTATGGCAAACCCGGCATCGCGCGCCTGCTGGCTGAGTCCGGGCTGCCGCTGACGATCTTCGAGGCGGCTGCCCTGGGCAGACTGGATCGCGTGCAGGAACTCACTGCCCAAAACCCCGCGCTGAAGAACGATTATTCTCAAGATGGTTTTCAACCGCTGGGCCTCGCCGCGTTTTTTGGGCATAAGGCCATTGTCGATTATTTGCTGGAACAGGACGCAGAAGTGAATTCCCCTTCGCGCAATGGGCAGCGAGTGATGCCGCTCCATTCGGCTGTTGCCGCGCAGCAGGTCGCCATTGCTGAGGCGCTGATTTTGCATGGGGCGGATATCAATGCTGTCCAGGGAGAAAATTTTACGCCGCTGCATGGGGCTGCCCAGAACGGACAGGTTGAGATGGTCCGCCTGCTGCTCGATCACGGGGCGCTGGCGAACGTTCGAGATATGTCTGACCGGACGCCGCTCGATCTGGCGCTGCGGGAGGGGCACGGCGAGGCTGCTGATCTACTCAGACAACCATAGGGAACGCGGGCCGCACCTCACCGCCGAGAAATCAACGGTCAAAACACGTCGAGCACGCCCCGGTAAACGCCCGGTTCTGAATCCGGGATAGTGACTGCGCCACAGATTTTGCTGTAAAACTCGGTAGGCCCCGCCCAGCCGATGATCGCATAACCATACCCCTGAGCAAACATATCGTGCAGGCAGGCGAGCAGCAGCGCCGCGCCGATCCCTTTCCCGCGCATCAATTCGAGGACTCCAGTGGGGCCGAAAAAGCCCTTGCGCGTGGCATCGTAACAGGCAAACCCCGCCAGTTCGCCCCCCTGGACGGCGACAAAACAGGTCGGCGGCATCCGGTAGAGCGTGCTTTCACATTCGCTGGCCCAGCCCGCATTAAAATGCTCGCCAATCCATTCGGCAATCGGGCGCTTTTCCAGGCCAAAAGCGCGGCGAATCTCGATTCCGGCGGCGTGGGGCGCTTCAAGGGCCGGGGCGAGAGCGGGCAGTTCATAGAGCTTGACGAGCATATCGGGCATGGCGGTTTTATCCTGTGGACGGTTTGATCATCAGGCGAGTCCCCCCTATGAGAACTCGCCCGCTTCCCCCCGGAGTAGTTGTGATCTGAATGGCGGATAGTATATTTGTTTTCCTCCATAGAAAACAAAAACGTGCGGTGATGACTTATCGAGACTCGAACGAGACCAAAGGCGCGGGGGAACAGACCGGAATACGAGCGATCAAGGTCGCCCCACTGTGCCTAAACCGGAGTTGTTTCGTTCGCGTTGGGGTTCTGCTGTCCCTCGGCCCGGATGACACTGATCTTGCCGCTGTTCTCGATAAACGCCGCTTTCACGCTCTTGATATCGCTGATGCCCTGTTCGCGCAGATATTCCATTAATTCCTGCCGTGTGATCAATTCCTTGCGCATGTTGTGGCGCAGCATTTCGCCATCCTTAACCAGTTGGAGCGGGCCGGAATGAACGATACGCTCTAACCAGGGATAGTGATAGGCCAGCCAATCGAGGGTGTAGCTCCAAAAGAGGATCGTCAGGACCAGGGCAGCCGCATCGGATACACTTGTATAACTGCCCGCCATCCCATTTTGGACGGCATCGGCCAGCAGCACGATCACCAGCAGATTAGTCTCGTTGAGGCCGCCCGATTCGCGCTTGAGTACGACTCGCAAGAGAATAAAGAGCATGAGGTAGATCGCCGTGCCGCGCACAAATATTTCCAAAAGCGAGACATTGGGCAGAAATACGTCACTCCAATTGATATCCATTCCGACCCTTTCCTCTTGAGTTGATCCGCCACCATCTTCATGTTTTAAGGGTCTGCTGAACGAAGCGCAAGCAGGAAACTACCTGTAAAATAGAAGCGCTGAAGGAGGCAAGCCGCATGAAAAAAGCACTATTGGTGATCGACGTTCAGAAAGCCCTGTTTGAAAAATCGACGGTTATTTACCAGGCGGACCGGCTGCTGCGCACCATCAACCTGCTGATCGAGCAGGCGCGCAAGACGCAGACTCCCGTCATTTTTATCCAGCACTCGAATGACAGCTTCCTGGCGAAAGGATCGGATGGCTGGCAGCTTCACGGGGATCTGAAACCCCCAGCCGGGTGACATCCTGATCCAGAAGACGCACGGTGACTCATTCGAGGATACGCCGCTGCTAGACGACCTTCGGACGCGGGGCGTGGAGTTGGTTGTGGTGACGGGACTGGTCACGCATGGCTGCGTCAAGGCGACGTGCCAGGGTGCGCTCAAGCGCGGTTATCTGGTGACGCTGGTCAGCGATGGACACAGCAATTATCACAAAAAACCGGAGGACGTGATCGGGGAATGGAATTTGAAGTTGGCGAGTGAGGGGGCAGAAGTGTGTACGGCCAGTGAGGTAGAGTTCTGAGCGTGCCCCTCACTTTGTCCGAGCAAGGTCTGCTACCCCTCTCCCCGCGATTTTGGCGTAGGAGTGGGGTAGCAGTACATCAAGGAGCGCACCAGCGTTTAATCACTCACCCAGTTTTGATCGGTCGCCACACTGGGGTCAAGAAAATTGAGAATATTAGTCGTGTTGGGATCATAGAGCACAATGGAGAGAGGAATCCCCTGGCATCGCGCGACTCGGACGATCTCATAAGTTGTTGTATTCGCCTCTGTTTTCAGTTCGAGCCGGTTTCCATCCAATGACCAACTTCCGCTACCCGCATATCCAGATAGCTCACCTTTATCTGCAAAAGTGATATCGAAAGCAGCAATCCCCATCACTTTCCAGTTTTGGCTGATCTCATCGGCAGTAAGCCGTTTAAAGTCTGATGATCCGACCTGGACAAGTCCTCCATAACTAACATCCTCACCCGTTCCCTGAGTGACGATATTGAAGGGAGAACCATTGCAGCCGCGCACATCAACAAGTTTCAGTTCAGTGCTGCTGCCCGACGTGTTGAGCGTCAGAATGGGCCCCGCAGCAGAATTCCTGATGGTGTAAGTCGATGTTTCATTCGCATTGCCTTCAGAGCTGCCATTCAGCCGAGCATAGGTGATCACACCGTCTGGTTGAAATCGATAAATCAGGCCATCTGGCCTCATCCACTCACCCGCTAATTGGTCAACCGTGACCTGATTCATTGGCCCCATGACGGGGGTACTCTCACTTTGCTTGTCTTGACTATCTTTATCTTTTTTGTCGCTGCCACCACAAGCGGCCAGCAGCAGGATCAGAAGTGCCGCAACCCACAACCGTTTCATAGATAACTCCTATTGGATGCCTTACCCTGCCCGGTGAAATGAGCATAGGCAAGTGGGCGAAAGGGAAGCCCTGTTGAGGTCGCTGATCGTTGTGAGGCTAGAGATGGACTTGGAATCAGGCTTCCAGAGCGGGTACAACTGTTAACGATGGTACCTCAGATTAAATATTTATTTTACTCGGTTGCTGTTCCGGTGCAAGCTGGCCTGTCGGCAAGCTGGCCTGTCGCTGGCAATCAGCAAAATAAAAGGGCGATGCTTCTTAGCATGCGCCCCTTTGGGTTTAGCTGTTGCACTATGACGCGCTGTGGCTGGCGAAGGAGCAAAAGTACAGGGCGGACAGTGGGTGCTCGACGTTGCGACCCAGATTGGGGTTCCGGTTGCGGCGGCGGCCCTGCGGAAGGCTCTGGGACTGTAAACCACTAGCGCGACTCTACACGAAAATAAATGGGGCGGGCTAGCGGCTCGCCCCTACAGCAATAACAAGGCGAAAAAGGCAATTAACTCCGCGCCGCGAGACACGGCGAGTTCATCAGGTAAGGGTAACGGCGGTCTGCAACTGGGCCTGCCGAATAAGCCCTGCAACACTGTGTTCAAACATCTGATGCCATCTTCTTGACACCAGGGGTTTGACCAGCCCCATCATTGTGCCGTGAAAAACTTCGACATCGGTGATGCGCGTGATGCTGTTGGGATTGCCGCTTAACCGCTCAAACTGCCAGATGTGGCAAGACTTGATGCCTTTCTCGTTTTTCCACCACAGCACATATTCCCCCGGAACGATCTCACTTACGGTTTCTGCCGAGGTCAATTTTCCCACCGGAAAGCCGAGGTTCAGCACCTGTTCAAAGGTTGCGCCCACCTTCCAGCCGGGTTTTCCGATCCAGCGGGTAGCAACATGGAGAGGCGTTGACCAGTGCGGCCAACGTTCCAGGTAGGACCATGTTTCCCACAAAAGCGCGGCGGGCATTTCGACTTCCTGGGAAGCAGTGACAATCACCGTTTTCCACGTTGGTTTCTTTATGCCAATTTTCTGAAGGGCAGTGACAGTGGCATCCATCTCTCGCTCCTCCTACTCCAATACCCTTACGATTAGGGCAAGTTCGCCCCAGGCTGTCTCTATAGAATGTAGCGAAACTCTATTCCACCGTCACACTCTTGGCGAGATTGCGCTCTGATGTTTCGATTATAGTAAAGTCCTGAACTGAATTCCCCTCATCATCCCCTTTTTGTCCGACCAAGTTCAGCATCCAGGCGGAAGGAAAGGGAGAAAATCGATCTCGTGTACAATGGAAGTAATAAGCGTTTAACTCCGGGAGCGTTGGTGATGGCAACGGTTGGCGCAAACAACATGCTATTTGATGAGGTAATTGATTTTCTGGTTTCGGGGCCGACGCCAGAACAAATTATTGCGTTTGGGCCGTCTGAGGTGTTGCAGGAGCGCATGCGTTATCTGTTGGATGGGAACGGGCGGGGCGTGTTGACGGCAGAGGAGCGCGTGGAACTGGAGGAATTTTCTAGACTAAATCACTTCATGAGTATGCTTAAGATCCGCGCACGAAAGAAACTGGCTAACCAATGACGCGCGTTCCTGATTCTCTACGCCAATTAGTAGTTGAACGTGCGAAGGGCCGTTGTGAGTATTGTCTTTTGAACCAGGAAGATAATTTTTTCCCTCATGAAGTGGATCACATTATTTCTGAAAAACATCGAGGCACAACAACAGGGGATAACTTGTGTTTAAGCTGTTTCGATTGTAACCGCCATAAAGGAAGCGATATTGCTTCTATTGATGCTGATACCGGCAAACTGGTTCCCTTATTTAATCCTCGGCAGGATCGCTGGAAAGATCATTTTCGCTTAGAAGGTGCCAGAATTGTGCCTTTGACCGCTGTTGGGCGTGTAACGGAATTTCTGCTTATGTTAAATGGCGATGAGCAGCTAGTAAAACGTGCTGGACTCATTGAGTTAAAACGTTATCCTCGAAGTTTTTAAGCGGCCCAAATCTTGATAATTGTTGAGGCAAAAAGGAGCGCCTTTACCTGCGCTCCTTTTCAATTCAGTTTTGAGTCTTACTATTCCACCGTCACACTCTTGGCGAGATTGCGGGGCTGATCGACATCTGCGCCGCGCCGCACGGCGATATGATAGGCCAGCAGTTGCAGCGGGATCACGCTCAGGATCGGGCTGATCAGTTCCGGGGCGGGCGGGATGTAGATCACGCGATCCGCCTTCCTGGCGATCTCCGTGTCGCCGTCGGTCGCCACCGCGATCACCAATCCGCCGCGTGATTTGGCCTGTTCCACCTGACTGAGCATTTTGTCATAAACGCCATCCTGCAAGGCAATCGCCAGGACAGGCATGTGCTCATCGATCAGCGCGATGGGGCCGTGCTTCATTTCCCCGGCGGGATACCCTTCGGCGTGAATGTAGCTGATTTCCTTCAGCTTGAGCGCGCCTTCCAGGGCAATCGGGTAGTTGATGCCGCGTCCCAGGTAGAGGAAATTCGTGTACTGGTACAGTTCCCCGGCGAGTTCTTCGACTCTGATCCTCACGCTCCAGAACCTGGCTGACCAGATCGGGCAGGCGGGATAGATCGGTGGTGTGCCGTTCTGCTTCGTGGCAATCCATCGTGCCGCGCTGTTGGGCCAGATACAGCGCCAGGAGATACTGGTCGATGATGCTGGTCGTGAACGCCTTTGTGCTGGCGACGCCGATTTCTGGCCCGGCCTGCATGGTGATAAAGCCATCCGCGACACGCATCGCCTGGCTGCCCAGCGCGTTGACAATGCTCCACTGCTGCGCGCCTTTTGTACGCGCTTCTTCCATCGCCGCCAGAGTATCGACTGTTTCGCCGGACTGGGTGATCGCCAGCACCGCGCAGTCGGCGTCGAGGATCGGATCACGGTAGCGGTATTCGCTGCCGTAATCGACTTCAACCGGGATGCGCGTCAGTTCTTCCAGGATAAATTTGCCGACCAAACCGCTGTAGGCGCTCGTCCCGCAGGCGACAATCACCATCCGTTTGAGTCTTTGCGCGGCTTCGGGGGAGATTTTCAGATCGGGCAGATCGATGCAGCCATTCTGAAAGTCCACGCGGCCCCGCAGCGTATCGGTCAGGGCGCGGGCCTGTTCGTGAATTTCCTTCTGCATAAAGTGCTTGTATTCGCCGCGCTCGGCGCTGACCGGGTCATAAGGAATGATGTGTACTTCGGCGTCAACGGGATCGCCTTCGAGGGTCTGCACGTTGTAGCCGTCGCGGGTGAGCGTCACCATCTGGCGGCTCTCCAAAAAGACCATACGGCGCGTATGTTCCAGAATGGCGGGGATATCGGAGGCGATGAACATTTCGCCGCTGCCGATGCCCAGCGCCACGCCGCCCGCGTTGCCGATGCGCACCGCGACAAGGCGATCCGGTTCGTCGGCAGACAGCACGACAATCGCATGAGCGCCGCGCAGCATCGAGACGGCGCGGCGGGTGGCTTCGGTCACATCATAACCCGCGTCGCGTTCGCGCTGGACGAGGTGCACGATCACTTCGGTGTCGGTATCGGAGGTGAAAGTAATGCCCTGCGCGACCAGTTCTGCCTTCAGGTCGCGGAAATTTTCGACAATGCCGTTATGAACGACGACAGTCCGCCCGGTGTTGCTGATGTGGGGATGCGCGTTGCGCGAGCTGGGGACGCCGTGAGTCGCCCAGCGCGTGTGCCCGATGCCGATCCGCCCGTTGAGCGGTTCGGTATCCACAAGGCGCATCAGGTTGGACAGCTTGCCGACATCACGCCGGATGGCGATTTCACCTTTTTGCATGACGGCGATTCCTGCCGAGTCGTAGCCGCGATATTCCAACCGCTGCAAGCCGTTGAGAATGATCGGGGTCGCATCACGCGGGCCAATATAACCAACGATTCCACACATGGCACAAGTCCTCTCCCAGGAGGGGGATATAAAGTGAATCCACAGCAAAGCGCGGAGCGCCGCTGTCTCACTTGCCTGTCAGATAGGGAATTGCACCACCACCACGTTTTTCTGGGCTACGGTTGCGCGTAGTCTTTGTAACGCGGCTTCAGTTTGGGAGGGAACTGACGAGGACGGTGGTGTGCGCCCTGGCGGCATCCGCAGAACTTTCGATTTTCCCCCGGAAGTCCGGGGTTAATCTCATCGCGAGATGAGAAACCGCCACCTCGTTTCCCAGCGTGTTAAACGCCGGGCTTTGCGCTAGTGTCCCCTCGTTTCAGTCGATAGGCAAACTCCTTTTGTCTCATATCCATTTCGCTTAAGTGCAGTATAAACGATTTTTGCTCGTTATGCCTATATCGGAATCATAAAAAATCCGGATAAAGCGTTGCCATACACCCTTCGGGCACCGCACCGCTTTTTCAGATGAACGTGCTTGTGTAGGGGGAAATGTATGGCCCAAATGGCCACTTCCCGCTGGGTCATGTGGGGAGAATCAGGCACGCCTGGACGTGGATTGAGCGCTCACGAAGTTGATAGCCGCGCTGAGAGTCTGAAAGGCAGGCATCTCAATGCCAAGCTGGCTGCGGACCTTTTTCAGGCCGGCTTCGCAGACAGGATGGCTGCCGACAAAGATCGGGTAGACGCGGGGATCGATTGCAGAGCCTTCGGGATAATCACGCTGCATTTGAATCCACAGGTAAATATCCGCGAAGCTGAGATCCTTAACATGGCGCGCATCGGAAACGCGATACAGCAGGCCATCCGTGTGGTCTGCCAAACGCGCGACCTGCCGGTTGATATCAACGTATTCCTGGAGCGTTTCGTCTAGGGGAAAGCAGACCGATACAATGACTATCGGCTGACCAGGAAGCTTGCGAACGGCGAACGACATACAATCCTGCCACAATGAATAGAAGTTCAGATTTCCTGACCGCAATAATAGCACATTTTTTTCATTCTGTCTTTATGCTATGTTAATGAAAAGAGTTGTTTCGTCCGCGCTGCGCGGATATTCTCGTGCGAATATCAATGAGCGCCAATTCCAGGTAGGGGTAGACTGGCGTATCGATGTTGAAGGCCAGTTTGATGCGCCGTGACCAGGCCGGAAGCAGGGGATGTGTCCCTACGATGAGCGAGGTCAGGCGCGAGTCTAAAATGCCACCCCTGGGCACCGCTGCCTGTTCCTCCATCCAGAGCAAAATGTCACTAAAGGACAGGTCCAGCGAACGCGTATCGATAATCCGGTAGAGGGGGGGCGCGCAGGCAGTCGCAATCTGGTCAACCTGCGCATAGGTGGATCGCAGGTTCGACAGATAGCGTATGAGCGGTACATCTAATGAGACAATGATGATAGGGTCGTCGCCCAATTTTTTGACCGCAAATGCCATCGCATAATTCCCCTTGTATGCAACTATAGGCGATCTTCGGGGTCAGGTATTGTTATGATTTTGTGAAGAATGTGCCCGCTGATTACACATTATATCGTATGTTAAAGAATTGTCAAAGAAGTTGTTTCTGTCTTAATAGCTAATTGTTAATGGATGACTCTTGCTCTATTTGCTTGCTCGCATTAGACTCTTGCCAAATTGAGACCGCCGCCTAGAGGAAAATCCGACGCATGCCGCCCCGACGCAAACAACATGAAATTATGCTTGCCCTGCGCACCAGCCTGATCGAGATGGGAGATTCGCTGCAAGAAGTGTCGGTGCAGGCATTGGAGGATCGCGGCGGCTGGGATCGCCAGTTGTTTGCCGATGTGCTGGATCGCGTGGAACGGCAGACGCCGATCTTCCAGGGTCTGCTGGTGGATTTTCTGATCGGGGAGGGCGGGCACACGGCGGAGCGGATCACGGGGCTGCTGGCGGTTGATCGCCTGTCGGCGGCCTACACCTACTGGACCCGGTTGTTCCCACCGCGCCAGACGGATCAGGCAATTTTTGTGCTGAGTTTGCTGCACGATCTGAGCGATAAGGTAGAATACGCGATCAGTCTCTTTTTGGATGAGTAGGCTTATGACCGACAAAAAGACCTTGCAGGGTGGGGTTATCGTCTCCCCGGAGCAGCACACGCACGCCGTGATCCAACTGCTGACATACCAGCTTCAGCGGCGCATGCAGTTGAGCTACTATTCACACCCTAATGAGATTGAAGGGCCACACAATTTTTTGATTGTTCTGTCGGCGGCTGATCTGGAGGGGGCGATCAAAGTCTTTCGCACCCGCCAGCAGACCGTTCCTTTTATCATCCATATCGACGAGCCAGAAAAACTCGACAGGATCAATTATGCCACGCTGTTCCCCGGCGTCGAGATAGCCGCGATTCCCCATGTACCGCCGGGCAGAGGCCAGGACGTGACCCTGCGACTCGACCTGTTCCGCACGGTGATCGAACTGCTCGAAGCGAGGATGTAAGTTCAGGCGAGAGGATTATGAACGAAAAAAAGACCCTGCGGGGTGGAGTAATTGTTTCCCCGGACCAGCACACGCACGCCATTATCCAACTGCTGAGTTTCCAACTTCAGCAGCGTATGCAGTTGAGTTACTATTCGCATCCGAACGAGCTTGAGCTTCCTCTCGACCTGCTCATTGTGCTGTCAACGGCGGACCTGGAAGGGGCAATCAAAGTCTGCCGCGTTCGCCAACAGCCAGTTCCCTACATGATCTATATCGATGAGCCAGAAACGGTCGAAAAGCTGGATTATGCCGCGCTGTTCCCCACCATCGAGATAACCCCTGTTCCTCATGCGTGGCCCAGCAAGGGCCAGCATATCACGCTGCAAATCGACCTGTTTCGCACGGTGATCGAACTGCTCGAAGCCAGAATGTAAGCTCCCCACAGAGAAAAAGGTGCGCTTAGCTCCTTTTTATATATGTTTTTCTCCAGAATTTAGAAGTTATTTACGACCCTTTTCTTGAAAATCGACCATCTAATAATGGTAGAAAGAAGAAATGAGAGCATCGAGGAAAACACAATGGCAGCGCTCAATGGTATGAAGAAGTCGTTCGATGACCCGGAAAATAACTTCCTGACAAGTATCGCTCATCTACCCCCCGCCGAACAGCAGAAGAAGCTCTGGTATTGGCGACTGGCTCAGCGCCAGGGCATCATGGAAGCCGAGCACTTCTCCGATCAGTTTGACAGCAGCGGGAAGCCGGAATACAAGGTGTGGTAGTTCTGCTCCACCACAAGACATCAAACAATAAGAGGACGGCCTGGCCGTCCTCTTCCGTTTCTAATGGTCTATCTGCGATTTGCCCAGCACCTGGCCATGATTGCGGTTGAGGAGCAGAGCGAGGGCTTACTCGACTAAGTGCGAACGAACAAGCCCTTTCGGATATTTTGTAGGGGCGCTGCTTGCGTGCGAAGCTAAGCCGCTGCGCCCAATTCATGTCAACGTAAGCAAGGGAACGCTCTTTTCCAAATCGTTTTCCCCTTCCCCCCGCGAAGCTGTGGGGGAAGGGGTAGGGGATGAGGGCCTGCCCGCGATCCACAACGCTTATTTTTCAGCGTATCTTGATGGGATAACTCGAAAAATTCATAACAGCCTCTAAACAAACAAAACGGGGACGGCGTAGGCCATCCCCGAGTGTTTTCGAATCCTGCGATCCAGACGAAATTAGTGACCGTCGGTGCCAGGAACCGAGGGGGTATCGTAGCCGACGAAGCCGGGAGCCGGGCGGACAACGGCGTTGTCATCACCACGAATGTAGGCTTCGGTGCGGTTGCGGGCCACATCATCAGGAATCTGGACGGGCGGCGACTTCATGAAGTAAGAGGCAGGCGCTTCGAGCGTCCCGCACAGGCCGCGTTCCATACCCAGCTTGGCGCAGCGCACCGCGTCGATCACGACACCGGCGCTGTTGGGGCTGTCCCACACTTCCAGCTTCAGTTCGACGTTCAGCGGTACATCACCGAAGGTCTGGCCTTCGAGACGGATATAGGCCCACTTGCGGTCGGTCAGCCATGCCACATAGTCGGACGGGCCGATATGGACATTTTCCGGGGCCATGCCGCCAGGAACCTGGCTGGTCACGGCGTTGGTCTTGGAAATCTTCTTGCTTTCCAGGCGCTCGCGCTCCAACATGTTATAGAAGTCCATGTTGCCGCCGACATTGAGCTGGCTGGTCCGCATCAGGCGCACGCCGCGATCCTTGAACAGGTTCGCCAGCACGCGGTGCACGATGGTCGCGCCAACCTGGGACTTGATGTCGTCGCCAATGATGGGCAGGCCGCGCTCGGCAAACCGGTTCTGCCAGTAGGGTTCGCGGCCAATGAAAACGGGGATGCAGTTGACGAACGCGCAGCCCGCATTGAGCACCTGCTCAACGTACCACTTGGTCGCCTGCTCGCTGCCAACGGGCAGATAGTTCACCACGACATCGGTCTTGGTTTCCTTCAGGATACGGACGATATCGGCAGTGGGGCCAGGGGCTTTCTTGATCTTCTGCGACAGGTATTTGCCGAGGCCGTCATGCGTCATGCCGCGATAGACCGGCACACCCAGGTGTGGGACATCCGTGAACTTGATCGTATTGTTCTGGCTGGCCCAGATCGCTTCGCTCAAGTCCTTGCCGACTTTCTCGGCATCGATGTCGAAAGCAGCGCTGAATTCGACATCACGGACGTGATAACCGCCCAGGACGACGTGCATCAGGCCCGGAATTGCATCTTCCGGACGGGCGTTCTTGTAATATTCAACGCCCTGTACGAGCGAGTTGGCGCAGTTACCGACGCCGATAATCGCGACACGCACTTTATTTCCCACAGTGTAAAACCTCCATACTTGATAGAACGGCTCGCAGGGTCTCCCCGCGACTTGCACCAAACGGACTAGACACACAAAAATCCCGATCCGGCCACAGGTGTGCGGTTCTCTTCAAGTGGTGGGATATGGGACTTTGGTACGGTTTAGCGGTCAGAGAGTGTACCTCTAAATCCTGAATTGCCAAAACACGAAACAAGGGCCGAAGATACGCCCGCACCCGTCCCATCCCCACACCAAAAGCGCGGCGCGAGGGGAAGAAACGCTTTACATCTGGGGTGGGCGGCGATGCCAATCACGGATCAACAGCAGGAACATGATCGTGTCGATGGCGGCGTGCGCCGCGATGGGTGCCCACAGGCCGCCGCGCCAGATTGTCAGACCGCTGAACAATGCCCCTGCTGCTGAAGCATAGATAAAATAGGTGGGCGTGATGCTGTGCAGGACGCCAAAGATCAACGACGTGATGATCCAGCCGAGCACAGGTTGCAGCGCGCCCCGGAACAAGATTTCTTCGGGCACTCCCGCGATCAGTCCAAAGAGCAGCGCGTGGGCGGGGCGCAGAGCGTTCATATCCAGGCTTTGGATCAGCAGATCCTTCAGGCGGCGAAACGTGTCTATGGTGTGAGCCAGGGTCCAGGCGATCAGGGCATAAAGGGTGCCGGTGATCGCGCCCAGGGCCAGATCGAGCGCCCAATGCTCACGCGGGAACCAGTCGATAGGCCGCTTCCACAGGACGGCGGTCCACAGCAGGGCGAGGGCAACCAGGGCCAACCCAAAGGCTGTTGCATAAAGACTCAGCCGGTTTGGATTAATGGGTTCGCGCTGCGCCGGACTTTGCTCTGACACTGCTGCTCTCAAACTTTTTTGTCGCCACTGGCGGAGTATTATCCTATAATCTGCAACAGAATTGAACCGTTAATTTTGCACCTCTACGCAGATGGTTGCTATCTGTTGGCTAACCATCCGGCGCTTCCAACTGACTAGACACCTGACCCCCCCCGAACTCTCCGATCAGCCTATCGTAAAATCGCCCATTTGGCTGATGCTCACTGTCTTGTTTTCCTTTATTCTTAATCCTAGACAGTCACGCAAGAACCTCTAAAAAAAGCGTGAAGAAACACTCATCGAATTTTAATTACTATTTTGTTGAAATAAATCTGAATAAAGGGTAATATAATAGAAGATTGTGAAGACTGGTTCAGAAGACACTTTCTGTGAGGGGAAGTCTCCTCACATGTGGAGAAAAGGCAAGCGCCTGTGGTCGCCATTCAGAGTATCCAGGAAAAGTATAAGGAACATAAAATCGTGTCGGGACGCTGGGGGTCTGATAACGATGTCCACGCGGATGAACACGTGGATGACGTTGACGACGATGAAACCGTTGCAGAAGCTGCCGAATTTGCCGAAGTTGAAGATGATGGGGGCTATGTTCCCCCTGCTGATGCCGATCTGCTCCAGTTTTACTTCCGAGATATCCGCCCCATTTCCGAACCGATAGATGCCACGCGCGAACAGTCGCTGGCCCGCCTTGTACAGGCTGGCAACGAAGCAGCGTATCGCCTGGAAATTGGCGTCTCGGATGAGGAAGCCGGGGAACACTTCAATGATGTGGTCGAACTGGGTGAGGCTGCCCGCCAGGAATTGATCATGGCGAACACCCGCCTGGTTATCTCGATTGCGAAGAAGTACCAGGGTCGCGGGCTACCCCTTCCCGACCTGATCCAGGAAGGCAATCTGGGGTTGATGAAAGCCGTTGACCGCTTCGATCCGGGGCGCGGAGTACGGCTCAGCACATACGCAACATGGTGGATCCGGCAGTCCATCGCCCGCGCGGCGGGCGACCGGGGGCGGACGATCCGTCTGCCCATCAACCAGGGCCAACGCTGGGGACGGCTGCGCCGTGTCAGCGAACGGCTGGCGCAGGAACTGGGCCGCGAACCTTCCTATGAAGAACTCGCTGGCGAAATTGAACTGACCCCGGAACAGGTCGAGACGACCATGCTCGCCGCGCGCGAACCCGTCCAGTTGGACGAACTGATCGGTGATGAAGAAAATCGCCCGCGCGCCGACCTCGTAGCCGATAAAGAAAGCGAACTGCCCGAAGAAGCGGCAGCCCGCCAACTCCTTGTTGAATCAATCAGCTTCTTGTTGGGCGCACTGCCCGCCCGCGAAGCGCGGATTATCCGCTTACGTTTTGGTCTGGAAGATGGCAGCAATCACAGCATGTCGCAGATCGGCCAGTTGATGGGATACAGCCGGGAGCGCATCCGCCAGCTACAACACGCGGCGCTCAGCAAACTGCGTCAGATGCAGGACGAATATGGATTGGGCGAATATCTGGAATAACACCGATAATCGTCCATAGGCTAGTTAGACGGCCTCGCACTATGTCCCCCCATAGTGATGCTCGACCCGGATACGCGCCCCGGGTCGAGCGCTTTTTAGGGCAAAAGCAAAAACAATCTCACCGCGGAGAGCGCAAAGAAAAGCAAAGAGAGAGAAACAGATATTAAGCCTGTGAGGATTTGTATTTGAGTTCGCAGGGGAGAATTGTTTCTTTCGGAGGAATCACTGTTCGCGCGCCAGCCAGGCGGCATATTCAAGGGACTGCTGAACATCATCTGGTTCCAGGTCAGGATATTCAGCCAGGATATCAGGGGTCTGCTGACCATGCGCCACCAGATTAAGGATCAAGGACACCGGGATATGCATTCCCCGTATACAAGCCTGTCCTCCCAAGATATGCTGATCAAAGGTAATTCGATCCAGATGAGGCAGCATTTCTTTTCTCCTTATTCATACACTCCAGCAGTTTGATCATACCACAGCATAAAAAACTCATCTTCCTCCAAAATGCGGTATAGTTGTGCCCGGTCTCGCCGGAGGTAGGGCGGGATCGCTGCATCCGACCATAGAAGGTAGGGCCATGTTGATCGAAATCCCCGTTCCCATTCGCCGCCAGATGATCAAACAGGCCGGGCGCGCCTGGATGAAGGTCTTCACGCGGCTGACCGTCACTGGCAAAGAAAATATTCCCGCGCAGGGGCCGTATATCGCCATCGGCAATCACGTCGCCGCCATTGAGGTCGCGCTGATGGTCGCCAATCTGCCGCAGGTGGTCGAACTGGTTGGGAACGGCGATGTGCCGCTGGATCCGCTGTTTGGCGGGATCACGCGCTGGTACAGTTTTATCGCCATCAAGCGCGGCTATGTGGATCGGGCGGCGCTGCACAAAATGTGTGCGGTGCTGGAACGGGGCGGGGTGCTCGGCGTCTTCCCGGAGGGCGGCATCTGGGAGCATGACGCGGGGGCGGCTCGGCCCGGCGTGGCGTGGGTCAGCCAGCAGACGGGCGCGCCGATCCTGCCGATTGGATTTGGCGGGGTGCTCGGCGCACTGGACAAGGCGATCCACCTGAAGCGCCCGCGCCTGACGATGACGATTGGCCCGCTGATGCCCCCGGTCGCAAATCCGGCTGGGACGAAGGCGCGGCGGGAGGTGATCGAAACGGCAAGCGCGGAGATGATGCAGCGCATCCGGGCGTTGGTTCCGAGCGACAACGGGACGCATCCGAAGCCGCTGGCAGAACAATATACATTCAACGTGGAAATTACTTGCGCCGGATGGATCGCCAGTGGCCTATCCCGCGCACCTGCCGATTGTGAACGGGGCGGAGGTCGCCTCCTATTTTCATCACAGCGTGCTGCTCGAAGTGATCTATCGCAACTGGCGGATCGAGGAAGCAAGGCCGCTCTCCGAGTATGCGAGGCTGACCGATCCGGCGCAGTTGGGCGCGTCGCTTGATGTGGTACTGGACTTTTATCGCCGGGAGTCAGCGTTCCTGGGCTATCGGCTGGGGTATGCGCAGGCGGGTAAGGTGATCGAGGGACTCACGGCGCTGCGGGCGCTGCTGGCCTGGGCGACCACACACGGCTACCAGACTCGGCTGCTGCCGGAGCGCACGGTGACGCTGGCGGATGGGCAGACGGAAGCCTTTATTGAGCCGAGCATTACGCGGCATTTTTAGCGAGGTTCTATGTGCGGCATTTACGGACAATATAACCCACGCGGCACGGCAGACCCGGCGCTGATCGAACGGATGGCGCACTGCCTGGATCATCGCGGGCCGGACGGTTACGGAACCTACCATCGCGGGCCGCTGGCGTTCGGCGCGGGGCGGCTGGCGATCATCGATCTGGCGGCGGGTGTGCAGCCGATCTTCAACGAGGATCACACGGCGGCGGTCGTCTTTAACGGCGAGATTTACAACTACCGTTCATTGCGGATCGAATTGGAAGCAAAGGGCCATCACTTCGCGACGGGAACCGATACCGAGGTGATCATTCACGGTTATGAGGAATGGGGCGACGCGGTGATTGACCGCCTGCGCGGGATGTTCGGCCTGTGCGTGTGGGACGAAGCCCGCGAGCGCCTGCTGCTGGCCCGTGATCGCGCCGGGGAAAAACCGCTCTATTATACGTCCGTCGATGGGCAGTTCCTCTTTGCGTCGGAGATCAAAGCGCTGTTCGAACATCCCGCCGTGCAGCGCGCCGTCGATATGGAATCGCTCCTGGCCCTGCTGGCGCTGGGTTATACACCGCCGCCAACGACGATCTTTCAGGGCATCTCTAAACTGTTCCCCGGCGAGCGCCTGATCGTGGATCGGAATGGGAGCCGGGCGGAGCGATACTGGCAGCCAACGATGAATCCCCTGGCCTTCGAGGGCGACGATTATCCCGCGTTGGTGCGGCGCGTGCGCGAAATGCTGGTCGAAGTGATCGAGATGCGCATGATGAGCGACGTGCCGATTGGCGTGTTCCTCAGCGGCGGCGTGGATTTGACCACCGTAGCGGCGATTGTAGGCCGGGCGATGGGGCGTCCGGTGGAGAGTTTCACGGTGGGTTTCGATATGCCGCGTGGGGGGCGTTGGCGATTTCGAAGTTTAACGTGGATGCGCGCTACGCGGAGATCGCGGTCAAGGCGCTGGGAACGAACCACCACGCGATCACCGTGCCGCAGGATGAACGGTTGGCGGCGCTGCTGCCGCATCTGATCGCGGCGATGGACGAGCCGATCCCGCAGCATTCCATGATCCAGACGGCCTACGTGGCAGCATTGGCGCGGGTGAGCGGCGTCCCGGTGCTGTTGAGCGGCGACGCGGGCGACGAACTGTTTGGCGGATATACGCATTACCGGGCTGACGTGCGGTTGGAGCGCTATCTTAAAATCCCCAGGCTGCTGAGAAAGTCGGTTCTGACGCCGCTGCTGGACCACGCCCCCGTAAACGGTGCGCGCAAATTGGCCCAAAAATCGCGGAGCACCGATCCGGTCAAGCGCTACCTGGAATGGATGCGTATTGTTGATCCGGAGCGCTTCCCCGACTTGCTGTGCGATCCGATGTGGGCCGGGCGGCGGCATGAAGTGATCGGGCGGGCGCTGCGGCCTCTGCTCGACACGCCGCAGACGGATCGGTTTGCGGATCGGATCGCCTATACCAGCCTGAGCCTGTGGATTCCCGAAGACAGCAATATGCGCGTGGACAAGATGAGCATGGCGATGTCCATCGAGACGCGCGCCCCGCTGCAAGATCACCACCTGATCGATATGGCGTTCAATATTCCTCTGGACTACAAGCTGCGCAGCGGCGGCTTTAAGACGGTGATGAAAGACGCGGTAGCCGATCTGATCCCGGCGGAAATTCTGGCGCGGCCCAAGTGGGGATTTACGCCGCCGACCTCCGATTGGCTGCGCACGATCCTGCGGCCCCTGGTGGATCGCTATTTGTCGCGGGACTACGTTGAAGCGGTGGGCATCTTCCGGCCCGATGTCGTGGCGCAACTGGTGGACGATCACATGAGCAAGCGCCGCTACGAATTGTGGACGGTCTGGCCCCTGCTGGTCTTCCACCTGTGGCACGCGCTGTATATCGACGGCAGCCTGACACTGGATCACAAGATCACGCCGCAGGAGTTGGCGGCAGGGCAGGTTTCCTAACATGCTAAAAGTTGTTTCAGTTACTAATCTGGGACAAGAGACAATCAATATAAATGAATATACGCTCCGCGTAGACTGGAATGAATCTCTGGGACAGACCTTTTATTGGACAGCAGCTCCTCCAAGTAAATCATTTCTTGAGATCGGGATGCACTGGTACAGCGGAAGAATCCAGCGAATTGCGTTGATAACCCTTTGGAGAATTGTTCAATGGACTGCTGACGATACACCTCTGTGCGAAACGCCTCTACCTCGGCAAAACGGATCGCCTATCTTTCATACGGAGCCAGGTTGGACAGAAGACGTCGATATATTGTCCCGTCATTTCCCTGAAGAATTCATTGCGCGTGTAGGATCGAACATAATAGCATTCGAATTTGGAAATCGCGCCGAAGTAGCTGAGTGTATTGTGAGTGGTCGTGTTTGTTTTGGTCTCAACGCGGAACGATTCCTTTCAATCATAGAAATCGGGAATCTTTCAGCAGACGAAACGCTGAATTTGAGACAACTGATAAGCGGCTATGAATACGTGATTAAACGCTCACGGCGCAGACATTGGTGGGACAAGTGGTGCTGTAAGGAGTAATCCCAGACTATAATGAAACTAAGGTTTAGTGGTGAGGGATAACCTATGGTTTCTATGTCTTACGAACAAATTGTGGCAGAGGTGTTACGGCTGCCTCCTGCAGAGCGCGCCCGGTTGATAGCCGAGGTTGTTTCTACGCTGGTTGATAACCCAGAGCCGAATACTCCCAAAGAGTCCTTACTTGGACTGCTTGCTGATGAAGGTCCAGCCCCATCAGCAGAAGAGATTGATGAGGTTCGGCGCGAGATGCTAGGGTATCCTGCTGGCTACTTCGAGGAAACCTACGGGAGTTTTGCAGAAGACCCACTGGAACGGAATCAGCCGCCTCATCCTGATCAGCGAGATGAGATCGAATGAAGTACTCGCTTGATACAAATACCTGTATTCGTTACTTAAATGGGCGATCAGACGGGATCCGCCGTAAACAGCCAACCATTCCCGCTTCTGAAATCGCTGTATGCAGCATAGTACGCGGCGAATAATGTCCGCGAGTTTGGGCGTGTCAAAGGTTTGCAGATCGAAGATTGGGAAGAATAACGCGATCACAAGATCACGCCGGAGGAATTGGCGGCGGGGCGGATATCCTAATATGTTAAACGTGGACTCAGTTACGGACCTGGGGCAAGAAACAATTAATATAAGCAAGGTTAGGCTTCGGGTAGAGTGGAAAGAGTTCTTTAGGGCAGACCCTTTATTGGACAGCCATGCCTCCCAGCAGGTCATTTCTTGAAATCGGGATGCACTGGGATAGTGGGAAAATCCAGGGCATAGAACTGAAGGCCCTTTGGAGAATGGTTCAATGGACTGCTGACGAGTTACCTCTCTGCGAAATGCCTTTGCTTCATCAAAACGGAGCACCTATCTTTCATATCGAGCCAGAGTGGACGCAAAACCCTAACAGGTTGTTTCGTCATTCTACAGAAGAATTTATGGCTCGTGTGGGATCGAACAGGATAGCATTCGAATTTGGAAATCGTGCTCAAGTAGCTGAGTGTATCGTGAGTGGTCGGGTCTGTTTTGGTCTCAACGCGGAACGGGACCTTTTTATTATAGAAGTCGGGAATCTTTCAGCACGCGAAACGCTGAGTTTGAAACAACTGATGCGTCGCTTTGAATACAATCTTAAATGCTCACGGCGCAGACATTGGTGGTGGTTCTGGTGAGGAATGAGGTGAAGAATGACGAGGATCAAGGGGTTGACGCATATTGGGCGAAACAGATGGCTGATCCTGAGTTTCGCGCTATCTATCTAGAAGAAGCTGCAAAGAAGGAGCTATGGCTGCAATTGGTCGAGGCGCGGCGGGCCGCTGGTTTGACGCAGCAGCAAATGGCTGAGAGGCTAGGAGTATCACAGGCACAGGTCGCTCGCATCGAAAAGCGCGGCTATGATGCTTATACGATTAATACCTTGCGTCGATATGTTGCTGCATTGGGCGATGGATTTTCATTAGAAGTTGCCGTCCGTACTCCCAAATAAGCGGTGATGGCTCACCTGTAAGGGAAGTGAGATGATGTATTCGCCGACTGCAACCGCTCCCGCGTTTGAAATCACCTTGCCTGTCCGCCCTCAAAATTCAACCGCCAGGGGTATTGCTTTTTAGAACATCTGTGCTATAATGGTAACAGAGGATCTTTACCTGTACTTCAGGTTGCGCTAACCTGCGGCGCTTGTCATGGCGGATGCGCCGCTACAGTGAAATGAAAAATCTCCTTTCTCTCTCTTTTGCTTTTCTCTGCGTTCTCCGCGCTCTCCGCGGTGAACCTGTTTTTTCTATTTTCGCAGGAGATGCGCCAGTCCTGTAAGAGGTTCTACTCACTTTCTGGCCCAAAAATCGGGTTAGAAAGAGCGTTAGGAAATCGTTTGTGATGAAACCGAAAAAAGGGGGGTGTCAGAATCGCCACGAGAAAAACAGGCCGATTAGTGATCAACTAATTTTTCCCGATGGTTAGAGTACGGGGAAAACAGGCAGCGCTAATACCGAGTAACATTCAACACAATTCACTTAAGATGAATATGAAAGGGCGTTCGGCGCGCACTAACCATCCTGTATTACGAAAGGTACCCACACCCGTGACTGCCGCCCCTGACGTTTACAGGAGCGGCTCAGACAGCTTGAGGGTGCGGGCGATCTGCTCCATGTGGTTCACATCGTGCCATTCGATGTGGACGAGCAGGTCGAGCAGAGTCAGTGGGCCGTAGCTCGAATGCACGCCGCGCCGCTGCCATTGCTCCTCGGTTATCCCATCCAGCAAAGCTAACAGGGCCTTGCGCGAGTCCAGATAGGCCGCAAATTCAGCCGCCAAGTTTTGACACGGGTAATTCCGGCGTTTGGCCCCTTCTTGCGGATCGAAATTGGGCAGGAGCGGGTTATCTTCGCTGAGGATCGATTGGGCGCGGGTGAGCGAGACATCGGCAAAGTCACGGATATGGCACATTGTCTCTACAGTGGTCCAGCCGTCCGGGCCATCCGTCAACGTTTGGGCCTGCTCCTGGGTGACGCCCTTCAGCAGCGCATTCAGCAGGACGGGCGTTTTGTGCATGGAGAGCAGATACCGTTGCGGTGTAAGGATGCTCATTGGATTATTCCTGTCTCATCTGCGAATAGATGCTGGCGAACGCGTCCTCAAGACTCTCGAAGATGGGAATCTTCATGGTTCCGTACTGGTCCTGCTCGGCGCTGTCGACAAAAAAGTGTGACCAGCCATGCGTGCCAACGATCATGCCTCGGATGCGCGGATCGGTGGGCGAGCCGGGCTGACCTTTGGCGCTGTCCGCCAAAACCTGGACGAGTTCCGGGAAGCTGATTTCAGTCTGCCGGATATCGGTGATGCGGTAGACCGTGCCGCCGATCTGATCGACCAGTCTGGCGCTCTGAGCAAACATGTCGTGTACCATTTGGGTTGTAATGTCCCCGGACAGCGTGGCGATGATGATCGGCTGACCCGGTATTTGCTCAACTTTGACTGCCATAATATCTCCCTGTAAGCCCAAAAAGAAACCGCAGTATCGCTCTATTTTAGACATGTATCATTTGAAGGCAAGCCCTGGTGAATATCGATCACATCACGCAGCATGCCCGCCGAGGCCCCCATCGGACCCTGCCCTCCGACTGTCACCATGATCCGCCCGTAAAGGTCCGTGTAGTAGACAATGCCCATTTCGTCGCGGCCCAGGCGGTAGAAGGGATGATCGGGGGCAAGGGGAGTCGGCTTGACGCTGGCCCTGATACTGCCCATCCGCCCCGCGCTCGATGATCCCCAGCAGCGCGTAGCGTTCGCCGTGTGTGTCCAGCGGGAAGATGCCCTGCACGGGCAGATCGTCCAGTTTGAGGGGCAGATTGAGTACGGCATTGGCGATGATGATCAGCTTGTTGGCCGTGTCCCAGCCATCGACATCCAGGCTGGGATCGGGTTCCGCGATGCCGATCCGCTGCGCCTCTTCCAGCGCGCCTTCGAAGGATTCCCCGGTTGCCATCAGGGTGAGTATCAACTGCGTCGTGCCGTTGAGGACGGCTTCTACGCGGCGAATATCCGCTGCTGCCAGATCGCGCCGTCCCACGTTGACCGTCGGCAAGGCCCCGCCCACCGCGCCGCTGAAGCGCAGTTGCGCGGAAGGACTGGTCAGCGCGGCGAGTTCGGCATACCCATGCACCAGCGTGCTTTTGCTGGCAAGGACGGCATGCATGCCTTTGCGCAGCGCGGCGCGGGCGAGATCGAGGCCCGGCTGCCCGGTGCGCAGATCGTTGGGGGTGGCGTCGAGCAGAAAATCCGCGGCGCAGTCCTGGACTAGCTTTTAACGCGCTTACCCCGCGCTGACCCAGCAACCCTACGCCGCGCTTCTGCTCCTTCTGGTGGATGATCGTGGATAGATCGAGGCCAGCGGGATCGGTGAGAATACCGGAGCTGTCCGCCGCGCCGACGATGATCAGTTGCAGACCATATTGATCGCGCAGCACGGCTTCTTTGTCGCGCAGGATGCGACACAGGTTCAGGCCGACATTACCCAATCCGGTCAGGATAGCGGTGTAGGTTTTCAAGGCCCGATCATCTTTCACAAGGATACCGCCTCTTGCACGACACGATCACGAATAGCCCAATGTAAGTCTTGCACGGTCACGACATCAACCTCGCGGCCCAACAGAGCCTTGAGTTCGATGTCCAGCCCTGCACCGCCCCAGGCGGAGATGCGTGCCATATCCCATTCTACCAGGAGATCGATATCACTATCTGGCCCCGCCTCGCCCCGCGCAACAGACCCAAAGACACGAAGATTTCTGGCCCCGTGCTTCTGAGCCAGCCGGAGGATATCGTCGCGCTTGTCGCCAATTAAATCATCAATTCCTAGCCCGTGAGTTTGTGCCTGACTCATGGCTGTTTCTCCTGCTAACTCATCAGTCCTTTTCACGATCCTCTTTGGAGCGGAAGCTCAGGCGGATCGGCGTTCCGGTGAAAGGATATACCTCGCGGATCTGGTTTTCCAGGTAGCGCTCATAGGTGAAATGCACCAGTTTGGCATCATTCACATGAAACAGGAAGGTCGGCGGATCGACGCGCACCTGCTGGGCGAGATAAACCTTCAGGGGGCGGGGCGATTTCGTCTGCGGCGCGTGTTTCATCAAAGCATCGCGCACGATGCGGTTGAGTTCGCTGGTGGGGATGCGCACCATGCGCTCCTCCTGAACCTGCACGGCAGTTTCGAGCACCGTGTGAATCCGCTGCCCGGTCAGGGCGCTGATGAATACCACCGGGATATAAGGCAAAAACGACAGGTCGCGCCGGACGGTTGCCGTAAATTCGTTGAGTGTATTCTGGTCTTTTTCGATGGCATCCCACTTATTGACGACGATGACCGCGCTTTTCATTTCCTCGGTGATCAGCCCGGCGATATGCGCGTCCTGCTGGGTGACGCCATCCACCGCGTCGATCAGCAGCAGGATCACATCGGCCCGCTGCACGGCTTTGATGGCGCGGATAACACTGTACTTTTCGATGCCCGTTTCGACACGCCCACGCCGCCGGATGCCCGCCGTATCAATGAGCGTGAGCGGCATGCCCTCCCAGGTGAGTTTGGTGTCTACGGCGTCACGAGTGGTCCCGGCAACCGGGCTGACGATGGCCCGGTCCTGTCCGAGCAGTTTATTGAGCAAGGAGCTTTTGCCGACATTGGGCCGCCCGATGATGGCGATCTTGATCGAGGTATCTCGTCTTCTTCGGATTCTGCTTCGGGCGCATTGGGCAGCGCCTGGACAACAGCATCGAGCAGATCGCCCGATCCCGTTCCATGTACGGCGGTCAAGGGGATCACTTCGCCCAGGGCCAATCCGTAAAATTCAAAGGCGTGATCGTGCCGTTCGATATTGTCGGCTTTGTTGGCAGCGACCAGGATAGGTTTGCTGGTGCGGCGCAGGATATCCGCGATCTCTTCGTCGGCGGCAGTAACACCCTGGACGGTGTCAACGACCAGCACAATCACATCGGCTTCCTCGATGGCGAGCATCGCCTGGGCGCGGATCTCCGACACAAACTGGCTGCTGCCTTCTTCCAGCGGGCTGCTGACGCTGCTGGCGTCTGCTTTGGGCTGGTAGACTTCCAGGCCGCCCGTATCGACAATGGAAAATATTTTGCCGTTCCATTCCACGTCGCCTGTGATCCGATCCCGCGTGGTGCCGGGCACCTCGGATACAACTGCCTTACGCTGCCCGACCAGACGGTTAAATAACGCTGATTTGCCAACATTGGGCCGCCCAACAAGGGCAACCAGTGGTTTTTTTGCCATGCACACAGCTTTCTGAATGAGTTGATGGTCCGATTGTAACAAATCGCCCGCGGTGTGAGAAGGTGCAGAAGTCGTCCGGCAGCAGTATGGGTCGCATCAGGTCGAGGTATGGAACCTGTTTTATGCTGATAGTGTCTAATTATATGACAGGTTGTGGTGAGGTATTCGAGAAGGGGGATTACTCCAATGCGACGAATTTTCGTGCTTCTCCTGTTGGTCGTGGGTGTTGTTGTTCCGGCGGTCATTCCGGCGGTGGCACAGGCTGAGCCTGATCGTCTTACGCCGTGCAGTGACCAGCAACCGCCATCGAGCGGCTGCACTCCACTCTTTTTGAGCGGACAAACACTGCGGGTGAAGGAACTGGTGCCGTTTGTCTGGCTGCGCGCTCTTCCGCAAAGCCCGATCATCCTGACAACCGTTTATCCCGGCGGCAGCGCTTCGCTGCAAGTGTACACGGATCCCAATTACCAGGTCGCGCAGTTCGATGGCTACCAGTGGTGGTGGCTGGTGGGGACTTATCCCGACAGGCGGGTACTGGGCTGGGTCGAGCAGTCGTCCCTGCGCGATGCTGCGATCCCCGCGCCACCAACGGATATCACCCAGGTCGCCAATTGGGTGACGCCGATGAATGGACAGGTTGTACCGGGCGTCCCATTCCTGTGGGTGCGGGCGACACCCTCGTCGGTGGGGCTGGTCGTCGCGACGGTTCCGGCGAATGGCCCGCTGCTGATCCTGGGTGCGCCGCAGTTTGACGGGGTGCAGTGGTGGTGGTTCGTGCAGTACCTCTACTGGGCGGGGTATGTTGAGCAGACGCGAATCATGCCCCGATAAAGAGTTGCCGTTGGCAGGCTAGAGAAGGCAAAATCTGGCACAGAGATAATCGGAGCATGTGCCAAATTGCGACGCCTAACCCGAATGAGCCTGCTGCTGTTAGGAGCCAGTGCTGCCTTGATCGCACTGGCTTTGCTGCTTTCTCGCCTGCGCGAACCCAAACCTATGTCACGCTGGCTGCTCTATACGACGCGGGCGTATGGTGGCTACACGGTAATCAACCGCGTGGGTCCCGTCCCTTCTGCGCCGCAGCGCCTCAACGCCAATTTTGTCGATGTGTGGTTCCTGCGCTGGTCACCCGATGGACAATGGATCGCCTTTTTTGCCTCGGGTGAGGTGAAAGCGGGGCGGGTGATTCCCGACTATAACCAATATACGCTCTACCGCATGCGCCCGGATGGGCGAGACGTACAGCCTCTGCTGCACGATTGGGTTGGGACTCCGATTAATCTGGTCTGGTCACCCGATGGGAAGACTCTGACCTGGGACGCTTTCATCGGGCAGGCGGTAGGGTTTGAGAGGTTTGCACGATCTGCGAATACCTATCAATCGACCACCTTCCAGATCGATGTGGACAGCGGTACGGTAAAACAGCAAGCGACGGATGGCGAACCCTGGAAGCCTGCGGCGGATATCGACTGGACCCGGGGCAATATGTGGCCTTCTCGCGGTTTGCTGCCGAAGGATGTGCGGCCCGGATCGTCTGCTCCTCCCCTTGCCCAATCGGAAACATGGCTTGTCTATCCGATCTTCGATGTCAATCCGCCCGGACTCTACCGTGTCCCGACTGCCCAGGACGGCCCGCCCGAACTACTCTTTGCCCTGCGAGGCCAGTTGATCAGTGTGAGTTCATCCCCTGACGGGCGCTATATCGCGGTGTCTACCCTGGAACCGGGCGGCGGGAAGATGTACCGGATTGACATCACCCGTGGGCAAGTCACCCAGCTTATTCATGATGCCAACGCCTATCATGTGATGAGCCTTTCCTGGTCACCGGATAGTCGCTGGATTGCGGTCGAGGCGCACAGCAAGTATTCGGGCGGGGTGTATCTGCTGCCAGCGGACAGCACAGCTTTGCTTACGGTGGATCAATTAACCCGGCTTGTCGATGGTACCCAACAGAATGATAATCTTTCCTGGTCCCCTCCGTCGAACCTTCCCCCGCACTGGGGATGGCTGCTGGGAACCGGCGTGGTCAGTATAACTTGCGCGCTGCTTGTGTGGCGTGCCAAACCGTGAGGGTCTATGCCCATTAAAAACCCGAAATTACTTCGCAATATAGCCCTGTTTCAACTGCTTGACGATGACGAACGTACGGTGCTGGCCGCTGAAATGGACCAGGAAGATTATTTGCAGGGGCAGATCATCTTCGACCAGGGAGACGAAGGCGGCACGATGTATGTCGTGCAGTCAGGTCGCGTCGAACTGTTCCTGACGACCCAGGACGATGAGCGGATCGAATTGGAGGTGATCAATCCGGGCGGTTTGTTTGGGGAACTGTCACTGCTCGATAACCAGTCGCGCAGTGCGAGCGCCAGAGCACTGGAGAACACGGAACTGCTCGTCGTGGACCGGAACGACCTCCGGCTGCTGATCAAGGATCGCCCTGATGCGGCGATTGATATTCTGTCGATCCTGGGGCAGCGGCTCCGTGACGCGAACATGCTTTTGCGGAATAGTGTTGCTCGGAACGTCAATGAAGAAATTCCGCAGCCGACCAACTTTGGGCAGCGTCTATCCGACTTTTTAACGATTGTGGCCGGCGACATTCGTTTTGTCTACTTTAGCGCCGCGTGGTTTTTCGTCTGGATCATCTTAAATGTAGACATTATCCCCGGTTTGAAGTCGTTTGATCCGTTCCCCTTTGGCCTGCTGACGATGGTCGTGTCGTTGGAGGCCATCTTTCTGTCGCTGTTTGTGCTGATCAGCCAGAACCGGCAGGCCGCGCGCGAAAAAATCCGCAACGATATTGAATATGAAGTAAACCTTAAGGCGGAGTTGGAGATTCGCGATTTGAGCAAACAGATCGAAAGCATGCAGCAAACGCTGTTGAAGCACATTGCCAGCATCGATGAGGTCGCGAAAAAGAAATAGGAAAAGGGAAGGTGGCGGGGGAGCCTTCCCTTATGTACCACAGAGTCGCGCGAAAAGGTGGGTCAGGTGGGAAAAGGGAGCATACGGGTTGCGCGCTCTGCGATTACCAGTGTGAATTGTCTTACTATCCTTAACTATAGCAGACAGAAATTAAGGCCGCATTAAAAACTCTTGAGGTTTTTGTAGCAAAGTATTTATTGAAGAGAACGGTAAATAAAAACACTCACGCCGGGTGGGTGAGTGTCTGCACGAGGAAAAGTGGGTTAGCGCCGTCTGTACCCGATGACGAGTTCCGCGAACGAAATGAGAATCGCCGCGCCGATGAATGCGGTTAGCAGATCGGCCAGACTGAACGAAATCGGTTCGTTTAACCAGCCCAGATTGACGTCGAACATGTTGAGGATAAACGCGCCAACGAATGCGCCAAGCAGCCCGGCAATAATCATCTCGCCCAACGTCAGGGCGCGGCGGGTGAAGGCACTGGCGGCGGCTCCGGCCAGTGCGCCAATGATCAGCCAGACAATTACTTCTTGAAGGGATGGCATCAGACCTCCTCGTGTGAAAACAGCGAAAAGCGAAAAAAGAAAAGCAAATTTCACCGCAGAGAGCGCGGAGAGCGCAGAGAAAAGACAAGAATAAAAGTGATCTTCAAAAGTAATGTGATTTTACACAAGGGCGGGTTTGTTAACCCGCCCTCTGATTCTATTTTGGCAGAGTGCGGCGCGAATCAGTCGCCTGCCGAGAGAATAGCATGGTTGATGCCCGGGTTACCAGTGGAAGCGCAGCATACTGGTTTCCTCTGGGGTCGAAGGCGTGGGTTCTGGCGTGCTGCTGGCGGGAACAATCGCCACACTGAGTTGTTCAGGCCGGACACTGATCGTCATATCGCTGCTCAGAACCTGATCGACCAGCATGCCCTGCGGTGTCACCTGGAAATCCCCTTCGCCCAGCCCGCTCAGATCCACGACCACGCGCAGATCTTCGCGGCGGGGCAGGAGCGGTTCCGGCCCAACGACCAGGACCGTGACCGCATTAGGCAGCACAGTAGCCGTGTACAGCGTCGGATCGATGCCCGTGATCTCAACTGGGACTTCCTGGAACTGGCGGCTGCTGGGAACCGCTGAAATGGTGACGGTGACACGGATATTCGCGTTTTCTGGCACGGGCGAGACACCATTGGGCAGGGCCAGCGGAACCTCGGCGGTAAACGTTCCGGTTTGCGCGGTCAGGTCGATGGGCACGGTGCGTACCACGCCGCCCATGTCGCTGATTGCTTCCTGACTCCCCGATACGCCGACGGTTTCTGGCTCAGCGACGTAGCCCTCAAAGATATAACCTTCGGGAGGATCGTTGATCACTTCGGGCAAAACACGCATCTGGAACACATCGGAGCGGGCCTGGATATCGACCGAGCAGAGCACGGTGGCAGGGTCCAGTTCGACATCGGTTATGCGCGTGCTGTTTTCCTGGACGGGAGTCAGGCTGTAAGTGCCGTTTACAACCGGGTTGCGCTGTTCGCTCAGATCCATGCGCACCTCGGCGGCGGCGACGCTGTTCACTTTTTGCTCACTGCCGTGGACCGTGACTTCCGTCTGATCGCAGGTGGGTTCGCTGCTGTAACTGTAACCCAGCGGCGGCTCCGTGTGGGTGATGCGAATCGGGACACGCTTTTCAGCTTCGCGATCCACGGTGATGGTCACGGTGCTGGGCCGGATCGAGACAACCTTGCCGTGGCGGGGCGATACCACATTGGCGCTCAGTTCGAGGCGGTATTCCCCGACCCGCTTGATATCGCTCAGGTCGGCTTTGACCTCGATATCGTCAGGAACCAGCAGATTCCATTCGCTTTTTTGGGCACGAATGCGCACGATATCCACCCGGATTTTCGATTGGGAGGTGATCACATACCCGTCGGGCAGGTTGAGTTCGATGGGAATATTGCTGATCTCGCGCTCCTCCAGGGGGTTGTTCGACATATTAGCGGCCAGCCAGACAACCATCGCCAGGAAGATCGAGGCCGCCATCCACCCCAGATTGCGCAGTGTAAATTGGATGAGTGAACTTTCACGCATGATTTTTATTTGATGTTAGCAGGGGATATCCCCTTCATACCCCAAAACCATCCTGGTGTCCTCATCATCTTGCATGTACCCCACTGAACGGAGGGTGTGAGCGGCTTATGCCGCCCGCCGTCCCTGATCCTCTGGATTCCGGTTGCGCCGCCGTGATACTTCATCGCGGGCACGGGCCAGCCATCCAGTCCAGGGCCACGCGCTCTCGGCCTGGGCGCGGGAACTGGTATAAAAGGCGTTGAGAATGGTGCGCAGGCGGTTGGCGTCCAGCCTGCGGATCATTCGCCCGCCGTTCGCTACCGAGATACGCCCCGTTTCCTCTGAGACAATGACACACAGCGCGTCGGATACTTCGCTGATACCCAGCCCGGCACGGTGGCGCGTCCCCAGTTTGCGATCCGTCAGGTTGCGCCCCGATGAGAGGGGCAGCACCGAAGCGGCGCTGGCAACACGCCCATTGCGGATGATCACCGCGCCGTCGTGCAGCTCCGTTTTGGGCCAAAAGACGGTCAGGAACAACTGCGGGCTGATCGCGGAGTCGAGCGGGACGCCTGTCTCAATAAATTCATCCAGGGCGTCGTTGCGTTCGAGCACGATCAGCGCGCCGTGCCGCCGCTCGGAGAGACGGGCCGCCGCCGCGCAGATCGCCTCGATGATCTGTTCGTTCTGGGTGAAGGTGGGCGAACGGCTGAACAGGGTGCTAACCCCCGTCCGGCCCAACCGTTCTAATGCTCGGCGCAGTTCGGGCTGGAAGATGACCGGGATAGCTACCGCCGCCGCCGTGATCACATTGTTCAGCAGCCAGCGGAAGGCGATCCAGTCGAGCATGGTGGCGAAAAACGCAATGAGCAGCACCACGCCAATGGTGCCGCGCAGCAGCGAGATCGCCTGAGTGCCGCGCACAAGCAAGCTGGCCGCGAAAATGATCGCTGCCACGACCAGCACATCGGGCACATCGTTCCAACCAAATGTCTCCAGGGTCCAGATCAGTCTCATGATGTTACGCCGCCAGGTTCCGACTCCTCGTTTTACCTTATACACGGTGAAAGGGTGTTTCACCGCAAAAGTTAGTCAGGGTATCACATTCGCTTAGCCCAGCCCCTACGGTTCATAAACTTCGTGACCAGAATAGATCGTTCCCTACCTCTAAGTACAGCCAAGCAGATTTTGTGGGGTGTTTTTTGTAGGGGCGCTGCTTGCTGCGCCCATTTATATCCCGCATTTTCAATTTGCCTGTACTTAGGATCTGGTTATTGCCCTCCGCCGCTCAACTGCTTGAGCAAGCGGTAGTAATCCTGCACATTTGGCGGATTCAGCTCGATAATCCGGCGTATAGTTACCAGAGCGTCGCCGTGCAGCCCCGCCTGCAACTGAAGTTCCGCCAGATGATCTAACTGGCCAATTGATTTATCGCGCATTCCCGTCTGCTGGTAGACTGCTGCCAGCCGCGAGCGGAGCGCCATATCGTTCGGGTAGCGCGTGACGTGCTCATCGAGAATCTGGATGATTTTGTTGGCGCGGCGCTGTTTGGCATAAAGCCGCAGCAGACCGTCCAGTTCGCGGATGGCTGATACCGTATCGTTCAGTTTGTAATTGAGATCAACCAGGGCGCGGCGGGCACGCTCGTCTTCCGGCTCCAATTTGCGAATCTGCTCATAGGTGCGCATCGCCTGCCGCAAATCGAGGCGGCTGACATCGATATCACCGATCCGGTGCAAAATCTGGATGATGGTTTCCTTCGAGACGTTGATCCGCTGAGCCAGTTGCAGCGCGCCGCTGTAGGTTGATCGGGCCTCGTCATAGTCGGCAAGCTGGTAGTAGGTGTCGGCCAGATCGATGTGCTGGTGCAGCACCGCTTCCCAATTTTCGGATTTTTCGAGCAGCACAATCAGGCTCTTGTGCAGGCCCACATCCATTGGGGCGATCTTGAGCGCTTCCTGCAAAATCTCCGCGCCGCGCATGTTCGTCGCCGCGCACCACGTAAACATTCGCGACCAGATTATATTTTGCCATTGCCGCCGAAACGTTGTCCCGTTCGAGCAGAATTTGCCCGATACGCTGGTGAATCGGCAGATAATCGGGAGCCGATTCCAGCATAAAGTGGGCATGGTCCATCGCCAGATTGTAGAGGCCGCGATGCATATACTGGTCCACCAGATTCAGCCCTTCCGTCACGCGGTCATTGATGTAGGGCACGATGCTGATCAGCGATTCGGGGTCTTCCTGGCGGACGGCTTCTTCAAGCTGGCGGCGAGTTTTGGCGACGCGCTGCTTCCAGGACGGCCCGGTGAGCAGTTCGAGGAACCGTTCATTCATCAGCCGAAGCTGCGAATTCGTCGGCCTTGCTGACGCTGGCGCTCAGTTGGTTATAGGTGGCGGCAAGCTGTCCGGCTTCGTCGGGACTCATCGCCAGGCCCAGATCAACCATCCGCAGGGTCTGGATCAGGTGCTGGGCGGCCTCGCGGTGATTTTTCATGGTCGCGTAAGCCAGACTCATGCCATGCATGGCTCCGGCAGCGAGAGTGCCGTCATCCGCCGCTTTTTCAAAACTCTTCACGGCGTGTTTCCAGTCTTCCTGTTCCAACTGCATCACGCCGAGATTAAAGTAAACGGCAGGGTGGCGCATATTGTGGGAGATCGCCCGCTCATAGGTGCTGGCGGCCTCGGAGTATTCGCCCTGGCGCTGGAGTTCGATGCCCTGAATAGCATACGTGCCGCCCGCATCCAGCGACCCGGATTCAAAAACGTAGGTTGCCAGAGACGCAAGCGCGACCTCGACTGCTTCCCCAATGGGGCCGCGCGGATCGGATTCACCAAGGTCGCGGGCGCGCCGGTCACCTTCATCTTCCGCCGATGCTTCAAAGGCTCGTTCGCGGCGCGTTTCCTGGGGCTGTTCGTCAAGATTTCTCGATGATATCCGCCGAAATGAGCGCTCCGGTTTGCAGCGCCGTCATGGTGTTGAGCGCCTGGGGATTGGTCGGCTCGATGCGCAGCGCCCGTTCGACGGCCTGTAAGGCAATATCGGTACGGTTGGCGCGCTGGAAATTGAAGGCCAGGGTGAGATATTCGCGGATGGCGTTTTTCCGCTGGCCCGTGCGCTCATAGGCCAGGGCAAGACGCTGGTGAATCTGGACAAGGCCAGCCGTCAGGCGGGTGGCGCGTTCCCAGTTGCCAATCGCTTTTTCTGGGTCGCGCTGGGCCAGATAGATCTCCGCCGCGTTGACATACTGCTGAGCCGCTTCTTTGAGCCGTCCCAATCGTTCCAATACGTCGGCGCTTTTTTCCAACGGGATCGGATCGTCTGGCGCGAGTTGGTGGGCGCGGGTATAGACTTTCAGCGCGTCTTCTAACCGGCGAGCCTGAAGCAGTGCAAGACCCAGGCTGTTATGCGCTGCCGGGTCTTCGGGAAATTCCTGAATGGCACGTCCATAAGCCGCAATCGCCTTGTCCCACTGCTGGTCCCAGGCGGCGCTGTGCCCCATATTCATTGCCTGCTCATAGATCTGACGGTTCCCGGCCATAGTTCATCCTCATCCCACACGCGCTTTAAATTTGATTGTAACCGGGTAGGGCTTGCCCTACCCCCCAACACAACTCGCAGCAATCACGAGCGGATTCACTTCTTCTTTTTCTTGCCTTTTTTGTCTTTCCGGTACTCTGCGACATACGATTCGATAATCTTGTTCTTGCAGAGCAGATAAACCAGGATCGCTTTTTGGGCGTGCATCCGGTTTTCGGCCTGGGGGAACAGGCGCGACTGCGGGCCATCGGCAACTTCGTCCGTGATTTCTTCGCCGCGGTGCGCGGGCAGGCAGTGCATCACAATGGCCTGGTTTGCCGCATTGCTGAGCAGATCCTCGTTGATCTGGTAGGGCGGGAAGACCTTACGCCGTTTTTCGGTTTCTTCTTCCTGGCCCATGCTTGTCCAGGTGTCGGTGTAGATGACATTCGCGCCGCTCACGGCTTGCGCCGGATCGGTTGTGACGCTGATATCGAGCATGCCGTGGCTGAGTTGGCGGGCTTTTTCGATGGTGGCGGGCTTCGGCTGGTATCCTTCGGGGCTGGCGACCGTCATCTTCATGCCAAACTGCGCCGCGCCCATCATCAAGCTGGTGGTGACATTGTTGCTGTCGCCCACATAGGCAAGGTGCAGCCCTTCGAGGCGGCCAAATTCCTCGTAGATGGTCAACAGGTCGGCCATAGCCTGGCAGGGATGGTTGTAATCGGTCAGGCCGTTGATGACCGGGACCGGACTCCACTTCGCCAGATCGAGCACATGCTGGTGTTCGAAGGTGCGGGCCATGATCGCGCTGACATAGCCGCCCAACACGCGGGCGATATCGGCAATACTTTCGCGCTTGCCCAGGCCAATTTCCTGCGGGCTGAGGTAGAGGGCATTTCCGCCCAGGTGAATCATCGCCATTTCGAAGCTGACGCGGGTACGCAGCGATGGCTTCTGAAAGATCATGCCCAGTGTCTTGCCTTTGAGTAAGGGTTCGTTGCCGCCTGCTTTCCACTCATCTTTGAGGGCAACCGCCAGCAGCAGCATGTCCCACAAATCAGACGGTGTCCAGTCGGATAGTTCGAGAAAATGCTTCACTTTCGCCTTACCTCATTTTGGATAGAATTAGATATAAATTGACGGCGCGTAGTATAGCACAAATCTGCCTCGCCTACCTGCCAGTCGGTCAGGCGGAGGAGAGCCGTAAGCCATTACAAAAAACCGGCGGTGTCTTGCACACACCGCCGGCTGCAAACAGGGTAGGGGCGTTTTCAGTCGCGATTGCGCGTCTGAATCATCCCTGCCATTTTTATTATTGAGCGCCGCCGGTGCCGCGAGCCGCCAACTGAGACGCCTGATCGATGGTTCGCCAGTCGTAGTGCGGACCACCAAACAGACCGTCAGTGTCGAACGGGCCAGTGACCCAGGGCTTGGTCAGAGCATAGCTCAACTGCATGTACAGCGGGATGATCGGGTACTCGCCTTCCTGACCAAAGAACATGTCTTCAATCTGGTAGTATTCCTCAACGCGAGCATTCTGATCGGTTTCCTGCGCGGCCTGGGTGATCAGGTCGTCAACTTCGGTGCATGGGCGCTTGAAGGTATTTTCGCCTTCGCAGTTCAGCACGTCGCCCACCCAGTTGTTGGCGTCAGGATAGTCAGGCCCCCAGCCCATCGTCCAGATGTTGGGACGATCCTCGGGCGCGTTGCGGGGGTCGATGGTTTCGAGCAGCACGGAGAATTCCTGCTGTTCGATGGTCAGGATATTCGCGTCGCAGCCCAACTCACGCTCCACTGCTGCCGAGAGGAATTCCGCCCAGTCGCCAGCACCCTGGTAGGCGACGATTTCCAGTGGAGGCAGGCCCTGGCAGTTCGGATAGCCAGCGGCTTCTATTTCTGCCTTAGCGAATTCGGGATCGTAACCGACACCCACTTCATTGATCGGCGGCGCGCCATACATGCCGGGAGGAGTCAGGTGGATCATGGGTGTGCCACGACCCTGCAGCGTCTCCTGAATGAAGGCGTTCCGGTCAATAGACGCGGCGAACGCGCGGCGGGCGTGAACATTGTCAAAGGGAGGCTTGTCGTGGGCAAAGCCGAAGTAGAAGACCGATAGAGTCGAGGTCTGGCTGAGTTGATCGGCGTAGGCCGGATCATCGAGGACGGATTGCAGTTCCGCAGCGGGCACGCCGGAACGGTCAATCTGGTTGTCCTGGTAGAGCGAGAAGACCGTACCAGCGTCTTCAACGACGGTGGTGATCACGCGCTCAACATTGCCAGGGCCGCGCAGATCGGCGGGCAGGAAGGTATTCTGCAAGAAGACACGGCGAACGCCAGTTACCAGTTCGTCCAGGACGAAGGGGCCGTTGGTCACGATGTTACCCACTTCGGTCCAGTCGTCACCGTATTGTTCGATGACTTCCTGGGGCACGGGGCGGTACATCCACATCGGGGTTTCGCTGAAGAAGAAACCAGCCGAATACTGGAGATTCACGATCAGGGTCGCGTCATCGGGGGCCGAGACCTGAACCAGATCGTAGTCCGCGTCGGTGACTTCATCGACGGGCTTCTGTGGAAACGTCGTTGCAGCCCAGGATGACTTTGTCAGCTACGCTGGTGTAGTAAGCACCCAGGCGCGGGTCGCAGGAGCGCTTGATGCCGTAGGCGATGTCGCCTGCGGTCACGTTGCGCAGCACTTCGCCCTCGTCGGTGTCGGGATTCCAATGAACCCAGGGCACGTCATTGCGGATCGTGAAGGTCCACACCGTACCAGTGTCGTCAACTGTCCAACTGGTGGCCAGTTCGGGAACAATGTTGCCTGGATTCTCAGGATCGGCGTTGGTGAGTCCCAGGAACAACTGCTCAATCGCAGCGATGGAAACCTGGTCAGAAGCACGCTGGGGGTCCAGGGTGCTGATCTGGGAGGCGTCCGTGACGTAGTAGGTAACGGGTTCTTCCTGGCGCATCACGCTGGTGAGTGTGATATCGGTATTGCTAGCGAAGGCAAGTCCGGTAGGCAGCAGCGCGACCGCCATTGTCACGATCACGGTGACTACGGGCAGAAACCGGAATACTCTCTTTTGCATGTTGCAGCTCCTCCTAGAGCTAATTCAAATTTTGAAATAAACGATGCTGTGGGCCGACCTGTTTGCCTCGGAAAGCGTGGACGGTTGTGCTCGGTGAAGTGCTCTCCTTTCCCGGAGGGGGCAAATCCCCTCATATATTAACTACTCATCCAACCTGCAATTTGTTCAATGATTTTGTGACTTATACTCAAAATATAAAGAACAGGCGGTGGATAGGCAAAAAAAGAGGGGTGCAAATGCACCCCTCTTCACTACTCGATCAGGCGTGTTTAGCCGCCGCGAGCTGCCTGCTGGGCTGCCTGATCAACATTCCGCCAGTCGTAGTGGATACCACCAAACAGACCGTCGGTGTCGAAGGGGCCGGTGACCCAAGGCTTGGTCAGGGCGTAGCTCAACTGCATGTACAGTGGGATGATCGGGTATTCGCCTTCAGTACCGAAGAACATGTCTTCGATCTGATAGTACAGTTCAACGCGGGCCTGAGGATCGGGTTCCTGCGCGGCCTGGGTGATCAGGTCGTCAACTTCGGTGCATGGGCGCTTGAAGGTGTTTTCACCTTCGCAGGCGAGGACGTCACCGACCCAGTTGTTGGCATCGGGATAGTCAGGTGCCCAACCGAGCGTCCAGATGTTGGGACGATCTTCGGGTGCGTTGCGCGGGTCGATGGTTTCGAGCAGCACGGAGAATTCCTGCTGTTCAATCGTCATAATGTTGGGGTCGCAGCCCAGGTCGCGCTCGACGCCAGCGGCGAGGAATTCCGCCCAGGTCGCCGACGACGAGTAGGTCACGACTTCAATATTGGGCAGGCCCTGGCAGTTGGCATAACCAGCGGCTTCGAGTTCCGCCTTAGCGTATTCGGGGTCATAGCCAACACCAACTTCGTTGATGGGCGGGGCACCGAACATGCCTGGAGGGGTCAGGTGGATCATGGGTGTACCACGGCTCTGCAGTACTTCCTGGATGAAAGCATTGCGGTCAACGACAGCCGAGAACGCGCGACGAGCGTGAACATTGTCGAACGGGGCCTTGTCGTTGGCGAAGCCGAAGTAGAAGACCGACAGAGTCGAGGTCTGGCTGAGCTGATCGGCGTAAGCCGGATCATTCAGAACCGACTGCAATTCCGCAGCGGGCACGCCGGAGCGGTCAATCTGATTGTCCTGGTAGAGAGCGAAAACGGTACCTGCATCTTCCACCACGGTGACGACGACGCGCTCGACATTGCCGGGGCCGCGCAGATCATCGGGCAGATAGGGGTTCTTCAGGAAGACGCGGCGAACACCACGCACCCATTCGTCGAGGACGAACGTGCCGTTGGTGGTCAGGTTGCCGAGTTCGGTCCAGTCGTCACCAAATTCTTCGATGACTTCCTGGGGGACGGGGCGGTACATCCACATCGGGGTTTCACTGAAGAAGAAACCAGCCGAGTACTGGAGGTTGACAACCAGGGTGGTGTCATCGGGGGCTGAGACCTGAACCAGGTCGTAGTCCGCGTCGGTGACTTCGTCAACGGGCTTCTGGGAGACGTCGTTGCAGCCCAGGAGGACCTTGTCGGCCACGCTGGTGTAGTAGGCACCCAGACGCGGGTCGCAGGAGCGCTTCATACCGTAGGCGATGTCGCCAGCGGTCACGTTACGCACGATTTCGCCTTCGTCCGTAACCGGATCCCACCGGACCCAGGGGACGTCATTGCGGATCGTGAAGGTCCACACCGTGCCGGTATCATCAACTGACCAGCTGGTGGCCAGTTCGGGCGTGATGTTGCCGGGGCTGGTGGGGTCTGTGTTGGTCAGACCCAGGAAGAGGTTCTCAATCGCTTCGCTCGAGACACTGTCAGACGAGCGCTGCGGATCGAGGGTGCTGATCTGCGATGCAGAGGTCACGTAATAGGTAATGGGTTCTTCCTGGCGCATCACGCTGGTGAGCGTGATATCGGTATTGCTAGCGAAGGCAAATCCAGTTGGGAGCAGTGCAATCACCATCGTAAGAATAACGGCGATCACAGGCATGGCCCGCATTTTATTGTTTAACATTCTTAGCTCCTCCTTCGAGCTATTGTGAGAGATCGAACTGTGTCGAACTTGCTTGGGAGGATGCGCCGACCTTTGGCCTCGGCGAGCGGGGAAAAAATACTCTTGGGGGACGAACCTCCTTTCCGCAATTTACCAGTGATCATAAAAATAATTTCAGCGCGTATAACTATATATAACAGGCAGGATTATTTTGCAAGTCCTCGCTCTTGTCAATTCTGATCAAGAGCTGGTTCCCGTTGTATATGAACTACTCATCACTGGGTGAGAGAGTTCATACCTGTTGCTGAATCTCAGGAAAATTTACGCTCTTCGTTTTTTGTTCTAGGTTTCAAACCACTTTAGCTGGTTCCCAGGCATATTCCATGTGATTCGCCGTTTCGCTGGCAGTAACCGGGCCGAGCAGTCGCTGCACGACATAGAGGGCAGCGTCGATTCCCGCGGTGATGCCAGCCGATGTGATGATCTGGCCGTTGTCAATGACGCGCCGATCACTAAGCACGCAGGCGGTCGGGGCAATAGCCGCCAGTTCTTCCAGCGCGCCTTTGTGCGTCGTCACGTTCAGCCCGTCGAGCAGCCCGGCTGTGCCCAGCAGCAGCGCACCCGTGCAGATCGACATCACGATCTCAGCCTTGATGGCTTGCTGCCGCAGGAAGTTGATCATCACGGCGTTGAGGCGCTCATGGCGCGCTCCCAACCCGCCGGGCACGATGAGGATATCGGCCTGTATCGCATCATTGAACGTGTAGTAGGGGATCACACGCATGCCGCTGCGTGTCGTGATGGGCGGCGTGCGCCGCTCGGCCACCGTGGTCACGGTGAACGGAACTGGGCCTGTGGCCCTCTGGCCGGTGATCGAAAACACCTCCAGCGGCCCGGTAAAGTCCAGTGCATCTACGTCGTCGAACAGAGTAACCAGAACATTTCTTGCCATGTGATAATCTTTCTCAAAATTTCTTGATAAAAAAAACACGACTGTGAGCGCTCTCAAGCGCATGATATCCACCTATTTTAGCGGGATCGCAAATTTGTGAAAGGGGTTTAACGACATTTTTATGATTGTTTTTCGCCGCAACTAAATCAGCGCGAGGTAATGACCAACCATCCATGATAATATTTGTATATCTGTGAAAGAGTATGTCTATGAGGAGGTAGGGATGTTTCGACGAAAAATCACGGCTATGATGGTCGTTATTGCACTGGCCCTTCTGCTGGTGCCACCCGCTTTTGCCATTACCTACGGCCAGCCCGACGGAAACCTTCATCCCAACGTCGGGGCGCTTGTGGGAACGTTCAGTAGCGGAACTTATCCGTACTGCTCGGGGACGCTCATCTCCCCAACGGTATTCCTGACGGCTGCTCACTGTAATATCGGCTCGTCGACGGTCTATGTCACGTTTGACTCCGTGTATTCATCCAGCTCGACATTGTACACCGGAACCTTTTATGGAGACCCGCAGTACAGCCAGCGGCAGAATGATCCCCACGACATTGCCGTCGTCATGTTCGACACGCCTATCACCGGCATCACCCCTGCGCAGCTTCCAACAGCCGGGCAGTTCGATAATCTTGCACATGATCAGGCGTTCACTGCGGTGGGCTATGGTGGGACTGAACCTGTCAACCAGCCGGGCGGCCCGGTGATCAGCTACCCCGATATCCGCATGTACGCGGTATCGACGTTGAACGCGACCAACCCGTACTGGCTGCGGCTGTCTCAGAACCAGGCGACGGGCGACGGCGGAACCTGTTACGGTGACTCGGGTGGGCCGAATTTCTATGGCGACACAACGGTCATTGCTGCGATCACGATCACAGGCGACTCGTTGTGCAAGGCAACCAACGTGACTTACCGCGTGGATACCGACTCGGCGCGGACCTTCCTGGGCCAGTACGTCACCCTCCCATAGAGTTCTGTTCTAAAGGGCGGCCCTTGATCGTGTGGGTCGCCCTCACCGTGCCTCTGGTAATTTCTTAAAAATCCGCTACACTTTTACAGGTTTTTCAAGAGCGCATGGGCCAGGGCGGGTTAACAAACCCTCCCCTACAATTGCACGCAGCGCTCACGCTGGAAACGGATCGGACTGTGCCTCAGACTCGCCTGATGATTCCTGAGACTCGCCGTGGGATTACGCGGCGGCTGCGTCTGCTGCGGGCGGTCTATCACAACGCACTGGGCATCTGGCACGAATTCCGCCTGCCGATTCTGATACTGGCGGTGGCGATTTTCGGCGGCGGCTGGCTCTACCGGGAATTGATGGTTGCGGCGGGGTACGAGCGCCTGCCGTATGGGGATATGCCCTATACGATGGTCGCGCTGATGGCCCTGGAAACACCCGTCAATTTGCCGCGCGAACCGGAACTGGTCGCCTTCTGGTATATCATGCCCCTTGTGCTGGCCTATGTGGCGGGGCGGGGGGTGTTCGACTTTGTACGGCTGTTCTTTGATCCGAAGGGGCACGAAAACGACTGGGAGCAGGCCGTGGCGTCAACCTATCGTAATCATGTGATTGTGCTGGGCGTGGGCCACCTGGGGCTGCGCGTGATCCGGTCGCTGGTGCAGATGGGTTTTGAGGTGGTCGCCATTGACATCAAGACCACCCCCGAAAAGAGCAACGAACTGGCTCATCTCCATGTGCCGTTGGTGGTTGGGGATGGGCGTCTGGTGGAGACAATGGAAAATGCCGGGCTGCCCCAGGCCCAGTCGTTCATCGTCTGCACATCGAACGATTATATGAACCTGGAAGTGACGATGCGCGCCCGCGATCTGAACCCGGATATTCGCATCGTGGTGCGGATGTGGGAAGACCAGTTCGCCGCGCAGATTTGCCGCTTTTTGAACGTGGAAGCGGTGCTCAGCGCGACGGATATCGCCGCGCCGTCCTTCGCGGGGTCGGCAGTGGGCATCGAGATTTCACAGGCGCTGACCGTCAACGGGGAGGATTACAGCATGATCCGGCTGCAAGTCGCGCCGGGGTCGTTCCTCGACGGGGAGACGGTTGGCACGCTGCAAGACGAACATGCGATGGATATTGTGCTGATGGAGCATGCCGACGTGGCACAGGTTCATCCCCCGCGCGACAGCATGGTGAGCGCCGGGGATACCCTGGTGATCTTCGCCCGCGAGGCCAAAGTGATCGACGTGGTGGCGCGGAACCAAAAAAGATAAAAAGCAATCTCACCGCAAAGGGCGCAAAGAACGCAAAGAAAAACAAAAAAGAAAAAGCAAATTCACCGCGGAGAACGCGGAGAGCGCAAAGAAAAGCAAGAGAGAGAAAACAAGGGAATAGGGGTTTACTGGAATGCGATATCACATCTGGACATTGGGCTGTCAAATGAATGTAGCCGACACACAGCGGCTCGCTTCGGAACTTGAACGGCTGGGACACCACGCCGCGCTGAATCCTGACGAGGCGGATATCCTGGTGATCAATACGTGCGTCGTGCGGCAGTCCGCCGAGGACAAAGCGTATGGGCGGCTGCACGAACTGGCGAAACTGAAACAATCGCAGCCGGACAAGATCGTCGGACTGATGGGCTGTCTGGTCGGGGTGAAAGACCCGCTGCGGCTGCGCAAACAACTGCCGCAGGTGGACGTGTTCCTGCCGCCGTCCGATCCACAGCCGATGGTCGACTTCTTGCAGGATCGGGGCGCGGAGGGGCAGGCGATCGCCACTTGAAGCGGCGGAGCGATCCAGCCGGGACAACCTGATCGACACCATGGACGGCGCAATCGTGCTGCCGGAACACGAACGCGGCAGCCTGATCAGCGCGCATATCCCGGTGGTCTACGGCTGCTCCCATGCCTGCACGTTCTGCATCATCCCGTACCGCCGGGGAATCGAACAGTCGCGCCCGGTGGGGGAGATTGTCGCCCATGTGCGCAGCCTCGCCCGGCAGGGAGTCAAGGAAGTCACACTGCTGGGGCAGATCGTGGACCGCTACGGCAAGGATGTTCCCGATGGGCCGACGCTGGCGGGACTGCTGCGCGTCGTGCACGGCGTGGCGGAAGAGGAAGGCGTCGAGCGGATCAGGTTCCTGACCAGCCATCCCAACTGGATGACGACCGACCTTCTGGACGCGGTAGCCGAACTGCCGCGCGTCATGCCGCAGATCGAAGTCCCGGTGCAGGCCGGACACGACGAGGTGCTGAAGAACATGCGGCGCGGCTATACGGTGGACCAATATAGGCGGCTGGTCGAGCAGATTCGGGCGCGCATCCCCGGCGTAGCTATCCACACGGATATTATCGTCGGGTTCCCCGGCGAGACGGACGAACAGTTCCAGGGGACGTATGATCTGCTGGCGGAACTGAAGCTGGACAAGGCGCATCTGGCCCGCTACAGCCCGCGCCCGCATACCGTATCGATGCGGACGATGCCCGACGACGTGCCGCCGGAGGAAAAGAAGCGCCGCCACGTGGCGTTGGAGACGCTGCAAGCGCAGGTCGTCGCGGAGATCAACCGGGGCTTCCTGGGGCAGACCGTCGAGGTGCTGGTCGAGGATCAGCACAACGGCAAGTGGCGCGGACGCATCCCGCAGAACAAGATCGTGTTCTTCACGGACGACTCGCAGGACTGGCGCGGCAAGGTGACTCCGGTGGAGATCACCTGGACGGGGCCGTGGAGCATGCAGGGGCGGCTGCCGGGATCAGAGGCGGCGGGGCCGGGCAGCATGGATGAACTGCGGGTTATTCCGGTGATTAGTGGGTAAGGCCTTGACGTGGCAAGCGATCCGGGTTGAGGAGCGCCGGGGGTTAGTGCGCCACAGGTTGAAACCTGCGGCTAGCAGAGAAGCTTGTAAGCCCACTGAAGGGGCTGGCCCAACTATGGGCTGGAAACAGTCTCTTCGGCGGGTTTTTGTTTATGTTGGTGGTACACTAACAAACATTTCGAAAAAATTAGTTGATCACTTCGCCGCGTGGCGATTCGCAAAATCATATTTTTTCGGGGGTGTCGCTAACTGTCCTCTAACCATTCGCCTACCTCGCCGCTGGGCGGTTTTGGCGGGGAGGGTATTACCGGTTGATGTTACAAGGGCGCGGCAAGCAGCGCCCCTCTCCTGGCTGAACGCAAAAGCGGCGTCTCAGCTTACCTCTCCCCACTGCGTGGAGAAAGGGACTATGTTCAGTATACAACAGCCTGTGCCCCTAAAATACTCCTTTAAAGTTGAACTTTAAGTACTAATTAGAAGATGGCGGTTTATTTAATTCCCGTGCCGCTTCCCTTAATCCCTCTTTTCTCTATACGGTAGATAGGCGCTCGTTCGCTGCTTTGCAGTTTGACTCTACAATGAGATTACTGGCGATCTACGGCTCAAAGGAGGGGCGGTGATGTGGCGAAAGACGATTATCTGGCTGTTGTGCCTGTTGGGTATTCCATTCGTTTTTGGAGCGAGACAATCTTTGGCGCAGGCGGACAATTTGGAGGTTACAGCTATTTATTGGAGTTTGGCCGGTGATAGGCTGGCTGTTCTGGTAGTTGACCAGGAAACATACGAGAGTTACATCCAGATTGTGGACGTCCAGAGTAAGCAGGTGTTATCGACACTGCACTATCCAGCAACGTCGGTGGCGTGGAGTCCAGATGGGCGGCGGATTGCCGTGAACGCTTATGCGTATCGATCGGATGATAGTTTCTTTTATTTTGAGAATACGGTTGTAACGATTTTGGATGTTCAGTCTGGCTCAGAAATGTGCCAAATTGATCCATTTATCATTCCATCTGGCAATGATTTCCGGGTTGGCGCTGTAGCCTGGAGTCCTGATGGTAGCAAAGTAGCCCTGAGCACATTCTGGTATGCGGGAAATGATACCGACAGCGGGACTGTGCAGGTATGGAACGCAGATTCCTGCACGCGGCGGGCAATTCTCCTGGATGACGGATATTGGTCGGTGGATCTGGGGTGGTGGACGCATCCGAATGGAATTCTGATGGAACAGAACTTGTTTTCAGTACGGGATGGTCGGGCTGAAAGATGGAATGTGGATCAACTGGAAAGATTAGGGTCGTTTGATGTTTTTGCAGAGGGGAGCGGTCCGGCAGTCTGGAATGCGGATGGCAGCAAACTTGCCATTAGCAACGGAGAGGCGATCCGTATTCTGGACGCGCAAACGGGGGAAATATTGGCCTCGTTTGCTTACCTGAACTGCACCCTGCTGTGGAATGCTGAGGATCAGCTTGTTGTGGTGGGACCGGACACAATGACGATTGTTGACCCCATGACAGGGAAAAATATTGAGAAGGCTGAACTGCCTGAAATGGCAATACCCAGCCCGGATCAGCAGCAGGCGGCTTATTTTGATGGGGATGGGATACAGATTCAACCCTTGATCTATGTTCCTGTGGGGCAAAATGCACCTGCGGCGGTGCAGATTGAGGAGCCTGATCCGGTTGGAACCGATAATATCGGGGATGTGCTGTGGGCGGGGAACACGATTGCACTCCTGGGGCAGAGGGGCATCTGGCTCTATGACGATCTGAGCCAGCCACCGCACCTGCTGACGGCAAGCAGCGGGCAGATCAGCCACATGGTTTTTTCACCGGATGGGCGTTATCTGATTTTTCCTGTCAATGACCCGGAAAACCGGGATTTTGGCATCCGCGTGTGGGATGTGGCCGCGGGCGAGGTGGTCCGGGTGCTGGACGGGCACACGGGCGAAGTCACCGCGATGGATATCCATAACGACTTATTGGTCACAGGCAGCGCCGATCAAAGTATTCGGGTCTGGGACTGGTCCACTGGGGAGCAACTTCGCGTGCTGTGGGGGCACGGCGATACGGTGTTGAGCGTGGATATCAGCCCCGATGGTTCGCTCATTACCTCGTCGGGCGGCATTCGCCTGTGGGATATGAAGTCGGGCGAGCCAATTCCCATCGATTTCAACAAACTTCCGGGTCAATTCTCGCCGTTCGGAACTATTATACGCGACACGCAGTTTACGCCAGACGGGACAGGTATTGTCTTTTATTACCTCTCAGATCGCTATAGCTCTGCTGTTTTTTGCTTCCTCTCCATTGGGGACGACAGGCTCGCACATTGTGTTGATCCTATTGGGATTGGATATCCAGGCAATGGACCTTATTACAAAGTCGCCTTTAGCCCTGATGGCAAGCAAATGGTCCCTTATATCACGATGTATTTGGGAAACTATCAGACGGGGCTAGGTATCTATGATGTCGATACAGCGACAGCTTTGGATGACTGGTGGGCTTTACGCTGCGCATGGGGATCGGGCGCTGCGGCCTTCAGCCCTGATGGAAGCACCTTAGCGACAGGCGTTGCCGAAAACACCGTGTGCGATCAAACGCCGTTCCGTGAACCGAATTCAGTTTGGTTGTGGAACACGCAAACAACGGAGGTAAAAACCTTTCTGCACGCCAATGCGCTGGTGGATCGGCTGGTTTTTAGCCCTGACGGGAGCCGTTTATTGTCGATCAGTACGGATGATCGGATTCAGCTTTGGGATGTGACCAGCGGGGCGGAAATCGCCGCTGTGGATGATTTCCGGCAGGAGGAAGCCGAGAGCGAATAGCGAATAGACAGGGGCGGCGCGTACAGCTTGTCAATTCGAAGCACGTTGCTATACTAAGACGCGCATGAAGGAGCCGCCCATGAGCCGTCGCCGCACCGTGAAATTATTCAGCCGCCTGTTCGCCGTCCTGTGGGGTCTGGTGCTGGCCTGGCTGTTCCTCGAAATTGGCATGCGGGCGGGCTTCGACTATCTCCCGGCGTGGGTGCGCGGCGCGATCCAGAACGTGCGGGAAGTGCCCTGGAATGACGAGACGATTGTCCCGCCGCCGCCACTGATCCCCGATAACGATTACCAGCAAATCCTCAAGCCCGACCTGCACAACCGCACATTTTTCTTCGCGGATGGCAGCTTTCACCTGGACACGATCCGGCTGTGGGATGGGCGCGTTGGGATGCGGACGCGGCCCCCGGTCTGGCCTGTAGATATCGCGGCGGTTGGCGATTCGTTCACGGTCTGTTTCACGGAATTTGAGGACTGCTGGGTGGAGCGGCTGCACACGGATCAGGGGTGGAGCGTGATGGACCTGGGGCAGATCGCGACGGGGAGCCTGTCGCATCTGCGCATCCTGGAAACGTTCGGCAAGCCGCTGGAACCGAAAATCGTGCTGTGGCAGTGGTACAGCAACGACTTTAACGATGATTACGGGCTGGCGCTGTTACATGGCGATACGGCGGCGCTGGATGACGGGATCACCCGCGCCGATTCCACGCCGGATTATGGGCGGCTGGCGGATTATTCGGCGGTATACCGGACGCTGCGGCAGTGGTGGACCGATCATCACAGCAGCCGAGGCGGCGAGGATGAACGGACGATCACGGTCAAGGGGCACGCGGTGCAGATCGGCGGCGCGTATACTTATTACAGTTCGCGGATGGGTCCGGTCAACCGCTACGGGTTCGAGCGCACGGTCGAGGCGCTGGACGAGGCCCAGCAGTTGGTGCGGGATCAGATGGGCGCGGAACTGGTGATCGTGCTGATTCCTACGAAAGACGAAGTCTATGGCGCGGACGCGGCAGAGGCACTGGGGCAGGACTACCTCGATACGGTCAGTGAGGGCCGCTTGCGTCTGCTGGACGTCTGCGCGGAGCGGGGCTGGCGCTGTATCGATCCGCTGGCGACATTCCAGGCGGAAATCCAGGCGGGGCGGATGGTCTATTACCCACTCGACTCGCATCTGAATCCCGATGGAAACCGGGTACTGGCCAGGGTGATCGAGGATTATCTGGTGGAGAATGGGCTGCTGACGGGGAAGTAGAAGGAAAAACGCTACGGGTTTGGGGGAAAATTGGACGGTTCGAGACGATGGACGTTTGAACTGACCGCCTGGACGGGTCTGTGTGTAACCGTTGGGCTGATCTGCCTGATCTACCTCTCGCTTGGATTGGCAGCCAGCAGCGGTCCGTCGGCAGGCGAAAGCGACGGGACCCTGCTCATGCCGCTTGATGACACGTACATCCATTTCCAATATGCGCGGCAAATGGCGCACGGCGACTTTTACCGCTACAACCCCGGCGACGATCCAACCTCAGGCGCGACAAGCCTGCTTTATGTTCCCCTGCTGGCGGCGGGCTACCGGATCGGATTTACGGGGCTGTCGCTGGCCTATTGGGCGGTGGGGATCGGGGCGCTGGCGCTGCTGGCGAGCGGCTGGCTGATCTACCTGATGATCCGGGACGCAGCGGCACGAACCTCTCTCCCACAATCTGCACGGCGGCTGATCGCCGTGACGATGATGCTGAGTTTCGCGATCAGCGGGCCGCTGGACTGGGCATCGTTGAGCGGGATGGAGACGGCGCTGTTTGTGTGCATGGTCCTGCTGGCGCTGTATGCGTATACGGTATTCCAAAAAAGGGCGCGGCAAGCAGCGCCCCTACAAGGCGATCAACAGTTTCGGCGGCAGTTTTTTATGTTACAGGGGCGGCGAGTCTGGCGGCGATGACCCGGCCCGAAGGCGCGTTGGTGGCGGGGCTGGTCGTGGCGGCGCTGCTCTGGCGGATGATCCGGTCCCGGCAGAGGCCGGGAATCCGGCAGTGGAGCGGCTGGATCGGGCTGCCCATCGCGGCGGCATGTCTGCAACCCGCGATCAACTGGCTGCTGACCGGATCGGTTGCGGCCAGCGGATCGCAGGTGAAATCGCATTTTTATAACGAAACGATCCCGTTTGGCGAGCGGGTCCAGACGGTCTGGGAATTTTTCACGCGGATGTGGCGCGAACTGCTGACCGGGCACAGTCCGGTGACGGGCTGGTATGTGCCGCCGCTGATATCGGTGCTGGCGATTCTGGCGGTGGGCATCGCGGCGCGAACCAGTTTGCGAGGGAAAAGCTGGCGGGATCACGATATCGCGCCCGGTTTGCTGGCAGGTGGGTGGATGCTGGCGCTGACCGCTGCCGCCTCGACGCTGGATACCGGATTCTGGCAGTTCAAACGCTACCAGATGCCCGTCATGGCGCTGATGTTCCCGCTGGCTGGGTGGGCGCTGATCGCTATCGCAAACAGGCAAGTCTGGGCGGCGCGGCTGCTGGTGATCGGGGTGGGGCTGCTGTCGTTACCGGGCGTTCCTGACTACGCGGGGCGCTATTATGAAAATATCGTCGTGACGCGAGACCAGCAGATCGCCATGGCCCGCTGGATTCACGCGAACGTGCCTGCCGATGCGCGGATCGCTGTGCATGACGTGGGCGCGGTGGCCTATGTGGGGGATCGTGCCACGTATGATGTGGTTGGATTGACGACGGAGGGCGTGGGTCCGGCATGGCGGCAGGGACCGGGCACCTTTTACGATACGATGGCGCACCATGCGCAGCGCCCGGACTACATGGCGATTTATCCCGACTTTCACGGGATGCCGTTTCTGATCCAGGCGGGAGTGTTTGGCGACGAATTGCAGCGGTTTTCGGTCACGCTGCCGCATTATACGGCATCGGCAGCGGCGGGCGTGCAGGTGGTATCGCGCTTCAATTGGCCCGCGCCAGACGCGGAACCGGATTTACCGCGCCAGCCGAATCCGCAGATCGATCTGAGCACGTTTACGCTGGTCGGCACGCTGGATGTGGCGGACCTGTGCGAGCGAAAAACAGGTCGATTATGAGTGGTGGAATCGCACCACGTTCGACGGGGTTCGTGAGCGATGTGCGGCGGCTGCCCTACGCGGCATGCAGTCCATGGCGATGCCTCGGACTGCACGGCGGTGGACGGCGGGCGGATTCTGAATGGTGGCGAACGATTCACGCTGCCAGCTATCCAGCCGGCGCAGAGCTATCTGATCGTGCTGCGGGTGCATGCGGCTTCCCCGGCGCGGCTGACGATTGGCTGTAATGAGACGATGGATACGGTGGTGATTCCGGATATTCCGGGGAACTGGGTGGAGATTGCCTTCGCGATCCCGGCGGGCATGCTGAATCCCGATCATCCGCGCCTGTGCATCACGGCGGATCGGGGCAATCTCTACACGTCGTATCGCACCTGGATTTACGCGGGTTCCTGGCCTGCGATCAGCACGGCGCAGGAAGCCCAGGCGCGATTTGTTGAGCCAGACGGGACGGCGAAGGTGAGTCTGGCGGATGTGACATTCGAGCAGGCGGCGGGAGCACTGGCGCTGCACTTCACCTGGGACTCGGATGGCAGTCTGACGCGGGACGGCAAACTATTTGTCCACCTGTACGCCGATCCCGACCAGCCGCCTGTGGCCCAGATCGACGTGCGGCCCGGCGCGGGGGTGCTGCCCCCGGCGAACTGGCTGGCAGGCATGTGGAGCGAGACGATATCGCTGCCTCTAGACGGATTAGCGCCGGGCACGTACCAGTTGGCAGTGGGGCTGTATGATCCAGTATCGTCGCTGCGGTACACGATTACGGACAGCAGCGCGACGGATGGGTCCGGGCGGCTGTTTTTGGGGGAGATCAGGGTGGATAAGTCCTCATCCCCGACCACCTCACCCCGGCTGAACGCACCTCACCCCGGCTCAGCAAAAGCGGCTGAACTCCCCTCTCCAGACTGCAGCTGGAGAGGGGAGAAGAGTGGCAAGTGTGGTTATATTTTGCGGCAGACGAGATCGCCGGTGCCGATAGGTACGATCAGGGCATCGACGCGGGGATCAGCGAATACGTGATCCAAAAACGGCTGAAGCGGCTCCTGGTGGCTGATGGCATTATCCGCGATCAACAGCCCGCCGCTGACGAGATTGGGCACGATGGCGGCATAACAATCCGCGTAGACGTCTTTTTCCGCGTCGAGAAAGGCGAAGGCGATCTGCTGCTGAGTAGATAAATACTGGCGTGCGTCGCCTTCGACCAGGGTGATCACGTCTTCCACGCCCGCCAGTTTGAATGTTTCCCGCGCAAGGACAATTTTCTCCGGATTCAGATCGAAGGTCGTGATCCTGGCTCCGACGGCTCGTGCGGCAAGGGCCAACCAAAGAGTCGAATAACCTGCGCTCGTGCCGACTTCGACCCACATTCCGGCGGGCGCGCTGGCAGCTAACAGGGCGAGAAACTGCCCGGTTTCGGGCGGAATCTGGCGCAGGCGCTTGAAGTGGGGCGTGCCATCGTGGCGATCCTGGGCGTCAATCGCTTCGAGGGCGTGCATGCGATCCAGGACGGTTGAGGGGATGGAATGGAACAAGATGGGCCTCCAGTGATTAAAAATGAAAAGCAAGGTTCACCGCGGAGAACGCGGAGAGCGCAAAGAAAAGCAGAGGAAAGCAAAGTAAAAGGGTAGGGTGGCTAACGCTCGGCCCTACCTCTACGATTCGGTGGGCGTTATGGGAGGCGGGGAGACACGCTGGCCATTGACGCGGCGCGAGAGGCGGTTGCGCCAGTGGGCCTTGTTGATCTTGCGCCACATGCCTTTATAGTCGGCTTTGTCCAGGCTCGGATCAAATTCCCCGGTGAGGAGCAGATGGACAAAGGCGGGCATATACCATTCCTGCTCCTCCTCCAGAAAACGCTGGATGAATGGGCTGTTCATGCCGATCCATGACATATACTGTATCCAGCCGATGCGCTGGTAGACGGGCATCAGGTCGAACTGGGTATAGGCACATTCAAAGAAGTCGAGCAGATATTCCACCGCCGAGAGCAGGCGCTGGTAATCGCGCGTATCTTCGAAGACCTCGCCCGGATCCTGCCCATCGTAAATATAGGGGCGCATGTCCGGGTTCTCGAAGAAGAAGCGGTCGACATCGAGCATCATCTCATAAATCCGGTAGTCGGTTTCGCGGTCTACCACATGCCGCGCCCGCCGAATTTCAAACAGGGCAAACAGAATACCGAGCAGGCTAAAGAGTGAGCCAATCCCGCCCAGAAACGATCCGAGTGCTCCGAGTTGGTCCATGTTCATGGTCGATTTATTCTCCGGCTGCGTTGATTTCGGCAATCATCTGGTCGGCCAGCCACTGTGTATCCTGGTAGACCAGGGCGTAGATATCATGGATCCAGGCGGTCACGTCGGCGCGTTCCAGCGGTGTGGCGCGGTGGGGGAGAGAGAGCCACATCAGGCGCAGGGGGATCGTACCTTCGCCCTTCTCAAAATCGAACATGCGATAATTGAGGGCTGCCGTCACGATCTGCGCGCCAAGCCGTTCATAAAACCGGATGCGGCGCTGGTGGATTTCCTTGGAATCGGTCGTTTCGGGCGCTTCGACTTCCCATACCAGCGCATCGACATCGAGACGCCGCGTCATCTGATCGACCATATAGTTGAAGAAGCGGCTGCCGGTCCCCTGGCTGCGGGTTTTTTCATCCAGCGCGAAATAGACGAGATACATGGTGGGCGTACTGGGCAGGCGGAGCAGCGTGGCGAACCCGGTGATCGTCCGGTCCGGGCCGTTGGCGGCATTATCGGCGACCTCACGGACGACGAGGAGGGTGATCGATTCGTCGCGCGCGCCGTTGACCAGATCGACAAACGGCTTCTGGTGGATGAGCGGAAAACTCGCCTCGTAGATGCGGCGAATCTGGTCAAATTCCTGTTCGGTTGGGGTGGTGAGCAGTTCAAATGTCGTGGTCACACGGCCTCCACTGGTTGCTTACCGGGCAGGTGCTTAATGATAATGTGTGATGAGGATCAACACAACGGATGATGGAGTGCAAATGCGACAACCGTATCTTTATATTAGCTACGATGCCGGGGATGGCGACTTCGCACGCAAGCTCCGGCAACTGCTGGAAAAAGCGCGTTTCAACGTGTGGATGGATGCCGAGGCGAATCCCAGCGAGGAATGGCTGACGCTGATCGAAGGGCAGATTGAAACCTGCACGGTATTTCTGGTGGTGCTGTCACCTGCGGCGCGCCAATCGGAGTGGGTGGCGGAGGAACTTAACCTGGTGGAGGAGTATGGCAAGCCGATCATCGCGGTGCTGCGCAACGGCGACCCCTGGGCGCGGCTGGTGAACATTCCGATGGTGGATATGCGGGGCAGGCGCGGCAACCGTTTGCCTGCGTCGTTGAACGAACAACTCTGCCAGCACTTCGACTGCCCGGATGATCAGCGGAATGGGCGCCCCTGGTGGCGGTGGTGGTGAACCTCGCCCCCTCAAAAAGAACGGCTTAAATCGTTAGGCTACAGTCGCCGTGCGGGTTGTTTCACAACTCCCGCGCGTCGACGTAGATGGGGCCGTCCTGCCATTCGGGGGTCCAGCCGGACTTGAGCGACCTAAAGACCATCCAATAATCCAACTGCTGGTAGGCTTCGGAAACAAAAACGTGGGCACGCGATCCATGCGGTCCAGGATCATGGTCAGTTTGTTCACGTTTTCGGCAACGGCGACATCGCGCAGGGTATCAAAGACGGATTGCAGCAACTGCGGGGTGTGGATGCCTACTTCGTCAAAGAGACGGTAGGTTTTGTTGCCCCGCGTCTGCATCTCTTCCTCGGTGGGAAAGGGCAGGTGCGCAGGCCACTGCTGGAAAACATGACTCTGGTCGAAGAGGCTCATCCCGGCGAAGCGCGCCGCGCCCATATCCACCGACCAGCGCTGGAAGCCAAAATTCTTCACCCGTTCCGCCACATCGGGCACATAAAGATCGCGGGAGCTGTGTACGGCATCGATCAGATCATGCTCCGCAACGTGATCGTCATAGTGGCGCGGCATCCAGTCGGGAAAGTCGAGCATCGGGAAAGGCTGGAAGGTCAGGTAGAGCAGTTGGCGCAACCGCTGGTAGCCGAGCTTTTCAAAGAGGCGCAGTGAACCCACATTGGAAGCGACGATGTGCCCGTACGCGCCGTCAATGTCACGTTCCAGGAGATAATCCTCCATCGCCTCGACCAGCGCCTGCCCGATACCGCGCCGCCGGACTGCCGGATGGGTGCGGATATCGAAGATATAACCAAGCGAGACCGGACAGCCGCCGATCTGTGTCCGTTTGACGCAAACCGCACCCGTCCCAATGATCACGCTGTTTTCTTCAGCGACCAGCAGTTGATGATCGGAAAAGATCATGGCGCGATCAATAAAACGCCGCCGGTAGTGGACAAATGGCTCCTGTAACCCACGCGGGCACAGGCGCTCCAATTCCATCAGAGCAGGATCATCTTCGGGGTGGTAGTAACGAATAAACATATAACGGCTTGATCGTAGCTTAATCCAAAGTCAATCTTCTGTATAATCGTACTCTAGGGATGGCACTTCAAGCAATTCGCCAAATGTCCCAATTTCCATATAATAATGATTGGGGTACTAAAGGGATCGATCCTTACAGATCGAGACTTGACAACTGGCGCATAACAACGCATAGTACGGGTACACACGCTGAGTTGGTTGAACCAGTGGCACAATGACTATTTTGGCGTATACTGGGACCAGTGGATCGCCGTTCCTTCTGCCGTGCGGCGCACCCCCTGACCCGGCATCCACCAGCAATGGTCAGGCACATCTCATCGATTGGAGGATCAGGCACAATGCCACCAGAAAAAAGCGGTTTTTATTATCCTAACAAATTTGCCCGCATTACGATTGAAGCGCTTGAAGAAGTGATGGGGAAGAATGGTTTAAACGCAATTCTTCACCTTGCGGGTTTGTCCGATCTCATTAATAACTATCCACCTGATAATCTCGAAAAGGAATTTGATTTCGCCTACTTTACTGCCCTTTGTACGGCGCTGGAAGAGATGTATGGGCCGCGTGGTGGCCGCGGTCTGGCATTACGCGCGGGCAGGGCGACCTTTGCCGACGCGCTGCGCGGTTTTGGCGCGCTGGCTGGGGTAGGCGACCTCGCCTTTAAGGTGCTGCCGCTGGCGGCCAAGCTGAAGATCGGCCTGCCCGCGATGGCGAACATCTTCACCCAATTCTCCGATCAGATATCCAACGTGATTGAAGAGGGTGACAAGTACATCTACACATTGGAGCGCTGCCCGATGTGCTGGAATCGAAAGGCAGATCGCCCGGTGTGTTATGTAGGGCAGGGTCTGCTGCAAGAAGGCTTGCGCTGGGTTTCGGGCGGCCATGAATTTAAGGTCGATATCATGAACTGCATCGCCAAGGGTGATGATATCGGGCGATACGTGGTTTATAAGGAACCCATTGACTAGGTAGCGCCGCGCACGCAGTCATCGAAGAACACATTACTCGCCCCCGTAAAGCCGGGGGCTTGCCTTGTTTGGGCAGAGATGAATGCGAAAAAGCAAGACAAAAAATTTACCGCGGAGAGGGAAGGAGAAAAAGAAAAACAGGAAACACCCCCGCGCAGCAACAGGATGAAAATGGCGTGCTACGTCGCCGCCGGATTGCCGAGGGTTAAAACCCGTAGGCTATGAGAGCAAAAAGTCCTAAAGGGACTCTTTGCAGCCCCTTTAGCGGGCTTACAGGTTTCTCTCATAGACCCAGGTTTGAACCTGGGGCGCAGACACCGCACAGCGCTATTTCCTGAAAGCAGGCTCACGGCGCGTTCTGTCGGTGTAGGTTGAAAACGCTCCGACTAGAAAAGAAAAAGTCCACGAAAGGGACTTTATCGGGCTTACGCATCCGTCTCAACGAACGGACTCACGACTCAGTTACGGGGACGCTGCCGCATGAGGTCCCCTCGACGGTGAACCACTGTGCGTTGTTGATGACCCATGCCTGCTGCGCATTCGCTCGCTGAATCTTATACCAGCTTGTATCCGCATTGCGCCCGATGACGGTGACGGTTTCGCCCGCGTCGAACTGGCCGACCTTTTGCGTCGATGTGCCGGGGCCGCTGCGGAAATTCAGTTCGGAGACCATGACCCGCCCGGAACATCCCGCCCCCCCGCCGGACTCTCCAGAGGTTCCGCCGGGAACCGCATTGAGGGTAAGCGTTGCCGGGGCGCTGATCAGCGTGCCGTTAAGCCCGTACACTTCGAGTGTGTAGGCTGTCTGGCGATCTGGTGTCCAGGTGAGGATGGCTGTTACGGGGCCAATCTGATCACCGGGCATGGCGATGGTGCTGCGGACCTGCCCGCCCACATTCAGTTGGAACCCGGTTACGCGGCTGTCGCTGTCGACCACAATATCCACCCGCTCGCCGACTGGGACCTGCTGCCCATCGAGCGGTTCGCGGATCGAGATATTCGGGACGCGACCAGACGCGATCTGATTACTGCCCCCTCCGCCGGGGTCGTATTCGCCGTCAGGCGAACGGTTCTGACCGTCTTTACTAAACTCAATCGTGCAGGCGAGGCTTGCCACCATCAACACAATCAGGAGCAGCGCCAGGCGTGCCGAAAAAGAAGCGGAGTTGGTCGTCATCTCGTTTACTATCCCTCATTCCTAACTAGAGTCTAATTTAAGTATGTCGTCTTGTCCATGAAAAAAAACCTAATTAAAACCCGGCCCACAGCCGGACGGTGTTATCCGCGCCACCGCTGGCGAGAATCGTGCTATCGGGGCTGAACGCGACGCTGGAAGCTTCGCCATTGTGCCCGGTGAGTACATAAAGCTGGGTTCCCGCCGCCACATCCCACAGGCGAACGCTGCCATCGGCGCTGCTGGCTGCGAGCAGACTGCCCATTGGATTCAGAGCGAGGGCAATGGGCGCAACGGACCCTTGATCCAGGGTTTGGAGCAGCGTGCCCGTCCCATCCCAGACCCAGATAACCTGATCGCCCGCGCACAACTGGGCCTGCCCACTCCCGGCGATGATCGTCCCGCCATAATTGATCGCCAGGGCCTGGATGGACTTGCTGTGACCTTCAAAAAAATCAACTAATGTTCCATTGGTCAGTTCGTACCGTTCCAGCGCACCGTCACCGTTGGCGCAGTTGCTGGATCGGCTGGCCACGATCAGCAGATCGTCGGTGGGCAGGGCAACGCCGCTCACCGGACCATAGGCGTAAAATTCCCAGAGTTTGCTCTGATCGGATACCTGCCAGATGACCACGCGGCCATCATCCCCGCCTGTTGCGATGAGGGTTCCCCCGGGGCTGAAGGCAACCGCATTGACTTCGGCCCCATGATCAAAACGAGCGACTTCCGCGCCTGACGCGACATCCCACACCCGCGCCGTGCCGTCCCAACTGCCGGAGACCACATAGGAGCCATCGCCGCTGAAATCGACGGAAACGACGCGATCCGTGTGCCCGACCAGGATCAGTTGCTCGATCCCGGTGTCGATGCTCCACAGGCGCGCCGTGCCATCCAGACTGGCAGAGGCGATATAGGAACCTGCGGGGCTGAAACTCAGCCCCGCAACCTTACCTGTGTGTCCCTGCCAGACCGCAATCTGAGCCGGTTCCCCGCTGATACCAACCTCTGCTGATTGCAGGGCACCAGCCAGGGCGACAGCGGCATCCGGGCCACCGCCTTGAGCCACCTGTTCAACAGGCGGTATGGCTTCACTGTTATTCGTCTGGGGGGCCTGTGTCGCTGGCGCGGGATTAACCACGATATCCTTGTAAGTCTGGTTGTTGCCTTCGTTGCTTTCAGCGACGACGTTGTTGAAGTCAACCGTCAGCAGGAGGCGAGTCGCGCCCGGCTTGTTATAGGTGATGTTCAGCCCGGTGCTGGGAACCTGGAATTCCTGACCGGGGTTGAGTCCCGGCACGTCGAAGGTATTAATATCGCCGCTGGGCAGGGCAACCGCCATGACGAACTGGCCGGACATCTGCCCGCCCTGGTTCTTCACGCGAATGATATAGGTTGCCTGGGCTGTACCGTCGATGCCAAGTGTCAGATCGGTCACGCCTTCAAACATGCTGAAGACCAGATCGGGCAGGGTCGGCGTGGATGTGATGCCCGGTACGGTAGGCAGCGGCGTGGCGGTGGGGATCGGCGTGGGAGAGGCTGGCGCGGCAGCGGGGCGAATCAGGCTGCAATCGCCCAACTGCGTCGTATAGGCGGCGCTGATCCAGCCGTACTGTCCGCCGGAAGCAATCTGCCACCAGCGCCCATCGGAGCGGTCCGAATACCCCGCGATGGGGAGTTCCAGCCCGGCGGCAAAAGTTGAAATAACCGCATAATCGGTGCCCGGACCCTTGCGGAAGTTCAAGCCTGTATTGATACGCGCCCGGCAGAGTGGGTTGGGTGTGAAGGTGGGGCCGGGACGGGCTGTGGGGAAGGGCGTGCCCGTACCCGTAGTGGTGCCCTGTCCGGGATTGAGTGGATCGATCACGGTGATGGTGCGCTGGACGGTCTGGCCCATCGCTCCATTACTGTAGGCGCGCACGCCGAGCGTAATGATCCCGGCCTGATCCGCTTTATAGTCGAGCACGACATCGAGCGCCTTGAGGCTGAGCGCGTCGGCGGGAATCTGGCTGTCGACGCGGACACCGTTTACCAGCAGTTCGACCAGTGTAACCCCGGTTGAACTGACCGCCCTGGCTTTTACCAGGACATCCTGGCCCTTGTTGACGCGTGTTCCTTCGGCAGGGTCGAGAATGGTCACGTTAGGCAGTTCCGCCTCATTCTGAGCCTGCTTATCTGGATTCACGCGCAAATTGCAGGCCAGCGCCCCGCCCAACAGGGCCAGAACGACCACTGCAACAGGGCGAAACAGAGCAGCACGTTTAGCCATACCTAATTTGCTCCTGGATGGGTGTGGTGGTTGGGTTTCTGCTTGCATTGTAGTTCAACTTTCCTCAGGAGCAAAGCGAGTAGTGGAGCCGTGCGACGGCTCGTCATTCGAACGGCGGCGCAAAGCGGGGATATCGGTTGGGAGGTCGCTCCCTTGCTGGCAAAAAACCGGGCAAAGCAGTACCGAGAGCCTCGGTACCACTTTGCCGTCTTCGTTCTATTCTAGTCCGTTTGCGGCTTGCTCATCCGCCATCCCCGACTTTTTACCTTGCAAAATTCGGGATGATACATGACTGAGGGGCAAGGTTTTTTCGGCTAGCCACAGGTACCGTTGGGAGCGACAAAAGCCGCGTTGACCCAGCCCCGCAAACCCAGGTAATCGACGTTGAACCAATCCCCCTGGTGCTGGAAAGCGGTCAGTGTCACGTTGTAGGGCACCATTTTTAGGATCGTACTGTTGCCGTCCGCCCCAGTGCGCAGGTTGACGATATGGAGCGTGGTCACCATGCAGTTTCCAAGCGCCTGGGCTGACGCAGCGGCGACAGGAGCGGAAGCGCTCGGCGCGGCCCCCTGCACCAGCAGTGCCGTGCCTGCGTTGGGAATGTTCGCACAGGTGTAGCCTCCATCCAGCCACGCGGGAATCTGAGACAAGGACCGCGGCGAGGCGGTGGCGTCCAGGAACAGGAACAGACCACTGCCCTGCAAGCAGACCTGCACCGAACTGCTGAAGCGCGCCTGAGAGGTTCCGTTGTGCAGCAGCCCGAACACGTCCACGGCCTGCGTCACCGGCTGGGCAAGTGCCTGCGCGTTGCCGATCTGCGCCGGATTCACCAGGAAGCTGCCATTTTCGGCCAGAACCCGGCAGAAAACGCTGCCATCGGTCACGGCTCCAGGAGGGACCAACGCCCGGATGATCGCACTGGTTGTGCCGCTGACATCTGAGCACAGCGGAGCCTGAGCCCGTGCATGATCGGCAGCCGTCGGCACGTAGGCGCTGCTGGTTGTTGCCGGGGCAGTCGCCGGAGGTGCGGAAGCAGTACTGATCGTGATGTTGAATGGCTGAGTAGCGTTGGGTAAGACGCCGTTGCTGGCTGTGACCACGCCGCTGTAGTTCCCGACCGTCGTCGGTGTGCCGCCTAACCCGCCAGTGGGGGCGAGTGTCAGACCGGGCGGCAGACTGCCGGAAGTCAGGCTGAAGGTGATCGGCGCGGTGCCGCTGGCGGTATAGGTATGCGAGTAGGCCACTCCGACCGTGCCGCCGGACGGCGCAGGGCTGGTAATCGTTGGAGCGCCGGAGGCCGAACCGATCGTGATGTCGAATGCCTGAGTAGCGTTCGGTAAGACGCCGTTGCTGGCTGTGACCACGCCGGTGTAGTTCCCAGCCGTCGTGGGCGAGCCGCTCAACAGGCCACCGGAGGTGAGAGTCAGACCAGGCGGCAGAGTGCCGGAAGTCAGGCTGAAGGTGACCGGCGTGGTGCCGCTGGCGGTATAGGTGTGCGAGTAGGCCACTCCGACCGTGCCGCCGGGTGGCACGGGGCTGGTGAAACTCGGCGCGACACCAGCGGTCGTAATGTTTAGACTCCAGCCGGATAGGCTACCGATGCCAATCTGACGCCAGCCGTGTTGCTCGTGCAGTCATCAACAATGAACAACCTCCATGTCCCATTGACGCTCGACCCGCTCAGCCCGTTGAAGTTATTTAAGTCGGCCGTCGGGATGGAGGCCGGACCGGGTGCTGGGTAGGAGTCCGGCGCGCACATTTGGCTGTGCTGGTGCTGTCGCGCGGCTGGTATGTTCCGCCGTTAGCAAGCGGTGATCGGGAGGGAGAAAGGCACCCGCCTGATCCAGGGTAAACGTGAGATTGGAAACAGACATCAGCACCCCCCACGTCCGACATCAGCACCGATGCCTGGCCGCCGGGGCCTACCAACACCATGTCGATGTCTCCAACATAAGTATGGTCAATCCATTGAGCGTGACCGTCACCTTGGTGATGCTGCCCACCATCCCGGAGACGCTGATCGTCGAAGGGTAAGGCGAGGCGTTCGCTCTGTCATTGATGGTGATGAAAGCGCTGTTGGTAAAGGTCGCGGCCTGGACCTGACCGTGAGATAAAAGCAGTGCTGAAAAATCAACACTCCAACTATTAGAAGATGAGTTCAAGCGGTTCATGGTGTTCTCCTGAAGCGTACCAAACAAAGGCGAAGAATCTGGCGTGCAGAAAGTTTTTTGGGTCTTAGGAAAAGTGGATTCAGGTTGAAGGGTTGGAAGGTGAAATATGTTTTATTTTCATTTGAGATTTCCCCCGCCAGGGTAAGGACTTTAGAAAGCAACTAATATTAATTGTAAGCGCAAGTTTGCCTGATTTAATAAAAGCCCCATTGAAAAAGAGTAAAAAATATCTATACATGCCTTAAGATGAGGATTAACGAGAGGGTACTTGAGGAGCCGTATTGGCTAGGCTGGGGCGAGCCACGTCACATGGATCGAGGTTCCATTGTTGGGCTGGCTGTGAATCTCCATAGCCGCGCCAATCGATTCCGCCCGCTCACGCATGCTGTGCAGTCCCAAACCTGCGGAGTTCTGCGCCATGTCGAACCCGCAGCCATTGTCGCTCACCGTGAGAAGGACACGAGCCGGGGTCTGTTGCAGTTCGACCATGATCTGCTGGGCCTGACTGTGTTTGAGGATGTTATTGATGCTTTCCTGGGCGATGCGGTAAAAGGTCATGTGGACATCGGGCGGCAGCAATAGCTCGGGATCACCTTCAAAAATGAGGTCCGCCTTGATGTGTTTGCGGCCTGTCGCTGCATCCAACAACTGGCGGAGCAGCACTTTCAGTTCAGTCTTCTGGATGGTCTCGGGGCGCAGTTCGAGCAGCAGGGTGCGCATCTCGGCCATCGCGGCGCGGTTGAGGATCACCACCTGTTTCAGCAAATCGAGGGTCCGCTCCGGGTTGCGCTCCCACTGGCGGGGCAGCGCTTCGGCTATCGTCGTGGACGAAAAGAGCGTCTGGCTGACAGCATCATGCAGATCGCGGGCGAGGCGCTGCCGTTCTTCGTGGGCGGCGGCCATCCTGGATTTTTCGGCGAGACGGGTCCGCTCGAATGCCTGCGCGCCCTGCTGGGTGAGGGCCATCATAAACACGTGATCTTCGTTCGTAAATTGCCGGGGAACAGTGAACGCGAAACTGAGCGCGCCAATCAACTCGCCCTCCACGATGAGCGGCAGAAAAACCGCGCCGCCTGGGTAGATATCTTTGAACTCGGACATCGATGGGTAGCGGGTGATGAAATCTTCTGATGATGAGAACCAGAATGACTGCTTTTTCTGGACGACGTCGGTTAATGGAAACGTTGGATCAAGCGGGAAGTTGTGCCACTCTTGCAGCCTTTCGGCGGGTAGGAGACCTCCTGTTATTTGGAGAAGGGTGAAGGTTTGTCCGCCTTCGTCCAGCCTGCTAAAGGTTCCGGCTGTCGCGCCCAGGGTGAGGACACCCTGTTCGACCACAAGCTGAGCCACCTGCTCCTGAGTCAGCGTGTCGGAGAGCGCCGCCGCCAGCGAATAAAGCCGGGCGATTTGGTTTGTCGTGTTTTCGGCCTCCTGGCGGGCCTGGATTTCGTCTTCGTACAGGCGCGCGCGTTCCAGGGCCTGGGCGCAGTAGTCGGCAACGGTGCAGAGCAGCACGCGGAAGACTTTGTCGAACGTGCGGGGCCGGTCAAAGGAGGCATAGATACTGCCGATCACGTGTCCGCCTACGTTTAACGGCAGGGTAGCCATAGCCACCGAATGGCGCGCCGGGGCGCTGATCAGGCTGTATAAATCCGGATAACGGGCTGCGTATTCCTGATCGCTTTCGATCCAGATCGGTTCGCGGCTGCGGTAGGCGTCCACCAGCGGCAAAGAGGCGGTCAGCGGCATGACCGCAAAGCGTTCGACAAGTTCCGGCGCTATCGCGTGATGATAGGTCAGTGCCAGCGCCTCCTGAGCGGGGTCATGGAGGGCAACGAGGCATACGATACTGCCCGTTGCCAACAAGCCCTTTTCGACAACAACGCGCGCTACCTGCTCGGTGGTGACGGCTTCGGACAGCCCAGCGGTGACTTCCTGCAAAATCTGGGTTCGCGTTTCGGCCTGAATCCGCTCGTGATTTTCGCGGCGTAGCTGTTCGTTGGCGGCTTCCAGGTCACTCATTCGTTCCCTCAGGCGCGTTTCGACGCTGCTTGCCATCTCGTTAAAGGCACGCAGCAGGTGTTGAAGCTCGACAATTGGCGTATCGAGTTCGGGGCGCTTGCCCATCTCCCCGGCGATCATGTCACGGCAGGCGCGCGTCAACTGGCGGATGGGCCGGGTGACAAAACTGCTGCCCGCTGCCGCGAGTGCCACCATCAGGATCGTAAGGCCCGACAGCGTGAGCAGATTGCGGTCGCGGATCGAGCGCGCGTCGGCCAGAATCTCATTTTCGGGCACCCCGACAATGACGTTGATGCCGCCCCCATCCGTGCCGATGCGGGTGTACCCGAAGAGGCGGGTATGATGCTCGGTATCGTCGGTGCGGATGGTTCCCTGTTCGTGAGTCGTGATAGCCCGCATCATGGCGCGGTTGGCGTAAGGATGCCCGATCATGCTGGCTGGTCCCGGATACCGGGCCAGGACCACACCCGTGCTATCCGTCAGCGTGATCGTCGTATTGGCAGGCGGGCTGCTGCGGCGGATGGTTGTATTCAGCCAGTCCAGCGACAGCCCGGCGGCGACAACTGCCGTGATCTGGCCCTCGTCGTTCGTGACAGGCATGGCCATCGTTACAACAGGTCTGCCGGAGATAGGGCCAAGCCGATAATCACTGACCACAAAACTGCCCGTACTGAGCACTTTTTGATACCAGGGAAACTGGCTGTTATCCACGGGAGTGCTGTTGTCCGGTGCCCGGCAGATATTCCGCCCCGTGTCCGTATCGACGACAAACAGGCCCGCGTAGTTCGTATAGTGCTCGAACATGGCTGCCAGCAGCCCGTTGCACGGCTCTGTCTCTTTGTTACGCACCTGGGGAAGTTCGGCCAGCGCGATCAGCAGTTGGCGGGCTGCCTCGATATACTGCTCGTTATCGGCGGCGATGTCATTGGTAAGCGCGAGGGCATCGCTTCTGCCTTTCTCAATGGCGAGGGCGCGCTGCTCCTCGGCGGTTTGAAGGACCAGCACAAACGTGGGCAGAAACAGCAGCATCACAATGAGGGCAATCCTCACCCGGAAGCTGTTTAGTCGCATGTGCATGTCTCGCCGTCTCTTGCTCATCTAAATAAAAAATCCAGTCCCCTACATCTGTAGCAAAGTTTAATGAAGTCTAGCACAGAAAGCCACGACATTGCCTCGCTGTTCGCGTCGAAGTACAATTCAGGTAGATGAATCGTTGAGCAGGGTGGTGGGCATGGCTATTCGCGTTTTGTTAATCGACCCGGATATTCCGTTTATCGTGAGCATCAAGCAGGCGCTGGAAAACACGGGCGAGTTTGCCGTTACCGTGTCAGCCCACGGCCTGGCTGCCCAGGATATGCTGCGCCGCCAGAACCATGACATCGCAGTGGTCGGCTTCGATGTGCCAGACATGGACATGATGGAGATGATCTCCGTCCTGCGCGCCATCCAGCCCCATCTGCCGCTGATTGTCGCTCCGCGTACCCCCGAACACCAGGAGCGGGTCCGCTACCTGGATGTGCAGGGAGCGATTACCAAACCGTTTTCCGCCCGCGATCTGATCCCCTACGTGCGGAGCGTCCTGGCCCGGTTAAGACGCCGCCCCGATACGAGTGATCTGGCTGAAGACCGCCCAGTTTCGCCATCGGCAACCCGGCGGCTGGCGGAGCCAGAACCGCCTGAGCAAACGCACACGGTTGAATGGCAGGATGTTGATCAGACCTCCACGCTGGGGGACACGTCCACGCTGGACGATGAATTTGGCGATGTACTGGATGCCATCACTCAGCACCCGCGTGAAGAAGTGAACCCGACCCCGGATGATCGCGCGTTTCAAAATCTGGTGGACTCACTGAGCAGCCCAGGGGTTAAGCGGACAGGACGCGCATCGCTGGACGAACTGCTGAACTCGCTGGCGGCGGATACGCCGGAAGAGGAGATGCCGCCCGGTAATTATCTGAACGTGATTGATAACGCGCTCGATTATGTGCTGGACGCGATCCGGCGCGGTGCGCCACTCACCCCACCTGTTGGCACGTCTGCGGGCACGCCCAATGCGGAGCCGCTCGATGAGGCGACCATTGGCGACGCGATCAACGACCTGTTCGATCCGTCATTCGAGGGCGTGCTTGCCGCGTTGGCGGGCGAGCCTGTGGACGAATCCGAATACGCTGAACCGACATACGATACGGAAGGCCGCACCCCTGCATCGGAGGGGGGCGAGGGCGCGCGTGATCACCTGGACGTGGAAGACGCGGAATGGCGCACGGCCTATGAGTCTGAAAATGTGTCGCCGCGACATGCGGTCGACGAGCCGCCTATCACCCTGGAAGACTCGTCTGGCTTCCCTGCAACCGCTGCCCTGAACGCGATTACGGACCTGGAAGACAGCGGCGGCGTTTCTTTGACCGATTTGCTGTCTCAGATCGAAGGACATTTGCCCGACACGCCCGGACAGCCCCACCTGAAACCGCTGCCCTCGTGGGAACAGCAGCAGCAGGAAAAAATGGCAGAGAAGATGGCCAATATGTTTGACCGGCTGGAAGGCCCGCCGCCAAGCAGCAGCCCATTTACGATGGATCCCGATTTTATGCCGGAAGATACACGCCCCTCGCAGGCCATTCTGGACGAGATCGCGCGCGTGCCGTTTCAGGAAACCGATACGACACGGGCCGGGCTGCCCCGCCTCAGTGACGAGGAACAGCCCGCCTACGATGACAGTGATCTCGCCGTCCCCGACGAGCTTGCCATCCCGCCAGAGGTGGAAGAGTTACAGGACTCACCGCCATTGGAAGGCGTGCGGGAATCACTGCTGTCGATGGAGGACCTGCTGGCGCTGGCCGATCTACCAATGGAAGTGCAGCCAGGGGGCGAACCGGACCTTCCGCCACTTGAAGTGCCATCCCTGGATGACAACTCCCTGGTCGCTATGCCCGTCGAGACGGCGGCGCGCTTGCTGAGCGGGGATTTTCAGGAGGATGTGCCAGAGGAACCAGAGCCGGAGCCGGAACCTGACACACTGGCCCATATCGCCGTGCAGTTGACTCAGTTCGCGCTGGAAAGCTCGGCGCAGGCGGTCGTATTGTCCCAACCGGGTATGCCGCTGGCCCAGGCGGGAAATCTGACCATACCCGCCTCGCAGCGCCTGTTCCAGGTGATCGAGACCGCATGGCAGACCAGCACCAACACATCGAATGCGCTGATCCGGTTTATCACGCTGCCGGACCTGGGTGAATTTTTGTTGTACAGCACGATGGTTGAAGAGGATTTGTTCCTGAGCATGCTTTTTGGTGCCGATACGCCTGTTCACACCATCCGGCGGCAGGCGTCCCGGCTCAGCCAGTCGCTTGCTCTGGTCCCCGAAGAACCAGCGGCGGATCGTGATTTCCCCGAAGAATCCGAGGCGGCAGCGACCAGTCCCAGCCGTCCGACCGATATGCGCCCGCCGGAAGGGTTGTATGGCGCGGTAGCCGATCATCTGGCGGATCGTCGCATGGAGACTGAACCCCCGCCTGATGTGGTGCGGCCCAATACGCCCTATGCCGCTTATACCTGTCTGTGGCTGCCGTATGATCCCAGCCTGGAATTGATCGGGGAATTGGCGGAGGCGCTGATCGCTTGGATTAGGGAACTTGCCGCGTCGCAGGCGTGGGATGTCAATTCCGTGGACGTGCCGAGCGACACCGTGCAGCTAACGATCCATGTGCCGATCAAAACACTGCCCGATCAGGCGATCCAGTGGCTGATGGATGAGACGACGGCGCGCTGCGCGGAGGTGTTCCCCGATGTAACGGACGGCTCCGTGCCGCTCTGGGCGAACGGTTATTATGTGGTCACGCCCCCGCGCGATCTGGCGGACCGCGAGATCGCCCGGTTTATTACCTACCAGCGGCAGGCGCAGTTGGGGTAAAAACAAGGGCAAAAATTTTTCACCGCGGAGAGCGCAAAGAAAAGCGGAGAAAAAAGCAAGAGAAAGAAATGGTCTGTTCTGCTCTCTCCACCGGAGGTAAAAAAATATGAGTACATTCGCTTTGGTTGTAGTAGTTGTAGTCGGTGCCCTTATTGTTCTTCCTATAATTGTTTCTGTCGCTAGTGATCAAAAAGCGAAAGAGGAAGTTCTACGACAACAGAAAGCAAAAGAAACTGGCCTAACTAAACTGATGCGCGAATCAAAAAGAATAACTGACGAGTATATATATAAAGCTCAACACAGTGGCGCGATAGCGGTTGTTGCTGGTTATGGTCAAGAACGACGCGAAGGGCATATACAGTCAAGTTTCGAAAGATCAGCTCTTCTTTACTACGGTTTTGGAACCTGTGAGGAAATATCTCCTGATGAAACTATCTTCTTTAAAATAAAGGTTATCAGCGAAAGGGACAATATATATTCTTATGAATTTGTGAACGGTAAATACTGGGATCCCCGTGTTCCATTAAACTATCAAGGGGTTTTTAAGCCAGTAGCTGTTTTTTCACCAGGAAAACTACAATTAGGTCAGATATATTCGCTTGCGATTTCACAGTGCAAACTCTCTGGTAGTGTGTGGAAAAATGGACGAACAGAGTTTTCATATCATGGAACTACAGAACTAGCGTTTATTGCTCAGGAGCACGTTAATCAGAAAGAATGGGACCACCATTACTCGAGAACACTTGGATATATTCTAATTGCACTATATCCTGCTGATGGGAGAAGAGACTAAAGACGTATCGCGCTTAAACAAAATTAGGAAATATTGGGATGGAGGAAAATGTAGCTCCATCCCAAGTTATTTATACCTGGGGCGAAAACATTACGAAACTTTAAGATTCCTTCACCATTTGTTCACTGACGTCCCACAGGCGGCGGGCGACAGCTTGATCATAGGACACATCCGAGGAGCGGGTATCGCGCCGCCGCACGAAATAGCTGCCCGTCACGCCATCTACCTCATTTGATGTCGCCAGCCAGATCTGCGTATCCGCGCCCTCTTCGGGGGTCAGCGGGCCGCGCATATTCAGCCCGGCGGCATTCGCGAAGTTCGTATCGACAAAGCCGGGATGCACGGCATTCACCGTGACACCTGTCCCCACCAGCCGCCGCGCCAGTTCATAGGTGAACAGGATATTGGCCAGCTTCGACGCGCCGTAGGTCGCCCAGCCATCGTAATGCTGTTTGTGGCCGAGATCGTCAAAGTGGATCGTGCTGCCGCCGTGCGCGTCGGAGGCCACATTAATGATGCGGGCCGGGGAGCTGGCGATGATCGTGTCGAGCAGAAGCGTGGTCAGCAGAAAGTAGCTGAGATGGTTGAGCGCGAACGTCATCTCGATGCCGTCCACGGACTCGCGGTACGTTTTGAACAAGGCCCCGGCATTGTTGACCAGGACATCCAGGCGATCATATTTGGCTTTAAACGCGTCTGCCAGCGCGCGAATCTCCGCCAGGGAGGATAGGTCCGCCGTCATAAATTCGAGAGAGCCAGACGTTTTGCCGATCTCCCGTAGAGTCGCTTCGATCTTGGCGGGATTGCGCCCCACACCGATCACTGTCCAGCCGCGTTCCGCCAATACCCGCGCCGTTACCTTGCCGATGCCGTCCGTTGCGCCCGTCACCAGGCAGATTTTTCCGCTCATGGGATCACCTTGATGAGAATATCTGCCAGGGCGCGCTTGGGAACGTGATGCACATGGTATTCGTCGCGCCAGTAGCGGACGCTGCCATCCGCGCCAATGGGATCGACGACGACGGTTTCGGCGGGTTTGCCGAGCGCCACTACCAGCAGAATCTCGTAGCGCTCATCGATCTGAAGATCGGCGCGCAGACCGTTTCGATTGACGGAGCCGACCATACAGCCGCCCAGTCCTCGTTCGGCTGCGCCCAACAGGATCGTCTGCGCGGCAATGCCCAGATCGGTGTTGGCGCTGGTGTTGACGTGCGGTTTGATCGTGCTGTCGCCCAGAATGATGATATAGGCGGTTGGGCGCTCTCCTTCGGCGGGGCCGCCCCAGCCCTCCAGATATTTGGCCCAGGTCAACTGCTTAAATATGGTGGCATTGGCGGCGGGATCGGCAGAGGCGATATAGCGCAGGGGCTGAAAATTCATGCCCGATCCGACCAGCCGCGCCATATCCACCAGATCGCACAGGGTGGTCGGGTCAATAGCATGAGTTTGGTCAAAGCGGCGGTAACTGCGGTTTCGGCAAACTAAGTCTTTGAGCATATTAATGTCCCATCACGGATGTCTGGATATCGTAGAGCATTTGCAGTGTCATCAATTCGCGCAGGTCTTTCCCGTAGATCGCCTGATCCCCGGCAAAGCTCGTCGCGCCATCGACACGGAAGGAAAGATGGAAGCCATCTTCCATGCAGCCCTGGTTGGGCAGGGCGCGGGCCGCTGTTTGAAAGTCAATCAGCGGCACATGGTAGCGGGCTGCCGTGTCGCGGATGGTCTGGTTGATGCTCCATATCGCGTCCGCATAACCGGAGCCAGCCATCACATCATCGCGGGTCGAGAGCGTCGTCAGCACCGGGATCACGCCCTGGCGCATGAGTGTCTGCACGATTGTATCCATATTGGGTGCGTAATAGGCAACCGTATCGGTGCGCACGTTCATAAATCCCAGGTAGATGATCGCAAGACCCGGTCTCCTGAGGCGCAGTTCGCAGTCCAACGGGTTTTCGTTTGGCAGGCAGACAGTTGGATTGGACCACGTCGCGTCAAGCACCGCCCCCGATGGGAAGCCCGATTGAGCCGTCATGTTTTTTGCGCAGAACGATCCCTGGAAGAAATCAATCGTGCTGCGCAGTTCCGGGTAAGACCCCAGGTTGTAATTGCCCCAGGCGAATGAGCAGTAAATAGGCAGAAGCTGGTCAGTCCCGGCGCTGGTACTGTCGCCAATGACGATAAACGTCCCGGCGTTGTTGCCCATCTGCTGGCCGCGCGCGAAGATGTCCCGCGCCGTGACGAGCACATCGGAGGCCATCAGGCGGCTGGGCGGCGGCGTCGACGTGGCAGGAGGCCCCAGGTGGACGGGCAGAGCAGCCAGATTCGCGCCCAGGACGTTGATCCGGATCGTCTCGACCCAACCTTCGCGCCCGTCGAAAGTCATCACTTCCAGCCAGCGCAGATCGCCGCTGCGCCCGGTGACGTAGAGCGGCAAATAATCGGGCAGAGTGGAGAGCAGGGTGTAGCTGGTTCCCGGCCCGGCCCACAGCGGCGCGCCATCGGCATGGCGGACACGCGCATTTGCGCCCGGCACCAGAGTCGGTGTGGGGGAGGCGGTCAGCGTGGGCGACGGCGTGAGGGTGAAGGTCGGTGTTGGGCTGGGTGGGATTGTGACCGCCAGCGCGATGGCGGCGGGATCGGTCTGTGCATCGAGGGCGACAACCCAGCCGGATATCCAGGCGAGCGTGCCGTCGTCCAGTTCGATCAGATACCACACGCTGCCATCCGCCGGATCATCCGCATAGGCCAGCGCGATAAATGACTCGTTGGCGTCCACGATTCCGGCGATATCGTAGCGGACATCCGGCCCGGTGCGTACGTAGGCTCCAACGCTGCTGCTGACGACGACGCGCGGCAGAGGGGTCGGACTCGGCGTGTGGGTTGGGCTGGGGGTCCGGGTGGGATCGGCGTGCGCGTGGGAGTCGGCGGTAGGGTTGGCGTCCGCGTCGGACTCGGTGTGCGGGTGGGGCTGAGCGTCTGCGTGGGCGTCGGTGTTTCGGTTGGACTCGCGGTTTTGCTGGGGGTCCGAGTAGGACTCGGCGTGCGTGTTGGGACCGATGCACGCGGGGCTGTACGGGTCGCAGCCGCTGCCTGCACCGTTGGCGGAATCGTCGTCTGCGGCGCGGCCTGCTGCGATTTCTGTGATGTCGAGGAGCAGCCGCTGATCAGCAGGATCAGGAGCAGCAGCGCCGGGCGAGTGCCGTGTGTGTTCATAGGGTCGCTAAACGAACTGCCGTTTACTCGTAAACAATCCTTGCCGAGTTCAGGATAGCTTTGCGGCGGAGATAATTCGCGCTGCGCTCAATACTCTGCCGGTCAATCAGATCAACCTTCCGCCCAAAGATCGCCTCAATTTCATCTTGCATCTGCGCAGCCGCGGATAGTGTGCGCGGGCTGCCAGGACCAAATGTCACCAGCACGTCGATATCACTGTCTGGGCCAAAGTCGTCGCGCAGCACAGAGCCAAACAAGGATAGTTCGATGATGTTCCAGCGGCGGCAGAAGGCAGCGATCTCGGCTGCTGGCAGGTCAACGGACAGTCTCATGATGTTCCTCCTGCCATCATTATACAAGAATGTTGGCCCAGAGTAGGTCAATAACATACAAGACGCCGCCCGCGCGTTTCCTTATACTACTCACATGGAGGATCGATTATGACCACGTCATGGAGCATGTTTCTGGCGGGCAGCCTGCTGCTCATCATTTCGCCCGGACCGGATTTTATCTACGTGATCACGCAGGGCATCTCGCGCGGGCGCTGGGCCGGGATGTTGTCGGCGTTGGGGATCAGTACAGGGCTGCTGTGCCATACGCTGCTGGCGGCGCTGGGATTAACCGCGCTGATCATGGCCTCCCCCCTCGGTTTTGATCTGGCTCGTTATCTGGGGGCGGCCTACCTGGGCTATCTTGGGGTAAAATCGTGGCGCAGCCAGGGAATTTTAGCGGCGGCTCTGTCGGCAGAAGGACAGGCGCTGGAAATGCGATCCGGGGCCATTCTGCGGCAGGGCATTCTGACCAATCTGCTCAACCCGAAGGCGCTGCTGACCTTTCTGGCGTTCGTCCCGCAGTTCGTCACGGGGGGCGATCACCAGGCGGGGCAGGTGATCGTGCTCGGCCTGTCGATTGCGATCATTGGCGGGTGCTGGTTCAGCGTGGTTGGTTACTGTTCCGGCATGATGGGCGAATGGTTCGCCAACCCGCGATCCGGGCGGATCATTAACCGGGTAACAGGGTGCGTGTTGATCGGGTTGGGTGTGCGACTGGTGCTGCTGCACGGGTGAGTCTGTATGCAAGAAGAATGGGCCAAGTTCTGGCATGACCGGGCGCTGAATAACCTGGAACTGCTGCGAGCGACGTATATCACCCACGTCTTCGCGCCGCACGCCCACGAGGGATTTGCCATCGGCATCATGGAGCGTGGGGCGCAGACGTTCATTTACCAGGGGCGAAAGCGTCTGGTGATGCCTGCTGGCTGCATCGCTATCGTGAATCCCGGCGAGGTGCATATCGGGCAGGCGGCGACGGTGTCAGGCTGGACCTATCGCATGTTTTACCCCGATGCCTCTGTGCTCGAAACGGCAGCGGCGGAACTGTTCGGCTCAAATCGGGGCATTCCCTTTTTCTCCTCCCCGATCCTGTTTGACGAGGCGCTGTTCCAGATGATCCGGGGTATGCACGCCGCGCTGGAAGACCCCTATACCTCGCAGTTGGGGCGCGAGGTCGTACTGCTGCAAACCGTGAGCCAGTTGATCCTGCGCCATGCCGATTTTCGCCCCGTGCTCAAGCGCCGCGCCGCCGAGAATCTGCTCATGGGCAAGGTGCGCGCCTACCTGGACGAGCATTTTGCCGAGAACGTCTCGCTGAGTGAACTGGCGGCCTACGCGGGCCTGGATCGCTCCTATCTCGTGCGGGCGTTTAAGCGGGTGTACGGCCTGCCGCCGCACGCCTACCAGACACAGATTCGCGTGGAACAGTCCAAGCCGCTGCTGCTGTCTGGCGTGCCGCTGGTGGAAGTCGCCGCCCGCGCCGGATTTGTCGATCAGAGCCACTTCAGCCGCCACTTCAAGCGGATTGTTGGCATAGCCCCCGGTCATTACCGCCTCGTGCTCTAAAGTCTGTGCCACCCGTACAAATCACCTGCTGACCGCCTGTGGTACACTGGGCGGCTGCGCATAGGCTACGCATAAAACCACTACGGGGAGAAGATCACATTGAGAGGAACACTATTAAACGCATTCACGGTGTTAATCGGCAGTTCGCTCGGCCTGCTGATCGGCTACCGGCTGGCGAAGCGCGTGCAGGAATCGGTGGTCACGGGGTTGGGGCTGGTGACGCTGTTTGTGGGGTTCAGCAATGCGGGGGAAACAGGCAATATCATCATTCCGCTGCTGGCCCTGGTCAGCGGCGTGATTGTCGGGGAACTGCTGCAACTGGATGTGCGGCTGGAACGGTTCGGGGGCTGGGTGCAGACCCAGGTGGATCGGCGGTTTCCGGCGGGGGATGAGGAAAGCGAAACTGCTGCCCGCCGCGCCCGGTTTATTGAGGGATTTGTGACGACGAGCCTGCTGTTTTGTGTCGGCCCGCTGACGTTTGTCGGATCGCTGCAAGACGGCATGGGCCTGAACAGCGGCTTCGATCAGCTTGCTATCAAGAGCGTGCTGGACGGCTTTGCGGCGATAGCCTTTGCCTCCAGCCTGGGGATCGGCGTCATGTTCAGCGTGTTCACCGTGCTGACCGTGCAGGGGGGGCTGGCGCTGTTGGGCAGCATCGCCGGGCGCTTCATGACCACGCCCATGATCAACGAGATGACGGCGGTTGGCGGGCTGATGCTGATCGGATTGGCGTTGACTATGCTGGAAGTCAAAAAGGCGCGCATCGCGAATTTCCTGCCCGCGCTGATCATCGCGCCGCTGATCGTCGTGGTGGCGAAGGCGCTGGGGATCGATATTTACCCGAATATATAGCGCACATCCCTGGTGCGCTGGAATGTGTTATGCACTAACCGTTCTCCCCTCTCCAACTTGATTGGTGAGGTGTGCGGCTTATCTTTGATCCTGGGTGGTCGGGCAAACCAGCCCTATTGAACGCTGGTTCAACCCAGCGGTCCGTGCGAAATTCAGACCCTTAGCGAGCCACGGAACCCCCTGACGCCATAGTAAGAGGGCGCACTGTTGTGATACACGAAGACAGTGTCGTAGCGGCGATCAGCAAAGAGGGCACCGCCGAGTTTTCTAATATCAGAAGGTGTTTTCACCCAGCTCGATGTTTTTGTATCGAAATTTCCAAGTTTCTGCAACTCGCGATATTGCTCTTCCGTTAAAAGCTCAATGCCCATGGCAGCTGCCATATCAATCGCGTTATTTTCCGGTTTATGTTCTTTCCTTTCCTCCTGCCCTTTACGGTCGTAACAAACATTTCTGCGGCCTTTAGGACTTTCCGCTGAACAATCATAAAAAATGTATTCGCCCGTCTTTTGATCATGGCCAACAACATCCGGTTCACCGCCAGTGCTTTCCATTTCATGGAGTGACCACAGTTTTTCAGGATTAGCTTCCAGTTTTGCCTGTACTTTCGCCCATTCAAGACCTTTATGGCGGTTCATGTTTTTCTCAAAACGGGCTTTTAATGCTCTGAGTAGTTCTTCACGTTGTTCTGCTGACAACTCCATATGGGATTCCTTTCTATGCTCATAAGCATCTGCCCTTATTATAACAATTTCAGGGGGGAAAGCGGTTGGCACGCGCATGAAGTGGTGCAGTGAGCCGTGCTGGAAGGCGCACAAAAACAAAACCGGGAGCGTTTGCGCTCCCGGTTCTGGTTTCGATAGGAGATTGGTATCGGGCGCGGCGGCTTAGCGGCTTCGCCGCACGCAAAGCAGCGCCCCTAGCGGATAGCGTTACTGGCTGGCTTCTGTCGCTGCTGGCGCTGCTGCTTCTGTTACCGCAGGCGCGGGGGCCGCTGCTTCAGTTGCCGCTGGCTCTGCGGATTCGGTCACAACCGGACGCCACACCGGGTAAAATTCGTTCTTCTTGTCATCCGTGATACGGCGGACATCGCCGCCGTTGCTCTTCATCACATAAATGTCCCAGTCGCCGTCGCGATCCGAGATGAAAGCGATATGCTTACCATCGGCGGACCAGATGGGCTGCCAGTCGGTGGCATCGCTGTCGGTCAGGCGGCTGACGCCCGATCCGTCGGCGTTCATCACATAGATATCAGCCGTCTTTTCGCGGTCAGAGACAAACGCGATCTTGCTGCCATCGGGTGACCACGACGCATCAAAGTCCTCGACGTCGTTATCGGTCAACTGGCGGACATTCGTGCCGTCAGCGTTCATGACGAAGATTTCCATGTCGGCTGATCCGAGGGCGGGGGCAGGCTCGGCGGTTGCAGCGGGCGCAGGCTGGGCTTCAGCCGTCGCAGCGGGCGCGGCTTCGGCGGTTGCCTCAGGGGCGGCTGCCGTCGCAACAGGAGCGATCTGTCCCTGTTCGGGGCGGACGCGATCCGAGCGGAAGACAATCTGCGTGCCGTCGGGCGACCACATCGGGGAGCCGTCGAAGACGAGGTTATCGGTCAGGCGGGTGGCGGTGGGCAATCCGTCGTCCCCGGTTTCGTCCAGGTTCATGACGTAAATTTCGTTGTTGCCATCCCGATTGGATTCGAAGAGGACGTGTGTCCCGTCCGATGACCAGTTGGGCGCGCCATCGTAAGCCGCGTTGTTGGTCAGGCGAACCAGATTATCGCGGTCCGCATCCATCCGATACAGTTCGTCGTTGCCATCGCGATCCGAGCGGAAGATGACCTGCTTGCCGTCCGGGGACCATGTTGGAGCGCTGCCGCCGCGGCCCACATCAGACAGGTTCGCCGCTTCGCCGCCGTTGGGCTGCATGGTGAAGATTTCGTTATTGCCGTCGCGGTCCGACACAAAGGCAATCAGCGATCCACTGGGAGACCAGGTAGGCTGAACGTCAGTCGAGGCATCGTCGGTCAGACGAGAATTGCGGTTGGCAGCCGACGAAATGCTGTAGATATCCGTATTGCCGGTGCGGTTGGTCAGAAAGACGATGGACTGGCTGTCGGGACTCCAGCGCGGGGACCAATCCGTGTCGGTATTGTCGGTCAGGCGGCGCACGTTCTTGCCGCTGGCATCGATCATATACAGCTCGTCGTCGCCATCGCGATCCGATTTAAAGACCATGATCTTGCTCGTTGGGTCCCATGTAAAATCGGAGTCGTTGGCGCTGTCCTTGGTCACGCGGACCAGATGGCGCGCATCTACACCGACCTGATAAATCTCGTTGTTGCCGTCACGATCAGACAGGAAGGCAACCTTTGTGCCGTCCGGCGAAAAAGTGGGATTGGTATCGGCTCCGTCGCTCTCGGTCAGGCGGCGCAGGCGATTGGGATCGGTGAAATTCGTCTGAGAACCGGGCGCGAAGTCTGCCCCTGACAGGTCGAGCAGGTAGACTTCGGGATTGCCGTCGCGTTCAGAGATGAACGTAATGGCGCTGCCATCGGCTGCCCACATCGGCGCGTAATCGGGAGCGGTGTTGTCGGTCAGTTTATAAACGACGCCGCTGGCGACATCCTGGGCATAAAGATTGCTGTCGCCGTCGCGCGTCGAGACAAAGACAAAGCGCGAACCGTCGTGATTCCAACTGGGGGTGCTGTCGTCTGCCTTGTTGTAGGTCAGGCGGCGCAGATTAGAACCATCGGTGCTGATCATGAAAATATTCGGGTTGCCATCCCGATCCGAGACAAAGAGAACCGCCGGGTTATCGACATCCGGCGAAATGACCGGAGTGATATCGGATGCCGGGTTGTCGGTCAGTTGGACGACTGTGCCATCTTCGCCGCGCAGATAAACGTCGGAGTTGCCGTTGCTGTCCGAGACGTAGACCAGGCGGTTGTCATCGGGCGCAAAGGCGACCTGGCTCTCGTTGCCGGGCGTGGTGGTCAGGTCGGTTGGCGCGCCTTCGTTGGCATTTACCTTATAGATTTCCGGGTTGCCATCGCGATCCGACACATAAGCAACCTCAGTGCCATTGGCAGACCAGACCGGGAGCAAGTCAGCGCTGCCCCGGTAAGTCAGGCGGCGCAGACGTGAGCCGTCGGCGCTGGTGACGTAAATCTCTGTCCGCTTGTCTTCACGGTTGGAGAGGAAGGCGATCTGGCTGTCATCCGGCGACCATGCCGCTTTCCAGTCGTCCGCGCTGTGATTGGTCAGGCGAGTAGGGTTGCTGCCATCTGCCGCCATCGTGTAGATTTCGCGGTTGCCGTCGCGGTCGGACGTGAAGACAAGCGACGTTCCGCTGTGCGACCACATGGGAAACTCATCGGTTGCGGCGTTGTTCGATAAATTCGTAGGATTGCTGCCGTCTGCGCCCATCACATAAATTTCCGAGTTGCCGTCACGCTGCGAGACAAACGCAATCTGCGTGCCATCGGCTGACCAGGAGGGCATCCCGTCTTCGGCATCATTTTCGGTGAGGCGCGCCACATCGCCGCTTTCCAGGGTCATCGTGTAGATTTCCCAGTTGCCGTCCCGGTTGGAGCGGAAGGCAACCTGCGTGCCATCCGGAGAAAAGGCGGGGAAATCGTCAGTGGCGGCGTTTTCGGTCAGGCGGCGAGGATCGCCCCCTGCTGCGCTGACGACGAATATTTCGCTGTTGCCGTCGCGATCCGAGACATAGGCGATCTGAGACAAGTCGGGCGACCAGGCGGGCGCGCTGTTGTCCGGGCTGTAAAAGGTCAGGTCGCTGGCGTGTTTGCCATCCATCGCCATCAAAAAGACTTCGTATCCGCCGTCCTTGTCTGAAACAAATGAAATTTCTTCGCCTTCGTAACTGCCTTTTGCGGCAGGAATATCTTTGTTAAACGGGCCAACGTTGCCGACCGCCATTACGATCAGCACCAGGATCACGGCAGCCACGATGGCTCCTCCGATCCATAACGTTCTCTGATTTGTCATGCCAACCAATCTCCTTCGAGCACCATTCAAAAATGCATTTCGGGCAAGTATAACCAACCTCTTGCCATCAGCAAAGGCTGTACCGCCCCGAGGATGATACGCGAAATCAGGGACTTGAGCAGTCCCTGATCATTCCACTAATAACTAACGATTTCATCCCGTTTTGGTTCATTCGACTACCGGGGGAATAACGGGCCGCCAGGCTGGAACCTGCCCATCACCCAGGCGGCGCACTTTGATTCCATCGCGGCTCATGACATAGATCTGGCGGTTGATCGGGCTGAACTGAGCCGTAAAGGCAATCGTGTCACCATCGGGCGACCAGATCGGGCTGTAGCTGCTGTTTCGTTCGTTCACGCGCAGATATTGGAAGTTTGCCCCATTTGCATCCACCGCGCTGATCGCCGCGATGCCTGTGCCTTCATAGTCCACCGCCAGCAGGATCGTTCTGCCATCGGGCGACCATGCGGCATCCCAATAGCTGGTGGGGATATCGAGCAGGCTGTGCGCGCCGCTGCCATCCGTATTGATCAACCAGATTTGCTGAATTTTGACTTCGACCTGAGTCTGCGTCTGTTCGTCCAGCACCAATTCGGAGTGCTGCGTTTCATAGGCGATCTGCCTGCCGCTGGGTGACCAGATCGGATCGAGATACCGCGATATCGTTTTCGGTCAGACGGCGCAGGTCCGAACCGTCGCTGTTCATCACATAAATATCGTCGTTGCCCGCTTCATCGGCGGTGAAGGCGATCTGCGTGCCGTCTGGCGACCACGAGGGGTACATGTACTGCCACGAACTGGAGCCGCCGAGCTTGGTGATCGCGGCAGTGGCGAGATCGATCACAAAGATGCTGAAGTTACGCTGGTCGCGGTTCGAGGTAAACGCGATCTGCGTGCCATCTGGCGACCAGGCGGGCTGCTCATTGACGGCTTCGCTGGGGGGCAGCAGCGGGCGTTGATCGGTCCCGTCGGCGTTCATCAGGTAGATATCCTCGATGCCGTTTTCGCGCGCGGAGATAAACACAATCTGCGTGCCATCGGGCGACCAGGCGGGCGAGTGATCCTGGTAATAGACGTCGTCTTCATTGTTAGTGAGATTGATGATGTCGCTGCCGTCGGCATTCATGGTATAAATATCCCAGTCGCCGTCGATGTCGGACTCATAGACAAGCTGGCCATCCAGTTCTTTCCAGGGGTCCTGGTGCTCCTCGTCATAGAAGGGTCCAATGTTAGCGACTGCCATCCCGACCATAGACGCGACGAAAACTGCCGCTGCCGACACGCCGATCCAAAGCCATTTTTGACGGTTCATAACAAAGGACGTCCTTCGGTCCGCATGGTGAATGAGGGGTCAGCACAGTGGGGCAGAGTATAAATCCCCCCGCCCTCTGAGACAATAGCGGGATTTTAGCCAGAGCGAGCTATGCCAGTATTCTTTTCTTAAAGAGCATCAATCCGGGGTGCAAAAACCGCATAACGCTGTTTTCTGAGGAGATTCTCCCGGTGTGGCTCAAACTATCCGCGACCAGCAAAGCGAAATAGGGAAGGGACATAATGAGGCGCGTAATCATGGTTCTGTTCGTGATGGTTCTTATATCTGCCAGTGGGTTTTCAGCTTTCGCACAGGAAGGTGAACGCTCTCCGATCACTGCTTCAAACGCTGGGCAGGTCAAGCTGCTTCGTGAATTTGAAACGATGTCACGATCCTATATGGTCTTTTTTAGCCCGGACGGCCAGCGGCTGGCAACACTTAACGAGGACAACTCCATTTGGGTATGGGATGCAGCCTCCGGAGAAGAAGTATCTGTTTTTCAGTCTCCTGAACCGCTCTGGTATGGCGTCTTCAGCCCTGATGGTACCCTTTTAGTGACGCTGACTTCCGTTGTGACCTATGTCTGGAACGTGGAACTGTGGGACGTAGCCTCTGGCGAACAGCTTGCCACGTTTCCGGATGTCAGAGTCTTTGCGTTCAGCCCGGAAGGCGCTTACCTGGCAGTCGTTGGTAAGACTTCGATCACAGTCCTGGATGTAACCTCTCGTGACGAGGTGAGTCTGCAATTTAAATACCCTACGGCCTATGGTTTTGAGGTCGCTTTCAGCCCTGACGGCACACTGTTGGCCCTGGGTGGACAGGACAGAGACCTGATATCAACCGTCTTGTTGTTTGAGCTGTCAACTGGCAGGATTCTCAAAACGCTCACGGGGGCTACCGATCTGATCCTGTCACTCGCCTTCAGCCCGGATAGTACGATATTGGCCACGGGTGACGCTGATCAGACGGTCCGGCTGTGGGATGTCGCTTCGGGTACGGAACTGCCGTTCGCTCAGAAACTGCCCTTCGATATTTATGGAATCGCTTATAGCGCAGACGGGACCATGCTGGCCGCATCGGGAAACTCCCACGCCAATACTGTGCTGTGGGACGTGGCGTCTGGCAAACAAATCCACGATTTCCAGGGATACAACACCTATGGATTTGGTCCCGATGGAACCGTGATGCTGGTCGGTGATATTGACACGGTTGCGCTGTGGGATATGGCCTCTTATACCCCGCTGCTTGAACTGAGCGGGGCCGATATCCCCGTCTTTTCGCCCGACGGCAGCCTGATTGCTTCTGGTAATCCCAGCGGCGAGGTGCGGATATGGGGCGTCCCACTGGACGGCGAGCAGCCTCTTCAATAACCGGATTCCGACTTGAACCTGCGGGAGACATGTTCACCGTAGTTCAATGCAAGTCGTGCAATTATCGCGTAGGGGCGTTGCTTGCTGCGCCCAATTACATTTCATTGCATGACTTTCGTTGATCTACTTTTACGGTGAACGACTTTATTATCTCACCGCCTCGATGGTGTCGGCGGCGCGCTCGCGGCCCGCCCAGTTCCGCGAAGGAGTGGGCCAAACTCTGGACGGCTTCCTGCACAAAAGCGGTGCTGGTGATCGCTCGCACGGCGGCGGGCAAATCCCCCTGTTTGAGATTTTGGGCGGTCAGTTCCAGCCCGACTTTGGCCTGACGAGCGCGGCGCGCCTGTCCTCGCTGATCGGCGGCATGCGGCACGATGATCTGCGGGATGCCGTGTACGACGGCAGCGTGGGTCGTGCCCATCCCGCCGTGATGCAGGATCACCTTGAGGTGGGGGAAGACGTGATCAAAATCGACCCAGGCCAGAAGGCGCGTTCCGGCAGGCAGCTTTCCGTATGAGCGCGGCTTTGGCCTCCGAATCAAGCGGATTATTGCCGATCACGACCAACGGCACGATCCCATTGGCTGCCAGCGCATGCGCGCCCCAGGCGAAAAAGTCGAGATCACCCGTGAACACCGTGCCCAGCGTGACCAACCCCAGCGGCAGATCGACAGGGATTTCGGTTAGCCACGAGGGCGGATCGCCGGACGGAGCCGTGACGATCCCGCCCACAAACTGTGTTTGCGGCAGAAACAACTCGCCCTGGTGCCAGTAGGGGCTGAAATAGCTGATATGCAGCAGCGGACTCTGCATGGACGGCGCGGCCCCGCCGCCAAAGTTGATCCCGTGCAGGCCGAAATGAGCGCAGAGCCGTTCCACCCGCGCCGCGCCATCCCGGCCCAGTTCGCGCTGGACGTACAGCAGGTGATCTTCATCGATGGGCGGTCCGGCGGGCCATCCACCGACCACCAGCGGCACGTCGAGCAGTTCCGCGAGTAGGGCGGAAGCGATCAGGAACGGGTCGGTCACGATCACGTCCGGCGGGCCGGTTCGATCCGCGAGATCGCGCATCGCTTCGACGGCGGGCAGCACGCGATCCTCTTTCATCCACGTATCCAGGGCACGGCGGTAGCGCAGCGTAATCGCTTCACGCGGGGGCAGGCTGCGCGGATCGGGCAGGGGAGGCGGGGGCCAGTTCCAGCCGCTCTCCGGCACGGCGGCAAAGGGGATTCCGGCGCGTTCGACCAGCGGGGCGATTGGCGCTTCGGATACCCACAGCACGTCATGCCCGCGTGCCTGCAAAACCTGGGCTGTTTTGATCAAGCCGCCCCAGTCCAGATGACCGGGCAGCGGCGCGGATGTAAACCAGTAGCGTGTCATCATACCTTCATTAGAATGCTGCGCCCCTTCCCGCCGATTTGTTATAACCAATACTATACTTTGTTGCGAAAGTTGTGAGAGGCAAGCGTATGCAAGTGAAATCTGATCGGATACCCGATTCCTTCAAGGACCTTCTCGAGCGCCCCGTATTCGTCACCTTAGTAACCGTGATGCCCAACGGACAACCGCAGGCAACGCCCGTGTGGGTAGATTATGATGGCGAATTTGTGCGGGTCAATTCGGCGCGCGGGCGGCAGAAGGATCGTAATATGGAGCGCAACCCGCACGTCACGGTCCTGGCAATTGATCCCGATAACCCGTACCGCTGGATGGAGATTCGCGGCATTGTCGAGCATATCAGCGAAGAGGGCGGTCTTGATCACATCAACAAGCTGTCCAAGAAGTACCGCGGGCAACGAGGATTATTATGCCCCATACCCGCAGCGCCGGGGCAAAGAGACGCGCGTGACCTACAAAATCCGCCCCATGAAGGTTAATACCAGCGGCTAAACTGGAACCGGGGCGGGTTTGCTGGCCCGCCCTTTCCGATCTAATTCGGATACCAGTAGTGCCCGCCTGCAGATGGGCCGCCCTGCCGACATTGCCGACACAGGTGCAGCCGCTCCCTGTGACGCAGTTGCAGGTACAGATCGCCCCGTCGGGCAGCCCGGCCCCACATTCGACAGCCGTCAGTTCGCCGCTGCTCAACTGCGCCATTTGGAACTCAACGTCACTCTGTATGGTAGTCGGATCTACGAGAGAGGCGGCAAATTCGCCGCTGGGAACGAACCAGCGTTGCATCGCGCCCTCGTAATATCCAACCAGCAGTTGGCGGCTGTCCGGAGTAAAGGTAAAGGCTGTCACATGGTCTGAACCGCCAGACCGAGCGGCCATTGTTCGGATTAACTCTCCACCCGGCCAGGATCGGAGTTCGATGTCGCCTGAACTGCTTTCGATTGCCAGCAGCGATCCATCCGGTGAGAGTGCGATGGTTGACCCATTTCCTGTTTCGATACCAAATCCTGCCGACAGTTCTCCGGTTGCCGTATTCCAGATCTTTAATCCCTCGAAATAGTCCTGGACGGCAAGCAGGGCGCTGTCTGGACTAAAAACGAAGGCGGCACTGTCTGAAATGCCCTGCGACAAAATGATTTTGCCTTCCGGTAGGGACCAAAGTTTAAAGAAACTCTGGCTTTCGACCCGATAGTGATAGGCCAGCCGTGATCCGTCGGGCGAAATCAACAGGGTCCAGGGCATTTGGTAGCCGTCCACCTGTTGGGAGGCGCGCAGTGTCTTGACATGTTCTCCATCCGGCACTGACCACAGATTCACGTTGTTATCAATTGCGGTGGATGCCAGGAGCGTGCCATCGCGGGATAGCGCCAGATAGAGCATTCCACCAGCCCCCGCGTTGAAGTGCTGAAGCAGATCGCCATCGGGGAGCGACCTGATTTGGATCATATCATCCCCGTCGCCCGTGATCAGCAGCCTGCTGTCTGATGTGAGAGCCAGTTTGGACACTGTGGTACGTGCCTGGATGATCTTGACCAGTTCGCCTTCAGGCAGCGAATAGATGCCAATCATGTTATCGGGCATCGTGCTGGCGAACAGAGAGTCACCAACACTGACGAGCGCGCGTGATGTTCCAGCCGATTCGGTCGAATTGGGCGACACGGCTTTCAGGAGCTGACCGGACGGAAAACCCCACATCTTAAAGTTTTCCGCAACAGAGATCAGGCGCGTCTGATCGGCAGTCACCTGCATCTCTGTGATCATGCTTTCATGGGCCGATACACGGGGAGCAGTGTTGATCTGGCTGGTCGCAAAATCGGGCGTATTGGTCGGTGCGGTCGTCGGAAAGGCAGTCGGAGCAGACTTGGAATCCGATCCGCAGCCAGACAGCGCCGCGCCCGCTGCCGCTGCTCCTGCCGCTGTGACAAAGCCCCGCCGGGTAAATGTCCAGCCCCCGGATAAATCGCGCCGGACGGCGAAGACCTGCGGCTGAACGTCGGGTTGTGGCTTGTTGGGTTGAGACATGATCAATGGTCCTTTGGGGTGGTCAAATTTGCTGTATTTTCTGACACGATAGTTCTTTCTCGCAAGGTGTTGGGCAGCCCGCCCTTTCCGATCTAATTCGGATACCAGTAGTGCCCGCCCCCAGATGACCCGCCGCTGTCAGCAGCAACATCACCCACGCACGCGCAGCCGCTCCCGGTTACACAGTTGCACGTGCAAACGGCTCCATCAGGCAGCCCGGACCCACATTCGATAGGTACGAGGTCACCACTCTCAAGCTGTACCGTCTGGAACTGAACAGCCTGTGGAACTTCTTCAGGATCGACCAGCGCAGCGATAAATTCACGGGATGAAACTGACCAGCGGTGGATAGCTCCTCCGTATCTGCCTACCAAAAGTTCGCTGCTGTCGGCTGTAAAAAGCAGTGCTACAGCGTGGTCAACCGCATCATGAGGCAGAGTCCAGATCACTTCCCCCGTAGAGGCAGACCTGAGCACAACCGTCTTTTCATGAGCGGTTGCCACAAGTGATCCGTCGGGAGAGAAGTTTAGGGGGCCAGATACTTGATCGAACGCGCCCAATACATCGCCGGAAGCCGTATCCCACAGTTTCAGCCCAAAAGAAGGATCCTGCGCGGCGAATACCTTACTGTCGGGACTGAAGGCAAACTGCAATTGGGCTATACCTGAAACTGGGATTTCCCAAAGCGGTTCCCCTTCCGGTATCGACCACAGCCTCAGACGGCAGTCTTGATTCTCTTGAGGATAGTGTTCGGCCAGATATTTTCCATCCGGAGAAAATTGCACATCCAGGGTAGGGAGCAGAGCATCCTTAGCCAATATCTTGACCAATTCTCCATCCCGCAATGACCAGAGGGCGACGTTGTTATCGTTATACGCGGCAGCTAACAGCGTGCCGTCTGGGGAAACTGCTGTTGGATAACCGCCCTCAGAGACGTTTCCGAAGTTTTCAATCGAGTTTCCGTCTGGCAGTGACCATAATTTAAGTGAGCCGAGTTTGTATGTGGCGGAAATGAGGAGATGGTTGTCTGGCGTAGCGATCAGTTTATCAACCGCGTCATTGGTCTGAAGCGCCTTGATCAGCTTGTCATCGGGCAGTGCATACAGCCCGATCTGATTGCTGGGCATAGTGACGATCATCAGTGAACTATCCTGCGTGATCGTTGCGTCGTAATGGAATATTCCAGGGGTAGCGCCGGTCATCTCTTTAAGCAGCTGCCCGGACGGGAATGTCCATAGTTTATAGATGCCGGTTCCTCCGGAAATCAGGCGCGTCTGGTCTGATGACAGGAGCAGGAAGTTCAAGCTTGGATGAGCGACAATATCCGAGGAAATATGGGTTCGACTGGTCGCAAAGTCGGGCGTGCTGGTCGGCGGAACGGCAGTTGGACCAGACTTGAGATCCGAGCCGCAGCCAGCCAGCGCCGCGCCTGCCGCCGCGATTCCTGCCGCTGTGACAAAGCCCCGCCGGGTAAATTTCCAGCCCCCGGATAAATCGCGCTGGACGGCGAAGACCTGCGGCTGATGGGTGGCTGGTGTGTTCGTGGGTGGATCGGTGTTGTCAGGCATGATCAGTCGTCCTTCATGATGGCTGCGCTGGCTGTATTTTCTGAGCGCCGCGCCTTTCTGGCAAATTTCTGATTCAGCCTGACGCGCTCCCACTGTCCCGCCTACGGTCATCCGGCTGGCCCTTGCACTTGACCCCAAGCTGAGTTAGGTTATACGTATCGCAAAATCTCCGGCTCCCCCGGTAGCATTCAAAACGAGGCAAGATCGATGCAGAATATCTCTCAAATCTTTTCTCGCCGCCTGATCGGGGTGCTGCTGGCGATTGTGCTGCTTACTCTGGCGGTGGCTCCGGCTCCCGTGTTTGGCCAGGGCGGTGGACTGCCCAGTTCGGCGCGGATTGACGGCATCCACCATATTTACCAGTTGTGGAATAACTGCGGCCCAGCGAATCTGACGATGGCGATGTCTTATTATGGCTGGAGCTACGGGCAGGAACAGGCCGCGAACTGGCTGAAGCCAAACATCGAAGATAAAAACGTGTCGCCCTGGCAGATGGCCCAGTATGTCAACGATCAGACCGAACTGCCGATCCGCGCCCTGTGGCGCTACGGCGGGACGATTACCATGCTCAAAAGCTTCATCGCCGCCGGGTTCCCCGTGATCATCGAAAGCGGCTTCGATGTCGAAGACCTGGGCTGGATGGGCCACTATGAGACGATAGTCGCCTACGACGATTCGTCGGCAACGTTCTGGGTCTACGACAGCTACCTCGGCCTGGGCAGCGGCAGCGGTGTCACGCACAGTTACGCCGAACTGGACGAGTGGTGGCGGCACTTCAACCGCGTATTTATTGTCGTCTTCCCGACGGATCGCGAAGGTGACGTGCGGACTCTGCTCGGCAGTTACATCGATCCAAAGTATGCCGCCGAATCCGCGCTGGCAATCGCTCGCCAGGAAGCCGCCGCCGATCAGACGGATGCCTGGGCGTGGTTCAACGCGGGTACATCCTCGGTCAAGTTGGGGCGCTACAGCGACGCGGCGATTTATTTTGACGAAGCGATCCGGCAGACGCTGCCCTGGCGCATGCTGTGGTATCAGTTCGGCCCTTACGAGGCGTATTTTAACGTGGGGCGCTACGATGACATGATCGCGCTCGGTAACGCGACTCTCGGCAACACGGAGTATGTCGAGGAGACGTATTACTGGATCGGTATGGCCCAGGCGGCGCTTGGCCAGACGCAGTCCGCCCTGGATAACTTTGACCGCGTGCTGAGTTTCAACCCGAATTTCACCGACGCGGCAACCGCCAGGACGAACATCGAAACAGGCGCGTTCCACGCTCCCGCCCCGGCCCAGGACTAGAATTTCCCCTCTCCAGCAAGAGCGAGAGCACCTGGAGAGGGGAAAGCTCAACCGCTTTTGTTGAGCCGGGGTGAGGTAAGTCCTACTTCGCACTATCCCAGAAAATCAATTGCCCGAACAGGCTCGGATTGCTCCACGACTGGTCCTGAATATCCGCTGCCGACCAGATCAGCTTCGTATCGCGATCAGCCCCCGATGCGCCGTTCAGGTGGGCCTGGAAGCCAAGCACGCCGAGATGCTCCGGCACGATGTCCCAGACATCCGTTTTTAACGGTACGGACGCTTCGACCACATAGCCCGTATCGGTTTTCACAATCGCGAAAGTGACCTGCGCGTCCTGACTGTTACCGCCGCCGACCATCGGCTCAGCCGGATTGGCGAGATTAGCCGCCATGATCCCAACCTGGACGATGCCCGGCTTGTACGACGTTGCCGCCAGATCGCCCGTCGCGTTGATATAAAACTCGATGGAATCCTCGCTGTACCACGAGCTTGCATCATAGTTCCCATAAACGATATTGCTGTCGGTGACGTTCGCCATATAGTACAGGTTCGTATCGTCGGCAGCGGCGGCAAACTCGAAGGAGGTGTCATTCCCGGCGGGAATCATCGTGCCTTTGTCTACCGTCACGCGCGGCACATTTTCCCAGTCGCTCAGATCGCCGTCCAGCGTGATCGGTACGCCCATCGGCGCATAATAGATCAGGCCGGGAACGGGATCGGGGGCCAACTGCGCCGGATCGCTCCTGGTCGGGGCCGGAATAGTGCTCGCCGCGCCTGGCCCTTCCAGAATCGCCGTGATCTCGGCGTCGCTCAGGATGGAGGGGACTCCGGCGCGCCGGGCCAGCAGGTCCATCAGGGCATAGTAGGCGGGTTTGGGATTGTACTTATCGTCAAACAGCAGCGGTTCAACAGTTGGATTGTTGACGAACGACGCCTGCCGCAGCCAACTGTACTTATCCGTCACGCCCCACACGATAAACGCCGTGCAGTTATCCGCGTCCAGGCAGGTTTCCATCAGGTGATAATAATCGACCGCCTCCCGCCGCAAAATCTCGTCGGTGGTCTCGCCCTGATACTTAATATCGACTTCGGTGAACTGCACTTCCAGCCCCAATTCGCTCAGGCGCTTCATATTCTGCGCGATGGACTCGAAGCGGATGTTGCCCAGGTCAAAATGGCTCTGCATGCCGATGCCGTTGATCGGCACGCCGCGCGCCACGAAATCCTGCGCCATGCGGTAGATCGCGTCCGCCTTCGAGTTCATCTGCTCGCCGCCGTAGTCGTTGTAGAGCAGAATAGCATCGGGATCGGCTTCGTGCGCGAATTGGAAAGCCAGTTCAATGTAATCTTCCCCGATCAAACGCAGCCACGCCGTGTCGCGATAATTCGGGCCGTCCCATGCTTCGTTGACGACGTCCCAGTAGGCGATGCGCCCTTTATAGCGGCTCACAACCGTATTGATATGGTCGTGCAGAATCTGGATCGCCTCGTCGCGGGTCCAGGTGGCGTTCTCGACCCATTCCGGCGAACAGGAGTGCCAGATCAACGCATGACCGTGGATCACCATGTCGTTGGCTTCAGCAAAATCGACCAGTTCATCGACCTTGTCAAAGTCATATTGGCCCGGCCCTCCCGCCTCGATCATGCACCATTTGGCTTCGTGCTCTGGCGTGAAGCTGTTAAACTCGCGGCCCATCAGTTCGGCATGGGTCGGATTAGCGAGATGAGACGTCCAGGCCGCCGACCCGATATAAATGTTGTTGAGGGATGCCAGCCCGCGCAGCGTCGACGTGGAGTCTTCCTGCGCGTTTGCCGATCTAAAATTGGGCGTCACTGAGACAAGAAGTAAGAGGAAAACAATCGCCAGTTTGCCTGTTTTGCTAACCATTATTGGTAGACTCCTTTTTGTGCTCTTTAAGTGAGTGGAATGTTTTGCAAGCGCTTGCAGAAACTAGTGTAGCACAAAAAGAATTTCCGCGCTCAACGTATTACTCCCCCTCTCCAGACTGCGCTGGAGAGGGGGCAGCTGACGCCGCGGTTGCGTTAGGTGGGGTGAGGTGTGTGCCAACGGCTTGACATCATCCCTAATATGGCCTAAGACTAAATAGAAGCAAGCAATATCTCTTGATTACACTACCACCACTCAGAACATACTGGAGGTTGTGATGGTTTCTGCTGACGAACTACTCCGATTTACGCTCTTTGCGGGATTAGAACGCGCATTTCTTGAGAAGTTAGCCTCAATCAGTGAAAACAAGGCAGCCAGGAAGGACGAATGGCTGTTTCATGAAGGGGACAGTGCAGACGCATTGTACGTGATAGACAGCGGAAGCATTGATCTCAAAGTGAAGCTCGATGAAAAACGAGCAATGTATGCAACGTTAAATACCCTCACCGATGGAAATCCGGTCGGCTGGTCGGCGTTGGTCAAGCCACACGTGTATACCCTGGGAGCACTCGCTTCTTCCGATACACGGCTGGTGAGACTCGACGGCAGCAAGCTGCGGACCCTTTTGGAAGAACGCCCTGACCAGGGGTACATCCTGATGAATGGCATCACCCAGACGATGGGAAAAAGAATGAATATTCTCAGTGAACGGGTCCCGGATCTGTCGTTAAGATTTATCCTTTCATCAATATTATTTTCCGTGGGTGTTGGCACAGGGATTCTGGCGGGTCTTTCTGCTTTGGTCGCGCTATACGCCGCTTTTGATGGTCATCTCGTGTGCATCCCTCTGGTTTTGATGCTTTTGATACTCCCTGTAGCATCTCTGTGGCTTGCCGGGAAATTGGCTCCCGCACAGTAGGTGGGCACGCTCTACGGAACCCGCTGTACTTAAATCCCCTCACCAGTGAGGTGAGCTTCGGCGATCACGCTCCACGGAGCCGCCGTACTTAAATCCCCTCACCAGTGAGGTGAGCTTCGCTCGCACCGGGAGAGGGAAAGTCAAGAATAGTTACAGTATTAACCGTTCGTATCAATCGCTAGGATCGCGTCCATCTGCTGGATATTATGCAGCGGCTCCAAGATCAGCTCTTTGAACGACAGATAGCCGTTGTTCTGCTGCCACTGGATATAACCGATCCACACCACAATCGAGAAGCGAGATCGTGCGCGATGGGATTGATCTCAATGCCGTAGAGCTGGCGCGGGTGGACTTCAGGAAACGCCAGCGGCAGATTGAGCCACAGAGGCATGGTGGATCACTTCTTTTTCCAGGTCCTTGAGCAGTTGCAGCGCCACGTAGAGGAAATTGCCCGATAGCAAGAAGGGTAGAACAAGAGAGATAGAGAGCAGGAGGTGCAGCATAAGTTAGAGCAGCGAAAAAGGGTAATAGCTATAGAATATGAATTATTGAGGAGAGTGAGATAGGCTAAGAGAGGCATCATAGGAGGAAAAGGATAGGAGAGGCTTAAGATAGGAAGGCTTAGAATTAGAGGCGGAGGGGCTGCATCAGCAAGGGTTAGACAATAAGCAGAATATAGTAGAGGCTGGTGTAGTGAGCGCGAAACTGTGAAGTTTAGTTGGGGTAAAGGCTGCGCTAGAACAGCGTAGAGAAGATAGACGGTTAGACAGAGGAAAATAGAGCTTACAGGAGGCTTAGAGGAGAGTTGAGCGCTTCAAAACGAACTGCTAGACGAGGGATATCATAGAACAGATGCGGTCAAAATAGAGGCACGTAGCGCAGCATCACTTGAGGCGGTTGTTCATGGCGTTGAATAAATGAGAGCGTACAGGATAAAATAGCGAGGTTTCTAGCGAGTGTCTACCGCGACAATCTCAGTAAACATGCGGCGTACCGCTGGGCATAAGACGGGCAGCAGCGAGATATCTTACGCAAACAGGCAGAAGACCAGCTTGGTCAGAAAGTGCGCGATCCGCTCCGGGCGGCCTGCCAAGCTGCGCATGTTTTCCGCAATCTGCCCAAAGACCGCCGCCGTCTCTTTCGTGACCTGCTCGGCGGTGCGGTCCAACCTCACGCAGTGAGGCGCTGAGCCGGGGTAGGGGTGAGGTGGGGCGCGCTAATTTCCCAGACGCCTATCTCTAAAATAGTACTTAAAGTTCAACCTTAAAGGAGTATTTTAGGGGCACCTGCTGTTGTATACTGATCATAAGCTGCTTTTCTTGGCGTTTCAAAGCCGTCAAACAGCTTTTGTTTTTTCACTGTTGGCCGCAGGTTTGAAAATGGTTAGGGCGACCCCCCAAAAAATAGTGTGCGGCGGATCGCCACGAGAAAAAAGTGCCCGATAGTGAGTAACTTATGAGAATTTCCGGCTAGAAAAATCGCCGTTGTGGTGCCTAATTTATTGAAAAGGGGTCTTAATTCACAAAAATCGGCCCCAAAATGATCAAAAAGAGGCGCTTAATGACATTTTAGCGCCTCTAAATGAAATTTCGCTTTGGTCCATCTGAGGATAGGGGCTTTTCAAACGGCTCTTAATCCCCGCAGGTCATGAAGCGCCCGCTGAGGCTCTGGGCGGCTGGTTATGCGATATAATTGAAACAAAGCTTAAAGCTGGAGGAGAACTGCATGGCTGGAATTGCAGCGATTGGCGGTATACAGGAGGAAGTCCTGACGTTCTTGTTGTCGTCACCGACTCCCCAACAGATCATTGAGTTCCAGGCGTCAGATGCAGCCCAGCAACGTCTGCGCGACCTGCTTGAAGCCAACCGTCAGGGCACACTTACGGACGCTGAACGCGCCGAACTGGACGAGGCGAGCCAGTTGAACCACTTTGTTATACGGCTCAAAGCCAAAGCACATCAGTCCATCCAATCCAAATGACTCCGCATATTTCAGAGGCCTTGCGCCAGCAGGTGATTCGCCGCGCTGGTGAATGTTGTGAATACTGTCTTGTCCACCAGCGCGACACTCTGTATGCGCATGAGGTGGACCATATTATTCCGACCAAGCACCGGGGCGAAACCAATGCAGAGAATCTATGTCTGGCCTGCCTGGAATGTAACCGGTACAAGGGGAGCGATTTTGGTTCCTTCGATCCCGACACGGGCCGGATTACCACGTTATTTAACCCCCGCCAGCAGGTATGGCAGGATCACTTTCAGTTGGAAGGGGCGCGCATCATTCCTCTCTCTCCGGAAGCTCGTGTTACTGTATTTGTGTTAAAGCTCAATAATGAAATCCGTGTGCGTGCTCGTGAGGCGCTCATTGAAGCGGGCAGGTATGGTTGATTATGAGCTCAGCCGCCGCCGTAATTCGTTCATAGCAAAACAAATTCGAGATTTTGCAGTGCCGCTTTCAAATCATCTTCCGTCTTCCCCGCTTCGCGAACAGCCTTTGGTGCATAGCTTTTCATGAATGTGGGCGCATAGTAAACACATGCAGTTTCTTCCTCAGGGTCAGGATAAAGGGGATGAGCCAGAAAACTCAAATCATACGGTGAGGTGATGGATGCAAAGCGCACATTATTTTTTCTGGGTTCCCGGACAGTAAAACAAGGCCAGTGTGGTAATTTCATCGATTCGAGCTGGCAGCCAATAAAACGACAACCATCCAGGAGTGCTTCGGAGAAATCACAATCCTGAATGCCGCCCATTGGATCATAGGGTGGATCCCAGTGACCAAAATCATTACCCCGCATTTTTCCTGTGAACGAACAGCCCTGAATCCATGCACTCATCCAACGAAAATTGATCAGTTCTTGACGAACTTCGATGTGGCAATCGATAAATTTGGTGCGGGCAAGGATGAGGTTCCTTGCCCTTGTGCGTAGAATCAATCGGCAGTTCTTCAGCGTCAGATTATGTCCTAAATAGTTGACCTGATTGTTGGTAATGACGAGTTCCCGATTCTCAATGGTTTGATTTTGAAGCTGGTACATGTTCACCTCCTACAAAACAAAAGGGCGGGTTGTCTAGCCCGCCCTCGCACCATCTCATCTAATCCCCGCAGGTCATGAACTCTAGATACTCCGCCAGGAAGCGCCCGGTGAAGCTCTCCGGCACCTGCGCGACTTCTTCCGGCGTGCCTTCCGCCAGCAGATAGCCGCCCTCGTCGCCGCCTTCTGGCCCCAGGTCGATGATGTGATCGGCCACCTTGATAATGTCCGGGTTGTGCTCGATGATCAGGACCGTATTGCCATAATCGACCAGCGTTTGCAGCACTTCGATCAGCTTGGCGACGTCGGCAGTATGCAGGCCTGTGGACGGTTCGTCCAGCACATAGAGCGTCTGCCCGGTGGCGCGCTTCGACAGTTCGCGGCTCAGCTTGACGCGCTGCGCCTCACCGCCGGAGAGTGTCGTGGCGGGCTGCCCGATGCGAATGTAGCCCAGTCCTACCGCCGCCAGCGTCTCCAGCTTGTTGCGGATGTTCGGGATGTTCGTGAAGAACTCCAGCCCTTCGCTGACCGTCATATCGAGCACGTCGGCAATGCTTTTGCCCTTGTACTTCACTTGCAGCGTCTCGTGGTTGTAGCGCTTGCCATGACACACCTCGCACGGGACGTAGATGTCCGGCAGGAACTGCATCTCGATGCGGAGCTGCCCTTCGCCCTGGCAGTTCTCGCAGCGCCCGCCCTTCACGTTGAAGCTGAAGCGGCCCGGCGTATAGCCGCGAATCTTGCTCTCCGGCAGTTCCGAATACAGATCGCGCAGTTGGTCGAACATCTTGGTATAGGTGCCGGGGTTGCTGCGCGGCGTCCGTCCGATGGGCGACTGGTCGATGTGGATCACCTTGTCGATGTGTTCCAGCCCTTCGATGCGGTCATAGAGACCGGGGCGATCCTTCGATCCCCACACTTCCTGGGCCAGCTTCTTATAGAGCACTTCGATCATCAGCGTGGACTTGCCCGATCCGCTGACTCCGGTGATCACGATCAGTTTGCCGAGCGGGACGTAGACGGTGACGTTCTTCAGGTTATTCTCCCGCGCGCCGTAGATGGTGATCGCCTTGCCGTTGCCGGGGCGGCGCTTCTCCGGGATGGGGATGCACATCCGGCCCGACAGATAGGCGCCGGTGATGCTGTCCATGTTCTCCATGATCTGCTGCGGCGTGCCTTCCGCCACGATGTGCCCGCCATGTTCGCCCGCGCCGGGTCCGAGGTCCACGATCCAGTCGGCGGCAAGCATCGTATCGTGATCGTGCTCCACGACCAGCAGCGAATTGCCCAGGTCGCGCATGCTCTCCAGGGTGCGGATCAGCCGCTCGTTGTCGCGCTGGTGCAGGCCGATGCTCGGTTCGTCCAGCACGTAAAGCACGCCCGTCAACTGGCTGCCGATCTGCGTCGCCAGCCGGATGCGCTGCGCCTCGCCGCCAGACAGAGAGTCCCGCCGTGCGCCTGAGACTCAGATAGTCCAGCCCAACGTTGACCATAAACTGAGACCGCGCCTCGATCTCCTTCAAGATCTGGTGAGCGATGGTCGTGTCCCGTGCCGACAGGCGCGGATGCCCGTTCACCTGCGGCCCGGTCCCGCGCAGGGACTGCACCCAGCGCAGCAGGTCCTTGATCGGCAGGCTCGTGACCTTATGGATCGACTCCTCACCGACGGTCACGGCGAGGGCTTCGGGACGCAGGCGCGCGCCCTTGCACGTCTCGCAGGGGCGTTCGCTCATATACTCTTCGTACTTCCCCCGCATATATTCGGAGGTCGTCTCGCGGTAGCGGCGGGCCGTGTTGGTCAGCACACCTTCGAAGGCCATGTTAAACGAGAAGTCGCTGCCGTCGGGGCGGGAGTGCTGGACGCGCACTTTTTTATCCGTACCGTAGAGCAGCAGCTTCTGGTGCTCCGGCTTGAGTTCGCGCCAGGGTTTATCGACCTGGATGCCAAACGAGCGGCAGACCGCATGCAGCGTCGTGCGCGTCCAACTGTCGTCACTGCTGGTCGCCCAGGGAGCCAATGCGCCCTGTTCCACGCTGAGTCCGGCGTTCGGCACAATCAGGTCGGGGTCAAACTCGCGCTTGATGCCGAGTCCCTGGCATTCCGGGCAGGCCCCGTGCGGGCTGTTAAATGAGAAGGTGCGCGGCTCGATCTCCGGCAGGCTGACATGCCCGTAGACGCAGGCGAGATGTTCGCTGAACAGGTGATCGACGGGGTTCGCGGCATCGGTGATATCGTTGACGACCACTACGCCGCCGCCCATCTCCATCGCCGTTTCCACCGAATCCGTGAGGCGGCTGCGCGCGGCCCCGGCTTCGTCGCCGTTCGGATCGTCAAAGTGGCGCACGATCAGGCGGTCTACCACGACCTCAATCGTGTGCATCTTATACCGTTCCAGGTCGATGTCTTCCGTCACGTCGCGCACCTCGCCATTGATGCGGACGCGCACAAACCCGGCCTGTTGGATATCTTCCAATACCTTTTCGTGGCGTCCCTTGCGGTCTTTAATGACCGGGGCGAGTACCTGGATGCGCGTTCCGTCTGCCCACTGTTCGATCTTTTCCACGATCTGCTGCGGCGACTGTGCTTCGACTCGTTCCCCGCAAACAGGGCAGTGGGGGATGCCGACGCGGGCATAGAGCAGGCGCAAATAGTCGTAAATCTCGGTGACGGTGCCCACCGTCGAGCGCGGGTTGTTGCTGACACTCTTCTGGTCAATCGAGATCGAGGGGGACAACCCTTCGATCTGATCGACGTCCGGCTTATCCATCTGGCCCAGGAACTGGCGGGCGTAGGCGGACAGCGACTCGACATAACGGCGCTGGCCTTCGGCAAAGATCGTATCGAAGGCGAGCGAACTCTTGCCGCTGCCGCTCAGCCCGGTGATGACGACGAGCTTATCACGGGGGATCGTCACATCAATGTTCTTCAGGTTGTGCGCGCGTGCGCCGCGCACAACAATCTGGTTCTGAGACATACCTACCTCAATTTTTTTTGACGGAGGATGATGGAGTGAAATGAACGGATGTGTTAGGAACGCTTGTTCTAAGTGTAATGCCCGGCCCTTATTTTGTCAACGTTCCCAACCCCCAACCGGACTCAAGGCGGTCGGTTATTTTACCCACAACCGAAGGCCGAATCAAGGATTCGGCGCAGACTCTAATGGTCTACTAAGAGTACAGCCGTGATCCTGACATCTGCTGTCAGGTATGACGATCCAAAAAAATCACATATGCCGCAGCATATGTGATTGCAGACGAATCGAGTCAATAAATCAGGCTAATGGAGATTTGCGAACAAAAACAAAATACGCGCCGGCAAGTGCGGCAACAATGCCCACGATCAAAGCCGCAATTTGAACCGGGTGTAAGTAGATGTCGTAGCCGCGAATCGGATCGATCAGGATCGAAAGCAGGGCGAGAACGATACCACCAATCAGCAGAGCGTACTGGACTCGTTTATCGGATAACACGGTATTCCTCCTTGTGTGAGTAACCGGCATAACTGTGAATTGTACGGCTGTTCCCCCGGCGCGCAACTACCGCCCCTGTGCCTCCAAAATACTGTTCGCTGCCAGCATCGCCGCGCCGATCAGCACCGCATTATCGCCCAGCGCCGCCTGGAGGATCGGCAGGTCTTCCGGATCGACGGGGCGCAGCAGGTAGCGGTAGGTCGTCTCGCGGATGATCGGCAGCATGACCGCGCCGCACGCCTCGATCAGGCCGCCGCCGTAGACGATACACTCCGGGTCCAGGGCGTTGACCAGCGACCCGGTAAAGACGCCCAGGTGATAGGCCGCCCGCTGGATGACATCCATCACCACGCCGTCATTCATTTCCAGCGCTTTCGCCAGTGTGCCGCTGGTGATCTGGTCGCTGCCCGGATCAATCAGGTCGGTGATCACGCTCTGCCGCCCGCCGCGAATCTCGCCCAGAATATCATTCTCAATCGCCGTGCGGCTCGCCAGCGCCTCGATACAGCCGCGCCGACCGCAGCCGCAGCGCGGGCCGTCGATCTGGACGACCATGTGCCCGATCTCCGCCGCCGCGTTTCGTGCTCCGCGCCAGAGATGCCCGTTGAGTACGATCCCGCCGCCGATGCCTGTGCCGGGAAACACGCCTACCACCGAGTTATAACTTTTCGCGGCCCCGACGGCTGCTTCGCCGTAGGTCCCGGCGTTGACGTCATTTTCGACATAAACCGGAATGCCGAGTTCGTGCTGCATGCGCGCTCCCAGCGGGATGTTGGTCCAGTCGGGCAGGTTGGGCGCAAATTCGACCACACCCGCGTTATAGTCGGCTACACCCGGCGCGCCGATGCCAATCGCCTCGATCATCTTTGCTTCGAGGTGCGCGTCCTTAACGGCATCCTGCGCAGTTTTGATGATGCGCGCGATCACTTCGTCTACCCCGCGATCGGCATGGGTCTTGCGCTTGGCGCTGCCGATGATGTGGCCGTGCTGATCGACAACGGCGGCGAGAATCTTCGTGCCGCCCAGGTCAATGCCGAGCACCATCGCATCGAGTTGGCGGATGGCATCAGTCGTCTCTGGACCCGTTTCCTGCTTCTCATTTTTAGCCATCGTCGGCTCGTCCTCCTGTTGATCGTGGTTTCTATGCAAATGATAACCTCAAGCGCGAAAAATGTTAAAATGATCGCGGATCGATAGGATGAAATCATGAGGAATGGGTTATGCCTGAGAAACAAGAAGAAAGCGCCGTATCCGGGGGGAAACACGGCGCGGGCGATTATCAGATGCTGTGGGACTGCCGCTTCTGTGGCACGAAAAAACTGCTGGGCGTGACGCACCGCCACTGTCCCAACTGCGGCGCGGCGCAGGACCCGGCGTGGCGCTATTTCCCGGCGGAAGGGGATATGGTCGCCCTGGAAGATATGCCCTATGTCGGGGCGGATAAAATCTGCCCGGCCTGTAAACAGCCGAACAGCGCCGCCAGTACCTACTGCTCCGAATGCGGCGCGGACCTCGCGACGGGGCAGGTTGCCCAAACGTTTGGCAAGCGCGACCTGGGTACTGGAATCGCGGAGACCGACACGCGGCGCGACGTGGTGAAAGATGAGTTTGACGCCGAGATGAAGCGCATTGGAGCGGACAAACCGCGCAGCAGGCCCGTCTTTTTGGGACTGACGAAAACGCATCTGGCAATTATTGGTATTGTTGCCCTCGTGGCGCTGATTATCGGCGGGATCATTTACGCCGTCACCTATCGCAAAGCCGTAAGTGGGACCGTCGAGGCGATGTCGTGGAAACGCGTGGTAGATATCCAGGTCTACAGCCCCTTCAGCGGTTCCGGCTGGGACGAGACTGTACCGGGCGGCGCTTATAACAAGGACTGCGAACGCCGCCAGCGCGGAACCAAAAAAGTCGCGGACGGGTCGCACCCGGAATGCAGCGATGTCGACCAGGGCGACGGGCGTTTTAAGCGGGAATGCCACGAAGTGACCGATTACCGCGACGAGCCGGAATATGACCAGTGGTGCGCGTACACCGTCAATACCTGAACTCATGCGCGCAATGTCGAGTCGGCTGGGGGCGCGGATCAATCTCCTGCCGATCCGCAGTTTTCTCTTGCTTCGGCGGCGTCAAACGGCTTTGGACAGGAGCGCGTTGGTGATCAGAAGGAAGTTTATACGGTGGTGATTAAGGACGCGGACGGCAAAAAGCGCACCTGTGAGTTCGAAAAGCAGAGTAAGTGGGCAAACTATCAGGTCGGCATGGATGTGACACTGAAGGTTAACATCGGTGGCGATCCGGACTGCGCTACCCTGAAACCCGCGAACTGACCCTCTTATTGGCCTCACCCCGCTTTCTGCCGAGACGGGGTGAGGTAAACATTGCTACAATCTCCTATTAGCCCCTAACGCACATAGCCAAGAGATTTGCTTTTCTCACTTGTCAGAGGAGGATTGTGATGGGCGAACAAAGGCTCCCCGGTTCAAAAGTCGTGACCGTGACTCTCAACCCATCGCTTGACCGGACGCTAATCACGCAGTTTTTAGCGATAGGCAATCACAACCGGGTGCGAGAAGATACCCGGCTCGACCCGGCAGGGCGGGGGATGAGCATCTCGCGCGCGCTCCATTCGCTGGACATTCCGACACATGCCATTCTGCTCATAGGCAACGATCCGATAGGGCGCGCTTACCAGTCGCTGCTGGTCGAGGAACAGTTCCCGGTGACCGTCCTACGCCGCGATGGGCAGACCCGCAGCGATACGATCATCCTGGATACGGGCCACAAAAACGAGACACGCATCATCGAGGAAAGTACGGGCGTCACCCATGAGGACCTGGAAAACGTCATCAAGGCGATGAAAGCGATTATCGAACCGGGTGATCGGGTGGTCTTCGCGGGGAGTCTGCCCGGCGATCTCCCTGTCGAAACCTACACCGAGTTGATCCGGGTGGCCCACGAAGACGGCGGGCATGTGGCGATCAATGCGGGCGGCGGCGATCCACTGTCCCGATCCCTTGAAGCGCGGCCCGAACTGATCTATCTCACCCAGAACCAGGCGGAAGCCATCTTTAACTACCCGGTGCGCGCCTATGCTGACGTGGTGACTTGTGCCCAATACCTGCGTGAACGCGGCGCGGGTAAGGTGATCATCACCTTGTCTGATGCGGCATCTGCTGTGCTGGTCACCAACGACGGATCGTGGCAGGTTGATCTGCCGGATGTGGGGCTGGTCGGAACGCGCAGCGGTCACGCCGAAGCGATGATCGCGGGTTATCTGGCTGGCCGGGTCAATGAACAGTCCCCAGAGGAGTCTCTTGGCCTGGGAGCGGCTGCTTCCGCGTTCACCCAGTCACAGGTTGGGCACGAATATGGCTCGATGAAAGATGTGGAGGAAATCTCCGAACAGGTCAATGTGACACCTGTTGAGGGTGACGACGATGAGCCAGGAGTTTAGACCGGACTGGTCAGAACCTTCACTACCGAGCCACCGTCGTTGATGTCCATGCCCATCCATCCCTGAAACAGGCACTCTTTCGCCGCAACTTATTGGGGCGATACCAGATCACGCCTGCTTTCCTGTGGCCTCCCACGCTGCGCACAGGCATCCCGGCCCTGCGGCGCGGCGGCGTGGACGTGTTGGGGTCGGCTATCTATGTGCCGGAAAAGCGCCTGTTGGACGACTTCAAAGCGCTGAATCTGCTGCGCCATATCCCCCTGACCCCAGCCCGCCGCATCTGGAAAGACCTGTTTGTGCCGCCCTATTTTGACGTGACGCTGCGGCTGATCGATGACCTGGAACGCCAGCTAAGCCCGCACGCTGATCAGGTGGTGATCGCCCGATCCGTTGCGGACCTGGACCGTGTTTTAAACCAGCCCGACCCGCGCCCGGTGGCTTTTGTCCATACCGTCGAGGGCGGTCATGCGCTGGGCGATGACTCGACCAGCGACGAGGATATCCTCAAGAACCTGCAAACGCTGTTTGAGCGGGGTGTTGCCCTGCTGACCATCGCTCACTTTTACCCCAACCGGCTGGTGATGCCTGTTTTTTCCCTGCCCGAAGGGGTGCTCGCGCTTTTTTCGGAAAAAGGGCAGGCCCGGCTGTGGTCAACGCTTGATCTGGCGCAGGGATTGACCCCGCTGGGCGAGCGCGTGGTTGAGCGGATGGCGGAACTGGGCATGTTGATCGATATCTCCCACTGCACGCCTGTCGCCCGGCGGCAAGTCTACGAGATGATCAACTCCATGTCGCTCTCCGCGCGGGTCGTGGCAACTCATGTCGGGGCATACGAAATCAACCCGGCCCCCTACAACCTGGAAGATTGGGAAATCCGGTGGATTGCCGAGCACGGCGGATTCGTTGGCGTCATTTTTATGAACTACTGGCTGATGCCCTATGCCACGCAGCTTGGCCTGCACTATATCTCGCGAACCATCGAGCAGTTTGTGCGCGCGGCACAGGGGCGTACCGATCATATCGCCATCGGCACGGACTTCGACGGCTTTACCGATCCGCCGGACGATATCAAAGATGCGTCGGAAATGCCCCGGCTCACCGAGCACCTGTTTGCCGAGGGCCAGTCGATGTCCCGGCGCAAATACAGCGATGAGGATATCGAAAACATCCTGGGGAAAAACGCGCTGCGGGTGCTGCGCGAAGGGTGGGGTAAAAAGCACTAAGCGGGTGCTGGCGGGCGAACGTCCGTTCTGCTATGATGGGCTTCGCACGCAGCACGCAGGCAGTGCCCCTACGCACCCCTACCCACAAGGAGAATTGGATCGATGGCCCGCCACTACACACCGGAACTCAAAACACTGTTTGACGGCTTTTTCCTGGCCCTGCCCAATGTCAAAACGGGGCAGATGTTTGGGCACCCGAACTACAAAATCGAGGGGAAGACGTTCGCCTTTCTGGTGGAAGGAGGCATCGCGCTTAAACTCCCATTGGATGTGGTGGCGGAACTGCTCACCCAGGACAACACAGCGCTGTTTGCGCCGGGCGGCATGCCTATGAAACGTTGGGTGCAGATTTTTCTGCCCGACGGCACGGATTATAAGCGCTACGATCCATACTACCAACAGGCAATCGAACATGTGCTTGAGGAAGTCGCAAGGGAGAAAAAATGAAACGACTGTTTTTAACCGCTTTGCTCCTGGCCTTGTTGACGGTGATTCCACACGGGCAGGCCCAGGATGCAGGGCCGCTGCGCCCCATGTCAGAGGGAATGGTGCTGTCGCCGGATGCGCAGTTTGTCGCCTTCCGGTCTGTGCCAGCCGAATTCGCGGAGGCGGTGGATAACCTGGAACCTGGCGCGGCGGGCATGACAGACGCCTATGATATTGCCGTGCAAAATCTGGCGACGCGCGACGTCACCGTGATCGCCGGGCAGCCCGCCGATGCCTCCTATTTTGTGCCCAATGTGCCGGACAATTACCGGACGCGCTCCAACCCGGCATGGTCGCCCGACGGCACAAAGTTGGCCTGGACCAGCAACGATGAGGATGTCGAGGTTCCGGCGGACGCGCTCACCGTGTCGGAATCGGGCTGGTTCCATCTCGTCGTGTACGACATGGCGGCGCAGCAGATGAGCATCCTGGCGACAGGACTGGATCAGGCCGGGATGATTGAGACGGTTGGCCCCGATGTGATTTGGACTGAGGCGGGACTCTCGCTGCTCTATAACAATGATTTCCAGCAGGAAGTGATCACTATATCGCCGGATGGAGCGTTGGTATCGCGGGTAACCCTGGGCGCGCCCGTTGACCCATTCCTGCCGATCCAGCCGGACAAAATCGCTGCCCGGACGGCGGACGGCTGGCTGCTGATTGATCCAGGGGCGGGAACAATGGCGGACGCGGGCGGCGTGCCGGAACTATACAGCCCGCTGGCCCCGGATACATCGTTGGCGGTGCTCAGCCGCGAACGCCCCGACGGTATTCAAAACTGGTATCTATCGACGCCTGACGGGAGCATGATTCGGCTCTATTTCCAGCCGCTGGCGATTGCGCCGGATGGAACGCAGATCGCCTATCGCAGCGAGGCAGGAGCGTATGCCTGGGGCCTCGCCCATGAGGGGCCGCTTGAGGATCCGGGAAATGGACCCTGGGCCTGGGGTCCGGTGGCGTGGCGTGTCCATCCCGGCGTCGATTCCCAGGATATCATGCCCGCCGAAGTGCAGGCACAGATCAGCGGCACACCGCTGATTTTGACCATTGCGGGCGATCTGTTCGCGTGGTCGCCCAGCAGCGGTGACGCGCCAATCCGCCTGACCTATCGCGGCGATGTGGGCGCGGCGATCATTGCACCGGATGGATCGCGGGCCGTGTTCCGCACGCAGGTCGGGCCTGTGCCGGGGAGCGCCTTCCAGACCTACCGCGAAATCTGGGCGGTAGACCTGACTACGCTGGAAACGACCCCGCTGATCGAGAGCAGCGAAACGGGCGTTGAAGCGTCGCGGCTTTCTCCGACGTGGTCGCCGGACAGCACACAGATCGCCTTTTTGGAACTGACGCAGACCGGGGAACACCGTCTCGTTGTTTATACCCTGGCGGATGACAGTTATCAGGTCATCGTGCCCGATCTGCCGCAGCCGAGTGATGTCTTTGCGACATGGGCGGCATGGGGCGATCCTGAAATCGCGGTGGCCTATTCGCTGGAAAACGGCCCAGGTATTGAGGTGCGCGTCTATAACCCGGATGGGACGCTGATCAGCAGCGCGTCCTTCAGCGATCAGCAGGTGAGCACGATCTACCAACTGATTTGGGTTGAAGGGCAATGGGACGCGCAGCACGAGTTAAGTGATATTGTCGCCCTGATCTATGGGGGTGGGTTCGCCCTGGTTGATCCGGCCAGCGGGGAGAAGGGCCACTTTGACGGCGAATTGTGGATGTTTAACCCGCTGGGAGAGTCTGATCATTTGTTCATCGCGAGACGCACAGGCAGGAGTTGGGTCATTTTATCTCCTGACATGCGATTGGACTCTATCGGATATTTCCTGAGCGAGTTCGACATGTTCACGCCGTCTCCGTCCGCGCAGGAGTTTGCCTACGCCCAATACGGCAAGGTGCTCGTCTGGCGGGATGGTCAGGTGCAACAAGTGCCGCGCGACAGGATTGGAATATTCGGGCGAGCAGCCGTTTGTGGCCTGGGCACATCCCGCGTTCCTTCTGGTGGGGGGCGAGGTCACCGTCATGACGGATACGCCCGTCCTCGATTTTTGCAGTGATGCGCCCCCATCGCGGCTGCAAGTGGGTGCCCAAGGGCAGGTCGTTGCGGGCCAGGGGTCGAATAATGTCCGCGCCACGCCCGGCACGGCGGGCGATCTGCTAGGGTCGATTCCCGAAGGCGGGCAGTTTACGGTGCTGGATGGACCGGGCTGCGCCGAGGCTATGTCCTGGTGGTATGTCGATTACAACGGCTTACAGGGCTGGACGGCGGAGGGCGACAGCAGCAGTTACTGGCTGGAACCTCTGGGAGGGTAGGGGGTAAAGGAAATCTACCTCGTAGGGGCAGGGCGGCTGCGCTTAACCCAGCCCCTACGAGTCTGGGTGCGAAATCGGCCCTTTCGCCTTGCGCGGAAAGCAGTTTTGCCGACAATGACATCACATGATGTTTCATGCTGCCCGGCGCAACAACTGCTGCGCTATGGAGAATCGCGATGCGCCGTTTAATCATGCTGGTGTGTTTGGGTGCCGCTTTGCTGCCGGGCTTTGATGTAGCACGCGCCCAGGATGGCGGATACCGCACCGGAATCGAGTGGGCGGCCTGCCCATTCTGGCCGCCGCCGGGTGAGGTCGAGGGCCAAACGATTGACTGCGGCTATCTGGTGGTCCCGCAGGATCGAAGCGATCCGGGCGGTCTGAAACTCCGGCTGGCCTTCGCTGTGCTCTACGCCAGCGGAGCCAACCCCGCTCCCGATCCGATTGTGTATCTGGAAGGTGGGCCGGGCGGCAGTGCCCTGGCGGGTGTCGCGTCGTGGGTTAATTCTACCATTCCGCAGCGAACGCACGATTGTGCTGATTGACCAGCGCGGGACGGGTTATTCCTCGCCACGCCTGTACTGCTCCGAAGTGGACGAGGCTGGCGATGATGTGGAGTCGTACAATCAGGCTTTAGCAGCGTGCCGCCAGCGGCTGGCCGATGAAGAAGGTGTCGATGTCAGCCAGTACAATTCGGCGGAAAGCGCGGCAGATGTGGCGGATTTGCGGGTCGCCCTCGGCTATGACTCGTGGAACCTGCTCGGTATTTCTTACGGCACGCGGCTGGCTCTCACCGTCATGCGCGATCACCCGGAAGGTCTGCGCAGCGTCGTCATCGATTCCGTTTATCCGCCTGTCGTTGATGCGTATGAAGAAGGCGCGGCTGCCACCTACCGGGCCTTTCACCAACTGTTCAGCGATTGTGCCGCTGATCCCGCGTGCAGCGCCGCCTATCCCGATCTCGAAAACCGCTTCTACGCGATAATTGATCGCTTGAACGCCACTCCGGTTTACGTCGAAGCGGAGGACAGCGACTCTTCGGGCGATGATATCATCAACACCGTGTTTGAGATCATGTACGACACCGCCTCGATCCCCTATCTGCCAATGGCGCTCGATGATCTGGACCGGGGAGAGTCCACGCTGCTGTTCGATCTGTACTACGGGGCTATTCCCAACGCGGAATATGGCAACGAAGACCCGGTTCTGAGCTTCGTCTACGCCTTTTATGAAGAACTCTACGCGTTCGATGATGATACCTATTATGCGGCAGTGGACGCGGTTTACGCCTGGGATGGGACCAGCCGCCAATCTCTGGAAGCGGTTGTTTACGACACCTTCGACGAGGAGACCGCCTCATATCTGCTCGATATCCTGGGCGATATCCCCGACAGCGATCTGCCCCGGCTGGATTTTGAGCTGGAAGCCGAGGATGTGTCCGACACGGAAGGCGTGTTCGACGCGGTGGAATGTAACGAGGAAATCCCCTTTAACAGCCTGGATGAAGCGCAGGCGCTGGGCACTGGGCTGCCCCAATCTATTCAGGACAACGGCTTCTATACGCTCGAAGATGAGATATCGGCCTGTGACGTCTGGAACGCGGGCGTGGCGGATAACATCGAGGATCAGGCGGTTGTCAGCAGCATCCCGACGCTGGTTCTCGCCGGACAGTACGATCCGGTCACGCCGCCCGACTGGGGGCGGATTGCCGCGTCTACCCTGGCGAACAGCTTTTTCTACGAATTCCCAGGGGTTGGGCACGACGCGATGGACAGCGCCCCCTGCGCGATGGCGATCACGCTGGCCTTTCTGGACCAAACCGGAATCGCGCCGGATGATAGCTGTCTGGCGACGATGGGACCGCCGCAGTTTGTTGTACCGTGAGTGCATACCTTAAGGCTGTGGGGAACTTGCCCCCAAAGCAGGGTGCGGTTATGCTTAACGTGCGGAATAGATTAATCCGTGTATTGTTTTCCACCGGAGCAGATAAAGAATGGCAGACTTGACGGGACAAGTCTTCGGCCAATATAAACTTGGCGCGCGCATCGGCAAAGGCGGCATGGCTGCTGTCTATCGCGCTCGCCAGGAGTCAATGGATCGCGATGTGGCGATCAAGGTGATGGCGGCTGAACTGGCCCATAACGAGGAATTTGTCGCCCGTTTCGAGCGGGAGGCCCGCGTCATTGCCCGGCTTCAGCACCCGCATATCCTGCCCGTGATCGACTTTGGGCGCAGCGGCGAATTTGTTTACCTCGTTATGCGTATGGTTGATGGCGGAACGCTGAGTGATCGCCTGATCGAAGGGTCGCTGACCATCGAGCACGTGAATCGATTCCTGAGCCAGGTCGGGTCGGCTCTGGAATATGCCCACCAGCGCGGGGTGATTCACCGCGATCTGAAGCCCAATAACGTGCTGCTGGATGATGCGGATAACACCTACCTGACGGACTTCGGCATCGCCAAGATGATCGCCGGGGTGACCGGAAATCAGGCGCTCACCTCAACCGGGGCCGTGATGGGCACGCCCGCGTATATGGCTCCTGAGCAGTGGCGCAGCGAGCCGGTAGACGCGCGCACCGATATTTACGCGCTCGGCATTATCCTCTACGAAATGCTGATCGGCGGGCTGCCGTTCCAGGCGGATACGCCGTTTGGCATGATGTACAAACACTTTGAACTCGCCGCCGCCGCCGCCGCGCCTCCTGAATCCAAATCTGCCGGAGTCCATGGAGCGCATTGTGCTGCGCGCATTGGCAAAAAACCGGATTGATCGTTATTCGTCGGCCAAACAGCTTGCCGAAGATTTCAGCCGGACAACCGCCACGCTGCCGCCGGATCTCCTGGTGGAGCAGCTTCCCCGCGCTACTGCCCAACAAATCGCCCAGGCAACCGCCAAGGTCTCTGCCGCGCCGCGCACCTATACGGACGGCCCCGTCGAGTCGCTGCGACTGCCACCAGTCCCGCCGGGGACACCGCCCGCTGGCACCTATATCGGGCCGTCTGGCTTTCAAGGGCCAGGGAAAGCTAGCACCAAGCCCAGATCGTCTCATAAGCGCGCTGTTGGTTTAGGCGTCCTGGCTGCGGTGCTGGTCGTGGGGGCATTGATCGGCGGGCTTTTGCTGTCTCGCGGCGGATCGGACAATGGACGGCAAGAAAGACACGCCGATCCCGATCAACTCGCCCAGGCGATTCTTGGCACGGCAGAGATCGGCACGCCAGAGCAGACTGAGCCAGCCGAAACCGAGACGGCGACATCGGCGGCAATTATGCTAGTGACGAAGGTTCCCGCCGAGACGCCAACGATTGAAGCAACCGAGGTCCCGGCGGATACTCCTGTTCCCACCGAGACGCCGCTGCCCGAAGCAACCGAAACACCGCTTCCAACTGAGACTCCGACGCCTGAGCCAACAGATACCGTCGTACCGACCGAGACACCTATCCCACAAACACCTACGCCCGGCGCTGTCCGGCAAACCGTTCAGGCACAGCGTACAGCCCAAAGTCTGACACAGACAGCTAACGCGCAAAGACCAACGATCGCGCCTTCCGCGACCAATGATGGTCAGGCGACGGCCCAGGCGATCTACGCCAAACAGACGCAGACGGCGAGCGCCAAACCGCCAACGATGACCCCTTCAGCGACCAATGATGGTCAGGCGACGGCCCAGGCAATCTATGCCAAACAGACACAAACCGCTGTCGCGATACAGCCCACGCTGCCGCCCGTACCGACGCGCACGCCGTCGCCAACCATTGTGCCCAGCCCCACAGCCAGCCCGACACTCTCCAATGAGTGCGGCGGCATGCAGTCCCGGCTGACTCAGGACAATGGGGCGCGCACGACGCTCTATCCTAACACCCCGACCCGCGTCCGGCAGTCTGCCGATATGAGCAGCACCGTCCTGCGCTCGATCCCGGCGGGCCAGACCTTCTGGCTGCTGGCGGGTCCGCAGTGCGTGAATAATGTCTGGTTCTGGCAAATTCAGGGCGTGGATGCAACGGGCATGTGGACGGGCTATATTGGCGAAGGACAGGCGGGTTCCTACTGGATCGAACCGTTTGATACCGGGCCGGTTCAGTGCCCTGGCGCACCCGCGCCGCGCCTGACTCCGGGTGGCAAGGGCCGCGTCACTCTCTATCCAGCCGTGCCGAGCCGTGTTCGCGCCGAACCCAACACAGGGGCGCAGATTCAGACGCAGCTTCAGCCTGGGACGACCTTTGATGTGCTCAGCGGTCCGGTTTGCGACGAAGCGACCAAAATCCGCTGGTGGCAGATCGGAGCGTCGAACACAACAGGCTGGATTGCCGAGGGACAGGCGGGCGAATATTGGATTGAACCCTGGCAGTAGATGGATTGATAGGAGACAGGGCAGGTCATCACCTGCCCTGTTTTTGTTCTGCTACATGCCCATGTCGGGCGCTTCGGCGGGAGTCAGTTGTTCACCTATGCTCAATACGTCCTCTTGCAGGCCAAGTTCAGCGTTCAGATCCAGGAATGCCGAACCTGCCGGGATATCCGTTGAAATCTGGCTCATGTCCATCTGCGTGACAGAGATGACGCCAGTCCCTTCGCGCTGGATCAACTGGTCGTTGGCGTCGAGCGTTAGCGTCAGAGATACCTGGCTCTCCGGGTCAATGCTGCTGTAGATCGCCGTCACGGTTGGGTCAGACTCATTATCGATGCTGTAGTAGGCAATCAGCGCGTTTTGCAGCCCTTCGCCGTCGAGAATCAGGGTGATCGCTTCGGCTTCCGTGCCGTCGTCCAGCGTCACCGTCTCCGATGTGACATCGGACACCGCCATCGCGACCAGATCGGGATAGTCGAAGACGCCTGTGCGTGATGGATCCTTGAGCCAGCTTTCGAGCGACAACTGCTTGAGGGCAGGCCACTCCGCAGGATCAGCCACCGTCCTCCACCCGACGGGCATGGGGGGCAGGGCGTCTTCATTCTCCGATTCGCGCGTAGCATTCACATAAACCGCGCCATCAACGAGACGAACCTCAGCCGTCAGGGTATAGGCGTAATCTCCGCCCAAATTCTGATCGGTGCCGCTTACGTCAATCGTGCCCGTTTCCTGGACATTCCAGGTGCCATCGCCGGGAATATAGCTAATCGTGGTATCAGCAGTGATGTTTTCATTCTGGAGCGGCTGCTGTTGGTTATCCATCGTCAGCATCATGGTCGTGCTCTGTGTCTCAACGTGATGCACGACGTAGCTGGTCTGCTTGATCGCGGTCATGGCGTTAGTCGCACGATCCAGCAGGGCCTGCTGTTCAGCAGTCAGCCCGTCCTGAGCGTGAACCGGGGCGTGACCAGGGGTGGCAGCCGCCACCAAAACCACCAGGATCAGCAGCATTTTAAGCAGGTGTTTCATGGGTATTCCTCCTGTGAACATAAAGAAGATATTCCTATAAGGGGCGCAATGGAATAAACAGGTCTTAGCAGAGCATAACAATCAGGCAGGCCAGACTCCCATAATCAGACGAGTTTGCGCCCCAGCAGCAAAAACTGGCGGATGACAAACTTTGCATCCGCTGTGCCAGGAATTTCCGGTTTCATCCACTCAGCGACAGGTTCTGGGGCCTGGACCAACATGGCCCGCAGGCGGGTGATTGTCGCTGCGTCGCTGCCCATCCGTTCCGCCCAGGGGGTCAGAGCGTGGCGCGTCTCGAATGCCTCAAAATGGCGAATGCCCAGTCCGGCCCCGCTGAAGAATCCTTTCCACTCGTCCTGGCTGTAGGCCCAGATGTGGCTCGGATCGCGCAGGCGCTCGAAGGCGTTGACATACCGTGCCGGTTCGGGATCGCCGGGAGAAAGCTGATCGATCACCAGGACAAAGCCGCCGCGTTTAGCCGTGCGCGCCATCTCCCGCACAAACTCCGCCACATTGGGGAAGTGGTGCGGCGCGATCCGGCAGGTGACGATATCAAAGCAATTTGCTGGGAAAGGCAGATTTTCGGCATCCAGCCGCGCATAGGTCACCCGCTCCACCTGCGGATCGATATACTCGCGGGCAGCCTGGAGCATGGGGAAGGTGATGTCTCCGGCAGTGGTTTGTGCGCCATGCCGGGCCAGTGCCAGCGCGGTATGACCGCCTCCTGTGGCGATATCCAGGGCGCGCTGTCCGGGCTGGGGATTGAGCAGTTCGATCAGGCGTGTCAGGCTGTACCCTTCGGCATGCGTGGGGGAGGCAACATATCCGGCAGCGTGAGCGCCAAACTGTCGCTGTACAAGTTTTTTGGCATCATCAGACATGGGGACCTCGTGTCACGGGATAACAAAACGGGCGTTCCGGCGTGGAACGCCCGTTGCAAAAGACTGCCGGTCCTGTTTAGCGGCGGCGTCCGCCCACGATGCGCAGAATGTACAGGAACAGGTTGATGAAGTCCAGGTACAGATGGAGCGCACCAATGATGGCGACGCGGCGTACAACCGCTTCGCCTGCGCCAGCCCCACTTGCCTCGACCTGCATAGCCGTGTTCTTGATCCACTGCGTATCATAGGCCGTCAGCGCCGTGAAGATCAACACGCCAGCAAACGAGACAACCCAATAGAGGGCGCTGCTGGCGACAAAAATATTGATCACACTGGCGATGATCAGGCCGATGAGGGCCATAAACAGGATGCCGCGAAAGCGCGACAGATCAACCTGGGTTGTATAACCCACAACGCTCATTGCGCCAAACATCGCACCCGTTGAGAACAGCGCCAGGTAGATGTCGCCCATATTGTAGACATAAAACAGGATGGAGAGAGTCGCGCCGTTGATGGCAGCGTAGATCAGGAACAGATTGGTTGCCCGCTGCGCGCTCATCTTCATCACGCGCGCGGCAAGATACCATACAAGACCCACTTCAACGAACATAGCGACAAACAAGGCCGGGCCAAGTGCTACAGTCAGCCCGGTAGTAGCAAAGATCACGGCGACGACTGCACTGGTGATCAAGCCGAGGGTCATCCAGAGATAGACTTGCTGCATAACGGCACGCATGCTAATGCGCTCACCGAGCACACTCGCCTGCGGTTGGGGCCGGTAGAGATCCATCGCTCACCACTCCTACTCATAAATATCGATACTCGGTAATGATTATACTCTGATTCTGGGAACGGGTGTTATTCGGCGTGAAATTGTCAGTCATTTGTCAGGCGAGCGAACGTGCGCGTTAATTTCTTTTTCACAGTTGCGTGATAGAATAAGGATAATTGACAGGAAGAAGGGACAGTGGGTCTTTATGGAGGAACAGCCGAGGCGAACGAGCGTCATCTGGCTTGGACGTCCTACCGAACATCTTGAAGCAGCCGCACCGCTGCTCAACCTCTACCACGTCCTCAGCGTTTCAGCACTCGTGACAGCACTGGAGCTGCAGATCGCCTCGACCGTGGTAATCGACGTCGAATTCGGCGGGCACTGATCCCACTGCCATTCTTGATCGGATTCGCCACCGTTGGCCGCAGGTGAAACTGGTGGCTGCCTGCCCGCGCTCGGACGGACTATCCGGGCGTGCCCTGACCGCCGATCACATTCTCAGCCTGCAAATGCCTCCTTCCGATTTCGCCGCGGCCCTGCACCAGATCGCAAGCGCGCTTCCGCCTGCGCCCCCTGCCGAGCAGATTCCACCGACTACCCAGGATTTAGTACAGGCGGCCTTTCTCTTTCTTGCCCAACTGGATCAGAAAAATATCCTGGGCGATTTGCGCCATGTCGCCAAAAATACCGTCGCAGCCGACGATCTCGCCGTGCTGCTGGTCAATCCGGCCTTTTCTGATCTCCAGGATACGCTGAATCTGGGCACGCCGGGGACTTTTCTGCAAGTCTGCCGTGCCGAATTTGCGCGCCGCACCGAACAGGAACGGTTGGAATATCTGGGAGAAGAAGTCCTGGTCCGTTCGCGCGCGGGCCTGCCATCCACGACGAGCCATCTACGGGAAGCTGAAGCTGCCGGGGCCGAGTCGTATATGCGCATGCCGCTCATTATGGAAAACCGGCTGGCCGGATTTGTTGCCGTATTTTCGTCCAAGGAAAGTGGTTTCCGCGGCCCTCATTTGCAGCTTGCCCGCCTGTTCACGGCTCAGATCGCTAACGCGATCCGCAACAGCAATCTTTTTCTGCGCCTGCGCCAGTTTGAGCAGCGCCAGAAAGCGATCAGTGAGGTCGCCCGGCTCATGACGGAAGATATGAGCCTGGACATTGTGCTGGCACGGGTTGTGCAAGAAGCCGTCGGAATGGTGGATGGACAGATGGGTGCCGTGCTGCTGGTTCAGGCCGACAACAGCCTCGTAATCAGTGCTATTCACGGCGATGATCCGGGCGTGATTGGCCGTATCATTCCGGAAGGGGCAGGGCAGGCAGGGATGATTGCTAAAACCGGCCAGCCCAGTACCATCCGTGACTATTATTCCTGGGCGTCGGCGCTCTCGCGTGGGGGGCAATCTCCCCAACCGATTACCGTGTTAGGCGTCCCGCTGATCTACAAGGGCGGCGTGCTCGGCGTGCTGCAAGTGGTCTTTAACGATCAGAACAGCGATGTTCAGGAACATCAGAACGTGCTGACTATGTTCGCGCCCCAGGCAGCAACGGCTATCGCTACCGCCCGCCTGCATGATGTGGTCCGGCGCGAACGCCAGCAGCTTCAGGCCATTCTCGATCACACAACGGCAGTGATCATCGTCTTTAACGCTGAGGGCCGTCTTTTACTGGCAAACCCGGAGGCCCAGCGCATTATCAAGCAGATGGGGATAACCGCCGAGCAGATCGCCAAGGGACGCGTCGACGATGTGCTGCGGCTGGCGATGCCGGAGCAGCCGCCGCGCGTGCTGGCTGAGTTGGGCAGTGTGGCTGAGATCAACCTGGGCGACGCGGGTGAATATCTGATGCATATCGCGCCGATCAGCCGTGAAGATGGCACCATCGAGCGCTATATCTGCGTGGCACAGGATGTCTCGGCACTGCGCCGCCTGGATCGCCTGAAATCGGATTTGATTCATATTCTGTCGCATGACCTGCGTAATCCGCTGGGGTTGGCGCGCGGATCGCTCAGTCTGCTGCAAGAGACAAACAATGATATGACGCCCAGCGAGCGCGTCCAGCTTGTCGATATGCTGGATGGCAGCCTGGACCGGATGGACGAGTTGATCGATGATGTCGTCCGGTTGGAGGCTGCCGAAGAAATAGGCCACGATACAAGCCAACCCTATCTGCTGCTGCCGCTGGTCGATAAGGTCGTGAAGGAAAACAGGCGCAAGGCGGAACAGGGGCATCTTACCCTGAATTACACGGTCCGAGAAAGCCCAACGCACCATTTGAGCGGGCACGCTCTGCTCGTCGCGCAGGCCGTCGATAACCTGATCAGCAATGCGATCAAGTACACGCCGGAAGGCGGGCGAGTCGATGTGCTGTTATTCGTCGAAGGGAACTGGATCGTGGTGGAAGTCAAAGATACGGGATATGGCATCCCGGAATCGAGTTTGCCTCTCCTGTTCCAGCGCTTTTACCGGGTCAAAGACCGCCGGAACTCGCCATATTTCGGGGTCAGGGTTGGGACTCTCTCTGGTGCAGGCGGCGGCGAAGATGCACGGCGGGCGGGTGACGGTGGAGAGTGCCATTGATGCTGGCAGCACCTTCCGCTTCTATCTGCCGCTGCATGAGCCGCAGGCAATTGACGAGGAGGACGACGTTCTCCGGCTGGACCTGACGAAGCTGATCGGTGGGGTGAAGGGGTAGACTGACTACCCGGCCTCCCACATCTTTTGGACTGCTTGCACAATCGCTAATGCGCCGGGCAGTTCATTTATCCACAGTGTTGGAATATGCAGTTCCAGGCGGGGAAGAAGCGGGGTCCGGTAATTGCCCATCTCTTCTGGCGCACTGACGGCAAATATTCCTGTTTTATCCAACCGGTTGAAGTCGCAGCGCTGCCGCAGCGGATCGATAATCCAGTATTCGCGCACCCCGGCCTTCTCATATTCCTCGAATTTGTCGCCGTAATCACGAACCACACTTTCGGGCGATACCACCTCGATACAGATATCGGCTGGGCCAATCATCGCCGTGTCGGTCAATTGTCCGGGATTGCCGTTCAGGATGACCTGAATATCTGGCTCGCGAAATGAGTTGGTATTTTCCAGGCGCATGACAAAAGGTGCAGGTAGCGCCCGTCCAATAGGATTGAGTTCAAAATAGACATCCAGCAGATGGAGCAGGTACTTCGTTAGGAGCGTATGGCGTAACGATGCTGGGGTCACGTTAATCACAACTCCTCTCACCCATTCGTGAAATGTTGCGGCATAGGTCGCCAGGTAAGCATCAACAGATACGCCCGTAGCGACAATTTCGCCTGCTGGCTCACTTGCTGGTCGCGTGCTCGATCCTGGCATGACGTTCGCGGCCTCCTATTCGTCCATATCCTTGAGCAATACCTCGATTTGTTCTCGCAAGCTGGTAATCTCGATTTCAACAATATTCCAGATAATCGGCAAATTCACAACGAAATAACCGTGCAGATAGAGCTTATAGTCCCTCGGCATAGAGAACCTCGCTCAAAACCACTGGGCGGAGTTCGTCACGCAGCATTCTTCCCTATCAGGATTCCTCGCTCCTGGTTGATCACTACTCTCATTATAGTGCAAGAGCCTCCCGCAGCGCCGCCAACCGTTCGGGCCATTTTTCCAGGCGCTTCTTCTTCAGATTCTCGCGGATGACCCACGTCACATCAGGATCGTTCCATGCGGCCCAGCTCTGCATCATCGGGAAGCCCGGCTCCGGCGCGGCGGCAACTACCACGCTCACCGCATAGCCGAGCGCCTGCCGCAGCGTGCGCACCGGGTCCGATTTGCGCACATCACCGCCGGGCAGGGTACGCAGATAAGCAAGCGCGTTGTAGTGCATATCCAGCGCGGCAAGGGCGTGATCCCGCTCCTTGAGCAGCGCAGGCTCAGCCAGTCCCGCGATGATAACCCGCCACTCGTAGGGGCTGGCATCAATCGACACACGTTGCATCCGGAGGAAGGTGCTGTCCCAGGTCCGATCCAGCATCCGCTGCAAGCCCATCGCGCCCGCTTCGCAAATCCGCCACAGGGAACTGCTGCCCATTTCCAGCAGGGCGGAGACTCCCGCTTCGATGTGGTGGAATACGGCGGCCCATTCGCCAAGACCCACCGCCGCGCAGAATTGTGGCATCTGCAAGGGTGATTCGGGATCACTGCCGAAAATCGCGGGAGGGTAGCGGTTCGCCAGCCGCCGCAGCAGCCATTCGGTGGTCACATAACTGTGGTGGAGCGACAAGTCCGGCGCGGTGCAGATGGCGGCGATCTCGTCACCGAAGGCCCCGACAAGTTCCAGATCGCCGCGCGGTCCCGGCAGGTTGCTGTGATCGATCAGATAGTCTTCCAGGGCCATGATATCAGGATCGTTGAGGTGGACACGCAGCGAGGCATTCAGGCTGTAACGGGCCAGATTAAAATCACCGGGCGAGAGCAGTCCAGGGCTGTTCAGGGCGGCCAGGATCAGCGGGCGAAGGGTCTGGCGGTACGTTTCTCGTTTGGAGGACATCGGTTAAAATCCTACGGTATCGGCCTGTCAGAATAAGGAGTGCTGCCTGTTGAAGCGTTATCCTCATATCTGGGAATACTGCGAACTGCGGCAAGAGATCACGCAGGGCGTGATGCACCGCCAGTATATCCTGTTTTACCGCGTCGGCGAGGCAGCGGAAGAAGTGACGATTGTTAACCGGGAGAGCGCCATCGCCCAGCTTGGTCTGGAAGGCTGGGAGATGGTCGGAACATCCGGTTCGTTTATGCACGACAGCAGCGGCTTCCGGTTTTTCTTTAAGCGCCCGCGCACCGTTCCAGGAGAGTAAAAACCGCAAAGCGTGCAGGGGAAAGGCATCGTCGGGGCAAGGTGTCACCGCCGCCGGTACTGATAATCTCTGTCGTCGCGGTAGCGGCGTTTGCGGCGATTTCGCCCCGTGAGCACGTTCCAGAACCAGCCCAGGATGTTCCCCAGCAGCGGTATTTCCGTGATCACGCCCAGCACGGCGAGCACCGTCCCCGCGACGCTGGCCTGCGGCACCGTCAGCCCGCCCAGCACATAGTTAACGTCTACTTGCAGCGTCTGGCCCCAGATCGGCGCAGTGATCGCGGTGGCCCCGCTGCCCGGCCTCGGCTCCCAATAGATGTTCAGCCCCAGCGCGATCACCGAACTGCCGGAGTGATCTGCCTTTAGCGTCCAGCGCCATTCTACTGTGCCGCCGCGCTCCAAGACCTGCTGCGCTGGCTCGATGCCATCCACGTTGAAGTCCGGCGCGGAGATGGTCGCCGTGACGTAGGCGACATACAGGTCGTAGCGATCGGTGAGCAAAATCGGCGTAGCGACAACCTCGTGCGAGTCAATCTCCGCGACAGGTTGCAGCGCGCCATTCTCCAGCATTTTCAGTTTGATGCGGACCGAATCGGCTCCGTCCACGCGGAACGACTTCGGCCATTCCATCTCAACCACGCGCTGCTCATAGCCGCCCGATATCGCTGTGTTGGCCCCGCCCTGCCCGTCAGGGGCGATTTGTGCCTCCGCAGCAACCGCCAATGGGGCCACCGTTACGCCCGTATCCTGGTTTAACACAACGTCGGTAGTCAGCGGTGGCGATCCGGCGGGAGGCGCTTCCTGAGCCGTGGTCACGGCGGAAAAATCGGTGCTCGGCTGCATGGCATCCGGGGCAATTTCCGGCTGGATGGGCACTGTCGACACGTTCCCCTGCATATCTGCATCTGTCACCACGCCCAGCGGTCCGGGGTTTGAGGCGACTTCCTGCTGCGTATAGAGCACGCCTCCGGTCGTCCGGTTTTCAGATGGGGTAGGGCCAATTGCTCCCCACAGGATCAGGGCGGCCAGTGCCAGGATCGCCAGCCCGACCAGCATAAAGACGAAACGTCGCATGGCTCAATCTCCTTGGTTACATGTCCTGATCCAGGTTTTGCGACAGGGCCTGCCAGTAGGCGGCATAAACGCCCTGGTGTTTTTGTCCCAGTTCGGAGGCTGGTGTGCCGTTTAGCAGAGCCAGCACATCATCTATCCAGGCCGCCAACTCGTCAGCCGACGCCTGAGCAACGGCAGCCCGCATCTCGCGCACATCATTTTCAACCAGTGTTTTGTCGGCAACCCCGCGCGCCAGAACGGCAATGACGGCCTGCGTGATTGAACTTAACAGGCGTTCGAGCGTGATCTCTTCTTCTTGCTCTTGAGTCGAATTCAGGATACCCGTTTGTACGCCGGACAAAATCGATTCCCAGGCGCGGTCATACCGCGTCCCGGTCGGCATCGTATCTTCGGGGTGGTGCAGGAGATTCAACACGGCGGCGAGGAAGATGGTTTCCTCATCCCACTTCGCGTCTCGCACCTGATGCAGCAGGCGGATCAGGTTGGATCGCCACTCTGTCTGGAGATCAGGGCGGGCCAGCAGTACAACAACCGTGTTGCTGATCACCTGGTTAAGCTGTTCGGCTGTCAATCCACGACTTGCCATGCCCCGCTTGCCTCGAGTCTCTCTGCGCCTGTACTTCAATGATACAATGTTCCGATGTTCTTTGCCGCAACTCTACTGCGGTAAATAATCCGGCGAGTAGGGCATATCGGTAATCGTAAATTCGGTCAACGCCTGAACGATAGACACGCTGATCCAGGCACGGCTGCCGTCTTGCAGGCCAATCAGGTACCACTGGTTGTCGGGGCTGCGCGCGTAAATATCGATTTTGGTATTGAGCGGCAGGCGAACCACAATATCGTAATCCTCTCCAGGGCCAGAGCGAATGTTGTTCGTTTCGTAGGTTGTGATACCCTGTCCCTGCACCGGGCCGTAGGGTCGGACGGGCGCGGGCGGCGCGTCTTCAAAACTGGGCATGACCAGTCCATCGGGGGGAACCCAGCCAATCCACATCGCCGGAACCCAGCCCGTCAGCCCCTCGTAGGTGACGATATACAGCCAGTCACCTGCCGGGTTCTGACCGAGCACGTTCAGCGGCAGACCCGCCTCGGCGACATCATTCGTATAGGTTGCCGGGTCAGGGTGGCGGTGCAGCGGCAGATCTTCGGCAGGCACGGCATTCCCCGGCAGGGGGATCCGCTCCATGTGCGGCATGATTTCAATAGGCAGATTCGCGACATCGGCCATTACATAGGGTGCGGGAGGAGCCGCCGAACCATCCGGGGCAATGGTCTGGGCATACCCGGCGAAAATCACCGATCCGGTTTTTGACAGGATCGTTTCGTGAGACAGCGCGTTGACCGTCAGATTTCCGCCGCTGCCTTGCAGAACTACCGAGCCGTTGATCGCCAGATCGACGCCGTTGACGTTGAGCATGGTCAGTATCTTGTCCAGCGACTGCACCATGACGCCGGGCCGCGCCAGATCGCCGCAGGGGGAGGGTTGCGCCTCGCTGCTCAGGGTGAAGGCCGCGCCGGGCAGGTATTTATTCACGGTTTGGATGTCCAGCACCGCCGGGCCGACGACGACCAGGGTTACGTAGTCGCGGCTGGTGTTGGAGATGGGCAGGTAAATCAGCGCCAGATTCCAGGCGGTGCCGTCACCCGGCCCGACCTGGATCGTTTTCGCCATGACCAGCGGAACGGCGCTCCCGGTAGCCGAAACGGTCTGTCCATCGGTTGTCTCGACGGTGACGCTGCCCGAAGCGGCGCAGACCGTGCCGAGACTCATCGCCGCGCAGTTAGCCAGCACGGCGCTTTCCGCCGCCATATAAACCGCCTGGCAGTTCAGAGCATCACCCGACTGCGCCTGAGCCGGAGCGATTGTGGGAAATGAGCCGATGATCGCCAGGATCACCAGCAGTATGAAAGCGACTGTCTTTCGCTGCATTCGCTTTTCCTCGATTTTGATAACGAACGATTCCGGCGCTAAGTATAACGTATCCTGGCCCAGCGCGAGTCCCACGCTTTTCCTATGTTTGGCAAGTGCAGCCAGCAATCAGCATATAATGCGTATAGGTTTTTTTGCACAGGAGGTCTGCGCCCATGATCAAGCACCTGCTCACGATTCTGCTGCTGCTTGCCCCTTTGCTTCCAGCCCCGCTCACCGTGCATGCTCAGGCCCCGGCGATCATCACCTTCGAGAGCGACCTAGAGGCTGTATCCTTCGCGGCGCTTGAAGTGGGGGAAACCACCGTTACCCTGTCCTGGCATGCCGTGAATGCTTATGAATACCGCATGGCGCTTGATCGGTATCACCTGGGGCAGTGGGAGTCCGTGTTGGGGGACGGCGAAACGCTGGAACCTATCGGATCGCGTGATGTGCTGCTCCAGCCAAGCGGGACATTCGCCCCGCCGACTTTCCGCCTGGCGATCCTGGACAGCGAAGGCCGCGCCCTCGATGAACGGCTGCTGGTCATCAACTTCGCCCAGGAAGAGCCGCCGCACCTGCCGACGATTGAGTTATTTGAAATGGGCAGTAACTACGTCGTGACCTACGAGGTGCGGGCGCAGGATGCGCGGATTCCGGTTTCGTGGAAGGTCAGCGGGCGCACGCCGACTTCGCAGATCGTGTTTGAGCAGTTCACGGCGGATGGCGGTACGGTGACGGTCGAACTCTCGCGCCCGGTGCTGTGGCTGCCCTCTGAGGGTCACGGCGTGATCAAGCCATTTCTCACAGGCGAAGACGATCTGCGCTTCCGCATGAGCGTGGTGGATGCGGTCTCCGGCAGGGTCTATGATACGGCGTCGGCCAGTGCCCTGGTGATCGCCGCCCCGCCGCCCACTCTGCCCGCTGCTACCCCTGTTCCGGCTCTGACACAACCTCCGGCTTCCAGCGTTCCGGCTGGCTTAACGTTCCGCACGGACTGCCCGCAGGTTGGATCGCAGGCGCGCGGCTGGACCGATTCACAGCCTTACCTTGCACCGGACCGCAGGCATATCGCCTACAGCAGTAATCAGGTTGGGTTGGCGGCGCTGGTGATCACGAACGCGGATGGCAGCGGGGAAGTCCGGCTGCCAGCGGCCAACCTGGGGATTCCGCTCAGTGCCCCGGCATGGTCGCCGGACGGATCGCGGATCGCGTTCAGCAACTATGCGATATCGCAGCCGGGCGGCGGGCAGATTTATGTGGTGAATGTCGATGGAACCGGGCTGACTCCGGTAGCACCCTACACGGGCTATTATGACAGCCTCGCCTGGTCGCCGGATGGCTCACAGATCGCCTATACAAATGGGACGGCGCGCGGTCATGGGTCCGGCACACAGGTGGGTGATTATACGATCATGATCGTCAGCGCAGGCGGCGGAAACCCGCAGCCTGTCGGGGCAGGGTGCGATCCGTCGTGGTGGTAGAGGATCATCATGGGAGTACTTTACGATCTGGTTATTGCTGATGAAGGCGCTGCCAAGGCGATTGGAACAACAAAACGCCTCTTTGAAGACTTTCGAGTCTTTCCAACAAAGATGCTCGATCCGGTCACACTGGATGGACTTTTTTCTTTGATTGATCCCGCTTCGCCTGAGATCGAATCCTGGTGGAAAGACCCCCTTTATGAAGAAGAGGAATTGTCGGTCTACCAATTGCCTCCCTTCTTTATCGATAAGCTGTCTCACCTGCTGGAACAGGAGCGCAGCCAGCTGGCACAACGATGGGGACAGACCGAAGAAATGCAATGTTTCTATAAAATGTATGACCTGACTTCGGCAGAGATAGATGCAGATACCAGTAATCTGGTGGATGATCTATGCTGGTTTGCGTCTGAAGCGAATGAGAGGGGAAAGCGCATTTTTCTACGCTGCCTTCCGTAATGCCTGTTATATAGTAACTAACAAACGTTTAAAAAAAATTAGTTGATCACTTCCACGAGGAGCGACCCCGCTACACCCCCCCTTTTCGGTTTCACGACAAACCGTTCTCTAACTGTCCACATACTTCGCTTTTGAGGCAGGTATATTACCGGTTACTCTAACAGCGGTTCCATTCCCCACTATGATCAGTATAGCACGAATGTTCCCCCAAAATACTCCTTTAAAGTTGAACCTTAAGTACGAATTTAAACATATAAGAGAGAACAATGTGCATAATAGCTGACGATTGGCGTCGCTGGTCTGGCAGGGGATTGGTCAGTTCTGAGCCTCGGCGGTTGGCTCGCTTTCCGCGACTCGGACAGGCCGCCGGAAACCTCGCCGAAACTGCACGATCATTGTTCCGACTGCCGCCAGGGCCAGCCCGCCGATCTCGCGTTCGTTCAGCGCCTCGCCCAGGAATATCCAGGCCAGGATCGCGACCTGAATCAGCATCGTGTTGTTGATCAGACTCGATTCAACCGCCGAGAGCGTGCGCTGCGTCAGGTTCCAGACGGTGAAGGCAAACGCAGTATTCACTACCGCCAGCCAGCCGATGATCGCCCAGCTTTTCAGGCTGAGGGTGGGCAGTCCCTGTGTCGCACCTCCGATGCCGAGCATGACCAGCGCTCCGATACCCATGCTGATCACCGTTACGGTCAGGGGCGGGATGAATTCCGTCCGGTTGACGCTGCGCCCAAAAATGGCGGAGAGCGCGTTGCCCAGCACGCACAGCAGGGCAAAAACCAGGCCGAGCACCTGCCCGGTGGGGATGTTGACGGGATAAAAATAGACGAGCACTCCGCACAGGTACAGCGCGATTCCCGCCCATTGCAGCGGCGAGGGCTGTTCATTGAGAAAGATGATGCCGAGCAGGGCGACCAGCACCGCTGTAAAACTGAGCAGCAGACTGGTGGTGATGGCGGGCAGATGATCCAGGGCAAGATACTGCATGCCCTGTGTGAAGGAGATAAAGAGCAGGCCAAAGACGAGCAGCCGCCCCCAGTCCCGCCGGGGAAGTGCCCGCAGAGAGGCACGGCGATGGGCCAAGAGGAGCAGCAGGCACAAAAAGGCCAGCGTATAACGCAGCCCGGCAAAGGTCAGGGCAGGAATGTCGTCCTTGAGGCCAAACTTGATCAGTACCCACGAGGTAGACCAGAGCAGGGTGACAAACAGCGCTTGCAACAGGGCGCGCAGATGGGGAGAGAGCGTCACGTAGGCTGAACCTCACTGATCAGAGCAGGGAGCGTGAAACTGAAGGTGCTGCCTTCTCCGGGCACGCTCTCAACGCCGACTTTGCCATTCAGTTTTTCGACAATGCGCTGCACAATCGACAGCCCCAGGCCATGCCCCTCGACCTTGACCTGCTGCAGGCGGCTAAACTCGGTGAACAACGACGCCTTCTGGTCGGCTGTCAGCCCGGGGCCGTTATCGCGCACCCAGAACCGGATCGATCCGTCGGGCTGTTCGGCTGCGCCAAGCGTAATGTGCGGTGGAACACCGCCATATTTCATGGCGTTGCTGATGTAATTGACCCATACCTCTTCGATCCAGGGGCCATAACCGACGGCCTGCGGCCAGTGATCGGGAGCCGTAATGACCGCGTCGTAGTCATCGATCATGAGGGCCAGCCGCGCCTGCACTTCGCTCACAACAGCCGCCATATCGATTGGACCGACCTTCACGTTCACGCCCTTGCGCACACTGGCCAGCAGCAGCAGTTCGTTGACGATGTTGGTCATCTTCTCGCTCGTCTGGGCGATGATATTCAACATCTGGTCAGAATGCTGCTGCGACATTTTGCCGGAATGTTCGAGCAGCAGGCTGCTGTAGCCATAGAGGATCGATACCGGATTCTTGAGGTCGTGGGCCACCGTATGGGCAAAGGCGTCCAGATCGATGATCAGCTTTTCGCGCTCCTCATATATGTTTGAGTTGTCGATGGCGATGCCCACCCGTGCCGCCAGTTGTTTGATCGTGTTGAGCGTATCGGTTGTAAAGCGGCTGGGATCGCTCGTTTCAAGCGTGATCACGCCGATCAGCTTGGGGCCGGAAACAAGCGGGACCGTGATCTGGGAACGCATTCCCGGAATCAGCGCAAAATAGTCGGGATCAGCCTGCACATCGGGTACGAGTTCTGCCGTGCAGGTGCAAATCACGCGGGAGGTAATGCCTCTATTGAGGACAAGCTGCTGGTTCGGGTCTTTGCTGTCCGATAAGCCCATGCTGTGAATGACGCGCACGCCGCTGTCGGTGTTCAGGCCGATAAAGCCCGTGTCCGCCGTGCTGAAGCGGATCGCGGCATCGAGGGCCATCATAGCCACATAGCGGACATCGAGGCGGCGCGAGAGTTCGGCGTCCACTCTGCGGAGCATGTCCAGCCGGGCATTCGCCTCTTCGAGGGCCGTTTCCGCCCGGAGCCGCTTGGTAATATCGTGCAGGAGGAGCATCACCCCGTTTGTTTTGCCATCAGGCGTATTCAGGGCGGAGGAGCGCACATCAAAACTGCGGTCTTGCCCGTTCACCGCGATTTGAACCACTGATTGAAACAAGTCGGCTGCTGGAACGAGGGTGGGCCAGCGAGACAATACCTGAGAGACGGGCTTTCCCACTATCTGGCGCGGTTCAAGCCCAAAGGTCGCTTGTGCAGCCGGGTTCAGATCAACAATCCGGCGGGCGGAATCGAGCAGGAGCACTGCGTCCTGCATGCTGGTAAACATCGTGCGATAGGCGACGGGCATCAGGTCGAAAAATTCGTACTGGAAAATGCCCCAGGTAAAGGCGGAACTGGTCACGATGATGCTGAACGGGTTGATATCGAGATTGGCGGGAACGAGGCCGAACATATAGATCAGATTGAACGACAGTGGAACCAGCAGACCGATCAGCAGGATACGAATTTGCCGCCGGTAGATGCCAAAGGCAAGCTGGTGGGCACGCAGCAAGATCACCAGGCACGTCCCAAACAGCATCCAGAAATAGCCCACCTGAACCCAATACCATGTGCTGCGGTCGAATTTAACGACGTTGATACCCTCAAACCGGGTGAGTCCGATATGCGTCCAGACCAGATGGTGGCTGTCGTTTGTCCAGACAAACAAAACAGTCATCAGGGGGATGGCCGACAGGAGCAGCATGTTATAAAGATGCACGGCGCGCTGGTGCCCGGTGTAAGCCATCACCAGAGCAAACATGGCAACCGGAGTGAAGGCAATTCCCAGGTATTCGAACTCGAATCCAGAACTTGATGGCGGGCAGATTGGCGCTGCTCAGTTCAAAGATGTATCCAGCGGTGTAGATCAGCGCGGCGACGCAAATAAACAGCATGGGCCAGATGCCCAAAACATTACGCCTCTGCACCACGGTGACAATCAAGCCTAGAATGATCAGGACCCCAACCGACAGAGGGATAATGTAAGGTGAAAATTGCCAGTCCATAACGATCTATCTCTCCCAAGTGGCAATCATCTTATCATCCCCCCCCGATTCGTACCACTATGGGTCAGATGGCCAGGCAAAAATCGGCCACCCGTACCATGTTCAGCGGACGAATGTGTGTTTTGATCGGGCGAACGTCAATGGAGGACACAACATGCCCGAAGAATCCAACCGTGTCTATTACAACTGGGACGATGACGATACCGAGGAAGTGAAGCGCCCGCAGAAATCGACGGATAAGGCGGAGAATACCCGGCGCGATATTGTCGCTGATGATGACAGTTCACACCGGGGCATGGACGACGATAATGAGCCGCACGCGCTCGAACCCCGCCAGCGTGATCTGGAACAGAGCAAAATCAGTGATCACGATGAGTTGCAGGGTAAAAAAGAAGACAAGGGTAAGAAAGATAACGAACGGTGATTTCATCCACCTCACCCTGGCTCAGCGCCCCTCTCCGGCAAGGCAGCATTGGAGAGGGGCAAAACCGGGGTGGGTGTGGTTTAGAACATGATGCCGCTCTCGTAGGGGACCAGGACTTCCTGGGTCGTCTCGACCATCGGGCGCGGCGTGCTGCGCTGGATCGATATTTTCTCCCGGACAAAACCGCCCCAGTATGAGAAATAAACGATCTCGACGGTGGCGAAATCGGACTCCTCATCGACTGTGACAGTGGGTGTCACGTCCAGTTTGCGCGCCGCGACGGCGGCGTCCTGTTCCATCGCCATGCCAAAATCGCCGCTGCTCGCCTGTTCGATTATGTCATCCCGCGCCGCGTCGTCGCAGGTGATATCGCGCTGACCGTAGCCTGCGTGCCAGAAGATGTAAAACTGCGGCGCTAACATCTCGAACAGGGCAAACTGCACGTAACCCGCCGGGGTGTCTTCGATGAGGATATTTTCGATGAAACTGGGCCATGTCCCGTCTTCATCGGGGAGATCAGCCGGTGTGAGATACGGCTTTTGATCAGCGGGGCGGGTATAAAGGATCGGGAAGCCGCCCATGCCGTCATAGTAGTAGACGTAATCGAGGACTATCCCTTCCGGCAGCGAGAGACGGTCAAAGACCTCAAATACGGTGTTGACATCAAAATCGCTGGGGGATCGCTCCGCGTCGTTGGCCATCAGATGCTGGGGAAGGTCGCTCGGAACCAATGCCTGCCACGCATCCACCGCCTCCTGGCAGATTTGTCCCAGATCGTCCTCCGCCTGTGGGGTGGGGGTAGGTGTCACCGATAGGCCAGAGGCATAACCCGCTGGCAGAACGGCGAAAATCGCCATGATCAGAACCGCCAAAACAATCGCCAATCCCCTGTGCATAAGTCCCGCTCCTCGTCTCACATCGGACACTATTCTAAAGACGCTGTCTGCTGGTTTCTGGTTCCATCCGTACTCAAGTCTTCTATTTTTACGCCCTGAACAGGGGCATGTAGTGGTACAATAGGCTAAAGAGTGTAAATGCTTCTATTGGTACAGGAAGAAAAACTAATGCGCCAGATTTTTATGAGTTATGCCCAGAACGATGAAACTTTCGCTATTCGCCTGACCGAAGACCTGCGTAGCAGCGGCGCGAAAGTCTGGCTGGATGTGCACAATGCTGAGCCGGGCCGCAACTGGGGACGCAGCATCGAACGCGCACTCAGTAAATCGGGGATGATGGTTGTTGTCCTGTCCCCGCAGGCGCTTGAGTGTGCCCATATTGCCGTTGAGTGGCAGGCCTACCTGGAAGCGCGCCGCCCCATGATCCCGGTGGTTGTCCGGTCCTGCGATCTGCCCGGCCCGCTGCGCACGCGCCGCCCCGTTGACTTCACGTGGGATTACAGCCGCGCTTTTCACCAGTTGGTATCACGTTTATTGGAATACAATGCGCGCGGTGTGCGGGGCGATCCCGTCATCTGGACGATGGCCGAAGAAGTGCAGGAGTTCCGGTCCGAACAGCCCGCCCCTGTCGCGGCCTCGGCGCTGCCCGATCCGGTGATGGACGACCTCACGGCGACGGGCATCAAACGGATGGTGAGCGGCCTGCGCGATATGCTGCGCCGCCACGCCGAAAGCGACAGTCTGCGGCCTTCGTAGCAGGAAAAAAAGAAATTCACCGCGGAGAGCGTGGAGAAAAAACAAGAGAAGAGAAAAGAAAAGCACACAAAGAGCGCGGAGAACGCAAAGAAAAAACATGTGCTATTTTGGCGCAGAATGTTGATTTTGCAGTTTTTCAGTATCATTGGAACGCAAGATTGTGTTAGAGCTATATCGTGTGCTTTGGAGAGAAGATCGATGTTAAATTTCCATCGGGATGGAAAACCTCATTTTTCGCTAAGAATTGTCGGCGCTGCTCTCATTCTTCTCCTTTTTACTACGCTCATAATCAGCATAACATGGCATGGCGTTACTGCCGCGCTATCTTTTAAATCGACCCCGACTGACGAGGCCATTGCGTCAACGACAGCAACGGAACAAGCGCAGCAGCCAGAGCAGCTTGCTTTTACATCCTCTGGCGATATCTGCCTGATTAACGTTGACGGCTCCAACTTCATTGATCTCACGAACAGCCCTGAACTTGACTTTGCTCCCCAGTGGTCGCCCGATGGGCAACAAATCGCCTTCTTCTCGACATCGGATGGTCAGCGCAGTTGGGATATCTTCGTGATGGATGCCGACGGCTCGAATGTCCGGCAACTAACAACTGGTCCTGATCAATATGATTATCCGAAATGGTCACCGGACGGCGCATTTATCATTTTCCAGTCGTACAGAACCGACGATGAGAACGAGCACGCCTTCTACACCATAGAGTCCGATGGTTCCAATCTCCAACGTCTCCCGGATACGCCCCTCGTTTACGGTGGCGCGTTTTCCTTGTCGACTGATGGAACGCAGTTAATTTTTGCGTCTAACCAGGATGATCCTAATTGGGATATCTATGAAATGGACATTGACGGCTCCAATTTCCATCGTCTCACCGATGATCCAGGGCGTGACCTAAATCCAACGTGGTCGCCTGACGGCACGCAAATTGCGTTCGCATCATCCCGCACGGGTACTCAGGAGCTGTTCATCATGGATGCCGATGGCACCAACGTCCGTCAAATCACTGACGGTTATTTTTCGGTGCAGTACCTATCCTGGTCACAGGACGGGCAGCAAATTGCGTTCGAGTCAAATCGCGGCAGTCGTGACGCAATTATCAATACAGGATTTGATATTTATATTGTCAATATTGACGGAACCAATGTTCGCCAACTCACCGACGTCGGAGGAATAGACGACATCCAGCCAAGTTGGCGGCCCGACGTGACGGCCCTTAACTGAACCAAGCTGAGCAGTCCGCTGAAGGGATATAATTCAGCGGACTGTTTTGTTGTCTGCAATTGAATGGGTGGCTCTACTCGTTTATCCCCTCAAAGAGATCGTGTTCGAGAGGCTCGCCCTGAGTAGGCTCCGGCCAGGAGCGGGTAAAATCCTGGTGGCGGAAAATGTAGCGCTGCAATTTATCGAAGACACTGTGCGTCTGGCGGATATTCTGCTGGCTGCTGTGGCATCCCGCTGCCGCGTCCCACGCCTGTTGGTAATCCCCAACGTTCAATCGGGCGTAAGTCGGCATGGTATGATCCAGGGCGGCCTGCAAGTCCAGGTCTTTGTTTTTGCCCATGTGGCGCGGGTCTTCGCCGCGCAGCCGCGCCGTCCAGACCATCGTCTTGAGCGGCAGGCGAGGGAAAGCCGTGTAATACAGTTTGGCGGGCTGGTATGGCTGGAGTCCCTGCTCAGGATATTGGGCCGGATCGCCCGCCGCGTGAAACGCGCGCGTCGTGGTACGGTGCATATAAATATGATCGGGGTGACCATAGCCGCCATAAGCGTCGAAGGTGATCACCACCTGCGGGCGCACCCGCCGGATCTCGCGCACAATCCGCCCGACAACCACATCGTCATCTGCCTGCCATAAACACGCCGGATTATTGTTATCGGCGGTGCCCATCATGCCGCTGTCGCAGTACCCAAAGGCGATCACTTCTTTGATCCCCAGCGTGTCGGCGGCGCAGTGTAGTTCGTGCAGGCGCAGTTCGCCTATCGAGTGGTAGCCGTTCAGATGTTCTTCGTCCACCGTGCCCACGTCGCCATTGGTGGAGCAGATCAGGTAGATATCAACGCCGCGCTCGACATAATAGGCGATGGCTCCGCCCAGGCCGAACAATTCGTCATCCGGGTGAGCAAAGGATATCAGCAACCGTTTCCCTTGAAGATCAGTTTCCGACTTCATCCGTGATCCATTTCAGATATTCAGCCGATCCCATCACAATGGGCATCGCGAGAATTTCCGGCGTGTCATAGGTGTGAATACCCTTGACCGCCGTCATCAGATTCGTCAAACACCTCCGTCCGCGACTTGATGATCATCAGAACTTCTTCTTCCTCTTGAAGTTCGCCCTTCCAGACAAACATCAAATCGACGGGCACGAAGTTGACACAGGCAGCCAGCTTATTTTGCAGCAGTTTGCGGGCGATGCGCCGCGCCTGGGTCTCGTTGGTAGCAGTAACCAGCACTACAATATGTTCGTTCATACAATTCTATTTGACTCCCTGAAAACCCCTGTGCGCGTAGGGGGATGAGGAGGATTTCTCCCCCGGCAACCTCAAAAAACGAGTCGTTTATCTATTTGTTATACATGATCGCGCATGGGGTTGGCTAGTGACCGAGCGCTGCCAGCAGATCGCTTCCGCGCAAATTGGATGACAGAGCTTCCTCGGCGTCCTCCTGGCGGATGACCAGCCGGAGCGTTTCACCGCGCGCGGTGAAGGTCAGCTTGATCTGCCCGGCGATAGGCCCAGGCGTGCTGTCCGTCGGGAAACTGTGATTCAGGAGGAACAAGACCGCTGCCGCCTGATCGCCCAGGGTTTCGCGGTCAGTCAGGCTGCGCACCGGGATGGTAATCTCATAATCGGTTTCCATCGGGGCAAAATACTGTGCCTGCCCGTCCAGATTCAAACAGTTTTCACCTAAGGTCTGTGCGCTGACATTGCTGTAGGCGATGCCCGCTGCGTCGAGTGCGCTAGAGACCTGAATGGTGATGTCCGATAATTCCTGGTAGGCCCATATCCAGTTGCAGTCTGTATCCTCGATCACGGTTGGTGTCGAGCGCGGCGTGGCAGTGATCGCCGGTGTGGGGGAGGGGGTGGCTGTACCCACTGCGCCACGCATAAGCCGGACGTGGTTTACCGATCCATCCGAAGCAGTCCATCCGGGAGCGGAACGGAAAGCGGGAGATGGATCATCTGCCGCTGAAACAGTGTCCAGGTTGCTCTGTCCACATGCGGAGAGCACTGCCGCACAACAAGCGAACAGCGCCACGAAAGCGGCGCATCTCATTTGCATACGATTCAGGTTTGACCTTCTATCAATTGGCAAAGCGGCGAACATTATAGCACGCCCAACCGATGGGGGTAAGAGTCAGTCGTGGTTACTTCACACAACTCTTGGCACGGCTGTTCTTTTCTGCTAGGATGGAGACTATTGTTTTGGACCTATTTAAAAAGGAGTTTCGACATGGCATTCCCCATCCTCATGAGCGAAACAGGTATCCCTGAGGTTTGCCGCGCTTAGGAATAATCTTCTCCCTTTGATTCTCCTCTAAGCGCCAATCGCATCAGGTACACCTGGCCTCACCCATACGCGGTGATAAACTTGTGCTGCCTGCCGCCCGGTCTGTCTGAGGAGACTCTGTGAATTCTCGTAGCAAAAAATTCGTATCGTATTACAAACCCTACCGGGGCTTGTTTGCCGCCGATTTGGCCTGTGCGTTTGTCCTGTCGGCGGTCACGCTGATCCTGCCGTTGGGCATACGGGTTATCACCAAAACCTTAGTCGCGGGAACGGCCCTTAACCGCATCTATCTGCTGGGCGCGGCGATGCTGGGTTTGGTGGTCGTCCATACGCTGTGCAGCATCTTTGTGGACTATCAGGGCCATCTGATGGGGGCTATGATGGAAAGCGATATGCGCCGTGACCTGTTTGACCATTATCAAAAACTGTCGTTCAGTTTTTATGATGAGCAAAAAACGGGCCAGCTCATGACGCGGATCACCAATGACACCCTGTCGCTGTCGGAATTGTACCATCACGGCCCGGAAGACCTCGCCATTGCTATCTTAAAGCTGGTTGGCGTGTCCATCATTCTGCTGAGTATCAATGTCCGGCTGACGCTGATCATCTTCCTCTTTTTGCCGATCATGGCGGCCTATGCGTTTTATTTCAACAGGCGCATGAACGCCGCCCTGCGCAAAAATAAGGATCGCATCGGAGATATCAACGCCCAGGTGGAGGACTCGCTGGCGGGTATCCGCGTCGTCAAGTCGTTCACCAACGAGGACATTGAAAAGCAGAAGTTCGCCGCTGAAAACCGCCGTTTTGTAGACAGCCGCCGCGAGGAGTATCGAAGCGAAGCGTACTTTTACGGCGGGATGGCTGCCTTTACGCAGTTCATTACCATCGCCGTGATCCTCTTTGGCGGCGCGGCTATTGTGCACGCTGATCTCGATCTCGCCGATTTGCTGACCTATCTGCTCTGCGTCGGCATCCTCATCGAACCCATTCAGCGATTAGTGAACTTCGCCCGGCTGTATCAGGAAGGAATCACGGGCTTTCACCGCTTTATGGAACTTCTGGAGGTGCAGCCCGATATCCAGGATGCCGCCGACAGCACCGAATTGACGCATGTTCAGGGACATATGGAATTCAGAGAGGTCTGCTTCAGGTATAAGGAAGACCATGACTATGTCCTCAAGAACATCTCGTTGGATATCAGGGTCGGGGAATATGTCGCCCTGGTAGGGTCTTCGGGCGTCGGGAAAACAACTCTCTGTTCCTTAATCCCCCGCTTTTACGAGGTCAGCGAGGGGGAAATCTTGCTGGATGGTCAGAATATCAGGGATATCCGCCTGCGCTCTCTACGGCGGAACATAGGCGTTGTCCAGCAGGATGTCTATCTGTTTGCCGGAACCGTCTCCGACAATATCCGCTATGGGAAACTGGATGCAAGCCGGGAAGAAATCATTGAAGCCGCCAAAAAGGCGAATGCCCATGATTTCATCATGAACTTACCGGACGGCTATGATACGGATATCGGGCAGCGCGGCGTGAAATTATCAGGCGGGCAAAAGCAGCGGCTGAGTATTGCCCGCGTTTTTCTGAAAAACCCGCCGGTGATCATCTTCGATGAAGCGACAAGCGCTCTCGATAATGAAAGTGAAAGGGCCGTTCAGGAGGCATTGGAGGAATTGACCAACAACCGGACAACCCTGGTCATCGCGCACCGCCTGTCCACGATCATCCATGCGCAACGGATTGTCGTGTTAGCCGATTGCGGGATCAATGAGCAGGGAACGCATGAAGAGCTGATAACCCTGGGCGGAACCTACGCGAATTTGTACAACATGCAGTTGAAAATGTAGGCCGGAGCAGGGGGTGTGGTTCGAGGTGCCACACCCCCAATTGCCAAAAGGGGCAAACCGGAGTAAGATAAACCTTCGCTTTTAGAGATACTAATCGAAAGAACCAGAATCAAATAAGACAGTTGGCCTAAATTCCTATCTAAACCCCTTCAATTCCGTCTACTTAAGTTATTTTTATGGTAGTATCAAGAGAATGCCTGGGCGGGCGCGCACCTTGTGCTTAGAAATCCGTTGCGGGCTGCTTTTTTGAAACGCCCAGTCACCATTCACGGTTGCCGTTGTCGTCCGTGATGACAATGGTTCGGCATTGCACCTCAAGGGGTAATGGTTGTATGGATCGAGCACAAATCGGGGAGCAAGCGGTGCCATCGAAGCTGGCCTATGGTTCCCTGGTAGGGCGTCGCGCTCGCATGGCCGCCGCCGTTCGCCCGCCTTACTTCTGGCTGCGCACTGTTCTGATTCTGCTCGTCGGCTTCCTGCTGCGAATCTTCTATCTGGGGAAGGCCAGCCTGTGGTCCGATGAGGTGCTGACGGCGATCCGCGCTCAGGCCCCGTTCGATGAGGCCGTTAACTCGCTGCTGCGAGCCGGGAATCAGACGCCGTTCTATTTTATGTCGCTCCGGCTCATTCCCAATTACAGCGAAGAACTGCTGCGGCTGCCATCGGTGCTGATGGGGCTGGTCGGCATCTCCCTGGTGGTCTTCGTCGGCTACAAGCTCTATCACAACTACGATATCGCGCTGTGGGCGGGGGCGCTGCTGGCGGTAAACCCGTACCATATCTGGCTGTCGCGCACGGCTCGCCCCTACGCGATGCTGTTCATGTTTTCAATTCTGGCCTCCTACTGTTTTTTGATGCTGGTGCGGGACTTGTCGTCTCGCCGGATGTGGGCGGGTTTCATCATTGCCAGCATGTTGGCCTATTTCACCCACTATACAACCATCGCTCTCCCGGCGGCTCAATTTTTCTTCTTTGTGATTTACCGGGATCGTACAGACCGGATGCTGCTGCGGAAGTGGATTGGCGCGCAAATGGTCGCCGCAGTGCCTGCCATGATCTGGTTGTACATCGTCTCGCAGCATAACGTGGGCATCGGGCCGGGGCGCTTCCCCAACCCGACTCTGCGCGATCTGCCGCTGACTTTGTGGAGCATGACCACTGGCTTCAGTGGGGACCTGTCGTGGTGGATCGTCCCCGGACTGGTCGTGGTTGCCTTCAGCCTGATCTTCGGCGTGTATTATGCTATCCGCGAGCGCAACGTAAACCAGGAAAATGTCTATTGGGTGCTGCTGGTTTTGGTCCCGCTGATCCCGACCTTTTTGCTGTCAGCCTTTGCCGTATCGATCTACCTGGATCGCTACTTTATGGTTTTCCTGCCCGCACTGATCTACCTGATTCCGCTTGGCTGGAAGCGCCATTCCAAGGAAGTGTGGCAGATTGCACTGGCGGTGATCATCCTCACCGGGGCCAACGAAGTGATGTTCGAACTTTCGACGGGCAGTTTTCAGCGCGATAACTGGCGCAGCGCGACGAAGTATGTAGCGGATAATTACGAGCCGGGCGACGGAATCCTGTTCCAGTGGTGGTTTGTCCAGAAGGCGTTCCTCTACTATTTTGAGCAGGATGACCGCGTGGACCTGGATATGCTGGTACTCTACGAGACACCCGATACCACACAGTTTGAGGCATCGAACCGCCGCGTCTGGGCCATTTATCGTAACCCGCACGAAAACGTGCACCGCCAGGGCGTGATGCCCAATTACAACCCGTTCAAACCGGGGGTAACCGATCTGGGGGACTGGCTGTACAGCCGCCAGGATCAGATTGTGGAGTGGCGCAAATTTAACGGCATGACGGTTGTTTTGCTCGATATGCGCCAGAAGGCCATCGCTGAGCGGTAGGGTTCTATAACCATCCAAATTGTCAGACTGACTCCCGATCTATGGGAAACATACCGGAATATCCGGCTGCGGCGCCTTATTGGAAGAACCGCAAGCCTTTGCTCGTTCGTATGAAGAAGAAAACGCTTTTCCCCCGGAACGGTGGCAGCAAAGAGCCAACAATCCCTACAGTTTTCTGGCAGTCGAAGACGGTATCCCCCAGGGCACGATGTCGGCTTTCATCCAAGAATCGGATCCGACCATTGCGCACATCGTTGGTGTTTTTGTCGCCAGGGAAGCAAGGGGCAGGGGCGTCGGTTCAAGCCTGCTCAGCGCGGTATTAAATCAGCTTAAGGAAGACAGTTCAATCAAAACGGTTAAACTGACGGTGAATCAAGAGCAGATTCCGGCGATCAAGCTCTATGAGAAATTCGGATTTCACATCACCGGCGAAGAATCGGGAATAATGGGTGATGGAAACGAGCACACCGGATATTGGATGGAACGGGTTCTTTAAAAAAATGCAGGGCGGGTTTTGTCAACCCGCCCTTTTTTGTATTCCCTAACAACCTATCCGTAAATCATCGGGCGCGGCAAGCAGCGCCCCTACAGCAAGTCTGCCGCGCGCACCGGAATTTGCCGGACGCGCTTGCCTGTTGCGTTGTAGATGGCGTTCATCAGCGCGGGACCGATGGGCGGCACACCCATTTCACCGATGCCGCTCGGCGTATCGTCGCTCTCCACGAGATAGACTTCGATCTGCGGCGCTTCATCGATCTGCATGATGTGGTAGTCATGGAAATTGCTCTGCTGCACGCGGCCATGCTGGATGTCGATATAGCCGTACAGCGCGGCGGACAGCCCGAAGATGATCCCACCCTCGACCTGCATTTTCACGCCGTCGGGGTTGATCGCGCGCCCACAGTCAACGGCAGCGACGACCCGCTGCACGCGGACGTTGGTGCCATCCACCGAGACTTCCACGACCATCGCCACGTGAGTTGCGCCAAAGGTCGAGAAGGAAGCCACGCCGCGCCCCCATCCTTCGGGCAGGGGCGTGTCCCACCCGGCTTTTTCGACCGCCAGTTCAAGCACAGCGGCGCGCGGGGTTTCCGCGTGGAGTTCGCGGTGTGCGTCCAGCGGCTGCTGGCCTCGGGCAACGCCCAGTTCGTCAATGAAGCATCCCTGGCCGAACGCAGTTGGATGCTCACCGACAGATCGCCACGCCCCGGTTGGGACGTTATAACCCGGTCGGGGGGTCTGGCGCATGCGGCCCGGTGGGTTGATATCAGCCGAGCAGTAGATCAACTCGAACGGGTGATAGTAGTCGTGCTGGATGTCTTCTTCGCGCGTCCAGAACAGTTTGATCGGCGCGCCAACGGCCTGTGAGATTTCGACGGCCTCGCGCACATAATCGACCTCGAGCCGCCGCCCAAACGCGCCGCCAACCAGCGGAACATGCAGCGTGATCTTTTCTCGATCCAGGCCGCTGACAGACCCCGCCATTCGCAGGGCTGACTGACGGTTCTGAGTTGGTGCCCATACCTCGGCGCTGTCGGCTCGCACATCGGCGACACAGGTCATCGGCTCCATTGTCGTGTGGGCCAGATAGGGAATTTCATAGATCACTTCCAGAATATTCGGATCGTTTTTCAGCTCAATACCGGCTCTTAGCGTCTCGCGCATGTCATCCACGCTCAGATCGGCCAGCTTGCCCTCGTCCCAGGTAATCGTCAGGGCATCGCGGCCCTTGAGCGCACTCCACGTATCGTCGGCGACGACGGCAATGCCGTTGCTGACCTCGATCACCTGGCGCACGCCGGGCACTTGCAGGGCGGCTGTCGCGTCGTAACTCGCTACCGATCCGCCTGCCACAACCGGGCAGCGCGCGATCACGGCGACCAGCATGCCGGGCAGTTGCACGTCGCTGCAATAGACCGCCTTGCCCGTGACCATCGCGGGGGCGTCGAGCGAACGCTGTGATGTACCGATCAGCTTGTAGGTTGCTTCATCCTTGAAGATCATCTGGTCGCGCGTTGGACGCTCCAGCGTCACGGCGGTTGGCACGAGTTCCCCATAGGTCAGGGACTGGCCGCTCTCGTCGTGAATGACCGTCCCGTTTTCGGTCCGGCACGAGGCGGGATCAACACCCCAGGTTTGCGCCGCCGCCAGGATCAGCGTGGTGCGGGCGAGGGCTCCGGCTCCGCGCAGGGAGCTGTACGACCCAGAGATGCTGACGCTGCCGCCTGTCACCTGATCGCCATACATCGAATCGGGGGGAGACTGGTGGTATTGAATGCTTGCCAGATCAACGTCCAGTTCTTCACAGAGAATCATGGCGATGGACGTGTTGACGCCCTGGCCCAGCTCGGAACGGTGAATTTGAAGGGTGATGGTTCCGTCCGGGTCGATACGCACATAGCCGTTCGGCTCAAACCTGCTGGTTTCGTCGCGCAGCAGATCGAAGCCCGATAGGCCCGCTGCGGCTTCTGCTTTGGTGGGCATGTAGAATCCGACCACCAGAGCCGCCGAGAATTTCAGAAAATTGCGCCGGGAAACAGTAACGCTCATGATGGGTCTCCTCCTTCGGCGGCGCGGTGAATGGCGGCGCGAATGCGGGGATAGGTCCCGCAGCGGCAGAGATTGTGAGCCATAGCGGCATCAATATCTTCATCGGTGGGCTTGGAATTTTCGTTCAAGAGGGCGGCAGCGGTCATGATCTGCCCCGGTTGGCAATAGCCACACTGCGAGACATTTTCCTCTAGCCATGCCTGTTGGACGGGATGGCTGCCATCGGGCGAGAGTCCTTCAATGGTGACGATATCCGCGCCGTCGGCGCTGGATACGGGCGTGATACAGGACCGCACCGCCGCGCCGTTCATGTGAACGGTACAGCAGCCGCATTGTCCTACGCCACAGCTATACTTGGTTCCCGTCAAGCCGAGTTTGTCGCGCAATACCCACAGCAGCGGCATCTCCCCCGGGACATCGACGGAATATTCCTGACCATTAACACGGAGCGTAAAAGGCATAACGTGGATCTCCTCAAAGCTAAGTACGCGCGTATTTCCATTGTATCTCGGCTTTTGGAATTACGCCTTGGACTCCTGGCACAATCCGCGCCGCCAGACTATGTTCGTCTTAATCCGTCTAGTCGCGAAACCATGTACATATGAAGAATGACTACCCCATCAATATCTTTTACAGCGCGGAGGATGAAGCCTATATCGCGGATATCCCCGATTTTGAGATGTGTTCGGCGCATGGCGATACTCCGCAGGAAGCGTTGGAGCAGGTGCTTGTTGCGCGGGATGCCATTCTAGCCATGATGCGCGAAAAAGGACTACCGATCCCAAAACCCCTATGCTTCGATGGCTGCCGCTAAGGTTTCGATGAGGGTCAGGTACTGCTGCCACTGCTCGGTATTAAGATTGCGCTCGTCGGTCAGGTTCGGCAACAGAGAGAGCGTATTCTCGGCCAGACTGATCGAGGTCCGGCGGTTTTTCAGCAGGTGTTCGCGCAGGATGGGATTGCTGCCGACCACCACTTCACCAAACGTCGTTGGAACGCTGGTCGTGATAAATACATGGTCAAACGCCGGATCTCCGGTGAATACCCGTTTATCCTTAACGCCCATCGTCAGGGCTAAGAAGCGGCCTATTCGCTTTTTGGGGTGAATCCCAAGCTGTCCGTGCAGGCGATTTTTAACGGTAATATCCACCCGCAGCGCCGGCGCTTCGTCATTGGCAAAGACGAACTGGAGGTGCCTGCCGCAGAACTCACCATAGAGTGTCGCCGGGTCAAGCGCGACGCCCGCCTGAATGATCTGCTCTGTCAGCAGCGCTGTGCGCGAAGCAAGCTGTCGTTTGCTGCTGGACATCAGATAGACGATTAACCACGTAAAGAACACTCCCGCCGCGATGAATCCTATCGCGATGGCCACCACAATATGCACGTCTCACCCTCCCTCCCACAGACGCTTGCGAATCCCCATCCGCTTGAGATATTTGGCTGTCGTGCTGCCCCCATGTACCCACCAGGGGCTGAGCCGGGCGACGATCTCGCCCTGCATGATCGAGTCCAGCAGCCCTTCCGCGTCCGCAAATGGACTGACCTGCATCATCGCCCGCCCGTATTCATAGGGCAGGTGCGCGTCCGACCCGGCGGTAACGGGTTTATAGTGCTGGTCGGCAAATTCCCTGGCGCGCAGGTTATCTTCTTTAAAGAAGCAGCGCGCATTAAACACTTCTATCGTGTCTACTAATTCTACGATCTCCAGCAGTTGATCGGTGCTCCACGCGCCTTTCCGCACGCGATCATAGGGATGGGCGACGCCGATCACCGCGCCCTGGTCACGCAGGCGGCGGATCGTCTCCTGAGGGGTTAGCCCGCGCGGCACACTCTCTTTGATAAACCACGCCAGAAGCTCGCCCTGGGTGGTCATGATTTCTTCGCCGGGAATAAACAGGTCCGGGGCGCGTTTGGCCCACAACAGACGCTCCCTCAGCCGTATTGTGATCGGTGAGGATAATACGGTCAATTGTGCGGCGGCGGGCAGCGGCTACCACCTGGTCGAAGCTGTTCAGGCTGTCTTTCGACCACTCGCTGTGGCAGTGCATTTCGATCAGCCACTTGCCGTTGTGTTCCGTCATGATGAATCCTTCCGTGATGCCGCGCAGTACTTTAGATCATATCACAGGAAAGTCTGGCTCCCATTGGTTCGCGTCGGGTGCATCCAACGCCGCGATGCTCAGCAGCAGGCGGCTTCGTGCGCCATAATAAACCACATAAGGCGCGCCTGTCCGCATCTCCACATCGGTGGGGGCCACATAGGGCGCGAAGCTGTACGCGCCAATCACATACGAAAAGGGCAGTTCGGGGCGTTCGCGTTCGGAATAATGAATTTCGAGGGGGCCGCGTGCCGCGCGCACCGCCTGATGGGCGAAGGCTTCCGGCAAAAAGGCCAGTATGTTCGAGCCGATCATCAGCCCGACAATGATCATAAAAAACAGCCCGAATCCCAGGATCACCCCGCCGCAGACGGAGACCACATCCATAATTCGGGAGGTGAGAATCAGCCCGATCTGGACGAGCATCGCCAGCGGGCAGAGCATTGCCGCCGCTGCCAGCAGCCCAGCGATCAGCACCACGCGGCGCTGCTCCGGGGTCAGCCGCCCGGTGCGGTTGACAGCGAGTTTAGCGGCCATATCCGCCGAGGCGGGCGATACAGAGCGCGGTTTTTGGTCGGAATCGGGCTGGGCCATCTTGTCTATCCTGGAGTGGGTGCGGGTCACTCAGGGGAGTATAGCACTGTCTGCGAGAAAAGAGGCAATACGCTTATCGCTGGCTGGCATGCAGGACGGTGATGCCGATTACCTCGTCGCCGTCATAACGAACAATGATATCATCATCCGTTAATTCGCTATCTGTTGCCTGTGCTGATTTATGAAAGTTGATGTAGAGCACATCAGCCTCAGCGTCGTAGGACAGCCAGACGTTATTCTGTGGAGCATCCTTGATCGCAGAGAGGATGCTGAGATAATCACGATAATTGATCAGGACCATAGCCGCTGCCTCTTGTTCAAAAACTGCTATCGGCTCGTCAAAAACGCAGTGATCACAAACCCATCCTCATCCAGTTCGCCGTGTCCGGTAACGATATGTGCCCCGATCACGTTAGGCTGTAGCCGTGAAACCAGACAGCAAACGTATTATAACAAGGTTCAACCCAACGTTTTGCCCTGCTGGGGGATATGAAATAATAGAGATATCTCGCCCGATTAAAGGACACACAATGAAAGAGAAGCAGGCAGTAGCCCGGCTGCGGCGGGGTGATATCGGCGGTTTGGAGGCCCTGGTGCGGCTCTATGGGGTGCGGGCGGTGCGCGCCGCCGTCCTGATCACCCATGATCGCCCGCTGGCTGAAGACATTGTGCAGGCGGCTTTCCTCCGCGCCTACGAGCGCATCGATCAGTTTGACCCGGCGCGGCCTTTCGGACCCTGGTTTCTGCGCAGTGTCGTGAATGACGCCGTGAAAGCAGTCACGCGGCGCAAACCGCAGGACTCGCTGGATGAGAGCGACGAACCGTTGATCAGCGATCCCGCGCCCGGCCCCGATGAACAGCTCGAACATGCCGAAACGCGGCAGGCAGTCTGGACCGCTTTGAGTCAACTCCCGCCCGAACAGCGCGCTGCCGTCGTGCTGCGTTATTACCTGGACCTGAGCGAGTCGGAGATCGCCAACGACCAGTCGATCCCGCCGGGAACCGTCAAGTGGCGGCTCCACGCGGCGCGGGAACGGCTGCGTTCGCTGCTGGCTCCCTGGCGTTTGGCCCCCGATTCCGATACCGAAACTGTGTGGAGAAAACCATGAAAGACCAGGAACGCTTTAAACAATTACTCGCGGAAACGGCCAGTGAGGTCGTTCCCGATGAAATGGACCTGTGGCCCGCCGTGCGTGACCAGATCAGCACGCGCCCGGTGATCACTCGCCGGATGATCGGCGTGCTGCCGCTCATGGCCGTGCTTGTGATCGTGGCGCTGGCGGCGCTGCTGGTGTTTCGCCCCGACAACAACTCCGCGATGATCAAAATGCGGGACTCGCTGTGCAGAATGCTACACCAACCGCAAGCGCGACTCCGCTTCCGACGATGCCGCCGACCAGCACTCCGATCCCGGCGGAGTTGCAGATATCCCCCACCGCGATGATGCCGGAACCGTCTCTATCCCGGGTGTTACCGCAACAGGTACTCCGTTTGGCTACAGCGATCAGACGGGTACGCCGACCATCATCAGTCCGGTGGAGGTCATCACGGCGACGCCGATCATCGTGTCGCCCGCCGACCAACTTACTCTTGAGGCCCAAACAGCTCCTGGCGGCATCCCTGTCCCTGCTTTGACGATCACCCAGATTGAGGCGGAAAACTTCACGGACGGTCTGTTTGCCCATTCCGGAACACTGTTCTGGCAGACGCCCCGCGCCGACTATGCCCTGCTGAGTGTTCCCGAAGAGGCTTTCCAGGCGGCAGGCGGCTGGACGGTGATCACGGTCAAAGGGGATTATTTTGTCCCGAATCTGCTGGCGGAAAAAACAGTTTCCGGCGAACCAGTTTCGGCCAGCTACCGTACCAACGAGGGCGCGCTGCTGTTTCACTTCGCGGATAATGTCACGCCGCTCGACGAGACGTGGACCAGAGATATCACCTATAACATCATTGTTGATGGCAACCTGACCACGCTTCGCGGCGATTACACCCTGACCATTTCCCCGGCGATGAATGCCATTGATCTGAACAGCGGCGCGAGGGATGTCACTGTGCCGCAGGGTCAGCCCGTCGTACTGCACTTCACGCCACAGCCTGGAACAGTTTACTATCTCACCATGCAAGTCGTTTCAGTGATTGACGAAAATTCGCCGAATATCGCCGTGCTGCTGCCCGGCGGCGAAACGCTGACGACCTTCGACCCGAATCGGACGGCCTATCTTGCCGCCGAGTTTGTGCCCACTGTCGCGGAAGGTGATCAATATCTCCTGCTCTACCCACAGGATGTGTGCGCAGCCGGTATTCCGCTGGATGAGTGCCGTGCCCAGACTCGCCAGAATATTACGTCTGAACATACGGGTGACACCCGTCGAGATGGCGAATCAGGCTGATTTGCAGCCGACAGCCGCTGCCGCCCGCCGTTATCACAGCCACGCCGCTGCCTAGCCGTGCCATCGCCCGTCGCTGACAATCCGATCCCGCTGCCGCCGGGAACCGTTGCCGTGACCATTCCCGGTCCATTTCGCGCGAAGGGCAGGCCAGCGATTATCTGGGCCAGAACGTCGATATCGTGCATGGAATTTCTCTTTGTGGACGTGGCAACTGATCCCAGCGGTGTGGCTGTTACCCCCGTGCTGGGGGAAGACGAACCGCGCTTGGCCTTCTCAACGTTTGCCGAAGATGTACCAGTCGTTAGTGTTGGGCCAGCCGAGGATATGATCACGGTTGCTGTCCCGCCCGATCAGGCGACTGTGCTTGACATGTGGCGGTGGAAGCGCAGATTCCGATTTACGTGCTGCCCGCTGAGGAGGCTCTTGGGCGAGACGATGACAATAGTCGTGCCGCACGATGATCTTGAAAGCCAGGGCATAACCGTTGACGATACGGTGGATTTCGTCTTCCCGACCATCCAACAGGTGCGCGTCCTTGAGGATGGGACGTTTCGAGGCGGAAACGGTCGCGGAGGGTGAAACAACCTCATTCCCTTACGCAGTCTTAAATGCTCACGTGATGAGTATCCGCAGCACCGAATCCGGCAAATCCTGTGCTTACGATGGAGATTCAGTCGGCAGAGCGCAGGCGATTCTGGACTGGCTGATCTCTGATCAGAATGCGCCATACCAGATTTTGCGGCGGGCGACAGCCGTGATCACGATATCGGGTGAGCCGACGACGATCCAGATTCCGGTAACACCAACGGCGACCCCAACGCCTGCTGCTACCGCATTGGAAGGCACGATCCGGCTGCCAGAGAGAACCGTCGGCATGTCGCTTCCGGAAGATCGATATGTGATGGCAGAAGGGGAGGCGGCTGACTACGTGGGCCAGTACGTTGATCTCGTCGCGGCGGTGGGTTACGCTGATGGAACCGAAAATACGTCGCTCGTAGTTCCATCAAACGCCACGATCACCCGCGACGAAGACGGCAACATATGGGTCACTGCGCAGGATGGTCAGGAACGCGAAGTACACCTGGATATCACAACCATTTTCGAGGGTTTGCAGGTGGTCAGCGGCGGGCCACTGCTCGCCAATTTCTCGAATGAGCAGCCACATCTGACCTGGAAAAATGGTGTTGAAGAATGGGGCGCGATCACCGTTGCCGTGCCCGAAGATCAGGTATCCGTGCTGGAATGGCTCATCAACTCGTCCGCCCGGTTTTATATCCTGCCGTCCGAGGAACTACACGGCGACCCGGTGACGCTGGATGTTAGAACCGCTGACTTTGAAGGGCAGGGCATCACGGTTGGCGATATCGTGGATATCGTGTTTCCTACGGTCCGCCGCCTGGAGATGCAGTCGAACGGCATCATTGACGTCACGTACTTTGAGGAGGGCGATCCCTATACCGTTCCCTATCTGATCCCGAATGCCCTGGTCACCAGCACGGCGGACGTGATCCAGTCGGATGATGATCCCGACACGCTCACCGTTGGGCTGAATGTCATCCCGCAGATGAGGCCGCTCATTGTCTACGCAGTCGAGTCGGGCATTCCGATTGAACTGGTGCGGCGGTCTGATCCATAACGTGAGAGTTAAACAGGGGTCTGGCATGGACCCCTGTTTTTTTATACTTCTTTACGGGTGTCTGTTGCTTCAAGTATCTTGAGTAGCTTTGTCGTCGTATTCCAATTGCGGATAGTCATGGATTTGTAGGCCGCTGTCGCTGCGATTTTACCAAGCCGGCTTTTGGTACGTTGAGAGCTGAGACGTTGCGAGTAGATTACAGCGTCACCCGGCCAGATACGGTCAACCCCTTCCCTTGGGGCAAAAACTGGCAGTGCCTCTTCCGGCGAGATACCCATCAAAAAAATAACATCACTGTGATATTTCTCTGGCTGCTCACCGAAACCTTCGGGCTTGTTACCGATGACGTCTTGGATCTGATCGCGAGTCAACACCAAAACCTTGATGATCTCGCTATCAAGTTTGAAGCTCTCAGGCAGAGCCTCTTCAATCTGAGCTTTTATCTGGTCAGCGTGTTTGTCGGATTTTAAAATCACGTTACCACTGGCTATATAAGTTGAAACATTGGAAAATCCCAGTTCTTCCAAGGATTTTCTCAAGCCCGCCATTGGTACTTGATTTTTGCCGCCGACATTGATGCCGCGCAGGAGTATTATATAGGTATCCATCTCCTTTATTTTACCTGAAATAGTTTTCGCTTGGCAAACCCCGGTCTGGTTAACAAACCGATTTCCTCCCCTTAAGGACTATACTTTCTAGAACATCCGTGCTATCCTGTAGTTAGGCCCTTTCTCCACGTAGTGGGGAAAGCGGTTTGCCCATTCAGTAAGATCAACCGTTCACATGCCCCTTTTTTGTTTCGGCTGGCAGCAAAGTCTGGATATCGTTAGGAAACCGTTTGTGAGCATACCGAAAAAATAGGGGCCTCAAAACCACCACGAGAAAAATAGGCCAAATAGTGATCAACTATTTTTGAGCGAAAGTTAGAGTACGGGGAAAATGGGTGCCGCTAATAGTTTTCAAGTTTCAACACAAAACTACTAAGATGGTTATAAATCATCGTTCGGCACCCACTAACTGAAGAGGTTACAACGCCTGCTCTTTTTTTAGGCTGAGCCGTTCCCGGATCGTTTCCCGCCGTCCACAAATATCGAAGACAGCGTACTGGTTATCGCGCATCACCCGCTGCGCGATCTGGATGGCCTCGGATTCGGTCAGAAAGCCGTCATCGATTTCGGCTTGCAGGGCGCGGTTCAGACCGTCCCGCGCCTGGAACGCATAGGCCACGGTCTGCGACGGCCAGAAGGTATCGCCGCCAAAGGCAAACAGCTTGTTGGCCGGGACAGCATGCAGCATCCGGCGCACAAAATCCAGGGCGGCATGAAAGTCGATGGTCCAGCCCCAGCACATATCGACGTAGACGTTCGTGAACTGCTTGGCGACGGCGACTAATTCATTGGAGTAAGGGTACGCCGTGTGCATCAGGACAAACTTCGCGCCGGGGAACGAGGCCAGCAGCGGGCAGAGATGCCCGGCCCGCAGGCGATCCGGCTGGATCATCGTGTTGGCGTAGGCCATGAACCCCGTGTGGATTTTGAACGGCAGCCGGTATTCAATGGCCCCCTCGACGCCGCGCGCCAGGCACCAGTCGCCCAGGCAGAGACTCTCCGCCTCAGTGAGCGGCTGGCCGCGCAGTAACTTCTGCAAAACAGGCTCGGTTTCCGCGTCGGTGCGGGGTGTATAGGCCAGCGTCCGCGCATAGGCGTGCGCTGCTTTGACCGCAATCGCCACCGCTCCATATCTGGCGAACAACCCGCATAGGGCCTGCCGCAGCGTGATCAGACTCAGCACCTCGACGCCTGTTTCGCGGCCCAGCATCTGCGTGTCAATATTCCCACTGGCGAGAGCGTTCCACGATAGATCATTCAGGAAAAAGTCGGGCCCGGCTGGATCGGGCAGACAGGCCCACTGCTGGTCATCAATCTGGACGTGATCCAGATTCGCCACGTCGCGCAGCAGATGCAGACGCCCCCCCGGCTGGCGAAGTTCGGCGTTTCGTTCAGCCGCCGCCAGAATGCCCGGCAGGGTGATCTCGTCCATCCCGTAGACCAGCTTCGCCGCGAGGCGCGCCGCCCGCCCGTAGCTGGTCCAGCGGGAGTGTTCCCACGCTTCCTTGATGCCCATCCAGCGGCCCATAATATCCTCGTCACGGGCGTTGATCAGGCGATCAAGAGCAGCGGTGGGCGCTCCGGCAATGGTCAGGTCCATGCCAATATAGGTGTGAAACAAATCCTGCAAAACATCCGGCCCGCTGTCGACAAAAACGGCTTCCTGAAAGGTATGTTCGTGCGTATCAACAAGCGGCGTACTCTGGATAAACTGTGCGAGATCGGTCATTCTGTCCCCCTTTAGTTATGTATGCTGTTTTCATGGTATCACAGGTTGTCGTAGGGGAATCGCACGGTTTGTTGGGCAACATGGGGTAGTCAGGCGCGGATCGTGGCGGTATACTGTTGCGTCGTGCCCGCCCCGGACAACATCCAGGGTCCGCCAGGGTGCAACACTGATGCGAAAAAGGATTAAACTTATGCGCCGTTTGTCCATCATTCTGCTACTAACCGGGGTTTTGGGGCTGATGCTGTTCGCCAATGTGCTCAGCCACACCAAGGCCAGCCAGCCGCAGCAAGAGCAGCCAACCGTGCCGCCGACCAATACACCCCGTCCAACGTTCACAGCGACGGCAACCGTGCCGCCTACCAATACGCCGCGTCCAACGGCGACCAACACGGCGACGGCAACCTTAACGCCGACACTCACGCCGACGAGCACATCAACACCGACCGTTACGCCGTCTCCCACGAACACGCCGACAAACACACCCACGCCCAGCCCAACGCCGACCATCGTGGGGCCGAACGAGTATCCCGACAACTTCAACCCGCTGACCGGGCTGCCTTATCCAAATGAAGAAGCCCGCGACCGCCGCACCATTATCGTTAAGGTGTCCAACTTCCCGGAGATCGTGCGCCCGCAGAGCGGCCTCGACAAAGCCGATATTGTCTTTGAATACGAGGTTGAAGGGGCCGTCACTCGTTTCGCTGCGCTCTACCGCAGCCAGGGATCGGATCATGTCGGCAGCGTGCGCAGCGCGCGCCTGCTCGACCTGGAACTGGTGCCCATGTTCGAGGCGCTGCTGGCCTACAGCGGGGCGAATGACTGGATTTACCATTACATCCTGGACTCCGATTGGAAGTGGCGGGCGCTCACCCCACAGATGGGCGTTAACGACCCGTTTGGCCGCTTCCCGCAGGAGGGCAAGGCGTATGAACACACGCTCTTTGCCGACACGTTCAAATTGTGGGACGTGGCAACCGAGTATCAGGTCAATGACGGGCGGCAGTTTAGGGGATTCGCCTTCTCCGATACACCCGATCCCGGCGGCGAACCTGCCGTCGATATTTTCGTGGACTTCTGGAGCCCACGCCAGGACACGCGCTGGCAGTATAACCCGGCGGATGGGCGATACTATCGCTGGAACAACGGCCTGCCACATACCGACGCGACCAGCGGCAAGCAGCTTGCGGCGGATAATGTTGTCATTCTCGAAGCGCAGTATATTGATCGCCCTGACATCCTGGACAGCGAAACGAGCGGCGTGGTCATGGAAACCGACCTGTGGGGTGTGGGAACCGCGTGGCTCTTCCGCGACGGCCTGTGGTACGAGGGCGAATGGTATCACACGCAGGGCAAACTCGGCCTGTGGCTGATGTTCCCCGGCGGTGAGGAGCCGATTGCACCTGAAACCCGGTCAAACATGGTTCGAAGTGGTGCGCCCGGTGATGTACGGCGTGGAAGTCAGCGACCAGTATGCCAATATGGAAGCAACGGCTGCCGCTATTTATGCCACAGCGACGGAGTCCTATTCCGCGACGGCGACGGCGATTGCGCCCTACGTGACGCCCGCGCCGATCACGATGACGCCGACGCCGCTGGAACTTCCGTAGGGGAATTCTTCAATTAAAAACATGTGGAGGGCGGGTGTGTGATAACCCGCCCTTTTGATTCAGATCGTTATCTCATTACTCTTGCGTTGGCGACGGTTCAGAGGTTGCGGTCAAGGTGGGCGTGGGCGTGGGAGTCCAGGTCGCCGTCTCTGTCTCTGTGGCGGTTGCCGTGGGCGTCCACGTCTGGTTCGGATCCATCGTTGCCGTCACTGCGGTTGTTCCAGTGGGTGTGATGGTTGTCGTTCCGGTTGTTACGGGAGTCCCTGTACCCGGCAGCGGCGGCGCAGCGACCACGGGCAGCGTCGAGCAGTCTCCGGCGCGGCCCACAGCACCGATCAGCACCGATACCCAGCCCAATTGTCCATTAAACGTGACCTGATACCAGTCGCCAGCCTCGTTGCGGGCGATGACAGGCAGCGTCTGGCCCGCTCCAACCACGCCCAGCGGCGGATTGTAGGCAGTGCTGGGGCCGGGCCGCACGTTGACTCCGCTGGCAAACGCCAGATAACAGGGGCCTGTTGTCGGCAGATTGCTGAAGGCGGGTGTAAAGGCGGGCGTTGCCGCGGCAGTGCTGGGGCGCACCTGCCACGTGATGAGCAGATCAACGGGTGTATTCCCGCGCTCGAACGTCAGCACATACGATTGGTTTGCCAGCAGGACCACGGATATTTCGGGCAGCAGCCCGGATTGCAGCGAAAATACCGCCTCGCCGCCTGGGTCCTGCACCAAACTCGTCGCCGGAAGCCCGTAGACAGCCGGGGTCGGGAGTCCAACGGGCAGAATGACCTGCACCAGCAGTGTAGTCTCGCCCGTGTCCGGCGGGGGAGTCAGGATGTAGCGGACGGTGGCATCGGAGATAGTCACCTGTGTGAGGCCCATTTGCAGCGGGATAGGTGGCGTCACATTGCTGTTGAGCAGGATCACCATATCGCCGCTGCCGTTCGTCGCCTGAATGACCAGAGTGTAACTTCCACTCACGGCGGTTGCGTCAAAATTCTGATTCACATTCCCATCCGCGCCGGGCGTCAGGGCAATCGCAGTCCGGTTCGGATCGATCAGGACGGCGGTGTAGGAAAATTCTGTCTGCCGGGTCAGAGTCAACTGGGCAGTGTCTCCCGCCGATAACGAAAAGGTTCGGGTGAGCGCTTGCCCGGCGTTGAGTGTGACGGTTTGCGGCACACCGGGCTGGAGGGTTTGATCGCCGCCCTGCGCCCTCACATGGAGCGCCGACAGGCCGATCACCAGCACAATCAGCACACTACACAAGACAAAAAACCAACGTCGTTTCAAGATTGTCCTCCTGGATACTTGTGTGACAGTCAGGATGATAGGCGGATCGCTCTCTCAACGGTTCAGTAATTAAATATAAAAAATTTGGGCCGAAACGACCATAACGAACGGTTTGGGTGCGGCGGAACTATATAGAGTGTGAGTACTCATGTTTGGGAGGGATGACTTGGATGATCAGCAGTCACTCCGGCGTCTGAAACGCGGCGACATTCGTGCGCTGGACGCCTTGATGGAGCGCTATCAGGTGCGTGCTCTGCGCGCGGCATATCTCGTCACGCAGGATGTCACGAGCGCCGAAGATGTCGTCCAGGACGCCTTTGTCAGCGCCTATCGTTCCATCTCGACCTTTGATGCCAGCAGGCCGTTTGCACCCTGGTTTATGCGCATCGTGATCAACGGCGCAATCCGGGCCTCACGGCGCAGTCAGGAGCACATGCCCCTGGAAGAAACAACCGACTCCGGCGATTGGGTCGATGCCGCGCCGGGGCCGGATGAACAGATCGAAACGGCAGAGACCGAGGAAGCCATCTGGAACGCATTGGGCTTGCTGACGCCGGAGCGCCGGGCTGTCATTGTGCTGAAGTACTACCTTGAACTGACGGAAACGGAAGCCGCCGAGCAGCTCAATATCCCGGTGGGGACGGTCAAATCCCGGCTGCACATGGCCAGGCAGCAGCTTCGCGCCCTGCTAACAGGAGGGGAAGGTCATGGACGACAAACGTCTGAAACAAATCTTGACTAAACGAGCAGAACAGGAGATTCCTGACACCATGGACATTCGCAGCAAAGTTTTTCACCGTCTGGCAGAAGATAAGATCGCATCACGCCGCAAATTCGCGCCGCGTCTGGTGCAACGTTGGGCGGCAGCGGTTGCCGTGCTGGTGATCGTCTCGACCGGGGTGGCCCTGGCCCTGCGCCAGAATCGTGTCCAGCCCGATTCCGGTTTGCGCGCCGTGCAGGCCCAGAACCAGATTGTACCCGATCAACCAGACCGCCAGTCTCCCGGCGAGCGACGATCTACCCAGCCTGAATGTGAGTGTGGATTATGCCTATGCCGACGCGAACCGCGTGGCGGTGGGATATCACGTCAGCGGGACCGGAACGGATATCATGATCTACAGCAATCCGACTTTGACCGATACGGCGGGCCGCCAGTATCTCTGGCTGCCCAGCAGCGGTCAGGAGGTGACCGAGAACCAGTCCGGCACCTTCACGCACGAAGGGCTGTTGAGTTTTGACGCGAGCGGCGTAACAGGCGATCCGGGGGTGCTGGACCTTACCCTGAAGATTGAGGTCGCCTTTACCACAGCCGATCTGCGTGCCACCGAACCGTATACGATGATATTTGCGGGCGGCACGACCTTCAGTTTCCAGGTGCCGTTCAATCCGGGGCGGACTGTTGCCGTCAATCAGAGCGTATCGTCGCCTGACCAGTCTATAGAGGTGCAGAAAGTCGTGATCGCGCCTTCGCTCACCCGGCTGGATGTGTGCCTGAGCAACCCGTCCGTCTTTGCCGTTGACGATTGGCTGGACTGGCACACTGGGGCCACGCTGGATGTGAATGGGCAGCGGGTGTTCACCGATCTACCCGCCGATTTTGCCGGGTATAACGGGACGCCGCTCAGCCCGGATGCTGCCTGCCGCGCCATCACCATCCCGGAAGCACTGATGGAGCAGATGGGGGCCTGGACGCTGACGCTGAATGGCTTCAACAACACCGCATCAGGCCAGACCGTTCCCGGCTCGTGGACGTTCAGCTTTAACGTCCAATAGCACAGCCGACAGGCCCCTTTCCCACCGAGCGGAGAAATGCCGGGAGAGGGGCCTCGGACGATCTGAACACCTGCCAACCGTCAGGGCAGCGGCGGAAGCGACTGCCCGTACAACTGCCACTGAACATACGTGCCCACGCCGCCCGTCGCGCTGACGATCACCGATCCGGTGCGGCTGTCGTAGGTGGCGTTGCGATTCACAACAGTTTCCCCGCAGCCGAACGTCTGCCCGCCCGTCGAGAAGACCATATATTCCGTGCCCGTCCCATAACAGGTCGCCGTAATCTGAATATTGGTCATATCGGGACTCGCCGGGTTCATGTTGATCACTTCATAGAACACTGAATCCGATGTGTCGCCGTTGGGGTAGGAGACAGCATCGCTGATCGATCCGCTGCCCAGATACGGGATAGTCAGGCTGTAATTCGAGTCGTTCATGGGGGCGACCTGTTCCCCTGGCGCGAGTGTATAGCTGGCGGTGGGTGATGGCGCGCTGGTGACATACGGCGTAGCGGTGGGGGGCGGCGTATAGGTCGCGGTGGGCAGCGGCGGCGCGGATTTCACCTGGACCGTCGAGCAGTCACCGCCAACGGTGACATTCGAGATGGTGACCGAGACCCAACCGACCTGCCCGTTATACGAGACCTGATACCAGTCGCCCGCCTGGTTGCGTCCCGTGACAGGTAGGGTTGTGCCTGCCTGGGCACTGCCCAGCGGCGGATCATAGGCCGTGCTGGGGCCAGATCGAACGTTTACGCCGCCGCTGAAGGCGACGATGCAGGGTCCGGTGGCTGACAGCGCCTGGGTTGCCCCTGGTTCAAGAGTGCCTGCCAGCGTGACGGTGGCTTCGGGCGTCGGCGTGCCGGACGTGCCCGCGCCGGTGGTGGAGCCTTCGACCCACGAGACCAGCAGATCAACCGGGGCCGCAGCGGGATCAAAGGTCAGCACGAACGCTGTTCCAGCGGGCAGGACGGCGGATACTTCGGGCAGGCGGCTTGCTGCCGTTGAAAGCATGGTATCCCCGGTTGCCTCTTCAACCAATTTAGTTGCCGGAATGCCGAACTGGAAGGGCAGGGGCGCACCCGCTGGCAGCACGGCCTGCACAATCAGCACTGTTTCGCCCATGCCGTCGGGGGGAGTCAGACTGTAGCGCAGTGCGGATGATTCGACGGTGATAGGGGTCTGGCCCATTTGCAGGGGCAGCGGCGCGACGGCGTCTGTGTCGAACTGGACCAGCATATCCCCGCCGCCGTTCGTGGCCTGGATCACCAATGTGTACGTTCCGCCCAGTGCCGCCCGGTCAAATACCTCGTCAATGTTGCCGTTGGGTTGGGGCAGCAGCGGCATCGCGTTTTGATCAGGCCCAATCAGGACGGCACTGTAGGTATATTCCGCCAGCCGGGACAGCCGGAGTTCAAAAAAGTCGCCCGCCAGCACGGAAAAGGTGCGCGTCGCCGCCTGACCCGATGCCAGGGTGACGATGGTTGGTTCGCCGGGCTGGAGTGCCGTATCTCCGCCTCCCTGGGCATGGACGAACGCCCCAGGCAGGCAGATCGCGATCAGAATTCCAATGGATAACAGAACAGTGCGCTTCATCATCCATGACCTCCCGATGATGATTCATGTGTGGAATAAAGTGCTCTCCTCAGATTATCCAGTAATTGGACACTTTTTCATAAGCATCCCGTTAATTAGCCTTGGCAAACGAGCGAAGATCATCTATATTTTATGAAAAGAACGAACGTTCTATTCCTTTTGATCCCTCTTGTCTTCTGCTTTTCGAGGAGGACTTATGCAAACGATAGACGTGATTCGCACCATGATCGATTACAACTATGCGGCTCACCGCCGCCTCTGGGTAAGCATCATGGCCCTCGATGATGCCCAGTTTACCGCCGCTGTTCCCTATTCTCATGGCTCGATCCGCGATCAGGTGATCCACCTCTGTTCGGTGGATGCAAGCTGGCTGCGCGGCCTGCGTGAAGACCCAGACGCGCGCGGCTTCCGGTACGATCCCGCCAGCTATCCCACTCGTGAAAGCGCCCGCGCTCTCTTTGAATCCACGGCGACTGAAGTGATCGCCTATGTTGCCACCCTGGACGATGGGAAATTGCAGGTGAAGGGCAAAGGGATGCCGGTTGCCGTCTGGCAGGTGCTGCTGCACATCGTCAATCACGGCACGGATCACCGCGCCCAGATTTTGCGCGCCGTGCACGATCTGGGCGGGCCAACCTTTGGGCAGGATTTACTGTACTATTTCCAGGGCCGCCTGACGCCTGCCTGATCATCTATCCTCAGTTTGCAGCCGAGCCGCGCGTCGTCGTTCAGCGGAAATTGTGAAATCATCACGTAGGGGCAGGGCCAAGCGTAGCCGCCTTGCCCAAAAAACGGGCAACCCAAGGGTCGCCCCTACCATTCTGTGTGCATAACCTTCGTTGTCCTAATGAGAAGAACTCAGCGCTTCAGGATTGACCACATCAATCGGGTTTCCGGCGGCAAAGGCTAAGACCTGCTCAAACGCCGTGCCCAAATACAATTCGTAGCTGTCCTGCTCGACATAGCCTAGATGCGGTGTGCAGATCACATTGTCCATGTGCAGCAGGGGATGATCGATCACCGGCTCGGATTCGTACACATCGACGGCAGCCATGCCGGGACGTCCTGCCCACAGCGCTTGCTCCAATGCTCCCTCTACGATCAGCCCGGCCCGGCTTGTATTGACGATCAGCGCCGATGATTTCATCGCGCCCAGATCGGCGGCGGTGACGATGCCCGCCGTTTCCCCGGTCAGTTTGAGGTGCAGACTGAGCACATCGCACCGGGCGAACAGGTCGCGCTGATCGGTTGCCGTTTCGAATCCATCCGCCTCGGCGCGTCGCAGCGATCCTTCCCGCCCCCAGGCCAGGACGCGCATTCCGAAGGCGCGCCCGTACCCCGCGACGATGCTCCCGATCTTGCCATAACCAAAGATGCCCAGCGTCCGCCCCTGCAAGCCCACTCCAAGTGTGGTCTGCCAGTGCCCGGCTTTCATCGCCTCCACTTCCTGCGGGATGCGGCGCATCGCGGCCAGGATCAGCGCCCAGGTCAGTTCGGCGGGCGCGTAAGGCGATCCGGTTCCGGCAGAGACGGCAACTCCGTGCCGCGTGCAGGCGGGCAGATCGATGTGCGGCATGCCCCGGCCCGTCTGCGCGATGAATTGCAAGCGGGGCAGGCGGTCCAACAGCGCCTCGGTGATCGGTGTGCGTTCGCGGATCAAAACCAGCGCCTCGGCTTCGCCCAGTTGAGCCGCGCGTCTGTTCAGGTCTGGCGTGAGATCGGTGGTGATCATGACCTCATGCCCCGCTAACATCTGGAAGCAGTTCAGGGTGCGTACAACGTTCTGGTAATCATCCGGGATCGCGATTTTCATGACTCGTCCGTCTCCGTTTAGCCTCTAAGCGAATTATAATGAGGATAACGATAGGAGGGGGAAAATGAGCACAAAAGCCGAGACCCGAAAACATGAGATTATCGAGCAGTTGATCGCTGCCCGGACCAAACTACTTGGTGCTGCCTCTGCACTGCCTGTTGAAAAACAGGATGAAGTTTTTCTCGGCATCTGGTCGATCAAAGACCTGCTGGCGCACCTGATCGGCTGGGACGCTGCCAACAGGGAAGCCATCGAAGCGGTACAAGCGGGGCGGCTGCCGGAATTTTACGCCCACCACGATAAAGACTGGCGCACCTTCAACGCCGATCTGGTGGCCCGCCACAAGCAGGATAATATGGAGGCACTGCTGGCCTCTGTCCGCGAGTCGCACCAGCGGCTGCGCGATATGATCGAAGGACTTCCGGCCCCGATTTTCGACAAAGATTTCGCGGTGCGCTTCAAAGGGTACAAAGTGACCATCGCCCGGCTGCTGCAAGCCGAAACCGCCGACGAAAACACTCATTTCGACCAGATTCAGACGTTCGCGGGGACAAGTTAGCGAGCAGGTGGATATTTGCTACAATCGCCGCTGGATCCAGTTGTTGACGGCACTTTGGGGGAGTTCACTATGTTTGATCAAGTCCAGGCGGCGGCCCAGCGGCTGCACGGCTATGCGCACCGTACCCCGGTGATGACCTCGCATACTCTCAACGACATCTGCGGCGCGGACGTGTTTTTGAAGTGCGAAAATTTCCAGCGCGTTGGGGCCTTTAAATTTCGCGGGGCGTTCAATGTGATCAGCCAGCTTTCGGATGCCGAAAAAGCGCGCGGCGTGATCACCTATTCATCGGGGAATCATGCCCAGGCGGTGGCGCTTGCCTGCCGGATGTTTGGCATTCGGGCGGTGATCGTCATGCCGGATAACACCCCTGCGACGAAACGAGCAGCAACCGAAGGCTACGGCGCGCAGGTGATCGAATACAACCCGGCGGTGCAGGATCGCCGTGTGATCGCGGAAGGACTCGCCGCCGAAGAGGGGTATACCATCGTGCCGCCTTATGATCATCCGGGCATCGTGGCCGGGCAGGGGACAGCCGCGCTCGAACTCTGTGAGGATGCCGGGCCGCTGGATGCTTTACTTGTGCCCTGTGGTGGGGGCGGCTTGCTCAGCGGATCCGCCATTGCCGCGCGGGGCATGAATCCCGCCTGCCGCGTGATCGGGATCGAGCCCGAACTGGCGGACGACGCCACGCGCTCCTTCCGCACGCGAACCCTGCATACGGTCCACAATCCGCCGACGATTGCCGATGGTACGCGCACGCCATCGCTTGGCACGGTAACGTTCCCGCTGGTGCTCGAATACGTCTCCGATATGCAGACGGTGAGCGAAGCGGCGATTATCGAGGCCGTGCGGTTTTTGTTTTTCCGCACAAAATTGGTGGTGGAGCCATCCGGCGCACTGGGTGTGGCGGCACTGCTCAGCGGAGCCGTTCACCTATCGGGGCGCGTCGGCGTGATCCTCAGCGGCGGGAATGTGGATGCCGATACGATGGCGTTCATTCTGAGATAGCATCCTGACAATCCCCCTCACACTTTCATGATAGAATGAGGATAGGAGAATTCTCAGCGCAACACACGGGAAACGCCTCAATGGCTCGCAGGGTAGTGGAACGGCTAATTCGACTGCCAGATTTGACTGAGGAAGATCGCCTGAATGCTAACCTGATGTCGGTGCTGTTACTGGCCGTAATGGTTAACGCTCTGCTCAGTCTGGTCTTTGTGTTCCACATCGGTCTTTTCGTGATGATTTTGGTGCTGTCGGTGCTGCTCGTGTTGGGGCGGACCCGATATTACCGGTTGAGCATTGCACTGTCCTTGTTTGTTTTTACGCTGTTTGTCCTGACTTTTTTTTCAGGGAATGATGCCACAGACCAGGATGTTGTAGCGAATGTGCTGGCCTGGACGGCGATCCCCGTTCTCATTGCCAGTATCGTTTATGGCCCGCTCCGCTGGACAGCGCTGATTGTTGCCGTCAACTGCATCTTGCTGCTGATGTCACCACTGGTCGTTTCGGACTTATCTCTGTCAGTTGTACTGAGAGCGTCAGGATTGCTCATTGCGGTGTATGCTTTGGTGCTGATTGGGGTGTCACACCGGGCGCGTTTAGAGCGAATCCGCCAGGACGAACTCTGCCGATACCGCGATCATTTAGAGCAAATGGTCGACCAGCGCACAGCCGAGTTGGAGAAAGCCAACGAGGATTTATCGCAGTTGGCACAGGAAAAAGATAAGTTTGTATCCAACGTATCACATGAACTGCGAACTCCGATCACCAACATTAAGCTCTACCATGAATTACTGAAACGGCACCCCGACACCCCTACCCGTTATCTCAATACGCTTGCCAGTGAAACAGAGCGGCTGGAAGACCTGGTCGAGAGCTTGCTTCTGCTGTCGCGCTTTGATCAACAACGCGTATTTCTGACATTTGAACGAATCGATCTCACTGCGTTAATAGGCAGCCTTGTGGCGGATCGTATGCCGCTGGCGGCGCAGCACGGGCTGACGCTCATTTTTAAGGAGTGTCCGAATCCCGTACTGATCCAGGGGGACGCCCGCCTGGTCATCCAGGTTGCGAGCATTCTGCTGACCAACGCTTTTAACTATTCTCCTCAAGGTGGGCAGGTCACAGTCCAAGTCCACAATAGTCACGATACGTCCCCGGCGTGGACAGGGTTCAGTGTGTGCGATACCGGGCCCGGTATTCCACCCGAGGATCAGCCCCGGTTGTTTGAACGCTTTTTTCGAGGCCGGGCTGCTCAGGAATCGAAAAAGCCCGGTACGGGGTTGGGTCTGGCCATTGCGAAGGAGATCGTGGACCAGCATCAGGGGCGGATCGACGTACAGAGCCCCATCCTGGCAAGTGGCGGTACCCGGGTGAAGGTGTTGTTCCCAGCGGCTGATTAACCTCCTGATTTTTCTCTTAATGTGGTATAATTACGCACATCTGTTCATAAACTAATCACTCCACAGGAGCGCGCTATGTCTCGCCCCACGCTGGTATTGGTGGATGGCCACGCGCTGGCCTACCGCATGTTTTTCGCCCTGCCGCAAACCATGACCACGCGCAGCGGCGAACTTGTGAACGCAACAATGGGCTTCACCCGCACCCTGCTCGATATTCTGGACATGGACCCGGAATATCTGGCGATCACCTTTGACCAGGGTTTATCAGGGCGCGAAACCGTCTACCCCGCCTATAAGGGCACGCGGGATAAAATGGACGACGGGCTGCGGGCGCAGTTGGGACGCATCCGCGAGTTGATCAAAGCGTTTAATGTGCCCATCCTGGAAATGGACGGCTACGAGGCTGATGACGTGCTGGGAACCGTCGCGCCGCAGGCCGAAGACGCCGGGGTGAAGGTGCGGATCATCACCGGGGACCGCGACCTGCTGCAACTGATCACGGAACACACGGTCGTTCAGCTTCCCGGCAAGAGCCAGGGCGATGCCCAGTTGTACAGCCTGGACCGCTTCCGCGACGAATACGGCCTGGAACCGCCGCAGTTGGTCGATATCAAGGGGCTGATGGGCGACCATTCCGACAACATCCCCGGCATCAGCGGCATTGGCGAAAAAACCGCGCTCAAGCTGATCCAGACCTACGGCAGCGTCGCGGGAGTCTATGAGCACCTGGACGAGATTAAAGGCGCGATGAAGGAGAAACTAACCGCCGGGCGTGACAGCGCTTTCCTCTCGCGCGATCTGGCCCGCATCCGGCGCGATGTCCCGGTGCTGATCCACCTGCCGTCCTGCGTCGCCCGCGATTATAAATATGAGGATGTCGAAATCCTTTTCCGCGAACTGGAATTTCGCCAGTTGATTGGGCGGCTGCCCGGCAGACCTGTCGAATCCGCGCCCGCTGCTGCTGGCTCTGCACAGCAGTTATCCATGTTTGAGACTCCATCGGAAGCAGCGCCCGCCGCGCTGTTTGGCCCCGTCCATGAAACGGTGCCCTACGAGATCGTGAACAGCGAGGCCAAACTTGCCGTCCTGGTTCGTGAATTGAACGCGGCCTCGATGATCGGCTTCGACACGGAGACCACTTCCGTCGATCAGATGGCGGCTGAACTGGTCGGCATCTCGCTGGCGACTACCCCCGACAAAGGATACTACATCCCGGTGGGACATATTCCGCCCAACGCGCCGCCCGCGCCTTCCGAAAAAGATCAGCCCGATCTGGTCGAAGGCTACACGCCGTATCAACTGCCGCTCGACACGGTGATCGAGGCGCTGCGCGGGCCAATGACCAACCCGGCGATCCCCAAAGCGGCCCACAACGCGGATTACGATCTGGTTATGCTGCGCCGCCACGGCCTCGATGTGACGCCCATCACCTTTGACACGATGATCGCGGAGTGGGTGAGCGATCCCGGCAGCCATAACCTCGGCCTGAAGAATCTGGTGTGGGTGCGCACGGGCATCCAGATGACCCATATCGAGGAAGTGATCGGCACGGGTAAAAACAGGATCACAATGGATCGCGTCCCGGTGGAGAAAGCCGCGCCCTATGCTGCCGCCGATGCCGCCATGACGCTGAAACTGGTCGATCCGCTGCGCTCCGACCTGGAAGAACGCAACTCGGCAAAACTGTTTGACGAGATCGAAATGCCGCTGATCCCGGTGCTGGCTGGTATGGAAATGGCGGGCGTGCTGCTCGACATCCCCTATCTGCGCGAACTCAGCATCGATCTCAGCGACCGCATGCGCGCCCTGCAAACGGAGATCTACGATCTGAGCGGCGGTTATGGCGAGTTTAATCTCGGCAGTCCCAAGCAGTTGAATGATGTGCTGTTCGGCAAGCTCGGTCTGCCCACCGAGGGACTGCGCCGCACGCAGCACGGCCTGAGTACGGACGCCGATACGCTTGAAGCGCTGCGCGATCAGCACCCGATTGTCGGCCTGCTGCTCGATTGGCGCGTCCTGAGTAAGCTGCAAAGCACCTACGTCGATGCGCTGCCCTCGCTGATCAATCCACACACGGGCCGCGTCCATACCAGTTTTAACCAGGCGGGGACCACGACCGGGCGTGTTTCATCCAACAACCCGAATCTGCAAAATATCCCGAACCGCACCGAAGAAGGCCGCCGCGTGCGCCGCGCCTTCATCACCCCGCCGGAATGCAAACTGCTTTCAGTGGACTACAGCCAGGTCGAACTGCGCATTTTGGCCCATGTCAGCAAAGATACGGGCCTGCTCGAAGCGTTCCGCAACGGCGTTGATATTCACCGTGCCACTGCCGCCGCTGTCTACAGCGTCCCGCTGGAAGCGGTCACCTACGAGCAGCGTGCCTTCGCCAAGTCGGTCAATTTTGGCCTGATGTACGGCATGGGCGCGTTCCGGCTGGCGCGTGAGAGCAACCTGACGCTGGGTGAGGCCGAAGACTTCATCACCCACTATTTCCAGCAGTTCCCCGGCGTCAGGTCGTACCTGAATGGGACGCTGGTCTTTGCCCGCGAGCACGGCTACCAGGAAACGCTGCTCGGACGCCGCCGCTACTTCCCGACGCTGGTCGAAGGCGATGGCGGCAGCAAAGTGACGGTGCAGGTCCGCCAGCGCGCCGAACGCGAAGCGATCAACATGCCGATCCAGGGCACGGCTGCCGATATCATTAAGATGGCCATGATCGCGCTCGCCCGCAAACTGCGTGAGGGCGGCTACAAGTCGCGGCTGCTCTTGCAGGTCCATGACGAACTGGTGCTCGAAGTGCCGGAAGACGAGGTGTTGAGGGTCGCGCCGCTGGTCATCGAGACGATGGAATCGGCCTTCCAACTCGATGCGCCGCTGGTTGCCGATGCGCGCGTCGGTCAGAACTGGGCCGAGATGGAAAAGGTCAAGGAAATCCCTCATCCTCTCAGCGAGACTGGAGAGGGGAATAAAATTAATAGAATAAATAGTATAAATGTGGTGGGGAGGATGCAATGGGAGAGATGAAATGTTTTATAGTGATGGGCGAATGCGAAGGCACTTGAGGCGCTTGTAAGTTTCTTATAGCTGTTTGTTAGAAATAATTGGATGAAGTTAGAAGAGATGCAAAGGAACCTGCTGCGTATATCGGAAATCTAATCGATAAGGGCTTTGCCAGCGCAGGCAATACTCGTTTTGTTAACCAGATGACGAAGCGCGCTTGCGAAAATCTCCGAAGGAAGAACGAGCCATCGTACGAAATAGAGCTTACCAACGCGTTAATGTCTTATTTGAAGCAGGTTAGCCTAGGTGCAACGTGATAAAAAACTGGAAATAGGTGAGATACGCAGAATTCGGACTCGAAGGTGAAGCATATTGAAACTCGACAATAGCATGCACAAAGACAGAACTTCTGGATGCATTGCATAGTGCTAAGTGATAAAGAACGGAGAAATCATCTGGTTGACAAACTGCCGGAGATAAATCTGCTATTGAATATCCTGAAAGTGGTAAATTGTAGAAGAACTTCTCAGCAACAGGCGGGTTGGCTACCTATAACTCCGAAACTAGTGGTGAAAGCCTTCGAGTGCATACCGATTTTTTGGTCGATGATGTCAGAGCGTCTAATCAACGATTGACCGTTCTTCTGGATTCAACCATGTTAAGACTTGGGAGCGATTGCAGGAATTGGCTGCTTCTACTGAGGTTCTTGATACCCTCCGTGTGTTATACCGCGAAGAATTACTGCGAAAAAGACCTGCGCCCTCGACTGGGCAGAGTTACATGTTGACCTGCCCTACAAAATGTTACAAACCGATCTGTAGGGGCGCTGCTCAGCGTGCGAAGCTAGAATATAAGCGCGCCCATATTAGTAATTTACCTTCTTTGCCGGAGTGAGGAGCCTCTACTTCAAAAACGTCCAGTTCGCCACGATCTCATTCACGCCGCCGATCAGCGCGTCGTAGCTCCCATCATTGGCCGCGCCAAAGATCAGGAAGGTGACGCTGCCGTGCTGGGTCGTCAGAGCAACCGCTTGCACACCCTGGTCCAGTTGGTACACACTTCCGGTCCAGGTGGCATTCGGCATTTCCATATTGAGCGTATCAATCGGGTCATCACTGAAGCCCGGCGCGATGCTGGCGAGGGTTTCCTCGATGGCGGTCTGCGGCGCGATACCGGGCATCGACGCGACGGCAATCACTGATCCGCTCTGGCCGTCGATGAAGACGCCTGCCATCGATGTGCTCTGGTTTTCCCATCCCACCGGGCCTGCAACCGTAAAGTTCCCCGCCGCGTCGCTGTAGGCGTCGCTGACGGTCTCCCCTGGCGCGGTTTCGCTGAATACGAGCTTCTCATCAGCCAGACAGCTTAAATCTGGCTCATTGGTCGGATCGTTCAAAAACTGCGTGGCGATCTCGAACCCACACGGATCATCAAACGAGCCATGTCCCACTGCCGGAACCGTGTACGAATAGCTGCCCTTGATATTTTCAGCCACCATCGCGGCAAAGCGCGGCGGCGTGATCGGGTCAAATTCGCCAGAGAGCAGCAGCGTCGGAATATCGGTCACGATGGGATTATCGACATAGGACCCAAGCGGCTGAACGTTCCACATGGCGCAGTCAGCGATGGTGCTCTGCACGAAGTCGAGCGCCGGGACAATGGCCGGGTTGATGCCCGTCGTATCCGCTTCGTTCGCGTTCATATCGGCGTCTTCGGCGCAGATGGTCGCGTAATACATCGCGTCGGCCATCGTATAGTCAAAAATCAGGTACGGGGCAATGTAGCCCAGGGTATCAAAGGTGCCGTTGTAAGCGTCGTGGATGATACTGGGAATCTGCGGCAGGATCGGCGTCACGTAAAACAGGTAAAAAATGAGATAGACATACCGATCCCCGGTCAGGACCGCATCGTATGTCTTGAGCGTCGTGGGATCGGTCATGGACACGGTAGCCGGGTTCGCGTTCAGATTTTGCACCGTCTCATAAAATTCGGATTCCAGGTTGGGGTACGCGGCGCTGCACCCGGGGTCGGCGGCACAGGTCTGGAACATCAGGTCAAAGACGCGCTGCCCGGTGGACGGAATCTGTGGAATATAGTTGAGCGCCAGCGGCACCACGCCATCCAGAATCACGCTGCGCAGCGTTTCGGGAAAGTCGCGCATATAGTGCTGGCCGAGCATCGTGCCATACGATACGCCGTAGAAGTTGATCTGATCGTAGCCCAATGCCACGCGCAGATCATTCACATCGGCGGCGTTCTCAACACTGTCAAAGGCCGACAGGTTGATGCCTTCATTGGTCAGACGCTTCCGGCAGGCAGCCATTTCGCTTCTTTCCAGAGTGCGTTCTTGATCCACGGTCAGGTCCTGCTGGATCTCAGACCCTTTTCCCTGCGTCAGTTCGGTGCAGACCAGCGCTGGCTCGGAATAGAGCGTGCCGCGCTGTTCCATCAGTACGATATCGCGCGTCTCGCGGATTTGTTCCCCCAGCGCGCCGTTCATTGCCTGCACAAAATAATCCAGCGTCGAGCCGCCGGGACCGCCCTGGTTCATAAACAGAGGGTCGGGAGCCGGGTTAGCGGATGTGCTGGGCAAAACGGCAACGGCAAGCTGGATCGTCGGGCCGCCGGGATTGGCGTGTTCTTCGGGTACAGTCAGATAACCGCATTTAATATCTTTGCCCTCGACCAGTCCATCAGGAACCTCGACAGGGCAGGGAGCGGCTTCAAAGGTGGCGCTGCTCTGGGCATGAGCAGGCGACACAGCGGGCGCGGCGGCGAACCGGCCCAGGCTGACGAGCATGACAAGACAAACGAATACATAAATCGACCGTTTCACAGGCTTATCCTCATTCCTTATGTTTCGGACGGGCGGGCCAGCAAACCCGCCCTGTTGTAGAAACTAGCGTCATTCGCGCTAATCAGGTAGTTATTCGCTCAGCCGGGGCAGGGGCGGCAGATCGGCGCTGTACAACCACCCGTTAAACAGATCGTCTAGCTGTTCCCCGCTGACTTCCTCCGCCACGGCGATAAAGTCGTCTGTCGTCACGTTGCTGTAGCTGTAGCGCTCGACGTAGGTGCGCAGGATGTTAAAGAACGCTTCGTCTCCGACTTCGGCCCGCAGCGCGTGCAGCGTGAGTGCGCCGCGCTCATACACATCGCGCGAGAACATGTTTTCCGCACCGGGATCGCTGATATTCACTGGGGTCTCCGGATCCTCCATGCCCAGGCGTCTGAGACAAAGAGTGCCGGCCTGTCCGCGAATTGATCCAGGATCCCCTTAGGCAGCAGAGGTACAATCTGGTTATTATAGTAGCCCTCGCCCATGTTGGCTTTGATGGCGTCCAGATAGTCTGCGACGGTCGCTTCCTCGTCTTGCGCAACCTGATTGGTTAGCAGCCGCAGGTACCACTGTGCCAGATAAAGCTGGGCCGTCTCTGGTCTGTGTCATGCTCGACCATCAGCGATTCCGCGTAACTGGCGAATCCTGTTTAGCCAGATGTCCTGCCATGTGGCGAGAGTGAGACTGTCGCCAAACCACTGATGAGCCAGTTCGTGCCCCGCGATGATCTCGCCAATATCCATATGCGAAACGGGATCGGTAAAATAAGAGGGCATATCGGCGCTAAAGGTCGAGCGTCCCTGAGTTTCGAGGGCCAGGCCAAAACGGGCATCGACCTGGATTACCCCATATTCATCAAAGGGATAGGGGCCAAAAGTATCTTCAAAGAAGGCGATCCACTCTCCTGTGCGGCCATAGGTCTCTGCCAATCGGTCGGCTTTATCTGGGGGGAAGAAATTGCGAATCATCACCCCGCTGGGTGACTTACTGGTTTGCTCGACATAATCTCCAATGTTAACCGTCGCAAGTTCACTTGCCATCGGTTCGTTCATGTCCCATACATAAGTGGTTGTATCGCCGTTGTCATCTTGTCATTCCGGACACCGTTGGCCTCTACGACATAGGGATCGGGTACGGTGATGCGGAAGGTGTAGGTGGCTTTGTCGGATGGATGATCGTTCACCGGAAACCATGTGAATGAGCCGATGGGTTGGCTGATGACATAGATCCCCCGTTGAATTTGACCCAACCTAAATCAATTCCTCCAAATGGCCCGACAGCGGTCTCCGGTGTTCCGCTGTACTGGATCACCACGATAAATGCCTGATCGGCATCCAGCGGCTCGGCGGGCGTGATCGTCAGTTCTGCTTCAACGTGTTCAAAAACTGCCTCTGCTCCATTGACGGTGACGCTGCTCACGTCCAGCCCGCTAGATCCAGGTTGAAGGCGCTGAGCGCTTCGGTCGTGTTGGCATCGATGGTCGCCGTTCCGTCGATGACGTTGTTTTCCACATCGACGGTCAGATCGAGCAGGTAGTGTTGGACATCGTAGCCCCCATTGCCAGCTTTGGGGAAGTAGGGATCGCCAAGGCCGCTGTCGCCTTGAACGGGTCCTTGAGCGATCACGACGCTGGTCGTCAGAACGGCCAGAAGGAGAATAACGGACAGTGTTTTCAACGTTCCCTCCTTGCCTGGAAATGCCCCGGACGTAAGGCCCGCCCGTTCGCTCATTATAAAGGGAATTTACCGTCCGGGTCGAGTACCCCCTCGTAGCGGAGGGGGCATAGACTGGTAAAGAGAGAATTATTCGCTCAGCCGGGGCAGGGGCGGCAGATCGGCGCTGTACAACCACCCGTTAAACAGATCGTTTAGCTGTTCCCCGCTGACTTCCTCCGCCACGGCGATAAAGTCGTCTGTCGTCACGTTGCTGTAGCTGTAGCGCTCGACGTAGGTGCGCAGGATGTTAAAGAACGCTTCGTCTCCGACTTCGGCCCGCAGCGCGTGCAGCGTGAGTCCGCCCCGGTAGTACACATCGACGGAAAACAGCCCGTCGCTGCCCGGATCGCCAATGATGACCGGGTCGCCCGCGTCCAGCCCCATCGAACTGGCGATCTGAGAGGCGGGCAGGTCTCTAATCTGGTCCAACTGATCACCGATCTGAGGGGCAATCAGATTGTCGTAGACATCCTGGCCCATGTTAGCGATGATAGCATCGATGAAGTCACCCACTGTCGCCTTGGGATCGCGCGCGACTTCCTGCGCCAGCAGGACGAGGTAAAGCTGGGCGGCATAGTCGGTGGCAGATTGGGCATCGACAAAATGTTCGATCATCAGCACTTCGGCATAAGTGGCGAATCCCTCGTTCAGCCAGATGTCCTGCCAGCGTTCCGGGGTCAGGCTGTCGCCAAACCACTGGTGCGAGAGTTCATGCCCGGCGGTCAGCGCCGCGTAGCTGAAATCCTGGCGCAACTTCAAAATCGTCAGTGACATTTGACGCGCTGAACAGCGAGATCGTCTGTGTTTCCAGCGCGAAGCCGAGGCCCGTATCGATCACAACCACGCCGTAGGTATCGAAGGGGTAGGGGCCAAACAGATCTTCAAAGAGAGCGATCCAATCGCTCGTTCCGGCAAAGGCAGGGGCTACCTTATCGGCCTTGTCCGCCGGGAAGTAATTGCGGATCGGCAGCCCGTTCGGGCCTTCCTCGGTCTGGACCGTAAATTCCGCCACATCAACCGTTGCCAGATAGCTCGCCATCGGTTCGCTCATCTCCCAGACGAAAGTCTGAGTGTCGCCGTTGTCGATGGTATCGGTCAGCACGCCGTTCGCCGCCACCACGTAAGGTACGGGGACGGTGATGCGGAAGGTATAGGTTGCCTTGTCGCTGGGGTGATCGTTCACCGGGTACCAGACCGCTGCCCCCATCGGTTCGCTGGTGACATACGTTCCGCCTTCATAGCTCACCCAGCCCAGTTCGGACCCTGCCAGGCTGGGATCTTCAACAGGCTTGGGCGTTCCCCCATAGGTGATCACCACGGTGAACGTATTATCGGCGCTGATCGGCTCACCGGGCGTGATGGTCAGTTCTGTTTCGCCGTCCTGGCTAAACGTCGCATCTGCCCCATCCACGGTCACAGCGCTCACGTCCAGCCCGCTCAGATCGAAGTTGAAGGCGCTCAGGTCTTCTGTTGCTTTTGCGTCGATGGTCGCCTCGCCGTTCAAAACATTGTTTTCCACGTCGACGGTCAGATCGAGTTCGTAATGCTGCACATCGTAGCCGCCGTTGCCCGCGTTGGGATAGTATGGATCGCCAATGCTTGGATCGCCCGGCTGCGGCCCCTGGGCGAATGTGATGCTGGTCGACAGGATGATCACGACCAGCCCGGCGCAAAATAGTTTCAGAAGGCGCATCGCCTTTTTCTCCTTGTGTCGTGAAATAGGTTCATTCATTATACGTAGAATGGCCGTTTTTCGTGCCCACGCTGGCAGTCTGCTACAATTCCGCCGTTTGAGTTGTAAATATCTTTACTTAATTCTTTGCCTTTCTCTGCGCTCTCCGCGTTCTCCGTGGTGAGATTTGTTTTTCACGGGAGTCCTTATGCGCAAATATCGCAACCAGACGGTTGCCGGGCTGCTCTTTATTTCCATCGTCCTCATCGCCGTCGTAGTCATCACCGGGGCGGGCAGGCTGGCGGACAAGCTGAGCCATTTCCCGCTATGGCTGTTTTTCCCGGTGCTGCTGCTCAAGTGCGTGAACTGGGGGCTGCGTTATACGGAATGGCGCACCTTTCTCGGCGTGATCGGCGTTCGTACAGTACACGAACGCTCCGGCGTTCGCACCGTGCGGCAGATTCCCGATGTTCCACCTGATCAGCCCACGATCCGCGAACGAGACAGCCTGATCCTGTGGCTGTCCGGGTTGGCATTGGCCGTCAGCCCCGGCAAACTGGCCGAAGTGCTCAAGGCGCTGGTCCTCAAGAACCTCAGCGGTTCCGACTTTGCGCGCGGTGTCCCGGTTGTATTTATGGAACGTTTTGTCGATGGTCTGGCGGTGATCTTTCTGGCGACCTGCGCCCTGATCGGCATTGGCGGGTCGCTGCAAGGGGATGTCGCGCTCTCGACAGTGCGCGCCGTACTGGGAACCGTCGCCGCCGTGCTCATCGTCGGGCTGATCATCGTCCAATATCGGCCTCTGGCGCTGTGGTTCCTCGATCTTGCCGCGAAAATTCCCGGCCTGCGCCGCATCCAGAAGCCGCTGCGTACGCTTTACAACTCCGCCTATGAACTGCTCAAGGTCCGCAACCTGATCCTGCCGCTGCTGCTCGGCATCGGCGCGCATTTTAGCGACTGCCTGGGCTTTTATCTGCTGCTGCGCGGGCTGGATATTGGCGGCTCATGGACGCTGTTCGGGCAGGCCGTCTTTATCGTCAGTTTCGCCGTGATCGTCGCCTCGCTCTCCGCTATGCCGGGCGGGGCAGGGGGCCGCGAACTGACTGCCGGGGCGATCCTCTCCGGCGCGGTTGGCCTCTCCAAGACGGACGCAGGCACGGCGACCTTTCTGCTGTCTATTCTGCAAAGCTGGCTCGGCGTGCTGCTCGGCCTGACGATGATCGCCCTGTTCCGGGGGACGCTCTTCCCGCCCGCCCTCGAAGCCGATATCGCCGCGTATGAGTTGGCCCGCCAGACCGGGTAAAAATATCTCACCGCGGAGAGCGCAGAGAAGAACAAGAGAAAATGACTTATTTTTCTTTGCTTTTCCTTTGCGTTCTTTGCGCCCTTTGCGGTAAAACAGTTTTTCTCTCTTATGAAGGCGTCACCCTATGCAGCATTGGCATCGCACGCTCACGATCATGGTTGTGGTGGAATTCGTCGCCGCGGCGGGATTTTCCAGTACGTTCCCCTTCCAGGCGCTCTATATCGAGCAGCTTGGGTCGCGCTGGCATCTCAACATTGAGTTTCTAACCGGGCTGTCCTTCTCGGCGCAGTCCTTCACGCAGATGATCGTCGCCCCCATCTGGGGATCGCTGGCAGACCGCCAGGGCCGCAAGCTGATGGTCGAACGGGCCACCTTTGGCGCGGCGATCACCGTCTTCCTGATGGCCTTTGCCCGCTCCGCCGAAGACCTGATCGCCCTGCGTGCCCTGCAAGGCGTGGTGTCCGGCGTGCTGGCGGCAGTGACCGCGCTAGTCGCGGCGAATGTCCCTCGCGAACGAGTCGGCTATGCGCTCGGCCTGATCCAGGTCGGGCTGTGGGCGGGCATCGCGGCGGGACCTCTGATCGGCGGCGTCGTAGCGGACCTGTTCAGCTACCGGGTCGCCTTTGGCGTGACGGCGGCCCTCTTGGCGCTCTCCGGCTTGCTGGTCCTTTTCGGCGCACAGGAGACGTTTAAGCCCGTCAAAAAAAACAAGTCGGACCGGATCAGCCTGTGGGCATCATGGCGGCTGGTGATGGCCCGCCCCGGCGTGCCCGCTACCTTTACCACCGACTTTTTGCAGCAGTTCGCCCGTAACATGATGACTCCCTTTATCCCGCTCTACATTGCCGCGCTGCTGCCCCAGTCAGATCGCGTGGCGACGATCACCGGGATCGTATCGGGCCTATCGGCCTTCACGGGCACATTGGGCGCAATCTATCTGGGGCGTCTGGGAGATCGCCGGGGGCACCGTCCCATCCTGATCGGGGTCGGGATCGCCGGCATGGTCCTCTTTCTGCCGCAGGCGGTGGTCGGCAATGTCTGGGCGTTTGTTGGGCTGCAAACGGCTGCCGGGGTGACGGCGGGCGGCTGTATGCCTGCTATCAGTGCGCTGCTGGCGCACTACAGCCTTCCCGGCGAAGAAGGCGCGGTCTTCGGCCTGGAAAATTCAATCGTGGCCCTGGCTCGCACCCTCGCCCCCATGATCGGATCGGTGCTGATCGTGTGGGTCAGCCTGCGCGGGATTTTCGCTGCGACAGCCCTGATGTATGGGATCATGGTCTTGCTCGTTTTCGCCTGGCTGCCGCGCCTACATCTCGAACAGGCCTCCGTTGAGGTGCAGGCCGACGTAGAGATCAAGGAGAAAGCTTTGTAGAATGAAACCATCCCTCCTCTGTCTTTTTCCTGTGCTTGTGTGTCTATCTCCCGTTCAGGCGGGCGGAGGGCGTCAGGTCATCACGCCTGAAAATCTGAACTGATGTGCAACAGTTGGCCCACGTCGGCGATGCGGAAGAGCTTTTCTATTTCACCGATATAGAGTGGTCCTCGGACAGTTCTTCGCTCGGAGTGACGGGCGAAGACACCGTTCGCATTTGGAATACCGCGACTTTTTCTGAGGAGCAGCGGCAAGATCTTACGGGTATCTGGACTCAATCTCTCCTCTATTTGGCAGACAAAGGTTGGATTGTATTGGGCCAGGGAAGACATGAATATCTCCCGGATCGCTCCTATCTGGTATATGCGGAGCAAGCTGAAACCCTTTCCTTCCAAAATGGGATGGCTAACCTCTCCCTGCTTAGTCCTGACAGAAAAACGATTGCTGTTGGAGCACGAAATTCGCCGATTATTTTGTGGAATGTGGAAACCGGCGCACAACTCGCATCGTTTAACTACGATGAAACTGAATGTGGAGTGGGTAGCATGTATTCCTGCTATTCAACACCTTTGTTCTTCAGCCCTGATGGAACTTGGTTGGTTGCTAGTTGGGGAAACGTCACTCTAGTTTTCAATATGTGGAATGTTGAAACTGGGCAAAGTATCTGGTCATTTAAAATTGATCGATATTCCAGTAACTTAAGCTCGGAAGTTATAAGTTCAGATGGTATATGGCTGGCAACTTTGGGAATGAAGCTGCAAGTATGGAATGTTGGCGATGGTAACCTACTGAACGAGTTGGAAACTGATACGGAATACCGTGCTACGTGCAGAAATAACGTGATTTTTAGCCCCGATGATCAATATCTGATTGCCGGACAGAATGGTTCTCTCCAATGGTGGAATACTGCATCATGGGACAAGATAACGGCACTCAATGTTTGTCTGGGGCAGTATCATGTGCATGATCTCGCCGTCAGTCCAGATTCACGCATGCTGGCAGCCGTCGGGAACGATGACAATCAGATTCAGATATGGGACTTGAGCACAGGTGTCCTGCTTCACACCCTGACCAGTCCAGACGACGTTCCGCTTATCGGCGTGTCTTTTAGCCCGGATGGGACGCTCCTGGCGTCTGTTGATAAAGACAGCACCGTGCGCTTTTGGGGAATCCCTGACTGAATCAGGCGTGCATGACGCGCACCCGCACTGGCTCGCTGATCCCCTTGAGATTGTCTAAGGTGCGCGCTTCGAGCTCGTCTGCCGTCGATCCCCGCCGCTGTGAGCGCCTGTTCGCTGACAATGATCTCGCCTGCCGCCGCTTTGGAAGCAATCCGGGCCGCCGTGTTCACCTCATCGCCAATCGCCGCGATATTGGTCAGCCCATCCGGCGTGCCCATCGAGCCAAAAAACGCGATCCCATAATGCACCCCAACTCCTACCGGAATCTTTTGCTGCTCCATGACCCGTTGTAGATGCTGAGCCGTTTTGATCGTGCGCTCGACATAATGAGGCCCTGCAAATCCCGCGCCCCAGAAGGCGGCGATTAAATCTCCCGCCAGCTTTTCTACCAGCCCATCCTCATTAATGATTACTTTTGTGGATGCGGTGTAAAATCGACTGATCAGGCGGCTGAACTCAGTGGGACTCATCGTCTCCGAGAGCGCCGTCGATCCGCGTACGTCTGCGAACAGGATTGACATCTCCACCTCAGCCCCACCGAGAAAATGCCGCGATGCTTCGTCACACATATTGCAAAAACGGGGATTCAAGTCGGACTGCCGTTTGCCATACAATCTCCGAACCACCATTCCGCCTACGCCCTGAAAGGGTGCATTGCAGAACTTGCAGCGAGGATCGCGTGGCAGCAGGCGGAAGATACGCCGCCGCCGCTTATCGACGTTGAATGCGTCGGTTGCAAACCAGTCCGCCCATGCCGTATCCGGATCTACCCACTTGCCTTGAAACTGTACCTTTGCCATGCTGTCTCCCGCATCGCTCACCTATTCCACAAATTTAACGGTCTTGTGCTGTTGTGCCAAAGAGGTACACTTTCTGTCGATTATATGAGGTGTTTGTTATGTTACAGAGAGTGAAGAAACATGTTTAAAACAGTCATCGCGGGCCTGACCCGCGTCAATCCCTTTTTGATCGCCGTCCTGGTCGATGAAGCAGGCGAGCGCGCTATCCCGATCTGGGTCGAGTGGGAAAACTGGTGGCCCCTCGATGATACCATACGTGATTGGCGCTTTTTTATGCCATCCAGCTTCCATTTGATGTCTAAGCTGATCAGCGCCTCAGGCGGCCAGATCGATCAGATCTGCCTGTCGTCGGCGGAACACGATTTGCTCTACGCGACCATCAGCGTGCGCTCAAACGGATCGATCCACGAGATCAGCGCCAAGCCGAACGACGCGATCACCCTGGCAAGTGTGAACGGTCTGCCCGTGTGGGTGGCGGATGACGTGATGGACTGGGAAGGTGTGGCTGTACCCGCGAAATCGGGCTGGACGCCGGGCACGCCGATGGATAAGTCGGTTCTGCGCCAGATCGTCGCGGCGGCTGTCGAGAAGCGCACCTTTAACGCCGATCAGGTGGTTGAAGGGCTGTATATCAGTGGGATACGCCGCCGCCCCCTGCTGGATGATCTGCGCCGGAATGGGATCACTCATGTGCTGCGCTTGTATAGTTCGGTTGTAGATTGGCCCGATGATTTTGTCGTGTTTGACAACCCGCTGGAAGATGGCGCGCGAGTCCCTATGGGAACATTTGATCGCGGCGTCGACTTCATCCGGCAGGCGCGGGCCGAGGGGCACGGCGTGTTGGTCCTCTGCTGGGAGGGGATGAGCCGCTCCTCAACGTTTGTGCTGGCCTATCTGATCGACGAACTGGGCATGGATCTGCCGGACGCGTGGCGGCTGCTGCGCGAACGCCATCCGAAGGCGTGGCCTGCGTTCCAGATGTGGTCCTCCCTGATCGCCCATTACAACCTGCCCTATACCATGAACGATGTGCGCGCATGGTTGGCGGAGTAGCGAATTCGCTATATTTCTCCTATGCAATGGTGCATAGGAGAAAGGGTTTCGGAATGACTCGTTATGAGTTTGCTCTGTTCCTCCACCTCGTCGGTGCTCTTGCTTTTGGTGCTGGAGCGTTTATGTCCCTGGTCAGCCTGTGGGCATTGCGCCGGGCACAGCGTGTCGAGCAGGCGCGTCTGGTTCTCAGTATGTTTTCTTTCGCTGGCCCCGTCCTTGGGCATCGGCATGTTGGTGAACATCCTCGCTGGATTCTATATGACGAACGATGTGTGGGGTTGGGATACGGACTGGATTAAGGTAGCCTTAGCCACCATCGTGCTCTATATCGCTGTCGGGGCCGTGATGGGTATCCGGCGAGGCGCTATCGGCAAAACAATCGGTGACGCGCCCGATGGTCCGCTCTCGGACGCAGCCGAACAGCGCATTTTTGACCCGCTGTTTGGCTCATCGGTGCTGATCATGCTGGCCCTGCTGCTGGGTATCGTCTACCTGATGACCATCAAGCCCGATCTCGGTGACTCTATTGTGGCTATCGCTGTAGCGGCGGTACTCGGCGCGGCTGCCAGTCTTCCGCTGTGGCGGCCCAGGACCCGGCAATCAGCAGCAACCGGAAATCGCTAACCAAGATCGGATCAGAAAATGATAGATTGGCGCGTCTTGTTGATTGGCGGGGCATCTGGATCGGGTAAAACGATCCTGGCCCAGCACCTGAGCCATCGGCTCGACGCGCCTGTTTTGCGGCTGATGATGGAGGCGATTCGGTAAGTGGGGTCGGTTAGGGCGCGCCGAAAGCAGTTTCATGTACATCTTAACAAAATAGTGTTGCATTTCACGCTCTATTAGCAATGCCGATTTTCCCCTCATTCTAACTATCGAGGAAAATTAGTTGATCACTAAATTGGTCTTTTTCTCGTGGCGATTCTGATACCCCTATTTTTTCGGTAGGCTCACAAACGGTTTCCTAACGGTTTTTCTAACCCCTTTTTGAGGTCGGAAAGTAAGCAATCGCTCTTACAAGCACGACTTGATGGGAGAGCGGCGCACAAGAAGCTCAGTTAACAGTATAGCACATATGTTCTAGAAATGTCAAGCTGTAAGAGCAGGGGAAAGGCGGGCGCTTGCAGGGAAATAACTTTTGAGGTCAAAATGATTCAGCCCTAACGGCTTAGGGCGGCAGAACTGCCTCTGTGAAGATGAACCCTACGCCGCCGAGGGCACGCGCTCCCACGGCTCCGTGTGGATCGTGACGCGGTAGAATCTCCGGCAGTTCGCTGCGCAGACGCGTTTCGACCGCTTCCGCCAGCTCATGTGCTTCCGCCACCGTGACCGATCCTTCCGTCTGACAGTGGATGCTCAGCGTATAGCCGCCGCCGCAGCCCGAACTGGCCCGCAGGTTCAGGTTATGCCAGTAATTATTGGGGTAAAGCTCCGTCGCGATCTGCATCACCTTCTGGGCGAGTTCTTCTTCGCCTTCGAGAGCCACGCAGTCCTGCGGATCATAATATGGCTCGATGTGCGTCACAATCTCGGTCAGTTTGGGAATTGCTTGCTGCAAACGGTCCTCGAATCGTGACACGATCTCATGCGCCGCTTCCAGCTTCTGATCGGCGTTCACTTCGACGTGTACATCCAGGATCAACCCCTCATCGACACGCACGGCGCTGATCTCATGGGCGCTGATGCCCAGTGCCGCCGCTTCGGTGCGGGCAATCTGCGTGTAGTCCGGCGCGACATCATAAGCGGGCTGGAACGTCACTTCGATTTCGGACAACCCCTCAAAATGCGGTTCGCAGGCGGGTGGTGATCTCGTCGGCAATCGCCGCTGTTTGTTCGATAGGGGTGGGCGCGGCGACGCTGACGACCAGATCAACGTGTACATCGTCTTCCGATCCCCGGCTGCGCACCTGGGATACGCACTTCACGCAGGGGACTTCTTCCACGATGTGGCTGACAGTTAGAGCATCCAGAGGGGCACGATCGACCAGTACATCCGCCGCGTGTTTGATGATATTGAGCGCGTTGCGGCTGATCAGCGCCACGACGACTAACGCCGCCGCCGCGTCGATCCAGCCGTAGCCAAGCTGCACCGTGATCAGCGATACGAGCACCGTGATCGACACCATGATATCGCTGCGTTTGTCTTCCGAACTGGCGATCAGTACTTCCGATTTCAGCCGCCGCCCGGCTCCCCGCTGCATATAGAACAGCGCGAAATTGACGACAAAGGCGAGCGCCATTACCGCGAAGTTCGCCGCCGTCAGATCGGGCACGTCACCGGATATCAGCCGCGACACGCCGCTCTTGACGATCTCGCTGGCCGTGATCAGCAAAAAGCCGCCGACCAGCATCGCCGCCAGAGTTTCGTAGCGTCTGTGTCCATAGGGGTGATCGGCATCCGGCGGGTTCCCGGCGACGCGCGTCACCACCATCGCGATAATGTTGGCAATGGCATCCAGGGAGGAGTCAACACCGTCAGCCAGCATAACCAGGGATCCGGTGAGAAACCCAACGGTCAGTTTGAGCGTGAGCATCACCAGGTTGGCTGCCAGTGATATCCCGTAAACGCGGTTGACGGCGCGCGAACGTGTTTGCTGCTCCATCCAACAGTCCTCAATGTGACCCGCCAGAATAGTTTTTATTATAGCAGATCAACGTTGTGAAAGTATAGAGGGAGTTCTATAATTTAGTCTTACCTAAATTCTTTCTTCACGAGCTGCAAAACATGAATTGTGGGCATCATCTATGCTACAATTAGGCTCAAACGATAGGAGACTGCCTATGGCAACCCTGACCATCATCGCGCCTGTCACTCTGCCATCTGGCGAGATTGTCGCGGTTGGTGTTACTGCCGAAGACTATCTGGCGCAGTATGCCGAGTCATTTCACGAATGGGTGAGTGGGGTCGTAATCAGAATGTCGCCAGTATCCGCTCAGCACGACCTCTTGACGGCCTATCTGCGCCATCTGCTCGATGCCTATTTTGCCCTTCGCCCGGTTGGTCAGGTGCGTGCCCAGCCTTTTGTCATGCAGTTGAATACCATTGGTTCCATTCGTGAACCGGATTTGCAGATTGTTCTGAACAATAACCCTGGCAAACTCACGGATACCGCGATGATCGGTCCGGCGGATATCTGCATCGAGATTGTGTCGCCGGAAAGCGTCGCGCGTGATTATGGGAACAAGTTTGAGGAATATGAGAAGGCAGGGGTACGCGAATACTGGATCATCGATCCCATCCGGCAGCGCTGCCAGCTTAACCGATTGGTAGAAGGAGTTTATGCGCCTGTTGTGCCGGACGATGCTGGGTTCTATCACACGCCGCTGCTGCCGAAATTGGGCCTGCACGTCCCGACCCTGTGGCGCTCCGAACTGCCCACGGTGATCGAGATTGTCCAGACCGTTCAATCCATGTTAACGTAGTGGCAATTTCTCCCCTCTCCAACAAGGCGTGCGTGCGCAGCTAAGCCGCGCAGCACGCACTGGACAGGGGAAAGCTCAACCGCCAAGCGCACGCAATGCGCCGTTGAGCCGGGGTGAGGTGGCCGTTCTTACCCCGACACATCCGCCTCGCCGTTGGCAATCGCCAGCGTCGTTGCGGTCACCAGTTCCGCCGCCATTTCCACCTTTTCCGGGACGACGTTTTCATACACATCTCCCGCCGTGTGCATCACATCACCATTCGCGGTTTCTTGACCCCATACGGTGCTTTCGGAGGGTTCCCACTGCCACGCCTCAAAGTAAGCAATGGGCACATCGGCTTCAACAAAGGCGTAATGATCGCTCCAGGATCCCGTGTAGCCGCCCCAGGTATCATCAGGGGTTGTTCCGAACGGTAGGCCAAGTTGATCTGCCAGATTGAGCGCCAGGTCGCGCACCCAGGTTGGTCCACCTTCCATGTCAGGAATATGATCTTCGTCCTCGTCACCCGAGAGAATTTTCGCCCCCGCGTAGACGTTCATATTGGTCCCCACGCCTACTGAGTCAACGTTGATCATGGCGATCACGTTGTCGATATCGTCGCCCAAACTCTCGACAAAATATTCCGATCCCATCGGATCACCCGTTTCTTCTGCCCCAAAGGTGACAAACAGAATCGTGTGTTCGGTATCAACATTCGCCAGCACTTCTGCCGCCGCCAGCACAACCGCCACGCCGGACGCATTATCGCCTGCGCCTGTGCCCGCGGTGACCGAGTCCATGTGCGCTCCAACAACAATCACCTGATCATCGCCGGGGTGGGTGGCAATCACATTGTGGGAGATGATTGCGCCCCTGTCCGCTTCTCCCGCCGTGGCGTCAAATTCCTGGATTTCGACCTCGTAGCCCCAGCTTTCAAACTGGCCCTGGATGTATTCGGCGGCCTGTTCTTCCTGCGGGCTGCCCATCTTGCGCGCTCCAATATCTACCGACAGCGCCTGAATGTGAGCCATCACCTGCTCGGCGGTAATCGCGTTGAGCACATCCACCGGACCCTGAGCCGTGACCAGCCCCGCCGGAATAATCAGGCAAATCAATAACGCCAGCGCCACAAACCGTTTATGCCTCATCCGTTTTCTCCTTGGCCTTTGATTGTCTCGTAGGGGCGTTGTGTGTGTGTGAAGTTAAGCCGCTAAGCCGCTGCGCCCGAATTCCAGTGAAGTGTAGCTCAGGGTCAGCCCCGGCGCGATTTGATATATTCTTTTTTGTTCATAGATGACAGGGTTATGACCTTGAACGCTCAAAGCTCCATCAGAATCAATGCGCCCGTCAATAAAGTCTGGGAGGCGCTCACCATACCGGACCTGATCAAACAGTGGTTCTTTGGTGTCGATACCGAGACCGACTGGAAAGTCGGCAGCCCGATCATTCACACGGGCACATGGCAGGGCAAACCCTATGTAGACAAGGGAAAAATCCTCCGTTTCGAGCCGCCACGCGTGCTCGCTCACAGCCATTGGAGCGATCTATCGGGCCTGCCGGATCGCGAGGAGAACTACCAGCAGGTAACCTACGAGATCGTGTCTGGCGACGGAGCCACCGAACTGACGATCAGCGAGGTCAATATCCCGAATCAGGAAGCCCAGGCAATCTCGGAGAGAAGCTGGGCTATGGTCCTCAACAATTTGAAAGAACTACTCGAAAAGGGTTAGCGCATATCTTCCAGTACGGACAGAATATTGCCCGCCGGGTCTTTGAACCAGGCTATACCCTGTCCCATGCCTCTGGCAATCCCCTTGTTGTCCGTCTTGATATCACCCTCGGAGTAGCGTTCAAAACGCACGCCGCGTTTTGTCAGCTCTTCTACGGCCTGGTCAATATCATCGACGGGGAAATTAAGGATGGTGAAGGTCGCCGGGCTGTGATTCGGCTTAGGGTATACAAAAACGTTATTGCCGTTTGCGAGGTGGATATTCAGGAATCCCTGATCTTCGGAAACCTCCAGCCCTAAGGTCTTGCTGTAGAACTCTTTTGCTTTCGATAGATCGTTTACCGAGAAGCCGGAAAATGCTTTCGCGTTTTTGAACATTGCTCCGCTCCTTTATAATGATCCTTGTCTTGTTAATTGTAGAGCGCTCATGTAAATTCGCCCACCCTGGCTAGAACATCCGTGCCAGATGTGCTATAATAAATGGCCTACCTCTCCGGGGACCAAGCACGAGGAGAATCCATGTCAGACCTATTTGACTATGCCCGCGAACAGCGCCAGCAGCAGGACGCGCCGCTTGCCGTGCGGATGCGCCCGCGCACGCTGGACGAATTTATCGGACAGGCCCACATCATCGGGCCGGGACGTCTGCTCCGCCGCTCCATCGAAGCCGATCAACTGAACTCGATCATCCTCTGGGGACCGCCCGGAACCGGGAAAACGACTCTGGCCAACATCATCGCCAATCACACCAAACGCCATTTTAGCCGCCTCAATGCTGTGACCTCCGGCGTTAAGGAACTGCGCGAACTGATCGCGGAGGCCCAGGAACGGCTCGGTATGTACGGGCAGCGCACGGTCCTGTTTATTGACGAGATTCACCGTTGGAACAAGGCCCAGCAGGACGGTCTGCTCCCCTATGTTGAAGACGGCACGGTAGTCCTGATCGGCTCCACGACGGAGAATCCGTTCTTCAGCCTCGTCAATCCGCTGCTCAGCCGGAGCCGCGTCTTTAAGCTGAATCAACTCACGTCCCAGGACGTGCTCGCTGTGATCGATCTGGCTCTCCACGACAAAGAGCGCGGCCTGGGCAAGTTGAAGATCGATCTCACGCCCGAAGCGGCGGAACATCTCGCCAATGTCTCCGGCGGGGATGCGCGCTCGGCCCTCAATGCGCTCGAACTCGCCGCCCAGACGACTCAGCCGGGCAAAGACGGTGTGATCCATATCGATCTGCCTGTCGCCCAGGAGAGCATCCAGGCCCGCGCCGTGCGTTATGATCGCGGCGACGATGAACATTACGATACGATCAGCGCCTTTATCAAGAGCGTGCGCGGTTCTGATCCTGACGCGGCCCTCTATTGGATGGCGAAAATGCTCTACGCCGGGGAAGACCCGCGTTTCATCCTGCGCCGGATGTTCATCCTCGCCAGCGAAGATATCGGGCTGGCGGATCCGAACGCGCTGGTCGTTGTCTCAGCGGCGGCGAACGCCTTTGAGTGGGTGGGTATGCCGGAAGGGCATTATTTTCTGTCCGAAGCGGTCCTCTATCTCGCCACTGCCCCCAAGAGCAACGCGGCGGGCGCGATCTGGCCAGCGCTGGCCCACATCGAGAAGGAAGGGCCGGGTGAGGTTCCGCCCTATCTGCGCGACAAGTCCGGTAATCTCTACGGCGCGACGCAGGCTCGCTACAAGCAGACGATGGGCGATATGGGCCAGTATAAATATCCTCATGATTATCCCGGCGGCTGGGTGGATCAGCAGTATTTGCCGCTCGGCATGGAGCATCCCAACTGGTATAAGCCTAAGGATATTGGCTACGAGCAGGTGATCAAAGAGCGGATGGAAAATCGGGGGAAGACGGAAGACAGTGAGTAAAAGCACGAAGATTTTCCTCGGTTGACGAGTTGTTACGTGATCCTGTGAAAGAAGGGGCAATGATGGTACAGCTACTTGATGTCGTGGCATTGCTTCAAAACATTCCAGAACGAGGTTTGAAACGCGGTCAGGTTGGAACAGTTGTTGAAGAACTGGCCCCGGACATTTTTGAGGTTGAATTCAGTGATAACGAGGGGCGAAGCTATGCAATGGTCGCTCTCAACGCCGACCAGTTGATGGTGTTACACTACGAACCGGCTCAGGCAGCATGAGATCAGGCTGGACGGGGCGATGTAGCCCAATTTCCCCTGATTCGCTATGATCATCCCCGAATTCTGCGCAACGGGAAGGGTACATCACTTGAATACAAGGCCAGCCTGGGGATTGTTATTTGTCGGGGCGATGATCGTTGTCGCCCTGCTGCTCTCGCCGCTGTGGATCGATAAGGTGGTCGATACTACGGACTCGAAAGCTAATACCGGGCCGTTCCCGGCTGCGTTTAACGATCTCTCCAATGAAGCGCGCGAGATGTACAACAACCTGTACGGCACGGATCGCCAGAAGGCCATCGATCTGGTGGGCGCGCGGCTGACCGATCCGGTGGATGTCGAAGATACGAATCTGCTCTCCGAAGACCCGAATCCCTCTGCCGTCCAGCAGATTCTCACCGGCGAGTTTCTCACTCTCGATCCGATGCGCGGCGCATCGGGCCGGGCCAGCATTTACCGCCTCTCCGATGGCCGTTATGTCGTCCGCCTGGAAAATCTGGACGCGATCAACGGGCCGGACCTGCATGTGCTGCTCACGGCTGTACCCGGTCCCGCGACGCGAGAAGACCTGGACGAACAGGCTCAGTTCGAGATCGATCTGACCCCGGATACGGGGCTGAAGGGCAACAAGGGGAACCAGAATTACTTTATCACCGACCCGGCTTTTAACGTCGATAACTATATGTCGGGCAGCATCGTCCTCTATTCGACCCGTTACGAGATGGTCTTCAGTTTCGCGACCCTGCTTGTGCCGAGTTAAAAAAAGAGGGCAGGTTTCTCAACCCGCCCTGCTTTTTTGTTTCTTCCCTCGCCAGCTTGCCTGAGAGGGGATTACTTGATCAAATGGGCCGCCATATCAGCCAGCCGCGTTGAATAACCCATCTCGTTGTCATACCACGCTGCGACCGAAACGAGCGTTCCACCCATCACCTGCGTCAGCGGCAGGTCGATAATCGAGGAGTGTTCGTCACCCACAATGCGCGACGACGCCCACTCACCTTCGAGCACGCTCATCACGCCAGCCAGCGGCCCGCTCGCGGCGGCTTTGCGGAAGACGTCGTTCACTTCCTCGGCGGTGGTCGCCCGGTTCAGGACCACATTCACCTCGGCAATGCTGCCTGTGCGCACTGGAACGCGGTACGCCTTGCCGGTCATCTGCAAATCGGGCCAGATGAATTTCAGCGCCTTAGCTGCGCCCGATGACGACGGGATGATATTTTCCGCCGCTGCCCACGAATCGCGCCGGTCTGCCATAGGCTGGTCCGTCAGCGACTGGGTGTTGGTATAGGCGTGCACGGTGGTGAATAAGCCGGACTTAATCCCGAAGGTTTCTCGCAGCACCTTGACCACCGGGGCCAGGGCGTTAGTCGTGCAGCTTGCCATGCTGATGATATGGTGCTGGTCGCGTTTGTATTGGTCGAGATTGATCCCCGGCAGCAGGAAGGCGTCAGCGTCCTGCTCCGTTTTGCTTGCCGCGCTGACCAGGACGCGCTGCGCTCCCCGGTCCAGGTGTGCCTGAGCGCCGGAGCGCTTGGTGGCGCGGCCCGTACAGTCGATCACCAGCTCTACTCCCAACGCGCCCCAGTCCGGCAGGGATTGGCTGGTCTCGAAATACTTGATCTCCTTGTTTCCAATCACCAGCGTCGAATCCTTGACCGAGACCGGCTCCGGCCAGATTCCATAGTTCGAATCCACTTCGAACAGCGCGGCGAGTGTCGGCAGGTCTTTGATATCCGATATGCTGGCGGGAACGAACAGGCCCTTGCGCATGGCAGCTTTCATCGCGGAGCGGCCAATACGCCCAAATCCGTGAATTGCGACTTTACCCATTTTGTTTTCCTCTTGTATGGTAGATCGGGCAAACGGATAGATTGTAGCCATTTTGCGTCGGAATTTACACTTTTAGGAATATGCGTCCAGCGCGTTCGTACTATAATTCATGCCATATGAGCTATCGGTATGCAGCCGAGGGGCGCATGAATCTGCTGATGCAGTTCCCCAAAATTCGCTTGCTGGCCAATGCGATCTATACCGCCGTATTTTCCCTGCTGAGCGCCTTTTGTATCTATGCTGCTCTCAAACTCTGGCAGGAGAAAACCTGGGCGATTCTGGTCGTTTGCCTGTTCCTTCTGGCAGGTGCGTTGATCGGGACGGTGTATTCTTACCGTCTGGTTTTGGCTGCTCGCAAAACGATCCGCGAGAAAGCCGCCGCCCGCGCAATAGCTAAATATCGTCGTCCCGCCGCTGAGCAGTTAAATGCCAAAGATACGGCCAAGCTGTTGATGGAGGTATTCCACTTCACGCCGGAGGAACTGGCGCTCAATCAATCTGGCATCATTACCGAGAACCAGAGAAGGCCCTACTATCCACCATTATCCGGCTTTGTGAAGATGATCATCCTGTTTGTGATTGTCGTTGGGCTGATCCTTCTGGGCATTGATCGGATGGCAACGACTGGCCCAACCGAAAAACAGTTCGCCTCAGGATTTGTGATCGTGCTCAGCGTGATCGGCCTTGTTTTGGATTTGCGTTCAAGGTGGCGTTTAGCCAGGGGCCAGCTATCTTCGGCCTGTGGCTCCGTGACTCTCAAGGTCAATCAACCGGGCGATATCATTGAGCACTGCGCTGTCATCGACGGAAAAACGTTTACCATCGCCCCCTGGCAGTACGACGCGCTGGTCGAAGGCAGACCCTATTGTTTTTATTTTATGGAGATTGCGGGGTATACAAGAGGGAAGATCATTCTTTCTGTCAGCCAACAATAGCATTATCTTCTTCATCAGAAAGGATTTATCATGTCCGGGCGAAATCCTTATCTTGTCGCTCCTTACAGTGCCCTGGCGAGCATTTATGACCAGGTGGGGTTTTCTAACTACGCCATTGACCATATCCCGTCGTATATTGCCTACGCGCAGAGCCTGGACTGGGCGGGCCGCCGCCTGATCGACATGGGCTGCGGCACAGGTATCACCTCCTGGTGGCTGGCTTCCCAGGGCTACCGGACCCTTGCCGTAGACATCAGCCCGCACATGTTGGCTCAGATCGAGAAACAGAGCGACAAAGTTGGCGATATTTTTTACGAGCCGCCGGAACAGGTGCAGGGCGATGTTCGCAGCTTTGCATCCCCGATGGGCGCGGTCGATATGGTACTGGCGGTGGGCGGTCTGATCAACGCGATGTCCAGCCTGCGCGAACTGGAAGCCGTTTTTAATCGGATCAATCAGATGGTTGAGCCGGACCGCCTGTTTGTCTTTGATACGTGGACGATTCGCGGGTTGGCGAGTAACCCCGGCGACGAGGTCTGTTACCAGGATGACGATCTGATCGTGATGGCCCGCCGCTCCTTCAGCTTCGAAACCTTAAGCCGCTCAACCCTGTATCAGGTCTGGAGGCGAGTAGGGGAGGGCTGGTCCCGCCAGGATGAACTGCACATCGAGCGCGGCTACCCGGTTCAGGGCATTGTCACCATGCTGGAACGAACCGGATTCCACGCCGCAGCCCTGCTCGATTCCACCATGCAGCCCTACGATCCGCAGGAAGATCGAGAGAATCGAGTCGTGATCATGGCGGCAAAAGCATTAAAAAACAATTGAGTGACAAAAGTCATGAGTTCTTAAGACTTTGTAAACTGTCCAGCAATGCCTGTTTAACGCTATTCTTTGTATGTGTGACAGCAGGCTGGTGTGACAATCTCTCGGTCACTTGGTCCCATGTGCCGAGATGGTGTTTCTCTTCTGCCTCCTTAAATTACTACTATACTTATTTGAAATACCGCGTCTAGCTGGGGAGTCTGGACGCGGTATTTCGTTTTATTTCCATCGAATAATCGGATTACTCAGATCAATAAAGAAATCATTAGTTGTGACACACGTCTAAATTCTTGGTGTATTGTGTCACACGACACCGGGACTTGCACATGGTATCCTTTTTTATGGTAGTGGTTTACAGGAAGTGCTGAACAACCTTTTAAAAGCCTTACTGGTTTTTCGCGCAAAGTTGCGCCAAATGTTTTCCTCCTTGTGCATCAGCGCACGACGCTCCATCCACCGTCGTGCGCTGAGGTTTTATAGCCCCAAAGCGTTTTTAGGGAGGGGTCTTGTGCACCCGCTCGAACGCCCACAGCGCATGTTCCCGCACCAATTCCGATCCATCTTCCCGCGCCAGCCGTTCCAGAATTGGGGCGAATTCGATCAGGCCGCTGTTGCCCGCCGCGATACACGCATTCCGCACCAGACAGTCCCGCCCGATGCGCTCGACGGCTGATCCCCCAAATCGTTCGCGGAAAGTCTCATCGTCCAGCGCCAGTAGATCATCCAGGGGCGGTGCGGCGCGATCCACTATCAGCGGGCCAGAAGGCTGTCTCCTGGCTCGGTTGGGTGAAGCGCGTGAACGGGCAAACGTCCTGGCAGATATCGCAGCCATAAACCCAGTTGCCAACCAGCGGTCGCAAGTCTTCGGGAATCGATTCCTTCAATTCAATGGTCAGGTAGCTGATGCACCGCCGCGCATCCAGCACAAAGGGGCGGGGGAATGCGTTGGTAGGGCAGGCAGTCTGGCAGCGCGTGCAGGTTCCGCACATCGTCGCCCGCCCTGGCTGATCCAGCTCGTCAAATTCGGCAGTCGTCAGAATTTCGCCCAGAAAAAAATAGGAGCCGCGCCGGGGGTGGATCAGCATCGTGTTTTTGCCGACAAAGCCCAGTCCGGCTGCCTGCGCGTGGCTCCGCTCCAGGATCGCTCCCGCATCGACATAGACGTGATCCTTCACCGGATCGTCCGTCAGCTCGCGGATCACCCGGGCCAATAGTTTCAGACGCGGTTTGAGGAGCTTGTGATAATCTGCGCCCCAGGCATAGCTGGAAAATCGTCCTCGCCGGGGATCGGACAGGACAGCCTCCGGCACGGCTCCCGTGTGGTAATTCAGCGCGGCGACCACCAGTGATCGCACGCCCGGCACAATCATGTTCAGATTTTTGCGCCGCGCCAGGTGATCCTGTCGGGCGAGGTAGTCCATCGTGCCGTGCATCTCCGCCGCGATCCAGGCGTCGTATGCGTCCAGCGTCGGCGAGGGTTCGGCGGGGATAATGCCGATCTGCGTCAGCCCAAAATCGGCAGCAGCGCGGCGGATGAATGCAGAAGACAGCAAACCCAATTTGACTTTTCCTGCTACCTATATGTGAATGGCTTGTTAAGTATTTGCCTGAAGACTTCACTTGATGCGAAATGTTGGATGGGTGTGCTTGATTATAGTGTTGATGCTGGGCGGCGGCACGGACCATCACCCTTTCTCTCTGCTTTTTCTTTGCGTGCTTTGCGGTGAGATTGTTTCTACCTTATCCTTTCTCTTGGCTTTTCTCTGCGTTCTCCGCGTTCTCTGCGGTGAAATTCTTTTTTCTTTTTTCCCAGGAGGAACACATGCGGCAGGTGATCATTACCAAAGCGGGGCCGCCCGAAGTTATGCGCGTATCCGAAGCCCCTACCCCCGACCCCAAACCGGGCGAGGTGCGGATTCGCACGGCGGCAATCGGCGTCAACTTTGCCGATATTATGGGGCGGCTCGGCATTTACCCCGACGCGCCGAAAATCCCCTACGTGCCGGGCTACGAGGTCGCCGGGACGATTGATGCATTGGGGCAGGGTGTCGACTCGGTTCATCTGGGCGACGAGGTGATCGCCCTGGTGCGCTTCGGTGGCTACAGCGAATATGTCTGTACCCCGGCCCAGCAGACCTTTCCCAAGCCGCCTGGAATCTCTATGGAACAGGCAGCGGGCTTCCCGGTGGGCTACCTGACCGCCTATGGGGCGCTTGTTGCCCTGGCAGGCATCAAACAGGGTGAGAGCGTCCTGATCCACTCGGCAGCAGGCGGAGTCGGCCTGTCAGCGGTGAAGATCGCGTCCATCTTCGGGGCGACGATCTACGGCACGGCTTCCCCTTCCAAACACGATTTTTTGCGCGAATGGGGCGTCCAGCATCCGATTGACTACCGGAGCCATGATTTCGAGAAGGAAATCAGACGGCTGACGGATGGACGCGGCGTGCAGATCGTGCTCGATTCCATCGGCGGGCGATCCTGGCTGAAGAGCTACCGCTGTCTGTCACCGATGGGCAGGCTGGTCGCGCACGGCGTCTCAGCGATGGCTCCCCGTCCGGGGCGGTCTATCTGGGGCGTGGTCAAGGCGCTCGCCGGGACACCCTGGCTGCGTTTCAACCCGATCTTTCTGGCGAACGACAATAAAGGCGTGTTGGGCCTGAATCTCGGCCACCTCTGGGATCGGCAGGATGCGGTGCATACCTGGGCCGATCAACTGCTGGAATGGACGGGGCAGGGCTTGCTGGACGTGCATGTAGACCGGGTACTCAAGCTCGAAGAGGCGGCCCAGGCCCATCGCCTGCTGCAAGAACGGCGCACGAAAGGCAAGCTGATTCTGGTCCCCTAAGATTGGAGGGACTGGAATCTTCTGTTATGCAAAAGGGGGGATGAACGGCAGGAATAATCGCATGCTGCAAGCATCGCGCAGCAAAGGCAAACATGATCCCGATACCCTATTTAACCTGAGAACACTGCTGCTATCACGGCTAGGCGGGCATCAAGAGTCGTTCGATATTTTCGCGCAGAATGCCCAGATCGACGGGCTTCGCCAGGAAGCAGTCCGCCTGAAGCTGTTCTGCGATTCGTGCGCCGTTGGGGTGCGCTGACATAACCAGCACCCGCGTTGATTTGAGTGCTTCGGTGCTGCGTACAAATCCCAGCACCGCGTCACCCGATGCCCAGGGCATCATCAGGTCCAGGATGATCAGGTCTGGCTTGGTATAAGTGGCCTGGACCATGGCATCCAGACCGTTTGCAGAACTAATAATCTCGTGCCCTAAGCGCTTGAGACCAAGCTGTAGCATCTTCACCAGTTCGGTATCGTCTTCGACCAGCAAGATAGTTGCCATCATGATAGATTCCTGCGATGAATATTTAGTTTTTCTTGATCGATTTCATTGTACGCCAAATTGACCAGGTTGCAAGCGAAATTTCGTAAAGAAACTCCCGGGCGGTGGTTAGAAGTCTGTTAGGGATAGGTTTGCCGCCTGAGACTGAGGGAAAACGGGTCTAGTGTCAGGTTGGCAACAGCCTGTTATTCCATGCGGCTGAACATTTCTCAGTCGCTCAGCAACAAACCGCCAATCTACTATCCCCCCCAGAATATGGGTAACCCAGATATCAGCAACGGCAGTTTAATCGAATTTAAACAAATGATAAATCGCTTTTTTGCAGACTCGCCCACTGGTTTAAAGTTCACTCCTTATAGTATGAGTAGACTTTGAATGAACAATGAGGAATCAAATGGCTAATGATCGCTTGATCCAAGACTCTGAGCAACGTCAATTCGGCGGCAATGGACCCTGTTTTTGGGTATGAAGACACGCTGGTTCGCCCCAGCCGTTCTGTTGAACTAGCCCCAATTAAACGTGTTGCCATCATGGTGAACTCTTTTTTCCCGAAGGTAGACGGCGAAGCCAGACTTGCCGATTTGACCCTGCAATATCTCCAGGCAAGTGGGCGAGAAATCCTGGTGGTGGCTCCCGATATTGCGCCAGTTCATGTGGGTTCGAGACGCGACGTTCACATGAGCGCATTTAGCCTGCTTGGTGCACCAGAAACCCGCGCGGCGCTGCCGAGTTTCTCCATCAAACACGCCCTGGACCATTTTCAGCCTGATCTGATCCACTTGTTTAGCCCAGCCGTTTTGTCGGCAGCAGGGATGTGGAGCGGGCGCAGCCAGCATATTCCGGTCGTTGCCAACTATCAAATCGATTGTTCGACAGACACCCCTGCTGCGGAAGATTGGTTGCGTTCCATTCATAATGGCTGCCAACTAACGCTTGTGCCGTCACAACATACGCTCAATCAGCTTCAAGCGAAGAATTATGAACGGCTGCGCGTCTGGCAGCGAGGGATTGATCAGGACTCGGAGCCGCATTCCTGGCCGGTGATCATGGCACAGTTGGAAAAGTACTACGGGGAAGCTGTTGAACTGAATGAGCATTTCTACCGGGCACGGCGTCCGGCCATCGCGCTTCGAAAAATGCGATGGGGCAGGTCGTAGTGGTATGAGCAACAAAGGATCATCCTTCGCAACCCCATAGCCATCAACTTAAGGATGGTTAGCAATTCTCAGCGGAGTCTATAACTTCCATTCGCTCATTTTTGCCTCTCTTTCGTTGTCCTCCTTCTGCGGTGATCGTTGTTTTTTATGCCAACTCCCGCGCCGCGCGCAGCGTCCAGCGCCAGACCACCTGAATCGCGATCTCTCGCACGAGTATCGTCGCGCCGACATACCAGAACATCTGCTCCCAGGGCAGCACGCGCAGATAACTCGCCGTCGGGCCGAGCGTTGCCAGCACCAGCATTTCTTCGCGGACATGCCCGGCAATCGGCGCGGGTTGGACCAGCAGCACGACCGTCCCGCTGAAGATGTCGATCAGCCAGACCATCAGCGTGGCGGCACTCGCGCCGGGCAGGGCGAGCCGCGACGAGGTAGCTGACGAACTGACCGCCAGCGCGCTCAGGATGGTCAGCACGAACTGCTGCGCCCGGTCGATCAAAAAGAGCATGGCGCTGACGAACGGCAGGATCAGCGTTAGCCCGCACAGCAGACTCCGCGAATAATGGGCGTTGGTACGCAGCGGCTCGGTGATCACGGCGAGGCTGTTCAGGCCCACCGCGATGCTGACCAGGATCAGCACGCCGCTCATGATGCGGATGATATCGCGCAGCCACCACAGCGCGCCGCCCGCCTTACCCAGCAGGATCGCTTCCAGGCTGAGCGGGACTGTTTGCAGCGTTTCCCAGGTGCCCAACTCCCGTTCGCGCACAACCAGCGGCGCAATCGCCATCCCCAGCAGCACCGTCCAGACCAGCATCGGCGGCAGCAGCATGATCAGCAGGTTGTTGACGTAAAAGACGAGCAGCGTATGCAGGTAGCAGGTCAGCCCACCCAGCGTGAGCGCCAGCCCGGTGGATCGCGACGCGATCTCGGAGGCGCGGTGCCAGACCGGGGGCCGGAATGTCTGCCGCCAGAAGATCGGGTTGTCGATGGCTTCCCAAAAGAGGACGAGCTTCCGCAAAATGGAGAAGGAATTCATCAGATTGTCCTGGTAGAGCTGCCCTTATTCCACACATTATACGATCCCCATCGTCCCGCGCCTCACTAAATGGTTCGATCTGGCTCAATGATGCGAAAATAAGGTATGATACCATCCGCGAATGGGTCCCAACTGCGCCTTGCTAGGGCGAACCGTGTACAATGAACGGCATTGGGAGGCAGTGAAGGAGTTTTGCGGATGAAACGGATCGTGTTCCTGCTGGTGGCGCTGCTGGTATTGGCTGGGTGCAGCTCTGATATGTATAAAAGCGGCTACACAGCATCAGGCGAAGGTGTCCGCCCAGCCGAATTGCACAAGACCACGACATTTAAGACCGACGACGATCTGAACGTTGTGGTCAAGCTGAACAGTCACAAGCGCACGCTGCCTGTCCGGGCGACCTTTGTTGGCCCCGATGGCACAGCCTATCCGACGGATGCGCTGGAAGCCGAAGAAACCGTGGGTGAGGTGACGTTGGGCCTGGACTGGGAAGCGATGGGCAGCCTGCCCTGGATCGCCGGTGATTGGAAGGCCGAGGTCTATGTGGAGGACAAAAAGGTCGATACGCTGAAATTTACGGTTGAGGCGGCGACCACTCCACCTCAAGGCTAAGGCGTGTATTTTCTCAGACCAGAACGTGAACAATGGTCACTGTTCATGGGTTAGCGGTGGGAGTATACTTGGGATGTTATGGTAAAAAATACTTTGGCGACCCAACTACATCCCAGGTTTTGGGCTCCCACCCCAAGGCCGTTTTTAAGTGTAAGGAGAGACTCCCCCCTATGGCTGTGATGACTCAAGAGCCTATAACAACCATCAACCCTTACCATGTCGCCCTTCAACAATATGATCGAGCAGTTGCTTACTTAGATTTACCGCAGGGCATTAAAAATTTTCTGAGATACCCCAAGCGCGAACTCACCGTGAATTTCCCTGTCCGCATGGACAATGACGAATTGAAGATGTTTACCGGCTACCGGGTGCATCACAGCACGGTGCTTGGCCCGACCAAGGGCGGCATTCGGTATGCGCCGCGCGTCGATCTGGACGAGGTGCGCGCCCTGGCGATGTGGATGACCTGGAAGTGTTCGCTGGTCAATTTGCCCTACGGAGGGGCGAAGGGTGGGGTGATCTGCGATCCCTACACGATGAGCGATGGCGAACTGGAACGGATGACCCGCCGTTATGCCAGCGAGATCATCCTGTTTATCAGCCCGCACGGCGATATCCCGGCTCCCGATATGGGCACGAATGCGCAGACGATGGCCTGGATTATGGACACCTACAGCATGACGGTGGGTTATTCCGTCCCGGCGATTGTCACAGGCAAACCGCTGAATATCGGCGGCAGCCAGGGCCGCACGGAAGCAACCGGGCGCGGCGTGATCATTTGCATGGAAGAGGCGCTGCGCCGCAGTGGACATGCCGAGCCGTCGCAGATTCGTGTCGCCATCCAGGGCTTTGGCAATGTCGGCTCGCACGCGGCGAAACACGCCTATGATCTCGGCTACAAAGTCGTGGCGGTCAGCGATGTGACGGGCGGCTACTATAATCCCAAGGGACTGAACATCCCCGACGTGATCGCCCACACCCGCAAGACGCGCCATTATACGCTGGATGGGTATTCCAAGGCGGAGCGGATCACGAACGAAGAGCTGCTCACGCTTGACTGCGAAGTGCTGGCTCCCTGCGCCCTGGAAAATCAGATCGGCGTGTTTAACGCGAACGATATCAAGGCGTTCCTCATTGTTGAGGGCGCGAACGGTCCCACCTCGCCGCAAGCCGACGATATCCTGTTTCAGCGGGGCGTGGAGATTGTGCCGGATGTGTTGGCTAACGCGGGCGGCGTGACGGTGTCCTACTTCGAATGGGTGCAGGGCTTGCAGTCGTTCTTCTGGGACGCCGACGAGGTCCACCGCCAGCTTCGCCGCATCCTGATCCGCGCCTTTGACGACGTGGTCGTCACGCGCGAGCAGTACCATGTGGATATGCGCACTGCCGCCCAGATCACGGCGATCAAGCGGGTAGCCGGTGCGACGCAGACTCGCGGCATGTACCCGTAGCATTCTTGTGTAGGGGCGCTGCTTGCCGCGCCCTATTTCCCCTCTCTAACTTGATGGGAGAGGGAAAGCTCAGCCGTTTTTGCTGAGCAGCGCTGAGGTGTCGGCGCGTATAACAAAGTGCGTGAAATTTTTCTCAGCGGCTGCTTCGGCGGCGGCTGGTTGTAGGTAAAAAACAAAATTTTTATATCGTTCAAGCAGTAAGGAGAGTGTTAGATGGCTGGAAAACGGGTTGGTGACGCGGCGACTTTGTCTGGAAATGGACACGCGCAGCGGTTGAACCCATTTGCTGTCGCGCAGGCGCAGCTTGACGCGGCGGCAGAAGTCTTGCAGTTGGACCCGGCGATCCACGCATTTTTGCGTGAGCCGATGCGCGAACTGCATGTTTCTCTGCCCGTAAAAATGGATGATGGCACGGTGAAGGTCTTTAAGGGCTTCCGCGTGCAGTACAACGATGCCCGTGGCCCGACGAAGGGCGGCATCCGTTTTCACCCCGATGAGACGATTGACACCGTGCGCGCCCTGGCCGCCTGGATGACCTGGAAATGCGCGACGGTTGATATTCCCTTAGGTGGCAGCAAGGGTGGCGTTGTCTGCAATCCGAAAGAAATGTCGATGGGCGAACTGGAACGCCTGAGCCGGGCCTACATCCGGCAGGTAGGCCGCATCATTGGCCCCGAAATGGACGTTCCCGCGCCCGACGTATACACGACTCCGCAGATCATGGCCTGGATGCTCGATGAATATTCGATCATCAACGGCCAGAACCAGTTCGGCGTGATCACCGGCAAGCCGCTGCCGTTGGGTGGCAGCCAGGGCCGTACCGAAGCGACCGGGCGCGGCGTGATCATCTGCATGCACGAGGCACTTCAGCGCAGCGGGCGCACCGATCCAAAGGATGTCCGCATCGCCGTACAGGGCTTCGGCAACGTCGGATCGCTGGCTGCGCGCTATGCCCAGAGCCTCGGCTACAAGATTGTTGCCGTCAGCGACGTGACGGGTGGTTACACCGATCCGCAGGGCCTCAACGTCCAGGAAATGATCGATTATACGAACACTAACCGCCAGAAGGTCCTGGAAGGGTATAAACACGCCAGGCTGATCACCAACGAGCAGCTTCTCACGCTTGACTGCGACGTGTTGATCCCTGCCGCGCTGGAAAATCAGCTCACCGTCGATAACGCGAACGATGTCAAGGCATCCCTGATCGTGGAAGGCGCGAACGGCCCGACTACGCCGGATGCCGACGCCATCTTCTTCAAGCGGCACATCGAATTGATCCCCGACATCCTGGCGAACGCGGGCGGCGTGACTGTCTCCTACTTCGAGATGGTCCAGAACGCCTACCAGTATTACTGGGACGAGAAGACCGTTTACGAGCGTCTTGCCACCAAGATGAAGGATTCCTTCGGAGCAGTGCGGGATCGCGCGCAGTCGCTGGGCGTTCACAACCGCCTGGGCGCGTACTGCGTCGCCGTCGAACGTGTCGCGGAAGCGGTTCGTCTGCGCGGCTGGGTCTAAATCTCAAACCTCGTGGATTTCGTAGGGGTAGGGCGGCTAGCGTTAGCCGCCCTACCCTTTTTTTTGAATGGCAGATGCCGCTTGCTTGTCCAGATCACATTCCGCGCTAGCGTGCGCGGTGCGGAATGTGTGCCAAACGGGCTCCTGGTTAGCTGACCTTGCTCAGCGCCTCGACCGCCGCATTCAGGACCGGATCATCCGTGGCAAAAAGGGTGTCTTCAGTCACGGGGACCTTCACCGTTGGAACGACTCCCACGCCCTCGATGATGATGTTGCCGTCCGCGTCCATCACTCGGCCAATCGACATTTGGACAAATGTATCGTCCGGCATGAAGAACTGCTTCTGGCTGGCCGCCATCCCGCCCGTTGGATACATACCCACGATCTGCGCGCGGTCTTGCAGCGTCATGTAATGGCTGAAGTGCTCGCACGCGCTGGCGCAGTACGGTCCAACCAGCACCGCAATCGGCCCATGATAACGGAGGTTTTCGGGAGGCGGGAAGAATTTCTGTTCCAAATCTGGGTCAATTTCGAACTTGCCCGTCGAGTTGTCATAGTAAGCGGTGTTGCCCAGATCAAGTTCCTTATCGAAGAAATAGGCTGCCATCTGCTCAGCCAGAAAGCCGCTGCCGCCGCCGTTCTGGCGCATGTCGATGATCAAACCAGCGACCTGGTTATCATTCAGATATTGGATCATGCGTTCCCAGAGCTGGATGGTCAGCAGTTGATTGTCGAAGAAACTGTAAATCTTGACGTACATATTGCCGCTGTCCAGCACATGGTATTCGAGCGGCAGTTCGGTGCCGGTCAGCCCACTGGAGAAGGACGAGAAGCGTAAACTATCGCGTTCGTCGGTGGCAGTCAGGGTGACGGTGCTTGCGTCCGCGTCCCCGGGATTTTTGTACGTTACTTCGACTGTTGTGCCGAGCGGGAAGCGCAGCGCGTAGCGCAGTTGTTGCAATCGGCGGACGTGTTCAGTACTGAACGGTCCGCTCCACGGCACGTCGCTGTTGACCACGTCGTTAATCGGCGTACCGTTGATAGCGACGATCTCGGCGCGCAGTTGGATACCCGCTGTTTCGGCAGGGCCACCCGGTGTCAGGAAGTTGACGATGGTGCGCCCGTCGTCCAGCTCCCGGATCGCCATACCCAGCCCGCCAGCGGTTTCCTGATTGTAGCGATCTTGTGGAAAGGCGGAGGTGCCCAGGTGCCCATCTGGGATCGACCCGATGAACTCGAACAGGGCCAATTGGTAGGCAGTGTTGTCGTGATTGGCCTCGGCCTCCTCGAACAGCGGGCGGAACGTGGCCTTTTCTGCGTCCCAGTCGATGTGTTTGAACTCAGTGTAGGCGTATTCCTTGCGGAACAACTCGATCATCGCGTCGAAGGCGTCGGTATAGCTCATGCTGGAAAAATCGTCAGCGGCAGAAAGTTCACACTCGATGAGATCGATATGGGCTTCGTGTGGGCGAGAAAACGTGAACGGGTCGGTGTCCAGATTGACAATCGTGTATCCCTGCGGCACGCCGGCCACTGGCTCATCGCCGGTGAAGAGCAGCCCATCCGGCCCCCAACTGGAGGGGAAGCCCTGTTGATCATCAGGGGCATAGATCAGGTAGCTGCCGCCAGTGACGTTGTTCTTGGCGCTGGGATTGGTGTCAACACGCGTGGAGGCATAACAGCTTGACCAGCCGCCACCCATCAGGTCGCGTTGCTCTAGAAATGGGTCGCCCCAGACGTTTGTCCAATAGGCGACGGCGTAGATCATGACGCCGGTATTGCTTTTGCCGTTGTTGTCCACATCATCGAGCGGAGCTTGCGGCACCTCCGGCAGCGAAATACTGTAGGTAAAGGGCGATGTATAGAAATCTGATGTGATCTGGCCCATCACTTGCGATGCGCGGGGCATCAGATAGCCACGATTGCGCGTTACGAAGCCGGTCTGATCTTCGAGAATAACCAGCGGTTCGGTTGTACCCTCGGTAAAAAAGGTATTGGTATAGGTGACATTGCCAGTGATAACAACCGGACCGCCTTCGTCAGTCTGAATTGGCGCAGGAGGGAAGGCATTATCGCCCTGGCCGCGCGCAGTGCCCATCGCTATGAGCGCCGTCAGTGGTATTAATAGAACAACTAATATTCGTCTGATCATGGAATTCCTCCACTTGGTGCTGGAACTGCACCACGCTGAAAGCGAACAAGGTCGGTGAGCGGTTCGCCCACCCAGGTCAACGGGAACCAGTATGTAGGAGGATGATGTGTACAGAGATTTCGCACATACCTGCTATCAGTGCCAAGGGGATGGTGTCGCGGTCGATTTAGATCCGAATGAAGACCCAGAACCTGCGATCTATCAACGTATTTGCAGACGGGCCTTTTTATTCCTCGCCCAGTGTCTCTCCGAAAAACGCCAGCAGACGCGCTGCATATTCATCCCCAACAACCGCCGGATAGTTCCCATGCCCGGCCCCATGAATCAGCCATGTCTCTGCCGGGTCGCAGACCGCGCCAATCATCTCCTGCGCATCACCCGTGGGGATATCCTTATCGCGATCCCCGTAGATGAGCAGCACCGGGCGCGGGCTGATCTGGCACAGGGCATCAACCGGGCGCACCTCGTCCAGGTGAACGCCCTGATGCTGGACACTCCACACAGCGAGTGTTTTGGACAGCGGCCCCAGCAGTCTCGCCCGGTAGCGGGTGGTTTCGCGCAGATCGGCAAAGGCAGCCTCAATCACGACGGCCTTCAGGCGTGGATCGTGCGCCGCAGATTCCGTTACAGTCGCCCCGCCCATCGAAAATCCCAGCGCCCCAATCCGCTCTGGATCGACGCCGGGCTGTTCGATCACAAAATCAACGGCTGCTGCCAGATCGCGCCGTTCGCGATCCCCAAACGTGACCTTATCCCCGCCGCTGATGCCGTGCCCACGTAGATCAAACAGCAGCACGCCGTAGCCATCTCCGCTCAGGATTTCCGCTTCAAGCAGCAGATCGCAGCGCGTCCCCGCGTAGCCATGCGCCAGGATGATCGCCGCGCCGTTCCGAGACGGCACGTACCACCCGCGTAGCATGATAGTGTCGTCAGTAGTGAAACTGGCTTCCTGGTAGGTTACGATTCCTCGATCAGCGGGGTTGCAGTCAATCGGGCGGCGCGGCGGTTCTAATCCATTGGCTGCATAGTGAATGATCATATTCACCAGTACGCCGAACAGAATCAGGATCGCCGCCAGCAGCGCGCCGCCGAGGGCAAGCGATAGATTCCGCCAATAGTGTTTGGGACGTTCGCTGCGCATATCCCCCTCCGGCTTCTTTATATGGTTAGGATAGGCTGTTTTTCCCTTTCAGCCAAACGAAGCCACAAGCGCCGGAGCTGCCAGATCGCCACGATACTGACCAGGGCGCGCCCCCGGAATCCTTCCAGGTCCTGCAAGAAGCCAAACGCGAGGAAAAAAGCCAGGAATCCGATCACCAATGCGAGCCGCTGGCGATCCGTCCAGGCTGCGCCGCCGCTGTTCAGCAGAGTTAGCCCCCCCAATTCAACGATCCCCAGCCCAAGCAAAGCCGCGAACATCGCCGTCATGGGCGGACGAGCATCAGACTCGGGGACCATGTACGTTCCAACCATCATCAGCGTCATGCCAACGCCCCCGATCACCGCAAACACGGCTGGCGAATAGGTCCGGCGTGGTCGAATTGGCTCCACCGGGATGATCAGCGCCAGCCCGATCAGTCCCGCCACCAGACCGATCAGGACCAGCGCTCCGAGCAGCGGCGAATGGTAGCCGGATAACAGGTTGATCACGACCGTCCAGGCGGGCAGCAGAATGCAGCAGATGATCAGGGTCCGGGTGCTGATCCACGACTGGTGGCGCTGTTCGGGATGGATCATCTCCGCCAGCAGCACGGCGCAGATGATGCTGATCACCGCCTGAAAATGCACAACCCCAACTGCCAGCGTCCAGTTGAAGCCATGCACATGCGTGTAATCCGCCAGCGCGCCTAAATCTTCCCAGTTCGGGTTAAAGAGCACGCCTGTGATAATACCTTCAAAGAACAGCCCGAAGGCCAGCCCCAGCAGCACGAGGCTGATCCATCCCTTGTGGTTGCGAACCACCAGTTCGCGGACGATCAGCCCGCCGCAGCCGTAGGGAACCACGGTGATCAGGAAGATCAGCGGGTTGAAAAATTCCAGCGGCGACAGATAGCTGGATACCAGCTCCCCCAACACAGGCGACAGCAGAAACAACGTCTGTCCCGGTGTCAGGTTTGCCAGTCTGGTTTTGAGTTTTGCCACCATCGGTTCTTCACCTCCTCTTACCTATAATACGGTTGTGGAGGTGAACGGGTGTCAGAGTGCTGCCATTTATAAATTGTCTGCTACAATGAGTCGTGTTTTCTAGACCAGGAGAAACCGCCCTGTCCGCCTCAACCCCCTTTGCCTCCGATTTTGACGACCGCGCCTGGACCGATCATTGGCTGCGCGTGCCGATTGCTCTTGTCCCGCCGATGGTCCACCCCGACGGCACACGGATTGAGCGGCGTATGCTCTACGACGCCGATATCTTCGGACGCCCCTATCACCTGACTGTGCCGCTGGATACCCGCTTCCTGACCGATCCGCAGGGGCGCATGTGGATGTCCACCACGCCGCAGGAACATATCATGATGTTCAACAACGGGGAAGCATCTTATGGGCATGTGCTGGTCGGCGGGCTGGGGCTGGGCCTTTACCCGCAGTATGCAGAGGCCGTCGGGCAGGCGGAGCGCTTCACGGTGATCGAGGCCAGCCCGGTGATTCACGATCTGGTTACGCCGACATTGGAAGCCGCCCTGACCATTCCGCTTGAGGTCCGAATCGAGGATGCCGAATCTATGCTCGCCGGGCCAGTCGAGGATCGCTACGACACGATTTTCCTGGATACATGGGAGGCGCTCGACGCGGCAAATCTGCCATCTATCAATCGCTTGCGCGATCAGGCGATCCGCCATCTGGCTCCCAAGGGGCGTTTATTGTTGTGGGGCTACGGCTGGATGGTCGAACTGTTCGAGATCGCCTGTGCCCAGATTCTTGGCCTGCCCCCCGATCAGCGCGAGGACGCGCTGGCGAGTGCGTCCGATCAGGCGCGTGATCTGCTTGCGGCCCGTCGTGGAGCGTTTCGCCGGGCAGATCATCGAGGACGGTCAGGCGGCGATGGGCTGGTGTCGTTATCACATCGTCAGGCGGACCGAATAAACTGCTTAGCGGGCGTCCCATTCTACTATGAGATTTTTGGGGGCAATCGTGCGGTAGCTTTCCTCGATCCACGCCAGGAACAGATCGAGCGGTGGATCGCCATCATCCAGCGAGAACCGCACCGTGATCCAGCCGCTTTTGCCCAGGTTGTAGCCGGATGGGCTGCAAAACGGGAAGCGCAGCGCCTCTTCCTGTGAGGTCGGCAGTTTGATAGTCATCGCCAGTTCGGAGTTTTGCCCCGCGCCGAAGAACACGAATACCTTCTTGTTGACCTTCGCCACGCTCTCACCCCAGGGATGATCCTCGTATGCGCCCGGCAGCCCGAAGGCAAAGTCTCGAAGTGTCTGCGATGCCTGATTCATGGGGTTCCTTCAGAAACGTGTAGGGGCGGGTTAACAAACCCGCCCTTGATGAAAAACCTATGGCTTCGTTCCTGAACCTTACCCGCTGACCGGGATGATCAGCGTCTGGCCCGGATAAATGATATAGGGCGACCCGATGTTGTTTGCCTGGGCGAGCGTGACCCAGCTCAGGCCGTAGCGGGCTGCGATCTGGACCAGATATTCGCCCTGCTTGACGACGTAGGTCGTCTGGCCCGTGGGCGGCGGAGTGGTTCCCGTGCCCGGAATGTTCAGCAACTGCCCGACGTAGATCACGTAGGTCGCCGGGATGCTGTTCACAGCCATCAGTGCGGGAATGGTCACGCCGAACCGCTGCGAAATGCTGTAGACCGTATCACCTGCCTGGACCACGTAGGTTGTTCCGGTGCCGGGCATCTGCTGCGTCGGTGTGGGGTAGGGGGCGATCTGCGTTGGCGTGGGGAAGACAGGTGTAATCACCACGGGTGTTGGATTAACCGCCCCGACAACGGGCAGAACAGTGAACGGCACGTTGGCCCAGAATGCCGTTGATGGACCCCACCCTAACACAGCCCCATTGGTCTGCGACACCTGGAGCCACGCCGCCGCGCTGTCACGCCCGTTCAGGCAGACTACATTTCCTGCCACAAGCGTATTAACAATATTGGAATTCCAGGTCGGCCCGCCGCGCAGATAGAGCGTATCCTGCATCAGGATCTGGATCGGGCAGATTGCTGTGCCCTGCGCTCCCACTGATGGCAGTGCGACGATAAACAGAACCGGAATAACCAGCACGCTCAGCGCGAGTAACACCTTCCAATTCCGTAAAGCTCTCACATAAGCCTCCTCGTGCATCATCCACGAATAAGTTCAAAACAGGGCACATGGTGATCTTAATCAGATTTATACAATAAAACTGTACTTGAATGCAACCGGGGAGTCGCCCAGTTCCAAAAAATGTAGCGTATAATGGGGCTGTACAAACTGCCAATCGGGGGAATTCATGGCCAGTGATATACATCTTTTTGTTGAACGTTGGAACGGCTCAAGGTGGGTTGCCGCTGATGAGTGGGAAGTTGATACGTACCGTGGACGGACGACCTATCAGTTAAGCAGCACGCCGTTTTATCAGGAACGAAATAATTGTTTGTTTGCCATTCTTGCCAATGTGCGCAACGGCTACGCGGCAGGCGGTGTGGATACCGGGGAGGGGTTCGTTCCGATTGCCATGCCCCGGGGGCTGCCCGCTGACGCAAGCCCGGAGATATGCGGGCACGCGGCGGAGAAGCGCGAACGGGTGAGTGGTCATAGCTGGCTGTCCGTGAGCGAACTGCTTGCTTATGATTGGACTCAGACAACGATGCAGCGCGGGTGGGTGAGTGCGCCCACGTATTTTGACTGGTGCTGTAGTGATCAAACGGAAGCGCCATCCCTGCGCGCCGCTGCTTTGCTGGTCCCCAATATTGAGCGCATCTCCGAGACGGATATGGTTAGCCGCATTGCGCTCATCAAAAAAGAGGCGAAATCGGCGGCAGGCAGCGCGTGGATGGACAGGGCATGCGAACTGATCCTGGAACGGATGGAGCACGTCTACTGTCAGGCGTCGTGGAGCATCCCCTACTTTAAAACGGTGCGCCTCTTCTGGTCCGATACCATGCCGCGCCTCGTGTCACTGGGCAAACCGGAGCAGGTGCGGATCGTCTTCTGGTTCGAAAACTAAGTACAGCCAAGCAGATATGGTGGTTTTTTGTAGGGGCGCTGCATGATGCTCTCCCCTCTCCAGCGCAAATCTGGAGAGGGGTTGGGGGTGAGGTTGGCGGGGTGAGGTAAACCTCCGCCAGCCTGACGCAAAACATACGGTCGATCAGCGACTCGGCGCTTACCTATTGGAATCGCGCGCGATCTTTCCTACACTTGAAGTATCAATCACATCTCATTGTGTGGAGTAACAAAACAATGAACGCGCGAATGGTCTGGAAGTTGACTGCGGTCCTCCTGGTCCTGTTTGTGTTGGCGGCTGCACTGCCCGTAGTGGATCGGGCGTCGGCCCAGGCCTACCCAACAGCGGTGGTGAATACGGGCGCTCTGCATATTCGCAGCGGCCCAGGCGCTTCCTATAACGTGGTCTTCTCGGTTTTCCGGGGCACTGCTATGTCGCTGCTGGCCCGTAACCCGGATGCCTCGTGGGTGAAGATTACCCTGGATAACGGCGTGCAGGGCTGGGTGAATGCGTTCTATATCGCGACAGCCTACCCGCTCTTTAATCTGCCCCTGGAAGGCGGCACGATCCCCGGCGGCAACAGCGCCTCGGTGAATACCGGAACGCTGAATGTACGGACTGGCCCTTCCGTCGCCTATCCGGCCCTGGTCAGTCTCCCGTTCGGCACAGCGGTGACGCTGCTCGCCCGTACTGCGGACAGTACATGGCTGAAGATTTAAGCCCCATCGGCGGTGCAGGGCTGGGTTAATGCCAGATACCTGAACATCACTTTCCCGACATCCGGCCTGCCCGTCGAATATGTGTCACAGCCGCTGCCGCCGACCTACCCGCCGAGCAATCCCTACCCGCCGTATTATCCTCCGGCGACCTACCGGACGCACGTCGTCCAGCCGGGCGAGAATCTGTTCCGTATCAGCCTGAACTACGGCGTCAATATGTACGATGTGGCGCGGCTGAATGGGATCGTCAATCTGGCGCAGATTTACGTCGGTCAGGTGCTGCTCATCCCATAAAACCATCCACCGAATTGTAGGGGCAGGGCTTGCCCTGCCCAGTTTTTGTAGGGGCGGGCTTGTTAACCCGCCCTTTTTTTGTTTTTTCCCCCGATTGAACCAGAATATGGCGTCATCCCCTCAGCAGGGGAGTCGGCGGACAGTTTTTCTCATGCTCATCATCAAATTAGTACTTAAAGTTCAACTTTAAAGGAGTATTTTAGGGGACCAGCCGGGTGTATACTGATCATAGGTCCAGGCTTGCGCGGCGCAGGGAGATAGCCCGACTTGATGCGAAAGCGCATCGTTCCAAAGTATACCCACCGTTAGAAAACAGTTAGTTGCCAGCCGTTTTAGGGGGGGTATCAAAATCGCCACGAGAACGAAGTGCCAAATAGTGATCAACTAATTTTTCGCGAAAGTTAGAATGAGATCGCACCATTCACCAAAATGTAAGAATTATACTTTGTGAAAAACAACCAAAATCGCCTGTTTTATGACTCTGCTTGCCACTTCGATAGCCAGTCGCTAAGACACTCGTCCCTTTCCTGTTCATTTTTGGCCTCGTACGCTGCCTCAAAATGACTCTTAAGTGATCGATGAAACGCACTTAAGCGATCTATGAATGTGGCCCGAATGATCAACAAAGCGGCCTGTTGTGAAATTTAGGAAAAACAGCCCCTTCCTCGGTGTGAGAAAGGGGCTTTGAAGATGAAACCACTTATGCCCGCCGCCGCACGATATACGCCACGATACCCGCCAGCAGCGCCGCGATAAGGCAGATCGCCGCGTACGGGAAGTAATCCTGAAGATCGCGCCCCTCTTTTACCTTTTCCGCTACCTGGGCGGGAATCGGCGTGAAGGTCGATGTGATTGTACCCGTGCTCGTCGGCAGCGGCGTGGTCGTCAGTGTCGCAGTCGGCACGGTCGTATTGGTCGGGACTGGCGTCTCAGTCGCCGTATCGGTGGGTTGCGGTGTGTCCGATGGAGCGGGCGTATCCGTCGCGACCTCTGCCGTTTGCGTCTGGCCGACATTCAGCATAGCCACAGCCGTTCCGGTCACGTCCGGAGGTTCCGTCGGGATTGGCGTGCGTGTCGCGGTATCGGTCGGTGGAACAGCCGTATCCGTCGGCGCAGGAGTATTGCTCGGCGGCACAGCCGTATCCGTTGGCTCAGGTGTGCTGCTCGGTGGCACAGCGGTATTGGTTGGCGCAGGTGTGCTCGTGGGCGGCCTGGGTGTACTGCTGGGGCGCGGTGTCTGAGTCGGCGTGTCTGTGTAACTCTCCGCCGTAGAGGTGCCAATCATCGCCAGCCGCTGGGCAGTCGCGGCTTCATCGGGTGTATTAGTGGGCTGCGGCGTGAGAGTCGCGGTGTTTGTCGGCTGCGGCGTATTAGTTGGCGGGACGGTCGGCGTGTAGGTCGGCGTATTCGTTGCCGTAGGCGTATTAGTCGGCGTGGGCGATGGCGTAATGAACAGCGCCGGGTCGAGCGTGAAGCTGGCGGTGACCGCCGTTTCCTTGCGCGGATCGATCAGGGCGATCTCGACGCTGTGCGCTCCGGGGCCAACGGGCAGCAGGTCCACCGAGAATTCATACGGCGGCTGATCGGCGGACGCCAATACCTGCCCATCGACGCGCATTTCTACACGCTGGACGGGTGTCTGGGCGCGATCAACGGTCACGTGCCACGTTGATAGTTCCCGTCGTAATAACGTCGCCCTCGGCTATTCCCGTTACCTGGAACACGGGCGGCAGATCGGCAACCTCAAAATCGGCGCTCAGATCGCGGTTGCCACCCTCGGCATCCGTCGCGGAGAGGATCACGGTATGCGTGCCCGGCGCGAGTGTGTACGGGTCGATGGTGACGGTCGCGGCGGCGCTGTTATCGCCCGTCGCGGCAAAATCGGCTTGCAGCGCCTGGCCGTCAAGAGAGAGCGTATTCTCGCCCAGGCCGCGCGCGGCGCTGACCTGTGCCGTCACCTCGGCGGGTTCCTGGAGCGCCGCCCCTGGCAGTCCCTGGAAGGCGAGCTGCGGGTACAGGTCGGGCGCGTTGAAGGTCGTATCGGCGCTGCCCTGCGGCACAGTCACAGTGAGCGTATGCTCGGCCCCATCCGGCTCCAGATCGGTCTGGACATTGACGACATACTGCGTGCGCAGGTACGTTGCCAGATAGGTGTAGGTGTCTTGCAGCTCGTTAGAGTTCGAATAGAGGTAGGTCTGGCCCCGCGTGCCTTCCGCCAGTTGAGTCAGAAAACTGGCATCGACAAAACCGATTCCCACGGTGTAAAAGGCAATATTATTTTCCGCTCCCGCGGTTACGCCTGCATCGCGTGGATTGGTGCTCAGTCCGCCATACTCATTGCCGTCGGTGAGCAGCACGACAAAACGGCGCGGCGTATTGGCGCGGCTGGCAAGGTCGGCGGCGGCGGCGCTGGCATCATATAAGTGCGGTGCGGCCTCCGGCTTCCAGCGCGTCGATGCTCACCCGTACGGCGTCCAGATCCGTGGTGAAGTCCTGGACGATGCGCACCTGGGAGTCAAAGTCGATCAGCGCCACCTCGTCACCCGGAGCAAGATTGTCCAGGAAGGCGAGTGCCGCTTCTTTCGCATGATTCAGCGGTTCGCCCAGCATACTCTCGCTGGTGTCGATAGCCAGTACCACGGAGATTGGCAGATCGCTCTCGGTGATATTTTCCACCGAAACCACCTGCACCGCGTTCCCATCGACGGTCATCTGAAAATCTGTGCTGGTGAGGTTCTGGACCGGGACATTGTACTGGTCTCGAATAGTGACCAGAACGGTCAGTTGGGGGAACTGGCTGGTATCAACTCCGCCGATTTCGACGGCTGCACCGCCCTGGGCGGTTCCAACGTGTGGTGTTAAAGAAAATGAGAACAGAAAGGCAATTGCAGTTAAAAATAAGAAAGTCCGGCGCATCTTTTGATCCCTCAAGTGTGCATGACGAACGGCGTCTGAGCCGAGTCCGTAACCGGGCGTTGGAGAGCAGCTTAATTGTAGACCTGTTTCCATCCTAACATCAAATCGCTGATTCGTTCCGTATAACCGTGAAAAGCGAGGGCCGAATCATGATCAGAAAACACTTCTTTCTCTCTCTCGTTATGGGATTGGTCGGGCTTATGAGCCTGGGTGGGCACGCTGCCGCCCAGGGTGACGATCCGAAACAGTTGGTCGATGTCGGCGGTTATTCGCTCTATCTCGACTGCCAGGGGCAGGGCAGCCCGACAGTGATCCTCGAAGCGGGCCTGGGAATGACCGGGCGAACGTGGCTGGATGTCCAGCCCGATATCGCCCAAGAGACGCGGGTCTGCGCCTATGATCGGGCCGGAGTAGGGGGCAGCGATCCGAGTCTGCTCTCGCCGCGCCCGGCGTCGGTAATGGCGGAAGAACTGCATACACTGCTGGCGAATGCGCACCTGGATGGCCCCTATGTGCTGGTCGCCCATTCCTATGGCGGATTTGTCTCGCGCCTGTTTGCCAACCAGTACCCGGATGAGGTTGTGGGCATGGTCCTCATTGACACGGCCCAGGAAGACTTCGATTATCGGATACCGGCAGACTCCGCGCCGGACGAAATCTTCTTTGGCAACCGGGAAGGGGTAACGGTTGGTGAGTGGCAGCAGAGCGTCGAGGATCTACGTGCCCTCCGTTCAGCGAACAACAGGCCGCTGTACGGCGACATGCCGCTGATCGTCCTGACCGTGCCGCTTGGACGGCAGCCCGGCATGAGCGAGAATGAATACTCGGCCCTGGCGAAGTCGTGGGACGATCTTCAGCACAGGCTGGCAGCATCCTCTTCGAACAGCACGCTGATCGAGGTGGAGGACAGTGGGCACTTCATCCAGAACGACCAGCCGGAGATCGTGATCGGCGCTGTGGTACAGGTTGTGCGGGCGGCACAGCATTGTCAGAGTAATGTCCTGATCGCTTGTCTATACAGAACATTTGTGCTATTCTGAGGGGTAGGTTTCGTTTCGCTTGCAAATGAAAAAGGAGCGTCTTCTATGCCACGTCCTATTCACTTTGAGATTAGCGCGAAGAATCCCGACAAGCTTGCTGCCTTTTACCGGACTGTGTTCGATTGGACAATCAATAAGTGGGAAGGCCCCACGGACTACTGGTTGGTCGGCACCGGAGAGACGGGAACACCCGGTATCGACGGCGCGATTTTCCATCCCGACGGCCTGTTTACGGGCACGGTCAATACGATTGATGTCCCTGATCTGGATACGTATGTCGCCAAAGTCAAGGCCAACGGCGGGCAGATGGTTGGGGAGAAGCAGTATATTCCCGGTATCGGCCACTTCTGCTACATGAAAGATGTCGAGGGCAATCTGCTCGGCCTGATGCAGAGCGATCCGCCGCAGGGGCAGCAGTAGGCTCCCTCACTCCGTCCGACCTCACCCCGCTTGTCCTGGCGGGGTGACTCAATTCTCTCCAGCGCGAGCAAGACCCCAGGCGAACAGGAATCGCACAACCCCTTCCAGGACCGCCAGATAAAACAGCCCCAGGATCAGCCCGACCAGCCAGCGATCGGTCACCACGCCGATCAGTGGCCCGGTGAGGATGCCCGCCAGTCGCACCCCTTCGCCGCTGGACAGCGTTTTCGCGACCGACCAGCCCACGATCCCGCGCAGCAGCGCCCCTGCCAGCGCGATCAGACTGGGGGCCAGCACCCCGGCGGGGCGGTAGCGCCCAAAGGCTGAGACCAATCCAACAGTCACCGACAGCGACTGGATTTCCAGCCATTCGACGATCAGCAGCAGGAACAGAAGTCCCGTTCGCGGAATAGGCGTGGGCGTAGCGAGCAAGGCGGCTGCCATCGAGAAAACCAGCCCCACCATCGACAGAAACGGCTTATAAACGTGAATGACGCTGTTCAGCACGACGTCGGCGCGATCATAGGGCAGGATCAGCAGATCGTGCCACGTGCCGCGCGCCTGTTCGAGGGACACAGCGCGGTTCAGCCCGCCTGCGATCAGGGCCGATCCGCCACCAATCACGCCCAGCCCGGTCATGATCAGCAGCCAGAGCGCCGTCCCGCGATGATCGCTGATTGCCAGATAGGTCAGAAAACACGCTCCGGGAGTCAGTGCGGAGAGGATGGTGAACAATAACACTGCCGCCAGCGTGTTCAGGGCACTGGAAAATCGCGCCGGGTTAAGAATGCTGGCGCTCGCTTTTCCAGCACGGCGCTGGTGCATACGCCACAGCAGGCGCGCATAGAGCGGCGCACGTTCCGACAGGATCAGCGCCCGCAGAATAGCCCATGTGCCGTGTCTCATGTCGGGCATAGCTTGCCCTCTCGCCCTGCCTGCAACCTAACTTTGTACTCTCTGCGGTGAGATTTGCTTTTCTCTTGCCCCTACGACTTACTTTCCGCGGATGGGACCAGCGGTGCGATCTTCGCTGCCAGGGGGCTGTGCAGAACGTTGTAGAGGCGGTGCGCTTCGCTGTAGCGCCGCCCAGCCCGCCGTTCGTCACCCTGCGACAGCTTCGCCAGCACAACGAGGGTATCCGCCAGCCCTTTCAGATAGCCCATCTTGCGGGTCGACGTTTCGCTTTTGTTGGCAAGTTCGGTGGCTTCGTCCACGCGCTCGGTTTGCAGCAACAGATCGGCCAGCCGCGTCTGTGTCCGCACGATATTTTCCACATCATGGAGTTCCGTGCTTTTGTCCAGCGCGCCGCGCAGCAGCGGCTCTGCTTCCTCAAACCGCTTTTGCTCGACCAGCATTTCGCCCTTGTCGGACTGGAAGATGGCGACCCAGCGATCCTCATCAACAGAGGTTGCCGCGGCGATAGCCTGGTTATAGAGTGGTCGGGCTGCCTCATAATCGCCTTGCCCGGCATAGGTGCGCGCGAGATTGTTCGTTTGCACCGCGACCATCAGTATATCGTCCAGCTTGCGGCTGATGCGCAGCGCATGTTCAAGCGTATCAACGGCCTCTGCCGTGCGGCCTGTCAGCGAATAGAACCAGCCGAGATTACCGAGCCGGACGCTTTCGGCGCGGGCGTCACTGGTCGTGCGGGCAATCTCGATGGCTTCGCGGTAGAAGGCCAGGGCGGTATCGACATCGCCCATTTCTGTATAGAGCGTCGCCGCGTTGGACAGCACGAGTCCCCGTGTCGGCAGGTGATTGATATGGTTGAGCAGCATCAGCGCCTTTTCATATTCGGCCAGTGCGCCCTTAAAATCGCCTGCGGCGCGGCGGGCGGCAGCCATATCACAGCGGAGTTGTGCCACTTCACGCTGGCTGCTGATGTCGAACAATTCGAGCGCCATCCCCCAGTAATGCAGCGCCCGGTCCCGCTCGCCGCTTTCCATCGAGAGCGATCCGAGCGCGTGCAGGGCTTGCGCCTGCTGGTTGCGATCTTCGGCTTCACGCGCCAGGGCGAGCGCCTGTTCCGCAAAACGAATTGCGTCGTCGGGGTGGTGCTGCCGCGAGGCGATATTGCCCAGCGTGAGCAAAATCTGGATATGCTCGTTGCGATCCGTCAGCGTGCCCGATTCATAATAGGGCAGCGCTTCCGACAAGAAGCTTTCGGCGCGGGCCACATCCCCGACCGCATGGGCGGCCATTCCCAGCCGCAGCAGGGCGACGGCCTCATCTTTGCTGTTGCCCGTGCTGCGCGCCTGGGCCAGGGCGCGGGTTGCATATTCTTCGGCCTGGGCGCTGTTACCCGTCATGCGATATGCGGTGCTCAGGTCGAGCGCGCTGTTCATGAAAAAGTCGGTGGCCTGATTGCCCAGGCGCAGCGCGAGATTTTCCGCTGCCTGGTAATGTTCAATCGCCCCGCTGTAGTTCTGGCTCTCCATCTCGATCTTTGCCAGCAGTTGCAGCAGATGAAGCTGCTGGGGAAGCTGCCCGGCCTGCTGGGATAGGCTGATCGCCTGGAGGAGCAAGCGCTGCCCCGTGACCCGATCCCCCACGCCAATCGTCGATTCGGCCAGCAGACCCAGAATACGCGGCGCGATCTGGATCAGCCCGCCCGCCTGGGTGACGACAACGGCCTCTTTCAGCAAGTGCTGGGCATAGGCCGGGTTATCCTGTTTCAGATGATCTTTCGCCAGGTTTTCCAGTGTGAGGGCGATGATATCGGCGCTGCCGGTGGGCCGGGCGTTGTCGAGAGCCTGCTGGTGATAAGTCTGAGCCGTGCCCCATTCGCCCTGCTGCGCATAAAATGAGCCGGTATTGTTCAGGCAGCGGGTGAGCGCGCGCTTGTCGCCCATTTTGCGGGCGAGTTCCAGGGCCTCTTCCAGCACCGCGCGCGCCGCCTCGTAGTTGTGCTGCGCCACATAGGCCGCCCCAATCCCGCTCAGAAAATGTTCCTCCTGAATCCGGTCCTGTTGGGCACGAGCCAGGGTCAGGCCGCGCTGGTATGTTTCCAGGGCCGTCTGGTGATACCCCTGTTCGAGCGCGGCGGCGGCGGTTTCGAGCAGGCCGTTCATTTCCTGCTGGGCCGGAGACAGCAGTGTCTGCTGCTGCGCGGTTGCGGGTTGTTTAAACAGTCGATTGATCAGATTTTGCATGGATGCCTCGTTTTCGTGTCCCCAGGTTACAAACCGCGCATAGCGCCGCTAAAGCGCCCGCATCAGCAGCGGAACAAGCATTTCGCGTTCGCTGAACCCCCCGTGACGGCTGAGCGATGCGCCGGGCCGCAGGGGGCGATCCCCGATGTGATACCCTTCCCGGACGATCAGGCTCAGGTCGCCAAGCCGTGCTGCCGCTTCAGGATGTGGCGTGTCAGGGCCAAACAGCCCGTTTTTTAACGCTTCGCCGGGTAAAATCCAGGTCACGTTATCCTTCAGGTCGTTCTCCAGCGCTTCGATCACCGGTTGGCGGAAATCGTGCCGCAGGTACAGATAACCAAAACGTCCCTCGCCGCCCATGCCGCAGCGTAATGCTTCTTTGATGGCGGGTATTTCGGCCAGATTGACATAATCGGGAACGGGTGTGTGGCCGTGATCTGCCGTGAACATAAATAGCGTGTTCCCGTCCGCCACACCGTCCGCAGCCAGCGTATCGCGCAGGTCGGCTAGTTGGCGGCGCACCTCGGTGATCGTGCTCTCGCTGGCAGTCCCAGCCAGATGCGATACGCCGTCAACCGCTCCCCAATAGATATTAACAAAACATCTTGCCCCTCGCGTGGCCCGCAGCACGTCGCGCGTGGTGATCCACAGGTCCGTATAGCCATAATGCCGCACAACATGCTGAACACCCCGGTGCATCAGACGAGAGAGTCCGCTTCCAAACAGATTTTGCTGGAGCACCACATAGGTTGGGATGCGCTTGGCGTGCAGGTATTCGCCAATGGTGGTGGTGGGCATCATGGTATTGAAGTCCAACCCCCAGTCTTCCAACACATCGGGGCGGTGTTTGCCTGCCAGCGGGCGATAATGCAGCAGATCGATCAGCATGCCCAACTCGCGGAAAAATGCGTGTGTGCCCACTACGCCCGTCCCGGCAGCGCCTGCCCCAGTCCAGATGCTGGGTAGGGCGGCGGCGGTGGTACTGGGTGCGACCGACGTGATTGGGGTCAGGGTTCCGCCCGCCGTCAGGTCAGCCACAATCTGCGCCGTCTCTGCATCCTGCGCCATGATCTCTTGCAGCAGCCGCCAGCCTAATCCATCGCTGATGAACAGCACGACGCGTTTGGTCGGCCCCCAGTAGGATTCCCACAGGCGTGGATCGAGCGGCGCTTTCCCCAGCCGTGCCCCGGAGGGTTTCCCCTCAAACAGGCGCACGACGGTATGCGCCAGGTTGCGGATCGACAGGCCATCATAACAGGGAAAGAGTATTTCATCCGCCCACGATGCAGGGAATCGCCATCATCCGGTTATCGCGGATGCGGCGCTCAAATTCGGCGGCTAACGAGTCGGACATAAAGGCTCCTGGCAGCATACAGGGGAATAAGCGGAGATTATACCCGTTCTGTGCCGCAATCGCTTCTCTGGTTGCGCCGCATCCGCCTCCCCGGTTGCGCCCAACCGCTTGCTTCTGTGCCACGGGGCATTCATAATATACGCCACTAAAAATGCGGGATCGCTTTAGAACAAGAGGTTATGTTATGTCTTTCCAGGCCAACGATCCATCTCTGCCGAAGGTCTTGCAGCTTTACCTGGAACTATCCCTTTATCCGGTGCTCAGCCACACCATCCGCGAGCGGATGCGCGAGGAGCTGTTCACCCGCGGGATTATCAGCCGCGACGATTTTGACCGCGAAGTGCTGCAAAAAGCGATCCTTTCACAGCGGCGGGAAGGGTTGATCGATCCGCTGCATGAAGAACCTGCCCAGGACTGGGATAAGCGCGTTCGCTACATCCGTGCCCATCTCACGGACTTCTATTTTGCCTATAACCTGCCGCACAGCCTGTTTGAGCGGATTATCACCGATGTCCTCGACAAGCGGGAACAGTCAGCAAAAGACAGCCGCCTGCTCTTTAACCCGGAGATCGCGCCCTGGGATATTCTGTTCGCCGAGGGCGAGCGCTTTGAGGCCCTGCCCGAAAGCGAACGGTCTCCCGTGCAGCACCATTTGCGCGAGATCATCGTCGTCATCATCAAGACGATGATCAGCGATCATCTGGCGTTTCTCGGTGTGGCGAAAGAAGTGTTCACCATTGCCGATCTGAAAGCGATCAGGGATCGCCGCCTGGGGCGCGGCAAGATCGGCGGCAAGGCGGCAGGTATGCTGCTGGCGTGGCGGCTGCTGCAGCAGGAGGGCGAGCGGGCGGGCATCGATCCGTCGCTGATCACCATCCCGAACTCCTATTATATTGGGGCAGATGTGTTCTATGACGTGCACGAACAGAACAACTTCTATCCCTTTATGAACCAGAAATATAAATCGCGGGAAGAGATTATTGGCGACTACCCGACGATCTACGACCACTACCAGCACGCCCACCTGCCCGATTATATGGCGGAGGAACTGCGGGGATTGCTGGAGGAGATTGGCCCTACGCCGCTCATTTTCCGCTCATCGAGCCTGCTCGAAGACAGTTTCGCCACATCCTTCGCCGGGAAATACGAGAGCTACTTCTTGCCGAACCAGGGCACGCTCGAAGAAAATGTCGCCGCCGCTCAGGACGCGATCCTCAAAATCTATGCCAGTACAGTCAGCCCTGACGCGTTGATCTACCGGCAGCAGCGCGGCCTGATCGACTTTGACGAGCGCATGGCGATTCTGATTCAGAAGGTCGAGGGCCGGACCTTTGGCCGTTATTATTACCCGATGATCGCCGGAGTGGGCTTCAGCCGGAATCCATTCAGGTGGAGTTCAAAGATCCGCCGTGAGGATGGGCTGCTGCGCATGGTCTGCGGGATGGGCACGCGGGCGGTGGATCGCGCTGCCGGAGATTACCCGCGTATGATCGCACTCTCGCATCCCGAACTGCGCCCCGAAACGGGAATCACACAGCTTCGCCAGTATTCGCAGCGCCTGATTGATGTGATCGATATGGAAGCGAACGAGTTTAAAACGCTGCCGATTACCGAGGTGATCGAGGCGGACTTCCCGGCGCTGCGGCTGGTCGCCTCACTGGACCAGGACCAGTATCTTCAGCCGTTTATCCGGCGGCCTGAGATCAGTGATCCTTCCCGGCTGGTCTTTACCTTCGATACGCTGGCGCGCGAGAAGTCGTTCACCTCGTTCATGCGCGATCTGCTCGCCTTTCTTGAACAGGGTTATGGCCGCCCCGTCGATATCGAATATACCGTGGATATCCACAAAACATGGCCGAAGCTCCAATTCAGCATTGGTTTGCTGCAATGCCGCCCCCTTAGCCAGCAGGAAGCAGGCCGGGCGCGGCATATTCCAGCCCACATACCCGATGAGGACAAGCTGTTTTCTGCCAACCGCCTTGTGCCAGAAGGGGTGGTTGAGGATATCCGCTATATCGTGTACGTGCATCCCGAAGCCTATAATCGCATTCCGGAGCCGCATCTCCGCCTGGAAGTGGGGCGCGTGATCGGGCGCGTGAACGAGATGCTCAAAGACGAGCGTTTTGTATTGATGGGGCCGGGCCGCTGGGGAACCTCCGATATCCAGTTGGGTGTCAAAGTGACGTACGCTGATATTTATAACAGCAGCGCCCTGATCGAGCTGGCCTTCCGCAGTGGCAGCGGGTCGCCGGAAATGGCCTACGGCACGCATTTCTTCCAGGATCTGGTCGAGTCGAAAATCTTCCCGCTGGCGCTCTATCCGGGGCAGGACGGGACGATCTTCAAATGGGACTATTTTCAATGATGCGCCGAACTGCCTGGCGGAACTGCTCCCCTCCGCCGAGTCGATGTCTGATATCATCCGCGTGATTGATGTGCCCGCGATCAGCGATGGCAAGCTGTTGGAGATCGTCATGGACGCGGATCGCGATCAGGCGCTGGGCTATTTAAAAGTGAAGGATTCCGGAACAGAGATAGTAGGGGCGGGTTAACAAACCCGCCCACGTTTCTAGCGTTGAGGAGATTGGCGGAGTACGACCGCTCGTGCCGCGATGAGGGCTGATATGACCATGATTGCCAGACTGGTCAACAGGGGCAGAGGCGTCGGCGTATCAAAATAGCCCCAGTGCCCGTTGAACGCGTCCGGCGCATCGTGCCGGGCGAGGATCACCCAGGCGGCTGCGGCGATCAGCATGATGATCATCGCGGCGGATGTGATGACAGCGGGGAGCATCACGAAGCGGTCCGCCTGTTCGTCTATCGTGATGTGTGAGACAGCGCGATAAACGGCGGCGGTACTGGCGATGGCTCCTCCCAGAAAGAGGATTCCCCCAACGGCGGTGATCGCCTTTTGCGTCGAGTGTGAGGGCGTGCCAGGATAGGCGGCGAGTACTGCCGCGCCGAACGCGATGAGCACGACGAACGACACCGCGGGGACGAGCAGCAGCCAGCGGTTTTGTAGAATCCCGCAGCACTGCCCGCGCTACCGGAAACCCTCCGATCACGACACTGAGCAGAGCTGCGCCGGACGTGATAGCCAGTACATCCCAGGCGGCGGCGAGAGCGGAATGCTGGTGCATCGCTCCCACAAATGGGCTGTCATCGACAGTCCCATAGAGGCCCAATCCGGCCACAACAAACGCGATATACGCGCAGAAAATAGTCAGAATCAGTTGACGGTTACGCATTCCAGGTATTCTCCCCAGGACAGCTTCTAGATGCAGGTGAGCGTCGAGCGCGCCCCGCATGACGTCGATGATGTCTCCTATGGAAAAGCGGCGCTGTTCGAGCACGGCCAGGAACTCATCCTCGTAGCGGGCCCGCCATGCCTGCGGGTACAGATGGATGAGCCAATTCATCGCGCCGCCAGCCGTTGTAATCCGTCTGCTGCAAACTTTTCCAGGGTAAGCAGTTGAGCACGCAGAGCGGCAGCTCCCTGCTCCGTGATCCGGTATGGGCGGCGGCGATCTTCGGCGGGCAGTGCTTCGACCAAACCATGCTGTTCCAGCCGGGCCAGCGCGCCATACAGCGTTCCCGGTCCCAGCCGGACGCCTGCCATCTGTTCGATATCGTCCATCATGGCATAGCCGTGTTTAGAGCCTTCCGCAAGACTGGCCAGGATGAGCAGGGATGGATCGGAAAAACGGCCAAGATCGGATAGGTCCATAGGCGTATTCCTTTTCAAGAGTAGTATTACGTATGGCGATATATCGTCATACGTAATATAAACCCGGTGATGGAGAATGTCAAGGAAGGTTTACGACCAGGGGAGGGGTTCGCTGCTGGATTTATCCCACATCTCAATATTCACGGCGTCAACGTCGCCCGATTTTACCTCGGTGCTGGTCGCGTCCATCCATTCTGGTGTGCGGCCTAACAGCAGCCCGGCTTCGACCAGCGCTTCCTGAAGCAGCCGCCCCGCGAGCTGAGAATCGGGGCGTTCGCTGGTGAAGTTGAGCCGGATCGAAACGCCGCGCTTGCCTTGCGCTGGGGGGATGCTGGCATCTTTCGCCATCCAGGTCAGCAGTCTGGCCCAGCGCGTCACGTTGCCCTCGCCGCCATCATCTTCAAGGAGTGGGGGGTATGGCGCTTTAACGGTTAGCCGGAACTGGGAGCGGCGGCGGCCTTCTTCGCGCAGGATCGCATCGCGCAGGCTGTCCAGTTCTTCATCGGTCACAGTCGCTAACAAACGCTCTAAGGGTTCCCGTGTCATCGTTACATCCTTATCTCAGTGACTCGTGCGCAGCATTGCCTCGGCAATCAGGCGATTTCCGGCAGGAGTGACATAAATCGCATCAATCCAGAGCAGATCCGTTTCCCCGTCGAAAAGATGAACTCAAATTGTACAGGTGATCAGTTTGTGGCGCGATTCTCTCCACTTCGGCGTATGTCTGGCTGTAGAGGTCGACCAGCGCGTCGTCCATGTGGTCACGGATATCTTGCTCATCTCCGGTCAGCCGTTTGTTCCCCACGCTGATCACAGGCTGCCAGAAGAAGGCTGTTTCGAAGCCATATTCCTGGCCCAGCGCCTGGACGATGCGCAGATTTGCCAGATAGACATCAACAATCTTTGGGGCGAGTTCAGATGCGGTGATGCCCATTGTGGCGTAGGTTTCGGTCTTGCCCAGACGGCTTCTGATGCAGGGTCATGGTACGGGACAGCCGCAGGACTTTCACCAGCGCGCTGTCCTCTAGCTCTGGCGGCAATCTCCCCTTCATTTTGATGTGTCCCCGCCTTTCCCGTCTGGTAGGCGGCAACCGTGTCGTTGATACCATCATAAAAGATCACCCAATCCGGCACATGCCCGGCTTGCAGTTCAGTGATCAGGGTAATCAGACTTTGTGTGGATACATAACCTGACTCGCCAAAGTTGACGACGCAGACTGGGCCGTCCTGGATCGCTTGCAGCCCCGCCTGGAGGTAGGCGGGTATGGTCTCGCCATCGCGCGCACCCGTGCCCCACATCGTGGAGCCGCCAAACGCAAAGACGGTAAAAGCCCCTTCCTGACAGTCTGCGCCGGGCGTCAGACGCAGTCCGCGGTCATCGACATGGATCATCGTGCCGCTGTACGGAATGCGCCGCCAGAGCACGTAGGGCCAATACTGCACTGCCTCTGATTGGGCGAATTCGCGCCAGTAATCATCGCCCCACAATTCACGGTAGGGTGGCAGATCGGGCCGCTTGTCATGCGGAGCCGTCCATGAGAGGATCAGCCATGCAACCCCTTCGATGCAGGCACAGAGCAGCAGCGTGTTGAGCAGTAGAATACCTGCCGCCGCATAAAGCCGCTTGATCCGGCTATGACTGCTATTTGCTGCCAATTTCCACCAGCGCGTTGTCTGCCAGTTCGCGGAGACCTTCTTCGAGAGGGCGGAATGATGCACCCAGGTCTCGCTGCGCTTTGGCATTCGACGCGGTGTAGGTGTTACCCGCAATCGTGCGCAGCGTCTCAGCGCGGTAGCTGTCCGGTAGAGGAATCACCGTTTGCAGCAGACGCACCATGCCCGCCGCTGCTTTGATCAGCCCAGGAGGCAGCAAAATCCTGGGCGCGGGGATGCCGGTGATTCGTTCGCCAAGCTTCAGCGCGTCAACAAAGGTGCAGACCTGCCCGGCGATGATATATTCCTCGCCCGGTTTGCCTTTTTCCATTGCCAGCAGATGCGCCCGTGCCGTATCTTCGACATGCGACCAGCAGAACGCGGTCCTGCGCGGGGCGGCAGGCAGGCGGCGGCGCACATACATCAGCAACAGGTCGTGCAGATTGCTGGTATCGCCGGGGCCGTAGACCATACCGGGCAGGACAATCACCAGGGGCAGCCCGGCGCGCATCATCGGCTGAGCGACTTCGTAATGGGCCAGCCACTTTGTACGCTCGTATTCGCTGATAAACGGCCCCTCGATGCGGTACAACTCGTCCACGACGCGCCCATGCGTATCGGAGTAGACGCCGACGGTGCTGGTGTAAACACCTTTGGGGATCGCCAGATCGCGCATGGTTTCCAGCACATTGCGTGTGCCTTCCACGTTGATCGGGTAAGCCGGACTCTTGTCGCGCGCGCCGACCTTGTACCACGCGGCGAGATGAAACACGCCGTCCGTGCCCTGCATTCCATCGAGCAGGCTTTCCCGGTCGGTGATATCGCCTTTGTGCAGTTTGATGCCCAGGTCGGATAGCTTCTGGGCCTTCTCAGGTGAGCGTACCAGCGCGACGACGTCATGCCCGGCGGCGCGAAGCTGGCGCGCCACTTCTCCACCAATAAATCCGGTAGCCCCGGTAACAAAATATTTCATAAAAAATGCTCCTCCCAGTAGTGGTCAGAGCATTATTCTATCCCAAATTGAGGCGGTTGGGCGGTCAGCGATCCGCGCCAATCTCTGCCGGGAACGGTTCGGGAACAGGTCGTTTTTCGGGAGCAGGGGCCGACGCGGCGGGCTGAGCCGTGCTGGAGGTTGTGATGATGACAACCGAGCCGATGATAATCGCGGCGGCGATCAGCGTGCGGGGGGAGAGCGCTTCATCTGCCAGTGCCCAGCCGAGGATGAGCGCCACTACCGGATTAACGTAGGCGTAGGTCGTCGCGCGGGCCGCCGTCGTGTGGCGCAGCAGCCAGACATAGGCGGTGAAAGCGACAATCGAGCCAAATATTGTCAGATAGCCGAGGGCCAGTGCCGATTTGAGCGAGACTGCGCCCAAGTTCAGATCGGCCCATTCGCCGCGCAGGGTGGCGACCAGGGTCAGGATGATGCCGCCCGCCAGCATTTCCATGCCCGTTGAAAGCTGGGGGTTGTCCGGCTGGGGGGCGCGGCGCGAATAAAGCGTGCCGATGGACCAGGACAGCGTTGCTCCCAGCAGGGCCAGCGTGCCCACCGGACTGAGGCTGTCGTCGCCCGACAGATTTGCTGGGCCGACCAGCAGCGCAACCCCTGCCAGACCTGCCAGCAGCCCCAGCGCCATGCGGCTGGTAGGCCGGACATGATCAAAGGCGATCCAGCCGACGACCGCGATCCAGAGCGGGACAGCAGAGACCATCAGCGCGGCCAGCCCGGAGGGGACTTTCTGTTCGGCCCAGGTCACGCCGCCGTTACCGCCGACCAGCAGCAGCCCGCCGACGATAATCATGGTTCGCCATTGGATGCGCGTCGGAGCCGGGGTATGCTTGTAGAAACGCATCCAGCCGTACATCAGGCTGCCAGCGATGAGAAAGCGAGTTCCAGCCATGAGCAGCGGCGGGATCGTATCGATGGCGAAGCGGATGCAGAGATAGGTTGATCCCCAGATGATATAGACTGCCGCGAAGGCGACAACTAATCTGAGGGTAGAGGGGGGAGTGCCTGGACTTGAATGGTTCATGGTATTCCTCATGCCAAATTCAACCAGCAACCTTGCTATTATACGACCAGTTGTTCGATTGTGATCGATCCATACAGGACCAATTTTATAAAAGAACATGACACTTTTCTTCCGGTTTCTTGCGCTGCATACTAAGAGCGAAAAGAGCGCAAAGGAAAAGAAATAAGGAAAAGCAAGAGAGAGGCTGATGCTGAAGATTGGGGATTTTGCGAAGGTGAGCCGCGTATCGGTCAAGGCGCTGCGTTATTACGACGAGATCGGGCTGCTGCGGCCCTCGCAGATTGACCGCTTTACGGGGTACCGCTACTACACGCTCGACCAACTGCCGCGCCTCAACCGGATTCTGGCGCTGAAGGACCTGGGGCTGTCGCTCGATCAGATCACGCTGCTGCTCGAGCAGGGCATGCCCGCCGACCATATTCGCGGGATGCTGCGGCTCAAACGGGCGGAACTGCGCCAGATTGTGGAGGAGGAGCGCGCCCGGCTGGAACGGGTCGAGGCCCGGCTGCGCCAGATCGATCAGGAGGGGCGGCTGCCCGATTATGACGTGATCGTGAAGCGCGTCGACGCCTTCTGTGTCGCCTCGATCCGCGATGTGGCCCCCAACCTGGAAGTGATCGGGGAGGTGCTGGGACCGCTCTATGGGCGGCTGTGGTCCTACGTGACCGAGCAGAACGCCGTGTGCAGCGGCCCGGCCCTGACGCTCTATCACGAGATGGAGGCCAACAAGGTGACTGATCTGCAGGTCGAGGCGGCAATCCCGGTGATGGGAGGACTCGCGCCGAGTGAGGATATCCGCGTGGCGGACCTGCCCGCCGCTGAGCAAATGGCCTGCGTGGTGCACAGCGGCCCCTTCGAGGAGTTCGGGAGCGCATACGGGGCGCTGCTCGGCTGGATCGAGGTGGGCGGCTATACGATTGACGGGCCGTCACGCGAGGTGTATCTGCACTTCGAGCCGGACGGCGACCCGGCCAGCTTTGTGACCGAAATTCAGATCCCCGTGAGGAAATAATGTTTGACGACAAGCGAAGCAAACGTGTGATCCTGGTCGCGCACTGCGTGTTGAACCAGAACGCGAAGATCGACCGCTGCGCCCATTATCCCGGCGCGGTGCCGAACGTGCTGGCGGCGCTGATCGAGGCGGGCGTGGGGATCATCCAGATGCCGTGCCCTGAGTTAATCTGCCTGGGGCTGGCCCGGCAGGCCGAGCGAGAGACCGAGGCGACGGTGGACGAGGAAGACGCACGCGTGGGGCGGCTGATGAGCCGGGGTCCGGCCCGGGCGGTCTGCCACGACCTGGCGAACGATCTTGTCTTCCAGGTCGGGGAATACCGGGCGCACGGGTTTGAGGTTCTCGGCGTGATCGGGATCAACGGGTCCCCGGCGTGCGGCGTGGAACAGGACCACGAGCAGGAGCGCCCCGGCGTGTTCGTCGAACTGCTGCGGGAACTGCTGGCGGACACGGGCATCACCCTGCCTATGCGCGGCATCCGAGTCTATGAGCCGGAGGAGGCGCTAGCGGCTGTGCGGGCGCTGATCCGGGGAAAAGATTAAAAACAGTTTAACCGCAAAGAACGCAAAGAGCGCAAAGAAATAAAATCAAGAAAAAGACAGGAAAAGTGCCTATTTTGGTGGGTAAATGAGCGAATTGGGCCAGTTATTGATCACTTCAGGGCGTTTCATCGACATCTTAAGAATGCTGTCAGATACCTCATTTCAGGGGCGTTTTCCCCGTATTCTAACCTTCGTGAAAAATTAGTTGATCACTATTTGGACCATTTCTTCTCGTGGCGATTCTGATACCCCCCCTAAAACGGCTGGCAACTAACTGTTTTCTAACGGTGGGACTACTTTGGCGGCGGCCCCTCTCCCACGCACAAATCGCGGGGAGAGGGGAGGCGCTATGATCAGTATAGCACGAGAGTGGGGCTGAAAATACTCCTTTAAAGTTGAACCTTAAGTACGAATTTTCAGAAGAGCATCTTCAAAATTGGCTCCCTGATTCGGCGAAGGTTGTTTATATTCTGCATGTGTATTTACGCGCAACAGGGGGAAGTCATGCTTAGGAAATTTTCAGCCCTTCTTATCCTCGCACTGATCGCAGCCGTACCTATCACATATCCAGCAGCTACCGTTCGTGCGGCAACACTGGTGAGCGTTAGCGGGATCGTGGATGCCAGTGATCCTGTACCGCCTGGAACAGCCTGTCATTTTGATTCAAAGCCATTCACCGTTTCCGTATCCGGTAACTACAGCCCGTCCAATCTCTTGCCTGCTTTCACAGGTGCGAACTGGTGGTTTATCGACATCAATACGGCCACAACAGGTCCTGTTTTGGGACAACTAGTGGCAGGTAACGATGGAATCAGTCATCCAAAGCTTCTTGCCGCGGGCCAAACCTATTATTTTCACATCACCACATGCGAAGCGCTGCCTCTCAATTACCGCTTCACCTTCTCAGGACCGGGCGATATTTGTGTTGAAGGCTGCCCCAGCCCTGCAAAGCAAGCATCTGTGCTGCCGGGGCCGGTATTTAGCGATGGGCGCATCAATAACAATGACGCGGCTGCTCCGGTGGCCGTCTATCCGCACCCTGTAAACGGTGAAATGGGATTGGTCATTTATTCGGACAGCGGCGCGCTGTTGTTGGTGGTTAGCCCGGAAGACATCGCCCATGCGCCGGAAACTCCTGACAGCAACGCTCTCGTAGCGGAGGCCAATGGTGTGTCTCTGTACCGCCTACACAGCGGGGAATGGGCGGTCTTTGCCCCTCAGTATAATGGCAAGACGTATGTGCTCACCTTTACGCAGTTTAGTCCAGGCGGGTATCAGAGTTACGAGGAGGGGTAAGACACCTCACCTCGGCTGAACGCGAAAAGCATGCGTTCAGCTTGCCTCTCTCCCGCGCAGAAATCGCGGGGAGAGGGGGAATATTTTTGTACTTTGAGGAGTAGAAACTCTCAAAAAGAATGCCACCAATTGTATAAAGGGTGCTCTTCTCTAATTTTATATCTTCCTCTAAAAGCAATGTTCTTTAATGCCTCGGCAACTATGCTTCGTTTGGGGAGCGCGTTATCTACCCAAAGGTGGATTAATTGAGGAGTTGTGAGTATTTGCGTTTGGGGAGAATACTGTTGTACTACTCGGATTCCTTTTCTATCATCCGTCGCCATAGCCCAATTTCGGTAAATGGCTATAGCCCCAGTCATTGCTTCCCCATCGTCTAATGAAGCCAATAAATCAACAAACAGATCGGACTCTGTCTTCGTTCTCTAGATTGATATCCACAACACTAATCAGCCCACTATTGATAAACGCTTCTAAGTCTATTCGCTGTTTTTCTGATTCCGATACGCGAATAACCATTGCCTCACTCTTAACATTCAGGGCGATTACGGTACCGACCCCAAACGATTTCAGAATTTCTTGAAACTGATCAGACGCATAAAGCGTTACCACACAACAAGCATCTAGCAGAAGATACGGTCGCTGAACAGCGTATTGGCTTGCCATACATTTCCTCAGATGCGAACAGGCTAGATACCCTTGAGAGCCTTTAAACTCTCAACCAGCTCTCTGGCCTCTACTCGATCTACTTGTAGAAACCGAGCTAATTGCCCTTCCGTGATCAGTTCATTTTCAAAGGCTTCAATAGCTAAATACTGATAACGCACGGGCAGTTTATCTTCTTAATCCGAGAAGGGTTTTAGTGAAAGCTGTTCCTGGACCGCTCGAATTGGTACTCCGCGCAGCTTTATTTCATCCCAAGTTCCCGCTTGAACATATTTCATATCTTCTAATCGACGCGTTATTGCTTCCACAGATACGCCAAAGTAGTTTGCAAAGATAAAAATATCCGTTCTTTTTATGTTTCAGTGCCAATCAGCCTGATCAGACTTGAAGTTGGCATTAGAAAATAGCGGGCAAAAGCATCTGCAAATCGTTCGCGTTCAGGTAATCGCTGATAGTAGACTTCATCCAACATATCAGGTGAATATCTATGGGCTAAAAAGTGGGCGTATTCGTGGAAAAGAGTACCATCTACGCCGTTCTACGGGATGGAGACTATTAACTGCTAAACAGCCCCCTAGTTCGTTATCGAATATGTATACAGCAGAATAAATATCGGAAGGCCTTAATTTCAGATAGAAGATTTTGTAGTCCTACTTCCTGTTCCAGTATATTACGAAGAATGGGAATTGGGCCATCTCCTAATCCGAGACGAGTTCGTTCCTGGGTCGCCAAGATTCTCCGCCATCTGCTCTATCCTGCTCCCCACAGATTGGTATCTGTCGGTAGGGGGATAGTTAAAGCTCATTGGATTGTTCTAATACGTTCAAGTTCAACGTAGTTTCTTGAGAGTTCTTCCAATTGGTTGAGAGCTTCTGCATCAATCGTTGGTAAATTAGCGTTTCTATAGGTTGAGCGGAATTGAGGCTCAAAGGGCGTACTTTTGGGGCGCTCTTGACTAACAAAATCACTCACAGAGCGACCATAGGCACGCGCAAGCTTGATGAGTTCACTGTATTTGATGCGCCGCTCACCTTTTTCAATGGCAACAATTGTCGTTCGAGACACACCGATCATCTCTGCGGCATCTTGTTGTTTGAGACCCCGCTGCTCACGCGCTTTTTTAAGCTCAGCGCCCAATTCAGCCCTGTTCATGTTTTCTAAAATACTGCCATTCATAGGTCATCACTCCATCCTACAAGATAGAGTTCTCCAATCGTTAATTGCTTTAAAAAAGATACTATCTGCATTTTCCCACTCGCTCACATAAGTTCGATATAAGTTGAGAATTTTTTCTGGTATTTGCTTCTCTTTAACTGAAAATCTAGCTTCTATATCTCTAAAAGTAAGGCAACCACTGCAAAGGGCAGACCAGGGATTATCAGAGCTTAACAAATTCTCTAACCTGAGACATTGTTGAGCCATTGCTTTTAGTTCGAGGTATTTATTTTCCTGTTTTGGGTCCATGACTATATAGCGCGTGCGATCCGTTATCCCTGCGGCGGCTAGAGCATGGCGGCGCAGGAGACAAGACGTACAAATCCCACATTGTCTGATTTTCTTATGAGGCTTTTGTCGCAAGTAACGGTTTGAAAAGCTAACGAAAGTAATTTAGGATCAGTTTTCACTATCTGGCACATCTGAATTTGGTTTGAAAAAGGAAAGGATTATTTATTACGAATTCTTCACCAGTCGCATTAGATACAATTTGAGCCACACGATGTAGGGATAAGGGATGAACCGTTTTTGAGTGATCAAGTCCTACTTCTGCCTTGCTTAGTGGCAGGTTGATTGCTCCAATCCCATTTTCATATACTGATAATTTGCGCTGTCCTTCTAAATAAGCAATCGCAGCCCCAATAAGCATAAAAGTGAAGCCGCGAATACGAAACATCTTATTAAGAGGAATCCGAGCTTCTTTCTGCGTTTCAATAGGTATTTGTATAGGTTCAATTTGTCCAGTAAATAACCGTTTTAGTTCATTCGCTAAAGATTCTTGTTTGCCATGAATAAAATCATTGCTTCCAGTCCCAACAAGCATAAAATGTCTGGATGATGGTGCGTTTAGAAGTTGATTGCATAATCCGGCAAATGAATTCAGGCCGCCACTCCAAAGCAGCACTTCCTTATCTGCAATTGGGAGCAGGCTGGTTTTAGATTCTAAATGAGCGCTTTGAGCCTGAACGTGATGGAAAATCAAAAGACCAATAATCGCCCGTAAACCAATATAAGGTTTCACAAAGGTGGTTATATGCTGATCGCTCTAAGAATACATCTGGATTACGTACAGGGATAGATAGGTGAATATGGCAACTTTCGTCCCTAACACGTTTTGACTTCCAATCTATCACATAAATAAGCGTACCTATATCTAACAAATCAAACGCAATAGATGCTTTTTCGGGAGGCTCGTTTACAAAAGCCCCCTCTATTTGATATTTGAACAGAAAATAATAATCAGTTTTTTTCTGATTGTTGATACATTGAATGCGATTCCAGCCATCCTGTAATTCAGGAACCTTATATACATAGTCCACTGGTAACATTTGCGCCTTCTTAGTGTTTTAGCCCAATCGTTTCGTTTAGCCAGTTATCGTCATAGCCTAGTTTGGGTTTAGGCGGCATTCTAAGTTTGTTCACATCAGGGGGCTGCATGTTCATAAGGCCCTCAGTAAAATGATTGATTTCACTCATCACATAGGGGCGAATTTCATCCAGATGATTCCATATCTCTCTCACAGGAATAGCATGGAGTTGATTTTCTCTTTCTTTGGCAGGTGCTTCATACATAGAAAAATAAACGCTCTCAAAATAATTTCTGGTCATCTGAGAGCGATGATTATCGATTGATAAATTTTGTCTCTGATCAAGCGCATAAAACTGCTGGCCTGCAACATCATGAGCCAAACTCATTGCTCGCTTGTTTCCATTAAACTCCATCGCTATTCGTGAAAACCCTTCGATGCTGTATCCTGAAGAATTATCTCTAGCGGTATAGTCACGTGAAATTGAATCAAAGTATTCGGCACAGCGAAACAAGTAATCAAAAGGATGGTTGCCGAATCTTTGTACTTGTTTTTTGAGTGTCTTGAGAGTTTTATAACCAATAGCTGAAGCAGGTGACTTCCATTGCGCAGTTTGACTAAACGTATCCCACCAAAGACGCTTGAGCCCAAGACAAAGGAAATCGTTGTCTGACATGATGCATTCACCCCACTTACCATCTCTGATAAGTATTATCCCTTATGAATCTAACAATGTCAAGTCTTTAGATGGATTATTTCAGAACAATGTCAGGTTTGAACGGGAGTAGTGTATAAGTAGGAAAAATATAAGGCGACTTCCGCTGTGGAAGTCGCCCCTGATTTTTTGTTTATTGGGCAGGGCAAGCCCAGCCCCTACGGAAATGGGTTACTCGTTTAGGACGCCCATTGTGGGGCGGCAGCACAGCACCAGCTGCTTGGCGGCGCGCACATCGTCCACCCGCCCGACGGGCGTGTTGTGCGGCGCGTCGTGCAGCAGATCCGGGTTCTCGTGCGCTTCCTGTGCGATGGCTGCATCAGCCGTCGATAAAGTCGTCGCAGGCTTCCTTCGTCTCCGTCTCGGTCGGCTCGATGAGCAGCGCTTCCGGCACGATCAGCGGGAAGTAGTTGGTCGGCGGGTGGATGTCGTAGTCCATCAGCCGCTTGGAGATATCCAGCGCGTGGATGCCTTCCGCGTCCTTCCAAGTGCCCTTCGAGCAGACGAATTCATGCCCGCAGATGCGATCATAGGGCATCGGGTAGATCGTCCTTGAGCGCGGGCGCGGATATAGTTGGCGTTCAGCACGGCATGCTGCGTGATGGCGTTGCAGCCCGTCGCCGCCGTGAGACGGAATATAGGCATAGGCGCGGACGAGCATGCCGAAATTGCCGTGGAACGCCTTCAGCCGCCCGATGCTCTTTTCCGGCATCGTCCAGCCGTAGAGCGGGGCAGTCTTCCGATCGTCGCCTTCTTCCGACCGTTGACGACAATCGGGCCGGGCAGGAAGGGCATCAGTTTCTCGCTCACCGCGACCGGGCCGCTGCCGGGGCCGCCGCCGCCGTGCGGCGTGCTGAAGGTCTTGTGCAGGTTGTAGTGCATCACGTCGAAGCCGAGTTCGCCGGGCTTGGCGACGCCCAGCAGCGCGTTCATGTTCGCGCCGTCCATGTACATCAGGCCGCCGCAGCCGTGAATGATCTCGACGATCTGCTTGATATTGCGCTCAAACACGCCGAGCGTATTGGGCACGGTGATCATCATGCCCGCGATATCGTCGCCGCAGACCTTGCGCAGCTCGTCCAGGTCCACGTCGCCGTTCGCGTCGGATGGCAGTTCGACCACTTGCAAGCCAGCCATCGAGGTCGTGGCGGGATTGGTGCCGTGCGCGCTGTCGGGGACGATGATCTTGGTGCGGTGCGGTTCGCCCGTTGGCGATGTGATAGGCGCGGATCATCAGGATTCCGGCGAATTCGCCCTGCGCCCCGGCGGCCGGCTGCAAGCTGATCACCCTGGAAGCCGCTGATTTCCGCCAGCCATTCCTGCAACCTGGAACATGAGGCGCCAGCGCGCCCTGGACGCTGCTCGGCGTCCTGCAGCGGGATGGAGCTGCGCGAAACCGGGCAGGCGGGCCATATCTTCATTGATCTTGGGGTTGTACTTCATCGTGCAGCGAGCCCAGCGGGTAAAAGCCCGTGTCGATGGCATAGTTCAAGTGGCTCAGGCGCACGAAGTGGCGCACGACGTCCATCTCGCTCACTTCGGGCAGATCGAGATCGGCGCGCAGGAGATGCTCGGGCAGCTTCGGATTCCGGCACGTCCAGATCGGGCAGCGGTCGACACCGCTATGCGGCCCGGCGCGCCCAGATCGTAGATCAGCGGTTCCAGCGGCTTGGGAGCTGCTGACGAACCGTTATTGAGGGTCAAAGTCGTTGTCTCTTCAGTCATCGCGATTACATCCTAGTGCTGGTGGTGCTCGTGCTGGTCAGTCTCGTAGTGGCGCAGCGCTTCAACCAGGGCGTCGATCTCGTCCTTGGTATTCATTTCGGTCACGGCAATCAACATCTGGTTCGTGCGATCCGGGTAGTCCTGCCACAGATCATAACCGCCGATAATGCCCCATTCTTCGAGCAGGTACTCGTTGATGTTCCTTCACCGGGTGGGGGCAGGTCACGACAAATTCCTTGAAGAACGGCTTGCTCAGATCGACGCTGTAAAGCCGTCGAGTATCGTTGATCTGCGTCGGCGGCGTAGTGCGCCTTGTGATAACACAGTTCCGCGACGTTGCGCAGGCCGTGTTTGCCCATCACGCTCAGGTAGACGCAGGCGGCCAGCGCCATCAGGCCCTGGTTGGTGCAGATGTTGCTGGTCGCTTTCTCGCGGCGGATATCCTGCTCGCGCGGGCGCAGCGTCATGACGTAGGCGCGGCGCCCATGCTTATCGAGCGTTTCGCCCACGATGCGGCCCGGCGATCTTGCGGACATACTTCTTGCGCGTGGCGAAGAAGCCCAGGTACGGCCCGCCGAAACTCAGCGGGATGCCGAGCGGCTGGCCTTCGCCCACCACGATATCCGCGCCGAGTTCGCCCGGCGTTTTCAACAGGCCGAGCGCAATCGGATCGACGACCATGCACAGCAGCGCGCCCGCGTTATGGACTTCTGTTGCCAGCCCGGTGAAGTCTTCGATCTGCCCGAAGAAGTTCGGGTAGCTGCACGACGAGCATCGCCGTGTCGTCGTCCAGCATGTCGATCAGATCGGCGATGGTCGCGTTGCCCTTGTCGCCGACGAATTTCATGCCGCTGCCCTGATGATAGGTGCGGGCGACGGCGCGATACTGCGGGTTAACGCTGGGGCTGAGGATCACCTTGTTGCGTTTGCCCCGGAACTGGGCATTGGCGACGGTCACGGCTTCGGCCAAGGCTGGTCGCGCCGTCGTAGTGGCTGGCGTTGGCGGCTTCCATGCCGGTGAGCTGGGCGATCATGCTCTGCCACTCGAAGATCGCTTGCAGCGTGCCCTGGCTCAGTTCGGGCTGGTAGGGCGTGTAGGCGGTGTAAAATTCGCCGCGCAGCAGCATATGGTTGACGACGCTGGGAATGTAGTGGTTGTAGGCGCCCGCGCCCAGGAACATGGCGTAGGTCGTTGGCGGAGACGTTCGCCGCGGCCAGCCCGTTCATGTCCCAGGCGACTTCCATCTCGCTGAGGCCTTTGGGCAGGTCCAGCTTGGGGAAGCGCTGCCTCGGCGGGCACGGCGTCGAACAGATCGTCCAACGACTGCACGCCAATCGCTTTGAGCATGACCTCGCGGTCAGCGTCGGTATGCGGAATGTAGCTCATGCTTGATGTAACTCCTCAAAAAAACTGACAATTGAAACGATGTCATTCATCGGTAGGAATGGCCCATAAGCGGGCCAGCCCATCGCTGCTGGTTGTGACCACCTGCTGCCCATCCGGGCTGATATCCATGCTGAGCGGGGCCAGCGTGTTTTCCCCGATCAGGCGTTCCGTTTTGGCGGCGATATTCCAGACGCGCAGCGTTCCGTCGGCCCCCGCCACGATCAGATTTTGCCCGTCGAGGCTGAAGCGCGTTAAACGCACGTCAAGCTGATCGGTCTGCTGGTAGACCGGCTCACCTGTTTCCAGACTCCAGACTTGAACGGTCAGTTGCCCGGTTTGGTTCGACTGGGTTAACAGCAGCGCGCGGCTGTCGGGGCTGACATAAACATTCCACTGGAAGCTAGACAGGTAGACCGGCAGGTGGATTCCTTGCGCGCCTGTCGCGGCGTCCCAGACCAAGACTTCTCCATCACGAGAGAGCGTCAGAATGTGCTTGCCGTCGGGCGTAAACATCGCGTCGGTACTGGAGTCCAGGGTGAGCAGTTTCTCGCCGGAAGCCACATTCCAGACCATGACATCGGTTACGACGACCGAGGCATCCGTTGGGCCGGGCTGCCAGTACGGTACAGTGACGATGCGCGTTCCGTCGGGGCTGAACGCGGCGCTGGCGATAGGAAAATCTTCGACGAGCTGCTGCGCCGGGGTTCCGGCTGCCGCATCCCACAGGCGCAGGTGAAGGTCCTGATCGATGGTCCCAATCCGGCTGCCAGCGGGGCTGACCTTCATCCACCTCGCGGCGCTGTCCAGCGACAAACTGTAGGAAACATCCTGTTCGCCAGTGGATGTGTTCCAGCGGAGGATATCGGATGAATTGATGCCGCAGGTCAGCAGATACCTGCCGTCGGGGGTGAACTCCATCGCGTTGATCGTGCTGTCTGCCAAAGCTGTGCCGTGCTTCCCCGGTTTTGGCGTCCCACAGGATGATACCGTCTTGCCCCCGTGTCGCGATCAGGGTTCCGTCCGGGCTGAAACGCCCGTCTACCGCTCCCTGGGCATGGGGCAGCAGGATCGGTGTTCTATCGGCAAAAACGGGATCTGTTTTGAGCGCCTCAAATAACCACGCGGTAAAGGTGGAAACCGTGGATTCCGGTTCGTAAAGCACATTCGTGGCGTCGGGTAAACCTGTGCCCTGTACCAATACCGCGCTGCATGGCTGTTCCTGCCCGGACACCACCATAGGATCGCCGACGCGTACCGTACCCTTCCGCAGATCGGTGGTGACGGTAACAACCGCGCGGGTCTGGGTTACAAACGTTTGTCCGGCAGCGCCGAATTCGCAAGGGGTCAGGCTTTGCTTCGAGATGGTGATCGTCAGATTGTACTTTGCCGTCAACCATCGGGGGCAAGCCAGGTTGCGGGCACAGCCGCGACCAGCGATTCAGCCAGATTATTGTCGTCGTTGATATCCCTGACGATCAGGTGGATACCCGGCCCGACCATCGGCAGGGCGGTTGGGGTGACGGTAGGCACAACCGTTGAAGTGGCGGGAACGGTTGGAATTGGCGTGGCACTGAGCACAATCACGACAGGTGCGTTGGCGTTAGGATTTGTCTTTGGATCGGCGCTGTTCCCGCAGGCCACCAGGGCACAGACCAGGATCAAATAAAAAGCAGTTATTCGGACCATCAACTCTCGCAATCAGACTTTTGAGGGGGACGCTGCCGCCCCCCTACGAACCCCGCCCGTTGGTGCGCTGGGCCGGGGGAAGGGACCCTCAGGCGCGGGCTTCGCAGTGTTTGGTGTAGGCTGCCGCGTCGAGCAGATCGTTCAGTTCGGCGGGGCTGCTGACCTTGATCTCAACCATCCAGCCGTCGCCAAAGGCGTCGCTGTTGATCAGTTCCGGCTTGTCATTGAGCGCTTCGTTGACGGCGACGACTTCGCCGCTGGCCGGGGCGTAGACATCCGAGGCGGCCTTCACACTCTCGACGGTGGCGAAAGGTTCGCCCTTGGTCACCGTGCTGCCGACTTCGGGCAGGTCGACAAAAACGAGGTCGGACAGTTGATCCTGCGCGTAATCGGTCAGGCCGATTTTGGCCTTACCGCCATCGACCTTGATCCATTCGTCATTTTCGGTGTACTTGTAACCATCGGGGGTTTTCCAGTTAGCCATGATCAAAAAATCCTTTCCCTATCAAAAGAAAACACAAAGAAAAAAGGCAAACAGGTCGAGACGACTGTTTGCCTCTGTCGGAATGGCCTGAGAGATTCCCCTTGGGCGCGGCAAGCAGCGCCCCTACAAGAGCGGCAAGAGTTGCCTCCAAGGGTTGCCCCGTCGGCGCGCGCCAGCGTGGGCGCGCTTTCCAGAGGTGCGCGGTCTGCGGGTATCTGGACCTGAGAGATTCGCGAGCGCCGCAGTCAACGGACGATCTCGCTTGCCCCTTCGGTGGCTGAACCTTTGATTTGTTGCGGAGGGCGCGGCAAGCAGCGCCCCTACACGCCGCTAGCGGCGATCCAACAATCGGCGGTTCGGCACTCTCCCCGCAGCCGGAATATCAGGGTACGGCGGGCTGCCGCACCCCCAACCACTGCAATAATTCGGCTGCCGCGTTTTTTGCCAGCAGCATATTGATGGCGAAATAACCTGTCGCATCGGCCACAATCGCCGTGCGGATCAACAATTCGCCTTCCATCGTCAGCCCCAGTTCAAGCTGCGCCTGCCCGGTCCCAACCAGCCGCGTCGCCGCTACCCGTTCGGTTGGGCGGAGCTGCGACAGGCAGGTGATCAAGTCCTGGGCGCGCGGGCGCAGAGCGACTTCGAGCGGGCCATAGCCTGCCGATACACTGAAATAGAGACCTTCGCGCCCCAACCAGAGGGTTGGTTTACCTTCGACAGGTGGGCCAGATGAAACTAAAATTGTGTCATTGGCGTCGTTATACGTGATGGTATCCAGCCGCTGGTAATGGCGCATCATAAACTCCAGGTCGTCAGCCATGCAGCGCGAATTATAACACAGGACTTCGCAGCACGTAAACGAGTACCATCGTTTTGGCGGGATCGGCTATACTGGAAACAAATGAAAGGATGGGTGCCATGTTCAAACGCGCGCTGATTGTTATTGCATTATTCTCTGCCGTTCTTATTTCAGGGCTGGCGGGAGCCAAAGCGTCTCCGCCGCTTCAGAGCGGGCAGCAGATTGCCTATGGTGATACGCTTTCCGGGACCATTGATGAGAGCAATGCCTGCCAGTATTACTGGTTCCAGGGGACGATTGGCGATCCGATCCAGATTGATATGACGCGCACGTCCGGCGGGCTGGACGGTGTGCTGTGGCTTTACCAGCAAAACAGCAGCGATCCGCTGACCTCCAACGATGACCGGCCCCAGGGCGGGCTCGATCCCCTCCTGACAGCGACCCTTCCGGCGACAGACTGGTACACCATCGCCGCCTGCCGCCTGGATAATCCGAGCATGCGGGTCACGACGGGAACCTTTATGCTCACCCTGACAGGGCCGGAGGCCGCGCCAGCCGCCGCTGAGGGTGATTCTGCCGATACCTCGGCTTCATCGGGCGGCGGGGCGAATCCTGGCGGCGCGAACTCCACCACTCTGACCGAGGGGGTTTTTGGCAGTGCGGGGCATACTATAGCGCCGTCTCCCACACCCGGTAGCGGCGGTGGTCTGACGGAGGGCCTATTCGGAGAACCCAGCCCCACGCCTGCCCCTGAGACGACGGGCGGTGACGTGCTGGCGGATGGCAGCGTCGTGACCGGGCAGTTAGAACCCGGCGCGGCTGAGGCTATCTGGCAGATCACCGCCAACCCCGGCGACCTCGTCTCGATCACCTGGATGCGACTTTCTGGCGACCTGCCGCCGCAGATCAGCGCCCTGGATGCAGAGGGAAATTTGCTGGCGCAAGCCTCGACGATGGACGATGCGGCGCTGCTGCAACTGGTATTCCGGGCACAAGGTCCGGCCTCGCTGCACGTGGGGCGATACGAAGAGTCAGCGATGCAAACGTCCGGCGAATTTCAGATCGGCGTGACCGTGAGCGCGGCTTCATCGACAGGCGTGCTGCCCCAACCCACAGTTATGGCCACCCAGGCCTTTGTGATGCCGACGGTTCCCACGTCCACGCCCGCCTTTGTCGCACCAACTCCGCCGCAACCCAGGCAGGTGTCGGTTATATGGCGAACGCGTGCCAGTCGGGCGCGAATGCCGTAGTCGGGCGGACCAGCAGCACGCGGATCGAAACGGCCTATACCGCAGCGGGCGATGGTTCGACACCGAGCGAAGTGACTGAAACAACCGTCTTCAGGACGGATGACGATCTGAACGTGGTCCTCACGACGCAGAATATCCCCAAAACCGCCCAGGCTGCCGCCGTGTTCTGCTCACCGAGCGGCGCGGTGCACGATGCGGGCGCAGGTGATGTCGAGGACGGTATGACGTATCTGCTCGGCCTGGACTGGGAATATGCCAGTGTAGCCTGGGAAACCGGGCAGTGGTTCGTGGAAGTTTATGTTAACGGGCAGCTTGAAGTGACACTCGGCTTTAGTGTCAGCGGGTAGGAGCGCCCTTACAAAGTGCGGAGATATTTGCGCATAGGCTCGATGGGTTGACAAAAAATGGATCAAGTCCAAAATCTTTCGGGATCGTCTTTAGGGCAGTACCAACTTCTTGAGCAGATCGGACTGGGCGGTATGGCGACCGTTTATCGCGGCTTCCAGCCCAGTTTGCGGCGCGAGGTGGCGATCAAGGTGCTGTCGGCGGCACTGGCCCAGCAGCCCGGCTACATGGAACGGTTCAACCGCGAGGCGGAAATGGCCGCTGCGCTGGAACATCCCAATATCGTCCCTATTTATGATTACGGCGTGCAGGGCGGCATTGGCTACGTGGTAATGCGCCTGCTGAACGGCGGCACGCTGGCGGAACGAGTTCAGCCGCCGCGCCTATGCGGGTGGGCCGGGGCCATCGCTGGGAGAGATTGCCGATCTGCTCAAACAGCTTGCCAGCGCGCTCGACTATGCCCACAAACGGGGCGTGATCCACCGCGATATCAAACCCAGCAACATCATGTTTGATGACCAGGGACGCGCCTACCTGATGGATTTTGGCATCGCCAAGCTGCTCGAAGCCGCCGAGTCCTTGACAAATTCCGGCATGTCGATGGGTACCCCGGCCTATATGGCTCCCGAACAGTGGCGCGGCGAGGCCATTGTCCCCGCGACTGACCAGTATGCTGTTGGCGTGATGATCTACGGGCTGCTGACTGGCCAGCCGCCCTTTAAAGCGCCGACACCCTACGCCATGATGCACAAACATCTGACGGAAGTTCCCGCCCCGCCGCATACGATCCGGCCCGATTTGCCGGAAGGTATCGCGGACGTGCTGGCACGGGCGATGGCGAAGATTCCTGATGATCGCTTCCCGACGGTGAGCGCGATGTCCGCCGCTTTTGCCGCTGCCATCAACCATCGATCTCACCAAGGAACGGCTTTTTTCACGGAGGCACTGGAGGCGACATCCGCTTCTGCTCCCGTTGCGGGCGCGGGCTATACGCCAGCCGAACCTGTGCCTCCCGTTGTGGTGCCGACGACTCCACCTCCACAGCAGGCATGGCCCCAGCCGGGATGGAGCACGCCCGTTGAGCGCGCGCCCGGTTATCTGCCTCCGCCCTCGCGCCGTTCATCAATCCCCGTGTTCTGGTCGCTGAGCGCCGTACTCGCGCTGCTGGCGCTGGCCTGCGCGTGCCTCTTCCTGCTCTATTTGACGGGAGTGATCGGCGGCAAACCGGACAGCGATAAGGATGTGGAAACGGTTCTGGACACGGACCGCACACCAACACAGCCTGTAGGTACAGAAGAAGTGGGACAAACCACACCGGGTCCGGAGCAGACAGGCATTCCGCCCAACACGCCAGAGTCGGGTACCCCTACTGCTATTCCATCCGGCACGGGGAACACTGTCTGGACGCCGATGACGCGCGATTTTGAGGATCGCCCGGTGGATGTGCCGATGGTCTATGCGCCTGCCGGGTGCTTTCAGATGGGCAGCACGGACGGCCAACCGAACGAGCAGCCTGTTCACCAGATCTGCCTGAGTCCGTTCTGGATGAGTGAGACGGAAATTACGAACGACCAGTACCGCGCCTGCGTGCAGGATGGCGCATGCAGTCCACCCTCGGATCGCTGGATGTATGACGATCCCAAGTATGATGCTTATCCGGTGGTCTCTGTTAACTGGAATGACGCGGTGGCCTTTGCCCAGTGGTTCGGCGGCACCCTACCCAGCGAAGCCCAGTGGGAATATGCAGCGCGTGGCCCGCAAAGTCTGGTCTACAGTTGGGGCGATGCCTTTAACGGCTCTCGCGCCAATTTCTGTGATGTCAACTGCACGCTTGAGTGGAAAGACGGCAGCGCCAACGATGGATATACCGAACTCGGGCCCGTTGGATCCTATCCCTCCGGGGCGTCGTGGATCGGGGCGTTGGATATGATCGGCAATGTGTGGGAATGGACCGCCGACACCTACAGCGACAGCACCTATGCCAACTGGCTCGATGGGGCGCTGGATCCGGCTGGCGCGCTCTACGGTTCGGATCGCGTGCTGCGCGGCGGATCGTGGACCGACGAGGCGAAAAATATCCGTGCTGCGTTCCGCTATTCGCGTCCCTCCGACAGCCGCACCGGGAACCAGGGTTTCAGGGTGATTCTGATCGCGGGGGAAGATAGCACGGTAGGGTAAAAAGAGAAAAGCAGATTTCACCGCGGAGAGCGCGGAGGACGCGGAGAAAAGAAAGAGAAGTAAAAGAACAAACAGATTTCAGCGCGGAGAGCGCGGAAGTAGGACAATGAAAGTAATGCAATTTTGTGAGATGAATGAGCGTTGCGGATCGCGGGCAGGCCCTCATCCCGGCTGAACGGAAAAGCATGTTCAGCCACCCTTCCCCCACAGCTTGGCTTGCTTCGCAAGCACGCGGGGGGAAGGGGAAAACACCGTTCATTGCACGACTTTCGATGATCTACACAGGACGCAAAGAGCGCCAAGAAAAGCAAAGAGAAAAGATAAGTTAAAAAGCTGGTTGTTTCCCGCGGAGCAAGCCAACCCTCTGGGCGCGGCACAACAACAGGATGAAAATAGCGCGCTTCGCCGCCGCAGGTTGAAACCTACGGCTATAAAGAACAAAAAAGTCCACTAAAGGGACTCCCAGCCCCTTCCGTGGGTGCATACCGTTATTTTCTGGGAGGAGGGCCGCGCGCCCTTTTTTTGTTCTGGCTCTAGAACGCTATACTCTGCGTGGGGGGCGGATTGTATTGGTGTCCGTGAGGAGAGATTCATGATGCACAGTCGAATGATTAGAAATGGGATGATTAGCGGAGTTGCGCTGGTGTTGGCGCTCAGCCTGGGTGTGCTGACCAGCGCCGCCCGCCCGCAGGCACAGGGAACGCCTACCATTCCCGTGAAAACACAGGTCTGGCTCGATCTGACCGCAACCGCCGTCCCGTCTACGCCGAATGCCGGACTTACGGCAACGTATCAGGCAGAAATGAACAACGCGCTGGCGACTCTGACCGCCGAAGCGCAGGTTACGGCTGCGGCCTCCCCGCCGCCCACGAACACGCCGCGCCCGAGTGGTGGGACAGGAACATCGGTCGTGGTGCGCACCACTGAACTGGTCAATGTGGCGGGTGCAGCCTTTATGATGGGCACGACATCGGAAGAGGCGCAGCAGGCAGTCGATGAATGCGCGCTCTATGGCTCGACCTGCGATATTGCCTGGGTGACAGATTCAATTCCCGAACATACCGTCGTAGTTGACAGCTTCCGCATGGAACTGTACGAAGTCACGCTGGAACAGTACGTGCAGTTTTTGAACTCGCTCGGTCCAGACAGCCACGCAGATGGCTGCTCCGGCCAAGCGTGCGCGCAGGTGAACGGCGACGAGGAAAACAGCTATATCGTCTTTAATGGCACGACTTATGCTATCAACCCGTCCGTGAACAATCTCCCGGCGACGTGGGTGACGTGGTATGGCGCGGATGCCTACTGCCGCTCGATTGATCGCCGCCTGCCAACGGAAGCCGAATGGGAACACGCGGCGCGCGGCCCGCAAAACCTGCTCTATCCCTGGGGTGATACGTTTGATCCGATTCGGGCGAACTCGAATCAGGCTAACGTGGGCGGTACATCCCCCGTTACGGACTACATCAACGGGATCAGCGCGTTTGGCCTGTTCAATATGGCGGGAAATGTGCAGGAGTGGGTCGCGGACTGGTACGGTTTCGATTATTACACGCGATCCCCGCAGGCCAATCCCACAGGCCCCGAAGCCGGACTGCAAAAGGTGCTGCGCGGCGGCAGTTGGGATACCGGGCCGCTGTTTCTGCGCTCGGTACACCGCCGCAGCGCCGAACCAACGGCGGCTTCCTCCGCAATTGGATTCCGCTGCGTGGCGGATGCTGTGCCAGCCAGCAATTTACCCCCGGCTCCGTCAGCAACCGCGACGGCTGACTCCGTGCCGTAAATCGTGCGACAATGTGGGGCGTACAGCCCGTACGCCCCTATAAAACCAGGCGGATCTAAAACGCTTCTCCTCCCTACCTATTTTCATTGACGATAAGATAATTTTCGCTTAAGATAGATAGCGGGGTGTTATTCTATCTTAACTATAGATGTAGGGGAAGAGGCTATGCCTGGGGCCGTTTGCAGTCCTGACACGCTCGTTATTGGCCAAATCATGCTCGCTTACATGGAAAACCTCAAAGCAAGGGTACTTCGTCCAATGCTGCAGAAACACCGCCTGGATGATATCTGGCCCGATCAGTGGTATCCGCTACAGCCCTGGCTGACCGTGCTTGATGAACTGGTGACGCGCCCGGATATTGCCGATATTATGACGGCTATCGGCTTGAAGTTATCCGACTACGCCATCAGGCCCGCAGAACTTAAAAACGCGTCTTTAGGCCAGATGCTTGAGGGGTGGAACGCCCTTTTTCAGACCAATCACCAGAAGGCCGGACGGATCGCCACTGAAAAAATCAATGACACCTTCTACCGTATCACACACCAGAACGTCTATCCCGATGATATCAACTATGGATTTGCCTATGGAATGGCGCAGAATTTACTGCCGCCAGATACGCCATTTGAAGTGTCGTACGAGGATTATTACCACCGTTTTGATTTGGGGAACGGCGACAAAACCGTGATCTGCGTCCGGTGGGGTTAGCCGCCCAAATACAGGTGCGTCAGGATCAGGCGGTGTTGCGGATCGAGCGCGTCGGTGCTGTCGATCCACTGGTCGACGCTGCCGATCAGCTTGTAGCTTGCCAGAATACGTATGGTTGGATCGCTGACCTCGGCGCGAATGGCGTTCGCGAACAGGTCACCCCAGATGACCTGGAACGGGCGGCCAAAAAACGGCGATACCGTCGTGTGCAATGGATCGGTAATGTGGAGCGCGTTGTGTTTGCGGGCGAGCGCTTCATAGGCAACATTCAGGTGTTGTTCCCGATCCTGCCAGGTCTTGGCCTGCTGCGCCTGCTGCAAAACGGGGGCGAACTCGTCCGCGCAGGCCAGCCGCTTAAAGGCGCTGCCGAACCACTTGGGGTAGGGCGCATACTGCCGCTCCATCAGGAAACACAGCCGCATACTATCGCGCACGAGTTTGCTGCCCATGATCGTCGAGCCGAGTTCGTCGCCCACGTATCCGGCGCGCGGCATCATGTGTTCCTCCTGGGAGATACGCCGCCAGCCTGCCGCCAGCATGTAGAGCCAGACATCACGCGGATAGAAGGCCAATTGATCGCGGATGGCCTGCAAACCCAGATCATCATGGTAGACCGCGCCATAAGCGATGGTAGCGAGATGATGCGAGGCGAAAGTCAGCCAGTCTGCCGCCCTGAGATCAACATTCGGCGACCAGTTCAGATAGGACCGGAAGAAACGGGGCAGGGTGGTGATCGCGACGCCGTGGCGGATGGGTTGATCAGCATTCTCCGTGCTGAGACTCGACACCTGCCCCGTTGGTTCGATCACATCGTCAAAATGGGTCGAATATCCGAGAAAGGCGCGGGGCAGTCGGTGACTCAGAATTTCGTTGAGGCGATCTCCATGCTGCGCGCGTGATCTTCATCCTCAGAAACAGGTCGAGTTTTGGCCCCCAATCGTGATCGCGGGACATTTCCGTATCAAAGCCCAGCACTTCCGATCCGGCTCCAATCCGGCAGGCGGTGTGGGACAAACCGGGAAATTCGGCGTCGAGAATAGGGCGCACGGCTTCGGCGTAAAATTGGCCGCTCAGTTGAAGACCAGGGATGAAGGCGGGCATGGGAGGCTCCTAACTGCGGATCGCCGGACACGAGAGTTGCTTCTCGCATCCGGCTGGCGTACAGCCTATTGGCGGGCGAGGGTTAAGGCCTCGTGATCCAGTCCTTTAGCCGCCAGGGAGATCAGCGAGCTGTCGGTCACAATAATTCTCCGGTGCTGTTTGGGATGCCGCGACAGCGCAGCTTCGATTTTATATCCCATGCAAAACCCTCCTTCCGATTCCGTATGCTTCACCTCACTATACAACATTTCACCTTCTATTACCCGACGGCTCTGGCGGAGCGGGGATCGGTGTGCTAATATACCCTTAAAATAAACTGGAGGATTGTGCTTCATGGTCGATTTTCCCGGCAAGGGCAAAGTAGCCATCGTCAAGACCACGCCCGAATCGGTGGTGTCCGACGTTGGCGAGGTGATGCGCCTGGCAGGATATCAGGACGCGCTGCCCAAAGACAAAGAAACTCTGCTGAAAATCAACATCTCGTGGGATACCTGGTATCCTGCGTGTTCCAGCACGCCCTGGCAGATCGAAGGAGTCGCGCGGGAACTGCAATCCGCCGGATATGACCGGGTGATTGCCGCGCATAACGATACCGTCGTGGTAGACGCGCGCGACGGCGAAGCCAATAACAAGCATAAATACGTCACCGATAAATACGGCCTTCCCGACTGGCATCTTTATGAGCCGCAGTTCGAGTGGGTTCGCTACCAGCCCAAACAGCCGTTCCTGGTGCTGGATCGCGTTTATCCCGAAGGGGTTTATATTCCGAAGGACTTTTACGGGCGGAACATCATTCACCTGCCCACCGTCAAAACGCACGTTTTCACGACGATCACCGGGGCGATGAAAAACGCCTTCGGCGGCCTGTTGGGGCGCAAGCGCCACTGGACTCATTCGGTGATTCATGAAACAGTCGTTGACCTGCTCCAGATTCAGCAGGACATCCACACAGGCATCTTCGCCGTGATGGATGGCACGTTTGCCGGGGATGGCCCAGGACCGCGCGCCATGCGCGTTCATGAAAAAGACATCCTGCTCGCTTCGGCTGATCAGGTCGCTATTGACGCGATGAGCGCCTATCTGCAGGGCTTCGATCCGATGACCCTTGACTTTATCCGGCTGGCCCACGAGCGCGGGCTTGGTATAGGCGATCCGGCAGAGATTGAGGTGTTGGGTGTCAGATTGGAAGACATACCACGGTTTGGCTTTATACAAGAAGATACTTTTGCCAGCAAGGGCCAGAAGATGATCTATCATGGCTGGCTGAAGGGCTTCGAAGGCCTGCTGTTGCGGACGCCGCTCGTTCCGTGGAGCTACATGGCAAGCAACTGGTACCATAATTACTACTGGTACCCGTTTGTAGGCCGCAAGCGCGTTGAGGAGGCGCTCCAAACCAAGTGGGGCAAACTCTTTGCGAATTACGGGGATGGGCACGTGGTGATGCCCGGTGTCGAGCCGGAAAAAGTGAAACAGATGGCGCTCACTGGCGCATTGGCGACCGGTGGAGCGCTCTACCTGGGAGGTCGGCTGCTCGGTGGACTCTTGGGGCGGCAGGACAAATAACGCGGGCGCGTTATTCACAGGTCACTTTAGCAGAACCCAAAGGGGCAATCGGCAGATTGTCCCTTTTTTGTTGCATTATTTAAAAAACCTATTACAAGAGTTTACTATTTTGGTTAGAGGGTTAGTTGCGTTTTTGTTCTAGCTTGATTACGTCTTTACGTTTTACCATATTTCTGGACGACGCACTAAGAAGGGGTATTGTAAGCTATGCCTGTTCAACTCACCTGGCATCCTACGCTTCCCGTTTTGATTGCAACCTACAGCGGTATATTGCTGAACCGGGAACATCGCGAGATGGTCAAGGGACGGCAGCAGATGCTCGACAGTGCGGCAGGAAAAGTCATCATGATAGCCGATACGCGCGAGTTTGAGTCTGTCGAAAATGTGCAAGCTCTTATCGCACAAGAAAATGTCTTCAAGCACCGCCACCTGCGCCGTACGCTAATCGTCCTAAAGCCGTCCGTCTATCATTCGAATCAAATTGCTATCCGGGACACATTTGCCCTGGATGTGCCAGTTCTGTTTTTCTCCAACTTTGACGCGGCCATGCGTTATGCCGAGGAGGCTGCCAGCGAGTAGGGTAGAACTAAAAAATGCCCGGCGCATGAGCAACCGGGCACTGGTGGATGTAGAGGTTTACTGCGCGGCTTCGGCAGTCGCGGCAGCTTCCTGAGTTGCGACAGGAGCGGCTTCTTCTGTTGCAGCGGGAGCAGCTTCTTCCGTCGCGGCGGGAGCGACTTCAGCAGGGGCTTCCACACTGGCGGTTCCGGCTGCGTCAGCAATGAACAGGGGCAGATCGTTGGTTTCGAATTCTTCCACGCACCAATCGCCGCCATCTTTCTTCATGGTCAAAACGATGCGGGCTTCCAGCGATTCGTCTTTATCACCGTTGCCGTTGACATCATTGGTGTCACGCAGTGATTCAGCAACAACAACTTCGTGGCTGTCATCTTTCGGGCCGACTTTAAACGCGCCGGTGACGATGATTTCCTTGTTATTACCGCCCTTGCCCATGTCGTATTTGAGGTCCAGGCCGTGCACATTGCGCCCGGTCACGTTGTCACTGATAAACTGGGCTGTCTGATCTTTCATCGCCTGGGAGCATGCCAGGTCTTGCGCCTTCGACGTGTCACCCTTCAAAACAGCCTTCACATAATCTTCCGCCGTATCACGAGACTCGGTGCTACAAGCAGAAAGCAGCGCGGAACCGATCAGCAGCGCTACCAAAAGTAGTCCAAACCGTTTGGTCATAACAGATTTTCTCCTCATTGAGCTGCAAGCAGCGTGGTGTAAATAGCGGCATGATGATACTGCTTTGTGCCCTCAGGCGCAAACCGTCGCATTGGATTTTTCGCCCAAAATCGGTTGGGAAGAGGTATGGGCAGTTTGCTTATAATCTGCGTATCAGAGCCTCTCGCATCGAGAGAAATTGGAGCAGCATGGGCATGGAGTCACTGGCCGGACAGATTTTCGGCCAATATGAACTGCGGGAACTGGCCGGTGTAGGGGGAATGGGTGCCGTCTACCGCGCTTTCCAGGCATCCCTGGATCGGGATGTCGCCGTCAAAATCTTAGCGCCGTCGCTGGGCAGCGAACCGGATTACCTGGAACGATTCACGCGGGAGGCCAAAACCGCCGCCGCGCTGGAACATCCGAATATTGTGCCGATTTACGATTATGGCACGCAGGACAATCACAACTTCGTGGTCATGCGCTTTCTATCGGGCGGGACGCTGGCCCAACGGCTGCACCGCCAGCGGGACGGCGATGAACCACTCATGTCGCTTGAGGAGATCGGCGGGCTGTTGAAGGGACTGGCCGACGCGCTCGACTATGCGCATGGGCAGGGCGTCATTCACCGCGATATTAAGCCGAGCAACATCATGTTTGATAACCGGGGAAATGTTTCCCTGGTCGATTTTGGCATCGCCAAACTGATGCAAAACGCTGCTGCTCTGACGGGTACTGGCGTCTCGATGGGCACGCCGCTCTATATGTCGCCGGAACAGTGGCGCGCGGAGGCTCCCTCTCCCTCTACGGACCAGTATGCGATGGGCGTGGTTGTGTATATTCTCGTCACCGGACAGCCACCCTTTGAAGCGCCCACTCCGTATGGGTTGATGCACCGCCATCTGAACGATACTCCGACACCGCCACAGGTGCTCCGTCCTGGTGTACCGGCAGCGGTGTCGCAGGTGCTGCTGCGGGCGATGGCCAAAACAGCCGCCGAGCGCTTCCCAACGGTGACGGCCTTCGCCCAGGCATTCGATGCCGCGCTGGAACGGCCCGAGAGTGGATCCACCGAGTTGTTCTCGGCTCTCCCGGAAACGGAGGGTCCACCCAAAGATACAACCAATATTGCTGTGCCGCCCGCTTTCGTGCCGCCATCGCCTGCCATGCAGGCCGTGACACCGCCTCCTCCCGCTGAAGAGCCACCCGTTGAGGCGCAGAATGTGGCGGATCAGATTGTGCCGGGAGGCGTTGTTCTGCCAGGAACCCCGCCGGAAGGTCAGCCCGTGCAGCTATCATCTGAACAGATGAACATACCGGATCAACTGCCAGGGACACCCGCGCCAGCGCAACCGATCCCGCAGCAGCCCGTGCAGCCGCAATATCCTGTGCAGCCGGGAATGATGCCAGATCAACCGCAGGCGATGCCGCCCCAGTATCAGCAGCAGGGAACACCCGCACCGGGACAGCCGATGCCGCAGCAATCCGTGCCGCCGCAATATCCGTGCAGCCGGGAATGATGCCAGATCAACCGCAGGCGATGCCGCCCCAGTATCAGCAGCAGGGAACGCCCGCACCGGGACAGCCGATGCCGCAGCAACCCGTGCAGCCGCAATATCCGTGCAGCCGGGAATGATGCCGGATCAACCGCAGGCGATGCCGCCGCAGTATCAGCAGCAAGGGACGCCCGCGCCTGGACAGCCGATGCCGCAGCAATCCGTGCAGCCGCAGTATCCACAGCCAGGAATAATGCCGGATCAACCGCAGGGAATGCCGCCGCAGGTTCAGCAGCAAGGGACGCCCGCGCCGGGACAGCCGATGCCGCAGCAATCCATGCCGCCGCAGTACCAACAGCAAGGGACGCCCGCACCGGGACAGCCGATCCCGCAGCAGCCGATGCTCCCGCAATATCAACAGCCAGGAACACCCGCGCCGGGCAACCAATCCCGCAGCAATCCATGCCGCCGCAGTACCAACAGCAAGGGACGCCCGCGCCGGGACAGCCGATCCCGCAGCAGCCGATGCTACCGCAATATCAACAGCCAGGAATGATGCCGGATCAGCAGCAAGGAACGCCCGCGCCAGGACAACCCATTCCGCAGCAGCCTGTGCAACAGCAATATCCCGTGCAGCCGGGGACGCCCCCGCCGGGACAGCCGATGCCGCCGTATCCTGCTCCACAGCAGCATGGAATGCCGGTGCCGCACCAGCCCGTCCAACCGCCGTATCCGGCTCAACAGCCTGAGCAGTCGCAGTATTCCGCCCAGCAGATGAACATTCCGCAGCAGCCCGTACAGCCGGCCTATTATCCGCCGATGACCACCCCGGCGGCAGCCGCGCCCCACCAGCAAGCCGCTCTATGGTTCCTGGTAGGGATCGGACTGCTGATTGTGCTGGGCGCGCTGGTGATTATTGTGCTGGCGGTGGCGGGGGTCGGGCCATTTGATCGGAACGAGAAGATCGCGGTTGTCACGCCTGTTCCCGCCAACCAGCCGGAAGCGGGCGCAACGGCGGAGGCTCCACAGGAAACAGAAGAAGCAGAACCAGCTCCGACGATGGAGGCAACTCAGCCAGCGGTAGAAGGAACGGACGAACCTGCGCAGATGGATATGCCTCACGCACAGTTATTTCAGCCCGTGCCGCTGGTCGGGCGAACTCAGCGCGCGATATTCTCGATAATCTGATCCTGGTCCTCATGCATGGGCGGGGTACGGGGCAGGGTGAAATAAAAGGTTGAGCCTTTGCCAAGGCGGCTTTCCAGGCCGACCTGCCCACCGTGCGCTTCCACAAGGCTTTTGACAATGGCCAGACCCAGGCCGGTCCCTTCAATATTTTCGGTTTCGGGGGTGCGCACGCGGAAGAAGCGGGCAAAGACCTGCGCCTGATCCTCTGGACTGATGCCCATTCCGTTATCCTGCACAGCTATGCGGAAGAAGCTCTCCTGCGCCTCGACACGGATCGAGATGTGGCCCTCCGGCGCGGTGTATTTGATGGCGTTGTTCAACAGGTTGTATAAGAATCTGGCGGACGCGGTGCAGGTCGGCGGTGATGGGCGGGATATCGGGCGAAACATCCATCACTACGTCCATCCTTTTTTCGCGAATACGCAGGGATTGCTGGGCGATCACCTGCTGCACCAGTTCATAGAGATCGACATCTTCGTAACGCAGGACGATACCGCTTTCGATACGAGCCATGTGCAGCAGATCGTCGATCAACTCGCGCATACGGGTTGTCGCATTCAGCGCACACTGCATATATTCCTGCCCGGCATCGTTGAGCGGGTTGCTCATCAGCAGTAAATCCAGATAGCTGGTTACAATGCTGAGCGGATTTTTGAGGTCGTGCGAAGCGGTTGCTACCAGTTCGTTTTTGAGCTGCTCAGTCTTTTTGAACGGTGTGATGTCGTGCAGCACGATCAGCCAGCCAACCTGCGGCTCCGGGATAAAACTGGCATGGAAGGTGCGATCATCGGCTGTCTTCAGTTCTTCAACCAGACTCTGCTGGATGTTGCGCGCGTGGGCAAAGAGACGGACCAGCGGCGACTTTTCGAACACCTTATTAAAGGGACGCCCGGCGAACATCTCTTTGGGTGACAGCCGGAAAATGGCAATCGCGGCGGGGTTGACCATCGCCAGTGTTTCATCATGATTCACCACGATGACCGCGTCAACGATGCTGTTGAGCACGACTTCCATCTTCTGCCGCTCGCGCACGGTTTCGGCAAAGAGGCGCGTGTTATCGATGGCGACAACGGCACGCGCGCCCAGCCGCCTGACAAAACTCAGATTTGGTGGGGTGAAGGCGGCAGGCTTTCTGCTTTCCAGGATGATGACCGCGTTCACCTGTCCTTCGCGGACCATCGGCACAATCATCTGCGACTGCGTGCCCGGCAGGGTTTCTATATAGTCGGGATCTGCCCCAATATCCAGCACAATTTCCGCCTGGCGGTTGCGGATCACACGCCCCAGGACGCCTTTATCACAGGGCCAGGGATTTTTGCGGAGCGTCTCCCAATCTTCGAGCGCGTAGCCATAGGCCATCACAAATTTGGCGCTTTGGTCGTCGCGGTTGACCAGGGCAATCGCCGCCGCATCTGTTCCGGTAAAGCGCATCGCCCAGTCCAACGTCAGATTCAGGACGCGATCCAGGCTCAGTGCTTCGTTGAGTTCGCGGTCGATCTGGCTCAGAATATTGAGTTCATCGACGCGATCCCGCAGTTGAACATCGGTCAACTGGTAGAGCCGGGCATTCTCTAACGTTAGAGCGATATTGGCGGCGAGAGCATCGAGCAGGCGGCGCTGTTCCGTCGAGATGGGCAGATCGGGCAGCGTGTTATCGACAATCACGACCCCGGTTAACCTGTCGCGAATAATGAGAGGAACGCTGTAAAACAGGCGCAGATCGAGTGTGGTCACCAGCCAGTTAAAATAGGACGTGAGGTAGCTCGTCACGTTGTCCACGAGCACGGACTCGCCCTTCAGCCAGCGGCCCAACAGGGGATCGCTACCTGCTCCTTCCAGAGCAATTTCGAGATGTTCGAGCATAAACTGGGCGTCGGGCGTGGGGGCTGTGTGGCTGTAGGCACCAAAGATGAGCGCATTTTTTAAATCATCGACCAGCAGCACCAGCCCGCGATCAAACTGTAGTAGTTGGGTGATGGCGTGGACTAACTCATCGAGGACCGCTGTTTTGTCGAAGGTGGAACCCATCGCCAACATAATATCGCGCAGGGCTGTGAGATCGCGCACCTGCTGGCGTAAGACTTCGTTCGTGCCGCGCAGATCTTCCGGGTGAGACCTAGCCAGGGTTCTCCGATGGAGCAGTATCATAAATCCAATCGTGCCCGGCAGCAGAGCGATCCAGCGCAGCAGGCCCGCACCGGGCAAACCCGCCCCAGCCCAAATCACACCACACACAGACCCCAATATTAACAGCGCGCCCGCGGCGACGCTGTTATCCATTGCTTCAAGTTCATGCATTTCCTCGCCCGTCAGCATTTCCTTAAGTATACACTACCCGGCAATCACGAGAGCGCGCAAAAAAAACACCGCCAGGAGGCGGTGTGACAACGCTCAGGTCGGGCTGTAAAACGGAACGGGAGTGATGATCAGGAAAAAGAGGACGATGGTCAGCAGGCCGATAATCGTACGCGGCAAACCGAGCGGCGTGAGATCGTCGTGCGGCGGCGGGTGGCGTAACCCGGTCAGCAGACCCATGAAGGCCCAGATCAGCCAGGCGAACCATGCGCCAAACAGCCCCAGCATGATCAGCGCCAGGAAAGTCGCGCCAGCCAGGGGCCATGCCCGCTGCCCAAACAGGGCATAGGATACGTGCCCGCCGTCGAACTGGCCGATGGGCAGCAGATTGAGCGAGGTCAGCAGTACGCCGAACCATGCCGCCAGCGCCATCGGGTGATTGTAAAACACCAGCCGGTCCAGATTGTTCGTCTCACGCACCAAGGGAGCCAGCGCATCGAGCAGCGGCGGATTGGAGACGCGGCGAATTCCCGCCTGCAGCCAGCTTAAATCCGGCCCGGCAACGGTTGGCGTCATCTGGATGCCATAGAGAAACAGGGGAATGGCCAGCACCATCCCGGCCAGCGGCCCGGCGATCCCCACGTCAAACAGCGCGCGGCGGTTCATGAGCGGGCTGCGAATGAAGATCACCGCGCCCATCGTACCCAGCGAATGAGGGATGGGCAGCGGGATAAAAAACGGCAGCGTCACCTTGACACCGTGCAGCCGCGCCGCGACGTAATGCCCCATTTCGTGCACCCCAGAGAATCCCCAGCAAAGTCAGCGAAAACGGTAGACTGTCGCGCACGGCAGGCTTGATGACCGTCAGATCCCAGGCGCGGATGGCCTGGACAAACGCGGTGGTGGGCATTCCGGTCAGCGCCGCGCCCATGATCGTCGTCGTGACCATCGTCACGAGCAGCAGCAGCAAATGCAGCAGCGGACGCGTCTTGATCCGGCGCATGGGAAGCTCGCCCTCGATGGCGATGACGACATCTTCCCCATCGTCGCGCTGAAGCATCGCTGTGTAGCCCAGCGGCTTAAAGCGTTCGCTCACCGCCGCGTAGGCCGTTTCCGGCGGGATTTTCAGATCGCCCTTGAAGATATACACGCGCCCGATGCGCTTCTGCTCGGCGTGCGCTTCTCCGGCGATCTCCAGGATACCCGCCAGTGACTCCCGCAGCCGGAACAACTTCGGATCGACGGGCGGCGCGTTGACGAATGGATGATCCGCAGACAGCCGATCCGGTTGAGAGGGCGGTTGTGGTTTGCCAGAAAGATCGGTATACGACTCCGATAAACTCATAAAAATACTCGCCGGAGACCCCTGCTTTCAAGCGGGGGAGGAAGGCGAGACGGCCTCCTTTTCAACAACTTGAAACAGGGGTAGACTGAAGGCATGAAACTGACGGCGATGGTGAAACTGGTTCCCTCGGAGGAGCAACGTGCCCTGCTGTACCAGACGCTGGAACAGGCGAATACCGCCTGCAATGCGATCAGCGATACGGCATGGACCCATCGAACGTTTGCGCGCGTGGCCCTGCACCGCCTGACGTATGCGCCATTGCGCGCCGCTTATCCCCTGACCGCGCAGATGGTCGTGCGCTGTATCGGCAAGGTGGTCGATGCGTACAAGGCGGATCGCAAAACCAAACGACAGTTTCGCAAGCTGGGCGCGATCGGCTACGATAATCGCATTTTGAACTGGCAGATGGCGGCTAGCCGGGTCTCGATCTGGCTGCTGGGTGGGCGACAAGTGATCCCCTTCGTCACGGGCGCGCATCAGTGGGCGCTGCTGGCCGATCAGCAGGGCGAGAGCGACCTGGTGCAGCGCAAAGGCGAGTTCTACCTCTATACGACGTGCGCGGTGCCGGAAGACGCCCCGCTCGACCCGGACGCATGGCTCGGCGTAGATTTGGGCATCGTCAACCTTGCTGCCGACAGCGATGGGGAGTTCTACCAGGGCCAGACCGTGCAAAAGGTCCGCTTTCGTCACCGCCGTCTGCGGGGGCGCTTGCAGGCCGCCCGAACGGACAGTGCCCGCCGCCATCTGAAGCGGTTGTCGGGCAACGAACGACACTTTGCGACGGCTGTCAATCACACGATCAGTAAGCGATTGGTCCACAAGGCTCAAGGCACTGGACGCGGCATTGCCCTGGAAGACCTGAAGGGCATCCGCGCCAGGATAACGGTTCGCAGACCGCAGCGAGCCAATCTGCATGCCTGGTCGTTTAATCAGCTTCGTCAGTTTATCGAATACAAAGCCCAACGAGCAGGGGTGCGGGTTGTCGCGGTTGACCCGCGCCACACCAGCCGCACCTGTCCCGCCTGTGGTTGTATTGATAAACGCAATCGTCCTGCTCAAAGCATCTTCTCCTGTGTTCAGTGCGGTTTCGCTGCCCACCCTGACCACATCGCGGCGATCAATATTGGTCGCCGGGCGACTGTCAACTCGCCAATCGTAGGCACGGACGCCTCGCGTCCCCGACTTACAAGCTCCCCCTTCAGCCGGGAGTAGTTGACTTGTTGTCCTGTGATTGCTCGACTTTCGGCAGGATGATCCCCTGCTGGCCCTGGTATTTACCCTTCTTGTCGGCGTAGGAGATTTCACATTCCTCGTCCGCTTCAAAGAACAAGACCTGGGCTATTCCTTCGTTGGCGTAGATTTTAGCAGGAAGCGGCGTTGTGTTGCTGATTTCGAGCGTCACGAAGCCGGTCCATTCCGGTTCGAAGGGCGTTACGTTGACTATTAATCCGCATCTTGCATAACTGCTTTTTCCTAGGCATACTGTCAATACTTTGCGTGGGATACGAAAGTATTCAATGGTCCGTCCAAGAACAAACGAATTCGGAGGAATAATGCACACATCACCCTGAAAATCGACCATCGATTTCGAATCGAAGTTTTTGGGATCGACAACGGCGCTGAAGATATTGGTGAAAATTTTGAATTCGTCGGCAATGCGGATATCGTAGCCATACGAGGACACGCCGTAGCTGATCACGCCGCTGCGCACCTGCGAATCAACAAATGGCTCGATCATTCGTTCTTCGAGCGCCATTTTACGAATCCAATGATCGGGTTTAAGTCCCACTGCTTTCCTCCTGTAGTTAGATTGTACGGATCACGCGGTTATTTTGCGCATATTTCTCATCAAAAACACAGCAAAGGAGCAGAGCCATCCCTCTGCCCCTCTCCAGCAACAATATACTCGACTACATGACTTCAGGCGCGGACATGCCCATCAGCATCAGCAGTCGCTTAAAAACGACCTGCGCGGCACGGTACAAACGCAGGCGGGCTTTGGCGACATCGGCTGGCACTTCGCTGTGCAGGACGCGGATCTCGTCGTACATCGGGTGGAACATCCGGGCCAGATCCAGGGCAAAGAACGCCAGCTTATGCGGGCCGAGTTCCTCATAGGCCTGGACGATCACTTCCGGCGTTTCCAGCAGTTTGCGGATGAAGCCGCGTTCGCGGTCTCCCAGCAGGGTCAGATCGGCCCCATCGTCGGAGAAGCCGCGCTCGACGGCCTGCCGGAAGATACCCGCGCAGCGCACAAGCGCGTTCTGGATGTAATACACCGGATTCTCGTTGGCGTGCTGCCGGGCGAGATCGAGATCAAATTCCAGGTGGCTGTTCGGGCTGCGGGCCAGGATAAAGTAGCGTACCACGTCGCCGCCGACATCATCGACCAGTTCATCGAGAGTCACATATTCGCCCTTACGGGTGCTCATGCGGCGCGCCTGACCCCCTTCGACCAGAGTCACGAACTGGTGGAGCAGCACATGAACGGGCTTCGGATCGTAGCCAACGGCCTGCAAGCCGCGCGCGACGGTCTGCGCCTCGATAATATGATCGGTTCCCAGCACGTTGATCAGGTATTTAAAGCCGCGATCCAGCTTGTTCATGTGATAGGCGATATCGGGCAGCACGTAGGTTGGCTCGCCGGATGCCTTGACGATTACGCGGTCTTCCTCGTCGCCCAGGGCGGTAGATCGGAACCAGACGGCATCTTTGGCCCCGGCTGGAACCTTGGCGCGTTCCTCGTCGCTGGCCCCTTCCCGGCTCACGGCGCGGTAGACATACCCGTTCTGCTCCAACTGTTCCAGGACGCGCCACACGCTGCCATCGTTATAGGTGTTGTTCTCGTTGAAGAACGTGTTGAAGTGGATATTGACACGATCCAGGCTGACCTCGATCCACTTGAAGATCGCGGCTTCGGCTTCGTCCTTAAAGCGTTCCCAGGATTCATCCTTCAGCAAGTCGCCATAACGGGCGGCGAGTTCTTTTGCCATCGTGATCAAATAGTCGCCCTGGTAACCTTCTGCTGGCAGTTCGGCGGGAAGGCCGAGCGCTTCCAGGTAGCGCGCCTGCAAGCTGCGCCCCAACATCTGCATCTGGCGGCCCGCGTTGTTGAAGTAATATTCCATCTCGACGGTATAACCGAGCGCCGACAGCACATTCGCCATCGTACTGCCGATCACGCCGCCGCGCGTCCGTCCAACCGTGATCGGCCCGGTGGGATTAGCGCTCACACATTCCACCTGGGCCTTCTGCCCGCCGCCGATATTCTGCGCGAAGACATTTTCCCCGGCGGCGAGGATCACATCCAACTGGGCCAGCAGCCAGGAATCTGACAGGCGGATATTCAGGAATCCGGGCGGCGCGACTTCGACGGAACCGAGATAGTCGGGCTGGGCGGCATGGCGGGCGATGATCGTGGCGATATCCAGCGGCTTCATTTTGAGCGGCTTGGCAAGCTGCATGGCGACCGGGCTGGCGTAATCGCCCAGTTCGGGTTTTGCGCTGTGCTGCACGGGAACCGGATTGGGAATCTCGAACGCGGGCAGATCGCCCGAAGACTGCGCGGATCGAAGCGCTTCCGCGATAAGGGCTGCAATTTGAGCGGGTAACAAGTCCACAGACACCACTCCTCAAGGACAAGGGTCAGCAAATTTGCGTCATTGTAGCATATTTGGGGGGTGCTTGGGATTGGGCAAAAGGAACGGAGTACAATAATAAACAGCAGTAGCGGTATAAGGAATAGAAGTATGGCCCTCATCTCAAGTGAACTGATCAGCCGTCTACTGGAACTGCCGAGAAGACAGGTCTGGACGGATTATGATGCCGAATCAGACGTGCTGTACATCAGTTTCCGCAAACCGCAGCAGGCCAACGACAGCATTATGGAAGACGACGGAAACATCTACCACTACCGGGACGATATGTTAGTAGGCGTCACCGTGCTCAATGCCGAACAAAAAACGACAAGGTGAAACAGTTCAAGACCACCAGCAATAACTAACCAGGGTGGTCTCAGGCCGTGACGTGATCCGTCTTATAATCCCGCCAGGACAGGACGCCCAGCAGATCCGCGACTTCTCGCGTGCCATGACTGCCGCAGGCAAAACAGTGCACGCCGTGCGTGTTGTAGTTCCAACTCGCGGAGGGGTGATGGTCATCATGGAAGGGACAGCGGAAGCTCTTGCTGAACCCCTTGCCGTTGGGAGGGGAGATATTCCACAGACGCAGGGCGGCTTCTTCGACAACCTCGATGCACCACTGATCGTAGAGGGCGCGGTAATCGGGCAGTACTTTCGGCAAGGGAAGCTGCCAGTAGATCGCTTCGTGATTTTTCCGCCCGCCGGACGTGACTTCAACCTCTTCTTCCGGCAATCTTTCCAGCACAACCTTGAGATGCTCCGCTCCCAGCAGGACCAGCAGCCGTCCGATATCGCCGCCGCTGCCCATCCGGAAGCGCAGCGTATGCACATGGGCGCTGATACCCGTATCTTGCAGGGCGGAACAGATGTGAGCCGCAAACAGTGTCCCGGCCTCATCGCGATCCGGCGCGAGATGGACTTGTTTGACCTTAAGCTGCTCTAACTCCGGGACAAACCAATCCGGAATGGTGCGTGTCTCGCCGTCAAACATGCAGGTCGCGTTAGAGATGCCGCCTTCCCACAAGGCCCAGACATCGGCTTCACCGCTGGCGATCCAGAGCAGACCGTCCGCATCCATCACGCGCTGCCGCAGTTTGCGGTCCACATCGTAGAAACGGATGCCGTCCGGTTTTTGGGGCCGCCAGAGATATTTCGGGGTGGCGCTGCTGTCAAACGCCTTCCAGCGCTTTTCATCGAAGAAGGGATGAATGGGATACTCCCAACCCTGTCCGCGCGGGGTAATCTGAAAGTGGTCAATCGTGCCCTCAGACAGGCCGCGTTCACCCAGCAGTTCTACCCAAAAACCGTGCGCTATCCCCTGCTGAAGTTGCATAACGGTCTGCGCCATTTCCACCCATCTCGCCTTGTGTTATACTTTAATTATAGCACATTTGTTCTAAAAATGCTATAACCATTACAGTCGGGTCGGCTTGATTTGGAGGCACCATGATCGCGGAAACGTTCAGAAACGAGCTGCTTGAACTGCTCGATGAAACCTTTGAGCATGTGCATGGTATTTATCTGGATGGAGGCACTTCGCTCTTCGAGACGCTGGAAACGATATCGGCGGAGGAGGCATCACGCCCCGTATCCACGACCTGCGCGACGCTTGCCGCTCAGGTGGAGCACGTCCGCTTTTACCTGGATGTTCTTGAAGATGTTCTGCTCAAGCAGGATACCGGCGCGGTAGACTGGCAGGAAATCTGGCGGACGGTACACGGCGTGACACCGGAGGAATGGGAGGCCAGCAAGGGGCGGCTGAGAGACAGCTACCAGCGCGTTTTGAAGCTCATGAAAAGCTTTGATACATGGGAGGGCGAAAACGAGATTTCCGGTTCGCTGGCGATCCTGGTTCATACGGCGTATCACCTGGGCGAAATCCGGCAGGCGTTGTGCACGGTCAAAAGGTAGTGTTTTTGACGATACAATCATGATCCAGATGGTCAAGGACCGGAATGGCCTAAGTCCGCCAGAAGAAGGGGCTGGATGGCGATGTCGTGATCATCCAGCCCACAGGCTAACCGGAACAACTATTTGAAGCTGGCGATAAACTCATCAATTGGAATTGCCGCCATCGTCAGAATGCGTAAGGTCCCGCGGGAGGCCAGTTCAGCGGATACGCGGGCCATAGTCGCGTCATCTGGCCCCTCAACGATATTCACAAAGTCATACGGTCCCAGTGTCGCATACTGACCCACGACCCGTACCCCTAGTTTTATGATCTCCGCGTTGACTTCTTTAATGCGCCCCGGATTGGTCTTGACAGTCTTCGACCCCTCATCCGTGAGGGTGGTCAACAAAATGTAGACGGCCATAAAAATCCTCCTTCATTCAAACTACTGCTTATAGCGGACGGTCGGTGGTCTAGAAACAGTCGAATAGAAACAGGACGAAGTTAGCGGGATGGCTGTCAGGAAACGACTATCAACGGTTGGAGTGAGGTGGGTGAGATAGGCAACCCCTATGAATAGTATAAGCGAGATATACCGTTTTTATCGTAATACAAGAGACGGCGTAAGCCGCGCCTTGACGAGCGCTCCCCCGCACCGCTATAATGGGCAGTGTACGGGCGTCTAGCTCAGTTGGTTAGAGCGCTTCTCTTACAAAGAAGAGGTCAGGGGTTCGAGTCCCTTGACGCCCATCCAGGCTCCAGAACATGGAGCTTTTTGTTTCTCCGCTCCAATCCACCGATAGGCCGATGGCTGGTGATCCACGACTTGACACAAATCCCATGTTGGACGCAAAGTTAAGGTTGCACCAAATCGACCTATGTCTCACGGGGGATACGATGAAACGTTTGGGTATTTGTTTGCTGCTACTCACCTTGCTGATGATGGCAGGGGTTGCACAGGCTCAGCCGCGGCTTCAAACGGGCGGGCAAAGCATCGTCTACGGGGATACGGTCACCGGGAATCTGACTGCCGCAACCGCCGCTCAGGGAGATCGCTACACCTTTGAGGGCGGCGCGAGCGATACGGTGATCATCACCCTGGAAAGCACTGATTTTGACACGATCGTGGATCTGCTCGACGCGGCGGGCACGCAGCTTGTCACCAACGACGATGCGCAGGGCAGGACCAATTCGCTGATCGCCTTCACGCTGCCCGCGGCAGGAACCTATACCATTGTGGCGCGGAATTTCGGGAGCGGGACGGGAGCCTATACCCTGTCTCTCCAGCTAGCCGTTATGACGCCGATCACTGCCGGGCAGACCATTGATGGCACGCTCAGCGCACCCGCCGGGGATCGGTACACCTTCAGCGCCAGCCAGGGTGACACGGTAACGATCACCCTGCAAAGCGACAACTTCGACACGTACCTGGAACTGTTCGACACGCTGGGCACACGCCTGGAATACAATGACGATGCCGGGTCCGTGCAGACATCGCAGATTACCTATACGGTTGTCCAGGGTGGGGACTATATCATCGTGGCGCGGGCCTACAATACGGGCACCGGCAGTTATACGCTGACTCTGGAGCAGGGCGGCGGATCGACACAGCCCCCCAGCGACTCCGGATTATCGGGTCAGCCCGGTACTCCCGGCGGAACGACACTGGAATATGGGCAGACAATCAGCGGGTCTATGTCGGGCGCGAATAGCCCGCGTTATACCTTTGTCGGGACGCAGGGCGACATGGTGATCATCACCCTGGAAAGTCTTGACTTCGACACGTACCTGTCTCTGCTCGATCCGGGCAGTATGGAACTGGCCTCCAACGACGATGGCGGCGACGGGTCTAATTCCCAGATTGCGCTCAAACTGCCGGAGTCGGGCACATACACCATCGTTGTCGGCAGCTACAACAACAGCGCCTTCAGCGGCAGTTTTGACCTGTCTCTCGCCCTGGCCGAGGCCCCGACTTCTACCGTACTCTCCTATGGCGACTCGGCGACGGCGATGCTGATGGACCCGATAGGCGATCATTGGAGCTTCAGCGGCACAGCGGGCGATATGATTGACATCAGCGTCTTCGCCGAGACATTCGATAGTGTGGTCGACCTGATGGGACCGGACGGCCAACTCGTGGCGACCAACGACACGGCTAGCAATTTTACGGGATCGGAGATTGTTACCACGCTGCCCACTACCGGGACCTATGATGTCGTCGTGCGCGACTATGCGGCCTACCAGACGGGTATGTATACCATCAGTTTAAACACGGTCACGACCCAGGCGATCAGCGTGGGTGAGACGGTGAACGGAGACCTGCTCGCCGGGTCCGGCGACCGCTACACCTTCACCGCCGAGCCGGGCACGCCGCTGGTGATCACGATGAACAGCACGGCCTTTGATACCTATCTGGAAGTTTACAACTCGGCTATGAACCAGGTGTCGTACAACGACGACGCGGGTTCGACCTCGATATCGCGCATTTTCTTCACGCCGGGCAGCGCCGAGACCTATACCATTGTCGCGCGTAGCTTCGCTGCGACTGGCCCATTCGGCAGTTATACCCTTTCGCTGGATGCCGCTCAAACGGAACTGATCGAATATCGCGAACCCATCCAGGGAACCCTATCCAGCAGTGAGGGGGACTACTACAGCTTCCAGGGTACGGCGGGCGATTACGTGAACATTATCCTGGAAAGCAGCGCGTTTGATACCTATCTGGAACTGTACGATCCGGCTGGCGCGCTGGTGATGAGCAATGACGACGCGGGCGGTACTACGCGCTCCGAGATCGATACCAGCCTGTCGGTAACGGGTGTCTACACAATTGTCGCGCGCAGTTATTCGAACAGCGGCAGCGGCTCGTATACCCTGCAAGTGACGCCGGGCACACCGCCTCCAACTCCCGGTGTAAACGCAGCCCAGCCGATCAATTATGGCGACACGATCAGCGGCAATCTTGTCAGCCCGAACACGGACAGTTACACGTTCGAGGGCGCGGCGGGCGATATCATCACTATCACGCTGACCGCTTCGTTTGATAGCCTACCTGGAACTGTACGACGCAGGCATGCTTCAGGTGGCCTACAACGATGACATGGGCGACGGATCGCTGAATTCCAAGATCGAAAACTTTATCCTGCCCAGCGACGGCACCTATACCATCTATGCGCGGGGACTGAGCAGCGACCTCAGCGGCCCGTACACGCTTGTTCTGGCGGCTGTAAACGCCAGCGGACTGCCCAACGATGCCCCGCAGATCGGGCTGCTGTCCGACGTGGCCTGTGGAGCGCAGAGCAGCTATTTCGTCTTTACCTTCGATCCGTCGCAGGGGCCAAACTACAACACCTTCCAGGCATCGGTGCAGGTTGATGATCCGGGCGGGATTGTCAGTATTATCCCGTCTGGCGCGCCGCTGACGGGTTCTTTCACGGGATCAGCGACTCTCTCCATCGATGATCAGGTGCTCGATCTGACGACGGTCACCTCGGTTGACGATATCGCCACACAGATCAACTCGGCACTGAGCAGCGGACCTGCTCACAGCGCCACCTTGCAGATCAACAATACGGAAGGGCAGCCTGGGCTGAGCTTCCTGTTCTGGGTCAACTCACCGCTGGGAACGAGCGGCATGCACGGCACGGTCTATTGGATCGAGCAGCCGGGGCAGGTGATCCAGTCCGCGAATTACAGCTTCGTGTGCCCGTAAACACGTCATCTGTAGGGGTGGGTTAACAAACCCACCCCTATCTGATTGGAATCTACAAAAATCATGTTTACAATCGGTAAGCTTGCCCCAATTTAGCGGAGAGACAGGTAAAATAGAAGCTCTACAATCGGGAGGAGGCAAGATGATTGCCAAATGAAAGATGCCTATCTGTTCTATAATTCTGCTCATTGGATTAGATTGTTTATGGTCTGTTCCTTTTCGCTCCAAGCTGCCTGCATTTTCGCTGACTGCAAGGCTGCACGAGCACTCGAGATATATCCTGGCTCAGAAAAAATCTTTGAAGCGGTAGGTGATTTCGAGCTCCTTCCAACACAGATGTAAAATTACGATATTTATTGGAGTGAGGCCTCAATAGACGTTGTTCGAACTTACTACGAGGAAATGGGTTACAAGTTTATGCTAGGACAAGATAAGCGTGGAGAGTGGCTCATAACAGGTTTTGATCGACATAACAAGTCTGTCCAAACAAGTGAAAATTCTGGTTCAACAATTGTTCATTCAAGCTTCTGTTTGAAACGGACGAGCCAATACACTCGAAGCCCAAACTGGACTGTTATACTTTGGCCTTGATCGATGCACATCAACCAAAAATCTATGACCTGACTGTGAGCCTTCCATCTAGTTTGCGTTTCTCAACTCCCCCATCGGAGTTATCTACAATTCCCTCCCATGGCACGGTGATCATATTTACCTACTACAGAGAAAACATTTGGTAATCTACCCTAACCTAAATTCGGGATAAGAAAGGGAAGTTGTCTGCCAAAATCGTCGCATCGCTCGCCACAAAGTCTTTGTGGGTCCGGCCCAACGCGGCAAGACGACCATCGTCTGATCATTTCCCCATTTTCATCCCATCAACCTTCCCTGTGGCTAATCCCCTGAGGGCATGTTAGAATCGCAGGCGTCGTCAAAATAGAACCTTCTTTGATGCCGCCTGTTGAATGAATTTAGGAGCATTCCATTTATGGACGATTTTCTGTTTCGTGGTGATCTGGCTGATGTCGATCCCGATGTTGCCGCCCTGGTCGATCTCGAAGCCATCCGTCAGGCCCGGTATTTGATCCTCATCCCTTCTGAATCGACGGTTCCCGCCTCCGTGCGGCAGGCTGTCGGCTCGGTCTTTCACAATCTGTATGCCGAAGGATACCCGTCGGAAGACTGGCGCGGGTTGGACCAGACCGAGATTTTGAATATCGATATGCGGCTGGCCGAACACCGCCGCTACTCCGATGCGCGCTACTACAAGGGCACGGAATTCGCGGATATCGTCGAGAGTTTGGCCCGCCGGCGCGCGGCAGAACTGTTCGCTACCGACAGGGTGAAGCCCGAACAATTGTGGGTCAACGTGCAGCCGCTGAGCGGCGCTCCGGCGAATAATGCCGTGTACAGCGCGCTGCTCCAGGCCGGCGATACGGTCATGGGCCTTGATCTGCTGCACGGTGGGCACCTGACCCACGGCAGCCCGGTCAACCGCAGCGGCCTCGTTTATAACATCGTCAGCTACAGCGTTGATCCCGAAACGGATCGCCTCAACTACGACTCGATCCGCGCCCTGGCCCTTCAGCACAAGCCGAAGATGATCATCGCGGGCTTCACGTCGTACCCCCTCGCCCCGGACTGGGAAAAATTCCGCGCCATTGCCGACGAAGTGGGCGCGCTTTTGCTGGCGGATATATCGCACGTCGCCGGGCTGGTCGTGGCGGGCGTGTTCCCGTCTCCCGTCGGTTATGCGCACGTGATCAGCTTCACCATGCACAAAACAATGGCTGGCCCGCGCGGCGCGGTGCTGATGACGACCGATCCCAAGCTCGGCAAGAAGCTGGATCGCGCGGTCTTCCCCGGCGAGCAGGGCGGTCCGCACGTCAACGCGATTGCCGGGATGGCAGTGGCTTTCAAACTGGCGACTACCGAACAGTTCCGCGCCCTCCAGTACCAGACGGTGCGTAACGCCAAGCGCCTCGCAGAAAAACTGGCCGAGCGCGGGCTGCATGTTCCGCACGGCGGCACGGACAGCCACCTGCTGCTGGTTGACTGCAAATCCATCGTGGGCGAAGATGGCACGACCCTGAGCGGCGATATGGCGGCGCGCATCCTGGATCTGGTGGGTATCGTCTGCAACCGCAACACGATCCCCGGCGATCCGTCCGCCTTCCGCGCCTCCGGCATCCGCATGGGCACGCCCTGGATCACCCAGCGCGGCTTTAAGGAACCGCAGATTGATCGTCTGGCGAACGTGATCGCCGATGTACTGCAATCCTGCAAACCGTTCAGCTACCTGGCGATGGGCGGCAAAGAGTCGCCGCGCGCCAAAGTCGATTTTGATGTGCTGGTGCACGCCGTGAGCGAAGTGGCCGATCTCGCCAACGACGCCGGGATTGATTATCCGATCCCCGATCTGGCGGACTATCCGAAGGAAGCCGACGCCGCGACCGAACATTTCAGCCTGTTCAGTGATGATCAGGATGGCGGCTGGCGCACGCTCGATATTTACGGGGCGGAAGCCGAGAATTTCCTGAATGTGGCCCTGACCGCCAATGTGCTCGGCCTGAAACCGAACGACTATACGCCAACCTGGGTGCTTGGCCCCGATGGTAAGCCTATCGCGCGCGGCGTGCTGCACAAGCTGCACGGGGAAGCCTATCATCTGCATGTCGATCACCTGGACCTGACGGCGCTCTGGCTCAAAGCGCTCTCCGATGGCTTCGTCAATTTTGACCCGGCGGATGTTTACGCCAAGGTTCCCGGCCCGGTCAGCGTCAGCCCGCTGCGTGACGAGCCGGATATGAACGACTACGAGATCGATTGGAGCGACGAGAGCACCGGGTACGACCCGACGAAAGCGTATTTCATCGGCAGCCGCGCCGTTGGATCGCTGACCGGCAAGGCCCTGCCCCGCTTCGAATGGATTGAACCCGCCGATGGCCCGGTCAAGACAACCTCGCTGCACGGGCTGCACAAGGAACTCGGCGCGAAAATGGTCCCGTTCGCCGGGTACGATATGCCCGTCTGGTATTCGTCGGTCAGCGCCGAACACAGCGCGACCCGGCACGGCGCGGGCCTGTTCGATGTCTCGCATATGGGCGTGTTCGATTTCAGCGGCCCCGGCGCGGAGGCTTTCCTCAACGCGATCACGGCTAACGATATCACCACCCTTGAACCGGGCAACGCCCATTACAGCTATCTGCTCGGCGTGGACGGCATTCCGATTGACGATATCTTCGTTTACCGGCTGGAGCGCGACTATTTTATTATGGTCGTCAACGCCTCCAATAACGATAAAGACTGGGCATGGATCAACGGCCTGAAGAACGGCGAACTGTTAGCCGATCCGTCCCGGCCCGATGTCACCCCGCCGGGGCGCGAGGACTTCGAACTGCGCGATCTGCGCGATCCGGCAGTGGGTGATGAGCGGCGCGTCGATATTGCTCTGCAAGGCCCGACCAGCCGCGATATCCTGCTCAGCCTGCATGGCAGCCCCGAAGACAAAGCGCGGGTGAAGGCGCTGCCCTGGGCGGGCGTAACTCGCGCTAACCTGGGCGGCTACGATCTGGTCGTGGCACGCACCGGATACACGGGCGAGCGCGTCGCCTTCGAGATTTTCGTCAATCCCGATCAGGCTCCCAAGTTCTTTAAAGACCTCGTGGAAAGCGGCGCGACGCCTATCGGACTCGCGGCGCGTGACAGCCTGCGCACCGAGGCAGGACTGCCGCTCTATGGGCACGAACTGGCGGGCGGTCTGGGCTTAAATCCGGCGGATGCGGGCTTCGGCAGCTACGTCAAGCTGTGGAAACCGTTCTTCGTCGGCAAAGCGCCCTTCGCGGCGCACGAACTGAAACGCGACGCTGTTGTGACCCGCTTCCGCCTGGACAGCAAGGGCATGCGCGCCCCGCATCCCGGCGATCCGCTGGTGGATGGTCGCGGGCGCGTGGTCGGTACGGTCACATCGTGCAGCATCGATGAGGAAGGGTATTCGCTGGGACAGGCGTATATCAAGCTGAGCCACGCCACGGAAGGCACACCGCTGTTTGTTTATCCAGGCGCGGATAAGGCGAAGTTTGACAAGCCGCTGGGCGAATTGAAACTCGGCGATAAGACGGTGGTTCCGTCCCCGGCGACGGTCTTGAGCCGCTTCCCGGCGAAGAAGAAGTAGCATTATACGGTTGGGATATATAAACAGGGCGGGCTAGTTAGCCCGCCCCTACGATTCCGGCCTCTTGAGTTTTGCGGGATGATCCTGATCTTCCTCCCACCGCGCCGGGTTGTTAACGATATATTCTCGGATCGCGTTCAATTCTTCCTCGTTGCGTACAATATGTTCATAATAATCGCGCTGCCAGACCGGGAATTTCAGAGCGCCCCAGCCGTCTGTTGATTTGTTTGGCCGAATATGTTTTAAACCCGCGTACCAGATCGGGAATCCCCTGCCTTTTGTAGGGGCGGGTTAACAAACCCGCCCGTTCACTATCATCCTTCAAAATGATTATTCCATGCACATGATTCGGCATGATGACGAATTCATCCAATTCGACATATGGATGATACGGCGGGATGCTCATCCACTGCGCCCGCACAATTTCCCCGTCCTCCGATAATCGCACCGCACCATCCTGACTCAGGAAACACGCGTGTTCGTGGGTGCATATCGTGATGAAATATGCGCCCGGCTGGGTGTAATCGTACCCAGGCAGACGCACGGATCGGCGGTGATGCAGGTCGGGGCTGTAAGACATATTTTTCTCGCGTGGATTTTACTGTAGGAGGTAAAATGCCAGATAAACCGAACAATCACTGACCACAGGGAAGGAAGCCCTATCCACCGCCTGGTATTGCCCAGGATCCAGGCCGCATCCGGAGATGCTGGAACAGCAGCCTGCTGCGCCGCCCTCTCCGATGACGGTGAGCGTCGTCCCGGTGATCCACCGTCCGCTGCCATCCGAGCAGTTAGGGGCTGGATCGGTCGTGACGGTACCATCCGAACTGCTGATCAAGACCGCATAACAGATCTCGGTTGGTGGCGTGTCTGTTGGGGTAGAGGTGTCGACGGGTGTATTCACGACGGTCGGTGATGCCCCAGGTGCAACAGGAGGCTGGAATTGAACGGGCTGCTGCTGGCCTCCTGTTGGTTGAGCTTGAGCGGGGGGCTGCTGGCCCTGCTGTGACGGCGGTTCCGGTAGTGGCCCAGTCTGGATTTGTTCGTTGGCTGATGTCTGTCCGGTCGCAGGCTGCGTGGGCGGTGGAATGTAAACGGTTACTGAGTTGTTGGCCCAGGCAACTGCCTCGCAATCACCTGACTCCTCAACGTCGCTTTCACTGACCCACAGACTATACGCTTCCAAACCGTTCTCAATCTGTGTCCGATCAATCTCCCACCATGTTGTGCCGGAAAATTCCTGGTATTGGGCGATCACAGGAATAGAGCGGTTAACGGGTAAGTGGGTAAAACTGCCCCGCTGTTCTCCGGGTCCGACGCGTAGTTTGACGCCCTCCTTTTCTGTGAAGATAGTGCAAGGACTCACAACAGGATTGAGGACGTCGGTGAAGGTTTGGACGGGAATCCGGGTAGCCGTTGGTCTGGGTGTGGCTGTGGGGCGCGGCGTGTTCGTGAGCGGTGGGGTTGGGCTCGGTCTGCTGGTTGGCGTCGACGAAGCAGGCAACACTGCCGCTGTCCCCGTCGCGTCGATGGTCGGGGGAAGGGGCGTATTTGTTGCGGCACGCAGAGTTGGTGTTTGCGTCTCATCCGCCGTGAGCACGTTCGCCGCGACAGCGATTTCATCAGGTGATGCTTCCTCCGTCTGCTTGAGAATCATTGCGCGTCCGGTGGAAGGCTCGCCTCTGCCGCGCAGAGTTAGCACCACGGCCAGGACAACAAATAGGGAAATCATAAATAATCCCGCCAACACAGCCCGGCTAACCGAGCGACGTGGCGGCTCCGGCTCAATAGTCGGTACAACAGGAATATCAGCTTCTTCCTCAGGCTGCTGGAACAGGCCGGGGATTGGTTTAGTCGGGATGGGGGTCAAAAAGAAATCCGTGCGCTGGCGGGGACGTTCTACAACGTTCTGCTCAAATGTCTCGTAAAAATCCGCCATTGAGGGGAAGCGGTCGCTGGGATCTTTAGCTAACGCTCGTTCCAGGACCTGCGATATACCCTTAGGGACATCACTCCGATGCGTCTCGATGGGTGGCAAAGGGTCATTGATGTGTTTATGCATCAGGGAATAGGGCGTTTCCGCTTCAAATGGAAAACACCCGGTGACAAGAAAATAGATCATAACGGCTGCCGCGTACTGGTCCGTCTGCGGGCCGATTGCCTCGCCGCGCCAGTGCTCAGGTGCCATAAAGGTCGGCGTTCCAAAAGTCGTCCCGGATAGTGTTGGGGTATGGGGTGACTGGAGCAGTTTGGCGATGCCAAAGTCGACAATATAGGCACTGCCCTGAGCGTCGAACATGATATTGCTAGGCTTGATATCTCGGTGGATAACTCCGCGGCTGTGCGCATAATCAAGAGCACTTGCCATCGATCCTAGCAGCATCACGACCTCACTGAGCGCAGGTAGGGCGATGCCTTCATCTTCGCTCTGGATGATGCGATCCGTCAGGGAGCCTCCCTTGAGCAGCCGCATAGCCACATAGGTGATCCCCTGCTGAATTCCATAATCATAAATAGGAACGATGTGCGGGTGCTCAAGGGTAGCTGCCGTTTCTGCCTCTCGGTTAAAACGGTTTGCATAACCCGATTGCTGGGCGAGCAGGGGCGACAGGACTTTGATGGCGACATGGCGCTTCAGGTTGGCCTGAAACCCCTTGTAAACCACACCCATCCCGCCTATGCCGAGAATTTCCTCAAACTTATACTGGCCTAACGTCTCACCAGTCAGGTTTTGAAAACTCATTCTCCATCATGCCCATTATGTAAGTTATAGATTTGGAGATGAATATATTATATAGACCTAAGACACAAGTACCAAAGCAGGTTTGAACTTTGCCTGGTTGGACACAACGTGCCCGGATGGTGGTAAAATCGCTTGCGCTTACTCGTATGCCCCGGAGGATATCATTCCATGCCAATTGGCCCCGACTTTATGGAACTGACCAAATACCCGCACCTGGAGGATCCGGCGCAGTTTAAAGGCGAACCGCAGCCGCCGCTCCAACTGGATATCGATCCCGCCGCGCCGCTGATCGATCTGCCCGCACCGGGGGATTGCGCGATTCCGCCCGTCGATCTGCTCGACCTGATCACGGAGCGCGTCACCGTGCGCCAATATGCCGAAACGCCGATCTCCCTGGCGGAACTGTCGTTTCTGTTGTGGTGTACGCAGGGCATCAAACCGAACAGCCCGCCCAACATCACGCGCCGAACAGTCCCCTCGGCAGGAGCGCGCCACGCCTTCGAGACCTTCCTGCTGATCAACCGCGTCGCGGGGCTGGAATCCGGCCTGTACCGCTATGTCGCCATCGGGCACAAGCTGATCCGCCTGGATGCCGCGCCGGATATTGCCGATCAGATGACCGCCGCCTGCCGCAACCAGCATCACGTCCGAGACAGCGCCGTGACGTTCGTCTGGGTCACCGTCACCGAGCGCATGATCTATCGCTACGTGCAGCGCGGTTACCGTTATCTGCACCTGGACGCGGGGCATGTCTGCCAGAATTTGTATATCGCGGCGTGGGCACTCAACATCGGCGTCTGCGCGCTGGCGGCCTTCGATGATGACAGGCTGAATGCCCTGCTTGGCCTCGATGGCGAGGAACTGTTCGCCATCTACGCGGCAACCGCTGGCAAGCGAGCGTAAGCCCGTAGGCCAACCGTCGCGGGAGCGTCTTTTTCCGGTATTCGTTGCCGATCTATACTCTCCGGCAGATTTATATCTGTCGTAAGGAATGATAACCAATGACTTATTCACGCCGCCAAACGGCCAGCGCGGGCCTGTTGATCGTCCTGCTGCTGGCTGGGATCGTCCTGATCAGTCTGCCCCTGCGCGCCCAGGCTGATGATTCGCCCACTATCACGCCGACCTACATCATCCAGGGGACGTACACACCGCCCGCCGAGCCGCCCGCTATCGATATTCCGCCCAGCGTGCCGCTGCTCGAAACCAGCGACGATATCATCAATGTTCTGCTGCTGGGCAGCAACTCGTATGATAATGCGCTGCGCCGCACCGACGTGCTGATCCTGGTCTCGATCAACCGGGAAGCGGGAACCGCCGCTATGTGGCACATCCCGCGCGACCTGTTTGTCTACATTCCCGATCACACGATGGATCGCATCAACACGGCCTACGCCCTCGGCAGCTCCAACGGCGGCGGATTCGCTCTGCTGCAAGAGACGTTCCGCTACAACTTCGGCATCGAGCTTGATCATTATGCGCGGGTGAATTTCACCGGGTTTCAGGAGATCATCAACCGCCTGGGCGGGCTGGAAATCAGCGTGGACTGCGCTTTGCAGGACTGGAAGCTGATCGATCCGGCACTCGATCCGTCCGTGGAAGAAAACTGGGAAATGTTTACGCTGCCTGTGGGCCGCCAGACCCTCGACGCCTATACCGCGCTGTGGTATGCCCGCAGCCGCGTGACGACCAGCGATCTGGATCGGGGCCGCCGCCAGATGGACATCCTGCGGGCGATCTGGCAGCAGGCGCGCCGCCAGGGGCTGCTCACCCAGGTCGACGGATTTGTGGCCGCAGTTGGTGGGCCTTGTCGAGACGGATATGGACCTGAACGATGCGCTGGAACTGGCTCCTCTGGCCGTGTCGATGGATATGGGGGGCGTGGCCCGTTACAGCGGCAGCGCCGAGGAGGGCGGTGAATATGTCCGCACCTTCACGCCGGATGATGGGCGCGATGTGCTGCTGCCCAACCGCGACACACTGCTGCCCATGCTGCGTAACTTTTTGCTGCCCGCCACCCCCAACCGTCTCGCCCGCCAATCGGCGCGCGTCGAGATCGTGGACGCGGCGTGGTACGGCCCGGACTTTATTCGCGTGGCGGCGGATCGCCTCGCCTGGGAGGGCTTCAGCGCGACATTGGCGGACGGTTTAGGCCCGATCCAGCGCGATTGGACGGTCATCTACGATTACACGGGGCAAAGTAAGGGCAGTCCGCTGCCCGAATTGGAGCGGCTGCTGCGGGTGGCTGACGAGCAGGTGATCGTCGAGCCGGATCCGAACCGGACGGTAGATTACCGCGTGGAACTCGGCGCGATGTACAATTCGTGTATCTACGCCAGCGCGGAAGATTCCGCCCCGCCAACGGGGTAGGGGGCAAAGCGGTCTGCGAAAAAAAACTGAGCGCCCTCGAAGGGCGCTCAGAGTCGCTAGGTTAAGACACCAAGAAAATACAGGATTACAAGCAGCAGGATCAAAAACACGATGAGGCCGCTTGGGCCGTACCCATAGCGCCCACGACTCCGGCTGGCTGGCAGCAGAGCCAGAACCAGCACCACAATCAATAAAAGCACAAGAAGCGACATTTCGTCATCTCCATATCATGGTTACTACCTTCAAAGATAGGGCATTTCGTGCCAGATGAAATGAGCCGAATGGGCCAACTTGGTATAGGCCATGTGGCGAGATTCCTCGCCCATTAAAACGGGCGTATAGGGGAACGATTAACCTGGAAGCCAGCCGCCACTGAATAATCACTTGCATCTTGCCGCCGCCGGACTACAATCCCCAGCAGGAGGAAAAACACCATGTTGGATTTACGCCCGGCGGCAGGACCGCGCCTTGTGTTACAACTCAGCGCCCGCGACCAGAACCGGATGGAGGTCCGCGTCACCAACTCGCCCGTCGGGGAGGCAGCCGCCGAGATCGCCCTGCCCGCGCTGGACGACGTGTTAAGTCTGGTCAACCAGCCCGCTTTTTTTGAGGAAGCAGGTAAACAGCTCTTTGCGACGCTGTTCCCCGGCTCAGTAGGGGAACTCTACCGCGCCGCCTCTGCCCAGGGGCCGCTGACCGTCGAAATGCGCTTTGACCGCGATCTGGCGCGCATCGCCCGCTACCCGTGGGAACTGGTGCACGACGGATCGCGTTTTCCGCTGCAAGCCGGGGCCGTGAACCTCGCCCGCTATGTGGCCTTTCCGGAGCCGCCTCGCCCTCTCAGTACGGCGCGCCCCATCGAGGTGCTGGTTATTTCATCGCATCCCAAGGATCAGCCGCCCCTGGCCTCCGAGTTTGAGGCGCTGCAAAGCGCGTTCACGGGGGTGGTCAAATCGGACCAACTGGATCTGGCCTATCTCATCCCGCCAACCTGGGATGCCCTCATGGATTGGCTGCTGGCGGGTGCGCCGAGTATCGTCCATTTTGAGGGACACGGCTCCTTCGAGCAGACCGGATTCCTGATCTTCGAGAACATGGACGGCGACTCCGATCCGGTGGATGCCTCCACGCTGGGCAGCGCTTTTTATGGGACAGACCTGCGGCTGGCGGTCCTGAGCGCGTGCAAATCCGCCAAAACCGGGGAGGATACGCTCTTGAGCAGCGTTGCCCCGTCGCTGATCCTGGCGGGCATTCCGGTTGTGGTTGCCATGCAGCGCCGCATGCCCGATGATGCTGCCGTGCGTTTTTCGCAGGGATTCTACAAAGCATTGTTGGCTGGACACGACGTGGAGTCGGCTGTCGCGCAGGGACGCCGGGCACTGATGCGCACGACGCACTGGTATATCCCGACACTCTATCTGCGCGCCCGCAAGACGCCCGATATCCGGCAGGCGTACCTCGAACGGCGCATCGATACCGCCGGACCGCGATCCGCCCCGCTCAACCTGCCGCTGCGCTTCGGGCTGTGGATTCGTCGCCCGGATTCGCCGCCGCCCACTCCCGATGAACTGCGCCGTCTGCTGGGGCTGGAACCCTCCGCCGAGGTCAGCCAGGAAACGACACGCGCCGCCGTGCAGTTCCCGGTCGAAACGGGCAGCATCCGGCCCGGCGTGGTCGAGGTGCGGCTTGTCGCGCCGGACTGCGAGATTCATACCGGGTCAGCCAAGACGATGACCGTTTTTCCCGACTTCGACACGCCGCCGCTGTGGTACTGTCTGACGCCGCGCCGCGCCGGGCGGCTCGATCTGGTTTTCGAATTGACGCAGGACGGGCGGGCTATTGCCTCCATCGCCCACACGATCCAGGTCACGAAGGAGAGCGAGGCCGCGCCTGTGGCCTCCGTCCAATCCCATACCGTGCGCGAACCGGGTATCGAGGATGCACTCCCTGCCCAGCCACCCGCCCCGCAGCCTATCGCACAACCTGCGCCAGCCGCGCCGCCCGCTCCGCCGCAGCCCGCGCCGGACACGTTCTATTCGGAGCCGGAAGAAACGGGCAGCACTGAAATGGATTCCGATTGGTACGGCGGCGGAATCGAGGAGCCACCTGTCTCTGACGACTCCGGCGCTCAATGGGAACTGGATGAGGCTCGAAACGAATGTCCCTGACTGGTTGTCTGGCGAATGGACCGAGGAACAGACCGTTCCTGACTCATCGGTCGAGCCGCAGGAAGCCGCCAAAGAGGAAGAGGAGGCCGCCCCTCCACCGCCGCCATCCGCTCCACCATATGCGCCGCCATATCGCCGCCATGCGCCGCCACCCGCCCCGGCTGGCCCGATGCCTTACGCGCCTTCAGCCGCACCCTCTCCATTTGGCACCGTTACACCCCAGGAGATCGTGCTGAAGCTGATACAGATCGGCCAGTATGTGATCTCGCTGCGCAATCAGGCATGGAACGCCCAGTTGATTCCGTTCATCAGCGAAGGCGATATGCTGTTTATTGAGATTCAGCGCATCATCATGGAAGTCGAAAATCCGAACTTTCTCAGCGATACGCGCTTGCAGACAGCCGCTTATGACGCGGTCCAGAGTGTGATCACGCGCGTGGCGACGTATGAAAATGGCCTGCGGGAAGCGTATAACATGCCGCAGCCGGAGGTCGCCGCGCCGGAACCAGTAGAACCGGAACCCGAACCTGAGCCGGAACCGGAGGCCGAGCCAGTATCCGGTCATGAACCGCCCAAACCGGATCGCGTCGCCGTGCTGTTGGCAGCACTGCACGACGAGAAGGAGTGGGTTCAGCAGGGCGCGGCGCAAGCCCTGGGCGAACTGCGCGATCCGTCCAGCGTCGAACCGCTGATCGAGGCGCTGGCGGATCCCAACGAAAAAGTGCGCTTTTATGCGACCGTCGCCCTGGGCCTGATCGGAGATGGTCGCGCCGTCGCAGCCATCCGGCGGCTGCGGTCCGATGTGAACGTAAATGTCCGAAAGGTTGCGGAGTGGGCGCTCAGCCGCCTGCCCGGTTCATAGGAGAAACGGCGATGGTGATGGTGACGGTTTATCTGGGGCTGCTGCTGCGCGGCCCGCGTGCTAAAGAGTGGGACGAAAAACCGGATGAACTGGACAAACTACAGGAGGCTCACCTCGCCAATATGCGGCGGATGGCTGACCTGGGTAAGTTGATCATCGCCGGGCCATGCACCGATGATGGCGATCTGCGCGGTGTCTATGTCTTCAAAACCGAGTCGCTGGAAGAGGCGCTCGCCCTGGCGAACAGCGATCCATCCGTGCAGGCGGGGCGGCTGGCCTTCGACATTCACCCCTGGATGGTGCAGGCGGGGGTTTTACCGGGGACGTAACACAGTTACCGTCTTTTTTTCATATAAACGAGGTGTCCTTTTATCTGTTCTGGTAGATATGTCGCCTGGAGGTAGCGGATTTCGCGGATCCAGTCGCCAATGGATGCTTTTTCCTGATTGGCGAAGAGAATCCCTGCGTGTTCGACACCCTGGCTAGCAAGGACAATAAAATCAGCATCATAGGTGCAGAGAACACGCTCCATCTCTGTAGCCCGACGCAGATGATCGATATCTTTATCACCGCGCTTGTCCAGACTATGAGCCGAAACAGAGTCAAACCCTGTGCGGCTCAACTGTTCACTGACGGCTGCTTCTACACTCTCATCAAAATAGAAGCGCAGATCACTCAAGGCGAATGACTTTCCCCTGTCGATCCAGTTCGGCTATTAACTTCTCAGCGCGTTCTAAATCCTGGCGCAAATCCTGATCAATCTCCTGCTTGTGCATGTAATAATAGGCAAGAGCCGCATATACCTGCGCAAGCGGCAGATTGTATTGGACAGCTAGTTCTTCGGGATCAAAGCGGCGGTAAATATGGCTTGCGACGATATCCATCACGCGGATACCTGTTCCGGCGATGATGGGACGCCCGCCGCGAATATTAGGATCGGAGACGATAGTATCAATACTGAGAACGGTTGCTGTCATTGGTAAGCCTTTCTTCGCTAACCGTGTGAAACATTGTACTCGTTTCAGGGTGGGGATGCCATCAGTAAGCCGCCGCGCTCTTCGCTGTGAAAATCTTTTTCCCTACCTCGCGTCTCGCTCCTCAGGGGCCAACGTGTCAATTGCATCGAGAATCATCCGCAGATAATCCAGCGTCGCCCGATAATCATCCGGATCGGCGCGCGTGCGCACCGAGGTTGCCGGATCGGGGCGGCAGTCCCAGGCGCGATTGATGAGTCCGGCCCAGGACGGATCGAGAGTGACTTTGGCCCACTCCGCGCCCGCCCGCTTCGATCCAGGATATCCCCGGATAAGGTCGTGCAGCATGCGGCTGAAGTTCAGCACAATATATCCCTGGTAAAAGCGGTTGTTATACTCGTCAGGGTGATCCAGAATGTACTGTCCCCAGTTTTTCATGGTCGCTCTGATCTCCCGCCGCAGCGTCGCTGCCGGAATCGGATCGACTAGCCCTGCCGGGGATGGTCCCGCCAGCGCCACACCATGTTCCCGAACCACCCAGCGCACCAGAACCGTATTGCAGTGATCCAACTCGATGAGCGAACGAGAGCCGTGATCGAGATACCACAGCGGGCAGCCCGCGCGTGCCGCATCGCGCAGGATTTCTTTGGGGAAGTAGGAGCCTTCCAGGTGCTGCGCCCAGGGGATATCGATGTTGTAGACCCGTTCGTGAAGGTCTTGCAGCGCGTCGACCTGCTCCGGCGATAATTCTTCGTTCAGCACGACGATAAAATCGACATCACTGTGCTGGTCGAAGTCGCCCACCGCAAACGAGCCTTGCAGATAAGCGCCCAGGAATGTACCGCCGAGAGCGCTTTGAATGCCGTCCACCAGTTTGCCCAGGACGATATTCAGATCGGGGTAGGGAGTGGGATTCATCAGAGCAGCCTCACGGGGAAGAAAACGGGGCGCACATAGCGCCCCATCGATGGATACAAAGAGACAGTGTTACTGCACTTCAGGCAGGCCGGATGTATCAACCGGCTCGTTGATGCCGGTGAACAAGACGTTGAGTTCGTTGCTGAACTCCAGCGACAGCGATGAATACGGATCAGCCAATCCCGAATAGAGATTCGCGGAAATATTCAGGCTGATTTTCTGAGCCAGCAGCTCGCCCGTGTTGGGATCGAGAGCCACGTCCCAGGTCAGCTTGCCATTATCATAAAGCGCTTGCAGCAGCGCGGCCTCATCGGTGACCACGCCCATCCGATCCACCAGCCCCAGCAGACGCGGCGGCAGGCTGTCGGGGGCATCGCGCAGCGGCAGGTCGATCTCGTACAGGTCGCCCTGTGTCTTGCGGTTGACATAAACCTGGGTCGGACCGACGACGGTCTGAGCCGCATCGAGCCACGCATTATAGTCGCCCACGAACGGATCGCCATCTTCCTGGCGCAGGTAGCGGCTCAACGCCAGATCGACCAGCATGGGCACCGGGGCGATATCCCTGCCGCCAAAGATCTGCCAGTCCTGCGGCAAGGCAAAACCCTGGCTGGGATCGGATGTATAACTGCCGCGCCAGAACGTTTCCCCGCCTACCTCCGCCGCATTCAGATCGACAGACCACGACAGCGAGGTGCTATCCCCGTTGTTATCGGTCGAAGTAGCCAGATCGCCGGAGATGTTCAGCGAGATCATGGACTGGTCCCGGCTGGATTGATCATACCAACCGTCAAGCGTGATATCCCGTTCCTGGCGCTGCCACAGGGACGCGCTCTTGCCTTCCGCCGTCAGCGCATAATCGGACGTTTCGCGCACCTGCACCTGATAGGTGCCCCACCCTTGATAGGTGTCGTATGCGTGGCGGATCAAGTCCACCGGGGTCTGATCCTGGGCGCGCGTTGATCCAACTCCTGCCACAACCCCACTTATTCCCAGCACGATCACCGCTGCGAGAATCCACCGCCGCATGATGTTATCCTTTCCGCCTATTCACTCAGCACTGGTGCTTCAATCGTGACCGGCTTATCCAACGCATAGGGCCGGAAGGTCTGGTTCACGGTTTGCACCAATTCAATCTCTGCGCCTTGTAACGATGGATCGGTAATCAGTTCCGATCCAAACGCTACATCAATGAAGATATTATATACAAACTCGTACAGCGCCTGATCCTCCACACCGACCGCGACTTCAACCACATAGGTAGTGTCGGGATCGTTGTACATGAGGTCGACCAACTTGGAGATATCGAAGGGTACGGACGAAGCGTTAAACATCTGCTGGATGTTATCGGCTCCGATGCTTTGCAGAGCCATACCGGGATCGAGCGTCAGCCGGTAGCGGGTGATCTCGTAGCCAGGGCGATCCTCGGCTGTCTCGGTGCCCAGCACTTCGACGCCAGTCACCGCCTCGAACAGGGCGGCAAAATAAGTCCTCGTCCATCTTACCCTCGATGCGCGTCATCTGCTGGATGTTGTACATCGACATGCCATACGCATCGGCCCCATCGGTGACATCGTGCCACCCTTGGGGGATCACCCCCGACAGTTCTGGCGGCATCTGCATATTCATATAAATCCGGTCCTCGAAAACGATCAGGCTGAACTGGTAGGGACCAATGTCGGTCGACCGATCCTGCCCGGCTCCGGTGATATCCTGGCTGACCGTCTGGGTGAAATCCATCGTCCGGTTCGCGTTTTCATAACCTTCGATCCGCTGCACTTTGAGCGTCCCGTCAGACCCTATCGTCTGGACGAGGTTGATACCTTGTCCCTGGTACTGGACCGTGATATCCTGGTCCAGGCTTTGCACCAGATCGGCAGTGAAGGTTTTTGTCACGGCGAAGCGATTGACGGCCACCTGAATAGTATCCAGAGCTGCCTGTTCCTCTTCGGTGAAACCTCCGCCCTGTGCGCCCGCCGGAGTGATCGCCGGAACAACCGAGATCGCCAGCACGGCGAGCAGCAAAACAATTCCCCATTTGCGCATGATGTCTGTTCCTTGTGCTTGTGAAATGTCCTGTCCTCATTATATAGCAAAGCGGAGTTATCCATGCCCCAGTAATGAGGGGCTAGCGCGTGCCCTTCCGATCCCCAAAAGCATCGATATGCTGCTCCGCCATTTCCCGCAAAAAATCGCTGAAACCGGGCCAGACGAGAATTGGCCTAGGTCTTGCATGTCTTCCTCTCTTTTGCTTTTCTCCGCGTCTCCGCGTTCTCCGCGGTGAAATATCTTTTTTCTTTTACCGCAGCGGCGAATGCAGCACGATCCCCAGCACGAACAGGGCCGCCGCCGGATCGTCGGGCAGGGTGGGCGAAAACGGCAGCCGGATGATCCGCGCCGCACCATCCAGATTGGCGCGCAGCGTCTTGATCTCCGCCTCCGTCCACGCCGGGGAGAGCAGGATCACATCGGGGGCCAGATCGCGGATCGCCGGGTCGGTGATCTGGCGATAATCGGCATAACCCGCCTCTGCCGCCACATTGATTCCGCCCGCCGCTGCGATCAACTCCGTGATCAGCGTTCCCATCCCGAAGGTGTACCCCTCCGGCGTCAGGATCAGGACGCGCACCACTGGACGATCCTGAACACGTGCGTTCAGCCAGACCAGCCGCTGATCCAGTCGATCCAGCAAATCGCTCGCCGCGTCTTCCCGGCCCAGAGCCGCACCCAACCGATCTGCCAGCCGCCGCCAACCGTCCAGAGTCGTGACCGGAGCCGCACGAAAGACCGGGACACCTGCCGCTTCCGCCCCCGCGATCCAGTCAGGATTACCCGCCGGATTACCCGCCGGATTACCCGCCGCTTCCGGCACAACGAGCAGCCCGACCCCCGCCCACGACTCCGGGGCACGGTCGATCCGCCGCACATCTGGGACCAGCAGCGGCAGCGCCGGGACCGTCCCGATCAGCGCCACGATCTGCGGGCGGGCCGGAATATGGACCACCTGCCCGGTGGTATCCACCACGTCACGCGGAAAATCGCCCTGCGCCTGTGCAAACGATGCGGCACATAACATCACGGCGGTCGATAACCAGGATTATCCATCTCATTTTCTCTCTTGCTTTTCTCCGCGAGTTTGCGAAATTCAGATGAATAAGGGGGCTGTTCTCCCCTCTCCAGCGCAGACTGGAGAGGGGACCGAGCTTGCTCGGAGGGGTGAGGTGGGCGCTCGCGGTTCACAACGTCCATGAGCATCCCTCCAAATTCTAAAGACTTTCAATGATTTACTTCCGCGCTCTCCGCGGTGAATTTTCTTTTTGCTTTTATCTTTCTGAAACAAAAACCCGACCTGTTCCCAGATCGGGCCTTTTTTACACGAGGTAAATCCGAGACTTATTCGGTAACAGCCAGAATGTCCATATTCAGGGTGCTGTTGCCGCCGTTAGCATCCGCGAACAACCAATCGCGCATCCAGCCTTCGACACCCTTCCAGGGATACTGAATATCGCTGAAGGGGATCACGACATTGACCCACAGGCCGTTGGCGCTCTTGCCTTTGACCAGCACGTTGGTGCCAGCGGGCAGAGTTGCGAGCACAGCGCCGGTTGATTTGTTCGGTTCGGTGCGGACATTAGCGCTGGCCTGAACAGTGGCAGCGACATAGTACGGCGAGCCAAAGTTCACCTTCAAGCCATAGGCATCACCAAATGACGGATCGAAGAGTTCTACCCAGAATTCATCGACATCGCCCATGTAGGTCAGCGAAACGCCGTTGCCCAGATCGGTCAGGATATCAGCCGTCTGGTTGGGTTCGGCATAGATACCGGCAGTCGCCTGATTTACTGAAACATCAATCTTGGTCGTGGGCAGAGGTGACAGCTTGGCAGCAACCGCATAGCCCGTCTGGCCATCCATCGTCAGAACCTGCGCGAACTTGTCTTCGACGCCCAGCACCCAGAGGACTGAGCCGCTGGGAACCGTCGTGACGATATCAGAGGTGATATTGGCTTCGGCAAAGATACCGAATGCGTCACTGTTGACGCTCACCTGGGCGAGATAAGACCCTTCGGGGAGTGCGACAAAGGGTGTCGCCACCGACCAGCCGGTCGTGCCATCGGGTGCGAGGATATAAGCCCACTGGCCAGATGTGCCCAACACAGTCGCCGTCGTGCCAAAGGGAACGGTCCCAACAATTTCAGCGCCAAAATCGGGCGCGGCGAACAGACCCGCTTCGCTCTGGGTACGGGGATTATTTACCTGAGCGACCTGGCCCAACAGCGGTGGATTGAGAACGAGGAAGCTGGCAGCCGGACCATAGCCAACATTCCCATCGGCGTCTTCAACCTGCAACCAGCCTTTGGTGCTGTCGGTTCCCAGCAAAGTGACCAGGGTATTGGCGGGTACATCTACCACGGCGTCCGCTGTCTCGCTGGGTTCAGCGACGAGCGAAACCGCATCCAGCGTCACGGCCTGAAGAGTCGTGCTGCTCTGTGCAGCGACCAGATGAAGCCCACTTATGGCTGACAGAGACAAAACGACCAACAAAACCAGTAGACGTTTTTTCATATAGCTCTCTCCAATCTTTTGATTAATTAAGCAGCATAGATTGAGGTGGCAAAACAGCACACTGCTGTGACGCTCCCTATTATATGCCAATTCGCAAGTCTGCGCAGAATTGATTTCCGCGTCTATTGCGCGGGCATCTGCCCGTAGTGCCGGGTGACAACCATCTGGCCTGCGCTGCTTTGCATCCAGGCAAACCAATCGCGATAAATACTGTCCGGCGGGGGTGGTTCCAACCCGACGATGACAATGGGCATCACCAGCGGATAGTGCCCCGCGCTCACCGTCTCCGGCGTTGGCAGAACCGCGTCTCCGCCCTCAGTATCGGCGGCGGGGAGCAGGGGCACGGCACGGACCCGGTTGTCCAACAGCCCCATGCTCACATAACCGATGGCTCCCGGAATACTCGCCACAAAGTTCAGCACGCTGCTGTCAGACAGAGCCAGACGCGCATTCAGCGTCGTATGCCGCTCGCCCATCACCAGCGTTTCAAAGGTCAGGCGCGCATCCGCTCCGGCCTCGCGGCTGATCACCGTAATAGGTAGATCGTCCGCGCCGCCGATGTCGCTCCACGTGGTGACCCGTCCCTGATAGATAAGCTGGAGAGTGTTCACGCTCAATGACAGGATGGTGTTGCTGGGATGGACCACTATCGCCAGACCGTCCTGCCCGATGGGAGCCACCCACAGGTTCGTTCCCTGCGGCAGGTAGGAGGTCAGTGCATAGGGAGCATCACCTGCTTGCAGTTGGCTGTAGATGGTGTCCCAACTTAAGGAGACGCCTTCCAACGCCAACTGCACGCCAGAGCGTGTATAGTCCGAAGTCAGGTCTTGCAGCAGGACGTGTGTGCTCGTCGTCGCCAGCACGCGCACGCTGTAGATGTGCGGCGTGATGGTCGGCTGGGCAATTGAACTACGGCATCCTGCCAGTGCCAGACTCAGGATGACAATGGTGCGTTTGGCCCGCAGCATCCCTACCCTCTCAAGGCAAGAGGGCCACCGGCAGACAACTTGTGCCAGACACCGTGTTAATTCCCGCAAATCCACTGAGCCGCAGCCGGCACGTGATACCCCATTTGAGTCCGGCCCCCCGGCGAACAGGGGAGCGGGATAAGCCAGGTAAGAGCCGAACCGCCTTGACCAGCAGCAGGTCGTGCAGCGCGTAGTCGTGATAATGTACGCGATAGCGTGCGCAATAGCGTGCGCGAAAGCGAGCGCTAGACATCGCCGCTGGCAAAAAGAGCACAGGCGGATCGGAACAACTGGACTCAAAAAGGGTTTCGAGCAGCAGCCCCGCCAGCGTGGCGGGTATCGTCCCCAGCGGGGGACGGGCATCAGAATCTTGGATCGAACGGGTACGCACGGCGAACAAACCAGCACCGAAATCGGTCAGCCAGTTGCGCCAGAAATAAACCAGCACCGCCGCTCCCAGGTAAAGCGTGGCGTCGAACAGGAAAGACAAATCTTTCCCACCGAGCAGCCAGGGGAGATGGGCGGCACCAGAAATAGGCAGCATTTCAGCAGCAGAAATCATGGCCCTCAAAAGGGACATCCATCAGATCCTTTCAGGTCTGAAGGTCAGCTAACCACTTGCAACAGATCAAACCACTTAGACAGAACAGGCTAATCTACCGAAGTAGACGCCCCCTTCTGCGAACCGACCGGGCGATAAGTTGCTCGGAACGCGGCGGCATAGTCGGCAAAGGTTCCATCTAAAATGGCAGCGCGCATCTCACGCATGAGCGTGAGCAGAAGATGCAGGTTATGCAAGCTTAGCAGTTGATGCCCCAAAATTTCGGAGGCTTTGACCAGGTGGCGGATGTAGGCGCGGGAAAAGTTCTGGCAGGTGTAGCAGGTGCAGCCTGGCTCCACAGGGTCCGGATCGGTCGCATATTGCAGGTTGCGCATGTTGATCCGGCCCAGGCGAGTCAGGGCCGCCCCATTACGGGCTACACGGGTGGGCAGAACACAATCAAATAGATCCACGCCACGCGCCACGCCTTCCACCAGGTCTTCGGGGCTGCCAACACCCATCAGGTAGCGGGGTTTGTGGGCGGGCAGCAGCGGGGCCGTTCGTTCGAGGGTATCGTACATCTCGGGTTTGGATTCGCCAACGGCAAGGCCGCCGATAGCGTACCCTGGCAAATCGTAGCCGCACACGACGCGGATCGACTCTTCGCGCAGGTCCTGGAAAATTCCACCCTGCACAATGCCGAACAGCGCCTGTCGTGACGAGTTACCACTGCGGGCGTGCTCCTCAATGCAGCGCGCCAGCCAACTATGGGTGCGGTCCAGCGCCGCGCGCACGGAGGCGCGGTCATCGGGGATCGGGCATTCATCAAAGGCCATCATGATATCCGAACCCAGATTGTGCTGGATGCCGATTGATTTTTCCGGGGTAAAGCGGTGAACAGAACCATCAATGTGACTGCGGAACGTCACACCTTCGCTGTCAATAGAACGCATCTCACCCAGGCTGAACACCTGAAACCCACCGGAATCCGTCAGGATCGGGCCGTTCCACGCCATAAAGCGGTGCAGCCCGCCCAGGTCCGCGATCAGTTGATCGCCGGGCCTCAGGTAGAGGTGATAGGTGTTCGCCAGCACCAGCGTCGCGCCCATGTCGATCAGTTCACGCGGTTCAACTGCCTTGACAGTTGCCTGCGTGCCGACGGGAGCAAACACGGGAGTTTGGATCGGGCCATGTGGCGTTTGCAGCACACCGGCACGCGCCATTCCCTGCTGGGCTTCAAGTGAGAAAGTAAACGACATTGATCCTTCCGTACCAAAGGCCTATTTGTAGGCCCCTGACATTATCCTATAGCCAGGGCCACCATTATAACAGGTCAGTCCAAATTGGCGAATTCCACATCGCGAGTTTTACGAGGCGAAAGGTGCGGCGGGTTTCGCGCTTGTCCTCTCCAATGTTAGCAGGATGGGCGGTTACTGGCGCATTTGCCCTGTACGCCCTAAACTACGTGAAAACCTGTTCACTGTTTGGCGAGTGCTATGATCAATTTATATGACATTCTGGAAGCCGCTGACGGCCAGCTTTTTGGCGAACCCGGCGCGCAAATATTCTCCGATTTTTGTTTTGACTCCCGCCGCGTCAATCCGGGTGAGTTGTTCGTCGCCATCAAAACGGATCGAGGCGACGGGCATCACTATATGGGCGACGCTGCCGCCGGGGGCGCGACCGGGATCATGTGTACCCAGCCGCCCACCTTCGACACCAGCGGCCTGACCGTGATCGTGATGCGCAGTGTGGAAGATGCCCTCATGCGCTGGACGAGGCTCGTGCTGCAAAAGTTCGGGACAACCGTCATCGGCGTGACGGGCAGCGTCGGCAAATCGACCACCAAAGAAGCGATTGCCCGCGTGCTGGGCACCCGCTACAACATCTACAAAAACCCCGGCAGTTTTAATGGTCGGTTCGGGCTGCCGCTGGCATTGGGTAAGCTCGACAAAGAGCACCAGATCGCCGTCCTGGAATTTGGCACGGACCAGTTTGGCGAAATTGCGGAAATGGTCGCTGCGACGAAGCCGCTGGTCGGCGTGGTGACCAGGGTTGCCCATGCCCACCTGGATCGTCTGGGCAGCCTGGAAAATATCGCCAAAGAAAAAGGTGAACTGATCCGGGGCCTGCCGCCCGATGGGCTGGCGGTGCTCAATTTTGACGATCCGCTCGTGCGGGCGATGGGAGCCACCACGCAGGCCACCGTGCGCACCGTCGGGCTGGAACTGGTCGAACCCGCTTTTGGGTCGGATTTGCTGGCCTTTAACATCGTCGTGGATCGCTACAAAACGGGCTTCGATCTGCGCGCCAAACAGGAGCGGCTGCTGGGGCGCTGGCTTCCTCTGCTGGGAGCGCACCAACTGTATCCGGCGCTGTCGGCGCTGGCCGTTGGCTTGAGTTATGACATTTCCTTAGAAGATGGCCTGCGCGCCCTGACCGAGATCGAACCGCTGCCGGGCCGGATGCGCCCGCTGTCTGGTCCCAATGGATCCCTCTTGATCGACGACAGTTACAGCGCCAACCCGGAAGGCATGGAAGCCGCGCTTGATTGGATGAATGCCGTCCGTGACGAACGCGGCAAGTTGATCTTCGTGATGGGCGATATGGCGGAACTGGGCGGTTATTCGGCGCTGGCTCATATCCAGATCGGGCAGCGTGCCGCGCAGACTGTGGATCGGATGGTGACCAAGGGCGATCTTGCCGCCGAGTTGGGGCGCACGGCCCTGGAAAGCGGCCTGGGGCGGGGCAGTGTCCAGATCACCTTCAGCGACGAAGACGCGGCGAATGCTGCCGCTGCCGATGTTGGCGAGCGCGATATGATCCTCGTCAAGGGCAGCCCGTCCGCGCGGATGGAGCGGGTGGTTCGCCGCCTGCTGCAAAACCCTGAGGATATCTCCCAACTCGCCCGGCAGGAGAGCGCCTACGAACAGGTGTGGATGGATCGCCCGGACCGCCCAACGTGGGTCCATGTCGACATGGAGGCGATTGCCTACAACGTGCGGCGGATCAAGGAATTGATCGGGCCAGATGTGACGCTGATGGCGGTGGTCAAGGCCAATGCCTATGGGCATGGCGCGGTCCCGGTCAGCACAACCGCCCTCAACAATGGGGCGGAGGTTCTTGGCGTCGCGTCCATGAACGAGGCGATTGATCTGCGCGAGGCCGGGATCAGCGCGCCGATCCTGATCCTGGGATTTACGCCGTCCTGGGCCGCGCGGCAGGTGATCCGCCACGACCTGACGGTGACCCTCTATGATGCGGAGGTTGCCCGCGCCTTTGATCGTGCTGCCCGCGAGATGAACGCCACCGTGCGCGCCCATATCAAAATCGACACGGGGATGGGGCGGCTCGGCCTGCTGCCCAACGAGGTCACGACCTTCTTCCGCAGCCTGCAAAACCTGGGAAACCTGGAGGTCGAGGGCATCTTCACTCATTTTTCGGTTGCCGACGAAGACACCGCTTACACGCGCCAGCAGATCAATACCTTCGAGCGAGTCGTTGATCCACTGCTGGCTTCCGGCTATAAGTTCCGCTATATCCACGCCGCCAACTCCGCCGCCGCCATCCATCTGCCCGAATCGCGCTTTAATATGGTGCGGGCAGGGATCGCCATGCACGGCCTGAATCCCGGCCCCCTCGCACCCGTTCCGGCGGATTTCCGGCCCGCCCTGGAATGGAAAACAACGATTGCTCAGGTGAAACGTCTGCCGCCCAACAGTTATATCGGCTACGGCAACACCTATCGCACGCAGGGGACGCAGCGCATCGCCATCATTCCGGTGGGCTACGCCGATGGATTCCGCCGCGCGCCGCGCCGCTGGAAGCATGTCCTGGTCCGGGGCGAATTCGCGCCGCTGGTAGGGCGGGTGAGCATGGATCAGACGGCTGTGGATGTGACCCATATCGAAGAGGTGCAGATCGGGGATGAAGTCGTCCTGATCGGCGCGCAGGGCGAAAATCAGATCACCGCCGACGATGCCGCCGACTTCCTCGATACGATCAATTACGAGGTCGTCAGCACCATTCTGGCCCGCGTGCCCCGCGTCCGCTGATATTCGCCATCCCGTAGGTAGGGGCGCTGCTTGCCGCGCCCAATTTTTGCTGGCGCGTTTGGCGGAAATAATCTTCTCGCTTTTTACCTTGCTTTTCTTTGCGCTCTCCGCGCCACCTGCTTTTATCTTTTTCTACAGCGCCCCGATCAGCTTGCTTCCAAACCCGTCCAGCGTGCAGCGCTCGATCACCAGATCCTGCGCCGCGTGGAAGGCCATAAAATCGCGCATCGCCCCGGCGACATCCGCCAGTAATTCCTCACTCGGCTCGATGCCCGGCTCAAAATGCAGCGCCTTCAGGCGGAGCGTGCCCGTCTTGCGCTCCAGCTTGGGATCGAAGCGGCCCACCAGTCGATCCCGGTGCAGGATCGGCAGGCAGAAGTAACCCCAGATACGATCCGCTTCATGCTTATAGGCTTCAATGGTATTGTGGAAGCCCCACAGCGACTCGTCGCGTCCCCTGGCCCAGAATAGACTGTCGAAGAAGCTGAGAAATGTGGTGCGTTCGGCGCGGATCGCGCCATCGGCGGCCTGCTGCACCAGCGGCAGCAGATCGCGGTGGACGATCATCGGCACAGCCTGTCCATCCATCTGTTCGCCCATCACTTCGACGGCGACACCTTCCGCCAGCAGTTTCTTCACGATAGCTCGCCCCTCCCTGAGGCGGCGGCGTATCTCATCGGTGTAATAAAGCGCATGGTCTGGTTCGCAGATACCCAGCGCCTTGATCGCTCGTTCGATCAGGTAGCGCTGCGTCTCTTCCCGCGTTGGCTCCGACGTGTCGACCCACTCGGGCAGGGTCCGTTCCCGTAGATCATAGATGCGGTGGAAATTCACCCGGTTGCTGATCATCAACTCGCCCCGGTTATACAGGTATTCGAGCGCTTGCTTGGCGGGCTTCCAGTCCCACCAACTACCGCGTTTTTCTGTGGGATTTTCAAAGTCGGAGACACGCAGCGGTCCTTCCTGGCGAATCCGCTCCCGCACCTGTTCCGCCAGCGCGAGATTGTTGGGATCGTGCGCCCAGGTCGGCCACCAGCCGTCACCAATATCCGTGCCCTGCATTTTACCCAGCCGGTGGCGGTAATCCTTCAGCGGGATGATCGACGCCGCATGCTGCCAGTATTCGAACAGGCGGCGATCTGCCGGATCGAAGATCAGGCGGTCAAAGTCGGCGGGATCGTAGCGCCCCAGGCGGCTCCAGATGGCGATGTATTGGGCGCGCTGGACGACGTGCAGCGTATCGATCTGGACGCAGCCGACCTGATCCACAACGTTATAAATCGCGTCGGGAGTCGGGGCAGGTGTCGATTCCGGCGAAGCGTCGAGTCCCTGGGTGTGCAGGGCCAGGGCGCGAACAGCAGACAACGGCAGGGGTTTGACCATGATCACCGCACCTTGTGTGGAGGCGAAATAATAGGTCAATTTTAGCACAAAGGTTCTAGAAAGACAAAGCTGAGTCTGTCCTATCGGACCGGCTATATAATGAATAGGGACATCGTTACTCAAATGGGATGAACGGATGAAAACAGGTCGCAGCTATTTTGTTGATCGAGTTGGCAATCTTCGGGATCGTGGGTCTGATCGGCGCGTTATCGGGCTGGCACACGCTGGCAGATTATGCGGTTGCGCTGCGCTATGCGGGTATCACGGCGATTATTGCCGGTCTGGTGAGCTTGTATGGGGGCTTCGAATCCGGGCGCAGCCTCACATACATCATCGGCTCGATGTCCCTCCCGCGAGAGACGGTCAAACAAAACACAGGCTGCCTCACCCGGTCATTTGTACTGTGCGGAGTGAGCGGGGGAATAGCGATCCTCTTGAGCATTCTGCTGGCCTGAACGGTAAAATAGTCTTTGCTTCCAATTGATTCACAAGGATGATCCCAATGGCTTCGAAAACAGCATACCTGACCATTGACGACGCGCCCTCCGACGATTTCGGGGAGAAGATCGACTATCTGGCGGAGCAGGGCATCCCGGCGGTGATCTTCTGCCGGGGCGAAAGTGTGAAGTCGCGCCCTGATCTCTCCGTGTATGCTGTGCAGCGCGGATTCATCCTGGGCAACCACAGCTACAGCCACCCCTATTTTTCCGACCTGGACCTCGACGCCTGTTTTGACCAGATCATGCGCACCGATGCACTGCTCAATGCCGTTTACCAGCGGGCAGGAGTGGCGCGCGCCGCGAAATATTTCCGCTTCCCCTTCGGTGACAAGGGCGGCCTCACCTATGATGATCCGTTTTCCGGCTATGAGGGGGAAGGGCTGGAACGCAAGGATCGCTTGCAGGCGTTTCTGCGCGGGATGGGCTACAGCAAGCCGAAATTCCCCGGCATCACCTACCAGTATTACCGCGCGGCGGGGCTGGATCAGGACGTGGACTGGTACTGGACCTTCGACACAGTGGATTATGGCCTGTTGATGGACGAGCCGCCTTTTGGCATCAACAGCATCGAGAAGATTTTCGACCGCATGGACGAAGACGATCCCGAAGGGGGCAGGGGCCTGAACGATCCCGCCTCTGAGGAGATCATCCTGATGCACGACTTCGCAGAGACGACACCCGCCTTTTTCGCCATGATCGACCGCCTGTGGGAGATGGGGATCAAATTCAAGCGCATCCCCGCGGGGTAATAAGGAGTGGGGCAGGGGTATTGCCTGCCCCAGTAGTTGATTTACTGCGCGACAGCCATTTGCTGCCGGATGTGATCCAACGCCTCGTCAACGGTCTCAAACAAAGGCAGATGCAGACTCCCATACTGCTCCTGTTTTGCTGCCTGCGATATCAGCCGCACCATGTCGGATGTGCCGACCAGGACTGGATAGAGATCAATGTCCTCTATGACTTTCGTCATCTCGAACATGCCGACCACGACATCGGGAAATAAGAGATTCAGTAGAGAAAGATCTGAAATCAGATAAAGGAACCCGCCAGCTGACTGCGCTGCCTGAACAATGTCTTCCCGCAGAAGTGGTGCATCAGCCGTAAGGTCCGCTGGTGGCACAAAGCGCAGCAGCAGAATAGGTTCGTTTTGTAGTGTGATACGTTCAATAGACATAAGTCCCCCTGATGGATATGTGGCAAATCCCGCTTGATGTAGCTTACGGGGTTTGCGTTAAAATAGCATTAAGGAATTGTCATGGAAAATTAAGGTGCCTTAAGGGAGATAATACGAACGTTTATCGGCCCCAGCAGTTTTTCTCACCTTTATCTTCAAATTCGTACTTAAAGTTCAACTTTAAAGGAGTATTTTGGGGACCCTGCTGGGTGTATACTGAGAGTAAGCGCCGCCCATGCCTGGATGCAGCCGGTGATAAAAACAGGTATAGGCTCTTCGAAAAAAGAGGCTGGCTTTCAGGTAGGTAGCTGGTTAGGGAATGGTTGGTCAGGGTCCCGAAAAAATAGGATTCCGGGAAACGCTACGCGGCGAAGTGATCAACTAATTTTTCCGAAAAGTTTATTAACGGGAGACTATCTTGCCCTTTCGATCACCCCATCGGATCCCAGCGGGGCAGACGCGCCGCAGGCCGCGCAGCGCCAGTTGCCATCCTCCGGCACCATGCTGATCTGCCCACAGCGCGGGCAGCGCCAGATGTCCGCCAGACTCAGCGGCCCAGCGGGTGCGCTCTTGCCCGGTTTGACCGCCCACACAATGCGATAATCGAACTGCCAGATCTGGATATCAACGTGCGTCAGGCCGATATCGTCGCGCAGAATCTGTTCGAGCGTCTCATGGCGATACGTGTGGCCGGGCATCAGTTTGGCGTCGAGTCCCTGGCGGTTGGTCAGCACCAGCAGCCCACCGGGGCGCAGCACGCGGGCCAGTTCGTGCAGAACGGCGCGCGGCTGCATCATAAATTCGAGCGCTTCCAGGCAGGTGACCAGATCGAAGGTATCATCGGGGAAGGGCAGGCGTTCGGCGGGCATGTGCATCAGCACGGAGCGCGATCCGAAAGGGGCCAGTTTGGACGCAGCGGCGGTGAGCATCTTGCGGCTGAGATCGATGCCAAACACGCGCCCCTGAAAGGTCGGCTGCTCCAACAGAGCCAGCGGCAGGCGTCCCGTCCCGGTGGCGACATCGAGCACCAGCGGCGCGCGAATGTGTGGTATACGATCCAGGATCGGGCGCGCGAGATAGATATCTTCGCTCTCCGCGTCGAATGCTTTGATCCCGTCGTAGCGCGTGGCATAGACGTCGTACAGCCAGATCACGGCGCGCCGCCCCAGGTAGACGCCCTCCGTTTTAACCAACAGCCACCACAGCAGCAGAATGATTCCCGCCGCTGCTGCGCCAATCCACAAAACCGTCCCGATCACGCTGCCCCCGAATAGTTGCTATCCCGTACCCCCTCGCTGATTTCCCCCCTCTCCAGCGCAGTCTGGAGAGGGGCAAGCTGAACGCATGTTTTTCCGCGTTCAGCCGGGGTGAGGTCTACTCCTGCCAGGGTTCCAGCCAATAGGTCTGGCCTTCTCCCTCGGCGGTCCAGCCCAGTGTACCGTTATAATTGACCTGCCACCACAAGCGGCCCTGCGAGTCGCAGCGCGGCCCGCTGACGACAGTAAACAGGCTGCCGCCGGGAATTTCGCCCAGCACAGTACTCTCCTCGGTGCTGCCCGGTTCCCCGCGCAGAATGTTAGCGGGGCCGGGGATCACGCGCGCCATCATCTGCGGGGCGAGGCGAGACGGTGGCGAATTGGGACAGATCAGCGGCGTGAGCCAGTATTCACCGTCGATCCCCTCCGCCGTCCATCCGGTTGAACCGCCGTAGTCCACCTGCCACCAGTTGTACCCGCTGGCACAGCGCGGCCCATCCAGAACAACAAACACGCCGCCCCCCGGAATCTCTCCGATCATATGGCTGTCCGGCTGCGTGCCCGGCGCGCTGCGCAGTGCGTTCGGATAGCCGACCACGACCGATCCCGACGCGCCAATAGACAGGCGGGGCGGCAGCGCGCAGCCCTCGACGGAGTACGGTTCCAGCCAATAATCCTGGTTCTGGCCCTCCGCCGTCCAGCCGATGGTCCCGTTGTAGTTCACCTGCCACCAGTTGTAGCCGTTGGCGCAGGTTGGGCCGTTAAGCACGGTGAACACGCCGCCGCTGGGAATTTCCCCCGTGACAGCACTTTCCGGCCCCATGCCCGCCTGATCCCGCAGCGCGTTGGCCGATCCGGGGACGACGCGGCCCTGCCCGCCTGCTTGCAGACGTGGAGCAGGCGCGCAGCCAGTCTCAGCCGTAGCTTCAGCCGGGCGATCCGTTGTGATCCGCCACGCGACCGGACCCCACACCAGCCCCGGTCCGCCCAGCGATCCGGTCTGCTGGCCGATGTGTTCGGTGCCGGGCACGCGCGTCAGTGCGCCGTCGCGCCACAGGTAGACCGCATCGCTCATGTAAGCCACCGTTTGCCCGTCAGGAGAGATGGCGATCTGTGCCGGGAAGCCGCCAAATCCCAGCGGGGCCGTGCTGCTGCGGGCGGGATTAATCACCGACCAGAGCAGCCGCGTTCCCTCGATTCCGGTGATCAGAGTCGCGGCGGATGGGTCGGCGTGGGGCGTGTAGAGTTCTGGCGCGGCGGGTGCATCCGTGATCTGCCCGCTGGCCGGATCGAGGATTTCCCACGCACCATCGCCGCGCAGCACAGCCAGCACTTCCTGATCGTCTCTGCTGGTCCAGTGCAGATCGAGCACCGACTGCGTATTGGAACTGCCTACCAGAATTTCCTGGAGCAGCGCCCCGCCTGGATCGTAGAGATAGACCACCTGCTCGAACTGTCCGGTGGCGTTATTAAAGCTGCTGTTGATCAGGGCGATCCCGCTCTGGCCCCATTCAATCTGGGCGATGGCAAAATTGCCCGCGTCCACGTAGGGAACAGGCAGGTTCGGCTGGATAATTGCGCGCTGCCCGCTGTCAAAGTGATAAACCACCAGCCGCCGCGCATAGTCCGGCAGGACAATTTCCGTCCAGGCCAGCGCGCTGCCATCGGGCGACCAGGCGGGGGTAGAGCGCATAATCGCATCGCCGTTTTCGCCCGTAAAGGTCGCGTTTTCCGGTTGATCCGCGACGTTGATCACCGTGTCCTTCGCCAGATTCCACACCCAGATATTGGTTGGCACGAAGCCCATCAGCGTTTGCCCCCGGTTGATGGCCTCCACTGCCAGCAGCGCCCAGGAGTTGTAAGCAACCCGCGTGCCATCCGGCGAGATCACCGGGCGTTCGCTGTATCCCCATTGCGTGATTTGCACCAGTTCTTGCCTCGCCTCGATCCAGGCCCACAGATCGCCCCGCATGAGCATGATCAGCGGCTGGTCGTCCAACGATACAACGGGACTGGAGTTCAGGCAGTCTGGGCACGGCGAGGGTTTGCCCAACCGTGACCAGCCGCGATTCTGCCATGCAGTTCGCGGCGGCCAGATTGTCGCTGGACGTTCCCACGAGCCGCGCGATGCTGTCCAGCGTGTCGCCTTCCGCCACTGTGTACGCTTGCCAGTCTGCTGGTCGGCGGACACGATGGTTCGGACGTTCCGGGCAACGTGGGGGTGGCGCTGGATTCAAGTTGAGGCGTGATAGTCAGCATGGGTCGGGGCTTCTGATCCGGCCCGCACGCCGCCAGGAGAACCACTAATCCCGCCAGAATCAGGATAGATCGCTGGATCATGGTTGTTCCTCCTTGGGTGGTGGGCAGGCAGGTACATCGTGGGGCGGGTTCGTTGGCCCGCCCCTTTAGGTTGAATTACTGGGTAGCAATCGTTGCGAGTTCGCTGTTGAACGTTGAGCCGTCAGGCATGGTTGCGGTCCCTGTCAGAGTCCCATTCGTTCCAACCGGAACAGCCCAGGTGATGAGCGTCCCGTCCGCTGGATTCAGATCGGAGCCAACGACCTGTGACGGCCCGGTTCCACGCGGGATATACGTGAAGTCGATGCGGGTCGCTCCGACGGGCGCATCAGCCCACCCCACACTGATCGTTGCTCCGGTTTGCAGCGTGTACGTGCCATTTTGGAAGCTGATGTAGGGCGACAGGCTCAGAACGTTGCGCTGGCCTTCCGGCGGAGTAAACGTTGGGTTATAGGTAATCGTGAAGATATTGCTCAGGCGCTGCGCCGTATCCCCATAGGCAACCGCCTGGAAGCTGTAGATGCCGGTGGCAGGGAAGTCGTAATCGACAAACGCGCCATCCCAGGGATCGACATCCTGCCCGACATAAATTGCTGGGCCGCCCGTTGGGTCGTTGACATAAAACGATACACTGATCGCGTTGATCACCGTCCCGACATCGAGGCGCACCGTTTCGGAGTAGGTGACTGCCGCCCGGTTAGCGTCCATCCAATAGGGAACCGCCGCCAACTGCTGCCCAAAGATAGGGCCAGTTCCGCCCGTGTTGGGGATGGTAGGCGCGGCTGTTGGGTAGCTGGGCAGACCGGGAACGCGAATCTGCTGCCCCACAAAGATCAATTCGGTGCTGCTCAGGCAGTTGGCCTGCACCAGTTGATCGACGGTTGCGCCCGTCACCTCGGCAATCACACCCAGCGTATCGCCCGCCGCAACCGTATAGACGGGCCAATTTGCTTGCACGACGCAGTTTGCCCGCGTGGGCGCGGTGTTAACGGTACCGGGCTGCGCGCCGCCCGCCAGGGTGAAGGTGGGCGTAACGGGAAAGGCCAGCGTGCCAGCCGGGATCACGGTCCCCGGTGTCAGGGTCAGATTCATAGGCCGTGTGGGGATCAGCGTCGGCAGATTAGTTCGCCCCTTGTTGTTATTGCTGCTCAGACTGCATGCCGCTGCCGCGCTCAGAAGTGCAAGAGCCGGAATCAGCATCAGGATCCGACGCAGAATCAGATGAGAGCGCTGCATAATGGGTCTCCTGGAACTGCTAGCGAATAAGAGTCATGTTGATTATAGCAGCAGAATGGAGATCATCCGCCGGATCACCCATCGCCCGCACGGCAAGAATCGGGCAGCCGTAGCCTAATGCTCCGATAAAAAGATGACCGCTTCGCGCAGCAGGCCCCAGAACATCAGGAATCCACCCACAGGGACGAAAATCATGCCGGTTCCCCACCAGCCGGTGATCGCCCCCAGCAGGATATAAAACACGAGGCAGCCGAGTCCCACCAGAATCACGGCCCGCCGCTGCCACCGTTCGCGGCGTTTGAGCGCGATCATCCGCTGGTAGCTGTCGTCAAACTCGTTGGGATTGCTGCGGGGAGGGATATAGGATTGATCGTCAGTCATCAATTCTTGCCTCTTTCCCACTTGACACGGAAGCGCCCCCATTGTACCGTCAATTGGTTATTCTGACCGCACCGAGTCGCCAGATCGTTTGCTAAAATCGTAATATGATGGGCACGGATTACGACTTTCAACTGAATTTTTTGTTCCAAACTGCTGCCGAAGGAATTTTGCTCGTTGAAGCCGACGGCTGTCTGAGTCGGCTCAACCCGGCAGCGGCGGCTTTGCTCGGCCTGTCGCCGGACGTGCTGGGCCAACCTGTGAAAGAATTGTTTCGCCACAGGCCAGCGCTGATCCGGCTGTGTAATCTTCCGGGTGAACAGATGGCGGATGTGACGCTGCCCCACAAGCGGGTCGCAACCGGGGTCGGGATGGATCGCCCCGAGGGAGGCCGCATTGTGCTGCTGCACGATGTTACCGAACGGGTTGCGGTTAAGTCCCGGCGGGAGGCACTGATCCGCGCCGTAACTCACGATCTGCGCAATCCCCTCAACGTCCTGACCGGATACGCCCACTTGATCAAACAGTTCGGTGAAGTGAACGCCGATCAGCAGCGCTTTCTGGATCGCATTGAGCAGACGGTTGATAAGTTGTATTCGCTGGCGGAAAGCCTGGTGGATCTGGCCTGGATTGAGGCGGGCATGGCGCTCGAACACCGGCCTGTCGAACTGGCGCACCTGATCCACGAGTCCGCCGATGAACTGGCTCCCGAAGCGGGGCGGCGTTCCATCACCCTGGTGCTCAGCACGCAGGATCCGATTCCGAGCGTCATGGGCGATCCGCGCCGTCTGAAGCAGGCGATCACCAATCTGCTCGAAAACGCAGTGCGTTATTCTTCCGAGCCAAACTCCAATGTTGCCATTCATGCCTGGCAGGGTGGGGCGCGGGTTTATGTCTCGGTAGGAGATCAGGGCATTGGTATCAGCGAAGAAGACCTGGAACATGTCTGGGACCGTTTGTGGCGCTCTGCCGACGAACGGGTGCGGGCTGTTCCCGGCGGTGGGATTGGCCTCACCTTTGTCCGGGCGATTGTAACCCGGCATGGCGGGCAGGTCTGGGCGGAGAGTGCGCTCAACCGGGGTTCGACCTTTACGATGATGCTGCCTCTGGCGGAAGGGTGGTGATATGGCGGCGTTGCGGACTGATCCGCTGCTTGAAGCGGCGCTGGATTGTGTAGACGACTTTTACGCGCGGATGTTTCGTACGTGGCCCAACGCCGTGAACCGGATGATCGGTGAGTGTACGGTCAGCTACAGCGGCGATACACGTCTGACCGGGGCCAATCACGTTTGGCCGGCTCAATCCGAGTCGCTGAATGATGAGGTGCTGCGCATCGCCCGGCGCTTTTTCGAGGAATTTCATGCCGCCTGGAGCGTCGTCTTCACCGACAGCCAGATGCCCATTATGGCCGATTACCTCGCCGGGCGCGGTTTTACCGTGCGCTGGTCGTCGCCCCTTATGGTGCTCGACAGACCGCCGGAGCCGCTGGAGATCAACCCCGCTGTTCGGGTGATTCGCGCCAGCAGACCCCAGCATATTGACGATATCAATCTCGTTATGACGGAAGCCTTCGCCGCGGGGAACAACGTCAACCGCCGTGTCGTTCGGACCGAGCATCTGGCCTCCGATGATGTCCGGCACTATCTGATTTACAGCGGCGATCAGCCTGCCGCCTGCGCCACAGTTGCCGTGCACGGGCCGATGGCGGGCATCTGGAACGTAGGGACGCGCTACCGCTTCCGCCGCCAGCGTTTTGCTACCACAATCATGCGCCACCTGCTCGCTGATCTGCGCCGTGAGGACTGCCATGCCACCATGTTGATGGCTTCTCCGGCTGGCCTGCCGCTCTACGAAGAGCTTGGCTACCGCCAGATCGGGCTTACCTACTATATGGGGCCGCCCTATTATTCGCCGCGTAACTCGTAGAACGCATCTGTTTAGCTGGGGTGATGAGCGGTACAATGGGGGTGTCCCGATCCTGGATGGGAGGCCCTCACCATGCCCGATACAGCTTTCGAATTTTATCAGCAGCTTGCTAAAGACTATCACCTGATTTATGCCGACTGGACCAAAGCCATCGAGCGCCAGGGTGCAGCTTTGGATCGCCTGATCCGCACCTACTGCCACACCGACCCGAACTGTAACGAACCGCTGCGCAGCCTGTTGGACTGCTCGTGCGGCATTGGCACCCAGTCGATTGGATTAGCGCAGCGCGGCTATACGGTTTACGCCAGTGATATCAGCCCTGCCGCCGTCAAACGAGCCGAGCAGGAAGCAGTGCGTTTTGGCGTGTCGCTCCAGACCGCTGTGGCCGATATGCGCACGCTGGCGTCCCAGGTTCCCGGTCAGTTTGATGTGGTGCTCTCCTGTGATAACGCCGTGCCGCACCTGCTCGCCGACGATGATCTGCTGCTGGCGGCCCAGAATATGCGGGTCAAACTGAAGCCGGGCGGCTTGCTGCTGATCAGCATCCGCGATTACGATCATCTCGTTCTCGAAAAGCAGCACGCGACTCTGCCCCAGGTTTTTGACGACGACGGCGGGCGGCGGATCGTCTTCCAGGTGTGGGATTGGTCGCAGGATGGGCGACAGTATACGATCAATATGTTTATCCTGCGCCAGACAGCCAGGGGCTGGAAAACGTCCAACTATGCCACAACCTACCGCGCCCTGCAGCGCGCCGAATTGAGTGCCGCGCTGTCCCAGGCTGGATTCGTGAGCATCCGCTGGCACATGCCGCAGGATACAGGGTATTACCAGCCAGTCGTGACGGCCCAGACCAGTTAAACGGAAGCGAAGCAGTGTAAAATCACACTAATGATCTATCCGTAGATTCGTTTTTGTAGGGGCGCTGCTTGCCGCGCCCAGCCTTTGTTGGGCCGCTGCGCCCAATGATTTACGGACAGGTTGTAAGAATAACCACCCGTTTATGCTGAAAAGTCCAGGGAGACTGCCTTGAAACCTATTCCCGTAACACGAGAGACGCTGGTTCTGCGGACAGACTTTACGGATGATGCTGCATGGCTGTCTATTTGCGCCGCCATCAAAAAACCAGTCGGTGAGTTCAGAGCCTATGTCGATTGCGTCAGTGACTCGGAGTTCGCCGGGATTACAGTGAGCCAGATCCTTTCACTCGACCCGCAAAGTTCGGGGCATATCTTCATGTTTATCGTTGATCAACGGACGCTCTCCGATGCGGATCATCCCATTCTCGTTGTGGATTTGGTCACGGAGCCTGGTCGTACCTTTCGGGTGATTCCATCGCAGATGTATGGCGTCGAGGCTAATCTTTCACTGGCAAACATGGACTTTGAGGAATTTGCCAATGCGGTAGATGCGGATGGTGTCTTTCGCGGATTTTAAGAAATGGGTTGTTCGCCCCCGCAGCGGGAACCAGATGAATCCCTACCTGCCGGGGCAAGCATAAGGGGAAAACAGCTATGCAAATCCTGGTGATTGGCGGCACGCGGTTTATTGGCCCGCCTACGGTGTTACGCCTGCACGCGTTGGGCCACAAGTTGATGCTGTTCCACCGCCAGCCATCCACCATCGAGTTCCCGGTGGATATCGAGCAGGTGTTGGGGGATCGCCGCACCCAGCTCCCCGACTTTTCCGAGGTCTTTCGCAACTTTGAGCCGGATGTCGTGCTCGATATGGTCCCGCTGTTTGAGCGAGATGCTCTAATGGTCATGCAGACCTTTAAGGGCATGGCGTGGCGTGTGGTCGCGATCAGCAGCCAGGATGTCTACCGGGCTTATGGGCGCGTCAACGGCACGGAACCCGGCGATCCTGATCCGATGCCGATCACCGAAGAGGGTCCGCTTCGTGAGAAGTGGTATCCCTACCGCGCCGAAACGCCCCGCGCTGAGGATGATCCGATGCGTTGGGCCGATGACTACGACAAAATCCCCGTTGAGCGCGTTGTGCTGGGCGATCCGAAAATGCCGGGGACCGTCCTCCGCCTGCCCATGATCTACGGCCCTGGCGATTACCAGCACCGCCTGTTTCCCTATCTCAAACGGATGGATGATGGTCGTCCCGTGATTTTGATGGACAGCCGCACGGCGCACTGGCACTGGACGCGCGATTTTGTAGAAAATACTGCCGCCGCGATTGCCCTCGCTGTCTCGGATGATCGCGCTGCCGGGCGGATTTACAACCTCGGTGAGATGCCCGCCCAAACCATGTCCGAATGGGTGCGCGCCATCGGGCGTGCGGCAGGCTGGCACGGCGAAGTGATTATCGCCCCGGATGATGTATTGCCCGGACTCGCTGCGCGGCGGAGAGGAATTGGCTCAGGACTTGGCGGTAGATGCCTCGCGCATCCGGCAGGAATTAGGGTTTGTGCCGCCCGTGTCCCGTGATGAAGCGCTGCGCCGTACCGTCGATTGGGAACGCGCCTATCCTCCCGCCCAGATCAACCCCGCCGACTTCGATTACACGGCGGAAGACGTGGTTCTCTCCAAACTGGGCCGCTGATTAACGGAATCGTAGGGGCGCCGCTTGCTGCGCCCTTTTTTGCGCGTAGCTCCTACTCAACAGTAATCCTGACTATCGATTCCGCTTCAAGTGCGATGAAAACTCTTGCTGAACATGCCTCGCGATCAGATATAACTTCCAAACACTTCCGCTTGATGTCAAGGATTCTGACCTGTGGGCACTTCGAAACCTCAAGTGATGAGGTGGTAATACGCTTGTTGACCGTGGTGCTGATGCTTACTGTTCGCTCATAGACTGAAAAAGTTAGTTGTACTGTTATTCCATCAGGTCGACATATTCGAGGCTAAAATACCCTGCTTTTCCTCGGTGGTCGGCAGAAGCGAATCAAAAACCATAAGTAAATCGGCTAAGTCAAACTGAATTTGGTTGTACATTTTTTCTGCCGACTTTTGATGGTTCTGTCAACAGCGTCAATTTTACCTCTGAAATGATAGCGTTTGCCCAGCTCTTCGTGCATTTTGTTACAATCTGATCGCGTCTTATCGTATTTGGGAAGGGAAAATAATAGTGGCAACAAAAACAACAAAATCAGCGAAAACTGTGAAGAACACCAACGGTCTGGTCAAACCCAACATCGCGATTGAAGAGAAGGATCGCCTGGCAGTTGCCGATACACTGCAAGCCGTATTGGCCGATGCCCATCTGCTCTACATGAAAACGCGCAAATTTCATTGGAACGTGCAGGGGCCGCGCTTCCATATGCTGCACCTGCTCTTTGAGGAGCAGTATACCCTCATCGGCACGGCGATTGATGAAATTGCCGAGCGCATCCAGATGATTGGCTGCATGGCGAACGGAACCTTTGCCGAAATGTTGCAGCGCGGCCAGCTTAAGGAACAGCCCGGTGTGAACCCTCCCGCCCAGCAGATGGTTGCCGATCTCCTGGCCGATCACGAGACGATTATCCGCGCCCTGCGCCAAGCAGCGGATCAGGCGGAAGAACACGACGATATGGGCACCAACGACTTCCTGATCGGCCTGATGCAGGCGCATGAAAAAATGGCCTGGATGCTGCGCGCGACGATCAATGACATGGGCCACGAGGACTAGATTACGGTTCCGTATCCTTACAGGGCTGTAGTATTTCTGTAAGCTGGACGTAATCCTGGCGATCAATCCTTATGGACATGAAGCGCAGACCAATGGAGGTCTGCCCAATCCATAAGGAGAATCTCATGTTGAAGAAAGCCTTGTTCGTTGCGGTGTTGGTAGTGGCGGTTTGCTCGTTCGGAGTCATCAACGTCTTTGCCAGTGGAGAAGATCATTCGGCGGGCTGCACGTCGTTGGACAGTGCCGGGAATCAGATCGCGGTTTTCTGCGATGGTCGCATCAACAATTATGACATGACCGAATCCGTTGCCGTGTACTACACGCGCTCGGTGGTGCAGTCTTATGACGACGATGGCGTCCCGTACTGGACGGAACAGATCGATGGTATCCAACTGTGGGGCATTGACGGCGACAGCGTGGGCCAGCTTGTACTCAACGTCCCCCTGAGCCGCATTGAGAGCGCGATGCTCAGCAGCCAGGATGTTCAGATTGCCGCCAACGGAGCCTACTCGCTCAACTACTCACCCTCCAGCAACTCGTTTTGGGTGACCGGACCCAACGGCTACTCCTTCTCCTGGACAGCCTGGTAGCATCAGACCTGACTCAATCTGCCACCAAACTCATGAAGGCGCGGACCCCCGCGCCTTCGTCGTTTTATTCTTTTAACGTAAGCGTGTACGGCAGGACCCAATTGATCCCAAAGAACCATTTGCCTGTACTTATCGGGATGAGTTTGTTCGGGCGGGGTGAGGTCGCTTGCCTTTCCACGCCTGCGCGAATACCATAATCATATACGCGCCATGCGCCGGACGGTTCCGGCCCTACCTGCACAGGCGGCAGCCATGCACAAAGTCAATGTTTCGGTTCCCGCAGTCAGCACGAATGTCGGCCCCGGCTACGATGTCCTGGGGCTGGCCCTCAATCTGCGCAACGTGATCGAGATGAGCCTGTCCAACGATGATCGGCTCTCCATCCAGGTGAAAGGGGAGGGCAAAGGCATCGTGCCGGAGAATGCCTATAATCCGGTTATGACGGCGGCGATCAAGCTCTTCCAGCACGTCGAACAGGCTCCCATCGGCCTGAACGTCACCCTGACCAACAGCATCCCGGTCAATGTCGGCCTCAGTTCTGAGGTAAGCATGGTGATTGGTGGGCTGGTTGGGGCCAATAACCTGCTGGGCAACCCCTTCCGCCGCGAAGACCTGATCGGGTTCGCCGCGCAGATCGTGAATCAGCCAGAAGCGGTGGTGACAGCCATGCGGGGCGGGCTGGGCATTTGCGCGCCGTCGCCGGATGGTGGATTTTTCTACCGGGCAATTGAGATCGTCCCACTGCGCGTGGTGATCGCGCTGCCCAACTTGCCGGATTATAAACACCGTCTGCGCGCCGATCTGCCGGGGCGTGTGTCGATGGCCGATGCGGTCTTTAATATGGGCCATACCGCCCTGCTCATCGAGGCGCTGCGCACGGGTGACTTTAAACTGCTGCGCTTGGCCCTGGAGGATCACCTGCACGAACCGGTACGCCGCCAGTCAATTCCCGGCTATCAGGCAGCGGTAGACGCGGCAAAAGAAGCGGGCGCGCAGGCGGTCACACTCAGCGGAGCAGGTCCGGCGATGCTGGCCTTTGCCACCTTCAACCACCAGGAGATCGAGAGCGCCATGCAGGGTGCGTTTAAAACCGCCGGGCTGGAATCTCGCACGTGGTCAGTGGGTGTTGATTCGCAGGGTGTCGCCATCAGCGTGGTGCAATAATAGACTTGCGGTGAAATAGCTTTGTTTCTTTGATCACAGGAGACTGACTATCATGATCGACCTGACTGCCCTCAAATGGATCCTGTCTGCGCCCCGCCGCAACCAGACTCCCCTTCAGTCGCTGCCGTTTCCCGCCTGTGGGCCTCTACTCAGTATGATCTCTTTTGGATCTCAAATCGGCTCCGACGCAGGACCACGATAAAACAATCCGAGTCCCCTGATTCGGTGCGCTGTCAACAGTCAGGGACGCGCCAATCTCGCTGGCTCGTTCTTCCATAATCTCCAGGCCCATGCTGGTGGCAGCAACCGTGTGCACGTCAAAACCCCGCCCATTATCATTCACGATCAGCGCCATGCCTGTTTCCGATTGGCGCAGCATGATCGTGGTTTCACTGGCGAGTGAGTGTTTGATTACATTATTAAGCGATTCCTGGGCGACCCGGTAAAACGCCAGTTTCACGTGGGGCGGAACCTCGAACGATTTGTTGGCGACTTCCGTGCGAAACCCGATGCGTTTGCGCGCCTGCATCGCATTACAAAGCTGTTGCAGCAGGACAGGTAGCTCCACCTGGATCAGGGATGCAGGCCGCAGTTCCAGCAGCAGCAGGCGCATTTCAGCCATCGCGGCGCGTGTATACTCGCTCAGAGAGTTCAACTGCTGCTCGGCTCCGCCGGGATCGCGCTTCCACAGCCGAGGCAGTGCTTCGGCAATCACATTGGCAGAGAACAGGGTCTGGCTGACCGCATCGTGCAGATCACGCGCCATCCGTTCCCGTTCCTGCGCGGCGATCAGCGCCCGTTCCTGTTCGAGCGCCCGCTTCTGTTCGGTGATGTCATCCACACTGACCGCGATCTGATCCTTGCCCGGTAAAAAAATTGAGACGTTAAAAATGCGGTCCAGTTTCTGCGAGGTCTGTTCGAGGCGGATAGGTGTTTGGGTGCGCAGGACGTCTTCAAACACCCTTGCTGCTTCTCCTGTATCCATCACCGTAGAGAAGCTGGACAACGGTTTCCCGCTGTTTGTATTGTGTGTCAGCGTGTCCAGGGCCAGATTGCTCTCGACAAGTCTGAACTGCCCATCAGCGCCGCGCTGGAACAGCCCCAGCCCGCTTGATGAATGGTCAAATAAGGCCCTGTAATGTTCCTCGGCCTGCTGCAGATCGCGAAAGAGCAGCCGGTACGGGTTAATAAATCCGGTCTGCAAAATCGCTTTGTAGACGAGATAGGTGGCGACAATCTTGAGCAGGTGCCCAATCAGATTCGCCAGGTCATAGACGCCGATATATTTAGTGAAGGCCAGTTCGGAGGCAATGGAAATGAGGATTCCTCCGCATAATAATTTCCATACTGCCGGATCAAACGACGAGCGGAAGTGCCACAGCAGTCCACCCGCCGCCAGGAAGATCAGCGCAATCACATACTCGCTGTGAATTTTGAAGGCGGTCAGCCCCTTGCCGTCAATGTAGCACGTGGGGAATATCTTCCAGGTCAGAATCGACGCCAGAATGCCGGCGACGATCAGGGCATAGGCCCCCACGAACCACGAAACGTTGACCCGGTGGCGCAGAAACAGCGGGCTGATCAGGAGCGAAATACTCTGCACATACCGTGACGCGATCCAGAGCTGCGTGGGCGGGTTAGCGCTGGTATCAGGGAAAACAGCCATGCCTTTATAGGCCAGCATATGCAGGATATCCAGCCCGCCTACGCTCAGATAGACGATGCCCAGAAACACAAAATAGCTGGACTGCAAAAACCGCCGCGAATTCCAGGCAAAGAGGAAGATGCAGAAGCCGACAATAATACTGAAAATCTCAGCGATGCTGTGAAAAAGAATGTAATTTTCGCGGCTGGCGAGATAAAGTCCAGCCATCACAATCCCGGCGGTAGGAACGGGCAGCCACCGTTCGAACCATTTGGCCTGTTGTTGGTCCATGATCGTCCTCGAAGAAGGCAGTGGTTCCAGTCTACCGTATCCTCGGCCTGCAAACAAAACACCTTGAGGAGACGGCACGAAATAGGTAAAATAAACGAGATCACCTGACCAGGATGATCGCGCAGTTTTGCTTATGTTTTAACAAGGAGGTTCTATGCTTGCACATTTCCTTTGACGTCGCCGCTTTGTTGTCACTCTCCTGATCATTGAATTCCTCGATGAATTTGTCTTTGGCGCGCACGAGGCGGCATGGCCCCTCATCCGCCACGATCTGCACCTGTCTTATGTCCAGATCGGTATCCTGCTCGGTGTGCCGGGTCTGGTCAGTACCGTCGTCGAGCCGGTATTCGGCATCCTGTCCGACGTCTGGCGGCGGCGCACGCTGATTCTGGGCGGCGGCCTGTTTTACGGTCTTATGCTCGTCCTCATGTCGCTCAGCGGCGGCTTTTGGCCCTTCTTGATTGCCACCATCGTCCTGTTTCCGGCGTCGGGTGCGTTTGTCAGCCTGTCGCAGGCGGCACTGATGGATACCGACACCGAGCGCCACGAGCACAATATGGCCCGCTGGACGTTTGCCGGGTCGCTGGGCGTGGTTGCTGGTCCACTGGCACTCGGTGGGGCGCTGCTGATCGATCTGGGTTGGCGCGGGGTGTTCGTCGGCTTGGGTCTGCTGGCCTTTGCCCTGACACTGTTTGCCTCGCGGCTGCCTTTTCCACCCAATGGCTTGCACGATGAAAACGGTGAGGCCCTCTCCTTCCGGGATGGGCTGCGTAATGCTTTTCGCGCGCTGCGCCGGGGCAGGGTGATCCGCTGGATCGTGCTGCTCCAGTTCTCAGACCTGATGTTGGATGTGCTGCTCAGTTTCCTGGCTCTCTACTTTGTGGACGTGGTTGGCGTTACAGCCAAAGAAGCAGGGTTAGCGGTCGCCCTGTGGAGCATCGTCGGGCTGCTGGGCGACTTCCTGCTGATCCCGCTTCTGGAGCGTATGCGCGGTCTGTCGTACCTGCGGATCAGCGCTGCGATCATGCTGGTTCTGTTCCCGTCGTTCCTGCTGATGCCATTTCTGCCGCTCAAACTGGTGCTGCTGGCGGGGTTGGGCCTGCTCAATTCCGGCTGGTATGCCATCTTGCAGGCGGGTCTGTACTCGGAGATGCCGGGGCAGAGCGGGACGGCGGTGGCGGTGAATAACGTGGGCGGACTGCTGGGCAGCCTGATCCCGTTGGGCCTGGGCGCGGTTGCCCAGACTTTCGGCCTGGAAGCGGCGATGTGGCTGCTCCTGGCCGGGCCAATCGCTCTCCTGATCGGCCTGCCGCGTTCCCCCAAATGATCGTGTAGGGGCGGGCTAACAAGCCCGCCCGTTTTTACGCCTGCCGTATCCCTTCTTCCACCCGATCCAGCCACTCCGACACGAGCGCCTGGAACAGCGGTTCCTGTTCGTTGGGCAAACAGTGCCCCGCCCGATCCAGCACGGCGAACGTCGCGCGCGGGAACTGTTCCAGAATATCCCATGCCTGTTTGTACCCGCAGACGTGATCCTGTCGCCCGGTAATGATCAGCGCAGGTTTGTCCAGCGGGACGGAAGTCAGGTCAGCTTCAAACGAGAAGCCGCGGCCATTGGTGCGCTCGATAAACGCCATATCAGCGGCCCGGACAGCGGGCAAAATAAGCGTACCGGAATAAGTGGCAGCTTTTTGATCCTGCACAACGGCGATGCTCTCGATCTCGGCCCGCAGTTCAGCGTCGAGAGTTTCCAGAAACGCCACATCCTTATAAATGACAGTCTGGGGCGGCACATCGCGGCGTTCATGGTCCCTGACGATCGCCGGAACGATCATCAGCGCGCCGTCGATCAGTGCTGCGCAGCGATAGACCATGCCGCGCACGAGATAGCCGCCGTAGGAAACCCCCGCAACACAGAATCGCTCGCCGGGGATGATTTGGTCGATGAACGCCATCAGCACGTCAAGCACCTGATCCTGGCTGGACATCCAATCCGGTCCCGCTGTCTTGCCCATACCGGGTAGGTGAAGATAGATCCGCTTCCAGCCGGGGCGGTTGGCGAAGATCGGCTCCATCGCCGCAGCCAGGTGGCGGTGGTCAAGCGGCCAGCCATGCAGCATGATCATCGGCTTGCCTTCGCCCACGATCTCATAATAGACCGAGATATCCTTAAGTTGGCATTCCATGAGATTCGAATCCTTTTGCTAGAGCTTTATTAAAGGTAATCCCCTCGTTGAGGGTTCGCACGCGGCCCCGCTTTAGCCCAACCTTCGGCTGTTTACGGCGGAAGGTTGCCAGCCTCGGTGTATAATATTTATTCGGCCTGTAGAGAACCGCATAGTTGCGTTTACTCAACTCAACCAGGCGACAGTCGGAAACTTTGTGATCAGCCATGAACATACCTACAATTGTGCTCGTAACTGGACATCCTGGCACCGGGAAAACTACCCTTGCTGAAGCCCTGGCGCAGGAGTTAAAACTGCCACTGACTTGTAGAGACCAACTGAAAGAAAGCTTACTTGACACACTCGGCTGGTCGACTGAGGAATGGGCGAATCGGCTGAGTGGTGCAAGTTGGACATTGCTCTATCAACAGATAGAACGGTTGCTTTCCGCCAGTGTTGACCAAATTGTTGAGAGCAATTTTGATCCAAAGTACGCCAATGCAAAATGGGCAACACTGCGTCAACGATATTCGTTTCGGCTGCTCCAAATTCGCTGTGAAGCCAGCGCAGAAGTTTTGATTGCCCGCTATCGTGAGCGTATTGCCAACGGGACACGCCACCCTGGCCATATTGACCGCAGCGATGATGCAGCTTTTCTCAATCTCATCCGTCAAGGACCGATGGATTGGATTGACATCGAGAGCGAGCGGCTGGCTGTCGATACGAATAGTCTTGACAAAGATAATTACCAGACTGTTGCAATGATAGTCAGGCGATTCATGATGCCTACCTGATCATCTATTTCTGCCGTATCCCTTCCTCGACCCGATCCAGCCACTCCGCCACGAGCGCCCGGAAAAGCGGCTCTTGTTCGCTCGGTAAACAGTGCCCGGCCCGATCCAGCACGGCGAACGTCGCGCGCGGGAGCTGCTCCAAAATGTCCCACGCTTGCTTGTACCCGCACGCGTTATCCTGCCGCCCGGTAATGATCAGCGAAGGCTTGTCCAGCGTGACGGAAGACAGGTCGGCCTCAAAGGAATAGACGCAGGGGTTAGTCGTGCGGTCGAGAAAAGTCTGATCGGCGGCCTGCACAGCGGGCCTGATGACTGCTTTCCAATAATCGACAACCTTTTGGCTCTGCACGACCGCCATCCCTTCGATTCCGCCGCGCAGGTCCGGGTCGAGAGTCGCCATCACGGCTGGGTCTTTGTGAATCACGCGCAGCGAGGGACAGTTCCGGCGCTTACCATCCATAATGATCGCCGGGACGGTCATCAGCACCCCGTCGATCAGTGCCGCACGGCAGTAGATCAACCCGCGCGCCACGTAGCCGCCGTAAGACAATCCGGCGACACAGAACCGTTCACCGGGGATGATTTGGTCGATGAATGCCGTCAGCACATCAAGTATCTGGTCCTGCGAGGTGATCCAATCCGGCCCCGGCGTTTTGCCCATGCCGGGCAGGTCAACGTAAATGCGCTTCCATCCGGGTCGATGGGTGAAAAGCGGCTCCATCTCCGCCATCATGTGATGGTGATCGAGCGGCATCCCGTGCAGCATAATAATCGGCTCGCCTTCGCCCATCATCTCATAATAGACGGAGATATCCTTAAGCTGGCATTCCATGAGGTTTTTATCCTTTTTGCGGGGAGAACAGCACCGATGTTCTATTATACCTCGTTCCGCAAAAACGTCTATGGAATGTCAGGGATTTGAGAGTCAGTTTTCGGCACAACGCCTATCCCCTCTCCCCGCTCTTTTGCGTGGGAGAGGGGAATCCGAGCTGGCGTGCGCAGCTAAGCCGCTCGGACGGGGTGAGGGTCCGCCCGCGATCCCCAACGTTTATTTCCTAAGTTGGACAGGTTACCTTTTTGACCGAAGTTCCCTTCCCCCCGCGAAGCTGTGGGGGGAAGGGGCAGGGGATGAGGGCCTGCCCGCGATCCCCAACGTTCATTTTTTACCCTGACAGCGACTGGGCCTCGTCTTGCCCTTATCCCCCCAGCAGTCGGTAAACCCCGTTTTCCCCCAGAACGGCGACCTTCGCTTCCCAGGGATAGTCTGCCAGGGCCGCGAACCGCCCGTTGGTGGCCCGTGTGAGCCGAGGTTTAACCTCCGCCAGACAGCGTTCTCCGCCAATGCTGGTGTAATAGTTCGCCTCAAAGTAATTCAGCCAGAACAGCAGTTGCGGAGTTTCCCCAGTACTGACGCTGCGTATAAAACTCTGCCAGATCGTCAGAAAGTCGAAGTGGGCGAACACGTTTTCCAGATGCTCTTCATCATAAGCATACCCATAGCGCGGCTCAAGGTCTCGGCAGAGCGCGCTGAAGACCGTTTTCAGAGTTTGTGCCTGCTCTTCATCCCGCGACTCTCCATCATGCAGCGCCGCGAACGACAGCCGCCAGTGCGCCGCGTCATAGGTGACGTGTATATCTTCCGCCCACATAAAATGCCCGCCTGCTGTGCCAACCGCCTCGATAAACGCGGCCTCATCGGCAAGTTCTGTGACGCCCAGCCCGCCAAGGCTTAAGACATCGATGGGGTATTCAAGTGGAAAGCCCAAACCCGCAGCCAGCGTGATCACCTGCTGGAACAGGTCCGATGCCGGAGTTTGTTTCTGTTGGAAGAAAATTTCGTAAGTCCAGGTTGCCATAGTGTTCCCGTTGTGGATGCAAAAAGCACGATGCCGGGCTATTATGCCACAGCCTGCATATCTGGTCGATTTAAGCTAATATCTAAGATATGCATCATTCAAATTGACTCTCGCCGTTTGACCTGCTAAACTATTGCTCAATTGGCAGCGGCACAATACACCAATCAGGAGACTAGTATGGCCGACGTTACCCAAACTGAAACCCAGCAGCCGGAAGTTGAAACGACTCCCATCTTAACCGTAACCCCGGTTGCGCTGGATAAAATTCGCCAACTGCTTGTTGAGCGTAACATGACCGGATATTCCCTGCGCGTCTTTATCCAGGGTGGCGGTTGCTCTGGTTTGTCCTATGGGATGGCCTTCGAGAACACGATTTTTCCCCAGGATCAGACCGTAGAGATCGACGGGGTTTCCCTGGTGATCGATCCCACCAGCCTGATGTACATGGGCGGGGCAGAAATTGATTATGTGGACAGCCTGATGGGCGGCGGGTTCGCCATCAACAATCCGAACGCCGTGTCAACCTGCGGCTGCGGCCACTCCTTCCGCACCGAAGAAGGCGCGGACGATGAGGCCCAGGCTGGCGGCTGCTCCTGCGGTAACCACTAAGTCTGGATTTACAACAGTGTTTTACGAGAGCCGGATCACTTATCCGGCTCTTTTTTTGTGTGGTACACTGTGGGCATCAGTGGTTTTTCTCTGCGCTCTTTTTTCAGGAGTGGGGTATGTCTGACGAACTGGCCGGGAAAACCTTCGGACGGTACCAGCCGCTTGAACCACTCGGCACAGGCGGCATGGCGAATGTCTACCGGGCCTATGACCCGGTGGAAAAACGTGAGGTAGCCCTCAAGATTTTGCCCGCGCACCTGGCAAACAATGAAGTCTTCCGCCAGCGCTTCTTCCGCGAGGCCAAAACAGTAGCACATCTCCAGCACCCGAATATTCTCCCTATCTACGACTTCGGCAAAGAGGGTGACATGCTCTATTTCATTCTCAAGCTGGTGGCAGGCGGATCGCTCGCTGATGCGATTCGCGACCGTTTCCCGCTGGATTACCGCACGATTGTTCGCACGGTAGCGCAGATTAGCGGGGCGCTCGATTATGCCCATGCCCAGGGAATCATCCACCGCGATCTGAAGCCGGAAAATATTTTGCTGGATAAGTCCAACACGGCCTATTTGTGCGATTTTGGCATTGCCTATTCCGATGATACGATGGGTGCGGTCACGAGGTCTGGCGGGTTTATCGGCACGGCGATCTATGCCTCGCCGGAGCAGTGCCAGGGCGCAGCCCTCACTCCTGCCTCTGATGTTTATTCCTTCGGCGCGGTCCTCTACGAGATGCTCACCGGGAAGCCGCCCTATGAGGCATCGACTTAGATCGCGCTCATGCATAAACACGTCAATGAGCCGATGCCCAATCCGCTGGATATTCGCCCGGATATCCCCAACGGTGTGATCGAAGTCGTCCGCAAGGCGCTGGCGAAATCGCCCCAGTTGCGTTTCCAATCCGCCGGGGTGATGAGCGGGGCGCTGCACGAGGCGCTGCGCCGCGAACTGGGAACCACCAAGCAGTTCGGGCAGCCTCCTGAGTCTCGTCCCAATCGCTCCCGTGGACTCTCCGGCCCGCACGTCCGCCGCCGTGCTCCAGCCGCTCCGCCGTGACGATTTGCCGCCTCGTGCGATGACGCGTCCCGCCAGCAGCCGTCCCCCGCAGCACAGGACCACGACATATACCGCTCCGCACCGCTGGCCTATTGTCGTATTGTGGGCATTGTCGTTTGTCATCCTGCTGGCGGTTCTTATTTTGACCCTGCTCACTCGGAGTTTGTAATGCCCAAACGCCTGCGTTATGCCTTCGAAACGCTGCTGGTGAATTCCCTGATCGTCTCGACGCTTTATCAGGTGTTGGTCTATCTGGCGAACCGCCGCTTCTGGCGTCAACTGCCGCCGCCGCCTGCTGATACCGTGCCGCCGGTCAGTGTGATTGTGCCGCTGCGAGGCAAATGCCTGGATACGCTGGCCCTGCTGCACCGCATGGCGATCACCCGCCCCACGCCCTATTATGAATTGATCCTCGTCCTGGAAAGTCAATCCGATCCGGCCTATCGGCTGGCCCAGGAAATTGTCGAGATCTATCCCGACCTCGCCCAGATCGTGATCAGCGGCCCTGGCGGAACCCCACATCGGCAAGATTTACAATCTGAACGCGGGCTACGCGGTGGCGACGGGTGATCTGGTCGCTTTTGTCGATGCGGATATCGAGGTCAGCGCCGAACTGTGGAACGCCGTGTTGGCGACGATGGCCGATCCGACCATTGGTGCGGCCTTTGCTCCGCCGCTGGTCCGCGAACCGGAGCGCCGCATCGAGACGCCTGTGCCCACTGGTGGCGAGATGCTGGTCGCCCTGCACATCAATCATGGGCGGACGGCGGGCCTGCCCTTTGCGGCGCTCAGCCACCGTATCGAGGCGCTCTTTGGCGGATTTATGGTCTTCCGGCGCAGCGTGCTGAAGGAGGCGGGCGGGCTGCTCCACCTGCTGGATGAGGCCGCTGACGATATCGCGCTGGGCCGCTTGGTGCGTGAGAATGGCTACCGCGTGGCGATCATCCCGGTCCCGGCGATTGTCGTCCCGGAGCGCGAGAGCTTCAACGAGGGCACGGAGCATCTGCACCGCAGCCTGACGATCAGCCGGGCCTATCTGCCGCTGTCCTTCCTGGCGTGGCCCTTCACCAATCCGCTGACCGTCGGCTTTGTCCTGGGCTGGATCACCGAGCGGGAAGGGCGTTGGTGGGGCCGCCGCACGTGGTGGGGATTTGCCGCCTTCCGGCTGGCGCTGGCCTACGAACTGGATCGCGTCCGCTTTGGGCACGGCTTTACCTGGACCGCCTACGCGCACCTGTTTATGCTCGATACGTTTATCGCTCCGGCGCTGTGGCTGCGCGCCCTGGTCAGTCCCACGTTCACGTGGCGCGGGCGTCTCTACGCCATCCGTCAGGGCGGCAAGTCGGAGCCCGTGGAGTAGAGGGGCTTCATGACAGCAGACGTAACCGCTCAAAAACTGAAAATGATAAAAGCGATATTGCCGCCATATTTATTCAGGGCGGTTGTACTGAGCAAAGAATAGAGGCACTCAGACAGGCCCAGGATGTATATTGTCTCCCCGAATTATTTCGCCAACTTCTACTGCTGATAGGAGAGGAAGGTTTAGGGAGGCTGCTTTTTTTCGAAGACGTGTTCAGAACCTGGAAGATGTAAAAGGGGAGATGATTGATCAGCTTGCGTAAGCAGAATTAGACTACCCTGAAGATATTTTCTTTTTTCATGGCAATAGGGTCTACGATGTCTACCTGTTTTTTCGGACCAGAGATTGTGAAGATGATCCCACTGTTTACAGCGTAGGAGCAACCTGTTTCTTCAAAGAGGCTGATACATTTTCTGAATTCATTCTGAATATTTTTGAACCGGATCAGGAGAGAACACAGGCACGCCGGGAGAAAGTATCCAAGGCCAATCATTATTACAACCCCAGCCAGGGATGAGTTTTATAATCTTTCAATTCCTGCTGAGACTATTCCCCGAATAGAAAAGGCAAGAGAAATAATTATTCACAGATATGGTGATCGGTTGTTAGGCTGCTCCGAAGAAGAAATCCAAAGGCTTAAACAAGATCAGCACGTTGATGATTTGCCAGAGGTATACCGCCAATTTCTGCTTCTGATGGGACAATCCGGCTTGGATTGGGTACTTTATGGGCGTGCCACCTTTGATTATCTGAAGCAAGCGAAAGAAGTGTTTATTTCCGCGTTGGAACCAGGAGTCCACTATCCACAGGACATCTTTCTTTTTCGGGTGAATCACAAACAACAGCATTTCTGGTTCTTTCGAACCAAGGACGATGATCCAGAAGTGTATGGATACGAAGGGCAAAGCTGGTTTTATAGATTGGCTGATACGTTATCCGAGTTTGTTCTCCAGGAACTTGACAGCAATCCAGATCAAATAACAGAACGATGGGAAAGACGCCATCAGATAACCTATTGTTATGACGTTTCTCAGGATGAATTGGTGCAATGTGTGAATTTGATCTCAGAAGAGGCGAAATCGACGGTTTACCGCTATTTCGATACCCTGCTTTAAACTGGAGCGACCTGTCGCCCCATCTCAATTCCCCGGCTCGCTGGCCGCCGAAGTTCCAATGCACGAAAGTTGCTACTCCTTTTCCACTTGGATGCGGAGGTCATCGAGAAGCGTTTGCAGGAGTGCTTCTTTGACTCTTCTCGCATCAACGGCTTCAAGCTCGCCTATGACTACTTTATTGTCCCTGGAAGCGACGCCATGACCAGCCCCCCGGCTAATGATCACCTGGGAGTTTTCAACCCCTATCACATACCGTTGTACTCTGTAACCGGGAAGTGTTATATCAATAGACCAACCTTGCGCCCGGTCGGGATTTTCAGGTTGGTTGAAAGTGCTGTGTTCAGTCGTACCGCCCTCAGCATACGTTTCGAGCCTGATTTCTTCTAAAACCGGCAGGATCGTCCTCATAACATAATCCTGTACCGCCTGAGAATACTGTTCACGCTTTTCTAAGTGCCTCTTCTTGGCGTCATTGACCGCGGCTAACAAGTCCTTTATGCTGTTGGGAGTTGAGTTCATCAATGCCTCTTTTCAGTTCTCGGTATTGTCAAGAATGTGAAACTCCCCACGGCTAAAGGCGGGGGCTTCTGACGGACGCTTGCCCTTGCCCGCTCACGGAAAGGGCAGACAGAGGGGCTACGTTATCCGGCACGGGTGTGTCCCACCCGGCTCGATATAAAATGTTCAGGGCAGCGTTGTGATCTCGATCGAGCGATAGACCACAGGCGCAGGTAGACCCAACGAGTTGACAGGTCAAAGTCTTGAAACAGGGTATGGCACGAGCTACAGCATTGGGAGGTATAAGCGGGGTCTACAAAAGCGATCTCACGACCAGCGTTTTCAGCTTTGTAGGTGAGATACTGCCGAAATGCAGACCAACCGCTGTCGAGAATGCTCTTGCTCAGGTGGTGGTTGCGAACCATATTGCGCACCCGCAGGTCTTCCAGTGCGATCTTGTCGAAGTGGCCCACCAGCGTCGTGCTCAGTTTGTGCAGGTAGTCGGCGCGTTGCTGGGCGACATGCATCTGTTGGCGCTGGACGTGCTTGAGCGCTTTTCGACGGTTGTTGACTGCCGAGTTGGGTACGGGCCAACTTGCGCTGCAAGACGCGGAGCCGCTGCTGTCCGGCGCGGTAGTAGGCGGGATGGGCGACCTTCTCCCCGTCGCTGGTGGTGAGGAGGGCAGAGAGACCGACATCGACCCCCACCCCTTGCCCGGTGGCGGGCAGAGGGTCTGGCTCCTCAATCTCGCACGCGAAGCAGGCATACCACTCACCCGCGTTGTGGCTCATGCGAACGGCCCTGATTTTCCCTTCGAGGGGTCGATGCCAACGCACGCGCACCCGCCCAATGCCGAACAGTTTGAGCCGCCGTCCGTCCAGCCGCGCCCCCACGCTGAACTGTTTGAACAAAAAGCTGTGGTAGTGATTGCGCCCTTTGAAACGGGGGTAGCCCGGCCTTTCCCCCGCTTGCACCCGGCGGAAGAAGGCCTGAAAGGCCAAGTCGACTTGTTCAATGACACTCTGCGCGGTCTGGCTAAAGACCTGATCCGCATAAGGGAAGGTCTGGCGGTAGTGCTTCCCCAACTCGTACAACTCCGCCTTGCTCACACTGTGCCCTTCCATCTGGTAGGCAACTTTGCGTTCAGCCAGGGCCATGTTGTATAGCCCGCGACAGGCATCCAACACGCGCCACAGGTTGGTTTCCTGAGAGCGGCTGGGATAGAGACGGTACTTGTACGTGCGGATCATTGCTCCCTCAACGCAAAACACCCCGTCAGAAATCGTGCGTTGCTTAGGCACAGGGGGTGACAGAGTGTTTTGAGTATGATTATATCATCGGTTACTTGCCAAGGAGTAGGATAGTACCTATGTTCACAAAAGGCAAAAACACGCCTTATACCCCCACAGCTAAAGCTGGGGGCTTTACGGCGCTTTCTCGGTAAACTAAGAGACACTCGATCAGCCGTCCAATGACCTGTTTCCTCGCCCGCTTCGGCACCATCTCCCACAACTCACCTGTACCAAACGCCGCGAACCAGATTGTGGAGCGCTGGTCGGCGTATGAGGATATCCCCTGACTAAGTGCTGCATCCCGTAAATGCTGCATCCGATCTAGAGCGTGTTATGCACTTTTTAATGTCGTTCCCCCCTTCCCCCCGCGTGCTTGCGAAGCAAGCCAAGCTGTGGGGAAGGGAAGCTCAGCCGCTTTTGCTGAGCCGGGATGAGGGCCTGCCCGCGAACCACAACGCTTATTTTTCAGCGTATCTTTATGGGACAGCTCGAAAAGTTCATAACAGCCTCTAGGCATTCCCAACCTGCTTTTCTCCCTTTCCTCCGCTTGCGTGCCCGAACTTGTTCGGACGGGAAGGGAAAGCTAAACGCAACCTCACGCAGTGAGGCGTTCAGCCGGGATGGGGAGTTTTCTCAGAACTATCAGGATGCAGCACACAGTTCCCACGAAGCCGCGCCAAAAAGCGCTTCGATCCAGAATCAATAAACAAGGTGTATGATAGAAAAATCCATAAAACCATCGAACTAGAGGACTTCAACCCATGTCCCTCCTCTTGCGGCTGCTCTCTATTCTGCTTGGCTCGCTGACACTGGTGCTCTCTGCCGCGTTGCCAGTCCTGACTCGCCACGACACAGCCGCCCCTAGCGCGTGGATCGTCTTTGCGTCGAACGAACAGGGTAGCTGGGATGTCTCCCGCGTATCGTGGAACGGGGCCGGACGGCAAAATCTTACGGGTGGTCAGGCGGATAGCAGCCAGCCGCAGTGGTCGCCTAATGGGCGCTGGATTGTCTTTGCCTCCTCCCGTGGCGGCAGCTACGATGTTTACCGCATGCGCCCCAATGGAAGCCATCAGGAACGCCTGACCACCTCATCGGGTCCCGATGATTTGCCGCAGTGGTCACCGGACAGTCAATGGATTCTGTTCCGCTCCAACCGCGACGGCAACATTGACTTATACCGCATGCGCGCCGATGGGCATGATCAGCAGCGCCTGACCGACGCCCCTGGCTCCGATGAGTTAGCGCAGTGGTCGCCGGACGGACAGTGGATTGTGTTCGTATCGGGTCGAGACAGGCAGCAGGAAATTTACCGGATGCGCGCCGACGGGACGGATCAGCAGCGCCTGACCGTGAGTGGAGGGCCAGACACGTCGCCGCGATGGTCCCCTGACGGACAGTGGATCGCCTTCCTGTCGAGCCGCAGAATATTCGGAGTACGCCAGCAGATCGTCAGTTTACACCGCATGCGTGCCGATGGCTCCGATCAGATGCCCCTGACCGACGGGTTTCACTGGAATATCTCGCCACAGTGGTCGCCGGATGGAAAATGGATCGTTTTTGCATCTGCCGAAGAAGGAACTTATGAGATTTTCCGGGTGCGTTCCGATGGCTCCGGGATCAGGCAGCGCTTAACGACCCGGCTCGGGCGTGACGGTTTCCCGCAGTGGTCGTTGGACGGGCGGTGGATTGTCTATGTCTCGTATCGCAGGGGCGACTATCAGCTCTACAGCATACGATCCGATGGGGCCGACGAGCGCCAACTTCAGATCGGCACCAATCAGGGACCGCAGTGGTCGCCCCCGATCCGGCGGCAGTGGCATCCCTGGCGGGCGGCTCTGCTGAGTGGAGGATTTATCGGTGCGGCGGTGCTGCCCTGGGCCGTGGAGCAGCGGCGTGGATCGCGGACCAGGAAAGCAGTCTGAACGGTATCGTCCGGCTAGGATGCGAACACGAATGGATAGTAAGGTCATCTTCATTGGGATACTCGCTCTGCTGCTGGTGGGATGCTCCGGCTCCGATTCTCCGACTCCGCCGCCTTCCGGCGAACCCCACACGGCGGACGACTATCTCAAGCTGGGCGATTATTACACGGCGGTCAAGCAGTATAGCAGGGCAATCGGATACTACGATCAGGCCATTCTGTTGAGTTCGAATAATGCCGAGGCGTACAACAATCGCGGTTATGCCCACTATTGGAATAACGATGCTCGCCGCGCCATTGCCGATTATGATCAGGCGCTCGAACTCAGACCGGATTACGCTTATGCGTATAACAATCGCTGCGCCGTGTACCTGTCGATTGGCAAGCAGGAACAGGCGATTAAGGACTGCACGCAGGCGATCAAACTCCAACCCGACTTTTCACAAGCGTATATCAATCGCGCCAATGCGTACCTGCGTCTTGGTAAATTTTCCCGCGCCTATGCAGATTTCCATCATGAAGGAATATTGAGTCCCGTTAGGGTGGTCGGCTGCTTGCTCGTTCCAATTGGGATCACCTTGTTGTTAGGTTATGCGATCCGTAAGCGCAGGCATTCCAGTACGGGTTACGCCGGGCAGATTGCGGAGCGTTGGTCGGTGTATGAGGATATCCCCTGATCTACCTTGCGCCTCGATCCAGAATCAATAAACAAGGTGTATGATAGAAAAATTGATAAAAACATCGAGCTAGAGGACTTCACCCCATGTCTCTCCTCTTGCGGCTGCTCTCGACGCTATTCGGTCTGCTCACCATCGTGATCGCTGGTGTTCTGCCAGTGGTCACCCGCCACGATACGACTGCCCCCAGCGCCTGGATCGTCTTTGCGTCGTATGATCACGGCGACTGGGAAATAGCGCGGGTAGCCTGGAACGGAACCGGGCTGCAAAATCTCACCGCCAATTCAGCCGATGACAACCAGCCAGCGTGGTCGCCCGATGGACAGTGGATCGTCTTCGCCTCATCCCGCGAGGGTAACTACGAAATCTACCGCATGCGCCCCGATGGGAGCCATCAGCAGCGCCTGACGGACGCGCCGGGGCCGGATAATATGCCGCAGTGGTCGCCGGACGGGCAGTGGATCCTCTTTACCGCGTACCGGGATGGCAATACGGAAATTTACCGGATGCGCGCCAATGGCAGTGATCAGCAGCGCCTGACAGACGCACCGGGGCCGGATAATCTGCCGCAGTGGTCGCCAGATGGGCAGTGGATCGCCTTTGTATCGAATTGAGACGGGCAGCCCGACGTATACCGGATGCGCGCCGACGGGACGGATCAGGAGCGGCTGACTGACAATCAAGGGCCGGACGAGTTGCCGCAGTGGTCGCCCGATGGGCAGTGGATCGCTTTTCTCTCGACCCACCGTAAGGCCGATGTACCCAGGAAGGCTTTTTTTCTGTACCGTATGCGTCCGGATGGCTCCGAGCAAATGCCCCTGACCGACGGCCCCCGCTGGGACTCTGCGCCGCAGTGGTCACCGGATGGACAATGGATCACCTTTGCTTCCACTGAGAATGTCATGTTTGATGTCTACCGGGTGCGGGCCGATGGGACGCGGGTTGAGCAGCGGCTCACGACCCGGCGCGAAGGAGACGAGAGCTTACCACTGTGGTCGCCGGACGGGCAGTGGATTGTGTATATCTCGAATCACGGAGGCAGTTACGAGATCTTCAAGATGCGAGCCGATGGGACGGAGCAGCGCCAGCTTCAGACGGGCAGCAACCAACTGCCGCAGTGGTCGCCCCCGATGCGGCGGCAGTGGCATCCCTGGCGCGCGGCCCTGCTGAGTGGAGGATTCTTCGGCGCGGCAGTGCTGCCCTGGAACGTGGGGCGGCGTCGGAACAAATTCGCCTATTGGCGGCACTAACACACAGCGCTATTTCGCCCAGTTGATGAGCGCCGCGCCAATGACAAGCGGCATCATATAATGAATGCCCGGAATGTAAGGGTCTTTGGCGCGGACCAGCAGCGCTAACCAACCCACGTTCCAGATGATTGTTACCCAGCCAATCCAGTGGGGCAGGGGGTCGATTTGCAGAATCCCCCATCCGAAGGCGGCTTCCGACAGGAAAAGCAGCACCACAGACCATCGGGCGAGATAGCCAGCCCATATCTGCGCATCGAGCGAGTAACCTTCCGCCACGATGATTAAGACAGCCCCAATCAGGAATGCCGTGAAACCGAGCCGGGATAGAACGTCTTCGCCTTCTGCCTGCAAAAATCCCGCAAAGAGAGAAAACCCCAGAGTCAAGAGGATCGTCGCAGCGATCCACAGACTGCGTTCCCAGTACAGGTAGCGGCGGGAGGATTGGGCTGCTGCCCAGTGCAGTTGATTTCTACCCGACCACAGGATTCCACCGACCAGGGCAGGCGCGAAGGCGATCAGGAGTAGGCCGCCAGCAGCCAGAGCAAGGGATGATTTGTCCATCGTTTTTTCCCTTCTCAATGAGTATTATTATGAGTATAGTGCAATTTACGGCTGTGTCCCTGCCTGCTTGAACGACGTAGGGCGCGCTTTGGGCGCGACTTCACCTGTTCATGCTCGAACATTTATTGCTCCGGCGCTTTGGCTGCGCGCTCTGGTCAGCCCGGGGTTCACCTAGCATGGGCGGGTCTATGCGATCCGGCAGGGCGGGAAGTCGGAGCCGGTGGAGGTGGAAATTATTTCACGCCTGAACGACTCCGGGCAAATCGCGGTGAGCTGGACGTTGAGTGAGGATGAGCGCATAGGATGCTGGCAGCACTATCTAGTTCGGTTTTTCTGTAGGTAGAATGGACCTATATCTCCTCTACATTTGATGCATCTTTCAATGCCCATTGATCACTATCACCGTCATAAAGCTCCTTCAGCGACTTGATTAGCATTTTGAATGCAGAAGGCGCAGATACCTTGATTAAGGTCTTTTCATCGAAAAGGTCAAATGATTTCTGTACATATTTGGCAGCTCTGTACAAAAAATCTGGCTCTATCCAATTAGTCGGTGGATCAATAGGGACTTGGTGATAACCGTGTAAAGGATTTGTGCAGGTGATTAGGTTGTATCTACTCACATGTTGCCACATGCTGTGTGTTGCTCCGCTAAAGGGCATGTAGGCAAAATTGTAGAGATCATTGCACCTGCCTCAATAGACATTGCTCTAATATCAATCCCAGACCAGCTTCCAACATTCACTTCTGTCAGAAACGTGTATTGTTGGGAGTTGATCCAACTTTCTAAGGAGTTAACGACTGGATCGTCGTCTTGCTTCAATCCCTGTGTTTGCAGGTCAGCCTTCCTATGTTCAAGTTGCAGCTTTTCTTGCCCTAAACCGTACAAGATAAACTTCTGGGCTCTGTCAAGGGGATCAATGAAAATCCAGGTCAGTGTTATATATGTTTCTGTCATGGTCCGAAGAATGAAGGGGGGAAATGTGCGAGTTCCATATTGAGGGTGCAGATGCTAGTTGAGTAGCTCAGGGTTACTTGGCGGGCTAGTAACGCTCCGATAACCTCATGCATCTCACGGTTTGCTAAATCTAATTGCCACTTTTCCCACCGTTCTGACAACTCAGCACGAACCATACCTACATAATTTTCTGAGAGTGCCAGCACTGTGCTCCAACTCTCTTGATCACTCATGCCTCATCAGCTCCTTGGAAAGTGCAAGGTTCGATTTCAAGCCCTCTGTTCCAGAAATACCTTGACCAAGGCGTATGGTGATTGTAAGAATGTTCTTGAAGAAAAAGCCGACCATCATATTAACCGAGGCACACACGCTTGCCCCTATTGCCCGCGATTCTCTCTGTGTCAGGATACTCCGCTATAGCAGGAAAATTGCCAAAGGATACCCCTTCCACGAATTTCAGAATGTCTGTCACGAAGGCAATGTATATGGCATTTGCTTGTCCCATTATTGCTGGCGTTCCTCGTTTATAAAACATGGTATTGAGAAATGCCTTGAATTCCTCAGTAGTTTCTTCCATATTTGCAATAACAGGTGTTTGGCCCTCGAAGAGGAAACTGAGTGGGCATTCAGGATAGAGGGCTACGAGAGGTACAAGTCCAACTTTTAAAGTGTCAAGTTCGTTCGTATTCCTGAGTGCGGCTATCACTTTATTTTTCTCTTGGTCGGTTAGCAATGAGTACGCACTGGTTAACGCATACCACCTGCGAACCGAATGGACTGTGATTTCCGCAGTTGCTTTTGCTAAAGATAAACATAAACTAGCACCTTGCTTGAGGCCATACCGGTTGTTAGCAGCCCTAGCCATAGCAATTCAGGCAAGGTACAGTCAACCCAATGTTATCAGAAAGGTTGTTAGCTCAAGCATCGGCGGAACAAAACGCTTACCAATCCGTTTGTGATCTGAGAGCACTGCTTTTTCTTGCCTGCGCCGGTTTTACCATGGCTCATAAGATATTTGCTCCGCAAAAGTAGATTTTAGACCGGTAGAGAGCAATTTGCACTTCCAGAGAAACTTTTACTATTGCAAAATGTATCCTTTATTTGTCTTTTCAAAACAGCCCACCTCTTCAATAACCACTCTTTTGCGGTTCAGAGCCTCTTGGACAGCATGGTAGTATAAACGAAAGAGACCCTCTAGCATCTTGATGCTAGAGGAGTTTGTTTCATCTATCTATATGCCCAATCTAACCAATTACCCACAGCCCGCCCGCGCCAAATGGTGTGAGGTAAGTTAGGACTTTTCCACTTTCACAACAACCTTGCGTGTCCTGCTTCCCAACAGCATCCCCACAACATCTAGCACTTCATCCAAATCAGGCCAGTACACGCCTAAAGCATCCATTTCAGTATTTTGACGCTGCTCAGGAGTGGCAGTCGCTAGCCACGGATACCAATCCAAAGGGTTGCTGATGTCGCGCCCATCCGCCAGCGTTACCCATACTTTGCCATCGCGGAAAGTAACAGCGACCGGATAATCAGCCGCACTGCTGTAAAGAACATGTTCCTCTCCTGCTTTCCCGTTTTTGCCGCCCTCTCTCCGATATTTTCCGCCCAAATTCACTCAATTCCATTGCAGCCCGCATTTTCCGCCACCCCGGAATCTCCGCCATTCGATCCAGGTGCTCCAGATCCAGTTCGCGGAAGACCTGAGCAAAGGCGGAAGAGGCAGGTTCCCCTATCGACTCGGCGCGCAGAAAATAGCCCGTATGACCCTTCCGGCGGCTGTACCCGATCATGATCCCCGCTTCGCGCAGCGCCCGCAGATCGGCCCACAGCCGCGTCTGCGGCGACTCCCCATACGCCCCCGCGCCGACTTCTTCCTCAACAGTGTGAACCAAATCCTGCCAGGGGGTAATACCGCGCCGCGTCAGCACATCCATGATCGCCATGCGCCGCCGCAGCGGGAGATTTTGCCCGGCTTCGTGCGCCAGGATTTTCATGAGGATCGCCGGATCATGCCGCCAGAAGAGCATAGGTAACTCTCTCAAAACTAAACTTATGCCATAGAACTAGTTTACCCCCGAACTGAACTTGGCGGCAAGGCTCATCCGCTAATTATTTCCCATTTTATCTTCTAATTAGTACTTAAGGTTCACCTTTAAAGGAGTATTTTAGCGGACAATCTGTGCTATCCTGAAGATACGCCTCCTCTCCTTACGTAGTCTCAGGAGAGTACACCTTGTTAGCGAACTGTCGCTGGGCAGGGCCAAGCGCAGCCGCCCTGCCCGGTTTTTGTAGGGGCGCTGCTTGCCGCGCCCGATTCATGTCAACTCAAGCCAGGGAATGCTCTTTTCTAAATCGTTTTCCCCTTCCCCCCGCGAAGCTGTGGGGGAAGGGGCAGGGGATGAGGGCCTGCGCCCACTACCTACAACGTTTATTTCTTGACTTGACGCATATTGGGCGCAGCCACCCTGCCCAAATTATTGAGGTGCGACTTGCTTTTTAAATCACTTCCTCTCCCTACGCTGCGGGGGGCCTTGTAATAGGTACTGGTCATTCTGGCTCCCCAAAATCGGGTTAGAAAAAGGGTTAGGAAACCGTTTGTCATGAAACCGAAAAAAGGGGGGTGTCAGAATCGCCACGAGGAAAACAGGTCAATTAGTGATCAACTAATTTTCACCGATGGTTAGAGTACGAGAAAAACGGGCATTGCTAATACACTTCAAAATTCAACACTATCCTCATAAGTGATATATGAAACCTTGAGCGTAACGCTCTAACCCAATAATAGTACAAAAACCCCCGTCATTTTTGGATAAAAAAGGCAGGGCTGCATCGCTGCAACCCTGCCGGAGTGTCGTTCTTTCCCCCCTCGCCAGCTTGCCTGGAGAGGGGAAGGGGGTGAGGTGTCGGGTGAGGTTACTCCTCGTCTTCTTCCTTGCCCTTTTCAGACTTGGCGACGATCTCAGCCTGGATGTTCGCCGGGACGCGCTCGTAGCGCGAGAATTCCATCGTATACACGCCGCGACCCGCCGTCATGGAGCGCAGGTCGTTGCTGTACCGCTGAATTTCCGCCAGCGGTACTTCCGCCGTCACGATGCTGCGGCCCAATTCCGTCTCCATGCCCATCACGCGGCCCCGCCGGGTGTTCATGTCGGACATGATATCGCCCATGTTATCTTCGGGGACGACCACGCGCACGGTCATGATCGGTTCCAGCAGGACAGGGCCAGCCTTCTCGAACGCTTCGCGGAAGGCAGTGCGGCCTGCGATCTGGAAGGCGATGTCCTTCGAGTCGACGGGGTGCATCTTGCCATCGTACACGGCAACGCGCACGAACTTGACCGGGTAGCCCGCGATCACGCCGTTATCGAGCACGCTGCGCACGCCTTTTTCCGCCGACGAGACGAACGACTGGCTGATCGCGCCGCCCACGACTTCATTGTGGAACTCAAATTCGCCCGTGTCCAGAGGCTGAATACGCAGCGAGACTTCACCGAACTGTCCCGCGCCGCCCGTCTGCTTCTTGTGACGGTGCATGCCTTCGGCAGCCCGGGTGATCGTTTCCTGGTACGGAACTTTTGGAATGGTGGTGTCGATCCCCACGCCCATCCGCTCCGCGCGCTTGATCGCCACATCGATATGCGTCGATCCCATACCTTCCAGGATCGTCTGCTTGATCGACGGGTCCATACGCCAGTGCAGCGTCGGGTCGTTGCGGCAGATATCCGACAGCACCGTACCCATCTTCGCCCCATCACTTTGCGTGCGCGGGTGCAGGGCTACGGCGAAGATTGGCCTCGCGAATTGAGGCGGAACGACAGCCTTATCAAAGTTGCGGGCCAGCGTATTGCCCGTGCCCGTCGAGCGCAGCTTGGCAACCACGCCCAGATCGCCCGCGTGCAGCACTTCCAGCGGGAACTGAGTTTCGCCGCGCATCGTCATCAGGCTGCCCATACGCTCATCCGTGCTGCTGTTCAGGTTGCGGAGATTGTCGTTGGGCTTCAGCGAGCCGCTGAACAGGCGGAAGAAGGTCAGCGTGCCATATTTATCGGTCTGCGTGTGATACACATAAGCCACCACCGGGCCGGAATCGCTCAGCGGTGTCTTCAAATATTCGGGTTCGCTCTCTTCGTCGGCCTGAACCACCACGCGGCGTTCGGTGGGCGGCGCGACAAATGTGATGATCCCGCGCAGCAGGGGCAGGAGGCCGACGCTGTGCGTGGAGCTGGTCGCGAAGACGGGCACAACGCGCTTTTCGGCGTCTTGGACAACCTTCACCGCGCCTTCGCGTGTTTCTTCATCAGAGAGTTCAAGGGTTTCCAGGTACTTTTCGAGCAGCGTATCGTTGGATTCGGCGGCGGCTTCGGTGAGAGCCATGCGCGCTTCTTCCAGTTCATCGCTCAGGTCGGCGGGCACGTCCGAGGCGTCTTTGCCTGCGCCCTTATAGGCTTTTTTCGCCAGCACATCCACCACGCCGGAGAAATCGGCCTGCGAACCGATAGGCAGCGTCACCGGAACAAAGCGGTAGTTCGGGAAACGCTTGCGCATCAGGTCCAGCGTGTTCGTGAAATTGGCGTTTTCGCGATCCATCTTGTTGACGACGACCAGCACCGGCAGTTCGAACTCGCGCGCGTAGTCGAAAGCGAGTTCCGTCCCGACTTCTGGCCCAGCAACGGCGTCCACGACGACCACTGCCGCGTCCGAAACACGCACGGCATTTTTGGCCTCGCCCATAAAGTCAACAAAGCCAGGGGCATCGAGTACGTTCACTTTGCAGCCGTCGACTTCAACCGGGACAAGAGCGGTGAAAATCGACAGCGTTCGCGAGCGCTCGTCCTCGTCATAGTCCGCGACCGTGTTGCTTTCTTCGATCTTGCCCATCCGGGTAATCGCGCCGGTGTTGAACAGCAGGCTTTCCACCAGGCTGGTCTTGCCGGCGCCCTGATGGCCGACCAGGGCAACATTCCTCAATTGATCAGACGTATATTCCTTCATTCAGATCGAGCCTCCAAAAAGTTATGTCAGTTTTCAAACGAGAATAACAGCGCTCTGCGCTGAGAAGGTGACTATACAACCGAAAGGATTTTACGAGGTGGAGAGGCAAAAGTCAAAGGCGTATTCTCAGTCTTTTGGCGGATGTAAGGCACCTCCCATTGTCGTATCCTGTAGGGATAGTTTCGCACGACCATCAGGAGGGCTAAAAATGGGAATGGTTGAAGCAGTCCGAGCCATCAAAGCGCCGGTTGAATCGGTGTGGAACTGCCTGAGCGATATTGAACATACACCGGAATGGGTCGTCGGCCTGACCCGGGTAAAAGTCACCTCGGGCAGTCCGCGTGGGGTAGGGACCAGCTACCACGACTACAATCAGATCGGCCCATTTGTCCAGGCGTCGTCATGGTCGATCACCACCTTCGAGCCGATGACTAAACAGGTTCATGAATCAACATCCGCGCTGCTGCCCACCCGCATGACCTTTAATCTCATGCCGATGGCGGATGGCACGTTTGTCCACATGGTGGTCGATTACCGCTTTTGGCCCCGGCTGGGGATCGTGAGCCGTGTGTTCGAGCGTCTGGTCATGAATCATCTGCTGGGATTCGTTTTGCGGAAAAACCTGGGCAACCTGGAAGATTTCATTCGCTGTTGACTCCGGTGCGTGTATAAACCGCTGAGCAACCGTAGGTTGGGTGAGATGCGAAATGGTCACACCTGCGCGATACTACTGATATAACCCTGGCAGACTTGACATGAATGCGCTATAGTGCCGGGCAACCTAGCGAATTGAGTCTTTATTGGAATGTGAGCCATGGCATCCAACAAACCGAACAAAACGCCGATGTCGGGAACGCCACGTGTGCCATCCAACGTCCCCAACGACTATGAACACCTGGGCGTTCCCGGTTCCTTGAATATGCCTCTCAGTACCAGCAGTCGCAGACGGCGGCCCCAGGCGCGGCAGCGTGGACGGCTGCCCAACTGGGCAAAAGCTGTGCTGGCGATTGCTGGCATGTTGCTCGCGCTGGGCATTGTGGCTCTCGTCATTTTCCTGATCGCTTTCCCGCCCTATTTCAGAGGAATGGAACCCCGTTACCAGGCGCGGATCATTGATATGTTCCCGCCCGCGACGTATTGGATGAAGCCGCTGGGGTCGAATCACGTGCCGCTGCCCCAGGGCGCTAGTAATTCGGAAGACGCCCTGAAACTGCTGTTGAGCGCGACTCCGCTCCCATCCGCGACCGCCGGGGCAGGGGTACTGCCCGAAGCCGGGGTCACACCGTCTCCTGCGCTGACCAGCACGCCCGAACCAACCAGCGACGGCGGAATCCCGGTGGGGATGGCGGCAACGCCTGTTGATACGCCGCTGCCTTCTGCGCCAACCCCGACGAACATCGGCCCGACCTGGACGCCGACAGAGCCGCCTTTGCCGCCATCAGCCCGGCTCTACAATATCCGCTATGAACAGCAGGGCTGGAACAACTGCGGCCCGACCACTCTGACGATGGCTCTCAGTTATTACGGCTGGTCGGACAACGAATATACGGCGGCGAACTGGCTCAAGCCCAACCAGGAAGATAAAAACGTCAGCCCCTGGCAGATGGTGCGCTTTGTTCTGGAGAATACAAGCGTCAAGGCGCTCTATCGTTTCGGTGGCACGACGCAGACTATCAAGCGGCTGGTCGCGGCTGGCTTCCCGGTGATTATCGAAGAGGGTTTCCAACCCGCCGGGGAAGACTGGATGGGCCATTATTTGCTGGTGATGGGCTACGACGATTCGCAGGGCCACTTCCTGGCCTATGACAGTTATCTGGGTAGCAACCAGGGAGAAGGTCGCCCGCACCCCTACACCGTTTTTGATGACAACTGGCGGCACTTCAACCGTCTTTTTATCGTGCTCTACGATCCCTCGCGCGAGATGGATCTGCGGCAGGCGCTGGGCGAGTATGTTGACCCGGCGAACGCCTATCGTATCGCCCTGGAAACGGCTCGTGAAGAAGCAGGCAAAAATCCCGAAGATAAGTGGGCCTGGTTCAACATGGGCAGTGCTTATGTCTCGCTGGGTGACTACAACAACGCGGCAATGGCTTATGACATGGCCCGGCAGCAGAACCTTCCCTGGCGCATGTTGTGGTACCAGTTTGGCCCCTACGAAGCATACTATAACGTCGGGCGGTACAGCGATGTGCTTGCCCTGGCCGAATCGGTTTTGGCGAATACCCCCTACGTCGAAGAAACCTATTACTGGCAGGGCATGGCCTATGCCGCCGAGGGCAATACGAACAACGCCTTGAATGAATTTAACGAGGCGCTTCGTTACAACCGCAACTTCTTCCCCGCCCAGGATGCCAAGAGCCAGCTTGAGTTGGGGACATTTCAGGCGGCAATAGCTCCTTGAGAAAATCCGCCAGCACAAATAAACCGATTGCCGGGTGAACGTCTGCCCGGCGATTTGTTGCTAGGCAGCAGACAGGGATACACTTGCAGCAGGTTTCGGGGGCAAACAACGAGAGGATACTATGACTGAAATGCGCCAGCCGCGCCAGCCGCGCATCCTGACGGTTGACGGCCATCAGCTTGCTGCTCTGGCTTACAACGAAGACAAAGCAGGCATTCCCATCATTTTCATTCACGGCGTGATTTCGTCCATCTATTTTTGGGAGAGCTTCCAGACGCCGTATGTCCAGGACAACCACCCCTGGTACTCGCTCAGCCTGCCGGGGCACAATCCGGCGTCGCTGCCCGGCGGTTTTCGGCGGCAGGCGCTTACTGCCGATCTGCTGGGTGATGTGATGATCGCCGCCATTCGCCAGCTTGTGGGGGACCAGCGCGTGATTCTGGTTGGCTATTCGACAGGTGGTTTTGCCGTGCTCAACATCGCGGCGCGCAAACAATCGATGGCCCTCTCGGTGATCAGTATCTCCGGTTTTGCGCAGGGTGTGTGGATCGGATGGTTCGGTTTTTACCAGCGGCTGGCCCGCCTGGGAACGGTGGGGCGCGCCCTCTTTAAGCTGGGATTTGGCGCGGCGCAGCGTTCCCGGCAGGTCTACAATTTCAACAGCCACGCCTACGATGTGCCGGATCGGTCCAACCGCCGCCTGCCGCTGTTTTATCAGGCGGCGGATGAAGCTTTTCTGCCGTACGGGCGGCTGAATCTGGACGCGATGCATGCTTATTTCAGCCGCATGCCCGCTATCGATATTTTGCCCCTGCTGCCGCAGATCCATGCGCCTGTGCTGGCCTTGGCTGGCGATCAGGACCCGATTGTGCCCCCGGCGCAGGCCAAGCTGATCGCGGAGACGGTTCCCTGCGGGCAGTTCACATCGATTGCCGGGGCGGGACATCTGCCCATGATCGAGCGCCCAGACGACTATCACCGCCTCATCACCGAATGGATTACCAAGACCGTTCCTACCGATCCGGTTGATTTGTCGTAGGGGCTAGGCTTGCCTCGCCCTTTTACGAAACCGATCCGATTTCCGGGTAAGAGTGTATGGCAATAAACCCAATTAGTGGGATTTGTTTTCTCCTCAAAGGGGATACTCTATGACCAGAAAACGTTTCGTCTGGATAGCAGCTATCGGGGTAATTGCCGTAAGTGTGGTCGTGTATCTGTACGTTTATGCTTCACAGACATACAAGCTGACCGAGCAGTACGAGGATCCAGAGCAAGGGATTGCCTTTAATTACCCGGCAGGTTGGGTTGTTAAAAAGGATGAGGAAGATAACTCTATTTGCATCGCTGATTCACGGACGGCGATGGAAAGAATAGAAGATTTAGATCTACTATCACATCAAATTAGAATGTGCCTGAGTATCGAAGGCCCCGAATATCTTGCCCGTTGGAAGATGCCGGAGTTTGGAAGTGCGCTCGCTGCGGCTCAAGGGATCAAAAATGACTTCAAATATGATCAAATAGTAGAAAACATCGTCGGACCAAAGCAGCTTGAGGATTTCCCGTACGATGCAGCCCAAATTTCGCTGAAGGGAGACGCAGGAGAAGGAGAAGTAGAATATATTACGATCATCATTCGGTTCGATGATCAGCATACGGCGTGGTTTGGCGTGGATATTCGCTCGAATAGTACTTGGTGGACACAAAGAAAGTATAAAGCAACATTCTTAGCCATTGCGCGCAGTATTCAGTTCACCAACCCCAACTCTGCACCTTGATTACAATTGGTGAAGGCATGAGCCAGCAACCCGACCATAGCAGACGTGCCACCAAAAAAACTTCTTTTCTCTCTTTTGCTTTTCTTTGCGTTCTCCGCGCTCTCCGCGGTGAAATCTGTTTTTGGTTTTCATAGGAGCTAGACGTGGCGGGCGCGCCGCCACAAAGAAATGAAAATCTCTTTTCTCTCTTTTGCTTTTCTCTGCGTTCTCCGCGCTCTCTGCGGTGAAATCTGTTTTTGGTTTTCATAGGAGCCATTAGGTATGAGCAGCGATCCCACCCGCCTCAGTTCGCGCAGCATGGCCCGCAATACGATCATCCTGATGGTGGCCTTTGCCGCTGCCAAGCTGATCAGCCTTGCCCAGACGTTTATTATCGCCAGTGTCTTTGGCGTGGGTGACGAGTGGGACGCCTTTGTGACGGCGAATCTGCTTCCCGAACAGATCGTCCGGCTGATCGGCGGAGGCGCGCTGAGTTACGCCTTTATCCCGATCTTCAGCAGCTTTCTTGGCGCGGCACGATCAGGAAGGGGCCTGGAAACTGGCGAGCAGTGTGATCAACACCGTGCTGCTGGTGACGCTCATCCTCAGTCTGTTTGGTTTTGCGGCGGCTCCCTGGCTGGTGCGGCATGTGGTCGCCCCCGGCTTCGACTCCGATCAGGTCGCGGAAACCGCCAAACTGATGCGTATTCTGCTGATCAGCACCATCATTTTCAGCGTCAGCGGCATGTTCCAGGGTATTCTGCACAGCCACAACCGTTTTCTGCTGCCCGCCATTGCCCCCATCCTCTTTGACGTGGGCATTCTGTTCGGCGTGATTGTCTTGATCGGGCCGCTGGGCGTCTACGGGATCGCCTGGGGCGCGGTGCTCGGCTCCCTGATGCATTTCGGCATCCAGATTCCGGGCCTGATCCGCACCAAAGCGCGCTGGATGCCGCGCCTGGGCTGGCACGATGCCTCGCTGCGGCGGGTGATTGTATTGATGATCCCCCGCGTGTTGGGGCTGGGCGTGGTCGCCTTTAACACCGTTGTCTTTAACAACGTCGCCTCGCGGCTGGGCAGCGGAGCCGTGAGCGCGTTCTCGTGGGGTTACCGCCTGATGGATATCCCGGAGGCGCTCATCGGCAGCGCGATGGGCTTTGTCGTCTTTCCGACTCTGGCGGCGCTCAGCGAACTGGGCGAACACGACAGCAAACGGAAAGCCATGTCCGGCGCGGTGCGCTTTATCCTGATCGCGACGATTCCCTCTGCGGTCGGGCTGATCCTGCTGGGCAAGCCCATGATCAGCCTGTTGGAGCGCGGCGCATTTGACGCGCGAGACGCCGCCCTGGTTTACAGCACCTTACAGTTTTTCGCCTTCGGTCTGATTTTCCAGAGCATTCACGAAGTGGTCGCGCGCAGTTTTTACGCCGACAAAGACACGTTTACACCGCTGTGGGTCGCCGCTATTGCCGCCGTCGCCAATGTGCTGATCGTCGGTGGGTTCTACCTGTCCTATGTCTATAAGGTCGATGACACGATCAAAGCGGCCTTTGTCACCTGGGGCAACCAGTACACCGCTGGCGACTATAGCGCCGGGCTGATCACGCTGACACATGCCGCTGACCGGGTGAATGACGCGATGGCGAGTGTTTCCGGCGTGGGCGGGCTGGCGATTGGTTATTCGTGCGTGTTCCTGATCGAACTATCGCTGCTGCTGGTCATTCTGCACCGCCGCTGGGACGGTATCGACGGGCGCTCTCTGCGGAATACGGCGCTGCGGACGGTTGGCGCGTCCGCGATCATGGCGGCGGCGGTTCTGGCGCTGGATGCGGTCCTCGGCGCGGCGGGCCTGCACAACGCCGGGACAATTCTCACGGCGCTGCGCGTGCTGCTGCTGGCGGGTGTCGGCGCGGTGACATTTGTGATCGCGGCGGTGCTGCTCGGCGTGCAGGAGATTCGCACCCTGCCGCGCATGGTGCTCCGCCGGGGCGATATTGCGTCGTTGGGTGACTAAAAAACAGAGAATAGCAGCAAGAGACGCAGTAGGCTCTCTTGCTGCTATGGGTTAAAAGATGCAAGCTTGGATCAAGGAATTCCCCATAGGGTGAGGACATCTTCATCCCCCTTCTGATAACTGGCAGCCAGAATAGTTCCATCGGGGCTGAACCCTAGTTGCCTAAGTATCTGCATGCCTTCTATCGAAAGAGAGGTCACTTTATTGCCAGATACTGACTCGTAAATAGAAATCGTATTCTGTTCGTCAAGGCCGGATGCAGCAAACAGTTGTGAGTCTGGTGAGAATGCAACTGGAATTACCCCCATCCCGGCATGCTCCAAGACGGTTTGTCCCGTTTCGATATCCGTGATAAATGCTCCTTCGCCATAATAGGTTATGGTATCCGGGAACTTGAATATATCAACTGACGAGTTTGAGTAGAGCATTTCTCCATTAGGACTGAGGAATTTAGCAATTCCTTTAGATTCCAAAACAGTTTCTTCCTGGGTTTCGATATCAATAATATGGATGGCGCTGCTAGCCCAATCTGGCGAGTCCTCAAGCCAACCCAGGGTGCTATAGACAAGCTGACTCCCATCAGGGCTAAAAAGAACAGGACCCACCACTGCTTGATCCGACGCGACGTAAAACGTCTTTTGATCACTTGCGAGGTTGATCACCTGGATTGTTCCAAGCGGAAACCTGACCGTCTCATCTCCCTCCATTTCGATTGTATTATCGCCATAAGCGAGCAGTGATCCATCAGGGCTGATCGCTGCGCTGTTCACATACATCGTGTCGTTTTGAAGAATTTGGTGCCCAGTCACGGCATCCACGACAAAAAGCGTGTTACAGCTCCAGGGACCGCACGTTTGTGGACTTAAGGCAATAAATGCCCCATTAGAAGTGAATAAAATCTCGGTAAACGGCACATTCGGTGTAGAAATGTCCGAAATTTCTCCTGTTTCCAAGGAGAGCAGTTTTAGTTTTCTGTCGAAATTGTTGAGTATCGCCAGCATGGTGCTATCAGGACTAAAGCTATAGGTGTAAGAAACACCCCCTCCGCCCATGGTGCTGGCTATCTCAGCTAAACTAGACGTTTCGCTGCCCGTGCTCAGATCGAAAAGCGTGTTAATGTCATTGTTTGTAATGACTAAAAAACGACCATTTGGGCTAAAAATCCATGAAAGCGCAACGTCGGTCTGGACAACAGGCTCAGTTAATAAAAGGTCTTGCTGTAAATCAAAGACTCGAAAATTTTTCCAGCCCACAGCTAACCACTGGTTGTCAGGGCTGAACTGATAGCCTCGTCCGCCACTCAAAGAAGTTAGTTCTGCCAATTGATTCACATTTTCTGGTGTAATTGGCTTTCTATTCGAAGTATTTTGGGCGAGAATCGAACTGCTCGTGAGGGAAAGAATGATGCAGGTTGCTATGAGCAGAAACAGCTTGGACATGGTATCTCCTTCGCAGAAAATAAGGACTTATCGTTACTTCCGCAGACGGCTATATTTTATGGTACATTTCTCAGCCAGAAGCGGCTTCACTTTTCCGTGCGTTCCATTGGTATTGTTTCGGCGGGCGGAAGCCATACCCGGAAGATTGTTCCGTGCCCCGCTACACCGTCGCTCTCAACTTCGATCAGGCCGCTGTGCCGCTCCACAAGTTCCTTCGCAATCGACAGCCCCAGCCCCGTGCCCGGCACGCCGGAGATACGCCCCATTTTGCCCCTGAAAAAACGGGTAAACAGGTGCGGCTGTTCGTCCAGCGGAACACCAACACCCGTATCGGACACACTGAATCCGGCCCACGGCTGGTTCCCATCGTGGCGTAGGACTGTTTGGACGCGGATCTCCCCGCCTGCCGGAGTATAGTTGATCGCGTTGGTCAGCATAATGCTCATGACCTGGCCTAACAACCCGGCATCGGCCATCACGTCGGGCAGGTCCGCTTGGCCCAGAAAGGTCAGAAACAGCTTTTTATCGCTGGCCAGGAGCGCCCGGTCGGCAACGTACTGCCCGACCAGGGCATTGAGATTTTCCCGGCGCAAAATAACTTCGATCCGGTTCTGATCCAGGCGGGAGAGTTGGAGCAGGTTCTCAATGGTCTCTGCAAGCCGATCGACTTCTCGATCAATCACGCCGAGATGCCTGTTTAGCTGATCGGGATGCCTGTGCAGGAGGACCGCGCGCAGCTTGATACTGGTGATGGGCGTGCGCAGTTCGTGGGATACGTTCGAGACAAACTCATCTTTCCTGCGGCCTAATAGATGGAGCTGCTCGTTGGCGGCCTTCAGTTCGGTCGTGCGCTGCTCAACCAGTTCTTCAAGATGATTTCGGTACCGCTCAAGTTCCTCCTCAGCCCGTTTGCGCTCGGTAATATCGGCTATGATGTTGATCCGGCATTGTTTCCCACCGACTTCCACGCGCGCGATGGAGAGCAGAGCTGTGTAGAGTTCACCCGACCTGCGATAAAAACTCACCTCCTGGTTGTGCACGGTTCCCTGTTCGTCCAGGTGTTGGATGAGCTTTCGATGCTCATCGAGCGACGCCCAGGTCATAAATTCGGCAGTGGAATGCCCAATGACTTCATCGGGGCGGTAGCCAGTGATTCGCTCGTGGGCGTCGTTCACGGCAAGAAAACAATTATCGTCTTCTGCAATGAGTGCGATCATTTCAGGGCTGAGGCGGAAAATCCCTTCATACAGTTGCTGAGTTTCACGCAGGGTCTCTTCGGCCTGTTTGCGCTCGGTGATGTCCTGCACAATGCCTGTGAGCAGCGTCGGGTTCCCTGCTTCATCCAGAATGAGTTCACCTGCTTCGGCCCATACGGTGCGGATCGTTTGATCGGGCTGGATGACTCGGTATTCGATGGGGGTCGGATTTTTTTCGTTGATGACGCGGAGATTGGCGTCCAGTACTTTGTCGCGATCATCCGGGTAAATCGCCTGCGCGATCACACTATCGAGGTCGCCCGAAAAGCCCTCTTTCTGAATGCCAAAAATCGGGTACATCTCATCGGACCACTCAAGTTGATTGGTCTTGATATTCCATACCCAGCTTCCAACATGAGAAACACGTTGGGCTTGTTTGAGCGCTGCTTCAGAACGGCGAAGGTACTCCTCAACCTGTTTGCGTTCGGTGATGTCCTGCATGGTGCCAGTCACTCGGCTGACCTCCCCGGCTTCGTTTAGCACCAGTTGCGCGCGCTCCTGCACATAGCGCACCTCGCCATCCGGCAGCACAATGCGATGCTCGATACAGGCAGACTGTTTTGCCTCCAGCATCTCTCTGCGCTGTCGTAAAAAGCTTTCACGGTCATCGGGATGGATGGCCGCCTCAAGCGCGTCGTTGGAGGGGTGAAATGTGCCTGGGTCCTTGCCAAAAATCCGGTATACCTCGTCCGACCAGGATACGCTGTGATGGTCCAGATTCCATTCCCAATTGCCAATTTGCGCCAACTGCTGCGCTTCTTTCAGGCGGGCCTCGCTCTCTTGCAGGGCCGCTCCTGTACGCTGCTTAGCGATAGCCACGGCGATATTGTCGGCAATGCGCTCAAAGCGGGCGATACTCTCCGCCGTGAATCGATCCCGGCGTTTGTCATTCAACTGCACAAGCCCAAATGTCTCTGTGCCGCTGCGTAATGGAATGAGCGCTACCAACTCGTATCCCTCGCCGTTGCAGCGATTGCGTGTGCGCGCCTGCCGGTCAGCCTCTGTTGTGGTTCTTAGGAGATCAGAAGTCGAGTTTGACCAGAAGCTGCCATGTGGCGTAAAGAAAGCTTTTTCCGGGTTGAACCGCCCGCGCAAGATGATGCCACACATACATTCCAGTACCGGATCGCCTTTCGAGTCACGCAGGACCTCACCCTGTGCATTATGGGCGCATAAATATCGTTCCAGTTCGACAAATTCAGCCGGGAATCCGCGTGTCTCAAAGTAGGGGAAATCATCTCCCTCCTGGAACCGGATACCCACCGCTTCGCAGCCTGACCAGTCCTTGAAGAAATCCAGAAGCGTCCTCAGCATCGTCCGGTTGTCGGGGCTGTTGTTGATCAGATTGAGCATCTCAATCGTTGCCTGACGCTCCTCTTCCATCTGCTTGCGCTCGGTGATGACATCGAACAGCGCGACAAAGTGTTCTTTTTCCGGGCAGTATACGGAAACCGAAAACCACATTTTCAGGCCATCGACATACATTTCAAACTGTTCTGCCTGGCCGGTCAGCGCGACTCTGCCATAAATCTCGAATAGTTTGGGGTCCGACTTTTGGATATCAGGAATAACCGCAGATACTCTTTTCCCAATCGCATTGTGCAGACCTGTCAGGCTTTCAAATGCTGGGTTGACATCCAGGTAGGTAAAATCGACCGGGCGTCCCTGCTCGAAATGCATCTTGCAATAGGCAAATCCGTTCAGCATATTTTCAAACAGCGAATGGTAGTGAGTCTCACTGGCGCGCGCCGCTCGTTCGGCGGCTTTTCTATCGGCGTAGCTGGCAGCCAACAGCAGCCCAGTCGCGGAGATACTCGCCAGATACATCTGCGTGAGCAGCAACCGATCAGCCGCGTGCCTGCCCCCCCAGACCAGCGGGCCGGATATCACCGCATCGCTGCTAAAGGCAATAACCAACAGGATGGCGAGTGCCAGCACCACACCTCGCTGGCGAAACCGGAATGCGGCATAGGCAATCAGGGGAAACAGCAGATAAGGTTGCGGTCCGAAGGTCGTTTCGGGTTTCGGCTTTTGGAACGACAGCCACGACGCCAGACCCCATACCACCAGGAAGCAGGCAAATTCGGGCACTCGTTTCCACTGCACAGCACGTGAGAGCGGGAGCCATGTCACGATCAGCGGCGTGATGATCAAAACGCTGAGCGCGCTCGGAATCCACCATGTCGTCCACAGAGTCCAGAACGATGAACCCTCGGAAAGCGCGACAAGCCCCGCACCCACGAACGTTGTACCGCCATTGACGATGACAGCAGCGCCGATCAAGAGGATGACTTCTCTCACCCGTACAAATTGGACGCCTTGCCCTATCAACCATGCACACGCCCATGCTTCCGCCACTGTGCTGATCATGAATGCGGTGCTCTCAACGAAAGGCTGCCCTGCGGCGAGCCTCGCGGCACTGCCCGTCAAAAAAAGCGCTGCCAGGATGGAAAGGCGGCGAGGATTGAGCAGCATGAGGGCTAGTGCAAGACCAGCCGCCCAGACGAGTGTAATCTGAGTACGGGAAATAACCTGTAAGGCCGCAAAACAAGCCACGAGAAGGATGGTGATTGGCCTGAGGGATTGGTTCTCTTCAGCCATGCGTTATTGTCTCCGGGGTGGTCGATGTTTCGCGATGTGGGATGGCTTTCACCAGTATAAGCCTCTTTTGTTTGTAGTAAAACACTATCGCCCGCGTCATAATAGGCTTACAATCAGCGGTTAGCACTGCATCGTAGAAGAATAGAGTTGTTGTTGGTATGGCTATCGAAATCCTCAAACTGACCCTTGGACCACTGCAAGCAAACTGTTACATCATTGGCGACACAGACAGCCAGGACGCTGTAGTGATCGATCCGAGTGACCATGCCGGGTTGATCGAAGACACTGCGCAGAAACGCGGCTGGACGATCCGTGAGATTCTTGCCACGCACGGCCATTTTGATCACATCATGGCCAGTGGCAGCCTGAAGGCGAAGACCAACGCCACCTTCCGCTGCCACGAACTGGATATCTCACTGGTGCGCAATATGTCGCTGCATACGCGCCACTGGTTGAGCATCGACGTGCCGCCCGCCGCTCGCCCGGATCTGTACGTGGTGGACGGGGAGCAGATTACCGTGGGCAGCATCATGCTGCAAGTCGTGTGTACGCCCGGCCATTCGCCCGGCAGCGTGAGTTATGTGCTGCGCAGCGAAAAGACGGTGTTCAGCGGCGACACCCTGTTTTGCGGCGGCGTGGGCCGCTCCGATCTGCCCGGCGGTGACCTTCATGCCTTGCAGGAGTCGAATCATGTCCAGGCTGCTCCCGCTGGGTGATGAATTTATTGTCGCCCCAGGGCACATGCAGACGACGACGATTGGCTACGAACGGCTGCACAATTCCTTTTTGATCGAACGGTCGACTTGATTGGTGACGGCGGCGGCGGAACGATGGCTTCCCGGCTGCGCAGCATTCTCGAACAGCTTCCGATGGCGGCTTTGCCGCCACGTCTGTTAAATGTGGGTTGTGGGGAATGGGAAGAGGCCGCCACACTGCGGCAGATGCTGCCCGGCTGGACGTTTTACGGAATCGATCTCGACTCCGCCGCGCTGCGCCGCGCTCTCCAAAGCGATCCCCGGCTGCGGCTCGTACAGGGCGATGCGATTCACATCCCCGGCCTGCTGCGTGCCTCATTTGGTCTGATTTTGGTGCGGCATCCCGATCTGTTCCGGCGAACCGCCTGGCGGCGCATCCTCCCCGCGCTGCCACACCAGTTGGCCCCCGGCGGTTACCTGCTGATCACCCTCTATGCGCCCGAAGAAGCGGAGCATATCCGCGCTGTGCCCCTGCCGCCTCTGACCCCGTTGGATGGGCGAGCGCTGGCGGCCCCCGATCTGGCAGGCCATGATCGTTTTCCACTGCTGTACGGCGCTGCTATATTCAAAGCATAGAAAAGTCGGACGAGATAAGGAATTTAACAATGACTCCCCGAAAATTAATTTCTGTGATTCCGATCATCACCTTACTTACCCTGTTTGTGATGCCCGGACCGCTGCATGCCCAGGACGGCCCGGATCCCCATGTTGTGATCGTGACGGAAGACGACAACGGGCAAACGATTAACTTGGAGCAGGGAAATATTCTGCGCCTCGAACTGAGCGCCAATCCGACAACAGGTTACGACTGGATGCCCGACCCGGCAAACTGGGCCTCGACCATTGCCTCGACGGTGGCGGTGATTGGCGTGCTGCCCGGTTCCCCGGCAGAGGCGGCGGGACTGGTTCCCGGCGATTTCATCCGCACAATCAATGGCGATCCGGAGGTCAGCGGCGCGACCTTCAACGATCAACTGGAAACGCTGGCCGGCACCGATGTGACGTTGGGTATCCTGCATAACTTTACGCCGCAGGACGTGACGCTGACTGCCGATCAGTTCCCTGCCGGAGATACGGCTTTTATCTACGTCGCCGAAGTTGCTCCTGGTACCCCAGCCGAGCAAGCTGGCTTTTTGCCCGAAGATGTCATCCAGGCGGTGGACGGTACGCCCATCACCAGCACGAAGCAGTTGGTAGACATGGTGCAGTTGCATGCCGATCAGGCGATGACCGTGACGGTAGGCCGCCCTCTTACCCCATTCGATATCATTGTAACGCCTACCGCGGACGATACGGGAACGGTCCGGCTGGGTCTTGCCGTTCAGGAACTGACGCCCTCGATTATTGGCGCGACGGTGGGCGATTTTGACATCAAGCAGGAAGTGGGGCTGGTCGATGAAAGCAGCGGCTCCGCTGCCCAGACGTTGATCCTCAAGCTGCTCGATCTGGAGCCAGAATTTACGCCCGATACTCCTGATGCGGCTGGATCGGGCGGCACGGACGTGATCCGGTTTTTGGCAGTAGCGCCGGGCGAAACCACACTGCGGTTGAACTATGCTGCAACGTATGAAAATAACCCGGAACCCTCCGATACCTTCGAAATCCATGTCGTGATCACTGGGAATGGTGGCGGGGGAGACAGCGAAGCAGCGCAGACCTTGACCGGCAGCGACAACGGCAAGGCGATCACCCTGAGCGCGGGCGATACCCTGCGGCTCGAACTCGAAGCCAATGCGACAACAGGCTACAGTTGGGTGCTCGATGAAGCGCTCGACCAATCGGTGTTAGAGCAGGTGGGCGAGGCGGATTATGTCTCGGACCCGATCCCGCGCCAGGATCGGGCGGCACATCGATCTGGACGTTCCGCGCCGCCGGGGCAGGCACGACCACGCTGACTCTTTATTACGTCCCGCCCGGTGACACAACTCCCTATCAGACATTTCAAATTACCGTAAAGGTGAAATAAGCATGCCTGCCAATTCCCGCCGCTTCCGGTTTATGTGGAACTATCTGCGCGGGTATACCCCCTGGGAATCAGGGATTGTGCCGCCGGAGATCATCGCCTGGATCGAATCCGCCGAGTCGGAGGGGATCGGGCCGGGCCGTGCGCTCGATCTCGGCTGCGGCACCGGAACCACGTCGCTCTATCTGGCGGCGCGCGGCTGGGAAGTGGCAGGGGTTGATTTTGCCAATAACGCGATCTGGCAGGCGCGCAAACGTGCCCGCGAACAGCAGCTTGATCACCGCGCTCATTTTTATACGGGCAACGTCACGCGCCTGGAATTTTTGCCCGGCGATCCACCGTTCGATCTCGTGATCGATATCGGCTGTTTGCACAGTCTGACCGAGGGCGAGCGGTCCACCTACGCGGAAAATCTGGCCCGGCTGACTCGTCCTGGCGCGGCGTTTTTGCTCTATTCCTTCATGCCGCGCGCGGATGGTCGGGGGATTGACGCGACAGGATTGGAAGATCTGTTCCACCCGGCATTTGATCTGGTTGATATGACGCTGGGCCAGGACAGCGCCAATCCCAAACCAAGCGGTTGGTATACGCTGCGCCGCACGGCTTTAAGCCGCCCGGATCGGTCCTCATGACCCAACACATCCTGCTGCTCTTTCTCGATGGGATCGGGCTGGGCGACGACGACCCGGCGATCAATCCGTTTGCCGCCGCGCACACCCCGACCCTCAACGCGCTGGCGGGCGGATATCGTTGGCTGCGTGATACGCCCCGTGTCGATACCGGGCGGGCGCTGTTTATCCCCACCGATCCCCGCTTAGGCGTCTCCGGCAGGCCGCAGAGCGCGACGGGGCAGGCGACGATTTTGACCGGGCGCAACGTCCCGGCAGCCATTGGCGAACATTACGGCCCGCGCCCCACCCCGGAAATCCGCGCCATCGTTGCGGAGGATAACCTGTTTAAGCGGGTGCTGGACAGCGGCGGTTCGGCGGTGATGGTCAACGCCTACCCGCCGCGCTTTTTCCAGGCCATCGCGCGGGGCAAACGGCTGCCGTCCTCCAACCAGGACGCGGCGCTCTCGGCGGGCGTCTCGCTGTTCACCGACCAGGATATGTACTCCGGCGCGGCGATGAGTCCCGACTGGATCGGGGAGGGCTGGCGCACCGAACTCGGTTACACCGACACGCCGATCTATGGGCGCTATGAGGCAGGCGTCCATCTGGCAAAAATCGCCCAGTCGCACACCTTCTCCTTTTTTGAGCACTGGATCACCGACACCATCGGCCACCGGGGACCGCTGGAAAGCGGTGTCAATCTGCTCGAACTGTTTGACGAGGTGATGGCGGGACTGCTCGATTCGTGGGACGACGAACACGATCTGCTGATCATCACCAGCGATCACGGCAACCTCGAAGATCTGAGCACGCGCCATCACACCGAAAACGACGTGCCGACCGTCGTGGTGGGGGAGTCGCGCCACGTTTTCGCGGACGGCCTGTGCGATCTGACCGGGATCACGCCGGGCGTCCTGCGCGTGCTGAAGAACGGGCAGTGCTAACGGGCCGCTTGCCCATCCAACCAACTCCATAGACAATAAGCGCACATTATCTTTCCCCTGGCCAATGTGAGGTTGCTGTGCGCTCAATCTTCTCCCTCTTTCTGGCTACCGCGCGTGAATGGAGCCGCGATCCCACCGCGCTGCTGTGGACGCTCATTTTCCCGATCATGCTCGCCCTGTTCCTGGGGCTGGTCTATACCGACGATCCCGTAACCTTTACGGTGGGCGTCGTCACTGAGAACGGCCCGGTTGATCCCGCCTGGGTGAAGCGGTTTGACGATCATCCCGCCTTGAAGGTCCGCACGGGCAGTCTTGATTCGGAACTTGACGCACTGCGCCAGGGTCGGCGGCAGGCGGTGATTGTGGTTCCCGCTGGCGAACCTGGGTCTGATGCGGGCGCAGCACTGCGGCTGATCAGCGATCCGGGCGGGCGCAACGTGACTCTGCTGCAAGGCGCTGTCCGGGATGTGCTCGATGGGCTGAATCCCGCTCCCGCCTATACGCTGCAACAAGAGCGCGTGCAGTCCCACGAAGTCAGCCGGATGGGGTACACGCTGCCAGGCATTTTGGCGCTGGGCCTGATGCAGATCGGGCTGTTCGTGACAACGCCGCTGCTGGTCAGTCTGCGCGAACGGGGCGTGCTGCGCCGCTTGGCAATCACCCCTCTGCGGCGATCCTCCCTCTTGATCGCTCAGATCGCTTTCCGTTTGAGTACGGCGCTGCTCCAAACCGCCGTGATCCTCCTGATCGGCGCGCTGCTCTACGGCCTGCGGATCGAGCTAATCCGGCTCCCCGGCCTGATCGCGGTCGTGCTGCTCGGCGCGGCGGTATTCATCACCTTTGGCTATTTTCTGGCGGGGTTGGCGAAAACAGAAGAGGCCGTGCAGAGTTTGATCGGCCTGCCCAATGTTCTCTTTATGCTGCTGTCAGGGATTTTCTTTCCGGTAGATACGATGCCGCGCTGGATTCGCCCGGTCGTGGACCTGATCCCGCTAACTTACCTCGCGGACGCGCTGCGCCAGATCATGATCGACGCCGTGCCGCTCTACAGCCTGCGGACGGATATCGCAGTGCTGGTCGGCTGGCTGATTGTTTGTTTTGTGCTGTCGGTGCGGGTTTTCCGCTGGGAGTCTTTCAGCTAAATCTCACCATCATATTCTGCATGGATACGGGTAACAAGACTCCCCTTTCTCCTGTTCTTCTCCGCGCCTCTTTGCGGTGAAGTATTTCTTTTTCTTCGGTGAAAATGCTCCTCTGATCCGCTGCAAAACTGCCGGATTCGTTGGTGCGGGCGGGAATCAGGTTATACTGAGAACAGAACCACGCACAAGGGGTTTGTAGGATGGATTATTCGCCTGAAGCCAAAACGACACTGCTGAATATCGCTCGCCAGACACTGCTGACCATCACGTCGGGATGCGCCGGGCCGGAGGTTGATCTGGCCTGTCTGCCGCCGGAACTGCGCGAGGATCGCGCCTGCTTTGTCACGATGCGGATGCGCTCGGATGGAACCCTGCGCGGCTGTACGGGAACGTTGGTCGCCCGCCGCCCGCTGGCCATCGAAGTGGCGGAAATGACCGTTCAGACTGCCTTTTATGATCCTCGCTTCCACCCGGTGCGCGCCTATGAAGTGCCCGATATCCACATCGAAATCAGCGTGCTCACCCCGCCGCAGCCTGTCGAATTTTGCGATCCCGACGATCTGCTGAGCAAGCTGCGTCCTGGCACGGATGGCGTAACGCTGATCCTGGATTACCGGCGGGCAACGTTTTTGCCGCAGGTCTGGGAAAGCTACCCCGATCCCCGCATCTTCCTCAGTCTGCTCTCCGAAAAGATGGGCTGTAACCCGGATGCATGGCGCAACCCGCGCACCCGCGTCGAACGCTACGAGGCGATCATTATCGAAGAGCCTTAATCTTCCACCCCGCTATCCCAACAAGGATCATCCCCAGCAGCGTGAGCGCCGAAATGAGTCCCCAATGATCACCGTCTGCGGCACAAATTCCAACTCAACCCGCTGATCCTGCCCGGCGCGGATCGGGATGCCGATCAGGCCCGCGTAGGTATCCACGATGGCGACTCGCTTGCCGTTGACCGTCGCCCGCCAGCCGGGATAGTTCAGGACGCTGACCGTTAACAGGGCGTTTTCGGGCGTCGAGACAGACATGCTGATGTGTTCGGGGCGGCTCATGCTCAGGTCGGTGACGGCGCTTCCCTCGGCGGGCCGCGTGCCGGAGAGATCGAAGGGCAGTGGCTCGGTGGTGATCGCCATCTCGCGGAGATTCACTCGTAAGTCGGCCATCATCTGCCGGGCAAAGGTGGGGTTATCCTGGGCCACCCGTGTGTCGTAGACCAGATGCGCGAACGGGCGCGGGGCTTGCAGTTCGAATACTTCGTATGCTTCGCCGCTGCCGTTGGTCCCATAGGCGCGCAGGTCGACCGGAACAGTCGCCGGGGGATCGTTGGTCAGCGTCAGGTAGCGCACCGCCAGCACTTCCCAAAAGCGATCTACCGGAATCTGTCGCAGCCGTTCGATAGAGTCCAGGGAGAACGGCCCGGTCCCGTAGATATCGGGAATGCGAAAATACGTGCCGTAGCCTTGCAGCCCAACGGCTCCATCGACCCGCCAGGAGATATCCTCTCCCTGCACGCTCAACGTGTCCGCCATTGCCGAGGCCGCTACGCGATTTTCCGGTTTGTCGGGCACCGTGTTGGGCGAGTGCATGCAGACGGTGAACAGATCGACCACCAGCAAGGCAGGCAGCGCTGCCGTTGCCCAGTGGGACGGGCGGTTGTGCCACCAGATCAGCCAGCCGAAAAACAGCAAACTCGTTAACACGGTGAAACCCATCCCCTGCGCGAGTTTTCCGGGAGTCTCGTCCCGGACCAGCGCCGCCACGGTCACCGCCAGAAAGACCAGATCTGCGCCGATCAGGTGGACGGCTGCCGCGCCGTGAAACCGCCGTAGATCGCGTGGGGCGTGAAGTTCTGTGCTCGTCGCCAGACGATATCCATCAGCCAATCGACCTGATAAGCCGCTAATACCGTCACGGCGAACACGACCAGCGATCCGACGCGCTCCTGTTGGCGGAAAACGCTAAATCCCGGTACAGCGATATAAAAGAAGTCATAGACAACGCTGTTGCTGCCCAGCGAGAGCAGGAGTCCGACCACAATCACGCCCAGCCAGAAGGCGTAGCGCGCCTGCAAGCGGAGCAGCGATCCCAGCGCCAGCAGCAGCCCCGCCGTTCCCACGTAGAGCGCCCACCACAGCGTCCCAAAAGCGCGCGGCCAGAAGATTTGCAGCAGTTCGGTGGTCGTGAATCCGCTGCCCTTGTCGGCGTAATAATATTCGTTCAGGCGGTAGGAGAGCCGGGTAAATTCCCAGGCGGGGATCAACTGCACTGCCGCCAGTGCTCCGCCGATGCCCACCAGCAGCCCGCCACTCAGCACCAGAGTCCGCCACTTTAAGCCGTGCTGCCTGCCCGCGACAACTAAATAGGCCAGGGCAAGGTAGATCATCTGCACCGTCGTCTGCGGATGCCCGCCAAAGAATGAGATGGCGATTGCCAGCCCGCCGAGCAGCAGACCGCGTACCCGCCAGCGCTCCCGCGAGATGCTCAGATGGACGCCGAGCAGCAGCAGCGGCAGCCACGCGATGCTCTCCAGGATGCTGACTTGAAGCATCGGATAGCCGGTCAGGTAGCCGCCGTAGCTGAAAAGGATCGATCCGGCCAGGGCTGCGAGAGGATGTTTGGTGAGCGCGCGCAAAAAAGCATAAGTCATCAGGCTGACTAGCCAGTAATGGGCAGCGACTTCGAATTGCAGGGCCTCGATCCCCCAGCCGCCTCGCCCGGCCAGGAACACCGCCACCCAGCGCGGGGGATACCACGTCGCCCACTGCACGTTCGCCGCGAACGGATCGCCCGCATGGTTGTAGGGATTCCACAGCGGGATTTCCTTCTGCCACATCCGTTCCGCCTGGTAGTCACTGAAGGCGAAATAGTGCAGCGTAAAATCGCCCTGGGCGAAGATGACGCGATCCTGCACGGTGGAGGTGAGAAGTTGCCAGAAAAAGAGGATCCACAGCAGGGTTAAAAGGATTACCGCCAGGACAGCCGGGCGTTTTTTGACCAACTCAACCATAAGTGGACAACTCCAGAGTGGCAGGTACAGGCAGCCCACAAGAATACCCCGATTAGTGAGAATTGTAATATCCCGCTCTTTGCATCTCCCATTTGCCCTGTTACAATCTTGGGCGTAATACCGTGTTGGGGGGCCGACACAAGAATTCGGAGAACCTATGCGTAAACTAACTTTCTTGCTGCCAATCTTTGCGGCGGTCGCGCTGGCAGCATGCGACGATGAACAACCGCCCACGCAGATCGTCATGCAGGTGACCGTCCCATCCACGCCTATTGTCCTGGTGGTCACGCCCACCAATGCAGATGGCGCTGTCGAAGTTGCCACTCAGGATGCGGTTGCAACTCTGACGAGCACGCCGGAACTGGCGACTTCTCCGGCGGCTGTCGCCGTGGTCGTTACAACGGCCCCTGCGAGCGCTACCCCGCGCCCCGCGAACTCAGGCCGTGCTGCCCCCTTCGCCCACCGCTCAGCCGGATATCTTCCCGACGAACGTCACTGCCGAAGTTCCCATTGCCGAGCAGGTGTTTGAGCATGGGCGCATGTTCTGGATTCGCCACAACCGGCAAATCTGGGTGATGGTTGCCCGTGGCGGCGATCCCAACAGTGGCGATTGGTATTGCTACAATGACAGCTTCGAAGATGGTGAGGCCGAGACCGATCCAAGCCTCGTCCCGCCCGCCGATCGCTACCAGCCCCGGCGCGGCTTTGGTAAGCTGTGGCGCGAACACACCGATCTGAAGGATGCGTTGGGGTGGGGTACCACGCCGGAATTTGAATTGACCAGCCAGTACACCTATATCGCGGGCGGCTATGTCCAGGGCAACCAGTATTTCCCCGGACCCGGCGAACACCGCCTGACAACACTCTATAACGATGTGGTCTCCTTCTACGAAGGCGATATCCGGGGAGACTGCCAGGGCGGAACGTGGCGGATGGCTCCTGCCCAGCAGCCAGCCCAGTAAACGCTCCTACGCAGGCGGGTTCAAAACGGGCCCGCCTGTTTTTTTTGCCCCATTACTTTCGGTTGAACAGTCGACAAACTACTATAACGCAGGCTGTCATCCTCGAATAACACATGCCGCTCTCGGTAAGGGGGCGGATTCTTCTTCCTGGCTGACGCTTTGCCGACAATTTGCCGTTTGGCCTTCTCCACGCTTTTCTCCACGCTCAATTCGTATTATGGTTAGAGGAGATTATTTCAATCCGAGTGAGGAAACAGGCATGCGCGAATGGAATTTGACTCCTGCCGATCCGATGGCTCCTCGTATCGCCGCTGATGCGCGGAACAGGCGCACCAACACAGGCGACGATCAGGTGTGGGCGCTAAGACTGGGCGGCCCAACAGAACCTGCCGCCGCGCTGGAAACGCGTTTTGGCGGGCGTGTGGGGTTGGCCCGGCTGGTCCCGATCTGGCTGGTCAACCGCCGGCAGGTCTATGAGACGAGCGGCTATCACCGCCCGCCCACGCTGAACGCTTTTGCTCCCGACTATTTGCGGCTCAAGGCCGATATCACGCTTAATCTGCACCTGACCGCCGAATACTGGACGATGAAATCACAGGCAGTGGGCGGGCGCTTCCTCCTGTTTAGCGATGCTTCCACCACCCAGACCGTTCGCCTGGATCTGAGCGCGCAGGCTGTCCGTGACGAAAAAAATGTGCAGATGTTTTATCTGACCCTGGAAAACGCGCAGGTCGCGCTGCAAATGGGCCGCATGTCGGGTCTGGAACCTGTGCTCCTGCTGGAAAATGCCGCTCAGACCGGGACGAGTGCCCGCCTGAGCCGGACGATCACCGTTGAGCCGGGGCAGACCGCGTTTATCCGCTGGGTTCTGGCTGGACTGCCGCGCCGCGATGATAGCCTCGCCCTGGCTTATCGCTGGCTGGCGGATCCTAACTGGGAGTCCCATCTCGCCCTCATCAAATCCCGCGCCGAAGCGACGCCTGACATCGAGACGGGACACGCTGATTGGGATGCGGCCCTCGCCTGGAGCCAGCAGATCGTCCTGCGCAGTTTCCTGGCGGCGACAACTAATCTGCCGCACCCATCGTTTGTGCTGGCCCGCAAACCCAGCCTGGGATTTTCGACCAGCGGGGTACAGTCCGGCGGCTTCCATACGCCTTGGGGCGGGCAGACGATCCCCGACGCGCTCCATATCGCGCCCGCCGTCGCTTTGAGTGCGCCCGACCTTGCCGAAGGATTAGTCCGCAATTTTCTCGCCGTGCAGCGCGATGATGGCTGGATCGACGCCCGGCCCGGCCTCGATGGGCAGCGCGTGAATGTGATTGCCCCGCCGCTGCTGGCGGTGCTGGCCTATACCGTCTATCACTATACGGGCAATAAGGCATTTTTGGCGGAGATGCTGGATCGCCTTGCTGCCTTTTTCTACCGTTGGTTTAAGCCGGACCTGGACCGGGACCGCGACGGCCTCCCCGAATGGCCTCACCCCGACAGCGGTGCATTCACCGAGGGGCCGACTCTCGCTCAGAATCGGCGCGGCGCGTTGGGCCTGGACGTGACCACCGTTGAAACGCCCGATCTGGCGGCGTATCTGGTGCGCGAAGCCGAGACGCTGATCCGCATCGCCAAATTGGTGGATCGCCCCGATATGGTTGAGGAACTGACGCCCCGCTATGAAGCACTGAAGGGTAAGTTGGGCGAACTGTGGGACGCGGAACGCGGTCTGTTCCATTACCGGGATCGCGATACACACGGTTGGCCCAGCGGTGAGTTGATTTTTGAGGGCAAGGGTGATCAGGCGCTCACTACGCGCACAACTCTGCCTGCACCGGGCCGTCTGGTCCTGCGCGTGATCGGCGGATTGAGCCGCAAACCGAATGTTACCTGCACGATTGAGGGTATCCGCGCCGATGGCAAATCCGCCAACGAGACGCTGACCGCCAATTCGTTCAACTGGTATCGCAGCGCTGGCGTGGCAACCACCAGCACGACGTGGAGCACCATCGCCAGTCTGAAATTTAACGGCCTGAGTCGCGTCTATACCGTCCAGGTCAATGTAGTCGATCTCTCGCGGCACGATGCCTCTCTGCTGCTGCCGCTCTGGTCGGGATCGCTGGACGACGCGCAGATCGAGCGCACGACCGCCCAGATCACCGATGATGCGCGCTATTGGCGGGAGTATGGCATCCCGGCCTGTCCTGCCACCGATCCGGCCTACGATCCCACCGCGCAGAACGGCTGCGGCGGTGCATGGCCGAAGATCAACGCCCTGATCGCCTGGGGCTTGCTCAACTCGGGCTGCCGCGAAGAAGCGCTGGACCTGTTCGGGCGCGTCCTGGCGGCGCAAATTCGCACCCTGACCGAGGAAAAAACCTTCCGTTCCTTCATCAATGCCGAGACGGGTGAGGGATTGGGCGAATCCGATGCGGTGTTCGGTGCGGTCTCGATGGGCTGGTTTGCCCGGCTGTTCGGCGGCTATGTGCTCGGCCCCGATCAGGTGATGATCACCGGGCCGTTCGCCTTTAACGGCGAGACGATGACCTGGAAACAGCACGGCGTCACCGTCCGGCGAAGCGATAAGGGTACGGAGATCATCTTCCCATCCGGGCACAAAAAGTCGCTCAAACCCGACGCCAGGCCAGAATTGATCCGCGATACGACTGCCAAACCCAAACCACGCCCGGTTGCCCCGCCCGTTCAGGTCGCGCCCCCAGGGCCCCGCGCCGTTACCTGCGCCGCCCGCACCTATTGACGTAGCGGAGAGCGAGCCGGACGACGATATCCCGATGGGCGGCACTCGGGCCGATATGGAGTAGGGGGATAAAGTGAAAACGACCTTCTGGCGGCAAACCCTTCCCTGTATCGTATTCCTGATTTTCTGGGCACTGTTCGTGGCATTCGCGTGTCTCTACATTGGGTCGTGGTTTCCCGGCGCGACATAATATCTCTGTAGGGGCGTGTTTCCTAACTCGCCCATTCGCATCAAATTAAGCCGCTGGATGGTATTTTTTTAAACCGTATCTCCCCTCTCCCCGCTCTTTTTGCGTGGGAGAGGGGTGCAGGGGTGAGGGCCTGCCCGCGATCCACAACGTTCATTTCTTAAGTTGACAGCTATGGGGCGGGTTTCCGAACCCGCCTTTTTCTTCTTGTTTTCCTCTTTTGTTCTTCTCCGCGCTCTCTGCGCTCTCCGCGCTCTCTGCGCTCTCCGCGCTCTCTGCGCTCTCCGCGCTCTCTGCGCTCTCCGCGCTCTCTGCGCTCTCCGCGCTCTCTGCGCTCTCCGCGCTCTCTGCGCTCTCTGCGGTGAAATTTATTTTTCGCTATTTTTCGTCGCCATTCCCCCGCCCGGATCGCTAAAATCAGGAAGGTGAACAGCGCACTCCGGGAGGATGGGTTGGTCGAAAAATTCTTGTGGGCACAAGCAAATCACTATCTCTGGCAGCGGCAGGGCTTCGCGTGGCAGTATAACTCGCCGCGCCCGATCCTCGACAGCATCTTCGGGATATACGGCTCCGCGCCGACGTGTTACCTCTCGCTGCTGGCCCGCGATCGCAAATTCCGCTTTGCTGACCTGGATCGGATTCTCTATGAGGACCGCGCGGCAGGGCGTATCCGGGCGATGCGCTACAGCCTGTTCACCATCCCGACCTATTTGCTCCTCGCCGCTTATCAGGCCACCAAACAGAAGGCGCTGGATACCCGCTGGAAAATGACCAAACTCGCGGGTGTGCGAGAGGATCAGTATCCGGCGATTGCGGAAGCCATCGAAGACCTGCTCAAAGATCGTACCCTGCCCGTAACCGAAATGCGCAAGGAATTAGCGCCCCAATTTGATCTCCCCGGTTCGGCGCTCAATTACATTATCCCGTTTATGTGCGCCGAGGCGCGTTTGATTCGGGCCAGAGTTCGCGGCGGCTGGAAAAGCCAACTGTACGAATACGCCCGCCTGGATCGCTGGCTGCCCGGTCTGGATATGCAGGAAATATCACCCGACGAGGGCCGCGCCGCGCTGGCTGCCAAATATTTTGACTGCTATGGTCCCGCTACCGAGGACGATTTTACCTGGTGGAGCGGTTTCACCAAGGCGGAAGCGAAAGCTGCCCTGGCAGGGCTGGCAGCGAGCCAGGAAAAACTGGTCACGGTGCAGATCGATGGTGTTGATCACTTGATGTTAGCCCGCCACCTGGACGGTCTGTGCGCCTGCCCGCCCGAACTGCCACAGGGGGTGCGCCTGCTCCCCGTGTGGGACGCCTACCTGATGGCTTACAAAAACCGGAATCGCTACCTGCTGCCGGAATGGTACGGCTATGTTTATGACAACGTGGGCAACGCGACCAATACCGTGCTGCTTAATGGGATCATCGGCGGCGTGTGGGATATCCGCGAGGAAAAGCCACTTGCGCCCCTATCGGGCGGTACACGCACAATGGCAGAATTTCAAACTGGTTTTGGGGTGTTAGGGGGTATCCCCCCGGTCACGTCAAATGAGAAATCGCTGGTGGTGAAAGTCGCCCTGTTCCAACCCGCCGATCCCTCCGTCTGGGCCGCGCTTCAGCAGGAAATGATCCGTCTGGCGGAAGCCGCCGGGTATGCGTCTGCCGAGTTGGTCCGCTGTGAGACGCCGCTTTTGTTGAGAGAGGGTTCGCAAAATCTGTTCCAGTCCCCGCTGAAAGACGTGACCGGGGAACCTGTGAGAGGATAATTCATGTTCGGCTTAATCGGAAAAATGAAAGCCCAGCCGGGCCAGCGCGAAACTCTGATCGCCCATCTGCTGAAAGGGGCAGACTTCTTGCGGGGCCTGGATGGATGCTATTCATATATCCTCCACACCGCCACTGACGATCCCGATACGATCTGGATCACGGAAGTCTGGCGCACGCAGGAGGATCACCGGGGATCGCTGACGTATGACGAAATCAAATCGATCATTGCCTCGGCGCGCCCCCTGATTGCCGAGATGGGCGGCGGGTTTGAAGTCGTTCCCGTCGGCGGCAAGGGTCTGCCAGAATAGGTGTGCGTCTGTGGTCCAATTCCCTTAAAATCCGTCTGAGAAAACCTTTGCTTTTCTCTGCGTTCTTTGCGGTAATTTGTCGTTTTATCTGTTTTTGAGGGAGATCGCATGACCCAAACACGCCCCGACTTGATCGGTTATAAAGCAGCACACAGCGGTGCGGCCTTCTGGCGCGTGCCCGATCCCGGCTATCTGCGCTTCGAGGGCAAAGATACCCGCGATTTTATCCAGCGCCAGACGACGAACGATATCCGCAGCCTGAAACCCGGAGAGGTGCAGTTGACTGTGCTCACATCGGGCACCGCGCGCATCCTGGACGTGTGGCGTCTGGCGGTCGATGGCGACACCATTGGCGCAATCACACTGCCAGGACGCGCCTCGAGTACGGCCCACTATCTGCACAAGCGCATTTTCTTTATGGACAAAGTGACCGTAACGGATGCCAGCACCGAGATCGCTCTCTTTGAGATCATCGGGCCAGATGCGGGAACCATGTTGGAGGGATGGGGCGATGCCCGCCTGATTCCGCCTGTCGCTGGGTTTGGCGCGGGCTGGCTGCTGATCGTCCCGGTCGATCAGGCTGATGCAGCCGCCGAACATCTCGCCGCTGCCGGAGCCGTGCCCCTGTCTGCCGAGACTTATATCGTTCTGCGCGTCGAGGCGGGTCTGCCGGGGCCGGATCGCGAACTGACCGACGAGCATACGCCGCTCGAAGCCAATCTGGACGCGGGGATATCTGCTGCGAAGGGCTGTTACACCGGGCAGGAAGTGATCGCGCGGCAGGTGAATTACGACAAGATCACGCGGCGGTTGGTCGGATTGCGCCTGGAGTCGCCTGTGGAGCCGGGCGCATCCGTGACCGTCGAGGGGCGCACTGCTGGCGAAGTGACCTCAGCCGCGATCTCGCCTGATTATGGCCCGATTGCTCTGGCGATCCTGCGCCGCCCCCATCACGAGCCGGGCACGCGCGTGGATGTGGCTGGCGTCGCCGGTACGGTGGTCGGATTGCCGTTTGGATCAGAATAAACGGTGGAAGTCAGTTCTGCGATTTTCACGCCGTTATCCACCGTATAGGCAAGCTGGCTTCCATCAGGACTCCAATCCACAGATCGGATCCAATCACTGGATAGAATCGTCTGAACCACTTGACCAGACACAAGATCGAGGATTTTGAGTTGATGAAAGTCAGCAGCGGCTAGTAGTTCGCCGTTCGGGTTCCAGTCAATATCGTATAGGGCGTACCACCCTTCAAAAGTCTTTAGATTTCGCCCGGTTGTGGCGTCCCAAAGACGTATGGTGGTGTCATAAGTGGGGTCTGAACTGTATGTTGCGATTTGGCTGCCATCGGGACTCCAGGCAGCTTCATAAACATTATAGGTATGTCCTCGCAGCGTCAGTAGTGGCGAGGCGGTTTCTACATCCCAGATAATGATTGTGTTGTCTGCTGATCCCGTCGCGATTCGGCTGCCATCGGGACTCCACGCTATCGATATCAGGGCATCCGTGTGGTAGCCGTCCAGGTCAAACAGCCATTTCCCCCTGCGGGCGTCCCAAACCGTTGCCCTGAATTCTGCTCCTATCCCTAAATAGAGCTGCGTCGTATTGGCTAATTGATCTCCCCTCGGACTCCAAGATACACTTATTGCTTGAAAACGCCCTTGTTCCGGCAGATCAAGCAAAAGCTCACCTGTTGCCGTGCTATATACTTGCAGGAATTCTCCGGCGCAGACAGCAATTCGGCTGCCATCAGGACTCCATTCAATATCTGTCGCCCAGCCGCCACCAGGGACCTCAATCTCAGTGATAGGGGAGGAAAAAAGAGGCCCTGCTAAAATCTCAATCCGCCCACTGGCGTAACCAACCGCCAGCCGATCCCCCTGTGAACTCCATTGGACAATCATGGTCCAATCGTTCCATTTTTGGGCTGCTGTGTGGTGTTGAGGCAGCAGCGCCGTGACTAATATTAAGCAAATCAGGGTACGAATTATTTTGACCATGTGCGGCCTCTTTTACTCGATGGGCTTCACCGACCGCGCGATTTCCTCCAACAGATCATACGCGTCTTTGTAATCAGCCCAGCGCGTGATGATCACTGCCAGCCAATCGCCATCATCCAGGTTGAGCAGGACCATCGGCCACATCGCGTTAGTCGGGGGCAGCGTCCCGCGCAGGCTGACGCCATCAAACAGGCGATTGTTGAAGCGCTCATAGGCGGGCGTGATCGTCTCGTTAGCCGCCATGCAGCCGAAGGTTGCTTCCGGCCCCTGGACAATCGTCTGCTGGCACGCAGTCGGAATGCCATACACCGCCACCGGGTCGATCCGTTCGATCTGGATGGCGATTTTCGCACGGTCTGCCAGGGTCAGGGTATAAGGGCTGCGAGTGGGCAGCACCGGGGCATCATTCGTGCCTACATCCCAGCCGGATGGATAGCTGAAGCGAACACCTAACGCCGCGTCGGCATAGGATTTATCCAGCTTCGCGCCATTGTCGCCGCTTTTGTTGCTCAACAGGATCACCAGCAGCACGGCGGCAGCGATCAGCACGATTATGGCAGCGGCGGAAAGGATCGCGGCCCGGCTCCAGCCCGGTTTTGCCGTCTTTGCGGCAGGACGCGGCGTCACAGATACCGGGCGCGGCGGCGCGCTGATGGGCCGGATTGCGCTCGGACGGCGGGGCGGTGTTACAGCTTCGGCGGCAGGAAGTGGGGCGGCTGGTGCAGGTTCAGCGAACGGATTGTCCTGCGTGTTACTTCCGGGATCACAAATTCGTCTTCCAGATCGTGTGGCAGGACAAACTCGAGATCGTCGCCTGCGTAGAAACCTGTCTGTGCCACGACTTGTGGTGGGTTCTCGTATGTCAGGTCGTCAAATTCCAGGTCCGTGAAGTTGGCTTCCGGGAGTGGGGTGGGCTGTTCTGTCCCGCCGGGAATCGTGCGTGCTGCTGCTGCGTGCGGTGTCGGATCGGGTGTCCGCACGGCGGCAGCAGGCGGCCTGCGATCCACCAGCCACGCCATATCGTCGTCATCCTGCGCGATATCAATCCGGTGAATATGCAGCGCGGTGTCCAGTGCTTCGCTGAATTTGATCGCGCTCTGGAAGCGGTGTTCGGGCAGCTTGGCGAGCGCCATCAACAGCACGGCGTAGACCTCAATCGGCAGGCGCGGATTCAGTGATAGGGGATTGGGCGGGTTCTCGGCCATGTGTTTTTTCATCATGGCGAGTGAACTGGGGGCCACGAATGGATTTTTTCCGGTCAGCATCTCGTAGACCACCACGCCCAGCGAGTAAATATCGCTGGGACCTTCCACCTGATCGCCCCGGCACTGTTCGGGTGAGGCATAGGCCGCTGTCCCGATAAAATCTCCGGTTGCGGTCAGCCGGGAGGCGGTGTCCGGCGCATAGGCAATGCCAAAATCAGCCAGGTACGGTTTGCTGCGCCCGTCAAGCAGAATATTGCTCGGTTTGATGTCGCGGTAAATCACCTGCCGGGCGTGAGCATAATCGAGGGCCGAAGCAATCTGGCGCGTAATGTTGGCGGCCTGTTCTGGGGGCAGGGGAACGCCTTGCAGCAGATGTTCCAGCGTGCGCCCGTCAAGCAGTTTCATCACGATATAGGGTGAATCCCCTTCATGGCTGAGATCATAGACGGGCAGAATGTTCGGATGGCTGATGCTCAGCAGGGTCTGCCCCTCGCGCTCGAACTGCTTGATCAGTGTGGCGTGATCGACCGTGTGGATCGACAGCACCTTGATCGCCACATCTTGCCCATCTTCAGGGTTATAGGCCCGGTAGACCGTTGCCATGCCGCCAGAGCCAATTTTCTCTCGGATCAGGTAGTGGCCGATCCGCTGTGGAATCGCCCCGCTGGAGTCGCTGGACATGTTATCCCCCTCCCGAGTACGTCTGATCAGGCGTTCTCGTCCGGTTTATTTTCCTCGTCGGGTTGGCCGGATCCGGTGCCCGTGATCTTGTTGCGCACGCCCAACAGCGATCTCATGATTTTCTGGCGTGCGTTCGGGTGTTTGATGTAATCCAGCCCGACTTCATAGGTGGACGCAGCTTGCATCAGGTGCCCGCCGCGAAGCTGCAAATCGGCAATCGCCAGCACCGTCTGGCCGTAGTTTTCTTCGTCGCCCAGTTCGATGAATGTAGCTGATGCTTCGCGGTAGTTGGTGATCGCCTGTTCTGTGTTGCCCATTTTGGCATATACTCGGGCCATATTACCCAGCACCTGTGCCGTGCGGCTCTTGTCGTTCATGCTCGAAAAGACACTGTGCGCCTGGGTCATCAGGTCCAGCGCTTCTTCATATTCCCCCAGCGCATGCAGCGTCAGACCCAGATTGACTTTCATCTCGGCGGCAAGATCGGCTTTGCCTTCTTCCTCATAGGCTGTTATGGCTTTGCGGAAGGTTTCGACAGCCGTTTCGTAGTCATGCTCTATATATTGTTTGGTGCCCAGCTCTTTCAGTTCGGCTCCAGTTGGCATCAGATGATCTCCTTTGGGCGAGGGCGGTGGTCTCGCCTGACTTCAATAAGATGATGTGTGCTCTATTGTGCGCGAGGGGTGCTGGATTGGCAAATTACCTCTTGCCCAATATCAGAGTTCCCTACGCCATAAGGCAATCGCCCCTATCACCCCGAACAGGATAATCAATCCCACAGCCGCAAATCCGATGGTAACCACAGTCTGCTGGGAGGTTTCAGGTTCGTTCCGGGTGGAAGGCGGTGCTGCAATCGTCGGTGTAGAGGAGGGACTTGGCGGCAGTGTCGCGGTTGCGGTCGGGGTATCAGACGGCGCTGGCGCAGGTTCAGTGATCGCCGGGCTGGTCAGCGTCGGCGCGGTCGTCGAGATCGTTAGCGTTGGTGCGGGAGATGGCGTCGGAGAAGTTTCTAAGGCACGAAGCTGTATTTCATCGCCCGGCTTAATGATCGCGCCGCGCGTCAGCCCATTCAACGCGAGTAGATCATCGAGAGTCATCCCGTACTCTGCGGCAATGGTCCACAGCGTTTCTCCGCTCTGGACGACGTGCGCGGCGGGAAGCGTAGGCACAGGGGGCGGCTGCTGACCCTCACCTAGCTGGACAAAAACTTCATCTCCCGGATGCAGAACCGCATTTCTGCCCAAATGATTGATCGCCAGCAGATCATCAAGTGAGACGCCATAGCGAGCGGCGATGGCCCAGGCTGTCTGTCCCGCCTGCACAACATGAACGATTGACCCATCGTCGCGTGGTGCGGCGACGATAATCGGCGCGACGTATGCGACCGCCTGGGGCGGCTCTGCGGTTTCTCCTGCTCCTGTTGGGGCATCCGCTTCGCTCATGAATGCAGAGGGACTACCCACAACCAGAACATAGAAGATCTCTTCATCATTCTCGGCAACACCCACCCCGATATGGGTGCTGTCAGAGAGCATGGTCATCCGGTGAACGGTGCTGCCTGCCCACCCGTCCATGGCCCAGGCCAGTGTGGCATAGCCAATTGTTCCGCTTGCTACATTTTCGGCAACCAGCCCCTGATATCCAGCAGCGTCGGCCCGATCCTGCGGCATGCTACCCCCTTCGCCTTGATGCGAATGGACGATGGTTGGCGGCAAGCCAGTTGGCCTGCCGTTGGGCGGCGCTCATCAGCGCGCTGTTGACCTCCAATACGGATGCCCCATTGGCGACACGATATTCATTCACGCGTTGCAGCAATTCAGAAGCAGGGTCTGCTTGTGCGGCAGCCGTCAAGACTTGTATTCCGAGAAGCGAACAAAAGACAATACCAGCGAGGATAGTGCGCATAGAACCAACCTTTGCTTAAGACAAGTCTTCTGCACTATAGCACGGTCTTTTGTTCGCTGGATGACGCTACTTATACGCTAAACATCCATTTGGGGGGAATAGGTGCCCCTCTCCAATCAAGTTGGAGAGGGGCAAGCTCAACTGCTTTTGTTGAGCCGGGGTGAGGTGCTTTTAACTCTGGTCGGTTTTGCCTGTCGCCGGGATGCGATTTCGGGCGAACAGACTGACGGCAGGCAGCCGCTTCTTCGCGTAGAGAAAGACGGTGCAGAAGATAACCGTTGCATAGAGATAACCGAGCAGCGCGTCAATCACATAGTGGTGCCCCAGGTACACCGTCGAGAGCGAGACCATGACGGGCAGAATGAATACGAACAGGCCTCTTTTCCCCCAGGTCGATGTGCTGACCATGGCGATGAAAAACGGGAAGCCGCTGTGCAGAGAGGGAATAGCCGCGACTGGATTCGGCCCGTTTCTTACGACGTTTTCCGGCAGGATGAAGTGGCTGAGCGAAACCGGATCGTGGGGCAGGTAGCCGTATTCTCTGGCCCACCAGGGCGGAGCCGCCGGGACCAGCATATAGGTGATAAAGGCTGCATAGGCCAGCACGATCAGCCCGATGGCATACGACCAGTAAATGTCGCGGTGTTTGTTCCACAGCAGGGCCGCCAGGATCAACGGGTTGAGAAAGTGCAGCAGATAGAGTGTGTTGGCGATGGTGTCCAGGACAGGCGTGTACCAGTGCCCCCATAGCTGCTCTTGCATCACGGTGTTTGGCAAATGGCCGCCAAACAGCGCCCGTTCGGTATGGATGAGGTCGGTGATATGGATATCCGACGTGGTAAGGTCGTCCGCGAAATTGCGCAGCATGTCGTAGCTGAGCAGCATCAGCAAAAAGGGCGCAAAGTCGAACAGGAAAATCCGTGTCCGGGAGTTGGTGAGAAACACGACGATAAACACGGCCATGATCAGCTTGGTAGAAGGCAGGCGGCCCAGAAGGGCGATCCCGGCCAGGATGATGAGCACCGCGATAAATCGAGTGAATATGGGATGTTTGAACAGTGAGGGCATGACACCTCTGCGTGTCGCGTACTGCGTGCGTATCCTGCGCTCCGCAGCACTGGATGAACGAGAGATTAAGGGTAGTTGAAATAGGTTTTAATTTCTCCACGTCTAATCTTAGTAGACAATATCTATATGTCAAGGTCCTACCTACCTGCAATCTGGTAGTCCATGGAGTAGTTTTTTTCAGCAGTGGAATTTTCGGGAGAGACGAATTTTAACAGTTAGATAATTATAACTTTATTTTATTTTAATTGAATTGGTGCTATCCTGAAGATCAAGGGTTAAGGAAGGATTGTCTGTGGATAGAAAATGCGAATTTAATAGCAATTGTCCTGTCGCGAAATACTTCGGGCAGATGGGCTTGACCGTTTTTTCCGCGCGCTACTGCCAGGGTGGAAAGCATAACGAATGTTCGCGCCGCAGACTGCGCTTGGCGAACCAGCAGGTGCCGGAACATCTCTTTCCTTGGGAAGACGCGATGGTGTGATCTTTCGTGCTTGTTTTTCATTAAGTTGCACAGAATTTCTAACTGAATCCAAACCAATTTTAAGTCTTCGTCTATTTTTTATTCAGTCAACTTATGCTAGAGTAATCGCAACATAACCAACGGTCTCATAGAACGATGACAATGACAGACAAACCCCACAAGGAATATACCGCCTTCGATCTCTTTTCCCATTTCACATCACTGCGCCAGAGTGGTGTGAACCGGGATGAGGCATGGTTTCAGATCTGTGACGCCGTACCCAATATGAGCGATGTCGTGCGGAACGCATTTTTGACACTGGCAAAAAATTGGGAACGGCGTGAGGGTCACAAATACCATTATCGCACGCAGGCAAAAGACGATACGCTGTCACGCAAGCAGGTAGGGGATGTCCGGGCTGCTTATGAACAGCAGCAGGCTCAGGCAAAGGTCAGCCACGCGTTCAAGCCCCTCCCCCTGTTCAACCAGTACCGCCTGCTCCTGCCGCACCCAAACCACCTCGCCCCGCCGCTCTGACGGGTTCCCTCGACCCGGCGCGCTTGCAGGAATATCACCTGCGCAGCATGGAAAACGTGCTCGACCAGTTGGAGGCGGAGCAAGACAAGAGCGAACCACTGTCCGGACAGACGTCCCGACTATCGGTTACCGGAAATCCGCCTCCGGCCCGCAATCCTGTTGATTTTTTTGGGCAGCGTTCGGTGCTGCTGATGTATTTCCGCAACTTTCCGAACCCGCTGCGCGTGACCATCTCCGGATCGGACGAACTCTATATCGGTCGCGCCACCGCTAATGCGGCTATGGCCCCTGAAATCGACCTCGCCCCGGTGAACGCGGGGAGTTTTGGCGTCTCACGGCTCCATGCCGTTGTGACACGTCGCGATAATAAGCTGCTGATTGCCGACCTGGAAAGTATGAACTTCACCTACATCAACGGCGTCCGTTTGCTCCCTAAGAAGACGGCTGTCCTCAAAGACGGTGACGAAGTCTGGTTTGGACAGCTTGAGTGCCGCATCCGCTTCCAGCACACGTAGGGGCGTATGGCAATACGCCCGACAGTGCCGCCCGGCAGACTATCATTTTTCGACCGCCAGCGAACCAACAACCTGATAGGCCGCGCCATCGGACCCAGGCAGCACAACACCATCCCAATAGGTGTAGAGCTTGACGCCGATCCGGTAGGTTCCGGCAGGCAGCGTGTCCGGCAGGTGCAGTGGATGTGCGTCGAAGACAAACGCATTAGCGTCAGCCGTAGCGTCAGCCGTCCAGCCGCTGCTTGGAAAGTCGCCCCCCTGTGGAAAGCTGTCGTTTTGCACCAGCAGACCGCCGCCCGGCGCAAAGAGCGGATTCCCGTTAGCGTCCAGCAAAAAGACTGAAACGGTGTAATCGACCGTCAGCGGGGCGTCCGTGCTCCACCACAGCAGGGCATAAGCTGTGTCACCGGGATGCGCCGGGCCGTTGCTGGTGATTTTGCGCAGCGTGATCAAATCGCCAAATTGGGCGATGGGATTGGCTAAGGCTTCGCGGCGATCATAGCGGTAGGCATAGATCGGGAAGCCGTGATGCTGGTAATTCAGCGTCGCCGTGCGCACAAATCCACTGCTGTCCAGCACATCAAAGACATCGTGTTTCTTCGCCACGTCGCCCCAATAGGCCAGCCAGACGCCGGGCGTATCCGCCAGGATGCCCTGCAAGCGCGGGACAAAATTGCCCCCGTATTCATTGCGCAGATAGAGCAGCGACACGACTGGATCGTCCGGCGCTTCGCCGGGAAGCTGGTTGAGAAAATCGTCTTTGGTGTTGGGCAGGGCCAGCTTGAGCTGGTACCACAGCGCCGCGTGTTCGCCCTCGACATCCACCAGCACAGGTTCGCCGGGCGGCATATAGCGGGCGATATCGGCGGACATGGCCTTCCAGGGCGGCTTGACGAAATAGGCGCTCCAGGTGAACACGCCGTAAATCACGATGATGCCGACCAGCCACAGCCGACCCCAGCGCTCAAATGTAGCCAGTCCACAGCCGACCAGCAGCGCGATGGCAGGCATAATCACCGAAATGTTGCGATCCGTCAGCAGCGGATATTTGTTGTGCAGGGCCAGCGTGATCAGCAGCGGGATGGCGAACCACAGCGCCGCCAGCAGCATACCCGACACCCGTTTGTTTCGCTGCAATGACGAGATCGGGCCGGGCGTATGGGGCAGGGCGGGGCCAATGATCCCCGCGATAAACAGCAGGCCGTAGAGAGCAATCGGGATGCCAAAGGACTCGCTGGCGAGATACTTCACGGTGCTGTCATTCAGCGGCAGGCCGTGCGTCGTCGTCAGCACTTCTTCATTGATTGGCGTATTGATGAACTGGTGCAGAACAATGAACGTCCAGGGCAAAAAGGCCAGGGCAACCGCCGCGTTGATCGCGATAAAATGTTTCCAGGCGGGTCGCCCGCGCAGCGTGCATAGCGCATGGGCCAGGATCGCGAGGTTGACCATATAGCAGTAGTATTGCAGATACAGCCCCATGACGCTGAACAGCACAAAGCCAAAGGCGCTCCCTGGTTTTCCGTGTCGCCAGCGCACATAAAAATACGCCGTTCCGATCATCATGAAAAAGATAATCGGGTAGTCGCGCACTTCCTGCGTGAGCACGATCTGTTTGTCCATCATCGTGAAGGCCAGCGCCACCAGCACGCCCGCCAGTGGATTCCACAGTTCGCGGCCCAGGCGGTAGATCAGGGCGATGCTGCCGAGGGAAAACAGCACGGTGCTCATCCGCAGCGCCACGACGGACGGCCCAACGAGCAGTTCCCAGGCGCGGATCAGGATGGAATAGACCGGGCCGTGATGATCCACGACCATCGTCATAGTCAGGTCGCGGATCGTATCGCCGCGTGCCAGCCACATCGTCCAGCCTTCGTCGCCCCACAACCCCTGTTTGTTCAGGTCGTGGATGCGGAGATAGGCGGCGAGCAGCAGCACGCCGAGCATGGCGAACAGGATCAATTTGGAAGACGTTTTGGGTTGGGATAGTGTGCGCATGGCGCACTAGTGTACCGCGAAGGAATGCGGGGAACCAGATTAATCAGGCGGGCAAGAAAGACAAGTTGTCAGGTCAGTCAATTCAAGCCCATTTTCACCACTATAGGCTAGATAGCCTCCATCCGGGCTGAGAGCGAGAGCGAACATTGCACCCGGTTCCTGGCTTGCCTGGAAGGTACCTAAGTCCTCCCAGGTCGTTGAGTTCCACACATGAATAACGTTGTCAGAAGCGGAACTCGCAAGTCGATTAGCTTTCCAATCCAGCCGCCTCACGATAGCTGTATTTTCGGTAAAGGTTGTAATGAGCTGGTAGCTGCCTAAATCACGTTCCCAAATGGCTATTGTTTCACCACTTCCAACGGCTAATTGATCACTGGTCGGGTTCCATGCGACGGCAGATGCAACAGGGTTTGGCAGTGCAGTGATGGGCTGATAAGTGTACATATCCCAAATCCACACCTTGTAATCAGACATAGCAGCCGCTAGATATTGCCCATTGGGGCTCCAGGCAATCGCATCTACTCCGGCGTGTATCTTCGGTCTAATTGTATTGAGAAGCTGACCAGATACGATATCCCAAACCTGAATGGTGTCCGATGTAGTAGAAACTGCTAACCTTGTATCTGGAACTCCAGGCGATTTCTCCCAGGCCGATAAAAAATCCTCAACAATCCTATCAAGGGTAATTGTTAGCCTTGCTGGATCACCGCTGACTGACCAGATATAGGTTTTGGAACTCGTATTTGAGAAGGTAGATGCAGCCAGTTTACTTAAGGTCGGATGCCAAACGAGATAGGTTGGTTTTAGGTCCGCATCTATAGCAAGCTTAGTTATGGGTTCTTTGCTGCTTGAATACAGCCATATCTCTTCCTGAACGGCAACCGCCAATAAATCTCCATCTGAACGCCAAGCAAGCGCTACGGGTACGCTTCCACTAAGTTGACGCTGATGAGAGCTATTTGCTGGTTGGTCCTGCAAAATGAATAAGAGACAGGTGCAGCTAATCAGGCGGAGCACATTTTGTTTTAACCTTGATATAAACTCCACCATGATGCTATTTTCCGAGCAAGCGCTCTTTAACTCTCTGCGTCTTCGAGACAAACGTGTAATCCTTGAACACCGCTAATCCTTCTTTGGGGAGCACGGGGCCGATCACATCAACGGTTCGGTTCCCTGTATTGATCAGACTTGCCGCGCTGGGTTTCGGCTTCCCGCCGCTGATCTGCTGAAGCATGGCCTGTGAGACGCTGAACACCACCCGCGAAATCCGCGCCCAGTGGATCGCTCCGGCGCACATCAAGCAGGGTTCCGCGCTGCAATAGAGAGTATAGCCTTCCAACGACATTGTGTGCTGTGCCTGACAATACTCGCGGATAATCTGTAATTCAACGTGCGCGGTTGGATCGCACAACTCGATGCTGCGATCATGCGCCTGGAACACAACAGCGCCGCCGCGAACCAAAACCGCTCCAAACGGGTCTTCGCCTGCGTCCCGCGCTTGCTGAGCCAGCCGGATCGCTATCCGTAGAAAATCGTCATCGTTTTGGACGCTATCATAAGGGCACATGGACGACTTGATTCTCAAACTCCTCATCGTTTTTCGCGCTTAGTATAAGTAAGATATCCTCAATAATTTCGCCTATTGGCGCACCGAATTGGACTGCAATAACACCGGGCATTGGTTTGCCCTCATTGACGCGCTCATAAGCGTATTTAGGCATTGTCTTGATATCATGTGTAAGCAAAATACGCTGTTCTTTTGCTGCCCATTCAAGCACAACAGGATCATCAGTCTCATAGATTTCTGTGTCCTGTACTCGAATAATGTCTATGTCGGCATTTTCCCGCCAGATACCACGCAGAATACGATTATCGAAATTCTCATCGGCTAGAAGGCGGATCATATCCTATTCCGCTTCTTTTCCAGCAGCCGAGCGCGCAGTGTGAGCATATGAGGCTGATTGGACTCGATTTCTTCCCGTATCTGGTTCGCCTCTGCATGTTGCTGGCGAATATACTCATCGACTTCTTCCCGGTGATTCAGATAATACGCAATCACCGCGTAGACATCTGCCAATCCGAGTACATCGAAGCTGTCCACGATCTGCTCCGGCGAGTCGCCCCGGTGAAACGCTGTGATGACGGTTTCCAGCGACACGCGGGTTTGCCCGATCAACGCCACGCCATCCGCATTGATTCGCAGGGGTACTTGTTCAGCTTGTAATGGTAAGCCCATATTGAACCTCCTGACTCAATTGTACGGGACTTCTACCCAATAAAAAAGCTGTCATAGATCGCCAAAGTCGCCCCGCTACCATCCCAGTATGGCCCGCGTCACGAGTTTCAGATTGGCCGGACTTTCTCCAATGCGCCGGATGGTGTAGGGCCACCATTCCGTCCCGAACGGCACATAGAGCCGCAGCGGGTAGCTGTCTTTCACCAACTGCCGCTGCAACGGTTCGCGCACGCCAAGCAGCATCTCGAACTCGTACTGATCATTCTGCCAGCCGTTCGCCTTCAGGATCGGCTTGATGATGTCGATGATGCGGTCATCGTGCGTGGCGAAGATCGGATACACGCCGCGCTCGCGCATCGTCGGAGTCAGCATCAGCATCGCGAGGCGGATGTAACTCGCGTCGATATCAGGCTTTTTTGTCCAGGCGATCCGCTTGTTCTCGACAAACGCGCCCTTGACCAGCCGGATCGCCGCTCGTTCCGCTGTAATCTGCATCAGATCGGCCTCCGTGCGATGCAGATAAGCTTGCATCGTCACCGCTACCGGAAATCCTTCGGCCCGCAGGCGGCGGTACACATCCAGGCTTTTATCGACAAAGGTATGATCCTCCATGTCGATCATCATGAACTTGACTTTAGGCTGGGCGGCGACCTTCTGCGCGATGCACTGCGCGTTTTGCCAGCCGAGTTCATCCGAGATGGTATAGCCGATCTGCGTCGGATCGACCGACACATGCAGTTCCGCGCCGGACGTGCCGATATCCTCAATGATCTGGAGAATCTGCTGCACGTTGCGCTGGATCAAATCGGCCTGTTCAACATATTCGCCCAGGTAGTAGACCGACGAACTGATCCCCTGCTCTTTGAGGTGCGCCATCCGTGCCCGCACCGAGGCGCTGTCTGTGCCACCGATGAAGCGAGTGGTCAGTTTTGTCAACCGTTTGCTGCCCTGCATAGAATGGGTCAGCCGTTCACTGCGCGCCAGAGTGATCATCCCCCGCTGCCAGGCTGCTTTTGTAAGATTCATTTTCCCCTTGCCTTTAATCTTGTGGATCAATCCAGTAGTCGATGCTGTCGCCTTCCGGCGTCCAGCACCGCAAAAGTGTCACCGTCTAGTCCAGGAGCTTCGCGTTTTTGATCTTCGCCCGTTTTTTTCGCGGCTCGTACTCTTCCCAATGGACCCGGTAGCCGTCATATTGAGTGCGTGCCCGCTTTTCCTCGGCGGGATAACCCACGTAGATCAGGCACACGGGCATGATGTGTTCGGGGATGTTGAGCGCCTGCCGGGCTGGTTTCATGGTGCTGGGCAGCGGGTACAGGCCGATCCAGACGGTGCCGAGTCCCATTCCGGTAGCAGCGATCAGAATGTTTTCCACGGCGGCACAGCAGTCCTGAATCCAGTAGTGCCGGGCCACCGAGTTATGAGCGATCTCAACATTGCCGCAAACGACAATTGCCGCCGGGCCGTTGTAGCGCGCAAACAGCAGCTTTTCCCGCAGACGGTTCAGCCGTTCTTGGTCCGTAATCACAACAAATTCCCAGGGTTGGCTGTTGCAGGCATTGGGCGCGGACATCGCCGCTTCGAGCAGTTGGATCAGCACCTCTTTTTCCACAGGCCGATCCTGGTAGTGCCGGATGCTGCGCCGCTTAAAAATCGTCTGGAGAATGTCGGGTGTCAGGGTCTGCCGTAGGATTAACGCGGGATGCTCGTTCACTGCCTGATCTACGGCCTTAAATCCCAGACGCTCCCAGAAGGGGCAGGTGCTCGGGTCGTTCAGAGTGAGAGTGATAGCTCGCGTGCCGCTGCGCTTTGCCCAGTCCGCAAACGCCCGGTAAACCTCAGTGCCAATGCCTTTTCGGCGTTGCGCCGGATCGATCAGCAGCAGGTTGAGTGCCGTTTCGCCGGGAACAGGGCAGTTGTTCAGAGGCGTCTAATATCCCGATCAGGTTCCCGCGCAAATCCCCGATTCCGAGCAGGCTGGGCGGGATGATAGGGTAACAATCGGCATAATCCGGGCAGCGCCGGAGCAGTTCCTTGAGCGCCAGGTGATCGGCGTCCTGCAAAAGTCCCACAACGTGATGAGCCGTGGAAAACAGAATTTCCTGCATACGAGGTATTCCCTGAGGGATTTTGCAGGGCGAGTAATGAGGAAACTCGCCCTGCGTGATGGTTTCACAATGTAATGTTCAAAATCGCTTCGGCAATGCCGCGTAGTTCGTTGGTGGACATCTGCGAGAGACGCATCGCCAGTTCGACATACGACTGGTTGACCGGCGACGACACGAAATGGCGCATCGCTTCCGGCATCTCCGCTATATTCTTCAGGTCTTCTTGCAGTTCCAAAAACTCACCAACGCGGTTGCCGTGTTCCAGAAAATAGGACACGCTGACACGGCAGATCTGCGCCAGGGTGACCAGAATCGGCAGGCCAATCGCGCGCTGGCCGAGTTCATATGCGTGGATATGGCTGACCGGAACGTTCAATTCTGCGGCGACGTTTTCGGCAGTGAGGTTCGATTTTTCGCGGGCCGTGCGCAGCAGCGCCCCGATAAGCCGCCCGCGCAGCAGCACATACTCATTGGGATCGACTGTGCGCCGTGTGGCCTGTTGGAGCAGCGTTTCCGTGCCCCAGAAATGGCTGATTGGCACGTCCAGCGCATAGGCCAGCAGTTCAAGTTGGGGCAGGCTGGGCATGGCCCGGCCAAATTCCCAGGCAATGAGCGAATCAACCGTCACGCCGAGTTGGGCGGCAAGATCACGCGGCTGCATGCCCGACGCTTCCCGCGCATCGCGGATCAGCACGCCGAGGATACGCGCTCGCAGCAGGTGCAGTTCCTCATAATTGCGCGGTGCGGCTTCTTTTTCGGCTTTATCGTCTGAATGTTTCCGCAGCCGGGCAGCAATATCACCAAAGCTCATCATTACCTCCCCAAGGGTTGGGCGGCCTATTTGTGTGCAATTATACGGGCGTTAGCTTACCCGCGCAAAGGACTGAAAAACGATTCGCCGGCGGACCAGTTTTGCCAGCCTGACAGAACGAAATGTAGACTGGCTCGCCAGTTAAACCGTTTGGGACGCTCAGATATTACCTGATCGCCGGAGCGGGCGCTGTGGTACACTTGTCCCCTGGAACGGAGGGACATCCCATGACTCAACTGAAACTTTGGGTGCGCCGCGAACGCGTGCAGCGAGCGTTTATCTGGATCGTGCTGCCCCTGGTAGTTTATACCCTGCTGGCGCTGATCATCACCTGGCCGCTTGCTAAACAGATCAACACCCACGCTGCTGGAGCCGGGTACAGCGATACTTACGAGGGCGTACGCGGCGCGTGGTGGATGCGCGAGGCGATCCTGGATGGAAAAAACCCCTACAACCAGACTCTGCTGGTCTATCCACGCGGTTTTACAAGCTGGCTGCAATGGGCGCACCCGATGGGTTATCTGCCCCCGGCGCTGCTCTCGCTGGTCGTCTCGCCGCTGGCTGCCTACAACCTCATCTTGCTGCTTGCCCTGGTTCTCAACGGCCTGACTGCCTACTGGATGGGACTGGTATTCACGCAGCGGAATATCCCGGCGGCGCTGATCGGTGGCACAGTTTTTATGGCCTCACCAACGATGCAGGGGCATCTCGTCGCCGGGCATCTCACTCTGATCGAACAGTTCGCCCTGCCGCTCCTGGCCATCTGTTTGTGGCGTATTGTCTATGAAGATGCCACTTGGCGCACGGCCCGCTGGGGAGCGTTGTGGTTTGCCCTGACGGCGCTGGCCCATGTCTCGCAGCTTGTTTATGTGCTGTTCCCGCTGATCCTGTTTGGCGGGTTATTCCTGCTTCTGGCGGACTGGCGGAGGCTGTTCCGGCCCGATCTGCCGCTGCGGGATCGCCCCTGGCTCAAGCTGGCTACCGTGATGATCGTGGGTGGACTGCTCACCCTGCCGTTTTTGTTGCCGCTGGTCCTGAAAGGCGGGCAGGAAGAGTTAAATGACGTTACGGAGACGGGCCGCATCACCTTCAGCACGGATCCGCTGGCCTTTGCCTCGCCGTCGCCGTTCGGCCCGCTGAAAGATAGTTGTGCCGGAATATCAAAAGCCGTTTTGGGCACCAATTCGACAGAAGGCTCCGCCTACCTGGGCCTGATCCCGCTGGACTGGCCATTCTGGCCCTGCGGCGTCGTAACCTGCACATCTGGATCGTGGTCATGCTCGGTGCGATGCTGTTCTCGCTGGGACCGTACCTCAAATGGCACGATCAGCCGCTGAGTTTAGCCATTGAGGGGATATCCTCGCACGTGCCTATGCCCTGGGCTGTTTTCCAGACCCTGCCTGTTTTCAGTTCGACCCGCACGCCGGGCCGGATCAACCTGCTGACGGTGCTGCCCCTGAGCATTTTGGCGGCTGTTGGCGCGTCGATCCTGTTCCGGCGGGTGGGCCAAAACGCGGTGCGTTGGCTTCTGTGCGCGGCCCTGGTGGGAATCATCCTGGTCGAATACCAGCTTTTCTGGCCGTTCCTGACTGTCGATGCCCGTATGCCGCGCTACTTCAGCGATCTGGCCCAGGCGAACGACGTGCGCGCCGTGCTGAATATTCCTGTGGAGAATAATCTTGCCGCCAAGGTCGCGCTTTACCAGCAGATTTTTCACCACAAGGCATTGATCGCCGGGCACACCTACCGCCGCACGCCGCAAGACCCGGCGCTCCTGGCTGTACTCAATCAGGCCGCTACTGCCGACGATCCGCAGATTCGCCGCCAGGATGTGACTTATCTGCTCTCAGAGGCGGGCGCGGATCGAGTGGTGGTCCACAAGCAGTTCTTGGACAATCCCGGCGCGGTCGTGGATCGGCTGCGTTCCATTCTCGGTGAGCCGGAATATGAGGATGATCGCTGGGCGGCTTTTGTCGTTCCACGCGTAGAAACACCGCCGCCCGATTTCATCTTTGCCGGGAGCGATCTATTCCCGGAGAGGCATGGAGCGAACGCGTTGATCTCGGCCCGTTCACGGGATCCTTCCTGGCGGATGAGGGCGACTGGTATCTGTATGTGGACCGCGAGCGGCAGGGTGAACTCATCTTTCCGGCGGTGCCCTATCGCACAGGGCGTAAGATCGGCGTCTGGCTGGACGATCACCTGATTTCCGGCCTGTGGGTAGGGGAGGGCGATTTGCGCCTGCCGCTGATCCTGTCGCGAGGGTTCCATACGCTGCATTTTGAAGCGATGGCTGGCTGCACGGACTATCCTTTCGCGCTGACCTGCTGGCAGTCACCTGATCTGAGCGACGACTGCCAGCCGTTGAACCCTCCTGCCTGCATCAGCGTCGCCCTCGGTACGCCTGCCTGGGTGGAGGCCGATCCGCCGCTCACCCCGATCAATGTCCGGCTGGCGGATGGCCTGCGCCTGACCGCGTATCAAGTCACTGTTGATCAGCCGGGGCATACGGTGCACGTGCGGCTGTTCTGGCAGGGCGAACACAGCCTTTCCCATAGTTATGCCCTGTTTGTTCACGTCGCCGATCCGCAGACGTCCGTGCCATTGGCGCAGTACGCCAACTACCCGGACTTCCTGACGACCAATTGGGGTGATAGGCCGCATTGGGTATCCGACGTGCAGATCGATCTGCCCGCCGATCTGCCGCCCGGCTCGTATGCCGTGAATGTAGGCTGGTTTTTGCCCGGCTCGAACAAGCGTCTGAGCGTGTTGAGTGACCATCCCGGGTCGGAAGCTGATATGATATCGTTGGGGACAGTGGATATTCGCTAGCTCCAAAGTTGACCTCATTCACGCGCACAAGGGAGGAACCATGAACCGTTTCTTGAAGATGACTGCTGTTATTGTGGGAATCCTGCTTCTCAGCCTGGGCCTGTCCCACGATGCAGTTACGGCGCAGGGGCAGCCGATCTCGCTGCGAGTTGAAGCGGCAGCTACTGGCGAATTATCGTCTGCTGCACCCGAGATACAGTACACGTTTATTGCCCAGGAAAGTCTGCGTATGGCTGCTGTGGTGGATCCTGACAGCAGGCGATATGCAGTTGACGGTCACCGTGCTCGACCAGGACGGCACAACTCCGCTGGCGACCGCATCAGGCTCGGCAGTCAATGGTCTGGTCTTTGAGGTTCCCGGCGAGGGACAGTATTTCCTGAGCATCAGCGGACAGGGGGGCACATCCGCATCCTACCGTCTCATGATTGATGGGGACCCCGCGCTGCCCATCAATGCGTTCGTGCTGCAATCCTATATCGTGTCGGGCAAGAGTGCTGTTTGCGCCGAGAATACGCTGGCGTCGGCGCTGACCCCCACCGAAGATCTGAACATCTGCTTCGTACTCGATCTGGTCAGCGATCCGGTTGATATCGCCGTGCAGTGGTGGTCGCCGTCGGGCGAGAAGGTTCTGGAAGAAAACGGCAGCGCCGACGCTTCGGGCAACCGGGGCACGCCGCTGCTGAGCGGAATCATCTACAAAGAAGGCACCCCCTGGGAAGAGGGCTGGTGGCAGGCCCACATCCTGATCAACGGCGAACTGGCCCATATCCAGTGGTTGCCGGTCGCGGCGCAGTAGACCTGTTTCAGGTGAAATGCATAGCGGGGTGTCCAAGTGATGCCCCGCTTTGCCTAGAGGCTGTCAGGCACAACCGATGAAGGCGAAAATTCAACAAACAGCCTGGAAATGAACCAATAAGGGCTGTAAATATATCTTTGGGGGCCGAAGTGATCAACTAGCTATCTTTGTGATGGTATTACACTAGCCGGAAATTCTCATAAGTTACTCACTTCGGGCGACTTTTTTCTCGTGGCAAATCGCGCCACTATTGTTTTTGAGGGGTGATCCTAACCATTTACTAACTTTGGCCCTGGCCCCGAAAAAGACACAAGCAAAGCAGCGAAATCACTACCTCAATTATAGCACATGCGTTCTATTCATGTCAAGCCTTTTAGCGGAGACACCATGAATGGATTTGACCTGATCATCGTACCCGACCCGGAAGAAGCCGAAGCCGCCGAGCTTTATGTCGAGGGCACTGTTGGCGGCAAACCATACCGCTTTCTGCTCGATACGGGTGCGGCGAGAAGCCGGGTTGAATGGGATGACTATACCGCCCCGTTTACCTCGGCTGAGAAGAACGACTCCTCAGGGGTATTTGCCAGAAGCAGCGAAGATATCATTACCGTACCGGATATAACAGTCGGGCCGATTGCAAAGAAGAATTTTACACTCGTTCGCCTCGGTGAACCCTCTTCCGGTCGAGGGAATCTCATCGGAATGGACCTTCTCAAAGACTTTTCTTGTCATTTTTTATTTGACGAAAATCGCGTCTTGGTGGATGAACACGACGCCACATCTCTTCTGCAAAACCTGTATCTTGGCCCGAGTTTCATCCGTATGTGGATGTTGAGTTCGTCGCCGCCAACGCCAATGCGGTATGGGATACCGGGGCCAGCATTACCATTGCCGATAGAGTTTTGTCGGCAGCACCGGCTTCTTTCAGGAAGTGGGGCAGTCGTCGGGCACGGATTCAACCGGGAGCCTCAATGGATACACCGATGTATGTCCTGACCGGGGCGACCATCGGCGGCTATATTTTTCCGCCGCACCGTGCTGCCGTAGTTGATCTGTCCGCAGGTAAATACTGCTCTCGAAAGACCGATGGATTTGATCCTCGGCTACAGCACGTTGAGCAAAGCGAACTGGCTGTTCGACTTCCCGCGCCGCAAGTGGGCGATCACGAAGTGGCTGGCTGGTGACGAGACCTTTCCAGCGCCGCCTTTTTTCTCACGAATATCTTCAAATTAGTACTTAAGGTTCAACTTTAAAGGAGTATTTTAGGGGGCGGATCGGGTGTATCCTGAGAGTAGGTGTTGGCCGCACCTTGCCGGTGTAGGACCAATCGATAATAGGGTCCGCCAAAAATCGACAAAAACAAAAGCTTGTGTAGGGTTAGGAAATGGTTAGTCGTGAAACCGAAAAGGGGGGGTAGCAGCACCCCCACGACTGGCGAAGTGATCAACTAATTTTTTCCAATAATTTGTTAGTGGAGATCGAACTGCGCCAGACAAAGGTCATAAAAACTCTAGGTATCTATCCGTAAATTCGTTTTTGTAGGGGCGCCGACATGCTGCGCCCAATTGATCCCAAAGAATTATTTCGCCTGTATTTAGTTCCCACGTCCATGAAACGCACGCACGACGACAATCGGGCCGGGAACGAGCCTCGTCACAAAGGTGGCTGACGGTTATAAAGACGGTTGGCGAGGGTGTCAAAAAAATAGGATTCCGCAAATTGCCACGCGGAGAAGTGATCAACTATTTTTCAGACCCTTCTAACCTTGAGTTAGTGCACGGTTAGAAGACTCTCCTCAAAGATAATAGGTTGTGGCGGATCTGGATACCGAGAAGAAATGGGCACGGAAGTGACGTAACGTATAAGAATTTCCGGCTGGAAAAAGGCCGTTGTGGAGCCTAATTTCATCAAAAGGTGTCCGGATGAATTAGAATCCACTCTTAAATGATCAAGAAGAGGCGCTTAAGATATTTTAGCGTCAAAATCGGAAATGCTGTTCTGGCACATCTGGAAACAGCATCTGCAAGCTGGAGACGGAGTGGCTTTCGCGTTCATGCCGGGAGTGAGGGGTCCTACCCTCGGATCAACTTCGGGATATCCTTCAGCTTGGGCAGCGTGCCGCTGAGCAGCATGTTCACGCGGAACAGGCGGCTGGCGAACCAGATGGCACCCACGACCGATACCACCAGGATGATCAGGCTGAGCAGAATTTCGCCCGCTGGAACATCCGCCACCGCCAGCCGCATAACCATCGACAGCGGCGCGGTGAACGGGATCAGGCTCAAGACTTTCGCCAGGGAACCGTTCGGCTCCTCGACAAATTCGGTCAGTACAAAGAACGGGATCGCCGCTGGGAGCGTGACCACTGCGACAAAGTTCTGGCTCTCGCGCATAGTCGTGCTCATTGCGCCGATAGCGCCCATCAGGCTGCCGAAGAGCAGGAAGCCCAGCAGGAAGTAGACCGCCGACAGGATCAGCGAACTCGCCGGAACGTCAATGTTGCTCAATTCGCTGGTCAGATCGCCCGCCTGCGTCGCCAGAAAGACGAACGTGCCCAGCAGCATGCCCACTTGCAGCAAACTCAGCACGCCGTTGGCCAGGATCTTCCCGGTGAGCAGAGGCAGGGGCCGGATCGAGGAGAGGATGATCTCCACGATGCGCGACTCTTTCTCCTGGACGACGCTCTGCATCAGATAGCCGCCGCCCCAGAAGATGCTCATCATCAGGATCAGGCCGAAGCCGTAGATCAGCACGAAGTTGCTGTTTTCGTTGGTGGTTGCCGTGCTGCCGCTGTCCGTGATGCGGTGCTCGGCAATCACGGCGGGATCGCGCAGCCGCAGGAACAACTGCTGGTACTCCTCCGGTTCGGCATTCTGGAGCAGCGTGGCGAGGATGTACCCCTCCATCACCTGATCGGATGACGCGCCCTGCATGTTCAGCCCTTCCATAAAGCCGGAGATTGCGCCATCTTCCACATAACTCGGCTCGATGACGTACAGCACGTCGATATCGCCATCTTTCAGCGCGTTTTTGCCTGCTTCGCGCGTGGCAAAGACGTGCAGATTCCGCCCGATGCAGCGCGGCGAGGTGATTCGCTTGATCAGTTGGGCGTTCAATTCCGCCGCATTCCCGACTGAGCAGTCAACCCTCGGATAGCTGTCCGGGGCCGGGAAGAGATGCTGCGGCGTCAGATCGACGTAACCGATATCGCTCTGGTTGTCTGCGACTTCCTGGGTAATCGATTCGGCGGGTTTATCTTTTTTGTCCTGCTGATCCTTATAGCCCCGGTAGCCGTAGAACGCGGCTATCGCCAGCAGCGGGATGATAAACGTGATGAACAGATACGCCTTGCGGCGGAAGTTCATCCGCAGTTCGTGTAAAAAGACGGTCAGCACGTTTGTCATCGCCCCCACCCCAGTCTCCTCTGCTTCTTTTTCTTCGGCTGGCTGCTCAATTCGGTTGGCGTAGTGGTCAGTGTCACCGGTCCTTCGCGCATGGCGGCCCACAAGGTGCGCGGCGTCAGCATCTTGCCATACATCAGCATACCCATGCGGAAAACCTTAGCCGCCAGCCAGACTACCACTACGGTTGACACGGCCTGGAGCAGCACGCCAAAGGCAATCTGCCAGGCGGGTACCGCCGCCAGCCCGACGCGCAGGATGAGTGCTACGGCTGTCGTCAGGGGGAAAAAGGTGAAAGCCATCGGAACAGGCCCATTCGGGTTGTTGAAGAATGTGACCAGCACCACGATGGGCGCGACGCCGATAAAGCTCAGGAACCCGGCGATCTGGCGGCTTTCCGCTTCCGCTGTGACCGATGCGCCGATACCCATCATGATCGCCGCGAACAGCAGGAAGTTGAGCAAGAACAGCACGGCCATCAGCCCGATATCGCTCACCTGGAAGTCCGCACCGGAGAAAAATGCCTTGGCGTCGCTGTTGAACAAGGCGATCGCGCCGCCCCCCGCGCCCCAGACGATAATCTGGGTGAGAGACAGCGCCCCCAGCCCCAGCAGCTTGCCCCACAGCAGTTCGACAGGCTTGAGGCTGGTCGCGAGAATCTCCATCAGGCGGTTCTCTTTTTCCTCGACCACGCCGCTCATAAAGAACTGGGCCGTGGTGCTCGTCGCCATGAAGTAGATGAGCACGAAGAGCATGGGAACCATCAGCCGCCCCATCAATTCCGCCTCGGACAGCTCCTTGCCGGAATCAAGGTCGCGGATGGTCAGGTCCAGCGGTGTGCTGATGCGCTCGATGGGGACATCCAGGGCCAGGTTGTTCGCGCCCGCAGCTAACTGATCGCGCAGGAAGTCCTCAATATGGCCTTGCAGCACAGCGGGAGGATTCTTGCGGGAATACAGGTCAATCGTTCCCGTCAGGACATAGTTTTCGGGCAGGACAAAAAACGCGTCGATCTGATTATCGCGCAGCAGATGGCTTGCTTCCGTTTGCAGCGCGTCATAGTAGGCGACATCCGGCTCAGCGGGAATCTCTGCGTTCGGCAGTAGAACAGGCTGGTAGCCATCCGGGTTCAGGTCCGGGTCGCTCACAGTGATAACCGGGGCCCGACCTGCAGCCCGGTCAATATAGCTGATCCGGTCGAAGTTCTTCAGGCTGGTTTCGCGGTTCGAGGTCAGTTGGACGATCACGAACATGGCGATCAGCGAAAAGAGCGGCACGCCGAATGCAGTGAAGAGAAAGCTGGGCCGCCGGAAATTGGTCAGATATTCGCGCCGTGCCACAAGCCAGATTTTGTTCCAGTTCACAGCCGCGTCTCCGTTTCTGCGTGAGCCGTTGCGATGATTGTGGTTGTTCCCGCCGCCCGCAACCTGGATGAATATCTCGTTGAGGCTGGGAACGGCCAGTTCAAAGCGGCGCACATGATAATCGGCGCTGGCGGCAACGGCCTGCATCAGGTCGTCTGGGGTAACACCCTTGTCCAGGTTCAACACGACTTCGTGCGCACGTTCACCTGGCTCTACGGCGACGACGCCGCGCAGTGCCTGCCAGTTGCCGTCACCTTCGACGATCACCGCATTTTTGGCGAAGCGGCTGCGTACTTCATCCACCGCTCCATAGAGCACCTGCTTGCCGTGGTTGATCATCAGCAGGCGATCCGACATTTCCTCGACCTGCGGCATCTGGTGGGTGGACATGACAATCGTCGCGCCTTCGTCTTTCATCTGGTAGAGCATGCTCTTGATCATCTCTGTATTGACCGGGTCCAGGCCGGACATCGGTTCGTCGACGATCAGCAGGTCGGGGCGGTGCAGGACGGTTGCCAGAATCTGCACTTTCTGCTGCATACCCTTGCTCAGTTCGCTCACTTTGCTGCGAATGTTCTCGCCCAGTTCGACCTGTTCGAGCAGGGTGGTTGCCCGCTGGATGGCTTCGCTGCGGGACATACCTTTGAGCTGGCCCAGATAGGTCAGCACGTCAATCACGGGCACATTACGATACAGGCCGCGTTCTTCGGGCAGATAGCCAATGTGATTCTTTGCCGCGTCATTGATCGGCCCGCCCAGCACCTCGATATGTCCGGTGTCGGGCTTGAGAATATCCAGGATCATGCGGATGGTGGTCGTTTTGCCGGCTCCGTTGGGGCCGAGCATGCTGAAGATTTCGCCGCGCTGCACGTCGAAGCTCAGGTTATCTACGGCGGTGAAATTACCATAGTGTTTGCTGACGTTCTGAACGCGGATGGCATAAGGTGAAGATGTCATTCGAAGCTCCTATTGTCTCGCCGGATAACGCGCATTGCCGGGCGAGAATCAAACCCTAAACACACGCTGGACAATGGAATTGCTGGCCCAACGATTAGTGGCAGATGGCATCGTGAGCAGCATTTCGCCTGAAACCGTTCGGCTGTCCCTGAAAAAAAGGGGCTTAAGCCTTGGCGAGTGAAAAGTTGGTGTATTCCCGAGGTGAGCACCACCTTTTTGCAGCGGATGGAGGACGTCCTGAGCTTGTATGCGCAACCGTATGACCCGCAGCATCCACAAGTGTGCTTTGACGAAAAGAGTGTGCAATTGCTGGCCGATAGTCGTCCGCCCTTGTCCGTACAACCAGGACACGTCAGACGCCAAGATTACGAATACAAACGACAAGGCACTCGCAACCTGTTCCTCTTTGTTGAGCCACAAGCTGGGCAACGCCATGTTCTGGTGACACAGCGGCGCACAAAGACGGATTGTGCCTATGCGCTGCGTTACCTGGTCGATGAACTCTATCCCGATGCCGAGTGGATTGATCTCGTCTTGGATAATCTCAATACCCATACCTATCACGCCCTGGTCGAAACCTTTGGCAAACCAGAAGCAGATCGCATCGCTGCCCGTTTGCATTTTCACTATACGCCGCCTCACGGTTCTTGGTTGAACATGGCCGAAATCGAACTCAGCCAGTTACGTATACGCAACTCGGTTCATAGACAGTGCGCAATTATATCCGAAAGTGACAGTTAACTGCCGGATGTCCGCAGAATGTCAGAATAGGAGGGCAAATATCAGACCCCAGAAGGCAATCGCGGTGATTGATCCCACCACGGTCAGGATTAGAGCAACCGTCAATCCCATACCGAAGGGTGTCTCAGCGAGTGGGGTCACTTCGTAGGGGGCACGGATGACGAACACGCGCTCTTCCTGCTTGACGCGAATCGATCCGTCCGCTTGCGGGATGAGGATGACTTCCAGATCGCCCAGGTTCATCAGGTGGAGCAGGACAAATATGCCGCCGATCAGCCCGGAAACCAGGAGGATCAGCGCGGCGGGCACAAAACGCGGGTGCTGTTCCCGTTCCACCACCGCTACCGTTGGCGCGTAGGACACCAGCTTCCACTTGTGGCTGGTGAAGACAGCAACCGTATCTTTCAGGAGCTTTTCCACCTGCAGGGGAACGGCTGGCGCAGTCTGCACCGGCATAACCTGTCCCGGGAGCGGAATCATGGGCACAACAGGCATGGGCGGCGGCGGAGGTGGAAGGAACGACTGTGTATTGCACCGTTCGAGCAGAAGGCGCGCTTCGATGTTATTCGGATTCTTGCGCAGAATGTCCGAGAGCAGCCGCTTGGCCTGCTCAGTTTCGCCCGCGTCGATCAATCCGCGAATGGGTTGGAGGTCTTACTGCATGGCTGCCGCCTTTGCTTGTGGAGAAAAATATCAATATGGTTTAATAACCAGACTTTTGGGAAGAACGATCAGAAAATCCTTGACGTTTTGGGTGTAGATCGGAACCTGCAATCGGTGAACGACGGAGGCGATCAGGCAGTCTAGAATGGTAACACCATGGCTGAGACGGTATGTGCGCAAGGCATTCATGGCCCAATCCATATCCGCTTGGTCGGGATAGATCATCTCAAAGCGATCTAAAAGGGCAAGCGAGGTCGCCTGCCCACTTTTCCCCGATGCGCCGTAAATCACTTCCATCCAAGTCATTGGTGTCACTGAGAGGCGGCTGGTCTGTGCTTTCATCCAAGCATGCGCTGCTGGGTTTTTACGAAAAAGGTGGATGATTACGGTGGTATCGACAATACCAGTAGTCATTCATCACCCTTCCAATCTTGTTCATGGCGCTCAGATTCCTGACGACGCAGGCGACGCACCCATTCTCCGACATCGGGAATATCCATTTGCTCCCAATCACTCAAATCCAGCTGATCCAGCAGCGCGACGACATCGGCTCCCCACTCACCAGGCGATGTAGCTTCTGAGGCTGATAGTTCGTTCTCTACGGAGGAAACAACTCGCGCCGCCAGCCTAAGACGTTCCTGGGGTGAGAGCTTCAAGGCGAGCGCCAAAGCATCTTCGTATTCCACTCCAGCCATAGCTAAATCACTCCTTAATTCTCAATTGATACAATAATCGCATACCCGGTTCGGAATCTCAATACCTCACTTCAAGCTTCTGCCGCTGAAGATCCTCCGCACTGATTATGGGTTTGTTCGTGCCTGGGGGCAACTCGTTTGTCTTTTCCCTTCTCTCTCCGTTACAATGGGGATGACAGTGAGACACTAATCCTCCAATGGTCGGCGTAGTCCGGCTGCGCCGCCAAACAGAGACTCTCCTTCTAATACTGAGAGGAATTTATGAGCGCAATCGGAGCGTTTACCTTTGTTTTGCACAGTCATCTTCCCTATGCGCGGCTGGCCGGGCGCTGGCCGCATGGCGAAGAATGGATTCACGAAGCCGCCAGCGAGACGTACATTCCCCTGCTCAACGCGCTGTACGATCTGCGCGACGAGGGCGTGCGCTACAAGATCACAATTGGCATCACACCTGTGTTGGCAGAACAGTTAGCCGATGCCGACGTGCTCGATCATCTGGACGAATATCTTGAAGACAAGATCGCCCGCGCCAAAGCCGACGTGCTGCGCTTCCGGGGCGAAGAGGAAGTCGTGGGCGTCCCGCGTGAGGAAGCTGTCGAGGGCGAACTGCCGTCCGTAGATCGGAAGGCCATTGAAGCCGCCTCGCAAAAGGTCAAAAAAGCCGAAGAAGAAGAGGATAAAATCCTGGAATCGGCACTGCCCCGCGAGGAACAACCCTGGTGGGTGGGCCACAAACACCTGGAATTTCTGGCGGGCTTTTACCAGCGCTATTATGAAAATATCAAGGAAAGCTTTGACAGCCGCTACAACCGCGATCTGCTCGGCGCATTCAAACGCCTGCAAGACGAGGGTCTGATTGAGGTCACAACCTGCGCGGCGACACATGGTTATCTGCCGCTGCTGGGCCGCGACAGCTCGATCTGGGGCCAACTGCGCGCCGGGATCGACAGCTATAAGAAGTTCTTCAACCGTGCCCCGCGCGGTATCTGGCTGCCTGAATGTGCTTATCGTCCCGCCTATTATGAAAAGGACGGCACGATCCGCCCCGGCATCGAATACTTCCTGCAAAAGCTGGGCATCAAGGTCTTTTTCAGCGAGACACATCTGATTACGGGTGGCGCTCCGGTGGGCGTGGCGGCAGGTGAGGCAATCGGCCCTTACGGAGAGATCAAGCGCCGCTACCTGATCCCGATGTCCAAAGCACCTGTGCCAGAGGGCGGCCTGACGACCTTCCGCGCCTATTATGTCAGCGATACGACCTCCGGCGGGCGCAGCCTGGAGCACAGCGGCGTCGCGGTGATCGGGCGCAACAACGAAACCGGGCAGCGGGTCTGGTCGGCGGATTGGGGCTATCCCGGCGATTTTGATTACCGCGAATTTCACCGCAAGGATGGCGTGAGCGGGCTGCAATACTGGCGCGTCACCGGAGCCAAAGTGGATCTGGGCAACAAGGACTTTTACCATCCCGATTGGGCCGAGCATAAAGTCCGCATGCACGCCCAGGACTTCGCGGCGCTGGTCGAGCGCATTTTGCAGGCGCAGTGGGACACCGGGGAGGGCTTTGGGATCATTGCCTCTAACTATGACACCGAACTGTTCGGGCACTGGTGGTTCGAGGGCGTGGAATGGCTGAAGCAGGTTCTCCGCCTGCTGGCGAAAAACGACAAGGTGGAGCTGACTACCGCCAGCGATTATGTGGAGAACCACCCGCCCAAGCAGGTGATCCATCTCCCGGAGGGCAGTTGGGGCGCGGGTGGCACACACTTTACCTGGGACAACAACGACACGCACTGGATGTGGGCACCTATCCACGACGCGGAGAAACGGATGGAATCCCTGGCCAACACTTATAAGGACCGCTACGGCGACGAGTCGATCCAGGGGGTGCTGAGCCAGACGGCCCGCGAACTGCTGCTGCTCGAAAGTTCCGACTGGCCCTTCCTGGTGACAACCGGGCAGGCGCGGCAGTATGCCGTGCAGCGCTTCAGCCAGCACCTGGAACGGTTTAATGCGCTGGCGGACAGTATCGACCGGGGCGCGCCGGATCATGGGCTGGCGGCGAATTTGTGGGAGAAAGATCGCCTCTTCCCGAATATCGATTACCGCTGGTGGGCGACGAAATAGCGCGGCGTTGTCGAATTAATGAATACTGCCCGGCTGGCATCCGTCAACCGGGCGGTTGTTTTTTACCGCGCAGGGTCTCATACCGTAGCTTCCGCTTCAACTGCCCCAGCCGTTACCCGCCGCTCTGCATGGCGATGCCTTGCAATCGCCTGATTGGAACTATGAAGAAGCTATAAAATGAATGGACAATCGGGGATGCCCTGTTGCGACAAGTCCGTCCAAAAAGCAAAAAGAATACTATAATCAGCCTCAGCTAATCCCTCTTATTTGGGGGGCGAACGGCGAGCGATTGGCGGTATCCTCAATACAAGGAGGGATGTTCGATGAAAGTGCTGTTCATTTCGAGCGAAATGGCTCCTTTTGCCAAAACGGGCGGATTGGGCGATGTCGTGGGGGAACTGCCTCGCGCCTTGCGGTCTAAAGGCGTTGACGCGCGGGTCTTGATGCCGCTCTATGGCAAGATCAAAGGACAGTACAGCGACCGGATTCGACCTCTTTTTACCTATCACTTTACCCGGCGTCTGGGCACGGCAGATGTGCAAATCTACACCACCGAGCAAGACGGCGTCCCGGTTTATTTGATGGAGAGCTGGCCGTTCTTTAGCAGCGGTGATTATATTTACACCGACCAGGACTGGGACCGCCAGCGCTTTATTTTCTTCGCCCAGGCCGCTTTAGCGGCAGCCTGGGAGATGGGGCAGGGGCATCACGGTGACGATCCCTGGTTCCCGGACGTGCTGCACACACACGACTGGCATACCGCCCTGATCCCGTTTTTGCTGTCCGAGGCTCGCTGGCAGCAGGAGTGGGAGAATATGGCGAGCGTTCTGACCATCCATAACATGGGCTATCAGGGGTGGGACGCGGGCGGCTTCCTGTGGATGGCGGGAGTACCGGGGCGGCACGATCCTAACCTGATCTACCAGGAAAAAGACGATAACCTGCTGGGGATCGGCATCGCCTACGCTGATAAACTGAACACGGTCAGCCCTCGCCATGCCATTGAACTGCATTACCCGCGCTTTGGCGAAGGGTTGGAAGGGTTGGTCTGGGTGCGCGACGCCGATTTCGGCGGCATCCTCAACGGGCTGGATATGGAGAAGAATAACCCCGCCACCGATTCCCATATCAAGCAGTGTTACGACGTCTCGAACTTCCGCACGGAGCGCTATAAAAACAAGCTGGCTTTGCAGGCGGAGTTTGGCATCGAGCAGAACGCCGATATCCCGCTGATTGGCATCGTGAGCCGCCTTGTTGCGCAGAAGGGCATGGACTTCGCAGCGCCGGGGCTGCGCCGCTTGCTGGCTGAGACGAATGCTCAACTGATCGTGCTGGGCAGCGGCGAGTTGGATGCTGAACAGCAGATGCGCGCCCTGGAATGGGATTTTGGTTGGAAGGCGAAGGTATTCATTGGCTTTAATGTCGGGCTGGCGGCTCGCATTTACGCCGGGTCCGATCTCATTCTGGTGCCAAGCCGCTATGAGCCGTGTGGTTTGACACAGATCAACGCGATGCGCTACGGAGCGCTGCCTGTGGTGCGTGACACGGGCGGATTAGCCGATACCGTCGAGAATTACGACGGCGGCCCTGCCGATCATGGGACGGGGTTTGTCTTTTTGTTCGAGGAGCCAGACGCAGTGCGGCTGACTCTGCGCTGGGCAATCGATACATTCAAGGAGAGGCGCGAGGCGTTCCAGCGGATGCAGGAGCGCGGCATGCGGATCGATTGGAGTTGGGATCGCCCTGCCCAGCAGTATATTCGTTTATACGAGGCGGCATTGAGCAAGGTCCGTCAGTCTCCGGTCACACTGGCGAGTCTGCGGCGCGGCGCACCCAAATAGGATTTTTAACGAAAGACGTAGAGAAAAGCGGAAGAGAGAAAAGAATAATGCGCTGGGTTAGCCTTGTTTGTATCGTGTTGATCCTATCTGGCAGCCTGCCTGTTTATGCGCAGGGAGAAGCGCTCACGGCATCAGAAAAGGGACAGGTTGCCGAGGCGCGTTCCCTGCTGGCTGCCTATGCGGGCGAGGTCTGGATAGGGTGGGGCGACGCCGTCCCGCCAGTGCTGCTGCGCAAAGGCGACACTGATTACTGGATCGGCAGCCCGGAGCCGCCACAACCATTTAGACTTGTCCCAGGGATGTTGATCGATGGCGAGCAGGTCTACCGCGCCGAGGGACATCAGGTTCCTGTTCCGGCGGCGACCTCCTGGCTGGTCGGTGATAAGTGGGTGGTGGCGATTCCGGTCCGCGATGAGTTTCAGGCAGCCGTAGACGAGATGGTTGGCCCAGGGGTAATTGTGCTGGATGATGCCGCTTACGTCCGATCCATTGTCCACGAGGCATTTCATGCCTATCACTTCTCCGTCTTTGGCGGTCTTGAGCAGATGCCCGATTTTGTCCAGGAGGCGGATGACGCCTGGCTGGGCGATCTGACGGAAGCGGACCGGGCGGCACTGGACGAGGCGTTGTTAGCAGAAGGACAGGCGCTGGCGGCAGCGTTGGAGCCGGACGCGACGGAGGAAGATATCCGATCTGCGGTGGATGAATTTTTGCGCCTGCGGGCAGATCGCCGGGCCACACTGCCTGCTGATGCGGGTGATTTTGAGCGCGGTACGGAATGGGTCGAGGGTGCGGCTCGCTACGCGGATGTCAGTCTTATGCAGCGGGCTGGAATGCCGGAGCAGTTCCGTGCCGCGCTGGCCGATTTGAGCCTCGTTCCGGGCGGCTACCGGGACCGCTTTTATGAACTGGGCGCGGCACAGATGGCTGTGCTGGATGGCTTGCTCCCTGGCTGGCAGACTCGGCTGTGGGAGGAGGGAGTCGCCGTTGAGGATTTATTGGCCGAAGTTGTGCATAGGGATGCGGAGTAAAAAGTATATGGGACGAGACGTGGAAGAAAAAATCGACTTCATCAACGACAACCATAAGGGGAAAACGCCCCAGCATACGGTTGATTTTGTCACGGCGCTGTCACCTGCCGGGTGTATTGAGCGGCTTCAGCAGAACGAACTGAGCACGCCGGAGATCAGCGGCCTGGGGCGCTGGCTGGCCCCCGCCCAGCAAACTGTGATCGTTCACCGGGACAACGAATTTATCATCGAACGGCGCTATCCGGGGGCGTTTGTCCCGATCCGGCTGGCGGGCCTGCTCGATCAGGATCGATCCGGCGGGACGTGGGTGCACGGCGCGGTGACACATGACGTCGAGAATCAAATCTGGATCGAAGGGCTGATCGTGTTTGTCGCGTTTTTTGTGTTGGCGACCCTGTTTTTTACGGAACTGGAATGGGATGGGCTGTTCCTGGCGGTGGCCCTGTTCGGTGCGATCCTGGTGCTGACAACGGCGCGCTGGCGGGCGCTGAATGAACACGCGGCGGATACGGCGCGCTGGGTCCGGCGTAAGCTGTATGTAACCCGCGATCAACTGCGCAAATAAGGGGTAAACATGACACAGAAGGCACTGTGCGGCGCGATCATTTTTAGCGGCAAATCGTTAGGCGATCTGAACATGTGGACACCGCCAGAGCATGTTATACTCACTGCAAGAATACAATTTAGCAATAAAAACAGAAAAAACTTAACTTTCACGGTTCGTATGTGACGAGGAGCTGGCTTGTATGCAAACGACAAGAGCTGTCATCCTGGCGGGGGGTGAAGGTAGCCGCCTGGGAGTGTTAACCGCCAAGCGCGCCAAACCTGCGGTTCCTTTTGCCGGGAAATACCGCATTATAGATTTTGCCTTGAGCAACTGCGTCAACTCTGGAATCTTCGACGTTTTGGTCTTAACCCAGTATCGCCCGCACAGCCTTAATGATCATATCGGCATGGGGCGACCCTGGGACCTGGACCGGGGATTTACGGGCGGCGTGCGGCTGCTGCAACCGTACCAGGGACGCTATGATACCGATTGGTATGCAGGCACGGCAGACGCAGTGACGCGCAACCTGAACTTTGTCCGGCGCGGCCAGCCCCAGAATGTCCTGATCCTCTCCGGCGATCATATCTACCAGATGGAATATGACATGATGGTCGCGTTCCACGAGGAGCAGAAGGCCGATGTCACCGTCGCCGTGATTAAAGTGCCGATGGATGAGGCGTCACGCTATGGCATTATGGAAGTGGACGATCACAATCAGATCGTAGATTTTGTCGAAAAACCGGCGAACCCACCCGGTGACCTGGCGAACATGGGCGTTTATGTCTTCAAATCCAAAGTGCTTGAAGACCTGCTCAAAGAAGATGCCATGCGCAAAGAGTCGCGCCACGACTTTGGTTATAATATTATCCCGCGCATGCTCGAACTGGGTATGAAGGTCATGGCCTATCCGTACGGTGGCTATTGGATCGACGTGGGGACGATTGACGCCTATTGGGAAGCGCACATGGATCTGCTCGGCACGCCGCCGTCGCTTGATCTGAATGATCGCTCCTGGATCATCCATACCCGCAGCGAGGAGCGCCCCCCGGTCAAGATCGAAAAGGGCGCAATTGTCGAAGACAGCATGATTACTGATGGATCGATTATCTGTGCGGGCGCGCGGGTGGTGCGCAGTGTGCTTTCCCCTGGCGTTTATGTAGGACCGGACGCGCTGGTCTATGAGAGCGTGATCCTGACCGACAGTTATATCGAGAAGGACGCGATCATCGAGCGTGCCGTGATCGATAAAGGTGTGATCGTGGGGCAGGGCGCTCGCGTGGGCGAATATATCGATGGCGGTGATCTGGGGATCGCCTGCGTGGGCAAAAATACAACGGTTCCGCCTCAGTTTGTCGTCGGGCGCAAAGCCGTTCTGGGTACTGATTTGCGTTCCGAGGAAGTTTCCGGCGAATATCCTGAGGGCGTGATCCCAATCGGGGCGAAGGTCGGCTATCAGGTGCGGAAATAGGTATCTATGTTTTGCGGTCTGTGAGGGCAGTTTGTAACGACTGCCCTTTTTGTTTTATCCGCCCAGCGGCTGTTTTTATCCGCCCGGCGGCGCGATCTGCCGGAAGGTCAGCTCAACCCGGTTACGATCACAGGCTGTCTGATCCAACACAATCTCCACCGGAGCCGAAAAATAGCGGTTCCCGGCGGTGATCTGCACCCACAGGCGGCGGTTAACCATCCCGTTCAGGACAAGCGTCCATTTGCCTTCGGCTTCGCCCGATAGTTCCCCGGTGGTGATCGGCGTGTCCGGCAGAAAATCGCCCCAGATTAACACGGTGTAACGATCCGTTGGATTTCCATCGCTGTCCAATACCTGTCCGGTAACAATCTGCGCGGAGCACGACTCGGTGCCGGAATAAGCCGGGTCCGCGTCCAGCGCGAAGATATAGGCTCCCGGGGTGATGGGAGGAGCGTTGGTCGGCGTGACGATCCGTGCTGCGTCGGTGGCGTTCACATCGGCATAGATCGACGTGAGCGTGACCGTAAACTCCTCATCCTTCTTTTTGTCTCCGGCGCGGCCCACAATGATCAGCACAATGACACCCGTGAACAGCAAAAACATCATCAGGAGGGCCGCAGACAGCGCGACCATATAGGCCTGATTGCGCGATGTGGACCTGGGTTTTGGCTCTTCGTTCAAACAAGATTCTCCTGGTCTATTCCGCTGTGGATGCGGCGGGCTGCAAATCGCGCCGCAGTTCGCACCAGGCGCGTAACACTTCGGAAACACTCCATGCCTGAGCAATACAGGCGCGGGGCGTATGGGGCGGGTCGCCGTCAAAAACCTCGCTAATCGATCCCAGCCCATGATCGTTCAGGTGATCGGCCAGCGGCTCCAGGTAGCTGAAGGCGGTCGGCGCGTCGTGGTAGACTTTGTAATGCGCGGTGACGAATGCCCCAATCAGCCAACCCCAGACCGTGCCCTGGTGATAGCAGCTATCGCGCTGGACCGGATCGCCGCCGTAATGCCCAACATATTCGGTTTCGTCGGGAGCCAGGCTGCGCAGCCCATAGGATACGACCAGTTCCCGCGCGCAGATGTCGACAACGGCCCGCGCCTTTTCGACATCCAGCAAGGGGAAGGGCAGCGAGATGGCGAAAATCTGGTTGGGACGCAGCGTCGGGTCGTCACCTTCGGGGCCGTCGATCACATCATAGAGATAGCCCGCGCTGTACCAGAACCGGTCATTAAAACTGGTATGGACCCGTTTTGCGATGGCGGAAAAACGTGCCGCGTCTGCCCCGTATGCCTAGCTGTGCTGGCAAAATCGGCTGCGATGCGCAGGGCGTTGTACCACAGTGCGTTGATCTCGACTGCTTTGCCCACGCGCGGTGTGATCACCCAATCGTTAATCTTAGCATCCATCCAGGTAAGCTGCGTACCGATTTCCCCGGCAAACAGCAGACTGTCGGTAGGGTCCTGGCGGATGCTGAAGCGCGTGCCTTTGATGTGCCAGTCGATAATATCGACCAAAACCGGGTAAAGTTCCCGGATCAACTCGGCATCGTTGGCGCAGGCGCGATAATAGGCATAAATGGCGACAAAATACCACAGCGTTGCATCGACTGTATTGTATTCGGGGGCATGGCCCGCATCCGGGAAGCGGTTGGGCAGCATGCCTTGATCAATAGAGCGTGCATAGGTGCGCAGAATTGCTGCCGCGTCCTCTTTGCGCCCGGTAGATAAGGTCAGACCGGGCAAAGCGATCATGGTATCGCGGCCCCAATCGCTGAACCAGGGGTATCCTGCCAGGATACTTTTGCCGGGCTGCCCGTCAATATCGCGGCTGACGATAAACTGGTCGGCAGCCAGGACAAGCTGGTGTATCCAGACTGGGGCGTCTGCCATATCGGCCTGGATCACCAGATCGCGCTGCCGCTGGCGTTCGGTACGCAGCGCGTCGGACCAGGGGAGAATCGGTTCCGTTTCACTGCTAAAGACCAAAGCCAGGGTGTCCCCAAGACTCATATCGGAGGTGATGCTGGCTGCCGCGAACAGGTCTTCCTGATCGTCTAATCCCCGCGCTTTTTCCTCTGCCAGGTGGAACGACCACCACCATTCGACCCCCGGATAGATCTGCCCCTGGTTGGTCAAAATGCGGAAAGCGCGCGCCGGGCCGTTGGTCGAATCACCAGGGGTCTGGATCGTGATTGACTGCCCGCCAGTCCAGGGCGGCATCTTATCCAGCGTCACTTCTGGTGTATAGCCGCCTTTGGTCACTTTGTGATGATCGCGGTAGCAGCATAACGGTTTGAGTACCAGCCGGACGTTGGAGGTACCGCGCGTATAGGTGTAGGTGATATAGGTTGTGTTACGACCGTGCGCCATCCAGATGCGCTGCCTGATCCGCACGTCGCCCACCGCCCAGGTAAAGACCGGGATCGTTCCCTCCATCTGAAAGGTCTCCAGGTGGCGGTAGCCGTCCGGCAGCACGACGCCCGCTGCCCATTCGTGCGTGACCAGCGGCGAGCGCCGCCCGTCGATCTCGATCCAGGCGTCCACATTGGCAACCATCAGAGTCCGCCGTGTTGGAGGCTGAAGCGCCGCCGTCAGCAGACTGTGATAGCGGCGTGTGCGCGCCCCGGCCAGCGATCCCATCGCATAACCGCCGATGCCGTTGGTGACAAGCCACTCGCGGCGCAGTACGGCATCCAGGTGTCCGGTAACTTCTCGACCAAAGTGGATCATGACCCTTACCCATTCGTTAAACCCGCCCGGCACAACAGTTGTTGGTCGGGCGGGAAAATACGCGGATTGACCTGCTTTGCCGGAGAGCGCATTATTCGTCGGCGTCGGTGCGATACGTGCTGATCACTGAATTATCGCCGCTGAACGGGTTCGAGACGTATTTGTCGGCGTCCCAATCGTTGTGCCACTGCTTGCCGTTGACGAGATAGCGGAACTGGTATTCGCGGTTGGGTTCCAAATTAAGCGAGACTTTGAATGTGCCGCTCTTGAGTTTTTGCATCGGGTTCGCTGCTTCGTCCCAGTTGTTGAAATCTCCGACGAGGCAGACCGTTTCAGCATTGGCAGCGATTTCTTCCGGCAGCGTGAAATCTGCCTTGACCTCACCGCTTTTAAGATAGCGCTTTTTGAACATGGTCAATCGTCCTCTTCCTTGTGCGGGCCGACTTTCTAGCATCAATTTTACTATTCAACCCGGTTTAAAACCAGCGCCCGTTTGGCACCTGAATACCTATTCATTTGACCTGGGGCGTACCACGAATTACACTTCCCCGGCAAGGAGTTAGAACACATGGACGATCCGCACCAGTATGATTTTCCGCCCGAAGCCCGGCTGATCAGCGGCCCGGCGGGCAGTGGCAAAACGGAAGCCGCCATCCAGGCCATTCTCGATGAGCGCCAACTCTCTGCGTTCGGTTCGATCTGGGTGCTGCTGGCAACCGACCAGCAGATTCACAGTTTCCGCCGCCGCCTGCTGGCTCACAGTGATGATGAAGTCCAGTTTGGCGTGGAGTTCTTCAACTTCTACGGATTGTACAGCCGCCTGCTCGATCTGGCCCGCGACCCGCAGCGGCAGGTGGGCGAGACGGCACACTTTCAGGTGCTCCGCCATGTGACGACGACACTGCGCGACGGCAACCGCCTGGAACTGTTTGGTCGGATCGCGCATCTGCCCGGATTTATTCGCCTCGTGGCTAATCTGGTCTCCGAACTGAAGCAGGGTTTGGTACAGCCCACCGCCTATCTGGCAGCAGCGAAGAGCCGGGGGCCGAAGGATCGCGATCTGGCCCGCATCTACGCGGGATATCAGACGTTTTTGCAGGATCGGCGGCTGGTGGATCGGCATGGCGCGGGGTGGGTGGCCCTGGCCCATCTGGAACAAAATCCCCGGCTGGCGCGAAACGTCGATATGCTGGTGGTAGACGGCTTCGACCAGTTTAATCAGGTCCATGTGCGGCTGCTGGCGGAACTGGCAAAGCGCATCAAACAGACCGTGCTGACTTTGCCACAGGAACCCGGCGAACGTGGACAGCGCTTCCGGCGGTTTGTCCTGGCGCGGGAGCGGCTGCTAGCGGGAAAAGGCGTGCCCTGGAAGGAACAGGTGATCCGCACGGTGGACGGCCAGCGTTCGCCCGTTCTCGATCACCTGGGGCGCACGGTGTTCAATCTCAATCCGCAGCCTGTCGCCAATGACGGCTCAATCCGCCTGATCGAAGCGCCGGACCCGGCCCGCGAGGTGCAGGCGGTTCTGCGCCATGTCAAACGTCTTCTGCTGGAGGGGGCAGAGCCGGACTCCATAGCGGTTCTGGCCCGCAGTTTGAGCGGTTATGCCGGGACGACTTCGCGAGACGGCGCGGGCATACGGGCTGCCGCTGATTGTGCGCCAGGGTGTGCCCCTGCGCGAGAATCCAGCAGTGGCGGCGGCCCTGTCTATGATTGATCTCGCTGCGCTGGACTTCCCGCGCCGTGATTTTCTGGATTTGCTGCACAGCCCCTATTTTTCGCCGCCGGATTTATCACCGGAGCAAATCGCGCTGCTTGAAGTCATCAGTCTGCGGGCGCAGGTGGTGCGCGGGCGGGCGATCTGGCTGGAAGCAGTGGAAGTGGCGAACCCTCTGCCCGGCGACGATGGCGAGGACGGTGCCGTTATTGACCCGGTGATCATGAACGATTTACACGCGGCGCTGGCTCAATTCATGGCCCGCGTCACGCCGCCCGCCCAAGGCACGGCCTATGATCTGACGGGGTGGGTGATGAATTTGCTCGGACCGGATGACGAGGCGGGCCGCATCGACGGGGCGGAAAGCCTGGATGACTCAGGCGAATTAGCGCTGCCCGGCGGAGAATCCCAGCTCGATCATCTGCGCTGGCTGGCCTCCATCCGTGCTTCAACGGACGCGGAGCGAGTCGCGCTGGATGTGGCGGCAGCGACGGAATGGACGAAGGTACTGGGCGGTATCCGCGCCGCGCACGATCTCCTGGCTGGAGGGCGCGCTCTGCCCACGATCACATGGGCGGAGTTCCGCGTCGAACTGGAACTGGCCCTGGAACAGGCCGTCGTGACGCCGCCCGGCGGGCTGAGCCGCCTGGGTCGTGTGCTGGCGACGGACATATTGGAGGCACGCGGCCTGCCTCACGATTACATTTTTCTGCTCGGCCTATCCGAGGGGGGATTCCCCGCGCCGGAGCCGGAAGACCCACTCTATCCGGAAGGCGAGCGGCTGTCGCTGGTGGCGGCAGGCATCCTGATCCCAACAGCGGCGGAACGATCCGATGATGCCAGCCTGTTCATCCAGGCGATAGGACTGGCCCGGCGCTCACTCACTCTGAGCCGCATCACGATTGACGACAAAGGCGCGCCCTGCCCACCCTCGCCCTATTGGGACGCGGTGCGGGCAGCCGTGGACATTCCGGACGTCTCAGTCCAGCGAATTCCGGTGGGCGCTGCGCCCAAGCTGGATGAGGCGGCGACTCTGGGGGAAGCGGCGGTTGCTGTGGCAGCGGCTCTCAGCGGCGAACACGCCGCAGTTCAGGATGCCTATGCAGTTTACAATCTGCTGCTCGATACCCCGTCATGGATTAACGTGCTGCGCGGGCGTTTCGTCGAGGCGCGGCGCGAAGACCCATCCCAGCCCTTTGATCAATACAGCGGCAGCCTGTCCCGCCCCGATCTGATCGCACAGGCTGCGGCAGCGTTAGGCCCGGATCATATCTGGAGCGCTTCTCAGTTAAACGATTACGGCATCTGCCCGTTCCGCTTCTTCGCGCGGCGGCTGCTTAACCTGGAAGAACTCAAAGAGCCGGAAGAAGGGCTGGATGTGCGCCAGCGTGGATCGATCAACCACGCCATTTTGGAGCAGACTTACCAGCAGATCAGCGCGGAGAGTGCTGACTATAACCCCGGAACACGCGGCGCGCGCCCTGGAAATTCTCGATCAGACTGCGGAGTCTGTGTTTGACGACGCGCCGGACCTCTTTGGATTCCGCCCATCACCCACCTGGGCACAGGAACAGGACGAAATGCGCAGGCGGCTGCGCGCCCTGGTCAGTGCTGATTTCAGCGTAGAGACCAACCCCTTTCGCATCCAACGGGGCGATAAACACCCTATCGGCCCCGAAGCGGCGGACCAGGAGCGGCAGCCCTTCCAGGTGGAGGCCCAGTTCGGGTTTGGCGGCGATTTTGTGATCGACGGCCCGGCGGGGCCGGTTCACGTGCGCGGCAAAATTGACCGCGTTGATATCGTCGGCGGGCGGGGATTGGTCGTCATTGACTATAAAACGGGCAGCACGCCGCATACGGTCGAGGAGATGCGCACCGGGCGCGATGTGCAGATGATGCTTTATTTGCTGGCAGCGCGGCATCTTGCCCAGAGTTGGGCGGCTCAGTCCGGCGCAGATTTGAGCGTGATCGGCGGGTTGTTCTGGCATATTCAGAACCGGAAGGTCACGGGCGAAGTATTAGAGTCAGATGCGGCGGTGTCTGAGGCGCAGGCGGCTGTTCACCAGTCGATCAGCGAGGCACGGACGGGCTGGTTTGCTGTCCGGCCCAGCGAGGGCAAATGCGCCAGTTTCTGCGATTATGGTCCGTTCTGCCGTGTGTCGCGCGCCTACCGGCACAAGCCGGGGTGAGAAAGAAAAAAACATTTTTACCGCGGAGAGCGCATAAGTGAAGGGGAAGTGATCTATGCAGGTTGGCCCGTGGGGTACGGAACGAATCCTTGGCATCGGATTTTTGGTGCTGGCGAATGTGGCGCTGCTCTCTGGCGAATTCATTGTGGGCCTGGTCTGGACACTGCTGGGGATCACCCTGGTCAGCTTTGTCAAGAACATGGAAAATGGCAGGCCGCGTTTTACATGGCACTGGCGGAACATCGTGGCGATGGGGGCGCTGGCCCTGGCCCTGTTCATTATCACGCTGGATATTGTCATCAATGTCTTCGGAGCCTGACCGGAATGAGTTTTTACTCCAATTTTGCGCGTTGGAAGCAGATGACCGAGCAAGAGCATTGATGGGATAGGCGTGATGCGATTTACACAGGAACAAGCAGACTGCATTTCGATCCACGACACGAATCTGATCGTGATCGCCGGGGCAGGGAGCGGCAAAACGCGCATCCTGGTCGAGCGCTTTACGGACCTGCTCGACGCGCATCCCGACTGGCCGCTGCCCTCGGTCGTGGCGATCACGTTTACCGAAAAAGCCGCCCGCGAGATGCGGGATCGGGTTCGCCAGCAGATCGAAGATCGGCTGCGAGCCGCCCACGAACGGCAGCCGCGCGAACTGTGGCTGAAGCACCAATCGGCCCTCAACAGCGCGCGGATCGGGACCATTCACAGCCTGTGCGCATCGATCCTGCGCTCCAATCCGGCGGAAGCGGGTATCGATCCGGGCTTTGCCGTGCTGGACGAGATCGAAGCAGGAATTGTGCTGGATGACGCCGTGCGCGAAACGCTGGCGATGCTGGCCCGAAGCGGGCATCCAGCGGCGGAACTGCTGCGTTCCTATGGCGTTTTGACGGCGCGCGAGGTGCTGAAGGTGTACGCGGGACGAGCGCGCTCCGATCTGGCGTGCAAGTCACTGGACTGCGGGCCGGAAGAGCTGGTCCAGCGCTGGCAGACTGTCTGGATGGAACAGGTAGGGCGGTTGGCGCGCGAAACCCAGGCGGATCTGCCCTATTTGTTCGGCTGGACGCCGCCTAACGGTTGGCCAGATGCGCCTGATGATAAGCTGCTGGCACTGTGGCAGATGGCTTACGCCGCGCAGGAGGCTCTCTCTGGTGATGGTTTTATCGAGGCGCTGGATACCCTGTGCAGCATGGAGCGGATCAGCAGCACCGGCAAAAAATCGGTCTGGGGCGACGACCTGGATGCTGCGCGGGAAGCGCTGCTCACCATCCAGTCGTGGGCGCGCGATATTCGCAAACGCCTGCTGCCGCGTTTGACCGCCGCCGATGAAGAAGCGGCCCGCCTGTTGGTCCTGTGGCGGAGCGCGATTCTGACCGCAGCCGAGACGTATCGCGCGCAAAAAGAAACCCGCAACGCCCTCGATTTTGACGATTTGGAGACGCTGACACACGGCCTCCTGGTGCAGCACACGGCGGTGCAGGATCGCTATGCCTCGGAATTCCGCCATGTGCTGGTCGATGAGTTTCAAGACACGAACGCTGCCCAACGCGATATTGTCTACCACCTGACCGGGGCCGACGCGGGCCGCCTGTTCCTGGTGGGCGATCCCAAGCAGAGCATTTACGCCTTCCGAGGGGCAGATGTCAGTGTCTTTGGCGCAGTGCGGACCGATCTGACCGATCACGGCGGGCGAGAACTGCCGCTCTCTACGTCGTTCCGTACTCACAGCACCCTGGTCGGCGCATTTAACGATATCTTCAGCCGTATTTTGCAGGTGGAAGACGGCCCTGCCGCGCCCTATCAGGTTGGGCTGGATGCGCCGATGCGCGCCTATCGCCCCGCGGATCCCGCCTTTCACAGCACGCCGCTCTCCGTGATCGCGATTGCTCCTGCTGACGAGGCGCAATATCCCGGTTGGAAAAACGCCGACGATCTGCGCCGCTGGGAAGCATGGGCCATCGCGCAGCACATCCACCGCATGGTCACGGCGGGGACACTGATCTGGGATCGGAACCTGGAACATGCTGACAAGGAACGAGTTGTGTTCGTCCCTGATTTTACGCAGGGTGACGGGCGCGGCGCATACCGCCGGATGGATTATGGTGATGTGGCGCTGTTGTTCCAGGCCAGCACGCACATGTCAGTATATGAGGATGTGTTCAAGGCGGCGGCTTTGCCGTATGTGACCGTTGGCGGCAAGGGTTACTACAACCGCCAGGAAGTCTGGGATTTGCTCAATCTGCTGCGGGCGCTGCACAACCCCACCGACGATCTCGCGCTGGCGGCGGCGCTGCGATCTCCGCTGTTTGGCCTGAGCGACGACGGACTCTATGCCCTGCGCCTGCTCTCCGCACCGGATGGTTCGCCGCTGCCTTTGTGGGATGCGCTGGCAGTCGAGCCTGTCCCGTTTTTTCCGCCGGATGATGCACCAGCGTTGGCCTTTGCTCGTGAGGTGCTGGACGATCTGCGCGACGTGGCGGGCCGGGCGACCATTGCCGAACTGCTGATCCGCGCCCTGGACCGGACAGGATACCTCGCCACGCTGACCGGGCTGGCTGATGGCGCGCGCCGCCGAGGAAATGTGGAGAAGCTACTCAAACTGGCTCGCGAGTCCGGGCGCGTCTCGCTCGGCGCGTTTAATGCCTATGCCCGCGATCTGACGGATCGCGAAATCCGCGAGGGCGAGGCAGCGATTGATACCAGCGGCGCGGCGTTACTCATGACGGTGCATGGCAGCAAGGGCCTGGAATTCCCGGTCGTGGTGCTGGCCGACGCATCATGGGGGCGCAGCACGCACCATGACTGCCTGTCGATTGATCCGGTAGCCGGGCCTGCTCTGCGCCTGCCATCTGATCCTGAGGATGACGAGAAAAAGCCCGCTCCGTTTGCCTGGACGTGGGCCGGACAGTTGGTCGCTGATCGGGAGAAGGCCGAACGGCGGCGATTGCTCTACGTGGGCGCGACGCGCGCCCAGGATTATCTGATCGTGAGCGGCATCTTCAAACGGGGCAAAATCGACGCGGAAAGCTGGCTGGGGGAGTGGTTAGCGGCGCTCGACGTGGATAGCAGTTCCCTGCAACCGTCTGATCAATCGTATTTGTTCGAGCATTCCTGGGGCCGCTCCTCCGTCCTGGTTCCGGCTACACCGCCGCCCGCCGATCTGGTCCCGCGCACGCTGGAAGCCGGGTCGGGTTGGGAACTGGACGAGGTGCGGGCCGGGATCGCCATAGCGGGCTTTGAACCGCTTGTCCCGCCGCTGCTGGCCCCGCTGCGGATCGATCAGTATGCTCCGGCGCGGGCGCTGACTGCCACCCAGATCGCCAAACTGGGCCGCGCACCGTTCTACGATCCCGCCGCACGGGGCCGCGCTGCCTTCCGCCATTCCGTGCTCTACGACGCGCCAGAGCCCGTGCGTCCGCTGCCGGATCGCTGTATGGACCAGCGCTGTTTACGGCTGATCATCGGCAAGATGGTCCACCGCGCGCTGCAAGCGTGGGTGCTGCCGGGCAACTCGGATTCACAGGTGTTTTTTGATCGCCTCGCCACATTCGCCTGGGAACTGCATATCACCGATCCGCTCCAGGTGGACGAAGCCGTCTATGCGGCCAGCGAACTGCTCAAACGCTTCGAAAAAAGCGATGTCCCGGCGCGGCTGGAAAATGCGTCGCAGGTCTACCGCGAACTGCCGTTTATGCACCGCATCGGACAGCAGACAATCAACGGTGTACTCGATGTGCTCTACCATGACCGCCACGGCAAATGGCATGTGCTCGACTATAAAACCGCCCCGGTGACGGAGCAGGGGGCCAAGATGAACGCCCGCCGCTATACGCTGCAAATCGGCGTTTATGCCTCAGCGGTGCAGGCCAAGACCGGGCAGATGCCGGAAGCGCATCTCTACTACATCCATCCCAGCACCCTGATCGAGATCAGGCCGAAGGATTGGCAGGCGGCGCTGACCCGGCTGGAAGACGATATCACGGCGGCACTGGATCCCGGCTGATGGCGACGGCTAGCCGTTGGCTGATTGTTTGTTTCGTCACGAATGGGGCGTGCCCACTATCACACCGTTACAATCAGCATAACGAGGGACACAATTGTGAGCGTGGGCATGATGATTTGACGATATGTATATGGACAACTGCCCGTGTGGGCCAGACCGACCAACCCGGTGCTGCGGTATATGCTCCTGCGAGACAGACGCCGCCGGGGGCTTTCGGTGCGCTGGCTGAATTTGCTGGTTGGGGCCGGACTGGTGCTGTGGTTGGTATGGAGCAGTTACCAGGGGTATAAAAACAACCTCAACCTGGGGGTATCGGACCAGGGAGAGAGTACTTTCTTCGCTATTCTCTACTTTCCGGCGCTGCTGCTGCAAATCTTCGTGGTGATTGCCGCGCTGCTGCTAACCTCCAATATGGTTTCGAACGAGCGCATCCGCGGCACCTGGGAGCAGGTGCAGATCACCAGTCACGGGGCCGAAATGGTCATGCGGTCCCGCTGGGCCGCTGTGTTTTACCAGATGCGCCTGCTGCTGGCGGTGCTGGTCGTGGTGCGCGCCGTCTTTGTCGGGCAGATGCTGATCGACCTGGGGCAGTACCAGGGTTATCACCTGGACCTCTATCTGAGCGGCATCCAGCCGGAAATCTCGCTGGAAGCCGGGATCGTGCTGCTGGCGGCGCTGATGACGGCGGTCCTGCTGCAACCGCTGGTGCTGGTCGGGCTGAACGCCTCGATTGGGCTGCTGCTGTCCACCATCACCAAGGGGCGAGCCTTCACGGTGATCGCTCAGGCACTGATCGTGCTGACCGAATTGTTCCTGATTGCCGGGTCACTCTCGGCAGGATGGGCGGTTCTGGAAGGGAACACCGGCGGAGCGACGAAACTGGCCGGGATGACCATGACCGAGCGCTGGAACAGCCTGATGGTGATGGGCAGTGTGGGCGATCTCGGACTGCGCTTCCTGAACCTCTCGACCTATCTGAACGTGTGGGCGAATGTTCAGAACGGCGTGCTGCTCGGTGTAGGCATTCTGGCGATGGTGCTGCTGCAAGCCGTGATTACGAATGTCCTGCTGTGGTGGGCGGCGCAGCGCGCGTCGCGCCCGGCGAAGGAATAGAAAAGCAAAGCTCACCGCAGAGAGCGCGGAGAACGCGGAGAAAAGCAAAAGAAAGGAAAAACAAGGTTGCTCATTGGGTGGTTCAAAACAGTAGGGCGCGAAAAATGACGCTGATAGGCGTTGTCTGTTGCAATTGTTATGAACTGGGAAAGCTGCGCGAAGCGCCGTCGCACCCAGAGTTTATTGAGATTCACGAATACGGTTTCCTGATGTGGTGTGACCCGGATTTTGAACGAACCAGCCATCTCGATCCGTCTCATCCTGATCGGCAGGCTGCACTGGAACGAATGAGAGATTTCGAGGATTGGGAAATTGAGCGGGCCTGTGAACATCGGGGAGGCGATCTGGTCCATCATACTCTCGCTAATATTTATATTGCAGGCAAGCTTAGGGTAGAACTTGGGCGTGAGGGGACATTCCCGCTGCTGCTCGATACGGTTCTCTACAATACGTTGGGCGGGGGACGGCATGTTGATGTGGAACAGCTTCCACAGCTTGAAGAAGAACTCAATTGCTTGGCTCAGCTTCAATGCGAAGACTCTGACACACAGCCACTGATGGAGCGTTTTCTCAGGCAAATGATGGAACTTTTGCAGGCGGCGCGAGGCGTTGGGAAACCCATATTGCTCTGTTAGGGCATAAGCTGCGGGCGGCGAAACAGAAAACCGGGCGAGAAATCCTCGCCCGGTGTGCATAATCTCGTTAAACGATTCGCCTATTCTGGTTTCGGGAAGCAGGCCAGCAGTTGGAAGTTCAGGAGGGCCGTGGGCGAGTTGACGACCCCGTAGTTGGTCAGGTTCATGGACGGGATGACCTTCAGGCTGACCGGGGCCGTCGCATAGAAATAGGGCATTGAATGACCTGTCGCGGGATCGGTTTTGATGCCGAAGCAGATGATAAGCCCCAGGTTTTCGGGAGCTGATTCGGAATTGGTAACGTCAGTGCCCGTGATGGCGCTGTAGACCAGAGGCAGGACGTTATCCTGGAAATCAGCTACGACAGCAGGAGCGCTGCTGGGATCATCACCCAGTGCTTCTGCCGCGGCGAAGGAGGCGTAAACACTGGCCGCGCTGTCGGGATACGCCTCAGCCAGCACAGCCTGGACCGCGCTCAGATCGATCATGTACGCTTCGGTGGGTTCCGCCACAGAGGCCGCTGAACCGCTGTCGCCGTTGTTGTCATCCTTGCCGGTAGCACTGCCAAACAGAGAATCACTCGAACCGACCACGCCCAGTCCGATACCGACCACAATACCAATGACGAGCATGATATATGACTGGCGGTTCTTCATGTAAACTGCCTCCTGAGAAAATGGAATCTGCGGGGTATCCTGTCATTTTTGTCGTACCTCAAGCATATAAAGGTTTGCAACTTCTACAATTTCCTCGCGACTGCTCGGAAAAGGACTGGATTCCAGGCTAATGATCCATTCGTGGTGCTCACCGATGCCAGGATGGTGAGCGCCTCTTGCATGAAGGCCAGCCTCTGATCGCGGCTCATGGCCTGCACCTCTTCCCAGCGATACGTCCAGGCTAATTTGTAGCGCAGATAATCCGCCGCTGAGTTGATCCGCACGGTGATGGGCGCGCTCTCGCTGGCATCCTCCACCTCAAAACCCGCATCGGACAGCCATTCCCTGTAATCGTCCGCATCCTGAAGCTGATCGCGCCAGGGGGAGGGAGCATCCGCCAACTGGCCGCGCAGCGCAGCCAATGCCGGGCCGGGCGAGTCCGTGCTGTGATCGAGCAGGGCATTTTCCAGGGCGATATCCAATTCGCTTGCCGGACCCCATTCCTGAATGATGAAGCGGCCCCCGGGTGTGATGATCCGGCGGATGGCGCGCAGGCTGGCAGCCGGATCGGTGCTGTTAAGCCCAAACGAGGCCGCGACCAGCGAAAACGTGCGGGATGGAACGGGCAAAGCGTGCAGATCCGCCTGGAGCAGGTTGACATTGCTCACCGTAGGCATGCGCCGTCCGGCTTGCAGTGATCGGAGTGAGATATCCAGACCGATCACGCGCCGGACATAGGGGGCCAGCAGCCGGGCGACAAGTCCGGTTCCGGTGCCAATATCGAGGGCACTATCATTCCGGCGCGGCGCGGCATAGGCGACAAAATCGGCGGCAAGCGGCAAAAGCAGCGGCACAATATCGGACTCGTAGCGTCCGGCTGAAGCATCAAAAAGCTGCTGCATCAGATTGGTTTGATTCATGGAAACTTTATCCTTCACTCTGGCTAAACCATAATCTTCTAGGTTATGTTAACGATTATGCCGCCTCCCCCTCTTAGCCATCATTCTATCAAGTGCCCTCGCTCGCCGCGTAATTTCAATCAAGACTGTTGAGCCGGACGATCTCACGGTGCTCTATCCCTCTGCACAGGAACGGCTTACCCTGATTACTTGCTCAGATTTCGATTTTCTGCAAAATAGCTACCAATCGCGCGTGGTTGTTGTTGCGGACCGCGCCGAGTAGCGCAGTTAGCAACGGTGGAAAACAACATGAAACCTACAAGGCGTCCAAGTTGGCGTCAACGCTTCTTTGCGTATGTGATGGCAAACAGTAACGAGTACAACGCGATGGTTGCGGATCGGAAACGGGCGCTGCTTGGCGGGCTGCACGGCACTGTGCTGGAAGTCGGAGCCGGAACCGCGCCCAATCTTGCCTTTTATGCGCCCGATGTCCATTGGATTGGCATTGAGCCGAACCCGGCGATGTTCCCCTACGCCCAGCGCGAGGCGCAGCGACTTGGCCTGACGATTGAGATGCGCGAAGGCAAGGCCGAACACTTACCGATCCCCAGCGGTAGTGTGGATGCAGTGGTGAGCACGACGGTTTTGTGCTCCGTACACGATCCGGGGGCGGCCCTGCAAGAGATTGTGCGTGTGCTCAAACCGGGCGGGCAGTTTGTGTTTATGGAACACGTCGCGGCCCCGCCGAAAACTCGCCTGCGGCGCTGGCAAAGGCTGATGCGTCCCCTGTGGACGTTCGCGGCTGATGGCTGTCACCCGGATCGAGAGACGTGGATGGTCATTGAAAACGCCGGTTTCAGCCAAGTGCAGATCGAACATTTCCGGCTGGCTGTTCCCCTGTTGGGGCCGCATATTGAGGGGGTTGCGGTGAAGTAGAAAAGAAGATATCACCGCAGAGAATGCGGAGAAAAGCCAACGAGAGGAAGATAGATTTTTATCACCTGCACCGCGTTCACGTGGCATAGATCACCTGCGCTGATTGGAGGATCAATCGACGGAGGATGTAGTTTGGATCGCGCTCGATCACTCTGCGGTACATCACATCAACAGGGCGATGGAAAATAGTTTCCAGGCCTTCACGCATTTTTTCTCGGTCAGGAACAGGATCGGCGTCAGGCGCGAACGTGACCAACACATCGATATCGCTTTGTGGACCAAAATCATCGCGAAGCACGGAGCCAAATAGCGCCAGTTCGCTGACCTTCCAGCGTTGACAAAAGGTTTCGATCTGCTCCATTGGTGGATCAATTGCTAAGCGGCGTTGATTACTGCTCATCGCTACCCTTTCGGACCATAGATAATACTTATTGTACTCAGATTTATTCAATTATGGGGCAGCTCCCCCTCCCCAGTCGCTGCTGGAGAGGGAGATTTAAGGCGATAAGGATCCTAATTTACGGTGTCAGTTCCTCGGTGGCGGCGGGCGTGACTTCGGGCAAAATCACATTCTCAGTACGCAGCAGCGGCGAGACATCCTGCGGCAGCGGCTCCTGGGGGATGTATGGCTCCCAGTTCTGGAAGTCCTGCACGTAGGTCGTGTCGTCCATCTTCGCTTCGACCCAATCGAGGAAATGCTGGTCACGCAGGGCCTGAATATCAGCCGGCGAAAGCACGTCAAATACCTCGTTGATCACGCGGGCCACGTACCACCCATCGGATACAGGGAACGGTCCGATGATCGTGTCCGGGTCGGCTTCAAACAGGGCCGTGCGGATATCGTCGGTCAGGTTCTGATCGCTCCAATGCACGACGCGGCTGCCGTCCGTGCTGGTGGGGGTGAGGCCGTAAGACTGGGCAATATCGACTATAGCTTCCCCGTTTTGCAGCCGCGCAATCACATCCTGCCCTTCGGCTTCCGTATCAACCACGATATCCTGGACTTCCATGCCAACGCGCGCTTCGTTGCCGCTGGGCAGGGCTTCCGGCTCCTGACTGATGAGGAACTTGAGCTGGTAATAGAGTGTGCGCGCTCGCACGATATCGCGGAATTCTTCTTCGGTCAGGCCCGTGTAGATGGACAGTTGGGCGATAAAGTCGGCATAGACCGCATCAAATTCCGGCGGAAGGTCGCCATTTTGCCCCACCTGAAGCCCCATAAACTGGGCCATCTTGGCATCGAACTGGTTGGGGTCCACACTCATATTGCGGCGGGCGGCTTCCTGGGTTGTGATGGCGTCGATCACCATCACGCGCTGGACCTGCACACCGAAGCTGTTGCTGTCGGCGAGTGTGGCAAAAAGCGAGGCAACCGTCGCGTTTTGGGGATCGCGGAGGTCCAAAATCTTTTCGATGCCCTGCCGCTCGACCAACTGGGCAAGCTGGTAGAGACGCACCCAGCGTTCGAAGCGGACATGCTTCTGGAATTCTGCCAGCGTGATATTTTGGGAGCCAACACGCGTGATGATCGTATCGCCATCGACGTCGGGCTCGTTCGTGGGAATCACAAACGGAGCCAGAGTCGCGGTGGGTATGAGAGACGGCCCCGGCGTCGGCGTTGCCGTGGGCAGTGCAGCGACAGTTTGGGCGGCGTGGGTTTCGTTGTCACCAATATCCACATGATCCACGGCGTTACTGCTGGAACCGGTGCAGGCAGCCAGCCCCAGAGCAGCCAGTAGAGCGGCCCCAATCAAGACAGGACGAACTATCATATCTTCTCCTCGGTTTGGTTCAATGTATGCGGCGGTCCCAGCCGCTATTTATTATACGCACATTATACCGCTGGGAAGAAGGGACAAACAGAAAGGGCTGCCCAGTGAAGAGGCAGCCCCGTTTCTCTCGAATTTATCAGGGATAATAGCCGAATTCTAGTTGCGATGAACAGGAACCACCCGGTCGGCGAACAGGGATGAATTGCAGACATAACTTTCTTCGCCATTACCAGGAATAACTAGAATTTGCCCGTTGTGAGGTTCGTTCGAACGATAGTCGTGCTCCTCTACGGCGCGGACGATCCGTTGTCCAATAACCATGCCGACGACAGTGGAGCTCAGGAAACATATTGCGCGGATCATCGGAATTTTTATCCTCATAATTGACTCACAATTAAAACTTTATTGCAAATTTTATCTTTTGTCAATGAAATATGACATGTGCATTACCGCCATTTGTCATAGGAGGTGTGAGGGCAGCGTGACGCGGCAAAGTGTTATAATGGTGTCAATAGAAGTATTGATAGGGGGAACCTGTGCGCTTTGCTGTTTTGATTGTTGAGGATGATCGCGACGCTGCGGAATCACTGGCAAACCAGCTCAGCCTGCTAGGCCATACTGCCGTAACTACATCCGGCCCACGGATGGCAATGAAGCTGCTGAATGAAGTTATTCCTGATGTCATCTTTTTGGATATGCATATGCCCGGTCTGAGCGGCCTGGAAGTCGTGCGCTTTTTGCGCCGCGATCCGCTTACGGCTGCGCTGCCTGTGATCATGATCTCGATCAATGATAGCGCTGAGACCATCCAAACGGCTCTGGATGCAGGGGTCAATCACTATCTGATCAAACCCCTGACGGTAGAAGGTGTTGAAGCGGCCCTGAAGGCCGTTATGCCCGCATTTCTGTCTGAGACGGAATAAGGGCGAGGGAGAAGCCTCGCCCAATTCTTCTACTTTTGTGCGTCCACAGCGGCAGGCTGCACAATGTCATCCAGGTCTGGCATGGGCAGATCAGCGGGCACTGGGGCGGGTGGCTCGATGGGGGTTGGCGGTGCAGATGGCGTGATCACGGACGCGGGGCGTACGGGCTGTTCTTTTGGCGTGCCGAGATAGTGGAAGAAGCGCCAGCACAACCCGGCAGCCCAGAAGAATTGGAACAACCCGAAGAACGTCCAGGGTGATGTCCCCGATGTCACATTCAACAGCCCGGCAACGGCGATCACCAGCGCATCGACCAGGAGCAGCACGGGCGTGATCAAGACCATGCCCAATAAGCCGATCACAATCAGGCCAAAAGCCCAGAAGATTCCAAACATATTGGCGTTGGAAGTCGCATCGCCATTGCTCAAATTGACCACAATGAATCCCTGGAGTATTCCGATGAAGATAAATGCCTTGCCCCAGGTTTGCAGTTCGTTGCGCAGCCCCATGCTCTTGACATCTTTAGCCGTTGCCGGGGGAACCCACTGTTTAAGCTTTTCGAAACCATCCGCTTCGAGCACGATGCCTTTGATTGCACCGTCCATACGGCCCACGTTGATCAGCGGCTGCCCGGTGAGGGCGCTGTTTGCTCCGGTTCCTGTGTAGGTCGCGCTGAGGAACTCAATCTGGCGTGCGGCTTTCTCTTTGCGGATGTCGAAGTGCTTGTTGAAATCCTTCAACGTAAACCAGTTTGGCCCCAATTCCATCCAGGTTTGAGAGAGGATGCCCAACGATCCCGGAACCCAGGCTTTGAGCAACGAAACGTCGGTCTTTTCCATCCAGCGCCACTGGTGCTTGCACTGCTTGCACTTGAATTCGTGCAGCGGCTCCTGCCCACCCTTCGCCCAGGGATAGATCAGGAAGATGCCGGGAGCGAGAAAGATAAAAGCGACAACCAAACTCATCACGCCCGAACCATCGTCATCGCCTTTGATCATTCTTACCAGACCCAGGACGGCAAGCAGTATACCTATAAACAAAAGAACCGCCCCTCCACCTGTAGCCAGCATAGAGAGGCGTTCGCCTGTGTTCGGGTTAATCTTGACTATTTTGTGCTTAATATCCGTTGTGCCGCATTTTGGGCACGTTGAAGCCTGAGACATCGTATGATCCCCCTTAAGTTTTTAACGATCTCAACAGGCCTGATGATACGCCTTACGTCAAAAAAAGCTACAAAAAGACGGCGCACCCCCGCTGTTCGAGCCGCTGAATACACCTGGGGAAGGTGACAAAGCGGTTGCGGCGCAGGTCCAATGATTCAAGGGCGGGCAGTTCTCCCAGGCAGGCAGGCAGCGTCATCAGCTTATTGTTGCGCAGATCGAGGCGAACGAGGCGCTTCAGATTGGCGACAGAGTCGGGGAGCGCCGCCAACTGGTTGTTGTGCAGGTCCAGGTCGGTCAGGCGGGTCAGATTGCCGAGCGTATCGGGTAGGGCAGGGAGGCGGTTGTCTCCCAGATTCAACTGCGTCAGGCTGACAAGCCCGCCAATCGTATCGGGCAGAACGTCCAGGCCATTGCTGCTCACGTTCAGTTCTCGCAGATTGACCAGCGCGCCAAGGGACAAGGGCAGGGAGGTCAAATTGTTGTCGGACAGGTGCAGGTCTTTCAGGTTAAACAGGTTGCCCACAAAGTCCGGCAGGGCGGCAATCCGGTTCCTGGATAGATCGAGCGATACGAGGTCGCGCAGGGCGGCCATCGATGAAGGGAGCGCGTCGATCTGATTGCCACTGACGGTCAAGAAGGTAAGGCGGTGTAAATCCCCCAGCCATTCCGGGAGATAGGCCAGGTGGTTATCGCTGAGATCAAGGGTATGGAGCCGTCTCAGGTTGCCGATGCTGATGGGTAGGCCGGTGAGCTGGTTATTCTGCAAAAAGAGCTGTCTCAACCCCGGCAGATTGCCAATGTACTCGGACAGCTCGGCAAGCTGATTTTCTCCCAGGGCGAGACAGCGAAGATCGGACAACTGCCACAGGGGATCAGGGATAGCCGCGAGCCTGTTCCCGGTCAGATTCAGGCGCTGCAAATGAGCAAGATAGGGGAGCGCCTCAGGGATCGTGTCCAGTTCGCAGAATTGCAGTGAGAGCGCCAAAACACAATTCTCTTCGGCATAGTACCCCACTGGGTACTGGTCCAGCTCGATCCGTTCGGAAGCAGGGATTGCCTGGTTCAAATAGTGTTGAACGCCGTCGAGCGCGGCAAATTCAGTATTTGGGATAGTCTGCATGAAACTGCGTCCTCGTCTCGTGTTTCCCCTGGAGCGCAGTGGATGTCGCCCAGAAGGGAGCAAACGATTGATAGCGGTTGCGTAGATTTGCCCACCCTTAATTATACGTTACGAAAGATCGCAGGGAATGTCCATCCGAAAAATGTCCTAAAATTGTAAGGCTTACTAACAAATGTGGTGGGGCAAACGAGCCAGTTTGCCCCACGAAACAAGATTATTGTACGACCTGCCACTGGCCGAATCCGGTCCCGGCGACCTTACCATCAGGCAGAGTGAAATAGAACGAAAATTGAGGCGCGGGCGGCGTAACGGCCTGATAGCGCACGGTGTAAGGCTGTTCCGGACCGAGCGCCCAGCCGATGCGGTCGCGCACGGTAGGCATATTGGCCCAGACTTTGCCAAAGCCGCTGGTAGGAGCGATGCGGTTGAGGGGCGGAGCCAGGGTGCCGGAGTTATCAGGCAGCCCGCCGTAGGTGGACTGCATATAATATTCCGCCGTGCCGCTTTGATAGGTGCCTGAGCTGTAAAAAACGTCGACCTCACCCGTATTGCTGAACCAGATCATAAAGCCGCCTTCAAACGGCTGGTAGGTGGCGGGTATTTGGATATCGACCATCTGCGGGCAGCCGTTCCCCTCGCCAAAAAAGAAGGTGGTCGGGCAGTGAATTTTGATCTCGATGGTCGAACTCTCGCTCCGATCTTGGGTGTAGAGTGTGTAGAGAACGCTGTAAGCCGCATTCCCTGGCACATACACAACGGTGCTTCCGGTCGGAGCCTGGGCCGAGACGACGACCTGCGAACCGATCAGGCCGGGGAAGGCCTGCTCGATGGTGATGCCGCCTGTCCCGTTTGTTTGCCAGGTCAGGGTCACCGCCGCGCCGGGGGTGACAGCCGTTGGCATGCCGGTGAAAGAGACGATCCGGGCATTCATGGGCGGCACAACGGGCGGCGGATTATAGGCAATGGGCGTAACAGGCGGAGCGGCAGTTGGGTAGATTTGCGAAGGCGTGCCAACGACCTCAAACGTATCTTCCGCCTCGGCCAACGTTTCCAGGGTGATCAGATCGACCACGCGCAGACGCAGGGTCACGATGTTTTCTCCGGCACGGTAGACCGGGGCGACATATCCCTGCCCGGATGATTAAATCCACAGGTTGTCACGGGGGAGTTCCACCGAGACGGCGGAGCCATCGGAAAATATCTGCTCAAAAACGAGATTTGAGGAGGGCGTGCGGTTGATGATCGTCCAGGTCACCTGCACCTGGGCTACCCCTTGCGCCAGGGCGTTGGCGTCCATCGCATCCTGCCCGATGGTAAATGTCTCGATGGTCAGGGCGTTGGATTCAGGCTGCTGGATCGCCTCGGCTGATGCTTCTTGGGCACCCTCATCCGGTTCGGAACTCGCCGGGTATCCGGTAGGGGATCGCCAGGGTGCGCTGATCCACGATGTGCGACTGTTTATCGATAATGGACAGTAAATAGGTCGGCGGGCCGAAGTTGAGCGGGTGAGACACGGTTACCGTGCGTGATCCGTTGGCTTCCAGCGGGACGCTGTTCGCATCGTAGACGGGCCACCAACTGTTAAGGCGGTAGACCTGTAAATCGAGATGGTAGTCTGCGGTCAGTCCAGCGGTAACCCAGGTGAGGGTGGAGACTGTCTGGCCTGCCTCGGCTTCGTCGACGGTGATGGAGTTGAGCGAACTGGTAAAGCTGATAATCGTTGGAAGCGGGGCGGCTGTTGCGGTATGGAGTCCGTTCAGCGTCAGCCCAAGGAGCAGCACAAGCAGCAAGCATCTGATTTTCATGATGATTTACCCCTCTGCGAGAAGACGACCCTTGCCCCCCACATCTTATAGCTTACAGGTAGGCGCGGCGCGGGGCAAATTCAAAAAGCGAAAAGCAAATATCACCGCAGAGAACGCGGAGAGCGCGGAGAAAGGCAAAGGAGAGAAACAAAGAGGGGCAGGGGCGGCGCGGCTGCGCGGCTGCGCTTAGCCTCTGCCCCTACGGACCATCAACGTCGTGAACAGAATCAACAGGGGGAATGGAGCAGCGTTCAAGTCAGCAGATCGTCGGGCAGGTGAGGCGCGTAATTGACCCCACGCAGATTCCACAGGCCATCCTGCCAGGTGAGATAGTGCATCGCCGTGTTGCTCATTTCGATGTTCAGGTGGTGGCACTTGAGCATCATGCGCAGCATCGTACTCGCCGTGCCGCCGTGACAGACCACGACCACGGTGCGCAGCGACGATGGATTCTCCAGGAGGCGGTTCAAGACGCGGCGCATCTGCTCGGTGAAACGCTGGTAAAAATTGTCGTGGGGCAGGATGTAATAATGCGGCCCGCTGTCGGCTGGATGCACGAGGCGGGGCAGTTCCATCAATAAATCACGGTCGGTCTCGCGCAGATCATCATCGACGCTGACCGGGACGTTGACATACCGGCTCAAAATAGAGACTGTTTCGCGGGCAGGGCGCATCGGGCTGGAGACAAGCGAATTGATCCCCAACTCGTGAGTCTGGAACCATGCTCCAAGCCGTTCAACCTGCTCTTTCCCCAAATCGGTCAGGCATTGAGTGGTGAGATCATCAGAGCAGCGCTCTGCCTGTCCATGACGGACTAAAATCAGACGCATAGAAGTCCTCGCTGTTGCTGCTGGGACCGCTCCGGGCGGCCCTCTGGATCAGGTGCTAAATCTAAATTTGGGGAGCAAATATTTTCGTACTCGTCAGAAAGTCACTAACCTGTCCAGTAGCCATGCGCGAACCCGACCAGATAGAGTGCCAGCAACAGCACCGAAAGCAGCGTCCATAGTTTATCGAGCAGCGGGCGGCGGCCCGCGCGGGCCAGCACCCAATACATGGGCAGCACGATCAGCGCGTAGCGGTTCATACTGACCAACTGCCCGGTGAGGAGCGGCAGCAGCAGCGCCCCCGCGCCATAGAGGGCAAAACCAGGCCAGTCAAACCGCGCCCGCCAACAGCACCAGCCCGCCAGTGCAGGCAGCGCGACATCCAGGGCGATCTGCACCGCGCCCATACGGTGCGTAAGCATGTAGCCCAGGTCATTCAGAATAATCTGCACGTTGCCCGGTCGCAGCAGCACGCGCCCATAGGACCGCTCGGCCTCCGCCACGCTCAGGCCAACGGTTCGCAGCAGCGCCGCGAACGACATCCAGGCGATCAACGGCAGCAGCATGGCGATCCAGGCCCGGCGCGGCGGGCGCTTACGGTCTCGCCGTGCCAATCTGCCCACCAGTATACCGCCATCGGGCCGATCAGGAGGAGTCCGGTGGGGCGGGTGAGAGTTGCCAGCGCCGCCAAACATCCTGCCGTCCACCAGCGCCGCCGCTGCATGAGCAGCAGGGCAGGCGTCGACAGGGCGAGATAGAGCGACTCGGTGTAAACCTGCGTCAAAAACAGCGCCGTCGGGAAGATCAGCAGATAAAACGCTGCCCGCAGCGCGTCCTCGTCCGTGCCCAACAGCTCTCTGGACAGGGCAAACATGGTCCAGACCAGAACCAGCGACGCGACCAGGGACACCGCCAAGCCGCCCGCTGCGTACACGTCGAGTATCTGCTGGACCGGGCCGCAGCGGATCGATGAATCCTAATGCCACAATCCGCGTCAAAAACGGGTAGGCCGGATATAGGCTCCATCCACCGTCTGATGATACCCCGCCTGGGCCAACCTCAGGTAGTGATAGAAACCCCACCGGACATGTGACAACCCGATCCCTGTTGGCGGCGGATCGGTGGAATAGGTGTGCGTCCAGCCATAGGCGGTATCCGGCCCCACCACGTTGAGGCGCATCCCGGCGGCGGCCTGGAAGAGCAGCACGATGATCACCCAGCCGAGCCAGAGGGCGGTGATTTCATAAAAGCGCCTCCTCCCGGCGGGCGTATTGCCGGGCGTATTGCCATACGCCCCTACAGAATCGATGGGGAAGGGCCGGGCGCGGCAAGCAGCGCCCCTACGGAATCCGAGGGAGGGGCGGGAGCATTAGCCGACCCAGAAGCCGTGGACATAGAGCACCGTGTAAAAGGCGAATAGAAGTAGAGAGCCTACCGTCCAGAGCCTGTCGAACGCGGGATGGCGGCCCCACTGCGCCGTCACCAGAAAGATTGGCACGGCGGCCAAGACATAGCGGTTCATACTCTCCAATTGGCCCGAACTGAGGGGCAGAACAAGCGTGCCCAGCCCATAGAGCGCCAAGCCGGGCCAGCGGCGCAGCGCCAGCAGACAAAACGATGCGGCGAGCAAAAACAGGCCAAGATCGAGCGCGACATGGACCGCGTTCGGTTCCTTAAAAATGTAGGCCGCGTCGCTCAGAAAATTAAACAGCCCGCGCCATCCAAAACCTTCACGGCCAAAAGTCCGGTAGGCGGCGGCGCTGCTCTGCCCGTGCGCGTCCAGCCAGCGATCCCAGCCCCAGAAGGCCAGCGGAGGAACTGATGCGCCGAGGAGGGCAAGGCGGGGCGGGCGTCGTCCATTCCACCAGTCATCTAGCCACGTGAAGAGATAGGGAATCACCAGCAGCAGCCCAACGGCACGGGTCAGGGTGGCGATTCCGCCCAGGATCGCCGCCGGAAGCCAGCGCCTGCGATCCAGAACAACCAGCATTCCGAGCGAGAGGGCGAGGTAGGTGGCCTCGGTATAAACCTGGGCCATATAAAACGCGGTGGGGAAGATAAGCAGGTAAAATACCGCGCGCCGCGCTGCCTCCGGACCCAGCCGATCCCGCGCCAACCGATCCAGGGCCAACACGGCCAGCAGCGACATGCTCCACGATACGGTCAACCCGGCCAGGGCATAACCGCTGTCAGGGTGATTGTTCCACCTGTGGTCCAGCCCCAGCGGATGAACAACGGCCTGATAGGTGATCCGGATCAGGAGCGGGTAGACCGGGTAAAAGGCAGCCAGATCGCCGCCGCTGTAGCCGCTGCGGGCGATGCTCACATAACGCGGGCTGTCCCAGCGGGCATAAAACCAGGGGCCAGTGTCCGGGCCGCTGGCATAACCCGGCGTCATATCGCCTGTCCAGGGATAGAGCATAATCAGGGCGTCTGAGCGTGAAGCGCGCCCAGACGATCTGCTGGAAAATCAGGAGCAGGATCAGCCAGCCGCACCAGAGAATACCTGTCTGTCGCCAGCGCGGGTGGCCGTCAACGCTGGCCACGCTTTCCCCCGGTGCGTTCGATCCACCTGAGCAACTGGTCGGCCTGCTCGTTGACTCCCAACTGGCGATAGACCCGCTCCGCGTCGTACCAGCAGTTGTGCGCCTCGTTCATGTCGCCCAGGTTTTCCAGGGCGATCCCCAGGTTGCGCAGCGTCATGGCATAGGAGAGCGGCGCGCTGTCCGGCTGGCGATAGTTCAGTGCTTCGCGGTAGGCGGCAACGGCACTTTCCAGGTTGGCCTGATGGTTTTCTTCCATCGCCAGTTCCGCGTAAGCCACGCCAAGGTTGTGCTGGAGCATGGCATAATCGAGCGGGGAGGACTGCGGCGTGTAGTAGGTCATCGTCTGTTTGTAGAGCGAAACGGCGTGACGCAGATTTTCTGCTCGATCTTCAAAATGGGCCAGATTACGGTAGATGGCGGCGAGATTGTTCTGCGTCATGGCATAGGCCAGCGGCGCTGTCTCCGGCGTGTAATAGTGCAGCGCCTCTTTGTAGGCGGACACTGCCCGGCGCAGATTGCCGATGGCGTCCTGGATATCGGCTAAACGCTGGTAGGCCGCGCCCAGGTTGTTCTGCGTCATGGCATATTCAAGCGGCACATTTTCGGGGCGGCGGTAGTCGAGCGCTTCACGATAAGACATGATCGCTTTGCCGAGGTTCACGGCGCGATCCTCGGATTCGGACATATCATAATGGGTCGTGCCGAGGTTGTGCAGCGCTGTCGCATATTCTGCCGGGGCGGTCTGCGGCGTCCAGAGGCTGAGAGCGGAGCGGAAGGCGGCTTCGGCCCGGTGGAGATTATCCGTCCGGTTTTCGCTGCGAGATAGCTCCCAGAGAGACATTCCCAGCCCGTGCAGCACGATAGCCTTCTCGGATGGCGGGCAGTCGTCAGGACAGTGATCGTGCGCGGTCTGATAGGCGGCGGATGCCCGGTGCAGATTATCGGAGCGCTCCTCGACCTGAGCCAGGGCGCGATAGACGGCCCCCAGGTTACGCTGCGTCGTCACATAGGCGAGCGGCGCGTTTTGCGGGGTGTAATAGGTGAGGGCCGCCTGATAGGCATCGACGGCCTTGTGCAGATTAGCAGCGCGATCCCCATGTGGATAGGACCAGTAGGCATTGCCCGCGCTTGTCTGGACGGCGGCTTGCAGATAGGCGTCGGGGTTTGCCTCAATGAGCTTACTCACCCGTTCCAGCCATTCCATGCGCTGCTCGACCCACCCCTGGCGCGAGAGGAAATCGCAGCAGGCATTATAGAACCAGTAGGCCCCTGAAGCGTTCTTTTCAGCGACAACCCATTCAAACGCCGCGTTCAGGTTGTCGTGTTCGTCGGCTAATAACACGTCGTCGTGCTGGCGCACGAGTTCTTCAAAGGTGGCGAAATGGGCCGCACGCGCCGTACTGTCTTCGCCAACCGCTGCTACCGTTTCGGGATCGATGTCGTAGCGAGTTTGTCCGTTGGGCAGCACGCGCCAGGTGATCAACTGGTATTTCTGGAGCGTCGCCAACAGTTGAGCCAGCCGATCCTCGTTTTCTTTCAGATCGAGAATGGCCCCCGCTGTCGAATAACTCCACCCACCCCGGCATACGGCCAGCCGCCGCAGTGCTGCCAGAGGTTCCGGACCTTCTAACTGGCTCATCGCTTGCAGTCTTGTTTGAATATCTCCGTCCATATGCCCACCTTATCGGGGATAATCTCCCTCTGTATTATTATTCGGCCCTGGCGATTCCACGCGGCGCACGCAGCGCCTGACTATACTGAGAGTGTAGCGATTTTTGCCCTACGGTCAATTATCGCGTTTCGTTTCGGCGGTATTCTGCGTAAGCGCGTCCCAGAAAAAATAATCGGGCGGCAGGTCTTCTTCGGCTGAGGGTGGCGGCGGGGGAGGCGGCGGCTTAGCCACAACCCGCGCCATATCGCGAAACAGGTTACCATGAAAGCGCCGGGCTTCCCATGTCCGGGAGAGTTCACGGCGGGGCAGCAGCCATGCCGTGATGAGCCCCAGCGCCACTGACAGGACAATCAATGCAGCCCCCAATCCCTGCATGAATGCTGCAACCAATGTGTCGTATTGAAGCGCGTGAAAGTGTCCCAGTAGATTCCACCAATCGTGGCGATCCTTGCCCATGCCGAACAACAAGGGCAGAGCGCGGGCGCGCGCGTCGGCGACATAGATCGACAGGTTGATCAGGCTGTGCCCGGTCATTGTCCAGAAAAACAGCGACGTGGTGATCTCGAAGCGCAGGTAAAAGGTGTAGAGCGCGGGCACCAGAAAAATGATCACCTGCCAGATCGAACCCCCGGCAATGTTCATCGTGCGGCCAAAGGGCAAACAGAGATAGTGGCCAATCTCGTGGGGGCCGACGACGATACCCCAGATGATGCGCCCTGTGGTGCTGTCACGCGGGTTGCTGAGATGATCGGCCAGGGAGACCAGCGCAAAGACCCATACCCCGCATTCGATCAGCGCGTAGAGTGGGGCAGGGTGGTAGAGCACGGCCCGGCGCAGGCGGCGCAGATCGCTCCGCCAGCGAGAAGCCGGATTGAGGACCAGTTCGCTGCCGGTGATCAGGGCGACAGCGAGCGCCGTGATGGCCCACAGGTTCAAGACATACCTCCAGGTTGATCCGCGTACAGCGTTATTGTCGCCCTGACCGGGCAGGATCGCAAGCGGCGTATAATTGGTAGTATCAAAGGGGAAAAAGAATTTCACCGCGGAGAGCGCGGAGAGACACAAGAGAAAAACAAGAAAATATGCTCAGGTTGTTGGCGTGGGTTGGAATTCTTATTGATCGGCTGTGTGGGGCTGATTGCCGGGGCGCGGGCAGCGGCGCGGCATCGACATGATCCGCCGACGTACCTGGAAGCGGGGGATTGTGATCAACCGTGCTGGCAGGGATTGATGCCTGGGCGCGTCACGCGGGACGCTTTTTTGCAGCAGATCCAATTCACGCCGTACCTGGGTTATGCCACCGACTACGGCGACGATATTGCCATGATGTTCGAACTGACCGCTACCGAATCGCTGCGGCTGGCCGATGTGATCCGGGTGTATGGCCCGCCGGACCACGTGGGCTGTTTTGCCAACGATCTGACGCTGCACGCCCGCCAACATCCCCTGACGGTGGTCGTCTCGCTCTATTTCGCGCATGGCCTGATCGAAGTGACCGCGACACGCAGTGATACTCATCCGTATCTGTCGCCGGATATGGACATTCGCTCGATCCGCTATTATGCGCCAGGAGAACCTGCGTATCCCATCGGGAGTACAACAAAATGGCGCGGCTTTGCTGCCGCGCCCAGTTATTTGATGTGTTATGTGCCGTAGACCCTCTCCGCATTGCATGGAGAGAGGAATAGCTACGCGCCGAGGACGCCGAAGATCATCCAGGCCACAAACAGGGCCAGGATGGTGTTAAAGACGGTTGCCGCCATATAAACCGAGAATGGTTTCCAGCCCATTTTGCGCAGTTCGCCCACCGCCAGATCCAGGCCAATGCAGATGAAGGCCAGGGCGAAGAACCACTGCATGGTCAGCTTCAGATTGACCACATCGGTGGCCTTGTCGAAAAAGTCGAGCGAGGCCAGGACGGAGGCCAGGATAAAGCCGATCACGAATTTCGGGAAGCGCTGCCAGATGACATTGGCGCTGGGGCGCTTGTCTTTCTTGCGCTCCACGACCAGCGAAAAATAGAGCGACAGGCCGAACGCCGCGAAGCCGATTAACACGTTCTGCGATAGTTTGACGACGGTCGCGACTTTCTGGGCTTCGGGGCCGTGCAGCGTTCCCGCGCCGACGACTGCCGCGGTAGTATCGATGTTGCCGCCAAACCACGCACCCGCCACATCGGCGGGCAGACCCATCGCATCGGCCATCATGGGGGCCAGGATCATGAGGGGCAGCGCCGTGATGATGACCAGGGTCGTGATGTAGGTCACTTCTTCCTTCTTGGCCATGACCGCGCCCGCCGCCGCGATTGCCGCCGACACGCCGCAGATCGACACGGCGGTAGACATCACGGCACGCAGAGTATTGGGCAGCTTTAAGCGCCCACCCAGCCACCATGTAAAGAAGAAGACGCACGTCACCATGATCAGTGCCTGGACCAGACCGCCCGCGCCCTTCTCAACGAGATCGCCGAGCGCGATCTGCGTGCCGAGGATGACCACGCCGATTTTCAGATAGAGTTCGGTGCGGATGGCGGGCCGGACAAAATCATAGAGTTTGGTCAGCCGCAGCACGACATTGGCGATCAAGCCGATCACTACGGCGGTCAGCGGATATTCAAAGGGGTTTTTTGAAAGATGTTTGCCGCTAATTTTGATATCGCTGAAACGCTGGCTGATAGCGAGGTCCAGTTCGGCCACCAACAGTGTCAGCGCGATAAGCAGGAGTGAGCCAACCGCGAACCCCATCCATTTTCGGGTTCTCGGCTGCGCTACAAAGGTCATAACCTGTGCTCTTGTTGCCATATCTCCCGCCCCTTATTACTTCTTGAACCACTCAAAAACAGGCCATTTTACCGTCACATCGCCCAGGCGAATATATAGAATAAGGGCCAGTCCAATTGCTGTAGCCAGCCAGTCTTCATTGATATGCCAGGATGATGGTTTGGATTCTTTCTTGATTGCCGCATTTTTTCTTGCGGGTTTAGCACGCGCCATACGGTCCTCCTTACGGAATGCACATGGGATTGCCTGTATTAGAACACAGATCGTCAAAAAAGGAACGGCCTTTTGGGGAAAGGCGCTAATTAGGAATAGAATTGGGACATCTGGTAGCAGCTTCCTTTGTGCTCCTTGAAGAATAAAAAAGAACAATCTCACCGCAAAGAACGCAAAGGGCGCAAAGGAAAAGCAAAACAGAGGAAAAACAGGAAAATTTCGTCTCTCTGTTGTGCCGTGTCCAGGCACGGCTGGCTTTGCGGTGAAGTCATTTTTTCTCTACGCTCTCCGCTCACTCTGCGGTGAGATACCTTCAAGGGAGAATTTTGGCACATGAAACGAATCGCTGTGTTGACGAGCGGCGGCGATGCTCCCGGCATGAACGCGGCTATCCGCGCAGTGGTCCGCACCGGGCTGGACAAGGGCTAGGAGGTTTTTGGCGTCCATCACGGCTATAAGGGCCTGATCAACGGGGATTACCATCAGCTTGGCGCGCGTGACGTCGGCGGCATTATCCAGCAGGGCGGTACGGTGCTGGGCAGTGCCCGCTGCCCGGAATTCAAAGAAGAAGACGTGCGCAGACTGGCGATCCGCGAGATGAACCAGCAGGGGATCGAGGCGCTGGTTGTCATTGGCGGGAACGGTTCGCAGACAGGCGCGAACGCCCTCCACAAAATGGGCTTCCCGGTGGTCGGCATCGCGTCCACGATTGATAACGACCTCTACGGCTCGGAGATCACCATCGGGGTGGACACGGCGCTGAATATCGCCCTGGAAGCGATTGACCGCCTGAAAGTAACGGCTTCTTCTCACCAGCGCGCCTTCTTGATCGAAGTGATGGGGCGCGACTGCGGCTACCTGGCGCTGATGTCGGGCATCGCGGGAGGGGCCGAGGCGATTGTGATTCCCGAAGTTGAGACGCCTCCCGAAGCGTTAGCCGATATCATTCGCAGCACGTATGAGCGCGGCAAGGCTCACGCGATTGTCGTGGTCGCCGAGGGTGCGAAATATAACGCCGAGATGCTTGCTGCTCACTTCAAAGAGCATCACGATCAGACTGGGTTTAATATCCGCGTGACAACGCTCGGCCATGTGCAGCGCGGCGGCATGCCCGGCGCATTTGACCGCCTCCTGGCGACGCGCCTGGGAGCCTGTGCTATTGAACAGTTGGCGGCGGGTAACACGGGTGTGCTGGTCGGCTTGCTGAAGGGTGACTATATCGCCACATCGCTCGATGACGTCGCGGCGAAAAAGAAGCCGCTCGATCCGAAGCTGTTTGAGTTGGCCCGCATTTTGGGGAAATGACACGGGTCCTATCCCCGTTGGCGCGGAGATAGAGGCTCACCGACTGTGGGAAAACAAAGGTGAATCCCCTCCAAATCTGATGCACTCAACCTATTTGAAACGGCCTATCAGGGTGTGGTGAGCACTCCCGGTTTTGATCGCGAACTGTGGCGCGGGCATTGTAACCGCACAGCCGAGGCGGCAGAGATTATCGCGGCCCGGCTGGATGGAATGGACCCAGAACAGGCTTTTGTCTGCGGCCTGCTGCATGATATCGGCAAGTGCGTCGATCCTGCTCCGAAGCGGCACAGCATCGCCGGGTACCGCTATCTGAACGATCTGGGCTATACAGACTGTGCGCGCACGGCCCTAACTCACGATTTCCCGGTCATTCATGCTGACTCGTGGCGGCGTGAAGGACTGCTCACGGATGCGGAAATAGCCTTCGTTGTGCCGATCCTCAACGATCTGCGATTCGACCTGTATGACTGGCTGATCCAGGTTTGTGATGTGATATCGCTGCCTGATGGTTGGGTGCTGATGGAAAAACGGATGCTGCGCGCTGCCATGCGCTACGGCTGTTTGTCGGAGAGCCTCAGCGATATCATTCGCGCGTCGGATGAGAATATCCGCACTCTCAACAGCCGACTGGGGAGGTCGATCTACTCTTTGCTGCCCGGCGTAGTTGAACACTCATTCGGGATGTAAAAAACACGGGGCGCGTGCCAGCGTGCTACGGCTACGGCGCGCCCCTGCAAAACCAATCGGAGAGGAGTTTCATCTGGCCCCGTCCGTATTATTTTGTAGATAATCCGGCGGGCGTATTGCCATACGCCCCTACAAATCAGACGCGGCAAGCAGCGCCCCTACAAAAAACGGGTAGGGCAAGCCCTACCCCTACGCGTTGGCGGATGTTGGGGGTCAGTTCCCCGGCCCGACGAGTTCGTCGCGGGTCATCCAGCCCTGCATGCCCATGCAGTCAATCTGGTAATAATCGACCCCGTCCAGGCTGCCGACCTTGAGAATGTCAATCGGTGTATTGGCGAAGCACTGCCCGTTACCCAACTGGTTGGGCCCCGGCTTTTCGTAGATGTTGACCGCAAACGGCGTCGCCGGAAGGGTGATTGTATCGCCTGCCTGGATCGTCGTATCGATGGGCGGTTCCAGAGCGGAGGCGGGATCAACGTCCGCCAGGGAAAGCGGCTGGTAGCCCAGGTAGGTGCGCCATTCGTTCTCAACATCGAGGAACTTCTTGCCCGTCAGTTCCTCAGTAGCCTCATAAACGGATTTGCCGCCATACATCATAACGTTCATCTGGTGGATGGCCTCAATGCCGCCGTAGTTGTTATAGAGGAAATTGATGAACGAGACGCCCATATCGTAGGACAGGGCGTAACAGCCGTCCGCCTGATTGAGCCGCCAGCCCACTTCGGTGAGCAGGCTGGGGATATCCTGCAAGGTCGCCAGATTCCGCAGCCGCTGCTCGTAATTGCCCGCAGCGTAGGACATAAAGTCGGGCAGACCTTCCTGCCACCATTCCGGCCCCAGCGGCCCGCCGAGAACATCGTACTGGTAGAGGTGGGCGATCTCGTGGGAGGTCACGCTGTAGATCGTGTTGATCCGCCGCTCCATCGTCCAGTCTTCCGGCTTGGTGGACCAGACGCAGTTTTCCTGTCCGGGGGCATAGTCATTACCGCGCAGAGTTTGGACACTCATGCCCAGTTCGCTGCTGGTGAAGCCCGCCGCCCGCGTATTGGTCACGCCAGTTCCGGTTGTTTCGCCCAATGCTTCCTGGCTGGGATAAATGACCGTCACGGGCTTGTAGCTCAGTTCGCGACCAAAGGCATCGACGCGGCGCTGATGGGTTGATTCCATGACATCGGCCATTTTTTGCGCGATGGCGTCCGGATCATCCTCGCCAAAGCCGAACCAGAAGGCGATGATATGATCGCTTTCCATGCGGAACCAGGGGCGAGTCGGATCCCAATAATCGATAGGCTGGGGATCGGTGTCTATCGACGCGCCCGACGTATCGCGCACACGCCAGTGAAAATCGAAGTGGGTCCAGGCGGGCTGTGATGATCCGCCTTCCCACAGGCGAGCAACCCATTCGCCCGTCTCGGCATTCAATTCGGCGACCTGGCGGTTTCCGGTAGCCCTGAGCCAGCGTCATAAACAGGATCACGTCCTGAATGTCGCCGCCCGTCGACTCGACTTTGACCGAAAACGACATGCCATCGGGATAAAGCGAGGTGACGGTTGTATCGCCAAGGGTGAATGGGTCCATCGTCACGCCAGGGAAAACGATTGGATCGGCGTTACCGCCGACGGTTTCCAGCGTGTAAGGCGTGTTTTCTTTGGGTTCGGGAGTGGGGGAGGGCAGATCATTCTGGCGTAGTGGCGGCGCTGCCTGAACAGACACCAGCGCAGTTAAAATAAGCATTGCCAGCAGAATCAGGCTGGTAACAAAAATAACTCGTGTTCTCATAGCGACTCCGGGGAGCAAAAATAACCGAGCAATACAAAGATTGTAGTGCCGCTATTTGCCGATTTCCACGCGCCTTCCTTCCTTGCTGGACAGGCGCGCCGCGTCTAGCACCCGCTGGACGGCTACGCCATCGGCAAAGTTCGGCAGCGGCAGCAGCGGGCGTTCTCGGATGGCATCGACCATTAACCCGACCAGTTTGATGAACGGCCCCAGCAGCAGATTCTCGTCAGGGATCCAGAGCGGCGGCTCATATTCGGGCGGAATCTCGACCAGATTGAGCGGCTCACCCCGGCGGCGGCCCCACAGCCGCAGATCGTCTTCGACCACAAGCGCGCCTTCTGTGCCGTGAACGGCCAGCCGCATCGCTTCGCCACCTGCCACCGCGCTCAGGTTGATTACCGCGCGCAGCCCGCTGCCCGGCTTGTCGGTTTGCTTGTCGCTCCGCTTATGGTCCATTTCCAGTATGACCGTTGCGCTGTCGTCGCTGGTTACGTCGCGCCGGTCGCTGCCATCGGCGAGAGGACGCTTTTTGTACTGCGGTGTTGTGCTCAACTGGGCGGTTACGGCTCGCACATCACGCCCGGACAGCCAGCGGAACGCGTCGATAAAATGCGAACCGAGCGCGCCGAGGACTCCGCCACCCTGTTCGGCATCCATCCACCAGTTCCAGGGGCGGATTGGGTCCCAGCGCATGCCGGTCATCACCGTTGCTTCGAGCAGGACAGGTTCCCCAATGTATCCCTGGTCAACCAGCACTTTCTGATAATAACGGGCAGGCAAATAGCGGAATTCGTGATCGATGACGTGGATGCGCTTGAGACGGACTGCTTCGTCGCACATTTCGGTGGCCTGTTCGCTGGTCATGGCGAAGGGTTTTTCGCACATCACATGCGCGCCTGCCTGGAGGGCGGCCATCACCATATCATAGTGGAGTTTGGGCGGCGTGCTGATGCTGACCACATCCGGCTTAACGTCAACCAGCATCTGTTCATAGTCGGTGTAAACGGCCCGCACGCCATACTGCTGGGCGATATCACGCGTTTTATCTTCCGACGCGCCGCACAGCGCCACCACATTAGTTTCGGCGTGGGCCAAAAAGCCCGGAATGTGAACGCGCGCCCCAAAACCGGTCCCGATTACCGCCACGCGCAACGGAGCCAATTCACTACTCATGCTCAGCATATCCTTCCCCAACAATTTTCGGCAGCATCGTGTTTAAGCATATCACGAATGGGGAAACCTCGCATGGAAAAAAATTCCCCTTGGAGGGGGATGGGGTTTTACGCCTGACCGTTCGCGCCGTTCGTGCGCCGCCAGCCTTCCGCCGTTTCAACGACAAGATGATCGACCACGGCGAACATCGCTTCCTGTTCAGTGGCTCCACCGGACAGCGCCTTGCGATAGACCTGCAACTGGCGATCCGCGCTGGTTCCACATTCCAGAATAGTGCTGATCGACTCCACTTCGGCGCGGGAACCGAGATCGTCTACCACGTCGTCCACCAGTTCGATCAGTTCGTTCGCCAGGAAGCGCATGGGAACTTCGGTTTCCAGGCCAAAATCGACCAGCTTGCCATCCAGCCCGTAACGCACGGCGCGCCATTTGTTTTCGTTGATAAACATGCTGCGGTAGATGCGCCACGACTGGTTTTGATTGCGGAGTTTGATCAGCTTGGCAGCCAACGCCTGGATCAGCGCGGCGATAGCAACGGCGTCATCGATACGGGTCACCATGTCGCAGATACGGATTTCGAGCGTGCCCAGGTTCGGGTGCGGGCGGGCATCCCACCAGATTTTCGTTGGATCGGCGGACATGATATTGCCCAGCGCCGAGGGCTTTTGCATGTCATTCGAGCGTTGGAGGGTTCCGACGCGGCCCATCACCGTGATGTAGTGATCATATTCGGCAAAGCTGGAAAACTGCGGCGGGATACCGGAGCGCGGCATATTTTCGAAGACGAGGCTGCGGTAGCTTTTCAGGCCCGTGTCGCGCCCATGCCAGAATGGTGACGACGTGCTGAAGGCGAGGATATGCGGGAGGAAGTAACGCAGTTGGTTGAGAATATCGATCATCAGGTCAAACGCTTCAGAAGTTTTGCCGAAGCCGAGATGCACATGCATGCCAAAGATCAACAGCCGCCGCGCCGCATCCTTCATTTCGCTGGCGAGATCATCGTAGCGTGCGCCTTCACTGATGCGCTGGTTCTGCCACTGGGAAAAGGGGTGTGTGCCCGCTGCCGCGATCTGCGCGCCGACGCTGGCAGCCAGTTCGCTCACCGTCCGGCGCAGGCGAACCAACTCCTGGCGGGCTTCCTGCACGTTGCGGCAAATGTGGCTGCCAACTTCGATCTGCGACTGCAAAAATTCCTGCTTGAGCTGATTGCCCAGGACAACACGCCCCTGGTTCATCATCTGCTGAACATACGACATCAGTTCGCGCGTGTCGGGATCGATAATCTGATATTCTTCTTCGATCCCGATGGTCAGAGGTGCGGTCGGCATAGCTATTCTCCAGTAACGCCCTATTTTCAGGACTATACACGCCCCATCCGGGCCTGTCCAAAATAATTGGTTAAACTGCACACAGTTCTCAGGAAAAACCAAAACGTGTTATCCTAAAAGACAAGCCAACCGGACCGAACGTGGGCCGGAATTTTGGTAAAAATGGAGGGCATGGATGGTTTTTAAAGTGGTTTCCGTTGAAGACGAGCCAGAAATTGCCGAACTGCTCAGGATTGTGCTGGGGAATCCTGAAATCGAGATTCATGCGGCAGATAATGGGCGCGACGGCCTGGCTCTTGTCCGGTCTCTGAAACCGGATCTGGTCGTGCTGGACGTGATGATGCCGGGAGGAATGAATGGCTGGGACATTTATGACGCCATTCGAACCTCCCCCGATACGTTCAAAATCCCCATCATTGTGCTGTCCGTTTTGCGCGAAAAAGCTGAACGGAAGCAAGCCTTTGCGGGTAGTGAAATAGACTTATATATGACAAAGCCGTTCGACACGATGCGCTTGCGCCGGGAAGTGGAGCGGATGTTGGGCCGGGTCGGGGGCGGATTGTGGCAATCGCCGCGCCAGACGGGTTCGCTTCCGGCTGTACCACCTCCGGCTGCCGTGGTTCCGGCAGTTCCGCCGCCCGCCGCGATCGTTCCGGTCGCAGCGCCGCCTGCCGCTGTAACTCCGGTTGTTCCACCTCCGGCTGCGGTTGTTCCGGTTCCACCTGCTGCCAGTGCCCCGGCGGTCAGTACCCCGGCTGAGAGTCCGGTGGAAAGCCCGCTGGAAGCTCCGGTGATTCCTCCGGCGGTTACTCCGGCGGAGAGTGCATCAAGCGAAGACGAGAGCAAGGCCGTTGCTGCCGCGGACGTCTCGGACAAAAAAGACGGATAGGAGATCATGACTGAACGCCGTATCGCCGTTGATACCGAACATTTTGCCGTTCGTTTTCTCGTTCCCGTTCTGACGATTGGCCTGACCCTGCTGGCCCACCTTATCCTGTTGTCCGTGCTGAGCCGGGCGCTGGATGGGTCTCTTTCGCCAGAATGTATCGTTCTGCCGGTCGATCTGATCGTGCTGGTGACGGTGGGTTATGGCTCTGAGCGATTGCTCAAGCGACTGGCTCCCAGCCGCCGCCATGCCCTGCTGGATGATGGCGGGGTGGCGCTGGTGGATGAGCGGCATAAACCCGCCGAGACACGGCATATTCAGTGGGCGCAGAATTTTTCCGTGCAGGCGTGGCGTTTTACGGTCAAGCGGCGCACGCGCGTACCAAAGGGATGGCTCTGCCTGGCAGCACAGCTTTTGCAAGACGAAACCGATATCATCTTTTATACCTTTATGTCTCCCGAAGATGCCGAAAAAATGGCAGGTTACCAAAACTTTACGCGGCTGCGTCCTCGCAAAGAAACTCAATCCAATACGGATCTGAGCGCTGCCGCCCAGCAGCGCCGACTGCTCAAGCTGGAAGATGAACGTTGGAATAATGGCGCGGAGATAAAACCAGACGATTTTCGGGCTGTGGTGCACGGTCTGAGCGACCATGCACCCGGCTGGGAATAGGCAGGACTGACGTCCAGCACAATCGTTTTGCCCGACTGAGTTGGCTCTTCACGGGGAGGATAATGCGGTCAATGACCCCCTAGCTAAAGCAAGGGGCTTGTCCCTGGCGCTACCGGACCAGTCCGGTATCCGAGACGTCTGGCGGATTGACGGCCGCCCATCGACCGAAGTCGATGTAAAAGTCCAAGCCGCAGCTTGACGGTGAAGATTTTACGCAGCGAACGATTACTCACTGCAACCTGCTCTCTTCAGTTGGTAAGGTGCGACAACCGTTTCCTCTGCCGGAGCAGAGTGTCTTGACCTTGTGAACCATTATAGCATCCTTGAAAGGAGAAGTCTCACCTTCCTCCCCACGCCTGAAGGCGGGGGTGTCCGGTGAGTGTTTCTGATGAAAACCTGGGCTTACAGGCGCGCAGCCGCGGGCCTGATTGTGACTTCTCCTGCTGGCGATCCCGATAGGCGGATCAAATGCCGCGCCGGATCGCCAGACGAATTTGCTCCAGATGTTTACCCCAGCCATCCACAGCGCTCTCAGCGACGATGTGCCAGAGGAGCAGTTCCAGTTCAGTCTTAACGAGGGCCAGATCTACTCCCTGCAACTGCAACTGATCGAACCCACCCTTCAGGCCGATCTGCTCGTAAGCAACGCCCAGCAAGTCGTGTCGGGGGAACCTGTCGCCGGGATGCCCGGTTGGATCACGGCGGGGCCGCTGACCGCGCCTGTGACGGGCGATTATTCGGTGACTGTGCGGCGCGTCGAGAACACATCGGGCGCTTATATGCTGCGGCTGATGCCCGGCTACCCGCTCCTGGAACACTGGGATACCTTCGATCTGCCGCCCACACCCGGCGGCCTGCAATGGGCAGCGAAGGACACCGAGAGCAGCACGATTCAGGTAACCGATAAGCGGATGCGGATGGAAATCCACGGGGCCAACGTACTGGGCAATATCGAGCCGGAAAACAGCCGCGACTGGACCGACTTTTACGCCGAGGCCGATGTCGAGGTGGAAGGCAGCCCGACCTATTTTGAATATGGCTTCCTGTTCCATATGACCGCCGATTTTTCAGAAGTCTACGCCGCGACGATCAGCAGCTACGGCGATTGGGCGGTGATCCACTATACGACAGACGAATTTCGCCTGATCCAGGACTGGACCGTCTCGCCAGCGATTGACGTGACCGATACGACTCCACGCATCGGCCTGTATGTCGAGGGCAGCACCTTCACCCTGTTCTTTAACGGCGAACGGGTGGGCAGCGTCACCGATCCGCAGGCCGCCCTGCCGCAAGGTGCGATTGGTCTGGTTGCTGCTACAGCCGAGGGCCAAAAAGATACGCTGACGGTCTATTATGATAACCTGCTGCTTTCCGTCCCGGTTTCGGATGCCTCGTTCGTCACCGTGATTGAACCGGAGAGCGACATGGCAAGCCTGATCGAAGGGACCCCCGCGGTAGGTCTGGCTCCCAGCCCCACAGCGGGCATCCCATTTGGCCTGGGCAGCTCAACAAAAGTGCCCGCTGCCACGTCAACACCCATCCCCGCGCCAACCAAGCCGCCCGCGCCGACCATCGCTCCGCCGCCGTCTGCGGAAGGGGTGATCGAATCCTGGGCCAGCGATAACCCGGCTGATATTGTCTGCGGAACTGCAAAGCGGCGGCCTGATTCCTTCTGGCGGCTCGATGGGGCTGGATATCCCGGTCAGCTACGGTGAAACGTCCTCTGCCGGGTACAGCTACTTCCCACTGGGGCAGGGGAATACCTTCCGCAACTTCGTGCTGGCTTTCGACGCTCACCTGGATAACACAGGCCCGATGTCAGGCTGCGGTATGCATTTCCGCGATACGTCTGAACTGTCGGGAGTTTATTCGTCTTCGTCCGCGATGGTCACGGAGGACGGCTACGCGTTCCTGGCCCAATTTGATAGCGACGGCAATCTGCACCCAGCCAGCGTGCTGGAAACGTCGGACGCCATTAACCCCGGACAGGGCGCGCGGAACCGCGTGATTGTGGTGGCGAACGAAGACGACGTGCGGATGTATGTCAACGGGGAACTGCTCGCGTCGGCCAGCTTCGAAGTCTATACCGGGAATGTTGCCCTGGAAATGTATGTGTCTACCGACGACAATGGCAACACCGCCTACACCTACTGCCAGTTGGACAACATCTGGCTGTGGGAATTTTAGGGTGGATCTGGGGGCGTGTGCAACTTGCGGTTGCCTTGCCATACGCCCCTACAGAAACGGGCGCAGCAAGCGGCAAAAACTGGGCGCGGCGGCTTAGCGGCTTCGCCGCACGCAAAGCAGCGCCCCTACAAAAACAGACGGGACTTCGCTGACTCCTGCGATTTGTTGCGTACAGCCTGAGATTGGGCGAAACTTTGGGCCAGGAAAACGTTTCGCCTATCCAGGAAAGTGGTCATGAGTCAATCTACACTTCGCAAGTGGGCCGTGCTGCTGATCGCGGCGCTGCTGGTTCCAGCGCTTCACCCAAGATTCTCAGCGCACGCCCAGACTCCCCGCCCGATCACCTTTTTTGAGCCGGGCAGCGGGACGATCAATGACGACACGCCCGCCGAAACATGGACCTTTGACGGGCAGGCCAACCAGGTGATCTCCATTGTCGCGGCTGGTAGCTCTGGTGACCTGGATCCTGTGCTGGCGCTGATTGATCCCGCTGGGGAAACGATCCAGGAAAATGACGATCTGGACTCGCTGGTGCGCGATGCCGGGTTGGAAGGCTTTACCCTGCCGGAAGATGGAACCTATACCGTGCGGGTCACGCGCTATGGCACGACCTCCGGCGCGTACAGCCTCTCCCTGACGCCGGGATTTGCCCGCGTGGTGCGCCACGAAACGTTTGACTCGGAAGATACGCCCTGGTTATCGCCCGCCACTGCCTCGGCGGTCTCACTGGCGCAGGGCCGTCTGCAGGTGCGGGTCATTCAATCGGGTACGGCGCAGATGGTCGTTCCCACTGATGCCGAACTGCTCAAAGATTTCTATTTCCAGGCCAGCGCCAAACTCTACGGGCAAACCTCCTATGCCGAGTTCGGGCTGGTTTTCCGCGATCAGGGCGTTTCCAACGCGCAGCAGTCGTACCAGTTTAAGGTCAACACCGAGGGAAAATGGACGGTTTTGGTTCAGGATATCAGCGGGCAGTTCGCCCTGCAAACCTGGACCTCGAACAGCCGCGATCACGGGTTCGGAATGGACGCTGGCTGTATTGGCCCGTGAGAACACACTCTCCTTCTACGGCAACGGAGCGCTGCTCGGCACGCTGACCGATGACCGGTTGACGACAGCAGGGCGCGTTGGGCTGTTGGTGGGCACACGCGCCGGGCAGGCAGACCCGGCGACGATTCTTTTTGACGATGTGATCGTGACGGCCCGCCTGGGGAGCACCTATCATGGGCTGCCGCTGGCCCTGACGACCTGGGATTCGCCTGATCCGGGGCGCATCAAGGATGAACTGCTGGCGTCGGGCCAGATCGATCCCGTTCAGGATCGCGATCTCTACGTGCAGAGTACACTGCTCTCCTCGATGGACCAGGAAACGCTCTTCCATCTGCTGGGCAGCGATCAGGCGATCTATTCCGACTTTCTGTTTGGCGCGACGGTGAACCTGTCAACCAACGGCGAGAGCATCGGCTGCGGCGTGGTCTACCGCTGGCAGGATGATGCGAACCTGGATCTTGCCTATGTGGACACAACAGGGGGCTTTGGTCTGGTGCAGGCGCGTGATGGGGCACTGACCATGAATGTTTACGACCTCAAAAATCGTGCCGTGCAAACCGGAAACCCCAATCGCCTGCTGATCATCGCGCGGAGGGACCGGGTAGCGCTGTACATCAATGGGGCGCTGGCTACCGAGGAAACGGTTCAGGCGGGGACCGGGCGGGTCGGCGTGGTACTGCTGAATTATGAAGACACGGGAACCGATTGTTTTTGGGGCGATATGTGGGTGTGGCCCCTGGTGAGTGGGGAATAGAGCTATGGGGTATACGAATCCGTTGAGCAGCGATGTCTGGCGTCAGGGAGCCAAGCTTGGCCTGCGCTGGTCGCTCGTGTTTTTTGCGGCTGCCCTGATCATCTATGTCGTGCTGGGCCTCGTGGGGTGGTCTGGCGCGGCGCGTGCCCTTTGTGCGATGGCTGTCGGGCCGATCCTGGCCTCGGCGGTGATCCTTTTCTGGTGGATGGGCCATCGCGCTCCGCTGTCAGAAGCAGCCCCACTTGATCCGCCCAACAAAGAGAGGCGAGCATGATCACCAATGAGACTGAAATCTTGCAGCACTATAAGCTGCTAGAAGCGCGCTTTGACCGCGCCGCCAAAACGTATGATGCCACCTATGGCCCGGCTCATACCGGGGGGCAGGGCAACGCGCTCGTGTCTCTGCTGCGTGAACGCCAATTAGCCCTGTTGTGCACCATCTTTCCGGCAGGAGCGTCTGTGCTCGATATTGGCTGCGGCACGGGTGAGGAATCACTGTCCCTGGCGCAGGCGGGTTATGGCGTGCTGGGCATCGATATCAGCCCGGCGATGGTCCGGCAGGCGCAAACCAAAGCCGCCGTGTATGGACTTAACCGCGATGTGAGCTTTCGCGCGCTGCCAGCGGGGCGGCTCGAATCGCTGGACGAGTGCGGACCGTTTGGTGGGGCGTTTTCCAGCCTGGGCACGCTCAACACGGAGCCGGATCTGTCGGGCCTCGCGCGTGGGCTGCATGAGCGCCTGGAACCGGGCGCACCGTTTGTGGTCACGGTGATGAGCCGCCACTGCCTCTACGAAATTCTGCACAATTTGCGCCGACTTAAGCCGGGCCAGACGATGAAGCGCGGCCCGGATTGGGCCGAGGGGCGCGCCGGGGTGGGGGGGATCAAGGCCCCCGTCAAATTTTATACACCGAAAGGTTTTGCCCAGTCCTTTCAGCCCTTTTTTACAGTCGAATTGGTGCGGGCTTTCCCGCTGTTACTGCCACCCGTCCACCTACACGAACTCTACGCGGCGAACGTGGATCATTTTAAGCGGCTGGATGCGCGTGAGGCGCGTTGGAGCACGCGGCGAGGGTTCCGCGCGTGGGGCGATCACTTCATCATGGTCCTGCGGCATACGACGGCGAGGCAGTAGGGTAGGCGGGCGTTCTCAGAAGTAGAGAAATGGCAAAGACGAAAGCAATCCTACCTCACAAGCTCATACCGCTTGACACGGATAGAACATTTGTGCTATGCTGTTAACTGGGCTTATTGTCTGTCCGTAAATTTGCTTTCGTAGGGGCGCTGCGTTGCGTGGGCGCAGCGGCTTAGCGGCTTCGCCCATTCTGTAAGAGTGATTGGTCACTTTCCAAGCTCAAAAACGGGTTAGAATCATCGTTAGGAAACCGTTTGTGAGCATACCGAAAAAAGTGGGGTGTCAGAATCGCCACGAGAAAAAACACCCCCAAAGTGATCAACTAATTTTTCCCAATAGTTAGAGTGAGGGGAAAACCAGAATCACTAATAGGGCGTAAAATACAACACTATCCTGTTAAGATAATCATGAAAACGTCAACGGCACACCCTGACTAGCTCTAATTACAAAATCGCTCCTACATCCGTTCGCGGTCCAAAATTGCATACAGGGAAAATATAGACCACTATGGGCAGTTGGGCGCGTAATACAGCATGATCTCTATGCATTGATTAGAAAGGCGCGCCTATGCAGAACGGCTCATTCAAAGGACGAGGCCGCAACTATTGGACGCTGCTCACCTGCCCCGCTGATGGCACGTCGCTGCGCAGCGAAGGCGGGATCGTCCGCTGTAGCGGAAGTCCAGCCCATATGTACCCCTTTGAGGATGGCATTTTACGCCTCTCCACTCCCGATCAGCGATTGGCACTCGACGCTGCTTCTGATGCTTATGAAGCGGACAGCGCGCGGCGCGGCTGGTCATCCCCTGACGAAGGCGCATTTAAGAGCCTGCCGCAAACTGGCCTGAGCGGGTATCCTGACGGGTATTGGGCACAGCAGGCCGACGCAACCGCGCTGCTCTGGCGCTTTCTCGAAGTGATCCGGCGGCAGAACGGCCAACTCCCGGTGGGGCCGGTGGGCGAGGCGGCGGTGATCGGCGCGGGCATGGGCTGGCTGGCCTACGGGCTGGACGTAGCGGGATTTACCACCATCGCCCTCGATGCTTACGCCGGGCCGAAGTATGGGCTGGGCGTCTTCCCGATTGCCCACTATCTGCGCGTCCAGGCCGATCCGCTCAACTCGCCGCTGGCACGCGGCGCATTCGATCTCCTGATCTACCAGGAAGGGCTGGCACGCTCAGATGAAGAATCCGTTCACCGGGCGACATTGGAAGCGGCGCAGCAGCGCTGCGTCCTGGTGGGTGGCTGGCAGTGATCGATGCCATTTCGCCGGAAGACGACGATCACGATGCGGTGCGCGGGTTGGTCGAAGGGGCGGGCCTGCATCTGATGGCTGCTCCCAAGCGCCAGGGATTGCAAGGTAAGCTGATCGACTGGCGCGGGCGGTTAGCTGGCGCGGGCACGGCTCCCCCTGTGATCATGGCGCAGAAGCCGCAAGCGTAAAAAAGCAAAATCTCACCGCGGAGAGCGCGGAGAGCGCGGTTGTAGAAAAGCAAGAAAAGAATAAGAGAAGAGGGGTGGGATGATCACGTACGAAACGAACAAGCCGATTTCGGGCGCTGATCTGGCGGACGTATTCACACGCTCTGGAATTCGCCGCCCGGTGGATGATCTGGACCGCATGGAGCGCATGATTCAACACGCCAGTTTTTTCGTCACTGCCTGGGATGGCGAAAAATTGGTCGGTGTGGCACGTTCTCTAACCGATTTTGTCTACTGCTGCTATCTCTCCGATCTGGCGGTGGATCGCGCCTACCAGCGGCAGGGCATCGGGCGGGAGATGGTCGAGATCACGCGCCAGACGTTAGGCGATACCGTGATGATCCTGCTGCTTGCCGCTCCCGAAGCGATGGAGTATTATCCGCATATCGGCTTCGAGAAGGTCGAAAACGCCTTTCGGATGATGCGCAAGCGATGAATCATGGATTGGATTTCCGAATGGGTTGAGTGATGCACAATCTTCCCTCTGCGACCACGTCGTTTATCGGGAGACAGGCCGAACTGGCTGAGATTGCGCTCCTGATGCATGATCCCGCTTGCCGGCTCCTGACCCTGCTTGGACCCGGAGGTATTGGCAAATCGCGGCTGGCTGTTCAGGCGGCATACCAGCAGAGCGACCAGTTCGCCGACGGCGTTTACTTTGTCCCGCTGACTCCCATCCATTCCGCTGACCTCCTGATTTCCGCATTGAATGATATCCTCGGATTGATTGCCTTCGGACAGGAGTTGCCACGCCAACTACTCATTCAGTATCTCTTCGGCAAAGAACTACTGCTGGTCCTGGATGGGTTTGAACACCTGATCGACGCTGCCAGCGATCTGGTAGTTGAGTTGTTGGCAGCGGCAGGCCGTATCAAAATCCTGGTGACCTCGCGCGAAGTGCTCAATCTCCGCGAAGAATGGATCCGGTCCGTTGATGGGCTGCCGTATCCGGTGGACGACGCTGGCAGCCGGATCGACGACTACGCGGCGGTCCAATTGTTTGCGGATCGCGCTCGCCAGGTACGGGCGGATTTTTCACTGCATGACAATCTGATCCACGTTATTCGCATTTGCCGCCTGGTGGAAGGGATTCCCCTGGGAATAGAACTGGCCGCTGCCTGGATATGGACTCTGCCCTGTTCGCTCATTGCCGACGAAATCCAGCAGCGCCTGGATTTTCTGAGCACCACGCTGCGCAATATCCCGGAGCGTCACCGGAGTATGCGCGCGGTATTTGAGCAGTCGTGGCGGCTGCTCTCGGCCCATGAACAAGCGGTGTTCAAAAGATTGGCGGTTTTCCGGGGGAGTTTTTCACGAGAAGCCGCGGAAAGGGTTGCGGGCGGCGTCGCTGGAAACGCTCGTTTCTCTGGTCAGCAAGTCGCTGCTGCGGGTGAATGCGGTGGGGCGTTATGACACCCATGAACTGCTGCGCCAGTATGCCGATGAACACCTTCAGATGCTGCCAGCGGACTGGACCGACGCCCATGATCGCCACGCTGTTTATTTCACAACCTTCTTCACCACCTGGACCCTCAACTCAAAGGGCCGGGGCAGGTAGCAGCACTCAAGGCAATGGAGCAGGAATTCGATAACATTCGGGCGGCTTGGAATTGGGCAGTCGAGCAGAGGATGGAAGCGGAAATCCTCCAATCCCTCGATAGTCTGGCTCTGTTTCTTCATATCCGCAACCGTTTTACAGAAGGCGGGGAGTTATTCACGCACGCAGTAGACAACTGTCCCGAGGGCCAGTTGGTAGGACCATTAGTGACCCTGCAAGCCTGGTTTTACGGTTTTGGCAATCAACTCGACCGCTCACGGCTCCTCTGCCCCTTTATTCAGGATTGGCTGCGAACCTTTGGCCCCGCTGGGATGGTTCCCTTCACCCTGCTCTTTATCTACGTCCATTCGGCTACTGGGCCAGAGGTGAACGTTTACCTTGATTGCCTGAAGTATTATCAAGCGATAGCGGATGAGTCGGGCGTGGCCTGGATGACTTTCATCCTGGGGCATACCGCTTTGCTTGAACAGCAGCCCGCAGAGGCCCGGTATTATCTGACCGAGAGTCTAGCTCAGTTCGGGGCGCTCGGTGATGGCTGGGGGTCTGTCTGGCCCCTCCACACGCTGGCTATCCTGGAGGAACAAGCCCATCACTACGCGGAAGCTGAGCAATGTTATCTGCGCGCGATTCCGATCAATCGGGCCGTGGGTGATCTCTCAGGGGTCAACTATGCTTATCTCATGCTGGGCGACATGGCCTTGGCTCAGCACGATTTTGAACGCGCCCGGCAGTATTACCGTGCTATCATTCACGAGAAAAGCCAAAATTACTTTTTCAAACCTTCCGATCCTGGTGGCATGGATCGATTTAAGCGATATGTAGGCGAAATTCTGACCGAAGATCGGCCCCAGCCCAGTTTTACGCTCTTCAACGTGAGCGGGATCAGGCAGCTGCTCTTGACCGATGGGGAAGAAGCGCTTGCCGCCGAACTTCTCTGGTTTCTCGACAGCCATGCGGCGTCTGATCGCTGGCGGACAGAGGTTTTCAGCCATTGGCTTGCTCTGGTCGAAAGTCGGTCTCGCCCCAGGTCTTTGCCGAGGCCCGGCGGCGCGGCACGGCCCACAGTTTCGAGTCGATGCTGCTTGTTGTCGAGGAACGATATGTAGGGACGGGTAGTGTAGCCGCGCCTGTAAAGCAGACCTTGCTCGATCCCCTGAGTGAGCGCGAACTTGAGATTCTGCGGCTCGTGGCTCAAGGGCTTTCGAACGGCGCGATTGCCGAGCGCCTGTTCGTGACTCTGGGGACGGTCAAGAAACACCTCAACAATATTTATGGCAAGCTGGGTGTGGAAAGCCGCACCCAGGCCATCGCTTCCGCGCGAGAGATGAACATTCTCCAGTAAGTAAGCTGCCAACGGGCAAAATGGAAGGTGACACGGTGATGATCCTGCTGCTTGCCGCGCCCGAAGCGATTGCCGGTCAAAGATATTTCCGAGTCGTGATTAAGCAAAACACTTTCCCCAACTGATCCCTTTTGTCCCCTCCCTGCGTATAATAAATGGCGCGGAAAGCACCGTTGACAAAGCGGCGCTTTTTTTTGACACTAGCAATGAACGGCCCCCTTTACTACAATTGTTCACCTATTAGCCGGTCAAAACCAGCTCATCTGCAAGGAGTATCCCCAAAATGATCGAAGGAAAACTGGTCGATCTGGTCCCATTCGAGGACGATTTCGCAACTTATATGGAAACGTGGATGAACGAAGAACCCTGGTTCCGGGCGCGGTTTTGGGATCGGCGTGAACCGCACGCGGAAGAAGTCGTCAAGAAGTTCATCGAAAAGATGGAGAAGAACGAGCGCGGCGGGTTGATCGGTTTCCAGACCAAAGCGGGCGATCCCATCGGCGGCCTGATCTACGATCACGAATGGTCGCGCGTCCGCAAAATCGATCTGGCAGTTTTCGTGGGCGATACGCGCTACGAAGCGACAGACGAAGCGCTGGACGGCCTGCTGATGCTGGTTCGCTACTGCTTCGAGACGCGCAATATGCACCGCGTCGATGCCGTCGGCGCTTGCCTTCGATGAATGCGCGCTTGAACGCTTGCAGCGGGCAGGATTCACGCACGAAGGCACGCTGCGCCAGCACATCCGCTACGACGGCGATTATGTTGATGTCGAGATGTTTGGCATGCTGGAAAGCGAGTGGCCCGGCTATGAGAAGAAAGCAGCCGAACTCGATTTGCAGCCGAGCGACCTCGAAGCAAAGCCCAAGCCCGAAAAGAAAGACGACAAGAAAGACGGCGCGAAGGAATAACAATGTCTTGCGGGGCGGGTATCAGAAACCCGCCCTCTCACCAACGCCTGTACTCAAGGAGTCATGATGACCACCTTACATGGACTGCTGGTCGATCTTGTCCCTCACACCAGCGAATTTGACGACAAGATGTACCAGTTCTGGAATAACGAGTCGCGCCTGTGGGCCTTTATGGGTGAAGATGGGCCGATCTCCCGCGCCGCCATCAATCGCATCATCGAAGAGCGGCGCGGCGGGGCAGAGCGCGGCTATACGGGCGTGCATTTTATGATGCGTTCCCGTGACGGCAAGATTATCGGCGGCATCGGCCTGAATTGGGTGAACTATCACCACCGTTTCGCCTGGATGGGCGCGTGGATTGGCGAACCGGAATACTGGGGCGGCGGGTATGGTACCGACGCGCTGCTGCTGCTGATGGAATACGCCTTCGATTGGCTCGATCTGCGCCGCCTCGTGCTGGAAACAATGGGCATCAATGATCGTGCCCAGCAAAACGTGGAACACTGCGGCTTCAAGCTGGAACGCCGTGCCCGTGAAGCGACTTTTGTCCGGGGTGAACCGATTGACACGGTAACCTACGGCGTCATGCGGGAAGAATGGCCGGGCCGCGAGGCACTGGTCGAAAAACTGAATCTGCGGGAACGTGCCTACAAGCGCTACGGCGATCTGGTGGAATAAGCCATGCTCGAAGGACTGCTGGTTGATCTGGTCCCCTTTAATCAGGTGTATCGGGACCTGGAACATAAGTGGCGCACCAACGAGGCGGGCTATTGGGGCAGTGGTGGGGATCGCCGCATCCTGACTAAGGCGCGGCTGGGTGAACAGATGGCCCACTGGCTTGAAGCACAGGAACGGGGCGAGGGTGCTCTTTCCTTTGGAATCCAGACCAAAGCGGGCAATCCCATTGGCGGCATTTTCATGACCTGGATGGTTCCCTTCAGCCGTCTCGCCATGCTTGGCGCGCGGATCGGGGAGCCGGAGTATTGGGGCGGCGGTTATGGCACTGATGCCCTGCTGCTGGTGATCGATTACGCCTTCAACTGGCTCGATATGCGCAAGGTTTGGCTGAGCACTGTTGCCAGCAATGTCCGCGTGACGCGCCAGATGGAAAAAGTCGGCTTCAAACTCGAAGCTCGCGCTCACGGCGAAAATTGGATGGACGGCGAATGGGTCGATGGTTTGGTTTATGGCCTGATGCGCGAGGAATGGCCGGGCCGCGAGGCACTCATCACCAGACTGGGATTAACCGCACGCCTGTAATGCTGTAGAGGGAGAACTCATGCTACTCGAAGGTCTTCTGGTCGATCTGGTTCCCTTCAATAAGGTGTTTCGCGATCTGGAACACACATGGCGCAATAATGAGGCTGCCTTTTGGGGCAGCGGCGGAGGCCGCTGGTTCGTGACCCGGGCTTCGCTGGAACGGCACATGAGTGAATGGCTGGAAGAAAAAGAGCATGGGCAGGCGGGCATCGCCTTTGGCATGAAAACCAAAGACGGCAAACCGATTGGCGGCATGTTTCTCAACTGGCTTGTGCCGCACCACCGCTTCACCATGTTGGGCGCGAAGATCGGTGAACCGGACTACTGGGGCGGCGGCTATGGGACGGATGCCCTGCTGCTTGTCATTGACTATGCCTTCGACTGGCTGGATCTGCATAAAGTCTGGTTGAGCACGACCGCCGCGAATGCCCGCGTGATGCGCCAGATGGAAAAAGTCGGCTTCATGCTGGAAAGCCGCACGCGCTCGGAAATGTGGATGGACGGCGAATGGGTCGATGGCCTGGTTTATGGCCTACTCCGTGAGGAATGGCCGGGCCGCGAGGCGATGATCGCCAAACTTGGTTTGAAGGCGAAAGTGTAGGGGCGCTGCTAGCGTGCAGCGTGCGAAGCTAAGCCGCTAAGCCGCCGCGCCCAGTATAAGGGGAAAACACCATGTTAGAAGGACTGCTGGTTGATCTGGTTCCTTTCGGTGATCGTTATGTGGAATTGGAACACAAGTGGCGCAATAACGAAGCCTGGTTCTGGGCGACGGTTGGTGATCGCCCGTTTTTCACCGAATCCTCACTCAAACGCCGCCACCAGGAGCACATGGAGTGGGCCGAGTCGCATGGCTCGCACAACGTGATGTTCGGTATCCAGACCAAAGACGGCAAGCCGATTGGTGATATCGGCATGAACTGGGTTGTGCCCTACTACCGGCTGGCGATGCTGGGTGCGTCCATTGGCGAACCGGAATATTGGGGCGGCGGCTATGGCACCGATGCGCTGCTGCTCATTGTGGATTACGCCTTCGACTGGCTGGATATGCACAAGGTCTGGCTGATGACGATGGGCATTAATGCGCGCGTCGTCCGGCAGATGGAGAAGGTCGGCTTTAAACTCGAAGCCCGCCAGCGCGAAGCCACGTGGGTCGATGGCGCTCCGGCGGATGGGCTGGCCTATGGCATGCTGCGCGAGGAATGGCCGGGCCGCGAGGCGATGATCGAGAAACTTGGTTTGAAGGCAAAATCGTAATGGTCATGTTCGAAGGATTACTGGTCGATCTGGTTCCCTACAACAAGTCCTTTATGGATAACGACCACCGCTGGTGGAACAGTGAGACGATCTTCTGGCTGAGCATGGGAGATCGTGGATTTTCCAGCAAGGGCGAAGTCGAACGCGAGCACCAGGAATGGTTCTCCTCAGAGAAGGAGCACAGCGGCCTGACTTTCGGCGTGTTAAGCAAAGATGGCAAGCCGCTCGGCTTTTTCGGCATCAACTGGATTGACTATCACAGCCGCACGGCGAATTTTGGCGCGGGAATCTTCGAACCGGATTACCTGGGCGGCGGCTATGGCACCGACGCGCTGACGCTGCTGATCGACTACTGCTTCAACTGGCTGGATATGCGCAAAGTCTGGCTGGTGACGATGAGTCTGAATGTGCGTGTGATGCGGCAGATGGAGAAGGTCGGGTTTAAACTTGAAGTCCGCCAGCGCGAAGGCACCTATGCCAACGGCCAGCTTGCCGATGTCGTGATGTACGGCCTGATGCGCGACGAATGGCCGGGCCGTGAGACCATGATCGAGCGGCTGGGCCTGCAAGCCGTGCCGCCCAAGAAAGAGTAGGGCACTTATGTTATACGGTTTACTGGTTGATCTCATTCCCTTTGGCAAGCGGATCATCGATCCGATGCCGAAATGGGTTATGGGCCCCGGCGGGTGGTGGGGCGACGGCGGCAACCGCGAAATCTTTTCCCAGGCCGCATTTGATCGCTGGCAGCAGGAGCGCCAGGAAGAGGTTGAGCAGGGCAAAGTATCGGGCATCAGCTTTGGCATTCAAACGAAAGATGGCACGCCAATTGGTGATATGGGTATCAACTTCATGTCACCTACCCATCGTGCTGCTAACCTTGGTGCAATGATCGGTGATCCGAACTACTGGGGCGGCGGCTACGGAACGGACGCGCTCACCCTCTTGATCGACTATGCCTTCAACTGGCTCGATCTGCGGCGGGTGTGGCTCAATACAATGGGCATCAACGCGCGCGTCATCCGCCAGATGGAGAAGGTCGGGTTTACCCTCGAAGGTCGCCAGCGCGGCTATACCTTTGTCGATGGCACCTGGGTCGATATGCTCTGTTATGGACTTCTGCGCGAAGAATGGCCGGGCCGCGAGACTCTCATCGAAAAACTGGGCCTGCAAGCGAAGAAGGAATAGATGCTGACAGGAATACTGGTTGATCTCGTCCCTTACGACAAGCGCTTTCTGGAACTCACCCCGAAATGGGAAATGGGCCCGGCGGGTTGGTGGGCCAACGGCGGCGATGTGGCACTGATCTCCAAAGCTGATCACCAGCGGCACGTCCAGGAGTGGATCGAACATATGGACAGCGGGCGCGATACAGGAATGGCTTTTGGCATCCAGACCAAAGACGGTACGCCTATCGGACAGATGGGCATCAACTGGATGTCGCCCACGCACCGCTTCGCTAATCTCGGCGCGCTCATTGGCGAGCCGGATTACTGGGGCAGCGGCTACGGGACCGACGCGCTCACGCTGCTGGTTGAATACTGCTTCAACTGGCTCGATCTGCGCAAGGTGTGGATCGGCACGATGAGCGTGAATGTGCGCGTTATGCGCCAGATGGAGAAGGTCGGCTTCACCCTCGAAGGGCGATTGCGCCAGATGATGTACGGCAGCGGCGAGTGGTACGACGATATGAATTACGGTCTGCTGCGCGAGGAATGGCCCGGACGCGAGGCGGTAGTCGAGCGCCTTGGCATCCGCGCGAGGGAATAACTGGGAAGGGCACCGGCAGGTGCCCCTTTTGATTCTCATGTACAATGGCAAGAGTCAGATGCGGCTCAGGAAACACGGGGGGGAAATGAACTGCCCAAATTGTCAGGCGACCCTATCAGATGAAGCAGCAATTTGTCCGCAGTGTGGACAATCTCTTGAAGGTCTTCTCAATCACCCTAAAGCCCAGTCACGCAAAATAACGAAACGATGGTATGTGATTGGAGTGGTTCTGATCATCATGCTCCTGGCGGCGCTTGTGTTCGTTGGCCGAAGTTTGGGGATGAAGTTGAAGACGCAGTCAGAACCGAAGAAGGTCCCTTTGGCAACGACATCATTAACAGCCTGTGATCCTGGGCAGGGGCGTTTGCGAACAGTGAACGCCCTTTTTGATTCTTATGAGATATCTGGAGCGTGATTTTCGACAGGCTGAAATAGGGTTTACCATCGGTTCCTCAATGCGCCGCACTCATCCAGGTTTAAGGAATAGATAGGGCAGGGGCGTCTGCAACCAGTAGACGCCTTTTTTGATTCTTTGTCCCGCTTCTCTTCCATGTTGAATAAATCGCATATAATATAGAAATATGTGAGCTAAAGCAGATACAGTCGGATCAGTCCTCTGTCCAGCAAGTAGAACCTCGCCCGGCTTCATTGAGTGCCAAAGGAGTTGCCCCGTATGGCTACGATCAAGATAGTCCCAGGTTTCACTCCAAGCACATCAGGCTTTCACTTTGCAAATGCGTTTCCCAGCGTCCCTCTCGTGACGATTAATGTGCTGGGACAAAATATACCGATTGGCGATGCTTCCAACGGACTGTGCGGCGGAATGGTCTACGCGGTACGGGATTTCTTTGAATCCAAAACCGCGCTGTGGCCCGACACGACGCCCCCCTCGTCAGGACCGCTTTTCGACTTCTTTGTGAAACGGCTGGTCGACAGCTTCAACCTCGTTCTCCCACCCCCGCCGCCGCCGCCACCCTTTATCACGCCCACGCCGCCCTTTGGACCCGGTCCCGTAACCTATATGTGGCTGATGGATCCGGCTTTGCCCGATCACGAGACCGTGGCGAGCAATGCATTGTTGGCTCCGCATGGCCGAGCATGGATTATGATTAATGAGGAATGGCCCAAGATCCAGGCCGATATCGACAATGGCATGCTCTCTACCATGGCTCTGGTTGAGATCAAATCACTGGATCCCCTGCAAATGGGCATGAATCACCAGGTCCTGGCCTGGGGATACAAGCTGGATGGCACTGATCTGACGATTCACGTCTATGATCCCAATTATCCCGACAACAACACCGTTACGCTGTCGCTCAGCATCGCGGATCCACAGCACACGACACCTGTCACGTATTCAACGGGTGAGACGATCTGGTGCTTTTTCAAGAGCGTGTATACCTTCGCGTCGCCACCGCCGCCACCGGCCCCGACCCCGTCCCGATGTTTCATCGCAACGGCGGCCTACGGATCGCCGCTGGCCCCAGAAGTGGATTTCCTCCGCCACGTCCGGGACGATGTGATCAGAAAGACACGGGGTGGTGCTGAATACTATGATCGCTTCTATGAGCAGTATTATCGAATCAGCCCGCCAATCGCTGACCTGATGTGGCACGACGAACAGTTACGGGACGTGATCGGATCGTCTCTCGTCACGCCGCTGGTGAACTATTTTCAACTCGCTCTGCGCTTCCCCACTACCGATGTTGACCAGGACATCGAAACCATGCCGGAGCCTTGGAAGTCATTCCTGACAGAAGTCCGCGAGGGGTTAGAAAAGTGGACTGAATTGATAGAGTTACCGTACGACTTCACTGATCTGGCGGCTGTTGATGCGGCAGAGGAGATTCGATTGTCCTGAGCTATCTGTTACGCAGAAGCCAGGCGCGGAGTGATTATCTCGAACATCTGCAAGAACTCGGCCAGATTCCGTTGAAGGCTTCGTCGGACGAGGGACGAGCAATTGCTGAACGACTACGCGCTTCGGGTCGCTCCGATGGCGGAGATTCAGCGGATTATCGGGAGCACTCATCTGGCGAAGGAATAATGAATAGGGCAGGGGCGTCTGCAAACGGCGGACGCCCCTGATATCAGAAGCGATCTATGAAAGGAATCGCGCGACTCCCTGGCGGCCCAATCACACAGCCTCTTCCTACGGCGCGACGCCCCACACGCTCACCTTCGAACCGAACGATGTCAGGAGCGATCCATCAGGGTTAAACGAGAGCAATTGTGGTGCGCTGATATCCCCATCCATGGCAGCGATCATCTGCCCGCTGCGCACGTCCCATAGATTCACGCCTTGCGACGCTGCTCCGTTGTATCCTCGCCCTTCCGCCAGGATGCTGCCATCCGGGCTGAGCGCGATAGACTGTGGGAAATTCGCCAGTCCAATCCGGTTCACCACCTCACCATTATCCGCTGATACGATCTGTACAAAGAACGCGTTGGTCTCGCTATCCTGTGAGACATAGGCCAGGAATTCCCCGTTTGCGCTGGCAGAGACCGTTTCCCCAAGGAACAACCCGTCGTCTGCATAGACCAACTGCGGCTCATTCGCCAGGCTATAGATGGCCATGTCGCTGTCGTCATTGAAAAGAATCATGCGAGAGGCATCAGCATTATAAATTACCTGAGCGCTCCCATCACCAAAGTCTACGCTGAACCGTTCTGTTTGCGTGCCAACGTCCCACCACGATAGATAGCCAAAGCCGTTAGTAAACATCAGCGTCTGATCATCTGGCCCGGCATTGATGAGTTGGATGGAAGTCCCTGAGAAACTGTCATAGTCGATGATGTCTGGCAGTTTCTCGATCTCGCGGTGCGTCTGCAAATCGAACCGCCGGACGGTAAATGTCGTGTTCGATCCTTCGCCCTGGCGCGCCGTGAAAGCGAACCATGCCCCGCTGCGAGCAAACACTGGCTGCCCAATCTTCTCAACGTTTAGGACCCTTTCCCCAGTCGTGGTGTCCCACAAGGCGATAGACTCGTCATAATTGAACACCGTTGCCAGCCAGCGCCCATCGGGGCTGAACACAAAATCGGTGACATTCTGTTCGTGTAACAACCCGTGCAGGACCTGCCCGGTGATCGGATCGAGCAGCCTCACGATTTTCCCGTAGGCGACAGCTAAGATCGCCCCATCCGGGCTGAAAGCCAAATCCCCGGCCAGGAAATCGTACACAGCCAGTTGGTGTGCCTGGGCCGCGTTCGCTGCGCTGATGGGCGGCAGTCCACGTGCAGCGGCAGCCGTGAGCGCCGCGGCGGTCTGCTGCGGGATGGGAATATCGACGACGGGCGTGGTTTCAAAGTTGTAATAAAACATCCCTTGCAGGTAATAGCGCTGGGTCTCTTCGTCCTGCAGGTAGATCTGGACAAGCTCGCGCGTGATGTTCCCAAACCCTGGCTGGAAGTAGTACCCGGCCTCGTCCCTCTGGACCACATGATCCCACTCAAGCCTGCTGCCTGGCACAATGGTGAAATAGGGTGCGATGTTCGCATTAAAATAACGCCCGTTATTGTCGAAGGCATGAATAATAATGCTCTCGCCGGTGCGATTGAACCCGCCGCGATTCTCCAGTTCGATGTGGAAATTGAGCTGATCGGCTCCTGACTCTGTCCTGGTCGGGAGCAGGGCTGCAACCCGCAGATACACCCGGTCCGTATCGATCTCCAGACTGTTTGCGAATGCCATCTCCGATGATTGTTCGATGGGAAATTCCGTCTTGTACTTGGTCGTCAAATCCACAAAGAGGGGACCCTCGCTGCTCTCCAGCGTAAAAGACTCCGGTTCCTGATTCGCAGGAATCTCCCCGTAGACAGTTCCCGTCATCGCCATACCCGGGCACAGCGTCGGACCGCCCGCATTCAGATTCCGATACAGCTCCACATAGGCATCACGTTCGTACCCGCCTGTATCGATCATCGCCACACGCATCTGAGGGGTATCTTGCCCAAGAAGGACACACCTGCCGCCCTCTGGCACGAAAATCGAAAATTCAGCCAGCCACATTCGCCACCCCGCCTGGACACGAAACAACTCCTGCTTTATGTAGTGGTTGTACACAGTCTGCGCATTGTCGTCATAGTAGATATTCACCACGCTGCCTCTTGGTGGCGGGGGCAGAGGCGTCGGACTCGCCGAGATATCATTGGTGGTGCCTGGCGTGGGCGATGCCGGAAGGCTTACCTCTGTGATTGCTGGTAGGGGCAAAGGCACGGCCTCCCCGTTCGGTTTTTCGTCGTGCCCGCAGGCAGATAATAGAATTATTAATAATATGCAAGAAATGGCTGATTTGTTTTTAGTCATGCGTGATTTCCCATATTGTTATGATCTCTCATTATAGACTGAAGTTTGGGAAAAACGAACAGAGGATTAGTCTGGTCAAAGGCGTACTAAAACAAAAATGGGGCGGGTTAAACGGTAATCCGCCCCTATGAACGGCCATCAATCGGCTGCGGCACGAAGGCGATGATGGTGTTTATCAGTTCATGGGCCAGGGACAGCACTGATGGTTTCTCGCAGCCGTTGCATGTCACGCATCGGTGGGACGCCGAAGAGGCTTTTGTATTCCCGATTGAAGTGTGAAGCGTCGTTGTATCCCACGCGATAGGCAGCGCTTGCCGCATCGAGGTCTTCGCCCAGCATCAAGCGACGGGCCTCCTGCAACCGCAGCCGCTTCTGGAATTGCAGCGGACTCATCGCCGTGACGGATTTGAAGTGGTGGTGGAAACTCGAGACGCTCATACCCAGCTCTTGCGCAAGATCCTCAATGCGAACGGGCTGGTCGAAGTCTTGACGGAGTCGCTCAACTGCCTTAACGATGTCTGGAGCGTATCCCCCTGCGACGGTAAGATGACAGAGTCTGCCCCCTGATCACCCATCAAGAGGCGATAGATGATTTCCCGCGTGATCAGTGGCCTGAGGACCCGCACTTCGGCAGGGGAATCCAGAAGCCTGACGAGCCGCACAACAGTATCCAGCAGATACCGCATCCAAGGGGCTGATATCGATGGCTCGTACATCAGCACGATTTGGTGGCAAGGCGTGACCTGTCTCAACCATAACTGAGCCTACGAGGGTAGGGGATAATTCCAGGCGCAGGCTGAGGTAGGGTCGCTCTTTGGACGCTTCCAGCACTTGACTGACTCTGGGCAATTCAAGCGTAGTCAGAAGATAGTTGAAAGGGTCATACTGGTAACGGGTGTCGCCTAAAAAGACCACCTTGCTTCCCTGTGCAATCACACAAAGCGATGGCTCAAGCACGCTGTGAATCCGCTCCGAAGGCGTGGAGAGGCGACCCAGATGAAGTCCCTGGAGCGGTTGGATGACGCCATCTTCGGGGACAGCCCGTGTTATCCGTTCGACCAGCTCTTCACGATTGGCTTTCATCCGCTGTGTCTCGCGCTCTGTTTGCTGATGATTGATTGCGTCCATAGAAACCTTTCCACTGAATTCATGGGGATATCTGTAGAATTATACAATCATCTCAGACGATTCTACAATCATTTCGCGGTATATTTCCCTATAATGAACAGCAGATAGAGAGAATTCCTGGTTCTTTTTGAAGGTGCTCTGTAATTTTATTCAAGAATGGATAAAGACTAAAAACGGAGAAAATCAAAAAAATGGAAATCAGAAGGAATGGCTCACAACCTTCTAACCAGGGACCTGCGGAATGGTTCACCGGCGCGGTACGTGTTGATCCGCTGTTTGCCCCAACTGAGCCAGCACGGGCAGGGGGTGCCAGCGTGACGTTTGAACCCGGCGCGCGGACGGCGTGGCACAGTCATCCATTGGGCCAAACCCTGATCGTGACTTCCGGCTGTGGGCGAGTACAGCGTTGGGGCGGCCCAATCGAGGAAATTCGTCCGGGTGACGTGATTCAGTTCGCGCCGGGTGAGAAACACTGGCACGGGGCCGCACCAACCACAGCGCTGACGCACATCGCCATCGCGGAAAAGCTCGACGGCCAGTCGGCTGACTGGATGGAAAAGGTCAGCGACGAACAATATCAGGGCTGATGGTTGAGTAAGCAAATCTCTGAGTGACAGGCAGGAGTCAGGATGATCAGCAATAACATCGAAGGGAAAATCGTCGTCATCACGGGTGCGAGCAGCGGGCTGGGCGAGGCCACCGCCCGCCTACTCTCCGCGCAGGGAGCAAGCGTTGTGCTGGGGGCAAGGCGTATTGATCGTCTCCAATCCTTAGCCGACGAGTTGAACGGCAACGGCGGTAAAGCCCTCGCTGTAACGACAGACGTCACGGATTATGACCAGGTCAAGCGTCTGGTCGACGCAGCCGTACAGACCTATGGACGTATTGACGTCATGATTAACAACGCCGGGTTGATGCCACGAGCGCCGCTTGAGCGCCTCAAGATCGACGAATGGAATCGGACAATCGACGTGAATATCAAAGGCGTGTTGTACGGCATTGCTGCGGCGCTGCCCTATATGAAGGAACAGAAAGCCGGACATATCATCAATGTTTCCTCTGTGGCTGGCCATAAGGTTGGCCCTGAAAACGCCGTATACGCGGCGTCTAAGCACGCAGTTCGGGTCATATCCGAAGGGCTGCGGCAGGAAGTCAAGCCTTACAACATTCGTACTACGGTGATCTCACCCGGCGCAATCGCGACAGAACTTCCGAACAGCATAAGCGATCCAGACATCGCCGAGGGCATCCAGAAGTTCTATGATGAGATCGCGATTCCTGCCGACTCGTTTGCGCGGGCAGTCGTCTTTGCCATGAGCCAACCAGAGGATGTGGACGTGAACGAGATTCTATTTCGGCCAACGCGCCAGATGGTGTAATTCTGAACACGCAATACTAGACAGTGAATAAGGAGAACAATCGATGGCTAAAGAACAGCCCACCCTTGATCAGGTAAGAGATTTCGCACCCAAGTTGATGGAACTGACCGATGACGTGCTCTTTGGCGATATTTGGGAACGTCCGGGTCTGTCCAAGCGCGACCGCAGTTTGATTACTGTTGCGGCCCTCGTCGCGCTGTACCGGATCAACGAATTGCCATCTCACATTAAGCGCGCCCGGGCCAATGGGATCAGCAATGATGAACTGGCCGAACTGTTCACGCATCTTGCTTTCTACGCCGGATGGCCGAGTGCGATAACAGGTGTCAGGACAGCGATAGCGACCCTGGACGAAACAGAGTAGCGTTTCAGAGGGGTCAAAGGTTAACGCCAATACCAGGGTTGATTATTCAAGAAAGGCAAACAAGGAGAAGTAGAGATGGCAAATATTCCATTGGTTACGCTCAATAACGACGTGCAAATGCCCCTTTTGGGGTTTGGCGTTTTTCAGATCAATGATCTCGAAGAATGCGAAAGAAGCGTCTATGATGCGATACGCACAGGCTATCGTCTGATTGATACCGCCGCTGCTTATGGCAATGAAGAGGCAGTCGGCAAAGCCATCAAAAGAAGCGGTGTAGCCAGAGAGGAATTGTTTGTCACCACCAAGCTCTGGATTCAGGATGCCGGGTACGAAAGCGCCAAGCGGGCGTTTGAAAGATCGTTGCAGCGGTTACAACTGGACTACCTGGATCTGTACTTGATTCACCAGCCCTTTGGGGATGTATATGGGTCGTGGCGAGCGATGGAAGAGCTGTACGGGGAAGGCCGGATACGCGCCATCGGAGTCAGTAATTTCCATCCGGATCGAGTGATGGACTTAATCGTGCATAACAAAGTAGTTCCGGCTGTCAACCAGATCGAGACCCATCCGTTCAATCAGCAAATCGAAACCCAAAAGTTCCTGCACGAACAGCAGGTTCAGATTGAATCGTGGGGGCCGTTTGCGGAAGGCAGAAACAACATTTTCGAAAACGAGGTGCTGCGTTCTATCGCGGGCAAGTATGGGAAAACTGTGGCGCAAATCATTCTGCGCTGGCTGACCCAACGCGGTGTGGTGGTGATTCCCAAGTCCGTTCGCAAGGAACGAATTGAGGAAAATTTCAACATATTCGATGTCCAACTCAGTCCCGAGGACATGGCGGCAATAGCAACACTGGACACAAAGAAAAGCAGCTTCTTTGACCATCGTGATCCGGCAATGGTGAAGATGTTGGGCGAGGCAAAACGGCCTACCTAAAAAACGACAAGGATCAGGATGTATTGCTCCATAGGTTGTCAGATTTGACCGTGAAGCTGACACTGTCGCCGGAAGTTCGGCGTAATCTGAAGGGTTGAAACCCTTAGCTCAATAAACAGGAGTTCAGAAAATGCAGAAACGAAAACTTGGAAACAGCGATCTGGAAGTCTCGGCTCTTGGGCTGGGATGTATGCGAATGACCTTCGGCGATGCGCCGATTGGAACCCACCAGGAGATGATCACTTTTCTTCATGCCGCGGTTGATCGGGGCATCACCTTCTTCGATACGGCTGAAGTTTATGGTCCTTTCACCAATGAGGAACTCCTTGGCGAAGCTCTCTCACCCTTCAAGGGACGGGTCGTTATCGCGACCAAGTTTGGATTCAAACACGACCCTGAGAAGGGACCGAGTTCCTGCGGGCGGTCTGGACAGCCGGCCAGAGCAGATCAAGCGGGTCGCCGAAGAATCGCTCAAGCGGCTCAAAGTCGAGGCCATCGATCTGTTTTATCAACACCGGGTCGACCCGAATGTGCCCATTGAAGATGTAGCAGGCGCGGTCAAGGATTTGATACAGGCAGGCAAAGTGAAGCACTTCGGTCTTTCTGAAGCAAATGCCGAGACCATCCGCCGTGCCCACGCCGTCCAGCCGATCACAGCAGTCCAGAGTGAATATTCAATATGGTGGAGCATCGTTGAAGATGCCGTTCTGCCAACTTGCGAAGAACTCGGTATCGGTTTTGTACCCTACAGTCCCCTGGGCCGGGGTTACCTGACTGGCAAGATTGACGAGAACACGACCTTCGCCGATAACGATATCCGCAGCCGCAATCCCCGCTTCACACCAGAGGCTATCAAATCAAATCGGGTCGTGGTTGAACTGCTTGAGCGGATCGCAGCACAAAAGGAAGCCACCCCTGCGCAGATTGCACTGGCATGGCTGCTGGCGCAAAAACCCTGGATCGTGCCCATTCCAGGCTCGCGCAAGCTCGAACGTCTGGAGGAGAACATCGGGGCGGTTGCCATCGAATTGACGTCAGATGATCTCAGTGAAATCAAAAACGCCATGTCACAGCTCACGGTGGTCGGCGACCGGTATTAGGGCGAAAACGCATCGGCGGAAATGAGCACGCCCTGCGATGGACGGTTTGAACCTTGGTGATGGAAGGAAAGATCACATGGAATACGCGAAACTAGGAAATACCGGCGTAGATGTATCACGGATTTGTCTTGGCTGTATGAGTTTTGGCGCTGCGGAGGGATGGGTTCACAATCAATGGGCGCTAAACGAGGAAAACAGCCGGGCGATCATCAAGAGAGCGCTTGATCTGGGCATCAATTTTTTTGATACGGCCAATGTGTATTCAAAGGGGACAAGTGAGGAAATTCTCGGTCGGGCATTAAAGGATTTTGCAGACCGCGATAAGGTGGTTATCGCAACGAAGGTGCGCGGAAAAATGCATGAAGGTCCTAACGGCGAGGGGCTTTCCCGAAAAGCTATCCTGAGTGAAATCGATAACAGCCTCAAGCGCCTTAACACCGATTATGTGGACCTCTACATTATCCACCGGTGGGATTACAACACCCCGATAGAAGAAACCATGGCGGCTTTGCATGATGTTGTGAAATCCGGTAAGGCAAGATATATCGGTGCTTCGGCCATGTATGCATGGCAGTTCCAGAAGGCGCTTCATGTGGCCGAAAAGTACGGCTGGACCCGGTTTGTGTCGATGCAGAATCACTACAACCTCATCTACCGTGAAGAGGAAAGGGAGATGCTGCCGCTTTGTCGGGCAGAAAAAATTGCAGCGACTCCCTATAGTCCGCTTGCGTCAGGGCGATTGGCGCGGGATGAGTCAGAAACAACAGCCCGTTTAGAAACCGACCCGATTGCGAAGAGTCAAATACGATGCCACCGCAGATGCAGATAAACTGGTCGTTGAGCGACTTGCCGAAATTGCAGAAAAACACGGTGCGCCTCGTGCTCAGGTAGCACTGGCCTGGCTCTTACATAAAGAACCCGTCGTAGCGCCTGTGATCGGTGCAACAAAAATCGCTCAGCTTGAAAGTACGGTCGAATCCGTGTCGATCAAGTTAACGCCTGAAGATATTTCGTTCATGGAAGAACCCTATATACCCCACCAGATCGTTGGTCATAACTGATCGAGGATTTTGAACATGCAGAAACGTAAACTTGGAAACAGCAATCTGGAAGTCTCGGCGCTCGGCCTCGGCTGCATGCGAATGAGCCATGATGAAAGCCCGATTCCCGACAGGCAGGAGATGATCGCTTTTCTTCACGCGGCGGTTGAGCGTGGCATCACCTTCTTCGATACGGCTGAAGTCTATGGGCCATTCATCAACGAAGAACTTGTGGGTGAAGCGCTTTCTCCTTTTCGCGGGCAAGTGGTGATCGCCACCAAGTTCGGCTTCAATCTTGACCTTACCACGGGAGCGAATCTGGGCGGCTTGAACAGCCGACCGGAGCATATCAGGCAGGTCGCTGAAGACTCGCTCAGGCGGCTCAGGATCGATGCGATTGATCTGTTTTATCAACACCGGGTTGACCCGGACGTGCCCATCGAAGACGTGGCGGGAGCAGTCAAGGAATTGATTCAGGCGGGCAAGGTGAAGCACTTCGGCCTTTCCGAGGCAAGCGCAGGGACGATCCGTCGCGCCCACGCCGTCCAGCCGGTTGCTGCCGTCCAGAGTGAATACTCGCTGTGGTGGAGAGAGGTTGAAGCGGAAGTGCTGCCTGCATGCGAGGAACTTGGGATCGGCTTCGTGCCATTCAGCCCTCTGGGCAGGGGCTATCTCACGGGAAAAATTGACGAAAATGCGACCTTCGCCGATGTTGATATCCGCAGCCGCCTCCCTCGCTATACGCCGGAGGCGCTGAAAGCAAACCGGGCGGTCATTGATCTGCTTACCCGGATCGGAGAGCAAAAAGGGGCGACACCCGCGCAGATCGCGCTTGCCTGGCTGCTCGCTCAGAAGCCGTGGATTGTGCCGATACCGGGCAGCCGGAAGCTTGAGCGCCTGGATGAGAACATCGGCGCAGTTGCCATCGAACTCACACCGGACGATCTGCGGGAAATCGAAAGCGCCCTCTCGACGATCACGATCCAAGGGGATCGGTACCCAACAGATCTGAATAAGCTGACCAATCGCTGAGCAAGGCAGTTCAGAAAAAGGACATCGAAGGACATATCATGCAGGAGACGCACCCATGACAACATGGACGAGTGACGAACTCGACAGGATCGGAACAGCCGAAGAACTAGAGATCGCGTCTCTCCGGCGCGAGGGCACATTGCGGAAGCCAAGGACAATTTGGGTCGTCCGCCTCGGCGACGATCTGTACGTTCGATCCGTTTACGGGCGCGGTTCCGACTGGTTCCGTGGTGTTCAGACTCGCCACGAAGGCCACATCCAGGCGGGCGGTGTAAACAAAGATGTCACCTTCGTGGAGGTAGACGCCAACCAGGACATCAATGACCAGATTGATGCCGCATATCGCACCAAGTACCGCCGCTACGCCGCAAGTATCATCAGCAGTATCATCAGCCCGGAGGCACGATCCGCAACAATCAAACTCGAGCCGCGCTCAACAAGCGCTTAGTTCTTGAGGTCCTATACCACTGGAGAAACGCGAGGAAGCGAAAAGCTCACGTTTCTCCAGTTGCATGAGGGAAAAGTCGCCCCGATGTCAAAGGATCGAGTTGAAACGTTCAGCGATGGGGTTTTTGCAGTCGTATCCCTGGCCTGTTTTCTTGTCGTTCCGCTGCTGTATTTTGTGCCCAATCTGATCGAAGGTCGCAATAAGTAGTGTCGGGGACCCAAAGAGGCGGATTACCATTCACCCCCCTCTGCGCACAATCTCGCAAAAACCTCGCCTTAGATCGTCGCCAACTGTGAGGGAACTGGTCGAGGCGTACATGCTGCGGCGCAAGACGTTTGTGGACCGTAAAGTAAACTCCCAGTCTTTAGAATCAAGACTGGGTTCAAATACTAACACATTTTAGGAGCAGTTGCGCTGTCTGACTCAGGATCCTATACTATTATTCACGGCAAAAATTTCACAGCTACCCTCTTGATCTTACCCACACTGACCAGGGCATAAACCCATGAAATATCATGTATTTCTGAGCTACAGCCGAAAAGACACCACACTTGTGGAACGAATTAATCAAGATTTACAGGCCGAGGGTTTAAACGTATGGATTGATCAAACTGGTATCCGAGTAGGAGAACCATCCTGGAAACTGGCGATTCAAAGAGCTATTGACAACGCTAATTGCATGGTGGTGATTTTTTCGCCAGAAGCTAAGGAATCACATTGGGTTGGTCAAGAAATGAGCTATGCTGAATTACACAAGAAAAAAATATTTGCTGTCCTGGTACGAGGTGAAGAAACGACCGCAGTGCCGTTTGGATATGGTGATGTACAGCGCATTGATATGCGGGACGCAGCTAACTATGGAACGGCATTGGAACAGCTAAAAAATACCATATGCGAGCATATCGGCATTGATCTCAAAGTGCTTCAGCAGGAAAAAGAACGCTTAACAGCCGAACTAGCGGAAAAGCGTCGAATTGAAGAGGAAGAACGGGAAAAGAAAGCGAAAGAGGAAGCTGAACGTTGGGCTACAGAGCAAGCCCAACGTCTAGCTGAAGAGGAAGCACGACGCAGGGCTGAAGAACAATCCCGCGCACCTGCTGTAAGTACATTCCGATCCCCCGCCACTGCCGCTCCACGCTCACAAGGGCAGCCCTTTCATCAAATTGGAGCGATTGCAAATCCCGGTGCGAGAGCCATCTCCTGGATGATCGATAACATTCTTATCATTATTGGCGCATTCATCTTGAATCCTTTCTTTGGTGAGATAAAATCTAGCCTTACAGGTGTCATCGTATTAGCCATACTAGGCGGGTATTTTTTGTTCTTCTGGAGCCAGAGAAATGGGCAAACGCCCGGTAAAATGGTTACTGGGACTCGCATTGTCAGGTTAGATGGTCAACCAATGGATTTGGGCACGGCTGTTGTACGCTTTATAGGCTATTTAGGTGGTTCTTCGGTACTTGGGTTAGGCTTCATATGGGTGTTGATCGACAAACGGCACCGGGCCTGGCACGATCTTGTAGCAGGGACAATTGTGGTTAAGGCGAAATAATAGGGCAGGATCAAACCTGCCCTATACGCGTAATCACTCAAAAAATCGCCTGCCAGTTTACGCCGCTGCCGTGACGACCTGCACCTTAACGCCAAACTGTTCGAGGAAATTCGACAGCACCGACCACGACAGCGGGAAACCGGGCGTATCTCCTGCGCCCAAATAGGTCAGCACATCGAGGATCGCTGCCTCGTTGGGAACATTGACATCGCTTTCCGTGAGATTCACCCAGGCATCTTCTGCCCAGTGGATCAGTTCCGCCTCGGTGATCTGGTGATTTAGGTGCGCCAGGATTTTTTCGACCACTACATCCTGCGTAATCATGCCTAAATCTTCTCCAACTGGGCGAGATACTGGCGGATCATCAGGGCGGCGGTAGCGCCTTCCCCCGCAGCGGCGGCGGCCTGTTTCACACTGCCGGAGCGCACATCCCCGGCGGCGAAGACACCCTTCATACTCGTTTCCAGGTAGTTCATCGTCACGATAAAGCCGCGCTCGTCGGTCACAATGCGATCCTTAAAGGGCTGGCTGTTGGGAACCATCCCGGTGAGGATAAAAACGCCATCCGGGTGATCGCTCCGCTCCTGCCCGGTGGCGCGATCCAGAATGCGAATCCCGGCCAATTTGCGATTTTGTCCGACGACAAATTCGAGTACCTGCTGGTTAGTCATCACCGAGATATTCGGCGTTTCCTGGATCTTGTGCTGCAAAATCGCGCTGGCGTGAACCTTGGCATCATATTCGAGGATGGTCACGTGTTCGGCAAACTGGGCGATATGCATCAACTCCTGGAAGCCGCTGTTGCCGCCGCCGATCACATACACCTGTTTGCCCTGGTAAAACGGCGCGTCACAGGTGGCGCAAAAATGGATGCTGATCCCGATCAGGCGCGATTCACCGAGAACGCCCAGCCGCCGGTAGGTGCTGCCCGTCGCCAGCAGAACCGATCCGCCGCAGTATTCGTGGCCGTCAGCCGTGCGCACGATGCGGTATGTGCCGTCGTCGTCCAGCCCGATCACATCCTGCGCCTGCAAAATCTCCACGCCGAACCGTTCTGCCTGGTTGCGCAGCCGTTCCGCCAGTTCCGCCCCGTCGATCCCGTCGTCGAAGCCGGGGAAATTGTCCATCATGCGCGTCATGCCAACCTGCCCGCCAACCCCGCCCTTCTCGATGATCAGGGTAGACAACCCTTCCCGGCTGGTATAAATGCCTGCGGTCAGCCCGGCAGGACCGCTCCCCACGATGATTACGTCATAAAATTTCTGGCGGGCTTCCATGTGCAGGCCGAGTTTTTCGGCTAGCTGCGCATTCGACGGCTCGACCAAAATCGCGCCGTCGGGGAAAATGATCGTCGGAATGCTGCGCATCCCGTTGTTGATCCGCTCCACTTCACTGATCTGTTCCGGGTACTGGTCCAGATCAACATAATCATAATGAATGCGCTGTTCGCCAAAAAAGGCTTTAGCCCGGCGGCAGTCCCCACACCAGCTCGCGCCGTACATGCGGATAGGTTTTCCATTCGCTGAGTCAGTCATTGGTCATCCTCGGAAGATTAAGATTGACGCGCCTGAAAATATTTTACCACCAAAGTATCATGGCATAAATAGGGCCGGGATCTTCTCCCAGCCCTTCGAACCTGATAGCATTCTGCTCCCCTTACCAGCGAGACTGGAAAGGGGAGGGGGTGAGGTCAGCTCTTCGCCCAGGCGATTAGCCCGACTTGCAGCGGATTCGCCAGGTCTTCGTGGTTCGGCAGTACACGCACCGACATGCCACGCTTTCCGGTCGTGGTGTAGCTCAGCTTGGCCTCAAAGAGATGTTTATTCTCGGCAGCAGACGACGCGCCGTCGGCGGGGCAGCAGTAGTCCATATCGAGCGTTTCCCCGGCGATAATCTGCGCCCCGGCTGTCGAGCGTCCCATAATACAACTGGACGGTCACATCCTTCGGCTCCAATGCGCCCAGGCACACCCACGCCTTGACGATCACTTCGTCGTTCACCTTCAGCTTGTCCGGCTTCACCTCAACGTGCTCAACCACCACCTCGCTCCAATGCTTGCGCATATTGCCTAACCACTCCGCGTAACGTCTTCCCGCGGGAGAAATTGGGCTGGCTGAGCAGCGAGAAGCGGCTGTGGCTGGGCATATAGTATTCTTCGCAATATTCGCGCACCATGCGGTAGGTGTTGAAGAACGGGGCCAGTTTGCGAATACTGCCCTTCATGCGCCCGATCCAGTCGCGGGGCAGGGTGTCACGTCCGCGCGTATAAAACGTGGGGATAATGTCCTTTTCCAGCATGTTATAAAGGGCCTGGGCCTCAATATAGTCCTGCAGGTCCCATTCCTGCTGGTCATATTCTTCGCCGCTGCCAATAGCCCAACCTACCGAGGGATCGTAGCCTTCGGCCCACCAGCCATCCAGGATGCTGGCGTTCAGACCGCCGTTGTAGATTACCTTCATGCCGCTCGTGCCGCTGGCTTCCTTGGGACGGCGCGGGGTGTTCAGCCACACATCGACGCCCTGCACCATCGACCGGGCAATCGCCATGTCGTAGTTTTCCAAAAAGACCATCGAATGGCGGAATTCGGGCAGTTCAGCCGTCTTGACGATTTCCTTGATCAGTTCCTTGCCGGGGTGATCGTGCGGGTGCGCTTTCCCGGCGAAGATGAACTGCACCGGGCGGTTCGGGGTTGTTGACCATCTTCGCCAGCCGTTCTTTATCGCGGAACAGCAGCGTCGCGCGTTTGTAGGTCGCGAAACGGCGCGCAAAACCAATGGTCAGCGCATCCGGGTTCAGGATCTCGCCCGCTGCTTCGATTTCCGCCTGAGCCGCCCCGCGGGCTTCCAACTGCGCGCGCAGCTTGATGCGAGCCAGCGAGACCAGGCGTTCGCGGCGGCGTTCGTGTGTGCGCCACAGTTCCGCGTCGGGAATGCGGTCGACGTCCCACCAGATGTTCGGGATTATCCGGGTCTTCGCGCCACGACGGGTCGAGGTAGCGGTCATACAGCCCCGCCATTTCGCCGCTGATCCAGCTCTGGATGTGAATGCCGTTGGTCATGGCGTCAATCGGAATTTCATGTTCCGGCACATTCGGGGTACAGCCACTGCCACATGGCGCGGCTGACCGATGCCGTGAAGCTGGCTGACGGCGTTGGCAGCGGTGGACGAAGCGCAGCGCCAGCACCGGCATGCTGAACAGGTCGTAAGCCGCCCATATTCTCGCGGCCCAGATCGTGGAATTCGGCGCGGGTCAGGCCAAGCTGCTTCCCACAGATAGGGGAAATGCTCATCGATCAGATCGAAGCCAAACCGTTCCAGCCCGCCGGGAACGGGCGTGTGCGTCGTGAAGATGTTGCCCGCCGAGCAGATATCCGCCGCCTGCCAGAAAGTCCAGGCCGGGGTTGTCCTTCATCATCAGGCGGATGCGCTCCAGGACCAAAAACGCGCTGTGGCCTTCGTTCATGTGGCACACGGTTGGGCGCATATTCAGCTTTTCCAGCAGTTGGATGCCGCCAATGCCGAGCAGAATCTCCTGGCGGATGCGCGTGCGCTTGTCGCCGCCGTACAGGCGATCTGTCAGATCGCGGATTTCTTCGGCGATTTTCGGGAATATTCGTGTCCAGCAGATAAAGCGGGATGCGCCCCACCTGCACCCTCCAGACCTGCATCTTGGCCTTGAAGGTATAGCATCGGCACCTCGATGATCAGCGGCTTGCCGTCTTCGTCCAGTACCAACTGCTACGGGCTGGTTGGCATAGTCGTTGATCGGGTAGGACTGCTGCTGGTAGCCGTCCGCGTTCAGATATTGGTGGAAGTAGCCTTCTTCATAGAGCAGGCCAATGCCGACCAGCGGCAGGCCCAGGTCAGAGGCGCTTTTCAGATGGTCGCCCGACAGCACGCCCAGGCCGCCGGAATAATTGCGCAGGCATTCGGTCAGACCATATTCCATCGAAAAATAGGCGATAAACGGTTTGTCAAACTCGCCGTAGTGCCGCCGGTACCAGGTGCGAGCATTGGACTCATGTAGGCATCGAAGCGGCTGCAAACGCGATCCAGGTTTGCCATAAATGCTTCGTCTTCGGCGGCAGCTTTGCAGGGCATCCTGGCTGATCAGGCCCAGCAGCCAGACTGGGATTGCGTTCGGTCTGGTCCCACAGATCACGGTCCAGCCGCCGGAACAGCGCGATGGTTTCGTGATCCCACGACCAGCGCAGGTTATAGGCCAGCTCGCGCAGGCGTTCCAGACTGGGAGGTAAATTTGGGCGGATATCAACGGTTGCGATTGGGTTGACCATTGAGCTACGTTGCGGCACAACAACCCGCAGAGGGCAGTGCGCCGCCCCTCCTTTCATGTTATGCGCTTCTCAAAGGGTTGTTATCAGGCTGATGTGAAGCCCGCTTCGCGCAGGCAGAATAGCAGTTGATCGTCATAAGTCAGAGTTTTTCTTGGTGGACAAGGCTGCCGGCAGCAACCAGCCGAACCTCTCGATGAGGTCATATTCATCATAACAGGCTGAATGGATTTTGTAAATTGTTCAGCACGCAACTTTTTTTGGACAAACAAGTTTATAGGAAAAAAGAAACCGGGTCAACGACCCCATCGCTCAAGCGAGGGGCTTGTCCCTGGCCCTACGGAACGAGTCCAGTAGCCGAGACGTAGGGCGGGTTGACAGCCGCCCGACGGGCAATATTGCCCGCCGCGATGTGATCTGCCAGACCAGAGAATCCGCATTTCACACAGGAGAAGGTGCTTTGTGAGGGACGATTGAGTTTATCGATATGGCCGCACGAGGGGCACGTCCGCGAGGTGTTGCGGGGGTCAACCGCCAGCACGGGCACACCGGCCAGCCGTGCTTTGTACTCGATAAAGGAGCGCAGTTGAAAGAACGACCAACTATGCACCGTGGCTCTCTGGCCGCGCCGAACCGTTACCCGGTCACGAATACCGCCCAAGTCTTCCAGGGCGATGCCGCGTCCGGTGTCTTGCGCCGCAGCCACGATCCGTTTGCTGATCGTGTGGTTCACATCTTTGGCAAAGCGGCTTTCTTTTCCACTGAGGTGGTGCAGTCTGCGCCGGGCGCTTTTCGTGCCCTTGCGCTGCAACCTGGCGCGCAAGCGGCGGTGACGGTCACGCACCTGGTTCACCGCGCTGCCGCTGTAGGTCGTTCCATCGCTGTCCGTCGCCAGGTTGACGATGCCCAGGTCAACCCCCAGGAAGTCCTCCACCGCTTCGGTCGGCGGTTCGTCCGCTTTGCAGACCTGATGCAGGTAGAAGTTCCCGCGTCGATAGATCAGGTCGGCTTCGCCTTGCATCGCCGCCAGCAAGCGCCACTGCCCCTCCCCGGCGACAAAAGGGATCGTTTGCCGCCCGCCAATCGTCCAGAGGGAGATAGTGTGCGTCGGCAAGCGCCACGACAGAATCCGTTTGTCGTAGGCGATACTGCCCTGTGGGTGAAAGACGCGCTTTGCTTGGCGGTTCAACTGGTAAGCGTCGGCGACTTTAGCCAGCATCCGAACCACCATTTGCGCCGACAAGGGGAACTGGTCGCGGACCGCATAGTACAGAGCGTGATGCAAGTCATACTGCCCAAAGACCTGGCTTTCCCAGGCGTAAGCGCTCACCCAATTAGCCGCCGCATTGGCCACCTCCAGGGTGTGTTTGAGCAGGTCCGCCTGTTCAGGCGTCGGTTGCAGTTTCACTTGCGCGATCAGTTTCATACCGTTGATTTTGACTTATTTGCTCTGGTTCAACAAGTCTTGAAAGGAGAAGTCTCACCTTCCTCCCCACGCCTAAAGGCGGGGGTATCCGGTGAGTGTTTCTGATGAACAACACTCATCCGGCTCACCGTTCATTCTTAGTGCTGGGTGGCTCAACTACTGAACTATTGAGCGTGCAGCGTCATCAGGTACGCAACCAGATCGTTCAGATCGTCATCAGAAAGCTGCGAGAAGCTGGGCATAATACCCGGCGAGTACTGCGGAACTACAAACGCATCGGGTTCCACCAGCGACTGGTGCAGATAGGCAAGCGCGTCCGTTCCCTGGACACGTTCACCAGCACGATCCGCGACGCCCGCCAGCGACGGACCGACGATGACCTGATCCCCCTGTGTGGCGTGGCAGTTCGTGCAACCATTGCTGGTGAACAGAGTCTGCCCATTCGCGGCGTCACCCATCGCCTGGGCCTCGGCTGTGCCCGCCGCGTTTGATACCTCTCCGGCGGCTTCACTGACTTCGGTTGCTACGCCTTGCGCCGCATTTGCCGCCTGCGTTATTGCCTGCTGCGCGGCGTTTTTGGCTTTGTCCTTGTCATTATCGTTATCACTGCCGCAGGCCGCGAGGCCAAAAACCAGCAAAAGTCCCAATAGTAACGGCATCCAACGCTTCATATACGATACTCCTATCTCCCACTTGACCCTAACAATACACCATGCAACTATTGCTTCTTTGTGAAGCAACTCTCAGGGAGAATATAACATTTCTCGTTTTGCGGTGGCAATGAAGGAAGGCCGGATGCGCACGCGCATCCGGCCTGAGAGGAGCTATTTGTCCAGCGTCAGCAGGTAAGCAATGAGGTCGTTCACATCGGTGTCCGATAGACTGGCAAAACTGGGCATTACACCCGCCGCGAACCCAGGGATCACATATGCATCTGGCTGGGTGATCGACTGGCGCAGATATTCAACTGCGTCCAGGCCCTGCACCGTATTCGCAGCTCGATCTCCCACGTTCTTGAGCGATGGCCCAACAATCACGTCCTCGGTTGTCGTGGAGTGGCAGCCCGCGCATCCCTGCGAGGTAAATAGCTCTCCGCCATGCCCGGCATTGCCCACGAGGGCGCTGTCCACATCGACATTATCCACAGCGGTCGCAACGACTTCTGCGCCCTGCTGAATCTCTTGTCCGGCTTGTTCAGCGCCTTGCTCAATTTCCTGTGCCGCGTCCGAGTTGGCAGCTTCGCCGAGTTCGTCAGAAACCTTGGTCGCCGCCTCCTGAATTTCCCCGGCAACGCTGGTGGCGTTTTCGCGGATTTCTTTGGCTTTGGAACCTACATCACTGTCATCATCACAGGCCGCCAGGCCCATACTGAGCACCAGCAGGGATGCCAGCATAAGCGGCGTCCAGCGCATCTTTTTCATGGTTATTCTCCTTGTACCAGTACACGTTTTTTCCGATTGGCAACGATAAGCACCGATAAAGAGAATATAAACAGAGGGTACGGGGCGCGCCCAAAGCCACCATAACTTGGAACGAGGAGCTACAGCATCACCCGCCACGCGAAGAACGCGAGCATCCCCACACTGATCGTCAGCAGCAGCCGTTTTTTCCAGGCCGCTACTCCAATGGCGACAAGCCCACCGATCAGATAGGCGTTGTGGAGATCGATATCGAGCGAGCCGCTGGGCATCAGCATCGCGGGAGCAATGATCGCGGTCAGCACGGCGACAGGTACATAACGCAGAATACGGAAAATGCTGTCCGGCAGGTTGATGCGCCCCACCAGGGCCAGGATCGGGTAGCGGATCGTGAACGTGACCAGCGTCATCCCGCCGATCAGTAAAACTTCGCGCAGAGGGACTCAATCCACCGCTCCTTCCGTGACACCCGGACGAACGGGCCAGATACTTTCGCTGATCACTCCGGCGGCGATGCCAATTCCTCCCGCCACAATCAGGCCAAGATGGTTGGGCATATCATTCAGCAGCACGGAACTGAGAGCCGCCGCCAGCGCACAGACCAGCATGGGGGACGAACGGAGCATCGGCACGACAATTCCGATGAACGTGACCACCATCGCAAAATCGAGGCCCCAGTTTGCCGCGTCTTTCACCTGGCTCCCGATCAGAATCCCGATCAGCGTGCAAAGCTGCCAGTTGCCGTACATCGCCAGGGAACTGCCCAGCATGTACCAGTGGTTATGAGCCGATGTCTCTGGCTGGTTAAACCGGCGGATCGATACCGCGTAGGTTTCGTCGGTCAGCCAGAAACCCAGGGGAACCAGCCAGCGCTGCGGGAGGCGTTTCAGGTACGGTCCCAGCGACATACTGTAAAGCGCATGGCGCAGGTTAACAATAAAGGTTGTCAGGATGATCAGCGGCAGCGAGACACTCTGCGCGACCAGCCGCACAGCGATAAACTGCGAACTACCCGCGAAGACAAAAAGCGACATACCCTGCACGGCCCACCAGGAAAGACCGTTCGCCACACCCAGCGCACCGAAAATCACGCCAAACGGGGCGGCTCCCAGGATCAGCGGCAGCGTATCGCGCGCCCCGGCGAAAAACTCAGATTGATGACTGGACATGGCGGATCTCAGTGATAGTTAACCTGCGGGCAGCTATTGTACCCAACAAACTGCCGGGGGAGAGAAGATCTCCTTTCAAACAGCGTTTACTCAGAGATCTTTTTGAGGTTGCTTGTATTGTTACTTCTGCTGCTTCTGAAGTTCAGCTCGTGCGTAGGCGATGCCCTCATCGACCGTCGAACAAACATGAACGACGTTCGTCTTTCCATATTGATCCTGTTCCTGGAAAGCCTTTGCCCCAAATTTAACCATTTCACTGGAACCGACGTAAATGCTGGAAATGGTTGGGTCGTTTACGCCGCCGTCTTCGTTGCGGTCCGCCGCCATACCCATCACGGCGTCGCTGAAGGAAAGGTTAAACTGGGACAAATCAATGATCCGGTAGACATGCCCGTCCATCTTCTTTTTAAAAGCAGAAACGGCTTCCTGAGACATCCGCACATCATCCTGGGGGGTATGCGGCAGACGAATAGCGCAAACAATGATCGGTTCCCCAGTCAGTTCTTTGATCTCGACGGTCATTTCCTTAATCTCCCCGCTGAACACCGCCAGCTTTAAAAGAGCTTACTATAGACACAGTTAATATTCATAAAGAAATATGAATAACGTTAATTATATTCCGGATCCAAAAACTGTCAATTTTGATTAATCTGTTGCGAGCGGGTACTTACCCTCGCCCATTGCTCCTACCCGCTCCAAAATGCAGTTTAGTCGGCCATATCCATCGCGGCCCGCATCGCCATACCCATTCCCGTGTAATCCATCTCGATCTTCAGATAATTGCCGTGCGTCAGAGAATATCCCGACTGGATCGAACCATATTTCTGGTCGCGCAGGGTCGGGAAACCGGCAAATAAGCGCGGGAAGATCGGGTTCATGTGTTTCGGGAACTGGCTCTCTGGGCAGTGCAACACCACGAAACTGAGACGGGTCGCCGTTGGGGAGGTCCAGTTGAAAGTAAAGTGAAGATCGCCCCACTTGCTGAACAGCGTCTGTTCTTCGGCAGAGGGGACGTGGAAACCCAGTTCCTTGATCAGATTACCCGGCAGAGCAGACGGGTTGTTTTCCGGGTTGCGAGACATGAAATACATATTGAATTGGCGGCTCAGGAAGTCGATAGCAACCAGGCTGTACCGTTTGAGATTGTATTTGGCGTAGAGATCAACATACTTCCTGGCAGCCGGGGGCAGCGAGGGCAGGGCCATCATGTCAGCCACAGGAACCGTTTCGCGGAACAGAGTCCAGATTTTGGTAAATCCCCGGCTCGCGCTGATGTCAACGCCATAACCGAGCACCGGGCAGCGCTCTTGAATTTCCCGCATCAACGATTCGACAGGATGCCCGCCTTCGGTCAGGAAGCCGTGATCTAGCGCCATCTGGTAGGGATCATGCGGCTGCATCACATCAATATAGCGCACATCCAGTTCCCGTTTCCCGGTAGCCTGCGTCGTGGTTCGGAACGAGGCGACACCTCCATTGAATTGCTCTTTATAGACTTCAATCACGGGTTGGAAGACGCTTCGGTTGCACGGCGTCTCTGCCAATGCAGCTACCTGCTCAACCTCGTCATAAAACTTCTGGAAGTTAATAGTTGGTCTGGCATTTGTTTGCATTATGGTATCTGCCTCGCTTATATGTTAACAAAATAGTTACACATATACCGGATGGTATCCTTATAAATCTTAAATTAACATACAAGGTTATGAAAGTAAAGATGGTTTGAGAGGATTAAAGCAATTCTCGAACAACTTCTACATATATAGCATGGTTTCCTTGCATTCCATATTACGAGGGAGTGCAAGAAATGAAAGGTTACATAATGGAAATCATAATTGGCTACTTACGAACAATTAGCCACACACCGAGAAATAACACACCGATGCCGATCAAACGGGAAACATCGAGGTGCCGTACATCCGCGCCCAGCCAGCCAAAGTGATCCAGGATTGCGGCCAGGGTAAGCTGCCCCGCAACAATAAGGGTCACTGTCGCCGCGACACCAATTTTCGGAATGGTGAAGCTGATGGCTGAAATCACGACCAACCCAAAAACTCCGGCAGTCAGCGCATACCAGGGCACACTCCGCCACTCCCCCAGCCTGCCGCCGCCGCGCATCAGCAAAGGGATGCCGATCATTAATGCGCCGCCTATATGGACAATAAAAATGCTCTCCATCAGGCCCAGCCGCCCGGTAATCATGCTCGAAAGCGGCCCCTGCAAGCCAACGGCGATGCCGCCCAAAAGCCCGATGATGATGACGAAGACGATAACCGGCATGGCCCTGCTCCTCATGAATAATCCTGACAAACGCTCAGTATAACAGGAAATCAACCTGTTTTCCTGCCGAGGCCAATACGCGGAATTTGTTAATTTTTAATTGAGATTGTTAAGGAATTGTTGTATTATGTAAATACGTCACCATAAGGCTGGTGAGCATAGCATAGGTTTTACTGCGACTAAATCGTCCACCCATACGTAAGCGTTACGCCTGATCGCGATACTCTAGGAGGTTTAATGTCCAACGTTACTTTATATGACAGCGAGTACATCACAATTCAATATCTGGCCGATAAAAAGGTCATTTACCATGTTGTCCACAAACCCATTGGTGGCCAGGATCTTCGAGATGCCTTGAACGCTGGAACGGCTGCTCTGGTGAAATATGGAGCCTGCAAGTGGCTTTCCGATGACCGCAAGAATGGGCCGCTTCCACCTGAAGATGTGGAATGGGGGGATAAGGATTGGAACCCGCGCACGATCAAGGCCGGGTGGAAGTATTGGGCACTGGTGGTTCCTCGCGAAGTTATTGCCGCTGGGGCGATGGCTCCTGTCATCCACCATCTTTATGAACTTGGCCTGTGCATGATGGTTTTCTCCAATCCGGAAGAAGCGATGGAGTGGTTGGACGAAAAAGAGGATTCTTTGGGCGGCATTTCTGCGGTTGCCTAAAAAGTGGGTTTGCGGCTGACAGGTACGCCACCGGAGCGCACCTGTCCAAGGGGACTTTGATGCCGGGGATTATTGTATACGATGGCAGTGGTTTGATGAGAAATAGGATATCGCTCGGTTGGTGTACCCCAGTTAGGGCGGGGACTTATCGGAAGGGGAAACTCAGTGTCGGACATCATTGTATTTGATAGTGAACAAATAACCGTTGTATACGTACGGGAGACAAAGATTATTCACCACACAATTCATAAACCAGTGGGCGGACAGCCGCTTCGTGACGCTTTGATCGCCGGGTCCGAAGCTATGCGCAAGTATGGGGCCTGCAAGTGGCTCTCCGATGACCGCAAGAATGGACCGCTTCCGCAAGAGGATCTGGTATGGTCAGCGACATTCTGGCAGCCCTACACCATCAAGAACGGTTGGAAGTACTGGGCCCTGGTCGTTCCTACGGAGCTGGTCTCCGCTGGCACGCTGACGCCTGTTATAGAAAGTCTCTATGAACTTGGCCTGTGCATGATGGTTTTTTCGACACTAGAAGAAGCCCAGGAGTGGCTTAACGCCAAGCCAAACACCGCCATGCCGGAGGCTAACCAACGCGCATCCTAGGCGTGGAGTGATTTTCAAACGCTCGCTGTGGTGAATCCGCCTTGCGAGCGTTTTTTTGCTCACCGCCGTCTCGCCTGCTTTGGGAAGATGGGCAGCGGAAAATGGCGCTTCCCCTTCGATTCCCATTTGATCCAGCGAAACCGATTATGATGAAATAAAACTGCGGCAAGAAAGGAGCGTGAGCATGGTATTGCAGCTTCTCACTATCTTATTGTCGGTCCTGGTTCATGTACAGACCAATTCCTGTATTGATCCCTTTGCTCCTGAGGCATTTGTAGCAGCCGAGAGCGGGGCAGAAAATGAATTTTATGGCTGGGGTGTGACCTGGACTTCCGATCATTGTGTTTGGTATGCATCAGGGGATGGGCTAACCGTCGTTGATCTGAGTGTCCCTGGTCAGCGCCTGACGCTGGCAAGCACGAAGGGCATAAGCACCGGTGATTATGCCATTAATCCGCTCACTGGAAGTATCGCCTTCAGCCGACCAGACGAAAACTCGCTGTTTATCGCTAATCCAGATGGGTCGATTTCAACCATGCAGGCAGAGGGCGCAGCGATCACTGATCTTGACTTCTCACCCGATGGTTCATTGCTTGCTGTCGCTAGCTCGGATAAGGAGCCAGAATATGGCCTTTATTACGCTCCGCGCGTGGAAATATTCAATCTGGCAGACCAAACGGCGACAGCCTATTTCAATCTCTTTTGGCCGACCAGGATATATAGCAGAAATGACTTTTAGTGCCGATAGCCATTATTTGTTAACCCACGAAGCCGCCGATGGGTACCCAGGAAGCGCATTTGAATATTGGGATATCGCTGCTGCCTCGCAAGTCTGGCATGCTGCCAACTTTCTGCTTGACAAATACTGGACGCGGGAACTGAACATGCTGCCGTTTGCCTCCACCATGGATAACGGATACTCTGGCAGTCTGGGGGCTGTATGGATATATGAATGATTATAACTTTTATGGTGACGCAATTCTGGTTGCCGATATCGAACACCGAAAACCGATTGTCCAAATCATGGTCAACGTATCATCCCATCAGGACGCAAACGGCTATGATGCAAGAATCAAATTGGTACTGGCTTTTACCTCGGATAGACTCGCTTCTAGCATCGAGCAGCAGTGACGGAACGGTTATCTTCTGGAAGACCACTGACGGCAGCAAACAGGCCGAGTTTGAACCTCCCGTTGAGAACGTTTGGCAGATTTCGTTCAGCCCTGATGATCGTCTGCTAGCCATCGTTGGAAGCGGTGGAATCCTGATTTGGGATGTCACGCAGATGGAGGCAATAATCACTCTCCGATAAATCTATCTGCCCTGCTCCGGGAAGATGGGCAGCGGATCGCCCAGAAAGGTGGGCTGGCGGTTGCGCAGCAGATCAAGCATAGCTCAGAGTCGTCGCCGGGAATTCGCGCAATTCGCCAAAAATCATGGGGTACGATCCGTATCCCTGCGGTCGCGCCACATCCGCCGCAACACCCACCGCATCCACACCGAGTTGATTGCAGATCAACAGGGCGCGGCCCAGGTGATAGGCCTGCGTGACGAGAATCGCCTGATCGACCTGAAAGATATCGCGGGCACGGTAGCAGCTATCGTAGGTACGGAACCCGGCGTAATCCAGCACAATTGCCTCATCTGGCACGCCCAGCGACAGCGCGTACTGGCGCATCGCTTCCGGCTCATTTTCGATATCGGTGCGGTGCGCCCCGGTCATCAACAGCACATGGACCTTCCCGGCGTGGTACAAATCCGCGCCGACGTGTACCCGATCCGCCAGCATCGAACTCAGACGCCCGTTCTCGTGGACCTGCGCCCCGAAGATGATCGCCACCGGGCGCGGCGGCACATCCTCCACTGTATAAATCTGATCCCGCGCCTGCCATACCGCATAGACCCGCCCAATCAGTACGGCAACCACTCCCAGCAGAGCGCCGATCAGCATTGTCCGCCGCACTCGTTTCATCCACTCACTCCAGAAAGCAAACGGGCGCAGCAGCTTAGCTTCGCACGCAGCACGCTGTACGCGAGCAGCGCCCTTACGATTCGGTAAGATTACAGCCCCGCCACCGCCGGTATAATCTCCCGTCCGAAGATTTCCAGCGGCTTGATTTCCTCGATATTCGGCATATTAAAGATCGCCTGCTGGATGCCGATATCCGCCAGGGCGCGACACGTCTCGATCACCTGGGCGGGACTCATCTGATCCGGCGCAAGATGAGCTGTGTCCAGGGTCGTTTTTTCGATCTCCGCGTAGTTTCGCCCCACCGCCGCGCAGTGTTGCTTCAGCACGTCCAGTTTACTTTGTACCGTATCCAGCCCCATATTCGCGAAGAAATTGCAGGCGTCGGCGTACTGAGCCACGAGGCGCAGCGTCTTTTTCTCGCCCATGCCGCCGATGAGAATGGGCGGGTGCGGTCTCGAAAGCGGCTGCGGACTGTTCAGCGTCTCAGCAAGGTGATAATGCTTGCCCTCGTATGGCCCGTTGTTGCCCGACCACATCTGCCCGGCGATTTGCAGGGCTTCTTCCAGCCGTTCGAATCGCTCAGCGACAGGCGGGAAGGGGATGCCCAGGCCAGCCGCTTCGCGTTGATTCCATGCCGCGCCGATACCCAGGTAGGCGCGCCCGCCGGAGAGCACATCGAGCGTGGTCACGGTTTTGATCAGAATGCCGGGATAGCGATAGATCACGCCTGAGACGAGCGTGCCCAGTTTGACCCTCTTGGTCAGTCCGGCGATATACGAGAGCGTGCTGTAGCCTTCGAGCATTTCGCTTTCCGCCGGGCCGAGCCAGCTCCCGATCTGGAAAAAGTGATCCATCACCCAAATGCTGTAAAAGCCCACGTCGTCAGCCGTGCGGACGATATCCGCCAGTTTGCTGCCGATCTGAGCCGGGCCGCCGGAATAAGTGAAGTTCGGAATCTGGAGACCAATTTTCATGCTGCACGCTCCTAGTGGATGAGGGGATGATCCAGACAGATTGTAGAGCAGCAGCGATGATCAGGAACAATTATTCGTTTTCGGGCGCGCCGGGCATATCGGGCAGTTCCAGTTCCTCAGGAATACTGTTGCGCAGCGCCAGCGTAAAGGTGCTGCCTTCCCCGACCGAACTGGCAACGCTCAGATAACCGCCGTGCGCCTCGGCAACGGCCCGCGCCACAAACAGACCCTGGCCCAACCCGCGCGGATCGATCAATTTGCCGGAGGAGGTGCGCGCCTCGCCCCGGTAGAAACGTTCGAAGACGTGGGGCAGATCGCGGGGGCTGATACCGACACCCTTATCGCTGACTTCGATCAGCAAATGGTCGTTGCGGAAGCGTCCCAGGCGGATCACGATTTCGCCGCCCGATTCGGTGTATTTGATGCTGTTGTCGATCAGGTGCCCGACCGCCCACTCAAGCGGCGATCATCACCCACATGTGCAGTTGATCGCGGTTGGCGACCATCACCGGCCAATCGCAAATCGGCTTTCTGAGCAGCCGCGCTTCGAAGCCCTGGATCACGGTGAAGATTAGATTTCCTCGAGCGCTCACTTCCTGCTGGCGCACGGCGAAACTGCCCGCGCCGATCTCGGAGATGTCGAGCAGTTCCACGATCATGCGATCCAGCACAGCCACATTGCGGCTGATCGCTTCCAGAAATTTGCGATTCGGCGGGCGATCTTCCGGCATGAGCGAGCATGACTTCGCTCATACCCTTGATACGTCGTCAGCGGCGTGCGCAGTTCGTGGCTCATCTGCGTCACGAACTGATCTTTCAGACGATCCGCCAGCGCGTCACGAGTGACATCGCGCAGCATCAGCACCGTGCCCAGACGGTTCCCGGTCGGGTCGGCTACAATCGCCAACTGCGCGCCGATCACGCGGTCATTCACTTCGACGCGCCGCGCCTCGTCCCAGCGTGATTTCGCCGTCGAGCGCCTTCTGAGTAGCGCGCGGCAGCGAACATCTTGCCCAGATCGCTGTCCCAGAAGAGCCGCACCGATCCGAGCAGATCGCGCGCGGCCTGGTTCATCAGCACGATGCTGCCCATCGGGGTCCTGCATGATCGACGCCCTCGCTGATCACAGCCAGCACGCCAGTCAGCCGGGCGATATCAACGGCCTGCGTTCCTGCCAGCGTTTTCAGCCGATCCACTTGCAGGCGGGTCTGGGCAAAAGCCGCTTCACGCGTCGCGGTTTTTGCGGCGCAGACCGCCATACAGCCGCCCAAACAGCCGCCCCGTATTGGATCCCAACTCGTCCACGGATTGCAGCATATTGGTGACGGGCCGGTTGGGCTCGGGAGTAGGCGATGACAAGGTACCCGTTAGCTAATTGACTCGGTGTCGGTCATGGCTTCACCGGTCAACGGCTAGCCGACTCGTTGGTTTATCGATCTTGAACCATCAGCATTCTGCGCTTTTTTCGTATAAATGTCGTCCAAAATTTTCTTCAGTTCAAAAAAATCGGGCAGAGGTTTATTGATAATCCGATCAACGCCGCAGGAATTTAACATGTCTTGTTTTTCACTGTCCGACAAACTGAAAGCCGTCATCAGAACAATGGGAGTGGGCGCAGCCGCTCTAATGAGCGCATCCGCTGGGCAATTTCGTTGCCCTTGTGGCCCGGCATCCGAATATCCATCAGGGCAAATTCGGGCAGTTCGCCCGCGAATGTTCCCGCTTCAATCGAGTCCAACCAGTTCCACGCTTCGTTCCCATCGCGAAACTCCAACGGTACATGGCCCCACACCTGGAACATCACTTTAACAATATTCCGAATGTCTTCTTCATCTTCTACGACGAGCCAGGTTTTCACTCATATCCTCCAAGGTTTTACACCCGTTATAGGACAGTGTTTGGTTCTATAGTACCGTGATTTGCCAAGGAATGATAGTATACTGGGGTGTTATGGGGGCTGAATTGGTTAAAGGATATTTGATTCCCCATCGGCCTATATTGTAGGATTTGAGAAGCAAATGGGGATGCGGATCAGCAAGGAGAAGTGCCATTGCCTACATGGATGGTTGTAGAAGACGAGCCTGATATTTATGATGTTTTGCTGGCGATGTTCGAGATCTGGGGCATCGAAGGCGTGGCTTTTGTCGACGGTGCGGAAGCAGTATCCTGGATCGAAGATGTCGACCAGGGGCGCGTGCGAGGCGAACTGCCCGAGCTGGCGATTTTGGACATCCGGCTGCCCGAAGTGAGCGGCCCCGAAGTCGGAGCGCGCCTGCGCCGCAGCCCGATATTAGGTGATATTGCCATTGTGCTGATCACGGCCTACCGCCTGTCGCCTGCCGAGGAAGCAGCGGTAATCGCCCAGGCACAGGCTGATCTGCTGATGTACAAGCCGCTCCCGGTGATGGCCGAACTGCGGACAGCAATGGATGATGTGATTGCCAAGCACAACAAGAATGGGGCCAGTCCTGTAGCGGAATCTCCGGCGACGGTTTCGGAAACGATGCCCTCCGCCGAGGTCAAGCCAGAACGTCCAGTCCAGGAACGGCCAACCCCGAACAACTCGAAATCATCTGGTGATGGCGGCTCAGAGCCTAATAAAGTGCCGCCGATTTAGACCTGTTGGTTGAGTAGCGCGCATAGTGCAGCCCTGGCGACGCGCGCGCCAGGATGGTGGATGGGACGAGTAGACGATGCAGAACATCAATCCTTCCCGCAACATTGCCCGCCGAGGCAGATATTACCTGTTCCTGGGAGCAGTCACTTTTTTTAGCGGGGCAATAGCCGTGACGTTGGGCGTGTTGTTCATCTTTTTCCCCCTGTGGGAATCGGCTGTATTCGACCTGTTTCGCATCTTCCTGATCATCATCGGGATCATTTTCGTCGGCATCGGCATATTCGGGATTGTCCGAGCGCTGACTCTGCAAAAAGACAATCCGCTGGCTTTTGCCGTGGGCGAGGCGCTGACCCAGTTTCTCGATAACCGCTATACCTATCTGCGCAATGTCAGCAAGCGCGGCGTTGGTTATATTGACGCCGTGCTGGTGGGACCGCCCGGCGCGCTCGTTTTCCGCATTGTGGATTATCCCGGCAACTGGAAGAATGAACGGGCCGACTGGATCAACCAGACCAAAGGCGGCAACCTGAAACCGGCGCGCACCAATCCGACTCGTGAAGCCGTGAAAGACGTGTATGCCCTGCGCAAATTTCTCAAAAAAAACGGGCTGGATAAAGTCCCGGTCTACGCGATGGTTGTCTTCACCTCTCCGAATGTCGGTTTGTCGGCGTCGGGGCCAGTGGTGCCCATCGCTGAAGTGCCCACCATGTTCCAGGTCATGCGGCGCGAATATCTGTCCGACGAGCAAATCACCCCGCCGATGGTACGCAACGCGGTTGATGCCATTATCGACGGGTAGATCGCGCCATGAGCCAGGACGACTACACGGGATTTGACAACTGGGAAGAGGAAAGCGGCACCGATCACAATCAGGAGGCCGCTTCTGATTTTTATCCCAACCCTGAGCCTGATATCGAAGATGTAGACATCGACATGCCGACTCCCCAGCACGTCGATGTCCCTCAAGTCCCGCCCAAACCCAAGGCTCTGCCGGAGATATCAGACGAAGACACGGAACCGCGCCGCAAACTCGCATCGAGGCCCGACGCGGTGGAAAAGACAGGCCGCCCGGAGCGAACTGGCCCTCAACCGAAGGCTCCAAAGGGGACACCGCCGCCCCGCCCAGCAAAAAAGGAACGTCCAGAACGCGCTGCTCTCTCCTTGCGCGGGCGAATGGTGCGGCTGATCAATCGTTCGATCCTGATCACGCTGGTCGTGCTGAGTCTGGCTGTCGTCGCCGCAGCCGCCTACCGCTTTTTATGGGATAAAAACGAGGGCGATTCGAACAATACGGAGCAGCAGGCCGCCCTAGCAACGTCAACCCCGACTATTCTGCCTCAGGGCGACTGGCCGCTCGATGTGCCTGCCATCGAAAACACCACGCCCGCCATGATCAAAAATACGCTCGTCGCGCCCAACGAAAAACAGGGCTACCTGTTCCAGGGTGAAGCCGGGCAGACCTGGACGATCACCGTGGAGAGCATCGCCGACGACAGCGGCCTGTATACCCTCGATCCTAAAATGACCCTCTACGATCCCGCCGGACAGGAACTCGGGTCAGCGGATGATATCTCCACAGATAACTTCGACGCCGAACTTCAGATCGTGCTGCCCGCCACAGGGTCTTATCGGCTGCTGGTCGAATCGTCAGCGGATGGGACGACGACCGGGCGGTATTTACTCAGTTTGTGGGTGAGTTAAAAACAGGATTGATATATGCTAAAAAAAATAGTATTTCTGGTGAGCGTCACGCTTCTATTTTTAGCTTCAGGCGGAACGGCTTCTTCTCGGCAAACAGACCCATACTGGTATTTTGCCTTTAATGACGTGGAATTTATCTCTTTTGCCAGCGATGGCACATCCGGTGCTGTTTTACCAAAAAACCTCAATGCTCCCAATACCGAAGAGTCCTACATACAGGAGTGTTATCAAGTAGGGCCGCAAACAGCGCTCATCACCAGTGACCGCGCATGGTATCTGTTAACGCCAACCTCTTCTATCCCACTGCCTATATCCACTGATATCACCTCTCAGCCAATGTACCTTGCCCCCGGTTACGGACCCTACAGTGTTTTCCTATGGGATGTTACCAGGGCTTTCCTTCTTTTTAATGCGGAGACGGGCGCTGTGGAGCAGCTTACGGGTGAGTCTAGTGATCAGTATCGATTCTCGGAGGATGGACGCTACTTTTATTACTCCAGTCTGCTTGATGGTACATGGGCACTGCGAGAACGTGAACTGGCTACGGGAACTGAACGCGTTATTTTTAGCTGGCAGAGCGGCGATATCACGCCCGATAATTCCGGCAAGTATTGGCTCTATCACGTCTACCAAGCCAGAGAAGGGATCGACGTTTTTACCGTTGTGTCGATCAATGGCGAGCAGTGGGAAGTGGGTCAATTTGCGCAGCAAGAGCGCCTGACAGTCAAAATACTCGATAACGCTCTGGTGACATACCATCCGCGTGGCTGTCAGCCCAATTGCGAATTCAATATTCAGACTCTGCCTGATGGCCCGCAGCAAACATTTGTCGTATCGAATGTCAACGATACCAGCGTCATTCCAGAACTGTACAGCTTCATGGATGGGTCAGAGTTATTACTGTCCATCGGTGATACCGTTTGGCTTGTGCCGCCAACCGGAGAGCCAACCCAGATCGGTTTTACTTTCGAAAATATGGGAGTATCGGCGCTGTGGACCGATGATGATCGGCTGGTAATCACGGATGCTCATCTAGCGCAGGGAGAAACGGGCGTTTACACCATCTGGGATCGCCAGACAAACGATTATGTGTGGCGGGGTAGCTACGATACAAGTCTGTGGTGGGGTTGGTGGGATTTTTACCCCTATAGTTGGCTGCTGTTTGAAGATATGTCCGTCAATCAGGCGATTTTGTATCTATACCAGACCGGGAAACTGGTTCGATTGCCATCGACCCCTAACAGCCGTTATTTTGGCGTAACTCAACTGGATGGGAAAACGCTTTATGGGCAGTTCTGGGAATACGGAGATATGGACGCGGGAATCTATCTCTACGATCCCGCCTCGGAAGCGTACCAGTTGCTCACTCGAGGCGAGGAATTGAGGCTGTGCCCCGTCATCTATCAGCCTACGGAGTAGTCAAGTCGATCAGAGGTTAGAATCCGGGCTGATCTTAATCGGATGGATAAAGAAGGCAATATAGTCTATTTGAATACACAGAATCTATCCATATTGCCAGGAACAAGAGTGATTATTTTTGCCGAGAGAGATTACGAAGTCGAAGCAACTATCGAAAAAGAGGTTGATGAAAGAGGGCGGGAGTATTGGTTTGCTGTGCCAATTTGGTCCACATTTCGAGATCTACCATTTGACCACACTTCCTGATTTGTTTCTGTGCGTTGTCAAGAATTGTGGGGCATTTCCAATCGGGCCAGCAGCACCTCGCGGGTCAAGGGGCGAGGGTGAGCCGCTTCATAATATCTCGAAACCCTTTCACGATAGCTGCTGAAAACACACGGAGTCAAAAAGAGGCGTCCGATTTCCCACGAACGCCCCTTCGTGTGTCACGCCCGCCAATAAACACCGCCGCCACCTTCGCGCCGCAGCAGATGCGCCTCGACCAGTTCCCGCCGCAGCGTAGCGTAGTCGGGGTGAATCTGCTCAATGATCGCGTTGACTTCCGGCTCGGTGTATTTGCGACCCGGCTCGAAGTGAGCCGCCAGCCAGCGCAGGATCGAGAACAGCTTGCCCGGCTTGCTCGGAATCTGCTTGAGCCGCTGCCCGACGAAATAATCCTTAAAAACCTTGCGCTCCTTGTCGTCCATGTCCAGATCATCGATCCACGACATATCCGGCTTTTCGGCAGGCACGCGCTGCACGATCTCTTCCAGGTTCGCCGTCAGATCGAGCATGCGCTTGAGCATCGGCTGGTTGAGCTTGTAGTAGCGGTTCGTGCCTTCCTGCTTCAGATTGAGCAGGTTGATCTCGCGCAGTTTGCTCACGTGGTGCGAGATCGTCGGCTCCGACAGGTCAAGCGCCTGGGCGAGATCGCTCGTCCGCATCGGTTGGCTGGCGGTCAGCCCGATAATACGCAGGCGGTTCTCGTCGGCCATCGTCTTGAAAAACTCCAGCAGGGCGGTCAGCCCATAGGTATAGGCCATTGTTTGATCTCCTTGAAATTAGACAACTATCTAATTAGAAGTTTATCAAAATACCGAATAGAGATCAAGAGGCAATTTGCATTTCTGCTATAAAATGAAACTAGGACAGGCAAGATTCTCAGCCAGGAGGCAGAGATCGATGGGAGAATATCTTGGTGAATTATTCCATACCGGAGACACAGCACCCGCGTCCGGTGCGTACCAACTGGTAAACGACGATCCCAACGTGGATAAGCGAACGAACATGGGCCGCGTCTTTCCGTTCAAGAAGGGAGAATCTCTGCCGCCGCACCCCGATACGAACGGCGCGGCGGAGTGGCGTTTCATGCGCATCAAACCTTCGGAGCGCGTTCCTGAGCCGATTATCACGCCGGGTGACAGCGGGTGATCTAGAACTAGGGCGGGGCGAACCCGCTCTTTTTTTGCCTGTTCGTTTTTGCCTCCAATCGCGGTTGGGGAGGGGAATATGATTACAGGTGACGCCCGGCTTGCCAACTCTTGTCACTGCCCACGCCCGGCATTGGCTGGTAGGGTGGATGAGAGAGGAGAAATCTACCGATGAAAATTCTTGTCACCTATGCCAGCCGAGCGGGATCGACCGCCGGAGTAGCCGAAGCGATTGGCAAAACGTTAACCGAACGCGGCGCGCAGGTCGATGTGCGCCCGATGGCTGAAGTCACGGACCTGACGCCATACGAAGCAGTGGTCGCTGGAAGCGCTATCCAGAGCGCACAGTGGCTGCCCGAAGCCATGCAGTTTATGGAAAAGAATCGGGCGGCGTTGGGGCGCAAGCCGTTCGCCTCGTTTACGGTCTGCATGACGATGGCCATGAAGAATGGACAGTACCGCCACGGCGTAGCGGAGTGGGTCTCCCCGGTGCGGGTGCTGGTGAAGCCCATCAGCGAGGGCTATTTTGCCGGAGCGCTCAACCTGCAAAAAGTGCCGTCGCTGCGCAAGCGGCTGATGTTCCGCGTGAGCACGGTTATGGGCGTCTGGTCGGAGGGCGATCACCGCGATTGGGAGGCCATCCGCGCCTGGACAAACGACCTTGCTGCCAGCCTCCGGCTACCGTCCTGACGGCTGGGTGGGCGGCGGCAATATCGGGTTGATCGTCGGAGCGGGCGTGTGAGTTGGGGCGGGAAGCGGCCCGCTGGTGGTTCCCGTTTCGGACACGACCAGCGATTCGCCCGCCTTGATGTCAAACTGCTGTGTGCCCACTTGCGCGCTGACAACGCCGCTGGTCACCGTGACTTGAGTCGCGCCGCTGGCTGCCACCTTAACGCCAAATTCCGTTCCGCGCACGGCCAAATGCGTGACAGGCGTCGTGACCTGATAGGTCGTATCGCTGGCCTGCCGGACACGGTGAACAGTTTCGCCTGCCACCTGATCGAGGGTGATTGTGGATTCGCTGCCCGCCTGCGAAAATTCGCGCACCAGCAGCTCACTGCCGGGCAGTATCTCGACCTCCGTCCCGGTGAAAAAGGTCAGCACTGCATGTCCGGTCTGATCGGTGCGGACGCGATCTTCTGCGCCGAGCGTCTGCGCGCCAGACACCGCGGCCCAGGTCGTGCCTGTATGGTTGAGCCATTCCACGAGTGAGCTGTCTGCATTGAGTGTACCTTGAGCAGCTTTCGCTTCCGCTTTGGAGCCGGAGCCGCTGTCTTTGCCCCCACAGGCCGCGATCAGGAACGCCATCAACAGTCCCATCCAACGCGCTTTATTGTGCATGGCTTAACTCCTCCTTTTACTCTCAGTCTAGTTGAAGTTGTCCCTCATCGCCAGTACTATTAGAAGCGTGAAGCGCCAATAGGAGGGAAGCTCATGAATCCAGACATCATCGCTGAGGCTGGTGCCATCTTTTTGCTGCGCGTGCTCGGCAACATGATCACAACCGTGCGCCTGATCACGCTCATCCGGGGGATGAAGATTGCCGCGACGGTCCTGGCCGTCTTTGAAGCGCTGGTGTTCGCCCTGGCGATTGGCAGCGTCGTCTCTAACCTCATGGATGTATGGAACATGGCGGCCTATTGTCTCGGTTATGCGGTGGGCGGCTACCTGGGGATGCTGCTCGAAGGGCGAATCGTGCATCACTTTGTCTCGGTGCGGATCATTTCGCCGCAGTTGTGGCATGAAATCGCCAATGCCATTCGGGACGCGGGCTTCGGCGCGACGGAGAGCGTCGGCTTTGGTGGATCGGGCGAGGTGGGCTGGATTACGTCCGTGGTGAGCGGGCGCGACGTAACGGACGTGATCCGCATCGCGCGCGGCGTCGATCCCAGTGCGTTTGTGACCACCGACGAACTGCGGGGCATCTCGCGCGGGTATTTCAGGATGGCGCGCCCTGAGCAGCATTAACTAAAGCAGCAAAAGGGATGCGAGGGCGGATTTGTTAACCCGCCCCTACCAGTGATCGCACGATCTCTGTTGATTTACTGCGCTGCGGGCGGAGCGGCAGTGACTTCCTTATAAGTAGCAAGGTCTTTCTCGGCCTTTTCCGTCTCTCCGAGTTCGCGGTAGCACTCAGCACGGTAAAAATAGGTCATGGGCAGCCCTGTTGGGTTTGCCGCGATCACCTTGCTGTAAAGGTCAATCGCTTCCTGGTAATTGCCCTTATGATGCGCGCTTCGGGCATTGCTGAATGTGGTTTGGGTCGCCACTTCCTGAGACTGAGATATTTTGCCCGCTTTAGACTCGACGGCCTGTTTTACGACATGGCTCTGTTTTTTGAATAGTTTCTTCAATACCATTGGATTCTCCAAAAAGGAGCAGAATGCTCGTTAAGATTGAGTATACAGGGTCAGGGTCTAGATGCATAGCCAGCCAGTGAGAGCACAGAGAAAAGCAGGAGGGCGCAATGATTGATCACATGGTGGATACAATCCGCCGCCACGATCTGCTCCAGCAGAACGACATGGTCGTTGTTGGCGTGTCGGGCGGGGCGGATTTGCTGGCGCTGCTGCATGGGTTGTGGCGGCTGGACAAAAAACTCAACCTTCGACTGGTCGCGGCGACGCTCGATCATGGCATTCGCGGCGAGGAGAGCGCGGCGGATGTGGCCTATGTCCGGCAGATGGCCCAGCGCTGGGGGATTACGCTGATCGCCGGGCGGGCGGATGTGCCAGGGATCGCGCAGCGCTACGGGCTGGGCATCGAGGAGGCGGCGCGGCAGGTTCGTTATACGTTTTTGCTGCGGGCGGCGCGGCGCGTCGGAGCGGAGAAGATCGCCGTCGGGCACAATCGGGACGATCAGGCGGAAACGGTGCTGATGCACCTGATCCGGGGCAGCGGCCTGAACGGTCTGCGCGGCATGCTGCCCGCCACGCCGATCAGCGAGTATCATCTGCTTGACGGGTCCGAAATTGAGATCGATCCAGCCGGCGAGGAGTTGCATCCCGATCTATGGCCCATGCTGATCCGCCCCCTGCTGGATACGCCGCGATCCGATATCGATGCTTACTGCGCGGCGGAAGGAATCGAACCCCGCCAGGATGCGACGAACACCGATCTGACCTATTTTCGCAACCGCCTGCGCCACGAGGTGATCCCGCTGCTGGAGACGCTGAACCCAAATCTGAAGGCGATGCTGGCCCGCACCGCGGATACACTACGCGAGGATGCCACGACGATTAGCATAGTCAGGGCAAAGGTGATGCGACGGGTTGTGAACCAATTCGGCTCGGACTGGATGCGTCTGAATCGGGGGCAGTGGGCCGAACTGTCGCTGGCGGAAAAGCGCCTTGTTGTTCGGACAGTGGTATCCAAACTGCGGCCCGATTTGCGCGATGTGTCGTTCATCCATGTGCAGAATGCCATTGATGTAATGGAAGGCGGCAAAACCGGGGCAAGCGCGACTCTGCCAGGCGGGTTGATGCTGCGGAACGAGTACGACTACGGTGTGGATCGGCCTGGCAGATAAGCCGATCCCGCCCGCGCATGACTATCCCATGCTGCCCGCCGGGACGATCAGCAATCCGTTCAGGGCAGGGGAGTCCGTGCGCTGGGCGTTTGGCGGCTGGATTTTCGAGGCGCGCCCGTTGACCCCTGGTGACGATTTGGACGGGATTCATGATAATCCACTCAAGGCGGCGCTGCGTGTTCCACGCAACTCACTTTTGCGGCTGCGCACTCGTCAGACGCGGGGATCGGTTTGTGCCGCGCGGGATGGGGGGGCGATCTCAAAAATTGTCGGATACCTTCATTAATTGCCGTGTGCCTGCTGCAATCCGTGATCACATTCCATTATTAATGATTGGCGACCAGATCGCGTGGTTTGTGGCACTTACTGGTGATGGCCTGCGCGGTCGTATGGCCCACTGGGCAGACCTGTCGGCTGAGAGGGATGGCGAACGCATCATTCTGGTTGTATCGTGGCGTCAAAACGAACGATGAAAACGGATAAATACCGGATGATCCTAAATTTGTGATATAACTACCGTAGCGATTAATGATTACTTGCGTTTTTGCCAACCTACAGATATAGTTAAGGTAGCATAAACGCATCCGGCAGAGAAAACTTAGAGGGCAGGCCATGACAGGCAACGGTCAAGACGCGTATATTCTGGTTGTAGACGACGAAGGGGCAATTCGCTATTCCATCAGCAAAACCCTGCAACGTGTTGGCTATCAGGTGCATACAGCGGCCTCCGGCGAAGAAGCGCTCGAAATGATGGGGCGGCAGGATTACGATGTCGTCCTGACGGATATTCGCATGCCAGGGCTGACGGGCGTCGAACTGCTGGCGGAAATTAAGCGCCAGGCTCCCGATGCTGTCGTGATCCTGCTCACGGGGTACGCCAGCCTGGATACGGCTATCGAAAGCTTGCGCCTGGGCGCGCACGATTATCTGGTCAAGCCCAGCAGCAGCCAGGATATCCGGCAGAGTGTATCGGAGGGGGTCGAGCGGGCGCGGAGCATGAGACACCGCCGCCTGCTGCTGCGGACGATTCGCGATCATGTTGAAGAACTGACGGGCGAACGGCTGGAAGACGAGCTGCTCGATCCCAAGACAAAGGGGACAGCGGGAACCCCGGTCGTAACGCCTGTTTCTACCATGACGATTGGCCCCCTGACCATTTATCCGGGCCGCTACCAGATTTCGGTAGGCGATCAGCCCATCGATCTCACGCCAACCGAATTTGATCTGCTGCTGTATCTGGCAGCACACCGGGGCCGGGTTGTTCCCTGTTCCGAACTGGTGCGCGAGGTGCGCGGTTATACGCTGGACGAGCACGAAGCGCGCGAAGTCATCCGCCCGCACGTCAGCAACCTGCGCCGCAAACTCAAGTCGTCGGGGCAGAATCCGAACATTATCGTCAACGTGCGCGGCATTGGCTACCGGCTGGCCGAGACGTCCTGATTATTTGTCCAGAATTTATGGTTAGAAAGTTTGCCTCACCCTGCGTGAGGCATTTTATTTTGGAAGAAATCCGCTTGTTTCTGCGCGCGTTTCGCAGTACCTTTGTGGAGTGAAACAATCCCTATTTTCCCAGGACAGAATCGTACATGGGCAACCTGAATCCAAATTTGTTGACCAAAGATACACAGGCCGCGTTGGATGACGCGGTGGATATTTTGACGGCATACGGCAAGAGCCTGATGGTTCCTGAAGCGGTGCTGTATGCGCTGATCCGCAGCAAAGAGACCGCCGCCGCGCGCGTGCTGAGTTATTTCGCGGAGAAGCGCGGGGCGGACCTGGACCGGCTGGAACGGCAGGTCAAACTCGCCGTGCAGAGCCGCCGCGACACCAACGGCGAGCTGACCTATCTCGCTGCTGGAAAAAAGCCGATGGAACTGAGCCGGACGATGGTGATCGCGCTGGATGAGGCGCTCAGCGTGGCCCAGGCGCTCGGACAGACGGCCATCGATACCGATCATATGCTGGGCGTCATGACCGAACGCGAAGTCGGCACATCGGGCATGCTCACTCAGTTCGGTATCACCAAAAGCGGCATTCGCGATCTGCTCACGTCGTCGGCAACCAGCCCATCGATCAACCCACGCACGTCGGCGGAAATATGCACCGATATGGTCGCCGCGGCAAAAGCCGGATCGCTGCGGGCGGTCTTCTTCCGCGAAGATCTGCTGCGCGATCTGATCGGCATGCTGGCCCAGACGGTCAACCGCCATGTGATCCTCATCGGGCCGGATGGCGTCGGCAAGCGCACCCTGGCCTACAGCCTCGCCCTGCTGATCGCGGAAGGAAAGGGGCCGAAGGGGCTGGACAAACTGATCCAGATCGATGAGCGCGTGCTGCTCGACCAGGGGCAGAAGGCGATTGATACGGCACTCTCCTGCGCGGCGGGCGGCGGAATCTTGTTTATCCCGCATATTCACCGCTTCTTCGGCGGGCAGTTGAAGGCGGAATTCCCCAAGGCGACGCCCTCGCTGCAAAAAGCGTTTCTGGGTGACGATCCGGTGATCATCGGCACGACGACGCAGGCGCTGTGGGATGAACGGCTGCGCGGCATGAACGCGATTACCGAAAATGTGCAGACGCTGCATGTGCCGCCGACGGATACCAACGAAACGATTGAGATTCTGAAGGTGCTCGCGCCGCATCTCGCCGCCGACTATAAGATCGAGGTGCAGGACGAAGCGCTGAAAGTCGCGGCGAATCTGGCCAAGCGCTATATGAGCGGGACGCCGCTGCCGCTCAGCGCGGAACATCTGCTGCACCGGGCCGCATCGATGGTCAGCCTGGGCGAACAGACGCATATCACATTCCGGCAGGAAGTCGCTGACTCCAGTCTCGACGCGGAAGACGTGACCCTCGCCGCCGCGCAGATGACGGGCATCCCGGTCAGCAAGCTGGGCCAGGACGAGCGCACCAAGTACGCCAGCATGGTCGAGCATCTGCATGAGCGCATCATCGGGCAGGACGAAGCGGTGATCGCGCTCAGCCGGGCAGTAAAAACGGCGCGCGTCGGCCTGAAAGACCCCAAGCGGCCCATCGGATCGTTCCTGTTCCTGGGGCCAACGGGCGTCGGTAAGACGGAACTGGCGAAGGCGCTGGCGGAATTCATGTTCGGCAGCGAAGACGCCATGCTGCAAATCGATATGTCCGAATATATGGACGAAAACACGGTCAGCCGTTTGATCGGCGCGCCGCCCGGCTACGTGGGTTATGAAGGCGGCGGGCAGCTCACGGATCGCGTGCGCGAACAGCCGTATATCGTCGTGGTGTTTGACGAGGTGGAGAAGGCGCACCGCCGCGTGCTGGATATTCTGCTGCAAGTGATGGAAGAGGGCCGCCTGACCGATGCGCAGGGCAACGTCGCCAACTTCAGCGAAGCGGTGATCATCATGACCAGCAACGTCGGCGCGAACACGATCTGGAGACCACCGTGATCGATGACGAGACGCGCGAGAGCTGTGATGGAAGAAGTGCGCAGCGAGTTCCGGCCCGAATTTCTCAACCGCCTTGACGAGATCGTGATCTTCCACCCGCTGTCCGACGAAAATCTGACGCAGATTCTCGATCTGCTGCTGGGCAAAGAGAGCAAGCTGGCCGACGGAGCGCGGCCTGAAACTCGAATTCACAGCCAAGGCCAAAAAGTGGATGCTGGCGCAGAACGATCACCCGGAATGGGGCGCGCGTCCGCTGCGGCGGATCATCCAGCGCAGCGTGCGCGAGCAGTTGGCGGATTATCTGCTGAAGGAAAATCCGCAGTCCGGGACCACCGTCAAGATCGACGCGGGCAAAACCGGGCTGACGTTTAAGATGGCGAAGGCATAACAAGCAAGTTTCACCGCAGAGAGCGCGGAGAACGCAAAGAAAAGCAAGAGAGAGCAAAAAAAGGGCGGTTCCGGCGGAATTTATAGCGCACGGAGCCGCCCTGATTGTTTAGGCGTTGGCTCGTGCGTAGGCCAGCGCTTCATCCACTGTTGCGAAGGCACGCGCCCGAATAAAGCCGTACATCTCCGAGTATAACCCCTCGGCGGCCAACTGGATCAGCCCCTGCATTTCAGCAGAAACAAACAGAATTTCGCGAATGATCGGATGGCGGTAAACTGATCCGGAGATCCATTGCCGCCCGCGCCGACCCGTGCATCAACATCTCCACGTCGATATGAGCCAGAGCGCTGAGATCGACAATGTAGAAAATGGGGGAAGATAATGAGTTTAGAACCGCCAATCCTGCTGCTGTAAACTCCCGTGCGTCAGCCTGAATGTCATAATCTGCGCCAAAGGTCATAATGACAACGTGCTGGCCGGGTAAAATCTCGTGCGAGTATGTTCTTGAACTTGTTAGGACCATTTTCACTCCCACTGGTGACAAATCCGCTTATTCTTACAATACAAATTAATTGAGAAAGTGTCAATTAAAAATTGATTAAAGTTGAGAAATTTACGCTTTTCGGTATGCAAGAAACGACCTGAGAGAGATACTTGCCGACCTGTGGTATGATCAGAATAAGCCCGCCCCGCGGGGCGCAAACAGTGCGCCGCTCGTACTCTGGTTTTTTGGATCAGGATTCTTGAGTGACAGCGGAGATAAAACCCTATATGCCTCACCGAAATGATTTGTCCCAGCGAGGAACATCCTCCGACCAGGCTTACCATACCGTCACCCGTGAACTACCGCAGCTCGATCAAAAACGCTTCAATTTTGTGCGCAGCGGAAGGCTTCGCCGCCTCCGTGAGCGTTATCTGACTATGCGGCTGCCACGCCCCATTCAGAGCTATCTGGTTACCCATCGCCGCCGCTTTACGACGGGGCACAAACACAAACAACCCTATAAGGGCTAAACGCGTGTCGCAGCCGCTGCACGTCGCTGCGCTTGGCGTTTAGCCAGATCAATCCAGGCGGGACGTTCATGGGGCGAACGTCCCGTTTTTATTGGCGCGATGGTATAATTACCCCGCTCAAAAACGGGCGCTGTTGCGTGCGAAGTTAAGCCGCAGCGTCCCCAGGCAAGAGATGTTTATGTGGGAGGAGTTCGTTCATGCTGGTATGGGGGCGGCGCTGGCTGCCGAGTGTGTTGGACCTGCTCATCGTCGGCGGCATGATGATCTATGCGTTCGCCGGGTTTCATCTTGTCCCGTTTCATGGCGACGAATCGAGCTTCATCGCCATCAGCCGCGATTATGATTGGATTGTGCACCAGCATACGATCAAGCCGATCCTGTACACCTCTATTCCAGAGGAGGCGCTGAGATCCGGTCCGCCGCAGGACGCGCCCAGCGGGCCTCCCGGCGCTGCTTCCGGCTTGTGGGGGCCTGTACCGCAGTCCGCCAGCCAGCCGGGATGGGCCAATGATTCTATTCCCTCCTGGCCGGAAGGCTTTGACCCGCACGATCAGTTCTTGCGCACGACGACCGGGGCCATCAACGCGCTGACGATTGGTCTGGCCTGGGATATCGCCGGGTATTCGGTGGACGATCTGAACAAGGCGTGGGACTGGCGAATCATCGAACCTGTGCGCGGCGTCAGCCAGTGGGACGCGAATGTGCGCGATGGTGCCAAACCCGGCGACGATCTGCTCGATGTGGCGCGTATCCCCTCGGCGCTGTTCACGGCGTTCAGCGTGCTGATCGTTTACGCGATCACGCGGCGTGTTGCCGGACTGTGGATCACCGGAAATAGTAAGCGGGTCGCGGGCTGGGTAGCCGTGCTGATCTATGCCACGACTCCAGCAGTGCTGGTGAATGGGCGGCGGGCCATGCAGGAAGGATCGCTGCTCTTTTTCGCAACGCTGGTGTTCCTGATCGCGCTGGTCGTGTTGAGCGAACAGCTCCGCCCGGACGTTCGCTGGCGCAGGCTGCTGATCCGCTATGTGAGCTTTGGCGTGGTGAGCGGGATGGCCGTCGCCAGCAAACAGACGGCCCTGCTGTTGATCGCGCCGCCGTTCCTCGCGCTGTGCGCTGCCCCTTTGTTCCGCCCAAGTGAAGCACCTGCCGTCCGCTTTGATCGCCGCCATACCCTCAATATGACCGGGATTGTGCTCACAGGGGCGGTTGTGGCGATGGTAGCCCAACCCGTTTGGTGGGCGCTGCCGCATATCGCCTTTTTGCTGGGTCTGGCCGTTATCTGCTTTGCTGCTGGCGCACCCAAAGTGGAGCGGGAGATGCGTTTCGCGCAGTGGGGCGGAACGATCCTGATCGCTGTCGTCTGGCTGGGCACGCCGCGCGTCCCGATGGATCTGGTCGTCGTGCCGCTGGACCTGCTTGGCCAGCGGGCCGATTTGATGAATGATCAGGCCGCGCGTACCGGACGCCTGGAAGGGCTGAGTCAGCGTCTTGAACGGGTGGAACACGAGTCGTTTTTTGCCAGCGGGGAATATTACGAAGACCCTCCCTGGGCCGATTTTGCTGTTACGCATCGGCAGATCGCCCGCTATGAAGAGTTGGGATTGGCGGGGCGCGGCGGCGGTCCGATTTGGGGAGCCGCTCAGATATTTTGCACGCTGCTTGGACTGTGGGCACTGCTCGAGCGCAGTGACTCGCCCACAGCGGTTGATCGCGCTGCTGGTCGTGGGGTGGTGGGTGCTGCCCGCGCTCGCGCTGCTGCTCACGAACTATTTGCCCTGGCAGCGCTATTATCTGATTTTGCAGCCCGCCCTGGCAGTAACCGCCGGGATTGGCGTGGGCTGGCTTGCCGGAGCGAGCGGTATAATCTGGTCCAACAATGAAGGGAATATGAAGTCATGAGCATGACTGTACGAGGGGTGCTGTGTGCCCTGATCATCCTGATAGCAGCCGGGTCGCGGCGGCGAAACCATTGCTCCCAAACTCTCTGCTCCGCCGACGCGAACGCCGGTTCCTTCCACCGAAACACCGGGAGCAGGGCAGGCGGCTCTCACCGTGCCCGGCAATGTACAGGTAGTCTCGTCTGCGGGGGGCAATCGATACCTTTTTAACGGCGGCTGCCGGTATTGGCGCGCTGGATCGCGTGGATGTGTTCTCGCAGACCGTGATCACCCCGAACCAGCATTGTTTTGTGGGATCGCTCTGGCCAGACACACAACCCCTCGAACTGTTGGCCGGGTTTAACCTGAACCTGCCCGCCGTCGATCTGACGGATTGGCGCGACGCTGTGGATGCGTTCCCTGATGAAGCGCTGATCGAGCAGACGAATGATGCGCTCATCCACGCGGCCTCGCAACTGCCGCTCGATGCGCCCCTGACCATTTGCCTGATGCCTGCCCCCGTTGCCCATGGATTTGACGGCGAAGCGCGTGCGGACCCCGGTATTTTCAGCAGCGGGCAGGGCGACTCTGTTTTGATGACCTGCCTGGGAGATCCTCAGCCCTGCGTGGATGCCTGGGCGGCGCAGACTGCGTATGAATATGGCGTTGCTTACCAGTACATGACGGGGGGGCGGGGCGGCCTGGAAATCCCCCTGCTCGATTATGCGATCTATTTCGGACGTGCCAGTGATTTCGCCCGGCAGTTGTATCCCGAAGCTGTTTTCCCCTGGGACAACGCTCTGACACCGGAACAGGAAACCGATGTCTGGGGGCGCATGCAGGACTATTTGCAGACCACCTATTCGGATTATCCGGGATACCGCAACGTGGATCGCTTCCTCTACGGCAGCGACAACCCGGCGCGCTATCCGCCCCGCGCAGGTTTTTATATCGGAGAGCGGATCGTGCAGGCGTACCGGGCCGCGCACCCCGATGTCACGCCCGTGGAGTTGATGGCGCTCACCCCGAGCGATTTGCTGGCCGAGAGCGGATACGCCCCGCCGCCCGCGCCCGCAGGGTCATAGATCGTGGTTTCATTGCAGATAAGAGGGTTTCAACCGTTGAGAAAAATAATATGGATCGCCATAACGGCAATCGTGCTGAGCGCGTGCGGAGGCGCGAAAAGTGAATCGCCCAAACTCTCCGCGCCGCCCACACGCACGCCTGCCCCATCGCTGCCAGCAGAGGATACGGCAGCCGACCCTCAGGCGAGCCTCGAGGTGATTTCGCTGGGCGAGGCCATCAACCAATTTCTGGCCCGCAGCGCGGAGATCACTCCCCTCGACCAGGCGATCACCTTCATGCAGACCGTGGGTAACAGCGCGCCGGGATGTCTGAACGCCGATCAGTTTGAGCTGTTTACTGAACTGGCCGCGCTCCACTTCCCGGTCATGGACCTGACCGCGTGGCAGACCTCGGCGCAAAGCTTCCCGGCTGCGGCGTTAGAACAGGGAATCGCGGCGGCGGCGGCTGATGTGCCCGATCTGCTGCCTGCTGATGGCAGCACCCTGCGGGTCTGTCTGTTCCCGATGCCGCACATCGACATGCCGGTTGGCGAACTACCAGCGCAGGGACGGAGGCTGCTCCCGCACATGGCGGCTATGAGCGATCTGAACGCTATCGCGCTCGATGGTTCAACGCTGCTCGTGCTGTGTTCGGCTGGCGAAGGCTGTCTGGATGATCTTCCGCTGCACATGGAACGCGCTTTTGGCCTCGCCTACCAACTGCGACTCTCTGGGGCGAGTCTTCCGCAACTGCCTCTGCTGTCCCGCCTGATTTTCGAGGGGCGCGCCGATAATTTTGTCGTGCGGCGCGATCCCACAGCCACCTTCGCCTGGGACGGCGCGCTGACTCCTGAAGGGGAGGAGTCCTACTGGCGGCTGTTCCGCCACCTGCTGCAAGACGACAATGAATTTTATTACGACTCGATGACCAATATCGTCTATGGCGTATATGCCAATAACGGGCAGTTCCCGGTGTGGGGCGGTATGTATGTCGGGGATCAGATTGTGCGCGCCTACCTGGATAAATTCCCCGCCACGTCATGGCCCGATCTGGCGGCGCTCGATCCGGGTGTGCTGCTTGAGGAAAGCGGCTACGGCCCGGCGGCTGCTCAGACGCGGCTGGTGGATTGAGAAAACCCGTTCTGTGGCTTCATAGCCAGAGTGTTTTTCCTCTGGCGACAGACTGGCAAGTGGATACCAATCGGGCAGGGATTTCCCTGCCCGATTGTTTTTTGTTTCATGTGCTCGGATGCCGCTATCCCGCGCCTAATCGACGGTCAGGATCACCTTGCCGGGGGTGGGGGAGCGCTGCTGCTTAAATTCCAGAGCGGCCTGCGCTTCTTCGAGAGGGAAGGTGCGCTTGATGAATACCTTAATGTGTCCGGCGTCGATCAGATCGGCTATGCGCTGCATGTCCTCAGTTTTGGCGACGGCATAGGTTGAAATCGTGCGAATGCCATCCATTTCCTGGGGTGGACTGATCGAGATGATGGTAACAACACGCCCGCCGGGTTTGACAACCGGGTATGTGCTTTCCGCGCCATCGGCCATGACGAGTGGGAACGCGACATCGATGTCACGAACGACCTCACTAAAATGCTGCTCATCCGAATTGATACACTCATCGACGCCCAGTTCTTTGAGAAAACCCACTTTGTCGGCGTGGGCCGAGCCGATGACATAGACGCCTCTTTGTTTGGCATACTGAATTGCGAAGGATCCCACGCAGCCCGACGCGCCGTGTATGAACAGCCGCTCGCCGCTTTTTAGCTGCGCCGCGTCAAAGAGCGACTGCCACGCCGCCAGCGCCGCCAGTGGTACAGCAGCGGCCTGAACCCAGTTGAAGGATTTGGGCTTGAGGGCAACCTCGTTTTTTTTGGCAATCGTATACTCCGCGAACGTTCCCGCACCGAGCGCGACCATACCAAAGACGGCGTCGCCCGGCTTGACATGCTCGATGCCTGGGCCAACCGATACCACTTCCCCGGCGAAGTCGGTCCCCAGCGTCAGGGGTACAGATGCCATAAATTGGAGCATTCCAGAGGCAACCGCGATATCGAAAGGATTAATAGCGGCAGCGCGCACCCGGACCAGGACTTCATCGCTGCCGGGAACAGGCTGGGGTACATCTTCAATTTGGACGGGCTGCGCCCATTGATTTAAGCGAACAGCTTTCACAGGTAAAGACTCCTTCCGCCAGAAGGGTTGAGACCTTTCCGGCATGGTATGGACGATGGCTTGGATGTTGAGTATTGTGTGTAGTAGTAGGTCGAAAAAGGAGTACAGCCGCCCCACGCGGCCCCTCAGAATATTGTTAATACGGATGATAAAAAATAATCTAGTCTTGTTGACAATTTTTGCCAACAAAGTGTAAATCTTCACGCGGACGAGGTCACGATAGCGTCACGGCCCGCGTGTATTCTGAACTTTGGCTACAATAGGATCAGCATCAGACATTTTTGGGAGGAAGATATGAAAAGGATTTTTGTGCTTGCTGTACTGCTGGTGTGGGCTGGAGCACTCGCCGGGCTGGCGGTGCTCAACGCTTCGACTCCGGTTGTTGAGGCGCATGATCAGGGGGCGCATGTGGTGCAGCAGCCCGTCCGCCAGAGCAGTTCCGATGTGCAGTGGAAGGTTCTGGAAGACAGTTTTATCAGCAACTACCCCAATGGGTTCACCATGCGCATCAAAGTTACCAGCAGCGGCGGCGACATCGTATCGGCCCGCATGAAATGGCTGACCGCTAACCAGCGCGAGACTACCACCACCTATGTGTACAGCGAAGAGGCCGAACTAAACGCTGACAAGCAGACGTTTGACGCGTCGTGGGAACCGACGCGCGTGCAGATGCTGCCGCCCTGGTCGGCGCTCCACTACTATTGGGAACTGCGCGACTCCGCCGGAAACACCTACCAGACGGAGCCTGTTTTTGCAGAATACGCCGATGAGACGCACAACTGGTCACGAAGCGAGTCCGATGAGGCGATTGTGTTTTCCTATGGGCTGCCAGACTCGATCAACCAGCTCACACTCGACGGCATGACAGCCGCCCTCGATCAATATATCACGGTGTGGGGCGCACAACTGCCCTATAAACCGCGCATCGTGCTTTTTGGCGATTATGATGCGTGGAAAGAATGGCGCACCCTGCAAAGCGTCATGGAGCAAAATATTGTCGGGCAGACATTCGATGAATGGGGCGTGATTGCGCAGGTCATCTATGGCAGCGACATGACATCGGCCATGCACGAACTGGCCTATTCAACTGTCCCGCATGAACTGGAACATCTTTATCAGGCGGAATTTATGTGGCCCACCCACAAAACAGGGGACATTCCGGCGTGGTTTACAGAAGGGGATGCCACGTTCTTCGAGGTCGATCAGTCCTACGATTACCTGCAAAACGTGCGTTATATCGCCGCGTCCGGCAATCTGCCGCCCCTGCTGGTCAATATGGGCGACGCGCCGGATCCGTATGATGAGAGCGGGCGCGACGTGTACGATATCGGCTACAGCTTCTTTGCCTGGCTCCAGATGAAGTCGGGCGGTAACCTGAACTATCATCACGATCTGATGGCGCTGCTGGCTCAGAACGTGCCGTTCTTTACCGCTATCGAGCAGGTCACAGGCATGAGCATCGCGGACGTGGAGAGCGATTGGCGCGTCTGGCTGGGCGCGTCGGCTCAGGCTCCCACGCTGATCCCGACCTGGACACCGGCAGCCATACCGCTCATTGTGACACCCAGCATGTAGGTCAGGGCAGGGGGGTGGGCCAAGAGTGCTCACCCTCTTTTTTTGCCTGGTCGCAACTTTTTGTGGACCAGAATCGTATAATTATTGGTTGCGGTGGCAATGGAAGTTAAACCAAACCTTATGAAAATTGATAGTGTTGATTGACTTTTTCAAGAATTGTCAATAATATCTTAAATGCAACCCGATCATCATGTGGAGACAGATGCCATGACGCTGCTATCTCGGCTGAAGACCGTTGACCAACACGGTTGGAAAGCTCGCTTTTTTACCATCTGGACCGGACAGGCTTTTTCCCTCTTTGGCAGCAATCTCGTCTCGTTTGCGCTGGTCTGGTGGCTGACCCAAAAAACGGGATCGGCAGCCGTGCTGGCAACCTCGACCCTGGTAGCAATGCTGCCGCAGGTATTCTTCAGCCCAATTGCGGGAACCCTGGTGGATCGCTGGAACCGTAAGGCCGTGATGATTGTCGCTGACGGCAGCATTGCCCTGGCGACGTTGGGGCTGGTCTACCTGTTTGCGGCGGGATCGGTGCAGGTCTGGCATGTGTATGTCATCCTTCTGATTCGCTCGTTTGGCGGGGCGTTCCACTGGCCCGCGATGCAGGCATCCGTTTCTCTGATGGTCCCTAAGGAGCAGTTGTCGCGCATTGCCGGGCTGAACCAGATGCTGCAAGGGGCGATGAACATCGTCGCGCCGCCGTTGGGCGCGCTGCTGCTGGACGCGATCCCGATGCAGAGCGTGCTGGCGATAGACATCCTGACGGCAGCGCTGGCAATCTGTGCCCTGATGTTGATTACCGTTCCGCAGCCGGAGCGCCAGCACGTTGAGGGCGCGGCGCGGAGTTCGATGATGACCGATTTTCGTGAAGGGCTGCGCTACGTGCGCGGCTGGCCCGCCCTGCTGATCGTTCTGGTGATGGCGGCTCTCATCAATTTCCTGGTGACACCTGCCTTTTCGCTGCTGCCGCTGCTGGTCAAAAAACACTTTGAGGGCGGGGCGCTTCAGTTCGGCTGGATGAACTCGGCCTGGGGGATCGGCGTGGTGCTCGGCGGCGCGACGCTGGGCGTGTGGGGCGGCTTCAAGAAGAAGCTCTATACCAGCATGACCGGGCTGATCGGCATGGGCATCGGCACAGCCCTGATCGGCCTCGCCCCAGGAAACCTGTTCCCGCTGGCTCTCGTCTCGATGTTTGCCGCCGGGGTGATGAATCCGATCACGAATGGCCCGCTGTTTGCGATCCTGCAATCCAACGTCCGGCCCGATATGCAGGCGCGCGTTATCACCCTGACGGGGAGCGGGGCAACGGCCATGTCGCTGTTCGGGCTGGTCATCGCCGCACCTGTGGCCGATCTGCTCGGACTTCAGTTCTGGTACGTGATCGGCGGCGTGGTCTGCTCACTGATGGGCGTGATCGGTTTCATGCTTCCCGCTCTGAAGGATTTCGAGTTTCGCTCCGACGCGGTGGTGGAGCCTGTCGGGCTGGTCGTGGATCCGGCGATCAGCAGCGCGGCGGATGTTGATATCCCGGAGATTCCGACGATCAGCGCGGGGCTGGGCATCGAGCCGAGCATGGATCGCTAGCGTCTACTGTGACGGTACATTGTGCGGGCGGGTTTGTTAATCCGCCCGTTCGTGTATAGGGCAGTCCGACCATCACCGTGCCACATAAACCAGCACTGCCGCGAAATGTAATCCACTCCCCGTCATCACAAACAGATGCCAGAGATCATGCAGGTTAAAATAGCGGGGACGGCGTAGGGGATCATCCAGGCTGTAGATAATCGCGCCCAGGCTGTACACCAGCCCGCCACCGACCAGCAGCGCGATTCCGCCCGGCGGTAAGACATGAATGATCTGCGGTGTGGCAAGGACGCCGAGCCAACCCATTCCAACATACATCAACGTGCCCTGCCCAGACGAACGGGTGTGAAAAAACAGCTTAAAAAAGATGCTGATCACCGCTAGAACCCAGACCGTGCCAAGCAGTCCCCAGCGCCAGTTCCCGGTTAACAAGTTATAACAAAACGGCGTGTACGTCCCGGCGATCAAAGCATAAATCGAGGCGTGGTCGAACCGTTTGAGCCATAACATGACGCGCTTCGGTGCTCGGATAAGATGCATCGCGGCGCTGGCCGAGAACAGCAGAATCAGGCTGATCCCAAAGATGATCATCGAGATCAGCTTTCCAGGGTCGCTCGCTGTAAGCATGATCAACACGATCAGCCCGGCAGTGGACAGGATCGCCCCGGCCAGATGGCTAAGTCCGCTCATAGGTTCTCGCATAGACGTAATGCCTCCTGGCTAGACAAACAACTTCAGTTTTTCGAAATCTTTGCGCAAGGTCTCCTTCTGACTGGGATTATAGAGCACCATCGCCGGGTGAAAGAGCGGCACGACGTAAATTTCGCCGTAGGGTAGCTGCGCCCTGATCAGTTTGCCGTGGACCTTGCTGATAAGGGCGTTTTTTTCGGGCAGGTTCAGCTTCTTTAAAACATACTGCATGGCAAAGCGGCCCAATGTAACCAGGACAACGGGCTGAATAGTGTCGATGATCCGATCCACAAACGGCTCATAAAAGGCGATCTCGTGCGGCAGCGGATCGCGTTTTTCCGGCGGCTCATCGAGCACCAGATTCGTGAGGTATACGTCACTGCGCTGCAAATGGATGCTGCCCAGCAGTTCGTCCAGCACCGCGCCGGACGGTCCGATAAAGGGGCGTCCCTGCTGCGCCTCTGTTTTGCCCGGAGCCTCGCCAATAAACAGAATGGCGGCGTCCGGGTTCCCTTCTCCCAACACGGGGAAACAGCCGTTTTCCGTGCGATGCTGGTACAGTGGGGATGCGGTTGCGCCGATGAGTTCAATCCGAAGCTGTTTGAGCGCGGCCTCTTTCTGGCGGCGGGTTGCGCCATCCGACGGTGTCTTGAGGAACTGTCCCGATGATATCGCGCCGCGAATCGCTTCAACCAGCTTTTGCACATCGTAGGCAAAGCGCTGGTGGCTGAGTTCGACTGCGTTTCGCCGCGCCAGGAGGACCAACTCTTCGGGTAGTTGGTGGGGCGCTGGCATCCTGGCCTGACCCACCAGCACTGGAATCACCAGTTTGTTCTGTTTAAGCGCGCTCTCGACCTCCAAGCGGACAAAATCATCCCATTGATCGAGCCGCCGCTGTCCCTGCTCATCCGTGATCGTCAGCCACTGCGGACCAATAACCGCGATGAAGACATCACACAGGGCGACGGCTTCTTCCAGTTGCGTCACGAAGTCGGAGCCGGGCTTGATGTTGTCCACATCCATAAAGACGTCATTGCGATCAAAGTGCTGGATCAGATGATCGAATAACCGGCCTACATAACCTTCGCTGTCCTGCCGTCGATAGTTGATGAAAATGCGGCTCATGGCTGATCGTGCCTTTAACGCTTGTCCGGTGAGAGTTTTCGGATTATGCGGCGGTTTGTTCAATTCGGCAAAACCAGCGATGGCGTTGTTTGATCAATGAAGATCACAAAATCGAGTTATTGCAGTTTTTCAAACGTCACAGTGAACGGCGCGGTTACGCTGCTAGAGCGTGTTATGCACTTTTTAATGTCGTTTTCCCCTTCCCCCCGCGAAGCTGTGGGGGAAGGGGTAGGGGATGAGGGCCTGCCCGCGATCCACAACGCTTATTTTTCAGCGTATCTTTATGGGACAGATCGAAAAGTTCATAACAGCCTCTAGCTTCCCAAACTACTGTGCAGCCGTCGGTTGAAAACATAGCCTCGACACCGTCCGCGCCGTCGCCATAGATAGAGCATCGTGGAAGGTGAGCAGCCTCTCAACCACACTTATCATGCTCAAAGTCTTGACACGAATAGAACACTTGTGCTATAATGGGGGTAGTGATTCCGCTGCTCTGCCTCTTGCTTCTTCGGTGCCAGGGCCAAAGTTAGCAAATGGTTAGGATCACCCACCAAAAAAAATAGTGGCGCGGATCACCACGAGAAGAAAGTGGTCCGAAGTGAGTAACTTATGAGAATTTCCGGCTAGTGTAATACTTTTGCAAAGATAGTTAGTTGATCACTTGGGCCTCTAAACATACATTTACAGCCCCTTTTGTCTCATTTCCAGGCTGTTTGTTGAATTATCCTCGTGTGCATAACGGCCTCTAAGCTGTCAGGTGTTGTAACTTGCGCTGCGCGGTGTACAGACGGTTATACAGGCCGCCCACCGCCACCAGTTCCTGGTGCGTCCCGGTTTCCACGATATGCGTGTTTTCCAGCACGATGATCTGATCGGCGTTGCGCACGGTTGACAGACGGTGGGCGATGATGATCGTCGTCTTGCCTTCCATCAGGCGTTCCAGCGCTTCCTGGATCAGGATTTCGGTTTCCGTGTCTACGGAAGAGGTTGCCTCGTCCAGGATCAGGATCGGGGCGTTCTTCAGCACGGCGCGCGCAATCGAAAGCCGCTGCTTCTGCCCGCCGGACAGCTTGACGCCGCGCTCACCGATGAGCGTGTCGTAGCCGTTGGGTAGGTCGCTGATGAACTGGTGCGCGTTGGCTACCTGGGCGGCCCGCACGATATCCGCCTCGCACGCCTCCGGGTTGCCGAACTGGATGTTCTCGCGCACGGTGCCGTGAAACAGGAATACGTCTTGCAGCACAATGCTGATCTGCTGGCGCAGGCTTTCCAGTTGCAGGTTACGCGTGTCGATGCCATCCAGCCGCACGATCCCCGCTACCGGATCATAAAAGCGCGGGATCAGGCTCACCAGCGTGGATTTGCCGACTCCCGTCGGGCCGACAAGCGCCACCATCTGTCCGGCACGGATCTCGACGTTGATATTCTCCAGCACCCTATCGCCCTGGCTGTAACAGAAGCCGACATTCTCGAACACAATCTCGCCCGTCGCGCGCGATTCCAGCCGAATCGCGTCCGGTCGTTCCGCGACTTCCGGACTCTCTTGCAGCAGTTCGTCCACCCGATCCCCGCTTGCCAGCGTTTCCTGAATGCGCTCCCAGGCATCGCTCAAGACGCGAATCGGCTGGTAGAGCATTTCCAGGTACAGGAAAAAGGCGACCAGATCAGCGACAGACAGCGTGCCGCCGTTCGCCAGCATCCCGCCGAAGTAGATCACGACGAGCATGCCCAGTGACGAGGTGAAATCGACCAGCGGCTGAAAAATCGCCATCATCTTGAGCGCGTACAGCAGCGAACGGCGGTAGTTGTCAATGCCAACGGAGATGTGCTGCGCCTCGCTGTCTTCCCGCGTGAAGGCTTTAATCTCGCGGATGCCGGAGATGTTATCATTGAGCGTGGCATTCAACTGGCCGAGCGCTGCCTGGCGCTGCCGGAATGCCGGGCGTACTTTTTTCGCGTAGCCGCGCATGACCAGGATCACAAACGGCACCGGGATCAAACTCAGCAGGCCGAGCTTCCAGTTGAGGATCATCAGCATGGTACTGACGCCAGCAAGGGTCAGCACATTGACGATGATATCTGGCACGGCATGTGCGATCAGCATTTCGAACAGGTCGGTATCGTTGACCACGCGGGACATCACCTGCCCGGTTTGTTTGTCCTCGTAAAAGCGCAGTGAGAGCCGCTGTAAATGCTGGTACAACTGCTTGCGCATATCAGCCACCACGCCCCACCCGGCGATATGGGCCATGTAGCTGCGCAGGAATTGCAGTCCCCCTTTGGCGATCAAGGCTGCGGCGGTCAGGATCGTCAGGCGCGTGACGTAGGCCATCGTGCCGGAGTTCAACGGCTGCTTGGTGATGGTGGCGATGAGCGACTTGATGACCCAGGGGATGAGGAGTTGGATGCCGACCAGAAGCACCATGCTGATCACGGTGATCGTCAGTTGGGTTGTGTAGTTGCGCGCAAAATGAAAAACGAGCCTGAAAGCTTTCATGGATTCTTCTTAGCAATGCCTCAAAATAGTGTAGAGCCACAAATATGCGCGATGATTATACCCCACCAACACCACTCTAATACCCAATCCAGTTGACGATCAGCCACGCCACCAGCAGCGCATTAGACACGATCAAAAAGCCCAACTGCGCTCGCCCGCTGCGATCCACGACGGCGCTGCCCCGCAAATCCGTGTCGGGGTAGCAATGACCAGTATGATCGGGGAGATCAGCACTGCCGCGCCGACCAGCCACCAGGGCCACAACCCGCTGATCAGAGTTGATCAGCAGACAAATTCCCGCCAATCCCAGGCAGGCGATCATCAGCCAGCGGGTGAAACGCGGCCCGACCAAACTCGCCGTGTTATGCAGCCCGGCGGCGCGATCCACCTCGTAATCGCGCAGTTGGTTATAAAACTGCCCATAGCCGGAGATGAGTGCCATCCCTGCCGCGATGAGCCACGCGCCGGATGTCATGCTGCCATAGAGTACATACCCTGCCAGGAACAGCAGCGAACTCAGCATCAATACATGGGAGAGCACGTCAACGAGCTGGGAACGCTTTGAGGCGCACGGCCCGCCACGAGTAGAGCAGGGCCAGGACCAGGGTGAGCGCGCCGATCCAGAAGACAGCGCCGCCCAGGATCAGAAAGAGGCCCAGCGCCGCGCCGCCGACGATCAGTGAGATCATCCAGCCTTCCCGCGCCGACAGTTCGCCGCGCTGCTACCGCGTTGGGGATGGTGCGGGATGGATCGCGGGCATCGTCGGGCGCGTCTTCGATCTCGTTGATCATGAAGGCGAAGGTGACGGCGAGGACGTTCGCGGCGATCACCAGCAGGGACCGTGTATCGAGCGCGGCCTGATCGTGCTGGTCCAGCGCCAGATTGATACCGAGCAGGGTCAGGGGTAGGGTGAAAATAATATGTTCTTTCCAGCGGGTCAGGTGGATCAGCCCTGGAGTCGTTTCGTGATCATGGGCCTAGTATGCCTGCGAAAGCCGCGCTTTTCAATCCTCTTGTGGTCCCGTGAGGCCGAATCTGGTTATAATGCGGCATAGAACCAACTTAAATTTGACTCCTAATAATATTCGGGAGAGAACCGCTATGTCCTCAATTGTTACCGATATTGCTGAACTGGCTGTATTGCAGTCCATTGTGGCTGAACTCACCGTATCCAATCTTGCCGCATCCGTTGACTGGTACCGGGCGCTCGGTTTCAAGCTGGAACTGGAAGGCGTGAGCGACGATAAAGGCGTGCAGTGGGTCAGCATGTCCCGCAATGGTCGATCTGTGTGGCTGCTGCGGCGTGATATCTCGCGCCATCAGGCGGCACAGAGCGGCGGCGTTACCTTTTATTTGCAGGTCGAAGATGTTGACTCGCTCCACAAACAGCTCGAAGCGCGGGGCGTGCGGCACGAAGAACCGGGCAACCGCTGGTATGGGCTGCGGGAATTTATCGCCTACGATCCGGATGGATTCTGCTGGGCGATCAACCAGTCGATCCCGCCGCAGGACTGCCCACCGCGCCCTTCGTAGGTTAGAGAACCACTTCACCTTTTTGGAGGATTTGCATGGCGCAAGTACCGACTCAGATTTTCCGCAAGTACGATATTCGTGGGACGGTTGTGGGCGCGAATGCCCAGTTAACGCCGGATGTGGCTCGTTATGTCGGGCGGGCGTACGGTTCCTACTCGAAGCGCACATTAGGCGTTGAGCGGGTATTTGTCGGCTGCGATAACCGTCTCAGTTCCCCGCCCCTCAAGGATGCGATCATCGAAGGACTGCTGGCAACCGGCATCAACGTGACGGATATTGGCCCGGTGATGACGCCCACCGTTTATTACGCCTCCGCCTCGAATGAAAAAGCGGGCGGCATCATGATCACGGGCAGCCACCTGACCACCGATTACAACGGGATCAAGATGGCTTATGGCAAGCTGGCCCTGGCCGACGAGCAGATTCAGACCTGCTGAAGATGATCCTGTCGGATGATCTCGCGGCGGGGAAGGGCGAACTGGCCCGTGACTATGACATGATCCACAAGCACATGGCGACCATCGAGGGCAAGGTCAAGATGGGCGCGCGCAAGCTGAAGGTCGTAGTCGATTCGGGCAACGGCCTGAGCGGCTCTTACGTCCCCCCGGTGATGGAAGCGCTCGGCGTGGAAGTCGATCTGCCTGTTCTGCGAGCCGGACGGCACATTCCCCAACCATCTGCCGAACCCCGAAGACCCGGAACTGACCAAAGATCTCGAAGCGGCAGTCGTCAAACACAAGGCTGATTTCGGTATTGCCTTCGACGGCGACGCGGATCGCTGCGGGCTGATTGATGATCACGGGCATCATGTGGCGGCGGATCGTCTGCTGGCGCTGATGGCCCGTGACCTGCTGACGCGTATCCCCGGCGCGAAGGTCGTCTTTGATGTCAAGTCGAGTCAGGTGCTGCCCGATATTATCCGTCAGAGCGGCGGCGTGCCGGTGATGTGGAAATCGGGGCACAGCCTGATGAAGCTGAAGATGTCCGAGATCGGCGCTCCCATCGGCGGCGAGGTCAGCGGGCACATGTTCATCGGCGAGGATTATTACGGCTTCGATGATGCGCCGCTGGTGTCGCTCAAGGTGCTGGAACTGTTCAGCAAGAACGACAAGTCGCTCTCCCAGGCGCTCGGCGAGATGCCAACTCTGCTGGCAACGCCCGAAATTATCATGTCCGCGCCGGACGATATCAAGTTCAAAATCATCGACGCCGTGCGCGATCGGCTGCAAGGCAAGTACGAAGTCGTAACCGTCGATGGGGCGCGCGCGATCTTTGAGGATGGCTGGGGATTGGTCCGGGCCAGCAACACACAGCCCGCCATCACCATGCGCTTTGAGGCGCACAACCCCTCGCAGTTGGTGGAATATATGAAGCGGTTCGATAATCTGCTGGACGACTATCCTCAGGTGGATCGGGGCGAACTCCGCAAACAGATCGATGCCTTTAGCCGCTAGATCGGCTCGATGGTAGGGCGGGCCGACAACCCGCCCACATACGCAGGGGGAAATTTTTCATCAAACACTGTGCTGTGTACATGAGCGTTTCATAAATACACTGCCAGATGCGCCCTGAGCGTGGTATAATGCCGCGCGGTCATCTGCACCACGACGTTTAAGGGGAGTACAATAAGTTGGTTAGCCCACTCGATTGGCTTTTGGGCCTGTTTTCCCTGGATATTGGGATTGATTTGGGCACGGCGAACACGCTGGTTAGCGTGCGTGGCAAAGGGATCGTGATCAACGAGCCATCCTATGTTGCCATCGAACGCAAAACTCGCCGCCCGATCAGTGTTGGGCGCGAAGCCAAAGAAATGTTTGGCAAGACACCGACATCAAAATTTATGGTGGTGCGTCCCCTGCGTGATGGCGTGATCAGCGAATTTGAGATCACCGAAGCCATGCTGGACTATTTCATCCGCAAGGCTCACGAACAGACCTGGGTTCCCATTCCCCGCCCGCGTGTGGTGGTCGGGATTCCCTCCGGCGTGACCGAAGTTGAGAAGCGCGCCGTTTATGACGCGACGATCAGCGCGGGCGCGCGCGAAGCGTTCCTGATCGAAGAACCCGTTGCCGCAGCGATTGGCGCGGGTCTGCCGATCCAGGAGACACGCGGCAGTATGATCGTGGATATCGGCGGCGGCACAACCGAAGTCGCGATCTTCTCGCTGGGCGGCATCGTGATCAGCCGTTCGATCCGCGTGGCGGGCGACGAGATGGACGAGGATATCGTCCAATACATGCGCTCGAAATACAACCTGCTGGTTGGGGAGCGCACTGCCGAACGGGCCAAAATCGAGATCGGATCGGCCTATCCGCTGCCCGAAGAGCGCACGATGGTGCTGCGCGGGCGCAACCTGATCACCGGGCTGCCCGAAGCGGTGGAAGTCTCCTCGATTGAACTGCGCGAGGCGCTTAACCCGTCGGTGAGCATCGTGATCGACACGATCCGCGACGCGCTGGACGAAACCCCGCCCGAACTGGTCGCCGACCTGATGGAATCCGGCATCTGCATGGCGGGCGGCGGCAGCCAGCTTAAGGGCCTGACCGAGCGCATCAATGATGAAGTCAATGTCCGCGTCTGGTTGGCCGAAGACTCGATGACCTGCGTTGCGCGCGGCGCGGGGCGCATCCTGGAAGACTACGACAATCTCCGCTCACTGCTGGTCGGCCTGGAACGCGGTTCGACCCAGCACTAAGCGGTTGGGCGCATCTAAGCCGCTGCGCCCATCGGTCAATGGTTCACTTGCGCCGCAGAGGTCGCATAGGACGCAGACACAAACTTTGCGATCCTGGCGACCTCTGCGGTAGTTTTGAAGGAATGGGCGTATGATTGCCCCCGCCCTTCGTATGGAGGAATTCTCGTGCAGCGTAGCAGCCGCCTGTTTCGTCTGGTCGTCGCGCTGATCATCGTCACGGCCCTGGTCTATTTTAGCTGGCAGGGCGCGCTCGATCCCATCAAAAATATTGTGGCGGTGCCTTTCAATTTTGTGCAGGGCGGGATCAGTAATGGGGCGCAGAGCATCAGCGGCTATTTCCATTCCCTGTCGGAATCGCGCAGGCTGGAGAAACGGAATCAAGACCTGGAAGAAGCGCTGGCTGTTTATCAGGCCGAAAATGCCCAGCTTCGGGAAAAAGGCAACGACTATGATCGTCTCGCCTCTCTGCTCGAATATGATCGCCAGGGGCCGGAGGACCGCGAATATGTGACGTGTGACGTGATCGGGGCGGACACAACGGGTTTTGTTCGCGCCATTCAGATCGACTGCGGGCGGCGTGACGGCGTGAGTGTGCTCGACCCGGTAGTGGTCGAACTGGGGATGGTTGGGCGCGTCGTCCAGGTTTCTGCGACGGGCGCGGAAGTGCTGCTGCTGACCGATACGGGCAGCAGTGTCAATACCCGGACGGAAGACTCCCGCGCGGACGGCGTGGTGCTCGGCCAGTTAAGCGGCGACCTGTTGATGTCGTACATCCCGCCCGACGCCAGCGTCCGGGTGGGCGAACTGGTCAAAACGAACGGCCTGGGCCAGACGTTCCCGGCGGATCTGGTGGTAGGGCGCGTGCTCAGCGTCTCGCTGGCCGAAAATGAACTCTACCAGGAAGCGCGCATTCGCAGTTTTGTCGACTTTGACCGGCTGGAGATCGTGCAGGTGGTGATCAACTTTGAGCCGGTGGACCTCTCCGTCTTTGAAAACGCGCAGACCTCGCCCTAAGGATAGCTGATGGCGAATTATATTGGCGTCCCGATCCTGATCCTGGCGGCGCTGCTCAACGCGGCGGTGATGCCCGAACTGCGTATTGGCGGCGGCGCGCCGGATATGGTCTTCCTGTTTGTGCTGGCGTGGGCGATGATGGCCGATGTGCGCGAGGCGCTGATCTGGGCCATTATTGGTGGCGTGCTGCAAGACGTCTTTTCGATTGTGCCGCTGGGCACGTCGGCGCTGGGACTGGTTGTCGTCGCCTTTATGGCCGGAACCTTTCTGGGGCGCGTCTCGCGCAATAACTTTATCGTGCCGCCGCTGGCCGCCGGGGCAGGGACAGTGATCTGCCACCTCTCGGTGCTGCTGGTGATGGGCGCGGTTGGTATGAGCGTGCCGCTTTTCCGGGGCCTGTTTTATGTTACAGTGCCGACCATGCTGTATAATGTCGTCTTGATTTTTCCGGTGTTTCGGATGATGGATACGGTTTATCGTTGGTTACATCCCCACCGCACGCGGCTGGAATAGTTGTCAGGTGTGTTATGAACAACCGTCATATTCTCCCCTTTCAAGGATGGCGGCTCATTTTCTTTCGAGTCGTGGTCGTGTGTTCACTCTCCGTGCTGGTCATTCGCATGGGCGATCTGCAATTTGGGCGCGGCGAACAGTTCCGTAAAGACGCCGAAGAAAATCGCCTGCAAATCGAACTGATCGCCGCCCCACGCGGGCGAGTTTATGATCGGAACAAAGTTCCCCTGGCCAAAAATGACCCTGCCTACAACGTCGCCATCACGCCCGCTCTCCTGCCTGACAACGCGGCGGATATTCTGGTCGTCTATAACCGCCTGTCGGCGCTGATCGATGTGCCCGCCACGCGTGCCGTAGCCGACGCCGCGGGCCGCACCACCGAACGCAGCATCGATGAGATGGTGCGGGAAGGGCAGGGTATCGCGCCGTATCGCCCGGTGATCGTCGCCCAGGACATCCCCTTTGATGTGGCCGCGCAGATTATGGAAGAGTCGCAGCTTCTGCCCGGCGTTACCGTCAAGGTCGCCTCGGTGCGGCAGTACCCCACCGGGGAGCTGACGGCTCATATTGTAGGCTACCTGGCTCCGATTGGGCCGGATGAAGAAGAGCGGCTGCGCGCCCTCGGCTACGATCCCGCCTATGACCGCGTGGGAATTGCCGGGATCGAGGGCTTTTTTGAAGAACAGCTTGCCGGGCAGCGCGGCCAGGAAACGTGGTCCGCCGACGTGGCTGGGCGCAAGCTCGAACTGCTGGACGAGCAGAACCCGGTGGCAGGAGCCAGCATCCAGTTAACCATCGATGTCGAGCTGCAGGCTGCCGCCCAGGAAGCGCTCTCCCGCAAGATCAATCTGGTAAACGCCGAAGCGCGGCGCGTCGTCACGCAGCAGGGCGTGGTCATCGCCATGAACCCCAACACGGGGGAGATTCTGGCGATGGTCAGTTGGCCCAGCTACGACAACACGCGTTTTGCCCGCGCCATCGATGGCGATTATTACTTCAGCCAGTTTGGCGATCCGCTGCGGCCCCTGGTCAACCACGCGATCAGCGCTCTCTACCCGCCAGGATCGGTCTGGAAGCTGGTCACAGCGGTCGGCGTGGTCGAGGAAGGTGTCATCTCGCCGGAAGGCAGGCTCTACGATCCGGGGCGGCTGGTGCTGCCCAATGCCTATGCCCCTCGTGATGAGAGCCGGGGCCAGACATTTGTCTGCTGGCTCCGAACAGGACACGGCGAGGTCTGGCTGATCAAGGCTATCGCCCAAAGCTGCGACGTCTATTTTTATCAGGTCGGCGGCGGCAATCCCGAGGTTCCCGAAACGACGCTGCGCAAAGGCGGGCTGGGCATCTATGACCTTTACCGCTGGGCGACAGCGCTGGGCATTGGCTCTGAGTTAGGCGTCGAACTGCCCGGCGAACTGGCGGGCCGTATGCCGGAAAGCCAGTGGAAGCGCCGTAACTACGGGCAAAGCTGGTCAACGGGTGACACGTACAATGCCGCCTTCGGGCAGGGCTACGTGACCGTCTCCCCGCTGCAACTGATCTCGGCGGTGGCCTCTATCGCCAACGGCGGCACGCTCTACCAGCCGACGATTGTGAAAAACCTGCAAGACGCTACCGGGAAGATTATCCAGGACTTCCCGCCGCGCGTGGATCGCACCATTGTGCCGCAGCAGGGGCAGGATGTGGTGCTCACCCTTCAGGAGGACATGATCATTCATGGCCCGGACAGCCTCGCCTGCCGCTGCGAAGAAAACAGCGACTTTTATAACGCGGCGACCTGCAACCCGGAGACCTATACGGCCCAGGTGGACCTGGATTCGAACCCGAATGATGACGTTCAAAACATGATCCAATATCATGTCAACGTGCCCTTCAACTACACCTTCAATGGCAATGTCTGCGACCAGTTGGAGTGGGAAAGCCTCCAGCGTGAGAGCCAGAACCAGGAAGGGGAAACGCAGGATCACTACATCCCGCCCTTTGCCGATCTGTCCACGATGCAGTTGATTGAGGAAGGCATGCGTCAGGCTGTGACCGAAGGTACGGCTTCCGTTGCCAAGCTGGATTATGTCAACGTCGCGGGCAAAACGGGCACGGCGGAATACTGCGACGATATCGCTTTTCCGCAGGGGTTGTGTGTGCCGGGGCAGTGGCCCGCTCATGCGTGGTATGTCGGCTACGCGCCTTATGAGAACCCGGAAATTATCGTGCTGGCCTTCGTCTACAACGGCGGCGAAGGGTCTGGGGTGGCTGCCCCCGTCGTGAAAGACGTGATTGACGCCTATTTCCGGCTGAAGGCGCAGCGCGCGCACGACCAGACGACAACCGCGGCGGCGCAGTAAACATAATGGCAAAAAAAATCATTCTCCAATCGGTGATTACCTGCCCTCAGTGTGGTTTTGCCAAAGAAGAAACCATGCCGCTGGATAGTTGTCAGTTTTTGTATCGCTGTACCAACTGTCAAACGGTTCTGCGCCCTAAGCCGGGTGATTGCTGTGTGTTTTGCTCCTATGGCAGTCATCCGTGCCCATCTAAACAGCAATAACCCCCAAATCTGAGAGGTATTGACACTCTAGCCAGCCCGCCCTGATAGCTTTTGAGAGGCGGAGTTGGCTAGAGTTGTTTTCATTCATTTCACTCATCTTGCACAACAAAGGGGACTTATGGCTATCACTGCTCCCTCACTCGCGAGTCGCGAGACTCGGGCGAACCGAGAGGTTCGCTTGGAAGCTGCCTTCCAACCGCGCGCGCTGCGTTATGCTCATATCACCGGCTGGGGTATGGCGCTTCCCGACAAGATCATGCCCAATGCCGATTTTGAAGCATTGGTTCACACCAGCGACCAGTGGATTTATGCGCGCACGGGGATTTGCCAGCGCCGTATCGCGGAGCCGGGCGAGACGACCACTACGTTAGCGATTCGGGCGGCTCGGCAGGCACTTGCCACCGCCGATATTCTGCCCGCCGAAGTCGATTTTATCATCGTAGCCACCTCCACCCCGGAATATATCTTCCCCAGCACGGCGAGTCTCGTCCAGGATGCGATTGGCGCGATCAATGCCGGGGGCAGCGATGTCGCCGCCGCCTGCGCGGGCTTTATGTACGCGCTCGATCTGGCGGTTGGCAAGGTGCGGTCCGGCAGCGCGAACACGGTGCTGGTCATTGGCGCGGAAACGATGAGCCGCGTCCTGGACTGGAAAGATCGTAAAACGTGCATCCTCTTTGGGGATGGGGCGGGGGCGGTTGTTTTGCAGGGCAGCGATAGGCCGGGCGGTATGCTGAGCAGCCAGCTTGGCTCCGATGGCTCTGGCTGGGATCTGCTCACCCTGCCGACGGTCAACAGCCAGAGCACCTATCTGCTGGACGGTCTGCACCAGATGCACACCCTCTACATGGAAGGGCGCTGTGTGTTCAAATTTGCCGCCGAAACGATTCCGTATGGTTTGAAAACTGTCCTGGACCGCGTCGGGCTGGGCATGGATGACCTGGATATCCTGATCCCGCACCAGGCGAACCAGCGCATCCTGGAAGCGGCGGCGAAACGCATGAATTTCCCAGCGGAGAAAATCTTCAGCAACCTGGAACGATATGGCAATACGTCCGCCGCGTCGATTCCGATTGCTATCTGTGAAGCAGCGCAGGCAGGCCGGTTGCAGCCGGGATATCTGGTCGGGCTGGTCGGCTTTGGCGGCGGGCTGTCGTGGGGGGCCGCCGTGATCGAATGGGGGGTCGAACGGGCAGCGCGCGCCGCGCCCGGTCTATGCCCTGCGCTCCAGCCTTCGGCACGGGCAGCGCCAGGAGCAGTATTTCCGCGCCAAAGTGCGCCGGACGTGGCTCCATTACTGGCGGCGCTGGTCGGTTAATTCTCCCAAGGCGACGCTGCGCCGCTGGCGTCGGCGGTTATTCCACACGCCTCACAAACCACAAACGGCTTCCGCCGAATGAATTGATGGTGAAGCGCGGCGTATATCCTGATCTCATCATTGCTGCCGGAGTCACGGAAGGGGCGGTGCTTGACACCGCCCCTGGTTTTTCCCCCTCGCCACAAGCTTCGTTGTGCGCACAATAGCGTCCCTGCTAAAAATGGATATAGTAGAGGGTAGCGGCGCAACCAGCGCCAGCGACGCGCGACCTTTCACCGAAAGGCGGCCTTTCTGCGAAAGAGCAGACACGACAAATGGACGACTCCATTACGCTTAAAGGGATCAAACAAGGGCTGTTAGTGACTATCAAGCCGGATGGCCGCTGGTCCGATGTGACCGCGCGCCTGATGTCCCTCATCGATTCACAGAGTGGATTTTTTAAAGGGGCGCAGTTTACCCTCGCCCTCGGCGAACGCGAAGTGCGCCGCCACGAACTCGCTAATGTCCAGAATTTGCTTGCCAAGCGCGAAGTCGCGCTGCTGGCGGTACTCAGCGAAAGCGCCGCGACCATTGGATCGGCGCGCAAACTCGGCCTGAAAACCGATCTCTCGAATATCGAACTCGAATCAAAAGATGTGGAGCCGCCGGTTTCGTCGCTCAAGCCGCCGCCCATTGACCCGGAGGAGCGCGGCACAGACGGCGTGTTGATCCAGCACACGCTGCGCAACGGGCGGACGGTCCACAGCGAGGGGCATGTCGTCGTCCTGGGCGACGTCAACGCCGGGGCCATGATTATTGCTGGGGGCGATGTCGTCGTCTGGGGACGGCTGCGCGGGACGGTTCACGCCGGGGTACATGGCAACGAGGGCGCGGTCGTCTGCGCGCTCGATCTGGCCCCGACGCAGCTTCGTATCGCCGGGCACATCACCATTTCACCGGAAGACAAGCGCCGCAAACCTCGGCCCGAAAAAGCGCTGGTGCGCAACGGGCGGATCGAGGCAGAGGCGTGGGAATAGGGAACAGTTTACTTCAATAGGAAAGGGTTTTGGATGGGGGCTAGAGTTATTACTGTTACCTCCGGTAAGGGAGGGGTGGGCAAGACAACAGCAACTGCAAATCTGGCGGTGGCGCTGGCTAGTTTGAATCGCAGGGTGGTCTGCATTGACGCCGATATCGGCCTGCGCAATCTGGACGTGGTGATGGGCCTGGAAAACCGGATTGTTTATGATCTGGTTGATGTGATTGAGGGCCGCTGCAAACTGCGGCAGGCGATGATCAAGGATAAGCGCTTGCCAGACCTGTACCTGCTGCCGGCGGCGCAAACCCGCGATAAAACAGCGGTCAGCCCCCAGGATATGTTGGCTATTGCCAACCAACTGCGTGAGAGTTATGACTTTATCATAATTGACAGTCCCGCCGGGATCGAGTGGGGCTTCCGCAATGCGCTGGCTCCTGCCGACGAGGTGATCGTCATCACCAATCCCGAAGTGTCTGCCGTGCGCGATGCTGACCGGATTATCGGTTTGGTCGAGGCGGAGGAGCGCAAGATTCCGACCAGTCTGGTGATCAATCGTGTGAAGCCAGAGATGATCCGCAAGGGCGATATGCTCTCCGTCAACGACGTGCTGGAAATTCTCTCGATCCGGCTGCTGGGGGTTATTCCCGAAGATGAGGGGATTCTTGTCTCATCCAACCGGGGACAGCCGCTGGCGTTTGACAGCGAGAAAAACGCGGCGGGAGACGCATTCCGTAATATTGCCCGGCGCATCACAGGTGAAAAAGTCCCCTTGATGACATTTGACCAAAAAGGCGGGTTCTTCAAGCGGCTGTCGCGGGTCTTCGGGTCGTCCGATTCAAATGGCTAGTGATTAGGGGCAAGGCACATGGCTTCTTTACTGGAACGATTGTTAGGACGCAGAGAACCGACCAGCGCCGAAGTTGCCCGTGAGCGGCTCAAGCTGGTCCTGGTGACGGACCGCAGCGAACTCTCTCCTGAAAAACTGGAGCAGATGCAGGCGGAAATTATCGGTGTGATCCGCCGCTATTTGCAGATCGACGAGCATCAGGTTCACATCAAACTGGAACAGCGCGAGCGTTCAAACTATCTGGTTGCGGATATTCCACTCGTGCGCGATCATCCAAACTATGGCGAACCCTCGGAGAAGCCGCTTGCGCGCGCCGATCCGCCGGAGCCTGTCGAACTGCAAACGGATACGCAGCCCAAGAAGCCCAGCGAACCGCCTGCCTCTGAGTCGGTCTGACTCGTCCTCCAATCTGCTTGCGAAAAGTGTGAGCCATGTGGCGCAGTGATCCTGCGCTTTTTTGCTGGTGGATGATATAATGGCCCGCGAAACCAAGCGGGTAGGTAGTTTTTATGCGAGCGACGAAACCAAGTATCTGGCGTGATTTTGACTTTGTACTGTTAGGGACAACCCTGCTGCTGATCATCATTGGCATCCTGATGATTCGCAGCGCGACGATGAATGCCGTTGACACGGACCTGATCAACCGCGTGCCGAGCCAGATCCGCTTTACGATTGTCGGCATGATCATCGTTTTTGTCGTAGGGGCAATGGATTACCGGCTGCTGGGCAGCCTGCATGGGTTTTTGTACGGATTCATGGTGTTCATCCTGGGCCTTGTTGCCGCGCTGGGCGTGGTGGGCGCGGCAGGCGCGCAAAGCTGGCTGAACGTTGGCTTGCAGGTGCAGCCCTCCGAACTGGGCAAGATGCTGCTGGTGATCACGCTGGGGCAGCACCTCGCCGATCATTACGAAACGATGGGCAGCCTCAAAACCGTGCTGCGCTCGCTGCTGCATATCGCCGTCCCGACGGGCATGATCTTCATCCAGCCAGACCTGGGCACGACGACGGTGATCATGTTCGTCTGGTTCGTCATGATCTGGGCGGCGGGACTCCGTTTTAAACACCTCGCCCTCTTTTTGATGATTGGTCTGGCGCTGATGCCCGTGCTGTGGGTCAACATGGCCGATTATCAGAAACAGCGTATCGTCTCGTTCATTGATCCCGGTGCGGACAAAGACGCCCAATACAACATCGACCAGGCTCTGATCAGCATCGGATCGGGCGGGCTGGCCGGTAAGGGTTATACCAATGGATCGCAGACGCAGGGCCGCTTTTTGCGGGTGCGCCACACCGACTTTATCTTCAGCGTGATTGCGGAAGAAATGGGTTTTGTCGGCGGGGTGATCGTCATCTCGTTAATGGGCGTCGTCATCTGGCGCTGTTTGCGCGTGGCGGCGCAGGCATCCGACCCCCTGGGCAGCGTGATTTGTTATGGCGTCGGCGGCATGATCTTTTTCCAAACAATGGTGTCCATCGGCATGAATCTGAGCATTCTGCCCGTGACGGGGCTTACGCTGCCGTTTGTGAGTTCCGGCGGGTCGTCGCTGGTGACGATGCTGATCGGGATCGGGCTGGTGGAAAGTGTGAGTATGCGCCGCCGCGTGCGCGAATTTGTGTAAAGCACGGCACATTTTTTTGTTTTCTACCGCAACAGGGGGATTTCAAATTGAAAGCGTTGAAGGTAATCGGCGTACTGGCTGTGGTCTGTCTGGTCGGGATCGTCGCTGTTGTGCTGATCGGCGGCTATCTGAACAATAAAGAGCGCGACGCGGTCAAAAAAGCCTACGGCAGTGATGTCGCCAAAATGTGCGATCCGGCGGCAGGCGGCACGGCAGACAGCGCTAATCTGCCCGCCGGGGCGCGCCCATTTTTGATTGTCGTGCTCGAGGAAGGTGACAGCATGCGCCACGACTGGCACAAAGACCTCGCCAGCCAGTATAAAGCCGGTAATAAAGATGAACTCGATGTAGTCGTCTGTGTCAAGGAACGCACCGAAAAACTCGAAGCCTGTGAATACACGACCAGCGGCGATACCAAAAACGGCAAAGTCGACTTTACGGTAGACCGCAAACAGCGCTTTGCCGATCTCGTGCTGCTCAACGCGTCAACAGGCCTGCGGATCGCGGAACTGACCGTCGACGGGGAAATCCCCGGCCCATGCCCGTCCCAGGCGCGCAGCACGACCCCTGATCTGGTTGGCAAAGAGGTGAGCTACAACGACTTTATGATCGCAGTCGAGCCATTCATCAAGGAATAGAAGGGTTTGCTTCTCACCCGAGCCAGTACTATGATCTTGGAGCAACAGGGCGTTGGCCCTCGCTGATCTGGCGAATGGAGGAACAAAGCTATGCAAGTTACCTTGAAGCACCAGCCATCCTATACCCTCGCAGTCGTAACGCTGGCCTCAAACGAAGAAGTGCAGGTTGAACCGGGCGCAATGGTGAGCTTTAGCGACGGCGTAGCCATCCAGACCGAAGCCAAAGGTGGTTTGATGGGCGGTCTGAAGCGCGCGATTGCCGGTGAGAGTTTCTTCCAGAACAAATATCAGGCTCCAGGGCAGGGCGGCGAGATCACGCTGGCCCAGTCGCTGCCGGGTGACATGAAGGTGCTGCAAATCGGGCAGGGCGAGTTCCGGCTGCAAAGCGGCGCGTATATCGCCAGTGAAATGGGCGTAACCACCGACGCCAAGTGGGGCGGCGGTAAGGGTTTTTTTGGCAGCGGCAGCCTGATCCTGCTCAACGTGGGCGGTCAGGGCCAGATTCTGATCGGCTGTTATGGCGCGATGGAAGAGCGTGTGCTCAACCCCGGCCAGAAATACACCGTGGACACCGGGCATATTGTCGGCTTCGACGCGACGATCACCTTTAATGTCAGGCGCGTCGGCGGCTGGAAGTCCACCCTCCTCAGCGGTGAGGGATTGGTCTGCGAACTGATGGGGCCGGGGCGCGTCCTGATGCAGACCCGTTCGGAAGAAGCCTTCGTCAACTGGCTGCTCCCCAAAATTCCAACCAAGAGCAGCTAGGTTTTGCGGGGGCGGATTAAAAAACACCGCCCCTGTTTTTAATTCCATCTTCTCTAAACATCAATTTTTTGTGAACTTTGCTTGCATTATTCAATTCCTCGTCTTACACTGAAATGTGAGACAACGGGGCGGCGTTGCTGACGTCGTTTCAACCTGAGACAACAGGGGGAATTGAATAGTTCTATGCGTAAAACGACGCTGACTCGCCGTTCGTTTTTGAAATTATCGTTGTTGGCTGCGCCCGTTCTGGCGGGCCTGGATGTTCACCCAACGTTTGCGGCGGCAGCGAAGAACCCGTTGAGCGCGGCGCTGTACGATCCCCTCACAGGTCGCGAAGCACCCGATTTTCACTGGCCCTCTGATATCACCGGCAGCGAATCATTTTGGGGTAACGATATTCTGATCACCCTGGACGACTGTCACCTGCGCGACTGGGTGCGGCGGGCCTTCGATCTGCTCTACAATCAACGCGGGCTGCGCGTGACCCTCTTCCCCAACTCCAACTATCTACCGCTAGATGATCCCGAAATTAAAGCCCTGTGGCGCGATATTTATCAGGCCGGGTTCGAGATCGGCTACCACACGACCAACCATTACCCGGATTGGACACGCCCGGCTCTGGAAGCAGATTTTGCCAAATATACCGATCATATGCGGCAGTTATTTGACGCGCCGGATCTGACGATTCGCTTTGTGCGCCCGCCCTATGGCAATTGGAACTCAACCTGGCTGGATTGGGCGGCGGCGAACGGCTTGACGAATGTTCGCTGGAACTTCGTGCCGGATGGCCAATCGTCGAACACAATAGAAGCTTACCTGAACACGATTCAGTGCGAGCGCGGTGGGCGGATTATCCTCATGCACCCGCGTGAATGGGACTGCTACTGGCTGGAAACCCACCTGGATGGGCTTGTTGAGCTGGCCCGCGAACAGCAGGGACGGATCAGCACGCTCAGTGGCAGCGGCAGCGTCCCCGGCCCCTATCGTCCTGCCATGCCGTAGAACGAGGCGGTTTGTGGTTTTGTAGGGGCGCTGCTTGCTGCGCCCAGTTCAATTCATTTACCCATAATTCAGCACCACCACTTCGCCGACCAAACCGCGCTTGCCGACCTTGGAGTTAATCCGGCGGCTGGCGTTAACGGTCTCCACGCGGAACCCCCGGTACAGATCGCGCACGAACGGCATATCCGAATTGCTGAGCATCACCCGGCAGCCCTTCTGATCCAGCGCGGCGAAAATCTGGGCCAGCCTGCGCTGATCGTCCCCATCGAATGAAGCCATAGAGTAGCTGGTGAAATTCGACGTGTCACTCAACGGCACATAGGGCGGATCGAAGTAGACAAAATCGCCAGGGCGGGCGCGGTCCAGCACATCCTCAAACGACCGGGTGCTGATCTCCACATTGTGCAGCGCCGCCGACGCCGCGCACAGGCGGCCCACGCTGAGGATATCCGGCTTTTTATAGCGGCCCATTGGCACATTAAAGTATCCCCGGCTGTTGACGCGCCACAGCCCGTTATAACAGGTTTTGTTCAGGTAGATCAGCCGGGCGGCGCGATCCACCGCTGCCGCATATTCCCAGTCAGGAGAGCGATCCATGTTGCGGACCGTGTAGTAGTGGTCGTGACCGTGTTGGGCCTCGTGCTCACGCAGGCAGTCGATCAGGTTGTCAAGTTGATCGCGCACGACGAGGTAGCAGTTGACCAGTTCGGGGTTAGCGTCGGAGAGGGCATAATGGTCAAAGAGGCGCTTGCCGCGCAGGTGAAAGAATACCGCGCCGCTGCCGGCGAACGGCTCATAATAGTCGCCGCCCGGTGTGTTGGGGAAAAATGCCTCGTACTGGTCGAGCAGTTGGCCCTTGCCCCCGGCCCACTTGATAAACGGCAACGCGCGGTCCTGAACTCCTGCCATGCAGCAACGCTCCTATGAAAAAAAGCAAAAATAAATTCACCGCAAAGAGCGCAGAGAGCGCAAAGAAAAGCAAAGGAAAAAAGAGAGAAATAGTTTCAGCGATTAGGGTTGTTGCCAGGAGTCGGGCTGAGGTGAGCAAGAAAAGTCCACCGGGGAGAATTCTTTTTAACCCCTTTAGTGGGTTTCCAGGCTTCTCAGCTAGACCCAGGTTTCAACCTGGGGCGCAAAAACCGCGATCTGCTTGCTTGCGAAGCAAGCCCTGCGCTCCACGAAGGCCCAAGTATAACCTGTTCCGGCGTCTGGTCTATGGGCAACTCGCCAAAACGGCCATGCTGAGCCAGAATAGTTCTCGTGAATCAAGCGGAGGAAGGCGTATATGCAAAGTTACGATTACAGCCACCGCCAGGGGATCAACGTCATCGCCTGGGATAAATTCGCGGCGCTCACCGCCCAACTGGTCGAAAAACTGGCTCCCGCCAACCCGGATATCATCATCGGCATTGCCAGGGCGGGACTGATCCCCGCGACGACGGTTGCCTGTATGCTGCGCCGGGAGATGTACCCGGTGCGCATTACGCGGCGCGTGAATGATGAAGTGATGTATCAGACGCCTGTCTGGAAAGTTCCTGTGTCACCGGATGTCGCCGGAAAAACGGTGATCGTGGTCGATGAGATCGCGGATACAGGGCAAACGCTGCATCTGGTTGCGGAAAGGGTGCGCGAACTCGGCGCGGCTCAGGTGCTCACGGCCTGTCTGGTCCGCCACAGTTGGGCCGATCCCGTGCCCGATTTTGTCGCGCTGGTCACGGATGAACTGGTGATCTTCCCCTGGAACCGGCAGGTGTACATGGACGGTCAGTGGCAGACGCATCCCGAACTGGTCGAGGCGCTGAGGTTGCAGGGCAGGGGGGATGAGGTATAAGCCCCTAGCCCCGACCCTTTCCCCACGTCGTGGAGAAAGGGCGAAAAACCTTTCTCCATGCAATGGGAGAGGATGTCTGAGCGAAGCTCGGACAGGAAAGGGGCTTACATGCTGTTTAGCCCTGCATCTTCTGCTGAACCTTCGCCCAGGTGTCCTTCAGCGTAACCGTCCGGTTAAACACCAGTTTCTCCGCCGTCGAGTCCTGATCGACGCAGAAATAACCCTGCCGCTCAAACTGGAAGCGATCCCCCGGCTGGGCGTTCGCCAGAAACGGCTCGACTTTGGCATCGGGCAGGACTTCCAGCGAGTTCGGGTTCACGTTGTCCATCACATCCCCATCCGGCGCGATAACGGACGGATTCGGCTTATTGAACAGCAGATCGTAGAGCCGTACTTCAGCATTGATCGCGTGTTCCGCCGACACCCAGTGCAGCGTCGCCTTGACCTTGCGCCCATCGGGAGCATCGCCGCCTTTGGTCGCCGGATCGTAGGTGCAGCGCAGTTCGACCACATTGCCCTGTTCGTCCTTGACCGCTTCCTGGCAGGTGATGAAGTAGGCGTAACGCAGGCGCACTTCCCGCCCCGGCGCGAGGCGGAAGAACTGCTTGGGCGGGTTCTCCATAAAGTCGTCCTGCTCGATGTACAGCACGCGCGAGAACGGCACTTTGCGCGATCCAGCCTCGGGGTTTTCGGGATTATTGACCGCGTTCAGTTCATCAACCTGGCCTTCGGGGTAGTTGGTCAGGACGACGCGCAGCGGGCGCAGGACCGCCATCACGCGCTGGGCGGTGGCGTTGAGATATTCGCGGATAGTGTGTTCCAGCATCGCCAGTTCCACGACGCTGTTCGCCTTCGATGTCCCGGTCCGATCCGCGAAGGTACGCAGCGCTTCGGGCGGATACCCGCGCCGCCGCAGTCCGGCAATCGTCGGCATGCGGGGATCATCCCAGCCGCTCACGATCCCATTCTGGACCAGTTTGAGCAGCTTGCGCTTGCTGGTCAGGGTGTAGGTAATGTTGAGCCGGGCAAATTCGATCTGGCGCGGGTGGAAGATGCCCAACTGCTCCACGTACCAATCGTACAGCGGGCGGTGATCCTCAAATTCCAGCGTGCAGATCGAATGGGTGATGCCCTCAATCGAGTCGCACTGCCCGTGCGTCCAGTCGTAGGTCGGGTAAATGCACCACTTATCCCCGGTGCGGGGGTGGGGCGTATGCAGAATACGGTACATGACCGGGTCACGCATGTTGATATTGGGCGAGGCCATATCGATTTTGGCCCGCAGCACGCGCGATCCGTCCGGGAATTCGCCCGCCTTCATGCGCTGGAACAGGTCGAGATTTTCCTCAATGGAGCGGGTGCGGTAGGGGCTTTCGCGGCCCGGTTCGGTGAGCGTGCCGCGATAGTCGCGGATTTCCTCGGCGCTCAGATCGTCCACGTAGGCTTTGCCGTCCTGGATCAGCTTGATCGCCCAGTCGTAAAGCTGGTCGAAGTAGTCGGAGGCAAAAAAGAGACGATCTTCCCAGTCCGCGCCCAGCCAGCGCACGTCATAAATAATCCCGTCGATGTATTCCTGTTCCTCTTTAGTGGGGTTGGTATCATCAAAGCGCAGGTTAAATTTGCCGCCGTACTGTTCGGCCATCCCATAGTCGAGGTGAATCGCCTTCACGTGGCCGATGTGCAGATAGCCGTTCGGTTCCGGGGGGAAGCGCGTGTGCACGGTATTATAACGGCCTGTCGCCAGATCGTTATCAATGATCTCCTGAATGAAATTGGAAGGAGCCGCTGATTCTGCGTTCTCCACAGGGTTCTTAATGTCTTCGCCGCCTGACATGTGTTCGTCCTTACAATTGGAAATTGGAATTGTTATAGTTTAACCGATGCGGCGCTTAAAGTGTAGGTTATTGTTCGACAAGGTCTGATTCTTACCGTTCAAAGCCCTCCCGCGCTCTGGTATAATCATTCTGCCGCACAACCGTATCAGAATCAGGAGTAAAACAAGTGACAGAGAAAGACCCATCCGTTCGGGTGCGATTCGCGCCCAGCCCGACCGGACCCATGCATATTGGCGGGGTCCGCACGGCATTGTTTAACTGGCTGTTTGCCCGCCATCACGGGGGCACATTTATCCTGCGGATCGAAGATACCGACCAGAAACGGTATGACGAGGATTCGATCCACCTGATCACCGAAGGCCTGCGCTGGCTGGGGATCGACTGGGATGAGGGGCCAGAGGTTGGCGGCGAATATGGCCCTTATGTGCAATCGGAACGGCTCGACCTGTACAAGAAGTGGGCAGACTGGCTGGTCAGCAAGGGCAAGGCGTACCGCTGCTACTGCACCCAGGAACGCCTGGAAGCGCTGCGTGAACAGCAGAAAGCCAACAAGCAGCCTCCCGGTTATGATCGCCACTGCCGCTATCTTTCGGCAGAAGAACGCGCCCGCCTGGATGCCGAAGGCGCGCCCTACGTCATCCGCTTCATGATGCCGCAGGAAGGCGCGACTACTGTTCACGACATCATCCGGGGCGATATCACGTTTGATAACGGTCAGCTTCAGGATCTGGTGCTGCTCAAATCGGACGGTTACCCGACCTATCATCTGGCGAACGTGGTGGACGATCATTTTATGCAGATCAGCCACATCATGCGCGCCGAAGAATGGATTCCAACCGCGCCTGTCCACTGGAATCTTTATCAGGCGTTCGGCTGGAAGATGCCAGAGATCGCCCATCTGCCCGTGATCCTGAATCCGAGCGGCAAGGGCAAACTGTCTAAGCGCAGCGCGGGATTTACCGAAGATGGGCAGCAAAGTCCCGGTGCTGCTCTACGAATTCCAGGAAGGCGGCTATGTGCCGGAAGCGATTGTCAACTTCCTGACGAATGTCGGCTGGAGTTTTGGCGACGACCGCGAAGTCTTCACCGTCGAAGAAACCATCGAACGGTTTGATCTGAGCCGGGTCAATCCGGCGGGCAGCAAATTCCCGGTGGAAAAGCTGGAATGGCTCAACGGCGTTTATCTGAGCCAGATGGACCCGATCAAACTGGCCCAACTGTTGCGCCCGGTGCTGGAAAAAGCCGGGTTCGAAGTCAACCTGGACACGCTGGTCAAGGCGCTGCCACTGCTTCAGCCGCGTATAAAGGTGCTGCCCGATGTGATCCCGGTGGGCGGCTTCTTCTTTGTCGATCCGTTTGTGCCCGGTCCGGCAAGCGATCTGATCCAGAAGAAGATGGACGCCGCCAGCACGAAAGCCGCGTTACAGCAGGCCTACGATGTACTCGCCGCGCTGCCGGATTTCCGCGCTGAAATGCAGGATACGGCGCTGCGCGCTCTGGCGACAGGAATGGGCCTCAGCGTCGGGCAGTTGTTCGGGGCGCTGCGCGTGGCAACCACCGCTCAGCCGATCTCGCCGCCGCTCTGCGAATCGATGGAAGTGCTGGGCCGCGACGAATCGCTGCGGCGCATCAAACTGGCTATCGACAGCCTGTAGGAAACACGCAGGGCAGCTTATTGAGCTGCCCTGACTATTTATAGCCGCTTTTTTTCCCTCTTAAGGAGCCAAACGAATGAAACGCTGTTCTCTGATTCTGGTTGTCCTGCTGCTTGCGGTCTCGATTGGCACGGTTGTTCCCCCATCACAACCCGTCTTTGCTCAATCCTCCTGTCAGGTTGTGCAGCTAACGGACAATGAAGGGGATGAGGGCTACCCCTATTTAGATGGGGATCAGATCACATGGCCCGGCGATGAAGGCATGTTTAGCGATGACGAAATCTTCCTCTACAACGGGACGGAAGTTCTCAAACTGACGGATAACGAGGCGGAAGACGAGTATCCGCAGATCGACGGCGGGCAGGTTGCCTGGGCTGGCTTGGATGGCTCCGATAGGGATATCTTCTTCTATGACGGAACCAGCACGATCCAGTTAACAGCCAACGACACGACCGATTATATGGCCGCCGTTGGTGATGGGATGGTGGCGTGGGTCGGTGACGATGGCACAGACGAAGAAATCTTTCTTTATGATGGAACCCAAACGATCCAGCTAACAGATAACGACGTGGCTGATAACTATCCGGATATGGATGGTGGAATGGTCGTCTGGAGAGGCTCCGATGGCAGCGACACCGAGATTTACCTCTATGATGGAACAACCACTATTCAACTGAGCGACAACGACGGCTTCGACGTCGATCCCCAGATCGATGAGGGGATGGTTGTCTGGTACAGCGGCACGAAAGAGACGGATAAAGAAGTCTTCCTCTACGACGGAACCCAGACGATCCAGCTCACCGACAACACCGTCGATGACAGTCGCGCCCAGATCGATGGTGGACAGGTCGTGTGGGAGAGCGGTGACGACGCCGAGAGCGAAATTGTTCTGTACAACGGAACCGAAACGATCCAGTTGACGGATAACAAGCTGAATGATGTCGCTCCTCAAATCAGCAACGGGCAAGTCGTGTGGCAGAGCAACCAGAGCAGTACAAGCAGCACGGTTTTCTTCTATGACGGGACCTCAACGATCCAGTTGACAGACGATACATCGGAAGTCGGTCCTCAAATCAGCAGCGGGACGATTGTCTGGCGTGGCTTCAGGTCAGGCGATTTCGAGATCTTCATGGCGACGTGTCAATAGTTTGCTCACCAGGGCGGCTCTTGCGTTGGGCTGCCCTGATCTTTCCTCTCTTGTTTTTCTTTGCGCTCTCCGCGCTCTTTGTAGAACAACGAAAGTCGCGCAATTATCGCCCCTCTCCAACACCGATTGGAGAGGGGCAAGCTGAACGCACGCTTTTCGCGTTCAGCCGGGGTGAGGTGTGCGCCCGCCATCCACAACGAATATTTCCTTCTAGACAATTGCATTTCGTTCGTTGCCCTGCTTTTTTCCGGTGAACCCCTTTTGCTTTTTAGGTTCACGACTCCGCCACATTCACCGGACCAATCCCAACCTGCTCCTAGGCTGTCCATCCGCTCCGATCACCGTCATCTTCTGAAGCGTGTTCGCGTCCGATATCGACAGGCTGAACAGCCACGCGCCAGATTGATCCACCGGTATCTGCACGGTGTCCACGAAGGTATGTCCCGGCTTCCAGCACGACGGCGGATAGTTCCATCCCTCCGGGTTCCAGTTGATCGGATCCCGCGCCACACCATCGGGGCCGACAACCGCCAGCGACAGCACATAGGGCCGCTGCACCCAGGCGTTTGCCTCCCAATACAGGTGCAAAGTGACCTGTGTCGGCGCGGATTCCACGCTGACTCCGACCAGCGTCACCCGATCATCTCCCCGTTTGAACGGCACATCATAAGGGAATGTAGGCGATCCCGCTGCCTCGGCAGGGGAGGGCGGCATCGTCAGTTCCGTAAAGTTTGCCCGCAGCACCGCCGCCATGCACAACATGCAGAGTCCCTGCGCCACCATGAAACTCAGCCGTTCGCGCTGCTTCCACTCTCCCAATAGATCCGCCGCCAGCAAAATCCACACCGGGGCAAAAAACAGCCAGACCCGCCCCGTCTCGCCGCGCGCCGTGCCGCTCAGCACCATGATGATCAGGGCCAGCGCGCCCGCCCCCGCCATCACATCGCCAGGGGTGATTGGCCCACGAATGGCCCGCCGCAGCCGTCCGATCCGCCACAGCACCAGGACCGTGATCGGCACGCCCACGAACAGAAACGTGTCGTAGGTATGCATAAACAGCCAGGGAAAATAGGGGCGGTTCAGGACGGTGTGATAATTCATCCCCGTGCGAATGATCGTGACGGGCGACAACCCTGTCAGCACCCAGTAGATCACCCACACCGACGCGCTCCCGAGACCAAACGCGATCAGATCGCGGATCACCGGGCGGAGCGACGCGGGGCGCGGCAGCAGGCGGTGGCCCAGGATGATCAGCCCGCCCAGCAGCCCCAGCGGAACCGCCGACAGGTTGAAAAACACCGCCATCGAGACAATGAACCCGCTCAGGACAATCTGCCAGGGGCGGTTCAACAGCAGTCCTCGCCACAGGATCAGCAGCATGACCACCGTCATGGTCGCATAAAAGACGTTGAAGCGCGGCGTGAAGATCGCCATGCCGGGGACCAGCGGCCACAGCACCACCGCCAGCCGCGCCCGTTCACGATCCATAAGCAGCTTGACCAGCTTGTAGAGCGGCGCGACTCCCAGAGCTGCCCACAGCGGCATGAACATCTGAAACCAGGCGCTTGCCAGGACGGTGTTGCTCCAACTCATCATGGTCAGATTCTGGCATTCCAGCGGGCGCACTGTTCCGCCAAACAGGTCGCCCAGCAGCGGGAACGCCTGGAAAAATTGCTCAAAGCCGTAATAGAGGATCACCAACCCCGGCGGGCTGAGCGATACGCCGCCCGGATTGATGGTTGCCGCGCGGTAGTCCTTCACAAAGGCGGGCCAGTCGCGCAGCGTGACATCCATATTTCCCGATAGGGCCAGCGCATACTGGAACCCCCCGGTCAGGCGCGACGCGGATCGCGTAAACAGCAGGAACAGTGGTTCGCCTTCCAGCGTCAGCAGCAGCAGCGGCAGCAGCGCCGCGCTCACGAAGGTCCACAGGATGAGGCCCAGCCGTCGCTCACGTCGCTTGAGGAGGGTATGCCGTCCCTACGAGGTAGAGCGCCAGCCCCAGCACACAGGGCACGACCCAGTCCCAGCGCGGTTGGCTGTAGGGCCAGATCCACTTCTCATCCCGGCTCATCCACGGCACATCGCCGCGCAGCGACGCATACGAGTCGGTTACCAGCAGGGCGCAAAACAGCACCGTCAGCAGCCATAGAAGATGGATAGCACGAATTCGTCTCATAGAGGTTCTGCCCAGCAGATGCAGTCATTCCCACGCGAAAGTCGTATTATAGCCGGGAGTCGGAATTGAGCTATGCTTAATTCGCTGCGCGCTGCCCGAATCCTGCTTGCCCTGAACTCCCCGGTAAAGCGTATTATTCATCTTTTTCTCTCTTATATCTTCAAATTAGTACTTAAGGTTCAACTTTAAAGGAGTATTTTGCGGGGCGGTTCGGGTGTATTCTATAAGCAGCAGATAGGGAAGCCATTTTTTGCAGGGATAGCACCGGGCTAACCGGCGGTTAGGAAATCGTTAGTTGCCGTGCCGTTTCAGGGGGGGTAGCAGGGTTGCTACGGGAAGAAAGTGATCAACTTCTGATTTTTCCCGGCTAGCAACATTGCCCAAGTTGATCACAACAAACCCCAATAACGCTCTTTAACAAGCAAATAACACATCATGAGACACATGATCGCCGTTTTTCGATCCGATTATTGAAAATTCGCCTGTATCGAACATGTAATACCCTCCCTGAAAAACAGGATGAAAAGCAAGGTAGGCATCCGGTTGGAAAATCGTTTGTCGTGAAACCGGAAAGGGGGGGGTAGAAGACTCTCCACGGCGGCGAAGTGATCAACTAATTTTTTTTAATAATTTGTTAGTGAGTACCAAACTCGGATCACGACACAGCCTCGCCAAATTGTTCGAGCAGCGGCACGATGATCGTCACAAACAGGATGGCCGCTATGAAGAGGACAATCAGATCGGGGATCAGGCTGATCAGAAAAACAGCCCAACTCTGCCTGTTGGTTAGCTTGTAATGCTTCCGGATCAGGTGTAGCGTTCCCCAGCCGAGCAGCAGCGGAACGAGCGGGACGAGCAGGTATCCGATCCCCCAGATGAAGACCACGCGCAGATCGTTGTTCGAGTCGGACGACGTGTCTAGAACGTAGTCATAATAGTTGGTCAGGACAACCGCCGCCACGATGGGGACTGCTACCGCCGCCGCAAACAGCGTCGCATACTCTCTCAGAAACGAATCTGCGGCGTTCGCTTTATGGAACCGCCGCACAGCAACCGCATTGACCATGAAGGCCCGCTCAAAACTTCGGAGCAGGCTGAAGGCAGGGACAAGCGGAGCCAGCCAGAACCACCCGTTTAGGTCTCCGTCCGCGCCGCTCAGTTGCAGCACAAGCCACACCACAAGCAACGCCGCAGCATCGATCAACAAGGTCGGAAGGAATCTGCCGAACGGGTGGCGTTTCATTATCGGGCCAGCAGGTAGATCGCTGAGTTCGAGCCACTGAGCAGCGTCGAGAGCGCGAAATTGAGCAGGCAGCCGAGAATGCACGACACTACGACGCTCAGAATCATGGTCGCGAAGCCATAGATAATGCCAAACTGATAGACACTCCCGATCAGCCATGCCATCACGAAGAGCGACACGATGACGCCCACACCCATCATCGTCCACAGCAGACCGGCAATGCCAGGAGCAGAGGGGATCAGAAGAATGGTGAGGGCACTCACCGCACCATAGATCAGGGCCACGACCGTTACGAACGGAATGAACCTGTGCATAAAATCGACATATGAGTTTTTGCCCGCCATGCCCATCGTTGCGGCAAGGTGGATGGCGAGGCCGTTGATCATCAGGAAAATGGCCCACGAGACCGCGATAGTCATACTGGCAAACAGCCATACGAGCACGCTGGCATTCGCCAGGGTATCGAGATCGTCCTGAGTATATGGGGTGGGGTTCCGCGCGCTGGCCTCGATCACTTGATCGCCGTACTCGTTCACCAGGGTCTTGATGCCAAACCCAAATACTGCGGTCAGGGCAATCGAGACGACCAGCCAGAACAGCGCCAGGTCCAGCAGCAGGTCGACCCATGTCACCATCTTTTGAGACTTACTCGCGCCGCGCTTGGCTTTGCCCCTGCCATAAGCCCCTTCCATGCCGGGCAGCGAAGCCGCGAATGCTTTGCGCCGGTAGGGGTCTGCCAGCAGATCAATGGCTTCCGCATGGCTCAGCCCGGTGAGCGTCTGGGCAAGGTTAGAGGCAACCACCTCTTTATGAATCAGCGGATTCAGTTCGAAGGCGCGCCCCAGGCTTTCTACCGCGCGGGGGCGGTCTCCGGCGGAGTAGTAATTCAGGGCCGTATCCAGATAGTTGTGTGCTCGCGCTTCTTCTTGTTTGGATGGGGTGCGCGGCGGCATCGTTTGTGATCCCGTTCGCGCGGGTACGTCGCCACTCTGTGAGTTTGATCGAGTGGACAGCGCTCTCAGTTGGGATGCGGTTCTGGGTGGCGGGGGAGGGGGTGGCGCACCAGGTGGAGCCTGTTCCTGGGATTGCTTGATATACCGCCCCGCCTTGAGAGCCAGTTCGCGCAGTTCAGGGACTGGGTCTTCCTTGTAGATGCGGCCAAGCGCGGGAAGCGCTGCCGGGTCTTGGGCTTTTGCCAGGGCGACAATCGCGCTGCGGCGTTCCTCGACATCTGGGCTTTGCAGTTGGTTGAGATAAACGTCGATCATTCGGGCCTCATGATGGAAAACTTGACAGGCACAATATCCCCGCGCCCTGCCTGTCTTAACGATTCCGTTAACTGTACTCTGATTATTCAAGATGAGCCAGTTGCAGCAACGGCCCATCTCTTATGGTGTTGTATGTACAGGTGTGTTACGTGTGAAGGAGCGAAGACCTGTGGTCGCTGTAGTGACAGATAGTTGTGCAAGTGTGCCCTCGCATCTGGCTGAGGAACTGAAGATCACGGTTGTTCCCTATTATGTGCATACAGTGAATGGTACGCTGCGCGATGGTGTTGATATGCCGCCCGATGCGTTTTATGACTGGCTGAAGACCGCGCCGGATTGGCCGACGACAGCCAATCCCAGCGCAGGCGAATATCTGGAAGCCTACCGTCAGGCGGCACTCGCCGGAAAAAGCGTGGTCGCGATCTGCATGACGGGTGCAGGCAGCGGCGGGTTCCAATCGGCAACGCTGGCGAAACGGCTGGCGCTGCAGGAAATGCCCGATTTACAGATCGAGGTGATCGATACCTGCCAGGTGGCAATGGCGCACGGCTGGGCGGTCATTGAGGCAGCGCGGGCGGCTCTGGATGGGATGCCGCTGGCTGAAGTCGCGGCCATGGCGCGCGATACCTCAGCACGCGCTTTTGTCGGCTTTACCAATGACACGCTGGAGTATTTACAGCGCGGTGGGCGCATCGGCAAAGTGGCCAGCGTAGTCGGTGATCTGTTGAATATCAAGCCCGTGATCGGTATACGCGAGGGCATGCCCGCCCCGATTGGCGTGGCGCGTACCCGCGCTGGAGCCTACCGCCGGATCGTGGAACTGGCTGGGGTGCGTATCCCGCAGGGCAGCATCATCCGGGCGGCGCTGATGCATGTCGCCGCGCCGGACGAAGTGCAGAAATTTCGCTCTTTGTTGGAGAGCAAGTACACGGTAGCCGAATGGGTGGAGGCGCAGCTTTCGCCCGCCCTGGGGGTGCACAGCGGCCCCGGTACCGTCGGAATATCGATTATCCCGTCAGTCTAGGATCGCCTGGGCCTCGATCTCGATCAGGAACGCTTCGTTTGCCAGGGATGGCACGCCGATCCAGGTCGAGGCGGGCGGGTTGTCCGGGAAGAAGGTTTGCAGCCCTTCCCGCACGGGGCGAGTCTGGTTCATGACGGACTGGACGATATAAATCCGCAGCGAGACCACGTCGCGCAGGGTGCCGCCTGCCGCTTTCATGGCGGTTTCCAGGTTGCGAAAGGACTGCGCTGTCTGCACACCCAGATCACCCCCGCCAACGATCTTCCCCTCTGCATCCCAGGCAACTTGACCGGAAATAAATACAAAACGCGATCCCTGCCCGATCACAATCTGTGAGAACCCATATTGTTGGCTGTTAAAGAGGTCGCTGGGATTCACGGTATTTTTTGACATAGATAATTCTCCACTCCCTTTCTGAACGTGAGACAAAAAAACGCGATGGCACTACAATTATTCTAGAGACTATCAAACAAATTAGGAGCGGCCTCATGGCAGAGTTCAGCAAAACCCTCATCATCGGGGGTGGTCAGGCTGGGTTGTCGCTCAGCTACTACCTCTCCCAACAAAATCAGCCCCATCTTGTTCTAGATCGCGCCGCGCTGCCCGCTGACGCCTGGCGCAACCACCGCTGGGATTCGTTTACCCTGGTGACCCCTAACTGGCAGGTGAAACTGCCAGGGGCCGAATATCAGGGCGGCGATCCCGACGGATATCTCCCGCGTGATGCCATCGTGAAGGTTATCGAAGATTACATTCGGCGCTATCAACTCCCCGTGCGCTTCGGCGTTGAGGCAACCGCCATTGAACAAATGCCACAGGGCTATCGCGTGAAAACCTCCGCGGGTGATTATGAAGCTGCAAACGTCGTGCTCGCTACCGGGCTGTTCCAAACTCCCAAAATTCCCCCGTTCAGCGCCCAGGTGCCGCCCTCCATCCTTCAACTGCATTCCAGCCAGTACCGTAACCCCGATCAACTGCCGCCCGGAGCCGTGCTGGTTGTGGGCAGCGCTCAGTCGGGCTGCCAGATCACCGAAGACCTGTTCCTCAGCGGGCGCAAAGTCTACCTGTGTACGGGAAGTGCGGGCCGTTTCCCGCGTCACTATCGCGGCAAAGATTTGATGTGGTGGATGGTCCGAACGGGCTTTTTTGATCAGCCTCCCGACAAACTCCCCTCCTCGAAAGCGCGCTTTTTCGGGAATCCGCATGTCACGGGCGCGCGGGGCGGGCATACGATCAATTTGCACCAATTCGCGCGTGATGGTATCGTGCTCCTGGGCCATATCCACGATATCCAACAGGGAAAAGTGAGTCTGACTCCCGATCTCAAGGAGAATCTGGCGAAGGCCGATCAGATGGCTGCCATGTTCACCAAAAGTGTTGATGACTACATCGCCGCCCAGGGGTTGGCGGATGTCCCGCTTGAGACACTGCCCGACCTGCGCGATGGTTATGATGCCGAAGAAATTCTGGAACTCGATCTGGCAGATGCCGGAATCAATGCAATCATCTGGGCCTGTGGCTACAAATTCGATTTTAGCTGGATTAGCTTCCTGCACTGTGATGGCGATGGTTATCCGCTCCAGCAGCGGGGTGTAACGGCCCATCAGGGGCTGTATATCCTTGGTTTGCCCTGGTTGACGGCACGCAAATCGGGATTATTCTTGGGTGTGGGCGAAGATGCGGCTTACCTCGCGTCGCAGATCGCTGCGCGGTCTGCCTGATCGCCCCACGCACCACAGACATAAGAGGGGACCATGAAAGTATTATTTATCGGGGGCACGGGAAATATCAGTATCGCCACCAGCAAACTGGCGGTAGAGCGCGGTCTGGATCTTTATCACCTCAACCGGGGCCACCAGGGGGTGACGATCCCAGGCGTCAAGAACTCTCACGGCGGATATCAAGAAGCCGGATCAGGTGGAGGCAGTGCTGCACGGCAGCCGGTTTGATGTGGTGGTGAACTGGATCGCCTATACCGAGGCGGATATCCAGCGCGACCTGGATCTCTTTTTGGGGCAGTGCGGCCAGTATATTTTTATCAGTTCAGCGTCGGTCTACCAGCGGCCCGCCGTGTACCCGATCATTACCGAGTCCACCCCGCTCGCCAACCCGTTCTGGCAGTACTCGCGGGATAAGATCGCCTGTGAAGAGCACCTGATGCGCGCCTTCCGCGACGATGGCTTCCCGGTGACGATTATCCGGCCTTCCCACACCTACGACACGCGGATTCCCATCGCGGTAGGCAACTGGGCCAGCTATGTGATTCCGCAGCGGATGCTTGACGGCAAACCGATTGTCGTGCATGGCGATGGCACCTCGCTCTGGACGCTGACCCATTCCGATGATTTTGCCAAAGGATTTGTGCCTTTGATGGGGCACCCTCAGGCTATCGGGCACGCTTTTCACATCACGTCCGATTTTGTGCTGACCTGGAATCAGGTGTACATGCAGATCGGCGATGCGCTGGGTGTCAGCCCGACGCTGGTCCACATCCCCTCCGATTTTATCGCTACTGTTGATGCGCGTATTGGGGCAGGGCTGTTGGGCGACAAGATGTGGTGCGGCCTGTTCGATAACACCAAGATCAAGCGCCTTGTGCCCGACTTCGTGGCGACGATCCCCTTTCACGAGGGCATTTGTCGCACAATTGCCTGGTTCCAGGCCGATCCTAAGCGTTTGCTGGTCCCACCCGATGACGATGCAGCCATCGAACGCATTCTGACCGCCTATTGGAAAGGCGACCGCTAACGGTGCAGCAGATCATCGCCATTGGCGGCGGCGGATATGCCAGCAGGCCAAGCGATTTTGTTTTGGAAGAATATATCCTGGCTCAGGCCAACGCGTCGCGGCCCAAAGTCTGTTATTTACCGCAGGCAGGTGGCGAATCCAGGGAATACATTGTTCGCTTCTATGAGGCCTTCACAAAGCTTGGGGCTTTACCATCCTGGTTTTCCCTCTTTGGAAGGGTAGCAGGGGACTGGCCAGCCCATCTATTGGATCAGGACGTCCTCTATGTGGGCGGTGGCAACACGCGAAGTTTGTTAGCCCTGTGGCGTGAATGGGGTGTAGATATCGTGCTTCGCCAGGCGTTGGAACAGGGCGTTGTTCTGGCGGGAGTCAGCGCAGGCGCGATCTGTTGGTTCCAGCAAGGCATTACTGACTTCAGGCGACCAGTTAGGCGCGCTGAACGGCCTGGGTTTTCTGGAAGGAAGCTGCTGCCCTCATTACGACAGCGAACCGGATCGCAGGCCCGCCACCCACGCTTTGATCGCGGCTGGTCAGGCCTTGCCCGGTTTTGCCCTGGATGATGGCACAGCGCTTCATTTTGTGGACGGCCAGCTTAAACAGGCTGTCACTGCTCGCCCCGCTGCGGGCTGTTATCAGGTGTCGCGGCGGAACACCGAAGTCTTTGAAACCCCTTTGCCAGTCCTCTTGCTAGCCTGACGCTGGTTTTAATAATACTTAATAATTGCTGCCATATCATGGCGATATAATGAATACTCAATCGCAGTTTAATGGAAATAGGGGGTTGCTTCAGTGACTACCAGGACTGTATTGAGTAATGACCATTTCGATTTGTTGTTTCATGAGGACACAAAAATTATTCACCATCTCTACAAACCCAAAATGTGCGGGGCGGATTTGCAGCCTCTGCTCGATGGCGGGACGAGGTTGATGATCGACAATAAAGCAACCAAATGGCTTTCGGATAACCGCCAGCTTTCGGTTGCATTTAGTGAAGAAGATGCCAATTGGGTGAACAACGATTGGCTGCCGAGGACGATTAAGGCTGGTTGGAAATATTGGGCAATGGTCGTCCCAGAGAGTGTGATCGGTCAGGCTGATCACGTTAAATATGTTAAATCCTTCTATAATTCGGGCGTCTGGGTCACCGTTTATACGGATGTCGAGAGCGCGTTGCAGTGGTTAGAACAGGTCGATAAGTAACAGTCGGACCTGCTTACTGGTGTTTGATGCGTAGGCCCTGGATCTCGCCGGGAAGACCCTTGTCAAGCGGAAATCACTGTGCTACAATCCACTCCGTTGATGGGGGATAGTTCAACGGCAGAACAGCGGACTCTGGATTCGTCAATCGTGGTTCGAATCCACGTCCCCCAGCCTAAAAAAGCCGCTCCAAACAGGGGCGGTTTTTTGTTGTCCATTAACCCTTTGCAGAGAGAGGACTGTTAGCTGGCAGCAAGGGCTGGTTGACGATGGATAGTTTCCTGTTCCCTGGCTCCCTTGATCAGCAGCCACGCAACCATCGACAGTTCACCAATCATTTCTGGCAGCGACACAATGGTGTTCACTGTTTCGGCGGAGTCAGGGAAGAGAAAGTAGGCCGTACAATGGATCAGATAGCCGATTCCCGCAGCGATGAGTAGAATACCCAGAACGCGGGGCAGGAAGCCGGATTTGTAGGCCAGCCATCCGAATGGAAACAGCCACAGCCCCCAGAAGATTTCAGCGATCCCCGTGCCATATTCCTGAAACTTGAGAAACATCAGTGCCATAGACTGCCGCTGTTCCAGTGAAAAGGCAGTTAGAAACTCGGCATCTTTCAACAGCAGCAGCGCCGCCATCGGATTCAGCATATTCAGGAATGAGATCGGGATCGAGACCAGGACCAGGGAGACCAGCAGCCGCGCCTGAGTTGCGTTCACATCCTTGAACAGGCGGTACAGCGCCAGTACCAGCCAGATAAACGCAAGCTGACAGAGAAAATTACTGACGATGCTCATTCGGAACAGGAACTCCGAATCCAGGATGTTTTTAGCAGTAGCTGCCGCATCGCCTGATTTGATCATCGTGCCGGGCACAATGATCAATCCGAGAGGGCCAGTGACAGCCATCATCAGATACCAGAATCCGGCGATTCGCGCTTGTTTTTTGACGGTATTCATTCTTCTTCTTGTCCTTTTTCATCGATAGGGTCGTAAGAAAAGACGTCTTGCAAGGGAAGACCAAAGGCGAGCGCAATCCGAAACGCCAGTTCCAGCGATGGGGAATATTTCCCTTTTTCGATAGCGACAATCGTCTGCCGTGTCACGCCTATGGCCTCCGCTAACTGCTGCTGGGTCATTTCATTATGGTGAAAGCGCAGCGTCCGAATGTTGTTGTTAATCTGGCGCTCGGTCATCCTAGAATCCTCGCCGGTAAAAATAGAACTGTGCCAGCTCGTTGAGCGTATCGGACAGCAGCCCGGAAGAAATGAGGATGGTGAACATCACCCAGGGCGGTTGATCTATGACCAGCGAGGCCATTGCCAGCAGAAAACCGAGCGTAAACACGTACAGGGAAATTCGTGCGGATTTCAACTCAATCAGTTTGTCCCGTTCATCGGTGACGGACGGTTCTGTTTCCCGCGTGGCGATCGCATTGAGAATGTTAAATGCAATATAGATTATGATGCGGGCAACGATGGACACCGGGATCAGGATGAGGATGAATGCTCCCCAAAAGCGAAAGACCTCAACAGAATAGGCGTCCCCATCGGGATACCGTGGAAACATATACAGGGAATAGAGCGCAGTGATCAGAATACTGGCGCTGAAGTTGACGAGTGCGCGGCGTTCCTGATAAGACATGAAACCCTTCCCGTTGCTTGTTCGTTCTATTTTACTTTCGGTAAAGTACAGCATACATAATGTATACTAAATCGTACATTGATGTCAAGTTACACTTTACATCAGAAGAAAATGACGAATACGGCGGCGACGGGGAAAAAGTCGCCGCCGAAAAATATGAGAAGTAGGAGTTTGGGTTTACTGGACGATAAACTGCGCGTTGCGGTGATGCTCAGACAGGGCGTTGCCGACCAGCCCTGATTCAATCGCGTCGCGCACCTCAATCACACCCTGTTCGACGGTGATCTGCGGCTCGAATTTCAGGCGGTCGCGGATTTTGGTAAACGAAACGCGAATGTCGCGCATATCTCCGCCGAAGCTGAGGTCTTTATACTGAATTTCCGTGCCGCGCACATGCTGCTGGATCAGTTTGACGATCTCGTCCTTGGTATAGTTCCCCTTCTCGCCGCCGACGTTAAAGACCTGTCCGCCGACAAGGGCCTTATCCGCCTGCATGCCGAGAATTACGGCGCGCACGACATCCGACACGTGGACGAAGGACCGGGCATAACCGCGCTGGTAGATGATCAGCTTGCGGTGCGTCAACGCTTCGAGCACGAACTGGTTCACGATCAGGTCAAAGCGGGTGCGCGGCGAGATGCCGAACAGGGTGGCGAAGCGGAACAGGATGGGGACACAGCTTGAGTTGGACTGTTCCAGCAGGAATTTCTCGCTGGCGATCTTCGTCTCGGCATAAAGCGACTGGGGGTTGAGCGGCGAGTCCTCCGTGACCATTTCATTTTCTCGCCCCAGCCCATAATTGCTGTAGGTGGAGGCAAAGACAAAGCGCGTGACTCCTGCCTCTTCGGCTTCTTTATGGAGATCGCGCGTCATCTGGTAGTTGTAGCGCCACGCGACATCTGGCCCTACCGCCTGGCACGCCGGGAAACCGACAATAGCCGCGAGATGAACCACTGTGTCTACGCCATCCAGCAGCGATCCGAGCCTTGTTTCAGTCAGGTCGGCTCTTTGGAAGCGAAAGGCCGGGTGTGCCATGAATCCCAGGATGGAGTCACCCCCAAAAATCAGTTTATCGACAACGGTCACCTGGTGGCCCTGGTAAAGCAAGTTTGCCGTAAGCAGTGAGCCAATATAGCCTGCACCGCCCGTAATGAGAACATGCATAAAAATAACCTCCGTGGTGAGGATCCAATCTAATTAGTCTCATTAAACGCCATTTGGCCCAGTTTTACACTCGATGGGAGACCGTCGTTTGCCTCACGGCGTTTTGAGACAGTATACTCGCTTGGAATAGGAACTTTAAAAAGAAAGGAAGACCTTTGTGAGCAGCGAAATACCGCCGGTTCGCGTGATTAACAGCGTAGCCCCCATTCGCATCTGTGACAACGGCGGATGGACCGACACCTGGTTTTCGGGCCATGGCGAAATATTTAATATTGGTGTGTATCCCTATGTCGAGGTTCAGATCAAGGTGTATCCGGCCAATGTGCGGGAGCACCGCATCATCCTCTACGCCGAGAACTACGGCGACGTGTATCCGATTGCGTTGGGCCACGAGGCCGACCAGTGGGATCGCCACCCGCTGCTGGAAGCCGCTATCGACTATATGCGCGTGCCGGATGACGTGGCGCTGCATATTACGGTCTATTCCGAAGTGCCTGCCGGGTGTTCGACCGGGACATCCGCCTCGATTACCGTCGCTCTGCTTGGCGCGCTGGATCGACTGACGCCGGGAACCATGACCCCGCATGAAGTGGCCTATGCTGCCCATCGGGTCGAGACGCAGATGCTGCACCTGCAAAGCGGCATCCAGGACCAATTGTGCGCGGCTTATGGCGGCGTGAATTTCATCGAGATGTTCTCCTATCCCCACGCGACCGTCTCGCAGATTCAGGTCTCGAACAGCGTCTGGTGGGAGCTGGAACGGCGGCTGGTGCTGGTCTTCCTGGGCAAGGCGCACCAATCATCGGCGGTCCACGAGCAGGTGATCCACCAGTTGGAAGGCGGCAGCGCGCCGTCGCATCTGGCCCTGGACAAACTGCGCAAAACCGCCGAGATGTCCCGTGATGCCGTTTATGCAGGGGACTTCGCCGCGCTCGGCTGCGCGATGACGGTCAACACGGAGGCGCAGAGCGAACTGCATCCGCACCTGGTCTGCGACGACGCACGCCAGATCATCGAGATCGCCAAACAGTACAATGCACTTGGCTGGAAGGTGAACGGGGCAGGCGGCGAGGGCGGTTCGGTTACGCTGTTGTGCGGCCCGTCGTCCACTGAAAAGCGCCGGATGATCGAGGCCATCCAGACCGCGAATCCGCTGTATAAGAGCCTGCCGATTTATCTGAGCCGCTTCGGTCTGCGCGTCTGGGAATAGACCCCTCAACCTCTACCCCCTTCCCCCACGCACAAATCGCGGGGGGAAGGGGAAACCACAACTTCTGCCAATTTCTCTGCTCGCCCAGTTTTTTGCGTGGGAGAGGGGAGGGGGCGGCAGGTTTCATTAAGATGGGAGGCGCGGCTTCAGGATTGATTAACTCTGTACGCTGAAGAGGACGGACAGTAAAGCGCTAAAAATTGTGATAGGATGAGGCTATCAAAGGTGCAAACAGGGCGGTAAAAGGGACTTTTTGCTGCTAGTGTGGCGCTGTAGACTCTAAGTGAATATCTATTACTTGCCCGCTAAATCAAAATTCAAACTTTTGGAAAAAATTAGTTGATCACTTCGCCGTCGTGGCGATCTGCTGCACCCCCCTTTTTCGGTTTCATGACAAACCGTTTTCTAACCCCAAACCTACTCCTGAGCCGATGTGAAATGGATGTAAAGAAGGCTATTACGATTTGGGCATGGCGGCATGCGGCAGCGCCTCCTACAAATCACATTCCAACAGCGTCGAAATTTCATTTAAGGCCAGGAATTGATCACAACAACCGGAAAAAGATATCATTTCGGGCCATTTTGATGATATTAGACTTCTTTGGTAAGGTGCTGTTACGAGAAGAAATTGAGCTAGTTGATCATTAGCGGCTCATTTCTTCTCCTGGCGATCCAGCGAACCTATTTTTTTGAAGGGGTGTCCTAACGGTTTACAAACTTTGGCCCCAGCGCGAGAGAAAAAGTCCACTCAAGGGACGCATCGTGACTCGTTCAGCGAGGCCCTTCCCTCAATCCCCTTCCATTGCATGGAGAGGGAAGAACCGCCTCTTTCATTATAGCACAAATGTTCTGATTGTCAACTGGCCTTGAATCTGTGGATAGGGCTGACGCATTGAGGACAACCTATCGCCGTAAAAGCAAGGCAACACCCTTTATGGAATGAAATCAACGGTGTGGATCGCGGGCGCACACCTCACCCCGGCTGAACGGAAAAGCATGTTCAGCCGACCCTCTCCAGACTTCGCTGGAGAGGGTCAGGAGATGGCGCTTAACGGCTTAGCTTCGCACTCAAAGCAGTGCTCGACCAAAAACGAATTTACGGATAGATCCTTAACAGACCAGGAAAGGGTCGCGAATTGGGATTTCCGTACACGATGTGAGGGAGAATAATGCACCATCGAGATAAAAATGTGATGGAAAAAATCGGGCGACCCACTGGATCGTCCGATCATCGTTATTCCCCGGCTGCTGTCGTTCACAAAGACCGTCTTGATCTCGGTGAACGCCTCAATGATGCCCGTCAGGGTTGGGCGGAACCGTTGAAGCGCTCGATGGTGCTTTCATAATATTCAACGCTTTTGGTTCGGACACTGACCGATGATCCGTCAAACCTGAGCAGCCACTCGCTCGAGTATGGGGAGCCTAACTGCTCCAACTCCATCTGAAATGCCGTGTCTGTCACCCATTCCCCTTTGAGCAGCCAGGGGATATCGGCGTTGGTGTTGACGCGGAAAACGCCATCCAGCCCCACCTGATAGGTTTCGCCATCCAGAATGAGCGCCGCTTGTGCCTGATCCGGCTCAAAGCGCAGTTCCAGAGACGACCATCCATTCGAGTTGTCTTCAAGCGAGTAGACGTGGTTTGAGATGTCCTGGATATTGGCGGGCAGCGCTGGCACAGGCGCTGGTTCGGGCGGCGCGGCAAGTGCCAGAATCGCATCCGCTAATTCAGCCTGTTTCTCTGGATTCTCCGGCAGGGGGTCCGGTGATTGCACCGCGGGAAGAACAAAGGTTTCGACCATTCCTTTCGCGTAATCGCCTGCGGTAGTCCCGGCATTGCCGCCGAAGGTGAAGATAGCGATCAAGTCAAGATCGGGATGCACCAGAATGGCCTGCCCTCCGAAGGTTGATGCCATAAAGAAGCCTTGATTGGAAAGCATCCAAAGAAAGCCGTAGCCATCTGCAATCTGTTCTGGCAATCCACCGATCGCTGTGGTTGGATCGGTGATATAAGAGGTGGTCGAGGCCGCTACCCAACCGGGGAAAAGAATCTGGACGCCATCCCAGACACCGTCAGTCGTGTACAGGTACCCAATTTTCGCCATATCGCGCGGGGTTAACCACAGCCCAAGATCACCATCAACAATTCCCGGTGCAGGCTGCTCCCAACGGAAATTCTGTATTCCCAGCGGTTCAAAAAGCCGATGAGCAGCGAAATCCAGCGTATTTTGCCCGGTTGCTGCCGACACGATTAACCCCAATAAGTTCGACACCATGCCGTTGTACACAAAATCGGTGCCGGGTGCACTGGACAAGGGCTGATCCAGGATCGCCTGAACCAGATCAGGGCTTTGCCACATATCTTCCTCTGATTCACTGAGTGATAGCCCAGCCCTCATCGTGAGGATATCTTCGAGCGTCATAGCGCGTTTTGCATCGTCCAGATTGGCAAATGTGTGCTCAGGGAAGAAGTCAAGCACGGCCTGATCCACGCTGGTGATGTAGCCCTGCTGCACTGCGCTGCCTACGAGAGCGGACAAAACAGTTGCGGATGCAGCTTGCGTGTTTTGAAGTGTGTCAGGCTGATACGGGTAGCCGTAAGCCTCAAGGACAATCGTGCCGTGGCGAATGACCAGGACGCTGTGAATGCCCGCGCCCTGGTCCATGACAGCGGTCAGCATTTGCGCCAGCGTCCCAGAGTCCAGGCCCTGCGCTTCGGGCGATGACGTGTGCCACTCTTGAGTGGGCCAGTAGATATCCTGAGCGGAAACAGTTCCTGAGCGGTAAACAGGAAACGTTAAAAGTGTTGCAAGGAGAACAATTGGAATGAGTTGTTTGATCAGGTTCATGGGAGACCCTTTCGAGAACTATGCAGTGGCGGTGAGAGACATCCCTTCACCTCATGCGCGGCCTGATCGAGATGGCTGGACCTCCTTTCGTAACACTCGATTGCCCCCTCGGTAAAAAATAAATAGGATTTTCCCTCTCTAAGCGCTGCGAGAGAGGGAAAATCCGGTACCACACGCTGCGGCAGAAGTGAGCTTATTCCCCGGTTTCCGTCTGAATCTGCGCCTTTTGCAGCCGGTTGCTGTAGTCCACAAAGACCGTCTTGATCTCGGTGAACTCGTCAATGGCGCTCGTACCCGCTTCGCGCCCGCCGTTGCCCGTATTCTTCGTGCCGCCAAAGGGCAGGTGAACTTCCGCGCCGATGGTCGGAGCGTTGATGTAGGTGATGCCCGTTTCCAGGTCATCTACCGCGCGGAAAGCGATATTCACGTTGCTGGTGTAAATCGACGACGAGAGGCCGTATTCGACATCGTTGGCGACGTGGACCGCCTCTTCGTAGTCCTTCACCTTGACCACACTCAGCACCGGGCCGAAGATTTCCTCCTGGCTGATGCGCGTGCCGTGCTTCGTCTCAAAGATCGTCGGCTGGATGAAATAGCCCCGGTCGTATTCGCCGCCGTGCAGTTGATTCCCGCCGCAGATCAGATTCGCCTCGCCCTTGCCGATCTCAATGTATTCCAGGATCGATTTGCACTGGCCCTGATCCGCGACCGGGCCGACGTCGATCCTGGGATCGAGCGGGTTGCCGATCTTCAGCGCGGCGGTGCGTTCCATCAGCCGATCCAGCGTCTGGTTATAGACGGGTTCATGCAGGATCAGGCGGCTGGTTGCCGTGCAGCGCTGGCCTGCTGTGCCGAATGCGCCGAACAACACACCTTCGACTGCCAGTTCGATATTCGCGTCTTCCATGACGATCTGCGGGTTCTTGCCGCCGAGTTCGACCTCAACGGGCTTGAGAAACTTCGCCGCCGCCACGTAAATTTCGCGCCCGGCTGGCACGCCGCCCGTAAACGAGATCGCCTTCACGCGCGGATTCTCAACAATCTCCATGCCGACGGTACTGCCGCCGCCCGTGACGAAATTTAGGACGCCAGGGGGCAGTCCCGCCTCTTCAAAAATCTCAACCAGGGTCGCCACGCAAAGCGGCGTCAGGCTGGCGGGTTTGAAGATAATCGTAGTTGCCGGAGATCAGCGCCGCGCCGATCTTCCAGATGGGGATCGCCGTCGGGAAGTTCCAGGGCGTGATGCAGCCGACGACGCCAATCGGCTGGCGCACGGTCATGCAGAATTTGTTCGGGCAGTTCGGAAGGTGTCGTTTCGCCCAGCAAGCGGCGGCCTTCGCCGGAGATGTATTCCAAAAAGTCTATCGCTTCCTGAACGTCGCCTTTGCCCTCCGCGATCACCTTGCCCATTTCTTTGGTGACCAGTTCGCCCACTTCCTGCTTACGCTGGCGGAGAATCTGGGCGGCGCGCAGCAGAATTTCGCCGCGCTTGGGGGGCGGGGTCTTGCGCCACTTGGGGTAGGCGGCTTCGGCGGCATCAATCGCCCGGTTGACATCGGCTTTCGTGCCGCTGGGGAAGGTCGCCAGTACTTCGCCGTTGATCGGGCTGCGCGTCTCGAACGTCTTGCCGCTGTCCGACTTTACCCACTGCCCGTTAATATACAGTCCGTACTCTTTCAAGTTGAGTCCTCCTGTGACCATAGAAAAAACTAGCTCACCGCAAAGAGCGCAAAGATCGCAAAGGAAAAGCAAGAAAAGCAAAGAAAGAGAAGAGGATTTTCCTTTCTTTGCGCGGCAGCGTCATTAAGGAAAATTTTAGCTAATTTATTGATGGAGAGGCCACTGGGAGAGTGCAGGATAGGTTTCAGAAAAACTGGCGATGAATGATCCATACAGGTGAAGGATTCGCTTTACTCATCCGGTTCCGCGGTTCTATAAAGTCCATCAAAGAGGGATTGATCTAATCCTAAAACTTCAGGAGCACTCAGACCTTTAACATCTTCAAGTCGTCCAGTCTCGTGGTTTGTGATTTTTTGGTCAAGTTTCCATAATGCAGGTGAGAAAGGGATAGAAGCACCAGGATGATGCCAAAGTGTTGGATTTCTTGAAGAAATTGAAGTTGGTTTTAGCCGCTTGAACACAAGTAGGCCACTCATGCGCGTTTTCTGATAGCCTTTTGTCTCATACCAAGCACCATCAGGGATCCGGAATGGCGTTGCATCGTCGGTATCTAGATCATAGTGAAAAGCTATTTGGCCGAACAGAGCTTCAGAAATATCCCTTGTTTCAACCCATGGATCGTGTAGATTGATGGCTAAAACGTATGGAACTGTCAATTCTCCATAGTGCCGATACTTTTCGTTCAACCTTGACTTTATACTTGAGACCGGATCGACTGCTTGTACTGATCCATGAAAAGCGCCTACAGGACGAATACCAGTTTTTCCTCGCGCCTCAGGTTTTTTAGGAGTGGCAACTATTTCAATGTCCCAGTTTTCGTGCCGCCAAGAAATAATATGTCGCTTCATCTCAACTTCTGGCTGAGAAGTAGTGGTTAGATTATTGATGACTTCATCTGGATCGAGTTTGCCCAGTGCTTTATTAATATCTTTGCATATCCTATCAACAGGTGGAGAACTTGTAGGTGCGCTGCGAATCCTGAGAATTAGAAAAAAGTCTGGAGAGTTAACTCGTCGGTTGATTTCGTCTATCAGTTGTTCTTCACGTCCGGCAGCGGAACCAAAAGTTCTATTTGGAAATGTGGAAGTGGCTTCAAGAAGGATTTGACACCCATCTGCGGCGGTAAGCAGAAAATCTGGTTTTCCAACAGGCCAGTCAGGTTCTACGTCAACCTTAAAATCTAGATGTACCATAAGTTGATAAAGGTAAAGTTCGAAAAAAGCTGCAAGATGCTCTCGATCATCTTGTGAGCGAAACCTCTGTACTAGGATTTTTCGCTTGTCGGCAGGCGCATCATAAGTGTCAAGCCAACCTTGAAGTACACTCCTGATCAATTCGAATAAAGGCCTAGCTGAACGATTTAGATACACAAAATCTGACTCACAATACCCGGCTGGTCCTGGATAATCGCGAACTATCCTATCAAAGAGTAGTAGTTTCTCCATAGTTTCTCCAAAAGGTACTCTTTAGGTAAACGAGTCTAAACAGCCTACAGGAGGTCGCCATAACGTTCCTTGAATAATTCGTCGCGGATTTCCTCGCCACTTGCCAGCAGGTCGGCTACTGTCAACCCTTTTTCAGCAAGCAGTTTGCTCATATAATCGGCGAATTCCGGCACAAGCAGCCGCTTGGGAATCAGCAGCAGATGATCGTCTGTTTGTACGACCTTGAGCGTATCTCCGGCCTGCAAACCTAGAGCCTCGCGCAGTTCGGCGGGGAGTATCAGCTTGCCTTCCGCATCCACGTTGATTTCATACGTTACATTGGTCATCATAACCTCGTCCTATTTGGGGATGATTATAGTGTGCTGTGCAGTGCTCCGCATAGTTCACTCCTTCTGCGCGACGATCACGAGCCGGGACGCGCCGGAGGTGTAGGGCATCGTGCCGAGCCACGAATAGTCCTCGACGGTAACAAAACCTGCCGACCGGACCAGCGTTTTCAGTTCGCGGAAGGTGTAGAGGCGGAACGTCAGGGAGCGCTCCTCAGTGCGCCCGTCTTTCACTACGATCCAATGCCGCGTGAACGTGCCCGCGACATGGTTGTAGTCTTTTTCCTCCATGATGATCAGGTCGTCGCCCACGCGCTGCCAGTCCCGCTGGTGGATGTGCGGCAGCATCGTCTCCATGATGTGCGTATCGAACAGGAAACGCCCGCCCGGTTTGAGCGTTCGATGCACGGCGGATAAAAAGGCGCGGTTGCCGTCGTCATCGAAGTAGCCGAAGCTCTCCCAGAGAGCATACGCGCCGTGGAACTGGTCCGTCCAGGGCAGATCGCGCATATCGCGCTGTTCTGTCACAAACGCCCCGCTCAGATCACGTTCGGCGGCGGACTGGCGGGCATAGGCCAGCATATCCGGCGCATTATCGACCCCGGTGATCGTGTAGCGCCGTGATGCCAGTTCGAGTCCGATCCGTCCCTCGCCGCACGGCACATCGAGCAATCGGGCACGCGGGGAGAGTTCCAGCAGCGTTTCAATGGTATCGGCTTCGCGGCGCGTCTGGTCAGGCGATTTGCTGCGCCGGAGCGCTTCTTGCAGCAGTCCGGTGTAGATGGGATCGGTGCTCATGCGTTTCCTCCTCTAATCCAGCGGGCGAACGCAGCGGAAGCCGATGTTGTTGTACTGGGTGCCCGGTTCGCTCCAAAAGCGATCCGCAGCGCGCAGGGCAAAGGGAAAATCATCGACCCACGAGCCGCCGCGCAGGACGCGTGTCTGCCCGGTTGTTGGTCCTGATGGGTCTGCTGCCTGATCCGCGACGAGCGCATAATAATCCGCGCTGTACCAATCCGAGACCCATTCCCAGACGTTGCCGATCAGGTCCAGCGCGCCGACCCACGAGGCTCCACCCGGTTTGCTGCCCGTATCGGCGGTTTGCCCATCCGCGTTAGCCGTAAATACGATCCGGCTCTCGTCAAAAACGTTGCCCCAGGGATAAATCCAGGCGGACGGACCCCGCGCCGCATATTCCCACTCCGCTTCGGTGGGCAGCCGGGCATTCCGGCTCTCGCAGAAGACTTCCGCTTCGGCCCAACTGACCTTCTCGCGCGGGTGATGATCGCCCGAAAACTCGCCTGCCCGCCCGAATTGGGAATTGGTCACTTCCATCTGGTCAATCCAGAACGGCTTCGTAAAACAAACCGTATGCGCGGGCAGTTCATCCGCGTCCCAGTCGGGGTTAACCGCCACGTCCTGCGCATAAGCAAGCTGTTCCTCGCTGGTGCCCATGTCAAAACAGCCGACCGGGACGAGCATCATGCTCACCCCGTCGAAGTTGTGCGCGAACGGCTCCCAGTTCTGATTCTCGCCCGTGAAGTCCCACGCCTTTTTGAGCGCGGTTTGCAGGCGATCCTGCTCTTCATTTTGGCTGTGCCAGTAGATGTACAGAATGGGCACAAGGGCGATCAGCAGCGCCACAATCGCCGCCAGTGCCCATTTTTGTTTGCGTTTGAGCCTGCGGCGAGGCACATCCATGATGGGTTCCGCGGTCGCGTGGGGATGCGTTGGTTTCAGAGCCTGATCCGGCATCTGTTGGAGCAGGCTATTCAGCGATACATACAACTGGGCAAACGGCAGGGCATTCTTTAGCCCGCCCGTCAGATCCACATACTGTGTCGCCGTGAGCAGCGCCTGCAAATCGTCGTCGAGCGCTCCGCCGGGATAGTTGGTCCGGGGGCGGACGATGATCGGCAGGACCGTTTTTCTCAGGCGCAGCGCCTCGCGGATCTCTGCCTGGCAGTAGGTCGAAATCAGCAAATCATTGGAGATGAGAAAAATGCACAGGTCGCACTGGGCAATCTCGCCCAGGATCAACTGCCACCAACTCTTGCCGCCCGGTATCTGTTTGTCATACCACAGCGTATCGGCCCCGTAAACATGCTGGAGCGCGGGCACAAATTCATCGACAAATTCGCGATCTGCCCGGCTGTAGGAAATAAAGATGCGTGCCACTGTCTGCCCCCTTGTTCATACTTTGTTGGTTTCGGTCTTGATCGTCAAAGGCCGCCCATGCAGTTCAATATGGTTGAATGTGCTGGCTCCCCAGGGAACGGGGCGGAGCTGGTACGAGCCATCGAGGGCAGGTTTGAGGCCAAAACCGCTCAGCATCGTTTGGACCGCCAGCCCGCTCCAGCCCTGCAAAAATGCACCGAGCGCCCCCGTCGGCGCGTAATATTCGACCGGGGTGAGCCAGCCCTTTTCCAGGTGAATTTCCCACCAGCGGAGCAGGGCATAGCGCCAGTCAGCTGAATTAACCTTTAATAGCAGTTCGGCATAAATCGCGCACAGGTAAGGCCACGCCGCGCCGTTGTGATAGTTGTAGGGTTCGCGCGAGAGGCCGAACAGATCGGCGGTCCGCCCATAGTGGGGCCAGCAGCACATCACGCCCCAGTCGCCAAATGGCTGCTCCGAATTGGTCCGCGTTTGCAGCGCTGAGATCGCCGCCAGTACACGCTCCGCCCGCTCTGGGGAGGCCGCCCCAAAGCGCAGGGCCAGCAGCGTATCCAGGGCCAGATGATCCTCGACGTAGTCGCGCCCGCCCATATCCCCGGTGCGGCGGTAATCCACGTAACACCCTTTACTATCGTCCCAGCAGTGGATGTGCAGCAGGGTGCGGATGTGGTGCGCGTCCTGGGCATAGGTCGCGGCGCTGGTCGTATCGCCCATCCGGCGGCCAATCGCGGCCCCGGCTTGCAGAGCGCCATAGAGCAGGGCCAGATCGTAGGTTACCCATTCGCTGCGCAGAACATTATCGGTCCAGTCGTTCGGCGCGTAGTCTTTGGCGGGGTTGGCCACCAGCCTGTTCAGACACGCCTGCGCACAGGCTAACAGCGTGCGCCCGTCGGGAACCTGCTCGTAGAGAATCGATGTATCCCCGGTCCAGGCCAGGTAATCATGGAGCAGCAGCACAAAATAGGCGGGCGAGTCCTGGTGATTCGGGAGCCAGTCCGCCGCGCCGTCCTGATCCTGGTCGCCAAACGGCAAAATAGTCAGGTCGATCACGCCGCTGGGGCAGGAGCCGTCGCTGTGAATGCCTGCCGCCAGGGTCAGCAGGTGGTGGCGCACCCAATCGGGGCGGTAGGGCAGCACGTTTAAGGCGGTCCAATACCCGTCGCGAAAATAGATGCGCGGCGGATAGGCATATCCCGGCCCGGCCCAGAAGCCGCGAAATCCGCTGGGCGTCTCTTTATAAACGGACAGCGCGACATTCAGGCTGGCAGCGTAGAGGCTGTGCAGAACGGGATCGGGATGTTCAAAGGCAGACGATAGCCACGCCGCATAACCATCGGCATCGTCCAGCGCGGCGCGGTAAGCGGCAGGGAAGGCCGCATCGCCCGCCGCGATAACAAAGGGCACCGTGATGGCGCTGCCGGGTTCCAGTACGGCGCGGTAAGTGAGTGATACGCCATCCGCGCGGCTCTGCCAGTCGTGCGGGATGCCGCCGGATCGCAGCGTCGCCGTGATATCGCCCCTCACGCGGAAGCCGTCACTCAGCGCCTCGACTGTAAGAGGCATGCCGTATGCGGCGGGCCGGATGCGCTTCTGGGCTTCGACCAGCCAATCGGATAGCTGCCAGCGGCGGCTGCGCAGCGCGCGTTTCACCCACCGATTTTCACGCAGAAAGCTGTAAAGCTGCGTGCTGGGGGCGGACGGTCCCAGCCGGACCTGGGGAATACGCAGATCAAAGGTGACATCCAGGCTGAGCGTAAAAACGCGCTGGCTCTCGCCATTGTTGCGCACATTCCACACCTGATAAAGCGCGGGATTCGCCGAGTCGCAAACGGTGCGTTGGGTGATCGCCGTGTCAATCGAACCGCCGCGCAGCGTCCATGAGCGGCCCATGGCGTCCGCCTCCAACCAATCGACAGGCACGCCGTCTACGCGGGCCGATCCCTGCCAGTTGTTCAGGATGGCGATCCCTTCGGGCAGGCGGAATCGCGTGATATCTCCCCGGCCATTCAGCGCGGCAAAGAGTCGCGGGTTGCCCATATCGTAGCGCAGATCGGGCGTGGGAGACGGGACGCGCAGTGTTCCATCGGCGAGTGGCGTAACAGGCATGACGGCGTGTGGGTTCCTCTCTTAAGTCAATAATCTCCACCCTGTTTCTATCTTAGCGCAGTGGTCGAAATCATGCTGACAGGGCTACGCTTAAAATACGGCTGCTCAACGGTCAATCGGCGGCGCGGCAAATGGCTTTATCATGCAGATATAAACAAAACACATCGAAACGCACCAGGAGGCGGAATCGTGAAACGAGTTATCGTGATAATGCTGGTTTTAGGGATCGCGCTGGCGGGGATCAGCCATCCGGTGAACGCGGCGCGTCCCATTGTCGATCAGATGGTTTCATGGCAGGGTCATCCCACCTGCGCGGGCATCAGCGCTGAAGTTTTAAGCACGCCGGAGTGCGACCAATTGATCGCGGCCCGGCCCACGCCCAACGTATCACCAGTTCCGGTCAATTTTGGCGTGATCGATGGGCAGTCGTTCATCCGCTTTAATATGAAGGAAGTGCCGCTCTATGATCAGCCGAACGGCACGCAGGTCGATACGATGGCGGCTGGTTATACCTATGTCGCTCCGATCCAGTACCGCGACGGCTGGGCGGAAATCCGGCCCGGACGTTGGGTGGATCTGGCGATCACGCGCTCAGCCCGTCCCTCGACCTTCAGCGGCGTGTTTATCAACGGTCTGGATATGCCCTTCGCCTGGATTTTGTGGCCGCACTGCGCGACGAGTTCACCCAACGGCTATCAGGCCTGTGATGCACCGGGCGGGCAGTTGCAGCGCTACCAGCTTGTCAATATCTACGCGACGGTCAATGTGGGCGGTTGGAGCTGGTATCTGATCGGCCCAGGGTTGTGGACCAACCAGCAGAATGTCAGCGTCGTCTATCCACAGGCTCCTGCCGAGGCGCAGTTTGGCGGGCATTGGGTGGGCGTGAATACTTACGAACAGAATCTGGTGGCCTATGATGGCAGTTCCCCGGTTATGGCGACGCTCGTTTCATCGGGCGTGCGTGACGATGAACGGTGGCGCACCAAGGCCGGAACCTATGCGATCCGGCTGATGCTCGAACTCGGCCCCATGAACGGGCAAGAGGGCAGCGATGATTTTTATTCGCTCGATAAAGTGCCCTACGCCATGTATTTTAATGGGCTGGTCAGCCTGCACGGGACCTACTGGCATGACAGTTTCGGCTATGTGCACAGTCATGGCTGCGTCAACCTGACCATCAGCGACGCCAAGTGGCTGTTCGAAAACTGGGTCACAGATAAAATGACAGTCTTTGTATATGGCGATTAATAGATCAGGTGGGACCGGTAAGATACACCGGTTCCGCTTTTTTTAGTATGTTTTACCAGTCTTTTGATCGCCTTTTAATTTCCATCCTGTACAATATATGTACAAAACAAAAATTCGCGGCTAACCGTTTGCCGATGTGGGGTTCTAGCGGTCTTATTTCGGGGTGGAAGAAACGGCTAGCATATTTTAAGCCAAGCAATGCAGCGGTTGATGGTGTACGCACCTCTGGCCGCGAATTCCGTGATGCCGGGACTGTAGGGGGGACCGGCATTTTCCTTTTTTAATTCCTCTGTGCGGCAATTCACAAATCCCTTTGCTACAATCAATTTTAACTTATATCCACCTCAGGAGGATGTTATGCCTGCACGTCATGCAGAAGCAGTGTGGCAGGGAACCCTGCGCGAAGGTAAAGGGACCATGCGGTTCAGTGGGTATGAAGGGCCTTATACCTGGGCCTCGCGCTTTGAATCGGGAGAAGGGACCAACCCGGAAGAATTGATCGGCGCGGCCCATGCGGGCTGTTTTTCGATGGCCTTCAGCTCCCAACTGACGAAAGCTGGCTTTAAGCCAGAGCGCATCCAGACCAAAGCCACTGTGCACATTGAAAAAGTGGGCGAGGGTGACCGGATCACGCGGATCGAACTGGATACCGAGGCCAGTGTACCGGGCCTGGACGAAGCGACTTTCCAGGAAAAAGCGCAGGCGGCCAAAAACGGCTGTCCAGTTTCGCAGGCGCTGGCTGGCGTCGAGATCAGTCTGACCGCCCGCCTGATGCCTTCATAGCGCGAGTTTTGCCGGGTCGCAGAGACAAACTCCCCAACTCTGCGCCCGGCGATTTTGCGACCCACGCCTGTTCATCATCTATCGTCACCTTCTGATTTCATGCTGTTTTCTGCACAATTGTATGAATCTGCTTCGCGCGGGTTTCTGACTTCTTCACTTCATCTCGACATCTCTGAAAATAGAAAAAATAATCTCACCGCAAAGAGCGCAGGCTACGCAGGAAAAACAAGAGAGAAAAAGCGACTAAATTTTCATCTCTTTATGGCGGCGCGCCCGCCATGACTAGCTTCTCTGAAAATAGGCGCCTATTCAGTACAGGCCCATTGAAAAAGCGGATATAAATGGGCGCGGCGGCTTAGCTTCGCACGCTGCACGCTGCACGCAAGCAGCGCCCCAAAGGTATCAAGTTAAGGAAATAAACGTTATGAGTCGCGGGCGCACACCTCACCCCGGCTGAACGGCGCAACTTCGTTGCGCTTGATGTTCAGCCGACCCTCTCCAGACTTCGCTGGAGAGGGTTAGTCGATGGCGCTTAACGGCTAAATCGGGCGCAGCCGCCCTACAAAAACCGGGCAGGGCGGCTGCGCAGAGCCGCTGCCCCTACATGATTCTTTCATGCTTCCGTTGAGCTACCCATTACGCTATGAACCCTATGATCAGACGCGCATTTACACCCAGTTCGCCGGTTAGAATATCCAAAGTATGAATACACTATTGTTTCAGGATAAAATCGGAACATAGGTAATCACCGTATAGGGTGCGGCGTTGGATCAAATCTCTCATCATGTGCTGTCTGTTCTGGGGCTGCTGATCATCACGATTGCCGCGCATTGGGGCGCTATCAGCCTGCTCCGCCGCCGGCGTAAGGGTATGGCAGCGGCACTCAGGCAGCGAGATCGGGAATTCACCCTCATTTATGAAGCGGGCCATGATCTCAGTTCCACGCTGGACCTGGACCAGATCTACAGCACCATCTATCGTTTTGTCAGCGGAATTATGCCCTGCGAGAGCCTCTATGTCTCGTCGTATGATCCCGCTGACAGACTCATCCGCCGCCTGTATGCCTGGGGCAATGGCAACCGGATAGATGTGTCGCAGGTTCCGCCTATCCCGCTGGAGGCAGAGGGCCTGGGAACGCAACGCCTGGTCATTCGCACCGGGGAGCCGCTGCTCCTACCCGATTATGAGGCGCAGCGGCGCACGGCCAATTCCAGGCTCTATTTGGATGAGGATAGTGGGCAGGTTGTCGATCCGTCCGAGGTTCCGGAAGATGCGGAGCGTCCTCGTTCGGCAATCGTGGTGCCCCTCAAATCACGCGGGCAGGTCATCGGCGTGATCCAGGTCTTTAGCTGCAAACTCGCCGCTTTTAGCGACAACGATCTGCGCCTCCTCAAATCGCTGGCAGTTTATGTCAGCGCGGCCCTGACCAATGCCTTTCTGTACCAGCAGGCGCAAACTGAAATTGCTGAACGCAAACAGGTCGAAACGGCCTTGCGCGAGAGCGAAGAGAAGTTCCGCACGTTTATCGAACAGTCGTCCGATGGCATTACCCTGATCGATGAACAGGGCTTCGTCATCGAGTGGATCCGGCCCGCGTGAAAAGCACAGGGCTGAGCCGGGGCGAGGCGCTGGGGAAACCCTATTGGGAAGTTCAATCGGCGCTGGTGGACCCGGCAGTCCAATCTCAGCAACAAGCGGACCGTGTCAAGGCGATCATCCAGGAGGCGTTACGGACGGGGCAGGCACCCATTTTTGAACGGGGCATCGAAATAGCCGTTCCTCTGCGCCACGCACCAAACCGTACCTTTCAGCAAACGATATTCCCTATTAAAACGGATTCGGGCTATCGCATCGGCTCGATCACACGGGACATCACTGAACAAAAGCAGGCCGAGGCCGAACTGCACCGGCGCGATACGATCCTGGAAGCGGTCAGCGTGACATCTAAACTCCTGCTCCAGGCAACCGACTGGCGGCAGGAAACCATGAGCATGCTCGAAACACTGAGCCTGATATCGGAATCGGATCGGGCGGGGGTGTTCCAGATCGACCACGATGACCAGGGAAAAGTTCTGGGAAGCATTCGCTACTTGTGGGAGGTGCCCAATCTGCCGCCCGCGTTTCACTATGATTTGCTGCAAAATGAGGATGTGGCTGGTTGAAGTCTGGGCTTCCTGCTTGAAAATCTCAGCCAGAACCATCCTGTATCCTTTCACATCAAAAACCTTACTGGGATAGCCAAAGATTATCTGACGCGGGTCGGAACCCTCTCTTCTCTGCATCTCCCTATTTTTCTGCATGGCACGCTGTGGGGCAGCCTTCACTTTTCCACCGTTCGCCAGGAGCACGAATGGTCCAAACCGGAGATTGAAGCGTTAAAGATCGCCGCTGACCTGTTGGGAACGGTGATCGAGCGCAAAGAGGTCGAAGAAGAACTGGAACGCTACCGGGGGCACCTGGAAGAACTGGTGGCGCAGCGCACCGCCGAACTGCAAGCTGCCAATGAACAACTGCTCGTCCTCAGCCGTATGAAGGATGAGTTTGTCTCCAATGTGTCACACGAACTGCGCACGCCAATCACCAGTATCAAGATGCGCCAGTATTTGCTGGAGAAGCATCCCGAACAGCTCCGTGAGCATCTGGTCGTGATCGAACGTGAGACGGCGCGGTTGGCCCGGACAATTGAAGATATCTGTTACAGTTGTCTCGTCTGGACCAGGAACGGGTGGCCCTTTCTCTGGATTCAATCAATCTAAACACCCTGGTTGGACAGGTGGTGGCGGATCGCGTCCCGCTGATCCGTGAGAAGAATCTCACCCTGACATTTCAGGATATGCCAGAACTGCCCGCCATTCATGGCGACGCGGGGTTATTGGGAGAGGTTCTCAGCATTCTGCTGACCAACGCGATCAGTTATACGCCGCCCAGTGGTGAGATCGCCGTCCATGTTTTGCACCGGAACGCAGAACTCCAAACGGATCTGGGTCGGGTTCAGCGTGTCGGATACGGGCGTAGGCATTCCGCAGGGTGAGCAGCAGCAGTTGTTCACCCGCTTTTTCCGGGGCATGGCGGGGCGAAAACTGGGCGTGCATGGTACGGGGTTGGGACTGGCCATTGCCAAAGAGATTATTGACCGTCACGGCGGCACGATCGAAGTCGCCAGTGATGGCGTCGTGGGGCGTGGAACAGACTTCAGGGTATGGCTGCCCGTTCGTCCTCATCAAGACGCACCGAGTTAAGGAGATTGTTTTGTATGGCTGAAAAACTTCGCAAAGATGTACTCCCCGAACATACCTGGAACGCGCCCAGCGTCTTTCCTTCAACGGACGCGTGGGCGGCGGAACTGGCCAGTGTCGGAGCCGACCTGGGCACGCTGGCCCGCTTCCAGGGACACCTGGGCGAGAGCGCGGCAGTGCTGGCGGACTATTTTGAGGTATTCCTCGGCCTCTACGAACGCGTGGGCAAGGTTTATGTTTTCGCCAGCATGGACGCGGCAGCCGATACGGGCGATCAAAAGGCGGCGGCGATGGCCGGGCAGGCGATGGGCCTTTACACCCGCCTGCTGACCGCTGGCTCCTTTGCCAACCCGGAGATTTTGCAAATCGGGCGCGCTGCGCTGGCTCAATGGGCGCAGCAGGAACCGCGTTTGGCCCCTTTTGAACACTATTTTGATGACCTGTACCGCCAGCAGGAGCATGTACGATCCGCCGAAGTCGAGGAAGTGCTGGGGTTGGCCTCCGATCCGCTGGGCAGCATCTCCCGCACGGCAGGCGTCCTGGCGAACGCCGATCTCCAGTTCCGCCCGGCGATCAGCAGCAGCGGCAAGTCGTTCCCTGTCTCGCAAAGCTCCGTCATGCTGCTGATGCTCAACCGGGATCGCGAGGCGCGCCGCACCGCCTGGGAAAACTACCGCGACGGCTACCTGAGCTTCAAAAACACGTTCGCTAACAATCTGACCGCCGCACTGAAGGGCGACGTATTTATGGCGCGGGCGCGCCGCCATCCCACGTCGCTCGATGCGGCGCTGTTCCCCAACAACATCCCAACGGCGGTATTTCACAGCCTCGTTGCGACCTTCCGCGAAAATCTCCCCACGTGGCACCGCTATTGGGCGCTCCGCCGCAAAGTGCTGGGCGTGGATAAACTGCATCCTTACGATGTCTGGTCGCCGCTGGCGGATATCTCGCTCGATATCCCGTTTGAACAGGCGGTTGATTGGATCGCGGAGGGGCTGCGCCCGATGGGAGATGAGTATGTCGCCGTTTTGCGGCGCGGCTGCCTGGAAGATCGTTGGGTAGACCGCTATCCAAACACCGGCAAACGGCAGGGCGCGTTTTCCAGCGGGGCGAAGGGCACGTTTCCCTTCATCATGATGCACTACAACGGCTCGCTGAACTCGGTCAGCACGCTGGCCCACGAACTCGGCCATTCGATGCATTCCTGGCAAACCTGGCAGACGCAGCCCGTGATCTACTCGGACTATTCGCTCTTTATCGCGGAAGTTGCCTCCAATTTCCACCAGACGATGGTCCGCGCGCACCTGCTCAAATCCAATCCCGATCCGGCCTTCCAGATCGCCGTGATTGAAGAGGCCATGTACAACTTCCACCGCTATTTCTTCCAGATGCCAACGCTGGCGCAGTGGGAACTGGACATGCACGAACGCTTGGAGCGCGGCGAGGGCCTGACCGCCGACACGATGATCGGGCGCATGGCTGACCTGTTCGCGGAGGGATACGGCGGGGAAATGGCCGTGGATCGGGATCGCGTGGGCATCACCTGGGCGGAGTTCGGCCACCTGTACGCCAATTTTTACGTGTTCCAGTATGCGACGGGCATTTCGGCAGCACATGCGCTGGCGGCGGGGGTTCTCGATGGCAAGCCGGGCGCGGTGGAGAATTATCTGAGCTTCCTGCGGGCCGGATCGTCGCTTTATCCGTTGGACGCGCTGCGGCTGGCGGGTGTCGATATGATTCAGCCGGACGCTGTTCGCACCACGTTCGGCATTATGGCGGATTACGTGGATCGGCTGGAAGACCTGCTGGGCGTATAGCGTGTAGGATGCCGCTTGCGTTCCCCAAGCATCAGCAGTCACATAGGGGGAGGGCTTGTTGGTGGCTGTACTTAGAGGGTTTCTCCTCCTTTCTCCAGGCATGCGAAGCATGCACGGGAAAGAAGGGTGGGAGGATAGGGGCAAACACGAGTACCAGAAAATCCGGAATGATTCACTTTTGTTTATCGGTTCGGCTGCATTTCAAACAATGATTTCCGGCACACTCTGCGAACCGCAATCAGATTGAGGATGATGGCGAAAGCCACTGCGCTGAATCCCAGGATGGGTAGGATCGGGCCGTTGCCAGAAGTAATCCCCTGGTAATCCAGCGCGAATAAGACAGCTAGCACAATGACCGTCGCGATCTGCGCGATGAGGATCATATTGCGGGCAAACGGCCACGCCACCGGGACTAATGTTGCCAGGATCAGGGTTCCCACCAGGATGGGCACTGCCCCAAATATGCAGTTTAACGGCAGCAGGATGAGTACCACCGCGACCCAGATCCACTGGTTGCGCTTCTGCCTGATGAATGGGATGGGTGGCAAAACGGCGGGGAACGGGGCAGTGTGTTCCAGGAGCGAGAGCGGCGGCTCGGCGGAGGCGCGAAAGTCGAAGATCGTCTGCATCAGGAAGTTGATGTTTTCCTTAAAACTTTCGTTGCGGATGCTCAGGCCGTTCTGAACGGACAGCCGTTTCAGGTTGGGCGGCAGATCGGCTGGGTTTGGCATGGTGGCCCCATCCACCAGCACCGGGATCACGCGGATTCGTTTGTGCAGGGCAAGCCCGATCTCCTGGCGGACGTAGTCTTCCGGGTTATCCAGGTAGCGCTGACCGCTCTCATCGGTTGCGGTCAACCACTGCCGCCCGATCACGGCGAGCATTACATCACATTTGTCGATCGTGCTGCGGATTGTTTCAACGAAATTTTCCCCTGGTCCGAGCGTGGTCACATCCATAAAGACCTGGGACGCGCCAAACCGCCCGCTAAGATGATCGTATAACCGTCCCGCCGCCATGCCACTGTCACTTCGCCGGTAGCTGATGAAGATGCCGGGCATATCTTCCCCCTCTGCTAGGTTCCACTACCTTCAGTATACTCTTGTTACAGGTTAAGAATAATCCCTATAATGGGTGGTGTCACAGTTGAATGGGAAAGGATCGGTTGAATGTCCAACCGTTTACAGCACGAAACCAGCCCGTATTTGTTGCAGCACAAGGATAACCCGGTCGATTGGTACGCCTGGGGGCCGGATGCACTGAAAGCCGCCCGGACGGAGGACAAGCCGATCCTGTTGAGCATCGGCTACAGCGCCTGCCACTGGTGCCATGTGATGGCCCACGAAAGTTTTGAGGATCGGGCCACTGCCGCCTACATGAACCAGCATTTCATCAATATTAAGGTGGATCGCGAAGAACGCCCCGACCTGGACGATATTTATATGCAGGCGACCCTGATGTTTAACCGGGGGCAGGGCGGTTGGCCGATGACCGTTTTTCTGACGCCGGACGGCTTCCCCTTCCACGCCGGGACCTACTATCCGCCCCAGCCTCGTTATGGCATGCCCAGTTTTAAGCAGGTGATGGAAGCGGTCGCGGAAGCCTATACCACGCGGCGCGACGAGATGATGGCGACCTCCAAAACGTTGGCGGACGATCTGCGCCGGGCTATGTCCGAGGGAACGTCTGCCGTCGGGCAGGATGCGCTCTCCTCGCGCCTGCTGGACACTGCCGCCGCGAATCTGATCCGCCGCTCCGATTCGGTCTACGGCGGGTTGACCAGCGGCAAGCCGAAGTTCCCCAACCCGATCAACCTGGAATACCTGCTTCGCTATCATTCCGCTACCGGGGATGACAAGGCGCTGCAAACGGTGCTGTTCACCCTGCGCAAGATGGCGTCGGGCGGCATCTATGATCAGCTCGGCGGCGGATTCCACCGTTACAGCGTGGACGAGAAGTGGCTCGTGCCGCACTTTGAGAAGATGCTCTATGACAATGCCCTGCTGGCGCGGGTCTATCTGCACGGCTGGCTGCTTTCCGGCGATCCACTGCTGCGCGAGATTGTCGAAGATACGCTTGACACCGTCATGCGTGATATGTCAGGCCCGGACGGCCAGTTTTACAGCACGCTGGACGCGGATTCCCAGGGGCAGGAAGGTAAATTCTACGTCTGGACCGCCGAGGAGATCAGGCAGGCGCTGGACGGCGCGGTGAACAATCCTGACGCGGTGCTGGCCTACTGGGGCGTGACGCCGGGCGGCAACTTTGAGGGAGCCAATATTCTCCATATCGCGGATATGATGGAGCGCGTTGGCATCCGTCACGGCCTGCCCATCGAACAGATGCGGGATGATGTCTCGGCGGCGAAGATGATTCTCTTTACCCTGCGCAAGGATCGGGTGCTGCCGGGCCGCGACGACAAGGCTGTGACTGCCTGGAACGGCATGATGCTGGCTGCCTTTGCCGAGGCCGGGCGGGTATTGGACCGGGAAGAATACCGCCAGGTTGCCGCCGACAATGCCAGCTTTTTATTGAGCGACATGTCGAACGCGGACGGGCGGCTTTACCGCACCTACAAAGACGGGCAGGCGAAGATCAGCGGCTACCTGGAAGACTATGCTCATGTGGTTGATGGCCTGCTGCAGCTCTACGAGGCGACGTTCGAGTCCCGCTGGTTCAATGATGCGCGGCGGCTGGCCGATTGGGCGCTGGCCCATTTCCGCGCCCCGGATGGGAGCTTTTACGATACGAGTGACGAACACGAATCGCTGATCATCCGCCCGCGCAATGTGCAGGACAACGCTACTCCATCGGGAACCGCGATGTTTGCCACCGATCTGCTGCGGCTGGCGGCATATACCGGGGAGACGCAGTACGAGGAAGCGGCTCTGTCTGTTTATCGCTCGGTGGGCGGGGCGCTGAGTGAGTATCCGATGGCCTTTGGGCAGATGCTGATCGGGCTGGACCTTTATATTCGCCGCCCGGTGGAAATTGCGCTGATAGGCGATCCCGCCGACCCGCGCATGGAAGCGATGCTCAATGTCGTGCGCAAGAAATACCGTCCAACGGCTGTGGTTGCCCTGTCGGTCAAAAACCCCGATGGGATGGTTACTCCGGCGCTGCTCCGCACGCGTACCCTGCGCGACGGTCCGGCGGCTTACGTGTGCGAGAATTTTGTCTGCGCCGCCCCGGTGACAACCGCGGACGCACTCGCCAGCCTGCTCAACGTGCCGCCTGTCCCGCCGCCGCCCATCGATGAGCCGCTTGTCCTCCCGCCGGAAGACGAGGATACCGAACCCGAGTAGGGGCTAGAGGCTGTTATGGGCGTTGTGGGTCGCGGGCAGACCCTCATCCCGGCTCAGCAAAAGCGGCTGAGCTTCCCTTCCCCCACAGCTTCGCGGGGGGAAGGGGAAAACGATTTAGAAAAGAGCATTCCCTGGCATAAGTTGACGCAGAATCGGGCGCTGCAAGCTGCGCCCCTACAAAAAGCACCCCACAAAATCTGCATGGCTGTACTTAGCGCCCTGGCAGCCATGCCGCGACAGCCTGCCCAATCTGCTCAGGATAGTCTTCCTGGATGAAATGGATGCCTTCGCCCAGGTAGACCGTCTGCAAATTGGGCAGATGACCGCGACACCATTCAACAACCGGGGCCGTGATCACCGCACCGGGCGAGACATACAGCAGCAGTTTGGGCAAATTCGACTGTTGGAGGCCTCGATTGTAGGCCTCTACCGCCGCAAAAACATCGGGCGGCTCACCCGCAATCGGCAGTTCATTGGGCCAGCGCCACAGCGGTTTACGCGCCGCTGGATCGATAAAGGGTTCGCGGTAATAATTCATCTCCGTTTCGCTGAGGCGGCGGCGGGTTGCTCCGGGCAGCAGTTGTTCGATAAACATATTTTGGTTCACCGCCATGTCCCAGCCGATATCGGGCGTCCGCAGCCGCCGGAACGTTTCCCGCGTTTGCTCGTCAAATTCGTCCCAGCTATAACGCGGCAGAATGTTCGCTTCCATAAACGCGATCCCGTTGACATTAGTCTCGTGGCGCATGGCGTAATGAAAGCCCAGCACCGATCCCCAATCATGGATCACCAGCGTGATATGTTGCAGGCCGAGCGTATCGATCAGCGTTTCCAGGTAGCGCACATGATCGACAAAACGGTACTCAATAGCGGGCTTGTCTGATCGACCCATGCCAATCAGATCAGGGGCAATCACCCGCCCTTTTTCCCGCAGATAGGGAATGATGTTGCGCCACAGATACGACCACGTTGGATTGCCATGCAGCAGCACAATCGGATCGCCACTGCCCTCGTCCAGATAGTGCATACGCGATCCCAAAACGTCGCAGTAGTGAGGTTCATAGTCGAAGGCTGCCGATATCATCAACCGTTCTCCTTAACGAGAGGTCTGCATGGCGCGGCAAAATTATAATTCATCATGCCGCTAAGGTCAGAAAATGAGAAGCCCCTGAAATACCGTTTTCAGGGGCTGGCATCTATCAACTTCAGGGTTTGTTTTACTCCGGCGCAAAGAATTCTGATCTTCGCCAGGGCAAACATGCTGACCGCGTCCACGATTTCGAGCGCATCGGCGTCAGTGACTTCCTGGTAGGTGGTCATCGCAGTCGTGACCAGCACCCGGTCAAGTGCCACCATTCGTTCAATGATCTTGGCTGGGCCACAGTGATGGTTGGACAGCGAGCCGTAAACGAGCATCGATCCGTCCGGCTGCGGGTCGAAGCGGCTGAGCAGCCCCGTGCCGATCCAGGCCTGCTGGAAAACGGATCCGCCATGTACCCGGTTGGACCGTCTGCATTCTGGAAGAGCGCGACATCAATTTCAATCGATATGCCGTAAATGGATGGACAGTCTTCGATGGGTTCCCACAGGCGTACACCCTGCCCAAGCATGCCATGTGTGGTCCCGGCCTCAGACAGCGCATCAGCCAGCGCGGTCAAATTGAGCGAACGGTAGGACGTGACGATATCATTCAGCGTGAAAATCCGGCTGACATCCTGGTTGGGTAGATAGGTTCCGGCAGGCAAGGTGACATCGTCGGCGGTGGGCAGCACGCGCTCCAGGTTATCCAGCGTCAGGCTGGCAGTCAATGATTCCACTGCGGGGTTGGGCATGGGGGTTGCCGGAAAGCTGCTGGAATAGAGCGTGTCGACAACCTGGACAATTTGCAGGGCGATTTGGTTCGCCATGTCGACGGGCAGGGCGGAATCCGTACCAGCCTGCACGCGAACATCCACCGAAAACAGCAGTCCCCAGTGTTCGAATACCAGCGAATAGAAGTCTTCTTCAGCGAAGCATACCCCTTCGTCGGTATACAGGCTGTTCATAACCCAGCCGTGTACCAGGGTGCTGTCGCTGGTTTGGTAAAACAGCGCTTCGAAGTAGGCGCGCACAGCCACATCATCAATAAAAGCGCGGGCCGCTTCCGGCGATGTGAGCTGGCTCACGTCGATGTTAATGCCGCTGATCGCCCGGTCGGGCTGGCAGGTGTCGTACTCAGCGCCAATAAAGTATTCCCAACCATAGCGCGTTGAAATGTCTTCCAGTCGATCCCCCGCCAGCGGCCAGGACTCACGCATATCTGCCGCGCTGTCGGCCATCAAGGTCGTATGGCTGCTGCCCTTGGCGGTATCCCGGTAGGAACCAGGGAGGTACTGCGGCTGTGACACGATTTCGAGCAGTTGCGTGTCGGAGAGGTGGGGGATGGTGGGTCCTTCCTGGGCATGGGCGTGCCGTTGTCGGATCGGCGTGATTGGACTCAGAATCACGGCTGCCAATAGAAGGATCGCGGCAGTTTTCTTCATGTTGGATACTCCTGAACGAAGATGAGGGTTGGCCAATAGCAATGTTGAGGGGGAGTAAAAATAGTATATGCTGATTACCGATGCAGAACAATAACCCCCTTTTTACAGGGGGCATCTTAGAATTGTGGTGAGGTGGATGGGGCGGAATTACGGCAGCGGTTCGATGTAATACTGCTGGGCGTCGCCCTCTGCCACCCAGCCGTAAGCGCCATCAGCGTCAAAGTTAAGATACCACCAGGCGTAACCATCCTTACAGGTGGGGCCATCGTTGACGATAAAGGTCGCGCCTTCCGGTTCCGTGCCCGTCTTATCTCCGCCCGGACTTTGCCGGATATTAACAGGTGTGCCATTGGTGAACGTGACGCGCCCTGGACGAGTGAGTTGCAGTTGGGAGGTCGGCGTGCCGAGGCACTGTGCAAAGGCATCGCCGGACGGGGCGAAATAGGATGGATTGGCAATCGTGGTGGCATATCCCGCGAAGACGCCGCGCTCTGTCCGCAAGAGCGCACCTGTGTTGACGTCCACAATCGCGCTCGTTTCGGTCCACTGCCCAACAGCCAGCGTATTATTATCCAGCCAGCCGCCGATCTGCCCGTAGTTGACCTCATAGTCCGTGCTTTCGTCCTGCAAGAGGATGGTTTGCGCGCCAGTTTGCAGGTTGAGGAGAATTGTCCAGAACTTCTCGTGTTCAGGATCATTGCGCGCGACCTGATAGGCAACCTTTGTGCCATCCGGGGAAAAATAGGCTCCGCCTGCTCCCCAGACCTGTTCGCCCACGTTCGCCAGCGGGTAGTTCATCACCTGTCCGCTGAAGATATCGGTGATCGTGATTCCGGTTGGGCCATTGCTGCCGGAATTGATCGTGGCAACGAGGCGGAGATCATCCGAATAGCCGTCCACATTGCCAGCGGGCGCGAATGCACCGGACTGCATATCGTAAAGCTGCACGCCTTGATACTGCCAGAACAGGATGTAGCCGCCGATCCCCATCGGCTGCTTGGCGTACAGCATATACCGCGAGTTGGCGCTCCAGGCAATGGGCATAATATAGTTAAATGGCTCGGTGTCTTGCTGGAAAAGCAGTTGCCCCGCGCCTTGCCCCGTATCGGACCAGTAAATCCAGGAGGTTGTGGGCTGTTCATTGTTGTGGAACAGGCTCACGGCATACACATAGCGCGCCCCGTCCGGTGACGGAATGGGGGCCGACAGGTTATAAAAGTCGGTATCGGTGCTGGTTCCCATAGCCGTTGCCGGGTAGTAGGTCGCCTGGGCCGTTCCCGGATCGAAGATGACGATATTGTCCAGTGAGTTGCCAAATATCCTGCTTCCCGCCAGTTCTCCCCCATCCAGTCCGCTGAGCGCGACGAAGTACGATGCGACGACACCCCCGGTTGTGTCCCGGTATTCGAGGGTATAGCCCCGGGCCTCTGGGTTCGCAATTTTCCAGACCTGGAGCCAGTTGTTACTTTGGGCCTTTGCCGGAACAGCCTTTCCGGCAGGGATTGCCGCAGCGAGCACCATCAAAAGTAGAATCAAAGCGCGTGCGAGTTTCATCAGAAACACTCACCGGATACCCCCGCCTTTAGGCATGAGGAGGAAGGTGAGACTTCTCCTTTCAAGACTTGTTGAACCAGAGCAAATGAGTCAAAATCAACGGTATGAAACTGATCGCGCAAGTGAAACTGCAACCGACGCCGGAACAGGCGGACCTGCTCAAACACACCCTGGAGGTTGCCAATGCGGCGGCTAATTGGGTGAGTGCTTACGCCTGGGAAAGCCAGGTCTTTGGGCAGTATGACTTGCATCACGCCCTGTACTATGCGGTCCGCGACCAGTTCCCCTTGTCGGCGCAAATGGTGGTTCGGATGCTGGCTAAAGTCGCCGACGCTTACCAATTGGACCGCCAAGCAAAACGCGTCTTTCACCCACAGGGCAGTATCGCCTACGACAAACGGATTCTGTCGTGGCGCTTGCCGACGCGAACCCTCTCCCTGTGGACGATTGGCGGGCGGCAAACGATCCCTTTTGTCGCCGGGGAGGGGCAGTGGCGCTTGCTGGCGGCGATGCAAGGCGAAGCCGACCTGATCTACCGGCGCGGGAACTTCTACCTGCATCAGGTCTGCGTAGTTGAGGAACCGCCGACCGAAGCGGTGGAGGATTTCCTGGGGGTTGACCTGGGCATCGTCAACCTGGCGACGGACAGCGATGGAACGACCTACAGCGGCAGCGCGGTGAACCAGGTGCGTGACCGTCACCGCCGCTTGCGCGCCAGGTTGCAACGCAAGGGCACGAAAAGCGCCCGGCGCAGACTGCACCACCTCAGCGGAAAAGAAAGCCGCTTTGCCAAAGATGTCAACCACACGATCAGCAAACGGATTGTGGCTGCTGCGCAAGACACCGGACGCGGCATCGCCCTGGAAGACTTGGGCGGTATTCGTGACCGGGTAACGGTTCGGCGCGGGCCAGAGAGCCACGGTGCATAGTTGGTCGTTTTTTCAACTGCGCTCCTTTATTGAGTACAAAGCACGGCTGGCCGGTGTGCCCGTGCTGGCGGTTGACCCCCGCAACACCTCGCGGACGTGCCCCTCGTGCGGCCATATCGATAAACTCAACCGTCCCTCGCAAAGCACCTTCTCCTGTGTGAAATGCGGATTCTCTGGTCTTGCAGATCACATCGCGGCGGGCAATATTGCCCGTCGGGCGGCTGTCAACCCGCCCTACGTCTCGGCTACTGGACTCGTTCCGTAGGGCCAGGGACAAGCCCCTCGCTTGAGCGATGGGGTCGTTGACCCTCTTGTCTCCGTTGGTGTGATTGATTGCGCGTGGGCATCCAGTATAGGACGGAACGGGGCAGGGGGCCAAAATCGGTTGGGGCCAATCAGGGCTGATTTGCGCGGCGGTTTTGTGCAGCTAATGTTACGGTTTCGGTGATACGTTTTTGCCGGGTTTCGGGCCGTTTCGCGCTTTGAATCCACCACAGGATGTTTTTCTTGGCCGATGGCGGGAACGCCTCGAAGTTTGTCTGCGCGGCTGCGTTGGTTGCCAGGGCTTCTTGCAGATCGCCGGGGATGATCAGGGCGTCAATGGAATCCAAAGCGGTCCATGAACCATCTTGTTTGGCGGCCTCGATTTTTTCCAGCCCGGCAGCGGTCATCAATCCCTGTTCGATCAGTTTTGCGATCCGCTCTTTGTTGGACTTTGCCCAGCCGCTGCCAGCTTTGCGGGGTGAGAACCAGACTTTCTGGCGATCCTCGTCTACGGCCTTTGTGATGCTGTCGATCCAGCCAAAACACAGCCCCTCTTCGACGGCTTCCTCATAGGTCGGATGGCCTTTATTTTTCTTAAAGAAGATCAGCCAGATGCCCGCCGACTCTGTGTGATGATCATTCAGCCACTGCCGCCACTCGTCGCGGCTGGTCGGGGCTACCTGTTCGCTTGGATCGTTCATCCTGAAGAAGTCCCGTACAGTTCCCGGTAGACACTGTACTGTTCGTAAATGCGCCGCACGTAGGTCTGCGTCTCGTCGTAGCCAATCGTCTGGACAAACAGGTCGATATCCGGCCCGGAGATGCCCAACCACTGTGCCGCGTTGCCCGGCCCGCCGTTGTACCCCGCTAAGGCGACGTAGGGCAGGTTGATCCACCTGCTGCATCACCCAACTGAGATAGTACGTCCCAAAGGCGACGTTGATATAGGGGCGGTACACGTCGTTGTTCTGGTAATTGGGCCAATCAAGCTGCGTGGCGATCCACTGGCCTGTGTCGGGGATGATCTGCATCAAACCCTGTGCCGCCGCGTAGGAGGTCGCGATAGCCTTCGAACAGGCTTTCCTGCCGGATCAGCGAAAAGACCAGCAGCGGATCGAGGTTGTACTGCTGGGCGTGCGGCAGGACGAGATCGGAATAGTAGGCCGGGAAGCGCAGCCGGGCGATCAGGCCGGGCGCTTCGCGTCGTATTGATCCCCGCCTTCGTGATCAGATCGGCGGCGGCATTGATCGACAGGCGGTAGAGTCCCCGGTCGCGGAAGATAGATCGCCAGTTGGTAGGTTCCCAGCGCATCCCCGCTGATGGCCTGCCGCAGCGATTCCAATTCCTGTTCAGCCTCGTCATAGGCGGCAACCGCCATCAATTCCTGGCCCCGGATCAGGCGCGGATCGGCTTGCAGCGTCTCGCTGAGCGGATAGAGTGCGCCGTCCTGCGTGATCTCGAAGGTCGTGCGCAGCCACGTCTCCGCCTCGGAGAGTTCGCGATGCTTCATCAAAGGTGAAATTGTCTCCGGCGGGGGCCTGGAACGGCGCGCGGCCATTCAGCAGATCGTCGGCGCGCAGGCTGTAATACCCGCCGGGATCGGCAGCGGCGGCCTGCTGGTAGGCCTGCCGGGCGAGATCGTCTTTGCCTTCGGACTGGTACAGCCGCCCCACCCATAGGTAAGCGGCGGCCTGATTTTCCCCGTAGCCCGTCGAGGCAAGGCGGCTGAACAACTGGGTTGCCTGCCCGGTGTTGCCCGAGCTGTAGGCCAGGGTCGCGCCCAGCATCAGCCCTTCCTGCGCCCATTCCGTGCCGGGGTACAACTGGCCCAGTGTATCGAAGGTAGACAGGGCATTGGCTGTGTCGCCAATCGTGCTGTAGAGATAACCCGCCCGCCATAATGCTTCCGCGCCCTGTGCGACATCGGGATGCAGAGTCGCCAGTTCAATGTAACGCTGGATGGCGGCGGTTGTATCGCCGCTCAAAAAGTAGGTGCGGCCCTGTTCCAGCCACGCATCACCAAAGGCGGGATCAGTAGGGTAGTAATCGAGGATCGGTCTGGAAGGTGGTCACTGCCGCCTGGGGATTGCCAGCCGCCCGGTAGGCGCGGCCCAACATCAGCAGCATATCGATGGGAGCCTGCCCGGTCTCGCTGGTGTAAGCGTTAAACTCCTGGATGGCAGCGGTCCAATCCTCGTTGTAGTAGTAAATCTGCCCGCGCAGCAGCGTATCGAGCTTCCAGTTCGCCTGATCGAGCAGGGCCATCGCCTGATACGCGGCATAGGTGTCGGGGTAATCGGTGACAATGCCTTGCAGACGCCCATACGCGCCGCTGGAATCGCCCATACTCAGCAGCAGCTGCGCCGCCTGATATTGGATGCTGGCGCGGTAGGGGCCGTTTTGGGCATCAGCCAGAATCGCATCGTACTGCTTGACCGCCTCGGCTGGCTGTCCGGCGCTCACATACGTAGCCGCGACGCGCTCCCGCAGGGCGAGCAGCGACTCCAGGGCGCGGGTCGAATTCGGCGGCACGGGCGTAGGAATCCAGCGACTGCTGCGACATACCCAGCGCGAGATAGGCGTCGCCCATTCGTTCATAGGCGTAGCTGTCGATGATGCCGGGGCGCAGCGAAAGATAGGTCTGGAAATCGTCAATCGCCGCGTCCCATTCGCTCAGCCCAAGATAGGCATCGCCGCGCAGGAAGTGTGCCTGCGGGAATGCGCGTGTCGCCAGGATAGCCGCGAATGAAGTCACTGAGAGCGGCGGCAGCCTGATCGTACAACCCCTCACGCAGTGCCGCCTCGCCCATCTCATAGGCGGCTGCGGCGCGCATGATTGCATCGGAGTCACCCGCACCGAGCACGGACTGGTAGAGCAGCACGGCGTTGACATAATCGCCATTACGCAGGGCGTTCTGTGCGTCCGTCATGGCTTCACGGGGGGGCAGGGTGGGCGTCGGCACAATCCAGGGCGTCGGCGTAACATAGGGAACTGTCGCGCCCATGGCGGGCGTCGCGGAAACAATGATCACCTGCGGTGTCTGCTTTTTGTCTTTCCCGATCAAGGTGCAGGCAAACGTCATGCCAAGGACAGCCATGACCAATAGGAGCGTGGGGAGTTGTCGTTTTCTCATAGAACCGGATTATCCCGATCCCGGCAAAAGTTGTCAAACGGGGCAAAAGAAACCCCGATGCATTCACAGAATCGTCGGGGTGAGGCTTGACTTACCCAATCACTTATAATCACCCTAAAAGGGAACCGACTATGGAAAACGTCTCTCGTTCAACCATCCAGAACCGCCTCTTGATTCTCCTGGTTCTGGTCTTATTCACGATCTCGACGGTGCTTCTCTTGATCGCCAGTTCAGGCCGCTGGAAAATCGACGCGCTGGAGATTACGTGGCAGGGCATTGTGGACGTGCTCCTGGCGCTGGTGCTGAGCATCCTCAGTATGATTGTGGGGCAGCGGGCCAGGAACCGGATCGGCTTCTCGGAACTGAGCCTGAGTTACAACCTTGCTCTGCTGCTCTTCGCGTCGATGCTGCTCGGCATGTGGGTCTTCGCCAACGATATCACCTGGGATGTCCTGCTGCCGGGGCTGGCATGGCGCACATGGCTGCTGCTCTATGCGCTGCCTCGTGCGCTGACTCTGTGGAGGGGCCTACCTCCCCTGGCCCATCAACAAATCGGCTAAGTGGCTGATTTTTCCTCAGCGCTTTCGATCTAGGATTCCCAATAGAGTTAGTTCCTGAAAGGAGCAGTCGATTATGGACCGCTATTCAGAACATGATCCGCGCCACCATACGATCAAGATCAAAGGGATGCTGAACGACGTGATTCAGCATGTAGGCGAGGACATCGATAAAGTGGATGATCCCAAAGCGCAGGCCTTGTTCGAAGCTACGCGTGAGGTGCTCATGGGGCTGATGAAGGCTTATGAGCATTTCGAGGAAAAGTCCGAAAAAGCCTGGCGATAACTTTTCGTCGTTGGTGATGGCTAAGCCCGCTCGGAAGTTCGGCGGGCTTTTTTATTACCTTTCATTTGTGAATGAGGTGCTTTTTACTCCCCATCCAGGCTGAAAATCGGCAGATCGGCGGAATAGGTCGTCTCCGCGCCATTGGGAATACGGAACACGGCGTTGATCCCCACCGAACCATCCTCGCGGGTGCGCACCCCATCATACAGCCCGACATTAATCGTAAACGGCCCGGCGGCGTCGGCGGGAACGGTCAGATCAAGCCGCTGGACGAGCAGATCGCCGGGACGCCATGTGAGCGCGGAGATTACGTTCCCCTCGGTGATCGCGACTCGCGTGCCATTCGCGTCAAACAGGTGCGCGTAGGGGGCAAAGAGCCAGATTCCCCGATCCTCATGCAGCGCCTGCACCCGCCAGAAGATGAGCAGTGTCACCGTTTGCCCTGCTGTGAGATCGCCCAGTTGAGTCCACCCGGCGAAACTCACATCGATATCAGAGGGGATATCGGCGGGATGTTCGATGATGGCGTCAGGCTGTTCCGCTGCCCAGAAATCGACCCGCGCTCCATCATCAAACAGGAATGGTCTTCCGGCAGGATGGGCAAAGAGGGGCGGGGGCGTGCGGTTGCCTCCCGGCTTCTGGAACGTCATATACAGCCCGCCGTGCCGGGGAATGATCGTGTCGTGATCGAAGCCGCTGAGCGTCTCCACGCGGAACACTTCGCCCGCCAGCGTGACCGGAGTCCATTCGTCCATATCGGACAGCACCGCCATCTCGTCGCGACGTTCCTGGCGGATGCGTTCGCCGACCTCTGCCGCCTCCTGGAGGGGCATAGTCGGCCAATCTTCGCTGGGAACTGTCGCGGACGCCTGGGCAAAACGGACGGTATTCAGCCCGTTGATTGCCCCGGTGAAGATCACAGCCGCCAGCACAGCGGGAGCCAATCGTTCGCGGCGCAGCAGCGGCGAAATTCCCCAGGCGGCGAGTCCGTGCCCCGCCGGGACGGTCAGCAGCAGATAAAACGGGTGGACCTTGCGCGAGACGTAGCTCATCATCACGATTGGCAGCACGAACCAGACGAGCAGGATCAGGGCGGCGTCCCGTTCGCGCGGATCGGTGCGGCGATAAACGGCGCGCAGGGCGAGCAAAATCCCGGCGATCAGGGCGGCAGTCCAAATCACATGGGCGATAGCGCTCAGCTTCTCGCGGATATTCTGATCGTGGGCCGGGGCCTTCATGCCGCGGACATGGGCATACTGCCAGCCTGTGACCAGCCGGATTCCATGATTGAGCGCTTCAGCGGATAGATGCGACTGGCCCGATGCAAAATCATCAGCGCGGCGGCTCGTGTTGTCCCAATCGCGAACCAGCCCAATCAGATACAGGGCGAGCAGGGCGGCAAACAGAATCCCGCCCATGATCAGGGGCCGTTTGGGAACACGCCGCCAGAACAGGATCAGCAGCAGGGCGACGGGTGCGGCGAGCGCATAGGCCAGCAGATAGGTGTTGGCGAACAGCGCCAGCCCGACCAGCGCGATCAGCAGCGTGCGGCGAGGGAGGCGAGTCTGTCCCGACAGCAGGGCGGCGAGCGCATAGAAGATCAGGCAGGCGAAAAAGGGTGACAGGCTCTGCACCCAGGTGCGGCGGCTGTCCTCGATGATCCAGGGGTTAACGGCGAACAGGGCTGCCCCAACGAGAGCGGGCCGCGTTCCGAGCAGAGCCTGGAGACCGCGATAGGCGAGCCAGATCGCGACTGTGTTGAGAAGCAGCGTGAACACGTATACGGCGGCTGGTTGGCGAACGAGGGCCAGCACGGGAATAAAAAAATAGCCCGTCAGGGTGGGGTTGGCGAACAACACCGAAGTTCCCTGTCCGGCCAGGGGCAGCGCGCCCGTATCGAGCGTGTTGATTCCCTGCCAGATCGGATACACCTGGTCAATGTTGTATTCAATATCCCCAAAATGCTGAAAGCGCAGCAGCGCCCCCACGATCAGGATGATGAGCAGGGCGGCGCGGTGTCTGATGGTGTGCATGAACGGTCTCCTCTTTGCGGCGGATTATTATAGGCGGGGGCGGCGGGGCGATCAAACTATCACGGCTGTCCAGCGGCGCGCCCTTAACCGACCATTGACGCTAACCCCGCGCTTGGCTACAATTGGGCCGCTCAAGAAAACACTTTGCCAGCTCGTTTGAAAGCTGGTTTATACGATCACTACAAAGGAGGGCGGGTCGCTGCGAGCAGCCAGCCGGTCCTGGTAGAACTGAGGAGAGTAATAAACTCATGGCTGAACGAACTGTATTAGAAGCGACCAAACGTGAGCTTACCGGCAAGCAGGTCCGGCAACTGCGCGCTCAAGGTCAGATTCCCGGCGTGTTGTACGGCCCTGAATTTGCGCCCATCTCGCTGCTGGTCAATTGGCTTGCCCTGCGTCCGGCACTGGCGGAAGCGGGTGGTACGCACCTGATCGATCTCAATGTGGACGGTGAAGTGTATAACGCGCTGGTGCGCAATGTCCAGCGCCGCCCCATTCGCGGTGATGTGCTGCATGTCGATTTCTACCGTGTGCGGATGGACGTCAAAATTCGCAACGAGGTCCCGATTGTGCTGCTTGGCGATATGGCTGCCTTCGAAAAAGCGGGCTTTGTCGTCCTGCAGGAAATGGCATCTCTTGAAGTCGAATGCTTGCCCGGTGATCTCCCTGCCCATCTTGAAGTGTCGGTCGCGCATTTGAAGGCCATTGGCGATTTGATCACCCTGTCCGACATTCCCGAGCTTCCCGGCGTGGTCTATCACGGTGATCCAGCGGCGACCGTTGCTACGCTGACCTACCTCCTGAAGCCTGAAGAGGCAGCGGAAGAAGGCGCTAAATCGGCTGAACCCGAACTCATTCGCCGCCGCGCTGAAGACGAAGAGGAAGAAGAATAGTTCTTCCGTCCGTTTAGAGAACCAACAAGGGGCCAGTGATGGCCCCTTTTCGTTTATCCGTATCCGTCACCCTCGAAGTTTTCCAGGTCAAGATTACGCAGATCAACCGTTTGCGTGGCGTCGGATGCCTCGGCACGGGCCACGGCGCGGGCAAAAACGAGATACCCGGTGTGCCCAACCATCTGATCGTCGGGGCGGATGCGCGCCGGGATCGTCTTGTAGGCCCGCAGCAGCAGTTCTTCGATCTCGATCAGGAACCAGGGGCCGCTGTAGAGCGCGTCAGTGAGTTGAATGACCTGGTTCATGGTGGGAACAATCGCCCCAAAAAATCCGCCGCCGCGCAGCGCTGCCCGCGCCTGGGGGAGATAATCCCAGGGGTCGCGCACGTCGAGAAACAGGGCGTTGACCTCGCTTTCAGCAAAGCCCGCCGCAATATCGCGCTGGTGAAACGTGACGCGATCCAGCAAATTCAGCCGCCGCACATTCGCGATAGCGCGGGACTGCATATCGCTGCGGCGCTCGTAGCTGTAGACGCGGCCCGTCTCGCCAACCAGCAGAGCCAGCGTCAGGGTGAGCGCGCCGCTGCCTGTCCCCGCTTCGATCACTTGCACGCCGGGATAAATGCCCAGTTTGAGCGCGATATAGCCCAGGTCTTTCGGGAAAATGATCTGCCCTTCGCGCTGCAAATGGCGGATGATATCGTCGGTATGCGGGGCCAGAATAAACAGGCGGTGGCCCATGTTGGTCGCGACCTGTTCGCCAAAGGGCAGGCCCACGATCTCGTCGTACTTGATATAGCCCAGATGGCAGTCGAACTGTTTGCCCGCCTCGATGGTCCGAAGGTAGGCGCGGCGATCTTTGCCAACCAGCAGCACAATATCTCCGTAGGTAATGACAGGTTGTTGTGGAAGTGGCACGAGTGCTCCTTAAGGCAGGCCAGGGCGCAAAGAAAAACATATTATAGCGGAGTGGCGCGGGCTGGCGAAGCGGTGTATAAAGAACAGGGAAGACGGGATGAAAAACGAAGTGAGCTTGTGGAACGGAGATAAACCTTATATTTTTTTTGTAATCTTAAGGGATGAAGGGGCCGTCCTGGCTTGCACTCCCGGTTTTCCATGTTACACTAATGCCAGATAGCAGTGGCCCGCTGTCTAAATATTACAAATGGAGATACGCCGATTATGAAGCGGATTTTTGTCGTTGACGACGAAATAGGTGCATTGACCCTGATCGGGATCATGTTGGAGCGGGGGGGATTTCGAGGTTCTAAAAGCAAAGGATGCCGAACAGGCCCTTAATGTTTTAGAACTCGAAACGCCGGACCTGATCATCCTCGACGTGATGATGCCAGGCATGGACGGGATCGAATTGTGCCGCGTGCTTCGCCAGCGCTCCGATACCCAGGAACTGCCGATTCTTATCCTCTCGGCGCGGGGCGATGCGAAGAGCGTCATGAGCGGCATGGACGCGGGAGCCAGTGACTATCTGCCGAAACCCATTTTGCATCATGATCTCGTCGCCAAGGTGCGGCGGATGCTCAATCTCGACCCGGTGACGGAAGACTAGCCCTAGACTTTTTTGAAGATTTCAGGCGATCCTGATGCGCTCGGCGGTGAAAGACTGCCGGGCGTATTTTGTTCCCCGTGTATTTTGCGCGCATTCCCCACGACTTCCCTCATTGTGCTAGATTTATAAATACACCTACACACCATGCGATCTCTGTTGGTATGCGGAACTCCCTAATACCGCGCACAAAGGAGAGCAGATCAAGATGTTACCGATTGGAGATGATAATCGCGGGGGGCGAGGCTTACCCGTGATCACGGTAGCGCTGATTGTGATCAACGCGCTCGTGTTTCTCTACGAGATCACGTTGAAGGAAACAGCGCTGAATGATTTTATCTTTACCTATGGTGTCATTCCGAAAGAAATCCAACATGGTCAGGACCTGTTTACCCTGATCACGTCGATGTTTGTGCACGGCGGCTGGGCGCATATCGGCGGCAATATGCTGTTTCTGTGGATTTTCGGTGACAACATCGAGCGGCGTTTTGGCTCAACGCTCTATACGCTGGTCTATCTGGGCGCGGGTCTGGCGGCTGGCCTGACTCATGTCGTTATGAACTCCGGCTCAGAGATTCCCAGCGTTGGAGCCAGCGGCGCGATTTCCGGGATACTCGGCGCGTATATCCTGCTTTATCCGACCAACCGGGTTAAAGTGTTTATCGGGTATATCCTGACCACGGTTCCGGCGTTTATCTTCCTGGGCATCTGGTTCGTAACGCAGTTGGCGAGCGGCATCGGTTCGCTGGGGGTCAAAACGGCTGAATCAAGCGGTGTTGCGGTCTGGGCGCATATCGGAGGATTTGTCGCGGGGGTGGTTGCCGCGCTTATTCTGAAACCGATGACACACGACCCAGCCGGGTCAGCAGCGTTCCAGGCTCCGCAGGACCGAAGACGCTTGTGGTGATGCCCTTCCCCGTTCTACAATAACCACAGGGTAAAAAGTGGGCGGGCCGCTAAACCCGCCCCATCTGAACATTGCTGCCCAACGGAGGATCACTGTGAATTCACCATTACTGGTTGTGCTGGCCGGTGGCGCGAGTTCTCGCCTGTGGCCGCTGCAAGAGAAGTCCCTGATCAAGTTTATGGGCCGCCCGCTGATGCGCTTTCAGCTTGAACGCTACGCCCGGCTGGGTATGACGCAGGCGGTCATTGTTGCCAACCCCGATAACGGGTCGATCATTCGCGATCTGACGCAGGACGTGCCCAATATGTCCGTTGAAGTTGTCGTCCAGGCGGAGCCGCGCGGCATGGGTGACGCCCTGCTGCAAATCGCGCCCGTTTTGGAACATTTGGGAAACCAGCCGATTTACATCACCCAGGTCCACGATCTGACCGATACGGGTCTGCACCAGGATATGCTGACTGCCTACCAGACGGGGAACGCCCAAGCCTATCTCGCTGGATTCCGGGTGGCGCAGTATTTCCCCGGCGGCTATCTGGAAGTGGGAGAAGGCGGGCGGATCAGCAGCATCATCGAAAAGCCGGGCGCGGGCAACGAACCCAGCGATCTGGTGAGCATCGTGGCGCATATCCACACCGACGCGGCGCTGTTGTTGGAACAGATTCGCGCTGAATATGCCCGTCCCGAAAAAGTCCGACGATCATTATGAACGGGCTATGGCGGCCCTGATGAAGACGCGCCTCTTCCAGGTCGTGCCCTACGAAGGGTCCTGGCAGGCGATCAAATATCCCTGGCATGTGCTGGACGTGATGCATGCGCTCTTGAGCCAGATCGACGGGCAGCAGATTTCGCCGGAAGCCAAGATCGAAGAAGGCGTGTTGATCAAGGGCAACGTGATCATCGAGGCGGGCGCGCGTGTGTTTCACGGGGCGACCATTGCCGGACCTGCCTATATTGGCGAGCGGGCGATTATCGGCAATGGATCGCTGGTGCGCGAGTCGATGATCGGGGCAGGGGCGGTCGTGGGTTATGGAACCGAAGTCGCCCGCAGCTATCTGGCGGATCGCGTGCATACCCATGCCTGCCAGGCGCTGGACTCGATTCTGGATGAGGACGTGAACCTGTCGGCAAGCTGCACCACAGCCAACCTGCGGATCGACGGCGGCATTGTGTCGAGCGTGGTGAAGGGCGACAAGCTCGCCACCGGGCGCGACAAACTGGGGTTGATCGCCGGGAAGCGGGCGTTCATTGGCGTGAATGTCATGACCATGCCCGGTATCAAGATCGGCATCGAGAGCGAGATTGGCCCGACGACGGTTGTGGCGCAGGATGTGCCGGACTGCACCCGCGTCTGGGTGGAACAGACGATCAAAACGAAAATACAGACCAAAAGTAATCACACGCCGAAATCTCACTAGGGGAGTGGCAGGATGGCGATCCAAGCGGGAATCTTTAAGAAGTATGATATCCGGGGCAAATATGGCGACAGCCTGACCGACGAGGCCGCCGCGCAGATCGGGCAGGCGTTTGGCACATACCTGCTGCGGCACGGCGTGCGTGAGGCCATCATCGGGCACGACAACCGCCACAGTTCGCCTGCTCTGGTTGAAGCGGCGGCGCATGGACTGAGCCGCGCGGGCTGCCATGTGACCGATATCGGCCTTGTCGCGACTCCAGTCGTGTACTGGTCTGCCGTCGAAGCGGGCGACGTGGGCGGAATGATGGTGACGGGCAGCCATCTTAAGCCCAATATGAACGGCTTTAAGCTGTCTATCGGCATGCGCAACCTGTACGGTGACCAGATCGAACAACTGCGCGATATGATCGCGGCGGGCGATCTGGCGGTCGGGGAAGGGCATGTGATCACCGATGATGGCGTCAATGAACGCTACCTGTCGATGGCAGAGAGCAAGCTCAAACGCACGGTTCGCCCCCTCAAAATCGTGGTGGACGCGGGCAATGGTGTCGGTGGCCTGTATGGTCCGGCGCTGTTGGAGGCACTGGGACACCATGTGATCTGCCTGTATTGCAAGCCAGACGGTGATTATCCCAATCACGCAGCCGATCCGCAGGTCGAAGAAAATCTGCGCGATCTCAAGGCGCTCGTTCTGCAAGAGAAGGCAGACATGGGGCTGGCCTACGATGGCGACTCGGACCGCGTGGGGCTGGTCGATGAATTGGGCCAGCTTGTCACGGCGGATCGTGTGCTGGTCATCCTGGCGAGGGATATCCTGAGCCGCAAGCCGGGCGCGACGGTCGTCGCGGACGTGCTCAGTACCCAGGTGCTTTTTGACGAAGTGCGCAAGGCGGGCGGCAAGCCGCTGATCTGGAAAAGCGGCCATTCGATGATCAAGGCGAAAATGGCCGAGGTCGGCGCGGTGCTCGGCGGCGAAATGAGCGGGCATATCTTCATGGGCGATGATTATTACGGCTTTGACGATGGCATCTTCGTCGGCGGGCGGATCACGCAGATTATCGCCGGGCAGAATAAGACCGTATCGCAGATGATGCAGACCGTTCCGACGCTCTATTCCACGCCGGAATATCGCCCGCACTGCCCGGATGAGCAGAAAGAGCGGGTGATCGAGGCGGTGCGCGGCGCGCTGTCGGGCCAATACGAGATGAACACGGTAGACGGCATCCGCATCACGTTTCCTCATGGCTGGGGACTGCTGCGCGCCTCCGGCACGGAGCCTGTGCTCAGCCTGCGTTTTGAGGCGGAAACGGAAGCCGACGCGCTGAGTTACAAAAATCTGGTGCGGGGCGCGCTCAAGCAGGCGTTCCCTGAGGTGGAAGATTTTTAGCCCTCGCTGCCGATGCGAGTTTCGTTTAAGCCAACCTCTCCTGTATAGACCGCATCGGGAGAGGTTTTGAGACGCAATGTTGGCAAAAAAGCGGACCGAAAATTGAATTAGACCCCGAAAATGAAACAAAAGTCCAGGAAATGATCTCTTTTCGGGCTATTTTGATGAATTAAGCCCCCTTTGGAGGGTTCCTGCTACGAGAAGAAACAAGGTTAGTTGATCGTTTCTTCTCGTGGCGATCCGCCAGCACTATTATTTTGAGGGGGTGTTCTAACTGTTTACAAACTTTGGGCCATGAGCCGGACCAGGCTATCCGAAAAGTATTGGGCGCAGCGGCCCAACAAAGGCTGGGCGCGGCAAGCAGCGCCCCTACAAAAACAACTGGTCCACCCTTTCATTTTAGCACATATGTTCTAGTATGTCAAGAGTCGCGGAGCACTTTAAGCCACTGGGGGAAAGAATTATGCACCGTCTAACCGTTTGTTTTGTCCTGATACTCTTTTGCCTGACTGTACTGCCTGTTTCCGCCCGGCAGGACTCGGCTTTCACCGTTCAAACCATCACGATTAAAAACGCGCCCGTTTATAACATGCGGGTTTCGCCGGATGGGCAAACGGCTGCTATTTATGCGGGAGAAGGAAGCCGTATCCTGCTGAACGTAGCCATCACTGGCTATACCGTTGACCCGCGCATGCTGCCGATTCGCCTGATCGACCTGACCACTGGCGATGAATTGGGCCAGTTAGCGGGATCCACCGATTACGTGAGCGACGTTGTTTTTACGCCGGATGGACAGCGGTTAGTGTCCTATCATGCGAATGGCGATATCTACCTGTGGGATACTGCCTCCCTGACTTCGATCCAACATATCACCGGCCTCATGGGGCAGGCAAAGCTGGAATTTATGCCCGATGGCAAAACCCTGGTGATCTACAAGGCTCTGGATCGCGTCGGGCAGTTCCTGCTGTGGGATATGGAAACCGGGTTCATGACCCAAGTCTGGCGCACGCCATTCCAGTCTTTTGGAGATTTAAAGCTGGATGATGTCATGGAAACCCTCGGTTATAGTTACCCAGCCTTTGATCTTTCGCCAGATGGGACGTTTCTGGCAACCGCCAATTCCAACGGTGAAGTGCTGCTGTGGGACACGACCACGCTGCAACAAACAGTCGTCCGCCCAGGGGAAACTGAAGATCAGCGAGGGCGGTTTAATGTCCCGTCGGTTCTGTTCAGCGCCGATAGCAAAACACTGGTGTACTATGAGCGTACCGCTGAACAAACCCATTTCTGGGATATCGCTTCCGGTACGGAGACGAATGTGCTATCCATTGGCAGCCCGTCCTTTGCCCTCTCACCCGGTAATACTATTTTGGCGTGGGCGACGCGCGACGATCTCTGGTATGCGCCTGTGGATCAGCCGGACGCAGCCACCAAGATCATGGATTTCCCGGATGGGTTTGTTGGTACAGAGCGGCTCGGGATGCCGGGGGTTGTCTTTTCAGCCGATGGCAGCCGGATGGTGGTGGGCGGCATGGGGGACATGAGTGGCGGCACCGATAACCAGATTTATGTGATTACGATCAACTAAACAGATATTTCCAAAAGAGTCATCCCAAATGTCAGGAACCAGGATTTTTGGGATGACTCTCGCTATGATACGCGCCTAATTCGGGTGCCAGTAGTGGCTTCCACCCCCGCCGCCGCTGCTGCCTTCGGAGTTGCAGCTACAAACGGTGTCGCAGGTACACACGCGGTCACAGGAGCAGATATCCGTCGCGCTGTAACCGACACATCCGCAGTCCACGCTGAAGGCCGCGGCGGAGACGCAGTTGCAGGTGCAGACGGCCCCGGCTGGCAGATCGGAGCCGCACGGCAAAACGATTGTTTCGCCGTTTTCCCGGCTGCCAATCAGCAGATCCGAGACATTGAGGGCTTGCTGCGGATCAATCGCGCAGGTGAGCATCTCCCGCGTGCTTAACGACCACAACTTAATTGTTCCGTCAGCACTTCCGACGATTAAGTGTTCCTTATCTGGCATGAGGGCGAGAGCAGTTACGTTGCTTCCAACAAACTGCCAGGAGTCCGCCTGTGTGCCTTCCGGTAGCGCCCAGAACTTGATTTCACTGTCTAAAATGGTGGTAGAGAGCACCTGTTTCAGAGCAGGCAGTGTGTCCAGGAAGATTATTTTGTCACTATGACCCTGCACTGTTTGCAGCAACTTACCCTCGGGCAACATCCAGAACTGGACTTGTCCGCTGACATCGGCAGAGACCAGCATGGTTCCGTCGCCGGAGAAAGTTAGCGCCGTGATCTCCTGACCGTTTTCCGTCCCTACTGTGTTGAGCAATTCGCCATCTGGCATGGACCACAGGGAGATGTGTCCCAGGATGGTCCCGGAAGCCATCATCGACTGATCCGGTGACAGCGCGAGAGCACTGAGATAGCTGTAACGCTCGAATGTATCTTTCGTCTGTTCGCCCGTTTCCACTGACCAGAAGGTGATCTCGCCAGCAGTATCGCCCGCCACAAGCTGGTCGCCCGCAAACAGGAGGCATTCAATCTGGGAGGTCGAGATACTCAAGGTACGCAGCAGCGTGCTATCTGGCAGAGACCAAAGCTCAATTTTGCCGAAATCGTACCCAATCGCAAAGTGCTTTCCGTCAGCACTAGCAGCTACAGCAGTCGTGGGGGGAAAGCCAGTACTTTCCAGGCTGCGCTGCCAGGACAGTTCCGGTAATGACCAGACTTTGACTACGGAGTCATTGCCCATTGAGATCAGAGTCCGGCCATCCCCGGTTACAGCCAGTTTTGCAGGCTGTCCGTATTGCGCTGGGGTATTCTGGCAGATTTCATCTCTGCGAGAGGGATCATAGGTTGGAATCAGGGGTGAGACTGGCGTTGTGTAGGTGGCATAAGTGCTTTTTTTGTTATTATTCCCGCACCCGGCCAGCGCACCTCCCGCCGCTGCCAATGCTGCCCCTACTAACAGGTCGCGCCGCCGGAACTTCCACCTGCCATCGATATCGCGCTCAACGGCGAAAACCTGCGGTGATTCCCCGGTTGAATTTTGTTCGTTATCCATGATGTCTCCTATGTTTAATTCGGGTGCCAGTAGTGACCGCCGCCGCCACTGCTGCTGCCGCCTTCTGAGTTGCAACTGCATACTGTATCGCAGGTGCATACGCGATCACAGGAGCAGACCTCCGTTGTGCTGTAGCCAACACAGCCGCAGTCAGCACTGAAGCCGTAGGATGCAACGCAGTTGCAGGTGCAGACCGCTCCCGCTGGCAGGTCGGAGCCGCACGGCAAAACGACCATTTCGCCGCTCTCCGCCGTGCCCACCAGCAGAGCCGAATCGTAAGGGGCTTGCTGTGGATCGAGCGCGCAGGTGAGCATCTCCCGCGAGGCAACAGACCATAGGTTGATCGTGCCATCATTCCCGCCCACAATCAACTGCGCGCCATCGGGCGTGAGCACCACTGTATCCGCGGTGGTTATATCAATTTGCCAGGAATCGAGCAGTTTGCCATCGGGCAACCCCCAGAACTTGATTTGAACATCATAGCTGCCGCTGGCAGAGACTAACTGCTTCAACGCGGGGAGAGTGCTCAGAAAAGATACCTGACCGCCGTGCCCCTGTTCCGTATGCCACAGCTTGCCCTCGGGCAGCATCCACAGCCGGACGAGGCCCATACTGTCCCCAGAGGCCAGCATCGTCCCGTCGGGTGACACAGCCAGCGTATTGATCGAGCGATAGTTATCGGCGGGAATTGTCTTGATCAGCGCGCCATCGGGCATCGACCACAGATAAATCTGCCCGGCGGTATCACCCGCTGCCAGCAGCGCGCCATCCGGTGTGAGGGCGAGCGTGTTGATAGATTGGTGGTTATTGGTGTCTAGCGACCTGGACCTGCTCGCCTGTCTCCAATGACCACATCGTGATCATTCCGCTGTTGTCTCCCACCGCGATCTGGGTTCCCATGAACAACATACAGTAAACCGTGTTGAGGTTGTTTAGCGAATGAATCAGTGCGCCATCGGCAATTGACCAGACCTGGATCAGGTAATCCCTGTAGCAATCGCGACCTCTGTTCCCTCTGTATTGGCAGCCATACAGTCAATGGGCGCAAGGCTGCTGTTGGGAAGGTTGCGCAGCCAGACCAGATCGGGCAGCGACCAGACCTTGATGGTTGAGTCCATGCCTGCTGAAATCAGCGTATTCCCGCTCACAAGCAGTCTTTGATACAGACCCCGAATGTGCCCAGGTATTCTGGCAAGCTGCTGCCTTATCCCCAGGGCCATACGTCGGGATCAGAGTTGGCGCGGGGGTTTTAAACGTGGCGTAGGTGCTTTTTTTGTTGCCGCCGCATCCCGCTAATGCGCCTCCCGCCGCTGCCAATGCCGCGCCAAGCAGTAAATCGCGCCGCCGGAACTTCCACCCGCCGTCGATATCGCGCTCAACGGCGAAAACCTGCGGGGTTTCTTCGTGCTGCTGATTATCCTCTGCCATTGCCCCCTCCATTTATAGATGCTGTGTTCAAGTGTAACGCTGAACGGCCTCCAGATAGATGTGAATTCCATCTAAATTCCATGCGATTCCACTACCCGGCAAAACGCAGCAAAACCCCGGTGGCATCGTCATGCAGTTTGTAGCGCGGGTAGGATTCGAAATCTTCGTCTTTCGTTTCTGCTTCGCGCAGCAGTTGCAGATAGCCGGACAGGCCGAGTTCAGCAATGTGTTCTGCCATAAAAGCGCGGCGCTTCTCGATCAGGCGGAGCGCGTTCTCTTCGTCGCTGGCAAACGCCTCAGAGGCAGAGGCGGGCCATTCCAGGCCATCGGTCATGGTGACGGCAAAACGCATCCCCTCCAACGGCAGGCGTCCGCTCTGGATGAAATAGCGGATTTCCGGCAGGCCGTTGGCGCAGCCTACCCCATGTCCCGGTTGGGGGAGACCGTGTTCATCGACATAATTGTGGTAGAGCGCATTGTGGATCACCCGCTGGCGAATTTCGGGCCGCTGTGATCAGATCGCGGAACTTCAGGGTTGGATGGTTCTGACGAAGCAACTCTGCCTGGCGATGGGTCGAATTATCGAACGCACCGCCGCCCGCCACGGTTGGAATCAGGACGCGCCCATCCTCATATACAGCCAGCAGGGAAGTGTCCCCAACATGCGCGTAGCGGATTTCGTGTGCCGCCGGATCATATTCGACCAGGGTGACGACGGCAACGGGCAATCCCAGCCGGACGAGGCGCGGATCGTGGCGGAGGGCGGCCATTTCTTCTTCGGGAAACGCCATCGCCTCGAGCGTGAGCGCGCCCAGAACCTGGATCACGGCTCGGCCCAGGTCGGCATTTGCTTCGATGAGCAGGGTGCGCAGATCGCTGAACATCCCCTCGGCAGTATGGCGGGCCAGCGCATCACGGATGGTGCGCGCGGCAAACGCGGCGGGAGTCAGGTTGCCCGGGCGCGACTCCAGATAGCGCGCCAGCGGCGGCGGGTAAAGGCGGGTGGTTGCGCCGTCAATGGCGGCAAACAGAATCCGATCTCCCAGCGGCCCGGTCTGCATAACCAGCCAGGCATCCTCATTCAAACGACCGGGCGGCGTGTGGTGGACCACTTCGATAGATGGGCAGGGGATAGCAGGGGGCGTGATTGGCATAACCAACTCCTGTTAAAACGGCAATCTCACCGCGGAGAAGAAGGAATAAAAACGAAAAAAGGCATCCCGGTGAGGAATGCCTTCGGATTAAGCGGGTAAGGGGATTCGAACCCCTGACATTTAGCTTGGGAAGCTAACGTTCTACCACTGAACTATACCCGCAACACTGCCGCTATTATACGAGTGCGGTCAGGAGCTTGTCAAGTAGGGGAGCGGCGAATAACCGTTTGGCAAATTAACGCGATTTGGATGATCATGAAGCAAATTAGTGCGATCAAGGAAAGGGGCATTTTTATGATCTTCTCACGGCGCTGCATGATTTTGGTTCCGTTCGTTTTGATGCTTATGCTGTCTATGGCCTGTCTATTCCCGTTTATGCTGGGGCAGTCCCATTCTACAGCCAAAACGGGCACGCTGTCGGTTGATATCAATTACATGGATACGTTCTATCGCGAGACCTTTAATTACACGCGAGATGCTCCGAATATCAAGCATTTTGTGCTAGTTCTGCCGGAGAGTGAGGCGAATCGGGCAACGGTGGTAGAGCTGTTATACAGCATCCGCTTCCCAGAGAACTCCGGAGATCCCTGGATTACCGACCCGGCGGCGCAGTGGGCAGAGCAGTACCTTTATGAAGCGCCGGGCGCGCGGTTCACGGGGGAATTTGCGCCAGGGGACTATGAGTTGGCTGCCGTATTTATTGCTGGCCCTGTCAGCGCGGACGAAGCGGGTGTCGAAGAGGGAACGCTTTATGCTGGAATGACGGGCGGCGGCGCGAATACCGATTTCCAACCCATCCACATCAGCGAGGGGCAAGAGGCGCAGATCAACATTACCATGACGGACGCGAACGGCTGGGCGTGTCCCTGGCTCTACGTGTTCAACGGTGATGAATACGAGCGGCGCACCGAGATTTTGCGCAATTTTCGCGATGTGGAACAGACCGAGATCACCGACCTGGGAGCCGTCCCGGTGGTGAGCAGTGCGCTATTTCTGCGAATCAGCGAGGAAAAAGCCGAGACGACACATCTGGATCAACTTTACCTGATCGTGAATGGCGAGCGTATCGTTTTGGGTGATCTGGCCCTGGATCAGCAGGATGACCGGTATGTCAGCCTGGAGCAGGGCGCGACGCTCGATCTGCGGTTTAACCTGCCGGAGAATCTCGCGCTGGAAGATAGGGTCAACGTGACGGTCGTCGCGGCGGGGTATTACGTGGCGGATTAGGGCGGCAACACGCTCCTACAAGTTCGGAATTGGTGACAGGGCGCGCGTTCGGATAATGGCTCATGGCGCTGAGGACGCGCTCCAGATCGGGCCACAGGTTATAACGCTCGATTTCCCAACTGTGGCCCCACAGGTGAAAGACTCCGCCCTGCTGCGCGGCCCGTTCCAGCAGGATCAGCGCCAGGGCGGACCAACTACGCAGGGCCAGCGGCGAAATGCGCAGCCGCCAGAGGTGGGGCAGGGCCAGCCGGATCGGTTCCAGGCGGGGGCGCTGGCTGGCGGCGGGGCTGATCGGGAAGGGGAATGCATAAACGGTTGTGGGCAGCAGCAGCGGATCGGTAGGCATAGAGACGACAACCTGCTGGACGGTTCGGGCGGCGGTAAACCCGGCCCCGGCCACCAGATCGCGCACCGAGCGATTGACTAATCCCATCGGATAGGCGAAGGCGGTCACAGGCGCGCCGATCACGTCTTGCAGCCAGGCGCGCGATCCAGCGATCTCCTCGCGGGCGGCGGCGGGCGATAGGGCGGTCAGGTCGGGATGGGTCAGCGTATGCGCGCCGATTTCGTGATCGGCGGCAAGCTGCGGCGATCTCGTGGTCAGGCAGCCGATCCGGCAGATAGTCGCGGGGGATATAGAATGTTCCGCGCTGGTGATAGCGATCCAGAAGCGCTGCGATCCGCCGATCCAGGACGTGCCCGTCGTCCCAACTGGTGGTGATGCAAAATGGGTTAGTCATGGGCGAGACAGCAGGCAAACGCGAGTTCTAAGGTATCGAAGACACGGATGGTGAATCAGGGTATTACCTCCACGGTGTCAGGTCGCATTCGTTTATACAGCTTTCAAAACAGGACTTCGGAAAAAACACTTTTTCATTATAGCCCCGTTTTGCCCGGCAGCGGTTCTGAGGAATTCCCCTCGCTTCTGTGTATTCCCTGTGGCATCGATGCCCGATGTGGGGCATAATGACGCGCCGTGTCGGAAACCAGGTAAAAAAAGACCCATGAAGAAACGATTGCCTAGTCTGGTACTGGGGCTGGCGGTGAGTATCATCGCGATGGCCTATTTACTGCGGCGCGATCTTGGCGGCGTGCGCGACGAACTGCTGCACGCACACTACTGGCTGATCCTGCCGTGCCTGCTGTTCACAGCCGCCGGGTTGTGGCTGCGCGCGATGCGCTGGCGGGTGCTGCTCAATAACAGGCTGTCTTTTAAGGACAGTTTTCATATCATGAATGTGGGCTACTTCATGAATGCGGTGCTGCCCCTGCGCATCGGGGAAGTCGCCCGCGCTTTTCTGGCGACACAGGCCGATCCACCCGTGCGAGTGCTGACTTCACTGAGTACGATCCTGGTCGAACGGCTGATCGATACGCTGGCTGTTTTTGTGCTGATCGGGTTGATCCTGGCGATTTTGCCCGTTGGACTTGAGATCGGCATCGCCGGAATCGTGCTGGGCGTAGGGGCCGTCATCGGGATCATTGTGCTGGCGATTTTTGCCGCCAAACCTGCCTGGGCGCACCGGGTGCTGGATGGGGGAGGGCGGATCATCCCGTTTTTACGCCGCCCGCGCTTTCACGAATGGATGGATCACCTGCTGGACGGCATCGCGCCGCTGCGGTCGGTGCGGGCCATGCTGCTGACACTGGGCTGGACGGCGCTCGCCTGGGCAACGTCGGTTGCCGCTGGTTACGCGCTGCTCTATGCGATTTTTGACAAGCCGACCTGGGTCGCGTCGATGGCGATGATCGCGTTTGCGTCGTTTGCCGTTGCGGTCCCGGCGGTTCCGGGAAACCTGGGACCGTTCGAGGCGGCGATTGTCTTTGGGCTGGCGGCGGCGAATCTGGTGGATCATGCCAGCGACGCCCCGGCGGTTGCCTTTGCCCTGCTGCTGCATGTGGTCAATGCCGGGTCTTACATTCTATTCGGGTTGGCTGGCTTGTGGGCGAAAGGCGTGAATCTGGGCGACGTTTTGGCGGCTGCACAAGCGCTGCGCACACGTGGGCGCGATCCCTTGCCTGACGCAGAGCCGCCCGTATAACCGGACAAACTGATGACGGAAAAACCGCTCAAAATATTAGTTGCACTGCAATATTACCTGCCGCACCGCACCGGATACGCGATCCATGTGCAGCGCGTGGCGGAAGAACTCGTCCGGCGCGGGCATACGGTCACGGTTCTGACGGCCCGCCATTCGATTGATCTTCCGCGTGACGAGACGATCAACGGCGTGCGGATTGTCCGGCTGTGGTCACCGCTGCGTGTCAGCCGGGGGATGGTCGCGCCCGCCTATCCCTGGGCGGCCTGGGGATTGATCCGTAAGCATGATGTCGTGTGGCTGCATACGCCCATGCTGGAAACGTCGCTGATGACCGTGCTGACCCGTATGGCGGGAAAACGGTTGATCTCGACGCATCACGGCGATCTGATTCTTCCGCCGGGCCTGTTTAACCGCTTCGTGCGCTGGTTTACCTTCCAGAATTATGCGTTTATGGCGCAGCGAGCCTCGCGGGTGATTGCGTATAGTCATGATTACGCCGATCACAGCTACTACCTGACAGCCGTTCCGGGAAAAGATATCGGTGATTTACCCACCTATCCAGATACCCGATCCCCAGCCGGATCGCGTGGCAGAACTGCGCAGCCGCTGGCAAAAAAACGGCGGCCCGCTGATTGGCTACGCCGGGCGCTTCGTGCGGGAAAAGCGGCCCGATCTGCTGATCCGGTCGCTGGAAGTCGTCAACCAGACCTATCCCACCGCGCGCGTCGTCTTCGCCGGGGAATACGATATCCGGTACGAGGATACGTGGGAAGATAACCAACTGCTGATCCAGCGCTACGAGGAACAACTCGTATTCCTGGGGCAGCTCACCAGCATGCAGGCGATGGCAAACTTTTTCGCGGCGTGCGATGTTCTGGTCATGCCCAGCGATACGGAATGTTTCGCGCTGGTGCAGGTTGAGGCGATGATGTGCGGCACGCCCGTCATTATGACCGACACGCCCGGCGGACGAGTCCCGGTGCAGGTCAGCGGCATGGGTAAGCTGGTGCCGCGCGGCGACTGGGAGGCTATCGGGCAGGCGGTGATCGACGTGGTGCAGCACCGTGAGTCAGTATGTCAAACCGCGCGCCGAGATCGAGCAGCTTTTTAGCCTGATCGAGACGGTAAATCGGTATGAAAAGCACCTGCGCGAGGCGACAAAACGATAAGCCGTTGTCAGCAGTACATTAAATCTGCCTTAAATCAACGACAAAAGACGGACCTGTGTTTATGATCTATAGTGCCGCTTTTCACAACGGCCTGAGTGGAACCTGTGCACTGCCGAGGATAAATGGATGTTTAGAAATCATTGGAAAAGAACGATTGGTCTTATCATTCTGGCGGGTGATCGTTTTGTTCGGCCTGATCCAACTGATTCCTGTTGATAAGACGAATCCCAAAGTCGTGAGCGAACCGAACTGGGCGGCTGCTCCCGGCACGCGGGAACTGGCGAAGGCAGCCTGCTTTGACTGCCACAGCAACGAGACGGTCTGGCCCTGGTATGCCAGAATTGCGCCGTCGTCCTGGCTGCTGTACCGCGACGTGAAGGAAGGCCGCAACAGGCTGAATTTCTCTGACTGGACCAACGGTGGGTGGGAAACGGACGAGATCACGGAAATCATCAGCGAGGGCGAGATGCCGCCCTGGTACTACACAATCATGCACCCCAATGCGAAACTCTCGGACAGTGAAAAGCAGAAGCTGATCAGCGGCCTGGAGATTATTCTGAACCAACCTGCAACGGGCGGGTAGGTAGCCCTGCTTCCCAGAGGGGGAAGGGGTCTTGATTCACATGTGACGCGGATGGGCGGGCCAACAACCCGCCCTCACAGAGTCTGTAGAAAAACGAGATGCCTGTAGACGAACAGACGATCAAACGATTGACGCGCAACGAGCCGGATATGGCTTTTAAAAAGCGTGTGCAAACGATCTTCGATTGGGTTCCGGTTGACGATGACCCGCTGATTCTGGATTGTCCGTGCGGGCGGGGGTTTTATCTCAACATGATCCGCCGCGTCAGCGCGGCCCGGCTGGTCGGGTGTGAACTGGATCCGGATATCATTCGCAAGGCGCAGCAGAACGTGGCCCATCTACCGGATATCACCCTGACACGCGGCAATATCTACCACCTGCCGTTCCCCGATGCCTCGTTCGACAGCGTGATTTTGTCCGAGATTCTCGAACACATAACCGACGATCAGGCCGGGCTGCGCGAAATCTGGCGCGTGCTCAAACCGGGCGGCGTGGTGGCGATCACTGTTCCAAACGCCAATTATCCGTTCTGGTGGGACCCGATCAACAAGACGCTGGAAAAAGTTTTTCACACCCATATTCAACACGGATTTTTTGCGGGAATCTGGGCGAACCATGTGCGGCTGTACCAGCGTGACGATCTGCGTGAGGCGGTGCAGTTGGCAGGCTTCCAGGTGGAAGAAGAGCGATCCTTCACCCATTCCTGCTTCCCATTTATTCACAATCTGGTATACGGATTGGGCAAACCGCTGCTCGAGTCTGGCTTGCTGCCCAGGAGCATGGAGACGGCTGCCAGCCGTACCACATTCGATGAAAACAAGGGCAGTCTTTTGAATCCCGTTAACCTGATGGTGGCGATTCTGAACTGGTTTGATCGCCCCAATACGATCAACGAACCGCCGGAGCGCACGACGGTCAATCTGGCAGTAAAAGCGCGGAAACCCGGTTAAGCCGACTACCTGTGCCTGAAACAGAGGCCCGATGAACGATCATTCAGATCTCCTCGACGACGAACAGCAACCGGAATATTCACCTGAAAATGAGCCGCCCGCTGGGCCGGAAGCTGCCCCGGAGCCGGACATTCCGGATTGGACGCTGGCTCAGGTCTTATCTCGGCTGGCTGCGCGGCCTGCCGCGACGATGGCTTTGCTGTGGCGTGTTCTGGTACGGGACAATCCCCGCCGCATGCCATCAGCCGGTTATGTGGAGATTGCTGAACCGGAGGAGGAGTGGGCCGAGGACGAGATTCAGTCGCCCCAGCTTGTTCTGGATATCCCCGCGATATCCGCCCCACAGAGTCGAATGGCTGACGTGGGCCGCCTGGACAGTGCTGTTCGCGCTGGCGGTTGCCCTGTCGATCCGGGGCGGAACGGTGCTGCACAACGCAGCGCTTGATCCGATCAAACACCTACAGCGAGATACAAATGGGGCAGAATTACCCTTTCAACTGGCGGGCATACTGGTCGTGGCAGCGGAAATTTTTGCCAGCCGCCGCTGGTGGGTGCGTCGTTATCCCCTCGTGGCGCACCGGCTGCGGCGCGATATCCGGGAAGGGTCCGGGGCGTTCGTGGTCCTGGGCGGGCTGCTGATCACGCTGGCGCTGGCTTTGCTCGGCTTTTTCGGCCTGTGGGGAACGGTTCTTCTGTTCGGGTTGGCGGCTGCGGCGTGGCTGGTGTTGGTGATGGTGTATACCGCGCCTGTAACGGAGGAACCGTCCCAATCTCTGAGCGAAAATGAAGCCCCTATCCACCCGGCCTCCTTTCCCCAGTCCCTGGAGAATGGAGGGGACGAGGGCGCGGCAAGCAGCGCCCCTACAAAAGACGGTGGGGAAGACAGTGAGGGCACAGGGCTGGCTCCGCAAGCGAGCACCGCCCGTACAAAGGATGGTGGGGAAGGCAGCGAGGGCGGATTCTGGGAGTGGTTCCAGGCGCACGCGATCCGGCTGATGCTGGTTCCGGTGGCGCTGCTTTGTTCGGCGGCGGCCTTCAGCGCGAACGTGGCGCGCGATCCAGCGGGACGGGTGGTTGACGTGGTGCTGACGACAGGCGGATTCCTCGCCTGGATGCTGAGCATCGTGTTGTGGTCGGCGGCGTTTGGGTTTGACTGGAAGCAGGCGCGCACATGGCCGCAGGAAATCCGGCGTTTACCCAGACGGGCTGTGGCACGGGCGCGGCGGATCGAGACGATCTGGACGGCAGCAGCGCTGATCGGAATTGTCGTGCTCGGCGCGTATTTCCGGCTGCACGATCTGGGGTCCACGCCGCCGGAAATGACCAGCGATCATATTGAGAAACTGCTCGACGCGCTGAGGGTGAGCGATGGCTACCGGGGCATATTCTTCCCCAACAACGGCGGGCGCGAAGGTTTCCAGATGTACTTCGTGTCATTTCTGGCCAACGTGTTTGGTTTGGGCTTCCGCTTCGATACGCTGAAGATGGCAACGGTTATCGAAGGGCTGATCACGCTCCCGGCGTTGTGGTGGATGGCCCGGCAGATTTTCGGCTCCGACCGTGAGCAGGATCGGCAGATCGGCAACTGGGTTGGGCTGGCGCTGGCGGGACTGGTGGCGATCAGTTCGTGGCATGTCATGCTGTCGCGGCTGGGTCTGCGCATCGTGCTGACATCGCTCACAACGGCACTGGTGATCGGCTTCCTGGCGCGGGCCATGCGCCACAACCGGACGGCGGATTATATCGCTCTCGGTATTGTGTTAGGGGCGGGGACCTATTTTTATCAGGCGAACCGCATGCTGCCGATCCTGGTTGTGATCGGAATCCTGCTGGCGGCGGCGGCGCAGATTGCGGGGCGCATCCGGTCCGGGCGCGATCTCCGAAACACCCTGCTCATTGGCACGGGCTTCGCGGCTCTGGCGGCGGCACCTGTGCTGGCCTATATAGCATTGGGGCGGGCGCTGGACTCGGCGGGATATGGCGATCCCGGCGAGATTGGAGAGCGGCTCGACATGTTCCTGCCCATGGCGGTGATGGTCTGGTTTGCCCTCCTGTCCCTGTTTGTGCGGGCGAGCAAGTCGAACGTGATCCTGCAATATGGCAGCGGGCTGATGATCACCATCATCCTGACGCTGGCCCTCTATATCCCGATGTATCACTATTCCAAGCTGTACCCGGAATATTTCTGGAACCGGACGCGGGGCCGCATGTTCGGGGAAAACGCCTTCGTCCGCCAGGAGAACGGGGCGATGGTCGCCTATGAACCCTCCCTTAAAGAGCAGTGGAATCGGTTCTGGGACAAGCGCGATATCTTCGTGCAGAATTACCGCGACGATTTGCGGATGTATCACTGGGAAGGCGACAAGGCGTGGATCAACAACGCGGAAGCACACCCGGCGCTCGATCCGGCGGCGGGCGGGCTGCTGATCCTGGGCGTCGTGCTGTGGGGCGTGCGGCTGGCCCGGCGGCATGATCCGGTCGATTGGCTGCTGCCGTTCGCCGTGCTGGTGATGCTGCTGCCGACCGCCATGACGCTGGCCTATACCGTCGAAAATCCCAGTTTCACGCGAGCGAGTGGGACAATTCCGCCTGTTTTCCTCCTGGCGGCGCTGCCGCTGGGCCTGCTGCTGTATTGGGTGGCGCGGCTGCCGCTGCGGGTGCGATCCGTGCCGCTGGTGGGGCTCATCCTCGCGCTGCTACTGTTGTTCGGCCTGCTGTGGGAAGCCAAAAAGCCAGACTGGGACAACTTCTTCACGGACTACCGCCTGACCTACAGCAACAGTTGGCGGCCCTATTCGGAGATCGCCAGGCCGCTGCACGACTTCGCGCATGGGGAAGGGAGCTATGGCAACGCCTTTATGGTGGCCTATCCCTACTGGCTCGATCACCGCATCCTGGGCACGATGGCGGGCGATATCCGCTGGCCGAACGGGCTGGTTTCGGTGGCGGACGTGCAGACGAGGATCGCCCTTAATCAGGGTACGCGCTACCAGTTAGACCCGACCCGACCCTTGTTCTTTATGTATAATGTGGCGGACAGCGAAGCGCCTGTCTATCTAGAAGAGAACTTCCCCGGCGGAGAAACGCGAGTTTATAACTACAGCTATGAGACGCCAACGGGCGAGGCAACCGGGTCGTTTACTATTTACGAAGTGTCGCCATAGCCCCTACTCCCCGGCCCTTTCTCCACGAAGTGGGGAGAGGATGCCGAACGGAGTTCGGACGGAGAGGGGCTTGTGAGGAATTGCCGCGCCGATAGTGTATCATGTCGGGAAATGCGGCTGCTGAAGGAATTAGACGGTTGACGGACCAAGACTATTATCCTGAAGAACCCGAATTCGATGCCGAAAACGCTGACGGCCTGCCTGCTGCTGACGGTGCGCCCACTGATGAAGACGTTGCCGGGGACTATCCGGCGGACGTGATCCTGCCTGCTGATTTTCCGGAAGAAATTTCGGCGGAAGTCGCTCCGGCTGACGTCACTGAGGTGGATGTGATGCCTCGGGAGGGCGAGGATAACGATTCGCGTGTTTCTGTGATTCGGATAGAAACCCCGGCAGAGAAAGTTCGGCAGCCATTTGATCCGGTCAACGCGCTGGTTTATGTCCTGTTGGCGCTGGTCATGGCGGTTGGCGCGTGGCTGCGTTTTGATGCTCAGAACTGGGACGATTACACGCATCTGCATCCCGACGAGCGCTTTATGACGCAGGTCGTGGAGTCGCTCAACGGCACGCTGAAATTCACGGATGCCAGAGCGGATAATCAGGACGGGACGCCGGGGCCGGGCCGCCTGCTCTGCCAGAAACGCTATCCGAATACATCCCGTTCCGATGGGATCACCGAAGCAGGGCGGGGCGGTTATTTTGACGCGGACTGTTCGCCGCTGAACCCGCACAACGTCGGCTATGGCATGTACGTCTACGGCGAATTTCCGCTGTTTACCACTTATCTCGCTGCCGATGGCCGCACGCAGTTTTCGCAGGATTATCACGCCTTCCTGGAAGCATTTGATCCCGGTAAAGCGAAAGATCACAAGATCACGACCTACTGGCGCACCTATACCGGGGCGCAGTTGATCGGGCGATCCGTCGCGGCTACAGCGGATCTGCTGACGATCCTGGTGCTGTTTTTGCTGGGGCGGCGGCTCTATGGGCGCTGGACGGGGCTGCTGGCGGCTTTCCTCTATGCGGTGGCGGCTTTCCCGATCCAGCAGTCGCATTTCTGGACGGTGGATGCCTTCACGACCTTCTGGGTCACGCTCTCCCTCTATTTTGCCGTGCGCGCCATGGACAGGGATAACCGGGAGCAGACCGTCCCTGCCTATTTAGCGATCTGGGCTGTCGGTGTGCTGTGGGAAACGGTCCACTGGGAACGCCCGGTGTTGGGACTGGTCACGCTGGCGGCGAGTTTCGCGCTGGTGCTGATTCTGGCCCTGCTAATGCGCTTCGTGCTGCGACTCTATGGGCGTAGCAATCAGCCAGATGCCTGTCGCGCGGTTGGCGCACTGGCCTCGATCCTCTACCTGATCGCGTGGGGCGGGCTGATTGTCGCGGAGAAGCGCAATTTCCCGCTGGATGATGGGATCCTGGCGCTGGGACTGGCCGGGCTGGTCTATGGGCTGGTGATCATCGTCGCCTATCAGGTCGGTGAACTGATCCGCGAGCGCACGACAGGCCAGATATCCCGCGAAGCCGTCTATCTCGCCGCTGGTGGAATCACGGTCGCCTGGATCGCCCTCATGCTGGCGATGCTCTTTGACGGGCTGGCGATGTGGGCCGTGCTGGTCGTGATCGCCAGCACAATCACGCTGCTGGTCCTGGATCGCTTTGGGCTGGCCGATTTTGCCCTGTTCGGGCTGGCGGTTGGGGCGACGGTTGCGAGCCGGATCAATATGGCTCCCCTGGCGACGATCATCGCCATTGCCGCCGTGATCCGCGCCCTGTCTGTGGCGCGCAAAGCCGATCTGATTCCGACCCTGCAACTTGTGCTCAAATATCTGGTGATAACCGCGCTGGTGGCGGGTATCCCGGCATTTTTGGCCTTCCGCCTTTTGCAGCCGCACGCCTTCGCCGGACCGGGCTTCCTCGGCCTGCACTTTGATAAGGGCTGGCGCGACGATGCCTCGGAGGCGGCGTGGCTGACCTCCGGCAACTGGGACGGGCCGCCGAATCACCAGTGGGCGAGTCGCACGCCCTATCTGTTCCCCTGGCGCAATATTGTCGAGTGGGGGCTGGGCATCCCGCTTGGACTGGTCGCCTGGGCAGCCTGGGCCGCCGCGCTGATCCAGATCGTGCTGGCGTGGTTCTGGGGACGGGTCGATGATGAAACTCCCTTCCGGCGGCAGATGTGGGCGCGCCATGCGATTCCCGCCGCCTGGATTCTGATTGTCTTCGGCTGGCTGGGCGGGCGCTGGGTCACGACGATGCGCTACTTCCTGCCGCTCTATCCGGCGCTGGTGCTGTTCGGCGCGTGGGGGCTGCTGGCCCTGCTGCGATGGGCGTACCAACGGGGTTGGGTGCATAGCGTTCACATTTCCCGGCCTGCGCTGGCCCGGATCGCCTTTGTGGGCACGTCGCTGCTGCTGATCGTGGTCATCGTTTATACGGCGGGCTTCGGATTCGCTTTCCACACTATTGAGCGCCAGCAACTGACCCGCGTCGCCGCGTCGCGCTGGTTCCAGGAGACGGTCCCCGGCGATTTTGGCATGTGGGTGCAGGGTGACGACGGCACGCAAAAGCTGATCAACGTGGGCCTGATCTGGGCCGCGCCTGCGCCAAGCACCAGCCACCTGGAGCAGGGGGATGTCGTCGAATTTAATACGCTGCCCGGCTATGGTGGAAATGCTGTTCCCGTTTACGCTGCCCGGCGATGCCACCCTGACGCAGATTTCGCTGTTTAAGCTGGGCGACCCGGCGCGCGATCCCGGCGAAGAAGTGGTGCGCGTCCGGCTGTTCCGCGAAGACCCGTCGCTGGGGCGGCAGTTGGAATATGAGGGCGAAGTGCGGGCTGATTTTGCCGACAACGACTCGCCCTACGGCGGCTCGTATGTGCTGACGCCGGATGAGATCGGTTCATCTCGCCTACCAGCCCGATGCGATGTCGCTGCCCTACAATTACACGCTGCAAGTGTCGGTGGTCGAGGGCGGCCCGGTCATGTTTACGCACGGCCTGACCGAAGCCAGCATGAGCGTGGTCAACGATATTTCCGTCGGGCTGCGGATGGACTCCGATCAGACCCTGACTGCCGCCGACTTTAATCTGCCGGAGCAGCTCATCATCACCGGATACAGCGACGAGGGCGTGACGCAGCCAACGCAGTACACGGTCGGCGGTTCCGACACGATCCCGTTTGATGTGCCCATTGACGGTGTGATCAGCGAGATCCAGATCCCGCACCTGGGCGATCCGCTGCGCGACGCGGACGCAGAAACAGTGACCTTTACGGTGGTCGCACCGGATGGCACGAAATCGTCCGGGACGATCACGGCAGACTTTAACGCGGACGCCAATCCGCTGGGTCCTCCCAGGGAGGCCGCAAACGGTCAAACTCGATCCGCCGCTGCACGTCCAGCGTATGGCCGATATCTACGGTAACCCGATGATGGGGCAGTTAATCGTACAGGCGAAGGATCCCATTTACACGTCCGGCCCGGTGATCGCCTGGGATGGCGACTGGGACGATCCGGTTCCCTGGTCGGTCTGCCCGATCCCGCAGGATACCGAATACCGTGACGATCTGCCCTCTGGCCTGTCGAATTATACCTGCGCGGCGCTGGGCATGTACCCGGCTTATTACCAGGGTCTCAAGCTGTGGATGTTCTGGGAAGACAACAGCGCCAAATATGCAGGCATGATGAACGCGCTCGATCAGGCGGATTATGTGGTCCTGACCAGCAACCGCTTCTATGACACGCTGACCCGTATCCCCATGCGCTGGCCGATGTCGGTGCGCTTCTACAAGGCGCTGTTTGATGGCGATCTCGGCTTTGAACTGGATCGGAAATTCACTTCTTTCCCGCGCCTGGGACCGTTCGAAATTCCCGACGAAATTCTGCCGAGTGACAATCTGCCTGACTGGCTCAACGAACACTGGGAGGCGGAAGAAGCCTACCACGTTTACGATCACCCGGCGGTGCTGGTCTTCAAAAAGACGAGCGCCTATACCTCCCATAACGCGCAGGCGATCCTGCATGGCGACTCGCTGGTTTCGACGCGGGATATTTACCCGGCTTTTGCCACCGATGCCACCGCGCCAAACGTCATCCCCTGGACAGCCACGATTGTCAGCAAGGCCAAAACCGCGCTGATGTTCGACGCGAAAAAGTGGGACATCCAGCGCGAGGGCGGCACATGGTCCAAACTGTTCGATCTGCACTCGCTGGTGAATCGCAGCCAGGTACTGGCGGTGATTCTGTGGTGGCTGCTGATGGTGATCGCCGGCTGGCTGATATGGCCGCTGCTGTTCTGCATCTTCCCCGCCCTGCCCGATCGCGGCTTCCCGATGGCGAAGATCGTGGGCTGGCTGCTGGTTGCCTGGATCGCCTGGGTGGGCGGCACATTCAACATTCTGACCTGGACGCGCCCCGGCCTGCTGATCGTCCTGGTTGGGCTGATCCTGTTCAGCCTGGGGATCAGCTTCCGGCGGCGCGATGACCTGCTGCGTTATATCCGCGCCAACCGGCGGCATCTGCTGGCTGTGGAAGGGTTGACGCTGCTGCTGTTCCTGGTGATGCTCGGCATCCGGCTCGGCAACCCGGATCTGTGGCATAACGCGTTTGGCGGCGAAAAGCCGATGGATTTTTCGTACTTTAACGCCGTGCTGCGCAGTACCGTTTTCCCGCCGATTGATCCCTGGTTCTCCGGCGGCTACATGAATTATTACTATTTCGGATATGTGGTTGTCGGCGCGCCCGTCAAGCTGATCGGGATTCAGCCCTCGGTGGCCTATAACCTCGTGCTGCCGACGCTCTACGCCATGACCGGGATCGGCGTGTTCAGCATCGCCTATAACTGGGTGCGGTCCCGCGCGGTTGAACCCGGGCAGATCGAAGGGGCAACACGCGATCCCGATGAACTGCCGCTGGCGGACGTGCTTGAAGAACGGCGCGAACCGCGACTCCCGGCGGGCAGTGCGTGGATCGCGGGTACGCTGGCGATGCTGCTGGCGGTCGTGCTGGGCAACCTGGGCGAATTACATGTCTTCGTGACGAACGTCGCGGCGATGGACGGATTTCCAGAAGCGGCCCCTGCTCAGCCAGGTACGGCGGCAGGAACTCACCGACAAAAAGGCGGATATTTTCGCGGATATTTACCAGGACGAAGAGAAAAAATTCCGCGATAAACATGGGCATAACCCGGAAACGCCGGACGATATCTTCCAGGTGAATCAGGACGCGCAGGAAGCGACAAACTGGTATATCGCAAAAACCGCCCAGCATGCGCCCCTGCTGCGCATCTGGGAATATGAAACCGATGGCCTGAAGGAACAACTCAAAGCGTTTAAGGGCGGCATGAAACAGTTGATGAAGGGCAAACCGCTGCCCATGGCAACTCACCGCTGGTATTGGGCCCCGACGCGCATCATCGCGGAACTGCCGAACAACGCGGGCAATAATGCGATTGCCGAGATGCCGTTCTTCACCTATCTCTACGGCGACCTGCACGCCCACATGATCGCCATGCCGCTGACGCTGATCGTGCTGCTCTGGCTGGTAGCCGAGATGATCGGGGCAGGCTATCACCTGCGGACGTGGTGGGAGGCTGGACTCGCCCTGGCCCTGGGCGGGCTGACCGTTGGCGTGCTGCGCCCGGCAAACTCGTGGGACTGGATCACCTATCTGCTGGTCGGAGTAGTTGGCCTGAGCTACGTGGCCTGGATCGGGGCGGCGCGTTCCAGCCGTGCGGATCCGCCATCCCCCACTGAGGAGCATCTGCGGCGCTGGATTCGCCCCGGCAACGCGCGGCTGGTCGTCTTTGTGCTGGCGATGGTCGTTCCCATTGCCATTGCGGCGCGCGTGTTGTTCTATTTCCTGCGCAAGACTCAGGCGGAAGAACAGGCCAAACACCCACTCGCTCTCGGTGACAAGGCGATCAATCCCACGCTCACCGCGTCGCGGCATCCTGGCCTGGATCGTGGCGGCGCTGGCTCTCGTGATGCTGGCCTATGTGCTGGCGCTGGTGCTGGCTAAGGCCCATACGTCGCGGCGCTGGGCGCTGCTCTGGCTGGGACGGCTGGCTCTGTTCCTGGGGATCAGCACACATCGCGGCGATGCCCTTTACCAAATATTTCGCGACGAACTTCACCTCGATCAAACCCTGGGCGACGGAATGCACGGCAGCGGACTGCTTTATCGCGGATCGCACGCCGCTGTGGGCCTATCTGTATGTTCACGGGCTGTTCATCTTTATTGCCGCCTCGTTTTTGATCTGGCAGGCGGCCCGGCTGCTGCGCCGCTTCCGCGTGAGCGATCTGGAAGGGCAGGCCATCCTGGTGATTCTCGTTGTGGTCGGGATGATCGGGCTGCTGATCGTCTCGCTGGTGATCGGTGTGCGCGATATCCCTGCGCTGCAACTGGCGGGGCCGATGATCGGGGCGGCGGGGCTGTTGTTCTTTATGCCGCGCCAGCACCCGCTGTTACGCGCTGTTGATGCCCTGATTGCTCTGGCGCTGATCATCAGCATCGGCGTGGAAGTGGTCGTGCTGGAAGGCGATATTGGCCGCCAGAACACCGTCTTTAAGTTTTACATCCAGGTGTGGTTTATGCTTAGTATCGCCTGCGGCATCGCCCTGGCCTGGATGCTGCGCGGGGCAGGGCGCTGGAATCTGGCCCTGCGCGCCGTGTGGCAGACCGGGCTGGCGATTCTGTTCACGATTGCCCTGGCCTACCCGGTGCTGGCAACTCAGGCCCGCTTCCTGGATCGCTTCAATGCCGATAAAACGCCGCTCACCCTCGACGGCATGGAATTTATGAAATATGCCGTGCATGGCGAGAACAATGTTTATTTTGCCCTGGACAGTGACTACCGCCTGATCCGCTGGATGCAGGAAAACGTCGAGGGAACGCCCGTTGTCATGGAGGCGCACGCTTACCCCTCTGAATATCGCTGGGATACGCGGATCGCATTCTTCACCGGGCTGCCGACGATTTTGGGCTGGCGCAATCACCAGACCCAGCAGCGCAGCCTGCCGGAGATGGATAAGCTGATCTACTCGCGGGAGAATAATGTCGCCGCGTTTTATATGCTGGATGACATGCAGGCCGCGTGGAAGGTGATCGAGACCTACGATGTGGAGTATATTGTCGTGGGTATCGCGGAGCGTGTGCTGTATAACGATATAACGTTCGATACGGCAACGGGCACGCTCACGCCGGGCCACCAGCCGGGAATTTCGAAGTTAGACACGATGGCAGCGATGGGCTGGCTGGATGTGGTTTACCAGTCGCCGGACTGTCTTGATCCGTCGGTGGCGCACATTGAGGATTGCCAGCCGCAGCAGGTGTATATCGATAAGGTGTATCGCGTGGTGCCGGGCACGGGGCCGAGCAGCGAGGTAGCGGTGCAGTAGCCTATGGACTTTTCGCTGATTACGAACTGGTTAGGCCGCGAAGGTGGCGACGTTTTAAGCTGGTGGCTGCTGGCGACGCTGGCGGGTGCGGCGGCCTGGCCGCTGCTCTACCGCATGGCGGGCGGTCTGCCGGATCGTGGCTATACGCTGGCGCGCCCCGCGGGCCTTATTTTGACCGGATTCCTGTTCTGGTACCTGGGCAGCCTGGGCATGCTGCGCAACACGATAGGCGGCATGATCTTCGCCTGGGTCGTCGTGCTGCTGGTCGGGCTGGTCATTTTCTTCCGCTGGCCGGATCGCCCCCCGGTGCGGGATTGGCTGACCGAAAATACGCCGCTGATCATCGCGACGGAAGTGCTCTTCCTGCTGATGCTGGTTCTCTGGGCCGCTTACCGTGCCCACAACCCGGAATTGGGCAGCACGGAAAAACCGATGGAGATGGCCTTTCTGAACGGCATCCGGCGCAGCGCAACCTTTCCGCCCAACGATCCCTGGCTGGCGGGTTATTCGATCAGCTACTACTACTTCGGCTATGTGATCGCGGCGATGCTGGCCGATCTCAGCGGCGTATCGAGCGGCGTAGCCTTCAACCTGATGATCGCGCTGCTGTTCGCCCTGACGGGGACGGCGGCGCTCGGCGTGGTTTATAACCTCGTCCGGTCCCGCTGGACGATTGGTCGCAAAATGAAGCGGGGCCAGCCGGGGCGCGGCGCTCGGCGCGGGACTGCTCGGCGTGATCATGCTCGTCTGGATGGGCAACCTCGGCACGGCGCTGATCGAATTCCCCTGGCAGGGTTACGCGCCGCAGATCGCCAGCGCAAAGTACTTCGACTTTTGGGATGTCGAGGGGCGGACCAGCACGGAAGCGGTTCGACAGCCGAACGGCCTTGTTCTTTGGCAGAGGCCGGACGACGACAAGGATAAGATCCCCAATTGGGATGATAAAAAAGTGCCGCTGGACCAGTGGAGCTTCACCTGGGGATTGGGCTGGCGCTACAGCCGCGTCGTGCATGACCGCGATCTGAACGGCGATCCGGTGACGCAGCCGATCACCGAATTCCCGAATTTCAGCTTCGCCCTGTCCGATATTCACCCCCATGTGCTGGCCCTGCCGTTCGCCGTGCTGGCGATTGGTCTGGCGCTGGCCCTGGTGCTGGGCGGGCGCGATCCGCTGTGGTTTGAATACCCACTGTACGCGATCATGGTCGGCGGCATGATCTTCCTCAACTCGTGGGACGCGATCTATCTGCCGCTGCTGGTCGGGGCAGACGTGCTGCGGCGGCTGATCCGGCGTGGAACCGGAACGCTGGCCTGGGAAGATATCTGGAAATCGGGCCGCTTTGCGCTGATCGTCGGGGCGCTGACTCTGTGGTTTTATCTGCCCTGGATTGTCAGCTTCGCCTCGCAGGCCAAGGGTATTTTGCCGAACGTGATCTATCCCACCGCTTGGCAGCAGTTTTTCCTGCAATTTGGTATTTTCCTGGTCATCCTGACGATTTTTGTGCTGGTCGAACTGCGCCGGGGCAGACGCACGTTTAACATCGGCGCGGCGGCGCTCATCCTGGGGAGCATCGTGATCCTGCTGGTCGTGACGCTGGCCGTGCTGGGCATTCGTGCCTGGAACGATCAGGCGCTGCGCGGCGCAATCTATGCGGCGGTTCCATCCGGGAAAAGCCTGGGTGATCTGGTGCCCGATGTGCTGGCGCGGCGGCTGACGAGTCTGCCGCAGGAACTCCTGCTGGTCGGAATGATCGTGATCATCGTCGGGCGGCTGTTTGGGCGGCGTTATCATTCAGAGGGCGCAGCAAGCGTCGCCCCTACGGAAGACGACCCTGTAGGAGTGGGTTTGTTAACCCGCCCCGAGCATGGTTCGATTTACAGCCCAGCGACAGGCTTTGTCCTGCTGCTGGTCGGGCTGGGCGCGCTGCTGACGCTGATCCCCGATTTTATGTATCTGCACGATAATTTTGGGGTGCGGATCAACACCGTTTTTAAGTTATACTACCAGGGTTGGATCGTTTTCAGTCTGGCATCCGCTTTCGCCGTGTGGTCTATTCTGGCGGAACGCGTGACCGTTCGGGAACGCAGCGAAGGCGACGACTCCAGGCGGCGGAGCATCCGGTTGGTGGGGCAGGTCGCATTTGTTCTGGTTGTAATTGTCTTCGTCGGCGCGGGGATGACCTATCCCTTCCTGGCAGCACAGGGGCGCGCACTGGTCGATACGGGGCGGATTTCGGTGCAGAAACAGCTCGATGCCTGCGATCCTGGGGCGGGCTACGACTGCCCGACGCAAAAGCCGCTGACCCTGGACGGCGCTCCGACGCTGGTCAGTGCCGCGCCGTATGAGTACGCGGCAATCCAGTGCCTGAACAAACTGGTTCATGACGATAAGGCCGTGATTGCCGAAGCGCCTTATCCGGGTGGGTACGCGCAGACGAGCGGCAAGACGAATGGGCGGGTGAGCGCCCTGACCGGAATCCCAACGCTGATGGGCTGGCAGAACCATGAAAGCCAGTGGCGCGGCGATACCTACCAGGATGTGACCGACTACCGCATCGAAAATGGACAGGTGCGGGATCGGATCATGGATGTGCAGGAGTTATTCACGACGCAGGACTGGACACGCGCCTGGGCGATTATTGATCGCTACAAGATTGATTATATCGTAGTAGGCAGTGCCGAGCGCGGTATGATTAGCGACATGGCTGGGGAAAATGCGAGCCAGTACAACGAGTACAGCCGGGGACTGGAGAAGTTTTCCCAGGTGTTCCGCCCGGTTTGCCAGAGCGGTGAGATGTCGATTTACCGCGTTGCGCCGAATTAGTGGATGGACGAATGGCATTAGCTACAAATGACGCGGCAGTGATGGCCGCTGAACCTTCTATCGAAGAACAACCAACACGCGGCGAACCGGGTATCCGCCTCTGGATTACGCTGGAAGTGCTGATCTATGTGATCCTGGCGGTGCTGGCGGTGGTCCTGCGGCTGGCGAAACTGGGTGATTCTCCGATGGATGATCCCCAGGCGAACCAGGCGCTGGCCGCTTTGCGTGAGGTGAATCCCAAGACACCCGGCGATGATATTCCCGCTGACAGCCCGATCACCTTTGCCCTCGATGCGATCAGCTTCAATTTTATCGGGCAGGGCAACGTTGCGGCACGCTTCCCGGTGGCAATCGGCGGGGCGCTGCTGGCGCTCTCACCTATCCTGTGGCGGCGCTATCTGAACCCGCTGCCGCCGCTGATCGTCAGCCTGATTCTGACCATATCCCCGGTGGCGCTGCTGGCGTCGCGCACGATGAGTCCCGTCACCTGGACGGCGCTGCTGGCGGTGGTCGGACCCTGGCTGGTGCTGCGCTTCTTCGAAACGGATCGATCCGCCTATGCCGTGCTATCTACTGTCGCCTTCGGGGCGATGATTTTCCTGGCGGAACCGGCGGGCCTGCTCATGCTGGTTGCGCTGGCTTTTGGTGTCGTGTTCGCGTGGCTGACCGAACCCGATCCCGCCGCGACAACTCCGGCCCTGCGCCGCGTCTGGTTCAACTGGCCGTGGGGCGATGGCGCTCTGGCTTTTGGGCTGGTCGCGCTGGCCATCGGAACGGGGCTGTTCATCCTGCCGTCTGGCCTGACCTCCATTGGCAACCTGCTGGCGGAAGGACTGCGCGGCTTTTGGCACCGGACGACAGGCGCGCCTATCGCTTTCCCGCTGCTGATCGTGCTGCGTTATGAGACGGGTCTGCTCGTCTTTGGCCTGATTGCCTGCTACCGGGCCATTCGCGAGGGCGGCTTCTTTGAACGCGTCCTGGCGGGTTGGCTGCTGGCGGGGGTTCTGCTCTCCCTGCTCTATGCCGGGTCCACGGCGGGCCATGCCCTGTGGATGACTGTGCCGCTGGCGGTGCTGGTTGCCCTCTCCGTGACGCGCTGGCTCACGGATCGGCCCGATCCGCTGTGGGGTGAGGTTCCAGGGTGGGGCGTTCCGCTGCACGGCCTGATCACGGCGGCGTTGTGGGCGGCAGTGATCCTGAGTCTGGTGCTGGTCGGCAAGTCGCTGCTGAACGAACTGGGCAGCATAACCAACCTGGGCGAGGTGATCCGGCTGCTGTTTAAGGATATTTACAGCCGCAGCGCAGGCACAGCCGAAAAGCCGCCGGGAATTATCTATATCGACAACATGCCGTTTTACGAGTACACGCTTGGCTTTTTGCAGCTCCGTCTGGTGATGATTCTGCTGTCGACCATGCTGCTCGCCGTGCTGTTCTTTCTGGTGGCGAGTTTATGGGGCGGGCGCGCCGGCTGGTATGGCTTCGCCGTGGGCAGCGTCGCTTTCTGGCTGGTCTTTAGCTGGGGATTGGGCACGCGGGAGGCATTCACCGCCAGGGGCGATCCGCGGATGTTCTGGTTCCCTGATCCGGTGACGGATGATGTTCACGAACTGCGCGTGACGCTGGACGAGATGAGCGAACGAGAAACGGGCGACGCCAAACTGATCGATATCAGCGCGATGGTCCCGCAGGACGGGGCGATTGCCTGGGCGCTGCGCGACTATCCCAACACGACATTTGTCGATGGGGTCGGCGCGGAGACGAAAACGGCGGCGGTCATCATGCCCTATGTCTATCCTCCCGTGCAGATGGGGGGCAGTTATGTCGGCAAAGATATGGTCATCCGCGAGTCGTGGATACACCGTTCTCCCGTTTGGAAAGACGCTCTGATGTGGTTTTACAAGAGCGAGTCGGCGGACAAACCTACCGCGCGTGAGATCGATATGCTGTGGATTCGCAATGATGTTTATGGGGTCGAGCAGGTTATCAGTCAGGAATAATGGGGGCGGAGGTGTACATTTGGACGAGATGAAGACACAACGCCCTTACGAACGGGTCGCCAATGACCCCGATCTGCCTGATCTGGTGGAGCGCAGTATGGCTGGGGATCAGAGCGCTTTTGCCGCGCTCTATGATCGGTTTGCGCCGAGTCTCTACCGGCTGGCCTACAGTATTCTGCTGGTTGAGCAGGATGCAGAAGATGTGTTGCAGGAGTTGATGGTTTACGCCTTCCGCAGCCTGCGCCTCTATGACGAGGCACGGGGCAGTTTCCGCACGTGGCTGTATACGATCACCATCAGCCGCTGCCGGAACGCACGGCGGCGCAAGTGGCTGCCGACCGTCGCCCTGAGCAATCTATTGAATATTGGCGTGGAGCCTCCCGCCCCGGCAGATGAATCGCCGGAAGTCACCGCCGTTTGGGGGGAAGTGCGCGCCTCTTTAGAACGAGCGCTGCGCACGCTTTCGCCCCGGCTGCGTGAGGCCGTCGCCCTGCGTTATGGACAGGGCCTGACCTACCGCGAAATGGCGGAAGTGATGGGCTGCCCGCAAAAGACCGCCGAGAGCCGCGTCCGGCTGGCGCATGATCGCCTGCGAGAGGCAATGAGCACAGCCGACCAGTCAGCCCTCGAAGAATTGTGGAGCATCTGATTATGCGCCATGTAACCCATTTGATACCGCGCTATGTGCATGGTCAGCTTCGGTTGGCAAAACGCGCCCAGGTGATCAACCATGTGCGCGCCTGTGCCGACTGCCGGGCCGCGCTGGCTCGTGAAGAACGTCTGGTGGATGATCTGCGGCGTGAGATGCCCTCCCTAGGGACGATCAGCGCGGGACAGCTTAGCCGCGTCTGGGCCGGAGTCTGGGGGGGGATGGGCGCACGTTCCAGGCCGCGCTATTCGGGAACGAACTGGCTGCCCGGTCTGAGCGCGATGCTGGCTATGCTGCTGCTGGTCGCGCTGGCCCTCCCGATGATGGCTCACGCCGGGGAAGCCGTTCAGGCCGCCGCGCCGCATCAGGCGCTGCCCCACACACTGGTACCCGCTTCACCGACGCCGGAAGGAACCGATGATAGTATCTCGGCCCTGGTCAAGAGCGGAGTCAGCGACTCGCAGGTTACGGTTGCTTATGTGATTAATGTCGGCGCAGAGTCCGGCCCCGATGCCCGGCGCAACCGCGTCGCCTTTTGAAGTGGTGAGAGGTCAATGTCTGGCACAGTGTTAATCCGCGAAATGGAACCGCGCGATATCCCGGCGGTTTGCCGCTTGATCCCGCAGTTGACGGGCAAGTCGATCAGCGAGCCGGATATGCAGAATCGCCTGGACTGGGTGAACGACAGCCCTATCGACTGGCTGTATGTGGCTGAAGTTGAAGGCTGCGTCGTCGGGTGGATGGGTTTTCGCCTGCGCGAACGGCTTGAAGCGATTGCCCGCTTTGGCGAGATTTCCGTGCTGGTGACCGATTCGTCGGTGCGCCGCCAGGGTGTTGGCCGGGCGCTGATGGATTTTGCCGAACAGCTCGCGCACGAAAAAGACTGCATCGGAACATGGCTGGTCAGCGGCTTTGCCCGCAAAGACGAGGCCCACCGCTTTTATGAGCAGTTGGGCTATACGACGACTGGCTATCGTTTTGTAAAATGGTTTGAGGACGGACATTAAACTGTACTCCCGCGCGCTTTTTTCCCCTCGCTAGCCAGGCATGACATGCACCTGGAGAGGGGACCGAGCTTGCTCGGACGGGGTGAGGTTATACGATACGGACGGGGAAAGTTATGGCAACACGCGAACAAACGGTTGAAGGCTCAAACTCACGCGAGGGACTTTTTACGCGGGCGCTGGTGCGTCCCTATGTCCTGAGTTGGGAGACAGTCGCCTATACAGCAATTCTGATTTTGGCGATCATCACGCGCTTTGTGGACCTGGGCGCGCGGGTGATGAGCCACGATGAAAGCCTGCACACGTATTACTCGTGGCGGCTCTATGCCTTCGGAGAGTTTAACCACACGCCCCTGATGCACGGTCCGCTGATCTTTCACATGACCGCGCTCAATTATTTCCTGTTTGGCGATAATGACTTTACGGCGCGCATTTATCCCGCCGTATTGGGCGTGCTGGTGGTCCTCTTCCCGCTGCTGCTGCGGCGCTGGCTGGGCCGGGTCGGAGCGGTGGTGGCGTCGTTCCTGCTGCTGATCTCGCCTATGACGATGTATTACAACCGCTACATCCGCGAAGATACGCCGACCGTCTTTTTTACACTGCTGATTCCCTATTTCATTTTGCAGTATCTTGACGGCAACCCGCCGCGCCGGACCGTCTGGCTCTACGGGCTGTCGGCTTCGCTGCTGGGCATGCTGGCCTCGAAGGAAGTCGGGTTCATGTACGTGGCGATCTTCGGCAGTTTCCTGGTCCTGTACTGGCTGCTGCGCATGTTCCAGGACGCGACAAGCCGATCCGCGCAAGCGTAAGTTGGTCCCCGCTGAGGAGGAGAAGCGGTTCGCAGCTATATCTGATAGTGGCTGATTTGGTCCTGTTCGTCTCATCTGCTGTGGTGCTGGTGCTGCTGACCTCAAAGGAACTTGGGTTTGTATATACAGCGGCCTACGGCGTTTTTCTGTTGTTCCGCTTGCTGCTCGCGTTGTTCGGAAGTGCCGATCCGCGCAAACGGGAGATGGCCGGAGAACCGGAATCGCTCCTGTCCCTGATCGTAGGCCACCTGGCCTTATTCGCCTTATGTGCCGCCTTTGCCTTCACATTCGGATCGTTCCTGCGCTTTGCCTTTTCCGCTTACCAATAGATCCCATCGGCGCTGCTCTTCCAGGGGATGTTGTTCCTTGTCGTCTATGTGCCGCTGGTGCTCCCGGATATCATCTATGTGCTGCTGGATGGCGGTATGCCGTACTACGGTCTCGCTGCGATGATGGGACGGGGCCTGCGCCATGCGCGAACCACGGTGATGATCATCACTGCCGGGCTGATTCTGGGCGGGATGGTCGCCATCTGGACGATCTGTGTCATTGACGTGATCAAACCAGGGGATGTCTGGAAGGTACACGAAGTTCGCAGCGCGACCGATACCACCTACGGCCTCAACGCGACGAAAGAATACGGCGAAGAAATCCGCTTTGACGACGCCATGTTTGTCCGCCAACTGACCTGGATCGGCGTTCCTGTGCTGGTCCTGCTCTTTGTCCTGTTCCTGACGGCGGTTTTTGCCTTCCCCGGTTATCTGGCTCTGCCCTGGCGGGAGATGCTGCTCATTATTCTGATCGCGCTGATCACCTCGGCTGCATTGGTGACATTTGAGCGGCGCAGTTTTGTCGAGGAGACGGATAAAACCCAGCCGTTTGCCGTCAGTCTGAATGCAACCACCACCCAGGACGGCGGCGACTACAAAGATCTGCCGCTGATCGCCTCCTGGCTGATCGGAGTGGCGGTGGTTGCGCTGGTGCTGGTCACGCGCTTTTTGACGCCCTGGTGGAATTTCCTGGATCGACAGCCGATTTTTGACGTGCTGATCGTGATCGGGACGCTGATCTTACCCTGGCTGGCGGCCTTCCCGCTTTATTGGGCGGGCTACAACCTGGAGGACTATAACGCCTCGTCGCCAGAGGGACACGATACCCTCAACGCGGCGCTGATTGGCTTTATCCCCTTCGCGGCGGTGTCGATCTCGGTCGGCCTGTCGTGGAACTGGAAGCGCTGGATCCCGGTGGCGCTGGTTTTCATCGGGCTGTTTGGTTTCTTCTACACGACGATCTTCAGCAACGGCTACGGGCTGGCAACGGGCATGATCGGATCGCTGGGCTACTGGCTCGAACAGCAGGGCGTCCGGCGAGGCAGCCAACCGCAGTATTATTACATGCTCACGCAGCTTCCGATCTACGAATTTTTGCCCATGATCGGCTCGCTGGGGGCTGGCGTGCTCGGCCTGTCGACGTTCTGGCGCTGGCGTCGCGAACGGGCCGAAGCCGTTTACCAGGAAGAACGGCGGGTGCTGCTCGGTGATGATGCGATCCCCGTGCCGGAAGGACTGCCCGCCGATCTGAGCGAAAATGACGCGGATGTTGATTCGGATCAGCAAACGCTGGTCAGCACCGCGAATGAGACGGTGCTTGCAGCCGCGCCTGACTCCGCCGACCTGAGCCGGATTGCCTATATGGGTGCGCTGCCGCGCCTGCTGCGCCCATTTGATTCTGACGAGGAGGAGCATCACCGCCGCACGACACCCGAATGGTTGGGCGCGTTCCCCTTCCTGGCGCTGGTCGGCTACTGGACGGTCATGATCATCATTGGCCTGACGCTGGCCGGGGAGAAAATGCCCTGGCTGACGCTGCATATCACCGTCCCGATGTGTCTGCTGACGGGCTGGTGGCTGGGCCGCGTGATCAGCGGGATGCGCTGGGAGTCGATGCGGAGCGGCGGCTGGCTGGTCGTCCTGGTTGGGCTGCCCGTCGTCTACGTCGGCCTGACCAAGGTCGTTACCTTACTGACAGGCGTCACGCCCCCGTTCCAGGGCAGCCAGCCGGAAGATTTAGCGGCGACCGGAACGTGGTTGGCGGCCTGGGTGCTGCTGCTCGGCGCGCTCTACTTCGTCGGACGGGCCAGCCGCTTCCTGCGCCCGTCGCAGTTGGGGCGCATGGCGATTCTCGCGGCGGCGGCGATTTTGGCAGTCCTGACGGCGCGCGTCGCGTACTATGCCTGTTTTGTGAATTACGACTATCCCACCGAATTTCTCGTCTACGCCCATTCTGGCCCGGCGGTCAAAACCGTGATGCGCGAAGTGGATCGTATCGCGGAGATGACCAACGAGGGCCACGATATGCGCATCGTCTTCGATGACGAATCCTCCTGGCCGCTGACATGGTACCTGCGCGATTACACCAACTACGGCTTCCTGCGCGGCGAGGCGGGCAGTGTCGATGCGACGTCACTGGAAGGGGCGCGGGTGGTGATCGTCGGCAGCAAAAAGGCACCCGATGTCCGGCGTATTCTGGGAGATCGTTACTACGAATTCGGCTTTATCCGGCTGTGGTGGCCGATGCAGGAATACTTCTACCTGAACTACAACCGCGTCGCCAATGTCTTTAGCACGGACCCGAATAACATCGCGGCGAAGTATTACCGCCAGGGTATCGCTGATATCTGGTGGAACCGCGATTACGACACCTATGCCCAGGCGATGTGTATCGAAGGTCGCCAGACGCGCTGCGCGGGTGAGGCGGCCCAGGGCACGACGGACGAGGAGCGTACCCGCTTCCGCAATCAGTGCCAGGCGGCAGTGGTTGCCGAGTGCGCCAACGACAAGCGCTTCGAGATCAAAAACTGGCCTGTTTCGGATCGCCTCTATTTCTTTGTCGATAAGGAAGTCGCCGCGCAGATTTGGGACGCGGGCATCGGCAGCACAACGGTCAATGTGCGCGAGCCGCAGTATCCCGAAGATCAGGTCTACAAGGATATCACCGCCCAGTTCGTTTGGGGGCAGGGCGCAGAGTTGGCGAATCCACGTGGTATCGCCATCAGCCAGGATGGTCTGGCCTACATCGCGGACACGGATCATAACCGTGTCGTGGTCATGAATGACCAGGGCATCCAGATAGGCGTCATTGGCACGCTGCCGGGCGGCACCGCCGATCCGGGATCGCTGCGCCAGCCGTGGGGTGTGGATGTGGGCCCGGACGGCAATATCTATGTGGCGGATACGTGGAATCACCGCATCCAGGTCTTTAACCCCGCGGGCGAAGTGATCGCCTACTGGGGACACGAAGGAATTGCGCCCGGCGACACGTCAACCGATGGTTTCTGGGGGCCGCGTGATGTCAAGGTTGGGCCGGATGGCAACGTCTACGTCGCCGACACAGGCAACAAGCGCATCCGCGTTTATAAGCCGGATGGCGAGTGGATTCGCGATATCGGCAGTCCGGGGTCGGCGCTCGGCCAGCTTGATGAGCCTGTCGGACTGGCGTTTAACCCTGTTTCCGGCCATCTGTATGTGGCTGAAGCATGGAACATGCGCATCCAGGTCTTTGATCCGAACGGGCTGCCGATCCGCGCCTGGACGGTCAATATGTGGTACCAGAACCGCCAGTCGTACAACCGCCCCTATCTGACGGTCAGCCCGGATGGAACGCTCGTTTATGTAACCGACATGGACGATCACCATCGCATCGTGGCCTACAACCTGGAAGGAACGCCGATCCTGGCCTTTAACCAGCCGGACGATCTGCAATCGGGTGTCCTCGGCCTGCGCTCCCCGGCAGGGCTGGCCTTTGATCCAACCGGGCGGCTCTACGCGGTAGACGCGGAACAGGCGCGGATCTATGTCTTCCCGCCGTCCGAAGTGAGTGGGGGCGTTCCGCCAGCCGCTCCGATCCAATCCGTGCCGCTGGTGACCGAAGAGGCTGAAGCCACGGAGGCCGTGATAGGCGACGTGACTGAGGAAGTTAGTCCTGTAGCGACCGAAGAGGCCACTCCGGAACCAGCGGGATAAAACGCTCGTTTTATTTCCTTAGCTCTATCTCCATTCAAAGCCCCCAGCTTCTTAATTGTGGTCTGGGGACTTTCATTTTTTTACATTACTTACGACATATATACTTTTTTTATTGGCGGACGCCGAGAGTTTTATTACCATCCCTAATGTAGCTCAAGTGCTGATGGTTATCTTTAGGGGGAAGCTATGCTCCGCAAAGTCAGTTTCACACTGCTTATTTTTGCATTGTTATTCATCCATATCGGGGATTTCCAAACCCCCACCACTGTCCACGCCGCTACTACGGTCAGTTGGTCGGGAACGCTGGCCTCTCCCGATCCAACCTGGGATCGTGTCAATACGAACTGTGTAGGACCAAGCAGTAGAATTGAGTGGTATGATACGCAGCCGTTTTATGTTGATGCCACTGGGCTTTATACAATCGACACCACAGCCATGACCGGTCCTAATCCTGATAACCTCTTCGCTCTTTACCAGAACAGTTTTGACCCTACTCAACCGTCAACCAACTGCGTAAGGGCCGACGATGACAGTGGGGGAATGTTCTTAGCACCCAGGATAGCTGGCGTCACATTAACTGCTGGTGTGCAGTATATTCTGGTGACGACACAGTGCTGTGATGGAACTACTGCCGGGCAGGAAGTAAATTACACGAACCAGATCACGGGCGTCGGCAACATCACGCTGGGACAGATCGCGCTGCCGGGACCCTCCGTCCCCGTTGGCAGCGCTCCCCGGCCCGGCCCGGATATGATCCCTATTCCCGACACGGCGGTGGTGGGCCAGGTGCTGTTCGATACGCCCGGCTATACACTACCTCTGGATGGGTATACAAGCTTTTTCACCATCACTGCCGGGAAGACATTGTGGGTCTTTGGTCTGGATGAAAGCCTTCACTTCTACAAGGTTGTGCTGGCCGGTCATTTCTTCTGGCTTCCGGTTAGAGTCAATGGGTCCGAACCCGGATTCCGTTTGGAACAGCAGGCCTCTGCCTGTGGAAATTGTTGATTGACAGGCGGCGGGTTTTCGCTTAGGATGTTTAGCATGAACGGAACCATGCAAAACCCCACCCCTAGCAGCTTCCATAGCGGCGACTTCTATCGAGGAAGGTTCGCAGGCTGATTTTTGCCTGACTAGCGGCGGCACTATCTGTGTGATCTAACCGGCGTTCGGACTTCCCGACGCCGGTTTTTTTGTTTCCAGGCGAACTCGCCCTGTATTTGGAGGAACCCATGCGACTGTCAGATTTGTTTACCCGCACCCTGCGCGACGCGCCAGCCGATGCCGAGATGGTCAACCACCAGTTGGCGATCCGGGCCGGGTTGGCGAGACCCCTTGCCGCCGGAATCTATGCGCTGATGCCCCTGGGCATGCGCGTGATTCATAAGATCGCGGCCATTCTGCGCGACGAGATGGAGGCCATTGGCGGCCAGGAGATCTGCTTGCCCGTTGTGCACCCTGCGGAAATCTGGCAGGCCACCGGGCGCTGGGAATCCTACGGGCCGACGCTGCAAAAATTCAGCACGGACAGCGGGCGCGAATTTGCCCTCGGCCCGACGCATGAAGACGTGATCACGGCGCTGGCGCTGCGCGAGATCAAAAGTTACAAGCAGCTTCCGCTGCACGTCTTCCAGATTCAGACGAAGTACCGCAACGAACCGCGCCCGCGCGGCGGACTGGTCCGGCTGCGCGAGTTCACCATGAAGGACGCTTATTCGCTGCATACCGGCTACGACGATCTGGACCGCTTTTACGAGTTGATGAAACGCGCCTATGAGAACATTTTCCGGCGGGCTGGGGTGGACGCGATCCCGGTCGAGGCGGATACGGGCGCGATGGGCGGGCGTGTCAGCCACGAATTTGTGCTGCGCCACGACCAGGGCGAGGATCATTTTGCCTGCTGCAACTCGTGCGGTTACGCGGCTAACATCGAGACGGCGAAATTTTCCCTCGCCGCGCCGGAGTCTGTTGAGTTAGAAGCCGTGCGCAAGGTCGCCACGCCAGAGACCAAAACCATCGCGGATCTGGCGATCCTGCTCAACATAGCAACCGCACAGACTCTCAAAGCCGTGTTCTTTGTGGTCGAACGTTTTGACGGCGCGAGCCAGTTTGTTTTTGTCGTGGTGCGCGGCGATCTGGACGTGAACGAGGTCAAGCTGACTAACGCTCTGGGTGGGGGAATTTTGCGCCCGGCCACGGACGACGAGATTCGCGCCGTTGGGGCCGTTCCGGGGTATGCCAGCCCGCTCGGCATCAAGCCGGACACAATCGTCATCGCGGATCGATCCGTCCAGGTCGGGGCGAACTTCGTGGCGGGGGCCAACGAGGAGGGCTATCACTTGATGGGCATCAACGTCCCGCGTGACTTCAATCCAGAACGCGTTGCCGATATTTCGGAGGCGTTCGACGGGGCGATCTGCGGGCGCTGCGGCGCGGGTACGCTGCGGCTGGTGCGCGCGATTGAGTTGGGCCACGTCTTTAAACTGGGCACGCGTTACAGTGACGCGGTGGGCGTGAACTACCTGGGCGAAGACGGCGCGGAACATCCGATTGTCATGGGCAGCTACGGTATCGGCTTGGAGCGGCTGATGGCGGCGGTCATCGAGCGGCACCACGACGAGGCGGGCATCATCTGGCCGGAGAGTTTGACCCCGTTCCATGTCCATATCGTGCAGTTGGGCAATGACCCGGATCAGGTAGATTGTGCGGCGCGGCTGCATGACGATCTGTGCGCGGCGGGATTCGATGTGCTGCTCGATGATCGGGCAGGGGAGTCGGCGGGTGTGAAGTTTGCCGACGCCGATCTGATCGGTATCCCGGTGCGGCTGACGGTCAGCAAGAAGTCGCTGGCGAACGGCGGCGTTGAGGCCAAGCGGCGCGACTCGGCGGACAAAACAATCATCCCGCTGGACGAGGTGATCGGCTGGGTCCGGGGCCAGTACGCCCACGTGTAAGATCGCGCATGTTCCGCACTTTTTAATGCTGTTTTCCCTTCCCCCCGCGTGCTTGCGCCGCAACGAAGTTGCGCAGCAAGCCAAGCTGTGGGGGAAGGGTGGCTGAACACGTTTTTCCGTTCAGCCGGGGTGAGCTGCCCCTTGACGCTCCCTTACGTTTGCTCTATACTGAGGGCATAGAATACCAATCAAGGAAGGGTCATCTGTTTAGCCAGGTCGTTGTGTTCCATCGAGAACCTGCATAAGTACACCGGACCGGAAATTTCGGCCACGAGTGCTTATGCCCCGTGGCTTTTTTATTTCTGTTGCCGCGCGCTCTCTCGTTGAAGCACAACGTCTGCGGATCGATCCGCAGATTGAGCGGCCCCATACACGACCCTAACGCCAGCCACGGGAATTATCCTGTGGCTGGCTTTTTGTTTGTAGGAACACCCACCAATGAACGTGATGAACGCCCCTACTCCCAACCGAGGAGTAGTTGTCAGGAAAACACAAAACGCCTATCTCATCCGGTCTGGAGACGCCCAAATCGAGTGCGCGCTCTCCAACCCGCTCAAAAAGAAATCGGATGCCAACCTCATCGCCGTCGGAGATGAGGTCATCTGGAACGAAAACGCACAAATCAGCGAGGTTCTGCCACGCCGCAACCAGCTTTCGCGCCGGGGAGCCGTGCCGATGCCGGGTGCGCATGCCCACGAGCAGATCATCGTCGCCAATGTCGATCAGGTGATCCCGGTTTTTGCCGCCGCGAATCCTCGGCCCGCCTGGAACCTGCTGGATCGGTATCTCGTTTCCGCCGAGTTCGCTGAAATCCCGGCGCTGATCTGCCTGACCAAGATGGATCTGGTCGAAGACGGCCCGTTAGCAGAGGAGATCGAAGCAGTCGCGGCAGAATATACCGCCATCGGCTACGAGGTTGTACTCACCAGCACCGTGACCGGACGCGGCCTGGACGATCTGAAAGATCGGTTGCAGGGCCGTCTATCAGCCCTGGTCGGGCATTCAGGAGTAGGCAAAACGTCCGTGCTGAATGCTGTAGAACCCGATCTGGGGCGGCGTGTCCAGGCCATCAGCAAGGCGACAGGCAAGGGCCGCCACACCACATCCGTATCCGAGATCGTCTCGCTGGCAGTCGGCGGAGCCATCATCGATACGCCCGGCATCCGCGAGTTTGGCCTGTGGGGTGTGTCCGAACAGGATCTGGCGTGGTTCTTCCCGGAGATGCGCCCTTATGTGGGCCGCTGCAAGTTCCGGCTGGACTGCGCGCACGACGAAGAACCCGGCTGTGCTATCCGGCAGGCAGTGGTCGCAGGGCAGATCAGCCCCTACCGCTATCAGAGCTATCTGAAGATGAGGTCAGAGCCATGACCGCCCAGCGCATTTACACCCGACCGGGAAGAAACAGCACCACCTTTGGCGATTTTGTCTGCCTCTCCTGCGGAACCTTCGTCTCTGCGGGGGAGGCGCTGTCTGGCGTGCGCAACCGCAACCACTGCCCGTACTGTCTCTCGTCGCGCCACCTGGATCAGTTTGAGGCGGGGGATCGGCTCTCGGCCTGCAAAGCGCCTATGCGGCCTATCGGTCTGACGCTCAAGCGCATCGCCAAGAAATATACGGGGCGCAGCCAGGGCGAACTGATGCTCGTCCACCTGTGCGAAGGCTGCGGCAAAGTGTCGATTAATCGCATCGCGGCAGACGATTCTGCCGATATGATCCTGTCCGTCCTGGAGAAATCCGCCCATTTGGATGCCGAGACGCGCGCTTTACTGGCTCAAAACGGCATCACACTCCTGTATCCCGATCAGATCGATCTGGTACGCCAGTGCCTCTTCGGAATCACACGGCAGTATAGCCGCCAATAAGAACGAGAATCCCCTTGCTAAAGACGGGGGGAGATGGTATACTTTGTTTACCTAGACGAAGAGAACGGTGAGTGGAAAGTGGGCAGCCCCCACTTTCCGTCGTATATGGCTCAGAACGCTTTTTAATCGTCCACGATCAGGACAGAACAGAAATACCATGAAGAGTGACTTCACCCTGGCTTTTAATGAGATTGTAGAAACGCGAGCGCTCCCCCGCGAGGTCGTGTTAGAGGCGCTGTCACAGGCATTGGTCTCGGCTTTCCGCCGGGACTCAAACGTGTCCTCGAACCAGCGCGTCGAAGCTAACATCGATCCGACCGGGCACGCCCAGATTTTGCTCGAAAAAGAAGTGACCGATTTGGTGGTGAACGAGCAAACTGAGGTGCTGCTAGATGTAGCGCGCCAGTATTTCCCGGACGTTCAGCTTGGCGAACTGGTGATGGTTCCCGTTGAGACGACCTCCAATTTTGGGCGTATTGCTGCGCAGACGGCCAAGCAGGTGATCCTGCAACGCATCCGTGAAGCCGAGCGCGAATCGCTCTACGATGAATTTGTCGAGCGCGAAGGCGATCTGGTGACCGGGACGGTTCAGAGCGTCACCAACGGCGCGATCACGCTCAGTCTGGGCCGTGCCGAGGCCGTGATGCCCCGCGCCCAGCAGATTCCCAGTGAGCGCTACCGTCCGCACGATAAGGTGCGCGCCTATGTCATGGAAGTCAAGAAGAACACACGCGGGCCGCAGATCGTTGTCAGCCGGGCGCACAAAAACATGCTGCGCCGCCTGCTGGAATACGAAGTGCCCGAAATCTACAACGGTCAGGTTGAGATCAAGAATATCGCTCGTGAAGCAGGACACCGTTCAAAGGTAGCGGTTGCGGCCTTGCAGGAAGGCGTAGACCCGGTTGGGGCTTGCGTCGGCATGCGCGGCATCCGCATCCAGAACATCGTCAAGGAACTGAGCGACGAGAAAATCGACGTGATCGAGTGGAGCGCGGAACCCGGCGTGTTTATCGGCAAGGCGCTCAGCCCGGCGCGCGTCAGTGATATGCTGCTTGAAGAAGATTTCGACACGGGCCGCACGGCGACCGTTGTTGTTCCAGATGATCAGCTTTCGCTGGCGATTGGCCGCGAAGGGCAAAATGCTCGTCTTGCTGCCAAGCTGACAGGCTGGCGCATCGATATCAAGAGCGTGTCGGAAGCGGCGAACGAAGCTTTCGAACTGCTTGATCAGCAGCCCTTGAACGCGTTGAAGGCCGAAAAGCCGGATACTGATCGCGGAAATCATGCATATCATGGATAAGAAGCGGAACAACCGCGCTATCCAGCCCGAAGAATTCCACACCCTGACCGATTTTGTGAAGATGGCCGAGCGGCGTCTGCTGGCCTTCCGCGAAGCTGGCCGTACGGAGCGCCGTTCCGCGATGGAAATGGTTCGCTCACTGGTTCCGGGCCGCGCTTTCCAGATGGAAATTGCCGAGCTGGAACTGGACGACGATATCAACAAGGCGCTGTCGCGCATCGATAATGTGGGCGAACTGATGGTTCGCATGCTGGCCGACGAAGAAGCGCTTGGCCGTCTGCTGAAGGCGGGCGGGGCAGGCGATGACGCGATGGAAGCGATCCGTTACGCGCTGGATGACCTGGTGATCCTGGGGCCGGAACCCGAAGCGGCGGCTGCTGCCGAGGTCGAAGAGGCTGCTCCCGAAGCGGAACTAGTCGAAGCCGCGTCTGAAGTCGCTGCTCCTGCTGCCGCCGAAGTGGTGGAAGTTGTTCCTCAGCCGAGCGAAGACGAAGCGGCGATGGAATACAGCTTTGACGAAAACGAACCGGCTCCCGCACCCATCAAACCGCCGCGTATTCCGCAGCCGGCTGTGATTGAAGAACCCGAAGTGCCTGCTCTTGTGGCACCCGTTGAAGAAGATGACGCCGCGTCGCAAGCCCAAGGTGGACCATCACGACGAACCGGAATTTGAAGCCGAACCCGACCTCGAACAAATGGCAGGACCCAAGAAGAGCGCGAAGAAAGCGGGCAAAAAAGAAGCGCCAGTTGGTCTTTGATGAAGATCGTGGCGAAGTCGTTGCCAAGAAACACCGTAAAGGTGGCCGCCAGCGTGGTGAATGGGATGAGTATCTGGACTAAGAGTTGCTTGCTGCACTGCTTGGAACACTGTGATGAGCAAGGCAAGCGCTAAACCGAGGCGGCACACGCCCCAACGGACGTGTGTCGTCTGCCGTACCACTGCCGAAAAACGGTCCCTGATGCGCCTCGTCCGTACGGATGGCGGCGTGCAGGTGGATCCGACGGGAAAGATGAATGGCCGGGGCGCGTACCTGTGCGATCAAACCTCGTGTTGGGATCGCGCCCTGGAGACAGACGTACTGGCGAAGGCGCTGCGTACGACACTCACCGATGATGATCGGGGACGGGTCCGCGCGGCCCGCCCCGCCAATTCTTAGCCCTGCGCTTCACCCCCACTGCCCGCCGGTTGGCGCGTTGTAGGATGGCGCGGCGCTGGCAGACAACTTAAGCTCGCTTTCAATCCGATGGTAGGAAACCAACAGAAAGGAGGTTAGCGGAGCGTCAGCTTGATTGACTTTTTCCGCTAATCCTATGGCTCAACAAAAACAGGTACTGGAAATTCCAGAGTTCATTTCGGTGCGCGACCTCGCCACCTGATGGGCGCCAGCCCCATTGAAGTGATGAAAGAACTCATCAGCAATGGCATCATGGCATCCATCAACCAACAGATCGACTATGACACCGCCGCGATTGTCAGCGACAGCCTGGGTTTTGAAGCGCGCCAGAGGCTCGCAGCCGAACCGGAGCCGGTGGAGGAAGCCGAAGGCACGCCCCAATGGCGGCGGCTGTATGCGGGCGATGATCCGAAGCTGCTGGTCACACGCCCGCCCGTTGTTGCGGTGCTGGGCCATGTTGACCACGGCAAAACCTCGCTGCTCGACGTCATCCGCCAGACGCATGTCCAGGAAGGCGAAGCGGGCGGCATTACGCAGCATATCGGCGCGTATCAGGTCAAACTGGGAGATCGCGTGATCACCTTCCTCGATACGCCCGGCCACGAAGCGTTTACCGCCATGCGGTCACGCGGGGCGCAGGGAGCCGATATTGCGGTGCTGGTCGTCGCGGCAGATGACGGCGTGATGCCGACCACGCGTGAAGCGCTGGCGCACATCCGCGCGGCGCATGTGCCGGTCGTCGTGGCTCTGAACAAGATCGATAAGCCGAACGCCAACCCGGATCGCGTCAAGCAGCAGTTGGCCGACGTCGGCCTGAGGGCGGATGAATGGGGCGGCGATACACTGGTCGTTCCCGTCAGCGCCCGGCAGAAATCCGGCATCGATGATCTGCTCGAAGCGATCCTGCTGACTGCCGATGAGACGGATATTCGCGCTAATCCAAATCGCCCCGCTGCGGGCACGGTGCTGGAAGGGCGTATGGATGGCAACGCGGGCCAGTAGCAACGTTGCTGGTGCAAAACGGCACGCTGCGTACCGGAGATATTATGCTGGCAGGCGTAGCGACAGGCCGCATCAAGGGCATGTTCGACGAAGCCGGGCATATTGTCAAAGAAGCGCCGCCGTCGCGTCCTGTGCTCGGTGATGGGCCTGGACGAGCCGCCGCATGCCGGGGATATGTTCGAAGTGGTGAAAACCGTCAAAGAAGCGCGCGCCATTGTCGAAGACCGCCGGACGCGAGTTGGAGACCCATGTCATTGACAATACGCCGCGCGACGTGACCCTGGAAGATATCTTCAACCGTTTCCAGGCGGGCGAAACCAAAGAACTGCGCTGATCATCAAGGTGGACGTCGATGGCTCGCTGGAACCGGTCGTGCGGTCGGTCGAAAGCCAGGCGACGGAGGACATCAAGATGCGCGTTCTGCATGCCGATGTCGGCGAGATCACCGAGAATGATGTCAATCTCGCCAGCGCATCCGATGCGATCATCATGGGCTTCAACACGGAAGCCGACGACGCCGCCAAGCGAACAGCCGAGGCGAAGGGTGTCGATATCCGCACCTATAACGTGATCTACAAACTGATTGAAAGCGTCGAACTGGCGCTGCACGGTATGTTGGAACCCGAATACGCCGACAAGGTGATCGGCGTGGCGGAAGTACGCCGCATCATTCGCGTGCCCAAGATTGGCAACATTGCCGGGTGTTATGTCCTGGAAGGGATCATTCGCCGCAATGCCAAGGCGCGGGTCGTGCGTGGCGGCAAGGTGCTGGCCGAGAATGTTGGTGTCAGCAGCCTCAGGCGCTTTGAAGACGATGTGCGCGAAGTGCGCGCGGACTTCGAATGCGGCATCGGCCTGGACGGTTTCCACGACTATATAGAAGGCGACAAGATCGAGTTTACAGTGCGCGAGCGGACCAACTAGCGCCCGGCAGCGGACAGATGAACGTGAAATCGGGCCAGGATCATCCTGGCCCGTTTGCTGTTTGCTCCCCTCGCCAGCTAGGCATAAATCGCAACGAAGTTGCGCCAGCATGCACCTGGAGAGGGGAAGCTGAGCGCGGTTTTTTTGCGCTCAGCCGGGGTGAGGTTTGGCCCGCTGCCCATAACGCATATTTTTTATCGTAGACGCAGTAGATAATTTTCTTGTTTTTCTTTGCGCTCTCCGCGCTCTCTGCGGTGAAAATGCTCTTTTGTTTTTTTGCCGCGGATCGCACAGAAGCCAAATCCTGTGCCGCCGATTAGAATTTAGGTGAAGGAGGCAGCATGCGCGTCTTGGTGACAGGAGTTGCCGGAAGTCTGGGACGGCTGGTGGCGGAACGCCTGCTGGACGATCCGGCTGTGGAATCCGTGATCGGGCTGGATGCGCGCACCTGCCATCCGCCGCTGCCGGGCCTGCACTTTGTGCGTGCCGCGCTGCGCCAGCCGGAATGGACGCCGCTGCTGAATGACGTGGACGCCGTGATTCATCTCGCCGGAGCCGAATGGCCCACGCGGCGGCAGCGCAAGGATGTGGACTGGGTGACGGTCGAGGGCACCAACATTTTTTTCATGCTGTCCGCCGGGCCGGAATCGGCAAGCTGATTGTGGGCAACAGCGGGGCGATCTATGGTCCTCAGCCTGCCGGGTTAGTTCCTGAAACGGCGCTCCTGCACGGCCATCAGGCCGGGGGATATGCGCGGGTTCGGGCGCTGATCGCGGATTATCTGAGTGTGATGGCCGAGGCTGTTCCCGCTATGATCCTGACCCGCCTGCACACGGCCTGGGTGTGCGGGCCGCGCCATCTGGCGGTGATCCGCGCCTTTTCGCCGGGCCGGATGTTGGCGCGGGGATTGGAAGACCGGCCCTTCCAGGTGGTGCACGAAGAAGATCTGGTCACGGCCTTTGCCCTGGCCCTGCACCAGGATTTACCAGGGGTGTACAATTGTGGGGCAGACGGAGGTATCCCCTTCCGCGAGATCGCGGTCCTGATGGGCGATCAGCGGGGGGCCGTACCGCTGGCCTGGATTCTGGCCCGATCCTGGTGGCGCTGGCGCATCCGCCGGATGCGTGGATCGCCGTCCTGGATCAGTGCGCTTTATCACACCCGCCCCCTGGATACGCGCAAACTGTGCGCGGCAGGCTGGTCTCCCCAGTTTTCCACGCGGGAGACATTGGTCGAAGCCCTGGCTGCATTCCAGGCGGGCACATAAAATCGGAGGGATGACCCATGACCATTAAACAAGAACGAGCCGCACATCTCATTCGCAATATTCTCAGTGAACTGTTGATGACCGAAGTTACCGATCCGGCACTGGATGGCATCACGATCACCGATGTGAAGGTGGATCGCGAGATCGAGTACGCGGAAGTCTATGTGCACGGCCTGGGCGATGGCCGCCAGCCGGAAATTATGCACGGGCTGGATCGGGCCAGCGGCTTTTTGCGGCGAGAACTCGCGGCGCGCACCCGCTTTCGCAAAACGCCCACCCTGCACTTCCATTGGGATGCGGCTGTCGAACATGGCGAGCGGATCGATGAACTGCTCAACACTCTGCACAGCGACGATCAAACTCCGCCTAGACCGCCCGCGCGCGATGGAGATGGGAATGGATTGGAATAAAGCAGGGCAGCTCGTTGCCAGCGCCCAGACAGTTATTGTTCTGACTCATGTCAATCCGGACGGCGACGCCATCGGCTCAATGCTGGGTGTAGCCCATGCCCTGCTCAGCTCAGGCAAAGTGGTTATTCCCGCCGTCGATGGCGGCGTCCCGTTCGATTTGACCTTTATACCGGGTTCCGATCTCGTGCGGGCTGGCCTGGACGGCACGGCGGCAGACCTTGTCATCGCGGTGGACTGCGGCGACGCGGCCCGCATGGGGCAGGTGGGGCAGGCGGCGCTCAAACTCGGTGTGCCGCTTATCAACCTGGATCACCACCGGACGAATACGCTGTTCGGAGATGCCAATCTGGTCGATCTGCGCACCGTTGCTGCCTCCGAAGGGGTGCTCGACTGGCTGGAACAGATGGACATTCCCATCAGCGCGGCGGCGGCGCACTGCCTGCTGACCGGGCTGGTGACGGATACGCTCTGTTTTCGAACAGACAACGTGACCAGCGAGACGCTCGGCAAGGCGCAGCGCCTGATGGCTTACGGCGGGCAGTTAGCCGAGATCGTGCAGCATACGGTCAGCCGCATGTCGATGGCGGATTTTCGGCTGTGGCAGAGCGTGCTGCCCCTGGTGCAGCTTGAGGATCATGTCATCTGGGTAGCCATTCGCCAGGAAGCGTTTGCCGAAGCCGGGCAGATCGGGAACGACGACGGCGGGCTGGTCAGCAAGCTGATCGAAGTGGATGAGGCTTATGTGTCTGTCGTATTCAAAGAAAAACAGGATGGCGCGGTGGAAATCGGTATCCGTGCCGTGCCGGGCTTTGATACGGCGGATGCCGCGGTTGAATTAGGCGGCGGCGGGCACAAACTGGCGTCCGGTGCAACCGTGCGCGAACCGCTGGAGACGCTTGTCCCCCGCGTGATTGAACTGATGAAACATGTGGTTCGGGCTGGTGCGCCGCTGGTAGGATAGACACGTGGATGTTTTTGGCCTGCTCAATATCAATAAACCAACCGGGCCGACCAGTCACGATATCGTGAACTGGGTGCGGCGCGGAACTCACATCAAAAAAGCCGGGCACGCCGGGACACTTGATCCGATGGCGAGCGGCGTGCTCGTGGTGTGCCTCGGTCCGGCAACTCGCCTGAGCGAATACGTCATGGGATCGACCAAGACGTACCGCACCCGCGTGCATTTTGGCGTCGAGACAGATACCTATGACGCCGACGGGCAGATCGTCGCGGAGAATCCGGCTCCAATCACCCGCGAAGCGGTTGAAGCCGCACTTGAGCCGTTCCGGGGCAGCATCCAGCAGATTCCCCCGATGTACAGCGCCATCCAGCAGGGCGGCAGGCGGCTTTATGAACTGGCACGGGCCGGGATCGATATCCCACGCGCACCACGCCCGGTGACCATTGAACGGCTGACCCTCGAAGCCTGGGAGCCGCCTTTTGCCGATCTGCTGGTCGTCTGTTCGCCGGGAACGTATATTCGCTCCCTGGCGCACGACCTGGGACAGAGTCTCGGCGTGGGCGCTCATCTGGCTGCGCTGCAACGGGTCGCCAGCGGCGCGTTTACCATCGATAATGCGGTGCTCTGGTCCGATCTGGAAGCGGCGATGCAGGCGGGAACGTGGCGCGAATACCTGCTGCCGCCCGATCTGGCGCTGGCCCATCTGCCCGCCCTGCATCTGCGGGCTGTTGATGCGGCGCGCATCCGGCAGGGTATGACTGTTCCAGTGGTTGATCCGCCGGATGTGGCAGCAGGGCTGGCCCGTGCTTATGATCCTGAGGGGCAGTTGATCGCCGTCCTCGAAGGGCGCGGTGATATCTGGAAGCCTCACAAAGTCTTTGGCCCGGGTTCCCACACGGAATCCAGCACGGATGGGTGAACCGTCATGCAGCATGTAAAAAAACTATCCGACGCAGCGCCCTCTGGCCCGGCAATAGTGGCGGTGGGTATGTTCGATGGCGTGCATATCGGCCACCAACATCTCCTGCGGCGGCTGGTCGAAACGGCCCGGCAGCGGGGATGTGTCCCGGCGGTGCTGACCTTTTTCCCTCATCCGGATGTGGTGTTGGGGCGGGCATCGGGCCGCTATTATCTGACCACGCCGGAGGGCCGCGCCGCCGAACTGGGCAAACTGGGCGTGCAGATCGTGGTCACCCATCCCTTTAATGATGAGGTGCGCCACATTCGTGCTGCGGATTTCGTAGATCAGTTATTGGCCTATCTTCACCTGCGCGAGTTGTGGGTTGGCCCCGATTTTGCCCTGGGTTACAAGCGTGAGGGCAATGTCGAGTTTTTGCGCGCGTTGGGTGAACAGAAAAATTTCTCGGTGGAGGTTATGGATCTCGTGGGGAACGACAGCAGCGGCAAGATCATCAGCAGCAGCGGAATTCGTGCTGCGCTCGAAGCAGGCGACGTCGAACAGGCCGCAAAGTGGCTCGGCAGGCCCTACCGTCTGGTAGGGGAGGTGGTTCATGGCGACGGTCGGGGGCGGACCATCGGCTTTCCGACGGCGAACATGGATGTCTGGGATGAACAGGTGCTGCCTCAGAACGGCGTGTATGCGGGTTGGGTGCATCTGAACGGTGAAACGTTTATGTCGGTGGCAAATATCGGCATCCGGCCCATGTTTCCCGGCGCGGTGCGCGTCGAGGCTCATCTTCTCGACTTTGATCGCGATATCTACGGCAAAGAGATCATCTTCGACGTGGTGGCCCGCCTCCGCCCGGAAGCGCGTTACGACAGCCTTGAAGCGCTCATTGAACAGATTCACAAGGATGTCGCGTTAGGTCGCGAACTCCTCGCCATGCCGCCGAAGCCGTAACAGTCGGAATGTGTATACCGTCAAGCGCCATCTCCTGACCCTCTCCAGCGAGGCCTGGAGAGGGTCGGCTGAACATGCTTTTCCGTTCAGCCGGGGTGAGGTGTGCGCCCGCGACCCACAACGTCTATTTCTTAACTTGACACCCAGGCAACCGGAGGTTGCACGGGCGCTGCTTTGCGTGCGAAGCTAAGCCGCTGCGCCCTTTTTTGTTCATTTTGCAGGAGCAGGACAACAACTCGGACGAACTTAAGATCAATCCGCTGCTATTTTTCTCACCGATATCTTCAAATTAGTACTTAAGGTTCAACTTTAAAGGAGTATTTTTGGGGGCACATTCGGGTGTATTCTGAGAGTATAGCGGCGCTCTTGGTGCGTGCGCAGCTAAGGAACTGCCGTGATAGCCTTCTCGAAAATAGGGCAATTTTGAAAGTAGGCAGATGGTTAAAGAATGGTTTGCGGAGGTGCCAAAAAATGATGTTTTCGCGGATCGCCACGCGGCGAAGTGATCAACTATTTTTCGTACCCCTCAAACCTTGAAGGTTAGGGAATGGTTAGAAGACCCCCTCAAAAAATAGTGTGTGCGAGATCGTCACGAGAAAAAAAGGGTCCGAAGTGAGTAACTTATAAGAATTCTCGGCTAATTTTTCGTCCAGTCTACTATTATAATATCTATTAAATGCCGCCAAATGGATCAAAAGTGGCCCTAAATGTGTCAAAAAGGGCCATTAGTTGAAGGTAAACCATCATTTAGTGGTCTAGCGTAGCCAGCAGGTAGCTGCCGCATCGAAAATCGGGATGCGCTGCTTGGGATCAGCGGGGTGGGTAAACATGGCCCAACCCGCCAATCCGCTAATACGAGTTGCTGTAATTGCCGGGAATGGGTATGTCGCCTTCCCAGCCCAAATCGGCAATGAGGACATCAGACAGCCCCCAGTCCGTATTGCCAAGGGACACATAGAAGGTTCGATTTTCGGGCCGCCAGACCGCAAAGTCTACCCAGCCATCCCCATCATAATCGCCCGGAACCGGAACGTCTTCGCGCTGCCCAACCTGAGCAAACAGGAATTCGTCCGGCCAGGAAGCGTTGTTCAGCGATGCGTACCACATCCCGTCCCCAGGTGTCCAGATCGCTGCCTCATCCGTGCCATCTCCATCGTAATCGGCGGTTACGGGAACAACTTCTTCTGCGGCGACCAGTTTTGAGGCGGAATTGGGGACAGCACCCATCTGGATACTCAGTGTTGGGTTGCCCGCCCAATCGAGATTATCGAGGGAGACATAAATGGCGTAATCCGAATAGCGCCAGACCGCGATTTCGTCAATGCCGTCGCCGTCATAATCGCCCGGAACCGGAATATCGCCGTTCTGACCCACCTGGGCAATCAGGGCAGGCTCGCCCGGCTCGGTGCTGTTGTTCAGCGCGACGCTCCATACGCCCGTCTCTGAGTTCCAAACTCCGGCCTCGTCTGCACCGTCGCCGTCAAAGTCCCCTGTGACAGGCGTATCGCCCATGTTGCCAAACGAGATGCTCCAGACCGGGGACTCGTCCCAGTCTTCGGCTTCCAGGGCAATGTAGAAGGCGGCATCAGCGGGCCGCCAAACGGCAAATTCATCTTCGCCGTCGCCATCATAGTCAGCAGGTACGGGAATATCGTCTTCCTGTCCCACCTGGGCCACAATCATCGGTTCGCCGTCTTGAGCAACATTCGTCAGCAATACGCGCCATTTTCCGTCAGATGGCCGCCAGACCGCCATTTCTGTCTTGGAGCCGTCCTGCCGGGCCGAGGCAAGCGGATAACTGCCGCCTACCAGCAAGACGATCACGACGCCCACCAGGATGGGCAAGAGGTGCTGTTTCTTCATGGAATCCCCCATTATGAACTACAAGAACGCGCACTGGTCATTGTAGTCTAAGAAACAGCTTGAACGCGAACGCCTAACTGAGCAGTCCCTCCGCGATCAGTACGCGATCCAGGTGGTTCACCAGCATATCAATTGCCGCCAGAATCGCACTGTTCATCCCCGGCAGGCTGTCCAGCAGGGTATTGATATCTTGTTCCAGGTGATCGGGCAGAATCTTCAGATCACGCTGGGCGATGGCTAACATGCGCTTTTCGCCAGGATTGGGCACGCGGTTGACTGCCCACAGGATATCAAAATAGCTCGCCAGAAGCGCTGCCGCCCGGTGATTGACGCTGATGCGGTCGCCGCGCTGGATCGCCAGTTCAATCTGATGGCGGTAGGATGACAGGGCGCGGTTGAGGATCGGGTGATTCTTGCTGGTGATGGCCCGGCGCAGAGGTTCGGGGTAGGGCTGCCGGGCGAGTGCTTGTATGCTGGCAAACCAGCCGCCGCGATCAAACAGCGGGACAGCGGTCTGGACGTTGTGCCACAGGCAGGTCGTGTACCCAACGGATGCTTCGTGTCGTTCCAGCACGCGTCGCAGTTCGCCTTCGATCCAGTCCGGCGAGCGGTAGAGGATATCAATGCTCTGCCCGGTGCGCGGGTTATGCCCTTCGTCGCCTGTTTCCCAATACTGGTTGTTGATCTCCAGCACGGCCTCGCCGCCCAGGATATCGCGCAGGATAGCCGCGCGCGTCTCCGGCGGGATCGGTGCGTGCGTGTAGACGTCGATATCGATGTCGGAACGGGGATCGGCGTAGCGGGTGGCTGTCGATCCAGCCAAAACAACTGCCTCCACCTGGGGCAGTACGCGCAGAGCAGCGGCGATCTGTTCAGCTAGGGGAGGGATGGTATTATTCATGAGGTTGATTATGCGCGCGCAGCGGCCTCAGTTCCCATGACCACGTGCCCTGAGAATTTCCAACAACACTGGCTCCCCGTTTGCGGTTAGATGCAGGATGCTCTGTCCAGTTTGTTCCGCGTGATCAACTTGCTTGTCCTGCGCGAACCAGATCATCAAAACGTCATCCTCGCGATCATACCTCATCTTCAGGGTCATAACGGTCCCTCCTTACCTGTTTTGGACGGTCCGAATCGCAGGCAGTTCGAACCCGGTGTGCAGCTTTCCCGCAGCATCCCAGGCGGATACTTCCTCAGCGGTGAGCCATGTTGTGTCCAGAACCTCGTTCCGGTCGCAATGCAAATCCAGGCTGAGCGGGTGAGCCAGATAGACATAATGCAGCCGTTCGCGGCGCATATAGGCGCGGATAAAGCGCTCAATCGCGATCTCAATCTGGAACTCTTCGCCCATTTCGCGCCGCAGACACGCCTCCCAGCCGGGATCGGTGGGCGAGAGGATGCCGCCCGGCAGGCCCCATTTGCCAATGTTTTCGGGCCGAATGTTGTTGTGCTGGACGAGCAGATAGCGCCCGTCATGTTCCAGAACGGCGCGCACGGTGGGCAGATAGTTCAGGTGCAAATAGTAGAACTGCGTCGGCAGCCCGGCGGGATTGATCGGGGCCGCTTCGCCCGGCTCGAAGCCAAGCTGTTCATAGAAGTCTCGGGCTGGTTCGCCACCCTCGACCCCGGCGGCGAAGGTCTGGACGCGGATCAGCGCGGGCAGAGGCAGCACCCAACGGAGCATCTCAGCCACCAGCCGCCGCCCGACTCCCATCCTGCGCGCCTGTTCTGCCACTGCCAGCCAGCCGATCTCATGAGTGGGGGAAAAGAGCAGCCCCCCGAGCAGCGGCGCGCCCGGCTCGGCATCATCTTCGCGCCCGACGAGCGCTGTACCCCGCCCAATGCACTTGAGCAGGGCGCGGTTAAAAGACGGATCACTGACCAGCGGCCCAAACAGCGGTTCAACTTCGGCGGCGAGTTCCAGCCAGGGGGGTATATCGTCGGGGTGGGCGATTTGTGGCTGCATGCCAGCTAGCCCTTCTGGATGCGATAGCCGAAACGCCGCAGCGCGTTTTCGTCACGCCGCCAGTTTTTGAGCACCTTGACCCACAATTCCAGGTAAACACGCGTGCCGATAAACTTTTCCAGGTCGGCGCGGGCTTCCTCGCTGATCTGCTTGAGCATCTTGCCGCCCTTGCCAATGACGATACCCTTGTGCGTGTCGCGCTCGACGTAGATCGTGGCGCTGATGTAGGTCATATCCTTGCTGCGCTCTTTGTACTCGTTGACTTCGACGGCGACCCCGTGCGGCACTTCTTCTTCCAGGTGGATCAGGGCCTTCTCGCGGATCATCTCGGCGGCGATATCGCGCATGGCAATATCGGAAAGCTGCTCGGTGGGGTAGTAGCGCGGTCCCAGCGGTAGTTTGGCGATCAGACTGGTCAAGATCGCATCGACGCCCTGCCCGGTGGTAGCAACCGTGGAAATCTGCTCGGCAGAGGGAGCCAGGGCGCGAAAATCGTTCGTGCGCGATTGCAGCAGGGTGGCGTCGGTGAGGGTATCCACTTTGTTGAGGACCATGATCACCGGAGTCTGGGCTTCCGCCGCGCGGACCCACTCGGCAATACGGCGATCCTCGGAGGTGACAGGTTCGCTCATATCAACCACGAACAGGATTACCTCGGCGTCGCGCAGCGCGTCCGTGGCGACATTCACCATAAACTGTCCCAGCGGCGTTTTGGGGTTGTGGATGCCGGGTGTATCGACAAAGACGATCTGCGCATCGTCACGCGTGAGAATCCCCAACTGGCGCAGGCGTGTCGTTTGTGGCTTGGGGCTGACGATGGCGATCTTCTCTTTGAGAATGGCGTTCATCAGCGTCGATTTGCCCACATTGGGCCGCCCAATCACAGCAACAAAGCCGCTGCGGTGGCCTTCGGGCAGGTTGTCGTCGTCGGGGGTGGAAACAAACAGGTCGTCTGGTTGATCAGTCATATGAATAACTCTTTCTGCCCCCTCTTCGTCCGAACTCCGTTCGGCATCCCCATTGCATGGAGAGAGGACTTAACGCCCCCTTTCTCTACACAGTGGGGAAAGGGTCGGGGATAGGGGCTGGGGCTACACGCCCACCTTGAACGGGTTAAAGTCGGTTCCGTAGTCGTAGTAATCTTCGTGTTCGGCGGCCTTGAGGGCGTTGACGACCCGGTAGGTGAGCGGGGTCAGCACCGCTTCGAAGCCCACTTTGAAGATGTAATTGGTCACGATCAGCGAGAGCAAAATCCCCACAGGGAACACGCCAAGCGCGGTGGCGATCAGCATAAAGACGACGGTATCGACACCCTCACCGACGAGCGTACTGCCGATGGTGCGCATCCACAGATAGCGCCCCTTGGTGAAGATCTTCATCTTGGCGAGCACATAGCTGTTGGAGAATTCGCCCAGGAAATAGGCGGCAAGGCTGGCGACGATCAGGCCGCTGACGCCGCCCAATATCGCGCTGTAGGCGTCCTGGCCCGCATAGTCACGCCATTCGGCCTCACCGGGCAGGATGCCCGCGAACCAGATGAAAAAGCCAAGCAGCGCGTTGGCAGCAAACCCGGTCCAGATCACGCGGCGCGATCTCCGGTAGCCATAGACCTCGGTCAGCACGTCACCAAAGATATAGCTGATTGGAAAGACGAGCGTTCCCGCGTCAAAGGCCAGCTTGACCGAGCCAATGCTGACACCGAGATCGATGATCTTGGCGCTGCTGAGCAGGTTGCTGATCATCAGCACCGTCACAAAGAGCGCCATGATCAGATCGTAGTAGCGATAGCTGATAGTGCGTTGTGGTTTTGGATTTTCTTTCATAGCGGCTATTTTAACACAGGCATCCCGGCAGACGTAGGGCGATTTCGGTGCTATAATGCTGGCGGGTCGTGGTTGTTGAACCTGCCTGGAACCGAAAACAACGCGGATGTTGCGCGTCAACAGAGTTACCGGGTCATCCCTGTCATGGAGAACTTATGAACATCTACACGAACCGCCCTTATCAGGAGGGCGACCTGAACGCAATCCTGCGCCTGGTGAAGGCCCGTCCCGCCGACCGGATCGATCATTTTCCCGACATCGTTTCTTTGCAGGAACTGCTGGCCCTGACCCAGATCCAGCCCAATACGCGGCTGTGGCTAAACGAGGCAGGGCAGGCGGTTGGGTTCGCGATTCGAGACTGCGATTCCCTGTTCTTCGATGTGGCTTCTGACGCGCTGCCAACGGTCGGGCCGCTGATGATCGCCTGGGGCATCGAACATGCGCGCACTGACCCGGATGCGCCTGCTGCTCTCTATGTCGGCTGCCGTGATACCTATCCCGAGCAACTGGCGCTGCTGCTCGACTGTGGATTTGTGCTGGAACCAGAGGATCGCACGGTCCATATGGTCCGCCCGCTCGATCAGCCGATACCCGCGCCGAGCCTGCCGCCCGGATTCACGATTCGCCCCGTCGCCGGAGAACATGAGGCCGAGAAGCATGTCGCGCTGCACCGCGCCGCCTGGGGAACCGAAGTGATGACCATCGAATACCATTTGGCGATGGTGAGCGTGCCGACCTACGAGCGAGAACTTGATCTCGTTGCCGTAACGCCAGATGGCCGTTTTGCCGCCTACTGCATGTGCCATTTCTCCGCCGAGGAAAATGCTATGAGCGGGTGCAAAGCAGGCTATACCGATCCGGTTGCCACCCATCCCGATTTTCAGAGGCGGGGATTAGCGCGGGCGCTTCTGCTGGAAGGGCTGCGGCGGTTGAAGAACTGCGGCATGACCGAAGGGCGGCTGGGTACGTCTGAGAGTAATATCGCTATGATCCGCGCGGCAGAAGCGGCGGGATTTGCTATCACATCCAGGACGCTGTTCCTGTCGCGTGCGCTGGCTGGCGCAGGGCATTAGCGCGTAATATCTTCCTCGCGTGCGGCGCTTGCAGGCTGCACTGCATAGCCGAGTTCAGTCAGGCGGGCGGCTGCTTCAGGATAGGGAACCTGGAAAATGAGCGCCACACTGGTCGCCGTGCGTTGCCGCTCGCTGATTCCGGACAGCAGCATGGTCGGCAGCAGGAGCGCCAGGGCCAAAACATCAACCTCTCCCACTGAAAGCCGCTTATCTCCCAGCAGCCGGATACGCATCTCCCAAGCCGATTCTCCCAGGAGGCGGGCAATGGCGCGGGCGATTTCCAACCGCGCTTTGACCAGATTATCTTCCGAGGCAGAGACGTAAATCGACGGTTCGCCGGATGGTTCGATCTTCCACAGGCGCAGCGGCGGATTTTCATAGAGGCGCTGGATGGGAACAGGCAGCCGGAGCGCATCCCCCAGGCGCAGAAATTCGGCGGCGAGATGTTCCAGGCGGGCGCGGCGCACAATCGCTTTGGAGCCGCGATTCAACCGTCCTGGCGCGGAAATGGGCGGCAGGTGCGGGTGAGGTGTCTGATCGTTGTGCATACTGTTTACTCTCCTGATTTCATGGTTAGCATAACACATTTACCGATCCCCCTCAAAACTGGGGAGCAGGTTCAGAGCCGGATGTGTGATAATAGAAATAGGGCAATCGTATAGCGGCAGTCGTGCAGTAAGCAGGCAGAGGTCCGGGACATGAAACTTCTACCCGGTAGAATTCGTATTAATACTGTTGCCCAGTGTAGAGGAGGTCGTTTAGATGAACGACACCTATCAACAACTCAACTTGCAGGAATGGCTCTTGATCGGAGAGCAAACGGGCCGGATCACGACTCCCCAGGTTGCCACGCTTGCCTATTCGATGGATGAACGAGAAGCGGTGGTTTGGGTCGCTGATATCGTCCTGGGTCGCATTACCGAAACCGAGGCGCTGACCTTCATGGAGCGCGCCATCCAATATCATCACCGTTATTGTCCCCTGGCATAATCTCCCAGAAATGAAAACGCCCCGGTCAACGTGCCGGGGCGTTTATGTTTTAGGCGGCGTCCTATTCGACAGTGGGCAGTGAGCCTGTATCGGCGTTCCCCTCAACCGTTACCAAATTGCTGAAGACCCAGGCGGTCGAACCATCGCCGGGCAGGGTAATTTTATACCACGAGCCGTTGTCGTTTTTCCCCTGAGCAAACAGGTACTGCCCGTTGGGGATCTGGCCCACGATCTCGGCGCTGGTGCTGGGTTCGGAGCGCAGATTTACCGTGCTTTCGGCCACGTTGACCCGCAGCACCACCGGCAGCACCGACGCAATATCGACGCGATCACTGGCCTGTACCGGTTCCCAGGTGCTGTGCCGTTCCTTCACATCGGCGGTGTTGGTGATGTTGGAGATTTGCCCGGTGCGCAGGTCCTGGCGGTAGATATCCCACGTTTCGAGAGCAGGTTCCGGGCTGGTGTCGCGCAGATAGATCAGTTCAGTCTGATCAGGGCTGAATACCGGGACACGCTCGCTGATGGTGGGCGAATAGGTCACATTAACGGCCTGTGTCTCGGCGCTGCACCCGGAATTATCGGTGATGCACGCCGCAGGCATGACGAAAACATCCGCTGTTTCGCCCTCGGTGGCAAAGGTGATCCACTGTCCGTCGGGACTCCAGTCCGGAGTCAGGCCCGCCGCGACAAAAATCTCACTGTTGTTCGTCGTGTCAAAGGCTTGAATATCCCAGCGTGAGTCCTCGGTGTTGTAGCGGTTGTAAAGCAGATAGCGACCAGTGGGATCGATGACGACGCGAGAGGCATCGCTGTCGAATGTGGAAAGCTGGGTAATCTCGCCTGTCGCCACATTAAACAGATACAGGTCGAAGTTTGTCCCGGAACGATTGGAATAAAAAACGACACCTGTGCCATCGGGTGTCCAAACTCCGGCGTAATCCTGGGCCGTGCCATCAGTCGGGATGAGTTCGGTGCTGGATTCATCGGCAAAGTCATACACAAAGATTTGAGCCGTGCGCCCTTCGGCGTCCCAATTGGTGGGGCTGTTCCCGCCGCAGATTTTCGTATAAATGAGTTTTGATCCATCTGCGTTCCATGCCCCATCGCGCAGCCAGCATGTCGAGTTTGTTTCTTCGACCAGATAGGTTTTTTGGGACCCATCGGCCAGGATGGTGAACAGACCGTTGTCATCTCCGGCGATGATGCGACCAGCGGGTACGGGGAATGTCGCACCTTCCTGGCCCTTCGTGATACCCGGTAAGGCCAGTGCGCTGAAAATCATCAGAACGATCACGGCAGGGAGCATCCGTTTGCGAGTCATAAACCATACTCCTTAGCTGGAAGATTGCGTTTTGCCGTTAAGTTATGGCCTGTTCATCGCGGAATGTCAAGTGAGGAGTTGGTCCCGTTGATCAATCACCAGAGAACAGTCTTGCGCAGTAGCCCTATAATCTAGACTAACATCAACTAGGAGGGAAAACTGATGAAACGATTCACGCATGGTTTGCTGGTTGTGATGGTCATTCTGGCATTATCGGCTCTCCCCGGCATGGCTGCGGCCCGGCAGGCGGGTGGCAGTGTCGTCTCGTATGATGCCCCCGTAGAAGGCGAGATCAGCAGCACGGCTTTCAGCCAAAGCTGGACATTTGAGCCAGTTTCGGCTGACCGGATAAAAATCATGGTGGAACGGTTGGATGGAAACCTGTTCCCCGACGTGAGTCTGCTCGATAGCTCGGGCAATACACTGGCGACGAGCTACGGCCCCGGCGCGACCCACGATATCGCGGTCATCGACACGTTCACCCTGCCCGCAGCCGGCTCGTACCAGATCGTCGTTGGGCGCGAAAGCGGCGAAACGGGGACGACAACCGGAACCTACCGTCTGACCGTCACACCCCTGGCGCTGGCGGCGGATAACCCGAACAACAATGTTGTGACTGGACCCGTAACCTACGATACGCCACTTACGGGCGAGATCACTCCGGTGCAGTGGCGGAATCTCTATACGCTGTCCGGTGATGCGGGCGATGTCGTGACCGTGACCGCCGAGCGGCTGTCTGGTACGTTATATCCCGAAGTGCATCTGCTGGATGCCAACAACACAGATCTGAGCGTCGGATATGTGGATCTGACGTGGACCACTGCCGAAATCACTGGCTATACGCTGCCAGGCGCGGGCGATTACACGGTGCTCGTCACGCGGGACCGCGGCATCGACGGTGAGACGTTGGGATCGTTTCAACTGACGGCGTCTCTGATGGGATCGGGCGAGGGCAGCTCCCGGCTGACCAGTAACCCACCTCAAACAATAGGCCAGTACGATACACCCGTGCAGGGCGAGATCACGAATGAGGTCTGGTATCAGGACTGGCAGTTCCGTACTGAAGCGGCGGACATCGTGAACATCACGGTGGATCGGATGCCGGAATACAGTACCGAGACGCCCAACAACTTCGTTCCCCATGTGATCCTGTTGGGTGCGGCGGGCCAGGAGTTGACACGCGCCTGGGTCGATGGGACGGGCGCGGAAGCGACGATCGATCACTTTAATATGCCGGGGCCGGGCACATACATCATCCGCGTGACGCGTGATAGCGAGAAAAACGGCTATACCACCGGAACTTATGCCCTGACGGTGACGCTGGAAGGGTCCGGCGAAAACAGCCCGCTGCTGGCTGGCACGGATGGCGAGGTGACGGTCGATCTCGCCGTGAAGGGCCAGATTAGCAATGCGCGCTGGCTGAACACGTGGACGTTCAGTGGGCAGCAGGGGCAGGTGATCACAATCACCGCCGAGCGTTCCGGCGGGACGCTCTTCCCCTACCTGGAACTGATGGATGCCAATGGCAGTTTACTGTACCAGTGCTTATGCGGCGGATACGCACGATATAGCGACGATTGAGAGTTACACCCTGCCTACGACGGCGACCTATCAGATCGTGGTCTCGCGTGATGCCGGGCCGCAGGGGTACACCACCGGAACCTACAACCTGACGGTCACGGCGGCTCCCGCGCCGTAGCTGAAATACGAAGGGGCGATCCTGTGCGACCTTTAGTCGCCTGGGTCGCCCCTCACCATCTGTCAGGCGCTGTTAAGCTTGCGAAGCAAGCCCTGCGCCCATCTCTTAACGATTTACGGGCAGGAGCCTTTTGCCAGCGTGTAGGTGATCGTTCCGGTATTGTCACCCTTGTTCGCTTCGGGAACCTGGTTGTTTGGGTCGATCACCAGGGTGAGCGTATGCTGAACGTCATACCAGGTGCTGATCGTCAGCGGCATGCTCACGCGGAAGGTCTGCCCAGGCTGCAAGACTGGGAAGCCGCCAATGGTTGTACCCTGCGCCGAACCCTGGGCCGAATCAACGAGGGACACGGTGCTGCTGGCGGCACTCGGTTGGCTGCCCAGATTTGCCACGTCAAAGCCTACTGTGAAGGTCTGACTGCAAGTGGGCTGTGCGGGATCAAGCACGATAACCCCCGCCACGAGATTTACAGCCGCATTGCCCGCTGGGGCAGCAGTCGGCCCTGCGGTTGCCGGAACAGGCGTTGGCACGGCTGTCGGCGCGGGGCTGAATACGGCATTCACCACAGGCACATCCGCCAGATTGATATTGACGGTCACGAACTGCGCGAATACCCAGCCTGTCACATTGGTTGGCGTGATCACCTGAAGCCAGCTATTGTCCGAGTAGCGCCCGATGATATCCACCGCATCGCCCTGAGCGAGCGCCGTGAGAATGGTCGCTCCCTCGCCAGGATTGGCGCGGACGTTCAGCCGGGGCGAATTCACAACCCCATCTACTTGCGGGGCCTGGGTGGGGAATGGAGTGGGCGAGCCAACTCCGGTGACGGGTGCGGCGGTCGTCTCGGCCTGGCGAACGAGCAAGCCGCGCTCGTCGGCCTCATCATTGGTGATCTGCCGGACCAGCCCGCTTATGACGTTGAGCGCGTAGAGGTCCCACTGGCCATTTACGTCGGAGACGTACACCACCCATTTTCCATTGGGCTGCCAGCGGGGGAGCACATCCGACTGCTCGTTATTGGTCAACTGCCTTGGCTCGGCTGGTGCCGCTGGTCCTGTTGCCTCGGTGCCCGGTACATCCAACACGAATATCTCGTAATCACCGTCGCGATCCGAGGCGAAAATGATCTGGCTGCCATCCGGCGACCACTGCGGATCGATATCATTGCCCGGGTCATTGGTCAGCGCGGTGATCGCCCCGGTTTCGGGATCGAGGGTGTAAATCTCGCTGTTCCCCACGCGATCCGACGCAAAGACAATCAATCCGGGTTTTGTATCGTCGCCTCCCTGGGCCATAACCGATCTGCCAATCATTCCCAGAAGCAGGGCAGCCCCTGCAATGCCAATCCACAACAGATAGGACTTCTTCATCAGCTTGCCTCCTGAAAATTATTGTGTGAACGTGCAACCTACATTTTAAAAGAGACTTGGCATAAAGGGTATAATCGATTGTTCCCATTGCCAAAAGAAAGGGATGTGATTATGGCGGGCCAGTTTCGGATGCGGGCATGCGGCGTGGTGATACGCGACGATCAGATTCTTCTGATCGAAAGTTACGAAGAACCCCTCGGCGTCCATTATAACCTGCCGGGCGGCGGGGTGGAGGAGGGGGAAGCCGTCCGTGAGGCCGTGCGGCGCGAACTCCGCGAGGAGACGGGCTATGAGGTCGAGGTTGGGAATTTGCTGCTCACTTACGAGGCGCTGCACGAAGACACGGCGATATTGGAGGAAAAACATCACTCGTATGGGATGCTCTTCATCTGCCAACTGGTGAATGGCGCAGCACCCGATGGAGTGATCCCAACACCGACCTTGCCTGATGGCTTCCAGACGGCTGTTAAGTGGATTCCGCTGAGCCGCCTGCTGACTTTGCCGCTGCTGCCGGATATCGGCTCGGAGTTACTGGCGGCGCTGCGGGGCGGCGCGGCTGCTCCGGCATTTGCGCGGCATACCTACACGCCAAGAAAGCTCTGGTGATGGTGATAGGAAAAAGGGCGGGGGCGAACTGTCTGCAAAATACTGCTGAAAAACGGTTGACGATCTGCCTCAGACAGGGTATCGTTATGCGTCTGGTGACACCCATCAACGAGTCAGGTGTGTTTGTTCACTGAGCTTTTTTGAGGCAAGGCGGCACAATTCTCCAGGTTTGCAACCAACTCATTCCAGCAAGCTACGAACAAACAAGTTAACCGGGTGTCTGTTTACGCCCTAAATTGTCGGTTGTGCGGCATGTATTGCACGTCGGAAGCGCACGCTGCAAGCAGTGAGGAGATATTTGAATGGCACAAAAGTGGGTATATTCGTTTCAAGAAGGCGATGGTTCCATGCGGAACCTGCTGGGTGGCAAGGGTGCCAACCTGGCTGAAATGACCAAGATCGGCCTGCCGGTTCCTCCGGGCTTCACCATCACCACCGAAGCCTGCATGGCCTACCTGCCTACCGGGCAATTCCCCGAAGGTATGTGGGATCAGGTTCTCCAGTACATGGAAGATCTGTGCAAGAAGACCGGCAAGAATTTTGGGGATGACAGCAATCCTCTGCTGGTTTCGGTCCGGTCGGGCGCTCGTGAATCGATGCCCGGCATGATGGATACGATCCTCAACCTGGGCCTGACCCCCGCGGGCGTCCAGGTGATGGGCAAAAAATTCGGTGATATGCGTTTTGCCTGGGACCTGTACCGCCGCCTGGTGCAGATGTTCAGCAAGGTTGTGCTGGATGTTCCCGGTGAAGATTTTGAAGAAGTCATTCACGCCATTCGCGCTGAATTTGGTGCGAAGACCGATGCCGAAGTCCCCGCCGAGGGTTGGGAAAAGGCCGCAACCGAATTTAAGAAGCTGGTCAAAAAGTATTATGTACCCGGTTTCCCGGAAGACCCCTGGGATCAGCTCCGTCTGGGCGTTGAAGCCGTCTTCAAGAGCTGGATGGGCAAGCGCGCGGTGGACTATCGCAACCACTACGGCTACCCGCACGACTGGGGTACGGCAGTCAGCATCGTGACGATGGTTTACGGTAACTTCGCAGATGGCAAGTCGGGCACGGGCGTTGCCTTTACCCGCAACCCATCCACCGGCGAGAAGAAATTCTACGGCGAATACCTGCTCAACGCGCAGGGCGAAGACGTGGTGTCTGGCGCTCGTACGCCCAGCCCCGTTGCCGAACTGGAAAAGCAGATTCCGAACGCCTACGCCGATCTGATGAAGGTTGCCGATATCCTGGAATCGCACTATGCGGAAACCCAGGACATCGAATTCACCATCGAAGCGGGCAAGCTGTACATGCTTCAGACCCGTTCGGGCAAGCGTACTGCTGCCGCCGCCGTGAAGATCGCGGTGGACATGGTGAGCGAAGGCCTGATCACCAAGGAAGAAGCGGTGGGCCGTATTGCCCCCGATATGATCGACCAGCTCCTGCACCCGCGTTTTGACACCGAAGCGCTCGCGAAGGCCAAGGTGTTGGCGCATGGTTTGAACGCATCGCCGGGCGCGGCTGTCGGTAAAGTCTACTTTGACGCTGACACCGCCGAAGAACGCTCCAAGGCAGGTGAAGCTGTTATCCTGGTCCGTCCGCTGACCGAACCCAGCGACGTACACGGTATGCTTGCCGCCAAGGGTATCCTGACGGCGGAAGGTGGCGCGACGAGCCACGCCGCAGTCGTGGCGCGCCAGCTTGGTAAGCCGTGCGTGGCGGGCTGCTCCGAACTGGAAATCGACCTGGAAAAGAAAATCTTCCGCTCACGCGGGACGCTCGTCAAAGAAGGCGACGTGATCTCCCTGAACGGCGGGAAGGGCGATGTTTACCTGGGCGAAATCAAGGTTGTGGCCCCCAAGCTTGAAGAACAAGGCGATCTGCTGCAGGTCCTGACCTGGGCCGACGGAATGCGCCGCCTGATGGTTTGGGCCAATGCCGACGACGAAAAGCAGGCGTCCCGCGCTCGCAGCTACGGCGCGCAGGGTATTGGCCTGTGCCGTACCGAGCACATGTTCCTCGGTGATCGCACCGCGCTGTTCCAGAACTACATCCTGGCGAACGGCGAAGAAGCCAAGGTTGCGGCGCTGGCGAAGCTGGCCGAACTTCAGCGTGACGACTTCTACGGCATCTTCCGCGCGATGACCGGCCTGCCCGTGATCATCCGCCTGATCGACCCGCCGCTGCACGAATTCCTGCCCAGCCGCGAAGAACTGCTGGTCGAAGTGACCCGCGCCGAAGCGCTTGGCAAGAACGCCGACGACAAGCGGTACCTGCTGCAGAAGGCCGAAGAACTGGCGGAATATAACCCCATGCTCGGTCTGCGCGGCGTCCGCCTGGGCATCATGATGCCCGACGTGACCCTGATGCAGGTCCATGCTATCTTCGAAGCGGCCTGCATGGCGACTCGCGATGGTTTTGAAGTCCATCCCGAAGTCATGATCCCGCTGACCTCGCACGTCAACGAACTGAAGCGCCTGCAGGGCGTGCTCGTTGACGAAGCCCGCAACGTCATGAACGAATACGGCATGGAAGTGGACTACAAGTTCGGCACGATGATCGAAATCCCGCGCGCGGCTATTACCGCTGCCGAGATTGCCGAACTGGCCGAGTTCTTCAGCTTCGGTACCAACGACCTGACGCAGATGACCTTCGGCATCAGCCGTGACGACGCCGAACGCCACTTCCTGCTGCAATACGTCGAGAAGGAAATTCTGCCCAAGAATCCCTTCCAGACCATTGACCGCGACGGCGTAGGCGAATTGATGAAGATGGCGGTTAACTATGGCCGCGCGACCCGTCCAGACCTGGAAGTCGGGATCTGCGGCGAGCATGGTGGCGATCCCAACAGCATCGACTTCTGCCACATCATCGGCCTGAACTACGTGAGCTGCTCGCCGTTCCGCGTCCCCGTGGCGCGTCTGGCGGCTGCCCACGCTGCGCTGCGCGAATCGGGCTGGACCCGCCTGGGCGAACTGGGCATCCGCGCCCCGAAGAAGTAAGAAGTATTCCCTGATTAACCGGGGGCTGCTCGACAAGAGCGGCCCCTTTTTATTTCATTCAGGCGGCAGGGGCGAACGGTAGGCCATCGCGATTGTATTATTGGGCAGAAAGTTGTTGGCGAGGTGGCGGAGTCCTTTCTCTCGATCCTTGCCGCCCTCATCCGTCGCCAGGATTTGCTCAGAATAAGCGGCGATATCCTCAATAATCCGCTCGAAACGATAGTAGGCCAGCGCAAACGGGTCGATCTGAGTCGGGCCATAGCCCTGGTAAAACAGCGCTTCTTCCTGATCAGCGGTACGGTCCTCACCGAACTGCGCGCCGCCGACGAACATCAAATCGCGCTCTTTCGGCGCGAGGATGAGCGTATCCCAATCGACGATATACAGGGTGCCACTACCGTTGATCAGGATGTTGGCGGCGTGAATGTCCGCATGGCAGACCACAAACGGCAGATCGCGCGTCTGAAGCATATGGGCGAAACGTTCAGCGCGGCTGACCAGTTCGCTGATAACATCCTGTTTGTCCTGCAAAAACGCTGCCATTTTGACTGCCGTTGGCTCGGTAAATACATCTTCTTTGGCCCGTCTCTGAAATGCCTTCACGATGTCGCGCCACACGGGCGAATAGGTTTCACGCGGAAGGCTTCTGGCGAGTTCGGGCGGTACGGCTGCGGTATGGATGGCCTTGAGCGCCGCGCCAAAGGCAAACCACTGCTGATCAGTGAGACGGATCTGATAGCCATTGCGGCCTTCGACAAACGGGTACAGGACCACTTTGAAGACGTCCAGATTGGCCCACAGGTGCCCTGTTCGCGTTGGGATGGGGGCGATGATCGGCGCGACTCCCTGATCCCCGAGGAATTTAGGCAGGGTGACAAGCGTCTCCTCAAATGGCCCGCTCCGCAGTTTGACAAAATAGGGGGTTCCATTGTCGGCAACGGCGCGATAGACCGCCGTGTTGACATCGGCTCCGATGGGCAGAAACGCCAGTTGGGCCGTGTTTAAGCCGTACTGATCGCGCAGGCAGACGATGATTTTTTCATCCTGAATATCGGGTTTTTCAAGCATAGTCGAACGCACCTGTCACGAGCCAAAGCTTATACGAAAGCCACGCGAAACCTCAAAATCAATCCCCCGAAGCTTATACCGCCTCAAAGAATAGCCAATTATGGTAGGATTAGCGGAGCACAGCAAACATAACTCCAGGAAGGGGGGTAAACGAGATGAATATTCGCCGCGCTCTGGTGGATGATGCAGCAAAGCTCGCCCAGGTGCATGTTGACTCCTGGCAGGCGGCCTACCGCACCCTGATTCCCGATTCATTCCGCCAGGGGTTCACATACGCGAAACGAGAGGAAGCCTTCCGGCAAGCGTTGGCGGCGGGCCGGGAAGAACATTATCTGCTGGAAGACAACGAGCGACCTGTTGCCGTCCTCACCATTGGAGCGAGCCGCGACTTCCGACCTTGATGCCCAGCATACGGGAGAAATCTGGGGGATTTATATTATCCCCGACTGGTGGCGGCGCGGGATCGGGACCGAACTGGTACAGGAAGCTGAACAGATGCTCCGCGCGCGAGGCTTTCAGGACATTGTGCTTTGGGTTTTTCAGGACAACATGGAAGCACGGCGATTCTACGAAGCGGTGGGATATGCTCCTGACGGTGCGTGCAAAGTCCTTGAACTGGGAGCGCCACTGAAGGCGGTTCGTTATAGAAAGGCGTTTGAATAGATCCTCTCTGACCCGTAACCGCGCCAGAGTGCAAAACGGGCCTTCATTCCCGGCCCGGTCAGTGATACAATGCCGCACGGAGACGTGTTCTCCATCCCTCGCTTGATGCTGTATACCCTCAGGAGGTGACCTATGCCCGCCATTATCCTTCGAACCTTTCGCCGGGATGATCTATTCGCGCTGACACGTCAGAACAGGTTGTGGCTGCTGCGGGATTCGCCAATCACCTCGTCTGGGAAACGGCATTGGTATTGGCAGAAAGCCGCAAGGAACAAGCCCGTTTGATCCGATCTGTACGTGTCTCTGTGGTTCGTTTATAGACGGTATGGCGAACACCTATTCGCCTGACAAACCAAAAGGGACACTATGAACAACAATATCACCATTCGCCCGTTTGCCTGGGACGATTTGCCCGCGCTGGCGGATGTTATCAATGCCTCGGTGGAGGCTAATGGAGAAGACCAGTTTAGCAATGCGGCTGAACTGCGCGCCCGTTTTGAACAGCCCTACTTCGGACCGCTGGAAAATGTGCTGGTCGCGGTAGAGCAGGGCGGCTCAATCGTTGGCTGTGTGTCGGCGGAAATGGATCCGCGCGTGGGTAAGGGCTGGGGTTTTGGGCATGTCCACCCGGCGTACCGGGGGCAGGGGATCGGGACGGCGCTGCTGCGGGCTGCCGACGCCCGGCACCTGGAACGGGCCGCGACACAGGTCGCGCCGGAACTGCCAATTGATGTGACGCGCTACTGCCGCGATAATACAGCGGGCCGCGATGAGACGGCGGGCCGCGATAGTGCGGGATCGGCCTCGCCGCTGCTGGAAGCCAACGGATACAGCGTGGCCCGCGTGACATGGTTCATGGAGATGGCGCTTGATGAGGGCATCGCCGCGCCGCCGCTGCCTGATGGAATCCACCTGCGCCCGTTTGTCCGTGACCGTGACACACTGGCGGTCCACGAGGCTCAGGACGACATCTTCCGTAACAACTGGGGCTGGCTGTCCACTCCCCATGAAGTCTGGACACACTTCGCCTTCGGGGAGGGCTTCGATCCGCTGCTGTGGCTGGTGGCGGTCGATGAGCGAGACGCTATCGCCGGACTGTGCCTGTGCAAAGCCTGGGGGCCGGATCGTCCTGGCCTGGGCTGGATCGATACGGTGGGCGTGCGCGCAGACCTGCGCAGGCGCGGCCTGGGCCATACCCTGCTGCGGCACGGACTGAGCAGACTCCAACAGCATGGTTTTAAAAATGCCGGACTGGAAGTAGACTCCGAGAACCAGAGCAACGCCGTCTCGCTGTATGAACGCGCCGGAATGCACGTTCAGAAACGCTATCTGATCTACAGAAAGCAACTGCGAGAGGCCGCACAGTAATCCCTCTCCTAAATCCTCTCCCGAGGGCATGCTGGCGCAGCTTCGTTGCGATGCATGCGCGGGGAAGGAGGTTGGGTGGATAGGGGCTTTGTTCGGCTCAAAATTACGGATAACCGTCTATATGAGGATAAACTCGATGGCATTTACCATTCGCAATTTTCGCTGGGGTGATATGCCGGAATTGGTCGCTCTGATCAACCTGTCGTCGCGGGCAGATGGTGATGAATTTGTGATGACTGAGGAAAATCTACGCCACCAGTTCAACTCGCCGGGCGCGGATCCTGAAAAGGATGGTTTTCAGGCAGTGACGCCGGAGGGCAAACTGGCCGGCGGGAGTTTCGTGCGGCTGATGCTGGACGGCGGGCGCGGTCTGTCGAACGGCGTGGTCCATCCCGCCTACCGGGGCAGGGGAATTGGGACGGCGCTGCTGCGGGCCGGAGATGCTTACCTGATGAAACGCGCCGAGGCCGACAAGCCGGGCGATTTTACGATCTTCATGCAGCGCTTTATCCCGGCGACGAACGCCGCGGCAAAGACGCTGTTGCAGGCGGAGGGATATTACGCGGCGCGGCACTTCTACATCATGCGGATCGGCCTGGAGACTCCGCCGGAGACTCCTCAGTTCCCCGCCGGAGTTGTGCTGCGCCCATTTGACATTGAGCGCGATGGCCGCGCCGTGTACGAGGCGTATCTCGACTCGTTCAGCGAACACTGGGGGTTTATGCCCATTCCCTACGATGCCTGGCAGCACATGTTTCACGACCCGTCGCGCCATGACCACAACCTGTGGGCTATCGCCACAGCGGGCGATGAGATTGCTGGAATTTCCATCAACCGCATCTGGGGGCAGGATCAGCCAGATACGGGCTGGGTCGATATTCTCGGCGTGCGCTCTCCCTGGCGCAAACAGGGACTCGGCGCGGCGCTGCTGCGGGAAAGCTTCGCCCGGTTCAAAGCGCGCGGCATGACCGTCGCCGGGTTGAATGTCGATGCGGCTAACGCAACGGGAGCGGTGGGTCTCTATGAGCGGGTAGGCATGCAGGTCTATCGCCAGCAGACCGCTTACCGTAAAGTGCTGCGGGGCCGCGCCGAGGACATTCAGGAGTAGCGCCCTGGCGCAGTTTCGGCTGATCGGTCTACAATCGAACAAGTGTTTATTAGGCGCACGAGAGGCGAGTCCTGATGGGGCATGAACCGTTACAGATCGACACCATTTACCAGGGTGACTGCCGCACCGTGTTAGCCGCGCTGCCGGATAAGTGTGTCGATCTGATCTTTGCCGATCCCCCCTACAATCTTCAGCTTCAAAATACGCTGGTCCGGCCCAATCTGACCGTTGTTGATGCTGTCACGGACGACTGGGATCATTTTGACGATTTTGCCGCCTATGACCAGTTCACGCGGGAATGGCTGGCGCAGGGCCAACGCGTACTGAAAGATACGGGAACGATCTGGGTGATCGGCTCGTACCACAACATTTACCGCGTCGGGACTATTCTTCAAGACCTGGGATTCTGGTTTCTGAACGATATTGTGTGGATCAAGCGCAACCCCATGCCCAACTTTCGCGGCGTGCGTTTCACGAATGCGCACGAGACGCTGCTGTGGTGTAAAAAGTCGAAGGACCAGAAACGCTACACGTTCAACTATCACGCGATGAAGATGGCGAACGACGAAAAGCAGATGCGGAGCGATTGGGAAATTCCGCTGTGCACCGGGCCGGAACGACTGGCGGAAGACGGCAAAAAACTGCACGCGACGCAGAAGCCGGAAGCGCTGCTCTACCGCGTCATTCTGGCGAGTTCTAACCCCGGCGATGTGGTGCTTGATCCGTTCTTTGGCACGGGCACGACGGGCGCGGTTGCCAAGAAGTTGGGGCGGCATTTCGTTGGCATCGAGCGAGAGGAGCCGTATATCCAGGCTGCCCGCGCACGGATTGAGTTCATCCAGGCTCCGCAGGGCAATGACGAAATCTTCGGCAGGATGGAGTCGCGGAGCAGTAAGCCGCGCATCCCCTTTAGCAGCCTGCTCGAAAACGGGCTGCTGCTGCCGGGGCAGACGCTCTATTTCCGCAAGAAGCGCGACAAGGCGGCGGTGATCCTGGCCGACGGATCGCTGAAGGTGGGCGGCGAACGCGGCTCGATTCATAAGATGGGATCGCTGCTGGCAGGTGCTCCTGGCTGCAACGGCTGGGAAAACTGGTATTATGAAGATGAAAGCGGCGTGCTGCAGGTGATCAACCGCCTGCGCGAGCAGATCGCGAAAGCTGATTATCTAAACACGGTTACGGATTTGGGAGCGAGTTAGCCACTAACTAACAAACCTTTGGAAAAAATTAGTTGATCACTCTTTCGTCGTGGCGACCCTGTCTACCCCCCTAAAACGGTTTCATGACTCACCGTTTCCTAACCTTGTGCCAACCTCGCTGCTGGCCCAAAACTCGGAGAAGGCTATTACAGACGGGAGCGCCCGTAGACATTGGGTCTACTCTTATCATACACCCGGCATGCTCAAGAAAATACTCCTTTAAAGTTGAACTTTAAGTACTATATTGAAGATAAACGTGAGAAAAAAGCCATGAACGACCATAAGCTCAAGGCCGCCATCTTCTGCACAGTCAGTATTCGGCTGTTCCTACGGGGCGGCTTTGCGACGGCGATTGTGGATTAAACCTGAGGAGGTTTTTTAATGAAACCCGCTTTGCTTGTCATTGATGTTCAAAAACAGTTTTTCGGCCCGGCAACGACGCAGTCACTTAATGATGCCATCGAGACCATCAACGCGGCTGTCGCGCTGTTCAGGGAAAGGCGTCTGCCGATCATCAGTGTCCAACACCTCAACCCAACGGATCACCTGGAACCCGGCGAGGAAGGGTTTGATCTGCCTGAGTCGCTGGCGATCCTTCCCTCGGATGTACACATTCACAAGACCTACGGGAACGCGTTCAACAAGACTCCGCTCGTCGAGTGCCTGCGCGGGATGGGCGTGGATACCGTGATCATTACCGGATACTGTGCTGAGTACTGCGTTCTGGCGACCTGTGTTGGGGCGGAAGACGTTGACCTGATGCCTATTATTCTGCTTGGTTCGCTGGCAAGCCCTGTTCCCGACCACATCCGGTTTGTCGAGCGTATCAACGATGTGATCTCGTATGGCGCTTTAGAAACGGTGCTGGAATAAAAAACACCCCACAGCGTCTGCTGTGGGGTGCTGGATGACCGGGCGCTGCCTGCCTGCGAAGTTAGTGTACCGGAACCTTCGGCGCGGCAGCCTTGACGTCCTCGGACATATAGCCCTCGAACTGCTGCATATACTTGGCGAAACGCGCGGCGAGATCGGCGGCGCGGGCATCGTAATCGGCGGGGTTCGGCCATGTGCTGCGGGCGTTCAAGACCTCGTCCGGCACATCCGGGACGTACTTTGGAATCTCGAAGCCGAAAACCGGGTCGATAGACATTTCTGTGTTATCAAGGCGTCCACTGAGCGCGGCCTGAACCATGGCGCGGGTGTAGGCCAGCTTCATGCGGCTGCCGACTCCGTAGGGGCCGCCTGTCCAGCCCGTGTTGATCATCCAAACTGCGACGTTGTGCTTCTGCAATCAGATCCGCCAGCAGGGAAGCATAGACGGTTGGTTGGAGCGGCATAAACGGCGCGCCAAAGCAGGTGCTGAACGTCGCTTTCGGCTCGGTGACGCCCGTTCCGTCCCGGCGACGCGGGCCGTGTAACCCGCCAGGAAATGATATTGGGCCTGGTGCGCGGTCAGCCGTGCGATAGGCGGCAGACGCCAAAGGCATCCGCTGTCAGGAAGATAATATTCTTCGGATGCCCGCTGATACCCGCGAAGTCCGCATTGGAAATGTGGGTGATCGGATAGGCGGCGCGGGTGTTTTCGGTCAGAGTTGATCGTCATTCAAATCGATACGGCGGCGCAGCGCGTCAATCGAGACATTTTCGAGAATGGTCCCGAACATGCGCGTTGCCTGATAAATTTCCGGCTCGCCTGTCGCAGAGAGATTGATCACTTTGGCGTAACAGCCGCCCTCGATGTTGAAAATACCGTTGTCGCTCCAGCCGTGTTCGTCGTCGCCAATCAGGGTGCGCGTCGGATCGGCGGAGAGCGTCGTTTTGCCCGTACCGCTCAGCCCGAAGAACAGGGCCGCATCGTCCCGATTTTCGCCATAATTCGCCGAGCAGTGCATCGACATCACGCCCTGCTGGGGCAGGAGGTAGTTCATCAGGGTGAAGATCGACTTCTTGATCTCACCCGCGTAGCGCGTGCCGCCGATCAGCACTATCTTGCGCCCGAAGTGAACCAGAATAAACGCGCCGGACGTGGTGCAGTCGCGCTCGGGCATGGCAGAGAGGCCGGGCGCTGAGATCACGACAAATTCGGGCACATGGCGGCGCAGTTGATCGGGATCGGTGACGCGCACGAACATATTGCGCGCGAACATGCTGTGCCATGCTTCTTCGGTGATGATGCGAATGGGGACGCGAAATGCTGGATCGGCCCCGGCGTAACAATCCTGGACAAAAACGCTGCGGTTCTGGAAATAAGCCATCATACGCCGGTGCATCTGATCAAAATTTTCTTCGGTGCACTCGCGATTGATATCACCCCACCATATTTTGTTTTCGCTGGATGGCTCACGCACAATAAATTTATCGTTGGGCGAACGCCCGGTATGATCGCCGGTGCGTACCACCAGGGGGCCGAGGTGCGCGACCACGCCTTCGCGGTGGCGGACGGCCTGTTCATAGAGAGCCGGAGTTGTCAGGTTCCAATATTCGCGTTCCAGGTTGCTGAATCCATGATTGTCCAGACCAAAGGTGCTGCGGTATTCCTCAGACATAAAACAGTTGCCTCCATAGTGATTTGTCAGGGATGTTCAGCTTCGTGTGACGCGGCTTGTGTAAAGTTTAACGAAAGCGGCAGTGAATGACCAGCGGCACCAATCTCTGCATATGAACACCAGAACTGTCACCACGTTTCGCCCAGAGGCGATTCTTCAAGGTGTGGGGACCACGCTATTTTTACCAGATTCCAGGGCTGCGTGTGATCGTCACTTTCGACAATGGTTAAAGAGGTGTTGGTGAGCGACGGGCGTTCGATGGGGCCGAAGAGACTTTCGATGAGCATCCCCAGCGTCCCGCCGTGACTGACCAGGGCGATCATCTGATCGCGGTGGCGTTCGGTGATGTCGTCAAAGGCGGCACGCACGCGCACTTTAAGCTCGTTGCGCGATTCGCCGTTGGGCGTGGCGACGCTATGCCAATCGGCGGAAAAGGCGGCATAACGGTCCGGGTCCCAGGCCTTAGCTTCTTCCAGGGTCAAGCCTTGCCAGTCGCCCAGGTCTACTTCGCGCAGGCGCGGGTCGGTGTGGATCGGCAAATGCAGGGCGGCAGCGACAGCGTTGGCGGTTTGCCGGGCGCGCAGCAGATCGCTGCTGTAGATCACATCAATGGGGGTGCGGGTTTGGGCCAGGTACGCGCCGAGTTGTTCCGCCTGTTGGAGGCCGCCCGGACTGAGGGGGACCGGAGCGTGCCCCTGCCATCGTCCAGACGCATTCCAGGCGGTTTCACCATGCCGGATACACCATACACGTGTTGTCATAAATGCAGTTTCCTATAATAACGATGGATCGCAGTCGAACAGATTACGAAGGCCAGCGACAAGCTCTTGGGCGGACCGGACCGGCGCTGCCAGATCGACCAGCAGAATCTGCCCGGCCTCACGCGGGTGAGCATGGGCGGCGCTGGCGAAACGCAGGTGGTATGGGTTGACGATCTTATGTCCGCCGCGCACAGCAATGTGCCCGCTGGCAAGCACACACTGAGGGGCGGGCGCATCTGCCGAGAATGCATCGAGGAAGCGCTGGCAGATTTTCTGGTAGGCTTCTGCCTGGAGACCCCCCTCATTCTGGCTGAACAGCACGTCCCACAGCATCTGGAACTGTTTATTTTGCTGCCCGATCAGAAAGGCGCGCAGCAGGTGGGGATAGCGCGGGTCGGCGGGTCCATTGATCGCCAGATAGCGGCGGGCCATTTCGTCATAAGGGACGCCGTTGAGCACCCCGTACTGCCGGTACAGACTCGGCAGATCGTCGGACTGGCTGAGAATGGTGTCCGCTTCATGCAGAATGGCCCGGTGATCAAACTCGAACAGCGCGTTCATCTGAGAGATCGCTTCTCGCGAGGGGCCAGCATGAGAGAAAAGGACTCCTGCCGCCGAACGGACAAAGAGGGGCAGGCTTTCAAAAAACGCGAGCACCTGTTCACGGTGGCTGCCCAGGGCATGTTCAAAGCGCGGCGTGAAATCAAGCGGGCCTTTGGACAGCGTGACGCCGTAGATATGCGGCATTTCGTGGTTGCCCAGCACCACCACCACGCTGTCTGATCCCAGGTCGTCACGCAGCGCGATCAAGTCCAGGATCATATCCAGGCTGGCGTCGTCGGCGGCCTCATGGTAGCCGTGAATCAGGTCACCCAGGAACATGAGCCGCTGGACGTCGCCACGCGCGCGCCATGTGTGGAACAGGTCGAGGCAGCGATCAAATGCGTCGCGATCTCCATGTAGATCAGTGACGACCATCGTCATGCCGCCGCTGAGATCGAGCACGGGTTGGAACATAGCTTTTCATCTTCGATTAGGGTCTACACTGTGGCAGAGTATACCACATAGGAAAACAGGATAAAGCCTTAAGTCGCTAATCAATATGGGTTACGAATTTCGCGCTTCTGTTCACGATGTGGTGTTCTCTTGGCTATAATCTCAGTGCGGCTTGTCTATTATTCACAAAAGGAGTGCCTAACGTGAAAGCACCGATCCGTGTGGCTGTTACCGGCGGGGCGGGTCAAATTGGTTACAGTTTGTTGTTTCGCCTGGCGAATGGTGAAACCTTTGGACCCGATCAACCCGTTATTCTACAAATTTTGGAAGTGCCTGAGGCTATCGACGCGCTGCGTGGTGTCGTGATGGAACTGGAAGACTGCGCCTACCCGCTGCTGCAAGGGGTGGTTGCCACAGGTGATGTAAATGTCGCCTTCAAAGATGCAAACTGGGCGATCCTGGTCGGCGGGAAGCCGCGCGGCAAAGGCATGGAACGGGCGGATGTCATCAAAGACAACGCGCCGATCTTTGTCGCGCAGGGCCGGGCCATCAACGCGCACGCGGCAAACAATATCCGGGTGTTGGTCGTCGCCAACCCCTGCAATACGAACGCACTGATCGCTCAAAAGAGCGCGCCAGATGTCCCGGCGGATCGCTGGCTGGCTATGACCCGCCTGGACCAGAACCGCGCCCAGTGGCAGCTTGCCATCAAAGCAGGCGTCCCGGTGACGGCGGTCAACAAACTGGCGATCTGGGGCAATCACAGCCCGACGATGCTGCCCGATTTTGAGCATGCCGCCATCAACGGTTTGCCCGCGCCCGATGTGATCAAAGATCAGAACTGGCTGCAAAACGACTTTTTGCAGTTCGTCCAGCAGCGCGGCAAACAGGTTATTGACGCTCGTGGCAAGAGCAGCGCGGCCAGCGCCGCGAACGCGGTTGTGAATCACCTGCAGAGCCAACTGTCGGTCACGCCGGAAAGCAACTGGTTCAGCGGGGCGATTCTCTCCGATGGCAACCCGTATGGCATGCCGGAAGGACTCGTTTTTTCCTTCCCGCTGCGGTCGGCTGGCGGAGGGCAGGTCGAGATCGTCAAGGGCCTGACGCTGAGCAGTTTTGCTCGCCAGAAACTGGAGATAACCACGAACGAATTGTTAGAAGAACGAACGGCTGTCGCGGAACTGCTCAAGAGCACCTCTGCCTAGCGTTGAAATAAGCGCGGGCAGGTGATATGATTCCAGCCTGGGCGGCGTGAGACGATTTTCGCGCCGCCTGGTTTCTGCCACAGCGAGGAGCTATCCCCTACCGTGATCGAGTCTGCGCCTTATCCGCGTGAAACCCTATTGATACGCCTGCAAAGGCATCCCCGGCTGCTCGCCTGGCTGATCGGCGGCGGGACGGTCCTCTTTTTCCTGGCACTGTCCGTTGTGCTTTCGCTGCGTTATGCGCCGTCCGTGATTGGGCAGGGGCGTGACAGCGGCATTTTTGCCTATACGGGCAAAATGATTCGCGAAGGCGGCCTGCCGTATCGCGATTTATGGGACAACAAGCCGCCCGGCGTCTACTATTTGGACGCGCTGGCTTTTCTGCTGTTTGGCACGACCCGCTGGGCGATCTGGTTCGTGGATACCGGCAGTGTGTTTGCCGCTTCGCTGATTTTGTTCTGGCTGGTGCGCCGCTTCGACCGCCGCTGGCTGGTCGCCGGGTTGGGGTCAACGCTGCTCATTTTGTTGTCGCGCAGCCCGCTGCTGATCTGGGATACGAATTTCACCGAAACGTATGCGCTGCCCTGGCAGATCGCGTGTTTCGCATTGGGGTTTCAATTCTTGCGCGTTCCCCGGTTCTCCACCGGATTTCTGTTGGGCCTGTCGGCTTGCATGGCCTTCATGTATAAGCAGACTACCGTTGCCGTCGCCCTGACCTATATTCCTGCCATTCTGCTGGCCCACCATCCGGTGGTGCGCCCCCTGCGCCGCTTCGCGTTGGGCGTGGGATCGATGATCGCGGGCGGGCTGAGCGGGCTGGCTGTCGTCGCGCTGTATCTGTATAGCAACGGCATTCTGGGCGAAGCCGCCGATGCAACATTCCTCTCGGCGGGATCCTTTCATAAGTGGGTCAGCGGGCACAGCGTGTCCTTTTTTGATACGCTCGAAATGACGGCCTCAGGCAGTGTCGCCCCGGCTGTGATTGGCCCGGTGGTTCCCTTCCTGATCGCGGCTGTGCTGGTGATCATGCGGCGCATAGGGGTGAAACGATACAGCAGCCAGCGCGCGGCGGCAGTCGCGACGCTGTCAGTTTGGGCGGGCCTGACCTTTTTGCTGGACCTGGGGCTGGCGAATATCACTTACCGGGCCTACGAGCACTATTATACGACGATGATCCCGGCGCTGATCCTGCTGGTGATCACCGGACTGGCGATGGTGCCGGGGCGAGAACGCTGGCCGGATTGGGCCTCGTATCTGGTCCTGGGCGGCGCGTCGGCTTATCTGCTGGCTGTGATGGGTACAGGAACCGTTGGCATGGGCATTATCCGCCTGCACGGAGCCGATTGGGACGTGACGCGCCCCGTGCTGAACAAGGTGGTGGCGAATTATGTGATCACCCACACCAGACCGGGCGATACGGTGCTGGTCTGGGGGGCGACGACGGCGATCAATTTCCAGTCGGATCGCAACAGCCCAAGCCAGTACACCTACGGTTATGCGTTCATCGTGCCGGAAAAACGCAGTGAGAAGCATATCAAGGAACTGCTCCGCGACCTGGAAAAGAATAAACCAGCACTCATTGTGGACAGCGCGGTGACGGATGGCAAGCGCATCCCACCGCTGGACGCTCTACGGCGCGACGCCTGGGAATTGAAGGGCGGGCGGCGTGACGTGGCAGACCTGTCGGCGGTCTACCAGTTCTTTGAGGATCACTGCTCGCACGAAATCCAGCACTTCAGCCAGACGATTATCTATGAGTGCAGCTACTGACCCGCAAAGAGCGCGGAGATAGTCCGGTACAAAAGAGAGAAAAAACGGCCTGAGTGGAAAGCTCAGGCCGTTATGTTCATTAGCGGCGTCCGCCGCGCAGACGATTTTGCAGGGTCTTGAGACCCGTCAGATCACCCTTCACGATCAGATTGGCCTGCTCGGACCATGTGCCAGGATCGACCAGGCGCAGTCCGGCGTTATCGAGGGCGAAGCGCAGCGTATCGGGCGCGGCATGGGACAGATCGTCATAGGTGCGGATGCCAACGCCGTACAGCGCCGCTGCCGAACGCGGGCCGACGCCTTCGATCTGGAGCAGGTCGTCATAACGCTGTCCGGCCTTGATCCGCTTGCGCAGTTCTTCGAGTTCGGTCAGATCACCATCCTGGGCAAACTGGGCCTGAGCGGGCCATGTGTTGGCGTGACCGACCATCCGCACGCCATGCCCCTTCACTTTTTCTTCCAATTCGGCGGGTGACGCGGCGGCAACCTGGGCGAAGGACGTGATCCCCAGGTCATAGAGCGCCCCGGCGATCTTCGGGCCGATGCCTTCGATGATTGTCAGGTCATCGATACGCGGCTCCCCGACGACAGGAGCTGGTTCGCCGCCCATTACTTCGGCTGGTGCGGTCGGTTCGGGTTCCTCCACGACCGCCTGGACGGGTTCCGGCGCTGCGGCTGAGACGGCAGGTTCGGGGGCAGCCGGTTCAGTCGCGACAGGTTCGGGCACGTCAACCGCACGCGGTGCAGGGGGTTCCATGCGTCCGGCTCCGGCTGGCACGGCATCGCCCAGGGCAATATCGTGGGCCGTTTCCGGGGCAGGGGGGACAGCGGCGCTGGAGCCATGCCCGGTATAGTGAGGCGTTTTCAGGTCGTCAAAACGCTCCCAAGGACGGACCATGATCAGCCACGCGGCGATGCCAACAGCGGCAATCGCTAATCCGACGAGCAGCAAACTGGTTGTGATATCCGAGTTGGCAATGGTTCCCAGGCTGGTGAGCAGCATCGCGATGATGGCGAGGGCAATCCCCGCGCCGATGACATACGCCAGATATTGTTCGGTACGAGACAAGCGTTCGCGTGCGGGCACAGGTCACTTTCCTTCCTGGTGATTAGGTCCAACAGAATCTGCATTTATTATAGAGCCTTTCTGAGCGAAGAAAAGCTTGCATTCTTTTCCAGAATTCGTTAGGGTCTGAGGACAGCTGGAAATAAAGGAGCTGGCGATGGACTCTTTAACACCCGACGATCTAAGGACTCTATTGGAGACACAAGGAGAGTGGTGTGTATCGATCTATATGCCCACCGTTCGAGCGGGATCGGAGATACTACAAAACCCTATCCGATTCAAAAATCTGCTGCGCAATGCGGAAGAGCGCCTGATCAAAATGGGGCTGCGGCGCTCGGATGCGGCTGACTACCTGGCTCCGGCTGCCGAGGTGCTGAGTGATACTGACTTCTGGCGGCACCAGAGCGACGGATTAGCTCTGTTCCTGGGGCCAGATCAACTGCGCACCTTCCGGCTGCCCATGCCATTTGATGAACTCGTCGTGGTCACACAGCGCTTCCATCTCAAGCGGCTGCTGCCGCTGCTGAATGAGCGGCCCGTTTTTTATGTCCTGGCCCTCAGCCAGAATGAGTATCCGGCTGCTGGAAGGGACTGACCACACTATCCAGGAAGTTGACCTGGGAGAAATGCCGGAGAATCTGTCGGAAGCCTTACAGTATGACGATACCGAAAAAATGACCCGGTTTATGCCCGGCGGCGCGCAGGGTGGCGACTCCGGCGGCGCATTTTATGGGCGCGGCGGCGATGAAGACGAAAATGTCAGAACTCGGCTCCTGCGCTACTTTCAGATTATCGATGGCGGCATTGCAGACTTTTTGGAGGGACGGGAGAGTCCCCTGGTGCTGGCGGGCGTGGAATATCTGCTGCCGATCTACCGCGAGGCGAGCCGCTACCGCCATCTGGTGGACGACGGGCTGACCGGGAACCCGGAAGGTGTGCATGTCAAAGACCTGCACGAGCGTGCCTGGGAACTGGTCAAACCGATTTTTGATGCGCAGCGCCGCGAACAGGAAATGCGCTATCGCGATCTGGCAGGGCGGGGCGCTGTCCAAGCCTCCAACGACCTGGAAACCGTGTTGATCGCCGCGCACCAGGGGCGGATTGCTGCGCTGTTTGTTCCGTCCGGCGTGCGGCAGTGGGGCACGTTCGACCCGTTCAGCTACGAAATGGAGATCGCGGAGGATGGGCGGGCCGATGTGCAAGACCTGCTCGATCTCGCTGCCGTCCGAACCTATCTGAACGGGGGAAAGGTCTACACTGTGCCGCCCGATCAGATGCCGTTTAACGATCCGATTGCGGCGGTTTTCCGCTACTAACTGAAATTGAGGGCGGGCGATTAAGCCCGCTCTCACTTGGTGTGAGGCATGGAAAAAGAAAAAACAGCTTCACCGCGGAGAGCGCGGAGAACGCAGAGGAAAAGCAAGAGAAGAAAAGATATTTCACCGCGGAACCAGCTATTGCGCCGGACGCGACACCATAATGGGATGAAAATAGGCGTTCGGCAGGGCGTCGCCGAGGGCAAATGGTTTACCTCACCCCCGATCCTGTGCATCTTCGATGCCTGGATCGCGCCCCTTGTCGTGCTAGAAGAACCGAAAAAAGATGGGCAGGGCGGCTGCGCTTGTCCCAGCCCCTACCGTTCATAAACCTTGTGAACAAAATAGCTCGCTATAAATGAGGGGGTTATTCGTGTGAGCAAAATATTGGTTTCGGGCCTGATCAACATTGAAACGACGGTGTTGGTCGAAGGCTTCCCCATTGAATACAGCCCGGTGCGCTACCCTTTTTTCGGCGTGAATACGGATGTATCCGGCGTGGGCTATAACGTGGCGAAGGCGCTGACCGTGCTGGGCAGTTCAGTGAGCTTCGTCTCGCTGACGGGCAAAGATCTGCTGGGTAAGATGGTGTATGCCAAACTGCGCCAGGATCAGGTTCCCAGTGGCTGTGTCATTGACGACCTGGAGCAGACGCCGCGCTCCGTGATTCTCTATGACCCAAGCGGGCGGCGGCAGATCAACGTGGACCTGAAAGATATCCAAAATCGTGCCTATCCGCAGGTGTTGTTTGAGCAGGCGGCGGCTGGATGCACGCTGGCCGTCTTATGTAACATCAATTACTCGCGCCCGTTCCTCTGGCAGATGCGCGATCGCGGCGTGACGATTGCGACCGATGTTCACGCGATAGGGAATCTGGATGATGGCTATGATCGCGACTTTATGGCTGGCGCCTCAATTCTGTTCATGAGCGATGAGCATTTGCCGTGCTCGCCGGAAGACTGGGTGCGCGGCCTGTGGAATCGCTACGGCACGGAGATCGCAGTTGTCGGGCTGGGATCGAAGGGTGCGCTGCTGGCGGTGCGGCGGGATAACTTTGTGGAACGCTTCCCGGCGGTCTATACGCGCCCCGTGGTCAATACGATTGGGGCAGGGGACGCGCTGTTCTCCTGCTTCGTCCATTTTTATAACGCAACTCACGATCCCTATACCGCGCTGAAAAAAGCCATCGTTTTTGCGTCCTACAAAATTGGCGTAGCATCGGCGGCTGAGGGATTCTTGAGTGAAGGCGATTTAAATACACTTTGCATCCAGATCGGAGACTGATAAATGAATCCAGAACAGTATCAGGCCTTTACCGAAGCGCTGCGCACGAACCTGGAACGCGATGAGCGCGTGATCGGGCTGCTGGCGGTGGGGTCGATGGCAGCGACGCACCACCAGCCGGATCAGTGGTCGGATCATGACTTCGCCGTGATTGTCACGTCCGATGCGGAGTTGTTTCGCACGGATTTGCACTGGCTGCCGGAGCAGGATCAGATTGTGCTGGCCTTCCGCGAAACCGATCACGGCCTGAAAGTGGTGTACCGGAGCGGGCATCTACTCGAATTTGCCATCTTTGATCCCGAAGAACTGAACTTCATGCGGATTAATACCTGCCGCATTTTGATCGACCGGAGCAATATGGCCCAGCGCGTGGAGGATCTGCGGGCGATCACGACGGTCCAGGGGCAGCAATCCTACCACGACGACGAACACCAGATCGGCCAGTTCCTGACGAATCTGCTGGTGGGCACCGGGCGCTATGCTCGCGGTGAACATCTCAGCGGGCATTGGCTGGTCAAGGTGGGAGCGCTGCATCACCTGGCGAAACTGATCGGACACAACCTGCCGCCGCAGCGTGACGTGCTCGATAACCTCGATCCGGTGCGGCGCTTCGAGTTTGCCTATCCAGCGATCGGCGCGGACCTGAACCTGATTTTGCTGCTGCCCGTGCCCGAAGCGGCCTGCGCCATGCTCGATCTGGTGGAGGGGCTGTTCGCGGATCTGCCCGCCTATCCCGCCGAGGCTGTCGCCGTTATTCGCCAGCAGATCAGAGTCTGTTCGCGTTTAGATGGCGCGGCTTCGCTCCGCACGCACGCAGGCAAGCAGCACCCCTATGCCCCCTCGTCGGGCGCAAAAACGGGATTGCTGGGCGAGAGCAGGGCGGATCGGATGGTGCCGGGCGCTGCATATCGTGCCAGCAGCGCGCTCAGATCGTCCATCGCGGCGCGAACGTCGGTTTCGGCGGCGGGGTGATGGCCCTCAATGGTGACCAGTAATTCAGTAGTGGTATCACGGGCGGCGCTTTCGTCACTCTGACGCCAGCACCAGCGGCGAGCTACGACCAGCCCTTTTTCGTCGGTGAAAATGACTTCGCCGGGAGCGGGGTGATCCACTTCGCCGGAATCGAGCGTCGTAAAGCCTTCGCCCCCGCTGGCCAGCCGCACCGTGATCGGGGGGGCGATCCGGCTCAGATCGAGCATGGCAATCGGCAGGCCGTAGCGGATGCTGATCATATTGCCCAGGTCCACCAGCAGATTGAGGCTGGGGATATCGCCCTGTTTGGTCAGGCGGCGCAGCAGGGCTTCGGCGGCGCTGCGATATTGAGTCGGCTTGACGCCAAACGCGCTGAACGCCCGCCGCCATGCGTTCAGGCTGGGCAGTTCGGAGAGCGGCGTTTCCCCGATCCGCTCGATCACAGCCTGCTGCTCGGCACGGTAGGCTTCGGCAGCGTCGGGAGGGGTGGGGCCATTATGCACGCCGTGTACCCAGATCATGCCGCCGCGAATCGTCGGAAAGCGATCCAGCACCGCCGGATCATAACGAAAGAGTGCCATCGTCTTGCCTCCTCGTGGGTTCGTAAAGCGTAGATTTTACCGCGAAGTCTGCCGTTCGGGTGTTGTGTGATAGACCCAAATCGAAGCCCCTTGTTGATATAATCGCTAAATATCAAAGAGGGAGGGCGGTATCGCATGTTCAGCAAAATCAGCGTTATTGTGAATCCGGCGTCGGGGCAACCGCAGCCCATCTTTCAGACGCTTGAGCAGGTCATGGGCGCGCATGATGCGACGTGGAGTACAGAGACGACGCAGCGGGATGGCGACGGCAAACGGTTCGCCCAGGAGGCTGTTCGCGCGGGGGTTGATCTGGTCGTGGCCTACGGCGGCGACGGGACGGTCAAGGACGTGATGAACGGATTGATCGGCAGTAAGGTTCCGCTGGCGATTGTGCCAGGGGGAACCGGAAATGCGCTGGCCCACCAACTGAACATCCCGATGGATCTGACCGAGGCGCTTGCTCTGCTGTTTGGCGGATCTACTCTTCAGTCTGTGGATGTTGGAAAAGCGGCTCAAGACAGCCAGCCGGACCGTCCCGGTTATTTTATGCTGCGGGCAGGCGTAGGGCTTGTGACGGAAATTGTCGATGAAGCCAGCCGCGAGGATAAGGACAAGTTTGGTAATCTGGCTTATGTGATCGCCAGTCTCAAATCGCTGGCGAATGCGGACCCACTCACCTTCGATCTCACCATCGATGGCCAGGAGGTTGAGGGGCAGGGGCTGGCCTGCATGGTAGCCAATTCCGCCGCCGTGGGCAGCGGGCTCGGCGGGTTTCAGTTTGCGCCGGATGTCAGTTTTTGCGATGGTCTGCTGGATGTCTTTATCTTCGATGGCAGTTTTAAGTCGATCCTGGAGGCTGTTGGCAGCAACATTAAGCTGACCTCGTTTTCTCAACACTGGCAGTGCCGCGAGGTCAGGCTGCGGGTTCAGCCGCCTCGCCCAGTGGTGATCGACGGGGAAGAGTTTGGCACTACCCCGGTGACGATATCGGTGCTGCCTCAGGCTGTCCAGATCCTTGTTCCAGATGGGAAATAGAATGCAATCGATTAAAAAAATACTCTGGCTTGCTCGTGAATTCGTGATCATTATCGTTCGCCGCCTGCGCGTGCAGGGCGTGAGGACCACCTTTTTATGGCTCTACGCGGTTGGTACGGCGCGCGTTACGGGCCATGTGCCGCTTCGCTACAGCCGGATCACGCCGAATCTGTATGTGGGACCGCAGTATGGGCGGCGGGGACTGGCAACCCTGCAGAAGGCGGGCGTCAACGCATCGGTCAGTATGCGGGCCGAGTTCGATGATAAGGAACACGGCCTCGCCCTGACCAAATACAGCTATCTGCCGACGATTGATAATACCGCGCCCACGTTGGAGCAGCTTCAGGAAGGCGTCGCGTTTATCCGGGGGATCATCAGCGCTGGTGGTAAGGTCTATGTTCACTGCGCGAGCGGGGTAGGGCGTGCACCATCACTGGCTGCGGCCTATCTTATCGCGGAAGGGCTGCCTGTTGACGATGCCGTCAAACAGATCATCCAGGTTCGGCCTTTTGTCCGCATCCTGCCGGATCAGATGGAGCGGCTGCGCGAATATGAGGCGCTGATCAAGGCCGGTATGCCCACGCCTGAACCGCAGGTCGAGAAACCCAAAGCCGATGTCGAGGTCAAGGGCACGATTACAGATGCTCCCGCCCCAACCAGTAGTCCGGGCCAGACTGGCCCGGCGCAAACAGGTTCGGACCAAATCAGTTCTAGCCAGGTAGGTTCGGTCCGAACGGTAGAGGATACAAAAAAGAGCGAGTAGAAGAACGTTCTAGTCCTCAAAGCCAACCTGAAGATCGTTGCCCTCAACGCGGGTGGGGAACCACCGGATCGGCATACGGCGGGCATGCGCGTGACTTTGCCGTTGCGAATGTCGAAGCGCGCGCCGTGCCGCGGGACATTCGATCTCGTAGCCGAACAGGTCGCCTTCGGCAACAGGGCCGTCGTCGTGCGAACAGACATCTTCAATCGCATAATACGTGCCGCCGACATTAAAGACGGCGACATAATAGCCCTCGACGTCAAAAATTTCGCGTTCGCCGGGGGCTATTTCGGACGCTTGAGCAACCGTAACAAAGCGCGTCAAGGGAAAACTCCTGGTTTACTGGCGGGGCCGCCAAAACATAAAGTCCCAGTATCCTTTGGACACCAGATATTGTGGAATGCCAACCGAGACAGAAATGTGTTCGATCATCTGCCAGAAGGGGTGGCCCAGCGGCGTCCACAGGATCAGGATGAGCAGCAGAAAACTGAAGCCGCCGAACTGCCGGAGCTGCATCTGCGTGCGCGTATCGAGGAAAGGCTCAATGATGCCAAACCCATCCAGGGGCGGGATGGGCAGCAGGTTCAGCACGATGGATATGATTTGCAGTTCCGCCAGAAAAGCCACTGCCGACCAGATCGGATCGGTATAGTTATAAATGCCGAGCTTGAAGGGGATGAGCAGCACAATGGTGAAGACGATATTGGAAAACGGCCCTGCTGCCGAGACCAGGGAATTCCACGCCCGGAAGCTCAGGTTCTTGCCAATGATCGGGTTCACGCCTAACCGCTGCCGCTCAATGTAGACCGCGCCGCCCGGCAGACCGATGCCGCCCATTGCCAGAAAGAGCAGCGGCATGACGATGCTGAGCATAGGATGGGTGTACTTGAGCGGGTTAAAGGTCAGGTAGCCTTTATCCTTCACAGTGTAATCGCCGCCGAGATAAGCGACCAGGGCGTGCGAAAATTCGTGCAGGCAGAGCGAGAAAATCCAGCCGACGACCACTACCGAAAACGTGAAGAGCCTATCGCCGGGCAGGACAAATACCAGATAGAGGACCAGTGCCAGCACCGCTGCCAGAATGTAGGGCGCTCGGCTGCGCGGCTGGGCCTGACCCGCCTGCCGCGGCGCGGATCGGGCGCGGCCCTGGCGGAAGGGAACCACGACAATTTTAGGATCGTCCGGCTGCACATCTGGCGGGCGGCTGGTTACCCGTTCCCGCGTACTGGTGCTGACCGGAACCGAGGCCGGGATATGATCACGCAGGTAGGCGCGCACGCTGTCGAAGGTGAGGGATGTCCCGGCAAATGCGTCGTGGACGACCCCATTTAATTCCTGAAGCAGTCCCATCAGCAGATGGCCGCTGTTGAGCGATCCCTGGCCCAGACTGGATGATTCGCGCACGGCCCGTTCCATGACAACCTGCGCGCTTTTGCTCAAGCCTTTGACCGGGGCCGAGGTGGGGCGCTCCATGCCGATCTGCCCGGCAATCTCAGCGTACAGCGCGCTTGTATCCACACCCGCCTGATCGAACAGCACTTTTGCCGCACCCGATGAATAACGGAGCAGGGCCAGGGCGAGGTGTTCCACATCAACATAATTGCCATGCCGCCGCGCCGCTTCGTTTTCGGCCTCTTTCAGGATCGTTTGCAGATCGGGCGTGATTTGTTTGGTTTGTACACTCATGCTTCGTCGTCTTCTTCCGACCAGTTCTCCAGGCCATAGGCTGCTGCCTTTAACACTTTTAGCGACAGCAGGGCACACTTAAGCCGCGTGGGGCTGAGCTGGATGCCCAGCAGTTCGAGCAGTTCGTCTTTGCTCAGGCCGCGCAGTTCGTCCAACGTTTTGCCGATCATCTCTTCACCGAGCATCGAGGCCGACGCCTGGCTGATCGTGCAGCCCTGGCCTTCCCACGAGACGGCTTTCACCCGCCCATTCTCGTCCAATTGGGCGGTCAGGTGCAGATGATCCCCACAGAAGGGATTCTCGTCGTCATAATCCAGGTCTGCCGGGTCGAGCGGCTTGCCGAAGTTGCGCGGGTTTTGCCCATGATCCAGGATGTTTTCAAGATACAGGTCCATGTTTGTTTTTCTCGCGATTAGTAGGGCGTATTGCCATACACCCCTACAGGTTGATGCTACAGTCCGAAACGCTTGCGGGCATTGTAGATCGCTTCGATGAGCGCGTCCACATCGTCCGTCGTGTTATACAGGTAAAAGCTGGCGCGCGCGGTTGCGGCAACACCGAATCGATGGTGGAGCGGCATGGCGCAGTGATGCCCGGCCCGCACACCGATACCGTCCGCATCGAGCAGTTGGGCGAGGTCGTGGGCGTGCATCTCAGCCAGCAGGAACGTCGCGACGCCGCTGCGCTTCTCTGGCGCGGGGCCAAACAGGCGCAGCCCCGGCACTTCGGAGAGACGATCCAGCGCGTAAGCCACGACGATGCGCTCGTGCTGCGAAATGTTGTTCATGCCGATTCTGGTCAGATAATCAACTGCCGCGCCCAACCCCACCGCCTCCGCGATGGCGGGCGTCCCGGCCTCAAACTTATAGGGCAGTTCGTTCCAGGTGCTGCCTTGCAGGGTGACGCGCTTGATCATGTCACCGCCGCCCATGTAGGGGGGCATGGCTTCGAGCAGGGCGCGCTTGCCGTAGAGAATGCCGATCCCGGTGGGTCCGGCCATCTTGTGCCCAGAGAAGGCCAGGAAGTCAACATCCAGGTCCTGCACATCAACGGTCATGTGTGGGACACTCTGCGCGGCATCAATCATGAACAGCGCGCCCGCCGCGTGAGCCTGGGCAATCATCGATCTTGACCGGGTTGATCGTGCCCAGCACGTTGCTGATCTGCATGAGGCTGACCATCTTCACGTTTTCGTTCGCCAGAAAGCCCGCGTAGGCATCCTGATCGAGTTCACCCGCATCGGTGACAGGGATATAACGGATCGCGAAGCCGCGCTCCGCCGCCAGAATCTGCCAGGGGACGATATTGCTGTGATGCTCCATCTCGCTCAGCACGACGACATCGCCGGGGCCGAGATTCTGCCGCCCCCATGAGGCTACGACGAGGTTCAGACTCTCTGTCGTGTTGCGGGTGAAGATGATCTCGCGGCGCGATTTGGCATTGATGAAGTGCTGCACCTTGTCGCGGGATGCTTCATAGACAGCCGTCGCGCGTTCGCTCAGGACATGAATGCCCCGGTGTACATTGGCGTGATCGTGCAGGTAATAGGCGCTCATAGCCTCGATCACAGGCAGGGGCTTCTGGCTGCTGGCCGCTGAATCTAAAAAGACCAGCCGCTTGCCGGGGTGCGCTTCCTGGTTCAGGATCGGGAAGTCGGCGCGGATTGCCTGGATATCGAGGGGAGAAGTTTTTAGCTCAGTCATCTTCATCATTCACGCCTGCCTCTGGTAGATTGTAGAGCTTTCTGGCTCAGAATCTTAATGATTAAGAGAGCGCTGCTGGCGTGCGAAACTGAGCCGCTGCGCCCTGTAACAAGGCCCGATTTTATCTGCTGCCCGAATCCGCAGCAGTCCTATCTGGCAGCAATAAAACAGAAAAACATCATACTATTTCCTAAAAATGGCGTGGGGCGGGTTTATTGTGCCCGCCCCGCTGGAATACTTCGTCGTAAGGGTGCTTCGTTTAAACCGTCGCCCCGCGTGCCCGCAGCAGATCGGCTATCTCGCTCAAACCTTCTTCTTCGGCTCGTTCCAGCGGTGTTTTGCCCTGGAAGTTCGGCACGTCCAGCCGTGTCGCACCGTGATCGAGCAGCCAGGCGACCATCTCAGTATGTCCGAAATTGATCGCGCCGTGCAGCGCCGCGTCGTAGCCTTCGGTGCAGCCGCGTGCGTAGAGCAGATCGACGAGATCGAGTTTGCCGCTCATCGCCGCGTGGAACATCAGCGAAATGCCGTGCGTGCCGCGCGCGTTAACCAGCGCCGGATCCTGGTCCAGATAGGCTTTGACCTCATCCAGGCGGCCCAACATCGCCGCGACACAGATAGTCGAGGGAACGCCCTGGCTCAGGAAAAACTCGGTTATGGCCCGGTTGCCCACGTGCGCCGCCGCGCCGAGTCCATCCTCAAAATCGTTTTCGCCCCACTGGTAGGCCGCGCGCAGCAGCGCCGGATTCTCGTCGAGCATGGCTTTCACCTTGTCCAACTGGAAATGCGAGGCGAGGATAAATTCGCGGATGGGGTCCGGCTGTTGGCTCATGGATTATTCGGCCTCGGCCCCAAGCAGCTTGCGCTCGACGTGTTCCATCATCCGTTCGCGCACGTTCGGGAAGGGAATCCGATCCAGGACCGGGACGAAGAAGCCATCTACGATCAACTTGACCGCTTCGGGGCGGGGGATGCCGCGCGCCATCAGGTAGAAGATATATTCTTCCTCGATCTGCCCGGTAGCGGAGGCGTGGGTGCAGCGCACATCGTCGGCCTGAATTTCCAGCCCTGGGATGCTGTCGGCACGAGCGTCCTCACTCATCAACATATTGCGGTTGGCCTGGAAGCCGTCGGTTTTCTGCGCACCGGGCAGCGCCTTGATCATACCCTGCCACACGCTGCGCGCCTTATCCTTGAGCACGCCCTTAAACAGCAGATCGGAGGTGGTGTGCGCGGCGTTGTGATTCTGCTGCGTGTCGAGGTCCATAAACTGTTCGCCGTCCGGGAAATAGAGTCCGCTCATGCGGCCCCAGCTTCCCTTGCCGTCCAGTTCGATCTCCATAAAGGCTTTGATCAGCTTGCCGCCCATCTGCCCGGTGATCCAGTCCAACTGGGCATCGTCGTTGACGCGCGCCCGCTGGTGGGTGAAGTCGAACATGTGGCGGCCCCAGTCCTGCAAATTGACGAACTTCAGATTCGCGCCCGGCCCGACGATCAATTCGGTCGCGCCGACAAAACTCGCGTCACTATCCAGGGTGGGGGAGAGATTTTCGTGCAGATAGTTGATCTGCGCGCCTTCGTCCAGCACCACGAGCAAATGGCCCAGTGTCATGCCGGGGCGGGTCGTGTAAAAAATGCTGTGCGCCGGGAGATCGATGGCCTTGCCGCGCGGCACATAGAGAAAAACGCCGTGCGTCCACAGGGCGGCATGCAGCGCCGCGAATTTGTCGGCACTCGGCAGAACGGCGTGCGTCAACAAATGCTGCCGGACCAGATCGGGATGTTCGCGCGGCGGCGGTGCGCAGATCGGTGAAATATCACGCCCTGTTTTTCCAGGGACGGGTGCGTTTCGTGATGGACAAGCTGATCATCCACAAAGGCCAGCAGCGCGCCCTGTTCATCACCGAGTAACGGCTGGCGGTTGGCGGCTGGGATATCCTCGTAGCGGCCCGGCGCGGATTGGCTCAGCGGCCCAGCGCTGCTCCAATTGATGTGGCGGTAATCCGTGCGCCGCCATGCTTCGTCGGCGGTGGTGGGCATGGGCAGGGACTCGTAGAGGTCCCAGGCGTCCAGCCGCATCTGGCGCAGCCAATCCGGTTCATGGGTGCGGGCGCTCAGCGACTTCCACATCAGCCCGGCTGAGCGGCGGGGCGGTAAATTCACGTGATACACGGCGGCGGGTTGCCACAGTTGATCCTCTCTTTGGTGATACGGTTCGCAAAAACACCTCACCTCGGCTGAACGGAAAAACACCGTTCAGCTTTGCCCCTCTCCAGTCGCTGCTGGAGAGGGGGTGCGAAGCTCCGCTTCGCCTGGGGTGAGGTTACCCGACTGAGCCTTCCATTTGCAGGCGGATCAGGCGGTTCATTTCAATGCTGTATTCCATCGGCAGTTCTTTGGTGAGCGGTTCCAGGAAGCCGTTGACGACCATCGCGTTCGCTTCGTCTTCGGACAGGCCGCGACTCATCAGGTAGAAGAGCTGATCGTCGCCCACCTTGCTGACCGTCGCTTCGTGGCCCACCGTCACCGTCGGGTTCTCGATCTCGATGTACGGGTAGGTATCCGACTCACTGTGATCATCCAGCAGCAGGGCGTCGCAAACGACCGTGCTCTTGGCGTGATGGGCTTCCGGGTAGATTTTGAGCAAGCCCCGGTAGCTGGCCCGCCCGCCGTCCTTGCAGATCGATTTGCTGATGATCTGGCTGGTGGTGTTCGCTGCGACGTGGATCGCCTTGCCGCCCGCGTCCTGAGTTTGCCCGCGTCCCGCAAAGGCAATCGACAGGATTTCGCCGTGCGCGCCCGGTTCCATCAGGTAGACGGACGGGTATTTCATGGTGAGCTTGCTGCCCAGATTGGCGTCTACCCATTCGTGGCTGGCGTCGCCATAGACCATCGCGCGCTGCGTGACGAGATTATAGACGTTATCCGACCAGTTCTGGATGGTCGAATAACGGGACCGCGCGCCGCGCTTGACGACGATCTCAATCACGCCGGAGTGCAGGCTCTCGGTGGTATAGGCAGGGGCCGTGCAGCCCTCGACGTAATGCAAATACGCGCCTTCGTCCACGATGATGATCGTGCGCTCGAACTGCCCGATGCTGGCCGTGTTCAGGCGGAAGTAGGCCTGAAGCGGCATCTCGATCTTGACCCCTGGCGGGACGTAAATAAACGATCCGCCGGACCAGACAGCCCCGTTGAGCGCCGCGTACTTGTTATCATGGGCGGGGATGACCGTCCCGAAATATTCGCGGAACAGGTCTTCATGATCGCGCAGGCCGTGTTCGATGCTCTTGAAGATGACGCCCTGCGATTTCAGTTCTTCCCGGATGCGGTGGTAGACCATCTCCGAGTCGTACTGTGCGCCCGCCCCGGCGAGAAATTTCTGCTCTGCTTCGGGGATGCCCAGGCGGTCAAAGGTCTTTTTGATGTTGTCGGGCACATCGTCCCAACTGCTGCCTTCTGATCCTGCCGGTTTGACGAAGAAGTAAATCTCGTCGTCATTTAAGCCCGACAGGTCTGGCCCCCAGGTGGGAACGGGTTTGCTCTGGTAAATTTCCAACGCCTTGAGGCGGTAATCGCGCATCCACTGCGGTTCGCCCTTGATCTCGCTGATCTGGGCAACGACATCCCGGTTCAGGCCCTTACGTGCCTTAAAGACATGGCTGTCGGGATCGTGAAAACCGTATTGTTCGGCGTAGGATTCGCGCATGCCTTGCAGCTTATCTGCATCACTCATCGCCACTTGCTCCTCTGTGTCTATGTGGGTGGCTAGGCTTCGCTGCCGTCGCCGTTTTGTTTTTCGCGGAGCCAATCGTAACCCTGTTCTTCCAGGTGCAGCGCCAGTTCTGGGCCGCCGCTCTCTACGATGCGCCCCTCCAGCATAATATGGACAAACTGCGGCTGGATGTAATTGAGCAGCCGCTGGTAGTGGGTGATAACCAGCATGCCCATGTCTGGCCCATAGAGGCGGTTGACGCCCTCCGATACGATGCGCAGCGCGTCAATATCCAGCCCGGAGTCGGTTTCGTCCAGTACGGCGATCTTCGGTTCCAGGATCGCCATCTGCAAAATTTCGGCGCGCTTCTTTTCGCCGCCAGAGAAGCCCTCGTTCAGATAGCGCCCGGCAAATTCGGGATCCACCTGGAGCATCTTCATTTTTTCCAGCATCATCTTGCGGAACGCCGGGATCGGCATGCCCTTGTCTTCAGGATTTTCCATCTTGCGCCGGGCATTCACCGCGTTCCGCAGGAAATTCGCCAGGGTCACGCCGGGAATAGCCACCGGGTATTGGAAGGCCAAAAACAGGCCCATCCGGCTCCGAGCGTCGGTTTCTATGTCTAGCAGATCGATGCCGTCAAAAATGATCTGCCCGGCAGTGACTTCGTAGGCGGGATGACCCATCATGGTATTCGCCAGCGTGCTCTTGCCAGAGCCGTTGGGTCCCATCAGCGCGTGGATTTCGCCCTGCTGTACGACGAGGTTCACCCCTCGTAGAATCGGTTTACCCTCGACGTTGACATGCAGATTGCGGATTTCAAGCGCAGCACTCATCTTCATTCCTCTCTTTGTTGAGATTACCTGCCCTGCGGCGGGGATATCCCCCAGAATAGTCCAGAAAAGCGAGACACCATTTTCTCGCAATTGAGAATCTTTTGCAATAAAATCTGTGATAAGTATAACATTCGCCGGAGTAAGCGTCAATAAAGTAGAGGGTAATCTTAGATATTATTAATGGCTTTTTGATCAGGCCGATTCCAGTAGTATTTTATAGGCAGTTGGACGGTTCGAACATAGGAACAGCATTAGAGCGCCGCGAGAGGCGTATAGAAGGAGAGTAGACCGTGGCTGACGAGCAGAATAACAACTCGCCGTTGGTAGACAAAGAAGCAGTGGTGCGCGAAGCGCTGCGTGAAGTGGTCGATCCCGAAATCGGACTGAACGTCGTGGAACTCGGCCTCGTCCGCGAGATTCAAATCCACGATGACCGGGCACACATCGTCATGCTGATGACGACGCCCTTCTGTCCCTACGCGCCGCAGCTTCTGGAAATGACGCGCCGCAAGGCGCAGGATGCGCTTGGCGTGCCGACGACTATCGAGATTGGGATGGACATGTGGGACCCGTCGATGGCGGAAGAAGGCGTGCTAAACGACTGGGGGCTGTTCTAACCCTCAACCCGGCGAAACAGGTTTCGCTTCCCTTCTCCCACGCAAGGCATGCTTCGCATGGTTCGGGGAGAAGGGGAGGGCATGAGATACAGTGGTAGAATAGAGAAACAATACTGGAGAAACAACCATGCCAGGTACAGTGACGCGTACTGTTTTTGATGTGATTACCGACTTTTTGGCATCCGATCCAACAGCAGAAGAACTCATCGCCTATCATCTGCCGGATGATTTACAGGCGCGGGTCGATAAACTGGTCGAACGCAACGGTGAGGGGCAGTTGACCTTTGACGAGCAGCAAGAGCTATTCGATTTCATGCGTGCTGACGAAATGATGGCGCTGCTCAAAGCCAAGACCAAACTCAAACGACGGCAGGCCGATGAGTGAGTATCACGAATAAGCAGCGACAGGCCATCCATGAGTTAGCAGGCGATTGCTGCGAATACTGCCGTGTCGCCCAGGATGGTCGTCTATCGAAATTCCAGGTCGATCACATCATCCCGATCAAGCATGGGGGGAATGATGATGCCGACAATTTATGTCTTGCCTGTTTGAAATGTAATAGTTTCAAGGGGTCGAATGTCGCCGCACTTGATCCAGCAACAGGTGAGGCAACCAAGCTGTACGATCCTCGTCACCAACAATGGGATGAGCATTTCCAGATCAATCCTGATGCAACCCTGACCGGGATTAGCCCAGAGGGACGTACAACGATTATCGTCCTCCGGATCAATGAAGTAAGCCGCGTCAAACAGCGGCGGATAGCGATGTCGCTAGGTGAATATCCCTGCAAAAAAGTGTGATCTGTGAGACAGCGTGTTTTCCAAATAATCAAGCACGAAGAAAGTAGAATAAGATATAGGATGCGGGCGTACCACCCGGCGCAAGTTCGGGGAGGTTTTCTGCGTGCCGCATCCTCGATCAGCAGGGTAGCCGAAATCTCCTAGACAATTGGGGTCAAGCCGCTGACACTTCAACAGATTCGCCCACATGAGCCAGGATAATCTGTCGGCGGGGAATATGCGCCTGAAGAGGTCATCGACCAGCGGCTTATCACTCACGCCTCGTTCGATCACACCTCGCATGGCGAACTATTTGCCCTCCAATTTGAACAGAGATATCGCCTAGCCCGAATATTTTAGAGATATATGGTAGTAGCCTACTCTGATTCCTGTTAATAATAGATGGTAGATTTGCTGAGTTTGAACTAGAATTCATTTAGACACAATTGTCTCACGCGAGACGGCAAGAATCGCTAATACGAGAAATTCCAAATAGGAGGGAACATGATAGGCAGTATCATCGTTTGGATTATTGTGGGTGCAATTGCGGGCTGGCTTGCCAGCAAAGTCATGCGCACGAGTAGGAAGCAGTCACTTGGTGAAGACATCATCGTTGGCATCATCGGCGGCTTCATCGGTGGCTTTATACTCGACCTTCTCGACATCGGCGGCGAAGTGAGCGGCATCAACATAGTCAGTATTCTGGTTGCCTTTTTGGGCGCGCTTGTGCTTTTGTTCATCCTCAAGACAGTTCGCGGAAGCGCACAGGTCTAAGCACACCCCGTCAGATCTGCACAGGAAGGTCCGGTGCAGGTCTGTCTGTTCCCTGTCAGGAAAACTCACCATACAGCAGGGCGTATAACTCCTATACGCCCCTAACATTTCGCGGATATGTATAAACAATCTATCCGTAAATCACCGGGCGCTGCCTTGCGTGCGGCGCAGCCGCTAAGCCTCTGCGCCCCTACAAAAAACGAATTTACGGATACATCCCGCTAAGCTTTACGGCATCGGGCACCCTTCTGGTACGTTGCAGCCGCACAGGCCGGGTTGAACCTTGGTGAGATCCGTGGGACATAGGTCAAGACAGTCGGCTGTACCGTCGCCGTCCGTGTCCGTATCCGCTACACCGCAGCCACAAATCCCTGGCTGATGCTTGGCTGGATCGACTGGACAGGTATCGAAGCAGTCTGGCGTGCTATCAACGTCCGTGTCAGTATCCGCCACTCCGCAGCCGCAAATCCCTGGCTGGACCTTGGCAGGATCGTACCGGCAGCCGTCCAGATAGTTATAGACGCCATCCAGGTCATCATCTGCTGTGTCGGCGCAGTTGGGAATGCCGTTGCCATCGGTATCCGTCAGATCTTCCACCACACCGCATCCGCACCAGCCCGGATTGACCTTGGCCGGGTCGTTCGCGCAGAGGTCCGCATAGTCCGGAGTGCCGTCGTGGTCGATATCGGACGGGACGATACAGTCTGCGATACCGTTGCCGTCCGCGTCGGTCAGATCCTGAACTGCACCACAGCCGCATGTGCCTGGGGCGAGCTTGGCTGGATCGAGCGGGCACAGATCCAGGCAGTCGAAGGTGCCATCGAGATCGCTGTCCGTATCGGCCACACCGCAGCCGCACAGGCCTGGGGCGAGCTTGGTTGGATCGAGCGGGCACAGATCCTGGCAGTCGAGAGTGCCATCGTGATCACCGTCGACATCCGGAACACCACAACCGCAGATGCCTTCCTCGAGCTTGGCTGGATCGAGTGGGCAGAGGTCCAGGCAGTCGAGGGTGCCATCGAGATCGCTGTCTGTTTCGGCCTTACCGCAGCCACACAGGCCTTCTGCAATCTTGGTTGGATCGAGCGGGCACAGATCCTGGCAGTCGGGCTTGCCGTCACTGTCGCTATCGGTTTCGGGCAGACCGCAGCCGCAGATACCCGCCTCGATCTTGGCCGGAACCGCCGGGCAAAGGTCCTGGCAGTCGAGCCTAGTGTCGCCATCGCTGTCCACGTCCGGTATGCCGCAGCCGCAGATGCCTGCCTCGGTTTTGATGGGGTCGTCTGGACACTCGTCAGTAACCTGAATCCGCCGGATCACATAGAGGGCATCGGCCAACAGAACGTCATGCGCGCGCGGCGTAAGCCCCTTGTCATTCTGAGCTTCAACCTCGTGAACAAAGGCATTGAGCTGGTTGACAGCCGTGTTCATCTGATTCCGGCCAAGGGATCGTTTGGCCTGATCCAGCTTAGTCTGGAGACTCCGGCAGATGCCTTGGTTGCGCACCCAACCCAGGGTACACATCTGGTTGAGCGCGGCGATCAATCCATCGAGATCGGTGACTACATTTAGGGTGACCGACCCACGCCCGACATTGCCAGCACGATCAACCGCTTCCACCGTAAACGTATTGATTCCCGCACCGACGAGGAGCAGGGGGATCACGGTGCCCTTGGCGACGGCCTCGCTGTTGATGATACCTGTTTCACTGGCGATGCCTGATCCCGGACATCCGGGGAGATCGTCGGTGGCCGTCCAGTTCACAGTGAAGCTTTCGGCGTTGTTATAGACGCGCGATTCGGGCAGAGGATCGTAATCACAGGCGGCTTCTGGTCGACAACCTGGCTCGTCAGGGTGAGCAGGTTATCTGGCCCGCTGGCCCCGCAGTTGAATAAGTAGTCGCATGCATAGTGGTTGCCCAACGACAGATCGGGCATCCACGAACTGAGATTGAGCGTATAGATGGGTATTTCAAAACCCCATCCACCCAGACCGAAGAAATCGATGTCCAAGCCGATGAAGAAGCGGAGCAGGAACTGGTTGAACCAGTAACGGAAGTTGCTCAGTTGAATTTGGGCTACATCGGAATCGCTCAGGTTGCAGGCCTGAATTGCGCCAATCATCACTGGCAGATCAGGTTCCCTGAAGTAAATTCGCCCGCTGCCCCACGCGTCGCCAGTGGCCACCCAATCGGCTGAAATCTGGTTGGAGCCTATCAAGGGCTGGATGCCGAGCGAGACGATGAATTGTGCGCCGATGCTGGGCAACTCCCACAAGGGTATTTTAGCCGCTGGGATGGGAAAATAAGACCCTGTGCCAAACGGTGTTGGAAAATCTGCCGAGTAATCTTCGTCCAGCGTGATATTACAGTAGGTACAGAGTTCTTCGCCGAACAACTTCAAGGACACTCCGACAAAGAAGTCGATGTACACTACCCATTCATTGCCGTCGTGTCCGCGAACCCCATAAACTCATATTGCGCATCATCCCAGTTACTTGGGCTGAGTGCGGCGCTAAAGTCGCTGCTGTAGTCGCCCATTGCCAGCTTGTGCTGGGCCTTCCATCGATGCCACCCCTGGCAAGCGCAAACCGAAGCCCCAGTCCAGGGTGAAACCCGCGCGGACAGATGCCACTTCCCAACACTTGTACCAGGGAGGCCAAAGCAGGGGGATGCAAATGTCAATTGATTCGCGGAGACTATAATCCCAATCAGGCCCCGACATTGTAAAGCCCATCAGGATATCTTCGACGGTAGCGTTTGTACTCGCCAGCGGCATCGTGTTCTGGATCGACCCGCCTGCGCTATAGGTGATCGTCTCGGTGAAGGTATAGCGGCGCGGTTCAGAACCATACGCCCTTTGATCCCAGATGCCGGGCAGATTTTCTTCTGCCAACCGCTTGAGCATCTCATTGGGATCGCCGGATGGGACAACTGCGCCGGGTGGAAAATCAGCCGCGCTTAATTGAGGCCACTGGTCATATCCGGCCTGTTGCGGCGTGTCGAAGGTGACGGTTGTTGTCGCCGTGATCACGTTCGATTCTACGGATGAAACGGCAGCTTGCGCTTGTAATCCCTGTATGGCTGGGCCTTGTTCAACCGGGCCCGTCGCAGCCTCGTTATCATACGTTACGGATACAGGTGCCGCCAGACCCTGTGCCTGACGCTCGGCAACGGCGTTCTGCATCGCCGCCTGGAAAGGTGTGATCGGTCCACTCTGCAGCGGGGGACTTGCGGGAGGCGCGGCAAGCGTACGAGTGCTACGCTCGCCCGCGCCCAAGACGATTAAGCACAGCATACTCAACAGGACGATACTGCTAACCAATGTTTTTGCGACGCGCAGTGACATTTTCTCCTCCCTTCATAAACAAATGATTCGGGGTGAGCAATAGAGATAGTGGTAGGCTATCTGAATGCCAGTGTAGGGGGAAATTTTTCTGATAGGGTCGCGTAGTGCGGTGGTCGCGACGGGCAGCGAATGCTCTCTCAGGCCAGATCAACCAGGAGCGCTGTGGCGGCAGTGAGGGATGGATGCTGATGGTGTTAAGTTAATAGGGGGGATTACTTAGATGAAGCCGTAGAACAATGACCCCGTGGTCTGATGCTTCTACATTTAACGATATTACTTTTTTGCTATAAAGAGTGTGAATCGAATTCTGCCAGAAGGAAGGCGATCTACGTGCCCGAGGAAAAAATACCCGGATCAAATTATTCTGGATCAGATCCATAAATCCTGATTGGACAACTCATTGAATGAGGCTACTCCACCACATCAAACAATATCGTGTACTCGCCGTCCTGCCCGGCGTCGTAGGATGCGCCCACCTCGATCAGATAGACATCGGCATCCGCGATGAGCAGCGTTGCCGAGACTTCCTGGACGGTGTAGCCCTCGTTGGTGAACAACGTGGTGATGCGATCCGTGGTGAGGACCTGGACGCGCGGCGCAAATCCCTCGGTCGTGGCGCTCACGGTGATCCGCACCCGTTCGCCTGCTTCGCCGCGGAAGAAATACTGTCCGATACGATTGATCCACATTCAGGCTGCCGCTTTCGGACGCCCCGTCTTTCGAGCAGCGAGACCTGAAGTCTTCGAGCAGCAGTTGGTAAGGGCCGCCTGTTGAAGCGGGGTTCCAACTGGCGACTGCCAGATAGGTCTCGCCGGGCAGCGGCACAACCGGATCGAGCACGCTGGGCAGATATTCCGTGCTGGTGACGAATCCTTCCGTATCAAACAGCGAAATAATCGACTCCTCGCCTAATACACTGTCCTCGCTGAGAACCAGCCGCCACAAGGTGTGAGGGGTCTCGGCGGGGGCCAGCAGAAAGAAGTCGCGCGTGTGTTCGGCGTCAAGTGTGCCAGCCAGCGGCTTGCCAGGAACCAGAGTCGGCACCGTGTTCAGATTGACGACTTGCAGCGTATAACCGCCGCTCCCGCTGTAGCTGGAGACGCTGATCGTGTAATCTCCGGTCTGGGGCAAGCGGAACGGCCCAAGCCGCGAATTGAGGCCCTCGCCGCTGTCGTCATCGGACATGAGCGTACTGCCGCTGCTGTCCGTTAGAGCCACATAGGTGTCGAGATCGTAACTGTTATCGGCCTGCACATCGACCAGGATCAGATCACCTTCCTGTCCCCCAACCGTCCAGCTCTGTTCGCTGATGGTGTTGCTGATTTGACCGCGCACGATCTCGCCGTAGCGCACGCGCGTGCTGTTTTGGGCGTGGGCAGACAACACGTTCAGGGGTGCAATCAGGATCAGACTGAGGGCGAACAGGCGGCGCATAGCTCGTATCCTTTTGTATGAATTTCTCGTTTTTCATTATACCCGAAGTGGAAAATGTTTAACTTCGTAAATTTTTTGGCTTTTGTTTACGCAAAAGCATTGATTTGTAGCGACTAGGCATTTATACTGTAAATGAAGCATAAAGATGCAGCCGGTATGTTCCCCCCTCGTACTGGCACAAAATCCAGGATAGCTTAATCCCCTGGTAGACCTGAGGGGGAGAAAGGGATGACACCGTGATGCCATCATCCCCACCCACGAAGTCAGAATACGGCCTCTCTACCGATCTGTTCGTTAGCCGGAAAGAGAGCGATCAATCGCTGATTCTCTGGCGGGATCGGGAAGGGGGCGGAGCGATGGGTGCAAGTCTTAACTCGCCGCGCCGCACAACTTTTGTGGTTTAAGATGACAGTGCTGCTTTACCCGGATAAAGCAAACATGGTGACAGGGTTGGCGGTTACTTCTCCATTGCGAGGGATCCAAAACGACCTGATGACCACCCATGTCGAAGTCATCAAAAATAAAACGGTCGAGGCTGAGTATTCTGTTATCGGTTGGACTGTACAGGATAACTGGGTAGTGGTGCTCTCCGAACTCGACACTCGCCGGCTGTGGGCGGCCCTGGACCTGGCTCTCTTCCCAGTGGGGTGGGAAGGCCGGGAAACAAAGCCCAAAAAGTTGCTCTAGTTTTTTCTATCACAGCGGGTTTTATTTCGGGCGGCGTCCTTATGACAGCCGCCTTTTTTATTCCCTCGCGAACCGTGCGTTTACCTGCCTCCCAGGTTATTCATCCTCAATAGTCGCCCGCCGCGTTAATGATCCTGATTTATTCCTTCTTACAGACTCACTCCGGTGGGCCTGTTTTTTTGTGACGTGGCAATTAACGCCTGATTATTTATATTCAAAAGTGATTCACTCCCCAAACGAGTTAGAGTAGGAGGCACTTATGTCTATCCCAAACCAGCCTGTTGAACCTGTTGTTCCGCCCGATGATCTGCCGCTGCGCGAATCGGAGGAAATCCAAGGCAACATTCTCGCCGGATTCAACAAAGATCACATGACGTTTTTAATGCTCCAATTTGGTGATGCGCCCAGCGCCCGTGAATATCTTAAGGAGTTGGGGCCGCGCATCGCCACGACCAAACAGGTGGCGACGTTTAACGCGCAGTTCAGCAACGCGCGCCGCCTGCGGGGAGGCGACGATCCCGAAAATCTCAAGGCTGTGTGGGTGAATGTCAGCCTGACGCAGCACGGCCTGTTGATGATCGCGCCGGGGTTGCAGTCCGACTTGCAGGCATTTTTTTCGTTTAACGTGGGTCCGGTTGGACGCGCCCAGGACCTGCGCGACGTGGGCCTGAGCGATCCTTCCCGCTGGGTCTTTGGCGGTCCGAACCAGCCGCCCATTGACGTGGTGCTGACCGTTGCCGCCGATGAGGACGCCGATCTGCTGCTGGAACTCGATAAGCAGCGGGCGCTGGCTTCCAAGCACTGCGTGACCGTCGTCTTTGAACAGCGCGGCGATACGCTGCCCGAAGATCGCGCCGGACATGAGCATTTTGGCTTCAAGGACGGCATCTCACAGCCCGGCGTGCGCGGCTTCCATCCCACCGATCCGGATAATCCCAACGAACGGGCGGGGCATCCGGGAACGGAGATCATCGCGCCCGGCGAGTTTATCCTGGGGTTTGTCAGCGAAGCCGGGGCGCAGGCGATCCCGGAATGGATGGGTGAAGGCTCGTTCCAGGTGCTGCGCCGCCTGAGCCAGGATGTCGCGGGATTCTGGGCGCAGGTGACTCGCCAGAAACATTCGCTGCCCTCCGATGATCCCATGCCTGAAGATCAACTTGCCTCCAAGCTGGTTGGGCGCTGGCGGAGCGGTACGCCGCTGGCGCACTCGCCGGACCGGGACAATCGATCCGCACAGGACCGGGAGCGAGATAATGACTTTAAATATGACGACGATCCCGACGGCCTCAAGACGCCGCGCTTTGCCCATATCCGCAAGATGTATCCGCGCGACCACAACCGTTTTGGCGACCGTACGCGCCGCATTATGCGCCGGGGCATCCCCTTCGGTGAGGCATTCGATCCCGCGTCAGGGCGCGGGCATGGCGTAGACGCGGATCGCGGCCTGATCTTTAACGTCTACATGGCCTCCATCGAAAACCAGTTTGAATTTTTGCAGCAGTCATGGGCCAACGAACCGACCTTCCCCTTCATGGGTGACAGCCGCGTCAATGGCCCCGATCCGGTCATTGGCGAAGACCCGGCGGCTGTCGAAATCCGGCGCGAAGACCGGCCCGATGTTCACCTGGACTTCCGCCGCTTCGTGCATACGTCCGGGGCTGTTTATGCCTTTTCGCCGTCGATCAGTACGATCCGCAAGCTGGCGAATGGCGAACTGGGGCAGGACCCCGGCGACGATGTGCTGCACGTTGGCGGAAAGGCGTTTATCACACGCGTGGGCAATGCCAACTGGCGCTTGCGTGAAGTACCTGGGCTGGGCGGCAAGGTGGTCGCCATGCTCAAGCCCGGCACGCAAATGACCCTGTTGAAGGGACCATCGTCGAAGGATGGGCACGACTGGTGGCGGGTCCACACGACGGATGGCAAAGAGGGCTGGGTTGCGTCCGGCGGTTTGGTGACTAAACCAGATTAAGCCGCTTAACGCCACCAGCCGGAAGGATGAGAGGAATGGTAACCACAACACGATTGGGACAAAGCGATCTTCAGGTTTCCCGCCTTGGAACTCGGTGCGATGGTCTGGGGCCAACCGTCTGGTTGGGCGCGCTGGACCCCGGCGCAGTTGGCTTATGGCCCGTCTCATGGCCCGCAAGAGGAGGCAGAGGCACTGGAGGCGACTCTGGCAGCCGGGGTGAACCTGATCGATACAGCTCCGATCTATAGCGGCGGCGCGTCCGAACGCCGCGTGGGAGAACTTGCACGGGGTAAGGACATGCTGATCGCGACCAAGTTCCCGCCAAGCCCGTTTTCTGGAAACGATAGTTTCCCAAAGGCGCTTGAAGCCAGCCTGACGCGTCTGCAACGTGATAGGATTGACCTGTATCAGATTCACTTTCCATATCCCAGGTTGTCCATTCCGAAACTGATGAATCACATGGCTGATGCGGTCGAGGCGGGGAAGATCAGGGCTGTTGGAGTGAGTAACTATTCGGCAGAACAGATGCGTCTGGCGCATGCGGAGCTGGCGAAGCGCGGCATCCCACTGGCTTCCAATCAGGTTCAGTATTCGCTCTTGCATCGGGCACCTGAAACGAATGGCGTTCTCGCTGCCTGCCAGGAGTTAGGAGATCACCCTGATTGCCTATTCCCCTTTAGCGATGGGGGCCTTAACAGGCAAATACTCCACCACAACCAGAGCCAGCGGACTCCGGCGGTTTCTCAAGGGCTTCCGCGGCAAAGGCATCGAAGCCGTACAGCCAGTTGTGGCGCTGTTGCGAGAGACTGGCGAGCGCTACTCTAAAGTTCCGGCGCAGGTTGCCCTGCGGTGGTTGATTGAAAATGAAACCGTCCTACCTATTCCAGGTGCGAAGAATGGCAAGCAGGCAGCCGCCAACGCTGGAGCGCTCTCGTTCTCTTTCATTCCCTCAGAGGTCGAGGCACTCAGCCAGGCAACTCTGGCCTGGAAGGGTTAGTACGGGAGCCGTTTCACGCCGCATTGGCCTCACCCCGCCCGAACTTCGTTCGGTCACCCCTCTCCAACTTGGTTGGAGAGGGGTGCTTTTGTCAATTTAGCCCTTTCGTACTACCATCCCTTCAGAGGAGTATGGCACGTTCATCACAAGGAGCAGCAAGTTATGGCGACGCCTTACGATGGTAAAATTGCGATCTGGCATTGGAAGGGGGATTCGATTGGTGAGGAGACCATCGAAGCCTTCGTGCAGACGATCAAACAGTGGGCACCAGCCGTCACCCAGGTGTGGGTAAAAACAAGTGATGGCGAGAACTGGCAGGGAGAGTTTGATACGGACCGTGACCTGGCGATTGACGGCGTTGCCAGCGTCGATAAATGGGTTCGCATCCTGTCCGCCAACGGCATGGAATTTCACGCCTGGGCAGTGGTCAAGGGCAAAAACGTCACGGCGGAGGCTGACCGTATTATCGAGGTCTGCAACCGCCCCGGTGTCAAGTCGATGGTTCTCGATGTGGAGCCGTTCTCCGGCTTCTGGACGGTTGGCCCCGATCCGATCCGGCCCCTGATGACACGCATCCGGCGCGGGGTCGGCGGGCGGTTCCATATCGGCATGGCAGTCGATCCCAGGCCCCAGCACAAGCCACGTATTTATCCTGAAGAATGGCGACCTTTCATCAACAGTGTTCATTTGCAGCTTTATTGGGAGACCTTCCAGCGCCCGATGGCGGAAGTTCTGCAAGAGGGTTACGCAACATGGGGCGGCTATGGCCTGCCGCTGTTCCCGGTTTTGCCGGGAGCAGCCCCCCGCGATGAAATGGACGCCGCCCGCGAACTGGTCATCAAGACCTATAAATCGACGGGTATCAGTTGGTGGCGGATGGGCGTGATTGGCCCGGTCCAGTTCCCGGTGCTCAACAAGCCGATTGTGCCCGGCGGCGATCGCAGGAACGCCACCACCCGGCCCAGGGTCGCTATGGAATCGAAATCGTCGTGACGCCGGACAGCGCAGGTTATCAGAACGGCGCTTTTGGAAACGCGAATGTGAACCTACTGCTGCAAACGTTCCGCAGCACGTGGGGCTGGACCACCAAGTATAAAGCCACCGTGAGCAACAGCAGCCAGGTCTGGGCGCGTTGGGATCCGCAGTTGGTGGCGAGCGGCTGGTACGAAGTATCGGCGTTTGTCCCGGCTCGCCATGCCACGACAGAACGCGCTCGTTTTAAGCTGCATCACGCCCTGGGCAGTTCGACAGAACTGGAAATCCCCATCCGTCAGGCGAGCTATTACAACCTGTGGGTTCCGCTGGGCGTGTTCCAGTTTAATGCCGATGACTCGCAGGCGGGCGTCGTATTTTTGAATGACCTGACCGGGGAAGCGGGCAAAGAAATTGCGTTTGACGCGATCCGCTGGCGGCAGATCGTGGGCATCACGCCGAGCGATAAATATCTGGCGGATGGCTACGACTCGCCGGTTGGCACGGCAGCGGAACGGCGGACGCTGGATATGTGGCCGGGCAAGTGGTTCGACGCAACCGGATATGCGCGGCGCTACCGTATCGGCACGCCCAGCGAAGCCTATCACACCGGGTCCGATCTGAACCTCAACGATCCCTACTGGGATGCCGACGCGCACTCAGCCGTCTATGCGGCGGCGTCGGGAACCGTTGCCTTCGCGGATCGCGTCGCCGGATGGGGCAACATCATCGTCATTCGCCACGATCCGCTGGTTTCGACGGGCAAAGTGATGTATGGCCGGTATGCCCATGTCGAAACGGTGCTGGTCAAGGTGGGAGATCGCGTGGTGCGCGGGCAGCAGATCGCCAAGGTGGGCAACGCCGAAGGCATCTTTGCCTATCACCTGCATTTCGATCTCAGCCCGACCAGCATCCTTGCCAGCCAGCCCTGGCACTGGCCGAAACTGGACCGGGATAATCTGCTGGCGAACTATGCCGATCCGCAGGAATTCGTCCGCAACAATCGCCCCAAAGAAGCGTAAAATAGAGTGAGCAGTGCGGGGGCGCTCGGTGCGCCCCCTTTTTATGCAAGGGAGTTCCCCATGCTGCCGCTAGCGGCGACACCTCAAAGAGATGAGAATTTTATCGCTTTTTCTCTCTTGTTTTTCCTAGCGCAGCCGCGTTCTTTGCGCTCTTTGCGGTGAGATTGTTTTTTCTATTTTCAGAGGAGGATATATGGCGGGCGAAGGAACGGCGCGTTTATTCAAAAAACTGACAGATCGCTTTGGTCTCGGCCTGATGGAAGTCGTCGCGTTGAATACCAGCGATGGCCTGCGCGAAGAGAGCGCACAGGGCAAGATTGGCCCAGAGACGATCAAACTATTTAAGGCATTGATGGATCAGTTTGGCCCCGGCGTGTTGGATATCGCGGAGCAGAATACCAGCGAAATGGCCTGTTTGTGGCTGCAAGAGGCCGATATCCCGCAGCGTGATCTGAGCGCCGTCTTTACGCATCTGTGGGACAATATCGCGAAGATTCCCGAATTTGTCTTCACGGTTGAAGAAAAGTCCGCCGCAGCGGGTTTCGTTTAAAGTGACGTCTTGCCCCCATGCCAAATTGATGAAAGAGCAAGACGCAGCGGGAATCGGCTACGCCTTCATGTGCGCCTATGACCAGGGCTTCTGCCAGGGGTTGAACCCGAAGATTCACTTTACGCGCGGCAAAACACTGATGATGGGCGATGACTGCTGCGATCATACCTATGAGTTGGAGGATAGCTAACTAAGTACAGCCAGATTGAAAATGCGGGATATAAACGGGCGCGGCGAGCAGCGCCCCTACAAAAAACACCCCACAAAATCTGTTTGGCTGTACTTAGACGGCTGCCGTCATTTGAGCGCCGCCTGATCGTTGGATTGGATACCGGATTCGGTCCTCCCCTTCACGGGGAGGCCTGTTATAATCCCCGCTATGGATAAAAATCGGTTTTCGCGGTTTGAGGAACGGATTCAGGCGCTCGTTGAGGGCGGTTTTGCGCGGCTGTTCGCCGGGCGGCTGCACCCACGTGACGTAGCGGTGCGGCTGGCGCGGGCGATGGAAAACTCGGCGCGCAGCGAAGAGGATGGCAGCCAGACAGCCCCCAATCATTTTATCGTGCGGCTGCACCCGGACGATCACGACGCACTGCTGCGCGCCGAGCCGGGTCTGCCAGCGATTCTGGCCGATCATCTGGTCAGCCTGGCGCGGGAAAGTGGATTCCGCCTGGATATGACGCCTGAAGTTCAGCTTGTGGCGGATGAGAGTCTGCCCGCGCACAGTGCCAGCGTCGAGGCCTCTCATGCAGAGTCGGTGCGGCAGTCCACGCAGGCGATGAAGCCGGTTGATCTGGGCATTCCAAGCGGCGCTACCCATCCTCCCTCGGCCTTCCTGGTCGTGGACGGCACGCGTTATGTGCCGCTGGATCGGAGCGTGATCAACATTGGGCGGCGGCGCGATAACACGATTGTGCTGGACGATGCACGCGTGAGCCGCCAGCACTGCCAGCTTCGCTTCCGCTTTGGGCAGTTTGTCGTGTACGACCTGGGCAGCCGGGGCGGGACGATGGTCAATAACGCGCAAGTGTCGGAATGTGTGCTGCGTCCCGGCGATGTGATCTCGCTGGCGGGCGTGCAGTTGGTTTACGTGGTGGAAGAGGGCACCACCGGGCGCATGCCGGGCGGTGATACCGAAGTGCGGATGAAGCGCGCCGATCTTGACGAGGACGACAATAACGTTGAGTACTGATCTGATCTTGTTGGTGCTGCGGATCGTGGGCGCGGCGCTGCTGCTGGGCTTTATGGCGGCCATTTTTTCTGTGTTATGGCGCGATTATCATGTGACGGCGGCGGCGGCTTCCGAAGAAAAACGCCAGCGGGGGCGGCTGGTCGTGATCGGCTCGCATGATGGATCGGCCCCCCAGGACAGCTATCCTCTCCTGCCGCTCACCAGCCTGGGACGCAGCCCGACCAATACCATCGTGCTGCACGACACCTTTTGCAGCCAGGAACACGCCCTGGTGACTCGGCGCGGCGGGCAGTGGTGGCTGGAAGACCGTAACAGCAGTAATGGCACGCTGCTCAACGGGGAGCGCATCAACGAGCCCGTCGTTGTGTCGTCGGGCGACGTGATCGGAATCGGTCAGGTGCAGTTGAAATTGGAATTGGAGTCGTAGGCGGCTTGATTATGATTCAAGTCCCCATATGTAAATACTGTTACGGCTAACAGCAGACAAGTATCTGATATCTGGGGCTAAAGCTCACCCTGTTAATGGAATAATATTGAGCGTCTGCGGTTACTAACGTTGCTACTTGTTTCAATGTGCGTGCATCAAACAACAAAACCTTGCTATCTGAACTAGCAGCTCCGACAAGCGTTTCATCTGGACTAAAGACGGCAAGACCATCCGGCAAGCGAAATAATTCCGTTCCTGAACAATCCCACAGGATCGTTTCATCATATGTGCTGGACATAAAACGAAAATTACTAGAATCCAGAGAAATGGTGCGTACATCGAATGAGTGTTTATCAAATACAAATACGTTTTTGTCAGCTTCCAAATCACGAACTACAACGGAAGGTGTAATTGGGGAAGAATCCAAATCTCCTTCTGTTCCATACAGTAAAAATCTTCCGTCGGGACTTGTAGCCACGCTAAAAATATGAGGGTTAAAGTTAGATAGAGGGACTGTCTCCGCTTGTTCTCCTGTTGTAACATCTACAACAGATATATACCGATGCAATTCAGGATAATTATCTTTCTCAGCCTCAAAAAACAGGAAATTCCCGTTAGGGCTAAATAGAGGGGGGAATCGATATAATAGCTGGACGTAGCAAAGTCTCTGGTGTCTCCCGAAACGAGGATTTCAGGATTACCTTTTCACCTCCTATCCAGGCAATCCTATTTCCGTCAGGGCTAAAGACTACTTTCGCAACAGCAAGTTGTGGGAAGAATTCAACTTCTCGCCAAGTTCCCGCTTCCAATACATGCACACCATCATTTTCAGCCAAAGCTATCAAGTTTCCGTCAGGTGACCAAGCCAGATCACAGACCTTGCAGAGTCGTCATCAAGTTTAAGTCGCCCTGCGTTTCCTGTGTTTATTGCCTCAAATCCGATTGGGATAATTCATTTGCATCAGAAATCTTTTGGAAGGAGTCCGAATACAAACAAAGCGTCTGGATATTTTTGGATTTTTCCTTAGAAAAAGACCCAGAACGGAATACGATTACTACTCCACCAAAAGCAATGACTGCTAGGATAAAAATTAGTTCTTTCCAATTCTTCTGAATCATCATCTGACAACTCACAAAGGTTTGATATCTAGAGGAAGTAAAAGCAAAATATACTCACAAGGGTTGATAATAGCAGTATACGCTCTATCTCATGGCAAAGGACAAATCACGATGGATCTCGGGTTGAAAGGTGCGCGGGTGCTGGTGGCGGCGAGCAGCCGGGGATTAGGCGCGGCGACGGCTCGCCAGTTCAGCCTGGAAGGGGCGCGCGTGGTTGTCAACGGGCGCAGCAAGGCACAAATCGAGGAGACGGCGCGCAGCATCCGCAGCGAGTCGGGCGGGGAGGTTTACGCGGTCGTGGGTGACGTGACCAACGCCGACGACATTAACCGTATCGTCGAGAGCGCCGTCCAGAATCTGGGTGGGCTGGATGTGCTGGTCACGAACGCGGGCGGCCCTCCGGCGGGTAACTTTAAATCGGTTCCCGACGAAGCGTGGCAGGCGGCGTTCGATCTCTCGCTGCGCAGTGCCGTGCGCCTGATCCGTGCCGCGCTGCCCTACCTGAAAAAGAGTGATCGCGCCTCCATCCTGACCATCACCTCGGTATCCGTCAAACAGCCGATTGAGAATCTGATCCTGTCTAACAGTGTGCGCATGGGCGTAATCGGTTTGACCAAATCATTGGCGTCAGAAGTGGGGCCGCAGGGAATCCGCATCAACAGCATTTTGCCGGGCTGGACCAAAACCGAGCGCGTCACCGAGATTGATGACAGGCCGCGCCGAACGGCAGGGTATATCAATGGATGAGGCGATTGCGCAGCAGGCAGCGGGCAGCCCGCTGGGCCGGATGGGTACGGCTGAGGAATTTGCCAATGTCGCGGTTTTCATCTGCTCCCCCGCGGCGAGTTATGTACACGGCGCGATGATCCCGGTGGACGGCGGGTCGATCCAATCATCCCTGTAGCCGTCTATTAAGTCACAAAAAAAGCGTGTGCCCGAACAACAGGACACACGCTTTTTGTTTCCTCAGGGGACGATTATCGCCTTGCCAGCTTTATGCGCAGAACCAGTCCGCTTGCCAGGAACAAAGCCGCACCAAGTACGATCCACCACAGGGAGAAGGGGTTGTCCGCCTGTGTCTTGGGCGCGTAGCCAGTATTCGGCAGAGATGTTGCTACGGGAACCTGCCCGGTAGCCACGCGAGTCGCCGTGCTGCCATCGCCGCCCGTGCCAGTCAGAGTCGCGTCGTTGCTCAGTGTGCCGCTCGCCGGACTCTCCAACACGGTTGTATTGACGCGCATTTCAACCGATTCGCCCGGATTAAGGGTTGGGATGGTGAACGTTACGATCTGCCCGCTGATCGTGAAGGTTCCGCGATCCGTTTCGACGCTGTCGATCCGCAGTTCGGGGCGTACCGTGTCCACAACCTGGATAGCCGTACCCGCTCCGCTGCCCTGGTTGGTGGCAGTGATAAACCACGTCAGGCGCTCGCCGGGCAGTCCAATCTGATTTTCCGCGAGACGCCCAATCTTGCTCAGGGCCGGGTCGAATATGCCGATGCTGGGTGTGCCCGCGGCGGGTGTCGCCTGCTGAACAACCGTCCCCAGTGCCAGCCCGATTAACACCGGGTCATGATCAGAGGCGCGGTAAGCGTCTGGCGCGTAGAAGGATGTTTGCTGCCCGGCTGACTTAAATTCAGTGTTGTAATCCAGCGCGCTCGGTTCGTCGGCATTGATGTGCCAATCGACCACGCCCGTGATCTGCGTGGAAAGGGACGCGGTTGCCAATGCCTGATCCAGGTAGCCAGCCTGCCCGTCGAACACATAGGAATAGGCGTTCACGCCGCCAAAGGCCGCCGATTCATCCACGAAGCCGCCGCCGATCAGGTCCAGGCGGATCGGGTCCTCCTGAGCATAGGAGTTGAAGTCACCGATGAGCAGCACATCAGGATCGCCGCTGGTCGGGATGACTGTGCTGTTGACGAAGGACAGCAGACGCTGGGCCTGCTGGCGGCGCCGGTCATTGTAGCAGCTCTGCCCGTCGTGCTGGTCAGCATCCAGGCCGACTGCTGCCGCGTCGCAGCCCTTCGATTTGAGGTGGTTGACGACAACGGTAAACATCTCACCCGTGCTGTTCTGGCGGAAGGTCTGGGCCAGCGGCGGGCGGTTGTTAATCGCGTTGGTGTCCGTCAAAAACGTTCCGACGGGCGTAACTACAGCGGGTTTGTAGATCAGCGCCACGCGGATCGCGTCGCCGCCCAGGACGCCCGTATTGATGTAGGCATAGGTTCCCGCGCCTGTGGCTGTATTCAGGCGGTTCACCAGATCCCTGAATCGTTGCTGTTCCGTTGTTTTCCAGTTCCATCAGGCCCACAATATCCGCGTTCAAGCCAGACAACGCCGCTATGGTCTTTTGATTCTGGCGGGTGAACTCAAGGGCACTGTCTGCGCCGCGACACTCACTATTATTATTAGTGGCAGGGAAGCAGACTGAACTTGCCTGATCGATGGTCGTGAAGTAATTCAACACATTGAAGCTGGCGACCTTGAGCGTTCCGCCCACCGGCGGGGCCGCCGTCGGGCGGGGATTCGATGGGCTAAAACTCACAGGCTGCGTGGGCTGGACGCGGTAGCTGCCAAAGTGTGAATCCAGAATTCCGGTGAGATTAGTCACTGTGTACCCGCTGCGCAGCGTATTTGAAGCAGACAGTGCTGGGGCAGGGTATATCTCCGGGTCCGGGTTTTCCTGCTGGCTGGCGTCATCCAGAAAAATGGTACTGCGCCCAAACAGATCGAGGAAGGATGTGTAGCCGCCAGCATTGGGTGGATTGAGATGGGTGAACTGATACTGCCGCCCATTCCCCAGAAGGACCTGACCATAGCGCCCCAGTTGGTAGTTTTCCGTGACGGTTAGAGAAGCAGGGAACCGGACCAGCATGCCCTCATACCGTTCCCAATCGACAACGGGCAGCGACACATCCGTAGGTGCCGTGGTGATGGGTGCTGTCGGGCATAATTCGATATTTGAGGCGTTCGAGACTGCGATCTCAGTCAGATTCGAATATTCCTGCACCGTGCCTGACACGCGCACGGTCTGCCCCACGCTGACCGCAGCAGGTGCGCCGGATTCGTAGACAAAAATGCCTTCCGACGTTGCTGGATCGGCATCCATATCGCCGCTTTCTTCCTGGACAAAGAATCCGCTGAACTGCGGGTTTGCCCCCTGGAAGTCTCCAACCACAACGCCCTGAATGATGCGTCCACCTGTCAGCGCCGCTGCTGGGCCGCTTCCCTGAATGTCGTGGATACGATCAACCGTTCCGGGACCGCCGCAGGGTGGCGAGGCAGTGGTGAATGTGAAGGCGTAATCAGCGGTCATATTCGTTGGTGTGCCGTCCTGATCCCTTACATTTGCGGCGATTACCGTTACTGTGCACGACTCCACCATCGCGAAATCCGCGTCTGGGTTCAAGGTAAAGGTGGCTGGACCGCCGCTCAGGACCAACGTGTGAACACCGCTGGATGCACAGGTAATCGAGAATGCATCTGCGCCTGCTGTCACCGCTTCACTGAAGTAGACGGTGATATCCGCGCCCACGGCAATGTTAGCAGCGCTTGCGGTAGGACTGGTCGATGCGACCGCTGGAGCGATATCGGAACACCCGGTAGAGGTGTGAGCGCCGAGCCCAGCCAAACGTGTCCTGAGCGATATCCATCCCACTGCGTGGCAGGAACAAAGGCGTCGTTTCCATAGAGGTCGCCTGAACAAATGGCTTGTATTCCGCCGCAGGGTGTTATCGGCGGTTGATTGCAGTCCGCTGCCCCATTCGAACCGGGATCAACACCAATCTGCCCGATGACATCGATGATGGCTCCGCCTTTGAGAAGGGCGACCGCGTCATCGCCGTTAAACCAATTTGTTGAAGCATCGATTTGATCGGCTAGCCCACGTATCGTAACGTTTGCTGACGAGTTAGTCACCACAAATACATCACCAGCGGCGACTGTGCCCGCCAGATTAACGGTCCTCCCAGCAGTGCCCGCACCATTAAAATACATGGCTACGGAATAACCTGTCAGGCTGACAGATGTTCCTGTCCCGTTATAAATTTCGAGCGCTTTGTTAAACGAGGAGCCTTCTATGTATTCAGAGAAAAATAGTTCGGATGCCTGAGCCTTTGCCACGTGCATCGGCTCGGCATGCAGCGCCCAGGGATGATTCCCAGAACAAGCGCCACAATAAAAAAGGCGCGAAAGAACGGCAGCACCGTTCGCGCCAGAAGCGAAGTGTGTTTCGATTGCATGAACAAATCCCCCTCAGGATTGCGCAGGCGGCAAAAACTATTGGGTCCAATCATACTCTGAGACAGGGAGCGGGGCAATAAGGATTGGACAGAATGGACGATTCTGGTCCACAATTCAGAAGTGTTATCTTTATCCATCTGCCCGGAGAATCAAACGTATGGCCCAACAACCCGCCCCATCCCTCTGGAGCCGTTTGCCTTCCATCGTCTGGATCGCCATTTTTGTCGGGGGAATTATTGGCCTGATCGGCGGCATCATCGGGCTGTTCTGGCTGCTCTCGAATGTCGAAGGGGCGGCCTCTATCATCATGTTACTCGCCGCCTGGGGAACCATTCGCGTCGGGAGTTCCATCGATGCGATGCCATCCAAAGGCCAGAGTTTTATGGTCGCCATCGGCATCAGCTTTTTCGCCCTGATGGGGCATTGCCATCGACCAGCCGGGGAACTATTTGTATAACCGGCCTATGGAATGGTTTTTCTGCCCGGAAGGGACACAGCTTGAGCGCGGCATTCAGGTGACTAATCCGCTGCCGGGGCGCACGGATGTCACCCAGGAATTCACCTGTGTGAATCCCGACAGCAAACAGCCCGTCAAAGGGATATCGACGGGCAGGGTGATACTCGTCCGCTTTGTTGAATATATTCTGATCGGCTATCTCCTGGTCTGGATCAACCGCCTCTATATGCGGCTGCGCCGTGCCCGAAGAACTGAGCCAGCCTAATCCGGATCGATCAGTTGACTCCAGTCGATTCCGGCTGTAATCCCTGGCGCGATGACTTCAAGGTGCGCCAGGGCGTCTTCCGGCGTGAACCAGAATTCCTCTTTTACGAACCGATGTTTATCGTGTTCCGAATATTTCGAAAACAGGTTGACGAAATGCTTCGTGTAGAGGGTCCCTTCCTGGAGAGAACTGCTGCCCGAAAACGCTGAACTGCCGCCCCACACCGGATGCCGGGTCATTTCTCCCAGGCGGCGCAGCGTCTCGACATTCGTGATACACCCCTGGCGCAGATCGGAAATGAAATAGACGAGCTTGTCGGTGTGGTCTAAGATGTATAGTAAATCGGCCAGGAAATTCGGTTCTGTTTCGGGCGAGGAAGGTTCGTTATACCAGCGAATGAACCACAACACATCAGACACCCGCGTGATCTGATAGTCCATGAAGAACACTCCAGTGCAGCCGTGAGGAATCCCGCGCAGTAAAAACACCCTGAATTCCATTATACGGGAAATTTCGAGTTACGGTCTGCTGGATTCCGGCGGCGAGTGCTGCCCCTGCCACATCGGCTGCCGCGCCGGGATCGGACTCGTTTTCCAGCACGACCACGACGGCGACCGCGTTGGAAGCGTCCTCGCCGGGCGCTTTGGCGAATCCAATAAACCAGGCGTAGGGGGTTGCCTGGGAGGCTGGCCCGCCATAGGCGATGGCGCAGTGCCCATAGAGCACCAGATTGTCCTGCGCTGCCCGGCGCACGCAGGGGCTGATTTCCGCTGCCTGGCGCATGGCGTTTTGCAGCACCTGTGCAATATCCGTCCGCAGCAGGGCAGGCTGCACGGATTCATCCTCAAGCGGCTGCCAGCCGTGTTCACCGGGGGCGCGCACTGAGTCGGCCAGATGGAGCGGCACGGCATTTCCGCCGTTGGCGACAGCCGCGACGATCTCCATCATTTGCAGCGGCGTGACGGTCAGGTGATCCTGCCCGGTGGCGACAGCCGCGAGTTTGTCGGCTGGCATGGTATTGGTCAGCGGTTCGGGCCGTTCCCCCGCGATGGTCTCAAAATGGGCCAGCCGGGGTGGATCCAGCAAGCCAAGCACGCCGAACCGTTCCAACAGGGTGTCGGGAGCGATAAGGGAGCCGAGCGCGTCCACAAACGGTTGGGGACAGCCGTAGATATAGGCCTCCAACAGGGTGAGCGTGCCTTCCGGCGTGCCATCGAGACAACTGAGTGCGAGGCTGTTGACCTGGACCGGATTTTGCGCGTCCGGCGCTTCTTGATCCAATACGCCCGGCGCGGTTGTAGTCAGGTCCGGGTATGTGGAGAGGATCGCCGCCAGCATGATCGTTTGCAGCGCGCCGCCCGGTTGGTACAGGCCCGCCATTGCTCTGTTGAGCAGGGGAGTTTGGGTTTTGTTGGCGCGCAGCCATTTCCAGGCGCGGCTGACATTGTTCGGGTTGTAGCTGGGGCGGCTGACCATTGCCAGAATGCGCCCCGATGGAACCTCCGCCACAATCACCGCGCCGCGTGCCTGTCCCATCGCCTCTGTTGCCGCACTCTGCACATCCAGGTCCAGCGTCGAACGCACATCGCCGCCTCTGGCGGTACGGTGCAGCGCTCGATCCGTGAATATCTGCCAGTCGGTGCGGAAGGCATCGCCGCGCAGTTCGGCATCAAAAGCACCTTCCAGCCCGGCTGTGCCATAGCGGAAACTGTAGTAGCCTACCGCTCCCACCGTTTCGGGATAGGGATAGATGCGCTGTGTCGCGCCAGAGTCCGATACGCTGCTGTAGGCCAGCCCGACACCGTTTCGATCAAAAATCGTGCCGCGCTGGATGCGCTGCTCCTGGATGATCCGCCGCAGATTGTCGGGCCGGGCCAGCATGCTGTCTGCCTGGATCACCGCCCAGTAGGTTGAACTGAGCGCGATCAGCAGGAACACCGCCAGGATCACCAGGGTGACGCGGTTGAGTTCTTTGGTCACGATTCCCCCTGGCTGAGCACGAGCAGCAGTCCGACGATGGCGAAACTGGTCAGCAGCGAACTGCCCCCGTAGCTGACAAAGGGCAGGGTGACTCCTGTCAGCGGCAGCAGTTTGAGCACGCCGCCCATGATCAGAATGCTCTGCACAGCCAGCGACAGGCTCAGCCCGGCAGCCAGCAGCACACGGAACGGCTGGCGGCTTAAGGCTGCGATTCGCATCCCGCGCACGACCAGGACCGCCAACACCGACATCACCGCCAGCAGGCCGATGAGGCCCCACTCTTCGCCAATGGCCGCAAAGACAAAATCGGAGTGAACGACAGGCACAATGGTCGGCCTGCCCTGTCCAATTCCCTGCCCGATCAGACCGCCGTCGGCAATCGCCATCAGACTCTGGACAAGCTGGTAGGCGTCGGAATCGGCGGTAGGCCAGGGATTCCACCAGATATTGACGCGCAGGGCGACCACACTAAACAGGTTGTAGGCCACGACTCCGGCGATCAGCAGCAGCCCCAGGCCGCCCAGCAGCAGCATCGCCTGCCCGCTGGCGAGATAGAGCAGGACCATGAACACGACAAAAAAGAGCGTTGCCGTGCCCAGGTCACGCTGCCAGACCAGGACAACCACACAGACACCCCACATCAGCATCACCGGGGCCAGAAACGCCAGCGACGGCACGCGCCAGAACCCGACGCGCATGGTCTCAAGGTGCATGTAACGCCCGTGATCGGCAAAATAACTCGCCAGGAAAGCGACCAGCAGAATCTTGAGCAGTTCGGACGGCTGATAATAGACATGGCCCAGCCCCAGCCACAGCCAGAGGCGCGGCCCGCCCCCCGATGGATTCTGTCCGATGAGGATCGTGATCACCAGCAGGGCCAGCCCGCCGATCAGCCACGTGTAGCGGTAGCGGCGCAGCCAGCGCAGGTCGCGGGGGAGGGTGGTCAGGATCAGCAGCGCGACCAGCCCCACGATCATCCACAGCGTTTGCCGCACGGTGTAGGATGGGACCAGCCGCGCGATCAGGTTGAGACCCCAGCCGGTCAGGAACATCGCCAGGGGAAAAAGCAGTGGGTCGCGCCGGGGCAGGCGGCGGTTTAAGACGATATGCCCGCTGATGGCGCAGACTGCCCACACGCCCACCGGGATCAGCGCCGCCCAGACCCGATCCAGGGCGAGAGACAGCGCGATCCCGTTGACCAGAATAAAAATCCCGGCCAGCACCAGCAGCCGCCGTTCGAGTGCGCCGCTGGATGCTGTGCGCTGTTCCGCGTCGAGTTCGCCCGGCGTCAAGGTCGGGACGGTGAGCGGCGTATGCTCCACAGGACTATTTGCCCTCGTAATATTTCCCCACGATGGGCCAGAGGCGGTTCATGGTCTCGTTGGGGATGCGCTTCGGATCGGTGATCAGCGCCGTTTGCAGCGCGTGCTGGCACGGGCAGTCGATCTCCATCTCAGCCAGCCGCCGCACGACTCCAGCCAGCGCTTGCTGGGCCAGCCGCAGATTGGCATGCAGGGTCTGCATCACCAGTTCCACCGATACATCCGCCTCGGACTCGTGCCACACATCGTAATCGGTCACGTGGGCCATCGCGGCGTAACTCATTTCGGCTTCGCGGGCCAGGAATGCCTCCGGCGCAGCCGTCATGCCGATGATATCCAAGCCCCACTGGCGGTACAGGGCGCTTTCGGCGCGAGTGCTGAAGCGCGGCCCTTCAACCGTGATCAGTTTTCCGCCCGCGTGAATCGAGCCGCCTGCCTCGCGCAGTGCCTCGACCAGCACGGCGCTGAGTTCCGCGCAGAAGGGGTCGGCGGCGGAGATATGGGCAACCAACCCGCTCCCGAAAAAGGTCCGGCCCCGCTCGTCCCGCGTTTGATCGACCAGTTGATCGGGAACCACGACATGTCCGGGCGCGAAGTCTTCCCGCAGCGATCCGCACGCGCTGACGCTGATCACCTGGGTGACGCCCAGCGTCTTTAACGCATAAATATTCGCCCGGTAGGGTACTTCGGAGGGCGTCAGGACGTGCCCGCGGCCATGCCGGGGGATAAATGCCACGCGCTGCCCGGCCAGCGTTCCAATCAGTACCGCGTCGCTCGGATGTCCGAACGGCGTATTGATCCGGTGTTCCTGCACATCGGTCAGCTCTGGCATGTTATACAGCCCCGACCCGCCGATCACACCAATGCGCACAGACTCCATGTGTGGCTTATCTCCTTCAGCATGAAAAAGTGTATTGAGACGAGTTTAGCGCGGAACTGAGGCGCTCCCAAACGTTGCTGTCGGGTCGACGGCGGCAGAATCGCTCTCTGCGGGCGTTGTGGTGATGTCCGTGGGCTCGGTGGGCGTGGGCGATGGGTAAATCTGGATCGGCGTGCCGCCCGGATTCAGGCCCCAGTTTTGCAGATTGAACGTTAAAAAGCGGGGACTCATCGAAAAGGCGAGGCAGCCGACGACAACGGCTACCGCGCCGACGGAAGCCAGCAGCCCGACCAGCCCGAGTTTGCGCGTCCGGCCTGGATCGTGGGCATGGCGCGATGTGAGCAGCGCCGTCAGCGAGACGAGAAAGCCAATAACCGGCAGGCAGTAGAACGCGCCGCAGCACATCGTTACCGACAGCACGCTGAACAGCATGCCAACCAGGGCCATCAGGTCCGTCGAGTTGCCATGATAGAGCGATGGATCGTCCGCGAAGGTAACGCCGCGCTTGGCCTTGCCGACCGCGCCCGCCTGCGCCCCGACCAGATGCTCGGCATACGCGCCCGGCTCCTCGACTTGCAGCCCCAACTGCCGCGCCTGTTCGCCATGTTCCGAGCACAACCGCTGCCCGTCCTCGGTATAGTACAGGCAGTACGCACACAGCGGCTTGCCGCACACTTCACATTTTTCCAGCGCGATGCGGCCTGGGTGATTGACGCAGTTTTGCGCGTTCCAACTGCTCATGAACAATTCTCCACGGGTCAAACAATACGGGCGACACGTTGATGTCGCCCGTCAGTGTAGCACATCCTGCCCACATGCGCAGTGTACGCTAGGCCTATTGTGCCTGGAGTGTATCAGCCTCGGCGCGATCCATCACCACAACCTTAACTGGCATACCCGCTGTTACGTCAAGTTGGCTGACATGCTCAACAATGGTCGTTTGTGACGGCACAATCGTCAGGAATTCCTCGACGGTGGGCGCGCCATAAAAGCGCCTGTCGGCTGTTTCAGAATAGTGCATCGGGATCATCGTGCGGGCGTGAATCTGATCCATGAAGGGGAAGATTTCTTCCAGGGGGATCGCAAGCATCGGAACCAGCACCACGTCGGCATCCTGGATCGCGGCGAGGGTTTCCGGGTCCAGTTTCGACACGTCTGGCGCGCCGAGATGGACGATCTTGACATCGCCAATCTGGAAGACAAAGAGTTGCACATTGCCGCCACCACCGCCGCCATGCGGGGCCAGATAGCCTGTGATCTGCACCATGCCGATCTGCTGCGGCTCCACATCTCGGATGATCAGCGGATCGCCGCCCACGACCATGAAGAAATTATGATCGGGGTGACCGTGGCTGATGGTGACGATATCCGCTTCTGTTTCGCTGGGGAACGAATAGGGCGCGCCGCTGAACGGGTCGGTGATGATCCGCGTGCCGTCGGGCGCAGTGATCAGAACACTGGAAATGCCAAGATACTGGATCGTCGTGGCGGAATCGGCTGGCGCTGCTTCTTCGGCAGGGGCGGCGAGCGCGTCGGCGTCGGCGCGCGTCATCGTCACGACTTGATCAGGCATGCCCGTCGTCACATCCAGCGCTGCCACATCGGGCACAACGGTCAGATCAGCCGGGACAACGGCAAGAAATTCCTCCAGGGTAGGAGCGCCGTAGAAGCGCGCGTTGGCTTCTTCCGAGTAGTGCATCGGGATCATCGTGCGGGCGTGAATCTGATCCAGGAACGGGAAGGCTTCTTCCAGGCTGATCGAGAGCGTCGGCACAAATACCACGTCGGCATCCTGAATCGCCGTGATCACGTCCGGCGTTAACGCTGCCACGTCCGGCGCGCCGAGGTGGACGATCTTCATATCGCCAATCTGGAAGACATAAATATTCACATTCCCGCTGTATGCGCCGCCATGCTGAGACGGGTAGCCCGTGATCTGCACCATCCCAACCTGCTGCGGTTCCAGGTCGCGGATAATCAGCGGCGTGCCCCCGACTGCCTGCACGTTTTTGTGATCCGGATGGTTGTGGCTGACCGTGACGACATCCGCTTCTGTCCCTCTGGGGAAGGGGTAGGGCGCGCCGCTGAACGGGTCGGTGATGATTTGCGTGCCGTCGGGTGCGGTGATCAGAAAGCTGGCAAGCCCCAGGTATTGAATGCGGACAGGCTGATCGGAGTCGGCCTGGACTGGACGGCTGTGGGGGGCGCAGAGCAGCATGCTGGATAAAAGCAGGATCACAAAAAGGGTACGGTGCAGTTTCATGGGAAGTCTCCTAGACAAAAATGAGGACTTCTATCGTAAATGATCTACAGAAGCGCCAAAAGAGCGCACTTTTCCGTGATATACTCACCAAAAGGATAGTGCGTGTATCCCCTGACAGAAAGCGTAACCCCAATGCTGCCCGAAGTGTTTGTACGTACCTGCAAGACCCGGCAAACCCTGGAACTGATCGCCAGCAAATGGACCGTTTTGATCATCGTCGCCCTGAGCTGCTGCCCCTTGCGCTACGGCCAGATCAAGCGGATTGTCGAGGGGATCAGCCACAAGATGCTGGCTCAGACGCTGCGGCAGCTAGAGAACGATGGACTCGTCTCGCGCACGGTTTACCCCCTGTCTCCCCCGCAGGTTGAATATGCTCTCACGCCGCTGGGGCTGAGTCTCTCTCAGGCAATGGACTCGCTTTGCATCTGGGGCCAGCAGCATTACCACGAGGTCGAAGCGGCCCGCGCCTCGCAACTGGACGATCTGGAAGAAGCCGAGGAATGGCTGGTCGGGTAGGATATTCTCAAAATCAAGCGCGTCGTTCGTTATTGCGCCCCGGGTTCAAAACCTGGACCTTTAAGCCCATTAGCGGGGCTGGGAGTCCCTTCAGTGGACTTTCTTTCTCTTTCCTAGCCAGCAGGTTTTAACCTCTGGCGGCGACTGGCGCGATGTTTCTCATTTTCCGATCAATCCTCGAATCATCCCATCCAGTGCAGTCGCCTGCTCGTCCAGGCCCAGCCCAACGAATACAGCGCGGGTGAAGGTCGCCTGATCGAGCGTGTTGCGCCGGAACGTGCGATCCGCGCGCCGGGCATGCCGTGCCCGAATCTCGTGGACGTTCACCAGAAAACGCGCCGCCTGGAGCATCCGTTTGCCATCGTTTTGAGCCGCCGCGACATCCAGTGCCTGGTGCAGTGCGGCCTGTGCCTCGACGGAATTACCCTGCGCCATGTAAATCTGCCCCAATGCAATCGCTGCTCCGGCCAGTTCCGGCTGGATGCGGGCGCGTTCCAACAGGCGGACGGCGCGCCGGGCGTTTTCGGCAGCCTCGGCTAATTTGCGGTTGCTGGCCTGCACGCGAGCCAGATCCAGGTAGGCTTTGGCAAGCGGCGTGGGATCGACAGCGGGCAGCAGATCGGCCAGCGCCTCGTAAATCAACCCTTCCGCCAGAACCATATCGCTCAGACTGCCGCCAGCGCTCAATGCGCGTGACGCCAATACCTTGCCCAGCCCTGTGCGCAGTTCTCCGGCTACGGTGTGCTGCCGGAGCAAATCCGCCGTAGCCAGCGCCCGCCTCAGCACGTCTTCCGCCCGGTCAATCTGCTGCAACCGGGCCAATGTGTCGCCCAGGTCACGCCCGACTTCCGCCGCCAGATCGGCCCGCCGCGCCGCCGCATAACCGGACAGTGCCGTCTCGAAACGCGGTACAGCATCCGCCAGCCGCCCATCCGCAACCAGCGCCCGGCCTGCATCGTGCGCCAGCCGTGCCACCAGTAACGGATCAGGGGAGGGCACGGCAGCGAGCGCACTGGCTACCCCGGCCATCGTATCGGCGCTGGCGCTGACCTGTCCATTTTGGGCCAGCAGCCGCCCATAGGCGCGCGCCGCATCGACCAGCGTGCCCACGTCGGTAGGTTTGATGGTTCGCGCCACTTGCAGCGTATAGCCTGCTTCGGTGCGTTTGTCGGGGATCGTCGCCAGCGTCTCGCCAACGGCCACTTGCAGCCGGGCGAGGTCGCGGCCTTCGGGCAGCAGTTCGCGCAGCGCCTCCGTGTATCCCAGAAATTCGTCTGCCAATCCTGCCATGCGGAAGGTCGGAGCCGCCGCAGCCAATACCCGCGCCACCAACCCGCGATCAAGGGTGCTCTCCGGCCCCAACTGCCGCCGCACGACGGATCGCACGTTGTTCAGCCACGCCATTTCATCGCGGCTGAGCAAGCGCGGCTCATCGGCGGGAAGGGCCGTGCGCTGCAACGCACCCAATATCACCACGTCCGTCTGGCTGCTGTCCACCGCGCTCAACGGGCGTCGCTGGCGGACCAGGGCGCTGACGGCAGGCGGCACCTCGTACAGCGTGCCGTCACGATGCAGCAGTCCGGCCCGCTGAAGGTGGTCCAGGTAGCTCGCCGTTTGATCGCCGCACAGCGCCTTGGCCATCAACGCGGAAAAAGCGTCGGAAAGCGCCTGGCTGCGAGTCAGCAGGCTGATCGGCCCGTCGGCTTGCATCAGCAGCGGCTGCACCCGCCGCGCCAGAAAGGTGCTGATGGGATCCGCCGTGCCCATCTTCAGGGCAGATAAATCTTGCAGGGCGGCGTTTATGCCTTCCGCCTCAACCAGATCGACCCCTCGCGCGACCAGCCAGGGCAGGTTGAGTGTTCCCTCTAAAAAATCGTCAATCGTATCGACATCCAGCAACTCGACGCCGCGTTCGACAGCTAGTTTCATCGCCAGTGTGCGCGCCGATTTGTACGAGAACGGTTCGACCAGATAGGCGCGGCTGTTCTCGATCCGGCGCAGCGGCTCAAGCAGCGTTCGCGACGTGATCAGAAACTGGCCCCCGGCATGGGGATCAAGCTGGCTGATCCAGGCCGTGAGCGACTCCAGTTCGGCAGGTGCCATCATGTCAATCTGGTCGATGATCACCAGGGCACGCCGCGCCGCGATCTCCGCCAGCACGAACTCGGAATCCGGCGGCAGATCGACCAGTCGTGCAGCCGCGGCGAAAACTTCGCGGGTTGTGGTCTGCGCGACAGCCCGGTACCACAGCGTTCCGCCGGGGAAATGCCAGCTAAACCGTTCGGCTATCTGGGCCGCCAGCCAGCTTTTGCCCGTGCCCGCTGCACTGTGAATGAGGGTGGCGCTGTGATCGGGCAGGGGGAAGTCTTTTGCCAGCAGCGAGAGCATCTCCCGCCTGCCCACAAATCCGCTGTGCTGCGGGACCGCCATCTGGCGCGGCAGGCCGTTGTCGATCAAGGGGCGGGGGGCGCGTTGGCTCACCGGGGGCAGGGGCAGTCCGATATCGTCCCGATCACCACGCACCACCAGTTCAAAGCGCTCCGCCAGCCCTGGCTCTAATGTTTCCAACGCGGCGCGGAACGCTCCCCGGTAGGATGTCCCGGCGCTGATCAGAGCGTAGAAGTGCGACCAGAAGGCCAGATTATTTTTCTCATTGACCCGGCGGCGGGTTCCGATCACGGCGTCAACTGCCGCGCCGTCGATCACCATCTGCCCCATGCGCCGGCTGAAACAGCCGTCCATCACGACCAGCCGCGGGCCGCTTAAGAACAGCGGGCCGTTGTTTTTGAGCAACTCGCTGTTTTTGAACAGGTTGGTGATATGTTCGGCAACCGCGTAGAATTCGTGGCCGTTCTCGTCTTCCAGGTAGAGCATGTCGCGCTCGCCATGACTGGCAAAGTGGATCACCTGGAACGCATCCGGCCCGCCCCTGTGCAGACACTCCGCCAGGTGGGCGGAGGTCGGCGGCACAAGTCGCACGACTGCCAGCGGCGCGCTGCCTTCTGCCCGCTGCATACCAGCCAGCATTTCCAGCAGAAAGTGCCACTCACTGCCTGGATCGAGGGGATTCAGGGGATCCCCTTCGCCGCCCAGCCCGGCATAAGGGGCCGCGATAACCGCCAGTACAGGAATATAACGCCGCAAGGGGGCCATAGCGGGATCGGCAATCAGGCCGCGCCCGCTGGCATCGGTATAGTCGGTTAGTTTTTCGCTCATAATCCGCCGAGTATAGTACAAACGAGTAAAAAGCGACAGACGGCCCGATTTGGCAGTTGGGGCCATTCGTGCCTACGATTTACGGTAGTTAACCTAAGGAAAGCGCATACTTTTTCAACGAGAGTTCAGCCTATCTACAGGGTAAATGAACGCTTAAATTTTATTGGGAACAACCTGGGACGGGGTGGAATTGGAGGCTGTTAGGGTCCGGTTGAGAGTGAGGTTGAACCCATGGAAGCGGTTAAGACTCGTGAATCGAATGTCGTTCGCACGCAATATGCCGAGGAATTTGATCGGAATGGTTATGTGGTCGTGCGCGGGTTGCTGACCCCCAGCGAAGCGGCCCATTATAAGAAAACTCTTCAGTTATTATCCGGCCTGAGCGACGCGGATTATCCCAGGGTCTGGCCCAAACCAGGCATCGTGAATGATTATCCGGAACTGTGGCCGATCATCGTTCACAGCCGCCTGCTGAACATCACTCGCAGCATCCTCGGCCCCGATATCTGCTATCTCCATCACTCCGATATTCATGTGTTCAACAACCGCACTGTGTGGCACCGTGACAACGTCAACCGCAAGTATGGCGAGGGGCCAGACTGGGACGAATCGAAGGAGAAGTATAGCGTTCTGCGGGCGGGTATCTACTTGCAGCCTTACGCGACCAGCCATTCCGCGCTCGGCTTGATCCCCGGCAGCCATCGCGGCGAACCGCGCTTTTACAAGGCCGAGATTTCCATCAGGAATAAGATCGCTAAATGGGTGGGCAAAGAGCGGCTGTCCCCCAACTTAATGAGCACCAAAGTGGATTGGGTCAAGACGGAACCCGGTGACGCCGTGCTGTTTGATGCGCGTATTTTGCATTCGCCGTCCGAAATCAGCGGCCCAAAGTATTCCATTTATGTCTCGTACGGGCCAGACAACATGCACTCGCGCAACCACATGGATTATTACATGAAGAAGCGCTCCGATCTGGAATACAGGCCAATGCCCGTTGAACTGCGCGAACTGCTCGCCCAGAACGGCCTCCTCTGCGAATAGGTTGCTGTTGGGGGCTGTCTGAATTAGACGGCCCCAGGCACGTGCCCGGCACGCGGCAAACGGCATAACGGGCCAGGATGTTGCCCGAACCTTCCCACGTGCGTGACTCAATCAGCTTCAGCATCACGGCGGGACGGCTCACGAACAGCGGTGTGCCCTCTCCTGCGATCACCGGGAAGATCGTGAGGTGCAGTTCATCGACCAGATCATGAACCAGCAGATCATTCCACAGCGTGCGGCCCCCAAAAATAAGGATATCCCTGCCGGGTTGGTTCTTCAGTTCAGCGAGCTTTTCGTGAGCTTCCGCCAGCCGGAAGATGCGCGTATTGGTCCAGGGTGCTAAATCCTCGTCGGTGAGCTTATCCGAAACAACGGCTTTCTCGATTTCACCCATAAGCTGGGCGATCTCATGCCGCACAGCCGTGGCTTCGGGATTATGCGCCACACCTGTCCAATAATCCTTGTTGCTCAAAAAAGAAGCACTGCCGCCAAAGAGCAGGATATCGGCGGCACGCAGCCGTTCTGCGTTGTAATGATCGAAGTTCTGGTCGCCGTCGTAGTCATTGTGGAAGTATTCAAAGATGGCATCCAGAACTCTTATCTTTTCCCTCATAATATCCATCCAACGTCATCAGATTGCTGACAATGAGTTTGCGCACGGGTTCGCTCCTTTGAGAGATAGAGATGAGGACTTATATGATTTTAGAACATTTGTACCACCGGCAGCCAATGGACGGGCCTTATTTCGAAGACCTTTTTCTTCAAAATAGTACTTAAGGTTCAACTTTAAGGGAGTATTTTAGAGCACCTACCTGTGCTATCATGGAGATATAAACCGCTTTTGCCCCTTTTATGCGATCCTTGGTTCGCAGCACCCCCTCGCCAGCTAGGCATGCGAAGCATGCACCTGGAGAGGGGAAGCTGAGCGCGGCTTTTTGCGCTCAGCCGGGGTGAGGTAGTCGCCCGCAGCCCACAACGCTCATTTCTTTGGATTTTTGGCGGCTGTCTAAATCTCACGAATAGACCAGCGCCAGGGTAGTGATCAACTATTTTTGAGGCCCCTCTAACCATGAATGTTAGAAAATGGTTGGTGATACCCCTCAAAAAACGGTTTTCGGCGGATCGCCACGAGAAGAAACGATCAACTAGTCTTGTTTCTTCCCGTAGCCAACCACCGGAAAAGGGGTCAAAATTCAACAAAAACCGCCCTAAAGTGATCAAAATGGGGCATAAATGATCATTTTGCCCCATTTAGTTGCATTTGTAGTCCAGTAGAATTAACGGCGGGGCTTACGTGTCCGGCGCAGCGCGCGAAAGACCGGGCTGAACACCCGTCGCCCGCTGCGCACCACCGCGCCCATTCTTTTCGCCAGCGGTTCGGGTTCACGCGGCGGCAGGATCGGGAACGGATCGGCATGGTTCGCCGCCAGCACGCGGTTCGCTGCTTCCATACCTGTCACGACGCAGCGTTCCATCCACAGCGCGGGCAAGTCGCACCCGATCCAGTCTCCGCAGGCCAGCACATTCTCCCACGGCGTATCCACCCACAGGCTGCGTCGGGTGGGGACCAGGAACTGGGTCTGCGTTTTCCCGTTGCGGCGGATTGCGGCGTGGACGAAATGCCCGCGCAGTTCTGGGAAGGCGCGCTGGATTTCGCTCGTCGCCATCACCGATAATACCTGATCGCTCTGGTCGAGCACGGAGTCCGGCGCGTAAAAATGCACTTCGATGGCGCTGCCGCCCGCCTCGCCCCATTCTTTGAACTCCGCGTGCAGGCGGTGCAGCCAGAAGAAGTTGTCGATGGCAAAATCCCCGGTGAACATGCCCCCCGGTGCGCCATCCCGCGGCTGGGCATCGAACCAGATGCGCGCCGTCGAATTGGCGACCACGGGCGGAAAGGTGATGGCGCTGGCAGCCGGAGCCGTATCCGGGCTGTCAAGCAGAATGCGCTGGGCGGCGTTTGGCTCCACTGCCAGGATGACATGGCGGGCCAGCAGCGACCGTTTGCCGAGCCGGGCATCTTCGACGCGCACCTGCCAGTGATCTCCGTCCCGTTCCAGGCTGAGCGCGCGCGTCCCACTCATGACCATGCCGCCGCAGTCCTCCACCTTGCGGATCAGCGGCTGGATCAGACAGTCATGCGCATTAGAAGGTAGATAGTCCAACTGCCACGTATCGCGCCGCAGCAGGGTGTAGAAGCGCATGGCGGCGATGAACGCGCTCAGCGAGATATTTTCCGAGGGCGCGGCGAGCAGGCTGTGTCCCAGCCCGCGAAACGTCGCCCGCAGGTTGGGTGTCCAAAATCGGAAATAATCGTCCATCACCAGCCCGTCCATCTCGACCTGTTCGGCAATCGGGTCAAAGCCGACAGTCAGCAGCAGGGAGGTGATGTAGCCGGGGATCGACAGGATATCCAGTGGGTTGAGCGTTCGCCAGAAGCTCCGGTGGAAAAGGAGCTGCAAATAGTGGAACGGTGCGGGCAGATTGGATCGCCGCACGGCAGTTCCTGCCTCAAAATAGCGAACGTGATTGCCCCAGCGGTTGATCCACTCTTCGCCTTCTGAACGGCGTAATTCCAGCGTCAGAAAGCGGTCGATCATCGCGTGCATATTGTCGTAGCCGCCCCACAGCGCGTGCGCGCCGTGTTCAGATCGAAACGACCATGTTCGCCCGTTGTGCTCAAAGGTGTCATCTGGACCACCGGAGAGTCGTCCTCCGGGCCATTCTGTATCGGCTTCCAGGACCAGCGGCGGTACATCGTGCGCGGCGATGTGAACAGCAGCGCTCAGGCCAGCCAGCCCCGCGCCGATCACAACCACCGGGAAAATGTCGTCATTGTTTGGGTTTGATGTCGTCAATAGCTTTTATCTCTCTTGCTTTTCTTTGCGCTCTCCGCGCTGAATGGTCTTTTCTGTCTTTTCACCGGATCGTTTTTCCCGCACTCAGCCGCATATCCAACTGTGTGCGGTAGGCGGCGCGCACGGTGAGACCGGCATGTGCCAGCGGTCCGTTCGTCACTCTCAGGTCAGGATCGCGCATCTCCGCGATCTGGTACCAGCGCAGCACGCCGAAGACAGCATAAGTCAGGGTGTCCTGATCATAAACGGGTGTACCATGCGCGGCGTCGGGGGCCAGAATCCGCTTGTGATTGTAAACTCCCACCCGGCGGAACGGCGGCAGGCGCATGGCGGCCCGCAGCAAATCCCCGGCGCGGAAGGCCCACGCCCCAGCCAATCCACCGAATCCCAGCCAGCCGATCAGCGCGCCAACCAGATCCGGTTCGGTGGATGCTTCCAGCCCTTTCCAGTCCAGTTGTAGGTAGGGTTTACCATCGACATTCAGAGTGGCACTGTTAGGCCAAAACTGTGTTTGCCCCAGCCGCTTCGGGAAGCCGTAAATCTCCCGCCCCAGCAGGATCGGTTCCCAGGTGGAGGGGTAGATGTAGGGCACATAGAGGCCCAGCCCGCGCCCAACCCGCACCGGGATAAAAATTGTCGTTTCGACGTAGCCGAAGCGGGCGTCAGGGTTCGATTCGGGGTAGGCGTTCGGGAATTTCGCCAGCGCGATCAACAGGGGGGCACGGCCCTGCATCGGACCGCGTAACAGTCGCGCGCCCGGCGGGAGCATACCCCGTACAGCGGCCTTATCCGCGCTGCAAAAAGCGAAGATCATCGTCACATCATCAAACAGAAACGGGCCGGGAACGAGTTCACCCCGCTCATTGGCGTAATGGATCGGCGCTTCCAGTTCGGCAATCCGCTCCTCGACGGTCAGCAGTCGGTGGGCAAGGGCGCGGCGGGCGGACTTGGAGAAGGTTTCATCGGCCCATAATCGATCCACAGGCCAGCACAGGCACTCGCCATCATCCAGTGCCGTGATCTTTTGCGTGTGAGGCAGTCCGCCGAGAACAGCGGCCAGATCGAGCCAGTTGCTGGGGGTCAGCGTACCCGCCTTGTTGGACTCGCAGTGCCCCGCCTCGATCCTTAGCAAGTCGGGAGCCGGATCCCCCTCGTAGCACAACACGTCGCCCGCGTGAAAGGGGCGATGCTCGGCAAGTGATATCAGCTCAGGGGTCAGAATATCATCAAAAAGGTTCTGCATGCGCCAACCATAACACAGAGCGCCGCCGCTTCGCCAGTACGAGGGCAATTAGGGGAAACATGGAAATGGTGACTGCGTATTTGCTTCGCCGGGCGTTAAAACGTTCCGGCTATGAGGAAAAAAGTCCGCTAAAGGGACTCTTAAAAACAAATCCCTTTAGCGAGTTTTTCTCTAAAGATGGGCAGGTTCAAAACCTGCGGAAAGACGTTTTTACGGCGTGAATTCCAGGACAATCGCTTCCAGACCCGGATCCGCGCGCCCGTAGACGCCGATCATGACAACGGTGTACGTCGTTCCTGCCTTCATGTCGACGCCCTCGATCTTGGCGACTACGCCCGTATCAGAGACGAAGTTGAAGGAATAGGAGCCTTCCGGGATATTCACATTCGAGCCACTCATGCCCGGCTGGAGATCGTTCACCGCGACCGAGTTGTCGGTTGGATTCACGACATCCACAGCGCCTGCCCCGACGCCCGCGTTAATGAAGCGGACGCGAGCCGTGCCGTTTGGCATCAGGTCGAGCGCATCGGGCGCAGCGGCGAGCTTGGCCTCGTCCGCGTTACCGTAGATGTACATGGTCCGCGCATAATTTTCGCCGCCCAGTTCCATTTCGCCTGTCCACTTCGGTTCCGTCGCGGTTCGGTCCATGCCTGCCGGGTAGACGGAAATCGTATAGATGCCGGGCTGGTACATCTGGTATTCAGTCACGGTCTTATAGCCGAGATTGCTGGCGACCACAGTGTCGTTCATATAGATGTCCACTGCCGGACCCCAGGCATTGAAGTGTGCCCAACGCATATAGGGGTACTGTGGAACAAAATCGGTGCTGACGGTTACGGCATTGATTAACGGGTTTTCCGGATCATCGTCGAAGGCGATCAGTTGCGTGGAACTTCCCGGCAGGATGCTGATGCTCGCCTGTTCCATCATCGTCGCGCCGCTGCTGGCATCGGCAAAGCGGATTGCATAGTTGCCACCAGAGACAACTTTGCTGGCGTCAGCGAGCGGCTCAATCGCGTCGAAGATCGCCGGGCCGTCCAACCGCTCGACCGCAAAGGCCGGGTTACCTGCGGCAAGGTTGATCACCTGCAGACGCGCCATTCCCGACGGGACAGGGCTGAGATCGCTCAAATAGGCACCCGCCTGGGGTGCGTCTGCCGTACCGCCTGCGACAAACAGCACGCTCTGATTCGCGGCCAGAGTTGCCGTGCCAGAGAGGATCGGCTGGCTGTCGGCGGGCGAGGTCCCTATAGCATAAACATCATAGACGTAGTCGCCAGGGGCAGCGGCCCAGTATTCCGTCACGCCCCCAAAAGGAACCTGCTGGTAGATGGGGACGACTTCCTTATTGATATAAACGGTGACGTCGCTCACGCCCTGCGCGACATGGGCAAAACGGAACAGGCTTGTCGCTGGGGGATTGAGGACCGAACTGTCGGCGGTTAGAAGACGGGGTGTGCCCGCGCTTGCATCGCCAACTACGAACAGTGTCAATGCCCGATCCGGCGCAATCTCGCGCCCCGTCTCGCTCAAAATCGCCGAGCCATCCTCTGCCGTGACCGCGAGATCATAGGTGCCGCCGTACAGCATCACGGCGTCGCTGGCCTGCCCATAGGTCAACCCAGCGGCCACAGCCTTATCGCCAAGGTTCACGTTGAGTGCGGGGCCGCCAACAACAACGTTGACGATGCGAATGCGCGCCCCGTTCCACACGGGAGCCGACACATCATCTACAAGCGCTGTCGCTTCGAGCGCGGTCTGCTTGTTGAAAGCCACCACAGAGACGCGCTGGTTCGCTTCCAATGTCACAGTAACGGTCGCCAGGTCATCTGCTCCGCCTGGCAGACGGAAGTGGAAAGTCTGTTCTCCGGGGAGAACATCCATGTATTGAGTTGCCCCATTCACACTGGTCACTGCCAGTGTTGTGTTGATGTACGCATCGAGCAGAGTGGCATCAACCGAGGCATTCACAAATCGGACCCGCGCCATATCGGTGGTCTGGGCCTGAGCCGGGTGAGAAGCTGCCGGGAAGCAGGCAAACGCCAACATCAGCGCTACCACTGCAATAGTAGTGGTTCGCAAACGGAGGTTCATAGGGATAAAACTCCTTTGGGTGGAAGAAAAACAGGGTGCCGCACTATACATAATAGAGTCTCTTGTGCCCTCAGCCTATAGCCCATTTTGACTACCGGATGTCATGATAAATGGGATGGGTTCTGTCAGTTTAGTCTTGGCAGAAAAATAATGCCAGTCCGACACTTTACTTTTCGACAATGTATGCTTTATGATTAGGCATGGCTGGATTGTGATGGGAGTGTCTACGAATGATGAGGGTCTCGGCGTCTGTGGTTGTTATCGTGATGATGATTTCCGCTTTCCCAGCGCGGGCACAGGGGGGCAATGTCATGTGGCCTATGCCTGAACTATGCACTCAGAACGATCTTAAGGATATGCTGGATGCCGTCGCGCCCATCACCGCTATCCTGGATCAGGTGAGCGCCGCTTCGGTAGAAACCACAGACGATAGGACAGCCGCCGCCCTGCTGCTCGATCAGGCTCGCCTGATGTTTAACAATGCGGATATTCCTTTCTGTGCCGATGGGGTGGTTTTGGTCGGGCTACTCAACCGGGTGATCTACAGCTCTGAACTGAGCCTGTTATATGCGGCAGTGGAGACGGATAGCGCCTCTGTGCAGTACCAGACAACCGTGATGCAGTCTGCCAACGACGCATTCCGGATCCTGATGGACGGTTACGCCGATCTGTACGTGAGGAACGAATGGCTGACTGCCTGCACCGATCACGAGTATTCCAATGGAAACTGGGCCGCTGCCAGCGATCAAATGGTGACCTACGTTGACCTGATTCCCGATATCCAGGATTTCCTGGACGGGGAACCGCTGTCGGAGGATATGATTGCTTCTGTGGAGCATATCCTGGAAGAATTCGATGCCTACACCGTAAACGTTCCGCAGTGCAACGATATAACCATCGAGATTATTGCCGACGAGAGCATGCTCTACGATACGCTCTTGACATTAACGATGAGCCAGCTTCTACAAGAGAGGCTCGCGGCGGGCGCGGATCCTGCACTCACGGGTAGACTGTCGGATGCTGTTGACGACTTAAAGAACTACCTCTCCAATTCGATCTGCTACTGGACAGGCGACCCGATGTGTACGCCATCATAAACAGTGCGCCCCTCGGATCCGAGGGGCGCTTTTTATTGAGAGTTAGTCCCACTGAACGTGGATCACCGTTGTCTCTGCATCATCCTTATCGCGGCGCGGCAGTTCTTCATCATAATAAACGGTAAAGTTGGTGCCCACAGGCAGCCAGCGGCGCGCTCCACCATAAATGCCACCATAGGCATAATCGTCGGGGTAGGGGATGTGGTGGATCATCTGGTAATGCTTGGGGGTCACCTGGACGGGTTTAATATAACCAGGATCGGTTCCTCGATTGTTTGCCAGATAAAATTGATCCCACATGGCGACCACCTGCTCGAACGGCAGAGCTTCCACTTCGGGCGGAAGGATCGCATTTTCCATAATTTTCATCCCAATGCTGACGAGATCGAGCATACCGCCGCGTGAGCCTGCGATCTCGCCGAGGAGGTCAAGCACGATTTGCATCGGATACCAGCGTTCGGGATTGATGTCATCTAAATTATACTTTTTCAGAAACGGCTGGTAATGGTCGAGGTTAATCGCTTGAAGGAGTGAGAGGTGAACTTGCCCGACAGTTTCGGCATCCTTACTAAACGCGACGTAGTGTTTCATTGCTGTCCTCGTAAATATTGAGTAATGATGAAGTATGATGGAATCCTAAACTCATTCTTAATTTTACGCAACCCAAGTGTGTAAATAATGAGGGCGCTGTATGTGCAGCGCCCATGAGGAAATTTCGAGGTAGTCCGTTTACTTCACGAAGAACGCCGTAAAGTACATCACCGCGATGCCCGCTGTCAGTCCTGCCATGTTAATCCACGACAGCGCCTCTTCGCTGCGCCGCTGCGCGTCCCGGATCAGCAGCCGCGATACTTCGTAGATCACCTGCAAAATAGCTCCCGCGCCGACACTCAGGAAGATCACTGCCAGCAGCGGGTTAAACGCGAATCCGCCGATCAGCGCGCCAATCGTCGCCGGGCCGCCTGCCAGCGCCGCCAGCAGGACAAAATGGCGCAGCCGGGGCCGTTCCCGCGTGACCGGAGCGGCAATGCCGATGCCCTCGGTGATGTTGTGCAGCGTGAAGCCGATGACGAGGAAGGTTCCCAACGAGGCCGCGCCCCCCGCAAACGCTGCGCCAATCGCCAGCCCTTCGCCCAGGTTATGCAGTCCGATGCCCAATGCGATCATATAGGACAGGTAAAGAGCCGATTCGTCGCGCCGGGCGTTTTTGCCGATGGCGACAATCCCCAAAAAGGTAAGGAGTGTTACCAGGATCACCAGAGGCTGCCCCTGAAACGTGCCGGGGACATCCGCCGCTTTTTCGAGCGCCTCTAACACTGTATCGGCAAAGAGGAAGACGAGCAGCCCCACTGTCAGCGCCAGCGCGAAGTTCATGGCGCGTCTGCCCGCCCGCCGCATGAACGGATACCACAGCAGGCCGAGCGTCACCGGGACCACCCCCACGTAGATGCCGAGCAGCGCATAGGACAGCACGGAACGGCGGCTCGGTTCGGGTGTGGCTACGGCGACATTGACCGGGATCGGAAAGGTCAACCCGGTGTTCGTGACCAGGGTGATCTGGTGCGCCTCTCCCTCAACCCAGGGGTAGGGGACGCGAATACGCGCCGTATCGAGGCGGCCCAGGTGCGCGCTGCCCTGTTCGACATGGAACGACCAGAAGGCATCATCGACGACGATCTGGGCGATGGTCACCGGGTCGGGGCCACTGTTGATCACATCAAGCAGGAATCCATTTTCGTCAAGGCGGACCCGCTGCACACTGATCTGCTCGATGGGCGGAGCGTTGGATCGGAAGGCCGAGGTCGGGTCTCCGGCTAAAAATGCGCCGATAATCAGCGCCAGAGCGAGTAGAGGCAGCAGACCCATCAGCAACGTAACGGGGCGCGACGGCTGGTTAGCTTTCATGGTCCATCTCCATTGCTGGTATATTGTCGCCGCCGTCGTCTGTCACATGGAACATCCCCATCCAGCCCAGCTCGGCAAATTCGCTCTGGTGGGCGTGGAACATATACATGCCGGGGTAGTGGTAGCTGAATTCGAGGATGCCGCGCTGCCCCTGGCTCTGCACAATGGTATCGATCCGGCGGTGGGTCGGTTCGAGCGTTGTGCCGTGATCGGTGTAGTCAAAGAATTCCGCGTGCAGGTGGAACGAGTTGATCAGGTCAAATTCCGTCAGGTTGATCAGGTAGATGCGCACCCGTTCGTTAACTTTCAGCGGGATCGGATCGTTGCCGTAGGCGAAGGCAATCGAGTTAACCGCGTAAATCTCGTTCGCGTTGTCGAAGTTAGTATCGAAGGCATTCATGACCATCACCAGCTCTTTGGCAGGCGGGCGACCTTCTTTGGGATCGACAATATATGCGCCGTACAGTCCTTTGTGGATGTGCCGCTTGAGCGGGACGGCGTGGCAGTGATACAGGTGACAGCCGAACGGTTCCGCCGTGAACTCATAGGTGTAACTCTCGCCGGGCATCACGTGCCCTGGCCCGGTCAGATCGCGCCCCATCATTGCCGCCATTTTCGCTGTGACAGGTGTGCCATCCATTGAGGCACGGTGCACGCCGTGAAAATGGATGGTATGCGGGTGCGTTCCCGCGTTCTGAAAATGCACCCGGATCAGATCTCCCTCGGTGGCGCGGATCGTTGGCCCGGGCACGCGCCCGTTATAGGTCCAGGCGGGGAAGAAGATTCCCGGCGCGATCTCGATTTCGCGATCGACGGCGATCATGCTGTATTCGCGCACCGTGCGCCCGTTTTCCACGTAAATCGTGTCACCCATGTTGAAGTCCGTCAGGATATCCAGCGGGTGAAAGCCGTTGCGGACGTGATCGACTTCACCGACTGCGCCAAACACATCATCGGCATGACTGCCGCCGTGCGCTGGCTTTTTGCTGCCGGAGTCTTTTGCACCCGCGCTTTGATGATTGGTACGCGCGATCAGGGCGGCACCGGCAGCCCCGATAGAGCCTAGTAAAAACCCTCGGCGGGTCGTAGTGGTTCGTTTGACTCATATTGATTCCATCCAGTGTTCGAAATTTAGATTAACCTAAATTATAATTATGATTATATGAAAAAATAGTTTAATGTCAACGTAAGAAGGGCCGTGTAAGAATTACGCAAAAAATGCACAAATAAATCACTAGAAATGCTCAACCCCTCTTTTAGCGGGTGGGGAGCAGTGTTATGATGAAACCATGTTCCTACTACCTGATTACCGCGTTCGCCAGCGGGATTACCTGCTGAATATCAGCCGCGCTCTGACTGCACAGCTCGACCTGGGCGAAGTGCTGCGGATGATCCTCCAGGCTGCAACCTCGATGTTGGCAGGGGAGGTCGGTATTATTGCCTTGCGCGAGCAGGATTTGTTCCATACCCGCGCCGTGACTGGCATCCAGCCCGAACAGGCCGATGTCTTTGATCCCCTGCTCGAAGACCTGAGCGGCGATAGCACCGAAGTCATCGACTTCAACCTGCTGCAAGGCAAGATGCGCAAGGTGGCGCGCACGATGGATATCAACCTGCGCCAGATTGTTGCCCTGCCGATGGTTGTTGCCGGGGATATGCTGGGCATTCTCTTCATTTTCCGCACCTATGCCGGGACACCCACCGAAAATGATCATCTGCTGCTGCAAAGTTTTGCTGATCAGGCCGCGATTGCCGTGCATAACGCGCGCATGTACGAGTTTGCCAACCAGGAGCGCCAGCGTCTCGCCGCCATTCTGGACTATAGCGCCGATGGCGTGATGATTCTGGACGCCCGCCTGCGCGTCGAACGATGGAACCACGCCCTGAGCCGGATCACCGGACTGCCCGCCGAACAGGCCACCGGGCGGCATCACGATGTGGTGATTCGCTGGAAGGGGCAGACGATGGGGCCGTCCAATATCAAAGAGGCAATAGAGGGCGGTTGGCCCCGCCCCCATAACGGTGATGCCCCGGCGGATACGCTCTATGTAGAAGGCGACCTGGAACGGCTCGATGGTACGACGATCAGCGTGGGTATTACCTACGCTCCGCTGCTTCGTTCTGATGGTGAGCTGCAAAATATCATCGCTAATGTGCGCGATATCACGCATTTTCGTGAAGCGGAACGGCTGAAATCGACGTTTATTTCGGTCATTTCCCACGAACTGAAAACCCCTGTCGCCCTGATCAAAGGCTACGCCGACACCCTCAGCCGAGAGGATGCCGACTGGGACCACGCGACGGTTCAGAACGGGCTGCGTGTCATCGAAGACGAGGCGGATCGGCTGGCGGAACTGATCGAGAATCTGCTGGCGGCGTCCAAGCTTCAAGCGGAAGGCATGCGCCTGAGCATTGATGATGTAAATCTGCGCGCCCTGGTCGAACAGTCTATCGAGCGCCTGCAAACCTCTACGGAGCGCCACACGCTGACCGCACAGTTCCAGGATGGTTTCCCGATCATTCAGGGCGACGCGGCCCGGCTGCGGCAGGTGATCGATAACCTGCTGGGTAATGCCATCAAATATTCGCCCAAAGGCGGGCAAATCACGGTGCGCGGTACGTATGATGACGAGTCAGTGCAGGTTGCCATCAGTGACCAGGGGCCGGGCCTGCCCGCCGACGAACTGGAGCGAGTGTTTGAGCGGTTTTACCGGGTGAACAGTGCCCTGACCAACAACATCCAGGGGACCGGACTGGGGCTGTATCTCGCCCACGCTGTGGTGACAGCGCACGGCGGCAAAATCTGGGTGACGAACAACCCCAAGGGCGGCGCGACTTTCTGGTTTACCCTGCCTCGTTTAGACTGACAGACCTGCTCGTGCGATAATAGTTGCTGAGAAGGTTGCCCTAGACGGGATCTGTCACCTTGCGTTAAACTGCATCTGTTCTTGTTTCAGCCGTTTGGCTGGACCAGCCTTTCGGCTGGCGCGTAGCGTTCCAGGAGTATTTCATGTCTCAAGTTGTGCGTACAACGCTGTCCTGCCCCCGTTGCGGGCAGACTTTTCAGGCTATTATCGAACAAATCGTGGACGTAGGCCGCGATCCGCAAGCCAAGGCTCGCTTCCTCTCCGGGCGCGTGAATATGATCACGTGTCCGAACTGCGGCAATTCGATGGGTGTGGGCACGCCCCTGCTCTATCACGATCCGGAGCGAGAACTGCTGCTCATCTATGTCCCGATGGAACTGAATATTGCTCCCCAGGAACGCGAACGGGTAATTGGTGACCTGACCAAGCGGCTCACCGACAGCATCCCGCCCGAAAAGCGCCGAGGCTATTTGCTCCAACCCAGGCAGGCGCTCACTCTACCCGGTATGATTGACACGATCCTCGATGCGGAAGGGATCACCGAGGAAGTGCGTGAAGCCCAACGCGAGAAAATGCGCGTGATGGAGATGTTCCTTCAGGTACGGCCTGACGAATGGCCCCGCCTGATCCAGGAACAGGGAACCTTTATCGACCAGGAATTCTTCCAACTGCTGGTTGCCACTGCCGAAAATGCCGCCGAAACGGGCAAGACGCAGATGGCCGAAGCGCTGATGATGCTCTACAACTTCCTGGTGCAGAATACTGAAATCGGCCAGGAAGCGATTGCCGCGGCCCAGGCTCAGGAAGGCGTGCTGCGCGAGGTGGCCGAGCAGCTTCAATCGCTCGGCCAGAACATGAATCGCGAGGATTTTATGAATCTGGTGCTCAGCTACGCGGGCGACGAAGGCCGGATTCAAGCGCTGGTTGGCCTCATCCGCCCGGCCTTTGATTATGGCTTCTTCCAGGAATTAGCCCAGCGCATTGAGCAGAGCGATGGCGACGAAAAGGAACAACTCGAAGCCCTGCGCGATCATTTGCTGGAACTGACGAGCATGCTTGATCAGCAGACTCAGGTCGTTTTGCAGCGCGCTGCCGATACGCTGCGCATCATCGTCAACAGCGAGGATATCGATGCAGCGATCCGGCCCCGTCTCGATCAGATTGACGACACGTTTTTGGCAGTGCTGCAGGCGAATATCCAGGCCGCCGATCAACGCCAGGACCTTGCAACAGGGGCACGTCTGAAAGAAGTGTTGCAAAAGACGATGGAGATTATGCGGGAGAGCGCACCGCCGCAGATTCGGTTCATCAATGATCTGATGTCCGCCCCCAGCGATGATGCCGCCCGTGCTCTGATTGACGAGCACGCGCCGCAGTACGGCCCGGAACTGGTTGAACTGATGGACGCCGTCGCGCAGGATCTGGAAGAGAACCAACAGCCGGAAAATGCAGGACGTCTGCGCGCCTACAGCGACTATGCCGCCGGGCTGTTTGGCGAGGAATAGACTGTCATCTGGTGAGTCGAAAAGTCCGTTGAAGAGAGAAACCCTTCAGCGGACTTTTTTGTTTCGATAAGAAGGGGTTTTGAACCCCTGTCGCATGGGATATCTGCCCTATTCCAGATAATCCTCTTCGGCGCGGCTGATGGCATGCTCGAAGATGACCATCGCCTCATCTATGATGGGTTCGGTGACAATAAACGCCGGGATCAGGCGGATCGTGCTGGTTCCGCAGCCCAGCAGCAGCAGACTCTCCTCGAAGCAGTAATCGACTACCGCATTACGCAGTTTTTGGGCCGGGGTGCGGGTCGCCTGGTCCATGACAAACTCCACGCCGACCATCAACCCTTTGCCGCGCACCTGCCCGATACTGGGGTGGCGGGTGGCGATCTCGTGCAGTTTGCCCAGTCATGTATTCGCCCATGCGCGCGCACTGGTCGATCAGGCCATTTTTGAGCAGATCGAAGGTCGCCACGCCCGCCGCACAGCTAATCGGGTTGCCGCCGAAGGTGCTGGCGTGTGCGCCGGGTGCCCAGACGCGCATGATCTCCTTGCGGGCGATGATAGCGCCAAGCGGCATTCCGCTGGCGATACCCTTCGCCGTGCACACGATATCGGGCTGCACGTCCCAATGATCGACGCCCCACCATTTCCCGGTGCGCCCCATGCCAGACTGCACTTCGTCCACGATCAGCAGAATACCGTGCCGATCACAGAGCGCGCGCAGGCCGGGCAGGAAGCTGTCGGGAGGAACCACGTAGCCACCTTCACCCTGAATCGGTTCAACCAGGATGCCCGCTATTTCTTTGGCGGGGGCAATGGTCTGGAAGATGATGTTTTCGATGTAATCGAGAACCCGCTCGCCGTAATCCTTAAAGCCATCCAGGTTCAGGATCGGGCGGTACGGATCGGGATAGGGCACATGGGTGATGCCGGGGATGAGTGGGAAGAAGTCTTCACGCTGGACGTACTTGCTGGCCGTGAAGCTCAGCGCGCCCATCGTGCGCCCATGAAAACCGCGCAGGAAAGCGATAAACCGCCCGCGCTCCGTGTAATAACGGGCAAGCTTGGCCGCCGCTTCAATTGCTTCGGCCCCACTGTTGCCAAAGAAAACCATCGCCTCGTCATCTTTAAACGGCGCAACCGAAGCCAGCCGTTCGGCCATCTCGACCTGAGGGAGGTAATAAAAATCTGTACCCGACATATGAATAAATTTTTCGGCCTGCTCCTGGATGGCCCGGACGACATTCGGATGCGAATGCCCTGTACCCGTAACGGCAATGCCTGTCGTGAAATCAATGAAGCGGTTGCCATCAATGTCCCAGACACTACAGCCTTCGCCGTGATCCATGACAAGCGGATACCCGCGCGTGTACGACGGGGAGATGACAGAGGCATCGCGCTCGATGAGTGACTTGGCCTTGGGACCGGGTAAAATCCGAGTGCTTGTAGACATAAATAATTCCTCCTAAAGGTATCTAAAAAAGGCGGCTGGGGATCAAAACTGCCGCGATACACCCCGGTAACTGCTGATTATCCAGAACTCCATCAACCGGATGCAAGCCTAGCTTATCCTGAGTGCCTGCTGCTCCCCAGTGCCAGAACCTATGAAGAGGGATGCTGAGTGTCACTTTAGGGCAGGGGCACGGTTTGCTGCGTTCACAGCGAAGCCATGCCCCTGAACTCGACTATACGGAGGATTTGTCAGCGCGCCTTTTTTTCGAAGCGGTAACCAATGCCCAGTTCATTGATAATGTAGGTTGGGTCTTTGGGAGATGGCTCGATTTTGCGCCGCAAATGCCAGATGTAGACGCGCAGGTAGTCGATATCGTCAATATACTCGAAGCCCCAGATTTGTTCGAGCAGATCGCGGTAGGGGACGATGCGCGGTGACGCCTCGACGAGGTGCGCGATCAGGTTGAACTCGGTGGGGGTGAGCCGGATGGGGTTGCCCTGCACGGTGACGCGATGTTCTTCCAGGTTGATGGTCAGGTAATCGTCACCGTAGACGATATCCTGCTTCAGCAGCAGCGGCTCAATCGTTGCCCGGCGCAGGTTGGAACGCACGCGCGCCATCAGAACATGAATTTCAAACGGCTTGAGAATATAGTCGTCCGCGCCCAGATCTAACCCTCTGACGATCTCTTCGGGATCGCCCCGCGCCGTTAGCATAATGATTGGAATATTGCTCACCTCGCGGATACGCTGGCAGACCGTCCAGCCATCCATTGAAGGCATGTTGATATCCAGGATGATCAGGTCGGGGCGGCTCAGGTACATCTGTCGCAACCCTTCCTGGCCGTCGTAGGCAGTCATGACTTGATAGCCATCTTGCAGGAGTGTGCTCGAGACGAGCTGTACCAAAATCTGGTCGTCGTCAATGACGAGTATGGATGCCTTCTTATCACTGGTCATAAAGTATCCCGCCTGATCAAATGTTGTTAAACCGAAATGCCACCGCGTGTAAGGACGAGCGCCGCCGCTCCGATCAACGCCACATTATCGCCCAGCGCTGCCGGAACAATCGGTACATGCTCCCAATAGGCCCGATCCAGCGTGTATTTTTTGGGTGCTTCGCGCATCGGCTCAAAGAGCAGATCACCCGTCTTGGTCACGCCGCCGCCAATGACGAACACCTGCGGGTTAAACAGGTGCATCAGGCTGGTGATTCCATAGCCAATCAGTGTTCCGGCTTCGTGGATCAACTCGACTGCCAGCTCGTCACCCTGTCCGGCGGCCAGCCCAACGGTTTGTGCCGTGACCCGCGACAGGTCGCCGTTGACCATCTCCCGAATGCTGGAAACGGCTCCGGCTTCCAGGCGCGCGACCGCTTTGCGGGCGATAGCAGGCCCGGCGGCTTCTTTTTCGAGCGTGCTGGGCTTGCCATTGATCACGAGGATCATATGCCCGGCTTCCGCGCCCAGCCCTTCCGTACCAATGAGCAGCCGCCCTTCGTCAATCACGCCGCTGCCAATGCCCGTGCTGATCGTCAGGTAAACGACGTGTTTGTATCCCTGCGCCGCGCCGCGTGCTGCTTCGGCTAGAGCGGCGACATTGGCATCGTTGCCCAGATAGGTGGTGATGCCAAACCGCTCCTGGATGAGCCTGCGGAGCGGGACTTCGACCCAGCCGGGCAGATTGGGCGGAGAGAGGATCACACCGGCGCGCGGGTTGATCGGCCCCGGCGCAGAAACGCCAATCCCTAATACTGAAAGCGGGTCTTGCGGAACGACGCGCGCGATCAGGTCCAGCAGCCGTTCAATAACTCGATCTGGCCCTTCTGCGGCAAGGGTCGGCCCGGCGACACGTTCGAGAATGTTGAGTTCTATATCGAACTTTGCCGCGCGCATCTGCGTGCCGCCCAGATCAACCCCAATAATAAATTCGTCCATCTTCCGTATACTCCCCTTGCAGGTGGTGTGCAGTGTGCAGCTTACTCGCCAGTTGTCGGGCTGCCAAGCTCTTGTTAGAATACCCTTTGTTGACGCTTTTGCCAGTCCGGGTCTAACCCCTTTTCCGGTGTGGATCGTCAGGTTCCCTCCATAATGATAACGCAAAATTAAGAAGAGACCTATGTCCCTAAAAGTAACGCCTTCGCGCCAGCAATATCTAGACTTCAAAAGCCAGTTTCCCGATGCGATTGTAATGTTCCGCCTGGGTGACTTTTATGAGATGTTCGATGAGGACGCCGCAACCGCCGCGCGCGAATTGGACCTGGTGCTGACAGGTCGCGCGGTTGCCAAGGGCGACCGTGTGCCCATGTGCGGCGTGCCCCACCACGCTGTCGATACGTATATCGCCCGGCTGGTCGAAAAGGGCTATCACGTGGCGGTCGTAGAGCAGGTGGGTAACGAACCCATCGGCGGCCTGACCCCGCGTGAGGTTTCGCGGGTGATCACTCCCGGCACGGTCATGGAAGCGGGTATGCTGCCCGACACGCGTCACAATTACCTGCTGGCACTGGCCCCGGAGCCGGATCGCGATGGGACGGGTTGGTCCTCGGTTGGGCTGGCCTATGCGGATATCAGCACCGGGGAGTTTGCCGCCACTGAATTAACGGGGGAGGGGGCGACGCTCGGCGTGGTCGAAGAACTGGCCCGCCTGGAACCGAGCGAAGTGCTGATTCCATCCAGTTGGGCGGAACGCGGCGTCACGCTGCCGCCCCGAGCGCACCTCACGCCGCTGCCCGATTACCGTTTTGAACAGGGATTTGCCCGGCAGGGCCTGATGGATCATTTTGAGGTGAATACGCTGGCCGGGTTCGGCCTGGGCGATAAGCCGCTGGCAATCCGAGCGTCGGGCGCGCTGCTGGCCTATCTGTCCGAAACACAGCGCGGTTCCCTTCGCCATATTACCACGATGCGCAGCTATTCGACCTCCAATTTTATGACGCTGGATGCCGCTACGCGCCGCAACCTGGAACTGACGGAGACGATCCGTGACTCCCGCAAGCGCGGCTCGCTGCTCGATATCCTGGATCGCACCGTTACGCCGATGGGCGGGCGGCTGCTGCGTACCTGGATCGGGCAGCCGCTGCTGGATCGCGGGCGGTTGGAAGGCCGCCTGGATGCCGTCGAGACGCTGCACGACTCCGGGACGGCCCGCGCCACGATTCGCGACGATCTGCGGCGGGTGAGCGACCTGGAACGGCTCGTTAACCGCCTGCTGGCGGGACGATCCGGCCCTCGCGAATTGATGGCCCTGGCGGAAAGTCTGCAAGCCGTGCCGGATATTCGGGAGACAATAGCCCGCGCCGAGAGACTCAAGCCTGTCTATGAGGCGCTCGATCCGTGCGAAGACGTGGTCGAGGCGACACTCGCGGCGCTGAACGACGATCCCCCGGCGACACTCTCCGCGTCCGGCGTAATCCGGCCCGGCTATTCCGCTGAGCTGGATCAGGTGGTCGAGAACAGCAAACACGCGCGGGACTGGGTGGCGAATCTCGAACCGCTGGAACGCGAACGGACGGGCATCAAAACGCTGAAGGTGGGTTTTAACAAGGTCTTTGGCTACTACATCGAGATCAGCCGGGCAGCGGCGGAACGCGCCCCTGCTGATTACATCCGCAAGCAGACGCTCGTTAACGCGGAACGCTTCATCACGCCGGAACTGAAAGAATACGAGTCGCTGATCCTTAACGCGGAGGAGCGGCTGCTGGAGATTGAACAACGTCTCTTCCATGACCTGTGCGAGACGATTGCATCCCGGTCGGCGGTGCTGCTGCGCACGGCGCGCGGGCTGGCTCACCTGGACGTGTTCGCCTCGCTGGCGGAAGTGGCGGCGCGGGAACGCTACGTGCGCCCCATTCTGAGCGAAGACGACGTGCTGGATATTCAGGATGGGCGGCATCCGGTGGTCGAGAAGTTCTTGCACGGCGAGCGATTTGTGCCCAACGATACGCACTTTGACGCGGGGGAACGGCTGCACCTGATCACCGGGCCGAACATGGCGGGCAAGAGTACGATGATCCGGCAGGTGGCGCTGATCGTGCTGATGGCGCAGATCGGCAGTTTTGTTCCGGCGCAGCAGGCGACGATTGGGTTGGCGGATCGCATCTTCACCCGCATCGGCGCACAGGACGAGATTCACGCCGGGCAGTCGACGTTTATGGTGGAGATGGTCGAACTGGCGTTTATTCTGGCCCATGCGACGCGGCGGAGTCTGCTGATCCTGGACGAGATTGGGCGCGGGACGAGCACCTATGATGGCATGGCGATTGCGCGGGCGGTGGTCGAATATCTGCACAACAACCCCCGGCTGGGATCGCGCACGCTGTTCGCCACGCATTACCACGAACTGACCGAACTGGCGAACATCCTGCCCGGCGTGCGCAACTATAACGTTGCCGTAGCCGAGGAGGGGGAAAGCGTCGTGTTCCTGCACCGATTGATGCCCGGTGGGGCGGACCGCTCCTACGGGATTCACGTGGCGCAGTTGGCGGGCATCCCCAAGGCGGTGATCAACCGCGCCGCCGAAATCCTGAAGGAACTGGAAGCCGAGGGCAGCAACTTTACGGTGAAGAAGCCTTCTGGCCCGCCGGGAACGGTGCAGCTTTCCTTCTTCCAGACCGATCCCGACCCGGTGATCCAATTCCTGGACGACCTGAAGATTGACGAACTCTCACCGCTGGATGCGCTGACGAAGCTGTACGAACTCAAGCGGCTGGCGAAAGAGAACGACAAAAAGAAAAAGAAGTAGGAGAACACACTTATTGCTGGTCGGAAATTTTGTTTAGCCCCGCAAATTGATCAAATAGGCCGGGAAAAGTTCTCATTATGGGCCATTTTGATGAAACTTCACTCATTTTGACGGAGGCTCTCACGAGAAGAAACAGAGCTAGTTGATCATTAGCGGGCCATTTCTTCTCGTGGCGATCCGCGATACATATTTTTTTGAGGGGGTGTCCTAACCATTTTCTAACTTTGGCCCCTCACCTCACCCCGGCTGAGCGCGGCTTACTGCGCTCAGCTTCCCTCGCCAAGTGCATGCTGGCGCAACTTCGTTGCGATGCGTGCCTGGTTGGCGAGGGGAGGCATATCATCAGTATAGCACGGACTGTTCCCCTAAAATACTCCTTTAAAGTTGAACTTTAAGTACGAATAAGAAAGGAAACGTCTGAAAAATTCAGGCGTCGGACGGCCCCGGCTGCCAGTGCGATGAGCGGCGGCCCAATCTTCGGCGGCAAAGTAGATGAGGTCTACGGCAGGGTCTTTGACATCGGGGTAGGTATCCGGGTCGGCTAAATTCTGCGCGAGGCGGCGCTTGAGTTCGGCATAGGCTCCGGCGGTGGCGGGATGGGCGCGCAGGTAATCGCGGAACAAGAGCGGATAGCGCTGGTTGGCCCGGCCCTGGATACGCACATGGGTATGGGTCCGGCGCTGACCGAGGGGAGCACGAAAGAGCAGTTTCTCCCACTCGGAATCCGGCCCCGTAAAATGAGGCGGGCGGTGATCGCGATGAATCTTTTCGTGGGGTGTATACCCGACAGAGGCCATCGCTGCGATCAGGGGATCATCGAGGGCCGCGACGGTGATCTGAATGTCGATCACATCTTTGGCGGCCAGGCCGGGCACGGCGGTCGAGCCGATGTGATCAATGCGCAGGGCGAGATCACCCAGGGCGCGACGCAGGATGGCGGCGATCTCCTAAAAACTCGCGCGGCCAGTCTGGTTGGTAGGGAACGATTTCGAGCATGGGCAGGCCGCTCCTGTGAACATAGAAAAACAAATCTCACCGCAAAGAGCGCCAAGAACGCAAAGTAAACGCAAAGAAAAACAAGATAAGGTAAAAAAGCAAGAACAATGTCACCGCGGAGAGCGCGGAGAACGCAGAGAAAGACAAGAAGTTTCATTCCTTAGCCTGCAAAGCCCCTACGATTCCGGGGGCGGGGTATTTACTTAGGAACGAGACCCGTCGAGTCACGGATGATCAGCTCGGTCGTGAAGCGCATCTTCGGCTCGGCGAGTATTTTCCCCTCGGCAAGAGCGATGGCAACATTAATCGCTTTTTGGCCCATGCGCATCATCGGCTGGCGGACCGTGCTCAGGGTGGGCTGGGTATAGGACGCAACCGCCAGATCGTCAAAGCCGACGAGCGATATATCGCGCGGGATGTTCAGCCCCGCACCGAGAATCACGGACATGGCACTGATCGCCATCTCGTCATTGGAGGCGATGATAGCGGTTGGGCGGCGGTTAAGCGCCAGCAGATGTTCGGTGGCGGCAACGCTGTCGTGAATTTGCCAGTTGCCAACGCCGACCAGATCCGGATCGAAGGGCAGGTGCGCCTCTTGCAGGGCATCTTTGTACCCTTGCAGGCGGTAACAGGCGCTGGGAACCGACATCAGCCCGGTAATAAACCCGATGCGGCGGTGGCCCAGGCTGAACAGATAATGCATCGCGTTAAGCGTCGCCTGCCGGTTGTCGATGCAGATCGCGGGAGACGACCCGGTATCCTCCGCGATATCGTGATCCATCAACAGATAGGGACGCTGGTAGCGGTCGCAAAAGGGGATGAGCGCATTGGAGCCGGGTGACGTATAGGCGATGATAAAACTGCTCTCTGCCGCCCCCACGGCGAACAGCGCGCGGTAATAATTTTCAGCGTCATCGGGATTTACATCCATAGTAAGGATATGAAAGGTGGCCTGATACTCGCTGCCTTCGAGGACGGTCGCCATCCCGCTCAGGACGCGGCTCAAGTAGTCATCCACCGCAAACTGGGGAAGGAACACACCAATCGACTTGCGGGAAGAGGGCTGGATGTGGTCAAAAATTCCAGCCTCAAGCCGCAGAGCGGTGACGGCGTGGCGGATCAGGGCGACTGTTGATTTCAGCAAGGGGCTGCTCATAGAAGAATTGGAGGACACTTTCATAAGACAAACCTGTTTTTTTCACAATGTCCGAAATCGTTGACTGCTTAAGTGTTCGCATGAGAAGCCCCGACTCGTCACTTTTGCTCCATTCTAGCACAATGCTGACTTAAGCAGCAGGGGAATTTAACTGCTTCCCTACGGCTGACTCATTCAAGCCAAAATATCACCACAAAAGCAAGGCAACAGCCTTTATGGAATGAAATCAACGTTGTGGATCACGGGCAGACCCTCATCCCGGCTCAGCGCCTCACTGCGTGAGGTTCGGCTGAGCTTCCCTTCCCCCACAGCTTCGCGGGGGGAAGGGGAAAACGACATCAAAAAAGTGCATAACACGTTCTAGCGGCGTAGTTGCTCTGCGCGGCAGCGCAACACGATTTACATGGGTGGGAGCTGGACGCCAAGCTGGTTCAGCATTTCGGGCAAACCTTCGCCGGGGCCGGAAGCAATATTGAGATCGACAATCTGATTGCCATCCACCGTGAAGATGAACGTGTCGCGGACGGAAACGCGCTGCCCGGTAGGCGGGATGTCGGGCGCGCCGGGGACAAACGCGCTCAGGGGGAACACGCCTTCATGCGTCCCGGTCCAGACCATTTTGACCATGACCTGATTGCCCTGGGTTGTCGCCTTTTGGACGTTCCACTGAAAATCGGGCAGGGTTTCCAGGATCATCTGTCCCTGGGCGATAAATTCCTCTTTGCCGGCATCCGGTTGGTCCGGCGAGTGGACGAGAAGCGTTTCAGCGAGATAGGAGCTAGCTGCTTCAGGACCTTGTGTTTCAAACGACGAGAGGAAATCACGAACAACCTGTTCAGCGTTCATCGGACCTTCTCCTTTATAATCACTGCGATCTGACTCACAATATAACAATGAGTGTTATTCAATTCCCAGTCCAATCGCTGTTCACGTTTTGCTCAATTTGTTCACTAATGCTTGCATTAGGCTATCCCGGCATGTTAAGATGTCCGAACGTTAGTGCCACCCACCAGGGCTGGTTTAGACCAGAGGTATTTGTGCTCGATTCTGCTCCTACTCCCAAACGCTGGCGGGTGCTGCAACCGGCTCCGCCGGATGTGCTGCGCAGCCTGAATACTTACCATCCCATACTGGCCCAGGTTCTCTATAACCGGGGGCAAGATACGCCTGAGAAAGCGCATGCTTTTTTGCTGGGGGGCGATGCGGCGCTGCACAATCCATTTTCGATGAGCGGCATGTCTCAAGCCGTCGAACGCATCCGGCGAGCGATCAAACGCAGCGAGAAGATCGTCGTTTATGGCGACTTTGACGCGGACGGTGTGACGAGCACCGCTCTGCTCACCCAGGTGATTGACGCGCTGGGCGGCATCGTGCGCCCCTATATCCCGGATCGCGTGGATGAAGGCTACGGCCTCAACCTGGAGGCGCTGCGGCGGCTGGTCGAGGACGGGGTAAGGCTGGTCGTGACGGTAGACTGCGGCATCCGCTCTACTGATGAAGTGGCTTATGCCAGTGAACTGGGCCTGGATATGATTGTCACCGACCATCACTCGGTGGGCGACCAGATTCCCGGCGCGCTGGCGGTGTTGAACCCCAAGATTGACCAGAAAAGCCGCCTGGAAAACGGGCGCATGAATGGCTATCCCGAAGAAATGCTAGCCGGGGTGGGCGTGGCTTACAAGCTGGCTGATGCGCTGATGCGCGTCGTGCAGGCTCAGGATCGCAACCAGATCAATCTGAAGCTGGAAGACCTGCTCGATCTGGTCGCACTGGGCACGGTCGCTGACCTTGCCCCGCTGGATCGCGCGGAGAATCGCGAACTGGTGCGGCGCGGACTGGAAGTGCTGAACCGGGCACAGCGCCCCGGTATTTACGAACTGCTGCAAGTGGCGCGGGTCGAACCGGGCCGCATCAATACGACCAGCATCGGCTTTATGCTGGGGCCGCGTATCAATGCCGCCGGACGGTTGGACAGCGCCATGATCGCCTACCAACTACTCTCGACGCGCGATATCACGATGGCCGGGCAGCTCGCCCAGCAGCTTCAGGATCTCAACCTGCGGCGGCAAACCCTGACGCTGGAAGCGGTGGAGATTGCGCGCGGGCGGGCGCTGGTCGGGCAGTCGGACGATCTGCCGCTGATCTTTGACGCCGGGCCGGAATATCTGCCGGGGATTGTAGGGCTGGTCGCCGGGCGCTTGTGCGAAGAGTTTTACCGTCCCGCCGTCGTTGTTGAACTGGGCGAGACGGAATCACGCGGGTCGGCGCGCAGCATCCCGGAATTTGATATTACACAGGCGCTCGACCAATGCGCCGATCTGCTGGTGCGGCATGGCGGACATGCGCAGGCGGCAGGCTTTACCGTGCGCAACGAGAATCTGCCCGCGCTGCAGGACCATCTCATGCGGTGTGCGGTTGAAGCGCTGGCGGGCCGCGATCTGCGCCCGGCACTCGACGTCGATGCGGAGATTCCGCTGGACCTGCTGACGATGGAACTGGCGCAGAGCTTCCAACTGCTCGAACCGTGCGGTTTTAAAAATGAACAGCCTACGCTGGCGACCCGGCGGCTGCGCGTGTTGGAATGCAAGCGCGTCGGGCAGGAAGGCAAACATCTGCGCTTCCGGCTGTCGAACGGTTTTTACCAGATCGACGCGATTGGCTTCAAGCAGGGTGATTGGGCCGAACGGATTCCGCCTTATGTGGACGTGGCCTATCACCTGGAAATCAACCAGTGGAACGGCAGCGAAAAGCTCCAATTGAATGTGCAGGACCTGCGGCCATCGGGCCAGATGGATTAAAAGGGGGACGCTCACCGCGCCCCACAAAGATATCTATGAGACGACGCGCCCCTCTTGCATGGCTCTCACACGTCCAGTTATTTAGGGTTTCCAGGGGTGATCCCCTTCACACCCCAAAACGACCTATGAGTGCAGCCCATTTGATGGGGGTAATCGGCCTATTGGGGTTGACGATCCTGATCGCCAGTCCTGCCGGGGCACAGGAGGGGTCAACGGTCAACCGCTCCTGTTTTGGCATTGTCGAAGCGTATTATCGCCCCGGCGACGCGCGCGACCTCGGCGTAGGCTGGGAGCGGATCATCTTCGAGTGGCGCATGTTCCAGCCGAACGGGCCGGACGACTTTTACACCTCTACCATCCCGGATCAATGGCTTGGCGACGCCAAAGCCGCCGGGCGTGACGTCGTGGGGCTGCTCAAAAATACACCGTACTGGGCTTCCGGTACAGATAAGCTGGGATCGCCGCCGACGGGTTTGGATTTGCCCATCGATGATCCCGACAATTACTGGGCGGCTTTTGTCAAGCGGGTGGCGAGCACTTACAGCGAACGCTGGAATATCCACCACTGGATCATCTACAACGAGCCGGATATTCGCCCCGGCGATCTCCCCTCATACGAATTCGATGGTGGGGTAGCCGACTATTATCATATGCTCAAAGTGGCTTATCTCGCCGCCAAGTCGGTTGATCCGCAGGCCGTTATCCACCTGGCGGGGATGGCGTGGTGGGTCGATGTGATGGCGAGATCGCCCGCTGTTTTTGAAGCGCCTGCTCGACACTGCATCGCTCGATCCTGACGCCTATGATTATGACTATTTTTTTGACGTGGCGACGGTGCATGTTTATTTTGGCACACTCAACGTCTGGAACCTGATCATGGAGACGAAAGTGCTGCTGCTCCATTATGGGCTGGAAAAGGCGATCTGGGTGGACGAGACAAACGCCGCGCCGACGCTCGATCCGGCTGTGCCGCAGACGGCAAATCCCCAGTACAAAGTAACCCTTGATCAGCAGGCGGACTATATTGTGCAGGCGGCGGCGCTCAGTCTGTCGGCGGGCGTGGAGCGATTCGCCGTATACCGCCTCTTTGATGATCATTTTGTACCGGGCGTATCGGAACCCTGGGGGCTGGTCCGGCCCGATGGATCGCGCCGCCCGGCTTTCCAGGCATACCAGACGGTGGTCAATCTGTTTGGCGGCACAACCGAGGCGCATTGGTTTTACAGCGATCATTCCAGCCTTGTCGTCTTGCAACAGGCCGGGCAGACGGTTTATGTGATGTGGGCGCGGCGAACGGTTCCCGTGCGGTTTTTGGTCGAGGCCGCTTATGTCGGGGGAGCCGGCGGAGCGCATTTCGGTGATGGGCGAGACAGAAGCGAGGCAGACGGAATATCGGGATGGGTTCGACGGCTCATGGTTTATCCTGAATGTACCCGGTGCCAGCACAGGGCCGGGCACGGCAACGGTCTCGGCTGATGACAATCCTGGAACTATCGTGGTCGAGGGCAGGCCGTCGATTCTGGTGATTCCGAGTACCACACCGCGCCATGTGTGGATCGAAGTGCGAGGCATCCGGTGGCAGCTTCGATAGTGGATTCTGGCAACGATGGGCGCTGCGGCTTAGTGGCTTGGCGGCACGCGAAAAAGTGCCCCTACAAGAACGGGCAGGGCGGCTGCGCTAAGCCACTGCCCAATATGCGTCAAGTTAAGAAATAAACGTTATGAGTCGCGGGCAGGCCCTCATCCCCTGCCCCTTCCCCCACAGCTTCGCGGGGGGAAGGGGAAAACGATTTAGAAAAGAGCGTTCCCGTGCTTAAGTTGACACGAATAGGGCAGGGCAAGCCACTGCCCCTACGAATCTTAACGTTGATCGGAATCCTCGTTTTGCTCACGGCGGGGTACAGGGCAAAAGCACAGGATGATTCAGGGGCGGCGCGTTTCGGCGTGATTGGCGTTGGGGCGCGCGCCGATGATGCACAGACTCTCGGCGTGGGCTGGGAACAGATCACATTCGACTGGCGCGCTTTCCAACCGGACGACGCGACTGATTTTGACACGGAGTCGATTGATCCGGCCTGGATTCAATCCGCGAAAAACCAGGGGCGGGAGGTGGTTGGGCTGATCGTGGGCGTGCCGGATTGGGCGGCAGATGATCGGGGTGTGGCGGATCCCGACAATGCCTGGGCGTCCTTCGTGCGGCGGCTGGTGCGCATTTACGGAGCGCGCGGCATCCATCACTGGATTATTGGCGACGAGCCGAATATCCGCCCCGGCGAGGGGATCGTGCAGTTCGGGGGCGAGGTCGAGGATTACGCGGCGCTGCTGAAGGCGGCCTATCTTGCAGCGAAGGCGGTCGATCCCGAAGCGGTCATTCACATTGCCGCCATGAACGATTGGGTGGATCAGGCAGCGGGGCGGGAACCGTATCTGGCGCGGCTGCTGTCTGTGTTGGCGGCTGATCCCGATGCGGCGGCGAACGGCCTGTATTTCGACGTGGTGACGCTGCGCGAACTGGGCAATACGCAGCACCTATCCGATTCCCTGGATGCAATCCACGCCCTGTTGGAGGCTATGCCCGGCAAGTCGATCTGGCTGGAACTGAACGCGAGTCCGACACTCGATCCGCAGGCGGCTGTGCCCGATCCTGTTTTTGCCGTTACGCTGCGCGAACAGGCTGATTTTCTGGTGCAGGGGGTGGCGCTTGGACTGGCGGCGGGCGTGGAACGGATCGCGGTGACGGCGCTGATTGACGATCCTGATCTGTCAACGCCCTGGGGTCTGCTGCGAGCCGACGGATCGCGCCGCCCGGCCTTTGGCGCATACCAGCGCTCATTGAGCTGTTCAGCCCGACCTTAACCGCGCAGCGCTATTCATTTGCGGCGGGCGATCTCGTCGTGCTGGAAGGGCCGGAACAGGATGTTTATATTCTGTGGGCGCGGGGTGATCAGCCCGTTCAGTTTATGGTCACGACGGGAGCGGTAGACGATGAGGCGACCCTCTACACGGCAGATGGTCCGGGGCGCACCCTATTGGCAACGGCTGCGCGCTATCCCGCCGTGTATGTGATCGATGCTCCTGCTGCGTCGGTGGACAGCAACGGCTTTCTGACTGTCGCCGGGCCGCCGCGTATCCTGGTGATGGACAAGACCGACGATTTTTTCCACGTGGTCTATGCGACGGTGGGCGGGGATGAGGTACGGGTCAAGTAAAAACGAAAAAAAGAATTTCACCGCGGAGAGCGCAGAGAGCGCGGAGAACGCGGAGGACGCGGAGAAAAGACAAGAGAGACAAAGAAGAGAAGTTTTTCTGCGTCGCGGCGGTTCGGTTTGGCCCGTTTTCCTCTTTTTTGCCTGCCTCTATCTGCTGTCGATGGGGCGCGGCTTTTACAGCAGCGATGGCGAGGTGATATTCAAGACGACGGCGGCGCTGGTCGAGCGCGGATCATTCGCGCTGCAACCGGATCCGGGTTTGCCGCAAATCGTGCAGGGGGCGGGTGGGCGGTTTTACAGCAAATACGATCCGGGGCTACCCCTGATCAGTATCCCTTTTTATGTTACAGGTGATTGGTTAGGCCAGATCAACCACGCGCACCGCTACCGGCTGGCGTCAAGTGCCGTGCTGATGGTGCCCGCGCTGGCGGGGGCGGGAACGCTCACCCTGCTGGGGCATGATCGCCCGGCGATTGGTTTCGGCGCGGCGGGCATTGATCGTTGTGTTGGCGGCAGGGCTGGCCTCTCCGCTGTGGCCCTATGCGCGCATGCTGTTCCCCGAAGCGATTCTGGCCTGCGCGCTGGGCGGGGCAGTGGGCTGCGCGATCATGGGGCGGGAACGGCGCGGCGTGTGGTGGGCATTCGCGGCGGGACTCTGCCTGGGAGGCGGGATGCTGGTGCGGGCGGCATTTGGGGTCTACGCGCTGCCGTTGGGGGTACTCCTCGCATCGAAACATGCCCCATTCCATGGAGAAAGAGAGTCCAGCCCTCTCTCTACGAAGTGGGGAGAGAGCTTAGGAGAGGAACTGGCGTTTGGGGTTGGAGTGCTGCCCTTCGCGGCGGGACTGCTGCTCCACAACGCGCTACGGTTTGGCAGCCCATTCGAGACGGGATATGGCGGTGAAGGATTCAGCACGCCGATCCCGGTAGGCGTGTTTGGACTGCTGTTCAGCCCCGGTAAAAGCGTGTTTCTCTATGCGCCGCCGCTGATCCTGGCTGTTCTGTTGTGGCCGCGTTTCCGGCGAGCCTATCCGGCGTTGGGCGCGTTTCTGGCGCTGGCCTGGGTGACCGCGCTGCTGTTTTATGGCGCGTGGTGGGCGTGGTACGGCGGCTGGTGTTGGGGGCCACGCTTCCTGGTGCCGCTGATCCCGATCAGTTTGCTGCCGCTGGGCATGCTGCCAGAAGGTTGGAGATGGCGAGGATCGGCTCTGGCGCTGATCGGGCTGGGAATGGGCGTGCAGCTTCTCGGCGTCCTGACCGATGTCACGCCGCAGTATGCTTCGGTGGTTGGGGCGGATGAGTCGCGTTACAGGCTGATCCACTTCGTGCCGCGTTATTCGCCGCTGGTGGGAGCGACGCGGCGGGTGATTCATGGGCAGATGGAGCCGCTGGCCCTCTTTCATTTGAAAGAAACGGGACTGCCGCCCACCTGGACGATTGGAGTCCCGCTGCTGCTGATCGCGGGATTGGTGGTCAGCGGGTGGCGTTTCGTAAAGAAAATGCGGGGGCGGGTTTGTTAACCCGCCCCTACAGGTTCGTGAATCAATAGTGTCCGGCGACCTGCCACGTGCCCGAACTACCGGACGATGTAAGGCGCATCACGACGCCCCACGCCCCATGATCGATGTACCAGTAGCGTGAGCCGCCGGAAGCGGTGGTCGAATTGCTGGCGGGTTCCTGGAAACGCCCGTTAAAAGCCTCTTCCGGCGCATAACCCCAGCCCAGTTTCTCGCGCACATTGGGGTTGTCGCGCCAGACCTTGGCGATAGAACCGACCGGCGGGTAGCGTCCGGCTGGGGGCAAGATTCCCGATCCGAGTCCATCTGACCCTGCTGCCAGGTATCGGGGAAACTGGTCCAGGTGTGATCGTTGTAGATGACATAGATCGTGGCGCGGGGATCCTGCGCACCCGGCAGAGCAGGATAGCGGAGGACGCGTCCACCCTCAAAGTTCTGCCCGGTGGCGGGGAGCTGGACAACCGGGCCGGGGCAGGCATCTAACTGAGTTGCCATACCGGGTTCGAAAGTGAAGAACCACTGATTAGGACAGTTGGTGGTGCTGCTGGTTGTCGTATTCCCACTGAAGCCCGTTGTTGCACCTGTCACACCCGACGCGCGGGGCACAAAAATCTTCTGTCCGGCGCTGATCGCGTTGGGATCGGTCAGGCAGTTAGCCTGGACCAGTTCATCAACAGTGGAACCCACCGCACTCGCGATAAATTCGAGAGTCATACCGGATGTGACAGTCAGCATAGGCCAGTCAGCACGCGGCGTGCAGCCAGCCAAGCCGCTGGCGCTGGTGGTGCTTCCGGTGCCCAGCGATCCCGTGCCGCCTGATGAGAGCGTCCCAGTTGGCGCGGGGGCAAATCCAGTCATGGTTGGCGGAGGGGTTCCTGTGGTGCCCAGCCCATTGAGGGTTGGATTAGCGGTTGGCAGATTGCTGCTGCCTTTGTCATTGTCGTACCCGTCAAACGTCATCGAGCAGGCTATCGTCGCGATGGCGAGCCCGACGAGCGGGAAAATCAAGCGCTTCATCACAATACTCCTCAAACCGATTATGTGGATTGATTCTAACAAAAATGAAGCCGAAATAGGCGTTTGCACGTATAGGTAGGTACAATGCACACCACATCTAACTGCTGAAAGAAGGTATCCCGATGTCTATTCGCCCCTTCAAACTTCCCGCCGATCTCCCTGTTTTGATCGACTTGATTCCACCTGCTTTTCAATATCCCGAAAACCCGGAATGGAGCGTTCAGCCCGACGAGATGGAAAATCTGGTGGATACCTTCACTTCGATCCGCCGCATCTGGCCGATCTTCCGCGTGATGCAAGTCGTCTCGCCGCCGCTGCGTGACGCGCTGCTGGGCTATGTGTGGGATGAGGACGGCAAGCCCGTTGGCCTGACGAATGTGCTGCGGCAGGGCGCGACTGATCGCTGGTTGATCGGCAATGTAGCGGTGCTGCCTGAATACCGGGGGAGGGGAATCGCCCGCAAGCTCGTTCAGGCCAGTATGGACCTGGCGCGCAGCCGGGGCGCGAAGGGGATTGTTCTGGACGTGGTGGCGGGGAATATCCCGGCCTGCACGCTCTACGAAAAGCTCGGTTTTGAGCATTACAGCGGGCAGGTCCAACTGGATTATGAACAGGCCGATCCTCCTGCCGAACTGCCCATTCCAGCGGGCTACACGATTGAAAAGGCCAAACGTTTCGACTGGAAGCCGCGCTATGGACTTGCCCAGCGGATCACGCCCACTGCCGTGCAGAAATATCTCCCCGTAGAGATAGGCCGCTACCGCCAGCCAGCGGCCATGCGCGCGCTGGCACCGATCTTCATGACGGCGACGGGTATGAATGTGCAGCCCTATTTTGTGCGCGATTCCAGCGGGCAGATCGTTGCCGCAGCGGCGATTACCACGCGCAGCCGCAGCGGGGGAACGAATCAGATCGCGATTACCCTTGATTTGGCTCATGCGGCACTTGCCCCGTTCCTGGTGCGTTTCCTGCTGCATCGCGTGACGGAGCTGGCTCCAGGGCGGCGCGTTGAGTTTATGCCCAATCACTGGCAGGAACCGCTGATCGAGGCCGCGTTCGACGCGGGTTTCACGAAGCGGTTGGACATGCTGGCAATGGGGTATACCGTACAGTAACTCCGTTTCAGGGGACGCTGGAACCCTTAAGCGGGTTTTTCAGCATAGCACAGGTTTTGAACCTGTAGTGAAGGTGATTCCGACTGCCCGAACGCGCCGAGTTTCGGACGCCAGGGGTTAAAAACCCACTGGCTATTGATTAAAAAAAGTCCGCTAAAGGGACTCCAAACAACCCCTTTAGCGGGTTTTCCCAGCATAGTCACAGGTTTTGAACCTGTGGCGAAGGCGATTCCGACTGCTCGAACGCGCCGAGTTTCGGAAGCCAGGGGTTAAAAACCCACTGGCTATTAATCAAAAAAGTCCGCTAAACTCGACTTTATCCATATTCAGGCGACATAGCAAAGGGCCTCCACGAGATCATGAAGGACGGCGGCAGGAAATGCAAGAAGTCGGGTGTTGGTGAGGGAGTTCGAGAATTTAGCGTGCTGCCAGAGGTAACGGCGGACGAAGGCAATGACGTCGGAAAAGGTGGCCTCCGGCTTGGTGTAAGACGGCGGAACGAGTGGGTAGGGGCTGGTCGCTGAGCAGATGGTGGGCCAGCAGGGTGACAAGCGAGAACAAACCCAGGATAGCGGGGGTGGTCCGGGCAATAGCCAGGGGATTTCATTGCCGTTGGGTCTCAAAGCCAAGATGGGCACGACATTCTTGAAAGGTGACTTCGACATTCCAGCGCAGCACGTACCAGGCGATAATCTGCTCGGCACTGACGGTCAGGTCGGTGCAGCAGAAAGCAGCGGCCTTGAACTTGCCAGCCGGATCGCGGACCAGCACCAGCGGATGGGCAGCGGGTCTTTCTGGCTGGGGGTGTGCCAGAGCGCTGTCCCGCTGACCCACTCGACTTGCCGCGATTTGCCGCCATACCAGGCGATAGTCTGCTGGGTCCAGCTGGTGTGGGGGTGATCAGGTGGGCTTGCAAGGTCGGCTGCCGGGGGCGAGGCGGGGCGTTTTCTCCGTTTGCTGGCGCTTTCGGCTGGGGCGGATCGAACAGGCGAATATTCAGATGCAAGCGCGAGACAAAGGTGACGGGGTGCCGATAGCGATTACAGCGCAGCCCCAGGCGGACGGCGATCAGCCCGCCATCGGTGATCAAAACCAGCGAGCGCTCCGGCAGCCAGGCGCGGACCTGGCTGGTCATCTGCCGCACCCAGTCAATGCTGGTTTTGTGCCGCTGTCCCAGCGCCTGGTTCGTTTTCTCATGCGGGGCCAACATCGTTAGAACGGGCAGCGCCCCAGGCCGTTTACTCCAGGGAACCGAGACCACGATCATGAAACTCACCCAGCGCAAGCCTTCACTGCAATACTGTGCTTCTCACTCGACAACACCGCATCCGGAAATGCCCTTTGGCCGCGATCAGTTTTCCGCGTCGTGTTCCAAGGTTTCATCTGCTGCCAGGATGACGGGTGCGCCTGCTGCACAAACGCCGCCACCAGCAGCCCCAACAGGATACGGCTGACCCGCAAACTCGACCAGTGCGCTCGGTTCAACACGCGGTGATAGTTTTGATACTGTCGTTCCTGGCTCAACCCCATGATGCGCAGTATCGCCGTCACCGTCCGTTGTTTCGGTGCCAGAATTGCCCCCAGCACCAGCACCTGGACCCAGTCCCAGATCCGTTCGCTGAAAACTGGCGCAAAGTGTTGCAGCACGACCATAATCTCTGCGGGCATGGTAAGCATAGAACCTCCTTTGAAGAGAAGTCCCAGCTTACCTTGCCCTTCTTTTTCGTCCACCATATGGATAAAGTCGAGCTAAAAGGGACTCGGATTTGAACTTTTCAGCGGCTTAATCCAAAAGCGCAGCCATCGATTTTCAGGAGATGGTAATCTAGAAAGGATGGCGTCTGTTGCCTTTCCACGTATGCTATTATCACCTTATCTGGACGACAAAACAGCGTCGACCTCTGATCACGCCCGATATTGAGCCAATACTGCTCTCCGCCATTATCCAGAAATCCACGGCGCTAGACAGTCCTGTTGCGGCGATCAATTGTGCGGTGGACCATGTTCATGTAGCGGTTAGTATTTCGCTTAAACTCGCCGTAGCTGAATAGGTCAAGCACATCAAGGGCTATTCTTCCTACGAAATCAATACATCCTGCCCCAATCTGCAAGTGCATTTTTCATGGCAGGAAGGATATGGTGTCCTCACCTTTGGCGCGAAAGATCTCACGTTGGTCAGCACCTATATTGCTCGGCAAAAAGATCATCATCGCGACAATACGCTTGATCCTTATCTTGAGAATGCCGATGATTGACTATTCGCTCCCCGACGCCAGGGGTTAAAAACCCACTGGCTATTGATTAAAAAAGTCCGCTAAACTCGACTTTATCCATATGGTGGACGAAAAAAGAAGGGCAAGGTAAGCTGGGACTTCTGTTCAAAGGAGGTTCTATGCTTACCATGCCCGCAGAGATTATGGTCGTGCTGCAACACTTTGCGCCAGTTTTCAGCGAACGGATCTGGGACTGGGTCCAGGTGCTGGTGCTGGGGGCGATTCTGGCACCGAAACAACGGACGGTGACGGCGATACTGCGCATCATGGGGTTGAGCCAGGAACGACAGTATCAAAACTATCACCGCGTGTTGAACCGAGCGCACTGGTCGAGTTTGCGGGTCAGCCGTATCCTGTTGGGGCTGCTGGTGGCGGCGTTTGTGGCAGCAGGCGCACCCGTCATCCTGGCAGCAGATGAAACCTTGGAACGACGGCGCGGGAAACGGATCGCGGCCAAAGGGCATTTCCGGGATGCGGTGTTGTCGAGTGAGAAGCACAGTATTGCCAGTGAAGGCTTGCGCTGGGTGAGTTTGATGATCGTGGTCTCGGTTCCCTGGAGTAAACGGCCCTGGGCGCTGCCCGTTCTGACGGTGTTGGCCCCGCATGAGAAAACGAACCAGGCGCTGGGACAGCGGCACAAAACCAGCATTGACTGGGTGCGGCAGATGACCAGCCAGGTCCGCGCCTGGCTGCCGGAGCGCTCGCTGGTTTTGATCACCGATGGCGGGCTGATCGCCGTCCGCCTGGGGCTGCGCTGTAATCGCTATCGGCACCCCGTCACCTTTGTCTCGCGCTTGCATCTGAATATTCGCCTGTTCGATCCGCCCCAGCCGAAAGCGCCAGGCAAACGGGGGAAAACGCCCCGCCTCGGCCCCCGGCAGCCGACCTTGCAAGCCCACCTGGATGACCCCCACACCAGCTGGACCCAGCAGACTATCGCCTGGTATGGCGGCAAGTCGCGGCAAGTCGAGTGGGTCAGCGGGACAGCGCTCTGGCACACCCCCAGCCAGAAAGACCCGCTGCCCATCCGCTGGGTGCTGGTCCGCGATCCGGCTGGCAAGTTCAAGGCCGCTGCTTTCTGCTGCACCGACCTGACCGTCAGTGCCGAGCAGATTATCGCCTGGTACGTGCTGCGCTGGAATGTCGAAGTCACCTTTCAAGAATGTCGTGCCCATCTTGGCTTTGAGACCCAACGGCAATGGAATCCCCTGGCTATTGCCCGGACCACCCCCGCTATCCTGGGTTTGTTCTCGCTTGTCACCCTGCTGGCCCACCATCTGCTCAGCGACCAGCCCCTACCCACTCGTTCCGCCGTCTGGTACACCAAGCCGGAGGCCACCTTTTCCGACGTCATCGCCTTCGTCCGCCGTTACCTCTGGCAGCACGCTAAATTCTCGAACTCCCTCACCAACACCCGACTTCTTGCATTTCCTGCCGCCGTCCTTGATGATCTCGTGGAGGCCCTTTGCTATGTCGCCTGAATATGGATAAAGTCGAGCTAAAGGGACTCCAAACAACCCCTTTAGCGGGTTTTTCAGCATAGTCACAGGTTTTGAACCTGTGGCGAAGGCGATTCCGACTGCTCAGCTATCGCTTGTGGTAAAACTCCCTATACGCCGCGCCTAGCCCATCGTATAATAACGCAGCATATCGTTAGCCTGTCCGCTCGGGAGCGTGCGATATGCCCGTAGTATGCCTGAAAGACCTGCACAAGACCTTTAACCTCAAGAAAAAAGCGCCCGGCTTAAAGGGCAGCATCCAATCGTTGTTTCGCCCGGAATGGCAGACCGTCGAAGCGGTGAAAGGCGTCTCCCTCGAACTGGAGGAGGGCGAACTGCTGGCGTTTATCGGTCCTAACGGGGCTGGCAAGAGCACGACAATCAAGATGCTGACCGGGATTCTGTTCCCCTCCGGCGGCGAGGCGCAGGTGCTGGGATACATTCCCTGGAAATCACGGCGCGAACTGGCCTTTCAGATCGGCAGCGTATTCGGGCAAAAACCGCAGTTGTGGTATCACCTGCCGCCCATTGACACCTTCGAACTGTTCTCCCACATTTACGAACTGGATCGGACTGCATTCGCCAAACGGAAAGCGTTCCTCGTGGAAGCGCTGGGCATTGGCGACTGGCTGAATACGCCTGTCCGCAAACTGAGCCTGGGCCAGCGCATGCGCTGCGAGATTGCCGCCAGTCTGCTGCACGGGCCACGCATCCTGTTTTTGGATGAGCCGACGATTGGCCTGGATGTGATTGCCAAACAGCAGCTTCGCGAGGCGATCAAAACGCTGCACGACGAGGAGAATCTGACCATCTTCCTGACCAGTCACGACGCGGGCGACGTGGAAACGCTGTGCAAGCGGGTCGTCGTGATCAATCATGGGCAGGTGATCTTTGATGACCGGACGAGCGCTCTCAAGCGGCGCTTCTTGCGGCGGAAAGTGATCGGCGTGCGCTTCGGACAGCCTGTGCCGGATGACTTCACGCTGGATCAGGCCACGATCCTCAAGCGCGGAACGTGGGGACTCAAGATCGAACTGGATACGCATCTGCGCCCGGTGGACAGCCTGATCACCGCGCTGATGGCCTTCGCCCCGGTGGTCGATCTGACGGTTGAAGACCCACCGATGGAGGAGATCATTGCCGAGATTTACAGGGCAGAAAACTCCGTGATGGTGGAACACGTCGCTGTGCCAGCGCTGGGGGAGGACAAGCCATCATGAGCGCGCTCACCCTCGCCGCACCGGATCGCGGTACGCTGCGGGCACAGGTGCGCAAATATTCGGCCATTCTGCGTATCAACCTGCAAAGCAACCTTGCCTATGTATGGGATGTGGCGGGCAGCGGCCTGTTTGTCGTGATCTTCATTTTCATCTTCGCCCAACTGTGGCAGGCGACGTTTGGCGCGCAGCACGCGCAGCGCATCGGCGGGCTGACGCTTAACCAAACCCTGTGGTATTTCGTCTGGGCGGAACTGCTCGAACTGTCGCGGATCGCCGTCATTGGGCAGATTCAGCAGGAAGTGAAAGACGGCAGTCTTGCCTATACACTGGGCCGCCCCTACAACTATCTGCTGTACCAGTTTTTCGCCGGGCTGGGCGGGGTGACGGTGCGCGCCGTGTTCCTGTTGATTTTCGGAGGCGCGGTGGCCCTGTTTGAGGTCGGGCCGCTGCACACCTTCCGGATTCTGACTGTGCCCGCCGTGCTGCTGATCACACTGCTGGCGGCAACGCTCGATTACTGCATCAGCGCCGGGATCGGACTGCTGGCCTTCTTTTTCGAGGATACATCGGCGTTCCGGCTGATCTACCAGAAGCTCAAGTTTGTGCTGGGCGGGCTGCTGATCCCGGTGGACTTTCTGCCGCACGGGCTGCAAACCGTGACGCGGCTCTTGCCCTTCAATCTGACGATCTACGCGCCCGCCAAACTGTTTGTTGCCTGGGATGGACAGCAGTTTTTGATCATCCTGGGCCTGGAAATCGTCTGGCTGATCATCATTGGCTGGCTGCTGGCCCTGCTTTATGGCTATGGGGCACGGCGGGTGAGCATCAATGGAGGCTAGAGGCATGATCAAGCGCGTAAAAAGTGAAACGAGCTTCGTGCTGAACCTGATGAAACTGAATCTGGCGAGCAATATGGAGTACCGGGCCAGTTTTCTCAGCCAGGCGGTTGGCATGTTTATCAACAACGGCGTCTATTTTGTTTTCTGGCTGCTGTTCTTTGACCGCTTCCAGGAGATTCGCGGCTACCAGATCGAGCAGATTTACATGCTGTTTGCCATTGTCGCGCTGGGGTGGGGGTTGGCCTTCACTTTTGCCGGAAACGCGCCCCAGGTCGCAACGATGATCGCGCAGGGGCGGCTCGACTATTACCTGACTCTGCCGCGCCCCGTCCTGCCGCACCTGATCTTCAGCCGCATGGACCCGTTTTCAGTGGGCGATCTCACGTTCGGGTTGACTGCCTATCTGCTGACAGGCCGCTATGATTTGGTGTCGTTCGGATTGTTCCTGGTCTGCTCCGTGCTGGGGGCGGTGATATTTGCCACCTTCTATGCAATCGCGGGCTGTTCATCGTTTTTTATGGGCAACGGCGCGCAGGTGACGGCGAACATGGCGAATGCTGCGGTCACTTTTTCGCTCTATCCGCTGGGGCTGTTCCAGGGAGCGATCCGGCTGATCCTGTATACGATCATCCCGGCGGCGTTTGTCGGGGCGATCCCGGTCAAAATCGTTGAGACGCACAGCCTGACTCTGCTGGCGGGGCTGATCGGCGCGGCGTCGTTTGGCGTGTTCCTGCTGGTGGTTGTGTTCCAGATCGGCTTGAGGCGTTACGAGAGCGGCAGCGCGATTAATGTGAATATGTGAGGGGGGCTTCTCCCCTCACGGTTTACCTGTTGCTGTCAAGGGCAGCAGCTATCTCGTAAAGCAGTTCCTGCACTCGTTCGAAGTAGTCTCTCGTATGACCATTAAGTGCTTTAATATAATCATCCAATTTCCAGGCTGTGATCAGTGCTTCAAATCTCTTGTCGGAGCGATAGGAGACTGATGCTCCCTGAGAGATGTAAGCCATCAGCCCTCCGACTGTCCACCAATATAAGTTCATCAATCTGTACCAGTCAGGATCACGTTCCCAGAAGCGAATACTTTGCCGGGATAATTCTCTCTTGCGAGGATTTTGCGGCTTCCCCACCGCTGAACAAGCTGATCACGCGTCTCATCATTCACTTGCCTTTCTGCGTTCGGGCTGACGCAGCATTACCCGACTTCGGCTTTTCTAGTTTTTTGAGAGAGGGGATATGCAGTTTAATAGAATAACTTATCACAATAGACGAACCGAAAGAAGCTGGGTAGGGCGGCTGCGCTTGGCCCTACCCCTATGCGATGATTGCACGATTTTCACTGATCTACACTGTTGCAGATCGTCCAATTGCTGATCGGATAAGCCGCAACAGGCACCGCTCAGACGCTTTGCTGGTAGACTGCTTCTAGTTGGGCAACGTCGATTTTCTTCATCTTGAGCATGGCCTCCATCACTCTTCCAGACTTTTCAGGATCGGGGTCATCCATCAGTTCGCCCAGCCGTTTGGGGATAATCTGCCAGGAAACGCCATATTTGTCTTTCAACCAGCCACATTGTTCTGACTCTGGAACCGCAGACAGTTTTTTCCACAAGGTATCTACTTCTGCCTGCGTTTCACATTCGACATAGAACGAAACGGCTTCGTTGAACGTGAAGTCATGCTGATGGGCACTATCCATAGCGGCAAATGGCTGACCCTCTAGCCGGAAGTTGGCATAGGCAACCGTTCCTGGTTTATCTGGCTCCTGATTAGCACTGTATCGTGCGATATCGCCTACTGCGGCGCTGCCAAAAATCCCAGCATAAAAGTTGATCGCTTCTTCAGCTTTGCCTGCTTTGTCACCGACAAACAAGAGCGACGGGACAATGTTCTGCTCACCCGTGTCCTGTGCCAAGATGATTTGCCATGAGAGACCATATTTGTCCTGAATCCAGCCATATTTCTCGCTGAAAGGGTATTTATCCAGGGGCATAAGCACGGTTCCGCCATCGGACAAGCTGGACCAGAACCTATCGACCTCATCCCCTGAGGGGCATCTTATGAAAAACGAGATTGCCGGTGTGAATTTGAAGATCGGCCCGCCATCAAGGGCCATAAACCGATATCCTGCGAGGTCAAATATGCCCGTCAGAACTTTCCCTTCCATGCCTTTCATGAATTCTTCCGGTACTTCATCTGGATAGCGCTTGATGCTGATAAGCTTTGAACGGTCTGCCTGAGCTTTGGAGAAAACCGAGATATAGAAGTTAACCGCCTCTTCAGCATTTTTGTCAAACCATAGACAGGGCATGATTTTTTGCATAGCTGCGTCTCCATAGTGATCTGCGATCATCGACCATTTCTTAGGAGAAGTTAGCACGGATGTGCTAATATACCAAAAGTGCCGCCTTTTCGCTTATCCATAACATTTGCTGGCGGTCTGGCACAACTGCGTGATATGCAGGCGATCATGCTGCGCCGTGAAGTTCGCCATTTCGAGCAGGGTGGTCGGGCCGAAAATGCTGTGCCGCGCCGGACGCTCCCAGGCGGATTCTTCCAGATCGTCCAGAAATTTGATGGTCACCAGCCGTTCCTGGGCAAACTCCAACGCGATCTGCCAGCCGTCCTGCGGGCAGATGCGCGCGCCGGGTCCGGGGGGTGGCGTAGGCGACGAGATAAACGGGTTTTCCTCGTGAACAATCGTTTCCAGGCGGGGACGCTGCACCTGGATTTCGCTCTCGCGCAGATGATAGACGACCTCGGCGGGCGTCCATTCATCCGGGATCGGGCGTTTGGCCCAGTCGTCCAGCGGAATGATGCTGGCGTATCCCAGGAGGGCGGCGAGATTGCCGTTGAGCCTGGGCACAATCTGAGTGGAGAGGAGCGGGCGCGGGCGGAGCGTTTCCAGCCAGTTTTCGTCACGCACCCGGCAGACAAAATCATCGAACGATCCGATTGCCGTCGGGCTGAATTGTCGTCTGGGGGGCGGGCAGTGTAGCGCTGTCGTGAATCCAGAAGGTGTTTAAGCCTGCGTGCCACGCCGGGACAATATCGTTCTCCCAGTCATCCCCCACCATGACCGCTTCATCGGCCTGCACGCCGATATGGGCCAGAATTTCCTCGTAATAATGCGGGTTGGGCTTGGAAAAGTGCATGGTTTCCAGAGTTGTGACCAGCCGGAACGGGATTTCGTGCATGGGCAGTCCGGCCCAGTTCAGGCGGCCTTCGATGGCGACACGCGGGAAAAACGGGTTGGTCGCGACCACGACGCTGTATTCGTGTGCCAGCAGCCATTCGACAATCTGGCGGGCGGCGGGGCGGCGCTCGGTGAACGATTGCAGACGCGGGTAAACGGTGCTGTAAAAGTCGGCGGCGGCTCGATCAAACTCCTCGCGGCTGACGGTCAGAAAGGGCATAAACGTCTCGAAGAACGTTTCGGCGTTGGTCCGCAGCGGGTTGAGATTGCGCACGACTTCGCGGGTCGCCATCATCAGCGGGCGGACAAAATTTCCGCCGCCGAGAGACGCGACCAGCGACTGATCGAGCGCGCCCAGGTAGTTTTCAACAAACTGCTGGGTCGGGTTGCCCAGCAGCGTATCATCGAGATCAAGCAGCACGGCTTTAATCATCGGATTTGTCCAGAGCGTCTTTAAAGATTTTCAGGCGCTGATTGTCTTCGGCGCACAACGGGCAGCCGACATAGGGATTCTTGATGGGAATCTCGTGAATGTCGCACCAGGCCTCCACCTTAAGCTGGCGACCAATACCCAAAAACCCGGTTTGATGGTCAGCTTCAGGCGCATGGATGGGCTGGCATTGGCACGCAGAATTTCCGGGACCGGGCAGCGCGCGCAATCTTTGGGCTGCCAGGGAGCCGACTCATGGTTTCCTTTGATGAGGCGGCATTCCTGCACATGCCGCCCGCGATGGAAATCTTCGTAATAATGGGGGCATTCCTTGCCCGCTGGTGTACGCATCGCGTTCCTTTCTGGTCGTGCGTGTCCTGCGTCCGCATGGCTGCGGCATGTATTGATCCGATTGGATTATAACAAGAACTCCCCAGGCGGAAGAAATAAAAGAAGCCGGATACGAGGTCCGGCCTTCCTTAGTGTTCAGTTAAAATGGTCGAGCGTTAGACGCGGGTGACGTACGAGCCGTCGCGCGTGTCGATGCGGATGGTGTTGCCCACTGTCACAAACAGCGGAACGGTGACGATCAGACCCGTTTCTGTGGTCACTTTTTTGGTCGCGCCCGTCGCGGTGTCGCCTGCTACGGCAGCTTCGGCGTCGGTAATTTCCTGATCGACGGTGGTCGGCAGTTCGTAGTCGATCACACTGCCTTCATAGGTCAGCAGTTTAAGCTGCAAGCCTTCCTTCAGATAGAGGAAGTCTTTGCCCAGCGAATCCTGGCGAAGCTGGGGCTGTTCGTAGGTTTCCACGTCCATAAAGGTCAGGAATTCGCCGTCGCTGTACAGGTATTCCACGATGACAGTTTCGATGCGAACGTCCTGCACGCGGTCGCCTGACTGGAAAGTCATTTCGAACTGGGAGCCGGAACGCAGATTACGCACGGTAGTGCGAATGGTCGCGTTGCCCCGGCCTGTCTTCATGTGGCTGTAATCGACTACTTTATATAGCTCACCTTCTTTGGTAAACGTAGTGCCTTTGCGCAGTTGATTAACATCAATCATTGAAGGTTGTTTATCCTCACTCCGAGGTAATTATCTGGCTGGTTCAAATCGCGGCCCATTATAACAGGAACTTGCCCAGCATAGAATAGCAAATTGGGCAGTGGATGAACGGCCCACTATATTCGGATTTAACGTCGATGTTTTGTAGAAGCAGGACGATCAATCATGAGTGAGCAGTTTCGCAAATTTGCCTATCATTTCTCCCAGGTGATGGGATCACCCTGGGCGTTTATCATTGCTGTGCTGATTATTGTAACCTGGGCGCTGACGGGGCCGATGTTCGGCTTTTCCAATACGTGGCAGTTGGTCATCAATACCGGGACGACGATTGTCACCTTTCTGATGGTGTTTGTCATTCAGAATACGCAGAACCGTGACACGCGGGCGATGCACCTCAAGCTGGACGAGCTGATCCGCGCCTTGGGCAGCGCGCGCAACCAGCTCGTTGACCTGGAAGACCTGTCGGATGAAGAACTGGATCGACTGGGTGCCGAATTTCAAAAGCTGCGCAAGCAGCAGGAGGTCATCATAAAGAAGGCGGAGGAGAATAATAACCCGTCCGGGTAACAGTCTAAGACTGGGCGCGGTCCATTTCCGCCATAAACGTTTCGGCCTCCTGCGGGGTCATGTTCTCCTCGACATAAAACAGGATACCGCGCCCACCGATCTGCCGGACGATATCGAGCGCGCCCTGGCGATGGACATAAACCTGGAGCAGTTTGCCCCCATCGCGAATGCGCCGCAGCAAGTCGATCCAGCCCTCCGCCATCGCCGCGCCCGCGCCGGGCTGCCACTGGACGCCGCGCAGACGAGGAATCGAGAGCAGTTGATCCAGGTGGGGAATCTGGCCTTTGCCGTCCATGTGATAAAACCCGTAATCCATCGCCTCTGTGCAGGCCATCAGGTCGGGCAGGACAAAACGCCTGAACATGCGGGGCGAGATCATGTAGCTGAAGTCGGATTGCAACATATAACCCCGGCCTGGGAACCAGCACGGCGACCAGCAGGCCCCGCCTAATTCCTCGGAGAAGATGATCGACTGAAGCTCATCGTAATAACGCAGCCAGAGCGGGGTGATTTCCTGGGTGAGTCGTTCGACTTCCTCCGGCGTATCGATGACATCCGATCAGCAGTTTTTCGGTGCTGCGCAGGCTGGCGAGCACGTCCAGGTTGCCGCCGATATCCGTCTGCCCGATGATGACGCGATCCCCGAAGCGCTGCACCGCAGCCCGCCCGACTTCCTGGACGCGCCGCCACCAGGGATTATCGGGATCATAGGCCGGATGCAGATCGGCCAGCGACTCCACGCCAACGGGGTAAAACCACGTCGTATCCGTGCGGGCGGTGTATTCGAGCCGAGAGCCGAGGAAAGCGGCCATCACGCCCGCGCCGAAATTCAGCCACAGCTTGGGATAGGCATCGCCAAAGAATTCGCAGTGATCCAGCCAGTCCTGGTAATAATCGATCACGTGATCAACGGGCACGTCGAGGGGAAACTGGCTCATAAAGCCGCTGAAGCCTTTGGCGAGAAAGGCGAAATCGCAGGTTTCGACCATGACGAGGCCGCGATCCAGTGTGCCATTCCACCACGCGGTCCAGTCCCGGCGGATACGCTGCCAGCACGATGAGTTAAAGTTGGCCAAGGTCGTCATTGGGGATTCTCCTTCAAAAGAAAAAACAATTTTTATCGCAGAAGCTTACAACACAGGTGCTCCCCAACGCAAAAACCCCCTCCAGTTTGGCAGGGGGTTGGATGGGCGATTGAGTGGGTACTACTGGGCTTCGGCGGCGAACTGATCGGGGAACTGAGCGATAATCCCGCTGCTCAGGATATCCGCCAGGCCGAGAATATGCTCGTGAATCTGATCATAAGCGGCGATGCTTTGGGCGTAGTCGCCGGTCAGGTGGGCCTGCGCTTCCTGAAGCGTGAGATCAAGATGCATCTGCATCTGCGACTTCACGTCTTCAAGCGGCCAGTTGTCGGGATTGGCGCTGTTGAGGAAGGTCGCAATGTCATCGCCATTGGCCCGCCACGCTTCGACAGCGCTGTCCATACCCGCCGTGTCACCTGCTTTAGCCGCCGTCAGAATAGCGACCGCGCCGTTGATATGATCGGTGAGCAGTTGGGTCAGTTGATCGGCGGCGTCATCCCCGTAAAAGGGTCTGATCGCATTTCCGATGTCGGCCTGATTCTGGAGCAGCCTTTGCGCAACCGCATCGGCATCGGGCAGATCGGCGGCAAAGCTGACAATATACAGGCGCGTCCACGTGATGTGATCTTCCCAGAGCTTCCGCATCGCATCGTGGAACTGCTGAGTCGTCATCTTCTCATCTTGAGCTTGGGTCGCGGGGGCTATGGAAAGGACGTTTAGAGCGAGTGACAGGAACAAAACGACCGACAATACAATAGATCGGCTTTGTCGTTGCATTTCTGAGAGACCTCCATGTCTATAGGAGCCGACTATGAAAGGATCATAAGGGTTCCGCCTGAGGTTGTCCAACAGAATGGCGTAAAAGAAGCTGTGGCGGGTTCAGGTGGGAAACCGCCTATGCGGTCAAACGGACAAAAGAAAGGGCTGGGCGGAATGTTAGCCGCCCAGCCCTTTTTATGGGGTGGCTGTTTTTTATTTCCCGTCGATCCAGGCCGCAGCCGTGCGCGGTAAATCCGCCAGCGGGCCGCGCTTCACCGTGCAGTCTGGCAGACTGTCCAGGAACGCCTGCCCGTAGCGCTTGGTGATCACCCGGTTATCGAACAGCACGACCACGCCCCGGTCGCTGCGGGTGCGGATCAGCCGCCCGAAGCCCTGGCGGAAGCGCAGGATCGCGTCAGGCACGGCATACTGCATAAAGCTGTTCTCGAACAACTCCGAACGCGCCGCGAAGATGGGGTCGGTGGGTACAGCGAACGGCAGCCGGACGATTGCCAGCACGCTCAGATCCTCGCCGGGGATATCGACGCCCTCCCAGAAGGAGCGCGTGCCGAGCAGCACGGATCGCGCGGTCTGCTTAAATCCATCGAGCAAACTCTGGCGGCTCGTCCCATCACTCTGATCAAAGACGGTGATATTGCCGAGCGCCAGCCGGGGCGCAATCGCCTGAGCGGTCTGGCGCAGTTGGGCATAACTGGTGAACAGGCCGAGCATGCGCCCTTCGGTTGCTGCCGCCAGTTCGATCATGCCGCGTTCGACGGCTTTCTGGTAATCGTCACGGCGCTCCGGGGCGGGCATATCGGTCGGGATATAAACCAGCGTCGTGCTCTTATAGTCGAAGGGCGTGCCAACCACTGCTTCACGCGCTTCGAAAGTGTGCAGGCGTTCGCGCACATATTCAAACGAGCCGCTGGTGCGCAGCGTGGCGCTGGTTAGAATGACGGATTCCTTGGTGGTCCACAGATATTCATCCAGCAGCGGCCCGACGTTGAGCGGCGCGGCATGGACGGCGAGGCGTTCGCGGTCCTGTTCAAGCTGCGCCCAATAGATCATGTTGTCCTGCGGGCTGACCGAGAACGCGCCCAACTGCTGGTGCATTTCTTCCAGGTGGCGGGCGGCGGCTCCCACGCTGGACAGCAGATCGTCATAATCGAGCACGTCAAAATCCCGCAGTTCGGCCAATCCCCGCGCCAGTTTGCTCATCGCAGTGGAAATGGCCTGGGTAAATTCGCTCAGCACTTCCCACGCCTCTTCGACGTGGCCCCACTCCGAGTTCTGGCGAAGCTGCGGCGTGATGCGGATCTGGCTGATAAAGTCGCCGGGCTTGATCACGTCGGCGTGGTCGAGGAAATAGTTCAGCGTCTCGAAATAACGTTCAGCATGGCGGCCCATGACGCGGATCGCGCCCGAAACAGTCTCGACGAAGCCTTCGATCTGCTTAAAATAGTTGCCGGGCACGCTGCCCCGCGTGCTGCGGATCACATCGCCCAGCAAGCCGGAATGGGCATCACCCAGATCATCCAACTGGCGCTGCAAGGTGATCTGGCTGACCTGGAACGAGAGGCCGTTGGTGGCAGCGTCTTCGAGCTGGTGCGCTTCATCCACGATCAGGTAGTGGTATTCCGGCAGCACGCGGCTGCCCAGTTGGAGATCGGAGAGCAGCAGGGCGTGATTCACCACGAGAATATGCGCCGATTCCGCTGCCTGACGGGCCTTGTAGAATGGGCAGGCCCCGTGCATCTGATCGCCGCAGCGTTCCAGCGAACAACCCTCATCTTCCGCGCTCAGCCGGGACCAGACGGTGTTTTCCTCAAAGCCGCGCAGCGAAATTTCGCCCTTGTCGCCGCTGTCCGATTCGAGCAGCCAGACCAGGATTTTCGCCAGCACGCGCAGTTCCCCTGCGGAGGTTGGTCCCCGGCGGCGCAGCGTGGCGAGACGGCGCGGGCAGAGATAGTTACTGCGGCCCTTGACGACGGCGGATCGGAACGGCACGCCCAGCACACCGGACAGCAGCGGCATATCCTTGCCGATCAACTGGTCCTGCAAATTGATGGTCGCCGTACTGATCACCACGCGCTCGTTATTCTGCGTGGCCCAATAGATCGCGGGGACGAGGTAGGCGAGACTCTTGCCGACGCCCGTTGGCGCTTCGATCATCAGGTGCTGGCCCTCATTGAAGGCAGTGGTGGCGGCGCGCAGCATATCGACCTGCTGCGGGCGATGCTCATAATTGGGGAAGGCCTGCGACATCGTCCCGCCGTCTTCGACAATGGCAGCCAATTCATCGACATCCAGCGGGTGCGTTTCCGGGTTGGCGCGCAGCGGCTCCCAGATCCGTTTGGACGGTTTAAAAATATCCTGGGCCATAATCAAGGGACGGCTTTCGCCGGTCAGCATCGATTTGCCACGTTCCACCAGGGCCGCCATAAAGACAGGCTTGGCGCTCCATTCCAGTTCGCGGGCCGACTCGACAATCTCCTGTAGGGTGGTCAGCGGCAGATCGAGCAAACGCTGCCAGAGCGCCCAGTAGACTTTTCCGGAGGCCAGCGCATCATCCAGGGCGCGGTGCGCGTGTTCCAGTTCCACGCCCAACTGAGCGGCGAGGTTGGTCAGGTTGTAGCGCGGCGAGGTCGGCAGCAGCACCGAGGCCAGATCGTAGGTGTCGAGGGCGAGATTGCCGTAGCCCACGTCGTAGGGCATCAGGAAGCCGAGATCGAAGTCGATGCGGTGGCCGACGATGGGCGCACTGCCAATGAAGCGGCGCAGATCGGGCAGCACCTTTTTGAGCGACGGTGCGTCAATCAGGTCTTCCGTTCGGATTCCAGTCAGCAGCGACGCGCGGTCAGGTATCGTTCGCCCCGGATTGATCAGCGTTTGGAAGGTTTCCAGCAGTTCACCATTCTGGAACCGGGCCGCGCCGATCTCAATAATCGCGTCTTCATCCTTATTCAGACCTGTCGTTTCCAGGTCGAGGGCGACGAGCACCTCGCGCATAACTGTACTCCATTTCTAGCGGAAAATGAGGCGATTATTGTACCACATTTTGGCCAGAAGAAGCGAACATTTGTGCAATAACCAGGAAGGACTGCGATTATGCTGCCCTTCCGTTTGTCTGTTGTACCTTTTGTGGTGCTCCTGAAACACCTCTATTCTGAGACTGAATAGAACGAAATGCCAGTTTTCAAGCTTGAGACACCAACAGGTATAATAGGACTGTGAAATGGTGATTTCCGAAAAATAAAGGGACGTTCTATGGACCTTCACGACGTTTGGAATTCGGCCCAGTATATCCGCGACGAGGACGAGGAGATTGTTGCCGTCGAGATTCCGATTGAGATGTGGCGCTTTCTGATGGATTATGTGCAGCAGGTCGAAGATCGCGAGGCGGCCCGCCAGCGGCTCGCCAAGCTTCGCAAACCGCCGCAGGATCGGGATAGTCTGGACTCGGAGTCGTGAAGGGATAAAAACAACCCGTCCAAATAGAGGGGCTATCAATCGATTACGTCAACCAGGGCGGGTGAACATACCCGCCCTGTGAATTTATCGCATTCGTGTTCCTGTCGCCTGGGGTTAAAACCGCCAGGCTATTGAGACAAAAAAAGTCCACTAAAGGGACTCTTAGTGGACTTCTATGGTTCTCGATTAAGCGGGGCGTGAAACCCCTTAACCGGGAAGATGTTCGTTACTGAGCGGCTTCCGTCGCGGCGGGTTCCGCGGTTGCGGCAGGTTCCTGAGTTGCGGCAGGAGCAGCGGCTTCTGTTGCGGCAGGCGCGGCTGCTTCGGTCGCTTCTGGTGCGACTTCCGTTGCTTCGGGCGCAACTTCGGTGGCTTCAGGAGTCACTTCTGCGGTGTTGTAGGTGGACAGCATCTGGAAGATTTCGTCCTTCACCGTCGAGCGCAGGGCTTCGAGGTCCACACCCGCGTAGGGGGCGGCTTCCAACTGGTTCAGGACGTCGTCGCTGAAGAAGCTCCACAGGAAGGCGCGCAGGATGCCATTATTGGCGAAGTTAGCGGTGTTGAAGTAGTAGAGCACCGGGTACGACAGCGGGTAGCCTTCGTCCTCCGGAGCCACACAGCCGTTACCCGCGTCAATAGACAGGACTTTCAGGCTGTCCTTGGCGGCGCTGGTTTGGAGATCGCTCCAACGCAGGAAGGTGATGGCGTTATCGGTGTTGGCAATGCCCTGGGCGCGGTACAGCGGATCGTCGCTTTCGGTCATATCGTCACGCACGACGAATTTCAGATCTTTAATCAGGTTGGCGATCACATAGTCGGCGTCACCCGTTGAGCGCGGCGGAGCGACAACCAGCAGCGGCTTGTCGGGCCAATCAGGATTGATGGCATTCCAGTTGGCAGCGGCGGGCGTTTCTTCGGTCCCGGCACGCAGCAGCGTGGAAACCTGATCAACGGTCAGGCAGTCCACCCAATCGGCGCTGGCAGGAACAGCAAAGACAATCGACTCCGTGCCGTAGTTCACTTCGACCAAATCGCAGGTCGCCTTCTGTTCATCGCTGATCGGCTGGGTGGTTTGCAGGACATCCAGGGTAGGCGTGTCGCCGCAAATGGCTTCCCACCCGGCGGTATTGCCCAGCGTGTTGATCTGGACATCCGCGAGGGGATAGTCGCCGGTAAAGCCCGTCACAATCGACTTCGTGAGCGGGTAGAGGACGGAGGTTCCGCCCACCAAAACCGTGCCCACTTCCTGAGTCGAAATGTTGACCGGGGTGACGGGGCGGGTGAAGGTGCGGCCCGCGCGGGCGTTCAGCACGTTATCGACACCCGTCTGATTCACATCAGTGGTGGGGGCGGTGTAGCCGCTGGTCACGATAGCGGTCTGGGCGGCGGTGTCGGTCAGCACGAACTGCATAAAGTTCTGGACCTCTTCACGGGCAGCGCTGGTGGCGTTGACATAGAGATACAGCGTCCGCGCGAAGGGGTAGCTCTGGGCGGCCATCGACTCAGCGGAAGGCGCGTTGCACGCACCATTTGCGTCCTGGATGCTGAGCGGCGGGACCGTCGCATCGGGATCGAGGCGGGTCAGATCGGACAGCGACAGGAAGCCCATCACGCTCGAATTTTCCGCCTTCACCGCATCAAGAACAGCCGCCGGATCGTCCTGAAGCTGCACATCGCTGCGCAGCGCTTCCGCCGGAAGCAGGCTGGCGAATACGGTGTAGATGGACGTGAATGACTGCGGCCCATAGAACTCGATGGGTGTGGTCAGCGTGGTCGATCCCAGGTAATCCCAGGCGGCGTTTTCGGGCAGATCACCTGCCTGAGAACTGCCCTGCCACAGGTTGCTGAGCTGTTCCTGTCCTGGGCAAGTCACGCCAGAGGCAGGGGGAACCAACAGAGCGACGATTTCATAGGCCAGCACGGTTTCGACAAACTGCGCGCCATTTCCACAGCGGGCGATCTGATCGTCCGAAATCGGCTCGGTGGAGACGGTGATGTCGGCAGCGCCGCTGCACATATCGGTGAAGCCTGTGGTCAGCCCGGCGAGGTCAATGGAGACATTGGCATCGGCATTCGCGCCCACATAGGAATCGCGAAGAGCCGTCATCAGCGCCTGGACTTCGGGCTGGAAAGCGCCTCTGATCGTTACCCCTGTGCTGTTATCTTGGGCATGGCTGGCCGGGGCTGCCAGCGAAAAAACGAGGGTCATCAAAATCATGACCAGTAAAACTGGCCGTAACGCGCGCCAGGAGTGTGGCATAGATCCTCCAAGTTAGTGAATAAACAAACAAAAAGCCGCGCGACATTCACGCGGGTATCTAGGTGCTCCAAAAGGGGAAGTATACACCAGAACAGCCCCACTTGACCAGATGAGGAGTTTCGGCTGTTGTTGCCGATCTGATAGGGGTTGAGTATTCTTTACTCGCTCCGATTAGAATCAGGATACGTCTTATGAGCCATCTCCCCATTGAAATCAGTTGGCTGAACATTGCCCAACACCCGGATATCCTGGCTGTGCTGCCGCCAGGAGCGATTTTGTCTCTGCCTGTTCCGGCGGCGCGGCTGCAAAGCCTGTGCGGGTTTTATTACACGCGGGACAGCGAGGGACAGGCGCAGATCGTGGCCCGGTTTTGCGGCAGCCTGATCCAGCAGGATTTGTTTGACCTGCGCTGCCCAGAGGACGGGCCCCTGTTCCCTGAACTGAACGGGCACCCGATTCCAGAGCGTGTGCCGCTGCCGGGTGATGCGTACACGCCGTTTTATAGCGCGCTGGGAACACTGCTGATGCTCTATGCCGGGCGCGAACAGCCCTGTGATGCCGGGAAGATTTACCTGGATTCGCTGTCCAAGCTGGAACCAGAGACGCTCATCCCGGTCTATCGAGCGCTCAACCCGGCGTTTTTTGCGTGGCTGCGCGGCAATTCATGTGATGAATAACCTGCCTGACGCCATCAAAAAAGCATGGTGGGGATTGGTTCGCTTCGGATTCCGCCTGCTTTATAACGAGATCGCCTTCACTTACGACACGGTGAGCCGCGTCGTCAGTATGGGGCAGTGGCGCGATTGGGGCCGCAGCGGTTTCAAACACCTCAACGTCCCACCGGGATCGCGTATCCTCGAACTGGCGCATGGCACAGGCAACATCGAACTGGATCTGCATGCTGCTGGATATGACACCACCGCCATAGATCTCAGCAAGTCGATGGGGCATATCGCCCGCCGCAAACTGTGCCGCCAGGGGATTAATCCGCCGCTGATCCGGGCGCGGGGGCAGGCTCTTCCCTTCGCCGCGCAGACGTTTCCCGCCGCGATCAGCACCTTTCCCACCGAATTTATTGTCGATCCGGTCACGCTGGCGGAAGTGAACCGCGTGTTACGACCCGGCGGGCGGCTGGTGATTGTCTTTAACGGCGTGCTTACGCGGCGCGGCGCGGCGGGGAATGCGCTCGAACTCGCTTATCGCGTCACCGGGCAGCGCGGCCCCTGGCCTGTCAAGCTAGAGGAGCGATTTGTCCAGGCCGGGTTCCGCGTCGAAGCGATCACCGAATCGCTGCCGCGCAGTCAGGTGCTGTTGTTTGTGGCGGTGAAGATAGAGTTGCCCCACCCCTAATCCACCATCGCCGCCAACTGTTCAGCCGAAATATCCTTTAATGCCCGAAACCATGCGCGGTGGCTTTCATCTCCCCACAACTGAATGTCTGTATATTCTTTCGCTTCCCCGCTCAAAATGTCAGTCAGATAAGCAATCCACTCGCCCTGGAAGGAAAGAAGATCATCACGCGGATCGATGAAGTAGCTGTCAACGAAAACTTCCCATGTGGCAGGCGTAGCAAATTTCAAGAGCGCTTCACCCGCTTCGTAGCGAATCGGCGAGTCAAAAAACCGTTCGTCCCAATCCACATCTCCGGATCGCATCAGGCTGGAAAGAATATGGAAAGCATCATACTGTTGGCTCAGTTTCCCGACCAAATGCGTTGCAACCGCCCGCATGGGGATATTGCCTTTCCACCACCGTGCTATCTTTTGGAGTTGATAAAAGGCGGTTTTGTTCCCGATGATCTGCCGCCTCAAATTGCTGGATCAAATATTGGTAGGCAGGAGACGTCAGATAACCGGGCGGCTGGTCAATGTGCCTCCGCCTTCTGCTGAGGCGCATAGCAGCGCCTTGCTTGTTTAGCGCTTGATGAAGCCGCGTCCAGTCCATGCGAATGTATTTAACCTTATCATTCTGTGGATCAGCCAGACAAAGCGCTACCATCGTATCGATTCGCTTGTTGAGCCAAGCCTGGGATTTACTTGAATGATTATTTAGAAGCGTGGAAGCAACAGTCGGCAAATCCAGTAATTCCTCGTGGGCTTCCAGCAATTTGAGCAGGCGTTGAAGCAGCAGTTGATCGAATTCCTCAGATTGCCAAGCTAAGCTATGACCTAAGGAACTTGTCAAAATCTCGCTCTGAATAAGAGGAGTGCAAGCATCGATCATCTCAAAAAACCAGGCACGATTAATCGGGTGTTTTTCGGCTAACAGGCGTGCACAATCCAGCCAATCGAGAAAGATAATCATCGTGCATACCCGGTGACAAAATGATTGCCTCGCGCCGGGCGATTGCTGCCTGGGCCAGCGGCTTAAATTCCGTCACAAGCAGATTGGCTGGGGTGGCGGCAAATGCCCGTAGAGCATAGATGCGCTGCCATTTTTCCTGCGTTTCATCCAGAAAGATCGCGCGCAGTTCCGGCAGCACAGCGAATGAACGGAAGGCTATTAGTAATCGGGCGGCGAGATGACTTACACTGTACGGCGCGTGATAGACAAGCTGAAGCATATCCTGCGCTGCTGTATCGCGATCCTGCCATTTGAATTGTTTAGTTGTTGGGGACACGAGAGAAGCACTTGAGGTGGTGCTGCACCGTTTATTTGGATACATCCAATCTAACACGACCGTGTTCATGGTGTCAACCAAAAGTCTTCGCACTTCCAGACAGAGCGTGTTAATCTTTGGGGCTGCATTCTTTTTTCAGTTGTTGAAAGAGGTTTCACCAGTGCGCAGTCGCTCGGCGTTGTTCCTGATTTTCATTACGTTTGTTGCCTTCATCAGCCTGGGGTCGCCCGACGGCCTGCTCGATATCGCCAACCCGCGTATTCGCGATACGTTTTCTATCGGCAAGGATATCTTCGGCCTGATCTTTATTACCGGGCTGATCGGCTATTTCACGTCCAGCTTTTTTGCCGGGCAGTTGGTCGCCAGGATGGGCATTGGGCGGCTGCTCTCGGCAAGCTGCGCGACGACTGCCGCCGCGCTGCTCGGTTATGCGATGTCTCCGGCGTGGGGTTGGTTTGTGCTGATGGGACTGCTCGGCGGGGCAGGGGCGGGTGCGATTGATGCCGGGTTGAATACCTACGTGGCGACAAATTATGGGCCGCGCCTGATGTTCTGGCTGCACGCTTTCTTTGGCGTGGGGGTGACCAGCGGTACGGCGTTAATGAGCTTGGTCATCAATTCCGGGCATCCCTGGCGGATAGGGTATGCGATTGTTGGCGGGTTACAGTTGACGCTGGCGCTCGTTTTCCTGGTCACGCGGGCGCGCTGGAACAATCCCCACCCCGACACAGACAGGCCTGTTCATAAGCAGGAGGCCACGCCGATCCGTGAGACGCTGAGCATTCCGGTTGTCTGGCTCGGCATTGCCCTGTTTTTCTTTTACTGCGGGGCAGAAGTGATTGCAGGGCGCTGGTCCTCGTCACTGTTTATTGAAGGACGGCATATTAAGGCGGAAACTGCCGGGATGTGGGTTTCGGCCTATTGGGGCATGTTTACCGTGGGGCGCGTCCTGGCCGGATTCAGCGGGCGCTGGCTGACGCCGCTGGCCTTTATCCGCCTGTCGATGATGGGCGCGATCTGCGCGGCGCTGCTGCTCGCCGCCAACCCCTTCAGCGGATCGGGCGGTCTGGCCCTGGCCTTGATGGGCCTTATGTTTGCGCCGATCTTCCCGATCCTGATATCGATCACGCCAGGACAAGTCGGCAGCGCTCATACCGCCAACACCATCGGTTTTCAGATCGGCGCAGCGGCAATCGGCGGATCGCTGCTGCCCGGTTTGACTGGCGTTCTGGCCGAAAGTGTCTCGATCAAAGTGCAGCCGTTTGTGCTGCTGACAGTTACCATTCTAATCCTTGTGCTGCATGAAATGGGGCTGCGCCTGCGCGAAGCACCGCGCCTCCCGCAAGTCGGAACCAGAAGCCGTGCCAGTAACAGGGGATCGCTAACCCCCGGCTCAGTCTGAGAAATGGGGCGTATAAGTACGCCCCTCCACAAAACACAACACCCCTCTTGCCAATCATTCCCCTTGATTTATGATATAATAGCAGAACTTATGTTCTGAATCTGCCCGGTATCCAGACCGAAGGAGACTTCCTATGAGCATGGTTTTTGTCGAACTCTCGATGTCGCTGGACGGTTTTGTCACTGGACCGAACGATAGCCCTGAACAGCCCCTGGGTGAGGGGGGCGAATCGCTGTTTAAATGGTATTCCAGCGGCGACACGGCCTTTCCGCTGCCGGGTACCGATATGGTTTTTCAGGTCTCCCGGGCCAGTGCCGATCTGCTTCAGGCGGAATGGAACACCATCGGGGCGATGGTGGCGGGGCGGCGGATGTTCGATATTGCCCATGCCTGGGGAGGGTATCCGCCAGGCGGGGGACCGTGTTTTATCGTCACGCATAACCCCCCACAGGAATGGCTGAAGGACGGATCGCCATTTACCTTCGTCACGGATGGAGTAAAAAGCGCGGTTCGCCAGGCGAAAATAGCCGCTGGGAACAAAAATGTCTCGATCAGCAGCGCCAACATCATGCAGCAGTGCCTGAAAGCGGGGCTGTTAGACGAAATTCACGTCGATCTGGTGCCTGTCCTGCTGGGGTCCGGGGTCCGGCTGTTCGAGCATCTGGGCTCTGCGCCCATTCAACTCGAAACGATCCGGGTGGTCGAGGCTCAGGATGTCACTCATCTGCGCTATCGGGTGGTTAAGTAACGGGTTTGCGATAAAACAGGAGCGATCCGGTTACATGGATCGCCCCTTATGAATCTTCGTTGTGAGGGTGAGAGGCCCTAGATCGCTGGCGGAACGGCTTCTGGCGCTGCTGTACCCACGGCTGGTTCAAACGGCGCAGCGGCTTCGGCCTGAACGGCGGCGACCTTCTCTGCTGCCAACACGCGCTGCAAGGCAGTAATCGCCACTTCGATCATTTCCCTGTCTGGTTCGCGGGTGGTCAGGCTCTGCAGGGCCAGATTGGGCCGGGTGAGCCAGCGCATAAAGCGGTTATCCTGGTGTTTAGCTGAGAAACGCAGGATCACTCGTAGGCAACGCTGGCGATGGGCAGCACCAGACCGACGCGTGACACCAACAGCGCGAAAATATTGTGGGGCCGCCCGGTGGCGATGTGGATCAGCACCGACAGCGAGACCAGCGTCAGCAAAAAGGCCGTGCCGCAGCGTGGGTGCTGAACGGAAAACGTCTGCACATTTTCGGGAGTCAGTTCGACGCCCGCTTCATAAGCATTGATCGTTTTGTGTTCTGCGCCATGATAGCCAAACAGCCGGGCAACATCTTTCATGTGGCCAATAGCCCAGATGTAGCCGATGACCAGACTTAGTTTGATCATGCCTTCGATCACATCAGCAGCGAGGCGGCTGTCCAGCCCGGTGACCGATTTGACTCCGGCTGACATAGCCGCCGGGAAGACGAAAAACAGGCCAATGCCCATGCCGAGGGAGATCACGACGAGGCCCATGCCCGCCGCACCTTCAAAGGAAAATTCCGGCTTACCTTCCTCCTCTGGCGCGGCGATATCTGCCGACCAGAGCAGGGCGCGAGTGCCCAGCCCAAGCGCGTCCCACAGCATGACCAGCCCCCGCAGGAACGGGGTGCGCGCGATCCGGCTGCGGTAGAGGGCGGCATTCAGCGGCTCTTCCTTGATTTCAATTTCGCCTTTTGGATTGCGAACGGCAATCGCGGCGATATACTGCCCGCGCATCATCACACCTTCGATGATCGCCTGTCCCCCATACGAGAACTGCATTGGCTTTTCGTTTTCCATACGGCTTACTCCACAGTTATGACGATAACGGTCTACAAAACCAGCGCATCATTGTGCCGCGATCCCTGCCGGTTGGCAAGAATTATAGCCATCGCTCCTAACAGGAGTATGACAAACACGAGGCCGAACGCTGTCCCGATGCTGGTCTGATCCGCGATCCAGCCCAGAACCTGCGGTGCGATCAGTGTTGCAGAACCAGAGCCGAACAGGGCGCGCACGCTGGCAACATTGGCCCGGTCCGGCGCGGCGCTGATCGCCAGGGACATCGACAGCGGGAAGAAGTTGCCCACGCCCAGCCCGGTGATAAACAGCCCAATCAGATTCAGGAGAGGGATGGGCGAGAGCCAGAAGATCGGGAAACCAGCACAGGCGACACCCGTTGAGATCAGCAGTACTTTGGGCGTTGGCGTGCGCTGCGCGATCCGGCTGACGGTGACTCGCCCGCCCAGCATGCCGATCATGAAGGCCCAGATCGCGCCGGACGCTTCCACCTTGCTCAGGCCCACTTCATTCTTCATAAAATCCGCGCCCCAAAAAGCGAGACAGCGTTCGATGGCAACCAGCAGGAAGACAATCCACAAGTAGAACCAGAAGACGCGCGGCAGCGCGCGGTACGAGTCGACTGTGGCCTGCCCGATCTTTGGAGTGGGGGAGTCGGGGATCGGTTGGCTGCGCCGGAGGGCGACGGTGATAGCCCACAGGAACAGGATCGTGATCTGCGCGCCGCGCCAGCCCACGCCGATCCCGATATAAAGGGCTATCAACAGCGGCGAACTGCTGGCGACGATGCTGGATGTGATGTTCGCTTCGGTCAGGGCAATGGCGCGCTGCGATCCGTGCCTATCCGAGAGCACAGCCTGCACCGTACTGAGCAAAAAACAGCCGAGGAAGCCCATCAGCCACGTACCCAGGATCGTGATCGCCGGGTGACGACCTATTACGAGAAGGAACGTACCGCAGCCCATGCCGAAACTGCCGCCCCAGAACGCGGCGCGCCGTCCCCAGCGCTGGATCAGGCGATCCGCGCTCAGGCCGCCGAGAATGGTCCCAACGGCCATGCTGCTCAGGTGCAGCCCGGCAACCGTGTAACTGAGGCCCAGTTCATCGCGGATAAACGGCATGATCGGGCCGAGGATGGCCTCCTGAAAGGCATAATAGGCCATTCCCCAGTACATCAGCCAGGTGAGACGGTCACGGCTGTACGGTGCGCCGGGCGAAACGGTTGGCATAGGCAGTGACTCCGACGGCAACAATCAGCAGGACACCCACGACTCCATACGCGTTTTTGATGCCAACCTGATCGGCTATGGTGCCGAGCACCTGCGGGATAACGAGAATCGAAATTCCGGCGGCCTGCACGATTCGAGCGCTGGCCACATCGGGACGACTTTCACCAATCCGCGAGGCAATCGACAGCACCAGCGGAAAGAGATTGGCGATGCCCAACCCGGCCAGGAACAATCCGGTAACGGTCAGAACGATCACAGGAGCCAGCCAAAAGAGGATAAATCCGCCCAGCGCGATCAGGACAGCGGTTTGCAGCAGCGGGGCGCTGTCATATTTGCGGGTGAGGCGGCTGCCAGCGGCTCGCCCAACCGTCATGGCGAAAAAGAAGAAGGTCATTGTCAAAGAGGCGTCGGCTTTGCTCAGCCCGGTTTTGTCCAGATATTCCGCACCCCAGAAGCCAAATCCCCACTCCACCGAGCCTGCCAGAATGACAATCAGCAGGTAAATCCAGAAGAGCGCGGGCAGTCTCTGGCCTGTCGACAGTTTAGGTGTTTCGGGAGCTATTCGTTTTTTAGTGGGGATGGGCGTTCGCCACATAAAAAAGGTGACCACTGCCCACAGCAGCACCATCCCATAAAATGCCGCCCGCCAGCCGATGCCGATCCGGTCAAAGCCGCCCACGGCCAGGGGAGCCAGCGTCACCAGGAAGACGGCGGCAACGTTGGATTCGGTGAGGGCAATGGCGCGCTGCGGCCCATGATGATCCGCCAGGGACGCCTGGACAATGGTGATAACCAGCGATCCGGGCTGTCCAATCAGATACGCGCCGAAAATCGTGATCGCGGGGTGGTGGCCTGCGATCACGATCAATGATCCCAGGGCGATTCCGGCGCAGCCGCTCCACAGAGCCGCCCGCCGCCCATAACGTTTGATGACACGGTCCGCGAATATGCCGTTGATGATCATGCCGATAGCCATCGCGCTCAGGTGCAGCCCGCCCACCGTGTAGCTGATGTGCAGTTCGCTGCGGATAAAGGGCATGGCCGGGCCGAGAACGGCCTGGGAATAGGCGAAATAGGAGAGCAGAAAATAGGCGAGCCAGGTGTAGCGGTCTCGCACAAACAGATCAGGTGTCATAGGGTTGTACTCGCAGTGCCGCGAACAAAAGGAGTGTCCGCTCACAAGAGTAACACCAGCGCCGGGCAACGACCAGCCCTATTCATACCGATTTGGGCCGGATGAGTGCCCTTCGATGAGCGAAACGTCGCGTTTGCTATCCTGCTTCGTCTGATTAATCAGGGAATTCCGTGAGAAGATCAATTACCTGAAGGAGTGCTTCGCCGTTCTCAAGTTCTTCTATTGGGATTCCCGGATATAGTTTTTCTTCGTATGCCTTCCGCCGCAAAGCTGCCGTTAAGACGTCGTTAAGTGAGAAGTCTATGCCCTTTTCGTTTTTTACCTGGAAAGGTGGGAAAGTCTTGCGTAGCTCCACAATCTCGCTGCGATTATCAATCTGGTTGTCTTCGAGTAAAGGAATGATCCAATCCACCAGGAAACTGGCAGCCCAAGAAATCCTGGCCTCAGTTACATCCATCCTATTTTCTGGGGATTCAAAGTCGTTCACAGATCATCCATTCGTTAGCTCAGCCAAACAACCAACAGCCTTACATGCATTATAAGATTTTTGAGATCGTGAAACAATGGAAGACCTCTCTTGCGCTGTACTGAGCGCGACTTTGCACATGATAATCTGTATCGGCAGGGTAGGGCTTGTTCCACCTTTCCAATGGTCTCTTAAACTGGCGGAACTGCCCAGACAAGAGTAAAACAGTGGGACTCGTTACGGATGAGAGGCCCTCTATGAAAGATTTTTACGAAGACTTTTATGCAGCGCTAGCACGTTCGGCGGCCCACACCGAATTTTGCCAGCGTGTTTTTGGTCGTGATCTGGCGCAGCATGGCTTTGCCGACATGGCGCAGCTTGACAAACTGATCGCCGTGACCGGATTACAATCGGGTATGCACGCCCTGGATATTGGCTGCGGCAACGGCCAGATTGCCGAATATCTTTCGGATCAGACGGGGGCGCACATCACCGGGCTGGATTATATCGAGCGGGCCGTGCAGCAGGCGATGAATCGCACTGCCGCCAAGCGCAACCGCCTCGATTTTATGGCGGGCGATATCAACGCGCTCGATTTGTACGATGGCCGGTACGATCTGATCATCTCCATCGATTCGATCTATTTCAGCGATGATTACGTGGATACGATTGCCCGGTTCAAGCTGGCGTTGTGTCGCGGCGGGGCGCTGGCCTTCTTTTATGGGTATGGGCGCGAACCCTGGGTTTCCAAGGAAGAGTTCCCGGCGGATAAACTTGCGCCCGACAAAACGCCGCTGGCGGATGCGCTGACTGCCAACGGCCTGACCTTTGAAAGCTGGGACTTCACGCCGGATGATTTGCGGCTGGCGAAGCTGCGGCAGGACGTACTGGCCGATCTCAAACCGCGCTTTGAGGCGGAAGGATCGCTGTTTATTTACGAGAATCGTATGGGAGACGCGAACGGCATGCGCGCCGCCATCGAAGAAGGGCTGCACAGGCGCTATCTGTACGTCGCGCGGTAGGGACGGTTCTTTCTGCGCCTGTTTTGTAGGGGAGTATGGCAATACACCCTGAACCAGACAAAATAAAAGGGCGGGTTTGCTCAACCCGCCCGTCCAGATTTGAGGAATACCGTTAGCGGCGTTCGAGTGCCGTCTGCATGGCCCAGATCGCCAGGGGGCGCATATACATGCTGGCCCGGAAGCTGCCGTTTTTGGTCCACGCTTCCGGCGTGCGGAACCACATGCCGTAGGTCTCGTAAGTGTATTTATAGACCCCGTAGGCCGTGCCCCAGCCAGCATCGTCCAGGCCGCGGAACAGCATGTGCGCGGCGGCCATATAGGTTGTGCCCGCCCACACTTCGTCGCCCTGCTGCGTGCGTACCGGGCTGCCATCGGCATTGATGCCGTTGACCGCGCCCAACTGCCCATCTTCAAACATCATCACGTTGTGGTCGTAAATGCTGGTGAGCGCGCTGTCCACATGATCATCGGGCAGAGTGCTCAGGCCGCTGATGCGGGCATACCACTCTCCGGCAAGCTGGTCGGACATGATGCCATCCGATGTCTCATCATAGTTGTAGTATTCGCCATTCCAGAGTGTCGCTTCGTATAAGGTGGCGGCGTCTTCGTAGCGGGCCGCATAGTCGGCGGCGGCTGTTTCGTCTCCAACCATTGTCGCCATTTTGCTCATCGCGTCCAGCGCGGCGATCCACAGGCCGCCGCTGTAGGCGCTGATCCCCGTCGCGATCCAGGTGTCGTAGGTCTGATCCGGCTCGCCGTCATTTTCCGGGATGCCGTCGCCGTTGTCGTCCATCGCCGCCAGATAGTCCATCGCTATCACTGCATCATCCCACAATTCCGTCACCAGTTCCGGCTGCTCAAGCAGGACAGCGTCGCGGTAGAGGCGCAGCACGAACTTGGCGTTGAGGTCTTTCCAGGTATTGACATTCTGCCACGTGAAGCCGTTGGGCTTATCCCAGGGCGCTTCTTCCGGGCCGCCCATGTCGTGCGGGACGGCTCCCGCTACCTTGCGCTGCACTTCGTCACCCGAATAGCCGACAGTATAGGTGCTGGTGTCTTCCTGGGGAACAGTCGCCGCGAAGTCGCGCATGATCTGCATCTCGATTTCGGGCCACAGTTCGAGCAGGGCGAACGAGGCGTAAAAGTCCACGTCAAAGGTGTTGTACCAGTAATAATCGGGGCATTCCAGGTAGGCGAATTTGCCAAAATAATCAGGGCCGGGATCAGGCTCTCCGACGCGCCCATGCTCCCAGGCCGAGCCGCCATCCGCCAGATAGTACAGTTCGTTAAAGAGGGCCGTCTTGTACCACAGTGGGGTGCTCTGGTCGTCCAGGATCGGCTGCTGCCACGCCACAATTGCGTCCTGCCAGGTGTTCATCTGGGCCAGACCTTCGGCAGCGATATCCCAGGCGTGATCCCCTTCACGCCCAAAGAATGCGGTGTAGCGCTTGAACCACTGGGCATCCTCGTCGCCAAAGGCCGTGATCGGGAAATCCCAGGTCATCGTCATGGGGAACTCAATCGTCTGGCCGGGTTCCAGGGTGATCGTGACGGCGATGCCCGCGCCGGGCGCTTCGCCGCGCTGTGACACGGTTGGATCGTCCACGTTGTCGAGCGCGCCGTCGCTGGCGAAGTCGTTCCAGATATCCGCGCCGTCGCCTTGAGTCTCAAAGCGGCTGCGGTAGCTGACGCTCACGCCGGGAACTTCCAGCGCGGCTATGGCCAGCGAGCCGTCAAACTCGGACCCCGTGAAGTCGCCTTCGTGACGCAGTTCGATGCCAACCATGCGACCGTTCGCTGTGTCAGCCGTGCGCGCCGTCTGGTACAGGCCGCTGTTGAAGCCGAGAATGTTCTGCGTGGTGAACATTACGCCGAGAGTCACGGGCTGATCGGTAGGATTGCTCGCTGTCCAGTTGAACAGGGCGACAGGGTAGCTGGTCGCCTGATAATCATTGGGGATGATGGGCGAGAACTGCTCGATGCTGAGATCGACAGGGAGCTGATCCCAGTCGTAGACGAACCAGGAGCGCGGATAGAGCGCGTAGTAGGTTCCCGCCCCGACCGGATATTCCCAGTTCCAGGCACTCAGCATCGTGCCGCGCGGCTTCCCGGTCCACAGGGCCTGGGCCACGCTCTGATCGCCCTGGCTGGCGTAGACACTGAACATGTCGGCTGGAATCGTCTGGTAAACATGGTGTCCGATATCGATGTGCCACCGTGCAAAGTCACCCGCATAGGTCCGTGAGAACGTTCCCGCGCCGAAACCGCCGAACGGAGCGCCCTGCACAGGGCCGTCATTGATCATCGGATAGTTCACGCTGTCTTGTGGAGCGTTATCGAAGGGCTGGCCGATTGCGCGAGACCATGCCGCCGCCGGAATCCGGTCGGAATGCCCGGTCCTTCCTGGTAGCGGGGCGAGGCAGGGGTAGGGCCGGACGTACTGGCACGCCCGATGCCCAGCGGAAAACTGATTGTCAGGACGAGCAGGAGAATCAGACTGATAAAGCGCCTGTGAGTCATGGAGTGTCCCCCTCAGAATTGACACGGATAGAGCGAGGTTAAAGATAGAGCGAAGTATAACGCATGAATGGGAGCGCTCTCAACTTTTGAGGTCTATCATTTCTGCCTTTTTTGCCCCATTCATTTTTGTCTCGAATTGTTCGAGAACCAGGACAATTTTTTGACGCAACATCGCGATTTTGATGAATCCCGGGTGAGATAGTACAATTTACCTACAAGTGAGTATTTGATTCATATTTAGGAATCCTTTATACTATCTTTATATCTCTCGGCATTTTATAGGAGGATTCTTCGATGATCTATGAACCGCGTGAAGAAGGTGGCCAGGGCCTCGTTGAGTACGCCCTGATTCTTGTCCTGGTTGCCGTTGTCGTGATCGTAATCCTGGCAATCCTGGGCCCTGCAATCGGTAACATTTTCTCCAATATCGTCAGCAGTCTCTAGCGTATAAGCTGCATTTATAAGAAACCGTGTGCCGGAAACGTTCGGCACACGGTTTTATTTTTTATTCGTCGTAGGTGGTTAGAGCAGCGGGCAGCACCTGTGTTACGCTGTGACCTGCGGCGGGCAGCCCGACCAGAATGGCGCTGATCACTTCCTCGCGCGATGCCCCTGCCTGTTTCGCCATCTGGACATGAAACGGTACACCGCTTTCCATGCGCAAGGCCGCCAGAACCGCAAGATAGGCCAGTTCTTCGGTCTTTTTGTCTAACGCGCTCGCTTCGTCCAGGGTCTGGACCATCGCGCCCCATGCCTGAGAATGGCCAGGCGCTTCACGCATAAACGTTTGAAAGGCGTTGCTGATCATGGGAAAATCTCCTTCAGATGCTGCTCAATATCAGCCCTTATCATACCAGAACTATTGTTCTAGCGCCAGTTCAAACGTATAGACATGGTCATAGGCACCATGCATCACAACCTGGACTTCGCCTGTACTCATCCCGTAGACAATCGACCACTGGGTTGATCCGGGCTGCGCCACTTCGGAGAGCAGGGTCATGGCACTGCCCAGGGTGAGCTGTCCTTCGCGCTCGGTCAGCACATCATGGATGTGATCATATCGCGCGCACATCTGCGCCGGATCGTCCTGGACAGGCGTATTCAAAAAGTTGGTCGCTGCCTGCCAGGAAGTCTCGCCGGGCATGACTGACATCTCGCCCGCGTAAAATTCGATCAGGACCGATTTCCCGCTGGCGTCCGCGATCAGGTAGTGGATCGGCGGGCCGCCGCCCCATTCAATGTTGTAATCCTCAAAAATGGCTACTGCTTCGTCTACCGTCGCCGCGTGATCCAGCACTTCGCGGATAATCCCCAGCGAGTCAATCGTCTCGCGGCTCGGATCGTTGGGCATTTCTCCAACCTGATCCACCGCCGCCATGCCGACCGCCAGGCCGCGCTCGTTCAAACCATCGAAGGGCAGGGTTGGCGCATAGAGCAGGGGGGTACGCGCTTCCAGGGGGAGATCAGCGGCACCTCTGCCAAGCCCCAGGTAGGCGATATCGACCATTGAAACCGAGTTGTAGCCCTCATCGGGATAGGTGAACAGCAGCAGGGCCGGGCTGTACTGCCAGTCAAAATTGCGGCCATAGATCCGCGCATCGGGATCGGCCAGTGCCGCGAACAGCGAACAGGCAAAGGGAGTCGTTCCCGTAGAGGCCGTCACTTCCGATAGATCGTCCCAACTGCCATAATAGTTCATCGTATAGAGCGGGTAATCATCGACCTGTTTGAGACTGTTGAGTGTGGCGATCTGGTCGTCTGTCAACCGGCCAGCCGTCGGCGCTGCCGAGGGCGCTGCGGCGAGATGATAGGACGAGATCATCATCGGAGCCGCCATCATCGCCGCTGCCAGCAGCCCAACAAGGCCCATCCACCTGTTTTTGTTCATATCAATCCTCCCATGTCTCCACTCTGACTGGTTATACGAATAAAGGCCGTGATCTGTTTGTCGGGCGGCTGATCTTGCGGATAATGAGAGTAGTGTTTTTTGTGGCGCGCAGACTTTTCGGGGGCAGCTATGGACGAATTGACCTATTATCCATCTCAACAAGAGGTTGAAGCATGGATTGGCAGCGTGTGGGCAGAGGCAAACGCGCTTGATCTTCAAGTGGAAACACAGATACCGGAATTCAGCGGGCAACCGCTTCCTCGCCAAACGATCAGGCAGAGAACGATCCGATTCTGTTCGGGGACTGACGAGTTTTACGCGATCTGGCAGCCTGCCGCCGCAACTCCGGCCCCGCTGCTGATTTACACACCCGGTTACGGCGCGGAGATGACCGTGCATCCCGAACTGGTTGCGCAGGGGTACAACGTCCTGCACATTAACCCGCTTGGTTATGCGACGCCTGATGGATTCAACACGGCAAAGCTGCAAGGTCGCCCCTGGCCGCATTGGGGAGTGATGCTCGACACGATGACAAGCAAGGCGCAGCGCGGCTATCACCAGTGGTTCGCGCAGTGCATCGCGGCGATCACGTGGGCGCAGCGCCAGCCAGAAACGCTGCCGGAACGTCTCTCCTTCTTCGGATTCAGCCAGGGCGGTGGAGCGGCGCTGCTGCTTGGATCGCTCTACCAGGGGCGCGGCGCGCGCTGCGTGGCGGCAGAAGCGCCGTTTTTGACGAATATTCCGCTGATGAATTAGCTTTCTCCGGATGGGCTGTTTTCAGATCTTCTCAACCAGGTTGGGAACACGGCAGAGGCATGGGCGGCGGTTGGATATGTAGATACCCTGTCTCACGTCGAGCGGCTGACGATACCCGTCCTGCTGACAGCCGGTACGGCGGATACTTCCTGTCCCGCGCCAGCGATTGAGACACTGTTCCAGCGCCTGTCCACGACCAAGCTGTATTACCGGGTCGATGGGCTGACGCACGAGTACACGGATGCGTTTGTCGCGCTGGCGGGAACGTGGTTCCGGCAGTATGCGTGAGTGAGAGAATACGAGTGTTGAGGGGTGCAGCAGACTGCGCCCCTCTATTCTAGATATCCATCCCTCGCACCCGATCCACCTGCCCGCTGAGGCCCTGGCGCGTCAGGGTGATGTACGACAGAACTGAATCATTCCAGCCGTAGATGAAGTGGATATCGGGCGCGCTCGATGGGGCGACGGCGTGGCGGTACGGGGCAATCGTCAGCAGGAACGCTTTGGCTCCGGGCGCGACTCGCTCCTTGTACTCGTTCCAGGTGGGCAAAAAGCCCAGCCGCCCGCTCTGATCAGTGGCCCATTCGATATTATCGGTGATGCCGATGAAGGTATCCACCACGATCCGCCTGTCCAGCAGATAACTGATCGGCGCGCTGACTGCTGTTCCGCCGCCGCCGATGCTCGCCAGGGTGTCGGCGGTCGTCATCAGGCTGTCGTGGGCGCTCAGTTTGACAGGAACAACGCGATTTTCGAAAGGCAGCACCAGCGCCTCCCGGTTGGTCTTGAGCAGCGCCCCGGCAAAAATTCCGGCAATGTCGATATAACGCACCTTCGACATGGAGGCGATGAATCCTCCCATGCTGCCGGAAACGTCCGGCGCGATGCATACCGATCCGCCCAGGTCGGGCAGATTGACAAACGCCGCTTCCATCGCCTCAACCAGGGTCTCGCTGATCCGAATTTCAGAAGGTGTTTGCGCCTCGAACAAGCGGTACGCCGTAAACAGGCGGAAGGGCAGTATCTTAGCCTTGCGCAGCGCATCGGGCTGGGTCAACCGATCTACCACATAGGCGGCATTATCCCGCTCGCGCAGAACATCGGCCTTTTGCAGCGTGTTCAGGTGGCGTAACAGCGCCATATAGGGCATCTGGCGCATCAGTTCGGTCCAGGTTTCAGCATCCGGCTTGATCACGCCTGTGACGACCTCGTAGGGCAGGCGGCCCTCGGCGATCAGCGCCCGTGCTGCCTGCTGATCGCTGGTGGTTTTCAGCCGCTCGAAGGCGTCGATCTGCGGGGTGAGGGCGCGCATCTGCGGCTGGTTCCACTTTGCTCGATCCGCCAGCCACAGGAAGATCGCGTCCTGCACGGCATTCACGGGCTGTGGATGAGAGACACGCAGCACATCGCGCAGGCTGTAGCCCTGTCCGCCCGAACCGTATTTAATGGCGTGATACTCGCTCATGGTATTCAGCCAGTGATTGACCGCCGTTTTGATCGAACGTCCCATGCCGCCGGGCGTTACCCCACCGCGCACGATCTCCACAAAATCGGTCAGATCGCCGGGAGTCTGGATGACGCGCCCAAAGACACGATGGAACAGGTCGCGGTCCGCCTTCGCCAGATAAGCGAGTCCAACAATCGGCTGGAGGCGCATCAAGCCGCTTTCCCGCGCATAGACCAGTGCCCGCGCGCCAAATGCCGGGTCACGACTCATGATCGCCGCGTGCAGCGCCAGGGACTCTTTGAGCAGGTCTGTCTCGGTAGCATAAAACGTCCCACCCAGTGTGTTGGTCAGCAAGACCTGCAGATAAGCCTCTTCATCAGAGCGCTGGAAGGATGGGAACCCTTCCGGATTGACGGTTGTGGTATGGACATATGAATTTTTCTGTACGTTGAACTTGTTGAGAATACGGGGCATCGTGCCACCTCCACACTATACAATTAGAAAGATACTTATAGTAGAAATGAAATTCGTAAATAAGATCGACAAATCATTTACAGGAATTTATCAGGTTCTTAATTGGGTAATGATCAGGCTAAGGTATTATGAGATTGAACGCTCTCACTGGGCGAGCTTGATCCTCGGAGATAGGATGGCTATCTCTTCACAAGCGGCCTGTAGGGAGTTGTTCGAGCCTCCTTACTTATTGCTTACACAGCTACACAATTCTCTCAGGTTTTGATCACATTTTAATTTGGCTTTAATACGTTGCTTCCAGCGGAGGTGATCGGCCTGCCATTAATGGTTGTGTGTTTTGAAGACGCGCTAAGTATCGACCGAAATTATCTCATTCATGAGGGGGTACCATGCACAATCAACGACGGATACCAGGGCGGTGGACACTGCCCAGCTTAGTTCTCACACTCGGCATCGTGATCGCCATGGTGCTGGTGTTCGTGCCGTCTGCACAGGCGGATAATGTTCAAAACGATGTGTCGGCCAACGGTAATACGTCGATACCTTCTGGAGGAACCACAACAGTCAAATATTGGATATCTGCGAATAGTTCCGATGGGCAGAAAGATTGCAATGCAGCCGATGGTTCGCCAGCAACAGTTTACTTGATTGTCCCTGCTCAAGTAACATCATCAAATTCTTCGTTGGATTTTTCCGCATGTGGTAACCAGAACAGTAATACCATTTCAGTCAGTTTCACGTCTAGCACGCCTGGCGATTATTATATTTATGTTTCCAGCGTAGCAGACACCGGGACTGGGACCTATAACTCCAGCAAAGCGGATTTCACTCTCCACGTGACCGTGCCAACGTCATCCGACACAACGCCGCCAGTTCTTACCCTACCAGGAAATATCATTGCAGAAGCTACGTCATCCTCTGGTGCGACGGTAACATACACAGCCAGTGCTAATGATGCTGTAGATGGCCCAGTTGCTATAACCTGCGCTCCTGCATCTGGCTCGACTTTCCCAATCCTCACAACAACAGTGAACTGCTCAGCAACCGATTCCCACAACAACACTGCTAGTGGTACATTCACTGTGACCGTTCAAGATACGACGCCGCCCACAGTTACACCCCCTGCCAGTGTGACAGCAGAAGCGGCAGGATCGACCGGAGCTACTGTCACGTATGGTGTAGCAAGTGCATTTGACTTGGTAGATGGTGTGTTAGGCGGTAGCTGCACGCCTTTATCTGGGTCTCTCTTCCCAATCGGTGTGTCGACAGTAACTTGCACCGCGATGGACGCACATAACAACACTGGGTCCAGTTCCTTCACTGTGACCGTTCAGGACACGACGGCCCCCACACTGACACTGCCCAGTCCCATCACAGTGGAAGCTACTGGATCCGGCGGTGCAACGGTGAACTATACAGCCAGTGCAAGCGATCTGGTGGATGGGTCTGTTGCCGTGGGATGTTCGCCCGCATCTGGTGCGACGTTCCCGTTGGGTACAACGATTGTGAGCTGCTCTGCTACTGATGCCCATAGCAATACGGCCAGTGGCTCGTTTACCATCACTGTCCAGGATACGACCGTTCCTGTGCTTAGCTTGATTAATTTGAGCGCTGAAGCAACAGGACCAAGTGGTGCAGTGGTAACATTCGCACCCACGGCAAGCGATCTCGTAGATGGTCTGCTGCCCGTGACCTGTAATCCAGTCTCTGGCTCGACCTTCCCGCTGGGGCTAACGACAGTATCTTGTTATGCAACAAATTCACACAGCAATACGGCAAATGGCTCCTTTACGGTAGAAGTGGAGGATACGACGCCGCCCGCACTGTCATTGCCCGCTACGATTTCAGCAGAAGCCACCGGGCCTCTTGGGGCAGTAGTAACCTATACTGCCAGCGCCACTGACATCGTGGATGGGTCTGTTGCCGTGAGTTGCTCGCCTGCCTCCGGTTCCATTTTCCCGATAGCTACAACTACCGTGACCTGCTCGGCGACAAATTCACACAGCAATACGGCAAATGGCTCCTTTACGGTAGAAGTGAAGGATACGACGCCGCCCACACTGTCGTTGCCCGCTCCGATTACAGCAGAAGCCACCGGGCCTCTTGGGGCAGTAGTAACCTATACTGCCAGCGCCACTGATATCGTGGATGGGTCTGTTGCCGTGAGTTGCTCGCCTGCCTCCGGTTCCATTTTCCCGATAGCTACAACTACCGTGACCTGCTCGGCAACGGATGCACATAACAACACGGGTTACGGTTCCTTCTCCGTTATAGTCGAGGATACGACACCACCCACGCTGTCGTTGCCCACGGATATCACCGCCGAAGCAACTGGACCTGGTGGGGCATCGGTTGCATTTTCGCCTACTGCAACCGATTTGGTGGACCTCACTGATCCTGTGGACTGCATTCCCGCCTCCAACTCCATCTTCGCTCTGGGCACAACAATCGTGAACTGCTCGGCGAAGGATGCGCATGGCAATAAAGCCACTGGCTCATTTAGCGTGACCGTGAATGATACGACTGCACCTGCACTGACACTGCCCGGTCCGATTACAGCAGAAGCGACTGGACCGAGTGGAGCTGTGGTCACCTATACAGGCAGTGCAAATGACCTGGTCGACGGGGCTGTTGCTGTGACCTGCACTCCGGCCTCTGGTTCTACCTTCGCTCTGGGTACCATACCTGTGAACTGCTCTGCGACCGATGCGCATGGCAATACCAGCACTGGTTCCTTTACAGTTGAAGTGAAAGATACGACGCCTCCCATTATGGTGCTACCCGGTAACATCACTGCTCATGCAACTGGAGCGAGTACGGCAGTCGTAACTTTCATCGCCAGTGCAGGCGATCTGGTAGATGGGGTTGTCGTTGTGAACTGCAGTCCAGTTTCCGGTTCAACCTTTGCCCTGGGCACAACAACCGTGAACTGCTCTGCAACCGATGCGCATGGCAACACGGCGAGCGGCTCATTTACTGTGACAGTTGACTATGCATGGAACGGCTTCTTCCAGCCCGTCGACAATAACATGCTTAACTCGGTGAAGGCCGGAAGCGCTATTCCTGTGAAGTTCAGCCTTAACGGAAATCAGGGTTTGAACATCTTTGCCGCTGGCTACCCAGTCTCAAGATCTCTGGCTTGTGGTACAGCGGTTCAAGATGATATCGAAGAGACTGTCACGGCTGGGTCGAGCAGCCTAACCTACGATCCAGTTGCGAACCAGTATATCTATGTCTGGAAGACGGATAAAGGTTGGGCTAACTCATGCCGCACCCTCGTTGTCAAGTTGGCTGATGGCACGATGCATACCGCAAACTTCAGCTTCAAGAAGTAATCCATAGCTCAGATTTCCATTTCGGGGGAGCACTCAACTGTTGGGTGCTCCCGTATTTTTATCCGCGATATTATGTTCTTGTTAAGGTGCAGCGCGGAGGGAAGATCGCCGGAAGTGTTGCCGGATTCGAACCGGACCGCCCAGGGCGATGCCCAGGCGTCGTGCCCATCGAAGGAACTCCCAACAGCGCCTCCGCGCCTGTCTGACAGGGGAGCATAGAGGGAAGATCGCCGGAAGACATGCTGCTCTGCCATTGAGCTACGCCCCCGTGTCAGTGATGGGGGCGGCAGGAGTCGAACCTGCAACCAGCCGGTTAGGAGCCGAAGGAACTCCCGACTGCGCCTCTATGCCTTGTGTGTGATCAAGCGCGGAGGGAATATCGCCAGAAGTATGCCGGGGCAACCCGGCAATCGTGTTTAACGAAGTAACTCCTGACAGCGCCTCCGCGCATGACGTTTTGATCGAATGCAGAGGGAAATCATTGGAAGCCATGCTCTACCATTGAGCGACGTTTCCTGCATGAGCGATGCTCAGAGAGAAACGGCAGGACTCGAACCTGCAATTCGTTTAGCGAAGGAACCCCCAACTACGCCTCTGCACATCCAAATCAATCTATCAGTCTTGAAAAATTATCTATTCCGGCGACAAGCAACATGAGTTCCCTTGTTCGGCAAACGCCTCTTCACCGCCACCCCAACGGTTTTTTGAAGAAGAATAACTGCCGGAAGCATAGCTCGCATAATGCTTCGTCAGGGCCAATCCATGAAAGTTCTCCCGTTTGGACCTTACTGAACCCTATAAACTTTTATATAGTTTAATACGAGTTTTGGCAGTTGTAAAGAGTGGAAAATGAAAACGTCCAGTTTCCCAGGCGTTTTACCAGATTGGGTCATTATTTATGTACAGGGCGAAGCGCGGCGAATCGGAGCCGATGACAGTTCGCCAGGGATCGAACATGGTCCAGACCAGGATGGATTGCTGGGAAGTAGCCTGAGCAGGGGCGGCTGGCATATCCAGAGCCGGCGCGCTCATCACTCCAAACATCATCAGGGGGACGGCTATCAAGGTAAGCAGCAGGATCAGATTGGTGCGGCCCATGAGTGTTACCCTCGCGACAAGTGTGATTTCTCAAACTATAAACGTCCAGAGGGCTGATCTGGTTCCAACAAAAAAGGGGCCGAAGCCCCTCCGTTACGCCTCTGCCTGTGCACATCCTTCACTGGACTCCAGCGCATACCGCCGATAGTCTGCGGCCACAATCGCTTCGTATGCGCTCCAGAAGACGTGATCTTCGCCCAGTTTGCCGATTACGCCCGCCCGCGCCAGATAGGCCTGTACGGGATCGTTGAGGCCGCTGAGATAGATACAGCCGCCCGTTTTTTCGACGCGCTGGATCAATGACTCGATGGCAGCAACACCGGTTGTATCGAGCAGAGGCACAGTGCGGAAGCTCAGGATCAGATCGCACACACCATCCAGATTTTCCAGGGCGGCGTTGAAGGTGCTGACCGTGCCAAAGAACAGGGGACCTAGCACATACACGACCAGCGTGCCGCTGCCATCGTGCATCACTTCGTAGCCCTGTTCGCGCATTTTCTCCGGCGAGATGGTCGAGCGCACCACTTTAATCTGGCTGATCTGGAAGACGAACATCAGGGCGGAGATTGCCAACCCGATAACAATTGCCTGGGTCAGATCGAGGGCGACGGTTGCCAGCAGCGTCAGGACAAACGAGGCAATCGCGCTCCTAAAACGGCGGTGGAACAGCTTATGGATTTCTTCCCATTCATTCATGCGCCACGCGGTGACAGTCAATACCCCGGCTAGAGATGCCATCGGGACGCGGGAGATGACCGGGGCTAGCACGAGTACGGCCAGCAGCAGAACGCCGGAATGAACCAGGCTGACGATGCGCGTTTTGCCACCGCTTTTCAGCCCAACGCTGGTGCGGGCGATAGCTGCTGTTGCCGGGACGCCGCCAAAGAAGGGGATAATCAGGTTCCCCAGCCCCTGCGCGACGAGTTCCTGATCCGCTTCCATGCGCTGCCCTGACATGCGTCCTGCAACTGTCCCGCACAGCAGGCTTTCTATTGCACCGAGGGCGGCAATCGACATCGCCGGAACGACCAGATCGCCCAGGTGTTCCCAGGGAATATGCGCCGGAGAAAGGCGATCACTGAGCAGGATTGTCTGGGGAATGGTGCCAATCTTCGGCACGTCGAGATTCAGGGCGATGGTTGCTGCTGTCGCCACCATCAAAGCCAGCAGTGATCCAGGAAAGCGCGCGTTAAACCGCTTCGGCCAGAACAGCATGATTGTGATCACCAGCAGACCCAACCCGATAGCGGTCAGATTCGGGGTGTAGTCAAAGCGGAAATAGTGAGCTAGTTTGATCACGGTATTTTCGGCGGACTCGGTTTTAACGCCCAGCAGGTTGTCAATTTGTCCGATGAAGATAATGACAGCGATGCCGCTGGTAAATCCGGCGATGACGGCAGAGGGGATAAAGTTGACGATCTGCCCCAGGTTGAAGATACCCAACACCAGGATGAACAGCCCCGCCATTGCTCCGGCGAGCCACATACCTTCCAGCCCGTAGCGGCTGGCGAGAACGATTAACACGGCGGACATCGCGCCGGTTGGGCCGGAAATCTGGTAGCCCGCGCCGCCCAGCCCACCGATCAGGAATCCGGCGAGAATGGCGGTGACGAGACCCGCTGCGGCGGTTGCGCCGGAGGCCACACCAAAGGCCAGCGCCAGAGGCAGAGCGACTGCTGCAACGGTGACCCCGGCAAGCAGATCGCGTTGAAACGTGTGTTTGTTATAACCCCGGAACTCGTCCCGGTAGATCTGGGCCAGTTTGAGGGGGGAAAACTCGGACGAAGCATGATAACGGACAACTCCTGGTGCAAGCAAGACAAAACCCCTTGGACATCTTCACAAGAGGCAGGGGCAGCATGATATCACCGTAGCGTGGATACGTATAGGGCAAAAGTGACAAAGTTTGCTGGGCGAAGGGTAAACGGAGGAAAGGGAGAAAAACAGGGAATGTTATTCTATTGTGCTGGTGCTAAGTCGCGTTCAGACTGTCGTTGCTTTTATTCATTGCTGCTTCAATTTGATCGGCAATAGACAGGTATAGTTGTCTACTGAACGCTATCCGTCCGGGGCTGTCAAAAAATCTCATCATTGCGGCATCGCTTTTTTCAAAGGCCGCCTGATATTTCTGGTGTATCGATAAGGGGTCCATCCCGCAATTCATAACCAGCGGGATCGATCTGTGCCCAAAAAACATGCGTCCTGGCCCCAGTAATACAAATCAAAGCCCCGCTTACTCCCTCAAGAAAAGGAGCTTGATGTCCAGATAAGTAGCCTTCTTGAAATGCGAAATAACAGTTATCGATTGCAGCGAGGAATGAAGTTGCGCCTGGTTTGGGAATGCCTTGCTCATCGAAGATTCGATTTTCGTCCCAGATACCATGTCCATCTATTTGATAACCTTGGATGGGCTGAAAGAGTTCAAGTTTCTCCAGCCATTTGCGGGGCCACAAAATTTCAGGATAGAACACCTCGAAGATAGGCAAATAAGCTTTCATCTGATCGATGATGATCTGCAAAACGTCACGGGGCGGCAGGTCCTTGAATAACTCGAATATTTCATCCCGACATTTCTTTTCGTGGCCTATTTGGGCATACTCGCGTAAACGCTTCAAATTTTCGCTCATGGCCTATGCCGTCGGCGCGACACCGCTCTCCAGCCACGCCACCACATCGGCGCGGGCGCTTTCCCACAGGCGGATGATCTCGTCATCACTGCCTTTGAAACGCATCACAGACTGTTTCGCACAGAGCGTACAGCCGCGTATCGCGCGGTAACTGTCGGGGCCACACGACAAACAGCCGCCCAGCCGGATCATGAGCAGACTGAACGCCAGCAGATCGGGGTCATGTTCGGGGCGGCCCAACACGCGATCAACCAGCACCCGCCAGCGGTCACCGCGCAGCAGACGGAGCAATTCGATCACCCGGACCGGGAAAAGCATCTCGGCGTCATTCTGGTACAAGAAAGTATCCTCTCAAAGTGGGCAGACCTCACCCCGGTTGGGGCAGGGGTGAGGTCGTGGAGTGATGTTTATTCCGCTGGCTTCGGCTCCTGAGCGGCCTTAGCCTCTTTCGCCTTCTGCTTGATAATGTCCTTGTGCTCCCAACCGCCGCGCGCGGTGGCTTCCTGCTCGGCAGTGGTGGGCGCAATCGACTTCCAGTAGCGGAATTCTTTGGACAGCTTTTTCTTGTCGTAAATGTGCGATCCGGTGCGTTCGTACCCGGCCAGTTCGTAATCGTGATCCATCTTGATCGCGTCGAACGGGCAGAATTCCGCGCAGAGGCCGCAGTTCATGCAGATATCGATATCGATGTAAAACGCTTCTGGCTCGGTGACAGGCCGACCCGTTTCGGGATCGCTGCTGCGCACGATCCAGATGCACTGCGGCGGGCAGACCTTGGCGCAGATGCCGCAGCTTGTACACCAGTCCATGCCGGGTCGCTCCGGATCGTCGTAGTTATTGACGACCAGGAAGGGGATAAAGCGGAAGCGCTCTGGCACAGCGATCTTCTCGTCGGGATATTCCACTGTGAAGATACCGCGCGCGCCGGGTCCCTGCCGTGCCGGGAAGTCTTCCGGGTTGAGATTGCGCTGGAAGCCATACTTCACATCGTCCAGGTACGTTTCAAAAAAGTGTTTCAGCGTGACGCCTAATCCACGTAATAGTCCTTGTCCGTACATCCTGTTTGTACTCCTTATTTGATGTTACCAGGGGAGATCCCCTTAATACCCCAAAATCATCCTGGTATCCATCGTTTTTGCGTATGCTGCGCTTAATGGGGCGCGAGTTGCTTTCCCTAGCGGTCCGTTTCGCCCAGCACAATATCGATGCTGCCCAGAATGGCAACCACGTCGGCAATCTTGTTGCACTGGCACATCCGGCCCAGGGGGGTCAGGTTGATGAAACTGGGGGCGCGTACATGGTAGCGCCAGGGATTCTGCCCGCCGTCGGAGATGATATAGTAACCCAGTTCGCCCTTCGGGTTTTCCGCCCGGCCATACGATTCGCCAGCGGGGACGCGCGGGCTGTACATACCGCCGCGTCCGGCAAAGAAGGGTTGGCCCTGTGTTTCTTCCAGCATGGGCAGAACCTGCTGCAAAATGCGAATGCTCTGGCGCAGTTCGTCCAGGCGGATCAGGTAGCGGTCATAGACGTCGCCATGCGTGCGGACCGCGACGTCAAATTCCAGTTCCGGGTAGATGCTGTATGGCTCGGCGCGCCGCACGTCATAGGGAACGCCGCTCGCCCGCAGGACTGGCCCGGCGGTGCTGTAGGCAATCGCATCTTCTTTGCTCAGGACACCCACGCCGATGCAGCGGTTGGTCACGATTTCGCTGGTGGTCAGGTAGTTGTCGATCTCATCGATGGCGCGCGGCAGGCGCTCGTGGATCAGGATGCGCAGAAAGTCGAGCGTGTTGAAGTCGCGCACGCGGTCATTGACCAGGTTGGCGACACTGTGAATGCGTTCCGGGAGGTCGTTTGCCAGACCGCCAAAACGCAAGTAGTTGCACATCAGGCGGCTGCCCGTTGTTGCCTCGAAGAAGTCCAGGATCAGCTCGCGCTCTTCGATGATATACATCATCGGCGTGAAGAACGCGCCCAGGTCGTTGAGCAGGAAGCCAATCGCCCAGGTGTGGTTGACCACGCGGGTTAGTTCCGCCATCAGGACGCGGATCACTTCGGCGCGGCGGGTGGGCGGCTGGTAGCGCGCTCCAAGAGCCATCAACTGCTCGACAGCCAATGGCATAGCCAAAGTTGTTGGACAGGCTGCAAATGTAGTCCAGGCGATCCGTGAAGGGCATGTTTTGCAGGAACGTGTTCCGCTCCCCGATCTTCTCGTGGTTGCGGTGCATATAGCCCATCACCGGCTCCAGCCGGACGATCTCTCGCCGTTGAGCGTCACGACCATGCGGAAAACGCCGTGCGTGCTGGGATGCTGCGGCCCCAGGCTGACGACCACGCGCTCGGTTGCCAGTTCGCGTTGAGAGTCCATTGCGCAGCCGGGCTGGTTCAGGTTGGGGATATCCTCAACGGGCGGCTGGTAGCCTTCCAGAACGAACCCCTGCGGATACTGCACGTTCTTGCCATAGGGGTTGTGCTCTTCGGCACGCCACACGCGGCCATCGGGCCAGCGGCTGTCAAACGGTTTTTGCTCCGCTTCAAAGTACGGTTCTTTCCAGTCTTTGCGCAGCGGATGCCCGGCGAACCCTTCCCACAGCAAAATGCGCTTCAGGTTCGGGTGATTTTCAAAGCGGATGCCCATCAGATCCCAGGCTTCGCGCTCCTGGAAATCCGCGCCGGGCCAGACGCGGAGTCAGACTCGGCAAAACGGCATTTTCGCGGTCCGTCTGCGCTTTGAGCACCAGCGCCGGGCCGCCGGATGTGCGGTACAGGTGGTAGACCATTTCCAGGTGGTCGCCCTTGCCGAGATAATCTACGGCGGTGGCGCTGGACAGGTAATCATAGCCTAGCTGATCGCGGGCAAAGAGCGCGACATCGAGCAGTTGGGCCGAATCCACGATCAAGCCGCTGTAGCCCTCGCGTGTATCGCGCTGGATGGCCTGCTCGAAGCGGGCTTCCAGTTGGGAAGCGCCATCTTCGCTGGTTGTGATCGCCTGGGATGTTTTGACTTCTTCAGCCATAAAATCTCCCTCGCTAAGTATAGTTAGGACTCGTCCGGCTGGTCGAGAACGGGTTCGACAACCGGCTTATTGGCTTCGCGGCGCAGAATGTACGCCTGTCGTGGATCGGCAATATCGGGGCCGAGGACGGGCAGCGGAATCGGATCGCTGGGGCCGTGTCCATACCAGGGTACGCTGTTGGCGTTGCTGAGTGACTGCCCATCGATTTTCTTTTGCAGCATGATCATGCCGTAGAGCAGCGCCTGCGGGGTGGGGGGGCAGCCGGGTACATAAACATCCACCGGGACATATTTATCGATCCCGCTGACGACGTTGTACCCTTCTTTAAACGGCCCGCCGCCGGACGCGCACGCGCCCATCGCCATCACGTATTTCGGCTCTGGCATCTGGTTATAGAGGCGCACAATCGGCACAACCATCTTTTTGGTCACGGTTCCGCTGACGATCATCAGGTCGGCCTGGCGTGGGCTGGCGCGGATAACCTCCATCCCGAAGCGCGACTGGTCATAGCGGCTGGCGGCAGTGGCGATCATTTCGATGGCGCAGCAGGCCAATCCAAACGCCATCGGCCAGATCGAATTGCGGCGGCCCCAGTTATAAATGGAGTCCATCAATTTGCTAAAGTTCGTAACAGCCACAGCGGACTGCATCCCCTCTGGTACAGGCACATCGGGGTTGTGCAGTTCCTTCAAAAAATCATTCTCACCACTCATTTAAGTCCTCACTTGTAGATTCTTCGTACCACTCCCGTAGAATTTCGGTGAGTAAAGCGTCATTCGCCAATATCGGCTCATCTGCGAAGCCGGGAAGAGCTATGATCCATTCGAACAACTCCTGAAGGCCCACCGCGTCCAGGTCCGCATCTGCGTGGTGCTCCATCAGACTGAGCACGATTTCATACGATGCTTCCCAATAAAGCGGCTTGGGTCCCTCAGCGTTGTCCATTTTACTATTGATCAAGTGAAAATGATAATAAACGAATGGGTAGGGAAAGCGCGAGCAACCCTACCCCTACGAAAATACGAATGTTCGCTTACTGTCCCGGCGCGGCCTCTGTGGCTGCGGCTTCGGGTTCCAGCGTCGCCAGCCGTTCGGCATTGTCTTCGAGCCAGGCGCGCACATCTTCATAGATCGTATCGTCTGGCGGGCCTTGCAGCATATACTGCATGGCGGTGATCGTGCCGTCGCCGTGATCAATAAGCGCCAGGACCAGATCAATGCCGGGGAACTGCTGGCCGCCAACCGTTTGCGGGCCGATCTTCATCCGCACCAGGGCCGTCTCCACGCCGCTGATCGTTTCGATCTCAGGACCTGTGAAGGCATCGTCTGCCACGGCCAGACCCATTGTCGTGAGCTCGCCGTCAAGCTTGGCTTTCATCTGGTTCAGAATATCGAGGGCAGGCGTTTCGCTGTCTGCGGCGGGCATCTCCAACTGCGACGACGTAACGAAATCTTCCGTGTTGAAGGCCGTATAGTTGATCTGGGCAGAGGCCTCCGGGTTGCGGGCGTAGAGCACCTGTCCGGGAGAGATTTCGACCCAGTTTGTCGCAGAAGGCGTGGTCGAAATGGCGGCTGCTTCCTGTGTCGCTGCCGGAGCCGAGGCAGATTTTGCCGTTGCCTCGACGGTCGCTTCAGCAGTCGCTTCCTGGGTTGCGGCGGGCGCGGCTTCTTCTGTCGCGATTGCCTCTTGTGTTGCGATTGCTTCCTCAGTCGCTCCAGCGGCTGTTGCCTCTTCTGTAGCTGCGGCTGCCTCGGTCGCTTCGGCAGTCGCTTCGGCTGTTGCTTCAGGCGTAGGTTCTGGGGCGGGCTGCGCGAGCTTGGCTGCGTTTTCGGCAAGCCACGCCATAAAGTCCTGGAAAGCAACCGGATCGGAGTCGCCCTGAGCGACATATTGAACTCTGGTCATTTGGCCGCCACCCTGATCAATCAGGGCCAGGAACAGGTCCAGCCCGGAGAAGTCTTCGCCCGTCGTTCTTGTCTGAGGGGGAACAATCAACCGCAGATGACTGACCGGCACACCGCCCAGTTCTTCGGTGATTGGTCCGGTGAAGGCATCGGCTGGGGCGGTGAGTTGTAAGGATGCCAACTGCTGTTCCAGCCCGCTGCGAAGCTAGTCAGCAGATCGAGCATAGGCGTCTCTGTGTCTTCCGCCAGCGGCTGCAGGCTGTTGCCCGTAATAAAGGCGTCGATAGAAGTCGAGTTATAGGACACCTGGAACGGCGCGTTGGGATCGGACTTGTAAACGAGCTGGCCTGCCATTATTTCGGCCCAGTTAGCCGCGTTGGCGGTTGGCAGGGGTGTTAGCGTGGGGTTCGCCAGATAGACATCGGTAGATACACCTGCATTGCTGACCAGCACAAAAACGAGACCCAACGAAGCCAGCAGCAGGACAACAGCAGCAATACGCGAAGGGAGTGTCATCGACCCAATACTCCTTACAGTGCGCGCGCAGCCGTGCGTTCAGGTTGCGTGCGTCAGGCGCGGACGCGATCTTCTCAAGAGCCTTAAGTGTAGCCGAGAAGCCGAGAGTAGGCCAACCTTTCGATGATTGGAAACGTTTTTAAAATGACCAATATCAGACAAAAAATGATAACGGGATTTTGCCCCGCTGTGCGATGCCAGCCTAAATGCTTTCTATCACAATGTGAAGATCGTCGTACCTTTGCCCTGCCGCTTGTCAATTGACAATTAATGGAGCGGCATGATAAGATTTCTTAAATTTATCACTAAAAACATCAAATTGTATATAAAGCGAGTTACACACCTATGCAACAGACCAGAAGACATATCCTGGAAATTCTGAAAGAACGAAAAGAAGCGACCATTGACGAAATCGTGGAAGCTCTTAGTGAGCGGATCGGCAGGATCACAGCCGTCACCGTCCGTCACCATCTCGAAATTCTGCGCGGTGATGGTTTGGTCGCTGCCCCAGCGGTTCGCCGCCGCAGCGCGCCGGGCCGTCCTCAGTATGTCTATACGTTGACCGAGAAGGCCGGTGATTATTTCCCAAATAATTACCAGGGATTAGCGTCTGGACTGCTCGAGCAGATGAAGGCCCAATTGCCCGCCCAGCAGGTTACGCAGATTTTGGAAGGCGTGGCCGAGGTGATGACTGAGCAGGCGATGGTTCCCGATGGGCCCATGGAAATCCGGCTCGACCATGCGGTCGCCTATCTCAATAGCAACGGCTATACCGCGTCGTGGCGTCATGATGCGAAGCGGTCACCTGCTGGTGATCACCAACTGCCCATACGAGCAGGTATCGTGCGCCAATCCTGAACTGTGCAAACTGGATGAAAAGCTGATTCGGGGTTTGTTGGGCACTCGCCCACAGCGCCTGAGTTGGCAGGTGAAGGATGAAGAAGTCCTGCACCTATTTGATCCAGGATGCCAATCACAAGTAACAGCTTTGTGATTGGCAATAACGAATAAACAGGCAGCTTCTGGCGTTAACAAGCGCCCGGGGCTGCTTTTGTTGTTGGGTCTTATATCCCCCGTTTAATGGCAGCCAGATGGTGAAGATGCTGCCCTGGTTGGGACGGCTTTCGACCGTGATATCACCGTCATGGCGGCTGATAATTTCGCGGGCAATCGCAAATTCAGCCCCAATCCCCGGATCACGCTGTCACGAACGCGGGTCGTGCGGAAGAAGCGGTCAAAGATATGGGGTAAATCTTCCGGCTCGATCCCGATTCCTGTGTCTTTGACCTGGATAATGGCAAAATCGCCACCGGTCCATGTCTCCCGGTTCAGCCGCACATCAATATGCCCGCCGGACGGCGTGTACTGGATGGCATTGTCTACCAGCACGCCGACGGCCCGCACCATGTAACTTGCATCAACCACTGTCAGGGGCAGGGCGTCATCCCGCGAGAGGGCAACCGTTACGCCTTTTTCATTTGACGGTTCGCTGTAACGCACGACTACATCAGCGACAAGGCGGTTCAGGTCTGTCTTTTCCCGGTTCATATGGATCAGGCCGGAGTCCATGCGGGCTAGTTCCAGCATCCCTTCAACCAGCGTTGACAGCCGTTCTGTTTCACGTTCGAGCGCTTGCAGGTGCATCGGACGCTGTTCGGGGGGGGCCTGCCGCAGCAAATACTGCCGCATCTTGATATTCGTGACAGGCGTTCGCATCTCGACCCCGGCATCGGTCAGGAAGCGCACCTTTAAATCCTCAAGCGCCTTGCGCTGGGCAACGTCGCGCTGGACAACGACAAAACCGATCAGGCTGCCGTTTGCATCCTGGGCAGGCATGATCGACAGTTCGACATCCAGCCGCTGCCCATCACACTGCGTGCAGCGTACTTCGCCCCGCCAGGGACTGCCCCGGTTGATTGCCGCTTCGATTTCCTTGTTCACGGGCGTAATATCGGTCACCGGGGGCCAGATCACGGTGCTGCCAACGGGCACATTAGTTTCCCAGCCGTTGATCTGTTCCCAGGCCAGGTTGGCATAGGCCATCACCCCTTCGCAGGTAATGAAGGCGATGCCATCGTTGACATGGCTCAGGATCGTTCCCAGCAGATCGCGCTCCTGCGAGAGTGTCGCCGCGTGTTCGAGCAGAGTTACTGACTCCTGGTAGCTGTTTTCAGCGCCAAACGCGAGCGGGCGTGGAGCAGGGGAGGTGCTGTATCGCGCGCCCATCGCCTCAAATTCCTGGCCTATTCGTACTTCCGCCATCACACGCGCTTGCAGATCGGCCCGATCCAGATACAGGCGAACGCGTTTGCGCATCTCAATGGTGTCTGGCGGGGTGATCAGATAATCATCGGCTCCCGATTTGAACGCATTTCGTTTGTATTGGAGCGGCCCCATCAGGATAAACGACGTCTGGGCAAAACGGGGTTCTTGCGTCAGGCTTGCGATCAGGCTGAGCGCCTGAGATACGGGCGGGCGCAGGCCAACCATGCACACCGTTGGCGGCTCAATTTCTGACTGCGCGAGCAGGCTGGACGCGCTGTTGAGCCAGTGCGCGTCGATGCCAATTTCGCGCAGGTGGTTTCGCACCCACTCGCCAGCAGAGGCGTCTTTGTCGAGAATGTAGACCTGTAGGGTAGCCATGCCGCAAGCTCCAGAGAGAAGATCACCTGATCACATCCAGTATAAGCTGAAACAGGCTGTAAGAAAAACGAATTTCTCCCTAAAATTTTGCCTTTTTATCCAAAACGGTACAATGAGCATTATGGCAAATCCATCTCAATCTTCTCATTCTCGCCTACCGCTGCTCATCGTCAGCGGCCTCGCGGCGTGGGCTTTGGTGGCGGTAGTCGTTCTGATGTCGACACGGCAGGATTCTCCCCGGCCCAGCGAACGAGTCGCGGCGCGTCCCACACTGGTTTTTCTGACCGGGACGCCGCCCCCGACTGCTACGATTACTCCGACCAGCACGCCCAGTCCTACCTCTACACCAGCGCTCGTCCCGACCGCGACGCCCGCAGATACACTGTTGCCCGCTGCCACAGCCACGCCCGCCGCTGCGCTGGTAGCCGACGCGCCAACCGATCATCGCGCTGGCCCCCAGCCCGACATCGTGTACGCCGCCCGCTGATTGGCAGCGCTATGTGGCCCAGCCGGATGATACGCTTTTTGCCTTCCAGTTAGGAGCCAATAACGCCGTGACCGTCGATCAGATCGTGGCGGCGAACTGCCTGCCCAGCCGTTATCTGCAAGTCGGTCAGGTGCTCTATCTGCCGCCGGGAGCCGCCGAAAACGCGCCGCCGTCCTATCCTGCCGCCGTCCAACAGCCCAGCGGTCCCCGCGTGCCTGCCTGTCCGTGCACGATCAGCATCCAGGTGGGCTGGCGGCGCGAGCAGATCGCGGATGCGATCAACGCGGCACAAACGGCTTTCAGTGGGGCGGATTTTCTGGCGGTTACTGCGCCGGGCGCGTCGGCTCCCTATGATTTTGTCGGGGGCGGGCGCTCGATGGAGGGGTTTCTATTTCCCGGTGCCTATACAGTGATGAACGAGACGACTGCCGAGCAGTTCCGCGATATGCTGCTGGCGGCATTTGACGCGAATATCCCCGCTAACATGCGCGCTGATGCTGCTGCCCAGGGGATCAGTTTCTACGAGGTGATGATCATTGCCTCCATCGTCCAGCGTAAATCGCGGGACCCGGAGACACAGAAGCTCGTTGCCAGCGTCTACTATAACCGCCTGCGCAGCGGTAACCGCCTCGGCTCCACGGTGACGCTGCAATACGCGCTCGGTGGGCCGGGCAACTGGTGGCCGAGAATTGGCGGAGGAAGCCTCGAACTGGACTCGCCCTACAATACGCTTAACCGTCCCGGTCTGCCGCCATCGCCCATTGATAGCCCCGGCGCGAGCGCGATTGTCGCGGCGATCTATCCGGCCCAGACCAACTACTTCTATCACACGGCGTCATGTAATGGGACGGGCGAGGCATTCGCCGCTACCTTCGAGGAACACCTCGCCAACGTGAACTGCGAATAGAAAGGGTTAATGGGGTTACGCCCAGGCGACCTATCCGCCCGGCGGCTGGGCGTCCCCGCCGCCCGCATCTTCTGGCAGCGGTGGAACCAGCGGCGTCGGTTTCTGATCCTGGCCGTTAGCCACCTGTTTTTCATTCTGCAACTGGCCCCACTGGCTGGCTTCGTTGCGCAGCACGGATTCGGTTTGATCGACCAGTTCCGGGAAATAGCGCGGATAATCGTTGGTGCGGATCGAATCTGAAGTCCGGCATGACGATGCGCGCCCGCTGCAAGGCCAGCCAGGTGCTCTCGTAAATCGTGGCTTGCCGCTCCCACTGGTAGAGGGATCGGAAGGCGGCTATTCCACCGGCAAAGGCGGGCAGGAGCGCGGTTACCAGGGCGCTGGCCGCGCTGTTCGACAGGACGGTGAGAGCCGAGACCAGCGTTGAAATCCCCATCAGAAAGGCGGAAAGCATGAGCATGCGATCCGCGTTGAACTTAAATTCATCGATCCGCTTCAGATAGTAGTCAGCCTGATAATCGATGCGCTGCTTCATATAGAGATCGGCGCGGACGCGTGCTTCACGCGGGCTGAGCAGGGGAGGGGTACTAGGTGTATTGGGGGTTGGGGGTTGATTGGCGCTCATGGTTATCCCTCCAGGACTTCAAGTGTTTTTAATTGGAGCTGGCGCACGCGCTCGGCGGTGTTATCGATGGCAAACGGGGTCTGGCGGGCCAAAAATAGAAAATAGGTCGACCTCAGATTCTCCGTTTTGATGCGCGCGTTAAACCATTTTTGCTGGGGCGTCTCATTGGCTCCCAAATAGGATACACCTGCCGCCAGGGCACTGGCAATGGCTGTCAGTACGCCCAGAAAATCGGTCAGGTGAAACAGTCCCAGCCAGACATCGGCGTTGCTGTTGTAGGCAAAAACCGTGATGGAGGCCAGTGCCGTTGTTAAAAACGTGGTGATAATGAACGTCCACTGGTAGAGATAATAATGGTTCTGGTAGAAGAGCGCTTCCTGGTTGAGCCGCCACATGTGCGGCAGCAGGTGTTGTTCCAGTTCGGCCAGATCGTCGCGCAGCGCCTTGCTCCCTTCCGTATCGACCATATCCGCCGAGATCAGGCCCTCATTCTTCAGCATCTTTTGATACTCTGCGTCTGGCGGGCGTACCCAGATGCGAGAAACGCTCAGGCGCGGGTAGCGCCGCAAAAAGAAATATTTGGAGCGAGCGGGCTGCTGCGGCTGTTGGGCCACAGGCGGTGAAGCCTGCGGCGTCGTCGTTTGTGCCATTTTTTCCTCTCCGGTTAACGATAGGACTCGACGGTTTCCCAGGTGGTGCTGTCGGCTTCCTGGCGGACCAAAACGGCTGTTTCGGCATGCCAGACATAAGATTCAAAATCGCGCTGCATGCGGGCGACCAGGCGCGGGAACGGTCCTGGCGCGACCTTCTGGCCCACAATTACCCGCAGCGTGGGTTTTTCGGGCATGTCCGGCACAAAAGTCACCCGCGAGGTCAGGGCGCGGATCAAATCGGCCTGCGCCTCATCCAGATCGTCGCCGGGCAGCAGCGTCCACCCCGCTACATAATCGTGCGCGCCCATCACTTCGGCTTGCACACCTGTTACTTCGAGTTGCAGCGGCAGATGGTTGCGTGCCCAACTCTTCAGCATAGTCTGCACCAGTGCCGGATTTTCCGCGCGGAATGGTGCGACCAGTTCGAAACCCGGTTCAGGCATATCCTTGATCTCACCCAATTTGCGCAGCTTGCCCATCTCCTGGCTCATCTCAGCGGGCACAGCCACCAGCACGCGGTAAATCCAATCCGGCGGCGCGGCGAGTTCTTCCGGCTCAGATGGCTTCTCAGGAGTGACCTCGGGGGCTGCTGCTTCCGGTCTGGATACGGCTTCTGCTGGTTCGGCGGTTACCTCAGCAGCCGGCTCGATTTCGTCATCGAGGGTGGTGATCGCCTCCAGGATTTCTTCGGTTTCTTCATCCTGTTCCGCTTCCGGTCCAGATTCTCAGTCGATGACATCATCCAGCACATCGAGGTCGATGGGTTTGGACGCGGGTACCGTCTCGGCTGGCTCCGGCGCGATTTCCGGCTGGGCCGATTCGCTTTCCTCGGCCTGCTCAGTCTCAGGTGCGGTTTCGGAGTCGATGGTGTCGTCCAGCGCGTCCAGGTTGATGGGAATCGGCGCGGGTAGCGGGGCCGCTGCTGGTTCGATCTCGTCATCCAGCGTGCTAATCGACTCCAGGATCGCTTCGGTGCTGGTATCTTCGGGTCCGGCTTCGGAGTCGATCGCGTCGTCCAGCGCCTCCAGGTCTATCGCCTCTAGTTCGTCCTCTGGATAGGGTTCGTCGTCCAGATTTTCATATCTCAGGTCGTCGTCGCTCATCGACTCTCCCCTTCTGCCCGTCGCAAAGAGCCAAAATTCACCAGCCGGATTCCTTCCGACTGCACACATTCATGGGTGGCACGGTTCGTCAACTGGCGCAGTTCCTCTTCACGGCGCTGTGCGTAGGAACTGGTCAGGTCCGCGTCCGCATACCCCGGATGGCACATCAATTCGGTCAGGCTGTCCGGGGCCAGCGTGGTCAGGATGACCAGCAGATCGCCGAGAGTCGAGCGCGCGCCGTGAAAAGCGGCTTCCAGGCGGGCGGGCCAATAGGGTTCTGGCCCATTGGCGAGAGCCGCCTGAAGCTGTTCGACCATCCGATCTGCCTGCGCCTCCGACAGACTGGGGATCAGGTTCATGAACGTTTGCCGGGCCTCGGCGGTTGGCCTGTTTAGCCCGCCCTGGCGCATGGGCAGCCCATACGCCGCCGCGAAGCCGAGCGCGGTTTGCAGCGCCGCCGGGTGCAAATAGGTGATGTGGTGGTGCGAATCCAGGTGATCGGGCGGTTTGCCCGTAACCGCGATAAATCTTTCAAACTGTGCAGTTAGTTCGCGCCGGATATCGTCGGGATCCACGCGGGCGAACTGTTCCGCCCATTCCGCTGGCGTAAAAAACAAACCGTCCGCCTTGACCAGCGTCGGGAGGGCAGACGCGGGCAGTACGGGATGCCCGGAAGTCAGGTTCAGATGCAGGCCCAACCCCAGGGCGGGCCAATCCGCCAGCGCCGTTTCAAGGGCCGGGGCGGCGTCGGGGTAGTTGATCATGGCGGTTGTCGAGGTGACAATCCCCTTCTGGTGCGCCTCAAAAATCCCCCGGTTGATTCCGGCAGTGCGCCCCAGATCATCGGCATTAACAATCAGTGTTTTCATAATATGCGAGTGTGAGTCCAGGTCAGGTGAGCATTAATTCTGGCCTTGATCCTAATACAGCTTTGGGGCGAAGGCAATCTGGTGCGAAGAGGAGCTACTCTTCCCGCGCGAACTTCTCCTCGCCGCGCCGGCCCCACAAACCCGCCGCTGCCCCGAAGATAAAGGCCAGCAGCGCGGTAGCAACCGTGCCAACAGCTCGTTTGCGGCCCGCGCTGCGCCGGATGTGTCGGACGTGTACGCTGTCGCGCCCGCCCTCGGCTTGCAACTGAGCGGTCTGGACCTGTTCCCCGGTCGGCATTCCCTGTTCTATCCGGCGTTCCGCCGTCAATGGGATGGCGTTTTCGTTCGCCTCAATTTGCTTACTGGTGCGGCGCGAATAGACCTGGGTAAATTCCGCGCCAAAAAAGACAATCTGGGCGGAATAATAAATCCACAGGAGGATCACGATCAGCGACCCCGCTGCTCCATAAGCCGACGCCGTGCTGCTGTAACCGAGATAGAGTCCGATCAAAAAGCGGCCTATAGTGAACAGCACAGCCGTTACCACTGCGCCCAGCAGCACATCGCGCAGGGCAATATTAACATCGGGCAGCACTTTGAAGATCAGCGCGAAGAGGAACGTGATAAACAAAAACGACAGGGCAGAACTGCCAAGGCGCAGCGCGACCAGCGCTCCCATGTTCGGGAAAGTATCGGCAAAACGGGTCGCCGCGAACGACAGGCCCGCTTCCAACACCAGCGACACGAGCAGTAAAAAGCCAATCGTCGGGATCAGCGCGAACGACAGGAAGCGGGTTCGAATGAGTTCCATCAGGGGGCGGCCCGGTTTTGGTTCCACGTCCCAAATGGTGTCGAGCGAGCTTTGCAGTTGGTTGAAGACGCCCGCCGCGCCAAAGATCAGCGTGCCCAGGCCGATCACCGTCGCGAGTGTGCCCGAATTGGAGCGGTCAACGGCTGCGATGGCGTCCTGAACAAACTGCGCGCTGTCCTTGCCCAGGGTGTGATTCAGTTTCGTATAAACATCCCCTTGCACCGTACTCTTGTCCACGACCAGCCCGGCCAGGGCAATCGTCAGCAGGAGCAGGGGAGCCATCGAGAAGATCGTGTAGTAGGCCAGCGCCGCCGCCAGCCGCGATGCCTTATCTTCCTGCCATTCCTTGAACGTTTCTTTGAGCAGGCTGACGAATTCTTTGCCTCGGTTCATTACCACCAATGAAATCCTCACCTATACAACCAATACACGTGTTAGTAGATAGTAGCAGAAGACGAAAGAGGCTGGCCCGCACTTCGTTTTTCGCCTCGAATTGTGCTATACCTGGGGCAATATTCTTCAACTTTTTGAAAGAGGTGTTAGATGCCTACTGCGGTGCGTGACGCGATTGATCAGCTTGTCGATCAGATTCGCGCTCTTTACATTGATTCAAACGCGAAAGATTGGGATGCCGCCACGACAGGCAAACCCGAAGCGCTGCAAGCTGCGTCCGAAGCGCGCTCGGCCTGGATGCGCTTCTGGGCCGATGCGACCCTGTACCAGCGGTACAAGGACTGGGACGAAAACAGCGCGGCGGGTGAGGATCGCTTGCTGGCCCGCATGATTCGCCTGCTGCACCTGGGGTTTGCCGAAGGCCAGCGCGACCCGGCGACTATCGATCAGGTTTCCGCCCTGCAAACGGCCCTGGTCGAAGCCTATACGAACTTCCGCCCCGAAGTGGATGGCAAACGATTGACTGCCAACGCCATCGATCAGATTTTGGGCAGCGAAACGGACTCCGAAAAACGCCGCGAGGCATGGGAAGCCAGCAAGCAGATTGGCCCGGTCGTAGCCCCTAAAATCCGGCAGTTGGCTGAACTGCGCAACGATGCTGCCCATCGTATGGGATACGCCAATTTCCACCGCATGAGCCTGGAACTGAACGAACTCGATCCCGATTGGCTGTACGCCATGCTGGACGAACTGGCCGCCAAGATCGAAGGTCCGTTCCGCGAGGCAAAGGCCGAGATGGATGCCGAACTGAGCAGCCGCTACGGTGTTCCTGCCGATCAGTTAATGCCCTGGCACTACGCCGATCCCTTCTTCCAGCGCGCGCCGATGCTGGGCGCGATCAATTATGATGCGCTGTTCGAGGGGCGTGATCTGGTCGATCTGGCACTGAAAACCTACGACGGCCTCGAAATGGAAATCCGCCCCATCCTGGATCGCAGCGATCTCTATGAGCGCGAAGGGAAGGATCAGCACGCGTTCTGTACGCACATTGATCGCGAAGGGGATGTGCGCATCCTGTGCAATCTCAAGCCGAGTCTGCGCTGGATGGAAACGCTGCTGCACGAACTGGGCCACGCGTCCTACGACTCGTATATCCCCAAGACCTTGCCCTGGATGCTGCGCTCCTTCCCGCACATTCTGACCACCGAAGCGATGGCGATGTTGATGGGCGCGATCACGCTCGACCCGGAATGGCACGAGCAGATGTTGGGTTCAGCGCCCGAACAGGCCCAGAAATTGGCTGAGGCCGGGGTGAAGCGCTTCCGGCTGGAAGAACTGATCTTCGCCCGCTGGGTGATGGTCGTCGTCAACTTCGAGCGGCTGATGTACGAAGACCCGGCCCGCGATCTGGATAAGCTCTGGTGGGAACTGGTGCAGAAATATCAACTGCTCAACAAGCCGGAAGGCCGCGAAGGTCAGCCGGATTGGGCGACTAAATACCATATCGCGCTGGCTCCAGCCTATTACCAGAATTATCTGCTGGGCCGGATGATGTCCTTGCAGTGGACCGGTTGGCTGTTCAAGAACGCGGGTGGCATCGTCGGGCGTCCGGCGGCGGGTGCGTTCTTCCGCCAGCGGATTTTTGAGCCGGGGAATACCATGCACTGGAATCAGGCACTGGAATTTGCAACGGGCGAAAAACTGAACCCGGACTATTTTGTGCAGCAGTTCGCGCGCTAACCTCACCCCGGCCCTCATCAAGTTGCAGAGGGAGAAAGTCCCCTCGCCAGCGAAGACTGGAGAGGGGATTGAGGGGTGAGGTGCTTGGATCATTATGCAGCATCTCTACATCAGCTACCCCCCATCCGACTACGATCTGGCCCACCGTCTGGTTGATGATCTTCAGGCGGCGGGTTATGCCGTGTTTGTCGATGCTGTCAGCGAAACGGGCAGCATCGCCTGGGCGAGCGAAACGCGCCGGGCGATCCGCACCTGTGGCGCGCTGATCATGCTGCTCACCGATTCGCGGCGGCGGGTAGGCATCCGTCACGAGGGGATTCTGGCGAATCGTCGGCACAAACCTGTTTTTGTGCTGGCGGGCGCGCCGCATAACCTGCCGCGTTATCTGCTGCGAGGAACGGTTATCCCCTATACGGGTGACTATGAAGCGGCCCGCGATCAACTGCTGGGGAAGCTGCCCAGCGCGGCCTATTTGCTCACCAGCGAACCGCTGCCCCAACGCCGCCAGCTACCGCTTCCCCCGCAATCCCGATCCCGCCGCCGGATTCTGACCTGCGCGGGAATGATTTGCTGCTGGCTGGAATTTGTGCGGCACTGATCATCCTCTTTGGCGCGATTCCGCGTTAAGATCAGTGTGGGCGATGCTTGCGTGCAGCGTGCGCAGCCAAGCCGCTAAGCCGCTAAGCCGCCGCGCCCAACCTATCTTTCCTTTGCGTTTCTCTGCGCTCTCCGCGTTCTCCGCGGTGAAACAGTTTTTCGCTATTTCTGATGGAGCGTTTTATGGATCGAACTGTACCGAAAACAGGCAGCGAAGAAATCGAACTCTATATCCGTACCTACTATTCGCTGCTGCGTTCCAGCCATGCCGTGCAGTTGGATGCGCTGGTCGAAACGCACCTGACGATGGGTTCATCGCTGCACATCAATGCGCGCGAAGCTCGAACCCGATGCTTCCGCCCTGTTTTATTCGATCATGCGTCTGCCTTCCTGCATCGCCGGATGTCGATCTGGTGGTGATGGGGCAGACGGATCGCGTCTTTCGCGAATACGGCTACCCAACCGTGGACGACTGGCAGCGCGTCATCGCCCCGGCCCGCCGCCGCCGCATGGCTACGATGGCAGGAGCACACTGGCGGTCTACATCGCCAGCCGTTCCGATATCGACGATCTGATCCCGACGCTGGTTGCCTACCAGATCGAGTGGAACAAGCTGCACCTGCTGCTGCAATCGCTCACCGTGCAGGCGACTCTTGCCGCTTACAGCCGCCGATGCCTCGCTGGCGCGCACCGCCGATCTGGCCCGCGCGCTCGAAATCAGCCCCGATGAGCTCAGCCGCCTGCAGGAAGCGTGGGGCTCCGACATGATCCCGACGCTGCAAAAAATCGGCGCAGGCACCCAAACGGTTTGCCGTGCGCCTGCTGGCTGGCACTTATATCAATTACCAGCGCGCGACCTCGGACTGGTGGCGCAACGTGCGCGAACGCATCGCCCGTGACTATCGAGGATCGCCCGGTCTATTTTGTGTCGAGCAACGTCCACGCGATCCCGAATCTGCTCAGCGGCTTTGCGCTGCGCGAGGAGGAGGAGATTCTCGATTTTGTGGAGCGGGCAGGCGATCCGGGCCTGAAGGCCGAATACGATTATGTGCGGGTGCGGGCGGAGCTGAATAACAAGAATAACTTCCTCTACTACGCCCTGCGCCGTTATGGGACGGTGCCCGATGTCGATACGCGCCGCCTGGAGGCGGAGCGCAGCTTGGCATTTACCGCGCGCCCAGCCTCACGGCTTCGATATCGAGGCGCAGGTCGATCGAACTGAGCAAGATCGATCCGGAGTGGATGGACCCGCGCCTGATGCTGCGCCAGTATGGAGGAGATGCGCCGTCTGCGCAGCAGTGACGCGCTGATCGTGAATATCGACTATCCGCTGGGCATGGCGGCCTATCATGTGCTGGCGAAGATCAGCCAGGACGTGACACGCATGCAGGGGATTTATGTCATCGGCAAGGCGGCGACGCTCAACGCGCGCATTGGCGACGTGTTGATCGCCAACGTGGTCTACGACGAGCAAAGCCAGAATTCGTACCTGTTCGGCAACTGCTTCACCGCCTCCGATGTCATGCCCTATCTGACGGTCAGCAGCGTGCTGGACAATCAGAAAGTGGTCAGCGCGCGCGGCACGTTCCTGCAAAACGCGCGTTATATGGATGTGTTCTACCGCGAGGGATATTCGGTCGTCGAGATGGAAGCCGGGCCGTATCTCTCCGGCATTTACGAGATGGTCCGCGCCCAGCGTCACCCGACCGATGAGATCGTCAACCTCTATATTGCGCCCTTTGAGATCGGCTTTTTGCACTACGCCAGTGATACGCCGATGAGCAAGGGCCGTAACCTGGGGGCGGGGCGCTTGAGCTATGTTGGCGCAGAACCGACCTATGCGACGGCAATCGCCACGCTGCGCCGCATCTTCAGCCAGGAACTGGATCGCCTGCGTATGGAAGATCCGAAGAAGGAAGCCGCCGAACGGGCGGGAATCGAGACGGAAAATGGAAGTCTATCAGGCCATTAAAGCTAATCGTTCGGTCCGGCAGTTCACCGATCAGCCCGTGCCCCGTGACGATATACAGCAGATCGTCAACGCGGGGCGGCTGTCCGGTTCCGCCAAAAACAGACAGCCCTGGCAGTTTATCGTCGTCACCGACCGTGAGACGCTGCAAGAGTTGAGCAAGTGCGGTCCCTGGTGCGACCCATCTGGCGGGGGCGGCCTTCGCGGTGGTGATGATCACGTCCGATCTGCACACCCCGCCGACGCTGACCACGCCCTTCGATCTGGGCCGCGCCAGCCAGAATATGATCCTCGACCGCGTGGGAGAAGGGGATCGGCTCGTGCATGGCGACGATCTACGAGATGGACAAGGCCCGCGCCGCGCTAGGCGTTCCCGCTGAGATGCAAGTTCCCTGGGCGATCTCGTTCGGCTATCCGCATCCTGAAGCCGATCCGCGCAATCGCCCCGCCAAAAGCACAGGCCGCCGCCAGATCGATGAGGTCGTTCACTGGGAGAAATGGGAGTAAGGCTGTGGCAACCAATACAGGCTTAGGGATTGACGATCTGCTCAAAGGCAAGCGGGATGAAATTCTGCGTCTGGCTGAGCAATATGGCGCAAGCAACGTGCGTGTATTTGGCTCAGTCGCGCGCGGCGAAGCGCGTCCTGACAGCGATATCGATCTGTTGGTAGACTTCAAACCAGACTATCGGCTGTGGGACAAAATCGGGCTAAAGCAAGACCTCGAAGACCTGCTTGGGCGAAAAGTTGATCTGGTTCATGCCGCCTTCATCCGTGATGAAATCGCCCCCACTATTTTACGGGAGGCGGTTGCGCTTTGAATCGGCAGCGGCTTTACCTTCAGGACATGTTGGAACGCATCCGCCGTATCGAGGTTATTTCAGCAAGCGGGCGTGATGAATTTATGGCCTCTTTTGTCAATCAGGATGCGGTTATCCGTAGTTTTGAGGTCATTGGCGAGATCGTCAAACGCTTGTCACCAGATTTACTTGTTGCGCATCCAACAATCCCTTGGCGGCAGATCGCTGGTTTCCGCGATGTGCTTATTCATGATTATGAGAAGATCGATATAGCGGCTGTCTGGCGAATTGTTGAAGAAGATTTACTCCCACTCAAAGAAGCAGCGAATACAATGTTAGCAGGTTTGGATGAAGATGCGGAGAGTTAGAAGCAGCCAGATCGATGAGGTCGGCACTGGGAGAAATGGGAGTAGTGTGCCTTGGGCATTGGCTTTAGCGACATAGGCAAAGACAGCTTTATTATTCTCTGTTCAGTTCCTTTTTGGGACTCGTATTCTTGGCATTCAACGCCGTAGTATTCTATCGAGACAATCCAGCATCGTGAGCCTTGGTATTGGAAAGGAGCCTGGCTCACTTCATTTTTTGATCCAGAATTCCAGTTTTCTTCTGCCTATGGATTACGAGTTGTATCTTTACTTTTTCCTCCACCGCAGTGAAAACGACTTGGCGATAGGATATGCCTCAATGAGAAACAAGACATGTCTGATAGGTATCTTGCTCGTTATAGGGGCCATTGTATCTATCTACCTTGATTGCTAGTCGATGATATTGGTGAAAGCAAGAGCCAACAAGCTCGCCCAGGCTTTCAGATCAAAACCAAGATTGGTCCGAACATGAAGGGATTGAATGCCCATTTTTTCCAGTTGCGAGTAAACCGTCTCAATCCGTTTACGATAGAGGTGTAGGTCAAAATCGTCAGCCCAGCGATTTGGTTGCATGTTGGTGCGACGAGCCGAAACCAACCGCACCCCGCATGCCTCAAAAATGGTTTGGGCATCCGGGGCAGCGATGTAGCCTTTGTCGCCAAAGACCGTTGCGCCTTTAGGCAGGCGGACCGTCAACTCATGAATGGGGGTCAGATCCTGCAAGGATGCGGGCAACAAATCGAAAGCGACCGGGACACCTTCTGCCGTGCAAATCAGATGCAGCCGCCAGCCAAAGAACTTCTCATGTTTGGCGGCACAATAGCCGCAATAGACTTTGCCCCGCACTTTCTTACACCGTCGCGCACGGACTCGCTTGCAAACCGGCAGCGGCATGCTATCGATGATAAAGACCTCCCCCGTCGCAAAGAGTTCACCCAGCAAGGTCACGATCCCATACACCCACTCGCTCAAGGCGTGCAGTCGGCGGTTGAAACGCGACACGCTCAACGGTGGAATATCGCCCACTTTGATCAGGATACACAAGGCTCGTTCATGATGATTTTGAAAATACTTCGCGGCAACGACAGCTACGGTCAAGATTTCAGCCGCACCGATGGTCGTGCGTTTATCATCGGTGTAGCCGTGTGCTTTCAGCACATCATCAAGCACGCTATAAGCCGTTACAATATAGGTGTCGTTCATGTGGGACCTCCGTTGAATGTGGTGTGGTAACTCCATTCTAACGGGTCCTGCATGAACGACTTCAACTAGCAATCAAGGTATCTATCTATCATTTCATTCAGGAACGAGACTTTGAAATAAGCTACAAGGGAACAGTCAACGGCGAATTTACTGGGCACGGGGATTTGATACCTTGTGACAAGGGCAATGATGCTTCACTGCAAACGACGATTTCGCTCCAAGAACTATCAAATCGCTCTGGGGCAAGCTACGTTGTCTTAATCTTGCCTGTTGGTTTACGACCGGGTAAATATACGATTTCTAATACTGATTTTTCTAGTGGCAGTTTCGGGATTTCGGCAACTATTTTCGATAGTTCGATAAATGACACTTTTTTGTTCGCCAAGAATGATGAGTACTTCATTTTTGGACAGGATGATCTTGTTTCAGGTTTTATAGAACTCAAGTCTGTTCTAACTAATGCCTCTCAGCGCGTTCAGGGTAGCTTCAAAGGTGAATTTCAATCCAATTCTGATAAATTGAGTATCGAAGGCGATTTTAACTTTATTCCCAGTGGAGATTTCGGCTATGATTGTTTGGAAAACGCTGAAAGCTCACCCGAATAGCTATGCGGAGATAAACAGATGGACCCCAACCGCAAACAGTGGAACGATCTGCACCAGGAATTACACGATGCTTTGGCCCACACGGAGACCCACGATCAGTCGATCAACCTGTTCCTGAGCTCTGCACGCGATGGTTCACACGGCGGCTATGTCGGAGGCCGGGCTGTGGTCGTTTGAGGATGATATCTGGCAGGACGCCAGCGAAGTTATCATCCGCCGTATTCCGAAGGGCGGCGATCATTCTATCGCCTGGGTATTGTGGCACAGTGCCCGCATCGAAGACGTAACCATGAATTTGCTGGTCGCGGGCTGTCCGCAGCTTTATACGGCTGAGAATTGGGCGGATCAGATGAAAACGCCATTCCGCCACGCGGGCAACGCCATGAGTGCTGTCGATATCGCCAGTCTCAGCACAGCGATTGATCTTGAGGCGCTGCGGGCTTATCGTCTGGCTGTCGGACGCCGTACCCGCGCCATCGTGCAGGTCATTCCGCCGGAACAGGTGCGCCAGAAAGTCGATCCATCCCGCTTGCGGCAGGTAGCGGAGCAGGGCGCGGTGATCCCCGAAGCCCAGGAGATCATCGACTATTGGGGCGGGCGCACGATTGCTGGCTTGTTGCTCATGCCTCCAACCCGCCATAATTTTTTGCATCTGAATGAAGCGCTGCGCCTGAAACAGAAGCGCCAATAATGAGGCCGCTCGCATTCCCGGTACATGCAAAATGATGGGATACTGGATTGGTTTTGGGGTATTAAGGAATATCCCCTGGTAATATCCAATGAGAGGTGAAAATGAACACGGCTCTAATTCTGATCGATATTCAGAATGATTATTTTCCCGGCGGCAGGATGGAATTGGTCGGCAGCGAACAGGCCAGCCAATGCGCCAGCCGCTTATTGAATGCCTTCCGCGATCATCATTTGCCGCTGGTGTTTATCCAGCATATCGCCGCCCGGCCCGGCGCGACGTTCTTTCTGCCAGACACACCCGGCGCTGAGATTCACCCCAATCATCCAACCGCATGCTGGCGAGACAGTGATTGTCAAGCACTTCCCGAACAGTTTCCGCGAGACGCCTTTGCTGGACCATTTGCAGGGGCAGGGGATTCAGCGGTTCGTCGTGGCAGGGATGATGACTCACATGTGTGTCGATGCCACGACCCGCGCCGCGGCTGATTATGGCTTCGAGTGCCTGATTGCGTCGGATGCCTGTGCAACTCGCGCGCTCACCTTCGAGGGGCGAACCGTCGCCGCGCCAGATGTTCACGCCGCGTTTCTGGCCGCGCTGAATGGAACCTATGGGCGCGTCCTGCCCGTCGAAACCATCTTAGCGGAGATTTCCTCGTAGGGGGCGAGGCTTACACGTCGAAAATATCTTGGACTGTGACGGAGAAACCGGGCAGCACGTCGCCGCCGTTGAGCACGCCATCTGGCCCGATTTTGCGGACGGCCTGCCCTGGCAAATAAACCTCGACACGCTGGCGATCCGGGTCCACAACCCAGACGACTGTCCCGACCGATAAGTAATTGACCACCTTGACTCGTATTTCATAATCGGTATTCGACGGCGACAGCACTTCAACGGCGAGATCGGGCGGAATAGGGCTGTAGGCACGCTCGGATGGCTCGGATTGACGCGCTTTCGAGACATAAGCCACATCGGGAATGTACCGTTCCCCGGCGATCATGTAGCCGCCGTCCGCCCCCGTCGCGATGCCGCCCAGTTTGTTTTGCAGCAGATACATGCCGATGAAAACACCTAGCTTGTAAGCGATAGCCGATGATCGTTGATTGGAGACCACCTCGCTCACTTCCCCGCCGATGTATTCAAAGAGCTTGTCGGCGTTCTGCGGCAGCAGCACATACCGATCAAACTCTTCGACTGTCATCCGCTGTGTTTGAGTGCCCATCGCAGCCCATCTTTTCCCATTATCACCTTTTTACAAAGTGTAGCATATCACGACATTCACTAAATGGGCATCTAGCTTTCTCGATCTTCGCGCAGTAATTCCAGAGACGATTTTGCTCCTGGCGGAGGCGTCCAGCGATCTTGCTCAATGTCCTGCTGGACTTGCTCCCAGGTGCGTGTATCAGGTTCCTCATCGGTAAAAAGATCTCTTCATCCATTTCGAACCTGCCCAGCAGAACCGCCATCCGTTCATCGATCCGTTGATCAATGAAGCGCTGAAGTTGTTCGAGTGTCATATTCTGAAGACCTGTCATTTTCGCCCGCTTATCCATAGACCTTATTGGAAAGTATAGCAGGATCACGCCTTTAAATCGCCGCCCCGCACCACGACAGACACACCAACCCGCCGCCCCGATACTCCGCGATCACGGGGCTGGTATAGTCCATGCCGTAGTCGTGGCTGAACACCTGCTCAGCGTTGCTCAGCACCAGCGGCAGCATCATGCGCGACGTGCCGCCGTGCCCGACCAGCAGAAAGTTGTGATCCGTCTGCCCGTGCGCCGCGATCAATCCCTCGATGAACGGCAGGTAGCGCGCCTTGATATCGTGGAACGTCTCGCCGCCCTCGATGCAGCGATCATAGCGCTGCTGATCCAGCCAGTCGTGCCACAGTTCGCCCCAGATTTTCCACGCGTCGTCGTCGCTTCGCCCCTCGATGATTCCGCAGTCATATTCGCGCAGCGCATCGGTAATCGTGAAGGGAACGCCGAGCGCCTGCGACAGAATTTCCGTCGTCTGCCGGGCGCGTTTGACCGGGCTGCCATAGAGGTGGACAAACGGAATCCCGGCGAGAGTCGCGGCAAGATCGGCGGCCTGCTGGCGGCCCTTGTCGGTCAGGGAATGATCGAAAGTCGGGCGGTTAGAGATGATGTGCAGTCGATTCGCGTCGCTCTCGCCATGCCGCACAAAATAGAGTCTCACGCGATCCTCTACTTGTCCAAACGACTTCCGATGAAACTGGGCGCGCCGTTCACAAATTCGGCGGCGCTGACAGCTTGCCGTCCTGCCAACTGCAAACGAGTCGGGACGTACACCTGTTTCCCGGTGCTGATCGCAAACGGTGATCCGTTGGGTGGGGCGATTGTGTGGGCATCGATTACGCTGCCCGGCGGGGCGCTCACGTCAGTCGGCAGGGCATATCCCGCCAGAATCTTGAGCAGTTTGCCGTTCCAATGCGTGTAGGTGCCGGGCCACGGTGTGAAGGCGCGTACATGGCGATCAATCTCAATCGCGCTGGCCGACCAGTTGATCTGCCCCTCTTCTTTTTTCAACTGCGGAGCAATAGTGACCAGTGCCGGGTTATTAGACTGCGCGTGAGGGGATATACTGCCCGCACTGAACCAGCGCAGCGTGTGAATGAGCAGTATCGCACCCAGCGGGCCTAGCTTGTCGTGCAGCGACTGTCCCGTTTCCAGCGGATCGATGGGGATCGAATCCTGGAGCAGGATCGGCCCGGTATCCATCCCCGCATCCATGACCATCGTTGTCACACCCGTATAGACATCTCCGGCACGGATCGCGGCCTGGATCGGTGACGCGCCGCGCCAGCGGGGGAGCAGCGAGGCATGCACATTGATCGGGGCGATGCGGGGCACATCGAGCAGCACCTGCTTGAGAATCTGGCCGAAGGCGACGACCACCAGAAAATCCGGTTTCCAGGCGCTAATCGTTTCCATCGCCTCAGGCTGGCGCACTTTTTCCGGCTGGATGACCGGAATCTGCGCTGCCAATGCGGCCTGTTTGACGGGCGACATCTGGATGGTCTGCCCGCGCCCGGCGGGGCGGTCCGGCTGGGTGACGACGCCCACCACGTCAAAATCGGGTTCCTCAATTAACGCTTGCAGAGTTGGCACTGAGAAATCGGGTGTGCCCATAAAGACGATGCGTGACATATGCCGCCTGCCTTATAAAATTCACTCTAGCGTGCCCGAAATGTCTATGTTACAATCCCAAACATTATGGTGGCTGTGGTGCAGCGGTTAGCACGTCTGACTGTGGATCAGAAGGTCGAGGGTTCAAATCCCTCCAGCCACCCACCTCCAACCGGCAAAAACGCCGGTTTTTTATTTCCCTGCTAATACTTGCGTGCGGTTTTGTAGGGGCGCTGCTAGCGTGCAGCGGCGAGCTAGCCGCTGCGCCCAGGTTTTATCCCTGCATGGCACGCACCGGGCGGCTACTCATCCTCATGCATCCGGTGCAGCCGCACGCGTACTGCTTCCAGTGCCAACCGCAGCCGTAAGCCCAGCACCGTTGGAATCCGCCGCACCCGAGCCGGATGCTCGAATCCGCCAAAGGTCAGATCATCTAGCCTGGAACGTTTGCGCGTCTGTACCTCGCGCACCAGTTCGTTCAGCACAGCCTGATCGCGCTCACTGGGCCGCTTCAAGCCGAATACTTCCCAGATGCTCATCTCACCCGTATCAGTTTGAGGGGTGGGCGGCGGGAGAATCTTTTTCTTTTCCTCCTCAAGGGGAGGTTGTTGTAGTGGCGCAGACGGTTTCTCTATGCTGGCGGGCGGTTGCACGTTGGCAGGCGGCTGTATAGCGTCCGGCAGTTGAACCGCCGGGATACCGCGCGGCGGCGTCTGGCGGCGATAATCTGGGGCGGCAGCAGGCGGCGGTGCGATCTGGTCGGGTGGTCGCACAAATGGCCTGTCTTGTGCCGGGATATCTGCAGCCGGAGCATCTGCTGAGATCGTGGCTTGCTGCTCTGCGGGTGGCGCTGACGCGGCGGCGATAGCTTCTTTGAGGCCTTTAGGCGTTTTGGGCTCCGTATCGATCAGGTGCGAACCGTCGACTTCGATTGGAGAATCAGTGTCCAGTGCAGCCACGAAGGACGGAGTAGGCGTCAATGGAGAAGCGGGTACTTCTGGAACAGCCGGGATCCCTTCGTCGGGCACGGCAGACACTTCTTTTTCGGGGGGCGCGTAGCGGCGTTGGTATTGGGCGCGCTGGTCAGCGTTTAACCGTCCCTGGATCGATACTTTTGCCCGGTTGTTCTCGTCCATGTGGACGCCGATCGTATCGATTTCCCGTTTCAGGGCACGTAGGCTGGTCGCGATCATCTCCGACAGGCGGCGTTTGCCGCCCAGACGGTTTTTAATAGCCCCGCCAAGTCCTTTGGGCAGGTAGACAACGGTCCACTGCACGCTGGTTCCGTCAGGACCGGCCTGGAGCCGAATCCGCGCCTGAAACGATTTGTACGGGCCGCCATCCACGATTTTGTATTCGTAACCGAGTCCTTCTACCCAGGCCGTGATTTCTTCGATGATGTCTTTGCCCTGGATAGGTTTGCAGCGCCGCCGCGCGCCCACTCCGGTGGGCAGCGTCGTGAGCACCGAAACCTGTGTGTAGCCGGTATTCCAGCGGGCCAGGTGATTGGAATCAGAAACAACTTTCCACACCACATCAGTGGGAGCGTCGATCAAAATACGCTGGTCGATCAGCGTCACCGTAAGCCATCCATTCTAACAATCAAACCATTCGTAGCGTCAATTCTATCCTAATGTACGCCGAACTCAAATACTGCCGCTCTAGTCAGGCGGCGCTGCCCGGCAATTGGACGCTCAGCAGGCGATTGGCTATACTTGTTACTAACATTGGCCCGGTGCGGGCCGCCTGAAGAGGCATTGTACCACCGGATTTCTGACAGGCAAGGCGGGCAGATGCCCAGTCCATCATTAGTCTTTAGTTTTGTACTGGCTACGCTCTACGGCGCGGCCTTTCATCTGGTAAGCGGTGGTGATGCCCGGCGGCTGGCTCTCTTTTTGTTGGCTGCCTGGCTCGGTTTTGGCTTGGGGCAGAGTTTCGGGGAAATGATTGGGATAACCTGGCTCGATATCGGGCCGTTGCACATGTTGGTCGCGACGGTGGGCGCATGGCTGGCACTGGTTGTCGCGCGGCTGCTGACTCGCCAACCCGCCCGCCGATCCCCCTATTCCAAGGGAAGGGACATTTTATGACTGATAGTAAGCCGGACGAAAAAGAGAAGCAGCCGGAAACCCAGGAAAAGAAGGGCCGCAGTTGGCTTTTCTGGACCCTGGTTGGGTTGGGCGCTCTCGTCGGCGTTTTTCTCGTGGTCCTCATCGGCGCTCTGCTCATCGCGCTGCTGGCTAACCCCGACGATGCAGCCAATTGGGTCGGCATCATCCGCGATTTGTTTATCATCGTTCTGGCAATGGAAGGCATGATGATGGGCATTGCCATGATCGTGCTTGTCATCCAGGTTGCTTCTCTGATCAACCTGCTGCAAAACGAAGTCCAGCCGATTGTTGATAACGCTAACGATACCGTTTCGACGGTGAAGGGCACCACCCAGTTTGTCAGCCAGAATCTGATCGAGCCAGTGGTCAAGTTTAGCGCCGTCGCTGCTGGGGTAGGGGCGGTCCTGCGCGAGATGATCGGCATCCGCAAATCGCTGGCTTCCAATGGCGGTCAGAAGAAAGAGTAAGGGTATGTTTCGGAAGAAACAGCACGAAGATACAATCCCCAGCCTTATCAAGGGGCTGTTGCTTGGCTTGACGATCAGTGCGCCAATCGCCGCGTGGCTCTCCCCACACAGCGGCAAAGAGACTCGCCGCCGCATCTTTCGCGGTGGAGAAGCTATTGTCCAGAAAACGGGCGACGCGGTGGGCCAAATCGGCAGCGGTGTCAGGTTTATCCCCGGACAGATTCAACAGAAAGTGGGCCAGATTCGGGGCGAAAGCGTCGAAGATGCGCTGGAAGAGGGCAAGGCAATTGCCGCCCAGCGGCGCTCTGATCTGCTGCGGTAGGTAGGTGCTCACAATGCGCGGGGCCACACGGCCCTGCTTTGATTCATAATGGCCTTTCACATTATAGGATTTATTTGCCGCGAACAGGTACAAGATGGATGCCAGTCAATCCGCCATCATCCGCCACCGTGTTGTGATATGAAAGTGACTCGCTGATGCCTAAACGTCTAACGCGCCGTCGCTTCCTCAAACTGACGGCTGTCTCAACGGTCAATACCGTGCTGGTTGGGACCGGATTATTAGGCTATTCCGCCTATATCGAGCCGGGCTGGTTCGATACGGAACATGTTCATCTGCGTCTGCCGCGCCTGTCGCCTGCCTTTGCCGGGTACCGCATCGCTCAGATCAGTGATATTCACCTGGACGGCGCGTTTATGACCCGCGAACGCCTGATCGATATCGCGCACCGCGTCAACGAGCTTCAGCCGGATCTGGTGGCGCTCACCGGGGATTTTGTCACCTACCGCCCCGCTGATTTTGCCGGCGATCTGATCGCCGGGTTGAGCCGTCTGCAAGCGCCCGATGGCGCATTCGCCGTTTTGGGCAACCATGATCACTGGACTAAAGCCCGTACCGTGCGGGATATCCTCGCGCGAAGCGGTGTCCGTAACCTCGATAATGAGGTGGTCACGCTGCGGCGGGGCAGCGAAGTTCTGCACATCTGCGGCGTGGACGATTATTGGGAGCGTGAGTCTCGCCTGGATCGTGTGCTGGATGATCTGCCCGAAGATGGCCCGGCGATTCTGCTGGCTCACGAGCCGGATTTTGCCGATATCAGCGCGGCGACGGGACGCTTTGATTTGCAGCTTTCTGGTCATTCGCACGGCGGGCAGGTTGATCCCCTCATCAGCGATAGGCGGATTCTGCCCCCCTATGCGAAAAAATACCCGATTGGGCTGTATCATGTTGGCGGGATGATCCAGTATACAAATCGCGGCGTGGGCATGACCCATCCCCGCCTGCGCTTCAACTGCCGCCCGGAGATCACGCTCTTTACATTTGCTTCTCCCACAGGAGGAAGTTGACAATGGATCTTCGGTACGCGGTGGCAGAAGACGCGGCAGAGATCGTCAATCTGATTCAGGCTCATGCTTCAGTCGGCGGGTGGCACAGCCCTCTAACTGCTGACTATATCGCGACTTATCTCGCCTCTCCTGCCAGCAAAATACTGCTAGCTATAGAGAATGGCCGCCCCGTTGGCCTGTTGAGCTATTCCACGCGTCCCGATCTTTTCCATGCGGGCACATGCTGCTTTATCGAAGAACTGGTCGTTGCCGAGGAAAAACGCGGCCAGGGGATCGGCAGTCTGCTGCTGAAGGCTGTGTTGGATGACGCCCGGCAGAGCGGCTGGCCCGAAGTGTCCCTGAGCGTGTTGCCGCAAAATTCCGGCGCACAGCGATTGTACCGGCAATTAGGATTTATCGAAGAATCTGTCCTGTTGGAACAACACTTCCTGGGCTGACTCCTTCCCCCCTCCGGCCCCATGCTTTGATCCAGACTGCCAATCACCTCACTGGACGAAAATACCGAATTGAAACTATCATTAGGGTGGGTCTAGCGGGACCCAGTTTAGACAGCATAGGGGGAAATATGCCAATTAAACTTGAACGACTTCCAGGGGAATCCATCATTAATGCAGTGATCAGTCGCCCTTTTGATCCTGAACGGGATATGCCGGCAATGTTCGCTGGAATAATCCAGTTGCGCAGGACCATTCAGGGAAGTGTGGCGCTGATTATTGATGTGGGCGACGTGATCAATACGCCTGAACTCGTTCAGCAAAATGGTCATCGCTCTGGCGGCAGCCTCACGTGGCGTCAGGGCCAGTCAGGAGGCCGGAGTGTCTGGCCCACCTATTACCATTTTTGTCGGGTCTGGCCCGGTTGCCGCTCTGGCCTCGCAAGCGATGGAACAGGAGCAGTACGGAGGGGTCAAGGGGCATCTCTGCACCTCACACGAGGAAGCGCTTGCCCTGGCCCGTGAAAAATTGTCAACCTGACTTGATCGGGCGCGGTGTGTGGCAGGATGGTCTATCCTGCCACAGGTAATCCCTACCACGTCCTGACCAGCCATAGCAGCAGCACCGCCCCCAGAATCGCCAGGCCGATGATCACGCCCAGCGTAATCGCCGCGCAGGTGCCGATCCAGTGGGTGAACGCCGAACGCGGATTTTCAGCCATTGGCTCTCAGGCTTAGCACGCGATTCCTACCGCTGGTTATGATCGCAGGACGCCTGGAATCAGTTTCGCCGCTTCGCCGCTGAGATGGCTGCTCGCGCCCCATGTGATCAGTTCCCCGCGCAGCTCGCCGCCGGTGAAACCGAGCCGGATATCCGTGATTGAGCAGTTTGGGCTGTCCACGTGGATCAGCGTCTCAACATCGGCGTTCGGGCACAAATCTTTCATGATCGCGCTGAAGTTGCCGCCATGCCCGACGACGATGATATCCTGGTCGTCGCGTCCCCGCGCGATCTCAGCAAAGGCGCGCTGCAAGCGCCCCCACAGGTGGTGATAGTTTTCGCCGTCTGGGAAGGCGCGGTCCTTGTCGCCGTCGAACCACGCCTTGATCATCTCGTTGTAGAAGGCCCAGTTTTCGGTCTTGAAGGGTTGTCCTTCCAGCGATCCGACATTCACCTCGCGCAGGTCTTCCAGCATAATCACCGGGAGGCCATGCGGTTCCGCGATGATCTGTGCTGTCTCGAGTGCGCGTTTGAGCGGCGAACTGTAGATCGCGTCGATAGGCTTGTCTTGCCAATAGGCGGCGGTTTGCTGCGCCTGCAAAATGCCTTTGGCGGTCAGCGAATAATCGACCATCCGGTACGAGAATTCCTTGGTGATGTTGGCTTCGTTTTCGCCGTGCCGGATCAGGTATACGCGGTTCATAAAAAACTCCTGAGAACTTCGAAATAGACCGAAACGAGTACGGATATCGAATAAGTTTACCAATTTTTGCCAGGTTTGGACCGCTGCGGCTGGCTGGTGTTATGCTATAGGTGGCGTATCCACGCTTGAGAAGGGACGTTCGGGCAGATGTACGTCGGTTATGATGACTGATATGCCTCAGGGTGGCATGAATGACCAGGGGCTGTTCTTCGACACGCTGGCTCTTGAGTTGATGCTGGAGCCGCCGCAGACCGATCTACCGGACGTGCGCGAAAACGTGTTGAGTGTCCTCATGTCCACCTGTGCCGATGTGCCCTGCGTGGTGGACTATTTTAATCAGCATGATCGGACCCTGTTGGTCAGCGCGCAGATTTTTTTTGGCGACTCCAGCGGCGACGCGGTAATCGTTGAGCCAATCGAGATGATCTGCAAAACGGGATCATTTCTGGTTTCGACCAATTTTTTGCAGTCAGCCACACCGCCCAGCGAGATCACCTGCGAGCGCTTCAAAACCGCCCAGTCTATGCTCACCGAAGCGAACGGCGAGTTCAGCGTGATTCTGTTCCGCCAGATTTTGGACGCAACCACCAGGAGGGCGATTCTCCGATCCAGTCATTCCAATGTCTATGATCCCGCTGTGGCTGTCGTTGTTATGCGAATACCATAGGTACATATGGTCGCGTATCCACGCTTGCTTTGAGGAGGCATAAAAATGGTTCGTCATTTCATGCTGCTTGTTCTGCTGCTTGCTTTGATGTTGGCTGCTGTACCCGCTCCAGCGGTCGCTTCTCCGCCTGCCCAGGGTGGACTCTGCATGCCGCATGGCTGCACGGTGTTCCTGGCTGCCAATGATCAGGTTGCTTTGGCTGGCAACAACGAGGATTGGAGAAACCCCTTCACCAAGCTCTGGTTTATCCCGGCGGGAGAAGGTACGTTCGGGCAGATGTACGTCGGGTTTGATGACTACTATCCCCAGGGTGGTATGAATGACCAGGGACTGTTCTTCGATGGACTGGCGGTCTCGTCAACAATTACTCCGCCGCGATACCGATCTGCCGGATGTACCGCCAGACGCGCTGAGTATCCTGATGTCAACCTGCGCCGATGTGCCGTGCGTGGTCGATTATCTGAACGAGCATGACCGGACTCTGTTGGTGAGCGCGCAGCTCTTTATCGGCGATGCGAACGGCGACGCGGTGATCGTCGAGCCAATAGACATGATCCGTAAATCCGGCGCGTTCCTGGTTTCGACTAATTTTTTCCAATCGATCACACCGTCCAGCGAAATCACCTGCCAACGCTTCAAAACCGCCCAGTCCATGCTCACCGAAGCGAACGGCGATTTCAGTGTGGACTTGTTCCGCCAGATTCTGGACGCCACTCACCAGGAAGGCGATTACCCGACCCAGTATTCCAACGTCTACGATCTCAAGGCCCGCGTCATGTATCTGTACCTGTTCCACGACTTTGAACAGGTTGTGGAGATCAATCTGGCGGATGAACTGGCGCTGGGTGCGCACGAGTATGACATTGCCTCCCTGTTCCCCGAGAATGTTGACCAGACCGTCTTTAGGGATGTCGGTTGGAGCAATTACCGGACGTATTTGAAGAGCCAGGGCTACGACTCGGACGTCGATACCAGCGCTTTTGCCTCTTATGTGGGGCGTTATGCCATTCCGGCGTCGGTGATCGAAGCCGGGGCAGTCACCGCCGAATACGCCGAAATCACCATGCGCGATGACGTGCTGTATTACGATCTGCCCGGCGATGTGCAAATGCCCATGCCGCTGTATCCCACGTCGCCTACCGCATTTATTGCCTCCTCGTTCGACGCGGGCGCGATCCTGTTTGATGTGGAATTCCTGGTGGATGCCGATGGGCAGGTCAGCGGCCTTCAGGGCGATTTTGGCGGCACGACGCTTGTCTTTGCGCGTTTGCCCTAGAGTGCCGTCTCCGTCCATTCTGCTCGTTCTTGTAGGGGCGGGTTAACAAACCCGCCCCTCTAGGAAATTCGGTTTTTAACCGCAGTTAAGCCGCGTATCGGTTTTTTATTCTCGCGCCTCTTCCGCCAGCGCGTACGCATCCGGCAGCAGATCCAACACATCGCCCGCCATGACGCCCGCTGATCGTGTTCAGCACCCGTTCAGCGCGCAGCCCTGCGATGCCGTGCAGCCATGCCCCCGCGACAGCCGCGTCATACGGGTTGAGTCCCTGCGCCAGCAGCCCGCTGATCGCGCCCGCCAGCACATCACCTGTCCCGGCCTTGGCGAGTGCCGCCGTAGCGAAGGGCAGCACTGCGGTCCGTCCATCCGGCGCGGCGATCACCGTAAACGCCCCCTTGAGCACGACGACCGCGTTCCAGTTTGCCGCGCCCTGCTGGGCCATCGTGATCCGATCCGCCTGGATTTCCTCAGTGCTCAGGCCAGACAGCCGCGCAAATTCGCCGGGATGAGGCGTCAGAATCGTATTGGGCGGCAGCAAACGCGGCCAATCCTCGATCTGCGCCAGTAGATTCAGCCCATCGGCGTCGATGACCAGCGGTGGCAGGGGACTGAGCATCGTTTGATCCTCGTCTGCTGCGTCGTCGCTGCGGATAAAGCCGATCACCCGCGCCGGGCGGAATTCCTCCTTCGGCTGGAGCAGTTCGCGCATAAATTCGCCGGTTTCGTCCTCGCGCCCCAATCCAGGGCCGACCAGCAGCGCCGTATACGTGTCCAGTTCCTTGCGCAGCACCTTGACCGCCGCCTCGTTCAAGACGCCCATATCGTGCGGCAGCAGCACCCACGTTGCTTCCGGCAGCATCCCTGCCAGCACCGGGATGATAATCTGCGGTGCGGCAATGGTCACCAGCCCCGTTCCAACTCGATACGCCGCGCTGCCCGCCAGGAACGCCGCTCCTACATAATTGAGACTGCCTGCCACGACCATCGTTTTGCCGAATGTGCCCTTATGTGCATCGGCAGCGCGATCCGGCAGCCGCCCCGCAACGTCCGTCGCGTCGATCAGATTGAGCGGGACCTGATCCAATTCAGCCAATCGATCCGGCAGCCCGATATCGCCAATATGCAGCGTACCAACGGCTGACGCGCCGGGGAACTTGATCAGCCCTGGTTTGACCGCGCCAAAGGTGATCGTCTCGTCAGCGTGGATGGTGTGGTCGTCCAGGTTGCCCGTGTCGCAGTCTAACCCGCTGGGGCAGTCGACCGCGATGACAAGGGGCATCGGCGCGCCGCTGATCAGGAAGCGCGGTTCATCAGGCTCAGTCGGCGTGTTATAGCCGGGGGTAGGGCGATCCGCTTTGCGCAGCAGCAGCGCCTTGCGCACATTTTGCAGCACTTTTGCGGCGTCGCCTTTGACCGGAGGCGTGAAGCTGGTCCCAAACAGCGCGTCGATCACCACGTCGGCATTGGCGACCAGATTTTGCAGCACGCGGTAGCCCTGCGCTTTGTCGGCGGACGCCTCCGCCATGAACAGCCCGGCTTCCTGTGCCCGCGCGAAGACCGAATCATCATCGCCCCGCGCTTTGAGCAGGTAAACGCCCACCGTCGCATTGTCCAGTTCTTCTTTCAGGATGCGCCCGGCGACCAATCCATCGCCCCCGTTGTTACCCGGGCCAACCAGGATGGCGATGCGCGGCTCCGGTACACCGTCCAGCAGGTCTCTCACGCGGCTGGCGACGGCGCGCCCGGCCATTTCCATCATATTCTCAACGCGCTGCCCCCGTGCTTCGGCGGCCTGTTCGATGGCGCGCATTTGTTCTGTCGTGACGATTTTCGGCATAAGTGTTTCGTCCTCTCGTGAGGGAATAAACTCTCCCTGATTGTAAACAGGGTGGGCTGTGCAATGCTACATCAAACTTTTTGGCTGGGGCTCACCGCGTTTTAGCCCTGTTCCGTGCCTTCGCCTCGCACCGCGCCGGGCTGCTATCGGATCGTGACACCCTTTATGATCGAGTTCTGACGCACGTTCCCAGGTTCTTAGCAGATTGCCCAGAAACGGACACCGTGCGCCCGCTTTGAGACGGAATAAGGAAGATGTTTATCTCGAAATTAGTACTTAAAGTTCAACTTTAAAGGAGTATTTTTCCCTGCCACTTGGGTGTATCCTAGGAGTAGGCCGCCAAATTTGTAGGGGCGCTGCTTTGCGTGCGGCGTGCGAAGCCGCCGCTAAGCCGCTGCGCCCATTTTTTCGCTCGCCAGCGCGGCAGGGATGAGATGTAATACCCTCCTCCAAAAATGTGCCAAAATCCGAAGTTGGCACAGCGTTAGGAAACCGTTAGTCGTGAAACCGGAAAGGGGGGGGTAAAAGGATCGCCACGACGAAATAGTGATCAACTAATTTTTTCGAAAAGTTTGTTAATGATGGGTATACACTCCTCTCCCGCAGACAGAGCAGGGAGAGGAGTTAGAGTCCCTTTAGTGGACTTTCTTCGCTTGTTATAGCCGGAGGTTTTAACCTCCGGCGAAATGGCCCTACAAATCCACGAAATACGCCGACGCGGCCCGATCCAGCAGTTCTTTCGTCATGGCGGGCGGCCGGTTCAGATACCGCGCGATGTCGAGCAACTGGTCGATGATGTCGCGCGGATGCACCGAGCGCATATTGCGGTCTGTTCTTGATATACCACTCCTGCAGCAGGTAGGCCAGCCCCTTCTCGTCGTACGGGACGCGCTTGGCCTCGCACACGCGCTTGAAGATCTCGCGGAACTCCTCGTAGCGTCGGATCGCCCACTTCGATCTTGTGCCGGATACGGCGCAGGAACGCTTCGTCCACCAGGTCGGCGGGCGGCATATTGGTGCAGAACACGATCAGCACGTTGAACGGAATCTCGATCTTGCGCCCCGTCGCCAGCGTCAGGAAGTCCACGCGGCTTTCCAGCGGCACGATCCAGCGGTTCAGCAGATCGCGCGGGCGCACCTGCTGCCGTCCGAAGTCGTCAATCAGGAACATGCCGCCGTTGGCCTTCATCTGGAACGGCGCTTCGTAATACTTGTTGATCGGGTCATACACCAGATCGAGCGTTTCCAGCGTCAGTTCACCGCCGACCATGATCACCGGGCGGCGGATGCGGATCCAGCGCGGATCGCGCTTGTCGCCTGTGTGTCATGCCTCGCGCTGCATCGGTTCGTCGGGCAGCAATCTCGTGGTTGACGTTGTCAAAGACGCGGATCACCTGCCCATCCACGTCGAAGGCATACGGAATCCAGATCGGGCTGCCCAGGATCATGCGGCCGACCGCCTCGGCGATGGTCGTCTTACCGTTGCCGGGCGGTCCGTACATGAAGATCGATTTGCCGGAGTTGACCGCCGGGCCGATGCGTCCGTACATGTCGTCGGTGATGATCAGTCCCTTGAGCGCCTTTTCGATGGTGTCACGGTGCACGGCAAGTTTGGCGCGGGCCTGGGCGTTCATGGCGTTGACATATTGATCCAGGGTGACCGGGCAGGGGCCAGCGTACTGGGTGCGGGCCAGCGCTTCGTGAGCCTTTTCGATGCCCTTCAGCGTGATCACATATTCAAATGCGCCCGATCCCAAACCGCCGCCGCCGCGCACTTCGACAAACTTTTCGCGCTTGAGGCCTTCCAAAATCAAGTCCACAATTCCCGTAAACGGCAGGTTCATCTGATCCGCGATCTTGTTGCCGGACAGATAACCGCCAAAGTACATAATTTTGATGGCGAGATCGGACAGAATGCCGATATTCAGCCCGGTATCCTGAATGGTACGCAGCAGCGGCGGGACCCAGGCTTGAGGCCGGGCCTGCGCGTTGCTCTGCGCATTCGGATTCGGGGGGGGATTGGTCATGCGCATACGGTCGGTCATGGTCGGTAGTCTCCCAGAATTTCACCCACGCGGCATACTTCTTCTTCGGTATTATAACAGTGTGTCGAGATGCGCAAGTGCGGCATACCCGCTGCATCCCAATGTTTGGTGACCCGCACGCCTGCCGCGTTGAGTTTGGCCATCATCTGCGCGGCGAACAGGTCCGCTTCCTTCGGCTGATCCGGCTCGCCCAGGCGGATTGTCGTTATGGGGCCGTGCTGCGCCGGATCGCTGGGGGTGATCGCCGTGTAGCCGCGCCCCTGCAGATCGTCCAGGGCGACCTCGGTCAGATGGCAGGTCCAGGCGTCGATCTTTTCCATGCCGATCCGCCGCAAATAGCGCACGCTCTCCACCAGACCCACCATGCCCGGAATATTGACCGTGCCCATCATGAAGCGCTGCGCGGCCTCTCCCGGAGTCGTTTTGTAGACCAGCCAGTGTTCCCAATCTGCCACAGAGACCGGGCCGAGTAAACTGGGAGTCATTCTCTCTGCGAGATCGCCCCGCACATAGAGGAATCCTTGTCCGGGCGGCCCCATCAGTGATTTTTGCCCGCCTGCCGACAGAATATCGATGTTCATCGCCTGCACATCAATCGGCATGTGTCCGGCTGCCTGGATCGCGTCTACGGCAAAGAGTACGCCGCGTTCCCGGCAGTAGGTTCCCAGTGCGCTCAGATCGGCGCGGTGCCCGGAGAGAAACTGCACAGCGCTCACGGCAACCAGCCGCGTGCGGGGTGTCATGTGCCGGGCGAGTGCGTCCAGCGTCAGGCCGCCGTGTTCCGCCGGGATCATCTGGATTTCCACGCCCAGCCGGTGCAGTGCCATCCAGGGGTAAACGTTGGATGGGAATTCCTGGTCCGCCAGCAGAATCACATCGCCCGGCTGCCAGTCGATAGACGGCGCGACAGTGTTCAGCCCGGCGGACGTGCTGGGCACGCCGACCACTTCACGCGGATCGGCGGCGTTGATATGGCGGGCAATTTCCACCATGAACAGGCTGAACAGATCGCCCAACTGGGGAAGGCCCATAAACAAAGCCTGCGGATCGTTGACCAGCCACTCGTTGATCTCATCCATACGCTGCCGGGTCGGCAGTGGGATGGGCGATATGCTGGCGTGGTTGAGATAAGTCAGCTTCTGGCAGATCGGGAACGCCTGCCGGACAGCTTCCAGATCATAAGGGGGATGAGTCACTATAAAGACACTCCTTACCGAGAACCAATAAAACCTGTGTTGAAGGATCAAGAATCATTATACCGCGCATACAAAGCCAGGGATACAGGATGAGAGTCCTTGCAACCTAAAGAGACTGCCATCTTTTTTACTCACCAATTTCTAATGTAAGAGTTGGTTGCAAACCCCAAAAACGAGTGATATACTGGTTTCGTGTTTACAAGTTTTTTATATCGCACGAGGCGTTACCGGGGAGCAATTGATGATCGACCGTATCCAATGGCTGGGGCATGGCAGCTTCAGGATCCAAGGTCCACCCATCATTTATATCAATCCCTGGCGTATTTCCCGCGATTCCACTCATGCAGACGTTATTCTAATCACCAACGACCAGTACGATCACTGCTCTCCTGCCGATATTGATAAGCTTCGTGGACCAAATACACTTTTGATTGCGAATGCAAGCGCGGCGTTAGTTCTGGGTTGTGAAACAATGGTGCTGCGGCCCTGGCAAAGCGCCAATATTGGCCGGGCAAGAATTACCGCCGTTCCAGCCTATACATTTACGAACCACCACCCCATCTCCAAAGGCGAATTAGGCTTTGTAATCTCTATAGACTATTATGATATTTATTATGCGGGCAGCACGGACATTGTGCCGGAACTGGGCCATATTCAGGCCGACGTCGCGATTGTCCCCGTTGGAGCAGGGCAGGGTACCATGACCCTCTCCGACACGGTGGATCTGGTTAACCGGATGAAACCGTCCTGGCTCATTCCGAGCCATTGGGGAACAAGTGGCGGCACCTACTTAGATGTTCAGGCACTGGCCCGCGCCCTCGATGGTCAGACGAATGTCGTCTTGCCGGAACGGGCCAAACAATAATTTGCGTATTTGAACGTCCCGATGTAGATTTAATCTGCTTTTAACAATAGAATATTAATGACGGCCCAAAAAACTTTGCAGGTCAAAAAACTTCTGAAACTATACTTACAGACCTGCCGACGCCGTCAATAAAATTTAGGACTGGCAAAAGACTTTTCAAAATATTTTTTCGTTCCACCTATGGGATTTCAGTAAGACCCTTTGAACTTATGATTTGTACCACCCAAAAGACCTTAGTGACTTACAATTAGTAGTGCCAAAAGTTTTAGATCGTCCAAAATACTTTCGGTCCTTCAATTACTTACACAGGGATTTTCTATAATTTTGCTGAGGCGGTCTTTTAGGGGCCGCCTCATTTTTTGTTGTACCTGAATACTAGGGGCGCTGCTTGCTGCGCCCGCTTCGTGTCAACCTAAGCCGTGAAGCGCCATCCACTGACCCTCGCCAGCGAAGCCTGGAGAGGGTCGGCTGAACATGCTTTGCACTGTTCAGCCGGGGTGAGGTGCTTACCCCCCAATCAACCGGTCAACGGCCTCGCCCGCGTCTTTCGCCCACACGTCGCCGCCCACCTTTTTCCACAAATCATCTGCCAGGTTAAAGATCATTCCTCCGACCAGAATCGTGGGGTGGTAAAAAATAAAGTCGGAGTGTATTTGCTCCACCAGGGCGCGGATCGGCCCGACCTGAGGGCCAAGTGTCGCCGACAGCGCGATAACGGCAGGTTTGTGTTCGTCAATAAGAGCCAGCAGACTGGCTGCGGGCGTGTCCGCTCCTGTATTCAGAATCTCGTATCCGCCCTCGTGCAGAAGATCCGCCACCATGCGCGGCCCGACCTCGTGTCTGTTTTCGCTCAGGCACGCGACGATAACCAGTTCGTTCCGGGGTTGGATAGCCACCACTTCGCTGGTCAAAATCGCCATGACGTCTTTGGTGATGGCGGTTGCCATGTGCTCCTGCGCGACAGAGATTCGGTTCAGTTCCCAATGGTGCCCGATGGTATAGAGGACAGGCTGTAAGACCTGGAGATAAATATCGCGCAGAGTCATTCCCGCCTGGTACGTATCCCACAGCAGGAGTTCAGCCAGCCGCCGCTTCCCTTTGAGAACGGTGCCGAGATAGGTTCGGGACAGCTCATTGATCGAAGGAACTTCATATAAAGCATGTTCGGTGGGCTGGGTTTGAAGTGCTTCCAGGGCTGCATCGAACAGCGGCTCCGCTGCTGCCCAGACAGGTTCCCCCAGCGTTTGGCGCATTTCCTTCGCGATCAGATCCAGCATTTCCGCAAGGTGGGGGCTTATACTGCGGGCGTTCAGGACAACATAAACCCAGCGTGCATATTCGACAAACGCCTGGGGGCAGCTCATACGGACGGCAAAGACCAGAGCTTCCACGTGTGCATGGCAGTCTCTCCTGCACTGCTCGATCCCCTTGAGACCATGCTTTTCTCGCAGATCGGGATGGTTCGTATAGAACTGGGCAGCCGCTAGATTAACAATTTTTTCCGCCGCGCTCTGGATGAATCTGCTGCTTGTTCCGGCGGTACTTCACCCCTCATAACTCCCCCTTGAGCTTTTAACAATCTATAAACAATTTCACTGTAGCACCAGAACTCTAAGAAAGGAAAGTACGGTCCTGGTTATAACCCGGTACAGGAATCAAAAGACCTCCTGTATTTCCAGGAGGTCTTTTCAGTTTCACAATTGCCAGGATCAGGCAGCAATGTCCAGCGTGCCGTCTTCCCGCCACTGGAGCGGCTTGTCGTCCTTGAGAGTCACTTTCGGACGGCCCACCTTGTTGATCGCGTCGGCGTCGACAATCACCTGCTTGATCTGGTCCTTGTGTGAGGGCAGTTCAAACATCACGTCGAGCAGAGCAACCTCGATGATGCTGCGCAGACCGCGCGCGCCCGTTTCGCGGGCCATCGCCAGATCTGCCGCCGCTTCGAGTGCGTCGGGGGTGAAGACCAAATCAACCCCATCCAGCTTGAACATCTGCTGGAACTGCCGCACCAGGGCATTTTTCGGCTCGGTCAGGATGCGCACCAGCGCTTCCCGGTCCAGCGGATCGATCACGGTGAGTACCGGCAGACGTCCGACCAGTTCAGGAATCAGCCCGAATTTCATCAGGTCTTCCGGCGACACGCGGTGGAGCAGCCCGGTTTGTGACGTATCCCGCGTGGGATCAGCCATGCCGAAACCCAGCGACCCCTTCACGCCGACGCGTTCCGCGACGATCTCGTCCAGGCCGTCGAACGTCCCGCCGCAAATGAACAGGATGTTCCGCGTGTCGATCTGGATAAATTCCTGGTGCGGGTGTTTACGCCCTCCCTGCGGAGGAACATTCGCCAGCGTGCCCTCGACAATCTTGAGCAGCGCCTGCTGCACGCCTTCGCCGCTGACATCGCGTGTGATCGACGGGTTATCGCCCGACTTGCGGGTGATTTTGTCGATCTCGTCGATGTAGATGATCCCCTGCTGAGCGCGGGGGATATCAAAGTCGGCGGCCTGGATCAGGCGCAGCAGAATGTTTTCCACGTCTTCGCCCACGTATCCCGCTTCGGTAAGCGAGGTCGCGTCGGAGATGCAGAAGGGAACATCCAGCATACGCGCCAGAGTTTGAGCCAACAGCGTTTTGCCGCTGCCTGTCGGACCAATCAACAGCACGTTGCTCTTATCAAGCTCGACATCCGCGATTGTTCCCCCGGCATTGACGCGCTTGTAGTGGTTATAAACAGCCACCGACAAAACGCGCTTGGCCTGTTCCTGCCCAATAACGTACTGGTCCAGTTCAGCCAAGATTTCACGCGGGGTCGGCACGCGCTCAATGTGGAAATTCTCACCCCCGGACGAGCGGCGCATTTCGTCGCGCAGAATGTCTTCACACAGGTAAACACATTCGTCGCAGATGAACACGCCATCCGGTCCAGGAATGAGCCGGTTGACTTCATCGATGGTGCGCCTGCAAAAAGAGCACCGTTGTGGTCCGAGAACGTAGCTCACTTAACTTTTTCTTCCTTTGCCTCTTTGGAGTCTTTGGCATCCTTGGGCTGGGCCTGTTTTTTGCTTTCGCCCTTGTCAGGTGCTTCCAACACGCCGTCGATCAGGCCGTACTTCATGGCCTGGTCCGCCGTCATGTAGAAGTCACGATCGGTGTCTTCTTCGATGCGCGACAGCGGTTGGCCTGTGCGTTCAGACAGTATCTTATTCAGCAAATCGCGCTGGCGCAAAATCTCGCGTGCCTGAATCTCGATATCGCTGGCTTGTCCGCCGCCGCCCGATGACCAGGGCTGGTGCATATGGACGGTTGCGTTCGACAGCGCGAAGCGCCGCCCCTTGGTGCCTGCTGCCAGCAGGACGGTGCCGAAGCTGGCCGTCAGGCCCACTGCCACCGTCTGTACGGGGGCGCGAATCTGGCGCATGGTGTCAAAGATCGCCAACCCTGCGTAGATCATCCCGCCCGGCGAGTTGATGTACATCTGGATCTGCTTGTCCGGATCTTCGCGGTCCAGGAACAGCAGTTGGGCAACGATCAGGTTTGCGATCTGGTCATTGATTCCGGTTCCCAGAAAAATGATGCGTTCCTTGAGCAGCAGCGAATAAATGTCATACGCGCGTTCGCCCCGTCCACTGGTTTCGATAACCATTGGGATCAGGCCGTTGTAGCTATCCATCATTTTGGCTCCTTGTGTAGGTTGACCACAGGTGGACGTGCCCGCTCTGCGCGAACTCCGCCCCCTACTCAGATTGTTGAGATTCGCTTTCCGCCGCCGTTTGTGTCTGCTCGGTTTCAGTTGTGGGTGCTTCGTCCGCAGACGCGGCAGGCTTCGGGGTTGGACCTACAGCCGGGCTTTCCCCCTTGGCGATAGCAACCAGCCGTTCAAAGGCGCGGTCAGTTGCCATTCTATTAGAGATATTAAAGCGACTTGCGTCCGTTGTCAGGAACTTCTTCAACTGTTCAGACTGTCCGCCGCCCATCGACGCGCTCATCTTGTCGATTTCGGCATCCAGATCTTCGTCGCTGATGGTCAGTTCCTCGCGCTTGACGAGTTCGCCCAGGGCGAGCGCGCGTATCGCGCGTCGGGTAGCCGCTTCACGGTACTGTTCACCAACCTGTTCGCGAGACTGTTGGGTGATGCGCATGAAATCGTCCAGCGTCAGACCCTGCTGGCGCAGGTTGCGGTCGAGTTCGCCGAGCATATCTTCGATGTAATCATCAGCCAGTTCCTTCGGGTAGCTGACCGTTGCGCCCTCGACAAGCTGATCCAGCGCTTTTTCGGCCAGTTCCTGGTCCGCGACATTCTTGGCGCTTTCTTCCAGGCGCTTGCGCACGTCAACACGCAGATCGAGCATATTGTTGATCTCGTCGTGCGAAATGCGTCCGGCCAGTTCGTCGCTCCAGTCAGGCAGCGTGCGCGCCTGGACCTTGCCCATGATGGATTCGCAGCGAACAGTTTTCCCGGCGATATCTTCCATCTCATAACCGGCGGGGATGTCGAGCGTGAAGGTTTTTTCTTCGCCCTCGCTCAATCCAACAAGCTGAGCCGAAAATCCGGGGAACAGATCGTCGTTGTCGTCCCGCAGCACGCGCTCGTAATCGTGCTGGTGGATGAGGACGCGATCCTCTGCTTCTTCCGCATCGTCTTCTGGGGTTGCTTCGCCTTCAGGCTTTTCTTCTTCTGCTTCTTCCGCACTGTTTGTTTCGCTGGCACTGCTGGCTTCGCTCTAGCTCATGCGCCGCTAGCTTCACTCGCGCCGCCAGTTTCGCTGGCACTGTCAGCATCGTTTACGACGGTCACTTCGATGTGCGACAGGGTGACGCGATCCCCCATTTTGGCCGGGCGCTCGACAGGTTCCAGTAGAGCCTGTTCTTCGCGCAGACCTTCCATGGCGCGGGTCACCATTTCGTCGGTAACTTCCTTGACTTCGTAGGGCAGGCGGATGGTGTCGCGGTAGCTGCCCAGTTCAACAACGGGGCGCTCCGGGATACGGAAGATCAGCCTGACGCCCTCTTCGTCATCCTTGATATCTTGTAGACTGCCTGCGCCATAGGGTTCAACGCCGCTCGTTTCGAGGACTTCGTGATAGACCTCATCCCCGATTTCCTCAATCGCTTCACCCAGGACATATTGGCGTCCATACAGGTTCATGATGATATTGAACGGCGCTTTACCGGGGCGGAAGCCAGGGATGCGGCCCTTTTTGCCAAGCTTCTGAGCGGCTTTGCGCAGGGCCTTATCCACCCGTTCCGGTTCGAGCACGACCGTTACGAGAGCGGTATGGTTATCTTGGTGTTCAGTCTGAATGTTCACGTTCTATCCTTCGCAGTCTCGCACGCGGCGATTATAGCATTATGGCCGGGCAGAAACCATAGAGCGGCCATCTTCTAACGCAGGTTTTACACACACGAAAACGGGGCGCTTGTCAACGCCCCGCACGATGGGGAAGAAGGGACTCGAACCCATACGGATTTCTCCACATGATCCTAAGTCATGCGCGTCTGCCAGTTCCGCCACTTCCCCGGCGGTTATTCATTATAAATGCAAATAAGTTCGGAGAAAAGGGTTGTTAGTCGATCATTCGCCCTGGATCGGCGGCGGGGAGTCGAAACGAGAACGTGCTGCCTTGATTGGGCACACTCTGCACCTCAATCTCCGTGTGCATGCCGTGCGCCAGCAGCATCGCCAGGGCCAACCCGGTCCCGGTCCCGCCATAGCGCCGCGTTGACGATCCATCCACCTGGTAGAAGGCCTCGAAGATGCGGCTCTGTTCTTCCTCTGCGATGCCGATCCCAAAATCCTGCACGCTGATCCAGACCTGTCGATCCCGGCTGGACGTAACCTGCAAATAGACGGGCGACTCTTCGGGGCTGAACTTGAGCGCGTTGTCGAGCAGCAGTTGGATCAGGCGGGCCAATGCGCGCTTGTCGGCAACAGCGGGGGGCAGCTTGCCGTCAATCTGTTTCTGGATGCGGTTGCTTGCTCCTCGTGAAGCCCAACTGCGCTCGATCATACGGACGGCCAGATCGATGGATTCGGGAACGGACACCGGGCCGAGTTTGATATGGTGAGTTTGGGCAAGCTGGCGGATATTATCAACCGCGCTTTCTAGCCGTGCCACAGCCTGCTCCGCCATCGCGGCCATGCTGCTCTGCTGAGAACCGCCGTGTTGGCCCATGTCTTCGGCTAAAAGGGCAACGGCTGCCTTGACCTGAACCAGCGGCGTAGACAGTTCGTGCGAGACATTGCTGATAATGTCGGACTTCATGACTTCAACTCGGCGCGAGGCTTCGGCCAGTTCCTGGTTTTCGCGGATCAGCCGGTCAATCTGCTGTTTCATGCGCAGCAGGAAGCGAATCCACGAGATCGAGTTCGTTGTAATCGACCGGGGTGATCAGGATCGTGTCACCCTGGCAGTTGACACAGCTCTCTTCGCCAGCATCCTGGATCACGATAATCGGCAGGAAGCCAAGCTGCTCATCTCCCTTGATCCGGCAGCAGATCAGGCATTCTTTGCCGTGACATAGCGTGCTATCGAGAATAAGCAGATCGGGCCGCCGCTCATAGACTTGTTTGATTGTTTGGCGGGCTGTGCTTGCTTTGCTGATGCTGTACCCTGTATCCTGTAGGTGATGGATCAGGTTGGATGCCAGCCGTGACGCGCCAGCAACTAACAGCGCCGCTGGTGAAGCGGTCTGGCTGGTTGTTGGTGCAGAGCGGGCTTTCCGTACAGAAGTCACTGGATGAATCTCTCAACAGATTTCCTATGATTCGATTGTACTCCATCGCTCGTTTCCGGCAAAGGGTTCTCGGTGCGATAATGGTTTGAGTCCAATTCGAGTTCCGCTTCAATGCAATTCTTCGTAAAATCTGGTGAGAGTTTGCTCAGACTTTTAAAAAGAATATTGTTACCATAAAAACTCTGAACCATCCATCGGGGATGCATTGCATGAAAAGTGAGCAGAAAGACCAGGAAAAACAATCTTTTGGCAAATCATTGCCGAAAAAACAAGCGCCGCCACATCCACTTCAGGCCTTTCTTCAGCAGGCCGTTGGGGGAATTCTCGTTTTAGATAGTCATGGAAAAACGCTGTTTGCCAATGAAGTCGCTCAGCGGCTTATCGCAGGGCGTGTCTGTTATCCGAATGGTACCGAGATTCCGCCAAACGAGCAGGTTTCATCGAGGGCTTCTCGTGGCGAAACCGTTGCCTGCCAGGAACAGCGCATTGTCTACCTCGATGGTAGTTATCACGATGTAGTGGCCAGCGGCGCGCCGCTGCTAGACGACAGCCAGGCCGTTGTCGGAGCCATTTTGACTTTTCTGGATGTCAGCGAGCAGCAGCAAGAGGAACGGACGCTGTTTGAGGCGGCGGTCATCCAGCATACCGATGAGCCAATTGTGGGCCGCAAACTGGACGGGACGATCGTTGCCTGGAACCGCAGCGCCGAACGGGTTTACGGCTATGCCGCTGAAGAGGCGCTAGGCCAACCCATTTCCATGCTTTTTACCCCCGGCTTTGAGGACGAGCAGGAGCGCTTGATCGGAGCGCTGCAAGAGGGCCAGCAGTTTGTTTCCCTCGAAACCCGGCGGCGTCACAAAGATGGCCGCATCCTCGATATCGCGCTTACGGCGTCCCCGGTTCGTAACATGCACGGGACTGTGATTGGCCTGTTGGCGATCTCACATGATATTACGGCCCAAAAACGAACAGAGCGAGCGCTTCGCGTCACACATAATCGGCTGCAAAGCATTGTCGAATCCGACGTGATTGGGATGACGATTTCCGATGTGGATGGGTATATTTTTGAAGCGAATGATTATTACCTGGATATGCTTGGTTATACCCGCGCTGACTTCAACGCTGGCGTGGTGAATTGGCGCGCCATCACCGTGCCCGAATATCTCCACCTTGATGACAATGCCATTGTCGAGTTGATGCAGCGTGGCGTGTGTGAACCCTACGAGAAAGAATATGTGTGCAAAGACGGCAGGCGAATCTGGGTGCTGCTCGTCGATGCGCTGCTGCGGGAAGAGGATAACCGGATCATCGCCTTTGTCCTCGATATTTCCGCCCAAAAGCAAGCTGATGAAACGATTCACGCCCAGGCGAATCTGCTTGAACAAACTCAGGATGCTATCCTGGTCTGGGATTGGGGTGACCGGATTGTCAATTGGTATAACGGCGCAGCCAGGCTTTATGGCTGGTCGCGCAGCGAAGCGATAGGTAAGAACGCGCATCAACTGCTCCATACGACATCCCCGCTTTCCTGGGCCGAGATTGAGGAGACGATTCGAACGGTTGGCGAATGGAGCGGCGAACTGACCCAGGTCACGAAAAATGGCCGCCAGGTGATCGTGGAAAGCCATATGAAGCGGGTTTCGTATGGTCGGGATCAGCAACACATCCTCGAGGTCAATCATGATGTCACCGAGCGTAAGTGGGTGGAGCAGATCGCTGCACAGACCTACGCCAAGGTGCTCGATCAGCGGCGTAAGCAGAAGGCTATTTTGGGAGCGCTGCCCGTAGGCGTCGCCATTGCCGATGAACACGGACGCATCACCGAAGTGAACGACCAGTTCAAAAAGATTTGGGGGCCCGCTCCCCAGGTGAATGGCATTGACCAGTATGGTGTATTTAAGGGCTCGCACCCCGACACCGGAGAACCGATTCCCGCTGAAGAATGGACGCTTGCCAGGGCGATCCGGACGGGTGAAGTAACGACTGGTGAAGTGATCGATATTGAACGATTTGGAGATGGTCAGCAGGCAACCATTCTGAATTCGGCTGCCCCTATTCGCAACGACCAGGGAGAAATTGTGGGTGGCGTGCTCGTGATGACCGATATCACCGAGCGCAAGCAAATGGAACAGGCCCTGCGCGAGAGCGAAGAACGGCTGCGGACAGTGCTCGAAAACATGCCTGTGATGATGGTTGCAATGGATGAGCAGGACTTGTTTTTACGGTGGAACCGGGAGTGTGAGCGTGTCACCGGGTACAGCGCGGGGGAAATCGTTGGCAACCCTCAGGCGCTTGCTCTGCTCATGCCCGACCCAGCTTACCGGGAGAAAACACTGTCAGAATTGGTTGCGTTTGGCAGTAACTATCGCCACTACGAAACGATGTACACCGCCAAAGACGGGACTTCGCGCACCATTTCCTGGTCCAATATCTCGCGCCGCTTCCCGGTTCCGGGTTGGAACACATGGGCCGTGGGCATTGATGTCACCGAGCGCAAACTGTCCGAACAGCAGCAGCTTGAACTGCGTGCCCAGCGTGAACGGGTGCAGATTCTGACCGATTTTGTGCGCGATATTTCGCACGACTTCAAAACGCCCATCTCCACGATTAATACCAGTCTTTATCTGATGCAGCGGTTGACGGATCCGGCCAAACGAGAGTCCCACGTGGGGGTCATCCACCGGCAGGTGACGCGGCTCAATGACCTGATGGAAGGTCTGCTGACCATGACTCGGCTGGACGATACCAGCGGTATTAAGACTCACCGGGTTGGCATTAACCAGATTGTCTCAGACATCGGGACACGCATCTGGGATATGGCGGCGCAAAAAGACATCCACCTGCAGATAGAACTGGACAGCGACGATATTCCCGTCCTGATTGATGAATCGGAGATGGGCAAGGCACTGATTGAACTTGCCGAGAATGCGGTGCAGTTCACGCTCGAAAGGGGAGTTGTCGCCCTGCGAACCAGGCGACAGGATAATCACGCGGTGATCGAAGTGTACGATACGGGGATCGGTATTCCCGAAAGCGACCTGCCGAAAATCTTTGAGCGTCTCTACCGGGTGGACAAGGCGCGGGCAACCGATACGGGCGGGATTGGCATGGGGCTTGCGATTGCGCAGAAAATCGTCCAACTGCACGGCGGAACCATCGAGGTGAACAGCACGCTTGGCAGAGGGAGCACCTTCCGCGTGCTGCTGCCCATCGCCGCCGAACCGACCTGATTACAGCCGGGCAGATCTCGTGAGTTGTTTTTTTGTAGGGGCGCTGCTTTGCGTGCGGCGAAGCCGCTAAGCCGCTGCGCCCAGCTTTTGTAGGGGCGTATGGTTATACGCCCAATTCGTGTCAACAGGCGAATGTGATCATTCCAGCCACGTCACGCCCCGGATCAGGTAATTCTCCAGAAAATCCGGTTTGCCGCCCAGTGTTTCATCAACGGTGAAACGGATGACCGTCTGCGTCTCGCCCGTCTCAATGGTGGTCACGTTGACCATCGTTTCCCCGCTCTCATAATTGCCCGCAATCCAGGCGATGTATTGCTCGTCCGGCGAGGCGTCGTACAGGTGCCCGAACAACAAGCCGCCGAATTGCTCCTCATCGTTGCGATCATCCGCGTTGCCGATTGGCCCGGCGATGGGGCGGGGATCGGTGCCAGTGTCGACATCCAGGAGCATAATCTCGCGCTGGGGATCGCCTTCGATCTGCCCGCACGATCCGCTGCCAACCTGGACGAACAGCAGCGAGTCGTCGTCCAGCCATTCCGGGGATGAGGCCGTTGTGTCCGGCTCTGTCCAGATAGGCTGCGGCGCGGGGATCGTCCCGCCCAGTGGCAGGGGCAGTGGGTAAAGCTCAATCACGGAATCAGCGCAGACAGCAGCGGGGCGTTCTGGGGCGGTCGTGCCGTCCGCAGCCGGGAGGTTAAAGAGCAGCGTGCCTGGGTCAAGCATATCGAACGGGCTGATTGCCGCCATACGCGTGCCATCGGGCGAGACAGCCGCAAATGGATAGCCTGCCAGTTCCAGGGCAGTGTTTCCGGCAGGCGAAGAGTCACCCGTCGCCGGGTCCAGGATCGTGATTGTGCCGGGGACGTTGACGTCCCACCAGACGAGGCGCGAGTCCGGTGTCCAGGCCCAGCGATAAAACGCATTCGATCCGGTGGCGATATTCACCGGCTCGGCTGAATCATCCAGGCTGATCAGCCGCATCTGGACTCGGTAAATGCCGCCCGTCAGCGTGATCATCCAGCGGCCATCGGGTGAAATATCGAATCCGTTCGGGTTCGTGCCCGTGTTGGGAATGGTGGTTGAAGCTTCCAGCGCTCAAATCGATCATGCCAAAATTGGGAAAGGCGACAAAAACGCCGCGTGTCTCGTCCGTGTTCATCGCCGGAGAACTGTTGGCGGTAATCTCATCAAAGGACGTTGTTTCCCCGCTTTGCAGGTCCAACACCTGGAACTGCCGCCCTTTCAGATAGAGCAGTCGCCCCGGTAGAGAATTGGAGTCGCTGGCGCTGCCGGGGGCAGTCGGACTGGGGGCCGCGGATTGTCCTTGTGGCCCTTTCAGCGTGACACCTTCCCGCGTATCGTCGCCACAGGCCGCCAGAATGAGCAGCAGGAGGAAAGTGAAACAGCATGCCCGGCGTCTCATCATCGATTCGTCCTTTCGTCTGTCTAGTGATACGCATAAACAAGCAAAATGTGCGTTATAATCTCCCTGACCTGATTCTGTAGCAGAGAAATGGGAGATGATGTGTCTGAACAAAAACTGCATGACGGTGTAATGGCGGCATTGGGAACGGTGATTGAGCCGGAACTGCGCCGTGATTTAGTGACACTCAATATGGTGCGCGACCTGCGGATTACCGAAGACGGCGTTGCCCATTTTACGTTGGTATTGACGACGCCCGCCTGCCCGCTGAAAGACGTGATCTTCGGCGCGGCCAAGGCAGCGGTTCTCAAAGTGCCCGGCATCAAGGATATCGATGTCCGCTGGGACTCGAATGTGCCGACGGATGCGCGTATCTTCGGGCGGCTGGAAGTGCCCCTGCGCAGCGTGATCGCCATCAGCAGCGGCAAAGGTGGTGTGGGCAAGAGCACGGTTGCCGTGAATCTGGCGGTTGCCCTGGCCCAGAGTGGCGCGCGCGTTGGCCTGATGGATGCCGATATCCTGGGACCGAACATCCCCAAGATGGTTGGGCTGGGTTTCGAGCAGCCGCGTATGGCCTCCAACAAAAAACTGACGCCGTTTGAAGTATACGGTGTCAAGGTGATGAGCATGGGCTTTTTGGCCGATCCGAATACGCCTGTGATCTGGCGCGGTCCCATGCTGCACAGCGCGATCCGCCAGTTCTTTAGCGATGTGGACTGGGGTGAACTGGACTATATGGTTGTAGATCTGCCGCCCGGAACGGGTGACGCGCAGCTTAGTCTGGCGCAGTCGGTCCCGCTGACCGGGGCGATCATCGTCACCCAGCCGCAGAGTGTGGCGGTAGACGATGCGCGGCGCGGTCTGGCGATGTTTGAAAAGCTCAATGTGCCGATCATGGGCGTTGTCGAGAACATGGCAGGCGAGATGTTTGGGCAGGGCGGCGGCGAAGAACTGGCCCAGGAACGTAATGTGCCATTTTTGGGGCGTGTTCCACAGGCGGCCAGCGTGCGCATCGGCGGCGATTCCGGGCATCCTGTCGTCGCTGACGATCCGACCTCTCCGGCGGGTCAGGCGTTCCACAATCTCGCCAAGGCGATTGCGGCGCGTGTCAGCGTGATGCTGCTCGGCGGGCAAACGGTGATCCCACTGAACATAATCAAGTAGTCCTACGGATTTGCGCCAGAGAATGTGTATTCTTGGTGGGGCGGGTTAACAAACCCGCCCTCGCACCTGAGCCGGTTTACGTGTGCGGGACGGGAAAATTACGGGGGATTTCTGATGATTCTGAATGGACTTTTGGTAGATCTTGTGCCTTATGGGGCCGAATTTGCGGAATATGAGCAGCAGTGGCGCAACGGGCCGATGCGCCGTTTCTGGGGCATTGATGGCCTGCTCACGAGGGCAAGTGTGGAACAAATGCGTCAGGACTGGCAGGCGCAGGACGAAACGATGCCGTTGGCTCCCGTCCGTTTTGGCGTGCGGACGAAGGAAGGAGTGCCAATCGGCATTTTTTTGCTGATGAATTTTAACGGCCCCAACCGGATCGCGGAGGTTGGCGCGGGCATTGGCGATCCAGCCTATTGGGGTGGGGGATATGGCTCCGACGCCATGCTGCTCATCACCGATTTTGCGTTCCGCTGGCTGGATCTGCGGCGGCTGTACCTGACCACGATGGGCGTCAACGCCCGTGCGCAGCGGCAGGTGGAAAAATGCGGTTTCAAGCGGGAAGGCGCGCGCCGGAGCTGCGTCCGCGACCTCGACGGCACCTACTGCGATTTCCTGTTTTATGGGTTGATGCGCGAGGAATGGCCGGGCCGCGATGTCATGGTTGAGCGGTTGGCGCTGCGGGACAAAGCGCTGGCAAAGGGCTATCCGGTCGAATAAACAAAGCGAGGCGACAATGGGGGAAGATGAGCGCGTAATTGAGTTGATCCGGGTTCATCTGGCGCGCTACCCGGAAATGCGCATGATGGACCTGTATCGATTGCTGCATCAAGCGACGTTTGGGCCGGGGCATCGGATTACTGGCAAAAAAGAAGCGCGAGAGTGGCTGGAATTCCAGATGGATCACGTGACGCCATCGCGAACGGAAGCGGCAGCCGAGGCTGTGCACCCTGACGGCGAGATCGTGCGGGTGAATCTGCGGCACTATGTCGCGTTGGGCGGCAAGAGTAAGCCGCTGTTGGAAGCCGTGATCCATTCGGCTGATTGGGTGCGGGGCGATACGGCTGTGATGGCGGGGCGCTGGCGGCTGGTCGAGTCGCTGGCCCAGGCGGGCGATTTGAACGCGGAGTATTTCCCTGTGCGTGAGGTGCTGCTGTTTGGGCGTGTCCGCGCCCATGAGCAGTGGCCTGCCGTGCAGCATTCGCCCGAATACGAAGCGGTCTATCACCCCGTCTATCGCCTGCTGACGCGTTCCGATGCCGAGGCGGTTTATCAGAAATTGGGCGTGCCGCTTCAGGTGATTTGAGTAAACTGAAGAAAAACCCCATGTCCTCTCCCCTTTCTCTGCGTAGCGGGGAAAGGGGCAGGGGATAGGGGCTTGTTTTATTCCTCTTCGACGGGGACAGGAATATGCCGGTGCCCGTGAATGACGCGGCGGATCGCATAGGGGCTTTTACCCTGCGATTCGTAGTAGGTGCGCATCAGCACTTCTGTGATCAGACCCATCATGATCGACTGGAACGCTGTAATCCAGAACAGCGCCGCCAGGATCGCCCAGAGCATACCCCAGACTCCTGTCACTACGGCCCCGATGATCATCCCCAGCAGACTGATGATTCCCAGCAGGATCAGAATGAAGCCAGCCCCGCCAAAGATATACATGGGACGCGTGTTGTACTTGGTGATGAACGTAACGGTCATCAGGTCCAGCACCACTTTGATCGTGCGCCACAATCCATACTTGGACTTGCCGTGAATACGCGGGCGGTGGTTGACCACACGCTCTACGATCCGCGCCCCGGCTGCGCTTGCCAGGATCGGGATCAGGCGGTGCATTTCGCCATACAGCTTGACATGATCAAGCACTTCGCGGCGGTAGGTTTTCAGCGTGCAGCCGTAGTCGTGCAGGTCAACGCCTGATACGCTGGAGATCAGCTTGTTGGCGATCTTCGAGGGCAGGCGGCGGCTGTACTTCTTGTCCTGGCGGTTCTTGCGCCAGCCGCTCACCAGGTCGTAACCCTCTTTTTCCATCTGCTCCAGCATCAGCGGGATATCGTGCGGATCGTTTTGCAGATCGGAGTCCATCAGCGCGATGATCGCGCCGTTAGCGTGATCGATCCCGGCCTGGATCGCCGCTGTTTGCCCGAAATTGCGGCGGAACAGCACGGCGCGCACCTTGTTGGGCGACTGCTCGGCAAGCTGCGTAATTTTCTGAGCGCTGTCGTCTCGGCTGCCATCATCCACATAGATAATTTCATAGCGCAGCCCTGTCGTATCCAGCACGCCTTTGAGTTCTTCATGGACAAGAAGAATATTCTCTTCTTCGTTGTATACGGGTAGCACAACGGACAGATCAAACGGGTAGCGGTGGTTAGTTAACGAGGCGTCCACCTGCGGGAATCTCCTGTTGATGATAACAATCTACAGCAGCGGTCATTATAGCCGCGCGCCGGATGTTCCGTCAAAGAGCGCTTATTGATGCTCGGGCCATTCACTGTTATAATAGAACAGGCGTTCCAAGTCTTCTGCCCAGTTGGATAATCGTGGAGGCAAAACATGATCAACAAGGTTGGGACCGTCTGCATTTATGTCAGTGATCAGGACCGCGCAAAAGCCTTCTACACCGAGAAACTAGGATTCGAACTGCACACCGATCAGCCCGTTTTTCCGGGTGCAGCAAATCGCTGGTTGGCTGTCGCGCCCAAAGGTGCAGAGACCGAGGTCATTCTCTATCTGCCTGACGAGAACTGGGAGCACTACAAGCAGGTTGTTGGTAAGTCGCAGGCTGTCACGTTCGACGTATCAGATATGAAGGCAGTTGTTGCCGATCTCAAAGCAAAGGGGGTGAAATTTACCCAGGAGCCGGACGTTCAGCCCTGGGGCACATTCGCGACGATTGAAGATTCGGAAGGCAACCAGATATTGCTGGTCGAGCAGCCTAAAGGCCAATAGGCTGGCTGCATAAGTTCACTAATTCAACTCCCTCAGAAGCAGTTGCAGGCGAGTCGCGGTGCGGCTCGCTTTTGTTTTGGATTGACGGCGCAATCTTGCTTAGGTCGCCCTGTCCCAATTCCCAATCCACCACTCCGCGTAGGGCATGCCGCTGCCGAGCGTGATTTCTCGCAAAATATTGAGAGCATAGGGCACTTGCCGGAATTCAATGCTGAACACCCCGTTCTGATCGCTCAATATGGCGTATTCCGCCTGGGGATGGTAGCGGCGCGGCTCACCGGAATTGACCTCGCGTGCCAGAGGGACGCCAATACTGCCTGGATTGAGGATGATCCGATCCTGCCAGCGGCGTTGCAGTTGCAGATGCGTATGCCCACCGATCAGGATTGTTGCCTCGCAGCCCGCGAACATCGGCTCCAACTCCGTGTCCGGCGTCGAAGCGACAATCTTTTCGCGGTTCGAACGGGGTGAACCGTGAAAGCAGAGGCCGTTCTTGCTGCCAATCGTGAACGACAGAGTCGCCTGAAACGTTCGTAGAAAACGCAGATCATCCTCGGATAACTGTGCCGCGCACCAGTGAAAGATCGTGTCGCTTTCGTCCAACCCCTGCGGGATGTCCCCTGGAAACCCGTTCAAAATCCAATCGTCGGTGTTGCCCATGATCACCGGGCAGTTGAGCGCCTGCACGCGCCGGGTTGCTTCGACTGGCTGGGGGCCAAACTCCACGACATCGCCCAGGCAGATGATCTGGTCCACCTGCTGCCGTTCGATATCATCCAGCGCGGCATCCAGGGCGACGCCATTGCCGTGAATATCCGATATCAGCGCGATTTTCATGGTCTGACCTCACAATCTGTTTATTCCTCCACGGCCTTCTGCGCGGCCTGATCCAGCCCATTGAGCAGCGGAAGCTGTTGGTAATTGCCTTCCAGCACCCATTCGATCTGGACGCGCTTCGCTTCGGCGAGCAACTGCTCCCACAATTCCTGGTGTTTAACAGGCGATCCCGACGACGTGACCCAGCCCTTTGCTTTCCAACCCTTCACCCAGGCGGTCATCCCCTTAAAGAGATACTCGTCGGGCAGTAGATGCGCGCCTTTCCCCCATCCGGCAGGCGGCGCAGGGCATCCAGCGCGGCGAGCAGCAGCAGGCGCGGCGTAGTTGCCGACAAATCACGCCCGGTATGTGTCTCCGGTGTGCCGCTGCGGGCAATGCGGATCGCCCAACCGCCGCGCTTGCGGGCCGGATCGCCCAGCACGCGCAGCCCGATCTCGGCATCCACCGGGGAAGATGGGGCAGGGGCGGCACTCGGTGTCGGGAGCGGGGGTGGATCGGCCCGTCAGCTTATTGCGGGCTGACAGTTGCCAGATGATCAACGCGCTCGTTGTTCACATTTCCGGCGTGGGCTTTCACCCACTTCCAGATGATCGTGTGGCGCAGCGTCTCGCGGTGGAGCGCCTGCCACAGGTCCTGATTTTTCACTTCGCCCGTTTTGCGCTGCCAGCCTTTGAGCACCCAGCCGGGCAGCCATTCGCTGATCCCCTTCTTCACATACTCGGAATCCGTGTAGAAGACGATCTCGCTGGCGCTGTCCAGGGAGCGCAGCGCCTGCACGGCGGCGGTGAGTTCCATGCGGTTGTTGGTCGTATCCGGCTCCGCGCCGCTGAGTTCTTTGGTACGCCCGTCTTCCGCGATCAACAGCGCGCCCCAACCGCCGGCTCCGGGATTGGGGGATGCGCCGCCGTCGCTGTAAATGGTCACACGGGGGAGATCAGCCATGATGTCAGTCCTTATAAGAAGATACTTGAATGGGCCAATGGTGTCACGAATGATTGTTATTCCGCCGCAGGAAACGTCGCCCAGGGCGCAAAATCGAGCGGTCCGATATCCAGGGCGCATAGGGGGCCATCGTCAGGGCAGCCAGCCGCAGCAGCACCGTATCGTAATTCACCCGCCAACCCGCGAAGTCCCGCCAGCACTGGTCACGATCCGCGCGCAGCGGCACACCGACTTCAGCCAGTTCATCGTAAACCGCGTCGTACTCCTCCCGGCTGATGCTGATCGGGTCCGTTGGCTTGGGGTGTGGATCATAAACGATGCCGAAAAAGTCGGCAATAGCGCGCAGCGCGATATAGCCGCCCCGAATGCATAATTCCGCCTGCGGATGCGCGGGGGCAGATCCAGAGTCGAGGCGTAGATGGCGGCGGCATCCAACACGGTGCCCGCTGCCGTGAGCCAGGATCGTTCCGGGCGCGGGGATCGGAAAAAAACCAGCGCCGCCAGCGAAGTATGCGTTTCCTCCACATCCGAGAACCAGACTTCCCAGCCTTGCCACAAACTCGGCAGCTAATCCAGCCCCTGGATGCGATAGGCGCGGGTGATCATCTCGGCGGCGGAGGGCGGCGATCCGGCGCGAACTCTCAAGCAGGGTGACGGACGTCTCGCGGCGGGAAAATGCGCCATACATCGTCGGCAGATAGGAGATCAGGAGCGCGATCAGGATCAGGCCAATGGCCGCTTCGGAAAAGACCGTGAGCATGACGATCAGGCTGTCGTGCGATCAAAGCCGAGCGTAAATAGTGACGATCCGCTGAGAGTGAAGGCATCGTAAACGGGCCGGATGCCCAACGCCCAGAAGATCACATATAGCCTGCGCCGATCAGCATCAGCCAGAGCACCGGCAGGGATAAGAGGCTGATGGGCGCGTAAAAAGCCATGATGCGATCCCGCTCCTCGTAGGAGTTAGCCCGGTTTGCGCGCCAATCGAATACCCGCCGCCATCCCAAAAAGAGGACCGCCGCAATGGCATCGCGGGCGCTGCGCGGCAGGACCAGCACGCGAACGGCTGAGTACAGCGTGCGCATGACGATCAGCACGCCCAGGAGCAGGACGAAAAGACGAACAAGCTGTTCAGTCATGGGTGATTGGTTGGATTAGTCAACGGAGCGCAGTTCCATCTGTTTTGCTACCAGGATTGTAAGGTGAAGAAAAGAAATACCCAAACCGCCATGTTATAATATTGAGATGATTTCAGCAAGGGCAACGATAGTTCGCAGGCCAAACTCACTATGAAATTTAAATTTCATCTGTTCATCCAGAAACACCAGAACCAGACCTACACGGTGATGCCGATCCCGTTTTATGATCTGGCGACCTTCGGCCCCAATATGGACGAATGAAGGCGGACCTGGCCGAGGCGATCGAAGAGCGCGTTGGCGAGATGCATCCACAGCATTTGCAGTCGCTCGAATATGATCCCAAGCTGTCGATGCGCAAGATCGAAGGTGGAGCTTCGTCCGGTGGATCGCAAGAACGCACAAGAAGCGCCGCGAACAGATTCGACTGCTGTTCAGCGTGCTGGTCAAAGCCGGAAGAGGATGGTCAGTTGATCGTCACCGTGCCGCGCCTGGGTACGCCGCCGCTGACGTTTTACGCCTATAACTGGGATGAACTCGAAGAAACCGCCCGGTTGGAGATCCAGCTGGCTGGACGAGATGACGCTCGAAGGAATCTGCAGCCGTTCCGCCACGCGCGCAGCGAGTATATGGAAACGCTGGAAGTGGATGTCGAACTCAAAAAGGCCAAAGATCGCCAGGAAGCAGTCTGCCGTTTTTTTTCGGGCGCGAGGAGGGCGATAACTTCTGGGCGCTGAAAGAAGATCGGCGTGAATATGACCGCCCAGGCAGCCGAGGGACGGTTCCGGCGCGCTTATCACCGCGAGGACGAGGTCGAAGCCATTCTGCAAATTCTGATCGGCGTCGCGGCATAACAGCGTGCTTGTCACCGGGCCGGCTGAATCCGGCAAGACGGCGGTGATTCACGAAGTCGTGCGGCGCCTGCAATCGGGCGACTGCGACGAACTGCTGCAAGGGCGCGAGGTGTGGATGCTCACGCCGGACCGGATCATCGCCGGGGCGCAGTTCGTCGGGACGTGGGAAGAGCGCATCAATAACATCGTGGACGAGATGTCGCAAAACGCGCCATATCCTCGTACGTGCCCGATCTGCCGGGGCTGCTGGAAGTGGGGCGCTGGTCCAAAAGTGATGCGAACGTCGCGATGGCGCTCAAGCCGCATATTGCCAGCGGAGAAGTCGATCATGATCGGGGAAGCGTCGCCGGAACGGCTGGCGATGGGCGAAAATGTCGGGCCGAGCTTCGTCAACCTGTTCCGCCGGGTGGAGATTTGCGGGCTGGGCGAAGACGAAACGCTCTCGCTGCTGAGCAACGTGGCGCGCGACCTGGAACGCGATTTGAATATCCGCGTGCAGCCGGACGCGATCCAGGCCAGCGTGCACTCAGCCGCCGCTTCTGGCCGTACCGCGCCTTCCCTGGCAAGGCGATCCGCCTGCTGGAAGAAACCGCCGCCGATATCGACCGCCAGGGAGTCGAACCGCCGCCTGCGCCCAGCGCGCGGGCAGTCTGCTGCGGCGCATCCGCACGCACGCGCATCGGGCGGCAGAACGTGATCGAGACTTTCGCCCGCTTCTGCGGTCTGCCGGAATTTATCGTCAACGACGAGGCGCGGATGTCGCTGGACGAGGTCGAGGGCTACTTCCGCGAGCGGATCCTGGGACAGGATGAAGCGGTTGAGGCGATGGTCGATCTGGTGGCGACGGTCAAAGCCGGGCTGAACGATCCGCACAAGCCGCTCGGCACGTTCCTGTTCATCGGCCCGACCGGGTGTCGGCAAGACGCAGATGGCGAAAACCGCTGGCCTCCTATCTCTTCGGCGACGAGGCGCGGCTGATCCGCTTCGACATGAGCGAATACAGCGATCTGGATGGGGTGGTGCGCTTGATCGGCGCGTTTAACCAGGATGGCGAACTGACGCGGCGCGTGCGCGAGCAGCCATTCAGCGTGGTGCTGCTGGATGAATTTGAGAAGGCGTCGCCGCGCATTTATGACATCTTCTTGCAGGTGTTGGGCGAGGGGCGTCTGACCGATGCTGCCGGGAAAACGACCTTTTTCCACAACGCGATCCTGGTCCTGACGAGCAACCTGGGCGGCACGTCGAAGGCGTTCCGGCCGCCGGGATTCGCGGTATGGCGAGACCGCCGATCCGAGGGTGATCAACGCGACACTGAAGGAGCATTATCTCACCGAGATCGAGCAGTACTTCCGCCCGGAATTCGTCAACCGCCTCGATAAGATCGTCGTCTTTGGGCAGCTCAGTCCCGCAGGCGGTGCGCGATATCGCCCGGCGCGAACTGAACGAGATTCTGACTGCGCGACGGCATCACGCGGCGCAATATCCTGGTGGAGATCGACGACGCCGTGATCGATCTGGTGCTGGAACACGGCTACAGCCCCGAATATGGCGCGCGCCCGCTCAAGCGCGAGATCGAGCGGCGGGTCGTGGCTCCGATGGCGCGTCCTTTGGCGCAGCGCGGCATGCAGCGATCAAAACCTGCTGCGGGTCGCCGTGGAGGATAAGGAACTCACCCTCAAGACGGTGCCGATTGACGATGCCGGGCAGAAAAGCACGGTGCATCTGATCGGCGGGCTGGACAATGCTGCCTCACGCAAGCAGCGGCTGGACCTCTCGCAGTTGGTGGAAGGTTTTGCCGCGCTGCGCCGCAAGCTGGCAGACTGGACCGAATCCGAACTGGTCAAGGAGATGATGCGCGAGAAAGACGCGCTGATCTCGTCGGCCCATGCCTCGGACTTCTGGCAGGATCGTGCTGACGCCACCGACAGCATGCGCCGCTTCTACTTCCTGGATCGCCTGACGCGGCGCATCCGGCAGTTACAGGAGCGGGCGGAATACCTGGAAGACTTCGCCGTGCTGGTCAGCCGGGAGCGCGATATGCGCTACCAGACCGAACTGGCGCGCGATTATGAAGACCTCTACAACAATGTCAGCTACCTGGATATCGAACTGCTGACGGCGCGGCTGCCGCACCGCAACCAGGCGATCATGCTGATCAGCCCGATGGGGATCGTCGCCCACGTCGCCCGATAAGCCAGTCGGAAGAATGGCCGCGCCGCCTGTCGGAAATGTACCTGAGCTGGGCGGAGCGTAAGGGTTATGACCGGGAATGTACGTGCTGGCTCCCGAAGAAGCAGGCCAGGAGAGTTTCGTGCACATCATGGCGGGGAATTTCCAGGATGTGATGAAGCGCTACCACCGCTACGGGCACACGGACGAGATCGCGCTGTGGTTCGATGGCAGCAACGTCTTCGGCTTCCTCAAGGGCGAACGCGGGCTGCACCGCCTGCTCTCACGCGGGGAGACGGGTACGGAGGAGATCGCGCGGGTGCAGGTCTTCGCGCTGCCGGATGGCTCCGATCTGGGCAAGTGGCTGGCCGATTACCAGCGCATCAAGACTGGACATTGACGAGGGACGGCAGTCCGCCCCGCCGCAGGAACGCCACTCGGTGATCCGCGTTGTACAGCCTGGACAAGGGCGAACGGTATGTGCGGGATCAGCGGACCGGGGTACGCCTGAGCAATATCAAGGACGTGATGGGGCGGGGCATGATCGATGAGCTGATCCTGGCCTACCTGAAGTCCGAAGAGGCGGCGATTGGCTGGGAGGATCGTTTCCCGCCGACGTTCCCATTTGAGCAGTAGCGAAAAGCTGTTTCACCGCAAAAGGTGTTCAATGGAAATCGTCCGATCGTCGCGTTGAGGCTGTTATGCACATACGATGAAGGTGAAAATACAACAGACAGCCTGGAAATGATATAAAAGGGGGTGTAAATATATCTTTAGGGGCCGAAGTTATCAACTAACTATCTTTGTGATGGTATTACACTAGCCGGAAATTCTCATAAGTTACTCACTTCAGGCCACTTTCTTCTCGTGGCGATCCACGCCACATTGTTTTTTGGGGGGTCATCCTAACCGTTTACTAACTTTGGCCCTGGCCCAGAAAAAACGAGAGGCAAAGCTGCGGAACACCTATCCAAATTATAGCACATGTGTTCTATTTGCGTCAAGGCCCTTTCGCAAAGTAGGGGAAAAATGTGGAAAAATCTAATCGCCAAACTCGATGCTAAGTGTACATTTTATCCACCTGCAAGTGTCGATCAGATTGCCGAGGTTGAGAGGCGATTGGGCTTGATTCTGCCGCCTGATCTGGTGGGGTTGCTGCAAGAGACAAATGGTGTTCGCGGATCAGACTATCTTTATGATTTTCTCAATACTGAACAAATAACAAAGGTAAATCTCCAAATTCGGGGATGGAATGTTTCGAGTGAAATATATATGCCATTGGACTGCTTTCTATTCTTTGCCTCTCCTGGCAACGGAGATCAGTTTGGTTACGCAATTACCACAGGTGGACAGTTCGCAAATATTCATGGTTGGAATCACGAAACAGACAGTCGCCCGTTCGTTGCTTTCCATTTGGCGCAATTTGTAGAGCAGTGGATTCAGGGAAAAATCAAGATATGATATTAATACACAACCCGCTGATGCTTCCGATAGAGGAGTAAAAGGAGAGGTACGGATGGGCGTTCAGTTGAATATCTCGTATGAAACCCTGGTCGATCTCGTTGAGCAGCTTCCTGAAGATCAGCAGCGCGATCTTATGCAGCGCTTGCAGGATCGTACTCAGGGACGCGAAATGACGCTCGATGATAAGATCGCACTGCTGCGGTCTGCTCAAATTGACAGAGATGTGAAGGAAGAACCGTCACCCCGACGCGAGGACTGGTATGACGACGAGCGCTAAGGCTTTCGTAGATACGAATGTTCTTTTACGCGCAATGGTTCCTCAAATGGCCCTGCACTCCGAATTTGAAGCGCTAATTCTGCAAATGTGGGGCGATGAGGTTGAGTTGTGGATTAGCCGCCAAGTCATTCGCGAGTACTTAGTCCAAGTGACGCATCCCAACACCTTCATTCCGCCCCTGACCCTTGCTCAGGTTGTAGAGCATGTCGAGACACTCCAAGCGCTTTTTCGGATTGCAGATGATACATATGAAGTAATGGCTCAACTGCTCTCGTTGCTCAAAACACACCCAACGCGAGGGAAGCAAATCCATGACGCCAATATTGTAGCGACGATGCTCACCTATGGAGTTGATACCTTGTTGACGCTTAATCTCGATGATATGCGTCGATTTGAGAATAAGATCACGGTGATATCAATAACAGGACAGTAGCATCGAGTTTTTCTACGCCCACTCGCGGTCCAAAATTGCATACACAAATTCGTCGCTCCAACCGCCGTTCCACCAGATCGATTCACGCAGATGCCCATCGCGCACCATGCCGAGCTTTTCCATCACACGGGCCGAGGCAGCGTTGTTGGCGTTACAGAAGGCGATCACACGGTGCGCGCCTACCTGATGAAAGGCGAAATCGAGCATAGCGCGGGCGGCTTCCGACGCATAACCTTTTCCCCAGTGATCCGGATGAATGGCCCAGCCGATCTCCCACTCGCGGGCCTCAAGGCGGAGCAGGGCCAGCTTGACGTGACCGATCAGCCCATCATCGGGCGGGACGGTTACGCCCAGACGGTAAAAGGTGCGCGGCGATTCCTGCGCTTTGGCCTGGATGTCACGAATCATCTGGCGCACGGCGTCCGGGCTGGGGATCACTTCGGTTTCGTAGCGGTGAGTCTCAGCGCGCTGCTGGTAGTCCCAGACGGCGGGAAAATCGTCGTCGCGGAATTCGCGCAGAAGGAGGCGGGGTGTGGTCAGGTGCATGATATTACTGCGGGTTGACGGTAAATTCGCTGACGATTTCCGGCGTGCGCGAGGTAATCGAGTCCGGATTCCTGTCGAGTTCCTGCTTCGTATACGGCTCGATCCCGTAGGTGGTGACGCGTAGCTGCTGCGTCTCGGCATCGATGTCGAATTCTGTCCAGCCGTAATAATGCACGGCAAGGTAACTGCCCTGGACCAGTTCGGCATCGAGCATGTCCGCGTCCTGCAAGCCGATAGGGCTGAAATCCAGCGGCTCAAGCTGCATATTAACCCACTGCTCCAGGTAGGCGTCCTTTTCCGGCGCGGATAGCGATTTATAAGCGTTTACCTCCTCGTCCGTCAGCAGCCCAGCTATATTGCCCAGGGTGATAAGCGTCGGCCCGAAGGGAGCATCGTAAGCAATCGGCCCGGTGACGATCTCGAACGATGGGATGGGGATCGAGACCGAGAGGGGCGTCTCCTGGTAGCTCAGATTGTTGATGATCGTCCCGTGCAGGTCCGCCGAGATAAAGACTGTATTGGTGATGCCCTGCTCGTTGATGAAGCGCAGCAGATCGGTGCGTTCGGCGGAATAGCCCTCAAAACGATCCCAGCCATAATACACGCCCAAGTTCTGGATCGGTTCGGGCAGCAGAATAAACTTCCAGGTGATCCCGGCGGCCTGGGCAGCGAGGAGATCGGCTTCAAGCTGTTCAAGCTGGGCTTTGCCGAGCATGGTTCGCTCCGGGTTGGCGGCTTCCACCAGAAAGCTCAGAACCTGCCCCTGGTCGCTGTAATCGCTAATGGGTGTTACGGGCGCGTCGCGGAAGGAGCGCGCATCCAGCAGGAAGATCGCCGCGTCACTGCCGAACGTGTTGTAACGGTAGAGTTCGCGCTTGTTCGCCGTGCGCGCGTCCCCGGTGTCGCCGTAGAACTCGTCACGCAGGGGGTTATAGTCCTGGAAGGCTTGCAGGCCGTTGGTGTAGAGTTCCGTCTCGTTGATAAACGCGCCCTGATAGCCGGTAAACCGGAAATCCTGATCGGGGGCCGATCCGCCCGCGAAGTCGTTCATGACCTCGTGATCGTCAATGGTGGCGTAGATGGCCGTTGACTTACGCAGCGCCGCCAGCGTATCCAGGCCGTAACGGGTGCTGTACACCTCGTTCTGCTTGGTGCGATAGTCTTGCAGCGAGCGCGCCTGCTGTGCTGGCAGATCGGGGGAAGGGTAGTCAGCATAAATCGTGTCGCCGTGATCGATGAAGAAGTCCAGGTCGCGCCCCGCGGCATTGGCCAGGGATGGAAAAGGGCTGAGTTCGCCGCGCGCGTCGCCGCTCACACCAAAGCGCAGCTCGTTATGCGTCCCAACTTCGGCAGGCGTGCGGAACGTGCCTGCTGCCGTACTGCCAGCCGAATCGGTGGCGCGATAATAATACCGTGTGCCGGGCTGGAGCGTTTCAACCAGCAGCTTGACGGGCAGGAGCGGATCAGCCACATCGACCTGCGCCTGCCCGATCCGTGTGCCAAACGTCGAGTCGGTACCCCATTCAAAGCTGACCGGGCCGAGTTCGGTGCTGTGCGTCCATAAAACAACGCTGGTTTGAGTCACATCGCCCGCCGCGACGCCATTGGGCAGAGAGGTAGCCTCATTTTGAGCGCGGATCGACGTCCCTGATAAGATGCTCAGGAAAACAAAAATCGCTGCGAGTATTTTCACGGTGTCTCTGCTCCGGTGCTTGACGCTGGTTACAGATAATTTTGGCAGCATAGCGTGTCAGATCACCACACTCGGATCGAGGTCGCCGCGCAGCACCCGGAACGTATCCGTCAATGAGACGGATACCGGACGCGGCGCAAAATCGAGATCCCGCTGCGATGATGTAATATCTGCCTTAAAAGTTTTGCCATAGTGGCTGTCGACAATGGCGGCGGTCAGGGGCGCAGGCCGGTTGAAAATTTTGCTCACAGCCTCGAACAGGTAGGCCATTGTTTTGAGCATCACTTTGGGGGCGCGGGGCGGAATTCTGATGTCCGGGTAGACCGCATGAGCGGCGGCAAATACGTCGGCGGTATTCGTGCTTGTTGGGTGGCTGAGCAGATAGCGCTGTCCGTACCGTTCTTGGTGGGCGGCGGCGATCATGGCGCTGACGACGTCGCGCACATCGACAAACATCTGACCGAAATTGGGATCGATCGGCAATTTGTGGCGGGCGATCCGCAGCAAAAACTCCAAGTTAGGGGTCAGCCTGCCGCTAAAACTGGGACCGATGATGGAGGAGGGCAGGATGCTGACCATGTTGAGCTGGAGCGATTTGACAAGTTCCCAGGCAAGCTGTTCGGAATGGGTTTTGGAGCGCATATAGGGATTTCCGGGATGCGGATTCCAGGTGGCACAACTCCACTGGGGCGCGTGGACATCCAGCGCTGCGACGGAACTGACATAAACCACCTGCCGGACGTCCATTTCAGCGGCGGCTTCGAGGACGTTGCGGGTTCCGGCGATGTTAACATCGATAATGTCGCGCTTGGGATTTTTCGCCCACAGTTTAAAAACCGCTGCCGTCTGGTAGATCGTGTCGGCTCCGGCAAAGGCGCGGCACAGCGCGGCTTTATCCAAAATATCAGCGGCAGCGACTTCGCAGCGGAGACCCGCAAACAGAGCCTGGGCCGCCGCGGGATCACGAACAGTGGCGCGGACGGTCGCGCCCTGGTTAAGCAGGGTGCGCAGCAGCACATGGCCCAAATGACCGTTGGCCCCAGTTACTACGATGAGGTTGCTCATTGGAATTCCTCGTTGGATGCTAGCTGTTCGAAAACGTTAGAAACACGTCAATTCTAGCCAGATCCTTGACAGCATCCAGTTTCTTGCTATAATCCATATAGTTCACATGTAAACCATCCCATGAGGCCCACGACAATGGTCGTTCGACGGGCGGGGATCGCCCGCCATTTCAGACACAGTGTACTCGCATGGCTCCATCTGGTGCGGGTGCATGATCGTATCTCGCGATACGAGGCGTGTCTGTTAGGGGCCTATGGGTTGACACCAGCGCAGTTTGATGTGCTGTCGCACCTCAATGCAGAACCGGGCGTGAGCCAGCAAAATCTGGCGGAACGCTTGCTGGTGACGAAGGGTAATGTCGCCGGGTTGATTGACCGGATGGAAGCGGCGGGGCTGGTGGAACGCTGCAATCATCCTGAGGATCGGCGGGCGCACCGGCTCTTTTTAACCAAAGCCGGGGAAGAGGTCTTCCTGCGGGCAGCCCCCGCCTTGGAAGAGACGATCAGCGCGCGGATGGCAGGTCTGACTGACGCCGAGCAGGTGACGTTGATGTCACTACTGGCGAAGTTGGATCGCACTCTGCGCGATTGAAAGACAGTTGAGAGAAGGTTCTCTCTTTTTTTGACCTGATAGTTCATATGTATACGGTCTATACCGATACTATCTCTGGAGGATAGAACACATGGCTTGGCAGATTGATAATGCACACTCTTCGGTACAGTTCTCGGTTCGCCACATGATGATCACCAATGTGCGCGGCGAGTTTGGGCAGTTTTCCGGCGATATCAACTTGAACGAAGAAGACCCAACCAAGAGCACGGTCAAGGTTCAGATCGAAACGGCGAGCATCAACACGCGTGAACAGCGCCGTGATGATCACCTGCGCTCCGCCGATTTCTTCGACGCGGCGACCTACCCGCAGATGACCTTCGCCAGCAAGAAGGTCACGCGGACAGGCGACAAGACGGCCCGGATGACCGGCGACCTGACGATCAAGGATCAGACTCGCGAAGTGGTCCTTGACGTTGAATTCGAGGGACAGGGCAAGAATCCCTGGGGCGTGACGGTGGCCGGGTTCAACGCTAAGGGCAAGATCAACCGCAAGGACTTCGGGCTGAACTGGAACGTGGCGCTGGAGACGGGCGGCTGGCTGGTGGGCGACGATATCAATATCGCTATCGAGCTAGAAGTCGTCAAGCAGGAAGTCGCGGCGGCGGCAGGGGACTAGCCCTCACCCCCGACCCCTTTCCCACGCAAAAAGCGCGGGGAGAGGGGCGAGAGCAGGCAACGGGAGATCAACCGGGGCGGGTGGCGTGAGCCATTCGCCTCTTTTGATCTCACAAGGGTCAGGGTTGCGGCCTATAATCTACCTGAAACAGATTTATGCGGGGGAGAACTCATGACTAATCCTGAACAAAACGTATACACGCAAATCGGCACGGCGGGATTCGAGCGGCTGGTCAATACGTTTTATAGCCATGTTGCCGAGGAACCACTGCTGCGCCCCCTCTACCCCGAAGAAGATTTGCGCCCGGCAGCGCGGCGGCTGCGTCTATTTCTTGAACAACTCTTCGGCGGCCCGACCACTTATCTGATGGAACGCGGGCATCCGAGGTTGCGCATGCGCCATTCACCGTTTAGGATTGATCAGGCTGCGCGCGATGCGTGGGTGCGGCACATGGTGGCGGCGCTGGACGAGGCGGAAATCCCCGAACCAGCCTACTCCACCATGCGAGCCTATTTTGAGCGCACAGCGACAGGTCTTATCAATTCGTATTTCCCGACCTGATCCGCACCTGGAGAAAGGAATGGGACACAAATATGCAGCGTGTTGCCGATCATCTTAACCGCTGGCCTCGGATGGGTCGCAAAGTCCTGGTTTTCGTCGTCACGCTCGAACTGGTGATCCTGCTCGTGTGGGATGCGCTGGTGCTCGAACTGCTCGGTGACGATCCGGCCACATCCAGCACGCCGCTGGTGTTCGCGATCATCCTGGGTATGGCGATTTACGTGTACGGCTGGTGGTCGCTGATCGGTTTTGCCGACAGGCACGCCGATACATGGCGCGTGGGCAAACCCGGCGCGGTCTTCGCGCTGGTTGGGCTGTTCGGGCTGCTGGCGGTGCTCGGCATGATCATCTACGCGGCGGTGTCTGGCAATATCACGTAGGGAGAAACGGGGCGGCGACAGGCCGCCCGGTCCTTTTATGGTGTGTTGAGCGGTCCCAGAGTTGGGATTACAAATTTTTCAAAGGCTTCCGCCGTCCAGGGCAGGGCAGGCTTGAAGAACTGCTCAAAAATGGCCCAGGCATACAGGCGGATTTCCTGCTGTGCGTCGGGAGCCATACGGAGCCGGAGGAAGTGCATCAGGTTGTGGGCATCGATCTTGGCGATGAACTGCGTGTAGAGGTTGTGCGGCAGGAACATGCGTGCCATTTCCCGCGCGACACCCGCATTGATGGCGTTGTTATAGAGGGCCAGGGCGCTCTCGCAGTGTGTCCGCAGGGCGGCGCTGATCTCGGCGCTGGCAGCGGGATCGAGTCCGCTCCGCTGGCCTGCTTGTTCGAGTCCGATTGGGTGCGCCATGTGTCGGGGATGTAGAAGTCAATCTCCTCTGACGAATACCGACGAGAAATCTCGTTCACTGAAAAAGTTCTGTGCCTTAGCCACTGGCGGGCGACGATGATCGGGCACTTGACGCGGAACTTAAACTCGACCATCTCGAACGGCGTCGTGTGGCGGTGCTGGAGCAGATAAAAGAGCAGTTTTTTGTCGCGATCCGGACCCTTACTTTCGCCCAAGTAGGACACGCGGGCGGCGTTGACGATGGCGGTATCGTCGCCCATCACGTCCTGCAATTCGATCCAGCCTTTGTCCAGTACATCGACGTGTTTGCCAAGGAGCGCTTCGCGAGAATTTTCAGCCATCGGTGATATCTCCGGTATGAATAGGGTGGATCCCAGCAAAAACGGGCGCGGCGGCTCAGCGGCTTAGCTGCACACGCTGCACTCCTACAAAAGCGTTTAACCAAAATATTGCAGGGCGATGCGGACTCGCTCCTCGATATCGGAGGGCGCGTCACGGGGGATCGACTGCAAGGCGGCCTGCGCCTCGACAATACTGTAGCCGAGCGCGGTCAGCGTGGCGATCACATCGGTATCGACCTCGCTGATCGCTGCCAGCCCGGTAATCGTATCCACTGCCATTTTGCCCTTGAGTTCAAAGACGAGTTTCTGCGCCAGCTTTTTGCCGACACCGGGCACGCGGGTCAGGATTTCCGGCTCTTCGCGACCCACCGCGTTTTTGATGTGCTCGACGGTGAGCGTGCTGAGGATCGCCAGCCCGATGCGCGGCCCTACGCCGCTGACGGTCAGCAGGAGATCGAACAGGGCGCGCTCATCCGCGTCGGGGAAGCCGTAGAGGGTCAGCGCATCTTCGCGGACAACGAGGTGGGTATAGAGTGTCACCGCGTGGCCGTCGATCACGTCGAACACGGATTTGGGAACATAGACGCGCAGCCCCACGCCTCCCACCATGACCACTACGTAATCTTTCCCGGTGGTGGCTACCGTCCCGCTGACAATATCGATCATGCTTCCCCCTGTGTTAGTAGTCCTGCCCGGACATGCGCTCGTAGCGGCTGCTATTGAGATCGGTGATCGCCACGCCAAGCCCGTCAGCCGCGTCGTCGGGGTGGGGGATTTTGTCCAGGTTGAGCAGTTGGCGGATCATTTCCTGCACCTGCGCCTTTTCAGCATTACCATAGCCCGCAATCGCCAGCTTGATTTCGGAGGGTTTGTATTCGCGGATGGGCAGCCCTGCCTGGGCCAGCGCCAGCAAAATCACGCCGCGCCCCTGAGCTACGGTGATTGCCGTCGTGACGTTTTTGCCAAAATAGAGCGCTTCAACGGCGGCGGCATCCGGCTTGTACTGCTGGATCAGCGCCGTGATTTCCTCGAAGATTTGCTGCAAGCGGTTGGGCATGGGCACTTTGGCGGGGGTAGTGATCACGCCATAGGCAACGGCTCTGAATTCGCCATCTTCCATTTCGCGCACCAGCCCATAACCAGTCGTCGCCGTGCCGGGATCAATGCCAAGAACGAGCATGGGCACATCCTGTCTAAAAGCAAAACCAAGCCGCGAACCAGCGGCGCGCGGCTTAGACTGCAACTCATACGAGACAGATGAGGCTAAGCCGTTTCAAGCGCGGCAGCAACTTCATCGGTCAGATGCAGATTTGATGCGACAGCCTGAACGTCATCGAGTTCTTCGAGCTTTTCGACAAAATTCATAATCTGGATCGCTTCCTGGGTGCCCACTTCGACTTCATTCTTGGGAATCCAGACCAGTTCGCTTTCGTCAATGGCGTAGCCCGATGTGCGAAGGGTGCGCGTGACCGCGCCCAGCAGATCGCGCGGGGTGTACACCGAGAAACGCTCGCCGTCGTCCTGGACATCATCAGCGCCCGCTTCGGCGGCAGTCATAAAGCAGTCGTCGTAACTCTTGCCTTCCGACTCGACCGAGATGAAGCCCTTCTGATCGAACTGCCACAGCACCGATCCGGCGGAAGCCATGTTGCCGCCGTTGCGATTGAAAACGTACTTAATATCGGCAAGGCTGCGATTCTTGTTATCGGTCACTACATCGATGACCAGGGCAACGCCATGCGGCCCATAGCCTTCGTAGGTGATCTGTTCCATCGCGGCAGCATCTTCACCGAGACCCGCCCCGCGATTAATGGCACGTTCAATATTTTCCTTCGGCATGTTGGCTTCTTTGGCTTTGTCAACTGCCAGCCGCAGTCCCGCGTTCATTTCAGGATCAGCTCCGCCTTCGCGCGCCGCCATCATGATTTCCCGCGTGACCCGCGTGAAGATCTTGCCGCGCTTGGCGTCTTCTGCGCCTTTCTTACGTTTAATGGTAGACCACTTATTGTGACCGGACATCGTTGTATCTCCCCAACTGGTGACAAGTTGTTGATTGGCGTTTTTAGAGTGAATGTTAAAAAAATTATCTCTCTTTGAAAACGAATCTGATTATACCTGACACGTCGAAAGGCAGGCAAGAGTATAGATGAATTAGTAAAAAGAGGAGCGTTTTTGGCGCTCCTCCCGGCGATCTATTCAGGCTGACGGAATGGGGTGCAGCTCTCTGACGGCTGTGCTGATAATCTGCACAGCAGCATCGGTGCTGATCCGGTCGGTATTGATCACCAGATCGTAAAGCAGCGGATCGTTCCCATCGACATCGTAGAAGCGCTTGAGATAAAGAGCGTTGGCTTTATCGCGTTCGGCAAGTTTCGACTTCATCTCGGCAATGCCCTTCATCCCCTGGCTGCGGAGATAGCGCATCCGGGCGTCGAGGGAGGCGACAATGCGGATATGGAGCACACCGGGCTTTTCGCGCAGGATGGCTTGCCCACCGCGCCCGACAATGAGTACATTGCCCTGCTGGTAGGCAGCCAGCACGGTATGGCGAACCAACCCAGCACATTCAATATCATCAAGCTGGCGTTCGGTCAGGGTGCGCTGGCCTTGTTCATCGGCCTGCCAGACATTGATCGTCGCGGTGGGGCCGGGTCCGGCATGGAATAACCGGGAGAGAAAACTGCGCACTTCGTAACGTTCCTCGGAAAAATCGACAACTTCGCCTTCCGAAAGACCTACTTCAGTGGCTACTTTGACCATCAACTGCTTGTCAAAATAGCGGTAGTCCAACAGTTCGCAGACTCGCGCGGCGATCTCATCGCCGCCACTGGCATACTGACGGGAAAGTGTTATGACTGCCATCACACTCCTCCTCAACACTGTATCAACAGGTCTAAGAACAGTATAGAACCGTGTAGGCGGCTTGTCTATCATGTTTCGCCGCAATTATGACAATAGATGTCAGTTAATTCGTGTATGATCGAGATAATGGTCAACGGATAATCGGAGAGTGGTGGATGATTCAGACAACCACGGGTTATGTGGAGTTGTCGGACGGAAAGCTTTATTACGAAATGGCGGGACAGGGCAGGACGCTCGTGCTGTCCCACGCGGGATTCCTGGACAGCGGCATGTGGGACGATCAATGGCGTGACCTGACGCAGCGTTACCAGGTGATCCGCTATGATATGCGGGGCTTCGGCAGGTCGAGTCCGGCGACGGGGCCCGTATCGCGCCGAGATGATCTGCTGCGGGTGCTGCGTTCCCTGAACGTTGAACGCGCTGCCCTGATCGGATGTTCAATCGGCGCGGAGGCATCGCTCGATCTGGCGCTCGAACACCCGGAACTGGTGTCCAGTTTGGTTCTTGTCTCGATTATTCCCGGCGGGTTCGAGATGCAGGGCGCGCCGCCGCGTTATCTGCTGGATATGATGGGAGCCGTTCAGCAGGGCGACATGGCACGCGCGTCCGACTTACAGATTCGTATCTGGGTTGACGGCTCGTTTCGCGAACCGGGGCAGGTGGATCCCGCTGTGCGCCAACGCGCAGCAGAGATGAACCGGATCGCGCTGGCAAACGGGACGTGGGGCATCGCAGACAACCAGCCGCTCAACCCGCTGGACCCACCCGCGGCCAAGCGCCTGGCTGAGATTCATGTCCCGACTCTGATCGTGGTCGGAGCGCTGGATCATCCTGAATTTGTGCGGGCGGCGGACGTGCTGGTGGCGGGCATCCGGGGCGCGAAGAAGCTGATTTTGCCCGACAGCGCGCATGTGCCGAGTATGGAGCGACCGGAGGAGTTCAACCGGGCGGTGGAGGAATTTTTAACAGAGGTGGCGAGTTAGAAGAATCTGTGGTGCGGGCGACTACCTCACCGCCCGAGAAAGTTCGAGCACCCCTCTCCAGCTAGGCATGGGAAGCAGCGGCTGGGAGAGGGGTCCGTGTGCCGCGATGCGGTGTTATTCCATCGTAGCCGGATCAACCACCTGGCGATCCACACACGAATTGTAGGTTCCGCCCAGGACGATCTTGAAGTCCACGGTGCGATCCGGGTTCGGCTCGTAGAAGATATTTTCGGGGCGGACGTTGAGCAGCGCGGCAATCTCGTTGAGGCTGCTGCCCTTGGTGCTGCCCGTATAGTCATAGATCAACGTGTCGGCGTAGTCACTGCGATCCGCCGCGCCCACCGGCATGGGGGCAAACCCTTCCCAGATCATGCGATCCGTTGCCACGATATCCCAGTCGGGGTTCGTCGTCCCGTTGTAGATTTCGATGCGCGCGTTTTCCAGCCGCAGGCGGTTCTGCGTGGGTGGGGCCAGGAAGTTTTCGATCAACCGGACCATGCCGCCCGTTGGATCGGGAAGCTGGACATTGTCGCCGTTGGGCGGCTGCCAGGCTATCGTCTCGATGCCTTTGCGGAAGAAGTGATTCTCGATGTCGTTTGGCTCGATGCTGAGCGCCAGCGGCATCAGGCTGATCACTTCAGAGAGCGGCATATTGGTTTCGACCACCGAGGTCATGTCGTTCCACAGGTCAGGAATCTGGGTGATCAGGCCTTCCGCCTTACTCTCCGCCCACATCGCGCGCAGAATCTGCTGCTGGCGGCGTCCCCGGTCAAAGTCGATGCTGCTGTGGCGGCTGCGGGCATACCACAGGGCGAGATCGGCATCCATCTTGTACACGCCGACGGGCATCGTCCACAGTTCATAATCTTCCAGCCCTGGTGTGTTATCTTCACCGGGTCCCTGGTAGCGGTAGTCCCGGATCGGGCAGTCTACGGCAACCGTCACACCACCCAGGCGGTTAATGATCTCCTCAAAGCCGTTAAAGTCCACCATCGCGTAATAGTGTACTTCCAGGCCGAAATTGTAGAGGATGGTCTGGCGCAGCATGCCCCAGCCGCCATCCGTCCAGCCAATTGCCGCGCCGTACCACCACGCCGTATTGAGCCGCCCCATACCCCAATTCGGGATATAGACGTACAGATCGCGGGGCAGGGAGAGCATGCTGACGGTGTTCGTGTCGCGGTTGATCGAGACGACGATCATGGTGTCCGTGTGGAAGTTCGGATCGGTGGGCACGACTTCGCCATCATTGCCGAGCAGCAGCACATTGAGGATTTCGTAGGGATTGCCGCTCTCGTCTGTCGAGCGGAAGCGCGGCATCGCCGTTGGAACGGCGGTTGGCTGCTGGTCGTTCTGAGTGACGACATCTGGATAATAAATGGTCGGTGTGGGCAGAACGGCAGGTTCCGTCGGGGTGACGGTCGCCGACGGCGCGGCGGTCGGCGTTTCGGTTGGAGTCAGAGTAATCGTCGCCGTCGCCGGAGGTGTAAAAGTCGCTGATGGCGCGACAGTCGCGGTGGGCTGGGCCAGTGTTGCCGTGAAGCGCGGCGTGTTGGTCGGCGGCATCGTTGGCGCGGCGGGCGGCGCGGATCGCGGCGTATTGGTCGGTGGGGCAGTGGGCGGCTGCTGGGCCGATGACGTCCCGGTTGACCATATTCCGGTGAGAGCGATTAGCAGGGCGAGAACGGATAGTATAAGAGCAGCAAAACGGACGCGCATAAGATTAGGACTCCGCAACCAGCGTTTAAGTAAAGCGGCCCAAGTTTAGCGCGTGATTGCTGCTCTGCAACAGGTCGTCGGTCAGGCGTGGGGAAGAAGCACCTCACCCCGGCTCAGCAAGAACGGCTGAGCTTTCCCCTCTCCAGGCGTCGCTGGCGAGGGGAGAAAGCTTATTCTATTCCGGCGTAGAAGCGGAGATAGTCGGCGGCGTGACCACCCCAATAACTCCAATCGTGGACACCGGGCCAGACGTGCATCTCGTAGGCGATGTGTTCATCGAGCAGCACCGGGATCAGATCGTAGACTCCGTTCTTCCACACGTCGTTGGTGCCCGTATCAATCCAAAACCGCATATCATCCGGCCAGCCTTCCAGGGCGATGATCCGGCTGGGGTTGTTCTGATCAAATAATTCCTGGTCATAGCCATAGAGATAGGGCGGGGCATCTTCCTCCTGGGTGAGCAGGGCAGGGCTGTGGATGCCGATGGCGCTGAACATATCCGAGTAGTGCAGTCCCAGGTAGAGCGCCCCGAATCCGCCCATGCTCAGCCCGCCAATGCTCCGGCTCTCCCGCGTGGCGGCGGTCGGAAATTCAGTATCAACGGCTGAGACGAGTTCATCCACGATATACGTTTCATAATCGCCCTCATAGCTGTTGACATAAAAACTGTTGTCGCCGTCGGGCATCAGGATCACCAGCGGTTTGATTTCACCCGCCAGGATCAGATCGGTAGCTGTATCGTCCAGGTGGCCCCACTCGACCCAATCCCGGTTATCACCGCTCCAACCGTGCAGCATGACCAGCAGCGGCAGATCATCCAGGGTGCACCAGTTCGGCGGCAGGTAAACGGAATAATTCTTTATGTGGTCGCCCAGCGCGGCGCTGTTTATTTCCCGTGTGATTACTGTGCCGGAGTCCGGGGAACAGGCGGCTGGTTCATTATCCTGGGCCAGGGTGGGCAGGGCAGAGCCAAGCAGTAAGACAAGCAAAACGAGAATAAGGGTGGGGCGGAACATAGGATTCCTTCCTGAGAAGTGAGGCGCACAAGCACTATACAACAAAACCGGGCGGTGAACATTAGCCGCCCGGCTAAACCTCATAGGCTGAGTGGTTAATAACTGCTGTCCTACGGTTCGAAGCGGACGCGCACCGTACACTGCGGCAGATAGTTGCCTGTGTTATCAACGACCGTCAGGCGCAGCCAGTAATCACCGGGGACGAAGGCCGCCGTGTTGAGTGTGCCTAACTGCCCGTTAGAAACCTGCGTGTTAAAGACATCCAGCGTGGCGAAATCACCATCACCCGTGCCGCCGCCCGATACCTGGAGGCGGTAGAACTGGAAATCGGGATGGGTCGCCGTGCCGAAAATGGCAACCGTACCGCGCAGGACTGTACCCGCGACCGGGCTGCTGATCGTCGCCGCAGGGTTGCCGCAGTCGAAACTGCTGTAGTTGCCCGATGGGGCATTACCCGCTGGGACGTTCCCGGACGGGGCCGAGGGCGTGACATTGCTGCCGGGCGGTATGAACAGAATCTGGCCCGCCGTGATGTTCGCCGCATTGTTCAGACAGTTGGCCTCGGCGAGCGTCGCCTGGGGCAGTTTGAAACGCAGCGACAGGGCGAACAGCGTATCGCCCGGCTGGATGGTGTAGCTGATCCAGCCCTGCGGAACGGTACAGCCGCTGGGAACTGGCGTATTGGTGCGTTCGCCCCCAAACGGCGTGATGCTCGGCGTTAGCGTGGGGTAGGGCGTGAAGGTCAGCGTCGCCTTGATCTCAGTCGCTGTTGGCGTGAACGTTTGGGTTGGGCGCGGCGTGCGCGTCGGCGTATTCGTGTTTGTCGGGCGCGGAGTTGCCGTCAACGTGGGGCGCTCCGTCGGCGTGTTGGATGGGCGCGGCGTTTCGGTAACGGTCGGGCGCTCGGTTGGGGTGAGCGTCGGAACCGGCTGGGTTGGGCGCTGCGTTGGTTGATCCGCCGGCTTTTCGGTGGGCGTCTCTGTAGCAGCAGGTTGTTCTGTCGGGCGCTCGGTGGGCGTCTCGCTGGGTTCCTCGGTGGCAGCCACAACCGGGCGATCCGTAGGGGCTGGTTCTGGGGTAGCGGTTTCAGATGGTTTCTGTGTCGCTGTGTCGCTAGCTGCGGGCTGCGTTGGTGTATCCGTCCCGGCAGGGCTGGACAGGATGGCGACTTCTTCGCTGGTCGCTTCCAGGGTGATCACTCGCTGCGTTTGTCTGGCGTACCATGATACAGCGGTACTCGTCCGGTCGCTGTCGGTTGGTTCGTCGGCATGGCTGCTCAGCGTGACGATAATGCCAAACGTCAGCGCGACAGCCAGGGTCCCAACGACAACCAGGGCGACAATCATTTCGTTGCCTCGATTGCGGCGGCGGTCCATCTATGCCTCCTCCGCAGGTCTGCGCTGCGGCAGCAGTGGGAGAATAAACTGGAAAGTGCTGCCCGTACCGATCTGGCTTTCCAACCAGATCGCGCCGCCGTGGGCCTCGACCAGCGTCTTGGCAATCGACAGCCCGACGCCTGTATCGCCCAGTCCTTCGATCAGCGGGTTATCGGCGCGGTAGAGCCGTCCGAATACACGCCGCTGTTCGTCCGGCGGGACGCCTCCTCCCTGGTCGGTGACGGTGACATAAATCGCATCAACGGGCTGACCGGCGGCGATGGAAGGCGATCCGACGGGCGGGATCAGACTCGGTTTGTAACAGGCGCTGATCGACACTTCGCCGTTTTGGGGCGAGGCGAGATAAGCATTCGAGAGAAGCTGCATCATCACCTGATACATGGCGTCCCGATCCGCGCGCAGCGGCGGCACTTTTTCCGGCAGATTCATGTGCAGCGTGATGCTCTTTTCGCGGAACTGGTTCCCGGCGGCGGTGATCGCGTCTTCGATCACTTCCAGCATATCGATGGTGGCGGGTTGCAGTTTCAGGCTGTCCGAGTCCAGGGCCGTGACGCTGACCAGATCCTGAATCAGGTGATTCAGCCGGTCAATATTGGCCTGAACGCGCTGCAGGAACTGCCGCTGCAATGCGCCGAGGATGCCCACCGATTCGCTGAGCAGCAGGTCGGTGTAGCCCATAATCGAACTCATCGGTGTGCGCAGTTCCTGCGAGATCGACAGGATCACGTCGGAATTTTCCGGCGCGATGGGCCGCGTTGCCTGGGTACTGGAACTGCTCGGCGGGCGGCTGATCTGGTGGCTGATCAGGTCCATGTCGTTGCGGGCCTGGATCAACTGCTCTTCGAGCGCCTGCCGTTCGTGCGTCAGTTCATCAATCATGCCCTTCAGCGTGCCGACGCCATCCGCTCCCAACTGTTCGAGCAGGTCGCGGTCACCTTCGGCGCGGGCCATGAGTTGGTCGCGCTCTGTTTGCAGAGCCGTAACGTTGGCCAGCAGCCGGGCGCGTTCGCCTTCAAAGGCGGCGTGTTCCTCGCTGAGACCCATCGTCTCTTCGTGCGCCTTCTGGATGGCAAAATTCGTGTCGTCCAGTTCGGCCTGAACTCCGGTCAGTTCAGCCAGCAGGCGGGTGCGCTGGTCGAGCCAGTCTTCGCGGGCCTTCAGCAGATCGTCGCGTTCGGCGCGCATCGCGTCACGGCTCTTGATCAGCGCTTCGCGGTCGGTTGCCAGGCGGCGGATATCGCCTTCCAGGGCGGCTAACTGAGCTTCGCGTTCGGTCTCGCGCTGGATACGATCTTCCAGTTTGGCGCGTTCCGCCAGCAGCAGATCGCGCTCCTGGGCGGAGCGTTCGGCGCGGGTTTTATAATAGGCGCGCTCTTCGGTGAGCTTGCTGAGAGCCTGGGCGACGGCCATCGGCCCGCCTTCGATTCCCAGCGAGCGAAGCTGATCCTGCACGGTGTCCAGTTCCGTCTTCATCTGGTCGCGCTCGGCAGACAGACGCGCTTTGTCGGTGCTGAGTTCTTCGAGCATTTCGCGCAGCGCGCCGGGAACGGCTGTTTCGCGCGCCGAACGGATATCGTCCAGGTTGCGTTCCAGCTTGGTTTTCTGGACCTGAAGCTCGTCGCGCTCGCGCCGGAGATTGTCGATCATGGCGCTGTAAACATCCTGATCGCTCTCCCCGGTGGCGCTGACCAGGGTCGCCTGCGCTTCTTGCAGGGCCAGGGAGAGGCGTTCGCGCTCGGTGGCCAGTTCGTGCCGTTCGCGCGAAAGGGCGTCAATCCGCTGCGTGATGCTCAGATCCGCGCCGCCACTATCCGCCAGCACCTGCGCCAGGCGGCTGCGCTCGTAATCCAATTCGACCTGAAGATCGCGCACCAGCCCGCTGAGTTCGAGAATCTGCTGCTGGGCAAGTTCCAGCCCGGCCTGCATTTCCTGGCGGGCGGTCTGCGGGGTCTCTTCCCCTTCTTCGCCACGGGTGACAACGGCTTCAATGCGGCGGCTGTCCTCTTCGGCTCTGGACGCCTGTACCGCCTGGCTGAGCACGAGCAGCCGCGCCGCGACGGGAGCCAACCCTTCGAGCAGGACGCGCTCACCGTCGAGCAGTTCGCGGTTGGTGTAGGGCAAACCAACGATCAGCACACCGACCACCTTGCCGGAGCGCATCAAGGGCTGAATATAAGCCGGGCCGACCTGCCCGATGTCGAGCCGGGTGTAAAAATCGACCAGTTCATCGAGGTTGGTCTTGGGCAGCAGGGTCATCTGCGAACGGTCCTGCGCGGCCTTGACCAACGTCGGCTGTTCTTCCAGGTTGAGGACCAGCCCAGGGAGCGCGTTCTGGCGGATATGATCGTAGGCGGCAATGACATCGGCCCATGCCTGATCCTGCTTGACAGCCAGCACCGCGACGTCCGCTTTGAGGACATTGGCGACGGCGCTGACGATCTGCTTGGGGAGGGCCGCCGGGTCTTCTTTTTCCAGCATCATGCCCAGCGCTTTGAGCAGGGTCATCAACTCCGACTGGGCCATAAAGCCGCTGGGCCGGACGGGACGGGCGATTTCCGGCAGGACGACGGCGGGCTGCGGTTTCGAGACTGCCTCCGCGTATTCCGATACCTCATCAATGGCGACGCTCAACTGGTCGATCACCAGCCGGTAGATGATCGTGGCGAACATAGGCAGCGCCGCCAGGAAACCCAGCCGCAGCGCTCCAGATGTGTCGCCGTCCAGATTTTCGGCGCTGATGCGGGCGGTTGTGTAGGAATAACCAGCCAGTAAAAGCAGGAAGAAGACCAGTTTGAGAGGAATATCCGCCGTGTTGTGGTAGCGGGTTAGCAGCAGGGCAATCGACGTAATAATCATGATACCGGGAACGAGCGTCCACATGAAGCCGAGATAATGCTCGTTAAAGTCCTTGTTATCGGCCTGACCGTACCACGATATCGCCGTTGCCACATATGCGCCGATCAGCAGCAGACAGATGATCGCGGTCGTTCTCCAGGTGCGGCGCTCGGGCCGGTCACTGTCAGCGGCAAGCAGCGCGGCGCTGGCAAGGACGATCACCACCGCATTGATCGCTCGTTCGAGCGGCGGCAGAATGGCGTCGTCGGGCACATCGGTGACCAGGGTATACAGCGCACCACCCATCAGCGAAATCCAGGCGATGAGCATGGCTGTCAGCAGAACTGCATAGCGCCCGGCTGCCTTTTCGCCGGAGCCGCGCAGACGCTGACCCAGCGCCATAAACAGAGCCGCCTGAGTGATGGCGATCACTGCCAGGAAGTAGATCAGCTCCCCGGTCGGCTCAACGAACAGATTCAGAAATTCAGGCGCAGAATCCATGCAGCTCTTCCTCAGTAAAGTTTCCCACAGCGCAAGTATAGCACGGCTGTGCGATTAGCGCGCAGCGTCAGGACTACGTGCTGGTAAGAATTTGGTTTGTATTCTACATCTTCTGCGCTGATTTGGCATTTCGCCGGGCGGCGCGGTACACTACGCGGCCAAATAAGGGGGGCCATGCGCAGATCATCTTGCCTGGCCTCTTCGTGTTTCAGGAGTCCATTTGATCGACAATCGTGAGAGTGCTGCCCGCCAAACCGGGGCGCGCCGCCGGCTGGCGCTTGTTATGCGCCGCTTCCCCTGGAGTGGGCGGGCTGTGCAGTTCGTCTACCGGATATGGCAGCCGCGTTTCTCGGTGGGCGTGATTGGCGTGCTGCTGGATGAATTTGCTGAACGGGTGTTACTGGTCGAACATATCTTCCACACCTTCCGGCCCTGGGGGCTGCCCGGCGGCTGGATCGCGCGCGGCGAGGATCCAGCGCGGACGGCAGAACGCGAATACCGCGAGGAAACCGGGCTGCATGTGCGGGCCGTTACCCCGCTGCTGATCCAGCGCACGCCCGAACTGCATCATCACATGGATATTGTTTTCCTGATGGCCCTGGATGGTGACGGGCAGACGATACGGCTCAACCGGGAACTGCTGGACTATCGCTGGTTTTCGTGCGATGATCTGCCGCCGCTGGTCGCGATTTACGGGCAGGCGATCCGGGCTGCGCTTGAGTGGGTAGCACGCGGAAAGAAATAAATCACCGCCGGGAGCGGGAGAAAAGCAAGCGCGATTTATTGAGGAGAAGATAGGGTGGACTACGGCTATTTACGGGAAAACCGCCGCAAAATTCAGGTTCCGCTGCTGGAAATCCTGTCGTCCCTGCTGCTGCTGGCGGGGATCGTCTGGGGCATGATCGTCCTGGTCCAGTACAGCAATGTCAAAGATACGCTGCCCACCAATCTTACGGTGGCGGGGGTCTCGATGTATGGGCTGGATTTGGACGCGGCCCGGCAGCGGCGGTTGGAGCAAATCTACGTCGAGCAGCCCATCTATCTCATGTACGGATCGAGCCTGATCGAGCTGTTCCCCTCTGAGATCGGTTTCCATGTCAATTCGGAAGCGATGCTGGCCGAAGCCAAACCGCGCCGCGATTTTTGGGTCGGTTTCTGGAACTACCTGTGGAATCGCCCGGTCACCACTGGGGAAACGCGCGATGTCGGACTGGATGCGGATTACGACGAAAATGAACTGCGCACATTTTTGGCCGACGTCGCCCAGCGGTACGATGCCCAGCCGGGGCAGGCGGGCTTCAGCCTGACGACGCTCACCTTGCAGCACGGCGCGATGGGCAAGCAGTTGGATGTGGAGCAGTCGATCCAGTTGATCGACGCGGCCCTGCGCCAGCCAGCCGCCGCCAGCCGCCGCATTATTCTCCCGGTTACTGAACTATCCTCGATGGAGCAGGGTGGTACTTCGTTAGAGCAGGCGATCCAGGGCTTGATTACGGCGCGTAATTTTGTCAACAACCCGGAACGGCTCGCCTCGGTTTATGTGATGGACCTGAAGACGGGCGACGAAGTTTCCATTTTGGGCGATGTGGCCTACAGCGCGGTAAGCACGATCAAGGTTCCGATCATGATCAACGTCTTCCGTTATAACCTCACCTCGCTTTCGCCTGACACCGCCTATCTGCTGACCGAGTCGCTGTTGTGCAGCAACAACGCATCATCCAACTTTTTGATCCAGGGTACGGGCACGGCGGCGGATGCCGAATTGATGATGCGCGACGGCCTGAACAAAGTCTCCTGTACGGCGCAGGGGTTGGGCGCGGAGCATACCTATATCAGCGCGCCGCTTTATGTGGCGGACCGTTCTTATGAATATGAAGCCGCCGTCTGCCGCCCCGATACACCCGCCAATACCACGTACAATACCAATCCCGACGCCTACTCGCAGACGACCCCCGATGATATGGGCCTGCTGCTGACCGAGATTTACGACTGCGCCTATCATGGCAGCGGCCTGATGGCGATCTACCCCGAAGACTTTACTCAGACGGAATGCCAGCAGATGATCGAATTGATGAGCGGCAATCGCATTGACCGCCTGATCGAGCTGGGGGTACCTCTGGGCACAAAGGTCGCGCATAAGAATGGCTGGGGCGGCGAAACTAGCACCGACGCCGCTATCGTTTTTTCGCCCGGCGGTGATTACGTGCTGGTCATGTATACCTGGGAACTGGACACGGACGGCAACAACCTGCCCACGCTTGCCAGTTGGGAATTGATCGAAGAAGTAAGCCGAACTCGTCTACAACTATTTTAACCCGAGCGAGCCGCTGCTCGAACCTCGCCAGCCGATCAACCCCAACGGGGCGATCAATTGCGTCACAGTCCTATCGCCCGATCTCGTGGATCTGAACGATATCAACGCGAATCGCCTGGACGAGAACGGCAACCCGCTGTCTACAGCCTGTTATGGAGGTGCGGCGCACTATAATGCCAGCACAGGCCAGTGTCTGCCGTTTGACAACTGGGGGCAGAACAACTAACAGCACCTGGGAGAAAGACAGATTACGGGCGTGTCGTCAGACACGCCTTTTTTGTTTGGTGAAATACATTTTGATCCTACCCTAAAGCTTATCGCTAACGGACGAACCTGATCCGAGGCATGAACAGGCATAGTTTTTCAACAGACCAGGGCTGTTATGCACTTTTTTTTCTCCTATATCTTCAAAATAGTACTTAAGGTTCAACTTTAAAGGAGTATTTTGTGGACAGTTTGGGTATAAACTAAGAGTAGCGGTTTGCTGTGCAGTGTGGCTGTAGGATTGAGCAGTAATACAATCCGCTGAAAATCGATCAAAACGAAAGCTTGTGCAGGGTTAGGAAACGGTTAGTCATGAAACCGAAAAAGGGGGGGTAGCGGATCGCTCACGACGGCGAAGTGATCAACTAATTTTTTCTAAAAGTTTGTTAGTGAGCCTGTTTTTTCGTTTGTGGGAGGGGGCAGCATGGCATACGGCTATCTGCGCGAGGAGCGGCGGCGCGTGCATCTGCCGCTGCTGGTGATCACCTCCTCGCTCCTGCTGTTTGCGGCTGGCATTGGTCTGTTGGTTGAACTCATCCGTTATAACCGCCTGACCGTCTCGACACGATTCACGGTGGACGGGCTGCCGATCAGCGGCTCAGCGGCGGAAGTGACGCGGCGGCTGGAGCAGCCAATCTACCTGTATCTATGGTTCCAGCGTGATCGAATTGCTTCCTCCGGCGGTTGATTTTCATGTGGAACCAGTGGCCCAGCCGGATCGCGATTTTTGGGGCGGATTCTGGGACTACTTGTGGAATCGCCCGCTTGCGCAAACGCGAGACGTGCCGCTGCGTTTGGGCTATGATGTGGACAGCCTGCGCGTTTATCTGGCGGATATCGCCGCGCGGTATGATTTTGAGCCGGGGCAGGCGGATTTCAGTCTGGTGACGCTGACCATCGAGCAGGGCAGATCCGGTACACACCTGGAAATGGATCAGGCGGCGCGTCTGATCGACGCGGCCTTGCGCCAGCCAGACGCAGCACAGCGTCAGGTTGTTCTGCCTGTGAGCGACGTTTTACCCGCCGAGCAGGTGCTGCCCACCTTGCAGGAGCGCATTCAAAGCCTGATCGTGGCCCACGACTTCGCTAAAAATCCGGACCGCCTGGCCTCGGTTTATGTCATGGACCTGGGGACGGGTCAGGAAGTCTCCATTCTGGCGGATGTGCCGCACAGCGCCGTCAGCACGATCAAGATTCCGATCATGATCAATGTCTTCCGCGCCAACGCGGACACACCTGCGCCCGATATCGCCTACCTGCTCACCGAGTCGCTCTTGTGCAGCAACAATAACGCCTCCAATTTATTGATCGAAAGCACTGGCGCGTTTGGTACGGACAAGGCCATGATGCTCGATGGGCTGAATCAGGTTTCCTGTCTGGTCCAGCGGCTCGGCGCGGAACACACCTTCATCGATGCCCCGCTCGAAGTGGGCGATCCCACGCTGCACTATACCGCCGCCGTCTGCCTGCCCGACACACCCGCCAACACGGCCTATAATACCAATCCCGATCTCAATGCCCAGACCACCGCCCAGGATATAGGTCTGCTGCTGACGGAGATTAACGACTGCGCGAACTCATGGCAGCGGCTTGCGGGCCGTTGATCCCGACCATTTTACCCAGACCGAATGCCAGCAGATGATCGAGATCATGAGTGGTAACCGCATTGATCGCCTGATCGAGTTGGGTGTTCCGCCGGGTACAAGGGTCGCGCACAAAAACGGCTGGTGGTTCGAAACAAGCGCCGACGCCGGAATCGTCTTTTCGCCGGGCGGAGATTACGTGCTGGTCGTTTATACCTGGGAACGGGACACGGATGGCAACAACCTGCCGACGATTGCCAGTTGGGAACTGATCGAGGAGATCAGCCGCCTTGTCTACAATGCCTTCAACCCCGACGCGGCGCTGCTTCAGCCGCGGCAGCCGATTCACCCGCTGACGGCGATTCACTGCGTCACGGTGCTGTCGCCTGAACGGGTCGATCTGAACGATATCAACAAAAACCGCCTGGACGAAAATGGCAATCCGCTGCCAACGGCCTGTTACGGTGGGCGGGCCGAGTACAACCCCGCGACAGGGGAGTGCATGCCGTTTGACAACTGGGGACAGCGCAATTGAGAGGCGATCCTTCGCTTGCTAGCCAGGATCGCCCCTCGTTGGTTTCCTGTTTATGAGTGTGCGGGGATGATGTTCAGGCCGAAGCGGAACATATTCTCCGGGTCATACTGCGCTTTGATTTCGGACAGCCGCTGGTAGACCTCTGGCGTAAAGGCGCTGCGCGCAAGGTTCACTTTATCCTGGCCCTCCAGGAAATTGGCATAAACGCCGCCCGTCGCGTAGGGAGCTAACTTCTGCTTGATCATCTCCGTATATTGCTTCAAACCCAGCCATGCTTCCGGCGTCGGAGTCAGGCTGACCATTTGGAAGATCAATGTCGCATCGCGGTGGCTGTAGGCGGAAGCCCCATGCCTGGCCCTGGCGACCGCGCCGCCCACATGGCGAATTTCGGACGCGACCAGCCCGTTGTGCGTGATGGCGTGTTCCAACAGGATATCGATCACCGGATCGCTGAGGTCCTTGAGCCATAGGCCCGTGACGTGGCTGGGCATGGGATCGGTTGGGTCCTGGCTGATCGCGGCTACCTGGCTGAAGGGCATGGGGCCGAAGTGATCCGCCATCGGCGTCTTCCAGGCCCGCCACTGGTTGAGCAGCTTTTCGCCCTCTTCAACCGGGCCGCTGTAGCAGCCGCGCACCATGATGACCGTTTGTCCGCGCAGAAATTCAGGGATCTGGGGGAGCGGTGGAAAGTTCATCAGGCTGATGGACGAGGTGAGATCGTCGGGCACGGCGGCGATCCACTCGCGGTAATGGGTGTAGACCTCGCGCGCAGCTTCCGCCGGGTAGATCAGGTTGCCGCCGTAAACCGTTGTCACCGGGTAAAGCTGCACTTCCATGCTGGTGACCACACCGAAGCTGCCGCTTCCGCCGCGCAGTGCCCAGAAGAGTTCAGGGTTCTCCATCGCGTTCGCCCGGAGAAGCTGCCCGTCGGCGGTGACCAACTCGAAGCTCAGCGCGCTGTCAGCCGCCAAACCATATTTGCGGGCCAGCCAACCCATCCCACCGCCGAGCGTATAGCCAACCGCTCCGACATCGGGGGATGAACCGAGCAGGGGAGCCAGCCCCACCGCCTGGGCCGCTTCCAACACTTTGCCCCATTTTGCCCCAGCCTCGATCCAGGCTGTACACGTCTCAGCATCGATACGAACATCGGTCATCTGCGAGGTGTTGATCAGCAGCGTATTCCCGTCAAGCACCGATGGGCCGTGACCGGATGCCATCACGCCGATGGTCATGTGGTTGTCGCGAGCATAACTCACCGCCTGCACGATGTCCGCCGTGCTGTGGGCCATCACGATCAGGGCGGGGTGCAGGTTATACGACAGGTTCCAACTCTTGCGAGCCGCGTCATAGCCGATGTCGGCGGGCGTGAGCATCGTGCCTTGCATCAGGTGTTGCATAGGGTGTTCTCCTCTGTTTGTGAAAAATGTGACATTCCGATACGATAGGAGTAATTCGGTTTGCAGTCATCCGTCCAAAGTCGGATTTGTCATAAAAAACTTGTGCCAGTGCCATATAGAACGTGTAGCAGGCGGACTATTGACCGGAAGGCTGATGATTTAAGCCCTAATTTCTCCTATAGTGACCATTGAAGCGCCCTGTGAAACCCCAAAAAACAATCCCACCGCAAAGAGCGCAAAGATCGCAAAGGAAAAACAAGAACAGGAGAGGCTATGAAGCGCCTAACTGTGTTGATCGTGCTGCTCCTGGTTGTGGTAGGAGCGGCGGCTATGCCCGCGGCAGCCCGGCAGGACGAGCGCTATTGGCCCACAGACGGATGGCGCACCTCCACCCCGGAAGAACAGGGTATGAATTCCTCAAAGCTGGCGGACCTGTTCGCTTATATGGCCCGGCGTGGGTTCAACATGCGCAGTATGCTGATCATTCGTAATGGCTATGTGGTCGCGGAGATGGTCCAGTATCCCTACAGCCCCGATATGCTGCACGAACTGCGATCCGCAACCAAGAGCTTCACCGGGACACTGGTCGGGATCGCGCTGGGGCAGGGTGATATTCGCAGTCTGGATCAGCCTGTCGTTGGCTTTTTCCCGGATCGCACAGCGGCTCATCTGGATGATCGGAAGCGCGCGCTCACACTCGAAAACCTGCTGACGATGAGCGGCGGGTTCGAATGGGGCGATGGCACGATGGGCGGCGACTTTGTCCCGTTTTACGAGATGTACAAGTCGCCGGATTGGACACAGTTCATGCTGGATAGGGCAATCGTCACGAATCCGGGTACGCGGTTTGAATATAACAGTGGCGGCGCGCATCTCGTCTCGGCCATTCTCCAGCAGGCTGCCGGACAGCCCACCGAGGCATTTGCCGCCGAGCACCTGTTCGAGCCGCTGGGAATCAGGCAGTGGTTTTGGGTATCTGATCCACAGGGGATCGCCTGGGGCTGTTCCGGGTTGTCGCTGACTCCGCGCGATATGGCGAAACTCGGCTATCTCTATCTGAACAATGGCGTGTGGGATGGACAGCCAATTCTGCCCGCTGACTGGGTCACAGCGGCGACGCAGCAGCAGATTCAGGCCGGGCCAACCATGCTGTCCGATGGTTACGGCTACCTGTGGTGGGTGGATCAAAACGGCTATTTTATGGCGTTAGGCTACGGCGGCGAAGATATTATTGTCGTACCGGATGAGAACCTGATTGTGGTGACGGTTGCCGCGCTGAACTGGGGCGAATTTGAGGCTCCGGAATGGCTGCTCAACGACTATATTCTGCCTGCGGTGGAGTCGGATGATCCGCTGCCGCCCAATCCCGATGGCATGGCGGTGCTGCAAGCACAGTTGGATGCCTGGGCGCACCCGGCGGCCCAGCCCATCACGCCGCTGCCGGAGACTGCCGCCGCTGCATCGGGCCGGACCCTGAGGTTTGGCGAAAACAGTCTCGGCTGGCATACGGGCGCGTTTGGCTTCGAGGCGGGCAGCAGCGAAGCGCGGATTGTGGTGGACGGCTCGCTGACTCTTTCCGTCGGGCTGGACGGCATTTACCGCGTGAATGCGCTGGCTGGATCATCGATGGCGCTCAAGGGCGAATGGACCGACGCGGACACATTCACGATTAGCGCGCAGGCCCTCAGTGCACCCCAGAACTACGCGATCCGCGTCACCTTCGGGGAGGATGGCGTGCGGATATCGCTGTTTGATCGCGGGATGGGCACAACCGAATTTATCACCGGGACGTGGCTGGACTAGCTGGCTATTTGATCCCAACGCGGCAGGTATAGTCGGCCCGCTGCATGAGCATATGAATCTGCTGCTCGGCAACATACTGATCAGTTGCCTCCCGCGATCCCTGCCAATGCCCGTAGTCATCAATGATCAGGACGCCGCGAGATACGAGCAGCGGGAACAGATGGACGAGCTCGTGATAGGTCAATTCGTACCAGTCTGTATCCAGGCGGAGACAGGCGATCTGCGCCGGGATGGTTGCCGGAATGGTATCTTCGACTTTGCCTTCGACAAACACCATCTGGTCGAGCGGGTAGCCGGTCTGAGCGAGATTATGCCGGACAACATCAAGCGGCACGATGAGCGAGACGCTCATATTTTCGCTGACGACATATTCCTCGTCTGGTTTAAAGCGGAACCACTTGCCGAAACTTGTCCCCTTGAAGGTTACATCCCTGGCGGTTCCCTTGCTCATCCCCCTGAATGTGTCGTAGAGGTAAAGCGGGCGATCCGTACAGCCCAGCAGCTTGAGCGTTTCCGCGACCAGCATCATGCTGCCGCCGCGCCAAACTCCGCACTCGACAAACGCGCCGGGCAAATCGGCAGAGACGACGTACCGGACGGCATTAAAGAGCGCGTACATGCGCTCGATGGAGGTCATGGTATAGGGCTGGCAGCGCTGATAAATGGCCTTAAATTCCGGCTCCATATCGTGATCGAGCAGCAAGTAATGTTCCTTACCGAGAATGCGCACCTCGAACCTGTCCGCGATTTTTTGTACCATCGATTTAAGCATTGGGTTGATCCTGGTCTGATGCAACAAAAGGGAAGCGGGACCAGTATAGCGTCCCGCTTCGGAAGTAACCAGAGGAAATAATGAGCCTAGTCGCCCTGCTGGGCGAACTGCCCGCCGAGCGGTTCCCCAATGGCGACGGGTTCGCCGTTGACGAGCATATTCGAGAATTCGAGCGGCAGGCCGATGGCGTCCGTCATACCCGTGATCGCGCCGGATTCGTCGGTGGTGAACATCTGCGGCTGGTCTTGCAGGTGGATGTGAATATGCGGCTCGGACGTGTTGCCGGAATTGCCACAGCGCCCGATTATCTGCCCGGCGGTTACTACGTCGCCCTCCTTGACCTGGATGCTGCCCGGCTGCATATGGGCGATGAACAGGTATTCCTGCTCCGCGACCTGAATCACGACATGATTACCCGCCGCGTGCGCGGGGTCTGAGCCAGTCTGCGGAACCTGATCGGGCAGACCGTCCACAACGGTGATGACTGTGCCATCTGCCGGGGCGAGAACGGGCTGACCATAAGCGTAATAATCTTCCGGTTTCGTGCCATCGCCCGTAAAGGTGCTGCCATCTTTCCACACCAGGAAGTCATAGGCATGGCGCTGCGGCGCTGCCACCACATGATAGTTATGCAGTTCATCATCGCCACCCCAGGCAACATACCACAGACCGTCGAAGGGCAGGCGGAAGCTGACCGCACTGTGATAACCGGCTGCCGGATCGTCGGGAAGCTGCGTCACAGGTTGAAGGTTCAGACCGCTGATCGCACCGTCCGCGTTGATCGCTACCGCCAGGGTAATCTGCTGGTCACCCCAGGTGTGCACCGCCATGTAGGCGCTCGATCCTCCGGCGCTCATCAGGCGATAATCGATCCGCTCACCAATGGGCGCGACGGCGGTAAGCTGCTGGTAAGCCTGCTCGATCTGCTCCTGCGTGACCAGAGCTTGAAAATCAGGCGTGAGCCGCCCGTAGAGCGTGGTTATGTCGCCAGTGAGGAACAGATCGACGACTTCTTCACTCTGAGTCACGGCTTCTGTTTCCAGTGCCGTGTATTGGCCTTCGACTTCGCTGTAGCTCTGCGGCGGCATCTTAGTGTCGTCCTGGGCATAAACGCCGGGAACGGTCAGCAGCAGCACGATCAGCAAGCCATAGACAAAACGTTTCTTCATGCAATGGTCTCCTTGCATAGACAAGTCCCATCTAATCTATACGGATAGCCGCGGGGCGCGTTGCTGCCTGTGAATGAACCACAACAATAACCGTATAATGTCCTGTGACGATGTGAGCAGGAGGGTATCACGGTGACGGTTTCCCCGGATTTGATCGGTGAATGGGTCGGCATGCTGCATACTGGCGACCACGCCGAATTTGTCCACGCGGTTTTCACTGAGAACGGCACCGCGCTGTTCGACTATCCCAACCAGTTTTTGTTTCACATCCCCGCGGAAGACTTGGCGGCGGGCGTATCCCGGATGCGCTGGGTCTTCCGTGATCCATCCGGCAGGCTGTCCTTTGACGGTAGATTGCTGCAGGGGTCGATCACGGGGAAGGTATCCGGCAGCCGTTCCGGGCAGTTGGCCCTGCACCGTGTCTTCCCTCTGTCGGAGAAGCGCTTCAAAAGGATGATGGGTATTTATGAACTCAGCCCGACGCGGACGATCCAGGTGGCGCAGGACTGCCGCGAACATGCCTGGATCACATTCTACCAGGACGGAGATCGCGTCATGCGGATGTTTCCGATAGGGCCGTCCTCGTTTATGGCTGTGCATGGTGAGGCACTCTCCTTTCAGGATGGGGCGCTGGCGTTTTCGGGCTCGGATGGCGCAGTTAGCACCGCCCCTCGCCTGAATGCTTATCGCGAACAGCCCGTATCGATTCCGGTGGCGGATTATGTGCTGGCGGGAACACTTCTGCTGCCACCCGGGGAAGGGCTATTTCCCGGCGTGGTGATCTGTCATGGTTCGGATACATCGCAGCGGGACTTCTACCGCCTGTACGCAGTGCCTTTCGTGCAGCGGGGTATCGCCGCGCTGATCTACGATAAACGCGGATCGGGCGAGTCCACCGGGGAGCAGCTTTATTCGCAGATGTTCCCCCTGTCCGAGGATGCTGCCGCGGTGTACCGCTTTTTGCAGGCTCATCCGGTCATCCAGCCGGATCGCGTGGGATTTTGGGGCTACAGCAACGGCGGCATGGTCGCGCCGCTGGCAGCTTCCAGGGTCGGTGATGCGGCGTTTGTGGTCATGCTGTCCACGCTGGGCGTTACGCCAGCCCGCCAGGAGCAAATCCGGCGAACCAACGTCGTGCGCGATTTGGGGGCATCGCCGGAAGCAGTCGCGCTGATCGAGCGCTTCTGGGGACTGGTCTACCAGTACGCCGTCTATGGGCAGTGGGACGATGATCTACCTGCCGTAATCGAAGCGGTGAATACCAGCGAAGAACTGCAGCGCTTGCCGAAACGGAAAGATCACGCGCCGGGATTGCAGGCTGTCCCGCCGATCCTGAACGCGCAGGAGGTCAAAGCCGAGGATCGGGCGACGTGGGCCGAGGGCGGTTTTGAAACGCGGGATGTCTGCCGAAAACTGTCATGCCCGCTGCTGTTCGTGTGGGGCGAGACGGATAACGTGCTGCCTGTCGGGGAAAGCGTGGCGCGGATGAAAGAGGCGATGTTAGAAAGCCAGCACCCCGATTACCAAATTCATGTGATCCCCAACGCCAATCACAAGCTGTTTCTGGAGACGGCGCGGCCCAGTGGTATGACCGCCAGCGAGATGCACACGCTGATGTATAACGTGCAGTTTGCTTCGGGCGCACTGGATCTGATGGCGGATTGGATGCGCGAAAAAGTGTAGGATCCCGAATAAGATAAGCTCACTATGGAGAGTGCGGAGAAAAAACAGAGGCGCGATGCTGGGTGAGCGGCACGGCGCTCGGTGTTTTTCTATTTTGCGCTCAGTTCGCGCTTGAGGACGATCATGGTCAGGTCGTCAAACTGCGGTTCGCCGGACACGAAGCCATCAACGGCCTTAAGGACGTTGCGGGCCAATTCCTGGGCGGTCTTGTGGCGCTGCGAGACGACGGTTGATTGCAGGCCGACCACGCCGAACGCCGTTTTATCTTCGCGGATCGCCTCGGTCACGCCGTCGGTGTAGGCAATCAGCATATCACCCGGCTTCAGGAAAACTTCATTTTCGGCCAACTTGATGCTTGGCATCACGCCCAGAGCAATCCCGCGCGAGTGAAGCTGCTCGGAGCTGCCATCGGCGCGGACCAGCAGGGGCGGGTTGTGCCCGGCGCTGCAATAATGGATGCGCCCCGTCGTTGGGTCCCACAGGCCGTACCAGATGGTGACAAACAGATCGGAACGCGTATCGCGCAGCAGCAGCTCATTAACGCGGATCAGCGATTCGGCGGGTTCGCGGCGGCTGGTTCCGACAGCGCGCAGCAGGGTGCGGCTCAGGGCCATAAAGAGCGCTGCCGGGACGCCTTTATCGGCTACGTCCGCGACGACCATTGCCCAGCGTCCGTCATCCAACGGGAAGAAGTCGTAAAAGTCGCCGCCGACCTGCCGCGCCGCGCGGTAGAAAGCCGCCACTTCCCAGCCCGGTTCGATGGGGAATTTGTCGGGCAAAAAGCTTGTCTGGATGCCGCGCGCCACTTCAAGTTCCCGCTCCATCCGTTCAGCGGTAGTCGCTTCGGATTGCAGGCGGGCATTTTCCAGGGCGAGTGCCGTCTGGTGGGCAATTCCGCTCAGGATATTCAGCCGCCGCTGGTCGATCTGCCCTCCGAGCGCCGGATGGTCAACCAGCATCGCCCCGACGAGATGACCGCGCGCGATCAGCGGCAGGCCGAGCAGGGCCGGGCTTTCAAAAATCTGCTGGAGCGTCGGCGGCAGGGAGGTATTGGTGCCCACCCCGGCGGAGGTCGGCTCGCCAGAATCGACCAGCAGACTCAGGAAACGGTTCTCGTCCAGACTTCAGCGCCAGATTGGAGAACTCCGCTTTGAATTCGGGTGTCAGACCCCACGACGGCCCACCCCCGAAGGAGTTGCGATCCGCGTGCCATTTCATGACGCCGCAGCGCTCGACACCCACCAGCAGGGGAGTCAGCCGGACGACGGTTTCCAGGCTCTGGTCGGGGTCGATCTGCGTGTTGACGGCTTCGGCGACTTGCAGCAGCGCGGTTGTCACCCAGGCTTCTTCCTGCTGGGCGGCGAATAACTGCGCGCTTTCGATAGCCAGGGCGGCCTGATTGGCGATGCCGTTGATCAGCTCGATCTTACGATCACTCATCGGCTCTGTGCCGTCGCTCTGCCCGATCAGGATGAGGCCCATCACCTCACCCTTGGCAAAAAGCGGCAGGATCACGCCCTGCCCGATGTCGAAATCCATGGGAATATCAGCGGGTTTGGGCGTCTCGCTGGTGAGCAGTAGGGGATGCCCGTCCTGCTTAAGCTGCGCCAGCGGGGGCCATGCCAGCGGCGTCAGCTTGTAACCCTGCATACCGGCGGCAATATCGGGGCGCGTCCCGGCGACTTCGACCACGCGGAACGTATCGGGATCGTCCGCCAGCAGCACGGCGCTCCATTCCACCCCCACCAGCAGCGGCGTAATACGTGCCACTGTGGTGAGTACTTCGTCCAGGCTGGTCGCGCGGGCGGTGGCTTCGGCGACTTGCAGCAGCGCCGTCGAGACCCACGCCTCTTCGCGCTGCGCCATATAAAGCTGGGCGTTGGTGATGGCGACGGCGGCCTGATTGGCGAAGGTGTTGATAATCTCGTTATCTTCCGGCGTAAAACGGTCCGGCCCGACACGCTCCAAAATGAGGTAGCCGATCAAATCTCCGGCGACGGTCAGCGGCACAAAAATTTCATCGTGCGGATCGTTTTGCACCTGTTCCGGGTAGACGCTCAGGCGGTGCAGCAGGTCGATCAGCGATTCGCTGTTGGCATCTTCGGATCGCAGTGTCTCGTCCCACGCTTCCGACTCCGGGTCCAGGATATTGCCGCGCGCCGCATTCACCTGGTAGAGATCGTGTTCCGCATCGAGCAGCAGGATCAGCGCCGCGCTGTAATCGACCACGCGCTCTAATCCAACCAGGATGCCATCCAGCACAGCGTTGAGGTCCAGTGATGAGCCGAGCACGGTACTCAGTTCACGCAGCGTTTCACACAGCATGCGGCGGCGCGTCTCGTTGGCGAAGAGGCTGGCGTTGCGCAGGGCAATGGCAACCGTGTCGGCCAGGGCCTGGATGAGCGCGATATCGTCTTCGCTGAAGCCTTCGACCTCATAACTCTGGATATCGAACACGCCCAGGATGTGCGATCCCATGCGGATCGGGACGGTCATCTCGCTGCGTGTGTCTTCGACGCCGGGGCCAATCGGTTCCCAGTTGTCGCGCACGATATCGCCGCTGACCTTAGGGCGGCCTTCGCGGGCTACTTCGGCAATAATGCCCGCGTCGTTGATGTTAAACGACAGCCGCTGCAAGGCCCAGCGCCCGCTGTGCACCCCGCTGCCGCTGCGAAAGACGAGCCGGTCTCCCACGCGCAGGAAGAGATGCACGCGGTCATACCCCAGGTGATCCGTCACCAGATCGACCACTTCGTCCAACAGATCGTCAATATTCAGGATCGAAACCAGGGCGCGGGCGACTTCGGTCATGGCGTTGATACGCTCGGTCTGGCGGCGCTCTTCGTCGTAGGTCTGCGCCTCCTGGATAGCCAGGGCAAGCTGCCCGGCTAATGTCTCCAGAGTGAACGTATCGGCGGGGCCAAAGGCTTCCAGGTGGTTGCTCTGTACGTCCAGCATCCCGATCACGTGTCCCTGGATGATCAGCGGCACGGAGATTTCGGAGCGGGTCGCTTCGAGCGCAACCTGCGGCAGATAGTGTTCGTCCTGGCTGACGTTGGGCGCAATAATCGTTTTCGCGTTGGCGGCGGCCCACCCGACCAGCCCTTCATCAAAGCCGAGGCTGAGACCATCGGAGGCAAAGGTTTCGTGGCTGCTCGCCTTAAGATCAATCGCGCCCGTCCGGTCGTTGATGGTGAAAATGTTGACCGCGTAGTAGCCGAATGCTTCCTGGATCAGAGTGACGATCTGGCGGAACAGATCGGGCAGGGGTTGGACTGCCGTTATCTGCCGCGAGACGTCGTTGATCACGCGCAGGCGGCGGGCCTGTTCCTGCGTCGCCTCAAAGGTCTGCGCGTTGCGGATCGCGCCCGAAGCGAGATTCGCCAGCACATTCAGCAGGCGCATATCCTCGTCGTTGAAGCTGTTCGGACGATCACTCTGCACAGAGATGACGCCCAGCACATCGCCCCCGGCGATCAGCGGCGCGAAGATGGCCGAACGAGAGGGTTTTTGCGTGAAGTGGCTGGGGCGGGCGGGCAGTGTCTCCCATTCTTCCTGAAAGTCGTGGACGAGCAGGCCCGATCCGCTGCTATGCACCCAGCCGATGATCCCTTCGCTGGCGGCTCCTTCAAAACACTGTGGGATGAGACGTTCCGCGTTTTTCAGCCAGACTTTTATGGAATAATCATTGCCCTCGAACAGCCCGATCTGGAAATTGCGCGTATCCACAATGCGCGTCGCCTGCTGGTAGACAACCTCGCACAGCGCGTCAATTTTGAGTTGGGCGCTGAGGATCGCGTTTCCGACTCCGGCCAGAATGTCCAGTTCGGGGGAGAGCCGCTCGGCCCCGGACAGGCTGATGCCACGCGCCCGACCGCGCCAGTACCCCGCGATCAGGCCAAGACCAACCCCGCCTACCGCAAGGATGGCCCCCACCACCATGACGATGATCAGCGTGGTATCCACTTAAACCTCACCGTTGGATCAGCGCTTTTTGGGCAAGACGGCCAGCGCTGCGTCCAGATCGGGGAAGATCTGGAACAACATATCGAAGCCAACCATCTCGAAGATTTCGACAATACGCGGTTGAAGCCCGCTGAGGATGACATCCCCTTCCCGATCATGTGCGCGCCGCCACGCCGAGACGAGGACTTTCAGGCCGCTGCTGGCGATATATTCCACGCCCGCCATATCCACGAAAATCCAGAAGTGGCCCTTTTCGAGTTGGGACGCCAGTGTTTTTTCGAGAGCGGTGCTGGTGTTGCTGTCGAGCCTGCCTGCCGGGGAGATGACGACTACGCCATCTTCCAGCTTTTTGACCGGGAAGGCATGCGCGTCGTGGCTGGAAACCGTTTGCAGGAGAGAGCGCTTCTTGACCAGGGTCAGGCGATTGCGGTCTCCGGCCCATTCGTAGTGAACATCGTCCATCAGCTTGCGAATAAAATAGATGCCCCAGCCGCCCGGTTCGCGGCTGTCCAGCGGCTCGGATGGGTCTGGGGCGTGATGATTGAGGGGATTAAAGGCTGGGCTGGCATCAACAATCGTGATCAAAAATTCTGTGGCTGTTGTCTCGCAGAGGACTTCGATCTCGTTGCTTTCCCCCTGATAGTCGTAGCCATGTTCGATAATATTGGTGAGCGCCTCGTCCACGGCCATCTGGCAGTGATAGACGGCGCGCTCGTCCAACCCCGCCTCTTCCGCTGCTTCGACGACAAAATCGCACGCATGACGGACATCTTCAAGACGGGCTGTAATTACGAGGCGACTTACCTGACTCATCAGCATGGCTCCAGCACGTTAAAAACTACCTACAGCTTCAACCTGGGTTGGATAAATCTCGAAGATGGTATCCAGGCCAGCCAGTTCGAGCACTTCTTTCACCCGATCTGAGGGGTTGGCGATGCGCAGATCGCCGCTGCCACGCTTAACCCGTTTGAGGACGCGCACCATCTCGCGCAGCCCGGCACTGCTCATATATTCCACACCACCCAGGTCCAGCACCAGATTGGTGCGGCCTTCGTCTACCGCTTTGTCCAGCGCCCCGCCCAGTTCAGTTGCATTGGTGCTGTCTACCCGCCCAATGACCTCAAACAGTTGAACGCGCTTCATTTCCGAGACATTTATTTCCATAGCCATGAGTGTTAGCTCCTTTCGCAGCAGCGTAATGCGATTATATCAGAATTTGGCCGCCCGTCAGCGGGCGAAACCAGATGATGTCACCGCAAAGAAAGAAAATCGAAAACAAGAAAAAAGGCTCTTTTCATGCCCCTATTGTACTGCACGCTCAGATTCGCCGCAGGAATGAGATCAGCAGCCCCAGCAGCCCCAACACGCCAAGCCCCAGAATGGGCAGAATGCGCGGCAGCCCGCCGCCTCCACTGGCCGTCTCTGCGACATCGGGCTGGATGAGCAGAATCGGCGTGCTGGTGAAGGCCGGGTTGGTGAAGGTGGGCAGCGGCGCGCCCGGTACGAGCGTCGCTGGCTGGTTCGGGTCGGGGGTAAAAACACCTGTTGCCAGATTAGCCGCCTCCGCCGTGAGCGTGTCCAGCGCGCCGGGAGTCAGCGTGACCGCCTGGGCCGTTTCGCCAGCGGCAACGGCTGCCGGGTCCGGCGTGCCCGCTTCCTCAACGGTCAGATCGGGGATCAGCGCCTCGTCGCCCGTGATCTTGATCACGCTGCCGTGCACCCAGGCAGTTCCATCCGCTGAGGCAGGAAACTCGATTTCGTACCACTCGTAATACTGGCCCAGGATCGGATAGAGCGTTCCCGGCGAGATCAACCCAACCTTGCTGGCTTCGTCCAGTGTCGTGTTGGAGCGCACATTGGTATCCGGGCTGAGCGCTTCGGCCATTGCCCGGCCCTGCGAGGTCGGGGTAAAGGATGGGGTAGGGGTTGGCGAACCGGGCAGCGGCGTGTTGGTCGGCAGTTGGATCAACAGCGGCGTGGGCGAAGCGCCCTGAAATGCTTCGGCACGTTGACCCGCCTGTCTCAGGGCGATCAGTCCGCTTAAACTGAGAAGCCCTGCCAGGACAAGCAGCACCAGCCGCCGTTTTGGTTTGTGGAGTTGACTCATTTTCACCAGACAACTTTATTAAAGTCGTAATCGCGCGTTTGTTCCGCCTGACGATAGCCATCATCGCCGGGCCGGGTCATGTAGCCCTGGTATTCCTGGTTAGGATAACCGACCATCGTCCATTCGCCCAAAAGCATGGGCGGCACGCTGATGCCCGGCGCGCAGCTTTCGCAGATAACCGGTATCCACTCGCCGTTGTAGCGGCGGGAAAAATGCAGGTGTGTTCCGTTGCTGACTCCACCCTGGCAGGATGGGTGGCCGAGCTTGTCGCCCCGCTGGACGTGCTTGCCAGCTTCGATCCGTTCATGGTCGTCAATGTGCAGATAGACCATCACCCACCCGGTGTGCTCGTCGCCGTCTCCGTCCAGGTCGAGCAATATGAACCCGTTACCGCTGCGGGCAATCACACCGTCGGCAACCGCGGTCACCCAGTAGGGCGAGATGTAACACTCCCCCTGGGAAGCGACCAGTTCATCCGGCGGCTTGGGCGGTGCAAAATCGACAGCCGCCCAGGCCGACCCGCTGTTGTACGCGCCGTGGGGGCCGCCCGTGTAGACCCATTCTTCGCCTTGTCCGAATGGCAGCGAGAGCTGCGGCTGTGTCAGATTGTCCGGGACGAGCGGCTCAACGGCCAGGGCGAACGGATCGCCAAAGAGCGACAGGTAGGTCTGGAAAAAGCCGGTAGAGGCGACTTCCTGTTCCCATTGGGCAGAAGATGTGCCGAGGCTGAGCATATACTGGACGCCGACCGTTCCGGCATTCAGATCGTTGGCAAAAAAGCGGCGCACGCCATCGATAAAGGTGACCGTCGTTGTGCCGCGATATTTCCAGCCGTAATAGCCGTAACTGAGCGCGTCCGCCGCGTCAAGAACCTGTCTGTAGAGTCCTTCGCGGCCCTCTTTGACAATGCCCATCGGGTAGTTCATCTGGACATCCGTCGGAGCCGGGTCCGTCAGCCATCCGCCGCGATATTCGAGCAGGGCGAGCAGCAGGCGCGGGTTGACGCTGTAGGCGTGCGCGACAAAATCGATGATCTCCACGCCGCTCCATACTTCACTGCCCACGTCTTCCGAATAGGCGCGCAAAAATCCCTGGCGGAACTTCACGAATCCGGCGACGCTGAAGGTGCTGGCCGTTGGCCCATAAACCAGTTCGCTGTCGGGGATCAGCTTGAAGTCGGGGCCGGAGGCGATGTTGCTGCCCGGCACGTTGATCGTTTGCCCGACTTCGAGCACATTGGGATCAATCAACTGGTTGAGGGCGATCAGTTCATCAATGGTCACGCCGTAGAGGGTGGCAACCGTCCCCAGTGTGTCGCCCGCCTGCACCACGTACACCGATCCACTCTGCGGCAGTTCCCGCGTCGGATTAGGTGTGGGCTGGATCGGTACCTTGGTCGGCCCGGCTTTGGTCATCGTTGGCGGAATGATCGGGTTGCCGTTGTCATCCAGCAGCGGCGTCGCGCTGACATAAACGACGCCCTTCTTTTTATCGCCAACCGACTCGGTACAGGCCAGGATCGCGATGAGCAGCAGCGCCAGGACGAGACAGGGAGCGAAAACGCGAACAGTCCGGCTCATGACAAAGCCTCAACCAGCAAAGGCAGTGAAACATCATAACGATAATGGGTATCGCGGTGCCCGTCGGGATATTCCTGGTACACATGCGCGATGTCGAGCGCGCTGAGTTTCTGGTGCAGCAGGCGCGCGCCAACCTGAAGCTGGTATTCATCGTACTGGCCCGCGTCGATCAAGCACAGCCGCATCGAGCGCAGCGCGTCCGCACAGGCCGGATCATCGATCTTCCGCAGTGGATCGTGGGTCAGCCAGCGCGCCCAGACGGCCTCATTAAGTGCGCCCGTTTCCGGGTCGATGGGCAGATCGAAACCGTGCGGCGCGTCCGGGTTTCCGCCAAAAGCCGCCGCACAGCACAGGGTCATGATCAATTCCCAGAATGCGCCGCCTTTGCCTCGGATCGCCGGAATATCGCGGATGAAGGTTTCAAGGCCGCCGAAACGCTCTAACTGCTGGTGCATCTTGCTGATACCGGGCAGGAAGGTATATTCCCAGATACAGATCCCCGCTGTGGCAGGCAAACGCCCCGAACAGCTCAGGGTGATGCATCGCCTGGGTGATCGCGCCAAACCCGCCGCTGCTGCGCCCCACCAAACCCCGGTGATCGCGCCCTGGCAGCGTGCGGAAGTAGCGATCCACCAGGGGGATGATCTCATCAACGAGATAATCTTCGTAGCGCCCCATACCAGCCGAATTGATATACTGTGATCCGCCGAAGCGTGTCCACATATCGGGCAGGACAACAATGGCGGGCTGCATCTGGTCGCTGGAAATCAGCGCGTCGATCTGATCCTTGATCGTGCCTTCCCAGGGACGCCAGTTCATCAGCCCTGGCCCGGTGTGGCCGTGACTGCTCAGCAGGTAGATGGACGGGTAGCGCTTATCCGGCACATCATCGTGGCCTTCGGGCAGGTATACGAACAGGGACCGGACGTGTGGATCGCCCAGCGGGTTATCCCGAAGCACGTGGCTATCTAGCTCTATCGATTCGATGCGGCTCGCGCTGAGGATCATACACCTGCTCTTTCCCGAAACAATTTCGCTTGAATTGTAGCCAACCCCCGCAGGACGGGCAATAGGCGAAGGTCATTAGCTGGGCAGTCGTCAGGGTCGGAATCTCCTGTTATATTATTGGCAAGCAATTTTTTCGCGGCACAGGAGGAGTTTTGATGTCTCGGGTAAACACAGTCCAAGAGATTTTTGAAAACATGAATGAAGGCTTCCATGCGGATCGGGCCGAGGGGGTCGATGCGGTATTTCAGTTTGACCTGACCGGGTCTAACGGCGGGAAATATTGGGTGAAGGTCGCGAATAAGCAGGTGCATGTCGAACAGGGTGAGCATGCGTCTCCCACCATGACGCTCACATCCACGGCGGATGATTATCTGGCCCTCGTCAACGGCGAATTGAACCCGATGATGGCTTTTATGCAGGGCAAAATCAAGGTGAAGGGCGATATGGGGCTGGCTCTCAAGCTCCAGGCCATGTTCGGATTGTGACACTCCCCACGGCTAAAGGCGGGGGCTTCTGACGGACGCTTGCCCTTGCCCGCTCACAGAAAGGGCAGACAGAGGGGCTACGTTATCCGGCACGGGTGTGTCCCACCCGGCTCGATTTAAAATGTTCAGGGCAGCGTTGTGATCTCTATCGAGCGATAGACCACAGGCGCAGGTGACCCAACGAGTCGACAGGTCAAAGTCTTGAAACAGGGTATGGCACAAGCTACAGCATTGGGAGGTATAAGCGGGGTCTACAAAAGCGATCTCACGACCAGCGTTTTCAGCTTTGTAGGTGAGATACTGCCGAAATGCAGACCAACCGCTGTCGAGAATGCTCTTGCTCAGGTGGTGGTTGCGAACCATATTGCGCACCCGCAGGTCTTCCAGTGCGATCTTGTCGAAGTGGCCCACCAGCGTCGTGCTCAGTTTGTGCAGGTAGTCGGCGCGTTGCTGGGCGACATGCATCTGTTGGCGTTGTACTTGCTTGAGCGCTTGGCGACGGTTTTTGACTGCCGCGTTGGGTTCGGGCCAACTTGCGCTGCAAGACGCGGAGCCGCTGCTGTCCGGCGCGGTAGTAGGCGGGATGGGCGACCTTCTCCCCGTCGCTGGTGGTGAGGAGGGCAGAGAGACCGACATCGACCCCCACCCCTTGCCCGGTGGCGGGCAGAGGGTCGGGCTCCTCAATCTCGCACGCGAAGCAGGCATACCACTCACCCGCTTTGTGGCTCATGCGAACGGTCCTGATTGCCCCTTCGAGGGGTCGATGCCAACGCACGCGCACCCGCCCAATGCCGAACAGTTTGAGCCGCCGTCCGTCCAGCCGCGCCCCCACGCTGAACTGTTTGAACAAAAAGCTGTGGTAGTGATTGCGCCCTTTAAAACGGGGGTAGCCCGGCCTTTCCCCCGCTTTCACCCGGCGGAAGAAGGCCTGAAAGGCCAAGTCGACTTGTTCAATGACACTCTGCGCGGTCTGGCTAAAGACCTGATCCGCATAAGGGAAGGTCTGGCGGTAGTGCTTCCCCAACTCGTACAACTCCGCCTTGCTCAGACGGTGCCCTTCCATCTGGTAGGCAACTTTGCGTTCCGCCAGGGCCATGTTGTATAGCCCGCGACAGGCATCCAACACGCGCCACAGGTTGGTTTCCTGAGAGCGGCTGGGATAGAGACGGTACTTGTACGTGCGGATCATTGCTCCCTCAACGCAAAACACCCCGTCAGAAATCGTGCGTTGCTTAGGCACAGGGGTGTGACAGAGTGTTTTGAGTATGATTATATCATCGGTTACTTGCCAAGGAGTAGGATAGTACCTATGTTCACAAAAGGCAAAAACACGCCTTATAGCCCCACAACGAAAGCTGGGGGCTTTACGGCCCTTTCCCGGTAAAGCCGCCTCTAAAAATGCGGGGCGCGCTCCTCATCTGGAACGCGCCCCGCTTTTGTTATGCCAATTCCTTACGGGATTGGCACGTTCAGCCGAATTTGCTGCAACATGCGCAGCGCCAGCAAATTCTGGATCACTTCCCCGTATTGGCGTTCACCGGGTCCAAACGTGTCGTTATAGCCGGGCGAACTGGGTGTCAGGTCCGGGTTGAGACCTGCCGGGCCAAGTTCGTTGATGGCGCGCGCCGAGTTGATCACCGGGATATCATAGTCATTAGCCAGTGTCAGGATCGCCTCGTTATACTGCGCCAGAGCCGGATAAACGTTGGGATCGCCGGGGATAGTTGCCAGCACCGGGATCGCGCCCCAGTCGATGATCTCGCTGATCACCGAGTCCAGGGTTGCCTGGAATTCGTCTGGCGATGTGCCGTTGATCAGGTCGTTGCGCCCCACGATTACGAAGACGACAGCGGGCTGATCGACGCGCAGTTCGCAGTGCAGCGGCGTTTCGTCGCTCTGGCAGTAGGCCGGATCGGCCAGGGCCGTATCGAGCAGATCGCTGACTCTCCAATCGGTATTGGAAGCCAGCAGTCCACCTGAGGTGAAGCTGTTCCCGCCCGTTGGCAGCGCCGTGCTGTTGTAGTAGAAGGTCAGATCGTTCAGTTCAGTCGCGTCAGACAGATCCGCAAAGTTCGCGCTGCCATCGCCCAGTTCGGAGAGGAACAGGCTGGGCGGAGTATCGCCAACGGTGCTGAACACGCCCGGATTGGTATTTCCACCCGACGACTGGTAGGTGTTTCGGATTGTGTCCAGAACGTCGTTTTCGATAGGTGTGAGATACGGTTCCGCATTCACATCGGCGGTGCTGGTGGGCTGTATCGCTACCGCTTCGCTCACGGTGACGGTAAACGTGTCCATCGCACTGCCGCCGCGCCCATCATCAACCAGGACGGTGATCGTTGCGGTCCCTGCGCTGCTGGCCGACAGACTGATCGTGCCGGGGGCAGAGACGAAGGCATTGGCCACGCCGGGGTTATCCGACTGGGCAAGGACGTTAAGCGCGTCTCCATCGGGATCGGTGGCGTTGTAGGGCACATCGAGCGTATCGCCCGCCGTCATCGTCTGATCCGCGATATCGTCCAGAGTCGGGTTGCTGTTCCCTGCCGAGACCGTTACCGTGAAGGTATCCTGTGCTGTGCCGCCGCGCCCATCGTCAACGGTGACGGTGATGGTTGCGGTTCCGGCATTCTGCGCGGTGAGATGGATTACTCCAGGTGTGGGTTGGTCGAAGCTGACGATACTCGGATCGCTGGACGTTACATCGAGAGTGAGTGGGTCGCCGTCGGGATCGGTGGCGCTGAAGGTTACATCGATAGAGTTGCCGACCGTCATCTGCTGGTCCGGAATGTCGGACAGTACAGGAACGCTGTTCGTCGCGGAGACCGTTACCGCGAAGGTATCCTGTGCTGTCCCACCGCGCCCATCATCAACGGTGACCGTGATCGTGGCTGTTCCTGCGCTGCTGGCCGACAGACTGATCGTGCCGGGAGCGGAGACGAAGGCGTTAACCACGCCGGGATTATCCGACTGGGCAAGGACGTTCAGGGGATCGCCATCGGGATCGGTGGCGTTGTAGGGCACATCGAGCGTATCGCCCGCCGTCATCGTCTGATCCGCGATATCGTCCAGGGTCGGGATTGCTGTTCGCCGCGGAGACCGTGACCGCGAAGGTATCCTGCGCCGTCCCGCCGCGCCCATCATCAACGGTGACCGTGATGGTGGCTGTACCTGCGCTGCTGGCCGACAGACTGATCGTGCCAGGAGCCGAGACGAAGGCATTGACCACGCCGGGGTTGTCGGATTGGGCGAGGACGTTGAGCGCGTCACCATCGGGATCGGTGGCGTTGTAGGGTACGTCGAGCGTATCGCCCGCCGTCATGGTCTGATCCGCGATGTCGTCCAGCGTGGGATTGCTGTTCTGCGCGGAGACCGTTACCGCGAAGGTATCCTGCGCCGTCCCACCGCGCCCATCATCAACGGTGACCGTGATGGTGGCTGTCCCCGCGCTGCTGGCCGACAGACTGATCGTGCCAGGAGCCGAGACGAAGGCATTAACCACGCCAGGGTTGTCGGATTGGGCAAGGACGTTCAGGGGATCGCCATCGGGATCGGTGGCGTTGTAGGGTACGTCGAGCGCTTCACCTGCCGTCATGGTCTGATCCGCGATATCGTCCAGCGTGGGATTGCTGTTCGCCGCGGAGACCGTGACGGTGAAGGTATCCTGTGCTGTCCCGCCGCGCCCATCATCAACGGTGACGGTGATCGTGGCTGTACCCGCGCTGCTGGCCGACAGACTGATCGTGCCAGGGGCCGAGACGAAGGCATTAACCACGCCGGGGTTATCCGACTGGGCAAGGACGTTGAGCGCGTCACCATCCGGATCGGTGGCGTTGTAGGGCACGTCGAGCGCGTCGCCTGCCGTCATGGTCTGATCCGCGATGTCGTCCAGCGTGGGGTTGCTGTTCGCCGCCGAGACTGTAACCGCGAAGGTATCCTGTGCTGTGCCGCCGCGCCCATCATCAACCATGACCGTGATGGTGGCTGTACCCGCGCTGCTAGCCGACAGACTGATCGTGCCAGGAGCCGAGACGAAGGCATTAACCACGCCGGGGTTATCCGACTGGGCAAGGACGTTCAGGGGATCGCCATCCGGATCGGTTGCGTTGTAGGGCACGTCGAGCGCGTCGCCTGCCGTCAGGGTCTGATCCGCGATATCGTCCAGCGTGGGGTTGTTGTTCGCCGCCTCAACTGTAACGGTGAAGGTATCCTGTGCTGTCCCGCCGCGCCCGTCATCAACGGTGACCGTGATAGTGGCTGTACCCGCGCTGCTTGCGGTGACCGTGATGATACCCGGCGCTGTGACCAGAACATCAGCCACCCCAGGATTATCGGACTCGGCCACAGTGGTAAGCAGATCACCATCCGGGTCTGTCGCGTTGTAGGGGATATCCTGGACAGTGCCCGCTGTGAGCGTCACATCCGGCATATCCTCGAAGATTGGTTCTGTATTTGCTGCCTCAACGGTGACAGTGAACGTATCGGAAGTTGTTCCGCCGCGTCCATCATCGACGTTGACCGTAACAGTCGCCGTGCCCGCACCGAGCGAGGTCAGGGTGATTGTCCCAGGCGTGTTGACTGAGGCGCTCACGACGCCAGGATTATCGGACAGGGCTACCACGTTGAGCGTATCGCCATCGGGATCGGTGGCGTTGTACGGCACATCGAGCGTGTCACCTGCCGTCAGGGTCTGATCGGTGATATCCTCGAGAGTCGGAGCACTATTCGCCGCGTTGACAGTGACAGTGAACGTATCGGAAGTTATGCCGCCGCGTCCGTCGTCAAGGGTGACGCTGATAGTTGCTGTTCCGGCATTCTCCGCGGTGAGGTGGATTACCCCGGGTGTGGGTTGATCGACGCTGACGATACTCGGATCGCTGGACACCACATCGAGAGTGAGTGTGTCGCCATCGGCGTCGGTGGCGCTGAAGGTCACATCGGTAGAGTCGCCGCTCGTCATCTCCTGGTCCGTGATATCGGACAGTACAGGAATGTTATTCGCTGCCTCAACCGTGACGCTGAAGGTGTCAGACGTTGTGCCGCCCCGCCCATCATCGACGTTGACGGTAACTGTCGCCGTACCTGCACCGAGCGCGGTCAGCGTGATTGTTCCAGGCGTGTTGACTGAGGCACTCACCACGCCAGGATTATCGGACAGGGCTACCACGTTGAGCGTATCGCCATCAGGATCGGTGGCGTTGTACGGCACATCGAGTGTGTCACCTGCTGTCAGAGTCTGGTCGGTGATGTCCTCCAGTGTCGGAGCCGTGTTCGCTGCGTTGACAGTGACGGTGAAGGTATCGGAGGTTGTTCCGCCGCGTCCATCATCGACATTGACGGTAACAGTCGCCGTACCCGCACCGAGCGCGGTCAGGCTGATTGTGCCGGGTATGTTGACTGAGGCACTCACCACGCCAGGATTATCGGACAAGGCCACCACGTTGAGCGTATCGCCATCAGGATCGGTGGCGTTGTACGGCACATCGAGTGTGTCACCTGCTGTCAGAGTCTGGTCGGTGATGTCCTCCAGAGTCGGAGCCGTGTTCGCCGCGTTGACAGTGACGGTGAAGGTATCGGAGGTTGTGCCGCCGCGTCCATCATCGACATTGACGGTAACTGTCGCCGTACCTGCACCGAGCGCGGTCAGGCTGACTGTGCCGGGTATGTTGACTGAGGCACTCACCACGCCAGGATTATCGGACAGGGCCACCACGTTAAGCGTATCGCCATCAGGATCGGCGGCGTTGTATGGCACATCGAGCGTGTCACCTGCCGTCAGAGTCTGATCGGTGATGTCCTCCAGTGTCGGAGCCGTGTTCGCTGCGTTGACAGTGATGGTGAATGTATCGGAGGTTGTGCCGCCGCGTCCATCATCGACATTGACGGTAACAGTCGCCGTACCCGCACCGAGCGCGGTCAGGCTGACTGTGCCGGGTATGTTGACTGAGGCACTCACCACGCCAGGATTATCGGACAGGGCCACCACGTTAAGCGTGTCGCCATCCGGATCGGTGGCATTGTATGGCACATCGAGCGTGTCGCCCGCCGTCAGAGTCTGATCGGTAATGTCTTCCAGAGTCGGGGCACTATTCGCCGCCTCAACCGTGACCGTGAACGTATCGGAAACGGTCCCGCCGCGCCCATCGTCAACCGTGACAGTGATTGTCGCAGTTCCGGCATTCTGCGCGGTGAGGTGGAGTACCCCGGGTGTGGGTTGATCGATGCTGACAATACTTGGATTGTCGGACACGACGTCAAGCGTGAGTGTGTCGCCGTCGGGGTCGGTAGCGCTAAAGGTTACATCGGTAGAGTCGCCGCCCGTCATCTCCTGGTCCGGGATATCGGACAATTCGGGAACGTTGTTCACCGCCTCAACCGTAACCGTGAAGGTGTCGGAAGCCGTGCCGCCCCGCCCATCATCGACAGTTACGGTAACAGTCGCCGTACCCGCGCTGTTCGCCGTGACCATGATCGAGCCGGGAGCGACAACCAGTGTGTCGGCAACGCCTGGATTGTTAGATTGCGCGAGCACCGTCAAGGCGTCACCATCAAGATCGCTTGCCGTGTAGTTGATTGTTTGGATCGTGCCCGCCGTCATAGTGACGTCGGTGATATCCACCAGGGTGGGAGCGCTGTTCGGAGCCTCAACAGTGACATTAAACGAGTCGGATACGGTTCCGCCGCGCCCGTCGTTGACCGTGATTGTGATCGTCGCTGTTCCGGCATTCTGCGCCGTCAGCCGGATCACACCGGGGGCTGGTTCGTTGGTGCTGACGATGCTCGGGTTGTTGGAAACCACGACCAGGCTCAGTGTGTCGCCATCGGGATCGGTCGCGCTGAACGTCACATCGCGTGTTTCGCCGCCCGTCATTTCCTGGTCTGCGAAATCAGACAGCACTGGTATGCGGTTCGGGGCCGCCACGGTCACCACGAAAGTATCAACCGCTGTCCCGCCGCGATTATCGCTGGCTGTGACAGTGATCGTGGCCAGTCCGGGACTAAACGCCCGTACAGAGATCGTGTCTGAGCCGGATACTGATGCCGTCGCGACGCCGGGATTGCTCGATTCGGCGGTTACATTGATCGGGTCGCCGTTCGGATCGCTTGCGCCGTAGCTCAGTTGGATCGTGTCGCCAACGATGACTGTTTGATCGGTGAGGTTGCCGAGAACCGGGTTGGCGTTGGGAGCCGATACCGTCACGCTGAAGCTGTCGGCTGCTGTGCCGCCGCGCCGATCATCAACGGTAGCAGTGATGATTGCCGTACCCGCGCTCAACGCATCCAGCCGGATGGTGCCTGCCGATTTGATAGTCGCCCGGACAATGCCCGGCGCGCTGGATTTAACTTCCGCGTCCAGCAGATCTCCATCGGGATCGGAGGCTATATACGTGACGCGAGTTGTGTCGCCCACAATCATCGTCTGATCGGGGATCGTGCTGATCGTCGGGGCGCTGTTGGGGGCCTCGACCCTGACGGTCAAGGTGTCCGAGACAGTGCCGCCGCGTCCATCATCAACAGTGACGATAACGGTTGCGGTTCCGGCATTTTGCGCAGTCAGCCGAACGACACCCGGCGCGGGCATGCCCACGCTGACGATGCTGGGGTTGCTCGACTGAACGGCTGCATTCAGTGTATCGCCATCGGGATCGGTCGCGGTGAAGGTCACATCTTGTGTTTCACCCCCCGTCATCTCCTGATCTGCGATATTAGAGAGCGTCGGGATTCGGTTCGGAGCGGCAATCGTTACCACAAAGGTATCGCTCGCTATTCCACCGCGCCCATCGTTTACCGTGACGGTTACGATGGCCGTGCCCGCTCGCAGGGCGTTCAGAGTAAGCTGGGCGGGACCTGTGAGCGCCGCTGTAACGACAGCCGGGCTGCTTGACTGGGCTGTGACGTTGAGCGTATCGCCGTCCGGGTCGCTGAGAATCAGCGCAATCGGGAGTGTCTGCCCAACCGCCATTGTCTGATCCACAATGTTCTGGATCGCTGGGGCGCGGTTTGGCTGCTGTGTAATGGTTCCTGTCGGGGAGGCCGTGGGCGTATTCGACGGAACCACCGCGATTTGCGTCGAGAGCTGCGTTGGAGTCAGCGTGAGGGTCGGCGTTGGCGGAATGGTCCCAACCGGAACCCCGTAGCAGACGCCTAGCGGCATCACATTGGTTGCTTCGACCCAGCCGTAGGTCCCGGCGATGGCGATCTGCCACCACTGGCCCGCTGCATCACGAGCTGTCACGCTGAAGTCCTGACCCGCCGCGACAACAGTCATCCGGGTATAGACCTGACCCGGACCCGTATAAACGGTCAGCCCATTCTGAAGTATCCGTACATGGCATGGTTCAAGCGTTGCGGTTGGGGTGTTCGTTCCCAGCGGCAGCGGCGTATACGTCGGTATGATCGGCGTCGGCGTCGGTGGCAGGGGCGTGAACGTTGGCGGGATCGTTGGCGGCGTCATGTTCGGACGCAGCGTTGGGGTGGGGGGAGCCAGCACAATCGGGATCAGCGTGCAGTTGCCAACCTGATTGACATAATAACCGCTCACCCAGGCGACACGCCCATTGTAATTGATTTGCCACCAGGGATCGGGGTAAATCTGCCGGCCCAGGATGGTGAATGTTTGACCCAGTTGTGCCGAACTGATCACGTCGTAGATCAGGCCCGGCCCGGTGCGCACATTGAGCGCTCCCACTGAGATCTCCGCCCGGCAGGTAGGATCATAAGCGGTGATCGCTGTTGCCGTGACAAATGGCAGCAGCGTTGCCGGGGTCTGCGTGATCTGGCTGGCTCGATCACGGACAATGATCGTGATCCGGGTTGATTTGCCGCGCACTGTACCGCGCCAGGGGACAACCTCAAGCGTATGAGGCCCGGTTGTCGTTGGACGCCAGCGGAACAGTACCTCGAATTCCTTGTCGCCGCCTGTAGCCTGATTAGGTGAGGCTTGGGAGGCCACGACGAAGTTATCCGCCAGCAGTTCGACATGGGTGACGCCCTGGGCGTCCGACGCGTTGGCGAAGATGCGAACGTCATTATCGCGGAGTACCTGAGCGTTGTTGTCGGGGGCGTTGATAACGGCAGAGGGTGCCCCGCCTACGGCGCTCTTGGTAGCTTTTTGTTTTTTGTCTCCACCCGTCAGGTTGCACGCCAGTGCAGCCATCAGCAGCAGGGACAACACAAACACCGGCCAAACGGCGCGTTTAACGCGCATGCCAGGTGACATGTTCTCCTCCTGATAGTCGTTCAAAAAAATTCCTTCGATAATCTTTCAATATCCAGTTTATTACATTTACCCCTCACGCGGCAATTTGCGAAGTCGCCTGAGGGAAAAGACGGTGGTTAATCGTCTGTTGATCGTCGGGCTGTTAAGCCTGACCGAAAACTGTCAGGACAGCGTGGTCAAATCGTCACGCTCCGTCCACTACTTATAGTTATACTGAAGGCTGGTTCTGGGCATCCCCCCATTTTTTAGGAGTGGAGCTAGATGGAACAACCCTGGCATGTGATGACGAAAACCCTGGTTCTGGACCGCAGCCCCTTTTTGCGCGTATGGAGTGAGGTGGTGCGTCTGACGAACGGCTCGATTATTCCCGACTGGACGCGGCTGGAAATGCCCGATTATGCGCTCGTTTTTGCCGTGACTGCGCAACAAACCGTGCCTATGATCCGCTGCTACAAACACGGGGCAGGCTGTACGATGGTCAACCTGCCCGGCGGGTATATCGATCACGGCGAAGATCCACTGCTAGCCGCCCAGCGTGAACTGCTGGAAGAAACGGGCCTCGCCTCTGACCAGTGGACGCTCCTGGCGCGTTATGTGGCCGATGCGAATCGGGAGGCGGGCTGGGGCCATATTTACCTGGCCCAGGATGCCCGGCAGTTAGCGGAACCAGACGCGGGCGACCTGGAGCAGATCGACCTGTTTTTCCAGCCGCTCGATCAGGTGCGCGCGCTGTGGCGGTCCGGTGAGATGATGCAGTTTTCTTCCTCGGCGGGCATTGCCCTGGCGCTGGATGAACTGGGAACGCCTGTCCTTTAGCCCTATCAGCGCCGCTTGCCGTCTGATGGACATCCTGCCACAATTAATCCGAGACCCTTTTTGGATCAAGGCAGGAGAACGTTATGAAAATAGGAATTATTGGCAGTGGGATGGTTGGCGCGACCGCGGCCTATGCTATGGTCATGCGCGGCATTGGCCGCGAAGTGGTGCTGGTCGACAAAAATATGATACGCGCCCGCGCCGAAGCCGACGATATTCTGCACGCCGTGCCGTTTGCCAACCCCATGACCGTTCGTGCTGGTGACTATCCAGATCTGGAAGGCTGCCCGGTGGTGATTATCACGGCGGGTGTCAGCCAGCGGCCCGGTGAAACACGGCTCCAGCTTCTCGAACGGAATGCCGCCGTCTTCCGTGACGTGATACCGAGCGTGCTCCGATATGCGCCGAATGCGGTTCTGGTGGTGGCAACCAACCCGGTCGACGTGATGACGCACATCGCGGCGCGCTTTGCCCAGGAGCAGGGTGTTCCCGCCGGGCGTGTCCTCGGCTCCGGTACCACGCTCGATACGGCGCGATTCAGGGCGCTGTTGGGCCGCCACCTGGGTATCGACTCCTATCATGTCCATGCCTACGTTTTGGGCGAACATGGCGACTCCGAGGTGCTGGCCTGGTCCGAGGTCAGTATCGGCGGCATTCCCCTGGAGGAGTTTTGTGTCGATGCCACGCGCGAGGTTACGCCCGATGTGCGGAAAAGCATTGACGAACAGGTGCGGCGCGCTGCTTACCATATTATCGAAGGAAAAGGCTCGACGTATTACGGCATCGGCAGTGCATTGGCCCGCATCACCAATGTCATTCTCAGTGACCAGCGCTCGCTGCTGACCGTTTGCACTCCCTGTGAAGACGTAGTGGGTGTGCGCGATGTGACCGTCGCTCTGCCGAATCTCGTCGGTGGGGCAGGGGTGCTGTCTAGCTGTCTGTTCCCGCTCAGCGACGAGGAATACGAGGGTTTGAGAGCCAGCGCTCGCATCGTCCGCAGTGCGATTGACGGCATTGCGGGTATCTAGTGGCTGTAATGCACTTTCGATGAGGGCGAAATTTCAACAAATTGATCAGAAGTGGTGCCTTAAATGGCAAAAAGCAGGGAATAATGAAGCATTTGGGCCATTTCTGATCAACTTTCATTATTTATGACTATATTACAGCAGCCGGAAATTCTCATAAGTTACTCACTGTGCGGTCTTTTTTTCTCGTAGCAGTCAGCGACCCTATGTTTTTTGAGGGGGTGTTCAAACCATTTCCTAACCTGGGTCCATCAGGCACAAAATAGGATCGGCAACCTGATATCAGAATAGCACACATGTTCTAATTCGTCAATATCTGGACGAAATAAATGCATAATACGTTCTAACTCCGTAAGCCAGGCAACATAACATGAGACATCCCTGATTTTGTGTAAGTCCCTCCTCTCAATGTCCTCTTCAGGCGTGCGCAGCCCGCACGGGCAAGCAGGGTGGGAGGATAGGGACGTGCACGAAAACCAAAAATTCGGGAGGACTGATGTCTCATACAATTAAGAATTAACCCCCATTCGTTAACGTCTTGACTCATTAATAGGTTCACTGCTCTAATTAGCGTAGCGTCCTCCCGGACTCTGATCCGGGCGCTGTTGTTTACATCACTGTTGGAGGAGCATACTAAATGTTGGATTTTAGAACTTCAAGGGGCCAGGATTATGTCGATTTTGGCCGTGAACTCTGGCTGGATAAAGACCGCTTTGAGTCGCACGAACAGGCCAGCCAGTACACGGTTGCCCGGTTGTTTGACGAATTTATCACGGAAACCGGGGATCCTCAGATTGCCCTGGCGCGCATCTTTCGCCTGACCGAAGTCGAGGACCTGCCCGCTGATGTTCGGGGCAAAGTTGGGGCAGGGGAACGGCTGGTCATGGCGCTTACCGGAACGTGGGGGATCGAAGAATCCTGGCAGCACCGGAGTTTGTCGCGCGGGCACCAGGCGATTCCGATCAGTCATATTGCGTTCCCCAAGAAGATTCCTATGTTCCAGGCGATTCTGAGGCGAGTTGGGGATCGATCTGGAGCATTTTTACCAGACCCAGGAACTGTTGGCGGCCAATCACCGGCCCTATCAGGGAACCTTCCTTATATCAGATGCTACGTCTCCAGTCATTCCGGATCAGGACAGCTTTATCCATGCCTACGGCATCCGGTCGTTTATCGGTTTCGGGGGATTCATGGGGGCGCAGCGCGCGATGTACCTGTTGTGCGCCTTCTGCCGCACGCCGATATCATCTGAATCGGCCCAGGCGTTTTACCGCATGCAGGAATTTGTCGGCGCAACCGTCGCCATCGAACAGAGAGTTTTTGACGGCGCATAAAAGAAGGAGAAGCCCCTCGCGCAGAGGGGCTTCTTGATCCGGTTATTTTTCGCTGTTACTGGTGATAAAGACCGGCAAATGGCCCAGCGAGATCACACTCCGCCATTTTTCGGGATCGCCTTCGGTGAAGATTGAAGCACGAGCGACAACCTGCGCCCCAATTTTCTCCATCAACTGCTCCAGCCCGGCGAGGGTGCTCCCCGTGCTGATCACATCATCAACCAGAATCACCCGGTTTTCGGTCAGCATTTTTTTGTAACGTGCGTCCAGGTACAGGCTTTGCGTGGCATGCGAGGTAATGGAATTGGTCTCGATGGAGATCGCACCATCCATATAAGGCTTGTGCGTTTTGCGCAGCGTGACATATTCACAGCCGAGTTCAATTGCAATAGCGTAGGCCAGAGAAATAGCTTTCGCTTCGGGTGTCACGATCACACAAGGTTTATATTGGGCTAATTTCTCGGCAAGGGCGTGTGCGGCGGCCTGTGTCAGCCTGGCATCGGCAAGGCAGTCTACAAAGGCAATACGCACACCGGGCGCAATCTCGATCAGGGGCAGATCGCGCACGATCCCGGCAACTTCAACACGATAAGTTTGGGTCTGTTCGGACACCGAAAGCTCCTTCTACCATCGAACAAACAAACAGCCGTCCATTCTATTCAGTTGATGAACAAAGGACAAAAAATGGATGGATGGCCGGACAAGATGACAATTATCTCACACCGGGTTTGCGCCACAGCCAGAAGCGCAGGCTGACGAGTGGAACAGCCACGATCAGCGCCAGCAGTTCGGCCTGGAAGGTGGCGGGCGGCAGCGCCACAAATCCTATCACCGCCAGGGCCGCCGCCACGATCAGGGTCAGCAGAATCACGTTGCCGATGCCGCCGACAATCCACACCTGGCTGCTGCCGCAGTTCGGACACCGTATCCGCCCTCTGCTATGCTTAAACTGAGTGCCACATTTTTTACATTCGCATGTCACCATATACCGATCCTCCTGGGCAGACACAAAACAACTCTTACGCGGTGGGCGTAAGAGTTGTTAAGTGTTGACTTTATTCAGAAAAGACTAAGCAGTTGCTTCGGCTTTTACAGTCGCAAACAGACCATTAATCCCAGGAATCGGTTGGCCGAGTGCATCCACCTGGGCCGCCGACAGCAGGTTCAGCATGCCCAGTTCTTCCAACCAGGGACGCATTTCGTTGCAGAGCAGGTCAGTCAGGACCAGCATATGAGTCAGATGGGTGCTGTCCTGGCGATCCGGCTGGCCCAGACGGCCTTCCTTCATCGCGGTTTCGATGGCGCGCAGGATGTCGAGTGCTTTCTGAGTCTTCAACCGGATATCTTTCAGATCTTCCCACAGTACCTGATCAAGTTCGGTAAACATAGTGAGGTCCTCTGCGCAAACTGAAGCGATACATAGTGAAAACTGTAACATTCATCTGATCATTGCGCATTGGACACTTCATACAATAAAGCTGCGTATCTCTGCGCCTTGCGGCGGGTTAAATCGCGGATAACTGCCACAGGTGCAGGGCTGCGTGCTGGGCGCGGACAGCATTCATGCCTGCTACAAAATCTTGATTTTCCAGAAAACGCCAAATTCGCCGCAGCCATCGATCCTCGCCGTGTCTTGCAGTTCAGCCGGTATCGAGATACTCATCCCCCAAAAAACGCAGTTGATTGACATTCCTGCAAACTTGGAATAAGATGTACACAAATGTACAGTACGAGGACATGTATACAGGGAATATATTTGTGGACATTAAGCCATTTTCTGATTACGACTTACTGCCAGTCTACATGCGCGTAGCTGATGATCTTCGCTCAAAGTTGGGAAGCGAAGGATTTGAAGCAGGGCAGCTATTGCCGAGCGAATACGAACTGAGAAAAGCTTACAACCTGAGTCGTGGAACAATTCGCAAAGCATTAGATATTCTGGCATCAGAAAACCTCATTAGCCGCCAGCCCGGACGCGGCACAATCATCTTGCCACCTCCAGCCAAAACCTCTGAAGAACGGCGTACAATTGCAGTGCTGTGGAGTATTGTGCGATGGATTGGTGCGGATATGCTCGCCAGCATCGAGCAGCATCTTTCAGCCGCCAACTGCGACATTCTGTTCTCAACATCGCAGCACGATCCCCGCAAAGAAGCTGAAACCCTTGAGCGTCTTCTTCATACTGATTTAGACGGTTTGATTCTCTATTCAACAGGCACGGACCAAGACACGGCGCTAATCAACGCGTTCACTGCAAAAAAAATCCCGATAGTCCTGCTGGACCGTTTTACGCCTGCACTGGCAGATAAACTGAGTTGGGTAACTTCTGAGAACTATAATGGCGCATATCAACTGACAAAACATCTGATCGACCTGCATCATGAGCGTATCGCCTATGTCGTTTGGACACCTGATTGTGACGCAATCAACACGTTACGTGAGCGTCGGGCAGGGTATGAAGCGGCGATTGCAGATGCAGGGCTGGCCCCATTGACCCTCATTCAATGCGCGGCTGAACCAGAAGGTCAGGAACGAGATCTTTTCGCAGATACCTTATTCGAGTTCATTGATACTCAGCACCCTACGGCCATCTTCTTCCACAACGATGCAACGGTCTATCGCCTTTATCCGTTCTTCCACAATTGGGGAATGCGGATTCCTGAAGATATATCTGTTGTTGGGTTTGATGGTCTGGAAATTCAGTTTGGTTTGACGCCCTTCGATTTGACGACAGCGCGGCAAGATTTCACCCAATTGGGGTATGAAGCGGCTCATTTGTTGTGCCAACTCATAGAAAGTCCGCAGCAACAACCTATCCATGTGCGTGTTCCAGTTACCCTTCACACCGGGAACACAACGGCTGCACCGCGACAAACGAATGAATAAGAAATCATCCCATCCATTCGGTTTACCGTTCAGGACATAGGAGGTAGCTTATAAACAAATCGACCACGCCCGCCAAAAGCACACTTGTACGATTTTTTTCCAATTAAGGAGAGTCTCATGAAGAAGTTGGTTGTTTTACTCATTGTTGTGGCGATCCTCTTGCCGACAATGCCGACTGCGGCACAAGAAGATATTACGCTCACCATGTGGACCTGGAAAGCCTTCCACATGCCCGGTTTGGAAGCAGTTGGCGAAGCCTTCACTGCCCAAACGGGTATTAAGGTCCAGTTTGAATTCACCAATCCGGATGATGTTTATCGCACCAAGCTGCAAACCTCAGCGCAGTCGGGCGACCTGCCAGACATTATCGCGTACTGGTCAGACGGCCAGTGGGATATGGCGGGCAGTGGCGTGCTGCTCGATATTACCGATCAGGTTGATGAGGCATGGGCCAGCAGCTTCCTACCTGGAACCTTTGAGAGAACCTCGGTCTGGACTCAGACAAAATATGATGAATGCCAGGCCGATGCTGAATGCCTGCGCACAAACCTCGAAGCAGGGCAGGTTTTCAGTGTGCCTATGGCGGCTGGCTCGTCTGGCATTATTTTTGCCAACAAAGCCATGCTGGAACAAGCTGGTTTGGACCCGATGATGGTTCCAGCTAACACCGACGAATGGCTGGACATGATGACGAAAGTTTACGAAGCAACCGGCCAGGGTATCACCATCGGTGGTCAGTTCCAAGACATTATCCGCAACTGGATGGTCGATGATTTGGCGCTCACCAACTGCGGTATCGAAAAGTACCATGCCATGTATGAAGGCGCGGATGATGCCACTTTCACCGATGAATGCGTCAAGCAGGCGGTTGGTTTCATTGGCCAGATCGCGGAACGCGGGCTGTGGCAGCCGGGCTTCCAAGCGCTGACCATTGACGAAGCTGATGTCTCATTCACTGAAAATAAAGCGGCCTTCCTGGTCGGTGGCAGCTACACTCTTGGCTTCCTGATCCAGCAAGGTATGGACCCGGACAATATCCACACGTTCACGCTGCCTGCGCTGCCCACCTCGCTGCAAAACCCGATTGCGTTGGCTCCGTTCTCGTTGATTGATGTCATGGTGACAACCAACAGTGAGCATCCCGAAGAAGCGCTGGCATTCATCAAGTTCCTCACACAACCTGAGAACATGATCACGTTTGCCAAGATCACGGGTGATCTGCCGGCTGTGGCGATTTCAACTGACCCAGCAGTAGCGGGTCCATTGATGGCTGGTCTCGCCTCGTCGTATGGTACCGCTGCCGACGCATACCGCGCCGGATGGCCTCCACAGGCCCCCGTTGAGGTATTTGCCGCAATGGAGATGGCCGTTAACCACCAGGTGACGGGCGAAGGCTCTCTTGAGGGTGATCTCGAAGCAGTTGACGAAGCCGCCGCATATGGCCGGGATCTACGTGAGGGTGGTTAGTTCTTAACAGTACAACCAATAGGGGGCAAGCGGGCTATGCTTGCCCCTACCTTGTTAATAACCCTGAAGAATCCTGATCGATTTCAAGACCTGTACAGATCTTAACAGATCGAACCATATTGGGCGGCTTCGTCTTGGTCAGATGTTAGAAACCGTGCCCAATACATAGTGCCGATTGAGCAACCCGACCATGTCCTCATTTTAGCAGTAAAGGAGAAAAGACGCATTTTTTGCGGTGGCATTTTTGCGTCGAAGGATTATGGGTGCATTAAGCGAGTCTTCTTACAAGTCGAGGGCGGTCGCTCGGTCCTGGCAGATTGCTACACGGCTCTGGCAAAAAAACAAGGGCATGATGTTCATTTTGCCCGCTATTGCGCTGTGGTTATTCGTTGGATTATACCCGGTAGCCATGTCCGCCTCGCTGGCCTTTCACAGATGGAATGGTTTTGCTAAATTCACCATTTTCCCATCTTACATTTGCGAAGCGCCTGGGTGCAAATTCATCGGCTGGCGGAACTTTGAGCGCATTCTAACTCCCCACACGCCGCCCTATGAGGAGTTCAAATCTGCTGTCTACAATAACCTGACCTTTATGATCATCGGTACTGCTGGTGTGATCCTCATTGCGCTTCCGTTGGCGATGGCGATGAACAATGCCGTGCGTGGTGCCCGATTTTTCCGCACACTGCTGTTGTTCCCTATGGCGACGTCTGGAGTGGCGATCTACTACGTATGGAAGTTGATTTACCAACCCGAAGGCGTTTTAAACGCCATGCTTGACAAGGTGGGGTTAGATCAATGGATTGTCAGGAACGGCTTTTTAGGCGATATCCACACCGCCCTCTATTCATTGATTGTGATCACAATCTGGGCAGGTGTGCCGTTTTCGATGCTGTTATATCTGGCAGGGCTGCAAACGATTCCTCAAGACGTGATCGAAGCCTCAATCGTGGATGGGGCGGGTACTTTGGCCCGGCTGCGCCACATCATCTGGCCGCTTCTGCGTCCCATTACGGTAATAATCATCATCATGTCACTAAGTGGCGCGCTGCAAGGCTTTGAAATGCCTCTGATTATGACGAATGGTGGCCCCACTGGACACACGAGAGTCGTGGGATTACTCGTCTACCAAAGAGCCTTTGCCGACGGGAATGCCGCGCGTATGGGGTTGGCCAGTGCCTACGGGTGGATTCTGTTTATGATGGGAATTGGCCTGTCAATGATTACCCTGTTCACAATGCGCACGAAGCGATAAGGGCACCTGAGATGCACACACAAACGAACAGCATCCAACGAAAATTAGGGGCCAGTGTAGCCTACACGGTCATTATTATCTACACCATGCTCAGCGTCTATCCCTTTTTGTGGATGATTTCTGCATCGATGAAGGATTTATCGGAAATTTACCACAACCAATCACTGATTCCCAACCATCCCAGCTTCACAACGTTACGCGACACCTGGCAAAATTTGGACTTTTTTCTGCATTTTCAAAATAGTATGTTCTTGTCGATCTTAGTCGTGACGGGGGTGGTATTTCTGTATTCACTGGCGGGTTATGGTTTTGCCATTCTCCCGTTCCGGGGCAGTTCGCTCATTTTTGGGTTTTTCCTGTCCATGATTATGGTACCCGGCGTGACTGTGCTCATCCCCTTATATGTCATGCTGCGCATACAGGTACCTATCATCGGTCCTCACGCGAGTTATGTCCAAACCTACATTGGGATGGCGCTGCCCATGATTAATGGTGCGGCCCCGTTGGCGATCTTCCTGTTCCGCAATTACTTCCGCACCCTGCCGCGCGAGATTCATGATGCCGCGTTGGTCGATGGATGCAGCGAATTTCGTATCTATTGGAATATTTATATGCCGTTGGCCTTGCCCGCGATTGCCACAGTGGGAATCAGCAATTTCTTAGGTTCATGGAATGCGTTTGCATGGCCCTCTGTGGTCTTGACTAAGCAAGAGTGGTTAACGCTGCCGCTGAAACTGCGCGAGTTGGATTTGCAGCGTGTTATTCAGTGGGATGTGCGTATGGCAGGATCGTTTTTCGCCGTCTTGCCGGTGTTGCTGGTCTTCATATTGTTGCAGCGTTACTACATTGCCGGGTTGACGGCGGGATCAGTCAAATGAAAATTAACGACGTGCGGGTGATTGTCACCTGCCCTTTACGGCAGCCCTTTGTGCTGGTCAAAATCGTGACGGATGAAGGCGTATATGGGGTAGGGGATGGCACCAAAAATGGGCGTGAACTCGCGGTCGCGGCCCTGTTGGAAAAGCATATCGCTCCGATGTTAATCGGACGTGATCCCGGTGCTATCGAAGACATCTGGAAACTGCTGTACAAGGGTGCATACTGGCGGGGCGGTCCCATCGAGATGGCCGCAATTGCCGCGATTGACATGGCACTCTGGGACATCAAGGGGAAAGTGGCCGGATTACCGGTGTATTCACTGCTCGGCGGGCCGACTCGCCAGGGCGTGCTGACATACTATCATGCGCACGGCAACACGTTCGAAGAAGTCGCGGCAGACGTCCTTGAACACCAATCCGCCGGCTTCAAGGTCATTCGGGCGCAAGTGGCGGTTGAAGGTCAAACGGGCGGCTATGGTGCAGGCAGTTTCACCGATCCGGCGCTGGCTAAAGCTGAAGAGGAACGGTTGCCCTATGAAGGTGTCTGGGAACCGGAACCTTATTTGCAGAGCGCGCCGCGCCTCTTTGCGTATTTGCGCGAGCATGTCGGATGGGATGTGCAACTGCTGCACGATGCGCACGGGCGGCTCACCCCCATTGAAGCTGCGCGGTTAGCAAAAGACCTGGAACCGTTTAAGTTGATGTTCCTCGAAGACCCGATTGGCCCGGAACACTGCGCCTCGATGCAGGTGGTGCGGCAAGCCAGTACGACGCCCATCGCCATCGGCGAAATTATCAGCAGCATCCACCAGATTTTGCCCATGATCACCGCACAGACGATTGATTACATGCGCTGTTCGCCGATTTACATCGGCGGAATCACGCCCGCCAGGAAACTCGCGGCGCTGGCTGAACCATTTGAGATCAAGACCGCGTTTCATGGCCCTGGCGATGTATCACCTATCGGCAATGCTGCGGCGGTTCATGTAGACATGGCTATTCAAAACTTCGGGATTCAGGAATGGGTTCGCCAACCAGATGCAGTACGAGATGTGATCACGGGCGGGCCGTACCTGGATGCGGGCTATCTGAAGATCGCGAATGTGCCGGGCCTGGGCGCTGACATCGACGAGGAAGCCGCTTTGAAACATCCCTACCAGCGTCATTATTTACCGATCCCGCGCCGTGCGGATGGCAGCGTACAAGGATATTGATCGCGATGACTGAACCGATTCTTGTGACGGGTGGCAGCGGCAAGTTAGGCCGCGCAGTTATCGCTGATTTGCACCAGCAGGGCTACCGAGTTATCAATGCCGACCGGCAGCCAACCGAAGGGTTTTATACCGTCAAGACTGACTTGTGCGATTTGGGGCAGGTATACGGTGCTGCCAGCCGGGCAGCCGCCATTGTGCATCTCGCCGCGATACCCGCGCCAGGTGGCTACCCACCAGAAGTCGTGTTTAAGAACAACGTGATGGCCTCCTTCAACATCTTGCAGGCAGCAAGCGGGTTGGGGATCAAAAAAGTGGTGATCGCCAGCAGCCTTTCCGTACTGGGATTGGCCTATAAATCGCGACCCATCGATCTGCACTATCTGCCGATTGATGAGTCGCATCCTGCGTTGGCTCAAGATGTGTACGGCATCTCGAAGATTGTAGGAGAAGAGATCGCTGCTGGTTTTGCCCGGCGTGATCCGGATATGTCGCTGGTCAGTTTGCGGCTGCCGATGCTGGTGAATCCGGGCGAAATTTCGGCCCGGTTACGCGAGCAGACTCCCGAACGAAATGCGTTCAGCGCATCGATCCTGTGGTCCTACCTGGATGTGCGGGATGCGGCGATAGTCGTTCGACAGGCGTTGGAATACAAACAACCGGGGCACGAAGTCCTCTATGCGAACGCGCCGAACACCTTTGTCGATGTGCCGACGGTTGAATTGGTACAGGAATATTTCCCCGGCGTGGCGTTTGACCCGGCGCGTTTAGCGGACTATCGCTCACCGATTGATTGCAGCCGCGCGCGGGATGTTTTGGGTTTTGCGCCTCAGTTTGATTGGCGCTCTGTTCGAGAAGAACGCACGGAGTAAGGTTGATGATCGCTGTCGAGCATGTCTTGAGCATCCATAATATCGTGGGCGAAAGTCCGATCTGGCACCCCGGTGAGCAGGCGCTGTATTGGGTAGACATGGGCGGCAACCAGTTTTTCCGGTTGATTCCAGCAACTGGCGACCTTCAAACGTTTGACACGGATCAGCAAATTGGCTGCCTCGCACTGCATGAGAGCGGCGGGTTGATCATGGCGATGCGCAACGGTATTTACCATTGGCAGGCGGGCGTGATGAAGCAGCTCATGTCCAGTGAAAAAATGGGCGCAACGAACCGTTTTAACGACGGAGCAGCCGATCGTGCAGGGCGCTTCTGGATCGGTACGGCCAGTGACAGGCCGGAGAACGCTCTGTATAGCCTTGATGTGGATGGCACGTTCCGGGTGGCCGAAACGGGCAGCATCATTTCAAACGGCATCGGCTGGAGTCCCGATAACAAAACGATGTATTACTCGGATTTTGGCGGGTCCGGCATTGTCTATGCCTACGACTTCGATCTCGCCAGTGGCAGGCTTAGTAACCGCCGCACATTCTTGCCACCGACTGGCACGCCAGCGGTCGCGGATGGATTGACTGTTGATAGCGAAGGGTGCCTCTGGATCGCGTTCTGGGATGGCTGGCGCGTTGAGCGCCGCGCCCCGGATGGGTCTATGCTGGCCAGGATCGATATGCCAGTGCAGCGCCCCACCAGTTGTATCTTTGGCGGATCGGATTTGACCGATTTATATGTGACGTCTGCGGGTAGGGATTGCGACCGAATCGAACAACCCCAGGCTGGTGATTTATTTCGTTTGAGTACCAATTGCACCGGGCTACCTGAACCGGTTTGTAAAGTTGCGATTATCGATTGATTGATGACCCTATATTATTTTCGCTGCGTGGTGGCAGTCTCATTTAACAAAAGATCTCACGGGAGAACACTGGTGGCCAAAAAATACAATGCACACTTTATTCCTAACACTCACTTAGACCGTGAGTGGACCATGGATATGCAGCGAACTCGCAGGTTAACAGTGCAGTTTCTTGATGATCTGCTCGATATCATGGCGGAAATTCCGGAATATACATTCCTGCTGGATTTACAGGCTGTGCCACTTGAGGATTATTTTGAAATCCGGCCCGAAAACGAAGAGAAGTATCGCAAGCTTTTTCAAGACGGGCGAGTGGATGCTGGCCCCTGGTATACCGCGCTGGATATGAACTGTCTGAACGGCGAGTCAATCGTCCGCAATCTGCACTGGGGACACCTGGTTGTTGAACAATACGGCCCGGTCATGAAGGTCGGATATACGCCATTCGGTTGGGGGCAGATTAGTCAACTGCCGCAAATCTACAAAGGTTTCGGCATTGATATGGCGTATTTCTACCGCGGCATTACAGAAGAAGAGGTTCCTAAATCTGAGTTTGTGTGGGTATCTCCTGATGGAACAGAACTGCTGACATCACGTTTCGGCTCAGGTGCCCGTTACAATTTTTACTTCGGCGTTTGGCGACCTTCTTTATACGATGGTATGGCTGATCGTCTGAACCGCCGCTTCAACTGGAACCAGGACGGAGCGCCATTCAAGCTGTGTAACGCTCAGAATCGTTACGAACATGGTTATGTTTACATGCTGCACAAAGCGGTCAAGCCGGAAGTTCTAAAAAACACGTTTCGCGCGCTGCTTGACACAGAAAAAGAGCACTTTGGAACAAATGAACTCGCGTTTATGCACGGCATGGATACCTCGACACCCGACCTGCGCGAAAAAGACATCATGCGTGAGATGCAGCAGTATCTTCATGAAGATGAGGCGTTTTTCTTCTCGTCATTGCCGCGTTACTCCGAAGCCGTCAAAGAGCAGGTAAAAGACAGGCTTGATACGCTTCCGCGCGTCATTGGAGAAACACGTCATGTGAGTTCCAATGCTTATGGTTTCTCGTACATCAGCAACGATATTATCAGTGCGCGTACTCGTCAGAAAGCTTTCATGGTCCAGGTCGAAAGCAATCTTGAGCGTTCTGCCGAGCCTTTCGCGGTGATGGCTTATATGCTTGGCAACGAGTGGCCTGAGAAATACCTTGAGATCGCCTGGAAGCAGTTCATGAAATGTCAACCCCACGACACCATTGGCGGCTGTGGGATTGATACGATTGAAAAGGATGTAATGGCACGTCTGCGCGATACAAACTATATCGCGAACCTTGTTTCATCTGAAAGCCTGATGGAAGTTCAGCTTAAGGTTGATACATCATCACTGGGTCACGATTTAATCATTCTGACTGCCTATAACCCCTCGATCTATCCACGCACTGAGATTGTTGATGCCTATGTGGATATTCCTCGTGAACTTGAGATCGGCACATTCGTAATCGAAGATACCAGTGGTAACGAAGTGCCCTTTGCTGCTGAAGCTACGCAATACTTCGGCAAAGTGTTCCGTGATCATACTGATCTGGCGCTACAGACATTTGCCGACGAGTTCCGCATTAAATTTGAAGCAGCCAATGTTCCGGCGATGGGATACAAAACGTTTGTCCTTAAGAAGGGGATTGCGGCTAAAGCGCCCGCAATTGTCACTCATGACACGACGCTTGAGAATGAATTCATCAAAGCGGTTGTGAATGCAAATGGGACTGTTGACATCACCAACAAAGAGACCGGAGAAGTTTACGAGCAGCTCAACTACTTCCAGGATACGGGGGAGGTCGGTCACGCATGGTCTCATGTTCACGGAATTAATGATCACGGGATCACAACTCAGGGCCTGACAGCCGAGAACGAAGTGATAGAAAATTCGGCGGTGCAGGGGACGATCAGGTCTACCGTTGTGTTTCCAATTCCTGCAACGACCCCATTATCAGCAGATCGCATAGACTGGCGTCAATCGACCCGTGATTACACAAACAATCTTGTCAATATGGCCCTTGTTTCAGAGTATTCACTAAAAAAGGATTTGAAGAAGCTGGATGTCATGGTTAAGTTTGACAACCAGTGTACGAACCACCGTTTACGTGCCGTGTTCCCGTCCCATGTGAATGCAGAAAAATCCTATGCCGAAGCTCCCTTTGATGTGCATGAGCGTTATATCGAGCGAAACGACAAGAATCCCTATGCACACTTCCCATACCTGACATTCCCTTTTGTGCGCTTCTTTGGTGTAAAAGATGCGACGCGAAATTTGACCGTCATTGCCAATGGATTGAAGGAGTACGAAGCTCTTGAAGACAAAAACCGCTCCCTTGCTCTGACACTGATGCGTGGATATGAAAATAATATCTGTACCACGTCGGACTGGGAGTATCGCCCTGGCGATCTGTCGCAGTCTATCGGTGAACATGAGTTCAGCTACAGCATCTACACAGGAACGGTAACCGATTCATACTCGAACCTCTATCGTGAGGCTGATAGTATGAGTACGCCGGTGATTGTTTCTGAAACAAAAGCTGCGGCGGGTGAGTTGCCCCTTAACCATAGTTTTATCTCACTGGATAACGATCAGATTATCTTGTCGGGAATCAAGAAAGAGTTGCGTGGTGATCGCATTGTGGTACGTGTGCATAATGCGTCAAATACGACACAGGAAGCAGCGCTTGAGTTCGGGCAAGCCGTCAAAGCTGCGTTCTACTCGAATCTCCACGAAGAAATTACTGCTGAGGCGGTTGTAACCAGCTCTAACACGGTTACCTTCCAGGCTGGTGCCAAGAAGATCGTTACGCTTGTCATCGAACTGTTGCCACCATCAAAAAAAGGAAAATGATGAGCGAATTGGTCACGATCCCCAATATTGGCAGCATCCCGGCGGATTCAGGCTTCAAAATGATCGAGCAGAATGCCGACGGCATGTTCAGGACAGGTGAGAACGGAGTTGTCTCAATCTGCACTACGGGAGACGAGAAAGTTGAATTTATCTCATTTGCGGACCGAAGTCTTGCCTACGTGAAGTCAGAAATGAACTACCCGGCTTATTATCCGATTTACCAGACAAAGCTGGAAGGCCCGGTCAAGGCTGTACTGATGGACCTCGACGGAACGACAATCCGAAGCGAAGAGTTCTGGATCTGGATCATCGAAAAAACAACACAAAGCCTGCTCAGGGACGAGTTTTTTAGACTTGAAGAAGCTGATCTTCCATTCGTATCTGGGCATAGCGTTTCGGAACACCTGCAATACTGCATTGCCAAATACAGCCCGGAATCATCGCTGGAAGAGGCGCGCAAGTATTACTTCCAGCACACCCACTTCGAGATGAACGAAATTATGGAAGGGCGTGGGAAGCCTAAACGCTTTTACGCCTTCACCAGGGATCAAAGCGTTTCTTTTAAAGCTCAAAGATCTGGGCGTAAAAATCGGCCTTGTGACATCGGGATTGTACGAGAAAGCATGGCCTGAGATTCTCGATGGATTCAAAACGCTTGGACTTGGCGATCCTAAAGACTTTTATGACTGCATCATAACAGCAGGCTTCCCGCTTCGAAAAGGTGAAGTTGGTACACTGGGTGAACTTTCACCGAAACCACATCCCTGGTTGTATGCTGAAGTGGCCCGTGTTGGACTGGGACTCGACTTTGTTGACCGCAACTCAATTGTAGGTATCGAAGATAGCGGAGCCGGTGTCTGCTCAATCAGGCTTGCTGGTTATCCAACTATCGGCATTGCTGACGGGAATATCATCTCAAGCGGAACTCAGGCACTGTGCGATTATTATTGTGACGGCTTCGAAGAGGTCTACGAAATCATTGCCCATGCCTGATGACCCATTTAGGTTCCAGACGATAGAAGGCATCTTATGAAAAATGCAGCGCGCTTATTGATGATTTTGGTCATGGTAGCGGGATTTATACTGCCCACTGATTTTAAAAGAGCGAACGGCCAGACTCCCTTTGCTGGTGAAGCCCGTATCATGCCGACATTATTTCCAACAGAAGATGTGGTTGTTGCCAGTTTCAATGTCGCTGAACCCCCTTATGCTGCCGATCTCACAGGCGAACGCGACGTTACCGCCACGATTTAGCAAGCGCTTGATGATTGTTATGAATCAGGCGGTGGCGTAGTCTGGCTGCCTGCCGGAACCTACCGAATTACCGGCAGCCTGCACGTGCGTAACCATGTGACGTTACGGGGCGATTGGCGCGATCCGGATAGCGGCACAGGGTCGTATGGCACGCTTATCGTAGCCGATATAGCCAGTGGGGATGAAACCGATCCGGGGCTGTTTCGCATTTGGGGCAGCGCCGGTGTTAAAGGGCTAACCGTATATTACCCACAGCAGAGTATCGATGACGTGATACCTTACCCCTATACCTTTGAGATTTTGGGGCAGTATTTGGGCGAAGATGGGTTTCATGAACGCCTCCGTACAAAACGTCACATTGCTGAATGCTTACCAGGGCATAAGTGCCGGTAAAGATGCCACCCATGAGCTTCACTTTATCAAGAATGTTAAAGGAACCGCGCTAAAAAACGCATTAAATTTGCAGGATACCTCCGATGTTGGGCGCGTACAGAATGTCCGGTTTGACAATGCATATTGGGCGGAAATCGATCCGTCTCTCAACACCACTCCACCAGATCGCGCCGAAATCGATGCCTGGACAAGAGAACATGGCACCGGTTTGATCCTGAGTGGAGTTGAATGGGATCAAATGAACAATCTGTTTTTTTCTGATTACCATGTTGGCATCGATATCATCGCAGGGCGAAGAATCAACACTGCCGCCGTGTTCGCTGGGCTTGAGATTTGCCACAGCCATATTGGGCTGAAAGCGAATTTTCTGGACCAACGTGCAGGGCTAGCCATTGCCGATGCTATCATCGAGGCTGACATGGGTCCGGAGGCCACCGTTATCCAGGCCGGTGAGAACGTGGGTGGCAGCGTGTTGATCAACAATGCTGTGTTGATCGGTGGTCAGACCATCGTGAATTTGAGCGGCAATACGTTTGTCGGGTTACATAACGTCACCATCGAGAATTGGACTGGCCCCTTTGGAATAGTGGCCCAGGCCGGAACTCTGAGCGTGCAGGATGTGAACTTCGTCCCTACACTGTCCGGTGAACGCCAGGCGATTTAACTGGGTCCAGACGTTTCTTCAGCAGTTATTCTGAGCAATCACTATACCGGGGACGCAGAATTCCTGCTTGAAAACAACAGCACGGGTGATGTTTACCGCGATGATCAGTCATTTGACCTCAGCCGTATGGAGTTACCCCCTCTGGATCAAAACAACGTCGTGCCTCCCCTGCCCAGGCCTGAGTTGTACAATGTGCGGGAGGCCCCGTTTTTTGCACAGGCAGACGGTCATACCGATGATACAACCGCGATTTAAAGCGCGTTGGATAGGGCAGGCGACCAGGGCGGCGGGATTGTTTACTTACCGGCAGGACTGTATGCCTTGTATGGCAATTTAGTCGTACCACCCGGTGTGGAATTACGAGGTGCGGACGATGTGCCCCACCGGGCAGCTATCTACGGACCAGCAAGTGGCACGATTTTGTTCAGTTATGCGCCGCCCTCCAGTGGAGAGCAAGACACCACCCCTCCATTCATCAAGCTGATTGGCCCCAACGCCGGGGTTCGTGGTCTTTCTTTCCACTATCCAGAGCAGAGAACAACAGGTATTGATGACATACAAGCCTATCCCTGGACGATTTAAGGGGATGGCGACAACGTTTACGCGGTGAATTTGGCGTTCTCGAATGTGTACAAGGGGATTGATTTTGCATCCTATGAAACGTCAAATCACTATATTGATCAGATCGTAGGAACGGTTCTCAAAGAAGGTGTGTGGGTGGGCAATAGTGAGGCGGGCCGGGTTCAGAATACTCACTTTAATATCAATGCCTGGGTGCGCGCCAACGGGTTACCCAATCGCCTGGAAGACACGTTCCTTTTTTCAGTGGCTGGCGAATTCACCCGGCAAAATTTGAATGCTTTTTTGATTGCTGACGGCAGCCAGAATGAAATCTTGCTGAACAATTTTGTGTATTCGGCACAGGTGGGCTTTCAAATTGATGGCAATTCAAACGCGCTGTTGGTCAACAATGCGGCTGATGGGAGCGAAGACATTTTTGTGGTCCATAACACAGGCCCCCAGGGCATAAAAATCATCAATGCTGAAGGCTGTTGCCGGGGCGGAGCAATGGCGCGTGTCGAAAACGGGTATGTGCAACTGTTCAATGTGATGGCAATCGAGCATGTTCGCCCGGCACTTGAAATCATGGGTGGGGAAACTGTCTTGCAAGGGGCTTCTTTCCAGTTGGGCACAGTAACCGTACAAGGCGGCAGTCTACAGATGAATGGGGCTTTATTCAAAGTCAGCCGGACTCATGTTGTCGTAACCGATCCTGACGCGGTAGTAGTCCTTATCGGCAATATTGGGGCCGGATCGGAATTTAAGCTGGAGGCTGAAAGCGGGGCCAGTGTGATCCAGCACGGCAATGTTCGATGGTGACGCTCCCCACAGCTCAAGCTGGGGGCTTCTGCCGCACGCTTGACCTTACCCCAGCCGGAGCCGGAGCAGAGGGTCTACGTTGCGCGACATGGACTCGTCCAGTCCAAGATAGCTTTCTCTCTTTGGTCGGTTCAGATTTTACGGAGCGACCTGTTCGCCCCAACCGGCTATCTGCAATTGTTAAAGAGCCGCGCTGCACCAACGCTGAGGCTATTATCCTTCTGTCGTTTGCGGTGCAGTCGTATTGCTAAGAGCAGTATAGCACCGTCTTGTCGGCAAGGCACGCCTTCTCTCCCCATAGCTCAAGCCTGGGGCTTTTCGGCGCTTACTTGGTAAAGGGTCACCGATGTACATCCGATATGTAAACAACTGGGTGATCCGGGATTGATTCCTGTGATCTGTAGGGCACTTTAAGACGCTTGTTATTCACTGGTTCGCTGGTTGCGCTGGGCCGATAAAAACAAAACCGCCAGACGTGTGGTTGTCTGGCGGTATCACTTTAGCAGCTTTATACCCTCTCAGGGTAAACACCTAAAAGGATGGAAAAACTGTCGGGGCGCCCGGATTTGAACCGGGGGCCTCTTGCACCCCATGCAAGCGCGCTAGCCAAGCTGCGCCACGCCCCGAATTACAGGGACTAATAGTAACGTAGAATTGGCGGATGGTCAAGCCTGATTTGGGAAAGTTCAGAGGGGATGTTGGGATCAGAGTAGAACAGCGGTAGTGGGTGCAAAAAGGAAGAGGTCAGCGAGAGTTGGCAACGACCTACTCTCCCAGGAGCCTGCGCTCCAAGTACCATCGACGCGGGTGGGCTTAACTACCGGGTTCGAGAAGGGACCGGGTGTACCCCCACCGCCAAAATCACCAACATACCCGTTGACCTCGTTGTCAACGAAGATATGGAAAAGTGTTTAAGGTTGCATAGATGAAGAGGGATGAGGTGTCCGCACCGCCAGAGCAACAACTTCTCCGCATCACGGGCGATAAGCCCTCGACCATTAGTACGGGTTCGCTGAAGACATTACTGCCTGTACACGTCCCGCCTATCAAGCTGGTGGTCTACCAGCGGTCTTACTAGGTTACCCTATGAGAAGTCTCATCTTGAGGCGAGTTTCCCGCTTAGATGCTTTCAGCGGTTATCTCCACCGAAGGTCGCTACTCGGCAATGCCGCTGGCGCGACAACCGACACACGAGCGCTTCGTCCACCCCGGTCCTCTCGTACTAGGGGCAGGTCCTCGCAAACTTCTTACGCCCACAGCGGATAGAGACCGACCTGTCTCACGACGGTCTGAACCCAGCTCACGTACCGCTTTAACGGGCGAACAGCCCGACCCTTGGGACCTGATCCAGCCCCAGGATGCGATGAGCCGACATCGAGGTGCCGAGCCTGGTCGTCGATGTGAACTCTTGGACCAGACTAGCCTGTTATCCCCGGGGTAGCTTTTATCCGGTAAGCCACGGCCCTTCCACCCGGTACCGTGGGATCACTAAGCCCGACTTTCGTCTCTGCTCGACGTGTCTGTCTTGCAGTCAAGCTCCCTTGCGCCTTTACACTCTGCGGGTGGTTTCCATTCACCCTGAGGGAACCTTTGGGCGCCTCCGTTACTCTTTAGGAGGCGACCGCCCCAGTCAAACTACCCACCTGCCACTGTCCCAGTGCTTGTTCACTGGTTAGGGCCAAGACTTCGCCAGGCTGGTATCTCAAGAATGGCTCCACCGATGCTAGCGCACCAGCTTCTCAGCCTCCCAGCTATGCTGCACAAACCAAGCCCTAACGCCATAGCAAGTTGTAGTAAAGCTCCACGGGGTCTTTTTGTCCTGCTGCGGGTAACGCGCATCTTCACACGTAATTCAATTTCGCCGGGTCCCTCGTTGAGACAGCGCTCCAGTCGTTACACCATTCGTGCGGGTCGGAACTTACCCGACAAGGAATTTCGCTACCTTAGGACCGTTATAGTTACGGCCGCCGTTCACCGGGGCTTCGGTTCAAAGCTTCACGCCACCGAGGTGGCGCTGACCTCTCCCCTTAACCTTCCGGCACTGGGCAGGTGTCAGCCCCTATACATCCCCTTACGGGTTGGCAGAGACCTGTGCTTTTGTTAAACAGTCGCTAGAGCCCTTTCACTGCGGCCTCCCTTGCGAGAGGCGCCCCTTCTCCCGAAGTTACGGGGCTATTTTGCCTAATTCCTTAACGAGGGTTCTCCCGTTCGCCTTGGTATCTTCTACCCGTCTACCAGTGTCGGTTTGCGGTACGGGCGCCTAGTGTTCATCACTTAGAAGTTTTTCTCGGCAGCGGGGCCAGCTCACTTGTGGTCCGGAGGCCCGCCATCGCGCTTCCGGCTCAGGGGCGGATTTGCCTACCCCGTCAACGCCTGCTACGCTTGGCACCTCAATCCACTCAGAGGCTGAGCGTCCCTGCTGCGTCCCTCCATCGCTCCCAAAAGGCGGTACCGGAATATTAACCGGTTGTCCATCACCTACGCCTTGCGGCCTCGGCTAAGGCCCGACTAACCCGACGCGGACTGACCTTCCGTCGGAAACCTTAGACTTACGGCGAACATGGTTCTCACATGTTTGACGCTACTCATGCCAGCATTCTCACTTCTGCGCGCTCCACCCCTCCTTGCCGGTGGGGCTTCGCGGCACGCAGAACGCTCCCCTACCATAAGATAGTCCGAAGACTATCCAATCCCCAGTTTCGGTAGCAAGCTTAAGCCCCGTTACATTATCCGCGCAGGCGCGTTTGACCAGTGAGCTATTACGCACTCTTTAAAGGGTGGCTGCTTCTAAGCCAACCTCCTGGCTGTCTCAACACGCCCACCTCGTTTGCCACTGAGCCTGCATTTGAGGACCTTAGCCGAGGGTCTGGGCTGTTTCCCTTTCGACCCCGAAACTCATCTCCCGGAGTCCGACTGCCGAGCTGAAGTCCGTGGGTATTCCGAGTTTGGTTGGGTTTGGTAACCGTGAGGCCCCTAGCCCATCCAGTGCTGTACCTCCCACGGTGATCGCGCGACGCTAGCCCTAAAGCTATTTCGGGGAGAACAAGCTATCTCCAAGTTCGTTTGGCATATCACCCCTACCCACAGCTCATCCCTCAATTTTGCAACATTGAAAGGTTCGGCCCTCCACGACAGGTTAGTGCCGCTTCAGCCTGGCCATGGGTAGCTCACCTGGTTTCGTGTCTAATCCCTGCGACTACGCGCCCTATTCAAACTCGCTTTCGCTGCGGCTCCGGGTGTCACTCCCTTAACCTCGCCACAGAAATTAACTCGCTGGCTCATTCTCCAAGAGGCACGCCATCAGGCACATATGGCCCTCTGACTGCTTGTAAGCGCGCGGTTTCAGATTCTATTTCACTCCCCTTACCGGGGTTCTTTTCACCTTTCCCTCACGGTACTTGTTCGCTATCGGTCGTCAACCGTATTTAGCCTTGGAGGGTGGACCCCCCAGTTTCCCACAGGATTAGCGTGCCCCGTGGTACTCAGGTACCAAACCCCAGTGTCTTGACCTCCGTCTACCGGGCTGTCACCGTCTATGGCCGGCCTTTCCAGAGCCGTTCATCTTCGTCGTAACCTGTTTCCGCTCTGGCCCTACAACCCCGCCCAGCAAGCTGGCCGGTTTGGGCTGTTCCCTTTTCGCTCGCCACTACTCAGGGAATCGTTTCTTTTCCTCCGGGTACTGAGATGTTTCAGTTCCCCGGGTTCCCGTCCGTGGGCTATTGTGTTACCTCCACGGTCACGCAGGCATGACCCCACGTGGGTTTCCCCATTCGGACATCTCCGGTTAAAACGGCTGCACACGCCTGACCGGAGCTTTTCGCAGTGTACCACGTCCTTCATCGGCAGTTGACGCCTAGGCATCCGCCGCGCGCTCTTACTAGCTTATCGCACATGTGATGCGGAGAAATTGTTGTTCTCGCGTTACTCTTCATCTATGCAATTGTTAAGGTGCTCCAGAGAATTCTCAAATCCTCCGGTGGGTGAGCCCGGAACCAACGCTTCGGCTCACTCACCGAGTGATGCTGCATGTTCTGGTTTTTTAACGTGCGCCTCGCACTGACGGCTCGTCAGAAGTGGGGTGGTGCGGTCTTCGGTTGCTAAAGGGCTTGTCGACTACTACTTCATCTACCAGGCCCTGTTGGGTGATAGGGGAGCTGGCCAGTTTTTAGTTTGTGTCCAAGAGGCAGCTTGCATAAAAACGGCCCGACATCGCTGCCGGGCCGCTCATGATACCAAATTCGCGGTCGCGCTTTGGAGTGTCGTTCCAGGCTATTCAGTTAGGGAACTGCGACCACCAGACGCTTCAAGCGTCGGCTCCGTACTCATTTCAGCGTACGTAGTTGGTTTTCGGTTGGGACAGTATATCCAGAAGGCTTGTCAAGCCCCTTCAACCTGAAGTTGCCCCCCTCGTCAGGAAGGAAAGCTGTTGGTCCTTAAAACAAGGGAACCCTTAAGAGTTACCTCGAGTTGTACAACGCGAGGATTTTCAAAGTTTGTCTCCGGGCGTGAGAACCCAGAAAGTGATGGGCTCAATGAGAGCAGGGATTGGTCGCGCGTCTTGCGACCGCGATCATCAATCCATTAGAAAGGAGGTGATCCAGCCGCACCTTCCGGTACAGCTACCTTGTTACGACTTCGTCCCAGTCACCAGCCCTGCCTTCGGCGGCTGCCTCCTTGCGGTTAGCGCACCGACTTCAGGCATGACCAGCTCCCATGACGTGACGGGCGGTGTGTACAAGGCCCGGGAACGTATTCAACGCGCCATAGCTGATGCGCGTTTACTAGCAACTCCGACTTCATGCAGGCGGGTTGCAGCCTGCAATCCGAACTGAGACCAACTTTGACTGGATTGGCTCCCCCTCGCGGGTTGGCGACCCATTGTGTTGGCCATTGTAGCGTGTGTGTAGCCCTAGGCATAAAGGCCATGCTGACTTGACGTCATCCCCACCTTCCTCCCGCTTTCTACGGGCAGTCGCTCCAGACACGTATAACTGGAACTGAGGGTTGCGCTCGTTACCGGACTTAACCGAACATCTCACGACACGAGCTGACGACAGCCATGCAGCACCTGTACGGCTCCCGAAGGTCGGTCCCCTTTCGGTTCCCTACCACCGTATGTCAAGCCTAGGTAAGGTTCTTCGTGTAGCCTCGAATTAAACCACACGCTCCGCTGCTTGTGCGGGCCCCCGTCAATTCCTTTGAGTTTTAACCTTGCGGCCGTAGTCCCCAGGTGGTCGACTTAACGCGTTAGCTGCGGCGCCGCCGGGTTTTACCCCCGCGATACCTAGTCGACATCGTTTACGGCATGGACTACCGGGGTTTCTAATCCCGTTCGCTCCCCATGCTGTCGTGTCTGAGCGTCAGAACGGGCCCAGCGAGTCGCCTTCGCCTCTGGTGTTCCTCCGGATCTCTACGCATTTCACCACTACACCCGGAATTCCACTCGCCTCTACCCGCCTCCAGTCGTGCAGTACAGCACGTCCTCGCCCGGTTAAGCCGGGCGCTTTCACGCGCTACTTACACGACCGCCTGCACACGCTTTACACCCAGTAAATCCGGATAACGCTTGCCACCTACGTTTTACCGCGGCTGCTGGCACGTAGTTAGCCGTGACTTCTTCCTGTGGTACCGTCCTGTCTCTTCCCACAGAAAAGAGGTTTACAACCCGAAGGCCGTCATCCCTCACGCGGCGTTGCTGCGTCAGACTTGCGTCCATTGTCGCAATATCCCTTACTGCTGCCTCCCGTAGGAGTCTGGGCCGTGTCTCAGTCCCAGTGTGGGGGGTCACCCTCTCAGGTCCCCTACCCGTCGTCGCCTTGGTAGGCTTTTACCCTACCAACTAGCTGATGGGTCGCAGCCCCCTCCTCAAGCGATTAATCTTTCCTCCCAGTTGTCTAGCTGCTAGGAGCGTATGCGGTATTAGCGGGCGTTTCCACCCGTTGTCCCCCACTTGAGGGCAGGTCAGCTACGTGTTACTCACCCGTGCGCCACTTTCATCTCATCCGAAAACGAGAATCACGTTCGACTTGCATGTATTAGGCACGCCGCCAGCGTTCATCCTGAGCCAGGATCAAACTCTCCGTTGTAAAATTCGCTTTATCCACCAGTCTTCAACCAGTGGGTTAAGGTCCTTTAACAGGGTTTCCTACCTCTTGTACTTCTGGCTTGTTGCTTCCTGTCACTATGCTGTTGTTAAGGTGCGCCGTCCCCGGCCTTGAGGACAAAAAAACTGACTTCCGCCAGCTCTAGACACTTCGTCACGCTGCTGCTTGCTTACTCTGCTGCTCTGCGTTCTATCGTGTCTATTGCCTCCTGACCTTCTTTGTTATTGAGCGCGAGGTCTTGCTCTCACGGCTCATTCTCAAGCTTCATTCTCATTTTACCAGCCCCTGTATTGTTTTGCAAGAGCCAGTTTTAAATTCGGCTTGATTTTCGTTTGTTTATGTCGGCGGAATTTGTTTTATCCCAACCAACGAGCAGCATTCTACCAGCCGTAAATCGACCTGACAAGGGTCAGTTTCCAAATGGGGTAGGGGAAGGCCGCCAACAGGGCGCGGCCTTCGATAGGATGCCGTAATTCTTTAGCCGTTGTTCGTGGTGTCAACGCACCAATCGCCGCTCTTCTTCTTCATGGGTATCGGCAGGGTGAGCGGGACAGATTGGCCTTCGCTTTCCATCGTACCGCTGACAACGACGGTGGCAGAATTATCTTTCTTGTCCTGCTCCTTGTACTTGAGGTCCGAGAATTTGACGCTAACCCCTGTCATCTGATTGAGTTCCTCGTCGGTGGGTTTAGTGCAGGCGAGATCTGTCATCTTATTCTTATCGCCTTTTTCCCAGGCATTCATGAAGTCTTTGGCGACATCAGTCGGACTTTTGCCACCCCCTCCACAGGCTGTGAGCGCGCTTATGGCCAATACAACTAAAATCAAACCAGAGATGAACCTTTTCATTGAAGCCTCCTTGAGATTTGACAATATCTGCGATGAGTGGAGCGGTCGCAGGCTGAACTCCATTAGCGGAAGGGCGGGGGAAGGTGTCCCGCGCCTGTCGATATTTCTCCAGATACTCACCGTCATAGTGCTGGAGAAACCATTCGGCTTTTTGCACCAGATCGCGGTTGCCGAGAAAAAGGGGGATGCACTGGTGGGTATTGTTGGGAACGATATCCAACACGTCGTCCAAACCATCGGACGCATAGCCACCCGCCTGTGCTGCGATGAAGGCAAGTGGCTGCGCTTCATAAGTCAGGCGTAGTTTGCCAATTGGCCGTTTGAGATCGCCGGGGTAGAGGAAAACGCCGCCCCGCAGCATGTTTCGGTGAAAATCGGCAACCAGGCTGCCAATATAACGGAGAGCCATCGGCGGTCGATCCTCACCGTCCATTCCTTGCAGCCATTCGACATAGCGCTTGATACCGGGCGTCCAATCTTTCTCATAACCCTGGTTCACGCTGTAATACTGGCCCGGCGACGGAATCTTGATATCCGGGTGGCTGAGCAGAAACTCGCCTACACTGGGATCGAGCGTGAAACCATGCACGCCGTGCCCGGTGCTGTAAACCATCATCGTACTCGATCCGTAAATCACATAACCCGCCGCGACCAGCTTCGATCCCGGTTGCAGCACATCTTCCATCGAACCGCGCCCCGATCCCGGCGTGATCTTGCGGTGGATGGCGAAGATCGTGCCGATGGAGGCATTGACATCAATATTCGATGAACCGTCAAGGGGATCGTAGATCAGCACATAATAACCGGGAGCGAAGTGATCCGGGATATGCATCAGATCGTCGTGCTCCTCGGAGGCCATCACGCAGACGCGCCCGGTATGATCGTTCATGCGGAAGATCACATTATCGGCATATACGTCCAGTTTTTGCTGCGTTTCGCCGTGGACGTTCGCGCTGGTTGTTGCACCGAGGATGTTAGCCAGTCCGGCGCGGGTTGTTTCCCTGGCGATCAACTTGGCAGAGAGGGCGAGGTCGTAAAGCAGGTTGGTCAGATTGCCCGTTGCCGCCGGATAATGCCGCTCTTGCTCCAAAATATGGCGCTCAATCGTCACTAATCTGGCATGTTCGGGCATATCCGTCCCCTCCTGCTTCAGCAATCGCTCGTACTTGCGATTGTGGCATAATCGGGAAAGAACTGGCAAAAAAAACGGCGTGTCGGGACTTTCTCGGCACGCCATTCTGAGGATATAAATTGGGTGCGGCGAACTAGCCGATGGGCAGGATATCGCCCAGTAGATCGTTGTAGGCTGGCTGGTCGGGAACGCGATCCGTCCAGTCCGTACGGCGCTCAATCTTGGCGTCCGCCTTGAGGGCACTCAGCCAATCGTCAAAGGCTTTTTGCTTGGCGCTGCTGAGTTCGCTGGTGGTCAGAGGACGAACTTCGCGGCCATTCACCTGAATGATGTGATAGCCGAATTCGGTTTCGATGGGGCCAATGATCTCGCCAATGGTTGCTGTGGTGACTGCGTCGGCAAATCCGGTCGCATACTTGGTGGGGCTGGCCCAACCCAGTTCACCACCATTCGCCGCGCTGCCCGTGTCGTTCGACATGGCAGTCGCGAGGTCAGCGAACGGCTCGCCATTCTGGAGAGCAGCCAAGACTTCATTTGCCTTTTCCAGCGCGGCAGCTTTCTGTTCCTCGGTTGGAGTGGCAGGCGGCTGGCCCTGCTGCTGTGCGGCAAGCGCGGCGGGGTCAAAGGCGATCAGGATATGGCGCGCATTGACCTGGAGTTCTTCAGTTGGAACGTCCTTGCCGAGATTTTCCAGCACGGCCTTGCGCAGTGCCTGGGCATAGAAGGCGCTGTATACCACATCGCGTTCCACGTCCGCTTTCTTTTGCGCCTGGCTGTAATAACGGCTGGTTTCTTTATCAAGCGTCGCCGCCATCTGCGCCGAATCCAGGGTGGGGGAGGGCGTCGGCGTCAGCGTGATCGTTGGCTCGACGGTTGGCGTCAGTGTTGGGCCAGCGGTTGCGGTGGCTTGGCCTTCAACTGGCGTAGCGGATGGTACGAGAGTCGCCGTACTCGTTGGCGCTGGCGTGTTGCTGGGCGTGGGTGAGACAAGCAGGGTGGGCGTGATCGATGGTTCGACTGTCGGCTCTTCAGTGCCAACAGGAGGCAGGCTAAGTCCTGACCGTCTGCGCCATATACTCATCGACCTGGCGCTCAACGGCTGCCTTATCGACCTTGACGTCGCGATCCTTCGCGCCCTGCTTGATCAGTATTTCTTCTTCCATCTGATCCAGCACCTGGCTGCCAAAGCTGACTGCGCTTGTATCGGCTAACTGCTGGGCATAGCTGGCAAGTTGATCGCCACCATAGCCAAAGTTGTAGAGTTCGCGGATCTGGCTGGCGAATGACCATCGCTCAAACCGGACGCGAGCCTGAAAGTCACTCGTTTTGATTTTGTCGCCGTTGACGGACGTAATCGCCTGGCGCGGGGTAACAATTTTGTCCCAGCTAATCGCGCCAACCAGGATAATCAGGCTGATGGCGACCAGTATCCCGGTGATAATCAACACACGCCGTTCCCACATGCGGTCCCGTTCGGCGCGTGATTTATATTCAGTGCGGCGCTTCAAATCTTCTTCTGTCGGCCTCCGGGTACGAGGGCCGCCCGTTGTGCTCTTTTTTGCCATAAAGATTTATCCTCTGCGAAGGGTTAAGACTCGAAAGAGGGGCCCGGTTCACCACGAACCCGCCCCTCTGGTATTGGCCTGGTGCCGGTCTACCTAGCTACGAATATGCTCATCCGTAAAGGGAAGCAGCGCCAGAAAACGAGCACGCTTGATCTGACGAGCCAGTTGACGCTGGTGTTTAGACGTCAGTCCTGTCTGGCGGCGGGGCCGAATTTTGCCCCGGTCGGTCATGAAACGGCGCAGCGTATCCACATCCTTGTAGTCAATGACCACTTTGTTCGCGTGAAAATAATCTTCCTTGCGACGGCGGCTCCGTTGGCGGGAACCACGCCTTTTCGTCGTCTGACCCGTATCCTTCTTCCATATTATCCCGGCGAGGGCGACCACGTCGTTCCCTGCGTTCGCCGAAATCCATATCATCGTCGTTATACACCGAACAATCCTCCTAAAATGGGTATTCGTCTGATTCGTTCGGTATCGTCTACGTCGTCGATTTCGTGGGCCGGGCGACGATCCCCAAGCAGGATCATCTCGTTGGCAACCAGCTCTGTACGATAGTGCCGTGTGCCGTTTTCATCTTCCCAACCCCGCGTTTGCAGGCGGCCTTCGACATAAACCTGTTGATTTTTCGTCAGGTGTGTTTTGCAGATTTCGGCCAGGTTGCCCCAGGCTACGACGTTGAACCACTCGGTTTCTTCACGGCGCTCGCCTTCCGACGAGGTCCATGTCCGGCTGGTTGAAACGCTGAAACTGGCTACGGGCCGACCACTGGGCGTATACCGGAGTTCGGGATCGCGTCCCAGGTTGCCTATAATCATGACTTTGTTCAGACCTCGGCCCATGTCGCCCCTGCTCCTACTGCGTGACCATCACCATTACTTGGGTTGTTCTTCTTTTTTCTCTTCTTTTTTCTCGTCGTCTTCATCCAGACGCACAACCAGATGGCGGAGCACCCGGTCATTCATGCGCAGGTTGTATTCCAGATCAGTGAGCTGTTCAGAAGGATAGTTCATGTGCAGGAATACGTAGTAGCCTTCCCGGAAGTCATTGATCGGATAGGCCAAACGTCGGCGTCCCCAAAAGTCAACCTTGACGACGGTACCGCCGTGCGCTTCGACCCAACCCTGGACCAAAGTGACGACACCCTGAGTTTCTGTTTCGGGGACGTTGCTGGGAATAATAAAGCCCAATTCGTATGGACGATTCATGTCAGGAAAATGTTCTCCTTTCCCTGGGTTTACTCGTCCGGGTTGGGTGGGCACCCGCCGGATGAGTGGAAAGTGGCCCGTCCGAAAGTCGCGGGCACTAAGCGGAAGAAGTCTACCCCAGGTCTTGCCGTTTGGCAAGGTCCGATCATCCCGCGGCCAATACCCAGTCATGCCGTTTTAGCAGATAATCCTTTATGAGAGGATAACTCCCAGATGGCCTACAAATAAAAGAAACGTTTCACCCGGCCCGCTAATCACGCTCCTGTCACGATGGGCGGCTACGATAGCTTTGGTCGGTTTCAGAAATCTGTACTAAACTCGCATGGAGAACTCGAAAGGCAAGGAGAGAGAGACATGCTTAAGCGACCTGTTTTGATTTTGCTGACAGTGATAGTGCTGGTCACCATGTCAGCTTCCACGGTTTCTGCCCGGCAGGCCATGCCCCAGAACGGCCCCGCCGGATCTTCCCCTCGTTTTCATACGGATTTGTCCCCAGCAGAACAGCAGTCTGCCATCCAGGCCGTGAACGGTAGTGTGGAAGCCTGGGCGGCGGCTAATATCGGGACGCATCCCTGGGTCGATCCCGCCCAGCAGCGCCAGACAACCGCCCAGTGGACGATCCTCGTTCATGTCGCGGCGGACAACAACCTCGAAGGCATGGGCCTCGCCGATGTCAACGAAATGGAACTGTCTGGTTCGACCCCTGACGTCAATGTGATCGTTCAGATCGACCGCTCGGCGGATTATGAGAAGGCCGATGGCGACTGGACGACCACCCGGCGCTACTACATCCAGCAAGATAAAGACATGAATGTGATCAACTCAACTCTGCTGGAAGATATGGGCGAGCTTGATTCGGGCGCGCCGGAGACAATCGTCGATTTTGCGACCTGGGGCATCACCAACTACCCGGCGCAAAAATACATGTTTGTCATGTGGGATCATGGTGGCGCGTGGATCGCCAATTCCAGTGACGAAGAACTCCGGTAATGAACTCGATGTGCCCAAAATCGTCAGCGCTCTCGAACAGATCAAGGCCAATACGGGTATCGATAAATTTGAACTGATGGGCTTCGATATGTGCCTGATGGCGCAGTTGGAAGTCTTCCAGAGCATTGCGCCTTATGCGCGTTATTCTGTCGCCTCCGAAGAAGTCGAGCCGGGTCCCGGCTGGTTCTGGACGTTTCTCGATGAACTGGCGAAAGATCCTACCCAGGATGGGGCGCAGATTGGCCCGAAGATTGTGGATTATTACATGCAGTTCTTCCAGGATATCTGGCCCTATCATGAAAACGCCTATGGCCTGGGAGCCGTTGATCTAAGCAAAGTGGGCGGTATCGTTGATGCCGTGAATACCTTTGCCTCGGCAGTTGAAGCCAACCCGGGAGCTGCGCTCAGCCCGATTGCCGACGCGCGCAATAACGCGCTCGCGTATGGTGGCGACGCCGATAATCCCGCCAACTATGATTATTTCTCCTCGATTGACCTTTATCGCTTGCAGGAACTGCTCAACGGCATCACGACCGAGCCCGCATTGCAGCAGGCGGCGCAGGGTGTGATGGATGCTATTCAGGCCATTGTGCTGCACGAGGCCCACAACGACACGCTGGATGGATCGCATGGCGTGGCGATCTACTTCCCGCGCACGCCGAAAGCCTACAACAAATACGGGCTGAATGAACGGTATCCGGTTGAAGCGCCTGCTGCTATGGCTTCCTGGATTCAGTTCCTGGACGTCTATCACAACACGGCGACGGACACTGTCACCGATGCGCCGAATTTGAGCATTACCAGCACCTATCCAGACGTGGTGAGTATCTACCAGCCTGCCATCGTGACGCTGGACGTGTCCGGGCGCGATATCCTGGAAGTGAACTACGCGGTTACGTATATCACCAGCGAAACCGAGCGTATGGTGCTCGACTACGACTACCTGATCTCGCGCACAACCACTGCCAATGGAGCCGATATCGTCAACTGGTCGGACGGCGTGACGACGCGCACCTTTGAGTGGGACGCGGAAGTGCCTGTCTTGACCGACGGTACGGTTTCGACTTACGCTGTGCTGCTGCCCAACAGCGACAGCCCGGATACAGCCCTGGTCAACGGGGAATATACCTCGGTCGATGGCGGTGATCCGGTTCAGGCGCAGATGACCTTCGACCTGAACACGAAGCAGGCCACGGCGCTGTGGGGCCTCAACCAGACAGCCAGCGGCACCGTGCAGCCGTTCCAGATTCAGATCAAGACGGGTGACCAGTTCCGCCCGCTGTTGTTGACCCTGGATCAGAATAATGAACTGTCCAGCACCAGCTTCGGTGATACCCTGACGCTGAATACCGATCAGCCCATCACCTTCCAGAAGGTTCCCGCGCCGAGCGGACAGTACTCGATCAGCTTCGTGGCGTTGAATGTGGCGGGCAATTCGACCCTGGCTGAGTCGTTTATCAATGTCAACAACGATAACCTCGATCCAGCCCTGCGCGGTTATACAGACCTGACCTACGGCGTGAATTTCCGCTACCCGGCTAACTGGATCCGCCCGCGCTTTACACCGGACGGCAAGCGTCTGTTCACAGCGGACCTCGCTACGAATACGCTGATGACGCTGTTCCCGTATACCGATGTGACCTCCGCTGAAGAGACGGCGACCGCGGTCAAGAACAGTTGGAGCGCTCTGCAAGACCTCCAGATTCAGAACGAACGCCCGGTGGATATCAACGGCCTCTCCGCCTACGTAATCGACTATACGTATACATATGAGGGGCAGGCGCGCACGGGCGCGGTGATCGCCATCTACGTGCCGGATCAGAATGTGGGTTACGGCTTCGACCTCGACGCGCCATCCGATAACCCGGCTCCTGCCCAGGAAGCGCTCGCCGCGCTGGTCGCCAGCATCAACTTCTTCCCGCCGACCGTAGATGCGGCTCAGACCCAGAGCGACTGGCAGACCGTATCGCTGCCGAACGCCAACGCCTCGTTCCCCGTTCCTTCCGATTGGGTTGCGGCACAAAGCGGCGACTGGGTTCTCTACGGCCCGGCAGACGACACGTCGGTGTTCGTCGGCGCGATCTCGGCACCGTCCACCGGACAGTCCATGCAGGAACTCGCCCAGTTCTGGGCTGATCAACTTCAGGCGGGCGTGACGAACCTGCAAATCTCCGCCTCGCAGGAATACTATGTCGGCAACCAGAACTGGTATCTCGTGGTCTTTACCTATGACGATACTCAGAAGATGGCTGGGGCATTCTTCGCCACGACGGTTGGTGCCCAAGATTACATCTTCTGGATGGAAGCGCCCGATGCCCAGTTCGACCAGCTTTACGCGGATGTCTTCTCGGTGAGCATCGGCGGCTTCGTCTTCGGCGGGTAAACAAAACCCGTCCACATAACCGTAGGGGTAGGGCCTCGCGTCAGCCACCCTACCCATTTTTACAGAACGTATCGCATGCGCTCCCGGTAGTATTTGCTGCCGGGGGCGTTTTTTGTTTTCCCCGACTATTTCATTTTTTGAAGTCACAGTGTAAGGTTAATGGGTTCTTATAAAACTTTGCTTTTCTCTGCGTTCTCCGCAGATCATCGAAATTCGTGCAAAGATATCCCCTCTCCAGCGCAGACTGGAGAGGGGTTGGGGTGAGGTGTGCGCCCGCGACCCACAACGCTCATCGCATCCCCAAATGCTTGCATTACTTTCGTTGTCCTACTTCTGCGGTAAAATAGTTTGTCCTTTCTTGTTTTTCACTTATGTTACACTTGCCGCATCTCCCGAATTGTGTGAGAATTTTGCTATTAACTTCCCGCACAGGTGTAACGGATGACACGTATCGTTGTAATGGCCGATATTCACGGCAACCTGCCCGCGTTGCAGGCGATCATGGCTGACCTCCGAAGGATAGCGCCGGACAGGGTGATCGTAGCTGGCGACGTGATCAACCGCGGGCCTCAGAGCAAAGAATGTTTGCAGGCCGTTCGTGCTGCTGGTTGGGCTGTGCTTTTCGGCAATCATGAAGAATATGTCCTCAAGGCCGGGGCAGGGGAGCTTCCACAGGAATGGTACTCCGACTGGTGGCTGCCGACGCGCACCGTTGCCGCCGAAATGAGTGCCGAGGAAAGCGCCTACCTCCGCGCGCTGCCCTGGTTCGAAGTGATCGCTGTGCCTGGGCTGCCCGCGATCCGGGTCGTACATGGCAGTCCGCGCTTTTTAAATGAGGGGCTTGGCTTCTGGATGTCCGACTCGGAACTAATCGAAGCGTGGGGCGACGCGCCGGAACCCATCGTCATTGGCGCGCACACGCACCGATCCTTCGAGCGCCGCGTGGATGGCCGCTGGGCGTTAAACTGTGGGGCGGTTGGCGCACCCTTTAACGGAAATCCAGCCGCGCAGTATCTCGTCCTGACCGCGCAGGATGGGGAGTGGGAGGCGGATTTTCGCGCCGTTCCCTATGATCGCTCGCCTGTATACGAGGCCTGGGAACGCTCCGGTCTGTTAGAGCGCAGTATGGTCGCCCATGTTTTTAAATACGAGGTCGAAACCGCGACCTTCCATCTGTTGTCCTACGAGCGTTTCTGCCAGATATACCATCTGGAAAAGAACGAACTCGCCAGTTTCGAACGTTACCGGGCCGAGACCAGTCAGGTAGAGCCGGGCCGATCCCTGAAAAATGTGCCTTTTCACCCCCACTAACCAACTATGAGCCGTCTCAAAGTCAACCGTTTTCGAGCGTCAAAACCTGCGCCCAGTGTCCTGGATCGCTATCTGCTTACCTACGACCTCAAGGAACTCTATTTCCACCCGGAAGCACTGCCGCCGATCACGCCTGAACGGTTGTTTGGGTGCAGTGGCCCGCTGGTCTTTGACCTGGGCTGCGGGCGGGGCGACTTTCTGATTCGGCAGGCGGCGGAGCATCCCGGCATTTATTATGTCGGGTTCGACCTGCACTGGAAGGCGCTGTGGGACGCCATCAACAAGGCGAACCGTGCTGGGCTGTCCAATATTCGTTTTATCCGCACCGACTATCGCCAGGGCATGGGCTGGTTCCGGCTGGTGTGGTGTGTCAGGCCTATCTGCTGTTTCCGCCGCCGATTGTCGAATTGGTCCGCCACAAGGAAGACCCGCTGCCCGAATCGACCATTCGTGATCTCCACCGCGTGCTGATCGATGGCGCGTCGTTTCATCTCGTGACGGATTCGCCCACGTTTTTCCGTGTGAAAATTGACCTGATCGAGAGCACAGGGCTATTCGAACAGGTTGCCGTTTCGCGTGACTTTGAAGGCGGCCTGACATGGTACCAGCAGTTTTGGGAAAAGCTGGACTACGAGTCACACCGCGTCGAATTTCGGAAAATACAGCGCGCCTAATCGTACCCAACGCTGAAGTAAAATTCCGCGCTCAAATCGTCCCGCTCGTTGTAACTATCGCATTCGTAGGGAATACCCACGATATCGACCAGCGCTCCAGCGGTGTCAAACTGGTACTGGAACTCAAAGGGCGCATCGTAGGTATAAAACGGCTCCGAAGGCGATTTGTCTATCCAGGCGACCCACTGCACCGCGCAGACGTTCGTTACATCGTACCCGTAAAAATAGCCCGTGGCATTGTAACTGAGCACGATGCGGCCTGATGGGTCTCTGTTGTCACTGTAGGGCTCCATTTTATAGTCCGCCGCAAAAGAGGTGGCGGGTTGAAATGGATTCAAGGACTCACAGGCTCGGCGGCAAAATAGAAGTATTCCGCCTCACCGTCCAGCGAGAGATAGCTGTTGCACGAGTAGGGAAGGGCCGTAATATCGACTGAACTGCCGTAGTCAAACGTATACGTGAACTCGAAAGGGGGGGCATAGAGGGTCACGGGTTCCAGCGGCTGCTGGTCCACCGAAACGTACCAATCTACGGCGCAAACACCCGTCCAATCCGCGGCAGAAAAGTCGATTGTGGTATAGGGGATCAACAGCGCGCGCCCGTCTGCGTTATACCCAACGATGGCGGGGTCCGTCCTGTAGGAGGCCGCGAACGAGGGCTGCGCGATGGGCTGGTTGGACGTCGTGCTCCCCTGTGCGAATGAGCCACAGGCGGGTGACAGAGTGACATAGTCGCCGCACACCCAGGCCGACGGCTGCCCGCCGTAGCCGATGTGATACCACACGCTCGACGGGCAGATGCGCGAGTATGCGGCCTGCGCCTGTCCGGCAACCGTCACGATTTCGCCCGGTTTTAGTTCCCCAAGTTGATTCCCATTTGGGGCGTCGCGCACCATAACCGTTGTCCTGCCCGCGTTCACCGTAGCCGTACAGGCCGCCACAACCGGAACAGGTGTCGTGAAGGGTATGGACGTCGCCGTTGGCACTGGCGTCGCTGTTGCTGTTGGCGTTGCCGTAGATATCGATACGACCTGCGGCACGTTGCAGGGGAAGGTCAGCCCCAGTGCCGCCGAAATCTGGCAGATCGTAGGCAGACCTAATGAGCTGCTACTGGCAGCGGTCGGACTACCCGCGAAACCCAGCGGGTTGCGTCCGCTGCTGTCCATAGTGATCAGCACCTGCTGCATGGAACCCAGCGTGACCGTATTCCCGTTGACGGTGATATCACCCTGCCCATCCAGCACCGTGACCATCATTTGGCTGCCGCTGGCTTGCAAAATCGCCGTCGAACCCAGGGTAATTTCCACCCCGTTTGCGACAAACGCCACGTGAATTCCATCCGGTGTATCAACAAGGATTCCGCCTTCGGGCAGCACACTACAATCGCGTGCGGTTCCCGCGCGGGTCGAAAAATAGAACGCGGGGAAATTAGACAGGGTGGCGAGGCTGTCCGATCCGCTGACGGGGTGGCTGTCGTCCGGCTGCAAGTCGGTTTTGCCATACAGCACCATCGTGACAACCTCTCCGGCGACAGTTCCTTCCAGCAGGGCGCGCAGCCTCAGAACCCCGATACCCCATTCATAGGTCTGGGGGTTATAGGGTTCCGTCTCCAGCGAGGCCAATGTATCCAGCGACGTCAGTTCGCCCCGCTCGTCAAAAATCCGGCTGTCCGTCGATGGGTTGCGGAAGCTTGCTTTCAGCAGCGAATTACCATAACAGGCCGTATTAGAGCCGTCGGGGAAGGAGCGGCACGACGCCGCGAGATTGTCGGTCACAAACGGCAGCACCTGATTGCACGGGATCGGCCTTGTGTTGGCGACCTGCACGGGACTGCGGCGGTCATTCATAAAGCGGTACAGTAGGAAAAAAACCACGCCGCAAACGGCAATGATGACGACAGCGGCCACCAGTAACACGCATCCCCTCAGCATTGGGTATTCCCCCTTACTCTTTGGTTAGAACATACTTCGCCCCGGCTGATTGAACGGTGCGGAACCACTGCGCGATCTCGGGCAAATAGGTTCCTACCGTGAAGGAAATCGCCATCCACAGGCATAGAGGCACCGAAATGTCGCCCCAATCGGACAGGAAGACAATCGGGGCGTGTCGCCGAGTCGATCAGCCAGGGGAAAAACAGCGCCAGAAACACGGCACCTATCCCCGCGATCAGCCGCCAGCCGATCTGAACTTTGAGCAAACTCGGCAGCGCAAATCCGCTCACTATGACTAGCGTCGTAAACGGCAGCCATTTGAGGAGCGGCTCGCTGTAATAGATATAAACGAGCATCAGCAGGCCCATATCACACGCTAACCAGCCAAGAGCGGCGGCAGCGGCAGCCTGCCACCATCGATGCCGTAGCTGGGGGAGAAAATCCACGACAAAAAGCATGGCAGCGCCGAAAAATGTGCCGAGCACGACACTTAACAAGGCGGCGAGGAGTCGTTGTGAGGTTCGCTCCTGCTGCGGATCGAGATAAAGCGCCGCGATCAGCAGGCTGATACCGATCCCAAAACCCATCGCGGCGAACACAAACCGGAACACATATCCTTTGATCCGGTCATACAACCGTTTATTAAAAGCCGCTTCAGCCGCCAGTCTGATTTTATCGTCTCGCTCGCGCCGATCTGCTTCTTCCCGGTCGCAGTTCTTCCGCCCCACTTGCCGCGATATAAGCTTTTTGGAGATCGGTTGGTTTGGGTTCTTTGTCCTGGTTGAACTCCAGCCAGTTTTGCGCCTTGCGGAGTTCGTCTCCATGCAGCAGTAGATCGGGATCGTCGTTGTTTTCCTGCCATTCCCGCGCGCGCACCAACAGACGCGTGTGCTGTTTGGTGTGCGCGAGATCGGTATCGATAGCCACCAGCAGCTTTTGCAGCGCGGCGTCAAAGTCGTCTTCCTCCTGAAAATAGACCCAGTTCAGCTTTTTCAGTGTCTGCCAGTTGTCGCGGGCGAGGATCAGGAGATCGCGCCCCGCCAGCATTTCCTCGTGATCGCGCCGGGCCGACTGCTCGGCAATGGCGGCGAATGCGGCTGATTCATCGGGTTTGATGTGCAGAACAGGCACAATACGTTTGCCGCAGCTTACCGCGTGGGCGACCTCAAGGGTGCACACCGACGAGGCCAGCGAGTTAGGAGAGAGGATAAACACGAAGGTATCGGCGGCCTCGATGCCCGCTTAAATCTCGGCCCACCAATCGGCGGTGAGCGGAATCCCTTCCCAATCGACCCAGGTATCCCGTTTCTGCTCGGCAAGCGCCTCAAACAGACGCTTCACGAAAGGGGAATTCTGGCGCGAGTACGAGATAAAAATATCGGTCATCGGTCCACCTGGCAGGTATCATCAAAGATTTAATCATCATAGGACAAAAGATTTATATAATCAACATTAAGTAATTTATTCACAAATAGAAGCGTGAATCAAAAAAGGCCCGTTGTTTACGTGGCCTCTTTCGCGTTCAGCCGGGGTGAGGAGCTACCGCCGGGCGATGAACAGGCCGGGGTCTTTACTGATGCGGATTGCGCCAGCGTAGTCCATTTCGCGCTGGAAGAACTCGCGCAGGGCAGTGATATGCTGGTTCGTATCCGGGCGGCTGCTGCTCATCGAGAGCGTATAGGCGACCAGCGGCTCGACCTCCGTCACCATCAGCGTATCTTCATAGCGTTTGACGCGCACTTCCTCAAAAAACGGCGCAAGCTGCTCGTATCCATTGTCCAGCCGGAACGTCATCTGCATGTTCACCGATGCGAAAGTTTGGCCTTGTTCCAGCCAGAAACGGGCCGATAGTTCATCCAGTTCGCGCAGGTGACTCGCGCCGTTCGTCGCGGCAAACAGATGTCCGCCTACCTTCAGTACCCGGCGAATTTCCCCCAGCGCTTTAGGGATATCCGGCACGTGGTAAAGCATGTGATTGGCGATCACCGCATCAAACGTCCCGTCACCAGTGGGAATCGACTGCGCGTCAAACCGTTCAAAGGTGAAGGCATGCGCCGCACCTTCCAGGTTATGTTGTGCCTCTTCGAGCATGCCCGGCGAAAAGTCAGACAGGGTAATCTGCCATCCGGCGGGAATACGCGAACGGTTCTCGTTCCACAGCCCGCCCGGCCCGCAGCCGAGTTCCAGCACGCGCGCATCGGGCGGCAGGTCCATCAGTTCATCGAACACCCAGCGCATCCAGCCGTAGCGGTTCGTGCTGAAGCGAATATGCAGGTTGGCGCGGGCGTTCAGATTGGACGCGTTTTTATACTGCTCGTTGAGGAGATAGTTCGGGTCGTTCATCCGGGCAGACATGGCTGGCTCCCATAATCAGGTACACTTCATTTTCGGTTCATTAAACCCCAGATCGTGCCTCGTTATGCTTGACGGTTCTCCGCCTGATCGCTGACATCCCACGTTGTTGCTAGCCGCACCGCCGCCAGCAGCAGGCCCATAATGATCCAGACGTTTGTCATGGTCGCCTGGAATAGATCGATTTTAAAGTAGAAATGGTCGAAGACGCCGCCAGCCAGCACGCCGACCAGGGCAGCACTCAGCCCCAGCCAGATATCGGTCAGGGCGGGGCTGGCCTGGATTCGCCTTAAAGAAGAGGCGCTGTAGGCGAACGGGCTGAGCATCAGCAGCAGGTAGGCGGCCAGCCCCACGAGACCCATGCTCGAAGCGACGGTCAGGTAGGTGTTGGCTACGCCGAGATAGAGATCGATTTCCGGCGTGCCGGAGAATCCCACACCGATCACCGGATGGCGGCCAATCAGGGTGAACGCGTCTTTATACTCGCCAAAACGCATCTGCGTTTCCACGTCCTGGTTGCTAAAGCCTTTTTCCAGTTTGCTGATATACCGCTGCGTGAGGGGCAGATAGAGCGATAGAATCACCGCCACGATCATGATCAGCATCAGCTTGCGATAGCGTACCGCGGCGATGAAGACGAACGCCGCGCCCAGCGACAGCATCGACCCGCGTGAGTCGCTCAGGAACAGGGCCACGATGATCAGCCCCAGCGCTCCGACGATCCAACTGCGCCGCATCACAGGCTGTTGGGCAAACACCTGTGGCGCTGTGATCGCCCCGATCATCAGCAAAAAGCCGCCAAACGCGTTGGGATCAACCCAGGTGCCGATAGCGCGTTCGTTCAGCACGCTGCCGTAAGTCTCCCGGTAGCGCAGCACGCCGCCTATGGGATACCCAATGCGGCCCAATTTGTTGAGCACCGATTCGGCGGTAGGGTCTGGCATCCACCACAGCATGATTCCGACCAGCGCCGAGATCGCCCCAAAAAGGATCAGCGCGCGGACGGCGCGCCGCAGGCTGTTTTCGTCGCGCATCACATCGACCAGGATCGGGATCAGGGCGAGACCCATCACCGTTTCGACGATGTTGCGCAGCACGCGCGGCGTCAGCGGAGCATGGCGCAGCCCCATGATGAACGTGAACAGCAGAATGGCGACAAACAAAACGATCACGGGGGTCAGCGGTGTGCTGCGGAACAGCCTCCGGTCCCCGGTCATCCACTGGAAGGCATAGACCACCAGGAATCCGCCCATCGCGCAGTCAAGCAGCGTCGGTGTGAGCGAGAACTGCACAGGCAGATTGCCGAATGGGATGAGAGCAATCACGCCAATCGTCACGTACAGTGCGCCTTCCAGGTTGGTCAGCACGTAAAGGCCAACCCCCAGCCCCAACACAACCGCGCAAAGGCCATCGGCGGGCCGAGCAGCACGACCAGCAGAGCCAGCAGCCCGGACAGGAAGCCGACGGTCGCGCCGATCAGAATGGCGGGTACGCGGCGATCCGATGATGTAATCCATGAGTTAATCATGAGCCATTCTCTATCGTTTTCGTAGGGGCGCTGCCAGCGTGCAGCGTGCAGCGTGCGAAGCTAAGCCGCTAAGCCGCTAAGCCGCCGCGCCCGATTTTGTGAGATGATGTCGTCGTTCCCGCACGGTTATCGCAAGCGTAGTCACGACAATTCCGATCAGCGTCAGCAGGGAGATGATCCCCCCCGCGATGACCGATATCGGCAAAAACTGGACGGTGACCTTCTGGTTCACACCGGGCCGGATCGGGATGCCGATCAGTCCGGCATAGGTATCGACAATGTTTACGTGTTTGCCATTGACCGTTGCCCGCCAGCCGGGATAGTTGGCAACCGCCAGGGTGAGCAGGGCAGGTTGGCTGGTGGTGACTGCCATCTCCATATATTCCGGCTGGTCCATCTTAAACGCACTCACCACACCATCGGCGGGCCGTTCGCCCGGCAGCTTGATCGGCAGCGATCCGGTCACGACCCCGGTTTCGCGCAGATTGATCAGATTCTCTTTCATGATAGTACGCGCTTCATCGTCGTTTTTGGCGAGTCGCGCATCATAGACCAGGTGGGCAAAGGGGCGCGGATCGGTCAGTTCATAGAGGCCATAGCTCTGCCCCGCATAATTCACGCCGTCGCCAATCCGCTCCACAGGCACATTATCCGGCAGTTCACCGCTCATCGTGGCATAGCGCACCGCCAGCACTTCCCAGCGGCGATCCACGCGTATCTGCCGTATCTTTTCAATAGACGCCAGCGAGAACGGCCCGGTTCCATAGATGTCGGGGATGCGCCAGTACGTGCCGTAATTCTGGATGCCCGCAGCCCCATCGACGTGCCACTGGATATCGTATCGATAGGCACACTGAGCACCTCGCTGTGATCCGGCTTGTGAACGCGATTTCCCGGCCTGTCGGGGACGAAGTTCGGTGAATTCATGCCGAGCGTGAACAGGTCCACGACGATCAGCGCCACCAGCGTCGCCCAGACCACCGGGCGGCGATCCTGGCTCCACCACAGCAGCCACAGGTTAACAAAGATGCTGATCAGCGCGATGTAGCCGAGTGTGTCTGGTACAACCTGGGTGACATCCTTGCCTTCTACCAGATAGGCGATCAAAACCCCAAGGAAGGCCGCGACGCTGACGACCAGATGTCCCAGGGCGATCTTGCGCAGCAGGTGATCCTCTTTATCCGGCAGCGAGTCACGGCGAGACAGCATCCAGTCTAACTGGTAGGCGGCGAGGATGATCAGCGCAAAGACGACCAGTGACGCGGCCCGTTCCTGCTGCCGGAACGTATTCGCGCCGGGGACCAGCAGATAAAACAGGTCATACACAATCGAGTGCCCGCCAAATGACAGCCACAGCCCGACGACGATCACGCCCATCCAGAACCAGTGATCGCGCACCCGGGGCCGGAGCAGCGCGCCAACCGCCAGCAGCAGCCCGGCCACGCCCAGGTAGAGGGGCCACCACAGCGGGCTGGAGACGCGGGGCCAGATGATCTGGATCAGTTCGGAAAAGGCAAAACCAACGGATTTGTCAAAGTAATGGTAGTCTTCGGCGCGGTACGAGAGGCGCGTCAGTTCGATGGCGGGGAGAAGCTGCACTGCCGCCAGCCCATACCCCGCTGCACCCAGCAGCAAGCCGCGCCCGATGATGCCCGTCCACGATAGGCGGCGTATCCATCCCAACGCCAGGATATATGCTCCCGCAAGATAGGTGATTTGCAGAGTCGTCTGCGTATGCCCGCCGAAAAATGACAGGGCGATGCACACCGCGCCCAGCAGAATGCCGCGCACCGCCCAACCAGGACGGGTCAGGCTGAGATGCACGCCCAGCATCAGCAGGGGCAGCCAGACGATTGCTTCCAGAATGCTCGGCTGTAACATCGGATACCCGGTCAGGTAGCCGCCGAATGCCCACAGGATTGATCCGGCCAGGGCGGGGAAGGGGCGCTTAACCAGAACGCGCAAAAAGGCATACATCAGAATCGCTGCCAGCCAGTAGTGGACAGCTACTTCCATCTGGAGCGCCTCAATATCCCAGCCATGCGGCCCGGCGATCAGCGCGGTTATCCAGCGCGGCGGATACCAGACGGCCCACTGCACATTAGCGGCGAAGGGATCGCCCGCGTAGTTATAGGGATTCCACAGCGGAATCTCACCATCCCAAAAGCGCTCCACCTCATAATCGCTGTAGGAAAAATAGTGCAGTGGAAAATCACCCTTGTCGAAGATGACGCGATCTCCCTGAACCGGGGTGAGAAGCTGCCAGAAAAAGAAAGCCCACAGCGCCGAGAGTACCAGGACGGCGCGAAAATCGGGGTGGGCGGCAAGTGTTTTTAAACGGGTTTTCAAAGGTTCCTCCAGCAGTTCAGGGCACAACAACCGTCTGCGGCAAAATCACCGCTCCGGGAAGGGTCGCGTTTTCCGTCTCAACGGGCAGGCGACTGAAGTCAGTTGGCCGGTAAAAACCAACGGCGATCTGGTAAGTTCCCGCTGGCAGGTCTGCTGGCAGCGAGAGTTGGTGTCTGTCGATAAATGTCTTTTGAGGAACCCATGCCGAAGTCGGCCAGCGTCCATCCAGCGGCGGTGCGTCCCCGGTGCGTAATTGGCTGATCGGGATGCGCCGGATCGATCAGGTGAACCAGGACGGTAAAATCCTCATAAACGGGCGACAGCGCTTCCCATTCCAGCCGGACGGTGACCATCTCTCCCTCCCCGGTTTGCTCCACGAGGGAGCGGTTCAGGCGCAGCACCCCCGCAAAGACGGCCCCCGGTTTTTGCCCGTCCTCCAGGCGCTGATCACCGTCGCTGATCCGCCCGGCATCGATCACGACCGCGTCAAGCGTTTCGCCTTCCCGTGTGGTAGGCGGCACAATCTCTTTGCTCTCATAATCCCACCAGCCGACCTTGATCTTAGGGCGGACGGGTGTCTGCGTCTGCTCTGAGATTTTAATGTGGTAGGTATCCGCGTAAATGCGGTTCGTATCCCAGATCGTGGTTTGCAGCAGTCCCCTCCCCGGATACGAGTTAAGTTTGCCTATCTCCTGCAAGCTTCCTTCCGAATCCGGCAGCCCGTAAATCTGCACAAAGAAGCTCAGGTTTTTGTCCGTGTGGGCCGTGGGCCGCCAGTACAGGGTCACATCGAGCGTCCCGCCCGGCTCGACTGCGCCGGATTGGACCTTGATGCCCACCAGATCAATAGGGCCGAAGGTTGCATCGACGGGAATAGCATCTTTGGGCAGGCTGCTGACTGAGGATGGAGGCGCATAAATGGGCATGATGGTCATAAATGGGATCGCGGCGGCAGCGGCGATCAGGGGCACGGCGAACAACACAACCGCTGATTTCCGGCGCGGCACGAGTTGGTACAGCCCAAGGGCGATCAGAACCGCCAGCGGCGCGATAGCCGAAAATAGCAGTCTGCCCTGGCTGGCATAGGTGCGGCGTGTCCAGTTAATAACGCCGATCAGGACGACCACTAGCCTGGATCGCGAGGAAGCTGATCGCCAGAAAATCACTGTCTGTGAATGCGGACCTGTGCCGTCGGAGCCAGCGAACGGCAGTGACAATCAGTCCCGCTGCCGCCAGCAGAGTCAGGATATCGCCATAGCTGATCAGTGCTTCTGGCGCGATCACGTTGACGGCTCCAAACAGTCCCCAGAACGAGGTGCGGAACCCTTTCACCTCATCCCATGCCTCACCGAGAGTCGCGGGTTGACTTGTGCGCGGGCCAGCAATCTCGACCATGCGATCCAGCCCGGTCGGTTCTCCATAAAGATCGACATTGCGCCAATACCACCATCCCGCGATAACCGCCCACACGCCGATCAGCAGCAGCGCCGCCTGGATCAGTTGCTTGAGTGGCAGATGATCGCGCACGTGAATCAACAGAATAACCAGCCCCGCTAACGGGTAGAGCGTCAGGCCGCTGAGTTTCGTGATCGAACCGAGTGCCAAAACAACAGCCAGTGCGCCGAGTGGTTTCCAGCCGAAGCCGCGCCTCCACAACGTCAGCAGCAGGACCAGTGCCGCTGCGCCGAGCAAGTTGATCAGGTTGTCGTTGTTGACCGAGGCCGAGATGAACAGGAACATGGGGTTAAAGGCCACCAGCAGCGCCGCCAGCAGATGAATCGCCGGAACACTCGGAACGGCCAGCCGGGCAAGAACATAGGTCAGATAAACCGTCCCCAGGCTGATCACCAGACTCATCAGCCGGATCAGGTGAACCGCCAGCGGTATCCCTCGCCAGGGAAAGTGCTCCGCGTTCGGACGGTGCAGGACGATATTATTGTTGTCCGACGCCAGCCCGATCCCAACCTTGCCGTGCGGATTGGGTTCCAGGTAGCTTTCCAGCCCATCCTGATCGAACGGCAGGGTTATCAGTGTGCCGAGCCAGTAATAAAGCGGCGGCTGGCTCCCTTCCTGCCGCCACAAGGAAGGTGAATCAGGATCTTGCACGGGCAGCGCGAAGGAGTGATCCGCCATGTAGGCGATCACCGGGTAGTGCCATAACTCGTCGGAAGCCTCGAAGATCGGCGTGGCTGCACTGTAAATGACACCTAACACCATGAATCCAACCAGGATCAGAAGCAGCCCGGCGCGTTGATTCATTGCTGCACCTGCATCCAGTTGAGCAGCACAAAATCTTCCGACTGTCCGCCCGCTTCCGTCCGGATGCGCAGCGGATGTTCGGGATCGTCCGGCGCATAGACGCGCACCATCACCCGATATCGCCCCAGCGGCGCGTCGGGGAAGATCGTCAGCGTGCGTGTCTGTGTGATCGTGTCGCCGCGCTTCCAGTCCGTTGTCGCTGGATCGGCGGGCCGGTCATCCTGCGCCGCTTTGCTCAGCGTGGCCGGATCGATCACCTGAATCGAAATCACGTAGTTCTCCGTTACAGACTTTTTCGCCTTCCAGTAGAGTGTAATGTCGGTTGGATCCCCGGGGGCCAGCGAGCGATCACTGACCTCATATCCCAACAGGTACAGTTCCCCGCCAAAATTGACATCCACCGGATTCGGCACGTCGCCGGGCGGCGGTTCCAGGCGGACCTGCCCCAGGTAGACGCGCTTGTTCCGTGTCGGCTCCCTCGCCGCTGGGGATCATCCGCTGGCTCGAGTTGCCGTTGGGTTGAAGCCAGTACAGCCCGAGATAGACATCCAGCGTTTGCGGCGCGTAGATGCCTTCTGGAATTTGGACGGCAATTGGGTTATTCCATGTCTCACCCGGCTTAATTTCCGATGTTGCCAGCAGCCCGCCGCCGGGATACACATCGCGCTGTGCCTCGATCAATCCGTCTTCATTAACGAAATGGACGAAGATGCTCCAGTTGTGCGCCATCTCACCCTTGCTGGCGAAAATCGGGGTGAAATTCGCGTAGTCACCAGGAAAAACGGTGCCACCAACCAGATGATACGCGATACAAAGCGCGTCAGTTTCCTTATCCGGCTCGGCAAAACACACCGTCCGCAGGCGACCCTGTTCGACGGAATTTTCCGCCAGCACCGCACCTCGATCCAGCGTATAGGCGGGGTGAATCGTCGCAGTGGGGGCCATTATCGCCACCCCGGCAAACCACAATGCCGCCGCCCCTACAGGAATGGCACGCCAATTCCTGAACCGGGCGGGCAGCCAGCTTGCCAATCCTACTGCCATCCAGATACTGAGCGGTGCGATTGCGCTGAACCACAGCCGCCCCTGTGACGCCCACGTTTGCCGCGTCCAACTGATCAGCGACACGAACACGATGATCGGCCACACCACCGCCAGCACCCTCGCCAGCAGCAGGTCTTCTGCCCCCTCGCCAGCTTGACTGGAGAGGGGAAGCTGAGCGGTGTTTTTTCGCTCAGCCGGGGTGAGGTTGCTTTGCTCTGAATCCCTTTCTTCATCCAGTTGAGGGAGAGAAGACGGGCTTTTGTTCCACCCATAAATCATCACCACGAGTCCCACCATCAACCCCGCCGCACTGACTCCCGCCAGCGCATTAAAGATCGTGTAGACCCAGTGGGGCAGGGGGACATTGATCCCGCCGAAGAATCCCCAGTACGACATCGCGAACGCCTCGCGCTCCGTCCACAACTGGTGCAGATCGGCGGGCACGGCGCGCCGCCCGACGATATCCAGGAAGATATTGATACCCGGTGGCATCCCCGTACAGATCATAATTCCGCCAGTACCACCAGCCCGCGATCAAAACGGTCAGCCCGCCGGAGATCAACCCGCCGATCACCACGGGACGCCAATCGCGCTGTCGGACAGCAATCACGATCAGGGCCAGGGCGACAAGCGGCAGCAGGAAGCCAATCTGGAATTTCGCCAGCATCCCCGCCCCCGCCGCGATCCCAAGCAGAATGGTGAACCGGATCGATGGTCTCTGATCGCGCATCTTCAACAGCCGGACCAGCATCCACAGGATCAGCGTCGCCAGCAGCGTCGAGAGATTGTCATTGTTGATCACGGCGCTGACGAACAGGAACATCGGGTTAAATGCGACAAATGCCGCCGCGCCCAGCGCGATCATCGGGCGCTTCGGGAACAGTTCATCCGCCAGCAGATACGTCAGATAGACCGTGCCCGCGCCCATCAGGATCGACAGGAAGCGCACAATATGAATCGCCAGCACCGTGCCATGCCAGGGGAAATCTTCTCGATCCGCGTTGTGCACGACCATGTTCGCGTTGCCGTCCGGTACGACAACACCGATATCCGCGTGCGGATTGATGCGGCGCACTTCGTCCAGGTCAGAGGTGTCGATCCAGAAGGTTGCTGCCGCGCCGATCAGGTAATACAACGGCGGCTGCCCACCTTCCTGACGCCACGCGGTTTGCTGCGCCGGGTCCTGTACAGGCAACCCAAATCCGTGATCCGCCACATACTTCACCATCGGGTAATGCCACAGTTCATCGGACGCTTCAAAGACGGGCGTCACGATACTGTAGATCGCGGCGAGCAGGATAAAAGCCGCCAGCAAAACAGCCAGCAAACGGGTAGTCGAGGCGTTCCCCATAGGTCGTGATCCACGTTTTTGTAGGGGCGGGTTAACAAACCCGCCCAGGTGAATTCCGGCAGCGAAGTTTACCGGATGCGAGATAGGTTCGCCACAGCGGAATGTCTGCGCTTGGCTGACGGTGAAAATAAAGAGCCGAGCGGTTTAGGCTCGGCTCCGGTGCGATTACTCGTGTTTCATGGGCATCATCAGATCGGCGGGGATTTCACCAACGTAGTAGGGTCGCATCATCTCATTATCTTCGTGTTCGAGAATATGGCAGTGCCATGCGTAGAGTCCTTCCACATCGAAGCGGGCAATAATGCGCGTCAATATGTGTGGATAGGCAATCACCGTATCTTTCCACCCAGCTTCCCATACTTCCGGTGAGATGGCGTCCCCCCGCACAAAATCCATCGGATCGGGCGGGTCTCCGGCGCGGCGGCCCAGCAGATACGCCTCCTGCGCTTCATGGAATGCTTCATCGTCAAATGGGAGCCGGTCAACAACCTGGAACATCACGAGATGCAGATGGATCGGATGTGCATCACCTGTCAGGTTAGCGATCTGCCACATTTCAACATCGCCCACCTTTGGGTTCTCGCTGATAGGGGCTGACCACGGCAGCGGACCGTCTGCCGCTGTGCCAAGCATCGCTGCAACCGGGACCATATCTTCTGGGTTTTCCTCTTCGGTCATCTCTTCATTCAGCGTCAGCGTTCGCGCTGGTATGTCCGTTTCCAGGCGCTCAATGGGCGGCAGGGAAGTTGGAATCTCGCTTTTGTTCCCTTGATCAGTCAATGCCACAACGCGGAACTGCATGATCTGTCCGGTAGTTTCCGGGTTCGCCAGTGCGTCTGGCTCGATGGGCAGTCCGCCGAATGGCTCGTCCGGCCCCAGGTTGAGCAGCGTAATGCTGTCGCCCGGCTGGAAGGCTGAAAAATCGACCAGTACATCGAACCGTTCTGCGGGAGCCATCAGCAGTTGATCCAGTTCGATAGGCTGATCGGGCAGCAAACCGCCCTCGGTGCCGATGACGTGGAAAACGAGTTCCTGGTCACCTTTGAGAATGAGAAACCGCGCATTAGTCCCATTCAGGAAGCGGAAGCGGTAAAGGCGCGGCTCGACTTCCAGGTAGGGCCATGTCCGCCCGTTGACCACAATCGTATCCCCGAAGACCTCTGGATTCCAGATGGGCGGCACGACGCCTTCCGGGTAATAAGGCCCCGGATAGTCGTCAAAATCGGTGCGGCTCTCGGGATAGGCCAGCGAACCGTCCTCGTTGAAGGAGCGATCCTGGATGGCGATGGGAATTTCATAATAGGTCGTATCAGGCGCATCACCCACTTGTGGAGCCGGTCCGGGCAGGTTCAGGCTGGCTTCGACATCATCGTGGAGCAGCCAGAATCCGGCCATGCCTGCGTAAACATTCAGGCGAGTCATGCCCAGCGTGTGATCGTGATACCACAGGGTAGTGGCCCGCTGATCATTGGGATATTCATAGACGGCTGCGCCAGCCGGGGCGGGTTGGGCGGTGGTATAAAATGCGCCCTGTGTTTCGTAGTCCTCCGGGATATTGCTGGCGGCTGGCATGTACCACGCTTCGGGATAGCCATCACTGCTGGCAATGGAATGTCCGCCGTGCACGTGAGTCACAATGGGAACAGGGCCGAGATAGGGTTCCTGGCTCGTGCCGCGCATTTCTCCGTGCCCGCCGGGGTTGGCCCAGTGCAGCGTCTGATCCACAGGCAGCAGATGCGGCAGAAATTGGGGATGGTCGCTGGCCGGATCATCGACCAGTTGGTTATACCACGTCACCCGAATCAGCTCACCCGATGTTGCATTGATGGTAAAAGCCGGGTAGTGGAAGGTCGAAGCGGAATCTTCACTGGGCAGCGGATCACCAGCCCGTCCGTAGCCAAAAACAGTCGTCATCGGGAAACCCGTTGGCAGAATCTGCTGATCAAACTGCCGGACAGCAATTTCATATTCGGTTGCGCCGTCTTCTGCGAACTCTTGCTGGAGGCATGATAGGAGGAATGACTAAGGGCTCAACAAATTTAGGAATAGCCTGGGGATCAAGTGGATTTTGATGGAGAGTGTTTGCTTTTCCGGGTGATCGATCCCCGCTCAAACAGACAAACAGCAGAACAATAGAAACAATGAAGCGATACTTCTTGATGATCATTGCCCCTCCCTCGGTTTACAATGATTGCAGCTCAGTTTTATGTTTCTATTTCCAACCGCTACTTTGGTCACTTAGCGTAATCTAAACAATGAATCGCCTTTCCTTTAACATAGATGGCATACGTAGGTTGAACTGTTTTGCCAGGACGAACGGCGTTACACTCAATCAGATGATAACAAAGAGGAGCAGACCATGCGCACACTCGTCACCATCGATCATCCCTGGAAACAGAGCTTTAATTATGGGCTGCTTTGTGCCGTAACCAGAGGGCTGCATGCGGCTCACCACGAAATCGACGTGCTGGACCTGCACGACGAGGACTTCAACCCAATCATGTCCACTGCCGAACTCGCCATCTACACCAAAGGCGGTTATCTGGACCCCAAAATTCCGTTGTACCAGCAGCGTATCAAAGCGGCGGATTACCTGTTTTACATTTTCCCGGTCTGGTGGGAAGTGATGCCCGCCCATCTCAAAGGTTTCTTCGATAAAGTGTTCCTGCCAGACTGGGCTTTCCGCGAATCCGATGCCGCGCCGCTGCTCACCCATATCCGGGGCGCGACGGTCATCACCACGATGGGCGCACCGAAACCCATCTACACATCTGTTGAGCCTGTCCTCTGCAAAGGAATTTTGGAGTTTTGCGGCGTTCAAAAGACGCAGTGGATCAATTTCTGCGAGGTGTCGCTCGTCTCGGACGACCAGCGCGCCGCATGGCTGTCCCAGGTGGAAGATCACGCCCGCAGTATACCTTGATCGGTTAGCACTGTACCGAAATCGCTTATATAATGATGCTGTGTTGGAAAATAGTTAATTGAGGGGGGGAAATGAAACACCAGTTCTTCAGCCGAGCCTGCTTCATCCTCATTATTTTTGTCCTCGTCCTGTCCGGTTTACCGCCTACCACCAACGCCGCTCAACTGCCCGACATACACCTGATCTTCTGGGATTCAGGCTGGACGGCGGACACATTCGCCTCTCTGTTTGATCAATGGGCAGCCCAGAATGCCCCCGGTTCAGATATTGAGGCAACAGATCTGAGCTTTGACCAGCTTCAGCCAGACCTGGAAGAGGCCATCGCTGCCGGGGAGGGTGTACCGGATATCATGGTGGTAGACGGGGAACGCCTGATCCAACTGCAAAGCGCGGGCCTGCTCCAACCATTACGGGATATGGTTGACTACTCGCTCTTTGCTTTCGAGCGGTTTGATATCCCCTCGACCAATTACGGTGTGCCCCAGCATGCGGGCAATCATCTCATGATGTTCTACAACAAATCCCTGGTTCCCGCGCCTCCCACCACCTTTGATGATTTGAAAGCAGTTGCCAAAGGGTTTGAGGGGACAGATACCCTCGGTTTTGCCACCATCACGGGTGATCCGTTCTGGTTTGTAGCCTTCGCGGGCGGTTTTGGCGCATCGTTTTTTGCCGAAGATGGCAGTTTTGCGCTTGGCACCGAGGCATGGATCGATGCTTACCAGTTCGTGCTCGATCTAGAACAGGAAATGTTTCCAGAGGGATGCGGTTGGGAAAGCTGCCTGTTAAAGTTCTTTGATAGTGAGGTGGCGATAGTCTTTGACGGCGACTGGGACCTGCCCGATTATGTCAATGCACTCGGTGCGGAAAACGTCGGCGTTGCCCCCTGGCCCGCGCTGCCCAATGGCAACCATCCGGCACCATTCCGCGACTTCCGCTATGTCGTCATTCCCAGTGCCATAACCGGGGAACGTCTCGAAACGGTGTTAGCCTTCGTGCAGTGGCTGACCACCAGCGAAGAAGCGGTCTCTTTTTATGTGACTGAAACCAAACGGCTGCCCGCCCTGGACTCAATGTTTGAGTCCCCGCTGGTTTTAGATGATCCGATTTTATCAGGCTCTGCCGAAGCCTTCGCAGCGGGGGTGACCGTTGCCCTGGATGAAAACAGACTGCCGCGGTTGAACTGTAGTTGGGGTGCGCTGTACAATGTCATCCAGGACGGCGACTGGATACCCGCGGAAGCCGCTCCACAGGCCCAACAGCTTGCCGAAGAGTGCGCTCATTAATGCACACCTGATCTCTGTTCTTCCCCGCGCTCGTTAAGTTATGCAACCGACCGCTGTTTTCCCCTCTCCAGCGCAGACTGGAGAGGGGAAGCTGAATGCCGAGCGCAACTTCGTTGCGCCATTCAGCCGGGGTGAGGTGGCCCGCCCGCGACACACAATACTTATTTTTTCCAGGCTTTTTCAGTGAAAATGGTTCTTTTCTCTGTTGCTTTTCTCAGTAGAACAACGAAAGCTGTGAAAGAATCAGCTTTTTACCGCCTTGATCGTTTCCCCCTTCCCCCCACTATTTTGTGTGGGGGAAGGGGCAGGGGATGAGGGTCTCTCCCGCGATCCAAAATACTTATTTCTTGCGCCAAATAGTGCATGACTTTCGCTGCTTTTCTTTGCGCTCTCTGCGCTCTCCGCGGTAAATCTTGTTTTTCTCTCTTTTCACTTTTCTTTTCTCTTGCTTTTTCTTTGCGCTCTCTGCGCTCTCCGCGGTAAATCTTGTTTTTCTTTTTTTTCTTTTACCCGTGCATCTGCGGCTCCGTCGCCAGCAGCCGTTCGTAAAAGTCGGCGGTGCGGGCGGCGATGCGTTCCCAGGTGAATTGCTCCGCCAGAGCACGCGCGTTGCGGCCCATCTGCGTGCATAACTCCGGGTTATCCGCCAGATCTTCCACAGCGATTGCCAGCGCGGTGGGCGAGTCGGGCGGAATCAACCGCACGCACTTACCGTTCACAAACTCCGGTTCCGGCGTCTCCGGCTCAGTGGTGATAATCGTGCATCCGTGCGCAATCGCTGCCATCAGGCTCCCGCGCCGGAACGACACGCCATCGCGGTAGGGCAGGGCGATTAGATCGGAGGCCAGCAGGTGCCCGCTGACGGCTACGCCATCAACAAATCCGGTCCAGATGACGTGATCGAGCAGGTTGAGATCTTCGATCATCTCGTCCACTTCCTGAGCATACATGATATTGGTCGGATCGCTCGTCCCGGTCCGCCCGCCGATCATCAGCAGCTTGACGGGCTGTCCGCCATTGCGAGCGATGCGCAGCCCTTGCAGCAGGGTTTCGATCCCCTTGCTGGCATTCAGGAATCCAAAATAGCCCACCACGATATCCGTGGGTCGTAAACCAAGCGCCGCCCGCCACAGGGTGCGGTTAAAATCGGGCGGCTCGTCAGCGCGAATGTTCGAGCCGATAGGAATGTGTTCCAGGCTGGCAATCGCTTTTTCCGTCGAGAGCCGCTCTTGGTCGCTTCGGTTGGTGACGATCACGCCGTCGCTGCTGCGGGCCAGAGTGAGCACTGCTTGATAGCGCAGCGGCCCGGCCTTGGGAAACAGGTACGGGACCAGCAGATCGTGAAACGTGGTCACGACCCGTGCGTGATCGAGGCGCATCGGCAGAATATGAATGAAGGCGGCCATATTGAACGCGGCAGCCTGGTATTGGATGTTCACGACATCCAGTTTTTGCGCCTGCGCCCAGCGGCGAATCCGGCTGAGCGTACCCCATCCCCAGGTGTGTGCGTCGGCGGTGACGTGAATCGCGCCGTCCAGGGTTTCACCCGCGGCGCGGTGATCGGTAAAAACAAACAGTTCGTGGCCCAGGTTGATCAGTGCGCGGGAAAGTTCCTGAGTATACGCGCCCACACCGCCCTGCATCGGCGGGTATTCGCCTGTAATCTGTCCGATTCTCATCTATAGTTCCTTTGATTTACTTTCCAGAGGCCAGGGCCAGGACCACCTGCCAATAGGCGGCGACTCGGGCGCGGCGCATGGGCCGCTTCGATCCGATCAACCACTTCGAGCCTTCCAACGCGATCTGCCACATGTAGCTTAACAGCAGAAACATGCGCAGGGCAAGCGCGGTTGGCAGCCCGTGAAATTTACGAAAGTAGCGCAGTTTGCTGGTTTGAAAGTAAACGTGTTTTTGCGCCTGGACCTGTTCGGTACTTTTGCCGCCGTAATGGGTAATATGGGCGCTGCCCAGATAGACCACGCGCCAGCCTGCATTTTTGGCTCGCTTGCACCAATCCAGTTCTTCCGAGAACATGACATAGCCCTCGTCCAGCGGCCCGATCTGCTCGTAGACGGCGCGGCGGGCGACCAGCGCGCAGCCCTGCACCCAATCGACCTCAAAGGTGCCATCATCGGGCTGATCGGTGACATAAAATCGGTCCAGCATCCGGCGCGGCGCGAAGCCTTGCAGCCATGTGCTTTCGAAAATGGCCGTGCTCGGTGTCGGAAAACGGCGGCGGGTGGACTGCGTGCTGCCGTCCTCATTTAGAACGTGCGGCCCGACAATGCCCACTTCCGGATGCGCGTCCAGGTATTCAACCAGTTGGTTCAGTGCGTCGCCGTGGACAAGGGTGTCGGGATTGAGCAGCATCAGGTGTCGGCCCTGCGCGATTTCCAGGGCGAGATTGTTGCCTCGTGTGAAGCCGATGTTTTTTTCGCAGGCGATCAGCCGCACCCACGGAAAACGATCCCGCACGACGGCGGCGCTGTTGTCGCGGCTTGCCGAATCAACGACAATGACCTCGACCTCCGGCCCGGAGCCGCCTGGAATCGTCCCATCCGGTGCGGCGCGGCGGATCGGAGCCTGGGCGAGACCGTCCAGCAGATCAGCCAGCAGCCCGGCGACATTCCAACTGACGATGATAATCGACAAATCCATGCAGTCATTCCCTTACCCTGCTGTTCACTCAGCCGTAGGGGCAGGGCTTGCCCTACCCAGCTTTTTGTGGGGCACTGCTTTGCGTGCGGCGTGCGAAGCTAAGCCGCTGAGCCCGATTCAGCCGTTAAGCGCCATCTCATAACCCTCTCCAGCGAAGTCTGGAGAGGGTCGGCTGAACATGCTTTTCCGTTCAGCCGGGGTGAGGTGTGCGCCCGCTACCCACAACGTCAATTTCCTAACGTGACACCCAGGCAACCTGAGGTTGCGCGGGCGCTGCTTTGCGTGCGAAGCTAAGCCGCCCTGCCCGCTGCATTTTACCAGGATTTTACAGAATGTCCTGATCCATTTCATTGAATGTTTACAACTGGGGTCCACACTGTTGATAGTTGCTTTTTTATCCCGAAGGAGAGAGTCCGATGAAAAATCATACCCGGTTGATGGTTACAGTTGGAATGATCGTGTTGGTAGTTGTTCTCGTAATGGGATCGGTGCAGCAGGTCTCCGCGCAGGGGCCGGATGGTGGACGGCGTGGCCCGCGTGCCCGGCTGGTTCAGGCCGTGCTGACCGCCGTGAAGGATGTGACAGGGCTGGATAACGCAGCGATTCGCACTCAGCTACGCGATGGTAAAACCCTCACCGAAATCGTCTCCGAGAATGGCGGCGATCCCCAGGCTGTCACTGACGCCGCCAAAGCCCAGTTGACGCAGGAGATCGATCAGGCGTTGAGCGACGGCAAGATCACAACGGATCAGGCCGAGAACGCCCGTAACAACCTGGACAGCGCCCTCGATATCGCGATGAATAGCACCATGCCACATCGCGGAGACCGCCAGCATCCCATCCGTGACCGCATCCAGAACCGCGTGGAACAGTCGCTGGTTGGGACGATAGCCAGCCTCGCCGGGGTCGATCCTCAGGATATTGTCCAGGAATGGCGCAGCGGCTCAACCCTCGCGGAAATTGTTGAAGCGCACGGTCTGGCGGTAGATGCCGTTTTGACGGAGGCGGAAGCGCGTTTCACGGATGAGGTCAATCAGGCCGTCGCCAATGGTAATCTAACTCAGCCGCAGGCGGATCGGCTCCTCAACACCCTCCATGATCGCCTGGAACGCCGCCTGAACGCTCAGCGTCCCCAGCGCCCTCTGAACGTCTGATCCTGTCACCGCCAGTATCTCGTAGGGGCGCGGCTTAGCTCCGCACGCCTAAGCAAGCCGCGCACTTTATTAGCCGTCAAGTGCTTCTCCTGATCCTCGCCCATCTTCTTGCAGAGCCGGTCGGCTGAACTTGCTTATTCCGATCAGCCGGGGGAGGCTGTGCGCCCGCTACCCACAACGTCTAGTTCCTAACTTGACACCCATTGGGTAGGGCCTCGCGTCAGCCGCCCTACCCTTTAGTTTTTATCACGCCCATCATCAAAATAGTACTTAAAGTTCAACTTTAAAGGAGTATTTTTCAGAGGGTGTTTGTTCTATACTGTTGATAGGCCCATTCTGCGCCACGGCAAAAATTGGGCCTCGCACCTTAAAAAAATCAGGTTTCAGGGTAGGGGAGCGGTTAGAAAAGGGTTAGTCCTGACACCGAAAAATGGGGGGGTAAAAAATCGCCACGAGAAGAAGAGCCTTCGAAGTGATCAACTCTTTTTCGTGAAAAGTTTGTACCTAAATCGGAAGTAACGAACATGCTTTACCAAAATTAAGCCATCTCCTTATAAAAACAGGGCAAAAACCCTCTCTTTTGCCATCCCACTTTCATTCACGACATAAGTATGCACATAGCCTTGTCACTAACTATCCAAAAAATCGCTGCTCCGCTCCCCATTTTGGGGGTCGAAAATTCATCAAAACGCTCTTAAGTGATCCATGACATCGGCTCAAGTGATCAATAACAGGGCGAATCGTGAATATTTACGATTTGCCCCGTTTGCAAGCAGGTTACTCACTTGGCGGGATAATCGGCAGCTCCACATAAGAGGCATGTGCCGCGTCCCGGTAGATCGTCACCGTCGGCGCGGATGCCTGAACCGCGTAGTTATCCACGTCGGCCCCGGTGATCGTGATCCGGATGCGGTGTCCCGCGTCAAAGATGTTTGACGTGGGGTGCAGGTCCAGCACCAGTTCGGCAGGTTCGCCGGGGGTCAGCGGCGTTACGTCCGCCTCGTTGCCGCGATGGAACGGCAGCCCGATGTTGTTGAACGGCGCGTCGCTCAGCGCCCGGTACGAGGCGCGCAGAACGCCTTCCGTGATGTACGTTGAAACGCCGTTCTCATCCACTTCTTCCAGGTAGACATACACATCGGCGTCATCCTGGGTAGCGCTCAGCCACAGGTGGACGATGGGGTGCCCCGTCACTTCGATATCGGCACCGAGTGGATCGCTGCTGTAGGTCAGTCCTTTGGCGTCATTCGCCGCCATATCCGAATAGCCAAATCCGCCGCCGTAGCCGTCTGTCCAGCGCGTTGTCTTTCCGCTGCTTGTCGTCAGGTTAAAGGTGATCGCATCCTGACCAGTGTCCGAGGGGGCGGCTGTGTTCAGCAAGCCGTCGTTTGCCGAGTCGCTGCTGCCCGATGGTCCCGCCGCGAGGTAGTAGGGCGTTGGCTGCTGTTCGGGCAGGGGCCATTGCGAGGCGAACCGCCACTCGTCGGACCCCATCACATTGTAGTAAATTGGCGGTTCGTCCATAATGCCGTTGTCGATGCCCTTCAGCCAGTAGTCGAACCAGCGCAGGTGCTCGGCAACCAGATCGAATCCGCCCGATCCGTTGTGCGACCACGGCGTGATGATTAGCTTCTGCGGCACAGTCAGGTTATTGAACCACAGCACCGCGTCACGCGGGTACATATCGTACCATCCGGCGAGGGTGTAAACCGCCACGCCGGAGGCATTGATTGCGTCGACATAGCTGGCCGGGCTGAGTTCCTGGTAGGGCACTTCACCCGTATCCAGGACACTGTCGCGGTACGGGTGGCCCTGCGCCATAAAATAGATGTTGGCGTTATTCGCATGTTCGGCAATCGCTTGTGCCAGCAGCACGCCGCCCGGGTCGTCATCGACAGGCGCAGCAGGGCGAATCTTGTCCAGAATGACATTGCCCGCCCCCCAGCTTTGGATGAAGTCCTGCCGGAAGATGCCGCCCGGATAGGCAAACGAGTACATATCGAACATGGCCATCATGGGGAAGATCGCCTTGAGATGCGGCGGAGCAGTGCTGGCGGCGAAGTACTGGGTGATACCCAGGTAAGACAGGCCAAACATGCCGATATTCCCCGTTGACCAGGGCTGGGCGGCGAACCATTCGGTCATGTCGTAGGCGTCCTGGGCTTCTTCGGGGGTGAATTCGCCGCGCCGCGTACCAAACGACGCGCCGCCGCCGCGCACATCGACCACGCCAATCACATAGCCGTGTTCGATGATCTCCACGAGTCCCGGCATCCCGTCAACGATGCTGGTGATCTGTCCATTCGCGTCCATGTCCGCCCGGTGGTAGCGGTGGTGGGTCCAGATGACAGGTAGCGGATCATCCACCACAACGCCGTTCAGCGTGGGGCGGAAGATATCCACCGCCAGCCGTGTGCCGTCCCGCACCGCGACATATTGCGAGGTACGCGCCCATCCGTCATAGATCTTTTCTGAGTAGCCGCGATACACGCCGGGCATAGATACTTTGCCGTCGTCCTGCGCGCCCGCCGGAACCAGGGAGGGCGCGGCGATCACCACAACCAGCAGCAGAGTCAGTGCAAGTCTCTTCACACTTATTCTCCTGTCGACAATGCCTCATAAATCGTATTCAACAACGTCAGAGTCGGATCATCCTCGCTCAGTTCCCAGAACATGATCCCGCCCAGGCTGTGTTCCTTCACATAATTGGTCTTGATCGCCAGCGATTCCGGGTCTTCGTAGGTGATAAATACGCCTTTGTCGGGATCGTAGAGATAAGGAGCCTTGGCCTGATCATCCCAGTAGCGGGGATACGTCCCTACATAGTTTTTCGCAAGATCGCCATAATCGAACCAGCCATTTTCATAGGTTCCCCTCGGTAGTCCGGTCGAAGGCTGGAACAGGCCGTTATTCTCGTTTGGCACGCCCGCCCAGCCTTTGCCATAAAACGGTACGCCCACAACGAGTTTATCGGCGGGGACGCCTGCCGCCAGGAAGTCTTGCACCACGCTGTCGACATTGAAGCGAACCGTATCGGCGGGGCTGCTGGCGGAGGCATAGAGCGGGGCATGGTGGCCTGTGGTGGCGCTCATGCTGCCGTAAAAGTCGTAGGTCATGACGTTGATGAAGTCCAGATACTGCGGAATCTGATCCAGTTGGATCTTTTCATAGTAGGTTGGTGAGGCGGGTGCGGCAATTGTCAGCAGGTAATGTGCGCCACCGTCGGCCTCTCCCTGCACATCGAGTTGAGTCCGCAGTTCGGCCAGCAGCAGCGTGAAATTCTCCGTATCTTCGGGGCGTCCCACGTTCGGGTTTTTGCCGCCGCCGCCGGGATATTCCCAGTCGATATCAATGCCGTCAAAGCCGTACTGCTTCATGAACTGGATGCACGACTCGGCAAAATGGGCGCGGGAGTCGGCGGTGAGGGCCACGTCCGAGAAGCGATCCGACCACGACCAGCCGCCAACGGAGATCAGCGTTTTCAGGTGGGGATATTCTTTCTTGAGTTTGATCAACTGGTTGAAGTTACCCCGGAAGGCATCATCCGCCGTGTCCCCGGAATAAAAAAACTGGACGTCCGCCGAAGCGTCGCCGATCATGCAGCCGCCATCAGCCGACACATTGGCGAAGGCGTAATTGATGTGAGTTAACTTGTCGCCGGGCAGATCGTTCGCCATGAAGCGCCGGGCATAAATGCTCCACGAGGAATAATAGCCCACAATGCGATAGGTCGGCGTGCCATCATCCTGGGCGCGGCCCGGCATTCCGCCAGGGAGGAATAGTCCCGCCAGCATCAGAAAAACCAATCCTGCCTGAAAAACAGGTGCCAGTAACGATTTCATTTTTGACCGTCCTCAAAAGAGTTATGTTTTCGCAACTGTCCATATAATACGTCCGGGTTCGGTTTAACGCACAGCAGATTTCAACGGGAAGGACAGCATGCCGAGGCGCATATTCAACGATGACTCTGCCCCCGACCGTCTACCTTGCCGCCATCACAATCTGTTTCCCCATGAACAAATCTCCCATCTGCAGCCCCCTTCAAACCTGCCAAGACGTGGGAAACGAAAAAAGCATGAATTCACTTTTACAATTGTTGATAAATCTAGACAAAACGAATAAGGTTAATTAAGCGGGATCGCTTTTTTTGGGGGCCAATAAGCAAAATAGGAGGATGTTCTCATGGCTGACCTCACAGTCATCGATAATGAATTTGCCACACTTGTTTACCACGAAGAAATGAAAATCGTCCACCATACCTTTCATAAGGCGATTTCAGGGGAGGAATTTCGCGCCATCCTGAACGCCGGAGCGGGGTTGCTCCAAAAATATGGTGCGCAGAAATGGCTGTCGGATGACCGCAACAACAGTGCCTTAACGCCTGAGGATACGCTATGGTCGAAGACGGACTGGTTTCCGCGCGCATTTCAGGCCGGATGGAAATACTGGGCGCTTGTTGTCCCGCCCGATATTGCAGCGCGGATGAACCTGAAGGAGTTCGTCGATACCTATTACGAACTGGGCCTCCGGACGATGGTCTTTGTCGAGCCTGAAGAAGCTCTGGAATGGTTAGAGTCCGTTACGCAGTCGGAAGCCATCTGATCGAAGGGTTCACCCTTTATGAAGATGCCGGCAAGGCGAAAAGGCGTTCTGCGTTAGCAGTGCTTAAAGCGGCAAACGCTTCATCGGACACGGTTCGCAGCGCGGCAATTCGTTCTGCCACGAAGCGCACATAGGCGGGTTCGTTCGGCTCTTTGCCGCGATAGGGGTGTGGGGTCAGGAACGGGCTGTCCGTCTCGATCAGGATGCGATCATCGGGAACGTGTGCCGCAATCCGGCGTAAATCATCAGCCTTTTTGAAGGTGACAGGCCCGGTGAATCCGAGGTAAAAGCCCAGTTCGAGGGCGCGGTCTGCGGTGGCCTGCGGCGCGGAAAACGAGTGCAGTACGCCGGGTCGGGATTGAAGAGTTTCCGGCAGAGTTGCTACCCACGCGGCAAGGATGCTCAACAGATCTCATCGGACTCACGGTTGTGGACGATCACCGGAAGGCCGAGATCGGCGGCAAGAGCAAGTTGGGCTTCGAAGGCGCGGCGCTGTACATCACGCGGGGAATGGTCACGGTAGTAGTCCAGGCCGATTTCCCCGATGGCAACGACTTTCGGACCCGCCGCGAGGCTGCGTATCTGGTCGAGCATCGAGTCCGAAAAATCCGACGTGCTGCTGGGATGAACGCCCACCGCCGCATACACCGCCGGATAGTTCGCCGCCAGATCAACCGCCAGCCGGGAACGTTCCAGGTCTGTGCCTGGGTTGATCATTCGAGTCACACCAGCATCAATGGCCCGACGGATCACGTCGGGCCTGTTGTCATCGTAGACATGAAAATCGAGATGGCAGTGCGTGTCGATCAGCGCCATAACAGCAGACTCGTCCTATAGGGGCGCTGCTTTGCGTGCGGCGTGCGAAGCCGCCGCTAAGCCGCTGCGCCCTAGTGCGCGTTCCCCGATTTGAGCAGTTCGAGGTCGGCGTCGAGCATCATGTGAATCAGTTCCTTAAAGTGCACTTTCGGTTCCCAGCCGAGCACCTGGCCCGCTTTGGAGGGATCGCCAACCAGCAGATCGACCTCGGCGGGGCGCATGAAGCGCGGGTCCTGCACGACATAATCGTGCCAGTCCAGACCAACATAATCAAAGGCAACGGTCACCAGTTCTTCGACCGAGTGCGTTTCCCCGGTGGCGACCACGTAATCGTCGGGCTGGTCCTGCTGGAGCATCAGCCACATGGCCCGCACATAATCGCCGGCAAAACCCCAATCGCGGCGGGCGTCCAGGTTGCCCAGGCGAATTTCGTTCGCCAGGCCCAGCTTGATTTTGGCGACGTTGTAAGTCACTTTGCGCGTGACAAATTCCATGCCGCGCCGGGGGCTTTCATGGTTGAACAGTATGCCGCTCGTCGCGTGCAGGTTGTAACTCTCGCGGTAGTTGACCGTGATCCAGTGCCCGTAGACCTTCGCCACGCCGTAAGGGCTGCGCGGGTAGAAGGGCGTCGTTTCGCGCTGCGGCACTTCGCGCACCTTGCCGAACATCTCGCTGCTGGACGCCTGATAGAAGCGAATGGACGGATCGACAGTGGCGGATCGCGTCGAGCAGACGGGTCACGCCGAGCGCGGTTACATCCCCGGTAAAGACGGGCTGCGTCCACGAGGTCTGGACGAAGCTCTGCGCGGCGAGGTTATAGACTTCCTGCGGATTGCATTCTTCGAGCGCCAGTTGCAGCGACGTCTGATCCAGCATATCGCCGGAGATAAAATGCAGTTGGTCCTGGATATGGTCGATCCGGCTGAAATTAACGGTGCTGGTCCGGCGAACCAGGCCAAAGACCTCGTATCCCTGGCTGAGCAGAAATTCGGCCAGATAGGATCCGTCCTGCCCCGTGATTCCGGTGATGAGTGCGCGCTTGCTCATGATTTAACTCCTCCAGGACGATCAGCACGGGCCGGCAGTCCATAGCGCCCGCGCCAGTCATTCAAAATATCGGCTAATGTCTGTTCAAAAGAAATCGTCGGTTCCCAGCCCAGGCGGCGCAGCGCAGACGAATCCCCGACCCGGTACGGAACATCGGAGGGGCGCATACGGGCCGGATCGCGCCGCACTTCAATGTTGGCGGTGCTGTAACCGAGCAGGGTATCCAACAGGTATTGGATGGTATAGGCGCGCCCGCTGCACACGTTATAAGCGGCTCCCGGTTCACCCTCGGCGAGCATCAGGTGATAGGCGCGCACCACGTCGCGCACATCGGTGAAGTCGCGGGCAGCGCTCAGGTTGCCGACATACATCACTGGTTCGCGCTGTCCGGCCTCTATTGCCGCGATCTGGCTGGCGAAGTCGGCGGCGACGAAACCTCCGCGCTGGCTTGGCCCGATGTGGTTAAAGGGGCGGGCACGGATCACCGGCATTTTGTGCGCCAGGAAATATTGCAGGCCCAGCATGTCCTGAGTCACTTTGCTCACGCTGTAAGGATTGGTCGGCGCGAAAGGCGTGTCTTCATCCAGCGGTTTTTGCGGATCGTCGCCCTGGCCGTAAATCTCTGCCGAACTGACGATCAGAATGCGAATAGGCAGGTCCAGGCCGTAGATCGCTTGCAGCAGATTGAGCTGTGCCTGGATATTGTTGGAGAGCGTCTCCCAGGGATTGCGAAACGACTGTCCGACATCCGCCATCGCCGCGAGATGAAAAATGTAATCCGGCCAGACGCGGTTGACGAACTGGCGCGTGGCCTCAGGATTGCGCAGGTCAACCTGTTCCTGCTCGATAGGGCGGCCATCCAACTGTGGATTTTGACCGGGCGGGTCAAAAACAGCGGCGTAGAGGTCTAGATTGGCATGGCTGAGCAAATAATTGACAAGATGCCCGCCGACAAATCCGCCAGCGCCAGTAATCAGTGCTCGCACGATTTTCTCCCGTTGGTGCATCCCTGACACCTGCCAGGGCGCGTTCATTATACCGTGCAGACTGGCATGGGCAAGGGCCGCTATCCACCGCCTGCCTGATGGATACGGTACCAGTAGTTATAGGCGGTCTGGAAGCCGAATTTGACTTCGTAGAGGTGGCGGGCCGCAGCGTTATTCTCCATCACTTGCAGATAAGCATGCGCCGCGCCGTTGTCCTGTGCCCAGCGCAGCAGCCCCGCGACGAGTGCCGTGCCGCCACCCTGATTGCGCCGTGCCGGGCCGGTGAGCAGGTCAAACAGGCCAACCATATCCGCCTCCAAAACGGCCAGCCCACAGGCCACGACTTCGCCGCCATCATCCCGCAGCGTCGCCAGATAGCGCGCGGCAAGGATGTTGTTGACCATCTGCTTATGTGTCTGGTGCGATTCGACGGGTTTCCCCGCCAGTTGGCAGAACGAGACGATCCACTCGTCAAGCGGCTGGGTGGTGAGCTGATAAGAATCGGACTGGGGCAGGGCGCACGTTCTTAAATCGAGGTGCTGGACCAGCGACGAAGCATCATGGACATAGCTCCGGCTGTCCAGGCGATCATCCAGGCCGGGCGGCGCTCCGAATGAGGTCAGGCGGAAGGCGCACGGCAGGTTCTGAGCGGCATAAAGCGCTTCGCAGTGAGCGATCTTCTCGTCCAGGTCCAGGAGGGTGCTTTCGTAGAGTGGATTAACCGAGTTGGCTCGCCTTGTATAGCCCGCCCCGAAGCGCAGGATCCAGCCATCATACAGCATCTGTTGCAGCGCGGGCCATGCGTTCATGGCGGTTTCTTCCAGTCGGCGGCGCATCGGTTTCTTCCCTCGTGTGAAGCAAAAACGCAGATAGGGGCAGTTTATCGGAAAACGGGGTTTCGTGTCTTGTGAATTTCCACCAGAAATAAATGGTCCGCTTCCCGGCGGTCAGGGGGGAGAACCGCCGAGAAACGGACTATTTATCTGGATGATTGAGCATACCTGTTGAGCAGGCTAGCTCTTTTTGATTTGAATCTGGCGCGGCTTGAGCGCTTCGGCTTTGGGCAGGGTCAGAGTCAGTACGCCGTTCTTAAATTCCGCCTCGACCTTTTCGGTATCGATGGGCGTGTTAATGCTCAACGTGCGCTCAAATTTGCCCGTAGGCCGTTCCAGAAGAACGACTTTGCGGTTCTCGGTTTCAGTCCGCTTGATCTCGCCCCGAATGGTCAGCGTCTCGCCTTCCAGGGTGATGTCGATTTCTTCAGGAGTCAGGCCCGGTACATCAGCCGTAATCACAATCGCATCCTGGGTGATCGTTGCATCCATTGGCAGGAGCCAGGCTCCCGTCCCGCGTGATTCCGCCCCACGAGCGAAGGTCTCATCCAGCATCCGATCAACGGCCTGACGCATCGTGATCATGTCGCGCAGCGGGTCCCAACGCGATGTCTTGTTCATGGTACTCACTCCTTCTTTAGAGTATAGCAGTTTCAACTCTTGATTTCACGAGTTCAATTTAGATCAATTCTGCTAGAACAACGTTAACAGTGTGTAGGAGTTTTATCAGCCGGGCGTCAAAGTTTTATAAGAGAAAAGCCAAAGACAAAATATCACCGCAAAGAGCGCAGAGAACGCAAAGAAAAAGATAAAGGGAAAAGCGGAAAGCTTTAGCTCGATATATTGAGAAATTCGTTTTGTGCGTCCCACATGCGGCGGTAGCGGCCCGGCTGTTCTAATAGATCGCTGTGTCGGCCTCGTTCGACAATGCGCCCCTCGTGCAACACCAGGATTTCGTCGGCGGATTCCAGCCCAATGAGACGGTGCGTAATGATGAGTTTGGAGCGGCCCGGCAGTGCCGTTTGAAAGGCGTGCTGGATGTCCTGTTCGGTGATTGGGTCGAGATTGGCGGTTGCTTCATCCAGAATCAGAACAGGCGCATTTTTGAGCACGGCGCGGGCAATGGCGATCCGCTGGCGTTCCCCGCCGCTCAAGTTCAGGCCGCCTTCGCCTATCCATGTGTCGTAACTATGCGGCAGGGTCTTCACAAAATCGTGCAGTTGGGCCTGCTGCGCTGCCTGGATCAGATCGTCCTGTCTGGCGGTGGGCTGCGCCAGCAGCAGATTATCGCGGATCGTGCCGTTAAAGAGCGTCGTATTTTGCGCCACGACACTAAAGAACGCCCGCGCCTCTTCCGGCGAATAATCGTTGATGTCGCGCCCATCCAGGCCGATCATCCCGTCGGGAACATTCCAGAAGCGCAGCAGCAGATTAACAAGCGTTGATTTGCCCGCCCCGCTGACTCCGACTACCGCCAGGGTTCCGCCGGGTCGCAGCGTGAAGCGGATATCATCCAGAACAAGCGGCGCTGCGGGATCGTAGCGAAAACTGAGGTGATGGACGGCGATTCCCTCACCCCCCGACCCCCTCTCCCACGCAAAAGAGCGGGGAGAGGGGGAGGCAGAACTGTTTCCAAAAGAGTGAGTTTGCGGCTCTATATGGGCCGCATCGACCAGTTCGAATAGGCGGCGGGCGGCGGCAAGAGTAGTTTCCAGATGCCCAAACGCGGCGGGCAGCGGCAGAACGGCCTCGAAACTGGTGATCGCGGCAAGGACGAATACGGCGATCATCACCCCATCCGTATGTCCGGCGCGCACGGCGGGAATCGTGAGCAGCAGGACGGCGAACACGGCGCAGACTGCCAGTAACGACATCAACGCGGTTTGCATCCCGTCGATGTGAGCCATATGCCGGTTTGCTGTGGCGAGCCGGTGGCTGTGTCTCTGCGTCTGCCCGGAGTGCTGCGCGCCATAGGCCAGCAGATCGGGCAACCCCTGAATATGATCGACCAGAGCGGCATAAAGATCGCTGCGGGCGGCGATCAGGTCAGACCCGGCGCGGCGTCCCAGAGTGCGCGTCAGGATCGGCACGCCGATGCCAGCCAGCGCCAACACGCCGATTTGTGCCAGCGCCAGCCGCAGATCATACGCGGCGAAAAAGATGAACATCACGCTTCCTACCAGCAGGGCGACGGCAGGTGGGGCGATCACGCGCAGGTAGAAATTTTGCAGTGTGTCGATATCGGATACGACGCGGGCCAGCAGATCGCCGCTCCGGTAAGACATCAGGCGGGCAGGGGCCAGCGGCTCAATCAACTCGTAGAACCAGACGCGCAGCCGGGCCAGCAGCCGGAAGGTGGTTTCATGGGAGACGAGCCGTTCCAGATAGCGAAATACACCGCGCGTGATGCCAAAAAAGCGCACGCCGACAATTGCCACGTCGAGCACCGCAATCGAGGGGTGCAGCGCCGCCGTCGCGATGACCCATGCTGCGATAGACATCAGACCGATACTGCTGCCGATGGTGGCGAATCCCAGCAGCGCCGCCAACAGCATCCACCAGCGGAACGGCGCGGCAAGGCGGAACAGACGGAATCTCACCCCCGGCCCCTCTCCAGGTGCATGCTCCGCATGCCTGGAAAAAGGAGGCGTCTCCTCACTTTTCCAGGCTGGTGCTGGGAGAGCAGACCTCACCCCGGCGAAACGCGAAGAAGCTGCGTTTCGCTTCCCTTCTCCAGGTGCATGCTCTGCATGCCTAGCTGGAGAGGGGAGAGCAGCGGTGTAGGCGCGGGACAACTGGTGGTACAGGCCATCGACGGCAATGAGATCGGTATGAGTCCCGGTCTGTACGACGCGGCCCTGGTCCAACACGATGATCTGATCGGCATCGCGCACGGTGCTCAGACGGTGGGCGACGATCAGTGCAGTGCGCCCCTGCATCAGCCGGGAGATCAACTCGGTAATCACGGCTTCGGTTTCCAAATCCAGGCTGGAGGTAGGCTCATCGAGGATCAGCAGCGGCGCGTCTTTGAGAAAAGCCCGTGCTAATGCAATTCGCCGCGCCTGCCCACCGCTGAGACGCGCGCCCCGCTCCCCGATCATCGTGTCGTAACCCTGCGGCAGTGCGCGGATAAAGTCGTAGGCGTGAGCCAACAACGCGGCGCGGATCACGTCGTCCAGAGTGGCGTTCGGGCGGCCCAGGCGGATATTATCGGCGACAGAAGCATTAAACAGATAGGGAAGCTGCGGAACCCAGGCGATCTGTTCGCGCCACCCGTCGGCGGGCAGATCGGAGAGGGGGAGGCCGTTTACGGTGATCTGGCCCGCATTCGGTTCGATGAAGCGCAGTAAAAGCTGGACAATCGTGCTCTTGCCCGCGCCGCTTGGCCCCACCAGCGCCGTTTTGCTGCCCGGCATGATGGTGAAGCTGACACCGTTGAGGGCAGGGCGTTTGCCGCTGTCGTAGGCGAGGCGGACAGCGGCAAAGTGGATGGTTACCTCACCCCGGCTGAATGCCGCAGCGGCATTCAGCTTCCCCTCTCCAGGTGCATGCTCCGCATGCCTAACTGGAGAGGGGAAGTCCAGCACGGCGAAGATGCGGCGGGCCGCAGCCCCACCGGACATCCCGGCGTGAAAGCGCGTGCCCAACAGCCGGAGCGGCAGATAAAATTCGGGGGCGAGGATGAGGACGAAAAAGGCTTCCTGAAACGAAAGATGACCGTAGAGCAGGCGCAGCCCAATCTGGACGGCAACCAGCGCCGTGCTGAGCGTCGAGAGCATTTCCAGCACCAGGGCCGAGAGGAACGCCACGCGCAGCACATTCATCGTCGCGGCGCGGAACTGGTCGCTGACTTCGGCAATCGCCGCGGCCTGATCGCGGCTGCGGCCCAGGATTTTGAGGGTCGTCAATCCATTCAAAACATCGAGGAAATGGGCGCTCAAACGGCTGAGCGCACCCCACTGTTTGCGGGTCAAACTGTCTGCCAGACTGCCGATCAGGATCATGAAGAAGGGGATCAGCGGAGCGGTCAGCAGCAGAATCAGGCCGGAGAGCGGATCGAGCGGGAAGACGAGCAGAAGCATCGCCAGCGGGATCAGCGCGGCGAGGGCCAACTGCGGCAGATACTGGCTGAAGTAGGCATCCAGTTCTTCGATGCCCTGCGCGGCGGTGTGGATCAGTTCGCCGCTGCGTTCGCCGCGTGTGTAGGCCGGGCCGAGTGCGGTAATGTGATCGACAAGCCGCTTGCGCAGATCGAGTTTGATGCGGGAGGCGACGGAACGCGCCAGCACTTCGCCCGCCCAGAGCAGCCCGGCCCGCAGCAGGGCGATGATCAGCAGGGCGAGCAGCAGATCGGACACGTCGGGCAGGGCCGCGCCGTGCAGAAAAGCGCGATCCACCGTCCGGCTGAGGGTATAGGCTTGCAGGACGAGCAGCACGCCCGCCAGCAAACTGGCAGATACCGCCAGCACAAATCGGGCGCGCACCGTGTCGATCAGGTGCAGGAGGCGCGGGTTCAGATTTACAGCCCCTCATTCGGTCTGGAGCAAAAGTGCCGTGAGGGGGAAAAAAGATTATTTAGCGCATTGGAAAGTTTCGTTAAGCGGTTGAAAATGATCATTTCAGGCCAAATTTGATCTATTTACGGACGTTTAATAGATATTATAAGAGTGAGGGCCGGTCAAATCTAGCCGAAGAAACGACCAAGTTGATCGTTTCTTCTCGTGGTGATCCGCTGCGAGCTGTTTTTTGAGGGGTCCCATTAACCATTTCCTAACCTAAGCCCAGGTAAACAAAAGAAAAGCAGAGAAAAGATCAGTAGAAGAAATGTCTTTAACACCAGGATAGCACATCTTTTCCCCTAGAATACTCCTTTAAAGTTGAACTTTAAGTACTATTTTGATGATGGGCGTGATAAAAACAAAAGGCAGGGCCAGGGATCAATTCGGAAGGGCGGGTTTGTAAACCCGCCCAATATGCGTCAAGTTAAGAAATAGACGTTATGAATCGCGGGCAGGCCCTCATCCCCTGCCCCTTCCCCCACAGCTTCGCGGGGGGAAGGGGAAAACGATTTAGAAAAGAGCGTTCCCGTGCTTAAGTTGACACGAATAGGCGGGTTTATTAGCCCGCCCCTACGAGTCCGGGCAAGCAGCGCCCGTGCAACCTACGGTTGCCTACAGATCGAACCTTAGTATTCCAGCGCCTGCGTATCATCGAGCACGCGCTTGCGGAAAATCCAGTAGGTCCAGCCCTGGTAGAGCAGGACAACCGGCACAAAGACCAGCGCGACAACCGTCATGATCTCCAGGGTGTAATGCGTCGAGGAAGCATTATCAACCGTCAGATTGAAATTGTCGGAGGTGCTGGAAACGAGCACGTTCGGATAGAGGAACCAGAAATAGGTTGCCAGGGCCAGCACAATTGTGAGAGCCATCAGCGCGAATGCCCAGCCAAACTGCCGTTTGCGAAGGAAGTAGCCCACCGAGAGCAGCGTAGCCGCCGTTGCGACAGGAACCACGCCGGGGTTCACGCCGATTTTGTCCAGAATGTCGATATAGAAATAGTTGGAGGCGGCGAGGATGGCGCTGATGGCGACGGCGGGAATCCACAGCTTCTCCGCGACGACTTCGGCTTTCTGCTTCATGTCGCCTTCCGTGCGCAGGGCGATGAAGATCGCGCCGTGCAGGGTGAAGATCGCCAGGGAGGCCAGCCCGCAGATCAGGGTATAGGGGCTGAGCAGGTCGAAGAAATTGCCCGTAAAGTGCATCTGACCGTTAATCGGCACGCCGCGAATGATGTTGCCAAAAGCGACGCCCCACAGGATCGCGGGGATGAGACTGCCGACGAAGATCGCCCAGTCCCAGGTTGCCCGCCAGCGCGGATCATCTTCCTTGCTGCGGAATTCGAAGGCCACGCCGCGCGCGATGAGGGCCAGCAGAATGACGACCAGGGCCAGGTAAAAGCCGCTGAACAGGGTCGCATACCAGTTGGGGAAGGCCGCGAAGATCGCGCCGCCTGCCGTAATCATCCAGACTTCGTTGGCGTCCCAGAAGGGGCCAATGGTGTTGATCAACTGGCGGCGCTGCGCATCGTTTTTGCCGAGGAATGGCAGCAAGATGCCCACGCCGTAATCGAACCCTTCCAGGAAAAAGAAGCCAACAAACAAGACTGAGATCAAGACAAACCAGAGGTCTTGGAGTTCCATAATATTCTATTCTCCTCGTTTAGCGCGCTGCCGCGAGAGTAGGGGGAACGGGTTCGAGGGCGGATCCATCTGGCCCCTTTTTGCCGAACTTCGCCAGCAGGTAAACATCTGCCACCATTAACACGCCGTAAGTCACGACAAAGAGGACCAGCGACAGGCCGACCATGCCCATTGTCACATTGGGCGAGACGGCATCTTCGGTACGCTGCAAGCCAAAGACGATCCAGGGCTGGCGTCCGAGTTCGGTCATCATCCAGCCCGCCGTGTTGGCGATGTAGGGCAGGGCGATGGCAAAGGGCAGGGCGCGCAGGAAGAGTTTGCTGGCCTCGATACGTTCCCTGAGCACAAAGAACAGGCCCAACCCGGCAAGACCTAGCATCGCGAATCCGGCTCCGACCATGAAGCGGAAGGACCAGTACGTCGCGGCGACAGGCGGAATGTAATTTTTGTTCGCGCCGTAGGTCGCCTCGTATTCGGCTTGCAGATCGTTAATCCCCTTTACTTCACCATCCAGCTTATTGTAGGCCAGCAAACTCAGCATCTTGGGCAGGCGGATGGCGAATACTTCTTCACGCTGATCCAGATCGCCAATGGTGATGATGGAGAAGGAAGCCGGGTCTTCGGACTTAAACAGCCCTTCGGCGGCGGCCATCTTCATCGGCTGTGTTTCGACCATGTGCTGCGCCTGGCTGTGCCCGACCATGATGACCAGGACAATGCCGATCAAGCCGTAGACCGTCGCGAGCCGGAATGAGCGGCGGAAAAAATCGGGCTGATCCGTTTTCCGCAGCAGATGCCACGCACTGATCCCCAGCACGAAAAAAGCGGCGGTGGTGATGCCGGAGGCGAAGACATGCGGAAACTGCACGCGCACATTGGGATTGGTGATGAGATCAAAGAAGTTTTTCATCTGCGCACGTTCAACAAAATCGCCATTCGGTAACTGCACGGTGCTTAGTTTGTAGCCGACGGGCTGCTGCATAAATGAGTTGGCGATCAGAATCCACAGGGCGGAGATATTCGCGCCGATGGCGACCAGCCAGATCGACGCCAGATGAAGCCGCTTGGGGAGTTTATCCCAGCCGAAAATCCAGACGCCGAGAAACGTTGATTCCATGAAAAAAGCGAACAGCGCTTCAATCGCCAGCGGCGCGCCAAAAATATCGCCCATAAAACGCGAATATTCGGACCAGTTCATGCCAAACTGGAATTCCTGGACGATGCCAGTGACAACGCCCATCGCGAAGTTGATGAGGAACAGCTTGCCCCAGAATTTCGCCATTCCTTTGTAGACTGGATTGTTCGTCCGGTAGTAGATCGTCTGCATGATGGCGACCAGGATCGACAATCCTAAGGTGAGGGGAACAAAGAAAAAATGATAGACGGTTGTGGCGGCAAATTGGAGACGTGCTAAATCTAATGCATCCATAAAAAATCCTCCTCGTTTGTGACCTGCCCAATCCAGTTGGGCCGCCCATGCATGGGCATCTGCGCAGTAAATCTCAGTTTAGCATCATACGTATCTTGTTATATGTGACAAATGCCACAAAGCCGGGGCGATAAACAGCACTCTGTTTACCATCCCGGCTTCATGCCGATCCATTAGTTACTTATTTAACAAACTTGGCTGGTAGTGGCAAGTGGGCAAATGAGCTAAGCAGAAGTTACGGGTTTTCGTGCATGCCCCATAGGCATCAAGATAAAGGAAATAAGCGTTGTGGGTCGCGGGCGGGCCCTCATCCCCTGCCCCTTCCCCCACGTAAAAAGAACGGGGGGAAGGGAGATACGGTTTAAAAAATAAACCATCCAACGGCTTAACTTGATGCGAATGCGGGTTTTTGTGCAGGTCCCTATCTTCCCGTCCTCCTTTTCTGTGCATGCTTCGCGGCTTAGCTGCGCAAGCATGCACGGAGAAAGGAGGGGAAAACTGCGAAGGAACGAGTTAAGGTATAGAGGGCTGCATGTTAATACGTCCAGTTGTGGGCGGCCTGAACGAGCGCGTGGATCGCGCCTTCGGGAATGCACAGCGGGAGTTCTGGCCCCTGCGTGCTGAGAATGAATCCCCCACCCGGCGCACCCAACGCAAGGGTTTCTTGCAGGTGGCTGTCGCGCTCTTCGGAGGTCCAGCGGCAGATCTCGACGTTGTTCAGGTTGCCGATAAGCGCCATGTGTGCGCCAACAGAGGCTTTGGCCTTCGCCAGATCGTCTTTGCTGGTCAGAATTGCGGCAATCACCCCTGTATCGACCAGCAGATCCAGGAAGGGCTGCAAGTCGCCCACGCCCTCATGGACCACCGGCCCTTTGATGCGCGAGATGGTGTCTTTGACTACTGGCAGAGCAAGTTCGATAAACTGCGGGCGGGTCAGCACAGCGGCAGACGCCATTCCATCCGCCAGAATGATGGCATCGGCCCCGGCGTTTAACTGCGCATTGGCCCAAACGGCACAAAACTCAGTGGTGGTCGCCAGCAGACAGGGCAGCACTTCGTCGCGGACTTCCTGCGATTCGATGAACAGCAGTTCCATCCACTGCTCTGTTCCCATCAACATGCTGGGCAGGCTGAATGGGGCGATACATGCGCCGAGAACAGGTACACTGCCTTTGACCTGCCCAGCCAGCAGTTCGATGGCGCGCAGGGTTTCGTTCAGAACAGGCGACGAGAGTGGATCGGGCGCGGTCATGTTGAGGATGTCGTCGTAAGACTGGATCACCATGCCGCCCGGACTGGGTGGCCCGTTGCGGTAGTATTTCAGGCTGCCGCCGAAAGCCGTGATGTCCTCAACGATATGAGGAAAGCCAAAGACAAAATCGTGCCCGAATTTTTCCCACAGGCGAAGCTGCCCTTCGGCAATCTGATCAGCCCGGCTGAAATAGTCTTCCAGGCTCAACCCTAATTCGGCGGCCCCTTGCAGGAGGAGAATCGGGCAGGCGGGCACGCAGTCAGGAGTTTGATGGGACAGAACGGCGTTGACTCGCTCGTAGGACGTTTTCACTGTGCGCCTCCCAGCAGGGATCTGAACGACGGTTACCGCGCTGTAGGCATTGTTGGCTGTCGCATCAGCTCCCACCGTCTTATAAAGTTCGTGGTCGATGGTAAAGACCGCGCCGCCCGCGATAATTTTGATCTGGTCCTGCAAACCGCGCTCGTGGAGCAGGTCGCGAATATCTTTGATGCGTTCCGCCGTGTGCAAAAGCAGGGCCGACACACAAATGATCCTGGAGTTGTTTTCAATGGCAGCGTCGACAAACTTGTAGGCGGGCACCGTCATGCCGAGGTCGATTACTTTGAACCCGGCTACCTTGAGAAAGGTCGCGACGATTTTGCGGCCCAGGCTGTGATAATCGCCTTCTGCTGAGCCAAGAATGACGGTTCCTGGTGAGGGGCGTTCATCCAGGGCGTGAATCAGTTTAAAGTTCATCAGGCGGCTGAGACGCTCTACGGCCATATCGGTGATGCGCGCCACAACGAATACTTCGGAAAGGGTGATCTCGTTGTTGGCCTGCATCACGCCGACGCGCTCGATTGCTGGAATGACGATGTGGAGCAGGATGAGTTTGGGCGGAAAACCAGCGCCAACAGCCGTTTCGATGATGTCCAGACTTTCGTTGATATTCTGAGTGCGCAGTGCATCGAAAAACTGCTGCTGGTAGGGCTGAAGCTCTTTCATGAATAGTCCATCCCCCTTCGGGCTGTACACGATCCCTCCTCCCACCCACAGGTCACTATACCCAAAAACCGGGGTACTGACCACAGCCAAATATGGAGTATAGTTATAACAAACCGGGATGTGGATGGAGGATCACCCGGCCTATCTGTCCATATGAGGAAAATGCGGGGCACAAGCGATTATGAAACTCGAAGTTCTGATCGGCAGTTTGGATAATCCCCAACCCGCCGTCCGGCTGGATGTAGCGCGTGTGTTGGGCATGTTGGACGAGGTGCAGGCACTGGACGCACTGCGCCAGCGTTTCCAGGTGGAAACCGATCCCTCTGTGCGGAATGCGATTGCCTGGGCAGGCAAGCGACTCTATGAAGCGCAGCAGGCCGCCTATTCTACAGTGGAAGAAGTATGCCGTCACTTTGGCGTGGACCGGGAAATCGAAAATATGCCGGACGCGCAAGAAGCCGAAATGATGAAGAAGCTGCAAGACAACTTCGATGCCGAGATGATCCGCATGCAGGACCAGAACAACAAGAAAAAGGCTGGTATGGCCCTGGCGGCTGGATTAGGCGGGGCGATGGTCGGCGGCATGACGATGGGCATGTCGGCGGCGATGGGCAGCATGTCCGGCGGGCTGATCGGATCGCCATCATCCAACATGGAAGCGCGGCCTCAGATTGGCACCAAGCGCAACCCGGCGACAATGCCCTCCAAGTCCGATATCAGCGTGTGGGCCAAGCGGCTGCGCGAGGCATCGTCAGTAGATGTCCGCGAGAATGCCGCGATTGAACTGGCCCAACTCAATAATCCAATGGCGCTCCCTCACCTGGCGGCGGCTTTTGTCAACGATCCCGAAGTGAAGGTCCGGGAGGCTGCGCAGCGCTTTGGCAAGGTGCTCTATTGGAATATGATTTACTGGGAAATGGAGCAGGACGGTTCGATGGCGGAAGAGATGAAGCGCCGCGCCGAAAAGATTGGCAAGAATATTGAAGCGAAATCTTCCACCGGGACAGGGCCGCTGTCGTCCGGCAGTCCGGCGGCAGATACGCCCTTTGCGGCGCCACAGCGCCCGGCAGAAGCTCCGCAGGAAGATATTAACGAGATTCTGCGCCGCGCTAAAGAGGGCAGGGCGAAGAGGCTCGGCGGAAAGTAAATTGATGTGTATGGGGCGCTGTTAGCGTGCGAAGCTAAGCCGCAGCGCCCTTTGACGCTCCCCCGGCAAAACGCTAGACTCAGCAGCAACGAACTCTGATCAATACGGAAGGAATAACTCTCGGATGCGGACTGTAGAATGGACCGAGCAAAATCGCGTTCGAATGATTGACCAGCGCCAGATTCCCTGGGAGTTGGTGTATGTGGAATATGACGACTACCGCGAGGTGGCGCAGGCGATCACCGATATGGTCGTGCGCGGCGCTCCGGCGATTGGCGTAACGGCGGCGTTTGGCATGGCCCTGGCGGCGTATCAGGCTAGCGCTGGCGACGTGAAGGGTCTGATGGAGTACGTCGCTGGTGCGGCGGAGGTGATGAAAAAGGCGCGGCCTACGGCGGTTAACCTCGCCTGGGCTGTGGATCACATGATGATCGTGGCGCGGGAAGGTCGTACGGATTCAGTCAAGGCGGTGCGCGAAGGGCTGCTGAATGAAGCGAAGCGCATGGCGGATGCCGACGTGGCGATCAACAAGCGCATGGCGGCTCATGGCGCGGCGCTGATCAAGGACGGCGATACGATTTTGCACCACTGCAACACGGGCATGCTGGCGACTGTCGATTATGGGACGGCGCTCGGCGTGATCCGGCTGGCACACGAACAGGGCAAAAAAATCCATGTGCTGCTGGACGAGACGCGGCCTCGCTTGCAGGGGGCGCGGCTGAGCGCGTGGGAGTGCGAACAGTTGGGTATTCCGTATGACATTCTGCCCGATACGGCGGCGGGATATTATATGCGGCGGGGCGAGATCAAGCTGGTGCTGTTCGGGGCGGATCGCGTGGCGGCGAACGGCGACGTGGTGAACAAAGTCGGCTCTTACCAGATCGCGGTGCTGGCGCGGGAGAATGGGATTCCCTGTTACTCCGTGTTTCCCACGTCTACTGCCGGATCTGACGATGGCAAACGGTGATGATATCCCCATCGAGGAGCGGGACCGGGCGGAGGTGTTGGCTCCATACGGATGTGAAATTGCCCCGGCCCATTATCATGCGCGCAACCCGGCATTTGATATTACGCCGAACAAGTATTTATCCGGGTTGGTGACGGAGTGCGGAATCGTTCTGCCGCCGTTTACTGAGACTCTGCCCAAAGCTGTGCAGTCTGGGCGGGAACGGCGTGAATAAATCACGGCGTGATTAAATCGCGGCGCGAATAGAGAGAGGGGAGATCATGCTCCGGCGTTGGTTGGCACTCGTTGGTGTGGTTGCAGTGGTGGCGCTTTCTGGCCCTCAGGTTGTTTCTGGCCAGGATCGCGGCGGCGGTAACTTTGCGTTTCACATGCATACAACTGGCTATTTCCAGGTGAGTGTTCCCACCGGGGGCGATTGGGAGATCAGCGAGAGCGATCTGCCCGAAGTGGATCAGGTGGAAGCGGGCCAATTTTACAGCGTTTTCGCGATCAGTTCGGAGATAAACGGCGTCGTTCACACGATGGTTCAACCGCTGGTCAACGCCACAGACCCGCAGAGCCTGATCGACAATGTGCTGACCGATGACTATTGGGCATCCTCCTGGGCGAATTATGCCAGTTGGGAAATGACGGATCAGCAGGTCGAAGAGCCGTATGTGATCACCCACTTCAATATGGTCAATAACGGCGTGAATCTCGTCGCGTCGGATACCTCGTGGCTCAACTCCGGCTGGATGTATACGGTGCGGGGTGTCTACCCGGCTGAGTCCAGCGCGCTGCTGACAACGATTGAAGATATCGTCGTGCCCAGCGTGGTTCCCTATCCTGAACTGCAAACCCTTCCGCCGTCGTGGTCCGTCTACGTGGACCAGACGCTTGGCTATATGATCAAGTATCCGCCGGGGTGGGCTGTTCTCGATGGCAACGAGGGCCAGCCGCTGAGCATCGCCGGGCCAACCGATGTGAAGGACTCGCTGATCCGCGTGCAGGTGCAGGCCGACGCGCCGATCACGGTCTCGACGCAGGCCAAAGCGTGGCTGGCTGAGCAGGTTCCTACGGCTGAAGTGACAGACTCCGCGCCGCTTGAGCGTGCGAGTGGGACGGGCTACCAATTGTTGTACAAGATTGGCACGCCGCTTAATCCGCGCACGGGGCTGGTTGTGCTGCTGAACGACGACGCTGATACCCTGTATGCTGCTGAGCTGGAAGTGGGCATCGGTGGGCTGGACCTGATCGCGGGCGGGGACACGCTGCCGGATGTGGCGTTGCAAGGACGACTGGCGGTGACAGAGGGATTTGTGTTCCTGCGGAATCTCACCCCAACCGATGGCGGATAAGACTCGCCCCTCGCGAACTTGATTGGAGCGGGCCAGCTAAGGTGACAATAGCAACCCAGCCCACTCCAGCTATTTATCAAACCGCAGCGCACGGACTCATCAGGTGGAAGAACGCTTCAGGAAGGCGAGGGTTCGATCCCAGGCCAGGGTCGCTGCCGCCTGGTTGTACGCCTCAGTACGATCCGGTTCGAAGAACCAGTGTCCAGTGCCACCGTAACGATAGATCGTCACCGGGCGACCCGCGCGCCTCAGGGATTCCTCCAAGTGGTCGACATTGGAGGGCGGCTCAAACTCATCGTTTTCGGCAAAGTGACCGAGGTAGGCTGCTTTTGAGTTGCTGAAGTCATCAACTCCGGTCCCGTAAAAGACGACCACTGAACAGATGTGTTCGGGATCGGTGACGGAGAGATCCAGCGCGTAATAGGCACCCAGAGAGAAGCCGATCACGGTAAGGCCGCTGTCGGGTTTTCCAACCCGTTCGTTGAGAAACAGGGTTGCATCCTGGATCTCGGCCCTGGCTTGAAGGTGGTTGGCGTCGAGAGCGTGGCCAAGGGTTTCGGCGTCGGCAATGGTGTCTGCGACTTTGCCATGATAGAGGTCTGGGGCGAAGACGACAAAACCGGAGTTCGCCAGTCGCGTGCAGAACGCCTTCATGGTTTCGTTCAGCCCCCACCAGGCATGGAGGACTAATACACCGGGTCCGCTGCCCGTGGGCGGAATGGCGAGGTAGCCGTCAGGTTGGTTCTGTGACATCTGCATCTCCTCGAATGGTTCTCGTACTCGTGATATGTGACCGTGCGCCAGAGGCACTCAATCAAGAGTTTAACAAAGGCAAGCCCGCGCTGGTGTTAATAATGTCGGGGCGACCCGACGGATCGCCCCGGCAGAAGCGGTCAGGGGCAGGAGGTAGGGAGGGCGGCGATAGGCTGGAGCTGAATCTGGGCCAGGACTGCCTGATCGGGATCAACAGTCAGGGTGTCCGGGCGGAAGGCCAGCGGGAACGAGGCACGGGCCAGCACGTCCCGTACTTCCATCGTCACGGTATCCTGATTGGCGCTGCTGCTGAAGACGAGCGGCAGGTCGAGCATGTAGAAGTTTGGACTCTGCGGGCAGAGCAGCACGTCGGCCCCGGAATCAGTCGCTGACCAGTACAGCGTATAACGCGGGATGCCGCCTTGTAACAGCCACTGGTAAAAGAATGGGGCGAGATCCTGCCCGCTGATCTCTTCGGCAAGCCGCCAGAAATCGAGCGACGAGGCAGGCCGATCATGGTAGGTACTGACATAAGCGCGCAGCAGGCTGAAGAACGCATCATCCCCGATCTTGAGGCGCAGCATGTGCAGGAGCCACGCGCCTTTTTCGTAGGTGGATGTGCCGAACAGTTCCCCTTGAGCCGGGGCATTGAGCGGCGTCATGCGGTTGTCTGAGATGAGCGACTGTTCGGAATAGGTGCGGGCGGCAACTGCCGCGCCGCTGCCATAGCGGGTTTCCTGGGCGAGCCATTCGGCATAGGTGGCAAAACTCTCGTTCAGCCAGATGTCGGCCCACGATCCAACCGTCACCGCATCGCCAAACCACTGATGCGCGAGTTCATGAACGACAATGGCGAAGGAACTGGCCTCATCGGAAGCCAGGATGCTGTCCGGCATGGCGGTCATGGTCTGCGTTTCGAGGGCCGATCCCTGCTGAGGCGTAACCACATGACCGTAGCTGTCGAAGGGATAGGGGCCAAAATACGGCTCGAAGAGGGCAATCGCATCATCGGTATAACTGAAGACGGTGCGGCCCTGTTCAACCTGATCGGGATAGACATAATTCCGGATGAGTATCCCGGCGGGAGTAGTTTCCTCGATGACGTCGTAATCGCCGACTGCCGCCAGCGCGAGATAAGTTGCCATCGGATAAGCCATCTGCCAGTGGAAGGTGCGGGCATTGGTGGCAAGCGGCGACATCTCCAGCAGCCGGCCATTCGAGACGGCCTCTAAGGGCTGAGGAACCGTCAGATAAAAGTCGTAGGTAGCGCGGTCGCTGGGATGGTCATTACAGGGGAACCACGTATGGGCAGCATCCGGCTCGTTCAAGGTGAAAATGTGCCCATCCTGGACGAACATGCCCAGGCTGAAATAGGGCAGAAAGGCGCTGGTGAAAGGCTGCGGCATGGCGTGGTAGGCGACGATCACCTGAAAGGTCGTTCCATAGGGCACGGCTTCCGCTAACTGGATGATCAGCTTGCTCTCTTTCGCCACGAAAGGCGCAGCGACTTCATCAATCGTCACGCTGTCAATTTCCAGGTCACGCGAATCGAGCGAGAAGGAATACAACTGGTGATAGGTGGCGCGGATATCGAGCGCCGCCGTGCCGGATAGTTTGCCCGCCGATGGGTCCAGGTCGAGGGTGAGGGTGTAATGCTGGACATCGATGCCGCTGTTGCCGAGGTTTGGGGCTTCCGGGTCGTTGAGGGTTGGTAGCCCATCTACGGGGCCAACGGTTGCATGGTTCAAGACAGCGGATAAGGCGTCGCTGTGAATTTCGTCGTTGGCGGCCCATAGATCGTGGTACCAGATCGCTGCCGGAGTTACCCAACTTTGTGCGCCATCCTCAGATGAGCGCCAGACCAGACCCAGCATATCCCCCGTTTCCGCACTGAAGACCGGGCTGCCTTCCAGCGCGTCGCCCCGGCTGAGGACCAATGACTGCACCAACCAGGGGCCGATCAGCCGCAGGGGATCGCCTGCTGGGAGGAGAGCGGGCGTCCCCGTTTGCAGCGTTGATGGCAGGGCGGCGAAGCTGTCTGCATCTCGCCCGACGACGACGACAGGGTATTCTGCCGGATTGGGAATCATGCTGAGGCGGGCCGGACGCACGCCGCGCGCTTCGACTGCCGCGCCGTCAACCTGGAAAATGGCAATATCTTCGGCGCGGTTCGCGTACAACAAGCGATCAATCGGGATGGGCGTGCCGTCGCCGGGATCATCCGCCAGGGGAAAGATAAATCCGGCATCTGACGTGCGGGCATAGGGTATACAGGTCTGATCGGCGGTTTCCAGCGGAGTCCAGACTCGGGAACAGTCTGCCATAGTGAGCGGAAGTTCGCCCGGATCGGCGATTTCCGTCGTCGTCATAACGCGGGACGGTGCGGCTGGGCGATAGATCGGCGTTATCCGCCGAGGTATAAGCGCTGCCATCCAGTACCCAGGGGTGCCAGTTGGTGAGGATCAGCCCCTGGCCGAGATAGATACCAAACTGGGCAGGTTCCGTTTTCGCACCGGAGATGACAATCGCCGCCAGCGCGGATAGATCGGGCGAGGTGGTCTGCGCCCGTGCGGGCTGGCCCGGCGCTGCTGATGGCAAGGCAGAAGCGAGTAAAAATGCTAACAGTACGATCCGCCGGATCATACGGGTTTTCTCCTGTGGGAAAAGAAAAAGCGCCTACCAGCACAGATCATAGCAGGGCGGGCGTGACATGAGCGTGATTAGCCCCTCCCTAAATCCTTCTTCACATCGTGGAGGGGATTAAAGCGGGCGGGTGGGCGGTTGGTCGGGAGCCAACACGCCGCCCTGTTCGGACAGGATCGGGCGCAGCGACAAACCACCCTCGACCAGGACCCATTCCGCGATCAGGTGCAGGCGCGGCAGACCATCGGATAGACGGAACGCGGCGACAAAGGGCAGGTGATCGGCCAGGGCGCGGTCAATGTCTTCCTGGGGAAGCGCCTGGTGCTGTTTGCGAATGACCATGCCGAGAGCGCTTTTCAGGCGCTTCGGCTCGCTGCTGCCCCGGAACACCCACAGATAAAACGGTCCATTCGAGCGCGTCAGAGCGTCCCACACGGCGGCGGATTCATCGATGCGAATTTCATCCACGATCAACCAGTCGGGCGCGGCGTCAAGCGCGGCCTGAAACTCAGCGGCAAAATCGCTGCCCGGATCGTCGGGGGTGGGAGGGACGGGAGTCCGGCGCTCGATGTGGGCAGGCAGGTGCATCTCGGCGGCACGTTCGACGGCGATGATCATAAAATCGGCAGGCAGGGTGTGGGCTAAAGCTCCGGCGAGTGTTGTTTTGCCCAGCGATACATCCCCGACGATGAGCAGGCCATAGTTGGCGGCTAAAATCGCGCGCAACAGATCAGCGGCCTGGGCGGGGATCGGGTCCAGGATCGGTTGGCGCGGGTGCAGGCGGATATGCAGACTGTAAACCGGGCTGACAGGAGGCGCGGCGACCGTCAGACGGGCGGGGCGGCCCGCCATGATCACCCCGGTTTCAATGAAAGGCCCGGCAGACGAGAGGATCACTCCGGCAGAGGCCAGCATCCGTTCCAGCAAACCTTGCAGGTGTTGGTTGTCGTCAAAGGCGGCGCGCACAGCTTCCAGTCTGTCAAAACCGTGCCGGACGTGAATATCGCTGGAACCGTTGACCGTAATCTCGGTAATCGTCTCGTCGCGCAGAAATTCATCAAGTGGGCCGAACGAAAACAGGTTGCGGTAGGCTTTCTCGAACAGGACGGCGCGATCGTGGGGGGAGAGGGTGACTGTTTCGACAGCCAGCACATAATCGAGCACTTCAGACAGCAGATTCCGCCGCTTATCATCGCTGTCCAGGTCAAGCAGAATATCGGTGCGATTGGCTGTTTCGTCCTGGAACTGCCGCTCCACGCGCTCGCGCAGCGCCTCCAAGGAGAAGCTTGGGCGGCCTGAGCGTCCCGGCGTGATGCGTGAAATGTCGTCGCGGTTTCCGTTTTCAGGTGCTGAGTCTGGCATCGGTTTAGTGCCCCATGTGTGATAAATTGTCCACGCAAAAGCTAGCCTAAGCGGAGAAAAAACGCAACTGTTGAGCGTGGTGACACTATGCAGTATTATAGCGGCGCGACTTTTTGTCTATGGGGGATGGGCGAATCGCTGACGTTCCGGGCCTCCGCCAATTCGAACAAAGCGCAACCCGTGGCGTGATAAGATTATTGTGTTGGCAGAAGATCAGGCAGGGCTGTATACTTCTCCCGTTTTGCCTGCCGAATCAGGGCGCAGGAAGCAGGGCGCGGCAAGCAGCGCCCCTACAGAATGAGGGCTCCTCCATGAAAATAGCGATCTCCGGCTCCATTGCCTATGACTACCTGATGCGGTTTCCGGGACAATTCCGCGATCATTTAATTGAGGGGAAGCTGGACCGGATCAGCCTCAGCTTTCTGGTCGAAAACCTGACCCGGCAGCGGGGCGGGTCGGGCGCGAATATTGCCTACAATCTGGCCCTGCTGGGCGTGGAGCCTTACCTGTTTGCGACGGTTGGCAATGATTTCGCGGATTACGGCGCATGGTTGAAAAGCCGGGGCGTCAATCTGGATGCCGTCCGCACCATTCCTGATGTGCTCACCGCGTCGTTTTTTGTCAACACGGATATCGAAAACAACCAGATTGGATCGTTTTATACAGGCGCGATGGCCTACGCGAAGGGCTATACGCTGGCGGAAGCGCTGGATTTTGCGCCCGACCTGCTGATGATCTCGCCCAACGATCCAACGGCGATGTCGGAACTGGTCGATGAGTGCGCGGCGCGGCACATCCCGTTTATGTTTGATCCGAGCCAGCAGGTGATCTGGCTGGATGCGGATTTTATCCGGCATGGGACTGACGGCTGCCAGATCCTGATTGTCAACGAATACGAGTGGGAGATGATCGCCAAAAAGACGGGCCTGACCCGCGAACGGCTGGTTCAGGATGGCAAAACGCTGATCGTGACACACGGCGGTGAAGGCTCCCATATTTATGCCGAGGGCACGCACTACGAGATTCCAGTCTTCCCGGCGGCGGCGATTGTCGATCCAACCGGGGTAGGGGATGCCTACCGGGCCGGGCTGCTGCGCGGCATCGCGTGCGAGTGCGGCTGGGAACTGAGCGGGCAGTTGGGCGCGCTGGCGGCGGCGTATGTGCTGGAACACATGGGACCGCAGAATCACAGCTACACCCTGTCCGAATTTGTGGCGCGCTTCCGCACGGTGTTTGATGATCACGGCGCGTTGGATGAATGGCTGGTTCCGGTAGAGGCAAATGACTCCCTCGTATGATGTGCAGCGATTAACCGACCGGGCGGCGATCCGCGCGTTTTTGAACACGGATCGTGGCATGACTGCCTATGCGCTGGGCGATCTGGATGATGCGTATTGGCCGCAGAGCACCTTCTATGGGGCGCGCGTGGGCGGAAAACTCGCTTCGGTGCTGCTGACCTATCACGGCCTGGAGCCGATGATCTTCACCGGGTTTGGCGATACGAACGGCATGGCGGCTATCTTTGCCGATCTGCTGCTGCCGGAGGAGATATATTACGTATTCCTGCCGGAGATGGAGTGGATTCTGGCGGAGTGGTACGACGGGCTGGACCAGTACTTGCACCGCGAATGGCGCATGGTGCTCGATCCTCAGAACTTCGCTGCGCCCGCGCCGATCCAGGAGACGGTGTTCGCCTGGGGCCAGAACACGCGGACTCCCTGGCGACGCTGTACACGCTGGCGGCAGAACCGGGCGAAGCGATTGTCTCGTTTTCGCCCTGGCAGATCGCGCACGGCGTGTTTTATGGCGTTTGGGAAGGCGATCATCTGGTGGCGGCTGCCGGGACGCACGTGTGGTCCATTGCGGAACGGGTGGCTGCGGTGGGTAACGTCTTCACTCGGCCCGACTGCCGGGGGCGCGGGCTGGGATCGGCCTGTACGGGGGCGGTTGTCGCTGAAGCCGCTGCTGCTGGCATAAATCCGGTTGTGCTGAATGTGCGGCAGGATAATGCACCCGCGATCCGCGTTTATGAAAAGCTCGGTTTCCGGGTGGGCGGATCGTTTATCGAGGGTCCGGCGCTGAGGAAATCTCACCCTGGTTGAGCGCAAGAGAGGGCGCAGCGGCTTAGCGGATTAGCGGCTTCGCACGCAGCACGCGGCACGCGGCACGTAAAGCAGCGCCCGTGCAACCTTCGGTTGACTGGGTGTCAAGTTAAGAAATAGGCGTTGTGGGTAGCGGGCGCACACCTCACCCCGGCTGAACGGAAAAGCATGTTCAGCCGACCCTCTCCAGACTTCGCTGGAGAGGGTTAGCTGATGGCGCTTAACGGCCTAAGTTGACATAAATCGGGCGCAGGGCTTGCTTCGCAAGCTATGCAGCGCCCCTACGAAAGATCATGATACGGTGATGGATCGGCGGGAATTTTTGAAGTTGATGGTGGCGGCGGGAATCTCCTCCCGGCTGGGCGCAAAACGGGCGCGGCAAGCAGCGCCCCTACAATTCAGTTGGAGAGGGGGAAAATCGGTGGGGCAGACGGTGATCCCGGTCCCGCCGTCGATCATGCTGCATGCCCGGCAGGCGCACCTGGATAACCTGGACAGGCTGCTGGACTGGCTGGCAGAGCGCAGTTACACGCCGATCACGTACCGGAAGCTGTGGGCGCGGCTGACCGATTCCCAACCGATGCCCGCCAAGCCCGTGATCCTGACTATCGATGATCTGACGATGGTACGCGGATCAAGCAATTTTGCGTTTATTGGGAAGATGGTCGATATCCTGATCAGGCGGGAGACTCCGGCAGTGCTGGGGGTGATCACCAAACCTGTTTTTGTTAACAGCAATAACGAGACGATCCAGATCAGCGATCAGGATGACGCTCTGTGGGCGACAGCGGCAGAATGGGCCGGGCATGGGCTGGAATTTGCCACGCATACTGAGAGCCATCAGAATCTGGCGGCTGTCGGGCTGGACGCGGATGATTACCAGCGCGAGATCGGCGGATCGGCAGCAATGATCGCAGAACGTTTAGGCCAGCCCGTGATCACGCTGGTGCTGCCATTCGGAAATGGGACGATTGATGTCCAGCAAGGCACACTGATCGATCCGATTATCAGCGCGTGCCATGACGCCGGGATCGGCATGGTAGTTGGCGTGGCGGGCGGGCGCAAGCCGTTGATGCCAACGTCTGCCGACGAGCAGCCGATCTATTTTGTCGGGCGCGTCGGGCCGCAGACGAACGATTTTGACGGGATATACTGGGAAATCGAACACTGGTAGGTTTCATTCACGGAAAAACATACCAATCGTTTTCTGTGTTACAATGAACGGTTGTCTGCGCGTTGGTGCGGACTATAGAGAAGCATTGAGGAGAAAGTTCATGACGGTTGAGCATGATGTTCGCGATCTGAGTCTGGCAACCGGCGGTCGCTACCGGATCGAGTGGGCCGAGCGCGATATGCCCGTCCTGCGGCAAATTCGCGAGCGGTTTGAAAAAGAACGCCCGCTGGAAGGGCTGCGCCTGTCGGCCTGTCTGCATGTGACGACGGAAACGGCCAATCTGGCCCGCACGCTCCAGGCGGGTGGGGCCGATGTGGTCCTGACGGCTTCGAATCCCCTCAGCACGCAGGATGATGTCGCCGCGTCGCTGGTTTCCCATTACGAAATCCCGGTCTATGCCATCAAGGGCGAAGACAACAGCACTTATTACGATCATATCAAGCGCGCGCTCGATTTTAAGCCGCAGATCACGATGGACGACGGCGCAGATCTGGTGAGCGAACTGCACAAGAATCGCACGGAACTGCTCAAGAGCGTGATCGGTGGAACAGAAGAAACGACGACGGGCGTGATCCGCCTGCGCGCGATGGCCGCTGACGGCGCGCTGAAGTTCCCGGTGATCGCGGTGAATGACAGCATGACCAAGCACCTCTTTGACAACCGCTACGGCACGGGCCAGAGCACCATTGACGGCATTATCCGGGCGACAAACGTCCTGTTGGCGGGCCGGACGCTGGTGGTGGCAGGCTACGGCTGGTGCAGCCGCGGTATCGCCAGCCGTGCCAAGGGCATGGGCGCAAATGTGATCGTAACCGAGATCGATCCCCTCAAGGGACTGGAAGCGGTCATGGACGGCTTCCGCGTGATGCCGATGATGGAAGCGGCCCCTATTGCAGATATCATCGTGACGGCAACGGGCGATATTCATGTGCTCGATGAGCGTCATTTCGAAGTGATGAAAGACGGCGCGATCATCTGCAACAGCGGCCATTTCAACGTCGAGATCAACATCCCGGCGCTGCGCCAGATGTCCGCAGGCAGAACCGCGCTTGATCCGCCCGTTCGTGGAACAGTACCGCCTGAACGATGGACGCGTGATCAATCTGCTGGCGGAAGGCCGTCTCGTCAATCTGGCGGCGGCGGAAGGTCACCCGGCGAGCGTGATGGACATGAGCTTCGCAAACCAGGCACTCGGCGCGGAATACATGCTGCGCAATGGCAAGGACATGAAGGCGCAGGTTTATACTATTCCGCAGGATATCGACCAGGAAATTGCCCGGCTCAAGCTGGCGTCGATGGGCGTCAATATTGATACGCTGACGGGCGAGCAGGTGACCTATCTGAACCAGTGGCAGGAAGGGACGTAAGGCCCCTCATCCCGTCCACGTCACTCCGGCTGAAAAAAAAGGGCGCAGCGGCTTAGCTTCGCACGCAAGCAGCGCCCCTACTCATCAGTGAGATGGGAAAAAAGGGTAGGGTGGGGCATACCCATACAATACAGGGAATTTCGGGGCGGGATCGCAAATCCGCCCCGATCAGCAGTCATCTTCGTAGCATGAGGGGTAATCGTCAGATTGCCGTTGGGTAATCTGCCACACCTGCGCTAGAATGGGCTTCTTGTGACGCGAAACGCGTCTAAAAAAACAGGGACAGTGAGGAGAACATAATGAGTCTTCGAAAATGGATTCTTACCAGCTTGCTGCTGCTGGCAAGCGTTCTGGCACTCGCCGGGCCGCTGCACCAGACGGCGCAGGCGCAAGACCAGGCCATGTCGCGGGTGCGGTTCTTGCATGCTGTTCCCGGCGCACCTGATGTCGATGTGTACCTGGATGGCGTGCTGGCTGTGTCCAGCCTGACCTATGGGGAAGCGACGCCTCATCTTCATGTCGCCGCCGGAGATCATCAGGTGGCGGTGCGGGCGGCAGGCTCTGGCCCCAGCGGAGCGGCGTTGTTCGAAGTGACCGTTCCTCTGACGGCGAACCTGGCCTTTATGGTCGTGGTCCAGGGCACGCCCGACGCAGTGTCGGCAGCGCAGTACGAAGATATTTTGGACGAACTTCAACCCGGTATGGCGCGCCTGACGGCGGTCAACGCCATTGCCGATGCACCCGGCCTTGATGTTCTGACAAGCACGGGTGGCCCTCTGCTGCAAGGTGTGAGTTTTGGGGCACAGTTCGGCACGGTGAATATTGGCACCGGGCTGCAAGATCTGGTCTTTGTCCCCGCTGGCGGCGGTCTGGATGGCGCGCTGGCGACGATTGGACAGGTGCCGCTGGAAAGCAATACCCTCTATACATTTGTGGCGCTCGGCACGCTGAATGGGACTGTGTCACCTTCGACGCTCGTCCTGGCGACTCCCGTCAACGGCGCGGCAGACTCGGTTCTGGTTCGCGTTGCTCACGGTAGCCCGGACGCGGGTACGGTCGATGTTTATGCCAATGATGTCCTGATCGCCCCTGCACTGGAAGCGGGCGATATGAGCGGGCATCTCGCGCTGCCAGCCGGAGCCTATACCCTGAGCCTGCGCGCAGCCGGTTCAGCCGATGCGACCGCGCTTGTCAGCAAGGATGTAACGCTGGACGCGGGTACGCCTGCGGTTACCGTCGTGGCAATGGGCGAAGCTGCGGATAGCACCCTTGATTTACAGGTTGTTCCTGATACGACATCTGATGTTTCGCCGGAACAGGCGCGGATCGCCGTGATCAATGCCGTACCGGGCGCGACAGTCAGCGCCGCTCTGACGGATGAAGCGGGCACGGCGCTCGCCGCGAACGTCGCAGTGGGCACGGCGGGCGGTCCGACCGATGTCGCCCCTGGGGTGTATATGCTGACGGTGAATGTCGCCGGGATCGCCACTCCAGTCGATGTGCTCGTTCCCGAACAGGAGTATGTTGGCGGCAGTTATTATACGGTGCTGGTCTTTGGTGGCGGCGCGGCGGCTCTGCCGGTAGATGCTCGTGTTGCCGGAACGGATATCGCGGTCGCAGCGAACAGCTTCCCAACTCCGGCTGCGGCAGTGGTCGAGGCTGTGCCGACGGTCGCTCCTACGGCTGTTGTAGAGCCGACGCAAAGCAGCGAAGTGGTTACCGCTCCGACGGAGAGCAGTGAAGTTGTACCCCCGACACAGAGCAGCGAAGTGGTAGCGGCAACGCCCACGCAAAGCGGCGAAGTCGTGGCGCAAGCGCCTACGGCGACCTCTGTGCCGCCGCAGCCGCTGGTGACGCAGCAACCGCTCCCGGTGGCTTACATTGAACTCGATCCTGGCGCGAATCTGCACTGCCGCGAACTGCCCAAGAGTGATGCCCGGTCACTGGGCCTGATCCCGGCGGGAGCAACGGTGACTGTGATCGGACGGACAGGTTTGCCGCTTGTCCCGGACACTGGCCTTGCTACGGCTGAACCAACTCCCGTTGTGGAGAAAATCGAAGACCTGTGGCTGTCGGTCCAATGGGATACGGGCGACGGTGGATACCTGCGCTGCTGGGTCTCGGCCCAGTTCCTGCGCGTCGAATTTAAGGGCAAACTCCTCGATACGCTCGAAGAACTGATGGAACTGCCTGAAGAACCATTTAACCGTCCCGGTGAAGCGGTCAATACGACCATCAAACCGCCGACTCCTGTCTTTGACGCGGTGCTGGCAACAGTCAACCTGGAACCCGGCGTCAGCTTGCAGCTTCGCCGCAACCCGAACACCCAGGCCGAAGCGTTGGATCGCGTACCCGCTGGCGCTCAGCTTGAAGTGCTGGGCTACATCAAGTCGCCGAGCGAGGGTCTGGTTGGACAGCCCACCGATCCGCGTTGGCTACGCGTCCGCTACCGCACGGAAAACAGCGGCGCGACTGTCGGCTGGATTTCGGCGCAGTACGTCACGCTGTCTCGGCTTGGCCGTCCTGTCGAATATACGGAAATCCCGCTGCTGACCGAAGCGGAACCTGGCTTGTACGAACAGCCCGGCGTGCAGCCCGTGATCCCGATTGAACAGCAGGCGGTGCTGGGTGTGGTCAATCTGAATCCTGGCGCGAACCTGAACCTGCGTGACCGTCCCAGTGCGGACGCCTTCATCGTGCGCGCTATTCCCGCCGCGGAACTGCTGACGATCAATGGCCGCAACGGCGATGGAACCTGGGTGCAGGCGACTTATGAGACGCCGGATGGCACGAAGCTGGAAGGCTGGGCGGCGGCGCAGTATCTGGTCATCACGCGCGGCGGCCAACCTTACGACGTGTTCACCCTGCCAAATCTGTCTGGCGAACCGGATGTTCCACCGACAGCGGCGGCACAGCCAACCGTGGCGGAAGCTACTCCGGCGCAGTAAACAATATCGCCCCAGATTCAAATCTGGGGCTAGATAGAAACCTGGAAGCCCACTGAAGGGGCTGGTATCCCTTTCGTGGGCTTTTGTTTGTCGGGGATTTTACTGGCTGTTGGCGGCCTCGCTGGTGAGGGATGACAGCAGCGCGTAGGAGGGTGGCGAGTCGAATTTGGTCCAGGTGGTCGTCGTGCCGTAACGGATGAATACGGTCGGCGTGCCTTCAACGCCCATATCGTTGGAGAACGAGGTGTAGTCGGATAACAGGGTGAGATAGTGCCCGGAGTTGATGCAGCTCAGCAGTTTGTCGGCATCCAGTATCCATTTTGCGGGCCGAGTCGCTGATCTGCGATAGGGAAAACGCCTGCTCGAGGGCAGCCGCGCTGGACAGCCTGTAGAGTTCGTCTGTCATTTCCCAAAACGCGCCCTGTTCACCCGCGCAGAGCGCTGCCTGATTCGCTGTTTTTGAATAAAAGCCGCCTGTTCCTTCCACAAAATTAAGTTCAAGCGTCGCTTTGCCATGTAAGACTGCCGTGCGGATGAATTGATCCAGATCGCCTTCGTGATATTCGCGGCAGTGGCTGCACGAAAAGGCCGGGACGACGCGGAAGTGCACGGGCGCGTTCGGATTGCCGATGAATGGGCGGTGATCACTGGTGAAGCCGCGCACCACACCTTCCGTACCTCTGCTCGTCTGATCGAGTTCGCGGGTGCTCGCCGTCTCGTTGTCCGACATACCCCCCGCCAGCGGGACGCAGTATTGGGGATAATCGGTGCAGCTTATCGCTTTGGTCGATCCGGCTCCACGCCAGTTGAGATAGGCGAAGATTCCGGCAGCGACTGCGCTGAGGGCCAGCATCGCGATCAAAAATGTCACCTGGCTGCGGTACTGCTCCTGGCGTTGCCGCCTCGTTTTGCCGACGGAATAGTCCGCGCGGTGAGGCCAGAGAGAGCGATTGGTTGGTTCCTGGGTATTGGTTGGCATAAAAGACTCGTTTCATGAGATGGGGTATTGTGTGAGATACACAAGTTTACTGGCTTTTGCTTATAAAAGATTATTATCATGCTTATTGATGTTATGACTTGCCTGGGTGGGCAGTTACGCGCAGGCAAAAAAGGGTGAAATAAATAAGGGCGGGTTTGTTAACCCGCCCCGACAAAAATAGAGATGTCAGCAGAAATCAGCCGCCGTTGGCGCTGTCGGTGAGTGACTTCAGATTGGTGTAGGCCGGATTATCCACCTTGGTCCACTGCCCGGTTGTGCCATAACTGACGAAGACGGTCGGCGTGCCTTCGACACCCATGTCATTGGCAAAGGTCTGGTATTCATCCAGAAGGCCGCTGTAGCGATTGGAGTTCACGCAGCGCAGCAGTTTGTCGCCATCCAAACCCATGTCACGCGCCGACTTGGCAATCCGCGAGCGGTTGAAGCCCTCTTGCGCGCCGTAAGCACCCTGGAGACGGTAGAGTTCTCCGGTCATTTCCCAGAACGCGCCCTGTTCACCCGCGCAGAAGGCGGCTTCCGTTGCTGTTTGGGAATAGATTCCGCCAACTCCGGTCAGGAAGTTAAATTCCAGCGTGGCCTTCCCGGTCAGGACATAATCCTTGACATAGCGGTTGAGGTCCGCTTCGTGATAATCACGGCAGTGCGGGCAGGAGAAATCGGGCACGACGCGAATATGCACGGGCGCGTTCGGATTGCCGATGAAGGGGCGGTTGTCGGCGGTATAACCGCGCACAACCGTATCCACGGCGGTGCTTTTCTCGTCCAATTCACGCACGCCGGGCGCTTCGTTTTTTGCCAGCAGCGAACTGCTGCCACCGCCCGCAAAGGGGACACAGAATTCCGGGAAATCGGCACAGCTTGCCGCCTTGGTCGATCCGGCTCCACGCCAGTTCAAATAGGTAAAAATACCTGCCGCGATCAGCGTGAACACCACCGCGCCGATCAGAAAATTCATCTGAGTGCGGTACTGTTCCTGGCGCTGCTTGCGGGTTTTGCCGACCTTGTAGCCGGCACGCTTGCGCCAGGGGACGCGGCTGGTTGGTTCGTTGGTCTGTGAAGTCATTCCTATGCTCGTTTCAGAGAAGAGAATCATTTTCGTGATATTCACTAAATTTAAACACGACGCGGGGGAACGTCAAGTGAGAAAACTGTGAGGAATGGTGGAAACCTGTGGCGCTTTTGAGCTATGATCGGGATGGAGGCAGACACCGATGGATAAGCCAATTAAACTGTATGCGGCACTGCGTGACATCGCCGGGGTGGAAAGCCTCATGGTGCAGGTAGGGGAGGGCGCGACGGTTCGCGATCTGATCGAGACGATCCGCGACCTATACCCGGCTGTCGCCGCACAGCTTGTCAACGAGGACGGCGACCTTTCGGACGTGGTGCGCGTATACATACATGGGCGCAGCGCGGAAAGTCTGGATACACCGATCCGCCCTGAGGACGAGGTGATCCTGGTGCCGCCGATGGTGGGAGGATGAGTGAGGATGATAGACTTCGCTCGGGTGGTGATGGAACTGCGCGGCGTGCCCCGCTTTAAGGCGATGGGCTATCTGGTCGAGGCGGGCGGGCGCGAAACCGAGTCGTATTCCGTAACCGGGGATCGCTGGTCGGCCTACCTGGAAGCGCTGGAAGCGGACGAGATCGGCGCGGCGCTGATCCCACGAGATCGATTGGTGATCGAAGGCGAGCGGCACGAGGTCGAGCGGGTGCAGGCCTATGTCAAAAGAAGGACGAAGCGGGGATAGCCTCACCCCGCCCGAACAAGTTCGGGTTCCCCTCTCCAGTCGTTGCTAGCGAGGGGAATTAGGAGAGGGCTGTGCTATACTGAGGCTGTAACACTTAATTCTTTGACGCAACAAGGATTTGAAGATGCGCGCAACCGATATCATTAGTAAGAAGCGGGATGGCGGCGAACTGAGTACCGAGGAAATCCGCTGGCTGGTCGACAGCTTCACCACCGATGAAGTTCCCGATTACCAGATGGCAGCGTGGTTGATGGCCGTCTATATTCGCGGGATGAGCCGCCGCGAGACATTCGATCTGACGATGGCGATGGCAGCCAGCGGCGAACAACTGGACCTCTCGGCTGTGATTCCCTATGCGGTGGACAAACATTCGACGGGCGGCGTGGGCGACAAGGTGACACTTGTCGTGCTGCCCCTGGTGGCGGCGGCGGGGATTCCGGTGGCGAAGATGAGCGGGCGCGGACTGGGTTTTTCGGGCGGGACGCTCGATAAACTGGAGTCGATCCCCGGCTACCGGGTTGTTTTGTCGGACGACGAGATCATGCAGCAGGTGCGCGAGCACGGGATCGTGCTGTGCGGGCAAACCAAGAGCCTCGCCCCGGCAGATGGACTGATCTATGCCCTGCGCGACGTGACAGCGACGGTATCCAGCCTGCCGCTGATCGCCAGCAGCATCATGAGCAAAAAACTGGCGTCCGGCGCGAACGCGATTGTGCTCGATGTGAAGGTCGGCATGGGCGCGTTTATGAATCACGTCGATGAGGCGCGGGAACTGGCTCAGATCATGGTGGATATTGGGACGTACGCGGGCCGGAAGATGGTCGCTGTGCTGTCGGATATGAACCAGCCGCTCGGCTGTGCCGTCGGGAATGCACTGGAAGTGCGCGAGGCGATTGAGACTCTGCGCGGCGGCGGTCCCCAGGATTTGCGGGATCACTGTCTGGCGCTGGGCGGGCATATGGTCCGGCTGGGCCGCCAGGATACGCGCACTTATGCATTGAATGAAGCGATGGCGGAGTTGGCCGATCTGTTGGACAACGGGCAGGCATTCGCCAAATTTAAGGAACTCGTCGCGGCACAGGGCGGCGATGTCTCGGTGCTGGATAATCCCGACAAACTGCCCCAGGCTCGCATCCGTGAGGATCTGCTGGCGGAACGCACCGCCCATATCGCCCAGATCAATGCTCTGCTGGTTGCTGAGGCAACTCTCGCACTCGGAGCCGGGCGCGAGCGCAAAACCGACCCCATTGATCCGGCGGTTGGAGTGGTCGTCTATCGCAAGGTTGGAGATCGGGTGCAGGCGGGCGACAAGATGTTCACCATCTACGCCAATGATGAACGCCAGCTTGCCGAAGCCAGGGCGCTGCTGCAACAAGCGCCCGTTTACCGGGATCGTGAGCAACAGCCATTGCCGACGTTCTATGATACGATCTACGGTGACTAGGGTCGTACTATAAGCTATTGCATAGAAGGAGTAACGGCATGGACCATCAAACACAAGAACCAATGGGCCAGGATCAGCAGGGCCAGTTCCAGCAGAAGGTGCAGGAACAGAGCCGCCGCATCATGGAAGAAGTCGAAGTCGAAGGGCGGCAGGTGGTCGAACGGGTCAAAGAACTGATGAAGGAAGGGAACGTCCGCAAGCTGATCATCAAAGACCCGGACGGCAAATATTCGATAGAAATTCCGCTGACCGTGGGTGTGGCAGTCGGCAGTGTGTTCGCGATTGCTGCGCCGCTGCTGGCGGCATTGGGCGCGATGGCGGCACTGATGTCGCGCGTGAAGATCGAAATTCAGCGCGATATTTAGCGCCGTACGAAAACAAGAAAATCGCAGAGAGGTGGGCCAGGAATGGCCCGCCTCTTTTTATTGTTATTGTCCCGGACAGTTTTATTGTCCCGGACAGCTAAAGTTGGCGTGTTCGGTTTGCTGGTCGATGGTGAAAAAGACGTGGCGACCATCGTTATCGCAGCCCAGCCGGAAGTAGAAATAATTTGTCACGGCAGGATTGAGCACGGCGTTGATCGAGGCCAGACTGGGCGAGGCAATAGGGCCGGGCGGCAGTCCTTCGTTGAGATAGGTGCTGTACGACTGGTTGGGAACGCCGCTGTCCAGACCATAATAATCATCCTGGGTGATCTGAGGCCACCACGATCCGTCGCGCGAGTTGCCGATGGCATACTGCACCGTCGGATCGGCATCGAGGCGCATGGGCAGGCGGAGACGGTTCAGATAGACCGAGGCCATGATCGGGCGCTCGTCATCGACGCGGGCTTCACGCTCGATGATCGAGGCCAGGGTGACGACTTCGTACATGGTCAGGCCCTGCGCCGTCGCCAGCGTGTACATATCCTGCGTCACGTAGTTGTCGAAGGTCGTCAGCAGCAGATCGCGCAGGCCAACGGCGGTCATGCCGGGATCAAGCTGGTACGTTGCCGGGTACAGAATCCTTCGAGGGACGGCTGGCGGCCATTTTTCAGTTGATCGGGCATGCCAACCCGCTGTTTAAAGTCGGGGGGAATGGGCGCGCCGGGTCCGACTACCGCCAGAAAATCCGCGCCCGAAAAGTTCAGGCGGGGGTTGGCATCGATAACTGCCGCGACTTCTTCCATGCGCCAGCCTTCCCCGGTGCGGAAGGGGATCGTGGCCGCGCTGGCATCGGTGAGGGCCATCGCGATCTGGGGGATCGTTTGCGTCTGGCTGAGATAGTACGTTCCCGCTTCGAGCTGGCTGTCCAGGCGGTGATATTCCACGTAGTCGAGGAACAGCCCGGCATCGCTGATCAGCCCGGAGCCTTCCAGGTTGCTGGCAACCGCCGCCGCCGAGTCACCGAAAGAAACTTCAAAGGCGATGGTATTGGGATTGCTGCCCGCTGGCTTGTTCAGTTCGTCGTCTTTGAGCGCCAGATTGATGCGGAGCTGAATCGCTTTGATCGGGTTCAGCCCTTCCTGCCGCGCCCACAAATACAGCCCGCCGCCGATGATGCACACGACCAGCATCACACTCAGGAGCAGGGCGATCAGCAGGTTGCGCAGCAGGACCAGCCCGCCGTTATTGTCTCGTTGCATCGTGCTTTTTCTCCACAGGTGCGTGAATACTGGTGCGATTATAGGCGGAATCCGCATCCAGAGGAAAGGAGCGAACCCGATGATCAGGCGGCGGGAGGGCTACGGAAAAAGAAAAAGCGAAAGCAGGGTTCACCGCAAAGGGCGCAAAGGAAAAGCAGAAGAAAAGAAAAAAGCAAGATTCACCGCGGAGAGCGCGGAGGACGCGGAGAAAAGACAAGAGAAGAAATGAAAAAGCAGAGTGCATCGCGGAGGACGCGGAGAAAAGACAAGAGAGAAGTTAGCTATTCTTCTTCTGTGGCGGGAGGGACAGCAGCGGGCCAGGGCTGACCGTCGCGCAGGGCATCGAGGAAAGACTGCAAGATTACTGCGGCGGCGACATCATCCACGCGTTCCCCACGCTTGCGGGCTGTTCCGGCGAGTAATTCCTCCGCTTCCCAGGTCGAATAGCGTTCGTCCCACAGATAAACGGGGATGGTGATCGCGGCGGCAAGGCGGGATGCCCACAGCCGGACGGTATCGGCGCGGGTGTGACCTTCGACGCCGGGCGGGGATTCCGGCAGGCCGACGATCACGGCGACAGCTTTTTGTTCCGTGATGGCGGTATTGATCCGGGCGAAGTCTTCTTTTTTGGATTTGCGGCGGAGCAGACTCAACGGGCGGGCCAGCGTGCCGGAGGCGTCACACACGGCGAGTCCGATGATTTTTTCGCCCTGGTCAATGGCGAGCAGGCGTCCGGGGAATGTCAAAGTCTCTCCCACTCGTTGGAAAATTCCTGGAGACTTGCCCTCAGTTCGTCATCAGTCAATTCTAGAAGTGGATCAGCATATTTGTTACGCAGACTTTCCACACCTTCAAAAGCGCCTTCTGCCTTAAGCTGTTCGAGTTCAGCCAGCAGTGTTTCGCGCGTGATGCGGTTGGGCAGAGTCGCTTGCAGCCGTTGAATCAAAGCAGTACGTTCCCGCACCGTTAACTGCTCCGCCAGTCGAACTATCTGCTCTAATGTTACAGCGCCCATGATTAAGTCTCGCCTATTTTGCCTTTATGTCTATTATAAACCACCCAAACTATGAGCCAGTGATCCGCACATCGATGCGGACGGGCAGAAACGGCATACGTCCGAACCAGCCGGGCCACGTCTCGATCTGCGGTGGATCGCGTGGATCGAGCAGCAGTTCGCCCTGCAAGCGGCGCAGCGCTTCGTCCGTGCTAATCCCGGTCATGCGGCCTCGGACAGCATTCGCGTTGATGGTCACAACACTGGCACCCTGGACAATCATCTGGAAGGTGACACGCCCGCTTGGTTCAATGGACTTCGATATCGCCGCGCGAGAAGGTCAGGTCATCGGGCGAGATCTCCCAGCCGGGCTGAATCTGCGGCGAGAGTCCGGCATAGGCGACCTGCCGGGCCAGCGCGCCATCGACAACCACAGCCTGCACCTGGGCGCGGATATCCAGGCTCACACTGTCCGAGGCGTCACCGACCGGGGCGCTGTAATTGGTCCAATCCGGGCGCTCGGCAATGATCTGCACGGAGCCGGGCACGAGGAACTGTTCCCCGGTAAGCTGGTGCAGCAGCAGATCTTCGGCGTGGCGGATGACTTCTTCACGCCCCAGGTTCATCAAAAAGTCGTGATCGGCCTGGGTCACAAATTTGCGCTCCTGGACCGCGCCGCCGTAGGTCGCGTTGGCGTTGGTGACGCTGACCTGATCGGCAAAATCGGCTTCGACGCGGGTGATTGTGCCAGGATCGACGTTGCCCCGCGTGCCGGATTGATCCGCGACAGCCTGGATCGCGACCTGGGCCGTGCTGTTTGGCCCGGCGGCGAGAGTTGTTTCCAGCAGGGTTTCAAACTGCACGGGATAGGTGTCCCCCGTTGCCACGATGGTTCCCAGTGGGATAACAATCGGGCTGGCGGTCAGATTAGTGAAGGTGACGAGGCCCTGCGCCTGGGATGTTCCCGCCGATTCACGGCCCGACAATTCAACCGTGACGTGACTGGATGCTTCCAGCGCGACGACAGCAGCGGGCATCTGGCGATTCTCGATGTCGATGTCGGTCAGGGCAGGGTCCGCGATGATCGAGACGCGTTCAAATACCTGGCGGCTGTCGGGGGTCAGCGTAACGGTGGCACTCGGCGCAGCAATCATGACCCCTACGAGCAGCGCAGCTACCAGCAGGCCAAACATGGACCAGCGCAGAACAAGGCGGCGGCGTAGAGCGGCTGGGCTGAGGGGAATTTCACCGCGTATTCTTTCGACACGTTCCGCCAGTTCGATGGGATCGACAATCGGATCGGGACGCTCCTCGAACACTTTTCCGCGCGGGCGCTTCCAACGGCCCCGGCGGGCCGTATTGACAGAGGGGAACGTCGAGATATTCAGGTCTTCGGCGTTATTGATCACCTCAGGATCGGACGTGACCAGGGCGAGGCGCAGGCGGAGCCGCGTGGCCTGCCGCTGGACGAGCAGCAGATCCAGTTTGCGGTGGAGGATCGCGCCCTGTTTGGGCCAGACGAGCAGCACAAACCGCGCGTTGATGAAACTCAGGCGGTCCCGGATCGAAATCGCGTCGTCATAGGGTTCGAGTTGGAGGATATGCAGGTCGCTTGACATGGCGCTATCTTACCCCAGAGGCGGCGGGATGGCGATTCCGGTATGGTCTTCGATCAGGGCGCAGGCATTATTGATCATTGGCGTGATCAACTGGCGGAAACTGCCAGCGGCATCGCTGCGCAGGGCTGTGCCGGATTGGAGCGAATTGAGCACGATCATCATCCAGCGGATGTTGGCGGCAACCGCGAAAGTGTCCAGATCAAGGACAGGTTCGCCCACGATCTGCTGGTAGCCGTCCAGCGCGGCCTGGGCAAAGTCGGCAAACCCGGCACGGCGCATGAGGTCGAGCGTCCAGGCGAGATCGAAGCGGAAATCGGAGACTTCGGCGTTCCAGTCGATGACGTAGGCGCGTCCATCTTCCGCCAACAGGACATTCCAGGGATGATAGTCGCGGTGGATTAAGGCCATGCGTCCGCCCCGGATCGAGGTTTCCTGCCCTTGTAACCAGTCGATAACCGGGAGGAAGGTGGTCCGGTTTGCGTCAAGGGCCATCTGGCGCAAGGTATGAATTTCACGACGAATTGAGGAGGTGTCGTCGTAGAGTTCCGGCAGGGCAGGGTCAGGCAAAAACGGGAGGTAGTCCAGGGCATGCAGATCGACAAATAACTGGCAGAACAGGCGGGTGAGGTCGGCGGCGCGTTCGGCGGTGGCGGACCTGAGTACATCCCAGAGCGGGCGGCCCGGCACGCGCTCCATGATCATAAAGGGGCGGCCAAAGGGTTCGGGATCGGTTTCCAACAGCAGGACGCGCGGAACAGGATATCCGGCGGTATGCAGCAGGCGCATGGTGTTAAATTCTGCCGAGGCGGTTTGGGCGGCAAGGTGTGGCGCGTGACCGCGCGGGTACGATTTGACAATCACCGCATCGGAGTGCGATTGCCCGTCCTCCTCATAACAGACCGTGCAGCCGTAAACATCGCTGGCTAGGCCGTCCGCCATGCGCGCCCAATTCAGGATTTCCAGATTCAGACGGGCGGGGAAGCGGGTCTGATAGCTGCGGAGGAGGGCGCGTTCAGGGTCGATCATAAGTCGAAAATGTCTTTGACCGCCAGCCGGAATCCGGGCAGCACATCCCCGCCATCTAACGTGCCATCTAGTCCAAGTGTTTGGGCGGTTTGACCGGGCGCATAGATTTCTACTTCTTTTTCATCAGGATCGATAATCCAGACGGCTGTGCCAGCCAGAAGGTAATTCGCGATTTTGGTCCGCACTTTGCCGGGCTTGTCGGTGGGGGACAGAACCTCAACCGCCAGATCAGGAGGGCGGGGGTTAAAGGTATCGTGCAGCGGTTCGGGCTGTTTCTTTTTGGAGATAAAACCGACATCGGGCATGTAGCGTTGACCCACGACCTGATAGCCGCCCGCTTCGCCCGACACATAGCCCAGGTTATGGATTTCTACGTAGGAGGAAATTCTAGTTGCGATACGGAGCGCAACCAGAGAACAGTAATAGTTCGTGACCACTTCGACCGCATCCCCCCCGATGTATTCAAAGAGCCGATCTACGTTGTCTGGTCGCAGGATGAACTGCTCAAACTCTTCGACGGTCATGTTCTGCGTCTGGACCATAGCCACCTCGCCATGCTTTTGATGCACAGTATAACATGGAAAATTACGGGGCGGCCCCGTGGTCGCCCCGTAAACTGTTATTTGCCTAGCGCGTCGGATATCCAGGATTCGGCGCGGCGCAGGGCATCATCCAGGCGATCCGGGTCTTTGCCGCCCGCCTGGGCCAGATCGGGACGGCCCCCACCACCGCCGCCAACGACTGCCGCAATCTCCTTGATCAGATTCCCGGCGTGAACACGCTTGCTCAGGTCTTTGGTGACGGCGGCGATCAACTGCGGTTTGCCGCTGTCGGCTACGGTGCCCAGGACAACCACGCCCGATGGGACCGCATCGCGGAACCAGTCGGTCATTTCGCGCAGAGTTTCCGTATTGGTCGGGTTGACGTGGGCGACCAGCACGGAGGCATCGCCATTCGTTTGTACCGAATTAAGCAGCGACTCAAATTCGTAACGAGCCAGTTGGCGGCGCAGGCGGGCATTTTCATTCTGTTCCGCCTTCAATTCGTCTCGGACGGCATCCAGGCGATCCGGCACGGAGTCGGGCGTTGTGCCCAACTGCCCGGCGATACTGCGCAGCAGGTTCAGATTACGGCGGATATAGGCCTCGGCATGACGTCCGGTCAGCGCCTCGATACGGCGGATGCCCTGGGCGACGCTGGTTTCCTGGGTGATGACGAACGGGCCGATCACCCCGGTTTCGGTAACATGGTTGCCGCCGCATAGTTCATAACTGTAGCGGGTGTCCTCACCGACCATGATATTGATCGTGCGGACACGATCCCCGTATTTTTCGCCAAAGAGGGCCATCGCTCCCTCGGCGCGGGCGCTTTCCAGGTCTTTCCAGATGGCGACGACGGGCATATTCGCCAGGATTGCCTCATTGATGCCGCGCGTGATCCCATCCAGTTCTTCATCGGAGATCGGCGCGTCGTGGCTGAAGTCGAAGCGCAGGCGATCCGGCGCGACGAGTGAGCCGCGCTGCTGGACGTGCGTGCCCAAGACGGCGCGAAGCTGGGCATGGAGCAGATGAGTCGCTGTGTGGTTGCGGGTGATATCCAGGCGGCGCTCCGCATCGATCATCACTGTGCAGGCCGCGCCGGGCGTCGGCTGGCCTTCGACCACTTCGCCGCTGTGGACGATCAGACCGCCGATGGGCTGGCGGGAATCTTCCACGTCAACGGCCCAATTTGCGCCTTCGATCACGCCGGTGTCGCTGACCTGACCGCCCGATTCGACGTAGAAGGGGGTTGTGTCGAGCACCATTTCCACCTTGTCGCCGACGCTGGCGGACTGCACCCGTTCGCCGTCGCGGAGGATGGCAATCACGCGGGCCTCCGCAGCGAGTGGGCCGTACTGATCCTGCTTAACGCTTTGCAGTAAGCCTTCACTGCGCAGATCAGCTAGGATATGGCGGTACGCTTCGCCCATGTCGATGGTGCCGAACGCGCCGCCTGCCACACCACGGCTGACGTTTTCGTGCCGCTTTTGCGCCTGACGGAAGCCCGCCTCATCGACGCTGAAGCCCATTTCCTGGGCGATATCGCGGGTGATTTCCAGGGGCAGACCCTTCTCGGCGTGAAGGCGGAAAGCCTGTTCACCGGAGAGTTGGCCGTCCACGGGCAGCGCCGCCAGCATATCATCCAGTTCAGCCAGGGCGCGATCCATTGCCCGGCGGAAGCGCACTTCTTCGTTCGTGATCGTGCGGCGGATGGCATCGCGCTTGTCATTCAGTTCGGTGTAGTGCCCGCCCATCACGTCGATCACAGCGTCGCAGACATCGGCCAGGAACGGCTCCTCAAAGCCGAGCTTGGTGCCAAAGCGCACGGCGCGGCGAATAACCATGCGGCAGACGTAGTCGCGCCCGGTCGCGCCGGGACGCACGCCATCCGCGATCAGGAACGTGGCGGCGCGCATGTGGTCGGCAATGACGCGGTACGGGACGTAAATCGCGTCGCGCTCGGCGTCGCTCTGCCCGGTGAGCGCCTGGATACGGCGGATGATCGGCATAAACAGGTCGGTGTCATAGTTGGCGTGGGCGTTTTGCACGACGCTGACGATCCGCTCCAACCCGGCCCCTGTATCGACGCCCGGCGCGGGCAGCGGTTCGCGGTGACCATCCTCAAACTGCTGGAACTGCATAAAGACCAGGTTCCAGATTTCCAGGTAACGATCACAGCCGTTATCCAGGTCAAAATGCGGTTTCGCTCCGATGCCGCACGAGCAGAAATCCGCGCCCCAGTCCCAGTGAATTTCGCTGGTGGGGCCGCAGGGACCGACATCGGCCATCTGCCAGAAATTTGTCTTGTCGCCCATGCGGAAAACCTGATCCGCCGGGACGCGAATTTCTTCGGTCCAGATGCGGTAGGCTTCGTCATCGGTGTTGTGGACGGTGAAGATCAGGCGGCTTACGGGCATATCGTAGACGCGGGTCAGCAGGTCGAAAGCAAAACGGATTGCGTCGCGCTTAAAATAGTCGCCAAAGCTGAAATTGCCCAGCATCTCAAAAAAGGTGTGATGGCGGGGCGACGGGCCGACGTTTTCCAGGTCGTTATGTTTGCCGCTGACGCGCATGCACTTCTGAGACGTCGTGGCGCGGGTATAGGGGCGCTTATCCAGGCCGAGGAAGACGTCCTTAAACTGGACCATGCCCGCGTTGGTAAAGAGCAGGGTAGGGTCGTTGCCGGGGACAAGGGACGACGACGCCACCCGCTTGTGGTTCATTTCTTCAAAAAATTCCAGGAAAGCCTCGCGCGCTTCGGCGCTGGTCATCTTTTTCATTTTGAGCGATCTCTCTGCTGAATTCGATGTCGGAACGCAAGGATTATAGTTGACGGAGAGAGGCTCTGCAACGGTAGTTCTACCAGCCGGGCATCTCGTCCGTCCGGCGCGTGACGTTACTTCCGCCGCCATTGATATAGCTAACAAACCTTTCTCAGCGGATGCGTTTACTCTCCGTACTGGCATGAATATCCAGGTGGCGCAGCCAACCGCGCGGCGACAAAAGGCCGTAGCTATTGTGCAGAATTTTCAGCGAGGGGTCGATTTTGGCTTTGCCCAGTTTGCGAGCCAGGGCAATCGTTTCGTGGCGGGTATTGCGAAATTCGGTTTGCAGGGCGGGCCACTTGACGGCGTAGGAGGGCTTGTAACCCTCCAATTCGTCCAGCACGAACGGCTCACCAAGAGCCACGCGCAGCCGCCGCTGCCCCCAGCGTTCGATGCCGATCACATGGCGAAGCTGTTCGTGATTGCCGGGCGTGTCATCGACAACGGTAATCCGCTCTGTGATCGTTTCGCAGGAATTCTCCAGCCGCTGGGCGAGGTCTTCGTAAGATAACTTGCTGGCAGGCATTTCAAGAATTAAGTAAACAATGGGGCGTAAAAGTTGGTGCTTAATGGTCATGCTTCTCTCGTTTCCAATGGTAGAATCCTGTTCCATTATATGCCAGCCTGTCCGCTGCGTGTAGAACGAAGGAGTACCAGGCATGAAAAAGGTTTGTGTTTATCAGGTGGATGCGTTTACTACCGAAAAATTCCGAGGTAATCCGGCGGGAGTGGTCACCAATGCCGACGACTTGACCGAGGTGGAGATGCAGACTATTGCGCGGGAATTGAACAACTCTGAAACCGCCTTTGTCCTGTCTCCAACAGGGCCGGATCATGATGTGTGGATTCGCTTCTTTACCCCGCTGACGGAAGTGCCTATTTGCGGGCATGCCACCATTGCGAGTCACTATGTGCTGGCACGCGAGAAAAATCTTCCGTCGTGTACGGTTGTCCAGAAGACTGGGGCGGGCGTCCTTCCGGTCGAGATCATTCAAGAGGAACAGGACTATCGGATCATCATGACGCAGGGCAAGATCGAATACGATGACTCGCTTGGTAAAGCTGAACAGGATCAGATAACCGAAGCGCTTGGGTTAAACCCATCTGACCGGGATGAGCGCTGGCCGATGCAAATTGTGTCAACCGGACATTCAAAGGTATTGATCGGAATCAAAAGCAGGGCTGTGCTGCACGCGCTGAGGCCCAATCTGGCAGCGCTAGCGCGGATTAGCGGGACCATTGGCTGCAACGGCTTTTATGTTTTTACGCTGGATGCCAGTGATGTGCTTGTTCATGGACGCATGTTTGCACCTGCCATTGGTATCGCGGAAGACCCCGTGACAGGCAATGCGAATGGCCCCTTAGGCGCTTATCTCGTGCGGCACGGGCTTGTTCAACCCTCGGATTCCACTTTTGCCTTTCAAGCCAAACAGGGCGAAGCAATCGGACGGCCTGGGATCGTTGATGTCGAAGTCACACTGGAGCATGGGGTTCCGGCGCGGTGCGGGTCGGTGGGCGGGCTGTGATTTGTTTCAAAACCGAGATCGAATTGTAGGAACTTTACCAATGATTTCCAGGTGAGCGTATGGTATCATACTGCCAGTTTTTTTTGTAGCCGCACCCGGTTTGCTAGTTCTGAAAGGAATAGGGCAATGCCTACGATTGATGAGCAGGTCGAAATCCTGATGTCGGGAACCGCCTACGGCGATCCCCAGACCAAGGAGAATATGACCAAAGAACTTCGTGAACGGTTGATCCTGGCAGAAAAAGAAGGACGGCCTTTGCGCGTGTACTGCGGCTACGATCCGCGCAAACCCGATCTGCACCTGGGTCACACGATCACCATGCGCAAACTGCGCCAGTTCCAGGACATGGGCCATCATGTGATCTTCCTGATCGGGACATTCACCAGTACCATTGGCGACCCGTCCGACGTGGACAAGACGCGCGATTACCTCACGCTGCCACAGGTCGAGGAGAACGCGCGCACGTACCAGGAGCAGGCGTTCAAGATTCTTGATCCAGAAAAGACGGAAGTGCTGCGGAATGATCAATGGCTGGCTCCGCTGGATTTCCGCGATATCATCCGGCTGGCGCAGAATTTCACCGTGCAGCAGTTCCTCACGCGGGAGAATTTCGCGCTGCGCATGGAACACGGCGAGGCGATCTACCTGCATGAACTGTTTTACTCGCTGATGCAGGCCTATGACGCGATTGCCATGAAGGTTGATGTGCAGGTCGGCGGGCAGGACCAGTTGTTTAATATTCTGGTGGCGGGGCGCAAGCTTCAGCAGGCGTTGGGCCAACTGCCGCAGATTGCCCTGATTATGGGTGAACTGCTGCCCGGCACGGACGGCGAGGTCAAGATGAGCAAGAGCATGGGGAATCACATCCCGCTGCTGACCACGCCGGAGGATATGTACGGCAAGGTGATGAGCGTCCCCGATAAGGCGATGCCCATCTACCACAAGCTGCTGCTCGGCTGGACGGAACCGAAACTCAAGGAACTGGACGGGCGTCTGAAAACCGATCCGATGGGCGTCAAGAAGGATCTTGCTTACGAGATCACGCGTATCTTCATGGGTGAAGCAGGCGCGGAGTTGGGCGCGAAATTCTTCCAGACCGTGATCCAGGGTGAGGGGCTGCCGGATGATATGCCAGAGTATCCGATCCGCGAGGCGGCGAAGATCATTGACATTCTCTCCGACGCGGGCCTGACCACCGGGAAGAACGACGCGCGGCGGCAAATTCAGGGCGGCGGCGTGCGGATCAATGGCGATAAGGTCGAGAGTTTTGACGCGGTTGTGACGCTCGATCAGCTTCCCGCCGTGATCAAGCTCGGCAAGCGGAAGTTTGTCAAGGTCGTGCAGGGGTAGACGGACTTCAACATCATGGCGAACAAGCGAGTCCATATTCCGCAAGCCAAATTGACTGAATTCTGCCAGCGGTATCCGATTCACAAATTGTCGCTGTTTGGCTCTGCCTTGCGCGACGATTTTAACGCGGACAGTGATATTGATATCCTGGTCGAATTTGAACCTGGGGCGCGGATCAGCTTCTTCGACATGGTGACGATGGAAACGGAACTCACAGAACTCCTGGGGCGCACGGTCGATTTCCGAACGCCCCAGGAATTGAGCCGCTATTTTCGCCAGACGGTACTCGACACCGCCGAGGTGTTGTATGAACGAGCAGGATGATGAACAATTCAAGGCAGTTGTTCAAGCCTATGTCGATGATCGGATTAATCTCGGTAAGGCGGCTGAACTCCTGGGTATCTCTCAATTCGAGTTGATGGATCGCTTTCAACAATTAGGAATTCCACTTCGACTAGGACCGGAGACAATAGAAGATGCTCTGGAAGAAGTGAGAGTGGCACAGAAGCGGATCAGTAAACATGAAAATTCTGGCGATTGAACGGGACGTGCCGGGCGCTCCGGCGGAGGCATTCGGGCCGATCCTCAGAGAGGAAGCGGCGCATCTGTGGAAACTCGTGCAGGCGGGCGTTGTGCGGGAAACGTATTTCCGCGCAGATCGGACGGATGCGGTACTGATGCTGGAATGCACCAACGTGGATGAGGCGATCCGCGTCTTGGGGGAATTTCCGCTGGTGCAGGCCGGGCTGATCGTCTTCGAGGTGATCCCGCTGCGGGCCTATCCGGGGTTTGAAAGGCTGTTTGGAACATAAAAAAGGGCGCAGCAAGCAGCGCCCCTACGATTTATGGTGATGTGCGGGGCTGGTCGGCCCCTGTGCAACCTATGGTTGCCGTAAAATCATTGTGGTGTTTTGCCGCCGGATGGTGTGCCCGGTTTCGGCGGTTCTTCCTCGTCGTTGACAATCGCCTGCCCGGTAAGCTGCTTGCAGAATCTGGCGAATGATCGACGCCGGACTGAGCAGCATCAACCGACGCCACCAGCGCACCAGCGGACGGCGCACGCCCGCCAGCGCATATTCCCCTTGACGGCGGCCCCAGGTGAACGAGTAACTTGACCGCGAGGGCGCGTCGGTCCATTCGATGATGGCCGAGGCCCAGGTCAGGCCCCCGCCAAATCCCACCAGAGCGAGAATATTACCCGGTTTGATCTTACCCGCGTCGGCGGCTTCGGCTAAGGCAATCGGGATCGAGGCGGCGGACGTGTTCCCGAAGCGTTCCACATTGCTGTAGACCTTCTCTTCGGGGATTTTCAGCGACTTTGCCGCATGATCGATGATCCGCTGGTTGGCCTGATGCGGGAAAACCCAGGTGAGGTCGTCCGGCGTCATGCCGACTTCGGTCAGCGCTTCCCGGATGCTCTCCCCGATCACTTTGGTCGCAAAGCGGAAGACGCCTTTGCCGTCCATGTAGATGCGGTGCATCTCGTGCGCGCCGTCTTGCAGATAGGTGTCACGGCTGCACACCGTGGGCAGCGTCAGCATATCCCAGCCGGAGCCGTCGGAGCGCAGCACGGTGCTCAGGATGCCGCCGGGCATATCGCTGCCCTGCAAGACAACCGCGCCCGCGCCATCCCCAAAGAGGATGCACGTCCCCCGGTCATCCCAGTCGGTCACGCGGCTGAGCGTTTCCGCGCCGATGACAATCGCCGTGTTGATCGTGCCCAATCGGATTTTGCTGGCAGCCATATCCAGCGCATAGACGAAGCCGGAACAGGCCGCGCTGAGATCATACGCGCCCGCATTGGTCGCGCCGAGCATATCCTGCACCATGCTCGCCGTGCTGGGGAAGCTGTATTCCGGCGTGGCGGTGGCGACGATGATCAGATCGATATCGCTGGGCAGAATGTCGGTGATATTCAGGGCTTTTTGCGCGGCACGCGTCGCCAGGCTGGTGGTCGTCTCGCGCTGTTCCGCGATTCGCCGCTCCCGGATACCCGTGCGGGTGACGATCCACTCGTCGTCTGTCTCCACAATGGCGGACAGGTCGAGATTGGAGAGCACGCGCGAGGGAACTTCCATGCCCCAACCAACGATATGGGCATAGCGCAGCGTGCGCGACTGGTGGGCGCGCGATTGCAGCGCGCGATTGCGTGCGCGGTTTGGTCCCGTTTCCGGTGCGCTGACGTTGCTGCTGTTTTTCCTGCAAATTATCGGCCATTCTCGTATTTGCTGAAGATCAATACAGCGTTATGGCCGCCAAACCCGAACGAGTTGCTCATGACATGTTTGATTGCAGCGGCAACGCCAACGTTCGGTGTGTAATTGAGATCGCATTCAGGATCCGGATTGTTCAGATTGATCGTCGGCGGGATGAACTGCTCGGTGATCGCTTTGATGCTGAACACGGCTTCGACGCGCCCGCTGCGCCCATCAGGTGCCCGGTGACAGACTTGGTGGAACTGATCGGGACATCTGTAGGCGTGTTCGCCAAAAACGCCCTTGATAGCTCTTGTTTCGCTGGCAGTCGTTCAGTTCCGTGCTGGTGCCGTGCGCGTTGATGTAGCTGATATCTTCTGGCTTGAGATCCGCATTTTGCAGCGCCCGGCGCATGGCTTCCTTCGCGCCTTCGCCATCTTCCATCGGGGCGGTGACGTGGTATGCGTCGCAGGTCGTGCCATAGCCCGCTGATTTCGGCGTAGATGTGCGCGCCGCGCGCTTTGGCGTGTTCCAGTTCTTCGATAACCAGAGTCGCCGCGCCTTCGGCAATCACAAAACCATCCCGATCCGCCGAGAAGGGGCGAGACGCACCTTCTGGGATCATCGTTGCGCCGGGATAGGGCGTGCATATTGGACAGGCTGGCAACGGCCAGGCCGACCATGCCCGCTTCATTGCTGCCAGCCAGCATGCACAGTCGCTGATCCGCGCCGGATCAACTCTGTGGCTTCACCGATGCAGTTATTGCCTGTGGCGCAGGCCGTCGCTATCGACAAATTCGGACCGCGCAGGCCGAAATCAATGGCGATCTTCCCGGTCGGGCTGTCGGGGAGCATCATCGGCAGCAGCAGGGGGCTGACGCTGTCTATACCCTTTTCGACAACGGTCATAATGCCGTCAATCAGCGATTGGATGCCGCCGATGCCGGTTCCCATGACCACGCCGACATCAAAGGCGTTTTCTTTGGTAGACATCCAGCCCAGAGTCGTCAAGGCCTGTTTGCTGCGCATAGAGTCCCAGATGGGTCACCCGATCCGTGCGGCGTGCGTCGCGCCGGCCAAAGGTCGCTTCGGCATCGAAATTCTTGACGGGCGCGCCAAAATGTAACTTTCAGGCCAAGTTCTTCAAATTCGGGCATATGAACACGCGCCTGAGACACCGTTTGCGGCGTTTTGCCAGGCTTCGTCGGGTGAGTTGCCAACAGGGCAAATGATGCCGATTCCGGTGACAACTACACGTTTTATTTCCACTGGATTTTTCCTCCGGTTTACACGATTGAATCGCTTGCAGATTGCAGCGCGGCCCCATTATACCAGTTGTCATATCGCTAAGATAATAACCTCGCATGGCAGCCAGTGGTTGCATGTGGTATACCCATTCGCCGGAATAATTTTCAGAGCATTGTGTATACGGTGCGGCCGGAGGAAATTGATGATCTTGATCACAGGGGCAACCGGGTCTGGTCGGGCGGTATCTGGTCACGGAGCTGGTGGCAGTGCGGCTGGCCCGTGCGCGTATTGGTCGCGCCCCGGCGACGCGGCTCTACGCGTGCCGATGGCCGCAGCGGCGTTGAGGTGATCGACGGGCGGTCTGAACGATCCCGAAAGTCTGCACCAGGCGATGATCAGGGTGTGCATACCGTATTTCACCTGGCCAGCGCGCAGTGGTGGGGCAAGCCGGCGCGATCTGGAGCGGATCGATGTGCAAGGGCACGCACAATCTGATCGCGGCGGCACGATCCGCGCGCATCGGGCGTCTGTATTACCTGAGCCAGTTGGGGGCTGAGCCTTCCTCCGCGTACTACCTGCTGCGCGTCAAAGGGCAGGTCGAAGCGTTGATCCGTAACAGCGGCATTGCCTATACCATTCTGCGCTGCGGCGTCGATTTTTGGCCCGGAAGATCGCTTCGTGAACGGCGTTGCCATGCTGCTGCGGACCAATCCGATCTTTTTTTTGCAGCCGGGGCAGGGCGACGAGCCTGCTTCACCCGCTCTATGTGAAGGATCTGGTGCAGGCACTGTGCAACAGTCTGGAAACATCGATCTGGTGGATGCGACGATTGAGATCGGTGGGGCGCGAGTACGTGACGTATAACGAGATGATCCGCACGGTGATGCGCGTGTCGGGCATGCGCACCGGATGATCATCCCAATTGCCGCCGCTATACTCTGCGCACGCTCACTCGGATCATGAACCGGATTGTGCCGCGCTGGCCGATGACCGCCGCAGTGGTTTGATATTCTGGCGAGCAACCGCACGGCGAAACTGGGCAATCTGTATGATTACTGCGGGGTGCGCCCGGTGCGCTTTGAGGATACGCTGCTGACGTATATGCCCGAGCGCCACTACCTGGCAGGAACTGCTGCGGTTTATGTGGCGGCGACCCAGTTAAAACGGGGCAAATCCCTCAATTATTGCAACAATCTATCCGTGTGATGTGCTGCAAAACAGCCCCTTTTTTCATTGGAACATACCGGGATCGATTATGTTTGAAATTCGCACGTTGTATCACCCCGACGAACTACACGCTGCCGCCGCTTTCCAGGCCGAGCATCAACCGGAGGTGCGCTTTGACCACGCGGCCCTGGTGACGCTGGCTCACAACGGTGGGCTGGTGTTAGGCGCGTTTGCTGGCGATGGGCAGTTAGCCGCCGTCTCGATCAGCTTTTTGGGAACCGAAACGCGTGACCCGCGCCGCCCAGCGATGGCCAATCTCAAGATGGTGGCAGCCTATTGGGGCGCACATCCTGGTGTGTCGTGGCACGATGCCAGCTATGATCTGTTTGTGCGCCAGCGGGATTTCGCCGTCCAGCAGGGGATTTGCCTGATCACCTGGACGCTTGATCCGCTGGACAGCGAGCAGGTTTATCTGAGCGTGCGCAGTCTCGGCGCGGTCACGAACCGTTACATTGCCAACTATTACGGCTCAAATGGGGCTGTCAACAAGGATCGCCTGATCATGGAGTGGTGGACGACAAACCGCCGCGTCGAGGAACGGCTAAACGGCAGCCGGGGGCCGCTGTCCCTGCGCGCGTACCTGGGGGCCAATACCCCTATTGTCAATCCGACAAAATCCGAAAACGGGTGGGCCGCTCCCCTGGCTCCCACGAGCGGCGTATCGATCAGCGGGACGATGGCCCTGCTGGAGATTCCCGACAACTGGCGTGCGATGGTCGCTGCCGCGCCCGATCTGGCTCAGGACTGGCGCGAACATCTGCGCGTGCTGGCCGGGCGCATCTTTGCCGAGGGATATATGGTCACGGATTTTCTGTGCGAGCCGCACGAAGGACGGCAGCGCTGCTTTTATGTCCTCAGCCGGGGATCGACCACGACATTCAGCGCCAGTTAAACCGAGGGGCGGACCTTCCCGCCTCTTTTTTCACCCCTTAGCCATGTCAAAAAAAGGGTCTTGACTCTCCGGTTACCGGAGGCTGCATAGTGATCACCATGAGAACGAGTCAGTTCAAAAAGGGTGCGCACGTCGATCCGGCGAATTATCTGACGGAATTGCAGCACCCGCTGGAAGCGGTGTAAAGGCCCTATCCCTCATTCAGCAGATACAACAGGTTGTCTTCGACGCGGTAGTGCAGGGGCGCGATGAGAATGCGCGGATATTTGTGCCGCAGACGTAAGGCTTCGCTGAGTACGAAATCAATCTCATTGCCGATTTCAAACATGGGGGCAAAACTCATAAACTGCTCTTCGGCCTGCTCGGCGGTCCAGCCCGCGTTTTTGACCAGATTCTCGATGAACAGTTCCTTGCGGGCGATCAGATTGACCATTCCGCAGTTGTTATGGCCGATCAGGGCAATCGCGGTGACGCCGCCGATGGCGATGGCGTAGGAGACCTTAAATTCGCTGTAGCGGAGATTGGCTCCCCCTGTGCGAATGATGAAAGCAAAGTTATCGGGAATGGTGAGGTGTTTGCGGTTGTCCATACACATGCCGACGAGCAGTTCGGCACGCGTATAGGTGTCGTAGGGGCGTCCCAGGTTGTGATATTCAAGCAGGCGTCCAATGGGCGTTGAACGGTAAATGGGAAATATATCGTCAACATCCTGCACAGGTGTCAGAACATGGTTCATGTGCGTCATATCTCCGCGGTGAGTGGGCCAATACTACAATTCTAGAGAACTGGGCGGAGAGTTGGGTAAAGGGCGCGACAGGAATGCCGCGCCCTCTGAGAAATGCTACATGGTTGGCTGGCCGTCCGGGTTGGTTGCGGGCCAGAGCAGAATATTGAGCGGATCGCCCACGCCGAACTGCGCGCCCCACAGCGATTGGTAGGTGCCGTCCTGGGACATATCCTGCAATGTCGAGTCGATCAGTAGGCGGAAGTCTTCGTCGTTGCGCGGCGAGGCGAGCGTGATCGACAGGACGTCGCCGTAGTTGGTATCGAGAATCTTGACTGAATCGGGCTGGCTGTATTCGCGCTGCAACTGAGTTCAGGCGCAGGCTGTCCCCGTAGATCATGCTGATGTTGTCTTCTTCCACCATCGTGTAAATGGCCTGATCTTCGTGCTGGATGGGGAACAGGTTGATATTCGAGCCGACCCCAAATCCATCCGCATACTTCTGGATTTCGTCTGCATCGGCGGAGTCGTCGGCAAAATAGGCGACCCACCAGCCCGTGCCGAGCAGGCTGGAAAAGCCCTCGATCTGCTTGTTGGCGGGAATCATCAGGCGATTGCTGTGCTGGATGTAGGGTAATGAGTATTCGCAGCGATCCGCGCCATCCCAGCGCGGGCTGACTCCCACCGCGATATCCGCCTCGCCCATTGGCGACGAGATCGACGGCATTCAGCGCGGAATTGGGGATGTATTCAATCTGCGCTCCCCAGCGGCGGGCCATTTCTTCGATCAGCGCCCGGTTAAAATTGTCCATAAGGCGAATGTGTGCCGGGGCAGTTTCGTCCGCGGCTGATCAGGCCAGCGACGCGGATTGGCTGCCCGTTCTGGATGCGGACTGGCACTCGGGATCGGCGGAATGGGGATATCGGTATTAAATTCGTTGATCGTGCGCGGTGTCGTGATAGAGCGATTTCGTAGACCGGGACCAACAGGGTAAAGTTCACGGCATCAGCGCCGAACCAGGAATTGGCGATCTCATCGAGCCGCCCGCTGGCCTTCAGCTTTTGCAGGGAGCGGTTGATCAGGTTGCGAGCATTGACATCCCAGCGGCGCATCGACAATAGCATAGGGTTCCAGCAGGACCGGCTCATCGATCAGGCGCATATGCTGGCGTCCGGCACGGCTCAGGCTGTCCAGTTCGCCCACCATACCCTGCACTTCGCCGTTGGTCAGAGCATCGAGGGCTGCGCCTTCGCTGAAGAAAGTGCGAATATCCAGGTTAAGGCCGCGTGTGTCGTTCAGACTGCGCAGCGACTGCTCGGAGCGGCTGCCGATCTCTACCCCTACAGGCTGTCCGGCGAGGCTTTGCAGATCGGTATAAGGACTGTCCTGGATGACGACCATCCGCTCCTGGTTCAGATAGTAGGGGTGGCGAATAGTCCAGGTAGGCTTCGCGGTCATGAGAGTGGATCTGCTGCCCGATCAGGACATCCACATCGCCGCGTTGCAGCGTTTCGATCGCGTTGTGGCGTGTCACCTGAACAAATTCGACCTCGACGCCAAGTTCGATGCCGATGGCGCGCAAAATGTCGGCCTCGTAGCCTGTTACTTCGCCCAGTTCGTTGTACCACGTGAACGGGTAGGCGTTGTAGTACGTGCCGACGCGCAGTTTGTGGGTCTCCTTGACGCTGGCCAGCGCCGAGGCGGTGGGCTGCGACGCGACCTCAGTGGCGTTCGCCTGCGGCATGGGCGTCGGCGGGATCAGCGTAGGGGCCGAACTGGTGATCGTCGGGGCAGGTGTGAGGCGTCGGCGGTGCCGAGTCGGCGTTTCAGTTGGCGCGGCGGTAACCTCCGGCGTGGGCGTCTCGGTGATCTCGGATCGCCGCTGCCGCTGTGCCGCCGAACACAATTCCAATGACGGCAATCAACGATAGGAGCAAAGCAAGTTTAAGGGTGTGATTTTTGTCCATAAATCCCCTGTTCCTCGATATATGCGCGGACGGCATCCGGGACCTGATAGCGGAGCGACTGTCCGGCGGCGATGCGGGCAGCCAGCCCTGACGCCGAGATTTCGATCTGCGGTGCGTCGATCCACAACACGCGCTCGCGTAAACCGGGAATTTCTGGCTGAGCGCGTCCATATCGGGGGTGATGCCGGGGCGGGGCATGACGCCCAGCGCCGCGAGTTGGATCAGTTCGCCGGGGCGCGACCATGTTGGCAAATCGCGCAGCGAGTCGGCGCCGATCAGAAAAATAAGGTCCATGCCCGGAAATTCTTTGCCCATCAGCCGCAGCATATCGACGGAGTAATGAGGGCCGGGGCGGTCCATATCAACTCGTGAGAGGGCGAAGCGGGGGTTGCCCACTATCGCCCGTTCAACCATAGCCAGGCGGTGCGCGGCGGAGCTCGCACAACGCGGCTCGACTTGTGCGGCGGATCGGCTGCCGGGATGAACAATACACGGGAAAGGCCCAGCAAATCCGCCGCCGTTTCAGCCAGAATCAGATGGCCCAGATGCGGCGGATCGAAGGTTCCCCCGTATAAACCGAGGCGGACGGGTCGGGTGGTGTTGAAAGCGAGTCCTCAGCGGTGCGGGGCGGCTAGTCGGCCCATTCCAGTTCTATATCGCCAATAAAGACGGTATCGCCCTGCCGGATGCCCGCTTCTTCCAAAGCCTTGGCGATGCCCATCGTTTCCAGGATGCGCTGGAAGCGGTTCAGCGCCTGATCGTAATCCCAATAGGTCATGGCTGCGGCACGCTCGATCCGTTTGCCTGAGACACGGAACACGCCCTCTGCTTCACGAGTGACGTTGAAGGCCAGCGGGTCTTCGCCCATCTCGTACAGGGGCAGTTCGGGTTCTTGCTGCGGCTCTTCTTTGGGCAGCGCGTCGATCAAAGCCAGCGTGCGGTTGATCACCTCGCGCACATGGTCGTGTGTCGCGGCGGAAATCGCCATCGGATCGTGACCGAGCTTTTTGAGCTGTTCGCGGATTTTCGGCCAGCGCTCCTGTGCGTCGGGCAGGTCCATCTTATTGAAGACCACGAACTGCGGCTTCTGGCCCAGTTTTTCGTCAAAGAGCGCCAGTTCCGAGTTGATCTGGTGGAAATCGGCGACCGGTCTTCGGCCAGCCCGTCCAGCAGGTGGATCAGCACGCGAGTGCGCTGGATGTGGCGCAAAAAGCTGTGCCCAATTCCGGCGCCCGACGTGCGCTCCTTCGATCAGACCCAGGGATATCCGCGACGACGATGTCGCGGTCATCCAGCGGAACGACACCCAGGTTTGGCTCCAGCGTGGTGAAGGGATAATCGCGCGATTTTCGGTCTGGCGTTGCTGATCACCGAGAGCAGCGTTGATTTGCCCGCGTTGGGCACACCGACGATCCCCACATCTGCCAGCAGTTTCAGTTCCAGCGCCAGCGAGCGTTCCTCGCCGGGTTCGCCTTTTTCGGCAATGCGAGGAGCCTGGTTGGTGCAGGTGGCGTAGTGCTGGTTACCCATCCCGCCGCGCCCACCTTTCGCGACCAACAGCCGCTGGCCCGGCTCGGTACAGATCCGCAATCAGCGCGCCTGTTTCGCCATCGCGCACGATCGTTCCCGGCGGGACGTCAATCAGCAGATCTTCGGCGCTGCGGCCCGTTCTGTTGCTCCTTCCGCCATGCGCGCCGTTATCCGCCTTGAAGGATTTCTTAAAGGCAAATTCGGTCAGTGTATTGAGAGTTGGCTTGACAACAAGGTAAACACTGCCGCCTCTGCCGCCATCGCCGCCGCTCGGACCACCGCGCGGCACATATTTTTCGCGGCGGAAGGCGATCAAACCATTGCCCCCGTCGCCGCTTCGTACGTGAATTTTTGCTTCATCATATGTCATAGCGAGGAGTTTATCGCGCACAGGAGAGACCGTCAACCGCGCTTGCCTGACGACCTGACGGCCTGATGGGGTGCTGCTGGACTGTCCCTGGCTTTCACCGTACAATTAGGATACGCGGAGGGAGTGACAAGTTATGCCATCTATCCTGGTGATCGAAGATGAAACGACCCTGTTAGATGATCTCATCACGATCCTGGAACTTGAGAATTATAAAGTGGTGGGATTCAGTCGTGGGCAAGAAGGGTTAGACTACGCGTTTCAATATCCGCCAGACCTGATCATTTCAGATATCAAACTCCCTGATCTGACAGGGCTTGAACTCGTGCGGCGGCTCAAGTCAGATGAGCGGACGCTGCAAACGCCTCTCATGATCATTACTGCCCACGCCGATCCCGCACTGGCGAGAGCGTGCCGCGCGGCAGGAGCGGACCACTTTTTGCAGAAGCCATTTGATGTGGAAGAATTTCTGGAAATCGTCCGGTTAGCGCTCGGCGTTTAATGATCCCGCTCCACAACCTGCCGGGCGAGAAGACGCAATTCATCGACGGCTGCCGATGGTGGCAGAATATCCAGGCTGGATGAGGCCAGCGCGCCATATTCGGCGGCTTTGGCCCGGCCCCGCGTGATAGCTTCGTGGACAACCGCCTCTTGCAGAGCCACATGATTCCCGTTGCCATTTTCCGAAGACTGCCCAAAATGCCCCGCCAGGGCAACCGCAATGCCGCGCCCCTGGGCAACATCGATCCCGGCGTTTTTGCCGATCTGCTGTGAGTTGGCGGCGAGATCGAGCACGTCGTCGGTGATCTGGAAGGCCAGACCCAGATTCAGAGCATACTTGCGGAGGGCGTCGATCCAGTCCTGCGGTGCTTCGGCCAACTGCGCGCCAAGCTGCGTTGCCGCCATGAACAGGGCAGCCGTCTTTTTGGTGATAATTTCCAGGTAGATTTCAGGATCAAACGCGTTTTGCTGCGAGGCATAAATTTGCAGCGTTTCGCCCTCGACCAGCTCGACCGCCGCGTGGGCCAAAATCGCGTTGTAGTCGCCGCTGTAGCCCAGCATCAGTTCATAAGCCTTGGTAAACATAAAATCCCCGGTCAGCAGGGCGAAGGTGCGGCCCCAGCGGGCATTCACCGTCTCGCGCCCACGCCGCAGCGTGCCGTGATCGTTAATGTCGTCATGGACCAGGGTAGCCGTATGGATCACTTCGACGGCAGCGGCCAGAGGAACAGCCCGCTCGAGATCCTGCCCTCCGACAGCCTGATAGGCCAGCAAAACCAGACGAGGCCGCAGCCGCTTACCGCCTGCGCTCAGAATGTGGCGGCTGGCGTCAGCCAGGATAGAGACTGGACTATTGGCGATAGAAACCAGGAGTTCGTCGACGGCTCGGAGCGCGTTGTCAATCGCCATTTGGCCTCCACAATTATCTTTGGCGAACGTTCGTGTGTTCATTTGTGTCATTTAGAACTTTCTAAACATATTATATCGAAACCATTTTGATGCTGCCAGTTATTCAAAGTCGATCCCTTTGATCGTGGGTTGGTCCTCGGCGTGCAGGATGAGCGACGTGATCAGAAGCTGGGCAAGCCGGAAGAATTCCTGGAGCTGTTCAAGGCGCGTGATATAAAATTCAGCGAGGGTGTGGTCGGTTGTTTCCATCTGGGGCAGGGTGTCGCTGAGATGGTGCAGATGATCGTCCAGTACGCGCAGCGCCTCGTTCACGTCGCGCAGTTCGCGGCTGCTCAACACATTGGTGACGATCCGCCAAAAGTCACTTTCGGCCCTGTAATATTTGCGGCGGTTGTCCCTGACCCATACCTCGCGCACGATGCCCATGTGTTCCAGGGCGCGGATATTGGTACTGACTCCGGCTTTGGATATCCCCAGTTGGCTCATCAGGTCGTCCAGGCTCAGGGGTTCCGGGCTGAGCAGCAGCGCCCCATACAACTGTCCCATGACCTTGTTGAATCCAAAATGACTGGCGAGCTTGCCCAGTCCTTCTAACACGCTGAGATGAGCGGCCTGGAGCGCCGACTGGTTAGGCGTGGAATCACTCATTAATCGTTGCCTCGTGAACGCGCAGGTTTAATACACCGCAGATCGTAACAGCCCGTCCCTCGCACCGCAAGTGAAAATCGACGCTACCTATCCTATCTCAAAATCCGCCATTTGCCCGTTACTTTTTTGCACCCGTGATGGATGGTCATCAGCCTGTCATGTCTTCAGCGGAAGTTAAGATGGAATCCGGTGAAAAATAAGCCTCTGACAATTCCTTAACAGGCTTCGCTGAAAACGATATCAGAGGTGGCAACATTCCTGACAGTTTCTTTATATAAATTGTTATATAATTAAGATGCTACATTTGGAGTGGTCAGATAGATACGGGGGATATATGCCAGACTTCCAATCGTTTGAATCAACTGCTGAAATTAGCGGGCGAATGGCAATGGCCCTGGTCACCAACATCAGGAGCCATGAGATTCGCGACATTCTGATCCGGAACGAAATGGACCGCATCGAACCATCGCACTGGTATCCCATGCAGTCTATGTTGAATGTGCTGCACGATGTATCGGAGGGATTCAACTACAGCGAGTATTTTGTCGCAATTGGGATGGAGACGGCCAAACTGCGCGTTGAAACGCTGCCCGCAAACGCGCTGCGCGACTCGCTGGTTGACTACCTGGGCGAGTACGGGCGTGCTTATCCCGACTTTTACCGCAATGGCTATGTTGGCTACATTTCCGCCGAAGCAGCCGGATCGGGCCAGCTTGCCGTCCACGTTCAGACGCCCTATCCAGATGATTTGATCTATGGCGCTCTCTATACTCTCATCAGCCATCACTGCGAAGCCCATGGCAGACAGTTCACCGTAACCTATGACGGCGATATGCGGCGCGACAACGGTGCGGATGAGACGATTTACCACGTCATTATTGAATAATCCCTGATGCTTGCCCGTGTTTCTCCGGCGGGGGAGCACGGGCAAGCAGCGTTTGCCTCAATCATGGGTGGCGCTATAATGGGCGGAACTAATCCCGTTCGATAGGGGGAACCGCGCATGAAGCGCCACCTGTTCGTTCTGTTAGCGGCGATCTTGCTGGTTTTGCCGCTGCATGCCCACTCTATGATCCGGCCCACAACGGCCCGTGCCCATGAACCGGCGCTATACCGCTTTGCTCCGGTGCTGGTCAAGACCGGAACGCTGGCTCCTGGCGCGATGGGACTGCCCGGTGAGCAGATCACCTGGACGATCACGCTCACCAACCAGGGCACAGGGGCAGGGACGGATATCGCCATTACGGATGTCGTGCGCGACGACCTGCGGATCGACAGGGTAGAGAACGTGGGCGGCACTTTTACGATCAGCGGGCAGAGCGTGTTGTTAACGTTTCCACGTATCGAGCCGGGACAAACCATCGAAATGCGCATTATGACGACAGTCCTGCACAGCCCTGCGGACGGCCTGCTGCTGAATCAGGCAACCCTGACCGCGCTTGGCCCGGATGGCCCGGTCAATGACAGCGCCTCCGCCGAGGTTTCCGTTCCCGCGACGCTACCCGCGACCGGGTACGCGGAACCGCTGCCCGGCGACGATGAGCCGCCCCTCTGGATATTCGCGCTCGGATCGGCGGTTGTGGTGGGCGCGGCGGCATTTATTGTCTGGCGGCGCGGCAGCCTGCATGGGTTAGGGCGGCGGTAGGCGTTGAATCAGAAACCTATTCCGGTGTTGGTGTCGGGGTGATCTGTTCGGGCGGAGCTTCGTAGCCGCCTGTGCCGTAAATCAGCCCGGATGACGCGGCGAACAGGTTGAGATAATCAATCATGTGCGCGCCGGGGCAGACGGTGAAATCGTTGAATTCGTCGTGCCCGGCAAGATGGGACAGGCTCAGACGCAGGGCCAGCCAGTCGATCAACCGTCTCCCGGATTCCGTCTGTTGATCGGTTGGGTATTCCTCTTCAAAATTGCCGAAAAAGACAATCCCCACACTGCCGGTATTAAACCCCTCAACATGCGTGCCGCGCGCCATCAGGTCCCGCCCCTCGAATACCTCGCCGCCGCGCCCGACCCCGAAGTGATAGCCGATATCCGCCCACTTGCGTTCATCCATGTGTTCATCCTGGATTTCGCGCATGGTGCTGGGATCGTCAACATCGTAAATCACGGAATGATGAATCACGGCGGTCCGGTAAATGGCTCGCAGATCACCTTCATAGTCGCGCCAGCCCTCAATGTTCGTCAGGCTGTAAAAACCCGGCTCGTTTTCCGCCTCGTGATTCGGATCGCGGGCCTGCCAGTCGGCGCGCGGAATGATTGGCGGACGGTCGATTTCTTTGAGACGGTTGGGGCGCGGTGCAGATACGGGGGCAGGGGCGTTGCTGATCGCCAGTCTACTCTTCTCGGTCAGCTTCTCGAATGCCAGATAGCCAAGCGATCCACCCAGGCAGACGATTCCTCCCCCGGTGGTGGCTATTCCCAGCAGCGCCAGAAATTCCCGGCGGGTCAAACGGTCATTTCCCCTGGAAGACGTTGGTTTTTGCGGCATTAGCATGCTACGATTGTTATAGTATTCACGTTTACAAAACCATTGTGCCACTCACCCTGAACAGGAAAGGAGGAGAGCGGCTGGCTCCTCAATTAAGCCGGACTCTCACCGGGAGCAGGTAGCCGTTCGACGGATTCAGATGGGTAACATACCGAGTATACCAGATATAGTGATTGGCCGGCTGCCGATCTATCTTCGCGCCCTGAACATGATGATCCAGGAAGAAAAAGAATACACATCTTCGCACGAATTAGGGGAGCGCTTAGGCATCAGTTCCGCCCAGATTCGCAAGGACCTGTCTCATTTTGGCGAATTTGGCAAGCAGGGAACGGGCTATAACGTCACGTATTTGTACGATCAGATCCGGCACATTCTCCAGATCGATCAGCAGTGGCCGATGGCGGTGGTTGGCGTGGGTGACCTGGGGCGCGCTCTGGCGAACTATCGCGGCTTTGCGGCGCGTGGATTCCGCGTGACGGCCCTCTTTGACTCTGATACGGAAAAAATCGGGGAGCAGATCGGAGACTTGCAGGTCCACTCGATGGAGCAGATGGCGGACGAAATTCAGCGATTGAGCATTCTGGTGGCGATGCTGGCTGTGCCCGTCGAGTCGGCGCAGTCTGTCGCCAACGCGCTGGTTCAGGCCGGGGTGCGCGCCATTCTGAACTATGCGCCGCTGACCTTAGCCGTGCCGCCGGGGGTGCACGTCCAGTATATTGACCCGGTCGCGCACCTCCAGCATATGACTTATTACCTGCGCCATGCAAACAACGTACGCGGGTAACGCCGCGCAAAGCGCGCGCAGCAGCCCAGCGCCGCGCCCAACAGGTCGATGCTGATATCGACCAGCGAGGCGTGGCGTCCGGGGGTGAACGTCTGGTGAAACTCGTCGCTTACGGCATAGACTCCTGCGAGAACGATCACTAAAGCTATCGTCCGTCCGGTTGGGACACGGCCCGGCAGCAGCGCGCGGCTGATCAGCACCGCCAGCACGGCATAGGCGACCAGATGCGTGCTCTTTTTGACCACAAACTCCCAGTCACCTGGGAACACAGGCATGATCCCGCTAAATGTGATCGATTTGCTTCCGCCTGGCGGGACCTGTTTGGGGATGGATGACCAGAAGAAGATCAAAACCATCCAGGCCAGCACAGGTCCCCAGGTCCACAGCCATTTACGATTGAGTTTCATAGTAGCCCCTATCCTCCCAGGGGCTATTTTTTGTTATTCGGGAATCGATACCGTGAAGGTCCAGGGACCCTCAATCGTCTCTCGCAAGTTCAGGCTGGCCTCGTGCATGGCGGCCCCGATTTCATACTCTTCCATGCCTGCGGGAAGGCTGATCACGTCATAGGCGTATGGCGCGTCGGTAAATTCGATCACGATATTCTGTTTGGCAAGTTCCGCCTGCACGTTTGCCCAAAAAACAGGATCGTCTGTTGGTTCGATGGCGCGCAGGCGCTCAACGGACAGGGTGAGTGTATCCCCCAGGTCGCCCGTTTGCTCGAAGATGGCAATTGTACAATTGTCCTCCGTGCGGGTTAAGCGATTGGGTTGGATGGGGAGATCGGCTGCTGACAGCACGGCTTCCAGCCCCATGTTCTCCCGATCATAGCAGAGTGTCGCGTTGATGCTCGATGGTGTGACGCGAAGGTTCGCCAGCGTGACCTCGACACCGTTCACTTCCGACCTCAGGCCGGGTTCGAGCGTTAGCGCGGGGAGGAGCGGCACGGAGAAGTCGAAGCTAAACGGGCCGGTAGACGGTTCTGGCAGTTGGGTAGAGTCGATGCTCACTTCCAGGTGGAGATCAATGGTTTCGGGCAGAGTGTCGCCGTATTTGAACTGGAAATAATCGGAAACGACCGTTTCACCGTCTGGCAGGATCACCTCGGGATAGTACAAATACGTCGCATCCAGGACGATTTGACCATCCCCCGGATAACTGACGGCTGTGCCATTAGCGTAGCCTGGGAAGAAATTCCCGTCCGTGTCGGTCAGCTTAAACACCGGGTGGTAAGGAAGAGGCTCTTCCGTACTCTGTTCAGGTTCGGGCAGTCCCGTGATCGTGGCATGCATCGCCATCATGTTTTCATCGGCATAGGCCCACTTGAACGTCACTGAAAGTTCATCTTTGCTCTGCGTCAGATTGAGATCGTTGAGCAGCCCGCCATCCGACAGAATCTTGACAAGGGGGAAATCGGTTTGAGCATGGGCAGGCAGAATTCCCAGGACCAGGATCAATAGGACTAGAACGGCCTTTTTCATTGTGAATCCTTTCGTGAAGGTCAGTGCAAAAGAAAAACCTCTCGGTTATACGCGTTCTTTCGTATCCTTTGACGGTTACATGGACGCGGTTTTCACGGTAACATCGTTGCGCTCATTAGACAACGGGCGGATTCACGGCGCTTACCTGACGGGAGATAGGACCATGTTCGAAAATATCACTCTGGCGTTTATCGGCAGCGGCAACATGGGCGAAGCGATGATTCACGGGTTGATCAAGCAGAAATTGATCGATCCATCCCAGATTATTGCCGCCGATACCAGTCTGGCCCGGCTGGAAGACCTGCACCAGCGCTACGGGGTCAGCTATACGACCAATAACCTCGAAGCGGCGACCAAGGCCGATATCCTCGTGCTGTCGGTCAAACCGCAGGTGCTCGATCATGTGCTGCCCGAAGTGCGCGGCGGGGCGCGGACCTGTTCCATGGTGCTGAGCATTGTGGCGGGCGCGCCGATCCGCATGATTGCGGATGGACTGGCGAACGCTTTTGTTGTGCGCGTGATGCCCAACACGCCGGCGCGCATCGGGCAGGGGATCAGCGTGTGGACGGCGACGACGGAAGTGCCGCAGCTTCAGCGCGAACAGGCCCGGATGCTGCTGCGCGCTCTAGGCGAGGAAATCTACGTCGAGGATGAAGACTACCTCAACATGGCGACGGCTCTGAGCGGCACTGGCCCGGCGTATATCTATTTGTTCATGGAAGCCATGATCGACGCGGGCGTGCATATGGGCTTCTCGCGCCATATCGCGGAAAAACTGGTGATCCAGACGATGCGCGGCTCTGTCGAATACGCGGCACAGTCCGGCGAACATCCGGCTGTATTGCGTAATCAGGTGACCAGCCCCGGCGGAACGTCAGCCGAGGCGATCTACCACCTGGAAAAAGGCAGCCTGCGGACCGTGGTCGCGCGGGCGATCTGGGCGGCTTACCAGCGCAGCGTCGGCCTGGGGGGCGGGCGCAAAGTCTCGCGGGTGGCCGGGCGTAACCCTGAAGAAAACGGGAACAACGAAGAGGGGTAGCGGCTGGGTGTTTGGGACGTTTACCTCACTCTCGATCCTGCGGATCGTGCCCCTCTCCCGTGCATGTTGCGCACACCAGGAGAGGGGCGGTCTCAATCCTCTTTTGTTGAAAAAGCTTGAGAGGAGCCTCTGAGCATGTCTGGTCCCATAGACGAAAAAATGAAGCAGATCAGGGATAAGGTAGCTGCGCTGCGGTATCAAGTCCAGGGTTGCACTGAGGACGAAATCGAACTACTCAGGCAAGGGCAGGGGGTTGAATTTCTTCCGGAGATGTACCGCCAAATCATGCTATTTATGGGTAGTACGGGGATGTCACAGGTATTAGATGGTGCGGCGGGCTGCCATCTCCTTGCGGGTGGAAAAAGGTTGTGGTTTGAAGGAGTCTTAAAAGAGAGAAAAATCATTTCTACCAAAGACTTTTTCCTCATGATGGAACATCATGGCTACCAATATTTCTTCTTCCGAACGAAAGACAAATTAGATGATCCACCTGTGTGGGGGCAGTGGGATGATGATTACTTTTATAAACTAGGCGACTCCCTGTCTACGTTTATTCTCGAAGAATTGGAGCCTAGCCGAGAAAAACATAATGAACGATATGAAAGACGGATGGCTACCGTTTACTATTACGATCCGGAACAGGATGATTTTTATGGTGCGCCCCATCCTGATCCTTATTGGTTATGATGCGAAATAAGCTGATTAACGAATAAATTCTCTTCGAAAAAACCAGATGTTTTTTGTTTTTTCTGTTTATTTGTACTATATTTAACAATACTTGCCATGATCCTGACCTCGGATTATGCGCAGATGACCACGTAACTGTTATCATTGGGCCATAGATAGACACCCGCACCGTTTTTTCCGTTCCACGAGGAGACAGAAGCACATGGTGGATTTCACCAGCGAACTTACAAAAGGGCTGTTAGAGCAAATTTCTAGCTTCCAGCGCGAACTGAAGGCCGTCGAGATTGGCTATGTAGACGAAGTGGGCGACGGTATTGCCCGTGTTACTGGCCTGGATCATGTGCGCGCCCAGGAACTTGTTGAATTTGAAAACGGCGTGTTGGGAATTGCGTTCAACCTGGAAGAAGATAACGTCGGCGTGATCATCATGGGTGATTACACCGACATTAAAGAGGGCGACGAAGTGCGCGGCACGGGCCGGATTATCTCGGTTCCGGTGGGCGACGCCATCATCGGGCGCGTGGTGGATGCGCTGGGCCAGCCTGTAGACGGGCGCGGCCCCATTATCTCTAACGAATTTTATCCCGTCGAGCGCCTCGCCCCTGGCGTGGTGGATCGCCGCAACGTGTACCGCCCGGTGCAGACGGGTATCCGCGCCATTGACGCGATGTTCCCCATCGGACGCGGCCAGCGTGAACTGATCATTGGCGACCGCCAGACGGGTAAAACAGCCATTGCCCTGGATACGATCATCAACCAGAAGGGCAAAGACCTCATCTGCATTTATGTCGCCATCGGGCAGAAGCGTGCCCAGGTCGCGGGAGTGGTCCGCACCCTGGAAGAACGCGGCGCAATGGATTACACCATCGTCGTCATCGCCTCCGCCTCCGACCCGGCAGCCCTGCAATATATCGCCCCTTACGCGGGCTGCGCCATTGGCGAATATTTTATGGAAAACGGCAAGGATGCTCTGATCGTTTATGACGATCTTTCCAAACACGCCTGGGCTTACCGGCAGGTTTCGCTGCTGATGCGCCGCCCGCCGGGACGTGAAGCCTACCCCGGTGACGTGTTTTATCTGCACAGCCGCCTGTTGGAACGCGCCGCGCAGCTTTCCGAAGAGAAGGGTGGCGGCAGCCTGACCGCTCTCCCGCTGATCGAAACGCTGCTGGGCGACGTGTCGGCTTACATCCCGACGAACGTGATCTCGATCACGGACGGGCAGATTTACCTGGAAAGCGAACTGTTTTATTCCGGCGTGCGCCCCGCCATCAACACCGGGTTGAGCGTGAGCCGCGTCGGTGGTGACGCGCAGCGCCCGATCATTCGCAAGGTCGCCGGACGGCTTAAGCTGGAAATGGCCCAGTACCGCAGCCTCGCCGCGTTTGCCCAGTTCGGTTCCGACCTGGACAAGGCGACGCAGCAGCAGTTGGATCGCGGGCAGCGCCTGCAGGAACTGCTCAAGCAGCCGCAGTACCAGCCCACCTCGCTGGCCGATCAGATCGCGCTGCTGCTGGCTGGGACGCGCGGCAAGCTGGATCAGGTGGCTGTCTCCGATGTGAAGAAGTGGGAGGAAGCCTTCCTGTCCTATTTCCACAGCACAGTGCCGGACTTTGAGCGGCAGATGGTCGATGGTGGATACAAGTTCACCGAGGACATCGAAAAACTGCTGTTGAAAGCCATTGACGAATTTAACGAGACCTGGGCCGCGACTGCCGACGCCCCAGCATAGCGAGGCCCTGCCATGCCAACAACTCGTGAGATCAAGCGCCGCATCACCTCGGTTAAAAATATCAATCAGGTGACGCGCGCCCTGGAGGCAGTCTCTGCTTCCAGCGTGCGGAAGGCGCAAAACGCGGTTTTGTCCAGCCGCCCCTATGCCCAGTATGCCTATAATGTGCTGGTCAATGTGGCGGCCCACAGCCAGGGAACACCCCTGCATCCCCTGCTGGAAGTGCGCGATCCCGTACAGCGGATTGGTATTCTGCTGATCACCGGGGATCGCGGGCTGGCCGGGGCTTACAACACGAATATCATTCGCCGCGCCACGCGGTTTGCCGAAAGTTATGAGCGCCCGGTGCACTGGATCACGGTTGGACGCAAAGGGCGCGATCTGATCCGCCGCTGGATCGCCCAGGTGCAGCACGACGAAAACGCCTCTCCGGTCCTCAAGCAGCAGCAGATCGTGGCGGAGTTCAGCCACCTGCCCGCCGACCCGGACCTGGATGACGTGGCGCAGATTGCCCACGTGCTGTTTGACGAATTTATGCGCGTTCCGGTCGATGAAATCTTCATCGCCTACACCAAGTTCATCAACACCATGACCCAGCAGCCGCGCGTGCTGCCGCTGCTGCCGCTGCGCCCCTACGAGGCGCGCAACCGGGTGATCAGCGATCTGGTCGAACACAGCCCGGAAGTCGACGGGCGTCACCAGGTCTACACCTTTGAACCGAGCGCCGAAGCGATCCTGGACGAAGTGATTCCGCGCTTCACGGAACTGCAAATCTTGCAGGCGATCCGCGAAAGCCTGTCCAGCGAACACAGCGCCCGCATGGTGGCGATGCGTAATGCGTCGGAGAGCGCCGAAGAACTGTCCGGCGCGCTGCAACTTGACTATAACAAGGCTCGCCAGTTGGCGATTACGAGCGAAATTCTGGACATCATCGGCGGCGTGGAAGCCCTTAAGGGAGACGGGGAATAGGAATGGTTACGAAAGTACGCGAAGAAACTCAGGGTCATGTTTCACAGATTCTGGGCGGTGTGGTGGACGTTGCTTTTCCAGAGAACTCCAACCTGCCCGATATTTATGATGCGATCCGCGTCCCGCGCGAAGGCCAAATCGACCTGATTCTCGAAGTCCAGCAGCATCTGGGCGGCAGTCAGGTGCGCTGCGTGGCGATGCAGGCTACCGATGGTTTGCAGCGCGGTGTCCCCGCCTTTGCGACAGGCGCGGCGATCCAGGTTCCGGTGGGTGAAGCGGTTCTGGGCCGCATCTTTAACGTGCTGGGGATGCCGATTGATGGCAAAGGCCCCGTTGAAGCGCAGAGCTATTACCCGATCCACCGCAGCGCCCCCTCCTTCGAGGAGCAGGCGACAACGGTTGAGATGTTCGAAACGGGCATCAAGGTCATCGACCTGATCGCGCCCTTCCGCAAGGGCGGCAAGGCGGGTATCTTCGGCGGCGCGGGGACGGGCAAGACGATCATCATCATGGAACTGATCCGCTCCATCGCCAAGGAACACGCGGGCTTCTCCGTGTTCGCCGGGGTAGGGGAGCGCACCCGCGAAGGCACGCAGCTCTACGGCGAAATGCAGGAAAGCGGCGTGATCGGGCAGACGGCGATGGTCTTTGGCCAGATGAACGAACCCTCCGGCGTGCGCCTGCGCGTGGCATTGAGCGGGCTGGCGATGGCGGAATTCTTCCGCGACCAGGGCCGCGACGTGCTGCTGTTCATTGATAACATTTTCCGCTTCTCGCTGAGCGGTTCCGAAGTGTCGGCGCTGTTGGGCCGAATGCCCTCCGCCGTCGGCTACCAGCCCACGCTCGCCCAGGAGATGGGTGATCTGCAAGAGCGCATCACCAGCACCAAGAACGGCTCGATCACATCACTGCAAGCGGTGTACGTGCCCGCCGACGACTATTCCGACCCGGCCCCCGTTGCCGTGTTTGCCCACCTGGATGGGACGGTTGCTCTGGATCGCGCCATCCTGGAACAGGGTATTTACCCGGCAGTCGATCCGCTGTCCAGCACGAGCCGCGTGCTCGATCCGCTGCTGGTCGGCGAGGAACACTACCGCACGGCCCGCGAGGTTCAGCAGGTGCTCCAGCGTTACAAGGACCTGCAGGATATCATCGCCATTCTGGGCATTGACGAACTGTCGGAAGACGACAAGCAGACCGTTGGCCGCGCGCGGCGTATCCAGTTCTTCCTCAGCCAGCCGTTCTTTGTGGCGGAGCAGTTCACCGGGCGTGAAGGCCGTTATGTGCCGGTCAAAGAGACCGTGCGCGGCTTTCGCATGATCCTGGACGGCGAACTGGATCATATCTCAGAGCAGATGTTTTATATGGCGGGTGGCATTGACGAAGTGTTGCAGCGCTTCCAGGAATCGGCCCCGGCCCAGGAGAGCTAACCATGCCAATCACGGTGGATATCGTCTCACGGGTGCGCGAACTGTACCACACGGACGCGGCGACGATGGTGATCATCCCCGGCAGCGAGGGGGTGATGGGCGTGCTGCCCAATCACTCCGCGCTGCTGACGACGATGAAATATGGCGAACTGCGCATCCACGAAGGCGACCAGGTGACCAGTTTCGCCGTCTATGGCGGCGTGGTCGATGTGCGGCCCGACCGGGTGATCGTGCTGGCCGATGATGCCGAGTCCGCGACGGAAATCGATCCCGAAAAGGTCGAAACCGCCCGCGCCCGCGCTCGTGAGGTGATGGCCCAGAGTCCATCACCGGAACAGCGCGAAGAACTGCGGCGGGAAATGCGCCGGGTGGAGATCGCCGCAAAGGTGGCGCGCCGCCTGGATGGTCCGCAGCGCCGTATCCGCTCAGTTGGAGACGATCATAACGGGCACTAGCCCTCACCCCGGCCCTCTCCACACAAAATAGTGAGGCGAGGGGAGAATACAGTTTGAAATATTGAGCCCCTTCGCAGGTCGAAACCGGAAGGGGCTTTTGTTTAAGGAGGATCATGAGGTATGAACAGGGACAATACCCGCGTCGTCACGCTTTATATTCTTTTCCTGTTGTTCTTTTTGCCGCAAGTTGCGTCAGGGCAAACAAAAGAACCTATCGCCAGCGCGATTGCCTGGAAACCGGATGGCAGCGTGTTCGCCGTTGGCTATGACGATGGGACTCTCGAAATTCGGAATAGGTCGGATGGAAGCTTGGTCAGAGAGTTAACATCCCCTATAGACTCCGTATATCTCTTGGTCTGGCATCCTACAGCGAATCAATTGATTAGCGATGGTGCTGGACAATTGCTTTTGTGGAATTTGGATACTGGAACGTTCTTTGACTTGGCAAGTATTTCTGATGCCAACTACTTGTTGATTCGTAGTGCCAATTGGAATGGAAATACCAGCCAAATTATTGCAGCAGAAGATTTATATTTTTTTACCTGGGATGTTCTAACGTCTCCCCCGCAGTTTCTATCCAGAAAACATAGTGATATGCTGATTTTCGGTATGGTTTGGAACCCGGCTCGTGATGTTGTCGCTGTAAGGGAATTGGGTGATATTATTCTGCGTGATTCCTTTGAGTTGAGAGAACGGAAAGATTGGGCAGGAATCGGAGGTGACGGCGCGCTCGCATGGAGTCCTGACGGGCAGTGGTTGGCAGCAGGGGACTGGATGAGCGGCGTTTATGCCTGGAAAGTTTCTACCGGACAATTTGAGCAGAAGCGAACGATCCATGCCCCTTTGTTCGCTAACGCCCGATCCTCCAACCAGCAACATCATTGCCCTGCAATTTACGCCCGATGGAACGCAACTGCTGAGTATCAATGGCAACCGATCATTCATCCGTTTTGACTTCGCGACAGGCGCTATTTTGCAAACCATGTCGTTTGCGGGCGCACCGATTACTGATGCTGCCTTTAGTCCAGATGGCACTCGACTGGTTTACAGCAGCGAAACCAGCCCACTAGAGTTTGTTATGCTGGACGACACTCGTTAACGGGGCTTTGTTTTTTCCGCGGGATTGTTACAATCGGGCGCTCATCTGCTGCTGCACATGGAGCATACCTGAAATATGTCTGATGAGCTGTTTTTCCCCACCCTGCGTGACGTGCTTGACGCGAAGCGCCGCATCCGGCCCTATCTGCAACCAACTCCCTTTCACAGCTACCCGGCCCTCAACGCCCTGATTGGCACGGAAGTCTATATCAAACACGAGAACTGCCAGCCGATTGGCGCGTTTAAAGTGCGCGGCGGAATCAACCTCGTCGCGCAGATGCCGCCAGAGGAACGGGCGCGCGGCCTGATCACGGCTTCGACGGGCAATCACGGGCAGTCCATCTCCTATGCAGGGCGGCTGTTTGGCGCTCCCGTTCGCATTGTCGTTCCGGAGGGATCGAATCCCGGCAAAATCGCGGCTATCGAAGGGCTGGGCGCGGAAGTGATCGTCTACGGTCCGCGCTTTGATGATGCCCGCCAGCATGCCGAGACGCTGGCCCAGGAACACGGCTACCGGCTGGTGCATGTCGCCAACGAAGCGCCCATTATCGCCGGGGTGGGCACGGAAACCCTGGAAATGCTGGAAAGTGTCCCCGATCTGGATGTGATCCTGGTCCCAGTGGGCGGCGGCAGCGGATCGGCGGGCGCGTGTATCACCGCCAAAACAATCAATCCGGCGATCTGCGTGATCGGTGTGCAGGCGGCGGCTTCCCCGGCGGCGTACCAATCGTGGCGCGAGAAAAAACTCGTGAGCATGCCCAATGAAACGAGCGCGGAAGGGTTGGCAACAGGAATGGGCTTCACGCTCACCCAGCAGATTCTATGGAAATATCTGGATGATTTTGTGCTGGTGAGCGAAGAAGCCATCTTGCGCGCCATTCGCTGGATGGTGGAGCGGGCACACACCTTAGCCGAGGGAGCCGGAGCCGCACCGTTAGCCGCTGCCTATGCCATGCGCGATCAACTTGCAGGGAAAAAAGTGGGCCTTGTCTGTTCGGGCGGGAACATCAAGCCGGAGCAGTTGCGGCAGGCATTGGATCTGACGGACTAAGGGAGAACAGCCCTTTCTACGAAATTTGGAGGGGCTGTCTATTCACTTCTCCACCGCTTTCAGCAGGATCTTAGCCGCCTTGCGCACCACCGGGCGAGCATGCGAAATGTACTCCTGCGCAATCGGGTACAGGTCGGCATCCAGTTCGTGGGCGGATTGAGACACGCAGGCTAGCCCGTACAGTGCGTGCCCGGCCTCTTTGCCCTCCCACAGAGTCAGGACTTCTTTCAGCAGCGGGAATACGTCGTGGGCCTCGTCGTGACCTGTCCGCGCATAACCGCCCAGCGCATCCGTCAGATAGTCGCGCACGATCACGCTTTTATCGCCGCGCAGCATGTCCGCAATCTGAGGTAGCAGTGGTTTGATCACGTCGGGTCGCAGGGGGGCGATCAGGGCCAGGGTGTGCGAGGCTTCCCAGCGGACGCGAGTCGTTTTGTGGGCCAGCAGCGGCGCGATTTGCTCTGCATATGGCGCGACGAGATCGGGCCGCGCTGTTGCAACCTGCGTCATCACTTCGGCACAATCGCCCGCAAGCGCCGCGTCTTTGCTGCCAAGCGAAGCCGCGATCTCCGCCAGAAAATCGGGCGCTTGCAGACAGATGACCGCAACCTCTTTGTTCGAGGCTTCGGTACGATCCCCGCTTTGCGATGAAAGCTGCGAGAGGATACTCATTTGGCTCTCCTGCTGTTCTAGTTTTTCAGAAGGCGATCTCACACCTTGAGCTGAGATAGAAATTCAACAAATGGGTTGAAACATTGCGGGCAGGCGTCGGCAATCTCTCGATAATCTGCAAGACCAAGAATCAGTGGCGCGTCCACCGTGTCAACATAGCGTCCGTTATATTTCTCGAATAGTGCCTCGATAATTCGTTTGGGTGGCTGATCATGATTTTGATCTTCGACAGGAATGATCCATGTTGGTGTGAGTGATTGAACGCCTAAGCGCATTTCAAGAGCTTCCGGGGCAGCTAAGAGCAGGGCTTCCAGGTCATGTTTGAAACAGAATACTTTGAATCGTTCTCGTGGTCGAAAATCATCTCCTATTTTATCGCGCAGTGCCCTGTCGAAGTTTTGGCAGATACCATCCCTCATCTCCTCAAAGGTCACGTGAGGAAAAGCTTTGTCGCGTGGATAGAGGTCAGGAAGTGCTACGACAACGGTCTGATTGTCATTGGCGACAATGGCTGCGGCACGGCGCGGCACTTCCAGCAGGATCGATTTTTTCACGGTCCCCGCCCGGAGCTTCAAAAAACTCAATGGACATACCTTCCTGCCGCTTCTGTTCGATTAACCGTTGCAGTAGAGCAGTCATTGCGTCTTTATCGGAGCGCCCCTCCACATAGATGATCACGCGCTTCACGGCAGCCGCTCCAATTCGTCGCTGCGATGCAGATTTTCGATTTCACCGGGGCCGAAGTCCGCCAGAATATCGACCAGTACCTGTAAATCGCCGGGCTTGATAAACCGTGCCTCACCGTTTTCTTTCCGCATGACTGCGATTTGAGCGAGATCAAACTGGCTGAGAAAATAGGAGTTATGGGTTGCCAGCAGAATTTGGATGCTCTGGCTGGCTTTTTGGAACAACCCGGCTAAAAGAGGTAGTGTGCGCGGGTGAACGCCTTGATCCGGTTCGTCAATACAGATCAAAGTTGAGAGATCGAGGCTGCAAACATAGCACCATCCAACACAGCAGGCGCAGAATACCATCCGACAAATCTGCCAAGCTGAGGTCTTGATCGACGCCATTTTCCTGCCAGAAGGCGATTACTTCACCGGGACCACCCCGTGCCTTCACATTGAGCCGCTGGAAACCAGGAACGACGGAGCGAAGATGCTGTTGAAGTTCATCAAATACCGCAGGGTACTCCGTCATTAAGTAATGAAGCACGGCGCTGAGGTTCCCACAATCTTCCTGTAATGTAGGGTACTGTTCTGTAAATACCGTTCTTCGTATCTTTTCTCTCGATATGCTTAGTGAGCTATAAAAGTGCCAGGAGCGTATGTATTCACTCAGGTTATAGAGTGTTTCCAGTTCTGGATTTATGAAGCCACCTAATGCAGATTGGTTGGGGCGCGGGATACGAAGGGGCTGTTTTGCTCCCTCTGTACCATCATCCTGCTCATTATAAATGAATCCACGCCCGCCCTGTACTTCCAGGTATGGCGTTATCACAGAGTTTACCGCTAAACTGATGGATTCTGTGAAACCTGGGCCCGTCCCACAGGCCCAAGCAATTCACCCCGGTATGTGAGGCGGCGCTTCGTGCTCCAAGCGGTTTCCAGATTCCACGAGAAGCGCTCCGGGCCAGGAGTATGGAAAATTTGCTGGCCTATGGAACCCGCAACAATTTCTGGCGGAATATCGTTGATTAAGCCATCACGCAGAAATTTCAGGAACTCGAATAGAGCGGATTTGCCCGATCCGTTTGCGCCCACCAGGACTTCTAAGGGGCCGAAGCGAGCCGAAAAATCGCCAAAAGGACGATAGCCTTGCACACTTAATGATGTGATATGCGGCATCATGTCACCTTCCCAGCGAATTGTCACATCATATTGTAGCCTATAAGTCTCTCTCTTGTTCGAGTTTGTCCACAAAGGCGGGCAGTTGGCCGATATGTTCCAGTGTCGTATAGGCGGCTCCGTCTGTTTCTTCGACTGTCTCATGGACCCAGGTCAGTTCGTGCGGGATGTAAACCCCATGCCCGCCGATCTCCACCACAGGCAGAATATCCGACTTGAGCGAGTTGCCGATCATCAAAAACTGTCCCGGCGCGAGTTCGTATTTGGTCAGGATATTCCGGTAGGTATCGGCGCTCTTGTCGCTGACGATCTCAACGGCGGTGAAATGTTTGGCCAGCCCGGATCGTTCCAGTTTGCGCTCCTGGTCGAGCAGATCGCCCTTCGTGATCAGCATCAACGGGTGAGTCTCGGCCAACCTGGAAACCGTTTCGATCACGCCGCCCAGCAGTTCAATCGGCGCGTCAATCATGGCTCTGGCAATGCCGATGATCGCCGTGATGTCGCTGCCGCTGATATCTCCCTCCGTCAGCCGGATTGCTGTTTCGATCATGGACAGGGTAAAACTCTTGATGCCGAAGCCGAAGTAGGGCAGGTTGATCGTTTCTGTCTGGTAGACCGCCGTTATGATATCCCCGCCGACGCCGTACGGAGACAGCAGGGCCGCGAGTTTGGTCTGCGCCAACTGGTAGGCACTTTCATTCTGCCACAGCGTATCATCCGCATCAAAAGCAATCATCGCCAGCATGGTTTGTCTATCCTGTGTTAGGTGAATCCTTGTTGAGTCTAGCAATCTTGCTCAGCAGGGCAAATCGCGCTACGATGATGCCTCCGTTTTTCGCCTCTTGGCACGGCATGCGGTATGTTAAGCGTGAAGATAAGCACAAAACCATAATGGAAGGCGGCACTGACTATGTTCTCTCGAAAGCTGGGCGTGGATTTAGGGACGATCAACGTTTTGATCTACGCCGATGGGCAGATCGTGCTGCAAGAACCGGCGATGGTCGCGCTAACGATTGAGGATGAGCGCGTGGTCGCCGTTGGGCAGGAAGCGCGCGACATGTACGGGCGTCACCCGGAGCATATCGAGGTGATCCGGCCCCTGCGTGACGGCGTGATTGCCGACTATGAAGTGACCGAAGCCATGCTGCGCTATTTCTTCCGCAAAGTCGCGGGGCGCATGCGCTTTCGCGGGCCGGAAGTGATGCTCAGCGTGCCCTACGGCGTGACGAGCGTCGAAAAACGAGCCGTACACGAGGCGGCGGTGCGGGCGGGCGCGCGCGAAGCGTATCTGCTGCCGGAGCCGCTGCTGGCGGCACTGGGCGCGGGACTGCCGATCAGTACCCCGGCGGGCAACATGATCTTTAACCTGGGCGGCGGGGCCAGCGAAGCCGCTGTGCTGGCGATGAACGGCATTGTCGTCGCGGACAGCGTGCGTATGGGCGGCATGCGGCTTGATGAAGCCATTATCAACTATATCCGGCGCAAATACAGCCTGGTCATTGGCGAACCGACCGCCGAATCGATCAAGATTCAGATTGGCGCGGCGGTGGATGTGGGGCAGGAATTGAGTATGGAAATCCAGGGCCGTGATCAGGTCGGTGGCCTGCCGCGCACCATCACGATTACGACCAGCGAAGTGGTTGAAGCGGTGGAAGAACCGCTGGCGGCCATCGTCAGCGCGGCGAAGAACGTGCTGGAAAAAACCCCGCCGGAACTGGCCTCCGATATCATTGACCGGGGGATTGTCCTGACCGGGGGTGGGGCGCTGCTGCGCGGCATTGACGATTACATCACGCAGCGGGTTGGCGTGCCAGCCTATCGCGCTGAAGACCCGCTGGTCGCTACGGCGGTTGGGGCGGGCCGTGCTATTGATGATTTGCCCATGCTGCGGCGCATGATGTCTGGTCTGTAAGCAACATCAGTCTTTGTTTGTTGTTTAAGAAAGGAATCTGCAAAACAATGTCAGCCAGACAGGAAATTGATGACATACTCGCAGATTGCATGATAAAAGCCGATGTCACGATCAACAGGTCAATAGAGGACGTCTGGCAGTTTTTGACGCAGCCGGAGAATTGGCAGCGCTGGTGGGGCGGGGGGATGAGTGATGTGAAGCCGGGCTGGTTTCCGCACTCTGTCATTCGCTGGACGAACGGTGACACATCCCAGCTAGGTGACTGCATATTCCGGCGTTTGCTGCGTGTGCAGAGTAGCGGGATGGACGATGTTTTGGCTCTGGCGTCCTTATCTCCTTCTCAGACGATGGCCGGCTGGGGAGTGACCCCACCTGAAGGCAGCGTTTCTTTTAGCGACGGTGGCATGGCACAGAAATCCAGAATCAGTGAGGGCCTTGCCGCCCTCAAATCGTGCGTCGAAGCTGCAAAAACCGGCGACTACCTCCCATTTTACTTTCGAAACAGACTGGAGGCGCACTCCCCAGAAGAGCTGGTAACGCTCTGTGAGCAGTACCCGGATGATGCTATGTTTCACCTCGCAGGCGGGCATTTTGAGCCGTGGCTGACCTATATTGGCCGGAGCGACCTGGCTCTCGTTGCTCATGTCGGTTCTCGCAAAGTAACGACCTGGGAAGAGCCTCTGGCGAAATTCCTGAGCTATCTGCAAAACGAGCTAACCATGTCTGAACGTGACGCTCCCCACAGCTAAAGCTGGGGGCTTCTGGCGCACGCTTGACCTTACTTTCGCCCGAAGGCTGAGCAGAGGGTCTACGTTAGGCGACAAGGGTGCGTCCCACCCCAAAAGTGGGTTGGCTCTATCGGGAGCGGGCTTTGAAGCGCAACGTCTCCCAGAGCGGCACCTGCAGTCTCTACAGATTTTACGCGCGGAGAGATTCGTCCGCGCAACCGCCTATCTATACGATTAGAAAGGTGCGTAGGAGGAATTATAGGATATCTGCGGCAAGAAAGCCAGTGATCACGCCTTATATCCCCTTGCCTGAAGGCAGGGGCTTTACGGCGCTTTTCCGGTAAAGACCAGTTTTGATCCACTTGTCGGCTGGCTATTAGAGTTACCTTCATCGCCGCTCAATAAGGAAGGACGACCTGCTCAGGGATCGCCCTTTTTTTTATTTATTAGTGTCAGACATTTTGCAGTTCGTCCTCTTTTCTTTACATTCTAGAATACCCCACATTTATTTGGCATAAGGAGAAAATGTATGACGCGACTTCGTTTGTTCAGTCTGGTTGCTCTGTGTGCGTTACTGGTTACGCCTCTGTCCGCACTGGCTCAGGGCGGCGACCAGGAAATGCAAACCTATACATCCCCCGATGGATATTTGACATTTTCCTACCCGGCTGACTGGGTTGCACAAGAGAGCAGCTTCCTTTATGGTGCTACCGTCGCCAATTCTCAAGATGCGCTTGACGCCATCCAATCAGAAGATATAACGGAGCTTCCTGCGGGCGCGGTCTATTTCAATATCGTTCTGGCAAGCTCAGATACCTTCGAATCATTCGGGATGGAAATGGAAGAAGACATGACGCCAGAAGAGATGCTTCAGGTCTTCCTCGATTTTGTCACCACCCAGGGTGAGGGCGAAGGCGGCGAAGAAGAAATGGCTGAACCGGGCATGGAAGCGACTGAAGACGCTTCCGCGATGGCAACCGAGGAACCTGTGGCAATGGGGACCGAACAAGCGCCTGACATCAGCGAGATTCAGACCGTTGACTTTGAAGATGGACGTCAGGCAGCCTGGGCCACGGTCAAAACACCCGGCAGCGACGATGCCTATATCCTCTATCAGGTCGCAGATGGTGTTTTCGCCGTGAACGACATCTTTACCCCGACCGGCGAACTGACACAGGATTTGATCGATCTGGCCGTGCAAATTTCCCAGTCCGTGCAGTTCACCGGAGACCTGGAAGATCTCGCAGTGGCAATGCCCAGCGCTACCGTCGAACCGAGCGATGTGAATCCCAGCACGCTGGATGGCAATGCACTGGTCGATGAACGCTGCACGAGCTGCCACACCCGCGACCGGGTTGACGAAGAGCATATGGACGAAGCGGGCTGGACAGCAACGGTGGATCGGATGATCGGCTATGGCGCGGATCTGGACAGCGCCGAACGTCAGGCCGTGATCGATTATCTGGTTGCGACGAACTAAGCTTCACTATTCGCTAGCGAGAAGCGGTACCGGGTCCCGCTGCCGGATAATCATGCGGTGTAGTTCATAACGATGGAAAAAGAGAGGCTCACCTGTCAGGGTGGGCCTCTTTGGTTTATTTCAGGGGTCGGGACGGTTCCACGATCACGCGGGGCCGGACGCCGGGCGTTAAGGGATTGAACCGCTCGATATGCTGCTGGAGCACTTCGCGCATCACCCACGGAATGTCAAAGGTAATGACCGCTGGCTCGATGTCCGGGATATAGCCGTGATTCGGCATGAGTTCATAATCAGTCGCCGCGACACGGTACTGCTCACTGCGATTGATCGGTTTGCCGAGCACCTGCACATCCTTCACCCGGTGTCCGGCTGGAGCCGCTGGGTCCAGGCGATAGGTCATGCCCGAAACCTGGAGAATGCCAACCTGAGGGCCGCGCAGCGAACGCGGCGTCTGCTTCCACACGGCGGGATCCGCTCCATATTCAAGCGCGCGCACAATCTGCTCTCCCGTCAACCGTGTGACCCCCGCATTGGAGGGCGAACAGCAGGCGCGCATCAGATCACCCAGGGTGATCTGGCCTTCGGACAGCCTGTCGCGCAGGTGGCCAGTGATGCAGAACGCAACGTCGGAAGCCATGCGCACGCGCAGTGCATCCGCCAATACTTGGCCGATACCGCAGGCGCGGTCACTGGCAAGGTCTGTCCCTTCATTCAGATAGCCCACAATCTTGCTCAGCCGGGCAACGGCTTCTTCCTGGATCACGCGCCACGTTCGAGCGACGCGGGGATAAGTCGGGCCATCCTCCGGCACGGGAAGCAAGGTTCCGTACCATTGTGTGACCTTGCCCTGCTCATTCACGCTCAGATCCAGGCGGCCCACCAGCCGTCCATAATCCCCGGCATGGCAGATGGGCACGCCATCGACATCTTCGGGATATTTAAGGGCGGTGTGCGAATGCCCGCCGATGACGAAATTCAGGCCGGGAGCCGATTGGGCAAGGCGAACATCCTGTTCGTACCCCAGGTGCGATACGACTCCGACCAGTTTGCAGCCGTCGGCACGCAGCCGGGCAATATGCTGCATCGTGATCTTCACCAGATCGGGCATGGTGAGTTCAAATACCTGATCGTAGACGCCCTCAATCTCATAGGTCAGGCCAATCAGGCCAACCTGGATAGAGCCGCATTGAATGACGAGAGTGGATACCGTGCCGGGGAGGGAAGTCCCTTCTTTAGTCAGGAGATTCGCACAGAGCAGCGGCAGGTGACTCGCCTGCGCGATTTCAGCCAGCACCTGCGGTCCATAAGCAACCGCCGCGCCATTACCGATGGCTCCCGCTGTATATCCGGCCTCTTTTAACAGCCGGAACATCGTTGCGCCTTTGCTCAGTTCGCTCTCGATAAGTGTGCGATCTTCCACATCGCCCGCGTCGACGGTGATCACATGGCGGCCCAGCGCTGTTAGCTCGTTACGCTGGCTCTCCACGACATAGGCAGTCCGCAAAAAGCGTTCTGCCTGAGCGTGAATATCTCCGGTGTAGAGGATTGTAATTTGAGTCATCGTTCTCTTGTCAGTTCGCTTGTGTAGCACCCCACGTATCGCGCAGTATAACACAAAATAAAGAATTTGCCGCCGAGAAGATTTCTTTTTTATAATTATCAATATAGAGAAAAAACCGCTCGCTCTGTACCCCTCATGATGAGGCTTTTTCTCGACATTCATTTGCTTCAACTGAATTGAGGAGAAAACGATGGCTAACAAGTACGAGCTGCCCCCGCTTCCTTACGCCTATAATGCGCTGGAGCCGCATATTGATGAGCAAACCATGCGCTTGCATCACGACAAACACCACCAGGCCTATGTGGATGGACTCAACAAAGCGGAACAGATGTTGGAACAGGCGCGCGAGGCGGGCGATTTCGCGCTGATCAAACACTGGGAGCGTGAAGCTGCCTTTCACGGTTCCGGCCATTTCCTGCACGCCACCTTCTGGCCGAATATGGCCCCGGCAGGCAGCGGCGGTGGCGGCGAACCCACAGGCGATCTGGCGAACCAGATCAACCAGGATTTCGGCGGTTTTGCCAAGTTTAAGGCGCAGTTCGGCGCGGCGGCAAAGGCTGTTGAGGGCAGCGGTTGGGCGCTGCTGGTCTGGGAGCCAAACCAGCGCAAACTGTCGGTGCTGACCGCTGAAAAGCACCAGAACCTGACCCAGTGGGGCGTTGTGCCGCTGCTGGTGCTCGATGTCTGGGAACACGCCTATTATCTGAAGTATCAGAACAATCGCGGCGCGTATGTGGATGCCTTCTGGAACATCATTAACTGGTCCGATGTCGCGGAACGGTTGAAGGCAGCGCGGCGCTAGCTAAACCTGCCGGGCAGGGAGAAACGGATCCGACTGTTTCTCCCTGCCAGTTTAATCCTCCCCACTGTCCGACGAACTCCCGCTATGATCTTCACCACTGTGACCACTGCCTGAATCGCCACTGCTTCCAGAGCCGCTGTTGTCGCTCGGACCGCTGTTCGAGCCGCCGTGATCATCCTGCGTGGGGATCGGCATTTCGGTGGGCGGCGGGCTGAACGTGTGGGTGGGCAATATAACCGCCGTAGGGCGGGGCGTGTGTGTCAACGTTGATGTAGGACGCGGCGTGCTGCTCGGTCTTGGTGTAGGGCTGGGAGTTTGCGTGGCCGTCAGCGAAGCCGTCCGCGTTGGGCGGGGCGTGTTGGTCTGTGGTGGTGTGGAGCTTGGGGTAGCTGTCGCCGTGCTGCTGGGTCGCGGCGTGTTGGTCAACGGTGCCGTGGGGCTGAGTGTGGCCGTCGGTGTGATGGTTTCTGTCACGGTTGGAGACAGGGGAACCACGTGCAGCCGTTTTTCATCCGGCTGTCCGAAGAGCAGGGCGATCACTCCGAGCGCGGTGATCAGCAGCGCTGCGGCAAGCAGCCGCGTTCGCCAGCCAACGCGCTGCCAGTTTGGCAGCCGCTGGGGCTGAACCGCCGAGGCTTCCAGCACACGGGCGCGCACCCGCGCTTTGGCACCTGACGGAACGGCGAGATTGGCGCGTGTGATCGCCAACCCGGCTTCCAGCGCCGGGCGCAGCCACTCAGCGTGATCCGGATGCGCGCGCAGGCAGTCGTGAATGCTCTGGCCTGTCTGCAACCGGTCAATACAGTCGTTGAAGGCATCGATCTGATCAAAACGAGCCATAGCGCGCCTCCGTCTGGCTTTCGGACAGAACCTGGCGCAGGGTAGTGATGGCCCGGAACTGGAGTGATTTAATGGCGTTCAGACTGCGTCCCATGGCCTCTGCCGTATCCTGCAAATTGAGCATCTGGGCAAAGCGCAGGATGAGCACCTCCTGCTGATCGGGCGGAAGCACCCGTACCGCGTGCCGCACTTGCTCCGCCTCCATAGCGCGCATGATCTGGTTCTCAAAATGAGCGTCGGGGGCCGGGAGTTCCTCGTCCAATTCATCCATAGTAACCGTCTGTTTATAATGGTCGTGCAGCACATTGCGCGCCACCCGAAACAACCATCCCCGCAAGCTGTGAGAGGGCGCATGGCGGCTGCGTAGGGCTGCCAGCAGTTTGATAAATACCTCGCTCGTCAGGTCTTCCGCCGCCCCTGGATCGTTGACCCGCCACCGGATGAACTGGTAAAGCGGATCAAAAAATGCTTCGTAAATCTCCGTTATGGCACTTTGGTCGCCAAGCCGGGCGCGCTCAAGCAGATCATCTTCGAGCGGCAGATCGGGAAGCATCAGGAGGAGCAGGAGCAGCATTTTTCACCTGTGATCGAATGAGGGACACGTCTAATTGTACATCGAAAAAGCGAGAGGGCAGGTTTCACCCTCTCGCCTGTGTCGTCAGACGATGCAGTTAGTTACTGCCGCCGTGATCATCGCCGCTGTCGTGGCTGGAACCATCATCGCCGGAGCTGCCGGAGTTGCCTGAGTTGCTGCCGCCGTGATCGTCGTTTGTATCATGTCCGGAACTGTCACCGCTCTGATCGTTGCCGCTGTCGCTGCCATGATCGTCGTTCGCATCGTGGCCGGGGCCGTCATCGCTGCTGGAGTTATCATCCCCAACGATTGGCGCGTTGGAAGCGGGGAGGCTGGAGCAGTGATCCAGTTGGCCGACCGTGAGCGAAATCCAGGCCACGCTGTCATCTGCGCTGACCTGCACCCATTCGCCGTCCGTGTGGACTGCCAAAACGTCGAGCTTGTCGCCGTGTGCCGCTGTTCCTACGACATCATTGCCGCTGCCTGGGCCGCCGCGCAGATTGGCCGAACGCGCTTCAACTTCAAACTGGCATTGGTTCGCCTCCCGTGAGACAAGTTCCACCTCACGCGCCACCCAGGTGCCGTCACTGGTTAGGGCTGCGTGTACTTTGACCAGTGCCCCAACGACGAGCGTTCCCTTGATTTCGGCCTGGGCGGTATTGATGGTCAGGCCCTGCACGACAATGGAATCGCTGCTGACCACTTCCAATGTTCCGCTCAGTTCAACTTCTCCGCCCGTTGTGGCTGAATTGTCGCCCACAACGACCGAGCGCTGCACTTCCCGCGCTGCCCACGTCCCGCCGCTGGTCAGCCGGGCATGAACCTGAACGAGATCGCCCACCGCCAGATCGCTCGGCATGTCCAAAGCGGTCGTATCAAAGGTCAGGCCGTTTACAACGATGAACCCTGTGCCGATTTCATCCACCGTGCCGACGAGTTCGATCTCGCCGGGCAAAATGCCCCGGTCGGGTAGGGAGACTTGCGCCGCCAGAACGGTTCCATCCGTTTGCAGCAGCCCTTCCACTTTAACCTGAGTGCCCACTGCCAGCGATGTTTTGACCTCGGCGGCTGAAACATCAACACTTAACTGGTTCACGGTGATGGTTGAACCACTTGCCGCTTCGATAATGCCGACCAGTTCAATCGTCTGTGTGCCGTTCTGCGCGTGAACGGACGAGCCAATGAAGCCCAGCCCTAGTGCGAAAAGTACCCCAAGAATGAGCCAACCGCGATAAATGTGCTTCATGTTCTTTCTCCTTGTACGGAACCAATCTGTCTATACCGACTGTTAAACAGAAAAAAAGTTGCGGTGAATGTGGCAGTACCTTGGTCCTGGTGGAAAAACTGTGCTTATCGTCACCTGTTCCTTCCCCTATTTGTCATGTGACATGTCTGGCAGACGCGGTATAGTGGAATTACTTCAGCAATCGTGTTTAGACCTAAAGTGGAGTTAGAATCATGCCTAGTATCATCACCAGCCTCTGCCTGCGCGATGGCGCATGTGTCGATGTTTGTCCCTCCGAAAGCATTGTTGCCGGGAAGCCCGAAAGTGAATGGCCCTGGTACTATATTGATCCCGATTCGTGCATCGACTGCGGCGCGTGCCAGTCGGAATGCCCATTCGAAGCGATCTTTAATGAAGACGAAGTGCCCAGCAACTACAAAATGTCTGCCGGCCAGGAACGCGTTCCTCACGGTGGGCAGCGCTACGCGGCAGCGGGCGGCGAAGTGGTCGATCTGACCCCCGATATTCAGTACAACTATGACTTTTTCCAGAAAGGCCCCGGCTTCAGCGCTCGTTAAGTGGCGCTCGCCCGGCTATAGACCAGGAACCGCTCGAAGTCAGGGCGGTTTTTTTGTTGCCCCGCTTGCCGGATCACGCTATATTTTTGATGGAATATTAGATCTTAACCGTTTAAAGGAGTTGCTAGAATGACCCACATTATCACCAGCCTCTGCTTGCGTGATGGCGCGTGTGTAGAAGTTTGCCCGGTGGATTGCATCGTTGCCGGTCAGCCAGAAAATGAATGGCCCTGGTATTTCATTGATCCCGATACCTGCATCGACTGCGGTGCCTGCATTCCGGAATGTCCCTTTGAGGCGATTTTCGTGGAAGATGAAGTTCCCGCCGCTTATAAGATGGCCCCAGGGCAGGAGCGCATCCCCTTCAGCGGTGATCGTTATGCGGCGGCGGGCGGCGAAGTGCTCGACCTGACCGCTGATATCCAGCCCAATTACGACTTTTTCCAGAAGGGGCCTGGCTACGACGCCCGGTAGCGCATGTGTCTCGACAATCTGGGAACTCGCTGAGAGTTCCCTTTTTTTTGTCTCACATCGTTGGGTCATCCAGCCGGAATGCGGCTGATCAGCGAATCGGCGCGGATATAACTTTCCGCATCGCCCGTGGTTTTGCTCAGGGCGGCGGCCTGACGCGCCAGGATCGCTGATGCTTCGAGTTCTGCCGGGAACAGCGCTTCGGCAATATCGAGCAGCGGGCCAACTTCCTGGTTCGGCATGCCGTTCTGCCGCACGATGACATGGGCAGCGATGCGGAAGGCGCGGCGGGCGCGCTGGCGCTCCTGGATGGTCTGGAGAGAAATGCCGATCAGATGGGCGACAATGATAATCTGGTTGGCCTGCATCTGGGACAGCGTCAGCAGATCGGTTTGGTTTTGTTCAGCCAGCTTGGTGAAGTTGAAGCCGATCACCTTCAGGCCGAAACGCTGGAACGGGTTGAGACGGGGCGGTTCCATCAGCGGAATCTGCTGGGCCAGCCCGGTAAAGTCGATTTCAGCCAGATCCGGCAGGCGGTTGAGCGCCGTTTCGAGCCAGCGGCGGTTGCCCTGAGTATCCCCTAACAGTTGGTGCGCGTTAGCAATGGCGATATCGATGCGCGCCTCGTTGATCTGCTGCTCACTGCGGTTCAGCGCGTCACCAAAGGTTTTGCGCGCCACCTGATAGGCATTGCTCGGCTCACCTTCTTCCGCAGCCAATACCGCCTCGGCACGTTGGCTGTCGTAGCGGTGCAGCAGACGCGCCGCGTGCATCTTGAGGATGCTGTCGATCAGGGAGCGGTTATCGTTGGTCGTTTCGGCGTCCAGGGAGGCGCTGAACAGGCGGCGTTCATCTTCATGGAGTTCCCCCGCGTTTTTGCTGAGCCAGCGTTCGAGGGCAGTCAGCCCATCATCCAGGCTGTGCTCCCCGGATAACACCACTTGCGTCAGGTTGTTGAGTTGTCGGATCAGGCTCGCCATTGGTTTCTCTCGTGTTGGGCAGGGATCGTGCCTGATTGTACCCTATAATTGGATCAGTAGAAATAGTTTTGAGGGGGGAAGCTCAAAGTGAAAATCGCAATTCGTGATCTGAAAACCGTTTGTGACCTGCTGCTTGACGATCTCGAAGCATTTGGCACGGAGTCGGTTGAAATAGAAGACGATATAGTTGTGAACCCCCTCGCCAGCAACGCCTGGAGAGGGGAAGCTGAGCGCGGCTTTTTGCGCTCAGCCGGGGTGAGGTGTCGTTCTACTGCTTCGCCAGCAGATCGTAATGCAGGAAGAAATTCGGCTCGACCTGAATGCCCGTGATGTTATCCCAGGCCAGCAGTTGCAGTTGATCCTGCCACAGCGGGGCGATATCAAAATTGTCGAGCAGCAGGCGGGCGACTTCCTGGTACTGTTCGCCGCTGGCTGCCGGATTGTCGCTCAGGGCGGCCTCATCGAGCAGCGAGTCGATCTGAGCGCTGCCATAGCGCCCATGCTGCGGAATGGTCGAAGTCGAATAGGCCAGCGGGCGCAGATAGGCGTCCGGGTGGGGCACAATGGGCGTCCAGCCGAACAGGACAAGCTGCTTTTCGCCCTCGCCGCGTTCCAGTGCCTGGATAAAGGCTGTCGTCTGAATATCACTGTAAATGCCAGTAGCGATAAAGTCGGTGTTGTCAAAGCTGCTCCGGTCCAATTCGGCGGCAGCGGCGGCGTAGACATCGCCATAGGTGGGCTGCGAGATCACAATGGTAAATTGGAGCCGCCCTTGTCCGCGTGTGCTGTAGGCGGCGGCGCGCAGAGTCTCCTCGGCCCGTGGAATATCGGGATCGTCGGGCCAGATCGGGGCATAGGCGTCGGTGAACAGGTCCGGGACCATACTTGTCAGCGGTGCGGCGTATCCGTTAAAGACATTGTCGACGATTCCCTGGCGGCTGAGCAGCACCGTGATCGCCTCGCGCACCAGCGGATCGTCAAATGGTTCCAGGTCATGATTCATGTAAGCGTAAAACACGCGCGTGCTGGGAACCTTGACGATGTTTAAACCTTCTGTGCCGTCCAGGTTTATCAGATCGCCCAGGAACAGGCTGCGCCACGCAAGATCAATCTGATGAGCGCGCAGGGCTTCGCGCAAATCCTGCGAGCGGTTGAACCCCTTCAGAATGATCGTGCTGGTGACGGGAGCCGGGCCCAGTGTGTAGGATGGATTCGCCTGGAGCACGTACTCGGTGCGGTAGTCGTACCGTTCCAGCACATACGGCCCGTTGCCGATCACCTGATCGGGCAGGGGAACGGGCTGGTCGCTGCTGATCAGCGCCGGATGCTGCGGAAAGTAGGGGGGCAGGGCCAGCAATCCCAGGAAGTACGGAACCGGCGATTTCAGGTGGAAGACCAGTTCGCCGTTCTCGGATGCTTCGACGCGATCCAGGTAAGGCGTCACCGCTTTTGCCGCGCCGCGCTCCAGCGCCACCACCCGGTTGATCGAATCCACAAACGTCTGCGCCGTGATCGGCGTGCCATCGCTGAACGTCGAGTCCTTGAGGGTGAAGGTGTAGGTCAGTTTGTCGTCGCTGACGGTCTACCGACTCCGCCAGCGCCAGTTCATAATCGAGCGTGCCGGGCGTCTGGCGGGTCAGTCCGGTGTACAGGTGGCTCAGGACTTCCCAGGCGACGAAGTCATAAGCATCACCGGGATCGAGAGTTGTGGGTAAATCGGTCATGCCAATCGTAATCGCGCTGCTGTCCTGGGCGCGGGCGGGGCGAAACGTGGTCGTTGTGCCTCCCAACGCCGCAAACGAAACAGCCAGGATCAGGCACAACAGGAAAAGTCGGCGCATAGAAGCTCCATTAAGTGCGGTATACGCAAAGTCAAAATGGTCTTGGGGTATGAAGGGATATCCCCTGGTAACATCAAATAAGGCTCCAAGGTTGGCGGGTGCTTGCTGAGACATTATACGCGCTCCTGATGAGCGGTTGTCATTGGTTCACGATGAGCGGCATCGGACTGTCGCTGCCCAACGTGTCCGATGGGTTAATGTTAACGTCATTTTCGAAGATCATGTAGTTCAGGCGCGGCGAATGCGTCGGATACCAGCGCCCCACGATCTGCCCCTTCCTGACGATATCGCCATCTTCGACAAACCATTCGTCCACGCCGGAGACAACGGCGGTGGTGCGTGATGCCTCGTTGGTGATCTGGATGCGCGTCCCGTACAGATCGGTCCAGCGGTTGATGACAATCTCGCCGCTCAGGGTGGCGATAATATCCAGCGGGCCGTCGGGCGGCGTGCCCCGGAAGCCGATCTCAATTGATGCTTGCGGAATGCCCACCGCCAGCGAATCGGAAAAATAGGTCAGAATTTCGAGGTCCGGATGGACGACTGGCCACCCTTGCACCCTATCATACGGGACATCGAGGGATGGGCGTTCCACCCAGTTGAGGTTAAAGATGCTCTGGATCTTTTCGGCGGCATTGACGGAGGCGGGGTAGTTCCATAGGGAACCACGCGGGCCAATCGACATATGCAGGTGACGTTCAATGTATTGAGCGCTGTTCCCGGTATTGCCCATCCGCCCAATCGGCTGCCCGACGGTGACGCGGATGCCGCCTGGAACGAATTTTTCGGAGAGGTGCGCGTAGTAATAATCCAGCCCGTCGTCACCTTCCAGCATATAACCCTGTCCGCCCGTATTGCCGCTGTAGTCCAGAATTGTGCCGTTGGTGATGGCGACAATCGTCGCGTGGGTGGCGCGTTGGTAGGTGTCATAGTCCAGTCCAAAGCGCGCCTTGAGGTCAATCGCGTTGGATTGATCCCAGTGGAAGTGCGTCCACGCATACAAATCCGGATCAGCGGCGATGGGGAAGGCGTACTGCCCGGTGATATCGTACAGAATCGTGTCCTGCGGGATCACAGCGGCGGCGACAGCGGTTCCGGTTGGGATCGGCGTTTCCGGCGGCGTGGCGCTGATGATGATCGATACGCTCTGGCTCTCCGTTCCGCCCGATTCGAATATCGTGTAAGCGAACACTATTCCGCCCCCGCAGACTGCCACCAGCAGCAGCGCCAGCCCGGCGAACGCGATCAGACTGCGGCTCGGCAGGGGCGGTAGATGGGGGAAACGAGGCTTACGCCAGGTGCGACGAGACATGTTTGTAGGGGCGCTGCTTGCACCGCGCTCAATAATCTTCAGATAGGTGGGTTAGTATAGCGGGATAGGGCGCTTCACGCTCCTACGGAATCGCGGCGTTTGGGGTACGGCTTTCCCCCTCGCCAGCTAGGCATGCGGAGCATGCACCTGGAGAGGGGGATCGATGCTTGCATCGCGGGGGTGAGGTTAGCTTTCCTGCTGCCCGTTCTCGGTCTTCTCGACAGCCTTGCCGTTGAGCAGCCCGCCAGGAAGCTGGCTGATCGCATGGGTGAGATTCCTTATAGAATTGGTTCTCAGGTGGGGCAATTGCCTGGGGCTGACATCCTGCTGACGTTGCACAGCAAAGCTGACAGGCCAAAACGCGGTATAATCCGTTCGCAGATGGGTGCAGGAGGAGTTTCTATGAGACGTGATGGCCGGGTTATGCTGCTGGTGCTTGTGGCGGTGATCGTAATTGTGCTTGTGCTGGGCAGCGCCTTCCAACTGCTGCCGCCGCCGCCCGGATCGCCCACGCCCACTGCGCCAACCGTATTGGATCGCCCGGAGGGTCTTCCCCGGATACAGCAGTAAGGAAAAAATGGTATGGATGTTTTGTTTGTTTTGATCGCTGGAATAGGCGGTTTGCTGGTCGGCGGCCTCATCAACGCCCTGGCCGATGATCTGCCTGCCCGCCAGAATCCCCGCTTACCTCATTATCCCGATGCCACACCGCGCCGCCCGTCCGCCTGGCTCGGTTTCACCGCCTTTTTGACCGGGCAGCGCCAGTCTTCCACCGGATCTCGGCTGAGTTGGCGGTATCCCGCCGTCGAAATCATCATGGCCCTGGCCTACATGGGAATGGTTCTGCGTTACCACGACGAAAAGAATCTTCCGGCGTGGTTTGTCTTTGTGGCGATTATGATGCTGGTCACGGTTATCGATCTCGAACACCGCCTGATCCTGTTCGTGGTGATTCTCCCGTCGTGCCTGTTTGCGCTGCTGGCGGCGGTTGTGTGGCCCTACCGCAATCGTGAATTCACCGATTTTCTGCTGGGCGGGCTGCTCGGATTTGGCACGTTCTTTATCCTGTTCCTGGGTGGATTGGCCTACTCCGCCTTAAAGCATATGGACGAAGTTGCCTTTGGTTTTGGCGACGTCATGCTGGCGACCCTCAGTGGCTTGATCCTGGGCTGGCAGGCGGTCATGTTCGCCATGTGGATCACCGTTTTTGCGGCAGGGGCGGGGGCGATTCTGTATGTGGTAGCTCGAATGGTGCTGCGCCGCCGCGTGTTTGCGCCGTTCCCCTATGGGCCGTATATTGTTTTTGGGACGCTGGCTCTGCTGCTGTTCCGCGAGGAAGTCCAGCATATTTTGGTGGGTGCATACTAGGAGGCCAGGATGGGATTCAAGGTAGCGCTGTTGCAGGTTGCGCCCGACGGAACCAATCAGGACATAAATCGCCGCATTGGGGAGCAGGAATGTCGTAAGGCGGCCCAGGTCGGAGTGGATATTGCCCTCTTCCCTGAAATGTGGAACAACGGTTATACCTTTGATACGGAGCGGGATCAATGGGCAGGGGAGCCGCTGACTCCCGACTCGCCCTTTATCCAGCACTTCCAGGCGCTCGCCGCCGAACTCAAAATGGCGATCTGCCTGACCTACCTCCAGGCATGGGACGGTCAGCCGCGTAATGCCGCCTCTCTGATTGACCGCAACGGTAAAATCGTGATGACCTACGCCAAGGTGCACACCTGCGCCTGGGACACGGAAGGGAAACTTACCCCCGGCGACGGCTTTTACACCTGCGATCTCGACACGGCGGAAGGTTCCGTCAAGATCGGGATCATGATTTGTTTTGATCGCGAATTTCCCGAAAGCGCCCGCATCCTTATGTTACAGGGCGCGGAGATCATCCTGGTTCCCAACGCCTGCACGTTAGAGGATAACCGCCTGTCGCAGTTCCGCGCGCGGGCCTACGAAAATATGATCGGGCTGGCAATGGCGAATTATCCTCAGCCAACCTGCAACGGCCACTCCATTGCCTACGATGGGATCGCCTTTTCCGAGAATGAACTGTCGATGGAAATGAAGGTCATCGAGGGCGGGGTGGAGGAGGGCATCTATGTGGCTGAGTTCGATCTCAACCGGATGCGCGCCTATCGCCAGAAAGAAGTGTGGGGCAACGCCTACCGCAGACCGCATCTCTATGGACTGCTTACAGCGGAAGACGTGCAGGTCCCGTTTATCCGTCCCGACGCGCCCCGATAAACGTGTTTTGCTATGCTTCGTGAATGGATCATGTAGGGGCAGTGGCTTGCCCTGCCCGCTTTTTTGTAGGGGTGCCGCTAGCGTGCGAAGCTAACACATTATGAGGAAGAATTCCCAAATTATGATCTCTATCGGTTAACCGATTCCGGTCGAGATTTTATCCAGCGATGGTCAAACGCACAGGAACTCGATTAATGAATTCAACTAGTAGCCTTATTCCCTTCCCCCATCCGGCCTATCACAGCTTGCGCTTTCCCGTCTATGCGCCGAATGGCATGGTGGCGACCAGCCAGCCGCTCGCCGCTCAAGCCGGAATGTCCATGCTCCAACAGGGCGGTAGTGCCGTGGATGCGGCGGTGGCGATGGCAATCACGCTGACGGTAGTCGAACCAGCCTCGTGCAGCATGGGTGGTGATGCTTTTGCCCTGGTGTGGGATGGCGCGAAGTTGCATGGGTTGAACGGTTCGGGACGTTCTCCCGCTAAACTGTCTGCGGATACGCTGCGCAAACAGGGATTGACGCAGGTGCCAGATCGCGGTTGGCCGTCCGTGACCGTCCCCGGCGCGCCTGCTGCCTGGTTCGATCTGCATGCCCGCTTTGGCAAGCTGCCCTTTGCCCGCCTCTTTGAGCCTGCTATCACCTATGCGGAGCGCGGCTACCCGGTTGCTCCCGTGGCTCAGTACAATTGGCGCTGGGGCTTGCTCAAGGGACTTGGTTGGGCCGATCCCGAATTCCAGCCTATTAAGGCGCTCTTTGCCCCGGCGGGACGTGCTCCGCAGGTCGGTGAGCGCTGGTGGTCGCCGGACATGGCGCGCAGCCTGTGGCAGATGGCCGAAACGAACGTCGAAGCCTTTTACCGGGGCAAACTGGCCGAAAAAATAATTGGCTTCTCCGAGAATACGGGTGGCTGCTTGGGCCTGGACGATTTCGCGGCTCATGCCAGCACCTGGGTCGATCCGATCAGCACGACCTATCGGGGGTATGACGTCTGGGAGATTCCGCCGAACGGGCAGGGAATCACGGCCCTGATGGCGCTCAACATTCTGGAAGGGCTCGATCTGCCGGAGCGCGATTCGGTGGAGAGTTATCACCTGCAAATCGAGGCGATGAAATTAGCGTTTGCCGATGCGAAACAGTACATTGCCGATCCGGACTCCATGAATATTCCGGTTTCGGCCCTGCTCTCCAAAGACTATGCCGCCGAGCGCCGCAAACTGATCACGGATAAGGCGCTTTTGCCCAAAGCCGGTCAGCCGCTCCAGGGTGACACGGCCTACCTCTGTGCCGCGGATTCAGACGGCATGATGGTCAGTATGATCGAATCGACGTTTTCCAACTTTGGCTCCGGGATCGTCGTGCCGGGAACCGGGATTGTGCTGCAAAATCGGGGCTGTGGCTTCTCCTTGCAGCCGGGGCACCGCAACGAACTTGCCCCACGCAAGCGCCCCTATCACACCATCATCCCCGGCTTTTTGACGCGGGACGGCAAGCCGCTCGGTCCATTTGGGGTGATGGGCGGGCACATGCAGCCGCAGGGTCATGTGCAGGTAGTGATCAACACGGTCGATTATGGGATGACGCCCCAGGCGGCGCTCGATGCTCCGCGCTGGTTCTGGTGGGCGGATCGGTTCGTCAAGGTGGAAGATACGGCTGTCGTCAAAGGGTTGCGTAAGCACGGACATCAGGTAGAAGCCGAGGACGATATCGACGTCTTCGGGCGCGGGCAGATCATCTGGCGCTTGCCGGACGGCGGTTATGTGGCGGGCACGGATGGTCGCGCCGACGGTAACGCGCTTGGATATTAGGCTTTTTTCTCTCCAATATCTGAATAATAGTACTTAAGGTTCAACTTTAAAGGAGTATTTTTGGGAGCCAAGTAGGTGTATTCTGAGAATAGACTCATCACCGTCCGAGCCGCTTGGATGACCGTGTAGGGGCGCTGCTTGCCGCGCCCGCTTGTAATACCCTCCCTGAAAAACAGGGCAAAAATCGAAGTAGAGATACGGTTAGGAAACCGTTAGTCATGAAACCGAAAAAGGGGGGGTAGGAAGACCGCCACGGCGGCGAAGTGATCAACTAATTTTTTCGAATAGTTTGTTAGTGAAAATATAACAGGTCTTAACCCATAAATCCTTTGTCGCGCAGAATCGCGTCAATGCGCGCATGGTGAGCCGCTTCCCACATCTCCAACGATTCGGCCTCGTCTTTCGCGGCGCGCGCCTGTGCCGCCTTGAGAATCTCCTCGGCGCGTGCAGCGGGCACGACCACGATTCCTTCCTCGTCCGCCACCACGATATCGCCTGGATTGACCAGCACTCCGCCGCAGTAGACCGGGGCGTTGAGGTCATCAATCACGGCTTTCGTGCCAGGGATCGGACTCACGCCCCGCGCATACACCGGGAAGCGTGTTCTGCGGATTTCGCCCAGGTCGCGCACCACACCATCGACCACAAACCCGGCGATCCCGCGCTTCTGAGCGACGGCGCACACGTTCCCGCCTGCCACGGCATATTCCACGTCCCCGGCCTGCACCACAATAATCGATCCGGGATCGGCGCGGTAGATCGCCGCGTGGAGCATCAGGTTATCCCCCGGCGGGCACCGGACCGGATAGGCGGGGCCAGCGATGCGTTCCATGCGCGGCCATAGGGGCCGGATGTGGATGTTCATGACACAGTCGCGGTTCGCCAGTACATCAGCCAGCGTCGTGGGAGAGAGTTCGCGGAACCCTGCATAATCGTCCATTAAATTCCTCCTACGCGGATTGTAGCATAGTTCCCTTTGCCAGCCGCTGTTCTGCACCCCTAATATCAAGAAAGGAATAGACGAAAGAGGAAGGGTGTTATGGGTATATCTGATCAATACGACGCGATCATCATTGGGGCAGGGCAGGCAGGCTCCCCCTTGGCTCTGGCTTTTTCGGCAGCGGGGCGAAAAGTGGCTTTGATCGAGCGCAGTTACGTCGGCGGGACGTGTATCAACGTCGGCTGCACGCCCACCAAAACGATGATCGCCAGTGCCCGCGTCGCCTATCTCACCCGGCGCGGCGCGGAGTACGGCGTTCACCCGGCGGAAGCGCTCGTCTCTATGCGCGAGGTGCGGGATCGCAAGGGCGCAATGGTTGCCAGCTTCCGGGCCGGCAGCGAGCGCCGCCAGGATCGCGCCGAGAACGTCGATCTGATCATGGGCGATGCCCGCTTCATCGGGCCAAAGACGGTTGAGGTTAAACCGCGCGACGGCGGCTCGTGCCAGATGAGCGCCGAGATCATCTGCATCAATAGCGGGATGCGCCCGGCACTGCCACCCATCGCTGGGTTGGATCGCGTCCCAGTCCTGGATTCGACGTCGATCATGGAACTGGACCAACTGCCCGATCACCTGATTGTGCTGGGCGGCGGCTACATCGGCGTCGAGTTCGCCCAGATGTTTTGCCGCTTTGGCAGCCAGGTGACGATCATCGAACGCGGGCCGCAGTTGATGGGCCGCGAGGATGCTGACGTCGCCGGGGCTATTGCCGATATCTTCCGCGAGGACGGCATTACCGTACTGCTCAATACGCAGGTAACGCGCGTCGATCAGGCCAACGGTCAGATCGTGCTGACATTTGCCGATGGCAAGACGATCAGCGGCTCGCACCTGCTGGCAGCGTTGGGCCGCAAGCCGAATACCGAGGATTTGAACCTGGGCGCGGCGGGGATCGAAGTCGATCAGCGCGGCTTTATCAAGGTCAATGAACGGCTGGAAACGAATGTATCCGGCGTGTATGCCTTGGGCGACGTGAACGGTGGCCCGGCCTTCACCCATATGTCCTACGACGACTACCGCATCATCAAGGCCAACCTGCTGGATGGCGGCAGCCGCACCACGACTGATCGTATGGTCCCTTACTGCGCCTATACGGATCCCGAACTGGGCCGCGTTGGGACTGACGGAGACACAGGCGCGGGAGCAGGGCTACCATATCCGCGTGGCGAAAATCCCCATGGATTACATCTCGCGGGCAGTAGAGGCGGGCGAGGCGCGCGGCTTTGTTAAGGCCGTTGTCGATGCCGACACGAACCAGATTTTGGGCTGCGCCGTGCTTGGATTATACGGCGGCGAGATCATGAGCGCGCTCTCGATTGCCATGATGGGTAAGCTGCCCTATACCGTGCTGCGCGATGCTATCTTTGCCCATCCGACCCTCATGGAAGGGCTGAATACGCTCTTCGCCTCGTTTACCGACGGCGGGTAAGGGGAGGGCGGGCGAATGCTCCGCCTGCCCTCGTTCAAATCACTTAGTCACGGTCGCTACCGTTGGTTGTGCCGCTGCTCGCTTCAGGGCTAGCCACGATCTGCGTCGGTAGGGGGGTGTTCCGCCACAACGAGTCATCATTTGGCCCCACCGTCTCGACCGGAACCCAGTAGAATGTTCCCGACAGCAGCACTTGATAAAATTGAACGCTCTTGTCTGTGCCGATCACCCATAGGGTTTTCCCGGCGTCCATCACTGCGGGCGGATAGGTAACAGCGGCGAAATCGGGGGCATAGTAGAGCGTGGTCGTAGTGACAAACTTGCCCACCACCGAGCCGGCTGGAATGGGAACCATATCCGGCCCCGGCCTGGGTGTTTCTGGCGCTGTTGCGGGGGGAGGATCACCGTAGATGACCGTGCCGCGCCAGGCCCGATTGGCAAAAAATCCATCGAAGGGGGTGGAAAAACTGCCACCACAATCCCCCGATCCGGCGCTAAAGGTCAGATCGCTGTTAGAGACGGTCAGCGTCAATTCTGTGGCATAGCGGGTTGCGAGGGAGCCGGATCCTCCCGAAGAGCTTGAGTAAATCAAAAACCCAACCGTTTGTCCGGCTGGAATTGTCACGCCGCCGACCGCCAGTGGATACAGCGTCTGGATGAGGCCGGATCCGCCTGTAATGGTTTGTGATCCCAGCAGCGTCCAGGCGGCGGCGTTGGTTTCAAAGCCCTGATAGGTGCCCGGCTTGTAATACACGCTGACGTTGGCTGTTCCCACCAGAACGGTTTCAAATCCAGTGATAGTGATGTTTTCCTTGATGGCTGTCAGGTCAAAATACGCACCTTCGCAGCCTCCATTCGTGGTAACATCAATTGAGAGGGAGCCACTTGTGGCATGAGCTATGCCTGCCAACAACAGGCAAATTAAAACCAACAATGAGATATGACGTAGTGCTTTCACTTTCCCCCCATTTCAGACCCTCAAAACAATTGAATCAAGCAGGACCTTATTTCATTATATTGTGATCGGCAAAATAGGACTGCCAGGGACCGCAGCCCGCAATGAAGGGCTGCATCAGAGCGCGTTCGGCCTGAATCGTATGGTTGAGATCGTGCGCCGCCCATTCGTGGAGTAGTTGGCTCATCGTGACGATTCCTAATTCCTGGTGGCGGGCTGTTCGATCCAGGTCGGTGGGTTTCACGGTCGCTAGTACCCGGAGACCTTCGGCCCGCAGCAGGGCGAATTCGGCAGCCAAATCGGTGGCCGACTGCGAGACATTTGATTTTGTCCCCTGGCAGTCCGGATCAAAGCCAGGGAAGTCTTTGCCCTCCAACAGGCACTGCATCCGGTAGCGAAAGACAGGTTCCGTATCAACGATATGCTGCAAACATTCCACTGCCGACCATTCACCGGGGGTGGGCTGGCAGGTCAGCAAATTGGCGGGGAGGTGACGCGTGAGCGACTCCCCACCGGGCAGCGGTTGTTTCAAGTATCATTCTCGCCTGATCGATCACGGTATCCATCATCATGTTCCTCCTGTGAAATATGCGCGACGAAAAGAACAGGCCAGTTCAATTCTCCACACCTGGACGGATGAAGCAAAATGAGTTCCTGGCTGTTGGGGCCGGGACTCATGAGCACAGCTAAACTTTGGCTACTTCCTAGAAGATATGCGCCTTGATTTGGCCTGCGGCGGCAATATAGGAGATGCCGATCATCAGGAAGACACCCGCGTAGAATAAGATCTCTCCGACCCGCCCTTTGCGCGCTCTGCTCAGGGGCAGAAATTCGACGAAATAGGGGAACACGATCAGCGGTGTGAAGGCGATAGCAAGGATGGCGACCATCGCATTTGCACCAAACCAGTTCTCACCCTGGATCAGGAAGTAGATCGGCCACGGCGGTTTGGTCGCTTCGATGCCAGATACGGTTGGGCCGCTGGCAGGCCCCCGGACAAAGGGGGCTTCCATCATGACGCTCTGCGTGACCAGCAGCAAGGTGAGCGCCAGGGAATAAACAAGGGCCTTCTTCCAGCGCTGCGTGACGAGAACGTGCACCTTACGCATGAGCACATGCAAAACCAGCGTGAGCGCGATGATGAACATCGTCACGCCGATATGCAGCGCCGTCAGCTTCATCATGGCGTACTCGCCAGAGAAAAAGTCCGAGATGGCGCTGCCCAGCGGCACCAGGGTAAAGGAATACATCATGTGCTCGAACCCTTCCAGGGCTTCCTGGTCGGCGCGCATGAATGTGCCGGATAGGAAAGCGATCCAGCCCACGACGATAGCGACGGCACCCAACAGCCAGATCAGCTTTCGCTTGCCCAGGAAGGTGCGTGTCGAGACGGTGCGCGCCGCGTGCAGCAGCGACAGGACGATAAAAATCTCGCTCGACCAGTTATGCAGGTTGCGGAAAAAGTTAAGCACCGGCTGGTCTGTCATTTTTTCGACACTGGAATAGGCTTCTGTTGACGTAGGCATAAAGTAGAAGGTGATGACGATGCCCGATGGAATGATCAGGAAGATGAGAATGAAGCCTGTCACTGTACCCAATGTATGCCAGTCCAGCGCATTGCGCAGGCGGTTGCTGAAATCCCCGGTCTTGATCTTGGCGAAGGCGAGATAAAGCACGACAAACATCAAACCAAAGATCACAAAGCGAATCTGGTCGAGATCGCCCTTTTTATAAGCCTCTTTCTGGACGCGCGCGACATATGCATCCAGTTCGGCGTCTGAAATATCTTGTTTGGTTTCGATGCCTATGTAGCCAATCTTTGGGTCCATGTGCATGCCCCCATGCTCGCCTTCTTCACTGCTGGCGTGCTCGTGATCGGCATCCGCGCTGTGATCGTCCGCCGCGTCATGAGAGTCTTCGGCGGGCATATCCATCCCGGTCATCGCGCTGCTGGGACCAGCGCTCACGGGCACATCTTCGTCTGCATGAGCGTGCTCGGTGTCAGCGGGCATCTCCATCCCGGCCATAGCGCTGTTGGGATCAGCGTTCACGGGCGCTTCGGCAACCGGGTGATCGTGATCCGGGCTAACCGCGGTGGACATATCCATTCCCGCCATGTCCTGGCTTATGGGCAGCGCCGCTTCTTCTGTGCTGGCGTATAACGGGCCGCTGCTGTTGGGACCTGCCGCATAGCTGTGAGTGGATTGTGAAAAGGTGGAGACTAGGAGAATGGTTCCGATAATCACTAGGGGTATGGCCAGGATAACCCCACTTCTTTTAAGATGATATGCCATAGTTTCCTCAATTGTTGTTTGTGCAGGGCAAGACAAGCTAAATCCTACCTTTATTCAATAGCCCAAGTCTATGCGCCAAATGGCGTATTCATTGTGGCGTTAGCTCATTTGTGCTAAAATAAAGAAGCGCATTATTAAAAATATAAGACAGAAAAGGGCTTGTTCTTGAAACCAGATGGCAGGCGGTTGTCGCGGATATTCGAGCGCTGTTGGTCGGTGGCGAGTGCTGGCTGACACCTTTCCTGATTGCGTGCCAGATAAAGTAGTTCGGGCGAACCTGTTGACCAGCGGCGAGAGGGCAGAACTCCTAGGGGGAAAGCTCACGATTGAGGCAGAACACGGCACGAGTTTGTTTGTCGAACTGCCGGAATTGCACAAGGAACGACACGATGGGAGCACAGAATCAAACCGGAACCACCAGCATTCTGCTGGCTGACGATCACGCTGTTCTGCGGGCAGGACTCAAGCTGCTGCTCGATGGGCAGCCGGATCTGAAGGTGGTCGGGGAAGCTCAAAACGGCGTGCGGGCGCTGACTCTGGCGGAAGAACTTCAGCCCAACATTATCCTGCTCGATCTGACCATGCCGGGCATCAGCGGATTGGAAGTTCTGCGCACGATCAAAGGAATTGCGCCGCGCAGTAAGGTGCTGGTGCTGGCCATGCATGACGACGAAAGTTATCTGCGGCAGGCGCTGGCTTTCGGCGCAGCAGGTTATGTGGTCAAGAAGGCCGTCGACAGCGAACTGTTGAACGCGATCCGGGCTGTGATGCGCGGCGAAATTTATGTGCATTCCGCCATGATGGACAAACTACTCAATAGTGAGGCGGAAGGTAGTTCCCCGGTTGACGGCAGCGATGATCCGTGGAAGAACCTCTCTGCGCGCGAGGTTGATGTACTGCGGCTGGTCGCGCTGGGTTATACCGACAGCGAAATTGCCGACCAACTGTCGCTGAGCGTCAAAACGGTGGAGACCTACCGGGCGCGGGGTATGGAAAAACTGGGACTCAGCACGCGGGCGCAGCTTGTGCGCGACGCGCTGGCACGCGGCAGCAGATTTTGACCCTGTGAAGCGATTGCGCCAGCCGAAAACGAAACGTGGCAGACCTCAAAACCTCCTGGTCTATGTGCTGACCAGGAGGTTTTTTATTCCACCCGCCCGATGATCCCGCCGCCGAGACAGATATCCCCATCATAAAAGATGCACCCTGATCGGGTGCGAAAGTCAATAGTCTGTTTACCACTAATTCTATCATCGGACTAGAATTGCTAAATACGCTTCTATGAACTCGATAAGGGGGAAAAATACAAGCTTATGAATAATGATTCTAAAGAAGCGATTATAAGACGAATAGCCTATTTGCGTCGTGGCATAATCGTGTTTACCCTCGTTTTTTTAGCTTCTGGTCTCATAACAATAATGGCAATTTTGACGTCACGTGATGCACAAGAAAAACAGCAAGTTGCGTACACACAACAAGCGTTGGTATCAACTCAGAAAGCAGTATTAGAAGGCCAGAGACTTGATCTTCAGGGGACCGGAACAGCCATCTCTTCATTTCAAAATGCAGCCCAGGAACAAGCAACCCTACTCGCACTTGTGCAGAACTATAGGGCAACTCTTGTCTCAGGTGGCATATTTCTACCGGCTACTTCTAGCACACAGTCTCCATCTGAATTTAGGGCAACTTTGACGCAAGTTGCAGAACTAACGCGTTGGAACCCGGTTATTGAGCAATTTGATGGAGTAGACATGGTATTGGTTCCTGCTGGCTGTTTTTGGATGGGTAGTTCAGTGGGAAACGAGGATGAATGGCCCGTTCATACTATCTGTTTTGACTCACCCTTCTGGATTGACAAGACAGAAGTTACCAGAGCAATGTATGAGGAATGTATTCAAGCAGCAGTCTGTCGAGACGATTACCCCAACGAAAAATCAACACGTCCTACTCAGCCCATCAACTATGTTTCCTGGATTGACGCTGTAACTTACTGTCAGTGGCGGCGTGCCCGGCTGCCCACAGAAGCAGAATGGGAGTATGCTGCACGTGGGCCAAATAGCTTAAGGTATCCCTGGGGCAATGAATGGGAGGAAGACTATATTGCTGGAAAATACGGTGCTGGTAGGAATGAATCGTATGATGTAGGCAGCCGCCCGTTGGGTGTGTCGTGGGTCGGAGCGCTCGACATGCTCGGCAATTTTTGGGAATATACGAGTTCTTTCTACCGCCCTTATCCTTATGATGCGAATGACGGACGAGAGAATAGCGAGTACACAAGGGGAGACGAGCGGGTAGCACGGGGAGGCGCATACTTCCATTCGTACCAATTGACAACAACATATCGTCTCAAAATCACAGCCGTTACTATGTACGATCAGGCTACGATTCGATGTGCTCGTTCCTACGATTAGGGTAGACAGCTATTTTACCTGTGCGATGATCCCGCCGCCGAGACACACATCACCCTCGTAAAATACTGCGCCCTGACCGGGCGTGATATCGCGCAGCGGCTCGTCAAACGTCACCGAGACGCGATCATCCGGCAGGGGAGTCACGGTTGCTGGGGCAGGGCGCGCCTTGTAGCGGATTTTCACCTCGGCGCGGAACGGCTCGGACGGGGCGATCCCCGATATCCAGTTGACCCGCCCGGCGATCAGACTGCTGCGGCCCAGTTCCGTCCAGCGTGCCGACGATCAGCGCGTTGCGGGCCGCGTCCGTTTCGAGCACGTAGAGCGGTTCTGTCCCGCCGCTGACGCCGATCCCCTTGCGCTGACCGATGGTGTAATTGGGCAGGCCCGTATGCTGGCCGAGTTCACGCCCGTCGCGGGTCAGGATCGGGCCGGGAGTCATGGCGGCAGGGGCGTGCTGGCTCAAAAAACGGCGGTAGTCGTTATCCGCCAGGAAGCATAAATCCTGGCTGTCGTGTTTGGAGGCGACGGGCAGACCCTTCGCGGCGGCAATCTCGCGCACCTTCGGCTTGGCATAGTCACCCACCGGGAACAGCACCTTGCGCAGTTTTTCCTGATTGATCACGCTCAGCACGTAGCTCTGATCTTTCGCCTCATCCAGCCCTTTGAGCAGGCGGGCGGAGCCGTCGGGCAGGTGCTCGACGCGGGCATAGTGTCCGGTGGCGAGATAATCCGCATCCAGCCGCCAGCGCGTGGTTGAGCAGCCATTCAAAGCGGATGTGGCGGTTGCATTCGATGCAGGGGTTCGGCGTGTCGCCTGCCGCATAACGATCAATGAAAAACTGCACGATCGTGCGGCGAAACACATCCTGCGTGTCGATCACGTAGAACGGGATGCCCAACTGATCGGCAATCCGGCGCGCATCGTTCATCTGGCTGGGCGTGCAGCAGCGATTGGACGCCGCCGCCGTCCTCGCCGCAGTCTTCCGACCAGAGGCGCATCATCATGCCGATCACGTCGTAGCCCTGCTCGACCAGCAGCGCCGCCGCTACCGAACTATCCACGCCGCCGCTCATGGCGACGACGACACGCGGTTTCTTTGCAGACATGCACGATCCTCAAAAACTACGCTTCCTTAGCGATCCGAATCATGGCGTCCAGGCTGCGCTCGACATCGTCCTCAGTCGTAGCCCACGAACTGACAGCTGATCCGCATGGCGGTGTGCCCATGCCAGGACGTCCCGCCGCACCAGCACGTTCCATCGTCCTGAATGCCGCGAATCACCCGATTGGTTTTGTCAGCGTCTCCAAACGAGACGAGCACCTGATTCAACACAACGTCGTTCAGAATGGTATATCCGGCGGCGGACAATCCCTCGGCAAAGCGAGTAGCATGGCGGCAGCAGCGCTCCACGAGATCGGCGACGCCCTGTCTGCCCAGGATGTTCAATGCCGCCCAGACTTCCACGCCGCGTGCCCGCCGCGAGAGTTCGGGAACAAACTGCGACGGCTCGCGGTCCTCAGTCTGGGGCAGATAGGCCGCCGTCAGGCGACATCGCCGCGCGCAGGGCTTCCGCGTCTCGCACAAAAGCCAACCCACTGTCGTAAGGCACATTCAGCCACTTATGGCAGTCGGTTCCCCAGGAATCGGCGTTCTCGGCCCCTTTTGCCAGAGTTGCTTTCGATGGGCAGGCGCGCGCCCACAATCCGAATGCGCCATCCACATGAACCCACGCCCCGGCGGCATGCGCCTTTTCGATCAGTTCTTCCACCGGGTCAAATGCGCCCGTGTTTACATTTCCAATCTGAACGCAGACAATCGCCGGACCGGAAAGGGCGGGGAAGGCATCGACACGCATCCGCCCCTGATCGTCGGCGGGAACGGTGACCACGCGGCTGCGGCCCAATCCTAATCAGACCGAGCGATTTGATCAGCGTAGGATGAGCCTCTGCGCCGATCACCACCGTGATCGGAGGCGCGCCAAACAGCCCATCCGCCTCGACATCCCAGCCTGCTTTTTTGAGCATGGCATGCCGCGCCGCAGCGAGAGTCGTGAAGTTTGCCATCGTCGCCCCGGTCACAAATCCGGCTCCAGTTTCAGGCGGCAGCTTGAGGATGTCGACCAGCCAGCGCAGCGAAACCTGTTCCAGTTTGGTGGAGATAGGTCCGGCAACAAACAGACCTGTATTTTGATCCCAGGCCGATGCCAGCCAGTTCGCGGCGACTGTGCCGGGCAGCGCCCCGCCAATCACAAATCCAAAAAAACGTCCGCTGGTCGTCGTCATCGTCGCCGGGGAGCCGATCTCGTCCAACAGGGCTACCATCGCCAGAGGATCGCCCGGCCCTTCCGGGGTAGGGGTGTCTAGTTCGCGCAGGCGCAGCAGCGCTTCGGGCGCTGCCGAAACGCGGCGCTGATTGACCTCTTCCATATAGCGGATTGCTCGTTCTGAGGCAGACTGCATCAATTCACGCATTGGACTTTGTCTCCTGTGAGCCGGGATGTAAGCGCGCCAACAATATCGCAATAAACGGCAATTTCCAAGGCGTGTGGCATCCTATGGTCCTATGTTATCCTGACGACGCGGCAATTGTGGCGATCTTGCGGATGCGGGCGACCGCTTCGGGCAGCGTGTCGAGCACGATATCGATATCTTCATCTGTCGTCGAACGGCCCATGGTCAGCCGTAAATCCGCTGCGCGTCCAGGACGGGCCAAAGCCCAATGTTTGCAGCAGGCTGGAAGGCTGCGGATTGCCGACCTTGCAGGCGCTTCCCGACGATCCGGCGATTCCACGCTGGTCGAGGTGCATCAGCAGCGTGTTGCTCTCAACATACTGGAAGACAAAACTGGCGTGTCCCGGCAGGCGATCCGTGGGATGTCCGGTGATTTCGGCGTCCGGCACATGCTCCAGGATTCCGGCAAACAGGCGATCCCGCAGGGCAGTGAGACGGGGAGCCGCTTCCGGCTGTTCCAGGCGGACCAGTTCCAGGGCGCGCGCCGTACCGACGATGCCCGGCGTGTTGTGTGTCCCGGCCCGGCGGTGATCTTCGTGTTTGGCCCCGGTCTGCGAACTCATGAACGGCACGCTATCGCGCAGGAACAGGAGACCCATGCCCTTTGGTCCATAAAATTTGTGCGCCGACAGGGAGAGCAGATCAACGCCCAGCTCGTCTACATCCAGATCGAACAGTCCGCCTGCCTGCACGGCATCCGTATGAAACAGTGCGCCGTGTTCGTGGGCAACCGCCGCCAGATCGCGGATCGGGTTGACGGTGCCAATCTCGTTGTTGGTGTGCATCAGACTGACCAGCGCGATCCCGTTGGCGGGTAGACTTTGCAGTTCGGCGCGCAGATCGTCCGGCGCGACGCGGCCATACCGATCCACGTTGACGATGCGCAGTGACGCGCCGAGCACCTCGCGCAGTTGGCGGGCTGTGCCGCTGATCGCTTCGTGTTCAACCGGGCTGGTGATCAGGGTGAAGGGCCGCCCCTGGACGCGGGCAAACTGGGCCGGACCGCGCAGCGCCAGGTTATTGCTCTCGGTGCCGCCGCTGGTGAAGATAACGTCGTGGGGCGTGCAGCGCAGCAGGCGAGCAACCAGTGCGCGAGCGTCCTCAACGCCGCGTTCCGCCTCTTGCCCAAAGCTGTGCACAGCCAACGAATTGCCGAAGTGGACGCCAAAATAGGGCATCATCGCCTCTAAGACGCGGGCATCGAGCGGGGTGGTCGCGCTGTGATCAAGGTAGATGTGCTTCATGCGATTGCCTGTGAATTTCTCTGATTACCTTTTAGAATATTGTGGTTGATTTTACCTGATTTCATCCCATTTGTCAGCGGTATGTCATTTGACGGTTGGGGGGGTGACTTCTCTCTGTGGCGGGAAACATGGCGGAGGGTATAATGGCCTGAATGTGAAGAAAAACACAGGTTTTTCCGCTGCACTTACCGGATGCTCTGCATTCTCAATCCACATTGTTTCCGGGCCGTGTAACTCCACTGTACTTGATTGCGGTAGGCTAATATGCTGTATATTAGCTTGATATATCCTCTTGGGGAGTCTGTATGCTAGAAGCGTTTTTCCAACCCAACGCAGTTGCAATCATTGGAGCCAGTTCGACCCCTGGCAAGCTCGGCTATAGCGTGCTTGCTAACGTGATCAAGTCGGGCTTCAAGGGTAACATTTATCCGATCAACCCCGGCGCTGCCGAAATCTATGGGCATAAGTCGTACCCGTCTGTTCTCGACCTGCCCGAAACGCCCGATCTCGCCGTGATCGTGATCCCCTACAATCACGTCCCAGCAGCCATGCAGCAGTGCGGTGAAAAGGGGATTCCGGCTGTTGTCGTGATCAGCGCCGGATTCCGCGAATCTGGTGTTGAAGGCGTGGAACGCGAGCAGGAAGTTGTTAAAATCGCCAAAGAGTATGGCATCCGCGTGATCGGTCCGAACTGCCTGGGAATTATCGACACGGCGACACCCATCAACGCCACCTTTGCCGCCGGAACGCCGCCGCGCGGCAGCATCGCCTTCATGTCGCAGTCGGGGGCGCTGCAAACCGCTATCCTCGACTGGTCACTGGCTGCCAAAGACCTGGGATTCAGCAAGTTCGTCAGCCTGGGCAACAAAGCCGACATCAGCGAAATTGACCTGATGTTAGCCTGGGCCGATGACCCGGAAAGCCGCGTGATCCTGGCCTATGTTGAAGGCGTGCCGAAAGGGCAAGAGTTTATCCGCGTGGCGCGTGAAGTCAGCCGCAAGAAACCCATTCTGGTCCTGAAAAGCGGCGTCACCGAGTCTGGTTCGCGCGCGGTGTCCAGCCACACCGGGTCGCTGGCTGGATCGCAGCAGGCTTATGATGCTGCCTTCTACCAGTCCGGCATCCTGCGCATGAATACGCTGCAAGAACTGTTCGACAATGCGCGCGCGTTCGCTGACCAGCCGCTGCTGATCGGCGACCGGATCGCGATTGTCACGAACGCGGGCGGCCCTGGCATTCTGGCAACCGATACGCTGGAACGCGCAAGACTGCGCCTGTCCCGGTTCGAAAAAGAAACGACTGAAAAATTAAAGACGACCATTCCCGAAGCGGGAAGCGCGCATAACCCGGTGGACGTGCTGGGTGATGCCCGCAGTGACCGCTATGCGGCAGCGATGGAACTGGTCGCAGCGGATCCTAACGTAGACGGGCTGCTGTGCATTGTCACCCCGCAGGCCATGACGGAAATTGTTGAGACAGCGAACGCCATTGGACAGCTCAGCGTCCGTATGCGCGAAAAGGGCATCACAAAGCCGATCCTGTGCGCGTTTATGGGTGAAGCTCGGGCCAAAGCCGGCGTCGATATTCTCTCCAGCTATGAAATCCCGAACTACCGGTTCCCTGAACAGGCAGCGGGCGCTTTCGCGGCGATGCGAGATTACCGCGAGGCCCAGTCTCGCCCCGATGCGGATACTGGTTCGTTTTGACGTGGATCAGGAATCCGTCCGCAAGGTCTTTGGCGACGTGCGTGCCGACGGTCGCGTGAGCGTTGGTGAGCTTGAAAGCCGCGCCGTTGCCGAGGCCTATGGCCTGCGACTGCCCGCCAGCCGGTTAGCCGAAAACGCTGATCAGGCGGTACAGATTGCCAATGAGATCGGCTATCCGGTGGTGTTGAAGATCTCCAGCCCGGACATTCTGCACAAGACCGACGTCGGCGGCGTGAAGGTCGGGCTGCGCAGCGCGGCGGACGTGCGCGACGCGTTCGATCTGATTGTGTACCGGGCGACTCGCTACGTGCCCGATGCGCGCATCTGGGGCTGCCTCGTCCAGCAGATGGTCCCGATGGATGGCACGGAAGTGCTGGTCGGCATGAACCGCGACCCGCAGTTCGGCCCGTTGGTGACTTTTGGGTTAGGTGGTATTCTGGTAGAAGTGCTGAAGGACGTCACCTTCCGCATTGCTCCATTTGGAAAACAAGACGCCGAAAAGATGCTGGATGAAATTCGTGCCAATGCACTGCTGCGCGGCGTGCGTGGTCGCCCCCCGGCGGACCGCGAGGCGATGATCGAAACTCTGCTGCGTATTGGGCAGTTAGTGACTGATTTCCCGGAAATTGTCGAGATGGATATTAACCCGCTGATGGTTTATGAGAGCGGGCGTGGAGCAATTGCGCTGGATATGCGCCTGGTACTGAAGAGCTAGGGCTGCAACGGTAAAGGGTAAAAGGACATGAAAAGTCTGTACATTACTTCGGTCAGTACGTTTTCCGGCAAGACCGCGCTGAGTCTGGGGCTGGGCTTGCGGATGCAGGCGGCGGGTCTGAAGGTTGGATATATCAAGCCAGTCAGCACGCAGCCCTACGAAGCAGGCGGGCGCGTGCTCGACGAAGATGCCGACTTTGTGCGGCGGACTCTGGGCCTCGACACGCCCCCCTGGGAACTTTCCCCGGTAATTATCACCAGCGAACTGCTTGCCTCTGTGTTCGATGGCACGATGGACCGTGACCTGATGGGCGAAATTGAGCAGGCAATTCAGGCGGCGGGTGAAGACAAAGACATCGTGCTGATGGAAGGCGGCTCAAGCATGCGTGAAGGCTATGCCGTCGGGCTGAACACGCTGAGCGTGGTTGAAAAACTGAAGGTTCCGGCACTGAGCGTCGTCAGCTTCCAGGGCGAGCAGTGCCTCGCCGGAATGTGCGTTCTGGACGATATTCTCGCCTCGAAGCGCCGCCTGGGTGTCGGTGATCTGCTGCTGGGCGTGGTGATCAACGGCGTCCCGCGCGAAGACATGAAGTACATCCGCGAAAAGCTGGTCCCGTTTGTTGAAGCGCAGGGCATCAAGGTATACGGCGTGCTGCCCTTCGACCCGTATCTGCGCGCGTTGAGCGTGGGCGAGATCATTGACGCTCTGGGCGCTAAGGTTTTGACCGGATCGCACTTGCGCGAACGGCTGGTTGAGCACATGAGCGTCGGCGCGATGTCGGTTGAAGCCGCGCTGCCGCGCTTCCGCCGCCAGTTGAATAAAGCCGTCTTCACAGGCGGCGACCGCACGGATATCCAGGCCGCCGCGCTGGAAACCAGCACGACCTGCCTGGTCCTGACGGGCAATCTCCAGCCGACCTCCACGATCCTCAAGCGCGCCGAAGAGCTGAACGTCGCCGTCCTGCTCGTCCCGGACAGCACGCTCGAAGCGATTGAGAAGGTCGAAGGCGTGTTTGGCAAAACCAGCCTGGGCCAGCCGGAGAAGTTGAGCCGCTTCCAGGCCATGCTTTCTGAACACATGGACTACGCGGGCCTGCTGCACGATCTGGGCCTCTAGCACCCCAATAATAATCCCCTCTCCTGCCCGTGTTGGAGAGGGGAGCCGAGCTTGCTCGGGCGGGGTGAGGAAAATTCCTGAGCTGGGCGCTGTGCCCGGCTCGTTGTGTGCAATACAACTGTCTATAAAAGCATCAAGGAGAATGTTAAGCCATGTCTATTATTGAAAACGTCATTGGCCGCGAAGTTCTGGACTCGCGTGGAAACCCGACTGTTGAAGTCGAAGTACTGCTGGACGACGGCAGTTGGGGCCGGGCGATTGTGCCCAGCGGTGCCAGCACGGGTGAATATGAAGCGGTGGAACTGCGCGACGGCGACAAGAAGCGCTACGGTGGCAAGGGCGTGCTCAAAGCCGTTGACAACGTGAACGACGAAATTGCTGAAGCACTGCTTGGCTGGGATGCCACCGACCAGAAGGGCATCGACGAGATGCTGATCGAGCTGGACGGCACGCCAACCAAGGCCAAACTGGGCGCAAATGCGATCCTCGGCGCGTCTCTGGCAGTGGCACACGCGGCAGCCGACAGCGTGGGCCTGCCCCTCTATCGCTACCTGGGCGGCGTTTATGCCCACACCCTGCCCGTGCCAATGATGAACATCCTCAACGGCGGCAAGCACGCGGCTGACAGCACCGACTTCCAGGAATTTATGGTCATGCCCGTCGGCGCGGAAAACTTCCACGAAGCCGTTCGCTGGTGCGCGGAGATTTACCAGAGCCTGAAGAAAGTCCTCAGCAGCAAGGGCCACCGCACGACGGTTGGTGATGAGGGTGGTTTTGCTCCCAGCCTGCCCAGCAATGCGGGCGCGATTGAAGTGATCCTCGAAGCGATTGAAAAAGCGGGTTATATCCCCGGCGAGCAGATTTTCATCGCGCTTGACCCCGCCGCGAGCGAGATTTACCATGACGGCAAGTACGTCCTGGCAAAAGAAGGCCGCAGCCTGAGCGGTGAAGAAATGGTCGCGTTCTGGGCGGACTGGATGGCCAAGTATCCGATTATTTCGCTGGAAGACGGCCTCGATCAGAATGACTGGGATAACTGGGTGCTGCTGCGCAAGACCGTTGGCGACCAGGTGCAGATCGTTGGCGATGACCTGCTGGTCACGAACCCGGAGCGCGTCGCGAAAGCGATCAAGCTTGGCGCTTGCAACAGCCTGCTGTGCAAACTGAACCAGATCGGCACGGTGACTGAATCCTTCGCCGCCAGCCACCTGAGCCAGATCCATAACTGGACCGTCGTGGTCAGCCACCGTTCAGGCGAGACCGAAGACGCGACGATTGCCGATGTCGTCGTTGCCCTCAACGCGGGCCAGATCAAAACCGGCGCGCCCGCCCGTTCGGACCGGATCGCGAAGTACAACCAACTGATGCGCATCGAAGAGATGCTGGGTTCAGCGGCGACCTACGCGGGCAAGAACGCCTTCCCGAACATCAAACGCACGCTGTAAATCACACGAAACAATTGGAATTCAGGAAATCAGGGCGGGTTAACAAACTCGCCCCTACAGTTCAAGGGTAGGGGCAGGTTTCTGACCCGCCCTGATGGTCGACAGAAAGGACTCTCCAGGTGGGAACAGCACTGCACGATTATCAGAAGCGCACCAAGATTGTCGCCACGATTGGGCCTGCCTCGCAGGATGCGGGTATGCTGCGGGCGATGATCCGGGCCGGAATGGACGTGGCGCGCATCAATTTCAGCCACGGTGATTATGAAGCGCACGCTCGCAATATCGCGTCGATCCGCCGCTTGGCAGACGAAGAAGATGCTGTCGTTGCTATTATGACCGACTTGCAAGGCCCCAAACTGCGGTTGGGAACCCTGGTACAAGAGCCGCTGGAACTGACCGAGGGTGACCGCGTGACTCTGACGCCGCGCACCGAGGGGCTTGATCCGGAGCAGCCGTTTGTTGTCCCTATGCCGCATCCTGACGTGCTGCGCGATCTTAAACTGGGGGATCGCCTGTTGATCGATGACGGGCAGATGGAATTTGTCGTGCAGGCCAAGCGCGGGACGGATGTAACCTGTGAGGTGGTCACGGGTGGGCCGCTCAAGTCGCGCAAGGGCGTCAGCGCGCCCGATACGACGCTCTCACTCTCCTCGATTACGGAGCAGGACCGCGAACACGTTAAATTTGCGCTGGAGCAGAAGGTTGATTACATCGCGCTCTCCTTTGTGCGTACTGCCGATGATATGCGCGAACTGCGCTGGTTGGTCCGCCACCTGGACGGCGATGTAGCGCTGATCGCCAAGATCGAGAAGGCCGAGGCGATTGCCAATTTTGACGCGATCCTGGAACAGTCCGATGGAATCATGGTAGCGCGCGGCGATCTCGGTGTTGAAACGCCTGCCGAACAGGTCCCAGTTCACCAGAAAAATATCATCCGGCGCTGCAACGAGGCAGGCAAACCGGTCATCACGGCAACGCAGATGCTCAACAGCATGATCGAGAATCCGCGCCCGACCCGTGCCGAAGCCAGTGACGTCGCCAACGCTATTTTTGACGGGACTGATGCCGTCATGCTTTCTGGCGAAACGGCAGTGGGTAAATATCCGCTGCAATCCATTGAAATGATGTCCAGCATCGCCCAGATTGCCGAGCAGTATCTGCACCAGCATGCCGAACTGCACCATAAGACTCTGAGCCTGGAAGAACTCAAGATCGAGAAGCGGCGCTCTGTCCCGGCAGCGATCAGCCATGTGACGTGCGAAATGGCTGAAATGCTCGACGCGCGTTTGATTGTCGCCAGCACATGGTCCGGCTATACGGCGCGGCGCGTGGCCCGCGAACGTCCCTACACGCCGATCCTGGCAGTGACGCCTAACCGTGTGACCTATAACCGGTTGGCGTTGGTTTGGGGTGTCACACCGATCCTGGTAGACCAGTTTAAGACGATTGACGAGATGATCGATGTTGTCACCAGGACGGCCCGTGAGTCGCGCATGGTGGCGATTGACGACACGATGATCATCATTGGCGGTGTGCCATTTGGCATCGGCGGGCAGACGAATTTTCTGAAGGTTCTGCGCGTGGGAGAACTCGATAAAGACTAATGTCCATCCTTCTCGATGCAGTCTATAGTGTTATTGCGCCCATCGTTCTGATCGTCTTATTAGCCGTTTTTATTGACCGCAGACTGAACTTTGATTCGAAGTCACTGGCACGGTCTACTGTCTATATCTTTTCGCCGTTCCTGGTGCTTGACGGGATGGCAAACTCGAAGCTAAACGCCGGGGAAGCAGGAGCGGTAGCAGCGATGGCTGTCCTCAACTCACTGCTGATTATTTTGGTTGCCATCATTGTGGCCCGGCTGCTCCGTCTGGATCGGCGTACCGCAAGCGCGTTTATTCTAAGTGCTGGCTTGATCAACGCGGGAAATTACGGCATCCCACTCAGCCGTTTTGCGTTTGGTGAGGCGGGCGAGGATCCGGCGATTGTCTATTTTGTAGTCACTGTGGTGATTTCCAACACGCTCGGCGTCTATTTTGCCTCCGCTGGATACCGTTCCGACGCGCCAGGCGATTGCGAACGCCTTCAAGGTCCCGCTGCCCTACGCCGCGCTGGTCGGGTTGATCATCAATGTGACCAATTTTAAGATGCCCCTGCCGGTTGAGCGCTCCGTGTCTTTGCTGAGCGACGCGGCGATCCCGGTGATGCTGGTCGTGCTGGGCATGCAGCTTTCGCGCTCCTCCGTGCGGGGCAAAATGCGCAACATCCTGACGGCAGCCGGGCTGCGGCTGGTGGCTTCCCCGTTAATTGCTGTCGTGCTGGCCCTGATTCTGGGCGTTACAGGGTTGGAGCGGCAGGTCTCGATCACACAGGCCGGGATGCCTACCGCTGTGATGAGCGCGGTGCTGGCCGCTGAGTTTGGCAGCGACGCGGAATTTGTGACGGCGGTCATCGCTGTCAGCACGGTGTTGAGTATGATCACGCTGGCAATTCTGCTGGCATTCGTGATGTAATTTAGCAACCCTCACACTTGGACCGAATCAGGGCCTTGTGCTCCATCTTAGCTGAGAACAGCGCGGCGAATAGAAGTCGCGCTTTTTTTCACACAGTTGTGAAAAACAGGATTACAATAGAAGTAGCAGAATACAGCTGAAAAGAGGTGGGGCATGTCTACGTCGAGCAAAACTGTCGATTATTCTCCATTTCCAGCCCACGAATCAGAGTGGAATATTCAGGATGTTCTGCGTTACGAGTTTGAACGCTCACAGGTTGTCTCCGCATTCTGTGACTGGGAGAGCGACGTACCGCGGAAGATCATTGACGCACTTTTGGACGTGCTCAAGGGTGGTTATCCGTCCTCTGTTTATCTCGCTGAAAGGCCGCGCCCCGCTGCCTGGACGCGAAAAATCAAGCTGTTTTTCGCAGGTCTGCCCGGTGAGGTCATTACCGTTATTGGTGGCGGCACGCCTCGGCTGTGGTCGGGAAATGAAGTGGCCTACCATCTACCCAATCCGGACGCCCATCGCCCATCCTTCACACACCATTTTGCTCTGCGCGATGGATTTTTAGTCAAGGAAGATATTGGCTATGCTGAGGTGCAGGGCGGGCTGGCGCTGCCCCTGTCTGTGCACATCCATAAGCGGATGAACCATGCCTCAGGGCTGCTTGGGAATTCAGGCGGAATCCCGGCTGTGTTGATCAGGGGGCAGTTCGTTATTCCCCGCTGGAAGGGCGGGTTCCTGGTCTATCGCGAACCCTTAAATCACCACCCTGCCATCTATCTCCACCGTGGCATGCAGGGGGATCGTGTATTCCTCAAAGGGGTTGAGAGCCTGTTCCGGCTGCTTCAGCATGTTAACCGCGAGATGTTCAATGGCGATCTGGTGCGCCACGTCAATGGGGGAAGTGCGAATCTGGGCTTCACGCCCGATGGGGCGGTAGTGGTTCGCGGCTGGGGGAGACGGTTCGATGAACGGGTGCCCGACTGGTCACCGGACGATTTGAGAAAGCACCGGATGTGCGAAGTGCTGAGTGCTTTAGCCGGGTTGATTGGCGAAATCCTGAACTGCGGCAGAACCCCCGCCGAACAGCGCCATTTGATTATCGATACGGTCAAAACCGGTGTCGAGAGTTACACGGGTCGCCAGAAAACCCTTGATTCAGTAGGGCTGGCGGTAGGACTGCCTAACCAGGATGATCTTCTTGGCAAATACAGCCGGATCGATGTGAACCGCTATCACGGCACGCAGGAATACCTGGAACATGCCATGTTCCACACCGAGTGCGGCCAGTTACCCGATAGAATCAAGCAGTGGTTGATCGAGTGTGTTGAGTTTTATCTGTAGCCACAGGTAAGGGCGTGGTCAGCAGCGACGCCTCTCATTTCACGCCCCATAGTTCGATGGCGCTGGATTGGCTGTCGTCAGACGCCATCAGCAGGGCGAGGACGGTTCCGTCGGGGCTGAAGACCAGATCGGCGGCAGCGCGTCCCAGGCTTTGCCCGCCATAGGGTGCAGAGGCCAGTTCCGCGCCCGTCGTGCCATCCCAAAACCGGATCACATTGACCGAATCCGCAGCCGCCAGGACGCGCCCATCGGGACTGTAGGCCAGGGCGACCAGCGGCCCGCTGTACCCCGCCAGCACAACCGCATCCTGCGCCCCGATTTGCCAGACGCGTACAAGGCCATCATCCGCCGCCGTTGCCAGCCGGAGTCCGTCCGGTGAGAAGCGCACCGCATTCACCGGAGCGGGGTGGGCCAGTTCCATAGCCAGCGTCGCACTGACCATATCCCATAACCGCACGGTGTCATCCGCGCTTGCCGAGGCGAGCAGTGTCCCATCGGGGCTAAACGTAAGATCAGTGATCGCGCCGCTGTGCCCTTCCAGAATGGCGACCAGCGCACCGCTTGTATCCCACAGGAGGATCGTGGTGCCCGCTGCCGAGGCGATCAGATTGGAGCTGAAGGCGATGGCAGAGACGGGGGCATTATGGCCGCGCAGAATGGTGCGCTGCCCACCGATGGCAAAATCCCACAGGCGGATCGAGTTATCGTCGTGCCCGGTAGCCATTGTTTTTAGATCCGGGCTGAACGCGATAGCCTGTGTAGGGGGCACTCGCAGCAGGCGCGGTGCGAGATCGAAATCAGACGTGTCGAACAGCCAGACGCTCGATGTGCCTGCTCCGGCCAGCGTCGATCCGTCCGGCGACCAGGCCAGGGCACCCAGCCGTTCGTTCGCGGTTAATTCCCGCATGCGGCCCAGCCGGGTGGTGTTGCCCGGCACGATCACCTGCCGCGTATCGGGCAGATCGTAGCTCTGCACATTGAGCGCGACGGAAGTCAGCGGAGTTGTGGCGAGGGTCGGGAGCAATCCGGGTTCAAGGATCGTTTCCAGCCCATAAACGCCGTTCTGTCCTTCCGCGGTCCACCCTGTTACCCCATTGTGATCGACAGCCCACCAGACCAACCCCTCGCCACATTGAGGCCCGGCGATGATCCAGGCTGTACCGCCCGGCGGAATCTGATCGAGGATCGGGCCGGATTGGCTGGGGCGGCTGCGAATGGGGATGTTGGTGGCGCGTACCTGCACCTGCACGCCGACGCGCAAATAGCTGGGCATGGCTCCCGCGCAAACGACATCGCCCGCCGGAGTTGGTGTCAGCGTGGGCAAAGGAAGGGCGGTGGGTGACGGCGGAATGATGGTGGGCGTGGGCGTGACCGGGGCGACAGGGCTGCACAGGATCAGGATCTGGCGGTTGGCCGAGACGCGGTAATCGTAGATAGTGCCCTGGTAATTGAGCTGGAACTGGTAGCCGCGCGTAATAACTGGCCTGTAAGTTTCCCCCGGCTGAGGGCATCCCAGACTGGTGTCCAGATAATTCTGCTCTGACCAGTGCCAACCTGCCAGATCAGACAGGGTGATCACATATCCGGCCCGCGTGCTCAAATCAGCCAGCGCATCGTTGATGGCATCTGGCACTTTTTGGGCGGCAGCCTGTCTGGGGCCACAGAGCAGGAGAACGGCGAACAGGGCGCAGAATTTCAGGATGCGTCCAGGTGTCAAAAATTTTCGTCCTCGATGTACTCAACAGCTTCATCGCCGTCATATCCGGGCGGAGCCGCGGGTGTGCTGCCCATCTGCGCGGCGATGCTGCGGCGCGGGGCGGGGGCGGCTGCCGGGGCGGCAGCTTCGTACCCGACCTGGCTGGTCGCGCAGTACGGACACAGGTTCCAGGGCAGTTCGAGCATTTTCCCGCAGGTGATGCACGGCTTTTTCAGCTTGGTGTGACAGTAGGGGCATACCTGCCATTCTACCAACGCAGGACGCCCGCAGCCAGGGCATACGGGTTTTTCCTCGATATTTTGCAGCAGCGCTTCTTCTTCCAGCGACCGCTCATAGGCCTCGACCAGCGTTTCCGGCGGGCGCAGCATGACATAGATGATCAGGCCGAAGATGCCCAGGACGGCAACGACCAGCGCGGCAGCAATCTGCGCCAGGGGATCGCGGGAGCGGCCCTTCATATCGCGCCACGTCCACAGCACAAGGCCGAGCCAGGTGGCGGAGACGATTGCCCCGGCGGCGGTGATCACAAACAATAAGATGCTGTTCAGCGTTTCTTGTGACATACGAGATTACTCCAATGAGGCGCTATCATCCTTACTGCGCACCCGTCGTCGGATTCAAGACTGCTGGGCCGCTTGCCAGCAGTGAAACTTCATTAAGCATGACGTCATAACCGTGCCCGGACACATAAAATTCGACGGAAATGATCGATCCGGGGCGCAGATCCTGCGGAAGGTCGGTTAACAAATTGCCCGACTCGTACACATACCAGCCCCCCTTGTTGATCCGCTCGTGTTCTTCCAGGCACGAATCGCAGCGCGTGCTGCCCAGGTTCGGTATATATTCAGCATAAAAGCCGTGAAACCATTCGCGCGGGTTGCCGTTGATATCCCAATAGGTCATGTGCAGCATCACCGGGCATTCCGATCCCCGATCCCCGCAGGCGCTCAACTGCTGGTAATTCACCTGCATCGTCACGCGCAGCCGCAGCGAATTGTATTTGAGCACATTGAGACCATCCGGCCCGGCGAGATACTGGATGCAGCCTGTTTGCCCATGACTCGGTTCGGGATCGTGCACCCTTGTGATGCGGATCACCCGGCGTCCCCCGTAGGTCGTAAAGACGAATCTGCCTTCGGGATCAGTCGGATTATCGGAGAAGGTGTAGCAGCTCCATTCGACGGGCCAATCATCCGTGTCGTTCTGCGCCGCCGTGCTGTTTGGATTCAGATCACCAGGAGTAGGGCCCACACGCTCAAACGTGCTGTTGGGCAGCAGTTCGACCGGGCCCGGATCGACCTGGATCGCGCCGCTGGCATCAAGCGCCCCCTGGAAGGAGGCGGCGATATGCTGTGTGCGCGATCCATTGCGGGTGAGCAGCGTCGCCGAGCCGGAAAGGGCGCTGATCTGGAGAGACGTGGGGGTGCTGTCAATCAGGTACCGCCCGCATTCCCCAATGCGTACCCTGCCGACTGGTCCTTCGATATCCAGGCGAATTTCGCGCTTCAGGGAGCAACTGACCGAGACTTCTAACCGCCCATTGACGCCGATCAGATGAATGGAATACGGGTTATCACTCAGACTGAACCGCGGGCGGCTGGCGTTTTCCAGCGACATGACGCTGTCACTGCGCAGCATGACCGTTGCCAGGGTATCGCTGGAATAGGGATCATCAAAACTGAGGTAGCCCTGAGACAGATTATCCGTCGTCAATATGTCGCGCGTGCCAACCTGTGCCTGCGTGCGGACCACTTTTTCGTCCGACTGGTTCGGTTCCGCCAGCCCAACGGTGCCGCTGCCCACATGCAGGGTCGCGTTTAGCTCGGTGGGTGATTTGAAGATCAGCCACTGAGCGAACACAATTATGCCGATGCACAGTAAGCAAAAAATGACAAAGCCACCCAACACCGTGGCCCACGCCCAACGCTGCGGATTCGATCCCATTGTGCCTCAGTTAGTAGCGAATGTTAAATCCGCTGAATTCGCCAGTTGCCTCGCTGTACGTCACTTCAACATCTTCTACCTCTGCCGCCGACGGACCCTGGTGGAGATAGCGTTCAAAGTCTTCCAGAACCGTGCGCGGCCCTTCGGCAATCACTTCGACAGTCTCATCCCACTGGTTGCGCACCCACCCGGTGAGATCGCGCACCCGTGCCTCGTGCTGCGCGGACGCGCGGAAGTTCACCCCCTGTACATAGCCATAGACAACTGCATGAAGACGGACGGTGTTCTTATCATCCGGCATAGCATGATCTCCATTGTCTTGAGTGACCAGGGTTTGATTATACCAGTCGGGGGAATGTCTCACAAAAGGCCCGCACGGTTATTTGCGGCAGCGGAGGAGCAGGGGCAACCCAGGCAACCGGAGGTCGCAGCGGGTCGCCCCTGTGTCTAATTATCACCGGGATCGTTGGGGCGGGACTGGATTTCCTCAACGCGGCTGCGCATATTCAGCGCGTCCTTGTCCTTCGGATTGGACTCCAGGGCGCGGGTGAACGAGGCGTACGCCTCGTCCCAGTCGCGGCGGTCTACGTAGATCAGGCCCATGTTGTAATGCACGTTCGGATAGTTCGCGTCCAGGTCAATCACGCGCTGGTAGGCTTCCAGGGCGCGATCCTGCCGTTCCCGGTTCGATATGACCAGTTTGCCCAGATAGGCGGCGGCAAGATTCGACCAGATGGCCGGGTTTTGGTCGTCTAACTGGCTGGCCTGTTCCAGCAGCGGGACAGCCCGGCTGTGCAGCTCCGCGAGGATATACGCGCCGCCGAGATTCGTCAGCACGTTTACGTCGTCCGGACGAATTTGGTAGCAGCGTTCCAACAGGGGCAGCGCTTCTTTGCCCTTGCCCATCGTCAGCAGATAGGCTGCCTGGCGCATTTGCCGCCGGAACTGTTCTTCCGACATATGTTCAAGATGTTCGTCCAAGCGGTCCCTCTCGTCGTAATCATCCTGTTCCGGCTGAGGAGCAGGGTTATTGGTCATAGAATGAGCTACCCCCGCTAGAAGTCTCTGTCGTCCAGCTCGTCTTCGCCTTCGATGTCGAAGCCATAGGCGGCGAAATCTTCTTCGCCGTCGTCCTCATCCTCGTCGTCATAGTCCTCGTCGAAGTCGTCTTCATCGTCCAGATCGAACTCGTCCTCGTCGTCGATTTCCAGGTCGAGCAGATCATCATCTTCGTCGTCAAACTGGCTGAAGTCGAAGAGGGGCAGCATGTCTTCGCCCGACAGCATCGACGCCGATTGGGCATCACGGATGACATCCGCGAGATCGTCATCTTCGTTGTCATTGGCAATGGCGGATAACTTGTTCAGCACATTGCGCGCCGCTTTGCCGCCGATTTCGCCCAGCGACCAGATCGCCATCAGTTGGATTTCGCGATCATCATCATAGGCCAGTTCAGCCAGGCGGGGCAGGGCAGTGCGCAGTTCCAATTCGCCAGCCGAGCGCGCCGCTTCGAAGCGCATTTCAGGATGATCGCTGTTCAGCTCTTCCATGACCTGCGGCGTCCAGGAGGCATCATAGGAACGGCCCATTGCAAAGACGGCGCTCACTCGCATCAGCAGATCGTCGGAATAATAAGCCTCGCGGATCAGGTCCGCAACGCCTTCGCGCCCACAGTTCGAAATGGCTTCCAAGGCCCGGCGGCGCACGTCCAACGCTTCCTGCGGGTTATTGTACAGCGCCAGGGCGGTATCTTGCAGGCGCACGCTGAACCGTTCAGGGAGCTTGCCCAGTTCGCCCGCCAGGATAAACATACCCAGCGCGCTGACCGCCGAGGCTCGCACGTCGGTCGACTCATCATCCTGGGCGAGTTTCACCAGCCGTTCGACGGTCTTGATGGAAGCGTCTTCCAAGACTCCATCGACAGCCGTCCGGCGCACTTCGGCCTCGGGATCATCCAGGGCCAGGGCGATGATCGATGAGAAGTCGAGTTCAAAGTTTGTCTCAGCAGTTTCGACGAGCCGCAGCAGCAGATCGCGGCGGCGAGCAGCCGACAGGCCGGGAAATTCAGCGCGAAAAGCATCCAGATTTTCTCCGGCCAGATCCGACAAGCCGTAAATAGCCTCGGCAGTGAACGAGGCATCCGGGTCGCGCAGAATGGTAAGCGCGCGCTGGAATTTAACGGTTTGGTTATTGATTGCCATCCAACCCTCTGACTAAGCTATCTCAAACTTCCGATATCAATGGGATTGACGATGTCGTTGACGACGGTGAGCACAATCAATCCGAGCAGGAGCAGCAGGCCGATGAAGTGGATCGCGCCTTCACGTTCCGGTTCCATTGGCTTGCCCCGGATCAGTTCGATCACGACAAACAGGATGCGTCCCCCGTCCAGGCCGGGGATCGGCAGCAGATTGGTAACAGCCAGGGCGATGCTGATCATTGCCGCGAACAGGGCGATAGGATACATCGCCTTTTCGTCCAGGCTCTGTTCCAATACAGGCCCGCCGATTTGCCCGATTCCAACGAAGCTGACCGGACGCGCCGCGCCCAGACTGATGTTGCCCGTCAGAATGTCGTGTACGAACCCAAACAGTGTTTTATGAACGTCGACAAATTCGTTCGCCCCGGTCTTAACTGCTTCGCCGGGACCCAGATGGCGCGTGAACGTTTCGACATTCTCGTTGACGGCAACCAGACCAATGATGGCTGGTTTGACGCCCGTAATCACGATGCCGATGCGTACCTTGCCTTCACTGTCTTCTTTCGGCGTAACGCGCAGTTGCAGGGGCTGACCATCGCGCAGGATGGTGACGAGCATCTCTTTGCCTTTGTGCTTGCTCGTGTAATCCTGAAGCTGCTTGACGCTGGTGATCTCGGTGTCGTCCACCTTGATGATCACATCCTCGACCTTGAATCCGGCGTCCTTGGCAGGCATATTGTCTTCAATGCCCGTGATATACGCCCGCTCAATATTCGAGGATTCGACCACACTGGCGTTCATCGTGATTTCGCGCTGCGTGCCGTCTCGCTCGATAAGCAGGGTCACTTCTTCGTTGGCGTGATTTTCAATCGAGTCATTGAACTGATCCGCCGACTCGATCTTCTTGCCATCCAGTTGCATCAGGCGATCCCCTGGCTCAATTCCCGCCTGTTCAGCAGGCGAACCGGCTTTCACCTCGTAGACGGTCACATCGGCCCGGTTGTAGGGCTGACCAACCAGGGCAATGATGATGAACAGGATCAGCGCCGCCAAAAAGTTGATGCCCGGTCCCGCCGCCATAAAGAAGATGCGCTGCCAGGGAGTCGCTTGAAATACGCTCTTGGCATTCTTGATACCGCGTTCTTCAATCTCGCTGCGATCTGCTTCCAGTTCGTCTGGCGTCTTGGGCTTCACAAAGTCTTCGCCGTAGGGGCGGACAAATCCGCCGATGGGAAGCCAGTTCAGAGTGTAGATCGTGTCTCCGCGCTGAAACAGTATCTTGGCGCGAGGGGGAAAGCCAATACCAAACTCCAGCACGGTGATGCCGCACAGTTTGGCCGCTATAAAATGTCCGAACTCGTGGATGATCACGAGCGGGATCAGAACCAGGAGAAACGATGCAACTCCAAACAGAAAACCCATCGCATTACCTCTTGAACCAGGAAAAAACAGCAGAAGGGGCGTCTAGCGCCCCGATTTAACCAGCCTATGAGTGAAATTATAACGGGCGGCTGGGGCAAGGGCAAGGCTGGTTACCCGTTTGAGCGGTAACTCTAACACACGTCTTATCTTCTTTTGCAGTGAGACATTCAGCGCACGCTGGGCCGGCGTGATCCTGGCACTTTGTCGAATCCAAAAAGATTAATGCGTTTGCCCATCTGCTCGGTCAGGGCGAGGGTGTGCGCGGTAAACTCCACTGCCTCAGTCTGGCGCTCGTCGGTGGGAATGAGGATGTCGATGGTGGAGCCGCTGGTTGGCACGATCAGGAGATGGAACGAATAGCCAACCGAATAGGCGGACTCGGCGCGGCGATCCTCGACCAGCTTAAAGCCGGGCTGCATCCGCATGCCCACGCCGCCGATGTGATCCCAGGGCAGGATATATTCGCCGCTTTCAGGAAATTCGCGCCGTTCCGTTAATCCACTGTTGTTCACCGTATAATACCGCCCGGACACAGCCTGCCAGGTTACAGTAGTTGCCGCCGTAACCTGAATTTCTTTGTATCGCTGGATGGTTCGTTCCAGAGTCGCCTGGCAGCGCCAGTAAGCCAGCGGAATGCCTCCGGTGATGACCTCCGGGTGAGCGCGCACGTAGTCCTGTGCCCGGAAAAGCACCACGATGATTGTCACCAGCAGGGCTAACGCAGAAAGAAAAAAGGCTACCAGCATACGATTATCTCAACCAGGCGACGAAAGCCGTGCCATCCGACACTATAGATTTTCCGCCGGGGCGACGACAGTCTGAATGATCCGTGTCGCCCCGGTCCGAGTGAGGGCGTCCGCGACAGCCGGAGCGCGTTCTGGTTCAACCAGGGCGATCAGGTTGCCGCCGCGCCCACCGCCAGACAGCTTGGCCCCCAACGCGCCCGCTGCTCGCGCTGCGCTGCACAGGCGATCCAAATCGGGGGACGATACAGTGAGTTCAGCGAGCAAGGCGTGATTCTCGTCCATGAGCGGCCCTAACTGATCGATACTGCCAGATTCGATAGCCGCGCGTGCTTCCCGCGCGATTTTCCCAATGCGGTTGAAGATGGGGCCTATCCGCTCCGGCTCAGCAGCATACAGCCTTCCGACATCGCCTACGGTGATCTTTGTCGGGCTGCCCGTGCCTGTATCCGCAACCAGCAGTGTGAAGGGTCGGGCAATCGAGAACGTCTCCGGCGCGCTGCCTCTGACGAAATAGACAGGTTTGCCATAAACAATCACGGTGTTATCGATGCCGCTGGGGTTACCGTGATGCCGTTTTTCCACTTCGTAGACCAGACGGTTTATTTCTTCCAGTGGGAGGGGCTGCTCCAAAGCGGAACAGGTCGCGCGGATAAGGGCGGCTGCCAGTGCCGCGCCGCTGCCCAACCCACTGGCGACTGGAATGGTCAATTCGATGGTCAGGAGCAGATTGGGCAGGGGCGCGCTGAGCCTCTCCAGGGCAATCTGCACCGGGAAGATCGCGGCGGTGTAGAGCGGATCGGCTGCGTCAGTGGTTGGGTCAATGCGCTGTTCGCGGTCCGGTATAAAAACCTGAAGGCCGCATCCCGTAGGAAGCGGGCTGGCCGTGACTTTGACCTGGACGGCGGTCAGCGGTACAGCGATAGCGGGCTGACCGTGAACAACCGCATGTTCACCAAACAGAATGATCTTTCCGGGCGCACATTCGACCGTCGTCTTCATCGCCTTTAAGCCAGATACAGGATGATACCGGCGGCCAGCCCATAAACAACGACAGTGGCCAGCAGCGGCATATCTTTAAACAGCAGTTCATCGGGGGCGCTGCCTTCGCCGCGCACATGGATCAGGTATAAATAGCGAAAAATGCCATAGAGGACAATCGGCGCGGTCAGCAGCATCCAGTAGCCGCTGCTGCGAATCGTCTGGGATTCAATCGTGTAGAGGATATAGGTCAGCACGCAGCCTGTCGTCACCATCCGCAGCATATCGTCTAGCAGCGGCATGTTGTAATCTTTATAGGTGTCACGGTGGCTTTCTGCCCCATCCGCCAGCAGCAGCAGTTCCTGGCGGCGTTTGCCAACGGCGAGAAAGAGCGCCAGCAGTCCGACGCAGACATAGAGCCAGGGCGAGAAGTTGGCGATGTGAATGACGACGATCCCGGCGACGGTGCGCAAGACAAATCCCGCCGCAATGGCGAAGACGTCCATAATCACGATATTTTTGAGCCAGAACGAGTAGACAAGCTGAAGGGCGATATATCCCGCCAGGACAGCCGCCAGAGGTAAACTGTAGGACAGGGCGATGCCGATGGTGATAAAGGGCAGAATGACAGCAGCGACGATGGCCCACGATTTCGGCAGCAAACCGGACGGCAGAGGACGATTACGCTTTTTGGGATGGAGTTTGTCTCGTTCGAGGTCCACCAGATCGTTGACGATGTAGATACTCCCGGCGGCGAGGCACAGCAGGAAAAAGGCCAGGATCACACGCGCCAGCGGTTCCTTGTCCAGAAGCTGCTTGTCAAACAGGATTCCGGCAAAGACAAACCCGTTCTTCGTCCACTGTTTGGGGCGCATTGTCATGATCAAGCCGCGTATGGGGGCAGGGACGGTGATCCAAATCTGTTTAAGAGGTGTTTTTACCACTTCCATGGCATTCTACCCGGTATAATTAGCGAATACCGAATTATATCAGCAAACTGGCATCGGGTGAAAAATGACGGAAAAGGTGCGTCTTGACGTGCTGCTGTCGGATCGGGGATTGGCTCCCAGCCGGGAAGCAGCGCGGCGAATGATTATGGCAGGTGAAGTCCGTGTCGAAGGGGAAATCCGCGACAAGCCCGGTGTGCGCGTTCCGGCAGACGCCCGGCTGAACGTGCGGCAGGCTCCACGTTTTGTCAGCCGCGGCGGCGAGAAACTGGCGGCGGCGCTCGACGCCTTCCCGCTGACCGTGGCTGGGCGCATTTGTGCCGATGTAGGAGCGAGCACGGGCGGCTTCACCGACTGCCTGCTGCAATATGGCGCGGCGAAAATATTCGCTATTGATGTCGGCTACGGGCAGTTGGATTACAAGCTGCGGCGCGATGAGCGCGTGGTCGTGCTGGAACGGACAAACGCCCGCTATGTGGAACACCTGGAGCAGCCCGTGAGTCTGGTTGTGGTGGACGCTTCCTTTATCTCGCTGCGGCTGCTGCTGCCCGTTTTTCGTGCCTGGTTAGATGCCGAGCCGCTCGGCGTGATCGCGCTGGTTAAACCGCAGTTTGAAGCGGGCAAGGGACAGGTGGGGAAGGGGGGTGTCGTTCGCGATCCAGCGCTGCACCGTCATGTGCTGCACGAAGTTCTCTCGGCAGCGATGGAAGATGGGTACAGCGTGCGGGAATTGATCCCATCACCGCTCAAAGGTCCAGCGGGGAATATTGAATTCCTGGTGTGGCTCTCGACGCTACCGCTGGCACCCGAACCCGATCTGGATCAGCTTATTGGATCGGCGGTTGAAGCCAGTTTGCGCCTTAATGCAAACTCGGCTGAAGAATCTGAATCTGAATGAGTTCCTCGATATCCTGATAGTGGAGCGGCTTCGGCAAAAAGGTCGTGCAGCCCGCTCCCAACGCGGCAGTTCTGTCGCTTGGACTCGCATATTCAGCGATGCCCACAATAACACTCTTTTTACAGAGTGGATGTTGGCGAAGACTGCGGACGATGTCGAGCGCGGTATGCGGCGGTGTCGACATCCTGAGATCGATGAATACGAGATCGGGGCGTTCTCCTGGAATTCGTTCCAGCGCATCGGGAGCGGACTGATAGGCCTGTACGGTATTGGTGATACCCTGCGCCGTGAGCAAGACGGAAATTTGCTCAAAGGCGAAGATGCTACGATTATCCGTTGCAACAAATGCGATGTATATCATAGGCCCCCGACCACGATGAGAATGCGTGCCAGCCTGCAAAAGCTAACCATTTACAAACCTAACAATACTCCAGCTTTGCCCGCTTGCCAAGAGGTTATTCTCAGAAAATACCGGCGGTGTATAATAGGGATCAGGATTTCCTGAGGCGCGGAGGAGGTAGCTCATGCAAGCGTGCCCGAATTGCGGCAAGCCGAATGCAGAAACGGATGCGTACTGCTATTCGTGCGGGCATATTTTACCCTCGACGATGCGGGATTTAATCGGCAGTACCAGCAAACTCGAGGATGCCTATCAAAAGCTGGAGCCGAAACGCCGCTGGGGGACCGCTTATTTTGACCAACAGGCCCGGCTCGTGCTGACCTTTCGGGAACCGGAACAACAACTGGTTGTCGAGGTGATGCGCGAACTGGTGTTGGGGCGGTCACACCAGGAACCCGGCGTTCCTGCCCCCGATGTTGACCTGACTCCCTATAAAGCGATTGAAAACGGGGTGTCTCGGCGGCATGTGGCGCTGGTCCGTGACCGCGAAACGATTGGTGTTAAGGACCTGGGCAGCGTAAATTATACGTATCTCAATGGGCAGCGCCTGATGGCCCACGAGACACGAATTTTGCGGGATAATGATGAACTTCGCCTTGGCCGACTGGTGATACGTGTGAACTTTGTGGATCGCCCCTCAGCTGCCGAATAAAAAGGGTGTATAGACCGGATGAGTGATATTACTTCAATTCAAGAGCGGCTTGGTGTCAAGTTTCAAGACCTCTCTCTCCTGCAGCGTGCGCTCACACACCGCTCTTACCTCAATGAACATCCAGAACACGCTCTCGAAGATAACGAACGGCTGGAATTTTTTGGTGACGCCGTGCTGGATTTTATTGCTGGGGCATGGCTTTATCACCGCTTTCCAGAGATGGACGAAGGCCGCCTGACGCGCCTGAGGGCCGGGCTGGTCCGCACGGAGACGCTGGCCCGCTTTGCCGGGCGCTTCCGGCTGGGCGATGCGCTCCTGCTGGGACGCGGCGAGGATGATTCGGGCGGGCGGGGGCGGCGCAAGAACCTGTGCGGCGCTTTCGAGGCGCTGGTGGGCGCGCTTTACCTGGACCAGGGCATGGAGGCCGCGCGGGAATTTGTCGAACCGCTGTTTGGCCCCGCGCTCGATGATATCCTCAACCGGACGGGCGATAAGGACGCCAAGAGCCTGCTCCAGGAGTGGAGCCAGGCGCTGCTCGGGCAGACCCCCGTTTACCGCACCGTGTCCAGCCAGGGGCCGGATCACGCCAAAGAATTTACGGTGGCAGTGGTGATCGGCTCGACCATCTGCGGCACGGGAACGGGCTACAGCAAGCAGACAGCGGCTCAGGCTGCCGCGCACAAAGCCCTCGAAGCCGTCGAAGCGGGTGACATCATCTTTGACCCGGAATAAGCGCCTCTTGATCACCGGGGCCAGCGGCACATTGGGCGGCCCTCTCAGCGCGCGGGCGGCCCAGGCTGGACTGGATGTGACTGCCGCGTACTTTTCGCGCCCGGAGCGTATTCGTGCCGGAACACCCATTTACCTCGATCTGCGGGAAGCGGACGCGGTTCAGGCGGTTATGGAGCAGGTCCGGCCCGATGTGGTCATTCACGCGGCGGTAACCGAACGCAGCGGAACAGGTTACGACAGCGCGATCCGGCTCTCCGCTCGGACGGTCGCCCAGGCTGCCGCTGAGACGGGCACGCGACTGATCGCGCTCTCCACCGACCTCGTTTTTGATGGGACGCTGCCCGTTTATAGGGAAGACAGCCCACCGCAACCGATGGCTAACAGCCTCTATGGCCTCGCCAAAGCGGACGCGGAGCGCACGATTCGGGCGTTGTATCCCCATGCGCTGATCGTCCGTACCAGCCTGATCTACGACTTTGATCCGCAGAATGCACAGGTCGGTTGGATGATCGCGGCCCTGGAACGCGGCGAGACGCTGCGCCTGTTCGGTGACCAAATTCGCTGCCCGATCTGGGTCTGGAATCTGGCGGACGCGCTGCTTGAACTGGCAGAGGGTGATCACGCCGGGTTTCTGAACGTTGTCGGACCGGAACCGATGAGCCGTTATGCACTCGGCACGGCTCTGCTGCGCGGCCTGGGCATCGAAGGGCAGGTGATCGAGACGGCTGCGCCGGATACCGCGCCGAAGAGTCTGGTGCTGAGCGTGGATCGGGCGCGAGCGATCCTCAAAATACCGTTGCTGACCATCGAGGAGGCGATGCTTTTCGCCCAGAGTTAGCGTACCACTAACAAACGTTTTGAAAAAATTAGTTGATCACTTCGCCGTCGTGGCGATCTGTCTACCCCCCCCTTTTCGGTTTCACGACTAACCGTTTTCTAACCGCCTGCCTACTTTCAAAATCGCCTCATATTCGGAGAAGGGTATTACAGGGTGAGACAGGTAAAAGCCCGCTTGGGCGTCTGGTAATCCGCCCCTATACGTAGGATACACCCACTCTGCCCTCTAAAATACTCCTTTAAAGTTGAACTTTAAGTACTATTTTGGAGAAATTGGTTAACAATATTCCTGCCTATAAAAACGGGTGCAGCGGTTCGGCTGCGCCTGCCCGCAAACAGCAGACGAAGAAGTGTTAAGTTCAGAAATAAGCGTTGCGGGCCGCGGGGGGAAGGGAGAAACGGTTTAGAAGGTAAACCATCACCAGCTTAAATTGACAGAAATGGGGCGCTGCTTGCCGCGCCCCTACGGAAAAAACGTTTAGTAGATGGTGTGGATGTAGGCGCTCGTCTTGGGGAAGAGCACCGAAACCAGGTTAAATGCCTCGCCCCAGGCCATCAGGTCCGGGAAGATTTCGCGGAGTTCCTCGACGGTGCGGTGGCCCACGACAAGCTGGGTAAAGACGTCTGGCGGGAAGCAGATCATGCCTTCCCAGGGTTGGAAGCCGGTGGAGTTCACAGTGGTGATTTTCCCCTGTTCAAAGACAAGCTCATAGGTCTGACGGTACAGGTTAATCCCGACGTTTTGCGTCAGTCCGGCGAATGGGCTGGCGGCGATGCGGCGCTCGAACAGCGGGATCATGGTCCGCAGCAGGCGCGCGGGATCGGGAATGTGAATTTGCCAGCCATAGTAGCCGTCGAAGTGCGCTTCTAACGCTTTCGCGACCTGGACAAGCACGGCGCTGGGCGGCAGGGCAAACCGAATGTACGGGTTTTTACCGCGCTCGACCGCCAATTCCTTCAGATGGCGGAACAGGGGTGCGACGTGGGCAAAGTTGAAACGGGACGCTTCACAGACGGTCAGGCCGGAGCCAAAGCCGAATTTTTCGATGCGCACGTACCCCGCGACCTCGCCGGACGGCGCGAACATCAGCAGGGTATCGGACCCGTTCGCTGTGTCTGACTTGCGCTCGATCAGGTAGCGCCAGATGTCGGCCTCGCGCACAGCCGAGATATTGAGATCGCGGGTGGCATCTGCGTAGAAGTCCATCAGGAGCGGGATGTCGCCCACAGTGGCGTCGCGGAAGGTGTAGACGGGCGCATTCTCAGCGGCTGTTGGGATTTGATGCAGCGGCAGATGCCAGCCGCCTTCCAGGGGCAGGGCGTATTCGTAGCCGAACTGGCGGTAATAATACGGGATGCCCTGAATCTGGCTCAGATCGTATTCGCCCTCAGCCAACATTTCCTTAAAGTGATCCACCAGAGCGCGGATCAGGCCGCGATTGCGGTACTCGGGCAGTGTGCCGACGATGCCCATCTCGCCCATCTTGAGTTCGATTTCGTCAAAGCGCCAGCGCCAGGGCAGCAGGCAAATGGACGAGACGATTTCCCCGGTGGATTCGTCTTCCACATAAATGAAATCTTCCGGGCGGGCGGTGGGGTGGTGCAGCATCAGCGCTTCGGTGATCACGCCGACCTGTTTATCGCCGTGAATTAAAGCGTTAAAGGTGCTGAGGCGCGGCGCGTCTTCGGCGGTGGCGTGCTTCAGCACCAGATGATTGCCTAATGATTTGGCGTATTGTGTTTGAACCATCGGAACTTCCTTCGCGTGATCATAAACGACAGCAGAATGCAGTGCCAGTGAACGGGTGAATCAAATTGATACACGGCAGATTACCCTGTTTTGGAATATGCAATTGATAGGTGGTGGACTCGTAACGCAAAACTACCACGTTTCTAAAGACGATCAGAAACGCGCCGATCAGGAGCAACGGTGTGCCGGATGTGTGGTCCCGGCTAGAGGACTTGGGCCATAGTTGTTGTAACCATGTGCTCTATTTTAGGGGGCAGGGCGCGGCGCGTCAAGGGGAAAAAACAAAAGCAAAAGCAGATTTCACCGCGGAGGACGCGGAGAACGCGGAGAAAAGCAAGAGAAAGAACAATAAGAGAAAAACAGATTTCACCGCAAAGGTCGCAAAGAGCGCAAAGGAAAAGCAAGAGAAAGAAAAAAGAATATATTTTACCGCGGAGAAAAGCAGGAGAAAAACAAAAATGGCGCGGTTCGTACAAGCAAGCCGCGCCCGTGCGGGACGAGATATGTTTTTAGGATGGGCAGACGAGACCGGGACGGCGGCCTACCTCGACAATGCCGGAACGATGATCGGAAGTGTCGGCGGCTTCCTGGCTCTGATCAACCATCGCCTTACTGAGCGGCAGATTGAACACCCACAAATAGTCGTAGCGGGCGGCGGTCCCGTTGACCAGATAAACCGTGTTGGACTCTTCCAGGCGCAGCCCCGCGAACGGGTCTTGCAGACCCATTTTGTACAGGTCGCCATAGAGCGGCGAAGCAGGATCGGGCGCGTAGTTAAACGTGCCGCCCAACATGATCCGGCTCTTCCAATCGGGCGCATGGTGGGACGCGATCCAGTTCATCATCGAGTCAAGCTGCTTACGCTGATCCTGCTCCGATTCGGGAATCGGTTGGCCATTTTTCGAGGCGACACGGAAGCCCAACCAGACATTATAGACATGCAGATCGCCCATTTCGGCGGCGATTGGATCGGCTATAGACTTTTCGGGATTGAGGGTGACGTGCATCACGGCAGCCTGATTGCCTTCACTGGGCAGCAGCCGTCCTTCCACATCGTCAATCGGCACGCGGCTGAGTACGGCTAAGCCTTGCAGGGATTCATTCTGTGGGAAGTAGGCGGCTTCCATTTGCAGGCGGCGGGCCAACCACAGCACCTGATCCACACCAAAACTCGCCAGACGCCCGGTTTCGACCTCTTGCAGCAGGACGATATCGGCCCCGTTCGCCTCGATCAACTCGGCGGCGCGTTCCAGATTCGGATCGAAAAACTGCGAATAGCCACCGTGCAAGATTGAAGGTCACGGCGCGCAGACAGTCGGGTCGAGACGGGCGCTGCACCGGATCTTCCCCGCGAAGGCCGCCCCCGCGAAACTCACGGCGAGGACGAGCACGAGCGTCGCCAGGGTGTTGATCGGACGCCCGCCGCGCCAGGGAATCCACTTGCGGGCCAGGATGATCGGTGTAGAGACCAGCAGCGCGGCGATGAGAGTCAGGGCAAGGCCCATCCCCCGGAAGGCGCGCAGAAAATCATCGACATTCTGGTAGGGGGCCGCAAAGTCGCGCACGTAGGCGTAGTCGTAGGTGAAGTTATCCCCCAGGGCAAGGGCCAGAAAGGACACGAGGCTGAACAGGATCGTAAACCCGGTAAAGTTGCGGCGGGGCGTCCCGGTGGGGATGAGCCACCACAGCGTGAGACCGACCATAAACTGGGCGCAGATCAGAGCGATACCGGCCATGATGCCGTGATAGGTACGGCCCACGACGAGCAGCAGCCCCAGGAGCAGCATCCACAGCCAGCCGCGCCACGCGCCGTCGAACATCCCGGCAAAACGGCGGGCGATATCGCGCACTTCGGGAACGAGGGGCAGGGCGGTCGCCGTCAACAGCCAGGGGACCATCCCGGTATAGGAGGTTTCGGCAAGGCGGGCGATGATGTTGGGCAGACCCAGCGACGTAAATTCCAGGTAGAAGGCCGCGCCCAAAGCCAGCCCGCCCCAGATGTTGAGCAGGCCGCGATTCGGCAGCGTATAGCCCGGTTCGCGCGTCTCCCAGCGTTCGAGATACCAGACCAGAAGGGAGAGAATGATCACAAAAATGGACACATTGGCGATCAGGACGCCGATCTCAATATCCAGGCCATTAACCAGAGTGAAGGTGTAATCGTTATTCCAGGTGTGATCCAGGGTGTTGCCCAAAACGCGGATGAGTTGATCGCCTGCCAGCCCGATCAGCAGGGCCATCGGGAGGAGGGAGGGGCGGCGAATGATGGTCAGGGCGAGATAAAGCAGACCCGCGCCGATCACCAGCGACCCAAACTCGACGGCGAAATCGGGCGTTTGCACGGCAGCGGATCGGCCCAGCGCGACCAGGATCACCGCCAACGGGAAACTGAGCCGCCAGCGCCCGATGATCAGGGCCAGGAGAGGCAGAGCTAACATCACCGCCAGGACGATCAGTTCGTAACGGACTTCACTCGCTTCGATAAAGCCGGGAACGCCGCGAATGGCATCGATGTTTGGCGAACGTCCCACGAGATCGGCGCTGCTGGCGTGGGCATAGACCGTGGCATAAACGAAGCGCACGGCCTGGACAAAAAACAGGCCCACGATCCCGGCTTCCAGCGGGCGGAAGATATGGCCCAGCAGGTAATGCACACCGCCCAGGCGCGGCTCCGGCGGCATATCCTCATCGAATCGTTCGAGCAGGTGCGTGTGGTCGGGCAGCAGAATCCAGAGGGGAACCAGCAGCAGAAGATTGCCCACCGCACCGACGATCAGGCCCGTAAACGCGCCCGATGCCGGGTTGTGCCCCTTGTCGCTGTAAACAATTGGTGTGCTTGCCAGTCCTATCAGCGCGCCCGACAAAACCCAAAGAGCGAGAAAAACGAACTCCATGATGCACCTCGTTGGCGATGTGCCCAGTTATTTTAGGCCACCAGGGGATATCCCCTTCACACCCCGAAACCATATTAGCAGTCCATTATTTTGCATCTAGCTGGGGGTGGGAGTGATTTTGATACCGCGTATGATTGTACGCAAAAGGGCCACACTCGCCACCCCAGTTGTGCCGTGCGGAGATTACGCTATAATGAGCGGAATTTTAGCTGGAAAAGGCCAATACACTTTATGGAAAAAGTCGATACTCTCCTGATCCGGGCAACGGTCTTAACCATGAACGGAAATCTTGATGTGTTCCGGGACGGGGCGGTTGCCATCCACAATGATAGTATTGTGGCGGTTGGCCCGACGGATAGGCTCCTCGCTACCCACAGCACAGACGAAGTGATTGATTGCAGCGGCCAGATTATCATGCCGGGGCTGATCAACGCGCATACCCACATGCCGATGACCCTGCTGCGCGGCATGGCCGACGACCTGCGGCTGGACGTGTGGCTGATGGGCTACATGATGCCGACCGAACGCGAATTTGTCACGCCCGAATTTTGCCGCCTGGGGACGCAGTTATCGTGCGCCGAGATGATCCGGGGCGGGACGACCACTTTTGCCGATATGTATTATTTTGAAGCCGATGTTGCGCAGGCGACAGCCGATGCCGGGCTGCGCGGCGTGTGCGGCAAATCGGTGATGAAGTACCCTTCGCCCGATGCGGGCAGTTATGAAGACAGCCTCGCCTATACGCGGCAGTTTATCGAGACATGGCGGGGACATCCGCTGATTGTCCCAGCCGTCGCGCCGCACGCGCCGTATACCTGCACCGACGAAATCCTGAGGGCCTGCGCCGAGCTTGCCCTTGAATATGACGTGCCGCTGCTGACGCATATTCTGGAGACGCGGCAGGAGGCGGAGGACAGTTGGACGCAGTTCGAGAAGAAGGTCGTGGATCGGGTGGCTGATCTGGACGTATTTCGCGCCAAGACACTCGCCGCGCACTGCGTACACGTCGATTCTGCCGCAGATTAAAACGCTGCACGACTGCGGGGTAAGCGTGGCTGCATAACCCGACGAGCAATCTCAAGCTTGCCAGCGGGATCGCGCCCATCAAAGAAATGATGGATCGCGGCGTAACACTCGGTATCGGCACGGACGGCGCAGCCAGCAACAATGACCTGGATATGTTCGAGGAGATGCGGCTGGCAGCCCTGCTGGTCAAGGGCGCGACCTTTGATCCGACGGCTCTGCCCGCGCAGGATGCTCTGCTCATGGCGACGCGGGGTGGGGCGGAAGCGCTGTTCCTGGACGATATCACGGGCAGCCTGGAAGTGGGCAAGCGGGCCGATCTGATCGTGGTGGACCGCAACCCGCTGCACAATTCGCCCCATTTTGAGCGCGACGGCAGCACCGTCTATTCCCAGCTTGTCTATGCATCGCAGGCAGCCGACGTGCGCGCATGTGATGGTCAATGGCCGCTGGCTGATGCGGGATCGCGCGCTGCTGACCCTGGATGAAGATCGAATCCGGGCGGCGGCGGCGGATTATGCACTGCGCATTGATCGCTTCCTGATCGCCCGCGAAGGAAACATTCTGAACAAACTGGTGGCGATCGGCGGCTTGCAGCAGGAAGAAAGCTTCGAGATTCAGGTTAAGGCGCGCATCGACAGCAGCGAGGTGATCCAGCGGCTGCTGGCCCATCCAGCGGTGCAGGTTGTCAAACACAACCATTACCGCCAGTACGATACCTATTTCCTGTTCACCGATGAGGAGCAGGGGCGGGTGCGCTACCGGGAAGACGACTTCATTGAAGAAAACGGCCAGGCAAGCACGGTTCGAACCCGGCTCACCTACAGCATCCCCACCAAAGAACGCGAATTTGATGACGCGGTGCTGCTCTCCCATTCACGATTTATCGCCCCGGCAGATCGCCCGCTGCGTTTCTACCGCGAATACTTCCAGGCATCCCAGGAATGCGAAATTCACAAGGATCGCATGCGCTGGCACATCCTCTACAAGGGCGTGCTGTTTTATGTGAACCATGACCGGATCATGATCCCGGCCATTGCGGACCAGTACATCGAGATCAAGTCGCGCACGTGGTCTCTGCGGGACGCGGAATATAAGGCGTCGCTCGCCAGCGAGATTCTGAACCAGGTGCTCACCATTCCCACCTCTGACCGGGTACGGACGGAATATGTAGAGCTGTGCCAGCCAGGGAAGAAGTAACAAACCATCATGGGCGAGTCAGGACAACTCGCCCATACCCTGAATGTCCAGATCAGTTTATACTAGGGTATTGAAAACGGGGGAGTACTGTTTTCCTCGGGGGAACACTGTATCCGCATAGAATGTTGAGGAGGACACTTTGAAGGTTCAGCGGCTTTTTGGTTACTTGTTGGTTTGTGCGACCCTCATTTTGTTGGTGGGCATGCTGACCACTTCTCTCACCTATGCCCAGAATAACGGGCAGACAAGTGTGACCCCCACGGCGACGCTGGCAGCGGGCACGGGAACGACCGCTACCGGAAATGTCCGGCAAATGACCTGCACGTTCACGGTTGGACGGGCCGGCGTCAATACGCGCAGCGGCCCCGGAACGGGTAATAACCTTGTCAGCACGCTGCGCGCCGGGCAGACTCTGAGCATCAACGGGCAGACGACAGGCAGCGACGGCTTTATCTGGTGGCGATCCACAACCGGGGCGTGGGTGCGCTCCGATCTCGGCTCGTCTAACTGTCCTGCGGTGTGCGGCAACCGGGTTTGCGAAAGCGGCGAAACCAATGCCGCCTGCTCCACCGACTGCACCACGACTGGCACATCAGCGACTGGCGCGACGAACGCTTCTACCACGACGAACGCGACAAGCTGCGTCGCGGCAAGCTGCCAGGACTGCTACGAGTTCGATTTCCTGCTATCCCGATTGCAGCGCCTGCACCTGCACCAATAACTCATTCGGCTGCCCAACCTGCCGCTGCGACTTCCCGACGGGCGGCGGTGGAGCCGGAACGACGACCACTACCAGCACGGGAACGACAACCACCACATCAAACGGCTGCACATTTGCAAGCTGCGAAGCCTGTATCGCGGCGTTCCCCTGTTTCCCGAACGCCTGCACGCAGACTTCATGCACGCTGAACGCGTTTGGCTGTCCGGTGTGCCAGACGGCGCAATAGACGAACCATTCTGTCGTGTTTGGTGCGCCTCTGCTGAATTGGCAGGGGCGTTATTTTTTTCTTGCATACAGGAGAAAACGATGGCTGACCAGATCGATCCGCAGTGGTACCGCAAAATATGGACGCTGGATATCGTTAATCAATCGTGGGTGGACGACACCGGGCGCGAAGTGGAATTTGTGATCAATGCCCTGTCCCTGCAAGGCGGGGAGCGGATTCTCGACCTCGGCTGCGGCTTTGGACGCCATGCGCTGGAACTGGCGAGCCGGGGATATTCCGTCGTTGGGGTGGATATCACGCCAGAATATGTCCAGGAAGCCTGCCGCAGGGCGGCGGAACAGCATTTGAGCGCGGAATTTATCTTCGCAGACATTCGCGATCTGACTTTTTCCGCTGAGTTTGATGTCGTGATCAATATGGCGGATGGCGCGATTGGCTACCTGGAAACGGACGAGGAAAACCTGAAGATTTTTGACGTGATCAGCCGGGCGCTTAAGCCCGGCGGCAAACATCTGATGTATGTGTGCAGCCAGGAGTACGCGGTCAAACACTTCCCGCGCCGCAGTTGGGAAGTAGGCCAGCATTCCCTGGCGCTGGCTGATTTTGAGTGGGACAGCACCACATCGCGGATGCTGTTTGGCGGCTACTCCTTCAACTACGGCGAGCCGTTGGTCAAGCCTGACGTGCATTTTTCCAGTTCCACGCGGCTCTATTCGGAGAGCGAACTCCGCGCCATTTTCCAGGCACGGGGGATGCGTGTGATCCAGACCTTTGGCGATTATGATGTGACCGTTCCGGCCTCTGCGGATCGCCTGGAAATCGCGGTTTATTCCAGTAAATAATAGATTGATTGACATCTCCATCCGATTTTGCGACAATTAGTATTAGTTCTATTCCGAACTACTAGGCCGCCAGGCGGTGGATGGAGCCAGTAAGGTGACAGGTAGTGCGGTAGCGGGCGCGACAGCGGACCGTGAACGAGGTTTTCACCGAGTCGGAGCGAAACTGAGCGAAATTATCCTCGGTGGGCAGGATGGGCTGGTTAATGTTGCGGGCGTTATTCTAGGATTGGCTGCGGCAACCCCTGACACGCGGGTCATTATTGCCGGGGGATTGGCAGCCACGTTTGCCGAATCGATCTCGATGGCGGCGGTCGCGTACACTTCTTCTCTCGCCGAAATGGACTATTACCGGGCGCAGCGGGCGCGCGAATTAGCGGAAATCAAAACAACCCCACTTCTGGAACGGGCTGAAATAGAAGAAATCTTCTCAGCCTGGGGGTTTCAGGGACATCTGCTTGAAGAGATGGTCCATCATGTGACCATGCACGAAGAATGCTGGCTGGATATCATGATGGCGCACGAACTCCAATTGCAGCCAAGGGCAGAAAAAGGGCTGATTGGGGATTCGCTGCTGGTCGGTTTTCGGCGGTTGCCGGGTCGCTGATTCCGCTGATGCCGTTCTTCTTCGTGCCGCGCATTCCGGCGATGTGGGCTGGATTGATCCTGTCTGCGCTGACTTTGTTCGCCGTTGGCGCGTTTAAGGCGCATATCACCGTGGGAAAACGAGCACGCAGCGGGTTACAGATGATGGTCATTGGCGTGTTATCGGCCCTGGCTGGCTTCGCGGTTGGGGCGTTGTTCAGCGGATAGGTTCCATCGGTATTGGGGGCAATCTGCTCGGTTGCCCCTCTCTTTGTGTTTTTCCCCTGCACCCGCTACGATACAACTCATTATTTTTTTCCTCGCCTACCAAAGGGTATCGGATTATGAATATTGTTCCCTTTCAAGATAAACATCTGGCAGATGCGGCGGCGCTGTTTACCCAGAACTTCAAGCGGCTGCGGCAGGAGATTCCGATCCTGCCTGACGCGATGGAAAACCCGGCGGATATCGTAGGCAGGCTGCAATGGCTGACCGGGAAGTATCCCTGTTTTGTCGCACTCGATGGCGGCAGGGTGATCGGCTACCTGGGGGCGCTTTATGCCGACGCGTTCCGAGGAACCGAGCGCAGGGCGGCCTACTGCCCGGAATGGGGCCATGCCGCCGCTGAAATTGGCGTGTACCGGGCACTGTACCGCGCCGCAGCGGAGCAGTGGGCTAATGCCGGGTGCAAGACCCACGCGATCACGCTGCTGGCGCATGATCACGAGGCAGAGCGCTCCTGGTTCTGGAACGGATTCGGCCTGACGGTGATCGACGCCATCCGCGCGATCACTCCGGCGCGGGCATTAGTGCCGGTGGGGTACGAGGTGCGGCAGGCGGACCCGGCGGATGGAAAGGCGCTGTCAGAACTGGAAGCCGAACACTGGCGGCATTACACGCTGCCGCCCGTATTCATGGCAGATCGCGACTGCAAAGACGCGGCGGGATTCGCAGCTTTTATGGACGAAAACAGCGTGTGGATTGCCGAGGAGGATGGCACGGCGCTGGCTTATATGCAGTTTGAGGAGCCGGACTCGGCAGCGATTGTTGAATCAGACACGACGATTGCCATCACCGCCGCCTATACACGCCCTGCTTATCGCGGTCGCGGGGCGGCACTGGCGCTGCTCAACGCGGGTCTGGCCTATTATGCCGAACAGGGAATCGAACGGTGCTCGGTTGATTTTGAGTCGTTCAATCCCGAAGCGGCGGCCTTTTGGATGAAGGTTTTCCAGCCCGTGTGTTACTCGGTGATCCGCGTGCCGGAGCGATAGAGACAGCGAAGGGCGATCAGCGCTGATAAAAATCGTTCGGATCACTGTGGCTGGGAGTAAGCCGCAGCAGCGCTACGCCATGTGGGTTGACGGGCAGCATAATCTCGCGCTCGAAGATGCCCAGGTTGCGCCGTTCCCACACATCGCGCGCGACGCAGACAGGTGACAGGCCGAGGTCGGCAAAGATCACGCGGATATCGGCTGGGTCGTCCCCGATGTTGAATAGGCCGAGATAGCGATCCCGTGAACCGGGAACAGCAGCCATCCAGATGGCTTCCGTCTCATCGCGGCAGATTTCGTGGTTATTCGCGCTGTGCTGGTTGATCGCCAGCACTTCGTCATTGGTCAGCAGTGAGAATGTCCACTCGTCCATACTGGGCAGGTCGCCGCCGAACATCAGCGGGGAACGGGCCATACACCACAGGCTCACTAACGTGAACTGCTCGTCGTAGGTCAGGTAGGAGGCTCGGTCTGGCCCTTCCATCACGCGAATCCCGATGCGGCCCAGGGGCAGCATGTCGGCGTCCGGCCAGTTGCCGGGCGCGGCATGGGGTGCCCATAACGCGCAGGCGGCAAAGGCATTTTTCACCTGGGGCCAGCGATCCCACAGGTCTTCGGTGATGCGCCACATCTGAGCATGTTTTTTGACGTGTTCCGCCTGTTCGGGGCTTTCATGCAGTTTGCTGCCGGGCGACAGGCTGAGCACGATATCCGGCTTGATGCGGCGGATGGCGCTCGACAGCGCCTCGATTTCGGCGGCGTAGTAGGGCGACAGGAAATCATCGGCCCTGATAAAATCGACATCCCATTCCGCGTAGAGTTCGATCAGCGAGTCGTAGTAGGCGCGCCCCCCCGGTTGGCTGACATCCACGCCTACCCTATCGGGGCACCAGCGGCAGTGGCGATCCGGCAGGGCGATCCGCGAGGCGCGCTGTGTACTTTTGAGCAGCGGCATATTACCTTCGACGGCCTGAACAGGAATGCCGCGCATGACGTGAATGCCGAATTTGAGTCCCAGGCTGTGAATGTATTCTGCCAGCGGCTTAAAGCCCTGACCGTTAGCCGCAGAGGGAAAGCGGGTGAGCGCGGGGAGCAGCCGCCCATAGGCGTCAATGGCGAGGCGGCGCGTTGGTTCGGAATGCTGCCCGGTTGAGAGCGGCTCCGGCTCGGCCCATTCACCGTCAATCACGATGGTGGTCCAGCCAAAACGAACCAGATGTGCGGCCAAAAAGTCGGCATTGGCACGCACTTCTTCTTCGCGCACGGTGACGCCATAACAACCATAACTGTTCCAACCCATCGGTGGGGTTGGGGCAACGGAGCTGCTCATCATCATCGTTCCTTCTTCTTCCGGGCTGTATCCGCAACGCGCAGGTTTGAATTGCGTATGTTTATAGTATATGTAATCTTTGTGCTTTGAGAAAATGAAAGATTCCACCTGGCACTTGACAAGATTTCAAAGTAGGTATACTCTGTGTGCATCAATACACATCGGGTGTATTGATGCACGATGGGTGAAACAATGAAATCAAGTGTGATGGACCGGCGCGAACAGAGGCGGCTGGACACGCGAGGGCGATTGCTCGACGCGGCGGAGCAGGTATTCAGCGAGAAAGGGTACGAGGAATCAACCGTTCTCGATATTACCGATGCAGCCGATGTGAGCAAGCGCACGTTTTACTTGCATTTCACCGATAAAGAGTTGGTGATTGAAGCGCTGGCGATGAAGCGCTTTGAGGAACTGCGCGACTCGATTATCGCTGAGAAGGATTACATCAGTAAAACAAGCGGCCCGATGCGCGAGCATATGTTTTGGCTGGCGCAGATGATTTTTCAGTTTGTGGCGGATAATCCGGAATTGATGCGGATCATCTTTGGGCTTGGCGGCTCTTTCCGGCTTCAGGCGCTCTCACGTGAATTTATGGCCCGGTCTTACGAAGAGTCGATGGAACGGGAATGCGATTTTATGCCGGACGCTGTTGTTCCTCGGCCCGTTCTGGCTCATGCAATAGCCGGGATGCTGCACCAACTGATGTGCTGGTGGTTCCAGAATCCGAATAACTATTCCCCGGCGGATATGGCGAAGATGTATACGTCCGTGTTGTTCGATAGTGTCGAAATCAACTACACAAAAAAGTGTAATGAGGAGGAATGACGCTTTGCCGGGGATGCTGCTGGCTTGAGAGCGGCATCCAAAAAATAAGGGTTCCTCTGTTGAGCAACCCCTATCCGCGCCCTCAACCGTTCCCATCTGCCAGGATCGTAACGGCAGCGGCGCTAGTGTCCCTTTATTATACCACAAGAGGAAATCATGTTTGCAGCTATTGGACGGTTAGCGGACCGCTACCGGCTTGTATTCCTGTTGGGTTGGCTTGTGGCGGCGGTGGTCATCACCCTCACTGCGCCGAATCTGAATGACGTAACGAGCAATGACCAGGGCGATTTTTTACCGGATGATGCTTCCTCAATTGCTGGGCGAAAGTTAGTTGAGACGAATTTCCCCGAACAGGCGTCAGATGGGTCGATTGTGCTGGTATTCGACGCCGGGGAAGGGCATTCGATCAGCGATCCGGCGAATATGGCTTATATTGGCGACGTGAGCAACTGGCTGAACAGCCCGGAGGGACCGGATCATATCCAGAGCGTTCTCTCGCCCACGCTGAACCCGGAGATGTCGGGACAACTGGTATCGCCGGACGGCCAGATCAGTATGGTGGTTATCGCGACGGATACGCAGGACCAGGAGGCCAGCGTAGTAATGCTGGACCAGATTGGCAAACGGCTGGAATCCGCTCCTATGCAGGTCTACCGCACGGGGGACCGGGCTATCAACCGCGAATATAACGATACCATCCAGACCAGCGTAGATCGAACCATTTTTGTGACGCTGGCGCTCGTCGTGCTGATTCTGCTGGCGATCTATCGCTCCCCGGTCAGCCCGCTGATCCCGCTGTTTGTGGTGACGATTGCATTTTTCGTCGCGCGTGGGCTGGTTGCATGGCTGGCGAAAGAGGTCTTCACCGTCTCGGATACGGCGGTGATGATGCTGATCGTGGTGATGTATGGCGCGGGCACAGATTACTGCCTGTTCCTGATCAGCCGCTTCCGCGAAGAAATGGCCGAACACGATGATTCCCGCCCGGCGGTCCGGCGCACGGTGCGCCACGTAGGCGAATCGATCTCCAGCAGCGCGGGCACCGTGATCACCGGGTTTGTGGCGATGGCCTTCGCCCAGTTGGGACTGTTTAACACCACCGGGCCGACGCTGGCGGTAGGCGTGATCGTCAGCTTGCTGGCCGGCCTGACGCTGACTCCGGCGCTGCTTGGACTGCTGGGCCAGCGCACCTTCTGGCCGGGACGCGCCCACCATCGCGGAACCGGGGCGATCTACAAGCGCACCTCGCAGTGGGTGAGTTCGCGCCCGCTGCTGACTATCGTGACGATTGTCGTACTGATGGCTCCGCTGGCCTACTACGGCAGCAAGATCGAAGTAACCTATGACTTCCTGGCCGACCTGCCGGACGATACCGAGTCGGTCGAGGGGTTCCGCGTGCTGGAAAATCACATCGGCGCGGGCGAGATGCAGCCTTTGACGGCGGTCGCGGTCTTCCCCGGTGGCGATCTGCTGAGCCAATCGGAGCGAGTGACACGCGAACTGGAAGCAGTGGACGGCGTGGTCACCGTGCGCAGCGCGACACAGCCGCTGGGCGGCGCTGATCCGATGACGGCGGGCATCACACGCATTGATCACCAGTTGGGCGCGCTGGCAGCTATGGTCGCGCCAGGCACGTCTGCGCCCGGACAGGGCGAAGGCGGAACCACATCAACTCAGACGCCGGAGCAGCAGGCTATGATGCAGAATTTGCTGGCCGATCTGCCCGCTTACCTGGCCCTGGTCGTGGATCGTGCGCCGGAACTGGCCAACAATCCCGCCTATGATCAGACGATGGCGTCCCTGAATGCGGTTGCACAGGGCGGCGACCTGACACCTGATCTGGCGGCTGGGTTTGGCGCGCTGGCTGAAGCCGCTCCCGCGGTGTATCTGCCGGTTGCGGAGTTGCCGGAAGGCGTGCGGGCGGCGTTTGGCGGCGACCTGATGGCCGGGCTGATCAGCAGCTATGTGAATCCGAACACCAACGCCGTGCGCTTCGAGATTGTGCTGGATCACTCGCCTTACAGTCTTACCGCGCTGAATACGGCTGACGATCTGGCGGATGTGATGCACGACACAGGCGGCAAGGCAGGCGTAACGGGATCGTCAGTGGTGGGGGCCGATCTGCGCCACTATTTGCAGATGGACCAGCGCCTGACCATGCTGCTGGTGTTGGGTGGAATCTTCCTGATCCTGCTGGTCATGCTGCGCAGCGTTGTTGCGCCGATGTATCTGATCGGGACCATTCTGCTCAGCTACCGGACGTCGCTTGGCATCACGCGTATCGCGTCGGGTGTGCTGTGGGGAACGGATCAACTGACGTGGTGGGTTCCCTTCTTTATGTTCGTCTTCCTGGTGGCGCTCGGCATCGACTACAGCATCTTCCTGTTCGGGCGCATCAAAGAGGAAGTAGGGCGGAACGGTATCCACGAGGGTATTCACCACGCCGTGCAGTCTACGGGGTCGATCATCACCTCCGCCGGGATTATCGTCGCTGGGACGTTCGCGGCGATGATGGCCGGGGATATTCTGGGACTGGCCCAGATCGGCTTCGCGGTGAGCGTGGGCATCCTGATCGATACGTTCGTCGTCCGCACCGTGCTCGATCCGGCGCTGGCAACCTTCTTCGGGCGCTGGACATGGTGGCCGGGCGGCCTCAACCGCACGCCGCAGCCAGCCGAGGAGACGGCTCCGGTCGTGCCAGAGTTAAGCGGGACAGACTGAATAATGAACTGGGGCGGTCATCAGGCCGCCCCAGTGTTTTTCTCTTCTTTAGGCGGGTTTCCGCCCGGTGATGCGCGCACTGTAATAACGGAGTTCGTTGCTATCGTTCGCGTTTGCTTCGGCATCCGACATCTTATCGACGGCTGTCACGTCCACGAAGCCCGCTTCACGCATCAGGCCCATATAGTCATTGACATCGAGCGCGCCGAGGACGCAGGCTGCCCACGACTCCAGGTCAACGGGCTGATTTTCGGGGCGCGCGCCTTCCGTCACCACGTCACTGACCGAGACACGTCCACCGGGTTTCAGCACGCGGAACGCTTCGCTAAAGACCGGGCGCTTGTCCGGGGCGAGATTGATCACGCAGTTGGAAATAATGACATCGACGGTGTTATCGTCCACGGGGAGCGCTTCGATCTGCCCCTGGCGGAATTCAACGTTGGTGACGCCCATCCGCTGCTTGTTGGCGTTGGCCTTGGCGATCATGTCGGGGGTCATATCGACGCCGATCACGTGCCCGGTGGGGCCAACTTGCCGCCCGGCCAGGAAGCAGTCGATGCCGCCGCCGCTGCCCAGATCGACCACGGTCTCGCCGGGTTTGAGGCTGGCGATGCTGATCGGATCGCCGCAGCCGAGCGAAATATTAGTCACCTGTTCCGGCAGACCTTCGAGCAGCGCCGCTTCATAAAGGGCTGGCTGATCGCCGCAGCAGGAACTGGACGATGATCCGCCAGAACAGCAGCTTGCGCGCGTCTCTTCAAGGCGGTTAGCGGTCTGGACAATCGCGCCGTAGTGGGCACGGACAGCGCTGTGGACATCGGACGGTTTTTGACTCATGGTAGGCTCCCTTTCTGAACGTATCGATAATTATCGATGCATTTATGCAAAAAAATATGCCGTTATTGGTCGCTTTTGACCTGAATGTCGTCTGGCGAGATGAGGGCATAGTTCGGCGCAAAGGTTTGCACGAGATTGCCGCAGCAGAGCGTCACCTGCTCCTGGTTGAGCGTATAAAAACGGTTGCGCCCTTCCTGCCGGACCAGCACCAGGTTCGCCTCTTCCAGCTTTTTCAGGTGGTGGCTGACCGTTGGCTGGTTGACCTTGCCGTCCAGTTTATCAACGACATCGTTCACGCTGAGCCACACGCAGCACAAGTGGCCCATAATTTCCTGGCGGGTTTCGTCGGCAATCGCTTTGGCAAACATCATTGCGTCGTTGTTCATGATGTTCATTATATCGATGTTTATCAATATGTCAAGAAGTTGGTGCACTAATCTACAAAATCGGGCATGACAAAATTTGTGCGTCCCGCTTCAACAGGACGCACAGGTCGATCTTAGCCCTCTAGCTCATCATCATTCTCCCCGCGCTTTCGGTGGGGAGTACCAACCAGAACATCACTCGCCTTTATAATGGCATACGCTTGCTTGCCTTCAGAAAGTTCCAGTCGCTCAACAGAGGATTTGGTGATGATTGAGACAATTTGAATCCCTCCGGGCAGTTCAATCGTGACTTCCGCGTTGACTGCCCCGATGACAACTTGCTTTACTGTCCCTTTTAGCACGTTCCTGGCACTGAGTCTCAAGGTATTGCCCTCCTTGCTCACCGGTCTCTCAATTCAGACTCTAGGCGAGAATCTGGCGAAACGGCAAGCTCAAGGCGCAAGTCGCGTATGAGCCTACCTCGTCCGCGATCAGGCGATTCCCCGGCTACTCGTATTGTCCCTTTTGATCCGCAATATCGGCCAGCAGTTGCAGTTTCCAGGGTTCGACACGGGGCGCGACAGAGCAGGCAGTGCTCAGAATGTAGCCGCCGTCCGGTTTCCCCGCCTGGATGGCATTAGCCGCGCGCTGCGTCAGATCATCTTTACTGTCGGTCAACAGCGCCACCGAGTTCATGTTGCCCTTGATGAACATCTGCCCACCGATGCGCGCTTTGGCGTCCGCCAGTTCGGTATTACCCAGCGGAGGTGGATCGAGGGTATCGACGCCGTCGGTGTGGGTGTCCATCAGCAGTTCCAGCCGGTCGCCCAGTTTGCCGCAGGTGTGCGTATAGACGGGCACGGCGGGGTAGGCGGCATGGATGGCGTCAATCGCTTTGCGCTCGTAGGGCACGACAAACTGTTTATACATGCGCGGTGAGACAAAGCCGCCGCCCGCGAAGGCCGACGAGATCAGGACCGCATCGACGCCGCGCCCGGCCTGCGCCTTACCCCAGGTGATCGTTGCTTCGGTCAGGCGATTCAGGATGACTTCGGCTTTGTCGGGATCGAGGGCCAGCCCGGTTAGCGCTTCCTGGTAGCCGAACAGTTCCATAAAATGGGTGAACGGCGAATAGACCTCGCCATGCACCGAAATCGTCTCGCCAACCGCTTGTTTGACGAGATCAATCGTCCGGTAGAAATAATCGGGGACGTCATGCAATACGCCGGGAGCCTTGCCCGATAGGTAGGTCGTGTGATAGACACCCCAGGTATAACGCGGCCACTCGTCCAGCCGCTCCAGGTCGCGATCCGGGTCAAAGGTCATGTAGTCGGGGTGGGGGGCTGCCTGCGGATTGCCGGGTTCTAACTGGGCGTTGTCGTCCCAGGGAACGAGGGCATGCAGGCCATCTTTAAACGTAATTCGTTCGCCGTCGGGCGTTTCCTCAATGGACTCGACGCTCTCGCGCCAGTGGGGATCGCGCCCCGGAATGTTGATCAAAATGCCGTCAAACTGGTAGCGCTGGCAGAGTGTGATCAGGCTGTCCGCGAACGCCTCGCTGGTGAACCAGATTTCATGCGGTTTCCAGCGGTCTTTCATGTTCAGAAAATAGTGGCCCAGCGACAACTGGCACATCACCGGAACGCGGTCCGGTTTTTGATGGTTCATGGCGCGGGCGACCCGTTCTTTTCCATTCATAAGTACCTTCTTTTTCTTCAAATTCGTACTTAAGGTTCAACCTTAAGGGAGTATTTTACGAGGCCATTGTGTCGTATACTTGAATGATGCGAATACGGTGCACCTCCGTACTGAAAACGCCTTTGTTTTTGGCAGGCAGGTGCTGGGTTAGGAAACCGTTAGGGAGACCCGCCAAAAAACATGATTCGGCGGATCGCCACGAGAAGAAACGATCAACTTCGTTGTTTCTTCGGCTGATTCAGGCCCCTCATGCCCTATTATAATGTTTATTAAACACCGCCAAATGACTCATAATCGGCCTCTAATGGATCATTTAGGCCATTTTGTGGCATTTAGAGTGTTCATCCTGATGCATTGCGGTACACCGGATCGCTGGTCGAGACCTTGCTGACATCCATCGCCGATTCTTTGCCGAGCACGCGCCGGACAAAATCGGGCCACCAGTTGATCTGCTTGGCGGGGTCGGCGTAGGTCTCAAGCACATGCTCGGACTCAATTGCCTTCTGCTGGCCCAGCTTGACGACCTCATCACGGCTCATTTGCAGCGCGTTCATCAGCCAGCGCCGCCCGATCTGCGCGTGCAGCACTTCGTCGGCCCAGTCGTAATCCTGGAACAGCTTCGCCAGTTCGTCCCCGGCTTCGCCTGCCGTCTTCCATTCGTAGCGCTTGCCTGTGGTGGCGGGCATCAGACTCTGTTCGATGGTGTAGAGCACGGCATGGGCTTCAAGTGGAGTCATGTGCTGGTTGAGCCGGATGGCGAAGCCGGGATGCAGGGGAATTTCGCCCTTCCAGTCAACGCCGTGCTGCTCCATGTAGACGCTGCCCATCATGGCATGGCGCGCCTCGTCCCAAAGCTGGCGGCACATGTCCGTATAGTATTCCCAGGGCTGCCCCTGCGCCTCCGCGATCATGCGGGCCATGACTTCGGGCACATCCATTTCCAGCGCCCGCTTGCACATCAGGGCCAGAACCTTCTCGTCAGCGGGCACGCCATCCGTGCGGGCGACCTCGTGCGGCGGGAACAGGTAGTTGTCCTGCTGGACAAAGCGCCCGTCACGGCGCGGGAAGTAGTCGGGCTGGTACTCGCCCTGGGCGCGCGGAGCAGGCAGTTTTTCGTCCGCGATGGGTTGGTTGCCAGCGATGCCGCCTGCCGCCCGCAGATAGGCATGCAGATGGCTCATCCACGCTTCCGCCCGTGCTTTCGACGCGGAGTCCTGGGTCAGGGCGGCGAGCGTTTGCTGGCCCCAGGTGACTGTTTCCTCTTCTTCCAGAATCAGGAAGCGCAGCAGCCGCCGTGTGGGATGGTCAACCAGCGGGTTCAGGTTCTCGTAGTGATCTTTGTAGGCCGCCAGCAGCATGGGTTTGAGAACACCGTACAGTCCGGCGATCTTTTCGACCGTATCTTGCGCCCAGAACAGTTCGTTCAGAAAGGTTTCCAGGCTTTGTGTCGGGCAAACATCCATACGCGGCGGCGGGTTGCGCATCTCGCTCACCCGGCGGCGGATCATCGCCACATGTTCGGAGTCGAGGTAGAGGTGCAGGCTGAGTCCCTCTTTGATCTCCCATTCGGGCGTTGGATTCAGCCAGGCAAGGCCCAAATCCATCGCCCGTTTTTCGATCCAGGCATAGCGCACCAGGCGCTGCACAGTGCTTTCGATATCGTAGCCAATTTTGGCTGCTTCGTCATACGTGCACAATCCCGCCAGCGGTACCAATGCCATGTCTGCTCTCCTCCGACTGATTATCCTTTCACTGCTCCCGCCGTCAGACCCTTGATGAACTGCTTCGAGAGCAGCAGATACAGGAGTAACAGGGGGATCGCTGCCATCGAAAGTACGCTCAAGATCGCGTTCCAGTCGGTGCGGTACTGCCCCGTCAACAGCGATACGCCATAGGTGACAGTGCGCACCTCTTCGCGCCGCGTCAGCAGCAGTGGGAACCACAAATCGTTCCAAATAGGGATCATATTAAAGGTTGCGACCGTTGCCAACGCCGGACGGGTCAGTGGCAGCATGATCTGCAGGAACACGCGGGCTTCGGACGCGCCGTCGATGCGGGCCGCGTCGATCAGATCCCGCGGGACGCCGCGCATAAATGCCGTCAGGATGAACGCCGAGATCGGCAGTCCCATCGCTACATAAATCGGGATGAGCGCCGTCAGTTTGCCCTGCAAGCCGAGGTCCTGCACGATGGTCACGATGTTGATTGTGCCCAGGCGGATAGGAACCATCAGCCCGGCGACAAAGTAGAGATAGATCCCTGTCGACAGGCGGGAGCGCCAGTTGGAGAGGGCATAGGCTGCCAGCGCGCCCAGAACCAGGATCAGGATCAGCGACGTCACCGTGACGACGAGGCTGTTCTTGAAGTACAGGTCAAAGTGCCCGTCACCCCAGGCATTCTCGAACCCCTTGAAGGTGCGGATATCCGATGTCGGCCAGTCAAAGGGGTGTTTGAAGATGTTCTTTTGCGTCTTCATGGCGTTGACGATCATCGTAAACAAGGGAACGATGACGATCAGCGACCACGCGAGCAGGATCAGGTGGGAGAAGAACTGGCCCAGGATCATATTGAAGGTATAACGCTGGAGGGTGTGGTTGATCAGCCAGTTTTGCGGGCGGGGCCAGGAGGCGGTGCGCGGCATAACGACAAACCAATAGACGACCAGCAGCGCAGCAAGAATGGCTAACCCAACCAGCCAGCCCAGTTTGATATTCAATCCCTGGGTGACATAACTGTCGCCCAGCAGCCCGCCAAAGTAGACCAGCGCAGCGGTGCAGGCGCAGAACAACACCGCTTTCCAGTAGGCAAGGTTGCCCGTGAGAGCGGCGGACAGTGCCAGTACCGCCACAATCACCAGGATTTCCCAACCAATCGGAATGTTATCAATGCCTGTGTGAATGGTTTTGATGTGCAGCAGGCCAGTCGCATAGGCGAGGATGCCAACGGCGAGGCCGATAAAGGCCCCTACCCAGATATCGATCTCCACATGGGCGCTCGACTGGGGGACGAAGCGCGCGGTTAGAAGGCCACCCAATGAGGCGCAGACAATCAGCCACCCCAGCAGTTCCGCATGGTTAATCAGCCAAGCCAGAAAGTCGAGCATCAGACCGTTACCTCCTCACCAGAGCGCCGGGAATAGATGAGCCACGCTGAGACGCCGACCATCAGGATCAAGAAGGTGACGGTGGCAACGGCTGCGCCTACTCCCATATTGGGACGGGCAACGGGATGTTCGCCCGCGATGGCCGTGCGGTAGAAAAACGTTCCCATGATGTCCGTCGAGTAGTTCGGTGAACCCCTGGCATCTTTCATGACGTACACCACGTCGAAGGCGCTGAAATTGCCGATGAAGGTCAGAACGGCGACAATGCCGACAATGGGCTTGAGCAGGGGCAGTTTGATGCGCAGCCACGCCTGTAAAGGGCTGGCTCCATCCACACGGGCCGCTTCATTCAGTTCCTCTGGGATGTTGATTAGCCCGGCGAGGAACATCATGGTGGGCAGGCCGACCCACTGCCACGACGAGACCAGCGAAATGACGACCAGCGCCCACTTTTCGATCGCCCAACCAGGCGTGATACCATTCCCGTTTGCCCACCTCGGTGAGCAGCGGCTTCAACATGCCAAACGCCGGATTAAGCATAAAACTCCAGAGGAACCCGGTGAGCATGACCGACATCGTTGCCGGGATGAAGATAATGGTCCGGTAGATATCACGGCCAAAGAGCCGGTTTTGGGCAAGCAGTGTGGCAAAGAGCAGGCCCAGCGTGTTCTGAACCAGCATGTGAATCGAAAAGAATACGATGGTGTTTTGCAGGGCGTTTGTAAAACGTTCTTTCCAATAAGGGTCTGTAAACAAGGTGTGATAGTTATCGAATCCGACAAATTCGTGCGGACGCAGGCCGATGCCCTGGTACAGGCTGAGGCGCATCGAGTTGATGAGCGGGAAAGCCATAAAGAGGGTATAGACAACCAATGCCGGGATCAAAAACATAATCCAGGATCGGCGGCGCGATACCTCCCAGTCGTTTGTCTGTGATCGGGCAAACGGGGAGGACCTGACTTTTTTGGTCTCTGCGGATACTTGCATAGCCAACTCCGGGTCTTTTGCAGCGAACTGTTTTTCATACGATACAACAGATTGGGCTAACTACAAAACCATCGCCCAACTCGTACAAGCCGGGCGATGGAGGTTAGCTTGCAGACAAGAACGGGTTCAGATTACTGGGCGGCAGGGCAGGTCTGAGCGGGTGCGAACCATTCCGCCAAACCATTCTGCAGGTTGTCCGCGGCTTCCTGGGCAGTTTCGTCACCGTTAAGAACGGCAATCGCGTTGTCCTGCATCAGGGTATAGCCGTCAGGCGTGCCATCCAGCAAGCCTTCCCATGCCCAACGAACATCCTGGCCGCGCCCTTCGTTCAGAGCGATGAAAGCAGCCGCGTGGGCGTTATCAATCGTGGGGGCTTCGTTTTGCAGCGGGAAGAAGCCGGGCAGTTTGTTGGCGAGCAGCGTTGCGAATTCGGGGCCAGCGACCCAGGCCAGGAATTCCTGTGCTTCTTCGGGGTGTTCGGTCTTGGCGTTCATGCCCATACCAGCGTCGGTGTGGAAGGTCACATACTGATCCTGACCAGCGGGTGCGGGAGTCGCGAAGACGCTCCACTCAAAGTCGGCTTCTGCGGCTTCAAACACCGGGATATCCCACGAGCCGCCGAACCACATGGCAGCCTGTCCGAGCAGGAAGAGCTGCTGGCTGTCGTAGTAGGTGATCGCGCCGTTGTCTTCGGGAACAAAGGGGCCAAGATCGCCAACGGCCTGGAACGCAGCGACGACGTGTTCGTCATTGAAGCAGCGCTCGCCGTTCAGGTAGGCCAGACGGCCTTCACGCCCGCCGATGAAGTCGGGGGCCAGATTCATGAAGACGATTTCGGCAATGGTCCAGGGTTCGCCGCTGGCATTGGCGAACGGGATGTAGCCGGCATCCTTAACCGCCTGGGCGGCAGTCATCAGTTCTTCCCAGGTGGTCGGAACGGCGATGCCCAGTTCGTTGAACAGATCGATATTGTAGTAAATGCCGTGCGATACCGCGATCAACGGAACGGCATAGGTTACGCCATCTTCCGTCGTCCAGGCCGAGCGGGAACCTTCCGAGAAGTTTTCCTGCATGCCGGGCAGAGCGGTCAGGTCAGCCAGGAAGCCCTGATCATACAGGCCGCGCCCCGTCGTGAAGGAGCGGACGTACATCAGGTCAGGAGCGGTCCCGCTCTCAAACTGGCTTTGCAGCGTCGCATTGTAATCTGGGGGGTTGGTCGGGTCGAAAACAACAGTAATGTTGGGGTGAGACTCGTGAAATGCGTTAAGAATTTCCTCCATTTGCTTGGCATCGTCGACGCGCCATGATCCCAGGGTCAGGGTCACTTCGTCCTGGGCAGCGATCTTCTTCGGTGCGGCTGGGGCAAACGAACCGAACACGACAAGCGCAGCTAAGAGAGCGAATACGAGTACTTTTTTCACCTTGTTACCTCCACTATGGATAGACAGGGAATTTTAAACAACTAAGTACAGGTGCTTGGTGCAAGCAATATAATGATAAGCTGATCTTTTAGGAAGCGCAAGGTGTGTTAGTTAGGGATTCTTACAAACCAACGGAATTTCGTGAAGATGGAACTGAAAAACCCCAGACAAGCGCACTTTGTCCGGGGTTTTTGAACTCACCACACTGTCGGCTATGAGCTAAGGCATTACTGTTCAGGCGTCGGAATGACGGGTTGGTTCCACAAAAAATTGAACTGGTGGGGCATCTGGAAACCGAATGGCTGCGTTTCCATCGGTTCTGACGATCTCGGTTCGGCGGAGGATTTTCCTGCTGGTCGAGTCAGGGAACACATAGGGTGAGCCTGCCACCGGATCAGATCGCCGTTCATGGCCTGCACCTGAAAATAGGGTGACACTCCCCACGCCTAAAGGCGGGGGCTTCTGACGGACGCATGCCCTTGCCCGCTCACGGAAAGGGCAGACAGAGGGGCTACGTTATCCGGCACGGGTGTGTCCACCCGGCTCGATTTAAAATGTTGAGGGCAGCGTTGTGATCTCTATCGAGCGCTAGACCACATGCGCAGGTGACCCAACGAGTCGACAGGTCAAAGTCTTGAAACAGGGTATGGCACGAGCTACAGCATTGGGAGGTATAAGCGGGGTTTACAAAAGCGATCTCACGACCAGCGTTTTCAGCTTTGTAGGTGAGATACTGCCGAAATGCAGACCAACCGCTGTCGAGAATGCTCTTGCTCAGGGGGTGGTTGCGAACCATATTGCGCACCCGCAGGTCTTCCAGTGCGATCTTGTCGAAGTGGGCCACCAGCGTCGTGCTCAGTTTGTGCAGGTAGTCGGCGCGTTGCTGGGCGACATGCATCTGGTGGCGCTGGACGTGCTTGAGTGCTTTTCGACGGTTGTGACTGCCTGGTTGGGTACGGGCAAACTTGCGCTGCAAGACGCGGAGCCGCTGCTGTCCGGCGCGGTAGTAGGCGGGATGGGCGACCTTCTCCCCGTCGCTGGTGGTGAGGAGGGCAGAGAGACCGACATCAACTCCCACTACTTGCCCGGTGGCGGGCAGAGGGTCTGGCTCCTCAATCTCGCACGCGAAGCAGGCATACCACTCACCCGCTTTGTGGCTGATGCGAACGGTCCTGATTGCCCCTTCGAGGGGTCGATGCCAACGCACGCGCACCCGCCCAATGCCGAACAGTTTGAGCCGCCGTCCGTCCAGCCGCGCCCCCACGCTGAACTGTTTGAACAAAAAGCTGTGGTAGTGATTGCGCCCTTTGAAACGGGGGTAGCCCGGTCTTTCCCCCGCTTTCACCCGGCGGAAGAAGGCCTGAAAGGCCAAGTCGACTTGTTCAATGACACTCTGCGCCGTCTGGCTAAAGACCTGATCCGCATAAGGGAAGGTCTGGCGGTAGTGCTTCCCCAACTCGTACAACTCCGCCTTGTTCACACTGTGCCCTTCCATCTGGTAGGCAACTTTGCGTTCAGCCAGGGCCATGTTGTATAGCCCGCGACAGGCATCCAACACGCGCCACAGGTTGGTTTCCTGAGAGCGGCTGGGGGTAAAAATCGTAGTCTCCCGGCGGCATCACGCTGAGCGGAATTTCGAGGACAAATCCTTCCCAGACCGATGAGCGGTAGGGTGGTGTCACAATCGACGCTGTGACGATATTGCCATCGACATCGCTGTACGTGTTGCTTTCTTTTGCCGTCCCATCAAATTCCACCAGGTAATCTGACTCCGTGTAGACGGGCCAGATACCGATAAAAACATCCTCGTTGCGCATGCCCCATACCTGGAAATCGAATGTGTAACGGATCAGGTCGCTGAAGGCTTCGCAGGTGATGTTGGTGATCTCCGCCCCTCTGGATTGGGCAAAGATGGTTGGGGTTTGGGCGGGAGACAGAAGTGCGAGGAACAACAGAACCACAAGCAGAACCTTGTTTCTCATTCTTTTCCCCTCTACTTATCTGAACCATAGCGCTTAAGGGGATTTTAATAATGTCTATTTTGATAAGCAATAAGATTTTGCGGGAACTGCCAAATCAAACAAAACCGGCAGTTTGTGCCGGTCATCAACGTTCCAACTCCAATGAGGAATTGCCGGGTGATCTACTCTCCCTGTGGGTTGTCCAGGCGGAAACCGTGCCCGCGTACCGTCACAATATACTGGTATTCGGGGTCCACTTCGGCAATGCGATCCCGCAAACGGCGTACCAGAGCATCAATCGCCTGTTCGCTCACGCCTTCGCCGACTGCTTCCGGCCAGACGGCTTCAATGACCTCGTCTCGGGTGCGGACCGCTCCCGCGCCATCGTAAAGCAGTTCCAGGAGGCGATATTGGGGCAGACTGAGGGGAGGATCGATTTCGGTTCCCAAAATAAAGACACGCCGTGAGTCCCGGTTGATTTGCAGGCGGCCCAATGTGTGCGGCAGTTCATCGACCAGCAGCGGCGCGGTCGCCTCAGAGCCGACAAAGGTCATTTTGACGGCCAGTGCGATCTGGATTTCGTCGCCATCGCGCAGGGGAACTGACGCGCCTTTGACCTGCTTGCCATTGAGCCATGTCCCGTTTTTGCTATCCAGGTCTTCCAGGTAATAGGTGTCATTGGCCCGGAAAATACGGATGTGTTCGCGGGAAACCTGACGCTCTGGCAGGACCAGGTCACATTCGCCACCCCGCCCAACCACGAGTTCGTTTTCGCGAATCGTCCATCGCTGACCCGCTTTTTCGCCTTCATGAATGATCAGCACAGGTTTGTCTGTCGTGTTTGACATGTTATTAACCTTTACCGGGGGAGATCCCCCTAACACCCCAAAAAGGCCCTGGTACGCACAACACTTCGACAAACACCCATCGAGAAGATGGGCAGATGATTTTAACCTTTACCGGGGGAGATTCCCTAACACCCCAAAAAGGCTCTGGTACGCACAATCCTTCGTACATAACACCCGTCAGAGAAGACAGGCGGATGAGATTTTAACCTTTACCGGGGGAGACTTCCCCTAACACCCCAAAAAGGCTCTGGTACGCACAATCCTTCGTACATAACACCCGTCACAGAAGACAGGCAGATGAGATTTTAACCTTTACCGGGAGATATCTCCCCCATATCCCACATAGACGCCAGGACATGAACGGGTTGCAGCTCCCTTGACAATCGGACCGCGTCGGGCTATGTTGAGCGCATGATGTTGGCGGCAACTGAAATCTAAACTCTTAGGAGTATAGCGAGAACCATGATTCACCTCAAGCCAGGGGATACCCTTCGCAGCCGCTACCAGATTATCGAGATTATCGGGCAGGGCGGCATGGGCTGCATCTACAAGGCTGCGGATGTGCGGCTCGATGGCCGCTTTACGGCGTTGAAAGAGATTCAGCCCGATCCCGCAGCAAGTCCTGAAAGCCGGGAACAGGATCGGCGGCAGTTTCAACAGGAGGCGAGCATCTTAGCCCGCCTGGATCACCCCAATTTGCCGAAGGTATCCGATTTTTTCTCCGAAAATGAGCGCGATTTCCTGGTTATGGATTTTGTGCCAGGACACGATTTGAGTCAAGCCATCGATCAGGCCATTCGCCGCGCCGAGTTTATCCCCGAAATACAGGTGTTGGACTGGGCACAGCAGCTTACCGATGCCCTGCACTATCTCCATACGCAGATACCACCCGTTTTACACCGGGACATTAAGCCCAGCAACATCAAGCTGACGCCGGAAGGGTTGATCAAGCTGGTGGACTTCGGGCTGGTCAAAGTGATGTCGCTTGACGAGAACCGCACCATTACGGTTGTCCAGGGACGCGGCACGGCCCTTTATACACCGCTGGAACAGTACGGCGGCGATATGGGCGACACCGATGCGCGCAGCGATCTCTATGCGCTGGGCGCGACCCTTTACCACCTGATGACCAATACCCCGCCGCCCGAAGCCAAGCAGCGCTTTTTGACACCTCGTGCCCTGCGCGACCCGCGCGACGTGAACCCCCTGATCAGCGACCGGACGGCGAGGGCGATCCTGTGGGCGATGTCCATGCACCCGGATGATCGTCCGCCCGATGTCTCCACCTTTGCCGATGCCCTGTTCGGAGAGGGTTTTCTGCCGCCACGCCGCCTGGGATCAGGATTGCGCCGGGCCGAGATGCGGACCGTTGAACCGGGGCGCGATGCTGGCATTGCCCAGGGCAATGTGGCGCTGGCAATCCTGGCTGGCGTGCTGATCGTTGCTGCTCTGCTGGTGACCCTTATTTCCTTCTAGCGACAACTGCCGCCGACCAAATAGGTGAGTTTAGGCAGCCGCTTCTCAGTTACCGAATGCGCGGTGAAGCTGCCACCAGGACCAGATCATACCCATGAATCCGGCTCCAATCGCAATCAGCACGGGGGTAAGATCATCGAGCATGGCATGTAGTTCCGACGCGCCAGGGCCACCGATGCCATAGTAGATGTAGCCAGACAGCCCGGCGACAATACTGCTGAGCGCGACACGGACGCCACCATCAACCGTTAGCGTCGCAGATAGGCCCACCGAAAAAGCCAGCCCGCACAGCAGCGCCAACCCAAAGAGAGACAGCACGAAATCGCGGATATCCAGCCGCCTGGATGAGCCGCTGCCATCTACGGCAGGCCGCGCGGCGTTGAGCGTTTCGGATCCGCCAGAGGCGGCAGGCGGGTTAAAGGCGACTTCAGGCGGCGTCTGGCTCGGACCGCCCACGATCACTGCGCTCGTTGTGGCGGAAATATCCGGGGTAGGCTGGGCACCCGGTACGGGCGTGCCCGGCTCGACAATCGCGATTTGAAAGGTGGTGGACTGCACATTATTCGCGCTGGTAGCCGTAACCTGGGCGCGCCCGGTGCGGTTCGGCGTGAAGGCAATCGACGCGGCCCCATCCACCGTATAGGCATACTGGTGGGTCTGAAGATTGTCGGTTGTGAACAGGATGGTGAACTCAACAGGAGTTCCATCGGGAACCTGATGGCCGTTGCGATCCAGGATCAGGCCCGTAGCGAGCATCAACCGCTCGCCCGTGTGCATGGTCAGGGAGTTGGCTTCTCTGGCTGTTGAAGATAACTGCCGCCCCGCCAGACTCTTGGCTTCGATCTCGATGGTCTGGGCGGGATTGGGCAAAGTCACCGCTGCCAGGTCGTAGCCAATCGCGGGGAGGCTGATCGGCAGCGCGCCAGGATAGCTCGTCTCCCCAAAGACGGCCCGTGCCGCCGCATCCAGATAGGGCTGGATATGGCTGTAAAGCGCGTAATAGGCGGCGAATTTGCTGATTTCGGTAGACGAGAGATAGGTTGGAGCGCCGAGCGAAATACCTACGATTTTGGCCCGCTGCACCAGGTCCTGTTCCGTCTCCAGAAACTCCTGGACGGTGTTAGACGAGCTGTCTTGCGCAGAGGAATCGAGCATTACAAAAACCACCCAATCGACGGAGCGCAAGGCTTCACCGATGCGCTGGCTGGTCTTAAACTCACTGTCGCCCGGATCATCCTGGTCCGTGACTCCGGAGATATACGCCTGAAGCTGCGACAGCGAAAAACTGGTGACCTGTTCGGGACGGATCTGCGCCCCGGCGTAAGGTCCGTAGATGCGCTCGATGGCAACTTCCAGGCCATTGACAGGGACCACCGGGTAGGCGGCGCAGTAGGAGCACTGCTGATCCAGGCGGGCGTCGGTAAAGATGACCATCTCCTCATCGCGGGTGGGGGGAGGCGGCAGGTTTTCGCGGCGCGGCGCGATCAGGGTCAGGCTGGCCTGGGCAATGGTGTACAGTTGAAGGGTAGATGTCCCCGTGTTGGCGACATCCGTGACTGGCGTCTGCACGTTTTCGTAGGAAATGTCACCGTTATAGACCGCCAGTTTAAGCCGTAAGATGCGCGACAGCGATTCGTCAACCTGGGCGCGGAAGACGGGATCATCGTCATAGCGCTCCGCAAAAAAACGGATGACGTCAATCACATTATCAAGCTGCTCGTCGCCGGGCTTCGGGCCAAAATCCGCCAGATACAGCATGTCGTTGCCCGCCAGGAACGCTTCGCGGGCGACCTGACGGTGGGGGAAGGGGCGGATATTGTAATAGCGCCGGATGGCGTAACTGCCGAGCGGGCTGCTGATCAGGATGCCGCGCTGCCGCCAGCCGCGAAAATAATCCAACGAAAGCAGATTACCCGCGGCTTGCTCGTCCACACAGATGGGGCGAGTGATGGACCGCACATTTTCGCCCTGGTAGCGGATGTTGGCGCACGACAGCCCATCGGCGCGGCTCAGCGGATCGACTGCCCCGCTTGTTACCGCAGCGTAGGGAACCAGATCAACCTGGTAGAGATCATCCAGCGAACGCGGCACAACAGGAATCTCCTGGTCCGGTTCGGTGTCGGCAAAACCAAGGCCGGGGAAGTGTTGGGCGATGACCGCCATGCGGCCCGACGCGCCCGCATGGACGCCCGCAATATAGGCCTGCCCCATTTTGCCCACCCAATAGGGCGAGCCGCCGAACGACTCAACGCCCAGGTTGAGCGCCTGTTCTCCCTGTGGGCGCTGGAGCACGTCGAGGGATGGGCCAAGCAGCATATTGATGCCCATCGAGCTGAGTTCCTGGCCCGCGATCTGGCCCACCTGCTTCGCGTAATCGGGATTCCACGTTGCGCCAATTGCCATATAACTGGGTAGGGGAGTTGTCTCGGTGGCAATCTGGGTGCCGGGCTGCCCGTTGCCGCTGTGCATGGTGGCGATAAAGATCGGCACGAACGAGCGCGGCATTTTACGGCTGCTGGTCGCTTCGGCGGCCTGATAAGCCATGTTCTGCAAATCGGTGGTGAGCGATTGGACGAGGCGCGGCGTGTTGACCTGCCCATTAATGTTGTCGTTGCCAGCCAGCAGCACCACACCGCCGATATTGTAGTTCGCGATGAGTTGGGCTACCGCTGAATCGGCACCCAGGTAACTGCCCTGGAAGGTGACGAGCATCAACTGACCCACACGCTCTTCCGAGGTGAGCGATGCACGGATCCGTTCGACCTTCTGATCGATAGTCTCAACGCCACCTCCCGGAGATTGGGAGCGGGTGACAGGCGGAAAACTCGCCAGCAGACTGATCAGGAGTAAAACGGAGACAAAACGCATGCCTGCCATCCCATTAGTTACGGGTGAGCGCGATATTCAGTTCTATCGGGCTTTGTGTCGTATCAATGACAATGATACCGTCTCCATCGACGGGCAGATAACCTTCGGCGCGCGCCAGGACACTGTAGAGCAGCGGCTCATCGGTTGTGCCACGCGGCAGCAGGATGGGAATCTGGAAGCGCCCGCTGCTGTCGGCCAGCGAGCTGCCGAGCACCTGCGATTCGTCCCAGAGGAAATCCTCGACGCTGTATTCCGACTTGAGCACGATGAACATCGCGCCGGGAATGCCTTCACCCGTTTCAGCATCCGTGATGCGCCCAATCATCTGGACGCCGGAAGCGCTGGCAAACGCGCCCACGGGAAGCTGCCCCAGCCCAACCTTGACTGTAGCCGTCCCGATGGTGACATTGGCAATCCTGATGCTGAACCCATAGGTTCCGTCGGGCAGGGTGGTCAGGCTATCCAGGCTGGTAAAGAAATTCTGACCGTCAGGGGTTGCGTCCCAGGGTTCCGTCACTTCAAAAAGCGGATCGCCGTCCACCGACCATTGGCGTGTCCAGGATGTGCCGGGAGCCAGCAACTGCCAGTTAAAAAAGACATACAGGTTTTCGATGCCCGCTGGGAATTCCACACGGTTTTCCGTGCCCGGTGAGCCGCCTGTGTCGCCTGTTACAAAACGAAAAACAGGGCCATTCTCGGCGGCAGGAACAAATATCTGGGTGGTTGTGCCCACTGCCCCGCCCGCAATGACAAAATCGGCAGTGGCGCTGAGCAGGTTGTCGATATAAAGCTCCAGCCGGTATTGGCCCGCCGTGAATACTGCCGAACTCGGCCTCGATTGATGCCATATATGACCCCTGAAGGCCGCGATCTTCGGGCCATAACTCGGTTGACTGGCCCATCTGCTGCCCGTCACGATACCAGACGTAGCCGCAGTTCGTGCCCGGCTGCATATTGTGATAGGAAAAGCGTGCCTGCACCTGGCTGCCCTGGGGTAAGACATAATTCGTGCCGACCAGACTGCCCGCGCCATCGGGCACGCCAAAGATGATATCGGAGAAGTAGGGGTTTTCAAGCGGGCCGCCGTTGACCTCGATACTTTTGCTGGCTACCTCGCGCCCCTCGACATAGAGGCGGAAAAAGTAGAGGCCGTTTTTCCAGGGGGTGTTGCTCCCGCCGATATACCATGTGCCCTGCCTGCCGCCGCTCCAGGTGACCGGGGGCAGGCTGTAGGCAGGCTCGTTGAGATCATTAACGGTGACGCGCAGCTCGTAGATCAAACCGTCTACCATGTGATCGTAGTCGAAAAACAGGTAGAGGCTGGTGGTTCCCGATGGCACACTGCCGACGACATTGCTGGGTTGGTCGGCCTCGTTGATGCTGGTCGTGAAGAACAGTCGGCTGAAGGTTGGTTCGCCTTCGATGACGACAGGGGCCGGGTTGGTAAGATCGCTGCCCTGGCGGATGCCGAGCGTCGCTGCCCGGACCAGCCCGCGCGCCAGTTCGGAGGGGCGCAGCGCGCTGATAAAGCCGCCGACGGGCACACACCTGTCGTTCCGATCCGCGCGACCATCCTGGTTCGTGTCCTGAATCACGCGGCAGTCTACCGCTTCGCCGCCGGAGCGGGCCGGGGCGATGGTCGGTACGCCGATCAGCTTGCCGTCGCGGTTGTACGCCCCCGCGCCGCTCATAGTGCCGGGTATCACGGCGCTGGTGCGTATCCAGGCGCGGTCTCCGGCGCGCGCTTCTGCCGTAAAACCTTCAATCGTGCCGCGTGTGACGGCAACCGGCTCGTTGCCAAAGTCGGGATAACCGACCACGGTGATCGTATCGTCCAGGCTGGTTTGCAAGGAGTCGCCCAGTTCGACAAAGGGTAGTTGGAGCGTGCCCGGCTCGATGACGCGCCCATCCAGGTAGCCGTTGATGCGCAGCACGGCGAGATCCAGACCCTTGCTGGAATCGATAACTTCTGCGGTGTAGGATGGGACAGGCGGCTCGTCCAGGCGCACGGTGACGGCAATCACCAGCGTGTCCGACTGGCAGGAGTCGTTGTTTTCGGCAATATGGGCGTTGGTCAGAATTAACCCGTCGGCGCTGACCAGCGTGCCCGATCCGATGCAGGAGATCACCGTCTGGGCCGGGGTGCGGTAGGTCTGCATGATAAACACGGTGGCGCGTTTGATGACATCCTCGTTCAGTTCGACAGGCGGCGGATCAGACTGCGCCCGGCTGCCGTGTTGGGGCAAAAATGGCAGACCCAGCCCGATCAGCAGGCTGAGCACACTGACGCCCACTACGAACCAACAACTCTTAAAAGGCTTCCTGGTGATCATCAGAATATTTCAACCGTCCGCAGCAGGTTATCAAAACGATACAGGTTTTTATCAAAGGCGCTTCGTTCTTCCCGGTAGGTGATGATCACGGCCTGGGATCGGCGCAGCACAATCACATCAACTCCTTCAATGACCAGAGGCACGCTTTCCAAAAATGGGTTGCGCTCGTCCTGGGTGTAGGCATACGTCAGGCGGATGGCGGGCGAACCGTCGCGCCAGGTCTCTTCCTTAATCGAGAGCGGCTTATAAGCAGGCAGTTCGCTGGGACGTTCCGCGTTGAGCATCATCAGGACATTGGTCGGCGTGGCGTCTGGCCCCACCGCAATGACCGATACCTGCAACATGGTTTTGAAGGGCAGGGCACTCGGGTTTTCGGCGCGGAAGACATAGGCCGTGCTGCGCGCGTCCAGCAGCCAGCCGTTCGGGATGTTGGCGCGGATGCCCGCTTCCAGGTTCTCAAACGTCTGGGTGGCGTTGAGGGTATTGCGGCGCAGGGTGAGGCCGAAGATCAGCGCCAGAGCAGCCAGCGCCAGCGATAGATAGGTATTCCAACGCTGTCCAAAAGACAGCGGCTGGTTCCGTTCGTCCAGATTAATGATCTCGCTCAACTCATCCGTCCTCGCCCAGCAAGGGCTTCCATGCGCGAGTCGGCGCTTTCGATCAAAAAGGAAAGTATCAGGTACATCAGGCTGATCAATCCAACTGCCAGCAGCAGGCCACGGACCGGAGAACTGGCCGTTGATCCAATTTTCAGGCCCCCAACAATGCTCAGGCTGCGGAAGGCAAAATAGAGTCCTTCCAGAAATGCGGCAAAGAGCAGGCCCATTGGCATCCAGAAGATCGGCTGTTTGCCCAGGCGCAGTTCGGCCAGGAACACTCCGACAATCAGGCCAATTGCCAGATGGCTGTAGGTGATGCTGGCAACGCGCAGGGTGGTAGCAAGCAGGGTGGTGTCGGGGTCGAGCGCGACACGCAGGTTAACCATCACGGCAAATCCCTGTGACACAGCCAGCGCGTAGGCAATTCCATCCAGACGCTGGCGAAATTCACGGGGCCAGACCGTATACCGCAGGATGGCGTATTTCAGAAATTCAATGGTGAAACCAATGGTAAACATATAACCGAACACACGCCCAAAAAAGCTGGACGAGGGCAGCCAGCGATCCGGGGTAAAGAGCCGTTCTTCCAGCGGGATCGCGACCCCATTGGCGACCAATGCGCCCAGGATCATGACGCCGAGTATCCCGGCGCGGGGTTCCAGGGCGTTTCGTTCGCCCCGGTACGAGATGGCGAACCAGGCCAGCAGCGGCAGCACGGCGATTCCGACCTTAAGGCGGGAAATCGTGCGAGTGCTCTGGCAGCGCGCCGATCAGCGAGGTCAGGATCAGCACGGCGACAACGGCCAGCAGCAGAAGGATGGCTTCCAGTGAGGCAGTGCGCCAGACCCGCCGATAGGGGTAACTTTCTTCAAGTTCCTCTTCTGGCGGGAGCAAAATAGGTTCGAATGACAAGACTTCATGCTCCTATTATTGATTACCACCCGGGGCGGTGGTAGACTTGCTCGTCGGAATTTTACCGCGCATGTCTATGGGACCGCCATGTACACAAAATCCGCTCCGTATTATGACGCGATTTATAGCGGCAAAGATGATGAGCAGGAAGCCCAGGCCGTTCACCGCTTGATCTGGAAATACCGGCAAAGCCCCGGCACTGTTCTGTTGGATGTTGCCTGCGGCACGGGCGGCCATCTGGTTTACTTAAAGCAGTATTATACGGTGATGGGGCTGGATATAAACCCCGACCGACTCACCATTGGGCAGCGGCCAATCCGCCAGGACAAAATACGATGAAACCCATTCGCAGACGCGCGCCGCTGTCATTGTGGATTTTGTTCGCTGCGCTGCTAGTGTGCTGCGCGGGTACGGCTGCGGTGATACTGCTGACCAGCCGGGGTTCAGATGAGACGCAGCAAGGCGGAGGCCGCACCATTGTTTACGGGCTGACGCTCAACCCGTCGGGGTTTGACCCGCATATTTACGTATCGAGCGAATTGGGCATTCCGTTCTTCTCGGTCTATGACACGCTGGTTTATCGCCACCCGCAGGAAATGACGTTTGTATCGGGATTGGCGGATCGCTGGGAAATGGCCCCTGATGGGTTGTCGTGGACTTTTTATCTCAAACAAAATGTGCAGTTCCACGATGGGACGCCCTTTAACGCGGCGGCAGTGGGAGCGAACCTGGACCGCATCATGAATCCAGAGAACGCATCGGGCAAGGCGCGCTATCTGCTAGGGCCATTTACGGGCTACGAGGTTCTGGATGCTTACACAATCCGGCTCAATTTCTCCGAACCCTACGCACCGCTGCTGGATGGGCTGAGCCAGGTCTACCTGGGCATGGCAAGCCCGAAGGCGCTGGCGGAAAATTCCAAAAATACCTACCAGTGGCACCAGGTTGGAACGGGGCCGTATAGGCTGGTCGAATTCGTGCCGGGCGATCATATCATCCTGCGCCGCAACACGGATTACAACTGGGGGCCGGTTTTTTACGCGCCGGTCACCGATCAGTCACTCGATACGATTGAATTTCGCTTCTACACCGACCCGGCGACGCGCAGCCTCGCATTGGAAAGCGGCGAAATCCAGATGATTGGGGAACTGCTGCCGACCGATGCCGAACTGCTGGGAGGCGACCCCCGCCTGCGCATTTACCGCGTGCCCATTCCCGGCACTCCACAGCAATTTTTCTTCAATACACAGGCCGCGCCCACTGACGATCTGATCGTCCGGCAGGCGCTGCTCTATGCGACGAACCGCACGGCGATTGCTGATGCCGTCTTCCAGGGACGATCTCCGATCGCTTATGGCCCGCTGGCGGCAGTTACACCGTTTTACAGCGAGGACGTTGCCACAGATGAGCGCCTCTCATACCCACACGACAGCGCGATTGCCCGCGATCTGCTGGCTTCGGTGGGATACACCGATTCGGACAGTGACGGTATTCTGGACAAAAACGGCGAACCGCTGCACCTGACGATGGTTTTTGCCCCCTGGAACCAGATGGCTGATGTCGCGCAGTTGATCCAGAGCGAATGGCGCGACGTGGGCATTGACCTGGAATTGGTCCAGGTTCCCGATTATCCCACGCTCCAGCAGGCTGCCGGCGAGGGTACCTACAACCTGATTGGCCTCTACGATTTCGGCGTAGACGCCAGCATTCTCAACCAGTTTTATGCCAGTGACGGATCGCGCAACTGGTCGCATTTTTCCGATTCTGAACTGGATGGCTGGCTGGGGGATGGGCAGCGCGAACTGGTTCCCGAAAATCGCGCTGCAATCTATCAGGCCATTCAGCGGCGTATCATGGAGCAGGCCGTCGTGCTGCCGATCCGCGATTATGTCAACCTGGAAGGGGCGACGTCGCAGATCGACGGCGTGATCTTCAGCGCGCAGGGGTGGTGGCCTCTGCTGCGCAATTTCCAGTTATCCCCGTAAGTTGGGAGGGCGACTCAGCGGGTCGCCCCTACAAAAATATGACGTTCATCCTGATGAAACGAATAGGCGAGGCGCTGCTGGTAATCTGGCTGGCGGTCAGCCTCGCTTTTGTTGCGCTGCGGTTGGCCCCTGGCGATGCGGTGGATGCAACGTTGGCGCGGGGCGGCGTTCCCCAGGCGGAGATCGATGCCCGGCGCGGCGAACTGGGCCTGAACGATCCGATCTGGAAGCAGTATATCACCTACTGGGCGGGATTAGCGCGGGCTGATCTGGGCGAGTCGCTGATTACGGGCCGCCCGGTTAGCGCGATGATTGGCGAAAATCTCGGCCCGACGGTGGCACTGGCGATCAGCGCGCTGATGGTGGCGGTAGTGCTCGGTCTGCTGCTGGGACTGCTGGCAGGGTTATCTCCCTGGCGGCTATTGCGCTGGGGGGCGGAGGGGATCGCGTCGCTGGCACTCTCGACACCCGTCTATTGGACCGCGACACTGGCGATCTATTTCTTCACGATTGTGCTCGGCTGCTGCCGGGGGTCGGGGGCAGGGGGCCGCTGTATCTGATCCTGCCTGCCTGCGTGTTGGGCTTTCACACGGCGGGCAGCATTGCCCAGGTGACGCGAAGCAGCATCCGTGAGGCCGCTGTGCAGGACTTCGCGCGGACGGCGCGATCCAAAGGTCTGCCGGAAGCAGACGTGATCGATCATATTCTACGGGTGGGGCTGCTGCCGGTGGCGGCAGTGGTCGCCTTGCAGCTTGGCTTTCTACTGGGCGGGACGGTGATCACCGAGACGATTTTCGTGCGGCAGGGGTTGGGGCGCGTGCTGCTTTCCGCCGTGAGTGATCGCGATTACCCGGTGATTCAAGGGCTGGTTGTGCTGTCGGCAGTCGTCTACAGCTTGATCAATGCCCTGGCTGATGTGGTATACGGGCTGATCGATCCCCGTGTGCGGGCCGAAGGGGAGTGAGGGCGATGGAAGGGCAGCATTACGCGGACCTGATCACGAGTGCGCGGCGCGGCGTCCTGGCCCGGCGTCCGGCGCGGCTGGTGATCGCCCTGACGCTGCTCGTACTGATCAGTCTGGGTACGACCCTGGCCCCCTGGCTGGCTCCCGATGATCCGCACCACGCAGAGGCGGAGATTGCCCTGCAAGACCCATCCTCCCATCATCCACTCGGTACGGACCAGATCGGGCGGGATGTGCTGAGCCGCTTGCTTTACGGCGGGCGGCGGACACTCGGCGCGGCGCTGCTGACGGTGGGATTCACGCTTGTGCCGGGGCTGATCATCGGGCTGCTGGCGGGATACTTCCGGGGCTGGATCGATTGGGCGCTGATGATCGGCATGGACGCGCTGCTGGCTTTTCCGAGTCTGCTGCTGGCGCTGGCGCTGGTCGCACTGTTCGGGCGGGGCATGGTGCAGATCGCGCTGGCGGTGGGCATCGCGGGGATTCCGGCCTATGCGCGGGTGACGCGGGCGGCGGTGCTGGAAGCGCGGACGCGGCTGTATATCGAGGCAGCGCGGGCTGTTGGGGCACGCCCGGCGGGAATCCTGTGGCGGCATGTCGTCCCAACCATCCTGCCGACGCTGGCCTCCTTCGCTGGGGTGATGCTCAGTTGGGCGATTCTGAGCAGCGCCGCGCTGACCTTTCTCGGCTACGGGGGCGATATCGCCGCGCCGGACTGGGGTACGATGCTGGCGGATGGGCGGCAGGCGTTCCGCACGGCTCCCTGGCTTGCGCTCGCGCCGGGGGTGGCGCTGAGTCTGACCGTGTTCGCGATCAATCTGCTGGCGGGCAGTGTGGGGCAGGCGCGGCGGTAAACCTCACCCCCCAGCCTCCTCTCCAGACGCGCTGGAGAGGAGGAGCAGGTAGCTGATAACCATTGGAAATGGAGGATCGTGCAATGACCGAAGATCAGTATTTGTCGGATCACTCTATTGAAGATTTGATCCGACTGGCTTTGGTTCAGATGGACCTTGATGAGATAGATTTTCCATCCGCATTGGCGGCTTTGCACAGTGGGCGAAATCCTCTCGAGGTGTTTGGAGCGATTTAACGACTGAGGTTCAGCGACAATCCGAAAGAAAGGGCGCTGTTTGCTGATGTTTTGGGGCAGTTAGGGGGACGAGATCGGCCTTTCAAAGAGGAATCCGTGACTGTTTTGCTAAATATGCTCCAACAGGAAACGGACCCCCATGTTCTGAACTCTATTGGTGTTGCCTTTGGGCATCTGGATGATCCCCGTGCGATAGGGCCGCTCACTCGCCTCAAGAACCATCCTCACGAAGATGTTCGGTTTGGCGTTGTGCTGGGCTTGTTAGGGCACGAAAAGCAAGAGGCGATTCAGGCACTGATCGAATTGTCAAGTGATCCGGATCGAGATGTCAGGAACTGGGCGACATTCGGAATAGCTAACCACATTGAGATGGAAACCCCTGAACTGCTGGCTCTTCTTGATACATCGGCAATACGGGAGGCCCTTCTGGCGCGCGCAACTGAAGATGATCCTGAAATACGTGGCGAGGCCCTTATTGGATTGGCTGTACGAAAGGATGAACGTGTTATCGATCTCCTCCGCCGAGAACTGGAAGGCGAATTCTTTGGAATATGGGCTGTTGAGGCGGCTGGCATTTTAGGCGATCCAGCGTTTTTTCCAGTGGTGAAAGCATTGTGGGAACGCCTTGACCCCCGTGAAAAGCAGAAAGGTTGGTTTGAGAGGCAGTTTCAGGAAACGCTCGAAGCCTGCAAACCGCGCGAATTGTAAGGGGGCAGGTGCGGAGGTAGAAGCGATACAATCTTTCAAAACACAAAACCGTTGGGAGCAGCACTATGGACCGTCCGAACCCGCACGATTTGCCCGTTGAGGAGTTGATCCGACTGGCACTGGCCCAAATGGATATCCCCGATGACCGGATCGAGTATCCGTCGGCCCTGGCGCTTTTACATTGGGAGCGCAACCCTGTGGAAGTTTACGCGGCGGCGCAGCAACTGCACAGCAGTGAAAATTCAAAAGAGCGCGTCCTGTTTGCTGATATTGTCGGGCAGTTAGGCGGGCGCGATCATCCGGCTCACGAGGAGGCCGTGCTGACCCTGCTGGAAATGCTAACGCAGGAGAGCGATCCGCAGGTGTTGGGGGCGGTGGGGATGGCGCTCGGCCACCTGGACGATCCGCGCGCGGTCGGGCCGCTGGTGCGCCTCAAGGATCATCCTCATGAGGATGTGCGCTTCGGCGTGGTCTCCGGCCTGCTGGGGCAGCGCGATCCGCTGGCGGTTAAGACGCTGATCGAACTGTCACAGGACCCGGATCGGGATGTGCGGGACTGGGCGACGTTCGGGTTCGGGCGCTATATGGAGCCGGACACACCCGACCTGGATACGCCGGAAATCCGCGATGCGCTGCTGGCCCGCGCGGCAGACCCTGATCCCGAAGTGCGGGGCGAAGCATACCTGAGTCTGGCGGAGCGCAAAGACAAGCGGGTGATTGAGCCGATTGCGCGCGAACTGGAAGGGGAGTTCTTCGGCATCTGGGCGGTTGAGGCGGCGGGCATTCTGGGCGATGCCGAGTTTTACTCGCTGGTCAAGGCGCTGTGGGCGCGGCTTGATCCGGTGAACAAACAGGACTCGTTCTTCGCGGGCATTTTCCAGCGGACGCTGAAGGCTTGCAGGCCGAGGAGGTAGAGAGACCCCCCATCCCGGCAAATCTTCGGTTTGCTTTCCCTTCCCGTCCTGACAGTAGAACTAGGATATGGAGGCAGCCGGATGAACAAGATTTTGAGGATGTGGGCTTCTTTCCTCCTTTGTTGGCGCAAAGATACATAGGAAACATGCTACTGGAAAAACTTAACACAAGGATAAATGCTTGTTAGAATATAATGCCTAAAGTAGATAGTAAATTACAACCGAAAGAGCCACTTAAATGCCAGAACCAAGGGAAGCCGAACGCCATCTTGCGATGTTGATAGATGGTGATAATGTTCAGCATAGCTTGCTCAAACAGATGTTTGAGGAGGCTAGCCGGTACGGAGATGTTACCATCCGACGCGCCTATGGCGACTGGACACAACCAAATTTAGCGAACTGGCGGCCTGTCATGCTGGCACATGCCATTCAACCTATCCAACAATGGCGCTATACCACTGGCAAGAATGCTACCGACAGTGCGTTAATCATAGATGCAATGGATATCCTCAACGCTGGTAATGTTCAGGGTTTTTGCGTCGTTTCAAGCGATAGTGACTACACACGGCTTTGTACGCGGATTCCGCGAATTTGGCTTATTCGTGATGGGAATGGGGCGGAAGAACACACCCGAAGCGTTTATCAATGCCTGCAATGTATTTGTTTACGTCGAAAACCTTATCGAGCCTGATGAGGTTAAAGTGTCAGATGGGGTTAAAACACCTGCTGCGGTCAAGTCACCTGCTGTGGTCAAAACACCCGCTACGGTTAAACCACCTGCTGTAGCCAAAGCAAATACCCCCAAAATGGCTCTGAGTCTGCTTCGCCGTGCGTTTGATATTTCGGCGCAGGATGACGAGGGGTGGGTAATTCTTAGCGCACTAGGGGATGCACTACAGCGCATTGAGCCGAGCTTTGACAGCCGTACCTATGGTTTTAAGAGTTTGTCGCTGTTGATAAAGTCCCTGCCCAACCAATTTGTTGTCAAAGGTGCTAAAAAGACTGGCACGTCTACGATTTACGTTCACATGAAAGATGATTAACCGTAACTGACCATTAGGGGGTAACAAACCTGTTTCCACATAAAAGGGCAGGGCGGCTTCGCTTAGCCACTGCCCCTACCGCAATTGGGCGTATGGCAATACGTCCCTACAACATCGCGGATTGGCTGCGTGTCACTGCACGGTGAAGATTTCCTCGTTGGAGTTGACCTCCCCGACCCAGATGCCCTGATCGACATAGGCGGGGGTGGCGGTGGGAGTTGCTGCTCCGGCGGGAAGCTGTTCGCGCGCACCGGGGTTATTGTTACGATACGTGGCGCGGATCCGATAATCGCCAGGAGTCAGCCCGGCGGATTGCAGAAAGACGCCCGTAAAATCGAAGCGTTCCGTGCAGCGCGCCCGCGATCCCAGCAGGTGCAGTTCGTCCGGTTGGACAGCCGAGCCCGGCGAGACGGGGAGTGATTGGTTGACGCGGTTGTATGCCGCCCCGACGCGCGTGATCTCGAAGGTGACGCCGGTTGTGGTGGCAGGTTGATCCGGGCGGAGAATGATGATCGGGTTGGCGTCGGAGAGGATGAGGATCACGGGGCCGATGTCTTTGTTGTCAAAGGTAATATCGACCAGAAGCGGCTGGCCGAATATGATCGAACTGTCCATAAGGCTCAGTTTCAAGTCCAGATTCTGCTGATTCTTGCCGCTGAGCGCCAGCACGGAGCGATTATTGCCGCCGAGGGGCGAAGCGAGATTGGTACATTCCGGGCCGCGTTTGGCCGCCGGATAGACGCGGGGGAAGAAGATCGCGGTGAGCAGCATGATCGCGGCAAACGCGATGATCAGCGTGGCGCGGTTCTCGGAAAAACGGTCGCCAACACCCCAATTCCGACGCCAGCTTCGGCCCAGTCTTCGTTGACCTCGTGCCATATTCTGTTAATCCCCTTGCAGCCAGTTCCCGACCAGCCGGATGACCTCGCCCGGCGTAATCTGTGTGACATCCAACCAATGAATGCCCAAATCGTGACCGTGAAACCACGTGTATTGGCGGCGAACGAAGGCGCGCGTCTCCCGCCGGATGGCCGCGATCACGTCGTCTAGCCCCGTTTGGCGCTCAAAGTAGGGCTGCCACTGGGCATAGCCGAGGCCGGTCATTGCCGGACTGTTCCAAGTATAACCCTGTTCGAGTAAAGCGCGCACCTCGGCTTCCAGGCCCTGTTCGATCATGCGACCAATGCGGGCGTCGATGCGCGTGTAGAGCACATCGCGGGGGAGGGTGATGCCGATCTGCAAGAGACGATAGGGCGGCGGCTCTTTGCGCTGAAGGACGCTGATCGGCGTGCCTGTTGCCAGATAAACTTCCAGGGCGCGCACGACACGGCGCACGTTGCGGTAGTCGATCCGGTCGGCGGCGGCGGGATCGGCTTGACGCAGGCGATCATGCAGCGCGCGCGCGCCAAACTCCTCGGCAAAATTTTCCAATTCGGTGCGGATGTGGGGATGCGGCGGCACTTCGGGAATGCCCCATCCTTCGATCACGGCGGTGATATACTGGCCCGTCCCGCCGACGAGCAGCGAGAGGTTTCCGCGCGCATGGATGGCGGTAATGGCGGCATAGGCGGCTTCCTGGTACTGGGCCAGGGAAAAAGACTGATCGGGATCGATCACGTCGATCAGGTGATGAGGCACAACGGCACGTTCGGCGGGGGTCGGCTTGGCGGTGCCGATATCCATTTTCCGGTAAATCTGGCGGCTGTCCGCGCCGACGATCTCGCCGTTAAACGACTGGGCGAGGCTGATCGAAAGGGCAGTCTTGCCGCTGGCGGTCGGTCCGAGCAGGATCACCAGCGGTAGGTGCTGGGTCTGTTGGGCAGGGGCAGGCGCGGGTTCTTCTTCCGGGCGCGCGACAAGGGCGGCGAGTTCTTGCGTGCTCATGTGCGAGAACCAGACATCACCAGTCGCCTGCATCGCGGATGACCTCCATGTCCATGCTGCTGCCCAGGACGCCAACCGCCGCGACATCGATCCGGTAGCTGGTCTCTTCCAGGTTATGCTCGGCCAGATACAAATCCGCTAGCTGCTGCAAACGGGCCAGCTTGCGGGCGTTAACGCTCTCCTGGGCCGCCTGGATCGCTTCGGACAGGGGGCCGCGCCGGGTACGCACCTCGATAAAGATGATCGTCTCGGCACGGCGGGCGACGATATCCAGTTCCCCGGCAGCGCGCCGCCAGTTGCGATCCAGGATGGTATATCCGGCCCGGCAGAGGCGATCCGCGATCCAGTCTTCGCCGCGTTTGCCCAGTGATTGTCGGGGGGTCGACATAGGGTAGTCTCGTTTCATGGTCCGGCTTGTTTTGCCGGAGATTTTGGGATCGTGCTACAATGACCCTAATTTTACTCGATTGCGCTATCTTGTGCGCCCCGGAGAACTACCTATGCCCATCACAAATGTGCTTAAACAGGCCGATATCTTCTATGAATTGACTAACACCCAGCTTGAACTGGTGGCGTCGATCTGCGAGGAAAAGACGTTCAACGTGGGCGATCTGATTTTTGCCGAGAACACTGCCAGCAAGGAACTCTATATCATTGCCGATGGCGAGGTCGATATTCAGATTGATCCGGTGGCGAGGGGGGAGCCAGGTAAAGAAGCTCGCACGATTGCGACGCTGCGGCGCGGCCAGTCGTTTGGCGAGGTCGCGCTGGTGGATGAGGGGTTACGATCCGCATCGGCGCGGTGCGCGCAGCACAACACACGGCTATTGATTATCCCCCGCGATAAACTGATGCTGCTGTGCGATACTTATCCGCAGCTTGGCTACCGCCTGATGCGCAATCTCGCGGCGGACCTGGCGATGAAAATCCGCAATACGGACTTACTGGTGCGCTAGTATCTGACTTGGGTTTTGAACGGACACAGGACGCACGGGTTCCCGTGCGTTTTTTTTGGAGGAGAAAATGAATGTTGAAGTAGTCAGCATCGGTACGGAACTGCTGCTGGGCGAAATTGTAGATACCAACTCGGCGTATATCGCTCGCCAACTGCGCGATATCGGCGTGAATATCTTTTTCCTGACGACGGTGGGCGACAACCGGGAGCGCATTGTCGAAGCGATCCGCACGTCGCTGGCCCGCGCCGATGTGGTGATCACGACGGGGGGATTGGGACCGACCGTTGACGATATGACGCGGCAGGCGGTGGCGGATGCGACGGGGCGCGACCTGGAATTTCGCCCGGAACTCCTCGAACAGATTGCCGAGCGGTTCCGCCAGCTTGGGGCGAACATGAGCGAGAACAACCGCGTGCAAGCGTATATTCCTGCCGGGTCGATCCCGGTGTACAACCGCCTGGGCACCGCTCCCTGTTATATCCTGGAAGCGCCCGAAGGTACGGTGATCAGCCTGCCGGGTGTGCCACGCGAGATGAAAGATATCCTGGGGGCGACGGTGATCCCCTATCTGCGGGAGCGGCTGGGCGGGTTGGGCATGATCAAGGCGCTGGTGCTGCGCACGGCGGGCATCGGAGAGAGCCAGATCGATGCGCGGATTGCCGATCTGATGACGTGGGCCAATCCGACGGTCGGGCTGGCGGCGCATACCGGGCAGACGGATATTCGCATCACGGCGCGGGCTGATACGGAAGTCGAAGCGGATCGGATGATTGCCGAGGCGGAAAAGGTGATCCGCGAACGGGTGGGCAGCTATATTTATGGCACGGGCAAAGAACCGCTCGAAGAAGCCTTTATGCGCGCCCTGCATGAGAAAAATCTTAAGCTAGCGGTGAGTTACACCGGGGCCGAGGGAAAGATTTTCTCGGACCGGCTGCGGCAGGCGGGGCCGTATGCGCGATGTCATCGGGGCGGAACAGTCCGAGACGGATGTGCTGGTCCTGCTGCAACGGCTGGGCCTGCCCGTCGAGATGGCGGATTCGGCCAAACTGGATTACTGCGCGCTGTCTCGATCCGAGGCGAAGCGGCTGCAAGCTGAGTCCGGGGCGGACGTGGTGATCGCGGTCGTGACGCAGCCCGCCGGGACGGGGATCACGGCAATGACAACTCACGAGGAGCGAAGCCGCTGCTACCAGTTCGGCGGGCCGGACAGCGAAGCTCCGGTTTGGGCGGGAACATGGGGCATGAGCATGGCGTGGAGGTTAGTAAGGCAGGCAGGGGAGTTGTAGGCCCTCATCCCGTCTGAGCGAAAGCTTTTCCGCTCAGCTGCCCTTCTCCCACGCAAAAAGAGCGGGGGGAGGGGGAGGAGAGAGATTTGGTATGCAGGAGGGCGACCCAACGGGTCGCCCCTACCAATTAGGTCTAGTGTGCAGTTGTAAGGAGGCGCGATGTTTCCGCTCACGTTTGAGGATTCATTTGAGATTCCTATTCCCGAAAAGTTCGCCGCCTCCGCCATAGAAAACGCCCTCATCGCGATTGTGACACGGTTAGAGAAAAGCAAACCAAGCAGCATATCTTCAGGCTGGGATCGGATTGAGTTTGTCGGGGGAATGCTTCGAGGTGTGCCAAGTTGGAATCTATTGGCAGCTATTAGGTCTGGAGAAATTGAGTATCTACTAACGAAGACCAGCTTGTTGTGTGGTTCAAAATTCGTTTTACCGAACTTGTGGTTTCCGTAACGTTGATAATTGTTCTTTTCGCCGCACTTTCGATGTCGGATGGCAACTTTACAGTCAGAACGCTGGCTGTGTTATCCGTTATCTGGTTATTCCCAATCGGTCTCAACTATTGGATATCAAGCGGTGACTTCGGTGATGCTCTGTATACGGCAGTAAAAAAGAGGTTTGACTAATGCACGAAAAATCGAACGCGCTCACATTGGCGCTGGGAAGAGCGGGCTTGATCCAGTTTGGGCGGTTTGTGCAGCCGGACGAGACGATCTGGCCCGTTGCGGTGAATCTGCGCTGGCTGCCGTCGTACCCGGCGCTGCTGCGATTTGTCGGGGCGGCACTGGCGGAGCGTTTGCCCGGAATCCAGGCGGATCGGATTCTGACGACGGTTGATGCAACGCCGATTGGGGTGGCGCTCGGCTTGCAGGCGAATATCCCTGTGGTGTATCCCTATGGCGAAGTGCGGGATTATACGGCGGCGTTTGCCATCGAGGGGGCGTATGATGTCGGGCATCCGACGCTGCTGCTGTCCGATGTGCTGATCGACGGCATCCAGGCGAAAGCGATCACGGCGCTGGCGCGCAGAGTTGGATTAGACGTGGGATCGGTGCTGGCGGTGATCGATCTGGGGTTGGGCGCGGAAGAGGCGCTCACGGCGGCTGGATATCAGGTCCGGTCGGTGCTCAAGCTGGGCGAGATGCTCCCGGTATTGGAAGGAGCCGGACTGCTGCCGCCGCTGATGCGTGCCGCCGTGGTGGAGTGGATGGGCGGGAGCGGATTTGGAAGCTAGCTACCAATTCAACATCTTTGCCGATTATTTTCAGATCTACGTGGAGGATGAAAACGCGCATATTGACCTCTCACGAAGTTGGACCGAAGAGACGGTTGAGAGCTTGATGGCCTTCGATCCTGATTCCAGGCGGGGATTTGCGATGGGGACCGTGCGCAATATGTTTGTTCCTGTTCGCCTGGATATTTTGGCTGCGCCGCCTGCGGACAGCGACTTTAGCCTGTGGGATCAGGTAAATGAATGCAGTCTTGAAGTGTTTTCCGGCAAACTGGTACTTATGGGCTGCTCTGATTATTACCCCGATGCCGCACGTGTTTCAATCGAACCGGGCGTTTACCGGGCAAGAATAGGCTACGGAAACCTTGACAGCCTGAGTGAAAACCGATTGGACGGCGATGATCACTATTGGATCGCCCTCTGGCCCGCAGCCTACCAACAACCTGCAATCCTCAAGAAGCGGCGCGCTACCTAATCGCCCGTGATGGCGGGATGAATCGGGAGGAGTTCCTCGGTGCGGCGCTCGTAGGACTTCAGCCCGGACGCCAGCAGAATCCCCGGCACGGCAAAGATGAGGGTAAGAAAGGCAATCATCCAGAAGAACAGGGTGAAGTCGCTGTCATCGATCACCAGCCCCAGCGTCTGTGAACTGAAACCCACCATCAAGTCTAGCGACGAATAGACTACGGCGGCGGCCATGCCACGCAGGGCAGGGGAGACAGCGTCCTGCGACATCGCGTCGGCGGCAGATCGAGCCGTACTCCAGCCGATAACCATGACCGCAATCGAGGTATATGCGGTAACGGTGCCGCTGCTCTGACTCAGCCCGAACAACCCGGCGAGGGCCAGCAACACTCCGGGGATGGCAATCCGGCGGCGTCCGATCCGGTCGGACAAACGCCCGGCTACAGGCCCGGTGAGCGTATCCAGAAGCGCCCAAACGCTCAGGCCAATGCTCATGGCAACCGCGGAAAACGCGCGCGGCGCATCGGCATACAGGTCTTTCCGTTCGGCCAGCAGCGGGTAGAAGGTGAACATCATGGCCAGGATCGGACCACAGCCAAGCATGAGCAGGAAGGCGGCCCAGGTTCCCCGTTGAGCAAAGGTATCGCGAATATCACGGCGCGCCCCGACTCCGGATGGCGTGTGGATTTTGCCGCCGGGCAGGGTCAGGCTGATGACCAGGGCCAGGGCCATGAGGATGCCGCTCAACAGAAATACGGCGTCGAAGCCCGCAAAGTGGCGCAGTCCTTCGCCGCAGATTGGGCTGAAAATAGAGCCCACTGAAAAGGCGGCATTAGTCAGGCCAAGCGCCTCGCCGCGCCGGGCGGGTGGGGTCAGATCGGCGGCAAACGCCTTGGCGGCTGTGGTGAATAAACCCAGGCTCGCGCCGCTCAACACGCGGGCGACGAGCAGGATGGGGATATTCGTGGTGGCGACGTAACAGGCCCCGGCAAGGACACCCAGGGCCGCGCCGGTGATCATGATCCGACGCCTGCCCTGCCTGTCGGAGAGCACGCCGCTCGGAATGCGCGTGGCAACCGCCAGGAGAGACACAAGCATCATGGATGTGCCAATCCAGTCTTCGGACGCGTGCAACCCGTCGGTGATGAACAGCGGCAGGATCGGGATCAGGGTGGTCAGACCGAGGGCAAACAGCCCTGTGGCTACCAGCGAGAGGTAAAGAGGCAGAGGGAAAGGTGGCTTGGATGGTGCCATGATTACCAACCAGGGCAACCGGGCGTTCCTGGCAAAAAGAGCGCCCGGTCAAAAGGCAAAAAAAAGGATCAGGCTCCGGCGGTTGCCACCTGCTGGCGCTGACGGAAGACTTCCTGGCGCAGGATCATCGTGACAAACTGGCCGTTCGCCCAGACGACTTCGACTTCGAAGCCAATACTCTCAAACAGGTGAATGGCCCGCACATTGTCGCGCAGAACATTGATCCGCATCGCTTCGCAGCTATTGGTATCAAAGACGGCGCGGGCGTAGGACACAATGGCCTCGCGCCCATAGCCCTTTCCCCACAGGTTGGTGTCGCCAATAATCAGGGCAAAATCAACCGAGGTCGGGCGGTCATCACAGGCAATATAAAACTCGCCAATAGGAGTCTCCTGCGGCTGGCGCAGGCAGATCACAAAGTGGGTGGAACACGGCTTGCAGTCGATATAACGCTGGAACCAGTCTTCCATATCCTGCTCGTCATATTCCATGCCGTCGACATTTCCGCCGGGTTCCATGACGGTGGGATCATTCCACCAACGCTGGAGATAGGGCGCATCGGCACGGGTAGAGGGCCGGATGATCAGTCGCTCGCTGACCACTTGCTGCGGAATAGGAGGGAGGTTAATCATCGTCGTCGTCATCCTCATCTAACCGGAGAACCGCCATAAATGCCTCTTGCGGTACTTCGACATTGCCGATCATCTTGAGACGTTTTTTACCTTTTTTCTGCTTTTCCAACAGCTTCTTCTTGCGGGAGATGTCACCCCCATAACATTTTGCCAGCACATCCTTACGATATGCCTTAACGTTAGCACGGCTGATGACTTTCTTGCCAACTGCCGCCTGAATGGGCACTTCGTAAAGCTGGCGTGGAATGGTGCGCTTCAACTTGGTAACGAGGCGCTGCCCTTTGTGGAAAGCCTCGTCCTCGTGGACGATCATCGCCAGCGCGTCTACCGGATTCTTGTTGATCAGCACGTCCAGCTTCACCAGCTTTTCGGTCCGGTATTCGTCCAACTGGTAATCGAGGCTGGCATAACCTTTGGTCGCTGACTTGAGGCGATCATAGAAGTCAATGATCATCTCGGACAGGGGAATTTTGTACTTCAACTGGACGCGGGTGTGATCCATAAACTCCATGCTGATGTATTCGCCGCGTTTTTTCGTGACCAGATCCATGATCGCGCCAATATACTCTTCCGGCGTGAAGATCTCGATCTGCATCCAGGGTTCGCGGATTTCATCAATCGTGCTTTCGTCGGGCAGATCGGCGGGGCTGTTGATCGTGATGAGTTCGCCGCCGCGCAGCAAGACTTGGTATTCCACGCTGGGAGCGGTCGCCAGGAGGTCCAGATCATATTCGCGTTCCAGGCGTTCCTGCACGATATCCATGTGGAACAGGCCCAAAAAGCCGCAGCGAAACCCAAAATTGAGCGCCTGCGACGTTTCCTTCTCAAAGACCAGCGAGGCGTCGTTTAACTGAAGCTTTTCCAACGCTTCGCGCAGTTCGTCGTAGTCGTCGTTTTCGGTGGGGTAGAACCCGGCGAAAACCATCGGCTTGGACTGCTTATAGCCGGGCAGGGGAGCCTCGGCGGGGTTTTGCACGGTGGTGATCGTGTCACCGACGCGGCATTCGCGCACGGTTTTAAGTCCGGTGGCGATATAACCCACTTCGCCAGCCGCTAACGACTCAACGGGGCGCATATCCGGGCTGAAGATACCAATCTCGATGGGGATCGTCTCCGCGCCGGACGCCATCATGCGGATCGCTTCGGCGGGGCGGAAAATGCCTTCGAAGACGCGGACATAGGCGATCACGCCTTTGTAGGAGTCGTAATGGCTGTCGAAGATCAGGGCGCGGGTGGGGGCCGTCTCGTCGCCTTTGGGCGGGGGAACGTGCTTTACGACCGCTTCAAGCACCTGCTCGACGTGCAGGCCCGTCTTGGCGCTGACCTGGATTACATCGGCGGCGTCGATGCCGAGCAGATCTTCAATCTCCTGCGCCACCTCGTCCGGATGGGCGGCGGGCAGATCGACCTTATTGGTGACGGCGATAATTTCCAGGTTTTGATCGAGGGCCATATACAGGTTTGCCAGGGTTTGCGCTTCGACGCCCTGCGTGCTGTCCACGACCAGGATCGCGCCTTCGCAGCCCTGAAGTGCCCGGCTGACTTCATACGAGAAGTCGACGTGACCGGGTGTGTCGATCAGGTTCATTTCATAGACCTGACCATCTAACGCGGTGTACTGCATACGCACGGCGGAGGCTTTGATGGTCACGCCGCGTTCGCGTTCCAATTCCATGCTGTCGAGCACCTGTTCCTGCATGTTGCGGTCACTGATCGTGCCCGTTAGCTGGAGGAGGCGGTCGGCCAGCGTACTCTTGCCGTGATCGATATGAGCAATGATTGAGAAATTACGGATGTGCGATTTTTCCATCGTCCCGTCGGTTAGCTCAGTGAACCAAGTGATAGTGACCGGGGCAAAACGAAACAACGGGGTAGTGCGCCCCCCGGCATCAGGCACCCTATCCATCTCGCAGAAAAAATAGTAGGAAAATTTAGATTATGGAGCGTGACGTGCTCCATCTTTAAGGATACCGTTTATTTGGTTGATAGTATAGCCCCTTTGCGAGCACTTGAACAGCTTGCAGGGCAAGGTATACTCTGGCGCTGTGAAAATTACCTCACCCCGGCGACCTCACCCCCGCCCCCTCCCCAATCAAGTTGGAGAGGGGAGATCAATGAAGTGTCGAGCGGTAGAGAGAGCACACGAGAAGGAAAAGATAGGGTGGCAACGCTAAACAAAGGCATGAAAAAGACGCGCCAGGGCTTCTTCGGGCGGATTGCCCAGGCCTTCGGCTCGTCGGATATAACGGACGAGACGTGGGATGATGTCGAGGCGCTGCTGATCCAGGCAGACGTGGGCGTCCCGACGACCATGAAGCTGATCGAGAGCATGAAAAGCCGCGTTCGCAGGCAGGGCATTCGCAGCCAGGAGAAGCTGACCGAGGCGCTCAAAGACGAACTGCGCAATCTGCTAAAGGAACCCACGCCGCTCAATCTGAGCGGGCGCAGCCTGTCGGTGATTCTGATCGCCGGGGTGAACGGGTCGGGCAAAACGACGTCCATCGGCAAGATGGCATACCGCATGCGCCTGAACAACCGCAAGGTGCTGATCGCGGCGGGCGATACATTCCGCGCGGCGGCAATTGATCAACTCAAACTGTGGGGCGACCGGGCGGGCGTTCCGGTGGTTGCCGGACTGCCGAACAGCGATCCGGGCGCAGTGGTGTATGATGCCGTCAACGCGGCCCACGCACGCGGCGTTGAAGTGCTGATCGTGGATACGGCAGGGCGGCTGCACAGCAACTTTAACCTGATGGCGGAACTGGTCAAGGTGCGTGACGTGCTGCGCAAAGTCGTGCCGGACGCGCCGCACGAATCGCTGCTGGTGCTGGATGGAACGACCGGGCAAAACGCGCTGACACAGGCCAAAAAGTTCCAGGAAGCCGTTGCTATCACGGGGGTGATCGTGACTAAGCTGGACAGCACAGCGAAGGGCGGCATGCTCTTTGCCATCCAGCAGGAACTCGGCCTGCCCGTGCATTACATCGGCATTGGCGAGGACATGCACGACCTGGTGTTCTTCAACCCGAAGGCATTTGTAGACAGCCTGTTTGAAGGCGATGAAGAGGAGTAAACATTTTGGAAAACCTCATGAGCCAACTCAACGAAATGCGCCAGACCGTCGAAGAGCTGATGGAGCGTCTTTGACATCGCAGGGCAGGCAGCAGAAGCAGAGCGGCTCGAAGCCGAGACTCTAAAATCTGATTTCTGGAATGATCCCAAGGCGGCGCAGCGTATTGCGCGGCGTTTGTCTCGCTTGAAAGCGGAAGTCAACTCCTGGCACGGGCCAGCGGATCGAATCCGCGACGCTCTGGAACTGGCGGAGATGGACGACGACAGCATGGCTGACGAGCTGACCGCTGAAACGAATGCGCTGGCGGCGATTGTCGATCAACTGGCGTTTCGAGCCAAGATGAACGGCGAATACGACGCGGAAGACGCCTTCCTCTCCATTCACGCCGGGGCAGGGGGAACCGATTCTCAGGACTGGGCGGGTATGCTGCTGCGGATGTATCTGCGGTGGGCGGAGCGGCGCGGCTTTAAGGTCGAGATCGTTGATCAAATGGGCGGCGACGAGGCCGGAATCAAAAGCGTCACGCTGTCTGTTCATGGCGACTATGCTTATGGCTACCTGAAATCGGAGCGCGGCGTCCACCGTCTGGTGCGGCTCAGCCCGTTTGACTCGGCTCACCGGCGGCATACGTCGTTTACGCTGGTCGAAGTCGTGCCCGATGTGCAGGAAGATATCGATCTGGTGATCGATGATAAAGACGTCGAGATCGATGTGTTCCGCAGCAGCGGGGCGGGCGGGCAGAACGTCCAGAAGAACGCGACGGCGATTCGGATCACCCATCTACCGACCGGGATCGTCGTGACGTGCCAGAACGAGCGCAGCCAGACGCAAAACAAAGAGCGGGCCATGCAGGTGCTCAAAATGCGGCTGCTCGATCTTCAGCGGCAGAAGCAGGACGCCGAGTTTGCCGAATTGAAGGGCGAACACGTCAGCGCGGAATGGGGCAACGCGATCCGGTCCTACGTGCTGCATCCGTACCAGTTGGTGAAGGACACGCGCACCGGGCACGAATCGGGCAATACCAGCGCCGTGCTGGATGGCGATCTGGATGCGTTTATGGAAGCGTATCTCGCCGGGACGGTGGGCGAGATTTCGTCGGAAGAAGAGTAAAGCGATTGTCATGAGGGGCGGGTTTGGTGTGTTTCTATCGAATATTCCCGTCATGGTAGAAGGGCAAAAAAGGGCATGGCAAGCCCAGCCCCTACGATCCATCGATCCTGTGACGGGAATAGATAACTAGAACGCATTCAGCCTGCCCAATGAGAAACAGGGGAGTGATGCACACGTACCGCTTTGAAGGGACGTACCGCCAGATTGGGTTCGAGTATGGGCTGATGCTGCGGCCTAACCGCATCGTGCCGCCGACTGTCTCCGCGACCCGGCTGGAATTTGTCCGCGCTTGCGAGCCGCATCTCCGCGAACACGCGCCCGAATTGATCGATGAGATCGAAGGCATGGCGGAGGGCAGCGGCTATGACATTGATCGCCTGAAGATCGCGGCGCTGGCTCCGATGGCGCGGCCTGCCTGTTCGGTGATGGCTGTTGGCGGGCAGCATACGGCGGATGGGCGGCCTCTGTTCGGGCGCAACCTGGACTGGTATCGATCCGCGCTGGCCTATGCGGCCTTTTGCGAAAAACATCCGCAGGGGGCGATTGCCAGCCTGGGCGCAACGGATGCGTTTGTGGGTGCTTCCGATGGCATGAATGCGGCAGGGCTGGCGATAGCGATCACAGCGGTGATGGGCGGGCGCGATCATCCGGGAATCATGTTCAACCTCGCGACGCGGATCGTGTTGGATCGCTGCCGGACGACTGAAGAGGCGGTGACCTTCCTGAGGCGGATTCGGCACGCGCGCACGATCAATTTCCTGGTGGCGGATGCGGGCGGCGATATCGCCGTGGTGGAGGCCGCGCCGGAACGGGTGCATGTTTCCCGGCCTGATAACGGCTTCGCGGCGGTGACGAACCAGTACCAATCGGAGGAAATGGCCCGGCTGGAAAGGGTGCGGATGCGACCCCCGAACAGCTATCGACGGCTGTGCAATCTGCGGGAGTGGTTCGCCGGGCGGCAGGGTGTTGTGAGCGCCTCCGACGCCAGGCGCATTTTGTCGACGCCCTATCCCCACGGAGTCTGTGTGCTGCCGCGTGGGCGGGGCATCAGCACGGTCTGGTCATGGACCGCCGCGCTCGGTTCGGGACTGATGGGGTTTGCCAGCGGATCCCCGGCAGAGGAGCCGTACCGGGCCTATGCGCTAGAGGCGTAGGCCCGCATCATTTGGGCTTGTAGGTAAGCATCACGACGCCCGATTTGAACGGGTGACTGTTGGTCAGGATCAGGTCGGCTTTCTTCGGCAGGCCCGCAAAGAGCGATGTGCCTGCTCCAATGGCAACCGGATTCACCAATATCTGGAACTCGTCAATCAGCCCTTCCTGCATCAGACTGACACACAAATTGTTGCTGCCAAACATGGCGATGGTTTTGCCGGGCTGCTCTTTGAGCTTTTGAACCTGGGCGGGCACATTGTCGCTGAAAACCGTCACGTTGTTCCAGCCGGGATCAAAGGGGTGGTGGCTGGCGACTACTTTGCCCTTTTCGCTGATAAATCGGGCGACTTCGGGGGCGGCGGCTTCGGCTTGCGGCGTGGGCCAGAAGCTCTTGAACATGTCATACGTTCGGTGACCAAACAGCAGCGTGTCTACTTCCTGGCCCACGTCGCTGGAAAACGCTTCAAAATCGCCGGTTGCCCAGGAAATGTCGTGACCAGGCCCTTCAAAGTATCCGTCCAGGCTGACATTCGTGAGTACGAAGATTTTCCTCATCGTTTATCTCCTTGTGGACAGGCTTTTCGATCATAAACCCAGAATAGGGTTCCTCTGGTGAAAAGTCAAGAACATATTTTCTATTTACTCATCCTGACGAAGACTTTTGTTGTCCATATCTGGCCCATTTGCCACGCCGCCAAAAAATTCGCCTATAATAGTCATGCACACAGATACATGGACTTTCCGCTGTACGCTTCTCCAAGAGGGGCCGCCATGACGTACCTGGATTTTGAAGTCAAGATCGATGATCTGGGCGGGGGACGCTATCGTGCCACCGTGACCGATATGCCGCTGGGAGAAGGGCAGGCGGAAGTCTCGAACGATTTCACGCTGCCGTACAGCGAGGATGATCTGAAGCGCATCCTGGCGGTGCTCAGCGGGCAGGTGGAAACCACAACCACCGAGCGCGAACGGCAGGCACGATCCTTTGGCGAGACGCTGTTCAAAGCGGTCTTTGGCGGACAGGTCTACACGGTCTATTTTTCCAGCCGGGACCGGGCGCGCACGGAAGAGGGTCTGCGTGTCAAACTGTTTTTGGAAAACGCAGGCGCGCTGGCAAATCTTCCCTGGGAATTTCTGCGCGATCCGGCGGTTGATTATCTCGCGCTGTCGAAAAGCACGCCGCTGATCCGCCACCCGCGCCGCCTTGTGATCCGGCCTACACCCGTCTTCAAGCGCCCCCTGCGTGTGCTGGTCATGATCTCCAGCCCATCCGATCTGCCCCCGGTGGACGAGGCAGCGGAATGGAATAACTTGCAGGTGGCGACAGAATCACTGCGCAAGCGCGGCTTGATCGAACTGGAAAAGCTGGAAGATGCCTCGCTGCGCACCTTGCAGCGCGTGCTGCGCGGCGGCGATTACCATGTCTTTCACTACATCGGGCACAGCAGTTTTGATACGGCGACGGCCCAGGGGATGCTCGCCCTGGAAGACCCTTACGGCGAGAACAGTTCCGCTCCGGTGCGCGGCGAAGATCTGGCCCGCGAACTGAGCGAGGAAAATGATATCCGGCTCGTGGTGCTTAATTCGTGCCAGAGCGCCGTAGACGTGCGCACCGATCCGTTTGCGGGAATTGCTAGCAGCCTTGTGGCGCGCGGCATGCCCGCCGTGATCGCCATGCAGACGGTGATCGGGGATCAGGCGGCGCGGGTCTTTTCGGAAGAACTCTACCGGGCTGTGGCGGAAGGACTGCCCATCGACGCGGCGATGTCCGAAGCGCGGCGGGCAATCAGCAATACGGTTCCCGGTATCGAGTGGGCAACGCCCGTGCTGTTTATGCGCACGCCGGACGGGATGCTGTTCGAGACTGGACGGCGCATCGTGGTGCAGAAAGCCCGGCAGCATCCCGCGGTGTGGATCGCGCTGGGCGGGGCAGTTTTGCTGGTGATTCTGGCGATCATTGGACTGCTTGCCCGGAGCGGAAACAAAAAAACGCCTCCGGCCCGGTCTGTGGATGTGGCAATCACCGGTGTCGAAATCAGCCCGCCGCGCCCGGTACTGGGCGAGAAATCATTCATTATTATCCACGTGGTGAACGACAGCAGGGCGAATATCGGCCCGTTTACCTATGACTTCCGGCAGGATGTGCTGGACGCCGAGCCGATCTATACGGGCAAATCAAGGGTGACGCTGGTTCCGGGGGCAGAAACGACGCTGCTGGTTCCCCATTATTTTACGTGGTGGGGGGCCTATGTGCCGGAAGTACGGCTCGACGTAGACAACCAGCTCAAGGAAACCGACGAATTTAACAACACGCGGCGCAGCCCGGTCGTGGTTGCCGATTCGCCGTTTTCGATTGATTTTGGCGTGCTGCCATCAGGTGACACGATAGTGCAGTCGATGGCAGTGAGCGCGGATACATTCGCGGCGTGGGGATTTCACCTGGAAGCCATTCCAACGGCGGATCCGGCCTGCGCAGCCGTCGTGCCCTGGATCGTGGTGACGCCCGCCGCGCATGTCCTCAGTACAGGGCTGCCGGAGTCTCCCACGATCTGCACGGATGCCGGGATCGCGCTGGTGCTGGATCGGCAGGCTGTGGGCGGCGTGTCCATCGACTTCGTGGCGGGGCAGGGCGCTGAATATACGCTGACGGCCTTTGATGAGGAGGGCGAAGAACTGGACCGCCTGCCGCAGACGTTCACGACCAACGCGGGCAACCTGGAACTGTCCGGCGGCTTCCCCAGCCCGCTGGAAATCTCGCGGGCGGAACTGTCCGGTGTGTCTGGCGTACCAACGCAGATCACCCGGCTGGCGATCTTCGATCCAGTGCGCGGAGGGCGCTAGGAGGACATGTCGAAAGAACATTATGCACGAATTGCCGATCTGTATGATGCGTTTGTCACCACTGAGGCCGATGTTTCATTCTTCGTGAACGAGGCACGCAGGGCGGGCGGCGACGTTCTGGAACTGATGGCGGGAACGGGACGCCTGATTCTGCCCCTGCTGCGGGCGGGAATCCCGGTGACGTGCGTCGATTATTCGCCGGAAATGCTCGGCTTGCTGCGCGAGAAATTGGATTACAGTGGGTTGAGCGCCAAGATCGTCGAAATGGACGTTCGCGCGCTGGACTTGGGGCAGCAGTTCCCGCTCGTCATCATTCCGTTCCAGGCGTTTCCCGAATTGACTTCAGAGCAGGATCAACTGAGTGCGCTGCGGGCGATCCGGGAGCATCTAGCGCCGGGCGGGACGTTTATCTGCACGCTGCACAACCCGGCGGTGCGGATGAAATCGGTGGATAACCAGTTACGGCTGGCGGGGCGCTTCCCGCTGGGGGTCCACACGTTATTCGTCTGGCTGTTGCAGCGGGCCAAACCGGACGGCGGGCTGATCGAGGTGTTGGAGTTTTTCGAAGAATACGATGCTGACGGCATGTTGTGCGCGAAACGCTTCTCGGAACTGGAATTTCATCTGATGGAAAAAACGGTGTTTGAAACGCTGATCGCCGCGGCAGGCTTTGAAGTGGTACATTTATACGGCGATTATGCATCTGCGCCGTTTGACGAGGCGACCAGTCCATTTATGATCTGGGTGCTGCGAGGAGGGGAATAGGAATGGCTGTCTATAAAAAAATCCTGGTAGCACTGATGATCCTGAATCTGCTTGGCGGCTGTTATCTCTTGTTCAGGGCAGTCATCAACGTGGAATATAGCTGCAACGACTACCATACGGATTGCCGGGACAGACTTCGGCCCGATATGGCAGCCGCTGCTGCCGTGATTATTGTGACGGGTGTCTCCTTGTTCCTGCCCCTGCTGCTGATCACGCTGATCGACCATATCGATGCGCTGGAAACCAGTGTCCATTATTTGCACGGGCGTGTCATCCGCCTGGAACAAGACGCGGGCATCATTCCGCCGCCCATTGTTACAAAGTCGCCAGAGCGCTCGGAAGGGCAGAAGGCGGGGTTATCGAAGCGGTTAGGCAAGCTGTAGCGACCCGTGTTATGTACCCTAAACGAAGTGAGCGGCTCGCCTGGGATACTGGGTATTGAGGGCTGAATAGGAAATCCACGTTTTTCTATAAGAAAACCTTGACTTTCTGCAAAGCCGCTGTATACTACTTATTCAGCAAAATTGCGGCGGCTGATCAGAAAGACGGAAAACTTTGCGAACGGCCCCCTACAAGTCGTGCGGAGTGGGGAAAGCGTCGGAGCGCTGAAACGAAAAGTTTCATGCGCTTATTTGCTTCTTAGCCTATGAAGACTCCACAAACCAGTTTGTTATCAACTCAAGTTTTGTTGACTCCAGTTGGATAGTAGTCAGTAACCAAGCGCAGAGGAGGGCACGCCTTGGAGGCGAAAGACTTTAGCGCACTGCGGATCAGTTTGGCTTCTCCCGAACAGATTCGATCCTGGTCGTACGGAGAGGTCACCAAACCTGAAACGATTAACTACCGTCGTCTTCGCCCGGAAAAAGACGGGCTCTTTTGTGAGGCGATTTTTGGCCCCACAAAAGACTATCAATGTTACTGCGGTAAGTATAAAAACGTCCGTTATCGCGGCATTGTCTGCGATAAATGCGGCGTCGAGGTCACCCGCTCGTCGGTTCGCCGCGAACGGCTGGGCCATATCGAGTTAGCCGCTCCTGTTGCGCATGTGTGGTACACCCGCCGCGTTCCCAGCTACCTGGGAATCCTGCTGGATGTCAGCCGCCGCAACCTGGACCGCGTTCTGTACTTCGCGCAGTATGTCATTACTCATGTGGACGAAGAAGCCCGCCAGAAGGCACTGAAGCGCATCGAAGAAGATGTCGAGCGCCAGGGCGTGGTCATCCGGTCCGAACTTGAGAATCAGCAGGAAACGATTCGGGCGGATCGTGAAGTTGACCTGACCGATCTCCAGAACGATATTGACTCGATTCACAAGCGCTTCAACCTGGAACAGGATCGTCTCTCTGAGGCGGTCATGGCCGAAGCTCAGCTTCTCCAGGAGCGTATTGATGCCCAGATGGGCACGCGGCTGCAGTCCGACCTGTTCTTTGAATCGGCGGGCGTGCTGATCGCGGAGAAGGGCGACAAGGTTGAGTATGAGCTGCTTGCAGCGGTTCAGGACGCAGCCAAGGATCGCCTGAATGAAATCATGGACGAGATTGAGTCTCGCCGCCAGGGTGAACTCGATTTGCTCGATGCGCGCGTCGACCAGCGCACCAATGTCGCTGCCGACGAAATCCAGGATATCCAGTCACAACTGGATCGCCGCCTGTCCCGGCTGCATGCTGCCGCGGGCGAGGCGCGTGACGAACTGCTCTCGCTGGGCGAACTGCAATTCCTGGGCGAGCCGCGCTATCGCGAACTGAAGCAAAAATACGGCCAGACCTTTAAGGCCGATATGGGCGCGGAAGCGTTCCTGGAAATCCTCAAGCACATGGATCTGGAGAAACTGGCTTTGGAACTGTGGCGCGAGGTACGCACCACCCGCAGTAAGCAGCGCCGCAAGAAGGCAACCAAGCGGCTGCGCGTGGTGGAAAGCCTGATCAAGAGTAACAACCGTCCTGAATGGATGATTCTGACCGTTCTGCCGGTCATCCCTCCCGATCTGCGCCCGATGGTGCAGTTGGATGGTGGCCGCTTTGCCACATCTGACCTGAACGACCTGTACCGCCGCGTGATCAACCGCAACAACCGTCTCAAGCGCCTGCTCGAACTCGGCGCGCCCGATGTGATCGTGCGCAACGAGAAGCGTATGCTGCAAGAAGCGGTTGACAGCCTGATCGATAACAGCCAGCGCGGCAAGGCGCTCAGCCGCCGGGGCCGCCGCGAACTGAAATCCCTGAGCGATATGCTCAAGGGGAAGAAGGGCCGCTTCCGCCGCAACCTGCTGGGTAAGCGCGTGGACTATTCGGGCCGTTCGGTGATCGTCATTGGTCCCAAGCTGAAGCTGCACCAGTGCGGCCTGCCGAAGATCATGGCGCTGGAACTGTACCGCCCGTTCGTGATCAGCCGGCTTGTCCAGTACAACTACGCCAGCAACGTCAAGGGCGCGAAGCGCATCATCGAGCGCGAACGTCCCGAAGTCTGGGAAGTGCTGGAAGAAGTGATCAAGGAACGCCCGGTGCTGCTCAACCGCGCCCCACTCTGCACCGCCTGGGTATTCAGGCGTTCGAGCCGCTGCTGGTTGAAGGCAAGGCGATCCAAATTCACCCGCTGGTCTGCGCCGCGTTTAACGCGGACTTCGACGGCGACCAGATGGCCGTTCATGTGCCGCTGAGCACAGAAGGCTGTCGAAGAAGCGCGCACGCTGATGCTGAGCACGAAGAACCTGCTCAAGCCCGCCGACGGTTCGCCGGTGGTGGCTCCATCGAAGGACATGGTGCTGGGCAACTACTATCTGACGATGGACCCGACCGCGGAAATCGTCTGCGCTGACGAGCCGCGCCGAGGAATTCCGGCACTGGGAAGACGCCAAGGGACGCGGCCTGAAGATCGTGGCGGTTTACAATTCCGCCGGGTCGCAGCAGATCGAACGCCACGGCCTGGACGCCGGGAACGACATCACGATTCTGAAAGATACCGAAGACTGAGACAGGCCGCAAGCTACAAGGCGATGGATCAGTTGATCGACGGCGTGCTGGATGGCACATACGATGTCGCGGTGCACAACGGCTATGAGATGAACGAGTGGCTGAAGCTGCACCCGGATGCGCCGCTGATTCTGGCTAACCTGAGCGAACGCCGTGTGGTCGTCGACATGGACGAAGTGGAATATCTGTATGGCCTGGGCTGGTCACCCTGCACACGCCGATCCTGCTTGGTAACTACTAACGACGAAGAACCTGCTCAGCCGGAGCCGGAAATCACGACGATAGGGCGCGCGTTGTTCAACCGCATCCTGCCCGATGAAATGCGCTTCGTGCAGGAAACGCTCTCGAAGAAGAGCCTGCAAAAGCTGGTGGCGCAGCATCTACCAGCGCTACGGCCCGGATCGTGACGACCGACGTGGTGGACGCGATCAAGAATATCGGCTTCCACTATGCGACAGTTTCCGGCACAACGATTGCCGTATCTGACCTGACCGTTCCCGACGGAACGCGAAGGAATTCTGGAAGAAGCAACGACGACCGTCGAAACGGCCCAGCGCGACTTCCGGCGCGGTCTGCTGACCGAAGAAGAGCGCTACCAGATCACGATCGACAGCTGGAACAAGGCGAAGTCGGACCTGAAGGACGTGATCAGCGATACGCTTGATCCGTTCGGCCCGATTGCGGTTATGGCGCTCTCCGGCTCGACCAAGGGTGGGTTTGGTCCCATCACGCAGTTGGCTGGCATGCGCGGCCTGATGGCTGACCCGTCGGGGCGTATCATCGACCTGCCGATCAAGAGCCACTTCCGCATGGGCCTGACGGCGCTCGAATACTTCATTTCGACGCACGGTGCCCGTAAAGGTCTGGCCGACACCGCGCTCCGTACTGCTGACGCCGGGTACATGACCCGCCGTCTGGTGGATGTGGCGCAGGATATGATCATCAACCGCACCGACTGCGGCACGCGGCAGGGCATTCGCATCCTGAACCCCGCCCATCACGAAAACCAGGATGGACGCGGCGTGGCGCTGCCCGAAGTGGACGTAGCCGGGCAGGACTTGACCGAGCGCGTGATCGGACGCGTTGCCGCGCGTGACACTTACGATCCCCAGACGGGCGAATTGATCGTCGACCGCAATCGACATGATCGACGAAGAAGTCGCGGACAGGCTGGAAAAGGGCGTTCTCGGAGAAGTGTGGGTCCGCAGCCCGATGACCTGCTCGTTGGTGCATGGCATCTGCGCGCTGTGTTACGGGCGTGACCTGGGACGCGGCGAACTGGTCGAGATCGGTTCGGCGGTGGGTATCGTCGCGGCGCAGTCGATTGGCGAACCCGGCACGCAGCTTACGCTCCGTACGTTCCATACCGGTGGTGTGGCTGGCGGTGGTGGCGACATCACGAGCGGTCTGCCCCGCGTGGAAGAACTGTTCGAAGCCCGCAAGAAGCCGAAAGGCGAAGCGGTGGTCGTGGACATCAGCGGCACGCTGCGCCTGCTCCGCAAGGAAGGCGTCCGTATCGCGCGGGTGATCAACAGCGAACTGCGCAGCGAACAGCACGAAATTCCATTCGGCTGGGAAGTGCATGATCGAAGATGGCGCGTCCGTGCGCGAAGGCCAGTCCATCGCCGTGGAACCAAGTGGTCGACGGCGTGGTCGAAGCGGCTCTGACGGGTGAGGCCTATCTCGAAGGGCATCACATCTACATCCGGGCTGAAGTCGAAGACGTGCGCGACTACGAAATTCCGCAGAACGCGCGCCTGCTCGAAGACGTGGTTGACGGGATGCAGGTGACAGCGGGCCAGCAGTTGACCGAAGGCTCGAAGAACCCGCACCGCATCCTGCGCATTCTGGGCCAGGACGCTGCGGAACACTATCTGCTGACGGAAGTCCAGAAGGTGTACCGCAACCAGGGCGTGAATATCGCAGACAAGCACTTCGAAGTCGTCATCCGCAAGATGATGAGCAAGGTTCAGATCACACGCAGCGGCGACAGCGATACTGCTGCCGGGCGAACTGATCGACAAACTGCTGCTGCTCGAAATGAACGAGCGGCTGATTGCTGATAACAAGGAACCGGCGGCGGCGATTCCAGTGCTGCTGGGCGTCACCAAGGCGGCTCTGACCACCGACAGCTTCCTCTCAGCGGCCAGCTTCCAGCACACAATCAAGGTGCTGGCGGGCGCGGCTATCGAAGGTAAGGCGGACCGTCTGTATGGTCTCAAGGAAAACGTGATCATCGGTAAGCTGATCCCGGCGGGTACGGGCTTCCATACCTACCAGGACCGCGATATCGCGATCAACAACGAGCAGCTTGAGGCGCAAGTCGTTCTCACCCCGCACGAAGATGATGAGGATGATGAGGACGAGGACGATCTGCTGATGGCGGACGAAGTCGATCTGGACGAGATCGAAGAGGAAGAAGACGTGGACCTGGCCCTGGGTGACTTCGACGAGGAAGAAGAAGACCTCGACGCAGACCTGGATGACGAGGAACACGAAGAAGAGGAAGAACTCGACGAAGAAGACGACGTGGACTCCGTTGACGCACTCGCTGACGAAGAAGACGAACTCGAGGACTTCGAAGAGGAATAATCCTCAAAAATACCACGAATAAGCAGCAGGGCGGCTCATCAACTGAGCCGCCCTTTTTTTGTTCCTGTGGCTGGGCAGCGGCATGATCCATAAAATCTGTGAAAAAAGGATGTACCACCATGAATCCTCACGGTTTTGTCGCGATCACCGGGCACGGGCTGGCCCGCGCAAGTCAGACAGCAGGTGGAGAATGGGCCGTTGAAACCCTGCTGGCGGATCAAGATGTTCGCTGCCTCGCCGCTGATCCGCAGCAGCCACAAACAATCTATGCGGGAACGCAGGGGAACGGCGTGCTGTGTTCCGACGACGCGGGTAAAACATGGCAGCCCGCCGGACTCTCCGGGCAGATCATCAAGGCGTTAGCGGTCAGCCCCAGCGATCCCCAGACGGTGTATGCCGGGACCAAACCCGCTTACCTCTATGTCTCGCGGGACGGCGGCGGGCAGTGGACGGAAATCGAGCCGTTCCGCCATATTGCGGGCAGGTGGCTCTGGAAATCGCCCGCAGAAACGCCGTTCACAGCCTATGTGCAGGCGATTGCTCTCTCCCCGACGGATCCCCACGCGCTATTGTCGTGGGTATCGAAGCGGGCGCGGTCGTGCACAGCGATGATGGCGGGCAGAACTGGTCAACACACCGCAAGGGCGCGCTGCGCGACTGCCATTCGCTCATTTTTCATGCGCGGGATGGGCGTTATGTGTATGAAGCGGGGGGAACAGGGGCCGGAGTCGCCATGAGCCAGGACGGCGGTTATACCTGGAACCAGCCGAAAGAGGGGATTGACCGGCATTATGGCTGGGCCTGTGCTGCCGACCCCGCCCAGCCCGATATCTGGTATGCCTCGATTTCGCCCATGCCGGGTTTTTTCCCTCCTGGCCCCCCTCCGGCACATATTGACGGCAAAGCGAATGCGTTCATTTTCCGGTATCAGAGATGGTGCATGGCACAAGCTCGGTGGGGGACTTCCGCAGCCGTTGGCTTATATGGCCTACGCGCTGATCACCGATCCCGACGCGCCAGGGCACGTGTATGCCGGGTTGAGCAATGGCGATGTCTGGCAGAGCACCGATCATGGGGATAGCTGGACGAAACTGCCCTTCAATCTGACGGGCATTCACCGCTCCATGATTCTGCTCCACGCATAAATATGGCTACAGTTTCTTCTGCAAACTGAGCGGCGTGGGCAGCCCGTCGATGCTGATCAGATTGTTGCGCTGCTCGTAGGCTTCCAGGCCATCGGGCCGAGCTTTTCCGCCCACTTGGTGTGCTGGTCGCGTTCGCCCTGGTAGTCATAGAGGGGGACGCCAAAGCCGCACGAGGTCTGGACGCGGGTGATATCGGCGATGATCAACTGGCGCGTGCTGGGCAGAATCGTGAAGAGGGGACTCAGTGCACCCCATTCAATACTGCCCGGCAGCACAGCATGCCCCCTGCCATAAAGCCGCAGGATATTCGGCGGGCCGTCAAACGAACAGAACATAAACGTGATCCGGCCATTTTCGAGCAGGTGAGCCGACGTTTCATTGCCGCTGCTGATCAGGTCCATATATCCCACGCGCAGCGGCGACAGCACGCGGAAACAGTCAAGTCCCTTGGGCGACAGGTTGACATGGCCTTCGGCGCTGAGCGGGGCAGTGCTGACGAAGAACAGATGCTGGTTTGAGATGAATTCGCGGATATGGTCGTCAATGCTGTCGTGTACTTTTGCCATGTTATCCTCCGGTTGATTTTGTGTGCCAAACAATAGAGGGAATCGGCTCATAGTGCTAATCCCCTCTAAACCGTTTTGTTCGACGATGGACTAGCGCACCCACTCGGCGTCAAATTCCATGCCAAAGAGGCCCATCTGTCCCTGGCAGACACCCAGTACGGAACCTGTCAGGGTGGTGTCACTGTCAAATTGACCATCAATGAGCAGCGACGTTGATCCTGCTGCCCAGGACGCCGTTTCTGGTATGGTAAAGGAGCCATCCGATTAAATCGCGATTGGACTTTGTAACGTACTTTCACACCCCTGCTGTTCCTTGCCAAACACGGGGATGCGGATCGTGAAATCACTGATCGTCCCATCGTCACGGACGACAAAACGCAAATTTCCGGGGAAGCCAACGTTGTTAATCGTGCCTTCCCACTGGCCCGGCTTGGCAGCTCCAACCGTTCCGTCGGATGCCCCGCCCTGAGTATGGGTCTCGGCTTCTTCAGTCACCACTACCGCTGCCACCGGCGGCACTTCCCCAGAGGACCAATTTGGCGAGAAATCGAACGCGGGATTATTCGTCAGATTTCGAACATTTTCGCCATCCGCATCCATGACGTAGATTTCACCCGCCTCGCTATTGAAGACGATGTAATTGCTGTCAGGGGACCAGGATGGGATCAGCACTTGAGTCCCATCGGAAGCCGTGAATGGTTGGATATCACCACTCTCAACCGCAAGGGAATATCCCGAATAACCGAGGCCCATATCTGCTACAAAGGAAATTAACGTAGAGTTGGGGGACCAGTCGAGGACGAATTCACTGGTATCTGGACTATTGGTCAGGTTCTGCACATGCTGACCATCAACATCCATGATGAAAATGTCGCAGTCACTCCCCGGTTCAGTGCAGCCAGAAAAAGCGATAGTAGTGCCATCAGGTGACCAGGAGACAGACAGCTTATGCAGCTGCAGATCGCTGCTCGTCAGCCTCGCTTGATTTTTTCCATCAGCGTCCATGATGTAAATGTTCCAATACGTTTCGGAGGCTGGCATCGAGTTAAAAATAATGTGCTTTCCGTCTGGTGACCAGGTGGGATTGCTGCCTCCGCCTTCTGTAAGTCGAACGAGGTCGTCACCAGCGGCATCCATGAGATAGATGTCGAATACTTCCGCTTCAGCCCGGTCAGATACAAAGGCGATCTGCTTACCATCAGGCGACCAATTTGGCGTTGCGTCGGTGGCAGGATTATTGGTTAGACGCTGCACATTACCGCCATCGGTATCCATGACATAGATTTCCGTGTTTCCATCTCGATCTGAGGCAAAAGCGATCCGGCTGATATCCTCACTTTGCCCGGCTGCCTGTCCCACAAGCAGAAGAGACGCTGCCAGGCAGATGCAGAGCAACCACACCATACGAGAGTTTTTCATGATGTTCTCCTTTAGCAGGTATATTGTTCAGTTCAGTAGTTTATTTTTCCCGCTCAGGCAAGTCAGGAACCCCCCCCTTAATTCTTCGGCGCATCCTTGAGTAGTTGGTAGACCGGGCGCGGACTCCAATCGGGGTTCAGCATGCCATAGGCGGCCTGCGGATCGGATTTGTCCAACACACCAAGCAGCGTGCTGAAGTTCAGATTCCAGAGGATCATCGGGCCGACCCACGAGCGCTCCTCACCCAACTGGAAGGCGCGGATCGTGTAGTTTGCCTGCTGCCACTGGTCGATGAAGCTGAAATAGGGCGTGTCGGCGGGATCGGCGGGGCGCGATCCGTTCTGCGCTTTCAGCCCATCGAAGGTGGCCCAGCCAAATTCCGTGACCCACAACTGCGCATTGTGCCCGTTGGCCTGGACGATCTGGTGATAGTCTTCCAGCGTATCCAGGAAGAAAAACTGCTTCTGATCGTCCCACCCGCGCGAAGGCGAGGCGCAGCAGCGAGCATCGGGTGCGTTGCCCCAGCCATAGGGATGCACGCCCACAGCTACATTGCCCCCATATTGGGCCAGCCCCGCGTTATAAAGCTGCTGGAGCCAGGTACGATCATTAGTCGAATAGTCGAGATCGCCGGTAGGGGCAGGAGCCGCCGTGATGACCGTAATATCCGGCGAGAAACTCTTGATGGCGCTGTAGGCCGGACCAAAATAGCGCATATACTCCGCCCCGGTCAGGGGATGGTTGTGCCATTCGCGATCCAGGTTCGGCTCGTTCCAAACCTCGATGGCGTCTACCTGCGGGCGGCCTGCGCCGTCCGTGCCAATCATATTCAGCATGCCACCCAGGAAGTTCGCCAGGACCGCCGGATCGTTGGGCGGGCCATCGTCGCGCATGGTCCCATCCGAGTCCGGGGATCGGGACCAGCCGGGCGCTTTGGCGACACTGATCAGCACCTTGAAGCCCGCGGCATGAGTGCGCTGGACATAGAGGCGCAGCATGTAGAACAGTTCTGTATATTGGCCGGAGGAGGATTTCGAGCAGCGACCAGTTGAACTGGTATTTGATCCAGGTGACTCCCAATTCGGCGGCTCGGCTGAGGACGAGATCAAACTCGCGGCTGTCGATATGGGGATGGACCTGAATACCGAGCATCGCCCGGTTTAAGCCCGGCAGAGGTGTGCCGCCCTCCGGTGATGGGATGGATGGCGCGGTCGGGGGGATCGGTACTTGCGTCGGCATCGGTGTATAGTTCGGCCCCACAATCGACCCAAAACTGCCAGAGCTGATCGTCGGCGTGGAGGAGGGGGGCAGCGCGGCGACAGCGGTTTCGCTGTTCGTCAGCGGGCCAAACGTGCCGGGCGTCTCTGTTGGCACGGCTGCGGGCTGCTGGTCCGTCGGGGCTGTGATCGAGTTCGCGAGCGGCCCATAGGTGACATCGGGCGGGACCGTTGGCAGGGGAGTCGACTCAGCAGGGGCCGGAGTCAGCGCAGGTGTTTCGCTGGCTGCGGGCAATTCAGAAATGATTGTCGCGTCGTGGGTCGGTGTCACATAGACCAGGACGGGCGTCGGATTTCCGCCGCATGCAGCGAGCAGCAAAACAACGAGCAGAATGGATAGTTGTCGAATAGTCATGGGGAAAGTCTAACACGGGGACGGCGCGGCGTCGATAAGCGTTTGGTGAGACAAAAAAGCCCACCAGGACACTCCTGGTGGGCTAACGTTTCGTGTTAGTGCCCGTTGTTATCCCCATTGTGGGGCAGGTTTTTCATTTGACTTTTGCTGATGCGGTACGGGATGCTGGTGACAACCACATTTTCCATACGGCTCAGCGCCAGGTTAAAGACAACAGCCGTATTCTGGTGAAGGGCCTGCTCCCAGAAAGTGTCCATCGCCAGATGGCCCATGATCACATGGACGAAACCGCCCGGCGTCTCGTTCTGAAGCGTTTCTATATAGTCGCGCAGCGGTTCGGCCAGGACGCGGTATGGCGAATCGATAATTTTCAATTCCCCAATGCCGATGCGCCTCTTCCACTTTTCCTGAACAATCCGAACTTTGTCCGGGTTGACATTGATGTGGACGGCGTGCCAGGGATGTTGGAGCGATTTGGCAAAGTTTACCAGCCGCACGGTTTCAGCGTGGACATCATCGACCAGGATGATCGTTTGAATGGGACGCACGCTCGTATCGACGGGCACCCCTTCCAGGCTGAGGGCGCGGGCGACCCGCTTATAGTGGGCGTGGATGCGGAAAAAGATATAGACCAGGGTTGGGATCAGCAGCACGACGAACCACGCCCCATCTCTGAATTTGGTGATGGCGAAGATCATCATGACAACGCCCGTGCACACTGCGCCAAATGCGCTGATCGCCATCTTCAACCGCCAGCGGGGTTCGTACTCGATCATCGACTCGCGGCCCTGGATCGTTTCTCCAGGCTTCATCTTGCTAATTCTTTTTAGGTGAATCACCATACCTGTTTGTGATATGGTGAAGCTCAGGAACACGCCAATAGCATACAGCGGGATCAGCCGCGTTGTTTGCGCATTGGCGACAATCACCAGCAGAGAAGCACAGAACGCTAACCCCGTGATGCCCCACGAGAAGACGAGTCGGCTGCCGCGAATGGTCAGTTGGCGGGGCAAGAAGCCGTCACTGGCAGCCAGAGCCGCCAATCGTGGAAAGTCGGCATAACTGGTGTTCGCCGCCATCAGCAGGATGAGCGCGGTGGCGGTCAGCACGGCGACATAAAGAATAGAGCCGTCGCTGTAGATGGTTCGCCCAAGCTGCGAAAAGATCGTTTCAGTGTCGCTGGGCAGCGCGTTTATCTGATGGGTGAGGATGGTCAGGCCAAGCAGCAGCGTGATCATAATGCCGCTCATCCAGGTCAGGGTTGTGGCCGCGTTGCGACTCTTCGGTTCTTGGAAGGCGGGAATGCCATTGGATATCGCTTCGACGCCTGTCAGCGCCGTACAGCCGCTGGAGAAGGCTCTTAATATCAGGAACAGGGTGAGCGACTGGGTAGAGTGTGCGGACACTCTCAACGTCGCTTACTTCAGGCAGATCTCCCGGTTGCCAATCGGATGAACCCCACGACGAGCGTGAGGAACATCATCCCCAAGAAGAAATAGGTGGGAATAGCAAACAACTGGCCGCTCTCGCGCACGCCGCGCAGGTTGACCATTGTCATAAAGATGATGACGCCAATTGCCAGTTCGACGCGGTAGGGCAGCAAATCCGGGAAACCAGAGGTGATCTGGGCGACACCGGACGAGATACTCACGGCGACGGTCAGAATATAGTCGGTCAGCAGCGCCGCCCCAGCGATTTGCGCGGGTAACTCGCCCAGGTTGTCACGGGCGACAATGTACGCGCCGCCGCCGCGTGGGTAGGCGAAGATCGTCTGCCGGTAGGAAATCGTCAGGATGATCAGCAGCAGAGAAATGGCAATGGCAATCGGGATCGACAGGCCGAGCGTTGCCGCACCTGTTCCAGCCAAAGCCAGAATGAGCAAGATTTCTTCAATCGCATAGGCCGTGGACGACAGGGCGTCCGAGGCAAAGACCGCCAGACCAACCGGCTTGGTCACAGTCTGGTGGGGTAAAGCCGTTGTTTCGAGCCGGTTGCCGATCAGCAGCCGGCTTAAGGAAAACCCAGTTTTAGATGCCATCTGACACCCTTAGTTATCGATTCTTTGGTAGGTGCAAGCGCGAGACAATTAAAAAGCCCGCTTGTCTCGGGCGCAGCTTGTCATTGTTAAAGCAGTCTGTATCAAGAATTTATCAAAGATTCGGGCGAATTATACCCAACCTTAAGCGGGTTGGGGAGGGTGACTCCGTAAAAAACACACAAAAATGCCGGAGAGTTTGCACAAATCTCTCCGGCAAAGTGTCATGGTGACGGTATATTTTAATGCGTTGTGACGGTAAGGCCCTGGCGTTCAGCCGCCGCATTGAGAATCGTGTTGATCAGCTTCTCGTATTCCCACCCGGTCGCCTGGGCTTGCAGCCACAGATCGCTGAGGTCCGGGTTCAGGCCGGGCAGCGGGTTGATTTCCAGGATGTAGGGCTTGTTCCCCGCTTCGACGTCAATACGGAAGTCGACGCGCGCGGCATCCTTGGTGTCGGTCACGCGGAATACATCGGCAGCCAACAGGTAAAGCTGGCGCAGCAGGTCTGGCTCGACAGTCGCCGGGCACATATACAGGCTGAGATTCTCGGCCCATTCCGTCTTGATGCGGTTGGTGTAAACCTGGCCCTCGGAGTCGGCATAATACGAAAAGTCGATTTCCAGCGGGGGCATAAAGAACAGTCCGGCGGGCAGTTCGCGCGCGGCGCTGCCTTCGGGAATTTGCCGTGCCGAAACGGCGTCCACATTACCGATCATGCCGATGGTGATCTCGCGCCCCTGGATATAGTGCTCGCACAGGATCGGCTGGTGGTAGAGTTCGATCTGGCGGGCGACCTGTTCCCGAAGCTGGGCGACGGTGCGCACCACGCTTTCCGCGCTGACGCCCATGCTTGTTCCTTCACGGCTGGGCTTGACGAACAGCGGGAAGCGCAGTTCGCCTTGTTCATTCAGCAGATCGGCCTGAACCGGATCGTTGGGGCTTTCAAAGACCTGAAATTCCGGCGTCGGCAGGCCGTGATAGAGCAGGACACGCTTGGTCATCGGCTTGTCAAGGGCCAGGGCGAGTGTCAGCAGTTTGCTGCCGGTGTAGGGCAGGCGCAGCATTTCCAGAATGGCGGGAACCTGCGATTTGCGGCTGTCGCCAAAATGACTCTCGGAGATGTTGAAGCAGATATCGGGCTGATATTCGCGCAGGCGTTCAATCAAATTGTAGGGTGGGTGGATGCTGGCTTCAATAAATTCCGCTTCGTGCCCGGCGCTTTTGAGAGCATCAACAATGGCGTTAACCGTGCGAGGGCTGTCGAGATCGTCCCACTGATCATCGGCCATGCCCTCCCAGCGGGGCGCATTTTTTTTCAGATTGGCTAGAACGGCGATCCGCATGATTCCTCCTCAAGGCGGTAGTACAGTATCAGGGGCGCAGGGCTTGCTTCGCAAGCTTGCAGCGCCCCTGGTGTGGTATGTAGTTTCGTGGGGACGTTGCTAAACCGCTTGCGCGCCTTAGCTGGCCTCATCAGGGGCTACTTGGAGACGCGGTACGACTTGCCCCCACGAGAGCGGCGGTTCACAACTGAATGACCGTTATGGCCGTTATTGCCATTGCTCTCGTGACCGTTGCCGTTACCATTCCCGTTCCCGTTCGCGGAATGACCGTTGCCATTATGGTTATGACCGTTGCCGTTCCCGTTTCCGTTCGACGGGGCCGCCGAGTTTTCGATGTTCAGCGCTTCGCCCATGTGGAAACGCTGCCACTTGCCGTCGTTGATATTCAGGCGGTGCTGGATGCCGTTGCGGCGGTGCATCGTATCGAAGCCTTCCGGCTTGATGGACGATGCCTTCCCTTCGAGCAGACCGGACGACACCCGTCTGGCCCGTTTCGGTGCGCTCAACCGCCTGGTGATCCAGGTGATCGATCATATGCGGATCGTAGTCGAGCGGCTCATCATAGGTCGTGATATAGCCCTCGTAGTTGCGCAGGACGACCTTGCCAGGAGCCTGGCTGATCAGGTACTGCGGCATGACCGGAATCTTGCCGCCGCCGCCTGGGGCGTCAACGACATAGGTCGGAACCGCGTAGCCGCTGGTATGGCCGCGCAGCCCTTCGATGATCTCGATGCCCTTGGCGACCGTCGTGCGGAAGTGCCCCGCGCCCTTGACCAGATCACACTGGTACAGGTAGTAGGGGCGAACACGGTTGCGCACGAGCTTGTGAATCAGTTCGCGCTGGATGTTCACGCTGTCATTGATTCCCGCCAGAAGCACGCTCTGGTTGCCGAGCGGAATACCGGCTGACGCCAGTTTATCCAGGGCAACGCTGAGTTCCGGCGTGATTTCCTTCGGATGGTTGACGTGAATGTTCATCCACAGCGGATGGTATTTCTTGAGCATATCGCACAGATCATCGGTGATGCGCTGCGGCATAAAGACAGGCACGCGGCTGCCGATGCGGATGATTTCGATATGTTCGATGGCTCTTAGGCTTGCCAGAATGTATTCCAGCACCTTGGGGGCCAGGGTTAGCGGATCACCACCGCTGAGCAAAACGTCGCGCACCTGTGGCGTGCGACGAAGATAATCGAGCTGTAGCTCAAACTCCGCCTTGCTGAAGTTTGCGCCGGGGTTGCCGACGATACGGCTGCGCGTGCAGTAACGGCAGTAGCTCGCGCATTGTGTAGTAACGAGCATCAGCACGCGGTCCGGGTAGCGGTGTACGAGGCCCGGAACAGGGCTGTGCTTGTCTTCGGCCAGGCTGTCTTCCATCATGCCCTCAAACGCTTCCAACTCGCGACCTTGAGGAATCACCTGGCGTCGCACCGGACAATAGGGGTCGTCCGGGTCGATCAAACTGGCAAAGTAGGGTGTGATATCTACGCGGAATTTGTCTTCCGCCGTCAGCCCTTCAATTTCCTCCGGCGTCAGATTGATGATCTGCGCCAGTTCGTCAACCGTGTTCAGGCGATTGGCAAGCTGCCAGCGCCAGTCATCCCACTTTTCATCGGGAACGTCAGCCCACAGCGCGGGGCGGGGCGTCCGGGTGGGGGAAGTATTCGGTTGAGACGGAGGGGTATAGGTATCCGACGCGGGGTAGGTGCGATCCCTACCAGAGCCAGGAGGTTCGGCAGGTTCGGCTTGAGCGGTTTCTTCGGTCTGTTTGAAGTTGGTCTGTGCCATTTCACACTCCCAAAAAATAAGCCGATCCCCTACTCAAAGAGGTTCGACCTACTCCGAACGAATATCAGTGTGGGATGCGTGTTTTCCCACTGTGCGCTGCTATTAATTATACACATGTTTCACGAGATGCAAATACCTTTTTTCGTGAAATATATAAAATATCTATTAAAACTTTCCGGCTTGGTGCAAATCATCTGATCATTTAGCGAAATTGACTAGGCAGTGCAGAGGTCGTTTGTGTAAAAATGAACATATTCATTGATCAGATGATTTGCCCGGCATGAGTTCAAAGGAAATTCCCATGTTCTCTGAACCCCAATCTCCCGACTATTTTCTAGACAGTTTCCCGCGTGACAATTTTCCGCAGTATGCGTGGGAAGAACGCCCGGCTGCGCTGCCAGCCGAGGCCTGGACAACCGAAACAACTCATCGCGACGGGCAGCAGGGTGGCTTGCCGCTAACGACTGAGCAGAGTACCGCCGTTTATGACATTCTGTGCCGCTTCACCGGGCAGAGTGGGGCGATCCGGCAGGCTGAGTTTTTTGTCTACCGCCCCTCGGATCGCGCGGCGCTCGAACAGGCATTGGAGCGCCACAAGGGCGGCGCGCCTATCCAGCCGACCACCTGGATCCGTGCAGCCGCCAAAGATGTTGAACTGATCAAGTCCCTTGGCGTCACCGAGACGGGGATGCTGGCGTCTATTTCAGACTATCACGCGTTCCACAAGTTTAATCCTGGCGGACGCAACCAGGCTGCCGAAACCTATTTGAAAGCCGTGCAAATGGCATTGGATGCAGGTATCCGCCCGCGCGTGCACCTGGAAGATGCGACCAGAGCTTCGATTGATTTTATGTGCGAATTTGCCGAGGCGGTGCTGAAAGCCTGTGAGGGTACGGGCTTCAGTCCGAAATTCCGCATCTGCGATACGATGGGCCTGGGCCTGCCCTATGATGATGTGGCAGCCCCGCGCAGTGTGCCGCGTATTTTCCGTGCCTTTCGCAGCATGGGATTTGCTCCCGAAGACCTGGAATTTCACCCGCACAACGATACGTGGATGGTGGTGCCGAACTGTCTGGCGGCGGTGCGCGAAGGCTGCGCCGTGATCAACGGGACGTGCCTGGGCAAGGGCGAACGCACCGGGAACGCACCCCTGGAAGGCGTGCTGATGCACCTGATCGGTATGGGCTATTTTAAGGGAAACCAGCCGGACTTTACGGCGCTGAACGATCTGGCGGATTATTACGCCGAGATGGGCCAGCCGCTGCCCGCCAAGTATCCGCTCTATGGGCGCGACGCGCACCGCACGCGGGCGGGTGTTCACGCCGATGGATTGAACAAATTCTGGTGGATGTACGCGCCGTTTAATGTGCCCGATCTGTTGGGGCGCGCCCTGGAAGTCTCCCTGACCAAAGACTCCGGCGTAGCAGGCCTGATCTTCCTGATCAAGCAGCACCTGAATTTGGATCTGCCCAAGGATGATCCCGGCTTGCAGGCGGTTTATGCCTGGCTGCTGTCTGAATATGATAATGGCCGCCAGACCGCCATCGAGTGGGAAGAAGTCGCGCCCGTCGTGCAGCAGCATATAACGGCCTAACTTTCTGAGTTGAGGCCAGCATGATACACTGGTAACAGCGCATTGCTCCACAGGAGGACTACAGTGAAAATCAGGCTGGCCCGCTTGGTACTTGTTTTGATCATCCTGTTAGGCGTTTCTCCGGTTTTGGCTCAGGAGGGCGCGATCACTCACACCATCACCTATGATGGCTTCACCTTCAGCTATGGGGATGGCATCACCCTAACCATTACCCAATATCCGGGCGATGCTCCTGACACCATGATGCCCGGCGGCCCTGATGTCCGGCACAATGTGTTTACGCTCAGCGAAGACGTTTCGACCACGACCATTGTTGTCTATAACGCCGTTGATTTTACCGGGTATGAGTCGCACCTCGGACAGCTTCAGACGCTGTACGATCTGCTCACCACTCGTCCGGACCTGACCGCCTATACAACCCTGCCCATTTTGCCGCCGCCTGCCGGGATGCAGTCGCTCGTTGCTCACGCGTCGTATGTGGATACAGGCTCGGTCGTGGGGATCGCCTATATCACGAACTTCCGTTTTGATGTTTCCCCCTTTATGAGCACGGATTTTGTTTATACTTTCCAGGGACTCAGCGGCAAGGGGCAGTATGTTGTGGCGGTGCAGACCTGGCTGACGACAAGCCTGTTCCCGTCGTCGCCGGATGGATTACCCATGATTTCATCTGACGCGGAATGGCAGCAGGAATTGTCCAATGCGATTAGCGTTTTGAACAGTGCCGCGCCCGATGCGTTCTCGCCTGCGCTGACCTCGGTCGATGATCTGGTCGCCACGTTCAGCTTCGCGGAATAACAACAATGGGGTGGGTGCATGCCCGCCCCAACACAATTTTTGACTGTTTCATCTTCAAAATAGTACTTAAGGTTCAACCTTAAGGGAGTATTTTTCAGCCCCCTCCCGTGCTATACTGATCGTGTGAGCAGAGCTTTTTTTGCTTTGTTTTGGATTTTTTTGCGCGCTTTGCGGTTGAACTGCTTTTTTATTTTCAAAGGTGGAATACGGTTATAAAACGGTTAGTCGCCAGCCGTTTTTGGGGGGGTAGCGGAATCGCTACGGGAAGAAGTGCCCAATTAGTGATCAACTAATTTTCTGCCAAAGTTAGAATACGAGAAAAAACGCCCAAAAACGGGTATGATACGACTCTCTTAAGTGTAATATGAAAGGCCCTGAAGTGATCAACAACAGGGCCAATGACGCACATTAGCGGCAGTTTTAGTGCAAGAAGCGGATCATTAAGCGATCTACTCGCCTTCGTCGCGGACGATCACGCCATCTTTCAAAACCAGCCGGACGTTGAGCAGCGTCTGCAAATCTGCCAGCGGATCGCCGTTCACGACCAGAATATCCGCGATTTTGCCAGTTTCCAGGGTGCCTAAGTCCGCGTCGAGATCACAGACGACAGCGGCGTTGTGCGTAGCAGCGACGATGATCTGCATCGGCGTCATGCCTGCCTCCTGCATCAATTCGATCTCGGTGATGGGCATACCTTCATCGAACGGGGTGAAATAGCCGTGAAAATCGGTTCCCAGCGCGATCTGCCCCCCTGCCTCGACAAAGCGCTGCACATTATCAACCGTGATCTGCCGGAAGTTTGCCCCGTGCGCTTCACTGACGCCCTTCCATAGTTCCAGGGTCGGGACCCAGTAAACGCCGTGTTCGACCGTCTGCGCGATCAAATCGTCGGACAGCGAATTAACCGCCATGTGGACGATCTCATCGACGCCTGCATCAATCGCCCAGGGTAGTTCATCGGATTTCATGATATGCAGTTGGACGCGCAGGCCGTTTTCATGCGCTGTATCGACCAGGGCGGCAAACTCCTCCTGGGTCAACAGCGGTAAGTTTTCGCTAATGACGCTGCCATCATCCAGCGCGGTTTTGATGCTGTTCGCGCCCAGTGCGACCAGATCAGTAACAGCCGCCCGTGCTTCTTCCGGCAGAATCGACCGGGTAGACGACTCCGCCGTAGCCATGCGGCACGTTGACGAACGGCCCGGCAGAGACGATCCGCGCATAGGTTGGGGTCTGCCACGTGATATCGCGGATGGCGAACGCCCGGATCATCAGCCTGCGCAGTTGATTTTGCTCGGCGGAAACATCGGGCAGTTGATCGGCGGGCCAGCCAGATACATCATGAACACCCAGATCGCGCACGGTTGTGACGCCAGCTTGCACCCATTCGGTCAGATAGGTCTGGTCAAATGCGTCGTGGACATGCGTATTAAAGAATCCCGGCAGAATGGTCGCGCCGCCCAGATCGATGACCAAAGCGCCATCGGGGATCGTGACGTCCGCACGCGGCCCAACCGCGCTGATCCGCCCATCCTGGATGATCACTACCGCATCGGGAACGGGATCGGCCCCTGTGCCGTCGATTAGCGTGCCGTTGACGAGGGCGATTGTTGTGTTGGTTTGGGCCTGGGAGTGAACAGGGGCAAGCAGCAAACAGCCGAGGATGGTTAGCAAAGATAGTGCCTTCATAGTTCCTCCCTGAGAACAGAAAGCCAAAAAAGAAATTTTCACCGCGGAGAGCGCGGACAACGCAGAGGAAACGCAAGAGAAAAACACGATGGTAGAATTATACAGGTACTGGCGAAGGGAAAAAAGATCATTTATAATACGGAGTTACGGAACATCTGTTCTTATTTCTCCCGCACTGGCTGTTTTTTGCTTGGCAGCATTGACAGTGACAAAGCTATTCTCTAAACTAACATCGTTTCCTACCTGATTGCAGAAAGCGATAAGCGATATGGAAGTCGGCTCTGTTCGGCAGCGAGATATTAACCAGGAAATCCAGGAATCGTACCTGGACTACGCGATGAGTGTCATCGTGGCGCGCGCGCTCCCCGATGCGCGGGACGGCCTGAAGCCTGTCCACCGCCGCATCCTGTATGCCATGCACGATATGGGCATTCGCGCCGGAACGCCTTACAAAAAGAGTGCACGTATCGTCGGTGAGGTGCTTGGTAAATATCACCCACACGGCGATATGGCGGTTTATGAAGCGATGGTGCGCATGGCGCAGGACTTTTCGATGCGCTATGAACTTGTGGACGGGCAGGGCAACTTCGGCAGCATCGACGGCGACTCGGCAGCGGCGATGCGTTATACCGAGGCGCGCATGGCGGCGCTGGGCGGCGAACTGCTGGTCGATATTGATAAAGAAACGGTCGCCTGGAGCGATAACTTTGACGGCACGCTGTTAGAGCCGGATGTGCTGCCATCGGCTATTCCCAATCTGCTGGTCAACGGCGCGTCGGGTATTGCCGTGGGTATGTCCACCAGCGTCCCGCCGCACAACCTGGGCGAGGTCTGTAACGCGCTGGTCTTTATGCTCAACAACTGGGACACGATGGACGATATCGGCGTGCCGGAACTGATGCAGTTCATCAAGGGGCCGGACTTTCCCACAGGCGGTGTGGTGTACACCGTCGAAAATGGCGGCACGGGCGAAGATCAACTGCGCACGGCTTACGCGTCGGGGCGCGGCAAGCTGAAGATCCGCGCCAAGGCGCATATCGAAGACCTGGGGCGCGGGCGTAACCGGATTATCATCAGCGAAATTCCCTTCCAGACCAACAAAACCAGCCTGATCGAACGCATCGCGGAACTGACGCGCGAAGGCCGGATCGTGGGGATATCGGATCTGCGTGACGAGAGCGACCGCACCGGGCTGCGCATCGTGATCGATATTTCGCGCGCGGCAGATGCGGTTGAGGTGCTGGCGGCATTGTTCAAATATACCCCGCTGGAAACGACGTTCAGCATGATTATGCTGGCCCTGGTCAATAATGAGCCGCATATGCTCAGCCTGAAGCAGGCGCTCAAAGTTTACCTGGAACACCGCGTGGAAGTGGTCAAAGCGCCGCAGCGAATTTGACCTGAAGCGGGCAAAAGAGCGGGCGCATATTTTGGAAGGGCTGTTGATCGCGCTGAACAACCTGGACGAAGTGATTGCCACGATCCGCCGCTCGCGTACCGTTGATTCGGCGCATAACAACCTGCGCAAACAGTTCAAGTTGAGCGATGCCCAGGCCGAGGCCATTTTGCAGATGCAGCTCCGGCGGCTGGCGGCATTGGAACGCAACAAGCTCGAAGAAGAATACAAAGAGAAGCGCGCGCTGATCCAGATGTTGGAAGCGCTGCTCAAGAGCCAGCAGATGATGCGCATGGAAGTCGCCCGCGAATTGAGCGAAATTCGCGAGAAATACAACGATCAGCGCCGCACGGTGATTATCAGCGGCCCGGCGGGCAGCATCCAGGCGGGTGATTTCCTCGGCCCGCGCGAAGATACCTGGGTGACGCTCACCGAAAACGGCCTGCTCAGCCGCACCTATAGCGATGCGCCGCTCAAAGTGACCGCGGAGGTGGCCGATCCGCCGCTGGCGATGATGGCAAGCAACACAACCCACGCGCTCTACCTGTTCACCGAAGACGGTATGGCGGCGACAACTCCCGTCAAGCTGCTCCAGCAGCAGGATAACCCCGAAAGCGGACAGCATTTTACCACCGTTTCGCCGCTCACCCGCGAGGATAAGATTTCATGGGTGCTCAGTCTGCCGCCGGAATTGGAAACGGGGTATATCGTGGCGCTCACGGCGGGCGGGCGAGGTCAAGCGGCTCAGGCTGGAAGACCTGCCGGGCCTGACGGCGAACGTGTTCAAATTTATGGACCTGGAAGAAGACGATAAGCTGATCTGGCTGGGTTATGTCACCGAAAATAGCGAGGTGCTGCTGGTGACGTTCCGGGGGCAGGCGATCCGCTTCAAGGTATCGGAGGTGCGGCCTACCGGGTTGGGCGCGGGCGGCATGCGCGCTATCAAACTGGCGGATCAGAAGGATCGGGTGATCGGTGCGGGCGTGGTCGATCCCAGCGCGGTGGTCTGGTCCTGCACGGATACGGGCGTGGCGAAATGTTCGTTGATCGAAGAATATCCGGTCCAGGGGCGCGCCGGGAGCGGCGTGATCGCCATGAAACTGCCGGGTGACGCAGCAGGCGTCGCCGTGGCAACGGTTGGACGGCCTGATGATCATATTGTGGTTGTGATGGATAGGGGGGTCTGCCAGCAGATGCCGATTGGAGATGCGCCGCTCGCCAAACGCGCCGGGAAGGGCGATTATGTGAAGCTGCCCGCCAAACATATCGTCACCCGGCTGGTTAAACTGAGCGGGCGCGTCGATTTGCAGGAAGCGCCGGCCCCGGATGTCGACATGGATCTGGACATGATTTCCAGCATGAACGGCTCATCGGATGGGCATGCACCGGAAGACGACTCTTGACGCGGGACGGGTGAGTCTGTATCCTTAACCCCCGGCGATGGAGTTCGCCATTAACCGCCTTACTTTTGGCTAATGACTCCTACTGCACCTTTTGCGGTAGGAGTTTTTTTTGTGCCCGTCAGGCTCTCATCCAGGAAGGGACGCTGAGATCGTTATGCTGCAACGAGTGCTGTTGATCGCTTTTGCCGGGTCGTTGGGAACCCTGGCGCGTTATGGGTTGAGCGAGATTTTTCAGAAAGCGCGGATTCACGGGCTGCCTGTTGGGACGCTGCTGGTGAACGTGCTGGGCTGTTTTCTGTTCGGGCTGGTCTGGACGTTAGCCGACGAGCGCCTGTTGATCAGCAGGGATACACGGGTGATCGTGCTTGGCGGGTTTATGGGCGCGTTCACGACGTTTTCGACCTTCGTCTTTGAGACGGGCGGCTTTATGCGCGAGTCCGAGTGGCTGCTGGCGACAGGCAACGTGATTTTACAGATCGGCGTCGGTGTAGCGTTTTTCTTCGCCGGGGTGATGGCGGGGCGGGTGTTTTAGGAGACCCCTCAACCCGCCCTCGCTACGCTCGGCCACCCTTCTCCCACGCAAGCGAGGAGAAGGGATAAGTGCCAGTTTGCCCAGATGTGCCGCCGCACGGATAATAGGGGCGACACGACATTTTGACGGCTCACCCTGGACGGCACATGAAGATATTTATCAGCTACGCGCACGTTGACGAAGCGCAGGTACGGGAACTGGTTGAAATTCTACGGGATGATGCGAACCATGATGTGTGGTTCGATCCTAAGCTCGTCGCGGGGAAGGCATGGGAAGATCAGCTTCTTGACGCGATTCAGGCGAGCGATTGTTTCCTCTATGCCCTCACGCCGGAATCATCTGCCTCTAAGTGGTGTCAATGGGAATTTGCCCGGGCCGTTCACGCGAATAAGCCTGTGGTCCCGGTCAAAATGCAGTCGAATGTTACGTTTGACGGCGTGTTAGATGTGCTCAACCGCGTGCAATATGTGGATTTCTGCCAGGGGGCAACGCGGCGGGCGGTGGCCAAGCTGGTGAGCAGTGTGGCGACGGCTGAATGTATCGCGCCGGAAAATGTTCCCCTGTTCTTCCGCCCCTCATGCCGAGCCCGGAGCGATCGGTTGAAGCGACGAGTGGTGGTCGCGCGCTGGCTGATGAACTATATGGTGAAGCGCTGGCGCTCTATAAGAGCAAACAGTATGAGCAGGCGCGCGAACTCCTGGAAGATTGCTTGACCGTGGAGACGGATCATGCTGATGCACATGAACTGCTTACTTTGGTAAAGCGGAAAATTGAAAAGCCTGTAACGCCTGATTAGAAACCGCTCGAACCACAAGAAACAAAAGATTTGATCGGGAGGCATATTACTACGATATCGCTGAGGCTGTGAGGAGTTTTAAGCCAGATAAGTCGCGATTGTTGCGTGTTAAAGAGTTTTTGCCGCCTCCATTTGAATGGATCGAGATTCCGGCTGGCTCCGTAACGTTGGCGGACGCCAGAGAAACGGTTGGTACAAAGGGTGGAAAATACCCTGTTCCTTCGTTTATTATCACCAAATACCCGATCACGAATGCCCAGTATCAGGTTTTTGTTGATGCGCAAGACGGCTATACGATCCGCAGTGGTGGGACTATTCAGATGAGGCCAGAGCAGTGGCGGAGAGAACAACGATCAGGTCCAGGAAACCGTTTTTGCTGGGGACGATTTGCCCCGCACCAATGTGTGCTGGTATGAAGCAATCGCATTCTGTCGGTGGTTGAGCCAGAAAATCGGGACAGGATATTTCGTTGCCAACGGAACAACAGTGGCAGCGGGCTGCCCAGGGTGATGATGGGCGCAAATATCCCTGGGGAAACAAGAAACCTACTGAGCGACTTTGTAACTTCGGTCGAAAGGTGGGCCACACTACTCCTGTAACACAGTATCCTAAAGGAGCCAGCCCATATGGAGTGATGGATATGAGCGGGAACGTTTGGGAATGGTGCTTAACGGAATGGAGAAACAGTGTTCAGATTTACTAGGAGAATATGCGGCGTGTAGCACGTGGTGGCTCTGGGTCAGCAACGAACTTCCGAAGTATTTCAGCGTCGACTTATCGTCGCGCCAAGCTCTATCCCAATCAAGGAGTGCTAAGACCGGTTTCCGCATGTGCGCCTGCTCAATATCCTAACATCATTCGATCGCCCTGATGTAGCCCCCAATCGGGAACGCTTCCCCACGTCTCCGACCTGACTGCCCTGCTCAGCCGATCCGGGACGTATGCTGCCAGCGATATCCTCAAGCAGGCGATCAACTTCCTGCTGCTGCCGCTCTACACCGCCTATCTCACGACCGCTGACTACGGCAAACTCTCCATCGCCCTCGCGGCGGCGGCGGTCCTGGAACCGATCTACGGGCTGGGACAGCGCGCGGCCTTCGGGCGGCTGTACTTCGACTACAAAGACGAGTCGGAAATCCGCAAGTTTGTCGGCACGCTGGCAACCTTCCTGGCGGGATTCGGCCTGCTGCTGAGCCTGATTCTGCTGGCCGTCGGGCCGTTCCTGTGGCCCCTGCTCGGCCTGGATGTCGAATTTTCCCCGATGATCGCACTCGTCCTGCTGATCGTGCCGCTGGGCAGTCTCGGCTTGGCGGTAGTGCTGCCGCTCTTTTATGTACGCGGGCAGGCGATCCGCTATGCCGCCTACAGCCTGTCCAGTTTCGGATTGGCAACCGTTGCAACCGTGATCTTCGTGGTCGGGCTGCATCGCGGCGCGGCGGGAGCCTTGTGGGGGCGGCTCGTCGGCGCACTGATCCTGATCGCCCCGACGATCTGGATTCTGGCGAAAAACGCGCGGCTGACCGTGCGGCGCGATCTGCTGCTTCCCGCGCTGATCTTCGGCCTGCCGCTCGTCCCGCAGATGCTCTCCTGGTGGGTGCTGAACTTTTCAGACCGGCTGATCCTGGGCCATTTTGTCTCGCTCGATGACGTGGGAATCTACGTGGTTGGCTACCAGTTCGGGCTGCTGGCGGGCGTGATCTTCGCGGCAGTGGGCAACGCCTGGTCGCCCTGGTATCTGCGCGCTTATACCCAGGATGACACCGAAAACGTGCCCGCCTTCCTGACCGTGTACGTAGTATTGATCGTCGCAATTGCGCTTGGGCTGGTAATCTTCGCGCGGGAAGTGGTCACGATCATGACCGCCCGCAGTTATCACGACGCCTGGAAAATCGTCCCGGTGGTCACGGCGGCCTATCTCTGCGATGGGCTGGCGGCGCGTTTTAGTGATGCGCTGCTGCTGCGCAAACGGCCCCGCATGGTTTCATCCACCACGGTGATTGCGGCGGCGGCGGCGATAATCTTTGATCTGCTGACGATTCCACACCTGGGGATCATGGGCGCGGCCTATGGAACGCTGTTTGGCTACGTACTGCGGCTGGCTCTGGTGATGGGGCCGGGGATACAGACGGGCGCACTCCCGGTAGAGTGGGGCAGGGTGATCCGCATCCTTGTGCTCGCCGTGCTGATCGCGCTGCCGGGTATTTTCCTGAACACGGGCAGACTATGGCTCGATATAACCTGGAAAATCGGGCTGTTTGGCGCGTTCCCGGCGGCGCTGTGGAGCGTTGTCCTGAGTGGTCAGGAGCGGCGTATGATCCGCTCTCTGATTCCCTAGTCTCTTCTTTTCTTGTTTTTTCTTTGCGCTGCATCCGCTAAATGGCGGTAAAACTCCTCTCCCACGCAAGGCATGCGAAGCATGCACGGCGAGAGGGGAGAAGAGCGGGCAGGGCGGCTGCACCTAGCCGCTGCCTCTACAGATCATTTCACGATTTCCGTTGAACTGCTTTTGCGCTCTTTGCGTCCTTCGCAGTGAGATGCTTTTAATACCAGCCCAGCTTGCGGAACACCACCAGCAGCACTGTCGGGACAGTGAGCATCAGGAACAGGACAAACAGCACGCCATACTCCGCGCTGAAGGGAGGCCACGTTTTGGCGAAGTTCATGCCATAAAAGCCGCCGATCACCGTCAGCGCGCCGATGATCAGGGTGAAAACGGTCAGACGGTTCACGACACGGTTCAGGCGGTTGGATACGGACGAGAGATACAGGTCGATGACGCCCGTCAGCGTATCGCGGAAAGTCGTGACCATATCGGCAATCCACATCAGGTGATCCGACACGTCGCGCAGATAGTGCTGGAGCGGGTCCAGATCAAGGACAGGCGCGGCGTGATGCGCCAGGTTGTTGAGCAGTTCACGCTGCGGCCAGACGACACGCCACAGGTCGATCAGCGCGCTTTTCAGTTGGAAGAGGCGGTTTAGATACTCCTGGCGCGGGTTGGCCAGAATATCATCCCCCAGCATTTCGATCTCTTCTTCCATCGTATCGAGCACAGGGAAAAAGGAATCGACCACACGATCAATCAGAACATAGAGCAGATAGCTGGGGTTGAGGGCCAAATGAGGATGCTTGCGCTCCAGCCGCTCCCGGAACTCATCCAGGCAGGGTTCGCTTGCTCCGTGGACGGTGACAAAATAGTTTTTGCCAACAAACACATCCAGCTCACGAAAAACCAGATTCCGATTGTCCAGCGTTACGGTGTTCAAAATGATGAACGCATAATCGGCATATTCCTCCACCTTCGGGCGCTGGCGATGGTTGCGCGTATCCTCAATAGCCAGCGGGTGAAAGTGGAAGATATCGCGCATGACGGCGATATCTTCGTCGCCCGGTCCGGTGATATCCACCCAGACGAGATTCGGCTCGCCGGTAAGCAGGGCAGGCAGATCGCTGAGCGCTAACGGTTGTTCTGGTGTTTTTCCATCGGGTAGTAGAAGTGTGATTTGCATGGCTCATCCATTTTCACGAGCGGGCGGCCCAGGGTTGCCAATGAGACGCCCAACCAATTTCAGTAGTTCTCGTTCCTGATCGGCCCACTGGTACCGTTCGCGGACCAGATGCCGTCCTCGCGCTCCCATCGAAACGCGGCGCGCTGGATCCTGGGCCAGTTTTACCAGCCCGCGCGCGATATCGTGCGGGTCTTCAATATCGACGGGCAGGGCGCAGCCATCCGCCAGGGCCAGCCAGAAGGGGTTGTCGTGCATGATCATCGGCAGGCCCGCCGCCATATATTCAAAAAGCTTGATCGGCCAGTTGACGGTGCTGTTCGGCCCCGGACGAAGGCTCATCAGGCCGATATGCGCCTGAGACAACAGCGCCGGAATCTGGTCGTGGGGCAGGCAGCCCAGTATCCTGACGTGTTCGCCTGCTGCTCCACGCACACGCGCTTCATAGGCAGGCGTATCGAACGGCCCCGCGATCCATAATTCTACACCTTCTACCTCGTTTACCGCCTGCACCAGTTCCAGAACGCAGCGATCCGCCTGTACCGATCCCGCATAGAGAGCGATGATACTGCCGTTGGTTTGTCCAGGGTGCGCCGGAGGCCAGAGTGCGGCGTCGGGCACATTACGGATGATCACGGTGTTTGCCTTGGGAAAACGCTCTGCGATCTGTTCAAAGGCGGCGATGATGGCATCAAACTGCCCGGCAATGGCCCGTTCATAGTGATCGTATGCCCACGAGACGATCCGCCGCAAGCGCCGGGGTATCCATGCTTTATCCAGAATCTGGTAGGGAACGTGTTCGATGACGTCGTATACCACGCGCCCGCCGCCCCATTTCAGCAGCAAGCCGACAGGCGTCAGTTCGGGATCGTGGATCAGAACCAGGTCCGCATTCACCTTGCGCGCCTGCCACCAGACTCGCGGCAAGTGAAACCAGCGCCGCCATGCCCGGTGCGCGGGCGGTTTGGCGGGCAGTGGGACGAGCCGCACGCCTTCGATCTCGGTTCTGGGCGCGCCGGGAGCAAGCAGCGTGACATCGTATCCCGCACGAGCCAGTGATCGGGCGAATTTGTGGAAGATACGCGAATTGAACGGGTTATGAACCGTCGTGATCAGGCAGACAGAAGGCATCAATCAAGTGTACCGGATTCGCGGGCGTGCGACCAGCAACTATACTTAGGTTAACGGAATGAAAACGTTCCTGTTTTTCTTTGGCTTTTCTCTGCGCTCTCCGCGCTCTCCGCGGTGATTCTTGTTCTTCTCTATTTTCACAGGAGGGAGCCTTGCTTGAGATTGTCAACCTCGACCAGAAACTGAGCCAGAAGGAATGGAAGGCGCGGCGCTCGTTTTTGCAGCAGCGTCTTTATGATCTTGAAAGAGCTGCCTTTGACGCCAAGATGCCAACGATTGTTATTTTCGAAGGCTGGGATGCGGCAGGGAAGGGCACTTGCGTGCAGACACTCACCTCTCGCCTGGACCCGCGCGGCTTCACCGTATGGCCCATCCGCGGCGCGCGCACCTACGAGCAGAAACGCCCCTGGCTGTGGCGGTTCTGGAATAAACTCCCCAATTACGGCCATCTCGCCATTTTTGACCGGAGCTGGTACGGTCGGGTGACGGTTGAGCGCATTGAATATGGCCTGCCGCAGCGCGACACGATGCGCGCCTATACGGATATTGTCGATTTTGAACGGCTGATTACGCTTGATGGCACCGTGATCGTCAAATTCTTCCTGCATATCTCCCAAAAAGAACAGGCTCGCCGTTTTAAGAAGATTGAGAAAGACCCGCTGGAAAGCTGGCGCTTGCAGCCGGAAGACTGGGAGCATCACCGCCAGTACGATCAGTGGCTGTCTGTCTTTGAGGAGATGTTGGAACGCACCGATACCAGCTTTGGCCCCTGGACCATTGTGGAGGCGACCAGCCGGGGCTTTATGCTCGATAAAGTGTACCGGACTCTGATCGCGGCGATGGAAGCGCGGCTGGGCGTATTGGGCGCGGTTCCCCCGGTGATCAGCGAGGCCGAGGCGCGTGGCGACCGCGAGATGGCGATGATGGGGGAGGAAGGCGATGCTTGAAACCGTCGATTTGACACAGAAGCTGGAGCCGGAAGCCTACCGCGAACAACTTACGAAGCTGCAAGTACGGTTGGCGGCGCTCGGCTTCCAGGTCTACAAGCAGCAGCGCCCGGTGATACTCGCCTTCGAAGGGTGGGACGCGGCAGGGAAGGGCGGGGCGATCAAGCGCCTGACCGAGCGGCTCGATCCGCGGGGGTATGTGGTGCATGCGATCAGCGCGCCGCGCGGCGACGATGCCGAGCATCACTACCTGTGGCGCTTCTGGCGGCGGCTGCCGGAAGCAGGCCAGATCGCGATCTTTGACCGGACGTGGTATGGGCGTGTGCTGGTGGAGCGGATCGAAGGATTTTGCCGGGAGGACGAATGGCAGCGCGCCTACCAGGAGATCAACCAGTTCGAGCGGCAGTTGGTCGATTTTGGTACGATCCTGGTGAAGTTCTGGCTGCATATCAGTAAGGAAGAGCAGTTAGCCCGCTTTGAGACGCGCAGCGACACCGCCTACAAATCGTGGAAGCTGACCGATGAGGACTGGCGCAACCGCGAGAAATGGGATGTCTATGTGCAGGCCGTGGAAGATATGCTGCTCAAAACCAGCACGACTGTCGCGCCCTGGACGGTTGTTCCCGCCAACGATAAATGGTTTGCCCGTGTCTGTGTGTTGAAAACAGTCGTCGACGCGCTGGAACGCAGCCTGGATCTGTCGTTCGAAAAAGGGGATGGCAAATCGAGCAGAGAAAAAGAAAAACATCATAAGTAGGAAAAACAAAAAACCCCGTCGTCAGGCGGGGTCTATGATCTCTCAGCTAGCTCAGGAGCGGCGGATTTGCTCGGCAAGCTCCGATTGTCTTGGCACCGGGGGCAACGTTGAGCGTATTCTTAAGTTCCGTCACCAGCCGGTCATAGGTTTCCAGCGCATCGCCGGGACGATCCAGGTCGCGGTAGAGTTCCATAATGGCCCGCGCCAGGTCTTCACGCTGGGGACTGGTCGCGGCGGCGCGCATGAAACAGCCCAGCGCGTTCACTTTTTCATCCCGATTCTTATAAATGCGGGCGAGGCCGGACAGCGCTTCAGCATAGGTCAGCGCCAGTTCTCCCCGACGGTTTGTCACCCAATCCTGTTCCATCGTGCTCAGGAAGGGGCCGTTATAGAGATCGATGGCGTTTTGCAGCAGCGTGATCGCCTCTTCATCGTCTGCAACCGCGGCATTTTGCACGGCTTCGGCAAACTTCACCACATCGTAATGCAGTTCCAGATCGGGCGAGATGCGGTAAAACCCGGACCAGTAAACCGTCAGATCTGCTCCCAAAATCTCACTAATTTTGCGCTTCGTGACGTGGAAGACATTCGTTGCTTCACGGGTCGAAAGCGTGGGCCAAAACGTCTGGAATATTTCGTCACGCGTGGTCATGCCCCGGTCTACAAAGTAGAAGAACAGGGTGCGGGGCAGCACGCCGTCCCAGTGATCAACCAGCCGCCCGTTGATCAGAACGCGGCCCGGCCCCAGAGCGCGCACTTCGAGCACGCTTTTGCCCTGCGCTCCGGCATAATCGAGCAGCATCCGGTCTGGATTCGTCGGGACGAGCGCGATCCGCCCTTGCAGGCCATCGTGCCCCAATAATTCCATAGGCAGTTCCCGCGTGCCCAATACGATCCGGCTGCCGTCGGACAGGTTTTGTGCCAGCCCGGCAATAAATGGAGCCACCGCGGCGCGATCCGCCAGGTCATACGCGTCGATAACCAGCATGACGCGACCATAGCCATTGAGTACTTTGGCGAACTGGCGACCAGCGGAGTCCGCATTGCCGCGCAGATGGGGCAGTTCCGCGTTTAACTGCGGTTCGAGCGCCGTCTGGATATGGGCCAGCAGTGTCTCGAGCGAACAATTCTGTTCGGGGACGGTGACAAAGGCAAGGGTGAACGAAGAGTCACCCAATACGGGGGTGAGCAGGCGATGTTGGCCGTGAAAATCGGGATGGAGGATCGCAAGCGTCACGTCAGAGGGGAGGTTATACAATTGGTTCTGGGCTTGTGCAAAGGAATCGATTGTATTCACAAGAGGATACCTCCATCCTGGAACATGCATTACGATGAGTCAAACTATCCCTTACATGGTTATGCTGTTATAGCTTTAGACTGAGCAGCTTTATTGATAGCATTATACACGCATGAGGAAATCACCACAACCGCCGTTTACTGCTGTTCGGATTAGAAATGTGTTAGTGTTCTTGCCTCTTCCTTGAGATTCCTCAGATAAGACCTCCGTTAGCCGCGCGGCGGGCGGGTGAGGGGCGGGCGTAAAGTTTTTGTTGGTCCTTCAGTAGGAGACGAATTGGGCGCATGTGTAGGGCTGGGCGCTGGCCGAGTCGCAGTCTGGCTGGCGGTTGGTCTTGCTGTTCGAGTTGGGGTACTGGACGGGGCGGAAGTAGGGCTGGGCGTCCCAGTAGGACTGGGTGTTCTGGTCGGACTGGGTGTCTGGGTTGACGTCCCGGTTGGGCTGGGGGTCCCAGTAGGACTGGGGGTGCTGCTCGGCGTGAGGGTCGCCGTAGATGTTGGGGTAAGCGTTGGTGTATGTGTGATGGTTGCTGTCGCCGTTTCGGTTGGCGGACGAGTGGGAGCCGGGTCACCGGGGGAGCGGAAGGTGGCGCAGGCGAGGGCTGGCAAGACCAACAAAACAATACTGAGCGTCAGGACACGCCAGGATGAACCCATTCGACCAATCCTCGCTTATACGGCGGTGCGCCGGACCGCTTCAACCACGTTGGGCAGATGTTCAATTTTAGCCAGGATGCGCGCAAGCTGTTTGAGATCTTTGATCTCCATCGTCAGCTCAAAAGTGGCGATATTCTGGCGGGTGCTGATGTTGACGTTGGACATATTGATATTTTCGTCGGCAATTACGGCTCCGATATCGCGCATCAGCCCTTCACGGTCATAGGCGACAATGAGGACCGGGACAGGATAGGATTGGACGCTGGCAGGGGGCCAGGTGACGTTGATGATCCGTTCCGGTTCAGTCGTGTTGAGAATATTTTTACAGTCGGCGCGATGCACGGTAATGCCTTTGCCGCGTGTGATGAAGCCCGAGATCTCGTCACCATAGGTCGGATTGCAGCAGCGCGCCAGAGTCACCAGCAGACCCTGTGTTTCATCGATGCGCATGCCTTCGGCTTTGACAGGCTCCTTATGGGAGATCGTTGCTTCGAGCCGGTTGGCAGCTTCGTCTTCGGCGGCGCGGCGCTCGGTTTCCAGCAGGCGGAAACTGATCACGGATCCGGTGAGGTCCCCGTAGCCAATCGCCGCCATCAGATCGTCGGCGCTGGCATACCCCATCTGGGCCGCGATATCATCCCGGTTGGCATCGACCATGCCGATCTTGCGCATTTCGCGGTCCAGGACTTCTTTGCCGTCCGCGATACTCTTATCGCGATCCCGCCGTTTGAACCACTGTTTGATCTTGCTGCGGGCGCGCGGCGTCTTGACGTAATTCCAGATCGGAATTGAGCCAGTCCAGGCTCGGCCCGCCGCGATTGGCCGTGAGAATCTCGACACGCTCTCCGTTTTTGATGCCGTAATCCAGGCTGACCAGCCGCCCGTTTACTTTGGCTCCCCGGCAGCGGTGACCGATTTCGGTGTGGATATGGTAGGCAAAGTCGATGGGAGTCGCGCCTTCCGGCAGATCGACAATATCGCCTTTGGGCGTAAAGGCATAAATGCGTTCTGGCGTAATCTGTTCGAGCATGCCTTCGACAAAACTGCCCGCGCTCTGGTCGGCGGTATCGAGCTGGACATCTTCCATCATGCGGCGGATACGTTCCAGGCGGCGTTCCATTGCGCCGTCGTGCCCGTTGCCGTCGACCTTCTTTGTAACGCCAGTGGGCGGCGATGCCGTATTCAGCCTCTTCGTCCATCTCAAGCGTGCGAATCTGGACTTCGAGCGTTTTGCCTTCCCGGTCCAGGACAGCGGTATGCAGGCTGCGGTACGAGTTTTCTTTGGGCTGCGAGATATAGTCATCAAACTCGCCGGGGATGGCGTGGAAAATATTGTGGATTATGCCGAGCGCCTGGTAACACTCCGGGATGCTCTTCACGATGACACGAATCGCGCGCACGTCGTAAATCTGGCTGAAGGGCAGGTGCTTGCGCTCCATCTTGCGGTAAATGCTGTAGATGTGCTTGGGCCGTCCCTTGACATCCGCTTCCAGTCCTTCGCGCGAGAAATGTTCCTTGATGTAGGCCGTGACCCGCTTCATATAGGCTTCGCGGTCGGAACGGCGCTCGTCCAACTGCGCGGCAATTTCGCGGTAACGTTCCGGTTCCAGGTAGCGAAAGGCGAGGTCTTCCAGTTCCCACTTGAGCTGCCAGATGCCCAGGCGGTTGGCAATAGGGGCGAAGATGTCAATCGTCTCTTTGGCTTTTTGAATCTGTTTCGGCGGGGACATATAGCCGAGGGTGCGCATATTATGCAGCCTGTCGGCCAGTTTGATCAGAATCACGCGGAAATCCGATCCCATTGCCAGGAACGTTTTTCGCAGATATTCCGCTTCGCGGTCACCGGGTTTGCCGCCGTGCATGCCATCAACCCCGGTAGGCAGCGCTTTCAACTTGGTCACGCCATCAACCAGTTCGGCGATTTTGGGGCCGAACTCCCGCTCGATGTCTACCAGGGTGACGCCGGTATCTTCAACCACGTCATGCAGCAGCCCGGCGGCAATCGTGATGGCATCCAGGCCGAGATCGGCTAGAATTTGGGCAACAGCGATACAGTGAATAAGGTAGGGTTGGCCCGATCTGCGGTATTGACCATCATGCGCCTGCCGGGCGCGTTCAAAGGCCCGTTCGATCAGCGCGCGATCATTCCGCGCCATTTCGGGTAGGGCCTGGAAGATAGCAGTCAAATCCATCATGTTTGCTTGCACGGCTTAGAACCCTTTCCGACCCTCATTATTCTACCAGTATAACGATCAACAATAGCCGTTGCAATGCTGATAACCGTTTTCCCAACGATATTTCTTGTTTTTTAAAATGAAAAGCGTCAGAATTCTTCTTGAGGAAAAAACCCGTTCATTGGGTATATTTTACACCATGACTTGTGAAACTGGACACCAATCACCGATTGGACACGGGAGGACGAGTGAGTACAGCAAAACCGAAAGCGGCAAACGTGGCTGCGGCCACGAATGTGGATTGGCTGCGCGTTATTTCTATCGTGCTGTGTATTATCGGCCTGTTTATTGCCGGGTATCTGTCGTGGGCGGAGTTGGCGAATAAAGAGACGGTGTGCGCGGATACGGGCAAGATCGACTGCGCGGCAGTTCAAAAGAGTGCTTATGCCGATACGTACGGCCTGCCCGTCGGTGTGACAGGCTTTCTGGGCTATGCCGCAATTCTGGCAATACTCATTTTGGAAGATCAGGTGAAACTGGCAGCGACCTATGGGCGGACGCTGGTTGTCTGTATGGCTTTGTTTGGCGTGATCTTCTCGATCTATCTCTCACTCATCGAGGGAACGGTGCTTGATGCCTGGTGCCAATGGTGCGTGGCAAGCGCCATTATCATCACGGCACTGCTGGTGGTCAGCATCCTGCGCCTGACTCGCTTCCTGACGCCCTTGCGCAGCTAGCACGTTGCGCGCCAGCAGAATGGACATAAAAACAACGAGGGGCCCTGAGGCCCCTTGTTTGTTGGCGTGTGCTCGACGACGCTAGTCGTTCGAGTGCTGCCGCAGCGTCCGCGCGAAAATATCTTCACGTTCTTCGCGGTGCTTGCCCTTCTTGCTACGCTTCTTCTCGGTACGGACCCGCTCTGGCATCTGCATCCCCGTGCCTTCCATTGCCCGGCGCAGGGCGAGTTCCATAGCGGTCGGCAGCTCTTCGGCTTCTTCTTCATCTTGCGGCACCGCTATGGCAGCATCTTCCAGCGCGCGAACGCTGAGGTCGATCTGCTTCTTGCGGCGGTTGATCCCGATCACCTTGACCTGAATTTCGTCACCGACTTTGACCACATCCGAGGGATCGCCAACATAACCCTTGGCGAGTTCGGAAACATGGACCAGTCCAGGACGTTCTGCACCGATATCGACAAACGCACCGAACTTTTCTACACGGACAACCTTGCCGGTGAAAACTTTACTCTCGGCAATTTCTGACCAGTCCGTCGCCGGGGGGCGCAGCATGGTCAGGCTGATGCGGCCACGCTTGCGATCCACTTCCTGGACCCAAACCGTCACCTGGTCGCCTTCGTGCAGAATATCCGTTACGTTTTTTACATGTTCATTGGAAAGCTGAGAAATGTGGAGCAGGCCGAGCCGACCGATGCCAATGTCCACCAACGCCCCGTACAGGTCGATCTTTTTGACCGTGCCCTGCAACTCCATCTTGGGCGTGATTTGTTCAATGGTGGTGGGCGCAGAATTCTCGGTACTCATCGGAGGTGCTCCTTATCCGTGTAAACGGGTGTCTTCTTTCTAGTCGGGCGGATTATACCTTCTCAACGGCAGTGGGTCAACGGTGTGTTTGAGCATCTGGGAATTTCTGTACACAACTATCCCCTACGATCCTAAACCAAACAGAAATCAAACGCCAGTCCAAGCTAAAATAAACGCGGCGCGCTTCGCTGCTCGTTGTGAATTGGAAAAATAAGCGCCCCAGATGATCTGGAGCGCTTGGAAGATCGTCAAGAGAAGTCGGAGTCGCTTAGCTGGCTTTGGCGAGTTCGGCGTCAATGATCTGCTTGAAGGTATCGAACGGCTGCGCGCCAAAGGTGTAGACCACGCCGTTGATGATGAAGCCGGGCGTGCCCTGGAAGCCGTAAGCCTGGGCCGCCGCGAAGTCATCCATGACTTCCTGGCGGTACTGATCGCTGGACAGGCACTGGGTAAAGGTGTCTTTATCCAGGCCAATTTCATCCGCAAAGCTGACGAGCGTCTCCTGATTCAATGCCAGGGGGCTGGCGGCATTATGATTGGCGAAAATGCGGTTGTGCATATCCAGGAATTTGCCCTGGTCGTTGGCACATTGGGCCGCTTCGGCAGCGCTCACGGAGTCTTCGCCAAAAATGGTGTAGTCACGATAGACAAATTTCACCTGATCGGGATAGGCTGCCATGATCTGTGGCAGGGTTTCTTCGGCAAAACGGTTACAGTAACTGCACTGGAAGTCCGAAAACTCGACAATCACGATGGGCGCGTCCGCATTGCCAACGTATGGATCGCCATCGAATGCAACATCGTTTGGAATGAGCGTTGGGGTGGGGGGGATCGGTGTATTGGTCGGAATGAGTGCCTGCACCTGAGTGGCAACGGCATTATCAATCGCCTGCTGGACCTGCTGCGGGTTCATCCCACCGTCGCTGCTGACCGCAACGGGCTGTGCCAGCGCGACCTGAGTCCCAACGGCCTCCGCAACGGCACTGTTTAATTCTTCTTCCGTAATACCCTTATCGCTGCCGCCCATCATGGTGGCAATGATGAAGTCCAGCAATCAAAAAGACGACTGCAACAAGCACGACCAGAATAATGGTCGTGGTGTTTGTTCCCGATGGCTGTGCAACCGGCGCATAAGGGGTTCCCGTTTCGCGCAGTGAAATCGGCTGACCAGAATTAGACTGCGAATCAGTGGTTTGCGTCATACCCTCGTTGTCCTGTTCTCCTGAAATTTTCCCTACACCGATACTTTGTCGTTGAATCAAGGCGTATAGGGTCTCGTAGACTAGTATAAATGTAAACCATTTTTGTAAAAAAACAAGCGCCTCATTGCCAGCAGTGAGGCGCTATATGTCATATTTTTAACGATCATTAACAAACTTAAGCGTCGTCCTCGACGGCGGCTCCGTCCCATTCACCCGCCTCGGCAGCAGTTTCGCCATCGGCGGCACCACGGGCCACCAGCGGCATAATGTTATAGGACTGGCGAATCAGCGCCTCGATCTCGTTCATCAGATCAGGGTTATCGCGCAGATACTGCTTGGCATTTTCACGGCCCTGCCCGATCAATCCATCGTTGTAGCGGAAGAACGCGCCGCGCTTTTCGACGATGCCCGTCTCCACGCCCAGGTCGATCACGTCACTTTCTTTGCTGAAGCCTTCCATAAACATCATATCGACTTCGGCCTGGCGGAAGGGCGGGGCGACCTTGTTCTTGGTCACTTTGACACGTGTCCGGTTGCCGATTACCTCATCCTTCAGCTTGATCGCCTGGATGCGGCGGATATCCAGCCGGACGGACGCATAAAAGCGGAGGGCGCGCCCACCGGATGTGGTTTCCGGGTTTCCGAACATGATGCCCACTTTTTCACGCAGTTGGTTGGTAAACATGACGGCGGTATTCGACTGCTTGATCGCGCCGGAGAGTTTACGCAGGGCCTGGCTCATCAGGCGGGCCTGCAAACCAACATGAGTGTCGCCCATTTCGCCTTCAAGTTCGGCGCGGGGAACGAGCGCGGCCACGCTGTCCAGCACGACGACATCAATCGCGCCGCTGCGGACCAACGCCTCCGTAATTTCGAGCGCCTGCTCGCCGGTGTCGGGCTGCGAGACATAGAGGTTGTCCACCTGAACGCCCAGCCGCTCAGCATAGACAGGATCCAGCGCGTGTTCCATGTCGACAAAGGCGCACACGCCGCCCAGCCGCTGCGCCTGGGCAACCACGCTCAGGCAAAGCGTCGTTTTACCGGCGCTTTCAGGGCCATAGATTTCCGTGACGCGCCCGCGTGGAATGCCACCGACGCCCAGGGCAAGGTCAATTGCCAGCGAACCAGTCGAGATCACTTCCACGTTCAGATGGGCGGCATCGCCCAAACGAACAATTGCACCGTCACCAAACCGCTTGGTGAGGTCAGCCAGGGTATTCTCTAACGCTTTGAGGCGGGCGTCTTGTGTCATGATTTATTGCTCCCAGCACAGGATGGTTTCTTTGTTTATCGGACTGTTCTAAGTATAGCACAGACGTTCTAGTCGATCAAGTTTTTGTGGGCACGTCATTTTAGAAAATGTGTTCTTGCATCCTCTCTTGCGGTGTCACTATATTCTTTTTATTGCCATTTTGCAAGGAGAACAGCCATGAGATACTCGTTTACCAGACGGGGCAAACGTATTCAAGAGGATCGAGATGGGTAACTATGCCCAGGTCAACGGACTCAAAATTGCGGTTGGAATGTTCCGGCTGCTTGGCGGCGCGGTTGCTGGCGATATGGCTCGCCTCGATGATTAACGAATTTCTCAATAGATCTGACTGAGGAACCAGACCATGACCGATTTGCCTGCTGGATTGTCCGCACCTGCCCAGCGCGCGCTTGATCAGGCTGGCATCACCCGCCTGGAGCAGTTAGCGGAAAAAACCGAGTCTGAGATCAAGCATCTGCATGGTATCGGGCCAAAAGCGCTCGATCTGCTGCGCGATACGCTGGCGAAATACGGGCTGTCGTTTCGGAAAAGTTGACACGTAAGCCATAACTAACGAATTGTTCCCACTTTGTGATTTTACGGCGTCGCGCCCAAGGAGGATCAGCCAGGATGACCGTCAAATTTACGACTACGATCTTAAAAGCCGAAGGACTGAATGCTACCGGAATAGCGGTTCCGCCGGAGGTCGTGGCAGCGCTCGGCAAAACGAAAAAGCCGCCCGTTAAGGTGAGCCTGAACGGGTACACCTACCGCAGCACGGTTGCCGCTTACGGCGACGTCTTTATGCTCCCTCTCAGCCAGGAGCACCGGGCAGCGGCGGGCGTCGCGGCTGGTGATCAGGTTGAAGTGACGCTTGAAGTGGATACGGAACCGCGCACGGTGGAGGTTCCCGCTGATCTGGCGGCGGCGCTTGCCGAGAAGCCCGGTTTGCGAGCTGCGTTTGATGCGCTGTCCTATACGAACCGGAAGGAATACGTCCGTCAGGTTGAATCCGCCAAGGCCGCCGAGACTCGCACCCGCCGCATCGCTGCGATTGTCGCGAAACTGGCTGAGTCGTAGTCGAAAGAATCGAACGCCCGCAGCCTGGAGGAAGGTCTGCGGGCGTCTTGGCTGTGCGATTTTAGCCGAAGTAGTCTGTTGTTACTGAGTCAACGTCAGGTTATAGGTTCCTGTCGTCCCGCCAAAGTTCAGGCCGTAGTGCGTGGCGATGATGTAGTACGTGCCATCAAAGGCCAGCGTCTTATCGTTAATGGCTGAGTTGCGATTCTCACCTTCTGGCAGAATGTCGTCGTTCCAGTCGAATAGCGTCCCTTCCGGCGAGAGCAGATAAACTGCGGGGTCCAGCGTGCCGCCCGTTGCTTCCATGCCAACCGAGATCGTATCGCCCGCCTGGCCCTCAAAGCCGTAGACCACAAACGGCTGTTGAACGCTGATGCTGCCGGGGATCGTCGAGTTGTAGGCGATCACATTTGCTGTATCAAGCAGCGGCTGGTAGTTGAGCGTGTTGGGATTCGACATATTAAAGAAGCCGCCGTTGTGCAGCGTCGCTGAGCCGTCTGCCGCTACTTCAAACGTGACCATGAAACGCGAGTCGGGGGTGGGCTGCTGCGCCTGATTGAGCACCGTTTCATCGAGAACATTGACGCTCAGGTTGAAGTTCACAGGTGTTGTGTCGTCGCAGGTGCCCTGATACCAGACTTCTATTTCGTAGATGCCGGGAACGAGACGGTTCGGCGGCCAGTAGATGTACGAGACCGGGGCGGTGGTCGGGGCCGTGCAGCCAACGTTTCCGGCTGCGGCCTGGATGCCTCCGCTGCGGCTCTGGGTGTTGTCGTCGTAGACAGTTTCGCCGTTTGGATCGCGCACCGAGAGCGACAGGTCCGCGTTGGTGAACCAGGTGAGCAGGACTTCAATCGAGCCTTGCGGCAGCGTGCTCAACACGTCGGCATTGGGAGCAGGTGTGCCGTTTACATCGGCGGTTGCCGTTGTGTCGGTGGTCCCTGTCGCCATATTGACGGAGAGCGTAAACTCACCTTCCGTACCACCAATCGTCAGCGCATAGCGGCTGACCAGGACAGTATAGGTTCCATCTACGGCCAGTGTGCGCTCGATGAATGAGTTCGTGCTGTCTTCGGTATCGTCGTTAAAGACGAGAGTCGTGTTATCCGGGGCGAGCAAAGCCAGATAGGTGTCCAGGCTGCCCGACTGGGCCTCGACGTTGATATCCACGGTGGTGTTCGCTGTTGCGTCAAAGCTGTAGGCCTGGGCAGGGGCACTGTTGGTGATTGTGCCGGTGACGCTTGAACCAATCGCGATAGGCGCGGCGTTGTTGATGACCGTGTTGAACAGGGTGACGTTCAGGCCCGCATTCACGCCGCCGTTTTCCACCGACCAGGACGCGTCGGAGCCAAGGACCATCCGGGCGAGATAGGTCTGGCCTGGATTGATCGTGCCCGTGATCACATTTGGATCTTCGCCGTTCACGGAAGACGTGAGCGTGAAGTCCTGCGGGCCGAGAATACCGCAGTCTTCGATGTAATGGACGATGATTTCATAACTGCCCACAGGAACGTCGCCCGAAGGCCAGGCAATCGTTTCGGTGGGTTCGTTTGCGGTTGCCGCATCGCAGTTGGCGTTGATGTCGGCGTCCAGCGTGCCGCCGCTGGCTGTACCCGGATTGAAGGCGTGAACCGTGCCGCCAACCGGATCGCGGACTTCCAGGTTCAGGTCAATGGCATCGCCCCAGGTGAGTTCGAAGGTCATCCCGTTTTCCAGGGTTACGGATTGGCCGCCTACCTGCTGCCGCCCGGTGACGTTGAGGGCAAAATCGCCCGAGGCGTCGCCGTCCGCTCCCGTTGAGCGCATGACAATGACGGTATACGTTCCATCGGTTGGGAGTTCCACATCCGCTGCGGAAGCGGTTCCCAGAGAAGTCAGATCGGCATCCTGAACCAGGGGATTACCCTCAGGATCGATGACCAGAAGGACGAGGCCCAGGTCGGCGGCCTCGGTGCTGACATCAATGCTGATCGTGTCGCCAGCGGTTGCAGGGAGGCTGTACACCTGCGCGAAATTTTCGGAGTCGAGTGTCCCGGTTACGCGGTCCCCGACGGAAAGTTGGCGGTTGTTGCCGCCATCTTGAGCCTGCACAGGGCCAAGCGAACCTGCCAGCCCCAGAATCAGGGCCACAACCAGTGCCAGGACCAGGCGATTGAACTTTAGTTTGCGCGTTATAAGTTCCATACCCAAATGTTACTCCTCATCGTGGCGACAGCGAGGATCTGTCGCTGATCTCCAATGCCGAGTGTAGCTAATCGGCCCAGTAAAGGCAACGGTAGAACCGGCGATGTGAGGCAAAAACCTACTAATCGTAGGTTGCATTCAAAATGTAGTCGCAAAAAGGCGAGATGTCCAGCCTAAATCCTCGGATTACCCACCTTCGAGAACGGGCTGCGGTGTAGCGGCGTCATCGATGCCCAGCGCGATAAAGTTGGTCGTCCCGGCCCGGACCGTGATCTTTCGCTCGATGCGGCGGCCTTCCAGGTTGATTACAATCTGGTAATCGCCCTCCGGCACATCGGCAATCACAAAATTCTCTTGCCATGCCGGATCGGGCACGACTTCCCACTGCTCGCTGTCCTCGGCCTTAGGTCGAACATAGGTACTGGTTGCCTCAAAGACACGCCCATTACGGACCAGGGTGATGGATATATCATCCACAAAACGACCATCAGGATCAGTGACGCGGCCTGCGACCACCCCATAGCCGCGATAGGGGACGATCCAGAGCAGCGGATTGTAGACGGTGTAATAGCTGTTCTGGCCGATACGTACTTCCAGGTGAACGTGCGGGCCGCTGACATCACCCGTCCCGCCGCTGAGAGCGAGAATGTCGCCCGCCTCGACATGCTGGCCCTGTTCCACCAGCACAACCGAGTTATGCGCGTAGAGAGTCCAGATCGGCAGGCCGCGATAGCCCATATCATGCTGGATGACGACGACATTGCCGTACGAGCCGTAGATACCGTCAGCGCTTCCGTTCACGGCCTGGGTCGCGTCTCCGGCGAAAACAACCGTCCCGGCTGCCCCGGCATGGACTGGTTCGCCGATGGGGTTGGGCATATCCACGCCATGATGGACGCGCCATTCGTCGGCAGGCCCGTTGGAGCCAAAGGTGTAATAAAACAGGCTGGAACTGTTGGCGCTGGCATCGACAGGGCGCTCAAGCCAGAAATGATCATTGGCGTTGAGGCTGAGCGGTCCCTGTTCCGGCGGGGGCTGGAAGTTCTGAGTATTGCCGCTGTCATCCTCAGCGACGAGCACCCCGGTTGGGCTGGGGTAGGGCGTTGCCGCCGAGAAGGTCGGGCGAATCTCGGTTGGGCGCGGCGTCAGAGACGGCCTGGCTGTGCTTTGCAGTTGGACGGGAGCCACGACAACTTCCGTATTCTGGGCGGGCGGCAGAGTCGGCGGGACAAACGGCGTCAGTTGCATATCCGGCGTTGGCAGGGGGGCGGCAGCGGCGATCTGCGTTTGCAGCGCCATCTCCCACTCCTGCGGTGGCAGATCGTGCGGGGTAGGCGACAGCACCGGGACCGAACGTCTGATATCCGGCTGGCTGTTCTGCCACAGGAAAACCCCCGCGATGCCCGCGGCAATGAGCAGAATGAGCATGCCCTGAAGGTTATGGCTGCGTTCCATTGTGTCCCCGCTCACTGTAAGGTATCAGGCGGAATGGGCGTATTCGTCCGCTCGATATCCGGTGTGGGTGAGGCGGTGGGCATCGGTGGAGGCGGCGGGATACGTGTCGCACCGCTCAGGAACCCTTCCATCTGCTCCGGTGTGTAGAGTTCAAGCATCGCCTGATTCCAGCTCAGATTGCCTGTTTTGGCGAATTCCCAGAACTGGATGGCGGCAAAGTTGTACTGCCAGGTACGCCCCGCCGGAAGACGATCCCAGCCGTAGTCGTAGGCAAGCTGCGTCAGGTCCGCATAATATCCGGTAGGCACAGTGCTCATCAAACGTCCGCCGCGTTCGTAATCTTCCACATCGCCGCTGGTGCGCGCCGTGAAGTCCCAGGGCATAGAGCGCAGCGGTTCGCCCAGCCGTCCATCCTGCGCCTCGGAGACCACGCGCACGTAAACGTGCCAGTAGGTATTCACTTCGACATCTTCCCGCACAACGACCAGTGGAGGCGGATCGCCCGTGTAGATCAGGTCGCGGTCAATGGCAAACGCCCGGCCTGCGTAGTGCCAGTTTTCCGTAGGATCGCCGGGTTCGGGCGGGCGGCTTTGCAGCCAGAAGGCATCATCCAGCGTGCCGAGAAAGTCGTAACCCACTTTATCCAACACCCGGACGCGCAGCGCCTCAAACGAGTTGTTCACCCGATCCGAGAGATAAGGCTGTGGCGCGGTGACGCCGTTGAGAATCGGCAGCCCGTAGAGGCCGTTTTCGTCGTTCTTGCGCTCGTCTTCTACATAGAGCGGCGCACTGACGGACCCATTGGCAGGGACGCCGCCGCTTGCCGCGAAGGGACCGGGCAGGGGGGTCTCCGTCCAGTCGGGATCGGTGGCCCGGTTGGGTACCAGTATCGCATCGGTTGCTGCCCCAAATGGTCCGGCGGCTCCGGCGAGAATCTGCGTCTGCTGCGCGCCGACGTCCAGCATATAGACGAGACTGCCGCCGTTTGGTGCCCAGGTCGGCATCTTGCCGCGCCCGACGATCACCGGCTCCGACTGCGGCTGCTGCACGGGCTTGAGATAGACGCCCTCGATGCCGTCAACGACAGCGCTGTAGGCAATCGTGCTGCCATCGGGACTCCAGGCCGGGTAGTTCTCATCGGCATCCGCAGTATTGGTCAGGTTGATCGCCATTTCTTCGAGCAGATTGCTCGGATTATTCAGGTCAGCGATCAAAATCTCGCGGCTGCCGTTCCGGTACGTCGAATAGGCGATCTGCCGTCCCTGCGGCGACCATGCGGGTTCGATGTCGGGGCCCGGCTCGGTGGTGACTTGCCCGCTGGCAGGACGGCCCGGATCCGAACTGATGAGGTAGATATCGAGATCGCCACCGTCCGTACTGTATCCTTCGTAGGCGATGTATGCCCCATCAGGACTCCAGGTCGGCCCAGCCTCAAAACTGGGGGTGTAGGTCAGGCGGGTGATCGCTCCCGTGTCGATCTGGATGATATAGAGTTCCCAGTTGCCGTCCCGGTTGCTGGCGAAAGCAATCTTCGTCCCGTCAGGACTCCAGGCTGGATCACGATCATCGGCTGCATCGTTGGTCAGGCGGAGTGGAAGAGTTTCACCTACGCCAATCGCCCACAGGTCTTCCTGGCCATTTTCACGCATGGTGTATACCAGACTCCCGCCGACTCGCAGCGGGTCCGGGATCGGCGTCTGGGTGGGAATTGTCGTTGGGAACAAAGCTACCGTCGGAATAGGGGTGCCGCCTGCGCCCGACCACTGCGCGCCGCTGATGATGACCGGCTCTTCGTTGTTATCCTTTGTGGTCTGGATGACAACGACCGCCAGTAAGGCAAGCAGCAGGAGCACGGCAAAGGCGCTCAGAGCGCGATTCTGGACGCGGAGTGGGTCCTCGGTGAAGGTGGGTTTCATCTCCGCTTCGGCGGCGCGCTGCGCCATCCGTTCTTGCTGGGTCGTTTCGTAGGTGGAACGGGTGCGGCGGGCAGTGATACGGGCCGCGCCTCCGACGGTGGTGGCAGTGCCAGCCACCCCTCGGACGAGTGCGAGAATCAGATCCACCAACCCTTGTTTGACAAGAGCGGTTTGTTCGACCAGGGACAGCGCGGCCCACCCAGCGACGCGGAGGACCGCATTACCCAGCCGATCAGTGACTCGGAAGGCGCGAACAAGCATAAGGCCAGCCCTTCAACAGAAATTAAAGCAGTCATTAATGACCGGATGCAACGCCAGGGATTTTACAGAAAAAGGGGAGGGCGGGCAAACTTCGGGAAAAGCTGTGGGATTCAGCATGTCCTGTTTTGCACGTCGCGGACCGCATCGAGGTCGTTGCGCTGCTGGTAGATGACCACCAACTGATCGACCATCATGCTGTTGCAGTAACCGAGATCCCACGATTTTTCGTAACTTTCGAGGGCCAGATCGTAATCTTGCAGCAGATAGGCCGACTGGCCCCGGTAATAGTAAGCCAGGGTCAAGGTGGAATCGAGATCGATAGCGGTGTTGAACGACGCAACGGCCTGTTCATAGCCCGTGGCATAAAAGTGAGCCATGCCCAGATCAAAGTGATAACGAGCCACCTCCGGATCAAGCGCGATTGCGGTGGCGATATCCCCATTGCCTGAAAGGGATTGGGCGTGCCCAGCAGCAGTTCGGCATGGGCGGCGAGTGTCTCGGCAATCTGTTGGGGCGAGCCTGACGGGGCGGTGGTTGGCGAGGAATGAGGCTTGTCCTGTCCGCATGCTGCCAGCAGACCCAGGAACAGCAGAAGCATCCATCTCGTTACTTTCATCGGGCGAATTCCTCAAAAGGCACATGATAGCCGGAGAAATTTTGGGTAGAAATAACGGGGCGCATACGACAGGCTGCGCCCCTGCAACACGTGGCCCAATAATTGAGGCCGCGTTACCGAGAAAGCGCCGTAAAGCCCCTAGCTTGAGCTAGGAGGATAGAAGGTGTGCCTTGTCTACGACACTGCGCTACACTAGGCAAACAATACGACTGCACCTTAAACGACAGAAGGAGCATAGCCTCAACGTTGGTGCAGCACGGCTCTTTAACAATTGCAGATCGGCAGTTGGGGCGAAGAGGTCGCCCCGTAAAATCTGAACCAACCAAAAGAGAGAAATCCTTCCTGGAGTGGACAAGTCCTTGTCGCGGAACGTAGACCCTCTGCTCCGGCTTCGGTCTGGGTAAGGTCAAGCGTGCGGCAGAAGCCCTCAGCTTTAGCTGTGGGGAGCGTCACGGTTTAGTCTTTGTCACGACCAAAACTGCCGTGGCCCTCTACTGAATCACTATCCACATGGCCCGCCTCAGGCGGCTTGCTGCTCGATTTACTGCCATATTTGTTCCCTTTGGGGCGCGACGGCAGCACGCCGAATCTGCGCCGCCCAAAACTGCCGCTTCCCTGGATGTTTGGGCTGTTGTAGTGCGGGCGAATGTTGCCAAGAATTTGCCCCAAATTGCTCCCAAAGCTGCCGTGTCCCTGGATATTGGGATCGTTATACGTGGGATGGATCGACCCGTCCTGAGACGAACTTCCCTGAGCGGTGGAAGATACGCCCTTGAACAAACTGCGCAAGAGCATCGGAATCAAAAACAGGCCAAACACACAAAGTCCAGCCCCTATGCAGCAAAGCGTTGTTCCATTATTCATGATCAGAACTCCTTAGGCCCGAAAGGTCACCGGACCTGAAAGTTTATGGACGGTCCCTGGTTGCCGTTGACGATAAATTCAGCTTCGTATTGGCCGGAATTGAACGATGCTCCCTGGGTCGGTTCGAAGACAAAATTGATGCAGGAATTGTTATAGTCTTGATCCGCCGTGATGGCAGGCAGATCTTCGATGGGCTGGTTCTTATAGTAGAGACGAACAAAGATGGTTGTGCCCTGCTGGACCGTGCTGTTTTCCGCGACGACGTATATAGGGCCGCTGCTGCTAAACGTGGAGGTTGTATTGGCGGCACAGCCATCTCGATCCACGGATGAAGCGGCTACGATGGTACCGAGTATCTGCCCCTGAATTCTGCGACTGATTATTGTTATTGCTGCCGCTCGATCCACTGCTGTTGTTGTTGTCATTGGAGTTATTATCGCCCTGGAGACGTGGCAGAATAAACATGACGGCGACGATAATAATAAGGCCGATAATCAAGGTTTTTCGGTTTAATTTCAAGTTGTTCATTTTTCCTCACTGTTGATGTTCTGCGTTCACGCTTACTATTATGATACACCTTAACCGTATCTCAGCCAGTGAGGAAAAAAACAGGGCGCAGCCTATATGGTGCGCCCCTACAACACGCGGCCCAAAAATGGGGGCGGCGTGAATACGCTATCTATCGATCAGTCTTTGTCGCGGCCAAAACTGCCCCGGCCCTCAACATTACCGCTGTCTACGCGGCCCGATGATCCGCCGCCGAACTTGCTGCCGCCAGATCGGCGCGATGGCAGTCCGCCAAACATCCGCCCAAAGCTGCCCCGGCCCCGAATGTTAGGATCGTTGTAGGTGGGGCGAATATTCCCAAAGATACCGCGCCGTCCGAAACTGCCCTGACCCTGAATATTGGGATCATCATAGGTCGGCTCTATTGGATTCGCTGGATTGGCATTGGCCGATGGTACGCCGCCGAACAGGTTACGCAGGAGCATCGGAATCATGAACAGAAACAGCATTCCGATCACGGCACCAACGCAGCAAAGGGTTGTCAGGTTATTCATTGGAAAACTCCTTGGACCTGAAAGGTCACTGAACCTGGAAAGTCACGGACTGGGCCTGATTGCCGTTGACTATAAATTCGGCCTCATATTGGCCGGGTTGGAAAGCTGCGCCCTGCGTAGGCTCGAAGACAAAATTAATGCACGTATTGTTGTAATCCTGGTCGGCTGTGATTTGGGGCAGGTCTTCGATGGGCTGTCCCTGGTAGTAAAGGCGCACAAAGATGCTCGTGCCCTGCTGGACTTCGCTGTTTTCAGCAACGACGTAGATAGGGCCGCTGGTGTTGAACGTGGTGCTGCTGTCGGCTGCGCAGCCATCGCGATCCAGGCTGGTGGCAGTCACAATCTGGCCGAGGTTCGCGCCGCTGTCCTGAACCTGATTGCTGGGTTGGTTGCCTGTACCCGGATTGCTGACATTTGGGCTGTTGTTATCGTTATTGGAGTTGTTGCTGCCAAGGACGCGCGGCAAAAAGAACATCGCGCCAACAAGAATGATCAGGCCGATGATAATGGTAGTGCGGCTGAGTTTGAGATTTTTCATGGTTCCTCATGGTCGCGCCGCCTGTCTGGCTGCGGCAGATGATTAGACACTACTTTCATCATAGAGAAGATCGGCGGACGAAGAATGAGGCACATGGGCAGTTCCAGGGTAGGACGAGGGGGGGCTTTTCGGGTGGGTAAGGTGGCCTATTTCCTTCAGATTTCTCTTAAAAATAGTACTTAAAGTTCAACTTTAAAGGAGTATTTTGGAGGCCCTCCTGGGTGTATACTGGAAATGGTAAGCGCAATGCTTCCTTTTGCGGGGAGCGGCGCTTTCCTGTGACTTGGGTCCTAAGTTAGGAAACGGTTAACGAGACCCCCCAAAAAACATGTTTCGGCGGATCGCCACGAGAAGAAACGATCAACTTCGTTGTTTCTTCCCGTAACAGAGGGGTTCGATAGGGACCTAAATTTAACAAAAACTGCCCTAAATGAGTCAATTTCGGTCTTAAATGAATCAAAAAGGCCCACTAGTTTGTTTTTGGGGCCTTTTCTCTTGTTCGTTATGCTTACGCGGTCGGCTGCTCATTCGCCTCAAACCGCCCGAAGTTGTAGTAAGCGGCACAGGCCCCCTCAGACGAGACCATCGGCGCACCAAGCGGCTTGCGCGGCGTGCATTCCTTGCCAAAGGCTGGACATTCATTCGGCTTGAGCACGCCCGTCAGGATTTCTCCGGCGTGGCACAGCGGCGACTCCTCGCGTCTGAATATGGCCGATGGGGAAGCGCTGAACCGCGTCGTAGGCTGCATAGGATTGTTTGAGCCGCCAGCCGCTGTTCGGGATGGTGCCGATGCCGCGCCAATCGCGGTCACATTCCTCAAAGACTTCGTTGATGACACCCATCGCACCGGGGTTGCCTTTTTCGATCACGACGCGCTGATAAGCATTCTCGACCTCGGCGCGGCCCTGTTCCAACTGGCGGATCGCCCGGTAGATACCAGTTACTAGTCCAGCGGTTCGAACCCGGTGACGACCATCGGCACGTGATACTTCTCGACCAGCGGGAAATATTCCCAGTAGCCCATCACCGCGCAGACGTGTCCGGCGAGCAGAAATCCCTGCACCTGGATTTCTGGTGACGAAAGCATGGCGTCCAGGGCAGGGGGGACGCGCACATGCGAGACGAGCATGGAAAAATTCGGGATACCAAGCTGTTTGGCCTGGGCGATAGCCGTCGCGTTGGCGGGGGCTGTCGTCTCGAAGCCGACGCCAAAAAACACAACCTCTTTATCGGGGTTGTCCTGCGCGATCTTGATGCATTCCAGCGGCGAATAGACGATCCGCACGTCGCCGCCTTCGGCCTTCACCTGGAACAGGTCTTTTTTCGAGCCGGGCACGCGCAGCATATCGCCGAAGGAGACCATGATTGTGTTGGGCAGCCCCGCAATCGCTACGGCGCGATCAATCATCTCCTGCGGCGTGACGCAGACCGGGCAGCCGGGGCCGTGGATCATATCTACGCCGGGCGGCAGCAGTTGGTCGATGCCGTGCCGGATGATCGCATGGGTTTGCCCGCCGCAGACTTCCATCAGCCGCCAGGGCTGGGTAGTGATGCGGCCTATTTCGTCCAGTACCTCGCGGACACGCGCCGCGTCGCGGTATTCGCTCACGTATTTCATAATGGATGGCCTCGCGTTGGGGCACTGCGCCCAGGCAACCAAAGGTTGCGCTACATATTCTTGATTTCGTCGTCCAGGATGCCGACTTCGGACATGAGATCGAGCGTTTTCTGTGCTTCTTCTTCATCGATCACGTTCAGGGCAAAGCCAACATGCACAATGGTATAGTCGCCAAGCTTCGCGTCAGGCACATAGGCAAGGCAGGCTTCGCGGATCACGCCGCCAAAGTCGATTTTGCCCATGCGCAGGCCGGACGTTTCAAAGATTTCAACAATTTTGCCAGGAATGCCGAGACACATAGTGTTTCCTCCGCTAGGGGCGCGATGGTTATACGCCCTGGTCGCTAATTCCAAATGAACAGGCAGCGATAGCGGCCTGTCCGAGCGCAAGCCCGCCATCATTGGGCGGGACGAGTTCGTGTGTATAAACGGTAAAGCCTGCCCCCCGCAGCAAGGGCAGAGTTTTGCGGAGCAGGGTCGCATTCTGGAACACGCCGCCGCTCAGCGCGACGACATCCAGCCCGGTTTGCTGGCGGGCCATCACGCAGATGTCGCGGATCAAACGCGCAACGCCGTTATGGAAGCGAGCCGAGACGGTTGGAGCCTGCGCGCCCTTTCGCAGATCAGACAACATGGCGTGGAAGACCAGGGGCCGGGTCGATTTGCAGGCTGCCAGAGTCGCCGCTCCGGATGTCGAACGTATAAACGCCCATTTCGTCAGGATCGGCCAGCGCTTCCAGCCAGATTGCGGCCTGTGCCTCATAGGTGACGGAGTGCAGCACGCCCGCTAAGGATGCCGCCGCGTCGAAGAGGCGGCCCATGCTGGATGTGTTCGGTGCGTTGACCCGTTTTTCAAGCTGCGTGCGGATCACGGCCTGTTCTTCGCGGTTGGCCTGCGTCACGCTGGGGATATCTGTCTCCCAGTCGATCCCCGCCGCCCACAGATGCGCCATAGCCACGCGGTATGGCCGCAGCGTTGCCGCGTCGCCGCCGGGTAGGGGAATATACCGCAGATGGGCAAAACGGCTGATAACCCCGGTAGCCGCCGATCAAAATCTCGCCACCCCAGATCGCGTCATCCGGCCCTAATCCGGTCCCATCGAAAATCACGCCAATCGCCTGCGTATCGGCGGGCAGTTTATGCTCCGCCAGACAGCTTGCCAGATGCGCGTGATGGTGCTGCACCGCGATCCGCAGGATTCCGGCTTCTTCGGCGCGGCGCACGATGGTCCGCGTCACGATGTAATCCGGGATGCGCGTCGTGGGCGATGATTTCCGGCTGGACGCGGAACAACCGCTGCAGATGATCAATGCTGTGCTCGTAGGAGCGGAGCGCGTCGTAATTCGACAGATCGCCAATATGCTGGCTCATGAAGACGCTGCGATCACGCGCCAGACAGAACGTGTTTTTCAGTTCGGCCCCGGCGGCTAGCAGCGGCGGCGTCTCGAAGGCCAGCGGAATCGGGTAGGGCGCATATCCCCGTGAACGGCGCAGCGGCATGATGCCGCCCGCATCACACCGGGTCCGCGCACGGATGACAAAATCATCGCAGCGGATGTGAATGTCGCGGTTGTGCAGCAAAAAGCATCCGCCAGATCGGGCCGAGACGTTCCACCGCGTCGGCATTGTCGGTGGCAATCGGTTCTTCGCTGGCGTTGCCACTGGTCATCACCAGGGCAGGCGGGAAATCCGGCGCGGCTTCCAGCAGCAAATATGCAGCGGCGTATAGGGCAGCATGACGCCCAAGTTCCGTCAGGCCCGGCGCGACTTCCGGCGCGATGGTCGTATTCCGGCTTGAGCGGCAGCAGGACAATCGGGCGTTCACGGGCATTCAGCGCTTGCGCGGCAACGTAGCTCACTTCGCAGAAGCGCGTCAGACCGTATCCAGGTCGGGCATCATAACCGCGAACGGTTTGGCGGCACGGCCTTTGCGGCGGCGCAGTTCGAGCACGGCGGCGGAATTGGTCGCATCGCAGGCCAGATGGAAACCGCCGATCCCCTTGATCGCCACGATATGCCCCGCCCGCAGCAGATCGCGCACTCGCTTCGATCTCGTCGTCCGGCATGTCGTCCCAGATCGGCAGCGCGGGATGCCCCGCACTCGGCAGCAGTTCCAGGTGAGGGCCGCAGACCGGGCAGGCGTTCGGCTGGGCATGGAAACGGCGGTTCAGCGGGTCTTCGTATTCGGCGCTGGCAGTCCGGGCACATCTCGAATGGGGCCATCGTCGTCTTAGGCCGATCATAGGGGATGTCCTGGATGATTGTGAAGCGCGGCCCGCAGTTGGTGCAGTTGGTGAAAGCGTAGTGGTAGCGGCGATCTTCGCGGATCAAAAATTTCCGCCAGACAATCGTCACAGATCGCCACGTCGGGCGAGATGGGCTGGTAGGCGCCCTCAATGGCTTCACTGTGGACGATTTCAAAGCGCGTGTAGCCGTTGGCGCTGATCGGCGTGACACTGTCACATGCTTCGATGCGCGACAGGGGCGGCGCTTCCGCCGTGATCGCGTGGACAAACGCTTCCAGAGCTTCCGGATCGCCTGCGACCTCGATATCCACGCCTGCCGACGTGTTACGCACCCAGCCCAGTAGATCATGACGCAGCGCCAGACCATAAATAAAGGGCCGGAAGCCGACTCCCTGCACCACCCCGGATACGTGAATCCGGCGGCCTGATGACTGCATCCGTTATGACCTTCCGTTCCGCGATTTTGGCGCGCAGCCAGTCCAGCCACGCCGGGAAGCCGTCACCCGTCCGGCAGGAAATCGGGAAGAAGGCCACGTCGGGATTAAGCACCTCAACGCCGTGCTTAAAATAGTCCAGATCAAACTCCTGGTAGTCGCGCAGATCCATCTTGTTGAGCAGCAGCACGTCCGCGCCCTTGTACATGCGCGGATATTTGTAGGGTTTGTCCGCGCCTTCGGGCACGCTGGCGATCACCACATTCAGATGCACGCCGAGTTGCCACGCGGCAGGGCAGATCAGGTTGCCGACGTTTTCGATGATGAGCAGATCGAGATTGTTCAGGTCAAAAGAGGGCAGGGCGGTCCTGATCATGTTGGCATCGAGATGGCAGTCGCCGCCCGTGTTGACCAAAGTCACCTGCACACCCAGGCTGGCGACACGATCCACATCAATCATCACCACGTCGCCTTCCATCACCCCCACACGCAGCCCGTCTGCCTTGAGCGCCTCAATGGTTTTCATGATGATGCTCGTTTTGCCCCCGCCCGGCGAGGCCATAATATTGATCGCCAGAATGTGCCGCTCATCGAACAACTTGCGGGTTTCGGCGGCAATCTGATCGTTGGCACTCAGGATATTCTCAACAACTTCGATTTCAGGCATGAGAGGTACTTTCCTCGCTTGTTTTAGGTTGAAGATCAACGTCGATGCTTTCCAGGTAAAACTCCTGCCCGCCAATAATCGTCAGATGTTCGCTCCCGCAGGATGGGCAGACATAAGCAGCACGGTTCAGTGGGCCGTCCTGCCCGCAGTCGTTGCAGTGCAGCGTCGCTGGGATGCGCTTAAAGTTCAGTTTCGCGCCGCAGGCAATGGTATTGGCGGCGATCATATCCCAATAAAACTGGATCGAATCATCAACGAACTGCGACAGTTCACCGATGACCAGATTCACTTCGTTGATTTTCACTGCACCCGCATTATCGGCGTGGCGCAGGGCGACGTTGAGCAAACTTTGGGTGACGCTGAGTTCGTGCATGGGAATTGGCTCCCTGGAGCGGCGATTAACCTAAATATTCATGAAGAATATGCCGACTTTAACATACCCAGGCCGACTTTTCATGTGATGAATGTCACATAATGCCATACTCAAACGGGAACAAATATAAAAAAGGAATGAATTTGGGAGATTATTTACGCTCTTTCGTTTACTTGACTGTAATTCTAATATAGAATACTGTTGTTGGTGCAGTTTTCTATATGGCACTGCGAGGTATCTCATCTCCTGAATAGCAGAAGCTCATCAAAATAGTAAATAAATCAGGTGGAGGCGGATCCCTTTATACTCCTTTAGACTCTGACATCACATTGTCGGTCATAATACAGCCTATCCATTGACCTGCGCGGGGCGCGGCGTCATACACCGCGAGGAGCAACCATAATGCGACCACACGTCTTGATCGCTGAAGACGATCCTGCATTACAAAGCCTGTTTGCGAAGGTCTTTGACTACGCCGGGTTCGATGTTGCCTGTGCCGGCGATGGCGACGAGGCCATGCAGCAGATTAATGATGCCTTGCCGAGCGTGATTATCCTCGATGTCAACATGCCAGGGCGATCCGGGTTGCAGATCATGGATCACCTGTATCAGAATAACACCCTCAACTTATTACGGACGGTGATTGTCACGGCAAATCCTATTGCTGCCAGGACCAGACAGGCTGAATATGCCGATCTGGTGTTGATCAAACCCGTCGATGCCTATGCCCTGGTAGCGCTTGCCGAACAGTTATTGGCTTTAGTCGCCTAGCGAAAGGGCGGATCTGCCCTAAAACCCCTGGTAAATCCACTGCGGCGCGCTGCTGGCCGTCACGACGATCACCAGCAGGACAATCAGGCACAGCATCAAGGCGAAGACATTTTCGCGGCTGAACACGATGTGAAGCAGACGCATCAGCTACTCTCCTAACACTTCGTTTATGAATTTCTCACGGTTGGCGGTCCGGGCGATTTTGCCGCTGGACGTTTTGATCAGCCATTTCGGGCCAACGAGATGGACGTAATGGGCCATAGTGTCGGTTGTCTGGGCAATGCGGGCGCGGATGTCTTTGATGATGCGCGCCTGTTCGTCTGACTCTTCGCTGTCAACTTCACAGATCACCGCGATATCTTCCGTGCCAAGCTGCTCATTGAGCACCCCAAAGGCGACGGCGCGGCCCGGATGCACACCGGGAATATCGTACAGCACGTTTTCAATGTCCTGCGGGTAAATGTTTTTGCCGCCCACAATGATCAGGTCTTTTTTGCGGCCCGTGATATACAGTTCGCCGTTCGCGACATAGCCGAAGTCCCCGGTGAAGTACCAGCCATCGCTCATGGCCTGGGCGGTGGCATCCTCGCGGTGATAATAGCCGCTCAGCATACAATCGCTGCGCAGGGCGACCTCGCCTACCTGCCGCTCCGGCATATCGTGACGCTCGGCATCCACGATGCGAATTTCTGTGTTGGGGATCGGCCTACCGCAGGAAACCATCGTCACGGTTGGGCCAGAGTCGCCGCTAGAGGGTTGGGCGATATTCTGCTCCTGAATGGTCCGGCGATCAATCACGTCGATGGGAGCAGGATCACCCAGCGTGCTCTGTGTGACGGCGAACGTGTTTTCCGCCATGGCGTAACAGGTTTGCAGCGCGGCGGGATTCAGCCCAAAGGCGATGTATCGTTCGCTAAACGTGACGTGGCTTTCTTGACGTACCGGCTCCGAGCAATTGATCACGGCGCGCAGGCTGGAGAGGTCCAGTCCTTCCAGGGCCGATTTGCGGACGCGTGTCGCCAGGAAGTTGTAAGCAAAATTGGGCAGCCAGCAGAGCGTCCCCTGGTATTCCATAATCGCCTTGAACAGAATTTGCGGATCGCTGACCCAATGGAACGGCGACATCAGCACAAGGTGAATCCCCTGGACGATGGGCATGATAAACCCGGCGATGAGGCCCATATCGTGATAAAGCGGCAGCCAACTGATAATCACGTCGTCGGGCGAAAGCTGGATGGATTGTGCGTAGGCGGCTATCTGATTCAAAACGGAACCGTGCGACAGCATGACGCCTTTTTGCAGCCCCGTGCTGCCCGATGAATGCTGTAAAAATGCCGTATCGGTTGGCTGAGACGGGGCACGATCCAGATAATCGCTGAGCTGGCCCTCTGGCTCCAGGCCGGTCACGTTAAGCAGCGCGCCGAGTGTAGGAATATTGGCGAGATGAGTTTCCAGGGCGGTCTGCATTTCCGGGTAGGTGATCACCGCTTTCACCTGAGAGAGTTCGACCAGCGCCCGCACACTCTCATAATACCGATCCGGGTCGAGTTTGGGCGTCAGAAACGGGAAGATCGACGGGACCGCGCCGAGCAGCATGGCTCCCCAGAACGCATAGAGCACATCTTCGCCATGTTGGAGCACCAGCACGACGAGATCGTGCGGCTGCACACCTGCTTTTTCGAGCGCACGGGCATACCGTGCCGCCTGCTGGAAAAATTCCCCATAGGTGATCGTATTGGACCTTCCTGAACTGATCAGGGTCAGGGCAGGGCGATCCGGCGCAGTGTTTGCCAGGTGGCGGGCACAGTCGAGCAGGGTATTCGGGCGGATGGGCAGCAAATTGGCAGGTTGAGGGTGAGTCATGACGGCCTCAGATGGATGGCGATCAAGTTAATAGTCAAACCGCGCGGAATTATACTCCTTTATGACACATGCACCAGGGTGGGGTATAATCCCCCTTGAATAACAAGACACCCATGCAACGGCTTCGTTAAAAGTACCCAAATAAAACCCTTCTATTTCTTCTAAATTCTACGATTGGGATATTCCATAGAGCAGGTAGGCTTTCTACCATAAAGGATAATCAATCTTGGATGACGCGACTGAATCCCATATGCAAGTGGAATCAAGAGGACAATGGAATGTAGCCCGGCGGCGCGCGTTTTTTCAGCGGCTTTATAGCTCGCTGGGGCTCAGCAAAGCCCCAATCACGCTGCTGTCGTTTGAAGAGGTGCAGGAAAAACTACGCCTGACGCAGAACGCCTACCGGGGCCTGCAAGACATACCCCTCGATCAGATTGTGGGCAGTGTGGGGCGCTACAACGACTTTACCCGCACCTTCCTGCCGCTGGTCGAGGAAGATAGCTGGCGGTGGCGGCGCGTGGCGGAACTGCAAAGTGAACATGGCCTGCCGCCTGTCGAACTGTACAAGGTAGGCGACGCCTATTTTGTCAAAGATGGCAATCACCGCGTATCCGTGGCCCGGCAGTTTAACGCCAGGCAGATTGAAGCCTATGTCTGGGAGTATGAGAACCCAGTGGGAGGGCTGCCCCCGAAAGCGGGAATTGATGATCTGATTGTGAAGGCGGAATACCGGGCTTTTCTCGATCAGACGCGTCTCAACTTCAGCCGCCCCGAACAGAATATCATCCTGACCGAGCCGGGTATGTACCCAGCGCTCGAACTTGAAATCGAGCTGTATCGCCAGAATTTGCAGCAGATTGATGGCGAGGAGCGGACCATTGCCGAGGCCGCGAGTGCGTGGTACGACATGGTGTATACGCTGGCGGTGGATCTGATCCAGGAATCCGGCGTGCTGAACCTGTTCCCCGGACGTACCGAGGCCGACCTGTATTTGTGGGTGTCACGCCACCGCAAGGAACTGTCGGAGCGGTACGGTGAGCACGTTTCACTGCGGGACGCAGTGGCTCAGATTGCCGAAGCGCAGCAGGCCAAGCCAAGCCCGATGGGCCGGATGATGAACTCGGTCGTCCAGTCTATCACCGGTCTGGTACACAGTCTGACGCCATCGGCTTCCGACGCGCTCCGTGACGAAACGCAGGAACTGGATGTGCTGCCCGATGAGAACCAGCCGTTGGGCAAACTGCTGGCCCAGATTCGCAGCCAAAATCCGTCGATGGCGTATCGCGGCGAGCGGGGCGAGGAATGGTGGCAGTGGCGGCAAGCGCTGCGCACCAAAGTCGGCGAACTGCTTGGCGTATCGTACCAGCCGCACGGTCAAGTAAAAAGCGAAGTCATTCATACCGATCTGATCAGCGGCGTGGAGCGCCTTGACCTTCGCCTGACGGCGGCGGATGGGCTGAAACTGCCCGCTTATCTGATGTATCCCGCCGATATGACCGAACCGGCCCCCGCACTGTTGATCTATCCGGGGCACGGGACGATTCGCGATACGGCAGGTGTTGATGAAAGCCTGCATATGGCGAACGCGCTGGCTCTAGCCCAGACAGGTTATGTTACATTAACTGTCGAGGAACGCGGCTTCGGTACGCTGGGCGAGATCAACCACAATGTTCTGGATAATGTGGCTCGCCTGATTGGTAAAACATGGCTGGGCATGGCCATTGACGATGGACGGCTGGCGCTGGACTATCTACAATCGCTGCCGAACGTCAAGCCGTCGTCGCTGGGTGTGACCGGGTTGGGGCTGGGCGGCGGGCTGGCGATTTACACGGCGGCGCTCGATGAGCGCGTGATCGCGGTCATCAACCAGAATTACCTGACCAGCAGCATTGATCGTAATGCGATGATGGATGCGTGCGACTTTATCCCCTACCTGCGACATTATGCCAGCCTGGGCGACGTGGCCCGGCTGGTTGTTCCCCGTCCGATGTTGTTTGTCTATCCAAAGGATCGCCCGACAACTGCCCTGGCGCGCAGCTTCTTTGACCAGATGCGTCCCTCTTACGAGGTGTTTCGCTGCCCGGATCGCACGCGGTTTTTTGAGCACGACGGGGGCGGCATCTATAACAATACCATTGCGCAGTTCTGGTTTGATCGGTGGCTGATGGAAGAAGAAGATCCGTCCTGCCTGCTCATCGCTCCGACGGAAGAGTAGAAGCTTCACTGGGGCTGGCCTGAAGACCGGCCCCAGGTTCTATCAAAACTGAATGAACTGCCCGGCATTCAGCACAAAAATCGTGGCATTATGCTCTTCTGCGCCGGGCGGCGTGGGACAGGCTTTCCGGATTAGTTCCAGGGCGGATTCAACTCGTTCCGGGCGCGCGCCAATGACCAGCGTAGTGTATTTGTGGCGCAAAAAACCGCCAATACTGCTGAATTCGGTGACTCGGAAATTGGCATCATTCAACTGATGCACCAGTTTATCACTGCTGCCGCGCAGAATGACCAGGATGAGCTTGCTGTTTTCCATGACTCACACCTGTTCGAAGTGTTCGACATCCAGGACAAAGACGGTTGCGCCGCCTACTTCAACCTCGACAAATGCGCCCATCATAGCCGCCAATTCCACAATGTTTGGGCCAGCCGGGATCAAGCGGGTGCGCCGTTCGCACGTGGTATTCAGGATGCTGATGACGGAATTTACCTTGTCGTCATCGACACCGCTGAGCAGGGTGGTGTTGCCTACACGGAAAAACCCGCCTGTGCTGGCAACGCGAGTGACCCGAAACCCGCCCTCGTTGAGGGCTTTTATGGTACGGTCAGCATCCTGATCCTGAACAATGGCGATAATAAGCTTCATGGGAGACCTCCCTTTGGTTGGGCAGTGTAGCACAGTCTCAATGTACCCACAATACTAACAGATTATCCACTAGCGTAAATCGCAGCTTTGCTTACAATTCCAAAAAGAGGGTAAACATACCTAAGTCGTATTTTCTTTACAGTTTCGGCAATTGCTGTATCCTTATTAAATATCCTATCACGAAACGGGATACGCGGGGCGGGGAGCAATCAAGATGGCCATGGATTCACCTTCTAACAAAAGCCAGACAATCCTGTTTGTTGATGACAACACGGCCCTGCTCAAAAGTGTCGACCGTTTACTGCGCCTGGAAGGGTTCAATGTGCTGCTGGCGGCTGATGGTGACGAGGCCATGACGATCATGGAATCGATCCCGTCCCCGCCGGATCTGATTATCAGCGACGTGGCGATGCCCAAGGTAGATGGATTCGAGTTTTTCGAACGCGTTCGGCGGCGCGAAGAATGGCTCAGTATTCCCTTCCTGTTTCTGACGGCGCGCGACCAGATTGACGATCTGCGGCGCGGCTATTCGCTGGGGGTTGATGATTACCTGGTTAAGCCGCTGGATCAGGAACGGTTCTTGCTGGTGCTGCGATCCAAGCTCAAACGGCGCGCCGAACTGATGAGCCACATCCAGGTTCAACAGCATGCGCTGGACGTGGCAAAGCGGGAACTGGCGTTGATGGTCGCTCATGAACTGCGCACGCCGCTCGTGTCAATCAGCATGGTGACGGAGATTTTGTCCCGCGAGATTGAACGGATGGGCAGCGAACAGGTCCAGGATTTGCTCGAAACGATGCGCAGCGGCAGCGTCCGCCTGTCACGGCTGATTGAACAAATGGTGATGTTTGTCCAGCTCCAATCGGGAGCGCTCGCCAGTTCGATCCAGCAGCATCTCCGCCCTGGCTATTTGCATGAAGCCGTGCTGGGAGCGATTGAACGGGCACAGCAGTTCAGCATGCGCCAGCGAGATATCCCCGTTTTTTTTGACGAACTGGAACCGAACGCGATGGTGAGCGGTGATATTGGCGCACTCAAACACGCCATCGCTGAACTGATATCGAACGCGATTGCTTTTTCAAAGCCCACTGACCGGATCACGATTGAACAGTGGGTCGATAACGGTATGGTCTGGCTTTCGATTACCGACCAGGGGCCAGGTATTCCCGCTGACGAACTGCCGCATGTATTCCAGCCCTACCGCCAGTCCAACCGGAACCAGTACGAGCAGCAGGGCGTAGGCATCGGCCTCAGCCTGGCGAAGGGGATTGTCGAAGCGCACGGCGGCTTGCTCGAACTGCACTCGGTCGTTGGCAAGGGAACTCAGGCGCTGGTCGGGCTGCCCACATGGACGAAGGAGACCGATGATTTTTAATCGGTGCGGGCGATGACCGCCAGTGTGATATCGTCGGACTGCGGCGTGTCGCCCACAAAGGATTTGACTGCGGCCTGAATCGCGTCATGTATCTCTGAGGCGGACCTGTCACGAAGGTCCCGAATAATGGGGAGGAGTCGCTCCTCTCCAAACAGACTGCCGATCTTATCCTGCGCTTCGGTGACGCCATCCGTATAGAGTATTAGCCTGTCGCCCCGGCTGACCGTGACTTGTTTTTCTTTCCAGGTCAATTCCTCAAACATTCCCAATGGGATGCCTGTTCTGCCTAGAGCCTGCTCCGCGCCCCCATCGGCGGGGACGAGATAGGCTGGATTATGCCCGGCATTGCAGTACGTCACCGTTCCGGAAGTGGTATCGATTGCGGCATAAAACAGGGTGACAAACATATCCGTGTGTGTGTCGAGCAGAATACGGTGGTTGGCGGCGGCGAGCGCTTCTGCCGGGTGATCGGGGTGTTCGACGGCATAGGTACGCAGCAGCGTGCGGCTGAGAGCCATATAGAGCGCCGCCCCCATGCCTTTATCGGCTACATCCGCGACGACCACACCCAATTTGCCGCCGGGCAGATCGATCAGATCGTAGAAATCGCCAGAGGTTTCGCGCGCCGATTCCAGCGAGACGGAAATTCGCCAATCCGGGAAATTGGGTAGGACGGTGGGCATAAAACTGGCCTGGATAGTCCCGGCAAAGGCCATTTCCTGTTCGACGCGCTGGTGCTGGAGAGTTCTGTATATAGACCTGCGCGCCGTGCCGGGCCGAGGCGATTTGCGCGGCAAGGGTCTGGGCGGCTGGGAGCAGGCGGGGGATCTGTTTGGCTTCCAGACCGTGCACAACATAGATGCCGCCTATGATGGCGTGGGTGTCGATATCCGTGATGGGGACGTACATGTGCCCGCTGTTTGTTTTCTTGTTCGACCAGGGCAGGGTGGACCCCTGCGCGAATGTCTGGGATTCGTGCGTTTTCTGCGCTCGTGCCCAGGACCAGAAGATATCGACTTCAAGCGCCCATTCGTCGGGCTGGTGCAGGATCAACTCGTCGGGAAAGAAGCGGATCTCAATTCCGGCAAAGCCGAACATCCCCGGAACGCGAGCTTTCAGCAGATCGGGCAGGGTGGAGGCGTCGGGCGGACCGCTGATAATATCCCGGCCCAGCGCTTCCAACTGCTGGACATTGCGCGTTTGCTGGCGGTTGAGGTCGAGAGTCTGGCTGAAACGGTGGGCGATGACGCTTGCCAGCAGCACACCCGCGACCAGATAAAGATATGCGCCAAGGCCAATCGCTCCATAGAGCAAGGCCCCCAGCACGGCAAATGGTTCGATCAGGTTGGGGATGGCTGTGGCAAGCAGCGTGAAGCCGAGAAACCGATTACGGGAAAAACTCGGATCGAGCCGCCGGATGATGGCGTAAAAATCGTAGAAGCCAAAGGGTAGTTCGGATAGGATTTCCAGGGTCAGTTTGACCAGGGTCGCAATCAGGCCTGCCGCGGCGGAGCGCAGTGTAAAGGCAGACGGGGGATAGTCTCCGCCCAGGGCGCGGTAAACGGCCAAAGCGATCAAACTGAGCAGGGTTAGCCATACCAAACGGTTGACGAGTTCGCGAGTCCGGTTCAGACGTTCTTCGGGCGCGGTCAGCAAGCGTAGGGCGCGCACAAAATCAATGATTTCCCACAGGACGCCGATCCACAAGCTGCTGGGCCCCAGAATGAGCGCCGCCGACCAGATGATCATGCGATCCATTTTGTTGAGGGCGTAAGCTGGGACGCCGGGCTTGATTTCCAGGGCGACGTTAAATTGCAGGGTGCCAAACAGAAATTTGAGGGCGGCGAGCAGGACCACCAAACCGACCTGATCAACCAGCAGAGTCCCATCCGTTTGGAGCGCCAGCCAGACCAGCCCGATCAGCACCAGAGGGATGGCATAGAGGGTCTTCAGTAGATCGCCCGCGACAATACGCTGAATCGTCTCGTTGGATGTGTTCAGGCTTGGAATCAGGCGTGTGGTGAGGTTCAGCAGCCTTTTTTGCAGCACGAGTTGGACTTTCCAACGCGGCGGGGGTATGCAGCACCCCCGCCGCCTCCTGCGTTAATAGACGGAAATCACATTAATCGTGATTGTATTCGTGACAATCGAATTGTCGAGACGAGTCACGCTGAGTGTATAGGTCCGGTTGGCGGTTGGGCACTCGACACGGGCTTCAGTGCCTGTCACGCCCTGGCCTTCATAGCGGACTTCTTTGATGCCCTGCACCGACCAGTAGATGGTGACGCACTGGCCATAGTTGATGACATAACGATCTGCCATAAACAGGATACTTTCGCCGGGCATGGTTGGCGTCGGTGCAGCGGCACGCTGAATCCAGAAGCCAGCCGGTTCGCTGTCCGCTACCCAGCCTGTCAGGCCGTCCAATTCGATCCGGACCTGCCACCAGCGGTAGCCATCCGCGCAGAATGGGCCGCTCAGAACGGTCATGCGGGTCCCGCGCGGCAGTTCGCGCAGCATTCCAGCCGTGAGGGATGCTGCATTACGAATGCGCAGGCCCGCGCCGAGATTGGTCACTTCGGCGATGTCACCGACGACGACGGGTTGAGCTGCCGTCGCATACTGGCACCCCGCACCCATCGGACTGCCGGGCGTAACCGATGGAGGAAGATAGGGAGTCCAGGTTGGCGGCGGGGGCAGAGTCGGGAAAAAGGTCGGCGTTGGGACAGGCGTTGCCGGAGCGGGCAGTGTGGCGGTTGGAATGAGGGGCAGCGAGTTATTGGCGAGCACGCTCCATGCGGCGGAGGTAAATTGCAGCCCGGCGGGGAAAACGGCATTGACAGGCGTACTGGAATTGGTGAGCACGTTGTAGATTGTCATTTTGGAGGACTGCGTAATGACCAGCAGCGCTTGCCCACTGGGTGCCCAGGACAGCCCGGTCGCTCCGGTGAATCCCTGGACCTGCGCCAGTTCGCCCGTCTCGATGTTATAAAAGAGCAGCTCGGCGGCGTCACCATCGCGCAGACTGGCGTCGCCTGTCGAGTCGGAGATCGCGCCGATCACGGCGAGTGGACTGGCTTCAACGGGATTAAAGGCCGCCGCATAAACATGAACCTGATAGCCGGCAATTCGCTCGACGGTGAGGCCGTCCATGCTGGCGTAAAAGCCGGAGTCGCCGCCCAGTTCCAGCGTTCCAACAACTGCCTGCCCCCCCAGGCTGATATCGTACCCGGTGATGTCGGGGAAGGTGCCGATTTCGTAGCGCGGGCTGAAAGCCAATGTCTGGCCGGAGACGACAGGTTCGTAGACCGAGACCTGAATATTGCCTTCGGCGTCTGTCCCGGCGCACAATAGATAGGCGTTGTCTGGCGCGATATCAATGGCACGATCACAAGGGACATCGAGATTTATGATAGCCCGTGGATTAGCGGTGCGCGGCGGGGCGGCTTTCAGACCCTCGTCGGTGAGCATAAAGAGCGTCGAGCCGTCGGGCGACCATTCCACCTGTTCGACGAAGGCAGGGGGAATCACATAGACGACATCGGCGCAGATCGCATCGGCTCCGAAGCAGCCGCGTAAACTGCGGAGCAGGCCATAGCCGCCGTCGCTGGTGGTGAAGGCGAGAGTTTTCCCGGTGGGGTCCCAGGCCAGATCCGTTTCCGGGAGAACGGGCGCATCGAGCCGCGCAACGCAATTCGAGGCGAGATCGAGCAGGTAGATATCTGCCGTTCCTGTCGAGTCGATGCCGACAAAAGCGATGATTCCGGTATTTCCCTGCGCCAGGGCAGGCTGAGGAGCGAGGATCAGCAGCAGCGCAGCAAGGATCAAAAACCAACTGGCGGGTTTCATAAGAGATTCCCCTCTTTTAAAAACATTGTGGAGCAGGATGCAAAGTAACTATACCTCAAATTGGCAGGGGAGAAAGTCTGATGAGCCACTTTCTAAGACCGGAAAAACACGAGGCCGCTTTAGCCATTCTGGACGCTGCTCTTGACGCTGCCCAGCCGGGAGAAGCGATCCGGCGCGTCCTGAGGGTGGATGGTGACAGGCTGTGGGTGGATGGACGCCTGTACGAGGACTATGACGATATTTACGTCATTGGGGCGGGCAAAGCGGGTGCGGCGATGGCACAGGCCGTTGAAGGCATCCTGGGGGACCGGATCGCGGCGGGGCTGGTCATTGTCAAGGACGATCATTTGCTTCCGACCCGGTGGATCGCCCTGCGAGAAGCGGGGCATCCTGTGCCGGATGCGCGGGGAGTCGCCGCAAGCCAGGAGATGGTGGATTTAGTCCGGGGCCGGGTGGGGAAAAAGAGCCTGATCCTGTGCCTGATTTCCGGCGGCGGATCGGCGCTGATGACTCTGCCCGCGGCGGGGATCGGCCTGGACGATCTGAGCAACCTTACGGGGGCGCTGCTGCGGTCCGGCGCGCCGATTCAGGATATCAACACCGTGCGCAAACACCTTTCTCAGGTGGCGGGCGGCGGATTGGCGCGGTTGGCGGCGCAGGGTGCGTACCCGGCAACGGTAATCACGCTGATCCTGTCGGACGTGATCGGCAGCTCGCTGGATGTGATCGCTTCTGGCCCGACGGTGCCTGATCCGACCACGTTTGCTGATGCGCGGCGCGTGCTGGAGCGCTACGGCATTGGCAACAATGCGCCCCAGGCGATTCTTGATCATCTACATCGCGAGGCATTGGAGACGCCGAAAGCAGGCGATCCGGTCTTCGCAGCCGTGCAGAACGTGATTGTGGCGGATAACAGCGGCGCGGCATTAGCGGCGGCGCGGCAAGCGGAAGCACTCGGCTACCATACTCTGCTGCTCTCGACCTTTATTGAGGGGGAGGCGCGCGAGGTGGCGAAGGTGCTGGCTGGAATGGGCAAAGAGATTCTGTTCCGAGGTCGACCTGTGCCGCGCCCGGCATGTCTGATCTGCGGTGGAGAAACCACCGTGACGCTGCGCGGGGCAGGGCGGGGCGGGCGCAACCAGGAACTCACCCTGGCGGCGGCGCTGGCCGTGCAGGGCCTTGATGGGATTGTGATTGGCAGTCTGGCGACGGATGGAACCGACGGCCCGACGGACGCGGCAGGCGGGCTGATCGATGGGACGACGGTGGCACGCGGGCAGAAACTGGGACTCTCGGCGCAGGCCGCGCTGGATAACAATGACGCCTATCCCTACCTGGATGCGGTGGGCGATCTGCTGGTGACCGGGCCGACCCATACGAACGTCAACGATATCATGGTTGTTCTGGTTGATGGGTAAGGGTGATACAACTGTTAGCTATTTGCTAATAAACTTTCCGAAAAAATTAGTTGATCACTTCGCCGCGTGGCGATCTGTAAAATCCTATTTTTTCGGTAGGGTGACCAACCGTTTTCTAACCGTGCGCCAACTTCGATTTTTGCTCTATCTTTCAGGAAGGGTATTACTAACTGAATCATCGAAAGTCTTTCGATTTGTATGAGGGCGTATAACCAACCATACGCCCCTACACGCTCATTCGATTGGATTTGGCGGATTCACACGCGCCTCTCGAAGCGGGCGAATTTTCAACAACTGGACCGAAAAACCCTTTAAAAAGCGCCCAAAAGGGTATTATGTGATGGCTAATGGCCCTATTTGGGGGTCGTTGTGATCAACAAGGGCGCTGTCGCCAGCCGAGAAAAATCACAAGTTGATCACTTTCTTCTCGTGGCGACCTTGCTAGCCCCCCCAAAACGGCACGGTAACTAACGGTTTCCTAACCCAGGCCTACCTTTACAAAAACTGGGCATGGCAAGCCACTGCCTCTATGTATTCGATGTACGATCTCGTTTGCTCCTAGATCAAGAATATACCCAAAGTGCCTCCCAAAATACTCCTTTAAAGTTGAACTTTAAGTACTAATTTGAAGATATCGGTGAGAAAAAGATGCGTCTAGAAGAATTTGACGACGATATCTTCGATTAGATTGGCGGTATCGGCGACACGCTCCGAGGCGTGAAAGAGATGGCGGTAGATTTCACGCAGCTTCATCATATCGACCAGGCTTTCCAGGTCGCGCGGTTTGCGGAAGAGATCGGCCAGGGCTTCGGCGTAGAGCATTTCCATCGTGTTGTCGGTTGCCTTGGCACGGATGGCGTGGGTTGTCGCAACGCCAGGGTGCTGAGGGATGCGATCCATAGCCAACTTGATTTCCTCGGCCCCGGTGCAAAGCAGGTCGGCCATCCGGCGCAGGAAGTGATTCGGCTCCACTTCGAGAATGTCCATCTCGTTCACGGTGTCGGAGATTTCATCGGCAATATCATCAATGGCGCGGGATAGGGCGTGGATATCTTCACGGTCGATGGGTGTGACAAAGGTCCGGTTCAGTTCATCGATCAGGATGCGGCGCACTTCGTCGGCATTCTTTTCCAACTGAATGATGTGCTGAGCATTCTTTTTACTCGGCTTGTGCATATATTCTTCCAGAGCCTGACCGGCTTCGACGTTCAGATGAGCCTGCAAGCGCAGGCGTTCCAGGAAGCGATTTTGCCGGGTTTTCAACGATTGCGTCAGTCGGGCCGGGATGTTTGTGAGCACTTTCAACAGGCGGCTGATCATAAACTCTCTCAGACTTTATTTCTGCTTCTGTTCCAAATTTACTACAATAGTACAAGAAGTTCTGTAAAACGACAGGAGGCGCTTATTATGAGCGTATCACGCACGAAAATCGTGTTTTTGCTTTTGACAGCCATCGCTGGCGGGTTGGTTTTAGCGCTGGCTGGGGGACAAACCGCAGGGGCGCAGGGCGGCGACGATGCCTCGGCGGGCCCAGTTGTCTATGCGTCGGACAAGCAGGGGAACTACGATATCTATACCCTGGACCCGGATACGGGACTGACCACCCAGTTAACGGATGATCCTGCCACCGATATTGATCCGGTGTGGTCGCCAGACGGGTCTTATATCGCTTTTGTGTCGGACCGCGATGGCGACTTCGAACTGTACGTGATGCTGTCCGATGGATCGGACGTGCTGCAATTGACCAACAATAATGCCGAAGACAGCCAACCGCGCTGGCAGCCTGACGGGATTCATATCACCTATATCTCGGATGTAAACGGGCAGCCTGACGTGTACGTCATCTCCTTTACGACGGGCCTGGTCCGCCAGTTGACGAATGATCGCTTCGATGAGCGCGGCCCGAATTTCGGGGCTACACCGGGCGGCGCGGTCAACGCCGCAACTCCGTTCCCGACGCAAGGAACGCCCACGCCTGACGCGGTCGTGACATCAGCGCGGCTGAACGTCCGCGAGAATCCCGGCGAAGGTGCGGATATATTGACCTCGGTCGGAAGTGGTACGACCCTCGATATTGTTGGGCGGCGGCCCGATAATGCATGGCTTCAAGTGATCATACCGGGCAATATAACCGGATGGGTTTTTGCCGATCTGGTCCAGGTCAACATCGATCTGAATACGGTTCCGGTGGTTAACGCACCGTATGTCGCTGCTCCTCCGACTGCGACGCCGTCTCCCGTTCCGCCCACGACGCTGCCTGTGATCATCTCGTTCACGGTTGACCGTGACACGATTACGGTGGGGCAGTGTGTCACCTTCACCTGGGTCACACAGGGGATCAACTCCGTGTTCTACCAGGGCCAGGGCGTGGTTGGAAACGCGACGCGGCAAGAATGCCCGGCGGCGACGACCACGTTCAACCTGAGCGTGATCCGCACCGATGGGCTGGTGGATAATCGCTATATCACCATCACCGTTAACCCATAACTGAGTTCGGCAACAGGCCGGGGCCGGGAGAAAATCCTGGCCCCTTTTTTGTTGCAGTTGTCGAGAGTGGGGATTTGCGGGCATAATGAAGCTGCTTTCACTCACCCACAAAGGGGGACAGACAGGATGGGACATCAATTCCAGCCGGAGATGGAACCGGAGTATGAACCTGAAGACTCTGAATCCGGGGAATCCCAACAACCTCGCCGGGTTGGGTCTGGCGATCTGATCGGTAAAACGCTAGGCGGACGGTATCGTTTTGATGAACTGCTGGGAGAAGGCTCATTTGCGCGGGTGTTTCGCGTCTACGATCTGCACCGCCGCGCCTCTCTGGCGGCCAAGGTGCTGCGCAGCGATATTGCCCATGAACCCGCTTTCCTGGAGCAATTCCGCCGCGAAGCAGCGGTCCTGGCCCGGCTTCAACACCCCAATATTGTTCGTTATTACGATATCGTTGAACTGGAAAACACCGTTTTCATTCTGACCGATTATATTCCCGGCGAAACGCTGCAATCGGTGCTTTACGCGCGCCGCCAGCCGATCCCACCGCTCGATTCGCTGGCGTATATTACGCCGCTGGCTTCGGCACTGCACTTTGCTCACCAGGAAGGAATCGTTCACCGCGATCTCAAACCGGCCAATATTCTGCTGGATGAGAACGGCAAGCTGTATGTCACGGATTTTGGCATCGCCCGCATCCTCAGCGACGCCAGCACCCTGACCGTTGACCAGACGGTAGGCACTCCGCATTATATGTCGCCAGAACAGATTATTGCTGGCCCAGTCACTGCCGCGACTGATATTTACGCTTTCGGCGTGATGCTCTACCAGCTTTATACCGGGCGGCTTCCTTTCCGAGGCGAAAATCCAGAGGCACGCGGCACCACCACTGCCGTCCGCATCGCCTACGAGCACCTGCATCTTCCGCCAGAGCCACCGCGCAGCGTGAATCCCCGGCTTTCGGAAGCGGTCGAAAAAGTGATTTTGCGCTGCCTGGAAAAAGACCCGGCCCAGCGCTATACCTCGATCAGCGATGCCTACGATGCGCTGACCGCCGCCATTGGCACGCCGTCGGTGTCGCTGGACAGCGCGGAACTGGCGCAGGCAGCGGAGCCGGAGACAGAGTCCAAAAGCAGAGCGCGTTCCCACCGGGGTAGGGGGAATGTCGCGCGTGGTGCCAGAGGAAGAATGGGCACAGAAACCCAAGCGCAAGCCCAAACCCGCGGCTGCCTCTGGACCTGTTCAGGAGGGCGAAAAGGATCGGGAGAAGCAGAGCGAGAGTGAAGAAAAGGAACGGGAAAAAAGCCAGGACAAGGATGAAAAAGAGCGCGAGAAAGGGACGGAGAAAAGTAACGAAAAAAGCGAGTTCTTTAGTGAAATCGGCCCCTCGGACCGTCTCGGACAGGTGACCTGGGGCGGTATTCTGCTGTGGGCAGGCACAGTCTTTTTTCTGAACACCTTCGACGCGACCAATGGCGTTTTTGCTCAAGTCTGGCCCTGGATTTTTGGCGGGGCAGGGGCATTGATGCTGGGCGAGGTCGGCGTCCGGCAGTTTATCCCGGAATACCGTTCGCGGCCCGGCGCGCGCATGATCGCGGGCGTGGTTTTGCTGGCACTCGGGCTCGGCATGGGCTTTGGATTTGGCTCGCTGTGGCCTCTGATTCTGATTGCAATTGGCGTCAGTATTCTGCTCAGCCGTTTGGGGAAATAGCCGCTAGAAACAAGTGGGCTATACTTGCTCGTCAACGTGTGGGCGCGTGTTTGGAGGGTTTAAAAGTGAACAAAACGGTACGTTTTTTATTGACTCTGCTTTTCCTTGCAGTGGCGCTGCCAACGCCGCCTTTCCGCGCGGCGGCACAGGGAGATTGCGATCCCAATACCGACTATTACCAGATGGGCTATGACGCGCTGGACGCCAACGATAACGAGGGGGCGATTGCCGCGTTTGACTGTGCGCTGCAACTCACCGATGATCCGGTTGAACTGGCGGATATCTATGTTGGGCGCGGTGATGCAAACTGGTATTTGGACAACGTTGAGGCCGCACTTCAGGACTATAACACGGCAATTGAACTGGACCCCAGCAACCCTTATCTGTGGCTGTCACGAGGCATCCTCTATTACGTCAGTTCTGAGGCTTATGACGAAGCCCTGGCCGATTTTGATCAGGCGCTTCAGCTCGATCCTACCTATGCTGACGCGTACCTCTGGCGCGGCGAGATGTACCAGGATATGGATGAGGATGAAAAAGCGATTGATGACTTTAATACCGCCGCGTCGATTAACCCCACCGACCCCACTATTTATTACTACCGGGGCATCTCACTCCAGTGGCTGGATCGGGATCAAGAGGCCATAGACGATTTCACGCAGGTGCTGGCACTGGACCCTGCGTTTGGCGAAGCCTATACATACCGGGGTATATCGCTCCAATATCTGGATCACGATCAGGAAGCGATAGATGATTTTAACCAGGCGCTGCAATTCGATCCTGAAGATGCGTATGCCTATCTGCACCGGGGTATATCGCTCTCGTATCTGAACCAGGACGATCAAGCGATCAAAGACTATACCGAAGCGCTCGCACGTGATCCTGAAATCCCTATACGCTCATGATGCGGGGGATATCGTACTTTTACGTGGATAACATTGACGCGGCATGGGCAGATCTTGATCTGGCAAAGTCGCTCGATGTGGATGGCGAGTATCCCGATATTGACCTGTACCGGGGTTGGCTACTTCAGGAAACGGGTGATGACGAGGCCGCGCTAGAAGCGTTCCAGTCTTACCTGGAAGTGTACCCGGACGATGCCCTTGCCCTCGAACTGCTAGGCGAGTCGCTGTTCTTCCTGGAACGCGACGATGAAGCACTCCAGGCATTCAGCCAGGCGCTTGAGCTGGCCGACCCAGAATCCGATCCCTATACCGTCGCGGATGCCCGCTTCTACCGGGGCGTGACCTACTACTATCAGGGTGATTATGAATCGGCCCTGGATGATTTGAATGAGGCTGCTTCAGCCTACGAAGATGATGCCTGGACCTATGCCTATCGCAGCGAAGTCAATCATGAACTGGGCGATACAGAGGCGGCCTATGAAGATATGCAGCACGCCTTTGAACTGGACCCGTCAGAACCCACATTCCAGGATATAGCGCAAGAAAACGGATTTGATCTGTCCGAATTCGATATTGATCAGAGCGGCGAAGGCGACGCCGATCAGGATGATGCCGATGTTTCTGGCGAGGATAACGGATCAGCGCAGGACGACGGCACTGGACTGGAAGGTGATGCTCAACCTACCGAAGACGCCTCTCAAACAGAGGGCGACGGCACTGGACTCGAAGGTGATGCTCCGCCTACCGATGACGGTAGTTCAATTGATGACGGCAGTGCCGCAACGGGTTATAACGTGTCTGCCCGCGATGACAAAGCGCTGCGGTTGAAGCCAGCCCTCCGCCAGGACGCCTCACGCGACGCACTGCGCAGCCGGTCTGATAATTCGGTGCGCAGCCGCAGCCGGGGTGAGGATCGCGGTTCAACACGCGGCTCAACTCGCATCACAGCAAAATAGGCAAGAATGGGCGAGGAGCATTGGGATGAAAGTAAAACTACAGCAGCTTGCTAAAGCCTTACAAGATGTCAGCATTCAAAACAAGCTGGTCGGTATTTTTGCTGTTGTGTTTGTGGCAGGCGTGCTGGCGATTGGCTGGAATATCTATAACCTGAACACCACGCGGCGGGATGTCCGGCAGGTGATCACGGACAGCCGTAAGCAGATCAGGACGACGTTAACGAGCAGCAAAGACGACGTGGCGAATTTTTCTGCCGGGAACGTCGATCAGGTGAACCTGATTTTTGACCGGGCCGATGAAGTGCGTTTTTTGCAGGTCGTTCGCTTCGAATTTTATGAAATGGAAGCGTATGAAAAAGACTATGTGCTGGCAGGCGATCCCTCTGATCCCAGCAATCTGGTCGGTGGGCGCGCCGATTACAGCGGTTGGATACACGAGGACCTGGCTTCGCTTCGCAACTCGGCAACCAACGATACGGTGAGCCAACTGGCAACCGATCTGCTGACGCAACTGGATACGGAAGATGTGCAGTTCGCGGCGATTGTCGAGCAGATGCAGACCGATCCCGAAGCGGCGCGGCAGTTGTCATTGGAAGGATCGACACGCAAAGCCGACACGATCTACAACCCGCTGGCGACAGTCGTGAACGATCAGTGGAATACGATGATTGACGGAATTGACCAGTCACGGACGCAGCTTCTTGATACGCTTGACCAGACCAACCAGCGGATGCAGACGTCGATTGATGAAACCGACCAGCAAATGACGAGTTCGCTGAAACATGCCGATTCGCAGATGAAGCGCGCGATCAACATCAGTCTGCTGACAATCGCCCTGTTCGCGCTAGCGGGGGCGGTGGTGGCCGTGACGACATTTGTCGTGTCGCGCCAGATCGTCCAGCCTGTGCTGGCGATGTCCGTGGTTGCGGAGGCTATCGAAAAAGAGCAGTACCAGGACCAGACGGCAACTTCACTCGATCCGATTGCCGTGCGCCAGGATGAGATCGGCAAGCTGGCCCGCGTGTTTGGGCGTATGGCGAGCGAGGTGTTCAGCCGGGTTGAACGCCTGAAACAGCAGGTCGCGGAACTGCGGATCGTGATCGATGAGCAGAAGATGGCGAGCCAGGTGTCGGAGATCACGGATTCGGAGTATTTCACGGAACTGCAAACGAAGGTCAAGACGCTGCGGCGGCGCAGCAAGCCCGAGGAGCCGTCTGCAACAAGCGAACCACCTAAACCGGAAACGCCTGCTGTTTAGCCTCTAGGGGCATCATCGGGGCCAGATGTCTACTTCTACCGCGCGCCGCAGCCAGTAAACGGCGCGCGTCCATTTCCGGTCGCGGCCAATACACTGGAAATGCGGTTGATCGTAGGCGCGGATCAGGTCCAGAATCTTGTAGCGGGGCAGGACGGGCGTGCTGACAACCAAACTCCCGGTTTCGCCGGGGCGCATCTCGTGCATCATCTTGATCCCGCTGGGGGTTTCGACCTCAAAAAAATAGAGGTCATAGTTCGGCACCCAGAAGCGGCGATCATCGCGCTGCTGGCCGAACATGCCTTCCGTCGCGCCATAAATCTCCGCGATTCCGGCATCCTGCCCGTAGAGCGCCAGCAGGCGAGGGCGGTAGGTGGTGTTGATGCCGGGGGTGCTGCCCAGCGAGAGAACGCCGAACTTCCAGACATCTTTCGGATAGACGCCAACATTACGGCGCATCCATTTGCCGAATTTCATCATGACCTGAGCCGCCCCGCCCAGGATGGTCATATTCTCGTCTTTGGCCGTTTCGTAGGCGAGCCGGAAGCGCGATTCCCAGGCGGATTTGCCTGTATCGCCGCCCAGTTCGTCAATCGCTTCCTGGGACGGGATGGTGCGAATCGGGGTGCGCGCGGCAACATGTTTGACATAGATTCCCGTCGCATAGCCGTATTCAATCGTCCGCCCGTTGACTTCCATGCTGCCAACGATGCTGGGAAAGCTCAAATTCAGGTTCGCGCCGAGCAGAATCTCCCAGCGTTTGCTGTGCAGCACATACTGGATCACGGCGCGGGCGGCGTTGTGACGGCCTTCCAGATCACGCGGGGTCATGGGAATATATTTGCTTGTCCCTGTTGTGCCACGCGTCATAGCCCAGCCCAGCGGCTCCGCTTCGAGCAGGGCATGTGTCTCACCGCCCATCACCCGGCGCAGGATCGGTTCGTAGCCGGCATAGGTCATGACGGGGAAAGCGCGGCGGTATTCCTCGATTGAACCGATCCGTTCCGCGCCGTGCTGCTGACCGTATTCCGTTTTGGCGTAGATGCTCAGTAGATTTTTTAGCAGGCGTTCCTGGGCAGCGGGCGGGTTATCAATCGCGTCGTGCCAGGGCTGGACAAAGGCACGAAGCATGGGGGCAATGGGATTTTCTTCCGCGCTCATCAGCAGATGCTCCTGGAATGATGGATCCGCCAGCGGCGCGTTAGCGGCTGCCGTTCTTGCGCGGATAGTGGGTGCGGGTGGCGGCTTCCGTCAGGCGGCGGTACTGGTCCATGTCGGCCTTCGCCAGATGATCATCACCCGGCGCGCCGCGCTGAAGGTAAGTCAAGTGGCGATTATAGTAGGCCTCGGCATATAAAGGGTCCAGGTGCAGCACATAGGTGAAGTCGCGGCAGGCTTCGTCGAACATGCCGAGTTTGTTATACGTCACGCCCCGGTTGTGAAAAGCTCCGGCGTCTTTGTCGTCGAGCTGGATGGCGCGGTCAAAGTCGGCAAGGGCGTTATTCATCTGGCCCAGTTCATAATAAACATTGGCCCGGTTGTAAAAGGCGGAGCTAAAGCGGGCATCGAGCTGGACGGCGCGGTTATAGTCGTCCAGGGCCTGCTGGAGTTGGGAGAGCGAGTAATACGTCACGCCGCGATTGTGATAGACCGCCGCATTGTCTGGCATGAGGCGGATCGCCTCGTTGTAGTCGATCAGCGCTTTTTCATAATAGCGCAAGGCGTAATGCACATCGCCGCGCGCCAGCCGGGCCAGCCCGTCGGCTGGATTGAGGCGGATAGCCTGGCTCAAGTCTTCGAGGGCCGCGTCGAAGTTGCCCAGCGCGCTGTAAATGATGCCGCGTCCCCGGTAGGCTTCGGACAGATTCTCGTTGAGCTTGATGGCCTGAATGTAGTCCTTGAGCGCGTCCTGTTCCCGTTCCAGCGCTTCATACGTCTTGCCGCGCACCAGATAGAGGGTGGGATCGGCAGGATCGAACAGAATAGCCTGCTCCAGATCGGCAAGGGCTTCGCGGTAGTCACCGCGATTGTAGTAAAGCTGCCCACGTTTGCCGTAGGCGGGAGTGCGATCCTGTTCACGGGTGATCGCCTCGGAGAAATCTTCAAAGGCCCGGTCGGCATTACCCAGCATATCAAAGGTCAAGCCGCGATAATAATAGGCGGCGACAAGATCAGGATCGTAGCGAACGGCTTCGGTAAAGGCGGCGAGGGCGCGGGGATGTTCGCCCTGCGAGCGCATAATCAATCCCTGATAATAATGGGCCTCGGCCAACTTGGGATTGATGCGAATCGCGTCGGCAAAATCCTGAAAAGCGCGTTCAATATCGCCTACTTCATAATAGGACAAGGCCCGGCTGCGATAGGCGTCAGCCTTGTGCGGATCACAGCTAATGGCCCGGCTGTAGGCTTTGATGGCGCTGGTGAAGTCGGCGCTGTGGAAGGCGGCATTACCCTGGTCAATGGCCGCTGCTGCTGCACCGGGATCGTGGCGGGCAGTGGCGTTCAGATGAGCCTGGAGACGCTTAAAGGCCGCGTCGTAATCCCCAGTGAAATCGATGGTCGGGAAACGCTGCAAATCGTAGTCGACGGGGTGGCGATCCTGGAGCAGGATGAGAATCGGCTTACCCTGGGTCAGAAACGCGCCCCATTCGCTCTCGACCTCTCGCTCAGCTTCGGCGTCACGCGTCCAGATGAGCAGCATATGCGTCGCGGCATGGAGAGCACGGTTCACGGCCTGGTGCCAGTCGTCTTGCCCCATATCGCGCTGGTCAATCCAGGTACTGTAGCCGTAGCTCAGCAAATCCTCATAGAGGCGCAGCGCAAACACACCATCTGCATTGGCATAGTTCATAAAAAGGTGTACCGGGGAGGATGCCTGTGATCCCATCTGTTTTTTCCACCCAAACCGCGCCCAGCCAAGCAGATTTTTCTTGTCGACTGCCCTTAATGAAGTCTTGGCCCCTGATCGATCTGTTTAGCTGATATTATTAGAATTCGGTCAAAAAAACGTAATAACTGCGATTGTATGCTACCTCTGTTACTCGCGCAAATTGATGCACGTAAGTCCCGGCGCTTAGTGGAGCTAGCCAATCAACGCATTACCCAGACTTACTATCAGTAGAACACTGGCCAGAAACAGAGCCAGGAGCAAGACGCCTTTCAAGACGACTTTGCGGGGGAGATGGAAAAAGAAGATCCAGTCTCCCGCGGCTTCTTCCGTAAAAACAAGGAAGTAGGGCATCCGGCGCAGGCCGCGCGGTGGGGTAGGGCGAGCATCGACGAAACCTGCCGTCGCGCCGAAGCCTGTGGACCGCTGCTGACCCGCGGGAGGATTTTTGGGCAGGCCGGGTGCATAGCCCGTTGCAGGCAACTCAACCCGTTCCGCCACATCTTTGCTGCCGGGCATGCCGCGAACGAGTTGTCCGACCAGTTGGCGGGCCAACTGCTCTCCCAGATGGTTTTCTTCCGGATAGGGATATGCATCGTAGACATCATCTTTGGAGTCAGATCGTACAATGTAGATGGGCGAACTGCGACGGATCGTGGTCACGAGGCGCTCCTTGTGGTGCTAAAAGAGTCCGGCAAAGGCAAGGATGGTCGCGGCGGTAGCCAGAAGGCCGATGACAAGCAGCAGGCGGCGAAAAGAAGGCCGGTAAGCTGGTAACTCCAGCGCTTCAATGTTCGCATTCCCGCTGGCGTCTACCGTTATTTGCAGCGCATTCGTCTTCGTGTGGTGCATGGGTTTGATCAGCGCTGTAACTTCGCAGAGGTTCGCTTGATAGGCGATCTCAGCCAGATAATAGTGTCTGTAGGTGCGGGCAATGGCAATGGCCTGCTGTTCCTGCTCGGCGCGGGACAGCGTCACACCGGGCCCACTGGTTTCAAAGGTCACAGTGACAGATGGGGCCGCAGGACGGGCATGGTTAGCATAGGTTGATTTATTGCGGCGAATTTGCGGATCGTGCAGCAGTCGTTCACGCGCCGAGAGAGCAGCAGACGGCTGGTCCTTTGTGATTTGCCGAGTCGTAATCATAAGCGTTATTAAATTCCCCCCAAAGAAATACCAGCCGTACTAGTCCTCAAGCGCCAGACGTGGGTACAATTAATCTGCTTTTTAGGACCTGGCTGAATCCACCCCGTTGTTTGTGCGACACAGCCTATTTTTTATAACTCGGAGATGACTTTCTAACTATTATCAAACAATATGTTCTGATTGTCAACAATACTTTATTCTTTACCTATCAAGCCTCATTCTAGCGTGTCATTTATTAATTAACAGATAAAATAGTCGTAAAACATAAAAAGTAATCAGAATTGACTTGTTGAAGTAAAACCATTATGTCCCTTTTTTATTCCTGGACAAACGCTCATTCATAATGAATTTTTCATAGCTGTGATCAGAAAGGATGAAAAAAACATGGAACGACTCAGCGTGGCGACGCACAACACGACCGAACTGATTGATATCACGGGACTTGTGCAGAGCGCGATCCAGAAAATGGGGTGGACGGATGGCGTGCTCTACGCTTTTTGCCCCCACACGACTGCCGGACTGACTCTCAATGAAAACTGGGATCCTGATGTGAAGCGTGATATGCTGCTCAGCGTGGACGATCACATCGTCCCGGCTGACGCACGGCACCGGCACAGCGAGGGGAATTCGCCCGCGCATATCAAGGCATCGCTGTTTGGGGTGAATACGCTGATCTTTGTGGAAGACGGCAAGCTGATCCTGGGCCAGTGGCAGGGTTTGTATCTGGCTGAATTTGACGGCCCACGCAGCCGGCAAGTCTGGCTGAAATTTTTGGGCGCTTGATCGTTATCACAGGAGGAAAAGGGTTGCACCTGTTATTGATCCGGCATGGGCAGAGTTTTGTGAACCTGGAAGACTGGACAGAAGGGTACATCGATGCAGGGCTGACGCCGCTCGGACAGCAGCAGGCAGCACGTCTCGCAGAGTGGGTTCACGAAAATCTGAAGATAAACGTGTTGTACAGCAGCACGATGGCGCGGACGCTGGAAACCGCGTCTTACCTGGAGGAGGCGACCGGATTAAAGGCCGTTCCTGATCACCGCTTGCGCGAGTTTGGGAACTGTTACGCGGATGGCAGCCCCGTGCCGCCAGACAAGATGCCTGTTATTTACCCGGAGTTTTGGGGCACCGAACGGCCTTATTCGCCTATTTGTCCAGGCGGGGAAAGCTGGCTGCTGTTCCGGGCGCGGGTGGGCTCGTTTCTGAACGATATCATCACCCGGCATGCCGCGCCGGAGTCGCAGGAGATTGTCGCAGTGATGTGTCACGGCGGTGTGATCGATGCCTCATTTGATACGATCTTTGACGTAGGCCCGCACCGCAGCGCGGAGATCTGGTCGCACAACACCGGGATCGTTCATTTTGAATATTTTCCGCAGTCCACGCGGGAAAAGTGGCGGCTGCACGCGCATGGGCTGGTCCATCACCTGATGAACGGGGGCGGCGAATGGCTGGGATCGGAGCCGATGCTGCGCAAGGCCGGGCGCAACGCGATCCTGGAATCGACGGAGCCGCCGGAGGACATCGGCCCCATCGTGACTGAGTGAGAGAAGCCATTCGCGCTCCCATTCAGGACCGTACACGCAAAATAATGGAATAGCAGGATGGTTTTGGGGTATAAAGGGGATCTCCCCTGGGAACATCAAATAAAATCATGGGCGCGAAAATTCTGATTGTAGACGACGAGCCGCCGATCATCGATGTGCTGGCCTATAACCTGAAGCGGGAGAATTATCAGGTGGTGATTGCCCGCGACGGCGAAGAAGCTTTGATCCAGGCCCGGCAGGAACAGCCCGATCTGATCATCCTTGATCTGCTGCTGCCGCGCGTCGATGGGTTGGAGGTTTGCCGGACGCTGCGCCGCGAACGCGATGTGCCGATTATCATGCTCACGGCGCGCGACGAGGAGATTGACCGCGTGGTGGGGCTAGAATTAGGCGCGGATGACTATGTCGTCAAGCCGTTCAGCGTGCGTGAACTGATGGCGCGCGTCAAAAACGTGCTGCGGCGGACAACTCAGAATGGCGCTCCTGCTGGCCCGACAGATGCGATTCGTATTGGGGCGCTGAGTATCGATCTGGCGCGGCGCGAGGCGTCCATCGGATCGGCGGCGGTCAAACTCACGCTGTTGGAATTCGAGATTCTGGCGCTGCTGGCCCGGCATGCGGGTCAGGTTTTCAGCCGCGAGCAGATTCTGGAACAGGTGTGGGGTTATGACTACCTGGGCGATCTGCGCGTGGTGGATGCGGTGATCAAACGGCTGCGGGCCAAGCTGCGCGCGGCAGAACCGGACGGCGACTGGATCGAGACGGTGCGGGGGATCGGGTATAAGCTGAGTTCCTGAAAAGCAAAAAACGATCTCACCGCAAAGTTCGCAAAGAGCGCAAAAAATAAAGAGAGAAAAAAAGGTAAGGCGGCTATGTTTACGAGCATCCGCATGCGGTTGGTGTTCAGCTATCTGGCGGTGATCATCCTGGCGATGGGGCTGTCGGGCTTGCTGCTGCTCTCGTTTGTGCAGCGCTATTTTATGCAGGCGGCGGAAGACAGCCTGATCGCCCAGGCGCGGATCACGGCCCAGGCGTTGATCCCCCAGGTGCGCGTGGGCGGCCCGGAGGTGGACGCGGCGACGGCTCCCTACAATGCCGTTCAGCAGCAGCAGTTGAGCAACCTGTACGTGCAAGCCGAAAATGTTGGTGTACCACCCGCGCCCCAAACCGATCTGTCCTACCTCAGTAACGCTTCCTTACAGCTTGGATCGCAGCTCACGACGCGGATTCGCATCCTGGACACAGCGGGAACGGTCCTGCTGGATTCGTGGCAGCAGCAAACCGGAACGAGCCTGATCGATGAGTCCCTGGTGGCGCGGGCCATGCAGGGTGACTATGCCAGCCGCACGACTGAGCACAGCATGGGTGTGGCGCTGCCGATGGAGGTCGATGGGCAGACGGTGGGCTATGTCGTGGTCAGCCAGCCGCTGGACGACGTGAGCGCCGTGCTGGTCGATCTGCGCAAGCGGTGGATTCTCTCAACCGGGATCGGGGCGCTGCTGGCAGGGGCGGCGGCGCTGCTGCTCTCATTGGCGATCACGCGCCCGGTGCGGCGCTTGACGGCGGCAGCGGAGGCTGTTGCTCAGGGCCAGTTCGACCAGCCGATCCCCGTCCAATCCCGCGATGAACTGGGCAAACTGAGCCGAACATTTAACGAGATGGTCGCCCGCTTGCAATCGGCGCGGCAGATGCAGACGAATTTCGTGGCGAACGTCTCCCACGAACTGCGCACGCCGCTCACTTCGATCAAAGGCACGGTGGAGACGCTGCGCGCCGGGGCCGTCGATGATATTGAGGTGCGGGACAGCTTCCTGAAAACGGTGGAAGCGGAAACGGATCGCCTGATCCGGCTGGTCAACGATCTGCTGATCCTGTCGCGGGTCGATTCGGCGGCGCTGAATTTGCGCCTGGAACGGGTGAACATCCTCGAACTGGCCCAGAACATGGCGCGGCGGTTCGCTCCCCTGGCGGCGGCGAAACATCTACGGGTGCAGATTGAGCCGGGGCAGGGGACGTCTGGCGGCGTGGGCTGATCCGGATCGGACTTCACAGGTGCTGGTCAATCTGCTCGACAATGCCGTGCAATATTCGCAGCCGGGCGGAGTTGTGACGGTTAGCGCCGGGACCGGGCCAGACGGCATGATCGTTGTGCGGGTGCGTGACGAGGGGATTGGCATTGCGGCGGCGGATTTGCCGTTCATCGGGCAGCGGTTCTACCGGGCGGATAAGGCGCGCAGCCGGGCACAGGGCGGCAGCGGCCTCGGATTGGCGATTGCCGGGGCGCTGGTCCAGGCGCACGGCGGGCGGTTGTGGATCGACAGCCAGGAAGGGGTCGGGACAACGGTCAGTTTCACCCTGCCCGTGCCGTGATAAAATAGGGAAAAAGGATGGAGATACGATAATGGCTGCTAGAACAATTACACTGCCGTCCGATCTTGTAGAGCGCCTTGAGACTTTAGCGAGAGAACAGGGCCGGCCTCTAGATGATGTGCTGAGAGATTTGTTGGAACACTACGCCGATAACAATTGGGCGTTGACTATTGCTAAGGCGATGGAAGAAGCGGATATCGACTGGAAAGATGATCCCGATCTTTCGACGCGCAGCCGAGAGAACTTTGAGCAGCACAGCTATGAGAAGTGGAAGCGCACACAGGATTCGGGCGAAGATGACTGATGTGCTGCTTGATGCAAGTTTCCTGGTCGCTCTTGGATACCCGCGTGATCGTAATCATGCTCACGCAACGCAGTTTGCTGCAAAACGTGGTACGAGACTATTGCTCCCTGAAGTTGTGCTGCCAGAAATGATGTACAACCTACGGAGAGTAGGTGGAACACGGGCTGCGCTACAATTTGGGGAAGTACTTGCTGCTCAAGCGCTTCCATTCGTATCCCTAACTATGCCTGATTTTGCTCGTGCTATGGAAGTAATGCGGATCTATCGTGATGCTGATCTTGATTTGGTGGATTGCTGCATTACTGCGCTTGCGGAACGGTTGAACATTACCCGCATCTGTACTTTTGATCGGCGCGATTTTTCTATGATCCGCCCCAAGCATACTGATTATTTTGAGTTGCTGCCGTAGTCAGACGGGAGTAGGGACAACGGTCAGCTTCACCCTGTCTACGACGTGAGAGGCACATGATGAACCCTCTAGGGATTTTGTATGGTATCGTCGTTGGCGCAATCCTATTCCTGCTCATTGTTCAGCGCAACAAGATATTTCTTAACCAACGTTTTCAAACATACAGGGTAGACTTCTTTTGGCTTATGGCTTCGATGGTCCTGATCGTGCTTTTATCCAAATTGATCTGGCAGCCTATTGCATGCCTAACCATCCCGCTATTCTTGTTTGGTGGATGGTACATTTTTTACGACGCATTCTTAAGAAAAAAACCCTGAAACTCGGATTTACTGCCCCTCGCCCACTTGATTGGAGAGCGGCGCGATGAAATCGGGGGTGAGGTGATGGATTAGGGCTGGCGATTGCCGGGGCGCTGGTTCAGGCGCACGGCGGGCGCTTATGGATCGACAGCCAGGAGGGGGCCGGGACAACGGTTAGTTTCACCTTGCCAGACGCTATGAGAGGTAGTGGATTACAGATGGTCTATCTTATAATGATTAGAAGAAACAATTTCGTCGACTTTAGGTTTCAGCAAAAACAATGTCAATAGCGCTTATAGCAAAGCTTCCATATATCGTAGGGTTATCCACTGATTTAGCTCTTCTGGGGAACATTGGCTCAAGTCGAGCCATTGATGAAATTCTTGTTCAGTTGATGGAAACAGTGATACAAAGAATGTCCCATCGGACAGACCGTGGATTCGCCCTAAGGCCATTTGTTCCCGCTCCACAATAGTCATAACCTAATCTATCAAGTGTGGCTACGAAAAATGGCTCGTAATAGTTTCATAACTATAATCACTGCCATAAATTCTCGTCTCGGAGCTTTTAATACAGTGAGGATAAGCCTCGTCAACATGCAAACCGTTGTTACATCGGTAGTCTCGACTTCTGAGAGGTCAGAGACTTCCTCTAAAAGTCCATTATAACGTAACTGTGACCGCTATTTATACTGCGCCGTAATTCCAGGACTATCACTTTACGTTCAATTTGGTCCCACTCCATAAGTACAATAAAAAAAAGACATATCCAAAGCGATACGAAAATACATCCCTGAAGGTTTTTTTTCTTCATAACAGGAATTCGCCTAGGGTTAGAAACTTCGCTTTAGGATGGATATAACTCATTTAGATAGCCGAAATCCGCACAATATGACTGTTGTTTCACCCCCTTCAATCACAAAATTCGCAAAGATGATGAACTCATGGTGGCATTATTTAACGCTAGACTGTGCCCCGAATATCCCCCCAATATCACGGAAATGTCATAAAAGTCCCCTACAATGAGACAAATGGCTTCCACTGATACCAAGGAGTTTGAACAATGCTGTCGAAAAAATGGGGACTATTGGCGCTGATCATCGTGTCGCTGCTTCTGGCGGGGCTGGTGCTGGTCAATTCGCAAATACACGCGGCGAAAGCGGCGGGCGGTGGTATTTTTTACGAGAGCAGGCCGGATGAGGTTGCCCTCTATCTGAGCGATATTTCCTTCGTGCGTGATACGGTGACACTGCCGGGCGGGCAGGATGTGCAGGTGCTGCTGCCGCCGGGAACCTATGCCAATACGCTCATGCTGACCGAAAACGGGCAGCGCGTCCAGCAGTATCGCATCTCAGGACAGTCGGCGGAGCAGTATTACTCTGCATCCCCGTACAGCAGCGTGATGTCCAGTTACGGCGGAATGGCCTATATTGTCCGCTGGGATCCAATTGACCGAGATGCTGAGTCGCGCGAGATCACCCTGGAATATCTGATGTCCGGCGGCAGTTGGGCGGCGGTATACGATATGACGATCCTCGATGACGAGAATGTGCGGCTGGCGTTTTTGGCGGAGATTACAACTCGGCGCTGATCCTGGACGAGGCGACGGTTTATCTGGTGGCGGGGCGGGTGGATATCAGCCAGCAGGTGGATCAGGTCAGCCAGGTGACGATGAACCAGTTCGCGGTGGGCTACGAAACGAATCAATCGGTTAATCTTCCCGCAATCAACCCCGGAGCCGTCAATCTTCAGTACGTCTACCCGATGGGCACGATCACGGCGGAGCCGGGCGATACGATCTTTGCCAGCCTGTACGACGGCCAACTCACGGCGCGGCGGCTGGTGGTGTGGAACGCTTCAACGGCGCAGGAAACCGATGTGATCTACAAGGTGATGAACACCTCGGAGGTTCCATTTACGGAAGGGATGGTTCGTATCTACCAGGATAATCTGTTCCGGGGCAGCGACTTTATCGAGACGACGCCGATCAGCAGCGAAGGCAGTGTGACCGTTGGCAGCCTGCCGGATGTGCGTGTGCGCCGGACTGCTACCCAGGAATATATATCGCCGGATGATCATTACCAGAATTCGGTCACGCTGGAAATGACCAATCACGGCACGGAAACGGTCAGTCTGATGGTGCTGGATGCCAGAGTAGACGGCGCGTGGAGCTTCACCTATTCGCAGCAGCCGGAAAATGATGAGGATAATCTGCTGCGCTGGAACGTGAATATTGAGCCGGGACAGACGGTGACGATCACGTACCAATATCTGACGGAGTACTAGGAGCCTTAAAGACGGGCGCAGCGGCTTAGCTTCCGCACGCAAAGCAGCGCCCTACAATACACTGGATAGGGAGGGCGACTCGGTGAGCGAGTCGCCTTTCTGTATGAGGGCCTATCGCTTAGGGCGGGGCGACTTCGGGTGGGTCTGAAGGCGAACCACACTGGTTTTGAGCCAACTCGCCGCATCATCCCACTGACCATCGCGGCGATCCGCGGCCTTAACCTCGCGCTGCAAGTCGGCCAGCAGCATGAAGATTTCCACTTTGGCCCAGTGTGCCGCCAGCGGAATGATCTGGTTCAGGAACTTGTAGGCGCGAACCGATTCCCCGGTGCTGCGCCATTCTTCGGCTGCTTCATAATAGGCGTTGAGCAGTTCGGGCGCGTCCTCTTCCAGCGTATCGGGGTTCAGATCGAGCACGGTGCAGGCGGCGATGGCGCTGCTTTCGTACTGCCCGGCGTGGACATAGGCCACTGCCAGCGCCAGAAAAGCGTGTTCTCGCTGGTAAACGGTATGCGATTTATGCCAGTCGTCCGGCGCGACAATCGGGAAATAGCGGTAGGTGGCCTGTTCGAGCGTCGATGCCCCTTCGGATAACTCGCCCAGTTCGATCAGCAGGCTGCCCAACCCCACATAGGCCGGGCCGTAATTCGGGTCGAGGTCGAGCGCCATTTCAAAGGCGGCGATACTTTCCTTGGCACGCTCTTTGTTGAGAGCCAGCACCTGACCGAGATTGTGATAAATGGCGGCGGTCGCATCTTCTTCGGTGGCGCGCCGGAACAGGCTGACATTGTGCTGGAAAGCCTCGGGATCGTCGCGTTCCTGCACGATATCATCGTACAGCACCGCGTAAACCAGATCCGGATCAGAGTGTATCGCCTCGATGATCGCGTCGTCGGCTTCCTCGTCGTTTTCGTCCGCATTGCGGTAAAGATCGGCCAGGGCAAGCTGGGCAAAGGGGAGATCCGTCTTGAGCCGGACGGCGCGCAGGAGATAGTCGCGCCCCTCAGGCGAACGGCCCAATGCGATCAGGGTTTCGCCCCATTCGGCGGCGACTTCGGGTGTGCCAGAAAAGGTCGTCCAGATCACGCGCAGTTTATCGAGTGCCTGCTCCGGCTGGTGCTCCCGATCGCGCAAGGTGCGCACGAAGTACAGTTCCGCCACCATTTCGGGGGAAACCGTCGGTTTCTGATTGGGATCAAAATTGCGGCGCTTTTGCGTCAGGGTGGAACGTTTGGCGCGCGAGACGGCATTTTTGATCTCCGTCAGAAATTCGCGGGCGGAGCCTGGACGCAGGGACGGGTCTTTGCTCAGGGCACGCAGCAGCGGCTCGACCAGTTCTTCGGGGATCGTGTGGTGGTGGCGATCCGGGTAGATCGGCTCGTCGTGCGCGATTCTATGGAGCAGGACTTCTTCATCCCCTGAACTGTGATCGTAGGGCAGATAGTAGCGGGCGGTCACTGCTTCATAGAGCACGACTGCCAGCGAATAAATATCGCTGCGGAGGGTGATTTCCTCGCCCAGTGCCTGCTCCGGAGACATATAGAGCAGGGTGCCGGGCTGCGGGCCAGTGGTCCGGTTCAGGCTGTGGCCTGCCGCGTGGCGAATGTGGGCCAGACCAAAATCGCCCAGCTTATAATTGCCTTCGGCAGCAATCATAATGTTTTCAGGCTTAATATCGCGGTGAATGACATTGCGGGCGTGCAGTGTTTCGAGGGCGTGGCACATGTCGGACGCGACTTTGAGCACTGTGATTCGATCCAGCGGGCCGTTTTGCATAATCTGGGAGTGCAGATCGCCGCCGGGGAGATATTCCATGATCAGGAAAAGAGAGCTGTTCTGCTCGCGCAGGGCGTACGTAGCGACAATGTTGGGATGGTTCAGGCTGGCGGCAAGACGCGCCTCGCGGATGAACCATTCGCGCGTGCTGGCTTCCGAAAAGACTTCGGGGCTGAACTGCTTGATGGCGACCGGGCGCTGGAGAAATGTGTCCTGGGCACGGTAAACAACACTAAAGCCACCGTTACCGATGACTTCCTGAATTTTATACTCGCCGATGCTGGCACCGAGATTGAGTTGCATAGCAACTGTACTCATTGGGAGGTAAATATCCGGTTAGCAACTCGTTAGTAAAAGTATACCGCTGAACCCAGGTATTCCCCCAAATTTTCATAAAACATTGACGAACCATGCACCAGGGTTGAGGAATCCCAAACCTCGTAAAGAACAGTACGCCTGTGTAAAAAACAGGACGCCCTGGATAGAGCGTCCTGTCGAGTGTACCTGTGAGGGCGTGCGTTTACTGAAGCACTCCAGCCAGGGCCGTGCATGCCGGGCAGGTGCCGTCCTTGCGAATGATGGCATAACCCGCCTGCGGGTCGGTCCCAAAGGCCGTGAAGTCGACGTTGAAGACGATCATCAGGCGGACGCGGCCACTGTTCGCAGCGAGTACCGCCGCCTGAGCCAGCCAGGTTGCCTGCTGGGAAATGGTTACATTCTGTGCCCAGGCGAACCCACCGGGCAGCGCGCCGTACCCTTCGGGCGACAGGTAGCCGAGTTCGGTGAAGCAGGCCTGCTTGCCGCCAAAGGGAGCGATGGCGCGGCTGAGCATCGTGCCGAAATAGCGGGTCGGGTAGCTGTCACGCGGGTCACCGCTGCTCTGCTGGGGGCTGACGATACCTTCGTTATAGTGAACGCCGATGCAGTCCGCATAGTTGCCTGCGCCTGCGGCAGCCATCTGCTGGACATACACATCGTCGTTGCAGCCCTGAGCCGTGCAGCCTGCCGCGCCGAAGAATCCGGTAGGGGCCAGCGCGCCGGTGATGACCAGGGTGCTGGAACGGGCGGCCTTGATCGCATTGTAGGCCTTGGCAAGCAGCGGCACATAGTTCCCGCCGTTCACCTGTCCGGTCGGCCATTCGCGGTCAATGTTCATTTCGTTCCAGATTTCGATGCCGTCCGCGCCAGCCGTAGCCAGACCCGCGACGAAAGCGGCATAGGTATCCTGGTAGGACGAATTCATCACCTGGGCTTTGTCACCAATGACCGAGAACAAAATTTTGAACCCGGCACCATGCGCTTCAGCGATCAAGCCTGAGCCGTCCTGTCCAACAGAAAGCTGAACCTTGACCCACTTCATTTTGGCGGAGGTAAGCGCCGTGCGGGTTGCGGGGTAAAGCCCGGTGATCTGGCCGCCGACTTCAAACGAGCCGCTGACGGCGGAACCCACGACGGGGGCCGGGAGGGCGGGGTTGGGCGTACCCTGGGCGGCAGGCGCAGGCGCTGCTGCTTCGGTCACCTGATCGCAAATGGAGACTATTTGGTAATTGAAGCTGGTGCGAACTTCATAAGTGCGGTTGGAGAGGCTGGTGATGACAAAACGCCACCCAAAATAAATCTGGCGAGCATTTTCGCCTTCTGCCAGGGTATGGCAGTCATCGATGCCGCCTTTAAATTCAGCTTCTTCGTAGGTCCAACTGCGGACGAAGGTCAGATCTTCACCTGTTTTTTCCTCAAGCGCAGCGCGGGCGGCGGCAAAAGCGAGCCATGCCGGATCGGTTGGCGTAGCTGTAGGGCCTTCCTGGGCTGGGCTTTCGGCAGCGTCAGGAGACGTGCTGTCTGCATTGGCGACAATTGGAGCGACGCCAGCGAGCAGGAGCAGCGCGGCGATGACGGCATACAGGGCAAACTTGCGGTTTCTCACGTTAACGAGTCCTTTCTTGCTTTCGTGATAAATCTGGTCTGGCCCGCAGATCGATAGAGCCAGGCGAGCGACATGTTATTCTGATCGAAAAAACATGATTTGTAAATAACCATTTACCACCTGTTACCTGACGATGCCGCCTATGGATGCGCCAGTTTCAGGTAATATCCGTTGATGATTACGTCGTTGTTTGGCCCCCACGATCCCTGATAGATCCCCATCGGGGTCGTTGGCAGGTGGCCCAGCAGGACGCTGTCGCCCGTTGCCACATCTACTAAGCGGAGGCCGACCCTGGCATTTTCCCCTGAAGGATCGATCACATGCTGATCTTCATCGGGCAGGGGTTCGTTTTCCCAAGCGGCGACGAGCAGCGTTGATCCGTCAGGCGACCAGATAACCGAGCGCGGGATTGATCATCCGCCGGTCAGGGCGATCTTGTGGGTGCGTTGGGAGGGGCAGGGCGGTAATCTGCTTGCTGGCTATATCGATCCAGAAGCACCAGATACTGCCCAGGCAATGAGCCAGGGTTGCCCACCGAGAACAGCAGCCGTGATCCATCGGGCGACCACGACAACGGAAAAGCCGCAAACGCCTCAGCCTCGGGGAGAATCTCGTGGAGCGCGTTTTCGGCACCCGACACGGTAACAAGTTGAGTAGGCGTGCCGCTTCCTACATCAAACAGCCAGATGCCATCGACGGCAGGGTTATAGTCCACATGGCGGAATCCAGCCGCTATCGTTGAACCGTCGGGCGACCAGACCATACTCAGCGTCGTTCCCATATCGCGTTCGCCCGCCACATGACCGGGAATATTGGCCAGTTTGCGCGGATGCCCCGTCACCAAATCGACCAGGGTAATATTGGCTGCCGCGAAGCTGCTATCTTTCGTGAGCATTGCCCGCTCGACGGCGATTGTTTTTCCGTCCGGCGACCAGACTGGAGACACATCAATAAATACGGGATTCCGCATCAGGTCGTGACCGTTCAGCAGATCATAGCGGTATATATCCTGGGCCAGGATGTGAGTTTCTCCCGTGCTGAGTGTGATTGCGGTCAGATCGGTGTCGCGCATGTAGCGGTAGGGCGAGCCGACCAGCGCAATCCGTTCAGAGTCGGGCGACCAGGCCAGCGATGAAAACCAAGGGTCAGCGCTCATGCGGCTGAGTTCACGCGGTATGGTGACGCAGCGTTCTTCGGACGAGACTTCTGTTGAGGGCGCAAAAAACACCATCATCTTTCTCGTACCCGATCTGTTTGCCATCAGGCGCTGGGAACGATCTTTGAACTGGAAAATCGTCGCTAAGTAGTGACTGGTATAACTCGACACGCCACGCATCCAGCGGAACGGGGATGGGCGTGGGAGTCGCTGCGGCCTTATGGGCTTTGTTATCTTTGTCGTCCGATTTGCAGCCAGCAAGCATAAGCAAGATGAGCAGGATGGTGATAGAGCGATTCACGACGTTCTCCTTGAACCTAAAAGATTCTACTGTTGCGCGAGCTTGAGATAATACCCGGCAATTAGCACATCATTGTTTGGCCCCCAGAAGGCTGTGTAAATGGGCAGCGGACCCAATGGCACGTGGCCGAGCAGCACGCTTTCTCCCGAGGCCACATCGACCAGCCGGATGCCGAGTTTCTCCCCTAAATCCGTCAGTTGGGCTGTGGGATCGATCAATTCGGATGACTCGCCGGGAAGCAGGGCAAATTCACGCGTGGCAACCAAAAGCATCGAGCCATCGGGCGACCATGCGACGGAATGCGGGTTGATCATGCGCAACTGTTCGACATCGTTGGGGTGCGTGGGGAGTGGCAGCGCCGCGATCTCGTTGCTGTTGATGTCGATCCAGAAGCACCAGGGCCGGCTTGGATACCCACCGGGATTGCCTGCCCAGAACAACAGGCGCGATCCGTCCGGCGACCAGGAGATAGGTGTGATCGCAAGGATTTCCTGGCCGGGAAACAGAGCCTGGTAGAGTTCCTGCGCTTCGGGAATGGTCAAAAGTTGGGTCGCGTCGCCGCTGGAACTGTCGAACAGCCACAAACCGTCCGCTTTGGGATTCAGTTCGTTATGCCGGAAACTCCCGGCAATCGTAGAGTCGTCGGGTGACCAGGCTAAATTCAGGGTGGTTCCCATATCGACCCAATCCTTCTGATGGCCGGGCAAGTCGGCTAATTGGCGTGCTTCGCCCGTCTCAGCATCGATCAGCGTAATGGTGGCAGGAGGGAAGCGGTTGGGGTCCGTGTCGGAAACGGTCACACGCTCAACTGCGATGGTTTTTCCATCGTGCGACCACGCCGGACTGATATCAATGATGGTTCCTGCCGTGGGTTTGTCGAGGGGGAAGATGGTTCCCTCGTACTGATCGGGGACCAGAACGCTGCTTTCGCCGGAAGCCAGGGAAAGGACGGTCAGATCGGTATCGCGCATAAAGCGATAGGGAACGCCTGTCACGATGACACGATCTACGGTAGGCGACCATTCCAGCGGCACATACCAGCTATCTGGCACGAGGCGTCCCATTTCCCTCGGAACATCTGCACACTGCTCTTCATCGGTAAGCAGGTTGTGGCTGCAAAACAGGGCTTCTTCTTTTTCATAGCCAATATGGAAGCCGTCAGGAGCCATGAAGGTATTCTGGATGGCCCACTCGCGGTTCACTAATGATTGGTAAGACACAATTTTCCACGCATCCAGGCCGCGTGCTCTCTGGTTAGCGTTGACGGATTGTGCTCCAAAGGCCAACAGCAGGACGGCGATCAGAAGTACGCAGCGAAAAGAACGGTTCATGGTGCATCCCCCTTTTCCAAAAAGAGACCCGTCTCCTAGTATAACGAAGACGGGCCGGAAATGCCGGGAAGCGGGTTCCCTGTTTTATTTAGAAAATCGTTGGGCAGATCGTGCCCGCGCTCTGGCTGCTTCTTCCGCTCAATTCTTGGGCGGTGCATTCGTCTCTAAGGAGGCCAGGAGATTGCTGGAGATGGCCGCTATCGCATCGACGGCAGCATTAAATGCGGCTTCATTGGCTTTGGATGGCTTGTTGAATCCGCTCACTTTGCGCACGAATTGTAACGCGGCGGCACGAATCTCGTCTTCGGTCACAGGGGGTTCGAAGTTGTACAGTGTCTTGATGTTTCTACACATAGTGCTGCCTCTAACTCGGTTATCCCAAACAAAAGGGCGAGTTTGTTAACCCGCCCCACCAGATTATCGCTCAATCCTCCAGGATGTGCCCCTGAAGCTGGGTGGTATACAGGTTGTAGTAGTGCCCGCGTGCGGCTAACAGTTCCTCGTGCGTGCCCTGCTCGATGATGCGCCCGTGATCCATAACGACTACCTGATCGGCACGAATGATCGTGCTCAGACGGTGGGCGATGACAAAGGCAGTGCGGTTGTGCAGCAGTTTGCCGAGCGCCATCTGCATCTGTAATTCGGTCACGGTGTCCACGCTGCTCGTCGCTTCGTCCAGAATGATGATCGCCGGGTCGGCAAGCAGGGCGCGGGTGAATGAGATCAACTGGCGCTGCCCGGTACTCAGGCGCGATCCGCCCTCTTCCACATCGGTTTCGTAGCCTTTGGGCATCGCGGCAATAAATTCGTGCGCTCCGGTGTCCTTCGCGGCAGCGGTAATCTCGTCGTCAGTGGCTTCCAGGCGGCCATAGCGCAGATTCTCGCGGACCGTGGTTGCGAAGAGGCCAGTATCCTGCGGAACCCAGGCGATCTGCTTGCGCAGCGACTCCAGGGTGACGGAGGCGATATTCGTACCGTCGAACAATATCTCGCCCGACTGCGGTTCATAGAAGCGCCCCAACAGCCGCACCAGCGTGCTTTTGCCCGCGCCCGTGTGGCCGACAAGGGCGACGGTCTGGCCCGGTTTGACGACCAGATCGATATCGTGCAGCACGTCTTCGGCTTCGACTGGCTGCTCGGCTGGCGTCTCAGCGGGTTGATCCGCGCCGTCTTCGGGCCTGTTTCCGTTGCGGTGGCCGTTTTTCCTCGGCGCGTCAGAGGTAGACGCGACCTTGTCGGCGGTCATGTAACGAAAATTGAGGCTGTGAATGACGACTTCACCCGCGATTTCGGCCAGTTCCACCGCGCCAGGACAGTCGTGAATTTTCGGCGGGGTGTCGAGTACGTTCAGAATACGTTCCCCAGCAGCGGCGGCTTCCTGAAACTGGTCCAGGCGCATCGCCAGATCGCGGATCGGGTCGAAGAACAGGTTGAGATAGAGCAGGAAGGCAACGAGCGTACCCGGAGTCATTTCGCCGTCGAGCACGCGCAGGCCGCCAACGCCGATGACAATCGCCACGCCAAGCTGCGAGATCAGATCGATGCCGGGCAGAAAAATCGAGGCGAGCTGGTCGGCACGCAGGCTGGCGCGCAGTTCGGTGGTGGCGACATCGCCAAAGCGGGCCTTCTCGTGATATTCACGCACAAACGCCTGCACGATGCGCATCCCGGCCAGATTTTCCTGCAGGCTGGCGGAGACCATGCCAACGGCTTCACGCACCGCGCGGTAGCGCCGGGCAGACTGGCTGCGCCACCAGAATGTCAGACCGATCATCAGCGGCAGAACGCTGAAGGTGAGCAGGGCCAGTTTCCAGTCGAAGATCAGCATCAGGACGATGATGCCGACCAGGGTAAACGAGTTGCTGATCGTGTTGACGACGGCCCAGGTGATGAAGTTTTGCAGCGAGTTGCTGTCTTCGGTGACACGGGCCATCAGATCGCCCGACCCGGTTGTGGTCGTAATAGGACAGGTCGAGTTCCAGATATTTGTGGAAGAGTTTCTCGCGCACCTTCATGATCGCGTGCTGCCCGATCCAGATCATGTTGTAAATCTGGACTTGCAGGCAGATCGCTTCGATGATGATGGTGATCAGAAAGATGCCGCTGTAGAGTGCCAGGGACGATGCGTCTTTTTTGGCTAAGCCCTCGTTGATTGCCTGCCGGATCAGGGCGGGAGTCAGCAGGACGGTGAACGTGGTGACGAACATCAGGATCACCACGCCGATCACGCGCCGGCGGTAGGGGGTAATGAAGGAGAGCAGGCGTCCCAGCGTTTCGCGCATGGGGCGTTCGAGTTTCGGTTTTTTCTCGTCGCTCTTTTTCTCAACACTCATTGGCGGCTATCCTTCCGATCATCTGGCTTGGCGGCAGCAGCCGTGAACTCGGCAGAAATGGTTTGCTCGTCCTGTTTATCCTCGACATCGGGTGGCAGCAGGGCAGGCGGAATTTCCTCCTCGCCGTCGAGACCGATGCCGCGAATATCTTCGGCAGGCGGCTCCCTGATCGGTTTGCAAGCGCCACAGATGGGCATACCGGCCATTGAGCGTGACCAGTTCGCCGTGGGTGCCTTGCTCCACGATGCGCCCGTTTTCCAGCATGATAATCTGGTCGGCGTGCATGACCGTGCTCAACCGCTGGGCAACGATCAGGGTGGTGCGGCCCTGCATCAGGTCTTGAGCGCGGCGCGGATTTCGTACTCGGTGCGGCTGTCCACGCTGGCGGTGGCATCGTCCAGAATCAGGATGCGCGGATCAACCAGCAGGGCGCGGGCAATGGCGATCCGCTGGCGCTGCCCGCCGGAGAGCGTGACGCCGCGTTCACCGACCAGCGTATTGTAGCCGTCGGGAAATTCCATAATAAAGTCGTGGGCACGGGCGGCACGGGCGGCAGTGATCACCTGATCGCGGGTCGCTTCCGGGCGGCCAAACGCGACATTCTCGTGGATGGTCGCGTTAAACAGAAAGGTGTTCTGCATCACATAGCCGACCTGCGCGCGCAGCATTTTGAGCGGCATATCGCGCATATCCGTGCCGTCGATGCAGATGCTGCCACTGCTGACATCGTAGAAGCGCGGGATCAGGTCGATCAGGGTGGTTTTGCCGCTGCCTGTTGTGCCCACAATGGCGGTAACGGTGCCGGGGTGCGCCTCGAAGGAGATGTCGTCGAGCACTTCGACTTCCGGCTCTTCTTCGCTGCCCGCGTACATGAACGACACATGATCGAAGACGATATCGCCCGTCCAGCGCGCCGGGATTGAGCGCGCCCAGGACGGGTTTTGATCTCCGGCGTGGTGTCCATGATGGCGAAAATGCGCTTGCCGTTGGCGATGGCGCGGGCCATGACATCGATCATAAAGGCGAGGCGGTGCGTGGGCAGGCCAAGCAGGGCGACATAGGAGTTAAAGGCGACCAGCGTGCCGAGTGACATCTCGTCATCCAGCACCCGTGTGCCCGCCGAAATAGAGCAGCAGGAAGGTGAGGAAGCCGACGATAAACCAGACGGTTGGCAGCGCCAGCGTGAACAGCGCGGCCCAGTTTGATCCAGGCGTTCAGCACTTTCGAGTTATCGTCTTCGAACCGGTCTGCGGGCATAAGGTTCCCGCGCGAAGGCTTTGACGACGACGATCTGCGACAGATTTTCCTGAATGCGGGCGTACATCTCGCCGCGCGTGGCGCGAATTTTGCCGAAATAGGGCTCGATGCGCATGCCGAACAGGATAGGCGATCACGAACAGGATGGGCATCGGGATCAGGAAGATCAGCGTCAGGGTGGCATTGATGCTGAACATGATCGCGTAGATGCCGATGAGCAGCACGAGCGAGATTGAGCGCGTCGCCGATGACCACTCCGGCGAAAAAGCGGATTTCATCCACATCGCCAATGACGCGGCTCATCAACTGGCCGATCCGCGTGCGATCATAAAAGGCGAAGGGGAGCCGCTGCAAGTGGGTGAACAGATCCATCCGCAGGTCATAGGCGACTTTGCGCCCTAACCACTGGGTGCCATAACGCTGGACATAACCGATCAAGGACCGCACAACCGCCAGCCCAAAAATGATGCCAGCCGTGGCGATCAGGGTTTCTCGGTCACTCCACCCTGCGGGAAAAAGAGCCGAATCTTTTCGGGTGCCGAGCGCGGCGTCAAACGCGTTGCCGATCAGCCAGGGGCTGACCAGGGTGAGCAGCGTCAGGCCGATCAGACAGGCATAGACGAAAACGGCGACGCGCCAGTAGGGCCGCATATAGCGGAGGATGCGCAGCAATATTCTCATGAAGTGTTTCCCTCTCCAGGCAACCGTTTGATGGAGACGTGAAGCAAGAGGTTCTAATTCTTTTGTAGAAAACGCGGATTCGTTGGCTGCGCGCTGCGTTCCACCACCCTGCGCGCTCCGACTCCAGATGATTTGAGGATGTGCGAGCAAATAAGTATAGAAAAAAACGCGGCAATTTAAAAGGGGGATTTTGAGGCAGACGATAGACCCAGGCTGCCTTCCTCGTGACTTTTCCCGTGAGTTGGGTTGGTAGGACAAGCTATCTCGTTCGTTATAAGGAGGAGGCAGCCCTTTTTGTATTGGGTAAAAGTATCGTTTGGCAGAGGGGAAACAGCCGATTGATCGTAGTCGGGCAGCGGGCGGGCGCATATACTTTGAAATTAGGTCTGAAAAATCAAAACAAATTTTGGAGGATGTTGCGTTTATGGAGAAATTCGTTCCCCTGGGAGACGAAGCGCTGGCTCAGGGCGCGCTCGATGCCGGGATATCCGGCTTTTATGCGTATCCGGGCACGCCGTCTACCGAAATTATGGAATATGCGCAGCGCGCGCCCGAAGCGGCAGAGCGCGGTGTGCATCGAAGCTGGGCAGTCAACGAAAAGACGGCACTCGAAGCGGCGCTCGGTATGTCTTACGCGGGCAAACGGGCAATGGTCTCGATGAAGCACGTCGGGCTAAACGTCGCCGCCGATCCCTTTATGAATGCAGCGATGACGGGGGTTAACGGCGGGCTGCTGGTCGTGTCGGCGGATGATCCGTCGATGCACTCGTCCCAGAACGAGCAGGATTCCCGGTTTTATGGGCGCTTCGCCCTGATTCCCACCCTGGAACCCGCTGACCAGCAGGAAGCCTACGATCTGCCGCGTTATGCCTTCGACCTATCGGAGCGGTACAGCGTCCCGGTGCTGGTGCGGATCACGACGCGGCTGGCCCATTCCCGCGCCAACGTCACCCGCCACGACGTGATCGCGGAGCATCCCTTGAGACTGCCCAAGGATCGCGTGCAGTTTGTCCTGCTGCCTGCCGTCGCCCGGCGCAAATACGGTGTGTTGATCGGCAAACAGGCAGATTTTGAGGCTGAGGCGGAGCGATCCTTCCTGAATCGCTACGAAGATGGGCCGGATAAAAGCCTGGGCATCATCGCCTGTGGGATTGCCTATAACTATTTGAAGGAAAATTACCCGGTCTGTGCCCGTATCCTGTCCTGAAGATCGGGCAGTACCCACTGCCGCGTAAACTCGTCGCCCGGCTGGCCGACGAATGCGAGGAAATCCTGGTGCTGGAAGAGGGTATGCCCATCGTCGAAGAGATGCTGCGCGGCTTCCCACTGGAGTTCGGGCTGCATCCACGGGCGGCTGGATGGGCGTCTGCCGCGCACCGGAGAACTCAATCCGGGGCTGGTCGGCAAAGCGCTTGGACTTCCCATAGCCGGGCCGCAGTTCAGCGTGCCCGATGTGGTCGTGGGGCGGCCTCCGCAGCTTTGCGACGGCTGCCCGCACGGAGATACACACCGCGCTTTGAAGGATGCCCTGGAATTGTACGGCGATGGGCGCGTCTTTTCCGATATCGGCTGTTACACGCTGGGTGCGCTGCCGCCGCTGGAGATGGGAAACGCCTGCGTGGATATGGGCGCGTCGATCACGATGGCGAAGGGCGCGGCCGATGCGGGATTGATCCCCGCTGTTGCCATGATCGGGGACTCGACCTTCAGCCATTCGGGAATTACTGGGCTGCTCGATCTGGTGAACGCGCATTCGCCTGTAACGGTCGTCATTATGGACAACGAGACCACAGGCATGACGGGCGGGCAGGATTCCGCGGCGACGGCAAAACTCGAACAAATCTGCGTCGGTATCGGCGTGGCCCCGGAGCATGTGCGGGTGATCATGCCGCTGCCCCGGCAGCATGCCCAGAATGTCGAGGTCTTCAAGGAAGAACTGGCCTATGAGGGATGTCTCAGTGGTGATTGCGCGCCGTGAATGCATCGAGACGGCGAAACGGAAGCGGAGAGGATAGGCGATGAAAACCGATATTATTCTGGCGGGCGTTGGCGGGCAGGGCGTGCTGACCATCTCGACTATTCTTGGCCTGACCGCCGTGGACAGCGGGCTGTATCTCAAACAGTCGGAAGTTCATGGCATGTCGCAGCGCGGCGGAGCGGTCGAGAGCCACCTGCGGATATCCGATCAGCCTGTTTATTCCGATCTGATTCCGATGGGGCAGGCGGATCTGCTGCTGTCGATGGAGCCGATGGAAGCGCTGCGCTATGTGCCGTTCCTATCCAGCGAAGGCGTGATCGTCACCGAGCGCGAACCGTTCGTGAACATCAAAAATTATCCTGAGCACGAGCAGGTGATCCATGCCCTGGAATCCTTTCCGCATGTGGCGCTGATCGAGGCGGAGCGGATCGCTAAAGAGATGCGGTCGGCGCGCTCCTCCAATATCGTGCTGTTGGGCGCGGCATCGGCCTTTTTGCCGTTAGACGCGGCAGATTTCGAAGCGGCGATCAAGAAGGTGTTCGGGCGCAAGGGCGAGGCCGTTGCGGCGCAGAATATCGAAGCGTTCCGCGCGGGGCCGGGCGATCACGGTGAAAGCATAAAAGCAAAGACAGTTTCACCGCGGAGGACGCAGAGAGCGCGGAGAAAAGCAAAAGAAAAAAAGAAAGAAGAATGAGATACAAGAGAAAAAACGCAGGGGCGATCTGGAAAAGATCGCCCCTGATGGTTGATTTTAGTCGGCGGCGGGCTGGGCCATTTGCGTGGTGGCAAAGAGCGTCACTGCGGCGGCAGCGAGAATTGCGCCAAAGAGGAACGGTGCACTGGCCCCAAAGCCATCCCAGCCGAACGCGCCCTGCCACAGGATACCCGCGATCAGGCTGGCAGGGAGCGCCATGATCCCGACCGCAGCGGCATAGACTCCGTAGGCGGTGCCGCGTTCTTCCGGCTTCACCAGATCGGCAACCAATGCCTTCGCCGCACCTTCGGTCATCCCGTAGTAGATTCCGTAGAGAGCGTAGAGCACCCACATCTGCCACGCATCAGCCGCCAGGGCAAAGCCGAGATAGAGCACCGCATAAGCCGCCCACCCGCCGAGGATGATCTTGCGCCGCCCAATCCGATCCGAGAGCGCGCCTGCCGGGGTGGAAATCAGCGCATAGACCAGATTGAAGGTGAGCAGCATCCCCAGGATTCCCGCGACGCTCAGGCCGCGATCCTGGGCGCGGAGAATCAGGAAGGCGTCGGCGGAGTTGCCGAGTGTAAAGAGGACCACTGCCAGCAGAAACAGCCGGAAGCGGCGATCCAGTCCTCGCAGGGTCAGGCGGGGCGGCTGGCGGCGCTCGGTGACGGGAACATTGTGCGCGCCAAAGGCCAGCACAGCTACTGCGAGAAACGCGGGAACGATGCTGATCAAGACTACCGTCTGGAAGGTATGGCGGGTCAGCTTAACATCGCTGGATTGGGCGATCAGGACGACGATCAGCGCGATCAGAATGCCCAGCGCCGCCCCGGCGGTATCTCCCGCGCGGTGCAGCCCAAAGGCGACCCCCCGGCGCTCCGGCGCAACCGTATCCGCGATCAGAGCGTCTCGCGGGGCGGTGCGAATACCCTTGCCGACGCGATCTGAAAAGCGCACGCCCAGCACTCCCCACCAGGACGTAACGACATAGAGGAACGGCTTGGAGATGGACGAGAGCGCGTAACCCGTGACCGTCAGCCATTTTCGATCTCCCAGCCGATCAGACAGCCAGCCGGAGAATATTTTGAGCAGGCTGGCGGTGGTTTCGGCCACACCTTCGATCAGGCCGATGATGCTTGTTTTGACTCCCAGTACATTCTCAAGGAATAAGGGCAGAAGATTGGCGAGCATTTCGCTCGATATGTCGGTCAAAAAACTGGTGATGGTCACGATCCAGACGTTGCGGGGTAGGGCGCGCCACGCCGGACGAGAAGGTGTTTCAGTTGCAGCCATGACGTCTCTTTCACTTTCCATGATGGACGCAATAAGCCAATGATAGCGTGCAAAAAGAACGGCCCCTCTCGCAGAAAGATGAGGGGCCGCCGATTCCTCAGGATATGCTGTGTACTACCACTGGACGTGGACGGGCGTGCCGACTTCTGCCCAGCTAAAGAACCATTCCGCTTCGGGCGTTGGCATGTTGACGCAGCCGTGACTTATTGGCTGGCCGAAATTGCTGTGCCAGTACGTCCCGTGCAGAGAATAACCCTGGTAGAAATACATTACGTACGGTACACCGGGCAGATAGTAGCCGGGACCGGACATGGTTTGCGACGTGTATTTCACGTAAACCTGGTAGTCACCCTGAACCGTAGGCGTTCCCCACAGGCCCGTAGAGACAAGGACTGACCGCAGCAGCGCGCCATTCTCGTAGGCGTAGGTCATCTGGTCGCTGAGATCGACCACGATCTGCTTGCCGTTGGTGAGCGTCGGCGGGGCCGCGGAGGATGGCGAGTAGGATGCGGGCTGCATATACCCGCCCTGGCCGTCATCCACTGCCGGGATGGTCAGCACCTGGCCGCTGTAAATATGGTTGGGATCGCTGATGCCGTTGGCGCGGGCAATAGCGGGCCAGCTAATCCCGTAAAGGCGGGAAATCGCGGCCAGACTTTCACCAACCTGCACGACGTGAGTTTGCTGGGTTCCAGTGGCGGCAACGGGCTGGACGGCGGCTGGATCAACCGGTGCGGCCTGCGCTGGAGCCTGTTCGACCGGGGGCGCGACGGCGGCTGAGCCGGGTGCGCTGGTGCCGGGAATCAGAATTTGCTGGCCCGCGAAGATGTAGCTGGGATTAGCGATGCCGTTGGCAGTGGCGATATCGGTCCAATTCAGGCCGTATAAGCGTCCGATGCTGGCTAGCGTTTCACCGACCTGGACGGTATGGTATACCGGGCTGGCCGACGCAACTTGAACGGGGGCCGCCGGCTGAACATCAACCGGAACCACAGCGGCCTGATCGACAGGAGCGGCAGCGGGGATGGATCCATCGGGAATAACCAGGACTTGCCCGGCATAAATGCGCGTCGGATCGGTGATACCATTGGCGGCGGCCAGCGCTTCAACGGTTGTGTTGTAGCGCAGGGCAATGCGGAAAAGGTTTTCGCCAGTCTGGACTGTGTGGGTGGTGCCGCCCTGAGCCAGAATCGGGGTGGGCTGAAACAGTGGAGCGATGAGAAGCGGCAGCAGCAGAGCCAAAATCAAGAGAGGGCGTGCCAACTTCGGGTAGCATGCGGCCCATGAAACCATGATGCAATTCTCCCCTGTAGGATAGACGATGATTGAAGATATTATACGCGCATTTTTTGACAAATGAACTGAACAAAAATAATCCGATCTGCTTCGTATAGTCATCAGACGCTATCATAATCATTAAAATTAAATTGATTGTTATCATAAAACCCGATGCCACAAGGGTCAAAAACCATAGTACTTTATGCTTACCTTCTGCCAGTCGACAGAAAAAGGGGAGTTAAAAGTATTTGCAAAGAATAAAAAAACATCAATAATTGCACTGTTGTTCGGATAGAGGCGGGGCTAATCTGTTGTCTGCACCTATTTATGATAGTGTCATGCTGGTTCTCAATGATGTTTCGCACGACGGGCGAGTTCGCCGTGAAGCCGCCGCCTTAGCCGCCGCAGGGTGGCGCGTGCTCGTGATTGGCACGCAACGATCGTATGGAACGCTGCCCGACGAAGAAATCATGCAAGGATTTACCTTGCGGCGGGTGCGCTATGCGCGGTTTGGGGCCAACAAGCGCCGCCCCTGGCGCTGGTTCCGGCATGGACTGCAAGCGGTGCAGATCATCCGCGCTCTGAATCGTGCCACAACGAGAGCCTACCACGCCCATGATTTCCCGGCACTGCTTCTGATCACATTGGCACAGCTTATCCGGCAGCGATCTGCGCGGGTTGTCTATGACTCGCACGAACTCTATCTGTTTCAGCCACCCGTTCGATCAGCATGGGTTAATCGTTGGCATGAGCTAACCCGCCCTGCCTTTATGGCTGTCGAACAATATCTGGCCCGCCGTGCTGGTGCAGTGATCACCGTCAGCGACCCCATTTCGAGAGTGATGGCTTCGTGGTATCGGATACCGCGCCCTGCCGTGATTTTGAATACGATTGATCCGGTTCGTGAGCAGACGCCCGCCCCAGTCGATCTGCGCGCGATAGTTGGGGCAGGGCGGCGCTGTATTGTACATACGGGTGATCTCACTAACCGGGGGCGCTGCCTGACCGAATTGGTGCAGGCCACCAGCCTGCTGCCCAACGATATCGCGCTTGTCTTTGTGGGAGCCGATCAGGAAGCGGGCGCGTTGGCCCGCCTGGCCCAATCACTAGACATTGGAACGCGGGTGTTTTTTGTGCCTCCTGTCAGACCAGAGGAGGTTCCAATGGTCATCTGTGGGGCGGATGCAGCAGCGGTCCTGCTCCGATCCGATTTATGGCATATTGAGGCCACCTTGCCAGCGAAATTGTTTGAAGCTGTCGCAGCAGGTCTGCCAATTGTTGCGTCCCCTACCTTTGCTCTGGCGCGCATCGTGCGGCAGTTCGATCTTGGGATCGTGGCCTCTTCTGAGCAGCCAGCGGCTATCGCGGATGCCATCAACTGCATCCTATCCCCCGATCAGCAGGCCCATTACCGGGCGCAGGTCAAGGATGCACAACATGTCTTGAACGGGCAAACGGCAGCGGCCAAACTGGACGCTATCTACCGGTCGATCCTGCGATGACCCATGTCGTAATGCTGTTTTCCAGGGAGTACGCGCCGGATGTGCGCGTGCAAAAGGAAGCACAGACCCTCGCGTTGGCAGGCTATCGAGTGACGGTGCTCGCCTGGGATCGACTGGGCCAACTGCCTGCTCACGAATTGGAATTTGCTCCGCCTGGGCTGGCTGCCATGCAGTGGCAAGCACATCGAGTTGGCGATCCACAGCTAGTTACCGTGACCCGGATTCATATTCCAGCCGGATACCACACAGGACTCCGGTTGATAGTGCCCATGCTGCATTTCTGGCTGCGGCTGTTGGGCGAACTGCGGCGGGCGCGTCCTTCCGTGATCCATGCCAACGATCTGGATATGCTGCCTGTTGCTCTGCTCTATCACTGGTTGACGGGTGTTCCCGTTATCTACGACGCGCGTGAGTATTATCCAGGTATGGTGCGGGCCAGTGTGGGATCCCTATTCAGCCGGATACTCGATGGATTGGAGTGGCTGCTGGCTCCGCGCGCAGCCGCTATTATTACGGTTGGGGAACGGCTGGCGATTCGCTATCGCGCCCGCTGTAAGCACGTCCAGGTGGTCCACAATAGCCATCCGCCATTTGTGAACCAGGCGGATTCAATCGAAATCGGGCCTGCTGTGCGGCGGTCGCTCGGTATTCCTGAAGACGCGCTGCTGATCATGTATGTGGGCATGTTGACGCCCGATCGCCTGATCGCGCCGCTGCTGGAAGCTATCCCTACTATGGAGCGCGTCTGGCTCGCGATAGGGGGAATTGGCCCGCAGGCTCTGTTGGTTGAACAGTCCGCCGCCCGCTGCGCGAAGATTTGCTGGCTGGGTCATGTTCCGTTAGAGCAGGTGCCGCCAATGGTGCGCGCTGCCGATGTCGTGTATTATGGATTGGACGCGCACGACCCGAACAGTTTCTACTTTATGCCTAACCTTGCTTTTTTTGCTTTTGGTGCTGGGCGTCCCCTGCTGGTCACTCCAGTTGGTGAGATTGCGGAAATCGTGCGTGCGGAGCAGTGCGGCCTTGTAATGGAGTTGGCGAGCGTTGAGGCGATGCGACAGGGATTGCTGGACATGCAGGATGCGCGGTTACGGGCAACACTGGGCGAACGAGCGCGGCTGCTTGGGCAGCACTGTTACCATTGGGGAATTGCAGCCGAAACGCTTTTCCAGGTTTATAGGGAGGTACTGCAAGAAATGTGAAGAATTGTAAACTTTGCTCTGAATGAGAATAAATAACTACCTGCTATTGACAATATTTATGGTAATCTAATCATACGGGCATTTTTCGTTATGACTTCATACATTAATACTGTTCCCATTTTCGTTGGTGGAACTTATCCCTGAGGAGTTCCGATGGTCAAAAAACTGATACCTGCATTTCGTTTGTTCTTTATTCTGGCACTGTTATTAAGCCAGGTTCAGATGGCTCTGGCGACCGATACGGGGCAATCAACGCAGCCGGGAACGGCTCGCGTCGATTCCGCGTCACCCGGTGAGGAGCCTGTTCCTGCCGACACGGTGCCGGATCCATCGACCGATTCACTTCCTGCACGACAGGCAGGTGACTGTGCGCTCGGCGTCGTTGGGCAGGTCGTGCTGCCGAACAGTGGGCCGCCTCCGAATGGGGTACCGAATACGACACCTCCGTATTATGGCTATACCACGGATACGGCGAACCCCCATGTGGTCGGTGATACGATCACCATCATGGTTGTTATCTCGAATACGAGCGCTGTGGGCTGCACCCCCACGACCCTGACCAATGTCAGCGGTCATGCGACGATCTGGGGGTCCGACACCAATTCGATCACCCCACCGGGGTCAGGCACGACGACTATAGACGCCACGCTTGTTTGGCCCGCTGGTAATCCTCCGCAGCAACTGAATGCTGGCCAGCAGGCATATGGGTTTATTTCGTATGTGATTCCAGACACATTCTCGAATAGTATATTGCACGTCCGCACGACGGGCAGTTCCCTTGCTGGGGCAACGCCTCATAATGACCTTGATAACCTGACGTATACAGATTATGGGACCAATCAAGGTATCAGCATCGTTGGCCCGGGCATCGTCCTCGATCCCTCTCCCTTTATCCGTGTGGGGCCTAATACGCCCGTCAACGGCAACGAGGACACGACCTTCACCATCACTGTCCGGAGCACGCGCGCGGTGGCCATCAACAGCCTGTCGTTTGCGCCTGACGATCCGAACCCTGCTACCCCTCTCGTTAATGAATTTCAGGCCGCTGCTACGGCCTGTGGCACGAACGCCGGCTGGACAGCGCCCTTCCCACTACCGGCAACACCTGTCGGAGCGACTTCATCGTGCACCTTTACGGTTAAATCGCCCTGACTGGGATCCGCTTCCGCCGAGCTTTCAGGTGACGGGAACGGTAACCGCCAGCGACGTCGTTGGTGCTGGAAATCCTGTCACCATCGACGTTCAAAGCGTTGTCGTAGAGGTGTTCGTCCCCAAGATTAACGTCAGCAAAACGATCGTGAGCGTGTCGCGGCCCGGCGATCCCGCCTACGTCTATCCAACCAGCGGCGATGCGGCTCCGGGCGATACGGTCCTTTATCAGGTTGTTGTCACCAACCCGGCGGGCAGCGGTATTCAGCTTAACCACCTGATTGTGAACGACAGCATGCTGGGCCGCCGTCCGAATCCGCCAGGGGCGGATATTCTTGATCCTGGCGAACAGGTCCTGTACCAATACCAGTACATAATCAAGACAACGGATCGGAGCCCTCTGGCGAACATTGTGACAGCGACCGCGACGGGCATTGAAGTGGCCACCTCGGTTAGCGCCAGTTCTGCTGTAACTATCCCACTCGTCACTTCGCAGCTTGAGGTCGAGCTGACCTACACGCCTGATCTTCCCAGGCCGCCGGAGCGGGGCGATACGATCACCTTCCATGCTCTCATCAAAAACGTAGGGACCACATCGATCCAGGACCTTGCTTTTGTCCCGCTCGATCCCCCTACCTTGAGCAACGGCCCGCTGCCAACCATTATTCCCACGTTGATCTGGCCGGGTGATGCGAATGCAATTGAAATGACCTGGAAGTACACGATCCCAACCGATCCCAATGGCGCTGATCCACTTGCTACGAGGGTCCGGGTGGCTGGGCGATCAACGGCGGATAATCATATCGTGGTCGCCGAAGATCAGGTCATTGTAGACATTGTGAATCCCAACCTGAATGTCTCGGTGACCGTTGTCCGGCCCGCAAGCGGCGCGATTCTGCGCGGCGCGGATGCCGAATTCCAGGTGACCGTCCACAATACGTCGCTGGCGAATTTGTGCCATGTCGTGGTGAAAGAAATCCTGCGGGATCCAGACCTGGGTACAGAGACGGTTATTGTTCCCAATGTGAGTTTGGCGTGGCCCAATCCCGCGTCGCCGGGCAACCTGGGACCAGACGAATCAGCAAGCGGCAGCACGACCTACCAGGTAACAGGCCAGAATAAAGACCCGCTGCAAATCATCTTTGAAGCGACGGCTGACTCAGACTGCCTTGCTACGCCAACCGAACCGCCACCTCTCAAGGACCGCGGAGCAGCCACTATCGATATTTCTGATGCACAGGTAAACGCCGAATTGACGGCTGATGTGGGAGCCGACGGTTTTGTCAGCGTGAATGACCCACCCGTCGATTTCACTCTCAACCTGTTCAATGTTGGCGCGCTGGCCCTGAAAATCTCACGGCGACCTATACGGTATATGGCGCGACTACCTATGATTACATGAGTGATCATCCCTCGCCGCATATTCTTGCTACAGAACTCCTACCCTTTGCTGATCCGGCAGGGTGGACCTTCCAACACCAGTTTGTGACGGCTGACGCAGCAAAAAGTCCGGTGCTGGTTGAAGTGCTCATCACCGGGGAGGACGATTCCGGGAAGGCTGTGTCGATCACGGCCTCAACGACCGTTCAAGTTGTGAATGTCGAACTCGGTATCGTACTCGGCATCGACGGCCCGCTACAGGTCGTTGAGAAGGATACCCGGACGTTTACATTCAGCGTTCGGAACCTGACCAATCTGACGGGCCAACCCATACCGCTTTACAACCTGAAGGCCTATAACCTGAACGAACCGCTGGCAGGAGGGGGCTACCAGGAGGTTGGGTCGCTCTTTACGCTGAGTGACCGGAACACGGTGTGGAACGGGTCCTTTAGCGACGTGATCGAGCCTGACCAGATTTAAGATGAGACGTTCACGTTGTCCCTGCTTGTTGTGGCCGAGAAGGAATGAAGATGGCAGCGGTGTCTCGGCAACGCAGCAAATCGAATTTGATGTCATCCCGCAGCTTGAGGTAATAAAGGAAGCGAATACAGAAGAGGCGATTGCGGGAGATACCGTCGGTTACACGGTGACCATCGTCAATCATTCGTACAGCCAACAAATGCGCATCGATACGGTGGTTGATACGCTGCTGGATGATCAGAATACAATTTCAGTTGGCAGCTTTACAGGGTGGGACACGACCGAAAATGGTGGGATTGTGGGTGTACTCAGTCCTACGAGCGCAGCCGTTCCCCGTACCACTGCTACGGCGACCTACCAGTATACCATTGCTGCGGGCGATACAAGCTCGTCATTGGTGAACACGTTCCTCGCTTCCGGCAAGCGCTCGGCTGACCAGGCAGTCCTGACAGCCGAGGCAACGGTTGTCGTGAGCCTGGAATGTGCGGTTCAGGTGTTTTTCAATGTCACCAATATCGATGACTTCCCCCAGGATATCCCCGGCGAGACACTGCGCTGGGAGATTGAACTGTTCAACCAAAGCAGCCAACCCGTAACGATTCAGTCGGTCACGGATACCCTGCGCTGGCCCGGACAGCCAACGATCCCCATAAGCGGGCTGGGTGTTGGAGGTTCGCTTGACGGATTCGGGATTGCTTATGTGCAAGACCCGGCTCTGACTGTCCCGTCCTTCGAGATGCTGATTGAACCCAAGTATTATGGGAGTAAACCCGGTTTCGAAGATGACTACATGCCGGAAACAGTCACCGTCAATATGACGCAGAACGGCATTCCGCGGGCCTGCGTATTCTCGCCCAAGCCAAAGCATTATCTGTACTCGCCTATCGTCGGTTTCAAACAGCCAGATAAACTGCTGGCCTTCCCCGGCGATACGGTTACCTACAGCCTGATGCTGGCGACCGTGGCGGACCCCACTGATGCGCCCTGGGACAGATACCTGATCACCAGCGTCACCGATACCGTCACCAAGCAGCCAATCCTGCTGCCGTTTGACCGATCGGGCGGGGTGTTTGTCGATTCTTCGTCTGGACAGTTGGAAGCCCAGATCGACCTGGCAACCGGCAGTAACCCGACAGCGCCGCCGACATTCCCGCCAGCGCTGCCTGCGCCAAAGCTGATCCCCTACACCGTTCAGCCAACCGACCCGAACCCGCTGGTCAATACGGTTACCGTCGAGTTCCAGGATATGGACGGCAATAAGTTCTTTACGACCATTGTCGCTCCTGAGGTTGAGACGACGAATCCACTCGAACTGATCAAGATCCTCAAAATATCACGCCGGCTCCGGCGCGAGGGCAGGATGTTACCTATCAGTTCTGGGTACACAACCGCAGCACCTACACACTCGAACACGTCACGGCGTGGGACGAGCGGCGACCGGATGTGTTCATCGTTAACGATGTGACCATGCTGCCCGACGAGATGCTGCCGCTGGCGACTAACCCGATCACGCAGACGTACACCATCGGGGCTACTGATCCTGATCCCCTGCAAAATACGTTTTCAGGTACAGCGACGGTAGTGGTTCCTGATCCGCAAGATCCGGGGCAGTACCTGAGGATACCGATTGAAGCCCATACGATTGTGACGGTGGACCTCCAAGACGCGAAACTGGCCATCGAAAAATCGGTATGGAGTCCCACAGGTGGCGAGATTACGCCGACCAATGGCATGGTTACGGTCTATATAGATCAGTCGTTCCAGTACTGTTTCGACGTAACCAACCTGAACACTGTGGGTGTTGGCCCCATCGAAGGCATCGTCCTCGATGACCCGTCCCTGCTGAACTTCGGCATCACTGCCCAGAACCTGCAAGCATACTTTACGTCTGCCGTGGCACTGGCGTATCCTGGCCATGCCAATGATATGCTGTTGGGCAGAGAGACCGTGCATGTCTGCACGCCGGAGTTGTTCCCGACGGGCCAGTTACCCGATCCGATGACCAACACAGTCACGATCAAGGGTAGAACGCCAGTCGCGCCCGCAGGAACCTATGACGTCGTCGCTACCGGAAAGGCCGTGATCGACTTTAAGGGACGCGACATCGAAATCTCCAGTTTGTCACGTCGAACATCGCGTTCGCCGGGGATACGGTGACGTATACCATCACTGTCCACAACATGCATGTGCCCGGCTCGGACTATCCCATCACAGTGAGTGACATTTCGGACAGCTATCTGGGTTCAAGCTCGGCTAATCCGCAGATTTTGGACTGCTTTAAGTACGTGTCCACAAATGGGCCGTTTACGGGAACCCTGGCTGCGGGCGAGGCTGCGCAGTGTACCTATCAACGTGTGATCTCTATCAATGATCCCGATCCTCTCATCACCACGGCATCTGTCACTGGTGTAATGAACGGCAGCGGGAATGGCGCGGCGGTGGAAGATTCAACGCGAGTTTCTGTCGCCGTCACGGCCAGCCAACTGCTGGTCCGTAAGACCGCCTCAACGACCGTGGCCCAGCCCGGCGATGAAGTCAGCTACCGGATCGCGATCACCAATATCGGCAAGACGAATGTGGTGAATCTGACCGCAACCGATCCTGAACTCCTTGAAGGTGGCGTTCCGAAAGTCTGGACGCGGGTGGATAGTAATGGGAACCCGCTTCCGTTGGCCCCCTACCAGACGCAGTTCTATAACTACACGCTGACCATGCCCCTGGCGGACAGTAACGGCAACGTGGCGCGCGACCCGTTCATCAATACGGTGACGGTGGAAGGTGACGTCCTGGGGCCGGATGGACAGCCCATCCCGGTTGTGGGGCAGCCGCACACACTGCGGGTCGAAGCTACGGCGTCCGTTGATATCCTTCAGTCGGCTATGCGCGTGAGCAAGCGCGCTCAGGAAGGCGCAGCGACTCGGGGAAGCACGGCCAAATATGATGTGACGATCCTCAATACGGGCGATACCCCGATCACCAACATTGTGGTCACCGATGTCACGGGCAATGTCCAGTTCACGCTGGATGTGGTCCACTGCCCGGAACTCGATCCAGACCCGGCGGTTGATACCTGTGGGTTTGCCTACACTACTCCGACCAGCCCGCGCTATCTGCAATCCTACGATCCGATTGCGGGGGTGCCTGCGGGTGAAGAGATCACCGGAACGGTAGCGGTGGTTGTGAACCCGCCCATCGATGCCAACGAGTTCACGAATATTGTCGAAGTCACAGCCAATATTGGCGCTACGAGCGTTCGGGACCGTTCGTCGGCTACGATAGACGTGCGTGAAGAGGGTATCGGCGTCGTGAAAGTGGCCTCCGTTCCGGCGGCTCCCGTTGGTGGAACGATCCTCTACACGGTCACGGTCACGAATACCGGCTCGGAAAATGCAAAAATTGACCGTCTGGTGTTCTTTGACCCGCATATGCCGGCGGGCACGACAACAACCTATGAGGATACCGATCTGAGCCCCGATGGTTTCCTGGACTTGGGCGAATCATTCACGCTGCCATCCTATTCCTACAAACTCAAGCTGTCGGACACGAACCCCTTTGTGAACCAGGTGACGGTCTCAGCCCATACGACAACAGGCGCGACGGTCATTGGTACCGCTCAGACCAGTGTCGAGGTACAGCCCGTTCAGGTCGATGTTGAGAAGTTTGCCTGTGTTGGCACAGACCCCGACGCGGGTATCGAAGACAGCACCATGCTCGATCCTTGCGTGCATGTCTTAAATGCCGCGAGTGCAACGCGAACCGTTACCTACTATCTGCATATCAGCAACCCCGGCGCGCTGCCTATCCACAACATTACGGTAAGCGACCCGACGGCTGTACCGGGAGACATTGCCGCTATCAATACGCTGCTGTCAGGAAGGGAACTTGCCGACAACGGTGGTGATGTGTGGGTGAAGTATCTGGTAACGGTCCCAACAACCGCCACTGATCCGTATCAAAACGTGGTCACAGTATCTGCTCAGGCACCCATTGACCCGGAAAACCCGAACGATCCGCCGCTCACCGTGTTTGACTCGGCGCGGGCGACGGTCAATCTGGTTAGCAGCGACCTGTATCTCACCAAGTCGGCCAATGTGACGCAGGGCATCGTCGGTTCCAATGTCATCTACACGTTGACCATCCAGAACCTGGCTCCTTTGGCGGGTGGTCAGACAATCGACCAGATCCAGGTGTCCGATCCGATGAATTCGGACCCGGCCTCGGACTGCAACACACTGGCAACTTCGCTTGCGGCAGGGGTATCTGATTCCTGCACCTTCACTCACACGCTGGCACTGTCCGATCCGTCGCCGTTAATCAATACGGCTTTTGCACAGGGTCTCCAGAACGGTGTACTGGTCACAGACGAAGCTTCGGCTACGGTGTCGATCAACAGGCCGGGTGGACTCTCGATTGAGAAGATCGCTGATCAGACGACCGCCGCTATCGGTGATACGGTGTTCTTCACCTATATCATCCGCAATACCGGGATGCTTCAGCTCACTAACCTGACCATCACGGAGTTGGACCCCGACGTCAGCGCGTTTGATGTAACGCCTCCGACGACACTCATCCCGTCACAGCAGGTGATTTTGCGGGCTTCCCGCACCATCACCGTTGCCGATTTCCGACCCGTATATCAATACGGTGAGTGCGTCCGCAACAGCTACGACGGTTCAGGGCACTCAGACCTATACGGCGGAAAGCACCGCGCGGATCTTCATCTCGAACACGAATCTCGTCGTCTCGAACACGCCGCTGACCAGCTTCGTGCTTCAGGGTAATCCAGCGACGTTTACCTACTCGGTTCATAACCTGGGCACGGCCCCTGTCACAGACGTCAGGTTTGACGATGGCGGGTTGTGCATTACTGATCCTTCGGCAATCGTGATAGCAACTCTGGCCCCGTCGGCAACCTACAATGTGACCTGCACGGTGCCTAATGCTCAGCTTCCTGGCCCTATCGTCTCCACACTGTACGTCAGCGGCCTGGTCACCGACCTGAATAACCCGCCCAGACCATCTCTGACTCGGCCTCGGCGCAGATCGCGGTACTGCCAGCACGGGCGGCATTTATGTCACCAAGCAGGCCAGCGTTCCGTTTGCCGCACCGGGAGATACGGTCAACTTCACCATTACCGTGCGGAATGTCGGTAACGTTTCACTGTACTTCGATCCTGCGACATCTATCGTAGAATTGATCCCGAACTTCGCTCCCCCGCCAAACGTGATCAAGAGTCCGCTGGTTCCGGGAGACTCCTTCTCGTTTACGATACCGGTGCAAGTCAGTGCCGGACTGGATCAACTCGTCAATACGATCCAGGTGACGGGGAATGATCGGCAAGACTTCACAGGCACCGTATATACGGGACAGGCGACAGTCGCTGTCGGCATTGTGTCCAACCCCAACGCGCAGTTGCTGGTCATGCAGGATGTGACGTATACCGCTCCTGTCCAGCCTAACTCGCCGCTGACCTTTACCTTCAGGGTGCGTAACATCGGCACCTCGGTTGTCTCTGGTGCCCATATCTACAACCCGCATAACCCAGCGATCCCTGGCCTGGAAATCGATCCTGCGAATGACCCCACGAATGACACTCTGGGCGCGATCCTGGTTCCCGATTTGCAGCCGGGTATGACCTGGACGGTCACGCGGCCCATTACGGTGCCAGCGTGGTGGGCGGATACACTCCTCACGAACACGACCTATGTGTCTCTCAGCGATGCGGCCACCTTTGATGCGGCTGACCCAGCGACCTATGAGGACAACGCTACGAGCGATGTTCCGGTCCAACTGTTCACCGTGACAAAGGCGCTCTCACCGACCACTCCGGCTCCTATACTCGTGGGCGATCCGGTTGAGTTTACGGTTGTAGTCACCAATCTGAGCACGACAGCGATTGCTGCGACGGTTGTGGATACACCGAGCATGATTGGCTATACCCAGGCGATCCCGATCACATGGACGCCCGCCCTACCCGCGACCTTCCCGAGCGGCACAACAACACTGACCGTTGGCGCGATTGTTCCACGCTTCAACGCAGCGACTCTTGACAACAGCGTGACGGTCTCGGCTGATACCGGGCACGGTCCGGTGACGCAAGGCACAGCAACCGCATCGGCGAACCTGCTGCGGACGGCTATCGATATCACGAATGTCCGTGTCTACCAGCGGGTGACATCGGGCGGCGTAACTACCGACCTGACGACTATCCAGACGGGTGAACAGGCCACCGCCGAATTCACCGTGAACAACATGGGCGTGGTCCCGATCACCGGGCTGACGCATACGATCACCTTTGATATCCCCGGTGTAACCTGCACGCCAACGGGTGCGGCTACGTTGGCCGCGTTTGACCCGCTCGGCACGACTGACTCAGCCGTGGTGTCCTGTACCTTCACTGCGCCGGAAGCTCTGCCCGCATACAAACCTGCCGCCCTGACGCGAACCCTCACGGTGGCTTCGGCGGGCATGGGCGGAACCGATGCCGTTCAGGATACGGATACCCTCGACTTCGATCTGGTCGATCTCCAACTCAGGGCTTGATCTCCAGGTGATCCTGCCTCCTGGCGCGACAGGCGCGCTGCCTAACCAGGGTGGTATCCTCTACCGCATCACGTTGCCCAACAATGGCGCTTCACCGATTGGCTGCGACGCGACTGTACTGTGCACCGAGCCCTGCCACCTGAAGCTGACCACGACCGATACTCGCCTGCAGGTCTGCTCGACGGCAGTCCGTCAGGGCGATACGGAGCTAATCAGCACGAAGATCGCAAATCGAGGTTCTTCTGCCTGGGAGCAGCGTCCCGTCTCGACGACCAATCCATTTGTGATCGGCCTGACGGAAGTCACTTCAACGGCTACGCTCGTGGCGGCGGGTGGTTACTACGAGCTCTACCTGGGGGCCGATAACCAGTTCTTTACCCTGCACCCGACGCAGGACACGGTCACACTCACCATTCTGCGGCCCGCTATCTCGGTTACGGTCACCGCTGCTCCAACCAATCCAACGCCGGGCAGCAACGTCACCTACACGGTCACGATCCGCAATACAGGCTCGGTGCGTGTCGAGAGCCTGACTGGAACCTGGATTATCAATCTGACCGGTGCTGATCCGAACCAGATGAACGGGATCATGCTGGTCGATAACCCTGTAAGACGGCAGGCTGGCGGTGTCCTGGCAATTGCGCCGACCTTCCTGGAACCCAACCAATCCGTTGTTGCTATCGTGTCCAAGATCGAAGACATGACGCGGCCCTACATGTTCACGGCTACCGTGACCGGGGTGGGCGTCTTGTCGAGCGGATCGGTGTCGCAGTTTGCCTCAGTGAACCTGATACCCTTCGTGCAGCCGACGGCTATTCCGACGATGCCCGGCACGCCCGGCACGCCTCAAGCGCCGCTGGATCCCAACGCGGTTGATCCGATTGTGACCAAGACCGCGGACGTGGACGCTGCTCAGCCGGGCGATCCGGTGATCTGGACGATCACGGTTCGCAATGGCAACACCAACCCGATGTCCAACGTCACCATCAGCGATCCGGTACCGGATACGCTTATCGTCAACTCCGCGACCACCACTCTGGGGGCGGCGCTGGTTGACGGGCAGTCCGTGACGGTCTCTACCGGAACGTTGAGTCCTGGCGCGATTGTCACCCTGACTATCAATACGATGGTTGGAGACAATGTCGCTAGCCCGGCGGAGATATCGAATGTGGTCTGCGCCGCGCGCGATGGTGGACAGCAGATGTGCTCGACGGATACGGTGGCTGTGGGCGCGGATGTCGAGAACTTGCCTGCAACTGGCATTCAAGACGCTCCTCACAGCCCCCACCACGGCCATCTGCCAACCTTGTTTGGAATTGTCTTGTCGGGGGCGCTCATGATCCTGATGAGCGCCCAGACCTCCAACCGCCGCATGATCGTGGCGGGAGTCTTCCTGGTCGTCGCGCTGACGGCTGTCGTGGGCGCTGTCGCCCTGATGGTGTCCGACAGCGGCCAGAAGGACAACGATCAGGCTCAGAAGACACCTGTCGCTGGTCTGCCCAGCGGGCCAACGAACGAGACTACACCTGGGGCGGGTTCGCCCCAGGTCAATAACGGCGGCGCGCCGACCTTTGTCTTTCCGCCGACCGCAACGTATTATGTTGCACCCAAACCTGCCGGGCCGCGCTACCTGCTGATTCCCAAACTGGCCGATCAGTTCCAGGCCCCAGTCCCCATTGTCTCCATGCCGATCAAAGACCGGCAGTGGGACGTGAGCGGATTAGGCTTCTACGTGGGCTGGCTGGAAGGGACAACCTGGCTCGAACCGACCTGGGGCAATACTGTCCTGGCGGCGCATGTGCAGCTTGGCACGGCGAACCCCGGCCCGTTTTGGGGACTGGATACCTTGCAGCCGGGCGATGAGATCATCGTGATGGAGGGCGATCAGGAATCGCACTTCGTGGTCCAGAACGTGACAGCAGTCGATCCGGAGGATTGGACGGTCACGGCTCCGACAAACACGCCAACCCTCACACTCCTGACCTGCACCAACTGGGACGAGTCCTACGGCGTATTCTCGCAGCGGCTGGTTGTGCGGGCGGTTCCCGCGTAACAGAAGGCGCGGCTTTGCTGGATCAGAGCCATATCAACTAAACGAACAGGGCAACCTTATCTGGCTGCCCTGTTTTTTTATATTGTGCGTTGGTAGTGTTATCTGCCGCCGCCCCAAACGCGGATCGCCAGCAGTAAAGGACGGCCCATAGGTGTGTTGCTGTTCGGGTAGAGCAAATCCCACACACCGTAATAGCAGCCATAAACGCTGGGCGCGGTTCCCTGGAAGATAATCGGGGACGATTCTTCCTCAATATCGACCTCACCGTCCAGGCGGAAGTTAGAGCGCTGCTGCACGGCAAAGTTGATTCCAGGGCGAATGTCGGAATTGTCGCAGGCATCCTGGAGCGGGGTCATATCGACACTGGTGCCGGGATTGAGGGTCAGGTCTTCATTATAGGTCAGGCGCGCTCCTGAGGGCCAGGGGCAGCTTCCCGTATTGAGGAGCACCAACTCAAACGAGAACCGTTTGTTAGCTTCCACCAGACGCGGTTCGTTCACCGCGTTGACGTTGGGCGGCTGGTTATAGTCTTCGGGCTGCGCGACGATAAATTCAAACGAACAGGCGGCAAGTGTCTGCGTCATGTTGGGTGTTGGCGTCGCCGCCGATTGTGTCTCATAGAAATTTGCCAGCGCGGTGCCCGTCATATTTGGGGACGGCGTGAATGTTGGGGTAGGGGTGTCCGTCGGCAGCGGCGATGGCGTCAGAGTCTGGTGTCTCCGTCAGTGTTGGCGTAGCGCTGGGCCGGGGCGTCTGCGTTGGCGTCGGAACCGTTGCTGTCGGGCTGGGCGTCTCGGTGATGGCGGCATTGGCCGTTGCCGTTAAGTCTTCGGTGCTGACGGGGGGAACCAGAGCAAGAGCCGTCAGCGTGGCCTGCGGTGTATCACTGCTTTTGGATCCCAAAATGCTGGAAAACGGCGACCCATCGGAGCCAAAACCGATCAGGGCCAGCGAGACCACCAGGATAATCCCGGCGACCAGACCCAAAACCCAGGTGAAGCGCAGGCGACCAGGAGCGCCGATTGTGCCAAAGCCTGGGGGACGGCTCGGTATGGTTGCTTCGAGCGTGACATTGGCAGCAGGTGCTTCCTGGGTGGAACTGGCAGGACGTGCCGCAGCCTCGTAGATGGGCAGGAGATGGCCTGTTTCATCCAGCCGGTTCAGATCGGCGGCGAAATCGGCGGCTGACTGGTAGCGCTCCTCGACATCTTTTGCCAGCGCCCGGCAGATAACGTGCTCCAAATCCTGCGGAATATCCGGCATCAGTTCATGTGGGGCGGGCAGCGGCTCGTTGAGGTGTTTGAGGATAATCGCCAGCGGTGTTTCGGCATCGAAGGGTAATTTTCCGATGACAAGCTGGTATAAAATTACGCCGAGCGAATACAGATCGGAGCGTTCGTCGCCTGCCTCGCCCAGACCCTGTTCGGGAGCCATATAGGCAGGTGTGCCAACCATGCCGCCGCTGGCCGTGAACTGAGTGCCGGTGACAATCTTCGCGATGCCAAAGTCGGTCAGGACGACGCGCTGATCCTCGTCAAGCATCAGGTTGGCGGGCTTCACGTCGCGGTGGATCATGCTGCGCTGGTGGGCGTAGGCGAGCGCTTCGGCAGCGCTTTTGACAATGCGAATCGCCTCGCCAATGCCCAGCCGTTCGCCGGAACTGATCAGCTCGAACAACCGATCTTTCAGCGTCGGGCCGTTGATCAGCTCCATGACCATATAATAGCTCTCGCCCTCGGAGTCGTATTCGAAATCGTAAACCTGCACGATGTTCGGGTGCTTGAGCTTGGCGACGTTGCGGGCCTCATTTTCGAAGCGATCTTTAAATTCGGGATCATCTGCCAGGAAGGGGTGCAGCAGCTTCACTGCGACATAACGGTCGAGTGCTGCATGATATCCCCGGTAAACCTCGGCCATTCCGCCGCGTCCGATGCGATCAATGATTTCGTACTTGCCGAGCTTTTTTCTGGCCACAGTTTCCTAACGCCTTGTACGTTGCTGAAATGAGTGCGCGTGTAGTATATCCGATGTTGAACCTGTTCCCCAAGACTTACGCCCCTGGTGGGCCTTGCGTGCCGCTGTCTGCCGAGGCAATATGCAGGGCGATCTCCTGTCTATCCTGCGGCGCGTTGATGTCGTCATAATAGAGCGCGACATGCAGGGTATAGTCGCCGGCGGGTTCACTCACACCGCGCAGGTGCAGCACAAACTCCATCTTGAATTGCATGCTGGCAACGACGCTCGTTCCTGCGATCAGCTTTCCGGTCTTATCCCGCATGCTGATCTCAAAATTGGGCCGTTCGCGGAAGGGCGTAACGTCCAGTTCGACCTTGACCCGGTGCCCATCGGGGTAGGGGGAAGCTTCCAGGCGGGTGATCCGCACCTGGTCCCGCGGCACAAGATTGTCGTTGTTTAGCAGAAAGAAGTTTGAATCCATTGCTTCATTTTATACCCAATTCTAACGGAAAACCAACTAATTAATGCTGGGCGGCGTGCAGCGCGTTCCAGGCGGGCTCAAAGCGATCCGCCGGGACCAGCAGATGATCGCGCTCGAAGGAACTGAAGGCCATGATCGGGATGTTTGCCTGGGCCAGCACGCCGCTGATGAGCGCCATAAAGCCGACAATTTCAAGATCCATCGGAATATCAAACGTAATCAGGCGGTAGTCAGGGCCAGCCTGATAGTCCGGCAGGCGGTTGGCGAACTCCTCCCATTCAGCGCGAGGCAGGACGAGCGTCACCTCGTCTTTGTCCACAATCAGAGCGCTGAACGCGGTGCCAATTTCGGCCAGCACACCCGCCGCCACCGTGATTGCCGCGGCAGGCAGGTGAAGCAAGGCGTAGATGGTCTGATCCGTATAGAGGGTTGCTTTGGAAAACGCCTCGGCTGCGTTCATCGAAGATACTCGCTTTCAACACGCGGCAGTTGTTATGAAGGAGGGCGGGTTCATGAACCCGCCCCTGCAAGAAATCAAATACCGCACAAGATTCTGCAAACAAACGACTAGAGTTTTTCCTTCGGGCCAAGCGGCAGGAGCGTGAGGCCGGAGATCACCTTGGGATAAAAATCGGTGCTCTTCTGCGGCATTTTTTCGCCGTGCCCGGCAACCGCCTTGATATGTTCCATGCGCGTTGGACTGAGGAAGAAGACGAAATTGCCTTCACCCTTGTTCACACTGTCCACCGCTTCCTGTGGATCGCGGTGGTAGCGGATCATGGACTTGTCTTCAATGCCCTGCGCCGGGACTCCCGCGATCTGATCCAGCAGAATCCGGTGGGCAATGCTGACGGTGAGCGCCTTCCATTCCGGCGAGTGATCCTCTGCGATCAGGCTTTGGGCGAGTGCGTCGTTCTTTAAGGTCAGGGTATAGAACCCTTTGCCGTCGTAGAAGCCAAAAGCGTGGCTGGTTGGGTTGGCGTTGATGCTTGAAAGGGTCGCCTGCAAATCTTTGGATGGCGCGACCGTAAAATGCGCTTTGGCGCGCTCCAAAACCTGGGCGGGCGTGGTTGCCGTAAAATTGCAGATTTCGCGGTGGGTCGGCAAGATGACCAATCCCGGATCGTCCATGCTGACCAGCGTTGCGGCTACGTAATTAAACGCGGCATTGGCGGGAGCGTCGGGATGCAACTTGCGTTGGGCGTTGCGATAGTTCAGCCCGGTTTCGTAGCGGTGGTGGCCGTCGGCAATGATCAGATTGCGCATGGGGGCCATTTCTTTCTGGATCGCTTGCAGAATGTCCGGGTCGGTCACCCGCCAGACACGCTGGCGCACGCCGTTCTCGAAGATTTCCACCAGGTCGATATCCGGCTTGCGGCTGCCAATCGCCTGGCGGAGCAGGGCATTCACTTTGTTCTGCGGATCAGGATAGAGCATGAAAATCTGCTCGGTGTTGGCTTCGAGCGTCGTCAGCAGGCGGAGCCGATCCTCTTTGGGGCCGCTGTGGGTGCGCTCATGGGGGAGGATGATCCCCTCGTCAAAATCCGACAGTTCGACAGCGGAGATCATTCCCAGGCGGGTGTAGCTCTTGCCATCGATGGTGAAGGTCTGTTCATAAGCATAAAAGGCGGGCTGTTCCTCGCGAACGAGAACGCCTTCATCGACCCAGCGGTGGAAATAATCGCGCGCCCGCGTGTAGACGTTGGGGCCAGCCGGAGAGTCGGCGGTCTCAGCTTTGCCTTGAATGATGCGAACAATATTATAGGGGCTTAAATCATAATATCTTTGCTGGAGTTCATCGCCGATGCGGTCGTAAGGCTGGCTGACGACGACCTCCATCTTTTCAAAGCGGTCTGGATTATAACGGATTCCTCGGAACGGCTTGACAACAACCATACGAAAAAACCTCCTCACTATTTCGGTGATCGTTCCCGGACAGGCCGGGATGTGTGATTGATTGTACCCCGCTGCCAGCGGGTACGACAGCAGTTGTTTGAAACTCGTTAGCCAATTCAAATAATTATATTACCATACCCTCCGAAGTTTCGGCTTAAACTAGGAATACCATTAGGATGTGCAAAAAAGGGGAGGTCGCCATGATGCGGCGATTCGGATTTCTGTTAGCGCTTATGGTTGTGCTGCTTGGAGCGATTGGCCCGACCCTGGCGCAGGGCGGTGAAACGGTCTATGTGGTCCAGCCCGGCGATACGTTATTCAGCATTGCGCAGCGTTATGGTGTAGACCTGTACACCCTGGCGGCGAGAAATGGCATTGTCAACGCATCCTTGATTTATGCAGGGCAGCAGTTGATTATCCCGGCGGGCACTGGTACGACGACCACAACCACGACCACCACCACAACGACGACGACTACTACAACGACAACGGCAACCGTAGTGCCACCGGCTCGCTGTCCCGTCCACGACCGCCGCAGTGGCTGGCAATAAAACTCATGTGGTTCAGCCCGGCGAGAATCTGTACCGGATCAGTCTAAAATATGGCGTCTCTGTGGCGGCGCTGGCTGCCATCAATGGTATTTACGACGTGTCGCGGATTTTTGTTGGGCAAACGCTGATTATTCCTTCCAGCGGCTATACCGTTCCAGTGATATTGCCCCAGCCAACGGCGGGCGCGGCGGTTCCAGTGGTGCAGCCAGCCAGCGGCTCGGCAACGGCGATTACGCTCAACGGCGCGCCGTCATCGCAGGGCGCTCTGCCCAGGCCGAACAATTTTAGTGATCCGGCCACCTTTGAAATGCAGCGCGATGCTTTCCTGCAAATGGCGGCTTTCTCTCAGAATAATCTGGTCGCTTTGCAGGTGAGCCAGATACGCTATTCACCCTATTGGGCAGTGATGAGCATTACCCTTCGCAATAAAGGCGTCAGCCCGGCGATTGCAGGCGGGCGTTACCAGCCGGGAACGGCGAATCTATGGGGCACGGTCGGTTATGTGACCGGATCCGGTGGGATTCCGGTTCCCCAGGTGACTGGTCCGTGGGGATTCACGGTTCGCCTCTCGGATGGGCGCACGGTAACGGCCTATGCGGGATGCCGCCATGTTGACCCCAATATGTTCGACTGCGGCACAAACTATCAGGTCAACCCCCTGGGCGACATCGGAGTAGGGGGATCGGCCTCTTCGGAACTGTGGGTCTATTTCTTGACACCCTGGACCGCACCCGTTCCAAGCGTGCCGGGAACGGGCTACCATATCATGAGCATGGACCTGTTTGCCTATTATCCCGATGGGCGGCAGACAGGAACGCTGCTTCATATTGACATGCCGTAGTCCGGATCATAACCGTAGCTGTGTGCCATGCGTTTATCATGGGTAAGCCGGTTGAGGGAATGCCTTCACCGGCTTTTTGGTACGCCTGTCTCAATGGCATTCTTAGCCGAATTGGATTATGATGTACGTGAACTGTGTTACCCACTCACGAGGAGGCAACATCCCATGCAGCTTGTGCGACGATTGATGACGGTTATTCTGGCTCTGGCCGTCTTGATGGCGATACCCAGCATAAGCCAGGCCCAGGACGGCGGCCAAACAACGCACACGGTCCAGGCTGGGGAAAATCTGTACCGGATATCGCTGCAATATAACGTGACAATGACGGCGCTTGCCCAGGCCAACAATATCACAAATCCGAACCTGATTTATGTGGGTCAGGTATTGGTTATTCCCGGAACCGTTCAGCAGGCCACGGCTACACCCACTGCACCCGCTGTAACCGCAGCCCCTGGCGCTACCGCGCGGCCCACGCTACCAGCGGCGACGGCTACCGCTCCGGCGGTAACTGCGACGGTCGTAACCACTGCGACTCCTGCCCCGACGGTCACGCCTCCTCCGGCAAGCGGGGAAGAAATTGTTCATGTGGTTCAGCCCGGCGAAAATCTGTTCCGCATTGCTCTGCAATATAATCTTGCGCCATCGATTGTGGCGGCCTACAACGGCATTACGAACCCGAACCTGATTTATGTCGGGCAGCGCATTCGCATTCCACCCACCACGATCCCGGCTCAGCCAACGCCTACCGCGCCGCCCAACGCGCCGCCCGCTGCGACGGCGGTTCCTGGGGTGACAGGAACGCCCGTGGTAACTGCCGCGGTGACCACTGCCCCGACACTGACTCCGGCCCCAACGAACGCGCCCGCAGCAACTCCTGCTCCGACGAACGCACCCGCGGCTACTCCAGTGCCGACCAGCGCTGCCGAGGCGAACGCGATTCCCAATGAAGCGTCAAATGTTGGATTTGCTTATGGCGCAGCGATCTTTTTGCCAGATCAGCAGATGAATATTGTGGTCGGCAATGCCCAGGATCTGGGTGTGACATGGGTCAAGCAGGATATCGACTGGTCACTTTATGAACCTGTCCAGGGGACGATCAACTGGGAGTTCATCGATCCCATGATCGACGCAATGGATGGGGCAGGGTTGAATATTCTGTTGACCGTTACATCGGCTCCGGGCTGGGCGCGCGACACGACCCAGGAGATGGGACCGCCCGCCGATTACCAGAATTATGCCAACTTCGTCGGCGCGCTGGCGGATCGATATGCCGGGCGCGTGGACGCTTATGAAATCTGGAGTAACCCGAACCTGCGCAGCACCTGGAATACGCCAAAGGGTCTGAGCGCGGCGAGTTATGTAGAACTGCTGCGGCTGGCCTATGCGGCCATCAAACAGGCCGATCCGGCGGCTGTTGTCGTCTCGGGCGGTCTGTCGCCCACGGGCGACAACAACGGTACGGATGCGATTGATGACCGTGTCTACCTGCGCCAGATGTACGCGGCAGGTGTGGCGGATTGGTCCGACGCCATTGGCGCGCACCCCTATGGCTGGGGCAACCCGCCAGACAGCGTGTGCTGCCGGACCAATCGCCCGGCGGTTTCGGGCTGGGATGATTTCCCCTTCTTCTTCTTCAAGGAGACGCTGCAAGATTACCGCAAGATTCTCGTTGACAACGGCGACAGCGGAACGTACATTTGGGCGACGGAATTCGGCTGGGGTTCGAATGATGGGCTGGGCGTCCAGCCGCCAGAGGGATTCGGCTTCGTGTCCTTCACCAGCATGGATGAGCAGTCGCAATATACGCTGCGCGGCTTCCAGATTGGGCGCGAGTCCAACTATGTAGGGCCGATGTTCCTCTGGAACATGAATGACTGCCAGGCGGTCGGCGTGACCAACTACGCCTGCCTGTGGAGCATGCTGGACCCGGCAGGCAATCCGCGCCCGTTGTATCTGGCGGTCCAGGCAGCAGAAAAGTAACCTCACCTCAAAGTCAAAAAACGACCGCCCGTTGATCCAATCAGCGGGCGGTTTTTTTGTTAGCGCAGGACCTCACCTACCCCTCTGTGTTGGGGAGCGGCATACGTGTGCTGCTCGGCCTGATAGGCGGCTCCTCTGGCGTGTCACTCGCCGTGGGTGAGGGGCGAGGAGTCCGCGTTGCGCGCGGCGTATCCGTCGGGGCAGGTGTCTCGCTGGGTGTCGGACTTGGTGTCTCGGTTGCGGTGGGGGTGTCCGTTGGGCTGGCGGTTGGCGTGAAGGTTGGCGTTGGTGATGATGTCGGCGACGGTGGGACTGTTGGCGACGGTGATACAGTCGGTGATGGTGAAACGGTCGGAGACGGTGTGACCGTCTGGGTAGGTGTTAAGGTCTCGGTTGGAGACGGCGTCAGGCTGACCGACGGAGTGCGGGTCACGATCACGGGTGCAGCGGGCGGAACGGCCCCACTACCTGCCTGAAAAAAGCGCTGCATGCACGGCTAACTGGGTTGTGAGAGGCGGCAGCAGCAAACTCAGGGTGCCCGGATTGTCCAGCGTGATGGTCTCCTCACCGATGACGGTTCCGGTCAGCGTGTCCCAATAGCTGACGCGGTACGATCCGGCGGGCATGTTGGAAAACCCGAGGCTGAAAGTCAGTGCTTGCGCCGTTTCGCCGGACGCGACGCGATCCCAGGTGTAATCACGGTGCTGGATCCAGGCGGCAGCAACCCCCAGCGTGCGATCTGCCAGGGCAACGACGCGAGCAGGGGCGCTGTATGCACCGATTTCCAGGTAATCCAGTTGCAGCCAATCCTGCCCGAGATTGTCCAGAATAACGGTGTGTTCCCCCGCGCTGAGCGGGATGGTCACCTGAATATTAGCCGTGTTGGGGCTGAATTCCACGCGCGATGCTTCGAGACCATCAATGGTGACGACCAGGACGGCGGAGGCGTTCGGGGAGACGTTCAACACACCGATGCGCAGTTCCGTATCGACGGGTGGGGCGATCATCAGCGTTTGCGGGCGGCTGCGCTCCGGGTTGGCTGCGCCATAGAGGTAGGCGGATAGCTGCGCGGTGGGCGGCACGACTCCATCTGTGGTCAGGCGGTAGATGGTATCGGGCGGCGATTCGGCGAGAAATTCGCGGTTGAAATCATTGACCCGCAGCGGGCTGTAAATCCCCGGATCGGACGCGCTCAGGCTGGGCGAGGTCGGCTGAAGTCCCGGCGAATTCCACGGAATATCCTGGCAGAATAGAGCCAGCGGGGTGAAGATCGAGTACAAATTCTCGCGGTCGATATAGCTGTCCCACCACCACGTCATGGCGCTGCCTGCCGAACCGGACAGCGCCGCCGCCCAGATCGTGTTGCGCACATGCACGCCTGTTGGATCGTCAGCGGTGGGCTGGTACCAGGGGTTGAGCGAAAACTCGTTGAGCAGCGCTGGCTGGTTGGCGCTGATCCGGCTGAGCGCGTTCAACGTTCCGGCAACCTGATCGGCGCTTTCATCCTGCGGGCGAGACTGGTAGTAGCGGGTTTCAATAAAATCCAGCGGGGCCAGTTCGCTGATAGGCGTATCAGGCTGGCGCGCTCCTGCCGTGATCAGATGGTGGTAAGGATCCGTCTGGCGCAGGTACGCGACAGCATCACTCAGCCAGATCTGGGCGCGGGCTGGCGTGTAACCGATAATGCCATCCACCGCATCAACGACTTCCCAGGCAAAAATGTGTGAACTGTATCCCCAACGCGCCACAACGTAGCGCAGACGCTGGTGGAGCAGGGTACGGGCTGTTTCATCGAAGAACAGGGCAGATGGCCCGTCCAGCGGCCCACCGTTCGCCACGTTATAGGGGTTGTTGTCCCAATCGATGTTCAGATCGGGGCGCTGCTGGGCATTGTCCGGCAGTTCGACTGGCGGGGCCGGAGAGTCTGTATAGGCCTGATTCCAGAGCAGGACGACCTGCAAATAGATGCCCTTTTCTTCGGCTAATTGCAAAATCGTATCCAGCCGCCACGCCGCTGGCTGCGCCTCATCATAATTTCCCGCCGGGCCGGGCCAGTCGAGGCCGATGAACCAGGGCACGTCGATATTGACGCGGGCATAGTTGGCCCCGGCAGCGCTCAGGCTGTCCAGCCAGTGTTCGTAGGCAAAGATGCCACCTTCCTCGTCCCACGACCAGCCGAGATTTTCGCCAATGGGGAAGTACGGCGCACCGCTGTCGAAGGCAAAATAGCGCGGGTTGCTGCCGACATGGATCGTGCCAGGGCTGCTGGACGAAGCGACCTCAAAAACGCCGCTGGTGACCTCGGTGACGGTTTCGCCCGCGCGGGCCTGGATCGTATACACCCACGTCCCAATCTCATTGGGGGAGAAGCGCACGCGCCATTCCGGATCACCGGAGGGTGATAACTGTTCGGCTCGGCAGTCTGCCGTGCAGGTCTGCTCATAGGGGCGCATATAAAACGCCGGAACCTGCATCGATTCGCCGCTGGGGGCGATAAACTGAGCGGTTACATCGATCTGCTGCGGATCGTACGGATTCGTGTAGCTGCCCGGCACCTGAAAGGCGGTCTCAAACAGGCCGTAGAGCGGGATCGCTTCCTGCCGGGCTGATGCACGCGCCACGACAGACGGTCCCAGAACGGACGACGCGGCAGCCGAGAGCAGCAGGGCGATGAGTAACCAGTGGGTTAATTTTTGATGTGATGGCATGGCGGGAAGTGTAGCTCTAACTCAGGCGAAAAGGCAACAAAAAAGGAAAGAGTTCGTTTCACTATCTTATGTTACACACCTTACTTCAGGCGACTTGCGCGATTGCCTGTTTTGGCGCAAGATTTGAGGCAAATTGGCCTTCGATCAGGACCTGTGATGATGCCACAAATCAATCCAGTTGAAGTGCTGCACATGGCGTTCCCCGATCTTCCCCAGCCGTCGCTGGTCGCGTTGGCTTCTCTGACAGACCAGCAGTATTTTGCGCCGGGAGCGCTCATCTGCCGGGAGGGAGCATACGAATACAGCTTCTACATCCTGGCGGCGGGTGAGGTTGAATTTACCAAGCATTTCCGGGCGGACGAAGAACGTCTTTTGCGCACGGGCAAGCCGCCGATCTACTTTGGTGAGATGGCCCTGCTGCAAAACGAGGCGCGCAGCGCGAACGTGCGGGCTTTGTCCGATGTCGTTGTGCTGGAAATCAACCAGGAAGCGTTCCGGGAAGCCGTCCAGACCAGCCCGGCGATGATGCTTGATATCATGCAAACCCTGATCGAGCGCATGCGCAGCAACGACGCGACAGCCCTGGAGGAAATGCGCAAGCAGAAGGAAGAGATTGAGGCCGCATACGAGGAACTCCGCCACCAGGAACGGCTCAGGACAGAATTTTTGACCTCGCTGGCTCACGAACTGCGCACACCACTCACCTCCGCCAATGGCTTCATGCAGTTGATCCAGGCAGGGGCGATGACCGGCCCGGCCCTGTCGATGGGCCTGCAAAAAGTGGGCGGCAACCTGGATCGGATCGTCAGCCTCGTCAACGATCTGCTGTTCGTCCAGGAGCAGGATTTGATCGAGCCAACCCTTCGCCCGGTCAGCGTCCCGGCGCTGCTGCAAGTCGTGGTCGATGATGCCAGCGACGACGCGCAGGATCACGGGTGTTCGATGCGATTGGACGCGCCCGCCTATCTGCCAACAATTCAGGGCGATCCCGATGGGCTGGTGCGCGCTTTCCAGAAACTGCTTGAAAACGCCATCAAGTTCAGCCCGGAAGGCGGCGATATCACGATTACGGCGTGGGCGCGTCCGGGCTGGGTCGATATTGATTTTGTGGATACAGGCGTGGGGATCAACCGGGCTTTTCTGCCCCGCGTGTTCGAGCGCTTCGAGCACATAGACCGGATTGGCGATTACGTCTTTGGCGGAATCGGGTTAGGGCTGCCGATTGCCAAACATATCATCGAAACACATGGGGGATCGATCACGGTCGAGAGTACGGAAGGGCAGGGCAGTACCTTTACCGTCCACCTGCCGCTGACGGGCGGGCGTCCGCAGCTTGTCTCGTTGGCGGAAACCGAACCTGATTTTGACGAGGCGGATACCCGGCCCATCGCCCTCGATCCCTGGGTGGATGCCAGCGACTAAAAATCAGCCAGCGATTAACGCGGCTCCGCGAACAGGAATAGTTGCTCGTCGTTGGCGTCGTAGCTGTTATGGGCGAAGAACGGCAGCGGCCCCGTTTCGATCCGATCCAGCAGGATCAGCAAGTCCTCGACGACAGGCAGCGAGTCAACTTCATCACGGGGAACCCAGTGCAGCGTGCCCTCGTCACACGGCGCAAACTCACGCGAGTCGGACCTCGGCGGTAAAGACAAACACGAGGATACCCGCCGCTTCCCCCGCGTCCACGTGAATCACCCCGCAAAAGCGGACGTTGTGTACGTCCAGCCCGGTTTCTTCGATCATCTCGCGGATCGCTCCGGTCTGCGGGTCTTCGTCGCGTTCGATGTGCCCACCCACGCCGTTATACATGCCCGGATAGACGCGCTTGTTTTCAGCCCGTTTGAGCAGCAGAATGTCGTCGCCGTGTGTGATAAAACAAAGGGTGCGGGGGATGGTCAGCCAACGGCCTGCGGTTGCGTCTGCGCCCTGATCTTTTGCGCCCATGCGGGTCTCTCCTGAGTTGGAACCAGACAGACCAACCATTTTACCGCAGAGCGAGTGATGGTGAGCAAACGCAAAAAAATCCACTGAAGGGCGTGAGACGGGGGGAACCCTTCAGTGGACTTTAGGATCAGGCGTCAAAGCTGTTCAGTCCGAGGGGGTGACGCCTGATCCATGCTGAACACTTCTAGCTTACGCGCCTGATGTTTCAGCGCGAGTGCAGACATGTGTTGGTTTGATTGCACCGTGTGACAGGTTGGTGACACCCAGTAATCAGGTTTGTATCTGCACAGGCTCTGTTGTATGCTTGATTCGAGATCATACTGACTCTGGGAGGATTTGTGGATGGATAACGAGCTTTACAGGCGGATCATCAGCGAACGCAGCGGGACCGAAAAGAAGTGGATTGGACGGATCCCTGGCTTCGAGGGTTATGCCGAAATGAGTGCCCGGCGGCAGGCGGATCGGCTGATCCGGGAATACGTATCCAATCATCTGCGCCAGCAGTTGTACCGTTTGCCCACCATTGAAAAGACACTTCTGGACGCGGGCGGCCTCTCGTACATGAGCAAGACGCGCAGCGCCAAAACGAAGTTCCAGACGTTTGTCGATCGGATCGCCACCGATTCGCCCGGCTACACAGGGTTCTTTGACGCGATCAAGATCGGGCCAGATGATCTGGCGGTGGTCTATGCCTTTGACGAAGCACTGCTCGGCTATGTGGATCAGTTCAAGGCCACGCTGGACGGCCTGCAAGACGCATCGCTGAAAAACGAAGGTGTTGACGAGCACATTCGCGCCCTGGACGCGCTGACGATTGAGGCCAACGAAGCCTACAGCATGCGCGACGATGTTCTGAAAGACATTGGCGGCGGCAAATCCCCAGCCGATCAAAAACCGGCTGAATAGGTCTTTTCTTTACTATCGGATGGCTAAGGAGAAGAATCGATGGCACGGATTATCGATGTCGTTGACCATGTTAATGTGATGGATGATGAGCTGGTCTACCGTGAGCCACAAAAGGGCGGCGGTGACTTTCGGATGGGATCGCAGGTAATCGTCCAGGAGAGCCAGGTGGCGGTGTTCGTGCGCCAGGGGCAGGTTTTGGATGCGCTGGGACCCGGATCGCACACTCTGAGCACGGCGAACCTGCCGATCCTGTCCACTCTGGTTGGGTTCGTGACCAGCGGGCGCAACCCCTTCACGGCGGATCTTTATTTTGTCAACCAGAAAGATCTGCCGCAGGTTCCCTGGGGGACCAACCCGCCCATTGTGCTGGAAACGCCGGGCAAGGGTGTTGGTGTAGTGCTGCTGATCACGCACGGCGTAATCGATATCGGCGTCGATGATCCGACGCGGTTTGTCAAGCAGTATGGCGTGGGCAAGGCGATTCTGCGCCTGGACGATATTCGGGATCGCATCCAGTCGATGCTGCTGGGCGAAATGGCGACTCTGATTTCAAGTTCCGGCGCGAAAAGCATTATGGATGCCAACCGTCTGCTCTCCGACCTGGAAGGCGCGGCGCTGGCCCGCCTCAATGAGCAGTTCGCGCAGATCGGCATGCGGATCAAGGCCTTCGAATCATCCCCATTCACGGCGAAGGAAGTCACCACCGACGAACTGCGCAATTATGTGGACTTCGATACCTGGCAGCGGATTAAGCAGTTGGAAGTCGCCAATACGGCGGCTGGCAACCAGGGTCTGGGCGGTGCGATGGCGGGCGCAGGCGTTGGGCTGGGCGTCGGACAGCAGATGGGCGCGATGCTCAATCCCGAACAGGCCGCGCTGCAACAGCAGCAGCAAATGATGATGAACCAGATGATGATGCAGATGATGCAGAACAACCAGCAGGGGCAGGGCGCTCAGTTGCCTGCGGCGGCGAATGCGGTCCCGCAGACGGCGGCGGAAATCAAGGCCTACCTGGATCAACTGGACATGAAGCTGGCATCCGGCGAGATCAAAGAAGAAACCTACGATAAGCTCTATGCCAAATGGGAAGCCCGCTTGAAGGAACTGGGCGGATAGCTTTCCCCGGCTTGTCCCTTATTCAAACGCACTCTCCCCTAAAATACCCCATTGAGGGACTATTTTAGGGGATTTTTTAGTCCCGAACGTATTTTTGAAGATGACCATCTCCAAATTAGTACTTAAGGTTCAACTTTAAGGGAGTATTTTAGGGGACCGATCTGTGCTATCCTGGAAGTATGCGTTTTACTTAACCCTTTTTCTGCGCTATCTACAGTGAAGCAGTTTCTTCTCGTGCGGGTCAGGGAACAGGTTAGAAAATGGTTTAGGATACCCCCAAAAAAACATGAGTTGGCGGATCGTCACGAGAAGAAACGATCAACTAGGTTGTTTCTTCGGCTAGCGCTAACGCTTTTTAGGGGTCTAAATGCATCAAAAACCCTGCTAAATGGATCAAAACCGCCCTTTAATCGATCAAAATGGGCCGTTTGTTGAATTTAGAGTCGCCTATTTGATCACTGTCGTCAGGCGATAGCTGTCTCCCAACGGGTTACCAGAAGCGTCGGAAACGGGCAGGCGCTGGTTCGGATCGGCGGGATCGTAGAAGCCGGCTTCCAGCGAATACGTGCCGGGAGCCAGTTGGACCGAATCGAGCAGTTGGTAGGAATCGCGCAGCAGTTCGCCCGGTTTCCAGACGGTGGTTGGGACAACGCCTCCCAGCGGCGGGTGATCGTCCTGGTCCCACAGGGGGCTGCCGGACGGCGACGGCGTGGATCCGATCAGATGGGTGAAGACGGTGTAACTGATCTCGGTCTGGCGCAGCGGCTCCCAGTAGAGCAGCAGAGTCAGCGCCTGCGTGCCATCATCCGGACCGAGCAGGGTATACCCTTTTAAGCGGACGATATCGCCAAACCGGATATCGAGCGGAACGGCAATTTCACCGGGCCAGACCTGCCGCTGGCGGTACTGGATGACCGTAAAGCTGGATATCGTGTGCGTGCTGATTTCCTGAAGATGATCGGCCAGATACGTCTCCACAGGCGGGAAGCGCCCAACCAGCCAGATAGTGTGATAGTGAGGCAGTTCATCATCCAACTGCTTGGCAATGTCTTCGCCATAAATCAGGCTAGTCTCGGCAGCGCTGCCCCGGTAGTAGTAGCCAAAGGCAGGATCGGCAGACACTTGCAGGATCAGGTCACCGGGACGGGCGCGGCTGGTCAGATAAGCGATTAGGCGCGGCCAATCGCCTGCTTTGGGGTTTTCCCCGGCGTAATAATGGCGCAGATAGCTAAAGCCAACCAGCGGCGTGATCAGCAGGGCCAGCGACACGACAACCAGCCCTCTCCGCAGCCCGGACCGCGCCTCCGTCCCGGCTCCAATCGCCCGCGCCATCAGCAGGAGCAGGGCAGGGGTGACGGCGATCAGATAGCGGGGATGAAAGATGTTCATGCGGGCGTTGGTGATCAGCAGCAGGATTGTGGGAATCATCACCCAGGCCGCCAGCCAGAACAGCAGCTTACTTTGCGTGCGCGTTCCGACGATGAGCGCCAGGGCAACCAACCCGCACCAGAGCAGGGGAGCCGCCACCCGCCAGGGATTGGTGAGCGCGTCACCAACCAGCAGCGTTGGCAGGAAGCGCGTCAGCAGAGCGGGCAGGCTTGGCTCCGGCGTAGTCCCCTGATAGCCGCTGTGCGCCAGCCACCACACCTGGATAAACCAGGGAATCAGCAGAACTCCCAATGCACTCCAGGCGCTGACGGCGTGCCGCAGCCTGGATCGCCGGAACAGGAGCAGATAAAGCGCCTGCACGAACAGCAAAAAGGCTTCCAGGAAAAAGGTATAAAGTGCCAGCGCTTCGAGCAGGACATACAGCACCCAATCACGGCGGCGGTCGGAATCCAGGGCGCGGAGAAAGAGCATCATCGCCAGCGGGCTGAATCCGGCCCACAGCGCGTAGTTACGCACATCCTGGGCATGCCAGATGATAAACGGGTTAACGGCCCACAATCCCGCCGCGAGATAAGCGAGCCGTTCGCTGCGCAGCAGACGCCTCCCCAGCCGGTAAAGGGCGGCTGTTCCGATCAGAGTGCCCAGCAGCGGCAGATAGCGCATGGCAAACTCAGAGTCGCCCGCCATCTGCTTCCATGCCCAAAAGCCTAAAAACGTGCCGAGCGGGTGCGGTTCGCGGTGGGCCAGCCCGTCCTCCGCGTCCTGATCAGTATCGATCAGCACGCGGGATGGCGAATCGGCCCAGTAGCGAACGGAAAAAGCCTCGTCACCGCGCAGTGGCATCGCCGCCAGACGATAGACGCGCAGCCCGAAGGTGAGGCCGAGCAGCGCGACCAGAATCAAAAGCCGCCGCAACATACCCGCGCAGCTACGACTTTCCCCGCAGCGACTTGACCCAGGATAGATCTTTTTTGCTGAGACCATACCATCCTGGCTTCTGGCGTTTCCGCTCAAAGCGGCGCTGCAAGGCGGTCTGGACACTTTCCGGCTTGGGCGTTTGGATGGTGTGGATGACCTCAACGGGGAGCCTGCATCCGCATCTTCCGCTTTCAGGGCCTCTTCGATAGCGCCGTGTGTCACGCCAATTTTGAAGAGTTGGCCGGAGCGCACCACGTAGACGATTCCCGCCTCTTCGTCGCCAGCTTCGACGTCTTCGAGTTCGTCGGCGTCGGTATCAGGCGCTTCTTCCTCGTCTTCGTCATCAACGGCAGCCGCGTCAATTCCCTGCTGCTCCAACTCTTCCCGCGTGACCAGCCCGAACATCGCATCGATCTTATCCAGCGCTTCGACGCTGAGTGTCTTGCGATCTTCGGCTTTCTGATCGCGCAAATAGGTGCGCAGCGACGGTTTTTTCTTCGAGTCGGCATAGAGGACGGGCAGAATCGGGTCTTCCATGTCTACCGTAACATGCAGGCCGATGAAAACAACCAGGGGCTGCACTTCCACGCCGGAGTCCGGATCGATCTTGTTGATCAGCTTCTGGACCTGCTCAGCCTGATAGTAAGCGACGGTGAAGGGGTTGCCCAGCGCGTCCTGGCGCAGAAACCCATTGAGACGCCGGAAGATGCCGCCGCCCTCGGACCACTTTTTGCCTTTGACACTGTAGGCGCGATCCTGCCAGACGGTTGTCAGGGTGAACACCCCTTCCGGGCCGATCAGGACGTGTGGGGCAGGCAGCAGATAGTGGTAGATCGTGTATTTTCTTCCCAACCCTTTGAGCGATTCGGCAAGCACGGTCGTCGGGCGCGGCTCACGCACCCAAAGATTGGCCAGCCGGACCGAGGTGAGAGTCATGAACAGGAGCAGGGGCAGCAGGAAGCAGCTGATCTGAGCCGCTGCTGTCGGGCTGCGCCAGTTATAGATGAATCCGAAAACCATGCCGCCCAGACTGATAAAGAACAGGACCTGGGAAATAGTACGGAAGCGTTGGACGTGCGCTTCGTTGATGACCACGCGCATAGGAGAAAAACCTTTCTGGATCGTGTGTTTTGATTCGACGCGGAAATGGTAACACAAAACTGGCAGGAAAAGAACCGTCTGGTGAAGTTGCTCAGTCCTGGTATAATTCGCTGCTCAGACTGCCTTGAGATTGCCTATGACGACACGAAAGCCCATTCAACAATGCGCCATTTGCGGCGCTCGACAAAGCCTTTCGACGCGCAAGTGTTCGATCTGCGGGGCGGTGCTGCCGGGCCACCCAACTTCCCTTGTGCCGCTGCCGCGCATCAATGAAGAGCGCCAGAAGCCCAAAGTTCCAACTCTCCAATATGATTCCTCCGTTGGTGAGGATGATCTGTATGCGGGTGACCTGGGCGGACGGGCCGGGCGGTACGTCCTGATTGCTGCCGTTTGCGCCGCCCTGATTATTGGCCTGGGCATTGGTGTTGTGCTCACCGGGCTGGGGAGCGGTGACGCATCCGGCAGCAAAGAACCGCAAGAGGCGGCTTTGTTGCAGGCCGGAACAGAGCGCCCAACGGTCCCGCCAACGGCAACACCGCGCGGTTCGACTCCTGCTGCTCCCTCAGCCACACGTTATCCGACGATGGCTTTTGTAACGGTCACTCCGGCCCCGCCGACTGAAACCGATACGCCAGAACCCGGCCCCTGTATCCAGGTGGCGCAGCAGGGCGATACGGTCTATGGTATGGCGATTCGCTGCGGACATCTTGATATGGCGGTTGTCGATCTGATCCTGCAAATGAACAACCTGAGCAGCGCGAACCAGCTTCAGCTTGGGCAACAGCTTACTATTCCCTGGCCTACTGTTACGCCGGGTGGCCCTGTGACCGAAGCGCCTGCCCCAGACGGGAACAGCGATTCTGGGCTGTTTGTGACCGCGACGCCCGGCGTGATCTATAACGAGTTTGGGACGCCGAACTCGTTGGCAATGTATCAGAGCGTCGAACCCACGCTGCGCCCCGGTCAGGCATGGCATACGGTTGTATTGGGTGAGACGATTGACTCGATTGTGCTGGACTACAGCCTCCCCGATGCTCCGGTGACTGTGGAGATGCTGTCGCAGATTAACCCGGAAGTGGCTTTTTTGCAGTGCGACTATGGGTTGCAGTTGGGCGGGCCGAACTGCTCGGTGATGCTCTACGAAGGGCAGCAGATTCGCGTGCCCGTTCCTCTGCCAACCCAGACGCCGACTCCATCTCCGGTTGGGACGCTGACGCCGACCCCAACCGGGACCGCGACCTTTAACGCACCGTTCGCCGATTCTCCAGCGGACAAAGCCCACTACAACGCCGATCAGATGGTGACTCTGCGCTGGGGAGCAACCGGATCGCTTAACGGCGGCGAGCGATATATCGTGCGGGTGATCGATCAAACCAACGGGGATCAGCATTTGGCAGCCGTGACGGATACGATGTATGTTTTACCGGGCGGCTGGCAGCCATCGGACCGGGAAGAACACACCTTTGAGTGGACCATCTCGGTGGGCAGGATCGATGCGCAGAACAATGTTGTTTCCGAGCAGCATATCACACAGCCGCGAACATTTACGTGGGACAGCCGTTAGCGTGGGGGGGGCGGCGCGCATTTGCGGCGCGTATTCGCGTTACTTGAGAGGATAGATTGATGAAACGATTGATCCCGCTGATGATCCTCGCCATGAGCCTGATCATTGCTGCCTGTGGGGATTCGCCGGACGAAAAACCAAAACGACCTTCTCCAACCCCACCTTTACCCGTTGCCAGCCCAACCGAGGTTATTCTCGCGCCAACCTATACGCCGGGCGGCCCGACTTTGACGCCATCGCTCACCCTGCCGCCCACCATTACCCCAACACAGACGCTGCCGCCTCCGCCACCAACAGGAACGGAGACACCCACCGCAACGCCAGGACCCTATGAACATGTTGTCCAGGCAGGCGAATCGTGCGTGAGCATTGCGTCCAGTTACGGTCATGTCCATCCCGACGTGATTGCCGCCATTCAATCGCTCAATGGCATTCAGTGCAGCTCTCTCCAGCAGGGGCAGACGATCCTGATCCCACGCCCGACTTTCACCCCGACACCCATTGGAGCCGATCTCACACAGACGGCTGTTGCCACCAGTGCGCCGCCGATGGTGACCCTCAGCGCCGGGCCGAGTTTCAGCATCCAGCCTTATACGGTTCAGGAAGATGATACCGTAAGTAGTATCGCAATTTATGCGGACAGCTCGCTGCGGCAGTTATGCGAGTTGAATCCACTACCAGATGGGATCGACTGCTCGCGCTGTGTCTGGGAATCGGCAAACTGCTGCTGCCCTGGTGGCCTTCTGGTGAGCGTGGGCCAGCAGGTCAACGTCCCCGCGCCGACGCCAACCCCAACCTTTACGCCAACGTTCACCGGAAGTGAAACGCCAACGATGACGCCGACACACCGTCCGCCGCAGCCTGTTTATCCGGGCGATGGCGACAGCCTGAACGGTCCGGTTCGATTGTCGTGGCTGACCGTCGGTCCACTGGCGGAAGGTGAAACCTATCTGGTGACGGTGCGCGATGAGACGACGGGCGCAGCGTGGAGCGGAGAGACTCAGGCAGCTTTCGATTGATGTCCCGCAGGCGTATCTGGTCCCCGATGGTCAGACGCATACATTCGCCTGGCAGGTGTCAGTGGCACGCCTGGGCAGCGATGGTCTGCTGTACCCACTGGGTGCAGTGGTGCCCGAACGGCGCTTTACCTGGGGGGCAGGGCAGTAAAAAAACATCTCACCGCAACGAGCGCGGAGAGCGCAGAGAAAATCCAAGAAAAAAGCGATAGATTAGCACAGGGCGCAGCGCATGACTGCGCCCCGTTTTATTACTGCGCAGGTTCGGGGGTGGGAGTCGCACTGACAAGGCCAATAGTGGTCTCGCCCTTCTGATGGACAACCACTGCCGCGCTCTTGGACTCGCATTTCAGTTGGCTGCCCGTGCGCCCGGCATAATCGACCGTGTAGGTGTACTGCACCTCGGTGCTGATGTCGATGCTGACTGTTTTGCCTTCTTCGACGGTATAGGTGGTTGTCTTATTGGTCGATGTGTTGGTAAAGTTAATCGTCGCCGTGCCGCACTCCGTTTGATTGCGAAAGCGAATGGTTGTATCGGTGGCGCAGGCAGCTAACAGCAGCACGGCTGCCAGGACAAGGATTAGACGCAGCTTCATTTAGTTTTTCTCCTGGGATGCATTCTCGGTGGGCGATTATAAAGACGCAGGAGGCAAATGACAAGGTGAAGGCAGTCGTTTTTGAGAATGATCAACTCCAGGTGGTGGCGATCCCATCTCCCAAACGCGCTCCGGACGAAGTGCTGATCCGCCCGCGCCTGATGGGAATCTGCAATACCGATATCGAACTGACGCGCGGTTACAAGTCATTTAGCGGCGTGCTGGGGCATGAATTTGTCGGTGAGGTTCTTGACGGCCCGGCGGAATGGGTGGGCAAGCGCGTCGTTGGCGAGATCAACATCTCGTGCGGAAGCTGCGATATGTGTGAACGGGGTATTCCGTCGCAGTGCCGGAATCGCCGTATCCTGGGCCTGTCGGCCTATGACGGCGCATTCTGCGAGTTGTTCCGGCTGCCTGTGCGCAACCTGTGGCAGGTTCCCGATGGAGTGCCCGACGATGAGGCTGTTTTCACCGAACCTCTGGCAGCGGCCTGTCAGGTGCTTGAAGGCGTTGACATCCTCCCCAGTGATCGTGTGGTGGTGTTGGGCGCGGGCAAACTAGGGCTGCTGGTGGCTCAGGCGCTCTGGATTGCCGGGGCGGATGTGGCAGTGGTAGTGCGGCGCGAACAGCCTGCTGCGCTGCTGACCAACCTGAATATCCGAACCATTCCCGCCAGCGAAGCACCGGACCATATGGCGGATTTTGTCGTGGACTGTACGGGGAACGAGCAAGGATTCGCGGCGGCTTTACAATGGGTGCGCCCGCGCGGGACGATTGTTCTGAAGAGCACCTACAGCGATCTGCCACAGGCCGATCTGACGAGTATTGCGGTGAACGAGCTTCGGATCGTGGGCAGCCGCTGCGGTCCATTCGCGACGGCGCTGGAACTGCTCAAAATGGGGCTGCTCTCGGTACGCCCGATGATCACGGCCCGCTACGCCCTGGATGATGCACCTGCGGCCTTTGCGGCGGCTCAAGAGCCGGGCGCGTTAAAGGTGCTATTGGCGCTGTAAATCCAAAGGGTAAAAGCCCAATCCTAGTGCGAAAGTTCCGCGCTGCCGGTAAGCGTTTGCTTGCCCTCGTCGAGTTGGTCCTTAGCGCGGGGCAGGGTGAAGTAGAAGGTTGTGCCGATGCCTATCTCACTGGTCAGGCCCATCTCGCAGCCGTGCGCCTCAACAATGCGCTTAGCGATTGACAGTCCCAGCCCGGTTCCGGTGACGGTCCCGGCAGTATCGGCCACGCGGTAGAATTTTTCAAAGACGTGCTGCTGGTTTTCGGGGCTGATGCCATAGCCCGTATCCTGCACACGGACCAGCACGCAGTTCGGCGGGCAGTCGGATTCGGCGCTTTTCTCCTCAACGGAGCAGGTGATTGTCCCGCCGTCGCGGTTGTATTTGATCGCGTTGGTCAGCAGGTTAAGAAGCACCTGCGTTGTCTTACCCCTATCCGCATGAACGATTTCCGCGTCACCCTGGATAATGGTAGCCAGACCCCGCTCCTCAGCCTGGGGACGAATGATTTCAATACATTCCTCTGCCAGTTCCAGAATGTTGAAGGTATCAAATTCGAGCCGCGTCCGCCCCGACTCCAGGCGGGCCAGATCGAGAAAATCGGTGGTCATGCGCGTCAGGCGTTCCGTCTCCTGCTGCATGGTGGAGACAATATCGCCCCGCATGTGTTCCGGCAGGTTGGGGCGTGACAGCAGCGTTGTGCTGGCTTTGAGAGCGGCCAGGGGCGTGCGCAGTTCGTGGACCATTTCGGCTATAAAATCGCTTTGCTGGAAGAGCCGAGCATTCTGGATGGCGGTTGCCGCCTGATTCGCCAGTGCGGAGAGCGTGTTGACATCATCCAGGGTCCAGGGCTGGTCGTCGTGTTTGTTGATCGCTTCGACCACGCCGATCACCTGATTATGGACTTTCATGGGCACGACGAGCAGATTGCGGGTGATAAAGCGCGTTGTTTTGTCCACATTGGCGAACCACCGCGAGTCGCTCCGAACGTCTTCCACCAGTTCCGGTTCACCGTGGGTGACGACCCACCCGGCAAGGCTGCCTTCCATCGGCACAGGGATGGCGGCCATTGCGCTGCCGCTCAGGTTCGAAGCCGCCTCAAAGCGCAGTTCGCCGGAGGCCGGATCGATGAGCAGAATCGATGCTTCTTCGGTATTGGTCAGTTCAACCGCCGCGTGAACAATGCGGGTGAGCAGTGCGCCCAGGTCAAGCGTCGAGTTAAGCTGGCGGGTGATTTCCATCAATCGCTCGTAGCGCGCCATCAACTGCATATAGTCGTCGCGCGTAACGTGATCAGAAAAAGAGGATGGTTGGGCGTTCATCTCTATTCGTTCTCCAGAGCTGCGGCAATCTGAGGCAGCACATTGACGACATCATCGTGAATGACAACCTGTGCTACCTGATCGAGCGGCGTTTCGGCCAGATTGACAACGATCAGGGCCGCCCCTGCCTGCCGGGCTATCACTGGCAGGTCGGCAGCCGGGTAGACCTCAAGGGACGAGCCAACAATGAGCATGGCATCACAACGCCTGGCTTCACGGCGCGCCGCAGTCAAGGCCCGTGCCGGAAGCTGTTCTCCTAACAGGATCACATTCGGTTTCAGCACCTCGCCGCACGTTGGGCAGCGCGGCAAGATGTTTGTCTTTAAAAAATCCAGGAGCAGCGGCTCCGCCGGATAGACCGTGAAGCAGTGAATACAGGTTGCCTCGCGCAGGTGGCCGTGCAGTTCATAAACGGTGCGCGACCCGGCGCGGAGATGCAGCATATCGATATTCTGCGTAATCACGCATTGCAGCTTACCCTGCGTCTCCATATTGGCTAAAGCGATATGCGCCGCGTTGGGTACCGCATCCAGAATGGTGTGAGCCAGCGGGCGAATCCAGTTATAGAACTGCTCCGGATGCAGCCTGAACCCGTACAGGCTGGCAACCTCCGCTGGATTGGCGTGCTCCCACAGGCCAGAATTGGGGCTGCGAAAATCGGGAATGCCGGAGCGCGTGCTGATGCCAGCCCCGGTCAGAGCCACCCCATAATGGGCGCGACGCAGAATATCGGCAGCGGTCTGAATGTCGTCGGTAAGCATGCGCCTACTATACACCATTAAGTGTTGAATTGACGAACCAAAAATAAACGGTTCCGCGTGGCGCATTCCAGCGGAACCGTTTGAGATTGCTGTTCCGAGTGCAGCGGACGGCTCTACATTCCGTTTGCGATGGTCCGAATGCGCGTTCCCATTTCTTCAGCCAACTTGCTAAACTGGTTGGCGACAATCGAATTGGGCTGGTAGAGAATGATTGGGAAGCCCGCTTCGGCGGCCTGGAAAGCCAGTTCCGGGGCAGGGGAGATGATCGCTGTCATCTCGTGGCCAAGAACCTGTTCGGCTTCCTGCCAGGGGATTTGCAGGCTTGTCTGAGCGCGATTGATCAGGACAATATTGATCCGGTTGTGAGCCATGCCTGCCTGTTCGATCTCGTGCAGCAGTTCGCGCGCCATCGCCAGCGAAATTCGGTTTGGCTCGACCGCCAGGGTGAGTTGATCCAGGTCTTGCAGCAGCCGGGCCGACACACGGTTCAGGCCAGGGCCGAGATCCAGCATCACGTTGCGGGCGAGACTGCGCAGGTGGCGAACCAGGACTGCCGCGCTGTCTGGAGAGACGCTGAGCAGCGTTTCCTTAGGACGCGTGGACGACAGGAGCAGACGAATACCGCTGCTGTGCTGCACTAATTCATTTTCAACGGTGCGGGCAACAAGTTCACTGGTTGGGCGCGAAAGCAAATTCGCCATGCCAGTGGAGCGGCTAAACCCAAGGGCAAGCCCCAGAGTCCCCTGTCCGAGCCGGAAGTCAGCCAGGATGGTCGGTTCGCGTTGGGCGAGCGCGGCGGCGACATTCATTGCCAGGGTTGTTGTCCCCACGCCGCCCTTTGCTCCAACGAAGCCCAGTGTCATGGACTGGTCGGTGCCCTGACGTCGTTGAGCCGCACTGCGCGCCAGAACCGCCTTCACGCGGGAGGCCAGTTCGGCGGGGTGGGTTGGCTTGGTCAGGTAATCATCCGCACCTGCCTCGAACCCGGCCACTTTATCGTCCACCATCGTTTTGGCGGTGAACATGATGATCGGAATTGCCTGAGTGGAAGTATCACGGCGCAGACGGCGGCACACTTCGTAACCGTCCATATCGGGCATCATAATGTCCAAAATAATCAAGTCGGGGCGTTCCGTACTTGCTTTGCTCAGGGCTTGCTGTCCGTTATTCGCGACAACAATTTCGTAACCCTGGCGCTGCAACATCAGCCCGATCAGCTTCAGGCTGTCGAGATCGTCGTCAACGATTAGAATTTTTTCGGCCATGCACAACCACCATTTAGATTGGATAAACCTGCAATGTCTATCTGGTGGGAGTTTAGCACGGATAAATAACAGGTGCAAGAGTGGGAAGTGCCTTTTTTCACAGAGAGAGACTTGAGTTACATTGCCCCACTGCTGAAGTTAATGCTATAATGCGTGGTCTCAAGCGATAGGTTTCCAGAGCGAGGTTTGTGGATGTCGGAAGCGCAGCACGCTCAACTCAGTCAATACGTCGAACAACAGCAGTTGTTGCTAAATGTCACCGGCCAGATTGCCGGAAGCCTGGGACTGAACGAAACGCTGCCCCATATCCTGGACGGCGTTTACCGGGCGACCAGGGCCGACGGCGTCCGCCTGATCGTAACCTCAGGACGGCAGCGCGTTTTTGCAGTTGGCGCGCAAGCCGAGGAAATGGCCAGTGCCGACCCCATCATGATCGACGCGGTTCAGGAAAACGGTCTTATTGAAATGACGCGCCAGAACGGGTCGGGCCTGGTTGATCTGTCGGATTTGCCACCGCAATTAGCCTCATTTATTGCCGTCCCGCTGCATGCGCACCAAACGCTGCACGGCGTGCTGTGGCTCGGTTTTCAGTCCACGCACGCTTTTGGCGAAGCGGAACGAACCTTCCTTTCGATTTTAGCCGGGCAGGCGGCGATTGCGATTGCCAATGCGCGGTCTTTTGAAGCAGCACGGCGGCGGCGTGAATGGCTGGCGGCGATTCTGGCCAGCACACCGGATCCCGTCCTGGTCGTGGACCGGGAACTGTGTTTGCAGCTTGTGAACCCGGCGGCGCAGGAAATGATCGGCAAGACGCTCGAAAATGCTATTGGTCAGCCACTGGATCGCGTCATCTCCGCTCCTGAGCTGATCAGCCTGTTCCAGGAACACGAAGATATTGACGTGCAGCATTTGACGGAATACGCGGCGGAAAATGGGCGCAGCTATTCGCCCAGCATTTCGGATGTGCGTACCGAAAGCGGCGAGATGACTGGCTGGGTGCTGCTGCTGCGTGAAATCACGCACTTCAAGCGTCTGAACGATAATATGTCCGACTTTTTGCATACCGTTTCCCACGATATGCGGTCGCCCCTGACTTTTATGAAGGGGTATCTGGATATGCTTGGCATGATCGGCCCTCTGAACGAACGGCAGATCGAGTTTGTCGAAAAGATCGGGGCAGGGGTCGTGCAGATGTCGGATATGGTCGAGAAGATTCTGGAAGCAGGCAAGCTCGATCCTATGACGGGTAATTATGAACTGACCCGTGAAGCCTGCGACGTGGTTGATATGGTCGAAAAGGTTATCGGCGGCCTTGTCGAACCGGCTGAAAAGAAGGGGCTGACGCTCAACTACACGATATCGCCGGGTATCCCGGTGATGAATGTGGACCGGGCTATGCTGTCCAGCGCATTCACGAATCTGGTTGAAAACGCTGTGAAGTACACGCCGGAGAGCGGGCAGGTCACGATCGATGTCGGTGTCGAAGGTAACGATCTGGTCTTCCGGGTTGCGGATAACGGTTATGGCATCAGCCCCGAAGACCAGGAAAAGCTGTTCCAACGGAATGTCCGCATCCGCCGCAAGGAATGGAAGCGGGTGAAAGGGAGCGGGCTGGGCCTGTTTATTGTCAAAAACGTGGCGCAGCGGCACGGTGGCGATGCCTGGGTAAAAAGCGCCGAAGGAGAAGGCAGCACATTCATCATCTCCATTCCTCTGGAGGGTGCGAATCTGTTGATCGGCGATCCGAAGCCTGCCGAATAGAGACGCTGGCAGTTTTTATCGAACAGATACCCCGGCCCAGCCGGGGTTTGTTGTCTATTGAGGGTACACAGCATGCCAATACGGATACTGCCGGATATCGTAGCGGCGCAGATCGCGGCGGGCGAGGTGGTGGAGCGGCCCGCGTCGGTGGTGAAGGAACTGCTCGAAAACGCCCTGGATGCGGGCGCAACAACGATCACGGTTGAAATTGAAGAGGGCGGCAGGCGTCTGATCCGGGTGAGCGATGACGGGTGCGGGATTCCGGTAGACGAAGCGGCCCTGGCCTTTGAGCGCCATTCAACGAGTAAACTGCAAACCGTCGAAGACTTGAACCATATCGCGACGTTGGGCTTCCGGGGCGAGGCGCTGGCGAGCATTGCGGCAGTCAGCCGCACGACGATGGTCACGCGCTGCCAGGACGAAAATAAAGGGACGTCGGTCCAGGTGGAAGGCGGCGACGTGCGCTACGTGCGTTCTGTCGGTGCGCCCGCTGGCACCGTGATCACCGTTGAAAATCTCTTTTTTAACACCCCGGCCCGGCTGAAATTTCTGAAGGCGGACAGCACGGAGCGGCGGCACATCATGCAGCTTGTGACGCACTACGCGATGGCCTATTCGGGCGTGCGCTTCCGGCTGCTTATGGAGGGGCGCGAACAGTTCCACAGCACGGGCAGCGGGGATCTGGCTGACGTGCTGGTCGAAGTGTTCGGCCTGGACGAGTTCAAAGAGATGCTGGAAGTCAGCCCGCTTCCTCCCTCGCGACCTGATCTGCCCTCGGTGGAGGTGTATGGGTTTACCTCATCACCCGGCCTGAATCGGGCCAACCGCAGCCATATTGTGTTGTTTGTCAACGGGCGGGCGATTGTCGATCAGAGCCTGACCTTCGCGGTCGTGCAGGCCTATCACACCATGCTGCCAACGGGCCGTTATCCGCTGGCGGTGCTGCTGATCAACCTGGCTCCGGAAGAAGTCGATGTCAACGTGCATCCGACCAAAGCCGAGGTGCGTTTCCGCTCGCCGGATGCGGTTTTCTCGGCGGTGCAGCGCGCCGTGCGGCGGTGCGTGATCGATCAGGCGTCTGTTCCGCCCATGCGGGATGATCCGTATGGGACCGAACAGGGAGTCTCGGAGGAATGGGCGAGCCGCCCCAATCCTATGCCATCTCTGCCCGCGCGCCCGATGGTGGCGGGGGAGCAGCAGCTTCGTATGGAACTGAATACGTTTGATCCGGGCCGCTATGGCCAGCAGCGCCCACCAACAGCGCCGGGCGATCCAACCGAAATCCCGGAAGGGTTAGGACGCCCATCCCGCCCGCGCACATTGCCCATCCTAAGGGTGATAGGGCAGGTGGGGGCCATGTATATCGTGGCGGAAGGCCCGGCGGGACTGTACCTGATCGATCAGCATGCCGCCCACGAGCGCATTCTGTACGAACAGTTTATGGCGGAACACGCGGCGATGGCTCCCGTGGCACAGCATACGCTGCATGCGGCAGTGGTCGAATTACCGCCCAATTCGGCCCGGCTGGTTGAGGAGTCGCTGGAGCTGCTGGCGCACCTGGGCTTTGACCTGGAACTGTTTGGGACGAATACCTTCCGTGTCCGATCGGTTCCGGCGATGCTGGCGGATCGCGATCCCGAAGAACTGCTGCATTCGATGGTGCAGGACCTGGAAAGCGGCAAAGGCCCCGGCGCTGAGATAATCGAGGAGCGGCTGATCCGGCGGGTGTGCAAGACGGCGGCGGTGAAAGCTGGGCAGACCCTCAGTTACGAGCAAATGCAGGGGCTGATCCAGCAGTTGGAACGGTGCGAGTCGCCGCGCACCTGCCCGCATGGACGTCCAACGATGCTGCATATCAGCGGCGACGAATTGGCGCGGCAGTTTGGGCGGGCGTAGAGCGCGCCGGACAGGCAAAAAACAAACGGCCCTGAGAACACTCAGAGCCGTTTTTGTTTATAGGAATTACGACAACCGTTATGAGGAAGCGGCAGCCGCTTCTTCGCGGCGGTGCCTCTTGGCTTCGCGGTTGACAAAGGGAATTTCGCCCTTTTCCCACGAAATGAGCAGCGGCACAGCGTTAAAGAGCGAGGAGTATGTACCACTCATCAGGCCGATCAGCAAGATAGCGATGAAATGGCGGATCGTCTCACCACCGAAGAGCAGGATGGCGATCATGACGAACACGGCATTCAACTGCGTAGCCAGCGACCGGTGGATCGTTTCGAGCACGCTGCGATTGACGATCATGTCAAATTCTTCGCCGCGATACCTGGTAATGTTCTCACGGATGCGGTCAAACACCACAATCGTGTCCTGGACCGAGTAACCAACCACGGTCAGGATCGCGGTCAGGAACAGAGCGTCCACTTCCCAGCCAAAGATCAGGCCCAGGATGGACATCACGCCCATGGTCACGAGAATGTCGTGGAACATGGCGATGATGGCGCAGGCACCATAACGGACCGCATGGGGAACCTGGCGGAAGGCAAAGACGATGAAACCCAGGATGATCACGGCTACGGCCAGAGTCGCCAGGATAGCCGAACGGGTCACTTCTTTACCAACCGTCGCGGAAACCGAGCTGCTCGTCACCACGCTGTCAGGATCGTTAGGATCAGGCGTCCAGAATGCGCCAAGCGTCTGTTGGAGTTTGCCCTTGAGCTGTTCCAGGTCTGTTTCTTCCATGCGGATCTGCCAACGGCTGCCCGCCTGGGTCGAAACCTGCTCGATTTTGAAGTCGGTTATGCCGAATTCGGTGAGGGCCGCCTGGACCTGATCCTGGGTGACAGCGTTGATGAAGGACACGTCCATCACCACCTGCCCAGAGGGCAGCGTGCGAACACCCAGAGCGCCTTCACGGGCCGGATCGTCGCTGGTCGTGCTGGGAGACCAGAAGGCTCCCAGGCGAGATTTCGTCCTGCAGGAAGGCTTTCAGTTCGTCAAAGCGATCATTGTTGGGCAGGGTGATGTCAAAACGGCTGCCAGCTTCATTTGTCTTGAAGTCGATTTCGCTTGACGACAGCGGATCGAGGCGCTGAACGACAAAGTCATTAATTCCCGCATTGTCAAGGCCATCCCGAACCTGCTGTTCGGTCAGATCTTTGACAAACGAAACTTCCATCAAAGAACCGCCAGTAAAGTCGATACTCAGGCGAACGGGTTCCCCGTGAAGGATCGTCGAGTAAATCATGGCGATGATTCCCGGAATGATCACCGACAGGGATAGCAAGTAGTAGTACTTGCGGCGTTGTGCAAATTGAAACAACATCGTTTTCTTCTCCCCTATGCCTAAACGCCGAGCAGCTTCGGGCGGGTGCGCAGGTAGTTACCGATAGCCAGGACAATCGTGTGCAGGAAGGTACGGGTCACGATGACCGCCGTGAACAGGTTGATGATCAAACCCAATGCCAGTGTGATGGCAAAGCCCTGAACGGCGCTGGCTGCAAAGACCCGACCGAAGAACCAGAGAATACCGCAGATGATGATCGTCGAGGTGTTGGAGTCGCGGATCGACGTCCAGGCCCGGTTAAAGCCCGCTTCGATGGCGCGATCCATCGTGCGTCCACCACGCAGTTCTTCTTTCATACGCTCGAAAATCAGAATGTTACCGTCAACCGCTGTGCCAATGGAGATCAGGAAGCCTGTGATCGCCGGAAGGCTGAGCGTCACCGGGATCAGCTTGAACAAAGCAAAGTTGATCACGGCGAACAGCAGCAGGGCCATCGCCGCAGCGATACCCGGCACACGGTAGTAGATCAACATGAAGAGCAGGACAGTCATCACGCCGATGGCACCCGCGCGAATCGAGCGGTCAACCGACAGCTTACCAAGCGATGGGCCAATGGTGTCGTAGGCAATGATGTCCAGCGGAACGGGCAGCGCACCATATTCAAGCTGGGCAGCAAGAACCTGCGCATCGCTCTTGGTGAAGCGCCCGGTAATAATGCCGCCGTCCATGCCACCTGTCCGGGCCGTAGCTGAAAGGTCCGCATTGATGGTTGGTGCAGAGACAAGACGCCCATCCAGCACAATAGCCAGCGATTTACCAGCGTTTGCGCCGATATAGTCCGTGAAATCCTTGACGCGGTCGCCATCGCCCTTGAGGGTGAAGTTCACCTGCCAGGACGATCCCAACTGGCCGCCCAACTGAGCCTTGGCGCTTTCCAGGCCAGCGCCCGTCATGACGGTGCGATAGGGCTGACCGTTTTGCAGTTCAGCCTTGTCTGGCGTGGGGTTATTCGAGTTTTCAGATGGACAGGTGTACTGGTCGGGGGTCAGAGCTGTTTCGCCTTCGCCCAGACGGCCTTCAGCCATTTTAACCTGCTCGTCGGTCAGAATACAGGTTCCGGGGGCAATGGCGGTTGAGACATTGGAGAAATCGACAAATTCGAGCAAGCCCGTCGATTTGATCGATTCGAACGCCAGGGTTTGTTCGCGGACACCGGGCAGTTCGACGATGATACGTCCGCCTTCCTGTTGTTGGACGACGGCTTCAGACACACCAAGACCGTTCACGCGGCGCTCAACAATTTTGACCGCCTGACGCATGGTCTCATCATTGTATTCGGTCCCTTTCGCCGCTTCCAGGAGAACTCGCGAACCGCCTTGCAAGTCCAGCCCTTTGACTACAGCGATATTGTACTTGGTATCCCCAAGTTTGAAGCCTGGATTGTTTGGCAGGCTCATCCAAATGCTTATGGCCGCAGTAATCAAGATCACTGCAACCCAGAGGCGGTACCCTCTCATAAAACAGTTCCTCTCACCCTGAATTAATCGAAATGTAAAAAAGAACCTGTCTTGGGGGCAGGCTGGTTGCAAACGGGGAAATCATAACGCGGAGATAGGGGGTATGGCAAGAGTTTGTTTTTGGTAGAGAGGTATGAAAGGGGCAGTTTTGAAGGCCGCCCCCATTTTTTGAACAGCTAACCAGCGGTGCCCGCTAACCCCAGGTCGGCGGCAATCTCTTTCATCGCCTCGAGAACCAGCGGCACATGCTCATTCCACAGGTCTACGCCCAAAGCAGCGGCGGCATGTTCAATATCTTCGCGGCTGACGGCGGCGGCAAAAGCGCGGTCTTTCCATTTGCTCTTGATCGATTTCATCTGGGTAATGTCTCGAATATCACGCGAGGGGCGCACCAGGGCGACAGCGGTCAGAAGACCTGTTAATTCGTCTACGGCCATCAGCGATTTGTCCATGAGCGTTTCGGGCTGAATCCCTGTCCGTTCGGCTGCATGGGCGGCGATGGCGTGGATAATGTCTTCATCGACCCCACGTTCCCGCAGGACACGAATTCCGGTGAGCGGGTGACCATCCTGGGCGGTCATGTCGGGGTACCGTTCATAGTCGAAGTCGTGGAGCAGCCCCGCGACGCCCCATTTTTCCTCGTCCGCCCCAAAACGCCGGGCATAGGCGCGCATCGCCGCCTCAACGGCCTGCATGTGGTGGCGCAGACTTTCCGATTGGGTCCATTCCGTAACGATCAACCATGCTTCTTGCCGGTTCATTGTGCGACCTCTTCCGCTGCTTCGACAATCTCATAATCGTAGTGCATCTTCGCAGTTGCCCGCAGGATAGCCGACACTGCGCAGTATTTTTCACTGGATAACTCAATCGCGCGCTCGACGGCTGCTGGGTTGACATTGTGCCCGGTCACAATATAGCGCACCCAGATTTCGGTATAGAGCTTCGGGAATTCGTCCGTGCGCACCCCTTCAACCTGGACTTCAAAAGCCGTCACTTGCTGCTGTTTTTTGCGCAGAATGCTGATCACATCCATCCCCGTACAGCCTGCCAGAGCGGTCAACACCAGCTCGACAGGAGACGCGCCTGCATCATGCCCCTCTGGATCCAGAGTTGAATCCATCGGAATCGTATATCCATTGCTGCTGATTCCCGTGAAGACCAGATCATCACGCAGAACCGCCTTTGAACTTTTCTTTGCGCCCATAGGCTATTCCTTATGTTACAGGGAGACTTCCCCCATGATGTTATGACGCAGATTTTACGGCAAATTGGGCAATCAGGCTGGTGCAACCACTACAGAGTCACGTGCATCCAAAGAGATGGGACCAGTCGGCTGGGCTTGGGGTTGTCCGCTGCTTGCGTTATCATTGAAAGCACGTGTTAAGCTAACGATCCTAAGAGTGTTTAATGACAACTGCTGACGATGTCCAACTGGTAACCCGGCTTCAGGCAGGGGATCAGGCTGCTTATGCTCAATTGGTCGAGGAATACGCAGGGCGCGTGTACCGACTGGCGCTGCGCATGCTCGGAAATGAGGCAGATGCGGAAGATGTGCTTCAGGAGACATTTATGAGTGCATTCAAATCGATTGACAGGTTTGAAGCGCGCTCCAGCCTGGGCACGTGGCTCTATCGCATTGCCACCAACGCCGCGCTGATGCGTCTGCGCCGCAAGGAACCGGAGCAGGTGTCGGTGGACGAACCTGTTGAAGGCGAAGATGGCGATCTGATTCCTCGTCAGTTTTTCGATTTCTGCTGTCTGCCTGAGGACGATCTGCTGCGCGACGAAGCACTGCAGGAAATGATGCAGGCTGTCGAAGAACTTCCGGAAACTCTGCGCAGCGTGTTTGTTTTGCGTGAGATGGAAGGTCTTTCGACGGAGGAAACAGCGGATATGTTGGGTCTGTCTGTCTCTGCGGTCAAGAGCCGCTTGATGCGCGCCCGCCTGAAATTGCGCGACCGGCTGAGCCACTATTTCGCGCAGGGATCAACGGTCGTTTCGGAACCGAGGTAATGAGTATGAGCGAACAACACGAACACAATCTGGAAAACTGTCGCCACTATCTGGAATGCCTGGGCGAATATGTCGATGGCGAACTGAGCCAGGAATTGTGCCAGGCGCTTGAGGCACATATGGCCGTCTGTTCGAACTGCCGCGTTGTGGTCAATACGTTGAGTAAAACGATTTCGCTCTATCACCAGTTGCCAACGCCCGAAATGCCAAACGGCGTCCGCGAGCGGTTGTACAAGGTTCTGGACCTGAGCAGTTTTGTTACTCCCAAAAAGGACGAATAGGCTGCAACCTTTGCTGCAAAACTGCATCCTAAGAAGTGACTCGCGCTCCTATGATGGGCGGTACAGGCGAGAATACACGGATACCCGTATGGCTTTGGGGTAGGGGGATTTCCCCCGGTCACATTTAGATTGCAGCAGCATGGATGAGGTTACGATGAAGGAACCCGAAAAGAAAAAACAAAAGCGGGTCATTATCTTTAGCACACCGACCTGCACCTATTGCAACCAGGCGAAACGCTACCTGCGCGAAAACGGTGTCCGTTTCAAGGATGTTGATGTCAGTAAAGATCCGATTGCGGCGCGGGATATGGTCAAGCGCAGCGGCCAGCAGGGCGTTCCAGTGATCGAGATTGGTGGCAGGGTGATTGTTGGTTTTAACCGCGCCGAAGTCGATCGGCTGCTGGGGCTGTAGGCTAATTCCCTCTCAAAAAACAACAGGCGATCCGCGTCCCGGATCGCCTGTTTCGTTTATAACAAATCACAGTTTCTCAGTTTCCGAAATCCGGTTATGGCGATCTACAATCTGGCCCTGACATTCGTCGTGGGCCGGAACAATCGCGCCGTCCAATACAACCGTGTCGCTGAGAACCGCGCCCTGGCCAACAGTTGCCCCGGTTTCCAGATAAACATTAGGGCCGATGCTCGCCGACTGGCCTACGCTCACCTTGGGATCGATGCGGACTGGAGGAATGATGCGCACCGAGGCGGGGATTTCGCTCAGAATATGGGTATCGCGCCCTTCCTCCAAATAACGGCGGTTAATAGCCAGCAGATCGCTTTCCTGAGCCAGATGCAGTCGCCATTCGGCAATCGCATATCCGACGCGGCGTCCGTCGCGCAGGCAGTTCTGGATAGCCGTGTTTATCTCGCGTTCCCCGCGCGGCGAGACGGTGGCGACCATCTTCAGAAAATCGGGCGAAAACGCATAAAGCATAAACGCGGCGTGACTGCCCGCCGGGTTGGTTGGTTTCTCCTCGATAGCGGTGATTCGATCATTCTCAATCGACACGGCGGATGACTTGCTGATAGCCTCGGGAGAAGCCGGAATCAGACTCAGCGAGGCGATCAGTTCGTCGCAGCGATTAAAGCTGTCGATCAGGTTCTGAATATGCTGGCTGGACGTCAGATTATCAACCGAGGTGAGCAAAAATGGCCCGCGAATATAGGGGGCTGCCAGAATCAGCGCATCAAGCGAGCCGGACGGAATAGCTTGCAGGGCGAACTTAACCTCTACGCCAGAGTACCAGGACTTGCTCAGATAGGAAGCGACTGCACCTTCCTGCTCACTCAAAACGACGACAAACTTGCGAATCCCGGCTTCGCGCAGGCGATCCATGACTTGCACCAGAATCGGCTTGCCGAGGACGGGGAGCATCGATTTGGGGCGATCTTTGGTGAGTTGGCCGAGTAGCGTGCTGCGCCCGGCTGCCAGGATAATGGCTTGTTCGATCACAGCAGTCTTTCCTCCTGAGTGTTTGGTACCTGGCTGTATGAGTCCCTCTGAATGGTATTATAGTACGAAAATTAGCGATGCAAACCTGACGGGGCACAGGATCGCAGAGCATGGTAAAATAATGTGCGTAGGGGATCATGTGATTCGAGCATGATCGTGACAAACTTTTTAGTTCTCCTTTATAGCCTCTTACACAAACCTTTGCTATACTGGGGATAATGGGTGTGAATTGAGTGGTTGTAGGGGAAAAAGCGTATGGCATCGGCAACCGAAAAAATGATCTCATACCATATTTCACGGTTAAAGGACAGAGTCCTCAAATTCGCGTCAAGTCGATTGAAGAACTGGCGCTGCTGGAAGCAACTGATGCGTATACCGTACTCGAAGATTTGTTTCGCAACGATCCTGAACCGGATGTTCGGGCTGCGGCACAAAAGGCGGGGCGCGCCCTGTACCTGAAAATGCACAACGGTAACTCGAATCCTCCAGGTAAATAACGATATCTTGCCCGGTTGGGCAAGAAAGAAGTGGGCCTCCCGGCGAACTGCTTGTATGGGCAGTTCGCGGCGAGAAGCCCACAGATCCCTAACACCCCGAAAAAGCCTAATCTGCCAGGACCGCGAGGCGCTCTTCCACTGCCTGACGGCTTGCTGTAAGCGTGACCAGCTTATCACGCTCGCGCTGGACCACTTCGGGTTTGGCGCGGTTGACGAAATCTTCGCGGCCTAGCAGCCCCTCGGTACGCTGAATCTGGGTCAGAATCAACTCTAATTCAGTGCGCAGGCGCTTGCGTTCTTCATCCAGATCCACCAGATCGGCCAGCGGCAGATAGGCGGTCACGTCGGCGGCGACAATCGCGGCGGCCTTGGCTGGGACAGACTCATTTGCACCCAGTAGGGTTGTCTGTGAGACGTTGCACAGCCGGGCGAAAATTTCGGTATGATCTGCCAGCAGCGCCGCGCGCGAACCGGGATCCATGATGGCGCTGATCTTGTGCGCTGGCTCGACCTTGTACTCGGCGCGGGCGTTGCGGATGCCGCGCACGAGATCCATCAGAATGGCAAACTCGGCTTCGGCTGCTGGGTCCAGGTAGGCGGGGTCCGCCACTGGCCACGACGCGAGGATCAGCGGCTGGCTACCAGTTGGCAGATAGTCCCAGATTTCCTCTGTGATGAACGGCATGTACGGGTGCAGCAGCCGAAGCGAATTGTTCAGGACGTGAAGCAGCACGTCCAGCATCGTTTCGCGGGCTTCCACGTTTTCGCCGTACAGCGCGATCTTGCTGACTTCAACGGTCCAGTCGGCAAATTCGTTCCACAAAAAGTCCAGAATCTGGCGTCCAGCCTCGCTGTACTGGTACGTATCGAACAGGCGCTGAACATTGCCGATCAAGCTGTGCAGGCGGCTCAGAATCCAGCGGGAGGGCAGATCGAGTTTGCTGCGATCCGGCTCCTTCGGGCAGTATCCTTCCAGCCGTGACCAGACGAAGCGCGACATCTGCCACAGCTTATTGCCGAAATTGCGGCTGTATTCGATCCGGCTGGTGGACAGGTTCATATCCGCGCCCGGCGCGCTGCCCGTCAGCAGGGTGAAGCGCAGGGCATCGGCCCCAAAGGTGTCCACCGTTTCAATCGGGTCGATCACGTTGCCGTAGGACTTGCTCATCTTGCGCCCATGCTCGTCCCGAACAAGACCATGCAGATAAACGGTGTGGAACGGCACCTGTTCGGTGAACCAGAGGCCCATCATGATCATGCGCGCCACCCAGAAGAACAGGATATCGTAACCCGTCTCCATGATGTCGGTAGGGTAGTAGCGCTGTAGATCCGGGGTTTGTTCCGGCCAGCCCAGTGTGCTGAAGGGCCACAGGCCGCTGCTGAACCACGTATCGAGCACATCGGGATCTGCGGTCAGGTGGGCACTGCCGCAGTGGGCGCAGCGCTCCGGGGTGACGCGCGCCACGGTGATTTCGCCGCAGTCGGCGCAGTGCCAGGCCGGGATGCGATGCCCCCACCAAAGCTGGCGGCTGATGCACCAGTCATCGATGTTTTCCATCCAGTTGAAATACACCTTTTCGAAGTGCTCCGGCACGATGCGAATGCGGCCATCGCGCACCGCTTCCACCGCTTTTTCAGCCAGCGGAGCAATTTTCACGAACCACTGCGTGCTGATCAGCGGCTCCACGATCTCGCCGCCGCGCTGCGAGCGGGGCACGGCGTGGCGGTACGGTTCGACGCGGATGACCATTCCCGCCGCTTCCATATCGGCCCACAGTTTTTCGCGCGCCACAAAGCGATCCAGGCCCGCGTAAGGCCCGGCGTTTTCGTTCAGCGTGGCGTCCTTGTTCATGATGTTGATGATCGGCAGGTTGAAGCGCAGGCCAATCGTATAGTCGTTCGGATCGTGACCGGGTGTGATCTTCAGCGCGCCTGTGCCGAACTCGCGATCCACGTATTCATCGGCAATGATCGGGATACGGCGGTTGAGCATCGGCACGAGACAGTATTTGCCGATCAGTGCTTTGTAGCGATCATCGTCGGGATGCACCGCCACCGCCGTATCGCCCAGGATGGTTTCGGGGCGGGTGGTTGCCACCGGGATACTGCCGCCGCCTTCCACCGGGTAATTGAAGTAGTAGAGATGCCCGTTCTCTTCGGCGCGCTCCACTTCCAGATCGCTGACAGCAGTTTGCAGTCCGGGCGACCAGTTGATCAGGCGCGGCCCACGATAAATCAGGCCCTGTTCCCACAGCGTGACAAAGGCTTCACGCACGGCGCGGGACAGCCCTTCATCGAGCGTAAACCGTTTCCGGTCCCAGTCGCAGCTTGCTCCCAGGCGGCGCAGTTGATCTTCGATTCGCCCGCCGTATTTGGCTTTCCATTCCCAGGTACGGTGCAAAAATTCCTCACGGCCTACCTGTTCGCGGCTCGTTCCTTCGCTGATCAGGAGTTTTTCAACCTGGAGCTGCGTGGCGATCCCGGCGTGATCTGAGCCCGGAACCCACAGCGACGCTTTGCCGCGCATCCGCTCGTAGCGGATCATCAGGTCTTCCAGGCTGACAAACATGGCATGCCCGTTGTGCAGCGCGCCCGTCACGTTGGGCGGCGGAATGCTGATCACAAATGGTTCGCCGTCGGGGTGGACTTCCGGCTTGAACCAGTGCTCATCTTCCCATCGTTTGTAGAGGCGCGGTTCGGCCTCGGCAAAGTTAAACGTCTTGGGCATTTCAGTGGTCATAGTGTCCTCAATTTGAGAACCTGTTCATAAACAGAGCGGGTGGGGCGAGTTGCCTCGCCGCCAGATCGGAATACGCCAGATACACCATCGTCTGCGACAAGTGACACGATAATCACCCCCTTTCGTTTTTTTCTGTTTCCGGGGGAAATCCCCTTCATACCACGAGAAAGTTTCGGTTGACCAGTTAGTTAACAGTATCGCCTATTGTATCCTTACTTAATCGCCGTCACCAGCAGTTCCCAGCGATCATGCTGGGCCTGGATATTGCTAAATCCAACTTCAAGCATCACGACTTCGACTTCTTCGGCGGTCAGCGCTCGGAAGACAACCGGATGTTTGCTGGCGTTGTAGGTCTTGCCATCGCCGCGCACGATAAAACGGTTAAAGGTCACGGTGATCGGCGGGCCGTCATTCCAATCCCAGATATCGAAGGTGATGATCTGCTCGCCCGGCTCGTCGTGGATGCGTCCCGGCCAGAAGCGGGGGCGATCTTCCAGCAGCGGCTCAAAGTCGCGCATGCCGATCAGCAGGACTCCGCCAGGGCGCAGCAGTTCGTGAAAAATCAGCATCGCCTCTTCAATCTGATCATCGCGCAGCAGGTGCGGGATCGAATTGCCTTTGGTGATGATGGCGTCAAATGGCCCCTGGACATGGCGATGCAGATTGATGAAGTCGGACTGCACAAAACTGATTTTGTCCAGCACGCCATAATCGGCGGCATTCTGGCGGGCGCGGGCCAGCAGTCCGGCGCTGGGATCGGCGGCGGTCACCGTGTAACCGAGTCGGGCCAGGGCAATCGCCTGCGTGCCAGGTCCACAAGAGGCATCGAGCACAGTCTGGACGCCTTGATCGCGGAAGAAGCGGCGCAGATTCAGCCCTTCCCGTTCCAGTTCGGCGTCCCAATCGCGATACCACAGGTGGTAATCGTCGGCGACGGCATCGTAAAAGACAGAAGTGTCGTTGTAGGTGTTCATAATCCTCGGTATAAAACAAAAAACTCTTTCGCCTTTGAACAAGGACGAAAGAGTGGGCTTCCGTGGTACCACCTTGGTTCCCGGCAGTTGTGCCGGGCACTTGATTGGCGATAACGGGCATCACCGGACGTGCTTACTGCCCAACTGGGCGTTCAGCGCGCCAACTCAGGAGCGACGTTCCGCGGAGGACCACCTGTGCAGGCTCTCAGCCTATGACCCGCACTCTCTGACAGCGCCGAGCCGCGTACTCTTCTCCGTCTGCGTTGTTGTCAAAGAGTATATCACGCGCGGAGAACGAGCGTCAACGGTGAATCAAGTGAACAGGTCGTGCACCCAGCTCAGCGACATGGTCCCGGCAACAGCAATAGCCGTGCATTGGAGCAGCTTGCCGCAGAAGGTCACGCCCAGAAACTTACGCAGCGACACGCGCCCGGCCCCGGAGAGGATGCCAGCGATATCAAACAGCGGGTTAGGGATGGCGCTAAGGGCAAAGATCGTCAGGGTGCCGTTGTGCGTCATCCACTGTTTGACCCGGTTTGCCAGCGGGGTGTCTTCGAGCACGCCCAGGCCACTGTAGCCAGCCGCATAGCCTGTGATCTCGCCCAGGGTTGCTCCGATGGCAGCAAACAGGCCCACACCAAACGGGTTCAGGGTGCTGCCCAGAGCAAAGATAAAGACCAGTCCAGGGGCAGGCAGCACCAGCGTCGCATTGCTGAGCAGCATCACCAGCAGCGCGCCTCCATAACCGAAGGCGGCGATGGTTTCCATGCGCTGCTCGTTGATGCCGACCAACACGGTCACGCAGATAACCATCAGCATCGCGGCAACACGCAGCAGGCAAGATCCCCGGCTGACGGAGCTTTCAGTATTACGCTGGAAAGCCGCACCCCAATTGATGCGAGCCTGCCGGACTAACTTACCTAGATAAGCCATCATGGGGCATAAACTCAGGTAGTAGCGCTCAGTCGGACTGGCGGCGCGCCTGGTGAAGCAAACTGCGAACGCGCGCGGCGACCATTTCGATGGCGACCAGATTCTTGCCGCCTTCGGGGATGATGACGTCCGCATAACGTTTGCTGGGTTCGACAAACTCCAGGTGCATCGGGCGAACACTGTTGAGATACTGGTCGATCACCGAGTTCGCGCTCCGTCCGCGTTCAGTCAGATCGCGTTGGAGCCGCCGGATAAATCGAATATCAGGATCTGTATCCACAAAAATACGAACATCGAACAGCTTTCGCAAATCGGGTTCTGCAAAAACCAGGATTCCTTCAACCAGAATGATCGGCTGCGGGTGCATCGTCCGCCATTCACCTGTGCGGCGGTAGGTGGTGAAATCGTAGATCGGAATTTCCACAGGCTGCCAGCGCTTAAGCTGGTGGATGTGGTCGATCAGCAGCGTGGTTTCCAATGAATCGGGATGGTCAAAATTAATCAGGTGTTCGGAATCGTGAGGTATATCGCGAATATCTTTGTAGTAGGAATCGTGTTCGAGATAGGCGATGTGTTCGGTACCAACACGATCCAGAATAGCATGGGAAACGGTTGTTTTGCCTGATCCTGACCCACCGGCGACACCAATGATGACTGGGGGAGGGAAGTCCGCCATGCAGCCTTCTCCTAATCAGCAGATTGCGATAAAAGAAATGCCCACAGCTTCGTCAGACTGGGGCATCTCGTCTTAGAGCCACCCAAGAGAGTTGAACTCTTAACCTAACGCTTACGAAGCGTTTGCTCTGCCGATTGAGCTAGGGTGGCGGAAGATCGTGTAACTGCTGCGCATTATAGCAACAGGGGAGAGAGATGGCAAGGCCGAATCAAAACAATGGTGGAGGAAACCCCTCGCCCACGTATAATTAGGTGTATGGTCGGGGTTTTAGCACCTGAGAGAGTTGAGATTGAAAGTCTCAATCATCACAAGCGAAACGGTCTTGTTTTCTGACCTGTGTAACGAGTGGGAAAGCCTGCTGTCCGACAGTGAGTCTGACTGTATCTTTCTGACACCAACCTGGCTTTCGGCCTGGTGGTTTGCTTACCATCCAGGCGACCTGTGGACGCTTGCCATTCGGGATGAGGATACGGGGCGGCTGGAAGGGTTGGCTCCCTGGTTCATCCAGCAGGGAACGAACGATATCTATGCGATTGGCTGCGTCGAGGTGACGGATTACATCGACATCATCATGCGCCGGGGCCGCGAAACCGGCGTGTTGCAGGCTGTGGCGGCTTACCTGGAAGAACAGCGCGGTACCTGTTGGCGAAATCTGTATCTGTAATATCCGATCCGATTCCCCGACTTTGACTGAACTGCCTCGGTTGCTTGAAGAAGACCGAGGCTTTTCTGTGTCTATTGAGCAGGAAGACGTATGCCCGGTTCTGACTCTGCCCGCCGATTGGGAAACCTATGTATCCGGGCTGGACAAAAAGAACCGCCACGAACTGCGCCGCAAACTGCGCCGGGCCAGCGGGGAAGGGGAGGGCGTCGAACTTTATATCGTTGGGCCAGACGATGACCTGTCAGAAGCGATTGAGCATTTCCTGGCACTGATGGCCGCCAGTAGCCCCAACAAAGCGGAGTTTTTGCAGAATGCCCAGCATGTGCGGTTCTTCCGGCGGATTATTCCGGCGGCTGCCGAACGCGGCTGGCTGCAACTCTCATTTTTGACCGTACATGGCGAGCCTGCCGCGTCTTATCTGAGTTTCGATTATGGTAACCAGATCATGGTTTACAACTCCGGCCATAATCCTGAGGCGCACCGCCATCTCAGCCCCGGTATCGTGTTGATGGGCCGCCTGATTGAAGTTGCCATCGCGCTGGGCCGGACGAAATTCGACTTCCTGCGCGGCAATGAGCCGTACAAATATGACCTGGGCGGTCAGGATACTGCTATCTACACCATGAAGATCAAGGAGTAGGCTGATGCCCATCCGGCGGGTCGCGATGCTCAGCGTACATACCTCTCCTCTGGCAACGCTCGGCGGCAAAAAAACAGGGGGTATGAATGTCTATGTGCGCGAACTGAGCCGGGAACTGGGGCGGCGCGGCATCGACGTTGATGTGTTCACGCGCAGCGAAAATGCACAGAGTTCCGCGTGTAGCGGCTCTGGGTGAGCATGCCCGTGTCATCACTATCGAGACTGGACCCGAAACGCCGCTCAGCACTGCGGAGATTTATCCCTATTTGCCAGAATTTGTCGAACGGGTGCAGCCGTTTGCCAGGCATGAACCGTATGATGTTATTTTCAGCCATTATTGGCTCAGTGGATGGGCGGCGCACGAACTGCGTGCGTTGTGGCGCGTGCCGGTGGTGCAGATGTTTCACACTCTGGGGCGCATGAAAAATCGGATAGCCCGGGAGTCTGGGCAGCACGAAGCGGATATTCGCATCTTCACCGAAACGGATATTATGTCGTGGGCCGACAGCCTGATCGCGGCAACCCCGGCAGAACGTGCCCAACTGCTGTGGCTGTATCGCGCGGATCGCCGGAAAATTGCAGTCGTCCCGCCCGGCGTCGATCTGGAACGGTTCCACACGATCCCGCCGGATGAGGCCAAGAAACAGATCGGGGTTCCAGCCGAGAAAAAAATGCTGCTATTTGTGGGCCGGATCGAGCCGCTGAAGGGTATTGATAATATCTTCCACGCGGTTGCCCTGCTGCGCGACCGGGTTCCCGACCTGCTCGAAAACCTGTATATCAGCATTATTGGCGGCGATTTTGAGGATGAGTTGCCCGATAGGGAGACACTCCGCCTGCGCGATCTGCGCACCGAACTCGATCTGGGAAATCTGGTCACGTTCCTGGGGGCGCGGGATCAGGACACTCTGCAATACTACTACAGTGCCGCCGAAGCGCTGATTATGCCATCGGACTATGAGAGTTTCGGCATGGTGGCGCTGGAGGCGATGGCATGCGGAACCCCTGTGATCGCCTCGGAAGTTGGCGGGCTGGCCTTTCTGGTCCAGGACGAGGTGAACGGCTTTCACGTGCCGACGCGCGAACCGGAAGCGCTGGCCGGGCAAATTTGCCGTTTGCTGACGGAACCGGGACTGCGGGCGCGTTTGGGACAGGGGGCGCAGGCAGCGGCCCAACAATATAGCTGGCCGTCCATCGCGGATCGGCTGCTGGCTATTTTTGAAGAACAGGTGGCGCTGGCTTCCATTCACGGCTAAGACAGGGGCGGCATGCTTGAGCCGCTCCCTATTTTCTACGATCTGTTCAATGAAGCATTTCTTCTGAGGAGCGCGGGCTAGCCGCCGTAAGAATCGAGTGTATTGACGCCTTCGGCAGCGATATAGGGCTTCTGCTCTTCGAGTTCCAACGCTTTTTCCTCGCTGACTAGCGTTTGCCCGAAGTAGTACAACACACTATTGAACTCATCGAAGCGATAGCGCCGCTTGACCCAGCCGTTGATTGGATGGTGAAAGACCGCGTCGAAGAGGACTGCATCATCGTCCAGTGCTGCTTCTTCGTCCACAATCCAGACAGGCGCGTATTGTTCCAGGTGCGGGCGCGCTTTTACATCCCGCGCCTGGCGGATGCGCTTGAGTTTTTCGGCTCTTTCCTTTTTCATCGAGGCTCCTCGAGTTTAGCAACATTTTTCACAACAATATTGTAGACAATTAACCTCTTTTCGGGTAGTCGCAGCCCGGCACACGCGGCGAGCTAATTCGACTATAATTCGCTTTATACGTGAAGGGAGCCAATATGCCATATTTAGCAGGAGCCTACCGGCCAGTCGCCCTCTTGGAAGCGCCGCGGGTCGCGTATAGCGAGGAAAGCGTGCATAGCGTCCGAGACATGGGGTTTAACTGGGTCTATCTCATGGGATTTAGCGGGTATCCCCCGGAGACTGAGACGCTTACTCCCCTGCGCGATGCGGTGCATCTCTATCAAAAAGCGGGGATTCAGGTATGCGCCACCTTGCCTGTCTCAAGTTGTGCCTACGCGGGAAGTTACCGCGAGCGCTCCTGGTGGGCACTTGATTCCAGCAAACACCGGATTCCCGCTGGGGAAGGTCGTGCGTTTGTGTGTTGGAATGCTCCCGAATGGCTGGCAGAAGTTCAGGACAATATCCGCCAGTTAATCGATTGCGGGGTCGATGGTATCTTCTTTCGCGAACCGTGGGTGGGGGGCATCCCCTATGAAATGGGTAATGGCCTGCTGGGGTCCGCGGGCTGTCACGATGCGCGCTGCCGCTCTGCCTATGCGGAAGCGATGGGCGGTGCTGAAATTCCCAAATGGGTTCATCAGCACAACGCGCGATCCCGGCAGTACCTCGCATGGCGAGCGGATTTAGCAGTGAGCCGCCTGAAAGAATGGATCGCCTTTGGTCATGCTCTGAAACCAGATTTGCATGTCGCCATCGAAGGGGTTGATCCGCTGCGTTATGACGCCTGGGTGCAATTTGGGATCGACTTGCAGCAGTTTGGAGAACTGGCGGATCGGGTGGTGATTGAGGGCGAACTTGCACGTTGGGATGGAACCTTGAACCAGAATGCCTCGGCACTGGCTGCTTCCGCGATACATACCGCCGTTCTGATGCGCCATATATCACCGCTGGCTGATCGAACCCTGGCGGCGAATCTGGCAGAAGCACAGGCCGAACAGGGAGTCGCTATTCCCAGCGATCCCAACCCTGCCTCAGAGGCGGCTGCTCGTTTGAATCGTTGGATCGTGTCTAATGAAGATTGGCTCGGCCAGGGTGTCCCCTGCGCTCCTGTGGGGATTTATGTTCCCCCGCTTCAGGTTGACTGGGCACGCAGCGCACCCTATGTGTGGGCCGCCTGCCAGTCCGTGATTCAGAACGGCTTGCCGTTCCGGCTGGTGTTTGATGACGACTGGTCTACTCTCAACACACTGATCGTCCCGCCAGGAGAGGTAGCGGGACTGGATGATCGCCTTACGGCATGGGATGGGCAGGTGATCGCGCTGCACCAGAAGCGTCCTGGCAGGCTGATCTGGACCGCTTATGATCCGCCGCGCCAGAGTTGGCTGCATTGGTCGGCCCTGCGCTGGCTCACCTACCCGGTGGGAACGGCGATACGGAGTCGCTCCGCCCGTCCGGGGAAGCAAGCGCCCCAGTGGAGTCCACCGCATCATGAACTGATGGAAGCGTTGGGCACAGATTTCACGCCGCGTGTCGAGACGGAAGGGCAGGGGGCTGTCTTGTTTGTGATGCGGCGCGAGTCCAATGGCGAGGAGCAGTGGCATTTTGTGAATTATGCGGATGAACCGCAGCGCGTGACGGTTCACGCCTCAGATTTTGTCAGCGGCTGGGTACACTCTCCGCAGGAAGCGTGGAGAACTCGTATTTTCGGCCACTCCCTGATTATGACTATTGCCGATTATAAAGTGGTGCGGCTGCTCAAACAGAGGGCCGGAGACTAGCTCCGGCCACGTTTATGGTTCTCTTGGGTGAACCCTATTTGCGCGAAAATAGGTTGGGGAACCAGCTAATTAATTCACGATCTGGGTCCGGGGCGCTTGGTTGGGGAGCACTGCTTGGCCATTGACGATCTGGATATAGCTCCCAGGCCGGACCATCAAATCGGGACGCATACTGACGCGGCGTGTTTTCCTCTCAATAGTGAGGTCTACCCAACCTCGTCCAACCCGTAAAACTCGACCATATTGGATAGGCGTGCCTGTCATTGGTGCGACTCCTTTCACTTCAAACCCCGATAATCCCCTCCTTGGCTCAATTTCCGTTTTAAACTTTGTTTGAGTTCTCGCGTCGCCTAATGGTAAGTATTTTCTAACCTATTTTTACTATATTGAAACACTGTTTATAGTGGAATGTCAAGCGTGTCATCGCCTGTAAGAACGGTGACCCATCCGTGTAAGTGATTTTAACCAAATCGATCTTCCCGGCTGCCTTCCTGTAGTATAATGCTGGTTAAATCCCATGTTTATGAAAAGAGACCCGGCCAGATGCCACGCGCTGTGTTGAAAGTTTACGAAAAATCTGGATTAGATGATTTCGCGCGTGGATTGGCGGCTCTTGGCTGGGATTTGGTGGCGAGCGGTCGCACGGCGCAGGTGCTCCGGGATGCTGGGCTTCAAGTGACGCCCGTTGAGCGCTTGACGCAAGACTTCAGAGATGCCTGGCGGGTATTTGCATCCCGCCGTTTATGCGCCAATTCTTGCCCGTGATGAAGATCTCATGTTCCTGAGCGAACGTGGCTATGCGCTGATTGATCTGGTCGTCTGTAACGTTCACTCTTTTCAGGAAACCGCGGTACGCCCCAACATCACATTGGAAGAAGCCGTTGAGCAGATCGACATTGGCGGAATGACCCTGCTGCGCATTGCGGCCAAAAACTTCGCGAGAGTGACCGTTATTGTCGACCCAGCCGATTATCCAGGCGTTCTGAATCAAATCCGCACGATGGGTAAGGTGGATGGCTGTACGCGGCAGCGGCTGGCGGTCAAGGCGTTTGACATGATTCGGGATTATGATACGGCTATCCATGCTTATCTGGTGAAAGTGACGGATTTTGAGCCGCAGACGGATGTGCCCGAACTGCCCGAGGTTGTATCGCTTGGCGTGAAATGCGTGCGCACCCTGCGCTACGGTGAGAATCCGCACCAGATGGCTGGGCTGTATACTGCCAGCGGCGAGGATGCCCCCCTTGGCGGAACGGCATTGAGCGGCAAAGAACTGTCCTATAACAACCTGCTCGATTTGGATGTCGCCTGGAAAACAGCGGTAGGATTTGAAGCGCCAACGGTTGTTTTTGTCAAAGACCGCACTCCGCTTGGTATCGCCAGTGCCTCTTCACCCGTCGATGCTCTTTCGCTGGCACTGGCGGCTGATCCTGTTTCTGCTTCCGGCGGCGTTATAGCCGTGAACCGGCCCGTTACGGAAGTCTTTTATGGCGCTCTAAATTCATTGTTCATCGAGGCGGTGGCGGCCCCTGATTTCAGCGGCGAGGCGCAGGCCCTGTTTGCGGAAAAGCGCCGGAACTGCCGCTTGCTGCGTATCCCTCTCCGCAGGGATATCGCTCTCGAATTTCGCAGTGTCACAGGCGGTTTGTTGATCCAACAGTCCGATATGGGCGATCCGCCGGGGACAACCTGGCGAGTGGTGACGAAACGGCGGCCTTCGGCGGATGAACTGCAAGCACTGCGTTTTGCCTGGAAGGTCGTGCAATTTGTCCCAAGCAGTGCCATAGTGATCGGTACGGGAAGCGTCACTGTTGGTATTGGTGGCGGATTGCCTAACCAGCTTGATGCACTGCGGATCGCTGTGATTAAGGCCGGCGTTCGCTGTCGGGGAGCCGTGCTGGCGTCGGACGCATTCTTCCCATTTGCGGATGTGGTTGAAGAAGCCGCGCGCATCGGAATTCGATGTATCGTCCAACCCGGTGGATCCATTCGAGATCAGGAGGTGATTGGCATAGCCGATGAAAATGATATGTCAATGGTCTTTACAGGAGTTAGGCATTTACGCCACTAATCTGCTGACAGGAATAATTTGTCTTAACCAGAGCTTAATGACATAATAGAGGCCAATCAAAGACTTAGCCTGTGCGATTTAAGGTGTCTTTTTAGTTCACTTATTACTCATCAGTATGGAGGAAGCCCGTGGCGAGTGTAAGTTACCGACATGTTACGAAGCGTTGGGGCGATGTCGTGGCCGTTCGCGACCTCAACATCGAAATCCCTGACGGCGAATTTCTCGTCTTCGTTGGCCCGTCCGGCTGCGGCAAGTCTACCAGCTTGCGCATGCTCGCCGGGTTGGAAGAAGTCACCGATGGCGAGATCCTCATTGGGGACCGCGTTGTGAACAACGTCGCCCCGAAAGACCGCGACATTGCGATGGTGTTCCAGAGCTATGCCTTGTATCCCCACATGACGGTGTATGACAATATGGCTTTCGGCCTGCGTCTGCGCCGCACTCCCAAGCAGGTGATTGACGAGCGCGTGCGTGAAGTTGCTGCCAGCCTCGGCATCGAACAACTGCTTGATCGTCGCCCCCGCCAGTTGTCGGGTGGTCAGCGCCAGCGCGTTGCGGTAGGCCGTGCCATCGTGCGCGAACCTGCTGTGTTTTTGCTGGACGAACCCCTCTCGAACCTGGATGCCAAGCTGCGCGTTGAAGCCCGCGCTTTCATCAGCAAGCTGCACCAGCGCCTGGGAACCACGTTCATTTACGTGACCCACGACCAGACCGAAGCTATGACGATGGGCGAGCGTATTGCTGTCATGCGCGCTGGCGAATTGATGCAGATCGACTCGCCGAGCTTCCTGTATGACCACCCATCCAACATCTTTGTTGCTGGCTTCATCGGCAGCCCGTCGATGAACTTCTTCGACAACTCGACCCTGATCGACGAAGGCGGCAAAATGACGGTTGATACCGGGTACTTCCGCCTGGCTGTCCCAGCGGAACGGTACGAGCTGTACAAACCGCATGTTGGCAAACACGTGATCTTCGGTATCCGTCCTGAAAACATCCACTTCCCCGATTTCCAGCCGAGCGACATTCGCCCGTCTTTGATCGAAGCGAGTGTGGACGTGGTCGAACTGATGGGTAACGAGAAGATCGTCTACCTGGAAGAGGGTGGCAAGAGTTTCCTCGCCCGTATGGACCCCCGTTCCGATGTGCGCGTTGGCCACCGGACCGGTGCAGTCTTCAATATGGCTAACATGCACCTGTTCGACGCCGAAACCGAACTGGCGCTCCAGTAAGTCTCGGTTCATTTGCACCTTTACGAGCCACCTGCACACGCAGGCGGCTCTTTTTTTTACAGCAAAAGGCTCGAAAATTGGCGCTGAACGACTAAAATAAATACAGTTATGGGACGGGTATTTTGGGAAAAGGATTATGATACACGCTGCTTCTGTTGAGCTGCGGTCTCAGGCGCACGGACAGGTACAGGATATCACGGCAGAGGTTGCCCAGGTTGTCCGCGACAGCGGCTTGCAGGGCGGCCTTGTAACTGTTTTTTGCCCCAGTGCGACCAGCGGCGTGACCACGATTGAATTTGAAGAAGGGGCCGTTCGAGATCTGCAGCGGCTCTTTGACGAGATTGTTTCCCCCAACCGGGAATACATGCATAATTTGCGATGGGGAGATGGCAACGGGCACAGCCATGTTCGGGCGGCTCTGCTGGGACCATCTCTTACAATTCCGTTTATCACTGGGCGTTTGACATTAGGAACCTGGCAGCAGATTGTCTTTATCGATTTTGACAATCGTCCTCGTGTGCGGCGGCTGGTGATCCAGGTGATGGGTGAATAGGGAGCGGCCTATGATGGATTCCGACAGCGCGTTTGAAACAATTGGCCGGGTAGCCAGCATGCTTTCATCGGTTCAGGACCTGAATGAGGCGCTGCGGATTATTGCAGATACCCTGCGGCGGCTCCTTCACTGTTCGGATACGCAGATTTGGCTGCTTCAAGACAACCCCCATGAACTTGAACTGAAAACGGTGAGCAGCGATGCTGCGGAGCCGACCACACAAAGCATTTCACTCCAGCAGGGAATGATGGGCATGGTTGCCGAAAGCCTGCGACCTGTTGTTGTCACGCAGTCCCAGTTCGAAGGGGAGCCATTCGTTCGCGCCGGGGTGCGGGCCGCCATTGCTGTGCCAGTGTTGTGGCAAGGTCAATGTCTGGGCACCGTGCTGGCCCTCGATGACAAAGAAGGCCGGACATTCAGCATGCGTGATGTGCGTCTCATGGAATGGTTTGCCTATGAAACTGCTGCGCAGACCGCCAGTGATCAATCCAGGGTTCAATCCGAGCAGTTGAGCCAGTCTCTTGCCGACGAACAGGAGCGCCAGCTTCGTATTCAGGTGACCATTCGCCAGATGCTTAGCCAGCGCAATCTGAGGGCTAACCTGATCGAAATTGGAGAGGCCTTGCAGGCCCTGGGCTGGCGGCAAATCTTCCTGGCTCTTTATTCCGCCGATCTGCAGCCCGACCAGTTCATCGCGCTTGGAGTCGACAATGGCCCCGCGCCCGCGGATATTCTGCCAGAGGGTGTGCTGGGCCGCCTGATCAATGGCGAACTTGAATCCTGTCGCTGCGATGGTATCTACTATCTTCCGGTGAATGCGTCCAGCCCAACCTGGGAGCAGGGGGATCTGCTATTTGCACCGATTTGCATTGGCCTCGGCCAACCAGTCGGCATGATTCGAGTCGATGATCCGGTTCGGGCGACTCGTCCAACCCCCAATTTGCTTCGCCCCTTCGATATCCTCGTTGGGCAGGCGGGATACCTCGTTGAAAACGCTCGTTTGTTGAACGAGACAGAACGGACGGCAGAGGCTCTGGCGGAACAGGTCGATGAGATGTCGATGATCCATCGCGCTGACCGCGAGTTGAGCGCCCATTTGAACGTGGATCGCATTATGACGCTGACTATGGACTGGGCACTGCGCCGTACCGCAGCAGACGCGGGGATGTTGGCTTTGATGTCCGATGACAAGCGCGGCTTGATTCCTCTGGTTCGGATGGGCTATCTTGACCAGGCTGTGCTGACCTATACCGAAGACAACCTCTGGCCCCTGGATCGGGGAACCGTTGGTGCTGCAGCTCGCGCCCGCCAGACCCGCATTGTGCGCGGCGCTAGCCCTTCAGGAGAACTGCGGCTGATGCCCGGTGCTCAATCCGAGATCGCTGTTCCTCTGCACATGCGCGGCGAGGTTCTAGGCGTGATCGGGCTTGCTTCCAACGAGGAGGACGCCTTCAGCGAGCATGATGCAAACTTCCTGGAACGGTTGGCGCGCCGGGCGGCAGTTGCGCTCGACAATGCCCGCCTGTTCCGGCAGTCTGAGCAGATGGCTGATGATCTGGCTGTGCTTTATTCCGCCAGCCGGGCAATCACAGGCACCTTGGATTGGAACGAAGTTTTGCAGCGCATCGCCCAGTCGATGTCCGTCATCCTGGAATGTTCGAGCTGCATGATTCTGAGCTACCGCCCCGAAATACATGAAGCTCGCGTACTGGCCGCATATAAAGTGGGAACGGTGCGCCATACACAGGAATTGCTGCCCTTATCTGGGACGGTCCTATCTCTGCAAGCCTATTCCCGCATGACGAAAAGCATCAACGAACACCGCCTACTGATCCTTCAGGTGAACGATTCGTCGCTTCCGGAAGCCGAACGAACCTATATGCTGAACAACCGGATTCAGACAATGGTGGTTGCGCCGCTGGTCGCCCAGGATGAATTGATCGGGCTGGCAATAACCATTGAAGGTCGGCGGAGCCGTACCTTTACCGAAAATGATATGTTCAAGGCAGAGACCTTGGCGAGTTAGGCTTCTGTTGCGCTGCGCCAGTCGCTGCTCTACCGCGAAGTGATGGAGCTGGAACGCATTAAAACTGAGATGATCCGCATGGCCTCGCACGACCTGCGCAATCCGCTGAATAATATCATGGGCTACGTGGAATTGATCTCCATCAATCTTTCCCAATATGGCATGACGCCCGATCAGGAAGAGTATATTGGTAGCCTGCGCCGCAGCGCGAAGACGATGCAATCCCTGATCGATGATATGCTGACCCTGGAACGTGTCGAAAGCGAGCGCAGTGTTGAGTGGGAAATCTTCGATCTGGGCGGGCTGATTGCTGAAGTGGTTGACGATGAGCGATCCAGCGCCATGCTCAAACAGCAAACCTTGGTGCTGCACCGCCCATCGCAAATGGCTCTCGTTTTTGGCAGCATTATGCAGCTCCGCCAGGCGACCATCAACCTCGTCGGCAATGCGGTCAAATACACGCCGGAAGGTGGGCATATCGAAGTCAATTTTGAAATCGCTGGCGGGCGCTTGCAGTTGAGCGTGATCGACAACGGCTATGGCATTTCGGAGGAGCGGCAAGCTCGTATTTTCCAGCGATTCTACCGGGCGCGGGAGATAGGCACAGAGAATATCCCCGGAACAGGTCTTGGCCTGAGTTTGGTCAAAATGGTGATCGAGCGGCATGCCGGGGAGGTCTGGTTCAAAAGCGCCCTGGGTGAGGGTAGTACATTTGGCTACTGGCTGCCCGTGGCTAATCCGGCTGAGTAGTCCAGGCTCGCGCGCCCTGCAACGATGGACGCCCAAGTCGGATCTCGTAGCCCATATGTAACGTTTTATAGACGGCTTCAAATCGCAGGCCAACCGCTTCCGCCGTGCACGGGTTATCAGAAAAGGCGCAGATAGTCGGACCGGCTCCACTGATGATGCAGGCCATTGCGCCCGCCTGTCGAGCAGCAGACTGGGCTTCGATCAAGCCGGGTATAAGCGCGGTGCGGGCAGGCGTGACAATCTGATCGCGGTCCATCGTTTGCCCCAGCAGGGCGAGATTCCCGGTATGGAGTGCATGAATAAAAGCGGCCACTGAACCGGTCTGAGCGACCAGCGTGCGCAGCGGCACATGAGAGGGCAGCACGGCGCGGGCCTGAGCGGTTGGCAGCGGAAAATCGGGCGTGACGAGGGTCAGGTAAAGGGAATCGGGTACGGGCAGCGGATAGATATCGGCGGCTTCCAGCCCCGTGACCAGGACGATTCCACCCCACAGGGCCGGGGCAACGTTATCGGCGTGGCGTCCGCTGACGGCTGCTTCGGATTCAACACAGGCGGCGAGCAGGTCCCCTACAGTCAGCGGCGCACCAAAGACCTCATTGACAGCCACCGCGGCAGCGGCAGCACTGGCGGCGCTGCTGCCCAGCCCACTCGCCAGAGGCAGACCTTTGTTCAGCCACAGGCGCACACCTTTGGCCCCATCGATGAGCTTGAGCACTTCATGAGCGGCAATGCAGGCCGTATTCCGGGCCGGGTCCAGCGATAACTGGCCGCCATCGCCGGTGATTGCCACCAGTTCAACGCCAGGTTCCTCGCGCTGTTGGGCGGTTACTTCGTCGCCCGGTGCGTCGAGGGCGAGACCCAGGATATCGAATCCAATGCCAAGATTGGCGACAGTGGCCGGCGCAAATGCAGTCACGCGCCGGGCTGAAGAAAAGGTGCTCAAAAATCTCTAACCTTTGTCTGTGCGAATACAACTCAAGCGGGATTTAGTATATCAGATTTGTATCCTTAAGAACTTGGTGAATAGCACCATATCGACGGAATTTGCAGAAAACGCTAAGATTGGACAGTAGGAAAGGGGGCGTTATGGCAGGCCGATCAATCGTGTTGAAAGTGATGAGCGGTCCCGACGATGGGCGTAAAATTTATTTGGAGGAGCGTCATGGCGATGGGTATGTTGGACCTGACGGGACCTGGACAATCGTATTAGGGCGGCGCGAAGAATGTGATATCAGCATCCCGTTTGATACACAGGTTTCGCGGCAGCACGCGCTGCTGCGGCTGACACCCGAAGGGGAATTCTGGCTGTCGGACGCGGGCAGCATGAACGGGACATTCCTGGAGAAATTGCAGATTGACAAACCGACTGTGCTAAATTGTGGGCAGTTGTTTCGTGTGGGACGGACGTGGTTACGGATCGACGAGCAGCCGGAAATGGATGAACCATAAGTGGACACGATTGGATTGCAGGACATTCTCACTCTTGCCCGTCAGGAGTCGGCTAATCTCCGCCATTATTTCATCGGCGTGGAGCATTTGTTCATTGCCTTAACTCAGCTTCGCGGCGGCTTGACGGTCGCCGTGCTGGAGCATCATGGCCTGTCGCCGCGCTTCGTGCGTTACAGCATCCGCGAGACGATTGGGCGCTACGAAGACCGTCGATTTCTGGCCGGGCTTCCCGGAGACACCGCGCACGCTGGAAGTGCTGGCCCTGGCGAAAAAATATGCAGGCATCCACCCCCCGACCGAGCGTGATCTGCTGCTGGCCATTGTGGACGAGGGCGACAGCATCCCGATCCGCGTCTTGAACGAAATGGGTGGAAATATAACCACGCTGCGCTGGACGGCAGCCAACTGGTCATCGCCGCTGCGCCCACAGGCCCCGGAAGTTCCCATTGCCGGGGATGCAAACCTGAACGACGAGCAGCGGCATGTGCTGCAATTGATGTTCCGTGATTATGGGCAGGTCCAGATCGTCCGTGTGCTGGAGGACGGTCACAGTGGGGCGTGTGTGCTGTTGGTGCGGCCCGTTCGTGTGGACGGTTATAAAGACGCGCCTGTCGTGGTCAAGCTGGATGATCGCTATTCCATCCTTTATGAGCGCCGCCGTTACGACCTTTATGTGAAGGGAACCCTGCCAACTACGACTGCCCGGCTGGTTGACGCGCCGATTGTCCCGGATAATTCGTCGATCGGCGGCCTGAAATATACATTCGTGGGGCGGCTGGATGATATTGAGCCGGTCAGTTTCCGTGAATTCGCGGCTCATCATGATCCGAAAGAACTGAGCGGCCTGATCCGGTCTCTATTTGATACATTTGGCCCGGCGTGGTGGCTTCAGCGTGGCCCCTATCGTTTTGGCGTCTGGCGCGAGTATGAGCATGTGCTCCCGTCCGCATTGGTAATTGAGGCGCTCCCGGAATCCAGCGCTAAGTCCGCAGCACATCTGCTCAGCCCATTGGGGGCGTGGAGCCGGACCAACCAGATCTTGCCCGGCGAGATTGTCTCCCTGACTGGGTTCGCCGTGCATAAGTTGAACCCCGACAAACAGGTTTTGCAGCTTTCCGCCGGGGCGCAGCCCGAAGCGGTAAATCGCTCCGGCAAAGTCGAAGTGCGCGGCGTGGACTTTTCGAAGCGGACGTTTTACCGCGGCGAAACCATCGATCAGATCGTTGGGCGCGTGGTTCGCACCCGGGATGATCTGCTTCTGCGCCAGATTCAGGACCTGGAGCCGAATTTTGATCCGCGCGGCGAACGGTTACCGTCGATGTACAAAAAAATGAACGATCTGCCCAACCCGCTGCTGCATATCTCACGCCTCTTGGATCGCCAGGTAAGCGGCTATCTATCGACCATTCACGGTGACTTCCATCTCGGCAATATCCTGGTAGGGCCGCGTGGTGACGGCTGGCTGATCGACTTTGCCTGGACGCGTGAAGGGCACACCCTCTTCGACTGGGCAATGCTCGAAGCCAGCCTGCTCATTGAAGTGGTGTCCCGCCTGTCGTCGCCCGGCTGGGAAGGGGCATGGAACACCGTCGGCCTGTTGTATGCCATCAACCGGGGCGATGATCAGGTGTTTAACGAGCCTCACCCGGCGGCGCGGGCGCTGACGGCGGTTTCAACCATCCGCGATATTGTGCGGCAGTGCCTCGGCGTGCCTAATCGCTGGGACGAATATTACATCGCCCTGGCTATGATCGCCCTCAGAATGGTCGATTGGCAGTCGGAGAGTATCGACGCGCGGCGGCTGGCTTTCTTGATATCAGCTCTGTCCATTTCCGAGGCACGCACGTCGATGAGTTCTGGCAACGAAATGACCTGGACGGACATCACGACCGACATGGATCAGACCGAAATGCGCATGGACGATCAATAGCAGTCTTCTGGCGCGGCGCTGATTGTTTCAATTCCAACCTCGACCACCCAGCACGGGGTAGTGGGTTTATAGCTGCGGTCCGGCAGCCGGACTGTGATTTTGATCTGCTCAAATGCCGGATCGGTATCATCAAAACGGTAGTGTACTGTGCCCTCGGACTGCTCGATGGTCAGGGTGTATTCCCGGTTGAATTTGCCCGATGAAGTAGCATGGCCCAATGCGGTGGCGCGGCGGTTGGAATCAACCAGTTTCAACGAGGAGGGTCCGCTCAGTTTGGCGCGTCCGCCGTTAAAGAATGTGACAGTTGCAGAGCTGCCCGGCGCAAGTCGGATCGATTCGCCTATATCAAGCGGCTGGCTTTCCTCTAATTCGTCCGGGGTCAATGTAGCGGGTTCCCCCCCGGCGAGTTCGAGTTCCACTTCACCCGACAGATCATCGATCCCCGCGGGCTGCGGCACTTCGAACGCGATCAACACCGCAGCGGCAAGCGCCGCAATCGGCAGAATAAGCACAGCGATCAGGCCGAATAGAATGGTGCGGGCGTTGCGATCCATCAGGACTCCTCAAAATCGCGCGTAACAATGCTTCCGATCATGATAATCGACAGGGCCGAAAAAGGCTATTTTTTCTCCTGGACAGCAGAACATATATTCGGTACAATAGAACATATAATCTGATGTTTGCCCCCATCCCCAGGAGAAAACCCTATGAAAGCCCAGTTCCGTTCGGCGGTATTGTTTGTCAAGGATATGGCGGCCTCTCGCCACTTTTATGAGCAGCTTTTAGGCCAACAGGTGGAGATGGATTTGGGCGCGAATGTTGGCTATGTCGGCGGCCTTGCTCTCTGGGAAGTTCAGATGGCCTACAGCATGGTCTTCCAGCATGCGCCAGAGCGTGATCCGGGGCGGGACAGCCTGGAACTCTATTTTGAGATTGATGACCTTGACGCCGCGCAGGAAACCCTTCTGGCGGCAGGGGTGAAATTGCTGCATCCGATCATCGAACAGCCCTGGGCACAGCGCGCGCTGCGTGCCTGCGATCCCGATGGATTTGCCGTTGAAATTGCCGAGCCGATGCCTGTGGTCGTCAAGCGGTTGGCTGCCAGTGGTTTGAACGCAGAAGCGATCCAGGCCCGCACCTTTATGCCGCTCCCGGCTGTCGAGCAGATGCTTGCCGCCGTCTAGCGCGTGTTATGCACTTTTTAATGTCGTTTTCCCCTTCCCCCCACTATTTTGTGTGGGGGAAGGGGTAGGGGATGAGGGGCTTCGCGCGATCCACAACGCTTATTTTTGAGCGTATCTTTATGGGATAGCTCGAAAAGTTCATAACAGCCTTTAGACAAAACATGAGCCGTTCCAGAGACGGCTCATTGTCAGTCGTTCAACAGAAATGAGAGGGTAGGGGGCGGGTTAACAAACCCGCCCTTCTGCTTGATCTTATTATCGGTGTGCCCAGGCAGGCAGGTCGGTGCGGTATTCCCCGCTGCTGTACACATAAACCCAGGCGTTCTCGTACTGCGGATCACTCGTCCACTGGAACAGCCACCACGCGTCCATGATCGACAGGTTCACGCAGCCGTGACTCTGGCGGTAACCAAAACGGTCGTGCCAGTACGTGCCGTGCAGGCCCATGCTGCCGTTGAAGTACATCACGTAGGGCACTTCTTCGATGAAGTAGAAATCCGGTTGGCCCGAAGCACCGCTCATACGTGTCGCTTCCCACCGCTCGTAAATATTGAACAGGCCCTCTTCCGTCGACCACTGCGGCAGGCCGGATGAGATCAGCGTGGCGAAAACCATCCGATCCCCTTCGTAAGCGACGGCGGTCTGCTCGTAGAGATCGATGGCAATCCAGCGATCATGCGGGCCGACGCCATCGGGGCGTGCTCGCGGCTGCACCTTGGCGACGCGAATCTGCTGAACCCACTGGTTCGGGGCGACGAGATACCACTCCCAGCCATCCACGTATTCAATGCCGTAAATATTCATCAACGTGTAGCGTTCGATCAGCGGGTCATCCTTGTTTTCTGGCCCACCCGGATAACTGCTCGGATGTGCTTCAGCTAACATCCAGGCAAAGGGCCGCTTCGGCTGGTTGTTGATCTCCACGCCTGAGAATTCGGACACATCGGCGTATTTGATCACGTCGGAAGGAACCCACTGCCCGTAATTGATCTGGATAAACCCGTCTTGTTCGCTGATCACGGTCACATAGTTGTAACCCGCGTCCAGTTCGCCAATCGGGTTGCCGTTGGGAGCATCGTAAATGATCACATGCCCAACCATACGGCGGTAGGCGCGATTCCAGACAATATCTTCCTGGTAGGGCACCTGGACCACATCAGGGGCAGGTTCCAGGCGCATTTCCGCCTCGGCGGCGCGCAGTTCGATGGCGCTCATTCCCGTATCGGGCATGCAATCACTGGGAATGGCTGCGGTTTGGCCCGCCGCTGTTGCGGCCTGAGCCGCTGCGATCTGGTCGGCGCAGCTTTCGTCTTTCCCCGAACCGGGGAAGGCGTGGGCGACAGGGGCGACCTGCGGTAGCGCGATAAAGGCCAGGATGATGATGGTTACCAGACTCAATTTGCGAATGAACATCACATAACACCTCAATTGTGCAGGATGATGGATAAAGCATAACAATCATTCGGGGCGTGGTCAACCGCGCGTCAGGCAATAGGTGGTAAAAAGGATTTGTCACAACGTACGTGTAAGTAAAGCGTAGATCATGATAGAGTCAGACTTGTTTCGGTTGGTGGTGCGCAACTGGCGCGGGTAGGAAGGTCAGCGTGTCTGGAAATAATCATCGGCGCGTCGTGCTGCGCGCGGATCAGTTAACCAAAGATTTACCGTTAGGGCAGGTGGTGGTGCATGCCGTGCGCGGCGTCGATCTGCTGATTTATGAAAATGAAATGGTTGGCATCGTTGGCCCCTCCGGCAGCGGCAAGAGTACGCTGCTCGGTTTGATCGGCGGGCTGGATACGCCCACAACAGGCCGCATTGAGATCGACGGTCTTGATGTCACTCACATGAGCGAAGGGCGCTTGACGGAAGTCCGCAACGAAAAAATCGGCTTCGTCTTCCAGTTTTTTAACCTCGTACCGACTCTGACCGCGCTGGAAAATGTCGCTCTGCCGATTCAATTCGCGCGGCACACCCGGTTTGATCCCGAAAAGCGAGCGCGGGACCTGTTGGTAATGCTGGGATTAGGAGATCGCCTCAATCACCGGCCTATGGAACTGTCCGGTGGGCAGCAGCAGCGTGTTGCGATTGCCCGGGCACTGGCGAATAATCCGCCTCTGCTGCTGGCCGACGAACCCACCGGGAACCTGGACTCCGAAGCATCCAAAGTGGTGCTGCAAGCCCTGCGTGACGTCTGGCGCGAGACGGGAACAACCGTCGTGCTGGTGACGCATGACCGCGATCTGGCGAACAAGATGGATCGTGTTCTGCAACTGGTCGACGGGCGTATTGTGGTTGAGGGTGAGCCGGTATGAAATTACTCCGTTTTTTTGTGATTCACTCGCTGCGCGATATGTGGCGCAACCGCTCGCGCACGGCCTTTGCTTTGTTGTGCGTTGCGGCGGGGGTGTCGGCAATCGTCGCGCTGCGCTCTCTAGCCTTCATGATTGGCGATGAACTGACCACCAATCTCGCCCAGTTGAACCGGGGCGATATCCGGCTTTATGCCACGCGAGATCTTCCTCAGATTGCCGAAATGTCCTCTCGTAATGCTCCTGTTTTCAGCCCGGAAGGCGAACAGGCGATTCGCGCGTGGGCCAGGCAGGAAGGCGTTGATATCATGGAGGGACGCCAGAGCGTCGCCCAGCTTCGCCGCATCAGCGCCGGGCAGTCGCGAGCCACGAGCGTTCCCATCCTGACCCTCTTTGTCGAGCCGGACCGATATCCGTTTTATGACACAATTTCACTCAGCGCGCCCGACACGTTACCGCTGTCCTCGGCGTTCCCCCCGCACGAGAGTACGGCGGAGGCTGTAGGCAGTCTGCTGGCTCCTAAGCTGGCAGCACTGGGATCGCTGGCCGCTGATCCCTGGTTTACGCCGTTCCAGTCGCTAGGAACCTACACGGCTCATCTTCTGGCCCACCCGCGCCCGATTGTGATTTCCAGCAACCTGATGCGGACATCTGAACTCGATCTGCACGTGGGCGATATAGTGCGCGTTGGCGCGTCGGATATGCTGTACCGCGTCGCGGGAGTTGTGCCTGCCGAATCCGAGTTGGCGCTCACGAACCCGGAGACAATGCTGCTGGATTATGTGTACCTGCCCATGAGCGATCTGCCCGTTTTGGGTGAGCCGCCGCTGCCAGACCAGATTTTCGTCAAGGTTCCACTGGGGCAGAGTATCGAATCGACAGAAAGCAACCTGATCAAGACGCTTTATGCGTCTTTTGACCTGAAAGATGTCGACCTCAACAAAGACCTGCGGCGAACAAGCGTCCCGCAGCTTGAGAAAGACAATAAAGAAGTCGCGGACGTGATCGACAAAATGATCCTGGTCATGGGCCTCTCGTCCTTGCTGATTGGCGGTATCGGGATCATCAATACCATGCTGGTGGTCGTCAGCCGCCGCACTCTGGAAATAGCCGTGCTTAAAACGCTGGGCCTGAAAGGCTACCGCATTACGGTGCTGTTTCTGGTTGAGGCAATCCTGATGGGCTTAATCGGGAGCCTGATCGGGGCAGGGGTAGGCGTCGTCCTGAGCTACGCGATCAAGCAAGTTGGCGAAGATGCGCTCAATTTTGGGTTGGTATGGCGCGTCTACCCCGCCGCGATTTTCAGCGGCATTCTGCTGGGTATGGTCATCACCATGCTGTTCGGATTCCTGCCGACGCTCATCGCGGGGCAGGTGCGTCCGGCGATTGTGCTGCGTCCCAACGAAGCGCAGATGCCCGCTGCCGGACTTCTGCAAATCCTGTTTACGCTGATTGTGATGATCCTCGTCCTTGGCCTGATGGTCAACTCGATCGCGGAGGGCAGTCTGGACTTTGGCCCGCTCTATATGCTGGTCGGGGCAGGGGCGCTGCTTGGCCTGTTCTCCGGCGTGATCCTGTCGAATACGCGCTTGGGCAAGCCGCTGCCCGACTATTACCAGTTCCAGCTCTCGCGGCGTTTTGAACACGCGGATGAAAGGCTGATGACGGCGGTGGGCTCGCTGGCGGTCTGGTCGAGACGCGACGAGTTTGTTGCACAGCGCGGGCGGCGCACTGTGACGGGTTTCGTGCGTGGCTTGCGCCAGTTCCTCCTGCTCTATGGTGCGCTGGCGATTGGTGCGCTGCTGGCCTCCCTGGCCATCCTCGTACTGGCTGAAATGTGGAAGCCTGCCGGGTTTGGCGATGTCAAACCGTCCGATGACATCGTTCACGCTATCAGCCGCGGCGAGTGGGGCTGGGTATCGTTCTGGCTCGGACTCACCCTGGCCGTTGGCCTGCCGATCCGCGTCTATGCGCGGAAGTTCGGCGGGATGATTGGCTTGGCCTCGCTGGGGACGACGTTCGGCGGCCTGCTTGGTCTGTTGGGCGGCCTGACTCTCAGCGGCTTGCTGTCCCAAACGGGCATCTGGCCTTTCATGGAGCGTATCTCGACGGGTATTGTCCTGACGGAAGGCGCGCTGGCAGTTCTCGCCGCCGTGTTTGTTGGCTACTGGCTGCTCGTCTGGCTGGTCAGCAAGATGGGCGCGACGGGTCTGATGGGTGTGGTCAGCCTGACCTTGCTCGTCTTGATGGGTGTCATAGCATTTGCCATCACCTCTCTCGGGGCGGTGGCGCTGCTCGGCCTGATCCTCCTGGCGATTCTGTTCTGGATCGGCCAGCGCTTCAAGGTAGCCCAGCGCGTGCTGCCCCAGATTCAGGTGCAGCCCAATGGCGCTTCCGAAATGGCGAAACTGACCGTGCAGAGCACCAGCGTTGTGATGTTGAGTGTCGCCGGGCTGGCCGGAGGGTTCGCCCTGGTGCACGTCGTCCACGCCGGGCGCTGGATGGTCGTTCTGCCCGGCCTGCTCATCTTCCTGGCCCTGTGGCGCGTCCTGCGTCGGCGCTACCGGGTTGATGGGCGTCTGATCCTGCGCGAAATGGCGGGGCGGCGGGGCCGGATTGCGTCCACACTGCTCGGTTTGAGCGTAGGCATCACCGGGCTGAGCGTGATTTCCCTGACGGCAAGCTCAGTGACCCAGCTTTTCCGCCTGCAAATGCAGCAGAACGCGGAAGGTAACCTGTTGGTGATTGCCCAACAACTTGACCAGCGTGATCGCATTCAGGAGACGCTCAAGACTCTGCCCGGCGTCGAGAGTTACGCCCAATACACGGTCTATAACGGTGTGCTGATGGAGATCAACGGTGAGCCTGTCAAAAATCCGCATGCACAGCATGGCGGAATGGGCCCTGGTGATGGCGAACAGGAGCCGGGTATTCGCTTTGGCATTGCCGAGCGAAGCGATATCAACTCCATGCCTGATTATCAGATGGACAAGGGGCATTCCCTGCAACCTTCCGATGTCGGTAAGCCGCGTGTGCTTGTGCGCAACACCGTTTTTATGAAACAGTTGGGCGTCGATGTGGGAGACCGCCTGCTGTTTGTTTTTGAGAATGGTCCCGGTGATGGTGATGACGTGTCGCTGATCATGAACGTAGTCGGCCTGGTATCGCCGCAGTCGGAGCGCTCGGCCTTTGGCGATCAGATTCTGGTCCCGCCCGGCGCGATCCCTGCGAAGGTGCAGGTCGAGACGATAGTCACCATTGCTCAGGTCGATGAAAGCAGCGACGTCTATATGGAAAATGCGCTCGTGGCGATGGCGGATATTCCCGGCACGTTCGCCCTGGAACTGAGCGCGCTCACCCAGCTTTTGCAGAATCTGATCGACCAACTGAAGGCGATTCCGACCCTGGTCGCATGGCTGGCCCTGATGGCGGGAACAGCGATTATCGCCAATACGGTTGCCCTGGCGACGCAGGAACGCAGGCGAGAGATCGGCGTGATGAAAGCGGTTGGCCTGAAAGGGTGGCGCGTGCTGATGATGCTCATGATCGAAAACGGCCTGATCGGTCTGATCGCGGGCTGCATCGGCAACGGCGTCGGGATTATCATCACGGTGATCATGGTCGTCACGGCGCAAAGCCCGGATGAACTGCGCCAGATTCTCGACTGGTCTACGATGGGCTGGCTGATGCTGCTCTCGGTTGGCGTTTCAATGGGCGCGGCGGCGCTGTCGGCCTGGAGCGCGGCGGCGGAAAAGCCCATGAACGTCCTGCGCTACGAATAAGATCAAAAAGCGGGGCGGTTACTTGCCGCCCCGCTATCATGTGTTTTTCTGTAGGGGCGCTGCTTGCCGCGCCCTTTTTCTTTGTTTCTCCCTTCGCCAAATTGCTTGGAAAGGGGAACCCGAACTTGTTCGGGCGGGGTGAGGGGTACTCAGTCCACAAACGGGATCAGCTCTTCAATCCCTTGCAGATAGAACAGACCCTGATTGTACGGAATCCATACGTCACCGAGCGGCGTTTCCGAGATCAGCGCCCATTTGCCATCGCGCGTCCGCCCTATAACAGGATATGTTCCAGCGGGCATTTGCCCAACGATAGGCATATCGAGCGCGTGCTCGCTGTAGACTGTCCGCGGGAACTCGGTGAGCGCTACGGGCTGCGAAATCGTTCCGACGGGCTCGGTTACCGGCGGTACCTGGGTCCATTCGCCCCGGAAGATGATGTACATGATGCGCACCCAACCCACGCCAAAATCGCTTTCGACACGCAGCCAGGGCAGAGTCGGATGCCGCCCTGTCACTGTGAGTGTTGTGCCGCCCGGAACTGAACCGAGGTCAGTATATTCCACGCCGGGGCCACTGCGAATATTCAGCCGGTGGATATTAACAACCGCAACATTGTGGGCGGGCGGCGGGGTCGTATCAATCACCGGAATGGCCGCCATGTTACCTTGCAGGCTGATGCCGCTGAAATTTATCCAGCCAACGAATCCTCGCAGGGTCACTTTGAGCCACAGCCCATTCAGAGACCGCCCGACAACGCTGCCCTGTTCGCCCAAAAAGGCGTCCCACATCGGCGCGCTGTCAAACGAATCTTTGTCATAGGCCACTTTGCGCGGTGATTCGATAATGATCGTCGCGACTGCCGCACCGGTATAGGCCGGGCCAGGAGTCGTGGCGTTGGACGTGGCGCGGATATTGTTAGCGGCTCCGGCGAGGCTGATATTGCTCACCGGAATCCACCCGATGCCCAGCGGCGGCGCGACCTGCCACCACGAGTTGTCGGCGGAACGTCCGCCTGTGGGCAGCGTTGTTCCGGCGGGCAGTGTTCCGATCACCGCACCGCCCGGCGTGCTGCTCACGGGGGTGTCCACGTTGACACGCACGGTTGGGCCGTCGAACGAAGGACCGGGATCGCCCACGACGGTAATAATCTTCGGCTCGCCGCGCAGCGCGACTTCGCCCGCGTTTACGAAACCCGTGCCCAGTTCCGTGCTGACCTGGAACCAGTTCCCGTCAAACGTCTTCCCGGTCACGATCAACGACAGGCCGGTTGGCGCGATGCCAATAATGAAGGAATCGCGGTTCGGATTGGTATACACCGTGGCGGGGAAGCGATCCACAATAACGGTCGGCGTCTCTAAGGTGCCAACGGGTTCGGTGACGATTGGCACGGCGTCGATCAGGCCGCGGAAAATGACCAGTTCAGCGCTGACCCAGCCGACCCCATACGGAGTCTGCACGCGCCACCACGATGTGCCCTCGTTGCGCCCAGTTACGGGGAGTTCTGCTCCCGCTGGGGCTGTGCCGAGGCTGGTCGTGTAGTGGGCCGGGCCGCTGCGGATGTTGATCGCCCCGGTACTCACCACAACAGTCGGACCAGTTTGTGCCAGGGCAGGGGCGGTGCTGCCCACAGAATAGACAATCAGGATCACGGTAACAAAGACAAGTGAGAGTACATTGCGCAGCATTCGTGCCATGTGAAATCCCCTCCTGGCCAGACGCAGTTCGACCCGAATAAAGACCGTTGCTTGTAGTATAGTCAAAATGCGCGTCCGCACGAATAGTACAGGCCGCACACTTTTACCCGATACGAACCCCGGTTTTGGCGTCGAAGAGATACAGTTGGTCGGCGGGGAATTGGAGATAAATAGTGCTGCGTGCTTCTATTTCTGGTTCAAGCGGCGCGATGACGACGCATTTGTACTGGTGATCGATGTTGGTATAAACAATCTGGTGCTGATCATGGTAGACCGCTTCCACATACTCCACGGTCGCCGGAACGCCCTCCGCCGCAACCTCGATGTGTTCGGGGCGGATGCCAACCCACAGCGTATCGCCGTCGTACAGATCAGAGCGAATCGGGCTGATCGACAGGGACTGCCCATGCCCGTACCATGTCGTACCTTCCACGTGCCCCTGAAAAAGATTCATGGGCGGTGTACCGAAAAACTGGGCGACAAAGGCGTTCACGGGCGTGCCGTACAGGTTTTGGTACGTTCCGACCTGTTCGATTTTGCCATTACGCATGATGGCGATGCGGTCTGCCACCGATACCGCTTCTGTCTGGTCGTGCGTGACATAGACCGAGGTCAGGTTGTAATAGTCCAACAGGCGCTTGATCTGCCCCCGCGTAAACACGCGAAGCTGCGCATCCAGGTTGGAGAGCGGCTCGTCAAAGAGAAAAATCTTTGGGTCGCGGGCCAGGCAGCGGGCAATCGCTACGCGCTGCTGCTCCCCGCCCGACAGCGTCGGTGGCTTGCGGTCAAGTAGATAGCGGATATCGACACCCATCACCTCAACAATATGGCGGATGCGTGCCGGGATGCGTTCCGGATGGCGGCGCACAATATCGAAAAAACCGATGTTGTCCTGCGCCTGCATGTGCGGGTAGAGCGCGTAATTCTGGAAAACCATGCCGATCCCGCGATCCATGGAGGGGATATCAAAGATGGATGTGCCATCATAAAGCACTTCGCCCTCATCGGGCTTGATCAGTCCGGCGATCACTTTCAGAAGGGTCGTTTTTCCGCAGCCCGATGGCCCCAGGATGCTCATCGTTTCGCCGTCGCGGATGGTCAACGAGAGATTGTTGAGCGCAAGATCGCGATCCGGTGGTTCTGGCGAAGAATGCATCTGTTCCATATAGGCGGATACGGGGGAGTCGAACAGTGTGCGGGCGCTGGATGTAACCATCCGGCCTAAATTGGTCGGTTCTCTGCGCTCACCGGGCATAAAGCGTTTGGTGACATGGCGGAGAACAACAGTGGGCATAAAAGTTGCTCCTTCAGGAACGACCGTTGTACGCGAGAAACGCGCGTAGTGAATGTAAGATAATTCCCGTAAAAAGCGTCTGGATGCCGATGATATCCAGCAGAATGCTGATCAGGGCATAACCCACAGCAAGCCGTTGATATGTATTGTACCGTTCAACCACGACGACTCCCAACAGCAGGCCGGACAGCAGAATGATCAACCCGGACACCCCGAAGAAGAACAGGGGCCGGTGTTGGCTGACGAGAACAATGATCGCGTTCACAATCTGCATGCCATGCCGGACGGGGTTTCGCTTGGACTTCTCGGCATACGTGACCGAGATCGGAACTTCGGTGACATTCAGGCGGTGCTCGTGGATCAGAAACTGCATTTCCGACTCCACCGACAGCCCGCCCTCGGCTCGGAAATCCAACCTGTGCAGCGCATTCTGTGACAGCGCGCGGAATCCGCTCTGCGAGTCGGTCAGTGACACGCCGGAGGCGACATTGGTTGCCAGTGTCAGCGCGTGCTGCCCAAAGATGCGCCAGCGTGGAATCTGGCTGCGCACCGTCAAAAAGCGCGATCCGACAACCAGATCGGCCTGCCCGGTTTCGATGGGAGCCATCACGGTGGGAATCTCATGGGGATCATGCTGGCCGTCAGCATCAAGCAGGACGGCTACGCAGGCGTCCATTTCCCTGGCTCGGCGCAGCCCCGTGTTAATCGCTTCGGCTTTGCCTCGGTTGCTTTCATGGCGGATGACGACTGCGCCCGCTTCTTCGGCAACGCGCGCCGTATCGTCGCTGGAGCCGTCGTCAACCACAATGACATGATCGACGTAATGCCGCGCCTTGAGGACGACACTGCCGATAAAACGGTCTTCGTCAAAGGCGGCGATGACGGCAACTTTAGGCTGATTGCAAGGATTTTCAGACACGGTTTCTCAAGTCTGGGTGATTAATTAATCGCTCAATCGTAGGGTGAATCGCTCTTAACTAGGTCATGAAGCCAATGAACCGTAGGGCGCCGCTTGCTGCGCCCTTTTCGTGTCAACTTAAGGCGTTAAACGCCATCTCCTGACCCTCGCCAGCGCAGCCGGGGTGAGGTGTGCGCCCGCTACTCACAACGTCTATTTCTTAACTTAACACCCATTGGGCAGGGCGCTGCGCTTGGCCCTGCCCATCTTTTCTGATAGGGCTAGATGACTGGGATGCTGCGCCCATTTTAACATGTTCTGGCATTCCCGACAGAGGTTTGTTGGACGGTCGTATGGTGGACGTAGGCTACACGTTCTGGCGGATTGCGTTATACTTGCCCTGCTATCTCTACCGAGTTTGAGAGGTTGTTATGCGTACTGGGTTAAGGTTGATGCGCCGCCTGCTGGGTCAGATGGTGATCCTGGTCGTGGCGCTGGGGTTAGTTGGTTACTTGGTTTATGCGGCCAATGGAATTTGGAATGAAGTGCAGGCGCGCGACGTGCGCAGCCAGCATGACGAATTAATGCCTGGCACGGCTGCGGCTTTAGCCCAGCGGCTCACCGATATGCCGCTCATTGAGCCTACAGCCGCTGTCCCTTCGACGCAGGCTCCTTCGCAAACTCCGCCGGAGATTCTGCAGGAGATTCCGCAGGAGACGCCAACCGAAAAACCATCTGAAACATCCGCTCCGACTGTCGTGGCGATGGTTCAGCCAACTGAGACGCCGCGTCCATCCGACACGGCGACAGAACGTCCAACGGATACCCCAACGCTGCCGCCAACGGTGACCCTGATCCCGACCAATACCCCGCGCCCGGCTGCGGCAACCTTGATTCCAACCAACACGCTGCGGCCATCGGCAACAGCCTCACCTTCCAGCACGCCCACTGGGACCAATACACCGCTTCCGACTCTGACCTATACACCGAGCCGGACGCCAACGCCCACGCAGACATTGACTCCCAGCCCGTTCCCCACGGCAACCTATGTGATCGAGGGAACCTATGCGGTTCCCTACTACACGCCAGTGGTTGAGATTCCGCCGCGCGTGCCCCTGATGGAAGACAGCGATGATATTGTCAACATTCTGCTGCTGGGCAGCGATACCACCGGGGGTGGGGTAGGGCACACCGATGTGATCATCCTGGTCTCGATCAACAAGGCGGTGGGATCAGTGGCGATGTGGCACATCCCGCGCGATTTGTTTGTTTACATCCCCAACTACACGATGGATCGCATCAATCAAGCCTATGCGCTGGGTGAGATGAACGATTATCCGGGCGGTGGTTTTGGCCTCATGAAAGAAACAATTCTTTACAACATGGGCATCGAAGTCGATCACTACGCCCGTGTGGACTTTGACGACTTTATGACCATTGTGGAAAAACTGGGCGGGCTTGAAGTCAGTATCGACTGCGCCATTGAAGACTGGCGGCTGATTGATCCCACTCTGGACAAGACACTTGAGGAAAGTTATGAACGTTATCTGCTCCCTATCGGGCGGCAGACGCTGACTCCCTATATGGCGCTGTGGTACGTGCGCAGCCGCGTAACGACCAATGACCTGGACCGGGGCCGCCGCCAGATGGACGTGCTGCGCGCCATGTGGCATCAGGCGTTGCAGCAGGGCCTCTTTACGCAGGTGACACAGCTCTGGCCCGAAGCCGTCCAGGTGGTTGAAACGGATATGACCCTCACCGATGTGCTGTCCTTTGTACCGTTGGCTGTCAGCCTGGATATGAGCAATATTGCCCGGTACAGCGGCACGCGCGGTGAACAGTACGTCCCATTTCTGACCCCGGATGATGGTCGCGATGTGGTCCTGCCCGACCGGGAGAAGTTGGTCCCGCTCATTCAGAACTTCCTGACCCCACCAACCGAGAACCGCTTGGGGCGTCAGGCCGTGACCGTCGATATTGTCGATGCCTCCTCGTTTTATCTCGGCTTTGACGCGGTTGCCGCTGATCGTCTGGCCTGGGAAGGGTTTGTCGCGCGACCGCTGGGTACGCAGCCGGATATTCAGCACGAACTGACGATGATTTACGACTATACCGGGCAGACCAAAGGCAGCGAACTGGACGTGCTCAAACGTGTGCTGCGGGTCAGCGATGTGCAAGTGGTGTCGCAGCCCGATCCAAACCGCACGGTTGATTACCGGGTGGAAATCGGCGGCGCTTACAATTCCTGCGTCTATGGAAGCGCGGAAGACGAAGCCGGGCCGCCCATCAACGGCAACTAGGACGATTAGTGTAGGGGTAGGGCTTGCCCTACCCAGGCGACCGGAGGTCGCACAGGGGCGGGTTAACAAACCCGCCCTTTTTGATTCAATTTGTAAGACGCAGATCATAAAATTCGTACTTAAAGTTCAACTTTAAAGGAGTATTTTAGGGAGAATTCTGATCTATACTGAGAATGTGCGGCAATCGATGTCTTTTGTCGTGTCGTCGTTTGTCGAGGGGCTGCTCCACCAGCCAGAACCTGTCCGAAAGTAAAGGAGTGGTTAGAAGATGGTTGGTGAGGGCAGCAAAAAACAGGGGGGTGCAGAATCGTCACGAGAAAAAACACCGCAAAGTGATCAACTAATTTTTTCCAAAAGTTAGAACCAGAACGCTCAGTAAGGTGAAAATCCCCGTATAGTAATATTGTTTCATCACACTAAAATGACCAAAAAACGCCCTTTTGCTTTCCTGTTTGTAGTTCAGATAGCCCTTTCTAAATAGGGTTGCTATAGATATGCTGTCGTACGCTCGTCCAAAATGGGTTCGAAAATCAGCCAAAATCCTATTAAGTGATCGATGAAACAGGCTCCTGTTGCACCAAGCGCGACTTTTGTTGAATTTTCTCTGTCACGGCTTCCACTCCGGCAGAAAATTCCCATCCGAAGCGGTCAGCGGCTGTGCTGCTCCGCCCGCCACCGGGATAATCATCACGCTGGCATCTGTGTCGGCCCCGTTCTGGAAGATAAGGTACGTCCCGTCCGGTGACCAGTCGGGGAATGCTTTCCGGCCTGTGCCCTCTGTGATCGCGCGCGACGTCTGATCCGCGATAGTCACGATGGTGATGTTCACCGCCAGGTCATCCCCGGTAATCGAGTGATAAGCAATCTGCTTGCCATCCGGTGACCACGTCGGGAACGAATTGAGATTGTCATTGTCGGTCAGCCGCAGGACCCTCTGATCCTGAATGTCAATGATGGCGATCTCGTAAGGGTAGCCCCATACCTCAGTGTGAAAGGCAATTTGCGTGCCATCCGGCGACCAGTCTGGCCCCAGATCGTCCACGTCGTTATAGGTAACTTCCTGGATGTCGCTGCCATCGGCCTGCATGGTATAGATGTCATAGTCGCCATCCACGTTGCTGTGATAGGCGATACGGCCTCCGTCGGGCGACCAGGAAGGGTAGCGATCATCGACGTCCGGGCTGTTGGTCAGGTTGCGCAGGTTGCTGCCGTCTGCATGTACAACAAAAATGTCGTAGTTCGAGTCGTCCCGCAGCGCCCCATAAAATGCGATTTCTGAGCCATCCGGAGACCAACTGGGGCCGCGTTCGTCGCCGTCGGCAGTCGTGATCCGCTGAAGATTGCTGCCATCCAGGTTCATGACGTAAATGTCTTGATTGTCACCTCGCCGCGAACAGAAAGCGATCTGCTCGCCCTGGATGTCCGAGGGGAGGTCGGCGCTGCTGCCGTCTCCCGTTGGCAGTGTGGGTGTATTCTTGTCGCCTCCCATCTGATTCAGGATCAAGATGATGATCCCTGCACAGGCAGCCAGGAGGACCACCGCGCCAATTACCCCCACGATCAGGAGGCTTCTAGGTACTCGCCGCCGTGCTGGTGCATAGCTGGGCGGCGTGTGGACAGGCTGATAGGCGGCTGGCTGCTGCACGGGCTGCTGCCATGCGTAATCGTGGGCGGGCACGCGTTCGATAGCAGGGATGGTAGGTTCCGACAGGTGGCGCTCTAATTCTTTTTCCAGATGCGGCTGGGTCGGCGGCTGGGCGGGCGTGTCAAACTCGTCCGGTTCCGCAGGCTCAGGCACCGGGGGGATTACCCTCGACCATTCCGGCAGCGTCTTTTCGGGGCGCTGGGGAACCGGACCGAACTTTTGCTCCTCGGCTGGCAGATCGAGTGCGATAGGGGGTGCGCCGACCGCTTCCGCCATCGCGTCATAAAAATCGCTGACCGACGGAAAGCGGCGTGCCGGGTCCTTTCTCAGGCAGCGCAGGATTACATCTTCCACTGCCGGGTTCAGGCTGGGATTGAACCGGGTCGGGCGCTGCGGCTGGACGTTTACCTGTTCATAGGCGATTCGCTCAGAAGCAGTAGAGCCGACCGCCTCGGCAGAGACACCGCGAAAGGGAACCTGGCCCGTCACCATCTGGTAAACCAGCACACCCAGCGCATAAATATCGGTAGCAGGGGTTACTTCCTGGCCTGTGATCTGCTCCGGGGCCATATAGAGCGGCGTGCCGACCATGCCGCCTATGGTGAGCATGCTGGATTCACTCAGGATGCGGGCGATGCCAAAATCCGTAACGTAGAGCGTGCCGTTTTCGCTGATCAGAATATTGGCAGGTTTCAGGTCGCGGTGAATCACGCCCTCGCTGTGGGCAAAATGAAGGGCGGCGACGAGCGGCGTCAGGTAGACGAGCGTGGCGGCGGGTTTGATCGGCTCTGCTGTGCTGGAAAGAATGTCGAGCAGCGTGCGGCCCTGAATATAGTCCATCAGGATGAAGGTCACATCGTCCAGCTCTACCGTGTCGTAGTAGCGGACGATGTGTGGATGCTGCAAGCGGGCCAGCACTGCCGCTTCACGCTTAAAACGCTCTAGAAAGGCTGGTTCCTGGGCAATGTCGCGCCGCAGAACCTTGGCCGCCAGCACAACGCGCCGTTGTACATCATAGACACGGAAGACATAGGCGAAGGTCCCCTCGCCAAGCAGTTCTTCAAAGCGGTAACGCCCGCCCAGCGTTTGCCCGAGTAAGTCGTTGATCATACATTTCCCGCCCGCGTGCCGGAACCGTTAGAGGTTCGGCTCGTCTAGTACGATAGGTGCCATTTGCCCTGAGGTCAGATTTTGCACCGCTGTGTTCAGTGCCTCTAATCTGTCAGTTGGCAAATAGGCGTAAATGGTCACTTCCGGATCGAATTCTTCACTGTCAATTTCGCCAGCATAGTCGGCCAGCAGGTGCTTAAGACGCTCGTAGAAGGTGTAAGCACCCGTCAGCCCAATATAGAGCTTAGCGATTTTTTGCTCAACTGGTAGTGCGGCGATTGCGTCTTTGGCAGCACCGCCGTATGCTCGAACTAATCCACCTGTGCCCAGTTTGGTGCCGCCAAAATAGCGCGTGACGACAATGACCACGTCGCCAATATCCGCGCCGCGCAGCACAGACAGGATTGGAGGGCCCGCTGTTCCGGAAGGTTCGCCATCATCAGTCATGCCTTCGGTGACACTGCCGCCGTAGCCTATTTTGAAGGCATACACATGATGCGTCGCGTCCGGCATCTCGTGTCGCACAGCCTGAATGAACTGCTTGGCCTCTTCTACGCAGTCGGCGCGGCCTATGGTGGCGATAAAACGCGAGTTCACTACTTCATTTTCGATGCGGATCGTTCGTGCAGGAATGGGATAACTGCTCATTCTTCCTCGTCCCAGTCGAGCACGTAAATCGCCGCTGCACGGTTAAAAAAGGCACGGTAGGCACGTGTTTCGGCGGCTGACGCCTGGAAGGCTGCCAGCTTTTCGGCTGCTTCTGTCGATGGTACACCTGCCCCCGGCAGCAGACAGATGGCGTCTCCAGTCTGAGCCGGGTCAAGCTGGATTTCGCCTCGCGCCTCAATAGTTTCTAGTGCAAGCTCTACTGTTTTAGGTGATTGCCCTGTCGCTGCCGCTAAGGCAGAGATCGTTGTCCGTCCGTCCTGGCAATTCAGGACAAACTTGATTAGTTCCAGGATGCGCCGCTGAATGTCTGGGACAGTCTCTTGTTGCGGTGAGAGGCCCAGGAGCACCACCTGGACCGGATCAACCCGTTTTAGGGCTTCCTGGAGCGGCTGAGGGCCATACGGGGCCGTGTAGATGATCAGGGTCGGCGCGGGTTGTAGCTCCGCTAGTGGCAGGCCGGGCGAGTCCGTTTTGCGGTATCCCTCTGCCCAGATGGCTGCGTCGGGATGCTGCGCTTGCAGGCGGGCTAACAGCACATCAGGATATGGTTCGCCGCGGTGATCGGTAATGTGGCGCGGCGGGCGGGTTATAACCGGAGGCGCAGAGGCCGCTCGGCGCAGGTCGACCAGGGTCAGGCGAAGCTCAGGGGTTCCTTCTCGCTGGTTAATGTCGATTTCATAGGCGAGGTCGAACAGATCATCGGGCAAAGTCTGATCGGCGCAGTTCCACCAGATGACCTCGCGGCGCACGCTGTTCGCATCTTCGATTATTAGTTTCCGGTGCTGCTGGCTGCGCCCCAGAAACGCAGCACTCCGCAAATGAAGATCAGTGCTTGCCAGAATCGGGCGTGGGTTGCCTTCACCAAAAGGAGCCAGTCGTTCTAAGCTAGCTGCTAAGTCAATTGAGAGCGCCGAGAGGGGCAGGATCGCATCCAGGACGAGTTCGGAGCGCGTGGAAGGGTCGAAATTCTCTTGCAGAGTATTGGACAGCCGGCGGCGGAACATGAGCAGGTTATCGATATGGAGCGATAATCCCGCCGCGCCAGGATGCCCGCCATATTCGATCAAGAGATCAGACTGGGCGGCGATGGCCGCGCCAATATTATAGCCGGGCACAGAGCGGGCAGATCCCCGCGCGGTGCTATCCTCCGCTACACTCAACATCACAACCGGTTTTTGATAGCGTTCGGCCAGTTGGCCCGCTACGATGCCGATAATGCCTGGATGCCAGTTGGGTTGGGCGAGAACCAGTGCCTGCCAGTCGAGCAGCGCGGGATCGCGGGCGATTTGTTCCTGAGCCGCGGCGTAAATCTGGCGGTTTTGCAGCCGCCGCTGGGTGTTTAGCCCTTCTAATGTCGCAGCCAGCACGCGTGCCCGAACAATATCAGCGGTTGTTAGCAGTTCGACGGCAGGGCGGGCATCGTCAAGTCGACCCGCGGCATTGAGGCGCGGTCCTAGTTGGAATCCGATATCGGTGGCAGTGAGGGTATTCGGGTTCAGATCCGCCACTTCAACCAGGGCCTTGATACCCAGCCTTTGAGACGTGCGAAGCTGCTCGAGGCCAATCTGCAAGAGATAGCGGGTGTCCCTGTGAGTTGGGCGACGTCCGCCACAATGCCGAGAGCAACGAGGTCCAAAAAATCGGCGAGTTCACCGCTCCGGCCCCGCTCAGTATAAAGATGCTCGATCAGCTTGTAGGCTACCCCAACGCCGGGCAGCGATGCCAGGGGGTGGTTAACAGGCAGACGCTTTGGGTTGACAACGGCATCAGCATCAGGAAGTGTGGGCGGCAGATCGTGATGATCGGTGATAATGACGCTGATTCCGGTTGATTTCGCATAGTCAATAGCCAAATGCTCAGAGATGCCTGTATCACAGGTCAACAAAAGGGCTGCTGGAAGGGTCATCAATTGCTCGCGGAGCCTGTCCAGCTTGATTCCATGCAACTCGCGGACGCGGTGCGGAATATAGTACTCAACGCGTCCACCGAGACGCTTGATTGCATCGACCAGCAGCGCCGTTGCGGTCTGCCCATCGACGTCGAAGTCGCCCCAAACCAGGATTAATTCCCTGTTTCGAATAGCACTATCCAACAATTCGGATGCTTGAACAAGATCGGGTAGGGAGTCCGGTGGGGTAGGGGGGTAATCAATCGGATCCAGGAACAGGTGCGCCTGCTCGACGGTCCCAAAGCCGCGCCGAGTGAGTACTTGGGGGATCAGTTCCTGCCCATCCAGATAGGAAAGAAGCGCGGGGTCTAGTGATGTATTTTCTGGTTCCTTCCAAACTCGTATACTTCGCGTAGTCATTATAGTCAAAAACCAGCCTCTTCAACATCAGCCAAACCCAAAAAACCAGTCTCCTCGCGGGGAAAAACTTCATAGTCATCACCAAAACCAGGAATATCACCTCTCTCACATAACGACCTATACTCACAAAAAGCGCAGCGCCGAACATCACCTGTCAATCCCCAATCAGAGGCATCAGGCGACAAAGCATCTATCTGAATTGCAAGTGATCGCAGATAGTCATCATCATGCCGAAAACTCTCGGTAGAGTAGGGGAGAATAACAGGACCATCCGGCGAAGAAGATACCCAGTAAACCATTGTTACCTGATCGGGAGACAACTCACCACCAAACAATACATTTCCCGCCCTGGAGGCTACGTAAGAATAAACTCGTGTCTGAATCCGAGACAGAAACCACTCTTTTGACGGAGAACGTTTGTACGTCTTCCAATCAAAGACGTACAAACGTTCTCTCGGAAGCACCACAAGCAGATCAAATGTTGCCACCAGTCGCTTCCCGGCAACCTCGACAGATAAAGTAAATTCCGGATAGCGATCGCCTACCAGATCGTGCAGATAGCTGAACCCTAAATACGACTGCCACCACTCCGCGAGATCAGCATCCTTAGGCGTCAAAAGCGAAGCGTCCAGCCCAGCCTGGTGACGCTGCACCAACCGATGAAACCGCGAACCTCTCTCCAGATGGTCTTCATGCTCTAACATTGGCTCAGCTTGCACGGCTGGCCAAGGCTGCCTCTGCACATAACGAAGCTGAAAACGGCGCTGGCAGTCGACAAAATCCTGAAGACTGCTGGCACTGAGACGAAGGACGGCTGGGACATTCTTTGATGTCAAATCACTTCTCCCGACAGTTGCTGAGTATATTCACTGAGCATAATGACAGCCAGGGCAGGCTGGTTATCATGACCTTCCTGCCAATAACGGCCCACGTTCCAGGTTATGATCAAATCCCGGCGCGCACGCGTGATTCCAACATACAACAGGCGCAACCGTTCCCGGGCATAATCCAGCCGTGCGTCCAGAGTAGCTCGCCCTTCTACATAGGATTTTCCATCAACCAGCGCCTCCAATTGGGCGAGTGCCTCGGCTTCCATATTCAAGCCGTCACGTACATACCAGCGTTCCCCGATATACAAGTCATAGGCCTGGGCGGAAGGGAACCCATAGTTACTGACCGACATCAAGTAGACGCGATCCCATTCAAGCCCTTTCGCGGCATGCATCGTTGCGACAGTCACGATACCCGGTTTTGGTTCATATCCCATTTCTGCGTCATCAAATCCAATGAATTTCCGCTCATTATTGCTGATCACGCGCAGTTCCTCAACGAACTGAGGTAAACGCCAATCAGCATAAATCGATGCTGTATCACGGAGCAAAACTGCTATCTTATACGTGAGCGCAACATCAACTGCATCGGTAAACAAATCCTGGCCAATAATGAGAACCAGTTGGTCAATGGGAAGGTTGACTGCTTCCAGCCAGCGCCGCACGCGAGTCTGAAACAGGATCAGATCATCGGCCAGCCACGGATAACCATCCACTCCCTCAACAGGAGACGTTAGGGATGAGGGCCAGAGGAAATCTTCCAGGTTATGGACTCGGCTGAAGAATTTCGTCAAGATGTCGCGCAAGCCCAGATCGTCTTTGACGATTTCCTTAACAGCAGGCGTCATCAGAGTCCAATATAGCTGTTTGAGCCGCTTTAGATCAGTTGGTTCGGCTAAATATTCCAACACTGTTCGGAGCAATGCGGCTGCTTGCCGGGTATCCGTTGTACTGCGGAGCAACTCCTCAAAAGGGATCCCTCGCCGGCTCAATATTTCTGCCAGCTTAAAACCGCGACTATTCTCTGGTACCAGAACAGCAACGGTTGGACGTTCCACTTCTGGTAGATGCTGAATTTCTTCCAACCAGTTAACCAGCGCAAAGTCCTCGCCTTCAACTACGAGTTCTAATTCTTGATCGGGTTTGATCTTTTGATCCGGACGGTAAAAAATCTCTATCACGCTATTTTCTGCCGCCGGGTTGGGCTGCGGGTCGGATTTGCCAGTGGGGCGGATCACACCACGGCGAACACGCTTATCTTCACGTAAATCAAAAGCATCGCGCAGCTCAGGGGTAGGGTGCTCCTCAACTGACCAACGAACGAGTTCATTGGCAAGGGCAATAATGGGCGGTGCGGAGCGGCCTGACACGGACAATGGATACTCTATAACTCCTGGATTCTTGGTCCCGTCCAGAAAGTTCAGCAGGTGATCAGGGCTGGCAGTGGTAAACGTCGTGTTGATCGCCTGGTTTGGATCGCCTACGCGGACCCAGTTTTGTTTTTGACTGAGAAGGGACAGCATCTGCTCTTGCAGATGGCTGCTGTCCTGAGCTTCATCTTCCAGGATATACGGCCAGCGATGCCGCAGTCGGGCAAGATACTGCTCATCCAGATCCAGAGCTTGCAGAGCGAGCCGTACCAGATCATCAAAATCAACAGCACCACGGTACGCCAGACTCCGCTGATAATCCCTATAAACTGAGATAGCAAAGCGGGCCAGTTCGAAGTGATCCTCAGCACTGCTCAGTGTCACCAGCAGTTGATCAGAGCTTTGCTGTAAATCTTTGGCATGTTTAATGAAACGAGACACCAGCGTGGGCAAATCTTGCTCCAGGCTGTAGCGCGCTTTTTTGGGATCGGTCACTTTCTCCGGGTCCAGATAAACGCTTAAACGCTCCCACCACTCAGCCAAACTTTGAACCACGATGTCCCGCTGAATCTCCAGGGCCAGCCGCTCATCCAGAATCACGAAATCATCAGACAGTCCGACAAGGGCAGGGCGCTCGCGAACAATATCGTGAGCAAGACCGTGCAGAGTCCGCACACGGTAACCCACATAAGGCAGCAGTGCGTATTCCTCTCTCAAAATGCGATCAATACGGCTGCGGAAGCTGTTCACTGCCGTGTTGGTAAAGGTTACCACCAGAACTTCCTGCTCCTGAGCAAAATCCAGCCTCCCGCTGGCAACTAGCCGCGCAGCCAGATGAGCAAGGGTAAATGTTTTGCCGCTGCCGGGCACAGCAGCAATACCAACCCTACCCTGAGCATAATCCAAGATTTTCTTCTGTTCGGCGCGGAATTTTACATGAGGTGCTTGGGCCATGGACTAGACTTCCTCAGGTTGAGAATAACGCTGCATGATCTGCTGGAAGACTTGTAAGAGCCTTCCACGCTGCTCGTATCCCTGTTCACCTAAATCCGAAATAGCTACATAAATATTTTTGCGGCAGCGGCGTGTTAGCCCAACTATTAAACGGCGTAGCGCTTCTCGCCGAGAGTAATATTCGAGGTCGTCAGTCCAGATTCTGACCCTTTGGATAGTCTCTCGTTAATACATACGGATGTGTCAACGGCTGTTCAAGGCGCTCCCACCAGTAATTGCTGCCTGCATCCAACCAGAACTGGTAGTCTACCCAGCGGTTTCGCATCAAAAACGTATACGCTGGGGCAAGAAATACGGCATCTTGCTCCTCGTCACGCCAGCTTGAAACGTATAAACCCGCTAACATTCCTGCCTGAACGAGCGAGAAATATTCACGCGAAATATCTGTCCAATCTTCAACTCCCTGCGGATAGAGTGTCTGGCGGAATCGGCGTGCCGATTCGACCAGTTCTGCTACAATGCGACCAGCATCCAGATTGGTATGGAAGCCAAAGCCGGGTTGTGACAAAACCTCTCCAAAAAGGCGACTCAGGAAAAGATCAGGCGGAATCCGACCTGATTCAGGCATAAATCCGGCCAACCAGGTACGCAATCGCTCGTAGCGCTCACCAGCAATATAGGTGATTCGCTGCTGAGTGGCAGATTCAATAGCATCAAAAGAGCCAAGTTTCCCGGAGATCGGTCTATAGATGATCTGAGCCAGGAGCCATGCGCGCACCGGATCGAGACCCTCAACTGACTGCTGGAGCGCATTCGAGACGTCCAGAAGCGGAGGGTGAAGCTCCCATTCGGGATAAGCTAATGCCATGAGAGTTAGGATGGCGCGGGCGGCAGGTTCATCGCGAACAGCGCGTGAGGGGCGATGCGATACGGTCTGAATGCCCCGGCTGCGCAGTTCGGTTGTCAGAGTAAAACGTAGGGAATCGCCCAGGAAAGGAGCAAGAACGACTATCTCACGGGGTGGAACACCCCCGCTAATTAAATGTGTGATATTATTCACGACCCAGTCAACCATCTGCGGATAGAACTTATGAGATGCGTAGATAAATGCATCTCTGGGATTGGCTGTTTCCGAAGTCGAATCCGATTCGTGTCCCAATAGTGAGGACATCTGATGAGCCAACGCCGTCATTGAAGGTGCTGCCGCGACGGGCTCGTTCCGAGTTTCAACCTCGGCGCATAATTCTTTGAGGAACATCATGCCGCCAGGGTCTGCTCCCAAAAAAACGCGGTAGCCGCCATCTGTATCATAGATAAGCAGTCCGGTTTTTAGCCATGGCCAGACCTGCCGGACAAAGTCGCCAACAACCGGGACGCTTTCTTCGAGATTGTCTGCGATCAGGTGACGGTAGCGCTTCATAAAATACTTCTTGTAGGATGGCTCTACAGCCAGGAATTTTACAAAAAGCTCGATTTGCAGCGAAAAATCCACAAGGCTATTCTTCAGGCAATGCTCCCGAAAACGACGGGCCAACTCTGCACTGGCCTGATAAACAGGGATACGGCTTGAGTGGCGATCTCCCCAGGCAGATACCAAACGACTGATTACCTCATCCAGCGAAAAATCATTGACTGCCGACTTCGAGAGATTGTCCAGGGTCTGGCTAATGATACGAAAGGGAGTGACGCTCACGCTGTCAAATATGCCTGTCTGAACAGCTTCATTTACCAGCCCAGACATATAGTATTGTGCGGTTTCAATCGTCAGGAAGATGGGCTCCAGATCAGGATCCGCAAAGCCAACCTTTTTTGCTATGAGCGGCCAAAACGTTTGGAGGCCCTGCCGGGCAAGACTGCCAAACGTCAATACATCGATCTGCGCGCCAGCGGGCCAATCCGGTTCGGCAAATGCATTCTGATAAGGCTGACCCAGTGCAGGATGAGGAATCAGAACAAGAATACTCTCTGGACTTATGCCCTCGCTCAACAAATTGCGGATATGCTGTACCGCGTAGGTTGTTTTGCCTACACCGGCTGGACCTTCAAGAAATTGCCCCTGAGCCATAAACGTTTCCTGCTGAATAAAACGGATGTTCTGAGACAGTATAGCACAATAATGGATTCGAAGTATAACAAACGCCATGCTAAACTTGTCTCAGGTTTTTCGAATACTAAGGAAGAAAATCGTCAATGACTCCTTCAAACCCAAAGCCTTCGTGGCACTCGCTTTCTACAACCGACGTGGCCAGTGAACTCAAAACCAATCCTACGTTTGGCCTTTCCGAGGCGGAAGTGCGGGAAAGGATCGCTTTATATGGCTCCAATGCACTGCGTGAACAGCCTCGACCGTCGTTCTGGCAGCAGTTAATCGCACAATTCCAAAGTTTCGTTATTTATATCCTGATCTTTGCGGCGGTTTTCTCCATCTTTTTAGGAGACTGGATTGAAGCGGCAGCGATCCTGGCAATTGTTGCCCTCAATGCTATTCTGGGTGTGATCCAGGAGGGGCGCGCTGAGGAAGCTCTGGCTGCACTTCGTAAGCTTTCATCACCAGATGCGATAGTTATCCGTGACGGCCAGCAGAGTATTATTTCAGCGGGCAGCGTTGTTCCTGGCGATGTTGTTGTTCTGGAAGCTGGAAACTTCATCCCCGCTGATTTGCGAGTAATTGAATCCGTCAATTTGAAAATCGATGAGGCGTCACTGACCGGCGAGTCTGTTGCTGTAGATAAACGAGCTGACCTGCTTGTGAGCGAAGACGCCGTTTTGGGCGACCGTAGAAACATGGCCTATATGGGTACAACTGCAACCTATGGGCGAGGCAAAGGTATTATTGTCGGCACAGGGATGCAGACGGAAATTGGTAAGATCGCCGACATGATCCAGTCTACCGAAGACCGAGGTGACACCTCTGCAACAGCGTCTCGATCAGCTGGGACGGACATTAGCATTGGCGCGTTGGTTATTTGTATGCTGGTGGGTGTCGTAATTTTCATTCGTGAAGTGGCGTCGAGCGATAGCAAGCTAGTTGATGCGCTCACTGATTCGATTATGACCGCTGTGGCTCTGGCCATTGCCGCTGTCCCCGAAGGACTGCCCGCGATTGTCACGATCAACCTCGCGATTGGCATGCGCGAAATGATCAAGCGCAATGCTTTGATCCGGCGTTTGCCAGCGGTTGAAACATTGGGAAGCGCCTCGGCAATTTGCTCGGATAAAACAGGCACACTCACTCAGAACCAGATGACAGCCGTCCAACTTTATATATCAGACAAATATATTGAGGTGACTGGCAAGGGTTACAATCCGCAAGGACAATTTTGCCACAACAGTAATCCTGTCGAACCGCGCGATCAACTCTATCGCCTGTTGCTCGGTGGACTATTGGCGAGTGACGCACGGCTGGAACCCACCCCATCCAACGGCTATCGCATGATTGGCGATCCAACCGAAGGAGCAATTGTTGTCGCGGCAGCCAAAGCCGATATCTGGAGACCCAGGCCGAAGGAAAGTATCCGCGTATCAACGAAATTCCGTTTGATTCTGCACGAAAGCGCATGAGCACTATTCACCAGAAACCTAGCGGATACACGATCTTCACCAAGGGTGCACCAGAAATCATCCTTGATCACTGCGATTTTATTCTTGAGAACGGAAAAACCATTCCACTATCCGAACAGCAGAGAGACATATCAGGGGTATCAACCGGGAGATGGCGGGACAAGCACTGCGTGTCTTGGGAGTTGCCGAGCGCGAAATTGTTGAGCTGCCTGCCGACATTACTCCAGAAACCATAGAGGAGCATCTAACCTTTGTCGGGCTGGTTGCTATGATCGATCCTGCTCGCCCAGAAGTGAAGCCCGCCATCGAAAAAGCGCGTGAAGCCGGTATCCGAACGGTGATGGTTACGGGCGATTATCCAGATACCGCCCGAGCAATTGCCCAGCAGATCGGCCTGCTGCGGCAAAATGGGCGAGTTGTCAACGGAACTGAGTTGGAGCAACTTTCACAGACTGATCTAATAGCTTTGGTCGATGATGTCGACGTGTTTGCCCGCGTATCGCCGGAACACAAAGTGCGGATTGTTGAAGCATTCCGCTCTCGTGATTACGTCGTCGCAATGACCGGAGATGGCGTGAACGATGCGCCAGCCCTCAAACGAGCAAGTATCGGCGTATCGATGGGCATCACGGGTACCGACGTATCTAAAGAAACTGCCGATATGGTTCTCACGGATGACAACTACGTGAGTATTGTTTCTGCAGTGGAACAGGGCCGGATAATCTACTCAAATATCCGCAAATTCGTCTATTTTCTGCTGAGCTGCAACCTCGCAGAGATTGCTGTGATCTTCCTGGCAACGATCGCTGGCGCGCCTTCACCGCTGACGCCAATCCAACTCTTGTGGCTGAATTTACTCACCGATGGCGCTCCCGCGCTTGCTCTAGGTGTTGAAAAGGGCGACCCTGATGTCATGAACCATCCGCCACGTCCAGTTCGACGAACCGATCATCAACCGGGATATGCGGCTGGGGATGGCAATCCAGACGATAGCGATTACAAGTGTCACACTGCTAGCTTTCGCTATTGGGCGACAGCTTTCACCAGACAATTGGAATTTGGCGCGGACAATGGCTTTTATAACACTATCGTCGTCTGAACTGGCCCGTGCCTATACAACCAGATCAGAACTCTACTCGCTCTTCAAGATCGGAATCTGGACAAACAAGTATATGCAGTATGCGGTTGCTTCATCAGTTCTGCTCTACTGATGGTGATTTACATTCCATTTCTGCAGGATATTTTTAACACCGTGACAATGACTCTAGAATACTGGTTGTACGTCTTGCCACTGATCCTGGCACCGTCAGTAGCCGCAGAAATCACCAAGGTTTACCTGCGCCGTCTACACCAGAGAGAAGAAGCGCAACAGACAATTTCTGGGTAAAGCTACGTCACAAGCGATTGTAGAATGCAAGCGCCAACAAAATTTGTTGGCGCTTTTATATTGTTTAACCGGCCCCAACACCACGAAATATTACTCGTGATAAGGGAACTTATCACGGACTCTTGACAAAACAGCACTGCGTCTCCGTCTTATGTTACATGCCGTACAATCGACATTCGTCTTCGAGTTCTGTACATTATATTGTGCGAACTAAGGAGAGTTTTTTTGTGAAAGCCTTCTATTGCGACCAGTTTGTTCTTCCACTTCCAGAAGGTCATCGTTTCCCGATGCTCAAATATCGCATGCTACGCGATCAGTTGTTGTCGCAAGGAGTTCTGACTCCTGAGAATTCTACTGATCCCCGAGGCGGCTACAGACGAGCAACTTCTTCGGGCGCACTGCGAAGATTATGTTTGGAAAGTCAAAGAGGGTCAACTCACGGAAAAGGAAATCAGGCGTTTAGGATTTCCCTGGTCGCCCCAACTGGTCGAGCGATCACGGCGCTCTGTCGGGGGAACCATCAGCGCATGCCGTGCCGCTCTCGATGGTGGCACTGCTGTTAACCTGGCAGGAGGTACGCATCATGCTTTCCCAGACTATGGAGCCGGGTTCTGTGTTTTTAATGACGTTGCGGTAGCCGCGCGCACCATGTGTGCAGAAGCTAGCAGCCGCGCGCATCATTATTATTGACTGTGATGTCCACCAGGGCGACGGCACCGCTGCCATACTCAGGAGACGATCCATCTTGTTTCACATTCTCTATACACGGCGCTCGAAATTTCCCATTTCATAAACAACGAAGCGATCTGGATATAGAGTTGGATGACGGAACTGGCGATGAGGAATATCTCTCCAAGTTAGAAACAGGGCTGCGGCGCGCGCTGCCAATTGCCCAGGCTGATCTCGCCATTTACCTGGCAGGAGCAGATCCTTTCCGCGGAGATCGACTCGGACATCTTGCAGTGAGCAAAGACGGATTGGCGAAGCGCGATCAACTCGTATTCGACTTATGTGACCATTATTCCATTCCGATAGCTGTAGTCATGGCAGGAGGCTATGCACGCGACATCCACGATATTGTGGATATTCACCTTCGTACAGTCAGCATAGCCGCTCAACGAAATCGGCGGTGAGTGGGCTTTAGCGCCAGTGCCGCCCGAACCTGGGCGTGCTTCTCCCTAGTAAGCAGATAAAAGTGCATAACAACTATTCGGAATTTCCCGGAGAATCTATGCCTTATTGGGGTATTCTTGACCTAAAACGCGAGCGCCGCGTGTGGGGTACGCGACGCTCTAGCGGGTGGGGTGGTGGGATGTCCTGTATGGACTAATTAACGACAGTATAAAAAACTTGTAGCGAAAAGTCAAGCCTCTTATGTACTAATATTGTCTAAGAGTATTGTGGATACGATACAAGGCTTGAATGATCGCCGCTACCAGTTGAGCATCAAATTGATCGGACACATTAACACCACGATACTGGTGCAGCTCACCCCCATGGTTGAGATAAACAATCCATGTGGACTCGTTGTACTCGACTTTCTCAATCTCATGCAGACTATGAGCCCAATCACGCCGCTGTCCAAGCAAATACAGTTTTTCATCTGTAACATAAAATTTACCAGAGTCTAGTATTTTTCCCTGTTCGGGACGCACAAAAAGTCCTGCAGGAGGCGCTTCCTGATAGGTGACTGCTCGCAGACTCAGGAAAATACTCTCCTCTGAACTCATAAGAGGGGGCGGCGGTTGCAAGTGAACGGGCTGCAACCACCCTAAATCTCCTTCCTCAGCCTGTTGAACGCGCCTTCGCTGGACATATCCTTCCGTGCTCAGATGCAATGCCTGACTTGCTGAGAGCCACCCTGCTTTGCCAAAACGAAGACGTACATAATAATAACGTGGAGAATGATTCACACGGCGATAACGAATACGCCAGTCAGTGACACTGTCCTCGGCGAGATCAATCTGGGCCACGCTACCACAGTGTTTACACTTGAGCAGCGGCCATAATCCTCCAAAGCCCAAAAATCGACGGGGTTCTATAAGCGCCGTTGAGCTTTCAGAGTGACAGTATAAACACCCCTCCAGTGGAGGGGGCAGCGCGGCCTGTTCATCTACCATTTAACTGTAGGGCTTCAAAAAGCCCATCCGATCCCGCACCGTCTGTAAGGTTTTGTTGGCAACTTCCGCCGCCCGTTCTGCACCACCTGCTAACAGACTGTCAATGTATCCACTATCACTCGTAAGCTCATGATATTTCTGCTGGATAGGGGCAAGCGATTCAACAACAACTTCGGCAACGCCTTTTTTGAGATCGCCATACCCTTTACCGTCGAAGTGAGATTCAATGACCTCACGGCGCTCGCCAGTCAATGCCTCATAGAGTTCCAGCAGGTTATTAACGCCGGCGCGGACAGGATCCTGGTTAAATCTTATTTCGCGGCCCGAATCGGTCACTGCGCGCATGATTTTTTTCTTGGCCCGGTCTGGAGGATCGAGCAGATACACAGCATGGTATTCGGAGCCAGTCTCGCTCTTGCTCATTTTAGCTGTGGGATCATCCAGCCCTTTGATACGAGCGCCGGACGGCGGAATCATCGCTTCTGGTACAGTAAATGTTTCACCAAATAGATGATTGAAACGCTGGGCGATATCGCGAGTCAGCTCAAGATGCTGGCGCTGATCTTCACCCACGGGGACTGCATCAGCCTGATATAGCAGAATATCGGCAGCCATAAGAACAGGATAATCGAGAAGTCCTGTTCCAACGGAATCAGCTTGTTGTTTAGCCGATTTATCTTTAAACTGCGTCATGCGATTCAACCACCCCAGCGGTGTAATGCAGTTGAGTAGCCATGTGAGTTCGCTGTGAGCAGGAACATGCGATTGGACGAAAACCGTTGAAATTGTAGGGTCAATTCCACATGCCAGATAGAGCGCAGCTACTTCACGTGTTTTGGCCCCAGTTCCGCCGGTTCATAGGGGACTGTAACCGCATGCAAATCGACCACACAGAAGAAACTTTCATAACGATGCTGTTCACGCGCCCACTGTTTGAGCGCACCAATATAATTCCCTATCGTTAAACTACCGGACGGCTGAACACCAGAAAGGACTCGTTTCCGCTTCTTGGAATCTTGAGGATCGACCATCGAACTATTTATCCTGAATGAGTGAGAGGACAACAACAGGAGGGATTGTAGCACCAGCAAGCAGTGGAGATCAAAAAGGTTAAGAACACCTGTGCCGCCGGTAGGAATCGAACCCACGACGCCTGGTTCCGAAGACCAGCGCTCTATCCTCTGAGCTACGGCGGCATGACGCTTATAGTACCACGCGGCTCACCGAGAATCAACCCGCAGAGCCTCCTTTTCTTACATCTTCCAGCCAGGAAAGATTTTGGTTGGTTACGGCGAGTCCTATTTTGTCGTTGATATGGATTTGTATATCACGGGCGCGGATCAAAAGTTGGTAAACCTTATCAAATGATATCTGCCGATTCTCGGAGGGCTGACTGAGATAGGCAATCGCCAGATTATTACTGGCCCGCGCATAGCCCAACATGTCTTTTGCCTGATCGAGCAGATCAACAGCCACTAACAGATTCTCGACTGCCTGATCTGCGCGCCCCATTTCATGGTAAACCTGACCCTGCATAGCTAGCGCACGTCCTCGATTGGGGTGGCTGGCAGGCAAAAGAGTCAGGGCCTTTTTTGCAGCAGCCAGGGCCTCTTCATATTCTTTTAGGATCAAATAAGACTGGCTGGCTATACCCCAACTGCGGGAGGACCACTCCTGCAACCGGCTTAACCATGTCAGTGCCGCAATCGCGTCCCCTGACTCCAGTGCAACCTGACTGATTTCGTGGACGCAACGAGTAAGGCCCTCTATATTTCCATGCTGGACATAAGTATCCAGGGCTTCCTGGGAAAGATGGAGCGCCTCTTCCCAAAATCCTTGATAGCGGTTAATAACCGATAATTCCACCGATGCATCTGCTCGCTGCCCCACGGAAGCCGCAGCTTCCTGTAAATAGATTTTGGCCTGTTCAAAATCACCAAGCCAACGTAGTGCCTCGCCCATCAGGTAAGCCAATCGTGCTTTTTGATCCATCTCGCGACAGCCACTATGCAAAGATGCAAGTGCATTAAACCACGTACTCCACAATCCATCCTCGATAATCTGAGGTGCCAGATCACACGCATACTGGCAGCGATCTTCTATATCAATCTGCACCACGCGGGCTATTTCCAGAGTTGCCAGTGCCGAACCAGCCGACGGCGTTTCCAGTAGATACGACACTTGTAGAGGCAGCAAACGGGTCAGAAAAATAGTGGCAAACTCGTCTTTTCCCTGAGCCAATCTATCCAGCAAGAATGATAGCATAGGTGCCGGGGTCGTATAGAAAAAGCTTCCTTCTCGCCACGAAACGAGAAGAGATTTCGTGATCAGCGCTTCAATTATTTGGTCAACAGCCTCATTCGGCAAAAGGGTCTGAAATGCATCGTAGGGAACCGCATTTTTTTGAAACAACAGGGTTAGAAGCAGCAATTGCCGTTGGTTAAACGGCAGCTCGCCCCATATTTGATCGTGAAGACGCACTAATGTGACATTTTGCAGCGCGCTTGACAGCGGTAAGTGGCGGGAGCTTGCTGCAACGAGTCTGAGTGCTAACGGATTCCCGCCAACCGCCGACCAAATCATGTCAAAAGAACGAAGTATTAGTTCCAATTGCGGTACATTCAGCGTTTCCAGTAACTTGTAGGCCATTCCTCTACTTAGTTCCGGAACAAGTATGCTGTAAAGCCACAAAGAGGATGGCGCAGCAACACGACTTGTCAAAATAATATGAGCGGTGTCCAGAATAAGCAGTAAGGCTTCTGCCTGAGAGGATTCTTTGAGTATTTGATCCGCTTCATCTAACACCAGAAGGACACGGTGTGCAAAACAGTAGGCACGAAGGACCTGAACCGGTGAGGTCGCTTCCTTATCGGGCAAACCCAGATGAGAGACTAACTCACGAACCAATGTGTTTGGATCTTCTACGGGGAAGCTGCGCAAATTCATCCACAAAATGTCTTCAACTGCTTCCCGTTCAATTAATTGGTGGGCGAGAGCTAAGGCGAGGGATGTTTTACCAATGCCTATCGGGCCGTGTAAAACGAGATGCCTTGGTGGTTCCGCTTCTGTCATCATGTGCTGCGCCGTCGCTAGCAACAATTCTGCGCCTATCAAAGTGGGTGGATACACGGTGGGTAGAGCCAGCTTAAGCCGTTGGCGTAAGTGCAAGCGTCGGGCATCTTGCTCATTATCGATAAGCGCATGCGTCAGTCGTGTGATTCCAACGCTGTGGCGGCGGCGCAGAGTCCGTTCATCCTGATTTGTATGGTGTGCAATAAGCTGCATTGTCAGGCTGCGCTCGATACGAATATAGCGATGATAAAGAACACTCCAGGCCTCAAGTTCGCTATTGCCCTGGCGGAAATCCTCCTCCAAACTCCCTTCTCTTTCTGCCAATTCGCAGACGCTCCTCAAAATCCGGCGTTGCCGGATAATAGTCTCCGTCAAGTGGTTGAATACAGCGACTTGAACAGCAGCATCACCTGTAAGCATCTCTGGTGCTTGCAGGCGGAATAAAACGGCAAGAAAAAAACGCAGGGGATGATCGGTTGAGAGGGGTTGCCCGGTGCGCATTGCCTCCAGGGCCTGCTCAACAGTCTTTTCGGTCAGTGTAGGACGAAACGATTCACGAACTGTCACCAAAAACTACCACTTTACATCAGGAAATGTCCTTATCCCAGCGTTTTTCCCAACGCGCTTATACATTTGAATGCCTGTAAATGGCTGTCCTAATATGCCATCGTGAATAGCCCACGAACGCCCTACTGCTGTTTGCCATGCAGTCGGAGCGCGAAAGGGTGTTTCTCCCGCTAATTGTTGATGAAGCGTACCGCCGGGCAAAAACTCCTCGTGGATAATCTTCATCTGCTGCAATCCACGTGAATAGGCAAACCCATAACTCTCGAACATAATCGCGTTGTGATAAAACAGGGGCTCAACAAAAAACAGATCGTGTCCCATGTGACGCACAAACTGTTCGAAGTTTGGCACTGCTGTGCGAAAAATGCGCAACCCTCGCCGAATTTGTCCTGGAGCAAGCCCAGCTTCCATAGCCCGCCGTTCTTCTGACAAATTCCTGTGATCGGTACCCAGTTGAGTTGGGCGTCCCGCCTCGTCAATATCAATATTAAAACGGAGCGAATTTGGATCGTTGACAATAACCAGCAAAACAAGCAGTTGGGATGCAAAGCTATCGCCCATATGTAAATAGAGCACCGGGTCCGAAGCTTGAGGTGTGTGATAGACGGATATTTCAACCGCTGAACTGCCAGAAGGACAGCGCGTACGGATCACCTGCTGGCCGTCCTTCATATGCGTTTGGGAATCGATTTCAAACATTGAGAATACCCAGTCTGGCAGCAAGGTTTGGTAGATGGCAGATTTCTCTTCTGCCGCCAGATCGTTTATATCCCGAATGGTACGGGGCCAGACTGTTGGGACGTGGCGACACATAGAGTACTCTCAGCGATCTCGATCCCGAAGCGCTCGCTCGATCTGGCGCTCCGTATCCCGCGAGCGAAGATTCTCCCGCTTGTCATACAATTTCTTACCACGAGCAAGTGCAATTTCAATTTTTGCTCGGCCCCCGACCAGATACAGGATCGTTGGAACGATGGTGAGGCCTTTTTCCTGTACGCGGGAGAGAATACGGTTAATCTCTTTCCGGTGCATCAGCAGTTTGCGGGGCCGCAGTGGATCGTGCCCAAAACGCCCCGCTTGCTCATACGTTGCAATATGCGTATTGAACAGCCAGAGTTCATCGCCTTGCGCCTGGACATACCCTTCGCGCAGGTTCACGTGACCGGCACGGATAGATTTGATCTCGGATCCGGTTAGCACCAAACCGGCTTCAAAACTATCCAGGAGTTCAAAATCGTGTCTTGCTTTACGGTTACTGGCAACTATTTTGCGTGGTTTGTCCATCATTCTCTCCTGGAATGGTATTGTAATCCTAATCTTGGTTCTCCGTTATTCCCTGTTCCCGGAAATAAGCCAGAGCCGCGTCAATAAACGGATCATCCCCTTCTACAGGAGTGTCCGGAGTTTTTACCTCAATATCTGGCGTTAACCCCTGTCCCTGTATCGGTGTTTCATTGGGAGTCAACCATAATGCTACAGTGACATGAACCTGTAAATCATCCTTCATGTCGTATACATGCTGCACAGAACCCTTACCATAACTGGTCTGGCCGATCAGGATAGCACGATTGCGATCATGCAGCGCCCCAGCAACTACTTCAGACGCACTGGCACTTCCGCCATCGATCAGGATAACAAGTGGAATCTGTTCGGCAATATCCCCATCGTTAGAACGGTAAATAATATCCTCTCCGTGACGCGCATGCTGTTTGACCACAATCCCGCTGCTAAGGAATAAATCACTGATTCCAACAGCCTGATCCAACAGTCCACCGGGATTGCCGCGCAAGTCCAAAATCAGGCCATGCACATTTTGGTCAAGCAGTCCATTGATTTCTTTTTCCAGTGCTATAGTCGCATTCCCATTGAAGATATACAGCCGGATATACCCAATGTCTCCATAGACATGAGAAACAACTGTCGGCAGTTCAACCCGTGCTCGTGTGATTTCCACTGAAAACTGGCGATCTTCGGAGGGACGATAGATCGTAAGCTTAACCTTTGTCCCGACCTCACCCCGTAAGAGAGCTACCGCTTCATCCAGAGTCAATCCATCCACAGACGCGCCATCTATCTCGATGATGGCGTCGCCGCTCAGAAGCCCCGCTTGAGCAGCGGGCATATCGGGGAATGGATCAGTGATCACAAGCTGTCCGTCCTGATTCACGCTGACATGTGCACCGATGCCGCCAAACTCACCCTCAATCGACTGCCGATCCAACTCAGCGTCACGAGGTGGTGCAAAAAAGGTATACGGATCGTTTGCTGCGGCCATTAACCCCTGAACCGCCCCGTAAGTCAATTTCTTATCGTTCGGAAGATCGTAATAATACTCGCGCTCCAGAATATCCCAGCTTTGCCAGAACAATTGGAAGTTCTGGTTATCATGTGGCGAATCAGACGAATTTGCAAAGAGTACACCGGCAAAAAATGCCGCGCTAGCCGTAAATGTGACGAGGATGAAAAGGCGCAGTGATGTGATCCCTCCGCGCGATTGCATGATTTGCGGTGTCTGTGGTTGAAATGGCTTTGGTATATCCATGCTATTGTTTGCCAACCTGTTCCCGTAATTGTCGTACTGCTTCACCCAGTTCAACATCGCGTCCATCTTCGGCTGGAATCATAGGAATGTCTGGTTCCAACCCATTTCCCGCCAATGGGGTTCGATTAGGTGTGAACCATTCGGCAGAAGTAATATGAACAGATGAGTTATCTGACAAGCGGAAGATAAGCTGTACAGACCCTTTCCCGTATGTCTTCTGACCAATCAGGATACCCCGGCTCCGGTCGCGGATCGCACCCGCAACCAACTCGGCGGCGCTGGCTGTACCACTGTTTACCAACACAACCAGAGGTTGGTCCAGTGCCAGGCCACCCGGTGAGGCATTCATCGGCGTTTCACTATCGCGGTGATGCTCATAAAACACAATACCCCCATCCAGAAACTCGGAGGCAACTTCAACCAATTCCTGCAACAGACCTCCCGGATTATTGCGCAGATCAAGGACCAGAGCGACAACACCTTGTGAGTTGAGGTCTTCTAACGCGGTATGCAGTTCGTCAGGGGTGCGGCTCGTAAAGTTAATGATCTGGATATAACCAAAGGTTGGCTCTTCAGCCAGGGTGCGCCATACCACCGAGGGGACCGTCACAACCGCAAATTCGATGAAAAATTCACGCGTTTCTTCCGATCCCGGACTTTGCACCGTCACTGAAACCCCGCGCCCCTCACCAACCTCTCCTCGCAGCAAACGATCAACTACATCCAGCCTCTCATCAGTTGATATCTCAGTGCCGTTGACAGCCAGTAAGATATCACCATCTTTGATACCGGCTGCCTGCGCAGGACTCTCGCGGAAGGGGTACAGAACAAACTGTCCTTGCTCATTACGCTGCACCTGAACACCGATGCCACCATATTGCCCGGCAAGCACTTCCGACTCATTTTGAGCCACAGGTGGATCAATGAAAAAGGTATAGGGATCGTTGAGTTGGCCCAGGTATCCCCGAATGGCGGCGTATTCCATCTCGTTTTCGGGCGGAACCTCTCGCAAGTAGTTATCTTGCACCAGATTCTGCACCTCGGCCAGCAGCCCAAAGTGTTCCTTGCCATCTTCCTCTTGAGCAACCGCCGAACCCTGTCCTCTCACCAAAAAACCAGCGAGAAAGGCCACGCCCATCAGGAGACCGACAAGCGCCCCACGCGCAACGGCCTCGAATAAACGATATCTGAATGTATGGTGATGCTCCATGTGTACCTTGTCCCTCTCTGCTGGTTGAACACAGAAATTTTAGCATATCCCTCTATCAAATTTAAGTCTCAATGGATTTATTGTTATCTCTCTTGTCCGTGTGATAATCTCAGGAAGATTGTAGTGCAGGAAAGGATGGAGGTCTGCATGCAGACTCGAAAGCCACTAGTTCTTATTGCTGATGATGAGCGAAATGCAGTCGTTTTGCTGACGCGAGTTTTTGAGCGCGATGGATTTGCAGTTGAAAGCGCCAAAGATGGCGAACAAGCACTGCAAATGGCCCGTGAGGTTCGACCGGACCTGATCTTGCTGGATGTGCAAATGCCGAGGCTTAATGGCTTTGAGGTCGTTGCGCGACTTCGCGAGGACACCGTTACGGCACGCATTCCGGTGATATTTGTGACTGCTGCTGCTCGTGAGCCTTCTGATGTGGCGCAGGGTCTAAAGTTAGGTGCGGACGACTATGTTCGCAAGCCCTACAACTATCATGAACTGCTAGCTCGTGCGCGGAGCAAAATGGTTGCGCGGCAGTTGGAAGATCGTCTGCAGCGGCGAAGTGAAGAACTGGAAGCGCTGGTGCGGATTGGAGGTGAATTTAACCAACGGCTAAGTCTTGACGAGCTCAACCAGGTCATTCTAACTGTTGCTAGCCAGGAACTGAACGCCCGTGATGCCGAACTTTACTTGTTTGATGATCAACAGAAACTCGCTCTTTATGCTAGCACGAACGGCGGCTCTGCGGACCAGCTTTCTGATCCGGACACAGGCCCCTATCAGGTCTTTCACTCGGGCGAACCCGTGCTTCTCTCATCTGAGAGCGACTTTTCGGCAGCCGCTGCACCTTTAAAGCATCATGGCAAGTTGGTCGGAATTTTAGTAGTGACACGGCAAAACACGGATAGTTATAACGAAAATGATCTGCGTTTGCTGCGCTCCATTGGAGAACAGGCTGCGCTTGCGGTGCGCAATGCTCAGCTTTACGCCGAACTGCAGAGTTATGCTCAAAATCTTGAAGCGATGGTTGAGGCGCGGACACAGGAACTTCAAGACGCTCAGGCACAGCTTGTCCGCAACGAAAAATTGGCAGCCTTGGGACGGTTGGCGGCTGGGGTCGCGCATGAAGTTAATAACCCCCTTCAGCCAATTCTCAACTGTCTGGAGGTAACCATCGAGGACATCGAGAGTGGGCAAGCGGTTGACTCGGAAGTTTTGCGTGTGGCAGAAAAAGAGGTTCAGAGAATCAAGGTCATCGTCTCGCGACTGCTCGATTTTGCGCGTCCCAGTCCCAGCGATAGCAGCCGCTTCGATATGGCTGATTTGGTACGTGAAGTTTTGATGCTTGCGCGCAAGCAGCTTGAGCGCATGCATGTTGAGGTGAATACGAAGATAGCTGAAGTGCCGCCGCTTGTGGGCAACCCTGTCGGGCTCAAGCAGGTGTTTCTGAACCTGATCCTCAATGCAATGGAAGCAATGCCTGATGGCGGGCGTCTGGACGTCAATCTGGAACTTGAAGGAGAAGGAGTCTCACTTTCTGTACAGGATACCGGAATAGGTATGGACAGCGAAACCATTGATCGTATTTTCGAACCCTTTTATTCAACCAAAGAGGATGGAAGCGGGCTTGGGCTCGCTGTCAGTTACGGCATTGTGCAGGGGCATGGCGGAGAAATTCGCGTTGATAGTAAATCAGGACAGGGTACGTGCTTCACGGTTTGGCTACCGCTCAGTTCAGAATAGCAAGACCCTGTCATCGCAGTCGAAGCTATTAGGCCGTTTTCCATTTCGCCTGGAAAGCGGCCCAGTTGATCTCACCACTGCTGTAGCGTATTGCGTCTTCAATACGCACAACAGCCCGGTATAGATTGTCATACTGGGATGCACCGCAGTCGTCAATGGTTACTCCAACCGCATCAACCTGTCCCTGCAATGTCGCGGCCTGTTGAGCAGCGATTCTCATGCTTGTTTCGATCAATTCGGGTAGATTGGGGCTTGGGTTAGCGCACATTTGAATAAAGAAGGCCTTCCCTAATTGGCTCCCAGCAAGAAGTACCTGCCCGTTCGCGCTTGCACTTGCCAGCCCTGCCTGAGTATTACCCTCCGCCGTAATAATCTGCTGCGAATCAAGCGTGATTAACTCGAGTTGGCCTGGATCTTTGATCCTATCTGTTTCGCCACTACCCCTTGTCAAGCCAAACACAAGAGCAGCTATCGCGAGGACAGCAATCGAAATGCCAATTGTTGAGACGAACCAGCGCCGTCCGCGCCCCTGACGATTAGCAACGCGCTCTTCCTGAGCCGCCAGAGCTTCCTCGTCATAACGCGGTTCTGGCTCCAGGTTGAGTTTGATCTCCTTAGGCGCTTTCTCGCGTCGCTTTTTTCCTTTTTTCTCTGGCTCAGCCGAGATTTCTTCTTGCAGAGCAAAGGGGTCCTCATCCAGCAGCGGTAACGGCTCCTCAACCGGAAGGAAAAAATCATCGTGCTCCGGGAAGGTAGACGGCATATCTCCATAAATGTCAGGAGTTCTCGATATACGGAAGTTCCTCGAACTCTGACCCAAATGGTGACAGGTCCTCATCCAATGTTGGCTCAAATCTGGAAGGGGGTTGGTAGTAATTGGCTAGTTCGGGATAATCAGCAAGCTCGTTTGCATCCGGAGGAAATTCGTCATTTAGTTTCTCAAGCATTTCGCGCGCCTTGGGCGCATTGGCATAATCTGGATCTAGCGACAATACCTTCACCAGGGCCTCGCGTACTGTGCGTGGCTCTGTCTCTGCATACGCCAGCAACCACCACGCATGAACATTGTCGGGTTCTTCCACGACAATGGGCCGTAAAATACTTAAGGCCTCATCTGTCTGATCACGTTTGATCAGCTTAAATGCGCGCTCCAACTCTTTCCGAGAACTCATGTTGTGTGCCTCCAGGCTGCTGGTGAAGAGACTCCTCTAGATGCATTATAACCATCCTGCGACCAGGTGCAAGCGAAGTTCACCATGACTTCGGATTATGAATTATAATGAGAGCCTTACTGAAGCTACCAGGTTTCTCTTTTTGGGGAGACATAATGTTTAAACATCGCTTACCTAGAATAACTTTAGTAATCATTTTAGGGTCTGTTTTTGTTGCCCTTGCTTATGCCCACTTTGTTGTAACCGCTCAGGAAGACAGCCGCATCCGCTATGGTGAGGCTCGGAATGGGTCTGTCACGGAGAAGGGCGACCAGCAGCGCTGGTCTTTTGAGGGTAAAGCAGAAGATGTTATGACCGTCCATGTCTCTCGCACATCTGGCGATTTGATTCCTGCCGTTTCGCTCAGTGATCCTAAGGGGACGCTGCTAATTGGACTTGACTGGCCTGCCGACGGCCCCGCGCTATCCCAGTTTACGGTAACGCTTCGCAGCACAGGAGTACATACTCTTATTATTGGGGGCAGTGCTCAGACAACGGGTGACTACACGCTTAACCTCGAATTGCTTACGGCGGGAATTGCGGAGACTGTCGATAACACCATTAACTATGGTCAAACATCGACCGGGAGTATTTCGGATGCAGTCTTCCGGCAATACTGGTCTTTTCGCGGCAGTCGAGATGATGTCGTTGACATCACAATGGTGGCACGTTCTGGTGATTTAGACAGCTTCTTGTCGCTAATTACTCCCGATGGCGATGTTATCGCCACTACAACCGACGGTGGGGATGGACTTGACGCCGCTCTTTATTCCATTCAATTACCTTCTTCAGGGACTTATTCCATTGTTGCTCGACGCGCGGGAAACGACTTTGGCGAGACTTCTTCGACACAGGGAACTTATGATCTAACGCTGTCTCTGCGTGCACCTGGCCACGCGGAAGATCAGCCGGCTCCCGCGTCTTTGACGCTGGGAACTACCCTTCGTGGGCAGTTAACTTCTGATTCTCCCTCAGCACTGTATCGTGTTGAAGCCAGTGGTATTCTTTCATTAAGCCTTGAAGCCGCAGATACGTTCCAGACAGAAACTGTTTCTGTGATGACGCCTGACCATGCTCTCCTGGGCGTATTATCTGGCATTTCACCCCTGCGCGGTAGTGTGACTTTGCCGGGTCAGGGAACTGTTTTGGTTGAAGTCACGGCGCAAAACATTCGTGATAATGCGCCGCTAGACTTTGCGCTGAACGTGGACCAGATTAAGACAGCTAAGAGTGTGTCTCATCCACTCCAATACGGTCAACCTCAAACTGCGGCAGCCTTTGCTACCAGTTCAGCAGACGCGTGGCATTTTGGAGCTGAAGCAGGCGATTTGGTCACCCTGTCGATTCAACCAAACGATCTGGTTATCGATGGGCGGCTTGAAGTTCGTGGGCCGAATGGAGCGTCTCTTTTCAGCCAGCCTTTACGGAATGGATTCAGACAGTCCCTCATCTTAAATTCAACGGGGATCTACGAGTTATTTGTTGATCCCGGTGCCGTTAACGTTGGCTACCGCATTGCAGTCGATCTGAATGGTATAGCGGGGGTTGCCTTTGCCCAGCATGTAATTCCTGAGGAGCGTGGCGTTTTGCAGTCTGGCGCGATAGCTCCGGGCGATCTCGCTTCGACACGCAGCGATGCCTGGACTTTTGAGATAGATGAGGCCCAGTTATGGGACTTTTATCTGACAAATAGTGTTCCAGATAGTCCAGTAGCTTTGGCAATTGAAGCGCCTGATGGCCGTATGCTGAAAATGGGCTTAACCAGTAAGCTTTCAGGACGGCTGTTATTGGAGGTTGAGTTGCCGGGCCCAGGGCGCTACCGTGCTGTTGTTTATGACCCCGCCGGAGTGAACAGCCAGACATACGAATTGAGCGCAGCAACAGCGGCAGGTGGAGCACTGTCCTCTCGCGCCCCGGCAAAAGGCGTTTTGACGGCAGGCATGCAGGCGAATCGTTGGATCATCAACGTTCCTTCTCACTCTATTCTGAGCGTGCGCATTGATCCGGTAAATGGCAGCACCATTCCACGCGTTTCAGTGATTGGGCCCGACGGGCTGCTAACAGCCTCCACATTTAGTGATGAAAATAATCTGGTCGGCATTCCGGTTTCGATGGGGGGCATGGTACAGGTAATTGTCAACCGACCAGGGAACACACCCTATCTGGCTTACCGCATTGAAGCGGACATTGATCAGCCATTTACACCTGAAGCCGCGTGGAATGGTGGGAACGGCCCCAGTCCAGAGGCATTCACGACCGCTGCCCCTACCGCGTCTACTCAGCGTGTCTTGCTATCTCAGGTGATCACGCCATCTGTTAACCTTCATTCAGATAGTTCGCTTTCGGCGCCGCTTTTAGGACTCGAAAAGTTAGTTCGTGGTCAGATTGAGCAAAATAAGCCGTATGGAATATGGTCGTTCCAGGCATTATCCGCTCAGTCACTGGCACTATCGGTTACATCCATTGATGAAAAGACAGAACCCGTTGTACAGATCGTGAATCAGAACGGAATTGTTGTGGCTCAAAATCGAGCATCGGGAACAACGTCCAGCTACTTGATGCACCGCTTTCCGGTTGGCGGGACCTATTATGCGGTTATTCATCTACCTCCTGGTACTCGATATACCCTGTGGCTGGAGGGTATATCCGGGATAGACGAAACACTGCCTACAGTGGTTGAGGGCCATGCAATTCAATATGGCGACACGATTTCGGGTGAGCTGGTGCGCCCTGGTGAAACATCGTCCTACGCTTTTTATGGCCATAATGATGATGTTATTTACGTCCGGCTGGATCGAACGCGTGGTGATGCGCCTGTTCATGTTGCCCTTCGAGATTTGAATGGGCAGGTTCTGGCTGAGACAGATTTAGCGACTGATAGTTGGAGCGCCACTTTCTCAGATATTCAATTGGCCGAGGATCAAGTCTATCAGGTTACTGTTAGCTCGACTGACAGCGACGGTGATCGTTTTGTGCAATATGCGCTGCATGTCGATCTGCAATCAGGCTCCGCGTACAGTGACCATGATGGCGGTGTTATTCTCGGTGAGGTCGTCTCTAGTCTGGGGGGTGAAATTGGCGATCAGTATTGGCTTTTCGATGCCCAGGCAGAAGAACAGGTAACTGTTATTTTAGAGCCCCTTACGGCAGGTTCCCCTACGCCACTGAGCCTTGCGTTAGCAGATACAGGCGGTCACATCTTTTTATCAAAACAGGCTGATTTGGGACATGGCGCGCTCCGCCTCCCAGATGTTCTGCTGCCGCGAACAGGGATTTACCAGATTATCATAAGTGGTGGGCAGCAAGTTCCGGGCCTTTACCGGCTGCAAATCGAGCGTGATAAAAAGCGGATTAATGGGGATGCTGGTGTTCTGCGTTATGGTGAGACTGTTGGGGAGGTCTTAACGTCAGAGAATTACCTGGATATCTGGACATTTGCCGGTTCACAGGGCGATGTGGTGAATATCTCGGCGCGTGCCGTACGTGGCGATCTGGCTTCACTTAGTTTTCAAGTGCGTTCTGGGGACGGGCAGGTTCTGGCGACGGTTGCCGATGATGGTTCTGGCACAGGTGCGCATGTTGAAAACCTGATACTGCCCGCCGATGAACACTACTCGATTGCGGTTGGCAGCATTGATGGTTTGTTTCAGGGGCAAACTACCTACGAGCTAACGGCCTATCTGATAGACACTACAGCGCGTTCAATGGGCACGGTTATTGAATATGGGCAGTTGGCGGAGGGAACATTTTACACGGACGATTCAGCCGATACATGGCTGTTCGAGGGCCAGCAAGGCGATGTGGTAACTATTACTGCCGATGGAGAGAATCCGCTACTTCTACCGTCGATATCTCTGGCTTCAACGGACTGGCATAAGGCGAGCACAACTCTACAAGTTGATACGCTAGCTGCTGTTCAGGCATCTGAAGACAATCCAGCGTTAATCGATCACTTTGTTCTGCCAGCAACAGGAACCTATGCAATAACCATTCAGGACAGCACTTCGGCTGGAGGAACCTACCACCTCTCGCTGACAGGTGAGACGGCATTCATTCCAATAATCGGCTCTCTTGCAGAAAATCGCGCCCAGATAGGGCAAATATCATCGGCCAATTTGCTTGATGTATGGACGTTCACTGGGGCAAAGGATTCACTTCTGAACATTACGGTAGCCTCTGACAGCCGTTCGGGGCTTGCTCCTGCCTTTTCCGTGACTGCGCCCGATGGGACAACTATTGCCAGCGCTGGGGCTGAACCCAAGGGTGTGGCTACCCTTCAGTCATTGCGTCTCAAACTTAATGGGCTGTACACGGTTCAAGTCACTCGATCTTTAGGCATTGGTGGGCGCACGAATGGGCAATATTCCATCGAGATGCAGGTAACCACGCCGAATAATGCCGGGCAGCCGACCGAATATGATCGATTAGAGCGCAGTATGCTCGACGCAGAAACGCCAGCCGAACAATGGACGTTTGTTGGACAGGCAGGTGATGTAGCCAGAATCCGCGTTGATACAACCAGTGGCGATCTCGACCCAGTTGTACGTGTTTTTAGCCCTGACGGCGTTTTGCTGGCAGGTGCCGACGACGTAGACGGTTTAGATGCCGAAGTCACCATTCAGCTCGCTGTTGACGGAATATACACAGTTGAGGCAGCAAGGTATGGTGGATTCTCCGGCGTAACATCAGGCAACTATTCGCTGGTCGTGACTCGCGTTTATCATCAGGAAGTAGTAAACGCTGTTCCAATGATTGCCTATGGAGATCGAGTGACAGGGGTAGCCGATCAGGCCGCTCCCGACAACGACTGGTTCTTTATGGGAGAAGCGGGCGACGTAATTTCCGCAAAAATTCAGTTTCCATTGGACGATGCCCCGCTGATTCTGACTTTTCAGGATCCTGTTGGCAGTACACTTGCTTCTGGAACACGCAACCAGGGTGACGTCGTGCTTGAAGGGTTTGTGCTCCCCATCGGCGGCGTCTACAGTCTCAAAGTACACCGTCCGGCTGATACACGGGCACAGGATTACAGTCCTTATGCACTGGATTTGCAGCTACTTGACTTTGCATCGGACACGGTGCCCTCGCAAGGGGGCGTACTATCCCAAAATCAGGCTGTACTTGGCTCTTTTGTCGAAGCTCCGGCCTCTCATAGTTGGATATTTGTGGGATATGCGGGCCAGAACATAGAGCTTCTACTCACTTCTTTGGAAGGCCTCTCAACGGTTGGATTTTCTCTGGTTGCGCCAGATGGAACTGTTCTGCATGAAACAACGGCTGTAAACGGAAACCTTTCGACGGGTAGTATTCAATTACCGCTTACTGGTACGTATACCGTGCAAATCAGCGGTGACGAGTTCAGTGCTGGGCAGCACCTACCGCCTGAGGCTCCAGCCCGTTGATATTTCCACCATGCCGGAGACTGAAGCGCTACGCATTCCTGGGGATGTGTTTGGCACGATCAACGATCTGCAGCCGGTGCAGAACTGGACCTTTGATGGACGAGAGGGGACAGCAATTTCACTGCGCCTTAGCCTCACATCTGGGGATTTTACCCCTGTACTGATGCTCTGGGGATCGCTCGGCCAACTACTGGCAGAGGGTGTTTTGGAGGACATGCCTGGTGGCCCGCAGTTGAGCATATCTGGTTTTACTCTGCCACAAGACGGGCGCTATCGGGTGACGATTGGTCGTAGAGACGGCGCGACCGGCACAGGTTCTGGTGGGTACCATTTTTTGTTGCGTGAGAGCAATATCAGTTCTCAAGCCGCGTCAGCAACCGATATTCCTTTTGATAACCCCGTTTCTGGATTTCTCTATGGGGTTACACCAGCCTATTATGCGTTTCAGGGCGAAGCAGGGGATACCATTGCCATATCTGCATCGGTTCCGAATGGCGATACGGTTCCTCAACTGCGCCTGGAAACAGAAGCGGGTGATCCAATCAATATTCCGGTAGTGGCGGATACTGGAGAGGCGTATATTCCCTTTTTTCTGCTCCCCAAAGATGATCGCTATGTCGTTATGCTGGAGAGCGAAAAAACGACACAGTTTACCCTCACCATCACACGGCGAAATGCTGAAATTTCTCCTAGCAGCCGTACTCGGAATTTAGGATTAGGCCAACTGTTCCTTGACGCGATTGATAACCCGGCTGTACCAACTTACTGGCTCTTTTCTGGAAGGTCGGGAGAAGTATTATCTTTCACCGCTGACACCTCAGCTTCCGGCCTACGCGCTGACATCGCGGTTTATGGACCTCATGGTTATCTAGCTGGCGCGGTAGAGACGACTGGCGTGTCTCGGAATGTTTCATTCGGTCCCGTACGTTTACCCGATACAGGGAACTATTTTGTCATGGTGCAGCCGTGGCTAGGACGTAATGGTGGCACAACAGGGCGTTATAGCCTGCTTGTAACCCCTGCTGAGTCGGGCGTGTCTGGCTCAGCAGGCGGCTATATTCCGGTGAAGGGAATGACCGTGTCAGGAGGTCTGATTTCTGAAGATCCTGAAGACGTCTGGACATTTGACGGTCAAGCAGGTGAAGTCGTAAGCATTGGTGTTCAACGCACTTCTGGCGATGGTTCATTATCCGTTCTCTTATTGTCACCAGGCGGAAGTGAGTTATCACAGGACGCTTCAGATAACGCAGACATGGTCAGCATCGACCAGTTCTCTTTGCCCGATTCCGGCCCTTACCGTGCAGTTGTGCAGGGGCAGGCAGAATATCGATTAGAAATTGTAGAGAATCGGACCGCTCTGGCGGCTAGTCTGGATAGCGCGCAAACCATAAACTACGGGCAGACTATTTCGGCCACTATCACGACAGGGGTGTACGGAGCCTGGACATTTTGGGGCCAGGCTGGTGAACGCGTTGAGGCAGAGACGTCTTTCGGGACGGATCAACTTTCGCCGCGGCTTTTTCTCCTTAGTCCAGATGGGCATGTCGTATTTATGGCGCACACTGAAGCAGCATCTACTGCTGTGATTCCTCCTCTCGTTTTGCCGGAGACAGGTTCTTACGGACTCGTAGTACTGGTACCACAGGTTGCGGTCAGTGAAAGCATTCCTATGAGACTTTTGTTGTCACGAGAACAAAGGGGTGTTGGTTTACAGGGAACACTGAGCGGTACGGCTTCGGGAGAACTATCTTTTTCGTCACCTGTTAATGAATGGGCAGTTTCACCTGCTTTTCCGGGCCACTATCTCATCCGGCTCGAATCTCTAACCGTAGGAAATGTTCCCGATTTATTTATCAAACGGGAAGATGGCACGCTCATTACACAGGGAACGATCAACTCGAATGGTCAGAACGACGTTATTGTTTTGCTTGAAGGAGACCAGCTTTATACGGCTGTTGTATCAAATGGGCCTGCTGTCACCCGGCAAGAGTATACAATAGCGCTTGTTCCAGCCAGCGTTATGACTAATGGCGGGCTGCTCAACATTGACGTTCCTGATGTGGGACGAATAGATGACTTCCATCTGACTGATGAGTGGTCTTTCGATATTGATACGGCTGGTCCTAAAACCGTTGAGATAAGACGGACAAGCGGCAACCTGATCCCTGCTGTTTCCGTTTATGATCCAAATAAGGTTCTCATCAAAGACGTGCAGGCCGGTGAAGATGGCAGCCTTACTCTAGCCATTGAGTTTCCAGGACCCGGTCGTTATGCGCTTGTGCTCTCCAGAACCGAGTTAGGTGCTGGTTCGTCAGTAGGAGACTATATGATAGAGATCAGCAGCACGCCCTAGAAAGCAAACCGCTCACCTTCAAGTGAGCGGTTTTTTGTCTGGAGGGGAAGTATCCCTCTAAGGATTTGAGACTGGGATGTTTGCTGTATTTCCGTTAACAACGACAAGTGTTTTTGTTACCCAGCCATTGCCATAAGGACTTTCAACAAGCCACCAGCCGCGATCTGGGCTTTGGCCAATAATGGTAAGATGTGCTCCGGCGTAGACTGACCCTAATGATGAAAAGGCACTGTTTGGGCCACTGCGAATATTCAGCGCGCCTGTTGTTACGACTGCAACTGGGTTCGCAAGTGCTGGTTCAGGAGCCGATCCGCCACCTTGCCCATCTGACGGCTGTACGGTTGTGCCAGGTGTAACATAAGGAATAGAGCCTGTTTCGCCGCGTAGGATAAGGTATTGTCCATTTGCCCAGCCATTGCCAAGGCGAGTTTCGAGCAGGTACCATGTCCAGTCTGCCGAACGTCCAATAATACGACCTTCTTCGCCGCCTGCCAGTGTGCCCAGGCTGCTGTACTGGCTACCGGGCCCGCTGCGCAGATTGAGCGCTCCCGTGTTAATGACCGCGGTTGGTCCGGTTACCTCAGCACTGGATGGATTTTGAGTAACAACAGGAGCTGTTCCAAATTCGTTGCGGGGAATGATATAGGCAGCTGAGACCCAGCCAAGGCCCACATTTGTGTTAACCTGATACCACGCATTGTCGGAAGAACGCGCGACGATGGGCAGGATTTCTCCTCCTGCGACCCGACCTAGACTGGAATAATTCTGGCCCGGTCCGCTGCGTACATTCAGAAAAGCAACTGATACAATGCCGTAGGGTGCATCAGCCGTAACAGGAAGGGATGAACTTGTAACCGCTGCTACGCCTGTCGCCGTCATAAAGGTGGCAGAAACCCAGCCTGTCGTGCCACTGGTGCGTATCTGAAGCCATGTTCCATCGTCATTCCGTCCGATAATGAATACTTGTTGGCCCTGTCGGAGCTGGCTAACTACGGCGGCGGTTGGTCCAGGACCACTGCGCACATTGACTACAGGAGCAATAGCTGTACCGGTTGGTCCTGGGTCGCGAACGGAAATGCCCGACGTATTGCTGGCGGTAACCCCTGAATTGGACACCCAGCCTTGCCCAAATCGTGTATTAGCGTACCACCAGGCATTATCAGGGCTGACGGCGAGGATCGGAACAATCTCACCCTGATAAAGGACACCCAGAACGCTGAATCCTGTTCCTGGTCCTTCACGCACATATACGGCACCGTTTGCGATCAGGTAGGGCCCTGTTTGCCAGCGAGCAGCAGTGCTGGGAACACCTGCTGAAGCAGTGCCAGCGATCCAGAGCAGCAGAAATAAACTGATCAGGGCAGCCGAGAATGTTCTTGAATAAGAACGCTGCATGAGTACATCCTCCTTGAGTGGATTGGGGAAAAGGCGACGCCCAGAATAGACCTTGTTCTAGGTGCAGTTTACGCCGAATTATCATCCTGTGCAAGAAGGCTGTTGTCTCGGTTAAAGGAAATAAAAACGAGCTTCTAGTCAAAGCTCGTTTGCTTGTTGCCCTGGAGAGGACTCGAACCTCCACGTCCTAAGGACACAGGCCCTCAACCTGCCGCGTATGCCAATTCCGCCACCAGGGCTTACAGGAGAAAATTATACACTCCTCTACAAGGATGTCAATGGTTGGCAGACACTGTCTGTCGACGTACAATCATTGGCTTGGGGTACTTTTCTGATAAGGTAGGAAAACCAATGCGAATAATATTAGACGCGATGGGTAGTGATCTCAATCCTGCTCCCGACGTAGAGGGGGCTATTCTGGCTGCGCGGGAATATGGTGAGACTGTCATTTTGGTTGGCGATCAACCATTGATCGAACGTGAGCTCTCCAAATATAACCGAGATGGTTTATCGCTTGAAGTTGTGCATGCGCCAGAAAAGATACTGATGACGGATAAGCCGAGCGTTATTGGGCGAGGAAAGCCTAAATCATCCATGCACGTTGGCTTAAAAATGGTTAAGGATGGGCGTGCAGACGCCTTTGTCTCGGCGGGGAATACTGGTGCAGTGCTGGCATTGTCCACTCTCTATACATTGAAGCGGATTCCGGGCGTGATGCGACCCGCGTTATCTACCATTCTGCGAGTTGAGGGTAGTTCTGTCATCCTGGTGGACATCGGGGCCAATGCGGACTGTCGTCCTGAGTGGCTGGCCCAATTCGCTGTGATGGGTAGCATTTATGCCGAACGGGCACTAAATCGTCCTGCGCCGCGTGTTGCGTTGCTCTCGAATGGCGAAGAGGAAGGAAAAGGCAATACACTTGTTCATGAAGCAGCGGAACTCTTAAACAAGAGTGGTGTTAACTTCATTGGAAACGTCGAGCCGAAGGAAATTCTAAGGGGTTCGACGGATATTGTGGTCATGGATGGTTTTTCGGGCAACATTTTGATCAAGTCGCTTGAGGCAATGGGATCGCTCCTTTTCGATATGATTCGCGGGGAACTGATGGCTGATGTGCGCTCTAAGATAGGCGGGTTGCTATCGAAACCTGCCTTTTACCGTGTATACCGGCAGATCGATCCTTTTGAGATTGGTGGCGCTCCCCTTTTAGGGGTTAATGGGGTTGTGATCGTCGGTCATGGTCGGTCAAACGCACTTGCCATCAAAAACGCAATTCGACAGGCACGGCAGGCGGTCTCTGGTCAAATTGTTCAAGCCATACACAGTGGTTTAGGTGAAGCAGCAGTCAATACTGGGGTTTCACTGCCTGGTGAATAGCTCATATTCAGGGTAAAGGGTTACGCTATGGATTTCACTCGAAATGGTTCACCACGGGTGGTTGTAACTGGCATGGGTGCGGTTACGCCACTGGGACGTCTCGCTCGATATTGGGAAAGTTTGCTTGCCGGGGTATCGGGAATTCGGCGGATTCAAAGTTTTGATCCTTCTGCGCTGGAAGTTCAGATTGCAGGAGAGGTTTTGGACTTCGATCCTTCGCAATATTTCGATCACAAAGAAGCGCGTCGTGTAGGCCGCCCCGCTCAATTTGCGGTAGCTGCTGCGCTAGACGCTCTTGAAGATGCAGGCTTAACGTTGGCCGATTTGGAACCCATTCGTGAACGCGTTGGGGTTGATTTTGGCTCGTCGATGGCTGCACACGATCTGGCTCAGCAAGCCTCATTCGGGTTCCGTTCAAAGGGTCGGCGGCCAGGTCCTTTTTCGCTTATTCAGGCCCTGCCGAATATTCCTGCCCACTACATTAGCCGCTTTACAGGAGCATTGGGACCGCTGGTTTGTATCTCGACGGCTTGTGCTTCGGGAACACACAGCATAGGGGATGGATTCAACCTGATTCGCTATGGCCGCGCCGATCTCGTGTTCTCGGGCGGGGTCGAAGCCATGATCCTTGATTATGCAATTGCTGGCTTTATTTCCATGACGGCTCTAGCGACGGGATACAATGACAACCCAGCAGCGTCCAGCCGCCCCTTCGATGCAAACCGGAACGGCTTTGTTTTTGGCGAGGGCGCAGGCGTCCTGATTCTTAAATCAATGGAACGCGCTGTGAAGCGTGGTGCGCGGATTTATGCCGAAGTGGTTGGCATGGCAACATCGTCGGATGCTTTCCATGTTGCCGCGCTCGATCCGGATGGCAGTGGAGCGATGCGTGCCATGAGATGGGCACTTCAGGATGCCAAGTTGAGTTCCGAAGAAGTCAATTATATCAATGCTCACGGCACGTCTACGAAGGCGAATGATGCGACCGAGACAAAGGCCATCAAAGGTGTCTTTGGGGAGCATTCCTATAATCTGGCGATTAGTTCGACCAAGAGCATGATTGGACATTTGCTAGGCGGGGCTGGTGCGGTGGAAGCAATTGCCACTGTGATGTCTATTTATCAGCAGAAAGTTCATCCGACTATCAATTACGAGACACCGGATCCCGACTGCGATCTGGACTATGTTCCAAACACAGCGCGTGATGTTAAGCTGCGATATGCGCTTTCGAATAGCTTTGGCCTCGGCGGGCAAAACGCCTGCGTTGTGTTTGCCGCACTATAAGATAAGGGCCAGCAAGCTGCTGGCCCCTTTTTTACACTCTCGCTTAATTGCTGGTCAGGGCTACGGCAGCTTGATTCTTCTCAAGCGCACGCTGGCTTTCATCTGCCCTTAGACAAAGGTTCTGTCCGCCCGCATTTAACCATTCTTGCAGCGTTGGACTTTGTTCCATTCCCGATATTGCTTCAGCGTAGATGCGAGAGCCCCAGTAATAGTAGCGCTGCGTTTCACTGGCCCAGGTTGCCCACCCTTTATCGATAACCCCATGACCGCCGTTATAGCCCGCCATAGCTAAACCAGCGTGCCCATTGGCTTGTTGCAGACCCTCTGTCAAATAGTTCAGGCCTCGCTTAGCATTCGTTTGCACGTCAAGCATGTCTTCACCAGGGTCGAAATGAAAGGGCATAACCTGGAATAAGCCTTGCGCCCCGGCGGAAGATGAAATATTGGGATCGCCGCAGCTTTCAATCTGAATCACTGTAGCAATAAGGTTTGGGTCGATTTGATACAAAATTGCCCAGGCCTTAATCAGCGGCTCCCAATACAGTACCTCCGGTGTAAAGGCGCTGGATAGGGGCGAAACGGCGGCGTCAGGTCCCAGTGGACTCGATGCATAAAATGGGTGGTTTCTTTCGACAACCTCATAGCTCACTATCCCAGATGAATTGAATAGGGCTGCTGCACCAAGTGTGGCGGCAAATCCGGCTAGTCCACAGACCATCAAAATGATCGCTGAAATTCCCATCCAGGCTTGCTGGACAGTTGAATGCCGGACCGACTTTTTCCGTTTTGTATCTGTGTTTGAGGAAGATTGTTTGTGGGTTTGGCGCGCCTTTGGCATATCACATCATTAGAACTTATGTTCTTATTTCGATTTTATAAGCATACCATAAAGTAGCCTGACGGTCAATATGCATCGCATAAGTTTTTTGTGAATAAGTAATGGATGGACAATGCCTCTGTGGAGCATTAAAATCCTCAGGATATCGAATGAAAGGTGCTGGAATGGGTGACGAACTTACAGTTCATGTAATCGGCGGCGGACTGGCAGGGGCTGAGGCTGCCTGGCAAATTGCTGTTCGGGGCATTCATGTCTTATTGTATGAGATGCGACCGCGCTTGATGACTCCTGCTCATGTTTCAGGGAAACTGGCTGAACTCATCTGCAGCAATTCGTTGGGATCGAATTTGCCAGATCGCGCGCCAGGGGTTTTAAAGGCCGAATTACGGCGGCTTGATTCGCTATTGATGCGGTGCGCAGATGAGACGGCTGTTCCTGCCGGGGGCGCTCTGGCAGTAGATCGGGAGGGTTTTGCGCAACTCGTTACGGAAAATATTGAAGCACATCCCCATATCACGTTAATTCGAGAGGAAGTTAAGACAATTCCTGCTGCTCCCTGTGTTGTTGCGACAGGACCATTAACGGCAGCAGCCCTATCCACGGAAATTGCACAGATGGTTGGTGAGAAACACCTGTACTTCTATGATGCGATTGCTCCTATGATCGAAGTTGATTCTATTGATTTCTCAACCGCGTTCCGTGCCAGCCGTTATGGTCGTGGAGATGAAGAGGCGGGTGACTATATCAACTGTCCCATGACCAAAGAGGAATATGAACGTTTTGTGGCGGCACTGCTTGAAGCAGAGCGTATTGAACTTCATGAGTTTGAGCGAGAAGACCCGCACTTTTTTGAAGGGTGTTTACCCGTCGAGCAGATTGCGACGCGCGGTCCTAAATCGCTTGCCTTTGGCCCTATGCGACCAGTTGGGCTGATCGATCCGCGTACTGGAAGGCGTCCCCATGCTGTTGTTCAACTTCGGCAGGATAATCTGGCTGGAACGCTCTATAACATTGTCGGCTTTCAAACGAATTTGCGTTTTGGCGAACAGAAACGTATTTTCCGCATGATCCCGGGTCTGGAACGCGCAGAGTTTGCCCGTTATGGGCAGATGCATCGCAATACGTTTCTAAATTCACCGCAGCACCTCAAGCCGACCCTGCAATCCAAGCAGCGAGATGATTTATTTTTTGCTGGACAGATTACAGGAGTGGAGGGCTATGTTGGCAATATAGGGACAGGATTGCTTGCCGGAATAAACGCTGCGCGGATAGTGCTTGGATATCCCGTTGTAGAGTTGCCATCCACGACATTGCTCGGAGCGCTGGTTCATTATGTTACACATGCCGATCCCGCAGATTTTCAACCTATGAAGGCCAATTTCGGGATTTTGCCAGCTCTAGACGCGGCACCAAAGAGCAAACGAGAACGTCAGCAAAAGTATGCGACGCGAGCGTTAGGAAGCCTGGAGGAATACTTGTCGAGCGTTTCAGGCCAGCATGGAATCTAGACTGCGGATATAATACGAGTACAATCCAGCAGCATAAAAAGGGCAGGCAAAGATGGAGCCGCTGAGCGTCTGGTTAAACGGACATAGAGATAAGGTAATTGCGGGTACGGTAGAACGGCTCTCTACCCGAGACGAACTTCGCCGGGGTGCGGAAGAACCAATACGAGACTTTTTCGATGGTTTGCTTCTGTCTTTGGACAGGAAGCACGAGGCATTAGAAAGTGTACTGCGCGGCTGGGTAGTTACCCGTCATGGCGCTCTTGCCCCGGACGCTTGCCCAGTTGGGCTGCTGCCGGTACTCGGTGCATTCAAACAAGCAGTTTGGTCTGAATTTCAGGCGGATCCTCCAGCAGCGGATGCTCTTTCATTAGCCGCGCAGTTTGATTCAATCGTTGATGACGCCGCTGTTATCCTGTCCAAAATGGAAGCGGCGGCTCTCATGGATGAATTAAGTCATCAATTGGTAGCAGGTGTGGAAACCCATGCTGCGGATGATGCGAAAGAGAGTTTTGTATCTGTTGCTGCGCATGAGCTCAAAACGCCTTTAACCGTTATCGAGGGCTACACGAATATGCTCAAGATGGATATTGCTGCGTCAGCGGCAGCAGCACCCCGTCTTGGAGTTATGGTTCAGGGCATTGAGAGCGGCATTACTCGTTTGCGCGACTTGATTGAGGATTTGATCGATGTCTCGCTAATCGAAATGAGTCTGATGGGGCTGGAAGTACAGCCGGTTTGGTTGCGACGCCTGTTTGATATTGCTGAGTTTGAATTGGCGACAGCGCTCCGGCAGCGAACCCTAACACTCGAAATCAACCGCGACTCGCTTCCTTCGCGCCCGATGCTTGCCGACGCCGAACGATTACTGCAAGCATTCCATAAAATTCTGATGAATGCGGTTAAGTACACTCCTGACGGGGGCCGGATTACGGTATCAGGTCAGGAACGCGAAGGTTTTGTCGAGATTACGGTAGCAGATACGGGGATCGGCATCGAGCAGGATTATTTGGAGCGCATTTTTGATAAGTTTGCGATCCATGGCGATATCACTCGCCACTCAAGCGGTAAGATAAAGTTTAAAGGCGGCGGTGCGGGCCTGGGATTAGCCATTGCCAGAGGGATTGTCGAGGCTCACGGGGGAACGATATGGGCGGAAAGTCCAGGTCTTGACGAAACTCGTTTCCCTGGCAGCAGGTTCCATATTATGCTGCCTATGCGCGATGTTCGTACAGCCGAGGGGTCTGCTCCTCTACTTGTATCAACTCCTGAAAAGGCAGTAAATCCGCACATTCCTTCCGAAGCAAAGAGCGGTGATGCTGTGAAAGAGGCGACTCATACCGATGAAAAACTGGCAGGTGGCGAAGTTCGAACCGGCCCTGCTGTAACCGCTGAAGCTACCCGGCCCGGCAGACCGCCCCTGGCAGAAATATTGCTCAAACAAACGCAGCAATCACCAATTGAAGAGCAGAAACTGGCGGGTGCACCGTCAACTGACAGTGATCAGGTGCTGAACAACGATAAAATGGACGAATCATAGGAAGGAAGGTTTCTATCATAAACCAGCAACCTGAAAACGGACCCCATCGAGCCATTCTGGTCGGTGTCGATATTAAGGGTAGCCGTCCTACGTTTACAGCAGAAGCTTCCCTGGACGAGCTAGCCTTACTGGCTGATACGGCTGGGATTCAGGTACAGGGAAGAATGATCCAACGTTTATCCCGTATTGAACCCGCTACATTCGTTGGTTCAGGCAAGCTTGAGGAGCTTAAGAAGGAACTTCCAGAGCAGAATGCGAATGTGATTATCTTTGATGATGAATTATCGCCTCGGCACCAACGAGAGTTGGAAAAAGCGTTTGGCGAGAACATTCAGGTCATTGATCGCTCGGCTCTGATTTTGGATATTTTTGCCCAGCATGCGCGTACTCGTGAAGGAAGTCTCCAGGTCGAACTGGCACAATACGAATATCGTTTGCCTCGGTTAACGCGCCAATGGACACATTTGGCCCGTCAGGCCGGTGGCGGAGCGGGGCGCGGCGGAACGGGTGGCGTTGGCTTGCGGGGCCCTGGTGAAACGCAACTTGAAGTAGATCGCCGTGAGATACGGCGTCGAATCACAAAACTAAAGGAAGAGCTGGAAGATGTCCGAGCGCATCGTGAGCGGCATCGTCTTCAGCGGGTTCGGGCAGGAATGCCTACGGTGGCTCTTGTCGGATATACGAATGCGGGCAAGTCGACGCTTTTGAACGTGCTCAGCGGCGCGGACGTCTATGTGGCTGATCAGTTGTTTGCGACGCTTGATCCAACAACTCGCCGCGTTAAACTGCCTAGTGGTCGTGTAGTGCTGCTGTCAGATACAGTAGGCTTTATTCAGAAATTGCCCGTTGCATTGATCGCGGCCTTCCGCGCGAACTCTTGAAGAAGTCATTGAGGCGGATTTGCTACTTCATGTGGTCGACGCGAGTCATCCACTCTCGTGGGACCAAATTGACGTAGTTGAGGATACGTTAGCTGAACTTGATGCGACACGAATCCCCAAAATCCTTGTATTAAACAAGATCGACCTGGGCGAGAATGTTGGGCATACTGATTTTGCTGACTTAGGGTATCGTGAGGCTGTCCGAACCGCCGCGGCAAAGGCTCAGGGCCTTGATGAATTGCTGTTGGCCATTGAGCGCGGCCTCGCTGAGAATATGGTTCATATCTCGGTTCGAGTGCCATATGCCCTGGGGGAATTGCTTGGCGCTATTCATAATATCGGTGTAGTCGAAGAAGAAACTCATACTCAGGATGGTGTTGAGATTCGGGCACTGGTTCCACCACGGCTTGCTGGCCGTTTACGGAATATCTTGGCTGCCGCGGATGAAAAGGGGGGCGAAACGAAGCCGTGAGGCAAATAATCCGCTTTTTGTTGAAGGTTGTGTTGCTTCCATTCCGCATAGTGAGCTATCTCTTTCTGCGCGTGTTGGGGAAAGTGGCTGCTCCTGTCGTAGCGCGCATTGACGCTTCCTCTTTCTTAAGCAACTGGATCAACCAGATTTCGTCCTCTATGGCGACGCAGCGTGGCATGCTCCTGATGATCGGCACGGGCATGTTGGTTGTAAGTCTGGTTGCAAACGCACTGGTCGTAGTGATTATGGTTGCTACGAAAAGTTTTGATCGGACTCTCTACTGGCTGTGTATCCCGTTTGGTCTGATGCATATTGGTGTCCTCCTGGGATTCACCGGAACTATGCTGGCTACGCCCTTGGGCCAGGGTTACAAAGACAACAAGTAAGAAAAGACAGCCTCATGCAGATAGGGGCTGTCTTTCTCCTTTTACGAATCTTCCTCATTTCTGCCCGGAAGTCGAGTGTTTCTGACGGCTTCATCGACACGTAATGGGTCCGTATGGGCATAATATGCTCGCGTTGTCTCTACGGAACGGTGTCCTAGATACTCCTGTACAACATCTAGCGATTGCCCCGCGTTGATCAGTTGAGTTGCTCGCCAATGTCGGAAATCGTGCGGTGTAATGTCGCCTAGCCCTAAGGCATGAGCTGCTCGTTGTACAATACGCCAGGCGACAATGCGGCTCATCCTGCTCCCATCGTAGCGGGAGTCGTGGCTTATGAACAGGGGGACGTGTCCCTGAGCGGTCGCCCGTAGAGTTGCACCACGCGTGTGGATATAGGCACGAATAGCAGGAAGTGCGTCAAGGAAGCGAAGATAGTAGGTATGTCCACCTTTGCCAAGTACTTCAATACGCAACACTTCATTTTCATTGAGGTATCGCTCTGGAAAGTTATCCAGGTTGAGACTAAGCAATTCGCTGATTCTGCCGCCTGTTTCAGCCAGAGAATGGAGCAAAGCACAGTTTCGCAGCCGGGTGAGTTCCCACTGCTTAATGCGTTCAGTGTTTGCATCCGATCGATTCAATGAACGTGGCATCTGTTGAGTATCGTAGTAGTAAATGACCTCCTCGATATGATCAGGAGGCCGTGGTGGGCCACTACGAGTTGGACGTGCTTGCATTTCGTCACGGACGATTCGTTTTGCTTTGGATAGTGGAAACGCCCTTGAAAGCCAACCGTAGTCATCCAGGAATTGCAGCCAGTTTTGGATGCCAGCAATACGCAGTTCGACAGTAGCTGCTTTATAGGGCCGATGATCGCCGCTCTTGCTAGCTCCAGGGGAAAGGAGCCATTGTGCAAACTGGAGAAGAATGGTTGCATCTGCTTCTCCAAGGGCAGTCAAAGGAATATCTTCCGGTGTTGCGTAAATTCGTTGGATGGGCAGCATAGTAGCAGACGTTTTATCACTCAGAAATTCGAAGAATAATTCGATTGCTCTTCTGTAGGAAGAAACGGTATGAGGAGATTTCAATGTTGCGCGATTTAGGTAATGATCGCGGGCCTGTCCCATTGTCATCTCGTTGCTCTGCTGGGATAGATGTGATCGTACAAACTGTCGGAGTGCTTGTTCGCGATTGGACGTGAAGTCCACAAGATTTAGTTCGTCAAGGTACCAGGGTATAGAACTTACAGTTTCGAATAGTATGGGATAAACGACAACAGATGACTGCTTCGCATGACTGACGGAATGCAACACATTTGCCGCTGCTATCGTGTTTGGCGTAACAATGATAAGAAGCGCCTCCATCGTCGAAAAATCTAACTCCTCTGATGAAAGGAGTGCCGCGTCCCTTATTTGCTCCTGAAGCCACTGGGCATGGTGATTGTCATCCGGTGAACAGGCGATAGCGAACATAGTGATTACTCCATTTGTGCGTAACATAAGAAGTATCATGTATCATTTCAATCATTATGTTACATAGATTGCTAGGGCAGCGCAAATCAGGCACCCCACCCTCGACTAGTTATCCCACATCGATGTAGATCAAAACATGAGGGCAGATTCGCTTGAAAGGGGTACCTGCTAGTTGCAGTTATACGCAGGAAGTGATTTTGCCAGCAGAAATCCTTCTGACAGCTTCATTGCTGCCCACTCATCCACTCATCTGCTCATATCTGTTTACAGGAAATTCTTCGCATGAAAGGTAAGGTTCGCATGCAGTCATCGATTGAAAAAATGAGCTTATTTATCGTGGCGCGATTGTGAACAATATCACAAGAGTGAGTTCTGATAGCCGCATACTCATGTAATAGACAGTGTGTTATCGAGACATATGTTGATTATTATAAATACGGGAAAATCCTTTCAAAAGGCTCTGTTAGTAGTTACGACATATGTGTAATATTAGAATTCGGTGGCAAAATGAGGCTGTTTTTACTCAAAATCAATGAGCTTCCTCAAAAAATAAGGGTTTTAACAGGCCCTTTTGTCTACTTGGCAAAATTTAAAGTAAGAGGAAGTAGGATGAGGGATTTTACTTCTTAATGACTATACGAAAAAACTGCTCTAAAAGGACATTTTGAGTCATTCCTTCCCTCTATCTCTTCTATTTTTAGAGATTATTCTTGATTTTAAAGACTGACTATACGAACATTAATCATCGTCTTTCCGGGCTGGAGACTGCCAGATCGTTTCCTGTTTTCCAACGCGATGATTCACTATACGGGCTGCAACGAATAACCAATCGGAAAGTCAATTCATATACCGGAGAACTTCAGGGTTTACCTGCTCACCCTCCTGTAACATCACAATCCAGCGCTCGGCTCGCCTGCATACCGTTCGCGCCTGGTGTAGCAATGCCCCTGCCAGACAGCCCCCCGGTAAAATAAAATTGCGCAGCGGAGGCAGGTTTTCTTCCCATTGATCTATTTCTGTTTCCAGTCGCGTAACCAAATCGCCCGTTACGCGAACGATCCACTTTGCCTCCGCATCAAGCGGCGTGGCAAGATCGCCACCGACTACGAAGAGTTCCGCCTGAACGCGCTGCACCTGTTCGGCTGTGACCAAATCCAGTTCCCCAGCAGCAACAGTTCCTAGCACAGCGTTAAGTTCATCCACTGTTCCATATGCATGAAGGCGTACATGTCCCTTGCTGATACGCCCCCCAGCAAACAGACTTGTATCGCCCTCGTCACCTGTTCGGGTGTAGATCTTCATCCGCTTACCGATCCCCTACCCTATTCCTGCATTATGCGTGATCAGGCTACTCCATGTTTTTCAAACCGGTATCCAACACGATGCTCAGTCAGAATATAGGTTGGATTAGCCGGATCGTGCTCGATCTTCCGGCGAAGCTGACTGATATACACGCGCGGATAATAAACATCATCAATATACTCTGGCCCCCACACTTGCTCCAGCAGATCACGCTGAGGGACCACACGCCCCGCATTCTCGAGCAGCACAACCAACAGTTTAAACTCGGTAGGAGTTAGATGGACACGCTCGCCATTAACATGCACATGGCGGCGCTGCAAATCAATGCTTAAATAGCCGTCGTTATAGCCCGTCTCAATCTCTGATGTTGTCATCTGCACACGCCGCAGGAGCGCCTGGACACGAGCAACAAATTCATTTAACCGGACGGGTTTGGTCAGGTATTCATCTGCTCCTGCGTTAAGACCCTCAATGACATCTTCTTCAGTAATTGCCTGTGCCGACAGCATCATAATAGGCGTCTCGGCTACTTCACGGATGCGCTGACAGACAGTCAATCCCCCCATTTCTGGCATGACAATATCTAAAATCACCAGATCGGGTCTTTCGCTGTGGAAGGCCCGCAGCCCTTCCAGCCCGTTACCCGCCAGAACAACGGCAAATCCTTCGCGCCGTAACCGTCGTCCCAGCGCATCTCGAATCGCCAATTCATCGTCAACAATCAACACTTTGATCGCCATAAATTCCGCGTCTCCAGCAGTTGCATAGTGGAATACAGGGTAAATATAGCACTAAAAACAATTCTTCATTTGCCCTGCAACAAACGCTCAACAGATGCTGCGTCCGGCAAAGATGGCTGAGCACCTAGTTTGGTTGCAGCCAGCGCACCACAGGCACAGGCATACCGCGCCGCCAGTTCCAACGTATCGCCCCGACCTAAAGAAAACGCTAAGCCCGCATTAAATGCATCACCAGCAGCCGTTGTATCAACTGGCTTGACTGGAAACGACGGAACCTCAACCCATCCCCATGAGCCAGCCGCTAACGCACCCTGTGCCCCCATCGTAATAACTGCGGATGATGGGCCTAGGCCAAGGACACTTTTTGCTAACCGTTCATGACTCAACTGCTCAGCATCAGCTACCGGCATTCCGCTCAATTGCATGGCTTCGATCCGGTTCGGGGTAATAACATCAACCATTTGCAGCAGTTCTGCAGGCAATTGTCTTGCCGGAGCCGGATTCAAGATAACACGTACATGATTCTTCCGAGCTAAACGCACCGAGGCTACCACTGTTTCAACCGGAACCTCCAGTTGAACCAATAATATGTCTGCATTCTGGAAAATCGACGCTGCCATTTCTACATCAGCAGGCGTCAGCTTCATATTTGCGCCAGAAGCAACCATAATGCTATTTTCGCCCTCTTGATCAATCTCTATCAGGGCAACTCCGGTCGGCTCATGCTGATCGCGTTGGATAAAGTGGGTATTAATGCCTTCATGTTGGTAAGCAGCGAGACATTGATCACCAAAACTATCATTACCTATCCGTGCCAAAAAAGTAACATTTCCACCGAGGCGAGCAGCGCCGACAGCCTGGTTAGCGCCTTTTCCACCCATGGCCATCACAAATCCCCACCCTAATACGGTTTCGCCAGGCTGAGGAATATGAGGGGCTTGCGCCACTAAATCCACATTGGCGCTGCCTACTACAACTATCCGTGTCATAATATTCTCTCCTCAAAATTTGAGGCCAGGAGTCACTTATAGTATAGGAGCGTATATTACTCCATTTATCATTTATTTTCCTATTCTGACAAAAACAAAACAGCCTTCGGCGTTCAAAGGCTGTTTCGTTCCTCAACTCTGCATAAGAGGGTTAGCTAACTGCGGAGCAAATGACGCAATACCGTTTGCAGGATGCCACCGTTGCGGTAATAGTTGACCTCGACAGCAGTGTCAAGGCGACAGATCGCTGTAAAAGTCCTGACCTCGCCGTTTTCGGCAGTAGCCCGTACTGTGATTTCTTGTCCCGGCTGGATCTGATCGTTGATCCCCTCGATATCAAAAATCTCGTGGCCAGACAGGCCCAAAGACCCGGTATTCTCGCCTACTCTAAACTGAAGAGGGAGAACACCCATCCCCACCAGATTACTGCGATAAATCCGTTCGAAACTCTCGGCAATGACCGCACGCACGCCAAGCAGCAGCACACCCTTTGCCGCCCAGTCTCGCGAACTGCCAGTTCCATATTCTTTACCGGCCAGAATGATAAGTGGTGTTCCTGCGTCCTTGTACCGTTCGGATGCTTCAAAAATAGACATCTGCTCATTGCCAGGCAGATAGATAGTTACACCACCCTCGACACCTGGGACCAGTAGATTTTTGAGCCGTATATTGGCAAAAGTGCCCCGTATCATTACCCGATCATTGCCTCGGCGCGCTCCATAGGAATTAAAATCCTTTGGCGCAATGCCATGTTCCATCAGGTACTTCCCGGCTGGACTGCTGGAAGAAATTGAGCCCGCAGGAGAGATGTGGTCAGTGGTCACCGAATCGCCAAACATGGCCAGCACGCGCGCCCCTTGAATCCCCGTAAGAGGCTGGGGTTCTGCTGGCACATCCATAAAGAAGGGAGGCTCCTGGATATACATCGATTGTGGATTCCACTGGTAAATATCGCTCCCCGCTATGGGTATTGCATTCCAGATTTCGTTTCCATCATAGACATCGGCGTACTGCTCATGAAACATCTCTGGTTTGAGCGAGGACGCAATGCTATCGGCGATCTCTTTTTGGGTGGGCCAGATATCCCGCAAGTAGACAGGTTTTCCCTGGTCATCAACCCCCAATGGGTCCTGATTTAGATCCAGTATCTACCGTTCCCGCAATTGCATAGGCAACCACCAGCGGCGGAGAAGCAAGATAGTTCGCGCGCACATAGGGGTTAATACGTCCTTCAAAATTCCGGTTACCGCTGAGAACCGCAACCGCAACCAGATCGTTTTGTTCAACAGCAGAAGCGACTTCCTCAGGCAGGGGGCCGCTGTTCCCGATACAGGTCGTACAACCATACCCTACCAGGAAGAACCCTAGTTTTTCCAGATAGGGCATCAATCCTGCTTTTTCCAGGTAGGACGTCACAATCTTCGACCCAGGGGCAAGGCTTGTTTTGACAACCGGAGACACCACAAATCCGCGTTCAACAGCCTTTTTTGCCAGAAGCCCGGCAGCGACCATTACCGATGGGTTTGACGTGTTTGTGCAGCTTGTGATGGCTGCAATCACCACCGCGCCATGCCCAATTTCCGCTGGTTTTCCGCCATTTACCATCCACTGGCTGAACAGTTGCACGGCGGCTGAGATCAACTCCATTCAGAGCAAACCCCCGTTCACTTGTCGGCAGAACCAGACTGCTCCGAAATGAATGCTTCATGTTACTCAAACTGACTCGATCCTGTGGACGTTTTGGTCCTGCCAGGCTGGGTTCAACGGTGCTCATGTCGAGTTCTAGCGAGTCGGTAAACACGGGATCGGGCATATCATCGGTACGGAACAACCCTTGCAGCCGCATATATCGTTCAACCAGTTCGACTAATTCTGGAGACCGTCCTGTATACGTGAGATAGCGTATGGTCTCCGCATCCATTGGGAAGAAACCCATGGTCGCACCATATTCAGGTGCCATGTTCCCCAGAGTTGCCCGATCTGGTAAGCTGAGCGAGTTCAGGCCCGGCCCGTAAAACTCGACAAATCGCCCAACAACTCCTTTGGCGCGCAGCATTTGAGTGGCCATCAGCACCAGATCAGTAGCAGTCGCCCCTTCGGGCAGCCGATTCATGAGTTTAAAGCCAATCACGTCGGGCATCACCATATAAATAGGCTGTCCAAGCATGACAGCTTCCGCCTCGATGCCACCAACACCCCAGCCAACCACGCCGAGACCGTTAATCATCGTCGTATGTAAATCGGTGCCAACCAGGCTATCAGGGAACACAACTGTGCTGCCGTCAATATCCTGGGTTAATATGCCCGAGGCGAGAAATTCAAGATTAACCTGATGGACAATTCCGGTTGCGGGAGGCACAACCCGGAAATTCTCAAAGGCCTGCTGGCCCCACTTCAAAAATTCATAACGCTCCTGGTTACGCTGAAAGTCCATTTTCGTATTGATCTGGATCAACTCAGGAGAGCGGAAGCTATCTACCTGAACGGAATGATCGATTACCAGATCAACCGGGATCAAGGGTTGAATACGTTTCGGATCACCGTTCATCCTGACTACAGCAGCGCGTAGGGCTGCCAGATCGAGCAGAGAGGGTACGCCTGTGAAATCCTGCAAAATTACGCGCGCTGGCTTAAATGGTATTTCGCTTACGGTCTTCTGTTTAGGAGACCACTGGGCCAGCTTGATGACATCTTCGTCTGCCACTTCAAAGCCGTTGTTATTTCGCAGCACGGACTCTAGCAGTACTTTGATGGAAAAGGGCAGGGACGAAATCTTCCCAATTCCCTGTTCCTCCAGCGCCGCTAAGCGGTAATACGTCATTTTCTTTCCATGCGCGTCAAATGAAGCACGTGCTCCAAACGGATCGCGCAGTTGTCTTGCCGTCATGGTCTTCCTTCCCTTGTCTTTATGCTGTCGCCCAGATGTCGTGGCAAAAAATAAATACCGGATATTTTCACTTGTTATTATAGCAATCATCTTAACCGGGGACTTGTCGATTAGCACGAAACCAGTCCAGCCTTGCGGCATCGCCTACCATTGCATATAATAATTATTTGCACGTTAACCATGCTGTAACCGGATTCCCACCGGCCTATATTCAACAGGGTAAAGACCATTGCTTCAGTACCAAACCGAAACCGAGCAATACTGGACCGAGCGGTTCCAACTGACGGAAGAAGACATTGAGTTTGTCTTCTCGATTTTCCTGGAAGAAGAAACACCCCTTTCTAGTCAGGAAATTGCCCGCCGTCTCATCAAGTTCCGTATCGATCAAGAAGTCCAGCATCTTCGCCGCCAGATTGAACGCGGCGAAATTTTCCAGCCCCAAAACGCCTATACCATTGGTCAAAATGTGGTATTTCCTGCCTTGGGCTATTCATCGGGCCAGGTGATCGCTGAGCGGCCTGGCAACAATCCAGAGTTTGGGGAATTCACCGTTATTCAGGTTGATTTTGGCGGTGGAAAATCGCGGGAGTTCGCGTCCTCCCTCAAAGCGCCCCACGCGTTGAATGTCGAATCAGACATCGATTTGCATAACGTGGGCAAAGTTCGAGTCGACGCTGAAGCTCTATTCCGTGACTATGGCGACGATATCATTTATCTGCTTGAGGAACGTCTTCAAAGTATAAAAGACGTCGTCCATTTTGGCGGACGTTGGTTCCTGCGTTCCCTCCTGGCCGAAGTTGGAATTGCCCATCTCCATCTGGCGGAAGCCGTCCTCGTTATGAATGAAGGCGGTCCGCTCGATACGGGAAGTATTCTCAAGGAAATCGGCCTGCCTAAAGAAGTTAATCCTCGCTTGCAGGCATTTTCACTGGATTATGCCTTGTTCCACGATGAGCGGTTTGACGAGGTCGGGCCAGCAGGTCAGGTACTGTGGTATCTCAAAGAGATGGAACCGGAAGAAGTCTCTATCGTTCCTGAGCGGTTGCGCTACGAATCGATGGAGTATAACTGGCGGTTGCTGACTGACGAGCTGGTTAGCCTGGAGCAGGAAATTGACGACGAAATGTCCAATGTTCGATCTCCTGCCAATCCGGCTGATTCGGTCACATTCAGCCTGAACTTTCCGCACCGGCGGTCTGGCACTCTTCCGCTCAGTTCACGGTTGCGCCATCTTTTCCCAACCGCCTACGAAGCGCCGCACATCCTGATGACCCTGGTTGATGGTCAGACCAACGAAGAGATGACCGGGTGGGTGGTACGCGAACACCGTTATGTTTATGGATTAGCCGATTTTTACCGCCGCCATAAACTGCCTGTCGGGGCTTACATAACTGTGCGGCGCACCGACGATCCTTCTCGCGTGGTTGTCGATTTTGCCAGCTATCGTCCGCGCACTGAGTGGATCCGCCTGGCAACTATTGGATCCGACAACCGTCTGCACTTTGAAAATCAGAAGCGGCTGATCGGAGCCGAATACGACGAATTGATGGTTCTTGGGGCAGAAGATCTGAAAGCAGTAGATGCGCTGTGGAACAGGGCTGATCGCAGCTTGCCGGACCTGATGCGCGATATTATGTCTGACCTGGCGCGCCTGACACCGCAGCGCACCGTCCATGCTAAGATGCTTTACAGTGCCGTGAATGTGGTCCGCCGCTGCCCGCCAGGACCTATTTTTGCTACCCTGGTCGCCCGTTCAGAGTTCGAACACGTTGGCGGCCCCTATTGGCGACTCGTTTAGCCTATCGTAAGGATTGCCCGTGAGCACATCAGCCAGCGCTGCCAGCAGACGCATCAAACCAACGCTTGAAACGAAATTCCACATTGATTATGAATGGTGGAAAAACCGTGAAGAGCGAGAACTGCGCGTTTATCTACTCAGCCATCTGGCTCCTGAGCAGCGAGAGTTCTTTTCGGAACACCGCTCGACTGAAGAAGTGGACTGGATCGATCCGGTAACGGCTGAAGTCAAAAAAGTAGATGCTTTGCAACGCGCTCTTAAAGAGGCCAGTCAGAAGCCAGACTTTATCACATCCTATACCTCTCTGGTCGATGCTGTTTTTCGCGTCTTTCTGGCGAATAATAACGGTCCGCTCACCCCTGTGGAACTGAGTGAGCGAACCGGACGCCAGCCGATGACCATTTTGCGAACTCTGGCTGGGGGTACCGTCTACAAGGGGATCCGGCCATTGATTGATGACGGCGAGTGAAAAAATGCTTGACACTTTGCTCACTGCTCTCTACAATGGCTTTTTATTGCCCCTGTAGCTCAGAGGATAGAGCAACCGCCTTCTAAGCGGTGGGCCGTGGGTTCGATTCCCCCCAGGGGCGCACAATCTGATCAACAAAAATGCCCGCCGTTCTGGCGGGCATTCGTCTTTATTTTCCGTGAAACAATCAGGACATAATCTCAGCATACAGGCGGCGAGTCTCAGCTTCGGGTTCCCTGCCATCGCTCTTGAGTTTCTCGACCAGTTTCTGATAGTGGCCGGCAGCTTCGCTTCGGCGTCCCAGATTGGCATAAAGCTGCATGATCTGGCGATGGATGGGTTCGTAGCGGTCATTTTCGGATACCGCGCGCAGCAGCAGTCCTAAGGCATGTTCCTGACGCCCTTCGTCCAGCCGAATACGGGCCATCTCACTCAGAGCTTCCAGATAACCCGTCTGGTAATCGCGGCGACGTTCCACTATCCAGGGATCGCTGTGGCCCTGCAGAAATGGTCCGCGGTACAGATCGATTGCCTGCTGCCAGGATGCAGCCTTATCTTGAGTCTCAGGAGAGCGACCCTCTACGAGTGCGCCAACAAACTGCATGATATCGTAGTAGATTGAGATTTCAGGATTTACCCGATAGTAGCCGCCATCATGCACCAGCACGTCAAAATCAAGAGCCTTGTGCAGACGGCGCTTGGTCACATGGAACACATTGACCGCCTGATCGTTGTCTAGATCGGGCCAGAATGCCTGACAAATCTCCGAACGGGTCACAACAGGCCGATCCAGAGCGAAGAAAAACAGAAGCCGGGGTAGGTGTCCCTCCCAGGTATCAATCGGCTGCCCGTTCAAGAGCACATAGCCGGGGCCGAGCGCGTACACTTCCAATCGGGTGTCGCCTTCGGACTTCATACCATAGAAGTCTCTTGAAACCAGATGATCGTCGTGAAGGATGACGGCCTTCTTCTGGGCGATCAGAGAAACCCAGGGCAGACGGGGCAAAGTGCGGCTGTTAATGACCATCTGGACATGCGGTGGCAAACGAAGCCCCACCTTCTCGACAAAGGACTGAAGGTCGTCGGCGCTGTCAGTACGGTCATACTCATCCAGAATAAGCAAGAATGGTTCATCGCTGAGTGCTTCGATGTCGGCGACAAACGCGTCTAGGAGTTCCTGTTCGTCGGTCTGGGTTTCAAAATGGACCTGATTCAGGTAGCGGCCAAAAGTAGGATGTTGATTCGCCAGATCGTGTGTGATGCCGGAAAGGAAGGAACGAATGTTGACATCATCCGGTCCCATCGCGTAGTAGAATACCCGCGTGTCCGGATCATTCATCAGTTGAGCCACCAGTACGGAACGGTAGCGGCTCTGGGGATGAAGCAGGACCACACGGGCATCCGATGTCCTCTCTTTAAATGCCTGATAAGACGCACCAATTAAATCATTCAGTTCCATGAGAAGTGTAGTCCTCTGTATGGGTAATTAAAAAGAGTTAATCCCAGTATAAATCACTCTGTTCGATAAGGCAAATGCTAAGGCTTACGTATTCTCTGCTTACAGCCCATGCCGCACAACTCTTAACGCAGTGCATAAATGCGATGCATACGGGCCACATTGACCACGAGCATTGAGAACGTTGAGATAGCATAATGTTTCTGTCTAGCGCGGGAACATTATCCCCTGTTACAATATAAGATAACTTCAAAACAGCGTCCGTATACTGATTGACCGCATCAAAGACGAAAAGTGAGCAACGCCAATGCTTAAAACAGCGCGAAATCTGATAGTGCTCGGGGCTGGACTTAGTGCTAGCGCCATCGTAGGCTGGTTCTTGCTGCGAGAGACCAAAAAGGGACGCGCTCCCAATGGAGCAGACAAAACAACTGAATTAGAGGAAGCAACTCACATTGTACTGCCCTTTGATCCAGTTAAGGAGAACGAAGAAGCGACGCCTGCCGACGACGATCTCACGCAGATCAATGATATCGGCCCCCGTTTTGCTGACGCGCTTCGGCGGGCTGGTATTACCCGTTTTGCCCAGTTAGCTAAGGAAACACCGGAAGGGTTGGCCGAACGGTTGGCTCCAATGATTAACGTTCGCGCCCAGCGCATCCGCAATAATGATTGGATTGGACAGGCCGCACAGTTAGCGAGAAATGAATAGAATGGCTGGCTTCATCCCGACTAACATTACACTCGATCAAAAGACTGGCAATCTGATTATTAATTGGTCTGACGGGCGCATCTGCCAGTATCCCTTGTCGCCGCTGCGACTGGCTTGTCCGTGCGTCGAGTGCCGGGGTGGTCATGGAAATATGGGGCCACAAGGTGACCCGAAAAACCTGAATGACCTGATTCCGCTTCGAACCTATCAGGTTGAACGGGTTGAAATTGTGGGTAATTATGCGTTACAGTTTGTCTGGGATGACGGGCATAACTCTGGTATTTACACGTGGGATTATCTCTATCGTTTATGTCCGCCAAACGAAAAAGATTCTTGAGGATAGTATGAATTCAGGGTTGTCTTCTCTTGCAGAGTTGAGTCATTTACGAACAGAGGCGATGACTCTGTTCGAACAGTGCCTGACGAACGGGGATGACTCCACACTCGTCGCTTTCATTGAGCGCCAACTGATTCACGAACCGCCGCGCTTGCAGCTCCTGCGCGACCTGGGAGATGATCTCCAGCAGCGGCTGCTCTCGCTCCGTGAATATCACTTTGACGTGCGTGACCGGGTAGTGAGCACATTCAGCGAAAGTTACAATGTTGACGTCACCCCACTCGCGCCGCCTGATGCTTTGGATCGCTACCATCACCTGACATCGGACCAAATTTTAAATTTTGCGCGCGAACACGGAGTTATTTTAAACGAACAGGAGACCATACTACTGCGAAAAATGGTAGATGCGTCGTTAAAAATGGCGCAGCAGTTGTACAACGATATCACCCTGACCTCTCGTGTACAGCATATGGTCATTGATTGGTTGGAAGGCATGAATGCCACCATTGCCCGCCAATACTGGAACCCACAGGCGCGCACTCCGCACCAGGTTACCCGCCATTAAGATAGACTTGGCAAACCGCACTTATTCAGCCGGCGCGCTTCCACGCGGCGGTTGGTTTATTTCTCCTGATAGAACGAAGAGGTCATTATGAAATTTGCTTACGAACCTTATCTGGAAGAAATTTTAATCGATACCGACACCCTTCAGAAGCGGATTAAGGAACTTGGCGAACAGATTACGGCAGATTATCAAAACAAAAAGCACGTGCTGCTCGTTTGCATTCTAAAGGGTGGAGTGATGTTCCTGACCGATCTGGTACGGCAGATCAATGTTCCACACAGCATCGATTTTATGGCTATTTCGAGCTATGGCGGCGGCGTTCGTGAGGCATCGGGCCATGTGCGCATTGATATGGACCTCCGCCAGGATATCGAAGGCAAGCATATCCTGATTGTCGAGGACATTATCGACAGCGGCTATACGATGCAGTACATCCTCCGCCTGCTGGATACCCGAAAGCCAGCCAGTTTGCGCGTCTGCACATTGCTCAGTAAGCCCAGCCGCCGCCAGGTTCCTATTGAGCTTGATTACGTCGGCTTCGAGATTCCTGATAAATTTGTCTTTGGGTACGGTCTGGATCTCGATGAAATCTTCCGCAATCTGCCGTTTATCGGCGTCTGCAAACCCGAAGTAACGATCAGCGAGTAATTCTGTGGTCTACCCACGCCGCCCCCTGATTTGGCCCCCGATTTTAGAGGCGCTGCGAGCCAAACTCGATCTTAGCCAGGAGATCTATCTGGTTGGTGGAGCTGTACGAGACGCCTATCTGGGCAGATCGGTGCACGATATTGATTTAGCAACCCCTGGCGATGGACGTCCCCTGGCACGCCAGATCGCCAATGCGTTTGGTGGCGCTTATTATCCCCTTGACGCGGAGCGCGGTGTGGGACGGGCAATTATTCCAACAGAGCAAGGTCCCCTGCCCGTTGATGTGGCTCAGTTTCGCGGACCTGACCTTCTCACGGATCTACAAAAGCGCGATTTTACTCTCAACGCCCTGGCGGTTGATCTGCGAGGCGACTTGCAGGCGGTAATCGATCCGATGGGCGGGCTAGACGATCTTTATGACAAACGGCTGCGGCGCTGTGGACCGTCTTCCATTGCTGATGATCCCCTGCGCAGCCTGCGCGGAGTTCGGGCCAGCGTCACGTTCACACTGCGAATCGAGCGGGATACGATACAGGATATCAAGGCAAACGCAGGCAGGCTGCAACAGGTATCACCTGAACGGGTGCGAGACGAATTTTTCCAGATATTGGGCGGCAGACGACCAGCGGCAGGGCTGGAGACATTGCGGCGGCTCGGTTTATTGGCCCATCTGATCCCGGAAGCAGCAGTCCTGGATGGTACGACACAAAGCCCGCCGCACCAGTTTGATGTCTGGCGTCATACACTGCTCACAATTGAGCGTCTGGACTCCATTCTACACGAAATCAGCCCGCGCCACGACGATAACGTCACAGCAAATGCGCAGGTAGGACTGGTATCCTGGACGCTGGAACTCTATCGCGACGCAATTCGACAGCATATTAACCAGCAATGGCCGAACGGACGATCACACCGGGCGCTTCTGATCTTTGCGGCCTTACTGCACGATATCGCGAAGCCACAGGTGCGTAGTGTGGATGAAAGTGGACGAATTCGGTTCTTTGAGCATGAAGTACTGGGAGAGAGCATCGCGCAGGAACGAGGCGAGGCGTTGCGTTTGAGCAACGGCGAAGTGGAACGCCTGTGCCTCATTGTCCGCAACCACATGCGTCCGCATCATCTGAGCAGTGTTCCACAGGTTACAGCGCGGGCTATGTACCGTTTCTGGAGGGACACAGGCCCTGCTGGGCTTGATATCTGTTTGTTGGCGCTGGCTGACTATCTGGGCACAAGCGGACCAGCTTTAAACACTCAGGATTGGATTCACTATTTGGAGCGGATTCAGCGGCTGCTCGATTTTTACTACACGCGCCATCTGCCGATCGTATCCCAATCGCCCCTGCTGACGGGGCAAATTCTGATGGAGCGGTTTGGCCTGGAACCGGGGCGGCAGCTTGGCAGCATTTTAAACGAAGTACGTGAGGCACAGGCAGCAAACGAAATTAACACTCAAGAAGAAGCGCTGGATTGGGTCCAACGCTTCTTGGATAACCAGTAGTTAGCCTTCGCCCTCGTCTTCTAAGGGCGCAATCTCATCCGGTTCAGGGCGCTCAAAGAACCACAACAGGGTATTTCCATAGATTCGCTCATCATAAGGTTGCAGCAGTTGGAGAGACAGGTCCTCGCGCTCGGATGGGTCGATCTGGACGACTACGATGCCGTCTGGATGCAGGCGCATCGGGTTGCTATCAATACTCAGCAATGCCTCTTTCCACATACCCTTATACTGTGGCGGAGCGATATAAATGTATTCAAACCCTTCAGGTTTGCCACGCCGCAAATAAGCAAACGCATCGGTGCGCAGGACTTCGGCCCTATCAGCCATGCGAGTGATTTCTAGATTCTCCTGAATAGTTTTGATTGCCATCCGGTCCAGATCGATAAAAACGGCCCGCGCTGCCCCCCGGCTGAGCGCTTCGATACCGACGCTGCCCGTCCCGGCAAACAGGTCGAGAAATGAACTACCCCGAACACCCACTCCAAGAATATTAAACAGTGACTCTTTCACCCGATCCATGATCGGGCGTGTTGAATCACCAGGGACGAGCTTAAGCTTGCGCCCCTTCGCTATACCGGAAATAACCCAAATCGGCACAAGTACCTCCGCGCTAACTCAGCGCTTCAACAACTTCACGCGCAGCACGGATGTTAGAAAGCGGCGTTGTGGTCATGATGACGCAGCCCGTTGACAGAATAAAACGGCGGCCATTCGTCTGCTCAATCGCCTGCCGTGCCTGCGAACGCACTTCGCCGGGTGTGCCGTTGTGCATCGGGTCCCAGCGGCCAATTCCTCCGCTGACTGCGCCGCGAAACTTAATTTTCCCAGTAGCGAGATCGGGTAGGGTCTCACGGTCATGCCAGTTGATTACCTGCACCGGATAGTCAGCTATCAGATCAAACATGGGGGCGTTGCCGTGCAGATGTACCACATTCAGCCACCAATCTTCCGGCATTGCCGCCAGAATCCGCTGGTCGAATGGGCGACCAAACTCAGCATATTCACTTTCGCTCATGATCGAATAGGAAGCATGCTGGATAGCGTAAAAAATGCCCGACACACCCGAACGTCGTATCGCATCAATGAAACGAATCGTGCTCTCAGTAATCGTGTTCAACCCTGTTTTAAGGCGGTCCGGAGCCGTCCGCATGTGTTCAATCAGCAAATTGGGGCCAGCGATATTCTTTGCCTGAGCCAGGGGGCTAAAAATCGTTTGGATGAAGGGCACATCCGTTCCGAAGGCATCTTTGAGCAAGCGCAACACTTCCAATTGGCGGCTTAATTCGCCTCGTGTTGGATCGAGCACGCGCAGTTCGGTCCAATCCAGGGAGCGGTTGACGGCGTGCCGGGTATATTCGCGTGTTCCTTCCAGGTGTCCCACCCAACGATCCTGCACGCCATAGTCGGCAATACAAAAACTACTGGCTGGAGTTACCTTTACAAAGTCAAAGTCCCATTGGCGTTGGAAGGTAACAACGGCCTCTGCAAGATCAACCGCCCGCTGATCGTCCCCTGGCCAATGCCGCCAGAGGGCCACCGGAACGCGATCTACTTCTTCACCCTGAATGGTTCTTTCCAGCCGCTCTCGCTTGGTAAGTGCCATGCGTCTCCCTGTTTTCATCTATTTGCGGCGAAATTCTTCCATCTGCTCCAACTGCTGGTGCACCATCCGGTTGAGCATGAAATAACGGCCCAACTCGCCTGTTTCATTATCCAGCATCGCAGAAACCATCACTTTAACTCGATTGAAGGCTTCTACAGCGCTCGCCTTGTCACCTGCGTCCCGGTACGATAATCCTAGTCCCCACAAAGCATCAATATTGTCTGGAGCTTCGTCCACAATGCGCCGGAAATGTTCGATGGCGACGTCCTCTTTGCCCTCATAATGAGCTTTCCATGCCTCGCCAATTCTTGCGTCAATATCTTGTTCTGCCATTCTGATCTCCGAGGAGGTGCAAGTGTCGACAACCTATAGAAATTGTAAAGTGGAAGTGCAATACTCTCATAAAATTATACGTCGCATTATACAGGAGGTGATTGATATAGCAAGAATTCCTCCCGCCCGATGTCACTGGACGCAAGCTCAGTTGCTGTCTATAATCTTACCCCAGCAGGCACGATCTATCGTTTACCCGATTTGAGAGCGGCAATCATGGCTTCACAAGAAACCCTTCTGAACGGACGCTACCGGCTGGTTGCACAGCAAGGTTCAGGCGGGATGGCTGTTATCTATAAAGCAGTCGATCTCGCGTTGGGACGAACGGTTGCGGTGAAGATTCTCCGGCCCAGTTTGACCAACGATCCCGAATTTTTGAAAAGGTTTCGCCAGGAAGCCCGCAATGTTGCCAATTTGTCCCATCCCAACATCGTTACCGTACATGATGTCGGTCAGGACGGCAATACCCATTATATTGTCATGGAGTATATCGACGGCGAAGACTTGAAGCGGCTGATTCGGGCCGAGGCACCTTTTTCAATTGACCGTGCCCTGGGAATCGCCATCAAAATCTGCGCCGGGGTTGGTTACGCACACCGGGCAGGGCTGGTTCATGCCGACGTAAAACCGCAAAATGTGCTGGTCACTGATAGCGACAATGTAAAAGTCACCGACTTTGGTATCGCACAGGCATTACAGCAAACTCAGCCGCAGGAGCGGCAGCGCGTCGTATGGGGCAGCCCGCACTATTTTTCTCCAGAGCAGGCCCAGGGTGAAGCGCCAACTCCGGCCTCGGATGTCTATTCGATTGGCATTGTCCTGTTCGAAATGCTCACTGGGCGGCTGCCATTTGTTGGGGCTGATCAGCAAGAGCTGGCAATGGCCCATATCCGGGAAACGCCGCCGAATGCTGCCGATCTGAATCCCAATGTGCCTGTCCACCTGGATCGAATTTTGCAGAAAGTGCTCTCAAAGGAGCCTGCATCACGCTACCGCACGGCGGATCAGTTGGGACGCATTTTGATCAGCTATCGCCGCCAGGGGCAGGTTTCCACCGATCATATTCCGCAGGTTCCTGCCAGGGACGGCCAAACAGAAGCCCCACCTACACTGATCTCGGGGGTTAGTCCGGTCGCCCCGCCGTACAACAGTGCGTATGATTACACTCCGGCCCCGGTGGTCCAGGTTCCGAGTTCTTCCACCTGCCCAGGCGGAAGCACCTACCAATTCTTATCCATATCCCGCTTATGGTAATCAGTCAACCGCGCCGGGAATGCCTGCAGGACGAGGGACTGAATATTACCAGCCGCTCCGCGCGCCCGAGGCGATGATCCAGTCCCGCTATCGTGCATCCGAACCGCCCCAGCAGTTAGACCTGGTTATGGTCGTCCTGGCATTTCTGGCGTTTATTGCCATCATGCTGTTAATCCCCCTTTGGATCGCCGTCTATCAGGCCTGGTTGGGATAAAGACCTGCTCACGTATAACCGGCAGGTGAATTTCTTATAAAACATTAATCCGCAATGGCCGATTACCCTGGTTTTTAATCATCAAGTCCTGTATAATTCGGATAGTATGATGGAAATAGCTGTCACCTCGCCATGCTGCAAATTCCCTTGATTCACCGAAGTACTGTACGTTGAAGGTTGCTTTATGAGTGTGGGGTGAAGGTTGGAGGCTTAACAGTGAAAACGCGTTCCCGCAACATCTTTGTGTACATCCTTATCATCGCAGCCATTGCTGCGATTATCATTGGTGTACGCAATAACAATGCTGACTCGAAGCAACTGTCCGTTACTGATCTTGTGCGCGATATCAACAACGGTAAAGTCAGTGCGATCTCGGCCAACGATGAAGGCAAGCTCTCAGTCAGCTACTTTGACAGTAATGAGACTCGAACGGCTCAGGTTAGCGCGAATACCAATAACGTCTTCGCTTTGCTCGAAGACGCTGGAGCAGACAAAACGAATCTCCAGCAAATTGACTTCGAATTTACCAAACCTAGCAACCTCTTCAACTGGATTGGGCTGATCGGCACGTTTTTGCCCCTCCTGTTGATTGGCGGTTTCATCTATTTGATGTTGCGACAGGCGCAAGGCTCCAACAATCAGGCCCTCTCCTTTGGCAAAAGCCGCGCCCGGATGTTTACCGGCGATCAACCTACTGTCACCTTTGAGGATGTCGCAGGCGCAGATGAAGCTAAAGAAGAGTTGCAGGAAGTCGTTGAATTCCTGAAGGACCCTGAACGTTTCATCCAATTGGGAGCGCGTATTCCCAAGGGTGTGCTCCTTGTTGGTAGCCCCGGCACGGGCAAAACGCTGCTGGCAAAAGCCGTCAGCGGCGAAGCAGGTGTCCCATTCTTCAGCATTTCGGGCTCCGAATTTGTTGAGATGTTCGTGGGTGTAGGTGCGAGCCGTGTACGTGACCTGTTTGATCAGGCGAAACGCCACAGCCCATGCATCGTCTTTGTGGACGAAATCGACGCCGTAGGTCGCCATCGTGGAGCCGGACTTGGCGGTAGCCACGACGAACGCGAACAAACCCTCAACCAGATACTCGTTGAAATGGACGGCTTCGATACCGATACAAACGTGATCATTATGGCCGCAACCAACCGTCCCGATATTCTGGACCCGGCTCTGCTCCGCCCCGGTCGTTTCGACCGCCGCGTGGTGCTAGATCGTCCTGATATGAAGGGACGCGAGCAGATTTTGAAGGTGCATGTGCGCGGTAAGCCTCTGGCTTCAGACGTTGATCTGATCATCCTGGCAAAATCTACCCCTGGCTTTGTGGGCGCAGACATTGAAAATCTGGTCAATGAGGCGGCGATTGTGGCGGCACGCAAGAATAAGAAGAGCATCGCTATGCGCGACTTCGAAGAAGCCGTTGAGCGCGTGGTGCTTGGCCCAGAACGCCGCAGCCGGATCATCACAGAAGAAGAAAAGCGCCTGATTGCTTATCACGAAGCGGGCCATGCCATTGTCTTCCACATGCTGCCGCACTGTGATCCCGTTCGTAAGGTTACAATTGTGGCGCGCGGTATGGCTGGCGGTGTGACCTGGGTTATGCCCGAAAATGACTCTGCTCTGGGCACAACGCGGCGCTACCTGGATCAGATCGCGGGCGCTCTTGGTGGTCGTGCATCGGAAGAAATCGTCTTTGGCGATATTACGAATGGCGCTTCGAGCGACCTTGAAAATGTCACCCGTATCGCACGGACTATGATCACTCGTTGGGGCATGAGCACTAAACTGGGCCCCCGCGTCTTCGGTCAGAAGGAAGAACTGGTCTTCCTGGGCCGCGAAATCGGTGAGCAGCGCGACTACAGTGAAAATGTCGCTGAACAAATCGATGAAGAAGTGCATCGCATTGTGTTGGAAGCTTACGAAACGGCGCTCACCACCTTGCGTGACAACCGCGACAAACTGGATCGTCTGGCGGAACGGCTGGTAGAAGTTGAGACCATTGGACGGGAAGAATTCCTGGAATTGATGGGCGAAGCTCAGCCATCTCGCCCCGCTCACGCACCCAAGCCCCCCGCGCCGCCTGTGCGTCATGGGCTTGATGAAGGCGAAGAACCAGCGGATGATGTGCGTCCGATGGGTACAGCGCCCTCACCCGCTTAACAAACAGCTACGCATGCTATCAAAAGTCCCGCCTTTGAGGCGGGACTTTTTTGTGTAGTGCTAGCTGTTCTCGAAAATACGCCAGTGGTGGTCCAGCGCTGCGTGGCGCATTGGGGTATCAGGATAAACAGCTACCGGATAACCCACTCCCGCCAAAAGAGGAATATCCGATTGGCTATCAGCATAAGCTGCACATTCCAGCAGCCGGATATTGGGATGATGCTCCTGCAAATAGCGGCGTGCAAAATCGAGTTTGCCTTCTCCTGCACACAACGGACCAGTGATTTTCCCTGTAGCGCGGCCATCTTCGATATCAACCCGTGAGCCAAGCCCAGCTTCAACTTCCAGATAATCGGCCATTCGGGTCACAATGCCATCAAACATAGTTGAGACCAGGATCACTGGATGGCGTTCTTTGTGCCGTCTCAAAATCTCAATTGTGTCTGTGCGCAGCGTAGGGATCAGCGCCTCATGAACAATCTGCTCGCAAATCGAATCAACCTGTTCAGCAGTCCATCCTTTCAACAGGGAAGCCATCGCCTGAACCCATCGCTCGCGGAATTTTGCCTGATCAACGACGTCAATTTTGCTGAGCAAGTATTGTGGAAGAGCAGTCGCGTAAAGTCTGCTTTTCCGCTGGCGGCTGACATAGGGCGAATTGATCAGCACATCCCATACATCACTGCTGTTCGTCAGTGTGCCATCGATATCAAAAAATGCGGCACGTACCGCTGGGTCTTCAGCATAAAATGGCGGTTGACTACTCATTATTCGGCCTTTTCGTGTTCTTCGATCTCCATCCGAGCCAGTTCACGGCGCAAGATCTTTCCCACTGTCGTTCGCGGCAGTTCCTTCACAAACTGGATTCGCGTTGGAACTTCATAGCGTGCAAGTTTCTTCTCGGCAAAAGCGATCAATTCCTCAGCGGTCAGTGTTTGCCCAGGCCGCACCACAACCCATGCCTTGAGCGATTCCTGGCCCACCTTTTCGGGATTTGGATGGGGAATTGCGGCAACACCCACTTCCTGAACGGCTGGATGCTCCATCAAGACATCTTCAACATTACGAGGATAGACATTGAAGCCACCGATCAAGGCCATATCTTTCTTACGATCGACGATATAGAAGTAACCATCGTCGTCCATTCGCGCAATATCACCTGTATAAAGCCACTTACAGCCATCCTCATCTTCGCGCAGAACGTTTTCAGTTTCTGTCGGCATTCCATAATAGCCCTTCATCAACTGCGGCCCGCGCATGACCAGTTCGCCCACTTCACCCGGTGAAACTTCAGTGATCCCTTCATCCAGGTCCACGATCCGCATTTCCATATCTGGCAGCGGCAGGCCAATGGAACCCGTCCGATTTTCGCCCCGCACCGGGTTAACGTGAGTCGCAGTAGGCGCTTCACTCATGCCAAACCCTTCCAGGATCACCCCACCTGATAGTTCTTCAAAGCGGCGCTTGGTCGCAGGGGGCAGAGGAGCAGAGCCGCTGATGCAGGCGTAGATCGAGGAAATATCGTACTTCTTGGCTAACACATCGGGGTGATTGTTGATTGCGTTGAATATCGCTGGAACGCCCATAAACAGCGTTGGATGATAGTGGTGGATGTTATCGACTACGTCCACAATATCACGAGGATTAGGCACCATGATCATCGCTGCGTGCTGGCAAACCGCGAAACTCATTACGGCTACCATTCCAAACACATGAAAAAGGGGGATGGCCGCCAGAAAGCTCTCCTGCACGCCCGGACGTGCCAGCCATGCCTGGCATTGAAGTGTGTTGGCGACCAAAGCCCCATGGGTAGACATGGCAGCCTTTGGAATGCCCGTTGTGCCGCCTGTATACTGGAAAATGGCAATGTCGTCCGTCGTGACAGCAACGTTTGCTTTTTTACCCGCATAACGCGTCAGGACGTCTTGCAGCCAGTGATCGCTGGCCTGCTTCTCGATGCGATGCCCGCCCTTCTTCTCTTTGGCAAGCGTGAACAGGGTTTTGGCAGCACCAGGTAGGTACTCTTTGATATTCGTCACAATGACATGGGTCACTTTGGTCTGGCTCTGGATCTGCTTTAGCCCATTGTAGAACAGGGACATGGCTATCGCAGCCACCGCTCCGCTGTCCAGTAACTGTTCAGCAATTTTCGCAGGTGGGAATGTCGGATTCACGGCAACAACCACACCGCCAGCCTTGAGAATCGCATAAAAAGCCATCACGAATTGGGTGCAGTTTGGCATAATCACTGCCACCCGATCCCCTTTTTGGATGCCCATATCAACCAATGATGCCGCCAGAGCATCGGCCTGTGAGTTTAGCTCGTTGTAAGTCACAGTTCGTTTGATACGTCCCACCACCGGCAGATGGGCCGAGGTCAGGGTTGCCGTCGTTTTGCCATGCTTTGCTGCTGCCTCTTCCAGGAACTGGTAAAGGGGGAACTGAGGATAAGGAGTCAATGATTGAGGAACGCTGGAGTCGTAATGCTTAAGCCAGGGTTTTTCTTGATAAGTGACCATCAGTAAGCATATCTCCTTTCTGCAGACGCCTTGCTTGTTCTATTTTAACACAAATAGATATATAATTATTAAATAATAGGGATCAAAATAAATGGTGTCCCAACCATTCTATCGCACGATCCGTAAAATTTGCATGAGGTACTAAGCTATGTCCGCCAGACAACTTCCCTTATTCCCGGCCCAAGGCGAACACGCGCTCACCCGTCACAGTTCGTTGGGAGAAGCCATAGGACCCTTTCAGGAACGGCTGCGCCAGGAAGGACGCAGCCCACATACGATCAATGCCTTTACTTCTGACTTAAGGCTCCTGGCGAGCTACTTTGGTGAGAACACCGTCCTTGATCATTTCTCAACTAGCGCACTGAACAAATTCATGGAATGGGTTGAAAGTGGTCGGGGTATTCCGTGCAGCCGCAAATCCTATGCTCGCCGGATTACCACGCTCAAGGTATTCTTCCGGTTCCTCAAGGAAGAAAAAGTGCTGCCCGACAACCCGGCTTCCGCTCTGATCCAACGCTCCGGAGCAGCCCCCCTCCAGTCAATTCTGCCGTGAGAGCGAACTCGAACTCCTGTTGGCTCATACCGCAGCGCTGCGTCTGGCCGAAAAGCCGGATGCTCGCCCGGATATGCTGGTACGGCTTCTGCTGGATACCGGTTTGAAAAAGAGCGAATGTATGGCACTCACCCGCGAAAATATCAAACGGGACAATCCATCAGCTCCAATGCTGGTAATCCGCTATCGTAAGCCGAACAGCGTCTATAAGGAGCGGAATATCCCGCTCGATCCCGATTGGCTGGGCGTTCTGGACGAATACCTGGAACAATATCGCCCTCCCGATACGCTGTTCAACTGCACAGCGCGCAATCTGGAATATATTCTGCATGATGCCGCAACCGCTGCGGGAATCGAGGGACGAGTTTCCTTTGAGACGCTGCGCTGGCTGTGTGCCGTGCGCGATTATCAGCGGGGCATGGACCTGGACGGCCTGCGCGAGAAAATGGGACTCAGCCGGATTAGCTGGCGTGAAACCAGCGATAAAATTGTCCGGCTGGCTGTCTTGCAGAAAAAATAGGGTTACCAGAACTCGACAGAGTAGCCCTTTGAGATATGCTCCTTCGGGAAAGGTGAGCGCCACCGGGTGATCGGGAGCCTGCCCCAACCTTCTGATGATTTGTGCCTCGCGCCCCGCATCGACCAGCGCCCCAAAGACAATCTTTTGGAACAGGTCCTCATCAATCGCGCCGGAGCACGAAAATGTCACCAGTGCGCCGCCCGGTTTGAGCAGGCGGAAGGCCAGCAGATTGATATCCTTGTAGCCACGCGCTGCGCCTTCTACCTGGCGAGGCGACTGGGCAAACTTGGGCGGGTCGAGGATGATCATATCAAACTTCATCCCGGTATCGCGGTAATAGCGCAGGACCTGGAAGACATCCCCCATCACGAAATCATCGTCAGTATGGGGGAACCCATTGAGCGCGATATTACGCCGGGCGAGGTTAAGCGCATCAGCGGAGCTGTCGATATTGATCACCCGCTTCGCCAGACTGCCCAGCGCGTACACGGCAAATCCGCCTGTATAGGAGAAGCAGTTGAGGGCGACCCGTTCGGAGGCCTGCTCATCCCAGCGGAACCAATCTCCCACAATGGCGCGGTTCTCCCGCTGATCCAGGTAAAAGCCCGTCTTGTGCCCGTGTCGCACATCGACCAGGAAGCGCCGCCCATTCTCATCAATTTCAATGAGATCGGGCGGTTCCTTGCCCTTGATCGATCCCGTTTCCGGCGGCAGTCCTTCTTTTTGGCGCACGTCCGCGTCGCTGCGTTCATAAATTCCCGCCGGGTTGAGCAGGTTCATCAGAATATCGGCCAGCATCTCTTTGCGGACAGCGATTCCCAGGGTGAGCGCCTGCATCACGAGCCAATCCCCATAGCGATCCACGACAAGACCGGGTAAAGCGTCATTCTCAGCGTTCACCAGCCGGTACGCATTCGCTGTGCCGTGCCGGTAGATGCGATTTTCCAGCTCGCGCCCCTGGATTGCTCTTTCCAACAAGCGCCGCCAGAAAGACTCATCGGCGGCTTCGCCTTCGTCCCAGGTCAAGATATGAATGCGGATATCGGAGTGGCTGTTCCAATAGCCGCGCGCCAGAAATTGGCCGGATTGGGTACGCAGCGTGACTAATCCGCCCTCGGTGGGCTGCCCCTCCAGCCGGGCTATTGCGCCCGAAAAGACCCACGGATGCCTGCGCTCAACTGCTTTCTGGCGTTCTGGGCGAATGATCGCCACCACTTCATTCATTCAACTCGCCTACCATTTCTAACAAACCTGACTCATCTAACAAGGGAACGCCTAACTGCTGCGCTTTGATGAGCTTGCTGCCCGCCTCATCTCCAACCACGACATAGGATGTCTTTTTGCTGACACTGCCGCTGATTTTGCCACCGTGCTTTTCGATCAATGCCTGAGCTCCTTCCCGCGTGAGATTGGGCAGCGTCCCGGTCAAAACAAAAGTCAGCCCTTCCAATTGACTGCTGGCTTTTTCCACCACGGGCATTTCTTGGGCCAACTTAACGCCCGCCGTGCGGAACTTTTCGATCAGGTTCCTGTTGCGCGGGTTAACGAACCACTCGGCAATCGTGCCCGCGGTATGCGGTCCCAGCCCTTCAATCAAGCGCAGATCATCGAATGAGGCCCCCGCGAGTGCATCCAGAGAGTGATAGTGCTGGGCGAGTATGCCCGCCACCGTAAATCCGACGCTGCGAATGCCTAGCGCCGCGATCAGACGGGCTAACGGGCGATCCTTAGCCCCTTCAATATTTTTGAGCAGGTTGCTGATCTTCTTCTCCGCATATCCTTCCAACTGGGCCAACTCATCAGCAGTCAGGTAGAAGATATCAGCCTCGTCGTGAATCAGATTTTTGCTCAGCAGCAAGCGAACGCTGCGTTCGCCCAGTCCTTCTATATCCATCGCCTCGCGCCCAACAAAGTATTCAATGTTGCGGGCGACCCGTTCCGGACAGGCGGGATTGGTGCAGTAGTAGGCAACTTCGTCCTCGTCGCGGGCCACAGGCGATTGGCAGATCGGGCAGTTCGCAGGCGGATGCACAGGCGTTTCACTGCCCGTTCGTGCCGCGATGACCGGGCCAACGACATAGGGGATCACTTCGCCGGAGCGTTTGACGATCACCGTATCGCCAACTCGAATGTCTTTCTGCTCAATCAGATCGTAATTGTGCAGGCTGGCCTGCCGCACCGTGACGCCGCTGACAAACACCGGATCCAGGATCGCGCCAGGGGTCAACACGCCGGTTCGCCCGACATTGGAAGAAACGCCGAGCAGCTTGGTCGTCGCTTCTTCGGCGGGGAATTTATAGGCGATTGCACCGCGTGGGTCCTTGCCCACGACACCCAAATCTTCGTAAATGCCATGCGAGTTGATTTTGATAACCAATCCATCCGTCTCATAGGGCAGATGGTGGCGGCGATCTCCGAAGCTCTCGATAAAGGTAATGACATCATCCAGGCTGGTCAAATGCTGGTTGACGTCTGTCGCGGTCAAAAAGCCCAGGTCGCGCAGAAACTGAAGGGTGTCCCATTGCGTATCCGGCACAGCGCCATCCGCATCGACAATCGTGTAGCAGAACATGGAGAGCGGGCGGGCGGCGGTGATGCGAGCATCCTTCTGCTTGACTGCGCCGGACGCTGCATTACGCGCATTGACAAAGGCTGACAAACCATCTTCCTGCATGCGGCGGTTAAGCGCTTCAAAATCGCGCTTGAGATACAGCACTTCGCCGCGCACCACTAACCGCGCCGGAGCAGTCGGGCCATTCGACGCTGCCGGAATACGCAGCGGTATGGCGCGAATGGTGCGCGCATTCGGCGTGACATCATCCCCGATTTGCCCGTTACCACGTGTCGCCGCCTGGGTCAGAAGGCCGTTGTTATAGGTGAGGACCACTGTCAGGCCGTCAAATTTCGGCTCGACCACATATTCCAGATCGATGCCGTCTGGCAGGATGCGCCCAATCCGCTCGCGCCAGGCGCGGATATCAGCCATGCTGAATGCATTGCCCAGGCTCAGGATGGGAAAAACGTGCTTGACCTTGGGCAAATCGTTCTGCAGGTCGCTGCCGACGCGCTGCGTAGGCAAATCGGGGGAGATTAGTTCAGGATGTTCCGCCTCAATCGCCTTCAACTCGTGCAGTAGCACGTCATATTCAGGATCAGTGATGATCGGCGCATTGAGGACAAAGTAACGGTAGCTGTGTTCGTTTAGCTGGCGGATCAGTTCCGCAACGCGATCACTCAGATTCACGGTTAGCTCTCACCTTATCGTATTCAGGGTGTAACCGCCGTCAGATAATTGCGGGCGGCCCACCCAAAGCGATTAGAATCGTCCGGGTCTTCGATACGCCACCATTCGATCCCCTCGGCAGTCTGGGGACCGTCTACCAGGACAAAAATTTCACCGTCGTAGGCCAAAAAGCGCGGGAGACCTGTTCCGGGGGATTCCCGGACATTCAGGCCGCTGCCCTCCACACCAACAACTTGCACGCTCGCCCCGATGGTAAATTCGCCGGGCGGGAGCGACGGGCTGGGGATGGGCGTTGGAAGCGCCACCGTAGGCGACGGGAGCGCCTGGGGAATAGCAGTTGCCACGTTCAGATTCGGCAGAGGCGTACTACCGCCCCCAGAAACGAAATTCGGGTCCAGGGTGGGCATGGAAGTCACTAACTCGAATGTCGGCGTCTGATTTCCCAGGTACTCAGGCACATTCAGTTCTGTCAAAATGAATAGCAGACCTAGTGCAATAACACCAACTGTTCCGATCATCACCAGCAAAGACCACCAGGGCAGATAGAGGCCACTGCTCGCTCGTCTCGTGTTTGGAGGTCGCTGAACAGCAGCAGATCGCGCGGGATAGGGGGGCGGAACTGCTTCAACTGGGGGACGTGGACGCGGCCTTGGACTGCTCGGTGAAGCCGGTGGTCGAGCCGCTGGTAAAGCGCGTGTTTGCCCTCCCCGTTCGGTGTCACTATCGATCCCAGGGCGTTCTTGAGGTGGAATTTCGCTCATGGCCTGCCGCTTCCTGTTTCACAGGCGTCTACCTGATATGCATGCCGCCAAGTATACCACATTGGCTTGACGCGAGTCGGGGCTTGCTGTACGCTCTTATTCGATGAGTCATCCTGGTTCAGTGAAAAGATCCAATGAGCACCTACGAGTACATCGGCAACCTACATGTCCACACTACCTATTCCGATGGCGAAGCAGACCCGGCTGAGGTTGCTCAAATCGCCCTGTCCAGCGGGCTGGATTTTCTCATTTTCACGGATCACAACCTGCGGTTAGGCGGCATCAACGGGTATTATGGGAGTGAACAACAGGGGTACGTGCTGCTGCTGGCGGGCGAGGAAGTACATGACCGGACACGCCTGCCGCAGTGTAATCATCTGCTCATCTTTGGGGCGAACGAGGAACTTGCCTGCCATTCTCATAATCTGGCGGCATTGATCAAAGCAGCCAATGACTGCGGCGGATTGACGTTTATCGCGCATCCCGATGATCGGGCCGTTGCCTGGCATAAAGAGCCGGAAATCCCCTGGCTGGATCGTTATGTTGAAGGATTTACCGGGCTGGAGATCTGGAACTTCATGTCCCGCTTCAAAGATCACATCCAGAGCCCGCAGGCGGCAATTCGCAACGTATTTCGTCCCGATGAGGTCATGGTTGGGCCTTGCCCGCGCACGCTCGCCTTGTGGGATCAATTGTTGAGTCTGGGGCGGCGCGTCGTGGGTATTGGCAGCGCCGATGCTCACGGTTCTCGTGCATCCCTGGGGCCGCTCTCGCATACGATTTTCCCCTACGATTTCCTGTTTCACTGTGTCAACACGCACATTCTGACCCGGTTTCCGTTGTCTGGTGAGACACAGCACGACAAACAAATGCTGCTGGAAGCCTTGCAACAGGGGCGCGCTTTCATCGGTTACGATGTTCCAGGCGCGACGCGTGGATTTCGCTATTCAGCTCAGGGGCAAAACGCTTCCGCTATCATGGGTGAACATATCCGGCTGGGCCCTGGTGTTACCCTGCAAGTGCTCTTACCGGCCAGAGCGAACATCAAAATCATCTGCCACGGTGAGGTTGTTGCCGAGGAACGCAACTTGGAGCATCTGATCCATGTCGTACGCGAACCCGGAGCCTACCGGGCCGAGGTCTGGCGGCGTTATCATGGGGTCGAACGCGCGTGGATTCTCAGCAACCCGATCTATGTTGAGCCGAATCCAAGTACAAAGCGCATCTGAAATTCAGCTAAACCACCTTAAACGATCACTTTGCCAGTAAGCTCAGCCGAATGACTGACTGAGGAGTGTCACTAACTGTTTCTACCCTCGCCGCTGAAGTGGATTAGTGTTATAATACAGAACGTTCGTTCGCCCCTTTCACCATAAGCCAGTACCATCAGATAAGGAGACCTCATGCCCGCTTTTGAGCTTGTTTCGGACTACAAGCCCACAGGCGACCAGCCGCAAGCAATTGAGAAGTTGGTCCAAGGTGTTCAAGATGACCTGAAATTTCAGACTCTGCTTGGTGCAACGGGCACCGGCAAAACCTATACTATCGCTAACGTGATCAATGAGGTGCAGAAGCCGACACTGGTCCTGGCCCATAACAAGACACTGGCGGCTCAGCTCTACTCTGAGTTTAAAGAGTTCTTCCCGAACAACGCGGTTGAATACTTTGTCAGCTACTACGACTACTATCAGCCCGAAGCATACGTGCCGCAGCGCGATCTGTATATCGAAAAAGAGACGGATATCAACGAAGAGATTGATCGTTTGCGCCTCTCCGCGACCGCTGCCCTTTTAAGCCGCCGCGACGTGCTGATCGTCGCTTCGGTGTCGTGCATCTACGGTATTGGCAACCCCGTCACCTGGGGCAAAGTGACCCTGGAACTGAACAAAGGTACGGTTCACCGCCGCGACATCATTCTGCGCCATCTGGTCGCGATTTATTATGATCGCAGCGATTTCGATCTGCGCCCCGGCACGTTCCGCGTTCGCGGCGATACGTTTGAGATCGCGCCCGCTTACACCGAAATCGCTTACCGCATCACGATGTTTGGCGACGAGATCGAGCGTATCACAGAGTTCGATCCACTGACCGGAGAAGTCCTGGCGGATCATGAGCAGATCACGATCTACCCTGCTAAACAGTTCGTCACGGAGCAGGATAAACTCACGGAAGCGCTGCACGGCATTGAACAGGAATTGGAACAGCGGATGGCCGAGTTTCAGAAGGGCGGACGTTTGTTAGAGGCGCAGAGGATTGATCAGCGGACCCGATATGATTTGGAGATGATCCGCGAAGTGGGCACAACAGGCGGCATTGAGAACTATTCGCGTCATCTGGATGAACGCCCAGCGGGCAGCCCACCCTGGACACTGCTCGATTACTTCCCTCCTGACTATCTGATGGTGATCGATGAAAGCCACATGACTCTCCCACAGGTGCGCGGCATGTTCGGCGGAGATCGCTCACGAAAGGAAGTTCTGGTAGAGTATGGGTTCCGGCTGCCCAGCGCCATGGATAACCGTCCGCTCAATTTTGACGAGTTCGAAGAGCGGATCGGGCAGGTGGTATTTATGAGTGCAACTCCCGGCCCATACGAAGAAGGTCATGGTGAGCAGGTCGTTCAGCAGATCATCCGCCCCACCGGTATTGTGGATCCCATCAATTGATGTGCGTCCGACGGAAGGACAGATTGATGATCTGCTGACTGAAATCAATCGCCGAGTGCAGCATGGCGAGCGCGCTCTGGTTACCACGTTGACTAAGCGCATGGCGGAAGACTTGGCAGATTATCTGCTGGAAATGGGTATCCGCGTTCACTATCTGCACTCTGAGATCGATACCATTGAGCGCATCGAAATTCTGCGCGACCTGCGTCTAGGGGTTTATGATGTTGTCGTCGGTATCAATCTACTGCGTGAAGGGATCGATCTGCCCGAAGTATCGCTGGTTGCGATCCTGGATGCGGACAAGCAGGGTTTCTTGCGCTCAGAACAGGCATTGATCCAGAATATTGGACGTGCTGCTCGTCACATCAACGGGCATGTGATCATGTATGCAGATAATATGACTGATGCGATGAAAAGCGCGATTAATGAGACAGAGCGCCGCCGGGCAACATTCAAGTGGAGTACAACCCGAACCACGATATCGAACCTGCCAGCATCGTTAAAGAGGTTCGAGATTTGACCCAGCGATTTCAGCAGGCAGCTCCGGCGCATAAGGAAGAAAAGGCTGCGCCGCCAACGGCTGCCGAACTGCCAAAACCTGAACTGCAGAAGATGATCGACACGCTGGAACGTGAAATGAAAGCGGCAGCGAAGTCTCTTGAGTTTGAGAAAGCCGCCGTCCTGCGCGATCAACTGCTCGAACTGCGGCAAATCATGGTCCTAAAAGATGGAGAGCAGGAAGACCCAAGCCTGCGTCTGGTTGTCCAGAATGCCTCAAGACGCCCCAGACCGCATCCATAGGTAGAATGTAACCTCATGCCGGATTTGGACGGGTTTCTGTGCGCTCAGAAACCCGTTTTCATTAGCATTTCTTCCTTACGAGATGGATAATATTGATACTAGGTATTCAATTGCCGCTCTGATGGAGGCACGTTATACTGTCAAGCAGCGCTCACTGCACGCAGGGAGACGATAAAAATGATTTGCACACGCGAAAATTTAGAAGAAAACGAAGTAAAAACACTTGCCCCCTATGCACATAGGAGCGGAGAGAGCAAAGGGCGTGAATATCCGGAAGAAGAAGCGCTGTATCGCACTGCGTTTCAGCGAGATCGAGACCGCATTTTGCACACAACTGCTTTCCGCCGCCTGGAATATAAAACACAGGTTTTCATCAATTACGAAGGTGATTATTACCGGACCCGCTTGACCCATACCTTGGAAGTCACGCAGATTGGCCGCAGCTTCGCCCGTTCGTTCGGGGCCAGTGAGGATTTGGTCGAAGCGATCTGCCTGGGACACGACCTGGGTCATCCGCCGTTTGGACATTCCGGCGAGGCCATTCTCAATAAACTCATGGCCCCCTATGGCGGATTTGATCACAACAAACAATCGCTGCGCATTTTGACCAAATTGGAATCCCGTTATCCCCAGTGGCCAGGATTAAACCTGACCTACGAAGTACGAGAGGGGATTGTCAAACACGAGAGCGAGTACGATATCAGCGACTCACAGGCCGAGGGGTTTGATCCGGACGAGCGCGGCGGCATTGAGGCACAAATTGCGAATGTCTCTGACGAACTGGCTTATAATGCGCACGATCTTGATGATGGGCTTCGCTCTGGTATGATTGTTCCTGATCAGCTAAACGATCTGCGCATCTGGCAAATGCTCAAAGAGAGTATTGGCTGGGACGGCAAAGGCTTCTCGGAGATGGTGCGCCACCGTATTATTCGGCGGATGTTGGGGATCGAAATTGATGATGTGATCACCGCTACGGGAGCCTTGATCGCAAAACATGATCTCCCCAGCCCAGAAGCGTTACAGCGGCTGCCCTATAACGTAGTTATTCACTCCGACGAATTTAATGCGATCAACCACGAACTCAAAATGTTCCTGTACGAGCAGCTCTACCGTCATCATCGAGTGGTTCGTATGGCTGTTAAAGCGGAGCGGTTCATTACGCAGATGTTTGAGACATATACTGCTGAACCGGCTCAACTACCGCAAACAGTTCAAAAAGCGGCGGAGGTGCGCAGCTTGCAGCGCGCTGTCACCGATTACATTGCTGGAATGACCGATCGTTATGCCCTGGAAGAATGGCAGCGTCTGTTCGATCCGTATACTCGTGCCTGATCACGCAGATTCATTCTAATTCAAAGGTGTAGTATGGCAGAAGACCAATTCCTGACAGCAGATGGAGCCGCCGAACTCCGTAAAGAACTCGAAAATCTTGTCACCGTCAAGCGACCTGAGCTTGCACAACGGCTGCGCGAAGCGATCAGTCAGGGAGATTTATCTGAAAACGCAGACTATTCGGATGCAAAGGAACAGCAGGCTTTTTTAGAGGGGCGCATTCAATACCTGGAAAACCTGCTGCGCAGCGCTAAAATTATCGAAGACCCCAGTGCCCTGACAAAAGCGCCGTTGGAGGTAGGTCTGGGTACGGAAGTAACCATTGAGGCTGAGGGCGAATCACCGGAGACCTACCGGATCGTCGGGGCGGCAGAAGCAGACCCGCGCAACGGGAAAATATCGAATGAAAGCCCGCTTGGATCGGCACTGCTGGGGCGTCGCAAAGGGGATAAGGTTCGCGTACAGACACCTGGTGGCGAACTGATTGTCAAGATCACCCAGATTTCGCGTTAGTGAATTTGTTGGCTTAAACGAAGGAACCTGCCAGCCAGCAGGTTCCTTTTTTGTTGAGTTTTTGTCGAGCGGTTGGTTCGATTAATAATTCAGCAGTTCCGCCGTATCACCGAATGCCCCGGTAGTCGTATCTGGTTTTGCAGGTACTGCACCGCCAGATGCTTCTTTCGGCCAGGCTGCGATCTCAACCGTTAGCCGTTCTAAGAAGCTCTTTGCAGGCAGTGACCCTTCGCCATATTGCAGGTCTACGATGCGAACCTGAACGCGCAAGGTCTGCGTTTCGAGGATCGTCACCCCACCGGGTTCAGCAAGCACCGCTTCACCCTTCGGAGCGAGTTTGGTACGCAGGGCCTGATCATTGAAGGCATGGTCGCTCATCAAGACCTTGGTCACTGTGCGAATATCGTTTTTGTCGAAGAGCCAGACTTCGGTTGCCGTCACCTTCTTTGGATCGCCTACCCCAATGGTCTCCGAGATGCCAGAGCCGCACTCGCCCAAAAAATCACCAGAGGCTGTTTCAATGCTGAACGAGTCATCATAAAGATCGTCGCCGAGAATATAGGTGGACATGTATTGGCTGACGGGTGCGGTTTCACCCACAGCCGCAAAATCGGTCCGCTGATCAGCTACAGAGCGCTGGGCATCCATGCGGGCGGCATGGGTACCGGCTGCCGCACCACCCGGGGTACCGGCTGGACGTGGAGCACCTTTTGCCCACTTGCCAACAGGAACTGCCCAGTAGAAGGTAAAAAGGAGGGCCAGAATGATACCAAAGATCAGCGTGCCAAGGATGCAGGTTAAGGGTCCCAACGCGCCGCCAAGGGCGCTGCGCTGAACCTTATCGGCCTGTGATGAAGCTTTAGAGCGTATGCCTTTGTCCTGAGAGAGGTCCAGCAGGGGTTGAAGCTGCCCGGCAAGCTGCGGGTTTTTGTTCATCACATCCTGAATCATGGCCGGTGAAATACCCGCGTCGATCAGATGGTTTCGAGCTTCTGCTGTGTTATTCGACTCAGCCAACTCAGCAGCCGCCATTTTAATCCACTGATCTTTGTATCCATCCGCCAGATGGACAGGCTCAGCGTCGTAGAATTTGACGGGTGCCCCTTGATATGCCCATAACAATCCGATAATCACGCCGAGTAGAACAAACCCCAGTCGAAAAAGAGAGGGGGCAAGGGAGCTTAGAACGGGCTTCGCCATAATTTTAAATTGTGCTACAAGGCGTCCCATAAGGTCTGGCCTTTCTCTTCGGGCTGCCACACACTGTGGTAGCGCTGCTGATCGCTAATTTATGTTCCTATGCAGCATTGTACATGAACCGCACATACAAGACAAATGGGTAACTAGTTTAATCTTAGCTCAAGATTAGCGATCTTACATCCACAAAATAGCACGAGGCGATCTTAAATCGGCTCGTGCTATTGTTACCACTATGATGCAGCTTAGCTGCTACTGGGCCAGGAGTGTCTGAAGATCACTCTCAGCTACAGACAACACATCAGCAGCCGTTGCTTCACCCGCCAGGGCACTGTGAACCGCGTTAGTATATATGGCCGATGCCTGAGCATATTTACCCAAAAGTGTGCTAGACGGGCGCTCTGCCACGTTGTTGAATATATCCAGTATATCACCCATGTATGGATTGGCTTGCAGCACATCGCTGTCTTCATACAAAGACATCACGGCTGGGCTGTAGCCACCATCAACAGCGCAGAGTCTTCTGCTCGTCGGGGCTTGCCATAAAGACGGCAAAAGCAGCGGCGGCTTCAGGATACTTGGTGTACTTGGATACGGCGACTTCCCAGCCACCCAGGGTCGATTTGCCGCCCGGCAGAGCTGCCACTGCAAACACGTCTTTAATCGGGCTGTCGCTGCCCGCGCTCGGATGGTAAGCCTGAAGTCCAGCTGCGCATAAAAGCGGCATTTCCAGACTGCCAGATCGTGCGCGCTTCCTCTTCCTGGAATGTCAGCACGCCAGCCGGGCTAATTGTGCCAATCCAACCGGCAGCACGAGTGATCGCTTCTACAGACGCCGGGTTATTGACTGCAACTGCACCATCAGAATCAAGCAGACTGCTTCCATCCTGCCATTCCATGACATTGGCAGTCAGGCCTTCATAATTGGCACCCTGCCAGACATATCCCCAAAAATCGCTGTTGCCAGCACCGCGTTCACCATCCTGAATGGTCTGCGCGGCACTTTGTAGTTCTTCCCAGGTGGTTGGCACAGAAAGGCCATATTTATCCAGAAGATCAGTGCGGTAATAAAGCAGACCGGCGTCAATCGACAGCGGAATGGCGACAACCTGATCGTTGATCGTGCTGTTCTGAACCAGTATCGGGAATTCAGCCGACAGTTGATCCTCGGATACAAACGGCGTCAAATCGAGCAGGTATTCGGCAAGTGTTCCCGCCCACGTAACATCGATCTGCATCACATCGATATCGGTTGCCTGGGCCTGGAGAGTCTGGGTATACAGTCCCAAGCGATTGTCAACCAGGTCTGGCGATTGCAGCACATTGACGGTGATGTTAGGGCAGGCATCCATGAACCGCCCCACCGTGGCATAGGTGATATCCAAATCCTGCCCACGCGCGCCAGCGGCGACCGTAATTACGACATTTTCTTGATCCGTCCCGCAGACAGATGGTTCGCCGCTCTCTTGGGCGCTCACGCTGCCGGGGATCCATGCTGCCACCAGAACCAAAACGAGAACGAAACCCAGGATTCGCTTTAGCATATCTTTCCTTCTTTTAAATCAATCGCAAGTAAGACTTATACGAAAAATAAGCAGCACATTGCCGCTATGTTACACCAGCAGCCCCTGAGGAGCAACAAATCTTGCCTATTAGACATAGCGGTGGGTAGAATGCGCGTATGACAAAATCACAGGGCCGCACTCAATTTATCGTACGCGAAATCAAAGCAAACTCGGAAATTTCTGTGTGCGCGCGTCTCGACCATACCAACGTAACCGATTACGTCTGGCAAATGGACGTTCGCAGGGAAACAGAAGAACTGGCAGTACGCTTTCGCACCGTCCGGCTGCCACGGTCGATGCCAGTTACGTATCCCCGTGATGGAGATATCCTGATCCGATCATGGGCAAAACCGGAGTGTTTCCTGGTGGCGGCATCAGGTGATGTCATTCTGGGTTATGTGAATATGCGCGTTGATGCCTCCCAAACGAAGGGCTGGATTCACGATCTGGTTGTCGATGCCCGTGCCCGCCGCCGCAAGATTGGCAGCGCCTTATTGGAGCAGACGATTCGCTGGGCCTGCCTCCACCAGATCACGCAGATCACGCTCGAAATGCAGACCAAGAACTATCCGGGCATCAGTTTTGCGCTCAAACATGGGTTTGAGTTTTGCGGATTCAATGATCGTTATTATACAAATCAAGATATAACCTTGTTTTTCGGCAAGAATTTGTGACGAGTACTGGTTATGTTCGACTCTGAAACGTTTCTCGCTGTACTTGAGCTGCTCAATGAGACGCTGACGGCGACGGTTGTCATTGTATCCGGTTCAATTCTGCTCTATAACCTTGCCCGGCAAACTCAAGACCGCGTTGCGAAAACATCGGCGGCGGTACTGGCCTGTGTCACGTTTACTTATCTGGCCGATATTCTCATCTCGCTTGAACCGGGTGACGAATACCTCGAAACGTGGTTTCAGAGTCCAGTGGATCGGCATTGCTTTTGTCCCGGCTGCCCTGTTCCATCTTTCTGATGCGCTCCTGGCAACCACAGGCCGCCCCTCTCGTGGACGGCGTAAGCTGGTTATTCGCATTTCCTACGGGATCAGCACCATTTTTTCACTGTTGGCCCTGTTTTCCGATACGTTGATCTCCCGCCTGGATATGACCGGGGTTCCCCGCATGCGCCCTGGTCCCGCGTTCAGCATCTATGTCGCCTACCTCGTCGTCATTGGCTTTGTATCCACCGTCAATGTGATGCGTGCGCGGCGGCGCTGTCTCACGCGCTATACACGGCGGCGGATGACTTATTTGCTGTCAGTTTTCCTGTCACCCGTTTACGGCGTTTTCCCCTATACTCTGCTGTTTCAGCCAATTGGTGATGCCAGCGAAACCACCCTGCTGGCTGTTCTGAACATAGCGAACCTCGTGATCGTGATCATGCTTATGTTCATGGCATATCCACTCTCATTCTTTGGGACGGAAAAACCAGACCGCGTGATCAAAGCTCACCTCCTCGAATTTATGCTGCGCGGACCTCTCACCGGGGCGGCAGTCCTGGCAACCATTTTGTTCGTTCCGCGCATCAGCAACGTTCTGGGGCTGGATGGTGAAGCATTAATGCCGTTTGCCTCAGTCGTTGTCGTGCTGTTTTTGCAGTGGACGCTGACCTTAATTCTGCCTGTGCTGCTGCGGTGGTTGGTCTATACGCGTGACCAGCAGCGCGTGCAGTGGATTCAAAGCCTGGGGGATCGAATGCTCACCGAGGCAGACGCGTCACAACTGCTTGAGTCGATTCTGGCGGCCATTTGCGATCATCTGCGCGTACCCACCGCTTTTGTAGCGGGCAGTGAAAATGACTCTACAGTTCGTCTCATTCAGGTTGTTGGCCCGTTGGCCCCTTCGGATGAGATATTAGCGGACGCCGCTCTCAAGGCACTGCTGGTTTCAAACGGTGAAGGTACTGCCAACTCTCCCATCAAACAAATCGATGGGGTCTTTGTATGGCGTTCTTACTGGCTCGTACCGCTGTACCACCTCTCGCCGGTTACAGAATCACAACCAGTTCCCGTTGCTTGGAATGCTGGGTATCTGGGCCCGCGCGCCCGAACCCAATCTGCTTCCCGATGAGTTCGAAAGCCTGGAGACGCTCTCCCGTCAGGCAGCACAGGTTATTGACGATTTGAAACGCCAATCGGAGGTATTTGGCATCCTGGAAGGGCTGGCATCTCAAATGGATATGATGCAGCAGCTTCGGGGTGTTTCTCGCTATGGGCATGTCTCCAAGCTGCCTCCCGCCAGCAGTACGGTCATTACAGACCCCGATTTCCCCGAGATGGTGAAGGATGCGCTGCGTGATTATTGGGGCGGTCCCAAGCTGACAGAAAGTCAACTTCTGCGGCTGAACGTGGTCTGGCGCGAAATGAACGAGGCCAAAGATAACAACCCTGCTCGCGCACTGCGCGCTGTGCTCACCCACGCCATTGAAAACCTCAAACCAGATGGCGAACGCAGTATGACAACCACCGAATGGGTGTTGTATAACATATTAGAAATGCGCTTTTTGCAGGGACGCAAGGTGCGTGATGTTGCGCTCAAGTTAGCCATGAGTGAGTCAGACCTCTATCGTAAGCAGCGTGTGGCTATCGAGGAAGTGGCGCACCAGATTGAGGAAATGGAGCGTCTGGCCCTGCAGGAAGAGGAAATCCCGGCTGAAACTGTGCTGCCTATGAAACTTGTTGAAAAAGAGCGAGGCACTGTTTGACAAGCATTTTCATGATTTCTATAATGATCTCGCTTGTAGAATATGAAATGAGATGGCTTAGGTAAGATGGACTGGAATCTTCGCACTAGAAATACTCAAGGCTGAGGAAGGTAAAATTACGATGACTACGGAGGTTCAGCAGTATAGATCCTCTCCGCCCCTTCCCCCCGATGAAGGCTACTGGGAAGCGTTGTTAAAAGAAGGGGAAATCGTTGCCGAAGGGGGACTCCTCGGCAGAAAGACGGCCCTTGGGACGACTTCGACCTCGATGGGCAGGCTGATCTACTTTCTCAAGTAAACGCGCATAATGGCTCACAGGCAGATTGGGAACAGGTCCAGCAGGTTTTTGATTCTGACACAACGGTTGAACTGCGCGTGATTGGGCACAACCGCGGTGGTTTATTGGTGGAATGGAATAGTCTACGGGGCTTTATCCCGGCCAGTCAACTCGTTGATTTTCCCGTCATGGCCGATCCTCGCAACCGCCGTGAAGCGCTTGCCGAACGGATTGGGCAAACAATCAACCTGCGCGTGATCGAACTGGATCGCGTTCAAAACCGTCTCATTCTCTCTGAGCGCGCTGCGCAGGTTCAACCCGGCACGCGGGCCAATGTGCTGCACCAGATTAAACCCGGCGATACCTGCGAAGGCTTGGTAACAAATCTATGCGACTTTGGCGTTTTTGTGGATCTGGGGGGCCTGGAAGGGCTGATCCACATCAGTGAGCTGAGTTGGGGCCGTGTGGGACACCCGCGCGATATTCTGACGCGGGGGGATACGGTCAAAGTTTATGTGATGAATGTCGATCAAGGACAGGGACGAGTAGCTCTCAGTCTTAAGCGGCTGCGTCCAGATCCCTGGCAGACGGTTGAAACACGCTATCAAGTCGGTCAAATTGTCGAAGGTCTCATCACGAACGTGGTTGATTTCGGCGCATTTGCCTGCATTGAAGAGGGTCTTGAAGGCTTGATCCATGTCTCCGAGTTGGCTGAGGGGCACTTTTTGCACCCCCGCAACGTGGTTCGTGAAGGAGACACGGTGAAAGCAAAGATTTTGAATATTGATGGGCGCGCTCGCCGCTTGGGATTAAGCTTGCGGCGCTGATAGGAGTTTTACAGAGGCCCCGTCGCTCAGACCGCGGGGCCTTTTTTATTTCAGAGCGTCCAGCGAAGCGAGGCCGGGTCATATTCTCCCAATACCATGCGTCACCGTTACCTCGCCGCTCTTAATGATCAACACGGCTTCGCGCGGGCTGCGTTCCTGGAACAAAACCTGTTTGGTGCGGTATTCAACAACTTCTATCAGGTCTGCAATAATCGGCAGCGAATCCTTATCTAGTTTTTCAAAAAGTTTCATGTGGTGGAGCATCTTACCGCAGCAAAATGAGCAACTCCTGAGAGATCCAGCCAGGGAGTCCGGCTGGTTGGTATAATCATCCTTGTGAAAACCTTCTCCTCTAACGGTCGATCCAAGAGCGCTTCATGAATAGAAACGGTTCACAAGGACAACCCTTGATTCAGATCAGCAACCTGAGCAAGACCTACGATAAACAATGTAGCATGTCCTGCGCGGTCCTCGATCAGGTCAACCTGGATATCAGCCAGGGAGAATTTCTTGTGCTGCTGGGCGTAAGCGGCAGCGGGAAAAGCACCCTGCTCAACCTGATCAGCGGCATTGACAGCCCATCAACGGGGGCAATCACGATCAAGGGAACGGATATTACGGCGCTGAATGAGCATGAGCGCACGCTGTTTCGCCGCGATCATATCGGCATTGTATTCCAGTTCTTTAATCTGATCCCGACCCTGACCGTGCTCGAAAATATCACGCTGCCCCTCGAACTGCGTGGTATGCGGCGCGGCCCCAGTGAAAAACGCGCGCGGCCTCTCTTGGAGCGGGTGGAACTGGCTGACCGGGCCAACGACTTCCCAGATAAACTCAGTGGCGGGGAACAGCAGCGGATCGCCATTGCCCGCGCCCTGGTTACGGAGCCGATGCTGGTGCTGGCCGACGAACCGACGGGCAACCTGGACGAAGAGACGGGGAAAATGGTACTGTCCCTGCTGCTGGACCTGACGCAGCGCGCGGGACGGACGCTAATTATGGCGACACACAACCCGGAGATTGTCCCGCTGGCGGATCGAGTTTGCCGCATTGCGGAGGGAAAACTTGTCGTGTCGATCAACCAGCTTGCCATTGAACACCACCCATGATTAATCCTGCCCTGTTCCGCCTCACCGAACGGTATGCCACACGGCGGTTGCTGCAAAGCCTGCTGTTTATTATGGGCGTGGCGCTCGGCGTTGCTGTCGGTGTCGCCATCGATCTCGCCAATTCCTCCGCTCGCCGCGCCTTTGATCTCAGCGTGAACACCGTAACCGGGCGTACCACTCATCAGATTGTCGGTGGACCGGCTGGCCTGCCTACCGAAGTCTACGAAAAACTCCGCGTTGAGTTGGGCATCAACAGCAGCGCTCCGATTATTGACACCTTTGTCCGTGCGTCCATGCTGGATGGGCATACGCTGCGCCTGCTCGGTGTTGATCCGTTTGCCGAAGCGCCATTTCGCGGCCTGCTGTCGGCAGATCAGATGAGCAGCAGCCCGGCGAACGCTGCCTCCCTGTACGCCTTTATGACGCAGCCCAACACGGTCTTGATCAGCCAGACACTGGCGGATCGCTTCGATCTGCGACCAGGAGATACGATTCGCTTGCAGACGAACACACGCGGGCAGGTGGATGTGCGGATTGTGGGCTTATTGCAGCCGAGCGACTCGATTAGCAAAGAGGCGCTTGCGGATTTGATGCTGGCGGATATCGCTACTGCCCAGGAGATCGCCGGGCGTCCCGGATACATCACGCGAGTCGATCTGATCCTGCCAGATAATGCTGATTTATCACGGATCAGGGCCATTCTGCCCCCTGGTGCAGTGCTGACTACTCCCAGCGAAAGCCGCGCCGCGCTCAGCCAGATGACGGACGCCTTTGAACTGAATTTGCAGGCGCTCAGTTTGCTGGCACTGCTGGTTGGGGTGTTTTTGATCTACAACACGGTCACGTTCAGCGTTGTGCAGCGCCGCCCGGTGATCGGGATTCTGCGCTCGCTGGGAACCACGCGCCGCCAGATTTTCACGTTTGTGCTGGCTGAGGCGCTGTTGCTGGGCACAATTGGTACGCTGCTCGGCCTCGGGTTGGGCGTTGTCCTGGGTCAGGGCGCGGTCCGGCTGGTATCCCAGTCGATCAACGACCTCTATTTCCGCGTCAGCGTGCAGGGGGTAACGATTAGCGCCACCACTCTGATCAAGGGCGCGATCATCGGGTTATCGGCAAGCCTGATCGCGGCAGTGATCCCCTCTCTGGAAGCAACACGAACACCCCCAGTTGGCGTGATGCGCCGCTCGGAGATCGAACAGAGCGCGCGGCGGCGCGTTCCCATCATCACAATGGGCGCGCTGATCTTGTGCGGAGCCGGGATCGCGCTGCTCCGATTACCCACCCAGAATTTGATCATCAGTTTTGCCGCCCTGTTCCTGATCCTGGTGGGTTGCGCGCTGCTGACTCCGCTGGCGCTCGTGACCTTGATGGGAGGGATCGTTCCGATTACGGGGCGCGTGTTTGGCGTTTTAGGGCGAATGGCTCCCCGCGCCGTGGTTCGCTCTCTCAGCCGGACATCAGTTGCGGTTGCTGCCCTGACGGTGGCAGTCAGTGTGATTGTGGGCGTTAGCCTGATGATCCGCAGCTTTCGGACCACTGTTGCCGACTGGCTCAATACCACGCTGGCAGCGGACATCTATATTTCGCCCGCTGGCGGCGCGTCCCAATTGAATGCGGATATTGACCCGGGGATTGTTGATAGGCTGCAAGCAATTGAAGGTGTCACACAGGTCGCGACGGTTCGTACGGTCACCGCTATTGCGCCCGACTATCCCGATCTGCCGCCCGCCAACCTCGTCGTGCCCAGCGATCTGTTGTCGAGCCGCCGCTTTGCCTGGAATCATGCTCCCAATGGCGAGACCTGGGCTGCGCTCCAGGCGGGTGATATCATCGTCAGCGAACCGTTCGCCTACCGCCGCGCCATCACCCCGCAGCACAACACGATCAGACTCCTGACCGATCAGGGGGAGCGAATATTTACCGTTGTTGGCGTCTATTATGACTACACGACAGACCAGGGTGCGATCATGATGGCGGATAGCGTATATCGCCAGCTCTACGACGACCCGTATATCTCAGCCATTGCCCTCGAATTGGAGCCGGGCACGAGTTTACAGCACGTTCTCGATACGCTGCGCACCGATTTTCTACCTGAAACGGGACTACAAGCACAAAGCAACCGTTCGCTGCGCCAGAGCGCGCTCAAAGTCTTTGATCGCACTTTTTCGATTACCATTGCCCTGCGTGGGCTGGCGACCATCGTCGCCTTTATCGGCATTCTGAGCGCGCTGATGTCCTTGCAGTTGGAACATACGCGGCAGTATGGGATCATGCGCGCCAACGGTTTGACGCCCCGCCAGTTACGGCTGTTCACGTTCATTCAGACCGGACTGATGGGATCAACAGCGGGACTGCTTGCGCTGCCCATCGGATGGGTGCTGGCGCTGGTTCTGATTGAGGTGATCAATGTGCGCTCGTTCGGATGGACAATGGACCTCGCCCTGCGCCCGCAGGAATTCATCCAGGCCTTTGCCGTCGCCCTGATCGCATCGTTGGCGGCGGGCGTTTATCCCGCCTGGAGGCTCGGTAAATTGGCGACAGTTCAAGCAATACGGAGTGAATAATTCATGGAAATGCAGCATTATACGGACCTGTTTGCTACCTACAGCATTGTGGCTCGTGATCCCCAAACGGGACATCTTGGCGTTGCAGTCCAGACACATCAGATGAGTGTAGGCAATCTCGTTCCCTGGCTGCTGCCGGGCGTCGGTGCGGTTGCAACGCAGTCTCTTGTCAACATCAGTTTTGGGCCAATGGCGCTGGCGATGCTGCGTGAAGGGGTTCCCGCGCCTCGTGTAATAGATGCCCTCGTTGCCTCCGATGAAATGGCAAACCGCCGCCAGGTTGCGGTTGTTGATGCCAAGGGACAGGTTGGGGCATGGACGGGCGGCGGATGTATCGCGGAAGCCGGACATCAAATGGGCGAGGGTTACAGCGTGCAGGCCAATATGATGACCAATCCAACGGTTGTCCAGGCAATGGCACATGCCTATGAGCAGACGCCAGGGGATCTCGCCGCGCGTATGGTTGCCGCTTTGCGGGCAGCTCAGGGGGAAGGTGGCGATATTCGTGGTATGCAGTCGGCAGCGCTGACCGTCGTCTCAGGTGAGACCAGTAAACCCGCCTGGGATACCATCTACAGCCTGCGCGTCGATGAACACGGCGCTCCGGTTGAAGAACTGGCCCGGCTCGTTCGTATGCGCTACGCCCAGTTGGTCGATGAGCAGGGGTATCGAGCTTACGAGCAAAACCGTGAAGAAGCACTCTCTCTGTGGGCGCAAGCCCGCGCCGCAGCGCCGGAATTGGAAGAGATCGCCTTCTGGCAGGCAGCTTTCCTGGCGGATACGCACGCCGACGTTCGAACGGCAGTTGTTATCCTGCGTCCAGTCCTGGCTCACGACGAGCGCCGCGCCCATTGGATCGATCTACTGCGGCGTCTGCAAGCCTGTGGGTTGATGGAGCGGGCAAACGCAGCCGACGAGTTGATCACTGCATTGGAGTAATCCATGTTCCGTTTTCTGGCGTTAATTCTGATCCTGTTGGCGGCCCTCGTGATTGGGGTGAGTGTGCTCCATTCTGATTCCAACTCGGCAAGTACGAAGGCCCAGGTTACCTTTTTACCCAATATCAGCCTGCCTGCCATGGGTTTTGCACGGGTAGTCAGTCCGCGTGACTGGCAGTTTCCGACGGACTATGGCCCTCACAACGACTTTCAGAGCGAGTGGTGGTACTACACTGGCAATCTCGAAACCGAAACGGGACAGCATTTTGGATTTCAGTTCACCATTTTCCGGCGGGCTGTCGCGGCCATCAATCCCAATTCGCCCTCTGAGTGGCGGACCAATCAGGCCTATATGGCTCATTTCACGGTCACAGACGTGCAGGGTCAACAGTTTTATGAAGCCGAGCGGATCAGCCGCGGCGGGGCCGATTTGGCTGGGGCAACCACCGATCCGGTCTACCGCGTGTGGCTGGATAACTGGCAGGTTCTGGCGCTCAACGACGATGCCACGCTAACAACCATTCAGGCTGCGGATAATGGGTTTGCTGTAAATCTGCAGCTAGAGCAGACCAAACCGCCCGCGCTGCAAGGTGATCACGGACTGAGCCTGAAGGCTGCCGAACCGGGCAAAGCCAGCTACTACTATTCGCTGACCCGCCTGACCACCGCAGGCACGATCACCATTGGCAGCGAGACCTTCGCCGTCAGCGGTGCATCGTGGATGGATCACGAATTCGGCACGAATTCGTACGGTGCTGATATGCAGGGCTGGGACTGGTTCGGCCTGCAATTGGACGACAACCGCGAGTTGATGCTGGGCCAGATCCGTCTGATACAGGGCGGACTCGATCCGGTATACAATGGGCTGCTCATCAACGCGGACGGAACGACACGGCTGTTAGCTTCCAGCGATTTCAGCATCACACCAACGGGCACCTGGACCAGTCCCCACACAGGCACTGAATACCCTTCTGGCTGGGAAATCGTTGTGAACATTGGCGAGGCAACCCCGCTTCACCTGACGCTTATGCCGCTGCTGCCCGATCAGGAACTGCATAAGGGAATCATCTACTGGGAGGGAGCCGTGCACATCAGCGGGGATGCCACCGGATATGGCTATGCCGAACTGGTCGGCTACCGGGAGGCAATGGGCGGGTTATTCTAGAGTATTGCCTGCCATACGCCCAGCCAGCACAGGGGCGTATGGCAAGTTTTACTGGCGCAGAGCGAGACGGCGGCGGGCAGCGTGCTGGACTGCCGTGACCATTCCCATCAATCCCTGGCCTTTGCCCATCGATATTTCTTTGCCGAATATCTTCAGCACAATATCGCTGCTGACGCTGGCGACCTGCTCCAACGGTGCGCCAGATAGAGTCTCATCAAGGATGACAGCCATCGCCATCGCGGAGAGACCCTGCGGATTTTCGACAGCAAAGTGAAATTTGAGCGTTCCATCTGGCTGTTCTTCGTCCCAGACAAACGCCTCGGATTCACAGAATGGCACACGGCAGGATCGGGATAGGGACGCACCGCAATAGACGTCGGCACAGGCTCGAACCGATCCGCGATGTCGATTAGCATTTCGGCTCGTTCGCTGCGATCCGTCACATAGGAAAAATCGTCCAACAGCTCTTGCAGTTTTGCGGGATAGTCAGCCATGATCAATCAGCGCTCAATGGGCACGTTGACCAGATTGCCCCATTCGGTCCAGCTTCCATCATAGTTCCGAACTTGCCCATAACCTAACAAGTAGGTCAGCACAAACCATGTATGGCTGCTCCGCTCCCCAATACGGCAGTAAACAATGACATCATCGCTCGGCTTTAACCCTTTTTGGCCTTCGTAAATGGCGCGTAGGCTGTCAGCGGATTTGAAGGTACCGGTCTCAGGATCAACCGCCTGGCTCCAGGGCACATTAACCGCGCCCGGAATATGGCCGCCGCGCAGTGCGCCTTCGTTGGGATAGTTCTCCATGTGCAGCCGCTCCCCCGTGTATTCCTGCGGGGAACGCACATCGACCAGCGGCCTGTGGGACTGCACATGCTTCATCACTTCATCGCGAAACGCGCGAATATCCTGCTCGCTTCGCTCAGGCGCGCTGTAGCGAGTTGGCGCGTATGTTGGCTTTTCGCGTGTGAGTGGGCGCTTCTCGTTTTCCCATTTCAACCGCCCACCGTCCATGATCTTCGCTTTGTCGTGTCCAAAAAGCTGGAATACCCAAAAGGCGTAAGTCGCCCACCAGTTGTTTTTATCCCCGTAGAAAATCAGCAGCGTGTCTGGCGTCACGCCAATGCGCGACATCAACGCTTCAAATTGCGCTTTGTCCAGATAATCGCGCCGGAGGGGATCATTGAGATCGCGCGTCCAATCGACCTCTACCGCGCCGGGAATGTGCCCGGATGCGTACAGCAGCGGGTCTTCGTCCAATTCGATCATGCGGACATTGGGATCGTTCAAATGCTCGGCTACCCAATCTGTCGACACCAGTACATCGGGCCGGGCGTAGCCGCGTTCTGCGATATTACTCATGCTTAACTGCTCCTGTGATTGTCTCAAGCAGGTCCACTATCCAATATTATAGATGCTTATCTCATAAATTGGTTTCGTGCAGCAAAACGGCTTCTACTGGACAGGGGTCCTATGTTATACTCCTGCTATAGACTACTCATGTGAACAAGAAGTAGATGGCGTACCTATGATTGATAAAACTGTTGTTTCAGATGTCCCGCACGAGCAACCTGTACCCGATCTCCGCGACCCTTCGCTCTACATCAACCGAGAATTGAGTATCGTAGAGTTTAATTACCGGGTTTTGGAAGAGGCGTTTGATCAAAGACTGCCGCTGCTTGAACGGGTCAAATTTCTGGCTATCTTTGCCAACAATACTGACGAATTCTTTATGATCCGGGTTTCCGGCTTGCGGGAACAGGTGTCGGCAGGTGTCATCGAAACACCCCCCGACGGCCTCACACCCGCTCAGCAGCTTGCGGCCATTCGTAAACGCCTGCTGCCCATGCTCGAAAAGTCTTATGATTGTTTTCGTGAAACAATGGTTCCGCAGCTTCAACGGCATAATATCTTTATTTCGCACTACAACGATCTGCCCGCTGATCGCCGCGAAGCGCTTCAACTGTATTTTCACCAGGAAATATTTCCAGTTCTGACTCCGTTGGCCGTTGATCCCGGCAGACCGTTCCCACATATCTCGAACCTGAGCCTGAATTTGGCCGTTCTGCTTTTGGACGAAAACCAGCAGCAGCACTTTGCCCGTGTCAAGGTACCGCCTGCTCTGCCTCGGCTGGTTCCTGTTCACGAGATGGTTCACAAATACCTGGGGCGGCGAATCGGTAAACGGAAGCGCTTTGTGTTTCTGGAAGAAATCATCGCCGCGAACCTGCAAACACTGTTTCCCGGCATGAAAATCCTCGAAACGCACCCCTTCCGTGTCACCCGCAATGCCGACATGGAAATTGAAGAGGACGAAGCGTCGGACCTGCTGGAAACGATTGAAGCAGGCGTCCGTCAGCGGCGATTTGGTCGTGTGATCCGGCTCGAAGTCCAGCAGGATATGCCACAGCATTTGCTGGATTTGTTGAAATTTCATCTCAACATCGAGCGCTCCGATATCTACCAGCTTCGGAGTCCGCTCGGCTTGAGCCAGTTATTCGCACTGGCGGAACTCGATTATCCTGAATTGAAGTTCCCGCCGTTTGTGCCGCAGCTTCCCGCCCCATTGAGCCAGGATGAGAATATTTTTAACGTGATCCGCAGCCAGGATGTACTGCTGCACCATCCCTACGATTCGTTTCTGCCGGTAACAGACTTCATCCGCGCCGCGGCTCACGATCCGCAGGTGCTGGCGATCAAGATCACCCTGTACCGCGTTGGCAACAACTCGCCCATTGTCAATGCGCTGCTCGAAGCGCAGGAAAACGGCAAACAGGTCGCCGTCCTGGTGGAACTGAAGGCGCGTTTCGACGAGGAAAACAATATTGTCTGGGCGCGTAAGCTAGAAGCGCAGGGTGTGCATGTCGTTTATGGCCTGCTTGGGCTCAAAACACACTGCAAAATCGCGCTTGTTGTCCGCCGCGAAGACGACGGATTGCGCCGTTATGTGCATATGAGCACAGGGAACTACAACTCGGCGACCGCCCGCATTTATACCGACATCGGGTTATTAACGTGCCGTGCAGACCTGGGCATTGACGCCAGTGAGTTATTTAACCGCCTGACCGGATACGCCCCTGCCGCTGCCTATCGCAAACTGCTGGTTGCGCCAGAGTATTTGCGCGACCAGTTTGAACTGCTGATCCTGCGCGAAATTGAACATGCCCGCGCCGGACGCCCCGCCCGGCTCATCTTCAAGATGAATTCCCTGGTTGATGCCCGGCTGATCCGTTATCTCTATGAGGCGTCAATGGCTGGCGTTCAGACTGAACTCTTGGTGCGTGGTATTTGCTGCCTTCGCCCGGGGATACCCGGCATCAGCGATAACATCCGCGTGACCAGCGTGGTAGGGCGATTTTTGGAACACTCGCGGATTTACTATTTTCTCAACGGCGGTGCTGCGGAAGTCTACATGGGCAGCGCCGATTTGATGCCGCGCAACCTGGACCGTCGGGTTGAAACGATCTTTCCCGTTGAGAACAACATGCTGAAGATCAGAATCCTGGACGAAATTCTAGCGATCGGGATGCTGGACAATATGAAGGCGCACGAGCTGCTGCCCGATGGAACTTACCGGCGGCTCAAACCCAAGGATGGCGAGACCGCGCTGAACAGTCAGATATGGTTTATGGAGCATCTTCGTTCATCAGCGCCCAGCATATATCCATAGCTTTTTGCCGTCTGTGATCATCTCGATGGTTCCCTGCCGGTCTGTCCGGTAGATAGGGCCGCTGCTCAACAAATCGATCACTTCAGGGGCGGGTAAGCCGGAACGGTTGCCCGCTCCAACCGTGATCACAGAAGCCTGAGGGTGAACAGCCTGTAGAAAGCTTTCAGGGTTGGCTTTAACGCTGCCATGTGCAGGAACCTCTAATACCGTGCTGCCCGCATACCACCTCGCCGCCAAAAGTGACTTTTCCCCCTCATCCGACAGCTCTGGCGTCAGCAAAAACGACGTGTCGCCATAACTCACGCGAATCACCATACCTTCCGTCTCCGGGTCGGCATCCGCTTCGGGAATTGTCTGAGGATGGAGAATTTCAAGTCTCACACCGTCACCCGTCTGTAATTGATAGCCCGCCGTGACGGTCTTGACCTGAATACCATGATCGGCGCAGGCATCGATCAACGCCTGATAGGTCTCCGTTTGGCCCGCCTGCCCATTGGTGAGCATCAGCCCAACATCGTAGCGATTTAGCAGTGAGGGAAGCGCATTCAGGGCCGAAGATTTGGGCTGTGTCAAAATCAGGACGTCCAGGCGGCGATCCCAGAACGGCAGTGCATCGCCAACCCCTTCTCGCAGCCGGGATGGGTTCGGGCCGCCGTCAACCAAAATCTGACCCCCATCGGGAGTTTGGATCAGCACCGCATTACCGTGCCCAACATCCAGAAACCACACATGCAGTTTACCGTCGGGCTGAGATAGGGCTGCCGTCCACACCAGGATACAGACGATTGTCCCTATAAACAGAACGGTATAGGTCGTGAACCGCTGGCGCAGCCGCTTGAAGATAGCGGCACGATCTTCAGGATGCTGGATCGATATCCAGGCAACCACCAGCAGGCAGCCATAGTAGGCCCAGGTCTGTCCCGCCGACAGTTCCACATGCAGCGACGCCCAATCGAGCGAACCGAGGCGGCGCACCACCTGGATGGTAAAACTGAGCGGCAGCCATGCTACCCAGGCGAACGGTTCGCCAAGCGGAGTCCACAGCATGCCGATCAAGGTGGCAAACCAGCCGAACAGCATTACATACGGTTGGATAGGAACAACCAGGATATTCGCCAGCAGCGCGATCAGCGACAGCCGCCCAAAGTGGACCAGTATCAATGGCGTCGTGGTGATCTGCGCCGCCAGCCCAATGACAACAGGTTCAGCCAACACCCCTGTGATCTGGCGCGCGGTATTTTCGGCAAATCCTTTTTTCAGCAGATTTCTCAACCCAGTTGTCAGGCTGTCTCCAAACAAGACAAGTCCGGCGGTTGCTGCCGCGCTCAGTTGAAAGCCGACATCCCATAAAACCTGGGGATTCCAGAGAGTCATGAGCCAGATGCAAAAGGCCAGCGTCGTCAGGCCATAAGCACGGCGGCCCAACTGTGCGGCAAGTATCGCCATGCCGCCCATGATCGCCGCCCGCACGACTGCCGCTTCCGCCCCGACAAACAGCGTATAGGCTGCTACCCCACTCATCGTGATCCACCCGGCACGGCGTTTGCCAAACATGGGAATAAAGAGTCCCATCAGCACGCGCATCACAACAACCAGATTCGCCCCTGAAATGGCGATCACGTGGGAGGTTCCGGTACGATTAAAATCTTCGCGGAGGTCGTCCGGCAGATCACTCTCGTCGCCTAACAAAATGCCGTTCAGGAGCGGCGCTTGTGGGCTGGGGAGCAGGTGATCAATCGTTTGTCGCGCGCGTTTGCGCACCCCGTACAACAGCGCATACCAGGGTTTGCCCTGATCCCGTTTCAGCACATCAACTTCAGCATTGGGCATCATGACCCGAATGCCTTTGCGGGCCAGGTAGTCACGGTAGGAAAAATCGTCAAATTCGGGCGGAGTTAGAAGCTGCCCGCTGGCTTTGATGCGGTCCCCGTAGCTGTAATCGACATAACGCGGCGCTTGGACCAGGATCAACCCTTCGGCGGGCAGCGCAGGGCCATCGACAGCCAGCGAGTCGACTTCGACAGTCAGATTAACATGATTTTCACGGAGATCGATGTCCCGCACGATCAAACCCGTCACCGTTCCATACCCAGAATCGGCATCATGGGCGATATGATCAGCGGGCAGCGAGTGGTCTGCCAGCGCATAACGGCCTGCACCAAAGGCAAACAAAGCAGCGCAAATGAAGATCAGGCGGGTGCGGCGCTCTCGGCGCAAAAGACAGGCGAGAACAATGGCTCCCCCAGCCAGCATCAGCCAGCTTTTTGCAGAGGTATGGGCGGCGGATGCCAGAAAGACACCGGCCACCCAGAACGTTACCAGGTATAGGAGAGTCATGCACCCCCCGAACTGTCAAAAACTCTATCGATTATCTGCCAGCTTTTTGACTGGAGTCCATTCGTTAATAATTCGCTGCATCGCCTCAACGGACTGATCAAAGTTAAGGGTGGTGGTATCCAAATAAATCGCGTCAGAGGCGCGCCTCAGGGGAGCAACATCGCGGTTGCTGTCAATCTGATCGCGTGCTTGCAGCCCTTCCATAATTACGTTTAGGTCCGCTGCTTCCCCATTATCGATCCGCTGCTGGTAACGGCGCAGCGCCCGCGCCTCCAGGCTGGCATCGATATAAATTTTGAGATCAGCATCCGGCAGGACTACAGTGCCAATATCGCGCCCGGCTGCGATCACCCGGCCCCGTTGGGCAACCGTCCGCTGCACCTGCATCAGCGCGTCCCGAACACCGGGCATTTTCGATACGACCGACACATTTGCATCGATAGCAGGTTCATGAATGCGCCAGGTAATATCCTGCCCATCGGCTAAAATCGTATACTGCCGTCCATCATCCGATAAATCGGGGGTCATATCCAGGTGTGTCTGCCAGGCCAGAGCGGTGATCTGCTCCGGATTAGCCACATCAACCCGGTGTTCTAGTGCAACCAGGGTCACGGCGCGGTAGAATGCACCTGTATCAACAAAGAGGTACCCAATCTGCTGGGCAACGGCGAAGGATACGGAACTCTTGCCCGATCCTGCCGGGCCATCTACAGCAATAATGTTGGGGAGAGACAAATCTTTCGCTCCATCGGGGTCAGTGGCAAAGAGAGAACCCTACTATACCGTATTCATTTGATGGTGGGTAGCAGTTGCGGCACATTCCGCCCTACCGTAAAATCACTGGCAGTCATCCTGTGGGGGGATCGCATGGAGGTTAGGTGGATGGTACGCTTTTCTCGTTGCATTCATGTCCTGATCCTGTGTACGCTCGTTCTGGCTGGGTGGCATTCGCCCACCACCGTGGGCGCTCCAGGATGGCCCCATTCAGCTCGTCTATGGGCAAACCGTCGATGGGTCTCTGGACGGCAGCGCCGCGCCGAGCGTGTTCTACACATTCAGTGCTCAGGCAAACGATGTCATCACCGTGACGATGATTGTCACGGAAGGGAATCTCGATCCGTTCCTGGTTCTTAATGATGCCAACCAGAATCCGCTGGCAACCGATGATAATAGCGGCGGCGGGTTAAACGCGCGTCTGACCTTTGTCATTCCATCCGACGGGCAGTATCTGATTCAGGCCACCCATGCCGGAGGGATCACAACCGACATCAGCGGGCGTTTCGGTCTGAACCTGACCGCCTCGGTCAACGGACAGATTCCCCCTGCCCAACTGCCCACGGTACAGCCCACAGAAACATCGGTAGAGGCTGTGCCGCCGCCCTCTGACACGCCACCTTCTGACTCGCCACCGGCTGCGGTAGTGCCGGGTGAAAATGTCCGGCTCTCCAAACTGGAACCCGGCCTGACCATTCGCGACACGCTGGATCGCCAGACGGCTTTCCGCTTTTATTGGCTTGAAGGGCAAACCGGCGAACAGATTTCAGTGACAACGGAACAAACAGACTTTGCGCCCCTTTTGGTGCTCTACGATGCCGCTTTTGCTGAGCAGGCACGCTCAACGGTAGATGGCGGCCTCACGGCGACCCTGGCCCAGGACGGCGTCTTCTTTGTTGCCGTATCCTTGCCCGACAGCCAGAGCGAAGGCGGGAGTTATGGCATTCTGTTCAGTGAAAATATTTCCGCGACAGCCGGGGGTAACTTTACCGACATCACCTATGGTCAGAGCATGCGGGGCGATATCAGCGCGGCAGTTCCTGCTGTCACGTACCGGTTTCGCGGTTCAGAAGGGGATGCGGTCACCATATCCATGAGCCGGGCTGGGGGCGATCTCAATTCGTATCTCTACCTATTGGATGCTGCCGGGCAGACTCTCTTCGAAGATAACGACAGCGGCGCTGGCAATGGCGATGCAGTCATCCAATATACCCTTCCAGCAGACGAAACCTACTTGATTATCGCGACACGCATGGGCCAGACCGGAGGGACTACAACAGGCAGTTACGTTCTTGAATTACTGTCAGACTCTGCCGCCCCGGTTGAAGCAACCCCAGCGGAAGCCGTCTTGCCAGCCGATTATGAAGGTCTGCCTCAGATGGCTTATGGCGATACGGTGGAGGGGGAAATTACCGACACCAGCTTTTTGTCCGTCTATGTATTTAAAGGTGCGGAAGGCGATCCGGTCACCATTGAGATGGACAGCCAGAACAGTGCGGATCCGAACGGTCTCGATCCCCTCATGTTTTTGCTGGATGATGGCCGTATCCCACTGGCAGACAATGACGACATCGTGCAAGGGGAAAATCGCGATTCGCGGATCGAGTTCACCCTACCCCGCACGGCATATTATGCCATCGTCGCCACCCGCTTCGATCAGGAAAACGGCACATCGATTGGCCCCTTCACGCTGACCCTCACCGGGCCAGGGGCGGCACAGGAAACAACAGTTCCCGTTTCCCTGCCCGGAACAACACCGAGTGATACACTGGTCACGGCGGGCGCGCTCGAATTTAACGTCGACGCCGTAGGCACATTCGACACAGGAGCAAAAGTCTACTCACTGCTGCTGGATACGGGGATCGTCTTCGATTTAAACATCACCGCCGATCCGGGGTTGGAACCTGTTCTCGTGCTGGCCGATGAAAGTCTTAACGAACTCGCCTCCAGCGCCACAGGTACACTGCTTGGCATCAGCGTTCCGGCTGGCCGATATTTCATCCTGGTCGCGCCCCGCTTTGGCCCGGCAAATATCAGCCAGGGCAATTATTCGCTGACGTTAGGGTATGGCAGCGGTGAAGTTAGCAATCCCGTTGTGACGCAGCCGGGCTCGGACGTGCTCAATTTTGGCGATGTGGTCAACGGCGTCATCGATGACGATGTGGTGAGTCGGGCCTATACGTTCACGGGCACAGCCGGAGACTCAGTTCGAATCACGATGGAGGCAGCGGCAGGGTCCTCGCTGGACTGCTACCTTGAACTTCAGGATGCCAGCGGCGCGGTTGTTGATGCGAATGACGACATCACACCGGGAGAGGTGCGCAACTCCCAGATCGTGACAGAGCTGCCCGCCGACGGACAATATACAATCCTTGCCTCCCGCTATGTAGGGCCAGACGAAACACCCACATCCGGCACCTATACCCTGAGCCTGGAACGGGTTGATGAGCAGGCAATCATCAGCGCTGGAATCAGCTCTACCACAACGCCGCTGCACTATGGTGAAACACTGGTGGGCGAAATCACAGACCAGCAGTATCTGTTGTTCTACGTCTTCGATGGTACAGCAGGCGATAATATCACGATTTCAATCGACAACCTCAGCGGCAACCTGGACTCGATCATGTATCTGTACAGGTCATCCGGTTCGGGTTGGACCGAAATCGCCAGCAATGATGATAGCCCCGCTGGAGGCACCTACGAAGCCCTGTTAAGCAGCATTCAGTTACCCGAAACAGGGATGTATCTGGTAGCAGTGGGACGGTACGGCCTGGAACAGGATGGCAGCAGCGGTAGTTTTGACATCACGCTCACCCGGCAAGAATAAGCCTATGAAGAAGTTTATACTTCTTGTTTTAGTTATCCTGTGGGGCGCTGCGATGGCAGCACCCCAGGTTGCTTTGGCCTGGCCGCACCGGCAGGGCGGCACACCACTTGTGGTCGATCAGGCAGCAACCGGGCAGATTAACGACGAGTCCTTCCGGCAGATTTACACCTTTTGGGGTGCAGCCGATGAGGTAATCGCTCTGACCATGAACCGGGTTGACGGTGATCTCGACCCGTTCTTGCTGCTCACCGATGATCACGGCACGATCCTGGCCTTGAGTGATGATGACGGCGACGCGGTGAATGCAATCATCATCTCCAAACGCATTCCTGCGGATGGACAATATTTTGTGATTGCCACTCGCTTCGGGCAGGAATTGGGCACCACCAGCGGCCACTACACGCTGCTTCTCGAACAGGTCGGGGAAAGCGCCACCGAAACCACGGCATTGCAGTATGGCGATAGTGTCGTTGGCAACATCACCGCCGATGCGCCGCTTGTGTTTTATTTCCTCCGGGCACAGCGCGGCGACGTAATATCGATCAAACTGCTGCGCCTGTCCGGCGATCTGGACCCGCTGCTCGATCTGGCGACCAGCGATGGCCTGACTCTCGCTTCCAATGATGACGACCCCCTGGCCGCCGGAACGCTGGATGCCGGAATTAGCAACTATACCATCCTCCAGACGGGCATTTATCTGATCGTCGCAACACGATTTGGGCGGATGGCGGGCGATACCACCGGGAATTACGCCCTGTCAATCTCCCAAACCCCGCCTGATGAACTTGCTGGCACGCTGGCGATGGCCCAATTAATCGACTACGGGGCATCGGTCGAAGGCAGCATTGATGAGTTGACGCCCACGCGCTTTTATTGGTTTGAGGCACAGCGCGGTGATGTGATCACCATCACCGAGTTGAAGCTGTCCGGCAACCTGGACCCTTTCCTGAAACTCGACGACACGAACCTGATCGATGTCGCGGTGGATGATGATGGAGGTGGGCGGCAGGATGCCCGCATCGCAGCCTTTACCATTCCTGTTGCCGGAAAATACTACGTTCTGGCAGGGCGCGCGGGCGAAGTCGAAGGACAGACGAGCGGCACGTTTACGTTGCAGATCAACGGGCGTCCTGGCGTCGCCGGGGGACAGGCGCTCGAAATCGTCTATGGGGCAACGGTAAGCGGGCAAATCGAGGGTAACAGCACTACCGAGGAATATGTCTTCTTTGGCCGCCAGGGAGACGTGATCGAAATCACAATGGAACGGGCTTCTGGCGACCTGGATCCGCTTCTCACGCTGTTGGATAGTGACCGTAAGCAAATCGCTTTTGACGACGACAGCGGCGATGATCAGAATGCGCAGATCCAGCAGTTTACCCTCCCCGGCGACGATATGTACATTCTGGTTGCCTCTCGCTTTGATCAGGAGATGGGGCAAACGAGCGGTGCCTATATATTGACCCTGGAATTAGTCCGGTCTGCCAGTATAAACTAAAGGCGCACGTTCGCGTTCAAACAGCATCTTGGAGGTTTACTCGGGTGAATGACGGTGGACAGGCTCCTAACCTGGCGGCATCTCATCATGAGCGTGTCCCATTTTGGCGAACTATTTTTTATTCGATGGGCAATGCGGCTGGCCTTTTAACGTACACAACTTTCACTACGTTTGTCCAATATTTTTATACGACCGTCAAACACCTGTCCCCCGATTGGGTCGGCGTTGGGTTGTTTGGATTTGGCTTTTGGAATGCCATCAACGACCCTCTGGCAGGCTGGCTGTCCGACAAAACCAGCACCCGCTGGGGACGGCGGCGCTTTTTTATCGGCTTCCTGGCTATTCCGACTGCGATCACCTTTGCCCTGGTCTGGCTCCCCCCGCTGGACAAAAGTAATCCCGTGGCGCTGATGGTCTATTTCCTGGTGGTCATCAGCATCTACGACATGTTCCAGTCTATTGTCACCCTTAACCAGGATGCATTGTTTCCGGAAATGTACCAGGACACGCACAGCCGGGCCTCTAGCGCCAGCATCCGCCAGCTCATCGGCTTCATTATCGGTAACGGAGCAGCGGTTGCCTTAACACCGACCATCTATGAACGTTATGGCTGGAACTGGGTCGCTGCGCTGTGGGGGACACTGGCAGCCATACTCTATTTTGTCTCACTCTTGGGCATCCGCGAATCCAAGGTTTTTGCTCACCAGGAAGGCACGCCTCTCCGCGACCAGTTTGCGATTGTCTTAAACAACCGGATTTTTTTGATCGTATTCCTGATCAACTTTATGACACGGTTCATTATGGCCGCGGTAGTTATTGCTCTGCCCTTTTATGGCGACTACGTGCTGCATATCAGCGGCCAACAGCTTACCCAGATGACAACCGTACTGTTTGTAACAGGCGGCCTGTCCCTGCTGTTGTGGCAGCATATCATTAAGCTTTACGGAACGCGCAGTTCGATGATTGCGTCTCTCCTCATCGCGGCATTTGGAGCTTTACCCCTGCTCCTTGTCAATTCCCCCGTGACCACAGCGATTGTGCTTGGTTTGCTGGGCTTGTCGATGGGTGGGGCGCTTCTGGGACCGGACATGCTCTTTGCCGAGGTCGTAGACGAAGATTATGTGCGCACCGGGCTGCGCCGTGAAGGCATGTATCGCGGCATTCTGGGCTTCATTTACCGTTTTCCCCCTGCTTTAGCCAACCTGATCCTGGGAGTTGGCCTCAAACTGGTTGGATACAACAGCGATTTGGATAAAACAGAGCAGCCCGCAGCCGTAGCGACCATGATTCGCGGCTTCTCGGTTGGCATCCCGTTATTCGCTATTGTCACCGGAGTAACCCTGCTGTGGCTCTATCCCCTGCATGGATGGCGGCTTAAAGACATTCAAAAACAAACAGCCAAACTACGGCAAACCGCTGAACAGGCTTTTCTTGATCAAAACAATTAGCGTCTGTCATTATGCACGTTTTTCTCACGAATATCTTCAAATTAGTACTTAAAGTTCAACTTTAAAGGAGTATTTTGCGGGGCAAACCGGGTGTATGCTAAGGGTAAGCACCTGCTGCATAGGGGGTACTGTAGGACTGATATGTAATAGGGTCTGTTAAAAATCGCTCAAAACAAAAGATTGTGTAGGGTTAGTAAACCGTTTGTGAGCATGTCAAAAAATAATACTTTGGCGAATCGCTACGCGGCGAAGTGATCAACTAATTTTTTCGAAAAGTTTGTTAGTGGCAACAAAACTCGTTCTGGAATTAAAAACAGAGCCTGGATGGTAATCCGCGCTCTGTTTTTATCTGAGGCTAAATCTGTGGGTCCACGTCATCTGGCCCGTCGGGTGGAGTCGGAATGACTGGGATATCATCAAACTCGTCATTCTTTTGTTTGCGTTTCTGGCGAGGTTGTTCGGGCACGATCAACATGAGCACGATGTAGATAATGATACCCGGTCCGCCGAGCAGAGTGAGTGCCGCAAATACCAACCGCACCAGGGTCGGATCAACTTCCAGGTATTCGGCAATCCCGCCGCACACGCCAGCAAACATGCGGTCCTGAGTGGAGCGATAAAGACGTTTTTGGGCGTACACAGGCCATTCTCCAGAAAAGTTCCGTTATCTACTATCTATTACGTCTGCCGTATTGCAGAGTTGCGTTACTGCAGGTGAGCCATGCTTTCCGCGTGACGCTTCATCGCCGCTAGCTGCTGTCGGATAAACCAGAAGTAGATCGCCTCATACACCGGGTTAAAAATCGGGCTGAATGCACCATAACTGAACCCGCGCTGGCGAACCAGCAGCCGGGTGCTGCCATCGCGCCGCCGCTCCAACAGATAGAGGATCGTCACGTCAAGTGTTACCCCTGCGGGACGGGGTAGACCATACGCCCCAAATAAGAGCGCCCGGTTCGGCTCAACTGCCATCACCTGGAAGCCGCCGTCCATCGCCATCCCTTCTGCCAGGGGTGGAATATCCTTCCGGAGATACTGAACGCTGGGAATGCCCTGGTTCATCCACATATCCAGGCCATAATAGCCTGTTCTTTCCCGTCCCATCTGAGCTATCCAGGGCCATACGGCCTCAGGCGGCGCGTCGATATTCATGGCGTGTGTCGTGTTCAGGCTGGGTTGAGGGATCAGATCGTCTCCCAACAGCCGCCGCTGCGATTCACCAAGGTACGTTCCCCACTTCAACATCTGGGGGCGCGCAAAAAAATAGTAGGCGGCAAAGGTCATCGCGCCAGCCAGCAGAGATAGTCCTCTTCCGGATTGGTTTTGATTCGTGCTCAAAGGTTTCTCCTGCAGGTACAAAACTGCGCGCCTGGAACTATACCCTGTACAACAAACAGTTAGCAACTCAGGGCTGTTGCGCAGAGGGAATGAACTCTGTAGAATTCACTGAATCACTGCTGCGCAAAAAGAAAGAATAGATCATGTCTACACGCCGTTTTTACGATGATATGGCAAACCAACCGCCCAATAACCCGCCGCGCATCGATCCCGCTCCAATCAACCATCCTACCTCTGATCCAACCAGTGAACCTCGACAGCAGCAGGTTCCACGGGGAAGAGCAAAGAGTAGTGCGTCTCACATGCCGCGCACGTTGGCTCAGGTGATGAACGAGGCCAATGATATGGTGGTTCGCGGCGACCTGACCGAATATATTCCGGTTCCGACAGGTTTTGATCCTCTCGACGGCATGATCGGCGGTGGCCTGCGCAAAACAGAGCTCGTGCTGCTTGGCGGCGCACAGGGCATCGGCAAAACGATAGCGACCCTGCAAATCGCGCGCAATATCGCGATGCGCAGCGGGCAATATGCGTTTTATCTGTCCTATGAACATACAGAAACCCATTTGATGAACCGCCTGCTGTGCCTGGAAAGCGTCAATCCGCCTGAAGCGAATCCTCAGCTAAGGAATCCGGCTGAAAGATCTGTATGATGTCATCATTGCCGAACGTGCCAAAAGCACTCTGCGCGGCATTGGCGAAAACAGCGGATCGCTTCAGACGATCTTGCGCGAAAATGCCCGAACAGCAATGGCCCTGGCGCGCATGAACCGCTATGCGGAGCGCCTCATCCTGGTCAAAGCCAGCCCTGCCGTGACGACTCTGCGGGCTATCCGCGAAATGACCAGCCGCCTCTGCGATGCAACGGGCGGTAATGTCACCGTGTTTGTCGACTACCTGCAAAAAATCGCCATCCATCCGGAGCGTGCGACCGACGAAAACGAGAAGGTAACCATTGTTGTCGAAGGGCTGAAGGATATGGCGCTGGCGTTAGGCGTTCCAGTCTGGTCGATAGTAGCGGCAGATCGCGAAGGTTTGCAGGCTAACCGGCTGCATCTCTTCCACCTGCGCGGCAGTTCAGCGTTGGACTATGAGTGTGATATCGCGATCATCATGAACAATAAGTATCACATTCTCTCCAAAGATCATGTCGCTTTTAACCCCTACAAAGCGCGTGAATATCGTGACTGGGTTGTCTTTACCATTGAGAAAAATAGGGCCGGACGGGCTATGCAGGATATGGAATTCCAGCTTCATGCGCCTTTCTTCGCCTTCGATCCGCGCGGGCAGCGTGTCCAGCAGCAGTTGATCGATGATAAGATCATCGAATCCTGATCCCTGTACAAATTAAAAAGCGCCAGGAACCCCCGGCGCTTTCTTTTTCCTGATGAGAGAGAACAGCCTACGCCTCCTGGCGCAGATGGATGTAATTAAGCTTCGATAGCTGGCGGACCTGCTGCTCCGCATGGTAGCTGCTCCGCACCAGCGGTCCGGATTCAACCCACTTGAAGCCCAGGTCCAGGGCAGCACGTTTCAGATCCACGAACTCGTCGGGCGTATAGTAGCGATCAATGGGCATGTGTTTCTTGCTGGGCTGTAAATACTGTCCAATGGTCAGAATATCGACCTTCCAGCTTGCCAGATCGCGGATCACCTCAACAACTTCATCAAATGTTTCTCCCAGGCCAAGCATGATTCCGCTCTTGGTCAGTACCAGGGGGTCCAACTCTTTGGCGTTGCTCAGGGTCGCCTGCGCCCACTCGTATTTGTCCTGCGGCTGAACCTGCTTGAACAGGCGCGGAACGGTTTCTACATTGTGATTCAGAATTTCCGGCTGGGCATCCATGACGATCTTCAGAGAATCACGGTTGCCCTTAAAATCGGGAATCAAGACTTCGATGCTGCACCCCGGCTGCACCTGCCGGATTCTGCGGATGACCATCGCAAAGATCGGCGCGCCGCCATCGGTTCGCTCATCACGATTGACGCTCGTAATCACGACGTGGCGCAGGTTCATTGCTTTCACCAACTCCGCGACTCGGTTCGGTTCCTGCCAGTCCAGGGGCGAGGGGCGGCCCGTCTTGATATCGCAGAAGCGGCAGGAGCGTGTGCAGGTATCCCCCATCATGAGGAAGGTCGCTGTTCCGCTGCCCCAACATTCGCCCATATTCGGGCACATCGCTTCTTCACACACGGTATGAAGCTGCTTGCCACGCATCAGGCTGCGCACCATCTCATAGGTTTCGCCGCTCGGCGCGCGCACTTTGATCCACTCAGGGCGGCGCTTGGGCCGCGCCTCAGGCTCAGTGGTACTGTTAATATCGTCCAGGTTGATTAGATCAGACACCAGAAACTCCGTGAAGGTAGCTCCACTATCAGTCCAGCAGATTATAACGCCCCATCTCCGCGCCTGCTCATTCTGAACAAAGCAGGTCTACAAATTCTGGATCAGGACCGAGCATATGAACTTGCGGCAGCAGCACCCCTCGAACGGATAGGCGCAAAAACTGGAGATGCGCGATATTCTGCCCATAAACCAGAGCCTGCCCTGTCACATCGGGACAATCCAATGCGCGCGCTTTACGGAGATAAAGTCCTGAGTCTGACGATCTCCCCTGACCCACGCCAGTTCAGATTCGGCATAGTCAATCCTCGCCCTATCAAGGAAGTTTTGAGCCAGAACATAAGCCGCATCGAGGTACTCCCGCGCCCGTTGTGGATCGCCCGCCATAAGATACAGCCTCGCAAAATCCACATATGGCCACGCCTGGTGCGGATCGTGCTCAACACTCTGGTACAGACTTTCCAATGCCGCATCGTGCTGTCCTTCATTCCACAGGATCGCCGCCTGATCAAACGGCGTCGGCTCGACAGAAGTCGATAGCAGCACGTCACGTCGGAAGGCTGTTTGTTCCCAGAAGCGAGAATAGGTCCACCGTCGGTTCTGCTCAATAACCTGGCGATATGCTTCACGCGCCTCAGACTAGCCTGCCGTTTTCCTCATAATATACCCCAAGATTGAGCCACATATCCGGGTTGTGGGCGCGTAGTAAACAGCTTGCCGCATGGCATCGATCGCTTGCTCGGGTTGTCCAGACTGCCAGTACAGTGCGGCAAGGTTCGTCCACCACACAGAATGGGGCTTTTCCAAATCAAGTGCGCGGCGATAAGCGCGTAATGCCCCTTCTGAAGGCACGACAAATCCCCGTTATAGCCGCTTAATACCACAGGCATAGGCATACTGAGCATGATACAGGGCCAGTGTCGGCTGTCTTTGTCGCACATCGTCCAAAATAGTCGGCAGCCTGCCGAGTATTGTCCCTTATCAATCATCTGCTCGGCGCGCACATAATCGGCATAAATCCGCGTCGACCACCATCCCGAAGTAATGACTGCCGTCCACAAAACCAGAGGGATAAGCTGGTAGGCGCGCCATTTTTCTGGATAGTTCTGCCTGGGCGAATAGGTTCAAACATGCAGACCTGCCGCCAGAACAGCAAGCATCATCAGCCATACGACAGGCGTCATCATCGTCATATCGCTCAAGCCGTGGACGGCAAAAGCGGCAAGGGAAGCACCACAGGTCGCTGCTGCATCCATGCCTCTCGCCGCTGCAATCCGCGCATATACCGCCAGCCGTGTCGCGTTATCAGATAGATGCTCACCAGCAAAGCCAGTAATCCCGGAATCCCGAATTCGGACGCAATATTCAAAACAGATTGTGGGCATTCGCCTGCGGCTGTTCGGGAGGAAATGAACGGTGGCTGAAAAGGCTAAGGCCAAAAGTAAAGGGGCCTGTCCCAGTCAATGGATGTGCCCAGAATTCCCCCACTGCAATTCGATAGTAACCTAATCTTGGACCGATGCTGCGGCGGGGCGAATTAAATTCGTCCCAGGAGAGAAGGACTAGCAATGTCATCAAAGGCGGCAGACAGGACGAATACAGGCTATCCACACAGTAGTTTGAATGCGGAAGGAGCGTGAACGCCGTCATGCCAGCCAAACCCATTTTCAGTCGCTTTGATCGGCGCAGTGTGTCAGATGGTCAGCACCAGCAGCCCAGTTCCTGCTGCTAACCAGCCCCCCCGTGAATAGGTCATATAAAGGACAGCACAGACACTGCCAACCCACAATAACCACAGTGTTCGCTTGTAAAGCGATTCTGCGCAAGCAATAAACGCTCGAGACCAAGCGGGAGCAGCATTGCCAGGATGGTAGCAGAAATTCGGGTTTCCGGTGGTGCTGGCGGGACGAGGAGGAACAAATGCGATCCGAATGTCGTTGTTCAAGAGCGAACCAGGATGGAAGCCAGGCGATCATCTCAAGGAAGGCAGAAGATCATGAGAGGTACGGAAGCGAACAGCGGCCGTCAATCAGCCAGCGGCCATGCAAACCCCGCCGCCGCAGATCAACCAGCAGATACCATATCGCTGCATATAAACCCGCATACCATACTCCAATACTGGCTCTGCCCGATGGATGGGCCAGGAATGAGATCAGATAGGCGCCGCCCACAAAACCAGCGCGAGATCAAGAGGTGTGGAGCAGGCGCGGCAGCGGGGCGGAGCAAAAACAGGGTTAACCATGCGGTAGCACCCAACGGTCAAAAGGACAAGTGTGGTCTGCTGGGTCCAGCGTCAAGAATGCCAACGAAGGTTCCGCCGATCAACAGAACGTATACCAATGACCAGAATGCAATCTGACGGAGCGGCCAACAAACTGCGGCAAACGAAAAGGGACATGAAGTTAGTATAGCACTCGCCGTGGGCGATACTGGATCGCCTCGGCTAAATGCTCCAGGTGGATCAGATCGCTGCCTGCCAGATCAGCAATGGTACGGCCTAACTTTAGAATCCGATGATAGGCCCGCGCACTAAGCTGCATTTGGCGCAATGTTGTATTGAGCAGCTGTTTACCAGCCTCATCTGCCTGGCAGTACGCTCGGATATCGCTTGCTCCCAGGTCTGCATTCGATTGTAGACGAGGCATCTCACGAAAACGGAGGCGCTGGCATTCGCGTGCCGTTTCCACGCGTTCTCGAATCACTGAGGACAATTCGCCCCGCCGTTCGTCGGTGAGCTTGTCGTAATCCACACGGGGCACTTCGATGTGAATATCAATACGATCAAGCAGTGGGCCGGATAGCCGCTGCTGGTAACGGCGGATCACGGAAGTTGAACAGGTACATTCACGCACCGGATCACCATAGTAGCCGCATGGGCAGGGATTCATGGCGGCCACCAGCATAAAGTTCGCTGGGAACGATAGTGCCACCTGTGCCCGGCTGATCGTCACGTGCTTATCTTCAACAGGCTGGCGCAGTACTTCCAGAGTGTGTGTACCAAACTCAAGCAGTTCATCCAGAAACAACACCCCGCGATGGGCCAGCGAAACTTCACCGGGACGGGGCCACGATCCGCCACCGACCAATCCCGCTTCGCTTACGGTATGGTGCGGCGCGCGGAAAGGCCGGACGCGCATCAGCGGCATATCGACTGATAGTTGATCTGCCACCGAATAGATGCGAGTGACTTCCAGGGCCTCGTCTAATGTCATCGTTGGCAGAATGCCCGGTAGTGCGCGTGCCAATAATGTCTTGCCCACACCGGGCGAGCCTACCATCAACACGTTATGCCCGCCTGCCGCAGCGACTTCCAGGGCGCGCTTCACATGCTCCTGCCCTTTAACATCCGCGAAATCTGTTAACCCGCCCAGATCATCGGGAACGCTCAGATCAAACGGTTGGCGAATATAGGGAGGGATAACTTGAAGGTCATACAAATGCTCAACGAGAAAGCCAAGTGACGGAACAGGAATTACATCGATATCAGGAACCAGAGCAGCCTGTGCGGCATCCTCTTCCGGTACAAATATACGCTCGTACCCATCCTGCCACGCCCGGTGTGTAATGGGCAATATGCCGCTTACATGGCGTACCGTACCGTCCAGTGATAATTCCCCAACAAAGAGAGCGCCGGGTAATTTATCCAGAGGCACTTGATCGGTGGAAGCCAGCACACCAATCGCCATTGGCAGATCATAGGCTGGTCCCTCCTTGCGAAGGTTTGCCGGACCCAAATTTACCGTGTAATGCTTGTTGGGGAATTTTAGGCCGCTGTTGCGGATCGCCGCCCGCACGCGTTCACGACTTTCCTGAACGGCGGCATCGGGCAGCCCAACGACAGTAAAACCGGGCATCGAGTTCGGATTAAAATCAACTTCGACTTGAACGATCTCACCTGTCAAGCCGATCACTGCGCACGAATAAACCGTTGAAAGCATGGACAACCGCTCGCAGAAAGGAATAAGTGGACAACAGCTCTTATCGTAGCGCAGATGTCTTTTGCTGGAAAGCACACCTAAATCGCTGCAAAAACTATAGCCTCTGATTTGTTTAAATAATCAGAAGCTATTTTTAGGGCATTTCAGCCACACTGGTTGGCGCTAAAACGTCAGGATAACGCAGATAACGCTGGCGAGTAGCAGTCATAGCAGCATAAGCTTCGGCGGGCAGTGCGCCCCAGAAATCGGCAGGTCTGGCAACCTTACCCCGCATTTGATCGGCATAATCTTTTAACCACGCAAAAAAGACCTGATCACCTACATCATCACGCAGCGCTTTCATCATCTGCGCGCCCCGTAAATAGACAGCGTTAATGTAACTTCTGATCGAGTAGAACTCATAGACGGTTGAGTCAACATACCCCTCAGGCTGGTAAGCTTCCACGCGCCAGGCCCACCACCAGTCTACAAATTCGGGATAGGTATGTTCCAGGAACAGTAGTTCGCTATAAATAGATAGAGCTTCATCCAGATAGGGATCGTTTCCCTGGTCATTACCAACCAGCGCATACCACCACTGGTGAGCAACCTCGTGCGCGGTGATCAGGGTCAGCCAATCGTTTGGCACACCCTGCCATGCTTTGAACCATGCGTTGCCGACAAAAACAAGTCCGCTAAACTCCATGCCATCTGGAAAATCGCCTTGAACCACCGCTAACCGCTGATAAGGGTATGGCCCGTAAAGCTGATCATACAGGGCCAGCAAATCAGCGGCTGTATTCAGAGCATGGCGGGGGGCGTCAATCAACTCTTCGTCGGATGCAGCAAGATAATACAAATCAACTCTTACCCCCGTTGAGGTAATGGTCGTCAATTCATGAAAAAACTCAGAGAGCGATAAGGTGATGTCGCGTGCCCCTTGCAGGACAAATCGCCATGCAGCAGGATCAGGATAAGTCATGGTGCCCGGTCCAGCAACGGCAAGGTTCTCAGGTGCTCCCTCGACCTCAATTTGAACATCAAAATCCGCTGCTGGTAAGATTCCCTGCTCTCCAATGGTCGTGTAACGAGGCGTGAGCCAGCCAGAGGACAGATCAAACGGCGCGACTAGCGGAAGCCACATTCCCAAATTCAACTGCTGATCGCTGTATCCCCAATACCCCAGATGGTAGCCCGCGCTGCCATAGCTGTAACCATCTTGAGTGGCTGGGACGACAAGCGCGAATTTGAGGGTTACCCCTACTTCGCAGTTTTCATAAAGACGCTCGCTGAGCGGGACCGTCAATCGGACTCCATCCAGTCGATAATCATCAATCCGGTAATGGCCGCCTGTTAAAATCTGTTTCAGTGTAAACTGCCCCGCCTCCTGATTCGCTTCGACGTTAAAAACAACGCTGTCCTGAGTACGCCCCGTTTCGTTGCGATACACGACAAATTCCTCTACCTGTACAGTATGCTCTGTCCAGTTCAATGTCGCCTGGATGGAATACCGGGTATTGGCTTCGCTGCTTTTGGGCGCGCATGGCACGCCAGTCGGAGAAGGTGTCTCGGCCCCTCCGCCGGTTATTTCCTGTGGTGTGGCGGAACGGTCATCAACAGCAGCGGAAGCCAGGGGAGTCAGTGTCACATAGCCCGGCATCTCTGTCTCTAATTCCGATTCGCACGCCACCAGCACAGCGACCAGTACCACAAATAAGCACATCAACAGGAAGGGTTTTTAACTCATTTTATCCTCAGGTGTAGCGTAGCCCTCGGATGATACTTCAGGTGAGATGGAATGCCAACGGGCGCTTGCCTGACTGCCTGCCGCGAATACGGGCATTGACGCACCTCTTTCAGACAGTTATAATAATCCCTCGTTGTCCTGGTGATTTTTCCATTTCAGGCCAATTTTCCCCGTTTGGGCGTCCCTCTGGACTGTTGCAAATGGTGGCTAAGCGAAGATTGGAGATAAAGAGCGAGATGTACGCAATTATACGCAGCGGGGGACGACAGTACCGCGCCGAACCCGGAACGGTAATAGACGTGGAACGGCTCCCCTTTGAAGAAGGGGCCGCCATCGAGTTGAGCGAAGTTTTGCTGTTCGCTCCTGACAGTGGCGCACCTGTGATCGGGCAGCCCATCGTTTCCGGCGCGATGGTGAAGGCGACTGTTGTCAAGCAGGGTCGGGAACGCAAAGTTTTTGTCTGGAAATATATCCCCAAGAAACGTTATCGCAAGCGTCGCGGCCATCGTCAGTACTTCACACGGCTGCGTATTGACAGTATTTCTGGCGTATAGGAATAGAGGAGTGCTGAGTCATGGCGCATAAAAAAGGTGGCGGTTCAACTCGTAATGGGCGCGACAGCGAAAGCAAGCGCCTTGGTGTCAAGCGCTTTGGTGGCGAACATGTCATTTCTGGCAATATCATTGTCCGCCAGCGCGGGACGAAATTTCATGTGGGTTCGAATGTAGGGATTGGCCGCGATCACACGATCTTTGCAACCATCGAAGGCTATGTCGTTTTCGAAACATATGCCAAGGGTCGCCAGCGTATCAGCGTCTATCCTGAACTTCCCCAGCAGGCGGAAACGACAACCCAGGCGTAACGCAGTTACGCCTTATCTCACTATCAGACCGCTAAACCGCTACGCATCACCCCTCTGGGGAACCGTGGCTGGAAAGGTTGAGAAAACAAAACATGCGTGAACAAATTCACCCCAAGTGGTATCCCGAAGCGCGCGTCATTTGCGCCTGTGGCAACACCTTCACCGTCGGTTCAACCGTTCCCGAAATTCGTACTGATGTTTGCTCGGCTTGCCATCCGTTCTATACCGGCGAACAGCGTATCGTTGACACCGAAGGACAGGTTGATCGCTTCATGAAGCGTCTGCGCGTGCGCGACCAGATCATCGCCGATACCGAAGCTCGCGGTCAGGAACTCGTTTCTCCTGAAGTGCCGATTGCTGAACTCGGCCTTGAGAAGCGCTACACCAACATCCTGATCGAGAACGGCATCGAAGTCATTGGCGATCTGATGGCTCGTTGGGAAGAAGGCGGCGACGATGCGATCCTGGCCCTGCAGGGCATTGGACGCAAGGTGCTGGCCGACACCAAGAAACAGCTCCGTGCGCGGGGCTACACTATCCCCGGCGATACCGAAGCGTAAGACCAGCGGAATTGTACGGAACACGAGGGGCAGGTTGTACACCTGCCCTTTCATTTAATGGGGTATGAGGGGACCATGAAACACCACGCAGGACGTGTCGAAGTGATCTGCGGCAGCATGTTCAGCGGCAAAACAGAGGAACTGATCCGCCGTGTGCGCCGGGCCAGAATTGCCAAACAAAAAGTTCAGGTTTTTAAGCCAGATATCGATACCCGCTACGCGGTTGAGCGTGTGACGTCGCATAATGGGCAAGATTTTGAAGCCGTTCCTATCAAAAGTCCCCAGACTTTATACGATCATATCGAAGCGGATACGACGGTTGTCGCCATTGATGAAGCCCAATTTTTTGATATGGGCATCATCGAGGTCACGATCAAACTGGCAGATCGCGGAATTCGCGTCATTGTCGCCGGGCTGGATATGGATTTCAGGGGAGACCCCTTTGGCCCCATGCCAACCCTGATGTGTCAGGCCGACGATGTGCAAAAACTGCACGCAATCTGTGTCTGCTGTGGCGAGGAAGCCAGCCGTACCCAGCGGTTAGTGAATGGCGAACCAGCCCGCTATGATGATCCCATTATTCTGGTCGGCGCTGCTGAATCCTACGAGGCGCGCTGCCGGGAACATCACAGCGTACCCGGATATCCGGGGCGATAGAGCACATCTTGCTTCGCGTCAACCATTGACATGATAGAACTTTTGTTCTATCATTATACACATAAGATATTCTCTCTCCTCTCAAGATCAGGGAAAAAAAACGAATATCCTGAAGGATCCGTAGGGGTAGTGGCTAAACGCAGCCGTCCTGCCCGTTTTTTGTAGAGGCGGGGTAACAAACCCGCCTGCGCAGAAAATCGCAGAACTTTCGTTGATCTGCTGAGTAACGTCGAAGTGAGGGAACAGTTAGAAAAGAGTTAGTCACCGTACCGTTTTGGGGGGTGTTACGGGGTATACACGAGAAGAAAGTGATTAACTTATGAGAATTCTCGGCTGGCGAAAGCGGCCTAGTTGATCACAATAACCTCCAATAGCTATCCTTTGCCTCACTGATTGGCACATTAAGGCACGTTTTAGGTCGTTTTGCGGGCAAATAGTTGAAAATCCACCCTCATCGAAAGCTTAGCGCCATCCCTGCGCATAGAATGCCAGATAGTGACTCATGCGCGGTTCCCAGTAGGTTTTATCGTGACCCCCTGGTGGAACTTCATAGGTATGTTTGATGCCGCATTCATCAAAGGTTTCGTGAAGCCGATCAACTGCCTTGCGCAGCTTATCGCGATCTCCACAATCGAGGTAAATGCGCGGCTGGATAGACGGGATCAAACGCCGGGCGACCTCAAAGGGGCTGCGCTGTGCCAGACTTTCCTGATCCACACCGTAAATCCACGGTGGGCCGTAACTGCCAGGGCCACCCAGAAAAACAGCCGGGCTGTGGATGCCCACCGCCCCGAAACGCGGCGGGTTCTGAAAACCATGCACCACTGCTGCCGCGCCGCCCATTGATATGCCACCAATCGCCCGCCCTGCCGTGTCCATCCGAATTGAGTACTCGTTTTCGACAAAAGGCAGCACCTCGTTGAGTAAATAATCGCCATAACCCCCGTAACTTTGCAACGCCCCCTGGAAGAATCCCTCATTTTGCGCCACTACGTTTGCCCAATCATGCCCCGGTGGATCGGCGGCATTGAGAAAGAAGCTTTTCCCGCCAGAGGGAATGGCGATAATCATCGGCGGCAGAGTCCCGTTCTGGACACCATCGCGCAGATGCAGATGGATATTCAGTTTGCCAGTGATATAACCGGGGCTTAGACCCCACGGATGCAGAAACAGCAGGAAGGGGTATGGTTCCGCCCCTTCGGAATAGCCGGGCGGTGTGATTACACGGACTAGCATCCGGCGTTCCACTGCCTGACTGTCAAGAATATGATCGTGAAGGAGTTCTTCCATAGTCTATAAGAGGTGCGTCAGCCATACCAGCGACTGCTCGGAAGTCGCCGCTACGAGAACCAGCGGGATGAAGTTGTACAAAAAATGAGTCATCATCGAGATGGTTGTGCTGTAACGCTGGCGAATCCAACCAAATGCGATGGCGACAACCAGGATCATCAGGGAGGCCGGAGTCAATGTGTATTGCAGGTGAATCATAGTAAACACAATCGCAGTCGGCCAGAAGCCAAACACAGGCTGCATCGCGCCTCGGAACGCCAGTTCCTCAGCGATGGCTGCCGTCGCTGCCAGGGCAAACGCCATAAAAATCGTGTCGACATTGGAGGACAGTGCTTCCGATGCTTTTGTCTGATCTTCCAGTGTCTGCTTGGAGACAAACTGCTGCCAGATGGTGCTTGCCACCGCGACAAAGATCAACAGGGCAATGGTCATTCCGACGGCTACTCCCAGACCCTTCACCTGTTGGTAAATGTAGGCCCAGCCGGTCAAAGGTCTGCCGCCAGTTGCGCCGGATACCGATCCCCACGCCCAGCAAGGGGACAAGAACAAACGGCAGATCGCTGATCACAATATCGAGCACCGTTAATCCAGAAAGACCTTGAGCCACCCCTTCCAGCCCGCCGCCCAGAATGTAATTCACGAACTGCGTGCCGACCAGATAGATGATGAAGGCCAAAGCGACCATGTGTACGGTTGAATCGGGGTTATATCCGCGGCTCTGGTAAATGGATGCACTTTGCACGGGAACCAGGGGGCGATACGGCATAGTCGTCGGGCTGGGGAGAACCATCGACTCCTGCGTGTAATAATTGAGCATCTGCGGAAAGAGCGGTGCTGTTTCTTCTGGTCTGGACGCTGTCCCTGGAACAAAAACAGGGGGGGGCGATATCGCAATGGGAGGTTCTATAGCGCGTCTATGGCGTGGGAAAAGAAAGGCAATCGCCTGGCGAAACGGGCGAAACAAAACGGCAGTCGCCAGTCCTCCAACGATCAGTGCCAATACAAACGCGCCCACGGCAGCCGATTCTTTTAGCGACGTTACTTCGCGCATGTGGGTTGGATTCACTAGGCCGCCGACGAGCTTAACCCGTTCCACCTGATAGCTTGTGTTGGTGTCCGAGGAGACCGCCATGAGCGGTGTTAAGCCAAAGGCGATTACGATCAGGATATTAAAGAGGAGCAGCACAGCGATCACCGACCGTTTTAACCACACACGGCCCTGGCGATCCGCGACGTTTGCGGCAACGACAATAGCCCCCAAAACGACCGTACCAATGAGCGTTGAAAGCAAATCTGCGAGGGACAACGTGTGCAACTCCCGTTTCATCCAGGCGAGAAAGAATCAGTACGATTATAGAGAGAGAACGCCCTTTAAGCCAGCTATTACCCTACGATCTCGCGAGGTTGTATTGCCAACACAACTGCTTCGCGGCAAAATCGGACCTTTGCGTGAATTCGGAAACAAGGAAGTTCAAATTTGGCGTACTATTCACACCTGCCACCCAGACCTTTCTCTGGTCGCTCAGTCCGCAGGCCCAGGCGTTTTCCCTATCTGATAGGATGTCTTATGATTCTGGGCACGCCGTTTCTGTGTGCCGTGCTCTGTCTGGGAAGCTATCTTATCTTTCCACCCAAATCGACCAATATTGCGGTTTTGGGAGTCGATGCCCGTCCCGGTGAACGTTATCTCACTCGGACCGATACCTTCATGCTGCTGAACGTCAAACCGTCCCGCCTGCGGGTGAGCCTGTTCTCGATTCCCCGTGACGTTTTTATCGACGTGCCCTACTACGGCGAACAGCGGATCAATACGATCAACGCCCTGGGCGAACAGGAGCAGGAAGGAAACGGCCCGGCCTTGATTAAGGCCAGCGTGCAGCAGAGCTTCGATATCAACGTGGATTATTACATCCGGCTGGATTTCAACGGCTTCATTGATTTGGTCGATGCGGTTGGCGGCATCGATGTCGATGTGCCGCACTACATTATCGACTATGAATATCCCACGATGGATGGTGGGACGATCACCGATCGAATTTCAACATGGAAAGCAGCATATGAACGGTGAGCGAGCCCTCCAATATGCCCGCACCCGGCATGCCGACGATGACTATCGCCGCGCTGAGCGCCAACAGCTTGTGGTCGATGCGCTTGTACGCAAGCTTTCTGATCCCAGGCAGATCGCACACTTGCCGTCTATTCTGAAGGCTGCTCAGAACAATCTGGACACGGACCTGAGTACGTGGGATATGATCCGGTTGGCCCCAGGGCTGCTGCTGGGATGGCCAGACAGAAGCGCCCGCGTGATGGACCGTGAGGATCTGCTAGGGCGCGACGCAGGGTACGCCATACCGAATTATGACAAACTCCGACCCTGGATCAGAGACACTTCAATTAAGTACAGGCCATTTGGGGGCAATTAAGTACAGGCGCATAAACACCAGGGGCAGTTTGTACTGCCCCTAGCGGTTAAACTCTTCCTGCAAACGCTGGTATGCGCCCTGCCACTCGCTGGCATCCCGCGTAAATTTGGTTATTTTGATATCGGCAAAATGCTCGAATAAGCCGGCCATCACAGTAGGGAGTGTTTCCCAGGAGTCATTGCGGATCACGTTTTCCACGCTGGCCGATGCATTACCTGTCCAGACCCAGCGCTGGCGCAGTTGCTCGGCCTTGATCCAATAATCTCGCTTTTCCCAGGCGGCAGCAGATGCTTCGATGCCCTCGTCAATATCGCGCAGACAAAAAACCAGCATGGCGGTCATATCTTTCGCCTCGTCATCCAGTTCTTTTTTCTGGCTCAAATGGCGCAGCAGTTCGGCAACCGTTCGCATCAATTGGTTGCGGATTTTACCAGGATCATTGGTGTTCAAAACACGGCTCATTTTGCTTCAGGACTCCAATACTCGTGATAATGCGCTGCTCTTATGCTTGCAACCTTACTGGCATAAGAGCCTGATGTCAAGACCGAGGATTTCAGGCAAGTGGCAGGGCAAGATCGATTTGGAAATAAGCATTATCGCGTCCGCGCAAGGTCAAATATCCCTGCTGGCGTTCGGCTAACAGACTGGCGACATAAAGCTGCATCCGGTGCAGATAGGGCCGCCCCGATTCACTCAAATCGCGGGGATGCATCAGTCGGAACAGAACGGCTGCATCCTCCGGTTTCAGATCGGGGGCCTTGTGCTGGATGATGATATGAGCATGAACCGGGTCATAGTCAAGCCAGATCAAGACAGGTTCGCTGGCAGGGCTTTCTTCGAGCGCAAATTCAACCAGAATATGCAAAATCTTATGCAAAGCGGGGGGCGCAATGGAAGCCATGGGATAATTGCCCGCGCCGTTCCGGTAGTGAAGTTGGCTGACTGGAAGACGATGCCGGGCATCAGCCAGCCACCCTTTGACATAGCTATCCAGCGACACCTGTTCTGCCTGAAATTTCTGTGTATTGGCTTCCAAAAACATGATATCGAGGGCGATTTGCGTGTAATGGCTGAGCTGGTTGGCGTTCTTGATAATATGCTCCAGGAACTCCTTCTGTTCGTCCTCGGCCAGCTTACCTCTGTTTTGATACATCAACTCAGCGAAACCTAAAATGGTACTCAGAGGCGTGCGTAAGTCATGCGAAATCATGCTCAAGAACGACTGTTTGGCAACCTCTAACTGCCCCTGAATAGGTGCATCACGGAAAATAGTCAACAGGCCTTCCAGGTGCTCATTCTCAATCAACGGTGTCTGCTCCCAACCAAGCCGCTGGGGAGGGTGTACCTGGACCCGCAGATTGCCCCATTGAGCGCGGTCTCGAAGATCAGTCATAGCCAGTAGAGCGCGCAGTTCAGGAATGGAGCCTTCTGTTTGCAGCAGCAGTTGATCAACCGTTTGGGGAACATCCACGAGATGGAACAACCTCTGCAAACATGGATTCATCAGACATACGGTGCCCGATAAGTCGATCACCAGTATGCCCTCGTTCGAGGTTTTGCACCACGTTTCCAGAGCCTGTAAGCGGACCATGTCCATAAGAAACTTAGCCGTTTATCTGCATATAACTGCGCTTTCATAACATTAGACCAGGAGTGCAAACAATGCAATAAAAACTTAGTATAAAAGCCCTTACCTGACCAAACTAAGGCAAAGGAAATCACTAGGATTTCCGCTAGCGTTTATGTTATCATCTGCATTGAAATCCAACAGTGAGTTTATCGATGACTGAATTTCTGTTAATCCGCCACGCGGTTAATGATTTCGTAAAAACGGGCAGGCTGGCTGGATGGACGCCGGGCGTTCACTTGAACCAGGACGGGCAGGTGCAAGCTGCGGCACTGGGTGATCGTCTGGAAAAAACGTCACTGGCGGCGATCTATGCCAGCCCGTTGGAACGAACAATGGAGACTGCGCAGGCCATCGCCAGCCATCATCCGGACCTGACTATTCAGCCGCTGCCAGAAGTTGGCGAAGTGCGTTTTGGGGAATGGCAGGGAGCCAAACTGAGCCACTTGCAGCGGGAAAAGCTGTGGCAAACGGTCCAGGTTTACCCAAGCCGCGCTCAGTTTCCCGGTGGTGAAGCCATTCGTCAGGCCCAGGCAAGAGCTGTTGATGCTTTGGAAATGCTTGTTTTGCGACACCCGCACGACCGGGTTGCCGTGGTTTCGCACAGCGACGTGATCAAGCTGATTGTGGCGCATTTTATCGGCGCGCATCTCGACTTTTTCCAGCGGATTGAAATTTCGCCCGCGTCGATCACAATCATTCATTTAGGGACAGACCGGCCTTATATCATTCGTGTGAATGATACGTGCCACCTTCCCCTTCCAACTCATGATAATCACAAAGACAGGCAGCAGGGCTTTATACGCAGCCTCTTGAAATTTAAAAATGGGAAAAGTTAAGCAGCTCGTTTGTCAGTTTGCTGCTAGAGACATAGAATGAACGACATGAAGCGAATTCCATCGAAAGGGTAAAAGCGACTTATGCCGCCGAATGAGATCGAACTCGACCCTGTTGATTTTGTCACTATTGGAACCGTCGGGCCAAAAGGTCGGCGGCTTTTCCATTTGCAGGCAGGGCAAGGGTCTCAAATCGTCACACTCATTCTGGAAAAGGAACAGGCGCGAGCATTATCGGAAGCAATCATTGAAATGCTCACCGATCTAACCCAGAAATACCCGGGATCTGAGCGAAATCGTCCATACCCCAAGCCCAGATATGTCACTTCGCGATCCCGTTGATCCATTGTTTCGGGTATCGCAGATGGGACTGGGCTATGATGAATCGCGCAATATGGTTGTGCTGGTCGCTCAGGAGCTGGTGGCTGGCACTGAGGGCGAGGAGCCGCAGGATCCCGATGAACCACAGGTGGTCCGTCTGTGGGCCTCGCGTGAACAAATGCGTGCCCTGAGTGATCACGTGCAGTGGGTGGTTAAACAGGGGCGCGCTAATCCGAAGCATAATGGACATCTCATCTACTACTGGACGTAATGGCTGATCAACCACCTCCGAATACCTCCTCCGATGATCAGAAGAACTCCATCGGAAAATCAGTTGACCTCCTGCGTGTCGAAACGCTGCTGATGCAAGGTCAGCTTGCCAACACGCATGGAGTCATGCGCTGGGGATCGAACTATGCGGTGCTTGTCACTGTCAGCGATCCGAAACTGCAAGTTGCTGCGGTTTATAAACCGCAGCGTGGTGAACGTCCACTCTGGGATTTCCCGGATGGAACGTTGTGCTATCGAGAAGTAGTCGCCTATCTGATTTCACAGTCGCTTAACTGGGAACTGGTCCCGCCAACCGTTCTGCGCGATGGCTTTCACGGCATTGGATCGCTGCAACTGTTTATCGACCACAATCCGGAAGTCAACTACTTCTCTCTGAGCGACAGTTATATTCCACAGTTGCAACGCTACGCGATCTTCGACTACCTGATCAACAATGCGGACCGCAAAGGAGGGCATTTACTTCTGGATGCACGCGGAAAGCTGTGGGGTATTGATCACGGGCTGACATTTCATACCATGCCCAAGCTGCGCACGGTTATCTGGGATTTTGAAGGCCAACAGATTGCGGATGAACTCCTGATCGCGGTCGAGCATCTTCATGAGCAGTTGCAAAATGCGGAGAGCGAACTGCGCTGCCGGGTCGCGCCCTTGTTGAGCGCTGCCGAAGTGAATGCGTTGCTTCGGCGCTCCAAGCAACTTTTAGACTGCGAAATCTACCCAAAACCCGGACCCGGGCCGAACTACCCCTGGCCGCCCGTCTAGCCTATCGCGCTTCCTTTGCGCGTATTACTGTATAGAATCAATCAACAGCTTGATGTCATCAAGCTGATTCCGCGTACTCTTTCCGAGGCTGCCATGATCAAAGAATTTGCAACGCGCATCCGTGAAAACGTCAAACGGGTGATGGTGGGCAAAGACGACGTCATCGACATGATGTTGATTGCCATCCTGAGCGAGGGGCATGTTCTGCTGGAAGACGTGCCGGGGACGGGCAAAACGACACTTGCCAAGTCAATAGCAGTCTCACTCGGATGCGCCTTTCGCCGGATCCAGTTCACGCCGGACCTGCTTCCAAGCGATGTGACAGGCATTAACTTCTTCAACCAGAAAACACAGTCTTTTGAATTCCGGCCCGGCCCCATTCTGAGCCAGGTGGTACTGGCCGATGAAATCAACCGGGCGACACCCCGCACGCAAAGTGCGCTGCTCGAAGCAATGCAGGAACGGCAAATGACTGTAGATGGCGAAACTCGCTCTCTGCCGCGCCCTTTTCTGGTGATGGCGACTCAGAATCCAATCGAACTGGAAGGCACATTCCCCCTGCCCGAAGCACAGCTTGACCGCTTCCTGATGCGCGTGCCAATAGGATATCCGACGGAAGACGAGGAAAACCAGCTTGTCGAGCGCTTCCGGCAAAACGACCCGTTGGAGATGTTGCAGCCCGTCACCGAGCCGGAAACCGTGCTCAGCCTGATCAAGCAGGTGCGCAGTGTTCATATGGCGGAAGCGGTGCAGAACTATCTGGTTAACGTTACACGCCAGACGCGGCGATCTGAGGAAATCTATCTGGGGGCGAGTCCACGCGCAACGCTGGCCCTCTACCGTACCGCGCAGGCGCGGGCAGCGATCCAGGGCCGCGATTTTGTTCTGCCGGACGATGTAAAGTCGCTGGCCCCGTATGTACTGACCCACCGCATCCAGATCAACCCGCAAACGCGGTTGAGGGGCCGACAGCCGGAAGATATTGTGACCGATGTTGTGAATACGATTGCTGTGCCTGTTGAGCGATAAACGCCGTGAGCCTGTTTGATTTTGAAACTCCCGAACAAGACGAACGAACCAGCCACCCTATCCAGGAGCGCGGCGATACCTTTCGGGCACTGATCGATCACCGCTGGTTCAGTTTCGCCATTATCATGTTTATCGTCGCGGTGTTGGCGCACATTCCGGCGCTGATGGCAGCCGTAGCCTTTATGTTGGTCGTGTTGTTTTTTGCCTGGATGTGGAGCCGAAATTCGCTGCGAGGCCTGACCTACCGCCGCCGTTTCCCCTACCGCCGCTTTTTCCCTGGTGAAGAAACCGAAGTCAGCATCGAGATCGAAAATCATAAGCTGCTGCCGCTGTCGTGGCTCCAGACGGAAGATAGCTGGCCACTCGCGCTCAGCCCGACAGATACCAGTCATCTGGCGCGGTTTGAACACGATCCCGACCAGGGCAGCCTGATTAATATCTATTCGCTGCGTTGGTTCGAGCGCATCCGGCGGCGATTTACCATCACAGCCCTGCAGCGCGGCATCTACGAGATTGGCCCGGTTGACCTCATATCTGGCGATCCATTCAGCCTGTTTGATCGCAAAATTTCCCTGCGGGACCGCCGCGAAGTGATCGTCGTCTACCCGCCTATCAAGACGCTGCTCGAACTCGGCCTGCCGCTCAAAGATCCGTTTGGAGATCGTCGAGTGCAGCGCAGTCTCTTTGAAGACCCGAACCGGACGATGGGCATCCGTGACTACTCGCCGCAAGACAGCTTTCGCCACATTCATTGGAAGGCGACAGCGCGAGCAGGCGTTCTTCAAACACGCGTCTACGAACCAACGCACAGCTTACGGGCCGTGTTGTGCCTGAATGTTGCGACCTTTGAACAGCATTGGCGCGGCGTGTGGCCTGCCATGTTGGAATACGAAATGGAAGTCGCTGCCTCACTTGCCAATTGGGGATTAGCGGAAGGTCACTCCATGGGTATTGCTGCGAATGGTACGCTGGCCCGCGCTGATCAGCCGTTCCGCATCCCGCCCAGCCGCAGCCGTGACCAGTTGCCGCGTATTCTTGAAGCGCTTGCGGCTGTCAGTTATTTCGTCACCACAGGCTTTGACCGTTTTTTGATTGAAGAAAGCCCTCGCCTGCCCTGGGGGGCGACCCTGGTTCTGATTACGCCTTTTCTCAACGAGTCGATCCTGGCGTCCATGATCCGTCTGCGGGAAAGTGGGCGACGCCTGGTATGCATCGCCCTGGGCAAGCAAGAACCTTCGTTTCTACCCGGCATCATTACTTACCATCTCCCGATCACTGAGGAAGAACCTCCGCTGCCGGAAGAAGATGCAGACGAAGAAGGAGCAGAAGGGAACCTGACACCCCGTCAGCGTTATTTACTGCGGCGGGCCAGAGAGGAATCAGATGAGCGTGAACGAGAAACTCCCTCCCGTTAATCGCCCTCCAATCAACTGGCGGCAGGAATATTTGCATATCACTGTGCTGCTGATGACTGCGCTCTGGTTCAGCCCGTGGATGGCGCTTTCACTCGGATGGTTCGTCACCATTTCAGTATCTACCGCGCTGGCCCTGGGAGCGGTCCACATGCTGATCCCGCTGCTGTTGGTCCGGACGATGCGCTACCGCCAGACAGCGCCCCGGCGTAAGGCGCTGTTCACAGCCCTAATTATGGTCCTGGTAGTGAGCATCACCGTGCTGCTGATGCCCCAACTTGTCACCGAGTACCGAACCGAAAATCGGATCGAAGTGGAGAGCCTGTTTCACTTCGGTAAGAGTAGCCGGGTTCCTGCTGGACCACTGCTTCTGCTGTGGATTTTGCTCCTGTGGGGGCGCGGCTCACGAATGGCACATGTTTATGTCACGCTGGTACGGGCCAGTTTTGGCATGCGGCTGGGCATTCTTGCCTTCTTTTGGGTGCTGGTCTTTGCTGGTCAAACCCTGCGGGAAGACAGCCTCGCCCTGCTCCCATTTTTCTTTTTCTTTGGATTGCTCAGTTCCGGGCTGGCGCGTGCTTCCAGCCTGGGACAGGATCGGCCCGGACGCGATACATTGTTGGGTCGAGGATGGATTGTGTCGTTGGTGGCTATTGCGCTGCTGGTGACGCTCGTGGGGTATTCGCTGGCCCTGTGGATGGCTGGGATGAAAACAGACCTGCTGGCCCGCACTTTTATCACCATTGGCAGCGGTTTTCTAACCCTGGTCTTTCTGATCTCGTCGCCTGTTTTGCTGCTCATTCAGGGGTTCTTTTCGCTGCTTAAGATGCTGCTGCCCGATAAGTTATCAGGTGATGTTATTGGCTATGCGAAAGACAAGGGCGGTTCGGCTCCTCATATCAACATCCCCTGGCTGGGCGATCTGGCGAATTTGCTGGGTAATGGGCTGCTAATCGCGGTTGCCGCCATGCTCATCGTCATGGTGCTGTTCCTGCTCTGGTTTCTACTGATCGTGCGCGGCGAGCATGAGGACGACGAGGATGAGGAGCGAGAAATACTCGGAACGGGGGAAGTAGTCGGCGGGCTGAAACAAGCATTCCGAGATGGATGGCGGCGTTTGGTCGATGTTTTTGGTATTTTCCGCCAGTTTGGCCTGGGGCACGATTTATTTGCCGCGCTGTCCATCCGCCGTATTTATGCCCACATGGAAAAACTTGCCGGAGAACGCGGCTATCCGCGCGCCATTTCTGAAACGCCCTATGAATATTACCGGGAACTGGAGCGGGCCTTCCCCGGCCTGCGTAACGATTACCAGCGCATTACTGAAATCTTATATTACAGTGCGCTATGGCGATATCCCTGAGAACGAAAACGAACTCGCGGAGGTTCGGGCCGCCTGGGAGCAGATCAAAATGGCTCGCCCTTTAGATGACACCGTCGGCACAAAATAAAACGGGCGGCTCTGTGCGACCTTTGATCGCCTGGGCCACCCGTCGTGTTCGACGCAGTCAGCTTATGGAAGTTGCGGCGGTGTCACCGTCGCAGCAGGGATTGGAGTCTCGGTGGGGGGCAGCGTGGCGGTTGGCCGAGGCGTCTCAGTTGGGCGAGGCGTCTCGGTCGGACGAGGTGTCTCGGTCGGCAGTGCCGTCGGCTGCTGGGTAGGAATAGCACTCGGCGTGATGCTGGCGGCAGCGGTTGCTGTGCCCATGTCCCGCTCATCCCTCAGAGCCGTCGCCAATTCTTCCACGCGATCCGCAAAATCACTCTCAACAAATGGGTAGTGATAGAATTCGTTCCAGTAGCTCACCCATTGGTATTCTTCCAATGCCTCCAGCCGTCGATCCAGTTCCTGCAAGATACGCCCTCTGTAGTAGTGATCGACAGGACGATCCGTGAGAGACAGCGCCGTATCAAAATCGTTCAGGGCCAGTTCGAACTCAGTCCGACGCTCTTCAGGTGAGAGCGACTGTCGAGCATTCGCTTGCTGGAATCGCGCTTGAGCGCGATAGGAGTACGCCTCGGCCTGCTCAGTCGGGTTGGTCAACTGCGCTATAAAGTCGTCGGTGAGCAAATCCAGCACGTCACGGTATTTGCATTCGACCCCGCTGTCTTCGAGAGAGCATATTTCGACTTGCATCTGCGCTTGCAGGAACAAATAAGCTGGATTATCCGGAGCCAGACCTACAAGTTGATCAAGTGTTCCGGCTGCACTGCGGTAATCTTTCTTCTCCATGCCGATCTTATACAGTGTTAAAAGAACATCCTGGTCCTGGCCGCGGCTCTTGTCGGAAACGACCGTGAAATCTGCTTGCGCCTGATCCAGGCGGCCTTCCGAAAGGTAAAGTGCGGCGCGTGTACGATAGGCATCGTCAACGATAGTGGCATCGTTTTGCAGCTTGCTTTCTGATTCAATGATCCGGTTGAGCGCGGTTTCTGCCTCATCCAGATTACCCTCTCCGATTCGACCCTTCGCCAGGTAGAGATATCCTGCCGGATCGCCGGAGTAGTAGAGGAGCAGGGTTTGAGCGCTGCGCACAACAAGGCCGTACAGTTCTGTTTGCGCGCGCTGATCTTCCGCCGTAGTGGCAACCGCCTGTTGGGCTTTAAGCAGATAGAGTCGTGCCTGGAACTGCAATGCGGGGCGCAGCGTGGGATCGACATAAAGCGCCGTGCCAATATGATCTAAAGCAATATCTACATTGCCAGCCGCCAACTCAATTTCTGCCGCCAGCAGCAAAAGATTGGTGTCACGAGGCCAGGTTTTTAATGCCTGATCAACAACGGTTGTCCAGGCCACTTGCGTATCCCCCAGGGCCAATTCTGCCTGCCCCTTGGTGACGTAAGCCTGAACAAGATTTCGATCCCCGCTAATGGCCTGGGTGCTTTGATCCAATGCGTCCTGGAGATTGCCACGCCGGTAATTCACTTCGGCTAACCCTGCCAGAACCAGGGGATCGTTCTGGCACTTGCTGAAGCTGTTGGCTGGAGGTTGTTCATTATATGCCGTTTCCAGGAGGGAAGCAGCCTGATCGTAGTTCTTCTCAGCTGCGTAGCTCATAGCCTGGAAATAGACGATTGACGGGTAACAATCTCGGCCCGAATTGGCGCTCGATGCGTCCAGTGTGCCAATCGCATCAGGATAGAGACCGACTGAGTAATAGCCAATCGCGCCCTTGATCTCTGCGGCAACATTGGGGTGTGGAGCCGGGTAAACTTCCGTTGGGCCGGGTGTGCCATATTCGTTGCCCGGTTCGCCAGGACCTTCCCGAACCTGTGTGGGTGGGATCATCATTGGTTCAAGGAAAGGTGTGGGTGTGGAGCCGCCTGGAGTCGGCGTCATGGTCGGAGTCGGCGTGCTGGTCGGAACGCGAGTCCGGCCCGAGGCGACTTCAGTACCCTTGTTCCCCTCTGGCAGCACAGTCATTACAATCACGGCAATCACGGCAACGATTCCCAAAAAGACAAGAGCCGCAGTTGCATAAGTGGCCCGTTTCAAGCGCGCTGCCGCCGCTTCGCCATAGCGTTTCTTCTGCTTATGCGTCCACTGAATGTCAAGTGCTGCCGGGGGAAGCGGGCTGTAACGCCGCAGGAAATCATCCAGTGTCTGCTGAACCCGATTGTATTTTTCCTCGGACAGCACAGGAACCTTTGACGCGGGTGACGCCGCTTCAGCAGCTTTTTCGGTGGGTTCAATTCCCAGCGCGCGCAGCCCCTTCAAAGCGAATTCATTTTGAGGGTTAATCGTTATCAGTTGTTTTAAACAAAATAAACGTTCTTTGTCGTCGCGAGCGACGCTCGTCATCCACAGCCAAATCATCTCATTCTGAGGATCGAGCCGGACGGCTTGCTGGAGAAAGTCACGAGCAACATCGGGGCGGCCACTGCGAGCCGCCGCAATTCCCTGTTGTAAAAGTTGTTTAGCTTGTTCCTGGGCCATGAACATTTAACCCTGATTGCACTCAAGCGATGGGGCCATTGTACAACACTCTTGATTCCTCAACAATTCGCGCTTTCGCGCTATACTGGAACGCGGTGGATTCTCCGAGGAGAGTTGTTTATGACCGAAATGTGGCGTCTGTTTATTGCCATCGAGCTGCCGCCCAATATCGTCGCAGGGCTTTCTGAGATACAGAACAGCCTGAAAAAACAGGTCCCGCCCCGCGCTGTCAAATGGGTTGATCCGAAAGGCATCCATCTTACGCTCAAATTTTTGGGCGATGTTCCTGTTGTCCAGCGTGACATGCTGCAAAAAGCGCTCCTGGAAACGGTCCAGGTCCAAGTTCCTTTTGTGTTGACTGCCGGAGGGCTGGGCTGTTTCCCTAATACCAAGCGTCCGCGTGTCGTGTGGGTTGGCTTGCACGAGATGGGCCAAAACTTGGTATCGCTGCGCGATGCTGTGGAAAGTCAGATCTCGCCGCTGGGCTACCCAACCGAAGATCGCCCCTTCAGCCCTCACCTCACGCTGGGTCGTATTCATCAGGAAGCCAGACGGGAAGATCTTCAGAGAGTTGGAGCGATCATTGAACAGGCCTCATTCGAAACGGTATTCGAATGGCAGGTAGTGGGAGTGAGCCTGATGCGAAGCGAGCTGAAACCAGGCGGAGCGGTTTACAGTGAGCTGTTCCACGCCCCGCTCAAGGTGTAGTACGCTGGCGCAGAGGGCGAGTTGTGTTACAATCAGTACCAATTATCTCGAAACGTATACACGGAGGCTGTACAACTGGAACCTATAGAATTGGCCCGCGTTATCGTAGACCTTGCGTCCGATAAAAAAGGCGAAAACGTCGTTCTGATGGATATGCGCCAGGTTTCACCCGTGACCGACTTCTTCGTTGTCGTCAGCGGGGGCAGTGATCGCCAACTCAAGGCGATCATCGATCACATCGGGCAGGAAACGAAAGAAAAGTTGAGCATTTCACCCTGGCGAGTTGAAGGCAACCCCGCTGGCGGCTGGGTGCTGATGGATTACGGCGATGTGGTCGTTCATGTGTTTTTGCCCGAAAAACGTGCCTATTATGATCTTGAAGGACTGTGGCGAGAAGCACCCGTAATGGTCCGGATCCAGTAACAGCGCGTCCATTCCCATCAAACAACACGCGAGGTGTCTTGCTTACCAACGCCTCGCGTGTTAATTTGCTGCGTGATGAGCATTTTACAGCTCAAACACCCACCGATCGACATCCCGCGACCAGTCAATAAGTTCCCCAGGGGCGAAGAACAGGTCCAGTTCACGCTCGGCACTGGTCACGCTGTCAGAGCCATGGACAAGGTTCCGGCCAACTTCCACGCCAAAATCGCCCCGGATCGTCCCTGCGGGCGATTTAACCGGCTTCGTCTTGCCAATGGTATTCCGCGCCAGAGCAACGGCATCCTTACCTTCGAAAGCCATCACAACAACCGGTGCGGACGTGATATAGCTGACAAGCCCTTCAAAAAAAGGTTTGCCTTTATGTTCGGCATAATGGCGTTGTGCAAGGTCAGGGGTGATCTGGATCAGCTTCATGCCTGCCAACCGCAACCCACGCATTTCAAAACGGCGGATAATCTCACCAATGAGGCCGCGCTGTACCGCGTCCGGTTTGATGATAATGAGTGTACGTTCCACAAGTCCTCCTGATCAAATCCATCCAAAAAAATAGGCCGGGTTCTTACTGAAGCCCGGCCCACTTTATACCCACTGATCGCCTCAAAAGCCAACTATTAGGGTATAGGAGACCTAAAGTTGCTCCAAAGCGCTCCTATAGGCATCCAGGGCCTCCTGAAGCATGCCCCGGCGCATATACGAGTCCCCTAACAAACGGCGCAAACGTGGCACCTCTGGCGTATCCTGGACCATGCCCGATAGATCATCGACTACATCCTGCAAAAGCTGTGATGTTTCGATCAGCGTTTCGTAGTGATCCATGCTTGAGCCGACTTCCTGGTGCGACCACAGAGCACGAGCCAGCGCCAGCCGGTTCGGGTAGTCGTTTGGATCGGCTTCCAGGCGCTGCCGGTAAGTCGCAAACAAAGCGCTATCGGGCAGAGACGGCATAGATCTTGGCGCAGGGGCCACCACCTCGATTTCCGGCACACGCGGCGCAGGTGGAGGTGGAGCAGCAGGCTTCTCTGCCTCTGGCTCAGGAATTTCTACCGACAGCCAGTCGAGCGAGGCGACCTGTTCCTCTGGTGGTGCCAGTGGCTCTGCTAACCAATCTGGCATAGAAGCTTGCGCGGGCACAGGGGCCTCAGCTCGCTCCGTCAGCCAATCTGGAACAGACCCTTCTTCTGGAGCTGCCTGTGGCTCGTCAATGGTTTCTTTCAACCAATCCGGCATCTCGACAGGAGCGGCCTGGGCCAGTCCCATCTCGGCAGGCGGTTGAACAGCAGGAGGTTCTTCTTCAGCAGGCTGTTCAGAGCCTGTGGTTTGTTCGACTGCCGCCGTATACCACTCAGGTTCAGACTCGTCCCCAATCGTGCGGCGATCATATTCGGCATCCAGCGCATCGGCAAGCTGATCCGATTCACTGGCAGGGAGCCGTCCCTCCAGGAATGCCTCCAACTCCGACTTCAGGCATGGATGCTTCGGCCTGAGCTTGCTCTGGAACATCGGCCCACAATGATTCGACATCTGTACCGAGCGAGAGTTCAGTCAAACTCTCTTCAGACAGTGGCTCAGACAGCCAATCGCTCACATCCGCTTCCGACACAGGCAGCACTGGTTCAGACAGCCAATCGGCCATTTCTGGCTGGCCCGGCGGCAATTCTGGCTCGGACAAGGCCTCAAAAGCAACCTCAGCCAACTCTTGCTCGGACTCACCGCGCATTTGTGCTAACCAATCCGGGATATCAGCGGGTTCAGCAGGCGGAAGTTCATCAAGCTGCTCGACGCCTTCCTCGCTGGCATGGCGTGTTTCGGCCAATTTTCTGGCCTGGCGCTGCAACCAGGCGAGTTCTTGCTCGCCCGTCAGTTGGTGGTGAGCCTGGGCGTAGGCAATTTCTTCATCCGTCATGCCCGCCAATACATCGTCTAGTCTGGATATCGTCTCATGGGCCGGAATTGCTTCTTCAGCGCCAAGTGGCTCTTCAAAGGACATCATACCCGGTAGGCCAATTTCCGTCTCCCCGGCCAAATCTTCGAGCCAGGAGAGTGACTCGTCTAATGCCTCAAACTCAGGAACCGCTGGTGCTCCTTCCAGTTCCTCAGGCAGTTCTTCCGGCATCGCGAGTGGCTCAGGCGGACGCTGCACCCGAGCAGGTTCTTCCCTGTCGGACGCAGGCGTATCGAATGCAGAAAAGGCCACATAGCCCGGTTCGTCAATAACAGTATCAGTCGGCAATTCGGGAATATCAAGGTCAGCCGAGGTGACTAATTCCTCCGTCTTGGCCCCCTGCCGTTTAGCAAGAGACTCAAGCCACCGCATTGGATCCATACCACCCAGGGGATCTTCCTCGCTGCTGGCGGGCGCAGCCTCTTCTACAAAAGGCTCGCCTTCCGCGAGTGACTCCGGTTCGCTGGCAAAACTGGCAGGCTCCTCTAGTGGCTGAGACGGGGCCGATTCCGTTGATTTGAACCCGCCGGAAACAATATCGTATGGGACATAACCCGGCTCGTCGATCACCGCGTCTTCCGGCACATCGGCAATCTCAGCATCAGCTGAGGTAGTGAGTTCATCAGCCTTTGCGCCCTGGCGCACGGCGAGGCTTTCAAGCCACAGCATGGGATCCATGCCACCCAGCAAGTCCTCAACTTCTTCTGCTGAAGGCTCCACAACCTCTTCAAACTGCCCAAAATCACCAGAGAATGCGGCTGGCAGATCGGTTTGTTGTGGTGCGATCTCCCCATCCTCCGACTCCAGCGAGAAGTCCAGGTTCAAGTCAGCAGGGATTGGCTCATCTTCATACTGCTGGAAAAGCGCATCAAATTCACTTGTGTCTTCCAGCATCTCGTCCAAACCGAGATCCGCCAGGATTTCATTGGTGGCTTCTTCACCTGGATGAGCTGTAAGACTTTCGAGCCAATTCATTGGATCCATGGTTGGCTCTGCGGCTATATTCTCCGGCACTTCCAATTCGGCAGGAGCCTGCTCGACAGGAGGAACGATCTCAGGCGGCCTGGGCTTTTCCTCGCTCCTTTTAGAGGCAGGACGAGCCTGTTCGCCTTCTGGGCGGTCTGTGGCAGAGAAAGGAATATAACCCGGTTCATCAATGACCGGGTTCTCTGGAATTGGAATATCTATATTGGCAGCAGTCGTAAATTCCTCTTCTTTAGCGCCTTGCCGCCGAGCCAGGCTTTCAAGCCAGGCCATTTGTTCTTCAAAAGTCATCTTGTCGAAATCGGGGAATTCATCGCCCGTGCTGTCCGGGGGCGGTACCATGCCACATCCTCCTCAAGCGCCAACGACAATCCAAATCACAGAGTTATTCCGTGTCGCTGTCTTCAAAAGCGTTTCGCAACCATTCAGGACCATTTGAAGCTTTGCCGGTTTGCTTTGCTGATTTCTGATCGTCTTCATGAGGGTGGCGCAACCATGCAGGCTGCACTTCCTCAAAGGAGAAATCATCGGGAACAAACTCGTCATCAAAGCTAAAGTCAAAGGAAGCGCCTGTTTCCTCTTCCAAAACGACTTCTTTAGTATCGGTCATATCCGCAGGTTGTGCAACCCGTTCCAAATCTGCCAACAAATCGTCAGGAGCAGGCTCAATATTGCTCAGGTCTGCGTCAAACAACTCGTCAGTCGCACTGGCAAGCCATTCCATCTCTTGCCCTGGCTGGAGCACGCCTGTCTCCTGTGCAGATAGGTAGGTTTCTGGCTCATTCGCCGGCAAAAGATCATCCAGCTTGTCTGCTTCAGACTGCGTGATTGCCAGTAGCCATTCGGGCATTTCACCGCTGTCATCTTCCAGTTCTTCGACCGGTGCAGGGGCTGCTGTTTCCGGCTCGATGGTCATGTCTTCTATTTGCATTTCAGGCTGCCGATCCTCAACTATCCCGGCGCTTTGAGGCTCGTCAATATTGAGGTTTTCCCAGTCGAGGTCGAGACCTTCCTCACTTAAGGCCGCCTCTGGTTCTGGGGCTGTATCTTCCGCTTCGAGAGGAGGTTCCTCTTCACTGAAAGCGAGCATCCAATCCGGCACTTCATCCGGCTGTAATATGCCCGTCTCCTTAGCAGCCTGATACGTTGGAATCTGGTCTACCCGTCCCGCAGCAAATGGATCGTAAGGTTCGCTCAGGAAATTATCCTCGGCAGATGCGCTTGTGTCTGCTGGGGGTAATTCTTCTTGAGCGGAAAAATCAGCGGGAGACTCTAACTTTGCTTCTGGCTCTCCGAAGTCTGGCACTGATGGTTGCCAACTTACTTCCTGCTGGGCATCAATTCCAATTTCTGGCTCTTCTTCCTCAACCCCCGAACTGAACGGCTGTTCGATATCTGCGGGTGGCAGATCAGCAAGCCAGGCATCTTCCTGGAACGAATTTTGACCTGAAGCTGGTGATAGTGTCTCCTCAGGCTTTGCAAAGGAGCCTAACCAGTCCTCTTCGGCAGATGTTTGTTTAGGCAACCAGTCTAGTTCCTGCGATGCTTCCTGGAACATAGTCGCGGCATCCAGCGGCTGTTCGTCCTGCTGTGGCTGTTCTTCGCCAAACAGAGCGTCGAACGATGCAACTTCCGATTCGGCCTCGGCGGGGGTCGCACCACTCATCCAATCCGAGACGCCGCCCATTTCCAGCGGCTGTTCGTCCTGCTGTGGCTGTTCTTCGCCAAACAGAGCGTCGAACGATGCAACTTCCAATTCGGCCTCGGCGGGAGCCGCGCCGCTCATCCAATCCGAGACGCCGCCCATTTCCAGCGGCTGTTCGTCCTGCTGCGGCTGTTCTTCGCCAAACAGAGCGTCAAGCGAAGCAACTTCAGACTCCGCCTCGACAGGAGCTGCTCCACTCAGCCAATCCGAGACGCCGCCCATTTCCAGCGGCTGTTCGTCCTGCTGCGGCTGTTCTTCGCCAAACAGAGCGTCGAACGATGCAACTTCCGATTCGGCCTCGGCGGGAGCCGCGCCGCTCATCCAATCCGAGACGCCGCCCATTTCCAGCGGCTGTTCGTCCTGCTGCGGCTGTTCTTCGCCAAACAGAGCGTCAAACGAAGCCACCTCGGATTCGGCCTCGACAGGGGCCGCGCCGCTCATCCAATCCGGAACGCCGCCCACTTCCAGCGGCTGCTCGTCTTGCTGTGGCTGTTCTTCGCCAAACAGGGCATCAAGCGAAGTCACTTCGGATTCGCCCTCGACAGGAGCCGCGCCGCTCATCCAATCCGGAACGCCGCCCATTTCCAGCGGCTGTTCGTCCTGCTGTGGCTGTTCTTCGCCAAACAGGGCATCAAGCGAAGCCACCTCGGATTCGGCCTCGACAGGGGCCGCGCCGCTCACCCAATCCAAGACGCCGCCCACTTCCAGCGGCTGTTCGTCTTGCTGCGGCTGTTCTTCGCCAAACAGAGCGTCAAACGAAGCCACTTCGGATTCGCCCTCGACAGGGGCCGCGCCGCTCATCCAATCCGGAACGCCGCCCATTTCCAGCGGCTGTTCAGCCTCTTCGCTATCGGTCGCTTCCGTCAATGACCATTCAGCGGGCATTTCAGTTGGCGGCATGGCGTTGAGTTGTGGTTCGGCAGGAACTTGAACAAGCTCTGAACCTTCAAATACCTCTAGATCCGCCAACCAATCATCATCGTGACCATTTAACAAGGCATTTTCTTGATCTGGGGCGGGACTTTCAGATGCAGGAGATGAAGCAAAAAAATCATATTCAGGTTCGGCTAGCCAATTCTCATCAGGAGGAACAGATTCGGGAGGCGCGTCAAAATTGACATCTGACTGTGGAACGGAAGGTTCCTCAGCCGCAGTGCCTGTTAGTTCTTTGTCAGCACTGCCCGGTCCGCCCCAGAAATCATTTGCGTCAAAATCCGATGGGGGCATCGAAGCGCGGCGCAAAGCGTCAAGATTAGCCTCAGCCTTCTCGTCTGGCTGTTCCGCAGCTGGCCCGGAGTCAAATTTCAGAGAGCTCATCCATGCCATGGGGTCATCTTCTACAACCTGCCCACTTTCAGCAGTGGCCCCGTTTCCAAGCTCCTCATCTGACCAGGTTACATCCCGTTGTGCCATAGATATCTCGTTCACATCGGGTTGAGCAGGCGATACTGCATCCGATTCTTGATCCAGCCATGACAGCGGATCGGCAGCAACTGGCGGTTCCTCTTCTTCATCAAAAGCCTGCAACCATTCAGGGGGTGTTGGTTCGGCGGTTCCTTGCTCAGCGCCAAACGCGGAACGATCAGGAATGCCCTGCAGCAAATCGGTAAAACCACTGGATAAGCGGCTAGCATCTTCTGGTTCCGATTCTTCAACCCCCAGCCAATCTGCTGCCAGCGGCGACGCTGGCGACTTCAGAGGATAGAGAAGTTGGCTCGGTGTTCATCACTTCGGTAAACCAATCAGGAACAGTACCACCAGCTGGCGGTTGCTCTTCTTCCGGAGTGGAAACATCCCCTGCTCTAAACCAGTCTGGCACATCGGAAGATGCTGCCTCGACTCCAGTTGCCCAATCTGATCCGCCGAAAATAGCGTCCATATCAATCCCGCCAGGAGCCGGCGAAGATGGAGGAGGCGGAGGCGCAGCAGGTGTTTTTTGTGGCTGTGCTGAAACAGGAGGCGGTGCCTTAAAAATATCCTCCATACTCGACCCACCCAGATCGCCCAAATCCTGCACCCAATCGGGCGTTTCCGAGGACAAACGCGCTGCTGCCTTAGCCGTATAATCAAGCCGCTCCAACAAATTTGGATCAGGCAGGGAAGCATTTGGTTGAAGAATCTGAGCGGCCTCATAAGGATCAAGCGCTTCCAGCCGGTCTAGAAAAATCTGAGCATCGGTTGGACGATCATAATCAATCCAGAGTTGAGCCAGAATCTGGTTAGCAGGCAAACAATTGGGTAACTTTTTGAGGATCTGAAGTGCCATTTCACCAGCTTCAATAGGGTGATGGCTTTCCCACAATGTTTGCGCAAGCAGCGTCTGGAGGTCAATCCGGCCAGGATCCTGATCCAGAGCGGTCCATAATTCCATCAGCGCTTGGTCATAAAGCTGGCCGAGAACATACTGCCGGGCGAGAGCGGCGCGCGTTAATTGAATTTTATTTGGAGCTTGCCCATCCCGCTTTATATACAGGTTGCGCAAAGCCTCCTGAAGTACGGTGTTCCCTGGCAGTTGCTCATAAGCGCGTTCAAGATGCCAGATCGCTTTATTCAGATCACCTTCTTGCTGGCGAATTTCGCTCAACCCAAGATGTGCGACATGATCGTTGGGGAAAACTGTGAGAACCCGCAAAAAAACCTGAGCCGCTTCGTCGTAATGCTCTTGTAAACCCTCCTGATGTCCTTTTTGCAGGAGCGCCTTGCCCAACAGCCGGTAGGTTTCAACATTCTGCGGATAGTGCTGCAAAATATACCGGCAGTGGCCGACCACCTCTGTTGGTGATTCGCTCTCCAACAGGGCGTTCAAGCTATTCAAATAGGCTTTCAGAGTTGTAGTCGTACCCATGAGCGACTCACTTCGTTAATGGTCCGGCGTCCCGATCTTACACTCATTATGCTATGCCTGAAATAAAACTGCAAGGTAGCAGAAAACTGTATCAAACTAATTTATGAAGCTGTTTAACCTGGGCAACAACTTGCTCGACAGAAGCCTCGGTTCCGTATGCTTCCCCTAGTGGGTCATCCGCCATTTTTTCGCCCAATAGCGCGCAGGCAACATTTACCCAACCGTTTGACAGCACGTCTAAATTATATCCCCCTTCCAGCACGAAGACGATGCGACCTTTGCACTGCTCGGCAGCGAAGCGTATCAGACCGCGCGCGATCTGATCGTACCCCCTCAGTGAGAGTTGCATTTGTGCCAGTGGATCCTGCCAGTGCGCGTCAAAGCCTGCCGATACAAGGATCAATTCCGGCCTGTAGCGCTGTAATGCAGGGAAAATGACTTCTTGAAAAACGCGCGCATAACCCGCGTCTCCCGTTCCGGGTCGCAGCGGAATATTGATTGTGTACCCTTCGCCCTCTCCCTCGCCCATTTCATTGACCGCGCCTGTTCCCGGATACAGTGGCCATTGGTGCGTTGAGACATAGAGCACTGTGGGGTCGCTGTAAAAAATATCCTGTGTGCCGTTGCCATGATGCACGTCATAATCAATAATGGCCACCCGCCCCACACCGTGTACACGCTGAGCATAGCGCGCCGCCACTGCAATATTATTCAGCAGACAGAATCCCATCGCATTCGACTCAGTTGCATGATGACCGGGAGGCCGTATTGCCGCTAACGCATTATCCGCGCCGCCGTTCAACACCTCTTTCAGGACCTGTAAAACGCCGCCCGCCGCCAATCGCGCAATGGCAAAGGACTGTGGCGTAACGTAGGTATCGGGGCCAAACATCGTTACCTGACTGCGGCGAGTCGTATCATCCAGTCTGGCAAGATATCCAGACATGTGCACAGCCAATAAATCCTCGTCGTCGGCTTCTCGCGCGGGGCAAATTTTTAAGGCACCCATCAAACCGGCCTGCTGCGCCATTTGGTGCTGAATGGCAAACAATCGTCCTGCATGTTCAGGGTGTCCGGGCTGGTTGTGTTGGGCAAAACGAGAATCAGTTACAAATACTGTTACCACTGCGCCCACCTTATCAGAAGTTTGTTTATCCCTCGATTTTAAGGAAATCTCCAAAAAGAAGCGACTCACAAGGGTTCTTGTGAGTCGCTCATTAATTTAAGCTTTAACCGCGATTCGACTAGTCGCCCGACACCATTGCCTGGGTCACGCGCTCGGCAGATTCGGACGAATCGGGAGCAGCGATTTCGCGGTCGCTGCGGCGAACCGCCCACAGGATGGCGCCAATCGAGGCAACAATGCCAATGATGATCCCAATGCCATAGCCGTCGTACTGGACGACGATGGGGGCCAGGATCAGCGAGACAAGGTTCATGACCTTGATCATCGGGTTCAGGGCTGGGCCAGCCGTATCCTTGAACGGATCACCGACGGTGTCGCCCACGACGCTGGCTTTGTGGTTCTCGCTACCTTTACCGCCGAAATTGCCATCTTCGACGTACTTCTTAGCATTGTCCCATGCGCCACCGGCGTTGGACATAAAGACAGCGAGGAGCTGGCCAACGACGATCACGCCAACCAGGAACCCGCCCAAAGCCTGTTCCTTGAGGAGCAGCCCAACTGCGATGGGTGCCAACACAGCGATCAAGCCGAGCGGAATCAGTTCCTTCTGCGCCGACTGCGTCGAGATGGTCACGGCCTGAGCGTAGTCAGGAGTTTTCTTGCCGCTGGCAATTTCGGGATCGCGCAGTTGACGGCGAACTTCCGCCATAATCAGGCCAGCCGCGCGGCTCACGGCCTTGATCAGCAGGCCAGAGAACAAGAATGGCAGCGAACCACCGATGAGCAGGCCAACAAAGACCGTCGGATCGGCGAGATTGAGAATACGCTCGAAGTTAGGATCAACGCGCTGGATGTCGGCGAAGAAGCTGCCGAACAGAGACACCGCCGCGATCACCGCCGAACCAATCGCAACACCCTTGGTGATAGCCTTGGTCGTGTTTCCGGCGGCGTCGAGATCAGCCATGATCTGGCGCGCTTCTGGCCCCATTCCGGCGATCTCACCGATACCGTTCGCGTTGTCCGAGATCGGGCCAAAGGTATCCATGCTGACGTTGTTGCCCGTGTGCGAGAGCATACCCACGCCGATCAGGGTTACCCCGAACAGAACGTAGTTGAAGCGGTGCACATCGGGAACTTCGTGCATGCTGAAGACAAAGAGCACGGCGACCATCGTCCACATGGCTTTGAAGAAGCCTTCGACGAGGTGACCACGACGCTGCCCCTGCACCATGAAGTAAGCCGATACAGCCAGACCGCCCAGCAGCACGAAAATCTGGTACTTGTCAGGGAAGTCGAAGCTGTAGACCAGGATCGCCGCGGACAGGCTGGCGACGATGACGAACAACGCCCACACACTGGACAGGTAGCCCAGCGAAAGACCTTCGAGGATAACCGACGCCGGACCAAACCGTGTCGCCGCGGCGATATTATGAACACGCTTGCTTTTCGCACTGGTTGCATACGAGGTCAACGGGTTAAAGGCGACAGCAAGGGCCACACCAATCGCCACCAGGGTTGCCAGCGAAAGCTGACCGGCATAAAGCCACGCCAGGAAGAAGGTGCACGTGATGGTGATGCCGCTCGAAATTTCGTAGCTCTTGAACATGGCTTCTTCAGCGTCGTCCACGTGCCACAGCGATACGGCATACGTACCAACAATCGAGCTGATAACGCCGATACCACGAACGAGCAGCGGCAGGACGATCCAGTAGAGTTCGCCATTGATGGCCGTCAGGGCGAGGCCGAGAATCAGGCTCGAAACGATAGTTACTTCGTAGGACTCGAAGATGTCTGCCGCCATACCGGCGCAGTCACCCACGTTGTCACCCACAAGGTCAGCGATCACAGCAGCATTGCGAGGATCATCTTCTTCCATGCCTGCTTCGACCTTACCAACCAGGTCAGCGCCTACGTCCGCAGCCTTGGTATAGATACCACCACCAACGCGCATGAACAGGGCGAGCAGTGTACCGCCGAAGCCGAAGCCCAACAGAACGTCAGGAGATGCCTTGCCGAAGATGATAAAGATCGCTGTGCCGCCCAACAGGCCGAGGCCGTCGGTCAGCATGCCCGTGATCGTACCGGAGCGATATGCAATCTTCAGGGCTTCCTGGTATCCGCCACGTTCCGCAGCCGCAGCAACGCGCACGTTTCCCTGAACCGCCATGTTCATGCCGAAGAAGCCAACCATTGCCGAGAAGGTTGAACCCATCACAAACGCGAGCGCGCGGGCAACGGCGATAACGATACGAGCTTTATCTTCATTATTATTAAAATACTCGTTCGATTCCGGGGTCGGTTTTGCAGCAAACACGCTCAAAAACATGGCAATTGTCAGCAGACCGATGAGAATCGCCACGGTACGAAGCTGGGTGCGCAGATAGGCATTCGCTCCGTCGCGAATGTATCCCCAGATACGCTGCATTTCAACATTACCCTTGTCCGCAGACAGGATATAGTTCCGCAGCCACATTGCGTAGGCCAGGGCTACACCCGCAATAGCAAGTACGATAAATATCATTACTTGCTCAAAAACCTCAATATCCATCTTGAACATAAAAAGTACCCCTCCTGATAGGTGCAAGCCCCGCTTGCACGGGTAGAGTGAGAAGAGTAAACTGGGCTGCTCCCACCAAAAAACAGAACCAGCCAGACAACAGGGTCATTTTACCGCGAAGGTTTGCGAACAGCCAAAACAATTTTTGGTCACTTCCATCAAAAAGTGGGAGCAACTGATAGGGGAATGGGTTGTTGTACGTCCAGTGGGAGAAAAGCAAGGCCCCCAACGTGTGGGGGCCTTCGTTTTGTGGGCGCTGTGACACTTAACTCTCAACAGAGAGGAGGGGTGTCACAGCGCCGCGTTGCAAACTACAATCGTTCATCGACACCACCTCCTTCTTTTTGGGATGGCATTAGAAGGAGCGAGATCGGTCTCATATCCGATCTGCATGGTCCAATTATTGCACACACGTTCGAAGATGTCAACATAAAAACTATTAAAAATTCACGTGGAAGCACAGCAGTTGCGCGATAATCTGCCGGTTGCTAAACTTAATAGCTTTTCTTTTCCGGCTGATTAGCCTGTGAGGATAACCAGATGTTAAAGCGGCTGGGGTTTGTTTTCCTGGCGATTCTCTGCGCAGGGCGGCTGACCCATGCAACGTTTGCCCAAACGTCAGACGGAACGACGGCGATCATCACGTCTCCGGCAGACGGTCAGCAGTTGTTTGGGATGGTCAATATTACGGGAAGCGCGGGGCATCCCTCCGCCTTTGGTAGTTATACGCTCGAATATGACGACCTGAGCGATCCGGCTCCTCAGTGGTTTTTGGTTCAGGAACGCGTCACTCAGCAGGTCCAGAACGGCGTGTTGGGCACCTGGAATACCAGCATGGTTCCCGATGGTGTCTACCAGCTTCGCTTGCGCGTTATTTTGCTGGACGGGCAGGAAAGCAGCTTCATCGTCTCCAATTTGCGCGTTGTTAACAGCCAGCCCACGCCGATACCAACTATTGCTGCTGGCCCTGCCGACAGTACGCCGTTCGCGGTGGCTCCAGGTCTCATTGAGCAGCCGCCGAGCAATAACCCCGACGTGCAAACGATAGGTGGCCCTGCCCCAGTTGTCGATACTGCGCCTGACCAGTCCGAAAAAACGACAACGCGGATTAATGTGAGCCGGGTTCGTGATGCTTTTTGCTCCGGTGTCTATCTAACGTTGGTTCTGTTCGGACTGATGCTGGGCTATGTTGTGTTGCGGGGACGGCTGCGCCCCTATGCTCGTCGAATTGTCTGGCAGTCACAGGATGAAATCGATCAAAATTGAGTATGACTGAGCGATATTTGATTGTGGGCCTGGGTAATCCGGGTCGAGAATATAACGAAACTCGCCACAATGTTGGCTTTCGCTGTGCGGACGCGCTGGTGAAAGCACATCACCTGCGATTTGATCCCAAGAAAAAATCAAAGGGAAAAGTGGCTGAGGGAACGATTGCCAATAAACAGGTGTTGGTAGCCAAGCCGCAGACCTTCATGAATCTGAGCGGGTCAACCGTCCAGGGGCTGGCATCGTTCTACAAGATTCCGCCGGAGCGTATTCTGGTCATATTTGATGATCTGGATTTACCCCCTGGAACGCTGCGTATTCGGCAGAAGGGCGGCTCAGGTGGGCATCGCGGTTTGACGGATATTATTCAGCGGCTCGGCACGCAGGATTTTCCGCGCATCCGGTTTGGTATTGGCCGGCCCCCTGGCAGAATGGAACCTGCCGCATTTGTGCTTCAGCGATTCAGCGGCGAGGATGAAAAGTTAGTTGCGCAAACGGTTGAACGAGCGGTAAATGCCGTCGAACTCTGGCTTACAGAGGGTATCAACAGTGCCATGAACCGCTTCAACGGAACCGGAGATAATCTCGCCCAGCCGGTTAATAATCAGATTTCATCCAACTCTTCTGAACTCGACCACCTAACAGCGGACAACAAAAACCTATGCAACTACCCGGACTGCTCGACGTACTTCGTCAAACAGACGTTTACCGGACTCTGGTTCAAAATCTGCAAAACGGCCAATCTGTCCCTGACCAGCATCTGCTCAGAGCCGCCCGCCCCTTCCTGGTGAGCTGTCTTGCCCAGGACCTCCAGCGTCCTATGATCATTCTGACCGGGCGTGTTGAACGCGCCTATAACATCACTGAACAGCTGCCTGTTTGGGTTCCGGGGCGAACGGTCGAGCGGTTTGCCGAACCAACAGCCATGTTCTATGAGCGATCATCCTGGACAATCACAACCATTCGCAGCCGTCTGAATACCCTATCCACGCTGGCAGCGCCTGATAACAGCGCAGAAAAACCACCGCTGATCGTCACATCAGCGTATGCCCTCATGCAAAAAACGCTCCCCGTACGGGAATTTCGTGCCGGATCGCGCCCTCTGCGCGTTGGGGGGCGCGTCGAACTCGAGAACTTACTGCGCACATTGCTGCATGTCGGCTATTCTCCCGCATCGATTGTGGTCGAACCGGGGACGTTCAGCCGCCGGGGTGGGATTCTGGACGTATTCCCGATGTCGTCTGCTCTACCTGTACGTATCGAGTTTTTTGGCGATGAGATCGAAAGTATGCGGGTATTCAACCCGGCTACACAGCGCTCCTTAGAAACCATATCCCAGGTCAATATTACGCCTGCGCGCGAAGCTCTGCCCCGTTTTGCGCCAGAAGCTGGACGGCTGCTGAGCCAGTGGTTTTTGACACAGCCCCACCAGGAAGAGGATATCACCTCGACACTGCCGGACGAAGAAGCGCTGTTGGGCGGGACCGCTTTTCCGCTCATCGAATTTTACCTGCCCTATCTGTACAGCTACCCGGCGAATCTGCTAGGCTACGCCCCTGAAAACGCTCTGATAGTAATTGATGATTGGGGTGGGCTTCAGGACAGCGTGACCGATCTGGAAGAAGAAGCGCTCAGCATGCGCCAGGATAAGATCGCGTCTCAGCAGCTTCCTCCCGATTTCCCGCTTCCTTACCTGACATGGGACGAGATTCAGGACGAATTATCCACGCGCCAGACGCTGCACCTGGGCGCGAATCCCGACCAACCTGCCTCCAATCAGTCCGTCGTTGGCGATCTGTTCGTGCCCGGTGAGCATTATGCGGGCCAGTTACGGCTGGTTCTGGAAGAACTGCAACTCCTGGCTGATGGGGTTGAAACCGCTATCGTCGTGACGCAGCAGGCGCAGCGGCTGGCGGAACTGTGGGGCGAAACAAGTGCATATGTCCATCCCATCACCACGATTAACCGCCTCGGACGAAATAGCTCTACTGTCATTTGTTGAGGGGGCGTTGGGCGAAGGATGGAATCTCCACACGGAGAGTATGTCGCTGCATCTGCTGACAGATGCGGAACTGTTCGGCTGGAAGCGCCCTGAGCCGCGCCGCAGACAGCAGCCGCGCGCCCTACCCCCGGAGTCCGGCTTTGCCGATCTGGAAATGGGCGATTATGTCGTCCATATCGAGTACGGCATTGGCCGCTTTGCCGGGCTGCGCAAACGAACCCTTGACAACAGCGAACGCGAATATCTCCTGATTGAGTATGCAGGCAGCGATATCCTGTATGTGCCCATTCATCAGGCGGATCGCCTCTCGCGTTATGTTGGGGCCGATGATACTGCTCCGCAGCTAAACCGCCTGGGAACACAGGATTGGACACGGACGAAAGAGCATACCCAGCGCGCTGTTGAGGAAATCGCGCGGGAACTGTTGGAACTCTATGCCGCCCGCGAACATATTCAAGGGCATGCCTTTGGCCCAGATACGCCTTGGCAGCACGAACTGGAAGCGGCTTTCCCCTATGTTGAGACGGAGGATCAGCTCCGCGCCATTTCCGAAGTGAAAGGCGACATGGAAAACCATCAACCGATGGACCGCCTCATCTGCGGCGATGTGGGATATGGTAAAACAGAGGTTGCCCTGCGTGCCGCTTTTAAAGCCGTGATGGATGGCAGACAGGTTGCGATCCTGGTTCCGACAACGGTCCTGGCTCAGCAGCATTTCAATACCTTCTCGCGGCGGCTGCTGCCCTTCCCGGTCAAGGTCGAAATGCTGTCCCGCTTCCGCAGTCCCAATGAACAGCGCCAGATTTTGTTCGAACTGGCGGAAGGTCAGGTGGATGTCATTATCGGGACACACCGCCTGCTCCAACCAGATGTTCTGTTGAAAAATCTAGGGCTGCTAATTATCGACGAGGAGCAGCGCTTTGGTGTCACCCACAAGGAACGGTTTAAGCAGCTTCGCACTGAGGTAGATGTGCTGACTTTGACCGCCACGCCGATTCCACGCACGCTCTATATGAGTTTGACCGGAATCCGCGATATCAGCATGATCCAGACGCCGCCGGAAGAACGGCTGCCTATTGTTACCCACGTGGGGGCTTACAACGATAAGTTGGTCCGGCAGGCTATCCTGCGCGAGTTAGATCGCGGGGGACAGGTTTTCTTTGTCCATAACCGGGTGCAGACCATCGAAACCATCGCTACCAAGCTGCGCCGCCTGGTTCCGGAAGCGAAGATCGCTGTAGGGCATGGCCAGATGGATGAACACCAGCTAGAGGATGTCATGACCTCCTTTGCGCGGGGCGACTCCGATGTGCTGCTCTCCACGTCGATTATCGAAAGCGGGCTGGATATCCCAAACGCTAATACGCTAATCGTGGATCGGGCTGACTGGTTTGGACTGGCCCAGCTTTACCAGTTGCGCGGGCGGGTTGGACGAGCCACAAATCAGGCTTATGCTTATTTCTTCCATCCGCGTTCCAGCCGCCTGACACCCGAAGCGCGCGCGCGCCTGGAAACGATTGGCGAACAGACCGAATTGGGGTCCGGGATGTCGATTGCCATGCGCGATCTGGAAATTCGCGGAGCGGGCGATCTGCTGGGGACGCGGCAAAGCGGGCATATCGCGGCAGTAGGATTCCATCTCTACACACAACTGTTGGCCCAGGCAGTCCGCCACCTGCGCGGTCTTGGCGAAGCCCCGCACCTGCCTGTCGCCACACCCACCATGACGATTGATCTACCTGTTCCAGCGTACATTCCTACCGGATTCGTGCCCGACCCGGCCCTGCGCATCCAGCTTTACCGCCGTCTGGCTGAATTAGAGGATATGGTCCGCATCGACGATATGCAGACCGAACTGGCGGATCGGTTTGGCGATCTGCCCCCAGCCGTGCGCGGCCTCCTTTTTCAATTGAGGGTTAAGCTGCGTGCCCAGGATGCCAATGCCAGCGCGATTGGGAACGAGAACGGTCAGGTCAGCATCCGCCTGCCCTATCTGGCCAGTACGGACCGGCAGGCACTGCAAATGCTGCTCGGTCATGATGTACGGGTGAGCCGGACCGCAATCTGGCTTCCCTATGAAGGCGTGGAAGAAAAAGTCTGGCAGGGAAATCTGCTGGAAGTGCTGCACAAGTTGGCAGTTGATCAGGTTCAGGCAGCGCCAGCGGAATAATGTGGGATACTGTGGGTTACTGCGGGATACTGTGGGATATGCTCAGCCGAGCATATCCCACATCTTTTCCCACCTTATCCCACGCTCACGCCCACTCGATTACTAGACCAAGCACACCGGGGCCAGTATGCACGCCAATGGTCAGGCAGGCATAACCCAAATGCGTCTCGCGGGGCTTGAATTTTTCCACTGCCTGTCGCAGCAGGAATTCAGCTTCGTTCTCCACATCCCCATGAATGATGGATAGGCGAGCGATTTCGCGCCCTTTTGCCTCATCCTCGGCTACTTTGAGCAGGCGCTCGACAGCGCGCCGCCGTGTTCGCACATTGTCTACCGATGACACAAGGCCGTCGCGCAGTTCCAGCACTGGTTTAATGTGCAGTGCCGAACCCAATAGTAAGCGCGCATTGCCAATACGCCCGCCGCGCCGCAGATATTCCAGACTCTCAATCGTGAACGAAATATGCTGCCGCGCCGCCGTATTACGGATAACGGCTGCTATCTCCTCGGCAGAAGCGCCTGCATCACGTGCTTTTGCTGCTGAGAGCATGGTATGTCCCAGCGCCCAGGTTGTCTGGCGGGTGTCCACGACATGCACCGGAAAATCAACCTTCTCTTTGGCCTGCATTGCTGACGCATACGTACCGCTGAGATCACAGGAAATCACGCCGCAAACAACTTCATCGGCTTTCTCAAGTTCCCGCGCCCGGTGGAATAAATCAATAAAATCCTGAGGCGACACCTGAGATGTTTTAGGAATATCGTCTGACTCTTCAAGGCGGCGATAAAAAGCCTGCTCGGTCAGATCAATGCCATCACGCAGCGTTTCTTCTCCCCAGATGACATAAAGCGGCGCGACATAAATACGATTCTCCGCTGCCAACGCTCCATAGAGATTGGAGGTGCTGTCCGTTACCAAAGCTGTATGTTTTACCACACCGTCTCCCGTTGAATACTAAGAACCTCAGGGTGAAGCTGGTCCTACCCAGCCTAGCAGGCGCACTTCGCCACGTACACTGCTCGTCAGATTGTGTGCGCTGTATCCGCTCGGTTCAGCTACATACAGGTCAAGACGGCCATCGGCACTGCCTGTTCGGGTCTGAATGCCCGCGTAAGCCAGCCAGCTTCCATCCGGCGAATACTGGGGACTGCACGCTCGGATCGAGGAAGAGGGGCTGGTCACAATGGTCAAGTCGCTGCGCGTCACGATCAACCCATAGGGACACTGCCCGTTTCGACCTGCCAGGGCTAACCATTCTCCTTGAGGCGACCACGCCGCCGCAAACCCATACCGGGAAAAGAGGTAGGTGTCGGTGGTTGTGATCAGATTGCCACTGTTGTCTTTTAACACCAAACTGGTGGGGTCGGATGCGTGATGATAGATAACACTTTGGGCCCCCGGCGACCAGGACGCACCTAGATTCAGCGATCCATCCGCGTCGGACACTTCGCGCACATCGCCTGTCTGGATGTTTGCCAGCCAGATGTGGGATTCCGCCGTAAATGGATTCGAGATTCCCGTTGTATAGGTGATCTGAAGGTTACTCACCCAGGTTGGTGGACCGTCCAGCACCTTATCCGACACCTGCCGGACATCCCCACTGTCCAGATCCATCACGTACAACTGTCCACTGGTTGGTGGTACGGGCGGATCAACAATCGTTGAGCAGCTTCCCGCCTCGCCGGGAATCCACGATGGGCAGGTTGCTCGGTCAGAGACAAAGGCAAGTCGCCGTCCATCGGGGGAAAATGCGGGCCATAAATCATAACTGCCCTGGGCCGTCAGATTGCGGAAACCCGATCCATCCGCTGAAATGACAAAAATATCGGTGTCATACTCCGTTGGCAGTACAATAGCAAACTGCGAATTATCAGGTGACCAGACCGGGTAGTGCTCAGTCAAACCGCGCGGGCTGAGCGACGGCAGATCCAGCAGGCGCAAACTAATCCCAATTTTCAGGTCCAGCAAATACAATCCACCCGCCCGCGTCCCATCTGCGAGCAGCGTGGGTTCCAGGAAGTACAACATCTTTTGCCCATCAGGCGACCAATAAATATGCTCCTCTGTCGTTGCTGGAAGGCTGAGAATCGACACCTGCTCACCCGTCGACGGGTTGATGAGATAGACGTTTTCCATCTCAGATGGCGCGACAGGTGTCAGCAAATTGGTCGTATCGGTCCGTTCGTTCACAGCCAGAATCGCAAACCAGGAGCTATCCAGGCCAGCCCGAACCTCGGCTGGGAGATCGACAGACTGCCACTGATCGTTGGCATAGGCTACCGTCGGATAGGGTGTCGCTGATGCGGTGGGCGTGAGGGTGGGCGTCAGCGTCATGGTTGGGGTCAGAGTTGGTGTCGCGGTCCATTCCGGCGTAGGGGTCAGGGTCGCTGTCGGCGTTAAACTGGCTGTAGCAGTCAGGGATGGCGTCAGAGTAGGCGGCACGGGCGTTGGCGTCTGGACCGCAAAATTGCAGGCCGCCAGCGACAGGCTCAAGGCCAGCACAGCGGCGATCCGTTTCGGAGTCGAGCGTCTAAACATAGGCTTATCATTCCAACACGATGAATTTACGGTTTGCTGGTCGATTCAGGTTGCTGTTTCTTGAGCACATAGTAGGAGCCGCGCTTTTCCCCCATTTTGATCAGGATGCTCCGGTTCACCAAATCGGCAAAGTCGCGCCGGATCGTTTCTGGATGGACATCGGGGAACAACTCCTGCAAATCTTTATTAGTGATGCGCGCATTTTTGCGGTTGATGAGGAAATCGAGCGCGTATTCCTGGCGGCGGTTGACAGGCTCTCCGCGAAAAACACCGTTAAAGAGCGATGGCTCATTCGCTGACTCTTCTGCCAGCGCCTTATTGTAGAGGGTCACACGAAACCCTCCCGCAGTTTCGACAAACAGGGGCAGCGGCAGATGATCTTCACGCATCAACGCGAAAACGCGATCCACGCCGTACCCCAACCGTTCGATAAAGCCCAGGTCCGACAGCACCTGGACAATAGCGGAATTACGTGAGAAGCGCTCATCGACGATATTATCGATGGTCACTGGCCCAGGCAAACCGCCGGGGCTGGTAATTTCCAGTCGATCATTAAACAGATAGAGGCGGATGCCATCGCCCTGGATGCTGTAATCACGGTGCGCAACAGCATTCACAACCAGTTCGCGCACGGCTGACAGCGGATACTCCCGCTGTTCGGTGCGGGCCATCTGTTCGCCCAGTTGGACGCCTTTGCGCAGGTTATCCACCAGGAATGTCTCGACACGGCGAATCTGCTGGGGCAGTGTGCCGCCAATATCCTGCCGGGTAAAAACGTCGCCCATCTCGTTCCCGGCAAAACGCGCCGCCGTGATATCGGAGCCGCGCACAAATAACTGCGGTTCTTTGCCAAAGAGCAGAATCCCCGCATTGGTCGGGCATAGTTGGCCGTCGTGCAGGATCAGGCAGCCGCGCTTCACCAGAATTTGCTCAGCCGAGATACCACCCATCCCCTGCAAACTGCTGGTATACGCATCTACCTGCTCCCAGTCCAGGTCTTCCTTGGCTGCATTCCGCGCCAGTTCGGCCTCAAAGGTGACATCACCGCGCTCCAGCATCAGCCGCCGGAGCTGCTGGGCGGTTAAGGGAGCGTTGGTTGCATCCTTCCGAGTCAGGTAACGGCCATCCCATGAATAGACATAGGGCATGCCACGCGGGACCTGGATCACCAGTGTGGGCGTCCCCTGTACATGGATCATTTCCGGCAGGGGAATAATCAGGGGCGGATCGATGGAAAGCGCCGCCTCAAGCACGCGGTCAATAATATGCTCGCCTGTATTCACTGGCTTATGATCCTGAGAAGCAACGCCCAGAAGCAGCGTTCCTCCCCAGGTATTCGCCATCGCAACCAGCATCGCGGCGATATCAGAAACAGGTGGGCTGCCAGGAAGCCAGTCCACAATATCGGTTCGCCCATTTTCCAACAGGTTCAAAACGTCTTTTTCGTTCATCGCCGCTGTGCTTATAATGGCTGCGTGGTCGATAAGCGTGCCGGAGGCAGCAGGGCCTGTTCAAGCACTTCATCCATGTGACTCACCAGCACGAGATTCAACTCCACGCAGTAACCGTTTCGGAATTTCGTCCAGATCCTTTGCATTCTGTTTCGGCAGCAAAATCGTTTTTACACCCGCTCGCTGCGCCGTCAAAATTTTCTCTCGGACGCCACCAATCGGCAAAACGCGCCCGCGCAAGGTAATTTCCCCGGTCATCGCGACGTCGCGCCGAATCTTACGCTGCGTCAGAGCCGAGATCATCGCTGTTGCCAGTGTAATTCCTGCCGATGGGCCGTCTTTCGGGAATAGCGCCTTCGGGCAGGTGAACATGAATATCCAGCCGCTCGAATTCGGCAGGCTCAATGGAAAGCTGTTCGGCCCGTGAGCGCGTGTAGCTGAGCGCCGCCTGCGCCGATTCCTGCATGACGTCGCCAAGCTGCCCGGTCAGCATCAGCATGCCCTTGCCGGGCATCAGGGAGACTTCAATCGCCATGATATCGCCGCCCGCTTCTGTCCAGGCCAGCCCCGTCGCCACGCCCACTTCGTCACTTTCTTCCGCGAGCGGCGAAATGAACTGCGGTGGACCCAGGTATTTGTGCAGGCTGTCAGCCGTAATGCGCTTGGTGAAGGGCTTATTCTCGGCTACACGGCGCGCAACTTTACGGCAGATTTTGGCGATCTCCCGTTCCAGGTTGCGCACGCCTGCCTCATACGTATATTCGCGGATGATCAGGCTCAAAGCGCTTTCATCTAGGCGAATGCCCCGATCTGCCAGCCCGTGCTGATCCAACTGGCGCGGGATCAAAAACTCCCTGGAAATACTCAGTTTTTCTTCCTCGATATAGCCGGGGAACTCGATCACTTCCATTCGATCCAGCAGTGCCGGTGGAATGGGGTCCAGATAATTCGCTGTCGTGATGAAAAACACGTTGGAGAGATCGTAATTGACATCCAGGTAATGATCGGAATAGGCGAAGTTCTGTTCAGGATCAAGCACTTCGAGCAGCGCCGCCGCCGGATCGCCCCGAAAATCGACACCCAGTTTATCAATTTCATCAAGCATAAAGACTGGGTTGACTGTTCCCGCGCGACGCATCGTCTGGATGATGCGGCCCGGCAGCGCACCAATATAGGTGCGGCGGTGGCCTCGAATTTCTGCCTCGTCGCGCACACCACCCAGGCTGACCCGCACAAATTCGCGTCCCAGCGCCTTGGCGATACTTTTGCCCAGCGAAGTTTTACCAGTTCCGGGCGGTCCGGCGAAGCACAAAATGGGACTTTTCATCTTGTCCGCCGCCAACTGCCGCACGGCAATATATTCCAGGATGCGCTCCTTGGCCTTCGGCAGCCCAAAATGCTCTTCGTCAAGAATTTTGGCAGCGTTTCCCAAATTCGTGGTGTCTTCGCTCACCTTTAGCCAGGGCAGGTCCAGCAGCCAATCCAGGTACGTGCGAATAATGCCAACTTCGGGAGCCATCGGCGGGATCAAGGTCAGCCGGGCGAGTTCTTTGAACGCTTTGTCGCGCACTTCGTCGGGCATTTGCGCGGCAACAATCCGGTCCCGCAGTTCGTTGAGTTCCTGCTGGAAGATATCGGCTTCGCCCAGTTCGTGCTGGATCACTCGCATCTGCTCCCGCAGGAACATTTCACGCTGGCTGCGATCCACTTCCTGCCGAACCTGGGAATGAATGCTTTCTTCCAGTTCCAGCACTTCCAATTCGCGGCCCAGGATGGCACTGACATGCTGCAAGCGTTTGACCGGATCGAGGGTTTCCAGAATGATCCTGCCGCTCAGCCAGCGACAAATTCAGGGTCGAGGCAGCAAGATCCGCCAGCCAGCCCGGCTCCTCCACATTCAGCGCATAAATATACGCTTCTTCAGGAAGCTGTGGATTCAGTTGGACACACTTCTGGAACAGGCTGAGCGACGCACGCATCAGCGCCATGACTTCGCGGGTTTGCGTAGATTGTTCCTCTACCGGGCGGGCCTTTACACGAAAATAGGGCTGAGTTTGCATAAACTCCACAATTTGTACACGCCGCCGCCCCTGGGCCAGGACACTTGTGCCGCCATCCGGCATATGCATCAGCCGTCCCAGTGCCATTTCCGTTCCCACTGTGTAGAAATCTTCCGGCTTCGACACAGCCTGGTTGGGATCGCGTTGAGAGACACCCACTACCGTAGCCTGGTGCGTCTGCGCTTCGGCAATCGCCGTAATGTCCTGCTCACGCCTGATAAACAGTGGCGTTACCATGTTCGGGTATACCACCGTGTCAACCAGCGGCAGCAGGATCACATCAATCAGCCCAGCAGCATCGGGTACAGCATCCTGGACGGTATAAAAGTCACTGATCCCATGTCCAATCATAGGGTAGATATTCACTCCAAGCGTCTTGGGTTCTATTTTTCACACGGAATTGAGAGTCGCGCTTTGGCAGGCAGATGGCCGGGTGGCAAACCGCACAAGGTGCGCATTTCGCCCACAATAAAAAGTGATCCTGTAGTGCAGATCAGACCATCTGGCCCTACCAATTCAGAAGCACGCTGCAAGGCAGCCTGAGTGTCCGGTATAGTTTCAATCGGCCCCTGATAGCCCTGCTTTAAGGCAACAGCGGCAATTTCATCCGGCGACAGCGCACGCGGATGGACAGCCTGAGTAGCAATCAGATAATCGACCTCAGGCAGCAGCGCGTCAAACATTCCGCTGACATCTTTATCTGCCGACGCGCCAAAAACGAGCGCCAACGGGCGCTGCGGGAATAATTCGATCCAGGGCCGCGCTCAGTCGGCGCGCCGATGCCGCATTGTGAGCTGCATCCAGAACAGAGCAGGGGCTTACGTTGGACGACTTCCAACGCGGCCTGGCCAATCGACGGACGCTAATCCGGCCTGAACCCCTTCGCAGGCGACGGGAACGCCTGCCTCGCGCACTTGTTCCAATGCGGCCAGAGCAACCGTCGCGTTGAGCGCCTGATGTTCACCGGACAGTGCTGTACAATAGCGCTCCAGCGGCTGGCCTGCTGGCCCGGCGCGAAATGTTTGGCCGTTCCAGCTATTATCAAGCGGCTCATAAAGCCAATCACGCCCCACCAGAATCATGGGAGCAGCGCGTTCAGCGGCGATCTCGTTCAGCACATCCAATCCTTCTGGGGGTTGGGGCGCGCTGACAACAGGAACACCTGGCTTAATGATTCCGCCTTTTTCGCGGGCAATCGACGCCAGCGAATCGCCTAGTAGATGCATATGGTCGTAGCTCAGACTGGTGATCACCGAGACAACCGGAGTGACCACGTTAGTGGCATCCAGCCGCCCGCCCAACCCCACTTCGATCACCGCTGCATCAACTTCCTGCGCGGCAAAATAGAGAAAAGCCAGGGCCGTCGTTACCTCGAACCAGGTGATATCAGGGATCAGACTCTAATACGGGGCGCATCTGGTTGAGCAGCGCTGTAAAGTCCTCCGGCGAAATCAGCTCGTTATTAATGCGGAACCTCTCGCGGAAGTCTTGCAGGTGAGGTGACGAATACAGCCCCGTCCTCAATCCTGATCTTTCCAGCGCCGACGCGCACATTGCGCCAACCGATCCCTTGCCCTTGGTTCCTGTAATATGGATGATGGGATAGCGATCCTGGGGATTGCCCAGAGCGGCCAGGACACGGCGCGGGCGATCCAACGTCATGGCCTCAGGCGAATAGCGAACGTGCCGCTCGACTTCCCAGTTGATAAAGCTGTATAGATAATCCAGAGCTTCGTCGTAAGATGATGCCATGCGCAGAAATTGATCCTCGATTGTTTATCCCACCGCTAAAGAAGGCAAAAGGCGCACGGAGCGCCTACGCCAATTTATCCCACATATGCCACATACTACCGCTTAAAACGGCGGCTTACAAGGGTTAAAGTTATCCCACAATCCCACAATTGGGCGCTTATTAGACGATTACCTGACAGGGTGGTGTAATCGACAGGGGCATGGCATAATCGCTCAGTCTACACGAAAAGGATCGGTGGTATGTCTGTGCCTAAACTACTTACAACGTTCGCTGCTCTGGCCGCGCTGCTCGTCGTTGCCATCATCGGTTATCTGCTGCTGCGTCCTCCTGTCGCCTTGCTCTCTGCTGCGGACTTTGACAAAACACAAATCTCACCCAATGCAGACGGTCTGGACGATCTGACGACAATTCGCTATTCACTGGCGCGCACGGCACACGTTTCAATTTATCTCGATAGTGAGGATGGGCAGCGCTTTTATTTTCGCCAGAATGAGCGCCGGACCAAAGGCGATTACAGCGTCTTGTTCAGCGGCATTGTGGACGGCTATACCCAACCAGACGAGTCGATTCCGGGCCGCATCGAACGCCGCCTGATCCCAAATGGACACTATGCCTGGACCATCGAGGCAGTAGGCTCTGACGAAACAAAAAAAACGGCGGGAACCCTCGATATTGTCGATGCGGACAGCGCCCTGCCCGTTATCTCCGCATTCGAAATCGACCCGGACGTATTCACGCCCAATCAGGATGGCGTGCGCGACCGGACCGATATTAATGTCTACCTGGAAAAGCCCGCCGACCTCAACGTTTATCTTCAGGATCCAGACGGTCAGCAGTACTACCTATCCGAGCGCGAAAAAGGTCGCGATCCGGGCGATATGGGCAACCATGAGTTTGATTACGACGGCGGTGTTGATCAGGGCATGGAACCGCCCGACGATGGCACATACACTGTTTATGCGGTTGCTCAGGATGCCGAAGGACAGCGGATTGTGCGCGAAGGCCAGCTTACCTTGCAGGACGGAGGGCTGCCCCAGGCCGAGATCGTGCCGCAAACAACAGGCGCGGTGGTGTTGTTCGAAACGGCCCCTTTCGATGAACAATATCACAATGACGGGGATGTCCAGGGCGATCTCATCCCCATTCCGGAGGGGGTTGATTCCTCGCTGACAACAATCACGATGCCGCTGGGCGATATGTTGATCTTTAAACTGACCGTCTCGAATTATGGTGCAACACCGATCCGCACGGCTGGACCATTCCCCGGTACAGTGTACGATTTTACGCAGAAGGCAAGCACCCTGGAAGCGTACGAACAATCTGGCGCGTGGCGCGTGGGCATCGACTGCGACACCGCTTACAGCGACTTTCCCTGGCGCTGGGCACTGGGTCCGTTAGATGAACTTGAGACCGTCTACGATGAGGAAACGGGCGAAACGTATTATTACTTGCGCCCTGGCCAGAAAGCCGAAGTCTGGGGGGCCGTTCGAATGACCGAAATTCGCAAGGCGCGGAATCCCCAGGATTGTTGGGCGGGCTTGATTCACGAAGATGTCGGCATTGCCGCTTCTCAGCGCCGCGTGGGTGCGCGTGAGGTCGAACTGGTCGCCTCCATTGAGGATAATGCCCAATGAGCCGCTTGCCGCACAAAAACAACTGCTGTACCATGTGGGGCAAAGGTTCTCCAGGAGGTGCACCATTAACCGCCAGATTATAATTTTCGTCTGCGCTGTAATCGTGCTGGCAATGCTCATCACGAGTTGCGGTGGCAGTGACAACTCGAACAACAATAATAATGCGCCCGTGCGCAGGCCGACTCGCGTTCTGCCCACCCCCACGCTGCGCTCAACACCACTGCCCGAAGGTCCTGGCGCGCCCGTGATTGGTAGCCGCCAGCGTCCGATCCAGATTCTGTTTGCTCTACCCGACGCCAGTGTCAACAATGATACCAAGGCGTCAGGAACCGAACTGGAGGGGTATATCGAAGATGAACTGAATGCCCTGCTTCAGGATGAACTGGGAATCACGATCTCTGATCTGACTGTTGTAGTCGATTTTGTGAGCCCCGCTGCGGCACTGGACGCAGTATGCGGTCGCACGGCAGAGGGTAACCCCACGTTGATCTGGGTCAATTCGTTTAGTGCGGTCGTTGCTCATAACAACTGTGAGGCAGAGCCCGCCCTTGCTATCACCCGATCCAAAGGCAGCCGGGCAAGTGTCGGACGCACGGCTGAGATCATTGCACGCCCCGATGTGAACAGTCTTGCAGACCTGACTGGACGGGTTTTCTGCCGCAGCGATGAGCAGGATGTCTTCACCAGTTGGGTTTTTCCGGGTATTCTGCTGTCCAGTCAGAACGTCGATCCCTTCACGCAGTTAAGCGCGGTGAACAGCTATCCAACGGATATCGATCTGATGCTCGCTCTCTACAAGGGCGACTGTGCCGCCGCCAGCATTCCGGCGGATGCTTATGACGGATTGGTAGATGATCTGCTGGATGCTCTGGATGCTATTGGGCAGTCCGTATCCAGCGACGACGTCGAAAATACAGTGAAAGTCCTGATCCCTGCCGGAGAAACAGCCGTTCCGACCAATTTTTCGAATTGGGATGGATACGCATCCAACGTAGTTCCCTACGAGACCCTTCTCCTGCCGCCCCAGACGATTTTCCCTGGCCAGCCCATGCGCGCGCTGCTGGTCACGACGATCAGCGATTTCTTTACTGATTCCGAAGATGGATCAGCCCGCCTGCGCGAACTGCTGGACGGCGCATCGGGGATTATTCCGGTCACACACGCCCAGTTCGATACCTTTGCTGAAATGCTGTCGCTCGCAAAGTGGGATATGGTCTACGTGCAGTAGGTGGAATGAACGGGGATAGTCACGGCGCAGGATCAGTTCTGCGCCGTTTGTTTTTTGACAGGTAAGGTTTGATGGTCGAACTCGCCGTTATCATCGTTTCCTGGAACACCCGCGAACTTACCCTGGATGCTCTGCGCACCCTGTATGCGGATCTGGCAGCAAACGGGCCAGACAGCGAGGTGTGGGTGGTGGATAATGCCTCATCCGACGGATCAGCCGAAGCAGTTGCCCAGGAGTTTCCCCAGGTAAAGCTGATTCGTTGCCCCAGCAACCTTGGCTTTGCGGGTGGCAACAACTGCGCGCTGCGGCAAATTGGCTTTTCAGAGACACCCGGCAGCCGCTCAGAATCATCGCTGCCCAGGGCGGTCTACCTGCTCAACTCGGATACTCGAACGCATCCCGGTGCAACTCGCGCCTTGTTCGACGCCCTGTTCAGCCTGCCCAAAGCCGGAGTAACAGGCGCGCGGCTTTTTTATGAAGATGGCAGTTTTCAACACAGCGCCTTTCACTTTCCAGGGCTGTGGCAGTTGATGATCGATCTGTTTCCCATGCCAGGCCGCCTCTATGACAGCGCGCTGAACGGGCGATATCCGCGCCGGGCCTATGAGGGCACGCAGCCTTTCCCGGTTGATCACACGCTCGGCGCGACGATGATGCTCCGGCGCGAGGTGATTGAACAAACGGGCCTGTTCGATGAGCGGTATTTTATGTACTGCGAGGAGATTGACTGGAGCAAACGCATCCGGCAGGCAGGGTGGGAAATCTACTGCGTACCGACCGCCAAAGTAATCCATCTGGCAGGACAGAGCACGCGGCAGGTTCGCCCGCAAAGTGTGGTCAATCTATGGCGCAGCCGTTTCCGTCTGTTCGATCAGCATTATTCGATCCCCCGGCGGATTTTGGCGCGTGCTATCGTCCGGCTGGGCATGCGGCGGCAAATCAAGCTGGCACGCCGGGGCGAACTCGAACCGGAGGAGCGTGATGCCCTCATTGATGCTTATCAGACCGTTGCCAACCTGTAAGGACATGTCATGAGTGAAACCACCCTTGCGGCAGTTATCTTGACGTGGAACGAAGAAGCTCATGTGACAGACTGTGTCACAAGCGTGCGTTGGGCAGATCGTGTAGTGGTTTTTGACCAGTTCAGCCAGGATCGAACCGTGGAACTTGCCCGGGCCGCCGGGGCAGAAGTGATACAGAATCGTTTTGAAAATTTCGCCCAGCAGCGCAATGCCGCGCTTGAGGCAGTCACAGCCGGTTGGATTCTGTTTATTGATGCCGATGAACGATCCAGCGCTGAACAGGCTGTTGAAATTCGCAAACTAATTGTCACGGGCAAATATAATGGCTACTGGATTCCGCGCCACAACTACATTTTTGGCAAGCTGACACGCTTCACAGGTTGGTATCCCGATTATCAACTGCGTCTGCTTAAGAGAGGCTGCGCCCGGTACGATCCGGAGCGCAAGGTTCACGAACTGGTTCTGCTCGAAGGAGAAGCTGGCTATCTAACCGTCCCGTTTACCCACTACAACTATCGCAGTTTGGCCCAGTTCCGCGAAAAACAGCGGCGCTATGTGCAGTACGACGCTCAGATTCTCCTTGAAGAAGGCATCCAGCCCCGACCCCACAAATATATAACGCAACCCGTCCGGCAGTTTATCTGGCGCTATATCACGCTCAAAGGCTACCGCGACGGACTGCACGGGCTGCACTTAAGCCTGCTGATGGCGTGGTACGAGTTGCAGAAATATGTCTATCTGCGTCGGCTCGTTCGCGCGGCTAACGCGCATTCCGCCGCCCCGAAATAATCTCGGCCAGCGCATACAATCCCCCGGCAACGACACCATGCCCACCCAGCAGGACCGGAATAGGTGCATTTGCCGCTGCCACTGTGAAGGATCGCAGCCATTCATTCTGAATAGGGTCTATCCAGAAAAGATCGGAGGCAAAGCGATCCGCATTTCCAGGATAGTGCCCGCTGGCAGCCATCAGAACCCTCGTGTCGATAACCGCCGCGTCGCTCATCGTTGCCAGTTCTTCGAAGAACCCTTCTGGCCCCAACAGGTCGAGCAGTTTGGCTAGCAGTGAACGCACCTCTCCACGATCAAGCCGTTCGCTGGCAACCATACCGCGCTCCTCAGAATAAACGCGCAGCCAGGATTGGGTCGCTTTGTTGAGGGCCTGCCATGCTAACGGAGATACACGCCCAATCAGCGTCAGTCGTTTGCCACCCTGCACGGCGAGATCCACAATCTGCTCCACTGGAATACGGTCTAGGAGAGGGTCACGCAGTGCTTCCGCCAGATGCGGCGGGCAAGCAGGATGGTGGTGCAGAACGGCGAGGTCAGCGGGCGTGTCAATATCCATGCTGGAAGCTGGTCTGACCCCCGATAAGACACGCACGTCAAAATCCCAGTTCTCTTGGAGCATCCAGGCAAGGCTGTTATCGCGCTCAGCCTGCCGGATGATCGCCAAAGCGTCATTCGTGTGAGTCAGGCCAATCCAGTCACTCGAATGGAGATTGTTGGTCAGGGCGATGTGAGTAGGAATCTGCGAACCCTGCCCAAATTCTGACTGGAATAACATGCCCTGCATCAGGCCAAGCATTTCTTGGTTAAGCAGGGGCGCACTGCCCGCTCCGAAGTACATGACAGGCGAAAGCTTATACTGCTCAATCAATCCAGCCAAACGCCTGCCGAAGTGAAATGGCTCTTGATCAACATCGCAGGTAATCGCTAAATCGCCGGGGAGCCAATTCAGTTCCGGGCCTGCGACAATGATGGGGTGTACACTCTGGGCGTTCAAAACATCCAATAGATCCAGTACAGCCGCCTGAACAGCCCGTTCAACTAATTCTTCCTGGGGGGTTGGACCGCCGCGCCCAGTCATAATCACAGCGCCTACTGTTCCCAGACGCATATTTTCCTCACAGGCAGAATAATTCAAAAGGCCGGGGGCAGATCACCCACCCCCGGCCCCATATTACAAGAACAAGATTTAGAGGTCGGGTTCCAATACGCCGTAATTGCCATCTTCACGCCGGTACAACACGCCGATTTTCGCCGTTTCCGCATTGTAGAAAATGAAGAAGCTGTGTCCCAATAGTTCCATCTGATCAATAGCTTCATCTTCAGTCATCGGGACCAAATTAACACGTTTACGGCGAACAACAGCGGTTTTCTCTTCCTCAGTCTCCACCTCACCCGGAACAGGTTCGACCGCTGCCAGATCTGCATCTGTCTCGGCAAAGCGATCTGCCCCACGACGCTTCCGCTTTCCCTTGTATCGCTCGATTTGGCGATACATCTTATCCATAGCCACATCGAGTGCAGCCATCAAATCAGTCTGTTTCTTTTCTTCAGAGCGCAGAATGACTCCGCGTGTGTTACGCAGGGTCAGTTGGGCAATACACTGATCTTGCCCTTGCTTACGATGTTCCATGGCCAGATCCACACGCAGTTCACGAATGTTCGGCAAATAACGATCCAGTTTGCTGACCTTTTTCTCGATATGTTCCTGCAGGCGAGGAGTAACATCGACATTGCGCGCCTGAATCTTGAGTTCCATAACTTGCTCCTTTTTGCATGCAGTAAATGAACTTTAACGGGGCAATAAAACGCCACCGCCAACCTCACGACTGATTTGTGAATAGGGCCGCCGCGACTGTTGCTCCATAAATCTGCGCTGCTCCCGCCTGGCGAAGAGCAAGGGCACACGCCGATAGGGTCGCACCCGTCGTCAGCACATCATCCACCAGCAAAACGGTCCTCCCATACACGAGTCTGGAATCGGCACTAAAAGCGCCTGCAACATTTTGTTGACGCTCCACAGCGTTTAGATGAACCTGGCTTTGCGTCTCTCGCCCTCGTTCCAGAGAGGCAGGACAGAACAACCAGCCTCGCTGGTAGGCAATCGTTTCAGCCAGCAATGCAGCTTGATTATAGCCTCGTTCGCGCAAGCGTGCAGAATGGAGGGGAACAGCCGTTACAATCTCAACCGGCCACTGTTCGGGATCAATAGCGCGCAGCACAAGCTCTCCCAAAGGTATGGCAAGACGAGTTTGTCCCTCATATTTGAGAGCCTTAATTGCCGCGCTGGCGGCATTTTCATAATTAACAGCGGCTCGTACAGCGTCGAAACCAGTCACCTGCCGGGTTGGGGCGGGTTGTAGGGCAGCGAGACATCGTGGGCACAAAAAACTCCCCACACGGGCACAGTTGACGCAAATCGGCGGGAAAATCAGATCCAGTGCCGCTTCCGTAACCTGCCGTGCAAGGAGTGTTAATCGGCTATGTTTATGATCAATCATTGCCACCCCGCATGGAATGGCTCCTGCGATAAACGCTGCGCTAAAAACTCCCCATAACACCCGAATCGAGCATAATAATGATGGACGGGCCCAACAGTACGATCCAGATCGACGGGAAGACCAGCAAAACCATAGGGATCATCATTTTGACAGGAGCTTGCTGTGCCTTTTCCTGGGCACGCTGGCGGCGCTTGACACGCATCTGGTCCGACTGGATGCGGAGGATTTTGGCGATACTCACTCCAAGTTGTTCCGCCTGGATCAGCGCAGCGACAAAACTGGTTACGTCCTGCACATCCATGCGATTCGACATGTCGCGCAGCGCCTCGCTGCGGCGTTTACCGAGCTGGATTTCCTGCAAGACACGCCCGAAAGCGATAGCCAGGTCGTCGTCCCACTTTTCATATACCTTGCCCATTGCCTGTTCAAAACCCAGTCCGGCTTCCACGCAAATCGTCAGCAGGTCGAGCGCGTTGGGCAGGGCTTTTACGATTTCATCCTGGCGGCGGCGAATCTGGCCCTTCAACTGCAACATAGGCAGATAGTAGCCGAGTAATGCGCCAATAACGGTGCCAAGAATACCTTTAACAACGCCCCAGTCCGTTACGAAGAAGAACAAAGCGAATGCGCCACCACCCATGGCCAGTGTCAGCGCAATGCGCTGGCCGAAAAACGTTACCGGCTCCATTGACTGAGTTTTTCCGGCCAGTTCAATCTGGCGGCGAACCTCGTCAATCTGATTTTCGGGAGTAAACTTGACTGCGAAGCGCGCCAGCGCCTTATACATAGGTACAATGACGCGCTCCTGGACACTGAGAGACAGTTCCAGTTCTTCCAGTGATGCTGGTAGTTCACGGTCGGCATACTCAGCCAGGCGTTTCTGTAGGGGGTCTTCTCCCGAATCCTCTCGCATACCGACGATGATTAGGCCTGCCAGCAGGACTATACCGATAATGATGAGTGCGAGGATACCAACTAGACCCATCGCTGATCCTCCTGTCTAGTAATCAATACTTACGATCTTCTGAATTACAGCAGCGCCCGTTCCAATCAGACCAAGACCACAGCCTAACATGGGCCACCCACACATGCGGTTTTTGATCATGCCTCCCATATAGCTGGGGCTGATCACCATCAGGAAGAGGGTCAGAACAATGGGTAGCATCGAAATGATCCAGCCCGTAATTCGTCCCTGGGACGTCAATACGCGAATCTCGCCCTTCAGCTTGATACGCTCGCGGATCGTATGTCCAATGGCTTCCAGAATTTCAGCAAGGTTACCACCGACTTCGCGTTGAATATTCACTGCCGTGTTAACGAGGTCCATGTCTTCGCTTGGCATACGATTGAGAAGGTGCGCCAGAGCATCCTGCATCGGAATGCCCAACTGGACTTCCTGCACCACACGCTTAAACTCAGTCGCAGTTGGCTCTGCGGCTTCTTTGGCAATCGCTTCCATTGATTGCAGCACCGAATAACCGGAGCGCAGAGCGTTTACCCATAGAGATAGCGTATCGGGCAGTTGGGTTTCATATGAGCGAAGCCGTTGGCCTTGTTTACGAGCCACATAGAGTCGTGGGAAGAAGAACCCTGCGACACCAGCTACGCCACCACCAATAGGATTTCCAAAGATTAGCAGCCAGCCGAGCAGAAAGCCACCAATGCTGGCAATGATATGCATCGCGAAAAATTCGCCAACCGTTAACTTGAGGTCGGCACGTGCTAACTGGACGCGCCATTTTTTGGCAAATTCCCGGTCTTCGAGGGCAGCATCCAGACGGCGAGCAATAATGCTCGTCTCGTCAGTTGCCTGCCCGCTAGATGCGTCTCCTTCAAACCCGGCAAGCATACTGCCATACTCAGACGTATAACGCCCCAGGCGTTCCTCGATATCTTGCTCGCGCTGCGACCGCATGCTGACAATGCCAACCACCAGGATGAGCACTGCCACAATGCCGGCTGCGCCAGCGATCAATATTTCAGTTCCCATACGTCATGAACCTCCCGCAACGCTCTCGCGTCTAAACTCTATTGTACACCACGAACTACCAGTAAACGGAACCCCTGTGGGCCGGGAATATATTGCATACACCCGGCCATCTGGCGATTTACTTTTAGTAGCGAGACATGCCGATACCAAATACCGATGGCGGCAGATGGATACCCGACGCTTCGATATTGTCGATGAACTTCGGGCGAAGCCCCGTGGGACGAATTCGCCCGATAACCTTACCTGCTTCGATGCCCGTCTGTTCAAACTCAAAAATGTCGGACATGGTGATCACATCACCTTCCATGCCCTGGATTTCGGTGACTTTCGTAATCTTTCGCGTACCATCACGCATACGTTCTTGGTGAACAACCAGGTCGATAGCCGAGGCAACTTGTTCACGAATAGCACGAACAGGCAGGTCCATACCAGCCATCAAGCACATGACTTCCAAACGGGCCAGCGTGTCACGCGGGCTGTTGGAGTGCAGCGTGGTTAGCGATCCATCGTGGCCCGTATTCATGGCCTGGAGCATGTCCAGCGCCTCGCCCGAACGGCACTCCCCGACAACGATCCGGTCGGGGCGCATACGCAAGCTGTTAACCACGAGATCCTGAATCGTGATCGCGCCACGTCCTTCAATATTGGGTGGGCGGCTTTCCAATGAGACAACATGTTCCTGGCGAAGCTGGAGCTCAGCCGCATTTTCGATGGTTACAATCCGCTCATCATTCGGGATAAAGCCGGAAAGCACATTCAACAGCGTGGTTTTGCCCGATCCTGTACCACCCGATACGACGACATTTAACCGCGAAATAACGCACGCGCGGAGGAACTCAGCGATTTCCGGTGTCATTGAGCCAAAGCGGATCAGATCTTCAATCGTGAAGGGGCGTTTGGAGAATTTACGGATAGTGATTGTGGGGCCACACAGTGCAATAGGACGAATGACGGCATTCACACGCGAACCATCGGGCAGGCGGGCGTCTACGGTCGGTGAGCTTTCGTCAATACGGCGGCCCAGCGGCGCTACAATGCGGTCCAAAACACGCAGTACATGATCTTCATCTTCAAAGGTGACATTCGAACGCAGCAGGTTACCAGCGCGTTCAATATAGACATTCTTTGCGCCATTGACCATCACTTCTGTAATGGTCTCGTCAGCCAGCAGGGGTTCCAGGGGGCCAAAGCCGAGGATTTCAGCAACGATGGCTTCAAACAACCGCTGGCGCTCAACACGGCCAAGCACAATGCTTTCTTCCGAGAGAATGGTTGTAAACAGTTCTTCAATCGTAGCTCTGATGTCAGGTGAGCGTGGATCAACACTCGTATCCAACTCAGCCAGAAGTTTATTCTGCACTCGGACTTTCAGGTCTACATAGTTACTGCCATCTGGGCGAGATACATTTCCGCCTGCTGGGGGCGGCACAGGTGTCCTGCGCCGTGCCTGGGAGAGCTTTGACTTATCGTCTTCTGGGCCCCCACCCTGTCCGCCACGCTCAATACGCCTTAACAGCGACATCGCACAACCTCCTTGATTCCCACTCGACCGATTTCAATACCCACACTATTTCTTTTTACCACGACTAACGTCGCTGAGTTTTCCGGCCTGCACGGTCGTATTTGCCTCAACAACATGTCGGATTAATTCAGCCAGTTCAACCATTTCACGCCCCGGCGACCGAGTTTTAAGGCTCCGGTTTGCAACCAACGGTACACCTTGATTGACAGAGGTCAATACTATTCGTTCATCTAAGGGAATAGAGGCCGCAACCGTCAGTTTGAGATGCGTTTCGATAGAAGCTGCCGGAACCGTGCCACGCCCCTTATCATTCGAAACCTGGTTTAGAACAAATACGACTTTTTCTGTCAATCCAGCCGGATCGGTGAGGTTGTCAAAAAGATCTAGCACCTTGCGCACGTTTCGAATAGCTGGAATGGTCGGAACACAAACCAACACAATGCGATCTGCAATCTCAAACAGCTTCAACGTGGTCGCATCATATTGAGTTGATGTATCGACTATAACAAAATCATAGCTTGCTGCCAGGAGACTAACCAGCTCCTTTACGGCTTCTGGATCAACATCATAAGCCTGTTCAGGATGAGACGGCGCTGCCAGGACTTTTAATCCACTGGCATGAGTCACCAACACGTTATCAATCATCTGCTGATCAACGTCGCTCACCGCTTTGGTGAGACTGGCAATATTAGATTGAGCCTGAAGATTGAGGAAGGCATCAACATCGCCAAATTGCAGATTGCAGTCCACTAACAACACGCGGGTATCGGCACGCATCAGGGCAGCAGCAAGATTAGTTGACAGCGTTGTCGCGCCAACACCACCTTGGGGGCTGTAAACAACAACAATATGCCCTGCACCGGGAAGCTGTGGCGATAAGGTAGGAACGGGCAGTGTCGGATCAACGCGCGCCGCGGCTGTACGAACAGGCGCGGCCCCCATCTGTGCTTCTTGCTGCCGGATTGGCTCGTTGCGTTCATAGACGCGGCGGATCGTCGTATAGAGTTCTTCACTGGAAATGGGCTTGGTCAAAAAATCGCGCGCGCCAGCTAGCATAGCTTGGCGCAAATAGCCGGGTTCACTCTGGACCGACATAATTACAACCGCAGCCGTACGTACCGTCGTACTGATCAGCTTAGTCGCCGTGATACCGTCCATATCTGGCATATTGATGTCCATCAGGACGACATCTGGCTTTACCTCAGCCGCCATCTGCACAGCCTCGCGTCCAGAACCAGCAGCTCCAACAACCTGTATATCCGACTCGAACGCGAGCAATTTCCGAAGGTTTTCCCGCGTATCGGGAATGTCATCAACGATTAACACCTTGATGACGTCTTTTTGAGATCCGCTACTCATTCGTTTTTATCCTTCATTCCACTACAATACACCGACCCTAAACCGTTGTGGAGCCTAAAACATAGAAGAGCACACAACAGAAAGTTCAATCGCTATGTGCTCTTCCTATTCACACGACTACCCCCACACGTTCAGATTTATCGAACGCTACTGCGGTTGATTCGTTGTCTGGTCCATGTTCGCGCTCAGGAACTTATACAGACTGTTTAGGTCGAAACGGCGAACGCTGGTGATGGGAGGTTCCAGGGCGAACGGCAGTGCAGCAGGTTGGGCAATGTTGAAGTTGCGGATCATATATTCCAGAGTAACAGCTTCCAGCGGCGCTCCGGGAGTATGATCGCCGGCCTGTCGCAGGGTGAGCGTAATCGGAATCTGCGCATCAATGGCCCACGCCATAATCAACGCTTCCTGCGGAGTTACAGCCAGAGTAATGATGATTGGCGCAAATGGCGTCGGTGACAGGGCCAGTGTTGGAACCGCCGCGGCCTGAGGCGTGCCTTCGCCGGGTGGAGGCGGAATAGGTGTCACCTCCATCATCGTAGGAGTCGCACCGATAAAATTGCCACCCTCGGCAAAATAGCCGACATGAACGACAAAGGCATCGCTGATAACTCGCTGAGTGACCAAACGCGGACGCTGTTGTTCAGTGGGGCCAACTAAAACACCTTCTGCAGACAGTGTGCTGGGTTCCTGGCGGCCTTGCTGGGGCGCGCCAATGCTCAGTTCACCGGTTTCCAGGCGAGTAATCACCGAAACATTGTTGGGAAGGCGCGTTTGGAAATCTTCATCGACATCGATGAACAGGAATGACAAGATGATATCAACGTAATCGCCGTCCTGAATTGCGTATGCAACCTGCCCCAGGCCAGTTGGGTCCAGGGGCACCGACAAAGCAACCCGGCCAGCTGGCAAAACAGCAGCAGCATCCGAGCCCACCGCAGCGATATCGCTTAATTTGTCCACAATCTGGCGGCTGAGAACGGGAGAGCCACGGAAAATGTCGGTGCGGGCAATACGGCCAATCACATCATCAACATCGGTAAAGTAGTTGGTCGCTTCAGGAAGTGCCGATTCAGGCCAGGGTAGCAGGGCAACGCCATCTGCGGGGATTTCCATACCACGCGGCAGATCCTGAACAGCAATCACAATATCAACCATCGGTTCAGCAGCCTGCAAGCCACTATTCCCATTTCCCCCGGAGCCATCGGACTGTCCGCCACCGGGCACGAATGGAGCTTCGCCTCCTGCAGTCTCTGTTGCGGCGGGTTCTTTGTCCTTATTGCCGCCCGACAGCAGAAGAACTGCTGCCACAATACCCAAGAGGACGATAGCTCCTATTAAAATTATTACTCGACCTCGCATGGATTATCCTCCAACGGATTGCGTATCGCTTCGCAATGTTCATTAAAATCTGGCGTGCGTCCCCACCTCAAAATGTACCACAAGAAGACGCCGCTCTCCTAAGCTTATCATACGTTCATTCAAAACTCATCACCAATCATTAGAATCATTAGAAAGTCCCAATGATTGATTGTCTGACTTTACTTGTGCTTATGGCGACGTTTATTGTTCCACCTAGTGTAGTCTGATGTGAAAAATGTGCAAACAGCCCGATAGTCCTATCGGTAAATAAAACCAAACAAAAAGGTGGCGCTTATAAAAACTCACCACCCACTTATACCACTTCAATTTCTTGTTGAGGAGAGAATTACCCGCCTGCTGGCAAGAGAATCACAAAGCGGCTGTTGTCCTCTGGCGCGCTCGTAACCTCAAACCGGCCCCCAACCAATTCGATCCGTTCTCGAAGGGTATTCAAACCAAAAACATTCTCTCGGCCATTATCGGCAAAAACCTGTTCCGAATCGAAGCCGCGCCCATCGGCCTCGCACGTCGCCTTGAGCCAGTCGGGACCGACGTCTAACACGATATTGATATGTTTCGCACTCAGATTGTCGCGAGACATGCTCATGACTTCCTGGATAGAGCGGAACATCATCACTTCAATATGGCTGGGCAAACGCCGCTCGTCGCCCAGGATATTCAGTTGAGTTTGAATCCCAGCTTTTTCCTGATAAGCTTCTACATAGCGGCGGATTGTAGGAACCAGGCCTAAATCATCCAACATCATGGGGCGCAGGTCGAAGATGAAGTCGCGTATTTTTTGAAAGGTAGAACTGGCGGCAGTTTTCAGATTGTTCAATTCTTCGCCCGCACGATCCGGGTTGCGTTCGAACAAGCGCTGGCAGATCTCAGCTTGAAGAATAAAGTTGGTCAGTGATTGGGCAGGGCCATCATGCATTTGGCGCGCCAGACGCTGGCGCTCAGACTCCTGCGCTTCGACGATACTGACCACTGTTTTCGCCGGCAGACGCCCACCCACCTCTCCCGTATAAACAGCGTTCGACGCAGGCAGCGAAGGAGGCAGCTGATCAACGGCAATACCCTGAACCTGTCCCAGTAAGCGCCCCAGAAGTTCTTCAAAATGCCTCAGTTCTTCCTGGTTGCTTTTTAACTTTTCGAGCTGGCCCTGCATCGTTAACAGGCGCGTTTTGGCATCTAGCGTGTCATCATACGCTGCCTTGATATCGGAACGCGGAACAGTATCAAAGCTGCCTTCCACGCGCCGCAGTTGGGTGCTGATGGTGACGTTTCGTTCGCGCAGCCGATCCACTTCCAACTGGCTCTGATCGATCAACTGCTGATTTTCCCGGATCCGAGACTGGATCCGCTCATACTCAGCTCGAAACTCAGCCAGGAGTTCTTCTTTTGAACCAGTGGCACTAGCCATTGTTATCCCTTCCCTTACCCCACTAACCTATTCGTCTTCGTTACTAACCGGAGCGCTGGTACGTACCCACCCTCGGCGTAATGCATACACCGCCGCCTGAGTCCGATCGCGAACATCAAGCTTTTTCAGAATAGACGTCATGTGATTCTTCACAGTCTGATGGCTGATACCAAGCGACTGTGCAATTTCTTTGTTGCTTTTACCCTGTGTCACGAACTGCAAGATTTCCATTTCGCGCGGGCTTAAGGGCACAAAATGCTCATTCGGGTCGACCATATAAGGCCCGGTTGCCGCTTCTACGCCCGCATCTAACCAGTTCCGCAGTCCTTCTTCGTCAAAGATCTGCTTCCCCACGATAAAGAAACCGTGAGCGACTTTTCGAACGACATCGATCAAGATTTCCGGCTCGATGTCCTTCGGACAGTAGGCAGCCCCCCCTGAGCGCATGGCATGGAGAACCTGTTCCATATCGTCGTAGGCTGTCAATAAGACAATCGCGGTTGATGCATGATCGGTTTTCAGGCGGCTTGTCACCTGCAAGCCATTAATGCCGGGCAGATTAATATCCAGCAGCAGAACATCAGGCTGTAAGGAATGGACCAGTTCGAGGGCCTGTTCGCCGCTTGCGCCTTCTGCAATGATCTGGATATCGTCTTCTGTGCTGAACACGTTGCGCAATCCCTGGCGAAAAACAGGATGATCGTCCACCAGAACAACGGTTATTTTCCTCAAGGCGTCTTTCGCCTGGTTTCGTTCCATCGAGAGACCGTTTCCTCAGTCATATCTACCACATCGGTAAAAATCGTAAATATTTCGCGCTTTTCTGCGAGTATACCATAGGTGAAAATCGGGGGGCAAACAAGGCTTTCAGCGGCGAGTTAATTACACGATGCCTGCCAGTGCAGTTCATAGACAGCCATATTGCTCCCTCCAGCAGCAGGCGCAAAGCGGGCATGAGTTGTAAAGAGAGGCATTTCTCCCAGTCGAGGATCATCTGCTGGGACAGGCAGTTGATCGCTGAAGGCCATCATATAGTGCACATGGCGCTGGCACATCAGGCGCATAATCGCATCGTGATCCCGGATAATAGGCACGACTTCCGGGCTGACCAGACCAGCCAGATCGAGAATCGGGCGCGGCGCATAATAACCAAGCGCGCCGATATCGTGCACCGCCAGCAGTTGATCGGAAGGCAGGTTATCTTCGATCCATCGCGCAGTATCAACCATTTCAGTATTGATAATACGTACGTCGGTGCCATAGATCCGCGCCCCAAGTATCCAAAATCCGACCATAGTGAGGGCGGCGGACAGGGCAAGGCTGCGGCTCAATACGCGCTGGACCGGGCCAAAACGTCCTGCTCTGACGATCTGGAGCGTGCCACCCACCCCATAGAGCAGTAAATGGGGCAGAATCGGGATCACGTAGCGCCCGTGTTGGTACGAAACAGGTAAACGCAGTGCATAGGCCGATAGGTGGACGAAAATCCAGGCAAAGGGCAGCATCAGCAATAGAATGCGGCGATCCTTGTGCTCCTTCACCAGGGTAATGAGCGCCATAGCCACACCGGGCAGCAGCAAAAACTGGCCCCCGGCAATTACGGGCAGCAGCAAACGCCAGTAGCGCTTCCACAAAGGGAGTTTGAGGTAAACTGCGTATTCAGCTTGTTTAGCGGACGCGGTGCTGGGCAGAAAGTCGCCGCTGATATGATAGTTCCAGGCAATGTACGGAGCCGCCCCCAACAGCCATCCTGCCGCCACACCGCCACCCCAGGCGAGCCAGTTCCGGCGAGGTTGGCTAACAAGGACAGCGCCCGCCGCTAACCCGACTAATCCCAGACCTTCGGGCCGTGTCAGAGTCAGAGCCGCGCCTGCCAGCCCAAACCAGAATCCGCGACTGGCTAACGCTGAAGGAGAGAGCAATTCGCTGTTCTGACCGCGCCACGCCATTTCGCGCCACGCCATTCCGCGCCACGCCATCCACACAACCAGCAAGCTGAGCGTACAAAACAGCATCGTTTCCATTCCGGAGGAAGCCGCCCAAACAAGGTGCCAGGCCAAAACCATAGCCAGCCCAGTCCATAGTGCAGGCAAATCGGGGAAAAGAATCGCGGCCAGGCGGCGGCCCAACCAACCAGCTCCGGCAAGCGTTACCATGCCCAGCGCAAATGTCCAGGCGAAAAACGGGATATGCAGGATATATCCTACAGCTAGCAGCAGTGTATAGAGCGGCGAGGTTGAGGCCGTGCTTGTTTGACCCGGCACAAAGGCCCATTCGCCGTGTCGGGCCAGATTGCGCGCATAGGTCTGGTGAATCCAGGCATCGTCGAGCGGGAAGCCCACCCGGTCCATGATCGCCGCTGCCACCACATAAACGAGCACACTCACCCCCGCCAGGAGCGCGATCAGCAGATCAGGTTGATCAACAAGGCGGCTTTTTCTCATTCGCCGGAACTCCGAGAGAACGACAATACATGATCCGTTTATCGCCCGCGATCATCTTGCAGTCCTGCAAAAAGTCGCGCTGTTCCGTGCCGAGATACAGGCCGCTGAAGGGAGCCGTCCGGTTTTTGTCTAGAATGAGATGAGTGACGCCGTAGCGCCGGGCAATGGTTGGTACCACATCAGGACTGGCATTGGGAACCACGACGCCCGACAGCTTCGTGTGGTAGTAGAACGCTGCGGGGTCATTGATCATCACAACGGCATTGGCGGGTAGCTCGCTGGATATTTCCCGGTAAAAATCGCCGTTCTTGTTCCAGGACGACACTCGCTTGAGCAGGATACCCGACGCTCAACAGCACAGCCAGCACGATCAGCGCACTGCTGAATACGACCTGCGCCTGAGCTTTATGCCAGCGCCGCCGCTTTGCCATCCAGCCGATGCTCTGATCCAATCCTATCAGCCCGCTAACGGCCCAGAAAGGCAGCAGGGCTGCTGACGAATGGAACAAGCCGCCCCGGTAGCCGGGATAAGCAAAGATGAAGGTCATGGCAATATGCAGCCCTAAGGCATAAAACAGCGCGCCAAAACAGAATGGGTTTCGGCGGCAGCGCCACAGGCCAAATAGAGCAAACGGCCCCAGGACAACCCATGTTTCTACGGCGACAAATGTTCCCAGGTTGGCAACGAACGCTTCCCAGCGAGATTGCAGAATGTGGCTCAGTCCCCAGTTCCAAAATGCCTGAGCGCTTGTACCCGGCGGGTAGTTGACCAGTTCATCGTATCCCCGCAGCCAGATCGTTTGCGTGCCGCCTGTAGGTAGCGGGGTTCCCATTTCGGACCAATTGCGCACAAACCAGGGCAACATCACCAGCAAATAGGCTGCAATTCCAACAAAGAGACCCTTCACACCCTGTCGGAGCGATTGCTGTGGCTGGGGCCACAGCGCGCAGATTGCCAGTACCGCCAGTAGCAGGAGACCATCCGCACGAGTCAGATGAGCCAACGCAGAGAGTGCGCCGCCCAGAGCATACCAGCGCCAATCTCCAGTTGCGCGGCTCTTTCCAATAGCGATCAGAGCCGAGGCCCCGATCAGTCCATAGAGCGCAAAGGTATCGGTTGTGGTCCAAAACGGCGTGTAGAAGCCGCTAAACAGCACCAGCAGCGCCGCGAGATACGAATAGCGCCGGGTTTGCCCGATAGCCCCGCCCAACCAGAAAGCCACTGTGACTAATCCGGCAAAGCACAGTACGGCGGGAATCTGCGCTGCGCCAAAATTCGCGCCAAACACGATCATCGAACTCGCCGCTGCCAGGGACTCCAACGGCATCCAATAGGTTTGGCTTGGGCCGGGCAGATGATCCGGGGCATTGAGGTAGGTCCACACGTACGGATCGGTCAGCCCCTTGCCCTGCACCAGCCGTTGCCCGGCGTTAAAGTAATAATAGGCGTCCGTGTATCCCGGCTGATCAATCAGCAGGGCCAGGACGGTTCCCCACAGCGCCGCCATCAGAAAGACAATCAGATAGGTTCGTTTCACTGTCTGCCCTTTGCGAATTCGTCTCCCGTTTCGACCAGCAGCACGGTAATGCCGTTAAAGTCCTTTTGCTCCCTGTTCACGACCCCTGCTCGGTGATCGCGCAGCCAGTCGTAGAGCGGCGAGTCATGTTTAGCGAAGGGATCAAACCCGGGGATAGTACCCTGGCGGTGCACATCGGCTCCCGGGATTGCGATAGATCACCCAGACGCGCTGCACCGGCTGATCATACTGCTCCTGCACATCAGAGCCACCCAGCAGCCACGCCTGTTCCAAATCAACACCGCCATCATAGCGGGCGAAAGCAGCCCAATCAATGGGTGTTTCAAACAGCAGTGCATCACCGGGCCGCCGTTCCTGTGTGACGTATGTTGCCGCCGAACGCCAATCCTGAACCTCATTCTCGCCCCGATCAAAGGTCACGAACACGTTGAACAGCCCCGTGATGATGAAGATCATGGCCAGGGCCGTTCCCCAGCGCGGCAGGCGCTTCCAACCAAGCAGCATCAACAGCAAAAGGGCGGGCAGGAACATCGTAAAATAGCGATCCACGTAGAGAGATCGAAAAAGTGCGAGCACAAACACAAAAACAATGGGGATAATGACGAGCCAGAACCAATAAAAATTAAGCCGATTTGTGTTCCTATGGTGAACCGCATCGTATGCCCCAACGGCTAATCCCACTCCCCCCGCCAACAGCCCCAACGGGACATACAGCCGCATCGACCCGTCCAGCCGCATTCCGCCATCATAGCCCAGCGTCATGCTCCACAGCGTCAGAAACGGGATCTTTCCAGTTGGGCGCGGGAATCCAGCCAATGCCAACCGAGACCACATCCTGCCGGGACAGCGCGTAAATCCACACGATCAGCGGGAGTCCGGCAATCATCTGGGCGACCATCCAGCGTCGGAAGAAACGCCGTTTACGTCGGAGGACAAAGGCGAAGATCACATATTGGGCCAGCGGCAGCGCAACCGCGAAGTAATGGGTCATGTAGGCGGCAGTGCTGAAAAGAACAAACAGAATCCAATCTCGCCGGGAATGATCGTCGCGCAGCAGGACGACAAAATAATAAGAAGCCAGCAGGGAAAACACGAACAACATGGCATAGGGACGCGCCGTCCGGGAGAGCCAGATATGATAGGGATTAAAGGCCAGTAGTGCCCCTGCCCACAGCGCGAGGTCATAATCCTGATACAGCCGGAGCGTGACAGCCATCATCAGCGCAATACCAATGATCCCAAACAAAGCGCTCGGCAGCCGCAGCAGAAATTCGGTATCGCGCGGGAACAGGTGAAGCGACACAAAGTAGATCGGCGTCTGGTTGCCTAATTCCAGAATACGTACAAGAGTTTGGTGCACAGAACCATTGGTTGACAGATCGGTCCACACCTCGTCCAGCCATAAACTGGCTGCGCCGAGCCGCCACAACCTCAACACGGATCCAAGCATCAGAACCAGTGCCGCCACCACCCCAAAATAACGCGGGCGCTTCTCCATCCTGCAATCCCTTCCTATTCCGGTTCGCAGACAGCCTGTATCGCCGCATCATCTGGCCGGGCAAAAAGATAAATAGTCAGGTCGTGAAAAGATTTTTTGCTCACCTGCTGGTAATGTTCGTCGAACCATTCCAACGAATCGTACCGCGTATTGTCGGGATCGTCTTCGACCAGCCTATCCATTTCGTCTTCTAACTGCTTAAACGTGACAAGCCAGACGCGATCCGCGCCATTGGCGGATTCGGCGGCGCAGTTGTCGGCCAGCAAACCGAGTGCTTTTTGAGTAGGAACAGCCAGCGTATCGGAGCCGGAGCCAGGGATATCCCGCACATAGCGCTGCGGCAGCGCCCTGTCATAGTAGATCATGGGCAGCGCCGTGATTTTATTGGCGTGAACGATCACATCACCGGGCCGCATCTCGCGAGCCAGATAATCATCCGCTTGATCAAAAGGCGAATTAGGGAACGTGTCCCACGTGTAATGCGTGACGAGGCCAAAGACGATCACCACCGCCCAGGCCGCTCCCAGCACGCCCACCATAACAATAGGCATCTTCCCGCGGGTGAACAGCCACGCCAGCGCGATATAAAATAGGACCGCCGAGGGCAGCAGCGCGCGCGGCAGAAAAACGGGCTGGAAAAGATACGAGGCGATCCACATGAAAATCATAGGCATGAAGGCTAGCCAAAGCGCCCAACGCAGCGCTTCACGCTCTTCCATATTACCTACACGTCCTTTGAGAACCCGCTTGGCGCGCACCAACAGGAAGACAGTCAGCACCGCCGCCAGCAAATAGGTTGGCAGCCACCACGCCGGGGAAAAATCCAGGTTCACAGAGACGAACGAACGCAGAGTCAGCCAGAAATGCAGAATATTGGGCTTCTGCACCCAATACTGCCGCAGCTTGCCAAGCTGATCAGGTAAATAGAGCAGCCAGGGCAGATAAATGAGCAGCGCGCCAAAGGCAGCGACCGCGGTGCGAATAATCTGTTTGCGATTTCGAACACGATCCCGCGCCAGAAGGGAAAGCAGCCCCAGAGCCATCAGATAAAAAGCAGCTAACTGCTGCACATACATGCTCAACCCGGCGAGCACAGCAAAAAGGAGCCAATAGCCCCATCTTCCACGCTTCAGCGCCCGCCAATAGACCCACGTAGTCACGGTCAGCGCCAGCGCCAGCAGCATATACATGCGAGTTTCCTGCGAATATTGCACATGGAACGGTGCTACCGCCGTGATTAGCCCTGCCGTGAAAGCCGTGCGCTGTCCAAACCACTCGCGGGCCAGGCCATAAGCAGCCAGCACGGAGGCCACACCCAGAAGCGCGCTGTATAGACGAACAGCCGCCGGAGAATCGCCAAAAATCTCCATCCAATAGTCGAGTGTAGTGTAATACAACAGTGGGTGAACATCTGCCGCGTCGCCTTCGACCGGGGTCAGCGTGCCGTCCACCATCGCATCCCAGCCCTTTTCGGCAAAGAGCACGGCAAAGGCCTCGTCATACCACAGCGTTCGCCCACCGATGTTGATCAGGCGCAGGGCCAGTGCCAGCAGCAGAACGAGAGCCAATCCGATCAGTTCACGCCTGCTCACGATTACCGCCCCAGGTCAGCTTAAAGTAAAGTGCCACGGCCACCGAAACCAGCAAAAACGTTCGCGTCAGAATCGTGATCGTCGCCAGCGGGCCGCTGATCTCACCATTGGATTGCACAAAAATAACCGGATATTCGGCGAAGCTGATGATCGTCAGCAGCAAACAGGCCAGCACACCTACCCGATTTGGGAAATTGAGCAAAATAAGCGGCGACAGTGTCAACACCCACTGTGGACTCCATCCCTGCGACCAGAGGAAAAACAGCAGCAGCGTGATGCTGAAAAAGGCAACTACTCCCTGGTCATCCTGGCGCAGCCGCCGCGTGAAGATCGTTAAACCGAGGGCAGCAAAAGGTAGCGCGCGCAGCCAGAACGGGATGGCGGGTCGGTTGCCCACTGGATTAAAAGCAGTATCCGGGTCAAAGCGCTCCTCCGCCCCCGGAAAACTCCCGGTGGTTTTGTTGCCGTCGATCAATGCCCAAACGGTCTGGTAGGAGGATTTGTTAAACTGGGCCAGCAGCGAAGCACGTGCCATTCGCTCACCCCATGCCAGCAGCCCTCCCAGGACTGACCCAACAATGAGCAGCGTGATCACCGTGTATTGAAGGGCACGGCGGCGATCATAAAAGCGCCACACGGTGGGTAAAATGAGGATCGGCGTATATTTCGTCAGCGTGCCGAGTGCCGCCGATAAAGCCGACCGTTGATCGCGGCCTGCCAGCAGTTGATCCAGGGCTAGCAGCATAAAAAAGAGTACCATCGTTTCAAACGTCCACCACTGGAAGATCACCGGGGCTGCCAGCACCGCGTAAATCCACGCCAGTGATGTGCCCATCTGCGCCCCATAGAGCCGCCGCCCTATACGCCGGATCAGGACCAGATTGCCAATATCGAACAGCAGCATAATCAACCCGATAATCGTGGCCCACCCGCCAAAATCCGGTGTACCCCGCACACTCATTACCCGGTAGACGCCAATAAAGAGTGTGATCCAGACGGGGGGGAATTCGTGCCAGTAATCACGGTATGGCCATTTGTGATCGTCGGAAAGTTGCGCAAAGGGAAAGTAGTGGACGCGCAAATCGCCGTAGTTGCTCATCCCGCGCTCAACCACGACAGGCGTCCCATCTTTATCGTACAGTTCATAGATCGCTGGCTGGTAGACCATCATCATCACCAGCCGGAATGCGACAAAAAGATAGAGCAGCAGCTGGAAATCAGCCAGCAAACCGGGCCGAGACGTTTCAGTCATGCGCAACCTCGCGGATAAAGAGCGCGGATCGCCCATCATCAAACTGCTGTTCGTGCCATATGTCGGGCTGCGTGCGGAGCATCTTCGCCATCATCGTGTCAGCCTCGATAACCACGAAGCCGATTTGTTTCCGCTCCAGTTTTTGCTCCCATCCGTCGTTTACAAATACGATATCCAGGTAATCCCGCAAAAAGGCGTCATCATAGAGATCAGTACGTCCATCCACATAGACGCGGAGGTGTGGCGCGGCAAACATCAGATACCCGCCCAAGTTATAACTGTTAAACATCAGGCCGGCGGGCGGCGTTTCGTCCAGATAATGAGCGATCTCAACTGGCAGCGTTTTTTCCTGGGCTTCCCGCATCGTTTTTGTGTTTAAGACAGCCACCATTTTGACGATCCCCGCCAGCACAATCAGCAGCAGCAGCAGCCAGTTGATAACCAGCAGCGTGCCGCGAACACGGTGGGCTGGGTGAATTTGCCAGCCGCGTTCATCCAACCAGGCATTCAGATGGCGTGAGAGCACAGGCACTGCAACAATGGTAAAGACGGCAACATTGCGCCCGGCCAGGAGCGCCATAATTCCTGTTCCTACAAAAAGCGTGAGATCCGTCCAGTCGATACGCCTGCTGCTGATCCCAACCGCCGCGATTCCACTCATCAGCAGCAGAGCAAACGGCCATGACTGTGACTGGTGAAAGTTCGGGGTTGCCCACTCCTGAATATAGTCCTGCAAGACGCCAATTCCGACGGTGCGGAACGGATAGGCCAGCATCTGAACACCGTATGGATTCACAATCACTGCTGCAATAGAGACTCCGGTCACAATCAGCAGCTTCCGCAGCCGCGCCCCTGTGATCACATGGTCGCCGTCGCCATCCAAAACCCATCCCAGAACCTCGCCCAGGATCGTGCCAAAGAGGAAGATAAAGCCGATAGCGAAGCCGCCATGTAGATTGGCCCAGAGAAGCATCAGGGCCGGAATGATCCACAGGCGATCCACCTTCTTGCGTTTGTACAGGTGCAGCAGATAGAGAATCGCCGCACCCAGCACAAAAGAGAACATCTGCGGGCGCGGGGACCAGAACACGGCTGCCGAAGCCGTGCCGAGTACCAGAATAAAAGCCCGCAGGTAGACGGTTCCCTCGCACATCTGGTAGATAAACCACATTCCCAGCGTCGCCAGGGCAGCCGTGTAGAGCGCCAAACCAATATTCCCCGTGCTGCCCGGTTCAGTATTTCCGCCAAACAGACGGTAAAAACCGAAGATGACAATCTGGGATCCCCAACTGTGATCGATCCACTTTTCGCCGTGCCGGGTGTAAGAGAAGGGGTCCGTGTGGGGGATTTCTCGCTGATTGACAATATATTCGCCGCTGCGGATGTGCCACCAGGTATCGGTGTCGGTAGGGATCCGCACCGCCATCACAAAAATGAGGAAAAATAAAAGTACCTCGGCTAAACGCTGCGTGGTTAGTTGGCGAAAAAAAGACATATTAAACATGCTCCTCACACGTCACATTAGCGCAAGGCGGTTATCCCGTCAAGAGACTGGGTACATGACAAATTTCCCAACCCATCCTATGATCTGGACAGGAGAGACAACGATGAGCCCATCACTAGCGGATCGAATCAGACAACTACTCACAATCGAAAATACCCGGCCCTCAGCAGCCGTTCAGGAGTTGGACCAGTCTTACGGAATCCGGCTGGTTGAGCGCGACGAGAAGGGGAACGCGCGTCCTTGGCGCTCGGATGAGCTGCGGATGCTTCTTGAAACCGTCCACCTTCTAGGCCCGACATTCTACACCCCTTTTTTGCACCACACACTTCAGTTATGGATTGATCGTCATCCCGGCGGCGGATCATATGGTAATGGGTCACTGCGCATTGGCGATCCGGGGCGCGATGTGTCGATCCTTTACCGCGTTTTTCTGCACGAAGCGACGCACGCCTCGAACGAATACCAGGGCTGGCCTTACGAGCACAAATTCTGCACGCGCCCCGGCCTCGATTGGCGGCAAATCGGGGATCAGTGGACGCATCCCCGCCAGCAAGGCAGGCCGCCAGAGTCCGGCAATTGGGAAACACTGCCTGTCCAGCCGGGCGATGTCAGCACCGCTCCAGGGGAAGACTTGGCCGAAACGGTTCGTTATTTTGTGCATTCCGTCCGCGACGAACGGGCGTGGCTCTGGCCCCTGGACCAGTCAAAACCCGCGCTGTACTTGTGGGACACCTCACCCACTCGCTTTATTTTTGTGCGGGACTATTTTCTGGCTCTACCCGAAGGACATCCCTGGTATAAACGGTTGTCGCCTGAAGTGGAAAAACGAGTGGCTTCCAATCTCCGCAGTTAGCCGCAACCGGTTGGCTTCATCCTGCGCTATACTTTGCATGCTCATATCCACTGAAAGAGGGATGCATGGCAAATAAAGCAGAGATGAAACTATCCACCATGGAAATTCTCTCCCCGGCTTATGGGGCTAGTGGCCTGTCGACAGATGAGGTGCTGCGGCGGCACGAACAGGGGCTGAGCAATGATGCCCCGGTCAAATCTAGCCGCTCCACAACTGCCATCTTGAAAGAAAACTTCCTGTCGATCACAAATATGATCCTGTTTGCGATCATTATTCTGCTGGTGGCTGTCGGCAAACCCAGTGATGCCTTTGTTACCAGTGGCGTCGTGTTAATGAATGTGACAATCAGTGTGATTCAGGAACTGCGCGCCAAGCGCCAGCTTGACCGGATCGCACTGCTGACCCGCCCCAAAGCCTGTGTGATCCGGGATGGCGGCGAAAAACTGGTAGACCCATCCGATATCGTGGTGGGAGATTGTCTTGTGCTGCGTCCAGGCGATCAGATTGTGGTGGATGGACGGCTGATCAGCGAGAAGCGGATTGACGTGGATGAATCGCTGCTGACTGGCGAGTTTGATCATGTGCCCAAAGAGAAGGGGGATCAGCTTCTATCGGGTAGTTTCTGCGTCTCCGGGAACGGGACCTACGTTGCCGAAAAAATCGGTCGGGAAAGTTTTGCTTATAAGTTGACCAGCGGTGCGCGGGAATATAAGCGCGTTCTGACACCCCTCCAGCGCCAGATCAGCATTGTGGTGCGCTTGCTGGTGGTCGCGGCTATCAGTATGGCGATCCTGCTGGTGCTCTCCTACGCTATCGAAAACAAGCCCTTTGAGGAAATTGTCCAGGCTATCGCTGTGATCATCGCTCTGATCCCGCAGGGCCTGTTGTTGATGATCACCGTCGCCTATGCCTTGGGCGCGTTGCGTATGGCCCGGCAAGGCGCGCTGGTCCAGCAGATCAACGCCGTCAAATCACTCAGTAACGTCGATATCCTGTGCCTGGATAAAACAGGCACGCTGACGACCAACCGCATCCAACTGCGGCAGATTGTGCCGATTGGCATTGATGAAGCGAAACTTAAGCAGTTATTGGGTGATTTTGTTGCGAGCACAGGCCGTGTCAACCGCACGGCAGAGGCCATCGCAGGATCTTTATCAAGGCGAACCGTGCGAATGTGAGACTGAAATCCCCTTTTCGTCGGAGCATAAATGGAGCGGAGCGACATTCAACTGTTCGGGTAGGCTAGAAGGCAGTTATGTCCTTGGCGCGCCGGAGATGTTGCTGCCGCATGTGCCGGAAGGCAAGCTGCTGGAACGCCATATCGAAAGTTGGACAGATGTCGGGCTGCGCGTGCTGCTGTTTGCGCACTCTCCCCAAAAGCTGGAAGCTCCTGCCGAAGGAAAACCACCCACCCTTAGTGACGGATTGGAACCGTTAGGTTGGCTGACCTTCACCGATGAACTGCGTGAGGATGCAAAAAAGGTGTTGGAGCAGTTCAGCCAGGCCGGGGTCATGATTAAACTCATTTCGGGTGATAACCCGCAGACGGTTGCCGCCCTCGCCCAACTCGCTGGAATCAGTAAAGATGTGGACGTGGTTTCGGGAATCGACCTGGAAGAGATGTCGGAAGGACAGTTCGCGGAGACCGTTGAGCATGTCACGGTATTTGGCCGTATCACGCCGCAGCAAAAGCAGCGAATTGTCGAGGTGCTGCGCAGCCAGGGACATTATGTGGCGATGATTGGCGACGGCGTGAACGATGTGCTCTCGCTCAAACACGCCCAGATGGGGATCGCGATGGAGAGCGGCAGCCAGGCCACACGCGGGGCCGCCGATATGGTGCTGCTCGGTGATAAGTTTGATGTGCTGCCCCAGGCTATTCAGGAGGGACAGCGCATTCTGAATGGCATGCAGGACGTGATGCGATTGTTCCTCACCCGTACCCTGTATGCTGCTCTGCTGATCATCGTGGCCGGATTTATCGGTACCGAATTTCCCTTTACGCCCAAGCACAACACGATCCTGACGGCGCTGCCGGTTGGCATCCCGGCGGTTGTATTGACCTTCTGGGCACAGTCCGGCACGCCGCAAAAGAAGCTGTTTGTCGCGCTCAGTGAATTTATCTTACCCGCTGGGTTCAGTATCATGATCGTGACTCTGATCGTTTATTTGCTCTACCAGGATCAGTCTCTCCAATTACAGCGCACGGTATTGACGACGACCGCCCTGTTATGCGGCTTGCTGTTGATCGTTTTTGCCGAGCATTCCATTGAAGAGTGGGTCTCGCGTAAGAAAATGCGAAACGACTGGCGGCGGATGGCCCTGGCAGGTGTCATGCTTGCTCTCTATCTGCTGATCTTTGCCGTCCCATCCGTCCGTAACTTTTTTGAGCTGAGCACGATGGCCTGGAAAGACCTGGGGGTTGTCCTTGCGGCTGTCACAATCTGGGCGCTAGTTGTGCGTGCGCTCTGGCGTTATGATGTTTTTAAACGGGTGCTGATTCCTGCCAATAATTGAGTGTAGGGCAAAGCCTATGCGTGAACCTGCTTATATCGCCATTGCCGAAGATGGGCATATCACTCTGTTTTGGGGCAATGGGACCGAAGACCAAAAATACGTCATCCTGCGCGGCGGACGCGCTCCGCAGGGGCAGGCGCTGGTTGAAGCCATTGAGGAGATGAAACTCTGGGCCGAGGAGAATGGCTATGAAGTGATTGTTCCTGCCTACGATCTCACCGATCCCCCCGCTGACGCCGTCGAAATTGATGTGCCGGAAGAAGAAATCGAACAGATCGATCTGGAAGAGGTGAACGATCTGCTTGATGATCTGTATGTCACCGGAGACTATTCTGAGCAGGACGACCAGGAGTCCTAGTCCTAGTCCGGCTACCTATAGGAGCAGGTCCAAACAACCTCCCCTAGAGGCTGTTATGCACTGGGAAGGGGCTAACGCGCGAGAAAAATTATCCGATACAGGACCAGAAGGCATAAAAGCTCTAGAGCTTTTATGCCCTTTACCTTGCATGGTAAGGCGTGTTTCCTTCCTACTAACAAACTTGTCAAAAAAATTAGTTGATCACTTCGCCGTCGTGAGCGATCTGCTACCCCCCCCTTTTCGGTTTCACGACTAACCGTTTCCTAACCGCGTCCCTACTTCAAGTTTTGACCACTTTTTCGGGGTGGGTATTACATTGGGTCGTGGCAAGTAGCACTCCTCATAGTTGGTTCAAACAGCCAGGACGGTGATGATCTATTCGTAGAATACACCCAATGTGCCCTCGAAAATACTCCTTTAAAGGTGAACCTTAAGTACTAATTTGAAGATACAGGAGAGAAAAAAGTGCATAACACGTTCTAAGACCGCACACCCACTTTATTCCATTTCCGCGTACAACATAGGGGTAATGAACGTCTAGACAGGAAAGCATGCGATGGCAGCAGTGTGGTCAGGCATCCGCCGGATATTGCGTGCAATGTTTTACCGGCAGGACACCAGTATTTTTGCGGTGCTCAAAGAACACAACTTCCGCAACTTGTGGATAGGCCAGATGATCTCGTTTGTGGGAGATTCGCTGGCTTATAACACACTCATCTTCGCTATTTTAAGCATGGCAAAAGACGAAGGTCTCAAAGCGGGACAGTATATCGGACCGCTAGCCGTGTTATCGTCTCTGCCCCCGCTGGCGCTTGGCATGTTCGCCGGAACAATCGCCGACCGCGTGAACCGGAAATATTTAATGATCACTGCCGATATCCTGCGCGGATTTATCACGCTGGGTTTCCTGCTAGTCACCAAACTCGATCAGGTATGGATTTTTTACACCGTCTCGATTGGCCTGAGCGCGGTCAGTGTCTTTTTCTTCCCGGCCCGAACTGCCATGATGCCGCTCATCCTGGACAAAAAACAACTGCTGTCGGCCAACGCCATGTCCCAACTGACCTACACGCTGTCGTTTGTTGTGGGCGCAGCGCTGGCAGGTGTTCTCGTTGGACAATTTGATACGATGGCCCCGGCTTTTATCGCTGACAGTCTCTCCTTTTTTGTTTCCGCCTATTTTATTTCGCGCATCACTATCTCTGGCAAGGTGATTCGAGAGGTGAGTTTACGCGTCAAAGCAGGAGGCCACAGGGGATTGCAGCAGATTGTCGATATGTATCGCGATCTCGTTGTCGGCGTGCGTTACGTCCTGACGGATCGGGTGATGCGCGGCGTTCTGATCAGCTTTCTGGCAATGATGCTGGGCCTGGGAGCCGCCAATGTGACCTTTGTGCCCCTGTTGGTCAACGAACTCGGTATGAAGGAAGAGGGGATCGGCCTGGTCCGCTTCTCTCAGACCGCCGGGATCATCCTGGGCAGCGCCGCCATTGCCGCTGTTGCCACCCGCTACAAGTCCCGCGATTTGATCGGTCTGAGTATGGTAGCCTTCGGGGTAACAACAATGATGGTCGCTGTCACACCGACCTATCCTCTGATGGTCGCCGTGTTGTTCCTGGTCGGATTGGTAATCTCCCCACCACAAATCGTTGCGCCTACTCTGATTCAGCGCCATGTGCCCAGCGAAAAACTGGGACGGGCAGGCGGCGCTCAGAACACGATTGTCACGGTTGCCAACATTACCTCAATGGGTGCGGCTGGCTTTCTGATGGATCACATTGGGGCACGAACCGTCTTTCTCTCGGCGGGTCTCATCATCTTCGCCGCCGGGTTTGTCTCCTGGTGGGTGCTGCGCGGTGTTGAAGATCTATCGGATGAAGATCAGTCTCGCCCGGAAAAAGTGGCAGACTCAGAGGAAGAACTGGTCGCGGATTTCGCCCGCTAAATACCCCAAACCGTAGGGGCGGGTTAACAAACCCGCCCTCGTTTTTTACCCCTCAATCACATCTTTAAAGATGGAACATGATTTTGCCGCTCTCGCCGCTCATAAAGATGTGATAAGCGTCGTCAAATTCTTCCAGGGCAAATTCATGAGTCACAATTTTGCTCAAATCCACCGCGCCTGATTCCAGCAGCCCGCGTGTCTGGTACCACGTATCCCACAGGCGGCGGCCCACAATACCGCGCACGATCGCGCCTTTAAAGACAATATGTCGGTTAAGGTCAAACGTGAACGGCCCCGGTGCCAAACCGAGCATGGCAACTTCGCCGCCTTCTTTGAGCAGCGAAAATCCCTGGTCGATAGCGCTCGGCGCGCCCGACATTTCCAGCAATACGTCCACACCCTCGTTACCTGTTTCGGCAAGAATAGCCGGGATAACATCCTGCTTTAGAACATTCACGGTGAGGTCTGCGCCCGCCTCGGCTGCCATATTCAGGCGATAATCGCTGACATCTGTCGCGAAAACTCGGCGTGCGCCTGCCGCCTTGGCAACCGCAATCGCCATCACCCCAACGGGGCCGCAGCCCGTCACCAGCACGTGCTTGGCAGATACATCTTGGGCCATCGCCGTATGGACAGCATTGCCAAAATTTTCTTCCAAAACGGCAACACGCAGCGGTATATTAGGGGTATTCAGCCATGCATTTTGGGCGGGTACGGCAATATATTCCGCAAAGCCGCCATCTCGATCCACGCCAATAATTTTGGTGTTTTCGCAAATATATTCTCGCCCGGTCCGGCAGTAAAAACATTCATTGCAAACCACATGGCTTTCCAGTGAAACGCAGTCTCCTACCTTGATGCTGGTCACGCCATCCGCCACCTGAACCACATGCCCGGTGACTTCGTGCCCGACGACGAATGGAGGCTTGAGACGGCTCTGCGCCCATTCGTCCCACTTGTAAATATGCAAGTCTGTGCCGCAGATAGACGCAGCCTGGACCTTAATCAACACTTCGCCCGGCCCGATCTGCGGCACAGGCCATTCCGTCAGTTCCAGACCAGGGCGGCGTCCAGCCTTAATAACTGCTTTCATCATTTTGGGTATCGATTGTGTCATGGGATCAAATGTCCTGTATTCAAAAAGAAACCTATTTGATCTGATTGTACCGGGCTGGGCTGGGAGCTACAAGAAACGATGGGGAGGGGAACCGCCGGGACAATCCAGCGGCTCCCGGATCAGATTATTCTGCTGTGTCGTATGCGCCCGACCAGTTGTTAAGCGGCAGTTGTTCCAGGGCTGGGATCGCGGCTACCGTAGCGATCACGCTTGTCGCGGACATTTCCGGCTGGAAGATGAATGCTCCTCCTGACACTTGTAGACCGCTCAGATAATCCTGCGGATTGTTCCATGCTGCCAGGTCTTGCCCGTTCGCCACCAGCGCCTGAATGACCAGCGCCGTTGAATTGGCATCACTGGCAGTCCCAAAGTCGCTCGGGTTCTGGTAGGGCCACCCACCATCCTCATTCTGGATCGGTTTCAGATAATCCAGTCCTGCCTGCACTGCATCCGCCTGATCGGTTAGTGCCAGGGCTTGCAGACACAGCGCGGTTGTATTGGTATCGGACGCCTCGCCAGCGGAAAAGCCCCAGCCGCCATCCTCACCTTGCATCTTGACCAGCGCGTCGACTGCTCCTTCCGGCAGATCGGTTTGCGTATTTTGCAGCGCGATCAGCGATAGGCAGTGGTCAAATGCGCCTGTGCCAAATGATCCATCCTCGGCTTGCGTCGCCAGCAGGTCTTCGATCAATTGGTGTCCGCCAAACGCAGTTGGATCTTTGCCGGAAGCAACGACCGCCGTGAGCACTTTCGCCAACTGGCCCGCTCCCGTAAGATTGCCAGCCTCGACTTGGGTCGCCAGAAAAACCAGCGGATTCATCATATCGCCAATGAAGAAAGCATTTGCGTCTTCCCCGCCTGCGGTGATGGCGACCACAGCATCCGCCGTTGTGCTGATGTCACTCTCCGGCGTAAATCCGTTACTAAATCCGCCATCCTCATTCTGAACCGTCTTCAGAAAAGCGATGGCATCCTGGCCACCATCCTGGGCCAACACGGGCAGCACGGAAACAAAAGCCAAAAGTACAACAAGCATACCAATCAAAGCGCGTTTCATTGATATCCGCTCCTTATGCATCGATAAAAAACAAAAACGCCCTTCTCGGTAAAGAAAGGCGCTCAGTTAACCTGACAAAATGATCATCACGCCACCTCCTGTCCACGAGAGATGCTTCGGGTACGTGTTTCAGGCGGGTAACCTGGCTTCACCTGGAGTGCGACTCCCCAGGTGCTACAGTTGCGGGACAGCGCCGGACTTGGACCGGCTTCCCCCGTTGTGATCGCAGCTTCCGAGCTTTTGATCACCTGAAACGACCTTATTCGGTTGTTAAGCGAAGTATAGCAGGGCCGAAGCGCTTCGCAAATTTAGATAATCTCGTTGGACTGATTATGCATTCCCCTTGGCAGTTATTCGAATACGGTTCACTGTATGAACAGTTCAACCCTGCGGACTATCGAGGAAATCTTTGGAATCACACTGCTGCTAGGGCGATCTCAGCAACTTGTTTTCCAATTTCCCTTAATCGAGCATGGATGGGAACAGGTAGCTGTCTGGCTCGGACTCGTGAGTTGCCACGACAAAGGCAATCGCGTAGTCTTGCGTATGGCTCAGGCTGATCTGCCACGAATTTAGCCCCAGCTTACCCGCCAGTTCTGCCGCTGCACCGTGCAAAATCAGATGCGGGCGGCGGTTTTCATCAGAAAAAATCTCGATCTCGATCCAGGCGGCTTCGCACCCGATCCCTGTTCCAAGCGCCTTGGCGACGGCTTCTTTGGCGGCAAACCGCGTGGCGAATCGTTCTATCAGCGATCCGCACTGCTTGCGCTCAGACGGTGTAAAGCAGCGTGCCGTAAACCGTTCCGGGTAACGTTCGATGGCCTGCCGTACACGCGCAATCTCGATCATGTCAACGCCAATGCGGAACACGTCTCATTTATCCTTCAGATGCAGCAGGCTCTGGCCCGGCAATCGCCAGCGCGTAAGCCGCCGGATTCAGATAACGCTTCGCCGCCGCCAGCACATCACCCGGCGTGATCGCGTTGATGATGTCACTGTAGCGCCGCAGATAATCCAGGCCGAGCTTATAGCGTTCCATCATCAGGATAACGCCCGCAACTCCCTCGTTGCTCTCCAATTGAAGCGGCAGACGCCCGGTGAAATTCGCTTTATTATCGGCCAGTTCTTCTTCGCTGACCCGTTCGGTTGTAATCCGTTCGATCTCGCCCAAAATGGCCTCGATTGCAGGCTGGACGTTGACGGGATTAACACCAGCCACAACCCGCCATGAACCAGGGCCTAGACCACCATCGACCCGGCTGAAGCTGTAATAGGCCATGCCGCGCTTCTCGCGCACTTCCGCCCCAATCCTGCCAAACATGCCAAATACGCCCAGCACACTGTTCGCCAGATTCGCGGCCTCCCAATCGGATGCAAAACGCGAGGGACCCGGCACGCCCAAAACAATATCTGACTGGCTTTTGCCGGGCATAGTCAGTGTTCGAGTGCGCACACCGTCCATTGGAGCAAGTTCGGGAAGATCAGGAGCTGTGGGCTGATGTGGGTTTTGCCAGCTTCCCAACCGCTCTTCGAGCAAAGTTACCGCTTCTTCAGCCGCAACCGCGCCGACAATGACAATCATCATCTCGCGTGGGCCGTAGTGCAGGCGGCGAAAATCAACCAGTTGATCCCGGCTGATCTGTGTCACGGTCTCGATCTCGCCTTCACTCTGGCGGCTGTAGGGGTGAAATGGTGGGTAGGCTAGCTCGCGAAACACGCGACCCGCCATATAGCGGGTATCCTGCTCCCGAATCTTGATGCCGGTGATCAGTTCACCGCGCAGCCGCTCAATATGAGGTTCTGGGAACGTCGGGCGGCATAATGCATCGGCGAGCAAATCGGCCAGCATCGGCAGGTCTTCGCTCAGGCTTTTCCCACTGAAGCCTACCGTATGGGTCCCAGCGCTGATGCCCAGGCTCGCGCCATTACTCTCAAGCATCTCATGGATCGCCCCAAAATCATGTCTTTCGGTCCCCCGCATCAGCATACTGCCCGTAAAAGAGGAGAGACCGATCCAGTCCGTTGGATCGAAGATGCTGCCTGCTTCCAGCGATCCGGTGATGACCACAGAGGGTGAATTGTGATTTTCACGAACCAGAACGGTGATGCCATTTGAGAGTTCGCGGCGCGTGATATTGTCTGGTCCTGGCAGTGCCAGATGAAACATGGTCTATGCCCCCTGTCCGTTGGGAATGAACCACCCAACCGTGCGCTGAGAACGGCGCAGATAACGCTGGGCCGCGTCGATGACATCGTCCAGTGTCACTGCGCGGAGATGCTCAAGATAATTTTCATACCAGGTGTAGCTGGAAAAATTCTCCGAGAATGCCAGCCAGAAAGCCTGTCCGCTGATGCTTTCGGTGCCATAAGCAAAAAGGGCTGTCGCCTGCTTCTTAGCCTTTTCCAGGTCTTTGCCAGACACATCGCCAGCGGCCACCCGCTCGATCTCCGCGTCCAGTGCGGCCTGAACCTCTTCGGGCGTGCGCCCATCCCGTACTGTCGCGATGATCGTGAACAGGTATGGATCGACGGACGGGTAAAGCCCGCCACCAATCCCTGCCGCCAGTTCGGTTTCGACCAATGCTTTGTAAAGTCGGGATGTTTTGTTGCCGATGCTGTTTCCTCCTGGCGCGCTGGCTCCAGCCAGGATGCTGTCTACTACCGCCAGTTTGAACCAATCGGAATGGGTTGCTTCTGGTGCCCGGTAGCCCATGAAGACGTACGAAGCGTTTCCATGACGTTCGACGTGCACGGTACGCTCACCCATCTGCGGCGGCTCAACCCGTTTGACGGGCGGCGGCTGAGGGCCGGGCGGGATAGCTCCATACAGTTCTTCGATTCGGGCCAGCATTTGTTCGCTGTCAAAGTCGCCGGCGGCCACTGCAATCGCATTATTCGGCACGTAGTAAGTCTGGTAGTGCTGGTACAGGTCGTCGCGCGTCATCGTATGCAGATCGACCATATCCCCGATAATCTGGTGATGATAGGGATGGACACGAAATGCAGCCGCGCGGGCCTCTTCCATCAGCCAGAAGGTAGGTGAATTTTCGGACCCCTGGCGTTCCGAGATAATCACTGTGCGCTCCGATTCAACATCATCGGGATCAAAGCGCGCGTTCACCATCCGATCCGCTTCGGCTTCCAGAGCCAGATCGATTCGTCCGGCAGGCAGAGTCTCAAAATAAGCGGTGTAGTCAAACGAGGTTTGAGCATTCCAGACGCCCCCCTCGCGATCAATGGCTTTATCAAGGATACCAGCAGGGAATTTGTCGGTTCCCTTGAACATCATGTGTTCGGTCCAGTGGGAGATGCCCGTCTGCCCTGTTTGTTCGTTCCGGCTGCCGACGCGGTAGAGAACCCACCAACTTGTGACGGGGGCAGTATGCACTTCTTTTAGCAGAACAATCAGCCCATTATCGAGGACATACCTGGAAACCGGATTCCCCTGCCCCTTCATATAACAACCTTTCCGTCTCATGTGGGGTTTGCGCAACTACCGAATAGTTTAGCAGGGATGCTGCTAGCCAGCATCCCTGCTTGTTCATAGATCGGAGAGGACTTGACTAGTCTTCTATCCTGGAGCCTTCATAGCCGCGCCCGATCCCGCGATAGGAGAAGCCCAACTTCTGCATTTCGGCAGGCTCATACAGATTGCGCCCATCGATCATGATAGGAGTGCGCATGGCCGCTTTCACCTCGCGCATATCCAACTGTTTAAATTCGTTCCAGGGCGTGACGACGATAACCGCGTCGGCATTTGTAACCAGCGAGTAGGGATCTTCGCAGATTTCCAGGTAGGGCATCACCCGCTTGGCAGTTTCCATAGCCACGGGATCATAGCCGCGCACAATCGCGCCGTGATCGTGCAGATAATCGCCGATAGTGATGGCGGGCGCATCGCGCATATCGTCAGTATTTTCCTTAAAGGCCAGTCCCAGCAAAGCGATTGTCCGGCCCTTGACCCCATCGAGCAGTTCGTGCAGCTTGAGCAGCACATGCTTGCGCTGGTAGGCGTTAATGTCCATCACAGCGTGCAACAGTTGGGGGTGTTTGCCGTGAATCTGCGCCATATAGGCCAGCGCCTTCACGTCCTTGGGGAAGCACGACCCACCGTAGCCGATGCCTGCTTGGAGGAAATGATTCCCGATGCGCTTGTCGTACCCCATCCCGCGCGCCACTTCCTTGACATCCGCCCCCAACGCTTCGCAGACATTAGCGATCTCGTTGATGAAGCTGATGCGCGTCGCCAGGAATGCATTCGATGCATACTTGATCATTTCGGCAGTGCGCAGATCCGTGACCATGATCGGCGCGCGCAGTGGCAGGTGCAGTTGAGCAACGCGCTCGGCGGCATCGGTATCTTCTGATCCTAACACCGTGCGATCCGGGTTGAAGAAGTCGCCAATGGCTGACCCTTCCCGCAAAAATTCCGGGCAGCTCACAACGGCAAAATCAATCGGCGTAGGCTGATTTTCGCGCACGATATCGGCTACCCAGTCACCCGTCCCAACCGGAACGGTTGACTTGTTGACGAGGACAATAGGGCCTGTCATATTTTTGGCGATAGACTCAGCCGCCATACGCACATACTGAAGATCGGCTTCGCCATCCACACCCGACGGTGTGCCAACGGCAATAAATACGAATTCGGCATCCTTCAATGCATCGGCATAAGATGTCGTAAAGATAAGACGTTTCGCCTTGATATTCCGTTCGACAATTTCGGTGAGGCCCGGCTCGTAGATCGGCAGAATGCCTTTGTTGAGATTGGTTATGCGCTCCTCGTTGATATCCAGCGCAGTAACACGGTTGCCAAGATCGGCAAAACAAGCCCCGGTGACCAGACCTACATAGCCGACGCCAATCACGGTGATGTTCTTCATTCGTTCAAATCCCCTTGCTCTGTACTTGTGATATTTTCCACAAGGTATCACACGATACCTGTTAATGCCTGAAAAAATGCCTACGCTTGCCCGACTTTTGTGAGATCGTCCATGACCATCCGGGCCACATCGCGCCCCATCTCGACTGCGTAATTCGTACCGCGGTCCCAGGGATAAACCTGGCTCATGCTGGCAAGGTACACCCCTTTGATCGGGGTTCGCAGGTCGGGAATAGCCTCCGAGTGATTTACAAATGGAACAGGCTGGGCGTAGCGTACGCGGAAAACCCAACTCTTGCGAATCCAATCCGGTCTGAATCGGCTGTTGAAGGTCGTGAGCGGCTGGGTAAACCGCCGCACCAACTCCTCATCACTGAGCGAAAAATACTCATGATCGGGTGGCACATAATCGCCGCAGTACACAATGTGTTCGCCGCCATAGTGCGCGCGATCCATGTAATTCGTGTGTTCGACCAACGCCAGGAACGGGAATTCCGCCTTGGTCTTGTCTGGCTGGCTGGCGGGCAGGCTCAACCAATACGTTCCATCCGTCATCAATTGTTCTTGGAGCGCCAGGACGACGACAACCGCGCCCATACTCTTGAGCTTGTCCAGCTTTTCACCGTAACTCGCAGGCAGATCGGGAGCCAGCCGCCGCATAATTTGGGGCGATGACGTGCAGATCACGGCGTCGTAACACACTTTTTCTCCGCCAATCGACACCGTTACCTGATCATCCTGGGCAGGTTCGATGCGCTCCACAGGTGTATTCAGGGTAATAACCGCCCCCTGTTCGCGTACTCGATCCGCCAGCAGGTTTAAAAATGCCTGGAAACCACCCTCAAACGTGCCTAAGTGAGTTGTGCGCTTGAATACTCGGGCCCAGAACCAGGCCATATTGACTTGGTCGTAATACGAGCCGAACTTGCCGATCAGCAGCGAGCGCCACAATGTCTCATAGGCTTCCTGCCCCATCCACCGCCGCAGCCACTGATCGGCAGTTAGACGTTCCAGCGGCTTCCAGTTTTTGGACAGCTTCAGGTAGATACCCGCCAGTCCATACCGGATTTTCGCGGGCCAGGACATCGGCAGGCGCAGGTTGGCAACCGGAATGTTCGGCCTGTCCATCTGGTAGATTTTATTATCGAGCCAGAGTGATGTGATGGGTCGGGGGAAAAGAACTTTGTCTTTCGCCCCCAATTCATCGATCAGGCCCAGTACCGCATCATCGCTGGCAAACCAGTGATGGTAAAATTTTTCCAGCGTCCAATCCCAGCGCTCGTCCCGGAAGCCAGCCGCCAGCCCGCCCACCTCGGGGCCAGCCTCGTAAACCTGGACTGTGTGCCCTGCCTTTGTCAGATCATAGGCAGCAGCCAACCCTGCGGCACCAGCTCCGATCACAGCGATTTGTCGCGTTGTCAAGCGATTCCCTCACCTTCCAATGACGTCGTGTTATCCTCGGCAGCCACGGCTGCGCGCGCCTTATCGAAGTCGCGCCAACTGACTCCCTCGCGGTACAGATAATAAAAGCCTAGCAGAGTAATTGGCAACCACAGGGCCGCATGAAGCACCAGCGTGTAGGAAGCGGCAATGGATTCTTTGATGCCGTAAGCGGTCAGCGTCTTGATTCCCGGCGTGTCGAAGGTGCCTACATAACCCGGTGAAGAGGGCAGCGTCGTTGCCAGATTCACAATGGCAGTCATGACCATCAGGACAAAGAAGCTGACATGAAAATCGAAGGCGTGCATGACGAACCAGTATTTCGTCGTCTCCGTCAGCCAGATAAAGATCGAGGAAATCAGCGTCATGCCCAGGTCGCGCGGGCGGCGCAGGTTTTGCAGACCCAGCATAAAATGGTCGGCCAGCCGGAGCGCCGTTTCGCGCAGCCTGGAAGGCAGCACTTTATTGAAAACAGCCGTATAAATGCGGCGCATCCGTTCCGGGCGCAGCGCCATGATCAGAAAGACCAGAAACGCCCCCCAGAACAGCAGCGTCGAGAAAAACACAACATTGCGCAGCCAACTGGCATGAAAGTCTGCAAACGGCAGCGCCACGAACACAAAAATGAGCATCACCAGTCCGTCAAAAATGCGCTCCACAACAATCGTTGCCAGGCTGCCAGCGACATTGACTTGTTCGTTACGCTTCAGCACATAGGCGCGAATCACTTCCCCGGCGCGGAACGGGTAGACGTTATTGCCCATATAGCCGATCACGACAATTGGAAACAGGCGGCGCAGCGAAATCGCCTTCATGGGACGCAGCAGGTAGTGCCAACGCCATGTCCGGCCCCAGACGGCGAGAAAATAGACGGCTATTCCCGGAATAAGCCACCCAACGCGAGCGTGTCTCACGCCTTCCCAGACATCAGATAATCTCAACCCTTTTAAGCCGATGTACAGAAAGAGAACGCTAAACACGATCCCGACGAGGGCCGCGCCCCATCGTCGCGCGAAACGAGTTGTCTGGTGTATGACCAACCGGGGACGTCCTTTCTTTCAAAAAAAGATGTGTCCTTTGTTGGACACGGCGCGGCATTCTACCCCAAAGCTTTGTTGAGCGCACATTCCTTATGACGATTCCTACACGGCAAGCAGCCCAATTCCCTACTTCAGGAAAAAAATCAAGGGCGACTGGTGGGGTCGCCCTTGATGCAGCGTGAATATGCTGTTTTGAAAATTATATTTTAGGGCTGTTCAGTGCTCACGGACTCCGGCAGCATGCCTTCGAGTACGCGCTCTAAAGCCATTGTGTGACTGCACACACCACGCGAACGGAAGAAACTGCAATCACAGCCCCATTGACCGTTATCGAAGGTAATTGTGTGCGGGCTGTTATCGCCATCAAATGTAACTTTAAAAGAAGTAAAATGTATCCGTTCGCGCTGCTCCGCGTACCGCTTAGCTTTTTCGATTTTGCCGATCATCCCGTGGTCCATCTTGTACCCTCCTTCGTTTGCGCCGATCTTTCAGGCCGAACGAGAAACAAAAAAGAGCACGCTAGACTAGTCACCCAGCGTGCTCTGGAAATCCTGATTCAATTGTTGAACTACCGTATCTCATGGCGGTCAAATTTCCTTTGTTTCAGCCAGTATATGAGATTTCCCAGGGGATGTCAACTTAATATTGCGTTAAAAAAGTTTTCTAGGCTGTGGCAGCGCCGGCATCTGGTTGACGTGCGTGCAGCATATCAAACCGCCCAGCGCAAAGGCCATTTTCCCCGTGTTAGACAGAGAGAGGGCCTCTGGAGTTGGCGGTAAAAGTGAATCGTTGTCCGCCTCATGATCGACAGGCATTGACGCATCCAGAAGGGGGAGCACAGACTGTTGTCGCACCAGACGGAGGCGAGCGTTATAGGCACTCAGAACATCCTGATCAGCCACCATTAGTCGCCCGCCATCAGGAGCGCAGGCCGCTGCTCCGATAGATGCGTCAACCTGATGTTGGATATGTCCCGCTGTGTCAAATACCTGGATCTGCTGCTTGCCCACCAATACAACCGTCCCTGACTTATCAGGAACATATACCTTCCCGGTATCCTGCTCAACACGATACGCGCCGAGATAAATATGCTGCTGGTAGATATGCAAACGGTTGTCGTCGCTGAGTACGCCAATCGTACCCAGTTCGCGATCCAACCCCACTGACAACAGGGCAGCATCTCCCTCCCGATCAAGAGTGGTCTGCTGCCCATCTACATCGAGTATCAACTGGTGGTTATCGCGCTGGTAAACGTGCAGCCGCCCATCATTCGAGGTCAAAACAACTGTATGCCCGAGATTGACTAGTGGCAGATAAGCGCCGTTGGGAGCGCGCAGCCCTTCCAGGTAGTCACGCCAGGATTTGCTCCGTAAATCATCCGGCGCATCCGATAGATCGAAGCCGCCGTAATAGATGCCGTCTTCCTGGGCATAAAACCAAACAGCATCCTGAGCAGTCCAGGCGCATAGCAGCGGCGGATCGCCATCCAGCATCTGTACCGCATGCAGAGGTTTTTCAGACAGGCGAAGATGCCAGTTCACCCGCCTACTCCAGATTGTTAACCTGCACGCGAGCGCCGCTTTTTACGAACAGATTGAGAGCCACCTGGAATCCTTCTCGTACTTCGGGTTTGAGTGTGCCATCGCTCAGTTCGTCATAGCGTATCGTGTCGTAATCATAGTTGGGGCGTCCACTGCCCCCCGCCAGACTCAGTGTGAGAACCATCCCTGGCGGCACATTTACGGTCAGACGGCCATCCTCCGCTTTCAGCAGGCCGCCCTGAAGCTCGGTGCCAGCGGGTAAATTCACGGCTACATCGCCATGTTGGGTGCTCAACTGAAGGCTTTGCAGGGTCAGTGCCTGAAAATCGGCCTGGATATAGCCCGTTCCGCTCTGCAAGTCGAACAGGTCGATGCTCACCCCAGCCGGAAGCTGGATAACCAGCGTGCCGCGCCCATAATCTTCCAGGCGGGGGATCGTTCCTGAATGCGTCTCTGTCACGCGCAGCAGGCCCGCATCCCCTTCAACAGACCAGGCCATTTTGACGTCACTTTCGTTGCTGCCTTTGAACTGCGTCCATAGATCGCGGCTGCCTGTTTCGGCGGGTACGATTGTCACGGACGTGCGGTCTACCGAAACGTCCAGGCTGATGCGCGTCGTATTGGCGTCAAGCGTTTGAGTAAAAGTCTGCACGTTATCATCGCGGACCACGTCGGATTGTTTGGCATAGGCAAACCAGACGACAGCAGCCAGAAAACCTACCGTGATGATCAGCCCAATCAGATTGACGCCAACCGCCCAACGCCCTAGCCGCAAACGGCTGCGTCCAAACAGGACGTCAAACCCGAACAGAACCAGGAGTGCTGGCCATGCCCGCAGCAAAATATCGCCTGCTGCATCCGGAATCGGTCCTGCCGTCATCAGAAGCCAGATTCCGCCCACAGCCATAATAACCAACGGCCACATGAGGCTTCGCCGCGTTGTCGTCATGCGACCCTCCGAAGCTGCTTGATGGCCAGTGTCAGCCCAAAAACGATGATCACCAGCGGCAAAAAGGCGTCGCCGTTATCACCGTGTAAAACGCCCAGGTTGCGAGCCATAACAACGATACCCATCACAATGACGGAGCCGCCAATTAAGATCACCGTTTCGGGGCGTGGAAACAGACGCCGCTCCTCATCCCTCGTGGATGGAATATCGATCAAGGCCTGGGGCGGCAGAATGAGCCACAGCGCCAGATAGATCAAAATCCCTGTTCCAGCCGTGAACAGGCCTAATACAATAAACAGGGTGCGGACCCACCAGGGATCGAGTTCGATATAAGACCCCAGTCCGCCGCAAACACCGCCTAATACGCGGTCGGTCAGGCTGCGAGTTAGCCGTTGATATCTCATCCTGTCGTTTCCTTGTTCCAACATCCGGGTACACCGACACTATACCCCGTCTGTTTGATTCTGCAAGTCGGCTTGCTTTTGTCTTTTCCCGGTGCGAGAATTGCCAGCAGCGTCGGTTCCAGAAAGCCTCTCGCGCCCCACATACCTGCGCAGTGCTGGGAAACCGGATGGTTTAATGGGGTATTAAGGGGATTTCCCCTGGAAATGTCAAAAAAGGACTATCCTCACGTGTTGTGCCGTCCCCTTTCTTCTGTTGATTTTGCAGCATTTACATCCGCTTTTAATCTGGCTTACAGTGATTATTTTATGCCGATCTCCATGACAGTCCCCGCCTTTCGTGCGCTCATCGAGCGTGATGACCTGAGCATGGAAGGCTCTGTGGTTACGGTTGACGACACAGGTCTTATCGTTGGCATGGGATTGCTGGGAATTCGCGGGCAAAAAGGCTGGATTGGCGGGATGGGTGTCATCCCGGCTTATAGGCGGCAGGGAATTGGCCGGCAGATGATGCTCTATCTGTTGGAACAGGCTCGCCAGCGCCAGCTCAATGACGTTTATTTGGAAGTGATCGAAAAAAATGGGGGCGCGTATGCGCTCTATAAGCAGCTTGGTTTTGTTGATCTTCGCTACCTGCTGGTGTTGGAGCGGCAGCCCATGCCCGTTTCAGCAGGCGACGCGGCCTACAAGATTCAGGATGAATATGCAGGTCATATTCTGGATCATTTTGAAACCTTCCACAGCACGGCGAATAGCTGGCAGCGCGAACTGCCTTCATTAGAAGCCATGTCGAGCCAGATCGATGGATGGATAGCCTCGAAAGATGGACAGCCTGCCGCCTATGCCTTGGGTTGGGCAAGCGAATACGGCATTCGGCTGGTTGATCTGGCTGCCGCGCCTGATGGAGATCGTACTGGCGCAGCGCTGGCGCTGCTGGCCCATCTGCATGGAGCGCATCCTTCTGCTCACGGCAGCTTTTATAATGTAACAGACGACGATCCGGTGCTGCCTGCCGTCCAGACTGTTGGATACACTACCGCGCTCCGCCAGATCGAGATGCGCCGCACCATCGAAAAATAACAACAAAAAGAGCGCCCCAAGGCGCTTTATTTGTAGGGTGAGCGCACAAAGCGCAGAACAATATGCACCCGGCCTAAGTCAATTTCGTCGCCATCACGGACACGATACCGCCGCCGGGGTTCCAGCGAAAAGCCGTTAATGCGCGTGCCATTGGTGCTGCCCAGATCTTCGATATACAGGGCTTTGTTATCACTGTCCTGGATGATCGCAGCATGGCGACGCGATACCCCTCCATCCTGTCCGCCATACGGCGTCAAATCCAGGTCAGGGTAGTAGGTGGCAACAGGGTCTGCTCGCCCAAGGACAATGCGTTCCTTCACTTCGAGGCCTACCGTCGTCTGGTTTTGCCCGCCAATTTGCAGCAGCAAACGCCAGGGTGCAGGGAGTCGCGCGGTTTGTGGGCGATGAACCTGATCATCCGACGGCATCTTGGGCAGTTCAATATAGCCATCTAGTGCCGTAGTTTCGCGTTTCGATGCTTCGTTGTTAGGTTCTGGGGTTCCGTCGTCCGCCATTAAGACCTTCCATCGTAACAGTATTGACCATAATTCAAATCAATTATACACCTTCCTGAGATGTGACAAAGGTTACACTGGTACAATTTGAGCCGCGCTGGTAAGTTTGTACATACGGAATTTCTCTCCTTCAGAAGACGGCCTGATATGGTTCTTGCACTCAAAAATTGGCTAAAGCGCCCCGCTTTGTGGTTGGGCGCAGCCGTCATTTTTATGGCCGGAGCAGCAGCCTGGCGGGCTGGCTCCTCTACGTCTCCTCAATGGTCGCCTGTTGGGGACCAGGGTGAGGCGGTCCCCTTTACACGGCCTGCCCTGCTCTCAAATGGACTCGTCTGGCAGCAAAGCGAGGCATCGTCGGGGTTGACCTACCGCTCCTTTGACGTTTCCAGTCCAGCAGTTTCCATTGTGGCCTATCCTGACGTATTTCCCCAGGAGTGGCAGGTCAGCCCGGCAGGTGAGGATAACTACCATCTCGTCTGGCTGGACCAGGATGGCAGGCTGCGGTGCGCCCTGATAAACAGCCTGGGCCAAACCGTTCGCGGTCCCATCGAACTCGCGCCGTTAGCACAGCTTGGTTTTAGTGTTGTTCCGCGTGATGATCGTTTGCTGGTGCTGTGGCTGGATATCAGTGGGCAGTTGGGCATTACCGAACTGGACGAGGCAGGACGTCCGCGCGCGCCACAGCATCCCCTGGCTGAGTTTATTGAACGGGCCGGCAGGGGGATTGGATCAAAGGGATAGACTGCATCTGGCCTGGCTGGCTCCTTCCGGCTCGAACCAGTGGGCTGTCCGCTATCAGGTCTCTCCCATCGATCAGGTTAGCTCCGGCGTGCCATCCACCCTGCTAACCTTTTCGCTGGACTCAACCGAAAGCATAGTTTCATTCTTTATGGGGCTGGACCAGACATCTGTTTATCTGCTGTGGAGTACCGCCCAGGTTGATCAACCAGATCGGGAACGTACTTACGTGTGGGCCTTCCCCCTGGACGAACCGCAGAACGGCGCACTTTCTGAAATAGTCCTGCCTCCTGAGAATCCGGCTCCTTTACGCTGGGTACGTCCTGTTGTTGCGCAGCAGGCGCGGCTGATCTTGACGCTCGCCGTCCGAACCGAAGCGGGATGGCGTCCGGCAGTCGCCTTTTTCCAGGCAGGAAAGCGGGTCGATTTTCAGATCGTCGCCCGGCAGCCAGCAAATGCAGGTCCGCCAGCCGCCGCAGTCGACGAAAAAGGTTCCGTACATATGGCGTGGGCATCCCGCCAGGGTGCTGTTTCTCATCTTTTACTCACTGGGGGAGAGGGTGATCAGCAGAACGAGGATCGGTCACTCGCTCTGCTCGCCGGATTGGTTCGGCTCCCGCTGGTCTTCTTGTGGCTGTTTATTCCTGTCGGATTGATCTGGATTTCGCCCCGATTCGCGCCCCTCTCACTGATCCTCTATAGTGCGGCCCAAATAATATGGCCGCGTGATCTTTTCGCGACGCTGCCACCCCTGCTAACTGGACTTGACCATTTCCAACCCGCTTTTGTGGCTGGCGGCACGGTTCTGATCATTGGTGCAGCAGCGGCAACCGTTTGGGTTAGCCTGTCATGGCAAAAGCAGCGGGCGTGGTTGTTTTTTTTCCTCGTTGACGCGCTGCTCACTTGGCTGATCTTTGGCCCGAATGTAGGCTAATGGCTGGCAAACCGTCGGTTTGTTAGGCCAATTTTGCGCTACAATAACCCCTCTATCTGAATGAAACGTCGAGGAATTTTATGAGCCGTCCGCGTATACTCTTCTCCACTCTTGCTAGTCTGCTCCTGATGAGCTTGATCCCTCCGGTAAACGCTTATCCCGGTACGCAAACAGACAATTCGCTGGTCGTTCATCTGGCAATGCCCGAACCCGCCAACCTGGACCCGGTTCAAATATCGCGTTTTGACTCCGTCACGCGCGACCTGGATGAAAACCTTTTTGTGGGCCTGACTCGCTATAACCCACAAACTCAGGATATTGAACCGATGCTGGCGAAAAGCTGGTCCGTCAGCGACGATGGCTTGACCTGGACCTTTACCCTGCGCGACGATATACAATGGGTACAAACCAACGAGGATGGCAGCATTGAAGCGCTGCGGCCCGTAGCAGCAGGTGATTTTGTATATGCCATTCAGCGTGCTTGCGATCCGCTGCGTCCGTCTCCACTGACGGCCAATATGATGGTGGTGCGTGGCTGCAAAACAGTTGCCAATGCCTTCCCCGAAGTAATCAATGATCTCTTTATCGCTGAAGAAATCGGCGTACGGGCAACAGGGCCAAGCACGCTTGAGATTGATCTCCTGTTTCCATCTGCTTATTTTCTGACCCTGGTCAGCACCCCGGAATTCCGCCCCCTGGCCCGTGAATCCGTTTCGGATACCGAAGCCTGGATAGAACCCACCGCGATCATGACCAATGGTCCCTTCGCCTTGTCAACGCGCGCGGCAAGCGGCATGACACTCGTTCGTAATCCCTATTGGCCCGATTCGTTTGCTGGGAACGTGGAACAGATCGACATCACTTTTACCACCGATCCCACTTCTGCCATCACGAACGGCAGCGTCGATATGGCCCGCTTGTTGCCCGCACAGGCCGCTGCGCTGCGCAGCACATCGCCCGATCTGGTCTACAGTGCCGAAGGAACAACCTTAACGCTTCTGGGCTTTTCCTATGAGCGAAATCTGGTCAACACTCCCGAAGTCCGGCGGGCGCTGGCAAATGCCCTCGACCGTAATGCTTTAATCAGCCAGTTCTTCCCGGAACAGGACATGCCCCAGATGCGGTTCACACCTCCGGGAGTGGTTGCCGCGCCAGCATTTGTCGCCCCTGCTGCCGATCCTGCTCAGGCCCAGGCACAATTCAGCGCTGCCGGATATCCAGCCTGCGAAGGTGTGCCGGAAAATACGATTTTGCTAGTTCCCGATGATGACCCGCTGTGGACCGATCTGGGAACAGTTATCACTCAACAGTGGGCCGCAACGTTGGGCTGCAACCCTGCCCTCTTTGAAGTTCAGGCATTGTCGCGCGTCCTGCTCATCGAACTCAGCCATGCCGCCTATGATCCCGAAGCGGTGACCCGCTCCCACATCTGGCTGATTACCTGGAGTTCCGATTATCCCGATGCAAACGGTTGGATTGCTGATGCCCTTCACTGTCACTATGGCTATATTAAAACGGGGCGCGAATGTGATGCGACTGATGCCCTGCTGGATCAGGCCGCTGTTGAGATGGACACTGCCAAACGAGCCGATCTGTACAGTCAGGCGGAAGAAGCATTCTTTGGACCAAACGGCACTTTCCCCGTTATTCCTCTCTTCATTTCAACCTCCGATTGGGCGCAGCAGCCCTGGCTGAAAGACGTTAATCTCTACGGCCCGGCTCGCTACGACCTGTGGACGATTGATGACAGCGCCCGTTAACCCGAACAAAATAGCAGGCGGGTATTTTTGATGATGCCCGCCTCTAAAATAGTACTTAAAGTTCAACTTTAAAGGAGTATTTTAGGGAAGACTTCTGTGCTATCCTGTAAATACAGTGGATGGCTTGTGGTTCCCTTTTTAACTTATCTTTTCTCTGCTTTTCGCTTTTGTTCTAGGAGCCAAGGTTAGCAAATGGTTAGAAGCACCCTCCAAAAACAGTGATTCGGCGGATCGCCACGAGAAGAAGTGAGTAACTTATGAGAATTCTCGGCTGGTCGAACCTGTTTCTGGCATGGAAAATTTACTAATATCCGCCTAATAGATCACTATTTGCCTCTAAATGATCACAAAAGGCGGTTTTATTGCATTTTAGCAGCACATGATCTGCGAGCGCGCGTACTCGTCTAATCTGCTTGCTGCTGGAAATTGACCCAATAGGATGTGTGTGTCGTCACCGTGTTGCCGCTCTCATCCTCGGTTTCGCAGCTATTCCCTTCGAGCGGGCGCGGTGTCGAAATCTGGTTGAGCAGCGCCACGGTATACGAGTACCCCGGCGTCATCTGAAAATCGGCAAAGCCGGGTTCGCGTCCAGGCTTCAGTCCAGTAAAGAAGGTGTCGGACTCGCTGCCCCAACTCACCTGAATGGGCACGCCGGGCACGCCTTCCCCGCGCACATCAAACACGCGTACTTCAATCACACCGTCCAGGGTGGCATCGCAGAACGCGTCCAGGCGGGCCAGAACATACCCCCCCGTAGGAGCCGACGTGAGAGTCGGCTCAACCAGATCGAGTGGCGTATTCGTCGGGATCGGCGGCGTGGCCGTTTTGGTGGCAGGCGGAAGCAGCGTCGCCGTTGGACTCAGCGTTGGTGTCGGCGTGTTAAAACTCACCGGAGCCGGAGTCGGATATTGGCCATCTGCGCAGCCGCTGGCCCCCTGCGAGCGATAGAGTTGTTCCAGTGCGCGCATCGCTACCACATCACTGTTCCGCCGGATCTGCACCGTGCGATGCCGCTCACAGGCGACATCAGACACCATATCCCAGACATTCTGGCTGGGCCGAAGCGCCATCAGGCGGTTAAAGGCCAGATCTAGGTTATGGTTGTAGGAATAGCTTAAAGCCACGGCGATCACATACTGTTCACGTGCTTCCGGTCCCAACTGCCACGGTCGGATATTCTTTTCAATGACTGGATCGACGTTCCACGTATAAAACAGGCCCGCCCCAACACCCAGGATCACGCCCAGGATCAGGCCCAGCCAGGAGATACCACTCGATAGTGATGGAGAATCGCGGCGAGTCATCGTTATTGGCCGTTGAACTGTGTGGGAACAGGCGTCAGGCGATAAATCTCCATGATCGGCGTTAGTCCACCCATGGCTTCTGCCAGCGCAACCATGACAGGGATTGCCGGAACGTTACTCTGGCTGATATAGCGCTCGGTCAGATCCTGGATGTATTGGGGAATATCCCCTTTCTCCAGCGCTTGCAGACGTTCCAGGGCCGCCGCCGGGTCCCGGTCAACCTGATACCCTTCTGCGACCATCACCGTATAATCTTCTTGATAGCGTGGAGCCAATGCTTTAATCGAGTGGTTGGTGGTTTCGACGGGGAACTGTTCCCACCCCAGGTAGACGCCAAACGCCAGTCCAACAATGAGGCCGACAAGCAGTGAGCCTATTGTTCGCTTCATAGTGGTTAACCTGCCTAGACCCTAAGGATATCCACCGCTATAATATGCCAATCGTGCAACAATCTCAAAAAAGCTGTATATGCTCGTTACGCGACGAACGGTGACCGGACAACAAAAAAGCCGGGACAGTAGTCCCGGCTCACTAGAATGCCGAAGGTGGGGGTCGAACCCACAAGGAGTCACCTCCACGCGATTTTGAGTCGCGCGCGTCTGCCAATTCCGCCACTCCGGCTGGACGAGTCATAGTATAAAAGTTTTCTGGCTTTCCGTCAATGGTATGCCACTGCGAGCGACTTTATGGACGAAACTACTTTTATTCAGGCAGCCAGACGGGGCGATGTTGAATCGTTCAACCGCCTTGTTCTGTCCTATCAAGACATGGTTTATAACGTCGCTTACCGGATCATGGGCGACCGGGACGCCGCCGCAGACGCCGCACAGGAAGCTTTTATTTCGGCCTTCCGCAATTTACACCAGTTTCAAGGCGAACGGTTTAAGCCCTGGCTGATACGGATTGTTACAAACGCCTGTTATGATGAACTGCGCCGCCGCCACCGCCGTCCGGCATCCTCGCTGGAAGACCTCTACGAAGGGGATGAGTTTCCGGCGGCCAATCATGACGACAGCCCCGAACAAGTCGCCCAGCGGCACGAACTGAACAGCGCGATCCAGGACTGCATCAGCGCTCTGCCCGACAACCAGCGAGTGATCGTTGTGCTGGTCGATGTGGAAGGCTACCCCTATCAGGATATCGTAACCATCGTCGGCGCACCATTAGGCACCGTGAAATCGCGCTTGAGCCGGGCACGTACCCAACTGCGCGATTGTTTGCAGGCTGTTCAGGAACTTTTGCCTGCCGAGTACCGTCTATCAGATGAACGTGAGTCGTAATACCGTTTCAACAAGGAATGCTGTTATCCAATGAAGGCTGCGTCTTCCCAAATTCCGTCCGAACAAGATTTTGAACTGCTGTCAGCATATCTGGATGGCGAGCTCACCGATTCCGAACGTGAGGCGCTCGAAAAAAGGCTTTCGGACGATATCCAACTGCGCACGGCCCTCAACAGCTTGCGGAATACGTCCCGGCTGATTCACGATCTGCCGCGCTTCAAAGCGCCCCGCAATTTTACACTGGACCCTGCTGTGTATGGCAGTAAGCCCTCCTGGTGGCAGCGGCTGTTCGTTCCAGGAAGACTCTTGGAGGTATCAGGCGCTCTCGGAGCCGCCGCCTCAATGGTGCTGATCGTCCTGGCATTGCTTTATGGCAAGCCGGAACAAATCCAGGTTAAGGAGAGTAATCAGGCGGCTGCCCCCATAACGGAACAGCCGGATCAGTCGGGGGCAGTGGCCCTCGCTCCATCCGCGACGCGGACGCTGCTTCCGACCGCCACACAACTCCTCATGACCGCCAACGCAGTGGAAGAATATGCGGCTGATAGTGAAGGCGCAGCCCCGTCGGTCAACGCCGCGCCGCCAGTTAACGCCGCGCCGCCAGGGGCAATAGGCGGAGAGCAGGGCTTTTATGCTGCAACACAGCAGATAGGCATCGCCCAGGCTGCCCCTAATAATCAGTATTCGACCAGCGATCAGATGGGCCCATCAGTCGCAGCAGGGGCAGCAGCCCCGGCAGCGGCCCTTCCCGCCCCAACGGCGACGATGAAGATGATGGGTACTGCCTCTCCACTTCCGCCAGCGCCAGACGCGGCACTGGAAATGCAGCAAAGTCAGGTCCAGCCCACCACCGGGGTCCAAAATGCGCCTGAGATACCATATGCCGCCGAAGCTCAGGATTCGGCGGCACTGAAAGCGACGGAAGAGATAACTCCGGCACAGGCTGCTCAGGAAACTGCGATGCGTGACGTAGGTACAGCGACGGCTGAAATGGTGGTACAAGACCATGATGAGCATGTAAAGGTCGAGACACGCACGGAAGGAAAAGATTACCGCTGGCTGGCAGGAATCGGCGCAGCAGCGCTGATCGGTTCCCTGGGTCTCGTTCTGGTTGGCTGGCGGAGAACACACGGATGAGGCCACCCGTCAACTTCTGCCAGGTCTGCGGCCATGCGATGATTGACAAGCAAGCTTTCGGGCAGCTTCGCCGCGTGTGCCCAACCTGCGGATTCGTCCATTTCACCGATCCAAAAGTCGCTGTTGTCGTCTTCATCGAACAGGATCATCGCGTGCTGCTCGTTCGCCGCGCCTTTGATCCGGAGCGCGGCAAATGGGCGCTGCCAGCCGGGTTCATTGATGACGGTGAAATTCCGGTAGAGGCTGCTGTTCGTGAAGTCCGAGAAGAAACAGGGCTGGAAATCGAAATTACACGGTTGGTCGATGTTCTCGCCGGATCGGATACAGGCGAAGCATCGATAGTGATCATCTATGTCGCCCGTATGACAGGAGGTACGGCTCAAGCGCAGGATGATGCCGACGGACTGCTCTGGTATGCCACATCTGATCCGCTTCCCGAACTGGCATTTGAGAGCACACGCTTAATGCTGGGCCTTTGGCGCGGCTCAGACATCTAAACGGCCAAGTTTTTGCATCCCCGCTCTTGAGTTGAGCATCCAGCCGCCAGCGCCAGAACAGCGTCACCAGCAGCGGGAAATGGCGTTCCGTCCATGTGCCAAGCTGCGGCAGCCACCCACCTAACACGACTTCATTTTTGCCCTGCACCAGTGCCAAAACAGCCTTTTCGGCTACCGCATCGGGCGTGTCGACCTGGAATCCGCTCTCCCGAAGCAGCGCCTCAGAATCCGCGCCTAGCATTTCTGTCTGTGTCCAACTGGGCAAAACATGCGTTAAATGGATGCCTGTACCCATCAACTCGCGGCGCAGCGCGTCGCCAAACGCGGCTAATCCGTGTTTAGCGGCGACATAGCTGGTCATCTGCGGAAGGGCAATCCGGGATAGTCCGGAGCCAATATTCAGAATGTAGCCCTCTTTTTGAGCCAGCATGTGCGGCAGCGCCAATTGGGTTAAGCGGATTGCCACCCACAGATTCAGCCGCAGTACTTTTTCGATCACCTTTGGGTCAAGACTTTGCAGCGGCCCACTGTGTGTCATCCCTGCATTGTTGACCAGGACATCAATGCGTCCAAACGTTTCAAGCGTGCGAGTTATCACCTGTTCAAGCTGGGTCTCATCAGTCAGATCGGCGGGAATAACCAGCGCATCGGGGGTATACGGCTCAATCTCGCGCCGCACCGCCTCCAGGCGATCTTCCCGCCGGGCAACCAGTACAACTCGCGCGCCGCGCCGGGCAAAGGCATAAGCCAGCGCCCGCCCGATGCCCGATGATGCTCCTGTGACCAGGACTACTTTATCATTCAGAACCAGCGTTGAATGTTGGGGGCGCAAATAGCGAACAAACCAGTACAATCCTGCCCCCAGAACACCGCCCCACAACAGGTGGTTTTTATCCATCAATCCCCCTTTCGCGCGATCAGGATCTGGTTAACACCCATCGACAGCGGCACAAGGGTCGTCCGGCTCACGACTTGCAGCAGCGAAGGTAGCCCAAACAGCCCGAACTGGATCACATTGGGAATGAGGGGCATATAAGGCACATCCCACAGGCCGTCGCCAAAATGTCGCAGGACGCGGAAACCACTCTGCTGCACCCATTCCCGCCACTGCTGCGGCGGCTGTACGTTGATATGGGTTGGGTCTTTGCCAATCGCATCCGTCTGAGGGTCTTTGAAGCGGCGCAAGCTGTAGATGGGGTTAGGTGTGGCAAACAGAAACAGCCCACCATTTTTCAGGATGCGGTTTACCTGCCGTATCGTGTCCGCAGGATCGGGCAGGTGTTCGACCAGATGCAGCGCCACAACCACGCTGAATTCCTGATCGGCAAAGCGCGATAGATCATCGGCGCTCATCACAATGCCTTCGGCTTTTGGCGCGTTCTGTTTAAGCTGCTCGATGCTGTAATCGGCAATATCAACGCCCACGCAGGCGAAGTCATCTTGCAGCAGGCCAAGCAAGTGCCCCAGGCCGCAGCCTAGTTCCAGCAACCGCCCGCCTTCCTCTGGCGCATATCGCCGCACCAGGGCCGCGTAGTAGCGGCGAGCAAACCAGTACATGCTGAACCGCCCCAGGGGGCGATCCGCGTAATTGTAGTTTTTGAAGTACTGCTCGCCGTATTCTTCCATCGGAATGTCGGGCTTATTTTTGGACATAGACAACCTCTACTTAAAGATACACGCCGTTCTCGAAATTGCTCACGGCAATTGTAGCCAGATATACGGAAAAACAACCACTCATTGCAGTTATGTTGAGAACCAAAACCTCTTCGGGGTATTAAGGGGACCTCCCCTGGAAAAAACAAAAAAGAGGCAGCCTTGCGGCTGCCTCTATTGGTGCTCATTGTGCGCCCGATTAGCCGCCAAAAGCAAGCGTAATATCGCGGGCCATCTCTGCCAGGAAGTACGGGGCCACGCCCAGCAGCAGCGTCCCTACCGCCGCGATGCCAATTGCCCAGGCCAGCGGGCGCGGCAAAATCGTTTCCCCGGTTCCTTCTTCAAAGTACATCAGCCAGACGATCCGCAGATAGTAGTACGCGGAAATCAGACTGGTGGTGACACCGACAACGGCAATCGGCCACAAGTCCGCCGCAACAGCCGCCCTGAAGACAAACCACTTCCCGATAAATCCCGCTGTAGGGAGGAATACCGATCAGGCTGAGCATAAACAGAGCCATCGCCGCCGCCAGCCAGGGTTGTTTGCGGGCCAATCCGCGCATACTGCCTAACCCTGTATTGCTTGCATCATCTTTTTCAACCGTCATGACAACGGCAAACGCGCCAATATTGGTGAAGGTGTAGGCCATCAGGTAAATCAACACAGCCTGCACCGCACCGTCCGCCTCGCTAGCCTTCGCTGCCGCCGCCACCGCAATCAGAATATATCCCGCGTGGGCAATGCTCGAATAAGCCAGCAAGCGCTTCAGATCGGTCTGTACGATAGCAACCAGGTTGCCAAGTACCATCGTCAGAACGGCAACGATCCAGATACTGTCTCGCCAGGCCGCTACATCGCCGTTTTCCAGAACAAAGTTTGGCAAACCAGCTACCAGAACACGCAGCAGTGCGGCAAAACCGCCGACTTTAGCCGCGACACTCATATAAGCTACGATGGACGTCGGAGCGCCCTGATAGACATCAGGCGTCCACATATGGAAGGGAACTGCCGCGATCTTGAAACCGAGTCCGACCAGCACCAATCCTGCGCCGACCAGCAGCAGGTAGCGCGATGCCGTATCGTCCTCAACGACGGTTCCAACCGACTGCCAGATTTCCCGAAGAGTTGTGGTTCCAGTTGCGCCATAAATGAGCGCGATGCCATAAACCAGGAACCCGGAGGCAAACGCGCCCAACAAAAAGTACTTCATGGCGCTTTCTTCCGAGGCTTCCTGTGGGCGGCGGAACCCGCTGAGAATGTACAGCGGAATGGAGAGCAGTTCGAGCGCGACAAAGATCACGGTCAGATCGCCAGCCGCGCCCATGAACATCACACCCGTCGTCGTGAACAGCAGCAGCGTATAGTATTCGCCGCGCTGAATTCCGGTTCGCTCCAGATAGTCATAAGCGACCATCACGCCGAGCAGCGCCGAAACGAGCGCGATTACATTCACCATATCGGTAAACTTGTCGGCAATGAACATGCCGAAGAAGGCATCGTGTCCATTTCCGAACTCAACTGCTCCGGTCAGCGACAGCAGCGCCAATACAAGCGATACTCCAATTCCCGCCGCTGCCAGCCATGCCGTGATGGACTTACGGTTTCTGGGCACAAACAGATCGACCAGCAGCAGGATGCAGGTTCCCAGCGCCAGCATCGTTACCGGAAGGGCCGCGCCGACATTCAAATCGCCTAAACGAGGGACTTCAAACATCGCCCGTCACCACCTTATCGTCCAGCTGACGTGGAAACCGTATGGTTGACTCTGTTGATTAAGTCGCTCACTGACGGGTCCATAAACTTGAAGAAGAAACCCGCCTGCAAGCCAATGAGGAAAACCATGACCAGGATCGGGATGACGGACCATAGTTCCTGCCAGTTCAGATCAGGCAGATGTTTGTTCTCTTCTTTGTCCAGCGCGCCCATAAAGACCGAGTTGAACATATAGAGCATGTAGATCGCTGCCAGGATGATGCCAATGGAAGCGAACACGGTAAACCACAGGCTCAGGAATTCGGACCCTGCCGCGCCGAGCAGAATGGTAAATTCGCCCACAAATCCGTTCAGACCAGGCAGACCCATGCTGGACAGCACAATGATCAGGGACAGTCCACCGTAAAGCGGCATGGCCTTCCAGATTCCGCCAAAGGCGCTCATCAGCTTGGTATGGCGGCGTTCGTAGAGCATGCCGACCAGCAAGAATAAGCCGCCCGTGCTGATGCCGTGGTTCACCATTTGCAGGATACCGCCCTGCACTCCCGCGGAGTTGAGAGCGAAGATACCCAGCATCACAAAACCGAGGTGACTGATCGATGAGTATGCAACCAGTTTTTTGACGTCTTTTTGCCCGTAACTAACCCATGCCCCGTAGATGATACCAATTACCGCCAGCACGGCGATATAGGGCGCGAAGTCTTTACTTGCCTCCGGGAACAGCGGCAGGTTAAAGCGCACGAAGCCATAGGTGCCCATTTTCAGCATGACGCCTGCCAGGATAACCGATCCGGCGGTGGGGGCCTGCACGTGCGCATCGGGCAGCCACGAATGTAGAGGCCACATCGGGACTTTGACGGCAAACGCCAGCGCGAACGCCAGAAACAGCAGCCGTTCCGTGCCAATGCTCAGAGACAGTTCTCCTCTCTCGAATTGGCCAAGAATCTCCGGGACGGCGAAAGTTCCGGCCCGGTTGCCCAGCCACAGGATGGCGACCAGCATCAGCAAACTGCCCGCCATCGTGTAGAGGAAGAACTTGATCGCTGCATAGATGCGCTCTTCTCCGCCCCAGATGCCGATCAGGAAGTACATCGGGACCAGGGTCACTTCCCAGAAGATGTAGAACAGGAAGAGATCCTGCGCAACAAATACGCCCAGCATCGCTGATTCGAGGACGAGCATGAAAATATAGTACAGGCGCAAGCGGTCTTTGATCGGGCCAAACGAGGCCAGAATCGCCAGCGGCATAATAAATGTGGTCAGCAGCACCAGCCAGATGCTGATACCGTCCACCCCGACGTAATATTGGATGTTAAATGTGTTTGCGGTGATCCAATTGGTCTGATCGACCTTTTGCAAGCCAGCCAGACCCGTATCAAAGTTTCTGAGCAGCAGCAGCGACAGCCCAAACGTGACCAGGGATACCGTCAATGTAATCCAGCGGATCGCCTGATCGGTCAGAGTCCGTATGAAAAGCAGTGGGATGATACCCAACAGCGGCAGCAGCCATAACAGAGTGACCATATATTTTCGTCCTTGTGCCTTAGATTCCCAGCAATTCGCGAATCACAGGGAAGAGAATAATCACAATCACCAGTAAAGCACCGAACAACACGCTCAGCGCATAAGTTCGTACATATCCGGTCTGAATGCGGCGCAGCCGGGCCGATAGCGCCTGAGTCCAACTGCCAAGGCTGTTAAACGCCCGGTCAATTCCACCGCGATCAACAGGATTAGTCAGAAATTCCGTCACGTTTTGGAAACTGCGATAGATCACGCGCTCATGAACGTAGTTATGCCAGAACTCCCAGTCTACCTGATTCGCCAAAAACTGAGCAGCCTGCTGGTAGGGACGGACAAACAGGCGGGAATAGGTCTCGTCCCAATACAGCTTGGCATTCGCCAGCGCAAAGGCAGGAGCCGTGCTCGAATTGGTTTCCAGGGGATCACGCCGTAGACCTGCCAGCACACCATCGTTATAAACCCGCCGGGCGAGAAAGATTGCGCTCAGGGCCAGAGCGACGGCAATGGTAGCCAGCAGCCACTGGAAATCACCCGCGTGCGCAAAGGTAACACTTTCCTCAAGCCAACTGGTGAACTTGTGCTCGCCGAAGATCGCACCAAGCAGCGGGAACCCCTTAGGCACGTTGATAAAGCCCATGATCGCACTGCCAACTGCCAGCACCATGAGCGGGCCGACCATGACCCAAACCGACTCTTCAGCATGTTCCGCCGCTTCATGGCGCGGTTCACCCAGAAAGACAAGGCAGACCTGCCGCCACATGTAGAAGGCGGTAAACGCCGCTGCCGTCAGCAGCAGGGCAAAGGCGATATAGCCATCTAAACGGCCATCATCCAGGCCCACTTTGAGGGCATCGCCCAGAATTTCGTCTTTCGACCAGAACCCGGCAAATGGGATAATCCCGGAGAGGGCCAGCGTTCCGACGAGGTAGGTACGGTAGGTCCAGGGCATACGCTTGCGCAGTCCGCCCATAAAGCGCATATCCTGCGGATCGAAAGCATCATGCTTGCGCTTGCTCTTGGAACTTTCGTGCTCGTCAGAGTGCGTATGGTGGTGACCGTGCTCCATCCCGTGAATTACCGAACCGGAGCCGAGAAACAACAGAGCTTTGAAGAAGGCATGCGTGACCAGATGGAACATCGCCGCCGCATACGCGCCCACACCAACCGCCGCGACCATAAACCCAAGCTGGCTGACAGTACTGTAGGCAAGCACTTTTTTAATATCCCATTGCCCGACAGCGATAAATCCAGCCATAATCGCCGTTGACGCGCCTATCAGCGTAACAACAAACGAAGTTGTGTCCGCCGCGTGATAGAGCACATTCGAGCGAACCATCATATAAACGCCCGCCGTCACCATCGTCGCCGCGTGAATGAGGGCACTGACCGGGGTCGGGCCAGCCATCGCATCAGGCAGCCAGACGAACAGCGGAATCTGCGCGCTCTTGCCCGTCGCGCCCAGCAGGAACAGCATCGTGATAATCGTTAGCATTGTTTTGAAGCTGAACGACACATTCCCGAATTGGACGCTGATGACCACCTTCTTCCAGCCAGATCGAAGCCTGGTTGAAGACACCCATTGAGCCAGCCTGTGCTTCGGATACAGCTTCGCCTTCAGCGGGCTGTGCTTCTTCCGCCGAGAAGAGCGGCGTTTCTGCGGCGGCTTCAGCGTGATGCCTTATCGGCTCTTCGCCGGGCTTGTAATAATCCAGCGTGCGGAACGTCCAGAAGGTCAGCAGAACACCCAGCACCAGCCCAAAGTCGCCCACGCGGTTAACAATAAACGCTTTGCGGGCGGCATCACTGTTTTTCCAGCCTACACCGCCGGGCTTGTCGAACCAGAAGCCAATCAGCAGGTACGAGCAGAGACCCACGCCTTCCCAGCCGACGAACATCATCAGGAAATTGTTGCCCGTTACGAGGGTAAGCATGAAGACCAGGAACAGATTCAGATAGACGAAGAAGCGGGGGAAACGCTCATCGCCGTGCATATAACCAACGGCATAGAGGTGGATCAGCGAGCCAACGCCCGTTACCACCAGCATCATCGTCACACTGAGCGTATCCACGCGGAACTGCCAGAGAATGTCGACATTCTGCGACGGGATTTTGATCCAGGTGTGCAGCAGCGGCATATTGATCACTCCTGCTTTATACCCTGTATCGATCAGGGATATCCACAGGATCACAGCGATCAGGAAGGAAGTTGCACTGGCACCTACGGCCACAATACCGACACCCCGTTCACCCAGCCTGCGCCCGGCAAACAGGTTGATCAGCATTCCGATCAACGGAATGAACACTACAAGCGGTACAAGGTCATAAAAGTTTTCCATCGTCATCCCTTGCGGATACGAAGCGATTAATCTTTAAACATGTGCAGATCATCGATGTTGATACTCTTCTTGGTGCGGAAGATGGCAACGATCAGCGCCAGACCGACGGCAACTTCTGCCGCCGCCACCGTCATGACAAAAAACACCACCAGATTCCCATCACCGTTTTCCCACTGGCGGGCAAACGCAGCCAGCGCCAGGTTCGCGGCATTGAGCATCAATTCCACCGACATAAAGACCAGGATGGCATTCCGGCGCACTAAAACGCCCAATGCCCCCAGGATAAAGAGAATCGCGCTCAGCAAAACAAACAATTCGATTGCAACTTCGGGCGCACCCATCCGATCTTTCCTTTCGCCTCTACTCTCAATCACTGGCAGTTCAATCGGGGTAGGATTTGCCAACCGCCGCACTACCTGGCGCTTCTGCGCTTTTACCATATCGTGTGTCAGAACCAACGCACCGATCATCGCCGCCAGCAGCAGCAGCGAGACCATCTCGAACGGCAGCACATAACGACTGAACAGAAGCTGTCCCACAAATGACGGGCTGCCAAACGAAGCCTGAGTATCCGTTTTTAGAGTGAGAGTGACTTGCGCCCAGGAGTTGTCGGGCCGGTGCTGCGCCGCAAAGACCCACAGAATAGAGGTGTCCGGTTGTACCTCTCTATTGTTTAAAGTTAGCAGACGGCCCCGCTGATCGCCATTTGAATAAATACTGAAATCGTACACACCTTCTTCGATTTCTTTCGAGGCGGAAGACTGCGCCGTAATCCAGGTTCTCACGAGCACATCCCGGTGATCAGGGTCTGTCGTGTCCGCGATATCAATCGGCGTCCGGTCAGGCAGCGCATTGACCGCCATCACACGCAGAGCATGTCTGATATTGGGTGCTGCTCATATTTTCATTGGCAACCACAAGCTGAGGCGAACCTTGTGTGCCAATTGCTGTCAAAGTCAGCAGTTCCTCGCATTCAGATCAATATCTTGCTCAACCAGCGGCTTTTCGCTGCTGCGATCCGCGCCGTCGCGGAATACACGTCAGATGATAGGTGCCTTCTGGCCACGTCTCGAAGCTGCTGTGATCGCTGCAAACTCCAGATTCTCTGCGACAGCTTCATCGTCCAGGATAGACATCCACCGCCCAGACCCATCAATCACATTGATGGCACGCACGCGCGGCTGTTTCCTCGTTCGCGAGTTCAGATTGATATCGCCCCGAATGATCGCCAGACTGGTAGTCACCAGAAAAAAGAGCGATCAGCCCTACTGCCACCGGAGTCATCCAGGGGAAACGTGGATTTGTCTCTGGCACCAGACGTTCAGCGCCCAGACAGCATGATCACGAACAGGAAAAGAACCATGATCGCGCCCGCATAAACCGTAATTTGCACCATCGCCAGAAACGGAGCGTTGAGCATCAAAAAGAAGAAGGCAATGCAGGCAAAATTCAGAATCAAAAATAGCGCACTGTGAACAGCATTTTCGCTGATCAGCATCATGGCAGCAGACACTACTGCCACCGCCCCAACAATGACAAAGAGCGTCAATTCCATCGCTGCCGTCCTACGTCTTCAAACAGACCAATACAAGGATAGGGAGCGGGGATACTCCCCGCTCTGTGTCTTCACTTAAATCGGGTCTTCCATCTCAGGGATAGCGCGGGTAAATTCGCCCGGTTCTGTCACCTGAGGAGTATGGCTTGCCACCCGCTTTGACCGGATCAATCAACATGTCTTTCGTATAAATCGAGTCGCGCCGGTCATGGAAGCTCAGCCGGTACTCATGCTCCAGCACAATCGCTTCCGTTGGGCAAGCGTCTTCGCAGTATCCACAAAAGATGCAGCGAAGCATGTTGATTTCATACGTTTTCGCGTACCGTTCGCCAGGGCTGTAACCGCTCTTCGTCGCGTATTTTCGGCGGCTTCCACCCAGATGGCATCCGCAGGGCAAGCTGCCGCGCAGAGCGAACAGCCGATACATTTTTCGAGGCCGTTGTCATAGCGTTTGAGCGCGTGGCGGCCCTTAAAACGTTCGCGAACGGGACGTTCTTGCTCTGGGAACTGAACCGTTACGGGTTCTTCAAACAGATGTTTGATTGTCGTTGCAAATCCGCGCAGGAAATTCATATGCCACTCACTCTTTACTTTCGCCCTTTTCCCAGCGTTACAACTTCGACACGCTCCGAAGCAACCTGGATAGGCGAACTGCTGTGTCTCGTAATCCAGATCATCGCAAATACCATAAACGCCGCCGATGCCGCCCAGGAAATGAGCAAATAAGGCGTGCGGTCTACTGCCTCGCTGATCAGCACCTGGAACGTTGTCCAGACGACAGCGACCAGGGCCATCGGCAGCATTACCTTCCAGCCGAACTGCATCAGGCGGTCATAGCGGATGCGTGGCAGCGTGCCGCGTACCCAGATCATGCCGAGCAGCAGCAGGAATACCTTGATGCCGTAGACCAGCGGTCCAAGCAGCGGCAGTTTGTCGATCCAGATGAAGTGATAGCCACCCAGGTAAAAAGCGCAGGCAACCATGCTGACCACTGCCATACTGATGTACTCGGCCATAAAGAATAGGGCGAACTTCATGCCGCTGTATTCGGTGTGATATCCAGCGGTTAGTTCCTGCTCGGCTTCGGGCAGGTCAAATGGAGAGCGGTTCACTTCAGCCAGCAGCGCGATAAACAGAATAGCGGCAGCCAGCGGATTTTGGAACACGAACCATCCCAGAATCGGTGGTTTGTTTTGCGCCTCGATGATATCGCGGATGCTCAACGATCCTGTCAGCAGAATCGGCACGACAACGGCCAATCCCATGCTGAGTTCGTAGCTAATCATCTGAGAGGATGAACGCAGTCCGCCCAACATCGCGTATTTGTTGTTACTCGCCCAGCCCGCCAGCACAATCCCATAGATGCCAATGCTGGTGATCGCCAAAATCCACAGCACACCAACATTGAGATCAACAAGACCCTGGTTCATGCGATACCACTTCCCATCAAACCAGGGGAATCGCGATTTTCGGTCCCAGCGGGATAACGGCTACAACGAGCAGCGAGGGCACGACGCGGATCACCGGTGCTAGCCAGAAGATGATGCGATCCGCCGTAAGCGGCGTCACATCCTCCTTAAAGATCAGCTTGATGCCATCCGCTACGGGCTGGAGCAGCCCCATCGGACCGGCTCGGTTTGGGCCAATGCGCGACTGGATGCGCGCCAGGAAACGACGCTCTAACAGCGTGGTATAGGCAAACGCCGTCAGCAGCACAAAAAACAAGAGCAGGCTGGTTAGAATGGCATGGAGTACGCTGCAAGTCGTGCTGCTTGCGCACTCGACCACTACGCTCGATTCACCCGGTCCAAACATGCCACATAACTCCTAGATTTTTTCCACGGTTCCGGCAAGCGGAGCAGCAGGCACAGGTTCTTGACTCAGTTGTTTGGGCAGCAGCACAACCCCAAGCGGCGCGCGACCATCGACCCGCGCCGTAACTTCTACGCGGTGATCTCCAGCAGTGATGGCAATCCGATCACCATGGGCTATGCCCAGGCGCGCCGCGTCCTGCTCATTGAGTTCAGCAAAAGGCTCCGGCACACGCTGATTCATCAGGGCGATAACGCTCGGTTCAAACAGCAGAATCATGATCGTAAAGTACCTGAGTAGGAACCACAACCAGATGCTCACCCTTTTTCGCGGGTTCGCTCACGGTTACAGGCCGAACACTCAGGTGAGCGGTGCTCTTTTCCGCATCAGCCGCCCACTGCACACCCAATCCGCCCCGGTTGCTGTAGGACGTGCCGCCAAAGTACAGGTCGTCGCCGCCCACATCCGGGAACTGGTCCTCAATTTTAGACAAATTGGTGTAGCTCATCTCAGCATAACGGGGAACCTTGCGCGTGATATCCTGCATCACAGCCGCCGCCGAGATATGCGGCTTCTCGCCGCCAAGCTGCGCTGCGATATGTCCAAAGATTTTCCAATCGGGCAGCGAGTCGCCAATGATGCCCTGCAGCACATAGAAGCGTTGCACCCGGCGCATGCCGTTGGTGAACGATCCTTCCCGCTCAGCAAAACTCTGGATGGGCAGCACGATATCTGCCCGCTCAGTCGTCGGCGTCATAAACTGGCTCGTCGCCACCACATACTCAGCCTGTTCAATAGCCTGTGCTGCCCGAATATCTTCAGTCACAACATCCGCGCCGCTGATTACCCACATGGCGGGCGGTGTATCGAACAGAGAAAGTGTAGCCTCTGACGAGAAGCCCATATCGGCAGCGCCCTGCAAATTCGCTCCCTGCCAGACAGCCACCAGACCGTTGTTCGGGCGTCCTGCATGTCCACTGACGATCAACAGGTTTGCTGCCGCCTGCATCAGTTCGCGGTGTTCGGACAGGGTTAACCCTTCGCTGCCCACAAAAATGATGAGATTCTGAGCATTGAGCAGGATATCAGCCACATCCGGGTAAGGCGTTGGCGCTTTTTTAAAGAGCGCCTTGAGTTTGGACACGCCTTCGCCCTTTGGCGCTTTGCCCGCATTGAGAACATGCCCGGTAAATCCATTAAGAACAGATACGGCTTGGGGATAGTCGTAGTGAATGACCGCCTGAGCGTAATTATCCAACTTGGTAGAGCGCCCGTTGGCGACGATCACTTTCACACCGCGATCCGCCGCCTGCTTGACTTGCAACCACCAGACCGGAGCTTCTTCTTCAAAATCGCTGGCGATCACCAGGATCGCGCTTTCAGATCCCATATCCTGGATACGCGTGCCCCGCCCAACGCCAACCTGAGCGATTGCTTCCGCCCCGGTCATCGTCGCGGGCCACATCCCCAGGCGAGGGTTCGAGGAGACTAGTTCGGCAGTCCGGCGAATTTCCCAATAATCTTCATTCGATAGGCTTGGGCCAGCCAGAAAGCCAACCCGATCCCCATAATTTTTCAATTTAGCCGCGATATGCTTGTACGCCGTTTGCCAGTCAACCGGAGTCCACGTTCCATCCTTGCCGCGAACCATCGGAGTCTTCAGGCGGTTTTCGGCACGGGTATGGTGATGTCCCCAGCGGCCCTTGTCGCAGATCCAGATTTCGTTAACCTGCTCATTCTGGCGTGGCATGATGCGCTTGATGACCTTGATGCCGCCTGCATTCACGATCCTGGCGGATATCTGCCGTCAGGTTGCATCCAACCGGGCAGTGCGGGCAGATGCTGGGCACACTTTCCATTTCCCAGGGACGCGCCCCAAACCGGAAATCAGCCGTGGTCAGTGCGCCTACCGGGCAAATGTCCGTCGTGTTGCCGCTGAATTTGGTGTCAAATGGCGGATCGCTGATCGTTACGATTTGCAATCGGCGGCCACGATCATGGAAGGCCAGCACGTCATCGCCCACGATTTCATCGCAGAAGCGCGTGCAGCGCGCGCATTGGATACACCGTTCGCGATCAGGATAGATCAATTCGCCCAGCGGCACATGTTTGTCCAGGCGCATTTTGTCGTCAAACACAAAGCGAGACATACCTGGCCCATAGGCCATCGTCAGGTTTTGCAGCGGGCATTCGCCGCCTTTGTCGCAGATCGGGCAGTCAAGCGGGTGGCTCGTCAGTAGAAATTCAAGAATATCCTCACGACCCTCGATCACCTTGTCGGTTGTGGTGCGAACAGCAAGACCTTCTGCAACCTTCTGCGTGCAGGCGGTTTGGAGCTTGGGGATCCAGCGAATGACGGGCTTGCCCTGCTCGTCAAGGTCCTGTTTGCCCGTTTCTTTGTTGACCGACACATTGCCCAGTTCCACCAGGCACATCCGGCACATCCCAACGGGCTCGAGCTTCGGATGGTAGCAAAAAACCGGAATTTTGATCCCATGCAGTTTGGCAGCGTCTACCAGATTGGCCCCTTTCGGAACCTGGTAAGCCTCACCGTTAATGTAAATAGTTACCGTGTCTGCCATATCGCTCCTCAGCGATCAGGTTAAGAATAAACTCGTTCGCAAACGGTCTATGCGCCACCCTGCGGCACTGTCTCTGGAAGTTCACCAGCATCGCGCCGGGTATAGTCTTGCATCTCTTCGACGGTCACTTCAGGCTGCGCCGGAGGCGTCTTGACATACCGTTCATACTCTTCGCGGAACAGCTTGACCGTCGCCAATACGGGATTGGCGGCAAACTCGCCGAGCGCGCACAACGTCACACCGCCCTGCATGTGTGAGGCGACACTTTCCAGTTTATCGATATCTCGCATGGTCCCTTCACCGCGCAGGAAGCGCTCATAAATGCGTTCCAGCCAGAAAGTTCCTTCACGGCATGGGGTACATTTGCCGCAGCTTTCATGTTTAAAGAAGTGGGTCATCTTGGCAGCGGCCCACACAATATCCGTGTCTTCGTCCATCAGGATAAACGAGGCGGACCCCAGCGTGCTGCCTAATTCCACGACGCTCTCATACGTCAGCGGCGCATCCAGCACCTGATCAGTTGCTACCAGCACCGGAGCGCTTGCGCCAGACGGAAGTATTCCCTTCAGTTTCTTTCCATTAGGGATGCCACCTGCGTGGTCAAAGATCAGTTCTCGGAAGCTGATCCCAAGCGGCAGTTCATAGTTACCAGGGCGCTCTACATGCCCGCTGACGCAAAAAATCTTGGGTCCAGGGCTTGATGGCGTGCCAATCGCTTTATATGCATCTGCGCCGTTGACCATAATCCAGGGTACATTTGCCAGAGTCTCGACGTTGTTGACGACGGTTGGCATATAGTACAGGCCGCCGCCCATCTGAGCGGGAAACGGCGGGCGAACACGGGGCTGTCCCAAATAGCCTTGCAGACTGCTGAGCAGCGCGCTTTCCTCGCCGCAGATATACGCGCCCGCGCCGATGTGAACGAACATATCACAGTCCCACCCGGTTCCAAGCACGTTTTTCCCAAGTAGATTGGCCCGGCGCGCTTCTTCAATATGCGCTTCCAGGGCATGCGCTAAGATCCCAGAACTCGCCTCGGCAGTAGATATAAACGGCAGTCGCCTGAATGGCGTAGGCGGCAATCATCGCCCCTTCGATCAACTGGTGCGGATTTTGTTCAAGAATCTGTCGGTCCTTAAACGTGCCCGGCTCGCTTTCGTCGGCATTAACAGCGACATACTTCTTCGGCGCGTCCTTGGGAATAAAACTCCATTTGCGTCCCGTTGGAAAGCCTGCCCCGCCGCGCCCGCGCAGATTAGAATCCATCACAACCTGGATCACCTGCTCCGGGGGCATCTGGGCAGCTTTCCGCAAACCCTCATAGCCGCCGTTAGCGGTATAAACGTCAAACTGCCTGATATCAGGGATGTCCAGATCACGCAGCAGAATGTGTTCCATGAGTATTTATCCTGTCTGGGTCATCATCCGGCGTTGCTGGCTGGCCCAACTCAGCCCTGCACCAAATAACACCAGTGAAAAACCGCCAACTGCTAAGATTGGGCCAAGATATAAACCAATAAAAGCGCTGTAAACGACGCCAATCCCGCCCAAGGCGGTGAGTATCAACGGTAAACGGCGATCATGCCGCCACAGCGACAGGAGCACACAGGTATAGGCCATCGCCAGCACGTCGTAGATCAAGCGATCCAGCACACGCCGCCCATACCACGCCGTCGTTTTTTTCTGCTCCAGCCCTACAACTGGCTGCTCGCCGCGCATCCGTTCCGCGTGTGAAACCGTCTGTCCCATCGCGGGCAGATCGGGATCGCCCGGCCAGGGTGCTTTGAATACGGCAACCGTTGCCAGAAGCAGACCAATGATCACGACGGGCATACTGGCCGAGAAAGTGTAAAGGCTCGTTCGCGCTGGCATATCAGACGTTGTTATCCCGTCGTTTGGTCACGTAATGCAAATTCGGGTAGTCCTGGTATCCAGCTTGCTCAAAAAGAGCCAGACTTGCTGAGTTTTCGCCCTCGATTAGCGCCGCGATAATCTGCATCCCCTGGGAATAAAGAACTTGTTCCGCCTCAGCGATCAGGCACTGCGCAATTCCCTGGCGGCGGTATTCGGGATCAACAGCCAAACAATTCAACCACCCTTTGCGCCCGTCATGCGTAGCCAACACTACACCGACTAAATGGTCTCCATCGCGGACGCCCAAGACAGTTTGTGTCCCTCTGGCAAGCTGGTGTGCGAACTGCTCTTCGCTGTCGCGCCCGCCGGGTTTAATCGGCAATCCAGCCGCTTCCCAAAGCGCTCGGACAGCGGGATAATCGTCCGCCCCTAGCGTAACTCACCATCCAGTTCATCACTGCCTACTGTTCGCGAGCCGATGCTTCCTGCGCCGCTTCTGCCCGCCACTGGGCGAGCAGTGTTTTCATTTTTTCCACATCCAGGTTTTCCTGGTAATGGAAATTGCACTGCATCATCGGTGCTTTGTCGCAGGCGGCGAGACACATCACCTGCTCAACGGTAAACAAGCCATCTTCGGTTGTGCCACCCTTTTCACCCAGGCCCAGATAGTCGCACAGTTCTTTGTAGAATGTCTCTGCGCCGCGCAGCGCGCATGGCAGATCCGTGCAAACCTGGAGCCAGTATTTTCCCTTCGGCTTCTCCGAATACATCGTATAGAAGCCTGCGATGGAATGGACCTGAGTGGGATCAACATCACACAGCGCAGCGACTTCTTCCAGCGCTTCAGTAGGGAGCCAGCCATATTCTTCCTGGGCCAGATACAGCAAATCCATCACACCTGACCGTTTGTCAGGATATTTCGCAAAGATTTTCTCGATGCGTTCGGCATATTTTTCAGACAGCACAGCCCTGCTCCACAAATGAGTTGACTGCTAGCGATCACAGTCACCAAGCACAATATCAACACTGCCGATGATGCCCACAAGGTCCGCGATCAGAGCATCCTTAGACATATGCGGCAGCGCGCTTAGATGGATAAAACTGGGGGTGCGGAAGTGTACGCGCCAGGGGCGAGGACTGCCATCACTGACCAGATAACACCCTAGCTCGCCGCGTGGGCTCTCGGTGCGTACATAGACTTCACCCTTCGGCGGGCGGAAGCCCTCTGTCCACAGTTTGAAGTGGTGGATCACCGCTTCCATACTGTGTCCCAGTTCAGAGCGCGGCGGCGGTACATATTTACGGTTGTTTGAACGGACTGGGCCGCCTGGCAGGTTATCCAGTGCCTGCCGGATGATGCGCAGGCACTGGCGCATTTCCTGGACCCGGCACAGGTAACGATCATATATATCGCCATGCTGCCCAACCGGAACTTCAAACTCATACTGCTCATAGCCGCTGTAGGGCATCATTTTACGGATATCAAAGTTCACGCCAGATCCACGCAGCGTCGGGCCGGTGCATCCCAGTTTGATCGCATCTTCGGCTGAAATAAATCCGATGCCCTGCGTGCGATCTAACCACAGAGGGTTTTCGCTGAGCAGTGCTTCATAGTCATCAATCTTGGCCGGGAGATAATCCAAGAAGTCGCGGACTGCTGGTTCAAAATCAGGAGTGACATCGCGCCACAGACCCCCGGGCCGGATGTATGAGGTCATCATGCGCTGGCCGGATATCATCTCTTTGATATCCAGGATTTTCTCGCGTTCGCGGAAGCAGTACAGGAATACGCTCATCGCGCCAATGTCGAGCGCATGGGTTCCCAGCCAGACCAGGTGGCTCTCAATCCGCTGCATTTCGGCCAGCAGCACACGCAGGACCTGCGCGCGCGGCGGCACATCAAGTTCAGTCAGTTTTTCTATCGCCAGACAGTAGACCAGATTATTCCCCATGTTATTGAGGTAATCCATCCGGTCCGTCATCACAAGGGCTTGTTCATACTTTTTGGCTTCCATATTCTTTTCAATTCCAGTATGGAGGAAGCCAATATCAGGAATGCAGTTAACGACAGTTTCGCCGTCCAGTTCCAAGACAAGTCGCAGTACCCCGTGTGTGCTGGGATGCTGCGGCCCCATATTCAGCACCATTGTTTCGCCGGTCAGGGCACGTTCCGATACAAGCCCCTTTAGCTCGCCCAGATCGCCTTCCCAGACATTTTCATCCGGTACACCCATCATATTCTCGCTTCCGTGGTTCTACTCTTTAGCAAATGGTTTGTACTTGCTGATTTCGTCGTAGTTAAACGAGAACTGCACCGTTTCATACCCCAGAGGGTAATCTTTTCGCAGAGGATGTCCATTCCACTCATCCGGCATTAGGATACGCCGCATATCAGGGTGACCCTTAAAGGTAATCCCCAACAGGTCGAAATATTCGCGCTCCTGCCAGTTCGCTGCCGGATAGACAGGTGTCACACTCGGCGCGGTCGGATCATTGCCTGGCAGATAGATTTTTAACCGCAGGCTGCGATTATAGAGCATCGAATACAGGTGATAGGATAGTCCAAAACGCGGCTCATCCGGGTAATAATCGACGCCGCTTACATCGGACAAAAAGTTAAATTCCAGCCCTTTGGTCTCACGGCAGTAACGGCAGATTTCGACAATCTGATCGCGTTCGACTACAACCGTTACTTCACCGCGAAACTCCTGGACATTACTTACCGCATTTGGAAATGCCGCTTTAAGGGCGGCTACTGGATACTTGTTCTACCATTGTTAGCTCCAGCTCGTCAGGTGTTCCTGCTTAATCCGCTCGTGAAGGGTGATGATCCCATGAATAAGCTGTTCCGGGCGTGGCGGGCATCCTGCCACATAAACATCAACCGGGACAATCTCATCCACGCCCTGCACTACCGCATAGTTGTTAAACACACCGCTGCACGATGCGCAGTCACCCATGCTAAGGACCCACTTAGGATCGGGCATCTGGTCATATAGCTGGCGAAGAACAGGGGCCATCTTGCGTGACACACGTCCTGCGACAATCATAAGATCGCTCTGTCGCGGGCTGGGCCGCATCAGTTCCATACCAAAACGCGATAGGTCATAGTTAGATGCCTGTGTACTCATCATTTCAATAGCGCAGCACGCCAACCCAAACAACATGGGCCACATCGCGTTGGTGCGGGCCCAGTTGACAGCATCTTCTAGTTTAAGGGTGACGACACCCATATTTCCCAGTTTGGACGTTACTCCCATTCCAGTCCTCCAACTTTCCATTCGTACACAAACCCTACGGTCAGCACGAAGAAAAACACGCCCATCATTACCAACCCATACAGTTCCAGGTCTCGGAAGATAACGGCCCAAGGCAGAAAAAAGATCACTTCGATATCAAACAAAATAAACAGCACGGCCACCCGGTAAAAGTGAACGGGAATGCGGCGGATAGCTGGGCCATAGGGCTGCATACCACTTTCGTAAGGTGCCAGTTTACGCTGATTCGGTCTGAATGGGCCAAAAATCCGCGACATAAAAAGAATTAGGAAACCAACCCCAACTGATAGAATCAGTAAAACCGCTATAGGCGCGTAATCAGATAACACGGCAGGGGTCTCCCCAAATATGAGGCGTCTCAGGCGAATTGTTCAAATTAGAACAAGCTTTGTAGAGGTTAGCATAAAGGCCAATGAGTGTCAAACGTACCTATATTTTTGATATTTCTGAATCGGGTTTGTCGCGATTTCAGATACACATATCATTTTATTCGATTTAAGCGAATATGTGAATTATCTTGTTTTGCGTAGATTGGAAAAGGGGTAGAGGGGGTGGAAAAAAGGAAAGGCCAGTGAGGTTGGCAGCGACCTACTCTCCCAGGAGCCTGCGCTCCAAGTACCATCGGCACGGGTGGGCTTAACGACCGGGTTCGAGAAGGGACCGGGTGTACCCCCACCGTTAAAGCCACCAACCGGACTGGCCAGTGAAAACAACGGAATGTGTGTTATGAGTCGAGCATACGAGAAGAGGGGACGTTAGAACGCCAATTTCTCCGCATCACGGTGATAAGCCCTCGACCATTAGTACGGCTTGGCTGAAGGCATTGCTGCCTGTACACCGGCCGCCTATCAAGCTGGTGGTCTACCAGCGGTCTTACCTGGTTATCCAGTGAGGAGTCTCATCTTGAGGCGAGTTTCCCGCTTAGATGCTTTCAGCGGTTATCTCAACCGAAGGTCGCTACTCGGCCATGCCGTTGGCACGACAACCGACACACGAGCGCTTCGTCCACCCCGGTCCTCTCGTACTAGGGGCAGGCCCTCGCAAACTCCTTACGCCCACAGCGGATAGAGACCGACCTGTCTCACGACGGTCTGAACCCAGCTCACGTACCGCTTTAATGGGCGAACAGCCCAACCCTTGGGACCTGATCCAGCCCCAGGATGCGATGAGCCGACATCGAGGTGCCGAGCCTGGTCGTCGATGTGAACTCTTGGACCAGACTAGCCTGTTATCCCCGGGGTAGCTTTTATCCGGTAAGCCACGGCCCTTCCACTCGGTACCGTGGGATCACTAAGCCCGACTTTCGTCTCTGCTCGACGTGTCTGTCTTGCAGTCAAGCTCCCTTGTGCCTTTACACTCTGCGGTTGGTTTCCATTCAACCTGAGGGAACCTTTGGGCGCCTCCGTTACCCTTTTGGAGGCGACCGCCCCAGTCAAACTACCCACCTGCCACTGTCCCGGTGCTTGTTCACCGGTTAGGGCCAAGACTTCACCAGGCTGGTATCTCAAGAATGGCTCCACCGACGCTGGCGCGCCAGCTTCTCAGCCTCCCAGCTATGCTGCACAAGTCAAGCCCTAACGCAATAGCAAGATGTAGTAAAGCTCCACGGGGTCTTTTTGTCCTGCTGCGGGTAACGCGCATCTTCACACGTACTTCAATTTCGCCGGGTCCCTCGTTGAGACAGTGCTCCAGTCGTTACGCCATTCGTGCGGGTCGGAACTTACCCGACAAGGAATTTCGCTACCTTAGGACCGTTATAGTTACGGCCGCCGTTCACCGGGGCTTCGGTTCAAAGCTTCAGGTTACCCTTAACCTCTCCCCTTAACCTTCCGGCACTGGGCAGGCGTCAGCCCCTATACGTCCGCTTGCGCGTTTGCAGAGACCTGTGCTTTTGTTAAACAGTCGCTAGAGCCCTTTCACTGCGGCCCCCCTTGCGAGGGGCGCCCCTTCTCCCGAAGTTACGGGGCCATTTTGCCTAATTCCTTAACGAGGGTTCTCCCGTTCGCCTTGGTATACTCTACCCGTCTACCAGTGTCGGTTTGCGGTACGGTCGCCTCTTCTTCATCGCTTAGAAGCTTTTCTCGGCAGCACGGCTGGGTCACTTCTGGCCCGAAGGCTCCGCCATCGCGCTTTCGGCTCAGGAGCGGTTTTCCCTACTCCCTCAGCGCCTACTACGCTTGGCACCTCAATCCACTCAGAGGCTGACTTACCACGCTGCGTCCCTCCATCGCTCCAAAAAGGCGGTACAGGACTATTAACCTGTTGTCCATCACCTACGCTTCTCAGCCTCGGCTAAGGACCGACTAACCCGACGCGGACTGACCTTCCGTCGGAAACCTCAGACGTACGGCGAACATGGTTCTCACATGTTTTTCGCTACTCATGCCAGCATTCTCACTTCTGGTCGCTCCACCCGTCCTTGCCGGTCGGGCTTCGCTGCTCCCAGAACGCTCTCCTACCAGTAGCAGATTGCTCTGCTAATCCCGGGCTTCGGTGTCAGGCTTGAGCCCCGTTACATTATCCGCGCAGGAGCGTTTGACCAGTGAGCTATTACGCACTCTTTAAAGGGTGGCTGCTTCTAAGCCAACCTCCTGGCTGTCTGTACACTCCCACCTCGTTTGCCACTTAGCCTGCACTTGAGGACCTTAGCCGAGGGTCTGGGCTGTTTCCCTTTCGACCACGAAACTCATCTCCCGTAGTCCGACTGCCGCGCTAAATGTCCAGGCATTCAGAGTTTGGTTGGGTTTGGTAACCGTGAGGCCCCTAGCCCATCCAGTGCTTTACCTCCCAGACTCATCGCGCAACGCTAGCCCTAAAGCTATTTCGGAGAGAACAAGCTATCTCCAAGTTCGTTTGGCATATCACCCCTACCCACAACTCATCCCACAACTTTGCAACGTTGAAAGGTTCGGCCCTCCACGACGGTTTAGCGTCGCTTCAGCCTGGCCATGGGTAGCTCACCTGGTTTCGTGTCTAATTCCTGCGACTGCACGCCCTCTTCAGACTCGCTTTCGCTGCGGCTCCGGGTGTCGCTCCCTTAACCTTGCCACAGAAATTAACTCGCTGGCTCATTCTCCAAGAGGCACGCCATCAGGCCCATATGGCCCTCTGACTGCTTGTAAGCGCACGGTTTCAGGTTCTATTTCACTCCCCTCACCGGGGTTCTTTTCACCTTTCCCTCACGGTACTGGTCCGCTATCGGTCGCCAAATGTATTTAGCCTTGGAGAGTGGGCTCCCCAGTTTCCCACAGGATTAGCGTGCCCCGTGGTACTCAGGAGCAAAGCCCCGTGCTTGACCGTCTGTCTACCGGGCTGTCACCGTCTATGGCCGGCCTTTCCAGAGCCGTTCGTCTTTAGTCGCACACGTTTCCGCTTTGTCCTACAACCCCGCCCAGCAAGCTGGCCGGTTTAGGCTCTTCCCTTTTCGCTCGCCACTACTCAGGGAATCGTTTCTTTTCCTCCGGGTACTGAGATGTTTCAGTTCCCCGGGTTCCCTTCCTGAAAGTATTGTGTTCCTCTCAGGATCCGTGGGCATGCCCCCACGTGGGTTTCCCCATTCGGACATCTCCGGCTCAAACGGTTGCACACACCTGACCAGAGCTTTTCGCAGTGTACCGCGTCCTTCATCGGCATTTGGCACCAAGGCATCCACCGTACGCTCTTAGTAGCTTATCATTCTTGTGATGCGGAGAAATTGATGTTCTCGCGTTACTCTTCTCGTATGCTCTTGTTAAGGTGCGCCGGAAAGTTTCCTTTCCGCCGGATGGTTGCCCATCCCCAGAGCTTTCCTCTCCGGCCTGTTTCGACCGGATGATTGCCCTGCCCAGGAGACGGTGTCCCCCGGGGAGTGCCCACCATTGCCTGCTGGACACTCCTCGACTGACACCCCTTCCACTGGGGCTCTGTTCACTTGGTTAAGGTGCGGTCGCTTGTCTTACTTCTTAACCCTTGCCCTGCTCTTGCGGGTCTGTCATTCGGTTGCTTGTCTAACTCGCTTTCCTGACCGCTGGCCCGGTTCTATTTCAGAACCTTGTGTCCAGGTGGGGCGGCTCGTCCTGCTACTCACAAAAACGACCCGACATGTCTGCCGGGCCGCTTATCTCTCGTGCTACTCGCGGTCGCGCGCTTGTCGTCTTGCCAGCTATTCAGTTAGGACCTTGCTCACCACAGACTTCAAGCGTTCACTCCGCTTTGTTGACCGGACGTGTTGGTTTTCGGTTTGGACAGTTTACCGAAGCTTGTCGCCCCTGTCAATCCTGAAGTTGCCCCCCTCGTCGGAGGGTCGCTTTTGGACCTTAAAAACAAGGGAACCCTTAAAAACAGCAGAGTGACAGGAAGGAGGAGCTTAGGCAAACGATGTGGTGTCCCGGCGGTGAGAACGCCAGGAAAATGGATGGGCTCTGTTGCCAGAGCAGGGATTGGTCCGCCGTCTTGCGACCGCGAACAACAAATCCAGTAGAAAGGAGGTGATCCAGCCGCAGCTTCCGCTACAGCTACCTTGTTACGACTTCGTCCCAGTCACCAGCCCTGCCTTAGGCGGCGGCCTCCGTGAGGTTAGCCCACCGACTTCAGGCATGACCAGCTCCCATGACGTGACGGGCGGTGTGTACAAGGCCCGGGAACGTATTCACCGCGCCATAGCTGATGCGCGGTTACTAGCAACTCCGACTTCATGTAGGCGAGTTGCAGCCTACAATCCGAACTGAGACCGGCTTTGATGGGATTGGCTCCCCCTCGCGGGTTGGCAACCTATTGTACCGGCCATTGTAGCGTGTGTGTAGCCCTGGACATAAAGGCCATGCTGACTTGACGTCATCCCCACCTTCCTCCCGCTTTGTACGGGCAGTCGCTCCAGACACATGTAACTGGAACCAGGGGTTGCGCTCGTTACCGGACTTAACCGGACATCTCACGACACGAGCTGACGACAGCCATGCAGCACCTGTGACGGCTCCCGAAGGTCGGTCCCCTTTCGGTTCCCTACCACCGCCATGTCAAGCCCAGGTAAGGTTCTTCGTGTAGCCTCGAATTAAACCACACGCTCCGCTGCTTGTGCGGGCCCCCGTCAATTCCTTTGAGTTTTAACCTTGCGGCCGTAGTCCCCAGGTGGTCGACTTATCGCGTTGGCTTCGGCACCGCAGAGTGTTACCCCCGCGACACCTAGTCGACATCGTTTACGGCATGGACTACCGGGGTTTCTAATCCCGTTCGCTCCCCATGCTTTCGTGTCTGAGCGTCAGGTCAGGCCCAGCGTGTCGCCTTCGCCTCTGGTGTTCCTCCGGATCTCTACGCATTTCACCACTACACCCGGAATTCCACACGCCTCTACCTACCTCTAGTCTCTCAGTTTAGCACGTCCTCGCCCGGTTGAGCCGGGCGCTTTCACGCACCACTTGAAAGTCCGCCTGCACACGCTTTACACCCAGTAAATCCGGATAACGCTCGCCTCCTACGTTTTACCGCGGCTGCTGGCACGTAGTTAGCCGAGACTTATTCCTGCGCTACCGTCCTTCCTCTTCACGCAGAAAAGTGGTTTACAACCCGAAGGCCGTCATCCCACACGCGGCGTTGCTGCGTCAGGCTTTCGCCCATTGTCGCAATATCCCTTACTGCTGCCTCCCGTAGGAGTCTGGGCCGTGTCTCAGTCCCAGTGTGGGGGGTCACCCTCTCAGGCCCCCTACCCGTCGTCGCCTTGGTAGGCCATTACCCGACCAACTAGCTGATGGGCCGCAGCTCCCTCCTTCGGCAGATTGCTCTTTTCCTCAGTCGCTTCTAAACCGACTGAGCGTACGCGGTCTTAGCGGCCGTTTCCAGCCGTTGTCCCCCTCCGAAGGGCAGGTCAGCTACGTGTTACTCACCCGTGCGCCACTGTCCCCATTATTGCTAATGGTTCTCGTTCGACTTGCATGTATTAGGCACGCCGCCAGCGTTCATCCTGAGCCAGGATCAAACTCTCCGTCCTTCAAGAGTTCTTCCAACAGTGAGGATCTCCCTCACTGCCTAGTTACTCAATTCTGGTTGCTCGCTTGCTTGTTTTGCTGCTTGCTTCCTGTCACTATGCTGTTGTTAAGGTGCGCCATCCACCGGCCCTGAGGACTAAAAAACCGACTTCCGCCGGCTCTAGACACTTCGTCACGCTGCTGCTTGCTTACTCTGCTGCTCTGCGTTCTATCGTGTCTATCGCCTCCTGACCTTAATGTTTCACTGCTCTTGCTCAGTGTATTAAAAGGATAACACACTACCCATACTCTGACAAGGGCAGATTTACATTTTGTTTGAAATTGGATTGTTCGGCTGTTTGACTGTCACTTAGTCATCAGCCCAACACAGGGCAGCATTATAACCAAGCCTGCTGCCCTGTCAAGATCAGATTCGTAAAATTCGCGATTCTATTTTGATTCTAGTCCAAGCCAGTACTGCCGGTACAATGACCATTCCAGAGAATCGGCCGATTTATATTCGTACAGGCCAACACCCTGCACTAACTTTCCATGCTTCCCAGCCTGCTTGATCCCTTTTTTCACGCCCTGGATGGAAGTCTGAACGGTTTCAATAGTGGGATCATGATAGGGTTCGGTGTCATATGTCGGCACAGCAACAATGATCTTAGTGGGATGTTCCAGTTCAGAGAGAATATCTGCATAACTCTCCACCTGATACGCAACCCATACTTCATACTGCCCCGCATCCTCAAGGCCGCTCGCGTGAGCCATCACGACAATCTCATCAATCGACAACAGGCCGATTTGCTGTTTGTAACTGAGATCCCAGGTCAGGCCAGGATCAGTGGAAGGACCTATCGGAATATCGGGATCTGTCGGAATCCGGTCAGGCGGCACCGTTACAGAAAGAACGGCATTGGAGCCGATTTGGTCTCGCAGCGTACGCAGCAGTTCAACGTAAGATTTACTGCCACTCATGACGCCTCGTCCATTGACCTGTACGCCATCAAAATCCCACTGTTTTACCGCTTTGTCAGCCAGTTCTAAGACAGCATCACGACTTGTCTCACTGGCAATCTGATCGCCAGAGAGGCGGAGCCACAGCAATATCTTAATGTCAGAATAGGAATTGCGCAGTGATTGTACAAAATCTGCCGCATGCTCCGCTTCCACCAGTGAACCGTCACTCCGCCAGGCCGATGCTTCGACATAGATCATATTGATATGGTTGGACTTGAGATGCTCGCCCAAACTCTGTATTGCATCGTCGTTGATCGGATCGTTGGCCCAACTAAATTCGAGCCAGGTCCGGTTATTGGCAGGCACAGGAGCCTTCTTTGAATCGGATGAGTTGCCTTGCCGGACAATAAGAATAATGACCACAAGCACTACTGCCGCTGCCCCAAACCACCAGGGACGCGGAGTCCATGCTGGCGTTTTATTCATCCGAACATGTCCACGGCTGGATCTTAACTGTGAGCGACGATACGCGCGCACGGCTCATCCCCCTTTGTGTCTCTAGAGTATGTTATGACCTTTATCTGGTACAGTCCCGTCTCTACTAACAAACTTTTCGAAAAAATTAGTTGATCACTTCGCCGCGTAGCGATCCGCCAAAGTATTATTTTTTGGCATGTTCACAAACGGTTTATTAACCCTGCACAAGCTTCTGTTTCAGTCGATTTTTGGCGGATCATATTAGTACTTACGCCTACAGATTTTATGGTGCAGTCGTCAGGCGCTTACTCTCAGGATACACCCGATCTACCCGGTAAAATACTCCTTTAAAGTTGAACTTTAAGTACTAATTTGAAGATATAGGAGAGAAAAAAGTGCATATTACTCTCTAGTTCGATCCTTCGTCAGGGAACTCGAATTCCGGAACCTGAATATCGACGTTCATCGACTGCAATGCTTTGCTCTGGGCGGCCCACATTGCCGTCTGGTGTGCCGCTGTATCGTGATCGTATCCCAATAGATGCAGTGTCCCATGCACGACTGCCAGAACCATTTCATCAGAAATGCTGTGTCCCTCGACCTCCGCCTGCCGGGTAATATACGGAAGCGCGAGAATCAGATCACCTAAATAGGGTTCCTCATCAGGGACCGGAACAGGATCAGCGGGAAAAGACAAGACATCTGTCGGGCCCTCCACGTTTCTGAACTGGTGGTTCATGGAACTGATCTCATCGTCGTCTACTATCACAATGGTTACGCCCGTACCGCTGCTCGTTTGGTGCGCAGTGAGTACCCCCTCGACGGCTTTTATCAACCGTTCTTCAGGCACCGTCGCGCCCGTCTCAATTTGAACCTGGACGCCTACGTCGTAGACTGGAGAACTCATGATCGTTCTTCTCCCTCATGATTTTCAGTTGGGCCTGCCTGCTCGGCTGGACTTACTATCACCTTCTGTTCCGGTGAAAGAATAACCGGGCTGGAACTTTCCAAAGACATTTTTGTGGCAGTCACTGTAGAGTTCAGGCAGCAAATGCGTTACAGCACCTGCCGCGAGGACATCCTGTTGTCCTGGTGCTCCCGGATAGGCAATGCGCAGGTGGAACATTCCCTGGAGAGCCGTCAAAAACGTTTCACGCAGCACGCGCAAATCATTCAGTGTCAGGCCGCTGTCATCAAGCTGTCCCTCGCGCAGACGTTGATCAAAGATGTAATTGACCTGCTCCTGGATATCCAGTTTGCTTTGGGGCCGCCGAGCGCGCACACTGCTTTCACAGCCATCAGCGAGCATCAGGATTGCTGTTTCGCGAGACTGAGGACGTGGTCCGGGATAGCTAAAATCGGCAGCGTCAACCTGACTGCCATTTTGTTCGGCGCGCTTCAGCGCTTCCCGGTAAAAATACTGGACCTGCGTTGTACCATGATGCTCCAAGATAAATTCACGTATCCGCGTAGGCAGACGGTGCCGCCGCGCCAGGCGATCCCCTTCGATGACATGGCCAATAATAATCTGTGCACTCTGGTAGGGATCACCCAAAACGTCATGAGGATTGATAATGTCGGCCTGGTTTTCCACGAAGAAATGGGGATATGTGATCTTGCCCATATCGTGATACATGGCGGCGACTCGCAGCAGCGCACCGTTCGCGTTAACCTGCTGAGCGCCTAATTCGGCCAAATTCGCTACCTGAAGACTGTGCTGGTAGGTACCGGGGGCTTCGCGCAGCAAGCGCTGCAATAAGGGGTGGTTCGGCTGTTGAAGTTCAACGATCTTCAGGCTGGTCGGTAGATTATAGAGATTCGTGATGGCATACAGCCCGACCAGGGCAAGCGCTGCCGACAAAGCACCGTTAAACAGCGAGCCACCAATCTGCGAAAACACGGTAAAGAAATCGAATGAGCCGTCTTTAGCCAGACCAAAGATGAGGGCTACGACCGCGCACGCTATCCCGGAGAACATGCCAGCAACGAAGTAAGCGTTGAGCCGCTCGAAACGGCCCAGACTTAACAACCCTAATGTCCCCCCAAAAGCAATGAGCACAGCAAATTCGAGCGAGTTGCCTTCCATAAAGCCGACCAGGGTAGCCAACGACACAACGATGACAATGGCTAGCTGCGGGCCGACAAGCGTTGCGACTAAAAAGGCCAGTGCCGATGCCGGATAAAAATAGGGTCGCACCGCCCCTTCCGATCCCACAATACGCGCCCCGGCCAAAAATAGCAGGAACAGCACGCCAAGCAGAATCATGAAGCGCGCTTCGGCATAGACGGTGGGATTGAACCGGCGCACATATAGAGTCAACATAGCGGTAACGAGCGCCATCGACAGAAAACCGCTAAAGAACCGGGCAGATTTCCGCTGCGAAACTTGCAGCAGCCGGAAGCGGTCCAGGGCCTCGATATGAGCGGGGGTCGCTATTTCGCCCTCGCGAATAATAATCTGACCGCGCACATAGCTGCGCATCTCAACCGGAACATCTTCGGCAGCCTGTGTCTGGGCCTGCTGCGTCAGTAATGGGTTATAGAAGGTGTTCACCTGGATCAAATCGCCAACAATTGCCTTGATCACATTCACTTCAGTTTCGCCGTAGCTGGCGCTGATCAGGTTAGGTAAATTATCCTTCTTGGCCTGGATATTTTCTTCGCTGACCTCGCTGTTCATGACGCGTTCCAACAAGCGCACAATCTGGGCATCAACGGCCCGCCATGTGCTGTCGTCGTCAATGCTGAGCAGCGCATCAATGGTCGTGCTATCCAGGTGCAGGGCCGTGATGGCCGCCAGATCAGCCTGTTTCTGCTCGGGCAAGGCAAAATCGTCGTAGCGAATATTCTCGATATAGTCGAGGATTTGCCGGGCTAGCTGGCCCTGTGCGTTGGCAACTGTTGGATCGGGTGGATCATAGACCGGGCGTACTGCCGCCGCTGCCGTGTCGCGCTTTGCTTCAGTGAGCACATCGCTTTCATACTGAAGGCTGCGCGGAGCAAGCACATCACGCGGGGCAACCTGCCCCTCTTTGAGCGCGACTTTACTTTCCGGCGGGATAATCGCATCATAGGCGATAATGAGCGCCCCACCGAGCATGAAAATGCCGAGCGCCAGGGCAAAAAGGCCGAGGTCAAGAAGATGTCGAAGCTGCTGTTGGCGCTTTTCCAGCGCTGGTTCTGCCATACGTTTCCTGAGAATTCAAAGCGGGCACAAACATGCCCGCCATCATTGTTCGATACTGTCGATTACTGCCTCAGCTATTGTTTGAGCAGGTCCTGTACCACGGCGCTGACCAGCTTGCCGTCCGCCTGATTCTTGAGACGTGGCATCAGCACCTTCATCACATTACCCGCATCCTTTGGCGATGCTGCGCCCACTTCCTGAATCACCTCCCGAACCAGGGACTCGATTTCAGCGCGACCAAGCTGCTTTGGCAGATAGGTTTCGATCACCCCAAGTTCGTACTGTTCCTGATCCGCCAGTTCGGTTCGCCCAGCTTTCTGCATTTCCTCAATCGACTTCGCGCCGTTTTTTTGCTTCGGTCATCAAGATCGACTGTGCATCACTTTCCGACAGCTCGATCCGCTTGTCCACTTCGACCTGCTTGAAGGCAGCCATCAACAGGCGCAGCGCTTCGCGGCGCTTTACATCGCCCGACTTCATGGCTGCTTTTAAATCTTGTTGAATCTGTTCCTTGGGGTGCATGCCTGCCTCTTTCGCACGAGTTCAACTGAAGGGCATTATAACGGCGGATTGCCGCTGACGCCAATAGATTAAGAGAACCAAAGAGAATAACTAGCCGGGCGGCCAGTGCATCCGGCGACCGCCTAACAAATGCACATGGACATGAAAAACAGACTGCCCGCCATTTTTCCCCTGGTTAATGACCAGCCGGTAGCCATCATCAGCCAGGCCTTCCTGCTGGGCTACGATTGCCGCGACAGCCAATAAATGACCAGCCAGCGGCTCATTTTCCGCCTGAAAATCGAGCGGCCCCTCGATATGCTCGCGCGGGACGATCAGAATATGGACGGGCGCTTGCGGGCTGCTGTCTCGAAAGGCAACAACACGATCATCTTCGTATACGATATCCGCCGCAAATTGATGTGCAGCAATCTTACAAAAGATACAGGCCACTTTTACCCCCTCGGGGCGGGGCTTGCCACCGCTTGCAACCCGCGTTCAGTGACTGATGTAACGTGCACGGTAGAGATCGTATTGGTCAAAACCGCCGGAGCAGTCAGATCAACACGAAGATAGTTGTCCGTCAGGCCGCTGTTATAGAAGCCTTCTTCCGCTGCCCCTGTGATATGCTCCCAAAGCACCGAGACATCCTGCCCGACAAAACGCGCCGCAAACCGCTGCGCGCCTTCATCCGACAAGAGCCAGCAACCGTTGGCTGCGTTCCTTTTTCACTCGATCCTGCACCTGCCCTGGCATGCGCGCCGCAGCCGTTCCAGCGCGGGGCGAATAGCGGAACACATGCAGTTTCATGAAATCCATCTCGCGCACAAAAGCCAAACTGGATTCAAATTCCGCCTCAGTTTCGCCTGGGAAGCCAATAATCAAATCCGTGCTAATTCCCAACTCTGGAATTTGTGCGCGTGCCGATTCGACCAGTGCTCGAAACGATGCTTGAGAAGTGCGGCGCGCCATCCGGCGCAGAGTGGTGTCACAGCCACTTTGCAGCGGCAGATGGAGATGGCGGCACAAGCGCGGATTTTGCCACAAAGCAAAGAAATCCGGGCTTAAATCCCAGGGTTCCAGTGATGACAGCCGCAAGCGCGGGATATCCGTTTCCGCCAGCAGCAGCCGGATCAGCGCGTGCAGTCCGTCATGTTCTCCCACATCATGCCCATATGAGCCCAGGTGAACACCTGTCAGGACAGCTTCTTGATACCCGGCTTCGGCTAGCGCCTGCACTTCGCGGAGAATATCGGCGGCGGATCGACTCCGTCCCGGCCCGCGCGCGATGGTTGTCACGCAGAATGTACAGCGGTTATTGCAGCCATCCTGCACCTTGATAAAAGCACGGGTGCGGCCCATCGCCCCGGCAAGCTGTTCGCGATCCAGCGGCTCCTGATCAAAGACCTCATCCTGCTTGAGCGCCAGCGGAACAAGCCGATCCTTGTCAATATTGTTGACAACCTGCGTTACACCGGGCAGCGCTCCGACAGTATCCGGCGACAGATGCGCATAACAGCCCGTGACGACAATCTGCGAAGCCGGATTGTCGCGGTTCAGCCGCCGAATCAACATACGGCTGGTTCGTGTCGCATCCTGAGTAACAGCGCAGGTATTGACGACGCATAGATCGGCCTGATCTGCGGCAGAGACAATTTCGTGACCCGCCTGCCGGAACTGGCGCGCCAGGGTTTCAATTTCACTCTGATTCAACCGGCACCCGGTTGTTTCCAGGTAGACTCGCATGACTTACTGCCCGTCCGACATAACATCTTTTTCGGGGCCGACCATAAGCAAATCGTCAAAGGCGACGACAATATCGCCGCTCTCCAGATCTGCACTGGCCCCTGCCATCAGGGCAACACGTCCCTGGTGAAAATCGCCATCCCGGTAGACATAGACCAGATTGGATGTGCGGCATTCCCCAGGCCCGGCCCACATGCTGTTTGCATAATCGCCCTTCAGGCAGAGCGGCATGGGCTGGTCGTTGACATAAAAACGGAATGAGTCACCAAGCGCTACAACGCGAAGTTGATTAGCGCTGTTCTCCTGGTGAATACTATCTGACATTCCCCAGTCGCTGATCACTTCCTGGACTTCGTTTTTGACCTTTGCCAGCGAGTAATACCCATCACTGCTGATCTTGAACAAATAAAAATTCTTTTCATCCCGGTAGCGGAAGATCACCCCATACTGGTTATCCAACGGGCCGGAGATGCGCCGGGCGGTCACCTGCAAATCAAAATCGTTGTACTTCCGATCCAGGGTAGACCAGACTATTTCGCCAGAATAGAGCGTTCCATAGGTAATAACAAGCTGCTGCCCGTTTTCACCATCCGTAATCTGTTGAGAATCGCGTCCGACCTGGATATCCCATTCGTCGTTAAAGGAGTCGAAGGTCGTGGCAAAGAGCAGTTCGCCCGGATCAGGGTGCGGCACGGGCAGTTCAATCAGATCGGTCATGATCGCCAGGGCCAACGCCAGCCCAGCGACAACCGCTGTCCACAAAACAATTCCCGCTGTCCGCAAGACACGAACAGCGATATTCGCACTGGCGGTTGCCTTGTCAAACATCGTGTCAGCCCGGCGTGACAGCGTGAAAACATACCACAGCGCGAGGAATGATTGGAGCAGAAGCAGCACAGCCGCTCCCCGCAGCAGACCATGAACCACGCCCGCAGGCAGTCCCGGCGGATCAATCTCCAAATTCCACAGCAGCCAACTGGCGGGGAATCCGGCTAACAGCATGATCGCCGCTGCCCGCACCAGGGGCAGTCCGCGCCGTGAACGAAGGCCCACCAGCTTTACTGCCCGGAACTGGATCAGGCTTGTTACAGCCAAAACCAGCAGGAGCAGCAGTTTGATCTGCGTGCCTGCCTCATAGATTTTTCCAGCCCGTTCTATTCGCAGACTCGAATTAAGCTCGACACGGTTAAATTGGAGCCAGTAGAGATAGGCAACCAGCGCTACCGCCCCGGCAAAGAGCAGTATCCCGGCCAGGGCAAAATGGATGGTGATCACGCGCAGCAGGCGGGGCCTGCGCTCCACGGTGCTTGTTGATGCTCCGGACAGGCGGTGGAAGGGCCGAATAGCGTCCGTCATACGTTAAGACTCCTCTAAAACAGCGGTCACAATCATATCATCAAACGACGCATCAATGTACCCCTTACCTGCCTGGACAATCAGGCCAAAGCGGTTGCCAAAAGGAACATCTTCCGATGGAACTTCTGCCACTGGCAGGCCGTTCACGATGAGCGAAAAGGTTTGATTGTGGGCCTCTACATCAATCTGGTAAGGCTGATCCGGTTCCATATTCAGTTCTAACGGCGCGGCATCTGCCGGCGTTAGATCGACCCACGAAGCATGATCGCGCTGCAAAAAGAGCCAATCTCCAGCCGGGGAAATCATTAACGCATAAAAGCGGTTATCGTTTTGGTATTGCAGCACAAGACCAAAAAATGAATCCGTGCTGCCCTCGTTCACCTGGACGGTCACATGAATCCAGTAATGATCCAATTCCTCATCAAAATCGGGCACCGACCAGATGCTGAAGCCAGGAGATACGACGCGCAGATTCAGCGCCTCGTCTTTAATCCCTACAGAGGCTTTGGGAGAGGTCTTGGTCGTCCAGCGGTCACTGTAGGTCGAAAAATCATCATGGAACAGCACATTTTCTGGAACTGGGGTATCTGTAGGGATAGGTGTCGTGCTGATTGAAAGTCCAGCACGGGCTGGCGACAGCGCCATCACTAAGGCCCACACGAGCAAAGCCGCGCCCGCAACCACAATCTGTCGTCTCATGATCCCCTCCCCAGGCGCTGCAGCGCCCGCGCCGCGAGCAGTCCAAAGCCCGAACTCTGGGCCAACGGTCTCCACGACATATTGATAAGAACTGGCGGCGTCTTCTCCATCCCCCAGGTATTCCAACACCGCCGCGAAATAGTAGCGAAGTCCGGGGCAGTGACGGGTCCAACCCAAGCGCCTTGTTCAATTCCTGGTACGCTTTATCGGTCTGCCCGGCCAGGTAATAAGCCCAGCCCAGGCTGGTACGAATATCGGGATCATCAGGGAAGCGTTCGCTGGCAGTCTGCACTGCTTCGAGTCCGCCCTCCTCAACCTGATAGCCTGTGTCTGCGTAAAATGCAGCCAGAGCTGACTGCCACTGTACATCATCGGGGGCCAGATCGACCGCAATGCGGAACCATTCTTCCGCCCCGGCAAAGTCGCCAGACAACTGCAACGAGAGACCAACTTCGGCAGCCAGGGCAGGGTTATCAGGGGCTAACCAGTAAGCCTGCACAAACATCTCATAGGCCGTCTCCTGGTCTTGTCCCCTCCGCCAGTGCTGGCCGAGCAGATAATAAACCGTTGGGTCTGCCGGGGCCATCGCCAGGGCGTTTTGCAGATCGGGCAAGCCGTCCCGTCCCTGTTGGTCGCGCACAAATCCCCGGTAAGCCAGGGCGAGTGGATTTACAGCATTGGCTTGCAGCGCCAGTTCAAATGCATGTTCGGCAAGCGCCCATTCTCCCATGCCGACCAGCGTTACACCCAAATAAGTATGCGCGTCGGTCAGTGAATAACTATCATAGGCGTTGAGCGCCGCCTGCACGGTTCGCGCCCTGTCCGACCAATCAGCGTTAGTGGCAGCAAGAGACAGATAGGAAGCCGCTTGCTCCTGATCGGAAGGGGCCAGAATCAGCCCCAGCAAATAAAGGGCTTCTGCGTTGGAGGGATCGGTTTTCAGGAGCGTTTCGAGCGTAAGCTGTGCCTGGGACCAGTCCAGACGCGCGATCTGATCGTGGGCAACTTGCAGTGGATCGCCTGGCGTTTCTTCAATCGTACCCGCGCCACCAGACCCGCTCTGCCGCAGAATTGCCTGCAACTCATCACGCCGCGCATTCGTCCAGACGTCCTGATCGACAAGCGCATAAAGGTAAACTCGCGCATCGTTCATACGCCCCACATTCAGGCTTAAATCGAGAAGGCGTTGATAAATGGGCTGTTCGGGACAGTTGGTTTGTAACAGGCGGTCATAACCCAGTATAGCGCGATCAATCTGCCCAGTCTGAGCGTCCCGATCAGCAGCACGAAGCCACCCGCTGATTTTTTCGCTCCCAGGCGCTAAACAAAAACTTATAGTCAACAGCACGGCAAGGCGAACGCCTAATCCTATGAGGAATTTTAGAGAAGACACGTGAGAATGCCCGGCTTACTTCTTCTCAAGCGCGAGTGCTTTTTGCACTGCCCGTTCGATTTCTTCAGGTGTAAAAGGCTTGATCAAATAACTATGAACGGATTGGAGTTTGCCCATCAGGCGATTCGCCGGATCGCCATAAGCGGTCATCACAATAATGGGAGGGATTCGGGTGCCGCGCTGCTGCTCTTTGATCGTGTCTAACACTTTCCACCCGGTCATATCGGGCAGAGCAATATCCAATAGGACCAGATCTGGATGTTCGACATCGTAAAGCGCTAGAGCTTTGCCGCCATGCGTGGTGTGAATAACCTTAAGGTGCATTCGTTGTAGCGTGGCCTGCAAAACCTCGGCCAGATCCATCATATCCTCAACGATCAGCACCTTTTGCTTTTCGTTCTTTGGTCCATCGGATGTAGATTGGCTTGTACTTGTATTCATCACGGTCTCCCAACTGCGCCAAACCATCCCCCCCGGAGTCGCAGAAACAAACAGGCTGATTATACCATAGGGCCTTTCAAATTTGTATGATTAGAACATTTGTGCTATATTCACTGATACAAGACCTTCCGAATCGCCTTTGATTATGCTATGATTGGAACAGTTCCTCATAGGTAAAGGTGGCTTGTTGATGGATGAAATGAAGACCGCCAGTGGCGGTCGTTCTACGTCTGATCCCAAACTCGCATCGAAGACAAACGCCGCCGGGAAAAAGGCGCAAGAGAATACGACCACTCGCAAATCTGGCGAAAAAAGCGCCCCCGCGAAACCGCGCGCGAAAAAGTCTTCTCAGCGCCCCGCCATCACGAAGAAGCCGAGCCGTGTACAGCGCTTGCGCGAAACGGCAAAGGCAGTCCAGAAGACTCTGGCCGACCCCGCGTTTTGGCGTCGGATGGCCGACCGGCTCCCCCCCTGGATAGACGAACTCGGCGGGCTGCTGCTGATTGTCCTGGGCGTGGTCATGTTGACTGCTCTCTTTAATACAACCTCTGACGCAATGGTATCTGTTACCCTCTCAAAGGGGCTGCGCCAGATATTTGGTCATGGTGCTTCTCTGGTTGCCCTGGCGGTCCTGGCCCTGGGTGTGATAGCTCTGCTCCCCAAAATCGGTGTCACTCTTCATTTCAGTTGGACACGCATTGTGGCAATAGAAGTCATGTTCGGCGCGTTCCAGGCTTTACTGCACCTGTTCGCTAACGATCCGCAGCCTCGGCTGCTGGCCCGTGACGGTCGTGGGGGTGGCTATCTAGGCTGGGCACTAACTCTGCTGACGAGCAGCCTGGGAAACACGATCTCAATTCTGCTGTTTGGAATATTGTTTGCAGCCGGTACAGTGATGGCCATAGGACTCCGCCGCGAACATCTCACGCTGGGCATTGTCTGGATTAATACGCGCATTCAGCAGATGATCCGCAGCCTTGATACCCTGAGGTTTGAACCCAAACCCGTTGAGGATGTGCCCGCAGCGGCTCCTTCCCCTCCCACTGCATATTTAGAGAAGAAGGAACCCATTCGTCCGCCTCAAAATCGGCCTTCGGCTGCCCCGCCTGAAACCCCGGCGCAGCCCGCAGTTCCCGATCTGGAGGAAGGCCGCTCAGCAGCGCCGCCTAAACCGATGCGCCCGCAGCGTCCTGCTCCTCCACCCATCAGTAAGGCGCAGTACAAGGAAGTCGCTGACGAAACCCGGCGCAATCTCGGCGCGGCCAATGGCCGGAGTCTGGTCGCTCCGGGTGAACCGGGCGAACGTCCGTCGATTGTCCCACGCGAACTGCTTCCCGATGCACGGGTTGTATCCGCTGCACCCCGCGCCCGCAACCGGGTCAGCAAAGAGATTGAGCAAGGCGACCGTTATTTCACCGTGGATGACTTCCGCGAGGTGAAGAAGATATCCAAGCGAGATGACGGGTTGCCGCCGCTGGAGCTGTTAAGCGATCTCGAACTCAACAAGCCGACGGAAGACGAGATCAACACCAATGCCCGCATCATCAAAAACACGCTGCTTGACTTTGACGTTGAAGTACAGGTGATCGACGTCAAAGTCGGTCCTACCGTGACTCAGTATGCCGTTTCTCCATACACGGAATCGGTTAACGACGACGGCGAAACGGTCCTGAACCGAGTGCGTGTCAGCCAGATCGCTAATTTGAACGGTGACCTCGCCCTGGCTCTATCGGCAAAACGTCTGCGTATTCAGGCTCCCGTACCCGGTCACTCCTACGTCGGCGTCGAAGTCCCAAACCGCCAGCCCAGTACGGTCGCCCTGCGCCCTGTGCTCGAATCGGAAGCGTATTATAAACATCGCAAACAGCCGCTCGCGCTTCCTCTGGGTCGCGACGTTTCCGGCGAACCACTGATCGCAGATCTGGCGACGATGCCGCACTTGCTGATTGCGGGAACGACAGGATCGGGCAAATCGATCATGCTGGCGGCGATGACTACCGCCTTTGTCATGAACAATACGCCTGACCGGCTCAAGCTGGTCCTGCTCGACCCCAAGATGGTCGAGTTGAGCCGCTTTAATGGGCTGCCGCACCTGTTAGGCCCGGTGGAAACCGAACTGGATCGCATCATCGAGGTGCTGCGCTGGGCAACCCGCGAAATGGACCTGCGTTATAAGCTGCTCGAAAAAGAAGCAGCGCGCAACCTGGAAATCTATAACAAATCACTGGGGCGTCGCCGCCAGGCAGAGCAGCTTCCCTACATCGTTATTATCATCGATGAAATCGGCGACCTGATGATGCAGCGCCCCGACGAAACCGAGCGCACACTCACCCGTCTCGCCCAGATGGCCCGGGCTGTGGGCATCCACCTGATGGTTGCAACGCAGCGGCCCAGCGTCGATGTCATCACTGGACTGATTAAAGCCAACTTCCCGGCTCGTATCTCGTTTGCAGTTGCCTCCGGCGTCGACTTCCGTGTCATTCTGGACTACAGCGGTGCGGAATCGCTGATGGGACGCGGCGACATGCTCTTCCTGGCCCCCGATGCTTCTGGACCGCAGCGTGTCCAGGGCTGCTACGTATCGGACGAAGAAGTCAATACGGTCGTTAAATACTGGCAGGAATGGTACGCCAAGGAAATCGAAGGGGGCCACATGGAACCGGTTGGTGTAGCTCCCTGGGAACGTGGCATGACCCGGCGCGAAGTGCTGTCCGAAACGGACCCCATGCTCGAAGATGCGATTGCCCTGGTGATTGCCGAGGGCGAAGCATCTGCTTCACTTATCCAGCGGCGGCTGGGGCTGGGCTATCCTCGTGCTGCCCGTTTGATGGATCTCATGCAGGAATTGGGCGTTGTTGGGGCCGCTCGTCCAGGCGGGCGCAGCCGAGAAGTGCTGATCAAGCCGGGCGGTGATCCCTTTAAGAAGCTGATTGAGCAGCGGCTCAAAGGGAAGAAATAGCCTGTAACGATGCTTATCTCAAGAAGCGCAGCCTTCACGCCGCGCTTCTTTATTTTTCCTCAGCTTTGTGTATTGCTTTTTGCCTGCGGAATCAGTAAGATACCGGGCGCGTCTGGAGTAAGGAGAGTGAGGGTCATGCCAGCCATTCGGATTGCTCCATCCATCTTAGCATCTGACTTTACGCGTCTTGGTGAACAGATATCTGAGGCCGAAGCCGCAGGAGCCGATTATATTCATATTGACGTGATGGATGGGCGGTTTGTCCCCAATATCTCGGTTGGGCCGCTGATTGTGCAGGCAGCACGCCGCGTGACCCAACTGCCCCTGGATGTGCACCTGATGATCGTGGAACCCGAACGGTATATCCAGGCTTTTGCCGAAGCAGGCGCAACACTGATCTCGGTTCACGTTGAAACCTGCCCTCATCTGCACCGGACTGTCCAACAGATCCGCGAGGCAGGAGTGCGCCCATCTGTCGTGCTGAATCCCCACACGCCAGCAGCGCTGCTCAAAGAAATTTTACCTTTTGTTGATATGGTCCTGGTTATGACGGTAAATCCCGGTTTTGGCGGGCAGGAGTTTATTCCTGAAACCCTACCGAAACTGCGCGAACTGCGCCAGATGATTGAAGCGTTGGGCCGCCCGGTTGATCTGGAAGTAGATGGTGGAATCGACGCGCAGACAGCACCCCAGGTGATAACACATGGAGCGAATGTCCTGGTTGCGGGAACGTCGATCTTTCGAGCGCCTGGAGGGATTGCCTCTGGGATGTCAGCCTTGCGAAAGGCTGTACCATCGTGGTAACAGAAACACAAAAGCCAGCTTTGAATGCTGGCTCTTCTGTAGGGAGTGGGGCGAGAAAGCGGTGGCCTTAGGCCTTGGCTTCCTTGCTCATGATGCGGATGCACTTGGTGCACATGTACTTGCTAACCATGTGTCCATTTTCCAAAACCCTGACGCGCTGGATGTTCGGCTTGAACATCCGGTTGGTCCGACGGTTGGAGTGGCTGACATTGTGCCCAAACAGAGGGGTCTTGCCACAAACTTCACACTTTGCCATGGAAATAACCTCGCGAGATCTGTTCAAGTAAGCGGACGCCATGCTACCATAGAGCAAGGCGTTATGCAAGGGCTTCATCATATTAAAGAGACGACCGAATGACGACAAACGAAACGCCACGCGGCACAATTGAGATAGCTCCAAATGCCATTGCCACACTTGCCAGCCACGCTGTGCTGCAAACGTATGGCGTGGTTGGGATGGCTTCGTCGAATCTGGCAACCGACATCGCGGCCAGCCTGACGCGCGATCCCAACCGGGGGATTGTTGTCCGACAGGAAGACGACCAACAGATTGTGATTGATGTTTATGTCATTATCGAGTACGGCACGCGCATTGCCTCGGTTGCCAACAGCCTGATCAATGCCGTCCGCTACACTGTCGAACAGAGCATCGGCGTTCCCGTAAGCCAAGTGAACGTGCACGTTCAGGGCTTACGAGTCAGCCGGATCAAATGAAAGCATGGCATCCTTCATGGTAGATAAACACTCTCAGCAACCCGCCCAACCCTCAGTCTGTGATGGACAGACTTTCAAAAGTCTCGCACAGTCTGGACGTGACTGGTTAGATCAGCACCATGCACTCGTCAACCAGCTTAATGTATTTCCAGTTCCTGATGGCGACACAGGGACGAATATGCTGATGACAATGCGGAATGCCATCAAGGAAGTCGTCAACGATGACAGCAACCATATAGGCCACATCGCCACGCGCATTGCGCACGGGGCCATGATGGGGTCACGGGGCAATTCCGGAACCATCCTTTCTCAGATCTGGCAGGGGTTTGCCCATGCCGTTAAAGATCACGCGACGATTGACGCAGAACTGCTCGTCAAAGGACTCCGCGAAGCCTCTGACACAGCCTATCGCGGCGTGATCAAGCCCGTCGAAGGAACAATCCTCACTGTCGCGCGGGAGGCCGCCGAAGAAGCCGAAATCGCCTACCAGAATACGCGCGATATGCAAGAGATTTTGCAGCGTGTGGTCGAGCGCGCCAAAGATGCGTTGGCCCGCACGCCCCAGATGCTGCCTATTCTGCAAAAAGCGGGGGTCGTTGATTCTGGGGGAAGCGGCTTAACCTATATACTTGAAGGTATGCTCCGTTATGTGCAGGGAGAAGTTATTTCTACGACTCATACTGAAACTACCCAGGTAGAAGATCTGGCGGCAGCGCTCGCGCCTGAGGATGAAATGGGTTATGGCTACGACGTACAATTTATTGTTCAGGGCGAAGATCTCAATGTGAACGTGATCCGCTCCGCCATTGACGCGATGGGTTGGTCGACGGTGGTGGTCGGTAATGAGGATGTGGTCAAAGTGCATGTTCATGTGCACGATCCAGGCATTCCTCTCAGCTATGCTGTTAGCCTCGGCACCCTCACCGAAGTCGTGGTGGAGAACATGCAGGAGCAGTATCAGGAATATCTGCACGAGCGTACTCACAGGGAAGCAGATGCTACTGCCCACCAGCCCAACCCTGATCTTCCCGAACTGGGTGAGGATCATATTGGTGTGGTAGCAGTCTCCTCTGGTGACGGACTGGCGCGGGTTTTCCGCCAGTTGGGTGCCGCCGAACTGGTGATGGGCGGGCAGACAAACAACCCCAGTACTCAGGAAATTTTGGAGGCTATTCAGCGCGTTCCAACCCGTAAGGTCATTGTTTTGCCGAATAACAAAAATATTATTCTTGCGGCGGAACAGGCTGCGCGTCTGGCAACGTCGCAAGAAGTGACGATTATCCCCACGCGAAGCGTGCCGCAGGGTATCAGCGCGCTGCTGCTCTACGATCCACAAGCCGACGTGGAAGAACTTGCCGAGGCGATGCGTCAGGCGAAAGATGATGTTGTAACAGGTGAGATCACCACGGCGACACGCAGTGTCGAATTGAATGGGGTCGAAGTGGCGAATGGACAGATTATCGGCCTGGTCAACGGCACCCTCACCACAGCGGGCGATAATCTGAACGAGGTCGTCAAAGAAGTTCTGGAACAGATGGGTGTTCGGGATCGCGAACTGGTCACGTTATATTATGGTAACGGCCTGCTTGAATCGGACGCTAAACTGTTGGCGGACGAAATGCGCCAGACATTTGAAGACCAGGAATTTGAGCTGGTCTACGGGGGACAGCCTCACTATCATTACATCCTGAGCGCCGAATAAGGAGAAGATACTGTTTTGGGCAAGGTTCAAATCGTTACTGACAGTTCTGCCCATTTCCTCAATCCAGATGTTATCGAGCGGTACGATATAAAGATCGTACCGCTGACGATCCGTATGGGGACACAATCCTTCCGAGAAGGAATCGATATTGATTCTGAAACGTTCTTTCGCCTTGCCAGCCACAGCGGACCGAGTGCAAGCGTGATTGCTCCCACTACCGAAGAGTTCGCGGTCCTGTACAACCAGATCAACCGGCAAACCGATCAAATTCTATCCCTGCACGTATCGCGGAAGATCAATCCGACATGGGATCATGCTCGTGCTGCCACCAAAACATTGTTAGGCCGCTGCGAGATCACGGCTCTCGATTCGATGACCATTTCTGTCGGACTGGCGCTGCTGGTTGAGGCGGCGGCGCAAGCAGCCGAAGATGGGGCCAGCCTGGAAGAAGTAGTCCGGCTGGTGCGTGGGATGTTGGGGCGCATCTATATGGTCTTTTATGTAGAGAATCTGGATTATCTGCGGCACAGCGGCTTGCTCAGTGAAGCCCAATCGATTCTGGGTACAATGCTGAATATCAAACCCTTCCTGACTATCGAGGAGGGCGAACTGATTCCGATGGAAAAGGTCCGAACCCAGGCTCAAGCGCTCGATAAACTGGTTGAGTTTGTGACGGAATTTTCTAGTTTTGAGTCTCTGGTTATTTTGCAGAACACACCCTATCCCACCGAGCAGACTCGTGCCCTCCAGGAACGATTGGCTGTTGAGGTTCCAGGAAAACAGGTTCCAGCCGTCATGTACGGTCCCAGTCTTGCTGCATTGATTGGACTAGATGGCCTGGGCATCGTGGTTCATGAGGGGGAAGAAGACGAGGAAGAACTTTAAAATGCCCCGCATGTTAATTGTCACCGACAGCACATGCGATCTTCCGCGCGAGTGGATCACGCGGTTCGATATCCGTGTGGTGCCCACCTATGTCCAGTTTGGTACGGAAAGTCTGGCCGATGATGGCGTCCAACTGACTCGCACCCAGTTTTACGACAGGCTCGTGTCAGCGCCCATTTTGCCCACCACCGCTGCTCCACCGCCCGGCAAAACGCTGGAAGCCGTCGCTCAGGCGCTAAAAGAGGCAGATCATGTCATTGCCATTACCGCACCAGCCAAATTGAGCGGCATTTACAATACGTTTCGCCTCGCTGCCGAAGAAACTGATCCCAGCCGTATTACCCTGATCGACAGCGAAATGGTCAGCATGGGGTTGGGCTGGCAGGTTATTATTGCTGCCGAGATGATCCAGGCCGGAGCGAGTCCGGACGAGATCAAAACAAGAGTAACAGGGTTGCAGCCCTATGCTGAAGTTTGGGCCGCGCTGGAGACCATGGAATATCTGCGCCGGAGCGGGCGTGTTGGCTGGGCCGCCGGCATGGTTGGCGAGCTGTTCCGCATCAAACCAATCATCCGGCTGCATCAAAGTGTGGTATCCTCTGTGGGCCGCGTCCGAACATCGGCACGGTCATTTGAATCGTTGATCGAAATCGCGCATCAGAACGCGCCGTTCGAACGGTTGGCGATTTTGCATACCAACCGTCTGGATGGAGCCAGGAAATTATTGGATGCGCTGTCAGATATTCGCCCTGCCGCTGAAGTCACTATCGTAGATGTGACTCCGGTCATTGGCGTCCACGTTGGCCCGAATGCATTGGGCTTAGGCGTAGTGCGCGAGAAATAATGGGAAAGAAAACAAGTCACGACAGGATAGACTTATGCCTTCAGCTTTAGAGACTCTGGTCAAGATTTTAAAACTTGAACAGGATACCGGTTACAAAAACACAGCAGTTATCGGCGGTCTGCAATCCTATGCTGGTAACTGGGCGCGCGAAGCGCACAATCAAGCCAAACGTCCCGAACACCATCAACTGGTCGATGAATTGGTGAGCCGGCTCAACGACTATGGTGATCTGGAAGGCGTGGAACCGCGCCACGAGGCCATCAAATATATGATTGGCCGCATCACTGGGCGTATCGCGCCGCCATCCAATCTGCCGCCTTCAACCTACGAGCCTCCCGCTGTGGAGGAACAGCCGCCGATCAAAGAACCAGAAACTCCGCCGCAGCCGGCACCCGAACGCATGCCGCAGCAAGCCGCGCCGCGCGCGCCGGAGCCTACGCAGCAGGCCGCGCCACAGCGTGCCCCACAACGTCATGCGCCGGAACCCCCGCGCGCGCCAACTCGCCGCACACCTCCCCCGGCTCCATCAAGCATCGAACCGATGGAAGACGACAGCGACGATGAGATAAGCGCATCCGACGACTACGAACTGGAAATCGTTGCTACTCTGGCGTCCGATATGGTGGACGAGACGGCGAACATTCCGACCATTCTACCGCCGACTGCCCCGCCACGCCGTCCGCGCCGCGCCGCGTTATCCAGTGAGGAAATCGCCCAACGCCTTGAAGCCCTCAAGGCTCCGATCATCAAGCTGCCCAAAATTGGCGTCAAGATGGCGGAAAAACTGAATAAACTGGGCATCGAAACCATTGGCGATATGCTCTACAGCTTCCCGCGTCGCTATGATGATTACACCCGCCTCAAGACGCTCAACCGCGTCCAGCCGGGTGAAGTCGTTACCGTTGTTGCCGAAGTGCGCAGCGTGACTAAACACAGCGCGCGCGGCGGGCAACCTTATCTCATGGTCACACTGGACGATGATACACGGCCCCTTCAAGTGACCTTCTTTGGGCAGCCCTGGCTCCAGCGACAGTTTAAGCGCGGCAGCCGAGTCGTCTTGAGCGGGGAAATGGAGCTGTTCCGCGGCCAGTTGATGATGACCAACCCGGAATGGGAAATGCTGGAACGGGACAATCTGCACACCCGCCGGATTGTGCCCGTCTACCCGCTGACCAAAGGACTGTCGGCCCGCACCATGCGCCGCTTGATGCATCAGGTGGTGATGGAATGGAACGAGAAAGTCCCCGATCACATGCCGGAGAGTGTTCTGGAACGGGCCAACCTTGCCGACCTCGGCTGGTCCATTCAGCAGATTCACTTCCCGGAGTCCTATGAATATCTCGCCCATGCCCGGACCCGCCTCAGTTTTGATGAACTGTTCTTGTTCCAGATGGGCGTTCTCGCCAGCCGCCGCGATTGGCAGTCTGTGCCGGGCATCCCTATTTCTGTTACAGACGACTGGCTGCAAAGTTTTGTCGGGGCGCTGCCCTACCCACTGACCAACGCTCAGCAGCGCGTCTTAGCTGAAATCCGCACCGATATAAGCCGCGATGTGCCCATGAACCGCCTGCTGCAGGGCGACGTTGGATCGGGCAAGACCGTGGTCGCGGTGACAGCAATGGCTATAGCGGTCAACCAGGGCAAACAGGCCGCGTTGATGGCTCCCACAAGCATCCTGGCCGAGCAGCACCTGCGCAGCATCAGCCAACTGTTGAACCAGACTCCCGGTGGAGATCAGATTCAGGTTCGGCTGCTGACTGGCAACACGAACGAGCAGGAGCGAAGCGAGATTTACCGGGGACTGGCCGAAGGTTGGGTCCATATTATCATCGGAACCCACGCCGTCATTCAGGAAAATGTGAACTTTCACGATCTCGGTCTCGCCATCATCGACGAGCAGCACCGTTTCGGGGTTGAACAGCGTGGGGCACTGCGCGGCAAGGGCACGAACCCGCATATCCTGGTCATGACCGCTACGCCCATCCCGCGCACGCTGGCTCTCACGCTCTACGCGGATCTGGATCTGAGCGTGATTGACGAGATGCCGCCGGGACGCACGCCTGTTGACACGCGCATCATCTATCCCGCCGAACGCGAACGCGCCTATAGCTTTATCCGATCTCAACTCGACCAGGGGCGGCAAGCATTTATCGTTTATCCGCTGGTCGAATCGTCGGACAAACTGGAAGATGTGGGGGCGGCTGTTGATGAATATGAGCGGCTCAAACAGCAGGAATTTCCGAAGCACAGGATAGGACTGCTGCATGGGCGCATGAAACCATCCGAAAAAGAGGAGATCATGCAGGCCTTTTCGGCGGGTGACATTCAAGTCCTGGTCTCTACCTCCGTCGTTGAAGTTGGCATTGATGTACCGAATGCCAGTACGATTCTCATTGAGAATGCGGATCGCTTTGGTCTGGCCCAACTGCACCAGTTCCGGGGACGTGTTGGGCGCGGCGAGCACGCATCGTACTGCCTGCTGGTGAGCAGCAGCAAAACGCCGGGAGGCGATGAACGGCTGCAAGCGATGGAAAAAACCACCGATGGCTTCCAGTTGGCCCAGATTGACTGGGAAATGCGCGGCGCGGGTGATCTGCTGGGCGTGCGACAAAGCGGCGTCAACCAGTTCCGGCTGGCTGAATTGGTCAATCCACGCCTGGTCGAACTGGCCGGGCGTGAAGCGCGCACGGTTTATGCCGAAGACCCACAGTTAGCGCAGCCAGAACACCAGTTGTTAGGTCAACGCATCTACCGCCAGCAGGATCGGCGGGCGGATGTCAGCTAGTTTTTGATTGATGAGGAAGGAAAGATAGACGTTGGGATCACCTGCTTATCGCCGCGCGCTCTACCCCGGCTCGTTCAATCCGGTGCATTACGGCCATCTGGATATCGCCCGCCGGGCATTGGGTGTTTTCGATGAACTGGTCATTGCCATTTATGTCCATCCTGGCAAGCCGGATCTATTTAGCGCGGACGAACGGATAGCCATGCTGCGAGACGCGCTCAAAGATGAGACAAGAGTACGAGTTGCGTCATATAACAAATTAACTGTAGACTATGCACGAGAGGTTAATGCGCAGGCAATTGTACGCGGCCTGCGTGTTTTTTCCGACTTTGAACTGGAATTCAGAATGGCGCTGGCAAACCGGCGGTTAGCTCCGGAAATTGAGATCGTCAATTTCATCTCTGCCGAGGAGCACCTGCATATTAGTTCCAGCACCATTCGAGAGATTGCATCGTTAGGGGGAGATGTCTCTTCCATGACGCCGCCGCATGTCGTAGACGCGCTTCAACGGCGGTTTGCGCAGCTTAAAGCCGAAGGCTCAAATTCATCCTTCATGATTAGCCTTGGAGATTAGCGCGTCAGGTGGAATTGGAGGGAACAATGGATATCCAACACTTGGTAGACCGGCTTGAGGATTTAATTGATGAAGGCCGCCATATTCCATTCAGCAAATTTACGCTGATTGACGAGGAACGAGCGCTGGAAATTATCGATCAGATGCGGATTTCGGTTCCTGACCAGATCGAAAAGGCCTCCCGACTGATTAATCAGCGCGATAGGCTGATTGCCCAGGCGAACGAAGAAGCCACGCGAATGCTCGATCTGGCCCGTGAACGGAGCGATGAACTGGTAAAGCGTGACGCTATTGTCCAGACCGCGCAGAACCGTGCCACGAACATCATTGAGCAGGCCCGCCGTGAAGCAGAAGGCATCCGTGCCGATGCGGATACGTATGTGCTCGAAGTATTAAAAGAACTCGAAGCGCAGTTGATCCGCAATTTAACAGTCGCGCGCAACGGCATCGCCAAGATTGTGGAAGAAAAAGAAGTCCAGCACGCCCAAAATAATTATGATCAGGCTGCATCTTCAGAACTGCCGCCGCTCATGACTCGCCAGAATGAGATGGCCGATGTGACTTCCCGGTCCGATGAGGAAGTTGGAACCAACTAAAACAGTGGGCGAACGTACCAACTCTTGACGGCGCTCCCCGGCTGCTTTATAATCCAGCCCGTTGTCCGGCCCAGCGCTGCTGGTGAAGGAGTATTCATAATGGGTCCGCTACCCAAGCGAAAAATGTCTAAAAGTCGTCGGGACAAGCGCCGCGCGCATGATCATTTGTCTCTCAGGCATCTTGTGCTTTGCGAGGAATGCAATGAATACAAGCCTGCTCACCAGGTTTGTCCCCATTGTGGTTCATACCATGGCCGCGAAGTCCTGGCTATCGAACAAGACGAAGAGTAGTCAGTCAATTCATTTCAGGTACTGCTAGGGCCGTGCTGCTTTCGCGCACGGCTCTTTGCATTTCGCCTCATTTTGAAAGGGTTCCTTCATGATCAACTGGTCTACAACGGCGCTTGTGTTCCCCGGTCAGGGTTCCCAGGAAGTCGGTATGGGAGCCGATGTGGTTCAAACCTATCCCCAGGCTAAGGCAATTTTTGCCCAGGCTGACAGCATTCTTGGTCTTTCCCTCAGCGATATATGTTTTAATGGCCCGGATGAAGTTTTGAATGATACGCTTAACACGCAGCCCGCGCTGTACGTCATGGGCATTGCCTTGCTGCGCGTTTTGGAAGCACAGATCGGCGTGCAGCCCGCATTTGTAGCTGGACACAGCCTGGGTGAATTTACGGCGCTCACGGCGGCGGGCGCGCTTCCTTTTGAGGACGGAGTCAAACTGGTTCGCGAGCGCGGGCGGCTGATGAAAGAGGCCGGGCAGCGCAGCCCTGGCGCGATGGCTGCCGTCCTTGGCCTGGATGCCGCAACCGTGCGGGCGCTGTGCGCCGATATTTCGGCACAGACAGGCAAAGCCCTGGTGTTGGCAAACGATAACTGCGAAGGGCAGTTGGTGATTTCGGGCGAAAAAGAGGCCATCGAAGCCGCCCTTCCAGTTGCCAGTGAACGCGGCGCGAAAAAAGTGATTCCACTGGCGGTTAGTGTCGCCTCTCATTCGCCGCTGATGAAGTCCATCACGCCAGATTTCCAACGAGTTCTCGATCAGACTCCTTTTGCCGCCCCCAGTACTCCTGTTGTCGGCAATGTGGGAGCCGTACCCCTTAAAAATGTCGATGAAATCCGCACTGAACTTGGAGCGCAGCTGACCTCCACCGTGCGCTGGACCGAATCGGTGCAGTTTATGCGGCAGGCGGGTGTTGACACTTTCATCGAGCTAGGCTCAAAGGACGTGCTTAGCGGCTTGATCAAGCGCATCGACCGCGCTACAACTCGCGTAACATTGAACAGCGCCGCGAGTCTCGCTGACTTTCTTGCTGCCCAATCCTGATGTGTTTTGTGCAAGTTGCCTAATTTCGTTGGGCATGTGTTACAACATGAACAGAAATCGTTTCAGACCGGAAAACGCTTTGGAGGCTTTGCACAAGGGCCTCCCTTGCGGTTCCGGTCTTCTTGTTGAATAATCTAGCTTCATAGGGTTCACATGCATATGCAAGGGAGTTATCGTATGGACGACAAAGCCCGTGAAATTATGGAACTGACTAAATCTGAAGGCGTTCAGTTCATCGATTTGCAATTCACGGACATCTTCGGGACGACCAAAAGTGTCACCATTCCCTCACGGGGCCTGGAAGAAGCACTGGACCGAGGTGTCTGGTTCGATGGTTCCTCTATCCAGGGTTTCGCACGGATCCAGGAATCGGATATGTTCCTCCGCCCAGATCCGGTGACCTATCGCATTCTGCCCTGGACTCGCAGCAATGGCTCTCAAAGCCTGCGCGCCCGCATCATCTGCGACATTTTTAATCCGGAGGGCACCCCATTCGAAGGTGATCCCCGCTATGCGCTTAAGCGGGCTGTTGCCCATGCCGAGAAGCTGGGGTACTTGTTCAACACGGGCCCTGAGTTGGAATTCTTCCTGTTCCGTGAAGATGGCAACGGCAAAACATCTGCCATCCCGCACGATGTCGGCGGCTACTTTGACTTCTCGCCACAAGACGAAGCCCAGCGCGTGCGCAGCGATATCGTTGAAGCGCTGCTTGCCCTGAAGATTCACGTTGAAATGAGCCATCACGAAGTTGCTATTGGCCAGCACGAAATCGACTTCCGCTACGAACATGCGCTGCACACTGCCGATAACGCGATCACCTTCAAATACACGGTGAAGGGTATTGCGGCCAAGCACGGTCTGTTTGCCACCTTTATGCCCAAGCCCATCTTTGGCATCAACGGCAGTGGTATGCACGTGCATCAGAGCCTCGCTGACCTCAAGACGGGTGAAAACAAGTTCTTTGACGCCAAAGGTGAATTCCATCTTTCAAAGGTTGCGCGCCAATTTGTCGCCGGGCAGTTGTGCCATGCTCGCGAGTTAGCTGCGGTCGTATCGCCCACTGTGAACAGTTACAAACGTTTGACGCCCGGCTACGAAGCCCCGGTTTATGTCTGCTGGTCGCAGCGCAACCGTTCCGCTCTGGTGCGTGTCCCGCTCTACTCCGAGGGCCGCGAAGGTGCAACCCGCGTCGAACTGCGCTTCCCGGACCCAAGCTGCAACCCCTACCTGGCCTTCGCCGTCATGCTTGAAGCAGGCCTGGAAGGTGTCGAAAAGGGTATGGAACCGCCGAAGGCCGTCACCGATGACGTCTTCCACTGGACTCCCGAAGTGCGTGAAGCAAACGGCGTTGCGACTCTGCCCGGTACGCTCGAAGAAGCCATCAACGAGATGGAACATAGCGAAGTCGTCCGCCGCGCCCTGGGCGAACACATCTATAACGCTTACGTGCCCGCCAAGCGCGCTGAGTGGGACGAATATCGTATCCGTGTCTCCCAGTGGGAACTGGAACGCTATCTGACTTCTTCCTAAAAAGACTGTTCATCTGTCGTTGTTCTACGCTATCATGGGGCAGTGTTCAAACCACTGCCCTTTTTTGTTGGCGTAAGACAAGGAGCAAACATGAGCAGCAGCGAACAGCACCGGGCTATAGCGCATCAGCAGGGGCCGATCTCCATCACAATTGTCACTGTGAGCGACACGCGCACGCCCGAAACAGACGAAAATGCCGCTTATCTCCGTGAGGCCATCCGTCAGGCTGGACATCATGTCATTGCCTACCGCCTGATCAGAGATGATGCTGACCAGATCGAAGGAGTTTTAAAGGAACTGGAGCTGGTAGCGGGTGAAGCCCGTATCATCCTGTTTAACGGGGGAACGGGTATTTCCCCCAGGGATACAACCTATGATGCGCTGAGCCGCAAGCTAGAAAAAACGCTTCCTGGATTTGGCGAATTGTTCCGCATGCTCAGTTACCCACAGGTGGGAGCCGCCGCTATGCTTTCCCGTGCGACTGCGGGCGTATACCACAACCGGATCATCATCTCCACGCCCGGTTCTCCGGCAGCAGTCCGGCTGGCCTGGGAGAAACTGATTGCGCCAGAATTGGAGCATCTGGCCTGGGAAGTAATCCGCTAAAAAGCCTCCGTCTGAGGCAAAAATAGGCTTGACGACTCTACTTCAACTGGTATAATACACCTCGTTTGGCGACGTAGCTCAGCGGTAGAGCAGGGGACTCATAAGCCCTGGGTCATGTGTTCAAATCACATCGTCGCCACCAATCGAACCCTTCGGTCTACCGAGGGGTTTTTTGTTTCCACACTGCGCCCTGCCGCTTTTCCGTTCGACTAAAAGGGCCTACACTTACATCATACTATTTTAGCAGTTCTACTCTCCGTCGGAGTGTAATAATAATGACAGCAGTCACTCTTCCAATAAAGAGGATACACCAGTCACAGACAAATATACTCTTGCTGAGTTTGTTACTGGTTCTGATACTGGTACGCGTCCCATTCTTTTTTACCCATCATATTCAAGAAGATGCTTATATCCATTTCCAGCATGCCCGCTCATTAACTCAAACTGGTGTATTTGGCTTTAATCCTGGCGAACGAGTAAGCGGTTCGACCTCTCCGCTTTATACCGTTCTGATTGCCCCAGTATTTGCACTCTTTGGCGACCGGGGGATTCCAGTGATTCTGCTGCTCAATGGTCTCCTATTTAATGTGGCTGCCTTATTGATCGCGTGGGGGGTGTGCCCAGATGGACTGCGTAAGCGGCGCTTGCTGATTGCCGTGTTTATTAGCCTGACACCAGCTGGACTGGTCGCTTCCTATTCAGGAATGGAGACATCTCTCCTGATCCTTCTGTTCGCAATATTGTTATTTGGATACATGTACGAGGCCGGAGCAAAATACAGCCCATTTGCCTTGCTGCTCTTACCCTGGACCCGGATCGACTCAGCCGCATTTGTTGCTCTCTATCTGCTTGCGTTGTGCTTCAAAAGCAGGAGGCGAGCATGTCTTGAAGGATTAGTCTATGGCGGCTCACTGCTAGCAATGTTAGTAACCTTCCAGATTTATTTTGGTGATCCGCTGCCGCAGACGGTGCGGGCCAAAGCAGTGGCCTATAACATTGAACAGGTAACTCTGGGCACACGTCTCAATAACACGATGGAAGCGTTGGCGCGGGTGCTGATGCCTGTTAATAGCAAATATCTCTACAGAGTCGAACTGGTGTGGGTGGTAGCGCTTGTTGTCGTCATTGGCCTTGCTCGCGTGGCGGTACTGGCACAGGCATGAGCGCAATGTTATCTTGCTGCTAGGGGCCTACAGCTTGCTTGCGCCAGCCTTTTATGGCATATCCGGAGCCGCCCTGTTCGCTTGGTATTTCTTTCCAGCTTCTGTGTTTGCCCTGGCACTTTTAGGGCAGCTGCTCATGGATTTTGTCGAAAGAGTACCTCATCAAAACTGGCTGCTAGGCAGTGCAGCACCAATTTTGCTGGGTCTGGCAGTGGCGCAGGGGGCGCTATCGTTTTCCGCTGGCGCACAAGATTACGAATATCGCCGCCGTGTGGGATTGTGGATTCACGACCACTGTACAGGGGGTGCATCGACGATGCTTGAACCCATCGGCTACATCGGATATTTCAGTGAGACGTACATTCACGACGAAGTGGGGTTAATTTCTCCATCTGTAACCGATTATCGAAGCACTATGGGAAGCCATTGGTGGTGGAATTATATCCGTGATAAAAAACCGACGTTTGTAGTAGAACGCGAACAGATTTTTGATCACGAAACCTTCTTCGGCCCCATTCCCGAAGCCGATTATGCTGCATTTATGGATGATTATGAACTGGTGCAATCGTTCCACTATGACCCAGCTAACTACTCACACAATTCGGTGTTACAACGGATAGCGGAGATGGGCAGCACAACCGATTATTACGTGTTTCAGCGCAAAGCTAGTGCGCCGGTGCCGCAGATCACCAAGTAAGATATTCCCGTCTTGAGGACCAGGAGAGCAGCGCGATGACCCGACGGCCCGATCCATTCCAACAGCAGGCGATTGAGGAAATTCTGCGCAAAGTAGGGTGCCCTGATTCGTTTGTCTCGCCCACCATCAGTAACTATCGTCTCTTTGTCCCGATCCTCTTTGCCGAACTGGGCGAGGAGCGCATTTTTGAGCTGGTCAGCGGCTGCCGGGAGGAGCTTGGCCTGGGCGAACAGAACTCGGCATGGCGCTCAGCGGCAAAATATCTGGCGGCCTGGGCCGAGGAGGTGCTGGAAGACTACAAACGCAGACGTGGCAACCGCCTCCCAGAGCCTGAGCCGGAAGTAGAGACGCAACAGCCACGTTTGCTCTAAGTCATTATTGTTCCCGGTGGTCGGATCGAGTACAATTCTGCGCGATATTTTCTAGAGAATTTCATGTGAGAGGATGCGCGCGCGATGAAATCAGCATTTATTGTCTTTTTTGGCCCTCCCGGCTGCGGCAAGGGCACACAGGCCAAAAAGATTAGCGAAGAACTGGGGCTGACCCAGGTTTCTACGGGAGACCTGTTCCGCAAACACCTCGGTGAAAAAACGTCTCTGGGACTGGAAGCGCAAAGTTATATGTCTCGCGGGGAACTCGTTCCCGACGAAATTACGATTGGTATGGTTCGTCAGCGCTTGCAACAGCCGGACTGCCAGAAAGGTGTGCTGTTCGATGGCTTTCCGCGCACGGGAGCCCAGGCCGTTGCCCTCGATAATCTGCTCAAAGAATTGGGCAGCAGTATCTGCATGGTCGTCAACTTTGTCCTGCCGATCGACATCTCCCGCCAGCGGTTGATGGCTCGCCAGGAAGGACGCGCCGATGATAAACCCGAAGTGATCGAGAAGCGGCTGAACGATCATACGAAGGTGGAAGAAAGCGTTATGCCTCACTATCTGTCGCAAAAGGGCCTCGTGCGTGATGTAGACGCCAATCGCTCAGTCGAGGCGATTTATACGGATGTGAGCAATCTGATCAAAAGCTGCCTGAGCTAAATATCTCTGGACGATCACGTGAGGGGGAGGCTGCAAGTTGGAGCCTCCTTATTATTTAGCTTGTTTTTTTAGGACCTTCCCTTTACTATCGTAAGGGTTTTAAATTCAGAAGCGGATCGAGGCTATCTGGCCCCATGAGTGAGAACAAGCCTTTTTTCAACCTACCTCCCAGCTATACGCTGGGTAAGTATGCTATTCGCCGTTTGATTGGACGAGGCCGCCGGACAGAAGTCTATCGCGCCTTCCAGCCAGACGAAAAGCGCCACATTGCGATCAAGATTTTCCATCCAGGCAGTCCCCGCCCTGCCGATTTTGATACCCGCTTTCAAAAAGAAGGCCGTGCTATTGCAGGGCTGAAGCATGATAATATCATCCGGGTCTACGATCTGGGCATTCAGGACACCATCTACTATATGGTGATGGAGTTAATTGAGGGAACCAGCCTGCGGGAGCTCATCTCAGCCAACCCCACGGGGTTAAATCGGAATGACATGATGCTGTTTTTCCATCAAATCGCCAATGCGGTTGCTCATGCACACGACCACCAGATTGTTCATGGCAACATCAAACCGGACAATGTGTTGATTGATGGCAGCAAGCGCGCCGTTTTGACCGACTTTAGCATTCCCTGTTTGGTCGCAATGAATGACGTGACACCGGCAGCTTATCTTGCTCCTGAACAGGCCGCCCAGAATACCGTTACACCGCTGAGTGATATCTATACACTTGGTATCTTGCTTTATGAAATGGCTACCGGGGATTTACCATTCAAGGCCGACACGCGGGAGAAGATGATCGAGCTTCATCTGCACGGGCAGCCCATGCCACCCAGCCAAAAAAATGTGACCGTTGATTCCCGTTTGGACCGGGTAACGCTCAAAGCTCTCAGTAAGAATCCTGCCGAGCGCTACGAAAACGTCCACGAGTTGCTGTCGGATTTGGATAACAGCGAAGCTCGAAGCCAATATGATACGGTTTCGCTTGGTCCCGATTCCGCCGAGTCGTCCCGCAAACGGCATTCCGAGAATTCGTAACTTTCGGCTCAGCCGCCTGGACAATCCGCCAGAGCAGTCTGTCGCAGCGGAGTCCTTTCTCAAGCAGCTCGCCCCTTATCGCGGTTTGATTATCGCCGGTATCATCTTCCTGACCGTCTTTGTGGTTGGACTGCTGCTTCTGCTGACTGCTATCTAATATTCAGGGACCGCTTTCAGCGGTCCCTGAATATTATTTTCTCAAGCGGGGCATTTTTTTCTGAGCGTCATCAAAGATCAAGACATGCCCATTTCCCAGCGTCACCGGCACTGAGATCGTCTCGGATGCGATGTGCGCAACATCGGTTCCCCATGTTGGAGCCAGCGAAAAGTCGGTCACGGGCAGGTATGCCCTGCCGTTCTCAACCGTTCCCATACTTGTACTGGCAATCAAAATCACTGTGCAGCCTTCATTTTGCCGGGCCAGAGTGACAATATTTGGATTGTCGGACCAGCCCAAAAAGAACGTGGCAGGATCGGGATCGCTGAACAACTCAGCACATTGGCTGCGTATCTGCATCGCGTAGCGCACAGAGCCGACAAGGTTATCCGGGCGTGTCCAGTCGAATGACCATTCGCTGAACAGCGGCAGCGTATTAGCCGCGTGCTGGTAAATCATCTCGTTCGTAAAGCCCAGTCCTGTATTAACAGGCTTGGTCTCCATCAACTCAAACCCGCTGTGAATGACCGGAATCCCTGGGATAAGGATGCTCATGGCAAGCGCGTAATGCACATATTCCAGGGGAAACGGACGGCTGAAGGCGCGCGGTGTGTTATGGGTCTCTGGCGTCACAAAAAATGGGAGTGGCAGCCGTTCGTGAGCAAGGCGGTCCAGGAATTCGCGCAGTTTGCCAGGCTGGTTGAAATCAAAGACCAGGTAACCTAGAACGGCGTTATAACCTTCATCAACACTTTTATAGCCAATGGAGAAATTTTCGTCCCAGAATGCGAAATCAGGGTTAACACTGCGCGCCGTGCTGACAATCCGCTGTTTCAAAGTGGCAGGTAGGGCGTGCCCCATGTCGATCATCACGCCATCAATGCCAAACCGCTGCTGGTAATAGGGTATCACGCCGATAATCGTATTCCACAGATCACTGACGGCATTTTCTGGTCTGTCAAAACGAGCATCGTACATGCGCAGTGTATTATAGGCGGTGTAGTTGAAATCGGGATGGTCATAGAGGCGCAAGTAAGTCACGTCTGTCCAGGGCGGCTGGTTATCATCCGGTGGATAGTCGGAAAATGCGCCGGGAATCCGAACGCGCGTACCGTCGTCTAACACACCGATCCACTGCCCATTTTCCATATGAACCTGATCGGCGCGTGGTGGTTGGGTGAACATCTGCTGGTACTCAGCGGGCGGCGCGGGCAGATCGGTTAGATCCATCCGGTGGACCTTTTCTCTGATTTTGCTCAGGTCTCCGCCGGGGAATATGGGTGATCCAAAGGCGTGAGAATCACTGCTGCCCGGTCTGCGGTCCTGGACATTCGCCCTAATCCAATAAAACCAGTCGGGATGATCGCCAATCCAATCACTGTCTTTGGCCGAGATGCGCAGCACAAATTCCATGACAACGCGCATGCCCAGGTGGTGCGCCCCCTCAACAAACCCGGCGAATAAGGTGCTGGCATCCAGGCCAAGAGCTGGTTCTTCCAGGTTATGATCCAGTTCATAAGGGTTGCGGATGCTGTAAGGCGATCCGAGTGTACCTTTTTTGCCATCCACGCCAATCGAGTTGATAGGCAGCAGGTGAATCGTATTGATACCCATATTCTGGATGTACGGCAGCAGCGCGATACATTTGAGCAGCGTACCCGTATCGCGCCATCCTTCCAGCGTGGGGCCGATTTCGAGCGTGCCATCATGCGTATGATCGTAAGCCGCTGTCAGGCGCGGAAACAGATTATAGACAATCGAGAAGCGCGTCCAGTCACCGCCGCCGCTTCCTTGCGGCAAGGGCAGCGATCCTCGATCCAGAATCGACTGGATTTTTTCGGCGTAAAAATCATATGGATTTACGGCCTGGGGGGCGGATCGCTGGTAATCAATCCACAACCCTGGAACATAGTACGGCGTAGATAAGGCGCAGCGCTTATCACGCAGCGCACTGATAATTTCTTGCAGTGCAGACATAGACCCTTACCCTATGAGGAAAGACAATAAGACCTTAGCAGACACAGAGGGACGATGCCAGCCGTCCCTCCGTAATCATGACGCTACTCGCCGTAACCAGGGCCGAACACCTGGAGCATCAGATCGCCCATATTGAAGCGGTTTGGCAAGAGGATAGACATGCCATTATAGGTTGTCGGGATGACATATTCCCAGCCCAGCACAGCGTTCTTAATGTTGCTGGTCGGAATATCTTTGGCATACCAGACCAGTTGAATAATCTGATCCAGTGACAGGCCCGTGTCGATTCCCGCATCCAATTCGGCCCAAAGCTGCGGCGCTTTGGCGACCAGTTCGGGAATCATATTCAGGGCCAGGACACGGTCGCGCACGGCATACATCACCTGCTGTTGGCGTCGGGCGCGATCAATATCATCCGACGAGTGGCGGCTGCGCGCATACTTGAGTGCCGTTATGCCATCCAGGTGTTGCGGCCCCGCGCCGATATAAAATGGATCGTACCCAAAGTTCATGTCGGGATATTCGGGATCATAGATTTCCTGCTCAACATTGACGTCAACCCCGCCGATCAAGTCAATGACTTTGATAAACGTATCGAAGTCCACCACGAAATATTCATTGACCTCAATCCCGAAATTGTACTGGACCATTTGCATTGCCAGCAGCGGCCCACCACCCGGTCCCTGCAATTCACCCAGACCATAGGCTGTGTTGATGCGCTGCAAATCGTAGCCCGGCATATCGACCCACAGGTCACGCGGGATACTCAGGATTCCAATCTGCTTCGTATTGGGGTCCAGGCTAATCAGCATCATCGTATCTGTGCGAATCGAGCCGCCCATTTCTCCGGGGCGGCGGTCCATCCCCATCAGCAATACGGTAAAACGCTCTTTGCCGTCCCAAGGGTTGATGATCATGCTCTCGCCGTTGCCAAGCATGCCGCCAGGGTTCGCGACACCTGTTCCTTCGAGAAGACCGCCGGGGCCATAAATGACCGAAGTTGGCTCGACGGGCGGAACGCTCGTTTTCTCTGTCCCGCTGCTGCCGCGAGTCGCCTGGAGGCCAAAAAAGACGAACATGCTCATGACAATCGTCATCCCCAGCAGCGCGGCGGCAATGATCACCCAGGCCCAGTCATCGGGAGCGCCGATCTCGCGCCGGACCTTACGCCGCCGAACTCGTTCGCGAGCTGAGTGGCGTCCTCGAATCGGGTGGCGGATAGGTGGTCGTTGGAGGTGGTACACCAGGCATCGGTGGCGGTGGTGCAAGAGGCTGCTGTCCGGGGTAATTGTACCAATGACCAGGACCTGCTTCGGTAGGAGCGGTATCCTGTTGTGTGATCTTATCGGGTTCGCGGTAGGGCTGCGTCGGAACCGTATTGTCTGACATAAAGTACAAACTCCCCGGCATGTTTCAATCATTGCGTATTCTATCGTTAAACCTTTAAAGCCTCAATGTGCTAAAATCCTGCTGCTTGGCTACGGTTACCCCACTAAGGAGGGAAAATGGGCCAGACAACTTGGCGTTTATTACTGACCGGATGGGCCGATGGGCCAACCAATATGGCGGTTGATCAGGCAATCCTGGAAGCGGTCGCGGCTGGACGGGTTCCACCTACACTTCGTTTTTATGCCTGGAATCCAGCCTGTCTATCATTAGGTTACACGCAGCATTTCGCGGACGCGGATCAGGAACGGCTGGGCCAGCAGGGCTGAATCTGGTGCGGCGCATGACAGGTGGACGCGCCATTTTGCATACGGACGAACTCACCTATAGCGTCGCTTTCCAGGACGATGACCCCATCGTTGCCGGGGATATCGTGACTAGCTACCGGAATCTGAGTCGGGCACTGCTGGCCGGATTGGTGCGCCTGGGGGCCGACGCCGCCGCCGATAAGCGAGTCGCCAAACTCTGGGATATCGAAAGGCCCGGTTTGCTTCGAGGTGCCCAGCCACTACGAAATTACGGTAGATGGCAAAAAACTGGTCGGAAGTGCCCAGGTTCGCAAATTTGGCGGCGTGCTTCAGCATGGTTCTCTACCCCTGGCAGGTGATATTACCCGGATTTGCAATGCCCTGGTTTTTGAGGACGAAAGCGCCAGAGAGTCTGCCCGCCTGCGCGTGCGCGAACGCGCCGCGACCCTCGAAGGTGTTTTGGGACAACCCGTGACCTGGGAGGAAGCCGTTACGGTTCTGATCGACAGCTTTGCTTCGACATTCAATGTGATGCTCTGCCAGGAAAGCGACCTGACAACGGAAGAAAAAACGCGCGCTGATGGACTGCGCGCGCAGTATGATGCGGAAGAGTGGAATGCTCGTTTTTAGGGATAGCATGTGGATGATGGAGGCAATTGTTCCGTACTGCGCTGGAACTGCACCTGGGTAAAACCGAGCGTTTGCAGGAAATTGTAGATCGTCGTTTCCGCGTTGTTATAGGCCACTTCGTAGAGTGGCTGCCCGCTTGTCGTCACGATCTCATTTTCCTGGGCGCGGCGCAATAGCTCTTCCATCGAACGATCGTAGGCTTTATCTTGCAATTTTTCGTAAATATCGCCGCAGTCCTGCACGAGCGGAATGCCCGTACATTCTTTGGAAATGACATCCGGCTGACGTAACGCGCAGTCTAAAATCTGGATTGGCGGCAGCGTGACGATCAGGCTGTTATCGGGGTTGACGACCACGCTTTGATCGTTGATCAGCGACATGTCGATACCTACGTTGACCGATCCGACATAGCGCATGGTTAGGTGAGCGTCGGGAGCAGCTCCGGTGTCTACCACTTCCTTTTCGATTTCCAGGTCTCCGCTGGCAGTTTGCAGCACCGACATCTCGCGGATTCCCAGGATAATTACCTTGCTGTCAACTTCTTTGGGTTCAGCATTTTTGTCGAAGCCGAAAATTTCCAGGGCGTTATTTAAGGGATCACCGATAAAATCGGTCAGGCCGCTGAGTACCGCCAGCCCCAGACAGGTCAGGACAACGATGAGAACAAGCACGACCATGCTGCTCGATAGTCCGAAAAAGCCAAGAATGCTGAATTTTCGACGGCGGCGGCGCGGCCTCTCTTCTTCGTAGTAGCTGTCTTCGTCCGCATATTCTTCGCGGGCGCGGCGTCGGGGTGCTGCTCTTTCTTCCCGATCACGCGATGGCATAGCTGTTTTCTCCCTGTGTGCAAATTATGTCTGATACTGACTACGCGAATTTTGTTTATCCGGTTACAGGCCGCGAAATTGGTACAACATCCCGTCGGCAAATCCGCGTTTGCGGTAATAACCCCTTGTTCCGACTGCTGAAATAACGGCAAGGCGCTCATAACCATGCCCGGCAGCGATTTCAGCGGCGCGTTCAATCAGGCTCGCGCCTAAGCCACTGTGTTGCGCTTTGCCGGGCATCTCCTGGCCCAACGAGAGTGACTGCCCGTAGACATGCACTTCGCGGATAATGGCCGATCCGGCCAGTTCATCACTGAAAGATGGCTCACTCGGCAAAGATAGGCGCAAAAACCCGGCAATCCGCCGATCTGGTGTAATGTACTGCAAAAATACCTCTTCCCCGCTGCTGGAACCGTACCACAGTTCATCGAGACTGTACCGCATCGGGCAGCACGGCATCCTCCCGAATCTCCCGCGCGCGGATATCCGCACTGCGTTTACCCTGTCGTTCCAGTTCTGTTTCGACCCGCTGGCGGAAGTTTGTTGTCAGGTCGCCCGCTACGATGTCCGTTGAGGGGATATCGCGCACGACGCGGGTCAGGCGGCAGTATTCCGGCGTCTGCTCAAAACAGGCTACCAGCAAACTCAACAGTTCGTCTTCGCTATAAGGCCGCCAACGTCCCGCCTGGTAATGCTGCATCAGTTCGGCGCTTTCGATCAGCGAACAGGGATAGATTTTCAACTCGTCGGGGCGAAAATCGGGATCAGCGAACAGGTGCTGGTAATCCGCAATGTCTCTTTCTGGCGAGGAGCCGTACAGGTTCGGCATCCAGTGGGCGTGAATTTTAAACCCCGCCTGCCGCAGCAGTTTGAACGCACGCCGCGTTTCCGCAACCGTATGCCCGCGCTTATTCAGGCGCAGCACGTCGTCATCCAGGCTTTGAATGCCAATCTGCACCTTCGTTGCCCCCAGGCGGCGGATGCGCAGCACTTCTTCCTCGCTGATATGATCGGGGCGAGTTTCGACCACCAGTCCCACGCTGTGGCAGGCTGCTGATTCGTTTTCCGGTGCGCTGCTTCTAACTCATCCCAGGTGGCATATTCATCGAGCGGCCCGCGTGCCTGTTCACCGCGTGTGATCGCCCTGGCTTGTTCCCTCGAACGGTGCATTTCGTCCCGGTACAGCGCCTGCACAAGCTGGTTATAGGTCTGGTCGATCTGCGTTCCATCCACAACGGCGCGGATCGTATTGTGATCCGGGTGAAGCTGCGATCCGTCGCGCAGTGCCGCCCACACTTCGGCGGTGCGATCAATGTTCTTTCCGAAATCGTGCAGTGCGTCAAAAATCCGCTTCACAAACCATATCTGGTACGTTTCGGGGTAAAAGGACCACGTTCCCCCCAGGATGATCATCTCAATCTTATCGGTAGGGTGGCCCGTATTACGCAAAGCGGAGCAGGCGCGAATAGGTTTGCAGATAAGGATCAAAACTATTCTGTTCGGCCCGCTGCGCGCCCGGCTCATTGGAGAGGTAGCTCTTGGGCATGCGCACATCATTCGGGCAAAACACGCATTCGCCAGGGCACGGGAACGGTTTGGTCAGCACAGTGACAGGCGTCACTCCGGACATGGTGCGGATCGGTTTCATCCGCAGTTTTTCCAGCACCGTAGCATCAAAGGGCGGTAGTCCATCGGTTCCCGCCAAAACGCGATAGGCGCGGATCAACTCGTCCTTGCTAAACAGCCCTTGCCCGTCTTTGGGATGGCGCTTTAATAAGCGAATAAGCTGGGTTGGTGTCAGCTTAGGCTGTTGCGACACTGCTGACAAAATCGCCAGCAGGGGTTCACGGTGTTCTTCAATAATAAACGTGGGTTTATGTTTCATTTTCATCTACAATACAGGCTGGACCATAGGTAGATAGTAACATGAACGCGACGACAGTTAAACGGCTAAATGCGATCAACCAGGAATTCTACCGGACTGTCGCGGACAGCTTTGATGAAACACGCGGCAAACCCTGGCCCGGCTGGGAACGCCTGCACCCTTATTTGAATAAACCGCTGTCCGTGCTGGATATCGGCTGCGGTAACGGGCGCTTTGGGCTGTTCCTGGCAGAGCGTCTCGGCCCAGATCAAATCACCTATCACGGCATTGACAGCAATCCACGTCTGTTAGAACACGCCAGCGCGGCACTCGTTAGCCTGGACGCTCATTTAGCGTTACGGGATATTGTGGAAAACCCCGTCAGCGGCGGGCCATATGATCTGGTGGTCCTGTTCGGCCTGCTGCACCATATCCCCGGCGGTGAGCAGCGGCGCACCTTGATTCAACAGGCGGCGGAATTGGTCGCACCGGGCGGCTGGTTGGCTTTCGCCACGTGGCGATTTTATGAATTCGAGCGCTACCGGGCGCGCATTGTTCCCTGGCCAGCCGATCTGAGCGTCGAAACCCACGATTACCTGCTGGATTGGCGGCGAAATGTGCCCGCCAATGGGCAAGCCTTACGCTACTGTCACTACATTGACGATGCTGAACACACCGATCTGATCGCCGCATCTGGCCTGACTGAGATCACGACCTATCGTGCCGATGGCAAAACCAACTCCATGAACAGCTACAGCCTGCTTCGAAAAGAGACAGAATGACTGACATCGCTGCCCTGAACGACGATCTGATCCGGTGGTTTGAACAGTTTAAGGCCGATTTACCCTGGAGACGCAGCAAAGATCCCTACGCGATCTGGCTGTCCGAGATGATGCTGCAACAGACGCAGGTCGGCACGGTGATCCCCTATTATGAGCGCTTTTTGGCCCGCTTTCCAACCGTAGAAGCACTGGCTGCCGCGCCGCTGAGCGATGTGCTCAAGCTGTGGGAAGGATTGGGTTACTACAGCCGGGCGCGCAATCTGCACCGGGCCGCGTTGCAGGTGGTCACGGATTGGGGCGGAGTTTTCCCCTCGACAGTGCCCGATTTGCTCAAGCTGCCCGGCATCGGGCGTTACAGCGCAGGCGCGATTGCCAGCCTCGCCTTTAATGCCGATGCGCCGATCCTGGATGGAAATGTGATTCGAGTATTGGCCCGCGTGTTCAACATAGCAGAGGATGTGACAGAGAACAGTACCAAGGAGGCGCTGTGGAAACTCGCTGCGGAGATTCTCCCCACCGGGCGGGCTGGAGCCTGGAATGAGGGCCTGATGGAACTGGGACGGCGCATCTGCACGCCAAAATCCCCAACCTGCGATTCCTGTCCGATTGCCGTTCACTGCGCAGCGCGGCGGCTGGGCATCCAGAATGAACGGCCTGTGAAACGGCCCCGTGCCAAAACGCCGCATTTTGACGTGACGGCGGCGGTTATTTTCCGCGAGGACGGGCATATTTTGATCGCTCAGCGGCCACCGGAAGGCATGCTCGGCGGCCTGTGGGAATTTCCCGGCGGCAAGCGCGAACCTGGCGAAACGCTGCCCAACTGTTTACGCCGTGAGATCCAGGAAGAACTGGGCATCGACATCGCTGTCGGAGAGCAGATTGGCGTGGTACGGCACGGCTACACCCACTTTCGGATCACCCTGTATGCTTTCGCCTGCACGCTGCTAAATGGCGACCCACAGGCAATCCAATGCGCCGATTGGACCTGGACCACGTTGGATGAACTGGATCGCTACCCGTTCCCGGTGACGGATCAGAAAATAATCGCCATGCTCAGGAATGGCGGCGGACAGCTTGGCATGGATCTATCATAGGGCTAGCAATTTTCACCACACGCCCATTTCGGTTCCTTGTATAATATTCGTGACACTCGTTGGCAATAATTACGACTGAGGAAACTGGGATGGAAGACGATTTTGATCCGCGCCGCCGCGAAGAAGAACAGATGAAAGAAAGAGGCCGTATTCCGCCGAATCAGGTGCTCACCCAAAAATTTCCTGTGCTGCACTACGGCTCCGTGCCGAGATTCGATGAGGCTACCTGGGATTTGCGTGTGTTTGGCGATGTAGAAAAAGAAATGCGCTGGACGTGGGCCGAGTTCCAGCAGCTTCCCACGGTGCAGGTGAAGGTGGATATTCACTGCGTCACCGGCTGGAGCAAATTTGATACCGTCTGGGAAGGGCCACTGTTCCGGGACTTTATTAAGCTGTTCGGAGTCAACTCGACGGCCAAATACGTGATCGCTCACGCCGAGCACGGCTTTACCACCAACCTCCCCCTTGAGGTGATGCTCGAAGATAACGTGCTGCTGGCCTGGAAATTCAACGGCCAGTATATCGAACCCGATCACGGTTTCCCGGTGCGCACGCTGGTTCCTCAACGTTATTTCTGGAAAAGCGCGAAATGGTTGCGCAAGCTGGAATTCAGCCCGCGCGATAAACCCGGCTTCTGGGAACAGGCAGGATATCACAACGACGGCGATCCCTGGAAGGAGGAACGCTACCAGCGGCGCGGCTTTTTTTAGACAGCCGTTTCTTCAACCCTCAGGCCGGGTGCTTTCCACGCTAGCCCGGCTCCTGTACACGTGAATTTTGATCCGCCGATTGACCAGGGAGACACGCCATGGGAACGGAAACCATTCGTATCGCTATTATTGGCGCGGGACCATCTGCGTTTTATGCCGCAGAAGCGCTGCAAAAGCAGACTGATCGTGTGATTGAAGTGGATATGTTCGAACGCCTTCCAACGCCGTTTGGATTGGTGCGGGGAGGTGTTGCTCCCGATCATCCCAAGATCAAGACCGTAACGCGCATTTATGATCGCATTGCGTCCCACCCGCAGTTCCGATTTTATGGGCATGTGGAATATGGGCACGACTTGTTGCACGCGGACCTGTCTGCGCATTATCACGCCGTGATCTACGCCGTTGGCGCGCAGACCGATCGCCAGATGGAAGTCCCCGGCGAAGATTTGCCCGGTAGTTATGCCGCAACCGAATTTGTTGGCTGGTATAACGCCCATCCCGATTACCGGGATCGCACCTTCGATCTATCGCAGGAACGGGTGGCAGTTATTGGCAATGGCAACGTGGCAATGGACGTAGTTCGCATCCTGGCCCGCACCCCCGAAGAACTCCTTGGAACTGATATTGCCGACTATGCCCTGGAAGCACTAAAACACAGCCGGGTGAAAGAAATCTATATGCTGGGGCGGCGCGGTCCGCTGCAAGCGTCTTTTACGAATGCGGAACTCAAAGAGCTAGAGGAATTGGAACAGGCCGATGTCTGTCTCGCTCCCGAAGAAATCGAACTGGACCCTCTCAGCAAGGCAGACCTGGAAGCAAGCGGAGATCGAAACGCCGCCAAGAACCTGGAAACACTCACCCATTTTTTCCAAACCAGTGAATGTGCCAAGCCCAGGAAAATCATTATCCGCTTCCTGGTTTCCCCGGTCGAGGTCATCGGTACGGATCATGTGGAAGCGCTCAAGATCGTGAAGAACGAGCTTTATCGCCGCGACGATGGAACACTGCGGCCCCGCGCCACGGATCAATTTGAAACGCTTCCGGTAGGGTTGATCTTCCGATCTATTGGCTACCAGGGTGTACCGATCCCGGACGTGCCGTTCGATGCCCGCAGCGCGACTATCCCCAACAAACAGGGGCGGATCATCGGGGCGGAAGGCCAGCTCTTAACGGGTGAATATGTCGTCGGCTGGATCAAACGCGGCCCGACGGGAATTATCGGGACTAACAAGCCGGATTCGGTTGAGACAGTAGAGCGCCTGCTGGAAGATATCGACCAGGGGAAGATCTGGAACCCAGCGGAACCAACACGCCAGTCGGTCGAAAAGCTGCTGCACGAACGACAGGTTTGCCCTGTCTCGTTTGAGGATTGGCTAATCCTGGATCAACTGGAGAAAAGGCGCGGGCAGAACGTAGGTAGACCTCGCCTGAAGTACTGCACTATTGCGGAGATGCTTGACGCGCTGGCGGAATACAAACGTTTGGAAAGCACCGAAAAAACGAGCAGTTAACCCAGCAGCCTTACCGAGAGGCGCGTACCCGCTGGGACATGCCTCATCCCTTCGGGTACAATGAGCAGGCCATCTGCCAGCACCATCGACAGCAGTGCGCCGGAGCTTTGCGTCCCCGTCAGATGCGCTGTCCACTGCCCATTGGTCTCGATCAGTCTCACACGCAGGTAGCTGCGCCGCCCATCCGACTCGATATCGTGATCGATCACAGCCTCAACTATCGGAATACGGTCAGGTCGCCCTCCCAGCGCGAGCAAGGCTGGGCGGACAAACAGGTCGAATGTGACACTTGCTGAAACCGGATTTCCTGGCAGCCCGAAGAAGGGAACGCCCTGCACCTGTCCGAAAGCAAGCGGCTTACCGGGACGCAGGTTGACACGCCACAGATCAATATGCCCCAATTCGTCCACCACAGCCCGTACCACATCGCGCGTGCCAACCGAAACTCCGGCGGAACTGAGGATCAGATCAGGCTGGAATGCCAGCGCGTCGGCAAATCGGGCGCGAACCTCGTCCAGTGTATCCCGCGCGACAGGCAGCCGGAACGGCAGCCCACCACACGTAGTGACCAATCCAGCTAGCATGTAGCTGTTGCTGTTGCGTATTTTGCCCGGTTGGGAAGGTTCGTCTATATCGAGCAGTTCATCCCCGGTTGAGAGGATCGCGACCCGTGGTTGGCGCACAACCGGAATCTGGGCGCGACCGATGGAGACTATCACTCCGATATCCTGTGGGCGCAGCACTCGCCCCGCCTGGAGCACACGCTGTCCTGCCTGAATATCTTCCCCAACCTGTCGAACATGGTCACCATGCCCGACACGTCGATAGATAGCAACCTGTTCTGGCAGCGGAACATCATCCCCCGCTTCCCATTGGTCATCCGTATCTTCAACGGGAACAACAGCATTAGCGCCTTTGGGTAAAGGCGCTCCAGTCATAATCCGTGCTGTTTGAAGGGGACCTACTACATGGGGAGAAATACTTCCTGCCGAGATGTCATCGATCACCTGCAAACGCACAGGATGATCGGGTGCTGCTGCTTCAACATCTTCAGCGCGGAGGGCATAACCGTCCATGCTTGAATTGGCAAAGGGCGGAATATCGCTCTTAGCTATGACATCTTCTGCCAGGACACGATCTAAAGCCTCGGCAGTAAATATGATTTCGCCCGGCAGCCTGGACATTCGATCCAGGATAGTGCGAACAACCAAATCGACAGAAAGAAGGTCGTTCGCCTCATGTCCTACTGTGGGCATTTATTCGGGTCGAACTCCCAGATTAAACATATCCGAGATGACGGGCAGGTCATCCCAGGCACACTTCACGTCGATAATAATGCCGGCGATGACGGTCGAGATAATGCAAAAGACCAGCAAACAGCCGCAGCCTAGCACGATCCACCGCGCCGTGCTGCCTTCATATGGCTCTTCCTGATAGTCGTAATCATAAGCCATGGGCTGCTGCTGAGGCGCGCCATACTGCTGGGGCTGCTGGTACCCGCTCTGTGCAGGAGCGCCATAATCGCGGCGACCATAGTCCTGAGGGGGCGGCGCATATTCCGCACCGGGCGCAGAGGCGGGGCCTGCCATCGTTACAGCCTGGCGGGGGTCGGCACCGATGCCGCTGGGCCCTATACCACCCGCAGCCAGGCTTTCGTAGGCCAGGGTGACTGTTTCACCCATGCCCAACATATCGCCATTGGAGAGCGGGCGTGCCCCAGCGAGACGCTGGCCGTTCACAAACGTGCCATTTGTCGATCCGAGGTCTTCTACGGTGTAGCCACCTCCCCCCAGCGTCAGACGGCAGTGGTGACGGCTCACTTCTGGATCATTGATCACAATATCGTTAGTAATATCCCGACCAATTGTGATAATGCCTTTGTTCAGTTCATAAATCTGATTGGGCTGCGGGCCACGCCGGACAATCAGCCGAAAGCTGCTGCCTTGCATAAACAGTGCCTCCTCATGTGGACGAAGTGGCGGATCAATGCGTCTCACCGTTCGGAGTATACGGAGATTAGGAGGAGATGTCAACCTGCCCGGTGAAGCGCTATAAAAAACGCCACTCGTCGTGGCGTTTCAAAAACAGCTTTGCACACAGCCTATGTAAAATCTCGGAGCTGGCGCGAGCGGCGAGGATGTCGCAGGCGGCGCAGCGCCTTGCCCTCAATCTGGCGGATTCGTTCGCGCGTAAGGCCAAACTTTTGCCCGACTTCCTCAAGTGTGTAACTTCGACCATTCTGAAGGCCAAAACGCAGCCGTAAGATACGCGCTTCACGTGCCGTCAAAGTACCCAGAACTTCTTCGACCTTTTCGCGCAGCAAATTCTGGTAGGCACTCTGAGTAGGCGTCGGCGTTGTCAGATCCTCAATAAAACTACCCAGTTCGCTGTCTTCTTCTTCGCCAACAGGTCGTTCCAGGCTCATTGGACGCCAGCTTACCTTGAGCATCCACTGCACTTTACGCGGTTCAATATCCATCCGGACCGCAATTTCTTCAGGAGTTGGTTTACGCCCGTTTTCCTGTTCAAGTTGGCGGGCCACTTTGTACAGGCGGCGGATACGATCCGACATATGGACCGGGACGCGAATCGTCCTGCCCTGGTCGGCAATGGCGCGAGTAATCGTCTGGCGAATCCACCATGTCGCGTAGGTGCTAAAACGGTAGCCGCGTGTGTAATCGAATTTTTCGACGGCTTTCATCAGGCCGAGATTACCTTCCTGGATCAGATCAAGGAAGTGGACGCCGCGGCCCATATATTTTTTGGCGATACTGACAACCAGCCGCGTATTCGCTTTGATGAGATGATCGCGGGCGGCTTTCCCATCTTCAACGGCTTCTTCCAGGCGTCGAATATAGTCCGGATCAGCACTACTGTCCAGGCGGGACAATTCGGCCCGCGCCGCATTACCTATTTCCAGGCGCTTAGCCAGGTCGACTTCTTCTTCTGTCGTCAGCAGGGGAACGCGGGCCATTTCTTTGAGGTAGAGGCCCACCGTATCGTCCGAAGACACGCCGCTCAGATCGAACGTGTCATCATCATCTTCATCTTCTAAATCGTCGTCCAGTTTAGCCGGATCACTCTCTCCCGGCTTACTGCCAAAAACTTCTACCCCGGCAGCGTTTAACCACAGGAAAATTTCTTCGAGCCGTTCCATCAACTCGTCGGCATCGGGTACTAGTTCTAGAATGTCGTCGGTCGTCAAAAAACCCTGATTATCAGCTTTTTCCAACAGTGCTGCCATCAGGTCCAAGTCTTTTTTCTGCCTACCAGCATCGCTGTAGTCTTCCAAAGCAGGATCCCCCTTACTTAATCAGATACAGCTTTCGACCGATTATTCTTGATGGTTATTCTTCTCATCGTCCAGACGATCACGCAAAATGGCAAAGCGTGGATCAATGTTGTCCTGTTCGCAGTCACAGGGACCCTCGTTCAGGTTATGACCGCACTCCGGGCATAAACCCAGGCAATCTGGACGACACAATATTCCCATTGGCATAGCTATAATAGCTTCTTCGCGCAGCAGCGGAGCCAGGTCCAAAAAACCTGTTTCCTCCACGAAGTAAGCAGCATCATCCGTTGGTGGATAGGTGAATAACTCTTCAACTTCAAGCGGAACAGGAACAAAAGTAGGAGTCAAACAGCGAGAGCATTCCATTACAACAGTAGTTTCCAGGGTGGCCTGAACCAGAATGCCTCGTGAATTACGACTAAGCCGCACCTTGCCGCTGAGATTGTCGAGTTCCAGATCATCGGCAATCTGTATACGGGGATAATCCAGTTCTAATTCGCGCTGGTATCCCACGCCTTCGGCAAGTAAGAAACCCACATTGATTCGTAGGACGCGGCGATTTACATAGTGGGAATTAGTCACGATACAAGCCTTCAATCGGCGGCACTAAAAAACTAAGCCGCTAGCTCTTTTCAAAAGCTATAGAAGCGGCTCCTCTCGAACTTCTGTTACTATCAGTGACATGATTATAACAATTCCTGTATTTGATGTCAAGTTACACGCTGTTCTATTAATTAGTATTAAACTACCATTTGACTGCACAGCCTCTCACTTTGATTCTTACCATTTCTCACTCAAGACTGGCGCAGACCACCAATTTACGCGCGTGACCAAATCCGGTATAATCGCGCTCCGTGTTACGGGCCACAGCCCTTGTCCAATGAATTGAAGTTCACTATGCGAATACTTATAACCGGAGCTGCAGGGCACCTGGGGCAGCAGATCGCTGCACAATTGCAGGCCCATACCGTAACAGGTGTTGATATCAATACAATGGATATCACAGACAGGCAGGCTGTCCAGCAGACTTTCGCTTCTGTCCAGCCAGAACTCGTGATTCACTGCGCAGCCCTGACTGCTGTGGATTACTGTGCGGAACATCCCCAGGAAGCTCTGAGAGCAAATGCTGTAGGCACCAAAAACATAACGTTGGCGTGCCAGTCTCACCAGGCTGCGCTGCTTTATGTGAGCACCAATGAAGTTTTTGCCGGATTGCCGGGTCGTTTTTACGGAGAGTATGATTTAGCGGAACCTGCTAATCCATATGCTTATAGCAAATGGGTCGGTGAACAGATCGTGCGTGAACTACTGCCCCAGCACTATATCGTGCGCACATCATGGCTTTTTGCCCCCGGGGGCAAAAACTTTCTCCATAAGATTCTTAACATGGCTCGCGAAGGCACCCCCTTGCGTGTGGTGACGAATGAGATCAGCAGTCCAACTTACAGCGTCGATTTGGCGGAGGCTATCGTTCGTCTGATAAAAACCGAGCAGTATGGTATCTATCATCTGGTAAACGATGGATATGCCTCGCGCTATTCGTTCGCTCGCCATGCACTCGATCTGGCCGGGTTCGCTGAAACACCGATTGAACCTGTAGGACTGGTCGAGTACTGGCGCGCCTCGCGGCCCCCAGAACATGCCGTACTCAAGAATTTTATGGCAGCAGAACTCGGCATTACCTTACGCCCCTGGCAGGATGCGCTTGCCGCCTTTTTAGGTAGTGAACAACTATTGAAGAAGTAGGCCTTATGGTGGAACGATTGTCGATCATCATTCCTAACTGGAACGGCGCGCGTCATTTGCCGCCATGCCTGGATGCGCTTCGTGCACAGACATATGGCGATATCGAAGTCATCGTAGCCGATAACGCATCGTCAGATGGTTCACGCGACTTGCTGGCTGAGCAATATCCAGAGGTTCATGTGGTGGCGCTGGCAACCAATACAGGGTTTACCGGTGCTTGCAACGCGGGAATGAAGATAGCGACCGGTGATTTTTTTGCCCTGCTCAACAATGATACCGAGGTTGAATCCAGTTGGGCTGCCGCAGTTGTCGACGCCTTTGCCCGCCATCCAGAAGCAGGGCTGATTGCTTCCAAGATGCTGCTTTTTGACCGCCGGGATCACTTCCATACTGCCGGAGACCTCTACCGGGTTGATGGCCGACTGATCAATCGCGGGGTATGGGAGCAGGACAACGGGCAGTACGACCAGGAGGAATACGTCTTTAGCGCCTGCGGCGGATCGTCGGCCTACCGACGCTCTATGCTTGATGAAATCGGTTTGCTGGACGACGATTTCTTTTTCTCGTGTGAGGATATGGATCTCGCGTGGCGTGCTCAATTGGCCGACTACCGCTGCTTATACGCACCTAAGGCCGTTGTTTACCACCAGTTAGCCGCGACGGGCGGTGGTGTCACAGCCAGTTATTATGACGGTCGGAACATGATCTGGATTTTAATCAAAGATTATCCAGCAGCGCTGTGGCGTAAACATGCGGGGAAAATCCTCCGCGCGCAATTCCGTTTGGCCTTGGATGCGCTGCGGGCCTGGCGGGGACAGGCGGCTCGCGCTCGGCTGCGTGGCATGTTGGCCGGATTGGTCAGCATTCCCAAGATGCTGCGCAAACGGCGCGCTATTCAGCAGAGTCGACGTGTAACCATAGAGTATTTGGAATCCATTTTGACGCCTGTGCCTTCTCGCCGGACGCCAGGAGCATGAGATTGGAGTCCCCTTTGTCCAACACCTATTCACCCCGGAAAAACCGTTGCTCTCAATTGTCGTGCCTGCCTATAACGAAGAAGCGCGGCTGTCGGGTAGTTTAAGGGCAATAGCGGAATATGTTGCCCAACAAATATTTCCCGTTGAAGTCGTCATTGTCGACAATAACAGCACGGACCGTACAGGTGAGATATCACAGGAATTTGCGGAAGAACTACCCTATATACGCGTCATATTCGAAAAGAGGCAGGGTAAAGGTGCAGCAGTTCGTACAGGGATGCTGGCGGCTCAAGGAACCTATCGCTTCATCTGCGATGCCGACCTGTCCATGCCCATTAGCGATATCTCAAAATTTCTGCCCCCTCAGCTTGATGGATACGATATTGCCATCGCCTCACGCGAAGCTCCCGGCGCGGTGCGTTATAATGAACCCTGGTACCGCCATTTGATGGGGCGCGTATTCAATACCATCGTGCGGCTGCTGGCTGTGCATGGGTTTCAGGATACGCAGTGTGGGTTTAAGATGTTCAGCGAGGCTGCTGCTGAAGACCTCTTTCCCCTGCAAACGCTGGATGGGTGGAGTTTTGATGTTGAAGTGCTTTATGCGGCTCAGAAACGGGGTTATCAAATTGTGGAGGTGCCGATCCACTGGTATTACAAAGCCAACACGCGTATCCATCCGATCAGCGATTCAATTGACATGTTCCTTGAAGTGATCAAGATACGCCGTAAAGGACGACGCGGCCTTTATACGCGTCCTCGCGATCATGGTAAAAGCTGATCTGAGCTTTGAGTACAACCTGCGCGACCAGGGATTCAGCCGAATCGCTGGAGTAGATGAGGCCGGGCGCGGCGCGTGGGCAGGTCCGGTTGTGGCGGGAGCAGTGATCTTACCCCTGGATCGCTTCGATCTGGCACATGCACTGGAAGGCGTCAACGATTCCAAACAGCTTTCGGCAGTCGTGCGCGAGACGCTGCTGCCGCGTATCATGGAAGTCGCCGTGGCAGTCAGCATCGGCTATGCCACACACACCGAAATCGATGAAATTGGCATTGTCCCAGCAACCCGGTTAGCCATGCGGCGCGCCCTGGGAGCACTAAGCGTGCAGCCTGATGTCTTGTTAAGTGACGCCATGCCGCTACCGGAACTGAAGCTGCCCTGTGTGCCGTTGATCAGAGGCGATCAGAAGTCGCTGAGTATTGCCGCAGCAAGCATCGCCGCGAAGGTCACCCGCGACCAATTCATAAATCAACTGGACGAGCTTTTTCCCCAATATGGCTTCATGATTCACAAAGGCTACGGCACGGCGCTGCACCAGCGTGCCCTCCAACAATTCGGCCCCTGCCATGCGCACCGTATGACCTTTGCGCCAATCCGGGCCATTCTCGAAGCCCGCCAATAGGAGATCGGTATGAAACTGGCCCTCGTTCACGACTGGCTCAACCAGATCGGCGGCGCGGAGGACGTGCTGAAAACGCTGGTTTCGATCTATCCCGAAGCGCCGGTCTACACCAGCATGTATGCGCGCGATCTGATGCCGGATGAATACCGGGCATGGGACATTCGCACCACGTGGCTGGATCATTTGCCGGGTATTCACAACCATCACCAGCGCTATTTACCGCTTTACCCGCTGGCCTTTGACCGCCTGAACCTATCCGATTATGACGTGGTACTCAGCAACAAAAGTGGGTTCTGTCACGGCGTAAAAACCGGAAAAGACGCGCTGCACATCTGCTACTGTCTGGCCCCGACGCGCTATATCTGGGATTTGCCGTCTTACCTCGCCCGTGAACATTTTGGAACCAGCACTCGCCTTGCTGCCAAGCTCGTCGCTGCCCTTTACAAACGATGGGACTATGCGGCGGCGCAGCGTGTGGATCATTTCATCGCCATCAGCAGCGAAATTCAGGCGCGCATCCGGCGCTACTACAACCGCAACTCGACCATCATTTATCCCCCGGCAGAAGTGGCAGAGCGCTTCGCCCCATCCCCGATCACGGAAGATTATTTCCTGATCGTCTCGCGCTTGATTCCATACAAGCGGATCGATCTGGCGGTGCAGGCCTGCACGCGGCTCGGTTTACCGCTTCTGATCGGCGGCAGCGGGCGAGATCGCGAACAACTCGAAGCAATGGCTGGGCCAACGGTCAAGTTCCTGGGCTATGTGCCTGAAAAGATTTACCCGATCTGATGGCCCGCTGCCGGGCATTTATCTTCCCTGGCCTGGAAGACTTCGGTATTACGCCCGTCCAGGCGCAGGCAGCGGGCCGCCCCGTGATCGCATTTAAGGGCGGCGGGGCACTTGACACGGTAATCCCCGGAAAAACCGGGCTGTTTTTCGAGCAGCAGACCGTCGAGTCGCTGATGCAGGCTTTGCAAACCTTCGACGGCTGCCAGTTTGATCCAGTAGTCCTCCACGCACACGCCATGCAATTTGATGCGGCCATTTTCCAACACGCGATCACAGACTATGTTGACCAGGCGTGGGATGCATTTCGAAATAACAAAGGATGAGGAATATCCTTAACGCATTCTACCCGTAGGCTGAGCGCCCTTTCCACGTCTATTGAGGCTGCGTTATAATCTCCGCAGTTTAGACCCAATCTATTAAAGGCATGATGCCATATGAATATCGTTCAGTCTGTTGCCGAACGAATTATCGACAATGTAGCGCGGGTCATTATCGGCAAGCGCAACGAGGTTCGGCTCACAGTTTTAGGACTGCTGTGCCAGGGCCATATCCTGATCGAAGATGTGCCCGGTGTGGGCAAAACGATGCTGGCTCGTGCCCTGGCCCGTTCAATTGGTGCTTCTTTCAGCCGCATCCAATTTACGCCTGACATGCTGCCCTCGGATGTGACCGGGGTATCCGTTTTTAACCAGCGCACGCGTGAATTTGAATTTCGCCCCGGCCCGATTATGTCGCAAATCGTTCTGACCGACGAAATCAACCGCGCCACGCCCAAAACGCAGGCGGCGCTGCTCGAAGCAATGGAAGAAAAACAGCTTACCGTTGACGGCATCACTTATCCGCTGGGCGATCCATTCCTGGTTATTGCGACGCAGAACCCGATTGAGTACGAGGGGACGTTTCCGCTACCCGAAGCCCAGTTAGACCGTTTTATCGCGCGTATTCGCCTGGGCTACCCGACCCCCCAGGAAGAAATCGCGATGCTCGATTCGCAGCAGTACCAGCACCCCCTCGCAACGTTGCAGCAGGTCGTGTCGGTAGAAGAACTGCTCACCGCGCAGCGTTCGGTGCGGGAAGTCTATCTGAATCCCGATATCAAAAATTACATCGTTAATCTGGTCACGACATCCCGCCAGCACCCAGATGTTTACCTGGGGGCCAGCCCACGCGGCGCACTGGCGCTGTACCGCACGTCACAGGCCCGCGCGGCGGCTGTCGGGCGCGACTACGTGATTCCGGACGATGTAAAAGCCCTGGCTGAAATAACCCTGTCGCACCGGATCATTGTTGGGCCGAACGCGCGTATCAAGGATATTTCGTCCACCAGCATTGTACGGAGCATCCTCAACACTGTCCCGGTCCCCGGCGCTACTGTCGGCACGCGTTATTAATCCCGCATAATGGCAAACAGGCGCAATGCGTTTTACGTCCTCCTGATTCTCAGCCTGCTGCTTGGCGTAGGCAGCGGGCGAACCTTCTTTTTCCACCTCGCCTATGCACTGGGAGCGATTCTGGCGGGATCGCTCATCTGGGCCTGGACATCGGTCAACTGGATCAGCATTGCCCGCTACACCCCCGCCCGCCGTGCCCAGGTCGGACGCGCTCTGGACGAGGTTTTTGTCATTCACAACCGGGGGATTCTCCCGAAGTTGTGGCTGGAAGTCCGCGACCATTCCACTCTGCCCAATCACAGCGCCAGTCACGTCGTGCCGACCCTTCTGCCCCGCCGCCGTTACCGCTGGGAAGCCCATACGATCTGCACAAGACGAGGCGAATACACGCTAGGACCGATGACGGTCATTAGCGGCGACCCTTTTGGATTATTCCAGTTTCCGCGCCAGATCGCGGCGCTGTCGTCCATCATTGTTTATCCACCTACCGTACCCATTCACCGCTTCGCGACCCCCATCGGCACGCTCTCCGGAGGGGAGGCAGTGCGCCGGCGTGCTCATTTTGTCACCACCAATGCCGCCGGTGTACGCGATTATCAACCGGGAGACAGCTTTAACCGGATTCACTGGCGCAGCAGTGCCCGCAAAGATCGCCTGTTGGTCAAAGAGTTTGAACTGGATCCGCTGGCGGATGTCTGGGTTTTTCTCGATATCTCGCGGGGATCACTGGTCGAACGTCCACAGGCGCGCGCCGATTTGGGTAACATTTACGCGCCACCTCCTAATTTGCCGCCGTCAACCGAAGAATACGCCATCACGATTGCGGCCTCGCTCGTCCAGTACTTTGTTGACAAAGGGAGGGCGCTGGGGTTCGCCACGTATGCGCCGCACCGTGAAATTGTCCAGCCGGATCGCGGCCCCCGCCAACTCACCCGCATCCTGGAGATTCTGGCAGTCGCCCGCAGTGAATCGGATGTGTCGCTGTACCAGATGTTGGAGCTGGAAGCTACCTACCTGACACGCGGTACGACGCTGGTCGTCGTTACGGCTTCGCAGGATGAAAACTGGGTCGCGGCAACGCATATCCTCGCCCGACGCGGCATCCGGGTGGTATGCGTCCTGATCGATCCACGCAGTTTTGGTGGAACTGTGCCAGCCACATATGATGTGCGGGTCATGGCGGAAGCCGCCGGAGCCTTTGTCTATTCGATCCAGCAGGATGATGATATCACGGCGGCGCTCAGTTACCACAGCAGTGTCATGCGGCCTAGATTCTAACCTGAGAGGTTTGTCTTGTTGAGCCAGTATCAGCAGCGGTTTCTTTACCTCGCTGTATTCGCCGGGGGCATGACAACACTTGCCGTCGAATTTTCCGCCTCCCGTTTGCTGGGCAGCATCTACGGAACCAGCAACATCGTCTGGGCCAATATCGTTGGCCTGATCCTGATTTACCTCACCGCGGGCTATTTCATTGGCGGGCGTTGGGCGGATCGCTCCCCCCATTACACGACGTTTTACCGCCTGATCGCCTGGGCGGCATTTTTTAGCGGTGTCGTTCCCCTGATCGCCCATCCGATCCTGCGGGCGGCGGCAAAAGCCGTCGAAGATATCAACGGGGCTGTTACGGTTGGCTCGTTCATCAGCGTCGTCGTGTTGTTCTCGGTTCCGGTTACGCTGCTAGGCTGCCTTTCCCCCTTCTCGATCCGGCTGGCCCTGTCCGATGTCAACAAGGCGGGCGGGACCAGCGGGCGGATGTATGCCATTTCGACGCTGGGCAGCATTATCGGGACGTTCACGCCAGTGCTGATCCTGATTCCCCAGGTTGGCACGGCGCGTACCTTCCTAATCTTTGCCGGGATCCTGCTGGCAGTGGGATTGGTCGGGCTTGGCGATGCAGGATCGCCGGGCAGCGCTCAAAATGCTGTGGATGCCGCTGCTGCTGATCCTGCTGGCGGTGATCGAGCTGCGCGGGCCAATCCGTCCCGCCCCGGCTGGCATGAAGCTGATCTATGAGGATGAAACGGCCTACAATCTGGTGCAGGTGGTCGAGGACAAAGCCGGGTATCGCTACCTGCTGCTCAACGAGGGCCAGGGCTACCATTCCCAGTGGCATCCCACCGAGATTTATTATGGCCGCACCTGGGATTTTTTCCTCGCTGGCCCCTATTTTAACGCCCCGCCCTATACGCCGGATCGCGTGCAGCGTATTGCCATTATCGGTTTAGCGGCAGGAACCATTGCCCGCCAGTACGATGCCGTTTACCCCGGCCTGCCGATGGATGGCATCGAAATTGATCCGGGCATTGTCGAAGCCGGGCGGCGTTACATGGGCATGACCATGCCGAATCTGAACGTCCTGGTCGAAGATGGCCGCTTCGGCCTGAACGAACTGCACCACACCTACACCATGATCGGCATTGACGCCTACCGCGTGCCGTATGTGCCCTGGCATCTGACCACCGTCGAGTATTTTGAGGAAGTGCGCGATCACCTGGCCTCGGACGGCGTGCTGACGATCAACGTGGGCCGCACCGAAACGGATCGGCGGCTGATCGAAACCATGACGCGCACGCTGCTAGAGGTGTTTCCGACGGTACACACGCTCGACGTACCAAATTCGTACAACACGATTCTGGTCGCCACTCGCCAGCCCACCACATGGGATAATCTGCTGGCGAACCGCGACGCGATCCGCGCCAACCAGAGTACGCTCCTACCGTCAGAAAATGGCTGGCTGCTGCTGGCAGCGCTCGATCTCGCCAGCAGTTCCTACCATCCGACGGTAGCTTCTGGCACTGTATTCACCGATGATCGCGCGCCCGTCGAGTCTCTGGTCGATTCGATGGTGATCGAGTTTTTGTTGAGCGGCGACGTGAAGGATCTGGCAAATTGAGCAACGAAACCACCTTGAAAAACACACCGGATCGCGTTTTGCCGGGTTGGCTGGTTGGGCTGATCGCCACGCTGATAGCAATTCTCTTCCCGGTGGTGCTGGTGCTGAGCAGCGTCCGGTTGGTGATGACCGAGGCGTTTTTGCAGATCGAATACCACCGCCCCAACTTCCCCGAAGATCGCTTCGGGTTTACGCAGGAAGATCGGCTGAAATACGCGCCCTACGCGGTACATTACCTGACGAACAGCGCGGGAATAGACTATCTGGGCAAGCTCCGTCTGGACGGGGAACCGATGTTCAATGAGCGTGAACTCAAACACATGGAAGATGTCAAAACAGTGACAAGTGCCGCTTTAGACGTTCTAGCAGGTCTGGGAATTCTGTTTATCGGCGGGATCGCAGTCCTGGCCTGGCGGCCTTATACCCGGCAAGCGCTGCGCCGGAGCTTGCTGGAAGGGGGGATACTGACGATTTTTGTGATCATCACCCTCGTTGTACTCGCCGTTGCCAGTTGGGATACCTTTTTCACTGATTTTCATCACCTGTTCTTTGAGGGCAATTCCTGGCAGTTCAGCACCAGCGACACGCTGATCCGGCTGTTCCCGGAACAGTTCTGGTTCGATGCTTCCCTGACCATCGGTGGGCTGGCGGTGTTAGGCGCGCTGCTGGCTATCGGCGGAGCGGTGCTGTGGGAACGCCACGTGCAGCACCGCCTTCCACCCGACACGAGCAGTCTATAGATAATCCCGCTCGATCACATTGCCTTTTTCATCGATCAGATAGCGGCGCGGCGTCCCGGTTGGGATTACGAGGTCCGGAACATCTTTGGCAGGAATATGATCCAGCTCGGTGACAAGTGCGCGCAGCGTGTTCGCATGAGCAACCAGCAGAACCGTCTCCCCGGCCTTCACATAGGGTTCAACGTGGATCTGGTAGTAGGGCAGCACGCGATCCAGCGTGTCTTTGAGGCTTTCACCCCCCGGCGGGCGAACATCAAAACTGCGCCGCCACGCATAAACCAGATCGTTACCGATCTTCTCGGCGGCCTCCGCTTTGTTAAATCCCTGGAGCGTGCCGTAGTGCCGCTCATTTAAAGCCCAGTCGCTCACGATCTGAATATTGGTCTGCCCAAGTTCCTGCAAGATGATCTGAAGCGTCTCCTGAGCGCGCTTAAGCGCCGAGGTGAAGGCGCGATCAAAACGATAGCCTTTTAACCGCTGACCGGCCTTTCGTGCTTCGGCCATGCCTTCTGCGGTCAGGGGGACATCCATCCACCCGGTAAAGCGGTTTTCTAGGTTCCAAAGCGACTGTCCGTGCCGGACCAGCATGAGCACGCCCGTCATGTGTTTATTCTCCCCTAAGTCTCATATTAAAACGGGGCCTCAAGCCAAAGACCCCGTTTGCCGTTAAGGTCGAGGAATTGATATTACGCGCCAAACTTCGTCATGCGCTTGGCGTGAGCGAGAGCGACGGGCATCAGGTCAGCCGCCGGGAATTGTCCCAGACCGCCGCCGATGCATTCACGTTCCCCAAAGCGTTCCGCGCGATCCGTCATATGCGCACCCGGTGCCCACAGCAACGTGGGAACGGGATGCCAGCTATGTGACTTGAGCGCGGCAGGCGTGGAGTGATCGCCCGTCACAATTAACACATCGGGATTCATGTCCAGGATAATGGGCAGGGCCTGATCGACGCCCTCGATCACCTTGACTTTGGCCTCAAAGTCGCCATCTTCGCCCCGGCTGTCTGTGTATTTGACATGGCAGAATACAAAATCGTAATCATTCCAGATGCGCGCGATATGTTTGAACTCGTCTTCGGTTGTATCGTGGGCCGTCGTCTCGATGACATCCATGCCGACCAGCCGGGCCACGCCCTTATACATGGGATAGACGGCAACGCAGGCGGCGCGTAGTTTGTACACATCCGCATACTTAGGCAGCCCCGGTTCCATCGCGAAACCGCGCAGGGTGCACATATTCGCCGGTTCCTGGCCCTTCAGCCGCTTGCGCGCTTCTTCGAGCCACTGGTTGACGATCCTTGCCGTCTTTTCTGCGCGCTGGCTCCGTGGCCTTCGCGGTTAGCGGAGCCGCGCCCGTCACCTGGGGATCGGTGTCAGCAATCGCGCCATTCAAGCCTTCACCGCGCAGCACCATCGCAAAACGGTATTCTTTAGCGATTTCAATGTCTATTTTAACGCCGGGGATCGAAATATCTTTGAGCAGAGCAACCCGCTTCGCGCCTTCTTCCGTCGAAATACGCCCAGCGCGGCGGTCACTGATCAACCCATTACCATCAATCGTGCAGAAATTGCCCCGGATGGCGACATCACCCGGATTGACTTCCAGGCCAATGCCTGTCGCTTCCAGCACGCCGCGCCCGATGTCGTAGACCAGCGGATCATATCCAAACAGGCCAAGATGCGCCGGACCGCTGCCCGGAGTCACTCCCCCGCGCGACAGGGATGCTCAGTCCGCTACAGCCCTCGCGCGCAAGGCGATCCAGGTTGGGCGTGTTAGCTGTTTCCAACTCGGTCATGCCGCCCTGTTCGCGAGGAAGCCCGCCGAGGCCATCCATAACAAGCATCAGAATTTTGCCGCCTTTATCGGTCGTCAAGCGCCGCATCAGTTCAAAATCTGCCATAGCTATTTATCCTTCTCTGAAATAAGGTGGAGAGGTGCCCAGACACACTTGGCCTCTAATTTTATCGCGATGTGATCGTTGACAGCAAATCGTAGGCGAAATGAACTTGTGAAACAGACCGGGCAGCGATAAAATTCGGCCCCGTTTGGGGAGTGTGGGACGCTCAGCTTTAGCCTCTGTTATTCGTATCAGCAAGGTAGGAATGCCCGATGCGGCAGTCGAAATATGCCCTCATCAAGTGGCTGACTCCAGGCCTGCGTATCAAGCGCTGGCTGGCCTTGCTCATGTTTGGAATCACCGTGCTGGCGATTGGCTTTGGCCAGCTCATCATCACCGTCTACCGGACGACCGAACTCCCGGATTTTCTCTATGTGGTGATGCTGCGCTTTTTGCCGCACTGGGCACGCGTCGGCGTGTTGGGAATAGTCGGTATCGGCGCGATCATTATTGCCCTCTACGAACTCAACCGCTCCATTCTGGCTCCATTCGCGGTTCGTCGCGGCGAACTCATTGATCGGGTTTACGCGCACAGCCGCCGCCAGCGCTCCCTCAAAGTGACGGCGCTTGGAGGAGGGAGCGGTTTGCCGAGCGTTCTGCGCGGCCTGAAAGTCTATACAAGCAACATCACTGCGATTGTAACAGTAGCTGACGATGGCGGCAGTTCTGGTAAACTGCGCCGCGAACTTGGCGTTCTGCCTCCCGGCGATCTGCGGCAGAACCTCGCCGCACTGGCCAATGATGAAGGTCTGATCACCCAACTCTTCCAATATCGCTTTGCCAGCGGCGGATTGGAGGGGCACAGTTTTGGCAACCTGTTCCTGACAGCCCTGGCCGACATCACTGGCAGTATGGATCGTGCGATTGTTGAAACGGAGCATGTGCTGGCGATTGAAGGGCGCGTGCTGCCCGCTACCCTGCAAGATAATGTCACTCTGGTGGCGGAAGTCCGACTGCCCGGCGAAACCCGGTTGCGGCGCATCAGTGGGTGAATTGCAAATTCCGCAGTCGGGTGGTAAGATTGAGCGCGTCTTTTTGCAGCCCGATCAGGTGCGCGCCTATCCCGAAGCAATCCGGGCGATCTTGAGCGCGGATTTGATTGTGATTGGGCCAGGAAGTCTGTACACGAGTATCCTTCCCAATTTGCTTGTGTCAGGAATTGTAGAAGCCATCCGCGCCAGCAGCGCGTACAAGGTCTATGTATGCAATGTAGCGACGCAGGATGGGGAAACGGACGGATTTACCGTCGCTGATCATGTGGTGGCGCTCGAAGCGCATATTGGACGGGGCGTATTTGACGCAGTGCTCGCCAATAACAGCTATCCGAGCAAAAACGCGGGTGAACGGACGCATTATGTGCTTCCCGCTCCGCAGGACCATGCCATCCTTCGGCACTATGATGTCCAGATGGTAGACCTCACCGACGAGGAACGGCCCTGGCGTCATGATCCTAAGAAGTTAGCACAGGCGCTTCTCTCGCTTCACAGCCGGCAGTGCCTTCTAACAGCTGGCCGCAGCCGGATAACGGCGGGCTGTGCCGGAAAGTTTGAAACTGCGCACCAGGCGCGTCAATAGTTTTCGGTTCTGTAGTTCAAGGAGAACAAGCACTATGGCAGTTCGCGTAGGTATCAACGGCTTTGGCCGTATTGGTCGTCAGGTTCTTAAGGCTATGCTGGATTACTATCCGGGATCGACTGGAAGTCGTCGCTTTCAACGACCTGGGTGATCTGCCCACGATGGCTCACCTGCTGAAGTACGACTCGAACTATGGCAAGTTCAATGGCACGGTGGAAGTGTCGAAGATGGCGCGCTGATGCGTCAACGGCAAGAGTGATCAAGGCACTTGCAGAAAAAGAACCCGGCCAAGCTGCCCTGGGGCGACCTGGGTGTTGATATCGTGATCGAAAGCACGGGCCGCTTCACCGCCGTGAAAAAGCGCCAGCCGCATATCGAGGCTGGCGCCAAGAAAGTCATCATCTCCGCTCCTGCCAAGGGTGAGGACCTGACCATCGTGATCGGCGTGAACGATCAAGCATACGATTCGGCCAAGCACCACATCGTTTCGAACGCCTCCTGCACCACCAACTGCCTTGCCCCCGCCGCAAAGATCGTCAATGACAATTCGGGCATCAAGCGCGCCCTGATGACCACCATTCACGCCTACACCAACGACCAGAATATTCTGGATCTGCCGCACAAGGACCTGCGCCGCGCCCGCGCTGCTGGCCTGAGCATGATCCCGACCACCACCGGCGCGGCCAAGGCTGTCGCCCTGGTGATCCCCGAACTGAAGGGCAAGTTCGACGGTCTGGCCGTGCGCGTCCCGACCCCCACCGTGTCGCTCGTTGACTTCGTGGCGGAACTGGAAAAGGAAACCACCACCGAAGAACTGCGCGCCGCCTTCAAGGAAGCCGCCGATGGTTCTATGAAGGGTATCCTGGGCGTGTCGGAAGAACCATTGGTGTCGGTGGACTTCAAGGGCGACGCTCGTTCCAGCATCGTTGACCTGGGTTCCACGATGGCCTTCCAGGGCACGATGGTCAAGGTTATGACCTGGTACGACAACGAGTGGGGTTACTCGGTCCGTACCGCTGACCTGGCAAATCTGATGGGCAGCAAGCTCTAAATCGATTTCCAATAGAACACTGGTTGTCTCGCAGGGGCGAGGGCCACAGCGCCCTGCCCCTGCTTTGCTAAATCATAAGAGGAGATCAGGACGTGACTAAAAAAACCGTGCGTGATATTGACCTGACAGGGAAGCGCGTTTTGGTTCGCGTGGACTTTAATGTCCCCGTCGAAGATGGCAAAGTAACCGACGATACCCGCATCCGCGCCGCCCTGCCGACCCTGAAATACATTTTGGATCAGAAGCCGCGTTATGTGGCCCTCATGTCGCACTTTGGCCGGCCCAAGGAAGGCCCCGATCCCAAGTATTCGCTGCGTCCCGTCGCCCCGGTTCTGAGTGACCTGCTGGGTGTTCCAGTGGCGTTTGCCGAGGACTGCGTGGGTGATAAAGCGAAATCCGCAGCCAATGCCCTGCCGCAAGGCGGCGTTGTCCTGCTCGAAAATACCCGCTTTTACCCCAAGGAAACCAAGAACGACGAAGCGCTCTCGAAGCAACTTGCCGAACTGGGCGACGTATATGTTAATGACGCATTCGGCTCGGCTCACCGCGCCCATTCATCTACCGAAGGCGTCGCGCGTTATCTACCCGCCGTTGGCGGTTTCTTGATGGAAAAAGAACTGAAGTATCTGGCAGGCGCGATTGAATCGCCGGAACAGCCCTTCGTGTCGATCCTGGGCGGGGCCAAGATTTCGGACAAGATCGGCGTGATCGAGTCGCTGTTGAACAAGTGCGACAACCTGCTGATCGGCGGCGGTATGGCGAATACCTTCTTCAAGGCGCAGGGTTATGCCATCGGTGATTCGCTGGTGGAAGACGAAGCGCTCGACACGGCCAAGAAACTTCTGGCGCAGGGCAGCGACAAGCTGGTTCTGCCCGAAGAAGTCGTGATTGCCGATGCGTTCGACAACGGCGCGAATACGCAGATCATCAAGCCCTCGGACGGTGTGCCCGCTGGCTGGCGTATTCTGGATATCGCTCCCGGCGCGGTGGAACAGTTCCGGGGCGTTCTGAAGGATGCGCGGACCATCGTCTGGAACGGCCCGATGGGCGTCTTTGAAATGGCCAACTTCGCCAAGGGAACCTACGCGATTGCGGAAATTCTGGCGGAATCTGGGCGCGACGACCATGATCGGCGGCGGCGACTCGGTTGCAGCCGTGAACAAAGCCGGACTGGCGGATCGCATGACCCACATCTCGACGGGCGGCGGCGCAAGCCTGGAACTGCTCGAAGGTAAAGTCCTGCCCGGTGTGGCAGCCCTGAACGACCTCTAAGACCGATTGGGCGGGCTGGCGTCAGTCCGCCAAATTTGCACTCTGATCACAGCATAGATCGTTAGCAGGCTTTGTGTAGGATCAAACACGACTAAGCCTACCTTTTTGCACCCTTATTTTTGAGGAGATATCATGCGGACCCCAATCATCGCTGGCAACTGGAAAATGTATAAGACACCATCCGAAGCAGTTGCCTTTGTAAACGCCATCAAAGACCAACTCGGCACTTTGAAACAAGCTGAACGAGTTGTCTGCCCGCCCTATCTGGCCATCCCCGGCGTGAGCGCTGCCCTGCAAGGAACAGATATTGCTGTTGGCGCGCAAGACCTGCACTGGGAAGAGCAGGGGGCCTACACCAGCCAGATTTCCCCTAGCATGCTCAAAGGTCTGGTAAAATTCGTCATCATCGGCCATTCCGAGACCCGCCAATACCAGGGGGTTACTGATGAGATGGTCAACAAGAAAGCCAAAGCTGCATTGAAGCACGGCCTTCACCCGATCATTGCCGTCGGCGAAAGCCTGAGCATCAACGAAGCGGGCCAGACGCAGCAGTATGTCGGTGGCCAAATTCGCGCCGCCTTTGATGGCATTCCAGCGGGTGATCTGGCTAATATCGTAGTAGCGTACGAACCAATCTGGGCAATTGGAACCGGCAGGAACGCCAATGCCGAGCAGGCGAACGCGCTTATTGGTTCCATTCGTGGTACTCTAGCAGAACTCTATGGGAACGACGTTGCCGATGCGATGCGCATCCAGTACGGCGGCAGTGTGAAGCCGGAAAATATGGCAGAATATATGAGCCAGCCACATATTGACGGCGCGCTCGTCGGCGGCGCTGCTTTGAAGGAAGATTCGTTTATCTCTCTGGTCCGCAGCGCTATCGAGGCTAAAGGATTGAGGTAGATTTGCAAGTCAGCGATCTGCTCGCGCCCTGGGTTGTGCTGGCTCTGGTCCTCTTTCTGCTGGTCAAGGCCGAAAAATGGATCCATAGCCACCTGTATGGTGTGGGCTGGCTGCTGACCAATGAAAAACGCAGTGCAACCGTCCTCTACTATCTAATTTTGGCTCCTGGCGTTTTTGTCCACGAGGTCACGCAGTGGCTGGCCGCCGGAGCGCTGGGAGTTCGAACAAAACGAGTTATGGCATGGCCTGAGGCGCAGGATAACGGTACCCTGCGCCTCGACTTTGTTCAGATTCTGCCTACTGGTCGCATCCGCTCGGCTATTATCGGGGCGATACCAATGGTCACAGGCATTGCCATCATCTGGCTGATCAGTAATCAGGTGCTGGATATGGAGGCGTTCCGAGCGGCACTGAGCAAAGGAAATGTGAAACAAATCGGTCCAGCGCTGCACAATATGGGCCGTGCCACCGATTTTTACCTGTGGCTGTACTTGATGTTTGCGGTTGGAAATGCCATGCTGCCCACGCCTGCCGACCGGAAAGGCTGGCCGCTGATCCTTGCTACATTTGGCGGCATTATTGCCTTTTTGGTCGTGATTGGGACAGGCGAAGTGCTGTTGGAGACGTACCAAAACACAGTACTGAGCGGCGTGAGACTGGTTACAACGGCCTTTGCCACCGTGTTGGGCCTGGAAGTATCTGCTATCCTGTTGATCGGCTTTATTGAGGAAATTCTAGAGCGCACCACCAAACGCAAATTTGAGTACCAGCCTGCTGGCGCTGACGCTGCTCCAGGCAGCGAACGTGAACCCGGTTCGAGCATGCCACTGCCGCCAGGGACGCTTCTGCCCTCGATTTACAATCTGGCGCTGCCGATACCTTCGCCGTCCAAATATGCGGCGCTCTCGGCAAAGACGCGTAAGCCATCGCCCGCGCTGGCTGGAGGCGCGGTTGCTGGCGCGGCAGGCCTGGGTGAGCGCCCGGCCAGCCCTGGTTTCCAACGTCCTGCCTCACCGTTAGGGTCACGACCCCGCAGCAATTGATGATGAGGTCGAGGATGGCGAAATAGAGACCGAGAAGCCCGCTCTCGGTTCACGCCCAGGTACTGCTCCTGGCTTCCAGCGTCCCGCCGCTTCGCCGTTTGGTACGCCACCGCGTAAACCTGCCGATGAAGATGACGAGGAGAGCGAACCTGCAAAGCCTGCTCTGGGTTCGCGCCCAGGTACTGCTCCCGGCTTCCAGCGTCCTGCCGCTTCGCCGTTCGGTGCGCCACCGCGTAAACCTGCTGACGAAGAAGACGAGGAGAGCGAACCTGCAAAGCCTGCTCTCGGTTCGCGCCCAGGCGCTAGCCCCGGCTTCCAGCGTCCCGCCGCTTCGCCGTACGGTGCGCCGCCGCGTAAACCTGCTGACGAAGAAGACGAGGAGAGCGAACCTGCAAAGCCTGCTCTCGGTTCCCGCCCAGGCGCTAGCCCTGGCTTCCAACGTCCTGCCGCTTCGCCGTACGGTGCGCCACCGCGTAAACCTGCTGACGAAGATGACGAGGAGAGCGAACCTGCAAAGCCTGCTCTTGGTCCCCGCCCAGGCGCTAGCCCCGGCTTCCAGCGGCCCGCTTCGCCATTCCGCGCACCCGGCAAGCCTGTCTCTGCATTTCCAGCAGATGACACGGACGAAGACGACAGCGAAGATGATGAGGATGATCTCGACAACGGCGATGATCTGGAATACGTTGATATCGATGACGTTTAGAGCTTGTTATGCACTTGACATTGCATTGTAGGGCGTGTTACGTTCCCACTAACAAACTTGTCAAAAAAATTAGTTGATCACTTCGCCGTCGTGAGCGATCTGCTAACCCCCCTTTTTCGGTTTCATGACTAACTGTTTTCTAACCGCGTCCCTACCTCAAGTTTTGGCCTATTTTTCAGGGCGGGTATTACAGTGGAGTGCAGTGGCTTAGCGGCATCGCGGCTTAGCTTCGCACGCCGCACGCAAAGCAGCACCCCTCAACGTTGGTTCAAACAGCCGGGACGGAGATGAACCTATTCGTAGAATACACCCAATGTGCCCTCTAAAATACTCCTTTAAAGGTGAACCTTAAGTACTAATTTGAAGATATAGGAGAGAAAAACGTGAATAAGAGGCTCTAATCGTCCTGTGGTTTTTTCGAAGACCCTAGCGGCGTACGGCGGCTCAGAATCACGAAACCAGCGGCAATGACCAGGAACATAACCAGCAGGGCAATCATTTTATAATAGCGGCTGGCAGTCACCAGAGCGATAGCCCCGAAAATCGTGCAGAATGCGTAATATCCCAGGACAATCTGGCGCTGCGACAGGCCCATATCCAGGAGTCGATAATGGACGTGACCGCGATCACCTTTCACCGGATTTTCACCGACGCTCAGACGGCGCACGATTTGCCAGACCACATCGAGCAGCGGCAGCCCCATCACCAACAGCACAGTAGCCACTTTCGCGCCGCCAATAATTCCCAACACGCCAATCGTATACCCTAAAAACAGCGATCCGTTGGAGCCCATAAATACCCGTGCCGGATGGAAATTATAGGGAAGAAAACCCATTGTCGCACCGAACAATGCCAGAGGCAGCAAGCTGACACTGACCTGATTCAGCCGGAATGCGGCGTGAATGAAAATCATGAGCGCGGCAACGGCACAAACACCTGCTGCCAGCCCGTCCAGACCATCGAGCCAGTTTACGGTGTTCATCATAAAACCCAGCCAGAACAAAGTCAGCGTGACAGTGACGACATAGGGCCATTCGGGAGTGAGCTTGCCAGTCAGAGGATTGTTAAATTGTTCAATGATGATCACGAATAGCACGGCAATAGCCGCCGCAGCCAGTTGGGCGGCATACTGAGGCAGCGCGCCAAACTCATATTTGTCATCCAGAAGACCAAAGACAAATAGGAACGTGCCGCCAACAAGCAGTCCGATCAGCCGGATAATTTCTTTGTTATCCGTGCGAACCACCGGTAAAAACTGGGCGAGAATTGCGGTAGCGACAAAAGAGATATACATCGCCATGCCGCCAAATTTGGAAATAGTCGATGGGTGGAGATGCCTGCCGCGCGGAATATCCACAATGCCCCACCGCAACCCCAGGCGCTGCGACAGCGGCGTCAGGATCAAGGAAAGCCCAAATGACATGCCAGCACGATCACGAATGACAGGACATCGTTGGTGGGCATATCATTCCACATCATCGGAGGCATCTCCAGCCCGCAGACCAGCGAGAATGTGCTGGCCGAAAAAGTCTAATTGAACAATTCTATTGGGTCTGCAACTCACGCCGTGCCAAATTGACGGTCGCCAGCGTCTCCCAAACCAGGGACAATAAAACCGCGTTCGTTCAGGTGTTCGTCAACTGCTGCCAGGTAGAGAGGCACATCAGGATGTGCGTCTGTCATCGCCTGGATACCTTCAGGAGCGGCAATCAGACCCACAAACTTGATACGAGTCACACCCCACTTTTTCAACACATCAACCGCCGCGGTTGCTGATCCACCCGTTGCCAACATCGGATCGAGCACCAGACAGACCTGCACCGTAGGTTCAACCGGGAGCTTATTGTAATAGGAAACGGGGCGCAGCGTTTTTTCATCACGATAAAGGCCCAGATGCCAGACCTGCGCACCGGGGATCATTTCGTGAATTCCATCCACCATGCCCAATCCGGCCCGCAGGATGGGAACAAGGCCGACATCTTCCTGCAATTGATAACCAGGGGCCACAGCAATGGGCGTTTTCACCGGGCAATCGGCCAAATGCAAATCAGCCATCGCTTCGTATCCAAGCAGCATGGCAAGCTCGCGAATCAGTTCGCGGAACTTTTTGTGTTCCGTTTTTTCGTCTCGTAAAATGGTCAGCTTATGTTTAACAAGTGGATGGGTCGAAATATAAACATTGGACATCCGGCGGATCCTCCTTCAGGTACCCTTGCGCCGCACATTGTAACCCTGACAGCCCGCACCCGTCTACTCCATCCTTTATTTTCTCGGTCCTTACCGCTATACTCTCCTGAGATAGACGCTGGAATTGGAGTGGTGGAATGACAGACTCGGATCGCATGGTAAGCGGCAAAAAGCATACAGAAGATCGCGTTGACAGCGCGATGCGTCCGCGCCGTTTAGCTGAAATGACCGGGCAGGAGCGCGTTGTCGAGAACTTGCGCATCTTGATCGAAGCCGCCAAAGCCCGCAAAGAATCTCTGGATCATGTGCTGCTCTACGGGCCGCCAGGGCTGGGCAAGACCACGTTCGCCCATGTGATCGCCAACGAAATGGATGTTAACATTCGCATCACCGCCGGACCGTCGATTGAGCGGGCGGGCGATCTGGCTGCGATTCTCACCCATCTGCGCGAAAATGATATTCTGTTCATTGACGAAATTCACCGCCTGGGCCGCGCTGTCGAAGAAGTGTTGTATCCCGCGATGGAAGATTTCGCGCTGGATATCGTCATTGGCAAAGGTCCTTCGGCAAAAAATGTGCGGTTGAACTTGCCCCGCTTCACGGTCATCGGCGCGACCACCCGGCTTGCCCTGCTTACTGCGCCGCTCCGTACGCGTTTTGGGGCGGTCTATCGCCTGGATTTTTACAGCCTACCTGCTATGATCGAGATAGTGGTTCGCGCCGCCAAACTGCTCCAGGTTCCCATTGAGGAAGCCGGAGTCCACGAGATCGCCAGCCGGGCACGAGGTACGCCCCGCGTGGCGCTGCGCCTGCTCAAGCGCGTGCGCGATTATGCGGAAGTGCGGGCGGGCGGCGTGATTACGGCAGACGTGGCGGGACAGGCGCTCGATCTATTGGAAATCGACCCGCTGGGGCTGGATGATATTGACCGCCGCGTGCTGCGAACGATCATCGAAAAATTCGAGGGTGGCCCGGTGGGGTTGGAAACGATTGCGGCGTCAATCAGCGAAGAAGCCGATACCATTATGGATGTGTACGAGCCTTATCTGCTTCAGCTTGGCTTTCTGGATCGGACCCCGCGCGGGCGCGTTGCGACACGGCTGGCTTATGAGCATCTGAATCTTTCGGACCACCACCCGCCGCGCCAGGAATCGTTGTTTTAGTGGATGATTGAGGGTTTATGGACCTGGGCACGATTGGCCGCCTGGTTTTCCTGCTTGGAATCGTGATCGCTGTGCTTGGTGGGATACTGGTGCTATTCGGCCAGATTCCCGGACTCAAAAATCTGGGCCATCTTCCCGGCGATATTCACGTTCGCAGCGGTAATTTCTCCTGCTTTTTCCCCGTCGTCAGCATGATCATTCTCAGCATCCTGCTCTCGGTGGGTCTTAACATTGCGATTCGTCTCCTGAACCGTTAACCTATGCACCTTTCCGATTTCGACTACCATCTGCCACCCGAACGTATTGCTCAAACTCCCGTCGAGCCGCGTGATGCATCGCGCATGCTGGTGCTGCACCGTGACAGCGGGCAAATCGAGCACCGCCAGTTCCGCAATCTGCCGGATTATCTCCAACCCGGCGATGTGCTTGTGTTGAACGAAACTCGCGTCATCCCAGCCCGCCTGCCTGCGCGCAAAGTCCCAACCGGAGGGACTGCCGAAATTCTCCTGCTGCGCCAATTGGATGAAAAACGCTGGCTGGCGGTGGTCGGCGGCAAACGAATCAGGGCGGGATATCGCCTGCTGGTGGGGCGTGAGCGGCGGCCCGACCATCGAGGCCGTTGTGACAGAAGACCAGGCCGAAGCGCAGCGTATCGTGGAGTTTTCCGAACCCATTAACGAGCAGTTGGAGGAACTGGGCGAAACGCCGCTGCCGCCCTACATCACCACGCCGCTTGATGATCCGAACCGCTACCAGACGGTTTTTGCCCGCACCGAAGGATCTGCCGCTGCGCCTACTGCCGGGCTGCACTTTACCGGGGAAATGCTTGTCAACTTGCGGCAGCAGGGTATCGAGATCGCCACCTGCACGCTGCACATCGGGCTGGACACTTTCTCGCCTGTGCGGGAGGAGAATATCCTTGAGCACAAGATGCACACCGAACAGGCTGTTCTGACACCTGAAAACGCGCAGATCATCAACAACGCCCGTTTGCGCGGGAATCGTATTGTCGCTGTCGGCACCACTGCCGTGCGCACCCTGGAAACAGCGGCGATCCGTTCAGCCGCCTATGAAACCGAGGCCGATGATCGATCCAGTATCCGTCGGACGCTGAGCAACCTGAACGAAGCCGTATGCCCCTGGCGGCCCGTGATCGCCATCAAGGAGGATACCGATCTTTTCATCACGCCGGGCTACCGCTTCCGCACGGTTGACATGATGCTGACCAATTTTCACCTGCCCAAATCGACGCTGCTGATGCTGGTCAGCGCCTTTGCCGGGCGCGAATACATCTTGCAAGCCTATGAAGAAGCGATCCGGCTTGAATATCGATTTTACAGCCTGGGGGATTGCTGCCTGCTCCTTTAGCCGGAGCAGGCCCAAATTATGCTTTGGAGAACCAGTTGAGGAGTTTTTTCACGACGCTGCGCTTATTAAACAATACCTGCTGATACTCGCGATTCAATTCGCTGGTCAGGTTTTCAAGTTCTTCGACACTCATACGCGCGCCGTTAACCAGCACCCAGTTATTACCCAGGTCACGCAGTTCTCTCGGCTTGCGCTGGTATAGTGACAGGTAAACCTGCAAGTATTGGGCCATCGCTTTCTCGACCCGCATTAAGCTGCCAACCTCTCTCTATCACTTACCGGAGGACGATGATGCCCTCAGTATATCGCTAAATTTATGGAATGTGCTAGAGAAATTCACCAATTTTCACACTCATTAAAATGGGGAATTCCGGGTGAGACGCGGTATATTTGGAGATAGACTTAATTTTCCCCTGGAGATATTTTATGCACCCATCACAGTTCATTCCTGAGGAGCACTACCGGGAAGCTGCTGCCGCCATCCAGCAGCGCACGGAGCAGAAACCTGCTGTGGGTCTCATCCTCGGTTCTGGCCTGGGGCCGCTGGTGGATGAAATCCGGAACCAGGATGTGATACCCTATGAAGATATTCCGCATTGGCCGCGGTCAACGGTGGTCGGTCATGCGGGAAAGCTGGTGATCGGCCAACTCGAAAATCAAACCGTTATGGTGATGCAGGGGCGCTCACATTATTACGAAGGATACACCCTCGCCCACATTACACTGCCCGTGCGAGTGATGCGCCTGCTGAATGTGGATACTTTGATTGTGACCAACGCTGCCGGAGGGTTGAATCCAACCTATCAGGCGGGTGATATTATGGTGATTGAAGATCACATCAACCTTGTTGGAATGGCCGGACATAACCCGCTGATTGGGCCGAATCTCGGCATGTTTGGGCCGCGCTTCTCTATTCTGACCCACACCTATGATTCTGACCTGCGGAAACTGGCTCACAAGGTTGCCCAGGAGCAAGGGCTTACTCTGCGTGAGGGCGTTTATGTTGTCCTGGCGGGACCGTCTTTCGAAACGCCTGCTGAGGTCAGGATGCTGCGCGCCTGGGGAGCCGACACCGTTGGCATGTCTACGGTCCATGAAGTTCTGGTCGCCAATCACGCCGGGATGCGTGTCCTGGGATTCTCCAGCGTGACCAATCTCTCTTTAGACAGCACTGACGCGCTCGAGGAAGTGAGTCATGAAGATGTTCTGCGGCTGGGCAGACAGATTGTGCCCCGCCTTGCGACGGTGATTCGGGGCGTTCTGCGTCAAATGCCGCCCTATGACCCGGCGAAGCGTGAGAACAAACCGGAGCAGCATGTCTAGTTTCGTTTTTTTCGTCGAACAAATCTCTTTGGGATTATACATTCTGAGCATGGGCGGCATTCTGTTGATGGCGTACCAGCTTCAGCGTGCTCGCCATGAACTGGCCGTTTCCCAGTTTAAGCTCGAACGCGAACATGCCCTGGTCCGGCAGGCGACTGCCATTACGTTCGGCGGACTGCTCATTGAGTTGATGATTGGCGTGTGGGCTGTTGCCAACGTAATGGCCCCCACCCTGCGTGATCAGACCGGTGCAGGAGGGAGCCGCCAGCCCAAACATTTCTACACCAGCACGCCGATGAATAATCCGGCAGTCGCCCTGGGCATGCCGTCGGGCAGCTCTTCAGATGGCGAAGAGCAGATTATTTTTGCCACACCGGTTCCCACCAACACACCCGTTGGAACCATTCTCCCCGAAGCAGAAGAGGCTGTTGGCTGTGCCCGTGACAGCGCATGGATTCACATTCCGGGTAACGGCCAGTTGATTTTTGAGGCCACGACCGTGCAGGGTATTGCCACGGTGAGCAACTTCGCATTTTACAGGTTTGAGATCAAGCCCGCGGTCGCCGGGGCAGAATTTGCGCCTATCGGTGGTGATTACACCGTTCCGGTTACGACAGAGGGGCCGCTGGGGGATATTTTGCCGTTTCTTTTCTCACCTGGGGAATATCGCTTCCGGCTAACCGTGTTCGACAACACGCGCATGCCGCGCGCCCTGTGCGAAATAACGATTCATATCAGCGATCCACCACCTACGCCAACGCCTATTGGCGGGCAAGTCACTCCGCCCGCTTAATCGAGTCCGGCGCGGCGGCGCTCCAGACGGTACTGCTCCGGCGTGTCGATGTCGCGCAGAATGCTGTCCGTTTGTGTTTCGATCAGGGCCAGTTGATCAGGATAGCGGCGGATGATATCGCGCGGAGCGCCCGATTCCAGTTCGAGAAGGTCGGGCCAAAAACGTCGATCAATCAGAACAGGATGACCGCGCTGTCCGCGATAAACAGGCGCGATGATTTCCCCTTTCTTTTCCGCGTAGGCAGTCAAAATGTGGCTCAAAACGCGCGGATCGAGCATCGGCTGATCGCCCATGACGACGAGGCATGCCGCCGTCGTACCAGGCAGCGCTCGCAGCGCTACCTGAAGCGAAGACAGCATTTCACCCTGTTCATAATCTGGATTGTGCACGATTTTGACGGGCATACTGGCCAGAGCCTGCGCAACATCGTCACCACGATGCCCGGTCACGACAACAATTTCTGCAACTCGCGCCGTGATCAGACGGTGAACAATCGTTTCGATCACGGTATGTTTATCTTCCCAGGGCAGCAGAGGCTTTGACTGGCCCATTCGGGATGATGTTCCAGCCGCCAGGACCACCGCCGCCACGCGCCTCTGCACTTCGCACACAGGTTCGCCTGTATCCAGCATCGAACCGAGCAGCACTGCTTCAATACGCGGTGAGCGCAGCGTCAATTGCGCCACCCGGCGCGCGCGTCCACGGGCATAGAGGCTCGCTGCCACGACTTTGTTTAGCAGAACAATCACGCGCGCCGAGTCAGGGACGCCGCGCAGCCCCATATCCGGATCGCGCAGGGCCAGAGACATCCAGGCAGGCACCAGTGTACCGCCAACAGGCAGACCATAGCGCTCGATCAGGCGTGTCGCGTTGTAGACATGCTGCTCATCCAAGGGCTGTCCCAATGCGTCGACACCCGCAACCGGAACAACAAGTGATGTATCGGGTGGGATCACAGGTTCGTGATCATAAGGTATTTTGAACGGCATCCGCCGGGCACCGTCTGCCTCAACAAGCATGACGTCGGAATTTACGGTGTCCATCAACCCGGTAATCACGTTGAGGGGCAACCCAAAAATCTTGTCTCGCTCGATATCCTCTGCGCCAAACAGGAACACAAAACCGTGTTCGTTTAAACCCTGCTTGATCACAGAAGGTGAGGTGGTCGGAGTCGTCTGGATTGCAAGAGGGGCATGCTGCATTTCAGAGCGAGCCAGACGGGTCGTGGTTGTTGCCAGCACACGCCATCCTTCGTCGCGCAGTTCATGGGCAAGGCGAAAGAGAGCCGATGTTTTGCCTCCAGCTCCGACAAAAGCAACCAGTTCTCCACGTTGAATGCGTAAAGCATCTCGTAGACGCATCAATAATCCGCTGCTCTTTTGATGTTAAGTTACCGGGGGGATTTTCCCCCGCGCAGCAGCGTGAACAGTTGAGGCGCGCTGAGTACCGCCTCGACTACTGCGCCGCCAATTGCAAGTGATTTATCTGATATTTTATAACAGATATCGCGTTCGGCGCGTGGATCGACATCCCCAATTTTGATCCCGGCGCTGACAGGCACGGATGGATGGATCAGCCCGCGCAGCAGTCCATCAAATGGCGCAGTGACTGGCAGCCCGGCCACCGTGCCAATGAGTTGGCCCGTTCGCAGCGTATCCCCGATTTTTACAAGAGGCGTCAAATAGCCGTCCGCAGGAGCACGCAGCACCCGGTCAGCAACATGCCCTTTCACCGCACCCGGCAGTCCCGTATTGGGTTGCGCCGATCCCTGCCAGATCACATGCCCCAGAAAATGTCCCCGATTCGTTTCGATAACCGCATGGCAGTCTTTTCCCGCTGTGTACCCCGGTCCCAGCGCGACAACCAGCGGCGCGTCATCCGTGCTGGTTCCCAGGTTTTGTTTCGCCATCCGCGCATCAACCACGACAGGCAGAGTGAGCAACCGGGCGCTGCTTCCATCCTCATCTACCAGCACCGGAATATCGCCCGATGCCAATACCGCAGAGGCATCGGGCGGATTATCGATATGCCGCGCGGTCAGCCCTTCAATCGTGATCTGGCCTTCATAAACAGCCGCCCCAAATGCAACGGTGCGCCGGATTGCCAGGGGGGTTGCCAGTTCGGTGATGATGACCGGGAAACCTGCTTTGATGAGGCGGTAGGCGACCCCTGAAGCGAGATCGCCACCGCCTTTGATCAGAATGGGAACAGACTCAAACAGCCGGGATGCCATGTTCGCGCAGTTTCGCTACAACCCGGTCGGGCAGAAGCGGGATCTGGTCAAACCAGACGCCTGTGGCATCGTGCAGCGCAGCAGTGATTGCCGGAGCAAGTGGGATAAAGGGCATTTCCGCCATGCCGCGCGCGCCCCAAGGACCGCGAGGATCGGCATATTCCAGGATAACCGACTTCACTTCACGCGGGATATCCCAGATGGTCGGGATCAGGTAGGTTGAAAGATAGGGATTCAGCACACGCCCCTCTTTGCTCACCAGATTTTCCATCACAGCATAACCAAGGGCCTGGACAACGGCTCCTTCGACCTGCCCTTCGATCAGGCGCGGGTTGATAGCCTTGCCCACGTCATGCGCCGAAACGACGCGCACCACCTCGACCATGCCCGTTTCCAGGTCGACTTCGACCTCGACAAATTGGGCCATATACCCATAGGCGAAGTTCGGATCAGCGTGGCCTGTTTCTTTGTCGAAAGGAGTAGTTTTAGGTGAAAGATATTGGTAAGTGGCAATCGCGGGACGCTCTTCCCCATGCCATTTTTCGAGGGCCATTTCTGCTGCCCCCTTGATCGCATTACCAGCCATAAAGGTCATGCGCGACGCAGACGAACTGCCGGAGTTTTTCGTTTCGGCGGTATCGTGCCCATATAACTGCACGCGATCAACAGGCACGCCAACTGCCGCCGCCGCCATCTGCACAAAAACGGTATGCGCACCCTGGCCAACATCGGCCCCCGCCTGCCGCACGACCACGCGCTCGATCTCGCCATCGCCGTGCAGTTCAACGGTTGCCCAGCTATTTTCTTGATAACCGAAACTAAATCCAATATTCTTCAAACCAATCGCTACGCCGATGCCACGCCGACGATAAGGATTAGCAGGCTGCTGCGCCTCGATCTTTTTCCATCCGCCAGCGTCCTGCTGCCAGTAGTCGCTGCGCCTGGCTCCTTCCGCCATTACCTGAGCAAGAGTTACACCGGGAGGCAGAGGCGTTCCCGTACAGGTAATCACGCCCTCGCGCAGCACATTTCGTTCGCGGATTTCCACCGGGTCCATGCCTAGCGTCTCTGCCAGTTTATTCATCTGATTCTCAGCGGCAAAGGCCCCCTGCGGGCCACCAAAGCCCCGGAAAGCCCCGGTGGGGATGTTATTGGTATAGACCCCATAGACGTCCACTTTGACGTTGGGAATTGCGTAAGGACCGGATACCATCAGCGCTGCATTGCCGAGCACTTTGGGCGTGGTATAAGCATACGCGCCCGCGTCCCCGTAAACTTCCGCGTCGGCAGCGACTAACTTGCCGTCACGCGTCGCACCCCACTTGGCATGAATCCAGGTTGGGTGGCGTTTATGATGCCCGCTGATCGACTCTTCGCGGCTCCAAATGATCTTAACCGGGCGCTGCAAACGCTGGGCTGCCAGGGCCAGAACAATCTGAACCGACATATCCTCGCGCCCGCCAAATGCGCCGCCGATGGCAGGATAGATGATGCGAACCTGCTCTTCGGGAATACCGAGTGCATGTGCTACCTGCTGCTGGTCCTCGTGCACCCACTGCCCGGCAACCACAACGGTGAGCCGCCCCTCTTCGTCAATGTAACTCAAGCCTGCTTCTGGCTGAAGATAGGCGTGTTCCTGGTAGCCTGTCTGGTAATCGCCTTCGACAACCACCTCGGCCTTTTCCCAGCCCGCGCTCATCTCGCCAAGGCGGATGCGATGGTGAACCAGAATGTTGTTAGGAGCATGCGGGTGAAGCTGCGGCGCACCTTCTTTGATCGCCTCAAACGGATCATATACCGCAGGCAGATCTTCATAGGTGATATCGATCAATTTGACCGCCGCCGCCGCGATTTCTTCTGTCTCAGCGACAACCAGCGCAACCTGATCGGCAAAACATCGGACAATATCAGCCCCTTCTTTGCTGCTTCCGGGGCCGCACAAGACAGGCTGATCGAAGATACCCAGCCCATACTCGTTAACGGGAACATCCTGGGCCGTAAAAACAGCAATCACGCCGGGATAGGCTTCGGCGCGGTTGGTGTCAATCGCGGTAATGCGTGCATGGGCGCGATCCGAAAAATGGATCTTCATCCATACCTGTTCCTCCATATCGATATCGCCTGGATAGGCCGTTTCGCCAATCACTTTGCCCACAGCGTCGACGCGGAGGAAGTTTTGTCCTAACGTTACTCGCTTTTCTTCCACGCTAAACAACACTCCTTACCATGCAAAAACTATTTCTTCGACCGCGTTTTCTGTTGCCTGGCGCGTTTCTCGGCTTCTTTCAAATCGCGTTTGAGCTGCTTGATCATCTGTTTCTGATTGGCAGGGCTGGCCGCCATATCCTTATACGAGTTTTTGTCGGGGTCTGAGCCAATAGCAGCCGAAGCCAGGAACATGGCCACGCCCAACATCGTCAGCCACACGAGGCCTGTCGCAACAGCGTCAATGATCTTATCGCCATTCGATTGGGTTGCCCGAAAATCCTGTAACTGAGACGCTATTTTCGCGTTCTTCTGTTCACCGAAGTCGACCAGACGCGGCGCAACCACATATGAGACAATGCCGAATAAAATAGCGAGTGTCAACCCAAAGATGGGCATATACCACTTCATCGTTTTTTTCTTTTTGGGTGCTTCACGTACAACTGATCGGGACATGTTGATTCTCCTTAACCATTAAAGTAAACAGTCTATTGGACGCCAGAAGCCTGTGTTTCTCTCGCGGCTTTTTCGAATGCTTCAACAATCTTGTAGTAACCCGTACAGCGGCACAGATTACCTGTGATGCTCTGCTCAATTTGCTGCCGGGTAGGGTCTGGATGCTCTTCAAGCAGCTTTGCGCCAGACATTAAAAAGCCCGGTGTGCAGTAGCCACATTGAACAGCGCCGGTTTCGATGAATGCTTGTTGCAGTGGGTGCAACGTTCCATCCGGCTGTGCAAGCCCTTCAACGGTCACAATTTGCGCTCCATGCGCGCGTGGGGCGGGAACGAGGCAAGCCATCACCGCCGCGCCGTCTAGAAACACGGTGCAAGCTCCACACTCACCCTCAGCGCAGCCCTCTTTGGTACCCGGCAGGCCAATATCTTCGCGCAGGAAGCGCAGCAGCGTCTTGTTTGCTCCACCCGTGCGTGTATAGGTCGTGCCGTTGATCGTCGTCACAATTGTATCGCTGGCATCGTCTTCATGCCGTATAGGGGTTCGCAGGAGATCGTGAACAATCGAGTGGTGCGGTCCCCACAGCATCGCCGGGTCTTCGGGCCAATCATCACATTCAGAGCCATCCCGCAGCGCCCGCAGCCCCCGCGCCACCAGCACGCGGCACATTTCGGCCCGGTACGCGGCTGTACTGCGCACATCATCAATCGGCGTAGGAGCCGACGCTGCCAGCCGTGCAGCCTCACGAATTACTTCGTCGGAAAGGGTCTTCCCCTGGAGGTACTGTTCGGCTGTCGTGGCCTGCAAAATGGTCGGTGCGACACTTCCAAGGGTGATTGCAGCGCGGGTAACCCGGTCGGAAGCATCCAACCCCAGGATGACCGCCGCGTTGACAACTGATATGGCCTGCGCCCGCCGCAAACCCAACTTCAAAAAGATGCCGTGCTCGTTACTGGCAAGCGCCGGAAAGGTAATAGCCGACAGCAGTTCATCCGGTTCCATCGCCGTCCGGCGCACGCCCTTATAGAACGTCGGAAAATCAAGAGTCCGTTCGCCCCGGTTGGAGACTAACGTCACGCTGGCTCCCAGTGCCCACAGTGGGGTGATCGTATCGTTGGCAGGACTGGCTGTGATCACATTTCCGGCAATCGTGCCCCGATTGCGAATTTGCGGTGCGCCAACCGACCAGCAGGCCTGAGCCAGTGGCAGAGCGCGCTCAACCAACAACGAACTGCCCACTGCATGATTATGAGTCACCAACGGGCCAAGACGGACGGTATTGCCGCGCAAATCAATCTGATCCAACCCCGGCACGCGGGTGATATCGATCAGTGTGTCAACGGTGGGACGCTGCCCCCGTTCCAATTCGAGGATCAGGTCGGTTGCGCCCGCTATAATACGCGCCTGACCGCCATATTCAGACAGCAGTTCGAGCGCTTCAGCAATTGACGTGACACTATAGTAATTTCGCCACATAGTCCTTGTATCTTTGCTTTTTCGAAAGTTAATTGCGATCCAGCGACATAAGCTTATACGGATTAATGTTGATCACCATTGTTTTACCACATTGTGTTTGAGTTGGCTTCCGATTGTCCCACGTATCCACATGGCCGTGAATGAGGAATCGCGGGCGGACCCAGCGCATCAGCCATTGAAATGATTGGAATCCCCGGTGTGCCCGGTCATCAGACAGATCGTGCACATGGCGCGGCGGTGAATGGGTGACCATCACATCGACCCCATAGCCACGCATCGAGCGTATCAACAGCAGCCGGGGCAGCAGCCGCAGGACATTGACGAACATCTGCCCTTCTTCATACTGGATATCACCCCGGTTGTAATTGATTGATCCTTCCAACCCGGCAAATGAGTATTCGCCAAAGGTGCGTATTTTAAGATGCAGGTTATCCCCGCCAGGAGGCTGAGTCTCGTACTGTTCGTCGTGGTTGCCCCGGACATAAAACAGGGGGAGATTCAACGTCGAACCGATCACGTCGAGGTAGTGGCCCGGCATGTCCCCGCAGCTTACCAGCAGCTTCGCATCGGCAAAGGTCCGGCGTAGATACGCTGCATCCTGCATTTGGGGCAGCACAACATCACTGACAGCCAGAATTTTCACGACCACTCTACCTATCAGGAGCAGGGCCGATCCACTGCATCGATTCCCCGCTTCCTCCGCGCATAACCATCACGATCTCCGATAAGATGCTCAGAGCAATTTCTTTGGGCGTTTCGGCGCGTAGTTCCAGCCCGATAGGCGCATGGACGCGGGCCAATTGTTCCCGGCTGATACCCTGTTTTTCAAGTGCTTCTACCGTTAATGTCCAGCGCCGCCTGCTGCCGATCAGTCCGATGTACGGTGCTTCAGTTGCCAGCAGCGCGGGCAGCAGGCGCTCATCCACCAACAGTCCGCGCGTCACAGCGGCAATATACGTCTGGCGGTTGATCGCCGCCCCTTCTACGAGTTCAGCGGACGGTGCTTCGATATAACCATCCATACCGGGTAAGCTTTCGGGAGTTGCATAGCCAGGACGGTCATCGGATACCACGACCCGGTAGCCCATCCATTTTGCCAGTTCCGCAACCGCCCTGCCAACATGACCGCAGCCGATGACCAGGATTGTCGGGGGAGGCAGCAGCGGCTCGACAAACAATTCAACCGTGCCCCCACATACACCGGGATCACCAGAGGTGAGGTCGGTTAAATTATAACTCAAGAGGCGTGTTTGCCCGTCGCGAATGGACGCCTGAGCTTCTTGAATCGCCTTGGCTTCCATCTCTCCGCCGCCGACTGTGCCGACGATACTGCCATCGGGCCAGACAAGCATTTTGCTCCCGGATTGGCGCGGCACGGACCCCTGCGTGCGGATGACGGTAACCATCGCCGCCGGACGCCCATTCTGTTGAGCGGAAAGCGCTGCCTCAAAAACAGCCCGATCTTCGTTCAAGTTCGTCTCTCGCTGATACCCTATCCGTGCGTAATTCGGTGGGCGCTGCTTGCCTGTCGTGCGAAGTTAAGCTGCGCCCCGACAAAAACGCATTTACGGATAGAGAGACTCTTAGGGTTTCTGCGCTCGGAGCGCCCGCCAGACCTTCTCCGGCAGGATTGGCGCATCAACGATCCGCACGCCAACCGCGTCGTAGACCGCGTTCGCCAGCGCCGGGCCAACACCGTCCAGCGGGATCTCGGCAACCGCCTTCGCCCCAAATGGGCCACTCGGTTCGTAGGTCTCGATGAAAATCACGCCCATCTTTGGCATTTCGTCAGCACGGTAGATCTTGTACGGCCCAAAGCGGGTATTCAACATGCGGCCCTGGTCGTCAAAAACCATCTCTTCGCACTGACCGTAACCCAGCGCCTGCACCATACCGCCTTCGATCTGACCGCTGGCCGTGATCGGGTTGATGATTATGCCGCTGTCCACCGCCATAATCATCTCATCCACGGTAAACTGCCCGGTTTCGGTATCCAGTGTGATCGTCACGTATTGAGCGCCAAACGGCGGCGGCAAATCCGGACTGACATAACTGCCCACTGCCATGATCTGCTGCTGGTGTTCCGCGTGCAGGCTGTCCAGCGCGATCTCGCGGTGAGTTACGATGCGTCCATCTGGCGCATGGGCCGCCCGATCCCGCAGGGTGATATCCTCGACCTGCACAAATGGACCGTTTTTATTCTCGCGATTGAACATCCGGCAGGCGACTTCGCGCATTTGATCGGCGACTTTTTCCGCCGCCACGACAACGGCCCGCCCGGAAATATAGGTCGTGCTGGACGCATACGCGCCCTTATCGAACGGCGTGAAGTCCGTATCCGACGAATAGGTAATGAAGTCTTCCGGCGTACAGCCGAGCACTTCCGCCGCCATCTGCGTCAGCACCGTGTCGGACCCGGTTCCCAGGTCTGTCGCGCCGACCAGCAGATTAAACGAGCCATCATCATTGATCTTGATGCTGGCTGCACCCATATCCAGGCGGGGGATCGCTGTTCCCTGCATGACACAGGCGACACCAATGCCGCGACGCAAATGCGGTTTGCCAGGGACAAGATGCCAGTTGAGATTACCGAACTTATCGGCCCAACCAATCGCCGCCGCGCCCTGCTCAACACATTCAGCAAGGCCGCAGGAGGTAATATATTCGGCTGCGCCTTCGCGTCCCTCGCTCCAGGCTTTGCTGACCGGGTGCTCATCGCCCGTCTTGATCGCGTTCTTCAGGCGGAATTCCAGCGGATCAAAGCCCATTTCGCGGGCGATAAATTCGATATGCGGTTCCAGCGCCCAGAAGCCCTGGGGAACGCCATAGCCGCGATAGGCTCCGCTGGGGGGTGTGTTGGTATAGACGATGTCCGCGTGGAACTTGATGTTCGGCGCGTTGTAGAGAGCCATCGCTTTATGCCCGGTATTGCCCGCTACGGTCACCGCATGCGATCCGTAGGCCCCGGTGTCGCTCAAGACGTGCATTTCGTTGGAGATAATTCGCCCATCATTGGTGACGCCTGTCTTCAGCGTGACATACATCGGATGGCGCGAACGACTGGCATAAAATTCCTCGGCGCGGGTGTATTCCAACCGTACCGGATGCCCGGTGACAATCGTCAGGTGGGCGCAGATATCTTCGATCAGCACTTCCTGCTTGACACCGAAGCCGCCGCCAATGCGCGGTTTGATGACACGGATACGCTTCTCTGGCAAGCCGAGCACGGGAGCCAGGATACGGCGCACATGGAACGGAACCTGGGTGCTGGTGCGAATGATCAGGCGGTCGTCTTCATCCCACCACGTCACGACGACATGCGGTTCCAGGGGTGTCTGCTGCACTTTGGGGCTGTAGTACGTCTGCTCAAAGACACGATCCGCCTGGGTAAACCCCTCAGCCACACTGCCTACTTCCCACTCGATCACTGCCGCCAGATTGCGCGAAGGGTCTTCGATCATGTAGCTTTCCGGTTCATCGTGCAGGATGGGCGCGCCGGGGTTCATGCTCTGGCGCGGATCAAACACAGTGGGCAGCAGTTCATATTCCACGTCGATCAATTCCAGGGCGCGCAGGGCGATCTCTTCGGTTTCCGCCGCGACTGCCGCCACACGATCCCCGACAAAACGCACCCGCGAGTCCAGGCTGTAGTTGTCGTGCGGGCCGGGTTCAGGGTGACTCTGTCCAGCCGTCGTATACGCCACGCGGGGCACATCCTGGTAGGTCAGAACAGCATGGACACCGGGCAGCGCCCGCGCGCGTGACCCATCAATCCGTTTGATCAACGCATGAGCATGCGGGCTGAGCAGCAGTTTGCCGACCAGCATCCCGCGCAGTTCGATATCATCGGTAAAAGCCGGGTTACCCTGGACCAGCTTCCGCGCATCCACCTTGGGCGACGACTTCCCGACCTGCTGCAATGTATCCACTTCCGGCGCGACCCTCATAACGGGCAGGGTCCGCGTCAGAACATCTCCGCCTGTTGGTTCGAGTGGTTCGCCCCGTCCGACGCCGCCAAACAGATCTTCGGGGCCAGGTATGGCTGTCTCGCTGTTGATGGGAGGTACTTCTTCGCCGCGCATACGAGCCGCCGCGCGTAATACAGCCTCAACCGGCTTGGCATATCCCGTGCAGCGGCACAGCACACTGGACAGCGCGTCGCGCACTTCCACTTCCGTTGGTGATAAGGTGCGGTCCAGCAGCGCCTTAGCCGCCAGAATCATGCCCGGCGTGCAGTAGCCGCACTGAATAGCCCCCGTTTCAATAAAAGCCGTCTGAAGGGCATGCAGCGGTTGGGAACCACGCCAACCACGTTCCTGATCGCCGCCGACCCCCTCAATCGTGCTGATGGTATGACCTTGCGCAAAAACGGCCAGCAGTACACAGGATGTGACAGGCTGACCATCCAGGAGCACGATACAGTTGCCGCACTCGCCTGTTTCACAGCCATGTTTAACGCCGAACACACCGTTCCGGCGCAGTACTGCCAGCAGCGTTTCATTAGGGGCGGCTTCGTATTCAACCGCCTCTCCGTTCAGCATGAAAGGTATTTTCACGATCCTGACTCCTCAATTGTAATTTCGCCTATAAACAAGCGTCGATCCTGATCTGCGCCAGTGCCACTCACCGGATACCGTTCTCCTGTCCGGGCGTCATAGATGCCCAGCGCGACAGCATACGTACCGGGTGGCAAATCGGCGGGTAACATTACCACATACTGATCCTCGATCAAACCGGGCAGCCAATTGGCGGGCGGCAGAACATCTCCTGCCGGGCGGGTCACCATCTGCGCCACCGGTTCGACATCACGCTGATTATCATTATACAAATGTACAAAAACTATGCCGTCTCCGCTCCCTGGAATTTCTCCACCTGTACTCTGCCATGTCGCAGATACGATGATTTGCCCGGCGTCCTGCTGGATGCTATAGGCCAGCAGTTGGATACTGCCATCGGCAAATACAGCCGCCGGAGCACGATCTCCCGCATCCTCAAAGGTATACGGTACCCTGATAGGCCCAGTGGTAGTAGGGTAAATAGGCTTCCGTGCGCGGATCAGCGACATGCGCCTCGATCCGAATGCGCGTCGAACTGCCCGTAATCTGATCACCAGGAACCCATGTTACCACTTCGATCCAGCGGTTTGACACTGCCGGTTGTACTCGCTGCGCCAGCCGACGATCATTGACATAGATTGTCAACGGTATACTCGTCCGCCCCAGGACGCGCGTTACCAGCAGCAGGTCTTCACCCTGGCGCGTATGCAGTGTGAACTCCTCGCCGCCTGTGATCACCCGCCCGCCATCTGTCACCTGGCAAGCCGCGTCTTCCAGCGCACAGGCGCGGTAATAATTTCGGTAAACCTCGCTGACAAAACCCTGGGGAACGCCATCAAACCACCAGCGGTAGTCGTGATCGGCCTCGCTGTCCGGGCTGGCAACATCGATCTGATCGACCAATGTTAACCCATCCGTATAGGCAATCGTCGTTGGCTGGGCGATGTGTTCTGTTGGGTGCGTATTCGACCAGTCTGCCTCATAGACAACCTGAAGCGGCGCGGCAGAGGCGACATTCTGCGGCGGCAGGTTCACCGGGAATTCTGCCAGCACGGAGCCGAAAACGCCCGCGTTAAGCAGATAGCGCAAACCCTGCACATCGGGATAAATGGCGAAATAGTCGGGGCGATACTTACTGTGAGCCATAACCTCGTAGATCACGCCCGGTCCCTGCCGCCATGCAACCGCTGGCCCCGGTGTAGTCAGGCCGACGACATCGTACAGGCTGCGCTGACCAAAATAGCGAACTAACCCTACATCGTGCACGCCCACCCGCGCCTCTGCTGGCAAATTTTTCGCCGCCCAGCGTGCCATCGGAACCTGCTGATCGCGCACGACGGAGACATTTTCCAGGTAATTGCGGGCAAAAGTGACCGTTGTGAACAGGGAGGGCAGCAGGATGAGCAGTGGCAGCACCCAGCGAACCCAGCGCAGCCCCGCTCGCCGTTCAAACAGCGCGGCCAGCGTGGCGAGCGACCATGCCGCCGCCGGGAAAAAGAGCGCCATCACGGGCAGTTGGTAGCGCTTGAACTGCCAGAAGGCCGTATCCAGTGTCGATACTGCCGCCGTCAGCGCGAGGATCCAGGCCAGGACAATCACGCCGATATTCAGCCGCCGCTGCCGCCAGCTCAGCCACACCGCGACCAGCAGCCCGGCAAGAGCCGCTTCCGCCAGGATAGGCGATGTAAACGTGCCAAAATCGGCGCTGCGCCCGCTGAGCAGTTCGCGCCACATCCGCCCGAAAAAGTCGAGGACATTGGACACGCGATCCGCCATTGGCGCGCCCGCATTGGTGAGATGCGATTTCGCCTGCAACCCCGACGAGGACGGACTGCCTGTAGCGATCCAGTTGATCACAGGTTGAATGGCTCCCGCCAAAACGGGCAGGGACAGCCCCGCGATCCACCGGATGCGGCCCGGCCAATCGGCAGGCAGTTTGCGGCGCAGAAACAATCCCAGCATCGCACACCCAGCCAGGATCAATCCCTCCGGGCGGGTCAGCGTCATACCCAGGGCAGCCGCAACCGCCAGCCGGGATCGATCCGACTGCACGGCATAGAGAGTGAGCAGCACCAGAAATACAAAAAGAGAGGTTTCCATCCCGCTCAGCGCTGCCCAGATCGCCGGGCCACACAGGGCAAAGGCCAGGGCCATACTCAGGGCATACGCCGGAGTCGTTTTGCCTGTCAGAGGATTGGAACGAGCGATCAGATAGATCAGCCAACTTGAGCCAAAGAAGCAGAACACGCCGATGATCAGCGCCCAGTAGGCCAGTGACCAGCCCGTAAATCCCAGCAGGTAACCGAGCGCCAGCAGCGGAGGGTAGAGCAGGCTTGTCCCGCCGGATGTGGGCGGATCGCCGGGGTTATAAACCATCGGATGGCCGAGCGCGAACTGGCGTGCGTACTGGAAATGAATGTAGGTGTCATCGAGCGGCATCAATAGCGGATGGCTGCTGGCGGCAAGGCTGAGCGACAGATAGACAAGTGTCACCAACCCAACCGTAACAACGAGAGCCAACCAGGGAACTCGATGGCTGGCTCTCGCGGTTTCTGCTGACAGTTCCTGATCAGATGAGTGGGGAAGCACTGCGTCTAGCCCCAAGGGTAAATTTTCCAACCAATGTCCTGATTGGTCATCTGTTCGACCTGATCGCGCGGAATATCAACCAGGGTAGCCCACGCTTCGACGGCAACCGTACCATCCGCGAGAAGCACTTCTCCGACCACCTGGACCATCCGGCCCCGATCCTTATCGACGCGGCCCCGCACAATGAATTCCTGGTCCAGCGGGACCGGGCGGCGGTAGCGTATTTCCATCTTTGCCGTGAACATAAAGCGAGCAGTATTGATATCCTCTGCGTTTTCCGACCCGGATAGAACCGCGCGGCCCATCGTTTCATCCAACAGTGTCGCTACAATGCCGCCATGCGCCACGCCCGGATAACTTTGGTAAGTGCTGCCCAGCGTCACCCGTGCCATGCACTGAGACGGGCCATCGTTCAGGAAATGGACATGCAGCCCACAACCATTTTCGACACCGCATACAAAACACCACTTCGAACTGGGCTGTGGGCCTTGATCAGCCATCGATCTCCTGCCTGTCGTTACGCGGAATAGCCGCTGGAAAAGGTGTCAATCATCAGGCGCACGTCGTCGCCCAGCGGGTAGAGCACCGGGCAGGTGCAGCCAGATGCCACATACTCGCGCACTTTCGCCCGAACTTCTTCCGGCGTACCGGAGGCGGTGATCAACTGGACCACTTCGTCGGGAACCAACTGCATGGCACGTTCGATCTGTTCCTCGGTGGCAGGCCAGGTCAGCACCTGATGAATCTGGTCCAGAACCTCGCTGCTCACGCCGCTGGCTTTCATGATGTGCGGCTGCTGGCCGAGATACTGCGTCACCAGTTTACGGGCATTATCCAGAGCGTGCTTGCGATCCCGATCTACCGAGCAAACGACCAACTGCGGGCGATCAATATCGTCGATAGAGCGCCCGGCTAACTTTGCGCCCGTCTCCAGGTTTTCGAGTGCCATCGCGTTATAGGAAGGGGAAACCAGATAGTTCAGCAGCGCACCGTCTGCGATCTCTCCGGCCATAGCCATCATTTTCATGCCCGTCGCGCCAATATAGATCGGAACGTTACGCGGTTCGCGCCGCCCATGCACGATATCGAGTTCGATGCCGTTCACATTCACAAATTCGCCGTGAAAGGTGACATTTTTCATCGCCAGCAGATCGCGAACCACGGTTACGTGCTCGCGCATCGCCAGCAGGGGCTTTTTGCGCTCAATGCCGACGTTCGCCGCTAACGGGTCCCACCACGCGCCAATTCCGCAAATAATCCGGTTGGGAGCCAGATCGTCCAGCGTCAAAAAGGTAGCCGCAGTCAGGGCAACATTGCGCGTCCAGTTGTTGATCACGCCGGAGCCAATCTTGATCCGTTTGGTCGTTGCCGCATAGGCAGCCATCGGGACAATCGCATCGCGCACAAGGCGACTTTCCGCCTGCCAGACCGCTTCAAACCCGCGATCCTCGGCGTACTGAACGTATTCGATTGCTTCGGAGAGTGCGTGCGCATCCTGCAAATAAAGAGCGACTCGATCTGCCATGAATCATCCTCCAATAAAGAAATAAAGGGACTACTTTTGTGATGAGTTGGCGACTACTCGGCCATGAGCCATTCCTTAGAGCCGATGTTCTCTATGATAGGCTGTCCAAGAGTCTTTGCCAATTCAAAATAAGTGTTGAGATCGTCAGCCGTGTCCAGGTCCAGACCGACCCGCTCGGATCGATAGATGTAAACATCGGCTCCGGCAGCATGGGCGAGGCGCTGGTGTTCGGCAAAACTGTTTTCACCAAAGGAATAGGGAATGAGCCCCGGTGGGCGCACCAGCAGCAAATTCGTGCCATGCTGGTGGCGATCCGGCGCAATGACAATCGAGCTGTTATAGCGGCTCAGGTTAACCATCGCTTCTACATCTTCTCGCGCCAGAAGAGGTAAATCGGCGGGAATAACCAGCACGCCATCCACGCCCCAGGCCCGGATCACCTGGGTTGCCCGCAGCAGCGCGTTGTTCAATTCGGGAGTGCCGCTCTCCTGCACCGTCTGTGCTCCCATATCGCGGGCCATAGACAGCGCCTTGGTGTCCCGGCTGATGACCAGCACTCCCTGAATCTGCGCAATGGGCACAACGAGTTGTAAAGTACGTTCCAACAGGCCCGCCGCGAGCAGTTCGCGCTGCTCCGGGCGCAGTTCACTTGCCAACCGGCTCTTTGCTCGATTAAACGGTTTTACGGGGACAATCGCCCAGACATTCATCCTCTAATACTCCCCACCCAGTCAAGCACCTCAGTTGCCAATCGAATTTTGTCCTCAGCCGACTGCATCAATGTCGCTGTCACGAGAACTGGCGTGCCGTCCGTGGGCGCGCTGTCCGCATCGGCCCTATCAATAACCAACCCGTCTACCAATCCACTGTAATAGCTTAACAATCCCTGGGGTGAATGATCTAACTCCAGCTCAACCATTAATTTTTCCGCCGGACCCTTCACCGCTTTCCCCCCAATAAATGGGCTTACTGCCACGCAAAATCCCCGACGCTGCTGGAGCAACGCTCTCATACCGGGAACGGCGAGCAGCGGCTCAATGGACAGTACAGGATTCGACGGGCAAATGACGATCACATCGGCTTCCCGCAGCGCATCAGCCACAGCGGGTGACAGCCGGGCGCTCGTATCGCCCGCAAACCATACCCGTCTCACCGTCGGCTGCCAGCGGTAGCGGACGAAATATTCCTGAAAAGGCAGAGTGCCATGTTCAGCCGTGTCGACCATCGTTGCCAGGGGATCGTCTGTCACAGGCAACAAACGGTGCTGTACACCCAACGCTGTGGTCAGGCGAGCCGTAACCGCAGTCAGAGACATCCCCTCAGCGAGGCATAACGTGCGGATCAGGTGTGTCGCCAGGTCGCGATCACCCAGGCTAAACCAGGGCTGTTCGCCATAGTGAGCTAACATATCGAGCATGTTTCTGCTGTCGTTAACCAGACCCCATCCGGTGAGCGGGTTGGCAATTTCCGCCAGGGTATACATCACGGTGTCCAGATCAGGGGAAATGTGGAGTCCATACAGCGTGAAATCATCAGCTACATTGCCAACGATCGAAAAACGCTCTGGCGGGAGAATTTTCGCCAGACCATAAACCAGTTTCGCGCCACCCACTCCGCCTGCTAACGCAACAACTTTGCTTCGGTCGTCTAATACCATACCAGTTTGGCTTCTATCGATTCCCGGCTCGACTGGCGCTCTTCCGCAGGATACCCCACCGTCAGTAAAGCCTGAGCTTCCCAGTCGTCCGGCAAAGAAAGCGCAACGCGCACAACATCCGGGCAGAAGAGCGGCGCGCACATCCAGCACGCCCCCAACCCTTCTGCAAACGCAGCCAGCAGCAAATTTTGTGCAGCCAGCGCGACACTCTGTACAGCCATCAGCCGTTCGGCCTGCTGGCGGCGATCATCGGGATACAGATCCATATCCGCCATACTCAGGCACACCATGATCAGAGCAGGAGCGCTGCTGATCCGCTGGTAGGAGCGAGTCACCTGCCGTTCGATCTGTTCCGCGGCCAGCCCGTCCGCCGCCAGATCAACACGGAAACGCTGCCCCATCGCCTCCGCCAAATGCACCCGCCGTGCGGGATCGGTAATCACCGCGAAACGCCAGGGCTGGCGATTGTGAGCCGATGCCGCCCAACGCGCCGCTTCTAACAGGCGGCGCAGCACCTCTTCCGGCACCAGGCGATCCTGGTAATGCCGGATAGAACGTCTACCTAGCAGTATATCAAATAGTTCGTCACGATACATGACGATAAGCTGTCCCAAGTCTGACCTTAGAGATAGAGGTCCATTTCGGCAGCGCGAATGAGATCAGCGGCACGCCCTTCACCCGGCGGAAGCTTGAGGCCGCGCACCAAAATCACGGGCCGTCCCTCTGCGGCCTGACCGCTGAGCAGGCCAGCCGCCGCCGCGATCTCGTCCCCCAGCCCGGTGATCGTCACGCGCAGCACACGTCCAAACAGATCGAGCTGTCCGCGCATATCCCACACAGCCGGAAAGCCAGCCAATCCAATGGCTACACCAATCGCGCCTACTCGAAAGGGCCGCCCGTGCGAGTTGCTGATGATAATACCCGGAAACGTCCCAGTTACCTCACCTAACGCCTGCCGCAGCCGGGCCGCCGATCTATCAGGGTCTTCGGGCAACAGCAGCACCCATTCCTCGCCATCTGCCCCCACGTTGGAATGATCGATTCCTGCATTCGCCAGCGTAAAGCCGAGCTTATGCTGGACAATCAATACTTCGCCGCGCATCCGCGAGATGCGGGACGACTCTGCGCAGGATTAACTCGACAAGGCGCGGGTCTTTGTTTGTCTTTTCCCCTACGTCGAGCGCCTGCGGAGACGGCGTCACCGTTCGCAGGTCCACAAAGCGGCCTTCCGACTTCGATATCAGTTTCGACGTGACGACCAGAATGTCGCCAGCGTCCAGCGTCAGGCCCGCCGACTCCAGACCTGAGACGATCAGCCGGGCTAGATCATCTCCCGGCTGAACATACGGTATGCCTGGCAACGCCACCAGGGTAAGTTGGGTTAATTCGGTCACGTTATTCCAGGCCTGTGATTCGAATGCCCGCTCCTGGCACTTTATACCGCTTGTTGATGAACAGCAGAACGGGAGTCAGTGATTCAATGGCAATAGAATTGACCAGCGGTCCCGCATCAACCGGGCGCATGCCATCAATAGCATTGACCAACTGGAACACTTCCTGTTTGGCTTCTTCATCGTCACTGCAAACCAATATGTCGCAGTTCACGATCCGTTTCACGTCCTTCAGAAGGGCTGCGCCAACATTCTGGAAGGCCGCAACGATACGCACATCCTCGCCCAACAGCGCTTGAGCTTCCAGCGCAGCCGCCTGTCCTTCGGGCAGCCAAACGGTGCGAACGTGGGGTGGATTGAGAGGCACGGTTACATCGACCAGGATTTTGCCCGGCATCACATCCATGATCGATTCCAGAATTTCTCTGTGCGCCGCATAGGGTACGGACAGAACAACCACATCCGCCTGAGACGCCGCGTTTACGTTGCTCATACCGCGCACCAGCGCATCGCCTAACTCGTGATTTAGTTCGTCGGCCTTCTGCGCAGCACGATCGGCATCGCGCGAGCCGATCAAAACCCGATAGCCACTTGCGGCCCAGCGCATGACTAAGCCAGACCCCTCTTTACCTGTGCCCCCTAAGACGGCAACCGTCATAAGAGTTGACGAATCTTTGACCACCGATCAGCCTCCCTAGTGATTGAGCGCCTGCTGAGCATACTGGTTATATCGTTCCCAGACTTTTGGCGCATACTCACGCGCAGCAGTAGAAATACTTTTCTCGTCTAACGTAAGCAGTTTTCGATTGTGCATCAAAACACGGCCCGCAACAATTGTTGCAGTAACCATTGACGCTTCAAAGCCAAAAATGATATGCCAGGGCAGATTTCCGGCTGTAAGCGGCGTGAAGGGTTGGTAATCCACTAAAATCACGTCAGCCGCCGCCCCTGGAACAAGCCGCCCCAGTTTTTGATTGGGGAAAAACACCTCGGCCAGTTGAGCATTATGATCGGTAGCCATACGCGCGATCATATCGCCGGGGGCCAGCCGCGGATCGCGGTTGGCGACTTTGTGAAGCAGATACGCTGCTTTCCAATCGGCCCACATCGTATTGCTGAATCCATCATTTCCCAGGCAGAGCTTGATGCCTTCTGCCATCATCGCATCAATGGCGGCAGCCCCTACGGCATTGTTCATATTGGAACGGGGTTGGTGTGTCACCCAGGTTCCTGATTCTTTGAGAGTGGCGCGTTCCTGCTCATTCACATGAACGGCATGAGCGACAATCGTTTTGGGTCCCAGAATGCCAAGGCGCTTCAAACGGGGCACGATTCGCTCGCCACTTTTCCGCAGACTGTCTTCCTGATCAGCCTCGTGTTCCGCCACATGAATATGAAAACCCGTGTCCAGCCCTTCTGCCGCTCGAACACAATCATGCAATGTCCTGTCGGATAGTGTCAGGCTGGCATGCAGACCAAACGAGGCCGATACCAGCGGGCGATCCTGGGCAGCGCGCAAGAATCGCACATTTTCCGCGATTCCGGCCTGCGCTTTTTCGGCTCCATCTCGATCGGTCACTTCGTAGCACAGTACGGCTCGAAGCCCAGCTTTCTCCACTGCATCCGCAATCACATCGAGGCTGCCCTCGATGCAGTTGGGGCTGGCATGGTGATCGATCAGCGTGGTTGTGCCATGTTTGATCGCATCAACAAGGCAGACCAGCGTGCTAAAACGCACACTTTCCGCGTCCAACGATTTATCCAGAGGCCACCACAACTGTCGAAGAATCTCAGGGAAGTTTTTGGGAGCAGGACCAGGAATGGCAAGTCCACGCGCATAGGCCCCGTAAAAATGGGTGTGCGCGCAGATGCCGCCTGGCATGGCAATTTGCCCCTGCGCATCCAATTGTTCTGCCCTGGGGTAGCGCGCCATCAGATCAGATGACGAGCCGATCTCCTGGATCAGGCCATCTTCAATCAGCAGTGCCCCGTCTTCAATGAGGCGGTTGGGTTCTTCCCAGGTTACAACGGTTGCATGAGTTATTAACAACACATCACCCTTCCAGTGGCACGCTCACCATTAACGGACCGCCATAGGACGCAATTGCCCGCAAAATAGCGTCGACACCGACCTGCACCGCTCCGGCTGTCTCAAGTGAAACAACATGATCATCACGAGCCGCCGTTGAAGCGATTACTGTTCCATTCTTCACACTGAACACGGATCTGCGCGCCGCCATCATGACTGCTGCGGGCCGCTTCCCACTCGCGTTCGGGCTGGACGCCAACCTGTTCGAGCGCATGAAAAACCCGGTCCACGTAATAGTCAGCTTCGCTATAGAGATCGGCCAATACCTTCGCCTGCGAAAAGCGATCCCAGGTCGTATAGATAAAGGCGACTGAGCGATGGCCTGGATTCAGGATAGGCGGGTCTTTGCGGCGCAGTTCTCCGAGTTGCAGCTTATGGTAAGGTTCATTTGCGCGGGGATGGTTAGGCTCGTCGGGAAGCAGTTCCCGGCGCAGCGCCAGTTCCATCCCCGTGCGCCGTGCATAGTAGTGAATGCCGCCATTCAATTCCTTGAACGTCCGGCTGAGATAAAAGGCGATATATTCGGCGTATATCCCTTTGGCAGCCTGCCCCTGTGGGATACGATACCAGTGTTCATCGCGCGCTTTTTCAAGATCGCGCTTGCGGTTAATCACGCCAACAAGAACCCGGTCCTCAGGGAACACGCCAATCCTTCTTCGCCTCTATTTTTTCTGGCTTGCCCGGTATTCCTTCAGGCGGGCATCAATTTCGGCAACCTTGCACTGTTCGTTTTCCCACCAGGCCGGATCGCGCTGGGCTTCCAGTTCTTCAACCGTTTTGCCCTGCTGCTCGACCCAGGTGTAATACTTGAGGTTGTGCCAGCGCTGGCGATTGTCGGGCGTGCCGTCAAACGTCCAATCGTCCTTAAGCCCGTGGAACAGGCTGCGCACGCGGGCCACCGCTTCGACTTCATCCACAGGCCCGTACTGCTGGCGCATGGCCTGCATGACGCTGGGATAGCGATCCATGCCGTCGGTCGCGATGGTCACAACCATATCGTCTTTGCCAAAGCCGTAGTGCTTGGCGGTCTTGATCGCGCCGTAAATGTTGCAGACGCCGCTGATGCCGAGACCGTAGGACAGGAATTCGACCAGCTTTGGATCAAGGCCGAAGCGATTGACCAGGGCCTGGCGTCCTGCTTCTTCCGCGAAGATTTGCAGGCCGAGTTTGCAGTCGATGTCATCGATGCACATCACGGCATCCATATTCAGGACATTGTGAATCCAGGTCACATGCTTGTCGCCAATGCCCTGAATGTCGTGCCCGCCGTACCCGTTGAGGGCCAGCGTGGGGCACTGGATCGGTTCGAGGCCGACGATCTTGTGATCGTGCCATTCCTGCTTCAGGCGATCTGCCGCCGCGATGGTGCCTGCGCTGCCCATAGCCGAGACGTAGGCCGACACCTTGCCAGAGCCAATGCCGCGCTGGGCCAGTTCTGCCGCCAGCTCAACAATCGTATTGCCGGTCACATAATAATGGAAGCGATAGTTGCCCATCAGCGCGAACTGGTTGAGGATGCGAATATTAGGATCCTGTTCCAGTTCGTGGGTCTTGTCGTAAATTTCCTTGACGTTGCTCTCGCAGCCAACCGTCTTGATCACCTGCGCGCCGTACTGTTCGATACGGTCAAAGCGTTCCTGGCTCATCTCTTCGGGCAGCACAACGATGCTCTTGCAGCCCATGCGGCCTGCTACATAAGCCCCGCCGATGCCATAGTTGCCCGTCGAAGGCCACACCAGGGTGTGCTTCCAGGGTTCGACATCGCCCAGCATTTCCTGTTCGATCAGCACGGAGTACGTCGCGCCAACTTTGTGGCTGCCGCCGGGGAATTTCACACCGTACAAGACCACGATAGGGCAGTCCACCCCGGTCAGTTCGGGCGGCAGAACGATGTGATAAACACTATTGTTGTAGTCACGCCACGTAATATTAAACAGGTTGATCGAGTCCAGTGGGGCCGAAGTACGCGCCTCGTTCGCCTTCTTGCGAATTTCTGGGTCGATCAGTTGTGGGTGAAGCATTTCTTCAAAAGTAGGTCCGGTAATCAGTTTTCTTTCGCTCACGTTATGGATACTCCTCTAATACTACCTTCGATAAAAAGCCTGCCATTGGCGCGGCAAAGCACCAACGGTCTAGCGGTTGCTGTCCGATTCATCATCTAAGAGCACTTGCCGTTCCAATTCCTTCATCTGGTTATAAACATAGTCACGGCGGTGAGCCAGTTCGCGGTACAGCTCAAAATCCTCATCCGACATATGCTCTGTCGCGCCGTGATTGCGCGCCAACAAAGCGTCGATTTCCTCGTCGAGTGATTCATATTCGAGCACCAGTTTTCGGTACTGCTGAACCTTATTCAGATCGTTCGGATTGTCTGACACAGTAACCTGCTCCTGCACTATCCTCGCGCTGGCTGGCTCTCAGCGTTGCCGCTGGGTGCGGTTTCGGGCGGCAACTCTTCCCAAACATCCGACACCACATAAAGCGGACGCTGCCGCACTTCATCGTAGATACGAGCAACATACTGACCCATGATGAAGAAAAAGAACAGTTGGAACGAACTCATCAGCAGCACAACAACCAGGGTTGTCGCCTGCCCTTCAAAGACCGATGCGCCAGCCGCCAGCCGCAAAAAAGCCACGAGTGGTACAGCCAGCACCGCAATCAACGCCAGGATCAAACTGGCATAGATGGTAACTTGCAATGGAAAGTATGAAAAGCCGGTGATCGCGTCCAGGGCGAAGCGGATCATCTTTTTGAGCGGATATTTGGTCTGCCCGGCAAATCGCTCCTGGCGGATATAGGACACTCCGGTCTGGCGGAAACCTACCCAACTGGTCATGCCGCGAATAAAGCGGTTATGTTCACGCATCGTTTTTAAGGCATTGACAACCTGCCGGTCCATCAAGCGGAAATCCCCCGTATCAAGGGGGATATCCACATCGGTGATCCGGTAGATCAGCCGGTAGAAAGCCTTCGCCGTGAACTTTTTAAACCACGATTCGCCTTTACGCTCTGCACGGATCGCATAGACCACATGATACCCTTCGCGCCACTTCTCCAGAAGTTGCAGGATCACTTCGGGCGGGTCTTGCAGATCGGCGTCGATCACGACAATCGCATCGTCCATGCGCATAGTCCAACCCAGCCGTCACAGCATTCTGGTGCCCGAAGTTGCGCGCAAAGTTGATCACGCGCACATGCTCAGCATCCCGCTCTTGCACGGCGCGCATCTTCTCCGCCGAGCCGTCATAACTGCCGTCATTGACTATCACCAGTTCCCAAACTTCGCCGGTACTGTTCATCACTTCCGTGATGCGGCGGTGCAGTTCATCAATGATCGGCTCTTCGTTATAAACGGGCGCGATAATCGAGATTAGTGGTTTTGCTGTCATACGTTTTCCGTTCAAAGTTGGCACAACGCCATTTTAACCAGGATGCGACCTATTTAAAAGTAGGCAGTCCCAGCGTCCGACGCACTTTCTCGACCTCTTCGATATCAGGCGCGACCAGATTGCCGGAACCTGCCACGCGCATGGCGCTCTTGATATCCTTGAGGCCGTTGCCCGTTACCAACACCAGAACGCGCTCGCCGTGGCTGATCACTCCCTGTTCGAGCGCCGCCTGTAGGCCCGCATAACTGGCTGAGGCTGCTGGTTCGGCAAAAACGCCTGTCAACTGGGCCAGAGCCGGAATCGCATCCAGGATAGCCGAGTCGGAAACCGTCACAAATGCGCCCTTCGTATTGCGCACCGCGCGTACCGCTTTTACCCGGTCACGAGGGAGATCAGCACCTATGCTGTCAGCCACCGTCTGTGAGTTGATCGGCTTCATGGTCGCCGGGTTCTCGCCGCTCTTCCAAACCTGGTAACACGCGGCGCTGCCTTCCGCCTGAACACCAATCAGACGCGGCATGCGGTCAATCCAGCCGAGATCGTGCAGGTCCTTGAAGCCCTTGTACACGCCGCTGATGATATTACCATCACCGACGCTGAGCACCACGACATCGGGAACCTGCCAGCCTAACTGCTCGGCCATTTCGTAGGCAACGGTCTTTTTGCCTTCCAGCGTATAGGGATTCATGCCCGTATTGCGGCAGTACCAGCCGTAACGCTCCGAGGCCTGGACCGCGAGATCGAAGGCCATGTCGTAATTGCCCTGGACCAGCAGCACCTTCGCTCCGTAGATCAGCAGTTGGGCGATTTTCGCTTCGGGCGCAGCCGCCGGGACAAAGATCACGGCGGGGAGTCCCACACTGGCGGACAAACCAGCCAGGGCCGCCGCCGCATTACCCGTACTGGCAGTGGTCACAACCTCAATGCCCTCTGCCATGGCGCGGGCAACGATCAGCGCGCTTGCCCGGTCTTTGAGTGATCCGGTGGGATTACGCCCATCATCTTTGACCCAAACCTGGGGCAGACCAAGCCGTTCGGCTACGCGGGGCGCGTTGTAGAGCGGCGTGCCGCCCACTTCGAGCGGGGGAACCTTCGCATCGTCAGCCAGCGGCAGCAGAGGCCGGTAACGCCACATCGACGGATCGGGATTGCGCGAAATCTGATCGCGGGTTACTGCTCGGCGCATCGCGTCAAAATCGTAGACGACATCCAGCGTTCCGGCGTCACCGCAGTCGAGGCAGGTATACTGGACTTCATCGGGCCGGTAGGACCGGCCACACAGCACACAACGGAGTTCAGCAACAAACATGATTTCCTCTATCCGTGCACAATACGGGTGCCGGATTCGCCGCGCAGCGCCCGCCCAATATTTTCGGGGTTGGTGATCATGGCTTCTTTGCCGCCCTGATCCATATAGCTCAACACGGCTTCAATCTTGGGAAGCATGCTGCCAGGAGCAAAATGGCCCTGTGCCATATATTGGCGGGCTTCCTCAACGGTCATCTGGCTCAGCCATTTTTGATCGGGCTTATTGAAGTTGATCGCCACCTGGGGCACTTCCGTCGAAATCATAAACAGATCGGCTTTCAGACCAACAGACAGCAGGCTCGTCCCCCGGTCCTTATCGATCACGGCATTCACGCCCTTCAAGTCGCCGTTTTCGTCGCGAACGACGGGAATGCCGCCGCCGCCGACGCAGATCACGACAAAATTGTTTTGAACCAGGGTGTTGATCGCGCCAAGCTCGACGATTTCTTTGGGGATGGGCGAAGCCACCACGCGGCGATACCCGCGCCCGGCGTCTTCAACAACCGTCCAGCCCATATCTTCGAACTTTTTGCCCTCTTCCTGCGACATAAACCCGCCAATGGGCTTGTTGGGTTTCTGGAAGGCTGTATCATTCCGATCGACCAGAGTTTGCGTGACGACGGTCACAGTCGGACGTTCGAGGTTCATCTTCCGCAGTTGGTTCGACAGCGCCTGCTGCATCATATAGCCAATCGCGCCCTGTGTATCGGCTCCAATCACATCCATCGGCGTAAAGTGAACTTCGTGCGCGGCCAATTCATTGCGGCGCAGAATAAAGCCAACCTGGGGGCCGTTGCCGTGCGTGATCACGACGCGCCAACCCGCTTCGATCATCTGGGCAATATGCTTGCATGTTTCGTAGACGGCTTCCCACTGGTGTTTCACATCGGGATGGTGCTTGTCCAAAATCAGGGAGTTGCCACCGACAGCGATTACGGCAGTTTTTGTCATCTGTTTACCCTCGCGTATCTCGTTTTTAAGAATAAAAATACAGTATTTGGGATATAACAGCCGATCACCTGCCTAAAACAGTAGATCGGCTGTTTTGATTTATACCCTCAAGGCAGGTTATAGACTCTAGCGCATGGTGAGCGCCATAACCGCCTTCTGGACGTGTAAACGATTTTCGGCTTCGTCGTAAACGGCGCTCTGCGGGCCATCGATCACGGCATCGGTCACTTCGATGTTCCGGTCAGCGGGCAGGCAGTGCAGATAGGGCGCGTGATCATTTGCCAGCGCCATGCGCCGCTCGTCAGCAATCCAATCCTTGTACTTGTCGGCGATTTTCTTGGACTCTTCCATATCTGTCGTGGTCATGGTTGCGCCCCAGCTCTTGGGATAAACCACATCCGCGCCTGTGAAGCCTTCATCGAAGTCTTCGCTGATTTCAAAGCTGCCGCCGGATTTGCGCGCGTTCTCGCGGGCCAGGTCTTCGATTTCGGGCATGAGTTTGAACTCCGGCGGACGGGTCAGGCGCACATTCATGCCATAGCGGGTCGCCAGAGTGATCATGCTCTGCGGAACCGACAGCGGTTTCTGATAGCTGGAGGCATAGGCCCAGGACATATTGAGGGTCTTGCCACGCACATCGCGCCCAAACCATTCGAAGATGGTCATCATGTCAGCCAGTGATTGGAAGGGATGATACCAGTCGCACTGCATATTGAGGACAGGTACGCGGCTGTACTGGGCTACGTCGCGGATATACTTATTGCCAACGCCCCAATCGACCTGCCGGATGGCGATTCCGTCGCAGTAACGCCCGACGATTTCACCGATTTCCTTAGCCGTGTCGCCGTGTGCGATCTGAGTCGTGCGGCTCTCAATAAACTGAGCATGGCCGCCAAGCTGGGCCATTCCCGCTTCAAAGCTAATACGGGTGCGCGTGCTGGAGAAGAAGAACATCATTGCCAACACTTTATCGCGCAGCAGGGCATGAGGTTCTCCCAAAGCGCGCTTGCGCTTCAGGTCGAAGGCCACTTCAAAGATCGTGTTGACTTCGTCTTGAGTCCATTCATCGGGCGTGATCATGTCACGACCAACAAGATGCGTTTGCATAGAATTGTTTCCTTTTCAAAATCTAAAAATAGCTGTGAGAAAGGGGCATGGTAACCATGCCCCACTTTTGTCTATTATTCCATTGCGCCCAGAATGAGAGCGAGCAGCGACATCCGTACCAACACGCCGTTATAGGCTTCCACCCAATAGCGCTGGAAGCGAGTGTTGTCGACGTCCTGGCTCAGTTCGTCCTGGCGTGGCAGGGAGTGCAGCACAATGGCATCACCCTTGGCTTTTTCGAAGAGAAGCTGTTTGGTCACCTGGTAGTTGGCGGGGGTGCGGCCCTTGTCGGACTTCACTTCTTCGCGGGCTTTGGTGTAGTCGGGCTGGACAACGGGTTCCATATAAACGACGTCCGCTTCACCGATCACCTGCTCGATGTGTTCCTTACGCGTGAAGTTAAAGCCCATGTCGCGGGCTTCCTTCTCGAATTCAGGCAGGAAGTACATTTCGTCGGGGGCGATGACGTACACCTTGGAGTCGAACTTGCTCAAAGCATAGCTCAGGCTGTGCATGGTGCGCATCCGCATATCACCGATCATGATCCAGGTCAGGCCGTCGAGTGTGCCGCGCTGACGCCAGATGGTGAAGGTATCGGTCAAAATCTGGGTAGGATGTTCGCCCCAGCCGTCACCGCAGTTGATCACGGGGACGCTGCTGTGCATTGCGGCTTCGTGGGGAGCGCCCTGCTGGAAGTGACGCATGGCAATCACGTCGCCGTAGTATTCCAGCATCTTGACGGTGTCCTGGATACCTTCCTGGTAGAAGTCACCGGCGCGGGTCATCTTGGCATCGGAAAAGCCGGTCACATGGCCACCGAGGCGGTGCATGGCAGCTTCGGTCGCCAGCCGGGTGCGCGTGCTGGGCTGGTAGAAGGCTGTCACCAGAGTTTTGCTGCTCAGCAGATTGCCATTTTGGCGATCACGGGCATAGGGTTCGAGGCGCTCGGCAATTTCGAATACACGAAAATACTCGTGACGATCAAAATCCTTAAGGGACAGAATGTCACGACCCATAAAACTACGCATTTTTTAGTCTCCTCTATTGGTAAATTTTACAGGCTCCTCATTGCCCGAGGGCACAGGAACCTGGTGATAACCCAAAATCATGTGTGGTTCATGCACGTGGATCGGTGAGCATACCACGCCTTTGGCAAAAAAGGAAGCACTGTCCTCCAATTGAGCCGTAGGACCGTTGACTATTCTATTTTTATTTTATTTTTCTGCCAATGCGACAAATGGCTTACCCTGGATAAACCGTCCGCGTCCTTGTTCAGCCACAAAACGGCCATCTTCGACCAGGACTTCGCCCCGGCTGAGGACGGTTCGCACCCGGCCCCGGACCTTCATTCCTTCGTATGGTGTATATCCTCCTATCGTGTGTTGTTTTTCAGATTCAACAGTGGTGTTCCCTGATGGATCGTAGATCAACAGATCGGCATCGCTGCCAGGGGCAATCACACCCTTGCGTGGAAACAGCCCAAACAGGCGGGCCGGTTCGGTAGACATCAGCCGTGCGAGTTCAGTCAGAGGGAGGGGTCGGATCGACTCACCTTGCGCCTGCCGTTCGCACGGGATGTGGTAGCTGTAGGTATATGTCAGGGCAAACGACGTTTCCAGGCCGGGTAGACCGCCGGGCGTTTTTGCGAATTCCGGGTGTGCCTGCTTCTGGGCAAGCGTATAGTCGCAGTGGTCGGTTGAAACGGCGCTCAGCACGCGAAAAGAGGCCATCAGATCGACCATCCAGTTGACCGGGCGCAGCGGCGGCTGCAAGATATAGTGTTCGGCATTGGGCGCGCTGTAGTGGCTGTCATCCAGCAGAAAGTACTGCGGACAGGTCTCGCAGTAAACGGGCGGCCAGTTGCCAGATCGATGCGCCCTGGCGACCTGCCGGATCGACTCCGCTGTTGAGCAGTGCACAATGTAAAGGGCGGCCCCCGTGATTTTGCCCAGGTACATCACCCTGCGTATCGCTTCGACTTCGGCCTCCGGAGGCCGCGCCTCACCGTGAAACGCCCAACTGGTCTGTCCGCTGTCCACCAATCGCGCCGTCGCGTCGGTCACAATAGCATCATTTTCGCAGTGAACCATCGCGATCATGTCCTTCGGCATCACCCGGAAGGTGTGCAGCAGGATCGAATTGTCCGCGTAGTAGTTGGGACGGTAGGTGGTATACAACTTGATGCTGGGCACGCCCATCGCACGCAGTTCTTCCAGCCAACGCCGCGCCTCAGCCGGATCGCGCGGGAGATCTGTCACCATCATATGCAGCCCATAATCGATCATGCGCTGGCTTGCACTCGTTCAGGCGCGCGTCGAGGGCATCGTGAAAGGTCATGCCGGGGAACTGCGTCGCAAAATCGACGACCGTCGTCACACCACCAAAAGCCGCCGTGCGCGTGCCGATTTCCCAGTTATCCGCCGTCTGGTAAATCCCTGTATCAAGCTGGATGTGGGTATGGGGGTCGATCAGGCCGGGGAACACATAACAGCCGCGTGCGTCGATGGTGCGCGCTCCACCCCACAGTTCTGCATTCCAGACCGCGATACCCATAATGCGGCTGTCTTCGATCAAAACATCACACTCCCGTATACCGGAGGGAGTAACCACTCGTCCACCACGAACAGCAATACGCAAGCCCATCCCGTTTCCTCCTAAAGCGACTCGCCATTCACCAGCGCTCTGGCGATGGTATTATGGCGTTCGATCACCGGCTCGATTTCCAGGGTGGTCAGATGCCCCTCGCGAACGACAACACGGCCATTGATCACGCTGTAGTTGACGTTGGGTGAAGTACAAAACAGCAGGGCCGCCACTGGATCGTGCCAGGATCCTGCAAATGCGACGGTGTTCAGATTATAAGCAATAAAATCGGCAGCCATACCAGGGCGAAGGATACCGATATCGTCACGCCCCAAAACGCGCGCCCCGCCCCGCGTCGCCAGTTCAAGCGACTCACGGGCAGTCAGGGCCTTTGGATCGCCCTTCACGCGCTGCATGAGCATCGCCATGCGTGCCTCGTTGAGCAGATGGCTGCTATCGTTGCTGGCCGAGCCATCCACGCCCAGACCAACTGGCACATGGTGATCAAGCATGGCGCGCACAGGGGCGATTTCGCTGGCAAGGCGACCATTACTGGCTGGGCAGTGCGCCACGCCCGTCCCGGTGCGTCCGAACAACTGGATCGCGTCAGCCGAGAGGTGAACACAGTGCGCGTGCCACACGTCCTCACCCACCCAGCCAACATCCTCCGCGTAATCGCCGGGCAGCAGGCCAAACTGCTGCAAGCTGTACTGCACATCGGGTGCGGTCTCAGCCAGATGGGTATGCAGTCGAACGCCCGGATAACTGCGGGCCAGGGCTGCTGCCTGACGCATCAGATCGCGGGTAACACTGAACGGCGAACAAGGCGCAACCGTGATGCGCAGCATCGCACCCCGGCTGTTATCGTGGAAAGTCTCGATCACGCGCTGGCAGTCGCGCAGGATCGCGTCTTCGTCTTCAACCACGCTGTCGGGCGGCAGTCCCCCCTGGCTCTGTCCCAGGCTCATGCTGCCCCGGCTGGCATGAAAGCGCATCCCGACTTGCTGCACGCCCTGGATTTCGTCGTCCAGGCGGGAGCCGTTAGGGAACATATAGAGATGATCGCTGGCCGTCGTACAGCCAGAGAGAACCAGTTCGGCAGCGGCAATGGTGGCGCTCACCCTGATCGCTTCGGGGGTCAGCCGTGCCCAGATCGGATAGAGAGTCACCAGCCAGTCAAACAGTTCTTGATCCTGGCAGGCAGGTACAGCACGCGTGAGGGTCTGGTAAAAGTGATGATGCGTATTCACCAGCCCCGGCAGCACTACATGATCAGTCAGATCGATCACCTCGTCGGCTGTTTGAGGCAGATCGGCGGTTGTGCCTACCGCTTCGATGATGTTATCCCGGACAAAAAGCGCGCCATCAGGAATTTCCTGGCGCGCATCGTCCATGGTCACCAACATATGGGCATGCTTTGCAAGCAAAGTAGTCATTTTTGTTGTCCTAGACGGTGGGCGCGCACCATACAGGTCGCGCCCTGATCAATCACAAAGTTTAACTTAAGCGAGGGTGGGCAGGGTGAGTTCTGCGCCACGGAGCGTATTTTTGAGCAGCATGGCAATCGTCATGGGGCCAACACCGCGTGGTACAGGGGTGATCGCACTGGCGACTTCTTTTGCTTCCTCAAAGTCCACATCACCGACCTGCCTGTAACCGCGCTTGCTGGTCGGATCGTCTACCCGGTTAATGCCAACATCGATAACCACCGCGCCCGGTTTGATCCAGTCGCCCTTGACCATGTAGGGGCGGCCCACTGCTGCGACCAGAATATCGGCCTGACGGCAAACAGCAGGCAGATCTTTCGTCCGGCTGTGGCAAATCGTCACCGTCGCATTGCGGTGGATGAGCAGCAGCGCTGTCGGCATCCCCACAATATTGCTGCGGCCCAGCACGACCGCGTTTGCTCCATCGAATTTGACGCCCGTTTCTTCCAGCAGGACGATCACGCCGTGCGGCGTGCAGGGGATAAACTGGGGTTCGCGGCCCTTCATCGCCAGCCGTCCGATATTCACCGGGTGGAATCCATCGACATCTTTGTTCAGATTGATAGCGCCCAGGATAGCCTCTTCGTTGAGGTGCTTGGGCAGTGGAAGCTGGACGAGAATGCCGTGCACGCGCGAGTTGGCACTCAGGTCTTTGACAAGCCCTTCGACTTCTTCCTGAGTTGCCGTTGCCGGGAGTTCGTGTCCGAACGAGATGATACCGGCTTCTTCGCACGCTTTATGCTTCATCCGCACATAGGTCTGTGAAGCCGGATCTTCGCCAACCAGGACTGTCGCCAGACCAGGGCGTATGCCATGCTCAGCCTCAAGTTTTTTCACGTCCTCAGCGATCTGGCCCCGAATACGGGCGGCAATTGCCGTTCCATCAATTAAGGTAGCAGTCATTCGTTTTTAACCCTTTCCAATAACTTGTTTCTTTGACCCATGAGACTAGCACGACTCTGCCGTAAAAACCAGTGAGGGGGCTGCCACTCCGCCTGTTTTCAGCGTGGATCAAAACAGTCCGCCGTGCTAAACTAGGATCCAAACAGGTGTTCAAGGTTGGGAAGGTAGTGCAATGCCGGATAACGGAATCCTCTTCGTACTCGTTGGTGCCTCTGGTGCAGGCAAAAACACGGTGATGAAATGCGTCTTTCAAGACTTTACCAATCTGCGCCAACTGGCAACCATAACCACACGCGGGATTCGAGCGGGCGAACAGGAAGGCCGCGAACACTGTTTTGTCACTCCGGAACGGTTCCTGGACTTGATCGAAACAGAAGCCCTCGTCGAATGGCAGCGAGTTCATGGCAATGATCTGTACGGTACGCCGCGCCAGACCGTCGATGAAGCAATGGCGGCTGGCCACGATTTGATTGCTGATGTCGATTTTTTGGGCGCATCGAAGCTCAAAGAGGCGTATCCCGACCACACCGTTCTGATCTTCGTCACCCCGTCGCGGCTCGATATCCTGGCTGAACGTATCCAGAAGCGCGGCAATATTTCCCCTGACGAACTGGTGGGACGGTTGGAGCGGGCCAGATTCGAGATGACCTTTGTGCCGCAGTGCGATTACCTGATTCTCAATGACGTTATCGAGACTGCCGCCGAACATCTCCATCAAATCATTTTGAGCGAACGCACACGGCGGCGGGGAGAAGGTGATCCGGAGAGGCCGCTGCTGCCGCGCCATGCCTTCCACTGTCTGGTTACGGCATTGATCCAGCATGACGATAAGCTGCTGGTCAAGTCAGACTCTCTCATCCAGCCCAAACTGCCGTCGTTCCCCCTTGAAGGCGATGATCTGGGGCAGCCACACGAAGTATTGCAGCGAAAAATCCTGAACCTGCTGGGCCATCCAATTCGCATAAACTCCGTTGTGGACGAACGATTTGACTTTGTTGCACCCAATCATGTCGCTATCGTGACGGCAGGCGATCAAATCTTTATCGACTTCACCTACAAGGCTTCGCTGGAATCGCAGGATAGGGTCGATGGCTGGGAGTGGCGATCACTCGCCTCCCTGATGCTGTCTGCCCCCCTGGGCGAATTGGTCACCATCTAACGTTTGCACATCCGCGCTCGTCTGCTCGTATAATGGTAGCTCACGTGCTTTGCTGAGGCGCTTGCGTTACACTTTTTATAAAATCAATCCATGCTTCCCACCACGGGAGCGATCGTAAGTTCCTGTAACACCTTGATAAGCCATTTTGTATCTCTTTGGTATTGCGCGAAAAGTGCGGTATGCTTTTCCGGCTTTGGACCATTGCCGTCAGGTTTGTGACATAAACTCTGATCGTGTGGCATACTATAGGCACCCTTAAAACACTGGAAAATGTCTAAATTCGTTTTTGATCTTTTGCCAGGTATTTTGTAAAGCTGAAGTGCCAGCCGTTTGTACGGCTGCGTTTTTGTTCTAATCGCACCCCTGCCTGTCCATAGCAGGGGATAAATTTGTGCGCCCATTTCAGGACTTACAGATCGCTTTGCTGTCTGTAGAGACTGTTTGATAAAAGGCTCAATAGTTACACTCTATGACGATTGCACAAAATCAACAACCGCCATCCGCGACGCCTGACAGTGAGGTTTGGCAGAAACTAACCGAAAAAGGCGAAAGCCAGGGATATGTCACCTATGATGACATCCTGGCACTGCTGCCTGCTGTCGAACACAATATTGACCTGCTCGAAGAACTGCTCGAAGCCCTGGCTACTGCGGGGCTGGAGGTTCTTCCGTCCCCCCCTGCCGAGGCACCGGAAGAAGGCGACGAGGAGATCATTGAAGAGCCGGAGGCGCTGCGTTTTGGGGATCTGATGCAGGACGCAGGCTACCAGCAGGCGCTGGACACGGATGACGTCGTGGGCCTATACTTGAAAGAAGCTGGGCGCGTCCCCCTGCTCACGGCAGACGAAGAGGTCTCCCTGGCAAAGCGGATGGAAGCCGGTAAGCTTGCATCGGACCAACTGCGAGAAAGCCGCCGCTCCCTGTCCGCTGATGATATTCGCGAACTGGAAACCATGATTGACGATGGCGAAGCGGCTCAGGAACATCTGGTTCGCGCTAACTCGCGGCTGGTGATCAGTGTCGCCAAAAAATATATTGGGCGCGGCGTGCATTTTCTCGATCTCATCCAGGAAGGCAATATTGGCCTGATTCGCGCGGCGCGGAAGTTTGAGTACCAGCGCGGGCACAAGTTCAGCACCTACGCGACGTGGTGGATCCGGCAGGCAGTCAGCCGCGCTGTTGCCGACCAGGGGCGAACGATTCGCGTTCCGGTTCATATGGGCGACCAGATCAACCGCCTGCGCCGTGTTTCGACCCGGCTGACACAGGAATTGGGGCGGGAACCATCGACTGAAGAAATGGCTGACGCGATGGAGACTACACCGGACAAAATTCGCAACCTGATCGAAATATCGCGCCGTCCAATCAGCCTGGAAACGCCCATTGAGGAAGACGCCGATTCGGAATTTGGGGATTTTATCGAAGATAAGTCCAGCCCGGAGCCGAACGAAGTTGTTACCCAAAATCTGCTGCGCGAACATCTGGCCCAGGTGTTAGCCCGCCTGCCCGAACGCGAGGCGCACATCTTACAGCTTCGCTACGGGCTGTTGGATGGTGAAACACATACGCTGGAGGAAGTTGGCAAGCAGATTGGTGTCACGCGAGAGCGCGTCCGGCAGCTTGAAGCCCAGGCTCTCAACCGGCTGCGCCACTCGTCGGCGCACCAACTGCTTCAGGATTATTTGCTGGAAGTGTAGCTTATGGTGTCTCAACTGAAACACGTATCCTGGGTTCTGCCACTGCTGCTGATCGTGGTGGGTGTTCTGCTGCTGCTCAACAACTTTCTGCTGCTCGATCTCGACCTCGCTGCTTACTGGCCGCTGGTCCTGATCCTGCTGGCGCTCCAACTGCTTCTGCGGGGCGATATCGCCCTCAATTGGCAGGCGCACACATTCGGCATCACGCGGGGCAGCGTACAGTCCGGTACGCTGGAAGTCGAAAGCGGCGAACTGGATGTACAGGTGCGGGTGCTGCACAAGCCGGGCCGCCTGATCGCGGGCCAATATACGGCGCGTTCCCGCCCTGCCCTGACGGTGCGCAACAACCACGCGACCCTGCGCATGCAGCGCGGGCAGACGTGGTGGCTGTCGTTGGCAGATTGGGATATCGGGTTAGCCCCGGATCTCCCCTGGGGATTGCTGATCAGCAGTTACCTGGGCAGGCTTGAAGTCGATCTGCGGGGTGTGATGGTTGATCGCGCTTATATTTCCTCCGGATTGGGAAATGTCGTGATTGGCTGCCCGAACGGCCCATCCGGCCCCATCTTTGCCCGGTCTATTTTTGGCGATGTGCGGCTCTCGGTGGCAGAAGAGATTCCGGCTCTCATCACCGTTAAGAGCGGTCCTTTTGGGCGGGTTCGCTTTGATCCGGCCCGGTTTGAGATGGTTGAGCCAAACGTCTATGTCACTAAACTAACGGACAATATCGATAATGCAGTTCCTATCGAGGTGACAGCCAGCACGGTCTTTGGATCGGTCTATATTAGCTGAGGACCTGCTTTGGGGAGTTCGAAGAAAAACAGGCTGCCAGCCCCCTCAGTGCTTTGCACGCCGATTTGCCCCTGATGCGCTTCGATAATCTGTTTGCAGATTGCCAGCCCCAATCCCACGCCGTTTGAGCGGCGCGGGATGCTTTCTACCTGATAATAGCGCTCGAAAATGTGGGGCAGTTTGCCCGCTGGAATCCCAATTCCCGTATCTTCTATTTCAATTCGGACTCGTTCGGCTGACGGTGATAAGAGGCGGATCGTAATGGTATCGCCCGACGAACTGAACTTGACTGCATTCGTCAGCAGATTATCAAGCACCTGGGCAATGCGATCACTATCAGCCATGACCGGGCCGACCGAGGCTTCAATCTCGGTTGAAATCCGAATTCCGGCCTCGTCACTGACGACCCGTATGGCCCGAACAGCCTGCTCGATCAGATGTTGCAGGTTCACTGATGACACAAGCGGCACTTCGACCGCTGTTTTGTTTACCGCCAAAATGTCATCGACCAGGCGCAGCAGTGCGCGTGACTTGGATCGGATAATTTTTAGGCTGGCAGCCTGATCCCCTGTCACATTGCCCAGTTCCTCAGCAAGCAGCAGATCGGAATAACTGGTAATGTAGGTGAGCGGATTGCGCAGTTCGTGCGAAATGTTCTGCGCCAATTCATCCTTCATCCGCACGGTTTCAGCCAGTTCGTCCAGAGCATGTTGCAAATGGATCGCCCGATCACTTAATTCCTGGTAAAGCCCGGCATTCTCCAAAGCCGTTGCGGTTGCGTTGGCGACGATCATCAGCGTGCGCAGTTCCGGCTCAGCATACGTGCCGGGATCAGCGCTGCCCAGTTCGATCACGCCAGCTACCCGCCGCCCCATAAGGAGCGGGGCCGAAAGCCGAGAAATTACATCATAAATAGAGTCGGATGAGGAACCCGTAAATATAAGCCGCCGCTGCACGGAACGCCTGCTAATCTGTTCCTGGCTCAAAGCATTATAGGCGTTCAGCAGCCGTTCTTCGTGCGTTTTGATCAGGGCCTCTGAGACAGAGCGCTTAGCCACGACGACCAGCCGGGGAGGATCACCGCTGACCATCATGCCCCCAATATCAAAAGGGATCGCATCAGCCAGTTTGTTCATGACGCTGATCGGGATAGCTTCCTGGTCCAGAGACACCAGCAGTCGTGTAATCTCGTAAAGCGTCCGGGCCTCCCGTTCGCGCCAGTCGATCCGCTCAAAGAGTTGGGCGTTATCAATCGTGACCGCAACCTGATTGGCAAACGCCAGAAGCAGATCACAGTCGGATTGAGAATACGTGCCGGGGACTGAACTGGCTGCCGCCAGGACGCCAATAGGATGGCCTCGGCTGACAAGCGGGACACCAAGCCAGGAACGGATAGGCAGCGCCCGGGGCATTTTTTGCCAGAGACGATGTTCATGTGTATCGAGAATCAGGATCGCCTCTTGAAAGCGAAGAATCTGGTACATCAAAGAAGATTCCTCAGCGAGGCGGCTGATCAGAGGCAGAAGGTTAACACTGCATCCCTGTTGGTGGGCCAGCCGCAGCTTATCATCTTCGAGCAGGGCGATAAACCCGATGTCAAAGGGAACTAGCTTATTACATTCGATCAGCACCGTCTCGGAAACGCTGTGCAGATCCAGCATCGAGCTTACCAGGCGAGAAACATGGCTCAATGCTTCTGCCGTCTGGCGCTGGCGCATATTTTCGCTGTAAAGCCGGGCGTTCTCGACAGATACCGCCAACTGACTCGCCAGCGCTTCCAGGATCGAGATGTCATCATGATCAAAAGCATTCACATGCTCGCTTTGAACATCGATAATCCCGATGATACAGTCGTGGTAAATCAGGGGGACGGTTAGCTCGGATCGCGAAGCCTCAAGGCCCTTGCCTGCAACCCAGATATCGTCCTGGCGCGTATCGTTGCAGCAATAACTTTTGCTCTGCCGTACAACCCACGGAATAATGCCAGGCATATCGGGTGAAATGCGAAATCGTTCCGCCCCGACGGCCCGGCTGTGCTGCGCGGCCTCGTACATTTCAATACCCTGCGGCGTGACCAGACCAACCGACACATGATAATAGCCAAACATTTCAGTGAGCCGGTCAGGAATGATGCTTAAGATCGCCTCCAAATCGTGCAGGGCTGCCATCTCACGACTGATTTCGTTGACCAGCCGCATCTGCTCCGCCATACGCTTGGCCGCTGCCGAAAGCAGCATGTCCTCGATAAAGATAGCGGTCTGCGAGGCAACGGCTCCGATCACATCGATCATTTGCGGATACAGGGTTCCGATGTCTGGCGCTTGGGTCATCAGCAAAATTCCGCCAATACTGCCCGACTGCCCGACAAGTGGAATGCAAACGATAGTCTCGATCTTTTCGGGCAGCAGTTTTTCATCCCCAGCGAGCCGGACAAAGTCGGGGGGTAACGTGATAGGCGTAACATGCTGCTTTTGCAGCACCAGTTGGGCAATCGCGCTCAGTTCCAGGGCAATACGCCGGCCAACCAGGGATGGACTGTCGCAGTTTACTGCCGCCAGTACATCCACATGCTGGTGCTCTTTGTCCAGCAAAAACGCTTCGGCATGATCGAATTGGGTCAGGTCTGCCAGAGTCTCAATAACCTGCTGGAGTTTTTTCGACACATTAGTTTTCGCGCCAAGAGCGCGACTGATCGCATAGAGGACGTCGTAGCGCCAGTCGGAGGATGAGGAGTCCATAGAATTTGCAGCCTGAAAAATGAGATTGCGACCAACAAGGTCATTATACGTGGTTTTGAAACGTTGGCCCAAAAAAAGCGCACCGCTGAATGGAACGGTGCGCCTCTGCCACAACTACGAAATCGACGTGAGCGGGATGATGTCAGCTTTGCGCCCCCGCTTTGGGGCGACGGGCGGGCATTTCCACGCGTCCGCCGGAGTTTCACGCCGGGTATCAATAAACTTGGGTAGAATGCCGCAGGCAAAACACTGGTTGCGGCAGTCCTGGCGCGTTTCACCCTCCAGAGACATCAGATAATCTTCCGCCATGAACTTCTTCTTGACCGCAATATCAATATGTTCCCAGGGGAACAGTTCATCGATTGAGCGCGGGCGGTGCGTGTAGAAGTCCATGTCCAGGCCGCAGTCGGCAAGTGCCTGCTGCCACGCCTGATGATTGTGATATTCCTGCCAGGCGTCAAATTTCGTGCCCAGTTCCCAGGCGCGCCGGATGACAGCCCCCAGGCGGCGATCCCCCCGGCTGAGGAAAGCTTCGAGCATCGTTTCTTCTGGCCTGTTCCAACGCAGATTCAGGCCGTGCCGGCGCAGGCCATTTTTGAGCAGACTCTGCTTGGCGCGAATTTGTTCCAACGTGTCGAGAGGTACCCACTGGAACGGTGTGTGCGGCTTGGGCACAAACGTACTGACGCCCACATTAACCGTTGCTTTATTGCCGTGAATTTTCCGCCCCTCGGCCAGCACTGCCTTTGCCAGATCGATAATCGCCTGCACGTCTTCCAGTGTTTCACTGGGATGGCCGATCATAAAATACAGTTTGATCGTTAGCCAGCCGCGTGAATAGACCTCGCGGGCAGTGGTCAAAAGCTGTTCATCGGAGACCGTTTTGTTGATGATATCGCGCATGCGCTCTGTGGCTGCTTCCGGGGCAAAGGTAAAGCCGCTGCGCCGTGTGTCTTGCAAGGCGTCCATCAGATCGACGCTGACCGTCTCGATGCGCAGACTGGGCAGGCCAACGCTGATGCTCTGCCCGGCAAACTGTTTGCTGATTGCCTGCACCAGGTCTTTCACATGGGTATAGTCCGACGACGACAGACTGAGCAAACCCAGTTCTTCAAAACCCGTGTTCCGCACAATGTCGAGAGCAGCTTGCAGCACTTCTTCTACCGGGCGCTCGCGCACCGGGCGCGTCACCATCCCCGCATGGCAAAAACGGCAGCCCCGCGTGCAGCCGCGCATGATCTCAATCGGAGCGCGGTTGTGAACGGTATCGACATGCGGGACCAAAAAACGAGTGAATGGCTTGGGCAGCACCGGGACAATGCGCTTGCGCACAATGGGCGGCACGCCTTCCGTGTTGGCCGAAATACCTGCAATAGTCCCGTCGGGGTGGTAAGCTACATCGTAAAAGCGGGGCACATAGACGCCCTCGATCTGGGCCAGGGCACGCATTTGAACCTCACGCGGCTGCCCACGCAGGTCTTGCAGCGCCCGGCAAATATCCAGGATAACTTCTTCACCCTCCCCGATCACAAAGGCGTCAATAAAGTCAGACATCGGTTCCGGGTTATAACAGGCATGTCCGCCAGCGATGACCACTGGGAAAGATTTCATCACGCTCGGCTGCCACAAGCGGCATGCCTGCCAGGTCGAGCATCGTCAGGACATTGGTATACAACTGTTCATACGGCAGGCTGATGGCAAACAGGTCAAAGTCCGCAATGCTCCGCTTTGATTCCAAACCGTAAAGCGGCACATTGGCACGCCGCAGCGCCGCTTCCATATCCGTCCAGGGGGTGAATACACGATCCGCGAACAGATCCGGCTGGTCGTTGATCGCGCCATAGAGGATCATCCAGCCGAGGTTGGACATGCCGAGGTCATAGAGATCGGGAAAAGCGAGTACCGCGTGAAAGGTTGTCTCGTCCCAATCTTTGGCGATACTGTTAAACTCGCCGCCAATGTACCGGGCCGGTTTTTCTACTGTCGGCAAAATGCGGTCAAGTCTGGATGCAATGTCTTGGGGAGTGTGCCTGATCATGCGACATCTGCCTCAAATAAAAATAACACGGATTAAGATTATCGCATTATAGCAGACCCACCGCATTCGCCCAGGATGAACTTATACCTGAAAAATAGCGTCGAATCGCTAAAACCGATCTTGCAGCAGCAACCGTGCGGCAGTTCGGCCCGACAACACGACCATGGGCACTCCCCCGCCAGGATGCGCCGTTCCCCCGGCAAAATATAACCCCTGTATGTCGGCAGCGCGGTTGTGAGGGCGGCGAAACGCGGCAAAACGGCTGTTGGAGGACGTGCCATAAAGCGCGCCGCGCCGTGCCCCCGTGACACGCTCCAGATCGAGTGGCGTGATCACTTGCTCCGCGCGGATCTGTGCTCGAATATCGAAGCCAAAGGTGGCTAGCTGCTCAAGCACCCGATCACGGTAAGCAGAGGCGTTGGAGGACCAATCCCAGTTTGGGCCGAGAGGGGGCGCGTTAGTCAACACAAACCAGTTTTCGCATCCAACCGGGGCGTGATCGGGATCTTCCTTGGAGGTAATAGTTAAGTAGACCGTCGGTGCGTCAGGCGGAATACCCTGGCGGAAAATATTGTCAAACTCACGGGGATAATTGGAAGAGAAAAAAATATTATGGTGGGCCAGCTCAGGATGAGTTCCTTCTACACCGAGCAGCAGGACAAAGCCGGAGCAAGACGCTTCTAACTCCATTAAACGGGATGCGCGACGTCTTGTGGCGGCTGTGGATGGCAAAAGCTGCTGGTAGGCTGTAGCGACATCGACATTCGCGATCACGGCTTGCGCGGGCAGCGTCGATCCATCCTCCATCGTTACAGCAGAAACCTTCCCTGCCTGCACATCAATCGAGCGCACGCGGCATCCGGTCCGTATATCCACTCCCAGTTCACTCGCCAGCCGGGAGAGCGCGCGGGCGATCTCGATCACGCCGCCGCGTGGATACCACACCCCGCCATTTAATTCGACATGGGCAATCACGTTCAACGTAGCGGGTGCTCGGTAGGGACTGGCCCCGACATACGTTGCGAACCGTCCCAAAAGCTGTCGGAGATGTGGCGAATGAACAAAATGCTGGATCGCCTGATTCATGGTGCGCAGCCCATCGATCCGCAGCGCATCCAACGGCGAAACCTGTGTCACACTGCGCAAAGAGGGCGGCTGGTTATAGATGAAGGTAGGCCCGGTGATGCGGTGCAGGCGCGCCGTATAGGCCAGAAAGGATAGATAGCCCTCAATGTCGCGTTCGTCCAGCCGTTCGATCTGCTCGACCATCCGTGGCAGATCCCGCGTCACATCCAGGATCGTTCCATCACCATAAAACGAGCGTGTCAGCGGATCAACGGGAAGCAGCGCCAGATAATCTTCCATCTGCCGTCCGGCTGCCGTAAACAGGTCTTCGAAAACATGGCGCATCGTGATCACCGATGGGCCAATATCCCATCGGAAGCCAGCCTCGCGAATCTCGCCCATTTTGCCGCCGACGCTGGCGTTCTGTTCGAGCAGCGTCACGTGGCGACCAGCCGCAGCCAGATGAATGGCAGCGCTAAGCCCGCCTATCCCTCCACCGACAATGATAATATCTTTTTCAGCCATCAATCATCTCCACAAATTGGGGTGGGATGGCATCCGAAAGCCAGATGTCCTCGTTTCCCAGGTAAAAGCCAATGCCCGTCCGGTGTGCATCCAGGGCGCGAACTTTCAATAGTACCGGGTGGGCGGATTTCCGATACCCAACAAGGCGCGCCGTTGCCAGATCGGTGGAATGGTGAACGTACTGCCGGGCCATCGGTTTGAGACCTTCGGCGATAATAATCTTGGCCGATCCCGGATCCGTCCCGTGGTAGAGAGTTTCCGGCGGTTCGGCGGGTGTCTTCTCAATTCTGTCTGCCACGCTGTGACCGTACAACGCTCGAATCCGGTCTTCACGGATCTCGTAACGCTGTTTGCTGGCAGCCTTCATCATGGCAACCAGATCATCCTGGCACAGATTCCGCCATTCTCGGCGGCGGGAACGCAGTGCAGCCAACAAATTGTCCACGTCTACCCAGCCTTCGCTGTCCAGTTCCAGGCCAAACGCTTCTGGATGGTGGCGCAATGCAACCGAAATCGTTTTGCTCAATTTGGTGAAATCGCTCATGATGCCTCCCCTGGTGTAGCAAGCTTATTTTACACCAAATCATGAGCACTCGTTCCATGCAGCCCACCGGAATCGCTGGAACAGGGAGCACAGTCGATCCCGGCTTTCCTCCGCCAGCAGCAGCACGATACCAAACGAAACCATCACATCCACCAGCAAATAAAACAGCAGTTCTTCGACAGGCAGCACGCCGCCGACTATTAAACCCGTTGACTGGGCAGGATCTCACGACCCATGTTCCGCCATGTATGGCGAACGCATCCAGGATACAGGCGTATGCCGTTGTCGCGAGGACCGAAACAGCCAAAAGTCTGCGCCGCGCCCAAAGAATATCGGCCCCAAAACAGAGTTGAATCCAGATTGGGGGTAAGCGCCCAGGGCAGCAGCAGCGCGAGATAAGTTCCGGACTTCCAATCCGCCTGCACAACCAGGGCAGATAGCAGTAGAAACAGGAGGCCACTCACGAGAGAGACGCGCCTCACTGGGAAATCACCAATTGGCTCAGCCCGAAAATAGCGAACGGCGGTCATCAAGACGAATCCTGCCAGAAGCGTTTGCACGATAAAAAATGTGTATTCCTCGATGGGCACCCAGCCGATTTTGATTCCCGTGATCAGCGCCGGGTCATACCACCACACACCTTCTTTAATCAGGTAGTTATCCCAGGGCGTGGTGTAAATCAGGGCCAAACCAATATGGAGCAGCATGATAAGAGCAAAGCGAGTGGGCGGAACGTCGAGGGTCACGCCCCGGCGAGCATCAAAAATTGCCCACAACAGCAACCCTATGAGCGGTGGACTCGTAAATATCAGTAGGATAGTGAAATAGCTCACAGTGTTCTCCTATATAGTGACTTATGTGGCGCAGCCGCTCAGATCGTAACGGTCCGGTCTACGAGGTGACAACGGGTTTTGTTATCAAATCCTCAGCAATGATTCACCGAACTCTAAGATGGGCAGCTAATCCCTGATTGTGTCGGTCAGTTCAAGCCGAAATTTCTTATTAATTCATAATATTCTTAGCAATAATTTACCAAATCCTTATCGAAGCCTGTTTGGGGCCTTTGTCGTAAAGAGTACGGGGTGTTAGCATTGTTTTTAGCATTTCTCGCGAATAAACAGGGCGCGTACATCATGAACAAAAATCAGCAAAAAGAGAGTGGTGGTCATTGGGGCTGGTATGGGCGGATTAGCTGCCGCGCTGCGGCTGCGCCATGCCGGATTCGATGTCACTGTTGTTGAAAAACAGAGCCGCCCCGGTGGCAGAAGCAATGTAATCGAGGATCAGGGCTTCCGCGTCGACACAGGGCCGACGATCCTGGTCATGAAATCAACTTTCGAGGATACCTACCGCGCCATCGGCTGCGATATCAATGATCGAATCCAGTTTTCTCAACTCGATCCCAATTACCGCATCTATTTTCACGACGAAACGTACATGGATCTATACAGCAATATGCCCCAGCTTGCTGCTGAAGTGGAACGCATTGAACCCGGTGCTGCTGAAAGTCTTTTCCGCTTTATTGGGGCGGGCGCACAGAAGTATGCGCTGGGCATGGATTTTGTGGAACGCAATTACGACCATCTCACCGATTTGATGAATCCGGTCGCGGGTCTCCGACTGCTAAGGACTCAATCCCAGCAGCGGCTGTACAAGCACGTCGGTCACTATTTTAAGAGCGACAAACTGCGTAAAGCGTTCTCGTTCCATTCGATGTTTTTGGGGCTGTCACCCTTTGACGCGCTGGCGATGTACTGCCTGATCACCTATGCCGATCTGGCTCTTGGCATGTGGTATCCCAAGGGCGGTATCTACAGCATCATCGAAGATATGGCCGAACTCGCCGGGCAGATGGGAATCACAATGCGCATGAAGGCCCCTGTGCGCGAAATCGCGGTCAAAAACAGCCGCGTGCAGGGCGTTATGCTGGAATCGGGCGAGATGATCGAAGCGGATTTGGTAGTCTCCAACGCCGATCTACCCTACACCTACAAGCGGCTGGTTCCGGCGGAATATCGCAAACAGGAACGCCGTCTGGACAAAATGGAATACGCCTGCTCAGGATTTTTGCTCTACCTGGGAGTAGATAAAACGTATCCCGCCATGCGCCACCAGGCACTGTATTTTTCGGAAGACTATCGGGCCAACCTCGATGCGATTTTCAAGATCAAAACCCTGCCTGCCCAACCGTCTTTCCATCTGAACAACCCGACGATTTCAGATCCGTCGCTGGCTCCGGCAGGACACAGTCTGCTTTACATGTTGGCTCCAATGCCAAACTTGCAGGGAAACGACATCGACTGGCATGACGCCGCGCCCCAGGTGCGCAAACAAATTCTCGACCAGCTTGAAAAACTGGTTGATCCAGATCTGCGGCAGCATATCGTTTGGGAACGCCAGTACACGCCGCTGGATTTTGAGAGTGATTTGAATGCCGTGCATGGAACCGCCTTTGGCTCTCTCTCGCATGGCTTTTTCCAGTCTTCTTACTTCCGACCGCACAACAAAGCCCGTGATATTCACGGCTTGTATTTTGTGGGGCAGGGAACCTATCCGGGCATCGGTATGCCGATGGTCCAGATTTCTGCCCGGCTTGTTACCGAAAGGATTCTGCAAGAATGGTGCTAAACAACTCTCCCCTGTCACTTTCGGCCCCAGCCGCCATCCGATCTCGTCACATCCTGGCCGATTATGATGCCTGCCGCGAGATTATGTTTGGTGCCAGCAAAAACTATTCCTTTGCCAGCCGCATGCTGCCAATGGACAAACTGCCCCATGTTACGGCGCTTTATGCTGTGATGCGCGTCGGAGATGACCGGGTAGATGTCGATCATGCCGGGTTCGCTTCGCCGCTTGCCGCCATTGAAGACTGGCGCAACAGTTATTGGCAGGCTTTTGCAACGGGTGACAGCCCGCACCCGGTTCTGCGCGCCTACTTGCACACAGCATCCCAATTCGGCATTTCACCCCACCTGCTTAACACCTATTTTCGGGCGATGATCGAAGATCTGACGATCACACGTTTTCCGACCTTTGCCGATCTGATGCACTACATGGAAGGCAGCGCCATCCCGGTGGGACGCGTGATGACTCATATCCTGGGCGCACGCACTCCTCATATCACCGATGCTTTCCCAGCAGCCAACTCGCTGTCGATTGCCATGCAGCTCAGCAATTTCTGGCGCGATATTGGCGAAGACTGGCAGCGCGGACGGGTTTATATTCCGCTGGAAGACATGGATCGTTTTGGGGTCATGGAAGGCGATATTGCTGCCGGACGTATTGACCAGCGCTTGATCAGCCTCCTCGAATTCGAATTTGAGCGCACGAACCGTTATTACGCTCAGGCGCGCGAAGGCGTGCCGCTGCTGGCATCGGGCCACCTGGGAGTATCGAGTGCCTTGGAATTTTACCGGGCCATCCTGTCGGGAATACGCCGCAACGGATATGATGTGTTCACCCACAGAGCCGGAACCAGCACTCCCCGCAAACTGCGCCTGATTGCAGCGGCATGGTGGCAGTCTCGTAAAGAGATTTACCAGCTTGCCCCACGCCAGAAAACGGTACGCGCTTGATTGTTTTTTTCTGCAAAACCCGCCGTTGACACGGTGCTAAAACCCGCTACAATATGCTCTGTTCCTGAGGGAACGGGCTGCCGAGGTAGCTCAGTTGGTAGAGCACTTGACTGAAAATCAAGGAGTCCCCAGTTCAAGTCTGGGCCTCGGCACACAAAAAAACCCCTGCAATCGCGGGGGTTTTTTGATCCTCATCCTGCCCTGTTAATCGGCGGATACATCCGCAGGCGCTTGTGGAGCAGGTTTGACCTGCTGGGCCTTGGGCACACCACCGGGCCACCACGTCCATCGACCGAACAGCGCCGCCAGTGCCGGATCGAGAATGGTCCGCACGACAAACGTATCAACCAGTACGCCGAATGCCACTGCGAAACCAACTTCCGACAGGAACTTGATCTCGCCCGCCATCAGCCCGCCGAAGGTCCCCGCCAGAATCATGCCCGCTGACGTGATAATCGCGCCCGTCGTCGCAACCGCGACATGGACGCCTTCGTGAACGCCATGATTGCCGACTTCTTCCTTGATGCGCCCAAACAGGAAGATGCTGTAGTCGATCCCCAGGGCGACCAGGAAGACAAACATCATAAACGGCACGAAAAACGACAGCCGGGGTGTATCGAATACAACTCTGAACACGAGATTCGTCACGCCCAGTGTAAAGGTGTAACTGAGCAGCACCGTACAGATGAGATAGAGCGGCGCAACAGCGCTGCGCAGCATGATCAACAGCACGATGAAGATGCCGACCAGCACAAACCCAAATGCCCGCAGCAGGTCTCGCTGTACGGTATTGCGAATGTCTGTGATCAGTGCGGCTGTTCCGCTAACTCCCACTGGCCCCTCACCGTCATATCGATTCAATACGCTGCGGATTCGGCCAATAGTCTTGAAGGAAGACTCTGTACCCGCTTCGTCCGATAGGGTGACAGACATCTGGAAGGAGTGTCCATCCGGGGATACGTAAGCGCTGCTGATCGGGATAAACTGCTCAAACAATGGGCCGCTCTCGCTCAACATCATGGTTGGGTTATCAAGCCCGGCGATCCGCTCACCCAGCGAGTTCCCTGCGGTCATCATCTCATCCTGGTTGTCTGCAACCGAGTCCGGTCCCCCCGCTAAAATCTGCTGAAGCTGTGTCAGGTTGGGATCATCCCCAATTTCAGGGAAGTGCGCCGACACGCGGCTCAGATAATCCTGTGCCTCACCGATCACAGTTTGGGCTTGCTCCATATCGCCGCTTTGCTGGGCCTGGCTCACCATGCCCAGTGCCATTTGAAGCTGGGTATCGGCGCGCAGGATGTTCTGATATTGGTCATTGTGCATGCCGAGCGGATTATTGAGGCTGAACACATCGGCAACGCCCTTCACCTGTGCAAGATCCTGCGACACGCTCACCATTTCAGCGGCTATCGTCTCTGGCGAGCGGCCCGTGACAATGACGGTCAACGGATAGAGCAGGCCACTTCCAAAATGATCTTCGAGCAGGTGATAGCCCTGGATCAACTCCAGGCTGTCCGGGTAATCGGCCATGAACTCGTAGGTTACGCTGCGCGTCAGCCCATACACACCAAGCGGGGCCATGAGTACAACGATCAGGAGAATAGTCAGCAGGGGGCGCGAACTCACCTGCCGTGAGGTAAAGTCGTACCAACGCCCATGTGCGCGATGGCGCGCTTTGTTCGGCCAAAAGGCTCGTTCCCCCAGGAATGAGAGCAGCGCAGGTGTCAGAGTCAGGCCTGCCAGCAGCCCTACGATGATACCCACCGCGAGCATTGGCCCCGTGTTAGCAAACATTCCCATCTCAGAAAAAGCCATCGCAGTGAATCCGACAACAACCGTTGCCGCGCTGCTGGAAATCGTCTCGCCTACGCGGTGAACCGTATCTTTGGTCGCGGTATTCACATCATGCGTACCGGCCATTTCCTCACGGAAGCGGCTGATCAGGAACATGCAGTAATCGGTTCCCGCTCCATACATGACTACGATCAGAAACGCATTCATCTGGCTGATGATGGTAAGAATCCCCGCGTCCGCCAGCAGGCCGAGCAAGCCCGTTGTCACCATCAAGGCTATGGTGACGGTAAACAGCGGGATCAAGGGGCTAACCGGGGAACGGTAGATCACCAGCAGGAAGATGATGATCAGCGCGACCGTGATGATCAGGGTGCGGTCAAGAGTCTCAAAGGTGACTTTATCACTCTCAACGTTGATCTTTGCCTGTCCGGTATGGTAAACGCTCACTTCAGCGGGTGGTGGATTCTTGTCAATCCAATGGTCAATCGTGTCAACAGTATTGACCGTAGCTTTATCCGTATCTGCGGTGCTGATGCCAAACGCCACCAATCCATAACGCGCATCCTCGGAGAGAAGGCGGGCCGCTACTGCCGGATCCTGGGTTGGCGATGTGACGTCCACAACGTTATCCGGCGCGTTGTCACTCATTAACCAGGCCGTGAGCGCATCCATATACTTCCAGGCCGGAGTTTCCGCAGTAATGCCGTTTGCCGCGCCACTGTCTATGACGATAATGCCGCTGCTGGGCGAGAAGTTTTCGGGAAATGCAGCCTGAACCAGGTGTTCAGCCTGGGCGAAGGGAGCATCATCCGGCAAAAAATCACGTTGATCAGACGTGCCTACATCTTCAAGACTGGGCGCGACAAGCAGCAAAACGACTGCCAGCCCGATCCAGGTCAGAATAACTGGAACTCGATACTGTGTAGCCAAACGACCAAGGAACCTGAACATCATCACCTCCTGATAAACAAATACCTGCAATTCATGTTACAATGAGTATGTGCTCAAAATATGAGCATGCGCTCATTTTAAGATCGAGGTATCATTATTGTCAACCCCTAAAAATAGAGGGGGCAACACGACGATGAGATGAGGAAAGAATAAGCACCTTGAAGACAAAGAAAGGTCCTGATCCAGCCACGCGGCAGGAACGCCGCGCCGCGCGCCGCAAAGCGGAAATTTTGGATGCCGCCGCACAGAGTCTTTGCCCAAAAAGGCTTCCAACGCAGCACGACCAAGGATATCGCGGAAGAAGCGGATATCGCTGAAGGCACAATCTACAACTATTTTGAGAGCAAAGACGATCTCCTGATCAACCTCATTGACCGAATTGCCGATCTGGCCTACCGCCGCGAAGCTTACGCCCATTCGCTCGATAAAGATGTTCGCCAGGCAGTTTACGACTTGATGTTGGAACGATTTACCGTGATCAAGCAGCAAAATACGCTTTTTCTCGCTATCTTGCCCGAGCTTTTCGCCAGCCCGCATTTATGTGAACTTTATACCGAGAGGGTGATGGTCCCGGCGCTCCGTGATCTGGAGGAGCATCTGCAAGCGCGCGTCGAGCGTCACCAGATCGGGAACATCGATGTGGCGATGACGGTACGCTTGTTGTCCGCCCTGGGATTGGGCCTGGAAATGATGACGATTTTGGGTGACGCGAAAACTCAAGCCATGTGGGACGACACAGGTAGCCTCGTGGAGGTGCTCACCAGCGCTATATTCGACGGGATGCTGATCCCGTCCGCCAAACCGCCGGATTCAGCAGATTAAGCCGCCTTTACGGGAATACAAAAACCCCCGCCAGCGCAGGGGTTTTATATTTGATCGAGAGAAATGATCTACTGCCCGGTCTTTTCTTTGACCAGTTCCACCACGTCCGGGAAGTCGATGCCCAGTTCGCTGATCTTTTCCAACGTCGGGATGCCGTTCGCGTCCCAGCCGCGCCGCTTATAAACCGTATCCATCAGCATCTGATACTGCGCTTCGCGGTAAGCGCGCACGGTTGCTATTTTTTCCTCTGTACTCATCCCAGTGGGATCAACTCCCACCAGATCACGAAGCTGCGTATCGTACCGCTCGACCCGTGACTCGTATTCATCGGCGGTCACAGGCCCCATCGCCCGGTAAGGCAGATAATCATGCTCGCGCGTCCCATATCCCAGTTTCACCGCCAGCAGACGCTCGAAATTGTAGACCCGTTCCGACTGAGCGATCAGATCTTCCGGGAAAGTCGGCTTGCCGGACAATCCCTGGTAGAGCCAGGTATAGTTTTCGAGATGCTCCGGAACCTTGTGCGGCTCGGCAGTCTGCTTGTTGTTCGCCGGAGTGATGTCGTTCCAGGGCAGTTTGCACAGCCCATGCAGGCTGAACCACGTCCGCCACAAGGGGAAATAATGCAGGGCTTCGGCCTTCGCCTCAAAGGTCGGAAGCTGCTTGTTGACCTGATCCATGAAGATCAGCCACGCTTCGTCATGCTGCCCGCCTTTGACCGCCAATCCATAGCCGCCCTGCTGAGCCAGCAATTCTTTGGTCATGTACTCCGAGATTTCCATCCCCTTCACTTCCATGCCAATATCCTGAAGGAACTGCGCATCCGCGCCATACTGCTCGGCAAAGAAGTGCTTCATATAGCGCACGCCCTGCCCCACAATCAGGCCAAAACCCTCGCCGCGCACCATCTGGTGTAACAGTTCCAGCGCCGCCAGGGCATTACCCCAGATGAGTTCAACTCCGCCCGTCTTGTTCGCGTCCAGTATCCCTTCCTGGAAGCATTCCATCGCAAACGCCACCGAATTGCCGAAGGAGATCGTGTCAATTCCATACGTATCGCAGTAGAAGTTCAGTTCCAGAATCGGCAGAGGGTCAAAGACGCCAATATTCGATCCGAGTCCGGCAATCGTTTCGTATTCCGGTCCATCAACCAGCACAACCTCGCCCTTGTAAGGGCCTGTTTGCAGGTGGAAATGGTCGACACCATGCGCGCAGGCCAGTGTGCAGCCATACCAGCAGCCGTCGGGGATGCCGTGCGTATACAGCTTGTGCCAGACTGATGTATCCAGGTTGGACGCCTGCGGGTGCGATCCATAGCGGTAGTTGTGGCAGGGTAGCAGATCGAACGCATCCATAATGGGCGGCAGATGACCCGTCCCGACTTCGCGCATGTTGTTCTGCTTAGAGTCCAGTTCGGAAATTTCTTTGTTGATGCGCTGGCCCGCTTTACGGATCAAGTTCAAATCAACAGGATGGTTGCTGTCGCCCTTCATGCTGCTGTAGCGGACAACCAACGCCTTGACCCGCTTGTGGCGAAAAACCCGCCCCGATCCGCCCCGCCCCGCCTGCTTATAACGCACTTCGGCCCGCCGCAGATCATAAAAGCTGAAATTTAGCCCGGAGTAGCGCGAATACTCCGCGCCCTGTCCCGCCGATACCACCGATACATTCTTCCGGTCACGCGGATCATTGGAATACATCTCCGTCAGTTGGCGGCCCACCAGATGGCTGTTTAGCGCTTCCAGAGGCGCTTCCTCAATCGTTACGCGACCCTCGTCGCCATCGATCACAACAATGACATCTCGTTCGGCGATGCCCTGAACCTCAATCGCATCCCACCCGGCAAATTTGAGATAGGGGCCAAAATAACCACCCGCGTTGCTGTTGATCACTGAGCCAGTTAGGGGAGATACCGTTACGACAGTCGATTTACCGGAGCCGGGATAAGCGGTGATGCCGCCAATCGGCCCGCCTGCGATCACGATTTCGTTCTCTGGCGCATCCCAGGTGGTGCTGCCGTTGACGGCGTTCCATAACAGCCACAGACCAAAACCGCGCCCTCCGGTAAACACATCCTTCATCTGCTGGCTGACGGGTTTGCTCGTGATCGTATTATCGGATAGGTTGATGTGCAGAGTTCGGTTCGCATACCCCTGCTCCACATCGCGCACCTCATACCGAAATTCGGCCAGCAGTTTGTGTCCCTGTTTTAGTGCCTCAGGAGTCCATGTAGTCATAGACTGTTTTTCTCCCAAAAAATGTGAACAAAGTGTATTGTGCCCTCATCATACCCGATGTCATTGGACGTGTCAGGCATACAATACCGAAAATCTGTACAAAACGTATCATTTGTTACAATCGACACAGGATTTAATCGACGACAGGAAATTACCTCTTATGCCTCTCACCTTTGTATCCTCCAACGAGGAGAAATATTGGGAAATACGCAGAACCTTGAGCGCTTACTCGATAGAAGTGGAGCGTGCCGTCCTGGATCTGCCCGAGATTCAGTCCATCGATCCGGTTCAGGTAGCGGGATACAAGGCGCGGGTTGCTTATGATCAGTTGGGTGCTGGTCCGGCGCTGGTCGAAGATACAGGGCTGGGCGTAATCATTTGGAAGGGGTATCCCGGCGCACTGATCAAGTGGGTGCTGGGATCGGTAGGAGAAGAGGGTCTGTGCCGCCAGCTCGATGCCTGGACAGACCGCCGAGCCATTGCGACTGCCGTGCTGTGCCTCTATGACGGGCACGATCTGCATACCTTCACCGGGCAGGCCCAGGGTCTGATTACCGATCATCCACGCGGCGAGAACGGGTTTGGTTGGGACAGCATCTTTCAGCCCGACGGCTCACCGATCACCTATGGCGAAATGCCGCGCGAGGCAAAGATGCAGGTTTCGATGCGCACCCAGGCCCTGCAAGCACTGGTTGACTATCTACTGCGTTAAAACGAACCATCCGGTAAAATATGACGTAAGCCAGAGCCTACGAATTCAGCGGAGCTGATGTGACTGACGCAAATAATTTTCAGCTTGACCGGCTTTATTTCGGTATCCTTGCCGAGCATGGCGCGAAGATTTCTAACACTCCCGGCGTGATCGCCCGGACGCCTGATGTGACGTCTACCCACATTACCGAGTGTTTGCGGTTGGCGCAGCTTGCTCCACCCCCGCCTGATCAATGCAGCGATCAGATGCCAGGAGCGTTGGGCCTGTTCCGGGGCGAGACAACCGATTTTATCCTTGCCAAAGCGCAGTATAACGACGCTGGGCTGCCCCAACTGCTCTATATTCTGATGCCTGCCACCCCGCTGCGACGGTTGGGGGGAAACGTGCTGGCCTTCCGGTCACTGGGCATGATGGAAATGCCCTCCTTTGCCTCCATCCGGCAAAATCTGGTTCCCTTTGAACTGCGCGATCCCGCCCCCATGTCTGCCACCGAACAAAGCGACACGCTGCTGGATCTGCTGCAATACTCCCAGGACTCGTTCAAAAATGTGGAAGGTATTCTTGCCGGGCTGGTGCAGGGTTTGCCCCTTGCCATTGTCAACAGCCCGTCTTCTCTGGATCAACGTTTGCGGTTCATCGAGGGGCTGCTGAGTTTGCTGCCTGTTCCGGCGCGGATTGGCATCACCTTTGCCACCCATGTCCAGGACCCGGCTCTCTCCCAGGCTCAGATTAAGTTCGCCAGCCATCCCTCCAACCCACCGGGCCATTTAGTCTACGATTGGGCAGCAGGGAAACTGCTGGTGACGCCGCCCGACGATTCCTACAGTCACTACATGGTCGCCCAGCTTCGCCTGGACCCATCGCTGGTTGTCGAGCAAACAGGCAATCTCTCACGGACGGCAGTGTGGCGCGCCATGCACAAAGAAAACCTGGGCATCGCCCTGGCCTGGGTCTCGCGCCGAGCGGCAATTGATCAAAGTGTACGGGACGGTCAACCTGTTGATCGCGAAATCGTCAGCGCCATCCTGCGCGAAGACCCCACCCTATCCGATGAACTGCGGCAGTCATATATCCGCCACCTGTTAGCCTTTGCCCTGGCACTGGATGACCCGTCCTCTACGGCGATTATTCCCTCCCTCGCCGCAGCCAGCCCCGAAATCGCCACCCTGATCAGCGAGCAGTTGAATACAGCCATCGAAAGCGGCCAATCCTGGATCGTCTATTCGCTGCTGGAGGGGTGGCTGCTGCGGGTATCTGATGTTTCTGCCGAACAGTGGGTGCCAATCCTGCAGACAGCCGCTCGCAAACATTTGAGCGAACTGCTGGCAAAAGAAGACATTCAGCAAGCTGTCGATTTTCTGGACTATATCAAAAACGCTCATCCGTCGCTTCAGCTTGCCAGCACCATGCCGAGTCTGATTGCCACTGCCCAAAACGCGGCGCGCACCCATCCCCAACTCGCCCAGGCGCTCTTTTTGTTGGCGGTCGAATCGCTTGCATCAGGCGATCTTGTTCGCCTGCTAAGCGATACCGATTTCGTCACCCAGCTTCCTCGCCCCCTGCAGATGGCGCTGGCTTTTTTGCAGCCGGAACCGCGCCACCCAGCGCCCCCGCACGTCCTGGATCATGCGACACAGGCTTTCGAGGAAAAACACCGGATGCTGATTCTTGTCCGGCTGGTTGAATGGGCGATGTATCTACAGCGGCCCGAACTGGTCGATACAGCCGCACTGCAAGCACTTCTTGTCATGGCGCAGTCTCCCCAGGCGGAGCGTTATCAGGAGTTGATCCAGCAGGTCGTTGACGAATTCAGCCAGGTATCCATCATTCAGGTGCTCGATCCACCGGGAGCGCGTGTGCTTGTCCAGCTTTTGCTGCAAACCGGCCAGTTCGAGAATGCGATCCGGCTGTTGGAGTTTTACCAAAATACCGTTATCCGTCCTGATCGACTGGAAGACTTTACCAGGCTTGCTGGCGAAGTCTTTGCCCTGACTCCGCTCCCCGGAGACCAGATCACCAAAGCGCTGAATGATCTGGAAGGCAGCCAGATTCGCTCGGAGCCGCGCGCCATGATCTTTTGCAGCGCGCTGGTCAACCGCCAGTGGGCCGACGATCAGGAATATGCAGCCAGGCGTTTGACCTCGATGATCTTCAACGATAACAGCCTGATCCGTATTGTTGGGCGCGAAAACACGCTGAAACTGTTGGAATTTTATGCACGGCGGCGCAACGCGCTGGATACGCTGCGTGTGGGGGCCGCGCTGGTCGATCACACCTTGGGGCTGGGCAACGAGGGAGCCGTCCTGATCACGCAGATGTGGCCCAAGATCACCTGGGACGCCGAGGTTTCCGAAGCGGCCCTGGAACTTCTGCGGCGTTATGTACGCGGCGTCCCCCTGACTCAGGTTCCGGCGGTGATTGCCTATTTCCGTGGGAAACTTGGCGCGGAGGTTGTGGAATCCCTTCAGGCCACCCATTTGATGCGCCTTGTTCTGGGCGATTCGGGCCTCATGCGTTTTACCGATGACATCCACACCACGGCCACGCTCTTTGTGGATATCGCCACCACCTACCACACCAACAAAGAGCCGCCCCCCAATCACCGCTTGCGCCGCGATCTGGATCAGATGAGCGGCGGTCTGAATGAAACCGAGCGTGCCCAGGTGGCAACGAATATGCTCAACATCTCGCGGCTGGCCTACGAACTGGGGCGCAACCGCTCTCAGAAGCACAGCAAACAGTCCACCAGCGAGATGATGTTAATCCAGGGGAAAATGGTGCCCGAAAATGGCGTCGATCTGCTGCGTTTTATCGGCGGGCATTTCAGCCGCCAGGAAGCCCTGGATATCAATCTGGAACGGGAAGCAATGGCTCACATTTTGGGGACGCGCTCAGCGGCGATGTTACTGCGCGAGACGGATGCGATCCACCGCCTGCTCAGTGGTCTGCAAGCCGCCTTCCGTGAGAAGGTTCCACCGATCCAGCCAACCACTTTAACGGTTGAACTGGACAGCTTGTGGGGCACGCTGTCGCTGTACAACCAGCGCCGGATTCAGGATGAATTCGCTCAAGACTGCCAGCAGCTTGCCGAAGTGCTCTGCGTAATGGCCGATCAGGCGAATGAGCGCGTATTGTCCGATACAAGCGTTGGCCGCCAGCTCGAGACCGGCCAGCGCCAGCCGGGCGCGGCGCTCGAAGCACTGCGTTGGATCAATGGATATTTTGCGCGCAAACACACGCGCTAGCGACATGGGAACACCGATGAAGCGCTGCCTGCTCCTGTTTTTGTGCGGCTTATGCTTGTTGCCGGGATGTGCATCGGACAATAATCCGGGGCCATCCCAGGCGGAAAGTTCCACCCTGCCAACACCCAAAGATGAATACTTGCAGGTCAGCGGCGTATCCAATTCGAGTGATCGGCTGCGGGTGATCCTGCATTCCCTGCATCTGCTCAAAAACGAGTCGGGGGAGAGTGTCCAGCTTTACCTGTTTCTGGTCGATCCACAGGGAACCTATACCTATCTGCTCTACCCGGCCAACAGTGCCGGGGCAGCAGGGGACGAGTTCGACCTGACATCCTCGCCGCTCGAACTGAGCCTCAATGACGAGTCTTCCCAGGTATCGCTTTGGATCCTGGCTGTTCACCATACGCGCTATTCCCTGGCGGAAGCCTACGGGATAGAAGCGCTGACAACCAGCCTTGCCCTGGGTTTCCGTGAATGGTTGACGGAGGGCGATCCGGCAGATGATCCATTGGCCGCCGTCGTGAGCAGTTCAGAGGGGGCGCTCTACAACTGGTTTGCCGAAGTCGAGGTGTCTGGGGCAAAGCCTGCTCACCTTCAGCCGCGATGAGGATTGGAATGTCGGCACCGGATCATTACAATCGAAAGATCAGGGCATGGGCGCGATCTATGCCGTGCAGCATATTTCTTCCGAAGCCGTCGCCGCCACGGTGCCCACGTCCACGCCTGAACCAATCGAGACCGAATATCCTGGGTATGTCCTGCGCGTCGATGAGACCTTCGATGAGGGAACCAGCAATTATTCCTGGTATCAGGGTCAGGACGAGACATATATCAACCGCCTGACCGGTGGAGCCTATGAGATTTTACTGACCGATATCCGTCAGCGGCAGTACGCGCTTTCCTGGGGATCGCTCGAAGACCAGCGCTTTGTCCATTATGTCATACAGGCCGATGTCCAACTCGTCGAAACAGTGGCGGTTGATGCGCGCTATGGCATCTGGTTTAACTACCAGGATGACTACAACTTTATGTATTTTGGCATCTCCAGCCGGGGCGAATATCGCGTAGCCGTCATCCAGAGCAATAGCAAGCGGCGCGAGGTGATGGACTGGACGCCCAGTTCAGCTATCCGCACGGGGGTTGCCACCAATACACTCACCATCGAAGCGCGGGACGATGGCTCGTTTACACTGTCTGTTAATGGGCAGCGCCTGCTGACCTTCAGTGATGATACGTTCTCCGGCGGCTCCATCGCCTTTTTCTGCTACGCCGAGAGCGTGCCAACAACCTGCCAGTTGGATCGTTTGCGTGTTTGGGAGCCGGAGAGCTAGCCCTATTTTTGAAGACGTTCATCTCCAAATTAGTACTTAAGGTTCAACTTTAAGGGAGTATTTTTCAGAGGGTAGGTATGCTACATTGATTGTTGGGCCGTGTCCATGCCAGTCCCGTGAGCCCAGTATGTGGAACCTTAAAAAATGTCACGGACGGGTTGGTCGGAGGTTAGAAAACCGTTTGTCGTGAAACCGAAATAAGGTGGTGTAGCGGATCGCCTCGCGAAGAAGTGATCAACTAAGGTGTTTCAGCGCCATCAAACCATAAATATGGAGGAGTAGCCCGTCCACCAGAAGATGTTATTCGGCTGAATGATTACGTCGCCCGTTATGAGTGAACCATCGGTAACATGATCACTGTTTGGCCCTAATTGATCATAAAAGGCCTGGTTGAATTTCCCTGGACACAAGCGTGCTTTTTGACTTCACCCTTCCCGCCTTCGATCAGTTCTGCCAGAGTGCCGCCCGTCATCCGGTCTTTACCCTGGCTGATTACCTGTCACTGGCCGAGTCGCCCAGCGCTCCTTATGTGATCCTGCGCTTTGACGTGGATTACCGGGAGCCGTTCGCGATCCCGATGGCGCGGATAGCCGCCCGCCACCACCTGCGCGGCTCATTCTACTTTCGCCACCGGAACGGTACATTCGACTTTGAGACCATTAAGGCAGTCGCGGCGCTCGACCATGAGGTCGGCTATCACTTTGAAACGATGGATACCTGCCGGGGAGATGTGGTCGCAGCAGAACAACTCTTTTTAGAGCACCTGGATCAACTGCGCTCCGCTGGGTTGACCATTCGAACAGCGGCGGCTCACGGCGCGAAACCCACCGCGCCCACGTACCGGGCGAACTTCGATCTTTTTACTCAATCGCCGGGCTTGTTTGACCGCGCCAATCTGCTGGGAGAAACCACGCTCAGCCTGGATTTCGGCCTGATGGGTTATGTTTCTGATGCGGGCTGGCGCTGGCATCGTTACCAAAACTACAGGCACGGCATGCGGGGGCAGCCCACCAACCTCAAGCAAGTGATAAGGGAACTTGGGCAAGTGAACGAAGCCCTATGCGTGACCTTCCACAGCCAGCAGTGGTATCCCGATCCCGTCAGCGCGACCTTCTACCGCCAGCGCAACCGCCTGGGGCGTCTGATCCGCCGTTAACCTACGCCAATAATACGAGGAGCCAGCAGTAGCAGACTGCCTGCCGTCAACTGGCAGAAGAAACTCGCCGCCAGTCCATGCCGGAAATGCACATAACTGTATAAGAAGTTCAGGACCACCAGCGCCGTGCCGATGACCGCGCCGACTGCCGGGGTATCGCCTAATCCCAGGTTCGGGAAAAACATCAGCATAGACCACACGCTGGACAAAAGGGCCACGACAGGCAGCGGGTGAACGCGCTGCATCGTCCCCCGGAAAAACAGGCTCTCTGAGATAGGCATCGCAAAGACGGTTGCCTGAAACACCCACGTATTCAACAGAGTGCTGCCCTCTTGCCCCGCATTAAACAGGCGGTTGGAGGTCACTTGCAGCGTATCGATCCCGACCATCATCAGCGATCCGCCAACAAACACGCCCAACCCGATCCCCCACAGCAGGTCGCCAGGATCAGCGGAATGGGTCTGCTTGCCGCTGCCCAGCATAAAACTAACGCCACCCATCAGCGCCAGGAAGGCCCACAGGAGAACATAGCGCAGGTTGGTCTGAATCGGCGTCAAGCCGATGCTGAGCGCCATCGCCAGAATGTAGCCAAAAACAGGGTCCAGGTCCTGCCGGTAGCTGCGCGCTGGCGGCAGAGCTTCAACAGGTTCGCCCTCATCGTCCCACTCGCCGTCCTCGTCCATATCCGATGGCAGGGGGATCGCCTGGGGCGGATGACCGATCCGCAGCCGGTGACGGTCCAGGGGGGACATCGGGCGGGGAGAGGGTTCAGACTCCTCGGATTGTGGATCAGGGTCGATTAAGGGCGGTTTCACGCGAGTTCCTTTTGCAGCAGGTTCAGGATCAGATCAATGTGTTCCCGGCAGAATCCAATAATGAGTCACCGCCCGGAAATTCCGTTCGTTAAGCGCCATCAGCCAGATATTGTACCCCTTCAGCCGTTCCGCCAGTTCAGGAGCCGTCAACTTCACGCCGTCGCGCAGACCAAAAAATACCATATTTGTCTGGACACGAGCCAGATCAATCTCAAAATGAGGCATCTGCGCCAGCCCTTCAGCCAGGGCGCGCGCATTGGCATGATCTTCGCCCAGCCGTCCGGTCATTTTCTCCAGGGCAATCAATCCCGCCGCCGCCAGAATCCCGGCTTGCCGCATACCGCCGCCGACCACCTTGCGGATACGCCGTGCCTCGTTTATATACTCCCGCGTACCGACCAGGACCGATCCGACGGGCGCGCACAGCCCTTTAGACAGGCAAAACGTCACGCTGTCCGCTGCTTCGACCAGTGCCGACACATCGCAGTTGAGCGCTGCCGCAGCATTAAAGATGCGCGCCCCGTCGATGTGCAGTTTTAAGCCGTTTTCTTGGGTGATGCGGCCTACTTCATCGGTATATGCTTTCGAAAGAGGCACGCCATTTTGTGTATTTTCCAGCGCGATCAGCTTTGTGCGCGGGAAATGCACGTTGTCGCCGCGAATAGCGCCCTGAATCGCATCGAGCGGCAGCGTTCCGTCAGGCTGGACGGGGATCGTGTGGGGGTGGACACCGCCAAGCGCCGCGATACCGCCCGCCTCATAAACAAAGCTGTGCGCCCTGTCGCCCAGAATGACTTCATCGCCGCGCCCGCAGTGCGTCAGAATGCCGACCAGATTGCCCATTGTGCCGCTGGCGACAAACAGCCCGGCTTCTTTGCCCAATCGCCGCGCTGCCTCGTCTTGCAGCTTATTCACGGTTGGGTCTTCGCCAAACACATCATCGCCCACCGGGGCGTTCGCCATCGCTTCGCGCATTTCTGGCGTAGGCCAGCTTACAGTATCACTCCGCAAATCAATACGATCCATCTTGACTCCTCGTAAAAAGCCGCCCGGCGCTGCACACGTCGGGCGGAAATGTTCAATTCAAGTCTTGTGTACCTGAAGGGCCTAGTATTTGCGCACCAGAGTGCGGTAAACAGCAGGCTGGCGAGACTGGAGCGTCTGGTATTCCTCGCGGCACTTACGCACTTCATCCAGGTCAATTCGCGCGACGCAGTACCCTTCACGCGGCTTGCCACTTTCCGGGATCTTTTTCTTCGGCCAGCGACGCGAAAACTTTGCCGCGTGGCCCAACGATCATACTCTCGCCACCGAAGTTCAGAGTCACGTCTTCACCGACACGGTTGGAGGCAGCCACATAAACCGCGTTCTCGAAAGCGCGCGACCGGACATAAGTCCGCCATTCTTCAATCTGTGCCGTCTCCCAGTTGCCCATCACGCAGATCAGTTCAGCCCCATCCAACACGAGCGAACGAGCGACTTCGGGGAATGCCAGGTCCCAGCCCAACATCAAGCCAACCTGCCCGATGTCGGTTTCGATCACAGGCAGACGGAACCCCTCACGGAAGGCCATGCGTTCTTCGCCGCGCAGGTGCACTTTGTTATAGCTGCCCACCAGTTCGCCATCGGGGCCAACAAGCACCGCCGAGTTGAACAGGATACTTTCGACTTTCTCTTTCGTCACCATACCGAACGCGATATACACACCGAATTCGGCAGCCCGCTGGGCCATCAGGTTGACAGTAGGTCCGGGCACGCGCTGGGCCAGTTCGGTAAAGCGCACGCCAAGTTCATAGCCGCTGGTCGCCAGTTCGGGGAAAACAATCAAATCCACTTTTTGCTGCGAAGCAATTTTGGACACAAAGTCCGACATCTTTACCAGGTTGTCTTCCGACTCACCGAGAGCCGGTTTCATTTGTACGGTTGCAATCGTGATCTCACGCATGGGTTCTCCTCATCGTGGGGATTATCTCGTATGGGCCGGGGCTTCCAGCCTAAATGTAGCGCCAAAAAGCCGATGTTGCAAGTGTAGAACCGAACAGATTAGAACATATGAGCTAATATTTGTCAAGCGGAATCACTGACTCTCTCCATTGATTTGATCCAGTTGGGCCAGCAGCACCGCATCGGGCACAATATCACTCATCAAATCGCCAAGATGGTGATAGCGCGCCACCCCTGTTTTATCGATCAGTACCAGGGCTGGCATCCGCCCCAGTTTGAGCAGTTTTACCTGCTGCCCATATTGGTCCGCCACGATATGTTTGGGATCAGCCAACCCGACAAAGGGCAGATTTTCCCGCTGCCAATAGGTTTCAAAGGCTTCCAGGCTGTCGGGGCCAACGACAATAATCTCGGCGTCGCGTTCGACAAATGACGAATAATCCTGGCGCAACTGCGCCATGTGCGCGCGGCAGTACGGTCACATAAAGCCCCGGTTAAAGACCAGCACGACATGTTTCTTGCCGCGATAGTCCGACAGCCGGACGCGCTCGCCTTCCGTATCGATCATCTCAAAATCGGGCACACGGATATAAATCACAGACAACGCTCCATCAGCGGGGCAGCTTGCTCAGGATATCCTGTAATCCAACGGGCAGCGGCGCTTCGACAACCAGGGCTTCACCGGTATTCGGCAGTTCAAACCGGATCGAAGCCGCGTGCAAAAAATGGCGCTTCATCTTGATCCGGCCCTTGCGGTACCCATACACGCTGTCCCCCACCACCGGGTGCCCGATAAAAGCCAGATGGACGCGAATCTGGTGCGTGCGGCCCGTTTTGGGAAGCACTTCCAGCAAACTATGCTCGGCATAGGTTTCCAGCACATGAAATTCGGTCACAGCCTCCCGCCCATCCCGCGTGACAGCCATCCTCTTGCGCTGATTCGGATCGCGGCCTATCGGCGCGTCAATCAACCCATCCGGCGTATCAGGCATTCCTTCAACCAGCGTCAGATAGCGCTTGTGCACATTGCGGGACTTAAACTGCTCGCGCAGGTATATCAGCGCCGGTGCTGTTTTGGCGACCACGATCACACCCGATGTTTCTTTGTCGAGGCGATGCACAATCCCGGCTCGGCTCGGCTCGCTGAAATCAGCAATCTTAGGCCAGCGGGCCAACACCGCATTGACCAGCGTCCCGGAGGTGTGTCCAAACGCCGGGTGCACGACCATCCCGGCGGGTTTGTTAATCACCGCGAATTGATCATCTTCGTACAGGATATCGAGTGGGATATCCTCGGCCTGCGTCGCTGTCTGTTCTTCCGGCAGCGGCAGTTTAGCCCGAATCACATCGCCATTTTCGACCCGGTAAGACGACTTGACGATCTTGCCATTAACTGTGATCTGCTCATCCTGGATCAAAGCCTGAATCTGAACGCGAGAGAATTGGTCAAACTCTGTGGCTAGCAGTTTGTCCAGGCGCTCTCCGGCTTCCTCCGCTTTTAGTTCGATTTCTTCAAAACGTTCGCTCATCATTTTTATCCTGACTTGAAGGTTGCGCCCGGCTGGCACAGTCGCTAGAATGCAGCCGGTTTTTCATTTCAAAGGAGTGAGTCTTGTGGCCCCGACTGATCGGTTTGTTTCAGAAAACACGTTTTATGTGCGCTACGCCGAAACCGACGCGATGGCTGTTGTTCACCATTCCAGTTATATCATCTACTTTGAAGAGGCCCGCAGCCACTATTCCCGCGTCCGAGGCGCGAGTTATGCCGACTTTGAACACAGTGGCTACTATCTGACGGTGGGTGAAGTCCACGCCCGCTATCATTACCCGGCCCGCTACGGTCAGCAAATTACGGTTCGCTGCTGGGTCGAAGAGCTAAAAAGCCGGGGGATGACCTTTGGCTACGAGATTGTAGATGCGGCAACGAAACAGGTGCATGTGACCGGCTATTCCAAACACGTCTGTATCAACCACGACGGCAAAGTATCCCATATTCCCGAAAACTGGTTCAAGGCCATGTCCGCCGGGCTGCCAGAGTAAGCAGATTATACCGCAACTGGCTCCCCCATTGACGTGACGATATAACCGGGCTGGGCCGCAACCGCAGCCCGGAACGTCTCGTCTGTCAGCAGCGCCAGCACATGCTGGATCATCGGCAGATCGATAAAGGCTTCTGGAATCACCAGATCGTAACGTTCCAGCGTCAGGGGGATAAAGTCCAGGCCCAGCGCCAGAGCCGCGTTGCGAATGCCCATTCCACAGTCCGCGCTGCCCGACGCGACAGCAGCCGCAACTGCCAGATGCGTATACTCTTCCCGGTCATATCCATCGATCTGAGTTGCGTTGATGCCCCGTTTTTCCAGTTCATAATCAAGCAGCACCCGCGTCCCTGCCCCTCGCTGGCGGTTCACGATGCGCAGGCGCGGCAGATCATCCAGGGAGCGAACCTCCAACGGATTGCCGGGGCGACCATCAAGCCCTGTTCGCGGTGGACAAATGTCACGACGCGAACCGGGATATCGCCCACCGTGCGGTGGATATAGGACACATTATACTCGCCCGTCTCCGGGTCCAGCAGATGCGTACCGGATAAGATGCGCTTCGCCGCGCCGCTGGGCAACCAACCCGCCGAGACTGCCCACGTTAGCCGATGTCAATCGGAAGCCGGGAAAGCGCGCTGCCAGATGCTGCCCCAGCAGGTCCAGCATCGGATCGTGACTCCCACCGCCACGACTGTACGCTCGATTTCCTGCGCGGGCGCGGTAGAGCAGCACGTCTACAGGACTTCCCGCATCTGCCCCTTCGCTGAAACGGGGGATGTGCAGCAGGCCATCCGCCCGCACCAGTGACGTAATGACGCCCGCCCCACGTGACAACGGCGTAGCCAATACACGATCCCCGACCTTGCCCACCGTCACGCGCACAAAATCGTCATCCCCGGTTGGCGATGTGATTTTGCGGGTCAGCGTAGCGCGCAGTCGTTCCGCCTGAGGGGCGGGTAGACCAGACCAGTGGAGCAGCAGGGGACGGATAAACAATTCTCCGGTCAGAGCCGCCGAGACCGGGTAACCTGGCACGCCAATCACAGGCACATTGCCCACTATGCCGATAATCACCGGATGTCCGGGCCGCACCGCCACGCCATGCACCAAAAGCTTGCCCGTTGCCCGCACTGCCTGCGCTGTGTAGTCTTTGGCTCCTGCCGATGAGCCGGACAGCACCAGCACCAGATCGTGATCACGTGCCGCTTCGGAAACAGCTTCCTGAATGGAAAGCAAATTGTCAGGCAGCGGCTTTTGGCGCACAAACTCCCCACCTGACTCCCGGATCTGCGCGCCGAGTACAATGCTGTTGTATTCGATCACCTCACCAGGACTGCGGCGCTTGTCCTGGCGGGATCAATTCGTTCCCTGTTGGCAGGATCGCTACTCGTGAGCGGCGGCGGACCCGCACCTGATCGTACCCACACCCGGCAATCGCCCCCAGATCAAACGGGCGCAGCTTGTGATTGGCAGGCAGAATCAGTTCCGTGGCGACCATATCCTCGCCCATCATCCGTACATGCTGCCAGGGCACAGCAGGCGCGTAAATCTGGATTGTGTTTTCACCCGGCTGCGTCTGCTCGATCATGATCACAGCATTGGTATGATCCGGCAGCGCCCCTCCTGTGTTGACTGGAACCGCTTGTTCAGGGACCGCCAGAGCCAGTGGCCGGGTTTCGGTCGCGCCAAAGGTCTCTGCCGCCCAGACCGCGTATCCATCCATCGCAGCGGCGTGATAATGCGGTGAACTGACCTTGGCATAAATAGGATCAGCCGTCACCCGCCCTAATGCCTCATCCAACGGGACCCATTCGCCCGGCAGCGGCTCCCACTTTCCGACCGCCTCCAGTGCCGCTTGCAGCCGCGCCAGCGCTTCGGGTAAGGGAATATCTTCCAGGTAGAATTCGCGTTGATCCTCGTTCATCAAAACAGCACCACCTCTCCCCACGATCCTTCGCGCATTCCGGTTACGTTCAACGGCACTTTGAGCAAGCCGTCTGCGCGAACCAGGGTAAAGATCAGATTACTTTTGCCGAATACGGGTTCAGCCCACTGCTCTCCATCACGCTCAAACAGCCGCACCGGGACATAATCTTCCCGGCCCGCTGCTGATGGAACATTCGCCGCCACCCGTGCCGCCGTGTGCGCCTGAATCGGCTGTACCGTTCCCATCAAATGGGCAATCGCAGGCAGCCCAAACAGACTAAACATCACCATCGCGGATACAGGATTTCCGGGCAGGCCGATCACGGGTTTACCCTCGACAACAGCCAGAATAGTAGGTTTGCCGGGGCGCGCGGCAACGCCGTGTACCAGCACGCCCGGCGTGCCCAAACGGTTGATCACCTCGGCGGTTTTATCACGCACGCTGACACTGCTGCCTGCTGTCACGACCAGCATATCCGACTCTGGGAGCGCGCTTGTTAATGCCGCCTGAAGCGCATCTGGCTGGTCGGGAATGATGCCCATCATACGCGCAATCGGCCCCTGCACGCTGGCATAGCGCCCAGATCGTCGCGCTGTTGATATCCCGTACCTGTCCCGGCTCGATATGCTTCGACTCCGGGCTGACCAGTTCGTCACCTGTCGAAAAGAGGCAAACACGCGGCGGGCGAACCACCCTTAGTTGATCGACCAGTCCCAGTGCCAGCAGCGCTCCGATATCCTGCGGCAGCAGCCGGTGGCCTGCTGGCAATATCTGCTCACCCGGTTGTACATCTTCCCCGACTTGCAGCACATTTTCCCCCGGTGCCACTGGCCTGAGCACTTCAATCTCATCAGCGCCAAAAAGCTGGGTATGCTCGACCATCACGGCAGCATCCGCACCGGGAGGCAGCATGCCCCCTGTATGGATGAGAAGCGCTCCACCAGATGCTAATGGGATGGATGCGTCCTTGCCCCATCACGACTTCCCCGACCACGCGCAGATAGGCGGGTAGAGAATCGGACGCGCCAAAAGTATCAGCGGCACGCACAGCAAAACCGTCCACTGTCGAGCGTTGAAAAGCGGGCAGCGCTTCAGGACTCATCACGGCATCTGCGGTTACACGGCCCAGCGCGTCGAGCGTTCGGAGCCGTTCTGTGCCCGCACGGTGCGAAATCTGCGCCAGCCAGCGAGAGCGGGCCTCATCGGGTGGAAGCACATCGAAGAACTCGGTCATTCAGCAAACCTTTCAGGCAGAAAAAATGGCGCTGGGGTAGCCATGCGACCTCAACGCCATTTTAGTCTATACTGCAAGAAACGGCAGTCTTCTCAGCCTACCAATCCCATCAGCAGAAAAACGACTGCAATCAGGTTGAGCAAGCCAAGCACAATCACGCCGCCTGTTGTGAGAAACCCGCGCGCGCCGCCCCCGCTGTCCAACGCTTCGATATCCGTGGGGATGTATTGGTAATAGTCGGTTGTTTTGCCAGCGGGCGCTCGTCCAGGTTCACCGCCAAACACCGAGGCATATTCCTGATCGTTATCACCTGTATCGTCATCAAAATCAAAACGCATTTCCTCTTCGGCTGGTTCGTTGCCAAACGAGCCAAAAGGACTGCCAAACGCAGGCGGGCTGGCTTTGGCCCGGAGGCTGTCTAAATCATCCACGCCGGACGAGAATCCCCGATCCATAGACTGCTGGCTGCGAGAGGGAACGGGCGGCTCTGGGCTGGCTTCATTGCCCCAGGAAGGGGATTCAGATGGCTGGTAAGAGCCATCCACTTTACTGCTGGGCGATGGAGAGTCCTGCTCAAACGGTCCGGAATCAACCATAAATGAGGTGTCTCCGAACTGGCCCGTTCCGCCACTCTCGAAACTGGGCCGCGGCTCACTTGTGCCGCCAGTTCCCAGGCTCAGATTTTGCAGCCAGGAATCATACTCCTGTTCCGAGGGCAGTTCGACATTTTTGCCGCTGCCGTGGGCTGCTGGTGCATCCGGGCGTGACCAATCAACGCTGCTGGGGGAACCGAACGCGTTGCTGTTATCAGTGCCCTGTGACAGCCAACTGTCGAATGAACTGTCCGGCGGAGGCGCATCAAACGAAGCAAACTCAGCACCAATTGGCATTCCGCCACCAGAGCGACTGGGCGGCGGGGCAGGTGGAGGCGTTGGGTCCGGCGGCATGAAATCCACCCCCGCTGTTCTGGGCGGCAATCTTCTGGCTGACCGTATCCAGCCCTTTGCGGGCGCGTTCGTTAGCAGGATTGATCGAGAGTACGTTTTCCAGGCAGATCTGCTGCTCTTCCAGGCTGTCAACCATAGCGCTCAGCCATAACCAGGCCTGCTCGTTATGCTCGTCCTTATCAACGACCTCCATCAAGATAGCCCTGGCTTCTTCCTTGTGCCCGGCTTTAAACAGGCTCATTGCCTGTTTGACCTGAGGATCCATGTTTGCCATCCTGCCCTACCTTTCTAGCCTATACCGGACCCTTAGAACAATCCGACAATCTTTCCGTTCTCGTCCAGGTCCACATCCATAAAAGCTGGGTGAGATGGCAGACCAGGCATCGTGCTCATTTCGCCAACCAGAGGATAGACAAACCCCGCCCCAACACTGGCCCGAACCTCGCGGATCGGCAGCATAAAGCCTTTTGGCACACCCTTCAGGGACGGATCATGGCTCAGGCTGAGATGTGTTTTTGCCATGCAGATCGGCAGGTTGCCATATCCCGCCTGTTCGTACTGCTTGATCTGGCGTTCAGCAAGCGCCTCATATTTAACGCCATCTGCTCCATAGACTTCCCTGGCAATTGTCTCGATCTTGGTCTTGATCGGCAGATCGAGTGGGTAAAGGAAGTTGAAATTGCTTGGTTTTTCACAGGCAGCAACCACTGCTTCGGCCAGCTCAATGGCTCCCTTACCACCATTCGCCCAGTGATCGGCCATTGCCACTGCTTCCGCGCCTGCTTCTTCGGCAATGCGCCTGACCAGGGCGATCTCAGCATCTGTATCTGTGCTGAAACGGTTGACAGCGACCACAACAGGCACGCCGAACTTGCGCGCGATATCGATGTGCTTCGCCAGATTCGCCGCGCCCGCTTCGAGCAGGGCGAGGTTTTCATCGGTGTACGCCGCATCCAGGGGATGGCCCGGCTACGACGCGAGGCCCGCCGCCGTGCATCTTCAGGGCGCGAATCGTCGCCACCAGCACCACCGCATTCGGCACCAAGCCGGAATAGCGGCACTTGATATCGAAGAATTTTTCCATGCCGATATCCGCACCGAAGCCGCTTTCCGTCACCACATAATCCCCAGCCGCAGCGCGATCTGGTCAGCCAGGATGCTGCTGTTGCCATGCGCGATATTCGCAAATGGTCCAGCATGGACAAACGCGGGCTGCCCTTCCAACGTCTGCATCAGGTTAGGCATAATGGCATCTTTCAGCAGCACCGTAACCGCTCCGGCTACACCCAGCATCTTCCAGGGTGATCGGTTTGCCGCGCTGCTCGTACCCACCACCACTCGGCTTACCCGCTCGCGCAGATCTTTGAGGCCGGTTGTCAGCGCCAGGATCGCCATCAGTTCGCTGGCAACCGTAATATCGTAACCCTGTCTGGCGCTGCCAATCCATCCCAGTTTATCGCCCAGGCCAATGACAATATGACGCAGCGCCCGGTCATTCATATCCATCACGCGGTTCCAGGTCAGACCGTAGGGATCGATATCAATCCGTTCCAGCCCGCTTTTCGCCAGTTCCTGATCGGAGAGGCGGTATTCGTGGTAAGTAGCGCGCATCAATCGCTGCCGCGACGAGATTATGAGCCACACTGATTGCGTGAATATCGCCCGTCAGGTGCAGGTTGAATTCTTCCATTGGGATCGACCTGGCTGTATCCACCACCTGCCGCGCCGCCTTTGATGCCAAAAGTCGGTCCCATGCTCGGCTGGCGAATGCAGGTCACGGCGTTATGACCCAGGCATCCCAGCGCCTGTGTCAGGCCCACGGTTGTTGTCGTTTTACCCTCGCCCAGCGGGGTGGGAGTGATCGCGGTGACATCGATATATTTACCCAGTGGGCGGTCACGGTATTTTTCCAGCACGCTCAGGTGCACTTTTGCTTTGTGCTGGCCATAGAGGTCCAGGTCATCCGCTGTCAGGCCCAGTTTCGCTGCAATTTCCAAAATGGGGTGAATCGTTGCGGCCTGTGCAATTTCGAGGTCACTCGGTACTGACATAATCGTTTCTCCATAAGAATTACTATGCAAAAAGCTTCCCAAAACTCTACTATGAGCGGGCTGTGTGAGCAAGTGCCATTCAACTTATTGAGCCGGTAAAACAGCACGCCCGTCTGCAAAACGGGCGTGAGAAAAAGCTGACTACTATTTCTAAGAAAGGAAACTACGACTCATCCAGAATACCCATGTCAATCGCTTCGTCATACCCAACCCGTTCCCCGTTTTCCGAAATCATCGACGAGGCGAGACTTTCCAGTGCTTCCGCCGAAAACAGGCTGTCGGCAAGGTTTTCGTCAATCGCCTGTCCGAATAAAGAGTCGGCATCAAAGTTAAGATTTTCCAGCGGTTGAGGTTCGGGCTTCGCTTTACTCTTTGGAGCGGGTGTCTCGGCGGGTTTTTTCGCCAGACGTGGAGCAGGAGCCTCAACAGCCGTCTGCGGTTCCTTTTTGGGCGCAGGCTTTTCCTTGACTGGCGCAGGCAGCGGCTCCGGCTGCTTGATCAGATAAGCTGCTTCACCCAGCATATCGATCATCTGGTCAGCAGCTCGGCGGCCAAACATCATCACCGCTCCAAAGGCGGCGCGGTTTGAGCCTTCAAAAATCAGGCACATAAAGAAGTGCGCGCCGAGCGACAGCCCGAACACGTCCAGCCGTTCGCCATCGTAATAATGCATAGTCCAGGCGTGACCGCCGATCAAGGGGCTGATGTCGGTGGAACGGGCAAAGGATGGCCCCAATATAACCGCCAGTTTTTCCCGGTCAACATAGCCTGTCGCGCCCTCATCAACCAGGACGCGCCCCGTGCGATCGGCCAGGATAACGCCCATTGCGCCCACATCACGCATCAACGAAAGGATAATGGTACGCAGCGCCCGCACCTCAATCGATGGCACAGGCCCCAAATCGGATTCCGGCTGGACGACCTGCTGTTCAGCGACAACCGCCGACTCCCCGTCAAGTGCGAAACGCAGCCCGCGCAGGAAGGGTTCACCGACCGGGCGCATATAATACTGGAACGGCGCTTCGGCCAGTGCTCGCTCGTCCAAACGAGGATCTTCTTCGGCAGCCAGCACGATCACAGGCGTTCCTAGTGATCCATGGCAAACCTGCGCGGCCAGATCGACGCCTGTGCTGTAGCCTGGGATTTGGTAAGCCGTCACGACAAGAGCAGGTGTCGAATAGGCAATCTCTTCCAGGGCATTTTCAGCATCTGGAACTTCGATCAAAACATGCTGGCGGTTTAAAAGCGCCAGCGCGCCGCGCACAATGCGCGCCACTTCATGAGTGGCATCTACCACAACAATACGAGGGACCGAGGGCATGGTTGAGTTACCTGCTTCTCACCAATAATGAACAATGGAAGGCAAATCAAATTATATCTGTTTTACCACAAATTGAGAACTAGACCAGAGTCATGCTTTCCTTATCTTTATCTTCCCAATCGTAACCGATTTGAAGCTGACCGCAACTATCGGCGGGTGGAAAAACGCCAGGTTCGCGAAAAATCATGAAAAATTCACAATCGAAAGTGTGATTTATTGACGTAGATCAGTGCTTATGCTATTATGCAGGCGTCCTGCTATATGATACCAGGCTTAAAAAAGAATTTACTTCATCTGCCGGATCCCCTAGTGGGAAAGGAGTACGATCCATGGCAAAATCACGGACAGAATTAATGGTTGATCGCCTGCGTGACTTGCAAGTAGGCACGCCGGACATTGAAGCATCTGCCGTGGTCAGCGTGGACGGTTTGATTATGGCATCCTCCTTACCGGCAGGTGTTGAAGAAGACCGCGTTTCCGCCATGTCCGCCGCTATGTTGTCCCTTGGTGAGCGAATCGCCAACGAGTTGGGACGGGGCATGCTCGATCAGGTTTATATTCGTGGGAACAAAGGATTTGTCATCCTGATGTCCGTTGGTGAAGAAGCCGTCCTGACTGCATTGGTACGCGAAAGCGCCAAGTTGGGACTTGTGTTCCTGGATATGCGTCGTGCAGCAGACGATCTTGAAAAGTTGGTCTAATCACCGGGTTGTCATTCAACCCCCAATTACGAACCTTGGCGACGGGGAGCGTGGGCAAGATGCCTTACTCTCCCCGTCTCTTTTTTTGATGGCCGTTCAAAACACAGAGAGGAACAGGAATGCCTAAATTCATCTTCTGCACGGGAGGCGTCGTTAGCTCTGTCGGCAAAGGCGTCACCGCAGCAGCAATTGGACGAATTCTCAAAGCGCGCGGCCTGAAGGTCGCCATTCAAAAACTGGACCCCTATCTCAATGTTGATCCGGGCACGATGAGTCCGTATCAGCATGGCGAAGTATTCGTCACGGCGGATGGCGCGGAAACCGACCTCGACTTGGGCCATTATGAACGCTTTACTGACGAAAAGCTGGATCGTACCTGCAACGTCACGACGGGGCAGATTTATTCGGAGGTGATCGGCAAGGAACGGCGAGGCGACTACCTGGGCGGGACGATCCAGGTGATCCCGCACATCACCAACGAGATCAAACGGCGCATTGCCCTGGTGGGCCAGAAAAACGATCCCGATGTGATTATTGTCGAAGTTGGCGGCACGGTAGGCGACATCGAAGGCCAGCCGTTCCTCGAAGCGATCCGCCAACTGCGCACCGATGTTGGGCGCGAAAACACACTGTACGTTCATGTCACGTTCCTACCGTACATCGGGGCGACAGGTGAATTAAAAACCAAACCGACGCAGCATAGCGTGCGGGAACTGCGCGGCATCGGTGTTCAGCCACAGGTGATCATTGCGCGCACCGATCATCCTGTCAGCCGTGATATGATCGGCAAAATCGCCTTGTTCTGCGACGTGGATCCCCGGGCTGTGATTCCACTGGAGACAACAGACAACATTTATGATGTGCCGCTGGTGCTTGAAGATTCCGGGCTGGGCAATTATATTGTTGAGCAGTTGAAATTGAACGCTGTACCACCCCAGTTAGATGAATGGCGCGACCTTGTCGCCCGCATGCGCCGCGTCAGCGAACCCGTGCGGATCGCGATTGTCGGCAAGTATGTCGAACTGCACGACGCCTATATGAGCGTTAAAGAAGCCCTCTCTCACGCCGCCGCCGCCGAAGATCATAAGCTTGAGATCGAATGGATTTATTCCGGTGATCTGGAAAAAGACAAGGGGTGGGATATCCTGGAAACAGTGCATGGCATCGTTGTCCCTGGCGGATTTGGCGAACGCGGCGTAGAAGGAAAAGTTCAGGCGGCTGAATATGCCCGAACCCGGCGCATTCCCTATCTTGGGCTGTGTCTCGGTATGCAGGTGATGAGCATCGAGTTTGCCCGCAACGTACTCGGTCTGGAAGAAGCCAACAGTACCGAGTTTGACAGCGCCACCGAACATCCGGTAATCGACTTGATGCCCGACCAGCATAACGTAACCAACCTGGGCGGCACAATGCGATTGGGTGTGTATCCGTGCGCCCTGACTCCTGGCACAAAAGCCGCTGCTGCCTATCAGGCGACCACCATTGACGAACGCCACCGCCACCGCTTTGAGCTCAATAATCGGTACCGCGAATCGTTTGAGGCAGCAGGCGCTTGTTTCAGCGGTCAGAGTCCCGATGGGCGGCTGGTCGAAATTATGGAACTTCTCGATCACCCCTTCATGGTTGGCAGCCAGTTCCATCCCGAATTCCTGAGCCGCCCAAACCGCCCGCACCCGCTGTTCCAGTCATTCCTCAACGCGGCGGTACAATATAAAAACAGCACCCTGGAGAAATAGAAGATGTCCCTGGCCGATTATGTTCGATCAATGCCCAAAGTAGAGCTGCATGTCCATTTGGAAGGCACCGTGCGTCCAGATACCCTGCTGGCGCTGGCGAAAAAGAACGGGGTAACACTGCCAGCCTCAGATGCTGCCGCCGTGCGTGCGTGGTATGTCTTCCGCGATTTCGATCACTTTATCGAAATCTTTCTTGGCGATCTGCAATTGCCTGAAAACGCCGGAGGATTTCACGCGTATTGCCTATGAATATGGATGCCAGATGGCCCAGCAGAATATTCGTTATGCCGAAGTCACCTGGACGCCCGCTACTCATGTGAATGAAAATCTGCCTTGGCCGGATCTATTGAGAGCCATCAACGCCGGGCGTGACCAGGCACGGCAGGAATTTGGCGTTGAGATGCGCTGGATTACCGATATTGCCCGGTGTTTCCCGGAGACAGCCGATCCTGTCGTGGAATGGGTGACATCCCCGGAAGGGCAGGCGGGCGGTGTGGTAGCGCTCGGACTGGGCGGCCCGGAGGTGGGCTGGCCACCGGAACTTTTCACAGAAGCCTTCCAGCAGGCAAGAGCACGCGGGCTGCACAGTAATCCTCATGCGGGTGAAACAGTTGGCCCCGCAAGCGTTTGGGGATCCCTGCGCGCCCTCAAGGCGGAACGACTGGGGCACGGCGTCCGCTCGATTGAGGACTCTGCCCTGATCGATTACCTGATCGAACATCAGGTTCCGTTAGAAGTGAATCCCACCAGCAACCTCTGCCTGGGTGTTTATCCTTCCTACACGGCTCATCCTCTGCGCCGCTTGCTAGAGGCAGGCGTTTGTGTCACGATCAATTCAGACGATCCTGCACTCTTTAATACAACGCTGGTCGATGAATATCGTCATGCGGTTGAGGACTGCGGTCTGAGTATCGACCAATTGGAACAGGCAGCCCTGAACGCGGTCCAGGCGTGCTATTTGCCGGAAGCCCAAAAAACGGAGATGGCCGATCAGTTCCGCAGCGAATACCAGCGCCTCCGCAGCTAATTAGCGACGTAAGAGAGAAACCGATGGAAAATCCTGAAGTCCTCTGGGGATATCTGTTGAGCCGCGTTCCTGATCAGATTCGGGAAGGCTGGGAAATGCTGTCTTCCGACGAGAGGGAAGCGGTCTATGCTCACTTACAGCGCATGGTATCGGAGGATGGGTGGCAAGAGGCTCAGCGCAAATCGGCACAGGCAGCGATTAACGTGCTGACCGAGGAACAAAAGGGTCCAGACCAATAAAACAGACAAGCCAGGACGAGTGCCTGGCTTGTTTTTTTGAGTCAACAGAAAAACCTCTCATCCGCTGCGGTGACGGTCGATCAGTTCGATGATCTGTAAAAGCACCTGCCGCACGCTGGTTTTTTGCAGGGCGACGCAGGGCATCACCGTCACGTTATCTCCCGGATTGATCTTCCGCCGCAGTTCCGACAGGCTTGCCGCGCCCGGTAAATCCGTTTTATTCGCGGCGACCAGATAGGGAACATCGTGGAAGCCTGAGAACAATTGAATCAGTTCAGCAGCATCGGGGAACGATGGCGGATCGGTGCTGTCTACCAGAACGATAAAACCATTCATTTCCCGCGCCAGGATTTCCCACATAAAATCAAAACGTGCTTGGCCGGGCGTGCCGTTCAGGTGTAGAACTTTTCCATCTAACTCCACACGACCATAGTCCATCGCCACGGTTGTTTCGGCCTTGATCCCGCGATCTTCAGTGGTGATCTTCCGCTCGGTTGTCACCACCGCGATGTCCGAAATCGTGCTGATGAAGGCCGTTTTGCCCGAATTAAATGGGCCGGTCACAATCACCTTGTACAGATTGGGCACAAAACCCTCCTTGAAGGGGTCGCAGACAATCTCAATCGTACCACAGATTATCTACTGCTGCTTAAGCCCGTCGTGTTTAAAATCAACAAACCGGTAGCCTACACCGCGTTCCGTCAGAATATACTTGGGATTCGACGGGTCTTCCTCGATTTTTTCGCGAAGATAGTTGACATACAGGCGAACATAGTGCGTTTCGTCGCGGTATTCATAGCCCCACACCTTCGCCAACAACTGCTCATGAGGAACCGTCCAGCCCGCGTTTTCGATGAGATGGTACAGCAGGCGGTATTCGGTAGGCCGGAGCTTGATATGTTCCCCAGCGACAATGACCTCGCGCCGGTTAAAATCAACGCTCAGGCGGTCATCCACTTTTAGAACAGCCTGATCGGGAGATGCGCTGGGAATCTCGGCGCGGCGCAGGACGGCGCGCACCCGACTGGACAGTTCGCGGGATCCAAAGGGCTTGGTTACGTAATCGTCCGCACCCAATTCCAGCCCATAGACCTTGTCGTCTTCTTCGCCCTTCGCCGTGAGCATAATCACTGGGATGCTGGAAAATTCGCGAAGCATACGCAGAGTCTCAAATCCATCTAACTGCGGCATCATCACATCCAGCAGCACCAGATCGGGAAGTTGGGTGCGGATCATCTCCAGCGCTTCAAGCCCATTATGCGCTTCGATAACCTGGTACCCTTCCAACTCAAGATTCATGCGGATAAAGCCGATCATGCGCGGCTCATCATCCACGACAAGAATACGCTTGGCATCGCGCGGAAGCGCGCGCGGCGGTCTAGACGACATGTACCCAGAACTCCCTTCACATTAGTCTTTGTAGAAGGCGACAATCTCTTCTTCTTCACCCGACGGCATAACCTCAATGAAATTGATGCGCCACCAGGGGACGATAATAGTTGTTACCTCAGATAAAACGTAATGTAAATCCTTGCCATCTCGCTTGCGCGGGTTCGTGCAGTAGACCACCTGATCGCCTGGAGGTGGCAATTCTTCAACTTCCGCCAAAATCGCCTCTTCACCAGATACATGAATGAGTATGGTATACATCAATATTCTCCGAAATCACCTATTTGAAAAAGATATGGAATACTAAACGGCCCATCCGAATTTCATCTCCATCACGCAACACCCGCGGCTGGTTAGGAATAAGGCGCTGACCATTCAGATGCGTACCGTTTGTACTTTCCAAATCGACCAATGTCAGCGTATCTTCTCCACGGCGAATAATCGCATGCCGCCGGGACACACCTTGTTCCGCCCCACCAAAAGGAGCCATATCAAGATCGGGCTTTACACTCAACTCCTCGTCCGAGCGCCCAATGATGATTTCATCTTTGGGAAGTAGTTGAACGGGTTCCGGGTGATCGCGCACATGAACGACGATGGATGATTGTCGTTCAAAACGAGCCGTCCCCCACGTGATCCGCCCGCGTAGACTCGCTTCGTCTTCCTGGGTAAGTCTGCTTGTGGTTGCAACAATAGGCTGCCCCGCCATAAGCGGATTTCCACATTCTTCACAAAACAAAACGCCTTCACGATTAACAGCAGCACAATAAGTACAGGTCTTCATTGATTACTCTCTTCGTGCGGTTCAGGCAATGCGAGCAGCATGCGTGTCCCAAATTTCAGTGTTTTGCGCCCTTCTTCCGACAACATATTGGTGCTGGATACCCGGCGCGCTTCAACAATAGCCATCTGGGCCAGATCTTCCTGCCCTGCTGCCAACAACCGAGTCGCGAGATTTTCAAGGCGGCGAGTTGCCTCAGACACATTGCCATGAGTGAGGGACTCTTCTGCCTTTTGCTGCATCCGATAAAGCGTCAGTTTGCCCAGCGCATCCAAGATGGCCAGAGGAGGATTTTCGGGAGGGGGATTCTCTGCGAACTCAACAGATGTATCACCGAGCACCTTATATCCGGGACGCTGCGATCCAATCACATCCCCGGTCACATCGAGGCGTACCACCGTTCGAATACCAGCTTTGGGACTGGGAGGCATCTGGAGCTGGATGAGAATCGATGCCGTCCGATTAAATTCCATGCTGCCCAATTGAATCGGCTGCGGGTGAACCTCAATGGGCTGCGGGCTGGGTTGCAGCCGGAATAACGATTCCAGCTTAACATCTGCATCCGGGGCAATCGTCAGTTGCATCCGTTCCACAAATGTATCGCCCAGGCTGCGGACACGCTCATTCAGAAACTTGACAACCGCCCCTGGCGAATTGATATAGGTTGACGTTCCGCCGGTGCGTGAAGCAATCGCGTCCAGAAATTCGTCATTCCATTCTTCACCAATACCCATCGCGCTGATGCCAATACCCTGGTCTGCCGCTTTCTCGGCGAGCTTCAGGCATTGTGCTTCATCGCCAAAGGTGCGCCCGTCGGTCAGCAGGATAATATGGTTCACCAGGCGCGGCCCGGCATGTTTGGAGCACTGCTCTAAACCTGCGTTCAAACCATGAAAAATTTCGGTGCCGCCTTCGGCGCGCATCATACTCACCATAGACCGCAGCGAAATCTTGTCGGTCACGGTTCGAGCCGGAATGATGGTGTCGGCACGATCACTAAAGGTAACAACCGACAGAATATCTTCTTGTGTCAGTTGGTCGATGATCTGGTGTGCCGCAATTTTGACCTTATCCAGTCGCAGCCCGCGCATAGACGTGCTGCGATCCAGAACCAGCGTGAGATTGAGATTGGCAGCCTGACGTTTGTGAGCCTCGAACCGCATGGGAACAATGTCGAGCAGCAAATAATAAACCTGCGGCTCGTCTAAGGTGTTGAGAACACGCTTGCTTGGTGTTATGCGCAGCGTATAATAACTGGGTTCGTTTTTGAACTTCCGTATAGAGCTATCATACTGGGACCGCTGCAAAGGGTTACCCAGTATCTCATACGCCGCCGCAATATCGCGAAACTGAAGATCGGCCCCTTCATTTGTGTTCGCATCCGGATGGAAACGTCGGGCAGCTAACCTGTAGGCTTCACGAATATCGTCTGAGGATGCCTCCGGCGGGATTCCCAAAATGGCATACAGATTGCGCGATCCGTCCATGAATTTTCGCCGCCGCCTTCGTTAAGAACTCAGCCTGGGATCTGAATAATCACAGCCGTAATATTGTCCGAACCACCCCGATCGTTTGCCGCCTTGATTAAATGGGCGCACGCTTCCTGAGGATTACTGAATCGACGGACCGTTTCCAGGATCATGTCTTCAGACACCAGATTCCACAAGCCATCACTGCACAAAAGCAACCGTGCGCGAGGCGGCAGGCGGCGTGTCATGGCATCTACATCCAACGTTTCACTTTGTCCAATTGCCCGGTAGAGAACATTGCGCTGCGGATGATCCGCAGCTTCTTCGGGTGTAAGCTGATCCAGTTCAATCAAACGCTGCACCAGGGAATGATCGCGCGTCATCTGCTCAATTCCATCATCGGTGATGAGATAAGCGCGGCTGTCACCTACGTGGGCAAGATAGGCCATATCCCCCAGAATCACACTGGTCGTGATCGTGGTCCCGCCTTCGGGAATTTGCTCCGTGACCTCCCCATTCGCCTCCTGAACGGCATCGCGCAAAATTTCCGCAATGGCTGGCCGATCAGGATCGTTCATTTTCTGGCTGAGCATCGCGTGGAAGATTTCAGTAAGCACGTGGCGGGCAACAATCCGCGCGGTGATAGCTGACGCTTTTTCGCCATCATGATGCCCCCCCATACCATCGGCCACAATGAACAGGCCGAAATCGGGCATATCATCGTCGCTTGAACTGGAGGCGACGAAACTCAGCATCAAATCCTGGTTATTGCCCCGGACCATGCCAACATCGCTAAGTTGGCCGAAGGTCAGGCGCTGTCCAGGCTTCGCAACGACTGTTTCCAAGGGTGGCAAGGGCCGAGTACCTCCATAAAGAGCCGCATCCATGTTGCCTTTAACCGTCTCAGCAATTGGCAATGTATCGCTTAGATTTTCTACAATCGGTTCTTTCTGCGCCGGAGCAGCAATCACAGGCTCCGGAGGGGGACTGGCCGTTTCAACCTCCCCGTGTGTGATCGTAATTCCATCACCTTGCGGCGCAGCAGTTGATTCGGTAGAAAGGCCGAATATTCGGCGCAAGAAATCCATAGTTTTGTCCCCGGCACATTACGCCTTCAGCGCATAGATATAGTGATCCATCGAACCAATATAAACTACTCCGTCATGTACGGCTGGCGAAGACGGAATGGGTCCTCCAGTCTCGAAACTCCAACGTAGATTCCCATTTCGCGCTTCCAAACAGTACACTTTACCGTCAATGCTGCCAAAATACACGAGGCCATCCACGTAGACGGGCGACGATGTAACCTGACCACCTGTCTGATAATGCCATTTTTCCTTACCGCTGGCCAGATCGATAGCATACAGGCTGCCATCTACCGACCCAACGAACACTTTTCCATCTCCAACAGCCGGTGACGAAATAACGGGTTTGTTGGTGCGGAATATCCACGCCTTCCAGCCGCGTGTCATATCCAATGCATAAATCTGCCAGTCAAGCGATCCAAAGAAAATAAGACCATCATGCTCAACGGGAGAGGAATTGACAGCTCGTTTGGCCTTAAAACGCCAGATGACCTGTCCAGCCAGGTCCAGAGCGGCGCAGTCGCCCGATTCCTGCCCCACAATAATCATTTCCCCGACAACCAGGGGGCGCGTCCGGATGGCAATTCCGCTTTCCCACTTCCATTGAACGCGGCCTGTCGAAAGGCGAACTGCATAGAGATTTCCATCGTCGCTGCCAAAAAAGACATGTCCATGCGCGACACGCGGTGACGATTGGACGGGACTCTGGGTCGGAACGGTCCAACTGAGCTGGCCTAAACGGGCATCGACGGCATATAGCAGATGATCGACGGAACCGAACAGGACCAGATTTTCTGTTTCAGCAATGGCAGGCGTGGTTACAATCGCATCCTGCGCCGGATACTTCCAGCGGAAAGAACCGTCTTTAGTGTTAATGGCATAGAGATTATTGTCGTATGCTCCGACGTACAGGACACCGTGATGTACCACTGGAGAAGAACGTATCTCATCCTCGCACTGGAAGCGCCAGAGCGCCGCGACACCGCCATGCGCCTGATCCCAGGATGTTTGTTCTGCTACCTTGCTCATGACGCGAATGCCACCCGGTTCCGGCTTGAGTTTTTCCAACTCAGCTTTCATGACAGAAGCGTTGGCATAGCGCTCTTCGGGGTTAAAGGCTAGCGCCTTCATGATAATCGCATCAAGTTCAGCGGGAACGTTCGAATTCGCTTCCCGGATTGGGCGCTCGGCAAAGGTGAAGGGTGGTTCCAGGCGGGGATCACGGCGAGTCAGAATATGGTGAAATGTCGCGCCAATCCCATAGACATCGCTGGCAGGGCTGGCTTCGCCGCGATACTGCTCCGGGGCCGAATAGCCTTCGGTTCCAATCATGGTGCCCTTTTGCCCGACCTGAAAGGTTTTGGCAATGCCAAAATCAATCAGTCTGATTTTGCCATGCTGATCGACCATGATATTGGAAGGTTTGACATCGCGGAAAATAATAGGTTCTGGCTCATGGCGATGCAGATACCCCAACACATCGCAAAGTTCCATTGCCCAATTGAGTACGGTTTCTACAGGCATAAATTCAGTGACCGAATTGACAATAGCCTCTACGTCGCGCCCGTTGATATATTCCATGACAAGATAGGCACGATCTTTGCTGGAAAAATAGTCGTAGATTTCAGGCACAGCCGGGTGGCTCAACGCGGCCAACATATCCAACTCACGCTCAAACGTTTTCAACGTCATCTCGCGCACGCTCGGATCGGTGGTCAGGTTAAGCATTTCTTTGACGGCTACATATCGTACCACGTTCGGGAAGCGTAAGTCGCGAGCCTGATAAACGGACCCCATACCGCCAACACCAATCACGCCGGTTATTCGGTAGCGGCCCTGCAAGACAGCCCCTGGTTGAAGAGAATTCGCCCGGTGGTTGATCGGGAATGTTTTTTGAAAACTTCTGAGTATCGACCATCGACCTATAACCTTATAAATAAATGATTACATGAGTAGACGTGGGGTATGGATAACATACTGATTTGTGGCTATTATAGTGTCCCCATAGGGTTCCCGCAATCCGTTAAGATAGAGGCTGGATATCGGCTCGCAGATGAGCACAAACCCAAACGAACAACTCCTGGCAGTCTATGTACACATTCCGTTCTGCCAGACCCGGTGCAGCTACTGCGCCTTTAACACCTATACTGGCTTAACCGATCAGATGGCCCCCTATATGAATGCACTTGCCCGCGAGGTGCGGCTGGTAGGAAACGAGACGCATCGTCCGGTGCACACGCTCTACTTTGGCGGCGGTACACCGAGCCTGATCCAGGTATCCGGAATCAACACAATCATCGAAACCTGTGCCGAGATGTTTGCCCTGTCCGCTGATGCTGAAATCACGCTCGAAGCAAATCCCGGCTCTGTCAACCAGACCTACCTGGATGATCTGCTGCACATTGGGGTGAACAGGCTGAGTATTGGCATGCAGTCCGCCCATGAACAGGAACTGCGCCTGTTTGGGCGTGGCCACAGCGTTGAAGATGTCCAAACAACAGTCACAATGGCGCGCCGTGCCGGGTTCGACAATATCAGTCTGGACCTGATTTACGGTGTGCCGCACCAATCGTTTGAGATGTGGCAAAAAAGTCTGGATACGGCGCTCTCCTTTGAACCGGATCATCTCTCCCTGTATGGGCTGGGCCTGGAAGATGGCACGCCCATGCAGCGGCAGGTTCAGCGTGGTAAGCTTCCCTTGCCCGATGATGATCTGGCAGCCGATATGTACGACTGGGCAACCGAACGACTGGAGGTTGCTGGCTTTGAGCAGTACGAGGTGAGCAACTGGTCCAAACCAGGGTATGCCTGCCGCCACAATATCCACTACTGGCGCAATTTGCCGTATCTGGGCTTGGGTGCAGGCGCGCACGGTTATGCGGCTGGCATCCGTTATTCGAATGTGCTGCTGCCAGCCCACTACATTGCCCGCATCAACGCACAGAGTGGATCACGGCCATTCCCACTGTCGGCTGCTGCTGAGGAGATCATTCCCATCGATGCCCAGGAATCAATGGCCGAAATGATGCTGATGGGACTGCGCCTGCTGGTAGAAGGAGTCGCTCTGGATGATTTTGCAGCGCGTTATGGGCATGATCTATGGTCCGTTTATGGCCCTGAACTGGAGCGGATGATCGAATACGGTCTGGTCGAGCGAACAGCCAATGATCGAGTCCGTCTGACGAAGCATGGACGGCTGCTCAGTAATCGGGTTTTTGAGGAATTTGTCTAACAAACGGGGGAATGATGCGCGCGAAAACAATCTACCTGTTGGGGGTGCTGATCCTGCTTGCCGCTTGTGGAAACGGCTCAAAACCCAAACCGCAGAACGAAACTCCCGCGCCAACCCGGCCACCGTTTGCGACACTCTCCCCCGTTTACCTGCATCTCCAGCGCGATTACGAAACGCTGCACGATGCTCATGAGGCAATCTCGGATGTATGGGAAAATTTGGCCGATAACCAGCAGGTTGCCTGCGGGCAAATGTTGTCCTCGCCCGATCCGGATGGAATAAGCGCGGAAGGCGACGAGGATTATGAACCGCTGGTGACTCTGCTGCGCAACGCAGCCATTGACATCAACGAGGCGGTGCGCTTGTGGCAGGCCGAATGTACCCGCCCTGGACAACAGCCCAGCCCGGATACCATCAGCCAGGGGCTGCTCCACGTCCGCGCCGCTGGAGATTCGTTGAACGAGGCGAGCCGGTTACTGGCTGGTTCATGATTGCATCAGCGGCGTTTGTTTGAGCGCCGCGATATCGGCGGCTCCGCTGGCAAACATGGCGATCCGAATCTGGGCCGCCAGTTCCCAGATCAACTGCCGGACATCCTCTAGCGACTGGTCTGCGGCCTTGAGGAATGGTCCGGCTATCCCGCCCAGATCGGCCCCCAGCGCAATACACTTGGCGATATCGACACCGTCCCGCAAACCGCCGCTGGCAATCAGTGGCAGATCGGGTGCTGCTTCACGCACATAGAGCAAACTATCCGCCGTTGGGATGCCCCAGTCAGCAAAACTGCGGGCGACATTGGCATGCACGGGCCGTTGGTGAGCGGTGATATTCCACTTCGCTCCACGATGTGCCGCCGGAACCTGCCACATCAATGGCGGCTACGCCCGCCTCGACCAGTTGGCGTGCCGCCTGCGGTGAAAACCCCCAGCCGACTTCTTTCGCAATGACCGGGACTTCCAACTGGCGGCAGACCTTTTCTACTTTATCCAACAGTCCTTTGAAATTGTATCACCTTCGGGCTGAACCGCCTCTTGCAGGGCGTTAAAGTGCAGGATCAGCGCATCGGCCTGCACGAGGTCAACCACCCGGCGGCAGTCGTCAACGCCGTATCCCTTGTTTAACTGTACCGCGCCCAGGTTCGCCAGCAGCAGGATATCCGGCGCAATCGCCCGCACATCGATAAGTGCTCAGCAGCGAGACGATCCTCAACCAATGCGCGCATGGATCCCAGCCCCAGCGCGATGCGCGCTTCCTGGGCTGCTTCGGCTAGCAAGCGGTTGATATTTTGTGCGCGCTCTGTTCCCCCGGTCATCGAAGAGATCAGGATCGGGCTGTCGAGAGGTTTCCCCAAAAACGTGGTTTGAGTGTTGACCGACGGTAGATCCAATTCGGGCAGGGCCTGGTGCAAAAAGCGGTAGCGTTCCAACCCGGTTGTCAGCCGAGGGAACTGGACATCTTGTTCAAGGTTGATGCGGATGTGCTCATCTTTCCGGCGTTCGGTCTGAGAACCTGGCGTAACTTCCGGCATAGGGCGGTGTTCCTTAGAGTTGGGAATACTTCTGGACAGCGTTCAACAGAGCATGTACACTCTACACTCCGAACACAAAATATAGCAGATGTTCGCTTTTCGGTGTAGAGTTGCTAAGTTAACTGGCGCGGCGACGCTGCCCCGATTTGAGTTCACGAATCCATCTATACCACTGGAGGAATAATCACATGGCAACAGACTCAAGGAGCGGATTAAGGGGATCATTGTCGAGCTGCTCGGTGTCGATCCGGACAAGGTCAAACCAGAAGCTCGTTTCCGTGAAGACCTGGAAGCCGAACTCGCTCGATCTGGTCGAATTGATCATGGCGTTCGAGGAAGAATTCGGCGGCGAGATTTCTGACGAGACCGCTCAGAAAATCACCACCGTTGGCGACGCTATCAACTACATTGAAAACAATATGTAGTTATCTGGCATACAAATGCGGCTGACCTGATCAGGCACAGCCGCATCGCGTATCCATCACCAAAGGCGATTGACACCGGTCATTCGCCGTTTTTTTTATTTTCCCCCCGAAGCTGAAGCTAACGCAGAACGGCGGCCCAACCGCTGCGGCAGCGCCCCATCACCCCACGCTGCCCCGCCGATCAGCAGGACAGCCGCCAGTGTATACAGGATAATGCCGGGGCCGATCCGCACGTTAATCTCGAAGTTATCCATCAAAATATCTGTCCGCGAAAGTCCGTTCCAGCCCGCCCCACTCCCCACCACAGCCAGTGCTGCGATCAACCACATCTGCCCGCGTTTGGGTAAACGGCTGAGCGGCAGCGCTGCCACGATCAGCAGAACACCGATCACGGTTAGCAGTGCCATCTGGCGGTAGTTCGGATCGTCGGATGCGGCCCGGAAAAAGTCAGTGGGGGGAACCATTCGCAGCGCCAGAATCAGTGCCACGCCCCGCATGATCCAGCGGAGGCGTGTTTCGCGCAGCCCATTCGCCGCCAGTGCCAGCGCCGCCGTGATCATCAGGTGCGGCAGGCGCAGCAGCAGAGTGGTCAGCAGTTCAGGCGATTCGCTCCGCACTGCTGGATGCAGACTCGACCATTCCGCCAGATCGAAGGCGTTCATAGTGAAGCCAGCCGTCTTGTGGGTATACCAGGGTGCATAGTAACCGATCAGCGCCAGGGTCAGAACAGCAAAAAAGAATAAGGTTCGTTGAAAGGACATCATCATACTCGCTTATCCGGCAGTCAGGGCATTCATCTGCTCGTCGATAGCCGCGTCTTCTTCCGACTGGCGCACAAAATAATCGGCCATAAACTGGCTGCGCCGCTGGCGCAGGGCCATGGGAGCAACGGCGCGAATATCCCGCAGATCTGCTACGTCTCGCCCATCGGCTGCCGCATGCGCCCGTGCTGCCTCGAACATAGCATATTCGGCGCGGTGCGAGTCGATGCCCAACCCTTCAACCAGCGCCAGCCCAACCTCAACCGCATCGTCGCTCAAAACGGTTTCCTTGAGCACCTCGCGGGCCAGCAATATCTCTTCGTGGGCAGCGGCAGTTACCTCGGCCCACTCCAGGACGAAGCGTCGACGATTCTCCTGGTAGCGGCGCACACGCTGGTACACTTCGAAGCGTTCGGCGCGTCCTACCAATCCCTGCACAGGCACGCGCAGCCCAAAGCGATCCATGATCTGCGGTCGGAGCCGCCCCTCTTCCGGGTTCATCGACCCGATCAGCACAAACCGGGATCGATACGTCCCCGCCATTGCTCCGCGCCGGACGGTATAACTGCCCTGCGCCGACGCATCGAGGATGGCATCGACGATCATATCATCCAGAAGATTCACTTCATCAATGTACAGCAGGTTCTGATCCGCACGGGCCAGGATGCCGCGCTCCAACCGGACCCGATTCTGCTGCACGGCGATGCGTTCATTAACACCACCAACCACGTCTTCCAGGCGCGCATTGAGCGGCAGTTCGACCAGTTTCACAGGTTCCAGCCGAGTGATTGATTCTCCCGCTTCCAGCTTGCGGCGGCATTCCGGGCAAACATCCGGCTCCCCGGCGTCGTTCAGATCGGATGGCAGGCAGCCTTCGGGGCAGGTGCTCACTTCCACATAAGGCAGCAGATCCGTGAGGCTGCGGACAGTGGTCGTTTTTCCCGTGCCGCGCGGGCCGATCAGCAGCACGCCGCCTACCGCCGGATTGATCACCGACAGCAGAAGCGCTGTGCGCATTTCAAGTTGGCCTACCACCGCGAAGAAGGGAAATGGTAAATGCTCGGCTATACCCAGATCAGGCGCTGGTTCGCGCAATACTCGGCGCGCACCCGACCGGTTCAGCATATCCAGTAAGCGAGATCGTTCTTCGCCCCCACTTAGATCGGGCAAAAACTCCTGCATGATCACATCCTCACGATCCGGGAGCGGGCGGAGTGTCGTGCTGACCCAGCATCTGTTCGCGCTGGTGACGTTTTTTACGTTCGGCCTGCCGCTCCTGAGCCTGCTGGAAACGCACCTGTTCTTCAGGAGTCTCAACAAGCAGCTGCGAGACTGGGCGCGGATGCCCCTGGCGATCGATGGCGACATAAACCAGATAGGCCAGGTTGGTATTGACCATCGATCCCGTCAGTGGGTCTTCTGCCACCACCGAGACGCGCACTTCCATCGACGTTCGCCCGACATAGGTGAGTTCCGCCGTCAGTGTGACCACGTTACCCACATAAATCGGCTCCTCAAAGGTCATCGAGTTCGATGGCCACGGTGACGACGGGAGAGCGCGCGTGGCGCATCGCCACCAGTGCTCCCGCCTCGTCTACGAGTTTCATAACCACGCCGCCATGCACATTACCCAGCGCATTAGCATGCTCCGGGCTCATGAGCGCGTTCAACATCACCCGCGAGTTCAGCGACTCGCTTGGCTGCCTCTTCCATGCGTTATTCCATATCTGGACGCAGATCCGAAATCTTCTTGAAGATATCGGGGTCTTCGTCCAATACATCAATCGTGCTGAAATTGAGTTCGGCCATCATCGGCGGCAGCGGAGAGCGGGGGGGAAGCTGCGGTTTGGCTGGAGTTCGGCATCGGTTTGGCATGCAACTCACGGCGCATTTCGCTCCGCTTCTTCAGGATGCGCCCGTCTTTGCTCAAACGCCCAATCCACTCACCATCCCGTTTGTAAACGTCTTCACCCTCGACATAGCCAACATATTCCCCGCGCGAACTCCAGATCGCATTCCCAATCTTGGTCGCGTGCCAATCGCCGTGTGTATCAAAGATGAATACGGGCTTTTCGGCAGGCGGTGTGGTTTTGGCTGCGGCTTATTGATACTCATCGTTCCCCCTCATCATCCAATAACTGCTGGTAAATAGTCTGAAGCTGGCGGGCTGACCGTTCCCAGGTGAAGCGGCTCGCCTGTTCGAAACCACGCGTGATGAGATCGGCCCGCAGCGCGCTGTCAGATAGCAGCCGCCGCAGGGCATCACTGAGCGCGGGCACATCATACGGATCGACCATCAGTGCCGCATCCCCAGCCACTTCGGGCATCGAGGACACAGTAGAGGTCACAACAGGCGTTCCACAAGCCATTGCTTCTAATACTGGAAAGCCAAATCCTTCATAAAGCGATGGATAGGCCAGCACCGCTGCATCACTGTATAGGATAGGCAAATCTTCGTCATCTGCAAAGCCGGTGAAATGAACGCGATCCCCCATCCCCAGCTTGTCTATCGCGCGGTAGATCGGGCTTTCCAGCCAGCCGCGCCCCCCGGCAATCACCAGATGTACATCCTGATGAGACGGTCCCAATTGGGCAAGCGCTTCTGCCAGCCGGGCGTAATTTTTGCGGGGCTGGACCGTTCCCACTGAAAATATGAAGGGACATCCAGCCGGAATCTGGTAGCGTTCGCGCACGGCTGCCCGCCGAGCCGGATCGGTCACAGGTTTAAACTGCGCATTTACGCCACTGAGCAGCACCGTAATTTTTTCCGGCGAGGTGCCATACAGTTCTATCAGATCATCTTTGGTCGCCTGGGAATCGGCCAATACATGATCGGCTCTCCGCACAGAGCGCGGGACAACTTGATCCAGATACGCTTTGAGGACAGGCGAAGCCGTTTCGGGCGCGCGTACAAAAGACAGGTCATGGACCGTCAGCAGAGTACGGGTTCCGGGCAGCGTCGGCGGCAGGGTAAAATCGGTGGCGTGATACAGCGCTACCCGCCCGGTAAACAATTCGACAGGCAGTGGAATCTGGAAGCGGTGCCAGATACGGGCAAACCACAGCGGTGTGATGCGCGTGGGATGCCAGGAAAAATTCGGCCCCGGAACAGATGGCAGAGATTGCCGGGTCGCTCCGGCGGCAAACAGGCGGTAAGAGTTCTGGCTGTCCAGAGCGGCGAGGGCGTGAATTAACTCCCGCACATAACGGCCAATACCGGCCCCCTGCTCATGGGCAGCCGTATAATCAATTCCAATAGCCGCCATCAGACAGTTAACGGTTCGCCAGAACCGCTTTAACTCGCTCGATCAGAGCATCGGGTGTGATAGGCTTGGTCAGGTATTCCTCAACGCCTACTTCCTGTCCGGTCCGCTGGCTGACTGCATCGACACGCGCCGTTAGAAAAATGATCGGAATATTGCTCAGTCTGGGCGTTGCATGAAGCTGCCGGACGACATCGAAGCCGTTAAGACCGGACATCATAATATCCAGCAGGATCAGATCTGCGGGCTGTTCCGCCAGATAATCCAGCGCGGCATTGCCCGAATAGACCTCGTGTGTCTGGTATCCCTCGCGCTTCAAAGCCATAGTCAGCAAACTGCACAGCAAAGGATCGTCGTCCACTATCAGAATTCGCTCAGCCATTGGAGAGCCTCATTTCACGTCGTTATACGTCCAGTAGCGATTGACAAAATAGTTCCAGAGCATGACGATCCAGACGGCGAAGAACTGGGCGATATTGGTTCCCAACTGGCTGGTGGCAGTTTTGTCGAGGGAATGTCCGGCCAATCCAAGGGCATTCAGCATATCAACCCCTGCTCCGCCGAGGGGATGGAACAATGTTCGCACAAACCACAAGCGGAATATTAACCCTATTATATTGACGACGAAAAACTGTATCAACTGCTGGTGGAGTGGATGAGTGCGGGAATCGGGATAAGTCCAGTACCGATTCCAGATAAAGTTGCTGGTTACGGCAGAGGTAAAGGCAATTCCGGTAGCCAGCGCCACCTTGAGCTGTAAGTCGGCTCCTTCGGGGCGCAGCAGCGTGGCCTGGAGCAGGTTAAGCACGCCAAAGTCCACAAAGGCGCCAACGATACCAACCACGGCGAACTTGAGGAAGCGTTCCACTTCCTTCGCCTTAGCTCCAAAGCGCAGGCTGATTTTGAGGATAAACTGGTTGAGAAGTCCAATAGGATAAGTAGGTTGAGAGAGCGTTTTTACTGGTGACATAGTTTCCATGATCCACGCCTGTACGGTGGGAGGGCTGTTGCCAACAGGCCAAGCATCACACCAACGTACAGAAAGAGATTGTTGACGTAGAGCTTATCTACAACACTATGGACCGCCAGGTGTGTCCATACACCGAGCAATCCGAGAACCATTCCACGCACAACCGGATCGGATTGATGCAGGGCGCGCAATGTCCAGCGCACGATCCAGGCCCAGCCAAACAGATAAACCAGCAGGCCGATCAATCCTGTTTCGGCAAGCAGGTTGAGATAATCATTGTGTGCGTGGCCCAACGGCCTGGGCCAGCTTGGAATACCATAGTGCGGGTAGGCCGCTTCATAGTTGCCCAATCCCACGCCGATCCAGGGATGATCACTTGCCATGTTATAGGCTGCCTGCCAGTGAGCCAACCGTTCGACAATAGCAAAGTTTTCATCATTGACCGGGACAGCGCGCATATCGCCAAACCCGACAAATTCGGTCATCGTGTTCTGGATGCGCTGCTGAATCCCTGCCGGGAGCAGGCCGCTCAGCCACAGCGCGGCAAACAGCACGCCGCCCGTGCCCATCAGCAGCACGCCCTTCCAGCGCTGGCGCGGAAAGAAGAATACCATCACGGTGACTGCCGCGCCAAAACCCATCCATGCCCCACGACCCCACGAGGCAATCAGCCCGCCCAGGATGATCACGGCACACCCGGCATAGATCAGGGCTAACAGAAGCGGTTCTCGCCAGCTTGCGCCGCGCGGCCAGCTTGCGCCGCGCTGCCAGCCTACAGCGCGAATGCCCCACGCTTTTGATGCATATCCCCATGCCAATCCCAGCGTCAGCGGCAGAGCAAGTCCCATAAAGGCGCTGAAGGGGTTTGGCTGTCCAAATGTGCCAAAAGCGCGGAAGAAGCGGTAATTGTCAATCCAGAGATGTGGCGCGCCGGACCCGCCCCGAAATTCGTACAGCCCGATGAGCGCCTGGAGTGCCGCCGCCAGGACCGCCCCAAACGCGATCCAGGTCCAGCGCTCTCGTCCCAGGTCGAGAACGATCAGTACCAGCAGCACCATCTCGATCCATTTGAGCATTTCGGACAGCCACGCGCCGCCCGAAATCGCGTTCCAGAGGGATGGGCCAAACGACAGCATGATCAGCAGCAGGGGCACGACCAGCGGTGTAAAGGGCAGCGGTGCGGTGCGGAAGCGAGAAACACGGCGCAGCGCCCAGCTTCCCACGACGAGCGCGAAGGCCATTTGCCCGATATCGACAGGCATGATTCCCGGCGCTTCAGTAGCAATAAGCGTTTTTAGCGGTGCGACGCCGAGCATCAGGATCAGCCCCAATGACGGTTCCACCAGCACAACGATCAGCAGCGCCGAGCCAACGACAGCCGCGCCGCCAATGGGCACAGGAAGGCGAGCAATCAGCACGCCCAACAAAATCGCTGCTCCCATCCATATCAGGTCTGGATGGAAACGCACCGCTGTTCGGTTCATCAAACGCGGACCTTAAAATAATCCACGGTATGGCGCAGTCCGGTTTCCAGATCGACGGTTGGATTCCACCCCAGGATCGTCTGGGCGCGGGTAATATCAGGACGGCGGGTCTGTGGATCGCCATCGATCCGATCCAGCGCCTTGTAGACTATCCCGGCGGGATTTTCCGTCATTTTGTTGACAAACTTGGCAAAGTCAAGGATGGTCATTTCGGCAGGATTGCCAATATTCACCGGGTCGCAATAATCGCTCATCAACAGGCGGTAGATACCATCAACCAGATCGCTGACATAGCAGAAACTGCGCGTTTGCGATCCATCGCCATAAACGGTAAGTGCCTCACCGCGCAGGGCCTGTCCGATAAAGTTCGGCACAACGCGCCCATCGTCCAGGCGCATCCGTGGGCCATAGGTGTTGAAGATACGAACAATGCGCGTGTCTACATTATGAAAACGATGGTAAGCCATCGTCAGCGCTTCCGCATAACGTTTCGCTTCATCATAAACCCCACGCGGGCCAATGGTATTGACGTTCCCGGCGTAATCCTCTTGCTGTGGGTGTACCAGCGGATCGCCGTAAATCTCGGAGGTCGAAGCGATTAAGAACCGTGCGTTTTTCGCCTTGGCAACCCCCAGCGCGTTATGGGTTCCCAACGCCCCTACCTTGAGGGTCTGAATGGGATACATCAGATAATCGATAGGGCTGGCTGGAGAGGCGAAATGCAGAACAGCGTCTAATGGGCCTTCGATGTAGATGTAATGGGTAACGTCGTATTTGATGAATTTGAAATCATCGCGGCCCGCCAGATGAGCAATATTATTGGTGTTCCCTGTGAGCAGGTTATCCATGCCAATCACCTGGTGTCCTTCTGCGAGAAAACGGTCGCAGAGATGGGAACCAAGGAAACCAGCAGCACCTGTGATCAAGATACGCATAGATTTCACTTCCGTGTATGGGTTAACAGTACCAACCGGCGAAGTGTACCACAAATATTTTTGCAGCCAACCCTTTGTTTCCCCCCGGACGGAGTTTATTCGTCTTCCAGTTCTTCCAGCTTTTTGTCCAGTTCGCGCATAAAAATCTGGAAGGCTGGCGCATCGTACAGGCATACGACAATTCGTTCCAGGTTTTCCAGGTCTTCAAAGGTATAGTCAATAATGACGCGGAGCATCACCTCGGCACACGCTTCGAGCGGGTAGCCAAAAATCCCAGTGGAAATGGCAGGAAAAGCGATGCTGTGCAGGCCGTGCTCCTCTGCCAGCGCTAAACTGGCGCGCACCGCGTTCGCCAACTTACCCGATTCGCTGCCTTCGCCCATGCGTGGTCCAACCGCATGGATCACATAGCGAGCTTTGAGGTTGCCGCCCCTGGTGATGACAGCGCTTCCGACATCGCAGTGTCCGATAGCCGAGCATTCGCGCTGAATTGACGGCCCACCCTTCCGGCTGATCGCTCCCGCCACGCCAGCCCCCAGAATAAGCTGTTCGTTGGCGGCGTTCACTATCGCGTCGGTATCCAGATCGGTGATGTCTCCCTGCACCAGATCAATGATGACCTCGTTGACGATGGCCTGCATCCCGACTACCTCCTTAACTGCTTCATGTCTCGTCCTCAAGCGGCGTGTGCATCTGCCGGACCACTCGCTGCAACAGAGCTATGGACAGGAAAAACACAAAGGACAGGTTGATCGCAAAATAGCCGACATCGACCAGTCCGTGCGCCAAATAATCAGCCATACTGCCGCCCAGTCCTAGCAGCAGCGCCCACATCAGTGGATCCATCCGCCGTGCTTCCCGGTGAGCGCGCCATAACGTGCGCCAAAAGAATGCCTGGAACGCCACACCAATCAGGACGCCCATGATCCCCAGATTTACCCAGTAGTTGAGTATAAGGTTATGCGGGATCGACAGGTTTGGCTCTTTCCAGGCGTCAGGCAGCAAGTAGCGGCTCCGGTACCAGTACAAAAACTGATCCAACCCTACTCCGGTCAACGGCTTCTCCCGGATGAGTTCTACTGAACTGTACCACAAATGAGTGCGGAAGAAAGTCGTACCGCCCATCAAATCAGATAGTCGCGGCAGCACCTGTGCCAGCAAAATCAGAGTCACCGGGATGACCGCGATCACGAGTGCCATCAATGCTACACCGCGCCGTCCTCGCCACAGCAGCAGCACCACCAGCAGCGCGGCGGGAAGCCCCAGCAGGATCGCGCCCCGGCTCTGGCTGAACAACACAGCCAGCAGCATCAGTCCCCCGGCAGCGGCACTATAGGCGCGCCGCCAATCGCTGACGGGGAGCAGCAGAAAAGCCAGGGCAAACGGCAGGCAGCGGCCCAGATACAGTCCAACTCCATTGGGTGAGCCATACACGCTGACCAGCCGCCGCGCCCCTTCTTCCGTCTCCACCACCGTTTTCCCGGTGAAATAGAGGTACAACCCGACCACGGCAATTGCCGCCCCGGTAAAGAGCAGAGTATCAGCCAGCCACAGCAAATCGCGCCGTTTCATCGGGATCAGCCGCAGCACGAAGTAAAACAGCACAGGTTCCAGGATGATCACCCGAAATTCACGGATGGCAGGCGACCAGTATTCGACCCAGGTGAGCGACAGAATGCCGATACCTAGCCATGCCAGAGCTGCCCAATCTAATTTACTGGGCCGTTTCAGCAATCGGAGCATCGATGCTGATGACCCCTCGCGGCGGTATGTTTGCCCCCAGGTGACGGCAAGCCGCAGACAAAGTGCCAGAACGGTCAGCACAAAATAGACTTCAACCGCGGCAAAAAGGCGGTACAGTAGATCCAGCGACGACAAGAAAGAAAGCCGACCAGAAGATGATCAGCATGATTCCCAGCAGCGGGCGGTTGTAGATGAGCACGAACAGCACCAGCAATGCCGCCAGGGTGATCACGAATACAGGTGACAGTGACGCGATTCCAGCGGTGAGAATAGTCAGCGCCAGCGCCGGAGGATCGCGCCGCAGCAGAGACGGCGCGGCATCGCCCCACGTCAGCAGCGCGCCGATCATTACAAACCCCGATGCGATCAGGCTGAATACCCATTCGACCAACCGCCGCAGCGTTTCTGGTGATGGCGCTTTGACCCGTCGCCAGGGTAGCTGCGTTCCGACGACCACCGCCCCGAGCAACGCCAGCAGACCCACAACCGAACTGGCGATAATCATCCGGTCGTAGCGCTTCGTATCGCGCTCCCAACCGACTGCGAACCCGGCAATGGGCCAGCGATCATCGCCATTGCGGGGCCGTTGGATGATCTCCGCCGTATGGATGCCATCATCCAGCCCCTTAGCCACCACGATCAGATCGAGGGATGGCTTTCGGTGCGCCGAGGTCAGGATAATGAATGCGTCGCCCTGCTGGTTACGTGGTAGAGCGTTGGCCTGTTTGCCGTCCACTGTCACGTAGAGATACGCCAGATAATCGTCCCGCCGGACAGGAATAGCCAATGATGTCCCTCTGAACCGCACCGTAATGCGGTTAATATCCGTATCTCCCGGCGCGCCTTCCGGCAGGGCCAGAGCATCCGCCCCCAGTTCGCTGAAGTGCCAGTTTCCCGTATAGGTGGTGTAATCATTTTGCGCCGGGTAACAACCAGGCATCAGCGCGTCCTGCTTGGGCATCAGGGGGCCATGTTCCAACCAGCCATCGATCACCGGGGCAATGGCAAACCCCTGAATCGGATCGTCGGCGGGCGCGTCCGGTAGCCAGTTTTGCAGAATCAGGCCGCCGATCCAGGGCCATTCCAACGTTGCCCGCTGATAAGCTGCCCGCGTGTACTGCTCCTGTTGTTCAGCAGACACCTGCCCCCAGATCGATGGCGGGCCAGCCCAACCATCTGGTAGATGATTCCAGCCGAAGTTGCTGCCCCACAGCGCCTTTTCGCCGTCGCCCCGTTTGACCATTTCCTCGCGGAGCAGGATCAGGCGCGAGAAGTTTGTCACGTCGGGATCAACGCGCCGGTCATTCGGTCCATCATTAAACCCATAAGGTTTGCCCGCTGCCGCATCAAAATAGGGCTTGCCGCCCAGATCATAAATCGCCTGCAAAAACAGCAGATCGCTCAGGTTAACCGGCCCCGTCTCAACGGTAGGAGCCAGTGCAGCCAAAAGTACGCTGGCATCAGAATCAACAGTATGGATTGCCGTATATGCCCCTTGCAGCATGGCGACATACAGTGCGGGCCGGGGATCAAGGTTGCCCCAGTGTGTCTTGATGTTCGGTTCATCCCAGATCTGGTAATAGGTGATGCTGGAACCATAGCGCGCGGCAACCTGCCCGGCAAAAGTGGCATAATCGGCAGGGCTGGCTGGCGGCGCAAAGGGATGATCGGGGGCCAGCGTATGCCGTGCCCAGCGCGGCGTCCCGTCCAGAACGGCGACTAACTGAAGCCCTTCATGCTGAGCCACCGCTTCAACGAGCGCATCATAGGCGGACCAATCGAACTGCCCGCGCTCCGGCTCAATTTGCTCCCACAAAAACGACTGCCGCACCCATGTAAATCCTGCCGCCTGAATTCGATCCAACTGTCCGTTCAGGTCTTCCGGCGAATAGTGCAGCAGATCGACATTCACCCCGGCCAGCGGGAGACGGTACGGCAGATCAAGCGTTTGGGCAGCATCTTCCACCCCGCGCCGTTCAAAGGCCCGCTTATCACGCGCCGCCCATATCCCTACCAGACTTCCAGCGATCAGAACAATACAACACCAGAAGAGTATCCATTTTTTGATCATCATTTGCTCGACCAACGGGGGCGCGAGGCCTGTCCATCGCTCGTGATGGGATGGGCAAGACCCGTTTCAAAGTCATATAGCCACAGATTATTCTGGTAAATAAAGGCGAGTTGGCGCGCCTTAGGACTCCACGCAATGCCATCTTCCGGGTCTGGGCGGAAACCAGTCCGTTCAGGATCGGGGAAAATCCGGCGGGCGTTGCTGCCGTCACTGTCCGCCACCCACAGATCGTACTGGGTGCCCAGGCTGTTTAAGGGATCGCGCGCTTTAAAATAGGCGACATAATAGGTCGGGTTGCCATCAGGCCCAGTTACCATGGGTGAATAGGTTGGGCACGTCCAGATTCCTGTCTTCGAGAAAAATGGATTGATTTGCAGCGCTTCAACCGGATCGATCACCGCTGTATCGAAGACAATGCTGTTTTCAGGTGATTCGTCTCCATACGGCGGGCCATGCACCGTCGTCACCAGATGCCCATCATCGGACCAGGACAGGGTAGGAACCCACACCGATGAGCGTGCCAGCAGTGGTGTGTAATCGGTAAAGGACAGCAGAGTCGTATAGTCGCCTGTCTCCATATCAACCACACCCACACTGTCGCCGTTCGCCCAGGCGAGCTGCGTTCCATCAGGAGACCAATCGTAGCGGCGGCCCCAGTAGGCGTAAATTCCTAAAGCGTTAGGAGGCACGACCAGTTCTGGCAGGTCAATGGGTTCACCTGTTTCCGGGTCCAATTGCATCAGATAGAGATCGTTGACAGCGCGCCATCCACCCCCCTCCGTAGTCGGCGTTGCTGTCGAATAGCTAACCGTATAGGTACGCTGGCCCGGAACCCACTGGGCAGAACGTACATCGTTCGGCACGAGTTGGACAGGAGAAGGCGTTTGGGCTGCTGTATCCAATATCGCCCACAGTTCGTTAGAAAAGCCGGGGTCTGTTTCATCCGGCGTACTGCGTGTATAGAGAAGCTGCCGCCCATTTTGCGAAAGCTCGAAAACGCGGCCATCCAGAAAGCCATCATTGGTTAGCGGGCGCAGGGCTGTCGTGTTGCCTTCGATAATCATCGCCTGCCCGCCCGAAAGATACGTGAGAACACCTTCGATTGGGATCAGAGTATCGGGTGGCTCGCTGCCCACAAATAAAATCTCGTCAACTGGCTCCTTCGTAATCACCCGGCTGCTTTCATGGCGGCCAACTTCGACGCCATCCCTTTTAGTGACCAGATCACACACGCGGACCGTTCCATCAGCGCCTGCCTGCATCAACTGTTCTTCACCGGGTGCTAGCGCCTGGGAAGGCCGGGTATTGTGTTCAAAGGGCAGCGCTTCGTCGTGGCATACGGGTTCCTCGACAATACGGGCAATCGTGATGTGGATGCCATCGTGAAGCTGAGTGTAAATAGAGGGGTTCACTTCGTCCAGTTCGTTGAGGGTGATGTCAACCTGTTCAAGGAACTGCCCCACTGAGATTTTTTTGTTGTAGCGATACACGTAACTGTGGCCGTCTACATCCACGGTAACCGTAAATTCGCCTGACTTCTGCCCTGCATCCTGGCACGCGCCAAGCACCAGCAGTGCCAACACGAGCAAGGACAATCCGCGCAGTGTTTTTTTCATGAGGTGACCTTGTATCGCTAATGGAGCGTAACCAATTTGTATCAAGGTTGTTGTAGGATATACAACTCCCTATAATGGTAAACAATAGGGGCCACTTTGATCAAAAAGCCGGGCGCAATACAAAGGATAAACAGTCTTGAGGCGTTAGGGGGGTAGTCGTGCTTGATTCAGTTGTGAGCCAGTACATCAACAATTTGCCCGAAGTCGATACAGCGCGGCTGCCGAAAGGCACGCTCTTTTATGCTCAGGGGTTCATTTACCAGGTTATCGAGACCAGCGCAGGCGGCTATCACCGGGCGCGGGTGTGGCGGCAGCCGGAATCAACCGATGTCGCTCTTGTCCCCGGTTCATTTTTGAGCAGTTATTTGCCCCTGATCAAGCGGGCGCGTGTCCTTCCAATCTATCGTTCGCGGGTGGAACTGGCGCTGGAAACAGGCCCCTCCTGTTTTGTCTTCCCGATTGAAAATCTGGCCCTGGACAGCGCTTATCTGGATGTCGCACTCATTCAGAGTTCCGGCGCGTTTGTGCGCAATCAGGGGCGGGAACCGGCCTTCGCCGTAACGGATGGGGTACATGTCTTCCGCCTGTATTATTACCGGAACACGATCCACCGCCGCCCAACGGACCTCACCTATTTGCAGAACCGACCGTTAACGTATAAGCCGCAGCCGCACACCGAAGGGCCTCTCCACTGGCGTCTGCTGCCCGGCTGGACAGAAGTCCTTCCCTCATTGGATGTTACCCAACAGTCGCTGCCAGTGGTCCGTTTTTCCAACAACCTGGACGATACTATTCCCAACACGCCGATCCAACGCCCCGAAGAGTAGGGTACAAAGAAAGCCCCTGATATAGACCAGGGGCTTTTTGATTCTGGAACTGTGGTACGGGCGTTACTGGATGCCAGCCGCCTGCCGCACAGTTTCAAGAACTTGCAGCGCTGTCAGGTTACGGACGTTGTAACCGTAATTCAGCGCCGAGTTGGAGAAGTTCGCCGAGCCTTCGGGTGCGACCGTGTAAGGATCGGTGATGTTGTGTTCGGCCATGGCACGCCACAGGTTCCAAAGCGGTACACCGGCCTGCGAAGCCACGTCGACGATCACCTGATTGTACGGCGCGATTTCGTCGGTTGTATGGCCGCTGTCAGTCGGGATCGTCGCCAGGACAGGGATCACGCCGTAGGTGCTTTCGCTCTGAACCACCAGGGTATTCAGCGTATCGCGGAAGACCTCGGGCGGCATGACACCCACGACATTGTCGGCCCGGAAGCTGATCAACGCGATGCTTGGATGCGTCAGCAGGTATTCACACGAGATGTTTTGCCCGCCGCCAATGGTATCGCACGCGGTTCCGGCAGGAGATGTTTCAAACAGCGTGTCGATACTAAAGTCGCTGCCTGCCGCGATGCTGTCCACGTTGAAGCTGTTGATCGATGGATCGCCGCCCCGGACAGACGTTCCGGCATAGAAGTCGATGGTAGACTGGAGCGATCCGTAGTTGCTGAGGTCATACGACCCAGGTGTAGCGAACGGAACCATGAAGTTCTGGCTGTCCACCGAGTCGTCACCAACCTTGGAGAAGGCGTGGCCCTGGTTGCCAAGACCCAACCCGCCCTGGTAGATCAGGCCCAATTGGTAGGCCATTTCCTGGGAGATATCCGGCAGCACCGGGTACGCCATCAGGTCTAAGGCAGGGGGCGGGGCCGCTGTCACGGTGACATTGAACGCGCCGTTGACGACGCCACCCTTTCCATCATCAGCCGTCAGGTTGATGACCACAGCGCCTTCAGCAACACCAGTCAGGACAACCGTATTGTTGCCAACAGCTTCAGCTGACGCCACGCCATTATTAGCCGAGATCGCCGTGAGTACGATGGCATCATTGTCTGGATCACTGATCGTGATCGCGACAGAAATCTGTTCGCCAATGCGCAGCGTTTGATCAGGCACTTGCTCGATCACAGGTGGGTTGTTGACGCTGTTCACGTTCACCTGGAAGGTGATCGTTGTGACCGCGTTCTTGTTGTCGCTGACATCCACCGAGACAGTTGTGCCGCCTGCCGAGATGCCTGTGATGTCAACACTCATATTACCCGCTGTCGCCGTAGCGATATTGGGATCGGTTGTCGCCGCCATCGTCACAGAAACCGGATCGCCTTCTGGGTCCGTCGCGTTGATCGGAACGGTGATCGTGCTGCCCGCGTTCACGGTTTGAGGTTCCACAGGCGAAACCTGAGGAGCTTGATTCTGCTGAACCGTGACATCAAAGGTCGTCGTCACCGCTTCGTTCACGCCATCGCTCACAGTAACTGTGATTGTTGCCGTACCCGCGCCATTGGCGATCAGATGGATCAGGCCGGGGCTGGTGACGCTGGCTGATACAACACCTTCGTTGTTGGAAATTGCCTGGGCGTTAAGCGCTGCGCCTTCGGGATCGGTTGCTGCATAGGCCAGATCCAGCGTAGTGCCCGCGTTCATCGCCTGTGGACCAATCGGGCCGAGCGTCGGCGGCAGATTGACAGCAGCGACCGATACGGTAAAGGTCGCTGTCACTTCGGGGTTTGTCGGGTCTTTCGCCCGAACGGTGATGGTCGCAGTACCCGCAGCATGCGCTTGCAGCGTGATCTCGCCCGATCCGGTCACGCTGGCCGAAACCACGCCCTCGTTGTCCGAAGCTGCGGAAACGTCCAGTTGATCATTATCAGGATCGCTGGCCGTGAACGCGACTTTCAGCGTATCAGTGCTGCTCATCGTCTGCGGCGAAATGGTCGCAATTGTTGGCGGTCGGTTGCCAACCGCGACGGATACCGTGAAGATGGTGCTCACGGGTGGGTTAACATTGTCGGTCACCGTCAGTGTGACACTGGCAGTACCCTGACTCTTGGCTGCCAGCGCGATAGTTCCCGCTTGTGGGATGCTGGCCGTAACGACATTCTGGTTATCCGAACTGACAACCGCGGTAATCTGGTTGCCATCCGGGTCCGAAGCCGTATAGGTGATATTCTTCGTCTCATTTTCAGCCATCGACTGCGGCGCAATGGGGCTGATGGACGGCGGCTGGTTCGGTGTGCCAACCGTGACCTGGAATGTGGCGCTGATCACGCCGCCTTTGCCATCATTCGCCGTCACCGTGACGTTGGCTTTGCCGGTTGCCACCCCCGTGATGCGCAGGGTAGTTGCGTTCGTCATTGCCGCGGTTGCGATAGCAGTGGTATCGGATGTCGCCGTCACGGTCAGTTGGTCGCCATCAGGATCGGCAGCCGTGATCGGCAGATCGAGCGTGTTTCCTGTGTTGACCGTCTGGTTGCTGATCGGGCTGAGTGTTGGTGCGCGGTTCTGGCCCTGGACATTCACGACGAAGGATGTGCTGACGACCCCACCGTGATTGTCATTCGCCGTAACGGTAATCGTTGCCCCGCTGGCGGTGACACCAGTCACACTTATTTCAGCCGCACCAGTGACAGAAGCAGTTGCTACCGATGTATTGCTCGACGCTACGAACAGATTAACCGTGTCGCCGTCAGCATCGCTGACCGTCACCGGGATTTTGATCGTCTGCCCGGAGTTTACCGTCTGCCCGGGAATAGGGCTGATCGTCGGATTCTGGTTGGGACGCAGGGTGGGTGTGGGGCTGGGCACAGCAGTAGGCCGCCTGTTGGAGACGACGACGACAGTATAAGGGAAGCTCCAGGTTTGCGTTCCATCGCGAAGCCAGACATGCGCCCGCAGATTATACGTGCCGTCATTAACGGAAGTCGTATTCCAATAGCCCAATGCGCCGTTCAACACAATAGTGCTGCGCGCGGGCAATTCGGGAATGGGATACCACAAATTCGACGGGTTTGGCTCAGGCCCCCACTCCAGCGCATATTGCAGGAAATTGGGATGGCTTGCACTGCCGATGATCGTAATATAGCCGCTCACGATATTCCCGTACGCTGGGAATGTGATGCGGATATCATACGGGTAAGTGGTTGCTGTCGGGAAACCAGGATTCCAGGTAGGGAACGGTGTATAGACGGACGTCGGCCTGTACACCAGTTGGGTGGAAGTCGGCACCTGGTAAAAAGGTCGGGTAGGAGATGCCCCGGCCCCGAAAGGCGTGAACGTAGGCACGATGGTTCGCGTTCCGGGAGGAGTAATGGTCGCCGGAACGGTTGGAGCGCCTGCATCCTTTTTTTTGTTTTTATTGCTGCTAAGACTGCAAGCCATGCCAGCGATCAGGAGCATAATCAGCACGAGGCTTACAGGCAGCAGCGCTACACGTCTTCGATAGCGCGTCATAAGAGACACCTTCCAGTGCAAAAGTAGTCAGAACGGTAAGCGTAAAATCGCCTTGTGACTATTGTAAGCCTGTTCCCCCGCGCCTACAACGCGCTTGCCTAACGCACAGCAGACGATCACCCCACTGTAAAGTGAGAAACAAAAAACGGCATTTTTCACGCCGTCTTTCTTGAAATAAGAAAAGTGTGCTTTCTATTTCTTCGCTTCGGGCCGATCCCCTTTTGAGGATGCTCCCGCTGTTGCGATGGCGACCAGCGCCGGGCATTCGCGGCTGAGATGCCACCCCAATTTGTCTGGGCTGACCAGAGGTTTACCACAATGTGGGCACGTTGTTTCGACAGCAGACATTAAATAATCTCGCAGGATAAAAAGGATTCAACAAGGCGAGAGTGTAGATCGGGGGGAGGAAAGCCGCAAAAAGAGATTCCATAAAAAAAGCGGGTAAAAGGTTGGACTTTTACCCGCTCATCAAATCGTTTTTCAGCGTTGGATTTAGTGGTTGTCAGCCAGTCCTAACAGGCCCATCGGCATCTTTGGCTGGCGAGATTTTTCCTCGTCCTTGCCAAAGCGGATGATTTCGCCTGTATCGGAGATGGCCTCAACGGCGAGACCCAGGCTTTGCAGTTCCTTGACCAGGACGCGGAAGCTGGCAGGCACGCCGGGTTCTTCAATCGGCTCGCCCTTAACAATCGCCTCGTAGGTCTTGACGCGGCCCTGAACATCGTCCGACTTGACGGTCAGCATTTCTTGCAAAGTATGCGCCGCGCCGTAGGCTTCCAGCGCCCACACTTCCATTTCACCGAAGCGCTGTCCACCGAACTGCGCCTTGCCACCGAGCGGCTGCTGCGTCACAAGGCTGTATGGGCCAGTCGAACGCGCGTGAACCTTATCCTCGACCAGATGTGCCAGTTTCAGCATGTGAATAATGCCGACGGTCACCGGCTGATCGAAGGCTTCGCCCGTCTTGCCATCGAACAGGCGCTGCTTGCCGAAGATCGGGATAGGCAGGCCGTTCTGGAGGGCAGCACGCCGCGTGATTTCGCGCAGTTCGTCTTCGCTCGCATTTTCGGGCGCGGTCAGTCCAGCCACAAGTTCCAGCCAGAGCACCAGCGTTGCGTAGCGGGTATTCCGATCCCGGCGTATGCGCTCCTCGACGGTGACATTCGGCTCACCAAACTGCAGGATATCATCCGGGTTGAAATTCTGTTCACGCAGCCATTCACGCAGGACGGACCGGCGCGCATAGACATATTCCAGTGCCAGCCGTTCCATGTCATATCCATCCATCTGGCTCAGCCAGTGGTCGATATACAGGCGGCGAACCTCATCATCGTCTTCGAGGTACTCGGTATCGTACTGCTCTTCTTTCAGCCAGTTCCAGGCGCGCTCGGTAACGTCTTTCCACGCCAGATCGACCATCCAGGCACGTCCCAGTTCGGCTTCGATTTCGTTTTCTTCAGCGCCATCGAATACCGGGGAAATGGCCCGGAAGCCCAACCGGTCTGCCGCCCAGCCGAGGTGCGTTTCGAGCACCTGGCCGATGTTCATACGGCCCGGCACACCCAGGGGGTTGAGAATGATTTCGATAGAGGTGCCATCCTGCAGGAAGGGCATATCTTCAATCGATACAACCTTCGAGATAACACCCTTGTTTCCGTGACGGCCAGCCATCTTGTCGCCCTGGGTCAGCTTGCGCTTCTGCGCCACGCTGACACGCACCATCTGGTCCACTCCGGCGGGCAGATCGCGGTGTTCTTCGCGGGTGAAGATTTTGACATCTACAACCTTGCCCTTTTCACCGTGCGGCAGGCGCAGAGACGAGTTTTTCACTTCGCGAGCTTTTTCACCGAAGATCGCGCGCAGCAGTTTTTCTTCGGGGCTGAGTTCTTTTTCACCCTTCGGCGTAATCTTGCCGACCAGGATATCGTTCGGTCCAACGTCCGCGCCGATGCGGATGATGCCATGCTCATCCAGGTCTTTCAGCGCATCCTCGCCCACATTCGGAATATCATAGGTGATTTCTTCGGGGCCAAGCTTGGTATCGCGCGCTTCGACTTCGTGCTTCTCGATGTGAATCGAGGTGAACTTGTCGTCGCGCACCATCTGCTCACTGATCAGCAGGGCGTCTTCGTAGTTGCCGCCTTCCCATGACAGGAAAGCGCACAGCACGTCGTGACCGAGAGCCAACTGCCCGTAAACAGTAGAAGAACTGTCGGCAATCACCTCGCCAGCGTGGATAAACTGGCCCTTTTGGACCACCGGACGCTGGTCAATGCAGGTGGACTGGTTGGAACGGTTGTATTTGCGCAGGCGGTAGGTGCGAATGCCCTTATCGTTGCGGACGACAATCTGATCGCCCGTCACCGAGAGAACTTCGCCGCTGTCATCCGAGACCAGAACCTGTCCGGAGTCATAAGCTGCCTGCCGTTCGACACCCGTACTCACAATCGGAATATCGGGCCGCAGCAAAGGCACAGCCTGGCGCTGCATGTTCGAACCCATCAGGGCGCGGTTGGCGTCGTCGTGTTCCAGGAATGGAATCAACGCCGCCGAAATACCCACAATCTGGCGGGGCGCAACGTCCATATAATCCATCCGTACCGACGGGGCCACCAGGAAACGCTGGTGGTTGCGAGAAGAGACCTTTTCACTCATAAACTGCTTCTTCTCGTCCAACTGTGCGTTCGCCTGGGCGATCATATAGCGGTCTTCTTCATCCGCGGAGAGGTAGGCTACTTCTTCGCTGACAAAGGGGATGATCGGAACCTTGCTGATACCCAGTTTAGCCAACTGCTTCAGCAGCGCAGTGTCAATCACAGCCCCTGCTGCGATAGTCTTGCCTGATTCACTTTCAACGTCTTCACGAACCGTGCGGCCCATGATCAAAGGATCATCGACTGCCAGTTCGCGGTAAACCTTCCGGTAGGGGGTTTCGATGAACCCATACTCGTTGACGCGCCCGTAGCTTGCCAGACGACCAATAAGGCCGATGTTCGGACCTTCCGGCGTTTCGATGGGGCAGATACGTCCATAGTGGCTGTGGTGCACGTCGCGGACATCGAAGCCCGCGCGTTCACGTCGCAGACCACCGGGGCCTAACGCGGACAGCGTGCGTTTGTGGGTCAGTTCGGCCAGTGGGTTTGTCTGATCCATAAACTGGGACAACTGGCTGGACCCAAAGAATTCGCGCACGGCAGCTACCACCGGACGGATATTGATCAGCGTCATGGGCGAGAGGCTGTCGGATTCACGAATCGACATACGCTCGCGGACGACGCGCTCCATACGGCGCAGGCCAATGCGCAGCGCGTTCTGGATCAGTTCCCCGACGGTCTTCACCCGGCGGTTGCCCAGGTGGTCGATATCGTCCGGCTGTTCCAGTCCGTTGTTGATCAGAATCATCCGCTCCAACACCTTCACCAGGTCGAACTTGGTGATAGTGCGGCGCGAACGCGGCATCACATCGTCTATACGCAGGCGCTGGTTCAGTTTATAACGCCCAACGCGATCCAGGTCATAGCGGCGCTGGTCGAACAACTGGCTTTCCAGGTATTCGCGGGCATTATCAAGCGTCGGCGGGTCGCCGGGACGCATGCGCTTATAGAACTCCAGCAGAGCGGCTTCGGCAACGGATTGGCCTTCGCGCGTTTCCCACTGGGGTTCCATGCGGATTGTGCCAGCCAGGTACTGGTGATCCGGGTTGTTGTCAACTTCCTTGTACAGGTTGAGCAGTTCTTCGTCCGACCCATCCTGGATGGGGGACTGGCTGCCAAAACCGTCATCCACTGCGGCCAAAGCGCGCAGCAAGATCGTCACGGGAATGGTACGCTTGCGGTTAAACTTGATCGCCAGATAGTCGCTCTTGCGGGTTTCAAATTCCATCCACGCGCCGCGATCCGGGATCAGTTTAGCTGTCGAGAGCTTGCGCCCGGTAGTCCGATCTTCTTCGGCATCAAAATAGACGCCGGGCGACCGGATCAACTGGCTGACGACCACGCGCTCGGTCCCATTAATGATAAACGTGCCCTTCTCGGTCATCAGGGGGAAATCACCCATGAAGATATCCGAGATGACCACTTCGTCGCCCGCTGCACGATTGACTAACGCCACTTTCACATACAGGGGCGCAGCGAACGTGATATCACGTTCCAGACAGATTTCTTCTGAATACTTCGGCTCTTCGAACCAGTAGTAGAGGCCAAACTCCGCCGCTTCCTTGGTACTGCCAGGGAAGTAGAGGCGCAGATTGCCATTGAAACTCTCAATTGGGCTGATTTCATCGAAAAGCTCATTCAGGCCTTCGTCACGGAATCGCCGGAATGAATCCAACTGAATTTCGATCAGTGAAGGCAGATCTTGCACGTCACTGGAACGTGCGTAGTTCTTTTCATCAAGCCGCCGCTGCATTCACCACTCCTCGAGGACACTGAATTGGCAAATAGAGTCTAATTCGACCGGTGTTGACCGACATGGGGGAAGGGAGAACTTGTCTCCTTATTGATGTGTTCAAGGTCAAGATGTCTAGACAAACCAAGAGGTTACGGAATAATCAGTATAACATGGGATTTATTAATGTCAATGCCCAGACGCCAATCAATTTTGGGAACGTCTGCGCCGCAGATTCGACGTTAGAGGGTTTTATGCACTTTTTTCTCTCTTATATCTTCAAATTAGTACTTAAAGTTCAACCTTAAAGGAGTATTTTGTGGAGCAATCGGGTGTATCCTAAGAATAAGCGCCTGCCATACCTTGGCGATTGTATGACTCATAAGTAATACGATCTGCCAAAAAGCGCCAAAAATAAAAGCTTGTGTAAGGTTAGGAAACGGTTAGTCGTGAAACCGAAAAAGGGGGGGTAGAGACTCCTCACGGCGGCGAAGTGATCAACTAATTTTTTCTAATAATTTGTTAGTAGAGATGAAACTGCACCAGATATAGGTCGTAACAAATGCTAGGTCGGGGTTGGGCAAACCGGCAAGGTGAAGGTAAAGGTACTGCCCTGCCCTGGTACGCTTTGCACGATCAGATCGCCGCCCATCAGGTGCAGTAAATTCTGGGTGATCGCCAATCCAAGGCCCGATCCCGGCTGGCCTGTCACATGGGTGTGCTCGGCACGCCAGAACTTTGTCCCCAATTTGGCTATCTGTTCGGGAGTCATACCGATGCCCGTATCGGTCACACTGAGACTCAAATAACTATCGTGCGATGCGCCGCCCAAAGTAATCGTGCCGCCTTCGGGCGTGTACTTATAAGCATTGCTGAGCAGATTGACCAAAATCTGGATCACCCGGCTGCGATCTCCCCAGCATACCGGAAGGTTCAGTGGGACTTCGTCAACCAGTTGGTGACCGTGCTCTTCGATAAGCTGCATGACCCCGTCTTTGGCTTCGTCTACAACGGCGCGCAAATCAACCGCTTCGGGATTAACGTTAAGCTGCCCGCTTTCTATTCGGCTGATATCGGTCAAATCGCTAACCAGCACCATCATCCGCTGGACATTTCTTTTGATGGTCGCGATGAAATTGTGCTGCTGGTCGTTTACCTGCCCGGCAATTGGCAGCAAATCCGCATAGCCGTTGATGCTCGTCATCGGGACTTTTAACTCGTGCGCAACCAGGCTGACAAATTCCGACTTCGCCCGGTTTGCTGCCTGCACCGCATCATAGAGCCGCCCGTTTTCAATCGCGATAGAGGCGCGATCAGCCAGCCGAGAGACAAGCGCCTGGGCATCTTCATTAAACGCATCGGCCCTCACGGCGGCCAGCATCACGACACCGATCACGCTGTTTTCACGGCGGATCGGCACGCAAAAGACCGTGCGCTGCGGCTCGATGTTGGGTGCGGAGATTTGTAACGCGGCTTCCTGCGTTTCAAACACTTGTCCGATCAGCGGGTGCATAAGCGGCAGTTCCGCCGTATCGGAGAATTCGTCTGGTTCGCCATAGTGGGCGACCAGCCTCACCGTATTGCTATCAGCATCCAGCAGGCCGAGGCTGGCGCTCTGCGCATTGCACAGGCGTGAGGACCATTCCAGCGTGATCCTCATCGCGTGCGACATATCAAGCGTCTCATTAAGCTGGCGGTCAATCCATTGCAGCATGGTCAGTTCTTCCACGCGATCCGCCAGCGCCTGGTCTTTCGCTCCATAGAGGCGAGCGTTATCGATGGCTACCGCTGCCTGTGCGGCAAATGCATCGAGCACATCCAGGTCTTTCTCCGAGAACAACCCGGCCCGGATGCGATTATCAACATAAACGACGCCGATGATGTTCCCTCTGGCGCGCAGCGGACTTGCCATAATGCTCAGCAGCGCATGAGTCACAATGCTCTGCTGCCCTGCGTACCGGGGATCGGTCTGGGCGTTCGTCGTCACAACAGGCTCGCCGCTGTTCATCACGTCGTGGGTGATCGTCCGGCTGACAGCAAACGCGCCGCTGTCGAGCGTTTCCTGGTCAAGATTGCGCGCGACACGTACTTCCAACTGCCCATCGTCATTGAGTAGCATCAAAAAACCACGTTCTGCCCCAGTCAGTTCGATGATTGCGTCCATCACCTGATCAAGCACCGTTTGCAAGTCCAGCGATGACCCGATCACCTGACTCACGTCGTATAGCGCTGCCAGCCGCCTTTGCTGAACCGACTGCTCATGATTGATAGTCAGTGCTTCCAGCAAACGGTCCAGGTCTGACAGTCTTTCATCAAGATAGGACTGGTTAAGTGTTCGGGACTGAATCTGGGTGCGCAGCAGTGTAATGTTCTGGCGTGCCTGGGCAAGCGCCATTTCCAATTCGTGTCCGGTGCTCATCGTGTTATCTGGTCCTGATAGTAATCACATAATTCCCGTAAAGGGCAGCGTTCGCAGCGCGGAAATCTGGCGTGGCAGATTTGCCGCCCATGTTGGATGATGTTCAGATGTGCCGGAAAATAATCCTCTGGCGGAATAATCGCTTCCAGCTCCTGGTGAGCACGCTCCGCACTCGTCTTGGGGCCAATCAATCCTAACCGTTGTGTGACACGGTGGATATGCGTATCCACCGGAAAAGCAGGCTTCTGAAACGCAAACAGCAAAATAATGGCTGCTGTTTTGGGGCCAATTCCATCGATCTGCGTCAGCCACTGCTTCGCCCCCGCGACATCCATATCACCCAGCAGGTCGAGCGTAATTGCGCCCTGGCTATTTGTCAGGTAATGGAGCGCGGCTTGAATGCGCGGCGCTTTCTGGTTAGCGAGACCCGCCGAGCGGATGGTTTGAACAACTTCACTGAGCGGGGCATCCCGCACAGCCTCCCACGAAGGGAAATGTTCCTTAAGGGCATCAAAAGCCACGTCCCGGTTGGAGTCCGTTGTGCTCTGGCTCAGAATTGTGCTGACCAATTCATCCACTGGCGGCAGTGAGGGCCGCCATTCGGGATATCCGTATAGTTCATTCAACAGAGCAGCAATGCGGCGATACTTCTCCCGCAGTTTATCCAGTTCCAACGGTTAATCCCTCACCACTCAAGCATACAACGCCTCAACTGTAGATGAAAGCGCGTAGGCTCAATTTTAATGATTTTTGCAGAAGCCGCTTTGCCTACACAATCAGATCATCATAAAGGCGATCCAGACTCAGATCGATAACAACAGTTTCTCGCGTTCGCAGCGTCAGTGCTGCCGCCGATATGCCGAGCCGCATCGCCTCGTCTAGCGGCATTTCGTTGAGCAGGCCGCAGATAACCGCTGCTGTGAGCGCATCCCCCGCCCCGGTTGGATCGACAATTTGTGTCCGCAGAGCAGGCAGATGTCCGGCACTGCTGCCGTCCGCATAGGCTGCGCCGTGTTCGGCCATCGTGACGATGCCAATCTTGGCCCCCAGGCCGACCAGCCGCTGCGCCAGCCGGATCGCATTTTCCCCATCAGCGGGTGCATCGGGCATGCCGCACAGAACTGCCGCTTCTCCCGCGTCGGGTGCAATCATGTAAAGATCGGGCAGATAAGGAACGAGCTTTGCCGCCAGGAGTTGTGATGTTGGATCCGCGCAAACAGGCACCTGAGCGCGTTTTGCTATCCGAAATAATGTTTTCAGTGATTTATCCGGCAAATTTGCATCGACAACAATCATTGCTGCGGTACTGAGCAGCTCTTTCTGTGCCTGGATGTAATCGGGAGAAATCGAGTCGATGATGTCATACATGCTTACGGATAGAAATAACTGCCCGGTCTGATCCATGATGGCGAGATAACTGCCAGTTTGGGCATCGGGCAAGCGCAGGACATGGCTAATATCAACTCCGGCCTCTCGGGTGTGAGCCAGCAGCAAATCACCTGCCTCATCCTGCCCAACCGCGGATAGCAGAATGGTGGAGATTTCCAGGCGAGCCAGATTTTCGGCAATATTGCGGGCAACGCCCCCTGCACCGCTGCGGATATCTCCCCTGTTGGATGTACCCATCTGAAGCGTATCGAACGGTCTGCCCTTGATATCGACGCCTGCTGCGCCGATCACGATAACGGGTCTGCCTGAGTCCATCGTCTGCTCCTGGTGATCAACCAACTTGCTCCGATTGTGCCTTATGCACGAACCGCCGTCAAAGTCCCGACTTGTCATAGAGCCAAGAAACGACTATATAGTAGAATCAGGTAGAATAGAAATAGGTTTTGGTACAGTCACGCTGGGGGCGGTATGGAATCAAATAAGTCAGACCTTCCCAATCTTGACCAACTGATGCAGTTGGGAATTCAAACTGCCCGGCAGGGCAACAAACAAAATGCACGAATGATTTTTCAGCAGATTCTGGACGCCGATGGACAAAATGAACGGGCCTGGTTATGGATGGCGGCTGTCGCGGAAACGCCGGAGGATCGTGTTCGCTGTCTCAACACGGTCTTGCGCATCAACCCAAACAACCAGGCTGCACAACGCGAATTGAGTAACCTCAAGAAGAAGCAGGCATCCAGCAACAGTCAGGTGCTGCTTTATGGAGGTTTCGTCCTGGCTTTGGTGCTCATCTTGATCGCAGTGGTTATATTTCTGCTGTCTGGAATCTGATCCCCGCACCTGGAGGGCACACAGTACTTCTAGCCTTCTACGCCAGTCCGTTATAAGATACAGGAGAATCGATCTCGCTCGTGGTACCATGAGCGAGATCGAATGTGCTTCTCTTGTACCCAGGACAATACAGACTTGGCGAACGAAGACATTCAAAACTTGCTGCGAACCGGCATCCAGGCAGCGCAGAGTGGCAACAAAATGACGGCACGCCAGCTCCTCCAGGAAGTGGTTGAGCGGGATCCGAAAAACGAACTCGCCTGGATGTGGATGGCCTCTGTCGCCGACACCACACCCGAACGTCGAGATTGCCTGAAAAAAGTGCTGGCAATTAATCCGGGCAATCAACGCGCGCGTGAGGCTCTCAATAAACTCGATGAGTCGCCTGCTCAGGACCTACTGTCTTCCAGGGGCGCACTGGGCCCTGATCGTCCGCTGCGTGGAGATGTGCTCCCGCGTGAAGGGCTCGTACGAGCGCCGCGCCGCAAGCGGAAGCGTTCTCCCGTCTATCTATTCACGGTCGGATTCCTGGCTGTCAGTATGATTGGCCTGGGGCTATTGCTGCTGTGGGATTATTCCCAAAACGATGACAATAAGACTGCGAGTAATTCGACTCAGGCGGCGGTGCTGCCCACGTCGACACGCTCGCCGCTAGTCCCAACGCGCACGCTTCGGCCTACGACGCTGCTGCCTCCTGCAACATTGCCGACCACCTGGACGCCATCACCCACCTTTACGCCCAGTCCTACGATTGAGGCCACAGCCACTCCTTCACTGGCAAACGATACGCTTCTGGTCTCGGGACAGCGATCAGGCCAGTACGATTTTGCTCTCTACAGTTTGGTCGCTGATGGTTCTCAGGAAGCACCCATCCAGATGCGGCTTGCGGCCAGTGTCGGAAGTGGAATCAGCCTCGTTGAAGCATTCGACGCCAGTTACTCGCCCGACGGGCAGCGGATCGCTTTTACAGCTCAACTGCGTTCAACCCAAAGCGGCGAATTTGAAGAAATTTTTGTCGTCCCCAGCGACGGGGGTGTCATGGAGCGGCTGACTTCAGCCGAGGCTGTCCATACGGAAGATGCAAGTTGGTCGCCCGACGGCAGCCAGATATTGTTCTCTTCCGACGAAGATGGCGATTACGACCTCTATGTGATTGATGCTAACGGTGGCGAACCCCGCCTGCTGACGGATAATGCTGGCGATGATCGTGATCCAGCCTGGTCACCCGATGGTCAGTCAATCGTCTATGCATCCGATCAGGGCGGCCCAGGCTTCCTGGAAATCTGGCGCATGCAGGCAGATGGAACAGGGGCGGAACAACTGACCGATGCCAGCAACAACAGCTATGCACCCGCCTGGTCGCCAGATGGGAGCGCGATTGCGTTTATCTCGGACCGCCACATCGACGCTGACTTGTTTATGATGCGTGCCGATGGGACAGACGAGCGAGTTTTGACCATTGATGATGGCAGCGCCGAGGATCGCGATCCAACATGGTCGCCCGACGGCTACTGGATCGCCTTTAGTTCGAAATCGCGGTGGTGGAGCCTTCGAGATATTCCTGATTCACCCTGACGGAACAGGTCTCCAGCAGATCACGAATGGGCAGGGCGACAACCGGCAGGTTGCCTGGAAACCCTAGCAGAAGCTTTGGGCAGAACAACATGAACAACCCTCAACTTGAAGATCTTTCTGCAAAAAGGTATCGAGACGGCCCGTACCGGAGACAAAGAGACGGCGCGGAATCTGCTCGAACAGGTCGTGGAACAGGACCAGCACAACGAAAAAGCATGGTTCTGGCTGGCGGCTGTGGTTGATGACAATGAAGAGAAGCGCATTTGTTTAAACAACGTTCTGACGATCAATCCTCAGAACACGCGCGCGCAGCGTCTGCTGGAACAGCTAGGCGGTCCGCTCCCTTCTGAGCCTCTTGCTGCGGCCCCTCCGCCAGAACTGGAACTGTTCGATCTCAATGCCCAACCGCCGAAATCAGGGCGCTCAAGGTTGCCGCTCATTATTTTGGGAATTATTGTGGCGGCGGTGCTCATCGTCATCCTGCTGGTAACGTTGGGAGGCGGCGGCGGCAAAAAGGATGTGACAAGCTCGGCAGCCGACGGAAGCAGTACGACCGTTGCTCAGCAGGCCCAGCCGCCAGCCCAGAGTCAGGCCAGTCCACAAGATGAGACCGCCGTTTCCACGGAGGTCACAGCGACAGCCCAGTTTGCGCCGCGCGCGACTCGGACCACGATCCCGACATGGACACCTGTTCCCACGATTGCACCTGTCAGCACAGGTCCGGCTACCCCGATGGCCTCTCCACCTCCCGGCGTCAGCGGCAGCATTATCCTGCGAACGGGTCTTGTTTTTGGCGACGACAGCAACCTTCCCATCAGCATCATCACCGCCGATGGTAAACGGACTCGGATGCAGCCGACAGAGGAGCGAGGCCATGCCCCCATTCTGTCTCCCGATGGCACTCGATATGCCTATATCCGCCTGACAACAGGTGCGCGGGAAAATATTCTACTGGTGGCGACGGTGAATGGAACCGATACACCCTGGTTTTGGAACGGGACGCCTATCCTGGTTGGCCAGGATACACCCGCATGGTCGCCCGATGGTCTCTGGCTGGCCTTTACTGCTGTTGGTCCCGGCGCGTCAGGGCCTGATCTCTATCGGATCGCCCCTGGCGGAGAACCCGAACAGCTCACGACTGACGAGGCCGTCGAAAGCTGGCCCTCCTATTCACCTGAGAGCCGCTTTATCGTCTATGCGGCAGACATTACCACCGGCACCAGCCGCTTTAGTGAACTCCGTATTCTGGATCTGCAAACCAGGAAAATCACGGACCTGACAACGAACGAAGGTGACTTGGCAGAAACCGCTCCTGACTGGTCCCCTGATGGGCATTGGGTTGTTTTTGAAGCGACCGAAAAAGGTTCAAATCAGAGTGATATCTATCGCATGCCTGCCGATGGTACCGAACCGCCGGAAAAAATCGTCAAATCGCCCGCTCTGGACAAAGCGCCGCGCTATTCTCCAGATGGCCGTTATATCGTGTTTTCCTCGAAACGGACGGGAAACTGGGATGTATTTGTTTACGATCTGACGTCGCACCAGATCTACCAGATCACCAATGGGGCGACTGCGGATATTGCCAACGATTGGGGGCGTTAAAGTCGAGTGGCTCTCAAAAAGGAGTTTTTGGAACTTTTTCGGGCCGGAAAAACAGCCGCGCAGCAGGGTGATCGTGAAGAGGCACACCGCCTGTTTCGCCGAGCCATTGAGATTGACCCCTATCATGTTCAGGTCTGGTTGTGGCTGGCAACCGTTGTCGAAACGGATGAGGATCGGCTCGTCTGTTTGCAGAACGCCCTGGAGATCGAACCGCTCAATAGTACGGCGCGTCGCCAAATGCGCCGGTTACAAAGCAAAAAAATAGCCGAGGCGCTCAATCCGCAGCCTATCGACCGAAAACGTTCTTTCCAACCGCCCCGGCGGTTCAAGATTCTTTTCGGCCTGGCTGCGTTTGTAGCAGTCCTCGGCGGTGTTGGCTTAATCGTTTTCGCCCTGTTGATCTAGAGGCTCGCGAAGCGGTATCCCACCCCGCGTGATGTCAAAATATAGACGGGATGCTCTGCATCCTCTTCGACCTTCTGCCGCAAGTAGTGAATGTAGAGCTTCAGGCTGTCAATTGCGTCGCCATATTCGGGACCCCAGGCTTCTTTAACCAGTTCCGTCCGTGTGATGACGCGCCCGGCATTACGTGCCAAAACACCCAGCAGGTTAAATTCTTTGGGTGTTAGATGCACCTGGTTACCGCGCACGCGCACTTCCCGGCTGATAAAGTTGATACGGAAATTGCCCGTATCGAAAATCAGTTCTTCGGAAACCGATGGCCTGGGAGCGCGGCGTAGATGGGCTTTGATGCGTGCGACCAGCTCATTGTTGTCATACGGCTTGACCACATAATCATCCGCGCCCATTTCCAGCCCTTTGACCACATCGCGCACGTCGTCTTTGGCCGTCAGGAAAACAATCGGCACATCCGACAATTCGCGTAGACGGCGGCAGACTTCCCAGCCATCCATGTCGGGCATCATAATATCCAGCAGGATCAAATCGGGATGAGTCCGGTAAGCTTTGCGCAGTCCATCTTCAGCGCGATACGCTTTGATCACTTCGAACCCACGCCGTTCAAGCAGCATGCTGATCAGTTGGACGGTCATTTCTTCGTCGTCAATTACCAGGATTTTCTCGACCATAGAATGTCTTCCCCTTGTCGAACCCGACAGCCTTGGATGGCAGTGTTTGACTATTATAACTTGCACTGTACCATGTGTGAGAAACAGGTGCAAGTCTTTCTCTAAATTTCGGCTGATAGAACCTGACGCAAACGCTGCTCTAACTCACTGAGAATAATCGCCGTTGCCCCCCAGACCTTGTGTCCATGTACATCATACCAGGGAACGCGCGCCGTGAAACTTCCCAGGTCCCAATCTTCAAGACGTTTGCGCTCATCATCCAACAGCCAGTTTAAGGGGCATTCGATCACTTCCGCCACTTCTACCGCATCGGGCTGCCAGTCTGGGCGCGTTTCCAGGTAAGCGACCACCGGATGAACTTCAAAATCGCTGGGCGGGATGTACAGTGTTGTGAGCATTCCGATGACCTGCCCGGCGCTGACAACGCCTAGTTCTTCGCGTGTTTCCCGAATCGCCGTCTCGATTAGTGTTTCGCCCGGCTCCTGCGATCCTCCTGGCAGGCTGATCTGGCCGCTGTGAACATCGTGCGGATTTTCAGTGCGGCGCAGCAGCGCAAACGCCAGTCCAGCTTCCGCCGGAAATAGTAAAATCATCACCCCGGCCTGCCGCGGAATACCGGGGCGCTCGGTGCTCCGGCGCAGCGAACGTGGCTGCGGAGCCATCCGGCGTTGGGCCGCCAGCGCGTCAAACGAGTCCAGCGACAGAGCGGCCCGTACATGATCGAGCATCAGGAGAGGTACCATGCCCGGCGTTTGCGCAATGACATACCGGCGTCCGTTTCGTCACGCTGCGTTGTGCGCACGCGCCCGCGTGGGTCGATATGGATATGCCCGGCTTCCTGAAGGCGCATAAACTCTTCAGGCGTAATATCCGGAGCGGGTTCGCCGCCTAGCCGTTCCAGGCGCGGCCCCAGGTCTTCTTCGCTGGGCACTTCATCAGTGGGAGGAACGGCTGGCACTTGATCGTCCGTCGGAGGAGTTCGGTCATCGGTCATAGCTTCTATCCCTTAACTTTCACTTTCATCCTGCTCAAGGGTCACATTACCCAGGTTAATCAAATCGTCGAGCGAAAGATCAGCAGCCCCTTCTTCGTGCCGCGCTTGGCTGCATACAAGGCATTTCGGGTTGCGTGGGACGTTAATCCATTCCGCGCTGTAGGGCAGAGTGGTGCGTCCTTCATAAATTTCAAGCTGAGTATTCGCCAGGACAACGGTATTACCCGGCATCTCACGGTAGGCGCTCGTCCCTTTGAGCAGGCAGTTGAGCGCCATATCGGCTTGAGAAGCCGCAATACGCACGACATGCAGCCATAATCCGGGCTCGGCGGCCAATGTGCCACCCGGCGCGATCATGCCATAATCCAGTTCTTCAACCGCGCCCGGTCCTGGCTCGGCCAATCCTTCCCGCAGATGTTCTGCCCAGCAGGCATAGCATGGGCCTTCATCAGGATAAATGATGCATACATCCCCGCCCTCGCCGCGCTCATAGACGCCCGCGTAAACCACCGTCCGACCGCATTTCATGCTGGCCTGGTTGATGGCATACTTCGGTCCTTCACTGTCTACGCCAGACACGACGAGATCCATCTCGTTCAGGAGATCAAGGTGATCTTCAGCCCGGCCCACCACCGTTTTAATCTCGGCTGCCGGGTTTCGATGGCGAATCAGATCGGCAACGGCCTCCACTTTCGGACGCCCCACGTAGCGCATATCAGCAGCATGGCGTACCACATTGGTCAGTTCGAGCGTATCGTTGTCCATCAAAATGAACCGTCCAACACCGCTCATCGCCAGACTGACTGCCGCGAAGCTGCCGCCAGACCCCAGGCCAATGATGCCAACTGTCTGTGTTTTTAAGAAGGCCAGAACATCTTGGCCGAGCAGCCGTTCAATCCGATCCCAACTCATGAGGTTGTGTCCTCTTTTAGTACTTTCTCGATATGCCACACGATTTCCAGCAGCGTGCGCTTGCTGTCCCAGGTCCAGTCGGGCATCTGGGTTACGGGCATAGACTTAGAAGCTTCATACAGCTTTTCAAACAGATCTTCACCCTCAACCGCAGTCACTAGCGGCGCAACGCGAACGGCAGGCATCCTGGCCGGATAATCAACAGGCGTGACCAGCACAATCACATGGCTGCTGCCGGGACGGTATATCGAGAAACAGATTTCAAAAGGCGGTTTGCCGTCCGCATCCCAGCGCACAATATCAACTGTATAACCTGCTTGCGTTAACAGACTGAATTCCTGGTCAAAGCGTTTCGGGTGCAGCAGATGCCATGCCACTGGCGGAAGTCCTGGCAGGCGGTCATTGTCCCACACCACAGGTTCGATAGACACAAAACGTTTGGACCGTTTGCTCATGTACCAGAAATCGATACGAACCTTCCAGCCATCGGCAGGCAGTTCAATCTCAATCGCTGGTGCTTTGGAGCCAGTCGGCTCAACCGTTTCTTCCTCAACCGCTGCTGGTAAGATCATCTCGTCATCAGGCAGATCAGGCACTTCGATAATGGGCGGCGCGGGCGGCTTGAGCGGGTACATGGTGACAATCGGCGCGACAAGCTGCTGAATCGGTGTTTCCGAGTCTGCAATCATGCGTCGCGCCGTTTGTGCGTCACCGCCCGATGGCGCGATCATATCGTCCGGCTGTTTGTGCCAGTCTCCAACGTGCATCAAAGGGGTATCCCATTTCGCCCCCAGCGCATTCCCATACGAGCCGCGCCGCAGTTGGCGGAATGCCTCCCAGTTGACGTGGAGCCATTGAAAGACATCACCCTGCCAATCGTCACCCTGTTCGAACATGCCCCACTCACGCACGGCATATTCGCCAGGGCTGATCGTATCCAGGATATAAATATCGGGTTCCACACGGCCTGCTTGCGGCAAAATCAGCCCGATCATCGCTTCACCCGTTTCCGGATCGGGGTAGAGCTTAGCGCCCCGCACAATCTTATCAATCACCCGCCGTGCGACAATAACCCGAGGGGTACTGTCTGAGTTTTGTTCCGCCATCATCGCCTCCTTCTATCGCGATGAATGTTTTTGCTTGGCGGCATCTGTTCCTCAACGCCGGGCCAGACACGGGTATGCCGCCACGTGTAGTAAGCATACAACCACTGAATAGCCCACCCGGCAACCGTAACCGATGTCGACGTGCTGGGATTCCATCCGTACGTAACCCCGTCTTTGGGGTTAAACAGGCAGAGCTGCCCATCTTCGTACTGGTGTTTTTCGCTGTAAACAAGCGGATTTTCGACGTATGCTTCGGCTGGACGGTTCGGGTACTCCGCCGGATAGAGAATTTTGATGGTATGCAGACGCTGCGGCACACCGATCATATTGATCTCAACATCACCAAGCCAATAGAGCAGCCCCCGTTTGGGCACGACCAGCCGGAAGGTATCCGCGAAGGTTGCCCGCATCATTTCCACTTCGAGTCGAAGCCGGGGCGAAACTTTTTCGGGTGTTCCCCACCAGTTCATCATCTCCCCCTACTCCAAAATAATTTCCTGCGTATTGGTCATCGCGTCTTGTTTGAGCGCGCTGTCCAGCAAACGCGGCAGCACAGCCTGGTGCGCTGCCGGAATCGGCTCATCGGCTATTCCATCAGCCACAAATGAGAACCGGAGCGAGGTGACAACCGTCACCCCGGACCGCACCTGCAAATTCCAGCGCTGCCCGATCAGTTTTTTGGGCGTTTTTACAATCAGGCGGCAGTGAGGCATCACCAACTGAGGCTGACTGTGGAGCTGCGACGCAATCTCTGTGTCGAACCGCCCGCGATCCTGCTCGTCTGTCAGCACAAAATCAAAATGATAGGTGCGTTCCGATCCCGTCCGTGCAACAACAAAGGGCCGGATGGCGCGCACATTCTGCATTGGCACTGTCATGAAATGAACGTGAGGCTTCACTTCGCCATAACGATAGGCCAGCACCCCGGCAGCAAGCAGTTCCAGACCCGGATCGAGGTCGTATTCTGGGATCGCTCCCGATCCAAACTCGACTGCCCAGGAGACTGGCGTCCGCTGGCGACCAATCACTTCCAACACCCCACCGAAAAGCATTGAACCCCAAAAGTAAATGGCGAGCGCGAACAACAATCCGAACAACACGACAACCGCGTAGGCGACTGCCTCCCAGGTTTGTCCGGTCAACACCAGCGCAATCAGAAACAATCCGAATGCTCCGACGACGCTAAACAGCAGTCCTTTCTGCCAGGTAATACGTTTTCGCACGGCAGAAGTTGTATCTTTTGCGCTTTGCATCTTTGGCCTCAAACAGTTGACGACTTGCAGCGTTAAACGCTGCTGCCCCCCTCACAAAGCCTTATTTTAATTTGAACTTCATGTTTGAAATTCAAACAGGATCGGCTTAATCCTCTTGATTATTCAGCAAATCGGATAGACTGACATTTTCGCGTGGGCTGACCTGCATCGCGTGCATCAGGTCCGTGCTGATCTCTCCGTCGCTGTGAACGTAACGCTGAATCTGCCCGCCGCCTACGGTCTGCCAGCCAAAGACGTGCACCGCCAACAGCGTATTACCCGCCATGACGCGCAGCGTCCAGCGCCCAGGATTGATCGTCTTCCCCTTGAGCGGGAGCCATGTGTTGGGCAGCAGGGTATTTAAGCCATAGGTCAGGTTGTACTCCACCTCATCGGCATAGCGCAGACGCCCGTCGCTGTCGATAATCTCAAAACGGATCGGCCCGCTGGCTGCATAGGGCAGCCACAATTCCGCAAATGGGCGCAGATAGTGCGTATCGAGTACCACATCGCTGTAGCGAACCAGTTTGGGTTCTTCGCTGTTGCGATACGCCAGCAAGCCAACATCGGTCGTCTGCACATATTCCGGTCCTGCATCGTATCCGGCTCGTTTCATCGCCAGATGCGCCGCTGCGCTTGTTTCTTCGAGTCGCCCTGTGCGGCGGCGCAGGTCTACCCGGCTCAATGGATTAGACCGCCCCTCGGCAATCGAATACAGGCCGAACAGGAACAGCATGAACAGGACCATGAAAACAAGAAAAACAAACCCGGCCATAGCTTCCTAACTCTGCCGTCTCTGGCGACTTTGCTGGCGCAGTAGTTCTTCTAAGCTGAGCGGTAGTGATGCGTCTTCTTCGGGTGTTCGCCACACGCGCTCACGAATCTCACCATCGGTCGATAATAACCGTCTTCGATCCGTCAGTGACGGCGATAGGCTGAAGTGGTGGATACCCAGCAGTCCCCCGTCGATCATGACCTGCGCCGTCCATGCCCCGGCATCCAGGTTGTTGGCATTCGCCCGGATCGGCATCCGGTAGTCCGGCAAAATGGCATTCTCGCCGGGTTTCAGCCATTTTTCCGTTTCATACACAAAGTTTGGTTTGCCAGAACTCGTCGCGGATTTCAAAGCGCACCAGCGCCAGCCGTTCGCTTAAGGTCTCTGGAACATCAACCACCGCAAAAGGCCGCACGCCGTCGTCGTCCAACGAAATGAACCGCCCGCGCCGCAAAGATAATCCGTCAGGACGGGGTTCATCGACCACCAGCCCCACGTCGATCAGCCGGATCAGAGCATCATAATTGGGATGGCTGCGCGCCCGTGCCACTGCTTCAGAAGCAACTTCACTTGGTTGAGGCCGTCGCGCCTTTGGTAGAGCCTCCATCACCGATCCCACTCTGACCCCACGCACCACAAACCACAGCAGGGCGAGATAGGCCCCTAGCATTCCGGCGGCAATCGCCGCAGGTACTTCCCCCGCTACAAGCGTCAGCCCCAGAGCCATGCCGATGATAAAAAGCCAGACTAGTGTTCCACGTTGACTATTTTGAAACATGCTTTTTGCCCTTTGAACATCCTAATCTTATCATGTCCATCGACTGGCGTGGCCCCTCATTTTTAGGGCGTATCATATCCCAGGTAACTCCTGAATCTTATATAGATACGCAGAAAAAAACTAGTTGTTTCCACGATACTTGAGAAATCGACCTTTTTTGCCACCTACAAAATTCACATAAAATTAAGGGAATGCCATCATCGCACCGCTTGTTTTAAGCTCTAACTCGTTCTACACTAGCAATGTTGGAAAGAAGTTTTTTACATGATGAATAAAAACGGCTTACACGTCTGATAAGGAAAAAGCAGGATGGGTTCACGACTTTCACGTCTGAATAGACCGGTACCATCACAGCCTCAGGAAGAGGCGCGGCCTATGCCACCAAATCAACCACAGCCAGTGGCTGCCGCCCCCACACCAGCACCCGAACAGTCTAAAACGGATACCTACCACGTTCCACCGAAGAGGCGTACGACGCCGCGCATCGCTGCTCTGCGTAAACAACTGCGGGGTAAACTGGTCGCCTCGATAGATGAGTTTGATGGGATGGACTCGCGGAAATCCGGAACACCAGCAGATTGTCCGCGACAGGTTGAAGGTCGTGCTGGAACGCGCCCACATCCAGCTTACACCGCCTGAGCTTGCCGAATTAGAGGCGGCACTTATCGCCGATTTGCTCGGTTTTGGCGCGATGGATCCAATGGTCTATGACCCCGTCGTTTCCGAAATTATGGTCAATGCCCCCGATGTCATCTTTGGCGAGCGGAAGGGCAAGCTGCTGGAAACCGAGTATTGCTTTGATGATGATGAGCATGTCCAGTGGACCGCGCAGCGCATTGTGCGTCCTCTCCAGCGCGTTTTTGACCGCCGTAACCCGATGGTAGACGCCCGCCTGCCCGATGGTTCCCGCGTGCATCTGATTATGCCCCCGTCGGCTTTGTCGGGAACAACCATCACTATTCGTAAATTCCCTTCCAAACCACTGACCGTTCAGGACCTGATTCGCTTTGGCTCTTTTACCGATGAAGTGGCAGAATTTCTAGAAGCGTGTGTGGTTGCCCGCTTGAACGCGGTTGTGTCGGGTGGGACAGGTTCCGGCAAGACGACCCTTTTGAATGTGCTGTCGGCCTTCATCCCGGACGATGAGCGAATTGTCACCATTGAAGACTCGGCGGAATTGCAGCTCACTCAGCGGCACGTGGTCCGGTTGGAAACCTGCCCGCCGATTCCGGGTGGAGATGGCATTGAGGGCCGGCTGGTGATCCGTGATCTGGTTAAAGGCAGCCTGCGTATGCGCCCTGACCGGATCGTGGTCGGTGAATGCCGTTCGGGTGAAGCGCTGGATATGTTGCAAGCCATGAATACCGGGCATGATGGTTCACTGACAACGATTCACTCCAACAGCCCGCGTGACTGTATCGCTCGACTGGAAACACTGGCCCTGATGGCCGGTATGGATCTGCCTGTTGCTATCATCCGTCGCCAGATTGCCAGTGCCGTCCAGTTGATCATCCAGCAGAGCCGCCTGAAAGATGGCAGCCGCAAGATCGTTCAAATCAGTGAAATTCAGGGCATGGAAGGCGATCAGATTACGCTGCAAGATATTTTTGTATACCAGACACCGGATCATAAAGGGAATGGACCGAGTCACGCTGGAGGTGGTACTCTGAACCCCACCGGCTTCCGTCCCAGCTTTATGGAGCGCTTGGAACAGTCTGGATTCAAACTCAGCGGTCGCATCTTCGGCGCAGGCTCTGGCAAATTCGGAAACCAACAGCAGCAGGAGCGCTAAAACATAACACGGATGTTTGATCGATCCATCAACGATACCCCTGACTTGACGGCAGCCGAGCGTTCGCGCTACAGTCGCCATATTATCCTGCCTCAGGTCGGCCTGGAAGGACAGCAAAAACTCAAGGCTGCTCGTGTCCTGATCGTGGGAACAGGAGGGCTTGGCAGTCCAGTCTCTCTCTATCTGGCTGGGGCTGGGATCGGGCAGATTGGGTTGGTCGATTTTGATACCGTTGACGAGACCAACCTGGGCCGCCAGATCGTCCACGGCGAAAGCACGCTGGGTGTTCCCAAAGTCGAGTCGGCAGCCAGGCGGCTGACTGACCTGAATTCCCACATCACCATCCACACCCACTACACGCCGCTGACGCGGGATAACGCCCTGGAAATTCTGGCCGGTTACGACGTAATCGTCGATGGAACCGACAATTTTCCAAGCCGCTATCTGCTCAACGATGCGTCGGTAATTCTTGGCAAGCCTCTGGTTTATGGCAGCATCTACCGCTTCGAAGGTCAGGTGAGTGTCTTCGGTACCAAAGAAGGCCCCTGCTACCGCTGTTTGCTCCCCACCCCTCCTCCGCCGCACCTCGTCCCAAGCTGTGCTGAGGCTGGCGTGTTTGGCGTTTTACCGGGTACCATCGGTACAATTCAGGCAACAGAAGTGATCAAGATGATCCTGGGCATCGGACAGCCGCTGATCGGAAGGCTGCTGCTTTATGATGCGCTCGACACGAGTTTTGATTTGATCACCCTGCTCAAACGCTCAACCTGTCCAGTTTGCGGGGAAAAACCAACGATCACCACCTTGATCGACTATGAGGAGTTTTGCGGTATGCCAGATCATTCCATGCCAGCTAATGAGCAAAAAATAACAGAGTTGGGTGTTGAAGAAATCAAAACCCGGCTGGACCGGGGAGATAAACTGATCTTGATCGATGTCCGCGAACCTTATGAACTCACTATCAGCCACCTGGAGAATGCGGTGCACATTCCCATGAGCCAGATGGAGACACGCTGGCAGGAAATCCCGCGTGATATTCCTGCCATCATCTTCTGCCGCAGTGGGGTGCGCAGCGCCAACCTGATTGGAGAACTTCAGGGGATGGGTTACACCAACCTGATTAACATGGTTGGAGGCATCAACGAGTGGGCGCGCAAGAATGATCCGGCGCTTCCTGTGTACTAAAATAAAGTCCGGGACAGATGAATGCTTCTGCCCCGGATAGTTATTACGCGCAAACTGCTAAGAATCCTATTCAGCCGCCACCCGAGCGGCGTAATCTTCCAGGCTTTCCTCTGGGGGCAGCATCGTTATGCCCGCATTAACCAGACGTTCCTGGCGTGTTTTAGCACGTTTTAACAGACGCTGTACATCTGTATCATCGGGTAAATAACGCTGCGCGCCTTCTAAAAACTGGACAACCCGGTTTAACTGCACGTTGTCATCAATCTGGGTGCGGCCCAAAGCCAGGAGCGTGCGACCCAGTTTGTCCCCATCATTAAGCTCAAAAGCAAGGTGCAGCGCCTGCTGGTAATAGGGAATTGCCGCCGCGCGATCACCACTGTCTTCAAGCAAAGTCCCCATATTCCTCAACTGCTCATAGATCAAGGCGTCATCGCCCAGGTGTACGCGCCTGTTCAAGCGCGCGGGTGCGATTTGCTATCGCTTCGCGCCATTGCAGTTGATCGGCATAGAGATCGCTCAATCGGCCCAGCATCTGAACCGACTCAGCTTGGCGGTTGGAGCGCTCAAAAATAGGAACGGTTTGTTCCCATACCGATGCGGTATCCTGGCTGCGGTCCTGCAACAGATAGACATCCCCTAATTTTTCCAGGGTGTCGGCAATATCATCCCAGGCCTCAACGGGCCGCAGCGCGCTGATTGCTTCTCGATAGGCATCCTCGGCTCCCTGGTAACGCCCTAACGTCGTCTGAAGATCGCCAAGGATGATCAGCAATTCTCCCTCGCGGCGAGGGTTATCTGACTGCTGGGCAAGAGCCATTCCCTTATCAATATAATCGAGCACCCCGGCGACGTTCTCTTGCTGCAAATTGAGTTCGGCCAGAGCCTGTAAAGCGGCGAGTTCATCTTCAATGCTGCCATTAGCTTGGTACGAGTCAAGGGCCTGACTGTACTGGGCAGCCGCCTCCGTCGTTGGTGGTGCAGGGCGAACTACCTCGGCGGCTGGCTCTTCGTCGAGTTCTAGTTCTTCTAATTCTGCATCGCTCAGCGGTTCCTGGAGCGCTGTATCTTCTTCGACAGGAGCAGATGTTTCAATCACGTCTTGCTGAGACGCGGCTGTCTCCGGTTGTGGAATAGCTTCTATGAGCGGCTCTGAAAAAAGGGAATTTGCCTCTTCCCTGGCAATTTCCAGTTCAGGGATTATTTCTGTGATCGGCTCTGCTTGGCCCAAAAATCCTTGGTCCGCGAGGTCGGGCTGTTCGAGCAAACTTTCCAGCCACGTTATCTCCTGGGTGAAGCCACGTTGGCTGGCGAAACTGTCCAATAACCCGGTCAGTTCGCGCAGCGTATCCGGCTGGTTATTTTGCGCGGCATAAAGTCCCGCAGCCAAAATCGTCTCAATTTCATCCGCCAGATGATCGGGTTCATCGGCATGCCGCCGGATATAAGTTAGCACCGCCCGCAAATGGCGATCTTGCGTTGCTTGTTTTTTGCCGCCCAGAGAGGCTTGGGCAAACGCCTGCACCAGTTCGTAAATCACGTAGCAGCCGCTCGCTCGTTCAGAGATCAACCCTCGCGCGACTAATTGGGCTACCGCTGGTCGCAGCGCATTCACCGGAGCGCCAGCCACATCGGACAGCAGTTCTTCGCTGATACTCTCTGTAAAGGATGCGCCTACCAACAGCAGCAGCCCTTGCAGAGTTGATGGCAGCAAACGATAAGCAGCCATCAAGACCCCGGCAGCGCGATTCGCTTCTCCTGGCGGAACAGGAGCAATCTGCGCCCAGAAATCGGGAGGATTGATGCCTCGTATCCCAAGATGGCGGCGCGCGATGGTTATAGCCAGCGGATGTCCTGCCAGAATTTCAGCGAGTTGGGACAGTTCTGGGGCGCTGCCGCTGGCCGTCCCTAACATCTCTATCGTGGCGCTGATCGACAGGGGACCAACCTCGTGCGGCGTCCAGGGGCCTGCTGCTAATTTTGTCTGAGTGAGGACCAGCGGAATGCCTGACGCGCAGCTCCGCACAAATTCACGGGCAGCATCGACGTTCACCTGCCCATCCAGCACAATAAAGGGGCGGTAACGATGCAGCAAATCGCGAATAACCTGAAGTTGGATATCTAATGAACTGTCTTCAAAAGAAGCCGGATCGACGCCATAGGCACGCACAGCGCGGTTCAGCAGAGATCGGATCGAATCGTCGGTTGCTTCGATCCACAGTACGCCATCTGCTAGATAATCTGCCGCCAGCGCAGCCGCCAATGCAGTTTTGCCGATGCCCGACGGGCCGTGCAGCAAGACAGCAGTTCCCACCTTCAGATCCCGATACAGCGCGGCAAGAAGAGCATCACGATCCCAGAGATGTTCCGGTGGAGCTATGGGAAGGGGGGATGAGCCGGAAATCGGTGCTCCGTGTGGAATAAGCGGTTGTTGGTTCATAAAGCCTACCATCCATGACCAGGAGCGAATAAATAGTATTGTGCAGTATAGCAGATGCAGAATACTTCGACTAGTTGGCAGGTTAAAAAACTAAAAACGCCCGGTGTCGGGCGTTCTCGATCATGGGCAAAAATTTGAATCTTAGTCGTCGTTGGGAGGAGGCACAGGAAGATCGTCTACCGCAATGTCTTTGTATTTTTTCCCTACTTCGACCAGCATCACCGGAATTCCGTCACGGATTGGGTACTTGTATCCCGAATCCTTAGAAACCAGCCAGCAGCCGCGCACCAGTTCCAGCCGCCCAGGATCATCCCCTTTATCGGTATAGTGAACGGCAACCGGGCAGCGCAAAATTTCGAGCAAATCGGGGCTGATGGGGGCATCCTGTTTCGCTTCGTCTGCCATGAACCTATCCTCGTGAGAAATATAAACGCTCAAAAGCGAGTATAACCATGCCGCCTGCCAGCGTCAAGCGACTGGCGGCTGAAGGATACTTCGCTGTAGACTTTAGATGAACTGCGAATCTCAGGAAACCGTAACGGTTCAGGGGGATATCCCCTGGCAAAACTAAATCAAACGAATTGGCTGTAGACTTGTACTTGAATCGAGAACCCCAAAGATAAGGTTGAACATGCCAACCATCAATCTGCCACAGGGCGCAGTTTATTATACAGACAAACAGGCTGAACATTCACCCTATCCGCCACTCCTGCTGGTGCATGGCGCGGGTGGGTCTCACCTGGACTGGCCCGCCGAGCTGCGCCAACTGGCTGGTACGCGAATCATCGCCATCGATCTGCCGGGACATGGTCGCTCAACCGGGCGGGGATATGCTTCGGTCAAAGACTATGCTGAGATTGTGGTCGCTCTGCTGGATGTGCTTCATATCCAGCGCGCCGTAATCGTCGGGCACAGCATGGGCGGCGCAATTGCTCAGCAAATCGGGTTGGATCATCCTCAACGCGTCGCCGGGCTGATCCTGATCGGCACGGGGAGCAAACTGCCTGTAGAGCCAACGCTGCCCCAGCGCATTATCGATGAACCCGAAAAAACGGTAGACTGGTTGATCCAATGGACCTGGGGAGCGAACGCACCCGCCGAGAATAAACAGCTTGGCCGCAAGCGCCTGCTTGAAATTGCCCCTCCTGTGCTGCGCGGCGATTACCTGGCCTGCCAGGCATTTGATGTGCGCGACCGTCTGGAGGAAATCGCTGCTCCTACGCTGGTCTTGGCCTCGGACCAGGATCAGATGGTCAAACTAAAATTCCCTCAAACCCTGGCGGAGCGCATCCCGCATGCATCGTTGGTGGTGATTGAAGGATGTGGGCACATGTTTCCGCTGGAAGCCGCGCAGACAGTCAGCGCAGCGATCAGCAAATGGCTAGCGGAGGTGGCATGGGAAGAATAATTCGCGGGCTGCTCCGCCTCGGGCTGCGCTATGGTGGAAAATCCGCTGCAAGCACGGCTGCCAGCACCGCACTCGGTGCAGCAGTAGGTGTGTTGCCAAAAACAACTCAGCGATCTCATACGCAGGTTTTTAATGTCAGGTCACCCATCACAATTTATGTGCGTGCAACGAACTGCCGGGTAAGCATCTGCCGCCAGCCGGGTACGAAAGTTATTCTTCATGCCAATATGTACCGCGCGTTTGGCCTGGAACTGGCCTCCGAGCAGGATGAGGCGGGCGTTTATATTGTCGCCAGGCAAAAGCGAGTCGTCGGTAAATTGTCTCGCGCCGATTTTACCATTACCGCCCCGCCTGAAAGCCATCTCGTGTTTCACCTGACTCCAGGAGATGTTGTGTTGCAAGATATTGACGGTATGATGGAATTGCCGCCCCTTGGCGCGCTAACGGCGGAAAACAATCGCAAATTCTAACTTTTTGGTTAGGTCACTTTCGTCGAAGGAGACCACAGCATGTCTCTGCTGTCTGACAAACTTACGTATTTGATCAAAGGACTAAAAACAGCCATTTATCGCGATGCCGTGCCAATCATCGGCTGGCAGATCTGCGATGGTTTGCCCTATGGTACGCCCCTGCCTGGCGACGATGATCCGTGTTGGCGCGCCCTGGACATTCGAGAGTCCTGGGGAGATCGTCTGACATGGGCCTGGCTGCAAGCGGATGTGTCGATCCCGCCCGGTTTTGCTGGCAAACCTGTTGCGCTGCATCTGGTCTTGGATTTCAGCACAAGCGTCAAACTCGGAAACGCCCTGGATATGGCGACTGGCCCCGAAGGGTTGGTCTTCATTGAAGGACTCGAAACCCCCTTGCAGGCTATCAACCTGGAACACGACGAAGTTTTGCTGGCGGAACAAAGTCCCTCCGGGCAGCCTGTTCACATTTCCATCGAAGCATTTTCAGGAATCAGCAATCTAAGCGAACACCGCCTGCTGCTCCGTACCGCCGATCTCGTCTGGATTGATCGCGAGGTCGAGGCGCTGTATTGGGATGCACAGGTTCTGCTGGAAACGGCAAAGGTTTTGCCCGATGCGTCCGACGAAAAGGACCGTTACCTGCGTATTCTGGACCATGCGCTCTGCCACATCGACTGGCGCAGTACGGCTGACGAGCGCTTCTCGGACAGCGTTCGTGCCGCCAGAACCGCTTTGCAGGAACAGATTTATCAGTGCCAGCCCCTCACCGGCGGACCACTCGCCCGCCCGGTTGTTCACGCCGTTGGGCATGCCCATCTGGACGTCGCGTGGCTCTGGCCCCTTTCTGTCACACGAGGTAAAGCAATCCGGACCTTCGCCACAGCCCTGTCCCTGATGGATCAGTATCCCGAGTACACATACACACAGAGCCAGGCATATCTCTATAAAAAGCTTGCCGAAGATCGCCCGGATGTGTTTGATCGGATCAAAGCGCGTACAGTAGAGGGACGTTGGGAACCCACAGGCGGGACCTGGGTTGAAATGGACACCAATATGCCCAGCGGTGAGGCATTGGTCCGGCAGTTCTTGTTCGGAATGCGCTATTTCGAGCGCGAGTTAGGCGTCCGGCCCGATGTTCTCTGGCTGCCCGATGTATTTGGCTACAGCGCCGCGCTCCCGCAGATCATGAAGCTGGCTGGCATCGATAATTTCTACACGGCGAAGCTGAGTTGGAACGGTTACACGCACTACCCGCACGATACCTTCTGGTGGGAAGGAATCGACGGCAGCCGGGTGCTCACCCACCTTGCCACCACGCCGGAATTGCATACTTCGGTCCGCGACCGGGGCTGGCGGACATACTGTGCCAAGATGGTACCGCAGGAAATGCTGCAAACGTGGGCCAATTACGCGCAGAAAAACATGAACCACCACCTGATTGTCGCCTATGGGTTTGGGGATGGCGGCGGCGGTCCGACGCGCGATATGCTCGAACGCCGCGAACGGATGGCCGATCTGCCCGGTCTGCCGCAGGTTCGCCACAGCACCGCCCGCGCCTTCTTCAAGGCCTTGCGCGAAACAATTCCCTCTGATCTGCCGCGCTGGGTTGGCGAATTATATTTCCAGATGCACCGCGGAACCTACACCAGTCAGGCAGCAACCAAGCGCAATAACCGCAAAACAGAGATCCTGCTCCACAATGCGGAAGCGCTGGCCTCTATGTCGTTTCTGCTGGGGCAGGCCTATCCCCAACAGGAATTGAATGGATCATGGGAAACGCTGCTGCTGAACCAGTTCCACGATATTCTGCCCGGCAGCAGCATTACCGAGGTGTACAGCGACGCCGCGCGTGATTACCTGTCGGCTCAAGTCAGCGCCTCATCGGTTCTGGAACAGGCGCTTGCCACCATTACTCAGCACATCCGCTACGATATCGGCATGCAGGGATTTGCCGTCTTTAACACGTTGGGGACCAGCTTAGGTGGCCCGGTGGAAGTCTCGCTGCAAGGCGACGGGCTGGTCGAAATTGTTGGCCCCAGCGGGCATCCCCAGCCGTTCCAGTGGCTGGACACAGAAGCCCGGCGTGCGCTTTTGTTCTGTGATCGCGTCCCCTCCTATGGCCATGTCGCCTACGCCGTGCGCCCTGTCGAACGTGAACGCACGTTCACCATCGAAAATGAAGTGTCAGCCTCTCCGACGCGCTTGGAAAACGGCGTGCTGCGTGCTGAATTTGATGCCAGGGGGAATTTGGTGCGCCTGCAGGACCTGGAAAATCTGCGCGAGGTTTTGGACGGCACCGGGAACCAACTGTGGGCCTATGTGGACCGGCCCCACCAGTGGGACGCCTGGGAAATCGAGGAATATGTACACGACCAGGGCTGGCAGCTAGAGCCGGAGTCCGTGCGTGTGATCGAAAACGGCCCGATCCGCGCCGCGCTAGAAATAAGCTATGTTTTCAACCAGTCGCGCATCAAACAGCGAATCATTTTGGTTGCTGGCCAGCGCGTGCTCCACTTCGAAACCGAGGTGGACTGGCACGAACAGCATATCTTCCTGCAAACGCATTTCCCGCTTGCCGTTCGCACGATGTCCGCAACGTATGAAATCCAGTTTGGCACCATTGAGCGTCCCACCCACCACAATACGGCCTGGGATGCAGCGCAGTTTGAAGTCCCGGCTCAGACGTGGGCCGATTTGTCCGAGGGAAATTACGGCGTCAGCCTCCTGAACGACAGCAAATACGGCTACAGCGCGCTTGACAACGTGCTGACGCTCAGCTTGCTCCGCTCCCCCACAATGCCCGATGCCCAGGCCGATCAGGGCCATCATATCTTTACCTATGCCCTCTATCCCCATGTGGGCGACTGGCGGAACGATGTGATTGCTCAGGCCAGGCGTTTCAATCAGCCCCTGATTGTCCAGGCGGTGCAGGGTGGAGGAACATGGCTTCCTGTCGAATTCAGTCTTGTTTACTGCTCGACGCCGGGTGTGGTTATTGACACGGTTAAAAAGTCGGAAGACGGCGATTCTTTGATTGTGCGTGTCTACGAGGCGCATGGCGGGCGGTTGCAGACGTCGTTAGTTTTCGCGGCACGGATCAAGTCTGCCGAAGAAGTAAATCTGCTCGAAGAACATATTGCTCCGGTCCATGTGATGGTCGATACCCTGCGTTTTAGCCTCACCCCATATCAGATCCGCTCGTTCCGTGTTAAACTGCACAATATTGTCGAGCATCAGATCGGCTAATCTGGCGGGGGTTGAAATAACCCCCGCTCTCATTCGGGCTTGCTTGGTCAGGAACATAGTGGTAATCTACCGCGAGGTTTCCGCCCGGTCAGAAAACCGCGCCAAGTGATACAACGTTCAAAACGAAACTAATACGGGTGAATTTGTGAGCAAACTGGTAATTGTCGAATCGCCGACAAAAGCACGTACAATTCGAGACTTTCTTCCCAAGGATTACAAGGTTGAAGCGAGTATGGGCCACATTCGTGACCTGCCCGCTTCCGCCAGCGAAATCCCAGCCAGGCTGAAAGGCGAGGAATGGGCGCGCCTGGGCGTTAACGTCGAGAGCGATTTTGAGCCGCTCTATGTCGTTCCCAAAGACAAGAAGAAAGTCGTCAAAGAACTATCAGCGCTTCTCAAAAACGCCGATGAACTGATCCTGGCGACGGACGAGGACCGCGAAGGCGAGAGCATCGCCTGGCACCTGACGCAGGTTCTCAAACCGGGTGTGCCGATCAAGCGCATGGTCTTCCACGAGATCACGCGGGAAGCAATTCAGGAAGCGCTCAAAAACTGCCGGGCTGTTGATGATGATCTGGTCGAAGCGCAGGAAACACGGCGCATTCTGGATCGGCTTGTCGGCTATACGGTGTCGCCGCTGCTCTGGAAAAAGATTGCTCCGGGCCTTTCCGCTGGACGTGTCCAGTCCGCTGCTGTGCGGCTGCTGGTCATTCGTGAAGAAGAACGTCGCAGCTTTAAATCTGGCTCATACTGGGACCTCAAAGCGACCCTTGCCGCGAACAAGGAACTGTTTACGGCTGTCCTGGTGACTCTGGGTGGCGTCCGGCTGGCAACGGGCAAGGATTTTGATGAAACAACCGGGCAGATTCCCAGAGGCCGCAAAGTCGTTTTGCTCAATGAAAAGCAAGCCCGTGCCCTGGCGGATCGCCTGATCAAGGGTCAGTGGAAGATCAAGGACGTGAGCGAACGCGATCAGACGCGCTCGCCTGCTCCGCCCTTCACGACGTCTACCTTGCAGCAGGAAGCCAATCGTAAGCTGAGCCTGTCGTCGCGCCAGACGATGCAGGTTGCCCAACGGCTGTACGAGCAAGGTTTGATCACCTATATGCGTACCGACTCGGTCCATCTTTCCAAACAGGCGATTGCCACCATCCGCCAGTGTGTGGCCGATAAATACGGCGCGGACTATCTCAGCCCGTCGCCCCGCCAGTTCCGAACCCAATCAAAAGGGGCGCAGGAAGCTCACGAAGCGATCCGCCCCGCCGGGCAGGAAATGCCGACCGCCGATAAGCTTGGCTTGACCGGGCAGGAATATGCACTCTATGACCTGATCTGGAAGCGGGCAATTGCGACGCAGATGGCCGATGCTCAACTCCGCTTAAGCACGGTTCTCATTGCGGTTGATGATGCCGAATTTCGCGCCTCTGGCAAGCGGGTTGTGTTCCCTGGTTACTTCCGCGCCTATGTCGAGGGTGAAGACGATCCGACAGCGGCGCTCGATGACCAGGAGACTATGTTGCCCCCGCTGGCAGTTGGTCAAATGGTGGACTGCCGGGAACTCGAACCCCTCAAACATGACACCAAGCCCCCGGCGCGCTACACCGATGCAACGTTGGTGAAGGCGTTGGAAAGTGAGGGTATTGGACGGCCCAGCACTTACGCCACGATCATCAGCACCATCCAGGATCGCGGCTATGTGTCGAAGGTAGCGAACCAGTTGGTCCCCACCTTCACCGCCTATGCTGTGAATTACCTGCTGGAACAGCACTTCCCCGAATTGGTCGATATCCAGTTTACGGCTCAGATGGAACAGGTGCTCGATGATATTGCCGAAGGGAATGCCGAAGGTATCCCCTACCTGAAATCGTTCTATCTGGGCGAGAGTGGCCTCGATCAGCAGGTGAAGGCGAAAGAGTTGCAGATCAACCCGCGTGATGTTCACGCGATGGTATTGGACGATCTGAACGCCAGGATTCGCATCGGTCCCTATGGGCCATACCTGGAAAAAGACGAAAACGGCGAACTGGTGCGGGTTTCCCTTCCAGACAGCATGGCTCCCGCTGATCTTGGTAATGAAGAGGTGTCTCACCTGCTGCGGCAGAAGGGCGAAGGTCCTACTCCGCTCGGTTACCATCCCGAAAGCGGCGAACCAATCTTTGTCCTGATGGGACCATACGGGCCTTACGTCCAGTTGGGCGCGAACGGCGAAAACGGCAGCGGTCCAAAGCCGCGCCGCGCTTCCCTGTTGAAAAACATGAAACCAAACGCGCTCACCCTGGAGCAGGCAGTCGCGCTGCTGTCACTGCCGCGCAGCTTGGGCCAACACCCCGAAACGGGCAAAAGTATCGAGGCTGGCATAGGCCGCTTTGGGCCGTTTGTCCGGCACGATGGCGAATACCGTTCGCTGAGCAAAGAAGACGACGTTCTGACGATTGGTCTGGGCCGCGCGCTGGAATTGCTGGCGCAGCAAAAAGGCCGTCGTAAGGCTGAGTTGATCCGCGAACTGGGGCCGCATCCTGAAGATGGCGAAGTCGTTGCCCTCTACGAAGGCCAGTATGGACCGTACATCAAACATGGCAAGACGAACGCCTCCGTGCCGAAAAATACAGCTGCCTCGGCCCTTACGCTCGAAGCTGCACTGCCTATTCTCGCCGCCAAAAAAGCACAGCCGCCAAAGAAGCGCGCTAAGAAATCCAAAGAATAGCCAATACCCGATAGGATCCGAAGGGCGCTGGAGACAGCGCTCTTTTTTTGCCATTTTGTTGATGCACATCTCTAAAATAGTACTTAAAGTTCAACTTTAAGGGAGTATTTTGCAGGGCATACCTGTTCTATAATGTCTTATAGGCCCGGATCACACCGTTCAGGATGGATCAACCCGAAGGTTGCTGCTCAGTTATAGAATGGTTAGTGACCCCCCTCAAAAAATATGAGTTGGCGGATCGCCACGAGAAGAAGTGATCAACTATTTTTCACGCAAAGTTAGAATCGCTCATTTCTTCTCTCAAAACAGCCTTTTGCCAACTTCGGCCTATCGGGCAAAATTTATCAAAACTCTATTAAGTGATCGATGAAATGGGTTGAAGTGATCAACAATAGGCGCTTTTAATGAAAAAACAGGGCGATCCGTGCGATTGAGGACCGCACCGAACCGCCCTGGTCTTTACGGTTTCGGACCAGACTCGCGCACGTCCGGCGGGCAGTCCGACGAGCCACCGTTAGCCCTTAACTGCCCTCCGATAGTAGTTCATCTCCTTTCCGTGTATAATGGGCAAGCGATGCTTCGTTGGAGATTGTTGGAGCGCGATGTGATGGTTGAGCCTGGCAAGAACCGAACAGTTCAAGAGGAAATTCTGCGGCTAAGCCGAGTTCTGACCGAACTGGACGACGTGCTGCGTGTTCAGCGAGATGCGCTGCGTCAAAAAGGAATGGGACTGCCCCCAGGAACATTAAGCGGCTTAAAAAATATCCAGGGCGAACTGGAAAGCGTAGCCGGTCGGCTCGCTGGCGACGCTGTTGAACTGGAACAACTTCGGGCCTTAGCCGAGACAACTGCGCTCGTAAACTCCTCGCTCGATGTTGATCAGGTTTTAAACGAAGTCATGGACACAGTGATCGCCCTGACGGGTGCAGAACGTGGCTATATCATGTTGCGCGACGAGTTCAGCGGCGAAATGGAGTTTCGAGTTCGCGCGCAATCTGGACCGCGTCACGATTGACGAAGGTGGCTTTATGGTCAGCCGGACGATTGTGCAAGAAGTGGCCGAGACAGGACAGCCTGTCGTCACCACGAATGCGCAGTCGGACCCTCGTTTTAGCTCCCAAGAAAGTGTGCTCATCTACGCGCTGCGCTCCATTCTATGCGTTCCCTTAATGGTCAAGGGAACGATTACGGGCATGGTCTATGCCGACAACCGTATCAAAGATGCCCTGTTCGGAGAAAAGGAACTGTCGCTGCTGGTTGCGTTTGCGAACCAGGCTGCTACCGCAATCGAAAACGCGCGACTGTTCAACCGGGTTCAGACAGCACTGGGCGAAATCACTGAGATAAAAGAACTAATGGACAACGTGTTTGCCTCCATCGCCAGTGGTGTGATCACGACGAATGTCCACGAGATTGTCACGACCTATAATGAAGCTGCTGAGCGCATCTTGGGGCATAGTGATAAGGACGTGCTGGGATACCCCCTTGCGGAGGCGCTCCCGCTGGTTCACGCCTATGTCCGCGATCTGCTGGCCTATATCACACAGCAGGGTCAGCAAGAAATGATCGAGATTGAGCCGGAACTACCCGAACGAGGGCTGGTCAACCTGAATTTGAAGCTCACACCCCTCAAAAACGAAGAGGAAACAGAAGGTGTGGCTATTGTGGTGGATGACCTGACGGAAATTAAGAAACGTGACGCAACACTCGATGTCGTCCGGCGCTATCTTCCCCCAGCGATGGTAGACAATATTCAAAGTCTGGACGGGCTGGGATTAGGCGGTGAGCGCCGTATCATTACGGTGCTGTTTGTCGAAGCGCGGGCTTTTCAAACCTTCCCGCCAGACTTGTCACCAAACGATCTCATGGAGTTGCTTAACCTCTATCTCACCGTCGGAGCCGAGGCCATTCACCATCATGCAGGCGTGATCGACAAATTTATGGGGAACGAGATTATGGGACTGTTCAATACCCAGTTGAACCCCTCCGATGATCATGCATGGTGGGCGGTCCAGGCAGCTCTTAAAATGGTGGATGACTACCTATCCCTGGCGCAACGGCGCGGCGAAGAACGCATTCCGTATTTCCGTATCGGGATTCATACCGGAGTAGCAACGTTGGGCAATGTTGGCAGCGCGACTCGCCGTGACTTTACCGCCATCGGTGACACGGTGAATCTGGCAAAACGGCTGCAAGAGAACGCCCCATATGGGCAGGTCATCATCAGCGATGAAACATGCCACCACTGTTATAACCAGTTATCTGATCCCGCAAACAATATCCTGGTTCTCGAACGTCCCAGCGTTCAGGTGAAGGGACGTCGCCAGGCAACCGAGATTTTCGAAATTCAGCGCGCCAATCACTCGTTCTAGGTCGAAGCGAGCAAAACACTATGTTGAGTACTGCTCATTTTAATTTAGTTCCCCAGGACGAGCTCCGACGTCTAAGCCAGCAGGTAGCTGATCTCGAAGGCATGCTGCGCGCTCAGCATTCGATTTTGAAGCAGCGAGGCTTGAGTTTGCCAACGGATGTGTTGGAACAGTTGTATTACGTGCGCACTGATCTGGATGACCTGGCCCTCCGTCTGCTAGAAGAAACAACAGAATTGGAACAGCTTCGGGCGTTGGCACAGACGACTAACCTCCTCAATTCATCTTTGGACGTGGACCTTGTCCTGAACGAAGTGATGGATACCGTCATTGCCCTGACTGGGGCTGAACGGGGATATATCGTTCTGCACGATGAGCAAACGGAAGAAATGCGCTTTCGCATTGCCCGCAACGTCCACCGCGAGACCATTGACGAGGCCAAATTTACTGTCAGCGGGACAATTGTCAGCGAAGTAGCGCGAACAGGACAGCCTGTTGTTGCCAAAAATGCCCTGCTCGATCCCCGTTACAGTTCTCAGGACAGCATCGTGATGCATGCGCCACGATCTGTGCTTTGCGCCCCGCTGGTTTTCAAGGAGCAGATCATTGGCGTTGTGTACGCCGATAATCGCCAGATTCCCGATCTGTTTGGCGAGAAGGAGCTGTCTCTGCTGGTCGCGTTTGCGAACCAGGCAGCCATTGCGATTGCCAATGCTCAACTCTTTGAACGGGTGCGGCGCGCCCTGGTAGAAATCACCGACATGAAGGAACTGATGGACAATGTATTCGAGTCCATCGCCAGCGGTGTGATCACGACAGACAATAAGGATGTCATTCTAAGCTGCAACCTGGCTGCTGAGCGCATTTTGGGAGTATCCCGTGTTCAGGCAGTTGGTAATCCACTGCACACGGTGCTTCCGACCATATTTGAAGGGTTCGAACACCTCATTCAGAGCGTCCGCGAGCAGGACATCCAGCAGGTCATTGAGGTTGAGCCAGTGCTGCCAGAGCGCGGGCCCGTGAACCTGAGTCTCAAACTTACGCCTCTCAAAGACGCCAATAATGTCACCTATGGTATGACATTCGTCGTGGACGATCTGACGGAGATCAAAAAACGGGATGCGACCTTAAACGTTGTTCGTACTTACCTGCCACCCAGCCTGGTTCGCAACATCCAGAGCATTGACAATCTCGGACTGGGTGGGGATGAACGCGATATTTCCGTCATTTTTGCTGATGTCCGCGGGTTCACGACCTTCAGCGAAATTCTGCCTCCCGAAGAACTGATGGCAGTCATCAACCAGTATCTGACCGTGAGCACAGACTCGATACAGCTTTTTGATGGCCTTATCGACAAGTACATGGGCGATGCCGTCGTGGGGCTTTTTAACACTCAACTCAATCCCCAGGAAAATCACGCCGTCCGTGCTGTCCGTGCCGCCTTGTCGATGGCTTATGATGTAAAAGCGCTGCATGAAGTATTAGCTCCCGAACAACGGCTGTTTTATGGCATTGGCGTGGATACAGGGGTAGCCATGCTGGGGAATGTGGGAAGCCCCAGCCGTAAGGAGTTTACGGTCATTGGCGCACCGTTTAATTTTGCCAAGCTGTTACAGGAAAACGCCCTGGCTGGTGAAGTGATTATCAGCCAGAACACTTATGACCGGGTGTACGATCTATTCCAGGTAGAAGCATTGGAACCGCGTAAGGTCAAGGGCTATGCGAATTTCCATGTGATGTACCGGGTAACAGGCGTTCTGAAGCGGCATTAACACAGTGTCTTTCCTCATCGATCTGTTAGGCGTGGCATATATGCTTGCCGCCACGATGCTGGCTGTTTATTCCGCAAGTTTTTTTGTCTTGATGGCTATCTACTTCAAGAAACGGAACCACGCTCCGGACGCTCCGCCTGTTTGCGACTCTGAACTACTCTCGGTTACATTGCAGCTTCCCATCTATAATGAACAACACGTGGTTGAGCGGTTAATAGATGCCATGGGCGCACTGGATTACCCACGTGACAAACTGATCGTCCAGGTATTGGATGATTTAACCGACCAGACAACCGGCCTCTTGCGTCTAAAGGTAGCAGAGTGGCAGGCAAAAGGATTATCGATCAGTCTGATCCGCCGTCCGGATCGAGCAGGGTATAAAGCCGGGGCACTGGCCTATGGCCTGAGTTTGTCACATACGGATTGTATCGGTATTTTTGATGCCGATTTTGTGCCGTCGCCCGATTTTCTCCGCCGAGTAATGCCGCACTTTAATGCCGATCCTCATGTAGCACTCGTCCAAACGCGCTGGGCACACCTCAACGTGGACTACAACCTGCTCACGCGGGCTCAGGCGCTGGCTATGGATCAGCATTTTGCGGTAGAACAGGTTGCACGAAGTCGGGGCAGCCTGCCAATGTCGATGAATGGGACGGGCGGCATCTGGCGGCGCAAGACGATTAAAGATGCAGGTGGGTGGACTGCCGACACCCTGACCGAGGACCTGGATTTGAGCTACCGCGCCTTTTTAAAAGGGTGGCGTTTCCGCTATATTGTGGATGTCGCTGTGCCAGGCGAAGTGCCCCCTCAGCTTACTGCCTATAAAGTGCAGCAGGCACGGTGGGCGAAGGGCTCTACCCAGTGTTTGAGAAAACACTTTAAACCCCTGCTCCGATCCGATTTAAATCCATTACAGAAAATAATGGGTATTCTCCACCTGGGGCAGTACGCAATCCAACCGTTCGTGCTGTTGCTGTTTTTGCTCACACCGCCTGTCCTGCTCACGGGGTTGTTGTCTCGACTGCCGCTTGGACCATTGGGCATTGCAGGATTAGCGCCGCCCATATTCACAGCACTTGGACAAATCGCTCTCTACCAGGACTGGCCGAAGCGCCTGCTCTACTTCCCAATCCTGATCCTTTTAGGCACAGGCATGATGCTCAGCAATTCGCGGGCCGTGCTCGAAGCCCTGACAGGCTGGGGAGACAATACTTTTAAACGAACGCCGAAATTCCGTGTCGTGCAGCGCACCGATGCCCTGGCAGGCACTCATTATGTGATACAGCCGGACTGGACCACTCTGGGTGAACTGGCGCTTTGTCTGTACGCGCTCAGCGGGCTGGTTATCTCCATCTTGAAATTTCCTACGATGATCCTCTATATGGCTATTTATGTGCTGGCTTTTGCGCTTCTCTCCACCTGGAGTTTATGGCAGAGTGCAGTGACAGCCCGACGGCCCGCGTAACAAAAAGCATAGCATGGGGTTTTATTGTCGAACATGGTGGTCGCGCGTCTATGATTAGCCCCGCGTCTATTCTTTTTTTGTAGCCCAGGGTATAGTTGACCGCAACACCATCCGAACCTCTATCCATGAAGGAGCATAGCATGAGCAAAAAAGCACTTGGAGGCGTCCTGGCAGCATTGGGATTGCTGTTGGTCGTCGTGGGGGTCATTGTCATGTTCGTGGTAGTTCCAGGCATGAAACAGTGGCCCGATGATGTTGATACGAACCGCTACTATACGGGGCAAATGCCGGTTATAGTCAACCCGTCCACGTTCGAATTTATGAATATTCCTGCTATCAATATTACACGTCATGTCAAGACGGAAGCGACGGATGGCGATCTCGCTCTCGTTTTGGAAGAATACAAAGTCGAGACCGCGGGCGACAATCCCACACCCCTGCTGAATATCGTGAAACGCTATGCCATTGACCGCAAGACAATGGAATCGGTTGAAAGCGGTTATCCTTCAGATTGGGCGAGCAAAGAAGGCTTCTGGAGCGCTCGGCGCGGCCTGGCTCTCGGCTGGCCAATGGACAGTGACAAGAAAACTTACTCTGGTTGGAGTGATGATTACGGCGCAATTGTTCCCCTGGAATTTGTTGCCGAAGAAGATCATGCTGGGATTAACACATATCACTTTCATTCAGCTAGCGGCCCTCAGCTTATTCTTCCCGAAGTCGTAACGAGCTCTTTACACCTGCCCACCGAACTGCCCAAAGAGCAGTTGACTGCCTTGCTGCAAGGCACCGGCAATACTCAGCTGGTGGCGATGATTGGCCCCCTGCTCCAGCAGTGGACGGGCGAGACTGTTCCTTTGGAATACTACTATGCTTATGAAGGTGATTATTGGGTAGAACCAGCTACAGGCGTTTTGATCGACACGCAAAAGCATGAATTGCGCAAGGTCGGGCTGGGAGCCGATGTGCTTGCTATGGTTCCGCTGCTCGCAAATATGTCCGAAGAACAGCGCGATGCATTGCGTATCCCAGTCCTTGATTTTACCTATCAAGGCCGCGCAGACTCGGTTAAGGATGCCAAAGCTGACGCGGAAGATGCTAAGAGCAAGCTCAACATGTACGGAATGATCCTGCCAGTTGCCGCCATTGGTGTTGGCCTGATCCTGCTCATTGTTGGGGTTGGTTTGCTGTTCGCCCGCAAACCGGCAGCCGCCTAAGAGAAGTAGAGTGCGAGACTAAAAGACCCGGTATGCGCCGGGTCTTTTTTAGTTCAGTCTTCAACCTCAAAACGGTCCACCAGTACGGTGATTGGCTCGAATCGCCCCTTCATATCATACAGGAGCATTTTTACATCGATGGTGCCTGCCGGAATCTCATAAGGGACCCACACAGCAAACCGGCTGAGAATCGGAACGCGAGGCTCCCAGTTTTCCTGCCCAAAGGACCATCCTACAGGCGGCTGATCAAGCTGGCTGTAAAATGTTCCATCCGGCCCATAGAGGCGAATGCTAACCCGCATATCTGGCATCACGAAATCGCCACGCTGCCACCAGGTGTGAATATGAATGATACTGCCATGAGGTACTGGGTTTTGTTCCAGCACATATCCACCGTAATAGGTTGGTCCCGAGGGTGGAACCTGGACCAGAGGACCGAAGCTGGAAACAACTTGGTTCAGGGCTGCTGGAGAATCATGCAGCGTGTAGAGTGACACAAATACATCGCCAAAAGATCTGCCTATCGGCTGTGGATCGCCAATATATTCCAGGATTCCGGTGATCAGGTCTTCAGGATCCATAACCTGCCCCTGCCAGGCGACAATCCAAACCCGTTTCGCTTGTTCTTGCTCAACCAGGCGGTTAATTCCATCGACTGCTTCCTGATAGGTCAAAAAACGGTGGACATCGGTGATCTTTTCGGGTGGAAGCCCGATCCAGGGAACTCGCGAATCATAATAGGAGGCCGCCGTAAACAATGTACCATCCCTCAGGACCAGGGTGTCATTGGGCTCAGCGTTCTTATTGATATAGGCGAATGCTCCGCGCAAATCACTATTATAGATAGGCTGGAGTTCCGCTGTCGTCGGCAGCCAGATTAGCAAAAGTGCGGCTGCCCACAAAGGCCAGCGTAGCCAGCGCAGCCGCGACATGGCACCCAGACCCAATCCCAGGAGTAACGAGAAACCGATCCACAGTGGCCAGCCATGCCTACCAGACAGTTTTCCTTGAATGCTGTAAACCATCACCAACAGACCAGTCAGGGGGGCCAACAGGCTGATCAGGGCAAATGCAAATCCCTTCAGATGATCACGTTCATGTTTATAGAAGATAAACCACAGGAATGGGGCCGCAATAACCAACGTGACAGCCGCAATATCATATGCAGGAGAGCCATACAAAACAGTCTGCGGTTTACCGGACAGATGTTCATCCCAGTATTGGGCTAGCGTCCAGGGTGTCAATTCAGCAGGAGATGACTGCTGCCCATAGGCATAAAACTGGATATATGTTGGTAACGATGTCGCGGGCCGAACATGGCCCTCATAGGCTGTCCCGGCACGTATGTCTCGCCCGGAAAGCGACAGCATCCAGGGAACATAACCGATCATAATGCCGAGGCCCAATTGAACCAGGATCAACACACGCCGCCTTGACCATTGAGACAGGGTGCGCAATCCCAGGTAAATGCCCTGAGCGCCAAGGGCAAAAAATCCTGTGTAGTGTGTGTACAGGACACCGAGTGCCAGTATCAGATAAACAGCCAGCAATAGCCAGTAGGTTCGGTCCAAGGGACGACTGCCTGCTGCATATCGCTCCCACAGCTCCCACAAAAAGACGCTTGACCAAACAAACAGGGCCAGGGCCAGGCTGTATGGGCGAACCTCGTAGGCGGCGTACAAAAAACTCTGGCTGAGTGCAAAAACGAGTACGGCCAGCCATCCCGTGATTGCACGACCTCCAACGCGTTTTCCCAGGGCGATTAATCCCGCAGCACTCAGCAGGGCGCATCCAACTGAAAAAGCGCGTAGGGCAAATTCACTTGTCCCGACAGCGCTTCCCCACCATTTGAGCAATAAAAAATGCAGGGGAACCTGGTTATCGATCTGGGTGCACCATTCCCAGATATCAGCAGTGCTCTGCTCGGCGAAATGAGCATTGACGGTTTCGTCATACCACAGACTGCGATCTGGCCAGTATCTAACGAGCCATGCTGCAATAAGCAGAAGAAATAGAGTCGATCCCCCTAAACGCCGTGCCATAGCCTTTACTCCCTGCTGAAGGTTAATTCAGCCTGTTCCCCTTCGAACGGGCAGATGGTCACCTTCAACCTTTTGTCCCCTTGTTCGACAACCAAATTGGAACACGGATCATCCTCCCGCATCTCAATCTGCTGCCAGTTTTGATGCCAGAGAGCATGGGCTATCCAGCGAACAGCGTCTGAATAGGGTAGCGAAATGATCTGAGTCTTCGCCTGTTCAGGCCCCAGACTTGTCACCGCCGAGACAAATGCCTCTCGTTCCGGCTGCGGAGGGCCAGGACGCCAGATCTGGTAGCTAAAACCATTCATGACAATATCTTCAGCGCGATAATAGGCTTCAAATACAGCTTCAACCACAGGCGGCGGATAAAATTGAGCGCGGAATACAACGACGCTGAAATCCTGTTGTTGAATGGCTCTAATCAGATTCTGCCGGATCAAACAGGCCGTTTTCGTACAGATTTTTTAACTGCGTGGGATTGGTGATTACATCTTTACCGGCGCGGAGGCTGAAGCCTGCCTCTTCACTCATAGCTGGTTTATCACTGTCGCGCAGAATATCCACGATCCGCCAGCCATTATCGATGTCGGTTTGCGTAGGGATATGACCAATGGTCGCATAGCCGGGAACCCATCCCGCCGAGTCGTAAAATGCATAACGCGCCCCATAACTCAACTCCAGGCCGAGCCAATGGGTTAGCGGGCCAAAAATTGCTCCTCGTGTCGGCAAATGCACTACCGTCAAACCATAAACGAGATAGAGCGCCGGGATAATGAGACTGGCTGCCAATCGCAGTTGTGACCCAGACACGGGCAGAGGGGCCAACCGTTTGATATAGGGATGATCTGCCGGAAAAGTCCAGACGCCGTGCACCGTTCGTGAAGCGAACAGCCCGGCTAACAGGCAGGTTGCGGCAATCGTAGTGGCGAAGTAGCTGTCGCCCGCGCCCCATTTCCCCGACAGCACCGTGCTGGCAAGAGCCATCACCCACCACACGCTGTACAGCGACAGGCGCGCGAAATAGAGTTCATAAACGGCAAACAGCCCGGCCATGAGGATCAGTGCCCAATGAAGCCTGAACCACTGCCGGAACAGCCCGGTAAATTGGGATGGGATGTACTGGTTGACGTTGGCGGAAATAATATTGGCCCACCACTGCCCGCCCGTTGCCCAATTGATCCACAGGAACAATCCCCCGCCGACAGCAGCAAACACCAGTCCCCAGCCAATACTGCGGCGTGGGCTGCGTACAAACAAAAAGCCAAACACGGCGGCAGCCGTCGCAACGGCATGCTGCTTGGTATATCCAGCCGCCAATAGCAAAAGTAACCCAACAATCATTGTCCGTCGAGCGTGACGAGAACCTTTGTTATCCAGCACATGCGCCAGCACAACCACAGCCAACGTCTCGAACAAAACCATCGTCATATGCTGCCGGAACAGCGGCCCAACATGGTAGATATAGTTCGAAGCCAGAAACGCTAATCCCGACAGGGTGGCGATAAGCCTGTGACGCTCCTCACGATAGACAGCCCAACCTATCGCCCCAGCAGTAAGCAGTGTTCCCAGGAATCCAATCAGCCTCCCGTACCAGTATTCCGGGCCGAATATCCAGACAAACGGGACGAGCAGTACATGAAACAAAGGAGGATAATTGCTGGCATAGAAGGGGTATACTTCGTTATTCTGGTAGGGCCATTCCCCCTTGCTGAACATCACCGTATCGACCAGTTCAAATCCTTCGCCCTGGTCATAGTCGAAAGGAAAACGCATCAAGCCAACCGCGTAGACAACATACACAATCAGATAGCCGAGCATCAGCAGCAGTGCCAGCCCAAACATAAGCTGGCTGATCAGCCGCCCCCAGGCTGCGCGATCCATCTGACGTGCGCGGAGAGTCAGTTCTCCCATCTTTCTTTCCTTGTTGAATGGCATGCTTTAGGCCGGGCGATCGCCCAAAGGCAGCAGACTCAAGCCGACAAGCAAGCTGGCAATCCCCCCCGCCACGCCAAGTTTTTGAACCGTGCCGAAGCCATCCCTTTTGACCAGTTCCAGGATCACCATGCCCATTACAAAAAGTAATCCCGCAGCGAGCAGGATCAAGCCAAGATGACGCTTGGTTAGCGTATATTCGGACATCCAGATCGATCTCATGAACCCCTCCATTGGCAATGAAGTATACCGTAAGCTGCGATTTTTAAGGGAATTTTAGATAAACGCGCAACTTCAAAACAGATGCCGCGTATAGAAGTACATAACCCTGACACTGAAACAAAACTTGTCCACTGCGTCAGGGCAGAGCCAATTTTAGGAGTATGTCATGGACGACCAAGATCGGGCGGATCTGAATACAAGCGATGTAAATGATAATTCCTCCGCTCGTCCGAGTACGGAAGGCGAGGGGGTTCCCATTCCATCACGTATCCGTGAGGCCGTGGAAGACGTGCGCCGCCGTGCCAAAGAAGAAGTGCAGCACGGGCGGGATGTCGTACAGGAGTACGAAGATCGTTACTACGGCTCACGACGCGGCCAGCGCAACCGCCTGGAAGCGGATGGCGATGTGATCCAGCCCTATGAACCCAGTAAAATCAAGCGGCGCGGCTATGTCGCGGCTGATGTCAACGAACGAAAATGGGCAGCGCTTGCTCATGCCAGCACCCTCCTGACCGCGCTGGTTGGATTAGGCAGTGGCGGAGTCGGCGTTCTGCTGACGATGCTCATTCCGCTATTCATCTATTTTGCGTTCCGCAAGCGGTCCGAATTTGTGGCTTTTCATGCTCTGCAAGCCTTTGCCATCCAGTTGATCGGCACAATTGGCTGGATCGCGGCGCTCACCGTCGGTACTATTGTATTCCTGGCACTGCTGGTCCTGTCAGCCATCCTGATCCTGGTGCTCGTTGGCTTGATTTTGGTCCCACTGGTGGCGCTCACTTATGTACTGTTCCTATTGGCCACTTTTGCACTGCCCATCGGTATGGTGATCTATTCCATGATTGCGGCAGTAGAAACCTGGAGCGGCCACGACTATCGCTACCCCTACATTGCCGGGTGGGTTGATAACCAGATCCCGGGGCGACTTCTAATCCCCTGCACATACACCCTACTGATCGCATGCGCCCCCAGTTCGTAAGGCTGGGGGCGCATTGTTTTGGCTGTTCTCCTCGGTCTGTGTTAATCTCAGCAGCGTTTTTAGGCGAGCGTTACCTGAGATTTTTTAAGGACGGGAGTTTATGTTAAAGACACATAACTGTGGTGAACTGCGCGCAGAAAACGCCGGGCAGCAGGTAACTCTGGCCGGGTGGGTCCACCGCTGGCGGGATCAGGGCGGGCTTGTGTTTCTGGATCTGCGGGATCGCTGGGGCATCACACAGGTTACGATCAACCAACAGACCGCACCTGAAGCACATGCGGTGGCCGAAGAAGCCCGTAACGAATGGGTTCTCCAGGTGACTGGAACAGTTGTCAAACGGCCCGCTGGCATGCAAAACCCAGACCTGACAACCGGCGCGATTGAGGTTGAAGCGACGAAGGTCGTTGTGCTGAACAAAGCAAAGACGCCGCCGTTTTACATCAACAAAGATGAAAATGTTGACGAAGCGCTGCGCATGAAATACCGCTATCTGGACCTACGCCGTCCGGCTATGCAGCGCAATATCGTTTTGCGGCACAATGTTATTCGCTTTATCCGCAATTATTTATCTGAACGCGGCTTTGTTGAGGTTGAGACACCTATTCTGTTCAAAACCACGCCCGAAGGCGCGCGTGACTACCTCGTTCCCAGCCGCGTGCATCCCGGCAAGTTCTATGCGCTGCCGCAAAGCCCACAGCAGCTTAAACAACTGCTGATGGTCGCCGGGTACGAACGCTATTTCCAGATCGCCCGCTGCTTCCGTGACGAAGATCAGCGCGGGGATCGCCAGCCGGAATTCACCCAACTGGACATGGAAATGAGTTTCATCACTCGCGATGATATCATGGACTGATCGAAGATTTGATGACGCGGATCGTGGAAGAAGTGACAGACCGCGAACTCGTCACCAAGCCCTTCCCGCGCATGACTCACCATGACGCGCTGCTGCACTATGGGACGGATAAACCCGATCTCCGCTATGGAATGGAAATTGTCGATCTGACCGACATTGCTGGGCAAGCGGAATTCCGCGTGTTTGCCGAAGCCGCGCAGGAAGGCAAGCCGATCCGGGCCATTTGCGTGCCGGGTTGCGCCGTTTACAGCCGCAAACAGTTGGGCGAACTGGAAGAAATCGCCAAAGGAGCCGGGGCAAAAGGCTTGGCGTGGATGGCGGTTGAGCAGACTGAAGGCAGCCCGGTCCGTTCACCTATCGCCAAGTTCTTTAAGGGCGAACAACTTCAGGCCATTGTGGACCGGATGGGGGCTAAAACGGGCGATCTAATCCTGTTTGCTGCCGATAAACATTCTACTGTGTGCAGTGTGCTTGATGCACTGCGCCGCGAAATGGGCAACCGCCTGGGCTTCACCGATCCGAAGAAGATCGCGTTCTGCTGGGTAATTGACTTCCCCATGTTTGAATGGAACGCCGACGAAAACCGCTGGGATCCCAGCCATCACTTGTTTACGGCCCCCATGTGGGAAGACCTGCCACTACTCGATACCGATCCGGGCAAGGCGCGCGGGCAGCAGTATGACCTGGCCTGCAATGGTTACGAGGTCGCAGGCGGCAGCATTCGTATCCATATCCGTGAGGTGCAGGAAAAAATCTTTGGGCTGATCGGCCTGAATGTGGAAGATGCCAAAGAGCGCTTTGGGCACATGCTGGAAGCCTTTGAATTTGGCACACCGCCTCATGGGGGAATCGCGCCCGGCATTGACCGTCTGGTCATGCTGCTGGCAGGTGAACCGAACATCCGCGAGGTTATCGCCTTCCCCAAGACGCAGCAAGCCGCCGATCTGATGGCGGGAGCGCCTTCTGTGGCCGAACCCAAGCAACTTGCCGAACTGCATATTCGACTGGCGGATGAATAGCCTATAAGTCGTGTTCGTGTATACTAAACCTACACCTTTCTGAACAGAGGAGCGGATGCGATGAGCGAAGTTAGCACTGGCATTCAGGCTATAGACAGCCTATCAGCAAATGAATTTCAGGTCGAACTTAACGGCGAAGTGGTGACAGGTATCTTCGGCGTGAAGGGATTATGCACTCGCTGGATCGATATGGATGCGGGGCGCCTCGTCCAGCAGCCGCTGATCATCACCAAAATGATCCAGCAGAACCCATCTATTCCTTTCAACATGTGGACCCGCGAAACGCTGACTAATCCATCGGCCAAGATCACGCGCCAACTGGCAGTTGTGGCCATGGACGAAGGGGTAGAAACCCGTCGTTGGGTCGTCAAAGATGCCTGGATTAGCGGTATCTCGTTTTCCGACTTCGATTCGGGCAGTCAGGTTTTGATTGAAGAACAACTCGTGATCCAGCATGACGGCATCGAAGAAATCTGGCCTTAATCCGCTTCAGCAGCAAAAAAAGCGCTCATCAGGTGTGATGGGCGCTTTTCATTTTGCTCGGTAATGTGAGGCTAGATTTTGAACAGGAGCATAAAAATGAGCACCCCAGCCCCAAATTCCGCAAAGCCAATGCCAGTCGCGACGGCAACAGCCTTGGCACCCGGTGTGCTGTTCAGCCCCTTCGCATCGTAGTGATCCCAGGTTTCTGTCCCAATGAGCATCGAAGCGGGCAGCAGAATGATAACCCCGGTGAAAGCAAGCAGCGGGCCGCTGGTATCCTGATCCAGGAAGTGCGCACTCAGGTAAAAGATACTGAAGAACAGGACAAACAACACGCAGCCTAGCAAAAATGCCAATTTTGAATTTTTGCGAAGCTCGGTGAGATAAGGAGCATTATCAAAGTAGGGGACTGCCATGACGAACCAGGATGCTAATGCTAACGTTGTGCCTAACGAGCTAACCAGAACGCCTAACCACGCATACATACTCATCGAACGAAGAACCTCTTGGGAATTATGTTGACCGCGGTCCACCAACGATACGAACGATACTAACACAGTTGATCATTCTTTCACAGATCCTGCCAGCGCGGAAGCAGTAAAGCCAACCGTGTTGTACTATCAGAATCAGTACAGGGTTCTGCCCAGGCTCGCCCATGAACAGGAGCCAGATAAGCATGGGCCATCGTCACAAGCGCCTCAATGCGGCGCGGGGGTACTTCGATCACGGGAAGCTGAGGTTCAAAGCGTCCAAGTACCTGAAAATCGGCTTCCTGGCAGTGATATCGTATTTCAACTCGCAGCGCCTGTTCGTCTTCGATGAATTGATCGGAGAGATGTATTCTGGACTCAGCGGTGATTGCTCCGAGCAAAACGCGTAAAATACGCTGAACAACATCTCGTAGTTGAGTTTGGCAGTAAACCATAGAGGCAGACAGTTCAGACACGACTTTCAGCCGGTGTGTCACAATCCGCCGCTCCGAAAAATCGCGTTCGGAAAATGACAGTAAATCATACACGTTCAGTGATAATGGCGGAATGACATAAGCAGTCAACTGTGCCGCGTGTACCTGTTCTAACAGGCTGCGCACCTGTTCGGCATCGCGCAGCATGGTCTGAATATCGCGCACCTGCCGATCCGTCAGAGGACCATCCACTCCCGAAGAAACATGTTGACCCACGCGCAGCAAACGATCCAACACGGGCAACATCTGTCTTTCAATAAGGGCATCCAGAGCAGGCTCAGATCTTTCAAGCAGTTGGGCAACATAGCCATGATCTTTCACCGGACGCAGCCGCGCTGCCAGCGCGCCCCGAAAAGGCAGTGCGTAAGGCCAATAGTGCAGGAGCAACCCGTCCCTCGGCAATGGCTGACCATCCTGCCTCAAGTCCCAGTCTGTTCTGCGCTTCCGCATAATGGGCAACAAACTCTTTCCAGGTGATCCCCTCTGGCAAGGGATCGGGAACCAAAGGAGAAAACCCAGCAGAGCGGCAGACTATGCCAGCGGCGTCAAGTTCCAGGGAAAAGAATGGCTGAAGATCAGCGTCCATAAACAAGCTAAGCCTTTTGCTCTTCGCGCGCCAGGGGTAGTTTAAAACTAAAGGTTGTACCGACCTTCTCTTCGCTGGTAAACCAGATGCGCCCACCCATTGCTTCGATTTCCATTTTACTCAGGTACAGGCTCACTCCGTACCCAAATTCAGCAATAATCTGCGGCTGGCGAGCCCGCTGGAATGGCGTAAAAACGCGTCCTGCCTCTTTCGCTCGAATACCATAACCCTCGTCCAAAACATCAATCTGAACGCTGCGCGTTTTCGGAGACGCAGTTGCCTGAATGGTGATTGGTGTGACAGGCGCGCTGTACATCAGGCTGTTGCGCAGCAAATCGCGGAAGATGTTGGTCAAATGCTGTTTAGAAGCAATGATCTGAACGTCGGATGGAATCTCCACCCGGATCCGGTCACGGAAATCGATCAGTGGATCAGGCGATTCTACTAATGGCGAATCACTGATATCCTCCAGCAAATCTTCGACAAACTCGTCAAGCGGCACTGCTTTGCGGTTAGCCCGTACTAAATCGGCCAACTGCCCCGTGCGGATCATTTCCAGGCGGTGCAGCAAATCCGTCAGCAGTTCGAGCCGGTACATGTGCACGGCCATAATATCGGCAAACCCGCCGACCCGCTTTGCCAAATCATCGACCGAAGCGAAGTTTGCACGCTTGGAAAGCACTTGTTTGATCAGTTCGGCATGCCCGCGTGTGCTGGTAATCGATATTCGGGCCTCGTTGCGAAAGGTGCTCATCAACTCGACCAGTGACGACCAATCCGGCTGTTCCAGCGTAATCATGGTATAAACCGCACCCGACTGTCCATAAATCGCCGTTGCCCAACACGGTGTGAAAGCCCCAGCCAAAAAGGTATGAAAACGAACCGGCTCCGCCTGGCGGAGGGCCTTGGCCCGCATTTCATCAGCCGGCGGGCGCTCATCTCGCATGGCATCAAGCAAGACGGCGGCGGCGCGCCAACCTTCAGCGCGAATCAATACGAGATTTGCGCCCAGAATCTTCCGCGCAGCAACATTATCCAATATGAGACGGTCTTCAGCGTCAAAAATCAGGACGCCCTGCCCTAAACCATCTATCACGGCACGAAAATCGAGACTATCTGATAAAGATTTAGAATTCGTCATAAAAAATGCCTCCCGAATAATTAGGTTTAATTATCGCCAGATTGTTCAGTTCCGCTACCAACAAAACGGCAGCCCTGTTACAGACCGCCGCTTCAAGCAAATGAGCATGTAGCTAAAGCTTATTTGTCGCGCAGATGGGGGAACAGCAGCACTTCGCGGATCGTATCCTTATCGGTCAGCAGCATGGTCAAACGGTCAACGCCGATACCAAACCCGCCACAGGGCGGCATACCATAACGCATCGCGCGCAGATAATCCTCGTCAATGGGAGTTGCCTCGTCGTCTTCATCCGAATACAGCCGTCCCATGTCGATAAAGCGTGATTCCTGGTCCTGAGGATCGTTCAGTTCGGTAAAAGCGTTGCCCAATTCCATCCCAGCGACAAATACTTCAAACCGCTCCACGTGCATCTCATCACCCGGCACACGCTTGGCAAAGGGCGAGATATCGCGCGGGTATTGGGTAAGAAAGGTGGGTTGAATCAGATTGGGTTCAACCGTCCGGCTCAGCAGATCATCGACCAGCTTACCCCACGTCTGGTCCGGAGCTACGGACATTCCCGCCTCGCGCATGGCCTGGGCAAGCGAGTTGGCATCCCGGTAATCCATGTAATCAATTTCGCAGCCCTGCCGGATCGCCTCGCGCAGGGTCACCCGCCGCCAGGGCGGAGTCAGATTGATTTCCTTGCCCTGAAACTGGATCGTGGTGCTACCTGTCACCTGCTCGGCGGCAAAAGCGACCATTCGCTCAACCAGTTCCATCACGCCGAAGTAGTCAATATAGGCCTTGTAGAACTCCAACTGGGTGAACTCCGGGTTATGCTTGAAGCTCACACCCTCGTTGCGAAAGTCGCGCCCGATCTCATACACCGAATCGAACATGCCCACGAGCAACCGCTTGAGATACAACTCAAAACTGATGCGCAGATAGAGGTCCTGATGCAGTTGGTTGTGATGTGTGACAAAAGGACGAGCCGCCGCGCCGCCATAAATGGGCTGCAAGATCGGCGTTTCGACCTCCAGGAAGCCTTCGCCATCCAAGAAACGACGCAGCGCGCTCACGGTGCGAGCGCGGGCACGAAATACGGCGCGCGTATCGGGATTCACGGCAAGATCGGCGTAACGCTGGCGATAGCGCTCTTCAACATCCGAAAACGCGCCATACCGTTCTACCTGGCCGTCATCCAGAACTCGTTCCTTAATAACAGGCAGTGGGCTGAGCGCTTTGGCAAGGATGGAAAGTGTTTCGACCAGCACGCTCGCTTCTCCGGCCCTGGTACGCATCATCGTCCCGGACGCCTGCACAAAGTCGCCCAGGTCAAGATCGTGCCGGACCAGATCAAAGGTCTGTTCGCCGACGCTGTCAATAGCGGACAAATAAGTTGGAGCCGTCCATCGCCGTCTTCAATGTGCGCAAAATAAATCTTGCCCTTCAGGTTCTGGCGCACAATCCGCCCGCAGACCGTCACACGGACTGGCTCTGGCGTCTGGTGATCTTCCGTCTCAACAGCCTCAAAGGCCTCTATCGCGCGATCTGGAAGTATGCGTTCGCTCAACGCGATTAGGATACGGCTCGGAATGCCCTGTTCGCGCAGGTGATTTAACTTCCGCATCCTGTCAATTTCAGGAGTGTTGCTAGGTTCCCACATGTGAACGATATCTCCTCATAACAGACAAAAATAAGGCCCACGCGAGCGGGTGCTGGCATGGGCCGGAAAGCATTCCGCTGGGATAAAGTCAGATCTTATTCGATAGCTTTGATCTCAAACATAATATCACCATCGGGCGCATTCACCACCACGCGATCTCCGACATGGTGATTGATCAAAGCGCGGCCCAGCGGGCTTTTATGCGAAATTTTGCCCGCGCGGGGATTCGCTTCGGCAGCGCCAACCAGATAGTAGATTTCGGTGTTATGCGAGGTGCCGATTTCCTGCACAGTGACCTTGTCACCCAGCCCAACTGTATCTTTCGGGCCGTTATGATCGATGATCTGAGCGTTACTCAAGATGGTTTCGAGCCGTAAAATTTCGCCTTCAATAAATGCCTGCTCGTTCTTGGCGTCCTCGTACTCGGCATTTTCTACGAGTTCACCACCCTCTTCCAAAGCAAGCCGCAATCGTTCAGCCACCTCTTGACGCTTCACATTGCGCAAGTAAGTTGAGCCGTTCTTCGTATTCTTGCAGGCCCTTGCGGCGTCAGATAGTGGACTTCTTCAGTCATCCCGCTCCTCCATCCATAGCTATATTAACCTAAGCCTGCGTACGCCAACGTCAAGCCGCCACGTATGCATCCTATGCCAGCCGCAGGCAGCGTAGAGTAGTCGGTCTGGAACCTGTGCGCAAATAGCCGAGATAAGGTTGAATAGCTTCCTAAAAAGACTTTATCTGGAAGTATTAAGCGTATAAAAACACAGCCTGCGCTGTGTCGAAAAACCATTGAATAGAATTTCGTCTTAAAATATAAAAAACAAGAGACCGCCCTCACGGCGATCGTTTTGGTTTTTAGGGAGCCACATCTTAGCATAGTTTAATGCACTTGTAAAGTTGCAAACAAATGGGTCTGGGGCCTCATTTTTCTGCTGCTTATATTGCTGGTGTAATAATCAGTACCCCAGAAAAATGTGTTAGCAGAGTATGCATTCTCAGGCTATAGTACGAAGTAATAGAAGGCGGGGCACGTGGTATGATGACAGGCGCATATGATCCCTGTTAAAGTGACCCATGTTCACCTTTATTGCGGCGCATTGGATAAGCTTGCGTTTGCCTCTGCCTTCACCCTGACTTGATCTATCATCATAGCTGCGACTGTGGCGTGCTAGCTGTCCGTCATCCATTATCGATGACGAAGCGCGAGCCGTTGCAGCGAAGGAGACAGTATTGTGAACATGGAACTCACTGCTTCGCCTCATAGGAATGATGATCTTTGCACTCTTCGGGGGCATACTGGGGACAAATCTGTCGGATGCGCTCTACCTTCCGCCCGAAGCAACGGGGCTGATGTTTTCACTGATGGGCGCGCTGATCGGGCTAATCATCACACCCTGGATATCCACCTACCCGGCGCGCTCTATCCGCCGGATCATCACGAAATGCCTGCTGAAAACCTGATCATGTCCATCATTGGACTGGTTTTGGTATGGCAGTGGCGGCTATGTTCGCCTGGCCATTATCTTTGCTGCCGGACCCGTTCGGTCAATTTCTGCCCACCGTATTGCTGCCGATATCATCACTTACATCAGCATGACCGTTTTTGCCTTTCGCGGGCAAGATGTGTTCGCCCTGTTTGGTGGCACGCTCCGGCTGCGCCCGGCGGTAGCACGTGCGTTATCGAGCAGGGCGCAATCCAGGGCGAAATTCTGCTGGATACCAGCGTGATTATTGATGGGCGCATCCTGGACATCGGCCGGACCGGGTTTATCCAGAGCTCGCTCGTTATTCCGCGCTTCGTCCTGCACGAACTACAGCATGTGGCCGACTCCGCCGATATGCTGCGCCGCAACCGGGGTAAACGCGGCCTGGAGATTTTGAGCGAACTACAACAGCACAGCCAAACTCCCGTGCGCATCATCGATGATGACATTGAAGATGTACAGGAAGTGGACGAAAAGTTAGTGCTGTTGGCCCGACAGCGCGGCATACCGGTGATGACCAATGACTTCAACCTGAACCGGGTGGCAGAACTGCAAGGCGTTCACGGTCCTCAATATCAACGAACTGGCGAATGCCCTGAAAGCGATATTTCTGCCGGGGGAAGTGATTGATATCCACATCGTGATGGAAGGCCGCGAAGCCGGATCAGGGGGTGGGCTACCTGGAAGATGGCACGATGGTCGTGGTTGAAGATGGCAAGCGCTATATGGACCGGACGATTCCGGTGCTGATCACGCGCTATATTGTCACGAACGCGGGGCGCATGTACTTTGCCCAACCCGAAGGTTCGCTACGCAAATAAAGCAGGCGGACGACCGGGCGGATCACTCCGCCCGGTTCTGTCTTAAATTCATTACGCTTTATATTCCCGCATCTGGCTCATATTTTGGTTCACCATGCGGAAAGCGTGCCTCTCGGCCTCGTACAGAATATGGTCCTCGTCGAGCGTCAGCAGTTCTCGGTCCCGCATCAGCAACTGCCCATCGACCATCACATGCGTCACATCCGCCCCTTTCGCGGTATGGACAAGGTTGGCGATCAGATCGTGACGGGGACGCAGATGAGGGCGATCAAAATTGACCACGATCAGATCAGCAGGCGCGCCTTCCCGCACGACACCACTGCCATCGAAGCCCATTGCCTGAGCGCCGTTCTGCGTCGCCATACGCAAGGCCGTATCACCAGGAACGGCTTCGGGATCCTGGCGCAGGTACTTTTCCAGCCAGACCTGCTGCCGCATGATATCCCACATATCCATTGTCGCGTTCGATGCAGGGCCATCCGAGCCAAGAGCAAGGCGCGTCATTCCAGCCGCTCGCAGGTCTGTGATGTGGTTGACCGGCATAGCCAGCTTCATATAGGTGATCGGTGTTCGCGCCACAAACACGCCTTTCTCCGCCAGAATCTGTTATATCCTCCGGGGTCAAGGCCAGACAGTGCGCGGCGACCGTATGCTGATCAAATACGCCCAGCGCGTTAAGCTGCTGGACCGGGGTTTGACCGTGCCGGGCAAGGGAGTTATCGACCTGTTCCTGCAGATTCGGCAACATGCAGGTGAATGGCAAGCCCGCGCTCCCGGGCCAGTTCAACCATGCGCGTCAGAAATTCCGGCGGGCAGACGTAGGGAGAATGCGGGCCTAAACAGGTACGAATGCGGCCTTCACCTGTTCCCTGCCATTCCTCGATAAAACGCAGTGTGCCCTCGAAACCCGGCCCGACCTCCTTATCATCCCCGATGCCAAACACACACCAGGCCAGCGTCGCTTTCATCCCGCTTTCCGCAACTACCTCGGCTGTCCGGTTCATGTAAAAATAGTGATCATTGAAGCCAATAGTTCCGCTGCGGATCATCTCGCAGGCAGCCAACGCCGCACCCCAATACACATCATCGGGAGTGAGGGCGCTCTCGGCAACCCAGATTTTTTCGTTGAGCCAGCGCGGGAATGGCAGGTCTTCGGCCCAACCACGTTCGAAGGTCATTGGAGAATGGCAGTGCGCATTAAAAAAGCCGGGCAGCACCACCGATCCAGAGGCATTGACGATTTCATCAGCAGTCGTCGTCTCAGGAACTTTGCCGATATGTGTAATGCGTGTCCCTTCGATTAAGATATCGGCATTCCGCAATATCGTGCTGTTTTCGTCCAGTGTGACGACATCCGCGTTTTTGATCCAAATAGTTCCCATTAAAACACTCCTAAACCAGCGATTTTTGCCGTTAATACCCTTAATTGTCCCTGTTATAGATCGCTTTAGGCCATTTCATCGATCACTTAAGTAGACGGTAGTCGACCGAATTTCATGGCATTTTTCTCGTATTCTAACTTTTCGAAAAAATAGTTGATCACTATTTGGTCCTTTCTTCTCGTGACGATTTTGACCCCCTCCCCCCTTCCGGTTTCACGACTAACCATTCTATAACCCTGTATCTACTTTGGCGGCCCGGTGGGGAGGGTGTGAAAGTGACTGCTGCGACGGAGCACATCACGAGAGTAGAAAATTTATTTTGCCCCGATTTTGATGCAAGAAGGCGAAAAAAGATATCATTTAGGGTCATTTTTGTTGAAACTACGCCACTTTCGAGTGATGCAGCCAGCCGAAGAAACGTCGTGAGTTGATCGTTTCTTCTCGTAGAGATCGCCCAACTTATATTTTTTGAGGGGGTGATCAAACGGTTCTCCAACTTTGGCCCCTCACCCACGCCAAAATCGCAGAGAGGCCTATCATCAGTATAACACGAGGGGGGGCCTGAAAATACTCCCTTAAAGTTGAACTTTAAGTACGAATATGAAGATTTAGGAGAGAAAAATATGCATAACCCATAACCCTTAACGGAACCCGTGCTTTGCGCTACAATTCTGGGTGATTAGTGGGCCGCTCCCAAAACAAAGGGGAAATTCACGATGGGATTGCAGATCTATAACGTTTTACATCGAGAGAAAGAACCGTTCGTGCCGCTTCATGAAGGCAAAGTGAACATGTATGTCTGCGGCCCGACTGTTTACGATTATTCGCATGTTGGACACGCCAAAACGTACCTTACGTTTGATATGATCGTGCGCTACCTGCGCTTCAGGGGCTATGACGTGCTTTACGTGCAAAATCTGACGGACGTCGGCCATCTGCTCGACTCGGGGGAAGATCGCATCCTCAAAAAAGCGCGGCAGGCGCAGTCGCTCCCGATGGCGATTGTCGAGACCTATGCACGCAACTATTTTGAAGATATGGATGCACTCGGCATTGGCCGCCCCGACATCAGCCCGCGAGCCAGCGCGCACATCCCCGAACAAATCAAGATGATCGAAACCCTGCTCGAACAGGGACATGCCTACGTTTCAAGCGATGGCAACGTCTATTTTGACGTGCGAAGCTGGCCGGAATATGGCAAACTGTCGAACCGCCGACTGGATGATCAGGAAGCCGGGACGCGCGAAGAAGTGCGGGAAGACAAGCGCCACCCTGCCGACTTTGCCCTGTGGAAAATTGCCCAGCCTGAACATATTTTGCGCTGGGATAGCCCCTGGGGCGTGGGATATCCGGGCTGGCACATCGAGTGCTCGGCCATGTCGCGCAAATACCTGGGCGAAACTTTTGATATTCACGGCGGCGGGGTCGATAACATTTTCCCGCATAACGAGTGCGAAGTTGCACAAAGTGAAGCGGCGAATTATGCCGAGTTTGCCCATTATTGGATTCTCGCCGGAACATTACTCGTGCCTGATGAAACCGGAGTTCCGGTGAAGATGTCGAAGAGCCTGGGCAACTTCTTCACCATTAAAGACGCTCTGAAGATGCACCGCCCCGAAGCGCTGCGCATGTTCATTCTCAGCGCCCATTACCGGAATCCGGTCGTGTTCAGCCAGGAAGCCCTCGACGCTGCGGGGAAAGGCTGGGAGCGGCTCTACGGCGCGGTCCGTCTCACTCGTGAGAAGCAACGCCGGGCAGAAGCAGGCGACGCCGGTAATGCGTTCCTGCCCGTCCTGGATAAAGCGCGCCAGCAGTTCGCCGAGGTGATGGATGACGACTTCAATGCACCTGGCGCAATCGCTGTGCTCCAGGATCTCACCCGCGAGGTGAACAGCCTGCTGAACAGCGATCAGGTTGTGGGTAAGACCGTACTGGAGGCCATCGACAAGACCTACCGCGATCTGGGCGGCAGCGTGCTGGGGATTGTTCCGGACGAACTGGCAGCAACCAACAGCGCCAGCGCAGAACGGGAAGATGGTCTCATCCGGCTGCTGATCGACCTGCGCGCCAAGGCGAGGGCTTCGCGTAATTTTGCAGAAGCCGACGAGATTTGCAACCGCCTCACCGAATTGGGGGTTACATTAGAGGATCGGTCCGATGGGACGATCTGGCGCGCCGACTAATTGGGCGGCCATCTCATTCGAATTCGTTGAGAGCGCATTTGCAGGTTGGGGCAGGGTAAACCCTGCGCCCGCCTGCCCCCTTGCAAGGAAATAAGCATGACTGAATATCTGTATGGACGGTGGTCTGTTCTCGAAAGTCTGCGCTCTGGCCGGCGCGACTTTCAACAGCTTTTACTGGCCGAAGGTGTCGATGAAAAAGGCATTGTCGATACGATCAATGCTGCTGCCGTAGAGCGGGGCGTTAAGGTCCGCCGTGTTCCGCGCCGGGTGATCGACGATCTATCCAAAAACGCTAACCACCAGGGTGTCGCACTGCGTGTGGAAACCTATCCTTACGTGGAGATGGACACCATTCTGGAGGCAGCCCGCGAGCGGAACGAAGCACCTTTCCTCCTGGTCCTGGATCTGCTCAAAGACCCGCAGAACGTGGGGGCCATGCTGCGCGTAGCCGATGCGGTTGGTGTTCACGGCATTTTGCTCCAGGAGCGGCGCGGCGTGGATATCACACCAGCGGTGGTGAATGCCTCGTCGGGCGCGGTGGAGCATCTGAATGTGTCCATCGTCACCAATCTGGTCACATCCATGCGCGAATTGAAGGAACAAGGGGTGTGGCTGGTTGGGCTGGATATTGGGCCCGACACAATGACCATGGACAAAGTGGATCTGAACCGATCCATCGCCCTGGTGATGGGCAGCGAAGGCGAAGGACTGCGCCGCCTTGTGCGCGAAACATGCGATATGCGCATTACCCTGCCCATGCGCGGACATGTGAAAAGCCTCAACGTTGCGACAGCAGGATCAATCGCGTTATACGCCGCATGGCAGGCGCGCGGCTGGCAAGGATGGAATCCTGGAATTTAAGCGTGACAGGTTGCAGCAGGACCTGTGCCAGCCGTAACTAGACGCGCTTTACAAGCCGTCATACGCTGTAAATAGAGAAGCCGATCCCCGGCGATCTGGAACCAACACACATTGAACAGGGCATATAACCGTCTGCGACGGCCAGCCCACTTACGTTTTGAGGTTCAGCAACACGCCGGGGATCGGCTTCCGCTTTGTTTCCCACCGTAGGCTAATCATCGGGTGTGCTCCCCGCATTCTCCGCTATACTTTGACAGCCAATAGGGCGAATGTTACGATTAAGACAGCGTCAATACTCTGGAGCACCGACTGGGGGGTGTGTGCACTCGCTGGTCTTTTGTTTGTCTACCAACCCTGCTCGACAAGAGAATTGAGGCGGAGGGATTATGTATATCCGTCGTGACAAATCGAATTTACACTTTGGTCGCCAGAGCAGGCGGGGCAACAGCCGCGCGTTAATCATCATCTGGCTGGTGACTATGGGTATCATCGTCGGTATTATCTGGCGCTTCAACGCTGTACAAAGCTGGGCGCTTGCCCATGTTGGCAGCGAACCTACCGCAACGATGGATGCAGTCACGCTGGCAGAATTAGGCGAACGGGCCTACTGGAACGGTGACCTGGAAACGTCGATCCAGTATTATTCGAGAGCGGCAGCGCTGGCCCCACGAGATATCGATATTCAGTTCGAATATGGCCGCATGCTTATTTATCGCAGCTACGCGGGACGCAGCTACGGCTATCGTGCTGAACAAGCGCTCAAAGTAGCCGAGGATGCGGTAAAGGTCGATAAAGACAACCCCCGTGCCCAGGCCCTCCTATGTCTTGCCCTCCTGGAAAACGGGCGCTCCGAAGAGGCGATTCAGGCCGGGCTGCGCGCGACCAACCTTGCCCCGTTATATGCCGAGGGCCATGCTTACCTATCGATGGCTTATTTTTGGGCCAAGCGGCCTAACCTGGCATTCACATCTGCCGAAACTGCCGTTGACAGGGATCCCAACAGCCTGGATGCGCGGCGCGCACTGGCGCTCAGCCTGGCTTATGTAGGCGAGTACGATGCTTCAATTCAACAGTTCGAGCGAGCGATCCAGATTTATCCCAGGCTGGATGTACTGTACTTCGAGTTAGCCGTTTACTATATCGTGCAAAACAATTACGATGCCGCCATTGCCGCCTACGATCAGGTTCTGGCGATGGAACCGAACAACGTGAAGGCCTACACGCGCAAGTGCGAAACCTATACGACCATGCGTGACGATGCCAAGGCTGAAGAAGCCTGCCAGGAGGCCATCAACCTGGACGCCACCTATCCAGAAGCATACCGGCAGCTTGGTATGATCCAGTACATGCGAAAAAACTACGAGGGAGCTATCGAGTCGTTTGAGACGTGCGCTAACCTGCAAACGGCCCAGGGTATTCCCTTAGGCGAGCAGGAAATCGAGTGTTATTACATTCGCGGACTGGCGCAGTCCCTGCTGGCACGCTGTGATCTGGCATGGCCGATTTTCCAGGACGCTTTGAGTATGAACCCTGACGAAATCATCAAAGGGTATATTACTCAAGGAATGCAGTTGTGCGTGACCTATGGCGATAAAGATCCGAGCGAGATTCCAACGCCGATCCCCACAGAAGCGCCTCTGCCGGACCCGATTGGTATTTACTAATATGTATCTGCGAACGCCCAAACGATACCGGGCCGGTAAACAGCGCCGCCAACTACGCCTGATCTCGCGCCGCACCATTTTTCTGGCTGTGGTGGCGGTGTTCGGCGTACTGCTGGCCCGGTACATCCTCAACCATCCGACACAAGCGCAGGATATCCGCGAGAATATTTCGTCCGAAGCAGACCAACTGGTCAGCAGCGTGCGAACGCAGGTTGCGCCCAAACCAGAACCAACAGCAACACCCAATCTTGATACGGCACAAACGGAGTGTGACGCCGCCTATCTGCAAGGCGACCTGGAAAAGGCCATTGAGCAGTGCACTATTCTGGCCCAAAACAATCCGAACGACACAACCCTGCACTACAGCCTGACACACTTGCTGATTATCACGTCCAATGGGGGCCTGAACGCAAATCGCATTGATGAGGCGATAAACGCGGCAAATCAGACGATCAACGCCAGCCCCGAAGCGCCGCAAGGATGGGCGATCCGGGCGATGGCGCTTGATTGGAACCAGCAGTATGGGCTGGCTCTGGCCTCCGCGCTGCAGGCCAAAGCGCTTGATCCCGATTTCGCGCCAACCTATGCTTTTCTGGGCGAAATTTATCATGACCTGGGCCGGGATGACCTGGCTTTCCCGTATATCGATCAGGCTATTTCGTTGGATACGGGCGGCATTGCCCTGGCTGACGCATTCCGCAACCGGGGCATGATCTATTCCAGCCAGGCTGAATATGAGGATGCTATTCAGGCTTACGAAATCGCCGTCAAACAAGCACCGCATCACCCCTATATTGCCGTTGAACTGGCAAATAATTACGTAGCGATGGGCGACCTGGATACGGCTATCGCGACGATCTCCAGCTCTCTGGACCAGAATCCAAATTCACCAACGCTGTTTTGGGCACTGGGATATCTCTATGTGCGCAACGGCATGAAGGAGAAGGGCTACGAATATTACCGCCGCTGCCTGGACTTTGACGCCGAAAATGTGTCGTGCCTATCGTACCTGGGCGGCTTGCAGTTGGACGATGGCGATTATCCATCTGCCATAACCACTTTGCAGCAGGCGATTGAACTCGGTTCGCAGGATATGGACGATTATCTGGAACTTGGACATGCCCTGGCGACAACCGAGCGCTGCGCCGATGCTATCCCCTACTTACAACAGGGCTACCAGATGGCTGTTGAAGCTGGAAACACGGATATGCAGGCGAAATTTATGACGCGTCTGCAATCGTGCAATGCTGCGCCTTTGATCGCGGTTCCGACAAGCACTCCCAGCCCCTCACCCACACCCTGAAAGCAACCTCGGCGATTAGCAATCTCACCACTGAATGCTCATTTTAGCTTGACATAGTGCTCGAACACTGCTAATATTTTGGGCAGAATTAGCACTCTTCGTTGAGAGTGCTAACGCGTCTAGCTTATTTGGAAAGCTGATTTGGAGGGATTGAAGGATGGCTCTTAAACTGCGTCCTCTGGCTGATCGTCTGGTCGTTGAACCCATTGAGCGCGAAGAAACCTTTGCGGGCGGTGCGCTTGTTTTGCCTGAAACGGCGAAAGAAAAGCCGCAGCAGGGCCGCGTATCTGGCTGCCGGCCCCGGCCGCCTGGAAGACAACGGCAAGCGCACTCCGCTGGAAGTGAAAGTGGACGACATCGTGCTCTTTGCCAAGTATTCGGGCACGGAAATCAAGGTCGAGAACAAGAAAGTTCTGATTCTCAAAGAGACCGACATTCTGGCTGTTGTTGAAGGTTAATCCAGTCTTAAAGTGAGGAGAAATGATCTATGCCTAAGCAGCTTGCTTTTAGTGAAGATTCCCGCCGCCGTCTGAAGGCCGGCATTGATATGCTGGCGAATGCCGTTGCGACCACGCTTGGTCCCAAGGGCCGTAATGTCGCGCTCGACAAGAAATTCGGCGCGCCCACCATCACCCACGACGGCGTGACCGTTGCCAAAGAAATCGAACTGGAAGATCCCTATGAAAACATGGGCGCGCAGCTTCTGAAGGAAGCCGCGACCAAGACCAACGATATCGCCGGTGACGGTACGACCACCGCGACCGTGCTGGCCCAGGCGATTGTGAACGAAGGCCTGAAGAACGTTGCCGCTGGCGCGAATCCGATGCTGCTCAAGCGCGGTATTGAAGTCGCCGCCAATAGCGTTGCTCAGGCGATCCGCGAAATGGCGCATCGAAATCAGCACGAAGGAAGAAATCGCCTCGGTTGCCGCTATCAGCGCCCAGGACCAGGAAATCGGTGACCTGATCGCGGATGTGATGGACAAAGTTGGCAAAGACGGCGTGATCACCGTTGAAGAGAGCAAGGGTCTCGAATTCGAAACCGAGTATGTCGAAGGTATGCAGTTTGATCGCGGCTACATTTCGCCCTACTTCATCACCAGCCCCGACACGATGGAAGCCGTCATCAATGACGCTTACATCCTGATCCACGACAAGAAGATCTCGGCGGCGCAGGATCTCGTCCCGATCCTGGAAAAACTGCTCCAGATTGGCAAGCGCGAACTGGTGATCATCGCCGAAGACGTCGACGGCGAAGCGCTGGCGACGCTGGTCCTCAACAAGCTGCGCGGTATGCTGAACGTCGTGGCCGTCAAGGCCCCCGGCTTCGGTGATCGCCGCAAGGCCATGCTGCAGGACATCGCCGTCCTGACCGGCGGCACGGTCATCACCGAAGAACTGGGCCGCAAGCTGGAATCCGTCCGGATTGACGACCTGGGACGCGCGGGCAAGGTCGTCTGCACCAAGAACGACACCACGATTGTCGACGGCGCGGGCGATCGAGACGGCGATCAAGGGCCGCGTGGACGAAATCCGCGTGGAAATCGACAACTCGACCAGCGACTATGACCGCGAGAAGCTGCAGGAACGTCTGGCGAAGCTGAGCGGCGGCGTGGCGGTGATCGGCGTTGGCGCGGCGACTGAAACCGAACTGAAGGAAAAGAAGCACCGCGTCGAAGACGCCCTGAGCGCGACCCGCGCCGCCGTTGAAGAAGGCATTGTTCCCGGCGGTGGTGTCGCTCTGATCAACGCGATGAGCGCGCTCGATGGTCTGAAGCTTGACTGCGATGACGAGAACACAGGCGTGCAGATTGTTCGCCGTGCGCTCGAAGCCCCGATGCGCAAGATCGTTAGCAACGCGGGTCTGGATGGCGGCGTGATCCAGCAGCAGGTGATCAACGAGCAGAAGGCGAAGAAGAACACGAACATCGGCTACGATGTGATGAGCGGCCAGTTCGTGGACATGATCAAGGCGGGCATCATCGACCCGGCGAAGGTGACACGCGGCGCGCTCGAAAACGCAGCCAGCATCGCGGGTATGATCCTGACCACCGAAGCCCTGATCACCGACATCCCGCAGGAAAAGGCCCCGTCTGCTCCGCAGATGCCTGAGTACTAGACCACTGTGGGCACGGCTTAGCTCCGCACGCAAGCAGCGCCCCTACAAATGGAACGAAAACGGCTTCACCTGATAGGTGAGGCCGTTTTTTATTTATTAGTGGCATCCCGCGCTGGATTTGTGTACACTCGCGCGTGTACGGGTACCCCGGAAAACGGCGTTATCAGGAACCAGATAAACACATGGATGACATTCTGATCGGGACAACACTAGGCGGTTATCAAATTGTCGACGAAGTGGGACGGGGCGGCATGGCAACGGTTTACCGTGCCCACCAACTCTCGATGAACCGCGATGTTGCCCTCAAAGTGCTGCCTCCACAATTCCTGCACCAGGCGACCTCCCTGGACCGCTTTAAACAAGAGGCCAGTATCGTAGCCCACCTGGAACACCGGGCGATTGTTCCCGTTCATGATTACGGCGAATACGAGGGCATACCGTACATTGTCATGCGCTATATGGATGGCGGTTCAGTCGATGAACTGCTGGCTAGATGCACCCATTCTCCCTGATCGGACACTGACCATACTGGAACAGATTGCCCCCGCACTGGATTACGCGCATCGCGAGGGCGTGCTGCACCGCGATCTGAAGCCGAGCAATATTCTATTAGACTCGAATGGGGATGCCTATATCACGGACTTCGGGATTGCTCGTTTTTTGGGAACTAATCCCAAACCGCTGACGACCAGCGGTGTGGTTGGTACACCATCCTATATGTCGCCAGAACAGGCGCAGGGGCACGACCTGGATGGACGGAGCGATGTTTATGCGCTGGGGGTTGTTCTGTACGAAATGCTGACCGGAGTCCGGCCTTTTGAGGGCGAAACTCCATACAGCGTTGCCGTCAAACATGTCACAGAAGCGCCGCCTTCACCCTGCTCGATCAATCCCAAGCTGACGCGCAGCATCGAACTTGTTTTGCTGAAATGTCTGGCAAAAAAGCCGGATCTACGTTTCACCACTGCCAGCGAACTCGCTACAGCACTCAAGACAGCCATTGATAATCCCACTGCGGGAACAATGGTCCTGGAAGAAATGCCGGAGACAGAACCGTCGCTGAGAGAAGCGCTGCAAGCGGGGGCGCTGCGCCGCAGACTGGCGGCTGCCCAGCCCGTCTCGCCGCCTGTTGCGTCCATACCCTCCATCTATCCACCCAACGACCGCCTATCGCCTTCTGGCATCCAGTTTATGCCCGCCTACGTCCCGTCCCATTCGTATACAGGGCCTCTTGTACGAGGACGCAAACGGAAGGCTTCACGCTCCCCATCGTGGCTCACCTGGGCGCTGCTGGCTCTGCTGATCGGCGGACTGCTGCTCTCCATGATCCTGACTGGCGTTTACCTGATGAATTCGGGCGGATCGCCGAGCAGTGGGCAATTTACCAACGAGGATTACAGCAGCACGGCTGTCTTTAAACTGACAGCAACCAAAGAGGCCCTGTCAGGCATTATGCCTACCCTGCCTCCCACCAACACCCCTCGCGTGTTCCCCCTGGGAGCTGGCAGCGACTAACAGCACAGGAGAAGCTATGCTCAATCCATTCAAAATGTTTAATCGTCTGGCGTGGCTTGCTATGCTGCTCTTTGGCACAGGCACGGCGGCAATGGTAGCCGTCGTCGTGCTGGCAACTGACGGCCTCGGCAGCCGCGATCTGATCAACCTGCCCACTATTCCTGGCCAACAGACGCAGCAGCAAACTACCGCCCCAGAACCGGAAGTCAAGCTTAATGACGTAGTAGACAAACGGCCTGTGTTTGAGAATGTTCCTCTCCCGAGCGAAATATCCACCAAACCCAGTGTCGTGGGAACCAATTTCACGCTGGCGATCATCCTCGCCATCATCTTTGGAGTCGTCTCAACCATTCTGGGCAATATTATCCGTGAAGAGGAAGAAACATTTGAACGGTGGTTTTTCGCCATTCCGATCATCGGACCTTTCTTTCGGGCGCTGACCTGGACGGCTGGACGAGGCGTCCAACGCGGGTGCCTCACTCTGCCGATCATCGTGATCATTTTTGCCCTGTATGGGATCATTTTTTCCTTTCTCGAAGATGGGCTGAGCCTGTTCACGCCCCAAGGAATGCAGCTTGCGCTGGTCATGGCAATGAGTGTCGGCCTGATCAGCCTGGCGGGGGATGTGGCGCAGCGGCAGGTAGCCCGCTTCTGGCGACGTACCGCCAAGTTCGGCCTTTACCCGGCGAATCTGGTGATTGCCAGCATCACAACTCTTTTCTCTCGCATGCTCAGCCTCTCGCCCGGCATTGTGTTTGGCGTTCCCGGCGGGGCCGATATTGATCTCAAAGACGAGCCTCGCTTCCGCGAAGTCGTGCTGGCCCTAACGACGCTGGCGGTGATCGTCGTGTTCGGTGGACTTGGGTGGGGCGCGGCAACGCTCATCCGCGATGTCGGGGATCGCACCATGTCGATCAGCCAGGCAGAGTTTTCCGGCCCGCTGGCCCAATTAGGGCTTTCTATCGGCCTCGCCTTATTCCTGGTTGCCATCCAGACCAGCTTTTTTGAGATGGTTCCACTCACGGCGACGTTTGGCAGTGACATTTTCCGCTGGAATCCCCTCATCTGGTTTGCGGCATTTGTCCCTGTCGCCTTCGCCTTTTTGCACACACTGCTCAATCCGAACAGCAGCTATCTGGACGCCTTCCGGCATGCAAACGTGCAGGTATTGAGCGTGATGATCATTATCCTGACGGCAATTACGGCGCTGCTGTGGATATATTTCCATGTGATCCGCCAGGAAGAACCGCAGCCGCCATATCCAGGCGCGCCCTATGGAGCACCGCCGCCACAATACCCCGCTGCTCCACCTTATCGGCAGCCGGCACCGCCGCAAGGCCCGCCGCCACAACCAAACCGACCTATTCAGCAGAACGTGCCGCCGCCAGCATTCGGCCCAGCCCCACAGCAGCAACCGCCGCGCCCTGGTGCCGTTCAGCCGCCCCGTCCGAACACTTATGTCCCACCACCGATTGTGATCAGCGACAATGTGCCGCCGCCGATTGTCATCAGCGATAAGCCCGACCAACCCAGGCCAGATGACCAGGGGCAGCGGAAACCACCGTCCGATGATGAGGACGAAGATATCATTTAAACAAAAAAACCGGGGGCTTCACGTGGAGTCCCCGGTTTTTTTGGAGCCAGAAAACTTACCAACCGCGCTTTTTGGCGGCGGCGACACGAATTGCGTCGAGCAGGCGATCCAGGCCATCCGAGACACTGCCCACTGGAAGATGGAAACGCACTACACGGCGGTTCTTTGACTGGAGCGCTTCAAGGTCGCCCTGAGCCTGAGCGCGCTTGAGCAGCAAAAAGTCGTAGGGTTCACCCGGAACCGGAATCTGTTCATAATTTTCCACAGTGATCTGGATAAATACGCCGTTGTTCGCCCCGCCCTTGTGAAGCTGTCCTGTCGAGTGCAGGAAGCGGGGGCCATACCCCAAGGTCACAGCGCGAGTTGTCGCGTGGCGAAGTTCATCGCAGATCGCTTGCAGCAAATAGGAATGGCGGTCAGTGGGAGCGAGGTAAGCCATCAAAGCCAGATAGTCACCGGAACGGGCGAGGGTGATATGAGCAAGCAGCAGGTTGATCAGATCGCCGTAATCAAACTGCCGCTGTTCGCCAATCTTGCGCAGGGTCTGAACCGTTTGCTCATCGGCATACAGTTTCAGGCCGTTTTCCTCGAGGACGGGTTCATCCACCGGAAGTGTGCCGTGCTGCTTAAGATAGCCCAGCAGGCGCTTGGTATTGTCCTTACTTTCGCCCACATTCGGCTGATCAAAGGGATTGATCTGGAGCAGATGACCCGCTACCGCCGTTGCCAGTTCCCACCGGAAAAATTCGCCACCCAGCGCATACGAGTCTTCGAGTCTGAGCGTCAGCACGGGGTTGCCCGCTACCTTGAGGATCTTCGACCAGCATATCAAGACTATTCTTTGGGCTGTCGAGGCGGAGGTAGACAAAAACCTGATCATCATCGAAGTTACGCGGATCATCCGGGTTGACATTGGCAACCGGAACGATCCCCTTGCCCTCTTTGCCCGTACTTTCCGCAACTAACTGCTCGGCCCAAAGGCCAAACGGATCGATTTCGGGCGACGTCACCAGACAGACTTTATCGCGGCGCTGCTCGGCCAGATAGCCCATAATCGCGCCCAGCCAGGCTGCCGGATTGCTGGCAGTCGAGATATTGGGGGCACAGGCCGTTGCCATTTGGCGAGCGCTGGTGACCAGGCGATCTACGTCCAGGCCCATGACCGCCGCCGGGACAAGGCCAAAATAGCTGAGCACACTGTAACGCCCGCCGATGTCTTCGGGGTTGAGGAACAGGTATTTAAAGCCCTTTTCGTGAGCGATCTTTTCCAGGTCCGATCCTGCATCGGTAATCGCGCAGAATTGTTCGCCTGCTTTGGCTCCATGCCGGGCTTCGACAAGGCTGTAGTAGTACTTATAAAGCGAGAACGTTTCAACCGTTCCGCCAGACTTGGTTGAGACAATGAACAGCGTGCGATCCAGATCAACGGCCTGGGTCGCCAGGCTGATCGCCTGTGGATCGGTGGTGTCCAACACCATCAGGTTCGGGAAACCGGGCAGCACGCCAAACGTCTGGCGCATAACTTCCGCTGCCAGACTGCTGCCGCCCATGCCAAGCAGCAGCGCGTGCGTGTAACCCGCCGACTGAATTTCATCGCGGAGTTGGTGGAGCGGCGCAAAGAAGGCATCGCCGGCGTTGACAATATCAAGCCAACCCAGGCGATTCGCGATCAACTGCTGGTGGACTGATTCATCCTTCCAAACGGAGGGGTCTTTCGCCCAAATGCGGCTGATCACTTTGTCCCGTTGCAGGCGGGCAATCGTCGTTCGAATACCAGCCTCATCAGCGGCCATTGCCAATTCCTGGCGATCCATCAAACCCAGGAGCATGACCTGCCGCTTGCCTTCCACCGCGTCAATCAGACGGCGGAAGTCATTGGCAAACAACTCAACACCGTCGCTCTGAAGCTGCTGGGTCACGCGATCCATCATGACGCCCACTTCATCCAACTGGGCCATGATTGTCCGCGCCTCGTCCAGCCCATCTTCCAGCGTTGCCGCCGCTGTACCATGATCCATAAAAGCCGTAATGGTTTCGGGCGGCAGCGTGTTGACCGTATACGGGCCAATCAGCGCATCCACATAATATGTATCGGGAAAGTTGGGATTCTTGGTGCTGGTGCTGGCCCACAGAGGACGCTGCACCTGCGCCCCGGCGGCGCTCAGACGGGCAAACCGTTCGCCCTCGAAAATTCGCTTAAATTCTGCATAAGCCAATTTTGCGTTGGCAATTGCCGCCTTGCCCAGCAGATTGCGGCTGGTACGGGTTTGCTCGAATCCGCGGCGCTGCCCGGCGCGAATATTGCTATCCAGAATTTTGTCGACAACCGTATCAATGCGGCTGACAAAGAAGCTGGCAACTGAGGCAATCCCCGCCACATCCTGCCCGGCATCGAGGCGGCGCTCTAGCCCGCGAATATAACGTTCCGTAACCGCCACATAATTTTCAACGGAAAACAGCAGGGTCACGTTGATATTGATTCCGGCGAAGATCGCTTCTTCAATGGCAGGAAGACCTTCGGGCGTGCCGGGAATTTTGATCATGACATTCGGGCGATCCACCGTCTTAAAGAGGCGCTTGGCTTCGCTCAGCGTCACTTCGGTGTCGTAGGCTAACAAGGGAGAGACTTCGAGGCTGACGTACCCATCCAGACCCTTCGTCTGATCATAGAGGGGGCGCAGCACATCCGCCGCCGCCTGGATATCGGCAACGGCCAGAATTTCGTAGATTTCGCCCGCGCTCCGGTCGAGCAAACCGCTAATGGCGCTGTCGTATTCCTGCGTATCAGCGATTGCCTTGGCAAAAATGGTCGGATTGGAGGTCATTCCCGACACCCCATCCCCAACCAACTTTTTAAGCTTGCCAGAAGTCATCAGGCTGCGCTTGATAAAGTCCATCCAAATGCTCTGCCCGCAGGCTTGCACCGCGTTCAGCCGATTTGTCGTCATCACCCAAAAGCCTCCTACAGAGAATGGTAAAATTCAGGCCTACTTAGAACTAATTCCATGTTTTTCAATATCAAGTACTTTATTGTGGCGGCGAACATGCCGTTCCTGGTCCGATTGGAACCGCGCCTTCAGGAACGCAGTCACAATTTCTTCCGCCAGCGCCGAACCGATAACCCGACTGCCCACGCACAGAATATTCATATTGTCGTGCTCAACGCCTTGATGGGCAGAATAGGTGTCGTGACAAAGAGCGGCGTAGATGCCGGGAACTTTGTTTGCGGCGATACTGGCTCCAACCCCGCTGCCGCAAACCACAATGCCGCGCTCCACTTCGCCGGAGATCACTTTCATGGCAACCGCGTAAGCCGAGTCAGGATAATCGACAGGCTTTTCCGCGTTATCCGTTCCCAGGTCCAATACGTCATATCCCTGCGTTTGCAAGCAGTGGAGCAGCGAGTCTTTGAGCGGAAAGCCCGCGTGATCCGAACCAATCGCGATTTTCATCAATGGCCATCCTGTGTTTTGTCAAATTGTAGACCGATTATAACGCAACACCAGACAAAAAAGAGGCCCTGCTTTGACACAGGGCCTTGTCTAAATCCACCATATTTTATCCGGGATTGATGGTCGCTGTTGGGCCAGCGGGTGTAAATGTCGGGCGAATAGGAGTCGGCACACTGGGCATCGTCGGCTGGCCGCTGGGCGCAGTGTTCGAGTTGTTGTTCGCGCCTGTGCCGCTGTTCGTATCTGCCGGAGCGGCTGACTGGTTGGAGGCTCCCCGAATATCCTTCACACAGCGGAATCCCATTGATGCCTGTGGATTGCCGGGATCCCAACTCCGGCGGTGCACCGAGCGCAAAATAGGAGGTACAGCGTCCCAACTGCCACCACGCAGCACTTTCTGCGTGCCGCTGATTGGGCCCTGCGGATTCGGCTGGCCTGGGTTGTTGACTAACTGCTGGTAATAATTCGACTGGTACCAGTCGGAGACCCATTCTTCCACATTTCCGGCCATGTTAAGAATGCCAAAGGTGCTCGCTCCAGCCAGATAGCTGTTGACTGGCTCTGTTCCTTCGGCTGCCGGGCGTGATGAATTCGCCAGGGTCACATCAAAAGTGTTCCCCCAGGGATAAATGTAATCCTGCGGGCCGCGCGCGGCGCGTTCCCATTCGGCTTCGGTGGGCAAGCGGCGGTTCAGCGCTTCGCAGTACGCCTCTGCACCCCACCATGTCACATGCGTGACAGGATGATCATTATAGAGGGCGGAGTTTTTCACCGAATAGGTCGTGCCATCGAAGGTAATATAGCTGTTCTGCTGTTCCGTATCAGTCAGCGCGCACGGCTGGCCCTGGCATCCGTTTTTGTGGCTGTTCGGGCCAAGCCAGTTCAAAAAGGTCACATATTGCAGCAAACTCACTTCATAGATGTCCATTTCGAAGCTGTCAACCGTGACCTGGTGTTCCGGCGTGGAGTCTTCGACCCAGCTATAGGGACAGGTGGTGTTATAAAGTGCGCACTCGTCCATTGCCGCGGTCGCTTCTTCCATATTCGTTCCCATCAAAAAAGAGCCACCCGTTACCGTAACCATATCCGTCTTGATCGGATCCAGTTCGGCGGGAACAGCAGGCTCATTGGCAAAGGTGAGGGTCTGAGTAGGTGCACCGACAGGCGGTGTGCCCACAACAGGTGTATTTTGCCCCGCTGAGAACGTATTGGCGCTGTCTTGCTGGCCTGACACAGCCTGATCTTGTGCAGGGGTGCCCGTGCTGCCAGGAAGTGGAGAAGGCTGAGGGGTTATCTGAGCCGCAGGCTCTTCTGTTACAGCCGGGCTTTCGGCGGTTAAAGTGGGGGTGATGCTGGCGGCCTGCTGGGTAATTGCCAGCAGCGAGGCCGTTGCCTGAAGTGCCACGTCCGTTGAGTTGGGTTCAATGACGGCTACCTGCACTTCTTCGCCCCCGGCATCTGTTTTGGAGGGGGTTTCCTCTTCGAGCGCCGGGAACTTGACCGCATCAAGCGCATACCCTCCCACGCAGACTACCAGCGCAAAACCGAGGCCCAAAACGACACCCATCATCAGCCACTGCCAGCTTAAATCACGGGTGCGTCGTCGCAGATTAAAATCATTTTTCATTGGCAGTTTACCGGCGGTCTCCTGTTGTTGTACGGCTCTCAGCGGCACTAAGGAGAAATCCCCGCCTCTCCTTTCCTGGTGTTAGAGTCCTGGCGCATAATAATACCGCCGCCAGGTATGAAGGCAAAACGCTCACCCTACGATTCATCGCCGTTTTCATCCGATTCGCTATCCATTTTGGAACGCAGGCGTCGATAGGTGGCTTGCAGCGTCAACGCATCGGCTACATGGAAGGGATCGGGCGCTTCGACCGCCATTGTACCCTGAACGTTGTAATCGATCATGACCTGGAGCAGATCGCGATAAGCCTGTACGCATTCATTCAGTGGGATATGGGAGCGTTCGCCTTTGGGAGAGTAGGCGATCCCAGACATGTGGGAGTGCAGCTTACTCAGGGCTTCCGGCCCCAATTCTCGCTTGATGGTGTCAAAAATGGACTGAAATTCGGCGACGGTGTTCATATCGCCGCAGCCGGTACGCGCGTAGAGGTGAGCGAAGTCGATGCAGGGCAGCACACCGGGGATATCGCGACTGAGGGCAACGACTTCGTCCAGGGAGCCAAACATGGCGGATTTGCCCATCGTTTCGGGGCGCAGTACGGCATGCACACCCTCTTCGTCCAGAATTTGACGGATTTCCAGCAACTTCTGGCGCGCTCGTTCGTAAACTTGATCAGGAGGTTGGTTGTGATAGGAGCCAGGATGAAAAACAATATCCTGCGCCCCGGCCAACCACCCTTTGCGGGCAGCCGCCAGCAACCGTTCGTCGCTTTTTGCCATCAATTCACTGGTCTGGCTGTTCAGGTTAATATAATAGGGAGCGTGGATGCTGAGCGTCACACGATGTTTTTCAGCCGCTGCTTTGATCGCGAGGCAGCTTTCATCGGATATACGCACGCTCTGTACCCAGGCAATTTCCAGATGATCCATCCCCAACAGCCGGATATGTTCGATGGCAGCGGGCGTACCAGACTGGGGCGTGGTCTGTGGGCTGCCAACCGTGCCAAACCGGATTGGGTCGAGCGTTGTTGATTTCATAAGAGACTTCCTTTCAACTCAGCGGGCCACTTGCTGCTTAGCGGAGTACGGCTAGCCAAAAAGAGAGAACGGGGACTATGGTACTCAATAAGTTACAAAATGCCAGTCGCCAGCGAGATTTGCTGCTGGCATTCGGAGCATTCGCCGTTGCTTTCATCCTGTGGCAGTTCCAGGGACTGTTTTTCCTGGTCTACCCGCTGCGCCTGTTTGTGACCATGATCCACGAGTTGGGGCATGGGCTCGCGGCTATTCTGACCGGAGGCCGATTCGATCATTTTGAAGTCACGCAGCGCGGCGCGGGCACAGCTTATACGCTGGGTGGGTGGAGCTTCGCGATTGTTCAGGCAGGCTACCTGGGGACGGCCATTTTTGGCGCGGCGCTTCTGATCGTGGCGAACCGGGTGCGCCGCCCCGGCTATGTCGCGGCGGGACTGGGCATCTTTATTGGTATTCTGACCGCGCTTTACTCCGGCGTGCGGCTGTCGCACCTGAGCGTTATCGAGATGATCATCGTTGGCGCGGTTATGGTAGCGGCGGTCTATCTGTTTTTGACACAGGAGACCGACCAGGGGCGTTATATTGGAGTGGGCGTCGCGGTCTTCGGCGCGCTGCTGCTGGTCATGTTCACCGGATGGGGCAACACAGTCCTAACGATCACAGTGGGCATGATGAGCGCACTGCTGCTCATCTTTATCGGCTACCGGGCCAGCCGCGATGTTGTGTTGTTCACACTGAATTTATTGGCATTCGCCACAGGATTAAACGCGATCACCGATGCCTGGGTACTGTTTAAGATTGTATCGCTGCCGCGCTCCATGATGCCGATGAACGATGCCGCGCACATGGCCCATGTCGCCGGAGGTCCGGCTGCGCTGTGGGCGCTGCTGTGGATCGGGCTGGATATCCTGATCTTTGGCAGCGCGGTGTATGTCACGCTGGTCAAACCGCTGCGGCGGAAAGGACAGGAGGGACAATCTCTCACCTCCGAAAAATAGCACCAAAAAACGAACACGGGACGCAGCGCCCTAAGGATGATTGGTATTATCCTGCTCTTCATCTGGGTGATCAGGGTCCTTGGCGTGAGAAGGCCCAAAGAGGACATAAATCACCACACCCGATGACGCGATCAAAAATGCGCCGATAAAAGCGGCAGCCTGCCAGTTGCCGAGCAGCGGGCGTGTATCTTTGGTTGGCGCGTGACTGCCAAAGCCCAATACATCGGCCAGACCAGCGGCTGCTGCCAGCAAAAGTCCGGTCATGGTCAGGCGAATCCCAATATCCTGGGCCAGAGTGCGCGGCAAGCCAGCAAAAAATGCACGCTGGGCGAAAATATACGCACCGATGAACAGCAGGGTGAACCCCAGCAGGATGATCAACACCTGGAGAACACCAACGCCTGACGCCGCTTCCAGCCCCGCGATGCCCGGAAAGAGGCCAATCAGGGTGATGACCACACCGAGTGTGCCTAAGGTAATACTGACTTGAACGTATCGTTCCATAGCTTAGTCGGGCAGCCCGCTCCGCAGCACGCGCAAAAAGTTTCCGCCCAAGATTGCCGTAATATCCCCGGCTGAATATCCGTGCTCGCCCAGAGCACGGCCAATTTCCCACAGATCAGCGACGGTTTCAAACCCCACCGGAGCCGAATCCGAGCCGAACCCACCATCAAAGTCACTGCCAAGGCCCGTATAACGAGCGCTGCCGCAAGTCTGGCAGATGTGATCGATCGCAGCAATGACGTTTGCCATCGTCCCGGCATCCCGCCGATCTCCCAGGTTCCATTCCTCCAGCAGGAACAGGTTGTACGGCATCACGCCGATCACGCCATCATGTTCGGCAATGCCACGGATCACATCATCCGACAGATTACGATCCGGGCGGCTCTTGCGGAACCGGAGCGGATTCGCATGGCTGGCAAACAATGGTCCCTCATAGCGTTCCAGGGCCTCCAGGGCGGCTTCAGGAGCCATATGAGACAGATCAAGCACCATGCGAAACCCAGCCATCACTTCGAGCAATTCACGCCCCAGGTCAGTCAGCGGACCAAGCGCCCGTGTTCCACCGCTGTAGCGTGTTTGAGTCCAGGCTGGGCCAACCACGCGCAGCCCGCGCGCGAACCACTCCTCAAGCTGGGCTGGTTCGAGAATAGGATCAGCGCCTTCCATCAACATGATAATCCCGAAGTGGTGATCGGCCAATTCGGTTCCTTCTTCCCACGTCGCCAGAACCGCATCCAGGTCGCGCCGGGTGCGGATCAGATCAATCTGATCATTCTCATCGGCCAGCCGCTCGTAATATTCAAGTTGTTGAATGCCCAGTTTGTAGGCTTCAGCAGGCGTGGAATAAAGGACGGTTTCATCCGGATAGGTTTTGGCCCAGACCGGACCCACATAAATTGTGCCGCAGGTCAAGGCTACCCGGCCTAAAATTTCTTCGGGCAGACCAACCATACTGCGGCCATATTGTTTGGATACCGACGAGCCAGCTTCACGGCGGCGTTTTTCCCAGGCACTCAAGCGAAAATCGCGCCCCAATTCAAAATAGTTCCAGGCGATATCCTGATGACCATCAATAATAATATCTCTCATGGAGTTTCCGTCGATTCGATAGACAAATGATCCAGTTCTGCATAATCGCGAACACGGACCCCATTGATAAACAGGGTCGGTGTGCCGCTCAGATCGCGCCGTTTAAATTCGCGCATGGCTTCGTCCAGTACGGCGCTGGAATGGTGATCGTTCAGACAGGTTTCAAACTGATCCAGGTTCAGCCCCAGGTTCTCCGCGCCAGAGCGAATGCGGCGATCCGCAAAGGTCGAGAAAAAATATTTGTCCATCCAATAAAACAGGGTGTCGTGCATTTCCCAAAACTGGCCCTGTTCTCCGGCACAGAGAGCAGCCTCGGCGGCATCTTTTGAGCCGGGGCCAATGGTCGAGATGGGAATGTAAACAAACTGGACCTGTCCGGCTGTTATCTTGTCGAGCAGGGCGGGGAAGTGCTCCTCATGAAATGCCTGGCAGTGCGGGCAGGCAAAGCTGGAGAACTCCTCGACCAGCACAGGTGCATCCGCGTTTCCCAGACGAGGGAAACCCTGGACCGTTGTTCCCTGTGGCAGATTTACATAGCGCGCTGTTGCCCCTTTGGGAACCGGGCCATTTAGCGGCCTGAACAGGAAATAGAGGATGCTCCCGGCAATAACGAGCAAAATCACAATACCAATGATCCACCACAACGGAAAACGCCGTTTTTTTTCAGCCATTGTGGTTACTCCAGGCCGATACCAGTTCCAGCAGTTCGGGCAGTTTTCTGATCGTCGCATCGGGCGTCACCTGGATGCCGTCGGGCACCCAATTATTCTGATGTTCGATCCACACGCCACGCAGCCCGGCTTGCTGCGCACCCCATACATCAAAATAGAGCGCATCCCCAACAAAAACAGAGTCTTCTGGCTTGAGGTCCAGCGCATCAAGCCCATGCTGAAAAATTTCCTGATGGGGTTTCCACACGCCCTCGTCTGCCGAAAAGATCAGGTGTTCCAGATAGGGTGTCAGGCCATACCGATCCAGATCGCTGCGGTGCGACAATCCGGGCCAGACCGTATTGGAGATCAGCCCCAGCCGGATGCCACGATTGCGCAGCGCGCGCAAAGTCTCTTCAGCCCCTTCCAGCGGGTAAACAAACGATTGAACGGCAGCCATATAGGCTGCGCCCACTCTTTGCAGAACATCCTGGGGAATATTCTGAAAACCCCATTCACCCAAGACGAGAGCCATCAGATTTTCCAACCGAAGGTCTTTGGGATCGTACTGGTCCAGACTGGACCATAATTTGCGAATTGATATCCAGGCTGTCTCAAGGGCGTCAGTTTCCGCCGGGAGGCTCCATTTTTGTTTGAGCAGTTCCTGATAAATTGCAAGCGATCCCGCTTTTTCCATATCTTCCCAGGTTTTGCCGGGAGGGGTGTAGTGAAGCAATGTTCCGCCCAGGTCGAACAGGACACCACGCACTGCCATGAGATAACTCCAATCAGGAAAGCAAAAAACGGGCCACAAGATGGGCCGAATGAACCAAACTGTCTTTATGAGTACGCTCGTAGGCATGAGACGCATCGACACCGGGGCCGATCAGCGCCACCTGCGCAGCCCCACCTGCATGCCAATACGCCTCACCATCCGACCCATAGTAGGGATAAATATCGAGCTTATAGGGGATTCCCGCTTCGTCAGCCAGCCCGCGCAATTTGCGAGTCAGGTCAATATGGTACGGGCCGCCGCTGTCCTTCACGCAGATGCCCACACTGAATTCGTCCGAATTCTGTCCCTCACCGATGGCAGCCATATCGACGGCGAGCAGTTCTTGCAGGTTATCGGGCAAGCCAGAGGCCGCACCGTGCCCGACCTCTTCATAATTGGCGATGAGGACGGTTACCGTCTGCGTGGGACGCTGCCCCGCCGCTTTGATCGCACGGAATGCGCCGTAAATAGCCGCAACGCTGGCCTTGTCGTCCAGATGACGAGAGCGGATGAAACCTGTTTCGGTCACTTCAACGCGCGGATCGACAAAGATAAAGTCGCCCACTTCAATGCCCAGCGCCTTCGTTTCGTCGGCGCTGCTGGTGCGAACGTCGAGCCGAACTTCCATATTTTCTTCGGTGCGGGGCATCTCCCCGGCAGATCGGGAATGAACGTGGACACTGGCTTTAACCGGGACAACCGTTCCCCGGTAGCGCTGGCCGGAATAGGTCTGGACCGTAACGCCTTCAAATTCCACCGCGTTCCACATGTATCCGCCCAACATGGTCGCCACCAGCCGCCCATTCGGTTTTACCTGCTTGACCATCAAGCCCAGGGTATCAGTATGAGCAGTCAGGCCGCGCGGCGCGTCATTTTGTTCGCCGGGCCAGGTGAGGATCAAAGCACCTTTGGGTGTGCGCTCGATGGCCAGACCATCAATCCCCAGGTCTCGGAAAGCATTTTCAACATAGGGCGTGACATCGGTATGGTATCCGGTCGGGCTTGGGGTGTTGAGCAGCCCAACCAGGAATTCGACCAGGGGATCGATTTCAATATGCATCGAACCAACCTCCATGCGAGAGAGAGACGCTTCGTTGATGTTAGCAGGGGATATCCCCCTAATACCCCAAAACCAGTCGCTGCCCCGTGTACGTTTTGGAGCACGGGTGGCTTCTTCGAGTATAGCCGAAAAACACTAGGGCTGGATCGTTACCTTACCCAGCACCAGATGATCACCGATCTCCTGCCCGCTGGCGTCCGTGACCGCCAGCCGTTCACCAGGAGACTGCCACCAATATAAAACAAGCCATAACTCATACTCGCCCGGCTGAGCCGCATCAGGAATCAACAAGCCATGATTATCTCGGTGGAGTGAGCCGGAACGCCAGAAGGATGTGGGGTCAAAGTTGTTAACTGGCATCGAGTCGCGCTGGGCCAACACCGCGCCACTGCGAGGATCGATCAGGAATAAGGCTACGGTGTAATCCTGAGGGATCGTCCCGGCGGCTTTCCATAACAGCGACACGGGGAAAATATCCCCGGCCTGGCGCACGGTTCCCCCTGGCACATCAAATCCAATAAGCTCCAACTCTTTATTAAAAACCGCATCCGTCCGATTTTCCGGCCATGCGGAGGCTGTTGGAGGTGGCGCGGGAGTCATATCAAACAGAACGGCGCGAGCCACGTCGGAGCCTTTAACCTCGCTCACCGGGAAATAGTGCCGTGCCAGATAGTGCTCTACGGGGCGGACCGACCAGGGAATAAATGAACTGCTGTTGATGACCAGCCACAGCCGTTCGTGCCGTTCAGCAAAATAAGCCAGAGCCAGCGTGTTAGAAAAAAGAATGAGATTTTCCGGGTTAACCAACTCGACCTGCGGCGGCTGTTCCGGGCTGTTTCGCTCCCCTGGGGATTGGGGCAAGGTATAGATCACCGGCTGTGTTTTTTTGTAATAGTTCGTGAAAAAGTACTTGTAGGTGAAATCATTGAGCACGATCACGTCATCCGGCTGCACCTTTGGTTCGAGCCGGGCGAGCAGATCCTGGGCGGGTTTAAAATCGCCATAGTAGCGTGGATCGTGGCGGATAGCATAGAGTCCCAGACCAAAGGTGAAAACTGCCAACCCGGACAAGGCAGCACTGCTGATCAAGGCCCAATGTGGAGAGGCTTCTTTGCGGCGTGACCAGCCAGCCAACGCCGCCAAAGCGACAACAGCCAGCAGCAGACTGGCCACTGGAAGCAACCACGCATCTCCGACGGCAGATTTCCAAGCTACGGCGGCGGGTTGATCGCCCACAAAGCGCAGACTAACCCACAGAGGTGACCAGCGCCACGCCCAGGCCCCTTCATTCCAGGGGATCACCACCGGATTCTGAGCCGCCAGGTACTCGTCATATCGATTGATCGGAACCAGGATTGGCAGAAGCTGTACGGCAACACTGAGAAGAACAATAAGCGTGACTGCCGCCCGCTTCCACCAGGAAGCGCCTTTCCGCAAAATCGACTCAATAACAGGCAGCAGCCACAAAACCAGAAATGGGGTAACAGGCACCATATAGCGCGCCCCCCAGCCCGTTCCTCCATACCATAATTCGACACCCCGGAAGAACGCGTAACCGACCACAAAAGACACCAGCATGGACAGGGGCAAAAAAAACAGCCGCCAGCGGCGCTGCTTCACCAGTTGAATTAAGCCGACAAAACCGAGCAGCAGGACCGGGGAAAACACCCAAATACTGCGTGCCGGACTGAACAAATATCCGCGGACAGGGGTCGAAATGCCAGAAAGATGCGCCCGCGCATATTCAAAACGATGCGCCAGATCAAAGCGTTCAGTAACACCAGCTAATTGAGCGCCGTTGAGAATAATCAAGATGACCACGCCCACAAGCAGCGCTAATCCAAATAGAGTCAAAGCCACACGGCGCGAAAGTCTGAAATGCCCCAGCCGGGCCGGAAATGCTTCAACCATAACTGCGGGCATGATCAACAAAGCCGCTTCTTTGGAAAGCAGCGCGCCGACAAAAGCCAGCCCAAACACAATCAGAGCAAAAATCGTACCCTTAAGATCAGGGCGTTGGCGTAAACGCGCCATCATCACGATGCTGAGCAAAGCCAGCAGGGTAAACAGAGGCTCACGGAAAAAGGTCCGGCTGTAGGGCCAGGCAATGGTTGCCAATCCAAAAATCAAGGCTGCTAACAGCGCCACTTTTACCGAGTAACGCAAGGACAGCACGTAGGCATACAGCAGCCCTGCGGTGAGCGTCGTGATCAGCACATTAAACAGCCAGACGGTATGGACTAATCCGATATCGGGCGCTGCCTGTCCAATACGAAACAGGATGGAGGCCAGCATTGGCTGTAAGGGTTCTGAATCGATGGGGCGCGGCGCGGCGGTTTCGAGCGTCCGGGGAGGGTAGGCGTCGTACTCATAATTGACCTTGAGGTTCTCACGGCGCGCCCAACTCTCGGTCGCGTCCATCAAAAACCACTCATCGCGGCTGGAAGCAGTTCCATTAAAGGTCAAAAAATAGATCGCGCAGAGAAAGACCATCAGACTGAAGCCGACTGCTACCCGCCGCCAACTATCGCTGTGATTCGATTTCGCCGCTAGCAGACGACGATAAAGACCCGCCAAATTCTCAGTGAGTCGATCAATGCCATATTGGGCGACAACAGGTGCGCGGAATTTTTCTGACTGGGGAGGGTGCGCCAGTGTGTCTATAACCGCTTCGGACAATGCGGCGGAGTCGTCGGGAGGGACCAGCCGCCCCCAATCGCCCTGACAGAGCAGATCGGGCACACCGCCCACAGCCGTCGAGACGACAGGCACACCTGCCGCCAATGCTTCGATGACGGAGACAGGCGTCCCTTCGTTTTTTGAGGAAATGACCAGCACGTCCATATCGCTATAAACCGGAGCGAGATTGGTCTGCCAGCCCGTAAAGATTGTGCAATCGCGCAGACCAAGCCGATCACCATTTGCTTCGATTTCAGCACGACATTCGCCATCACCCACCAGGACAAAATGGGCGTCCGGCACATGCTGGCGCACGCGCTGGGCCATATCCAGGAACAGGGCATGATTTTTGATCGGAACAAAACGGCCAACAATTCCCACCAATGGCACATCAGGGGGGATATTAAAGCTGGCGCGGAAGACCCCCTGGTGGCGCGGCGTTTGAGCGAACGTGTCCAGGTCTAATCCAAGCGGCACCACTTCAAACTTTTCTGCCGGGGCGATGCGATAGGTGTTCACAAGTTCATCTTTTAGGCCAGGACTGATCGTGATCAGTTTGTCCGACAGGCGCGCAGTGAGGCGTTCCAGCACCAGAAACAGCTTTTCCTTGGCAGGGCTGAAATAACCATGAAAGACGTGCCCATGAAAAGTATGCACGCGCACCGGAACTCGTGCCAACCAGGCTGCCCATCGCCCCACGAATCCGGCCTTGGCAGTGTGGGTATGAACCACATCGGGGCGCAGCCTGCGCATCAGCCGCCACAGTTTGAACAGCGTTAGGATATCACGCAGAGGTGACAATTCACGACCCAACTGGGAAATATAGAGAGGGCTGACGCCGCGCTCCTCGGCCAGATAGGCCATATCGCCTTCCTGCGGGCCGATAAAACCGCAGACCAGGGTACTCTCAAATTCGGGTGGACGCAGATGCTCTGTGAGCAAAATGACGTGGATAGCGGGACCGCCGACGTTCAGCCGGGCAATCACGCGCATGACGCAAATCGGGCGGGTTTCAGTCATAAGTGCCTCAGGGTGCGGTTGGTACTGCGGGGTCAATAAATAATCTATGCCACCACTCAAAAGTGAGCAGCGTCCAAATCCGCTGCCCATGATTGCGCTGCCCGCTGACGTGCTCATCCAGCAGGTGGCGCAGTGCTGCCTCCTGGAAGTAGCCGCGCGACAGGCTGCGAGAATCGAGCAGGATTTCGCACATGTAATCGCGCAGATCGGTGCGGAACCAGCGCCCAACGGGCACGCCAAAACCATGTTTGGGGCGGTAGATAATGTCGTCGGGCAGCATGTCGCTGGCGGCGCGCTTCAAAATATATTTGGTCTCTTTGCCATGCAGCTTGAGGTTGGATGGGATACGCGCCGCGAACTCGACCAGTTTGTGATCCAGGAACGGAGCGCGGGCTTCTAACGAGGCCGCCATACTGCACCGATCCGCTTTAATCAGTAGATCGTCCGGTAAATAGGTGGTCAGGTTCACATCGAGAAGTTGCGCCGTAAAATCGCGTGGATCGCCCTTGTGGAACAGCGCGGCGAAATCCGCAGACAGAGGGCGAGCAAGCCCATCACTGAGCAGATCACCAAGCAGATCGTCATCGAACAAGCGCACCCAGCTAAAATAGGCCTCGGCGGGCGGCTGAACAGCTCCATTCACGAAGCGCCGCGCTCGCTGGGCAATACCCCGGTAGGATGTGCCTTCGGGCAGATGACGGACCGCCGACTCGATTCCCTGAGCGCAGCAGACCGGGAAGCCGCTGGTAGCGCGCTGCCAGATTTGCTGCGTAAAAACGCTCATAGCCGCCAAAGAGTTCATCTCCGCCATCGCCTGTCAGGGCAACCGTCACATGATCGCGGGTCAGGTGGCTAACCAGATAGGTTGGAATGGCGGACGAATCGGCAAAGGGCTGGTCGTGGTGCCAGACCAGGAAGGGCAGCAGGTCAATGGCATCCGGCTGCACGATAAATTCGTGATGATCCGTGCCCAGCAGATCAGCCACGCGGCGCGCATAAGGCGTCTCGTTAAAGGATTCCTCGCCGCTGAAGCCAATGGCGAACGTTTTGACGCGCTCGGATGTATGGCGCGCCATATAGGCGACAATCAGGCTGCTGTCCAGACCGCCGCTCAAAAATGCGCCCAACGGCACATCACTGAGCAGGCGCAGCCGTACAGACTCATCGAGCAGGGCACGCAGTTCATCCAGATAATCTTCTTCCCGCGCCGAGGGATCGGCTCCCGCACTTAGCGGTGGAGTCCAATAAGCGTGCTGGCTGATTACGCCGTCTCGGCAGACCAGGACATGCCCCGGCTGGAGCATCTGAATCCCTTCGAAAAAGGTGAGCGGAGCGGGCACATAACCATAGGAGAGGAGGGCCGGGACGAGGTCCCGGTTCACACGGCGCGGCACATCGGGATGAGCCAGGAGTGCCTTGATCTCAGAGGCGAAAATGAGCCGGCGATCATCCTGGTAAATGTAAAGCGGCTTCTTGCCCAGCCGATCCCGCGCCAAAACGAGCGTGCGGGTGGAAGCATCCCAGAGGGCAAGAGCAAACATGCCGCGCAGAAATGACAAAAAGTCGATACCATGCCGTTGGTAGAGCGTAATAACCGCTTCGGTATCGGAGCCAGAGCGAAACTGACAGCCCTGTGCTTCAAGATCGCGCTTCAGATCAGGGTAGTTGTAGATTTCTCCGTTGTAGGCCATCGTGACGCCCCCACCGGCACTGGTCATGGGAAGCGCGCCGCTGGGCGACAGGTCCAGGATGGCGAGGCGGCGGTTTGCCAGTCCACAGATGCCCTGCACAACCTCCCGCCCCTGATCTGGGCCGCGATGGATAATAGTCGCGTTCATGGCTTCCAGAACAGCCTGAGGGACAGGTGTCCCATCCAGATGGAGTACACCACACAGCCCGCACATCAGTTTTGTTTCTCCAGGCGGCGATAGAGGGCCAACGTGCGCTCAACCATCGTATCAGGAGAAAATTCCTGTTCCAGGCGCAGACGACCCGCCTCGCCACGTTCGCGCAGCAGCCTCGGATATTCCAGAGCTTCGCGCAGCGCCTCCGCGACTGCCGGCGCATCACGCGGGGGAACCAACCAGCCCGTTTTGCCGTCCTGGATCACTTCGGGGATCGCGCTCACCTGTGTGCTGATAATGGGCACGCCGAGTGCCATCGCTTCCAGGAAAACGAGGCCAAAGCCTTCCCACAGCGAGGGAGCAAGCAGTACATCCAGCGCGGCAAGAATGGCGTGGGCATCGTTCCGCCATCCGAGAAAATAGATGCGATCCTGCAAGCCGAGTGACATTACTTCGACTTCGAGTGTATGCCGCTGCGGGCCATCCCCAGCGATGACATAATAAGCGTCAGGAATATCCTGGGCGATTTGAGCAAAGCCGTGTATCGCGTCCAGCAGTCCTTTTTGCTCAATCAGGCGGCAGACCGACCCCACAATCAGTGCATCGGCGGGGAGATCAAACTGTTCACAGAGTTCTGAACGTGCTCCGGGTGGGGCGATCACGGTGTCGGGATCGAGGCCGTAGTGGATTGTCTGGATGTGCTCTGGCGAAACGCCTTCTACGTCAATAGAGAACTGGCGGATTGCTTCGGAGATAGCAATCCCGGCGTCAGTCATGTGCCATAGCCCACGATGCAGCAGGCGCATCGGCAACTTAGAACGAAACTTGTCGTCGTTATGGCGGGAACTGACCACATAGGGCACACGGGCCGCACGTGCCGCCAACGTTCCATACAGATCAGCGTGGAAAAGATGGGTGTGAACGAGGTCCGGACGGAGCTTGCGAAAATCCGCTGTCAGCCGCCACCACAGACCTGGATCGATATCGCGGTGAATAGGGATACGCCGGGTGGGAATGCCGCACCGTTCAGCGCGATCGATGTAATCCTGGATGGGATTGTCAGGCTCAACCAGAATCCACAATTCGGCATCGATAGTACGCCGCCGCAGTCCTTCCAGCAAAACAAGCAAATGTCCTTCTGACCCGGCAGCGCCAGTCATCTTGGACAGATGAATAATCCGGTTCATAACCCCTTCTAGACGGGCATGGTCGTTTCATACCAGGCCAGGGTGCGCGCCAGCCCTTCATCGAATGAAACGAGCGGCTCATAACCCAACATCTGGCGGGCCTTTTCAATGGAGGCGCGAGAATGTTTGACATCACCGGGGCGGGGATCGGTGAAGACAGGCTTGATATTCTTGCCCATAATCCGGTTCAGGCTGTCAATCATGTCGAGCAGGCTGATTCGCCCGCCGCAGGCAATATTAAATGTCTCACCCGCGATATCTGGAGTGTGGCAGGCCAGGAAGTTACCGCGCACGACATTATCAATATAGGTGAAATCGCGCGACTGCAAGCCATCACCCTCGACAACAGGCGGTTGATCGTCCAGCATAGCGACGATGAATTTGGGAATGACTGCCGCATACGCCGACAGCGGATCCTGGCGTGGGCCGAAGACGTTAAAATAACGAATGGTGACGGTTTCCAGTCCATAGACCTCGGTAAAGGCCCGGCAATAGTTCTCAGCAGCGAGCTTGGCGACAGCGTAGGGTGACAGCGGGCTGGGAGCCATATCTTCGCTTTTGAATTCTGAATCGATATTGCCGTAAGCGGATGAAGAACCAGAATAAACAACGCGCTTCACGCCCGCATCCCGCGCCGTAATCAGAACGTTGAGCGTCCCGGTCACGTTCTGCTCATTGCTTCCCAGCGGGTCCTTGACTGAGCGCGGGACAGACGCCATTGCAGCCAGATGAAAGACATAATCCACGCCCTGCATCGCATTGGCCAGCGCCGCCTGATCGGTGATACTGATTTCGCGCAGGTCGATTTTCTTGGCAACATGCTCCAGGTTTTCGCGCTTGCCCGTCGAGAAGTTATCGACCACTCGAACTTGATGGCCTTCTTTGAGCAGGGCATCGACTATGTGCGAACCGATAAACCCGGCTCCGCCCGTCACGAGATATGTTTTCTGCTGCATGCTTACTCCCAATCGGTACTCAAGCTCGTTTGCGCTTGTTGCGAACATACACATATTCTAGGAAAACAAAAACAGCAATTGCCATGACAGCCAGCCGTACGCCTATCTCTAACCCCTCGTGAACAGTGGAATGAGCAAGATCAATAGCGGTAAAGCCCAGAACCGCACAGACGCCATACATCATCAGGACCGCCAAACGTGAACTGAGTCCGAGACTGACCAGGCGGTGCGACGTGTGATCTTTGCCGCCCAACATGGGAGAGCGTCGTTCACGCAGGCGGGTAAAAACGACCAGGGTTGTGTCAAAAATAGGCATCCCCAGCACAACAATCGGGACCATCGAGGTTACAACTTGCCGGTCTGGATAGACTTTAAAGTCCAATTTGATGGCAAGCACGGCCAGCAAATACCCCAGCACCATGCTACCTGTGTCGCCCATGAAGGTCGAAGCAGGGTTAAAGTTGTAGATCAAAAAGCCGACCGACGCCCCAGCGAGTGCCGCGGCAAGACTGCTGACCAGGGTCAGTTCTTCTTGAACTGCCATCACAAAAAAGAAGAGCGAAGCAATCGCTGTGATTCCAGCGCAGAGGCCATCCATATTATCCTGGAAGTTCATGGCGTTGATAATGCCAACAATCCAAAAGAGGGTCACACCGATATTCAGCGCTTCGCTGTCAAACACACGCACATGAATTCCAGCGAGGATCAACACCAGGGCCGCAATCGCCTGCCCGCTCATTTTGATCAGGGGCTGCATGCCGTTGCGATCATCCACAAAACCGAGCAGGGCCAGCCATGTTGCGCCAGCTATAATCGCGCCGAACTCAACCAGATAGAACGGAGGGCTGAAGAGCAGCAGGGCCAGCACAAACGCGCCGTAGATCGCCAGCCCACCCAACAGGGGTGTTGGTGTCTGGTGGACTTTGCGGCTGCTCGGCTGATCTAACACGCCAAAACGAACGGCGAGCCGCTTAGTAATTGGCGTAAAGCCAACTGCTGCCGCAAAACCTGCGATCATCACTGGGAAAAATTCTGTCATTTCCATAAGAGTGCGCGTGCCTTTGTGTGTGAACGGCGGAAGTATAGCGTGCCAACTCAAACAGCGCCAGAGACGACTCCCTGGCGCTTAACTGACGCTGGAACAAGAAATGGGCAAGGTTAGAATAGGCTCAACTGGCGCGGCGGAGGCGGCGGTTCGTCCGGCGGCTCGTCTTTTTTAGGCTCCTCTTGCGGGGCCTGGGCCATCTGCTGGACAAGTGCCATCATACGCTTGAAGTCTTCGTCCATCGTGGGGCGCATATCCGGATTCCGCAGGACTGCCGCCGGATGGAAAAGGGGATAATACATCCGCCCATTGGCCCGCTTGACCTGCCCGTGTATTTTCGTGATGCGCACATCCGGCGAGAAGAACAAGCCCATACTGTAACGGCCAAGTGTGGCGATCAGCTTGGGCTGGATCAGGTCGATCTGCCGGTTCAGATAACTGCTCACACAGATTCAATCTCGTTGGGCAAAGGATCGCGGTTTCCGGGTGGACGGCATTTGACGACATTGGTAATGAACACATCCTTACGGGTGAGGCCGTTTTTCGCCAGCAGTTCATCCAGGTATTTGCCTGATGCGCCTACAAAGGGTAGGCCTTGTTGATCTTCGTGGTAGCCCGGCCCTTCGCCAATAAACATGATATCGGCGTCGATAACGGCCCGATCCTGGGACAGCGTGCGTCCGTCCACTGCACAGAGGACATTTGGTGCATCCTCGAATTTCCTCGGCAATCGCATCCAGTGCGGCGCGACGTTCGTCCAGGTTCATTCCATCTGCCATACGGCTCCTCCCAGCGGTAATTTACGGAGTAGTGAACTGATCGATAAACGAAACCTGCTGGCGCAGCGCGCTAATTCGTTCCTGCAACCGAGTGCGGTATGCCGCGTCGAGCGGGCGAACTTCCATCAGATAGGCATCTTCGCCATTGTCGCGATAGTATCCGCGCCGGACGCCGGTCACTTCGTATTCATATTTCCGGTAGAGCGCCTGAGCGGGGGAATTGCTCACCCGCACTTCCAGAACCGAATATTCGGCCTCAAGCCGAACGGCGCGCGCCAACATGCCTACCAGCAGCAGCTCCCCCAGATTTCTGCCACGATAGGCAGGATGTACGGCAATGGTGCTGATATGTGCTTCACCCGCAATCAGCCAGCACCCACCATAGCCAACGATCACGCCGCCGGTAGTTTTCGGCCCGCGCAGGCGTTGGAAGAAGGTTCGCAGTCCGCCCGGTTGTCCAGCATCAACTCCCGGTGCTTCGAGCACAACGAGATGGGATGTTTCCCGATTGGTGATCTCAAACTGGTAGGTGCGCGCTGACCAGGGGGTCGGAAAAGATAATTCATCCACCTGAACGACCTGGGGAATATCTTCCAGGCGCATATGGCGCATCATATAAGGCTGAGTCATGGATGAGCGACTCCCGGTTGGTGAACATAAATAGGGGTAACACTGGATGGATCGTCAATTTCGTCGGCATCGACGCGTGCCCAGGCAATTTCAGCCAGATAGCCCGCCCGCCGCAAACCAGCCGCACCGGGAGCAATCCGAACAGGGCGTTCCGTCGCATCGAGCAACGCATGGCCCGCGTCGTCAATTTCGCCCGCAAACAGCGTTTCCTCTTCAACGGCGCTGATCAGCTTATCCCAGGAGGCGACCTCAACGGGAGCTACCGGAAGCCAACTATCTCGCTTCCATTCAAACTGCTGGGCGCACACACGTCCCCGCCCGGCCTGAAGCACCGCCACCAACAAGCCCTCAAAAAACGGGATGCCTGCGGCAACTACTTCCAGGGTCGGGACAGCTACCAGAGATACACCAAGAGCCATCACCAATCCCTTGGCGACACCCATCCCGATCCGTAGGCCCGTAAATGAACCAGGGCCTTTTGAAACGGCAATGGTTGTCAGATCCGATGGGGAAAGTTTGCTTTGAGTGAGGGCATTTCGAATAGCTGGCGTCAATTCAATCGTGTGATTATTCGCGGTGCGCCACGTTGATTCAAAAAGATCTGGCGACCATCATGGAGAGCAATACTCATAAACTGGCTGGCAGTATCAATTGCGAGCAACAAGGAAGCCAACTCCTACCCACTAACTGCCCTGAGACGAAATAATTCAACCAGAGTTCGGTAACGTTCCCCGATACCCTGCAAAGCGATCTGGCGCTGTGTGTCCCCGGTGATGAAAAGGTCGATCCAGAGGATTTCTTTGGGCAAAACATCGCGCACGTTCTCCGGCCATTCCATGACCGTCACGCTCTCACTGTGAAACATCTCTTCAAGCCCGATACTAAGTGCATCAGTATCCCCCCGCAGGCGGTAACAGTCGACATGATAGAGACGCTGATCATCACGTTTGCGGCGGTGTTCGTGGACCAGAGTGAAGGTGGGACTGGTCACAGTCTCGGCTGCTCCCCAGCCCGCCCCGACACCCTGAGTAAATGCTGTTTTCCCTGCACCCAGATCGCCAGACAAACAGACGATATCCCCGGCTTCTAACAGTTCGCCAAGATGAACACCTAAGCGATGAGTTTGCTCGACACTGTTTGTTGTCAGTTCCAAGGTACCGGGAGACAGCACGTTTTTGGCTCCTGTTAGCATCCACTTGACCGATTATACTCGACGCGGAACAGACCGCCATTAGATTATGTCGCAGCGGCTTTTGAATTATGCTATCATTGCGAACAAGACTTGTACACTCATTGTAGGATAACGGTATGCGAATTCTCGTCATCTCTGATATTCACGCCAACATGGCAGCTTTTGAAGCTGTTTTAAGCGACGCTAAAGGCGATTGGGATTACGTTTGGTGTCTGGGAGATGTAGTGGGATATGGGCCAGATCCCAATGAGTGCTGCGATTTACTGAGGAGCCTGCCCCATCTGTGCCTGGCGGGTAACCACGACTGGGCAGCTCTTGGGCGGCTGGATATTCGTACTTTCAACGCGGACGCGCGGCGTGCAGTCACCTGGACACGGGATGCACTGACGGCAGACAACACAGCGTATCTCTCGGCGCTGCCCACTACATTTGTGCTGGGCAGTTATACACTGGCACATGGCAGCCCGCGTGAACCCGTTTGGGAATATATTCTGGACCCGTTGATTGCGGCCCTTAATTTCCCCCATTTTGAAACTCCGTACTGTCTGGTTGGGCACACGCATACCCCTATTTTTTTCCAACTCACGGATGATCGAGGCGATACGGAAGCCATCCAGCCCAATTACCGGGAAGCGCGGTCTCTGAACGGACACCGCCTGATCATTAATCCCGGCAGTGTAGGCCAACCGCGCGACTCGAATAGTGATGCTGCCTATGGTATTCTCCACGTCCAGGAAGCGATCTTTGAACACCGCCGTGTTTCTTACGCGATTAAGGCGACACAGGACAAGATGCGCCGCCTGGATATGCCGGAGCGGTTGATCACCCGCCTGGAACATGGCTGGTAAGCCGCAACCCCAAGAAAACAAAAGACCGGGCTGTGATAGCCCGGTCTCTTTTTTGCATGCTGCTCAGTGGGCGGCCTCATCATCGAGTGAGCCGTACATCCACCAGAATGGTTCGGGCGGATAAACATCTTTCAGCCGCGTATCCGTGATAAATGGTCCTTCGTGAAAATAACGCCGAAGATCGCCATCCGCCTGATGAATACGCCGCCGCAGATCATCGGTGAGAACATCACGTGTATCTGCTTCGTTCTGCAGGTGCTCAATCATGATTCGCTTTTCGGCCTGAGAGGGATATCCAGCCGCACAGGAGGCCATATCTTCACGACATTCCTCCCAATACTGTTCCAGGGCATTCAGGCGCGCCCGCAGTTCTTCGAGAAGCTTATTGTCATAATGAACGGCCCACTTCGCGCGGGCGGCCTCAAAACTGGCGCGGGCATCATCTACAGTCTGTTCCTGGTCGGGATGCAAAGTACGCTTCAGATGATCCAGCCTGTACAGGCGCATCAACAAACCACCCAGTGTGAGCCGGGGAAGATCGCCGGAAAGATAGCCATACATTTCTTTTTCATATAAATAGGGCGTCAGGTTGGACGCCATAGCGGCCAGGGCTTTCAGATCGTTCTCAAGACTAAATGCCAGCGTTGGTGTCTGGTTGCCCATCTCCTCAAGCCTTTCTAGCACGATCTCCTAGCGCTTGTAGCGCTTGACGGTACGATACTTGGGATTGCCCTGAATTTCCTGAATACGCTGTTCGGCCCCCTTGATGTACCACTCCACAATCAGCCGCCCATCCACATCGACATACGAAATGGTCGGGAGAAATCCTAAGATTTCCTTGATCCCAATGACCAGCATCTCAGCGTTCTCGTGAGGATCAGTTCGCAGCGTGAGATACGCGTTTGGAACCCATTCCATCTCGACACGCATGCCGGTCCACTCGCCGTTCATCTTAAACGGCGGCTGTTCACTGGTGCAATCCAGGTAAATGGACCCGATACGATTGCTCCAAAACGTCTGGTTGACGCGTTCTTCAATAAAAAAGGCCCGGTGTTCGGGTTCCGCATAAAACCAGGTGCTTGCATTGGTTGACATAATAAACAACCACCGCCTCTCTCCGTTGTCGGTTCTGTCGCATATAATACCACCAAAAGCAGGGCAGAGACCAACGGAGGATTGACGAAACGAGTTTGGACGTGCTACACTTTTGTGCCGTACCATCCTTTCACCCCCGGTGACTGAATGTATGGGGCAGTGGCGGAACGGCAGACGCAGCGGACTTAAAATCCGATGAGCTAAAACCTCGTGTGAGTTCGAATCTCACCTGCCCTATCCCTCTAGACAAAGAGGCTCGGCTCTGGTACAATCTTGCCGCCTTGATTAAGTTCGTGTTTTCCTGTTAGAGAAAATTGGAGACTACTGTTGGCTAATCATAAGTCTGCTCTCAAGCGCATCCGTAGCTCCGCGAAAAAATACCAGCGCAACCGTGTTGTGCGGTCTAAGGCGCGTACTGAAGTTAAAAAAGCACGCCTGACCATTCAGAACGGCGACCTGGAAACTGCGCGTCAAGCAACTCTTGAAGCGATTCGCACGCTCGACAAAGCTGCTTCCAAGGGCATTTTGCACCCTAACAACGCGGCCCGTCGTAAGAGCCGTCTGATGAAGCGGTTGGCGGAACTTCAGGTTAAATAGCTGCAACGCGATAAGCGAGCATAGGCGCAGGAGGCATCCCCCGGATGCCTTTTTGCGTTCTATGAGAAGTATCTGTGCAGTCTACGACAACCGTCTGTGTGAGAACGGATACTACGAAGGACTGGTCCCATCCGCGGGCAGAGCTTCGCCCGACACTTCCTCTGAATCACCAACCGAGAAACAATAGCCGATGCCGCGCACGGTTCGAATGTAGCGGGGTTTGCGTGGATTTGGCTCAACAATCTCTCGAATCCAGCGGATATGAACATCGAGGGTACGTGTATCGCCCATGTAATCGGTTTCCCAGACTTTTTGCATAATCTCACGGCGCTCCAGTGTCTGGTTGGGATTTTGCAGGAAAAATCCCATCAGGGCCGACAATTTTGGGGTGAGTTTCTTTTCGGTCCAGGGAGTAGTCAATGTCTGTTTTTCGAGATTCAAGCTGAAGGCCCCGGCTTCGATCAACTGTCCCTGGGGAGGAACGGCGGCGACAAAACGCTCAATGCGGTTGACCAGTTTGCGGGCCGTAAACGGTGGGCACAATACGACATCCGCCAGACTTTCGCTAGCCGTCAAATCGGGTCGGATATGAACAATCGGAAGCTGTTCTCCAAGCTTATCGCGCAGCCGGGCGCAAATCCGATCCCCGGACGTGCGTAGCGAGGCTGCATCCAATACGATGATGTCGGGGCGCAACCGATGGGCCAAATCCAGGGCTTGCTTACCTGAATGGGCAATCTGAACCTGATATTTACGCTTGAGAGCGTCAGCAAAAGACACCTCATTTGTACGCGTATTTTCGATTAGCAAAAGTCTGATTGCCCGCATGAGGGCCTCTCATCCTGTTGTTAGAGTGAGCAACACCGGTGCTGCTCGCAGTATGGCGGCGAGGTTGAGTGCGGAACACTTTAGCACATCTGACGCTCTAAAACGAGCCTCAGTTCCAGAGCGGCGCAGCAAAATTAACAAATTTGCGCCATAATTGTACCATCAGAAACGGTCTCCAACTCAGGATAATCTTGTGCAATCCCCAACGCAAATCGTACATGAACTCAGCCAGACCGCAACTCTGCGTGCTATCCGCGATAAGCTTGATGCCAACGTCCTGATCGAAACGGCAGTCGAAATCCAACAAATCCCTGCGCCGACCTTTGCCGAAGCAAAACGAGCTGCATTCCTCAAAGATCGGTTCGAATGTTGCGGACTTCAAGATGTTTCCATCGATGACCGCTTCAATGTGTACGGGCGCTGTCCCGGAAAGCGGCCAAGCCTTCCTGCACTGCTGGTTTCGGCCCACACTGATACTGTATTCCCCCAGGAAACGGATCTCACCATCCGTCGCGAAAAAGAACGCGTTTATGGACCAGGACTGGGCGACAACAGCATGGGTGTTGCGGCACTGCTGGTACTGTTGGATATCATACAAAGTTACCAGATATCCCCCGAGGTTGACATCTGGTTTGTAGCCAATTCCTGCGAAGAAGGACTTGGCGATCTGGGCGGGATGCGCGCTGTGTGGCAGAAACTGGGGGATCGGCTGGGGGCCGCTGTCGTTTTAGAGGGGATGGCTCTGGGGCGAATTTACCGGGCAGGCATTGCCGTACGGCGGCTGCATGTCACCTGTACAGCCCCAGGCGGACATAGTTGGCTCCATTTCGGACAGCCTACCGCGATTTATGGGTTGATCGAGCTCGGCGCGCAGATTATCGCACTGAACGTTCCCAGCCAGCCGCGCACCACGTACAATATCGGATTGATCGAGGGTGGACATTCGGTCAACAGTCTGGCAACATCCGCCAGCCTGTACCTAGATATGCGCTCCGAAGATACAGCAGCACTCGCTGCACTGGAACAGCGAGTAATTGAAGCCATAGACCGTGTACAGCGGCCTAATCTGGCACTGGCCGCCGAAATTGTCGGTGATCAGGCCCGCCGGAAGCATCAGCATCAATCACCCGCTTGTTCAGCTAGCCACTGCCGCCCTGCAAGCCGTTGACATGGTACCTGTTTACGAAACGGGCAGCACAGATGCCAACATCCTGCTGGCAAAAGGACTGCCAACGGTGACCGTTGGAATCACCCACGGCGGAAATGCTCACCGTCTGGACGAGTATATCGAAACGGAACCCGCGGCAGATGGGCTCTGGCAAGTGCTCTTGTTGGCCCTGGCTGCCGTCAAAAGCCTTCCACACTGGCAGCAGCACCGTTAGCGTTATTTGAGCTGTTCGGCATCGGAAGCTGCGGATTGCGTCCAGGACTTAATGAACCCTAAAACGCCGTCTATCTCGCGGATGCTCCGTTCAGTGCCAGACTGCACATGAATAGCGGTCCCGCGCCAGGACGAAGGTTCTCCTGCATCCGATGGATTTCGCCACAACCGTACGACAAACGTTGCCATCTCATGCTCCCCAGTTGAACGTTTCATAGTGCTGCCCCCTCGCAGTTATGTCGTGATAGAGCGCAACGCGAGCAGCGCCCCTACGCCAATATATTAGGGGTAGTGTAGCGACCTGCCGTGACCAAATCGTGACCGCGAACGGGGAGATTTTTAAGTCGCGGCTGCCCGGTTTTGCAGGGTGAGCACATCAAGGGGATGCCAGTCGCGGCCCGCCGCGATTTCAGTGATAAAACGATGCAGCGGGACGTTATTTAGGAAAGACGCGCGGTAGAGAGGATCGGTAATGCCTGCGGCCTGATCCTGAAGCACTCTCGACGCCTCATTCAGCCAATAGTCCGCTGCGGCCTGATCGCCCAAGCCCCGCGCCGCCGCTGCGCGCAGCACAAACAATTCCTGCGGCGAAATATCTTCCAGAAGGAGCATGTATTCGAGCGGATAGATCAGGCGCTTGCTGGCCTTGTCGTAGTGTTCGACTACGAGATTCACCAGCGCCCAGGCAACCTGGGAGAGGGGGAACAGAATCGGCAGGCGAACTCGGCTCATAGCCTGGGCGGCTCGCTTTGCCCAACGCTCGGCTCCCTGATCGTCGCCCAGAGCCACGCAGCAGCGCACCAGCGTGAGCGCCGGAGATACGACCTCGACTTCTCCGATCAACGGGTCCGGCTTTTCGAGGAGACTTAACAGGATTTCCTGGGCCTGTTCGACGTTGCCGCGCCACAATTCCAGTTTCGCCAGCAGCACCCGCGCACCTAAGCCGAGTACACCAGCATCCTCACTCGCTTCGACGGCCCGTTTCGCTGCGGTAAAGGCTTCGTCATAGGCCCCCAATTTCAAATAGGCGAGACCCAGATTTGCCAGGGAAAGCCAGGCGATAGCCGGGTCAAAATGGACCTGCAACGACGAGGAAAGTTCCTGCGCGAGGTGCAGCACAGCAATCCAATCGTGATCATAAACGGCGAGGCGCATCTCGTTGTAGGCCAGCACCTGCCGGATATCGCCTGGATCAACCGCGCGGCTGATGGTCCGCATATCTTCCAACCGATCCCGCATGGTGCGCATATCGCCCGCACGGTAGGCAATATCAAGCTGGTGCTGCAAAGCGTCCAGTTCACCCCATAGATCGTCCAGGCGGGCGTAGAGTTCGCGCCCTCGCTGCGCAGCCTCCTTTGCTCCGTCCAGATCACCCCGCCCCAGCAGATGTGTTGCCCGCTGCAAGGAGGCGCGCGCCTGCCGTGACTTATCTATATCGGGCATCAGCGTCTCTATCGCCGTGATCATATCGAGCGGGTAATAAAGACCCCCCGTCGCAGCCTGACGGCGAAATTCGGCGCGCAGTGACAACAGATCGAAGCGAACAGCAGCCAGTGTTACGGGCAGGAGCGACAGATCGATCTCGGCCAGGTGATCATCGAGGATTGTTTGGGCACTTTCGGCATAACGGTTCGCTTCAGCCATTGCCCCGGCGAATTGGGCAGTCTGAGAAGCGCGCCAAGCATGCAGCAGAGCCGATGTCCATTCCCGTCCCTGAGCATAGTGATAGGCCAGCCGCGAGATATCGGCCAGATTGCCGCTGTGCCCGCCCTGCTGCGAGAGTAGCTCGGCAATGCGGCGGTGCAAAAAGCGGCGGCGGGGTGCGCTGGCGTCGGCATAAATGATTTCACGTACTTTCATATGAGCGAACTGGTAGAGACCGGGCGACGTCTCCGCGAGGATAAACGCCTGGAGAATCTCGTCCAGAGCCAGATCGAGCGACAGGGACGGATCGACCAGCGCTGCCAGCCAATTCTCGTCAATATCATGCTCGATCACAGCGGCGAGAGTTAGAACTTCCTGGGCAGACCGGGACAGGCGGCGAATACGACCCCGAATCACACGCAGCACGACATCGGACATGGGCAGGTCTTCGGGCCGGGGAAGTACCTCCTGCCGGATAAACCAGCGCCCGCCTGATTCCGCATAAAGAACGCCCTGTTCGATCAGCGCCCGCAGCGTTTCCACCACGAAAAAGGGATTTCCCGCCGTCTCCCGGTAGAGGAATCCAGCTAAAGACTCCTGATCTCCCGGTTCAATGAGCGCTGTGAGCATCCGATCCAGTTGATCAGGCGGCAGCGGCTTGATCCGGATCAGCGTGGTAGGTGCGGGGGCATGGACCGAATTCGTCGGCCAGTCCATCAGCGGCGAATCGAAGGAAACCTCCTCGTCGCGCAGCGTCGCGAGCACCATCAGCGGCAAATCACTGCACCGCCGCAGCGCGTGATTCAGACAGGCGAGGCTGGCAGGATCGGCCCAGTGTAAATCCTCCGTTACCAGCCAGAGGCCCTCTTTGGACGAGGCGAGCAGTCGGATCACATGGGTGACGGCTTCTTGCAGGCGCACACTGACATCGGGAGTAACGCCCGATCGCGCCGCCGACTCCGGGCGGATACCATGCTGCAAAGAGGGAACCAATTGGGACAAATCAGCCCGCAGCGCCGGATTTAAGCGGTTCACCACCCGCTCAACAGCTTTCTGCATCAGATCGGAGATCAACTGGTAGGGCGTACCCGCTTCCATCGCGTAACAGTTGCCTGTGATAACCGTCACGCCGGGGCCAGGGATACGGCTCACGGCTTCTTCGACGAGGCGCGTTTTGCCCATGCCCGCCGATCCCGTCACCAGGACAAGGCGGCTCTTTTTGCCCTGGCAGATGGCCCATTCGGCGGCAATTTCGCCTATCTCTTGATCGCGCCCGACCAGCGGAACACGCTGTAGATCGGTCGCTGAGGCGATGATCGGGGCAACCGCGGGCGGCAGTTCAAGCGGGGCAACAATACCGCGCCCCTGGCGAATATCCTCATATAGCTTTGTCGTTTCAGGCAGCGGGTCCGCGCCCAGTTCATCCTGCAAAATCTGAACGCAGTGCTGGTACTGGCGAACGGCGGCGCTTCGATCTCCGTTAGACGAATACGCCAGCATCAGCGCCCGATGCGCGATCTCTTGCAGCGAATCATAGTGCAGCAGCAAATGGGCATATTCGATAGTCGCAGGCCAGTCGCCTGACTGCTGGCAGGCCAACATCAGTTGGCGCAACGCGGTTAAGAAGCGCTGGCGGGCATGTTCTCTTTCGAGCAGCGCCCAATCAGCGTAGTTATCTTTGAGCAGATCATCGTTATAAAGATCAACCGCTGTTTGCAGGGCGGCCCGGTCTGGTGGGTCCTGGCGATAGGCGTCGATCAGCGCTTTTTCAAACGCCTCATAATCAACCCACAGGGCCGCATCGGGCGCAATCGCCAGTTCATTTCCCTCGGTAGCGAGCAGATTGGTGTTTGGTTGGACGGCCTGCCGGAACAGGTACAGCGTGCGGCGCAGACGTTCCTGGGCGCGGGCGGGTTCGGCGTCGGGCCAGAACATGGCCTGAATTTCTTCGCGCGTGATGCGCCGCTGCCGGTTGAGGACCAGAAACGACGACAGAGCAGCCGGCTGTGGCGGCAAGGGGATCACCCGGTCATTGACGCAAAGCTTAGGGGTTCCAAACAAGAAAAAACGGAAGGTTACATGATCAGTCATAGGGAATTTTTGAGATAAACCGCCCGAATTGTTTAAGCTTAAATTTAACACGAAAACATGTTTCGTGAGAGTTGATCACTAGCCAGCGGCAACTAGCTGGTTGGTATTCCGCCCCTGCCTGCGTACAATAGGAGGCATTCACTCTGATCTAGGTCCGACCAGGAGTTTCGGCATGTCCACTCGTCCACCAGGCCGCCGCACCGAAAGCCTATTCGATAACCGCTACCGCTACGACACCATCTATCCACGCGGGCGGTCCGGTGAAACACTGCGCGCCTATGACACGCTGGACCATGATCGCCCGGTGGTTATCAAACGCCCCGCGCCACAGGACGCGCCGCCTATGCGCGCCGGGCAGGAAGTCAGCATCCGCACGGAACGGCAGGCCCTGGAGCGGCTGTCCGGGCACCCGGTGCTAACGGAGCTGCGGGGAAGCGGTACTTTCCGCGTGGGCGGGAACAGCCACGAGTATATTGTGATGGATCTGGCTCACGGGCAGACCGTTGAGGAGATGGTTCTCGCCTATGCCGGGCGCGGCGAGACTCTGCCCGACCTGGAAATCCTGGTTATTATGGACAGCCTGCTCGATCTGCTGGCCCACGCCCATGACAAACAGGTAATTTATAACGATGTCGATGCCAAGCATCTCTTCTGGAACCGCGACACCTACGGTTTGAAGGTGATCGACTGGGGCAATGCTGTTTTTATGGATGAACCGGGCGCACTGCCTGCTGTATCCCGCGCAACGGATATTTATCAGTGCGGCGAACTGCTCTTTTTCATTTTGACGGGCGGCAACCGCCTGGCCGTCCAGGAAGACGCCGATACCTTTTTTGTTAATTTTGGCTCCCACGCCGAGCGCATTCCGGCTAAACTCCAGGGGATTATCACCCGCGCGGTAAACCCCGATCCCAAGCGGCGCTATGGGACCATGCTCGATCTGCGCCACGCTTTAACAGAAGTTCGGCAGCCGCTGGAAAAAACGCGGGATGAGATTATCGCTCGCTTACGCAAGCGCGTACGTTCCACCGCCAGCCAGGAAGAACTGGCTGAACTGCAAACGATCCTGAGCAGCGCGCTGGAAATGGATCCGGGCCATCCCGAAGCGAGATCGCTGGGCAATGATATCCAATTTTATCTGCGTCAGATTCAAATTCAGGCCGATCTGGACGCCGTGCGCATCTACCTGGAAAGCGCGAACTGGTCCCGCGCCCTGGCACTGCTGCACGAATTGCTCCCCGGCGTGGATGAAGGCAATGAGCCGCTCATCCGGTTCTTGATCGCGGCAACCAGCCAGCTTGATCAACTGCGTATTTCGCCGCCCCCTGCCGGATTCCTGGACGCGCTGACCTGCCTGTTTCAAGGAGATCACGCTGGCGCAGGCCAAACACTGCTCACCACACATGACACGCGGCAGAGTGCGCGGCAGGCTCAGTGGCTGCTTGCCGAACAGCTTGCCGTGTATGTTCCCGATGTTGTCCTGCTGCGCCCCCATCTGGTGCGGCTGCGCTACGACCTCGAACACCAGCCGAAAGCCGATCCCGCGCTGAACCTGCTGAACGAGATCGAAGCCCATCTGTCCAACTCGCCGCTTCCGGGCCTGACCGGGCTGCAAGTGGTCTACGAGCAAACCGCCGACCAGTTGGCGCGGCTGGAAGAAAAATTGGGTCCGGTAGACGAACAAGAAACCACCCTAGCGGCAGTAATCCGCGCCCAGCGGGCCGCACATAATGTCATTGAGCGGTTGGACGAGGTGGGCAACGCGGCATTTGCCGATCCGAGTCGTGCCGCCGATCTGCTGCGCCATGCCGCATCTATCGATCCTACGTCGCCCTATTTCGCCGCGCTGACCGATTATTTTGACGAGATTCGACAAGCAATCGCCGCGCTGGCCTCTTTCAAACCGAAAGCGGACGGGACCAACCTCGCGACATGGTTTGCTGATGTGCAGGAATTTTTGCAGCCCTACCTGGACGATCTGGCGGATAAACAGTTTCACGCGGCAGCCGCCTCTCTGCGCCGCGCTGCCGAAGGCTGGACAATGGTGATCAATTATCTGGCCTTGGGCCGCCAGGATCCAACCATCGACGCCCTGCACAACACCGCCGATATCATCCGGCCTTTTAATGAACCTATCGCGGCGTGGCTGGGAACGATGGCGACCCGTTTGCCGGACGCGGCCTCGCCCGAATCGCTCAGTCCCAATACGGCGCTGGCGACTCTGCTGATGGATGGGTGGAAAATCTGGGATCGGGGAGACGGGCCGGGCGCGGCGGAACTGGGCCGTAAAGCACACAAACAGGCTAAGACCGACGGTGAACGATTGGCTGCGGATCGCCTGCGTCGACTGGGCGACCTGCTTGATGGCTGGCTGGCGGAGAAAGGCCCGAACGATATCGAACGCACCGATCGTGCAGAAACGGAAGCCCTGAGCATCCTGTTGGCTGATGAGGAACAGGAACGCCGCACCTTTGCCGAGCAAATGCCAAACACCACACTCTATCTGCGGGCGATGAGCCGGGGTTTGGTCGCTCACATGCACAGCAGCAGCAGTGCAGGCTGGCGGGCACTCTACATGCATTATGTCCTGCGCGGCACACTCGCGCTGCTGACGGGCGATATGGAGGAAGCCGATTTCTGGCGGAACGCGGCACTTAAGACGTTTGAGGATGGACGCACTCACCGTGCTTTTCAGGTATTGGATAAGGCTCTGACCGGGCGGCGATTGGTCCAGTCGGCTGAAACTGCCTTAAACGCGGTGGAGGGTCCGAACGATCTGGAAGCAGTTCGCCGCGCGATTAATGCGCCGCTGGCGGGAGAATTGCTAGCAGGGGCCGAACAAGCCATTCAGATGATTATCGAAGCGCTGCGTGACTGGTCGGACGGCGATTTTCATGCCGCGCGGCAACTGCTGGATGGCGCGCTTAACCACATGAAAAACGCGGTCGAGACGGCTCACCTGAACATTGACTCCTTCATAACGTGGCTCACCCTGCTCCGGGATCGTGCCGCCGACCTTCAGCAGGTGCGGTTGCAAATCGAGCAGACTGCCAATGCCGCTAATGATGTACCCGATCCGAATCTGGCAAACGCACACCGCCGGATCGTCAATGATACATTGGAAATACTGGGGGCTGACTATGCTCATCAGGTGCGGCAGTGGGATGATATGTACCAGGCTGTGCTGGACACCTATACGACGCAGCGGTTTAACAAGCGAGAAAAACTCGCTGCTTTCAGCCGCCACTTTTCGTCTCTATTTATCAGCAAACACCCAGCTTATCCCCTCTTTCGCCATTGGGAAGAAGTGACGGAAGAACTTCCGACTGATGAAGATGAGGACGATGTGATCGCCGTCGAAGAGGCAGCATCCCCATCCATCCCTGATAGAAGTGATGGGATTGCCTACCTGGAAGACGACCAGGAGCCAGCGCGAGGCGAAGCTGTTTCCGGCGCGGATGGCGATCTACCCTGGAACCGAATCATTATTGGAGCCGCCATTCTGCTGATTGCCGCGGTCCTGTTTGGCCTATGGCGTCTCAGCAGCCGGGACAATACAACTCCCGAAGAAGAACCGCGCACGGTATCGGGTGAGGGGCCAACAGCCGTCTTTCCCTCATCCACGCCGCGCGTTACGGTGCTGGCGACGCAGAATCCAACTGTGCCCGCCGCAGCGCTCGCGACTGCGCCTGCTACCGCGCCTGCGGTTGTGGTCATTGAGCCAAGCGACACCCCGCTTCCAGCGACAAGCACACCAGCCGAACAACTCCCCACTCTGACGCCAACGGAATCGGGCCCGCCAACCGAAACGCCAACGTTGTTCATCACCAGCACCCTGCTGCCAACGTATACGCCCGTGCCCACGATTGCCCCAGTCACGCAAGCAGCGGTTCTGCCAGCAAGCGGCCCATCGGATGTGCTGGCTGCATTGGCAGCCGCTCCAGCCGATTCGCTCACGTGGGGAGCAGACGTATTTTATCCGAATGGCGACAGCACCTGGACGCTTTCGACAGCCTCCAGCACAGACAAATCGACCAACCTCCAAATTCAGCCAGACCTGATCGCCGCGCTCTTCGTGCCTGGCGCAGCCAATACCGTATCTCGTATTGATGCCACACTGGAATTAATTGACGCTGATCCCGCGTCGTTAGCGGCGGGCGAGGTTGCCTTTGGTCTGGGTGCTCAAAATGCGGGCGGACAGCGCGCCCTGGGACAGGTCGTATTCCAGGAATCCAACGTAATCAACCTGGGTTTGAACCAGAACGGCACCTTCTTTTCTAAAACAACGACACCGCAGCAAAATCAGCAGATCACGCTGTCCGTCCGGCGGATGGACCCTACTACGCTCGGCTTTTATGTGGATGACAAGTCGCTGGGCACATCCGCTTATGTGTTTGTGCAGGGCCAACCGCTGACCCTGGTTCTATACGTGCAGGGCCAGAATGTAACCGTTAAAGTGAGCGCTCTGCAGATGGAATTTAACCGGCGCGCTGAACTGCCCTAAACAAGCAGCCGCCGACCTGGGAAGGGAAAATATGCGCACAGCGGAACAGGCTCTCGGTGAAGTTTACCGGATCGAAAATTACATTGACACCTTCGCGCCCGGTCATTATGCCCGCGTGCTGGAAGCGGAAGAGGTTCAAACGGGCCGTGCCATCGCTCTCAAGGTTATGCGCCCCGAACATCTCTCTGGCGATGCGACGCCGCGCTGGGAGGCGCGGGCGTTTATCAACGAGGCGGATCTGCTGCTGAGGCTGGCCCCCAGCCGGGCCACAGTGCGCTTTTATGACTGCGGATTTATTTCTGCCCCCGCCGAACGCCCTAATGGGGGAGAGATCGTCACGCTGGGGACCAATGTTTCCGCCTTCCGCGAAAATCTTTACCCGTACATTGCTAAAAACTGGCGACCCTATCTGTCCCTGGAACTGCTGCCCCGCCATGTGAATCTGTTTTACCAGATGAAGCCGAATACACCGAACAACAGGCGGAGACTGCCAACCGAAGAAGGCATCGACCTGTCACTGCAATTTGCGGACTTCCTACGGCATGCCCACGATCAGCGGATTGTGTATCTTGACCATAAGTTGGAACATGTGTATTGGGACGGGCAGACTCTGCGCATCATCGACCTGAACAGCTCGCAGGTGGTCGACTCCGGGACGCATGCACTTGAACAGTACCTGATGCAGGATATCCACAATCTGTGTGTTGGCATTCTGTTCCCGATCTTCACCGGGCTGTCACCACAGAAAGGTATGCTTCTGCCGCAGCCCGCGTCTCAAAATGAGGTTGAACAGCGTTATGCCGACGTGAATCACCTGGATTTTACGGTGGAACCGAGTTCAGCCCGGCCTTGCAAGAGGTCTTGCAGCAGGGTGCGCGCCACGATTTGCCCAACATCAGGGCATTTGTGATGGGCATGGAGCGCGTCGCGGTCCGGCACGGCTGGGACTTGCAGGGAATGCCAACAGTTCCGGCGCTGCGGCAGGCCCGCGAGTCGCTGCATTCAGGGCTGGCGCAGCTCCGTGAAGGCCAGGAAGCAATCCGCGCCGCGCGTGAAAGTTTGCTGGAAGCGGTTGTCCTGGATGACATTAACGAAGATATGGAAGCCGAGCTGCGCCGCCTGTTAGCTCAGATTAATGATGCGCTCAATCACCGGGTTATTCCCTAACAGCGATTAAGGTAAGGAGAGAGCATGGCTGACCTGAAACAGCAATTAGACGCCCTGCGCCGCCAAATTGAATCTCTACCATCCAGCGCAAGCGCCAACCAGATCGCCCAATTGGAAAGCGAAGCGCGCGCATTACTGGCTCAAAGCAAAAACACGCCCCAGGAGGAGGCTGCGCGCAGCCTGTTCGCTGAACTGGCCCGCCACAGCGCTCCTGCGTCTCCCGAGGCGGCTGCCGTGCGCAATCTGCTGCGCCGCGCCCGGATTCGTATCGAGATCGCCGGGGATGAAGATGACGTTGAGGAAGCCATTGACATTTTGGCTGAAGCGCTTGATGTCGACCCTGATAACCCGGAAACGCAGGAACTGCTCCAGCAGGCCGCGGAGAAAAGCCCACATCTGAATTTGAAGGTGCGCGGCCTGTTAGAACGATATGGGCTGGAAATGCAAGACGCGCCGCCTGAACGGCCTGTTGAGCGCCCGTCTGAACGGCCCGCGAGATCCGAAACCGCACCGCGCCGCAGCAGCCCCCGACCTGCTTCCGAAAATGGGCATGCCGATAGTGCAGCAGCCATGCCGGATATCGCGCAAGCGTACTACTCCGGCGATTACCAGCGCGCCATTGATTTGGCGAATCAGGTCCTGGCGGAAGACCCTGATAACACGCAGGCCCAGGACTATCGCCAGAAGGCTGAAGACAATCTACTGCGCGGTGTCGTGCCCGATCATCGTATCCCCTTTGATGCGCGTGTGTCCTACAATCGGGCGAATTCACTCGTCCGCGCGGGGAATTATGACGAGGCGGAACGGCTCTACCGCGAAGCGCGCGATCTGGCAGCGCGGGCCGGAATTACCAGTTGGAAAGATGTGGAACAGGCCCTGCTCGATATTCAGGACCTCGCCCTGGCCCGCGAACTGCTGACCGAAGGGGATCGTCTGCTGGCTGCCGATGATTGGGACGCGGCGCTGCAAAAATACGAAGGCGCAACTCGTGTTGTGCCCAACGATCCAATGGCCCAGGAACGGATTGAGCTGGTGCGGCGCGTGCGTAAGCAGTTTGATCAGGCCACCGTCCAGTTTAATACCGTGACCGGGACGCTGACCGAACGGGCGCGGAATTTACAGCTTTTGCTCAATACGCTGGCCGGGCTGCGCCAGATGCTGCCCAGCAGTGAGCGCCTGAAACGACTGGTCCGCGAAATTGAAGAACGCAGCGATTCGCTCATCTCGCAGCTTTATAATCAGGCGCAGGGCGCTCTGACGCGCACCGATTCCGCTACTGTTTTGGAAGAACGACTGCGGCTGACCAGCGAGGCGGTACGCGCACTGGAGACGGCGGCTGATCTCAACCCGGGCGATTCTGATATCAACGCGCTTTTGCAGCGCGCGCGGCAGAGCGAGGCGGATATGTCTGAGGCCCGGCATATCATCGAGCGTGCCTCTGCATTGATTGCCCAGAACTACGAAAATGAACTGAGTCAGGCGCGAACGATGCTCAGCGGGCTGCGAGATTACGCCCAGGATCCGCGCTACCGCATGGTTGTATCTGATCTGTTGACCCGCCACCTGGAGCGCGTCGAAGCAGCACTTGACCAGAATGATCCGCAAACGGCGCAGCGCTGGCTGGACGCCGCCAAAGAGGAGCCGTTTAACATTCTGGGGCGGCGCACTGAGATTTTCCGCGTCGAGGAACGGGTGCGGAGTTTGCGGCGGCGGCGCTATACCGTGCTGGGGATTTCTGGCATTATCATCCTGCTCATTCTGGGGGCGGCGGCTTTTGCAACCAAACCCGTGTGGAATCCGATCCTCAACCCGCCAACCGATACGCCAACCCTGACGCCATCGATCACCCCGATGCCGACCTGGACGTCGACACCGAGTTATACGCCAACAGAAACATTGACGCCGACCTGGACGCCTACGCCCAGTTTCACGCCAACCCATACCTGGACACCAACGCCCAGCAGCACGCCAACGGATACGCTGACACCGAGCATCACGCCGACGGCCAGCGACACGCCGACGCAGACCAGCACGCCGACCGACACACCTACACCAACGCTGACACCCACGCCGACAATTCTGTGCCGGGTGTTTGTCGGGGCAACCGCAGGATATGCCAATATCCGTACTCAACCCAATCCCAACGCGACACTGGTCTTTCAGGCCGGGCAAGGGCAGCGTATGGATGTGCTAGAGCAGCGTATCGGCACAGCAGATAACCAGTTGTGGTTCCGCGTTCGCATTAGCATTGAGGATTTGCAAGTGAACGGCTGGGTTCGGGCGGATCGGGTGGATCAAATTGACGACTGCCCGGCATTTTAGCGATCTCGAACGAGAACAAAAAAACGGTCACTCCCGCAGGAGTGACCGTTTATGGTGGGTCGTACACGACTTGAACGTGTGGCCTCGTCGATGTCAACGACGCGCTCTAGCCAACTGAGCTAACGACCCAATGCATGGTCATTATAGTAAATCCCTTTAGTTTTTGCAAGGGTAGTTTTCAGGCAGTGAGCAAAATGTCGAGCCTGCAACGCCACATGTTATAATCAGCACGGCTCAGACGCCCCGGACAGGTGAACGGTTATGCCAGATTCCTTCCTTGAAGCATTCCCCTATATTACGGTGGCCCTGTTCGGATTGGCCCTCCTGCTGATGGTGTTGTCCATACGCCTGTTCCGGCGCAGCCGGACAGATGTTTTTTGGCGGCGGCGGCGCGAAGCCGGGCAGCGCGGATGGCGGTTGTTCCTGGCATCCGTTGTGATTCTGATCGGAAGTGGTCTTGCCTGCGCAGCTACTGCCCTCAACGCGTGGTTGCCGGATGACCGCGACAAACGGACGACGCCCACTACAGCCGCTGCTGAAATCAGCACACTACCTCCAGACGAGGCAACGGCCTTTCAACTCACCGCTTCCCCTTCCCCGCTGCCTACGGAAACCGCCGAACCGCAATCAACACCACTTCTTACGCCTGCGGATACGCCAACACCTGTTGTGATCATCGTGACCAGTACGCCGGTGGTTGCTCCTACAACCGCTGGTCAGCCCACGTTTACACCAAACGCCCCCCCACTCGTATCCAGCATCACGCCGGAACCCGACGCGCAGATAACGATTACGGCGCTTGATGACCAGATTTCGAGCGATTACCAGGCTATCAATCCGCGCAGCACATTCGACACGGGAACAACGCGCATCTATCTGTTTGTGCAGTTCCAAAACATGACGCCCGGTGTGTTGTGGCGGCGCGGACTGTACTATGATAATTCCCTGCTCGAAGAAAACAGCTACCTGTGGGGATCAGAAACGCAGGGCGTCGGTTACTTCTTCTTTGGCAGCGGCAGCGGCTTTGTCCCCGGCAGCTACGAAGTTCGCCTCTATATTGGCGACAGTACCGCGCCGATCAGCGTCATGCCCTTCACTATTGCGGAAGCGTCCTAATCGTTTGGTATGAAGCAATTTGCTGGGAACCGCCGAGCAATCAGCCTGATCCTCCTGCTGGCTGTGGCAGGGCTGGCACTGCGCCTGATTCTGCTGATCCATGCGGGCTGGCGCTATGACTATGACGAGGGCATGGTCGGGCTGCAAGTGCTGCGCATTCAACGCGGGCAGCGCCCCATCTTCCACCCCGGACAACCCTATCTCGCCGCTCTGGAGTCTTATCTGATCGCTCTGTGCTTCGATCTGTTTGGGGCAAATGCTATCACGCTTAAGATCGTACCCTGGCTGCTATCGGGGGCCTATATTGGGACGGCGGGCTGGCTCGGCTGGTGCGTCTTTAGCCGCCGCGTGGGAGTCTTGACTACTCTGCTTGCCGCCTTTGCCCCTGCCTACCTCCTCATCGTCGGCATGAAAACCTGGGGCGCGACGGCGGAAACACTGCTGCTGGGCAACCTTGCCCTGATCTGTGCCAGCCTCGCGCTAGACGCAAGTCGTAGACAGGCCGCACAAAATCGCGCGTTGATCCTGCTGGGGTTTATCGGCGGGGTGGCCTTCTGGGTGTCGTGGCTGATCGCATTTTACGCGATCCCCATTGTGATCACTCTGCTCTGGTTCGGGCGCAAGGTATTAGGTCGATGCTGGTGGGCGGCTGTGATCGCCTTTTTCGCCGGAAGCGCTCCCTTCTGGCTCTACAACCTCCAGCACAATTGGGCGACCTTCCACTACCTATTTAATGACCAGGGTGACACCTGGGGCAACGTGCTGCCTGTGCTCGATCACCTGAATTATGACCTCGCGCCGCGTCTGGTCAGCGGCGATCCAAGGTGGCACATTCTCAGTTGGCCCGCTATCTGGTGGTTACAAATCGTCTACGAGGGGGGATTGATTGCGCTCATCGCCGCCGCGAGTCGCCGCAAAGCATCCCCAAAACACCCTGCCCAGGTGCTATTGGCCTTATTCGCGGTTGGCCTGCCGATCATCTACGTCAGCAGCGGCTATGGCAATCACGCGCTCAATTCGTTCGGGTTTGATGCAACTGGGCGCTATGTGCTCATGATCCATTCCGTGCTGCCCATTGGTGCCGCTGCCCTGTGTGATGGATTGGGCCACTGGCGGCGCAGGCTTCGTCTTCCTGCCGCCGCGATCCTGAGCAGCGTGATCGTGCTCAATCTGCTCGGTGCGGCGCGAATTAACCCAACCCAGGCATTTACATCACCCTACTACACGCGCCAGCCCGCTACGCTCAAACCGCTGATCCGCTACCTGGATGAACAGAAAATCCGGGCTGTCTGGACTGATGTAGGCATCGCTCATGTTTTGATGTTTGAAACTCAAGAGCGGATTTTAGCGGCAGATTGGTATGATATTTATGGGGCAAAGGGGCTGGTGCGGTTCCCAGAAGTTCCGTTGAAGATCAAACAGGCCGAGCGAGTCGCTGGGCAAGTTGCCTACGTCGAAGTGATCTTGCCCGGCCAGACAAACACACCTTTTGAGCGAGCGTTTGAAGAAGCGGGTATCCGCTATACAGCGGCTCGTCCCTCGCCCGATTTGCTGGTGATTATCCCACTGGAACCCGTTGACCCGGCCCAGGTCGATGAGGGATTGGGATACCAGTTCTGAGCCTAGGGGTTCACGTTGTAGGTGATACTCCCCCGGTTGTTCGCTTCACCATTTCCTTCGGCGACCGCGTTGTAAAGATCAATATCCACGACACCTGTTAAGCCAGTACCGGACCCTTTGAGCGTGACGCGGAAGAATATCTCTTTCGTTCCACCCGGCGGCAGCGACGGAATGCGCGGATCGGCAGGGCTGTGTTCGTCGCCCGGCTGGAAAGTTAACATCGCATCAGCTTCTGGTGATGCCGTTCCGCCTGCATTACGAACGACCGCATAGACGTAAAAGAGCACATTTGCCTGGGGTGTTGCCGGATCTAACCGGATGCTGTCGATCACCAGATCAGCCGGGCCAGCCGGAGTCAGCGAGGGCGCACCAGTCGGTATGACGGGCGGCGGCGGAGCGGCGACAAGTGGAACCTGACTCGCATCACCCTGAATGACTACCAGACCACCAAAAATCCAGGCCGTTCCATCGCGATAGGGGATCGCCCACCATGTACTCTCCGAATTGCGCCCGACAATCTCCACCTGCTGCCCCTGCGTAAACGAACCGACCGCCGGGTAGTTAATGCCCGGTCCCTGCCGGATATTCAGAGTCGCCACATTCACCAGGGCTGTTGGGCCGCCGCTTGGGTTAGTAAACGTTGTCGGTGATGGCAGCGCAGCCTGTGTTGGCGTTAGCTGTGAAGTTAGCGTCGCAGAGACATCAACGGGTCCTCCGCTGGGCGTAAAGGTCGGTGGTACGGCATTGACGGGAAGCGTGTCGACATTGATTGCACTGCCAGAGGGAAGCGCTACCGGGCGGTCCACAACCTTGATCGCGACGTCGCTGCTGCCCAGTGACATCCCATCGGCGCGAAACGCTTCAGCCGTGATCAGGTGACCTGTTTTGCCAGTCGCAACCCAGGCAACAATGCCATTCAGCACAGGTTCACCGTTTTCCGAATTCGATGTGATTTGGCCAACCGTCATGTCATCCACACGGAATTCAATACGGGCCACGCCCATCTCAGATTGGGCGACGGCTGCCAGATCGATCTGCGTCCCTTCGGCATAACTCTGAATATCTGCCTGATAGACATTGGTTGCAGGTGAAAGCAGAAGCACCAGCGGCTGCGTCACTGGTCCCGACACGACGTGGAAATCATCATATTCAGCAGGCGAACTGCCTTCGGCACGCAGTTCAATCCCGCCAGGGCCTAATGGATCCGGATCAACAACCGAAAGGGTGGATTGTCCATTAAAGAGGATGTTTTGTTTGTTACCGCGCGCCTCAATTTCCACCTCAACCCATTGGTCAGTGGGGGCACTGATCGGGGAACTCGCCAGTGAAACCGGATCGCCTATCCCGGTCCGCCGTTGCAGTTCCAGCGTGTCAGCCTGAATACGCAGCAGATAAGCGCCCTGCTCCGACACCCGGTAGCCAATCAGCAGCACTGCATCGCCTGTACGCTTGCCGCGTACGGAGAGTTCGATATCGTCCCAGCGCACGCGGCGCGCCGCGTAACCGCCTCCATCAAGATGCAAAGCCTGGTTTTCAACACGCGCGCTGGGGGAATAATCCCACCCATTAAGAGAGGTGGTCATGAATGAGTCCGTCAGAGTTCGCATTGGATGGCGCAGTGTTGGTATCGGACGACGACGTAGAGAGGCTGCATGACAATACGCCAAGCGCCAGAACAGTGAGGACAATGATTAGTGGTCGCCAGGGACCGAACATAATGCTCCTTCACCACAGAGCCAGGACGCCGTAGCCAAAATTACTGCGTCCCCCAGCAGATTAACGGAAAAACAGGGATCGCGCAATTCCGGTACAATGGAACTCGCTCACTATTCTAAAACAGAGCCGATTGGATAGCACAATGCGTAGCCTTCGTTCTACCCCCGCTGCACCTATCTTTTACGGGCAGGTTCACTTTGGCCTGTTTCAGGAACCGTTCGAGCAGCTTAACCTGATCGACGCTGATATCAATGGGCATCGGTGGGTTCCCCGATGGTGGCGCAACCTGCGGCTGAAGGAGTGGCAGCATTTCGGCATCATCAGCGACGATGTGTACTGCGGGATGGCTGTGTTCGACGGCAAATTTATGGGAACCTCGTTTTTTTATGTCGTGGACAGGGCCACCCATGTCGTTTTGGAACACAAGCGCACCTCGCTCAATCGTGGCGCTATCCATGTGCCGGAGCGCCTGATCGATGGCAACGGGTTTTTCCGCGCGCCGGGCTATCACATTCAGATCAAAAACCGGGTGCGCCAGGGAACCCATCACCTGAGCGCGCAGATCAGTGCCGAGGCGGGCAAACCTGCCATCCAGGCGGATTTCATCCTGCACGAAGATTTGAACCATGTGCAGCCACTCATCGCCGTGCTGCCCATCAACGATTATCGCCGCCCAATGTATACGCACAAGGCTGTTTGCCCGGTTGAAGGGTATCTGCGTCTTGGAGATCGAGAGTGGAAACTCTCCCGGGAACGCAGTTGGGGCTTGATTGACGTGCAAAAGACGTTTTACCCGCGCGATGCCTTCTGGACATGGGCTACCTTTGCTGGTACGGATCATAACGGCGTGCCGATTGCTGTCAATCTGACACACAACATGATTCGTAATGACGAGGAATGGAACGAGTGCTGCGCCTGGATCGATGGGCGGCTGTCGCTGTTGAGCGCAGCGCGGTTCCAGTTTGATCCGCGTGCCATCCTCAAACCCTGGGAGATTGTCACTACCGATGGGCGAGTGAAACTAATCTTCACTCCTGAAGGCGAGCGCGCCGAACAGATCAATCTGCTCGGCATTATCCAATCCGATTTTCACCAACCGTTCGGAACCTATCGCGGCACGATTGTCGATGATGCCGGGCAGCAGCATGTTATTAACGGCGCGTTTGGCGTGGCAGAGCACCATATCCTGAAAGCATAGGGCTACAGATCGACGCAGGCGATCAGGTTCCCGATTCTTCCAGGCCCAACCAGCGGTTGAAGGTGAAGGTCCAGGCGCGGCTGGTTTCATCGTCCTCGACGCGGACATCTTTCACCTGCCACCCAGATGACGGGCCAACCTCGCTGTTGTCCTGGCGCAAACAGCAGCGCGCCAGATCGCCCAAATCGGGCACTTCGAGAATATACTTATCCGTGCCTCCGGTTTCGAAGGAGAAGATATCCTTGGGCGGCAAAAGATCTCTTCTGTCTGGCCATTTGTGCCGAAAAGCTGAATATATACATTGCTATCGGTGCCAGCTACAGGATCATCACCCGTCCGAATGTAGATGGTATAAATGTTCTGCTTCATCTGTGGCCTATCCTCTACGTGTGTGGCATACTCTGATACGTGGCATTCCCTGAGTACTGGATTAATCGATTATGACGCTGCAAAGACCTGATGTTTCTGTTTTTGTCCGCTCTGTGCAAACAGGCGATGCGCAGACCCTTCACCAGATGTGCTGGCCAGATCGGACTGCTGAAAGTGTACTGGAACTGTTGCAACGTACGAACCGCCTTTCGATGAATGGGCGCGGCTTGGGAGCTGTAGTGGTCAAAGGTGGCGATCCCTGTGCCTTTGGGCTGCTGACCGTCTGGCCGCGTGCCGCTGAGATCAGCGATTTGATCGTCTATGCCGATTACCGGGATCAGGGTATGGGTACGATGATCATCCAGTATCTGACAGATCGCGCCCGCGAATTGGGCGTGCGCAACCTCGAAATTGGGGTCGCCCTGTCGAACCCACGCGCACTGGCGCTGTACCGGCGGCTTGGATTTATCGATGGGCGGACCATTGACCTGAACCTGGGAAACGGTCCAGAGCCTGTCCTGTATCTCTACAAGACGCTGGCTCCTGCCTAGCCCGGCAAATCTTCACTTTCACCATTGTACAGACTGCGTACTGCTGGCGCTTCTGGATCCGGGTATCCGAAGCGATCAATGAGTGTACCGAGCGAAAACTCAAGGATATTCCGGGTTCCAATGAGCAGTTCCTGCAGCACAATGTCGATTACCAGCAGCATGCGTCCAAAATGACCATACTGGCCCCGCAGTGCCGTAAACAGCGTCGCATAGACTCGTTCACGCAGTTCTTCATTGAGTAAGCCGCTGCCCGGCCAGCCAACAACCCAATCGTGCTGGTATGAACCAATTGAGAGCACATCGGAACGCAGCAGAGCAAGTTGTTGGATGGCTGCCTTGCGCGCGGCGGCATCTTCCAGGCGGACTGCATCCCGGTATGGGACATTGCTCAGCACCCAATAGAGCTGGCCCGGCTCCGCCGCTTTGACGATGCGCCCCAGATTTTCTCGATCAAACTGGTACGCTTTAGCCAGAGCGCGAGCGCAAAGCGAATAATAGCGGACAAGATGAACTTCAGCGGCATGATGGTCTACTCGCCAGAGCAGAGACAGATAATCGCTGAAATCGAGAGGAAGCTGCGGCGAGCTAAATGGGCTGTAGTGGGATGTTAACTGGTTGATCCGGTCCTGGTCCGTGTGTTGGCTCATGGTGTTTCTTCCTCATATCGCCCGCGCGCGATATTAATCATATCGACAAGCATGCCGTATGCAGTCGTTGATGGGTCCGTAACTCCCTCGACAATGGTGATCTGGGGAAGTGCGTCTGTTTCTATCGTGACAGCGCTGCTTGACTGCCCAACATGGCTCAATGGATCAGACAGGGGCACACGTACAGGCCGCACACTGGCTCGAACGGTATCGCCGTCGCGCACCGCCTCGCACAGCAGTTTGAGCCGCTCACCCGCCGCTACCGCTTCACGCACATCAGCAGCAGTCACCTCGCCAATTCCGGTCCGGTCTACATCGGTGGGGCGAATATCCGCGCCCATGAATACATTCGCCAGAACCACTGTTTTGACAGCAGCGTCCCATCCTTCCAGGTCGTTGGAAGGGTCCGCTTCGGCAATGCCGATCCGCTGTGTTTCGGCTATGGCGGCCTCTAAAGATATCCCTTTTTCCAGGCTGCTCAAGATGTAGTTGGTTGTACTGTTTAAAATGCCGCGTATCCGATTGACCGATGCTGCCAGCAGAGCCTCTCGCGCAAGGATCAGCACAGGCGCGCCATCCATGACGGTGCTTTCAAAAAAGAAACCCCGCCCCTTTTGGCGAGCCAGTTCAGACAGTTCGCGGTACGCGAAGGCAACCGGTCCCTTATTGGCTGTGACCACATGCCGCCCCATGTTCAGCGCGGTACGCACATAATCGGTAGCAGGCTGCCCGGTCTGTGGATTCAGCCACGTCGTCTCCATGATCAGATCGGCAGGGCAGGCTTCGAGGAAAGCAAAGGGATCTTGTACAGGCGCAAGGCGGCTCAAAGGATCTAGCTGGTTGCTCGCATCAATGACCGCTATAGCGGCAGCCAGATCAAGTCCATCAGGATCAATCGCATAACCACGCGATTGGGTCGCAATGCCGGTTACGCTGAATGTGAGGTTATATTCTTTTTCGAGAACATCGGCTTTGCGGAGGAGCAGGTGGGCCAATTCCCGCGCAACGTGCCCATATCCCAGCATCGCGATCTTGAGGTGCATGGGCCTCTTCCTTTCGTTGGCTGACCGTTTACCTCGTGACATTCCCCACGCCTAAAGGCGGGGGCTTCTGACGGACGCATGAACGTACCCTGGCTCGAAAAGCGAGGGCAGCGGTTCTACGTTATCCGGCACGGGTGTGTCCCACCCGGCTCGATTTAGGATGTTGATAGCAGCGTTATGATCTCTATCGAGCGATAGACCACAATCGCAAATGACCCAGCGGGTCGAAAGGTCGAAGTCTTGGAACAGGACACCACAAGCCGAGCAAGTCTTGGACGTAAAGGCGGGGTTGACCAAGGCGATCTCACGACCAGCGTTTTCAGCTTTGTAGGTGAGATACTGCCGAAATGTAACCCATCCGCTGTCCAGAATGCTCTTGCTCAGGTGGCGATTGCGAACCAGGTTGCGAACACGCAAGTCTTCCAGCGCAATCTTGTCGAAGTGGCCCACCAGCGTGGTACTCAGTTTATGCAGGTAGTCCTTGCGTTGGCTGGCGACGTGTTCCTGTTGACGTTGTACTTGCTTGAGCACTTTTCGGCGGTTATGACTACCGCGCTGAGCGCGGGCAAGTTTACGCTGCAAAATACGGAGCCGTTTCTGTCCAGCACGGTAGAAGGCGGGGTGTGCGCCCTTCTCCCCGCGGCTGGTGGTGAGCAGGGCGGAAAGACCCACATCGATCCCCACAACCTGTCCGGTGGTTGGAAGGGGCTCTGCCGCTTCGACATCACAGGCAAAACAAACAAACCACTGTCCCGCTTGGTGGATGATCCGAACCGTCTTGATCGTGCCTTCGAGGGGCCTGTGCCAGCGCACGCGAAGACGCCCGATCCCATACAACTTAAGGCGGCGACCATCCAGACGCGCTCCTGTACCGAACTGTTTGAACAAAAAGCTGCGATAGCGATGACGTCCCTTGAAGCGGGGATAGCCCGGCGTCTCATCTGCTTTCACGCGGCGAAAGAAGGCTTGAAAAGCGAGATCGACTTGTTCAATCACACTTTGAGCGGTCTGGCTGAACACCTGATCGGCATAAGGGAAAGTTTGGCGGTAGTGCTTGCCCAACTCATACAACTCCGCTTTGTTCACGCCGTCCCGGTCCATCTCGTAAGCAGCCTTGCGTTCTGCCAGGGCCATATTATACAGCCCCCGACAGGCGTCCAGTACGCGCCACAGGTTGGTTTCCTGAGCGTGCGACGGATACAGGCGATACTTGTATGTTCGGAGCATTGCACCCTCAACGCAAATCACCCCGTCAGAAATCGTGCGTTGCTTAGGCACACGGATGTGACAGAGTGTTTTGAGCATCATCCGTTGTCTGCCTAAGCAAGGAGTAGGATAGCACATAAGTTCATAAAAGGCATAGACACACTTCTATCCCCACATCTCAAGATGGGGTCTTTTCGGCGCTTTTGGGTAATTATACTCAAGTTATGCTTTGTAGCAGACCCGGTTTTTGACACTGGATTCTCAAATATGCTACTATCGATTAATAAAACTGTGACCAATTCCGCTTGCGCCCCGCATTAATTCTGGGGCGCTTAACATGAATATCCCCTGTTGTCCGAGAGAGCCTAAAGAGTAACAACATGCCAAAAGAGACCACCTACACCAACCGCCGTTATCTAGATGCTATCGCAGACCATGTTTTGATTTACGACGGCGCAATGGGAACCAGTATCCAACGCTACAACCTGGATGCTGAAGACTTTGGCGGCGAGCAATACAACGGCTGTAACGACTTCCTGGTGATCACCCGACCAGACGTGATCGAGGCAATTCATGCTTCATTTCTGGAAGTTGGCAGCGAAGTGATCGAGACCAATACCTTCCGATCCAACCGAATTACTCTGAAGGAATATGGGCTGCAAGACCGTGTCATCGAGATCAACCAGACGGCAGCTCAACTGGCGCGCCGGGTGGCAGATCGGTATCGCGGCTCAAACCGGAATCCCGCGCTACGTGGCGGGCAGCATGGGGCCAAGCGGCAAACTGCCCAGCTCAGACGATCCCGATCTGAGCAACATCACCTTTGATAAACTGGCAGACGTGTTCTACGAGCAGGCCAAGGGGTTGGTGTTGGGCGGCGTTGATGTGCTGCTGCTCGAAACCAGCCAGGATATCCTGGAAGTGCGCGCCGCTGTTGTCGGCATCAACCGTTATTTTGCAGATGAGGGTGTGCGCATTCCGGTGCAGACACAGGTTACGCTCGATACCAGCGGGCGTATGCTCTTTGGCACCGATATGGCGAGTGCGCTGACCACGCTCGAAGCGCTGCCCATCGACGTCCTTGGCCTGAACTGCTCAACCGGGCCGGAACACATGGCCCAGCCCGTCAAATTCCTGACCGAGCACAGCACCAGGCCAATCAGTGTCCTGCCCAATGCCGGGCTGCCCATTAACGTCGATGGCGAGGCAGTCTACCCGATGAAGCCAGACCCCTTCGCGGCGATGATGGCTGAATTTGTCGACTGGGGCGTCAACGTAGTCGGCGGCTGCTGCGGCACGACGCCCGAACATCTCGCCAAACTGGTTGAACGTGTCCGAGGGGGCCAGCCTCTGCGCGAACCGGCCCCGCGCGAACCAGAGGCCGAACCGATGGTTTCCAGCGGCATGAAAGCCACGCTGCTGCGCCAATCTCCCCCACCCACCCTGATTGGGGAACGGGTTAACAGCCAGGGCAGCCGGAAGATCAAACAGCTTTTGCTGAACGACGATTATGACGGGATTCTTCAGGTGGCCCGGCAGCAGGTGGATTCTGGCGCGCATATTCTCGATGTCTGCGTCGCGCTGACCGAACGCGCCGATGAAGCCGCCCAGATGCAGCAGGTTGTCAAAAAGCTGTCGATGGGCATTGATGCCCCGCTGATGATCGACAGCACTGAAGCCAATGTGATTGAGGCTGCGCTCAGCCTGTATCCGGGGCGGGGCCTGATTAACAGCATCAACCTGGAAAATGGGCGGCAGCGCGTGGATGCCGTGCTGCCGATTGCCGTCAAGCACGGCGCGGCAGTGGTTGCTCTGACGATTGACGAGCAGGGCATGGCGAAAACGGCAGAGCGGAAAGTTGAAGTCGCTAAGCGAATTTACGATATCGCTGTGAATGAATACGGCCTCGCACCGGAAGACCTGATCTTTGATGATCTGACGTTCACACTGGCGACCGGCGATCTGGAAATGGCGGGCAGCGCCGTTGAGACGATTGACGGCATCCGGCAGATCAAGACCGCGCTGCCCGGCGTGCTGACCTCGCTCGGCGTGAGCAACGTGAGTTTCGGCCTTAATCTGGCAGCACGCGCTGTGCTCAACAGCGTTTTTCTCTATCACTGTGTCGAAGCCGGGCTGGATATGGCAATTGTTAACCCCGCCCACATCAAGCCCTATGCGGAAATTCCTGAGGATCAGCGCGGGCTGGCAAACGCTTTGATTTACAACAAGCACCCGAATGCGCTGACCGACTTCATCCAATATTATGAGGAGCACGAGGTTTCCAGTGGAGGTCAGGAGCAAGCCGATCCAACCGCCGGGATGACGGCTGAAGAAGCGCTGCACTGGCAGATCGTCCACCGCAAGAAGGAAGGCGTTGAAGCGCTGATTGATCAAAGCTTGACGCGGCAGAGTGCGGTTGGCGTTCTGAATAACGTCCTGCTGCCCGCCATGAAAGAAGTGGGCGACAAGTTTGGCGCGGGCGAACTGATTCTGCCCTTTGTGCTGCAAAGCGCCGAAGTGATGAAAAAAGCCGTGGCCTATCTGGAAAACTTCCTGGAGCGCAAAGAAGGGACTAGCAAGGGCGTCGTCGTACTGGCAACCGTCTATGGTGATGTGCACGACATCGGCAAAAATCTGGTCCGCACCATTTTGAGCAACAACGGCTACACCGTACATGATTTGGGCAAACAAACCCCGGCGAATACGATCATCCAGGCGGCGATTGATCACAAAGCTGACGCTATTGGCCTCAGCGCCCTGCTGGTGAGCACCTCCAAGCAGATGCCCCTCATCGTCAACGAATTGGCGCGTCGTGGATTGAACTTCCCGGTGCTGATCGGCGGTGCAGCGATCAACCGCCCGTTTGGGCGGCGAATCCTGTTCCTGGAAGATGGCGGCGAACCCTATGCGCCCGGGGTGTTTTATTGCAAAGACGCCTTCGAAGGGCTGGACATGATGGATCAACTGACCGATCCAGCTAAACGGAAAGTTCTGCTGGAACGCGTCGTCCGCGAAGCCTACCAGGAAAGCGGTAAACCCGTTCCCCCGGTGCGTCAGAGCCGCGACACGGATCAACGCTCAACTGTCGCGCCAGCCCCTGATATTCCCACGCCGCCATTCTGGGGAGCCCGGGCGGTGCTCAGCATTCCGCTGGATTCCGTCTTCCCCTATATCCACAAGCCGGAATTGTTCCGGCTGAGTTGGGGCGCGCGCAATACGCACGGCGCGGAGTGGGACCGTCTGGAAGCCGATTTTGAAGCGCGGCTGGATCGCATGAAAAAAGAAGCGATTGCCGAAGGCACGCTGAAACCGCAGGCTGTTTATGGCTACTTCCCAGCCCAGTCAGACGGCGATTCCGTCGTCATCTACGATCCCGACTGCTACACCAAGGAACAGCGGCTGGAAGAAATCGCGCGGTTCAACTTTCCGCGCCAGCCGTTCGGTGAGCATCTCTGCCTCGCGGACTATTTCACGCCCATCGGAAGCCAGCAGATCGATGTCTGCCCGTTGCAAATCGTCACGGTTGGTCTGCGCGCTACCGAGCATTTCGACCAGATGCAGGGCACCAACGAATATACGGAAGCGTACTTCTTCCATGGACTGGCGGTGCAGTCGGCAGAAGCCACGGCCACCTATATGAACCGGCACATCAACCGGGAACTGAACATCCCCACCGAACGGGGCAAACGGTATAGTTGGGGATATCCGGCCTGCCCAGATCTCGAAGATCATGCTATCCTGTTCCGGTTGCTGCCCGCCAAAGAAAAGCTGGGAATGACCCTCACCTCGGCCTACCAGCTTGTGCCCGAACAATCGACGGCAGCACTTGTCGTCCACCATCCCGACGCGAAATACTACAGTGTAGGGGTTTCGCGGTCCGAACAACTGGCTGACGCCTAGGGGGAATAAACTGGTATGGCGAAAAAGCCCTTTCGTGAGCGGTTAGAGCAGGGCGTTATCGTCGCTGATGGCGCAATGGGGACCATGCTGCATACCCAGCAGCACCTGCCAATGGATACCTGCTTCGATCTGCTGAATCTGACCGATCCGGCAGTGGTGGCGAATGTCCACCGCCGCTACCTGGAAGCAGGCGCGGAGATCATCGAAACCAACACGTTCAGCGCCAATATCTACAAATTGGGCGCTTGCGGTCTGTCTGAGCAATGTGGAGAGATCAACCGGGCGGGGGTCGAACTGGCTCGACGTGTGGTTGATTCTATGTTCCGTGACAACCTGTACGTAGCTGGATCAGTGGGACCCCTGGGAGTCCGGCTGGCCCCGTTCGGGCGGGTCACTCCTGAAGAGGCTTATAACGCCTTCAAGATCCAGACCGGGGCGTTGATCAATGCCGGGGCGGATCTGCTGATCTTTGAAACGTTCACCGATCTGCACGAAATATCCGCTGCTGTCAAAGCCGCCCGTTCCATTGACGAGCAGATCCCGATCATCGCGCAGATGACTTTCACCCGCGATGATCGTACTGTGCTCGGTGATACACCCGCCCAGGTTGCCCATGCCCTGCGCGAACTGAGCGTAAACGTAATCGGCGTCAATTGCAGCGGTGGCCCGGCCCAACTATTGCGCCTGCTGCAACTGATGATCCATGCCGAGCCGCAGATGCGGTTCTCGGTGATGCCCAACGCTGGTTGGCCCGAAATGTCTGGAGGGCGCGTCATGTATCCCGCCACGCCGGATTATTTCGGGGAATATGCGCTGGCGTTTAAGGATGTCGGCGCGCAGGTGATCGGGGGCTGCTGCGGCACTACGCCGGATCACATCAAAGCGATGTGTACTGCGCTGAATGATCCGGCCCGTGTGCGTCCCGCGATCATCTCGATCAACGATCTCGTTGAAACCGCAGCAGCCGATACCCCGGAACAGCCTACCGAACTGGCCCGCAAACTGGGGACGGGGCAGTTTGTCGTCACCGTCGAAATGTCGCCGCCGCGCAGTTTTACCGCGCAGAAGGTTGTTGCCTCAGCGGAACTGCTGCGCGAAGCTGGCGTAGATTTCATCAATGTCTCCGACAGTCCTATGGCCCGCATGCGCATGAGTCCCTGGGCAGTCTGCCACCTGATCCAACACCACGTCGGGCTCGAAACGGTGCTGCACTTCCCGACGCGTGGGCGAAATCTGCTTCGAGTTCAGGGCGATTTGCTGGCTGCACATGCGCTTCAAATTCGGAATATTTTTGTCGTGATGGGCGACCCAACCATCATTGGTGATTATCCCGATTCGTTCGACACGCACGATATCGCTCCGTCTGGCCTGATCAAACTGGTCAAGCAGAACCTGAACCAGGGTATCGATCAGGCTGGAAACACCATCGGTCAGCCCACATCGTTCCTGGTCGGGTGCGCACTCAATATGGCGGCGCATGACCTGGATCACGAAATCAAGATCCTGCGCAAAAAGATGGAAGCTGGAGCTGACTTTGCCCTCACCCAGCCTATCTTCGATCCGCGCGTCCTGGAACAGTTCCTGGAAGCCTATACCGCACAGTTTGGAGCGCTTACCCTGCCGGTGCTGGTTGGTATCATGCCATTGTTTGGAGCGCGCCACGCGGCATTTTTGCATAACGAAGTGCCGGGCATTGATATTCCAGAGACCATCCGGCAGCGCATTATCGATGCGGGAGAGCAAGCCTCACTAGAAGGCGTACACGTCGCCCAGGAGTTGCTACAAAATATCAAAGGATTGGCGCAAGGCGTGTATATCATGCCTGCATTTGGGCGCTACGATCTGGCAGCGAGCGTCGTTGATGTTTTACAACGGTCTCGCGTTCCACAGGCAGCAAAAGAGAATTGAGGGGGCCTTCCCCCTCAGTTTGTGTTATGATAGTTTCGCTTTGCCGCAACAGACCAAAGGTCAGACTCGTAGTAGCAATCGTGCGTAAGCCGATCTTTCTACTGGAGGCAATAACATGCGTCATATGCGTCGGGTTGTAGCTGTGGCATTCATGATCGGCACCGTGTTGATCGGTGCGGCATGCCAGGAAGTTGAAGATCTACCCGAAGCTCGCCCGCTTCTCAGCGAAGCAGCAGATCAGATTCAGAACGCCAGCTCGTTTAAGATTGAGATCGATGTAAATGGCTACCCGGTTGAAATAAAAACGGGTGATTTAGCCATCTCGGAGGATTTCCCCCTCGTTTTTAATTATGCGAATGGTACGTTTGCTGCCCCAAACCAGCTCGAAGCCACGGTTGAAGTCAGTCTGGATCAATTCCGGACAAGTATTGAACTGGTTGCCATTGATCAGCAGCAGTATATGCGCAGCGACCTGATCACTCAGAATCGTTGGATGGCTCAGGAAGTTATCCCAGGATTTACCCCCGCCTCTTTGCTGGCTCCCACTTCTGGCATCCCCTATGCCCTCAAAACGATCTCCAACCTGGAGATGGTGGGGCTTGAAGACATTGACGGGGTGGACGTCTACCATCTTAAGGGAGAGATTGAAGCCAGCAATGTTTATTCTCTGACGTTTGGACTGATCGGGACACAGTTCGGCAGACTGGGAATCGATGTCTATATTCTGACTGACGGGCATACCGTCGAACAGATTGTTCTGCACGAGCCGCTGCCCAAAGATGCAGCAGCGGATCAGGAGCCAACAACCTGGACGATTACGGTGTTCGACTATAATAAAACAGTGGAAATTGGTACCCCTGTCATGGACGACGAAGGCAGTTCATCATGACTCAATCTTCCCGCCCGGCCCGGCTGTCATCGCCCTGGTCTGTTCTGGCGATTGTCAGCCTGCCGGTTTTTATCGGCGCACTGGACCTGACGATCATATCGGCGGTGCTGCCGCACATCATTATCAGCCTGAAACTGGTGCTGACTGAGCATCTCGATCAGGCATCATGGGCCGTCAACGGCTACCTGTTGGCTTATGCGGTGAGTATGACGTTTACCGGGCGGCTGTCCGACCTCTATGGGCGGCGTAAAATTTATATCGCCTGCCTGATCATTTTTATGATCGGGTCCTACCTGGTGACGACCTACGACAATGTGACCATTAACAGTCTGCTCCGCCGCTTCTATCGCCAGATTCTGAACCAGCGGCCTCCTAAAAAAGAAGAACTGTACCTCTATCTGGTCATTTTTGGCCGCGTGATTCAGGCATTTGGGGCGGGCGCAATGGTTCCGATCACGATTGCGCTGGTCGGCGATTTGTTCCCCCCGGAACACCGTGCCAAACCCATCGGTGTAATAGGAGCAGTTGATACACTGGGCTGGGTGTTGGGCCACCTCTACGGCGGGGTGATGGTGCGCTTCTTTGGCGAATATGGGGATGAGATTGCTCGTGCCGTTGGGCATTTAGGGCTGCACATCGCCAAACCATCATGGGAAACCCTGTTTATTCTGAATATTCCGATCAGCCTGATTGCCCTGATTGGCGCATGGTGGGTGCTGCGCGACACCACAGAGCAGCGTCTCGAGAAAGCTGCAACTCCTGATGTCAGTGATAACCATCACCTGAATGAACCAGAAGTGACACGCGTGCGATCAGTACGCGTTGCTCCTTCTCAACAGAAGTTGGTGGGAAGGTCCGCAACTCGCATTAAAAATGCCCGGTTTGACCTGATCGGTGCTCTGCTGATCTCGCTGGTGCTCGTCAGTCTGAATCTGGGGTTGGGGGGCCGAAGCGTTGAGTCCGGCACGAATATTGACCTGAGCGGCTCACAGCACAATTCGTCTGTCAGTTTGAATGTGCCTTTTCTCGTCGTCGCGGCACTGGCTTTTGTCGGCTTCTTATGGATCGAAAAATGGGTCAATCACCCTCTCATCCGGCTTGGCATGTTTTCGCACCGCAACTTTTCCGCCGCTTCCGCGACCAATCTGCTCGTTGGATTCTGCCTGGCTATTGGGTTGGTCAGCGCGCCGCTGCTGGTCAATTTCCGCCTATCATCCACCAGCACCAGTAATATTGAAGAGGCTGCTTTAATTGCTGGCCTGCTGCTGTCGGGGCTGACGGTGCCGATGGCACTCGCCGCTATTCCTGGCGGCTGGCTGGCGGAACGGTACGGATACCGCCTGCCCACATCCATTGGGCTTGCCCTGGCATGCGCCGGTTTTCTGCTCACCGGAGCCACCTGGGCCTACAGCACATCCTATTGGCTGATGGGCGCGCAAATGGGCGTGATCGGCATAGGGCTGGGATTAACCATCTCTCCGATTGGAACGGCTGTCTTAAACGATGTGGACCCGGATGAGCGCGGCACCGCATCGGCGCTCGTTCTAATCCTGCGGCTGGTCGGCATGACGTTGGCAATCTCCTCGCTGACGGTGTTCGCACTGAACCGGTATGATACGCTCGTTGAACAGTACCACCCGTCTGATAGCGGTGATATCGTCCAGTCATCGCAGGCAGCCAGCCGTAACTCAGCCATGCGAGTCATCGACGAGCTTCAATTCGTTGGGGCGGGGGTCAGCGCGGCAGCATTGCTTATGTCTCTGGCATTACGAGGCGGGCAGGCTACTCTATCCGGTGGCAAGCCAGTAGCCCAACGAGAACAGGAGCCGTTTCTCCCGTCGAGAACAGGCTAGAAAGAACTGTGGCGAATATAGGTAGCATGTCCAGCAGGCTACTATATAATTACTGGACCCTATATTCGCTTTTTTGATTCCGGGACGGTAAAGAGTTATGGCAGACAGTGCCCAGATTTACGTGCTGGCAGCAATTCAAGTCTCTTCTGTTGCACGCTATCGTGAAAATCTATCCAAAGACCCGCAGCTTAAACTAGCCGTCGTAACCAACCAGGGCGAAGCGCGCGAGTATCTTTCAGACATGGCGAAACGAACGGATATTTTTGTAATCGACAACAGTTTGGGCGATGTGTTTGAATTCGTCAAAGACCTGCGACAGACTTACCCACGCCTGCTGATCCTGTTGGTTGACGATGAAGCCGATTTTGGAATGCCAGGCCAGGCCGATGAAGTCTCTGTTGAGCCGTTTAAGGGTGATGATCTGCTTAAACGGATCAAACGGCTGAGCGAGGAACGGCGGCTCGAAACGCTGCGTGCCGACGCTCTGCCCCCCGTTCGCAACTTTGCCAAGTCTCTACGGCGGGCTGGCCCTGGGCAGTCCAAGTCACAGGCTGCCGTTGAGGCGATCAAAGAGTTGGGATACGACTATGTATCTTTTTACAACATCACGCCGACAACCCCACCCGAATATACGCTAAGTGCCCAGGTTGGCCCCAACACGGTAACGACCATCGCACCGCAAAAACAGCCATACCAGGATTCTCTTGTGGGATGGGTGGCGGAAAACGGGCAAAGCCGCATCATCGGCCCGGATGATGAACTGAATCATCCCTTCGTCAAACAGAAGCGTTTCGGAACTGGGGTCTGCGTCCCGGTTGGAACCAGCCTGCGCTTTGGTGTGATCTTTGCCTGCCGTGAACAGCTTAACGCGATTACTCAGCAGAATGTCTTGATGTTGGAACTTGTTAGTGCCCAATTAGCCAGCGCGCTGGCAAAACAGGCGCGCTCCTAAAAGGACTGGCATGGCTTCGGCAATTCAGATTGGCACAGCACGCAGCAAACCAGGTGAAATTACCTACGGCGCATTCGAAGCTGTTCCCCAACCTACCGGGGGGGCAGACTTTTTCCCGGTGATTATCGCTCAGGGGCACACCGCTAAAGGCCCTGTCTTGTGGCTAACAGGCAACATTCATGGCCCGGAATATGATGGTCTGGCGGTCATTCACCAGTTAATCACGCCGGATCTGCTCTCCAATCTCTCCGGGACAGTAGTTGCTATTCCAACTCTGAATCCGGCGGGACTGCGCACGGGTGAGCGCAGCCCCTACTATCTACCCGGCAAAGATCCGAACCGCCTGTTTCCTGGTATCACAATCCCCTTCGACTCCGCTGACAGCCAGTATCCCTCTGCTTTGGAGCTTGCCTATGCGCGCCTGTTCGAGCGTATCGATGCAACCGCCGATTATTTGATTGATCTGCATAATTTTGGGGCGCTCTCCATCCCGTTTGTTTTCCGCGATCCCGTTTTTTATCGAGAACAGCGTGATAAGCCAGTCGCTCAAAAATTGCAGAACACGGTTGGCGAAATGGTCAACGCATTAGGGCTGACCGTTATCAACGATTTTGTCTCGGACCAGTACCTGAAAGTGAGTTTGCACCGCTCCGTCAGTGGTGCTGCGCTGAACCGGGGCCGCGTTCCTGCCGTCACCATTGAACTTGGGGGCCAGCGTGTGGTCAACATCGCTTCGGTTCGAGCGGCCCTGAGCGGCATCCGTAATATGATGCGTTGGGCGGGAATGCTGCCCGGTCCGCTAGAACCTATCACAGGGGTTCCGATTATTAAAACCAGCTACCCGGTGCGCCGGACGACTCATCCTCGCGTTCCGGAAGCCTGCCTTGCGCATCCCCTGGTCCAGCCCGGCGATTGGCTGAAAGCGGGAGATCCGGTAGCTCGCCTGGTAGACATCTATGGCCGCCCGCTGGGGGTGCCAGACGGTTTGCTGCGCACTGAGTATGATGGTTTTGTGATTGGCTTGTTCCCTGGCATGGCGTTTTATGCCAATGATGCGATCCTAAGCCTGGCCGTTCGAGATGATACCGACAGCGTGATCCAGATTCCCGCTGCTCGCTAGAGTGTGTTATGCACTTTTCACGCTCCATCTTCGCTTGACATGGATAGAACATGTGTGCTATAATTAATAGTGAGTCCGCTGCTCTGCCTCTTGCTTTTTCTGGGCCAGGGCCAAAGTTAGTAAATGGTTAGGATGACCCCCCAAAAAACAGTGCGGCGCGGATCGTCACGAGAAGAAAGTGGCTCGAAGTGAGTAACTTATGAGAATTTCCGGCTACTGTAAGATGATCATAAATATAGCTTGTGATCATAAGGGGCTCTACTAATCAATTTTGGCCCCTTTTTGGGTCATTTTCGGGCTATTTGTTGAATTTTCCTCGTCATAACAGCCTCTAGGCGGCACAATGGCCCTGGGGGTTGATGCTAATTTTGACGACGTGGTAATCCGCGATACATCGGTGTACTACATCAGTGACGCTCCCCACGCCTAAAGGCGGGGGCTTCTGGCGCACGCTTGACCTTACTGTCACCCGAAGGTTGAGCAGAGGGTCTACGTTAAGCGACAAGGGTGCGTCCCACCCCACAAGTTGGTTGGCTCTATCGGGAGCGGGCTTTTAAGCTCAACGTCTCCCAGAACGACACCTATCGTCTCTACAGGTTTTACGCACGGAGAGGAGTTGTCCGTGCAACCGCCTACCTATACGTCTGTTAAGGTGCTAGACACGATTATACCCTATCTGAGAGAGAAAAAATAAAGACCTACGCCTTCTATCCCCCTACCTGAAGGTAGGGGCTTTACGGCGCTTTCTCGGTAAAATGGGGCGAACTCTTGTCGAATTCGCCCCATATATTTTCTATTCTGGGCTGGCTGCCTGTGCCAGACGTTCGGCGTACTGGGCCTTGTAGTAGTCCAGGTATTCCCCGGTTTTGATCTTGCGCCACCACCACTCATTCTGCTGATACCAGCGCACGGTCTCCGCCATAGCCTGCTCAAACGTGTGCTGCTGTGTCCAGCCCAGTTCGCGCCGGATTTTATCGTTCGTCAGCGCATAGCGGCGATCATGGCCGGGGCGATCCGTCACATAGCGGATCAGGCTTTCTGGCTTGCCGAGCGTCTTCAGAATAAAGCGCGTCATATCGATATTGTGCATCTCGTGCTCGCCGCCAACGTTGTAGATTTCGCCGGGGGCACCTTTGAACAAGACGGCTTCAACCGCGTCAGCGTGATCATCGACGTACAGCCAGTCGCGCACCTGCATACCGTCGCCATAGAGCGGCAGGGGGCGGTTGTCAATCGCCTCGGTGATGAAGAACGGCGCGACTTTTTCGGGATACTGGTATGGGCCAAAGGTGTTGCTGCCGCGCGTCACGGTCGTGTGCATCCCATAAGTCACATGGTAGGCGCGCAGCATCATCTCACCGCCCGCTTTGCTGGCGGAATAGGGGCTGTTCGGTTCCAGCGAGTCGCCTTCGCGGAAATACCCTTCCGGAATCGAGCCGTAGACCTCATCCGTGCTGACATGATGCATCCGCTTGATGCCCAGCTTGCGCGCCGTATCCAGCAGAATATAGGTTCCTACCACATCGGTTTGAATGAACGCATCCGGTTCGAGGATAGAACGGTCCACATGGGTGTCGGCGGCAAAATTGACAATTGCATCAATCTGGTACGTTTCGAGGACGCGCTGCACAGTTTCGCGATCCGCAATATCGCCTCGTTCGAAGGTATAGGTGGGTGAGTCGTGGACGGGCAGCAGATTATCCAGATTCCCCGCGTACGTCAGCTTATCGAGTACGACGATCCTGATATCCGGGTGTTTTTCGACCATGCGCCGCACAAACGCACTGCCGATAAACCCCGCGCCACCTGTCACCAGAATATTTTTCATATCGTTCTCCTATTTCCAACCGGACCCGTCGAGAGGGCAAATTTCATCAATGCCTGTCCAACCCCATCTTCATCATTTGAGCTGGTCACGTAATCGGCTTCGCGCCGGATGTCTTCGGGAGCGTGTCCCATGGCTACACCGATACCTGACCGCCGGATCATGTCCAGATCGTTACAGTTGTCGCCAAAGCTGATCACAGCTTCCGCCCGAATGCCCAGGTAATCGCAGATATAAGTCAGTGCCGTACCCTTTGGTAATGCCCAGCGGCAGCACTTCGATCACCGACGCTAATCCCGACCGCAGTACTTGCGCTCGCCCTGCAAACACCCGCTCCAATTCCGGCTGGATGTTCGCTACAGCATCCAGATCATCCGCATTCATCAAAATGAGCTTGTGCGGCTGGTACTCTCGCTCCAATGCGGCTTCCAGGTTCGGAATGATGGTGGGCATTGGCTCAAAGTGATCAACCAACACCTGGATGCTGCTATTGTGCTCGGTGGTCAGCAGCCCTGAGCCAGAATAAACAACCGGAGTCAGATTCGCCCGGCGTGCCATCTGAATGGCTTCGATGGCATATTCGCGCGGGATCGGGTCCTCGTGCAAAATCGACCCATCCGGCGCATGAATGAGAGTTCCGTTCCCGCAGATCACCGGGATGCGAATGTCATATTCCCGAATCAAGTCAACCGTCGAGGGAAATGTTTTACCCGTTGCCACCGTAAACAGGATGCCCCGCGCGGCTGCTTCGCGCAGCGCCCGGTCCGTCAGCGGCATGACGCGGTGTTCCGAATTAAGCAGCGTGCCATCGAGATCGGTGGCAATCAGGCGGATTACCTTTCCATTATTCATAAACGGCGGCCTCTTTAAAGCAGTTCCAGGCGGCTGTAGTCGCCCAGGTGCATTTTGATCGCCTTGGGCCGCAGGGCGCTGATATCCACCTCGGCATGGCGTCCGATCAGGCTGTCCTGAATGCGAGCCGGGATATCGCGAATGGAACTGTGTTCCAGCACGATGCTGCGCTCGATCTCACTGTTTTCGATCACCACGTTATGGTAAATGCTGGTGAATGGTCCCACGTAGCTGTTGATGATCTTCGTGTTGCGCCCGATGATCGCCGGGCCGCGTACCACGCTGTTGATAATCTCCGCCCCAGCCTCAATCGTCACGCGGAAATCGACCTCGGAGTTGCAGTCCACCACGCCCTTGATTTCCGGCTTGAGTTCTTCCAGCACGAGACTGTTTGCAGCCAGCATATCGCCGGGCCGCCCGGTATCGATCCACCAGCCCCGGTGAACATGAGGAAAGACGCTGTAGCCGTGTTCGATCAACCATTGGATCGCATCGGTGATTTCCAGTTCGCCCCGGAACGACGGTTTAATCTCGTCCGCCGCCTGGAAGATGTGATGGTCAAACATATAGATGCCGACCAGGGCCAGGTTGGAGGGCGGATTCTTCGGCTTTTCAATGAGGCGAACAATTCGATCATTGCCATCCAATTCAGCCACGCCATACTGTTCGGGGTGTTCAACGGCGGTCAGCACAATCTGGCTGTTCCATTCGGGATGGTGGGCAAAATCCGCGATCAGAGGGCTGATTCCGCCTTGCAACACATTGTCGCCCAGGAACATCACGAAACGATCATCACCCAGAAAACCCCGTGATATTTTGACAGCATGAGCCAGCCCCGAGGGAGCATCCTGGGGGATATAGGTGATTTTGACTCCGAACTGCGAGCCATCCCCAACGGCTTCTCGTATCTCTGGCCCCGTATCTCCAATGACGATGCCGATTTCACTGACGTTGGCATCGCGAATCGCTTCGATCACGCGGAACAACACAGGCTTGTTGGCAACAGGAATTAACTGTTTGGCGCGGGTATAGGTGAGAGGGTACAGCCGCGTGCCCTTACCACCGCTCAGAATCAGACCTTTCACGGATCGCGCTCCTTCTTATGAACGGGCGTAATAGCCGCCAATCGCGCTGTCCTGCGGCGCGTTGACGAGGACGGTGCCGATCACGGGAACCTTCACGCGGTCCAATTCGGCCTTGGCGCGGGCAGCATGGTCACGGCGCGATGATCCGGCGCGCAGTACGAGCAGAAGCCCATCCGTTTTGAGAGCCAGCAGCGACGCATCGGTGACTGCCAGAACAGGCGGCGCGTCAAACAGAACATACTGTGCTTTTTGCTTCAGTGCGCTAATCACATCGTCCATCCGCCGGGAACCGATCACATCCGCTGGATTGGGCGGCAGCGGGCCACTGGTCAGCACGCGGAGATGATCCACAGTCGTGGACTGCACGGGAGGCGCATCAAAACCGCCCTCCAGCAGCATGGTGGTCAGTCCGCGATCATTTTTCAGGTTCCACATCTCGTGCTGGCTGGGCTTCCGCAGGTCGCAGTCCACCAGCACCGTATCATATCCCGCCTGGGCGAGAGTTACGGCGAGATTGGCGACCACCGTGCTTTTGCCTTCCCCTGGGACAGGCGATGTGATCACAAGCGAACACAGCGGATTGTCCAGGCTGTAAAACATGAGATTCGTGCGCAGCGTCCGGTAAGCCTCAGTCGCCAGCGAACGGGGATCGGTCAGAGTAATCAGATTAACGTCGGGCATGGCACACCTCAGGAGCGCGTATCATCGGCGGGAATAGCCGCCAGCACAGGAAGTTCAAGAAACCGTTCGATGTCTTCTTTTCGCCGGACAATATTCGATTCCAGGTATTCCAGGACAAAGACAACCGCCGCGCCGACGATCAAGCCGAGCAGCCCACCCGCGATGGCGTTAATCATCGTCCGGGGGCGGTACAAGCCATAGGTTGCCGTGTCGAGCATTGCCGCGTCGATCCGGTCCTCACGCTGGGCATCGCGGTTCTTCTCCTGGCGATATTCCCACAGTACACGGCCTAATTCGGTCGCAATCTGCGCCGCCAGCGGGCCATCTTCCATATCGACATCGATCTGGACAATAAGCTGAGTGGGGTCAGAACTGATCGTTGTGTGGCTGCGCAGTTCGCCAGGAGTCATATCCAGGTCGAGGCGATCAATTACAACTTGGGCCTGCTGGTCAGTATCCAGGTAAACCACGTAGCTGCGCAGCACAATGCGGAGCGTTTCCGTCAGGCCATAGTCATTCCGCGCCGGTTGGAACAGCACGCGCTGCGTCGCCCGGTATACAGGAGTTTGCATCTTACTAAAGCCGAACGCTCCCCCCGCACCGATTACTACCGCCAGCGCGATAATCCAGCCGCGCCGCAGCAAAATACGGACATAATGCATCAGGTTCATAAGTGTTCCTCAACAAAAAGCAACGCGGCTAAACGCGGCGCTATTATAGCAGGGGATTGAACAGTACCCCATCCTTGTTAGGATAGCGCGTAGGAATAGTCGGATTGATCTACCGCTCACGCGGGATTTCGCCCAATACAGGCAGTTCCAGAGCCTCGACATCCGCCGTTGAGCGCACCGTCTGATCCAGATACTCCGCCAGCACCGCCAGACCCAGGCCCGCCGCCAGCCCTACCGCCAGCTTCAGGAGGGGCATCATCCGAACCGTCAGCGGCGTGGCGGCCTGGTAAACTTTCACATCATCCAGGGGCACGACCTGCACAGGTTGGGCAGCAAACTGGGGGAAATAGTGCTGGTTGCGCGTCTGAAGCACCGTCACGGCGGCACCGGCAATGGCGCGGATTTCCTCTGAATCGTCCCAACTGATGTACAGCGTCAGGATGCTGCGGAAGCTGTCGGCATAAAACGCGCCGCGCAGATCTTCGCCGGATATGGTCACGTTTTGCCCGCTGAGAACGGTGCTGACCTCATCGGCAAAACTGTCGCTCATGATCCAGTGCGGCATATTGACGACGACATACTCCGAAGCCAACAGCGGCACATAAGCGCTGTCCTCGTAAGGCGTTGTCTCCCCTTCGACCTGTGCATTGGGTGGGGCGGCGGCGGTCAGGCGCATTTGTACTGAATAGGTGACCGGGGGCGAAATGACATTTTTGAGCGCGGGCAGGGTGAGCAGCAGGGCAGCAGCCGGGGGAAGCAAAATAAGCCACCAGCGGCGCTTGAATAAATTCCAGAGTACGATCAGTTCCATATGTGTCGCGGCAGTTTCGCCGCAGTCCTCCTTTCGGACAGCAGCGGGAATTATAGCGGATAACCGCCGCCTGGGTAGCCCTTGCCAAATTCCACGAAATTAAGTTAGTCTCGATATCAAACGCGCTGCCGGAATATCACCCTGGAACGGAGGATAAACACCATGACGGAAACTTTTGATAAACTGAAGACCCTCTTGGAACAAAAGGGATGTTTGACTGATGAAGATATTACTCAGGCGGTAGCGTTGCACGGCGACATGAAACCAGAAGAAGTAAGCTGGATAGCTGCCGAGCAGCACGAACGGACTCGCGCAGCAGGTTCGGCCATCACGATGGAACAATACCTGGAGGCGCTCAAGGTGCTGGATACGGCAACCGAAGGCAGCTCTGAATATGTGAAAGCTGAAAAAATCGTCGCAACATATGAAAGCGCGGGGTGATGAAACGCAAAGAAGAAGCAGATAATAATCCAACCTATGATCAAGAGTCTCAGCCTGCTGGCGAACTGTCACGGCGGGCCGTCGATTGGGGAATCAGCGGCAGCATTCTCGGCATCATCGTTCTGACCGCGATCTACGTATTTTTCCCGATTGACGCGATCCCCGATTTTATCCCGATTGCCGGGCAGGCCGATGATATTGCCGCTATCGCCGCCGGAGGCAGTTCTGTCGCCTTTTTAACCATCATGCGTTATGTCATACGCTGGCTGATGCGTACCCGTGCCGGGCGTTGGGGCTGTCTGATCCTGATTATCCTGGTCTCAATTGGGGCGTTTACGGTTTTCTGGCTGCTCATGCAGGTTTTTGGCAAGATATTTTAAATGAGCAACCCGGTAGGACCTTTCCCACCGGGTTGCTGCTTCATCACTCAGGGCTGGGTTCAAGGCAGGAGGGCAAAGCCATCACATCATAAGGCCATGCTTCGCCATAAAAAGCCAGATATTCGGCCACATGAGACCGCCAGTAGTCCATATCGTGGCCCCCGGCTGGATTGATCAGATATTCGTTCTCCACTCCATTATCGCTCAGCGTGTCCGACATCCGCTTCGCGTTCGCACCCACAATATCATCCGTGCCATTATCCATGTAGATGCGCAACGGGAACTTCTCAAGATTGACGTTCTCTGCCAGGGTTAATGGATTCGTCTCAGGCCCGGCATTTTCGTCTTCAAAATAAGGGCTGTGCCCACCGACAGCGCTAAACAGGTCGGGATGCCGCAGCGCGATGCTGAAAGCCCAAAATCCGCCGCGTGAAATGCCGCCAATGGCTCGGCCCTGCCGCCCACCCCACAGGCAAAAATCCGCTTCGACGGTTGGCATCAATTCATCCAGAATCACTGTTTCGTAGGACTGGCCCTCGGGCTGATCGTTGAGTTCCGCGACATCTCCGCCGTCGGCCATGATCAGCACCATCGGCGGCAGTGTGCCCTTGGCAATCCCCTGGTCCATCACTTCCGCCACATCCAGATCGGGCCACATCGTCTCATCATAGCCTGTCCCATGCAGCAGAATCACATAGGGGTATCGCTGCAAGGTATCGTAAAAGCATGGCGGCAGGTACATCATGTATGTCGCCTCGCCCCCCGTGGTTGGGCTGTCAAAAGAACCTTCGATCACTTGTCCGGTTGTTTGCGGGCAAGCGAAGGGTGTGGCGGTGGGCGTTAAGGTAGCCGTGGGAGTGAATGTTGCGGATGGGATTGGCGTGCTGACGGCCCCTGTATTAACGAGGCCAACGGCAGTTCCATCGGCTGGCAGGGTCGCGGCTGCGCCGGCTGGATCGCCAGTAACAACGATAATCTGCGGCTGGGGGTTATCTTGCTCTGGTGCAAGCGGTTCACAGGCTGCCAGCAGTGCAAACGTCAGGTAAACGGACAGGTGGATGAGGCGTTTTGTGGGTATCATGGTGGGAATTATATGCAGAAGAAGGCTGAGCCACAACAGGCAAGTTGGCGGCATTTTTATAACGCTTTAAAATCAAGGTTCGGTTAAGTTTGTAAACGTGAAGGCTGATGACAACAACGCAACGCATGCGTCCTGTACGCAGATCTTCTCAAGCACGCCCCATTCGCGCTCCCAGCCGCTGGCGACGGCGGCTGCGTAACCAACTGCGCACCATCTTTTCCAGAGGTGATCTCAGCAGTCTGGTGATCACCTGGAGTCTGATGATTGTCACGGCTCTGGCTTTGGATGCGGCGCAGTGGACCCAGGGCTTAGGAGCGCTGGTCACGGTCAGCTTTTTTGCCGTCGGATTCGGCTTCCTGCTGGCACGCAGCCACTATTCGGAACTGCTGGCCCTGATTCTGAGCAGCGTGTACAGCCTGGCGGTTGTGATTGGCGTAAACGCGCTCACCGCCATCCACAGCGGAGCGTTGCACAGCCGGGTGTATACTCTGGCCTCCGAATTAGACACCTGGATCAATGAAGCGCTTGCCGGAAAACAGCCCGCCAATGATGACGTTGCGTTTATTGTGTTCCTCTCGGTGCTGTTCTGGTTCCTGGGGCACAACGCAGCGTGGCACGTCTTCCGAGTGGATCGGGTATGGCGTGTGATCATTCCGACCGGGCTGGTTTTGATCACGAACCAGTTTTATTATCAGGGCGATCATTCGCTGGATATCTATCTGGCAGCGTTCGTTTTCCTGTCGCTCCTGCTGCTCATCCGCTCGCACATCGATGCTCGCGAATTTGACTGGTATCTGCACCGCGTCAGTTTCCCACCTCATGTGCGGCGCGCCTTTTTCCAGGCAGGCGCAGTACTCGCTGTAGTGATTGTCCTGGCGGCGTGGCTCGCCCCCGCTGGCGCAGATGCTAAGAGTATGGAGCGCCTCAACGATCTGCTTTCTAGCGATCCTTTCATGAAGCTGGCTGACCTGTGGAACCGGCTGTTTTCATCGTTAGAGAGTCAGGGTATCGCCACAGCCGATTATTACGGCGGCGAAAAATTGCAGTTGAGCGGGGCCATTCAACTGGGCGATGCCCCAGTAATGGTCGTCGAGGCTCCACAGGGGCCGCGCTACTACTGGCGATCCACGATCTACGACACATACGACTTCAGCACCTGGGAATGGAAGCATATTCGCTCTGTACGCGCTTACACGGAGAATCAAGGGCTGGAGTTTAATATTGGTGACTCAGTCCCCGGCGCGCGCAGCGAAGTCGATCAGAGATTTAAGCTGCTCATTCGCGCCTCCGAACTCATCTATGCTGCTCCCCAACCCGTCTACGTCAATGTACCTGTTGAGGCCGAACTCAACTGCCAGGATAGCGTGGGCCGCACCTGTGTAAACGAGGGACGCCCGGCTGATGTTGCCATTATTCGCGCACGCGAAGTGCTGCGCAAAGGCGACAGCTATAGTGCCCGATCCTCAATTACCACCGCCAGCGCGACGATGCTGCGTGAAGCAGGAGAACTGTATCCCGATTGGGTGCTGCGCCAATACCTGCAAGGTGCAAACAATCTATCGCCCCGTGTGCGTGATCTCGCTGCCCAGATTGTCGCCGGAGATGGAGCACAGACGCCCTACGACAAGGCACGGGCCATCGAACATTGGCTGCGCACCAATATTCTATACAACGAATCGATCCCAACACCCCCGCAGGACAGTGATCCGATTGAGTGGTTCCTGTTCGATGAACAGCAGGGCTACTGTAACTATTATGCTTCAGCGATGGTGCTCATGCTGCGCTCTCAGGGCGTCCCGGCACGTATCGCGGCGGGATTTGCCCAGGGAGAATGGGATCCGTCGCAAAATGCCTATCTTGTCCGCGAACGAGATGCACATACATGGGTAGAAGTGTACTTCCCCGGCTATGGTTGGGTTGAATTTGAGCCGACAGCCGACGAAGCGCCTATTGAACGCGAGGGCGACCAGACGCCGCCGAATGCACAGCTAACACCGCCAGCCCTGCCGACGCCGACTATGGTACCGACGTTCACGCCAACGGTTGAGCCAACCCAGCCCAGCGGCGCGGAAGCCACGCCAACGGGACAGTTGCCAGCTCCTTTCATCCCATCCACACCAACGCCATCGCCCACCTCCAGTGTCACGCCGCCGCCCCCACCCGATGTCACAAAGGTTGGTGGAGACAACGAGCCCAGTATCGGCAAGACGATCCTGCTCACGTTGATGATCTTCGCCGCTGTCGTCATTCTGCTGCTTGTCGTGATCGTATTCGCCATCTGGTATATCGAATATCGCGGGCTGGGACATCTGAATGCTGTCCAGCGAGCCTACGCGCGGCTGGGCATCTATGGACGCTGGCTGGGGCTGCGTCTGGAACAATCGTCCACACCGGATGAACGCCGCCGCTATCTGGTTGGGGAAGTGCCCGAGGGCGAACAGCCTATCAATACGATCACTCATGCTTATGTCGAGGATCGCTATGCAGCGCCGGGACAGGCGGATGGCAGCGATCATGTTGCCCAAACGGCCTGGCAAGAAGCCCGTTGGGCATTCATCCGGCGCAAACTGAATCACCTGTTCGGTCGAAATTAGCAGAACCAGAGCGGAGTTGCTGGCAGACACTGGCCTGGCAATCAGCTCTTGACGATGATCACTCCGGCTGGTATCATGACGTGTTGTAAACTGAATAGGCCAGCCGATTGCTGGCACTTTGCCGCAGACAGCAGGCGTCCTTCGGGACTTAACGGAATTAACCACCTGCCGAGGTGAAGACCCCAACCGAACCCCCATACTCGTAGGTTCTACGAATCGGAGTCGTTACGGTCTTCGCCCAATGTGCGGAGACCGTTTTTGGTTATCCGTGCAAAGATCCAAAATTCCTGAGGAAAGGAGGATAACGCGCTTGGCTATCTCCAAAGAGCGTAAAGCACAACTGCTTGAAGAATACATCGGCATGCTGAAAGGTGCCCAGGGCGTCGTCATCACCGAATATCGCGGCATGACGATGAAGCAACTGGACGACTTGCGTGCCAAACTGCGTGACTTCAACTCTGGTTTGACGATCACCAAAAATACCCTGTTGAAGCTTGCATTGAAAGAAGTCGGCATGGCTGTTCCCGATCACATGCTTGTCGGGCCTGTCGCCCTTGCGATTGCTTACCAGGATATGCCCAAGACGATCACCGCCGTTTTGGAACATTCGGGCACCAACGACCTCTTCATTGTTAAGGGCGGTATCATTGGCGCGGACATTGTCAAGACAAAAGACCTGGACGCGATCTCAAAGCTGCCGTCGCTGGAAGTACTCCGCGCTCAACTGGTGGGTACGATTGTAATGCCACTTACCCAGTTCATGAGTTTGCTGGAAGAACCAGGACGTCAGATTGTGGCCGTCATTCAGGCCGCGACCGATGGCTCGGTCAACGTTTTTGCTGCTTACAGCCCGGATGAAGCTGCCTAACCGCAATTTGTTGTCATATCGAAAGCAAACAATCAGACCTGAAGCTCTGTATTACGAAAGGAAATTTTCACAATGGCTGATCTACAGAAACTGGTGCAAGATCTCAGCGCCCTGACCGTCATCGAAGCGGCAGAACTCAAGAAGCTGCTGGAAGAAACCTGGGGAGTCCAGGCAGCGGCCCCTATGGCGATGGGTATGATGCCCATGATGGGCGGCGCGGCGGCTCCTGCTGCGGCGGAAGAAGTTGAAGAACAGACCGAATTCAACGTCATCCTCAAGGACGTAGGCCCCAAGAAGATCGAAGTCATCAAGGTTGTTCGTAGCCTGACCAACCTGGGCCTGAAGGAAGCCAAGGACCTCGTTGAAGGCGCTCCAAGCAACGTTCTGGAAGCCGTCAGCAAGGAAGCGGCTGCCGATGCCAAGTCTAAGCTCGAAGCGGCTGGCGCGGGCATCGAAGTAAAGTAATTTTTCGGTACACACCGAATCGAACAGGCGGCTGTGCAACCTCAGGTTGCCTGTGCCGCCTGTTTGTTTTTGGCTGACTCAGCCGCCGTAGTATTTTAGCCGTTCAATCGGGTCTTCATATGCGCCCGATACCCCGCGATCTGCTTCCACTTTGCGCTGCGATGCCGTATCAAGCTGGCGAATCAGCGCGCTGTAATTGGGCACGATAAACAGCCATGCTTCCGAACGGGGCGAAAACATATACTTGCTGAACCGGCGGTACAGTTTGCGCTTATTCTCCGGCCATGATTTGATAATCATCTCCACGGCTGTTTCGGCTAGCAAGGGGCGCAGCAGGGGTTTGGCCATCCCCTTGAGGGTGTTTCGGGGAAAAAGCTGAACCACCTGAACTGGCTGCACCTGCTTGATCCGGCGGTAGCTGACATGAGTCTTGTGAAACGGCGTCCGAATAAGCAGCAGATCGGGGTTGGTCTGAACATAGGATCGATGGATAGCCAGCCATGAAAAGAGCCAGAAGGCTAATCCAATCAACACAAACGCGCCTCCCGCCACCGCTAAAACATCCGTTGATACCATATCGTTTTTCAATTCATCGATAAAGCTGGGGAAAAACATGAAAAGGCCCAGAAATATCAGCAGGATTCCTGGTGACCGGTAACGCTTACCCAGATTGTAATAGATTAAAAGACGATGCCGCGTTGGTTCCTCTTTTTTTTGCCTCGCCATAACGATCTCCTTGGGATGATAGCTATAACTTACAAGCAGTCTACTCATCTGTGGCCCGCTGTCAAGAAATCTATACATCTTCATGGTAAAAGGAAGCAGAGACTGGACTCTGAAGCAACTTTTTCTTAAACTGAATAATAGATGTTATGAGGAAAGCGGAGCTATTATGCCCACAATTCCAGCAGAAGAATATGAGATTACCATTTTTGAGGGTTCCTGGCGGTTGATTCCAACGGCTGATGTGCTGTCAACACGTCCCGTCTTTCAGGTGACGCGCGGGGCAGGCATCGTCGAATACACGCCAGAATTCGGTCAGCAGCACAAGCTGCCGGGCACAGTCATGTCGATAGAGTACGTGCAGGCGGTTGTAGTTGGGTACGATGAAAAGACACGACGCTGGCTGCTCGGTTTCCATATCGGGCGCAGCTCTCAGGACAAGGCTCATTGGTTGGAAGTCGTTTGTTGGCCACCCGGAGACAACTCCCTTTATGGGGCAGCCGCTCAGCAGGCCGGGCGTGAACTGGCGGAATATATTGGCTGCCCGCTCAAAATATTCGGGGCCAAAAAACTCGCGCGTCCCCTGGGCGGGGCAGCAGGCGGCGGAGTTACGGGTCCTCTTGCTCCTCACAAGCGCGAAGATATTGGCCCCCAGCAGGTGCGCCTATTGGCCCATTCTATCAAGCTGCCCATTCAATATACAGCCGTGTGGCTTGGTCCATCGCGTAACGGCGTAACCCTGCGCCTGTCCAAAGAAGCTACAACGGGCAAACAGGGTGTTGCGCCGTCTTTTAACCAGTGTGTGATTGATACCCAGCAGGGCCTGATCAGACTGATTCCTCCAACTGGACTGCTCGGATCGTTTTTGGGCGGCGCACAGGGACGCGCTATCAAGGTCGGAATTGTGCGTAATGTTGAGCTGCGCTATGTCATTGACCGCAAATCGGTTCCACAGGAAATGAACGGGGATATTCTGACGGAAATCACGATGATCACGCATCGTTGGGAGATTTATCTGACTCTTCCCGATGAATCACTGCTGCTTGCCCAAACATCTCATCAAACCAGCAGCGAACTTTCTCGTAAGCGGACAATGGCAGGTAACAAGTTTGCAGTAAACACATCGGCAGGAATTGACTATTTGCGGCAGCACCAGGCTGACCAGGAAGCATTCGAGGCTGCACGATCATGGGCAGAAAACGCCGCTATCGTTGTGGCAGGAACCCTCGGTGTTGCGCTGGCAAAGACGCAGGTTGATGATGAAGGGGCCGGATAAGCTGCCCGGCCCTATCTTGTCATTTTTAGAATTTCAACCAGTAATAGGCATAGGGAGGGAGATCGCAGGAATACGGGGTCTGCTGAACTTCGGGCCACGTTTGCCCCGTGAGCAGATCGGCAGGCTTGATGCCACAATAAGCCGAGAGGTCGAGGTCTATGTGCTGGGTTTCGTCGGTGAGATTAACCAGCACCAGGATCGTTTCTTGCGATCCACTTTCTGCGTCCTGGTAGATGCGCCAATATCCCAATACGCCGTCGTTTTCGGGCAGTACAAAGGTGAAACTTCCCCGCCCAAAAGCGTGGTACGACCTCCGAACGGTCAGCATATGGCGCATTACATGCCACAGTGATTGTGGATCGGCGCGCTGCTGGGCCACATTCAGCCGCTGGTAACCAGACTTCTCATCGTCGATCACCGGCTCATACAATTTGGGAGCCTGGGAAAAGCCGCTGTTTTCCGAATCATCCCACTGCATAGGGGTGCGAACCCCATTCCGGTCATGCCGCCAAATGTCATCGCCCATGCCAATTTCATCGCCATAATAAATAATGGGCGAACCGGGCAAGCTAAACAACATTGCATTTAACAACCAGATGCGCCGCTGATCGTTGTCCAGCAGGGGAGCGAGTCGGCGTCGGATTCCCAAATTCAGCCGCATCCGAGGATCGGGCGCATAATGCTCCCACAAATACTGGCGTTCCGCCTCTGTCACCATTTCCAGCGTCAGTTCATCGTGGTTACGCAAAAAGATACACCACTGGGACAGCGAGGGGATTTCCGGTGTGCGCTGAAGAATGTCCACGAGACTTTTGCGTGAGCACTGTTTGAGCGCCATATAAAGCCGGGGCATAATTGGGAAGTGAAACGCCATATTGAATTCATCGTCATTCCCAAAGTAGGCGCGCACATCTTCCGGCCACTGGTTTGCTTCCGCCAGCAAAATACGGCCCGGCCACTTACTCTCGACGTGCGCCCGCATCCGCCTGATATACTCGTGCGTTTCTGGCAGATTCTCGCAATTCGTGTTCTCGCGTTCAAACAGGTAAGGCGCTGCATCCACGCGGAACCCATCGATACCCATCTCCATCCAATAATCAATGGTATCGAGCATTTCCTGCTGGACCTCCGGATTATCGTAATTCAGGTCCGGCTGGGCACTGTAAAAGCGGTGCCAGTAATATTCTCCGGTCTGCGGATCAAATGTCCAGTTTGAGGTCTCCGTATCCAGGAAAATGATACGCGCATCGCGGTAACGCGTGTCGGTATCGCTCCACACATACCAGTCGCGCTTTGGCGAATCTTTTGAGGACCGCAACTCGATGAACCAGGGGTGTTGATCAGAGGTGTGGTTAAGGACAATATCAACAATAATTTTCATCCCGCGCTCGTGCACGCCGTCGATCACGGCTTTGAAATCTTCCATCGTGCCAAAATCGGGATGAATGCCGCGATAATCGGCTACATCATAGCCGTCATCAACCAGGGGCGACGGGTACATAGGCAGGAGCCAGACACAGTCAACGCCCAGTTCCTGCAAATAATCTAATTGACTCAGTAAGCCTTTAAAATCGCCATTCCCGTCATTATTGCCATCCTTAAAAGCCCGAACATAAAGTTCATAAAAAACGGCATCTTTATACCATGTTGACGCTTCCATAGATTCCTTCCAGAAAGTGCCCAAACGCACAAAAACTACTGCCACGACGAGTGGCAGTGCCTGAAAAATACGCTTTGGTTTTGGCCAAAATTCAATCAGGCAAAATTAATGCGCACAATCATCTTAGCTAAGCGCAGCTCATCGCCGTCGCGCAAAATACGCGACTGGTTGGCAACCAGTTTTTGTCCATTCAGGTAAGTCGCGTTCGCGCTGCCCAAATCCATCACCTTTGGTGTTCCATCCTCCAGCAAGATCAAAGCGTGGCGGCGTGAGACTCCAAGATCCTGCGCTTGATAGGGGTCAAGATCGACTTCTGGCTTTTCTCCTGTCTCAATATTGTAACGGCCCAGGACCACCTGATCCGCCAGATTAACAATCAGAGGTTCGTCAAACCCGTGCAAATGCAGGATAAGCTTCCGTTCGGTACCAAGCTGGATAGATCCCCAGCGCATTGCATTGGGTGGTTCGGCAAGCAGATCCAGGCGACGCGTGGCAGCCTCTTTGAGCGATTCGGGCCGATTCAGGGTTGAGCCGCACGCAACACAAACCGCGGCTTCATCAGGATTATCATGATTGCATTTCGCGCACTTGATCACGATCCTTGCCCCTTACTATTCCCTGCTATAAGTCCAGGCTAAGTATACCAAAGTGGGTATATGAAGAATAGTCTCAGAAAGCATATAGGCTGACGATAGTGTATACTCAACAATCAATTGCAGAAACCTGCCAGCGACAGACGGTCAGTCCAAAAAAATGCTATTGTCGGGTGTCCAGGCGGGAGCGCATACTGCCAGGAAAACGAGGTCGACATCCCCAGCGTTAAAAATCTGGTGGACACAGGGCGGGACAATCGCGATTGTGTCGCCCGAACCGAGCATGGTCGTTTGTCCGTCCACTTCCATACATGCCGTGCCGGAGAGGATATAGTAACTTTCCTCAGCGACCGGATGATAGTGCTTAAGCGACGCCTTTCCTGGCGGCAGAATAATCTGTGCTACGCTATGGGCTTCGCTGCCTCCCGCTGAATGGCCTGCAAGTTCGTAAACAATTTCGCCATGCGAACTGGCATAGCCCTGAATATCTTTTGCATTCCTGATGTGCATAGTTTCCTCCTGATCTACAACCAGCGCGCGATGATTTTGTCCATTGTGCCATCTTCGATCATATCCTTCAATGCCTGATCGATGGCTTCACTCAACCGGAAATTTTTCTTCCGCAGAGCAATCACGTATCCATCCGAAACGGTGGTATGACGGGCCATAACCAGATCGGGATGGTCTTTCAGGTAGAGCCGGGCACTGATCGTATCGACCAGGGCGGCGTCTGCTTCACCTGCCTGAACCGCTTGCATGGCTTCATTGGGAAGCATATGACGTGTGATCGTGAGCGCGTGCAGGCGGCGTTCCCAGCGGCGCGCTTCCCGATCCCCGGTTGAGGCAAGTTCGACCGCTACCGTTTTTCCGTCCAGGTCGCGCATCGACTGGATCGGGGAATCCTCGGGCGATACTAAAATCTGCCCGGCGTCAAAATAGGACCGCGTGTAGTACACCCAGTTGGTCTGACCTTCATCGACATGCAGGCCGGAAATGAGGTAGTCAACCTCACCTGTGTAGAGGCTGTTATAGAGGCCATCGTAGCCCATGATCAGCAGGGTCGGTTTGACACCCAGCCGCCGCGCGATCTCCCTGGCAATATCAGCTTCCAGCCCGATGGGTCCGTCTGCTGTCCACTGCGCAAAAGGGGGATAACTCGGATCGATGCCCACATACATATCTTTGTTGATCTGCATGCGCCGCCATGTGCCATCCTGCGGGCCAAACATCGCGCCGGGGCGGGTGAGCAGCCAATAAATAACGAGAACCGCCACAACGAGCAACACGAGCAGCGTCCAGATTCGATGCCCAAGTATCCAGGATCGCCAGCGACAAATCGTAATCATGGCAGGTAGGGATTCTCCCAGCCTCGCGCATATGCCTGAAGTGTTTCATAAATGGGCTTGATATCGAAATCAGACGAGACCAGCGCATAATAGGCATCGCGGCGATGATTAAAGTCGGAGGGTTGGCGGAAAATCCAGATACAGTATTGGTTTGCCCACGACCATCCCTCGACCATTTGCAGCGCTTTAATGGTATAGGCGATTCGCTGTCCGGGCCGAACCGCTTTTTCCCAGCGCGGATCGTCGCTCCAGCCGCTTTCGGTGATGGTGATCGACTTAGCGCCTTCACCTGCTCGGATCATAATATCGCGGAGCAATTCTACGCGGCGGAAATTGATCACATTGGGATCAGGAGGATCGTCTGGCGGCAGAGTCAGACCATAGGTGTGCACCGCCAGCGCATCAAAATAGTCGGCGGCTCCTGCCGCAAGCATCCGTTCCAGGAAACGAAGGTCGTTCATGCCTGATGGACTGTCTTCCGGTTCAAGGGTCGGAGCCAACGCTCCACCCATCACGATGATGTCTGGGTTCGCATCGTGTGCAGCTTTGTACGAGCGGCGCAGAAGATCCGTATAAGCTTCCGGGTCCACAGCGCGTCCCCCCCATTCGCCGCTCAGATTTGGTTCGTTCCAGACGATTATGGCACTGACCTGACCCTGATACCGCCCGGCAAATGCGCCAACAAAGCGAGCAAAAGAGTCAAAATGATCGTAGGGGAGGTAGTTGAGAGTCGTCACTTTTTCATCAACGGGTGGGCGCGCCCAGGCAGGAACCAGCCCCAGCCGGGCGATCACTGTTAATCCCTGGTTTTGGGCGTGGCGGATTATGCGATCGGAGAAGGCCCAATCATAATGACCCTCTACGCTTTCCACGTAAGGCCAGGGGATAAATTCGACAATCGTTCCAGCTCCCATCTCGCGTACCATGCTTAATGTGCGCTGGATTTTCCACTCTTCGACCTCGTCAGTCAGGCGGGTATGCACACACAGGGCAGGATGAAGCGTTTGCACCGTCTGCGGCGGCCCCATGATGACACGCGGCGGGGCAGGCGTCAGGGCGCGCAGGATGGCGACAATAATTGCCACTCGCAGGACAAGAGCGCTGGTTCGCCAGGTAGGGAGAGTTAAAAACCGGTGGAAGGTAGAAGGCATGATCAAATAGCGCGCTGATTAAACCGATCACGCCAGTGTATCAACGCGCTGTGCTGCTGCCAAAAAACGCTGGGGTTACTTTTTGGCGGGGCCAGAACCCAGATCAGTGATCTGGCGGGCGATACCCAGCAGGGCAACCGTCAGCTTGAGGGCGTCCAACGTCTTGACGCGCTCCGGTATATCTTTGCCTTGCTCTTCAGAAGCGCGCGCAAACAAGTATGCCGACAGCAAGCCGAAGGCCAGCCCGACTATGCCGCCCATGACATAGGTCTGCGTTTTCCAGTTGCCGTTCCCCTTGGGCAGTTCGATATTCATTGGCTGATGTCTCCTCGGAGTGCGTCTAACAGAATCCCTAGATTAATCTTCTCTTGTATCCCGTCTGGCGGGAAGCGCGGGCCGCTCGTCCCAGCTATGCTGGGCAGTCCAACCGCGCACCATGTGTTCAAGTCGGGTCATGCGGGTATTTAAACCAATCAGAGGTTGGGCTACCTTGGGTGCCAATTCATGCGTCTTCCCAGCGACCCGTTCGGTCAAGCCGCGCACGAAACGCAGCGGTTTCTGGAAATTGGCATAAACCCGTCCAACAGCCGAAGCCGTGACTGCCAACGCTGCATAGGGCAGCAGGCAGACCAGCACCAGCGGAATGGATATAAACAACGTCCCCAGGCATCCCATCAAGACCGTGAGCTGCTTGCTGACCAGAGCTCCCGTCGCAACGCCAACAGCCAGAACGATACACAGAATGATTAGCGCAACAAACGGCAAGAGGATGGGTGTGATAATGCGCAACCATACCTCTCGCCGGTGTTTTTGTATCGGGTTCGCGGTTCTTGGTGTCGTGCTCATGGAAGCTCCTGAGGTGATTCTAACATGCTTCTATTAATCCACCAATAGCGCGAGAAGGCTGTAAGGGCGGGCTTGCTCACCCGCCCATCTGCGAAATTCTAGTCGCTCACAGCAACGCGGAAGTAGTAGGTTGCGTCCACGTTCTGCCACGTGACACGGATTGCCAGGATATAGGTTCCCGGTTCCGGCATGACGCTGAACAGAATGATATTGTCGCCGCGTTTTGTTTCCGGCTGCCCGGTTGAAACCCCTGTATCGCTGAGATATTCGATCCGCACTTCAGAGGGTCGCGCACCTTCGATCTGAAGCTGTACTGCCGCGCCGCGTTGCAACGTGATCCGGCTGGGATTAATGCTTTCGGCGGGTAGTTCCACGCAGATGTTCTCGCCCGATGCCTGACGCTGGCAGTACTGGTAGCCAACTGCCGTAAAACTGCGTCCGGCGAAGTTCAAGGTCATGCTGGGCACGGTTGGCGGCACGGTGATCAGAGTCGCCGTCACCACTTGAGGCTGAGTTTCGGTGATGGGCGTTGCTGTAGGCTGAACGGCTGGTGGCGTTTGTGTTGGAACAACCTGGCTCGCCGTTGCGGTGGGCGGAACTTCAAGCACAACGGTCGCGGTTGGCGGTTTTACGCTGGGCGGAATAGTTGATGTCGGAGCGAGCCGAGTAGCCGTTGGTGCGGGCCTCGTCGCTGTCGGTTGAACCCCATTTTGTGTTGCCGTTGGCCGAACTGCACCTGCGGCAGGCGTTTCCGATGCACCTGCTGGCGATGTCTGCAACGGTGTTTTCGTCTGCGTGGGTTTGATCACCGGCTGCTCTGTGGGTTCGGCAGTCTGTTGTGGCACTGACGTCTCGGTTGGCGAGATGGTCTTGGTTGGTTCTGCCGTGACGATTTCCGTCGGCTCTTCGGTGGGAACAACCACAACAGGCGTTGGGCTGGGAAGCGCCGCGATGGAGCCGCCCTGCACGTTCAGACCAAAGATATATGAAACATAGGTCTGGCGGCCTTGTACGTCGGCGTAGGTCACATCCACCTGGATGCGGTAGGCTCCGTTTTCGAGAGCAACCGGATAAATGCCATCCGTAGTGGACCCCAGCGCTTGCTGCCCACCAGGACCATCCAGCAGTGTGGTCGTAACCTGCTGTGGCGTGCCATATTTTTCATCAACCAGCAGATGGATCGAGTCACCTGCGGCTACAGTAATACTCTTGGCAGGTTGTTCACGCACATCATAATTGGTTTTGCAAACGACATTGGCTGCGGACTCCGGCCAGCAGTAGCTAAAGACTTTTTCCTCATAGGTCTTATCGCCAGCCTGAAGGCGGACAGTGGGATGATCAACCTCTTTTTTGGTCTTTTCACCGCCGCAGGCAGTGAGTCCCAGGAGGAGGAGGGCGAACAGCAGAACAACAGATCGGTATTTTGTCATCATAACCATTCCCCCGGTCGGTGCAAGCCTACCGCTCAGACAAATCAGGATACCAGGCTGGATGATAAAATGGAGCCAGGGCCAGCCGAATAATCATCTCATAGGCGCTTTGACGTGTAGCTAAATTGTTTGTCAAAATCCCAATTGCGCCATCGCGCCATTTGGTGTTCTGTTCGTTCACCAGTTTATCCATTGCCGCGCCCAGTTCGATTCCCTGGCGCACGTCGTCAGCAACCGTTTTGGGCAGCATGACGCTCGAATTGCCGCCGACACCTGTTCGACCCGACGGATCGACCAGCACACACCAGGCGCAGGTCAGCAGGCCAAATTCTGATTCCTGCACGCCTGCTTCCAATCCTACACCGAGATCGGCCCTGGTCTGATGGAGCGCGGTTCGCGCCCGGTTGAGTGCGCCTGTTCGTGTTTCTTCATTACCCCAGGGCTGGACGGCTACGCCCGAAGGCACATCCAGGCATAAAATTTCCGCGCCAGGATATGGACTCTCCAGAACGGCTCGCGCTGCGTTACACTTAACAGGGTTGGTTGATCCAATGGCGATGCGCATCACCGATGACTCACTCCGCATTCTAGCATTGCCCTTATAAATTGACCAATCCCCATTTTGTACGTTAAGGAAGGACTAGGATGGTATGTATTTTGATTCGATCACTATTATGGCCCTCGTTGATGAGTTTACGAAAACACTGGTCGGGGGCCGCATTCAAGATACGGTTGAGATTGATGAGGATAGCATCGGATTAGAGGTTTACGCTAATCACGAGCGCCATTATCTGCTGCTCAGTGCACACCAGCAGTTCGCGCGGGCCTATCTCTCTGATGAAAAGCTGCGGCGGGGCGTAGAGACTCCATCGCCACTGGGACTGCTACTGCGCCGCTATGCGGAGAGTGCGCACATTGATGCCGTTCGCCAGCCGGACTGGGAGCGCGTGCTGATCTTCGATCTCGATGGCCCTGAGGGCACATTTCAACTGATTGTCGAGCCAATGGAGCGCCGCGCTAACATCCTGCTGGTGCGCCACGATCAGACAATTGTGGAATGTATCCGGCGAGTCGGCGTGCAGGATAACCGCGTGCGGCAGAGTCTACCAGGATATACCTACCAGCCACCGCCCGCCCAGAAGCTCAAACGAGACCCGCTGACTCTCACGCAAACGCTGCTGGCTGATCTGTTGGATGCGGACCCAGGCGAAAAAACGCAGCAGGTTCTTACCAAGCGCCTGTTTGGCTTCAGTCCGATGATGGCGAAAGAAGCAGTTTTCCGGGCGACAGGGGCGATCAATACCCGCGCCGCCGATACAAGCGCCCGCACGCTGCTTGACGTGATTCACGAGCTATTCGGCGCATTTGGCGAGGGCAACTGGCAGCCGGGCATCACTACCGATGAGAATGGGATAATCACCTCATACGCAGTCTATCCTGTCACTCACCTGGAAGGCTGGACGCCAGTGGGCAGCGTCAGCGAGGCTGTCGAACGCTATTATGGGCCGCTGGTCGGTGAGGGAGCCTACAGCGCCGCCAAAAAGCCAATCCAGGCGCAAATCGAGGAAGCCCAGGAGCGGCTGACTCACAAGCTTGAAGCGCTCAAGCGATCGCTGCAAGATGATGCCAGCCTCGAACATCTGCGCCAGAGTGGAGAACTGCTGCTCGCCTACCAATATACGCTTCAGCCTGGACAAACGGTGCTGCGCGCTCAGTATGAGGTCGATGGTCCCGAACTCGATATCAAGATTGATCCCAGCATGTCGCCGTTGGACAACGCCAAGGATTATTTTGAGCGGTACGACAAAGCCAAGCGCGCCCGCGCCGGAGTTCCGGAACTGGTCGAGGCGGTAGAGCAGGAACTTGCTTACCTGGGGCAATTGGAAACGGACCTGGACTTAGCGGCAAACTGGCCGGAGATCGGGGAGGTACAGGATGCGCTGCAAGCAAACGGCTATTGGAAAGGCACGCGCACCGTCCGGCCCAGCGGTGGCAAATCTGGCCCCTTAAAAGTAACTACTGACAGCGGCTTTGTGATCTGGGTGGGGCGCAACGCCCGGCAAAACGATGCAGTCACATTTGACAAGGGCAGCGCCAGATGATCTGTGGCTGCATGTGCATGGCGTTCCGGGCGCGCATGTGATCATCAAATCGGCGGGGCGTCCCGTCCCCGATCCGGTCATCCAGCGGGCCGCCAGCCTTGCCGCCTATTACAGCAGCGCCCGCAGCGAGCGCCGCGCGTTGGTGGATGTGACGCAGCGAAAATACGTGCGCAAGATCAAAGGCGGCAAACCCGGCATGGTCACGTACCGGAACGAAACGCCTGTCGAGGCTATTCCGGCAGCGGAGTGATTGACATTCGCGCCTGACTAGCTGGCGTTCGCGCCGCGCTAGTCAGGAATTTTGATGTGATCCAGCCCTGGCTGCGGCTTGGGGTAAGACAGCTTCAAGCGTTCCAGGGTTTTGACGATTTCACCTGAAATAATGAGATTCCGGTACCATTTTTTGTTCGCCGGGACAATAAACCAGGGTGCGTACTCCGTGTTGCACTCGGTTAGGGCGTCCTCATAGGCGGCCATATAGTCGGGCCATTTGGCGCGGACATCCAGATCGCCCGTGGCAAACTTCCATATCTTCGTGGGATCGTCCAGTCGTGCCTGGAAGCGCTCTTCCTGTTCTTCCCTGGAAATATGCAAATAAAACTTGAGGATGGTCACGCCGCTGTCCGTTAACAGGCGCTCGAAAGCATTGATGTGATCGTAACGAGCCTGCCAGACCTTTTTGGGAACCAGCTTTTCAACCCGCACGATCAATACATCCTCATAATGGGAGCGGTTGAAGATGCCAATCGTTCCCAATTCTGGTGTATGTTGGTGAATCCGCCACAGAAAGTCGTGATTCAAATCTTCTTCGGTGGGTGACTTAAAGCTGGTCACCTGGACGCCTTGCGGATTGACGCCTTCCATCACGTGGCGAATGGTTCCATCTTTGCCGCCTGCATCCATCGCTTGCAGGATGATCAGCAGCGCGTGTTTGTGTTCCGCGTAGAGAACTTCCTGCAGTTCCTGCACGCGCTTGCGGTTTTCGTGAAGCTGTTCTTTTGCTGCCTCTTTATCTTCATAATCCCCAGAATAGCCAGGATCGTAGTCATCCAAGGAAACACGTTGGCCGATTTCCGGTTGGAGAGGTTGTTTTTTGCTCATGCGCTATTCCCCTGTGTTTGAATTGCCAGTGACCTGCTGGTACACGATCAACAGCTTGGGTACGATGGCGGACCAGTCATGATACATTTTGACATAATTGGCCCCTGCTTGCCCCAGAAAATCGCGTTCTGATGGATTTTCAAGCAGCTTGATCACAGCTTCCGCAAAAGCATTCGCACTATCGGCCAGCAACAGTTCGCGCCCATGATGGACTTGCAGCCCCTGAGCGCCTATGGTCGTAGACACCACAGCACACCCGGCAGCCATTGCCTGGAGCAGTTTCAGACGTGTGCCGCTGCCCATGCGCAGGGGGACCACGTAAACCGCTGCCGCATGGAGGAACGGCTTCACTTCGGGCACCCAGCCCGTAATCTCAACATCGGGGCGCTGGCGCAGGCTGTCCAGGCGGGCATGAGGCTGGCTGCCGACGACAAAGAATTTGGCTTCAGGGACACGTACCCGCACTTTGTCCAGGATGTGTTCCACGAACCACAGCGCCGCATCCACGTTTGGGCGGTAGTTCATTGATCCCGTAAACACCAGGGCGCAGCGGTCAAGATTCAGGCTGCTGTCGGTGTGGGCATAGGGAGCTGTATAAATGCCGTTCGGAACGACACTGACTGGACTGCCGGGGGCGAGACGATGGAATGCTTCCGCGTCGGCCTCAGATACAGCGATCACGTGATCAACGGTTTCGCAGACGTGACGCTCAAAATGGGTCAGACGCCGCCACTGGATAAACGAATAAACAGCACCAGCTATCCGCCGAGGGTTTCGCCTATCAATCTGAAAAATGGTGTGCTGGAGATCGTACTCGGCGTTAAACGAGTCGTAGATAACAGGCGTCTGTGGCTGCATCTGCTTCACGATCGGCAGATAAATGGCCATTTCCAGGCTTTCGATCTGGATGAGATCAAATGGAGTCTGGCTCAAGACAACCCGCAGCCGTTCCTCGTACAACGCGGATGCAAATCGCCCCTGCATATCAGCGGCGCGGGTCAGTAACAAGTCGCGCAGGCGGTAAATCAGGCTGCGGTGCGGTGGGTGAACGACATCAATAGATGTGCAAAATTCATCCAATGCTGCCCGGTTTCTAACGAGCGCTTCAGGGGTGGCAAAACTCAAAATGTGTACCTCGTGTCCCGCCGCATGGACGCCGCGTAACAGGCCATTGGTGCGAAGTGTCCCTCCGGCATGAGGCGGTTCTGGTAGTTGGGCAGTGAGGTACAGGAATCTCATGGGTGAATGCCTCAAGATAGGAGACGGCGATACACAGCCAGCGTTTGCTCGGCGGTGCGCCGCCATGTAAATAATGCCGCACGGGCCAATCCCGCCGCGCTTAGACGGGATCGTAAGGCGGTATCTGATAACAGGCGCTCAATACTGGCGGCGATATCGGCAGGATCGTCGGGATTCACCAGCAGCCCGGCATCTCCAACGACTTCGGGGAGCGATCCCCGGTTGGAGGTAATGACAGGTGTTCCGCAGGCCATCGCTTCCAGAGGGGTTAATCCAAAACCTTCGTAATGAGAAGGCAGCACCAGCGCCAATGCGCCATTGTAGAGCGCTGGCAAATCGACCATTGGCGCGTTTTCGACCCAGATCACCCGATCAGACAATTTGAGCGCTTCCACTTTGGCAAAAATATCTTCATACAGCCAGCCGCGCCGGCCCACCAGGACCAGAGGCGGAAGATCAGGCTGGGTCTGACACAACAGGTGATAGGCATCGAGCAGGCCCGTGATGTTTTTGCGCGGCTCATAGGTGCCCACGAACAGCAGATAAGCTGAGGGCAGTCCGTACCGCTTCCGGCAATCCAACACGATATCGCCCGGCAGCGGCTTAAATTCGGAGGTGACGCCCAGCATATGGACAGTCATTTTTTCGGCAGGCACATGCAACAGATCAATCAGGTCTTGTTGGGTTGCCACCGAATCGACCAGGATATGATCGGCGGTCCGCACTGCCCACTGAGCCTGTTCCCGGTAGTAACGTAAACTTTCGGCGGTCATGTATTGCGGATAATGGAGAAAATGCAGATCGTGGACTGTAATAACACGGCATCTTGCGCCCCCAACTGGCGGGATCAGATCCGGGCTGTGCAGCACATCCAGGCGGCGTGGCAGCAGTTCGGCGGCGAGACTCCAACGTTCCAACCGATGATGGCTGGGAGTGAAGACATTCACGCGCTTAAAATTAGGAGCAGGGGTTAGAGTTTCTTGAGCACGAGCGTGATGCAGCACCAGATATTCAGTCTGCTGGTCGAGAGCAGCCAATTCTGTGATCAAATGCCGCGTGTATTCTGCAATACCGCCGGGCCGATAATGGATGAGTCGTGCATCAATGCCTATGCGCATGGTCGAAAGTGTATACCGGAAAGAAGTGGCCCGGCAAGACCGAAGTTATTCTGCCGAGAAGGTGAGTATATGTTATAATGCCGCCCGGAGAACGCTGTTAGACGGTAGGAGTGATCAATTATGGACTTAGCACAGGCCGCCCGCATGATCGAATGGCTCGATGAAGAGCGCCGCCGCGACCGGGGAACGATTGCCTTATTAGAAGAACGTCTCGCGCAGCAAAGTGAGTTAATCACGCAGTTGGTTCGCCGCCAGGATGGGATGGAAGGTGAGTTTTCAACCGTGCGCACCTCTTTTATCCCTGTCTCGCGCGAAGCAGAACTCAGTGAACAACTTCGCACCGAATTCCACCAAGTCATTGAAAACAGCGAAAGCAAGCGTTTGATGGCTGAACGCGAAGGTGAACGGCGTGCTGAGATTGCTCGTGAGAACGTGGCGCGGCTGGTCCGAGAACTTGGTGATCGAACCGATAAACTGGAAAGGGCGATTGACGAACTGCCTGCCGCTCGCGTGGAACGAGATCGCGTTGCGGCTGGTCTGGCGGCTGTTCAGCAGCGCGTCGAAGATCTGTCGAAAAAACTCGAGGAACCCGAACGCCGGATTACATTTTTGGAAGAGCAGCGCCGCCAGGACTCCCGCCGTATTGCCGATATTCAGTCGGAAATGCCCGAAATGCAAAAGCAAATCGATAACATGCGCCCGAAGATGGAAGCTATCGAGAATATGGTGCTCCGCAGCGAAAAACGTGTTCTCGATTTACAGTCTGCCGAGCGAGATCGCCGCGAAGAGATTCAGGGGTTCATTGATCAGCAAACTCTCCTCCTCCAACAGCGTGATCAGCAGATGGCAGACCTGACTAAGAGTTTCGGTGTTTACGATGAAGACATGCGGCGCTATATGGAACGGTTTGAAACCTGGGCCGAGACCTATCGCCAGATGAAGAAAATTGTGGAAGACTTCGAGCGTATCGCGGAACGACTGGGGCGGCGTATTAACGAAGTGGCCGAAATGCAGCGCCTTTCGGAAGAACGCTTCCGCCAGGAGTGGAACGACTGGAGCGCCGACGACCAGAAGCGTTGGAAGCAGTTTACGCTGACCAATGACGAGGCGTGGCGCAACCACGACAAGCAGATCGAACAGGTGCGGCACAGCCTTGATGTGCAGCAAACCTCGCTCGAACCCATCAAAAACAGCATCGAGCGCATGTGGCAGCTTGAACGGGCTCGCGCTGAATTATACCGTGACCGCTACCAGACGATGCTGCTCGAATATGATCAAGTGGAACGAGTCCCATCCACGAATAACGGCAACATGAAATAGCTCAAGGGGGCGCGGCTGCGCCCTCTTTTTATTTCTGGCGGCGCCAGAAATGTGGCTTTTCAAAACGATCTATAATGGAATAATCGCGCACGGTGATCGCCCAAATAAATTTGAGTTTCAAGAGGAGTTACACGTATGGCTGATGAGAAAGTTACCAAAGAAGAATTGTTGGAACGGGCCAAAAAACCCGCCGCTGAATCGATGCGTCTCCACGAGTTTTATCATGGTAAGACGCAAACGGCTCTCCGCTGCCGGGTTCGCGATTTAGATGACTTTGCCATCTGGTATACGCCCGGCGTTGCCGCACCCTGCCGGGCCATCGAAGCGACCCCTGATCTGGTTTATGAATATACAAGCAAGTGGAACACCGTAGCGGTTATTTCGGACGGGACGCGCGTTCTGGGGCTGGGCGATATTGGCCCTAAAGCGGGACTGCCTGTCATGGAAGGCAAGGCACTGCTCTTCAAATATCTGGGCGGTGTAGATGCTGTGCCGCTGATGCTGGACACCAAAGACCCGGACAAGATCATTGAAACGGTTCTGATGCTTCAGCCTTCCTTTGGCGGTATCAACCTGGAAGATATCTCACAGCCAAAATGCTTCCGTATTCTGGATACGCTCCGCGAGCACGCCGAAATTCCGATCTGGCATGACGATCAACAGGGAACGGCCAGCGTAACTCTCGCCGGGCTGATCAATGCCGCCAAGATCGTTGGCAAAAAGCTGGGCGATATGCGCATTGTTTTTGTTGGAGCGGGCGCGTCCAATATTGCCTGCTCACGCCTTATTTTCGCTTACGGCGCGGATCCCTCCAACTGCCTGATGATCGACAGCAAGGGTATTCTCGGCAAACACCGCAAAGATGTGTATATGCGGCGGGCCGAATTCGTGCAGAAGTGGCATATGTGCGAGATCACGAATGCCGAGGAAATTCAGGGCGATATTGAACATGCCCTGCGCGGGGCAGATGCCGTGATCGCGCTCTCGACGCCGGGGCCGGGCACGATTTTGCCCGACTGGATCAAAAACATGGCGAAGGATTCCATTGTGTTTGCCTCTGCCAATCCCATCCCGGAAATCTGGCCCTGGGACGCGAAAGAGGCGGGCGCAGCGGTGGTTGCCACGGGACGATCAGACTTTGATAACCAGGTGAATAATTCGCTGGGCTTCCCCGGCATTTTCCGGGGAACGCTGGACGTGCGCGCCTCCACGATTACGGATGAGATGGCGATTGCTGCTGCCGAATCCCTGGCGGGGATGGCTGAGGAAAAGGGGCTGAATCCCGAATATATCCTACCGACGATGGATGAATGGGATGTCTTCCCGCGGGAAGCGGCGGCTGTGGCGATGAAAGCGCAGGAACAGGGTGTGGCGCGCCGGACAACTACCTATGAAGAAGAATATAACCGCGCGGCAGAGATGATCCGCTGCTCCCGCGAGATGACCCAGCTTTTGATGCGCGATGGATTTATTCCCGCAGCTCCCGAAGCTGAGGGTAAGTAGGCGAGGAGGAGAGGACCATGCACGAGTTAATTATCATCGGTGGTGGCCCGGCGGGGTTGTCGGCGGCAGCGTATGCGGTTCGCAAGCGCATGGACGCACTCTTTATTTCAAAAGGGCTGGGTGGGCGCACGAAGCGCCGCCTGACGCTACCCTGGATCGAAGATTACGAGGTGATCGTAGGGGAAGAAACTATTTCCCGTTTCCGAAGCCAGTTGGATTATCTCGACTTTATGCGAGTGCGCACCGCTGTAAACCGAATTGAGCGGCTCAATGAGGGCTTCCGGGTCGTTGTAACGGGCGGCAAGTCCTACGAAACCGAAACCGTGATCCTGGCGACAGGTACCGTTGGCGAAAAGTTGAATGTACGCGGCGAGGCCGAATTTGAAATGAAGGGCCTGTGCTACAGCGCTATGACCTATGCTCCACTGATGGTCGATCGGAACGTGGTTGTCATTGGCGAGGAACTGCTTGCTTTGCGCGCGGTCGCTGAGTTGGGGCGGATCGCGACGCACGTCACGCTGATTGCCGAACACGATGGAGAACTGGATACCGCAGCGGGCAAAAAGGTGTTCTCGGCTCCCAATGTTGAGGTCAAGCGGCGTGCCCGCGTGATCGAGGTGATGGGCGATGAATACGCCCGCGCCGTAACCATTGAGCAGAACGGCGAGCGGACTGATGTCCACGCGGATGCCTTCTTTGTCGAAAAGCGACTGCTTCCCAATTCGCGCCTTGTCGAGGGATTAGTCGAGCTCGATCCCTGCGGCTTTATTAAGGTCAACTCGCGCAACCGCAGCAGCGTGCCCGGACTGTTTGCCGCCGGTGACGTGACGACAAGCAGTGCGTTCCAGGTTTTGATGGGCCTTGGCGACGGTGAGAAAGCAGCGCTCAGCGCGTTTGACTACCTGCTGGGGGTGGGACCGTCCGACGAAAAGCCTTGTGAATAAATCAGGCTAAATACAGCGGGGCGGCTCACCACCGCCCCGTATTTTTATCAGGTCTCTGGAACAGGTTCGCGCTGGATGTGACGCGCCCAGGTTCCGCATTTTTTCCTCGACCCGTTCGTAGCCACGATCAATCTGGCCGATATTGCGAATAGTGGTTGTGCCCCGCGCGCAGAGTGCCGCTAGCAGGAGCGCCATCCCCGCCCGGATATCAGGGCTGCTGATGCTCGGTACAGCGCGCAGTGCGGTTGGCCCATGTACCACAGCGCGATGTGGATCGCACAGGAAAATGCGTGCGCCCATACTGCTCAGTTTGTCTGTGAAAAAAAAGCGGCTGTCGTACATCCACTCGTGGAACAACACAGTCCCGGCGGACTGTGTGGCAACAACCAGGGCGATGCTCATCAGGTCCGAAGGGAAAGCGGGCCAGGGCTGCGCTTTGATAGCTGGAATCTGGTTGCCCAGGTCGCGTTCAACGACCAGTGATTGACCGCGCGGCACAAGGATATCGTTGCCATCTGTCTGCCAGGTTACGCCCAGTTTGCGAAATACGAGTTCGGCCATCGCGAGGTGTTCCGGGTCAGCTTCCCGGACGCGGATTTCACCCCCGGTGACAACGGCGGCTCCGACGAAACTGATTGCTTCCAGGTAATCCGCCCCAATGCGAAATTCCCCGCCGTGCAGACGGTCAACGCCGTATATGGTCAGGCAGTTGGTACCAATGTGCTCGATCTGCGCGCCCATGCCGTTCAACATGTGGCATAGGTTTTGCACATGAGGCTCAGAAGCAGCGTTGCGAATGATGGTTGTTCCTTTGGCCAGCACAGCCGCCATCACTGTGTTTTCCGTCGCGGTGACGCTGGCTTCGTCCAGCAGAATATCCGCGCCGTGCAGGCCGTTTGCCCTCATGTGAAACGCTGTATCATACTCAACATCTGCCCCCAGTTTTTGCAACGCGAGGACGTGAGTATCCAGCCGCCGCCGCCCAATGACATCACCACCCGGAGTTGGCAGTTCAAGCTGCGCCGTGCCGGGCCAGCATTGGGCCAGCAAAGACAATCGAAGCGCGTGTCTTCTGGGTCAGGTTGCGGTCCAGGACGTGTGTGGCAATGGTTTTGGCGTGAACGCGGAACCGATTCTGGCCCACCAACTCGACCTCTGCTCCAATGCTGCGCATCAAATCAAACGTGACTCGCACATCGGCAATATCAGGGACATTGGTCAGAATGACTGGCTCATCGGTTAACAAACAGGCCGGGAGCATTTTCAGCGCGGCGTTTTTGTTGCCGCTGACCGTCACTTCGCCTTGAAGTTTGTGGTTGCCTTCGATTACAAATTGTTCCCGCATCGATTTTTCTCCCAGTCAGAACTGGTAGCTCAAAAGAACCGTGTCGCCAGATGATACTCCTAAGTGCTTGCGCGGCATTCCCCCCATTCATACCAATCTCAAGCTGTCCGGAACTTCCAACCAGGGCAACCAACGCCCCGCGCGCAACAAAGCCATAAGCGGGACGGATCGAGGACAAGGAATGTCCGGCAAGCGTCACACGGCAGGCCAGAGCGTCCATATCTACTGGCAAGCGTACAGGGCCAAACTGCGGGGTAAGCTGCAAGCGATCTGTATCCGTCCAGACCAGATGCCCAATGCTGGTGATCATGTTTCCAAAATGGTCGATATGCAGCACTTCGCCGCGAATTTCGCCCGCAGACAACTCGAGGAGTGGCTCGTCCATTTGAATCAGTTCCGGAACTGCCGGGCCAAACTCTGAGATTGAAACGCCATTGGCGAGGTGCGCTGCCGCCGGGCTGAAAATATCTCGGCCATGAAAGGTATGGCTGGTCCCGGTTAATCGATAAGCATTGTTTTGCAGAACAACAGCATGGTTGACCTGGACATGCGGCAGGACGTAGCTCAGTACGCCGTTGTTGGGGGCTACAAATGTTCCATAATTGGTTTGGACAGCAATGGGTTCGCGCGCTGTGCCGACCCCCGGATCGACCACGACAAGGAACACGGTATGAGGCGGAAAATGGCGAAATGCGGTAAGCAGCAGATACGCCCCCTGCCGGACATTCTGCGGTTCAACGGTATGAGTCAGATCGACGAGTTGGGCCTGAGGGCAGATGGACAGCATGACGCCTTTCATCGTCCCCACATAGGCATCGGAAAATCCAAAATCAGTTAAGAGCGCAATTATTGGTGTCTTCGTCATGACACCATTGTACCAACGATAGCGCCGCCGGCAAGGCATCTGTTTTCGCACACTTTCGGTCAAAAACCTTTGCCTGAAGGCGGCTATGAGGTATAATAACAATACTGGCTATTCATTAAAAAAACATTTATAATCATTCATAGAGCGAACATAAGTTCTTCATTAACCGCCAGCATCCTCAGGACAGCAGCGGGTTAGCGGTCAGTTCGAATTCAAAAAAGACATGTCCCAGTAAGCCCATAATACCGTTTTGAGGTCGCCCTTAAGGAGCCGATCTCAGGTCCATTTTTTGTCAGTTAAACTGAGTCGGTAAACAGAAATCAGCGGGAGGGTTGAGTGGCGGAGCAAACAAGTCGGCAAACAGAAGACAACATTCAGGTTCTCAAAGGACTTGAAGCCGTCCGCAAGCGTCCAGGTATGTACGTTGGCGGCACGGATATTCGAGCTTTGCATCATCTGGTCTATGAAGTAGTGGATAACGCAATTGACGAAGCTCTCGCCGGACGCTGCGACTTCATCGAAATTGTGATTCATGCTGATGGATCGGTATCGGTGACGGACAACGGCGGTGGTATTCCGGTAGGTATTCATCCCGAAGAAAAAGTATCCACTCTGCAAATTGTACTGAGTACGTTGCACGCTGGCGGTAAGTTCAACTCGTCGGCCTACAAAGTATCGGGTGGTCTGCACGGCGTCGGTGTTTCGGCAGTGAACGCCCTGTCTGAATGGCTGGTTGCGGAAGTCTGGCGCGATGGTAATGTGTATCGGCAGGAATACCGTATGGGTATTCCACAGACCGATCGTGTATAGGCCGTGCGCGACATGGAACCGGACGAACCAACCGGAACGCGCATCACTTTTTGCCCGACCGGACGATCATGGAAGAGCTGGAGTTTAATTTCACCACGCTCGCCCAGCGCTTCCGTGAGATGGCATTTGTGGCACGCGGCATTACGATCACCCTGCGCGATGAGCGCGTTCACGCCGGTCCCGCATGAAACAACCTTCTACTTTGAAGGCGGCGTGTTGTGCGTTTCGTGCGCTATCTAAATCGCAACCGTACGCGGCTCCACGAGCCGGTTTATGCGGAAAAGTGAGCTGGAAGTCACGTACGAGGAAAATGGACGCCCCGCCTTTACCGATTGGCGTCGAACTGGCTTTCCAGTATACCGATTCCTCAACGACAACCGAACTGTATTTCGCCAACACGATCCATACCCCGGACGGTGGCAGCCACCAGGCCGGACTGCGCGCTGCTATCACGCGCACGATCAACAACTATGCGCGAAAAATCGGCATGCTCAAGGAAAAAGACCCGAACTTCTCCAGCAATGATACGCTGGAAGGTCTGACGGCAATCGTGAGCGTGAAACATCCCGATCCGCAGTTCGAAAGCCAGACGAAAGTCAAGCTGATGAACCCGGAAGTGCAGGGTGTTGTGTCGCAGATTGCCTCTGATGCCTATACGGAGTATCTGGAACTGAATCCGCGCGAAGCTAAGCGTATCATCGAGCAGTGTATGACCTCTATGCGCGCCCGTGATGCGGCGAAGAAAGCGCGCGATCTGGTGCGGCGCGGCGCAAATCTGCTGGAAAACACGACTCTGCCCGGCAAGTTGGCAGACTGTTCTGAGCAGGACCCCACCCGCTCCGAAATGTACATCGTGGAAGGTGACTCGGCTGGCGGCTGCTTCTCTGGTGATACTCAGATTGCCCTCACTGATGGACGCTCTCTCAGTTTCCGCGAACTGGTCGAGGAACAGGCAGAAGGTAAGGAGCATTTCTGCTATACCATCCGCCATGATGGTAAAGTTGGTATCGAGCGTGTTCTTCACGCTCGCATCACCAAAAAGAATGCAGAAGTTATTCGGGTATACCTGGACAGCGGCGAAGTGATCACCTGCACGCCCGATCACCAATTTATGCTGCGCGATGGCAGCTACAAAGCCGCCGCCGAATTGTCACCATCTAACTCGCTGATGCCCCTTTACCGTAAGCTCTCGGATACGGAAGAAACGGGAATTACAATTGACGGCTATGAGATGGTCTGGGATCCACGTTCGGAAAAGTGGCTCTTCACTCATATGCTGGCTGATGAAACGGCCTACTCGGAAACGCCACAGATAGCCCCCGCGCCTTATAACCACCGTGTTGTGGCTATGGAACGTGTTGAGGAGCATATTGACGTTTATGACGTTGAGGTTCCGCATACGAATAATTTCGCTCTGGCATCGGGCGTGTTCGTCCACAACAGTGCGAAGCAGGGCCGTGACCGTCATTTCCAGGCGATTTTGCCGCTGCGCGGTAAGATTTTGAATACGGAGCGCGCCCGGCTGAACAAGATTCTCGACAACAACGAGGTCAAGGCACTCATCTCAGCTTTGGGTGTGGGCATTGGCGATGACTTCAACCTGGACGGGCTGCGTTATGGGCGCGTGATCATCATGACCGACGCGGACGTAGACGGCGCGCACATTCGCACGCTGCTGCTCACCTTCTTCTTCCGCTATATGACGCCCTTGATCACCGCTGGACACCTGTTTATCGCCCAGCCGCCGCTCTACCGGATCGCCCAGCAGAAGCAGGTTTTTTACGCCTACTCCGAAGATGACCGGGTCGAAGTGCTCAAAGGGTTTACGAACCCAGAAAAAGCAAACATCCAGCGCTATAAGGGTTTGGGCGAGATGAATCCGGAGCAGTTGTGGGAAACGACAATGGACCCAGCCCACCGCACACTGCTCCAGGTAACGATTGAAGATGCTGCCGAAGCGGATCGCGTCTTTGATATGTTGATGGGCAGCAGCGTCCCTCCCCGCCGCCGCTTTATCACCACCCACGCCAAGAACGCGACGCTCGACGTTTAACGGCCAGAAACAATCAGGGCCTGCATCACCAGCAGGCCCTGTTATTTTAGAGCTGAACGAGGCTGTTTTCGGCCAGTACGAGCCGGTGAGTCGCTGGCCGTGAGGTAGCCCGGATGACCTTCGCATTTTCCGCGATCAGGCTGGCATCGATACGCCGCTCGATGTTCTGAATGATGCAGCAGCACATCACAATACTGTGTTCAATTTCACTGTCTTCGATCAGCACGTCATCGCCAATCGACGTATAGGGGCCAATGTAGGAGTTGCGGATCGTCACATTGTCACCAATGATCACAGGCCCACGAATGACACTATCGATCACCTGGCAGCCATCGCCTAACAAAACGCGGTGCGATACAACAGAAGTCCCCTGGATGCGTTCATCACTGGTTGGGGCCGGACTGAAGGGCAGTTCTTCAAGCACTAATTGATTTGCCAGGACAATAAACTCTGGTTTCCCCGCATCGATCCACCAGCCATCAACCACATAAGGCATAACCGTTTTTCCCTGATCCAACAGATATTGGATCGCGTCCGTAATTTCCAATTCATTACGCCAGGACGGTTTGATATGTTTGATGGCTTCAAAGATAGCTGGCTGGAAGACATAGACGCCTGCGATAGCCAGATTGGATGGCGGAACCTCCGGTTTTTCAACCAGCCGCTTGATGTGATTCCCATCCAATTCAGCAATACCAAATGCGCTCGGATTGTGAACCTCGGTCAAGGCGAGAGCAGCACAGGCTCCGGTCTGCTCAAAATGAGTGTAGAGCGCTTTCATCCGATCCTGGAAGATGTTGTCGCCCAGATAAACAATAAAAGATTCATTGCCAATAAAGGGTTCGCAGAGCTGCACAGCGTGAGCCAGTCCACGCGGATTTTCCTGGGCAATGTACGTCAACGGAATACCTACCGTGCTCAGCCCATCTCCAAGCCGTTCACGAATGGGAAATCGAGGCTGTCCACCACCAAACCAATCTCAGTCGCGCCCATTTCCGTCAATGTCTCAATCGCATATTTGAGCAGTGCTTTATTGGCAACTGGAACCAGAGGTTTGGGCATAGTCAGGGTGACGGGGTACAGCCGAGTTCCCTTCCCGGCGCACAAAATCACGGCTTTCATCGGATATCTTTACCTGCTTTCTTTCTGACGGTGTGTGAAGCGCGCGGCTGTAAAAACAGTCGTAACCTTATACAAGATGCTAACGCCTGTCTATCTTGGCTGCAAGTTATATCTGCCACCTATTTGCATTCTTTGCGAAATGTTGCCAACCACTTTTCGGCATCTTTGTAGAGTTTGTCTTCAGGATTCAAGAGCTTTAGCGCTACTTCGGCATCGCGCACAGCATCTTGCGCTTTTCCAGAGAGACAAAAAGCAACCGCACGGTGGCTGTAGATTTCGGGGCGGTTTGGCTCAACCTTTTGAGCGCGGGAAAAGTAGGCGATAGCCTCTTCATACTTACCCTCCTCGAAGGCCCGCATCCCGCGCCCATAATGAGCTAGCCACTGCATTGGGTCCAATTTGAGGCCATAGGCAAAATCCTCTTCAGCCTCGTCGGGACGCTGGCTTTGCAGCAGTATCATACCCCGAGCGACATAAAACTCAGCCTGTTTTGGATCCTGTTCAAGCGCGGCATCCAGATCAGCCAGAGCAAGATCAAGCTTATTCTTTTCAAAATGATGCAGGCCGCGCTCATAATATCGTTCGGCAGAGGAGAGTGATTTCCCGAATCGCCCGGCGCGCTTCTGATACCAGGCTGGTTGGCTCATCGCTGGTATATCTCCCTGAGTACGTCTGTCCGAAAATCGCTTTTGTACGGCGCTGCCAGCGTGCAAAGCTAAGCCGCTACGCCGCCGCGCCAAAATACTAAGCCTATGCGCTAAGCCTATGCGCCTTTGCCACCTCGTCCAACGCGCTTAAACAGATCGTTCATCTGGCGCAGGACGTTATTCTGATTCATCCCGGCTACCGCGCAGAGAAGCCATGCCACGGCGATCTCCAGGCGGAAGGTAGAGGTTGACTGCAATACGTCGTCGTTGATCACGGCATAGAGCAAAAACATCAGCAGGCCCATCACGCCGCCCAGCAGCGGATTGAACAGGTACCAACTGATGTGGATCGGGTCAAAGTCACGGAGGCGGGTCGTATGCCGTTCTAAGGTCAGGTAACCAGAAATCAGTGCGCCTAGCACACCAAATAACATCGGGTGGTAAAACGCGGCAACCACGCTCACACCGACGGCATCAGCAACCCCGGCAAACAGTTCTTTGAGGGCAAAGAGCACCACCCAGGCAATTCCCCAGCCCAGATAATAATTGAGCAGCAAGGGGCGGTACTTCCCCACGTCGGAAATCACCTTGCGCTGGCGGTTCAGATCGGCTCGAATGCGATACACAATCGCCCGCGCATCATCATAATTGGCCCGCAACTCCAACAGCATCGAACTGGCTCGCAGCAGTTCCTGCTGGTACACATCTGTTGAACCCCGGTCTCCCTGCACATTTTGCACGAGATCTTCGTGCATGGCCTCAATCTGATCCCACAGCTTTTTCAGGTGCTCGTCATCGACCAGCGTCTCAAGCAGGCCCTTATCCGGCTCGGCGGTAGAGTGAAACAGTTCTTCAGATCCCTGCCGCTTGAGAATGGGCGCGAAGGGATCGGCAAATTCGTTGGGCTGTGCAGGCTCGATCACCTCTCCTGGTGGAACGACAAGTCCACCTTCGTGCTCCTCAACCGCTGTAACACGTCCAAACATTGGTCGAGAAGCCTGTTTGTTGACAGGCCACATATCAGATTGCACAGGCGGCACACCAACCCGTGTTTCCGCTTTGACTTCGGGTACACGCACGGGTTCTTGTTGTTCAGGCGCGCGCTCAAAATCTCGTTCAGGGAGCGGCATAGCCTCATTCACCGGAGCGGGCGAGACTTCTGGCTGATCAAGTGCCTGCTGGAAAGTTGCCTGATCCGCCTCTACCTCCAGCGGGTCGCCAAAGCCCATCACAGGAACATCGGACTCCAGGAGTTCACGGTTGGGAATATCATCAAAATCGAGCAAAGATGCTTTTTCGTCCGGCGTCAAGGTCAGCGCGGCTGGATCGATGCTCTGCTGCGAAACATCCGCACTGGGGGGTTCAACCAGGGCATTGACTTCCTCCAGTTCATCACTGCCATGCTGTCCGAGCAGAATTTCTCGTCCTTTTCCGCGCAGTGAAGCTCTGGGCCGCCGTTCATGATGTGTATCGTCCATGTGTGATCTCCTCTGCCAATGTCCGGTAGCCCTGTGAGATCGGGTGCCGGGGAACATATTCCAGCACGGATAGGCCAGCAATCGGTGCTTCTGCGACCACATCATCGTACAGGATCAGGGTTTTAAACATTTTCGGTCCAAAAACAGACCGCAGTTCTTCCACTACTTCCTGGGCGTGCGGCGAATCGGGCTTGTACATGGTCCCGAACAGACCACCCAGGCGCAGCTTGGGGTTGAGATTGTTTTTCACACGCACGACTGTATCCATCAGAGGCCGCACACCGCGCATCGCCAGGTATTGGCACTGCACCGGGATCAGCACTTCGTCGGCTGCGACAAGGCCGTTTGCCGCCATAATGCCCAATCCGGGCGGCGTGTCAATCAGGATGTAGTCAAACGGAATCCGGCTTTGCTGCAAGGATTGCCGCAGACGATTTGCCCGATCGGGCATCGCCGCCAGCCGAATTTCCGCTGCTGCCAGATCCACGCTCGCCGGGACCAGGGCCAGTCTGCCCCGCACCGGGCGCATCACACGCGCCAGCGAAATGTGGCTGTACATGATCAGGGAATAAGCGCTGCGCCGGATATCGTACGTATCAATCCCAAACGCGGCAGTCAACCCACCCTGAGGATCCAGATCGATCAGCAGCACCCGCGAACCTTTCTCCGCCAGCGCCACCCCCAGATTCATCACAGAGGTTGATTTGCCGACGCCGCCCTTCTGGTTCGCTATGACAAGCGTCCGTGTCATGGAGTTTCTTCCTGGTGAATCCACGCTGGCTGCATTATAACATACCCAACAACTTCGCCAGAACTTGTCTTTCATTGTGAGGAAACTCTGTGTTTTCACCGTATTATGTGATACACTTCGCCGCTTGGGATGGTCGGCTTGCTGCCCGCTCATCTTATATCAACAGCTATTGAGGGCCATGTCTGATGGAACAACTGATTCACTTCAATCTTGAAGAATTTATCCGAACCGTTGGTTATATCGGTGTTTTTGCTATCATCTTTGCCGAATCCGGCTTGTTGATCGGGTTCTTCCTGCCCGGTGACAGTTTGCTGTTCACCGCGGGCTTTCTCGCCTCGCAGGGCTATCTCAACTACCCACTGCTTGCCATCGGCTGCTTCATTGCTGCCGTAGCGGGCGATAGTGTAGGCTATTGGTTCGGACATCGCGTGGGAAGCAAGCTGTTCCAGCGCGAAGACTCGCTGTTCTTCAAGAAGAAGTATGTCTACCGGGCGCAGGCTCTCTATGAAAAACATGGCGGCAAAATCATTGTCATTGCCCGCTTTATGCCCATTGTGCGCACCTTCGCCCCCATTGTTGCGGGCGTTGGTACCATGCATTACCGCCGCTTCATTTCATTTAATGTCATTGGTGGTTTCGGCTGGGCGGTCGGTGTTTGCAGCGCCGGGTATTTCCTGGGCAATGCCATTCCAAACGTCGATAAGTACCTGCTGCCGATCATCTTCCTGATCATCATCGTTTCCGTCATGCCCCCTGCTTACCATTTCCTGAAGGAATACCTGGCGGAACGCCGCGCGCGGCAGACGGTTGTGCCCGAGACGGACGCGAAAGTCTAGCCTCATCCATTAATCATCCATCTGCGCAGGGGGATATGCATTCCCCCTGTTTTGTTTTTGGGGATGAATTGACTCCCTCTAACAGAGTGAGTATAGTTTTGGGCAAAATGATCTGCATGTTGAGAAGGATTTCTTCTGATGTCGATCTTTGGTAGCCGCAAGCAGACTTCTGCCCCCGTTCCGCTAACCGCAACCGAACCCAGTGCACCGCCTGCCGCTGCTCCAGCTTCGGTTCGGCAGCCAGTTGGTTTCGAAACCGTACTGGGAGCCAGCGCAACGTTGAAGGGTGATCTGAAGAGTCAAGCCAATATTCGGCTGGATGGCATATTCGAAGGCACATTAGAGATTGACGGAAATGTCCTGGTTGGTGAAACAGCCAAAATTACGGCTGATATTCATGCCAAAAATGTCTCAATCGCAGGCGCAGTTCGGGGCAATGTCAGCGGCAAAAAGGTGCAAATTTTACGCACGGGGCGTGTCTGGGGGGATATCAACGCGACAGCCATTGCGACGGAAGAAGGCGCTTTTATCGACGGCAAGATCACGATGATTAGCCACGAAGCCTTCCAGACCTTCGATCCGGCAGCGCTGCCGCTGCCCGAAGAATTGAAGTTAGAAGAAGAAATCGAGGATATTGCCCTTCCTCCTGCAGAGGAGATATCCCAGCATACAGCACTCGAATTACCTGAAGAAAACCCTGATCCCGAAGAGAAAGAAGATATGGACGAATCGCAGTCGGGTGAGGAGCATCTCGAATAGCAGTGCTTTGCTGGCATTTTAAAGTTGATGGTATAATCAATCCTAGTTGAACCACTGTTACCCGTCCGGTACGTGGAAGTTTTAGGGACAATTTTAATGATCAAAGTTTACATCGATAGCATTCGCGTCAGCCTGATGTCGCAGCTCCGTGTTGTCATCCTTAAAGACCCGGCCAGCGGCAAATACCTGCCTATTTTTATTGGCCCCTGTGAAGCCGAAGCTATCGCCGTCAAGCTGCAAGGCATGACGATGGAGCGTCCCCTCACCCACGATCTGTTAAAATCGGTCATCGCGGAACTGGGCGGGCAGGTTAAGCACATCGTTGTGAACGATCTACGCCAGGACACATTTTACGCTCAGATTGTTATTGAACTGAATGGCACAACTCGGCAGATCAACTCACGACCAAGCGATGCCATCGCCCTCGCTGTGCGTCTGGATGTGCCCCTCTATGTTGAAGAATCTGTAATGGACCGGGCCGCTATTATGCCGGATGAAGAAGTCGAAAGTGAAGCGACGGATACGCCTGGCAAGTCTGAGTCGGAAGGAAAGAACCGGCTGAGCATTTTTGAAGATTTCGTTGAATCGTTAGACCTGGATGATCTGGACACTGACGAAGACGACGAGTAACCCTCGGCTAGCATTTTTAATTGCACACTCAAGACGGGGGCGCTCGGCAGGCGACCCCCGTTTTTAACCCACCTATAACGAAGGAATATATGAGTTAGCACGAGTCGGACGTACTTCGCCCTGATCGAATGGCTCCTCACAGCGTGGAAGCTGAGGAAGCCGTTCTTGGCTCTATTCTGATCAACCCGGAGGCGCTCTTCGAGGTTGCATCTTTTTTGCAGGCAGATGACTTTTTTATCGTGCGTAATGCCTGGGTATGGGAAGCGATTGTTCGCATCCACCAGCGTAATGAGGAAATTGACTATGTGACCCTCGTCGAGGAACTTCGCCAGCAGGAACGGCTGGAAGAAATCGGCGGCGCGGCGTATGTCACCTATCTGATCAACCACACGCCATCCTCTATCTACGCCGAAGCATATGGCCACATTGTGGAGCGTGCGGCGATCCGGCGGCGTATGTTGAGCGCGGCGAGTGATATTGCGCAGCTTGCCCACGACGAAAGCGCCGACATTGATGAGGTAATCGATAAGGCCGAAGCCTCTCTGTTCGCCGTAACCGAACGGCGGCTGCGTAAAGAACTGGTGCCCATCCGCCTCGTCATCAGCGATTATTTTGACCGGATCGAAAGCCTCTACGAACACGGCGACGAACCGCTTGGTGTTCCAACCGGATTCACCGATCTCGATAACCTGCTGGGCGGCCTGCAAAAATCGGACCTGATCATTGTGGCGGGGCGGCCCGGTATGGGCAAAACATCTTGGCTGCTCAGCGTAGCGTTGAATGCGTCGCGTGCCAAGGCGCGTACGGCTATATTCAGCATGGAAATGAGCAACGAGCAGATCGTGCAGCGCCTCGTTTCGGCAGAAACCGGGATCGGCACGCAAAAACTGCGCCAGGGCCAGCTTGACGAGCGTGAATGGGCGCTCTTTGTCGAAGCGACAGGCAACCTGAGCGGGGTGAAGGTCTATATGGACGATACACCCGCCCTCACACCCCTCCAGATGCGCACCAAGTGCCGCCGCCTCTACAGCGAATACGGCCTGGATCTGGTCATGGTGGACTACTTGCAGTTGATGAATTCCGGGATGGGGCACGGCGATAACCGCGTGCAGGAAATCAGCTTCATCTCGCGCAATCTCAAACAGCTTGCCCGCGAGTTGAATGTCCCCGTGATTGCCGCGGCCCAGCTTTCCCGCGCCGTCGAGCAGCGCCAGGACAAGCGCCCGCAGCTCTCGGATTTGCGTGAGTCTGGCTGTTTAGCGGGCGATTCACTCATCTACCTGCCGGAGTCCGGCACATATGTCCCCATTCGTGATCTTGCCGGGCGCTCGGGTTTTTGTGTTTCGAGCCTGAATACGACAACTTGGAAGGTTGAGAATCACACGGTTACCAACGCCTTCTGTACAGGAACGAAGCCTGTCTATCGCCTGACGACTGCGCTCGGACGAAGCATTCAAGCGACAGCTAATCATCGCTTCCTGACCATACATGGCTGGAAGCGGCTGGATGAACTGACCGAGAGCGACCAGATCGCATTACCTTCCATTGCTGCACCACAATTAGCTGGTATTTATAGTGACACGAATACTTCCGAAGCCTTATCTCCCTTCCCTCCGCTTGCGTGGGGGAAGGGAAAGCGAAGCTCTGCTTCGCAGGGATGGGGAGGACTTTACGTGACATCCAGCGATGTTTATTGGGACCGAATTAGATCAATAACACCAGACGGCGAAACGGACGTTTACGATCTGACCGTTCCGGGGCCGGAGAACTTCCTGGCAAACGATCTAATCGTCCATAACAGCATCGAGCAAGACGCGGACGTAGTCTTGTTCATCTACCGCGACGAGGTCTACAATGAAGAAACCGAACGCCCCAATCAGGCAGATGTCATCGTCGCCAAACACCGCAATGGTCCAACGGGCAGCATCGCCCTTTACTTCCGAAAAGAACTGACGCAGTTTGCCAATTTGCGAAAAACAGACGTCGATCTCGCTGGATTCTAAACAGAAAGCACAGTTGTGATGGTAGGCTTTAAGGGATTTCCGCCGGGCAAGACCCGTACAACCAGCATACCTAACCTGTTTTTCAGCGATCTGCTGCCAGGGATTGATCACCTTGCCGAATTGAAACTGACCCTCTACTGCTTTTGGGTGCTTCAGCAGCAGGAAGGCGAAGCCCGCTACCTGTCTCGCCGCGAGATTCTTCAGGATAAGCTGTTTCTCAGCGGGCTGGCAGAAGATCCCAACGTGGCAGCGGAACGGCTGGTCGGATGCGCTGGAACGCGCCACATCACGCGGGACGCTGCTGCACGTGACCACCCGCGACGGCGCGGAACCGGAAGACCTGTATTTTATGAATACAACACGCGGGCGTAATGCCGTCCGCGCCATTGAAGAGGGGCGCTTGTTGATTGGGCAGCGCTCAACTCCGATCAGCCTCATGGTCGAACGGCCCAATATCTTCACCCTTTACGAACAAAACATCGGACCTTTGACGCCGCTGATTGTGGACGAATTGCGCGACGCCGAACGAACCTATCCGGTTTCCTGGATTGAAGAAGCCATCGGCCTTGCGGTGACAAACAATAAAAGAAGCTGGCGTTACGTCCTGACCATTCTCAAACGATGGCAGAATGAAGGAAAAGACAGTGGATCCGCTAGACAAGCATCTGAAACAGATCGGTACAAATATATCGAAGGGGAACTCTCGGACTTCATCGACTACTAGCAGTGATGAATGTCCGATCTGTGGCGGCATGGGTTACGTCACGAAAAACGTGCCGGTTGGGCATCCCGACTTTGGCAAGGCTTTTCCGTGCGTCTGCCAACACGAGGAGATCGCGGCCCGCAAACAGGCCCGCCTGTTCAAAACGAGCAATTTGAGCGCGTTTCAGGATAAAACGTTCGATACGTTTGTGCTCGATTTGCCAGGATTAAATGACGAACAATCGCTGGCTCTACGCGCCGCCTTTGACCGCTCGGTTACCTACGCCGCGGATCCCCAGGGCTGGATGTTTTTCCAGGGCGGTTTTGGCACGGGCAAGACCCATCTCGCCGCCGCTATTGCTAATGAACAACTGGCATCGGGCAGAAACGTGATATTTGTCACCGTGCCCGACCTGCTCGATCATCTGCGCTCGGCGTTTGGCCCCTCTTCCGAAGTGGATTACGACGAATTGTTCGAGCAGGTACGCACCACGCCGCTGCTCGTTTTGGATGATCTCGGTGCCGAAAGCCCCACCCCCTGGGCGCAGGAAAAACTGTACCAGATCATCAATCACCGTTATATGCACCGGCTGGCAACGGTGATCACGACAAACAGTGACATTGGCGCACTGGACCCGCGCGTCCAGAGCCGTCTTGTGGACCGTAACCTGACAAACAGCATCTCTCTCCAACTGCCCGACTTCCGCCGTGGGGAGCATGTTGGGGCACAGACAAACACGCTTTCCCGGCTGGGACTATATGGCAGCAAAACGTTTGAGACGTTCGATCTGCGCCAGCACAGCCTGCCGCCCAACGAGTATGGAAATCTGCACAAGGTCTATGAACTTGCCATCGATTTCGCTAAACACCCTCAGGGCTGGCTGCTATTGATGGGTGGGCACGGCAGCGGAAAAACGCATCTGGCAGCGGCGATTGCGAACTACCGCCAAAGTGTCGGGGAAAAGGTGATCTTCATCAGCGTGCCCGATCTCCTTGACTACCTGCGCGCCGCTTTTAGCCCAGACTCCAACGTTTCCTTTGATCAGCGGTTCATTGAAATTCAGTCCGTGCCGCTGCTGGTCCTCGATCAGATTGATGCCAGCGGCGCGACGTCCTGGGCAAGGGAAAAACTACGCCAGATTGCCGAATACCGCTATCTCGCCGGACTGCCAACGGTGTTCACCACAGCCCAAACACTCGAAGAACTCGACCCGGTTCTCAAAAGCCGCCTGTTAGACCGTCGCACCTGCCAGAATCTGAGCATTCTCGCTCCCGACTATGCGGGGGGCGGTGCTAAAGTGCCCCACACACGTTCCAAACGGCCCAGCAGTTAATCTTCAGGCGCTTCTGTCAACGCTTCAGTAGCCTCACTAGTCGCGGTGGGGCTTGCTTGCTCCAAACGCTCGAACCATCCGCTAACCGGGCAGAGATCGCCCAGCGCTTCGTAGTGAACAGAGAGTGTCCAGTCATAGAGTCCGGGCGCTGGCAGAAGGAGCATATCAACTGCCATGTTAAATGCCTGTGACGCTTGCCACTGCACTAAAATCCCCTCGTTCGTTTCCCGGTTGATCACGGTGAGATAAACTGGCAGCATCAGAAGGCGCGCCCTGCCAGCTATAAGCAACTCGTCCATCGAAAGCCACTTTCACACCATCATTGGGCACCGTGACTATGCTGAACTGTTCGCACACTGTCTTGGCATCGAGGGTGGGTGTGATGGTTGGCGTCCTCGTCTGGGTTGGTGTCAGGGTGGGAGGCCGGGGAGTCATGGTGAAGGTGGGAGTCCAGGTTGCTGGAAGTTCAGGGGCTGTGGAACTCATTCGAGGGGCAGATGTGGATACGATGATAGAAGGTGGCGTCGGGCTGGAATCGGCGCACGACGCCAGCAGGACAGCTACCATAATCAGGAACGCCCGACCTGTTCGGGTCGGGCGTCTAAACGTTTTCCGCAGACAAATCATACAGGATTAAACATGTTCCCCAAGACGACGTTCCGTGCCGCGAATGAGGCTGTAGATATTCGCACGGTGCCGCACAAAAATCATGTAGGCAACAAACAGATAGACACTGTAGATCGGGTCCATTTGACCCAGGCCAACCAGCAGGGCGATCCCGATAGCGCCCACAGCTACGGCGGTCAGCACAGCCAGCGAGACATACCGGGTGAGCAGGATGATCGCGCCAGCCAGGGCCAGAGCAAAAACCACCAGCAGGGTTGGAGCGAGCAGAATAAATGTCCCGCTTGCCGTCGCAGCGCCTTTGCCACCGCGCAGGCTGCCCGTGATGATTGTCGCCAGGAACGACCAGTTGTGCCCGGCTACTACGGATACAGCCGCCAACACGCTGGCCGCCGTCTGGTTGTCGGGAACAATCAAGCGCGCCAACAGGATAGCCGCAATCCCCTTCAGTCCATCCCAGGCCCAGACAAAGATACCATACTGGAGGCCGCAGGAACGGGCCACATTATTGGCACCCATGTTGCCGCTGCCGACTTTGAAGATGTCAACGCCCTTTGCACGGGCCACTATATAGGCAGTTGGGAACGAACCAATGAGGTATCCCAGAACAATGACCAGAATAACTGAAAGAGCGCTCATAAACCTACATCCTCGACCTTGATGACCGTTGCACGTAATAGTGTACCCTTAAAAACCCCGATGCCTAAAAATCGATACGCAGTTCTTGTACCGAAAATTTGCCTGTCCTCTCGGCAAAGGGTAAAACTGTACGTAATTCTATCATCCTCGGAAATACGGCCTTATCGCTTTATTCATAATTAAGGATAAAATCGTTCATTGACAAAGCCACTGATGAGGGTTCCGAGGTGAGTGACGCGCAAGAATTTTCAGCCCCTAAAATTGCTGTTGTAGATGATGATTATGAATTATTGAAGTTGATCACAATGCTCCTGCGTCGCATCGGTGCAGAGTCAAAAACCTTTCTTTCTGGCGTTGAGATCATGCAGTATTTATCAACGGAAACGCCAGACCTGATTATTTTGGACTTGATGCTGCCCGGCATGGACGGCTTTGATATCTTGCGAGAAATTCGCTTGCTGTCACAGTTTGACCAGACACCCGTCCTGATCTTGTCCGCCAAAGCCGATCCCAATACCATCCGGCGTGGATTGGAATGCGGTGCTGACGGGTATGTGACCAAACCTTATATTGCCAACAGCTTAATTGACCGTGTGCGGCTGCTGCTCAAATCGGGGCGACAATCACATGCTGGCGAACAACCAACCGAATCATAGCGGCTGTAAGACCATTTTAGGGAGAATTTCCCAAACAGTCGAAGCTGGTCGACCCGTCGTTTGGCGGGTTTTGTTTTAAGGTCAGGTTGTGCATCAGGCCGATTGCTGTTAAGCTGATCACGATTTTGCAAAATCTGCTCCCCAGGGAGGTTGTGTCGTGATGAAGAAACGCTCATGCTGGGCACTCCTGGTATGTTGTCTGGTTCTGTTTGCGGCGGCATGCGAACCGTCCAGCGAATCGTCATCGGGATCCACACAAAGCGCCGCCTTGCCAGGGCTGCCAACACGAACCGTTAAGCCTATTGTCAGCTATACGCCGCGTTTTACGGCCACGCCAATTCCCAGCGTGACGCTGACGCCTTCCAACACTCCTGAACCGACCAATACGTTTGTACCACCTACATTGACTATCACGCCCAGTCCAACGGTGACGCCGATTGTTCCAGGTGTGATTAGTTCGACCAGTAACCGCGTTAATCTGCGCGAAAGCCCGGATGCGAATGCGCGTATTGTCGTCAGTGTCCCATCAGGCACAGATATTGGGGTTTTGAGTATCGTCACAGACGATAGGGGATTTGACTGGTACGAAGTCCTTTACACACCAGAAGAAGGCGAACCGCAGCAGTTGTGGGTTCGAGCAGATCTGGTAGATACCGATTACCAGACCGTTGTCGCCGCAGTTCCGACCACTGCCCCAAACACGCCCGGATCGGCCAGCACCGTCGATCGAACCCCTGGCCCAACACCCGTTCCAAACAGTGTCAATATTCTGGCGTACTGCATTGACAAGGGCGAAGCGCCTGCCACGCCTACCACCAATGATAACGTTTATATCTGGTGGAGTTGGTATGTAACCCGGCAGGAGTATGTGGAACCGCATCTGCAACATGCAAACTATACCGTTCGTCTTGATGGGGAGAAGCTTGAAAACTGGGCGAACTATGCATCGGAAGTCAAGCTAGAAGGTGGCCTCTGGTACGTTTATTGGTATTATCCCGTCGGCAAACTGAGCGCCGGGGAACACGAAGTGACATATTTACTGAGTTGGGATGAGGCGATAACGGATGGTTATGCTAACTTTGGTCCCGGAACAAATCAGGAAGTAAACGAGGGACACTGCAAGTTTACCGTTCGTGAGCCATAAAATCAAACCGTGCTTGCCAAGTAGGAGACATAGCGTATTATTGTGGCAAGCATAAATCAGTTAGTTTAAATAAAGAGGTTTTATGAGCAGCAAGCCGCAGTGGGAACCCCTGGTAGAGCAGCTCCAAGATCCGGATCCAAATGCGCGCCGCCGTGCATGCCAGCGTCTGGCAGCGACGGCTGATCCGGCAGTCATCCCGTTCCTTCGAAATGTCTATTTCCAGGATGACGATGAGCGTGTTCGACAGACTGCCCACGATGCGCTGGCTTACTTTAAAGCCTTGCAGCAGGGTGAAACTGCTCACCTATCTGCCCCAAGCCCGCTGATGAGCAGGCTGCTGCCCATACTGGTTGTAACGCTGGTCGTATTGGTCCTGGCGAACGTCGTGGTACGGGTGCTGCCTTCAGGGGGCGATAAAGATAAGTCGCCCGATCAGGAGACTCAAACCATCCCCACCCCGCGGGAGACGCTCACCGCCCGCATGCAGGATCGGATTCAGAAGGCCTCTGAAGATGTCAACAGCATGCGCGGTGAAATCGCTCAGTATTATTCGTCCGGTGAGGTGAAGTGTTCCGCTGCCTATAACCGCCCGGACCCGCTGCGGTTCGCTCACATCGACATGCAAACCTACAGTGATCTGGCGATTATCGCCATCAATCTGGATATCACCCTGGATACGACGCTGCGGCAGGCGCAGTTGATCTGGGATCACACCTGTTCGATCAAGTCGCCCCAGATTCAGGAACTGCTCGATGCATCGGATAAGTTGAATCAGGTTGAGTATGAACTCTCCATCCAATCGACGACGCTTCAGGAAGCAATTTTGCATCCCGCGCCCACCTTTGGCCCAACCATCACACTTACACCGACTAATACATTTACGCCAACAGTAACTTCAACCGGAGTTCCCGAAACGGCGACACCGCTGCCAACCGGGGTGCTGCCGAGCAATACGCCTGAACCTGGCGTGACACCAACCGTAACGCTGTTGCCAAGCCGCACACCGCTGCCAACCGCGACCCAACTGCCCTATCCGGATACTCGACTACGCTGCGGTCCGGCGCAGCCTCTCGGACCGGTTAGTGGTAATTGGCGATCTGCAAAATCGCTATAAGAGCGGCATGATTGACCGCTGGCAGCAGGCACAGGCGGGAGAAGCCATGTCAACCTCCTTCTGCACCCTGCAAGCGTGGCCCGCCCCCTTTGAGTGGACGCCCGACCAGCAAGCCATAATCAACGCGCCGAATGTGTCCGATCCCCAGCTTGAGAACGCTGTTCAGTTGGTCAATGAGGGATTGGATCTGGCATATCAGGCACGGGCAATCTACAAATCTTCATGCCAGAGCCAGACACTGGCCAGCACCGCAGCTTCCGGCATACCATTGGCGCAGACGGCGCTTGACCGCCTCAACGCTGCCTACGATCTGCTAGAGGTAATCCGCCAGCGAGACGAATAGCATGATCACAACCATCCACCGGGCTTTGCTTGTCGCGCTCATCTTGTTATGTCTTGCTGCACCGTACCGGGTGGCTGCCCAGGATGGTACAGGCAATACGCCAGGCGGGGTGACAATTCATGTGGTCCAGCGCGGCGAAACTCTGTTCCATATCGCCATGTTGTATGGAACCACCGTTGAAGCGATTTCTGAAGCAAACGGAATCACCGATCCCCAGTATATTACGGTGGGGCAGCGGTTGCTGATTCCTGGCGCACAAAGCAATACCCCTGGCGCTCTCGTCACGGTGATCATCCATCCCGGTGAGACACTGGAAACAATCGTTCGCAGTTATCACACAACCGTCGAGAGCGTTTCTGCCAGCAATTTCATCACAAGCCCACGGCAGCTCTACGTGGGTGAGGAATTAACCATCAGCCAGGGGTCCGCCAATTCAAGTCTCGTAGCTCCTGGTTTGCTGGTGCATGCCCTTCCCGGCGAGAACTGGTTCCGGCTCGCCCTGCGCTACGAAGTCACGCTTGACAGCTTATTTCAGGCCAACAACCTCACCTTTGCTGTGCCCCTCTTTACGGGTGAACGGCTGTGGATTCCGGTAACCAGCGACTCAACCCCGGTTGATCTGGCCCCTCCATTCGAGGCATGTATCATTAATCCCATCCCTGCCGTTCAGGGTGAAACGGTCAGCTTGCACCTGACGACTACAGAACCTGTTACTCTGGCGGGCACGTTTATGGGTTACCCTCTCAATATCGCGACGGAGAATAACACGGAGTACTACACCCTGTTTGGGGTGCATGCCTTTACGGTCGGCGGTATCTACCCTATCGAACTCGTCGCCACCCGATCCGATGGAAGTCAGGCGGCGCTGACACTCCGGCTGCGCGTCGATGATGGCGGTTATGGGACAGAAACAATAACCCTGGCAAGCGACCAGCAGGAACTGCTGACCCCCGAAGTAAACGAGCCGGAATGGGAACGTATTGCAACGACCATGAGCGGCTTTACGGCCCAGCGTTATTTTGACGGGCCAATGGGGCTTCCCTCTTCCGGCGCGATTACATCCGAATTTGGCACTCGGCGCGACTATAACGATGGCGCGCTCGATACCTTCCACAGCGGCACCGACTTTGGCGGTGGTCCTGGTTCTCCCATTGTCGCCCCGGCTGCGGGCGTCGTCGTCCTGGCCGAAAATCTACCCGTGCGCGGCAATGCGACCATCATCGATCACGGCTGGGGCGTCTATACAGGGTACTGGCACCAGAGCGAAATTGATGTCACGGTTGGTCAAATCGTTGCGCCCGGCCAGATCATCGGCCTGGTTGGCTCAACGGGCCGCGCAACCGGACCTCATCTTCACTGGGAAATGTGGGTCGGCGGCAATCAGGTTGATCCGATGCAGTGGGCCTGGCAAAGTTTTCCATAAGCTGAGCGAGATACAGCAGCAGAATGATAATTCTCGCGCTTTTTACTTTTTTTTCTCTGCGCTCTCCGCGCTCTCTGCGGTGAGATTGTCTTTTGTTATTTAAATGGAGCGAATGGTATGAGCAAACATCACTCCGAGCGGCCAGAAATCGTCCCGACGCGCGTCTATTCCCGCGCCGAAGTGGCCGAAATTCTCAACGTCAGTCTGAGCACCGTCAAACGGCTGCTGGCTTCCGGTCAACTGCGCGCCAGCCAGCCAAGTGGTATTCGCCGCGTGTTCATTACTGGGCAGGCTATCCTTGATATGCTGTCTGAATCTAAGTTTTCCGGTGAGGATGATTTTGAGGATGAGGAGCGCAACGGTTGACCCACGCGCTCCTCTCGATCTGCTTATTGGCCCGGAAACCGGTCAATAACCGTGCTGCGGATGAGTGACGCAACGGCAACAATAATCATGCCGACCACCACGAGAACGACTATAGCCTTGTCTCCCAGGGTAATGACTCCCCCGACGAGCAGGATAATTCCGGCCACGATGGCGGCGACCAGGATACAGCCGCAGCCGATCAAAAACTTGGTTACACCGCTGATGGTTTGGGATATCTCTTCCCCGATGCCGCTTTCGCGCCGTCTTCTACGATTCCGCCCACCTAGAATAAGATCGATGAGTTCTTGCATACGTACATCCTTAGTTTGTGAATGCTTCTCACTTGAGCTAGATAGTTGTATTATATCCCCTTCGTACAAACCCTACCTCTAACGAATTTCTTTTAGAAACAGGTTGTTTTTAGCGCTATGATGGGTCAGAGACAGCGCAACCAACGGCTGATCACTGCATCTAATCGGGTAGTATGTGCCGCAAAAGCAATACATAAGGATAATTCCATGCCTCTGATGGACAAAGAAACCCAGGATCAGGTCCGTGATTTGTTAGCCGGGTTGAAGTCACCTGTTACGCTTCACCTGTATACCCAGGAATTCGAGTGTGGATATTGTAAGGAAACCCGCCAGATCGTAGAAGAAGTGGCGGAACTGTCCGATTTTGTCACGGTGCAGGTTCACGATTTCGTGAAAGACGGAGAGCTTGCCCAATCAATGCAGATCGACAAAATCCCCGCTGTTGCCGTGATGGGAAAAGATGACAAAGATTATGGTATCCGGTTCTACGGCATCCCATCGGGCTACGAATTTACGTCCCTGATCGAAGCCCTGATTATGGTCGGGACGCAAGCGCTGAGTCTGGACGCAAAAACACTCGCCTTCCTGGAAAAACTGGATAAGCCGCTGCATCTCCAGGTCTTTGTGACACCCACTTGCCCATACTGCCCCAATGCCGTTGTGCTGGCGCACCAACTCGCCTTTGCCTCAGACAAGGTAACAGCGGATATGGTGGAAGTGACCGAGTTTCCCCACCTGGGACAGCGTTACAGCGTGATGGGCGTTCCGCGCACCGTGATCAACGAAAAGACCTACATCGAAGGCGCTGCACCCGAAACGATGCTCCTGGAAAAACTGAAGGCTGCGGTAGCGTTGTCATCGATCTAATCTGGGTTTTATCTCGTACAAGGAGAAAATGGAATGGCTGACAAAATCAAAATTGAGCCGCTCGGCGCGCGTGTTCTCGTTCTGCCCATCGAGGGCGAATTGCAGACTCCCGGCGGCATCTTGCTGCCCGAAACCGCCAAAGAAAAACCGCAGCAGGGAACCGTTGAGGCAGTTGGCGATTCGGAAGAGATGACCACTAATCTCAAGGTGGGAGATCGCGTGCTGTTCCCCAAATACACCGGAACAGAGGTCAAATTTGACGGCAAGACCTATCTGCTCATGGACGAAAGCGACGTTCTGGCCCGTCTCTATTAAATCGAGCACAGCATAGATGCACAGAACCGGGGCCATCACCCCGGTTTTGATTTCTAGTCTGGTCGTTTTTGTAGGGACGCCGCTTGCCTGCGGGCGCAGCTAAGCCGCGCCCAATATAGATAGTTATTCCCGCAAAAAATCCACCAGTGCCGCCTGAAAATCAGACGGAGCCTCGTGCATAGGTAAATGTCCCACGTTGGGAAGCACAACCCGTCGCGCGCCAGGAATTAACCGTTCTAACTCAGCGCCATCTGCCGGGGAAACCCAGGTGTCCTGTTCACCCCAGACGATCAGGGTTGGCACACGTAGGTCGCTCACCGGAAGGGGATGGTTCCGCCGCGTATCGCGCACCATCGCCAGCAGTGCCAGGTCCCACCCCGGAGTAGCCAGTACACGCTGGTACAAATCGATTAGCTGCGGCGTAATCGCCGCGTCGTTAGCGGCTGCATCTGTCAGCAAATCGGCGGTGAGGTCTGGAGTCACGGCGCGGCGAATCGCGAACTGCGCCCAACGCCGCGTAAACGGTAGCTTGAGCAAAAAATCGGGAACAGCAAACGAAGACTCACCCAGAACTGCACCATCGACCAGCACCAGCTTTGACACCCGCTCTGGGTGGGCCAGGGCAGCCGCCACTGCAACGCCGCCACCCATCGAGTGGCCGACCAGGACCGCTCGATTGATATTCAGCGCATCCATAAAGGCGATCAGGCGTACCGTCTGTGCATCCCGGCTGTAGTTGGCTTCCCACCCTTTATCACTCAGGCCGAATCCCCGCAGGTCCAACGCATAAACGTTATATCCGGCCTCCGCCAGCACAGGAATTGTTTCTGCCCATGTCACGGTAGAACCACCGAAGCCGTGCAGCAGCACAATAGTGTCCCCGCCATGCGGCCCGCCAGGCGGCCCACTGGGCGGCTCATGGACATAATAGAGGCGTTCGCCGTTTTTCAGCATCACAAACGCGCCGTTGGGATCGATCAGGGATTCCGGGTCCACGCTGGACGGTCCGCCCAATGGCAGCAGGAACGGCAGCCCGGTCAGCAGGAGCAGCAGCACCAGGATCGCCAGGGCTATTAGAATTGGCCAATTGGGTTTAAAGCGCCACCGTTTTTCCAGCATCAGGCGCAGGCGCGGGTAATGGTCGGGGTCGGAGGGCAAATTCACCAGGATCATCTCCCATTTTTGCGAAACAGACGCGTGTCCTAATTATAACGGGCTTACCTTGTGTGGGGATGATCCGTCATGTTACAATGAGTTCACAATGAGTAACTAAGGTAGGATATGACCATTCAACCACGCGATGTACGTCCATCGCCCATTGCAGGCAAATGGTATCCGGGCGATGCCGGTCAGCTTGCCCGGTCTATTGATGCGTATATCGCCCAGGCCGCTGTCTCGTCCATCGACGGGCGGCTGATCGGTTTGTTGGTCCCGCATGCAGGTCATCAATATTCCGGTCCAGTGGCAGGCCATGCTTATAAACTGGTGCAGGGCCTACCTGTTGACGTGGTCGCCCTGGTTGGCCCATCTCACTACCCCTATCCGGCTCCGATTATTACAACGGCGCACACGGCTTACCGGACGCCGCTGGGAGATGTGCCCGTCGATCACGATTTACTCAGCGCGCTCCGGCAAACCCTAGCGGTTGCCGCCGTTCGTTCCGATCCGGAACATTCCCTGGAAATTGAACTTCCCTTTTTGCAGCGCACATTGGGAAATTTCCGGCTGCTGCCCCTCGCCCTGGTGGATCAATCACTGGCGACAGCGCAAAAATTGGGCCACGCATTGGCAGACGTGCTGCGCGGGCAAAACGTGCTCCTGGTTGCCAGTTCCGATCTTTCCCATTTTTATCCGCAGGATCTCGCCAATGCGTTGGATCAAACGCTGCTCGATGCGGTTGCCGCCTTTGATCCAGCCGCTGTGATTCAGGCGGAGGCAGACGGTACAGGGTTTGCCTGTGGCCGGGGCGCGATAGCCGCGGTCATGATCGCCGCCCGGGAACTGGGGGCGGACACGGCACAGATTGTCAATTATGCCACCTCGGGCAATATCAATCGTGACTACACCCAGGTTGTCGGCTACGGCGCAGCAGTCTTTTTTCAGGCGAATTAAACCCCCTTATGGAAACTGAATCCGTTTCAACGGAAACGCTTATTCTGGAACTGTTGCTTCTCGCTGTGCTGATTGGCATCAATGGTTTTTTCGTGATGGTCGAATTTTCGATTGTCGCCTCGCGCCGCTCCAAAATCGATCAGATCAGTGCGTCCAATGACCGCGCGGCCCGCATCGTCCACCGTTGGGTCGACGATCCGCCCAGCCGGGATCGCCTGATCGCCGCTTCGCAGCTTGGCATCACGGTCGCCTCGCTGGCCCTCGGCATCGTGGGTGAAAATGCCTTCCAATCAATTCTGGGCAGCCTCTTTTCCGGATTCGACGGTTTGTCCCCCGCAGCAGAAAAGTTTGTCCAGGCGTTGCCATTAGCCCTCTCGCTGATCATCGTTAGCGGCCTGCACGTCATTTTTGGCGAACAGATTCCGAAGGTTGCGGCCCTGCGTGCCCCGGAACGGCTGGCCCTGGTGACAGCCCTGCCCATGAATGGGTTCCGCTGGATCACCAGCCCTTTCAACCGGCTGCTTGATTGCGATCGCGAATGGGGTGCTCCGCTCGGCAGGATTGGAACTGAAGGGCGGCCATTCGTCGCTGTTTTCCGTCGAGGAATCAAGCAGATTGTGGTCGAAAGCGCCCAGGGCGGCGTCTTGCGTGACGGGGAGCAGCGAAATCCTGCATGCGGTTTTTGATCTGCGCGAGATGGTCACCCGGCAGGTGATGATTCCCCGCACCGAAGTGATCATGATTGATAGCGATGCCGCGATTAGCGATCTGATCAGATTGGCGGATACGCTGTCTTATTCGAAGTTTCCGGTTTATGAAGGCGACAGCGATCACATTATCGGCATCGTTCATGTCAAAGACCTGATTCATGTGCTGGCAAACCACCAGGATACGACAAGCATCCGCGATCTGATCCGGGACGCGATTTTTGTACCCGAAACGCTGCCTGTTGACCAACTGTTGGCCCGTTTCCGGGTGCAGCGCCAGCATATCGCCGTTGTGCTGGATGAATACGGCGGTACGGCAGGCGTTGCCACGCTGGAAGATGTTCTTGAAGAACTGGTTGGCGAGGTGCAGGATCAGTTCGAGGGAAACGAGCAGCCCGAAATTCAACGTCTGCCCGATGGTTCAGCCGTGGTCAGCGGCTTAGCCCTGATCACCGAGATCAACGAAGCCTTCAGCCTGCACATCTACCGACGAAAATTATGACACTATTGCCGGGTTATGTCATGGGCCAGCTGGAGCGCATCCCGGTTCCCGGTGACACGATTGAACTGGACGGGGTTCTGATGCGGGTGCAGAGCATGGACGATCTGCGCATCGACCGGCTGGCGATTTTCCCCAAAACGTCGGTTGGAACCGAGTAGACCATGTATGCCGAAGTTGCTGTAAATCGCCCCATCGAAAATACGTTTCATTACCATATCCCGGCTGAACTGATCGGTAAGATTGCGGCCGGGCCATCTGGTGAAGATCAACTTTGGCACAGCGCACACAACGGGCATTGTCGTTGCAACTGCACGAGGAAGCACCCGTTTTTGAGACGAAGCCAATTCTGGAGCGCCTCGATCCGTTGCCCGTTGTCACTCCCGGCCCAGATTAGCCCTGGCACGTTGGTTGTCCGAACAGACGCTCACGCCCTACGGCATGTGCCTCTGGCTGATGCTGCCCCCTGGTCTGGCCCGCCAGGGCGACACGCTCTATACCCTGATCAGCGATCCCGAAGAAGAACAAACTCCCGCCCTGGAACGTGTCTTAAGTCTGCTGCGGCGGCGCGGCCCCCTTCGCGGGCGTCAGATTGAACACGCCCTTCCTCAGAAAAACTGGCAGAGCGCGGTCAATGGGCTGGTTAAGCGTGGTTTCGTGCAAAAAGAACCCATCTTCCTTCCGCCGGAAGTGAAGCCCAAGATCATCCGTACGGTGCAGCTTGCCATCCCGCCGGAACGAGTCGCGGCGGTAGCTCCCCGGCTGGGACGCGAATCGCAGCGGGCGAATGTCCTCGAAGTGCTGCTGGCCACTCGTGATCGGCGGCTCAGTCTGGACACAATCTGTCTCGTCGTTGATTGTGTCGAAACCGTCGTGAAAAATCTGGAAAAAGAGGGGGCCGTTCGCATCGATCCGAAAGAAACCTGGGTCGAACTGGCTCTGCCCCGCCGACGAGATCGCGCTCACCTGGAAGCCGATCGGGAGAATCAAACCAAAGCGCAGCGCAGTCAGCATGACGCGCTCGAAACCTTGCTCAAAGCTGGGCGTCCGCTGCCCGCTGCCGACCTGAATAGAGATGCTGTCAGCAAGTTAGTAAAGACCGGGACCGTATCCCGGCGAACAGCTTCCGCCGAAGCGCAGCTTCTCCTGACACCTGACGAAACCCAGCAGCGGATTGTCGATCTGCGCGGCGGGCAGCCCTACCTCGATATTCTGAACTTCCTGGCGGAATCAGGCGAAGCAGTCGCTGTGAAAGAGGTTCACGACAAAACAGGAGCGGATAGCGCCAAACTGAACCGTCTCGCGGAAGAGGGCTTGGTCGTCCTGGGCGAGGCAGAAACGTGGCGCGATCCGCTCGTTGACCGCGATTTTGTCCCGACGGTTGCTCCGCCGCTCACCGCCGCTCAGACGCGGGTCTGGGAAGAAGTGCGCCGCCACATGGATCAGATGCAGTGGGCCGAGGTCGCGCCTGAATCGTCCGGTGTTTTTCTGCTGCACGGCGTAACCGGGTCCGGCAAAACCGAAATCTACATGCGGGCAGTTGAGCGAGCGCTGGCTCAGGGCCGTCAGGCGATTGTCATGGTTCCCGAAATCTCGCTCACCCCGCAAACGGTGCGGCGTTTCGCGGCCCGTTTTCCAGGGCGAGTCTCGATTATCCACAGTGGCCTTTCTCAGGGTGAGAGGTATGACGTCTGGCGGCGCGCCCGATCAGGTGAAATTCATGTGATTGTCGGGGCACGTTCGGCGCTGTTTGCCCCCCTGCCGGATATCGGCCTGATCATCCTGGACGAAGAGCACGATGACAGTTACAAGCAGTCTCCGCCCATCCAGCCGCCCTATTATCACGCGCGGGACACTGCCATCGAACTGATGCGTTTTATGCGTGGGACGGTCCTGCTCGGCAGCGCCACCCCCAGCGTGATCACCTATGCGCGGGCCGAAGCGGGCCTCTACCACTTGCTGCGCCTGCCGGATCGCATCATCGCCCACCGGGAACGCATCGCGGAACAGACGCGCCGTCTGAATGCGCCCACCGCTCGTTACATGCCCACCGACGCCTCCGAAGCGGTCAGCGCCGATCTGCCGCTGGTGCATCTGGTCGATATGCGCCAGGAACTGCGCGCCGGGAACCGCAGCATTTTCAGCCGTGCGCTCCGCACTGCTCTCAACGAGGTTTTGGCGCGCGGCGAACAGGGTATCTTCTTTCTGAACAGGCGCGGCACGGCAACCTTTATCATGTGCCGCGACTGTGGCTATATCGCCATGTGTCCCCGCTGCAATACGCCGCTAACCTATCATGGCCCGCGCGAACGGCTGTTGTGCCACTACTGCGGTTATACCCGCGCTCAACTGACCGTCTGCCCAGACTGCGGGAGCACGCGCATCAAACATTTTGGACAGGGCACGGAACTGATCGAAGAAGCGGTGCGGGCGGAATTTCCAACGGCGCGTGTCATCCGCTGGGATCGTGATACCGCTACCGGGCGCGAAGCCCACGAAATAATCCTGCGCCACTTCAGCGAAGGCCACGCCGATATTTTGGTAGGCACGCAAATGATCGCCAAAGGGCTGGATCTGCCGCAGGTGACGCTGGTCGGCATTATTTCGGCGGATACCGCGCTTGGCTTGCCGGATTACCGCGCCGGGGAGCGAACTTTCCAGCTTTTGACTCAGGTTGCCGGGCGAGCGGGGCGCGGTGCGTTGGGTGGGCGCGTGGTCATGCAAAGCTATCTACCCGAACACTACGCCGTCCAGGCTGCTGCCGAACACAACTATATGGCGTTTTACCAGCAGGAATTGGCGTACCGCCAGGCTCAGCTTTACCCGCCCTTCCGGCGCTTGGCGCGTTTACTGTTCCAGTATCCTACGGTTGTTCAGGCCGAGCAGGAAGCCCACCGCGCTGCCGAAATCATCCAGGAACGGCTGGACCACGAGCGAACATGCCGCCACCGAGATCATCGGTCCGACGCCTTGTTTTTTCGCCAAGCGAAATGACCTCTTTCGCTGGCATCTGTTGCTGCGCAGCCCCGATCCGACCGCTGTCCTGTCAGAAATCGACATGGCGAACGAGTGGTTTGTAGATGTCGACCCCGTTGATATGTTATAAACTCAGGACGTGGTGCATAAGAGGGGATCTATGGGCCAAACATCAGATTGGGTGAGCCTGGGCGAAGCGGCACAGATCATCGGCGTGCATCCCGCCACCATTCGCAACTGGGCCGAACACGGAGATCTCCCCTACCGCCGGACTCCCGGCGGGCACCGGCGCTTTCGCCGCGCCGATCTTCAGCAGTGGTTAGCGTCACACCGCATGGCACCGCCCCTTGAAGCGCAGATCGTGGTCCAGAATGCGCTGGGCCGCACCCGCCTTGAAATTGGGGATCGGCAAAAACTGAGCCATCTGGATTGGTATGGCAAGCTAAGCCCTGACGTGCGTGAGTCCATGCGCCAGCAGGGGCTGCGGCTGATGGATGCTCTCATCCAGCACTTGGTCAGCGCGACAACCGATAAGGGACAAGAAACCGCGCGTGAGATCGGCACCACTTATGGCAGCCTGCTCAAAAGCCAGAAACTCAGCCTATCGCAAGCTCTGGAAGGGTATTTTTACTTCAGTAATTTTCTGTTTGATGCCGTGCTTCAGATCGCGCAGACCAACTCGCCTCGCCCGCCTGCTGAGTGGGGAGCGATGCTGATCCAGGTGAATGTCTTTACCCGCGAAATTTTAACGAGCATGGTTGCCGTCTACGAGCGTAAATAAAAAACAGGCGGCTTACCCACCTGTTTTTCTCCATTGTTTTTCCGTTTTTACAGCCGCACCTGCTTATTCCACAGTGCTCCGTACAACCTGCTGCACCGGATGCGGATAGGGTCGCGTTCCCAGCCGGGTGAGCACTGCCGCGCCCAGTCCAAACGCACTGAGCAGAATAGTCGCTATAGCGGTGATCCACCCTGTGAACCAGAACAGGCTCCAGATGCGAATGACGAGCGAGAGTGTAACACCTCCGACAACCGCTGCAATCATCGGTGGCTGGTTGTACATGTGTACAGCCCGCAGCACAGCCCGCCCAAACGGTTCCGCCAGGGCAACCCACCCCAACAGACTCGCCAACCCGATCAGCACCCAACCAAGAAGCACGAAGGGCATCAGGATCAGGGGCAAAATAAGCAGCAAGGACAGCGCATAAGCTCCCGTCAGCCCGATAGCAACAAGCACCGTCAGACAGCCCATGCCGCCCGTCGTGACAGGCGATTGTCGCATGGCGAGCGACATACGAGACAGCGCACGCGGGAAAAATATGGTACTGAGGGCCGCTACCGCACCCAGGAACAAGGCTCCAACAAAAGTGCTGCTGAGACGAAGCAGGAAGTTATTCCGCCAATCGTTAACCCCAGACTGGAAGATATTCTGGACACTGACCTGCCGGGAATCGCTGCATTCGCGCTTGATTTCGCCGCTGATCTGCGCTGCATCGCTGCGCGTAAAATCATGGACGCAAATCGTCAGATCGCCGCCGATAACAGCATCCTTACCCACGTTCAGGCGGTTGGCAACGACCACGAGATCGCCCTGCACAGCGGCGTCTACATCAGCTTGCCGGCCAACCAGGGTTACATCCCCATCCACAGAACTCCCCGACTCCAGGTGAATTCGATTGGCAACAATCACCTGATCGCCGCTGTAGCTATCACCTCGTTGGAGGTGGTAATTGTTGCGTACCCCAAATCCATCTCCGCCCCCGGATGGCGCTGCACAGGCCAAAATCGCCAATCCCAGGAAAACCGGCACAACCAGCGGGACGAGGAGAAGCCATTTACGTCGTTCTGTGGAGTTCATAAAAGCTCTCACTTGCACCTTAGTTTGTTTGCTGATCCGCTGTTACGCGGTGACCACGCAGGAGGTATCTCACCAACCAACCCCAGAAAATCGCTACGGGTATCGAAGTACTCAACAGGACCGCGACCAGGGGCGTCTTGCGAACCAGATGCTCCAGGCTGTTACCCAGATCGCCAGCCATAGCCAGCACGTAACTTGCCCCTTCGGTAATCCACTGGAACAGAGAATGAAGTGTTCCAGGGTTTGAAATAACGCTGACCAGCACAATCAGAAGAATTGATAAAACCGGTAACGTAAGAAATGCAACAGCCAGCAGACCCAACGCCAATCCCAGCCCCATTTGGCGCTTGCGGAGATCAGGCAGCCCCACCGCGGCAATCGCTGCCATCACCCGGCTCGAAAAGCCAGACGCTGGTGCTATCTGCGGCGTTTCGCGCAGAAACTTCTCCACCTTGCGCACCTGGGGAGGGGGCGCGGCTTCTTCGATCTCCGTCTGGCGGGCTTGCAGTTCGGCTAACTCAGCTTCCGACAGTTCTTGATCGTGAGCGTTGTTCGTGCTTTGTTGAAACTTAGGATCATTCACCATCAGGAACCTTCCATTGCAGATTCGAAAAACGGTACAGGCACAGACTCCAATTGGTCGGCCAGGGCCTGGCGAGCGCGGAATAGGCGGCTTTTGATGGCGCTTTCTGTCGTGTTGAGCATGTCAGCAATTTCAGAATAGGATAAGTCGTACCAATACCGTAAAACAACCGCCACGCGATAATCAGGACTCAGGGCATCCAATAATTCTTGTACCAATAAGTTTCGTTCGTTTGTCAAAGCAGCCTCTTCCGGCCCCGGAATATCGCTGGTCAGGGCAGGATGCGGCGGCAGGGGTTCTTCCAAAGAGAGCCACGTCAGCCGCCTCCGCCGGATGCGATCGATGCAGTGATTCGATGCAATCGACAGCACCCAGGTTTTAAATGGCCGTGTAGGGTCATACCGCTCCAGATGGGCGTAGGCTCTTAAAAAGGCTTCTTGTGCCGCATCTTCCGCCTCGCCACGCTCATTGAGCATGCGATAAGCCAGGTTGAACACGTCGCGCTCATAGCGCTGCACAAGTTCCCCAAAGGCTTGTTGATCGCCAGCCAGCGTTCGTTGGACCCACAGGGACTCGGTGTCTTCACTCACGTTTTTATACCCTACCTGGTCGAACTGATTGTACGAGCTAGCCCCTACTAACTATGATATACGCAAAGTCAGTTTTTTTGTTGCAGTCTGCTCAGATTTTACAAGCACAGCAGAGCAATTTTGGGTAGAATGCGGAGCACAGTTTAGACTGCCCACAAGGACAAAAACAATGGCTGTTGTCTACCACGACTTAGATGCCAATCTCGGTTTATTGATGGATAAAAAAATCGCCGTGATCGGCTACGGAAACATGGGCCGTCCCTTTGCGCTCAACCTCCGGGACAGTGCTTTTCCTGTCTTGATCGGCAACCAGAGCGATGCGTACGCCCTGCAAGCCTACCACGACGGGTTCGAAGTCACCACAATTAGTGCTGCTGCGGCGCGATCCGATATTTTGCTGCTGCTGCTGCCCGACGAGATCGCCACGCAAATCTACCTGCGCGATATCGCGCCCCATCTTCGCCCCGGCGATACGCTCGTCTTTGCTTCTGGTTACAACGTCGCTTTTGGTTTCATCGAGCCGCCATCGTTTGTTGATGTGGTGCTGATCGCGCCGCAAACGATCGGTCAGGCCGTGCGCGAAGGATATGTCAGCGGGGCGGGCTTTCCCAGCTTTGTGGCCGTAGCCCAGGATGCCACCAATCAGGCTTGGGAGCGTGTTCTGGCTGTCGCCAAAGCGCTTGGCGCTCTGCACCGTGGCGCGATTGAGTTGACGTTCCACCAGGAGGCAGAACTGGACCTTTTTACCCAGCAGGCCGTACTCCCAGCCCTTCAAACCGTGCTCAATACCGCCATCGAAGTTTTGAACCACGAAGGGTTCCCCCCCGAAGCCATCTTTATGAGTTTGTACCTCTCCGGCGAACTGGGTTATATCATCTCCAAATGGGCCGAACAGGGAATCGTATCGAGCATGAAAATGCATTCGCTGACCAGCCAGTATGGCACGCTGTCCCGCATGGAGCGCTTCAAAGAGGTGAAGCTCACCCGCCAGATGGAAGGTGTGCTGGATTTGATCCGGCGCGGCGAGTTTGCTCAGGAATGGGCCGATGAATATGCCGATGGCTACCCGCGCCTGCAAGCGCTGCGCCGCCGTTTTGAGACCATGAGCGCCTGGGAGCACGAAAAAAACGTGCTGGCAATCATGCGCCACGAAGACGAAAAACCTGAATAAAGAAGCTGATCGAGTGAAAATTAGTACTTAAAGTTCAACTTTAAAGGAGTATTTTAGGAGGGCGATTGGGTGTAATATGAGAGTGTAGGCGCACACTCATCGCTAGCCAGCATGCGCAGTTTGTAGGGGTGCTGCTTTGAGTGCGGCGTGCGAAGCCGCTGCGCCCAATGGTACCCAAAAGCGAATATTTACTGGAAGTGGGTAGACAGTTAGGAAACGGTTAGTCACTGAGCCGTTTTTGGGGGGGTAGAACCACCCTCACGAGAAAGAAGTGATCAACTAATGTTTTTTCTCGGCTGGATGAGCTGCTCTTTATGAGTACTAAATCTGGTCAAATAGATCACAACGCGCCTGAAATAGGCCGTTAGTGATCACAAAAGGCTGTTTTGTTACATTTAAGCGGTAGTTAGACGGGTTCGAGGTGCGCCTCGGTCCATTCATCATAGCGGCGGCGAATTTCGGACACAAGCGGGCCAACCTGCCCATCACCGGTGGGTTGGTCATTAATCTGGGTAATAGGGACCACGCCGCGCCCACTGCTGGTGAGCATCGCTTCAGAAAAACGCGCGATATCCTGCCTGTTGGGCGGAGTGAGATCGACAGGCAGCAGGGTCGGGGCAATATTCAGAATGGCACGGCGCGTGATCCCGGCCAGCACCCCTTCTCCGGATGTATACAGCACACCATTCAGCACAGCGTAAAAATTGCTCGAGGTGCCTTCCAACATCGAGCCGTCTTCGCGAGTGAGGATGCCTTCATACACGCCCTCTGGCAAGCGATCCGTGATCGGGCGGCGCTGCGTCATCCAGTCCGTCACTTTGACCACCGGGTTCGAGCGGCTGGCGGGGACTGTTGCCACATGCGCCCCATTCCGTTGCACGGCTTCAGGAACAGGATGAAATGGCTCAAGTGCGAGATAGAGCTGTTCCGGGCTGCTGCGCGGAACTGTGATGCGAAATTTTGCGTCCGAATAGCCGCTCCGTTGCAGCAGATCGCGCAAACCCGCCCGCAGTCGTTGGCGATCCAGCCGGAACGGGATATCCACCAGCCGCGCCGATTCCTCCAGCCGGTCCAGGTGCGCGTCGAACAGCAGCACTTGATCCCCATGAAAAGTACGTGCTACGGTGTAGACCCCGCTCGGCTCATAGGCTACGGCTTCGACTAACGAAAATGCCTGATAAGGCGTGGGAATCAGCTCGTCAGCGGTCAGAATGGTGGTCAGAATGGGTTGAGACATAAGACAGCCCTTATTTTAGCGTTGTGGATAAATGGCGATCACACATGGCAGCCGGTCTGCGGCAGGATAAAATTCGCTGTTGCCCGGTGTCTGTACAATCATACCAGTCGAACGCCCGCCGTCCAGCCCAACCGCGATATTCAAATCGAGATCGCTTGCCACCAGCCAGTCCTGAAACTCTGACAGAGACACAAAACTGTAGGGAACGACGATAAAAATGATTCGCCCGCTTCGATCCTGCCCGACTGCCGTCCGGCGCGACGGCTGATCGAATCCGTCTCCTCGTGGAGCCATCACGCCGCCTGTCTCGATGAGCATGGGGAAACCTTGCACCGCCTGATTGAGGGGTTCACCCGCATAGGGTTCACCGACCAGCGAACGCACGCGAATGCCAGCGCCGCCCACTTCAAACATGCCGCCGAATCCGCTAAACGACTCGCCAAAGGGGACATCATCAGCTACCACCAACCCCAGCGCCAGGTCACTGTGATCGAAAAAGCCGCCGTTGACGATCAGGATTGCCTGTGGAAGTTGCGCGCGCCATTCATCGAGGGAATACGGCTCGCCGGGGCTGTAATGTACGCGGACCAAGACCTGGGCTGGATCGACGCGAATCAGCACAGCGTGAGCGCGCCTGTCTCCGGCGCTAAAAACCATCTCTCGCCGCTCAACACCCTGTTCAATGGTTTGCCACACGGTCGTTTCGGGCGCAGGGTCAGGGGTCTGGCGCGGCAGCGTCTGGGCCATACGCAGGTTGCAGCTTAGCAGAGGGAAGAGGATGACCAGCATCAAGATGATCCTGATCATCCCTTGTTTGATCCAACAATTCAAGTTACGACTTGTCCTGATCCTGAGATGATTTGCGGCGTTCTAACAAGCGTGATGCCAGGCTGTTCTCTTTGGATACGACCTTCGGCGCGACTTTTGGCGCTTGAGCAACAGGCCTTGGGAGCCGATCGCTCTGTTGGAACAGCGGGACGCGGCGTTTCCTGCCCATTGGTCGTTTGCGGGCCAGCCGTATGAGCGCGACCCTTGGCGTCAAGCAGCCGCCCCATACGCTCCGATGGTGGCGCAGTTTCGAGAGTCTTTTGCACGCCAAACGCCCCGCGCACTCTTTCCACATCGCGCCGGGTGATCACCAGACGCCGCGCGGCAACATCGAACGGGAATAAAACAGCCGCCGCCAGCAGGAAATAGGGCCAGAGGGGCTGCGCCGCCCGCTCCTGGTTCAGGTTGTGGAGAAAGGCGTTTTTCGGTTTCTCGCGCAGTGAGCGCCCTCCCGTAATGCTCGCCAGGCGCTTGAGAAACAGCGATGGCGCTTCCTGCTCGGCACCAGTCAGATCGACGCGATATTCAGCGGAGTAACCGAGCACCCATCCAGTCGTCTGCAGGACGGTTTGCTGGGGAACCGTCTGGCCAGAGGTAGCTCCAGCGACGGTAATAAAATACGCCCCTTCTCGCTCTGGGGTAAAAACAGCTTCATAGCGACCGGGGGCTGTTTGCTGAAGGGTCAGCGTATTGGTATCCAACTGCGAATTCACAACCGATGCATCAAGATTCAGCCCGTTCAGGAAATTGCCCTGTGCGTCACGCACATCGACCGTCAGAACTGCCTGTTCGCCGCGCTGCGTAACATACGCTTCGACGTTATCGGTGTTCCCTTCAGTGATCGTCCAGCGAACAGCCTGGCTCCAAAAATCGGCATATCCGCTCCAACTCACCCAGTTAGCGCCCCAGCGCGAGCTGGCATCGGAGGTAAAAGCAACTGCTCTCCCCAGGCCATACTGCCATGTCGCCAGGATGGGATCATTCTCTGGGCCGCTCAGGACAACCGTAGCCGTGTCTTTGGCGCTGGTCGCGACATACCCCTTCAGAGCGGGCAGGCTGTCAAAGCCGCGCATAATCGGATGAGGCGTGACCAGGGCAGGGGTAAAATCTTGCTCGAAGATGTAGGAACGGGTCGCCAGCAGGGTCTCAGCCGTAAAGATCGCCGGAATCGTCGAAACATCATAGGCGATATGGAACTGCCCATGCCCGGCAGCCGCAACTTCCTGCAACCACTGGGCATAATCACGCCCAACCGCCACGACAGACGTTGTAATGCCATAGTTCTGGTACATGCGATCGACCGCGGCAGCAATTCCACTCGGATCCGACCCGCCGTCGGTCAGCAGAATGATATGTTTGAGCTGCGAGGGATCATCGCGTAAAACCTGATCGGCGGCGAGAACAGCCTGCCGGATATCGGTACCGCCGCCAGGACGCAGCGATCCAACCGTATCTCGCAAAAGCTGGCGGTTCGCTTCGTCGCCAATGTACTGCGGCTCCACGACAAAATAAGCATTCACGTCAAACGACAGCACACCGGTCCGGTCGTCGTCGTTTAGCAGATCGAATGACCGCGCCACCGCCTCTTTTGCCAGTTCCAGGTTCGAGACCCCGCTGGCGCTGGAGATCTCCATACTGCCCGAACGGTCTATCACGAACAACATGGTAAGCTGTGGAATGCGTTTCTGGTCACGCAGGCGCATATCCACGGGCAGCGTTTCCTCCAGAGGGGTGTCAAAATATCCGCCGACGCCGTAACTGTTCGGCCCGCCGATCACCACCAGCCCACCGCCCAGGTCGCGTACATAGGATTGCAGGTATTCCATCCGGTCTTGCGAAAGATCAGCGGCGGAGACGTTTGCCAGCACAATCAAATCGTAGCTGCTCAGGGGAGCCAATCCCAGCGGTAAATCGCTTGGCCCGCGAACATCGACCTGCAAACCACTCTCTTCAAGAGCCGCCTGCAGGGATGCGATCTCCTCTTGATCCGACGCCACCAGCAGAATACGCGGCGGTCCTGTCACCTCGGTAAATGCAGAAAGCTCGTTATTCTGATAAAACGTGTCGGCACTGCGCGGCTCGACAATGACTCGGAAATCAACAAACCCGGCGGACGGCACAGTGATATCCGGGAAAACATACGTGTTTTCGCCCTGTTGCAGTTGCACTTCCTGGCGGTGAATGACAGCCCCGCGCGCCAAAACCTGCACATCGGCCAGGCTGTTATTGCGGTTGCTGGCAATGGACACCGTCAAATCGAATTTCTCGCCCTCGTTCACCTTGGCGGGCACGCGCACATCATCGACCATGATCTCAGGTCCGGCAACCTGTTCTTGCGGATTATCGCTGCCCAGCACCACATAATCGACCTGGACATCGGTAGCGTCAGCCAGCCGTGCCACTTCCTCAGCGTCGCCAACCGTCTGCTTACCATCGCTGAGAATAACCATTCGTTTAGCGGTATCTGCCGGGAAGAGAGCCAGTCCCAGGCGCATCGCTTCCGCCAGATCCGTGTTCAGCCGCACCGGATCGGACCCCATCTGAACCAGTTCCAGCCGGTCCGAGATAGGGATTTCAACCAGGGCATTCGCTCCAAAGACGACTACAGCCGCTTGATCTTTCAGCCCCATCGCTTCGGAAGCGGAACGCACATAGTCGATAGCTGCGCTTTGAAAGGCCGGAGGCACGCTGTCGGATACGTCGATCAAAAACACGACAGCCAGTTTATCCGCAACCCGCTGCACCTGGATTCCAGCCAGGCCGAGAATGATCAGCGTCACCAGGACCAGCCGGATAATGAGGCTGATTGTGTCTCGTCGGCGGCGGTACACCAGGCGCGGCCACCCGATGAACATCACAACGGGAAGGAACAGTAACAGCAGTAAAGCGCTGGGATTTGTAAAACTCATAACCCTGCCTCAATCACACTTTACGAGCGTGTTCGTGTAAGCCGAATCGACCGGCGTGATGCTGGACGTTTCCAAAACGAACGCCTTGATCCTTCCGAACCCCGCAGCCCAGCCAGGGTGATGCGAGGGAGTCGCCGCAGTGAACGGTGATAGACCAGCCATTCCACCAGCACGATCAGCAGTCCAAGCGCAGCCACCCAGGGCCAGTATTCCCGGCGGCCTGTTTCTTCTTTCGCATCGCGTGAAACCGTCGATGTCCCGATCTGGAGGTTGGAAGCTGGCGTGATCCTGCTTTCAGCCGGATCAAACAGGTTTACGGCAAAGCGTTCTGTTTTGATCGTGCGCCCATTCTTGCGGAGATCGACGCGGTAGAGGCCGGGTCGGAGTGTATCGGCAAAGGTTGCCTCGCTGCCATCAACCTCAGGCGTGATTTTCTCCCCATCGGGGCGAGTCACCACTACACCATCGGCATCTTCAATCAATTGCAAGGCCACAGGTGAACCGGGCGGCAGGCTGTCGTTGGTTTCCACAACACGAGGCGGAGAAAACCAGTCCGCCAGTTCTGCCATCAGGATGGGCCACGCGGGTTGCAGAACCATATCGGTCGCCGGATAGGACGCATTAAAGGCCAGTACAGCAATCTGGCGGTTGTCTTCCTCGCCTACCACCACCAGGGGATTGCCATCTACTTGCACCAAAACAGTTCCCCATTCTGCAAACCCACTGAGCAGGTGATAGCGGCCCATGTGCACCGACTCCATATACGGCCCCAGGTTGCGCGTGCGCGGATCATCGCGATGCACGCTGATCGTTCCTGACGCGGCCTGTTCATCACCAACCTGCAAAAATGACGTACTGGATGGCGGATTTACGAGCAGTAGATCGCCATCCGGGAGTGTGTCAGGGAGCCAGTTGTCGAACACATAGAGATCGAAATCCTGCTGCTGCGGCAAGCCATCTTCTGGTCGGGCTTCATACAGTTCGACACCGCGTAGGCTGCGAAATATCTGGCGGAGGAAAATATTATCTTCCGTCACCAGCAGCACGCGCCCCGCGCCCGTCTGGTTGCGAACAGCGTAGGCTACATCATCAACGGGCAGGTAGTCGGGAACAGTGGAGTCGCTGGGCCGGGATAGATGCGCCGTCAGTGTATCGAACGTTTCCGGCAGTTCGACTTCGTAGATGTTCACATAGTTTTGGGCGGGCACGGTGTAACGATAAGCCCAGTACATGCTGCCGTCCAACTCGATATCCATGATGACATCGGCATCCTGATCGCCGTAATTTTGCAGCCGGGCGAAAAGTTGGGGTGGGCTGCCGGGCAGCGAACCAATCGCCAGCGCGGAAATGGCCACATTGTCATTCTGCTTGCCCACTGGAACATACCGCACATCGCCGGGCACAGAGGGCAGGTTCGGCGGCAAACCACCATCGCTGACAATCACCACTTTGAGTTCATCCACGCCAACCGCGCCCGCCGCCGCCAGTGTCATGGCGGCATTCCAGTCGGCGCTGGCGTCCGTAGCTTCGGCGGAACGGATCGCGTCGCGCAGCACCAGCTTATCGCGGGAGGCAGCAGCCAGCACTTCGGGAACATCGCTCACGCGGATCACCGTCATCGTGTCATCTGCGCCCAGCGTGTCGACCATATCCAGGCCAATATCGCGCGCCGCAGCGAAGCGGTTGGGACCCACGTCAGTTGCTTTCATACTGGCCGATGCATCCAGCAGCAGCACAATGCGCCCTGTCGTAATCGTTTTGATCTTGCTGAAGGGGCGGGCCAACGCCAGCACCAGGGCTAGCAAAACCAGTAGTTGCAGCAGAAGCAGCCAGCTAAAGTGCAGGCGCTGCCAGGGCGCGTTCGCTTCCTGATCGCGCACCAACTGCCGCCACAAAAACGTGCTGGAAATCGGCGTTTCAGTCCGGCGCAGCCGCAGCATATAGAGCAGAATAATTGGAATCGTCAGAGCGCTTAGGGCCAGCGCAACCGGAGTAAGAAACGATAGTGTCGACATGCTACTGCACCGTAATCTCTACAGGCAAAAGGAAAAAGTTAGGTCCATTTGCCAGCGAAATGCGTGTATTGGTCTGCGGGTCATAAAACCCGACTTCCAGGTGAGCAGGCCCCCGGTAATCCGTCCGCACGAATTGCAGGGTATGGGCATCAACCAGATATTCGCCGGAAACCCAACCCGTCGTCGGGCGGCTGTTGTTGGCTGGGATGCCGTCGTGCTGGGCAATGACCTGCCCATTGTCGTCCAGCAGGTGTGTAAACACCACATAGGATGTCTCCAGCGTACTCGTTACCTGCCAGACCAGTGTCAGATCCAGCGTCTGATCCGGCGACACGGTCATCTGTTCTACACTGAATCCTTCGAGCACAGCCGCGCCCGCAAATTCCGCCTGCACAGGCACATCAAACGGCGGTCGTGCGAAGAGATGATCGGTCTTCTGAACGTCATACGTCGCCAGGACGGTTGACTCACCCTGATCTGATTCTACCGTTAGTGTCGCTGGGCCGCTTGCCTCTGGCGGAATCACAAAGCTGTGGCGGTCCAGGCTGTAGGCTGAGTATGCCTTCACGGGCTGAGTCAATTCCCAGCCATCTCCCCGCAGCAAAATTGCGCCTTGTCTCCAGGGATGTTCATGGCAGCAGTCGCTAAAAACATGCCACTGTAAGGTTATACGCAGTTCCTGGCCCGGATTCAGTGTACCCTGAACAGCGTCCGAACCAAGCAGTTCGATATTGTCGTCCAGGGTTATGGGAGTCGGCAGCAGGGAAGCTGCCGTGTTGATCTGCATCGTGGTTCCAACGGGGCGAACCACTTCCAGCGGGGAAATCTGACCGCTTGGCACACCGTTCACCAGAGGCGTCAGTCCGTTCGGATTGGAAGGGCTGTAAAGCCGCACCTGGACGGTATAATCTTCCGGCGGCGATCCTGCCGGGAAGTGCAGCAGGCTGAACGCATCCCCTTGCTGCCCGGCTTTCCAATCCGACGTCGGGGCTTGATCATCACGCCGGATATCGGTATCGGTCTGAGCGACGGTCCAACCAGGGGGATCAGTGGTCATCAGCCGCCCCGATACGCGCCAATCGTCAGCAGTATTCCGAGCCAGTTTCCAGGTCGTTTCAACACAAACTGACTGTTGTCCGCCCGACTGTGCTCCCAATAATTGCAGTGGGCCATAATCCTGCCCGGCATTGTTTATTTCGACCAGTTGGAGAGGGCGTTCAATGAGGTAAGTTTCCGTATGCAGCCCCTGCACAGTCACGGTCTCCCCGGTTCGCTGTCCGGCGGATTCCAGCAAACAGGGGAACATGCCGCGCATATCAGCGGGAAGCTGGTACCATGTCAGCAGTTCGACGCGCACCGGGCCATTTCGCTCACTGAAAGCCTTGTTGATCCGCTGAATAGCACTCTGGGCGCTGCTGTGCAGCTTGATCCCCATAATCTCCGCATGAATATCCAGTTTGTCCGCATAATATTCTTCGAGTGCTGGTTCCCATCCATAAGGAACGAGGATGATGGAGCCGGGCGGCAGCGCGGCATAATAACGGGCAATAGCTCGAAAATCATCATGAGCGTACTTCGGCCTGTTAAGCAGCCCCGTCAGGCTTGCCGCCGCTACCCCGCATCCCAGCGCCATGGCGGCTGGGATAGCCAGATGGCGCAGTTCTATCCTCGGCAGACTTTTGATTCCCAGCGCGATCAGCATCAGCGCGGCGGGGAGGCCAGCAATGAAATAGCGTGGGTGAAAGTCAATATGAGCAACCAGCAGTTCAACCGTTGCCAAAATGGGAAGCAAAATCGCTTGTGACAGCACCAGCAGTGCCGGGCGGCTGCGGCCCCATAACAGAATAGCCGCCATACTCAAGAGAGCAACGATGCCAAACAGGGCACTCCCGATGATCAGTGCTGTATCGTCGCCAATCTGCGCGGGAACCGGGGCAAAATAGCTCTGCCAGATTTTCCAGATCAAATCCAGGTTAAGGTGGGGTGGCGTGTTGAGCGCCGTACCGCTGCGCGATTGGCTCGACAGCCAGGGCAAATAAGCAACCAGCAGCGCTGCCTGCCCGACGATCCAGATTCCCAGCCACTTCCAGGCGCGGCGATAAAGCCACGCCAGCCCAACGGCCAGATTCAGCCAGCCAACGACTGGCACGCTCAGGTTGTGCGTATAGAGCAGGATCAGTTCTGTCAGCAGAATAGTGAACCAGATGCGCCAGGGAAATGAGTTGCGTGGCCTGAGCAGGCGTTCAGTGTGCCACAGCAGGATCAGAGTCAGCAGTGGCACGGCAGTATAGGCCCGAACCTCGCGTGCATAGGCCCACAGCAGCGGCGATACGCCAAACAAAACAGCCGTGACGAGCGCCTCTTCCCAGCCTGCCCAGCGGCGAACCAGTTGCAGCCGCCAGCCCAACGGTGATCAGGTCGATCAGAACCGATCCGTAGCGCAGGGCAAAGGGCGATTCTCCTGCCCCAGCCCACAAAAAATGAACCACACTGTAATAAACGGGGGGTGTGTTATCGTCCGGCGTATTGATCGGATCGCGGATGGCCCGAATCGACCACGCTTCGTCGTGCCAGATACTTGGCTCGTTTAAATCCCACAGGCGGAGACCAAACGCACCGATCAGCAGCGCAGCCAGGATGAACAGCCCGGCATGAGTCGGACGAGAAGGCAGTGCCAGAGTCATCACCGAACCACACTTGCCCGCCGCAGTTCAAACAGGATCAACTGCTCCCAGGGGGTGTTGGTTGTGATCGGCACATAACGAATGCCGCGCCGTGTGCAGTACGCCCCAATCTCGGCCTGCCACGCCTGCAAGCGCTGGATATACAACTGGCGCATATCCTCGTCCACCGTGACATCCTGGGGAATGCCCGTTTCCACATCGATCAGTTTCAGATCGCCAGCGATCTCAGGATCGGCCTCGTCTGGCGACAGAATCTGGATCACGCCCACATCATAACCGCGCCCCTGGAGCGCCCTGACGCCATCTTCATAACCATCCGGCGACATGAGATCGGTGAGCAGCAGGCACAGGCCGGGGCGTGAAGTACGGTTAGCATAATCGATCAGCGACGCATTCAGATCGACCGTTCCCCGCGTATAAAGCTTTTCCAGCCAGTCAAACAGGCTCAGGATATGCCCGCGTGCCCTGAACGGCCCCCACCGAACCACATTGTCACTGCGCAGCGCCGTGACGGTCACGCGGTCCCCTGTGCCCAGGGCGATATTCGCCAGACCAGCTAGCACACGCCGCGCATAAAGAAACTTGTGCAGATCGCGGTTGCCGGATCGGGGCCAGTCCATGCTGGCTGATGCGTCGATCAGCAGGTGAACGGCTAAATCTTCTTCGTCTTCCAGCAGCTTGATAAACGGACGTTCAAGCCGGGCGTAGATGTTCCAGTCCACCCGGCGCAGATCATCGCCCCGTACATAGTTGCGGTAGTCGGCAAACTCGATGCTCGTCCCGCGCCGTGAGGAACGCCGCTCGCCCTTGATCGATCCGGCCCGCACTTTGCCTGCGACCAGCGTCAGTCGATCCAGCTTGCGCAGCGTCTTTTCGTCAAAAATCCGTTCTGCCATATAAATCCTGCAATCAGGAAGTGATATCCTGTTTTCTGAACAGATACGCGGTTAGAGAAACCAGCCCCACCAGCCAGACGGCCACCACGGCAACTGAGAACGACAGGCTGTCGGACAGCACAACGGCATGATTGTCGGCATATTCGATAGTCGAATTAAGTGCCTGCCCTTTATTAATCCAGTTCGTGATGTTCTCGAGGTTATACTGCGGTGTAATCCGGTAGAATTCAATGAGTTTGGGAATATCAAGGAAATAGGCAAGCAGGATAAATATTACGAGAATGATCGTCTCAGCAAAAGCCACCATAAACCCGACAATGATGCCCGCTAAAATGGACCGGGTTAGCATAGCCGCCAGCGCTGCATAGGATGCGGCAATCACAGTCGATATGAAGGCCAGACCCGCTTTGAAAGCGTAATCTCCCAGAAAATCAGCGAGCACATCGCCTGTCAGCCGGGGTCCATAACTGACTCCGGCAATCATCGTCAGCAATCCTGTTCCAACTGCCATAATGACCGACATGAGAAGAAAGGCGACAACAATCAGCAGCCCCAGTGTGAAGAATTTCGTCAAAATCAGCGGGATACGTTTGCTCCGGGGGATAATATTTTTCCAGGTTCCCCACTGGTATTCGCCAGCAAAAACGACTGCGGTAAATCCGACCAGCAGCATCCGGCCAAACAGATTGGTTGGCACATCCCACACGCTGATCATATCATTTGTCCAGCGGTGTGGTTCGCCAGCAAATCCTGTACGGGCCGAGGTCGAAAGGGATAGAACCAGGGCAGCCAACAGCATAAACGCGCCAGTCGCAATGGGAAAGATCCAGATCATGCACCCAGTCACCCAACGATTGCCTGTGATCTTGGTCCACTCGGCATGAATGAGTTCAATCATGGCTGGCTTCTCCCCCAACGGCAGATAGGAAATACTCTTCCAGCGACTGCCGCTGGCTGGCGATTTCGTAGACATCGACGCTGTTTTCAACCAGCAGCCGGACAATCTGCGGTGTATCTTCCCGCCCGGCGTTCAGGGTGAGCACATGTTCGTTCACCGCTACGGTCCAATGCGCGCGCAGAATCTCGGCGGCCCGCTCAAGCGGCGCTGCTTCCACTCGTAGTTGTGATTTACCCGCCAGCAGGTCGGCTACCGCCCCTTCACGGATGATTTCGCCCCGGTTAATGATGGCAACCCGGTCACAAATCTGCTCGACTTCACCCAACAGGTGGCTGGACAAAAAAACCGTCTTGCCGTAATGGTCGACAAGGTGGCGCACAAACAGGCGAATCTCGTGCATGCCGCTTGGATCCAGCCCGTTCGTAGGCTCGTCCAAAATGAGCAGATCGGGATCGCTCAGCAAGGCTGCCGCCAGTCCCAACCGCTGTTTCATGCCCGTCGAATAGCCTTTGACGCGTTGGTTTGCCCGTTCCAACAGGCCCACCTGCGATAGCAGCGCCATAATCCGGTCTGGATCGTAGTGGTTCGCCGTGCGTGCCAGCACTTCGAGATTGCGCCGTGCGCTTAAAAAATTATAGAAGGACGCCCCTTCGACAATCGCCCCAACCCGCCGCAGCACTTCATGCTGGCGCTGGACATGCTGCCCATAGATATAGGCGCTGCCAGATGTGGGCATCATCAAATCGAGCAGCATGCGGATTGTCGTGGTTTTTCCGGCCCCATTCGGACCCAAAAAGCCATAGACCTGCCCGGCTTGAACACTCAGGGTCAGATTTTTGACGGCGTGAATCTTCTTGCGACCACGCCCAAAGACCTTGTTTAGATTCTCAACGCGAATAGCATAAGCTTCGCTCATAATTGCTCACTTTGTCGGCAGTTATTCCCCGCTTGGAACGCGAGCCAGAAGGTCTGCAACGATATCATCCGGCCTGATTCCTTCGGCCTGCCCTTCAAAGTTGAGCAGAACGCGGTGGCGGAGCGCTGCTCCTGCCACAGCCTGGATGTCTTCAAAAGCGACGTTATAGCGCCGTTCGAGCAGGGCATTCACCTTTGCGCCCAACACAATCGATTGCCCGCCACGTGGGCTGGACCCATAGCGCACATATTGGCGCACCATATCGGTTGCTGTAGGGCTATCAGGATGCGTCGCAACCACCAGCCGTGCGATATATTCCCCCACGTGCGAGGCAATCGGAACCTGGCGGGCTAAATCGCCCATCGCGATAATGCGCGCGCCGTCAGCAGCCGAACTCGCATGTGCGGTGGTAGACCCGGTTGTGCGGCTCATGATCTCGACCAGTTCATCAGTCGAGGGGAATAATACATCGATTTTGAATAGGAAGCGGTCTAGCTGCGCTTCTGGCAGGGGATAAGTGCCTTCCATTTCGAGCGGATTCTGAGTTGCCAGCACAAAGAAAGGTGGATCGAGCGGGTAGCGGTGGTTAGAAACGGTGACTGTTTTTTCCTGCATGGCTTCCAGAAGGGCGGACTGTGTCTTGGGCGTGGCCCGGTTGATCTCGTCCGCCAGCACCAGATTTGCGAACACAGGCCCTGCTTCAAACCGGAAGTAGCGCCGCCCGTCTTCGCTTTCTTCCATAATGTTCGTTCCAACGATGTCGGCGGGCATCAGGTCCGGTGTGAACTGAATTCGGGCGAACTTGAGGTCAAGGACATCGGACAGCGTGCGGATGAGCATCGTTTTGCCCAACCCTGGCACACCTTCCAACAGCGCATGACCGCCGCTGATCACACACATCAACACTTGCCGGACAACCATGTCTTGCCCAACGATCACTTGCCCTACTTCGCTGATGATCGCTTCTGCCGTCTGGTGAAAATCATCAACACTGATCAATTCGGTGGTGGCATCACTCATATTGGTATCCTTCTCAGGAAAAGCACTAGACAGGTGACTGTGGGATATTCGGAATAACAGTATTGCCCTGCACGTCAATGGCAGTGATGGTGTTTACCCCCAGTGTTCCGGGTTTGACCAACATATAGCCGCCCATGCTCGGACTGACGGGCTGATTTGTGCCATCGCTGTAGATCACAGCCACTGCTGTGACAGCAGGGTTATCGACCCTGCCAAATACGATGGTGTAAAACGCTCCATCCGTCGTGGCAATAAAGGTGACGCCTGCTAAAGCGGGCGTTCCAGCCTGCTGCGCGCAGATCAAAGCGCCATTTGTCGGCGTCCACACGTTATTCGTGAAAGACGTGAGTAGAAAACCGGCGCAGGGCAGGCCATCGGCTCCACTGTATGAAAATCCTTGCAGTCTGTCCGGTCCTAATGGCGAACTATACCAGACTTGCAGCCCGTTAGGTGTCTGCCCTCGACTCAGAACAAACTGTTCAACAGTCGGATCGGTTGTCGAAACGGCATTGGTTGGCACGCTGTTATTCACAACGGGCGCTCCACCCGCAGGCGGAGCCGTATAAGGTTGCGATCCCCCAGGAGTGGGTGTGGCAGATTGTTTGCTGGCTGGTTTGATACATCCGGCAAGCAGAACAGTTCCTAGAAGCAAAAAAACCACCAGAAATTTCCGCGTCCCGAATTTCGGTCCACTCCATCGCATATTGTTGTTATACACGGGTGCACTGATCCTTGGTCACATGGCAAAAAGCTAAGGCTCCAGGGATGAGAAATAGTCGTGAATCACGTCGCGCTGGCTCAGCGGAATACGCCCGCTTTGCATGGCGCTGTTCATCATATCGCGATAGTTGTTGTAAACGCCGGAATAGGAAAGCTGCGACTGTCCGCTTGGATTGTCGCTAAAATCTCCCTGCTGCACAGGTGTATTCCCGGCGTTAGGACTTTGACCACCCACATCAAGCGTTGAGTTGCTCTGGCCACCAATGCTGGATGGATTATATTCCGGTGAATACTGTTGAACGCTGCCTTCCCCATTAGCAGAAGGGTCATTCTGGGATGAAGAACTGCTGCTCTGCTGATCAAACTCCACGCCGCTTGTCGTATCGACTCCCTGCCCCCCTTCGCCCTGCCCAGCACTCAGCGAACTCTGTGTATCTTGCCCCTGCTGGCCTTCCTGAGAAGCCTGATCAGTCTGGGTTTGGCCGCTTTGTGCGCTGCCCTGCTGATCGCCTTGCTGCTCTCCAGCGCTGCTCGAACCTTCTGAGGACTGCCCCTGAGCCTGCTGCTCGCTGCCTTGTTGACCCTGTTGACCCGACTGTTGGCCCTGCTGCTGGCCACTTTGGTCGCCTTGTTGCTGGCCCTGCTGTCCGGTCTGCTGCTGTTGATCACCTTGCTGGCCCTGTTGATCCGACTGCTGACCCTGCTGCTGATCGCCTTGCTGACCTTGCTGTTGGCCCTGCTGTCCGGCCTGCTGCTGTTGGTCGCCTTGCTGGCCTTGTTGATCCGACTGCTGACCCTGCTGCTGATCGCCTTGCTGACCTTGCTGTTGGCCCTGCTGTCCAGTCTGCTGCTGTTGGTCGCCTTGCTGCTGCTCTTGTTGATTCGCCTGCAGGTTCTGGTTCGAATTTTCCTGTCCAGACTGAGCCAGTTCCTGCCGATCCTGGCTGAACTGGTCTTTCAGGTTCTGGGCCGTTTGCGCCATCTCAGAGTTATTAAGCTGCTGCTGTTGATTTTGCAGGTCCTGCGCGGCTTTGCGCAGAGCATCCTCGGCAGCTTGCATATCGCCATTCCGCAGAGCATCGGCAGCATTCTGCAAATCTTGGGATAGCGCAGGGTTATCATTGCGCAGTGAGTCAGCCGTTTGCTGAAGCTTATCAGCCAGCGCTTGCCGTTCTTCATTTGATAGATTGCCCTGAGCGATGCGATTCGCCATATCTTCCATCGCCGCTGCTGCCTGCCCAAGGTCTGGCCTGCTCAATGCCTCTGCGGCATTGTCAGTCATATCGGACCCAGCTAGCTGGCTCGCTGCTTGCTGGTAAGCGGCTTGCTGATCGGCGGTCATACCATCCGACAGTTGGCGCAGTTCCTGTTCAGCCTGGGCCATTGCTGCCAGGGCTTCCTGCTGCGAGATATTGGGCTGTTGCAGGGTATTAAGAGCCTGCTCAATGGGTTTCGAGAGGGCTGCGCGTTCCTCCGGAGTCAGGCTGCTGTTAGCCTGAATTTGCTGAAGGGCCTGCTGCATATTTTGCGCCTGGGTGTTAATGGCATTCTGCAAATTGCGCCGCTCGATCAATGCTTCAGCCTGTGGATTAGGCAAGATCAGTAAATAAGCGGCCAGCGCGCCCAGTGCCAGCAGAAAAATGATTTCCGCCACGCGAACGCGAAACGGAAGCTTCGCCTGAACATCGACCCGCTGTGCACGCTGCACCGCATCGGATAGCTGGTGTTCGACCAATCCGCTAGGCAGTGGTAGTACGCCGTTTGTCACTTCCAGGGCGGTGCTGACCCGTTCTTTCAAATCAAATTTGCGATCAAAATAACGGGCGCGGCGGTGCGTCGCATGGGGCGGCCAGAACCAGACGGCTGCCAGGGCAAGCACGCAGCCCGCCGCGATCAAGCCAACTGCAATGAACGCGATGTCTTTAGGCAGCAGCCAGGGGCGTGTGCGCGAAAGGACGGCAATGCCAATGGTCACAATAAGCCCGGCCATCATGCCGCGTGGACCCCAGAGTAAACTCTGGACCAGGCGCAAGCGGCGATCCCAGTGCCGGACCTCACTGGTCAGGCGGGTTGAGGTTTGTTCGAGCAAAGTGGCGTTCATAGAAGAACAGCCTTTCTATCACTATCTCTATTTTACACGAGCAGATGTCGTGGCTACTCCTCAATCATGCCGACACGTCGCACAGATAGATAGAAGAACAGCACGGTAAGCACAAGATACAACACAGTAAACGGAATCCAGGGTGATACCAGATGAACAGTCTGTTGATTGCTCAACTGATATTTAAATACGCCTATAGTGCCCTGATTGATCAGAATATACTGGGTAAGTAGGGCTGTTACGGCTGGATTGGTGCTGAGTGCCAGCCCCATCGCATAGACCATGATCTTCTGCGAGTCGGTTGAGTTTACACCCTGCAGCGATACCCCAAAGACAAAAACAATGCTCCCCAGGATAATGGGCAGGCCAAACGTAATGAACGCGGCGAATGAATAGGTGAGCAGGCTTGCTGACAGGGTGCGCTTCGAACGCGACGAAAAATAAATGCCAATCGTGCTGAACAGCAGGGCTGTCACGGTCAGGATCACCAGGGAGAGGACAATTTCCGTTCCCGCCACGCCGCCAAAGAAGAAGGCAATACTTTGCAGCGGAATCGCTGACAGCAGCAGAAGCAGTACATACAGCATCGAAGACATCAGCTTACCCAACACCAGGGAGAAATGGGGCAGCAGCGTCGTTTGCAGGAGTTCAAAGGTCTGGTGTTCCCGTTCCCCGCTGATCCCGCCCGCCGTAAATGCAGGAGCGATAAAGGACACCAGGACCATTTCAATCGCTACAATTCCACCAAAAAGTGTCCGTCCAATCTCGCCCGTGCTGATCTGCCCGCTGACATTTGTAGACAACTCGGCAGCAGCCACGTACATCAGGGAGGTAAAGGCTCCTAGCATCATCAAAAAAACGGTCAGCACGATAAAGGCTCGCGCGCCGCGCATCCGGCCTCGCAGTTCCTTCAACGCCACCGGATTATCCAGAAGGTGCTGCACGAAACGCTGGCGGCGAGACAGCAGATCATTTTCTGCGACAGCGCTCATGACACAATTCCCTTCGTCGCCCGCATAAAGACGGCTTCCAGATCGCGTGTTTCTTCAGAAAAGTTCACGACTGGAATGCTCTTGGCCGACAGGGCCTGGAGTAGTTCGCTGATCCCGGTATCGTCGCCCGTAAATTCGAACTCGGAACCGTCTGCGTTCATGATCGTCAGGCAGGTCTTCAATCTTTACGACGCCTTTTACATTGAGCAGCGTCTCTTTGGCTTCGTCGAGCCGATCCAGGACCGTGATCGTGATATCCCTGGTTGGCATAAGTTGCCGCCGAATATCGCTCACCGTGCCCTGCGCGACAATCTGCCCGCTCTCGATGATGCCAAGATGAGTGCAAATTTCGGAAACGTCTGCCAGAATATGTGACGAGAAGAAAATAGTCTTGCCCATTTTCGCCATTTCGACCAGCAGTTCGCGAATTTCGATACGGGCGCGCGGGTCAAGCCCCGAGGCTGGCTCGTCCAGGATCAAGACTTCGGGATCGTGGGCCAGCGTGCGCGCCAGGCTGAGCCGCTGCTTCATACCTCGGCTCAGTTTTTCCACCATATCATCGCGGCGGTGCGCCAGATCGACCAGCGACAGCAAATCGCTGATCAGCGCCGGGCGCTCGCGCTCCGGAATTTCGTAACACGCTGCGAAGAAGTCCAGATATTCCCAGACCTTCATATCGTCGTAGACGCCAAAAAAGTCTGGCATATAGCCAATGGCGCGGCGAACTTCACGCGGGTTTTGGATAACGGAGTATCCGTCGATATAGGCATCTCCGGCGGTTGGTTTGATCAAAGTGGTCAAAATACGCATGGTGGTCGTTTTGCCCGCGCCATTCGGTCCCACAAACCCATAAATCGCCCCACGCGGCACTTGCAGGGATAGATCGTTGACCGCGGTCAGCTTGCCATAACGTTTGACCAGTCCCTGTGTTTCAATAATGAATTTGCTGTCTGCCGTCATTTGTTTAACCCCGACAATCTTATTCGGCCAACTGCCCGCGATAGCCAACCTTCAGAAAATCGATCTGATTATAGGACGACGTGGTATCCAGCGTGCGAACGCGGATATTCACCGCATTCTCCGGACCGACAAGCCCGCCAGGATTGGTAATGATCGTATCGGTATCGTCAGGATTGATTGTGATCATTTCCCAATCAGATGTATCCCAGTTCCATATTTCGATAGTCAAAGGCCCTTGTGCCCGGAACTTGACGGTCAATTCACTCACCCATGCCAGCCGCATACCGGGCATGGGCATAAACTGGAATACGGCCTGGTTCGTGCTGCTGACTCGGAACCGGATGGGAGCAATATCGGTCAGTGTATTTGCCTCACCTGTATCAAGATTGGTCCAGGTCGTGATACTAGGCGGCACTTCGACTTCCTCACTGTGGGTTTCGACAGTAGTGGACAGTTCGAAGACATACAGGGTGGTGTCTTCGTCGGCTTGTGGTTTATCTCCTAGATCGACGTTTACCAGGCTGTTTTTGTTCCAGCCGAAAAGGTAAACCCGCGTTCCTCGCCCGCCGCTCAGGTCCAGATCACTGACCAGCGACCCGATCAGGCGGTAGCGCCGCCGGATTTCCTGCTGGCGGTTATTAACTGATCCCACCGTGCAGGAAAAGCGCTCGTTCCGCATGACATCCATCACCGTGAGGGGGATGCCTTCCAATTCATCGTATGAGAAACACCACCCTGGCCGGGGTGGTGCCTGCCAGGGATTCACATAGTACAGATTATACTGGTTGAGAGGATTTCCGATGGTCAGCGGCCCTGGGTCTTGAGTTCCACCAATGCTGATAGCAAAATTCCGAGACTCCCCTGGTTTGAGAGTGCCCAGATAGCGGCTTTCCCCTTTCGCCAGCAGTACGGTATCTTCCAGTTCCATAGCGGTGGAATTGGTGATTTCGCCCGCTACACAAGGGAACTGATCGCAAGGCAGATCATCGGGGATGTTTTCATTGTCGCCCATATGCCACGTGACAGCGGCTTGTACATGTGGCGCGTTGGTATAGCCGCTCGCTGTAAAGCTCGCAATCGTTCCCGCATCGATAGCAATATCTTGAGCCTCATAATGAGTACCCTGCACTATCGAAGCAGGACCGTTCAGGCCGGTACCAATATCTGGCAGCGTGCGCAGAGAATATCCCCGCTCAAGTTCCACATTGTAGGTGGCGCGGCGCGGAGACTGTACCCCAATCAGGCTGTTTACCTGAGCGCGGTCACTTTCCGGCCAAACCTGCACAACCGTCAGACGGTTGATAGTCGCTACATTGCCGCGCAGATTGAAGCCAACCCGGTATGCCAGCACGCTGAAAAGCAGAATCATGAGGGGAATAGTAAGCCATGCCCATTCCCGGCGATTGAATTTTTTAAGAATAAGATAGTTCAGTGGGCCGACCAATATAATGTACAGCAGCAAAAAACCGCATAACTGGAGAAAGGTGGGCAGCACAGTGTTGGATACGGTGAGAGTAGCCTCACGTCCCAGGTTCCAGTTCGTGAATCCGTGCGACCAACTGGTTTGCTGTCCGACGGAAGCAAGTAGCGTGTACCACAAATCATCGAGCTGAGTCCACGACAGGAAGGGTTCAACATGCGGCTCAACCGCCAAAAAATCGACGACCCCTTCCCCGTAATTCCGGCGCACGACCAGGGGGATATCGCCAACCGTTACCAGTGTCTCTGCGCCCGGCTGTGGCGTGTTGAGTGATATGGTTGTCGGAACATCGAGTGGGTCCGGCGAGTCGCCCAGGTAATCTGCGAGGGGGGCTAACGAATTAACCTGTGCTGTTCCCTGTAGGGTAACGGGAAGCAGGTTCTGCAAACCAGCCGTTGTCCGCTGCCATGATGCGCCTCCGGCAACAATCAAATGCCCGCCAGTCAAAACCCAGTTATCAAGAGCAATTCGCTGTGTATCAGTCAGCTTGCCCGTATCGGTATCGTAAAAGAGAATGACATCGAGACCGGACAGAGCCTCTGCCATGTCGGGAAGCTGCTCTATCTGCCAATAGGTCTGATAACCACTGCCTGAGCCAGGTGTGCGCCCCGTCATGTCGATAATAACGCTTGACTGCGGATCGGCTATCACAGCATAAAGAACATCACCGCGTTGCGTCATACGAATGTCAGCATTTTCGCGCTGAACAACATGGCCTTTGCGGTCAGTCACTTCCACATGAAGACGTTGATTGTAGCTGCCCAAAGATACATACAGGAAGACTTCTTTATGTGCCCCGCGCGGTAGATCGACTGGCATGTTATACGTCGTATCCGCTAGCCCACTGCCCCCACCCGTATGCACACGAACTTCGCCTGATAGATCGCTGTTTCCGGTATTATCCAATGTCACCCGGACAGGAACCCATTGGCCCTCATCGAAATAGCCATTGTAGCCAGCGCTCACTGACAGAGAAATATCGGCCCCAGTCTGGCGAAGAGGAGCAAACCCAAATACTCCAGGCAAGATGAGCAACAGCAAAAAGCTAAGAAGGGTGCGTCGATTTTTCACAAATATCCGATAACTCCTTGCTGATGTCGGCAGTGCACTGCTTATCAATTCTACTTCATTTTACGCAATCCTGACGTTTTTTTCTCAGCGTTACCCCTGCGGAGGTCGAGTTGCGCCTGCTCCGGGTTGCTGTAGCGGGGTGGGGGTTACACCACCCGGTGTCGCAGTAGGTGAGGCTGGTGTAGCAGTCCCCGTTGAGGCTGGTGGAGCCGTTGGAGGAGCGGGAAAGTCACTTGTCTCAACAAGCTGGGCAGGATCAAAATTCGTGCAGTCAAAATCACTGAGCAGCACCCATCCCAGGCGCGCATTATCAACCCCAATTTCCACCTCCAGCCACTGCCCGCTTGGATCGCGCGCAATAGGCCAGAACGAGAGGTTTCCTCCAGAGGTGTTTTGCAGAGGAGGAATTACAGCAGGATAGGTCGCACCAGGGCCGCTGCGCACGACGGTACGTGGGGTTTTGAGTTCGCAGACTGGATTCTCGATGGGCAGTTTTTGTGTCACGCTTGCCAGCACGCCATCCTGGCCCTCTGCATACAGCGTGAGCAGCCATTCCGCCTGGTCGGTAGCAGGAACAATGGTTACGTCAGTAGCGCCAGACAGTGGGCGCGGAGCTGGAAGCAGGGGCGCGACGGCCTCAGGATTTTCGGCCCACAGGTTGTAGCCCCCCTCAACAGGCAGGACACCATCGGTGCTCCAGGTCACTCGCACGTTTTGCTCCACATTGCGGATCAATTGAGCTGGACCGGAAGGAACTTCCAGGGTAAGCGATACCAGGGGCCGAACCTCAACCATTGCACTTTGAGTCGTCACCTTATCCCCGGTCTTGGCTTCCAGAGTTAGGGTAAACAACCCGGTCTGTCTCAATGGCGGTAGGCTGTACGTTGCCGCATCTGGGGTCATAGGATAGCGGGTTTCAGTTCCCGCGCGCGACACGACCAATTCCAATGAGTCTATATCGGTCCCGGTCCAGGCTACTTCCACATTTTGATCAAGGGCGACAACAGGAGTAACGATGCTAAACGTGTTGATCACAGGCTGAACGGCAGGTGTCTCAGCATCGCCCCTGGTGTTCAGTGCCAGCAAAATAACACCGAGTACGAGCAGCGCAAAAACAGCCGCTATGACGGGTAAGACGAGCACTGGAACCCAACTGGGAAGCTGACTCTTTTGCACATAAGTTCCGGGGACCGATGCCTGGAAAGTGGAGGCATCTTGCGCCTGCGCCACCAGCACAAACTCGCGTTCATGCCCCTGCCCAAAGAGTTGGCTGCGGCGGGGCGAAACCGTTCCGATGACCGTTTGGTGTTCGCCAGGGCCTAATGCCAGGGTGGTACGCGGTAGGCGGAATTTGAGCGACTGGGCCACATCTGTTCCACGCAGGCCAATGGTCAGCGGCGAGTTCCCCTGGTTATGCAGGTACAGCTTAAAGTTTGCTCTGCCTTCAATCCGCGGCTCTCCCAGCGCAATACCAAAACCGCTGAAGGGTAAGACGCGCAGAACAGCCGGGGCATCAATCGTCTGAGTCGGTTTCGATTTGGAGCGGACACGCACGGTAAATGGGTACTCGCCAGGAAGAGACTCGCTGCGCCGCAGGGGCTTAAAGCTGATGACAACTTGCGTTTGCGTCCCGGGGTCAACATCCGCTTCCGTCCGATCCACGCGCACCCAGCCCGTTGGCAATCCATCCACTTCGATCAGGTAATGATCGATCTCATCACTGTGGTTATCGATTTTCAGCGTAGCCTGGACGTGCGCCCCCGGAGCGACTCCCATGCTGGGGCCTTCAAGTTCCACGCCATAGGTGGGTTGAGATAGGATGATCCGCTGCGTGGTATCGCCCGATACAGCCGCGATATCTACAGGCGGGTGGAAAATGAGCAGAATATCGCCAAGCTGGATTTCTTCTCCACCGCGCAGCAAATAAGGTTTATTGGCATCCAGCCGGACGCCATCGACATAGGTGCCATTGGCCGATTGCAGAGTCTTCGAGGAGTACTTGCTGATTCTTAAGAGTGAAGGTGACATGGTAGCGTGAGATCGCGGTGGTATCGAGGACTATATCATTGCCCGACGAGCGTCCAACCGCAATCACAGGCTTATCCAGGTGGTAGCTCTCGATTGGGCCTTCGGGCCAATAGACATCAATTCTGCCGTAAACCATGATATGCTGCTCCTCGATACCGCATGCTTGTGTTTGATCCTACCAGCACTTCTCCAATTGTAGCTAGCAGGCGAGAATCGACAACCTACGCCCTGGAGCCTGTTGCCCTATTTTTTCTCTCCTATATCTTCAAAATAGTACTTAAAGTTCACCTTTAAAGGAGTATTTTGCGGGGCAGTTTGGGTGTATCCTGAGAGTAAGCGCCTGTGATGCCTTGGTGGTTGTAGGATCAGTTGATAATACGATCCGCCCAAGAGCGCCAAAAACAAAAGCTGGTGTAGGGTTAGAAAACGGTTAGTCGTGAAACCGAAAAGGGGGGGGTAGAAGACTCCTCACGGCGGCGAAGTGATCAACTAATTTTTTCGAAAAGTTTGTTAGTGGGAACGAAACTCATTCTACAACCCTAAGTACAGCAAGCAGATTTTGTGGGGTGTTTTTTGTAGGGGCGCTGCTTGCGTGCGCTGTGAAGCTAAGCCGCTAAGCCGCAGCGCCCCTGAGAAGTTGCTAATCGAAGCGAATGCGCGGGTCGAGCCAGGTGTACATGATGTCGACCAGGATGTTGCCGAAGATGAGGAAGGTCGAGTAGAGCAGCGAGACGCCCATGATCATGGTGTAGTCGCGGGCGGAAACACTGTCGACAAAGACCTTGCCCAGGCCGGGAATGGTGAAGATCAGTTCCACGACGAAGGTTCCGGTCAGCACGCCAGCCAGCAGCGGACCAACGATGGTCGCCACCGGGATGAGGGCATTCTTCAGGGCATGGACGTAAATCACGACCCGTTCGCGCAGACCTTTGGCCCGCGCGGTGCGGACGTAGTCTTCATGCAGGACCTGGAGCAGGCTGGCGCGGGTCAGGCGGGCGATACCAGCGCTCATGCCGACACCAAGCGTGATGACCGGCAGCGCCAGGATTTGCAGGTAGTAGACCGACAACTCCGGCCCATGCTGCCACACATTTCTCTGGTCGATGACCGGCACCCAGCCTAACTCCACGGCGAAGATGATGATCAGGATCGGAGCCAGCACGATGGACGGCGTCGACTGGCCGAGCACGGCGAAGAACATGGCGACATAGTCCACCGCGCTGTTGTGGTAGACAGCCGCCAGCACCCCCAGCGGGATACCCAGCGTGAAGCCGAGCAGCACCGCGAAAGCTCCCACCTGCATCGAGACGGGCAGACGGCGGGTGATCTCCTCCCCGACCTGCACGTTCTGGTCACGCAGCGCCTTGTTGAGCGACGGCCCAAAGTCCAGGTGGGCCACATCCCACAGGTAGTTGAAGAACTGCGAATTGAGCAGGTCAATGCGCGTTACCTTCGTGGCCCGCTGCTCAACCGTCGTTTGCGTCCCGCCCAGCGTTTCCCGTTCCTGGCGGGTGATGGGGATGATCGTCCACGGCTGCGGCTTCTCTGTGATCAGCCGCTTTTCCGGGGGCAGCGTCAGGTCGCGGTCGTATTCCTTGTAGCAGCCCGCTGCGGCCATCCGGTCCAGGCTCTCCGGACAGTCACCATCGGCCCAGGTGTTGATCAGCAGCGGCTTGGTCAGCCCGAACTTCTCGTTCAACTGCTCGACCATGTAATCCGGCATGCGCCGCTGGCCGACCGCGTTGAACGGTCCTCCGGGCAGCAGGTGTGACAGGGTGAACGTCACCAGCAGGATGGCGAACAGCACGGGCAGCGCCGCCAGCAGCCGCCGGAACAGAAACCGGAGCATGCTTGTTCCACCCAGCAGCCCGATCAGCATCGCCCAAATATTCTTTGGATAGTGCAGCAAGCTTTTTGAAACTCTCTTGGTAATGATCATTTTTCGATTTCCTCAAAGCATCCAGCCTGGAACTGAGCGCTCAGTTCCAGGCTGGAAATCAGATCGCCTATTGTTGGGCTGGCTCCAGATCACGGGCAAGTGCCCAACCTACAATGTCAGCAGCTTCCCCGCTGTTGTAGGTAATCTCAGGCCGTACCTTCCCATAGGAGTCAGTCACATAGGTGGTTGAGGCTGTTTCGCCCGTGCACTGAATCTTATAGTAGAACTTGAACGAATTACGAGTGGCATCCTTTTCCAGGCCGACATCAATCACGTTGAGGGTAGTATCAGCCGGGCAGCGACCACTATAGTCGGTAAAACGCCCCAGAGTTGCTGCTCCCGTAAATGTCGACGGGATGCGAACAAATGCTTTGTCCTCGTCCCACGCTTTACTGGTGTCAGTAAATCGCACAACATCGCCGGGCACAAAGGCAATTGGGCCCTGGATATACTGCTGAGGAACCCATCCCGTAAAGCTCTGATAAGAATTGCAGATCGTCTGCCCTTCTTGATCGGTGGTTTCATCCTGGCACACATTGCTCGTGCAGGTGATGTTGTAGTAGATCGTGTCAAGACCGCGATATTCGTTGAGATGCGCCAGGGCACCCGACGGGCATTCACCCACGATTGCCGATTGCTGGCCTTCCGGTGCAGGACCGGGATTCTCAGATAGTGACAACGGCGGTGTATACGCAACCACTTTACGCTGATCCGTAGCGCTTGTGCCGCTGTCTGCCGTATTATCGCCACTCCCTTGAGCAGCCGCATCTTCGCCGCCGCTTTCGGCGGTGGCGGCAGCTAACTGCGCCCGAACATCCTCTGGAAGTTGATCTTCAAAGAGGTAGACAGGTGGAACAAAAATCATTCCATTGGTATCGGCGTCGTAGAGCAGTGGGCCAACAAACCGTTCCTGATCGACCCAGCCTTCGATATCGCCGCACTTCACCCGGTAATAAACAGTTCCTTCGACCGGACGCGCTTCCTGTGCTTCGAGGATCGATCCTTGTGGGCAGCTTCCCTCGACCGCATTTTGCACCGTCAGCGGAGCGGGTTCATTGGCAAGACGGTATTCGCCGCCTTCACTGCCTGCATCGCTGATGGCGAGCGCGCGGTCACCCACCCGAATTTCCAGGGGACCGGTCAGCTCGCGGCTGGTTACCCATCCGGGCGTACCAACCGGGCACTCAATCTGGTAGTAAATTTCTGTTCGGCCATCCCCATCCAGATCGCGCGCTTCGATTTCCAGAATATTGGTGATGGTACCGGGCTGACACTGCTGAAGCAGCATCGGTTGGAACGTCACCGGATCCAACATCTGTACATTACGCACGCCCTCTGGAACAACGGTCAAAGCCAGATCGCCCTTCGAGAAATTCAAAGGCCCCAGGATGCGGTTTTGTTCGACCCAGCCCACCGATCCCGAGCAGTCAATCAGATAAAAGAGCTTCTGATTCTTATCAACGCCAGCATACAGAACTTCGGCTGTCGAATTGGGCTGGCACATTTCTTTCGAGTTCACCAGGCTGTCGATAAGGGGTTCTGGGAACACCGTCAGGTTAAAGAAAGCGCGGTTATTTTCAGGCGGAGCGAGCGCCACATCGCCAACCTTGAACGTTGACTGTTCAGCCAACGGGGTTGGCAGCGGTTCCTGGGTCTTGTAAGGCGTCAATTCCAGGAAGCCGGGAACCTGACCGGAATAACAAGCCATGGTTGCCAGAATCAGACAACCTGGACAACCAAGAAAGCGCGCCTGAAATGCGTGTATTTCGTTTTACCACGTTCAAGTAGTCTCCTCAACAAAAGTTTTTACGTGCCGCGCAGGCGCGGGATCAAGAGCGTCGCGTAGGCCGTCACCCAGGAAGTTAAAAGCCAATGTCGTCATAACCAGCGCCACGCTTGGCACCAGCAGCACATGACGGTTCGAGAAGAACCCGCCGCGTGTGCGCACTTCACTGATCATCGCGCCCCAGCTTGGCGTACCCGGCTGCACGCCCAGGCCAATGAAGCTCAGGAATGCTTCAGTGAAGATGTAACCCGGAATTGCCAGCGTTTCCGATACGATCAACGGACCAATCACATTCGGCAGCAAATGCACAAAGATAATTCGACGGTTGCTTGCGCCAACGGCACGCGCAGCTTCAACAAATTCTTTTTCCCGGTAGGACAGCACCTGTCCGCGCGCCAGACGAGCCATGCCAATCCAGCTCAGCGAACCCAGCGCCATAAACAGGAACAGCAGCCCGCCCATATCTTTATTCAAACCAAGGATAAAGCCGACAAAACCCTCCTTGCCCAGCAGTCCTGATAGGTACGAGCCACCTCGGTGAAGAAAACCTGAAGCAGGATCACCATTACCAGGAATGGCAGACCATAGAGGAAGTCGACAATACGCATCATGAGATTATCGATCACGTCCACCATAGAAGCCGGAAGTCACGCCGTAAACCAGGCCTACAAACATACTCATGACCGCGCCGACAACACCAACAGACAGCGATACCTGCGCCCCATAGATCGTTTGCGTCAACCAGTCTTTACCCTGGCTGTCACCACCCAACAGGTAGCACCACTGCTCCTGGTTGGGTCGGGTTCGGGCCGGTAGCAGTATTTATTCTGAACCGAACCAGAGCGTCATCATTCAGCCAACCGCACCAATAAGGGTTGCGATCCATGATCATCACGGGCGCAGGTACCGCGGATCCGGGTAGGAGTCCACCTGCTCCACGTTGACCGGATTGATCGTATGGCGTGCTTAACGCCCGTTCGAGCATCCAGCATCCCAGCTTTCGTCCACAAGGCTGCCGAAGCCGCGATGAAAAGGATCACGACAAGCACGCACAGTGCGACAACTGCGGCTTTATTGCGTCGAAACAGCCGCCACGCATCAACCCAGGGGCTGATCCCTTTTCGTATTTATCATTTTTCTTCAGCGATACCGGCTTTGCGCCTTCCGCAACTGCCATCTATTTATTCTCCTTAAACTCCTCAATCGCCCAATTCGGCCAGCGCACGCCGTGCTTAGATTACGCGGTGGCAGGCGACCCAGTGCCTGGCAGAACTTCGATCAGATTCAGGGTCCTGGTCGTAACAGACATCGACCGAAACCGGGCACCGTGTATTGAAGTTGCAGCCTTTCGGCGGATTTAAGGGGCTAGGAACATCACCCTTCAAAATGATGCGCTGCCGTTTCTCTTCAACAACCGGATCGGGAACCGGCACAGCCGACAAGCAGCGCCTGGGTATAGGGATGCAGCGGATTCGTGTAGAGTTCTTCACTTTCCGCGATCTCGACGATTTTACCCAGGTACATCACGGCTACGCGGTCGCACAGGTGGCGAACCATGCTCAGGTCATGGGCAATAAACAGATAGGTCAGGCCCAGATCTTGCTGAAGTCTTTGCAGCAGATTCACCACCTGCGCCTGGATCGACACATCCAGAGCGGAAATCGGTTCATCAGCGACAATGAACGAGGGATTCAGGGCCAGTGCGCGCGCCAGACCAATACGCTGGCGCTGTCCGCCCGAAAATTCGTGCGGATAGCGGCGCACAAAATAGGGATTGAGACCAACCAGTTCCAAGAGTTCGGCCACGCGCTCTTCGCGTTCCTTCTTGGTGCCGATGTTATGAACGACCAGCGGTTCGGCCACAATACGTCCCACAGACATGCGAGGGATTCAGCGAGGCATAGGGATCCTGGAAGACCATCTGCATTTTGCGGCGCATCTTGCGCAGCGCTTCACCCTTGAGGGTGGTGATTTCCTGGCCTTCAAATTTCACACTGCCCGCTGTGGCGCGGTAAAGTTGCAGAACGGTGCGTCCGGTGGTGGATTTACCGCAGCCGCTTTCACCCACCAACCCCAGCGTTTCGCCTTCATAAATATGGAAGCTGATGCCATCAACAGCTTTCACCGCCGCGACTTCGCGCTGGAAGACGATACCAGACTTGATCGGGAAATGTTTTTTAAGATCTGTTACTTCGACCAGAATGCGTTTGCCCTTCGCAGATGTTTTGGACGCATTCTTCAGTCCGAGTATCAGGCGTAGTCTGGTTCATATTGTAGTTCCTTCGTCCGAACATCAACCCAGCAAGCCGCAATATGATCCTGTGCACCCTGCGCACTGGGATCAATGGCGGGTTTTCTTCACATTTGTCAATACGATAGACACAGCGCGGCGCAAAGGGACAGCCCTTTGGCAAAAACGCATATCGGGCGGTGAGCCTTCAATGGAAATCAGTCGCTCATGCTTCTGGTCCAGGCGGGGCAGCGAACCCAGCAGGCCGAGCGTATAGGGATGGCGAGGATCGCCATACACTTCTTTCACCGTGCCGCGCTCAACAATATATCCGGCGTACATCACCTGCACCGTATCCGCCAGACCTGCCACCACGCCCAGGTCATGCGAAATCCAGATCATCGCCATGCCGATCTTATCGCGCAGGCGGCGCACCAGATCGAAAATCTGCGCCTGAATGGTCACATCCAGCGCCGTCGTCGGTTCATCAGCAATCAAAAGCTGCGGATTGCACGACAGAGCCATAGCAATCATGGCGCGCTGGCGCATACCACCCGAAAACTGGTGCGGATAATCGTCCAAGCCGCTTTGCAGCCGACGGAATACCGACCATGGTCAGCAGTTCAGCCGCCCGTGCCCGCGACTTGTTCGTTGTCCATACCCAGGTGCAGCTTGAGCGCTTCGGTAATCTGGCGGCCAATGGTCAGAACAGGATTCAGGGAGGTCATCGGGTCCTGGAAGACCATCGCGATTTCCGCCCCCCGAACCAGGCGCTGTTGATTCTTCGACAGCTTGAGCAGGTCCCGTCCGCGAAAGATTACTTCGCCTTCGGGAATTTCGCCTGGCGGCTGAGGGATCAGGCCCATAATCGAGAGTGCATGCACACTCTTGCCGCAACCGCTTTCGCCTACCACACCGAGAGTTTCTCCCTCGTGCAGGACATAGGAAATGCCGTTAACGGCGTGGACGGTTCCTTCTTCCGTATGAAAACGAGTTTTGAGGTTCTTTGACCTCCATTAAGACGGTCAAAAGTCAATCTCTCCTTCTCGATGCAAATAACATGCGAGAGCATCTAAAATCTAGTTACCGCCGTGTCAAAAGGTAGTGGGAGGATTTTATCTAACTAGCAGACCACTGCAAGTATTTTGTTGGAACTGGTTGGACTGCGCGTCTTTGGCGGTACAGCCGTCTAGATTATCCAAACCAGAACATCCTTTACAGTGCTTTTCTCCTTTGGTTTGACAGTCATCTTTCACCAGTCGATTCGAATATCGTAGTACTTATTCATTGAAGCGTGACTTGGTTCAAAATTCCCCATTTTTCAATATCTTGACAGCAAGTAGCCCGTTTGTTACACTGCTGCTCATCCAATGACTCCGACGGAGACGCGGATTGGTAAACGCTCTCAGAGAGCCGCCGGGCGGTGCAAGGCGGTAGCTGAAACAACCCGCTTCCACTTCCGATCAGTCGCCTGCTGAACCGATGCGGCGCAACTTCATGCGACCATCCTTAAGGCAGGCCGGGAACGCCCGTTAGCGCGATTAAGTCTCTGACTTATTGAGGTCTTTGCCGCGAGGCACAGACAAATCCAGGTGGCACCGCGAGTCCCCTCGTCCTGGCTTTTCCCAGACGAGGGGATTTTTATTTGGAGGAGTAAGCGCTCATGCGGTTGGACTTTATGACCCCAGAAGTATGGGACGGACTGGTTCTTGGCGTCGTGGTCATCGGGCTGGCATTTGCCGTGCTGCGCCTGTACCGCGATCTATCGCGCCCTGCACCACGCCCGCCATCGGCACCCACTGAAAAACAACCAGAGAACAAGACAGACGATCATCCACAGGCATCATCAAGGAGAGATAACCCATGATTGACGTAGCGCTCATCCGTGAAAGACCGGAATGGGTCAAAGAACAGCTTCGCAAATTGAATGATGAACCAGCCATCGAACGCGTCGATGCGATCAGCGTGCTCGATAAGAAGCGCCGTGAACTGCTGATCCAGGTCGAGGCTATCAAAGCCAACCGCAACCAACTGAGCAAGGCAGTGGGCCGTTTTCGGGGCAATAAAAAGCTCTCGGCGGCGGAAATGATCGGCGGGGCGCAGCAGGCTGTCGAAGCGATCAAGGCCGGAAATATCGAGGGCGTTTTGCAGGCGCTGGAAAATCCGCGAGCGGCAGCGAATAGTACGGAACCCTCGGAAGCCGCTGTCCAGGCCGCGCTGACCGATCTCACCGACAACATGAAAAACCTGGGCGAACGCGCCGGGGAACTGGACGCTGAAATCCGGCAGGTTGAGGCAGAATTAAACGAGCACCTGCTGTGGATTCCCAATCTGCCGCACGAAAGCACGCCCATTGGCATGACCGACCAGGAAAATATCCCCTGGGACGTGCAGGGGGAGAAACGTGATTTTGACTTTGCACCGCTGCCCCACTGGGACCTCGGCCCGGCACTGGATATCATCGACTTCGAGCGCGGCGTGAAGATGTCGGGCACACGCTTCTACATCCTGAAGGGGATGGGAGCGCGGCTCTACCGGGCCATGATCTTCTGGCTGCTCGACGTGCACACGCAGCGCGGTTACACCGAGATTTATCCGCCGTTCATGCTGCGCGAAGATGCAATGTACGGTTCAGCCCACTTCCCCAAGTTCCGCGATATGGTCTACTACGACGCGGAGTCGGGGTTGTGCATGCTGCCAACCGCCGAGGCCGCGCTGACCAACATGTATCGCGACGAAGTGCTGGAAGAGGCCGATCTGCCGCTTGCAGTTTGTGGCCCACACGCCCTGCTTTCGCCGCGAGAAGATGAGCGCCGGGCGCGATGTGCGCGGTATCAAGCGCGTGCACCAGTTCGAGAAGGTCGAACTCTACAAGTTCATCAAGCCTGAAACCAGCTATGATGAGCTGGAAAAGCTTTGCCAGGATGCGGAATATGTATGCAGCTGCTGGAAATTCCCTACCGCCGCCTGGAGATTGTGACGGGCGACCTGGGATTCGCCGCGACGAAGAAGTATGACGTGGAAATGTGGGCACCGGGCAGCCAGGAATGGTTAGAGGTCAGCTCGTGCAGCAACACCGAAGCGTTCCAGGCCCGCCGCGCCAATGTGCGCTACCGCCCGGCGGATGGCAGCAGACCGCGCTTTGTCCACACCCTGAACGGATCGGGACTGGGCATGGTTCGCACACTGATCGCCGTGATGGAAAATTACCAGCAGAAGGACGGCAGCATCGTGATTCCGAACGTCCTGCGGCCTTACCTGGGCGGCATGGAAGTGATTGAGCCAGCGCGCTGATGCCGATTTTGCCCGATACGCTCCGGCCCGGTCTGAGGGTGGTGTTTATTGGCACAGCCGCCAGCAAACGCTCCGCCGAAATTGGCGCGCCCTATGCCGGGCCGGGCAACCGCTTCTGGGCCATGCTGCACCGCATGGGATTGACGCCCCGCCAGCTTGATCCCCGCGAGTTCCGCGACGCGCCGCAGTACGGGATCGGGCTGACGGGCATGGCCCCTAACAGCATCGGCAACGATGATATCCTGAAGCCAGAAGACTTCGATCCGGCTGGCGTGCGGGCCAAGATCGAACAGGTTCAGCCGCAGGTCGCCGCCTTCGTCGGCAAGCGAGCCGCGCAGGAATTCCTGGGGCACAAAATCCTGACGTATGGACGCCAGCCGGAAACGGTCGGGCAGACGATCCTCTTTGTGCTGCCGTCCACATCGGGCGCGGCGCGGGCATTCTGGGATGAAGCACCCTGGTTCGACCTCGCGCGGGTGATCGCTGGACTGGCTCAAAATGATCATTAATTCTCGTTTAGACCCCAAAATGATCAAAAAAGGGCGTCAAAAGATATCTTTCAGGGCCAAAACGATCAATTATGGTCCTTTTGGGGCGGCCCTTTTAGCCGAGAATTCTCATAAGTTATGCACTTCGTGCCCATTTCTTCTCGTGGCGATCCGCGACACTATATTTTTTGAGGGGGTGTTCTAACTATTTCCTAACCTTCGGCCCAAATCCCCACAAAATCAGTTTCACCGCAAAGAACGCAAAAGTGAACCAGTGAAAGTCTTTAGAGTGCTCATGAGCGTTGTGAACTGCGAGCGCCCACCTCACCCCGGCTCAGCGAAAGCGGCTGAGCTGCCCTCTCCAGGTGTATGCTTCGCATACCTAGCTGGAGAGGGGAAAAAGTCCGTTTATTCCATTGAATTTCGCGGACTTACAAAGAAAAACTAGAGAGAAGATCAGTTCAAAGAGAAACCAAGCCACTCTCCTACAATTTCAGGATAGCACAGAATTCTCCCTAAAATACTCCTTTAAAGTTGAACCTTAAGTACGAATTTGAAGGAGCACGTCTTTTTTATTGTCACCAGCCAGGGAGAAAGCCGAAAGACCCTCGAAGGGGGGCGGCGAAACTGGTATAATGGGAGTGAGATTCAAGTTGACTGGGTGATCGCGTCCCGCCTTGTGTGGGATGAGGAAAGTCCGCGCTCCATAGGGCACGGTGCTGGCTAACAGCCAGGCGGGGTGACCCGACGGCATAGTGCAACAGAGAAGTGCATTGCGGCCCCGGCGTAGACTCCTACGGAGTTTACGTGGGAGCCGTGAGGGTGAAACGGCGCGGTAAGAGCGCACCGGCGCTGGTGGCAACATCAGCGGCCAGGCAAACCCCACCGGGAGCAAGACCAAGCAGGAACGAGGGGCGGCCCGTCCCGTTAGCAGTTCCGGGTAGGTTGCTTGAGGCGGCGGGTAACTGCCGTCCCAGATAGATGATCATCGCCGGGTGGGATTCCATCCGGAACAGAACGCGGCTTACAGGTTAACTTGAGTCTCGCCCGCTTCTATCACCAGGGACAAAAAATATGCAGGGTTATCTCGTTCTCAACGGCGGCGAAGCATTCACGCCGCGCAGCAAAACATCTGATTATGCCTGGATGAAAAACATTTTTCGGGAGAGCCGCCCGCGCCTCGTCGTGATCCCGGCGGCAACACTCGTTTATCCTGAAAAAGAAGCGCAGGAAGCAGCCGCCTACTTCAAAAACTTCAACAATGCCTATGTCGATTACAGCGTGATCACGGACCAGCTCAGCGCCAACACGCATGCCAACTTCGAGGTGCTGGACAAGATCGATATCATCGCCCTGACCGATGGCAGCCCCGCCGATATGGTTGAACGGCTGCGAGGCACTCACACCGAAATCGCTCTGCAAAAAATGTTGCAGCGCAAGGCTGTGTTGATGGGAACCGGAGCGAGTGCGATGGCGTTAGGCGGCGTGTATTGGCTGGCTGGCCAATGGGAACCGGGGCTGGGAATCGCGCCGAAACTGGCCGTCCTGCCGCATTTTAACATTGTCGAAATGCGGCTCGAACCGGAACGTCTGCTGAAGGACCTGCCGGACGGGATCACTCTGATCGGCATTGATGATGCGACTGCCGCGATCTTCCATCCGGGCGGGACGGTTGAGGTGGCCGGATCGGGGCGTGTTGTCGTCTTCCGCGATGTGGAAACACAGGATGAATATACAAACGAGCGCAAGTTCGTGCTTGATATCGGGCTGAATGAGTAGCAACCTTTTCGTAAAGTGTTGGGCGCGGCAAGCAGCGCCCCTACGAGATCTCCATTTCAGGATAAGGCTACAGGTAGCCGAATTGGCTACCTGTTTGCGTACCAATTCGCTACGGTACGGCGAATGGAACCGGCATCCGGTTTGCCCGTCTGCCGAAGCATAACCTGTCCCTCACTATCAAAAACGAGGATGGTGGGAACAGCCCGCACACGGTAGGTTTGCATCGCTTCTCGACCTACATCACTGAGGATATCGATCCGCAATACAGCCGCCTGCCCCTGAAGATCGTCTTCTACCCCATCCACGATGGGTTTCGTCACCGAGCAGATCGTTCAGAGGTTGGAATAAAATTCCACGACGGTCGGCTGCTGGCCGTTATGGAGACGAGCTTCAAGAGCTTCGGTAGATTTCACGCTGCTGGGGCGAATGTACCAGACGAGATGCACAGTAAGAAACAGAGCGGCCCCACCGAGGACCAGCAAAAACAGCCAGTGATGGCGCAGAAAACGGAAAAGCAGTTGACCAGACATAACGTGCCTCCTTTGTGTTCTTGGATGCACAGAGGGGGTGGTTGGTTTCGCGGGGAACAAAAAAAGGGCGGGTTAACAAACCCGCCCCTACTTTTGTGGAATGTCTGGGGCGTATGCCATACGCCCCTACGTTTAACGGAATAACCTTAAACGACGATGTTGATCATGCCCGTCTTGGCGATGTAGATCACCTTGCGGGGCGGCTGGCCTTTCATGTGGCGGACCGCACCTTCGGTTTCCATCGCCAGACGTTTGGCGTCTTCCTCGCTGACATCGGCGGGAACCTGGATGTGATCACGGACCTTGCCGTTGACCTGCACGACCAGCGTGATTTCCTCTTCCGCCGCGATCTCAGGATCGTAGGCGGGCCAGGGCTGGTTGTGGATGCTGTACTCATGCCCGGTGCGCGCCCACATTTCTTCTGCGATGAACGGTGTGAAGGGAGCCATCATCAGCAGCATCTGTGAAATCGCGTCGTTCCAGACTGCTGGGCTGATGCCGCCAGCCTTTTTGCTTGCCACCAGCACATTTTTCAGCGACATCAGCGCAGCAATGGAGCTGTTGAAGCGGAAAGTTCGCAGGGTGTCACCGATTCGCTTGTTGGTCTGGTGAACCTTACGCATCAGATCGCGTTCAGCATTGGGATCGCCTTTACCCTGTGGCGCGCCCTCAGTTACCAGTTCCCAGGTTTCGTTCAGCCAGCGCACCGGCCCCTGGATACCCTGGCTGTCCCAAGGACCGCCCTTTTGCCACTCGAAGGCGAGCATCAGGTAAGCACGCACGGTATCCGCACCATACTGCTGGACCAGCACATCAGGCGCGACGACGTTACCCTTACTCTTGGACATCTTCTCGACGTCCAGGTGATAGCGAACCTGATTGATCGTCGCATCGGGGCCAAAGCGCGGCACGTCAAAGACCGTATTCTCGTCCGTATCGACCACCACCGAGCGACCATCCGGCGTCAGCACATCCAGGATCAGTTCACGGCGGGCCATCACTTCGCCCACGATGTGCCCGTTTGCAGTCGCTTGAGCCTCATCCGGCGAGTCGATGACGGAAATCCGCTTCGCGTTCAGCTTGTCGCCTTCATAGACACCTTCCGCCACGATCCAATCGCCGTTGCGCGGTTCGCCCAGGATCATGCCCTGGTTGTACAGCGCCAGCATCGGCTCGTCCCACAGGTGCGTGGTATCACGGCCCATCGCTTTGCATACAGCTTCTGTCGGGGCGAAGATGCCGCAGTCACGCATCGCCTTGGTGAAGAAGCGGGTATACATCAGGTGCATGGTGGCGTGTTCGATGCCGCCTGTGTACTGATCGACAGGCAGCCAGTACGCGCCCTCTTCGGGATCAAAGGGGCCACCGTCGAAGTGCGGACTCAGATAGCGATACTGGTACCACGACGAACACATAAAGGTGTCCATCGTATCGGTTTCGCGCTTGGCAGGGCCGCCGCACGTCGGGCAGGTCGTGTTCAGGAAGCCTTCGTGATAGCTTCAGCGGGCTTTCGCCCGTCGGCTTAAAGTCCACATCATCGGGCAGCAGCACCGGCAGATCATCTTCCGGCACAGGGACCACGCCGCAGTTATCGCAGTAGATCATCGGGATGGGCGCGCCCCAGTAACGCTGGCGGCTGATCAGCCAGTCGCGCAGGCGGTAGTTCACCGCCATGTGTCCAATGCCGCGCTCTTCCAGCCATTTCGTGACGATCCTGACTGCTTCGTTCTTGGCTCCATCATCGGTATAGCGCGCTGATGTGCCATTGAAGGGGCCGCTGTTGACCATGACGCCCTCGCCCGGCCAGGCTTCGGTCATGTGGTCAGGGTTCAGATCATCCGCGCCTTCCGGCTGGATCACGATGCGGATGGGCAGATCGAACTTGCGGGCAAATTCAAAGTCGCGCTGGTCATGCGCAGGGACAGCCATGATCGCGCCGCTGCCGTAGCTGATCAGCACATAGTCGGCAATCCAGATCGGGATGCGCTCCTCATTTACCGGGTTGATGGCATAACCGCCCGTGAAAACGCCCGTCTTTTCCTTACCTTCCGCCGTGCGATCAATTTCCGTCTTGCGCGCTGCTTCCGCTACATAGGCATTGACGGCGGCGCGCTGCTTGTCGGTCGTGATCTTCTCGACCAGCGGATGCTCAGGAGCCAGCACCATAAAGGTCGCGCCCCACAGCGTATCAGGCCGCGTGGTAAAGACGGTGATCAAGTCGCCCTGTTCGGTTTTGAAGGTCACATGCGCGCCTTCACTGCGCCCGATCCAGTTGGTCTGCATGACCTTGACGCGCTCCGGCCAGTCGGCGGCATGGTTCAGCAGTTCATCGGCATATTTCGTAATGCGGAAGAACCACTGCTCCAGTTCCTTTTTGATAACTGGCGTGCCGCAGCGTTCACAGTGGCGATCCTCGCCCCAGACCTGTTCGCGGGCCAGGGTCGTGTTGCAGTGCGGGCAGAAATCCACCGCCGAATACTGACGATAGGCCAGCCCGTTTTTGTAGAACTGCAGGAAGAACCACTGTGTCCACTTGTAGTATTCGGGATCGCTGCTGACAGCTTCGCGCTCCCAGTCGAACATCGCGCCCATCGTGCGCATCTGCCGCCGCATGTTGTTGATGTTCTGGTACGTCCATTTCTTCGGGTGAACGCCGCGCTGGATCGCCGCATTTTCGGCGGGCAGACCAAACGCATCAAAGCCCATCGGAAACAGGACGTTATAACCCAGCATTCGCAGCCAGCGGGCGCGCGCATCGGAGGGCGTCATGGCGTACCAGTGCCCGATATGCAGATCGCCGCTGGGATAGGGCAGCATGGTCATGGCGTAGAACTTAGGGCGGTTCGGATCGACCTCCGAACGGTTTAACCCATCGCGCTCCCACCGCTCGGACCAACGCGGCTCTATTTCTTGAGGGACATATTTATCAGCCATTGCTGTATTTTCGCTCCATCATTCAGGTTTTGTCGTTTCGACGCAAATAAAAACGGATCGGCTGTTGACCAGCCGCCAATCAACGCACAGCAGGCTCACCCCGGAGGGCCGCGAGGAGGCAGCTTACGCCCCCATCAACTCGAATATGCTTCATGATTGACCCTCCTTCCTGTTGGGCGTATTGCCATACGCCCCTACAACTTATGAATTGATGCTATAAAAACAATCGGCCCAACTGTTCCACCGGAACCCTGGGCCGAAATCATGATACAGGCATGCCTGGATCATCTACGGTGAACGGTTCCGGTATCCCGGTTCCACTCCCGCCTCATCCAGCGCACGAAAAATCAGGTTAGTGAGCAAACGCAGCGAGGGCAGACTAGCGCCGACGGCGTGGCTCGTCACGCTCAGGAATCGGTACGGGAACGAGTTGGCGAGGAGTAAGCGCTTCCTTGAGTGTCTCTAACAATTCCCGCAGACGGTCAGAGATAGAACGCGGCTTGTTTTTATCCATCGGAACATCCTCTATAGCTACAACGCCAGTACGACAAAACCCACACTATAAGTTTACAACTAAATTGTTCGAATGGAAAACAAAAAATCCTCTTCAATTCATTCCCCAATGACTTCTATAGTCAGGGACGAAGAGGACTCCGCGGTACCACCCTGGTTGGTGGCGATAAAAATAGTGGACCTGAAGGGGTTCGAACCCTTGACCTCCACAATGCCATTGTGGCGCTCTCCCAATTGAGCTACAGGCCCTGGTCTGCGTGGTGTGCCACCCACTCAAAACGCATAACGGGCGTTTCCGGCGCAGCTTACTCCGTTCAGCAGCGCAGCTCCCGGACGAGTTCAGCCTGAGCGCTCACCGTGGGCACACTGCCGGGTTTTCACTGTTCCCAACTCACTGCGGTGATAGCTTACTACTTCCGTTCTAAGCTGTTGGCACAAAACCAATTGTTAAGGATGTTGAACATTCTAGCTTTGGCAGGGACGATTGTCAAGCCTTTTGTTTTGGCGGCAATCTCCCAATTTGTGTATGATACGGCGACGCACTTATTCCCACTCATTGGAATGATCTCGATGACTAGAGAATATCGACCTGTACTGTTTTTTGCGCTGCTGCTCTTTATTATTGCTTTTGTACCACGCTTTTTGATCGTTCTGACCCCTATTGTTACCCAGTTGAAGCGAACCCTGCCCGACAATTCCTATTATTATTTTCTGACTGCCCGAAATATTCTGGAGGGCAAGGGTTCTTCAGTCGATGGTATTCACAGCAGCAACGGTTGGCATCCTCTCTGGTTATTAGTCAATCTGACTGTTTATGCACTGCCCATCGATAATCCTGATACCCTCGTCCGTATCAACCTCTCGCTTGGTACGCTATTCGATAGTTTAGTTGTGATTATTCTGTTTCTCGGATTACGCCGGACTGTCAGTTTACAAGCAGGTGTTGCAGGTAGCCTATTCTATGCAGTCAATGCGATGCCACTTCTCCAGTCCGTCAATGGTCTTGAAACGGGATTGTCTTCTCTTCTCGTCGCGCTTGCCTGGTTCATGACCGTCATTCTCGTCCAAACTGGTACTTCCTCGTCGGGCGATCCTGTGGGGCGTTGTTTTCGGTCTCTGTTTTTTGGGGCGCACGGATACGGTTCTGATTCTCAGTCTGGTTGGGCATTTTTGTTCTGGTCAAATTACCTGCTGAGCAGCGCTGGCAATTGACACTCATCGGAGCTGGCAGCGCACTGATCGTCATTTTCCCCTGGATGATTTGAAATCAAGTCCATTTTGGATCGCCGCTGCTACAAAGCAGCAGTGTTGCAGTTCCGGCGGTTATTAAGCTCCGGCACGAGGGCGAAGCTTTATGGAAGTTGTCCTTAGAAACATTTTTTGCCCCTGCCCCCTGGTTTCGAGGTGATTACCTGGGAACTCCGATCCTATTAGGGTTCATTTTATGGCCCCTAGCCCTATTCGGCATTTGGAAAACACGTCAGTATCACTCTTTGCTGGGCCAGATTACTCTGCTTTTACTGGCGGGCGGCGTATCGCTGGTGATTGTGCATACCATGCTGCGCTGGTATCCGCGCCCCTGGTATTTTGTTGTCAATGCGCAGAGCTTAAGTCTGGCAATCGGGCTGTTCTGGGATTCCATCGTGTCGAAAGCCAAACTAAAACTAGCACTGCTGTTGACATGCCTTCCACTTCTCATTGTGTTTGGCTGGACGACCTGGAAGATCGGTTATTATCCCTGGCAGGATCGGCAGTATGCAGCAGCAAAGTGGATCCGTGAAAACACCGACGAAGATGACACGATTGCCAGTATGAATTCCGGCATCATGGGCTATTATGGAAAACGGACGGTTGTCAATATGGATGGGGTGGTAAATCCCAAAGCCTTTGAAGCCATTAAAGAACGGCGCATGTTAAATTTTATGCGTACAAGCGGCGTAGATTATTTTATTGACTTTGATTTTGCCTTACGGAACGAATATGGGCAGTTTATGGGTCCTGGCTATCCTGATGGATTGCATGAACTGACTATCATTGATGAGGAGTACAGCGATTTAGGCTATATGCGGGTCTATTCACTGAAGTAGGCTAAGCCATTTGGATAAAACTTGACATTTTCCAGTAAAATCTGGCGAAAAAGATTTTTAAACAGAATTAAAGGTCCCATTAAAGTCTGGTTGTATACTGCGCAGGTATTGTGAGCGCGATTTTAGGAAACGGGCCATGATACCTTTATCTCGTGGTCGGAAAACCCTAACTGAGCAGCAACTGCTGACTGGAAAACGCCGCCGCAAAATGCGCGAGGCTCTCACCGGATATCTCTTTGTTTTTCCCGCGGCTGTCGCGACATTTGTTTTTGGGCTGTGGCCGGTTGTCGCTGGTTTTTATGAGAGTCTTAAAACAGGATCCCCGCGCACCAACCGCTATGCCGGGTTATATAACTATGTTCGTTCGCTGAGCAGCCTGACCTACATTTTTTTGTTTGCCGTCTGCGCGATCTTCCTCTATCTCGCTTACCGTTCCTGGCGCAGCGCTTACCTGCATCGCCAGCGAAATCTATGGGCCTATGTGATTCCCGGCGTGCTCGGTGGGATGGGCCTTATCGTCCTGGCATTTACATTTGTAACGGGGACAAGCCAGTATAACTGGTTCGCCTTCGTGCTATTCACGCTGGCACTGGTCGGATTTTATGCCGCCGATATGGTTCAAGGGCCACGCGCAGAATGGGATATTGCTCATTTTGTGAGTGGCGCGCTTCTGCTCTGCGGCCTGGGAACAGTCTGGATTGTTGGCCCCGCCCTGTTTCCGGACAATATGAAGCTGGTGCAGGCTGTTGTTCTGCTGGCGATCAGCGCCGTTCTGCTGTACTTCGCTTTCCCTTATCTGCTATCTATCAAAACGGGACGCACCATCGGCACGATGTTCACGATGGGTACGCTGATGGTCGGCGGTCTGCTGCTGGCCCGTTACACGACGGACCAGATGGAACACGATGTCGCGGAAGCGCAAAGAATCAGCACGCAGATTTTTAACCAGAACGTTCTCAATGGAACCGTCAGTGTCCCAGAAGAAGCTGTACAACTGGGCGGTCTGCGTGTGGCGGGCGATGTCATGGTCGATGTCACGATCAACGGCGAAACCGTCACTGCACCGTTGGCTCCCGATGCCTTTACCAACCTATCTGCTGATGATATCGCTGGACTGCAAACATCTGTGACCAATAACCAGAAGGTCAAGGTTATCGTCAATGGGGAAGAGGTCGAGGGACAGGTTACAGGGCTGCGCATGGGTAAATCGCTTCCCATCCCGCTGGAGGGTGACTCGATCAGCGCCGTGCGCGAAACGGATATTTATTCTGCTCTTGAGGTGGGTGAAGAGGTAATCCGGGCCAACGGACATACCGAACCGCTGTGGAAGCAGATGGACGCCGCGCTGGGGGTGTTTCTGTGTGTCGCCACCATTATGGCTATGAGCTATACGCGGCGGCGGATCGATGATGACATTCACCCCCATATCTATCGCTGGCTGCACATCGGACGGATCGCGATGGGCGTCGTGATCGCGGGGCTGTTCTTTTACCTGATCAGCTCTGTGCAACTGAATTACCAGACTGCCAGCGGCATGAGATCGCTCAGCGAGGACCAGTTCCAACAGGCGTACCAGTATGCCACCGGGACCAAGCCGCATCCTTCGATCCGAGCTGAAAATCTGGCAACCGAGCTGCTTTACTGGCCCCAGGTCTTCCTGATGGGCACAGGTGCGCTGCTGATCGGCATGGCCTATCTCGTCTGGCAAAACGCCCAGAAGCGTGAAACGAAACTCGGCTTTGGCAGCACTATGTTACTGGCAGTGATTATGATGGTTGCCGGGTGGATGACGATCAGCGAGTTACCGCGCATCGTGTCTATGGCGAGCAGCGACACCGAAGACACGTTCAAGGCCATGCTGCGAACGGCCATGTATGCGATTGGAACTGTTCCCGTCCAGCTTACCCTGGGACTCTTTTTGGCCTACCTGCTGTTTTCGGAAGTCTCGTGGGGTAAATCGATCTTCCGCGTGATCTACTTTATGCCCTACATCGCGCCCAGTGTCGCCACATCAACGGTTTTCCTGGTCATTTTTAGCCCCAAGGGCAAAAGCCTGGCGAACCAGATATTAGGTGCATTAGGAAGCAAACCGCAGTTATGGCTGAAAGAGCCGGAAGGAATTTTCCGCCTGATTTACGAGCATGCGCTGCACGGCAATCCGCTCAATATTCCCGGCCCCATCCAGGGGCCGAGTCTGGCCCTGGTGACCGTGATCATCTACAACATCTGGGTCTTCGCTGGCTATAACGCCGTCGTTTTTCTGGCAGGGCTAGGATCTATTCCCGGTGAGCTATACGAGGCTGCCGAAGTCGATGGAGCCGGACGATGGGCACGCTTCCGCAAAATCACGCTGCCGCTGTTGTCGCCAACCACGTTTTTCCTGACCATGCTCTCGATCATTGGGACATTTAAAGCGTTCACACACATTTACGTGCTGCGCAATCAGACCACAGGGAAAGAAATTGACACGATGAGTGTCTACATTTTCACCCGACTTTATGACGCCAACGATCCGGGACATGCTGCGGCGCTGGCCTTCATCCTCTTTGGCACAATTCTGATCCTCACCCTGGTTCAGAACCGGTTGACGAGAGAGCAGGTTTTTTATGGCTAGTACAACCACTACGCAACCGCTGGCAAGAGAAACGAATATTTTGCGCCGGAAAGTGCAGATCAGGCCGTTTCAGAATCCTGGTCTATATCGTGTTAACCCTTGGCGCGATTGTCTTTGTTATGCCCTTCCTGTGGATGGTGAGCACATCATTACAGCATTCCGGCGACATCATTCGGGGACGGTTCATTCCGACGCTGCAATTTATTTCCGTGACAAAGGTCACGCAGGAAGAACTGGATCGCACCCTGCAAGACACTCTGGATGCAGGCGAATTTCCGTCCTACCTGGACGACCAGCGCACGCAGATCGAAGGCAGCAAGCAGCAGCGCGCGCTGACCGTATCCGATTATTTGCGCACACAGAAGTTTGGTTATGCCGAACTGCCGATCAATATCAATCTGCCCTTCTGGAAGGTCCACAATCATTACGTGGTGGTCGGCGGGGCGGCTCATTATATCGAAGCCTGGGACGAGTCGAATTTTTCGAAGTATTTTTTCAACAGCATCAAGATCGCGGCGCTAACGATTGCCGGACAAACGCTCACATCGATTCTGGCGGCCTATGCCTTCGCACGGATTGAATTTCCGGGCCGGAGCCTGCTGTTCAGCATCTTCCTGGCGACCATTTTTATCCCCACGATGGTTGTTCTCATCCCGAACCGCCAGGTTGTAACCAATATCGATAACTTCTTCACCGAAGATTTCCCAGCCAAACAGGATGACTGGGGGATCACACACGCCCGACGTACCGTTGGAGAACCGATCTACAAGGCCCTGGACAAAATTGGCCTGGAAGGCATCGGCAGTATCTTCAAAGTGGATGGCCCAATTGTGTGGAAATGGATGGATAGCTGGCCTGCCCTGGTTTTTCCCTTCCTGGCCAGCACGTTCAGCATCTTCCTGCTGCGACAATTCTTCCTGCAAATCCCCGACGATCTGTGGGATGCGGCGCGCATTGATGGGGCCGGGCATCTTCGCTTTTTGCTCCAGGTCGTGCTGCCCATCTCCAAAGCGGCGGTGATGACCACTGTCATTTTTGCCTTCATCGGGACATGGAATGCACTGGAGTGGCCGCTGCTAGTGACGTTCTCCGACAACTGGCGACCTATCTCGTATGGGCTGTATGCCTTCCAGAGCGAAGCCGGGCAGGATCTCAACCTGTTGATGGCGGGATCGGTGATCACTCTGGTCCCGGTGTTGATCATCTACCTGATCGCGCAGCGGCAGTTTACGGAAGGCATCGCGACAACCGGGCTGAAGGGGTAAGAACACGGGTTGGCGGGGATAACACGAGTTATCTCCGCCTGTTTTCGCAAGATTGGTACTCGCCCAGTACAATTTCTTCTAACTGCGTTCCGACTTTTATAACGAAAACAACCATGATGTGGCGACGGATTGGAATTCTTGTCCTGTTTGGCCTGTGTACTGTTCTACCCAGCCTCATCCCCCCATCCCCAGCCAAGGCGGGCGCTGCGCCTTGTGGGTATGTAGATGGCTTCGACTTTCCCGTACCTGATGTCGATATCGAAACATCCGATTTTGGGATTTACCGCGCACGGTTTAACGGTTTTCACACTGGCATGGATATCGCCTTTGACCGGCACGGCGATCCGGTGCGGGCCGCTGCACGCGGACGCGTAACCTACAGCGATCCAGAAGGATGGGATACGGAAAAGGGCGTTGTTGTGATCCAACATACCATGCCGGACGGTACGCTGGTCAATACACTCTATGGGCACATGGAGGAGCTGAACGGTTACACTTTCCCGGCTATGGATCAGTGTGTTGAGCGCGGTGATATTGTCGGAGCAATCGGCTGGCCGTCGTTGGGACGCCCGCATTTGCACTTCGAAGTCCGCACCCGCTACCGTTATGAAGGTGGCCCTGGCTATACGGATGTCAACCCCCTCAGCCTCGGCTGGCTCGACCCGATTGACTTCGTTTTTCTGGCCCGCATCTGGATTCTGCCTGCATACCGCCAGCATTTTTCCCTGACCGAAAGCACGTCTCTGCCGCCCCTGGCGCTTCCAGACAACACCTATATCATCGCACACAGCACTCGCCTGGAAGGGCTGACTGCGGATGGGCAGCAGTTGTGGCAGTTTGATACGCTTGGCAGTGTAACCAGTATGCTGGCACTGCCCGATGGCCGCGCGCTGATGGCGACCTCTGTGGGCCAAGTTATGGTCCTCAACGCAAGGCAGCTTTAGCGCACTGTGGTCTGTACCAAAGCCGCCTCTCACCCCCCCTATTCTGCTGAATGGCTCAGTGGTTTTCATGGGCAGCGACTATTCGTTGATGGCATTCACGCCGGACGGCAACCCGCTGTGGACAACTGCCCCTCTTCCGGGCCGGGCGGCGCGTTGGGCAGTAAATGAGAACCGGCTGGCGGTTGCCACAAACAATGGCGATCTATGGATATTGGGGGCGGATGGCACGATCCTTTTCCAGGCGACTTATCCAGCACTGCCTATTCCTTTTGCCGCACTGGACGGCGGATTTTGGGTTTTAGACGGTTCTTCGATCACCCACCTGGACACAAGTTTCGTTAGCACAACCCTGGTCGATACAGGACGCGCCTTCACCTCTAGTGCCGAACTGCTTGCAGATACAAACGGCACAGTCTATCTCTATCCGGGAGAAGGACGCGCGCTCTATGCCTACGGACCCGATGCATCCCTGCGCTGGCTTGGCTTTATGCCGGGGAGCATCGTCCATACGCCGCGCTTTGCTATTGGCGGGGGTCAGCTTATCTACGCACTCACCTCTGACGGGCAACTTTTGGCTTACAACACCAGCGATGGGCGGCTCGAGGCACAGCTTACCCTGTTCAACGGCGGAACGGCTGGATCGCCTTCAGCGCGCTGGCTGTCGGTTGGACCGGATGATATGGTCCGCTTTAGCAGCGGTTACCTGTCCGTCGTCACTGTGAGCGGGCTGGATCTGCTGAACAACTCAATCGTGGCGAATTAGCGCCAGGGATCGGGCTGTTTGATGAAGCGCGCATCAATTCCGGCATTTCGGAACCACGCAGGCATCTGATCGCGCATGACCACCATTTCGCTGGCGTAATGTGAGGTGCCCAGCAAATTCATGGGCAGAGACGGTACCACGTCACGCATGATCTTTCGCTGCTGGGCTGCATAGTCATAACTGCCAATAGGCCACCAGGAACCAGTCACATAGGTGTCGCAGCCCAGACTGCGCGCCTGTTCCAAGTGATCCGGATTATCACCACCGCCGGGGATGATGGCGACATGGGTCACAGGCTGTCCATTAAAGCGAATCTGGTTATAGCGGATGTAGGGCAGTTCGGTCACTTCGGCCAGATGCTCGGCAAAACGAGCAAAGGTCATATCAGACACCCGCCCACGATCCCTTCCATACCCTCAAAATGAGGTCCAAAAGGTTCCAGCTCTCGCAGTTTCAGGACTTTTGCCAGCGCGCCTACTGTGCTGATCTCTTTATTGCAGTCCAGCGGAGCATGACAGCAGTAGTAGCTGATGTGGTGCTCACGCAGTTCTTCTAACTGGGCTTCGCTGATGCCGATAAAGCCGCGTCCGCTCTCCTCAAAATCGACCGGGTGATGGGCAAAAATCATGGCTCCGGGCGCACTGCGTTCCAGTTCGAGGGCCAGTATCGTGTCCAGAACGGCCTGATCGGGAAAAACGACCAGGTAAACTCGGTCCACTTCGTCCGAACTACGCAGCATCAGGCCATTCCACCTGCTCTGGACAAAATCAGGCTCAGCAAAGCGGCGGTAGACAGGTAGATCGCTTGCCGGAAGAAGACTGGGCCAGAAAGCGCTCTCGTCATACGCCCCAATATTAAAAAACTCATCCAGGCGCTGCACCAGTTCAGTGTGATTCATCAAGACCCCCTCCCTGCTGAGCATAATACCGGGCTTCGCTTTCCACCAATTCCACAATTGCCGTGATTGTGGGATCGGGAGGCGTGCCAGGGGGCAGCAGGGTCATTCGTGCTGCGGATAAAGTCCATTCTGGGAAGCGCAGATCCACCCTCGCCAGTCCGCCTTTCGGCACATCACCCAAGGTGGGTACAAGATCGGCGCTATCTGGCAAACGGGCAATGGATCGATCAACATGGATCACATAACTATCTTCGCCCGGCGAAACAGCCTCGCCCGAATGGAGGACAAAAGTCTGTCCTCGTTTTGCCAGGCGATAGATGCTTCCCCATGCGATCAGCGGCATCATGATCTGACCCACCAGCCGCTCCAAAGATCGCAGCGGGATCGGTGTTTTTTCTGGCCCACCGATCCAGGCCGCGTCATAGCCCATACTATCCAGCACAAGCAGCGGCGCGCGTCCTTCGGTTGCCCGGCAAACCCAGGAGTCGATGGAACAGCTATCGCCCAGGTCCAGCAGAAGCACCGGGCCGCTTGCCGTCTGGCGTTCGCGGCTGATCAGAGTAAAGAGCCGGGGCAGCAGCCAGATATCACCACCCAGATTAGCCGTAACTAACAGCGTTACCGTGTCCACAAACAAACCTTGAAAGAAACCGAGACTCAAACCGGGTTGGTTGAGTCTCGCGCAGATTACTTGCCCTGCCAGTCCGCCTTGCGCTTCTCCAAAAAAGCCGCCATGCCTTCTTTCTGATCCTGGGTGGAAAAGAGGGCATAAAAATGGTTCCGCTCATAGGCCAGCCCCCCGGAGAGGGGCATTTCCAGGGCCATATTGACAGCGTCTTTTGCCAGTTGGATAGCTATGGGCGCGCGGGCAGCAATTTCGGCGGCGAGCCTGACTGCTACATTCAGATATTCCTCAACTGGGGCAACGCGGTTGACCAACCCAAAACGTTCGGCCTCTTCAGCGGACAAACGGCGATCATTTAGTACCATTTCCATCGCCAACGCCTTGCCGATGGTACGCGCTAATCGCTGCGTGCCTCCCGCCCCAGGAATGACGCCCAGATTAATTTCCGGCTGACCAAATACAGCGGTATTGGATGCCACGATCATATCACAGGCCATAGCCAGTTCGCAGCCGCCGCCCAACGCATAGCCGCTTACCGCTGCAATGACGGGTTTATGCAGCGAACGCAGCCGCTCCCAGCGAGCAATAAACCGCTTGTTGATCATTTCTACGGGCGTTGCCTGGGCCATCTCGCTGATATCCGCCCCGGCGGCAAAGGCGCGTTCGCCCCCGGAGATCACCAGGCAGCGAATCGTTTCATCCCGATCTAATTCTTCCAGCGCGGTCATCAATTCGTCCATCAACGGGCCAGTCAGGGCGTTGAAAGTACGAGGCTGGTTGAGCTTGACCAGTCCGACGCCATCCGCCGGACGCTCTACGAGGATATGTTCGTAGTCCACCACGCGATTCTCCTGTCAGGTGTGAGCTAAAAAGATACCATACTTTTGGCAACGCGCAGATGCTTTGGAAAATTGGGCAGAAAATCGGCAAAGCGTTCGTAGCGGCCTTCGTTGTATTCATCCAGATAGCGCTTCAGAACACTGAGCACACCGGGTAGAATGACCATGCCATGCAGCCGGTTTTCCATGAGTACATAGGCCCTGGCTTCCTGCAAGCCAATCGTCTGTTCGAGAAACAACGCTACTGCCCCCGACACAAAAAGCGCTGTAAACTGATCGGCCCACAGGGGATGGAGTTCACGGAATTGATCGCTGACCGGAAGCTGTTTATCGGCGGAGTTATTAACAGCAGCGGAATTCTGCCGCAGGTAGGATACCATCAGCAGACGGCCATATTCGGAGAGAATCCGCGAAAAATATGGCCCGCGTCATCATCAAAAGGCCAGGGTTCGTTATCTCCCCAGGCAATACGAGGCGGGATGATGCAGAACAACTGCCCTTCCAGACGCACCCCAATTTCAGTATCGCTCGGATAGGAAATATTGGGCATCAGGATCAGTTGTTCGGTTACATCGCCAACAAAAGGCTTGAAAAAACTTTCAAAATCTTTCCCGTCGATCACTTTGCCGATCTGTTCCTGGGCGCGTGCCCAGGCGTCTTTTTCTTCAGCCCACCATCCCGCCAGGTTGGCTTTGGCATAAAAATCTTTTAGCTGCTCATCCCAGTGCGGGGGTGCCCAGGGCAGCGGATTTACCAACGTCAATTCGGGCCACGACAGGTTCAGTGCATACGAATAAATCCCCTCCAGGGGGATGCCTTGATCCAGCAGCGTTTGCAGAGTATGCAACGCCGGATGATCGGCCTGGGGGGCAACACGCTTCGTCGTGCTGCGAGCATGAACATGAGCGCGGTGGCGTTTGCGTGCCTGTTCCGCTTCCGGCCAGTGAGTGATTGACAACAGAGCCGACATCAACCGAACACGATCATCAATTCGAATCTCAACCATTGTTTTCTTTTCCCGTCATGTGATCTGCTCCTGCGCGTAATTCTACAGCCAAATGATTAGGATTCAAACGGGCGCAGCGGCTTAGCGGCTTAGCTTCACACGCTGCACGCAGCACGCAAAGCAGCGTCACCTACGAAAGAGCATGAGGTATCCTAGATCAAACTTGTGCCGCCGTCGACAATGATCGCCTGTCCGGTCACAAACTTTGCCGCGTCTGAGCACAGAAACAGGATTACGGATGCTACATCAGCCGGCGTTCCTGTCCACCCCTGGGGGATAAAATCGGCTGGTGCGCTCTCTGGGGTAATGGAATCAGGACATACTGCATTGACTCGGATGCCGCGTGGAGCCAGATCACGAGCGGATTCTTTGGTGAGGCCAATTAGTCCGGCTGCACTCGCTCCATAGGCCGGGCTGCTGCCACGTGACCGGGCAAAACCTGCTGTGCTGGCGATGTTGACAATCACCCCACCGCCCTCATCGGCCATCACGCGAGAGGCCAACTGCGTGCAGAAAAATGCGCCTGTCAGGTTGATTTCGAGGATGCGCCGCCAATCATATTCATCTACTGTAAGCAGCGGCCCCCGCCTCTCTACCCCGGCAGCATTGACCAAAATGTGAATGCCACCTAACTGTTCACGCACGGTTTCGATCAAAGCAGCGGCCTGGAAACGATTGGAGATATCGCCTGTCCACGAGATGGCGCGCCCCCCGGCGGCCCGGATGACTTCAGCTATCTGATCGCCGCGATCCGGATTGACATCGTTAAAACAGACCGCCGCACCCGCCTCTGCCAACGCTACCGCTGTCGCGCTGCCAATTCCAGCCTCCCCTGCTCCTGTCACGAGAGCAACACGCCCGCTCAAATCAACCGTAAACTGCCCCATAGCTACTCCCCTGAAAAAGAGAAAAAACAGATTTTACCGCGGAGAGCGCGGAGAACGCAGAGAAAAACAAACAAGAAGATTTGATAAGCAGTGCAAAAAATAGGAGCAGCGATTAGGGCTGCTCCTATCCATCCATCATAAACGGACATTCCCACTAGGCAATGGTAACGCCTTTGCTCAGATAGACATCCTGAATGGCGTGCAGCAGTTCGACACCGTCCTTCATGGGGCGCTGGAACGCCTTACGCCCGCTGATCAGGCCCATACCGCCCGCGCGCTTGTTGATCACGGCGGTGCGGATCGCCTGTTGCAGGTCGCCTTCACCCTTCAACTCGCCACCGCTGTTGATCAAACCCGCCCGGCCCAGGTAGTTATTCGCCACCTGATAGCGGGTGAGATCGATAGGGTGATCGGAGGCCAGTTCGTTGTACATCTTGTCGCTGAACTTGCCGAACTTCAGCGCCTTAAAGCCGCCGTTATTTTCGGGCATCTTCTGCTTGATGATGTCAGCTTCGATGGTCACGCCCAGGTGATTTGCCTGCCCGGTCAGGTCAGCCGCTACATGGTAATCGGTATCACCCTGCTTAAAGGCGTTATTGCGGGTATAGCACCAGAGAATCGTGGCAAGGCCGAGTTCATGCGCCGCTTTGAATGCTTCGCTGACATCCACAATCTGGCGGCTCGATTCGGGCGAGCCGAAATAGATGGTCGCGCCAACGGCTACCGCGCCCATATCATACGCCTGCCGCATCGAGGCAAAGAATACCTGATCGTACGCGGTGGGATAGGTCATTAACTGGTTGTGGTTGAACTTCAGGATGAACGGGATTTTATGGGCATACTTGCGGGCAACCGCGCCTAACACACCCAGCGTCGAGGCGACGGCGTTACAGCCGCCTTCGATGGCCAGTTCAACGATCTTCTGGGGATCAAAGTAAATGGGATTGGGAGCAAAGGACGCGCCCGCTGTGTGCTCGATGCCCTGATCGACAGGGAGGATTGACACATAGCCCGTTCCCGCCAGACGACCATGATCGAATACCTGCTGCAAGCTGCGCAGCACAGGGACGGGGCGATCCGAATCGCCAAAAGCCCGATCCACAAAATCCGGACCAGGGAGGTGCAGCATCTTTTTGGGAATGCATGGCGTGTTGAAGCCCAGCAAATATTCTGCTTCCTGGCCGAGGCTGGTTTCAATCTGCTTAAAATCGTACTTCATCTTCGGGTCTCTCTTTCCCACACCAAACTATCATGTATTGGGATCATAACACGGCAAAGGCAAACGGGCGTATAACCGTCAGCGCTTTAGCAGAGGCCGCTTTCGACCAACAGTTCCGCGTTCAGAATGGAGCAGCCCGCCGCGCCGCGCAGCGTATTATGGGCCAGGGCTACAAATTTCCATCCGCCGATCACCGGGCAGGGGCGCAACCGCCCCACCACTGTCGCCATGCCGCCACCCTCGTCACGATCCCGGCGGGGCTGTGGGCGATCCTGCTCAGTACGGATCACAACCGGTTTTTCTGGCGCGGTGGGCAATCCCGGAACAGGCTCTGGCCCGGCGAATTGTTGCCAGGCAGCCAGGATATCGGCTTCCGCCACAGGGCTGGCGAAACGAACCGAGACACTGACCAGATGCCCATCGAGCACGGGGACACGCGTACAGGTTGCGCTTGCCACACAGTCTAGCAATTCAATATGATCGCCAGCCAGCGCGCCCATCATCTTACGGGGTTCGGTTTCGAGTTTGCTTTCTTCGTTACCGCCGATGTAGGGAATCACATTGTCCAGAATATCGAGAGAAGGGACACCGGGATACCCGGCTCCACTGATAGCCTGCATACTGACCATCTGGATCGCCTCGATTTTGAACTGGCGGAGCGGGGCGAGCGCCATAGCAACCGGCGCGCTGGTACAGTTGGAGTTCGTCACCAGCCCGCCACTGCCCCAGCCGTTTTTCTGGCGCTGAACGTGGATCAACGCGGCATGATCGGCGTTAATTTCCGGCAGCATAATCGGGACTTCCGGCTGCATCCGATAGGCGCTGGCATTTGAGCAGACAATATGGCCCTCTGAGGCCAACCGCCATTCAACCGTTTTCGCGACGTCCGCAGGCAGGGCCGAGAAGACAATGCGCGACTGCAAATCGGCATCCAGCGGCAGAACGTCCATACCCGCCACCTGATCGGGCGGGTTGCCAGTCAACACCCAACGAGCCGCCTGGGAATACTTTTGCCCAGCGCTGCGATCACTGGCGACCAATTCTGTCACGCGGAACCAGGGATGACTTACCAAGGATTGAATAAAGCGCTGGCCGACTGCTCCGGTTGCGCCGAGAACGGCGACATCGATAGTTTTTTGGACCATAACTCACACCTTCCCAGAAAACGCTGTTGAAATCATGCACATGCTAACATACGCATAGAGGCCCGGCAATTCGTCATTATTGACAAAAACATTTTTTCATAAAACGATTGACAAATTTATTGGACCATGCTAATCTTTCACGAAGTTAACAATCACATAGCAGCAAATGCCCCTTTTATCCAGAGAGGTGGAGGGACCGGCCCTTTGAAACCTCGGCAACCATTCGCAATCGTGCGAATAAGGTGCCAACTCCGGCAGAGTAATATTCTGGAAGATGAGAGAGGGAATTTGGTCCTGGCTTGCCTGTGTTCAAATCCTTCTCAACCCTGAGGAGGATTTTTTATTTCTCCTTCGGGCGAAGGGTTGGCATCGCTGCTGACAATGCCTACCTAACCCAATTATGAAGGAGAAAAACAAAATGTCGAACGGAAATAATGGCAAGAACGGACACTCACTGCACTTCGAAACGCTCGCCCTGCATGCCGGCTACCAACCGGACCCAACCACAGGGGCACGCGCTGTTCCAATCTACCAGACGACCTCCTATCAATTCCGCGATACCGATCACGCGGCGGCGCTCTTCGCCCTCCAAGAACCGGGCAATATCTATACCCGTATCATGAACCCGACCAACGGCGCATTTGAAGAACGCATCGCCGCACTGGAAGGCGGGATCGGCGCACTGGCGACGGCATCGGGCCAATTTGCGGAAACGCTGTCGGTTCTGACCCTGTGCGAAACGGGCGACGAGATTATCTCCACCAGCGCTCTCTACGGCGGAACCTACACTCTGTTCTCACAAAGCCTGCGGCGGCTGGGCATTACCACGCACTTTGTCAGCGACAACAATCCCGCGTCGTTCGAGGCGCTGATCAATGACAAAACGCGCCTGATCTACCTGGAAACCATCGGCAATCCGAAGCTGGAAATTCCCGATTTCGAAGGCATCGCGGCTGTTGCCCATGCACATGGTATCCCGGTGGTTTGCGACAACACTTTCGCGACGCCATACCTGTGCCGTCCTTTTGAATTCGGCGTCGATATTGTCGTACACTCCACCACCAAATGGATCGGCGGTCATGGTCTGAGCATTGGCGGCGCGATTGTGGATGGCGGCAAGTTCGACTGGAAGGCAAGCGGGCGTCACTCAGGATTGGTCGAACCAGAACCAGCCTACCACGGCGCAGTGTTGGTCGATGTCCTCGGCCCGGCGGCATTCATCGGACGGGCGCGCATTGTTGGCCTGCGTGACCTGGGCGGGTGCCAGGCTCCGTTCAATTCGTTCCTGAACATCATTGGCCTGGAAACGCTCTCGCTGCGCGTTCAGCGCCACATCGAAAACACCAAGATCGTCGCGGAGTACCTGCAAAATCACCACGCTATTAGCTGGGTGAACTATCCAGGCCTGCCGAATCACGAAAGCTACGAGCGCGCGCAGAAGTATCTGCCCAAGGGTGCGGGCGCGGTGCTGGGCTTCGGCATCAAGGGAGGTCGTGAAGCAGGGCGCACGTTTATTGATAACCTGAAGTTGTTCTCGCATCTGGCAAATGTCGGTGATGCGCGCTCGCTGGCCATCCACCCGGCGACGACGACTCACCAGCAGCTCAGCGCGGAAGAACAGACTGCCAGCGGTGTGACGGATGATTATGTGCGCCTCGCGATTGGCCTGGAAAACATCAATGACATCCTATGGGATCTCGACCAGGCATTGACTATTGCGCAGGGCGTCAAGACGGTTGCCACCAAGTAGAGGTGTACCATGCTGTTGGTCCAGGATCAACCTGCCAAAACCACCAGTCGAACTACCCTCGCGCACTCGCCGCACCGATCCCTCTTCGGTAGGGATCGTGCAACGGCAGTACGCACACTTCGATGAGCCGCTGCGGCTGCGGAGCGGGGGGAACTGCCCTCGTTCACTCTGGCCTACGAAACGTATGGAACGCTCAATACTGAGCGTTCCAATGCTATCCTGATCTGCCATGCCCTATCCGGCGACGCCCATGTCGCCGGATTTCATACCGATCATCCGGACGAAAAACCGGGTTGGTGGGATGAAGCGGTCGGCCCCGGCAAAATGTTCGACACCAATCGCTACTTCGTGATCTGCTCGAACGTTATCGGCGGGTGCCAGGGCAGCACAGGACCATCCTCTCCTGCGCCTGATGGCAAGCCCTACGCCCTACGCTTCCCGGCAGTTACGGTAGCCGATATGGTAGAGGCACAGCGCCGCCTGATTGACCACCTGGGCATTCAGAAGCTGCTTGCCACAGCCGGAGGCAGCATGGGCGGGATGCAGGCACTTCAGTGGGCAGTCGAGATGCCGGAACGGGTCGGATCGGTGCTGTTTCTCGCCAGCACGACGCGTTCTTCTGCCCAACATATCGCCTTCAATGAGACGGGGCGGCAGGCGATTTATGCGGATGCGAACTGGAACGGCGGCAACTACTACGGTGGCCCCGTCCCGGCAGGGGGATTGGCGGTAGCCCGCATGATGGCGCATATCACCTATATGAGCGAAACGTCCCTTGAGCGGAAGTTCGGGCGGCGGCTGCAAGGCCACGACGAATTACCGTATACGTTGGTGGAACCGGAATTCGCGGTGGAAAGCTACCTGGAACACCAGGGCGATATCTTCGTGCGCCGTTTCGATGCCAACAGCTACCTGTACATCACCAAGGCCCTGGACTACTTTGATATCGGCGCGGACTACGGATCGCTGCGGGCGGCTTTGGAACGCACTCAGGCCGATTTCCTGGTGGTCAGTTTTTCCAGCGATTGGCTGTATCCCGCGCCACAGTCGCTTGAACTGGTGAACACGCTGCGCGACCTCAACCGCCCGGTGGAATACCAGCACGTCGATGCGCCCTTCGGGCATGATTCATTCCTGGTCGAAGTGGATCGCATGGCGCATATCATCGGCGGCTATCTGGATAAGCGCTGCACGGGGAAATAAAGGCCCCTATCCTCCCGTCCTCCTTTCCCCGGACCTGAAGAAAGGAGGAGAGGACTCTTTTTACCGATCCTCTAGAGGCAAAGTGATATCTGGTATAAGCAGCGAGCCGTGATCTAAACGAACGGCGGTAAAGTCCGGGATGACCGAGCGCGCGCCCTCCGCCAGAAGGGCGGGAGCCGTATGGGCAGGTCGTACACCGATGCAGCACATCCCCGCCGCAACTGCTGCCTGTGTTCCACTGATCGAATCCTCAAACACAAGACACTGATCGACGGACGTGTGGAGCCGCCATGCACCGAGCAGGTAACAGGCCGGGTCCGGCTTGCCGCGCGGAATATCTTCCGCCGTGACAAGGACCGTGAACAGGTCACGGAAAGCAAGCTGACGCATCACTTCGTCCACTTTCCACATCTCGCCGCTGGTGACAAGCGCCGTTGGAACGTGCATCTCCCGGAAAGCAGCCAACAGTTCAACTATACCGGGCATTGGTTTATAGGTTACGCTGGTTTCGTAGGCGCGTTCCTCAGCCAAGACGGCTTCGCGCTCGGTAGGCGTGAGATTGGGAAAGAGGGCGTCGAGCGTTTGACGGCAGGGGCAGCCGTAGATGTAGGTATCATAGTCGGATGACGTCAGTTCGACTCCGTAGCGCCCGGCGATCATCTGCCAGAAATCGTAAACCGCCGACTGCGTGTCGATGACGACGCCGTCCATATCGAATAAGATCGCTTGCATAAAGGTCCTCCTCGCCCGCAAGTGTAACATGAGTTGGGCCGCAACTAACAAATTTTTCGAAAAAATTAGTTGATCACTTCCCCGCGTGACGATCCGCCGAACCCTTATTTTTTGGCATGCTCACTAACCGTTTCCTAACCCTACACCAGCTTTTGTTTTTGGCGCTTTTGGGCGGATCGTATTATAGCCCTATCCTACAACTACCAAGACATAACAGCCCCTTACTCTCAAGATACACCCAAACTGCCCCGCAAAATACTCCTTTAAAGGTGAACTTTAAGTACTATTTTGAAGATATAGGAGATAAAAAAGTGCATAATCTACTCTAGAAGTCTGAAGCATGGTTTATTGGAGTATTTGCAGATGAGCGTCAAACTGTACAAGCAGGCATTTGAACAGGCCAAACATCTGATCCGCGAGGGAAAGTACGTCACAGATACGGATTGGAGCGAAGCAAAGCCGTCTGAGCAAGACGAAAGCAAGTATCTGGACAAACACGGCTGGACCGACTATGGGAAATGGTTCCTGGCCGTTGATCCCGATGAGAACGACGAAACGAAGGAACACCACAAGTTTCCTTATGGAGACTTCAAGAAGGTACATCGCCGGGGCGTAATCGCCGCGAAGCAGCGCGCCGCCCAGAACGATTACACGGATATCGAGAAAGCTGCTGATGACCTGCTGAACCTGATCGATCAGCAGGAAGGAGAATAGAAAAGTCTGCCCCGTAGCTGGGGCAGACATGTTTAGCGATCCTGTTGCAGCGGGACGTTTTCTTCGTGCCGCCCATTGGTTTTGGAGCCGTTCAACACGACCAGTTGGTGAATCTGGCGCACGGCGATTTCGGTCATTCCCGTCTCGATCACCAGCGACAGGCAGTAATCACTCGCGCCTTGGGCAATCGCCAAGATGTTGACATTGGCTTCACCTAGCGCTCCAAAAACGCGCGCGGCTACGCCCGACTGAGCACGCATCCCCGCGCCGACGACCGTGATAATTTCCACCTTGGTTTCCGCCCAGGCACGATCAATATCCTGGCGACCCAATTCGGTGGCGAACTCCGCTTCAATGGCTTCGACCACGGCAGCGCTTTTGTCCTGTGGAACCACAAAGCAGATGCTCTGCTCGCTGGAGGCCTGTGAGATCATCAAAATATTGGCGTCCTGGCGGGCAACGGCGGTAAAGGTACGGGCGGCGATGCCGGGAACGCCAGCCATGCCGCGCCCGGCAACCGTGACCAGACTCACATCACGAATTGCCGTCACTGCCTTGACTGCGCCGGGAGCCGCCTGGGTGCGGGTGGTGATCAGCGTACCGGGGAAGGATGGGTTAAATGTATTCTTGACCCAAATCGGGATTTTTCGTTCCACCAACGGCTGGACGGTTTTGGAGTGCAGAACCTTTGCACCGAAGTAGGCCATTTCGCCCACTTCGTTATAGGACAGTTCGCGAATGACCTTCGCATCAGGAACCAAGCGCGGATCCGCCGTCATCACGCCGTCCACGTCCGTCCAGATCCACACTTCGTCGCTGTCTACATAGGCACCCAAAATCGCCGCGCTGTAATCGCTCCCGCCGCGCCCCAGGGTGGTGATTACACCGTCGCGGGTCGCCCCGATGAACCCGGTTACAACGGGAACCATCCCCTGTTTCATCATTGGCACGAGCTTTTCGCGAACGCGCGTTTCGGTTTCCTTGAACAGCACGCCGGCATTCTGGAAGTGATTATCCGTGACGACGAGATAGCTGGCGCTCACCGTGGTACTTGGCACGCCAATATGGCGGAGCACAGCGGATAAAATGGGGACGCACATGCGCTCACCCAGCGAACAGACTTTATCCATCGCGCGCGGCGACGCTTCACGCAGCACATAAATCCCATAACAAAGCGTTTCGAATTCCTCGATCAGCGAGTCCACTTCGTCACGGATGGTGACTTTTTCGACTTCCAAATCGAGCAATTCGCGGATCGCTACTTCGTGTTTCTGGCGCAGTTCGTAAGCCAGAACCCGATAGCGGGTCGGATCGCCCGCCGCCGCTGACTGAGCGCCCTTGATCAACGTATCGGTCACACCGCTCATAGCCGAACTGACGACCAAGACCTGATGTCCCTCGCGAAAACTGCGTTCGACAATCGCACCCGCTTGCGCAATCGCGCTCGCGCTGCCGACTGAAGTTCCTCCAAATTTCATCGTGATCACTGCCATAGAGCGTATCTCCCAAGGCTGCGCTGAAAAACAGCGGCGCTAAACAACAAAAAAGCGTGGAACCGGTTGGCTCCACGCTTGAGAGGTTCGATTAAGTGGCCTTTGACCTACCTCCCCGATGAAGCAACCGGCAGCGCCCGCCCGGTCATCATAGTACCGGTGGTCATGGTCATGGCGTTATGCGTCACGGTGATTATCATAGGCAAGTCCTCAAACATGAAAAAAAGCGTAACATGCTTCCCGTTATTCGTCAATAAAGGCGCTTGGTCATTTCGCCAAATCCTTTTTGAGGTAACCAGGGGATATCCCCTTAATACGCCTATCCTTTCCTTTTGCATGTACCGCATTTCATTGATAGGCTTCTCACGTTTTGAGTGTCACCCGGAACCGGATCGGCCTGCCCAGCAGCAGCCGCGACTGAGCATGAAGCACGGGGAGCGCCACACAGCACAGGATGAGAACGGCCAGCAGCGGCAGACTTGCAAACTCATAGAGCCGCTCTCTCCACGTCCAGGGGTAAGGGCGGCGAGGGCGAATGCGAAGATCGATCAGCCAAAACAGGATCGTGAGCGCCAGTACCAGCAACAGCGCAATCTGCAACAGCACAAAAGGAGCCGTTTTCAGATCGTGGAACAATACGGGATGGAACAGCAGGGGAAGCTGCGCGCCGAGCGTCATAATCACCCAGCCAAACCCTGCTAACAGGTTATCGTGGGCAACTCGGACCAGCAAAACAAACGAGGGCCAAAATGGAGCTTCCGGCGCGACATTCATCCGAGAAACGGTATAGCCGATTTCTTTGGCTCCCCAGGCATGGCGAAGTGTCTGCAAGTAGCGCTCTTTGATCGACTGCCAGATGCCGTTTCCCCCGGTGGCACAGGCATAAAATGGCAGAAATATGGGTTGCAGCCGCAGATCTCCGTCCCGAGCTAAAAAATGTCTTGATGTACATGTGCCACTCGTCAGCAATCACGTTGGGGTCCCAGTAGTCCGCGCGGTCCACGAGCAGCAAACTCATCGAATAAGAAGACATGGGTAAGGCTTTCCACCAGGGCGCGGCGAGATAGGCCAGTTCCCAGGCGGAGGAATAGGCGTGCAGAATGCGCAGCAGGGGGTTTGTTGACCAGATGTTGCCATGATAACGGATGGGAGCCTGCCAGAAGGTGCTGTGACGCTGCGGATCGGTGGCAAATAACGCGCCCAAACTCGCGAAATAGCGGGGATGCCACAGGGTATCCGAATCCATAACCGTTACAACCAGATGGCGCAGGTCGTAACCCATCTCATCAACAAGTACCCGTTTGGCCCAGCGGGCTGCCCAGGCGAGGTTAGCCGATTTGCACTGCATCTCGCCCGGTAGTCCCTGAGGATGGACAGCCACAAAAAAGTTTTCGAACTGATCGGCATAGCTGGCTCGCAAAAGGTGGCCTTTTTCCGCTGCGCCAATTTCGCCATATTCCATTGCCATCACCACGCTGATCGCAGAACGCGCGTTGGACTGCTGCGCCAACTGATCGAGCGTCCGGCGTAGTGTGGCTAATTCTTCACAGTAGTTGGGGATAATAACGACGTGGTGAACGGAATCGAGGGGTAGACTATTGGCTGATGCGCGACGCACATACTCAGCAGACCAGTCGATCTGTTCCCAACGGCGAACGAGCCGCAATCCCCACAGAGCCGCGCCGCCCGCCAGAGTAAAGCGGACAGCCGAATAGGTGGCAAGCAGCGCAGCCCACCAGACAACCAGCAGCGGCGCGGCGATGGCACCCACCACAACCAGGATCAGCCCGGCCCAGACCAAGCCACCGGGAATCATATCGAGCAGTCGTTCGGGAATAGGGGGAGGTGCGGATTGGCTCACAAAAATAGCTCGGCGCGTTGATTTCGAAGCCGAGCATACCAAAGAAACACCTGGTTCGCAAAAGCCATTCTGCCCTCATTTAAGGTAAAATTTCAGTAAATAGAAATTTCCTGTAAAATGGGGAGCATCTTTTAACGCGCGAGAAATGGGATTGCTGCATTATGGCAACTAAAGTCCTGATTGTTGAAGACGATGTTGACATGAACCGGCTTCTGGAACTTGATCTGAAGCGGCATGGGTTCGAAGTGTATACCGCAGCAAATGGGCTGGACGGGCTGCGTATGTTTCATGACACTCGGCCTAACCTCGTGGTGCTCGATGTGGCGCTGCCCGGCATGGACGGCATGACCGTCTGCCAGCGCATCCGCGAACTGTCGAATGTACCTATTCTGATCATGACAGCCCACGCCGTCACCGAAGAGGAGATGGCCGAAGGTTTGAACCTGGGCGCAGACGAATACCTGATCAAACCACTGCGGAATCTGGAATTTCATGCCCGCGTCAATGCGCTGTTGCGCCGTGCCCAGTTGAACGAGGAAAACTCCCCGCAGAGCATCCGCTACGCCGATGATTACCTGGTGGTTGATGTGGATGCGCGCCGTGTTTGTGTCGCCAATACCGAGATCCGGCTCACGCCAACGGAATTTAAGCTCATCGCGACTTTTGTGCGCCACAAGGGGCAGGTGCTCACCTTCCAGCAGCTTCTCGAACAGGTCTGGGGCTACGAGTACAGCACGGAACACCACTATCCCCGGATCTATGTGTCCCATTTGCGTCGCAAAATTGAGCCGGATGCTAAAAACCCGACCTATATCCAGAATGAGTACGGCATCGGATACAGGTTCACGGGAAAACAGTAGAAACAATCTCATTTGGCGCAGCGGCTTAGCTTGACGCGGCTGCGCACGCGGCACGCAAAGCAGCGCGCCTACAGAAGATGGTAGACACTGGCGGCTGGAAAATCAGCCGCTTATTGTTTCTTAAGGGCGATAAATCGATGGGCAAAACTATCGTGGAAGCGCCGCGCCGGGATCACAGCGTGGGCTTGCAGTTCCGGAAAGCGCCCCGACGGGTTGTGCAGCAGATAATGCGTTGGCTTCCCCCCCGCCCAGCGGAAGCCGTAAACCAGTACCAGATGTCCCCCGTAGCGCGTTCCTGAAGGCTCTCGCTCTCCCAATTCCGGCGTAACCGCTGCCGCCACCAGCCATTCATCCCGTACAGCCTGACAGATACTGAGCGGGGAAGCATAAGCATGTCCCTGAACGCGCAGGCCGTAGTGGCTGGCGAGGTGAACCTGGGCATGCACGGTCCAGCCGCGATCAACCCAGTTGCCCTGTTCATCCCGCACCGTATAACCGTTGACAGCCAATCCCTGCTGCACCAGTTCCCAAAGCGAGGGACGGACATTGGGGCGAAATGCCTCTATCGCCATCTTCAGGCAAGCCAGCGCGCAAACGCGGGGTGCCCAAAAAACGTAATCCGCCGGGTCTTCTGCACCAAATTCATGCCAGCGCGGGTCGGATGCACCATCATATTTTTCGTGGATATAGGCATCAATGCGTTCCGGGCTGGCAAACTGGGGAAAGTAAGGCACGCTGACGGGTACTGAATATTCCCCGTCAGCGCAATTGTGCAGAGAGCGAGCAGACCGCCAGCCATCCGGCAGGCTGAGGAGCGGATCGACCAGGGGATGCAAACCCGCTTTGAGGCGGCCCAGCATCGTTACTTCTTCATACCCTTCAGGCCTTTGGCGGCAGCATGCGCAATCAGCCCCGTTTTGTAGTTATAAACCGTCTTGCGCTTCTCAGCGTGCGCATCAAAAGCGAGTTGAATCAGTTCATCAACCACCTGCGACGGAGACTTACCCTCCGCCTGCCACAGGTAAAAGGCCATTGAGCCAGGCAGGGTGTTGATCTCGTTGAGATAGATTTCGTTTGACTCTTCGCGCAGCAGAAAGTCCACGCGGGCCGTACCGCGCCCATCGACGGCTTTGAAGGCGCTAACTGCCATTTCCTGGATGCGTTTGGTGAGTTCGTCGCTGATGGGGGCGGGAATCTTACGTTCCGCGCCTTTCATCCCGGCGGGGCCTTCGCTGCGCATATATTTTTCTTCGTAGGTCAAAAATTCCTGCCATGTCATGGGTTGTTCAAGCACGGAGGCACGAATTGTGTTGAGGCCCATCACGGCGCAGTTGATTTCTTTGACATTCAGCAGCGCAGTCTCGATCAGAATGCGGCGGTCAAAGTTGGCGGCGATGTTGATGTAGGTGCGCGCTTCCTCCGCATCATTGGCCCGCGCCACGCCGATGCTCGATCCCAGGGAAGCAGGTTTGACAAAGATCGGATAGCCAATTTCGGAAGCGATTCGACCCAGCAGCGCGTCAGAGCTGCTGGTCCATTCGTGGCGAGCAAATGAGACATGCTTGACCACCGGAATGCCCGCGTGAGCCAGAACCGCTTTAAGCATGATCTTGTCCCGCGTGACCGCCGAGGCCATCACACCCGCCCCAACATAGGGCAGGTCGGCCAGTTCGAGCAGGCCTTGCAGTGTGCCATCTTCGCCATGTGAACCATGCAGCGCCGGAAAAACAACATCCAGGCGGCGCAGTTTGTTACGGCGGAATGTGGTTCCGAGTGGGGGCATGATAATGCCGTGATGGTGCGGGTTGGGCGAGAGGACCACTTCCTGCATGCCCATCATTTCGGTTACATTGTCGGTCTGAAAGGTTTTCAGATCACGCAGCGCTGGACCCGTAATCCACCGCCCCTCGCGCGTGATATAAATCGGCACCACATCATATTTTTCGGGCCGGAGTGCCTGCATCACCTGCTGCCCGGTCACAATCGATACATCATGTTCAACCGAACGGCTGCCAAAAATAACGCCGACGGTGCGTTTCCCCGGAACACTGCTCATAGGTTTAAAGTCCTCTTGGTGCGGCCAGACTACAGGTAGGTATCTGGCAAATCATTCAAAAACAAAACGGTATCGCCCGGCTTCAATTCTCGCTGAAACCAGGCAATCGCATCTTCTCGTGTATCAAAAACAAACAGGTGGCTGTCATCAAATCCTGTTTCATGAATACCCCGCTGAATGGGCTGGGTCTGGAGGATGCCAACCAGGATGATATCGGTGCAGATCTGGGCAGCATAGCGCCCCAGTTTCACGTTCTCCGCCTCTTGCAGCGGCCCCAGTTCGACAATCCCTGGCGTGATCAACACCCGGCGGCCAGTCTCGTAAAGCGCCAATGCATCCAGGGCATTTTTGGCCCCGACTGGATTGGCACTGTAGGCGTCATCGATGACCGTGATGCCGCCCGGCAGAGTTTTTCGCTGCAAACGATGTTCAGCCGACTCAAGCGTCGCCACACGCATTCCGATCTCAACCAGAGACATACCCAGATGGCGAGCGACCGCCGCTGCCAGCAAAATATTGATCACATTGTGGCGGCCCAACAGATGGGTACTGAACTGCGCCGTTTCGTTCGCCTGGGTATCGACCACCTCAAAGGAGAGGCCCTCAACGGTCTCGGTAACATTACGCGCATGCAGGCGGAATCTGTGTTGCGATCTCCGCGCTGTCTACCGTCACGCCGATGCGCGTTTCAGGATAGCCGCGCTCGTACATCACGCGCACATAGGGGTTGTCCCAATTAAAAACGCCAACGCCGTCCGGTGGCAGTGCTTCGATAATTTCATACTTCGCTTTCGCGGTCTTTTCAATGCTGCCAAAACGTTCGAGGTGCTGGGGGCCAACTGCCGTAACGATCGATATCTGTGGACGTGTCAACTCGCAGATGTTGCGGATTTCACCTTCGACATACGCACCCATTTCGACAATAAAATAGTCATATCCGTAGTCGTTCTGAAGCTGGTTGTTGATGACGATGCAAACGCCCATCAGGGTATTGTAGCTCTTTGGCGTCGCCAGGACACGATAGCGCCCGCTGAGAATATGGGCCAGATATTCTTTGGTGCTTGTTTTGCCATAACTGCCCGTAATGCCGATCACAACCGGGTTGGCCTGCTGCAAGGTACGCCGGGCACGATCCTGAAACATCTTGCGGAAACTCGCTTCAACGGGCCACATGATCTGGTTTGCCAGGGGAAGGGCCAGCGGGCTGAGATGATAGATCAACAGAGCGATCCCTGTAATGACGGCAAACTGGGTGATGCGCGTCATGGGCAGCAGCTTGTCGAGAGTGATTTCCGCACCGATGAGGACAATCACAGCAACCGCAAAAGCGGTGATCAACAGGCGGGCTGCCCGCTGGGTGAGCTTAAATTTCTGTTTAACTTCTTTGGTCGGTTCCGGAAGCACGCTGAGCACACCAGCGATACCCCAGATGATCAAATAAACAAGGTCCGTATCCTGATCCGCGAGGTAAAGCGCCAGAGTCACCAGCGAGGCAACAGCCACGAAAATGAGCGCGCGCCACATCAGGTAGCGATCTGGTCTGGCGAACCACCAGCGCAGGTAACGTATGCTGTCGTAGCCCTCAATCTGAAAATATCGCGCTAGCCGCCAGATGCGCAGCAGCGTTCCGGCCAGCCACACTAAGATCAGTATCTGGACCACATCAGCTCCCGTTGCTCAGAAAATTGTCGACAATCCGAATAGTGTCGTTCAGCCGTTCCAGGTAAGCGAAATGCCCCGCTCCCTGGAATATAATCAGACCCGCGTCTGGGATCAGGCTCTCCAGTTTGCGGCCCTGCCAGAGCGGTGTATCCAGATCCTGATCGCCCCAGATCAGCACGGTTGGAGCCTTTACACGCTCGGCATAGGATGAAAGGTCTTCTTCGATTACCCGCAAAAATGTGCCGCGCAGCGGGCCAGCGTTCAGAAAATCCTCGGAGGCATAGCGCCGGTTATAACGCTCCTGGAGACGCGCTCGCCAGCTATCCAGCCCCACCTGATCGAGCGCATGACGGGCCAGTCGAGCCATTGCATTGCGTGCCTGCTGCTTGAGGCTAAGCGATTTGCGCAGTCCAGCACTGTCAGCCAGGACCATTTTGGAGACACGTTCCGGGTGCTCGGCAGCCAGGATCAAGCTGATTCGCCCGCCAAAAGAATGCCCCAGGAGAGCCACGCGATCCAGGCGCATTTCGTCCAGATAGGTCAGTACAAACTGGGCGTAATCGGCTACTCCCCAGACCGCAGGCGGGAGGTCACTTTTGCCAAAACCGGGCAGATCGATGAGGTGAACCTGATATCCAGACAGCCGTTCCGCAACGGGCCAGAAGCTCTGAACGCTGCCGCCCCATCCATGAAGGGCCAGCACAGGCTTCCCCTGGCCGAAAACACAATATCCCGTTTGTAACCCACCAATCACACGAACATCCACAACTGGCTGGCTCAACGCTGCACCACCTCGATCTGTGCCCCCAGGCCGACCAGTTTGCTGACGACGTTTTCGAATGTCCGGTCAATGAGTTCGGCGCTGTCAATCGTTACCTGCCGCTCGGAACAAAGCGCCGCACCCAAGAGGGCCAGACCGGTACGCACATCAGGCGTATCCATATAATCCCCGTGCAGGCGAGATGGCCCAACGACAAGCGCCCGATGCGGATCGCACAAGATAATTGAGGCTCCCATCGCCGTCAGTTTATCGACAAACAGCAGGCGGTTGTTGAATAATTTTTCGTGGATCAATGTCGTTCCCCGTGCCTGGGTTGCCACAACAGTTGCCATCGCCACCAGATCGGAAGGGAAACCCGGCCAGGGAGCTGTCTCAATCGGAACGTCGAGTTCTTCGTCGCGCTGGGATACCGTCAATCCGTCATGGGCGGGCACAAATAGAGCCGTATCATTCAGATAAAAATTGACGCCCAGGCGACCAAAAACTCGGCAGATCAGGCGCAGATGATCCGGGAGAATGTTTTCAACGGTCAGCGTGCCGTGTGTCATTGCGCCAATGGCGGCGATGCTGGCGATCTCGATATGATCGGGTGACAGGCGCGCCGACGCACCGCCTAATTGTTCCCGCCCCTGGATACGCAGGCGGTTGGAGCCGATCCCATCGATCTCCACGCCCATCTGCACCAGCAAACGCTGCAAGTCCTGGATGTGCGGCTCTGAGGCGGCGTTCTGGACAATTGTTTCCTGGCCCAGACTGGCAGCCAGCATACAGACCAGGGCCGTTGTCGTGACACTGGCCTGGAGCAAGATGAGCTCGCGCCGCTGCCAGGGGTCTACCTGAAAATCAATCACGCCGCTGTTGGCGGTGACATTGACGCCAAGATCACGCAGAGCGACCAAATGGGTATGGAGGCGACTGATCGGATAATCAATAGACAGGCGAGCATGCCGCCGCCGCGCCAGGATGGGAGCCAAAAACAGCACGGCGCTGACCTGCCCTTCGGTGAGTTCTTCTTCCAAAGAGCGGGTGTGCAGGGTAGGTGTTTCCAGGCGAACGGTGTCGCCGTCCCGCGTGATCACCGTTCCCAGGGCGCTCGCCGCCTCAAACATCATGCTGGTGCTCAGCGTATCGGGCACACCGATCAACGTAACCGGGGCATCGGTCAGCAGCGCAGCAGCCGTCATAGCTAACGCTGAGTTGCTGTTCCCTGATGGTAAAAAAGTCCCCTGGAGAGGGCGACCGCCTTGCACAACAATCCGCATTTTTTCTGATCTCCCGTAGGAAGCTGCGATAATCACCGCGAAATTATACCAGGAACAGCCGAGCCTCCAAGAAAAAAAACGGGTTCACCGCAAAGAGCGCAAAGTACGTAAAGGAAAAATATGATAAAAGCAAGGCGGCATAATCCGTTCTCCAGGTAAAATAGATATGGTTGAACGGCCAATTTGTCTGCAAAATCAACCGTAAGGGTTTTCATGAAAAGAAAGGAAGGCTGATATTTATGAATAGGCCCAATTTACACGGTGTCATTCCGCCCCTGGTCACGCCCATGCACGCGGATGGCTCATCAATTTACCCGCTGTTCTGCCGCTGGTTGAGCATGTGCTGGCAGGCGGCGTGCATGCGATCTTTGCCCCTGGCAGCCAGGGAGAAGCGTTTGCCCTGTCCGCTTCGGAGCGTGCCACCGTGCTGGATGCCGTGTTAGCGGCGGTCAATGGCCGCGTTCCAGTCATGGCGGGGAGCGGCGCAATTACCACGCGAGATGCCATTGCCCTCACTCAGATGGCGGAGCGCGCCGGGGCGGCGGCGGTGTCAATCATCACGCCCTATTTCATCACGCCCAACCAGGACGAACTGTATGCTCACTATGCGGATATCGCCGCCGCTGTCTCGATCCCGATCCTGGCCTATTCTAATCCCAGCCGGACAGGTGGCGTGCGAATTGCTCCAGCGACGCTGGCACGGTTAGCCGAAGATATCCCGCATTTTATTGGGGTGAAGGATTCAAGCGGCGATCTGGCTGAGACAGCCGCCATGATCCGCGCCTGCCCAACTGATTTTCTGGTGTTCGTGGGACGAGATACGCTGATCTATGGCGGCCTGTGCTATGGAGCGGTGGGTACAGTCGCCATGACCGCCAATGTGGTTCCCGGTTTGCTGGTAGGAATTTACAATGCGTTCCGGGCAGGGGATCATCTACGCGCTCGCGAACTTCAGACGCGGTTAAATGTTTTTCGCGATGCGCTGCCGAAGCTGGGTTCCTACCCGGTGCAGATCAAAGAAGCGCTGAACCTGATGGGGCTGCCCGCAGGCCCGGCCCGCAAACCGATCCAGCCGCTGAATGAGCAGGATCGTGAGACGCTGCGGCAGCTACTCGTCAGTTTGGGCATGGAAGTGATGGCGTAACCGGGGCTTAGCGGCTTAGCTTCGCACGCTGCACGCTGGGCGCAAGCAGCGCCTACGAATTACATGCGCAGGGGCCGTTCGGAGAGAACAGCCCCTGCACGCCCCTATCCCTCCCTCGCCTGTCCAGCAGATCAGCACGCGGTAGTAACGGTGCGCTCTACCCGATACGCCTGTGACATTCACAGTGCTCTGTAGAGTTGTCGGGAGTCGAACCCGTAATCTCTTTTCGGAGAGGCCAAGGTATGCTCGCCTCTGCTGAATGGCTACCTGCTTGCCTAAGTGCAAATCATTTGGGCGCAGCAAGCGGCACCCCTGCCAAAATAGATTTACGGACCAATAGCTAGATTAGATCAACGACCCAGTTCGCGGCCTGGAGTCGAGTATCCAGTTCGCGGCGTTCTTGAGCTACCTGATCTGCCCGCTGTTGAAGTTCACCCGCATTGACGGTGCTTTCGAAGCGCACCTCGGAGCGGGAGTAACGATCCTGGGTAACGGTAGCGCGCTGCGCCAGTTCCCGGTAAGCCGCATGCCGGACATCCAGCATATCACGCACAGCCAGCGCGTCTGACAGAGTCAGGCCGGGATCGAGTTCCGTTGCCGCATTGGTGCGATTGATGCGCTGGATCAGACGAGTCAAGTCGTCAGTAACGCGCTCCAATTCGGTGAGCAGCCTCTGTGGATCTCCGCGGGACGATCCCCTTCCTGCACACGAGCCACAAGCAGCAAGCGCTGCTTCAACTGCGTGATTCGCTTCTGATAATCAGCGCGAAGAACAAGTGCTTCGGCCAGCTTCATGATTTCCTCCGCTCTGCATCTCGTTTGAACCTTATTGAACCCTATAAGATGCTAGGCGGTTCTAAAAATATCAATATTCGGCCAGTCTGTCAAGGGTGAAATAAAAAGGGGTGCAACATTGCACCCCAAACGATCAATCAAGCGCGAGGTTTACGGCTCCAGCCAGTAGGTAGCGCCTTCGCCTTCCGCCGTCCATCCAACAATCCCGGCGTAGTTGACAGGCCACCACAAACGACCATCCGAACCACACTGCGGCGCTCCTGTGATAGTGAAATAGGCTCCGCTGGGAATCTGCCCGTTGACCTGACCTGCGCCAGGCAAGGTGCGCATAGCGTTCGGCAAACCAGGGGTCACGCGGGCCTGCATGCCAGGGACCAGCCGCGAGGCAGGCGATGCGGCACAAATCAGCGGTGTTACCCAATAGACGCCGCTCTGCCCTTCCCCGGTCCAGCCCGTCATCGCGCCGTACTGGACCTGCCACCACAAGACGCCCGATACACACTGAGGGCCACCGATCACACGGAAGAAGCCGCCAGCCGGAATATAGCCGATCACCTGTCCGCTGCCTGCCTGGGTACGCAGGGCGTTGGGGAGGCCGGGTGTCACCTGTCCCGATATTCCAACCGTGACGCGGGATGTCATCTGGCAGACGGTCACATTAGGATCGGGCTGCAACCAGTAGGTAGTTCCTTCACCTTCCGCCGTCCAGCCGACCAGATTGTTATAGTTCACCTGCCACCACAATCTGCCATCTGATCCACACTGAGGACCAGCCAGCACCGTGAATGACGCGCCGCCGGGAATCTGACCGAGCGTGCTTCCGCCAGCGGGTTGGCTGCGAACCGTATTCGGCAGACCGGGCGTAACCTGGGCCTGCATTCCGGGCGATAAACGAGCGGGCGGCGCGTTGTAGCAAGTCGCCAACGGCATGAGCCAGTATTGACCATTCTGGCCTTCGCCTGTCCAGCCAATCACCGATCCATACTGGACCTGCCACCACCAGATAGCCGATACACACAGTGGCCCACCAACCACCGTGAAGGTCGCGCCGCCGGGAATCTGGCCCAGGGTGCTGCCGCTGCCCGCCTGACTGCGGATCGTATTTGGCTGTCCGGGTGTAACCACTGCCGGGCTGCCAACGGTTAAGCGGGGTGTCATCGGGCAGGCGCTGTACGGTTCCAGCCAGTAAGCTCCGCCCTGGCCTTCCATTGTCCACCCTGTGCGACCGTTATAGGTCACCTGCCACCAGGCAGCACCAATCGGATCACAGACCGGGCCGACAATGACATTGAACGTCCGGCCTGCGGGGATGAGTCCCAACACGCGGGAACTGGTGGATGGCTGTTCACGCAAACGGTTGGGCAGGCCGGGCAGAACACGGCCCTGTGAATTTGGGGTCAACCGGGACGTGAGAAAACCGGGGCAGGCAGGCTGCTGCTGGGCAACTTCCAGCGGGCGCACTGCTTCACTCGTATAACTGATCTGCGCATCGGCCTGGCCGATAGGCAAGCCCACCGGCAGCAAGAAGAGCGCGAGGATAATCAACGCAGCGACTCGTACTTTCACATGAGCCTCCAAAGGCACACTGATAGGGATAATGGGATAGTCAGATTATCCGCACAATGGCAGGTTTTTTGCGACCTGTCGGATAATCTTCATCGTAAAGGACATTTCAGTATGGAACTAAACGCCAACCTGACGTTTACTCAATGCAACCCATTCGGTGAGCCGACCTTTACAGCTTTTTTATGAGAGCGTTCGCCCTGCCTGGAAAGGGAGTACCGCATTTTATGGATTCTCACCTGCTGGATGATCCTATTCTGCTCTCCATTCTGTTCCATCCACGACCTGCCCAACCGAGCCGAACGGCCCGGCCTGATAGCTATGATGGAACGATCCCTGTTGGCGACAACCTCGAACTTGGCTACCGTTTGTATGTCCATCAGCCCGACGCACCCGTGATCCTGACTTTTCATGGCAATGGCGAAATAGCCAGCGATTACGACGATCTTGCCCCTGAATACCACCGCGCTGGAGCCTCGCTGCTGGTTGTCGATTACCGGGGATATGGGTGGAGCACCGGACGGCCTCGGCTGAGCACCCTCTTATCCGATGTCGATGATGTGCTCAAGGCGCTGCCTGATGTGCTCAAAAAAGGCGGGATTTCCACCGAGGCACCCCTGCATATCATGGGGAGATCATTGGGCAGCGCGTGCGCAATTCATGCCGCATATACGGCCCCCGAACGATTTAAAGGACTGATCCTCGAAAGCGCGTTTGCCGATGTCATCCCTCTGCTGATTCGCCTCGGAATTCCGGCACCAATGCTGGATAATATGCCCGATCCGATCAACAACGTGGGCAAACTCAAGACAGTCAACCTGCCGCTGCTGGTCATTCACGGCGAGCGAGATACCCTGATTCCGTTCTCCAACGGGCAAAAACTATATGAAACATCTCCTGCTGCGTTAAAATACCTGGTGCGGATCAGCGGAGCCGGGCATAACGATCTGCTGATGTACGGCCTAGACCGCTACTTTGGCGCTGTGGCGCAATTGATAACAGAGACATCACACCGGGAGAAGTTCGAATGACTTTTACGCCTCATTTTTGGACCACCCATGTCGGCAGTGTGCCCTATAAAGAAGTCGATGGCCTGGCTGAGCGGCTGATCGATACCCTTGACGTCCCAGCCTGGCCCCAACTGCCACGCCGGACTTTCCGTGAAAATATGTATGTCCAGTACAGTGCGGGTCTACCGGGGATTGTTCGGGACGACGTCAAGGAAAAAATCTATTTCGACACGACAGGTGACCTCTCCCCGGCGTTGGAAGCGTTCTATGAGCGTTTTCTGGCTGATGATGTCGATTCCTTCGGGCTGACGGCGGAAAACGCCGTCGGATTCGCCGCCATGATCGACGCGCTGGGCCAAACACCCGGCGCGTGGGCTAAAGGACAGGTGACAGGGCCGATCAGTTTTGGACTTACCGTAACCGATCAGGATCTGCGGGCCAGCCTGTACGATGAACAGATCGCGGATGTCATTGTCAAAAACGCGACGATGATTGCCCGGTGGCAAATCCGCCAGATTAAGACGGTACGGCCCAATGTGATCCTCTTTGCCGACGAACCTTATCTGGCTTCGTTCGGATCGGCGTATATCAGCCTGAGCCGCGAACAAGTGATCAGCATGCTGGACGAAGTATTCACTGCCATCCATGCCGAAGGCGGGCTGGCTGGCGTCCACTGCTGCGCCAATACGGATTGGTCGATGCTGCTGGCAACTTCGGTTGATATTCTGAATCTGGATGCTTACGGCTTCCTGGAAAATCTGGCCCTGTACCCATCCGAACTGCGCGCCTTCCTGGATCGCGGTGGAGCGATTGCCTGGGGCATTGTTCCCAATACTGAGGAAGTTGATCAAGTAACACCAGAGGGGCTTGCCACGAAATTGACGGACGGGCTGAACCTGATCAGCAGCAAAGCCGCGGCGCGCGGAGTGACCATTGATGCACAAGAACTGGCGCAGCGCAGCCTGATCGCTCCTGCCTGCGGGCTGGGGCCAACCACGCCGGAAATCGCAGATCGGGTGTTTGCCACCCTCAAAAGCACCGGGGAGTGTTTGCAGCAAGTTTAATTGGGCGCATAAGAAGCACCTACGAAAAGGAGTGCGATGACCGATCAACTGCGGGCCAAAACGTGGGAGGTCTACCAGCGTTTGCTGAAGACTTATGGCGAGCGGCCTCTCAAGCCGCGCCGAGAACCGATGCACGAACTGATATCGACCATGCTGTCGCACCGGACCACGCAGAAGAACGAGGCCACTGCCTACCAGCGGATGTGGGATCGCTTCGGTTCATGGGAAGCGATCCGCGATGCCCCGGTTGATGAACTGGCTGCCGCGATTGAGCCGTCTAACTTCCCGGAATCAAAAGCGCCGCGTATTAAGGCGGCACTCAACCAGATTATCAGCGAGCGGGGCGAACCGTCCATCGACTTTTTGAAGGACTTGCCCGCCGAACAGGGACTGGAATGGTTAATGTCTCTGCCCGGTGTTGGCATCAAAACGGCCTCGCTCGTCCTGCTGTTCTGCTTCAGCAAGCCCGTGATGCCTGTCGATACGCATGTTCACCGGGTCAGTGGACGGCTCGGCCTGATCGGACCTAAAGTGAGCGCGGAGGCGGCGCATACGCTGCTGCTCGATCTGCTGCCCCACGATCCGCCTGTGCTATTCAACTTTCATATCGCACTGCTCAAACACGGCCAACAAATCTGCATCTGGGGAACACCGCGCTGTGAGCGCTGCCCGCTGACCGATATCTGCGTCTGGTTCCAGGAAAACCGAGCCGGAAAAGCGGAGTAGACATCATGCAAACAGAAGAAAAGCCAGGATATGATGTGGTCCGGCGAATCTGGGGCCGGGTCGATACAATCCTGTTCATTTTTGCCGGATCTGCGGCGGAGTTCGCCCTGAACAGGTCGGTGGATTGGCTGTTTGTCAGCGGAGAACTGCCCGGCGCGCCGATTGAGCAATTCTTTGAAACAGTGCGCTTTGCCCAGGCACTTGTCTTTGAAGACCCAGCAACGTTCCAAAAGACGGTTGAGGCGGTCAATCAGGCGCATAAAAACGTCGAGACTCTGCGCCCAGGCCAAGCCATACCACAGCGGGCCTATCGCGATACCCTGTTTATGTTGGTCGATTATGCCGAGCGCGCCCATGAAATCGTTTTTGGGCCTGTGACCGACGCGGAACGGCAGGCATTGTTTCTGTCGTCAATGGAAATTGGGCGCTGCATGGCCATTAAGGGGCTGCCGGAGACTTACGATGAATACCGGAGGCTGCGCCAGAGTCATATTCGCAATCACCTGATTCACAGCGATTATTCGGATCAGTTATACGCGCAGTATCGCGCTCATATTGGCCCGATCCGCATGCGAGGGCTACTGGACGTGCAGGCGAGTCTTGTTCCCCCAGAAGTCGCGCAGATACTGGGGCTCCACCAGCGGAGATACGTCAAGCTCATGCTCCGTCTCTATCGCCACATCGAGAGCAGGCGGCTGCTGCGCCTGTTTTACCCGCTGATTATGCCCCGCCGCTATCTGGTTCAACTGCGCGCCATTGATCGCTAATTCCTGCTGTTTGAGCAAAAACAGAACTTATGTGTTAATATTAGGTTATCGAACCGTTATGGGATTCAAACTGTGACTATCGAACAGCCCCCTTATCAGTTCTCCAGCCAAGTGAAGACAGGCACACGCGGCGAGACCTTTCTGGATGATTTCTTTTCCCGCTGGTTTCAAATTGCAGAGGCCGGAACAGACGATCAACGACGCGGCATAGATCGCTATTTCACGACGCGCAACCACAAACGCCGCTTCTCGGTAGAGTACAAAACCGACGAACGAGCAGCGCGCACCGGAAATGCATTTATTGAGACTATTTCCGTCGATAGTTCGGGCAAAGCAGGGTGGGCCTATACCTCACAGGCCGATTATCTGCTCTACTATGTGCCTGAAACGGGCCTGATCTATATGATGAAAATGGGCCTGATCCGGGAGCATCTATCCAGTTGGAAAGAGGAATATCCCCTGCGCCAAATTCCCAACCAGGGATATCATACGCATGGGCTGCTGGTTCCGTTGATCGATCTGGAACATTACGCTGAGGCTGTTTTTAACGCGAACGGACGCCACGCAGGATAACAAAGAAATGAGGTCATTGGAAGGGGTTCGGACAATGACCTCATCAAGCCCGCAACTACGGTGTTTTTCCAGTTCTTCGTAGGCTACGCGCAGCAGCGATTAGGCTTGGCGCGTACTAACTACGCATCGTCACCCACTAATCAGGCCCAACAATTTTGCTGACAGCCGTTTCGATAGGTTCAATAACTTCGACACATTTACCCAGTGCTCCATCACGCACCCATGGGGCGCGTATGATTTTAGAATTTCGATCGATCTCGCGATTGGCAGTGTAAACTCCATATGAATCAATTATAACTCGTAAATGGTTCTATTATTAACGAAAAACAAAGCACTACTTAAGCCAGGTTACGGGTTTTGAAGAGAAAAGTGGATGCGAAATGTTATGAATTTTGAGTGAATTTTATCTCTAGCACCTCGCTTTCCCTGTAATAGAGCAATAAGATTCAGTAGGTTGCCCCGTTCAACTATCGCAAGAAATGTATTGAGATTATGATAAGTAACAATTGGGCCAACCATAAGCTTATGGATTCGTTCAACTGGGTGCATAAATTTTACATAAAACCATAAATCGCTGATTCCACCAAACACTTTTTGCAGCCTCTGAACGACTTAACTAGCAGATGTCAGGATATACCCATTCACCCCGTCCTGATTGCATGGCGTTTCCAGGAGGTGCTGTACTCTCATTCGCCATTTCAACCACATCCACAAACTAATTCCACTTGGCATTGGGCTAACCATTGATACTTGAGACATGACAGAGTTCGTTCAATGAGGAGGCATTACGTTCAATCAAACGTTCGTTATTTATCCACTGCGTTTCTTAGCTGAGAAAAAGAGGTCGTAACAATGCGAGGAAGAGGACTCAATAGACAAGTTCTTGCCATCGCGGGAGCCGTTCTCACTGTCCTGGTGATTTTAATTGTGCTCATCGGGAACAGCAGCGGTCTATTTGGTACGGCGGGAGAAGAGGGAAAAACTGAAGTCGCAATGGCAGACCGTGATAGTGATGGCGTTCCTGATGATCAGGATAACTGTCCTGATCAGGGCGATGCCGGTTATGGTCTGACGGACGGCTGTCCCAATTCACCTCCACCACCACCCGTTGTTGATACTGATGGCGACGGCGTTCTCGATGATGTTGATCAGTGTATCAACGAAGGCGATGCGGGTTATGGCCTGACTGACGGCTGCCCCAATCCCCCACCCGTTGTTGACACTGATGGCGACGGCGTTCTCGATGATGTTGATCAGTGTATCAACGAAGGCGATGCGGGTTATGGCCTGACTAACGGCTGCCCCAATCCCCCACCCGTTGTTGACACTGACGGCGACGGTGTTCTCGATGATGTTGATCAGTGTATCAACGAAGGCGATGCGGGTTATGGCCTGACTGACGGCTGCCCCAATCCCCCACCCGTTGTTGACACTGATGGCGACGGCGTTCTCGATGATGTTGATCAGTGTATCAACGAAGGCGATGCGGGTTATGGCCTGACTGACGGCTGCCCCAATCCCCCACCCGTTGTTGACACTGACGGCGACGGCATCACCGATGACGTTGACATGTGCCCCACTGAATCTGGGCGTGAACAATATCAGGGCTGCAAGAATCAAAATTCGCTCAATCAGGCACTGGCCAGTCAGGGGAATCCCCCTGGTCAAGATACCAACTGGGATAAGTCCAGCGTGGTTGTGAGCGGTCAATGCGATGCCCAATCAGGGCAAGCGGTCTTTCTTGTACATAACGCCGGGTCAAACATGACGGGCGAAACAAGCTGGCGGTTAGTTGATGACAGCAATGGCAGCGTGCTACAAAGTGGCACCCTTCAACTTACCGCTGGTGAAGACCGCACGATGAGCTTTGCCTTCCCGGCTGGCGTGACCAAGCTGCGCCTGTATGTGGATCAGCGCCCCGGCCATCCCGGCGGCAGCAATCCGCAGGCAGATGTTTCAAGCTGCGGTACCCCCCAGCAGGTCGAAATCTGCAAGGACGGTCAAATGGTGACAGTCCCCGCGGATCAGGCGAACCAGGATACGGGTGACTGCGGAACGGTCCAGGTCTGCGTGAACGGATCGATGATGGCGGCTACCCAGTACCAGGTTAATACGGGGCTATCGTCGACACCGCTGACTGCGGTACAGTCGAAATCTGTGTTAACGGCCAGATGACGGTAGTTACCCAGTATGAAGTCAACTCCGGTTCAGCGGTTGATACCGCTGACTGCGGAACGGTCGAAGTCTGCGTCAACGGCCAGATGGTGACCGCGACCCAGTATGAAGTCAACACTGGCGCAGTGGTTGACACGGGTGACTGCAATCCTAGCTTCGTTGAAATCTGCAAGGACGGCCAGATGGTGACAGTCCCTGCAAATCAGGCGGATCAGGATACGGGCGACTGCGGTACGGTCGAAGTCTGCGTTAACGGTCAGACGATGACCGCTACCCAATACCAGATCAACTCGGGCTCAGTTGTTGACACGGCTGACTGCGGTTCGGTCGAAGTCTGCGTCAATGGCCAGATGATATCTGCAACTCAATATCAGGTTAATACTAACGCAGTCGTTGACACGGGTGACTGCGGTACGGTTGATGTCTGCGTCGACGGTCAGATGACGACGGCGACCCAATATGAGGTCAGTACGGGCCAAGTCTTTGACACAGGCGACTGCGACACGATCACCATCTGCTACAACGGTGACAGCAACTTCCAGGTGACACAGGCCCAGCTCGATAGCGGTGAGTATGCTGACACCGGCGACTGCGAGCAGGTCCGGGTATGCCTGAATGGTGCCTACATCTTCGTGTCACAACACGATCTCGATACTCAGCAGATCGTCCCCACGACTGATTGCTGGGATCGCTCCAGTGTCAGTGTCACGGGCCAGTGCGCCGAGAATGCCCCCACCTTCCAAGTCACCAATGGCGGCAGCGCTATGCTCGGCTCGACGACCTGGACGCTGTACGAAATGAACGGCAGCAGCCAGGGCGCGGTGCTTGCCAGCGGCACGATCCAGCTTGGCGCTGGCGAAACCCAGACCATGAGCTTCCCCCAGTTCTCGGACAAGACCGTCCGTCTGGTGGTTGATCAGCGTCCGGGCCACCCTGGCCACAGTTCACCTCGGGCTGAGGCGGGTCCCTGCGGCAGCAAGACTGTCTGCTCCAACGGCCAGTACATCACGGTTGGGCTGGCTGATACGACACCCGATACCGGTGACTGCGGCACGATCACCCTCTGCCTCAACGGCCAGTATCAGACCATGACCCAGTTCCAGGCGAACCAACTGGGTGGCGACACCGGAGACTGCGGCACGATCACCATCTGCCGCAACGGCGCTTACGAGACCATGACCCAGTATCAGGCCGGACTGACACCGGATACCGGCGACTGCGGCACGGTTAAGATCTGCTACAACGGCAACAAGGACTTTGAAGTCACGCAGTTCCAGCTCAACAGCGGCGAGTATGCCGATACGGCTGACTGCGATAATGTTGAAGTCTGCGTTGACGGCGTCTACCAGACCATGACCAAGTTCGACGCGCAGAATACCACCGGCACTGGCGACTGCGGCACGATCACCCTCTGCCTCAATGGCGAATACCAGACCATGACGCAGTTCCAGGCGAACGGGCTTGGTGGTGATACGGGCGACTGCGGCGAGATTGAAGTCTGCGTCGATGGCCAGATGGTAACGGCGACCCAATACGAGGTTAATACTGGCTCAGTCGTCGATACCGCTGACTGCGGCGAGATTGAAATCTGCGTTGATGGCCAGATGGTAACGGCGACCCAATATGAGGTCAATACTGGCTCAGTCGTTGACACGGCTGACTGCGGTACGGTTGATGTCTGCGTCGACGGTCAGATGACGACAGCAACCCAATACGAGGTTAACACCGGCTCAGTCGTCGATACGGCTGACTGTGGCACAACCACTATCTGCTACAACGGTAACAGCAACTTCCAGGTGACACAGGCCCAACTCAACAGCGGTGAGTATGCTGACACCGGAGACTGCGAGCAGGTCCAGGTATGCCTGAATGGGGCCTACATCTTCGTGTCACAACACGATCTCGATACTCAGCAGATCGTCCCGACGACTGACTGCTGGGATCGCTCCAGTGTCAGTGTCACGGGCCAGTGCGCCGAGAATGCCCCCACCTTCCAGGTCACCAACGGCGGCAGCGCTATGATCGGCTCGACGACCTGGACGCTGTACGAAATGAACGGCAGCAGCCAGGGTGCGGTCCTGGACAGCGGTACGATCCAGCTTGGTGCTGGCGAAACCCAGACGATGACCTTCCCCTTGTTCTCGGACAAGACCGTCCGTCTGGTGGTTGATCAGCGTCCGGGCCACCCCGGCCACAGTTCACCTCGGGCTGAGGCGGGTCCCTGCGGCAGCAAGACTGTCTGCTCCAACGGCCAGTACATCACGGTTGGGCTGGCTGATACGACCCCCGATACCGGCGATTGCGGCACGATCACCCTTTGCCTCAACGGCCAGTACCAGACCATGACCCAGTTCCAGGCGAACCAACTGGGCGGCGACACCGGCGACTGCGGCACGATCACCCTCTGCCTCAATGGCCAGTATCAGACCATGACCCAGTATCAGGCGAACCAGCTTGGTGGCGATACGGGCGACTGCGGCACGGTTAAGATCTGCTACAACGGCAACAAGGACTTCGAGGTCACGCAGTTCCAGCTCAACAGCGGCGAGTATGCTGACACCGCTGACTGCGATAATGTTGAAGTCTGCGTCGACGGCGTCTACCAGACCATGACCAAGTTCGACGCGCAGAATACCACCGACACCGGCGACTGCGGCACGATCACTCTCTGCATCAATGGCGAATACCAGACCATGACGCAGTTCCAGGCGAACGGGCTTGGTGGTGATACGGGCGACTGCGGCGAAATTGAAATCTGCGTCGATGGCCAGATGGTAACGGCGACCCAATACGAGGTTAACACCGGTGTCAGTCGTCGATACGGCTGACTGCGGCACAACCACCATCTGCTACAACGGTGACGGCAACTTCCAGGTCACACAGTTCCAGCTCAACAGCGGCGAGTATGCTGACACGGGCGACTGCGGCGACATCACCTTCTGCTACAACGGTGCAATGGTAACGATGCAGCAGTATGTTGCTGCTCAGGGCGGCTTTGCCGACACTGGCGACTGCGGTACGACCACTATCTGCTACAACGGCAACCCGCAGTTTACAGTGACGCAGTACCAGCTCAACACCGGCGAGTATGCCGACACGGGCGACTGCGAGCAGGTCCAGGTATGCCTGAATGGTGCCTACATCTTCGTGTCACAACACGATCTCGATACTCAGCAGATCGTCCCGACGACTGACTGCTGGGATCGCTCCAGTGTCAGTGTCACGGGCCAGTGCTCTGATAATGCCCCCACCTTCCAGGTCACCAATGGCGGCAGCGCGATGATGGGCTCGACGACCTGGACCTTGTATGAAATGAGCGGGCCTGATCAGGGCGCGGTGCTTGCCAGCGGCACGATCCAGCTTGGCGCTGGCGAAACCCAGACCATGAGCTTCCCCCAGTTCTCGGACAAGACTGTCCGTCTGGTGGTTGATCAGCGTCCGGGCCACCCCGGCCACAGTTCACCTCGGGCTGAGGCGGGTCCCTGCGGCAGCAAGACTGTCTGCTCTAACGGCCAGTACATCACGGTTGGGCTGGCGGATACGACCCCCGATACCGGCGACTGCGGCACGATCACCCTCTGCCTCAACGGCCAGTATCAGACCATGACCCAGTTCCAGGCGAACCAACTGGGTGGCGACACCGGGGACTGCGGCACGATCACCATCTGCCGCAACGGCGCTTACGAGACCATGACCCAGTATCAGGCCGGACTGACCCCCGATACCGGCGACTGCGGAAACATCACCCTGTGCGTCAACGGCCAGTACCAGACCATGACGCAGTTCGAAGCCACAACGAACGGCGTGGTTGATACCGCTGACTGCGATAACATCACCATCTGCCTCAACGGTAGCTACCAGACCATGACGGTCTACGAAGCGACCCAGGCGGGCGGCGATACTAACGACTGCGGTAAGGTCAAGATCTGCTACAACGGCGATAACAACTTTGAAGTCACGCAGTACCAGCTCAACGGCGGCGAATATGTCGATACGGCTGACTGCGATGAGATTCAGGTCTGCATCGACGGCAAGTACCAGACAATGAGCAAGTTCGACGCGCAGAACGTCACCGACACCGGCGACTGCGGTGAAATCACCATCTGCCGTGATGGGCAGTATGTGACGATGACGCAGTTCGACGCGAACCAGGCTGGCGGCGACACGGGTGATTGCGGAAACATCACCCTGTGCGTCAACGGCAACTACCAGACCATGACGCAGTTCGAAGCCACAACCAACAACGTGGTTGATACGGGCGACTGCGACAACATTACCATCTGCCTCAACGGTACCTACCAGACCATGACGGTCTACGCGGCGACCCAGGCAGGCGGCGACACGGGCGACTGCGGTCAGATCCGCTTCTGCTACAACGGCGAGTTCATCTCGATGAAGCAGTACGATGCCGTTCAGGGTGGATACACCGATACCGGTGACTGCGGCACGACCACTATCTGCTACAATGGCAACCCGCAGTTCACGGTAACGCAGTACCAGTTGAACAACGGCATCTATGCCGATACCGAAGACTGCGACGATATCACCCTCTGCGTCAACGGGCAGTACGTCACCATGCAGGAATACGCTGCTCAGACCAACAACGTGGTTGATACCGGCGACTGCGGCAATACGACGATCTGCTACAATGGCCAATACCAGACCATGACGCAGTTCGAAGCCAACCAACTTGGCGGCGATACGGGCGACTGCGGCACCGTCACCCTCTGCATCAACGGTACCTACCAGACCATGACGCTGTACGAACAGAACCTGGACGGTCTGGTGGACACCGAAGACTGCGGAACCATTCAGATTTGCTACCAGGGCATGACCATCACTGTGAGCCAGTTCGAAGCAAATCAGCTTGGTGGCGATACGCATGACTGCGACAATGTGACTGTCTGCATCAACGGGCAGTACCAGACAATGACTCGCTACGCCAGCCAGTTCTTCCCCGACACGAACGACTGCGGTGAGATCACCATCTGCCGCAACGGGCAGTACGAGACGATGACGCAGTATCAGGCTGGTCTCACTCCCGATACGGGCGACTGCGGCAAGGTCAAGATCTGCTACAACGGCGACAACAACTTCGAAGTGACGGAGTACCAGATCAATACCGGCGTGTATGCCGATACTGAAGACTGCGACGACGTCCAGGTTTGCGTCGACGGCGAGTACCTGACCATGTCCAAGTTCGACGCGAAGGACGTCACCGACACCAAGGACTGCGGCGACATTACCCTCTGCGTCAACGGTGAATACCAGACCATGACCGAGTATAACGCTCGCGTCAACCAGGTTGTGGACACCGAAGACTGCGGCAAGGTTAAGATCTGCTACGACGGTGAAAAGAACTTCGAAGTCACCCAGTACCAGCTTAACACGGGCGAATACGCCGACACCGAAGACTGCGGTAACGAGACGATCTGCCTCAATGGTGAATATGTCACGATGAAGCTCTATGACATCCACCACCAGGAACTCTCGGATACCGAAGACTGCGACACCGTTGAGATCTGCTACAACGGCGAACCAAACTTCCCGGTGACACAGTACCAGCTCGACCAGCAAGAGTACGCTGACACGGGCGACTGCGGCGACATTACTCTCTGCGTCAAGGGCGAGTATGTCACCATGACTGAGTTCGAAGCTGCACAGGGCGAAGTCAAGGATACGGGCGACTGCGACCAGATTAACCTCTGCGTCAACGGCGGTTACCAGACCATGACAGTCTACTATGCGACAACGAACAACATCACCGATACGGGTGACTGCGGTCTCGTTACCATCTGCGTCGATGGTTCTATGCGGACCATGACCCAGGCTCAGTTAAAGGCCAGCGGCCTGAAAGATACAGGCAACTGCGGCACGGTTACTATCTGCCATAACGGCGAGATGATGACCATCCCACAGACAAGCGGCCTGACTGACACCGGCGACTGCGGCAATGTCACCATCTGCCGTAACGGCCAGTATATGACCATGACGCAGTATCAGGCTGGTCTCACTCCCGATACGGGCGACTGCAACCAGAAACCTGTCTGCGGTGCTATCGAGTTGGGCAAGAACGGCTTCCCGATGATCGATATGAACCCGGCTGACTGCGCTGATACCCAGTTGCAGAAGACCTGGACTCCTATCGAAGTTGGCGCGGCGGTTTGCCCCGACTGGATGGTTTACCACACCAACCAGACCGGCGACTGGGAAATCTTCCGTCTCGGTGAACTTCCGAACAACCCGAACGCTGATCCGAACCTGTCGCAGGGTATTGGTGAGCGCGTGTACGACGTTGCACCAACCCGCTCGCCCGATGCTGAATGGGTAGCCTTCGCCAGCAACCGTGATGGGAACTGGGAAATCTACATCGGCAAGGCGGACGGTACGATGCAGCAGCGCGTCACCTACAACACGACAGCGATCGACGTCGACCCGATGTGGTCGCCCGCCGGCAACACTATCGCGTACGAATCGGCTCGCGACGGCAACTGGGAAATCTACATGGTCGACGTGGCAACGGGCGTCGAGACTCGCTTGACCGATGATCCGGCCAACGATCTCAATGCGTTCTTCTCGCCGGATGGGACGAAAGTTCTCTTCCAGAGCGACCGCGACGGCCTGTGGCAGATTTACGAACTGAACGTGAGCACGCTTGAAGTCACACGGCTCAGCGATGGCTCTGGCGACGATCACGACCCACAGTACAACTTCGACGGGACCAAGATTGTCTTCCGGTCGTACCGTGACGGCGATACCAGTGTCATCTACACGATGAACGCCGACGGAACCGCTCCGGTTGCAGTCTCTGACCCGGCTGGCGATGCTACGAATCCCGCGTGGTCGCCTGACGGTACGCTGATTGCCTACCAGTCGAACCTGGATGGTGATCTCGATGTCTACGTCTTCGAAGCAGCGACCGGACTCACTCGCCTGCTGACGGACAACGACATTCCCGATTACGCACCCACCTGGTACTGCAACTCGCCGACCGTCGTCTTCACGTCAGACATCACGAACGACTCGAATATCTTCTCTGTCTCGGCGCTGCCCATCACCGGCCCGGCCCTGGACGTTCAGACTGAGACCTCTCAGCTCACGGACGAACTCGAAGCCGACCAGTATCCTGAGCAGTCCCCGGCAGAAGAGAACGCGAGCCGCGAGCGTCGTCTGCCCAGCCCGTTCAAGCACTAAATCAGTTGTGAGGCATTGCCTCTAGGAAGAGCCGCCCTCCACACAGGAGGGCGGTTTCTTTTTCCGGGAGAGACGCTATTCCTCAGGCATATTGTCGTGGGTCAAAATAAAGATTTCCCCTGTGCTTCCATCAACCAGAAGTTGATCCCCATCCTGTATCTGCTCGATCTGGCCGCCGAGGCCAACCACCGCCGGAAGGCCATACTCTCGCGCTACAATCGCCCCATGCGAAAGCTGCCCGCCCAAACTCATCACGAGAGCACGCACGCGGCCAAAGGCAGGCGTCCAGCCGGGATCGGCAGCGGCAGTTACCAAAATATCGCCCTCTCTGAGGTTTTTTAGCAGATAGGTCAGCGTGCCTGGTTTCATAATAACCCGCGCCCGGCCCACAGCCTGCCCCGCGCTTGCTCCGACACCGTGCAATCTATCTGCCCCTGATTGGATATTTTCTCCATAAGGTTGGTTCCCCTGCACAAAACGGGGATAAGGAGCATACTGGACCTGCCGGAAATGGCGGCGTCGATTGGCAACCAGTGGCTGATGCGAGTGTTTTCCCGATAGCCAGCGCCTTAACCTCTTCCCACTGCAAGAAAAAGATATCACCGGGCTGGCGCAGCAACCGCCGCGTTATCAGATCACGCTCAATGTGCTGAAACGCCCGGCGCGTCTGATAAAGTGCCTTTTGCCACTCAAAACGCTGTTCTTCGCGCAGGGCCGCATATCGGCGGGCGAAAAGGAGCACCAGCTTCACCAGCCAGAATCGAACAGGCAGCAAGCGGTTGAACCATGAAACACGAAGCTGTCGTTTCAGTTCGTGCGCAATCCGCTGCTGTTCAGCGGCACGAGACACAGGACTGTGTGGCTGGGGCGTCCTCAACGGCGGCCCAAACCTCCTCTCGCTCCTCGGCCCAGCGCGGGCAGATCAGATCCAGGCAGAACGAGCGGTGTCCAAATTCGCGCAAAAAACGATCCATCAGGGCTGATCGCAATTCCGGAGCGGCTTCAGCCAGCACTCGAAGCTGGCGGTTGCTCCTCATCGTCGGGCTGTTCTCGGCGCTGACCAAAAAAGTCTGGACACGTTCGGGGTCCAGTGTTGTCCAGCGCTGCAACATCCGCGTGAGCAGGCTGCTGAATACTTCCGCGTAATTCAGACTCCAGCGGTGAATACGCAGCAGGCGAACTGTGAGACCTCGCAAACGTCCGAGCAGGTCAAACAGGGCAAGAATATCCAGATCGTCATCCAGCAGGCTGCTGATGTGCCGCATCTCCTGCTCATGCCATCGAGCGAAACGAACCCACACCCAGTAATTGAATGGGTGCCAGTTTCCCTCAGTTAAAATCGTGCGCGCAATATGGATCACTAAGTTGAGGAAACGCGGTTCCTTTACAGTGTGGCGAAGGTCTGTGTTTCCTCCTGGGAAAAAACGACGGGCATCAGCGGGCAGCAAAAAAGCGGGGAAAAACTTGTAGATACTCTGGAAAACGGCCATGTTGGTGTACACATGACCATTCAGCAGCCGCAGGATCGGAACGTGGGCTACACCGCGTAACCCATATATAACAACGGTTCGCGCAAGGCGGTTTGTTCAATCGCCGGAAAGAGGTAGGACCACGTCAGCGGCGATACCGCGCCGGGGAAACGTTCCTCAAAAAAGCCACTCACCCAAATCAAGCTATCGTTTGGATCAGCAGTAGAAAACAGTTCGTCTTGCCCAGTAATGGGCCGAGTTTGAAAAATGAACAGATCGCCGTCCCGGAAGCCCCATTCAATATCCTGAGGCGCGCCATAGTGAGCTTCCAACCGTTCCGCAACCGCCGCCAATACCTCGATCTGATTGGGGCTCAGGGTTTCGCCAGAAGCGTCCAGAGTCGTGTGGGTGTTACGGTCCACCACATAGCGATCCGGCGAAACTGTACCGGACGTGACCCGGCTGCTTTCTCCGGGGCTGGCTTCAATAACAATGGCGGAGCCAAACCCACCTGAAAACATTACCCCGGCGATATCCGTCTCGATCAGTTCCTGGACAATTACCGCCAGATAGGGCTGGCCTTCTCCCCCGGCGTAACGATAATAATCGAGCAGTTCCGCGCTGCGCGCTGCTGCCCAGCAGGTTTGAACAGCCGCCAGCACCTCTTCCAGTTGGGGCACACAGATCACACTCTGAAGTTGACCGGCGGCGGAAAAGTTCACGGTGTCTTCGAAGGGGGCAGAAGACCGGACAATCAGGTTGCTTTGGGGAGCGATAAACTCTTGCAGGCGGTTCAATGCCGCCGCAATCTGCTGCCTGATCGGTTCAGAATTGCCCAGAATCGACTCGGCGGTTTGATGTACCTCAGTGGTAAGGACAAAACCGGGCGGCACAGGCAGCCTAAGCCGGATCAGAGCGGCCAGTTCGGACGCTTTGCCGCCGACCAGCAAGCGGGTATTTTGCGGCACATCAGCCAGCCACAACACTTGATCGGGCATGCTTCTTCAACCTCTTTAAAGATGCACTGCCCAGATCATAGCCCCTGCGCTAGCGTCCGTCCCAGACCGAATTTCCCTTAAATATCTTGTTGAGATGTTCCGAAAAGCGTTCCCCCTTGACGGGCTTTCCTAAAAAGCTATGAAAACCCGCCTCGCGACAGGCGACCATTTCGGACAAATGCGAGGTATAGGCCACCACAGGAACACCCTTGAAGGATGGCTCCGCCTGCAAAATCGCCAACACGTCATAACCAGACATGCCGGGCATTTCCAGATCAAGAAAAACAGCGTCGGGAACTGGCAGTTGCTGGATCATGCCAGGGACATCACGGCTGTCGAACAGGACCGTATAGTGGACACCTTCTCTTTTCAACAGTCCTTGCAGCACACTGACATCCGTCGCGTTATCCTCAATAATGAGCACGTATTTTTTTTCAGACATGGAAATCCTCTTTTTAACTCACAAACCAGACCTCTTCTCCGATCAGAATACGCTTGAGCAGATTAGGGAACACCGGAGCCTTGATTGGCTTGCCAACGAGCCCGTCAAAACCCGCTTCTTTTACCTGGGAGACATCCTGGCTGGTTACACTGGCGGTCATGGCAATAATCGGGATCGATTGCAGCGCTCTTTCGGCCCGCATCAGCCGCAGAACTTCATAACCATCCAACGGTCCGATATGAATATCAACAAAGATGACCATAGGCAAAACTGGCAAGGCGCGCAGTCTCACAAGAAAATCGCTGGTGTCCTCAAAAATAACAATTTGTGCGCCCAATATGCGGGTGATGAGAAATTCCATAACCTTGCGGCTGGCCGGATCGTCTTCAATATAAAGGAACAAAGGCGGCGTTTCGGACATGGCAATACCCCTGTGGAGAGGAAGGCAGCTTACCGGGCATTATAGTACAGCTTTACAAAACCGTGCACCAAAATATCGCACATCAACGACTTCTATTATGATTAATCAGCTACCAGATTGTTTTGTGGGGGGTCCAGAATGACCGAACAGGCAAAAAGAAAACTGCTGCCCGAATTGATTCCTGGAGTGATCTCAGGGCTGGTTTTGAGCGCTATGGAAGTTTCTATTGCTGTTGCATTTGCCGCACTTATTTTTTCGGGAATATCTTGCTGAAAACACGCCCGCTGGTGTCGGGATGATGTTGTTCAGCGCTGCGGTACTCATTGCCACAATCACACTGACAAGCACCCTTTCTGGATTAATTGGTAGCGTTCAGGACAGTCCAACAGCAATTATGGCTGTGATTGCCGCTTCCATAGCGGGCGGCTCAGTTGCCAAAGATGAACAGTTTATGACGGTTGTCGCTGTGATGACGATTACAGCAGTGGCAGCGGGAGTTTTCCTTCTGCTGTTGGGCCAGTTCAAGTTAGGCAACCTGGTTCGTTTTCTGCCTTATCCCGTCATCGGCGGTTTTCTGGCGGGAACGGGTCTGCTCCTGGTACGCGGTTCGATTACCGTCATGAGCAGTCTGCCGGTTGACCTGACCGATCTTAAGCCCATCTTTGGCACTGACCCACTGGAAAAATGGCTCCCTGGTATGATCTTTGCCGTACTGCTCGCTCTCCTTATGCGTCGCCGCAACCACCTTTTACTAATCCCCAGTATGCTGATCGCCGCGATCATCGTATTTTATGGGGTGCTGCTGGCAACCGGAACAACTGTCACAGAGGCGAGAGAGCACAGTTGGCTTTTGAACGCCATGCCCAGCGGCCAGAGAATTCCCTGGAAGCTGTGGATGATCGCAGATTTTGACAAAATTGACTGGATGGGTGTGGCGAAACAATCTGGCAGCATGGCGGCAATTGCAGTCGTCAGCGCGATTGCGCTGCTGCTGAATGCGTCTGGTCTGGAAATTTTGACACAGCAGAATGTCAATGTGAATCGCGAACTCAAAGGGACGGGGCTGGCAAATATGATCTCGGCCCTGGTCGGCGGCGGCGTCGGTTATGTAGGGCTTGGCCCCTCGGCGCTGGCTTATAAGATGGGAGCGCGCAACCGGATGGCGGGGCTTCTGGTTGCCGCGCTGTGTATCCTCACCCTTCTGGTTGGCGGCAGCATGCTGTCCTACTTCCCAAACCCTGTCGTAGGCGGACTGCTATTTTTCCTGGGTCTCGATATGCTCCTCTCCTGGGTTTATGATGCGTGGTTCAAGCTATCCAGGATCGATTATGGCATCGTCATCGGGATCATGCTGATCATCAATCTGGTTGGTTTTTTGGAAGGCATCGGCGTTGGCATAACCCTGGCGGTTATTCTGTTTGCTGTCGATTACAGCCGGATCAATGTGGTAAAACATGCCTTGTCGGGAGAAAACTATCACAGTAATGTCATCCGGCCCCAGTTATACCAGCGGCTGTTGCGCAGTAAGGGCGACTGGATTTATATCCTCAAGCTGCAAGGTTTTATCTTCTTCGGAACCGCGACCAAGCTGCTGGACCAGATGCGAGAGCGTACTGAAGATGCAAAGCGCAACCTGCCTCACTACATTGTGCTTGATTTTCGCCTGGTTACAGGTGCCGATTTGTCTGCCATGTTTTGCTTTACGCGCATGAAGCAATTAGCAGCAGCCAACCATTTTATGGTGCTCTTCGTTGGTTTGTCCCCCCAGGTTAAGCTCCAGTTGGAAAAAAGCGTCGGATGCAGGGAAGATGATCCGGTCTGCCGGATATTCGAGGATCTTGATCACGGAATTGAATGGTGTGAAAACCAGGCTATCGACGTTTTTGAATTTACGGGGCTGGCTGCCCGCCCCAAGACTTTTATGAAACAATTTGGCGAATCTCTGCCCGCTGACCAGTTTATGAAGTATCTGGATTGCCAACGGGTCGATGCCGGATATTATCTGACGCGACAGGGTGAGCAGTCGAAGGGGCTATACTTTATTGAAGGCGGGCAGGTAACCGTGCGGCTGGAGTTGGCGAGCGGCGACATGATCCGACTGCGGCGGATGGACGCGGGGACTATTGTGGGCGAACTGGGAATGTATCTGGCACGTTCAGCCACCGCCTCTGTGGTGACTGACCAGCCCAGCGTGCTCTATTTGCTTACGCCGCAAGCGCTGCAAAAGATGGAGGCCGAACGGCCTGAACTGGCGGCTGCTTTCCACCGCTTTATGGCGCGGTTTATGGCTGAACGTCTCGTCCAGACGACCGAAACGCTGCAAGCACTGGCCGATTAGCAGTTAGAAGCGCGATCAGATTATTGCCCCGCTCACAGCGGGGCAACCTCTTAACCGGACCCTTCAGGTTGAACTGTGTTTGTTCGATTCGGTATAAATCATATAGCCCCGGCCATGTAAATTCTGAATGTATTCGGGGGCATCGGGTGGTAAGCCCAGTTTGGTTCGCAAATTGGTGATATGAACGCGCACAAGATTGGGATCGCCCACCCCAGGAGGGTAATCCCATACGTCCGTCAATAACTGTTCGATAGAAACAGGCTGCGAGGCATATCTCATCAAATAGTGCAGCAGGTGATGCTCGGTGGGCGTCAGGCGGATGCACTGCTCACCGATCTCAACTTCCGTTCTTTTGAGGTGAAGCCGGAGGCTGCCAACGGCGAGATATTCCTGGTCAGGATCAAACGTTCCTCCAGGCACTCGCCTCAGATGAGCCCGCACACGCGCCGGAAGTTCAATGACATCGAACGGCTTGACGAGATAATCGTCTCCACCCGCATCCAGACCTCGTGCCACATCCGCAGATCGCCCTTTTGCTGTCAGGAAAATGATGGGTAGCTGGCATAAATAGGGATCAGAGCGAATTTTACGGCAGATGGCGATGCCATCCATATCGGGCATAACAATGTCAAGTACGATCAGATCAGGACGGTTTTGACCGATAAGAGCTAATGCCTTCTGTGCACTGGTTGCAACCGTCGTTACATAACCCGCATCATCCAAGATTTGTGCGACTGAGGCTGCGACATCTGGTTCATCATCAACGACGAGTATTCTAGCCATGCCCACCAATCCCACTAAGCCTTCATAACAGGCAACGTGATCGTGAATCGGGTTCCCTGATTCAGTTCGCTCGTTACAACCATCTTGCCGCCATGCCGTGATACGATATCGTAACAGATAGGCAGTCCCAGTCCTGTCCCATGGTCTTTGGTTGTATAAAACGGCACAAAGATTTGCTCGAGATTTTCGGACGCAATCCCGCACCCGTTATCTTCGACCACCACTTCAATCGCGTCTTCGCCACACAACCGTGATCTGAGCGTAATGAGACTGTCCTCGTGTCCCGCTACCGCATCGCGGGCATTCAGCAAAAGATTGATCCATACATCTTCCAAATGCTGCTCACTGGCCCGAATAGACGGTAAATCCGGTGCCAGTTCGAGACTCAAGCGCGCCGTGTGAGGCTCAATTTGAGGCCGCACCAGCGACACCGCATATTCCAGTGAATGATTGATGTTCAATGTGCGAAAGGCATAACGGCTGGGCCGGGCAAAGTCTAGCAGCCGTTGGACGACCGTTCCTGCCCGGTAGGTGGCCTGCCGAATCGTCTCTACAGCCTGATAAGCAGGGTCTTCAGGCGGAATCCGTTTCATCAGCAAATAGGATTGAGCGATCACTGTTGTCAAGGGATTATTGATCTGATGGGCTACTCCCGCAGCAATTTCCCCAGCCACAGATAGACGGGCTGTCCGCGTCAAATGGGCTTGGGCTTCCCGTAAATCCAACAGACTCAACTCAAGCCGTTTCTGCAAATTGCTGTTCTCGATGGCCAGCCCGATTTGCTGGGCAAAACTGGCCGCTGTGTCTATGTCATGCGCCGTAAAAACACCCGGCTGATCGCCGCAAATCGACATAAAACCAATGGCTACATCCGTTACGATTAATGGCATACCGATCCATGAACGCGTATCTGCTCTCACACCGGGTACGGTCTGCCACTGCTCATTTTGCCGCACGTCAACGAGTATCTGCGGTTCTCCGTGCGAGAGTGAACGATAAACTAGCGGTATATCTACATAATCCAGATTATTGTGTATTATACCATCGGTTTGAATTAAGTTTGCATCGAAATATTCGGCGACAAGGTGCAACTGCTCCCCGTCAACCAAATAAATCGATGCCTGATCAAAACTCAGGATGGTTCGCAGCTCTTCAAGTGTCATTTCCAAGGTGGATTCCAGGCGTTCCGGGACCGACAAGCCCTCGGCGGCCTTCTGAAAAATCTGGGCCAAAACGCGCCCACGCCGCTCGTCTTCGTAGAGCCGCGCATTGCGGATCGCTATCGCCGCCTGATAGGCGAAGGTTTCCAGCCGTTCGGCGTGGGCCTGAGTAAAGGTGTGGGGTAAATCGCTGTCCAAATTCATCACGCCTACAACCTGATCGCCCTGGAAGATAGGAGCCGCTACATACGACCAAATCCAGGCCACTTCAGGAGGGCAGTAGCGCATCCACTCAGGATTTTCGTGGGAATCAAGCAGCAAATAGGGCCGACCTGTTGATTGCATAATGTGCAGCGTCGGTAATGTATCCACTGGGATGCGTAATGTCTTATAGAAGTCCAATAACAATTCCGGATATCCCGATGCACAAACAATGCGAGCGATGTCATTTTCAATCAACATCACGTTTGCCATGCGGTGAGGAACGACACGGCTGATTGAGCCTAAAATCCGTTCCAGAACTTCCCCTAGATCGAGGGTACCGCTGATCACGGCAGTAATATCTTGCAGGGCCTCGGCAAAAGCACGCTGCTCCCGCTCTGCTTCCTCAGCACGCTTACGCTCGGTGATGTCATAGATTTGGGTCAGGGCGCACTGCACGCCTTCCAACTCGATCAGTTCGCTGTTGATCAGACCTTCCTTTATCTCTCCAGAGCGCGTGACGATTTGACTTTCAAAATCACGAACTGATCCTGTTGCTTTTAACATCGCTACTATCTGCGAACGATGTTCAGGGTTAGCTAACATCTTCAGTTTTAGGAGAGAATTCCCTGTGAGGTCTTCCCTTGAGCATCCTACAAAACGTAGATAGGCCTCATTCATATCCAGGAACGTGCCATCTTCGAGAGTAGAGATTGATATTGCCAGCGGGCTGGCGTGAAAGACTTTGCTAAAACGCCATTCACTGCGCTGCAATTCCTGCTCGGTGCGCCAGTGGCCGGTCGTGTCTTGCCCAATAATCAATATGACCTGTTTGCCTTCCAGACTGATGGTCATCGAAGTCGCTTCCATCACCACTACTGAGCCATCCGGGCGCAATATCTTCATTTTCTGTATTGGACCGGAGATGTTGGATGGGGCTGGCAACAGCAATTCGGGAGCAATCAGATCAAGAGCGCTCATGCCAGCAATACGCTGGGGCGAATCGTAACCCATGATACGCACCGCAGCAGAGTTCGCAAAGATGCATCGTCCCTCGCGCAGCACGAGAATGGCAGTTGGCAAAGCCTCCATCAGGGTACGAAAGCGCTCTTCAAACTCGCGCAGTGCTTCTACCATCTGCTTGTGTTCAGCCTCAATCTCTTCCAAGCGGCTAACACGTGCCCGAAGAAGCTCGATTTCTGCCAAAAGCCCGGCCTCGTTTAAGATGGGATCGGACATCTTAAATCTCCAAATAGTCTTCCCAAAAACGTGAAAAATTTGGGCCTCACTAAGAGGCCCAAATTGATCAACTTTCAGCGAAGGCGCGCAGAGTATCCAGATAGTAAGCTGGTTGGCCGATATCGTACCGTTTGCCATCGAGGATTAACCCCAGCAAGCCATCCTCCTTGCGCAGCCGATCCAGTGCGGAAGTAAGCTGAAACTCGCCGCGTTCGCGCACATTGTTGTTGATATGCTCTTCCAGGTAATCAAACAACTGCGGTTTGATAATGTACTGCCCAAACATGGTCAAATACTCTTCGTCAGGCAGGCCAGGAATTCGTAGATTTGAGCGGGCATAATCAACCGTCGGTTTTTCGTAAACCTCGGTCACATTCAACAGTTCGTCCGGTTCGATCCAGACACCCGTTGCCGTGCCAAAACTGCCAATATGCGCTTCGGGAGTACGGCGCAGTCCAATGACACTTGTTCCATGCTGGTTATAGGCATCAATCAACTGTTGGGCACAAGATTTATCCGTATCGGAACGATAAATGTGATCCCCAAGCATCAACAGAAATGGCTCTCTGCCAATAAGTTCATAGGCGCAGTAGACAGCGTGCCCAAACCCTTCCTGCGCTCGCTGTACGGCAAAAGTGACATGCTGGCCCAGGTCAAGCAGCCGGCGCGCATAATCCTGGAAATGAGAGGGGAGCTTGTTGAAGTTTTCAATGGAAACCTGCACTTTGAAAAACGCCTCAAAATCTGGCAGGTCTCCTTCCTGCACGACAATGATCACCTCATCCAGGCCAGCATTGATCGCTTCTTCCACAATGAGCAAAATAGCAGGTTTAGCGATGCCATCCCGGTCCACAATGGGGAAGAGTTCTTTTTTGGTCGCCTTGGATGCTGGAAACAGCCGCGTACCAAATCCGGCGGCAGGGATAAGCGCCTTACGCACCTTGGAACCACTACTGAGCGTTAACTTGAGGCACGATAGATGGAGATCACGCTCCAGAATGTCAATGACAGTCTGCTGATCCGCTGCGCTGCGCGTCAGGAACTGAGCAGTTCCATCTCCCTGGGACCCCACTCCCTTGCCACCCCAGATATACGGTTGAAGCGACTTATGACTCAACACCTCGTGGAGTACGGGAGCCGTTAGTTCTTCCGGGCAGGCAGGGCAGGCGAGTTGATCAAAATTGGCCTGCGCCTCCACCATCAAACTGCCCAATTGTTCACCATCGCCGCGGGAAAGCGCATCAACGGCGTCATGAAGAATGCGCTTGTTAACCGGGCCCAGCAGATTCTGGACGCCTCGCTCTACATCGTTACCGGGCAGCGGATAAGCCTTATTGAGGCGGGCCAGAATCTCCATCGTGTCTTTGCGGGCATGAAGATCAACAACCACAAAATGCATTTCTTTTCCGACCCGTACTTCGGTTGTTTCCAGGCGCTCACCGTCGAAGGTCATCAGGACAGGCCGATCACCAAACGCGCAGCCCTGGTCCATCCGCCCACAACGGGACGGCGTGGTAATCTCCCCCTGATAGGCCATTTCCATCTCGCCACGCGTCGTCATCTTGAGGTCGTACACCCGGTTGAAGGCACGCGCTGTCAGCACGCAAACGGCAGCGCTGGATGACAACCCTTTTTTGACGGGAAGGTCGGTTTTGTAATTGTTGATCACCAGCCCACGCACGTGGTAGTGCGTCAAGACCTGGTAGGCGACTCCAGCAATATAACTCCAGAAGCCGCCCTTCTGCGCTTCGTCAAGCAAAGCGCGGGCGTTCATGGGAATTTCAACAGGCCCATGTACGGTTCCATCTGGGGTTGCGGAGGTCAGCACCAGGGCATTCGGATGCGGCTCAACTTCCGCATAAATCCCCTGGTTCGTCCCAGTGATGAGGGCATAACCTTTTTCAATATCTGAATTAATGCGCCGGTAGCCACCAGCCCAGTCGGAGTGTTCTCCGAGCAAACAAATACGTCCTGGCACAAAAAGTTTCAATGAGATCACTCCTTATTCAACGCCATTATTCCGGCGCGCAATTGTACAGAATGCTCCTCGTTTCCAGCAACAAATTCAGGCAACCCGTGCACTTTTGCCGTGAACTGAAACAGTATAATAAAGAAATTGTGCCCGTTTACTTGCGTATTTACCCGATTTGCCCCTATACTCAAGCCAAATTCTGTTGTTTTTTGAGAGCTTTCTCTTATGCCTTTCAATCTCTTTAAAAATCCCCGCTTTGACCGTCTTGTTGATACTTTCATGCCAGTTCTGGCGGTTGTGCTGGCGCTGCTGGTCGGGGCAGTTATGCTGATCATGATGGGCGCTAATCCGATCACGGCCTATAAGGGACTGTGGGAAGGAGCCTTTGGGACCAAAAACGCCTTCTCGAACACGCTGATTAAAGCAACTCCGCTGCTGCTGGTAGGTATAGGCATCTGCATCAGCTTTCGCGGCGGCGTGGTCAATATCGGCGGCGAGGGGCAAATGATCGCCGGGGGTGTCGCGGCCCTGGCAGTTGGTTTGCATTACAAAACGTCCGATCCCCAGGTGATCATTCCGGCCTGTCTGATCGCGAGTTTCCTGGCGGGCGCGGCCTGGGGCGGGCTGGCAGGTGCCCTCAAAGCCTACTTTAGCGTCAACGAAATTCTGAGCACCATTATGCTGAACCAGATCGCGGCCTTCGGTATGATGTATCTGGTTCGCACCCAATTCATTGACCCGCAACAGCAAGCGAAGGCGGCACCTATTCCTGAAAGTGAGCGGTTACCGCGCACGTTTGATTTGCCCCGTATTGGTCATCGTCTGGATGATTTATATAAATGGCTTGGACTAAGCCCCGGTGACCAGTTATGGGCGAGGACGCTGGTAAACAACGGAATTATCATCGCCATCGTTCTAGCAATCGTAGTCTATGTCTTGCTTTGGCACACCACAATTGGTTATCGGATACGTGCTGTTGGCAAAAACCCTCGTGCCTCAGGTTATGCGGGTATCCGCGTTAAACCATATACTGTTTATTCTCTCCTATACAGCGGAGGATTAGCTGGTCTTGCTGGCGGCGTTCAACTTTTGGGAGGGATAGGGCACAGGATGAATGCCGAAAGTGGCGCAATTTCTTTCACTGGGAATGCTGGATTCAATGGTATTGTCGTTGCTTTGTTTGGCGGATTGAATCCTATCGGAACGATCCCTGCATCGATCTTGTTCGGGGCATTACTCGTTGGCAGTATCAACTTGCAGAAAACTGCGAATGTGCCTTCCGCAATGATCCCAGCCTTGATTGGCCTAATCATCGTCTTCGTTGTCGCCAGCGACATCTTGGTGCGTTATAGGACGCGCCCTCGTATTTCAGCCGATGCGATTGAGATTCCACCAACGGATGCGGCAGGAGTAAAAGCAAGTCCATGATCATCAACGATCTCATTACGGCCAGTGTTCTCGCATCTGGCGTCAGGTATGCAACCCCCTATCTCTATGCAGCACTAGGTGAAACATATGGGCAACGCAGCGGCGTGCTTAACCTCGGCGTGGAGGGGGTCATGCTGCTGGGTGCATTTTCATCCTTTTGGGCAGTGCATGAATATACTCCCGATGGAGCCACAGGGTATGACGCCAGTGCGCTTGCTTTAGGGGTTCTGGTTGCCTTATTGGTCGGCCTACTGATGGGGCTGATAATCGCCTTCGTCAATGTTACACTCCAGGCCGAACAGGGCATCAGCGGGATTGGCTTTTACTTATTTGGTCTGGGTATGAGCGACCTGCTGTTCCAAAAAATATTAGGCGGTGAAAAAGTATCGGTTAATGGATTCCCTCGTATCCATATAGCGTTATTAAGCGATATTCCCATATTGGGTAAAATCTTTTTTCAGCAGAACCTGCTAGTTTATGGTGCTTTTGCACTTGTCCCGATCACGTGGTTTGTGCTGAACAAAACGACTCTTGGTCTCAAAATTCGCGCTGTTGGGCAAAATCCAGAAGCAGCAGACGCGATGGGGATCAGTGTGGCACGTATCCGCTACTTTGCGGTTATACTGGGCAGCATGTTGGCGGCATTGGCGGGCGCATCACTCTCGATCAGTCTCGTAAATATCTTTCAGTATAACATGACCGCCGGGCAGGGATTTATCGCCGTTGCCCTGGTGTACTTCGGAAGCTGGCGCGCAGGCGGGGTCATGGCAGGTGCACTGTTGTTCAGCCTCGTGAACGCCTTACAGCTTCAGGTGCGCACGAAAGGGATCGATGTGCCTGACGAGGCGGCTTCGGTGGCCCCCTACGTGCTCACGATTATCGCTCTAGTCTTTGCTTCACAGCGTATTGATCAACCCGCCGCGCTGACGAAACCGTTTCAGCGGGGTGAGTAGGCAGTACGCATAATTTCATCCGCGCTTGACTCGGCCCGGCATGGTCAGGTGGCTGTGCCAAACCGAGAGGCAGATCAACAACCGTTAGGTTATCAGGAGGATGTCAGGATGAAAAAAGGCTCTATCTTGCTCGTGGCTCTGTTGGTTGTCACACTGTTTGCCCCAATGCTGTAGCATCACCAACTCCCGCTAAAGCTCAGGATAAAATCCGGGTCGCCGTGGTGATGCCCAGCACGAAGAACGACCTGGCGTTCAGCCAAAGTATGTATGACGCCCTGCTCGCCATTCAGGAGGAACGCGGCGCAGATAATTTTGAATTCGTTGTTTCAGAAAACATGTTTGTGGTCGATGATGCCCTGACGGCGATCCGCGACTATGCGAGCGAAGGTTATAACCTGATCATCGCGCACGGTTCGCAGTACGGTTCTGGCCTGCCCGATATCGCGCTCGATTATCCCGACACTGCTTTTGCCTGGGGCACGACAGTTGATACCTTTGCGGATCAAGGGATCACCAATGTCTATGCCTATGAAGCCCGTTCTGAACAGGGTGGTTTCGTACTGGGCGCACTGGCCGCTAACCTGACCAAAAATGACGTAATCGGCATCATTGGCCCCATCGAAACAGGTGACGCCAAGCTGTATGTCGATGGCTTCAAGGCAGGCGTGGCCTATGAAAACGCAGACATTGAAGTGCTGGTGAACTATATCCAGTCCTTCAGCGACCTCGCCCTGGCTGCCGCTGCGGCCGATGCCATGCTGGCGGAAGACGCCGACATTCTGACCGGCACGGCCCAGATGGTCCCCGGCGCGGTCAACAAGGCTAAAGAAGCAGGTGCCCTGTGGTTCGGCACGCAGGCTAACCAAAGCTCTCTGGCCCCCGAAATCGTAGTTGCCAGCCAGGTCTATGACTGGACCGTTGCTCTCAATCCCATCATTGACGATGTGGTCGCGGGCGAACTAAAAGGTGTCGCTTACTCCCTGACGCTCGAAAACGAAGGCTTGCTGATCGAGTTCAACGAAGACTACGACCTGGACCAGGAACTGGTCGACCTCGCCGACCAACTCACGCAGGAAATCGTTGACGGCACGATCAGCTTCGAATTTGCTGACGACGGCACGCTCTCGGTTGTCGAAGGCGAAGGCATGGAAGCCACTGCCGAAGCAACTGAAGCGGCTCAATAACCACCCAAACGATTAAATATAGAGGGGTGGGATACGAATCGTATCCCACCCCAACCCAACTTTTGAGTGAATGGAATTTTAAGATGACTGTCGCTTCTTCCCCACTGCTACCAACCGGCAAAGCCCGCATCGATCACATGGAGATGCGCGGCATTGTCAAGCGCTTCCCTGGTGTGTTGGCTGCCGATCATATCGATTTTGACGTGCGGGCCGGAGAAGTGCATGCGCTGCTCGGTGAAAACGGCGCGGGCAAAAGTACTTTGATGAGAATTCTTTATGGCCTGTACCAACAAAACGAGGGAAGTATCTCCCTCAACGGCAAGCCTGTTTCAATCAAGTCGCCTAACGACGCGATTGAATCGGGTATCGGCATGATTCACCAGCACTTTATGCTGGTTCCCTCATTGACCGTGACCGAAAATGTGGCTCTGGGACTGCGTTCCTCACGCGAACCCCTGCTTGACCTGGACGAAGTTGCCACCCGAATCGAGCATCTGGCGAAACTGTACGGGCTGCAAGTTGATCCGTCCTGCCCGGTCTGGCAGCTTGCTGTAGGCGAGCGGCAGCGCGTCGAGATCATCAAGGCGCTCTATCGCGGGGCGGCACTGCTCATTCTGGACGAACCCACCGCCGTGCTCACCCCACACGAAGTCGATGATCTGTTTAAGACGCTGCGGCAGATGGTTGCTGATGGGCATGCTTTGATCTTCATCTCGCACAAGCTGCACGAAGTGTCTGGCGATCAGCGACCGGATCACAGTGCTGCGCGACGGGCGAAACGTCGGAACGATTCCGGCACAGGACGCGACCAAAAAGACTCTGGCCCAGATGATGGTCGGGCGCGAAGTGATCCTGCGCTACGAGATCCCCCCTATCCAGGCAGGAGAAACACGCCTGAAGATCGAAAACCTGTGCGCCAAAAGTGACCGCGAAACCGATGCGCTGCGCGGGGTTGATCTCGAAGTGTGCGCCGGGGAAATTCTTGGGCTGGCAGGTGTTTCGGGCAACGGGCAGCGCGAACTGGCGGAGGTGATTTTTGGGCTGCGACCAGCGACCGGGGGCAGCGTTATTCTTGAAAATCGGAATGTGACCGGAAAATCTCCGGCAACGCTGAACAGCCTGGGACTATCTTATATTCCAGAAGAGCGCATGACAGACGGCGTGATCAAAGATTTTTCGGTAGCTGAAAACCTGATTTTGCAGGTTCACTGCCAGCGTCCCTTTTCATACAGCATTTTTCAGAACACGCGCGCCATCCGCCGCCGCTGCACGGAACTGATCCAGAATTTCAGCATCCGCACGCCAAACCAGGAGACACCGATCAAAAGTCTCTCCGGCGGCAATATTCAAAAACTGGTCATGGCCCGCGAACTGTCACGCGAACCACGTGTTTTGCTCGCCGCCCAACCCACACGCGGCGTCGATATCGGCGCGACGGAGTATATTCACCAGCGGCTGCTGGAACAGAGAGCGAAGGGTACGGCAACCCTGTTAATATCGGAAGACCTGGACGAGATTCTGGCGTTGGCAGACCGGATCGCCGTGATTTATGAAGGGCGTATCGTCGGTATCGTGAACCGGAAAGATGCCAAGATAGAAGAACTGGGATTGATGATGGCAGGCGTATCTGTTTGACCTGCCATAATAAAATATGTTACCATGAGTTTTAACCTCCGGCTTGCAGGTCGTTAGCCTGACCTCATAAGGTCAGGGCGCGGCGTTGAGCACCCTCGCTCACCGAAAAGTGCCTGTGGTCGATCATCGTTTATAAGGCGCTTTGTGCGCATGGACGAGAAATTCCATGACTCTTTGGACGTATTACCACACCCCCTCGACGGTTGATGAGGCGTTAACGCTTCTGGATTCATACCAGGGGCGAGCAGTTGTTGTCGCCGGAGGAACCGATCTGCTGCTGGACATTCGCAACAAACGCCTGCCCCGCCCGGAAGCCCTGGTGGATATTACCTGCGTCGATGAGATGAAAGGAATCCGGCAGGAGGGTGATTCGCTGATCATCGGCGCGGGCGTGACGCATACGGACATTGTCCAAGATAGCATTGTAGTCAGCCGGGCGACGTGCCTGGTGGAAAGCTGCGGTGTCGTGGGCGGTCCGCAGGTGCGCAATGTGGGCACGCTGGGCGGCAATGTTGCTCACGCGCTGCCCGCCGGAGACGGCACGACCTCGCTGGTCGTGCTCGATGCCGAGGCCGAAATAGCCTATCAAGGCAAGCGGCAGTGGGTCGCATTAAAAGAACTGTTTCGCGGGCCGGGCGTATCGCTGCTCGATCACAGCCGCGATCTGTTGATCCGGTTTCGATTTCCGCTCAGCGGATTACATGAAGCGAGTGCTTTCAAACGGATCATGCGCCCTCAAGGTGTCGCTCTGCCGATTTTGGGCTGTGCGGCGTGGATGCGCGTGAACGAGGCCGGAGATCGGTTTGAGGATGTGCGGGTGTGCATCGGACCCGTGGCCCAGGTTCCGACGCGGGCCGCTGCTGTCGAAGCCGCGCTGCGGGGGGAACCCGTGACAGAAGCAACGTTTGAACGGGCGCGGACAGCGGCGCAGGAGTCTTTGCACCCGCGCGGGAGTAAATACCGGGCAACGGCGGTCTATCGCCAGGAAATGATTGATGTGCTGCTGCGGCGGGTGCTGCCGCTGGCGGCTGAACGTGCTTTAACGGGTGAGGCGGTACCAGAAGGCGTTGGGATGGAATAGGGTGGAGGGTGTTATCATGAGCCGGTTGAAATTAACAGTTAATCACCAGCCAATCGAACTTGACGTTCCACAGTCGCGGACACTGGCGCAACTGCTGCGCGAGGACCTGGGACTGACCGGGACGAAGATCGGCTGTGACGAGGCGGAATGTGGAATCTGTACGGTACTGGTCAACGGCGTTCCCGTTGATTCGTGCATTTACCCGGCGTTTAAGGCGCAGGGAGCGGAAGTCACGACCATCGAAGGATTAGCTCAGAACGGCGATCTGCACGCGCTGCAAAAGGCTTTTGTCGAACACGGCGCGGTGCAGTGCGGATTCTGTACGCCAGGGCTGATCATGACCTCGAAGGCGCTGCTGGACGAAAACCCGGACCCGAGCGATCATGATATTAAGGTGGCCCTCAAAGATACGCTCTGCCGCTGCACGGGCTATACCAGCGTGATCAGCGCGATCCAGTCGGCAGCCAGCGAACTGCGCGGCGAAGGGTCGATCCCCTGGGCTGCTGCGAAAACGATTGAGCCGCTGACCGCCATTGGACGCCCTGTGCCGCCGCAGGAAACGGTTGATAAGATCACAGGGCGGGCAAAATACACGGATGATTATGTCTTTCCTGGCATGCTGGTCGGGCGCACCCTACGGGCGGCGCTGCCCCATGCGCGGATTCTCAGCATTGACACAAGCGCGGCGAAGGCGCTACCCGGCGTTATCGCGGTTCTGACCCACCAGGACGTTCCCGGCGAGAATATTCACGGCCTGATCTTCGATGACTGGCCTGTGCTGTGCGCCGACAAAGTGCGCTATATGGGCGATGCGGTGGCGATTGTAGCGGCGGAAGACGCGGACACAGCGGCACGAGCGCTGGAACTGATCAAGGTGGAATACGAAGCCATTGGTGTCGTTGACGATCCAGAATATGCTCGCTCGCCCGAAGCACCGTGCGTTCACGAAAACAGGCCCGATGGCAACCTGCTCAAACATATCAAGGTGCGGCACGGTGATATCGAACAGGGCTTTGCCGAAGCGGACGTAATCATCGAGCGCGAATATCGCACCCCGACGATTGAACACGCCTTTATGGAACCGGAGTGTTCGATTGGCGTCCCGGCTGGCTTTGACGCCGAACACGTCAAACTGACGATTTACACGGGATCGCAAATTCCCTACGAGGATCGGCGGCAGGCGGCGCGGGCACTGGCACTTCCTGAGGATCAGATTCGCGTGCGCGGCGCGTTGATCGGCGGCGGGTTTGGCGGCAAAGAGGATATCGCCGGGCAGATTCACGTCGCTATGCTGGCCCAGAAAACCGGACGGCCCGTCAAAATGCTCTATACCCGCCAGGAATTGCTGGTGTTCCACCCCAAACGCCACGCGACGATTATCCGCATCAAGACAGGAGCCAAACGGGACGGTACATTGGTCGCGGTGCAGGCGGAACTGTATGGTGACGGCGGGGCATACGCCAGCTTATCCGACAAGGTGATGACCCGTGCCACGACTCATGCCACCGGGCCGTATGTGGTTCCCAACGCCAAAATCGACTGCTACGTGATGTACACCAATAATCCACCGTCGGGCGCGTTTCGCGGGTTTGGCGTTACCCAGTCGGCGTTTGCCGTTGAGCAAAATATGGACCTCGTGGCAGAAGCGATTGGCATGGACCCGCTGGACTTCCGGCGGAAGAATGCGCAGCGCGTTGGTGAACAGACCGCTACCGGGCAGGTGCTGCGCGAAAGCGTCGGCCTGGAAAAGACGATTGCCCACATTAACCAGGATATCCGCACCGATCAGTTCCGCTGGGGCTGGCGGGAAGGGAACAAGGCTTACGGCTGGGGCATCGCCTGCGCCTATAAAAATACAGGGCTGGGCGGCGGCGCGCAGGATCGATCCGACTGCTGAAGTCGAAGTCTATTCTGACTCGACGGTGGAAGTGCGCACTTCCTCTGCCGATATGGGCCAGGGACTGACGGTCGTGCTGGCTCAGATCACAGCAGAAGAACTGGGTATGCCCGTCAACCGCGTGCGTGTCCTGCTCTCCGACACGGATTTAACACCGGATGGTGGCCCGACAACCGCTTCTCGCCAGACGTATGTCAGCGGCAACGCGGCCCGCTATGCGGCGGTTACCATGCGGGATGCGCTGGCAGCCGTCGCCGCCGAACGCCTGAGCATCGCCCCCGACCAACTGCGTTTTGAGGGTGGGCAGATTTGCCACAACGGGACAAGCGTTGATATCGGTACAGTGGCGGCGTGGATGAAAGAGCAGGGTTTAGATGCCCGCGCCCGCTACGTCTACGACGCGCCTAAGACGCAGCCGCTCGGCACAGGCGGCGATATGCACTTCGCCTTCTCCTATGCAACACAGGCGGCGCTGGTCGAGGTGGACATGGAAACCGGGGAAATCAAAGTGCTCAAAGTCATCGCCGCCAATGATATCGGGCGCGCGATCAATCCTAAAACGCTGACCGGGCAGGTCCACGGCGGAATCTCGATGGGGATGGGGAACTGTCTGACGGAAGAATATATCATTGAGGAAGGCGTTCCCTGGAGCACGCTGCTGGCCCGCTACCGCATCCCCAGCATCAAACATACGCCGGAGATTGTCTCGCATCTGGTCGAGGAACAGACGGCAGATGGTCCCTTCGGAGCGAAGGGCGTTGGCGAGATCACGTCGATCAACACGACTCCCGCTATTGCCAACGCGATTTATAACGCGACAGGCGTCCGGGTCTACCGGATTCCGATTGACCAGGACGCGCTGCTGCGGGCGATAAAGACCGGAGCCAGGGAGGTTCATACCACGTGGCACAACGTCAAATAACCAGTTACTTATGTGATTTTACCGGGGGTGATCCCCCTCACTACCAAAAAATTCTCGGCACGCAAATCATTTTGCGTTTACCGATCTGATGGAGGCGTAAGCGGCTTCTGGGATCGGTAGTGTTCCTGTAGGCTGCGGACGCGAATATCTTTCGCCCGCAGCGCCTGAATGCCATTGACCGCCGCCTGGGCTGCGCTGAGTGTCGTGAGCAGCGGCACTCCATAACGCACGGCGGCGGTTCGGATCAGCATGCCGTCGCCATGCGCCATCGAACCAAGCGGCGTATTGATGATCAGATCAATCTTGCCCTCGCGGATCAGATCGACCGCGTTGGGACTGCCTTCACTGACCTTGTTGATCGCCTCCACTGCCAGCCCAGTACGCGCGCAGAATTCCGCCGTGCCCCTGTGTCGCCAGCAGTTTAAAGCCCATCCGGTTCAGGTCTCGCGCCAGTTTGAGCGCGGCGCTTTTGTCAAAGTCGTTCACGCTCAGAAAGACCGTTCCTGACAGCGGCAGACGATCCCCGACGGCAAGCTGCGCTTTGGCGAAGGCGTGCCCAAAGTGGGAGGCATGGCCCATCACTTCGCCGGTGCTGCGCATCTCCGGCCCCAGGACGGTATCCATGCCCAGGAATTTACGGAAGGGCAGCACGGCTTCCTTCACGAAAAATCCATCGATGGCGGGTTCTTCGATCAGGCCAAGATCCGCCAGGGTGCTGCCGACAAGAATCTGCGTGGCATAACGAACGAGCGGCACCCCTGTTGCCTTGCTGACATAGGGGACGGTCCGGCTGGCGCGGGGGTTAACCTCCAACACATACACAATATCGTCTTTGATCGCGTACTGGATATTCATCATGCCGCGCACGCCAAGCGCCAATCCCAGCCGCTCGGTATATTCGCGGACGTGCGACAGATGATAGTTGGAGATTTTGTAGGGCGGCATCACACAGGCCGAGTCGCCGCTGTGGATGCCCGCTTCTTCGATATGCTGCATGATCCCGCCGATGACCACCCGTTCACCGTCCGCAATGGCATCTACATCGATTTCGTAGGCGTCTTCCAGGTAGTGGTCGATCAGAATCAGTTGATCCGGGACCGCCGCCATCGCCGTTTCCACGTAGCGAGTCAGGGGCGCTTCATCGTAAACAATCGCCATGGCGCGCCCGCCCAACACATAGGAGGGGCGCACAATGACCGGGTAGCCGACTTCAGCGGCAATGCGCAGCGCTTCTTCCGGGTGATTGGGCCAACCCATGCGCCGGGCTGGGGATTTCCAGTTCGTTGAGTAGCGCGCTAAAGCGGCCCCGATCTTCAGCGGTAGCAATCGCATCAGGCGACGTGCCCAGGATCGGCACGCCCAATTGATCGAGCGCCGCTGTCAGGTTGAGCGGCGTTTGCCCGCCAAACTGGACCACCACGCCTTTAAGCGGCTGTTCGCGGCTGATGATGTGTAAAACGTGTTCCAGCGTGAGCGGTTCGAAGTAGAGGCGATCCGAGGTGTCATAGTCAGTACTGACCGTTTCGGGGTTGCAGTTAACCATGATCGCCTCATACCCGGCGGCGCGGAGCGCCTGCGCCGCATGCACGCAGCAGTAATCGAACTCGATCCCCTGTCCGATGCGGTTCGGGCCGCTGCCCAGCACAATCACCTTTTCGTGCTGAGTCGGTTCAGCTTCATTTTCCGTCTCGTAGGAGCTGTAGAGATAGGGCGTGAAGGATTGGAATTCCGCCGCGCAGGTATCAACCACATGATAGGTCGGAGCCACCGCTAACGACTGGCGGTGATCACGCAGATCCACTTCTGTTCTATTCAGCAGCGCGGCAATATGGCGATCACAAAAGCCCATCCGTTTGGCGGCGCGCAGCAGATCGGCAGGCAGAGTTTCCAACGTTTGGCAGGCTGAGATCGCCTGTTCCATCTCGACAATTTCGGCTAACTGTGCGATGAACCAGGGATCGATGCTGGCTGATGCGGGTCAGTTCGTCCGGCGGTTGCCCGGCGCGCAGTGCTTCCCACAGCGCCCAGATCCGTTCGGCACGGGGCACGGCGAGGCTGTCCAGCTGTCCATCCCAAACGGCGCATTTGGCGGTTGGATAAGGTGGGCGCGACAGTTCTAACGAGGCAAGTCCCTTGAGCAGGGATTCTTTAAAGGTACGGCCAATTGCCATCACCTCGCCCACCGATTTCATCTGCGGCCCCAGCACCGGATCGACGCCAGGGAATTTTTCGAACGCCCAGCGCGGCAGCTTGGTCACCACATAATCGATGCTCGGTTCAAAGGCGGCTACCGTTGTGCGCGTGATGTCGTTGCGCAGTTCGTCCAGCGTGTAGCCCACCGCCAGCAGCGCAGCAAGTTTGGCAATTGGGAAGCCAGTCGCTTTACTCGCCAGCGCGGATGAACGGCTGACACGCGGGTTCATCTCGATGATCAGCACCCGACCATCTGCTGGATTGACGGCAAACTGGACGTTTGAGCCGCCCGTTTCAACGCCAATGGCGTGCATCACGACGCGGGCCATATCGCGCAGGCGCTGGTATTCGCGATCCGTCAGGGTCATCGCCGGGGCAACCGTGATCGAGTCGCCCGTATGCACGCCCATCGGATCAAGATTCTCGATGGTGCAGATCACAATAAAATTGTCGGCGCGATCCCGCATCACTTCGAGTTCAAATTCTTTCCAGCCGATCACACTCTCTTCGATCAGGACGGTGCGCACCGGGCTTTCGTCCAGGCCAAAGGCGACTTTTTCGAGCAGTTGATCCTGGTTCTGGGCAATGCCGCCGCCGCTGCCGCCCAGCGTAAACGAGGGGCGGATCAGAACAGGGTAGCGCCCGATCTCCTCCGCGATGGCAAGCGCTTCTTCTACCGAATGGGCGATCCCGCCGCGCGGCACATCCAGCCCAGCTTTGAGCATCGTATCGCGGAACAGCAGACGATCTTCCGCCAGATTCATCGCCTGCAAGCTGGCCCCGATCAGCTTGACGCCGCAGCGGTCCAACACGCCGCTCTCCGCCAGCGTCACGCCGAGATTCAGGGCGGTCTGCCCACCAACCGTCGGCAGCAGGGCGTCGGGATGCTCTTTTTCGATGATCAGTTCCACCACATCGGGCGTCAGCGGCTCGATATAGGTGGCGTCGGCCAGTTCGGGATCGGTCATGATCGTGGCTGGGTTGCTGTTGACCAGCACGACCCGGTAGCCCTCAGCCTTAAGCGCCTTGACGGCCTGCGTGCCGCTGTAATCAAATTCGGCGGCCTGACCGATGACAATCGGCCCGGCCCCAATAATCATCACGGTCTGAATGTCGGTTCGTTTGGGCATCGTTATCCGCGTATCGGCTCGCGCTGGGCCATTAACTGCATAAATTCGGCAAAGAGGGGATCGGCGTCATGGGGGCCGGGAGCAGCTTCGGGATGGTACTGGATGCTGAGGGCCGGAAAAACCAGATGGCGCATGCCTTCGCAGCAGCCGTCATTCAGATTGATGTGAGTAACTTCCACATTAGGCGGCAGAGTATCGGGATCGACGGCGAAATTGTGGTTGTGGGCGCTGATCTCGACCCGCCCGCTGGGAAGGTGTTTCACAGGCTGGTTGCCGCCATGATGCCCGAACTTGAGACGATACGTTTTGCCGCCAAACGCCTGCCCCAGAATCTGGTGTCCGAGGCAGATGCCGAAGATCGGAACCCTTCCCAACAGCGCTCGTGCTGCCTCGACCGTATAAGGAAGCGCCGCTGGATCGCCAGGACCGTTGCTCAAAAAAACACCGTCAGGATGAAGCTCCAGCACGTCTTCAGCGGAGGTCGCCGCGGGAACAATTGTCACATGGCAGCCGTAGCTGGCAAAACGCCGCAGGATATTCCACTTGATGCCAAAGTCATAGGCGACAACATGATAACCGCCTTCAACGGGAGGACGGTTTGCCCACTGCTTAAATTCCCAGGCCGAATCAGAAGCGGCTTGCCAGGTATAAGGAGAAGCGCAGCTTACCGTCCGCACCATATCCACTCCATCCAGGCCAGGCCAGGCGCGTGCCTGAGCAAGCAGGTCGGCATCCGACAGATCGCTGCCCGCTGCAAGCGCGCCGCGCAGACTGCCCACACTGCGCAAACGGCGAGTGAGCGCGCGGGTGTCGATACCAGTAATGCCAATGATATTCTGCTCGGCCAGCCAGTCGCCTAGTGCTCCAGCGGCGCGCCAGTTGGATACACACGAACTGACTTCGCGCACCACAAACCCATTCAGAAAAGCCCGGCGCGCCTCATCATCTTCACGGTTGATGCCTGTGTTGCCAATCTGCGGCGCGGTCATGACAACAATCTGCCCCGCATAACTGGGATCGGTCAGAATCTCCTGGTACCCGGTCAGGCTGGTGTTAAAGACAACCTCACCTGTTTGTATGGCAGAGGCACCAAACGCGCGCCCGTGCCATATCGTGCCGTCCTCCAAAACCAAACGTGCGGTTTGATCGTTCATACGCCCCCGTTTTGCTAGGTAGTCCGGTTATGCATAACACCATAAAGTTCAGCCAGCAACAGGCATTATGAACAAAACCATGCCAACATTCCTTGGTGATATTGACGATCACGATATCAAAGAAATGGAATATCTTTAATGTTTAAAGTGGCCTATTTTACCTTTTGTCCAACTCTCGCTTCTCCAAAACTAGAGAAACTACTCCTCATTAATTTATTGAGGTCTTTAAACAACCATTCGACATCATCATTGCAGAGGATCGGGAGCGGATGAGATGACAAGAATCGGGTTTCCACCCAATCAAGGTCTCTATAACAGTGCGAACGAGCACGACGCCTGCGGCATTGGCTTTGTTGCCAACATCAAGGGCAGCCCCTCCCACGAGATCATTCATCGCGGGCTGGAAGTGCTGGAACGGATGACCCATCGCGGTGCGGAAAGCGCCGATAACCGGACGGGCGACGGGGCTGGCATCCTGATGCAGCTTCCCCACGCCTTTTTCCAATCGTTTATTCCCAATCTGCCAGCGCCGGGCCAATACGGGATGGGCCTCGTCTTTTTGCCCCAGGATGTGGCAGGGGCGCATTTGTGTATGGCAGCCCTGGAACATATCGTGCGCAGCGAAGGATTGGACGTGCTCGGCTGGCGCGATGTTCCGGTCAACAGCAGTGTACTGGGCGATATCGCGCGGTCCGCGGAGCCAGCCATCAAGCAAATCTTTGTGGCGAGTTCGGGCGGGACGAGCCAGGACGCGCTGGAACGTAAACTGTATGTCGTCCGCAAAGTCGCGGAAAGCCAGATGCGACAACAGGGCGGAGCGCAATTTGCGGCGCAGTTCTACATCCCCTCACTTTCGACCAAAACAGTGGTCTACAAGGGGATGCTGACCGCCGAACAACTGCGCTCCTATTACCTGGACCTGGAAGATCAACGGGTCGTCAGCGCCGTCGCCCTCGTTCACTCGCGCTTTAGCACCAACACCTTCCCCACCTGGGATCTCGCTCACCCTTTCCGGCTCATCGCTCACAACGGCGAAATCAACACGATCAAAGGCAACCGCTTCTGGATGCATGCCAGTGAGGCGGGGTTCAGTTCCGAGCTATTTGGCGACGATATAAACAAGCTGCTGCCCGTCGTTGAACCGGGAAAAAGCGACTCGGCCTCGTTTGACAACGTGCTCGAAATGCTGGTGATGAGTGGGCGCTCGCTGCCCCACGCCCTGATGATGCTGATCCCGGAATCGTTTAACAAGCTCAATCCGATCCCGGATGATCTCAAATACTTCTACGAGTACCATTCGGCATTCATGGAACCCTGGGATGGTCCCGCCGCGATCATCTTCTGTGATGGGCGTTGGGTCGGCGGCACGCTGGATCGTAATGGGCTGCGGCCTTCACGTTACGTGGTCACGAAAGACGATCTGATCGTAATGGGGTCAGAAGTGGGCGTGCAGACCTTTGCGCCGGAGCGAATCGCCGCCAAGGGCCGCCTGATGCCCGGCAAACTGCTGCTGGTTGATATGCAGGAAGGGCGCATCATTCCGGACTCGGAAATCAAAGAGCAGATCAGCCACCAAAGCCCCTACCGGGAATGGGTGGAAAAATACCGCATCACCATGCCCTCGATTGAGCTGAAGCACTCGATCCAGATCGGGATGAACGGGCAGCTTCTCGAAATGCAGCATGCCTTTGGCTACAGCCAAGAAGATATTGAGAATATCATCGTCCCGATGATCGACACCCACCAGGAACCTGTCGGGTCGATGGGAACAGATACGCCGCTGGCGGTATTCTCCGACAGGCCGCAGCGCCTGTTTAACTACTTCAAACAAACCTTTGCCCAGGTGACGAATCCGCCTATCGACCCGATCCGCGAAGAACTGGTCATGACGCTGACGGGCTACATTGGCAAAGAGGGTAATCTGCTCGAAGAAAAGCCCGAACACTGCCACATGGTCCAGTTCAAACGCCCAGTGTTTTCGAATATTGACATGGAAAAAATCCGCACATGGGATAATCCGGACTTCCGTTCAGTGACGCTGCCGATCACGTTTCCGGTTGAGGAAGGCGCAGCGGGGCTCAAACAGGCAATGGATCGCCTGTGCCAGGAAGCAGAGCGGATCGTCGATGAGGGCTGCGACTTTATTATCCTGTCTGATCGCGGCATTGATGCGACCTGCGCGCCCATCCCTTCGCTGCTGGCCTGTTCGGGGATTCACCATCACCTGATCCAGGTCAAAAAGCGAACTGAAATAGCATTGATTGTCGAAACGGCGGAAGCACGGGAGATCATGCACTTCGCCCTGTTGTTCGGCTATGGAGCGAGCGCGATTAACCCCTACGGCGTACTGGCAACCGTCCACGACCTGTTCAAAAAAGGGCGTTTCCCGACCTATAACAATTACCTTGAAGTCGAGGATGCTTACCTTAAGTCGGTTGAAAAGGGCCTGCTGAAGGTACTCTCCAAGCTGGGGATTTCCACGCTCCGCAGCTATCACGGTGCGCAAACCTTTGAGGCGATAGGCATCAGCCAGGACGTCATGGATGAATACTTCACGGGGACCGATTCACGCATCGGCGGCATCGGCCTGGAAGAGATCGCCCAGGAAACACTGATGCACCACCAGCGGGCCTATGTCGAAAAACCTGCCCTGCTGGAGTCGGAAGGTATTTACCAGTATCGTAAAAACGGCGAACACCACGCCTGGAATCCAGAGGTGATTTACCTGCTGCAATGGGCAGCGCGCACGGGAGACTATCAGAAATACAAGAAATTCTCCGAGCTGGTCAACCGCCAGAACCAGAGGCCGCACGTCATCCGGGGTTTGCTCGATTTTAAACCGCAGACGCCGATTTCGATTGATGAGGTCGAGCCCATTGAGAACATCCTCAAGCGCATGACGACTGGCGCGATGTCGTTCGGATCGCTGGGGAAAGATGTCCATGAAACGATTGCCATTGCCATGAACAGCATTGGCGGGCGCAGTAATTCCGGCGAAGGTGGCGAAGATCCGGAGCGCTTTGACCCCCGTCCAGATGGCACGTCCGTGCGCAGCGCGATCAAACAGGTCGCGTCGGGGCGCTTTGGCGTCACCATCAATTACCTGATCAACGCCGATGAAATTCAGATCAAGATCGCACAGGGGGCGAAGCCCGGCGAGGGCGGACAGCTTCCGGGACACAAGGTTGATAAGGTGATCGCTAAAACGCGGCATGCGACCCCTGGCGTGACGCTCATTTCGCCGCCGCCGCATCATGACATCTATTCGATTGAAGACCTGGCCCAATTGATCTTCGATCTCAAGTGCGCCAATCCGCAGGCGCGGATCAGCGTCAAGCTGGTGTCGGAGACAGGTGTCGGGACCATTGCCGCCGGGGTTGCCAAAGCGCACGCCGATACCATCGTGATCAGCGGTTATGACGGCGGTACGGGAGCCAGCCCACAAAGCTCGATCAAACATGCCGGGCTGCCCTTTGAAATTGGCATTGCTGAAACTCATCAGACATTAGTGCTTAAATAACCTGCGCGGGCGTGTCCGGCTGCAAACGGATGGCCAATTGAAGACCGGGCGCGATATCGTGCTGGCGGCGATGCTCGGCGCGGAAGAATTCGCCTTTGGGACAGCAAGCCTGATCGTGCTGGGCTGCGTGATGATGCGCAAATGCCATCTCAACACCTGTCCGGTTGGCGTGGCGACCCAAAACCCCGAACTCCGCAAGCTCTTTACAGGCGAACCCAACCACCTGATCACCTATTTCCGCTTTATGGCCCAAGAAATCCGCGAAATCATGGCCCAACTCGGCGTCCGCACTTTGACGAACTGATTGGGCGCACCGATCTGCTCCAGGTCCGCGAGGTTGATCACTGGAAAGCGAAAACGATTGATCTCAGCGCTGTGCTCTACCGCGCTCCCCAGGCGGATCGCACGGCAAGCTGCTGTGTTGAATCGCAGATCCACAAGATTGACCGGGTCATGGACCGCAAGCTGATCCAACTGGCAACACCCGCCCTGGAAAAATGCGAACCCGTTCACATCGAAATGCCGATCACCAATTCAGATCGCACGGTGGGCGCGATGCTCTCCGGTGAGATTGCGCGCCGCTATGGGGACGAAGGGCTGGCCGATTGGACCGTCCAATGCACCTTCCAGGGAAGCGCGGGGCAGAGCTTCGGCGCATTCCTGGCAAAGGGCGTGACATTCCGGCTGGAAGGGGATGCAAACGACTACTTCGGCAAGGGATTGTCCGGTGGGCGATTGATTGCCGTGCCGCCAACGGGAAGCACCTTCGCCGCGGAAGAAAACATCATCATCGGTAATACGGTGCTCTACGGCGCGACCAGCGGCGAGGCCTTTATTCGCGGCATGGCGGGCGAACGCTTTGCCGTGCGCAACAGCGGTGTAACCGCCGTAGTCGAGGGAACAGGTGATCACGCTGCCGAATACATGACGGGTGGGCGGATCATCGTCCTGGGCCGGGTCGGGCGCAACTTCGCGGCGGGCATGAGCGGTGGCATCGCCTACGTGTTAAACGCCACGGGTAACTTCGCCTACTTCTGCAACCAGTCGATGGTTGAGATTTCGCCTGTTATGGAAATCGAAGACCAGGACTTCCTCAAGGAATGGCTGCATAAGCACTATGTCTACACGGGCAGCACTGTCGCGCAGCGTGTACTCGAACGCTGGCACGAATATATGCCCCGCTTTGTGAAGGTCCTGCCGCTGGAATATAAGCGCGTGCTTCAGGAACAGCAGATCCGCGAGACGGACAAAATGCTGTCCCTCATCCGCGAAGAAGTGCATTTAGAGGTGGCGTACTAATGGGCGATCCACAGGGTTTTATCAAGGTCAAGCGCGCCGAAAATAGTTACCGCCCCATCCATGAGCGGATCAACGACTTCAACGAGATCGAGGTCCCGATGGCGGACGATGCGCGGCGGCTTCAGGCGTCGCGCTGTATGGACTGCGGCGTGCCGTTTTGCCATTGGCAGTGCCCGGTTGGCAGCCTGATCCCCGAATGGCAGGAAAAACTGCAACGGGGCGACTGGAAAAGTGCCTACGATATTCTGCAAAAGACCAACAACTTCCCGGAATTTACAGGGCGGTTGTGCCCGGCCCCCTGTGAAAGTTCCTGCGTGCTGGGCATCAACGATAAGCCAGTCTCGATCCGCGAGAACGAGTTTTCGATCATCGAGCGCGCCTTTGCCGAAGGCTATGTCAAAGCTAAACCGCCCGCGTCCCGCACTGGAAAACGTGTCGCCGTGATCGGCAGCGGCCCTGCCGGGTTGGCCTGCGCCGACAGCCTGAACAAAATGGGGCACTCGGTGGTGCTTTTTGAAGCAGCGGATGCCGTTGGCGGTTATCTGCGCTATGGCGTGCCAGATTTTAAGCTGGACAAGGCGATCATTGACCGCCGCGTGAATCTGATGTTGGAAGAAGGGCTGGTGATCCAAACGGGCGTGCGCGTGGGCTTTGATCTGCCTGTTGAGGACCTGTATGCCTCGTTTGATGCAGTCTGCGTCACCATTGGGGCGCGGACGGCGCGCGATCTGCCGATCCCAGGGCGCGAACTGGACGGCATTTATCAGGCGCTTGATTTCCTTGAACAGCAAAATCGCGTGGTGAATGGGCAGGTCGTTCCCGACGATGATCGCATATCAGCCTTCGATAAACACGTGGTGGTTATCGGCGGCGGCGATACCGGGTCGGACTGCGTGGGAACGGCCAACCGCCAGGGCGCAAAAAGCGTGACGCAGATCGAACTGCTGCCCCCGCTGCCCTCGGACCGCCCCGCGCACGAACCCTGGCCTCTCCCAGTTCGGCTTTACAAAACGACCAGCTCCCATGCTGAGGGATGCGAGCGGCTGTACAACATCCAGACGCAGGCGTTCCTGGGCGACGATCAGCGGGTGAACCGGATGGCCTGCATCCAGGTCGATTGGGCCAAAAATAATGGACGGCACGAACTGGTTGAGCTTCCCGGCACCGAGTTTGAACGGCCCGCCGATCTCGTACTGCTGGCAATGGGATTTATCCACACGGAGCAGCAAGGTCTTGTTCATGACCTGGGAATCAGCCTCAATGAGCGGGGCAATATAGCCGTCGATCAAAGTTATATGGCCAGCGTTCCGGGCGTGTTCGCGGCGGGTGACTCGACGCGAGGCGCATCTCTGGTCGTCTGGGCCATCCAGGAAGGGCGGCTTGCCGCGAGCCACATCAACACGTATTTACAAGACGAATAGAGCTTACGCTGGGGGCGAAGATGCAACTTATCGCCCCTAAATGATCATTAAGGGACGTTTGGAGCCATTTAGTGAAAAATAGCAGCTTTTGCTGACCCCGGAAAAATGTTAAATATCGGTCATTTCTTCTCGTGCAAAAGCCACTAACAAACCTTGCAAAAAATTAGTTGATCACTTCGCTCTCGTGGCGATCCTGCTACCCCCCCTAATCCGGCTGACGAAAAACCATTTTCTAACATTGAGCAACCCTCAGAGAGGCATTTGGTTAGGGAGGCTTATTATCGAGTTCCGATTACAAAGACGCCCCTATGAAGTGGAAGAAAGCACCTATGAGCAGTATAGCACGGATGTTCTGTTTTGTCAACGCACTGCTGAGAGGAAGTCCCCTCAAATGCAGCACTGCGCCGGACGGATAAAACGTCCGGCTTTAAGTTTATCCCTTGAGTGCTCCGGCGGTCAGACCGCGCAGGAACTGGCGCTGCATGGCGAAAACCAGGATCAGGACAGGTACGGTAGCGACAACTGCCGCCGCCATCTGCACGCCCCAGACAACCATCCCCTGCCGCACCTGCATGTTGGCAATACCGATGGTCAGGGTAAACATCTCTTCCTTACGGATCATGACCAGGGGCCAGAGATAGTCGTTCCAGGCCAGCAGAAACTTAAAGATTGCCAGCGTTCCAAGTGCAGGGCGAGAGAGCGGGACGATGATCCGCAGAAAAATGCGCAGCGGACCCGCCCCATCAATCCGGGCCGCGTCAAGCAGTTCGGATGGAATTGTCTTCATATACTGGGTCAGCAAAAAGATGCCATAGGCGTCCACCACGCCGGGAATGATCAGCGACTTATAGGTATTCACCCAGTGCAAAATGCGGGAAAACAGGTAGAAGGACGGGATCAAAGTCGCGTAGACAGGCAGCATCATCGTGATTAACATCAGCCAGAACAGGATCTGTTTGCCCCGGAAGTTATATTTGGCAAAGGCGAAGGCCGCCAGAGCATCGAGAGACAGAACAAGAACGAGGCTCAACCCGGTGACAATAATGCTGTTCCGGTAGTAGCGCCAGTACTGGTACTTGAGCGTCAAACGCTCGGATGCCTGAAAGCCGTTGAACAGCCGATCATATTGGACCAACTGTGGTTTGTCGGAAAACATCTGCCCGCTCATTAACTCGTCATCCGTTTTGAGCGACGTTTCAACCATCCAAACATAAGGGAAGGCATAAAACAGGGCGAAAAAACACAGGAAGACGGCTAACACAGCCTGTCCGAGTTTGGCTTTCTGTTTTGCATTCATGATGCGTACTCCAAATCGCGCCCAAAGAAGCGGTAGTTCAGGAAGCTCACGACAAACATGATCAGAGTCAGGGCAATGGCAATGGCAGAAGCGTATCCGAATTCCTGGTAGGCAAATCCCTGCTGGTACAGGTAGAGCGCGACGGTTTCTGTCTTATGAAGCGGCGCGCCGTTTGTTAACAATTGGATGGGCGCGAAAATCCCCAAGAGGTAGATAAACCCGGTTGTCAAAACAAAAACCAGCACCGGGCGAAGCAGCGGCACGCGTGATGTGCCGGAAGGAGCGCAGGCCGTTCGCACCATCAATCTTTGCCGCCTCGTAGAGTTCCTGCGGAATGCTCCGCAAACCTGACATGATGATCAGCGAGTCCCAGCCAACCCCGGCCCAGATCAACATAATAATCAGCGCCCAGAGTGCTGTTGCCGGTTCGCCCAGCCAGTTATGGCGATCAAGCCCCATGTTTTCCAGAATGGCGTTGAGATAGCCGTAGCGATAGTTCAGAAGCTGTTTCCAGATTTGCGTAATGACCACAATCGAGGTGACGGCGGGCATAAAGAAGACAGCACGCAAAATCATCGAGAGCCATTCCGGGATGTTGTCAAGCAGAACAGCCAGGATGACCGACAGAGAGGTTCCGATGAGCGTGCAGGAAATGGTGATGATCCCGGTAACTTGAAGGCTGTGGAGAAAACGCCCGTCGTGAACCAGCGTCTCATAGTGTTTAAAGTTGACAAAGGTCAGCCCAGACCCCTGGTGAATATAGGGGTTCCAATCGGCAAAACTTAAGTAGACGGAGAACAAAATCGGGAATAGCTGGAAAACGATAAATGCAATAAAAAATGGGGAAATAAAAGCATAGGGCGCAAAGCTCTCCCAGAATCGGCTCAGGCGATCCTGCTGCGTCTCCGGGAGTTTGAGCGGTTGGACTTGATCAGCTACTTTGATTCTGCATCGCCGGTTCCTCATCTTATAACGAAGGCGGGAGTAAGCTTCTCCCGCCTCATCAACCGATCACTTATGAGTTATTCCAACGGCGGCGCACTTGCAGCCGCTTCGTCGAGCGCGTCCTGAGGATCTGTGCCTTCCATCGTCACCCTATAAATCGCGTCATTCAGCGCGTCAGCGACTTCGGTAGAGGGCAGCTCCATGCCTACCGTGTTGGCGGACCAATCGGCAACCAGGCGAGCGAGTGGAACACCGAGATATTCATTCACGCCGTCGAGATCGATGAAATCCCAGGCAGTCTTCAGGGAGGGCACACCACCGACTACATCGTAGTAGGTCGCCATCACCTCGGGCTGTTCCAGGTAAACCACGAATTCGCGGGCGAGATCCTGCTGTTCGGATGCAACTGGAACAGAGAAGCAGGCCCCGCCAGTAGCAGCATGAACCGTGCGATCCGTTGGGCCGAACGGCATTGGCGCGACACCCCACTGCCCCTGCATTTCGGGTGCAGCAGACGCAAGCTCGGTGGCATACCAGGAACCGCGCATCGTCGCCAGGGCATCACCATTCTTGAGGGCAATCATCGAATCGCCATCCAGGACATCATCCCAGGGCAAAGCGACGTTATACTCATTAAACAGGTCACTGTAGAGTTTGAGGGCCTGGACACCCGCATCGGAATTGAAGGTATATTCCTTGCCATCGTCACTGACCAGACGTCCACCGTAGGGCGCGAGGAAGCCCTGATACCAGCCATAATAGTCTGCCGGGGCCAATACGAGAGCCTTCTGATCGTCGTTCGATACGGCCTGCGCGACTTTGATGAAATCTTCGGTTGTCGCCGGGAAACCATCCAGACCAGCTTCGGCAATCGCCGGATCGAAAACGTCTTTGCGGTAGAAGATCAGGTTGAAGTCCAGGTCTGCCGGAACACCGTATTGAGCGCCCGCATAACCGCACAACTGCCAGCCGCCCGCCACGAAATCATCTGGATTCAGCTCGGCTTCGATACCTTCCAGGGGAGAGAGAGCGCCATCGCGGATCAGGTCGCCCGCCCACATGGGATCGAGGGTCACGACATCGGGAACACCACCGCCAGAGGCCAGGGTCGTGACAATGGCATCACGATAAACTTCGTACTCAAAGCGTTCGACGTTGACGGTGACACCCGGATGGGTTGCTTCGAATCCTGCGGCTACCGAATCGAGCCAATCCGCCGTCCAGACAAATCCCCAAACGGTGAGCGTTGTATCTGCTCTGGCCTGCACGCGCGCGGCTGAGTGAATTTGCGTTCCACCCGCAGCAAGCAGGGTCAAAACGAGAAGCAGACTCAATAGTTTACGCATGTTTGTTTCCTCCTTGAAACGAACCCGATGAAAGTTTTTTGCGGACGAAAGGTGATGTGGTCAATCCCCTCCTTCTTGCTGGATCGATAAGTGTTTTGGCAAACTAGCGTGCAGCGTACTCAGAAATGATTCATGGGTAGTCAGGCCAGCGTGATCGGCGGCCAACAAAACCGCGCCAACCACAGGCCGGGTATTCAGCCGCTTCAAAACAGCGTGAGGCGCGTGAGGATCGATACATTCCTGGATGGTGTCCAGAAGCAGAGGGCCTTTTCCATAAAAAACGCTGCCGCCAAGTACGACATCGCAGGGAACAATCCAGCAGATCGAGACGACGCAGGACGGTGACTATCGTGATGCCAATCTCCTGACCCAGCGTTCGAATCAACTGGCGTGCAACCTCATCTCCCCTGTTCGCGGTTTCAAAGACCAGGGGAACGAGATCATGAATATGGCGCGATGAAATGCTCTGCTGGGACAACTGCTCAGCCAGTGTTTCCATATCGGCCATACCGAGCGCCTTAAGGAACACATCTGCCAACTGAGTTGGCGTGCCGCGTCCATCCCAGCCCCGGAACGCATATCCCATCGCCGTCATGCCCAGCCAGCCGCCTCCGCCATAAAAGTCGCCTGTCACTTCGCCCAGAGCTGGCAAACGAAATTCCCGCCGATCCTGGCTGATCCCGCCAGCATTAAAGCCCGTTCCGCAGACAACACCCATGCCATAGGGCTGGCTGCTCCCCGCGCGAAAGACGGCAAGCACGTCGTTGTAGATCGTGATATCCTGGCCCAAGTCGAAGGCGCGCAGCTCCGGTTCCAGGCGGATAAAGTCGAGACGTGTGTCGGCCCCTGCCAGACAGTAAGCGATTTCATCCGCCTTTTTTCCAGCCAGCGCCTGTTCGGCGGCTTCCCGGATATGCTTGAGGGCCGTCACCATGCCGCACGTCTGGTAATTCGACTTTCCGCTGAGGCCAACGCCCAACACAGCACCGCTGCTGTCGATGGCTATTGCCTCGGTTTTGGAACCGCCGCCGTCAATGCCCAGGTACACGCGCTCGCCAGACATAATCGTTTCCCTACTTATTGAACTGGGGCAGATACTGAGAATGCGCCGCTTTGAGGGTTTCCCACAGCGACACTGCGACATCCCAGGATGGAACCAGCGGGTGAGCCAGCAGTGCCAGCCGGGCCGTGTCTTCGTTCCCGGTGACGGCAGCTTCAATCGTCAGTTCTTCAAAGGCCTTGACGGAGGCGACAAGGCCGCGAATACTGGCCGGAAGACGCCCCGCTGTCAGGGTGTGTGGGCCGCTCTTGCCAATCACGGCAGGTACTTCAACCACGCTGTCAGGAGCCAAATCGGGCAGCGCGTAGTTGTTACGCACGTTGACGATATGTACGTCGCGTCGATCCTGGGCAATGGAGCGGATCAATTCAACGGCTGCTGTTGAGTAATATGCACCGCCGCGTTCCTCAAGCAGTTCCGGTTTCTTCGCCAGCGAGGGATCGGCGTACATTTCCAGCAGGTCCGCCTCGATCTCCTGCAGATATTCGGCGCGGGTGCTGCCGCCGTTTTTCATTTCCGCCAGAACCTGATCGGTGTGGACAAAATAGCGGATGTAGTAGTTGGGAATCATGCCCAACTGTTGCAGGTACGTCTCGGAAAATGCCCCGCCCCACACCGTATCGGCATGCAGCAGACGTTCGGTCACGTCTTCCCCATCCAGCCAGACGCGCCGTGCCCAACTCAAGTGATTCAGGCCCACATAATCGAGTTCGATCCGGCTGGGTTCAACGTTTAAGGTTTGGGCAATGCTGCGCACCATGTTGATCGGCACATTGCACAGGCCAATCGCCTTCGCGCCGCTGTGCCGCAGGATAGCCTCTGTAATCAATCCGCTGGGATTCGTGAAGTTGATCAGCCACGCTTGCGGCGCAAGCCGGGCAATATCGCGGGCAATCTCCAACATGACAGGCACGGTGCGCAGCGCCTTGGCAAATCCGCCTGGGCCTGTCGTTTCCTGCCCAATCACGCCATAGTCCAGCGGCAGACGTTCATCCAGCGCCCGCGCTGCCATCCCACCCACACGCAGTTGAGCAACGACAAAATCAGCGTCGTCCAGCGCTTCGGCCCGATCGGTCGTGACACACAATTCGATCCCGGTTGCCTGTACCATACGCCGTGCCAGCCCACCGACGATGTCCAGACGCTGCGGGTTGATATCTTGTAAGACAATACGCCCCACCGGAAGTTCCGGGTGATAGCGGATAAAGCCATCAATCAATTCGGGCGTATAGGTGCTGCCACCACCAATCACGGCGATTTTCAACGGTTTCATAGAGTGACTCCAGATAAAAATTGAGGAAGATAATCTCGGTTTTCGGCAAGCAGCGCCGCCAGTAGAGACTGCGCTGCTGCAAAAGATGGGACCAGGGGATGGGCCAGCAGCGCCTGAAGCGCAACCCGGCGATCCCCGGTGATCGCCGCTTGAATGGTGAGCATCTCAGCCGCCTTGACACCCTGGATGAGGCCGCGAATATGTGCCGGAATGGGAGCAGCGGGCAGCGGATGAGCGCCGCTGGCGTCCACCCGGCAGGGCACTTCGACCACTGCCTGCGGCGGCAGATCGGTTAAGGTGGTTTCGTTCGGCACGTTGAGAATATGCGTGTCGCCCGTGTCGTTGACCAGCGAGGCAATCAGGCTGACGGCGGCTGTTGAATAGAGTGCGCCGCCACGCTCCGAGAGCAGCGCGGGCTTTTCGGCAAGGGATGGATCGGCATACTGTTTGAGTAGTTCCTTTTCGATTTCCCTGGCACGTTCGGCGCGGGTTTGGGAAGCCTGGCGCTGGTTCGCCAACATGCGATCATGGTGGTAATAAAAAGCCAGGTAGTAGCCGGGAATAAGCCCCAATGTTTCGAGCAAATCGGGCGAAAATACGGGGTCGCGTTCCTGTTCGGCCATGGCGATCATCGCCTGAAGCGCCTGCTGCATCCGGTCCTGTCCATCGACCCACACCCCGCGCACCCAGCCCAAATGGTTGAGGCCGACATAATCGAGGGTCACCTGCTCCGGGGCGGCACCCAGCAGCGCGGCAATTTCAACACGCAGGTTCGTAGGCAAATTGCAGAGGCCGATTGCCTGTACCCCACTATGACAGCGTAAGGCTTCCGTCACCAGTCCTGAGGGATTGGTGAAATTGATCAGCGTGGATTGCGGCGCGAGACGTTCAACATCACGTGCGATATCCAGCATCACCGGGACAGTGCGCAGCGCCTTGGCGATACCGCCCGGTCCTACCGTCTCCTGCCCAATCACGCCGTAACGCGGAGGGATGGTCTCATCAAGCTGGCGGGCGGCCATCCCACCGACGCGAATCTGGGTGAGGATAAAATCGGCCCCTTCGAGTGCAGCCAAACGATCTGTGGTCAGAACCAAGCGGGCCGGATGTCCGTTCCGATCCAACATACGCCTTGCTAAACCGCCGACTGTCTCCAAGCGCCACTCGTAGAGATCCATCAGCACGAGCGTATCCAGATCAATCGCCTGCTGGTAGTGAATGAGACCATCGATCAACTCTGGGGTATAGGTGCTGCCCCCACCGATCACTGCGATTTTTAGCCGTTTTCCCATAGCGTTCACCTCAGAGTGACCTGATCGAGCAGCAGCTTGATGGCCCCCAACAGCGGCGCTTCATCACCCAACCCGGCAGAAAGCACGAGAGGCTGTCTCAAATCAAAAGTGCCCATCCGGTCCTGCATCATTGGAATCAGAATGTCGGCGGCGTGGAACCATGTCCCGCCCAGAATGACGCAATCCAGCGATAAAATATCTGCCAGGGAAACTGCGGCCCAGGCTAATTCATCAGCAGCAACCTGAATCACGCGCAGGGCCAGGGGATCATGCTGGCGAGCGGCTTCAAAAATTATGCCCGTTGATAAGCGTTCTGCCATGTGACAGAGTGCACTTGGCTCACCGGCGAGAAGAGCCTGTTTAACCTGCGTGATCAGGCCAGCGTCACACAAACGGGCGCTGAGCGATTCGCCGCTGGGAGAGAGGCCCAAACCGCCAACCTGAGTTTGGCCATCCAGATAAACCCCGACACTACTCGTCGATCCCAGATCAAACAGGGCAAAAGTGCGCTGCCCCTGCGCGCTCCCCCACGCCGCTTCGCCCAAAGTGGACAAGCGGACAGGTTCCGTAATCGTAACTGGAACATGCAGGGTGTTGCTCAGTGTCTCAAGCAGAGTTGCATCGGGGTGAGAAAGACCAATGCAGGTGGCAGTTAAGCGAGGATGGTAGCTTGGATCCACCTTGAGTAAATCTTCGAGAAAGGGTTCAACGGCGGCCTGGGAGGAAAGCAGGGCTGTGCGTCTAGACAAAACGGTCCCTGCCAGATCGCCGATGATCCCGGTCATTTCGGTTGCCCGTACCACCACGCCCGCCAGAAGCTGAGCACGATGATTAAATTCAAGAAGAACAGGTTTGCGGCCCGCGCTCTGGCTGGTTCCTTCCCCGATCTCCGTGATCAGCCCCTCTTCCAGCAGCGCACGGGTGATGCGTGTTACAGTGGCTGGATTGAGATCGAGCAGTTGAGCTAACTCGATGCGCGAAATGGGGCCATGTTCCTGGATGATAGCCAGGATACTGGCGCGGTTCTGCTGGCGCATGAGTTCAGGGGCACGGATCGGGTGCATTTCGCCTCAATCTTTAATTGATTGCAGTAAAGCAATTAATTCCACTATAGCATAATAATCAAAACACTGTCAAGAATGCTCAATAGCCAGATGCATTGTGTTTTGTTACCATATGGTTGATAGCTAACCTCTAGAGACTCATTCCATGTCCAACTCCCTACCTGTCAATCGAGAAGCTGTGCTGACTGCCACTGATCCGGAGCGCCGCTATTGGGCCGAGATGCTGTACCGGGTGGTGAAGCCTGTGTTCAGTGCGCTTGCTCAAGGCCAACTTAAAGCCACGATGCCCGTTGAGATCGCCCACCCTCGCCCGCGCGATCATGTGAGCCACCTCGAGGCGTTTGGACGCGCGTTGGCGGGAGTCGCGCCGTGGCTCACCGCGCCCAATCTGGACGCCAGTGAAGCGACTCACCGTGACGAAGTCCTGCTGTGGGCGCGGCAAGGGCTGCGCATGGCCTGCGATCCAACATCGCCCGACTACATGAACTTTGCTGAGTACAATGCGCAGTCCGATGACAACCGGCAGCCGTTAGTTGATGCGGCATTTATGGTGCACGGTATCCTGCGCGGACTGCCCGTGTTATGGCATGGGCTGGACACTGAAACGCGACAACTTGTGATCAACGCTGTGCAGCAGTGCCGGAGAATCGTGCCTAATTACAACAACTGGCTGTTATTCGCGGCGATGATCGAAACGTTTTTGCATACGGTTGGCGCGGAGAGTGATCTCCTGCGGATTGACGTGGCGCTGCGCCAGCACGAAGCCTGGTACCTGGGCGATGGAGTTTATGGCGACGGCCCGCTTTTTCACTGGGATTACTACAACAGCTACGTCATGCAGCCTATGCTGCTCGATATCGTTGATACGATGGCGGGCGTAGACTCCACCTGGGACAAGTTTGCCGAGGCCATTCGCGCACGGGCACGGCGTTACGCAGCGGTGCAGGAACGGTTGATTGCGCCAGATGGATCGTTTCCCGGTGATAGGGCGTTCCATCTGTTACCGGACAGGCGCGTTCCAATTGCTTGCACAGATGGCGCTGCGGGATGATCTGCCTCCCGGTGTGTCACCTGCCCAGGTGCGCGGAGCACTTAGCGCTGTCATCCAGCGCACGCTGGGCGCATCCGGTACATTTGACACGGCGGGCTGGCTGACGCTCGGACTGGCAGGGCATCAACCAGGGCTGGCGGAGTCCTATATATCGACGGGCAGTCTCTATCTCTGCACCGTAGGCTTTTTGCCGCTGGGTCTCGCGCCCACACACCCGTTTTGGTCTGGTGACTCTGTACCCTGGACCTCTAAGCGCATCTGGTCTGGCGCTGATGCTCCGGCGGACAAAGCGTTTGACCGGGAAATTGTGGATTAAAAAACTGTGCCTGAACTCTTCAATATCGGCCCGCAGCCTGATCAACTCGCGCGCCGCAACCGCGAACTATCCATTCTGAACGCGATAGCAGAAGCGCTCAATCGCGAAATTGATCTGTCTCAATCATTACAGACCGCGTTAGCACAGGTCGCAACTCTACTCGACTTACAAACGGGTTGGGTATGGCTTCTGCGCGAGGATACCGGGGAGAGCTATCTGGCCGCAGCGCAAAACTTGCCCCCAGGATTGGCAAATGCGCCACACCGGATGGAAGGCACCTGTTACTGCCTGGACACATACCGCGCAGGCGATCTCAATGGCGCGGCAAACGTCAACGTCGTGGTGTGCAGCCGCCTGAAAAATCTGATCGACGGCACAAATGGACTGCGCTGCCATGCCAGCATTCCGCTCTATGCTCAAGGCAAAAAACTGGGTGTGATGAATGTCGCCAGCCGTGATTGGCGTGAACTCTCCCCAGACGATTTGCGATTGCTGCACACCGTGGGCGATCTGGTTGGCATCGCCGTTGAGCGGGCGCGGCTGTTTGAAAGAAGTATGCAGCTTGGCGCGGCGGAAGAACGCAACCGTCTGGCGCGTGAAATCCACGACACACTGGCTCAGGGTCTGGCCGCCATCACCTTGCAGCTTGAAACAGCCGATGCTCTGCTGGAACAGGCATCACAGGTCGAGAAGTCGAGGCAGATCGTCCAGAATGCGCTGGCACTCACGCGCAAGAATCTGGAAGAGGCGCGCCGCTCCGTGCTCGATCTGCGTGCCGAGCCACTCGAAGGGCGCAGGTTGTCCGAAGCGCTGTCTACCCTGGCGGAGGAATGGGCGGCACGCGGACAACTCGACCTGAACAAAGTCTTCACCGGGGAATTTCACCCGCTGCCCGTCCGGTTGGAGGTAGGACTCTTCCGCATCGCCCAGGAAGCATTAACCAACGTCGTACAGCATGCCCGCGCCAGAAGCATCGATCTTCAACTGGTCATTACCCCCGAACAGGTTACTCTAACCATCGAGGACGATGGGCTGGGCTTCGATCCCGCCCATGTTCCCAGCGGACACTATGGACTTATCGGCATCCGAGAGCGGGTGAAATTATTAGGGGGGAGGCTGGTCATTCGCAGCAGTCCCGACGAAGGCACGCAGATCGAAGTAACGGCTCCATTGGAAGATCAATCATGACCATTCGTATCCTGGTTGCCGACGATCACCCCATCGTGCGCGAGGGGTTAGTGGCTGTTCTCAGCACCCAGTCCGATTTTGAGGTGGTGGGCGAGGCCGAAACAGGTTTGGAGGCAGTCAGGCGCTTTGAAACTCTGCGTCCCGATATCGTGCTGCTCGATCTGGAAATGCCAGAACTCGACGGCGTGCAGGTTCTCGAACACTTGCAGGCTCGGCAAGAAGTCAGCCGCGTGATCGTGTTCACCGCGTTTGACACCGATGAACGGATTGTGCAGGCTGTCCGGGCCGGAGCGCGCGGTTATCTGCTCAAAGGCGCACCTCGCGAGGAGATTTTTAACGCGATCCGGGTGGTACACAGCGGCGGCGCGCTGCTCCAACCCATAGTAGCCGCCAAACTGATGCGCCATGTGAGCGATGATCAACCCCCATCGCACCCGCTGACCAAACGCGAACTGGAAGTGCTGCGCCTCCTCGCTCAAGGCAAACTGAACAAAGAGATTGCTGTCGAACTGGCAATCAAGGAACGAACGGTGAAATTCCACGTCAGCGCAGTTCTCAAAAAACTAGGCGCGGGCAACCGGACCGAAGCTGTCCGCATCGCTGCACAGCAGGGATTGATCGATCTCTCCTGACCCCTGTACCAATGTACAGGTTCAAACTGGCCTCTCGCCCGGTGTGGTGGCCCTTCATTTTTTGCGATAATGAAGATATGTATAAGAAAAAGGCAGGCCAGGAGCCGTGATGGACCTTGTTACGTTTACGCACTGGATGGATACGATAGGCCGCGCCTGGGTAACGCGCGATCCACAGCTAGCTGCCGATTTATTCACCGGCGATGCAACCTACCATGAAAACCCGTTTGATGAGCCGCTGCGTGGACGGGATGCTATTTACCAATACTGGGCCAAACTGCCCCAGGAGCAGGATCAGATCGTCTTTGACTACAAGGTGTTGGAGGTCACCCCAACAGCAGGTGTTGCCAGTTGGACAGTGGCCTTTGTCCGGCTGCCCTCCGGTGCTAAGGCGCGGCTGGAAGGGGTCCTGATCGCCCGCTTCAAAGAGGGATCTAATCGCGCTTTTGCCTTCCAGGAATGGTGGCACACGCAAAATCAGCCATCCGACCGCCGGGCCGCAATGATCACTGGGGCCAGCCGGGGTTTAGGGCTAACGTTGGCTGAATTCCTGGCCGCGCAGGGCTACGATTTAATTCTCACGGCGCGGGGAGCCGATGCGCTGCTCTCTGCTGCCAACTCGCTGCGGGCATACGGGACGCGGATTATCGCCCTGGCTGGCGACGTAGCGGATGCCACGCACCGCCGCCAACTGTCGGAAGCAGCACAATCGTTGGGGCGGCTGGATCTACTGGTGAACAATGCGTCTATCCTCGGCGCGACGCCTCTGCCCGCACTGGCAGACTATCCGCTAGCAGAACTACAAAATGTGTTCGCGGTGAATACCATCGCCCCTCTCGGACTGGTGCAGGCCGTACTGCCCCAACTGAAGCATAGCGGCGGGCTGATCGTCAATATCAGCAGTGACGCGGCGATTGGTGGTTACGAAGGGTGGGGAGGCTATGGGGCCAGCAAAGCGGCGCTGGATCTGCTGACCCGCACGCTGGCAAACGAACTGCGGGAAGCGGGTGTCGGCGCGGTGAGCGTCGATCCGGGCGATATGCGAACTGTCATGCAGCAGCAAGCATCCCCTGGTGAGGACATTTCTGATCGTCCCGAACCCGCTGTCACGCTGCCCTTCTGGGGCTGGCTGTTGGGCCAAAACGTCCTGGAAATTAGTGGGAACCGTTTCCAGGCCCAAGCCGAACAATGGGAGATAGCTTCCGCATGAAACGCAGCGAACTGATTTTTCCACGCCCGCCGGAACTGCAAGCAACCGCTCCGGCTGAGAGGCGCGGCATCAAGCGTGACGAAGTACGGCTGATGGTTAGCAGGGGAGGGGAAAATAGCCATTCCTGCTTTTATGATCTGGCTTGCTTCCTCCAACCGGGCGATCTGCTGGTCGTTAATCACAGCGCGACAATTCCCGCCAGCCTGCCCGCCGAAGGATCGCCGGGATCGTTTATCCTGAATTTGTCCACCAATCTGGAACGTGGACTGTGGATAGCCGAGCCGCGTTGGAGTCCTGCCCGAACTGGCCCACTTCCGTTGGTACGCGGCGAGATGTTTGAGGCTGCCGGGTTGTCGGCCCGGTTAGTTGCGCCCTATCCAAGCGTGCCGCGTCTTTGGTTTGTCCAGTTCGAGGGTGATGTCCATGCGGCGATGGTCCAACACGGACAACCGATCCGCTATGGATATGTTCCGCAGGCATATCCCCTTGAAGCTTACCAGACGATTTTTTCCAGCGTACCAGGCAGCGCCGAAATGCCCTCCGCCGCCTATCCTTTTACGCAGCGTGTCGTGGAGTCACTGCGCGCCAGCGGTGTTCAGATCGCCGAAATCGTACTGCACACAGGCGTCTCGAGCCTGGAAGTTGAAAATGACGAGGTGGAGCAGCACCCCCTTTATCCCGAAGTGTTTGAGGTTCCGCTGATCACAGCGAACGCGGTAAATCAGGCACGGCGCACAGGACGACGCGTGATCGCGGTTGGCACAACAGTCGTTCGCGCCCTGGAATCGGCTGGCGAGGGTGGGCGAGTACGTCCGATGCGCGGCTTTACCCGGCTCTATGTCCACCCGCGCCGGGGCGTGCACACGATTGACGGACTGATCACCGGGCTGCACGATCCAGTGACGAGTCATCTGGCAATGCTGTATGCCATTGCCGGACGTGAAACGATCTTATCCGCTTACGAAGATGCCATTCGCGAACACTACCTCTGGCACGAATTTGGCGACAGCCACCTGATTCTGCCCGAAAGAAAAAAGCTGCAAATTGCGGCGTGAAATTCTATCAAGTTATTTCTAGCAATAGAACCTACTTGACAGAATCATAAAAAACTCATTAAATAGGATATAGTGAGAAATCGATTTCTCATTGTGTTCGAAAAACAGCCACTGTCACCGCTCTCCTGCCCGCTCAATTAACAACCGTTTCCCGTAACTTGTGCAATTATCGTCTGATTGTAGTGAACACATTAACGTAACTATAAACAAAAACCAAGAAAACGATTACTCGTATAGCTGTTTTTAAAGGTCTTTTTGATGACAACTCCTACCCTTAAAGATGTTGCAGACCTTGCTGCTGTGTCCAAAGCGACAGTTTCGCGCGTTCTGAATAACAACCCGAACGTTGCTGAAGATCTGCGCGTGCGTGTGCTTGAAGCTATTCGCTCATTAGGCTACCAACCGAACCGTGCAGCCCGCCGCCTGAGGGCAAGTTCCAGCGATGTTCTGGGCCTGATTATCTCTGACATTGAGAATCCCTTTTTTATTTCGGTGGTGCGCGGCGTCGAAGACACGGCTTATGCTCACCATATCAGTGTTGTACTGTGCAACACGGACGAAAACCCCGCCAAGCAGCAGATGTACCTGCGCGTGATGCAAGCCGAACAGGTCGCCGGTTTGATCATATCCCCCACCAGTTCCGGTGAGGCTTCCACAGAACTTCAAGACCTGGGAATACCGATTATCCTGCTGGATCGCCGGACAGAAACCTTTGAGGCAGACGCCGTCACAATCGATAACGTAAGTGGCGCATACCTCGCTGTCAAACATCTGATCGATCTTGGCTATGAACGGATCGGAATCATAGGCGGCTCGCCTCATCTGACGACTGGGCAAGAGCGTTACGAAGGATATCGCAAAGCGCTCAGCGCCGTTGGGCGTAAAGTCGATGAGAAACTGATCAAAGTGGGCAATTTTAAGACGGAAAGTGGCTATCGTCTGGCAATGGAATTCATAACCTCTCCGCAGCCGCCGCGCGCGATCTTTGTAGCAAACAACCTGATGACGTTGGGAGCGCTGCGAGCAATGCGGGAACAAGGCGTTCGCATTCCTCAAGATATCGCGCTGGTCGGCTTTGACGATATGCCCTGGTCGAGCGAGCTGTGCCCTCCCCTTACCGCCGTCTCACAACCCACGTATGAACTCGGACAGGAAACTGTTTATCTGCTCCTGCGCCGTCTAGCAGATCCAGATGCTCCCATCCGAACGGTAACCTTGCAGCCTCGCCTGGTGGTACGGGAATCGTGTGGGGCCATGCTGCAACAGAGGAGTTTGTAATCTATGCAAGCCGTATACGACGAAACAGCAGAGACTCAGCAGACCGAACCGCAAACGATCTTGCGCATGAAGAATATCACCAAACGCTTTCCCGGCGTAGTTGCGTTGGATAATGTGGATTTTGATGTCCACCCGGGAGAAGTGCACGCCCTGGTTGGAGAGAATGGCGCAGGGAAATCGACGCTGATGAACATCATGAGCGGCATTTATACGGGCTATGATGGTCAGATTTTGTTCAACGAAGCTCCCGTGTCTTTCCACAACACTCGCGACGCTCAAAATACCGGGATCGCCATGATCCATCAGGAACTCAACCTGATCCCTGAGTTGACCGTCTATGAGAACATCTTCCTGGGGCGCGAACATAAGACGCTAGGCACAATCGTCAACCGCCGCAGCATGCGCCGCACGGCTGAAAAACTCATGTCTGACCTGGGCCTGGACATCGATACCAACCGCCCCATCAACCGCCTGAGAGTAGGTCAGCGCCAGTTGGTTGAGATCGCAAAGGCGCTCAACGTCAATTCGCAAGATCATCATTATGGATGAGCCGACATCGGCCCTCAGTGATACGGAAGTGGAATACCTCTTTAATGTGATCCGCAGTCTGCGGGCTCGGAACGTAGCGGTCATCTACATCTCGCACCGTCTGAATGAGATTTTTACCCTGGCAGACCGGATCACGGTGCTGCGCGATGGCAAGGTTGCCGGAGCCTCACTCGCCAAAGATATCACTCGCCGCCAGTTGATCAACCTGATGGTTGGACGTGACCTAGAGGTTCTCTATCCCAAAGAACAGGTGGAGTTGGGTCACGAAATGCTGCGGGTTGAAAACCTGAATCTGCGGCAAGGACGCAGCCATTTGCTGAAAGATGTGTCGCTTTATGTGAACCAGGGCGAGATCGTTGGGGTTAGCGGGATTGATGGGAGCCGGACGCACCCAACTGCTTGAAATTGATCTTCGGCGTTTATCCGACACGAGCGGTCAGCGGCAAACTGTGGCTGGAAGGTCGTGAGGTCAAGATTTACTCCCCTAAAGCAGCTATCCGGCGTGGAGTTGGGCTGATCGCGGAGGATCGCAAGGGTCAAAGCCTTGTATTGGAGCGTTCGGTCTCTGAAAATGCCAGCCTGGCCGCGCTCCGCCATTTCGCCTACCTGTCGAGCATCGTCAATCAGCGAGCCGAACGCCGTTCTGTCAGCAAAGTCGTCCATGACCTGCGAATCAAGACGCCCGGCATTAGAACGCTGGTTGGCAATCTGAGCGGCGGGAACCAACAAAAAGTGGTCGTAGCGAAATTTTTGTTGGCAAAAATCAAGCTCTTTTTACTGGATGAACCCACGCGCGGCATCGACATTGGCGCTAAGGCTGAAATCTATCACTTAGTTGGGCAGCTTGCCCAGCAAGGAACCGCCTTCCTGCTGGTATCCAGTGAACTGCCAGAACTCCTGGCGGTCTGTGATCGCATATACGTACTCTGCGATGGGCGAGTGACAGGAGAGTTTAAGCGGGACGAATTTGATCAAAGCGCGATCATGGAAGCAGCAACAAAATTTACCGACAGACTTAATAACGGCAAGCATGAACAGGAAGCTTAAATATGGGAACGATAACTAATACACCAACGCAGTCGAGGGTGCCCCAACAAGTTAAGACGATTGGGAGACAGGCACTCGTTTTTATCTTTCGCTTTCAAAGTTTCTTTGGCCTGATTATTGTTTTTCTGCTTGCCATTTATTACTCACCGATCCGCAACGGCGAAAACCTTTTCCTGAGCCAGCGCAATTTGAGCAACGTGACGCGTGACGTGGCAGAGACCGGCATTCTCGCCACCGGGCAAATTCTGGTGATCCTCATCGCCGGGATTGACCTGTCGGTTGGCTCAGTGGTGGCCCTGACGGCGACAACAACGGCGCTGCTGCTGATGCGCTCGCAGACGATCCACATCCCGCTGATCGGGGAAGCTTTGTCCTGTCGCACCTATCCGCTGAAGAAGCGATTCTACTTACGCTGGGGCTGGGTTTGTTCATTGGCTGGTGCAACGGCTGGTCATCGGAACGATTCCGCATCCCCGCCTTTGTGACGACACTGGCCATGCTGAGCATTGCGCGTGGATTCGCCCATATCTGGTCCGACAATATCGCTGTGCCGATTTCCTACCGGGCAGGCGGCGCTGATCCAGCCTTTGAGATCCTGCACAAGCGCGTTTATAACGAGATTATCCCGGTCCCGGCGATTATTATGTTTGGGGGGGCAATCCTCATGACCCTTGTCCTCCGCTATACGACCTTTGGGCGCTATCTCTATGCGATTGGAGGTAATCAGACAGCCTCGCGCCTCTCCGGGTTGGCGGTTAAACGGATCAAAATTGCAGCGTTTATGTTATGCGGCTTTTTCGCCGCGCTCGCTGGAATTGTTCATGCTGCTCAGTTAAACCAGGGCAGCCCAAACGAGGCACAGGGGTACGAACTGAACGCGATTGCCGCTGTTGTGATTGGAGGGGCCAGCTTGTCGGGCGGCAAAGGCACCATCATAGGTGCCATCGCTGGTGCGTTCATTCTTCACATTCTGAACAATATGCTTAGTTTGAATAACGTCGAGAGCAACACTCAACTGGTCGTTAAAGGGCTTCTCGTTGTGGGAGCTGTTGCTTTGCAGCAATTCCGTCCCGCTGAAGTGGAATAGCCGATGGAAAGGAGGCTCTATTAGGGTTGGTGCAATTCCTGCTCAAATAGACCGTGTGCAAGTTATCAAGGAGGATTTTTCGTGAACAAGAAAACCATTTTTAGTCTCGTAGCTGTGTTGATCGTCGTGACTGCGTTGATGTCACAGACGACTCCCCGCCAGACCGCTGCCCAGGACGGCGGTTGGAAACCCTATACCGAAGAAATGATGGCAGGCGGCACGGTGAAAGAAGATGCTCGCGCCGAAGGACCACTCCCCGCTGACTGCCCTCTGCCAGAAGCCAAGGATCACTATGTAATCGGCATGTCGCAGGCCAACAAAGCGGAACCCTGGCGCGAAGCGATGAACAGCCAGATTGAGGCGGCGGCCAAAGCGTATCCTGAATTCGAAGTAGTGTTCCAGGATGCGGCTCAGGACAATGCCAAGCAGGTGAGCGATGTGGAAAACCTGCTGACGCAGGGAATCGACCTGCTGATCATCTCTCCGAACGAAGCGGCTCCGCTGAATGATATCGTCAAACAGGCGTGGGATAACTGCGTTCCCGTGATCGTGCTGGACCGCAATCTGGTTGACCCCAACTACTCGATGTTCATCGGCGCGGACAACGTGGCGATTGGACGGGGAGCGGGCCAGTATGCGGCGCAGTGGTGCAAGGACAATGGACGCACCGAGTGCCGCATCGCGGAAATTCGTGGTCTTGAAGGTGCTCCGCCCGCCAAGGACCGCGGTGATGGCTTCCGCCAGGGTCTGGTTGATGGTGGCTTGAGCGAAGACAACATCATCTTCTCGCAGAACGCCGACTGGCTGCGGGAACGCGCTGTTCCGGCTGCTGCTGCTGCTTTCCAGTCCAACCCGGACATCGACGTGCTCTACGGGCACAACGACCCGATGGCTGAAGGCGCGTACATCGCCGCCCAGGACGCAGGGATCGATGTCAGCAAGGTTCTCTTCATCGGTATCGACGCTCTGCCTACCCCGGACGGCGGCATCATGTCCGTGCTCGAAGGCCGTCTCGGCGTGACCTTTGTCTATCCGACTGGCGGCAAGCAGGCTATCGAATGGGCGCGCCTCATCCTCGAAGAACACGTCAACCCGCCACTGTGGGAAGTGCTGCCCTTTGATGAAGTCAGTCCCGCCAACGCGCAGGACGTCTGCAACGCCTTTGCCTGCCCGAATGCTGAGGCAGCACCAGCCGCAACCGAAGCCCCCGAAGTGGTAGCTCCTCCTGCGGCTGAGGGTTGGACGATGTATACCTCTGATATGGTCACTGGCACGGTGCTGCCCGGCTGGGAATATCCCGCTAACGGCTCAGCCCTGCCCGATGGCTGCCCCGTTCCAGCAACGAAGGATCACTATGTGATCGGCATGTCGCAGGCCAACAAAGCGGAACCCTGGCGTGAAGCAATGAACAGCCAGATTGCCGCTGCTGCCGCGACGTATCCAGATCTGGAAGTAGTGTTCCAGGACGCGGCTCAGGACAATGCCAAGCAGGTGAGCGATGTGGAAAACCTGCTGACCCAAGGAATCGACCTGCTGATCATCTCTCCGAACGAAGCGGCTCCGCTGAATGACATTGTTAAACAAGCGTGGGATAGCTGCGTTCCCGTGATCGTGCTGGACCGCAACCTCGTGGACCCGAACTACTCGATGTTCATCGGCGCGGACAACGTGGCGATTGGACGGGGAGCGGGCCAGTATGCGGCGCAGTGGTGCAAGGACAATGGACGCACCGAGTGCCGCATCGCGGAAATTCGTGGTCTTGAAGGTGCGCCGCCCGCCAAGGACCGCGGTGACGGCTTCCGCCAGGGTCTGGTTGATGGTGGCTTGAGCGAAGACAATATCATCTTCTCGCAGAACGCCGACTGGCTGCGGGAACGCGCCGTCCCGGCTGCTGCTGCTGCTTTCCAGTCCAACCCGGACATCGACGTGCTCTACGGGCACAATGACCCGATGGCTGAGGGTGCGTACATCGCCGCCCAGGACGCAGGGATCGATGTCAGCAAGGTTCTCTTCATCGGTATCGACGCTCTGCCCACTCCGGACGGCGGCATCATGTCCGTGCTCGAAGGCCGTCTCGGCGTGACCTTCGTCTATCCGACGGGTGGTAAGCAGGCTATCGAATGGGCACACCTGATCTTGACCCAGCACGTGGCTCCGCCGCGGTGGGTCGTGCTTCCATTCGATACAGTCTCGCCCGACAACGCGCAGGAAATCTGCAATGCATTTGCCTGCCCGAATGCCCAGTAAACGAGTAGAATAGCGTGCCGAGGGAGAAGGATATCTTCTCCCTCTTGTACTTATATCACCCACTCCCTACAGGGAAGGCTACACAGATCAGCTATGCGGAGGATGTAGTGTCACCTTATCAGATACCAGAATTTAAAGAACTTACAGCCCCTAAGCCGAATGAAGCCGTATTGGTTGCCAGTGGGGACCTACGCCTATCAGCAAACCAGATGTGCTGGCCCGCCCAGGAAGGGATGGAAAAGCAGATCACAGCGGCTTTTGCTCAACAGGGGATTACGGTCAGGCGCGGCCATGCCTATGATCCCGTAGAAAAGCATGGATTTATTTCCAGCCAGCGGATGGGCATGGATGTGTTTAAGAACATTCACCCGGAAGCGCGCCTCATTGTCGCTGAGGCTGTCTGGCAGTATAGCCACCACGTCCTGGCAGGACTGCGCGATCATCGTGGACCCATTCTAACGGTTGCCAATTGGAGTGGCGAATGGCCAGGGCTGGTCGGGATGCTGAATCTCAACGGTTGTTTAGCCAAGATGGGCGTGCCTTACAGCACGATTTGGAGTGAAGACTTTACCGACGAATTTTTCTTGAACGGGATTCGCCAGTGGATCAAAGAGGGCCGCATTACCCACGATGCCAGCCATGTCCGCGATCTCGATATAAAACAGATTCCGGAGTCCGAAGCGGCTTTGGGCCGCGCCCTCGCCCAGCAGATCAAGCGCGAAAAGGCTATTCTTGGTGTGTTTGATGAAGGCTGCATGGGTATGTATAACGCCATTGTTGAAGACGATTTGTTGAATGCGGTGGGAATTTATAAAGAGCGTCTTAGCCAGTCAGCGCTGGTCGCGGCAATGCGGCAGGTCAGCGCTGACGAAGTGCGTCAGGCTCGGGCCTGGTTGGAAACGCGTGGGTTGCGCTTCAATACGGGCAAGGACGAAGCCACCGAACTGACGGATGCTCAGATCAGCCAGCAGCTTCAGATGTATATCGCGGCGGTGCGGATTGCTCATGCCTTTGGCTGCGCGATGATTGGTATTCAATACCAGCAGGGCCTCAAGGATATGGTCCCGGCCTCCGATCTGGCTGAAGGTCTCTTGAACAATGCCGAACGCCCGCCTGTCACCGATCTGAAGACGGGTAAGGAATTATACGCTGGACAGCCTGTGCCTCACTTTAACGAGGTCGATGAAGGGGCAGCCCTGGATGCGCTTGTCACAAATCGGGTCTGGACAACGATGGGATTTGATCCAGCAACGACCCTGCACGACATCCGCTGGGGCAAACCCTATCGCGGTGACGGGATCGATGATTTTGTCTGGCTGTTTATGATTTCAGGTGCGGCCCCGGCCTCACATTTTGGTGGCTATGCGAACGCGAGCAGCGATCGCCAGCCGCCAATGTACTTCCCGCTGGGCGGTGGAACGCTCAAGGGGGTGAGCAAACCCGGCGAATTCGTATGGAGCCGTGTTTTTGTCATGGGCGGTCAACTGCATGCTGATCTGGGCGTGGAACAGCCGTCCGGCTTCCCGAAGCAGAAACCGCCAGCCGCTGGCAGGCGACTACCCCAGAATGGCCGATTATGCACGCGGTTCTGCACGGTGTCACACGCAATCAACTGATGGCGCGCCATAAGGCGAATCATATTCAGGTCGTTTATGCCCCTTCGGCAGAAGCAGCCGATAAAGGGCTGGCGGCGAAAGCAGCGATGTTCCAGGCGATGGGCTTTCAGGTCCATTTATGTGGGGATGTGAAGCTGTAGATCAATCTGGAAGGGATAGCAAAAAGCGCGCAGACACACCAATCTGCGCGCTTTTTTGTGAGGATCATAAAGCGGACAGAACCTTAACCGATATCTCTGAAAGCCATTCTTCTGGTTTTTCGGCGGGCGGTATGAATACAATGCTGTCTGCCCCGGCCTCAGCCAACCGATGAATGGCGGCAGCGCAGTCGGAAGGAGTGCCCACCACTGCCAGTTGGTTAATCCACTCATCGGGCATTTCCGCCTCAAGGCGAGCCGGGCCGCCGTTGGTTAGCAGCTCATCGACCTGGGGGACGATACCCATAGGAGCCAGATGGCTGTGAATCCCACCACTGGCGATGATGGGGGTTATGATGGGGCGCAGCCGATTCCGCGCGGCCTGGGCGTTGTCATCCACCTCGCAAAAAGCGTAAACCGTCAGGCGGTGAGCGCTTCTATCGGGCTGGCTCTGTGCGATCAGGCCCCGTGCCCAGGAGATATACGCCGGGGACGCGCATTCGGCCAGGATCGTCCCATCCGCAACGCGGCCCGACATGGCTATCGACTTCGGCCCGCGTACACCGAGCGAAATGGGCGGCACAACATTGGGCGGAAATTCCAGGCACACCTTGTCGAGATGAACATACTGCCCGTCGTAAGAGACGGTTTCGCCACGCAGTAAAGCCCGGATCGTTTGTGTGATTTCTTCCAATGCCCGCACTGGCGACGCAGGGAACGCGCCGATCTGCCGCATCCACTCCGACACCCCGTGCCCAATTCCGGGAAGGAAGCGCCCCGGATACAGCCGAGACAGAGTAGCAATTTCCATTGCCGTAAAAGCTGGGTTCCGCGCGACGCCGGGCATAATCCCCAGGCCAATTGTAATGTTTGATGGGTAGGCGAGCGCGGTCGCTGTCGAGGCAATTCCGCTGCTGTAGAAACAATCTTCTACCAGCCACAGTTCATCAAAACCCGCTTTTTCTGCCAGACCGACAAAGTTCTGCACGCCTTCGATTGGATATTCTCGGCGGAACATGACACCAACATGAAAGTCTCGCATATCCTATGCCTCACTTACCGTGAAAAATGCGCGTATAAGTTCTGGAGCGCCTGGGGCTGCCATCGGTGAGCAGCCTCCAACCGTCAGTTGGAACTGCCCAGCCTCTAATTGGAGACGTCCTTCATCGTTGACCAGCATCATCATCTCCGGCTCGATGGTGAATTGGATATCGGTACTTTCACCCGGCTTGAGATGAACGCGCTGGAAGCCAATCAGACTATAAAAGGGTACTTCAACCGATGCATCTTGATCGGTGAGATAGAACTGGACCACTTCCTCTGCTTCAACGTTGCCCACATTGCTGAGTAAAAAGCGGGCCGACAGCGTTTCGCCGGAACCAATGTTATCTTTGCTCAGTCTGAGATCGCGGTAGGAAAAACTCGTATAGCTGAGGCCAAAACCAAACGGGTAAAGCGGTTCAAATGCTCCATAGCGGTAGGTTCGCCCGGTCATTCGATAATCAGCAAAGGGAGGAAGTTGATCGATAGACTGCGGGAAAGTCAGGGGCAGTTTGCCCGACGGCGACTCGTCCCCAAACAGGACATTGGCAACCGCCCGTCCACCCTCCTGCCCGGGATACCACACATAGACTATCGCCTCAACCAGATCCTCTATTTCGCCCAAAGTGATAGGGCTGCCGCCTGTGAGAACCAGGACAACTTTCGCGCCTGCCGCTGCCAGCTTCCGCAGATACTGGACCTGTGAGGCGGGCAGTCCAATCCCACCACGATCACCCTCTTCTTTCGACAAAACGACATCGCCTTCTTCGCCTTCCAGGATGGGCGACAGTCCCATGCAGGCAATCGTCAGATCGGCCTCTGCCGCCATGAACATCGTCCAATCGACGGCTGTATCAAGAGAGGGTTGGGTCAGGTGACAGCCAGTACGATATTCTAAGCCGACGCCTTCGGGTACGCGCCCAACGATGCCTTCAATCAGGGTGCAGAGCGAATCGCTCAGGCCAAAGTAGTTCCCCAGCAGAACATCCATTGAGGTTGCCGTTGGGCCAATGACCAGAAGGCGGCGAACATCCTGGCGGATAGGCAAAATCTGGTTTTTATTTTTCAGCAGAACAATGGATTTAACAGCGGCCTCGTATGCAAGCTGGCGATGTTCGGCGCAGTTGATGATGCTGAGCGGAATAGCTGCGTACGGCACATCGGCTTGCGGATCAAACATGCCCAGCTTGAAACGAGTTGCCAGCGTGCGCGACAGTGCCTGATCGAGGTCAGATTCGGTGATTAATCCGCGCTGGAGAGCCTCACCGAGATGTTTATAGGTCGATCCGCAGTTGAGATCACAGCCCGCTTTGAGGGCCATTGCTGTGCTCTCGGCTGCGTCAGCCGTCACTTTGTGGTGCAGATGAAAATCGTCCAGCGCCCCGCAGTCTGATACCACATGCCCCTCAAATCCCCACTCGTCCCGGAGGATATCCGTCAGCAGGGTTGGACTGCCGCAACACGGTTCGCCGTTGGTCCGGTTATAGGCCCCCATCACCGCCTCTACCCTGGCTTCTGTCACCAGTTTTTTAAAGGCGGGCAGGTAGGTTGCGTACAGATCGCGCGGTGAAACCCTGGCATCAAAACTATGGCGCTCTTTTTCGGGGCCGCTATGTACGGCAAAATGCTTGGCACACGCAGCGGCTTTTAAGTACGTGGGATGGTCACCTTGCAGCCCACGCACAAAGGCTGCTCCCATTTCACCCGCGAGATAGGGATCTTCGCCCCAGGTTTCCTGACCGCGCCCCCAACGAGGATCGCGGAAGATATTGACGTTGGGTGACCAGAACGTGAGGCCCTGGTAGATGCCGGTCTGCCCGTTTCGATTTAATGACTCATGATACTTGGCGCGTCCTTCGTCTCCAATCGCCGAAGCGATTTTTCGATCAGGCCAGAATCCCATGTTGCCGCCATGCCAATCGCCTGGGGGAAAACGGTTGCCCGCCCATTGCGGGCTACGCCGTGCAGCGCCTCATTCCAATAGTTGTAGGCTGGAATGTTGAGCCGGGGGATGGCTACCGCCGGGTTACACATCTGCCCGATTTTTTCTTCAAGCGTCAATCGAGATATTAAATCTTGAACTCTTTCGGACAGGGGGCGAGAAGGATCAAGGTAGATAGTCATCGAATAATTCCTTTCAGGCAGACCTCACCGCTTAACTTCCGCGATATCCACCCCGGACTGAGGATCGAGTGAATGGAGGCCAGCAGCTAGCACTGCACAGGCTGATCAATGATCGGCATGATATTACCATCCGTATGCTTGATTGTGAAAAAGCCCAGATCGCGGATAAGCTGGACACAAAGCAAACCCATTGAGCCGTAAAGACGTTACCGCTGGAAATTCAGCCGGACATGATGTGCTATACTGATCGAGGCGCTCGTCGAATTAGCGGAAACAATCGCTTCCTGAGCGGCCCGCAACCAGAAATGGAACGATCTTGAGCGAGATCAGGCGATGACACTGCTCGGTGTGGACGTAGGAACAACATCGTGTAAGGCAGGGTTGTTTGACACTGCGGGAACGATATTGGGGCTTGCCAGCCAACTGACACCTACCCGCACCACACCCGAAGGAACTGCTTACTACGATCCGCAAGAACTGTACCAGACAGTCTGCGCGGCTGTTCAGCAAGTCATCGCTGATGTAGCACCCGATGATATTGCAGCAATGGGCATTTCGAGTATGGCCGAAACCGGCATGCTGATCGATGCCCGCAGCGGCGACCCGCGTTCAATGTTTATCCCCTGGTTCGATAACCAGGCGGCAGGTTATGCCACGTTTCTTGCCCAGCAAGATGATCCGGTTGAACGTTTCTGCAAAACAGGCATCCATCCCAGTCCCAAAATCAGCCTTGCCAAGCTGCTGTGGCTGCGCGCAGACAATCCAGGAGCCTTTAACGGGGCAGTGTGGCTCTCCACAGCCGACTACATAGCCTATCGATTAACCGGGCAAATGGCCACTGATCATTCCCTGGCTGGACGCACCTACGCCTACCGGATCGATCAGCGACGTTGGGACGAAGAGTGGTTGCAGGAATTGGGACTGCCAGTGAGCCTCTTTCCACCGCTCAAAGCCAGCGGCGAGACGGTGGGCATAGTTACCAGTGAGGGTTACCAGCAGTCAGCTATACCAACCGGAACGCCCGTTTGCATCGCCGGACACGACCATATTTGTGGTGCTCTGGCAGGCAGAGCGATTGTAGCGCAGCGAGTTTTCGACTCGATGGGCACGGCAGAAGTCCTACTGGGCACGTTGGAACAGCGCAGCCTAACATCAACCGACTATGAGTTAGGTCTATCCTACGGCTGCCATGTCGTTCCCGACTGTTATTACTGGCTTGGCGGCCTATCCTCGTCCGGTGGATCCATTGAATGGCTGCGGGAAATCATCGGCAAAGATCAACTGACCTACCAGCAGCTTGATGAACTGCTTGCCGAGGCCGATTATATCCCCAGCCCCATTCTCTATTTCCCTTACCTGCTGGGCAGTAGTTCCTCCTCACTCAACCGTAAGGAACCGGCTGGACGAGCCGCCTTTGTCGGGCTGGATGCCAGCCATCGCCAGACTGACCTGGCAAAAGCAATCTTGCAAGGAGCAGCCTATGAAATGGAGCGCATCCGCCGACAGGCTGAACGTGTCACGACCTCTGCCATCGAGCGAATAACGGCGGCAGGTGGCGGCACGCGCAACAAATATTGGATGCAAATCAAGGCGGATGTCTCGAACTGTATTTTTGAGGTCCTGCCATTTTCGGAAGTTACGTTGCTCGGCGCGGCGATGATGGCCGGAGTGGGTATAGGGCTGTTCTCCAGCGCGGATGAGGCTGTCGAAGCGATGGCTCAGCGCGGTGGCGAAGCATTCCATCCAGATGCCAGCCGCCATGAGATGCATAAACAGATTTATGAGCAGGGCTACCTGGCATTACGGCAGCCGCTCAACCAATATTATGCTTTCCTGAACCAGTACCGCTCAATTTAAGGATGATCGTGAGACCAGTACGGGTCCGGCTCCGTCAAAACGCCCCTTGGTTTGACGCACACTGCCTCAGTCGCGGCGCGCCCTTCTTTACAGATCAGCGCGACCGCGCCGCTCAGTAGTGGATCGTTAGCATCCTGCACTTCAAACAACAGGCTTTCGTTTATCCAGCCGCGCAGGCGCGTTCCCCAGACTTCCAGGCTGAAGGCATACGGCAGCCCCAATTCCCAGGAGAACGGTGTTTCTGCCAGGAGGTGTGTTCCATCCAGTTCTTTGACCAGCCGTGCCATGCCATCCCGATCCAGCAGGAGGGCGTAATAGCGGCGCATCCCCTGCACCCGCGCCCCGATTCCCGCTGCTTCTGCCAGGTGCGGGATAATCGTGCTGCTCACCGTGTAATCCGTCCATTCGCGCGTTCCCTGGATGAGCAGTCCCGTCCCCTCATTCTGGATCAGCCGGAACGCCTCCGGCCAATCATGGGCGTTATCGTGATCCGTGGCGTTGACCCAGGCGCGCCGCCACATCGTCCCGCCGTCTGCCGGGCGGGTAAACTCCACATTGGGCGTCCCATCCCAGGTGAGAGTGTCCAGATAGATACAGCCTTCGGCCTCTCGATCCGAAGCAAGATTCACACCAATAGCGGCAACTGGCTGTCCGCCTGTATTGGGAATGAGCCATTCAAAAGTATGCTGCACACCCGCTTCCAGAAGCACTTCCGGCCCCTGGATGAGTTTTAACTGGTCGTTCGCGGTATAGACCTGGATATACAGCCCACAGCTTACGGGCGACGTATTTGCATTCATCAGCGTATAGGCGCGCTTTCACGATCTGGCCCGGATAAAGGGTAGGCGAGGCTAATAAAGAATAACCTGGCATCTCGTCGGCGTCCGGCGGAATAAACGTCGCAGTCGCTGCGCTGGTCTGTTGTCCCGTATAGTGGATTGCCAGGCAGCGCCCGCTGCCCCTGTTTACATTTTCCAGCCGCGCCGTGCTGATAAATCCCTGAACCGACCCCGGCAGATTGAAGTGGAAGCGCGCGCCACCTTTGGGCTGTAACGGTTCCTCATCGCCGTAAAGCCCGCCCACTGTTTACGATATGGTACGTCTCGATTACTGCGTCTGAGATCGCTCGCCCGCCATCCGCCGTGGGCAGGTACAGGCGATCCGCCACCGGACCGCGCCAGTCAACAGGACTTGCGTCGATTCCCGCCAGGCTGTTTTTGATACCGAGCAGGCAGCCCACATTGGCCGAATTGCAGTCGGTATCCCAACCAGACGTATTGACGATCATCAGCGACTTCTGAAAATCACTGTCACCATAAAGCAGACTGAGCATGATCAGGCCGTGATTGGGCACGATGTGACAGTTGCCCCCATAGGTATCATAGCCGTATTGAGCCGCTATTTTCTGCCGCGTGATCCGCCAATCGGGTTCCTGGCTGTGCCAGCCGCGAATATCCTGGATCATCCCGTAGATTACCGAGTCATGTGGAATATAGGTCAGCTGCTGTCTCGATCAGGCGCTGGATATCGGGTTCGACGTAGGCCTGTGCTTCCATAGCGGCGATCACCTGTGCGCCGTAGATCGCCTCCCCATCGTGGCTGACACTTGCCGCGCGCCGGGCAAAGTCGGCGGCCCGCTCAGGATCGCCGGGGCAGATCATCCCCCAGCCGTCAATAAAAATCTGCGCGCCGATCTGTTCTGCGACCACTTTGCCGTTGCAGGCCATGCTGCCGCTTGCGGGCGCGGGAATGCCATGTTTCAGCCGCAGATAGGCGGTGTGTTCGGTCGAATTACCCATCCCGCCCCACCACAGGATCGTTCGGCCTTCGATCAGGTAGTTTAGCCACGTCTGCCCGATCTGAGCCGGGGTTAGATTCGGATCGTACCCATAATCAGCCAGCGCGCGAAGGAAAGTGAATGTGCCTGAAATATCATCGTCCGTGACAACCAGCGGCAGGCCAAAATGATCGTGGACGTAAGTGTTTATTTCTCCCAACTCCGCCATGATGCGTTCATACGTCCACCCCTCAAAAGGGCGTCCGAGGTAGACACCGATGATCTTGCCCAGCACCCCGGCATAGGTCCGCTCAATAATTTCAGTTGTTGCTATCATCTTGTGCCTCGCAAAAGAAAAAAAGAGGGCGACTTGCTTCGTCGCCCCTCTATTTTAGCGTAACTGCTCCCGCGCGCGCTGCGCCCCCCACAGACAGACCTGCCACAGGTCCACCACGGGCGCATCGGTGTGCGGCAGGGTATGGAGATAACGCGGAGGGCCATATTCCGGCGTGAAGGTGAGCACCGCCGCCCCACGCTGTTGGTGTATCTGACGGATGCGCTTCCACTGGGTTTCGTGCCAGCGCAGGTGATCCGCATATTCGGGCGCGGACGGATCGGGAACCTGCGGGCCTTGCTCATAGCCGACCCGCCCATGAATATGAATGGCGCGCTGATGTGCCAGTTCCAGCGCTTCGGCCTGATCGTCGGGCAGCCGTTCGCAGACATTCACCCAATGGCTGTAATCTGCCACGATCTTAAGCTGGTCAAATTCGCGCAGATAAAACGCGGTATCCCAGGGACTGAAGAACATTCGTCCCCGGTGCGTTTCGTGCCCAACAGGAATGCCGATCATCTGCTCGACCCGTAACGCTTCTTCAAAGAACGCGCAGCCTTCATCCCTGGTCATGCTGTCGCGCCCGCTGTGCAGATCAATTTTCAGCGGCCCATAGTCAGCTAACTGTTTGAGCGTTGGCTCAAGCTGATCGCGTGTAAACACGCCGCCGCCGACGATCAGAGACAGTCCGTGCGACTCCACCCGGCGGATAAAGTCGGCGCGGGACATCTCGGCGGGGTCAGGCGGCGCGCCCTCGATCCCATCGTAACCAGCCGCGGCAATCCGCTCGATTTGTTCGGCAGCAGGGCCGGTCATGCCCCACATGGAACGAAACACCAGCAGTTTCACGAGTCCCCTACCTTTCCAGTTCAACATCCGTGCGCGCGAAAGAACTGCACAGCAGCCGGTAGCCTTCCTCGATCTCAAACGCGTCAATGTTGATATCGTTGATATATTCCGGGTCGTGTTCGACCACGCCGGATAAAACGCGCGTCAGGCACGCTCGGCAGGTTCCACTGAGGCAACTGTGCGCCAAAAACACGTTGGCGCGCTCGGCTGCTTCCATAATGGTCTCATCAGGCTCAGTCTCAAATTGATCATGAGACTTGGTCAGGTGAACAGTAGGCACTATAACTCCTTCAGCGCTTCCTCGTCCGCGACCACTGGCTGCCAGTGGACACTCAGGCCATCTTCCGGGATATCGCGCAGCATCTTTTCCACGACCGGATAGAGGCGGTCAAAATAGGGCGCAAGCTGCGCTTCGGGATCATCCTTGTGTGCCCGGACATAGGTTGCCACAATCTCGCGAGCTTCATCCGTCAGGCGCTTCAACTCGTCCCGCCCGGCCTGATCATCGCCCAACAGGTGCTTAAGCCAGGTATAGCCAAAATTGACGTGCATGGCTTCGTCGGCCCAATCGTAGTCCATATCCTGCACACTGCCGTCATCCTGCGCCGATTCGAAAATCTTGATCTCGATCTGTTTGGTTCCAGTGCGCAGCAATCCTTCCTCATAAAAATACAGGAGAGCCAGCCGCTGGATGGGCGGCACTTTGCCGAGCGCATCGTACAGCCCGTAGGCAAAGGGAACCAGATCGGGAACATCCCACCCCCAGCCTTCCAGCGCCCGCCAACCCATTGTGCTGTGGCGTGTTTCGTCCCAGCACCAGCGCGCCAGATCAAGGTAAAAGGGCCAGGGTTCGCTGTCCAACTCCCACATCACCGATGCAGGTACTTCTGCCGCCCAGATCTCGTTAAAATGGCTGATCGCGGACCAGACCTGCATAGCAACCCGCTGATCGAGGCTCTCAATACGTTTCCAGGCGGCAATTCCAGCTTTATCATATTTGTTCTCGTGTGGCAGATGGAACAGCGCCGGACGCCAACGGGCATCACGCCGGGTGGTGCGCGGAACCTCGTAGGCAGGCCGTCCGAAGCAGGTATGGTCCTCCGGGATCGCTGTCCTTTCACTCAGTCCATCAAAGCCGCCGACGCTGCTCAGGTAGCACCGCAGATAATCCTGCCATTCCCGATCCGATGGGCGCGGTTGGGGCAGCACGCGAGCAGGCAGATATTGCATCGTTTCGATCTGGGCCTGCTTATCCGCCAGAATGTGGCGCAGGCGGTAGACGCTGGGCGCATCATCAAGCGGATCGGCGCGTTCCAGGTAAGACTGGTAACTTTCGACCAACTGCGGCAGCACCACGCCATAGACCCCGGCGATCAATTCCTGGGGATCGGCGGCTTTGGCAACCTCCGCCATAAAAGCCACCACATCAGGATCATATTTACGATCCACATCGCGTCGTGGATAGCGCAGTTCCAGCACCCGCGTGCGCAGCGAGTCGGTATGTTGAGTTGTTTGCCACAAATCGGCACTGATCTGGCGTTTTAAATCCCATTGACTCGTCCCCACAAACCACGCCCCCAGGGTGCGCAATAAGATACGTTCCGCGATATAGAAGCGCTTGAGGATATGGGAAGCATTATCCACGCGGCTGTTTGAGGTCGTCTCCCGCGAAGCGGGTAGTATTTTAGCCATTGTTCACTCCTCCTACGCTATGCCTTTGGCGTGGCGTTCCTGCATTTTGACCGGGGTATTTTCCAGTAGCCATTCTTCCATCCGGTCATGGATTTCCTTCGGTGTTTCTTTATAGCCGTAAGTCTCCAGCAGGACGGGTGTCCATTTTTGGCCCCAGCGGATGTGGAAATTTTCGTCGCTCCAGTCATAACTGACCGCAGCCGCCGAAATGTCATCTTCGATTTCCTGCCAGTGTTCGCGGTTAGCTACTTTTTCCGGCATGCCGTTGGGTTCTATGACCGTGGTCAGCAGCGCGTACTGATCAACAGCAGGCAGAGACATCATCACGTTGTAAATCTGGACCACCTGCGGCACGTCTGCGATCTTCAGGCCAAGCTGCTGAATGCGAGTCTGCCCCAACTGGCTGTGGCGAATTTCGTCCCACAGATGGCGCGAAACATTGTGCTGAAATTCCCAGGTCATTTCGGGCGTCATCCACAAAATCGAGCCGAGCGTTTCTGCGGCTGTCATTTCGTTAAGGTAGTGCTTGAAACGCCACAGACGGTGATCGTCGGGCGCGGCCTTCCGATCTGGCTCAACGTCGGTGTTGGGATTAAAGATGGGCCACGATGGCATCCGCTGGCAGGTTTTCCAGGGCAGCAGCAGCGGTCTTTCCAGGTGCGCCGGGGTCTCAGTCTTGGGGCTATCCCCGGTGATCCCACCATCGGCCTCGATCAAAGCGGCTATAGTGTCACGCCAGACTTCCCAACCGGGATAGTTCGCGGCGATGGTAGGGAAGAAGGCTTCAGCCCAGGCGACCTGCTTCTCAGTGACTTCCGCTAACCGTTCCGTGACTTTTACCGTCGGGTTGTCGAAATCGGCCCAGGTGGTATCGGGGTGGTTGCGGTATGCGTCCAGTAGCCCCTTCTTGACGACGAGATAAACCGTAGCGATCACTTCTGCTGTATTTTGCGCGTAATCCAGTTCCTTAAAGACGCGCTCTAACAGCGGGCTGAGATACCGTTCGGGTTGGTGCATGCGCAGTTCGCGCAGTCGGGTACGAATTTGATCAGCGGATTCGGCACTTTCCCAGATATGGAGACCAAATTGGTTCTTGGCATCCCATTCAGGAACGCCCGGCAGCCATCCAGCCAGCGTGCGGTTGCAGGCACGTTCCAGGTAGGCGTAGCGCTTCAGATACTCAACATTCTGCTCAATTGTGATCCGCATCGTTCAACTTCCTTTTACTTGTTTTTATAGACGATTATAGGGAAAATACAAGCCGGAAACGACAAAATCCCACACAGGTAACAACAATTGTCGCAGGAAAATTATTTTGACTTACTTAACCGCGCCGCGTGACAATCCCGCGATGATCAGCCGCTGTGCAAACAGGACCAGCAGCAGCACCGAAATCACCATAAACACGCTGAGAGCACTCAACATATCCCAGGGACGGGTATAGGTCGAAGCATCGGACGACAGCTCCACCAGTGCTACGCTGAGGGTTTTGGAAGAACCATGCTGCGCGAACACAAGGGGATATAGAAGCTCGTTCCAGCTAATAATGAAATTGATCACCGTCATCGTTGAGACGGCGGGCATGATCAGGGGCAGCACGATCCGGGTGAGAACCTGCACGATATTCGCCCCATCAATCAGCGCCGCCTCTTCAATTTCTGGCGGAACCTGCATGACAAAGGACACGAGAATCAGGATCGTGAAGGGCAAAATCAGACTGCTCATGAGAAGAATGAGCGCGACCAACTCCTTGACTACCGGGCTCACCGATGACATTTGGTTCAGTTGTTGGTAGGTCTGAAACAATGGGACCAGTACGGAGATTTGGGGAAGCGCCGAAGACAAAATGAGCAGCATATACACAAGGTTGCTGCCCGGAAACCGGATGCGCGCCAGAGCATACGCTGCCAGCGCGCTGGCAATCACTGAAATAATCGCGGAGCCAACAGCAAAAATGAGCGAATTGCGGAAGTAGACGGTAAATGGGACCGAGTCCATCATGTTCCGGTAATTGTCCAGCGTGAAATGGCTCGGAAAGTAGTGCGGCGGGCTGTTAAACAGATCGTTGCGCGGGGTAAACGACGACGTGACAATGTAGTAAAACGGGAATCCGATAAAAAACGCGAACAACACAAAACTGACGTAAACCGTTATGGTGTGGGAATGCCGCTGGAACCAAGAGATACGCTTCTGGGTCTGCGCCTGGGCTGCAACTTCAACATAACTCATTGGATATTCCTCTTTCCCTAGGCAGGTACTTCAACGCGGCGAAGCGTATACAGGCCAATCGCGCCGATAGCGGTCACGACGAGCACCAGGGCAATACTGATTGTCGAAGCGAAACTATAGTTCAGTGAGTTGATTTCCAGGTAGATTTTCTGGGCAACCACGGTGGTCGAAAAACCCGGTGCGCCGCCTGTCATGGTGAAAGGCAGATCGAATACGGCAAGCTGCCAGACGAGCATAAACATCGTCACCGTCACCACAATGGGCATCAGCATCGGCACGGTGATAAATCGCAGCGAATCGATCCAGTTTGCGCCGTCCACTTTCGCTGCCTCATAGAGATCCAGTGAAATACCCTGGAGTCCCGCCAGCAGAAGGAGCGCACAGAACGGCGTACTCTTCCAGATATTGACAAAGATAACAGCCATTCGCGCATGTTCGGGATCAACCAGCCATTTGCCATGATAGCCGAATAACCGCTTCATCAGATCGGGGATCAAGCCAAACTGATCGTCAAACATCCATTTAAAGCCCATCGCAGCAACGACCATCGGGATCGCCCAGGGAATCAGGCTGATCGTGCGGGCCAGCCCACGCAGCCGGAAGTTTGCATTCAACAAATGGGCTATCGCTAACCCCAACACAATCTGGAAAAAGGTCGAAACAAAGACAAACAAGACCGTGAATTCGATGCTTTCGCGTACAACCAGATTGGTGGAGAGCTTCTCAAAGCTCCTGAATTCAAAATAGCGGCGTGGTGGATAGGCCGGGTTGTACTTTTGCACGCTGAGAATGACGGTTTGCATAAAAGGATAAAAAGAAGTGAAGGTACGCAGTGCAACCGCGGGCAGGATCAGCACCACAGCCAGAACATAACGTCTCTGCTGGAGCGACAGACGGACCTTTCCCAACATCCGGCGTTCAGCCGGCACAGCATCCAACCAGTTTAAGCGCCGTTGGATCAGCACGGACACCCACAGCAGAACAGCAATCCCACCCAGAAAAGCCAGGGCAGATTCCCAATTATTCATGTTGGCGATATTACGATTATCCGCGACTTCACGCGGGATGAGGTTGTAATAGAGTTTGCTGAGTAAATTGACAACTCGCAGAGGCGTTTCGAGCAGCGATCCCATGTCGTAGGCATAGGAGTTCTGAAGGTCGTACACGCCGAGAAAGCGAACCAGCCACCCGATGAGCGCTCCCAGCCACAAATAGGAGCCGATCCTCCAGGCCAGCAGTGAATACTGGTGGCGAGGCAGGGTGTAGTTGATGGCCTGACCGATAAACACACCCAGAAGCACTGGAATCAGGGCGATAAAGAATGGGAACGAGCCGTTCAACTCAAACATGGACGTAGTGGGACGGGTCGCATTAAAACGCAGTTGAACGATGATCACCACTGCGATAAAACCGACTAATACCAGCTTCCGCGTAAGACCTTCAAACGTGACCCAGATTCCCACGCTCACGGCAATCAGGGCCAGGAAAGCCACAACCGGCACGAGGATATCGGTGTAGTCACCCACAAAGATGAACCACAGGGCAGCCCACACCCAGACCAGCAACGGGAATAACACCCAGACTGCGCTCATCCATGCGCTCAGTTTGCGCTGCCAGGGATAGGCCGCAGGCAGCCGCAAACCGTTTTTGCCCAGGCGAGTATCATCCGCAAACTCCGTCAGACGGCTGATGAAATTCGCCAGAATTGCGAACAAGACAATGACCAGCAGGGTCAGGGCAAAGTCGGAACGAAAAGCCGGATCGGACCACAAAACATAGGACGAGCCTGGCATTTTGCCGGGTGCAAAGTGCTGGTCAGATTTTGGAATGATCTGCCGGATGATCTGGCTGACAGCAATATAAGCACCTAAAGCAAGGGTGAACCACAGCAGGCTCTTGTCACGGCGGCGACAAACAACCGCTGCCAGAACAAAGACGATAGCCGCCGCCCACACAATGTCGAAGGGTGGATGAATCCAATGGCTCATCAGTTGAGATCCTTAATAAATGTCTATACAAATTTTATTATGGATGATTTCGCCTGTTCTGTCAATTTATCGCCTGACTTTCCCAGATAGTGACATAAAGCTTGACAAGACATGCTTAAATGCCGTAAATTGTCTATACATATATTTTTCATTTATTACCGGAAAGGCATCTGGGATGGACTCGTCCTATCACGCCACCCTGGTCAGCCATACACACTGGGATCGCGCCTGGTACTGCACTTTTCAAGAATATCGGATTCGTCTTATTCACCTGGTGGACAGGCTGCTCTGCATTCTCGATGAAAACCCGGACTTTCGCGTGTTTATGCTCGACGGGCAAATGGTCGTGCTTGAAGACTATCTCGAAGTTCGCCCCGAACGCGCCGCAGCGTTGCAGCGCTACTGCCAGCAGGGTCGGATTCAGGTTGGCCCCTGGTATGTTCTGGCTGATGAGTTCCTGGTTAGCCCCGAAGCGCTCATACGCAATCTGATGGTAGGCCACCAGGTAGGCAAACCTTACGGTGGCGTGATTAAGGTTGGCTATGTCCCCGATGGCTTCGGGCATATCGCCCAGCTTCCGCAAATTTTCCGAGGCTTTGGCATTGATAACGCTTTCTTCTGGCGCGGCATGGGCGCAGAAGGAGATCGGCTGGGCACCGAGTTTGAGTGGCAGGCTCCCGATGGTTCGGCTGTAACCACCATCCTTATGCCCTGGGGTTACCATAATGTCACTAACCTGGGCTATGCCATCCATTGGGGAGATGTCTCCCAGATGGAGTTCAACTGGACTCTGGCGCTGGAAAAGATCGAGCGAGCGATTGATAAGCTCAAGCCGATGACCAACACGCATACACTGCTGCTGATGAACGGCATTGATCACGCCGAACCAGAACCGCGTATTCCCGAAATTATCCGGCAGGCAAACGAACGATGCGCCCCGAATGTCGTGATCCGGCAGGGAACTCTGCTCGACCATCTGGCCCAGGTTCGCGCGGCTGCCAAAACGCTCCCCTCCTTTGAAGGAGAATTCCGCTGGGGACGCTATTCGGAAATTTTGCAGGGCGTCTATTCCACCCGCATCCATCTCAAACAAAATAACCACGCAGGCGAAGTCCTGCTGGAAAAATACGCTGAACCGCTCACGGCACTGGCGTGGTTATCAGGAGCGGATGTCCCGGCTGGCACACCCGACCTGCTCTGGCGAGCGTGGCATTGGCTGCTTCTCAATCACCCGCACGATGACATCTACGGCAGTGGGATAGATGAAGTCCATCACGAAATGGATTTCCGTTTCAGCCAGTCGCGCCAGATTGCGAACGCCCTGGTTCGTGACAGCCTCCGGCAAATCGCCCGGCAGGTTAATTACACGGGGCAGAGCGGTACACCTGTCATCGTTTACAACCCCCTGGGCTGGGCACGGCGCGAGATAACCGAAGCCGTCATCGACTTCGAGTTTGACGATCCCAAAGTGGACAACTTCCAATTGGTGGATGCGGCGGGAAAAATCGTGCCGCATCAGGTCATCGCAGACGAAGAACAATTCTGGATGGAAGTTCTCAAGCCAAACCGCAAGCGGCAGGTGCGCGTTCTGTTCCCGGCAGATGTTCCGGCGTTCGGCTATACGACCTGTTTCGCCCAACCAGCTTCCAACGGAGGCCGCACAAACCTGGCTCTGGATCTCAAAATCTCCGAGCGTGGCGCAGAAAATGCGTTTCTCTCTTTCACCATTGAAGCGGATGGCGGTCTGACGGTCATCGACAAGACGACCGGGACGACCTACACAGAGCTGCATCATTTCTACGATACGGAAGATACAGGCGACGAGTACACCTTCTGCCCGCTGCCCGAACACAGCCAGATCATCAGCACCGTTGGCAGCAAAGCCGTTATCACCCGCACCGAAAATGGCCCGTGCTGTGCTGCGTTCCGGGTTGAACGCACTCTGCGTCTGCCCAAGGGCCTCACCGCGGATCGCAGCCGCCGTTCTGACGAAACAGTAGCCCTGCCAATTGTGTCGACGATCAGGCTGTATGCCGGTCAACCCGGCATTTTTATCACCACTGAAATCAACAATCAGGCGCAGGATCACAAACTGACGCGTGAATTTCCCGACCGGGCTGCACGTGGCCCAGGCTCACGTTGACGAGTCGTTTATGGTGGCGGCGCGCGATCTCAAACTTCCCGCCTCTGAAGGATGGGTTGAAGACCCTAGCTCGCTGATGCACCAGCGCACTTTCACTGATTTGAGCGATGGCACACGTGGGCTGGCGATTCTCAACCAGGGGCTGCCATCCGTTGAAGTGGGCGAAGACGGAACAATTGCTCTGACCCTTTTACGCAGTATGGGCTGGCTCTCGCGGGATGACCTCTGGGTGCGCCGCATCGCGGCTGGCCCGCTGGTGCCCACACCGGGCGCGCAGTGTCTCGGCCCCTACCGTTACGAATATGCCATCTTGCCTCATAAGGACGACTGGCACCATGTCTATCAGGCTGCGTACAACTTCAACGCGCCGCTGTTGGCCCGCCGCGCCGATACGCATCCGGGGCTGGAACTGCGCGAAATGAACATCACCCGCGACGATCCCAGTCTCGTAACGCCCATTCCCTGGCCTCGTAGTGGGCCGCTGCCCTCCACACTCAGTGTCATCAGCGTCGATCCGCCTGCCCTCGTTCTCAGCGCAGTGCGGCGCAGCGAACGCGATACGTTGATTGTGCGCTGCTACAACATCACGCGGGAACCTGTTGAGGGCACGATCACTTGCGGACTGCCCACTGCCGGGGCTTACCGGGTAAATCTCGCGGAGGAACGCCAGGAACAACTCCCATTGAGGGATCAGAAGACGATAGCCATTTCTGTTCGGCCAAACGAAGTGTTGACTGTGGAGTTTGTACCGGAGCAAGGATAAATCTGTTTGATGGCTGAGATGACCTCAAGACAACGGATGCTGACGGCGCTGACCAGAGGCGTTCCAGATCGCCTGCCTGTGACCACCCATCACGTCATGCAGTATTTCCTGGATAAATATATGGGTGGCATCGATCCCTACGCGTTTTTTGACCGCTTTGGCATCGATGCGTGGCTGTGGACCGTCCCCTACAAGCCAGACACAAGCAAAGGGGAATATTTTGATCCCAACCAGACGTTTATACATCCGTTGGATCATACGCACCGGGTCGTATCAGACAACTGGCGAATCGAAGCCGAAGAAATCCCCGACCCGCAGTACACCACCACCCGCTACAACTTTGTCACGCCCAAAGGCACGCTCTCGATGGTTCTTCAGGGCAGCGGCTATACAGATTGGGTGGTCGAGCCGCTGATCAAAAATAAGCGAGATATCGATCTGATTGCTGAATACGTAACGCATCCGAACGTCCGATGTGGAAGCGGTCAACCGCCGGGCCGAGGCATTTGGCGAACGCGGCCTCATCCGGGGTCATATCTGTTACTTCGATATCTACGGTCAGCCCGGCTGCTGGCAAGACGCGGTGGAACTGGTTGGGATGGAACGGCTGATTCTGGAAACCTTTGACGATCCCGACTGGGTTCACGAACTGCTCAGGATTTTGCAGGCACGCAAGAAAACATTCATTTGCTCGCTTGAAAGGCGCGCGTTATGACCTGCTGGAACTGGGAGGCGGGGCGGCGTCGTCAACCGTGATTTCTCCGAAGCTGTTTGATCGGTTTGTCGCCCCTTACGATGCGGAACTGATTGAACTGGCGCATCAGGCCGGGCAGCGTATTGTCTACCATACCTGCGGCGGAATGATGCCCCTCCTGGAACGTTTAGCCGACATGAAGCCCGATGCGATGGAAACGTTCACGCCGCCCGATATGGGAGGTGACATGCGCCTCGCTGAAGCTAAAGCCCGTATCGGTGATCGGGTGTGTTTTATCGGCGGCTTCGACCAGGGTCACTATTTTAAGGACTGCACCCCAGATCAAACTCGTGCTGAGGTGAGGCGTTGTTTTGAGGAAGCCGGACCGAACGGCGGGTATATCCTCAGCCCCTCGGATCACTTTTTTGATGCGGAACCCGATCTGATTGCAGCTTTTGCTGATGAAGCACGACGCTGTGTCTATCCGTAGACAGGAGGTGCCAAGCATAAAGGGAGTAAGCGCACGACCACGTAAACCAAGGGCCTGGAAGTTGAAGTTAGACCATTAGGAGAGAAAGCAAAATGGCAGAGAAAAAGGGATTTTCACGCCGTACTTTCTTAAAAGGGACTGGAGCCACGCTAGCTGGCTTTGCCCTCGGGGGTAAATTTCAAACGCAGGGCATCTTCAAGCCCAATGTGGTCCACCGCCAGGGCGAAGTTGTCATGGCTGTGCAGGAATTTGCGCACGACGCGATTAAGGCCGTCCTGCCCGATTTTGAATCGGCAACCGGGCTGACGGTTCGCCTGGAAGGTGGCCCCGCCAGCGGCAACGACATGGTCACCAAGTACAGCACCGCGTTTGCATCCGGGTCCAGCGATGTGGATGTGATCAGCGATGCCGACGAAAGCAGCCCGCTGTTCGCTCGCGCCGGATGGCTGGAACCGCTGACCGAGGATATCATCCCACAAACCACCTGGGACGATTTCCCGGAGAGCTTTGCCGCGCAGATCGAAGCCTTCCACAGCTATGAAGGCGCTCATTATCGCGTCCCGCACGAGTTCGCTATTGGCTATTTCTTCACCCGTAAGGACTGGTTGGAAGAGAAGAATGTGACCGCCCCCACGACCTGGGATGAAATGGTCGAGACGGGCAAGCTGTTTGCGGACGCGGCTAACGGCGTCTGGGGTACAACCGACGGCCTGCTCAAACCCGGGCTTCTCTATGTCTATGTCGCCTATCTCACGTCACAGACGGGCGGCAGTGTCTTTGACTTTGACGAGCAAACCGGCGAAGCCCTGCAATTCCTGTACGACATGATGTACACGCACAAGATATTCCCCGAAACCGCACTGAATGACGACTATACCAAGCAGAACGAACTGTATATGGGTGACAAGGTCGCCTTCATGCGCCAGTGGCCGTTCTTCCAGAGCGTCGCTGAGGGCAATACCGAGTGGTTTGATAAGCAGAAGGTCGTCATCGAACTACCGCCTGCCGGACCCGCTGGCAGCAAGGCGTGGTGGGGTGGCTGGGGCTGGTCCGTTCCCAAGTTCGCCCCCAATATGGACGGCGCGAAGGAACTGATCAAGTTCATTACCTCGCCTGAGGTTGCGCCTCAACTCGCGATGGGCCAGTCCTGGTTCATCCTGCCGCGCAAGTCGATCCTGGACGCGTTTGGTGAAACAGATAACCCGATCATCAACGCGATGGGTATGTATGCCGATGCTGGCGTTCCGGCGGCCCGTCCGCTGCACCCGCGCGTTGCCGAAGCGCAGACCGTCGTCGACGACATGGCCTCGCTGTTCCTGACCAAGCAGGCGTCGCTGTCTGACATTCTGGATCAGGGCAAGCAGCTTATCGCGGACCTGAGCGAAGAATAATCTTTCTCACTTCAACAAAAAATCCCCTCAACCGCCTGGTTGGGGGATTTTTAATGCCGCGCGGTTAATAATCGCCCCACTCATCAACCGCTTCATAGAGAGGCAATCACGTTTTCAACAGGCGTTTCGACCAGCACATAATCGTGGCTGGGACAGGCCACATAGCCGCCGCCCGGCTTCATCAGATCGAGAATGCGCCGTGTTTCGCCGCGCACAGCCTCCGGCGTGCGTTCGATCACAAACTGGCTGTCGATACAGCCCATCATCAAAATCTGGCTGCCATATTCGGCCTTCAGGTGCGACGGTTCCATCCCGCGGCAGTTGGGTTGTAGGGCCTGCAACCCGTCTATGCCCATGTCGATCAGTGAGGGAATCAAGGGCGCATATCCTCCGCAGCAGTGCAGCAGCACTTTTAGACCGTGTTCGTGTCCAAGATTAACAAGCCGCTGAAGGTGCGGCGTTATGAAGCGCCGAAATTGTTTTTCACCAATCAGCGGCCCATTGGTTGAGCCAAAGTCGTTGCCAATGAAAAAAATGTCGATCAAATCAGCCGCTTCGACAAAAATGCGGCGGCTCACTTCTTCATAAAAATCGACCAGATGCGTCATTACCGCATCGACCAGCGCCGGAGCGTCGTACATCTTCAGCAGCAGATTTTCCATACCCAACAGGTCAATGGCATCGTGCCAGAAAGGGGACCAGTCGCCGCCAAGAATGGCATATTGCCCCAGGTAGGGGGCCGCATCAGAACGAATGGACGAAACGTCCATCCAGGTCGGATCGGGCCAGGGATAGGCGTCAATTTCAGCCGTTGTTTCTGCGTCTGCCAGTGGGTGACTCACCGGCTGCCCACCCTCGTAGCCATGCCGCAAAATGCCAAACAGCGAGCGAAATGTGATGCCGGGAGGAAGGTTGTGATAGGGAGCCATCTCATCAGGGCCAGCATAGCGGGCATAAACACGCCGGAAATCATCTTTGACCAGGCGAGAAAGGCTCTCGTCATCGGGCAGCCCCAATTGGTTAACAGCTTTCTCACGGAAGCGGGGCGATGCACCCAGCCAGCGAGGCACGCGATCCGGTTCGATATGATCAAACGCAGCCAGCACCCGTTCTCTCGAAGTTTTCTCATTGCGCATGGCCGAATCTCCCTTCAACAAGCGAAGAACTGAATTTGACAACCCGCTTAAAATCGTAAGACAATACTTGTATATACAACCATTCTCATTCCTGGACAAGTAGTGCAGCCGCATCAAGGGGATTTCATGGACCATTCATTACAACGCAGTAGCGATATCCCTCTTTATTTACAGATCGCTGAGATTCTCAAGCAGAAAATCTTGCGGGGTGAAATCGCGCCGGGCGAAAACCTTCCGGCGGAACCCGAACTGTGTGAGTTATTTGGTGTGGCGCGCGGCACAATTCGACAGGCCCTCAGCAAACTGGAAAATGAAGGGTTTGTCCGGCGCGAACAGGGCCGGGGAACCTTCGTCGTCTGGGGCATCAAACGCTCTGTGACGCAGCAGTTGGTGGGCAACCAGATCGGCTTTGTCGTCCCCTATGTCCGGGACTCGTTTGTCGCCTCCATCCTGCTCGGTGCTGAACAAGCTGCCTCTAAACACAACCTGTCGATCACATTTAAACACGTTCAAAATGACGTGCAGCGCCAGTCTCAAGTGCTCGAAGACCTTGTTGAACAGCGGTTGGCGGGCATTCTGTTGTACCCCGTCAATTCGGAAGCCGATAACACCCTTCTCCATTTACTCCGGTCCGGCTACCCCATTGTTTTGGTGGACCGCTATCTGCGCGGGATTCCCACCGATTTTGTCATGTCCGATCATTTTGGTGGCATGCTGCGGGCTACCCAACACCTGATCGAACTGGGACACGAGCGCATCGGCTATGTCTCCTGGAAAGACCCGTCGATCAGCCTCGAACACCGCGCTTCAGGATACCGGCAGGCGCTGCTCGAAATGGGCTTGCAATATGATCCTGCCTTAACGGTCGAGGTCGAAAGTTACCCTCGGATTTTGATCGAACCGCTGCGCACTCTGCTCAATGGCGATCTTGGCGTGACCGCGATTGTCGCCGCGAATGACCAGATTGCCCTGGCGGTTTACCAGACGGCGCGGCAAATGTCGCTGCGCATCCCCGAGGACCTGGCAATTGTCGGGTTTGACAACCTCGACTTCACTCAGCATCTCGATACACCGCTGACTACTGTTGAACAACCCGCCTTCGAGATTGGGCAGGCTGCCGTCGAAGCGTTGGTCCGCCGCATCAATGACGACAGCACGCCTCCGCAGCGTATCATTCTGCCAACCCGCTTGATTGTTCGCCAGTCGTGCGGCGCTCACCGGACAAAAATATCGCTTCCTCATCACTCCGCTGCTAAATAGGGCATAAAACGCTCTAGCGAACTGAAAGTTCGATGGAAACCTGACGGGCTGCATTGAGCGTGATTTCCACGCCATCCTGTGCGAGTGTCCAATTGCTCTCGACTGGCACATCTGTCCAACCCGCCGCCTTGATAATCACGTCATTCACGACCTTGACCTGCGCGGAATCGTAAGATGAGACGACGGGATACATCTGTGTCCAGCCAGAAATCAATCTTGTCTGCCGTACTCTGGCACCTGAACTGCGTTCTTCCCTCATCCTCCGCCAGTTGATAGGCAAACTCACTCCCTGGATAAACCTGCACGATAAGCGGATCGACTTGACCTGTCGGAATACGCTGTGCCGGTTCCATCATCGGCAAAATGGCCCCCGCCCGGACAAAGAGCGGTATCGTATCCAGAGGGGCATGGACCGTTAGGGTCTGCGGTCCCGAGTATGTCTTGCCTGTCCAGAAGTCAAACCACGTTCCGGCAGGTAAATAGACCTCTCGCTGTTCACCCTCGTCATAGATCGGCGCGACCAGCAGCCAGGGGCCGAACAGATATTGGAGATCTTTGCCATAAGCGTTGGGATCACTGGGGAAGGCTAACGGCATCGCCCGCAAAACAGGCAGACCCGTTCGGGTGGCTTCATAGGCCGTGCTGTACAGGTAAGGGAATAACTGGTAGCGCAGAGTCACAAAGCGGTGAACGATCTGCGCGGCTTCTTCGCCAAAATACCAGGGTTCGCGCGGGCTGTCGCCGTGCATGCGGCTGTGCGAGCAGAACAGCCCAAACTGCGCCCAGCGGACGAACAGGCGCGGCGTCGGCATCCCCCGGTACGCGCCAATGTCGTTGCTCCAGAACGGCACGCCAGACAATCCAATCGACAGCCCACCCCGGATCGTACAGGCCAGACTGTCGAAGTCGGCTGCGGGATCGCCCGACCAGCAGACCGGGTAGCGTTGGTTGCCCGCCGTACCGGATCGTGCCCAGACCAGACCTTCGCCGCGCTCCTGCAAGGTGACCTCATAGACCGCCTGATTGTAGAGCAGTGGATAGAGGTTATGCATGGTCGCGCCCGTCTGCCCGTTGGCAAACACCGCGTCGTGCGGGATATCCTCGCCAAAATCTGTCTTAAAGGCATCTATGCCCATCTTCAGAACGGGACGGTGTAAATCCTGGAACCAGGCATACGCGGCAGGGTTGGTAAAGTCGATGATCGCCACCGGGGCATTCCAGGATGTTTCCGGCGTAGCGATGCGCACGATACCATCGGGCCGGGGAGCCAGCGACAGCCCATACTCAATGACATAAACTTCACCGTTTGGGCGGCGCACGAAATAACCTTCGCGTCTGCCAACCTCGAACAGATCGCTTTCGACGGAGATATAGGGATGCTCCCACAGCGTGACTTTTTGCCCGCGTGCGTGAATATCAGCAATCAACTGTTCAACTTCGGGGAACGCCTCGCGATCCCAGCGGAAATCGCAGTACTGACGCCAGCGCAGCCACCATGTATCAATATGGATCACGTCGGCGGGCAGTTGAGCGCTCTCCGTCTCTTCAACCAGTTTTTCAATGGCTGGCTGATCACGGTACGTTCCAGCAGAAGACAGCCACAGCCCAAAACTCCACTTGGGTGGCAGCGGCGCATGCCCCGTCAGATCGGCATACCGGGCCAGCACTTCAGCCGGAGCAGGCCCATAGATCAGGTACATATCGAGCGCGTTCGTCTCAGCGGTGATCTGGTACGACTGGCAGGACACCGTTCCCAGTTCCCAGGTGATGCGCGCCCCGCTGTCGATCAGCAGGCCGTAACCGCGCGTGCTCAGCAAAAACGGGATATTTTTGTGGGATCGTTCGCTGGTTGAACCAAAAGCGTCCTGTGTCCAGGTGATAATCCGCTGCGACACTTTGTCCAGCGGTGTGAATTTTTCACCAAGGCCAAAAAGATGTTCATCCTGCCACAGGTGGAACAACTCCGTAACGGTGGTGATCCCCTGCTCGCCGCGCACATAACCCAGCGGCAGGATAAACGGCCTGCCCAGCCCATCCACATCGTTGGGATTCTCGCGCAGCACTGTATCGCCATTCCGATCCAACAGATGAACGGCCCAGGGATTCCGATCCACGCGCAGCGCCAGCGACGGCCCGCTGATTGTCAGGCTGGATTCTGTTTCGGCGGTTCGCAGCGGCACACCTTCGCCAAATGTCCCGCTGACAATGGGCGTCTGAATCGGAGCCTCGACACCCGGCGGCAAAAAAGTCAACCGCCAGATATCCGCCGTGACCACTCGCACAATCAACGTCGGTTGTTCGCCGTGCGCGGTTTCAAGGGTCAGATAAACCGCATCGGCCTCGGCCTGCCAGCCTGCCAGCCGGACGATCCAATCAAATCCCTTTGGGGCGTTATAGGGCAGATAGTAGGTCATAACTGCATTCTCTCGATTTGTGCGTAGATTTCATTGAGGTCAGTTTCGGGCCAGTCGTCGCCCACAATGCCGTTCGTCACATCCACATTGATAAACAGGCCCCGGTAGGTCGGGGCGGCTTCCATCACCCGGCGCACAAAGTCCGCCATGCCGTCGAATTTCAGATCGCGGTGCAGCCCAATGCGGCAGGCCAGGACCACCCGTCCTCCGAACCGCTTCAAAACAGGCTCGAACGGCGCTTCACTGGCTCCGAACTCCATGCCGCGCAGATTGTGTACGGTTTCCAGGCTGGGGAACTGGTGTACCCACCGCCCGCAGGAGTGGACATACATGCCGCCGAACTCCGCCGCCATCCGGTTCAGATACGGAACGTGAAATTCGTTGTGCATCGCCGCCGAAATCATCACGCACTCGTCGTTCGAGATGCCGATCCCGAAACCGTCTGGAATCCAGGGCTGGTGCAGGCTGGGCACAAATTCCGCCCCGTAGCGAGTCACAATCTCCCGCTGCGCCTTGACAAACCGGATTGTCAAATCCGTCACTTGATCCAGCACGTGATGCACTTCGTCAGGGTGGCCCAGCATCGCTTCCAGAAAAGCGTTGTGGCCCACAATCAGCGCGGCGCTGTCTAGCGGCCCCTGGATATCCGACACCCGAATCGGAAATCGCCCCTCCGTCCGCTCGAGGAAATAGCGCGTATAGTCCAGCATGCGCCCTAACTCACCATCGCGCACATCTGGGATCGGCAGATCGTACACCTGCGCCATATCCGTTCCGATCACCGGGCGGACGGCGGGCAGATCGTTTTCCCACCAGACGACCTCACAGCCAAACGCGGAGGGAATGCCAACCACGCCAATCGCTGGGCAAAGTGACGGGACGTAATCGCCCCGGTATTCAAGCTGCCCCGCGATCTCCGTTAGCTGCGCCTGCAAAAATTTCTCCGGGTCCAGCAACCGGTCCCGCACCGTATCCGGCCCCTCCGTCGAGAATAGGGCGCTGGGAACAGGTTTTCCCCCCTTCAGCCGGGGTCCAACATACCCAATCTGAAAGCCGGGGCGCTCCTCGTTTTCCAGGGCCCACATCCGCCTCAAAAACGCTTTGTTGCGTTCAACCCGTTCTAGAGTTTCGTCAGTGAGCATCAGTCATACCGTCCATAGCGCTCAGCGGCTTCCATCATGGCGTTGATATTCTCAATCGGCGTTCCGGGGGGAATATTGTTGCCGTCCTGAATGATCAGCCCACCGTAGTGTCCCAGTTTTTCAATCACTCGCCGCGTCGCTTCGCGCACATCGTCCGGCGTCCCGGAATGAATCAGCATGGGGCTGACATTGCCGATCAGCACCACGCGCCCGCCCAGCACCTCGCCAATCCGATCCAGATTTACCTGATAGCCGAACCCTTGCAGTTCATTAATCCGCAGATCGTCGCCAAAAATACTGAGCAGGTGATCCGTCTTGCCGCACATATGCAGCCCCACCCAGCCATCAAAATGGAAGCGCAGCCGCTGGTTGTAGGGCAGCGCGAACTCGCGGAACTGATCGGCTGAGAGCGAGGCGGCGAGGTCGTCCGTCCACGCGAAAGTTCGCGGCGAGGGTGACCGCATCTCTTCCGCGCAGAAATCAAGCCATTCGATCATTTTATCGGTGACGATGCGCAGCACTTCTTTGAGGAAATCCGGGCGCTCATAGCAGGCTGTGAAGGCTTCTGTTTGCCCCATCAGATCGCCCGTCACGCCAAACGGCCCATCCGAGGTATTGGTCAGTGCCGGATTCGCGCCGGGGTAAAAAATCTCGCCCCCCTGGAATCGAACCGGGTATTTTTCAGCCACATCGATCATAGCGCGGCGATATTCAATCTGCCGCGCGTTAATCCCACCGTGCACATAATCCATCGCTTCCAGCCGCCGCAAATCCTCATCGGTCTTGACCCACCCCGGCCCCACCCAGGGGATATCATCGTCCGGGAAGACGATCTCGCACCCCAAACTGCCCGATTCGAAGGTGTTCTGAAAATCAGTCCACGCCCCGACCCATGCCCCGGTGATGCTGTGAGCGTCGGTGCGCACGTTTTCGAACAGCCATTTTTGGGCCAGGATTTGCGTCCGCAGCATGGTTTCGGGATCACGGTAGTAGTCTTTAAAGCGAACTCCAACCTGGGGAACCAGAAAGCGGTGAGCAATGGCGGGGATAACCGGGACGCGATCAGCTTTCTCAAATCGTTTGGTCGCGGCGACACGTTCGCGCCGTGCTTCAATTTCCTCAATCGGAACTGCGATTTCAATAATATTCTTCATACGTTTACCCGCTGAGTTGTCTGGACAAGTTTCCTGAACTCATTATGAAGGATAGTCCGCTTTTCTGTCAACAAGGCGGCAAACAGGTTGACAGAGGGGGGAAGGTCGGTTAAAGTGATCTATACATCTACGGAACAAACCGAGCTAACTCTATGATTAAGTCCTACACATTCCAGGACGGATGGCGGATCGACGATCACGCAGTCTTCTGTCTTGAAGATGAGGTCCGCAAAGCCACCGTTTTTGCCCTTGCCAACGGCTATATGAGTTCGCGCGGCGCGCCCGAAAGCGCCCCCCTCCACGAGCCGGGGATTGTCGGACACTATATCAATGGGCTGTACGATACACCGGACGGCGATATTCTGAAGCGGGAAATCATTAACCTGCCCGCCTGGACGCCTCTCGATCTGGCAGTAAACGGGCAGCGCCTGGATATTACCGCCGAAACCGCCAGCTATACCCGCTCCCTGGATTTGCGGCGCGGCCTGCTGATCCAGGATGTATCCTGGACAGTGAATGGCGGAACGATCAAACTCCACAGCGAACGGCTTTTGAGTATGGCCCGGCTCCATTTAGGCGTCATCCACTGGCGGCTGGAAGCGGATCGGGATTGTTCAATCACCCTGATCTCCGCTGTCGATGCGGCTGTCACCAACCGCTTTGCCGAGACGCATTTCGCCCAGGTCGATGTTCAGGAAGACGGCATCAGCCTTACCACCATCGAACAGGGGCAGCGCGCCGCTGTTTTAATCGCCCACACGTTATCAGGAGCCGCCGCCGAGCCGCAACTTGAAACCCTGCCCTTGCGCGCGCAGACCACCTGGAATTTTATTCTGCCCGCCGGGCATCCGATCACCCTGACCAAATACGCCGCGGTTTATGACAGCCGCTTCTCGGCGGGTGATCTGATCGCCTTGTGTCGAGCCGAACTGGACCGGGCACAGAAAAGCGGCTATGAGGCTGTCTGTAACGAACATGCTGCACAGTGGGCGAAGTTATGGGCCACTTCCGATGTGATGATCGCAGGTGACGAAAACTCCCAGATCGCCCTGCGTTTCTGCCTGTTTCACCTGCTGGCGAATATCCCGCACAGCGATCAGGTGAGCGTCTCCGCGCGCGGCTTGCAGGGCCAGGATTATTGGGGATCGATCTTCTGGGATTACGAAATCTACGTCCTGCCCTTTTTTATCTACACTCAGCCTACCTATGCCCGTTCCAGCCTGATCTACCGCTATCACACGCTGGGCGGCGCGCTGCGCAAAGCCGAGGGATTAGGGTTCAGCGGTGCCTATTATGCCTGGCAGAGCCAGGAAACCGGGGATGAAACTTGCGCCCTTTACGTCTTTACCGATCCGCGCACCGGGCAAAAAATTCGCAGCTATTTTGCCGACGAGCAAATTCACATTTCCGCCGACATCGCCTACGCCATCTGGCAGTACGTCCAGGCATCGAACGATTGGGCATTTGTTGCTGAGTACGGGCTGCCAATTCTGATCGAGATCGCCCGCTTTTTTGTCTCGCGAGTGACTTATAACCCTGAAACAGACCGCTATGAGTTTCGGACCGTTCTGGGGCCAGACGAATATCACGAGCGAGTCGATAACAACGCCTACACGAATGCCCTCGCCCGCTACAGCCTGCAAATCACACTGAGAGTTTTGGAGCGCGTTCCCAACCCTCTGCCCGACGAAGAAATCAGCACCTTTCGCGATGTGCTGCATAAGCTCTGTGTGCCCGAACCCGCTCCTGCCAGCGGTCTGATCGAACAGTTCGACGGCTATTTCGCCCTCGAAGACACCCCGCCGGATATCGTTCGCGCCCGCCTGCCGCACCCGGATATGCATCCTGGCGGACCGCTCGGCCCTTACCAGACCACCCAGGCCATCAAACAGGCGGATGTCGTGCTGCTGCTCTATCTGCTCCGCGCCCATTACGCGGAGGCCATCAAACGCGCCAACTGGGAATATTATGAGCCGCGCACCGCCCATGATTCCAGCCTCAGCCCGATGGCCTACGCCCTGGTTGCCGCCGATATCGACCTGACCGAATGGGCCTACCGTTATTTCAAACAAACCGCCCTCTTGGATCTGCTCGGCACAGGTCCGCATTGGAACCTGGGTGTCCACACGGCGGCTTTAGGCGGCGCATGGCAGGCCGTCGTGCTCGGCTTCTGTAAACTCGATCTGCAAGAAGACGCGGTTGTTCTGCGCGGCTGGCCTCACTTTCCGCCAACCTGGAAAACCGTTCAATTTCACTTCTACTGGCACGGTCATCTGATCCACCTGACCGCGACCAGCGCTTTTACAACCCTTCAGGCCGAGACTGGCCCTGTCCCGCTGGGCTATCCTGGCGGGCAACTGACTTTGCTTCCTCAGCAGCCAATCACGCTTTCTAACACAAGGAGAAAATCATGATTGTTGTACCAACCGATGGAATGGTGATCCGCCAAAGTATGACGTTGGCCCCTGGCGTGTACGATCTGCCGCAGGGGTTGACCATCGCCTCCGATGGAGTGACGGTGGACGGCGCTGGCGTGCTGCTGGTCGGTCAGGATCACACGGGCGTTGGCCTTCACATCGACGGGCAGCACGATGTGACGATCAAGCGGGATCGCGCTCTCTGGTTATTATCACGGCATCCGCGCCGATCACTGCCAGAACATCATCGTGGAAAATGTGCGTATCCGCGACACCGCCGAAATTGAGGGCATTGATACCTTCCTCTACCTCTGGAAACCCATCGAAGAAGCCTACAGCGCGGCGATTTTGTTTAATGACGTCCAGGGCGGAGCCATCCGGGGTAACGATCTCCAGCACCAGATGAATGGCATTCTGCTCTATAGCGTGTCGGGCTTAACCGTCGAGCAGAACAACGCCTCATTCAACAGCGGCTGGGGGATTTATCTCTCGCGGGCCAGCGATAACCGGGTTCAGGACAACCGCTTCGACTTCTGCAACCGCGTCTACCGCCGTCCCGACGATAAATCGATCCGCGTCGAAGCCGAACTGCCGCGGGAATTGTGCTGGTCTACCATTCGTCGCGCAACCAGTTTTTACGCAATAGCTGCCTCTGCGGTGGCGATGGTATCTTTATCGCCGGGTATGATCACAAGGGCTACCAGGGGCCGTGTAACGATAATTTATTCGAGGAAAATGACTGCCGCCTGAGTCCGAACAACGCCATTGAGGGGACGTTCTCGCGTGGGAATATCTTCCGCCGCAACGATTGCAGCCGATCCAATTACGGCATGTGGATGGGCTTCTCCTGGGAGAATATCATTGAGGACAACATTATCGAGTTCAGCCGCTGGATAGGCATTGCCATCGAACACGGCCATGATTTCACCATCCGCCACAACCAAATTCGGCAGAATGGCGAAGGAATCCGCCTGTGGACGCGCGGCGGCTCGGTGGTTCCCCACTGGCCCGGTCACGAAGTCTCGTACAACTTTACGATTGAAGACAATGTGATTGAAAATAACCGCCTCGGCTTTTATGGGTATACGGGCGAAGAGACACCGGACCAGGACTGCCACGATTTTCATCTGAAAAACAACACCATCCGTGATAACCGGGTCGGCGTCCACTTTGGTCGGGTGCAGAACTGCACGGTAGAAAATAACCGTTTCGCGGAGAATGTCGAACAAGCCATCTTGCTGGAAGGTAAACCAGGGGTGAAACTCAGCAGCAACGAATTTGAAAACAACGTCGCAGACGTCAAAGACATCTAACCAGGGGTCTTGACATTACAGAACATTTGTTCTATAATTGACACTATACGCCGTCTTGTCTGTATGGGCGGGTTACCTAACCCGCCCCTTCTCTGCGTTAAGTTGGACAGTAAGTCCTTTTTTCACAAAGTGGGGAGAGGATTTAGGAGAGGGGCCTGCCCGCGATCCGTAACCCTTATTTCTCTGACCGAATGATTGGCATCACTTTCGTTGATCTACTTTTGCTTTTCTTTTGCGTTTCTTTGCGCTCTCCGCGTTCTTTGCGGTGAAATTTTTGTTTTTGCTTTTTTCTGCCAAAGTATATCCACCGTTAGAAAACGGTTGGTGAGCATACCGAAAAATAGGGGGTAAAAAATCGCCACGAGAAGAAAACCCCCCGAAGTGATCAACTAATTTTTCGGCAAAGTTAGAATGAGAGAAAAACGCCCAAAAATTCGCTGCAAACAGTATTCTGAAATTCCTCTTAAGTGATCGATGAAACGCCAAACAGTGATCAATAACGGGCTAAATGAACCACATTAGATACACTTTAGGCCTTTTTGTGTTATTTTGCTGCCCTTCGTAGTTCTACAACCGTCCCGCTCTTGCGCGGCAGCCGGACCATGATCGCGTCTGGCAAGACAGGCGTGATCTCTCCGCTAAAACAGTCTCGTCCCACCCACGTCCGCCCGCGAACAACGCCGCATCGAGCGCGACCCGCACATATCGTTCTTCGCCGCCGTTGTTCACCGCGATCAGATAGAAGGTTTCCTCGCGGCGGAAGAGCGCCGTTGTCACCTGATCCAGTGTCGCGCGGCTCGGCACGGATACACCCAGCCAGCGATGCAGCGCGACCAGCAGCGCCGGGTCCGGTTCCACACCGAGGACAATGACACTGCCCTTGCCCCGCTTCTGCCGGAAGCCAACCGTATACCGCTGTCCCACGGGCAGGCTGACATGTTGAGCCAGTTCATCACCCATCATGATAGCATCGTTCACCCGCTCCGCGATCAGCGGTTCGCCGGGAACGTCCTCAAAGATGAAAAACGCGCCGCTGCTCAGCGTCACCGTTTCGCCGCCCAGTCTGATCGCCAACCGCTGCGGATATCCCGCTTGCAGAATACTGTCCGGTTGTGGCAGATCGAAGATATTTACCGGGTACAGTTGTTCATCTAAAAGGGGATACTCCTGAAAGAACACCAGATTGCCGCCCGCCTGAACAATCCCATCCAGCCGCCGCTGCGCCGCTTCGTCCAGCCAATCGCCGCCCCCATAAAACAGCAAAGGGTGGGCGATCCGCCCCGTTGCCACGTCAAAACAGTCGTAATCGATATCCGCCGCATAGAGTGCCCGCCGAAGTTTCTCCCCGCTGCCCAATCGCGCTGTGCGCTCCACTACGTCAACCGTCACCGCCGTATGAACCTGTTTTTCCAGGCCGGGCGGATCGATCTCTTTGAACATCCGGATTAACTCCGCAAATTCCTCGGTCAGATGAGGCCGCAGATTGCCCCACTCATTGATCGAACTCATCAGCCAGTTGTCGCGGCTGACCAGCATATACCAGTCCCAGCCGACAATGCCCGCCAGCAGCGCCGAGAGCGCCACCATCCGGTAATGGTTCGGCGTCAGCATCCCTACGCTGTACTGCCCGCCGTCCCAGATGCCCGCTTGTAATTCGGGGATGCAGGGCAGCGCCGAATAGCAGCGCGGATAGCGAAACACGTCGAGGAATTTCCAGTGTTCATCCGGCGACGCGCTGAATTCCTGGGCGGGATAAGCGTCCGGCCCGACCAGATCGCAGATTTGTTCCTGTTCCCGCCAGTTTTGAATATCGAAAATAGTGTAGGCGTTGACATAGATCGGCACATCGATACCCAGCGAACGATAGGTATCCACCGTCCATTGCATGATCTGCCGGATTCCCCAGTGCCGGAAGCGCACAAAATCCAGGTAGCGGTTCAGATAACCCCGTGTTTTGATCGCCGGGCTGGTCACGGGGCGCGCCCGGTTAAAATCATCCAGCTTTGTCTCCCAGGCATCGTTTAGTGCTTCGATCCGTTGGTAGCGTTCCCGCAAGAACTCCTGGAACAGCCCCGGTGTATCCCCAAACCCTTCTTCCTTCTCGTAGATATGATGCCAGGGATCGGGTTCGTTCTCCGCCTGAAACAGGATGATCGGCCCGCCGTTGGTCGCCAGATAGGGTCGGATCACCTCCACCACCGCCGCCATATACTCGGCGGAAGCGTCCCGGAACTCTGGACTGAGCCGGTGATAGCGCACCACCCGATCCGGCAGTCCCGCGTTGTGCCACTCGGCGTACAGGTAGGGGCCGGGCCGGATCAGCAGCTTCAGATCGCTGTTCGCCACCAGTTCCAAAAATCCGGCTAAATTTCGCTGCGGATCGGTTCGCCCAGTGAAGTCGAACTGTCCCGGCGCTAGTTCGTGATAATCCCAGCACACATAGGTCGAAAATATTGAAAAACCGAGTTCTTGAACGCGGCCCAAGAGTCGCGGCCAGATGTGTGGGTTCAAACGCCAATAGTGGATTGAGCCGCTCAAAAAGGGCAGCGACTGATCCCCAACCCATAACCGCTGTTCCGCGATCCGTACCTCAGGCATGCTGTTGCCCCCAGGTGTCCATCAGGAACCACATCCCGCGCGTGTGATGCGTGGACTGATCGCCTGACATGGTGTAATCGTAGTAGGGGTCCCATGACCAGAAGCCCCACTGCGCCCCAGCCTGATCGCTGTAAGGGTGCTGGCTGCCGGGGACAACCTGAGTAGTCAAGGAGTAACGGAAAGCGCGCAGGGCAGAGTCCAAATAAGCCGCTTCGCGGGTGACCAGGTGCAGCCGCAGCAGGGCTATGCCAATATTGGGAATATCACCCGGCCCAATCGTTGGCATTACCACGTGCCCGTCTCGATCAATCGTCATCGGCCATGCACCGTTTGGGCGCTGGATACCGATATGCCAGTCGGCAAAGCGGCGGGCAGCGTTCAGAAAGTCCTCGCGTCCGGTCAGTTCGTGTAGGAATACCAGCCCGCGCAGTTCATCCGCCGCCAGATCGGTGTTGTAGTATTCGTCTTCAATCAGATAAAACGCGCCGTTCTGCGCCTGAATCTGGAGGCCATGCTCGCCCCAGCGAACGGCCTCATCCACCCACAGTGGTTCGCCGCGTGTCTTGCCTAACATCAGGTTGGCTTCAACGGCGCGCCCCCACGAATCCCAGCCATGCTGAATCCAGCAGCCGCCGGAAAGGGAATAACGCGGGGCAAAATTGTGCCGTCGCGCCTGGATCAGATAGCGCCCACTCTGCACGGCTCGCTCCATCCATACCGTTTTCCCGGTGCGTTTGTGCAGCGCTAAACAGGTGAGAACTTCTTCGCTAGCAAACTTGGTCCACAGATGATCAGTCGCCTCCCCATCCCGCACGCCGCCCGCCACTACCGCCATTGGGTGATCGATTACGTGCCGCTTGTAGAACCATTCGGCTGCCCGTTCCGCCATATCCAACAAAACGGGATCCTGATAGCGATCATAAGCGGTTATCATCTGCCAGGGCGCGATAAAATTCACCGTCTGCGGCGGTTCAAAATACTGATCGGGGGCGCGGTAAAACCCGTGAAAAGCCCCAACCTCCGGATCAAACTGCCGCGTTAGCCATTCGTAGGTCGCGGCGCGCGCGCGTTTTTCAAGATCAGGGAAGGAGAAATCCGGCGGCGACTCGACTGCCAGATTCAACGCAATCGGAAGGCCCCAATCCTGCGGTGACACGACACCGATTTGCAAACTCATGATGGCATCCCCAATGATTTGAGCAGATTCAAAAGCAGCCAGCGCCCTGCTAAATGATCGATCAGTCCCTGCGGCTGATCGCCCATGCCGCCCTGGAAGCGCAGCGTCGAAGCGATCAGCTTTCCGCTGCCGACCCTGGCCTCGACCAGATAATCGGACAGGACAAACTGCCGCGCATCCAGCCGCCGCAGCAGAGGGCGAAAATCGGTTACATCGGAAAGTGTGTTTTGCAGCGCATCCGGCAGCAGCGCCCAATCGGTTGCCAGCCCATAAAACTGCAAATCGACGTAGCCATGATGTGGCATTGCGGTCAGGGAGGGGTGGATGATTTTGATCGCTTCCCGCCAGAAGGGCTGCTCGACAGTGGGCAGCGGATGGTTCCCTTGCTGAAGCAGCAGCACCGCTCCGCCGCTGTGCAGATAAGAAATAATTCTGGCGTGAGCGTGCTCGTGATCAGGGTGGTGATATCCGGCGTGATCCGGTCCACCTGCCGCGCCGCCAGCCGCAGATCGTCCAGCCGATCCAGGGAGCCAGACGGATCGTAGATCGCGATTCCCTCAGGCCATTTGTTACCTGCGGGAAAACCCACAGGGGCCACTCGTTGGAAAGGGTCTGATCCGGCAGTTCCAACGTCAACCTCAGCCACAGCGAAATGGCATGATCAACCAGCGGCGCGTCAAACAGCACACTGCCAACGGATCGCGGTCCGCCGCCCACGATTGGTCCCTCGATGATCTGGGAGTCTTCCGCCAGCCTCGCCCCGCGCTCGTCTTCTACCCGCCAGGAAAGCGTTCCACCGGGTAACGTCTGCCCGGCGTGAGATAGAATCACAACCAGCGCGATATGCTGTCCGGCGGCGAAACTGGTCGGTTCAAAAGGAGCGGGACGATCACCGCCTCGTGTCCAGCGCCGCGCCCGCCCGCGACCGATCAGCAGCACCGTATCCGCATTGAAGCGGCGGAAGTCAGCGGGGGGATACTTGGCGCGGTTCTGATCATCGAACATGGAGGACGTCGACAGCGGCGTATTCCGTATGCTCGTAACGACATACCCGCCCAACCCATCGCGGGCGCGCGTCCGTTCGAGGATCGTCTTGCGGATCATGAAGGACTGCTGGCGAGACAGGCGCACCAGTTCCGGCGCGCTCAGGCCCAAATTCATCTGTCTCATGCGCTCGATCTGCTGGCTGTAGGCCAGTTTGCTCAGGGGATGGATCGGGTTCTGTTCAGTGGCCCACCACGGTAGTTCGCCGCCATAGAGTACCCGCAGTTCCGCCGGATCGCGGTAATCGTCAGCGTCGCAGAATTCGCCAAAGATGAGCGGTCGAGGGCTGCGCCAATCTCGGTGAAAGTGATTGAGCAGCGGCTCGAAAAACTGGATATCGGCGTAAAAGTGATAGTCGTCAAAATCCGCCAGATCACCCAGGTAGCCGTAAGCCTCGCCGGAGCCGCTGTTATCGCAGAACAGGACACTATCCACCCCGCCGCGCACAATCTCGTTCAAATTGGCAATCCAGGCTGGATCGACGTTTTTTTCCAATTCACAGCCGAGACTGTAGATCACCACCGATGGGTGGTGATGCACCTGAGCCATGATCTGAGCGTACTCAACCGGAGTGTGAGCGCGCAGGGTGTCAGACAATTCGGGCAGCCACAGCGGCAGTTCCAACCAGAGCAGCATCCCCTCTTCGTCGGCTATGTCGAAATAGAGCGGCGACGGCACGTAGAGGCACAGCTTGACCATGTTATAGCCAAGTTCTCGCACCCGGCGGAACTCGTCTCGAATGGTTGCTTCGTCCGGCGCGGGGCACAGAATATCAGGATACCAGCCCCAATTCAACACACCGCGCAGGCAGATCGGCCCATCGTTGAAGAGCAGTTGATTGCCTTCATGCGTCAGTTCGCGGAAGCCGATCATCCGGCAGGCACGGGCAGCAGGCTTGCCGTCCACTTCCAGCACGATTTCAACGGTATAACGAGCAGGCAAGTCAGGATCCCATAGGAGGGTCTGTTCAACCAGCAGATCAGCGGCAAGCCGTTTTGCTGCCTCTCCGCGCCAAACGGCAACTTCTCGTCCACCGAAATCAAGCACACGGATAACGGCTTCTCCCCCGTCGAAGATCGTGAGTTCCCGCCAACACGCTAATGCGCCCTGAGACATCCGCTTTGACATGGATTTCGCTCAGCGCCGGGCCAGGGAAAGCGACCAACCGCGCAGGCTGCCAGATGCCGCCAAACATCAACGCCACATCGGGCAAAAATCCGACCAGGGATTCGCGCAGCGGAAATCGTTCGCCAATGTTGGTAACAGCGACGGTGATCGCGTTCTCCGCGCCGGGCCGGATCGCCTCTGTGACATCGAGGGCGAAAGCCGTCCAGGCCCCGCTATGTGATCCGGCGGGCTGACCGTTCACGCTCACTTCGGCATAGTAACTCACTGCATCGAACTGAATCTGAACGCGCTGCCCTTGCCAATCGGCGGGAACAAACACGGTGCGGCTGTAATAAGCTGGACCCTCAACCCGCCGCGCATATCCCTGAGCTTCCCACGTGCCAGGAACCTGGATCGGACCAGATTGATCGCCCAGCCGGAACTGCCAGAGGCCATCTAAGGCAACTGTATTGGCTAAATCATTTTCCCAAAACTGCATCGTTAACCCTCATTCAAGCCCTCACTCGGCTGAGAGCAGCCGGGGCCAGACGAACAGCGCAACAAGCGCAGCAGCGGCATACAGCCCCGCGCCCACCCAAAGCGCTGCCGAAAATCCAACCGCGACCGCCAGTGCCATCGCTGCCGCCGATCCCAAAACGGATGTCACGGCATTTGCGCCCCAGAAGGCGGCTACCCCGCGTGGATCGGTCTGGTTGGCGATGCGTAAACCGCTGGGGAAAGGCATACCCATCAGGAAACCCAGGGGGAGCAGTGCCGCAGCAGTCACCGCCAGCCGTGCGCCAAATCCGAAGGGCAGTGCCCAATTCACCAGGGCCACGAACAGCACGGGCGACAGCGCGACGATCAACGCGATGAGTATGCCAATGATTGCCACAAGACGCGGCAGGAGTTTTATCCCCAGGCGGCTGCTTGCCAGACTACCCAATCCGCCGCCGACCAGCAGCGCGCCGATCACCGCTGCTAACCCGGCAGCAGGCTGCCCAATCAGCAGGTTAAAGCGCTGGATCAGCGGTACTTCGACCAGCATGAATGCCGCGCCCAACAGCGCGAAATAGGGCACGAGGCTGGCTCGAACCCACTGGCGGCGATCCTTCCGCACGAAGAAAAAGATCGACCAGGAGAGGTAGACAAAAACCAACGCCCCCGCAATAAACAGCAGTTCGGTCAGTTGATCGGGCATACCGGGCACAAACTGAAAGAAGAAGGGCCAATTGTCGGTAGTTGGCTCATAATTGTACTGGTCGGCGTTAGCTTTGACGTAGTCGTCCAGCGTCATCGCCCCTACCGACAGCGCATCCAACCCGATTTCCTGGTAAATGGGCAGATAGAGCAGGCCCGCGCTGCGCAGGTGAGCCTGCGTGACATAGTTATTCACCATTGCCCCGGACCACGGCTGCCGCGTCACGACCAATACGGAGGTTCGGGTCTGGGGATCTCCGCCCGTCAGCGTGGCCAGCGATACATGCTGTAGCGCATTTTGCAGCGACATTCCCTGCCCTTCCAGCATATCCAGCGCAGCAACCAGCAGCCGTATTCCCTCGATGCCCTGGTGCGCGACAAAGCCGATCCGCCCGTTATCCGTCAGATGATCCCAATACGCCTCAAACGCTTCTTTGGTAAAAATGTAATTCTCCGAAAGCGCCGATGTGCCGGGCGCTGCTGCCTGGCTGTAGACCAGATTGGCGTAAATCAGGTCATAGTGATCTTTGCTGTGTTCGACATAGTGGCGGGCGTCCATTGCCTCAGCCGTTACCCCGTCCAGATCAAAGATGCCGCCGTTGTAATCGGCGTAATCCCGCGTCAGATCGATCATCAGCGGGTTAATCTCAACCGCGTCAATCGACTTCGCCCCGGCGAGGTGGGCCATCAACACATCCTGGCCCGCACCAGCTCCCAAAATCAGCACATTTTGCGTCGTATCGGGAGTGATGGTAAACGGCAAAAAAGCGACTTCCCCGGTCAGCCATGCCACGTCCTGATCATTGCCGGTGTAACGAACCATCGTGCTGCCCGCCCCGGCGTCAGTGAAGATGTAGCGCACCGACTCATCGCTTGTTTCCACGACATCCAACCGGGCGAATGGCCCCCAGCGGGTTTCGATGATGCGCGCCTCTGGGTCTTTCAGGACTGTCATGAGGGTTTTATCGGGTGGGGCGTCCTTGAGTTTTTTGGGAGAGAACTCCAGCCATCCTGCCGCCTGATTGGTAATGAGCACGACGATCAACAGCCCTGTCACCACGCCCGCGCCGATCTGAAAGCGGCGGTTGCGCCCCATGACAGCCAGCAGGACGGCGATCAGCGCACAGAAAATCGCCAGGGCGATCAGGGTATCAAACGCGCCCAGCCAGGAGATCGCCACAAGGGCAAACAGCAGTCCTGCCACAGCACCGATCAAGTCCGCACCGTAGAGGACGCTGCTCGCCTTGGAAAAGTTGTTAAAAAGGGACGCCGATACAAAGCCTAGGCCGACAAATGGCAGCAGGGCTGCTGTAAAGGCAACCGCTTTCAGAGAGGCGGAGCGAAGCTGCGACAGGATCAGGACCGCCCCGACCAGCAGAAGGGCGACAAGCAATGCCGCCCGTGCCAGATCGGACCAGTCGGCGATACCATCTCGCCGCAGGATGATCGCCGCCAGTGCCGCACCTACGCCCAACCCGGCTACGGCAGTCGAGACGATGAGGAACACATAGTGATATTGAAAAATCAGCGAAAACAGCCGCGTGAGCGCGATTTCGTAGGCCAGCCCGATGGCAGAGAGCATAAAGATCACCGGGATCGCCCAGGTTGTTTGCCCGGTTTGTGGTTGCGTTGATTGCTTGCTCATTATTTCTCGCGATCAAAAAGTATAGCGCCGCTCAATTTTACCCCTTTATCCCGCTCATCTGGATCCCTTCGATGAAGTAACGCTGGGCGAAAAAGAAGATCAGGATCATCGGCAGAATGGCAATCATACCAGCAGCCATCAGCCAGTGGAAGTTGTATACATACTGCCCCTTAAAGAACGCCAACCCCAGAGACACCGTGAAATTCTTGACGTTATTGACGTAAACAAAAGGCTCAAAGAAGGCGTTCCAGTGCCACCAGAAGGTGAATATGCCAATCGTCGCCAGCGCGGGCTTGCTCAGCGGCAGCATGATATGCCACAACAACTGGGGCGTATTCGCTCCATCAATGCGCGCCGCGTCCTCCAATTCGACCGGGATGCTCGTGAAGAACTGCCGCAGCAGGAAGATGAGGAAGGCGTTGCCAAAGAAGGACCGGATAAACAGAGGCCAGAGAGTGTTGAGCATGCCCAGTTTGTCAAAAATCTCGTAGGTCGGGATCAGCAGCACCGGGAAGGGCAGCATCATGGTCGACAGCATCAGGACAAACAGGATATTTTTGCCGGGGGCACGCAGCCGGGCAAAGGCGTAGGCCACAATAATCACCGAGAAGTAGTGCCCGATGAGATTGAGCAGCACGATCAGCGCCGAGTTCTTGAAAAAGGTCAGGAAGTCGCCCCGCCCAAATCCTTCGCCATCACCTCCTGGTAGTTTTCGTAGCGGAGGCGAGGGGTTAGGACACGTTCCAACGATTTGCTGTTGACGTCGAAGGCAGCACTAAGAGCCGTCAGCGGGATGACGAGGGCGCGGTTGTCTCGTTCCCCCAGAATTACCACTTTGATCTTTTTGCCGTCCTGATCGTAATCATCAACATAACGAACCGGCACGCTATCAACCGTCTTAACAAACGGCTCCCCCAGACCCTTGCTCACCGGGGCAAGCCGCAGCGTACTGGCCTTGTCCACGGGGATGACAAACGAGTGCGTTGTTCGTTCGACTAAAACGAGCACTTCCTGGGTTGAGTTGTCATCCAGTTTAACGGTGTCAACGGTCATGTCCCCATCATTAATCCGGCGTGTCTCCCGTTCTCCCTGGAACTGGGTGTTGCTGACGACAAAACCGTATTTGAGCGCCTCATCCATATCCATGATTGGTTGCCACGCCTCGACGCTGGCGACCACGTATTTTTCATCTTCCGGATGGCCCTGCAAGCTGTAAACTTCCAGTTCGGACCCGGATACAGGCATAAATACAGGGTTCACAGGCACATCTTCAGCCACCAGGAGCGCCGAGTTGGCAATATTCTTATCTCCGACAACGGTTCGCTGGGTTTCCGGCCCAACCTGAACATAGGTCGATCCGGGCTCAAGTTCGCGACCCATAAAGCTGTAATCACCGATCTGGTTTTTGGCGCGCTTCCCGGCATTTAACTCATCGAGGGGCATCCGCTGGGCTGTTTCGCGCAGCGTATCCAAAGAGGCAACGACCAGGTTGTCACCATCGCGGGCCAGCGCAACAACACTCTGAACCTCACCACCGGACCAGGAACGAACATTGAAGATCATGTCGTCATATGTCTTGGACTTCGCATTGCTCAGTTGATCCGCTGGAACGGAGTAAAGTTGATCGATCTTCGACACGTCTACCGCTGTGGTATAGCGCCGCGTGCCAATTTCGATCACTTCAACCTGCTTTCCGTTATGGTTGACGTGCCACAGGGGGAAATCTTTAGCGGTTGTGCCCGCCTGCTTTTGCTGCCATTCGGAGGGAATCCAGATGGTTGGGCGAACCAGAATTTGCCATTCCGGTTTGAGGCTGGCAGACAGCATCCAGAACAGCGGGAAGATCATGACGAGTGCGCCCACCAGCAAAATGCTGTAGCTGATGATCCGGCCTATCCAACGCCGTTGGGTAAGGGTCATAGTGACGCGCCGCGCCCGCCGCGTTGGGAGCGCCTTTGTTTGTTTCTGAGTTTGTGCTGCTTCGCCCATGTCTACTTGACCTCCGATTCGTAGTAGACCCACATCGTCGAGGAACGGAAGACCAGGAGAGTGAAGAACATGATGATAACGAAGAGCACCCAGGCCAGCGCCGACGCATAACCAAAGTTGCCGAACTCGAAGGCCTGCTTATACAGATTCAGCATATAAGTCAGGGTCGCGTCATCAGGCCCGCCGCGTGTGATAATCCACGGCCCCTCGAAAATCTGGAACGAGCCAATGAGCGCCAGCACAACGTTGAAGAAAATCGTAGGACTGAGCATGGGGATCGTAATATGCCAGAATTTCGCCCAGGGGCCGCCCCCGTCTACGTCTACCGCTTCGTACAACTCTTGCGGGATGCCTTTCAGCCCAGCGAGGTAAATCACAATCTGACCGCCAATCGTCCACCAGCTCATAAAGATGATCGTGATCAGCGCCCAGTCCTTGTCGAATGCCCATCCAGGACCATCAATGCCGATATAACCGAGCAGAGTATTGATCAAACCGTACTGCGGATTAAAGACATAGAGCCACAAAACAGCGACCGCAACAGGACTGACCACGGAGGGCAGAAAATAGATCGTTCGCCAAAAGCTGACAAGCCGGATTTTCTGGGCCAGCAGCATCGCAATACCAATAGCAATGATGGTGCTGCCGGGAACGCTGCCCAGCACATATAGGCCAGTCACTTTGATTGACTGCCAAAAATCTTTGTCATGCGCCATTCGCTGGAAGTTATCGAACTGCGCAAAAGTCGGCTCGCGCCCAACCAGATAATGCGTGAATGACAGGTAAAACGAGCGAAAAGCAGGATAGGCAATGAACACGCAAAAGCCGATCAACCACGGCGAAATCATCAGATAAAATGTGAGGGCTTCGCGCCGCGCAGATGAACTCATTTTCAGTGGTTTCGGTAAGTTCATGATTTCTCCTTCCTGACGACACCACTTATTTCTAAAAATAGTCGGGAACGGTTCTTTTTTAAGGTTCTTTTGACTGAACAGAATGCCGGGGCAAGATAATTTGCCCCGGCAGCAACAGAGTCGGACTTTGTCAGCTATTGAGTTGTCTGTCCCTGCGCCTCAAGACAGGTCTGCAGTTCCGGTACAACCGTCTCATTCATGTATTTAGCGATATCCAGGTCGGCCCCGTCGTCGCCAAAGATCACCGCAGTGAAGGCCGGATCACCGATACACTGGAGGTAATACGGACTCCTCAGGTCATCTAGTTGATCGAGATATTCGGCTTCATGGATGAAGGTCGCCCAGAACGGGTGATCGAGCTTGGACTCCATGATAGACGGCATGGAGGACAGAGCGTGTTCACCGTACTGGCGCTGGCCTATTTCCGTACCAAGGGCTTTGAGCAACAGCCAGGCTTCGTCGGGGTGCTGGCTGGTTGGGGCCATACCGAAGCCCGCCCAGCAGACCGCGCCATGCTTTCCGCCGGGGCCAGTTGGCATCGGCAGAATGGCATATTCGAAGTCAGGCTGTTCTTCTAACATGCTCAGATACCAGGGCCCCATGCCGAACACCATGGCGACTTGACCGTCGAGGAACAACGGCATCACGCCACTGGGCAGGGCCGAAATCCAGTCAGCCGTTGGAGAAACATGGAAAACATTGATGGCATCGCTCATCCATTGGAGAGCGGCAATCGTTTCGGGGCTGTTCATGTAGCCATCGAACGTCGAGCCGTCTTCGGCAATGGTGTGCGAACCAAATGAATAAACAGTGGTCTGGAAGCTGCGCCACCACCCGCCACGATTGTCCATACCATACTGGACAATATCGTCTGGGTTGAAGTCCGGGCTGGCAGCGTTGTTGCCCGCCGAGTTGACGGTCAACTGCATAGCGATATCGAGCAGGTCGTCATAGGTCCAGCCTTCTTGCGGCAGTTCAATGCCAGCGGCATCGAACAGCTTCTTGTTGGCATAGATCGCAACCGTGCTGTAGTCCTTCGCCAGCACATACGGATCGCCCTTATAGAACCCGTTCTCGTACACGCCAGGATAGAAGATCGCGTACGGATCGAAGCCGTTTTCGCCTTCAATGTAGGGGCGCAGGTTGGCCAGGCCGCCCGCTTCAACATATAGCGGAATATAGCTGGAGTTTGCCATGTAGACATCGGGCAGTTCGCCAGCCGCGATCCAGGTCAGAACCTTTGAGTGCCAGTCACCACCCGGATTAGGCAGAATTTCGACGTCGATATTCGGATTCTCGGCCTTGAAATCTGCGATAGCGGCAATATGGCGAACATTGCCATTTTCGTCGTCCCATGAGCCTAGCGTCAATTTGACCGTATCCTGGGCCGAAACGTGTTTGGTGGGAGTAATGCCCGACGTCGCCAGCATCAGCAGCGTGCTGACAACAACCAGAGCGCTTAGATAAACCAATGACCATTTACGGGGTTGCATGATTCTCCTCCATAGCAAAAACTATCGAGTAAAGTGTTCAATAGGGAGTTAGCAGTGCTTATTGTCGGTTCCCTCCTTTCTAGTTGCCTAAACGAGCAATCACACGCTCAATCTCAGGTTGGGAGTTGTTTAACGTTCCGTCGACAAAGACAATGGTGGGAATTACAGGTGCACTATCGACAGCCGGATTGTAGGCAGCAAATCCAGACTCAAAAACGCCTGTGCTGCCCCGGCTGGGATCGCCTTCGCAGATATGACCAAACAGCCGCGCATATCGTCCAACCCATAACGGACTTTGCCGCCACGGCCCGGATCGCTGGAACAGTGGAAAGAGGTCGAGCAGACCATCCCACCAATCTTCACCTGCAATCAGCCTGTCGGGGTGTCCTTCACGCAGGCGGCAGACCAGTTGGCGATATCCCTCGCGAATATTGAAGTCGGGATCGTTGGTCCATACTTCAACGGTATCGAGAAAAATCGCGTCGAACTCAAAACGATCTGCGAGTTCAAGAATCTGGCGGGAAAGTTCCGTTTGCCAGGCTGGTGCGCCGGGATTAAGCCATGCCTGCCAGCCAGTATCGTGGGCGCGGCTAATATCCCAGTCTGGCTGGTTGCCATGAAAGACATTCCGCGTGGCCGATTTCATATAAGACGGCGGGCCAAAGGTGTGGAAGTTGGAGGTCCAGGCATTGGCGCAGTTGCCGCCAAACATCGGCATGAGATGCACACCGAGAGATCGCGCTTCCTGGCAGAGCCGCGCAAAGCCAGCTTCGCCGCCTAACAGCGGATCGGGGCGATAATCCCCATACTGCCAGTAATAACGGCCTTCCCAACCGGGGAGGTAAGCGAGAATATGCTGGCCTTCAATCTGCTTGGTGACAAAGCGGATGATATCAAGCATCTGGTCATACGTGTTAAATACATAACCAGACCAGTGCATCCCATGCAGCGTTAAGCAGAGTTGAACATCGCGCAGCCAGGAGGGCGCATCGGTGCGCTGTTCCCACAAGGGCACTCCCAATCCATGTTCGATGAACGCCAACTGTTCCTCTCGGAATTTGTCTACCTCAACATCCCAGGCAAAGTGCCAGGGTGGTGCTTGCATAGAAGTGGAAAACAGCCGCGCATCTTCCTCGTGGATACATTCAACCGTAAACGATCCAGCCAGCGGGCCCATCCGCTCCTGGTAGACAGCAAATCGTTTGGCACGTGCAGATGGGTCTTCACAGCGGACGCCCAGATGGGCACCATCAGGCGTTTTCATGAACAGCAGCGGAGTCCGCAGTTGGTTCGGGTATCGTTCAATCAGACCGTCGGGTGGGAGCGGCTGAGGGTTGTCCAATAGATCAAGCACAGACACGGCAGGCAGATCACGAAGCAAGATTTTCACCGCGCGAATTTTGTGCGGCGCAGAGGCCGTCACTTGAATGGAAAGCCGGTTATGCTCTGGAGAATGAATACGAGCTTCAAGGGAGCCTTCGGCGTGCTGCTGTTGTCCAGCCCAGCTTAAACGAGAACAGGCTAAGACCCAGTTGTCTCCGTCCGCTTTCAATGTTGTGCGAGCTGGATCGAGACCATAAGTATTTTCGAGCGTGATCAGTTGAAAACCGAGCTTGAATCCCTCAATTTCAAATAAAGGGTCTCGAAGGTCAAAACTGTAAAAATGCATCTATTGCTCCCGCTTCATTGGCGAATCACGATGTTGGCATTTCGCTTACAGGAGGATTTGTTTAGACGTTAGCGTAAAATTTGTTTATACATGCCTACACTAAATATAGTGGATTTCCTCGCAGGGGTCAAGTTAGGGGTACAATCGTCCCAAGAGTGAAGCTCGGGGACACCTGCTTCACTATAACGCGCTATACATTTTTCCTCGGTAAACGTCAGCGGACGCGCTTTTCCGGGGTTCCTGGTACGTAACAGTGTTCCAGGAGCATAAAATACTCCGGGAACTCGCTTGGCTGCCTTGTACTCTGGCTCAATAGGTAAGCTGGAAAAAGATTGGAAGGACAGCAGGATCTCGTTTATTCTTATGAATCTGATCCATGTTTACTCTCTGACCGGGTAAACTCTAGCACGTCCATTGATAACCGCCTCATATAGGCGAACAGGAACTCGAATGGAAAGTAAAAAATCGCTTACGCCAACTATCTACGATGTCGCACGCGAGGCGGGCGTCTCGTATTCCACCGTATCGCGCACCTTGACCGGGTTTGAATTCGTCAAACCGAGCACGCGAGAAAAGGTACTGCGTGCTGCTGAGAAGCTGGGGTATGTGCCAAACCAGCAAGCGCGCAGCCTCGCCGGGGGGCGTTCCAACCTGATCGGCGTTCTGGTTCCCGGTCTGAGCGACGGCTACGTTGGTGAAATCCTTCGTGGTGTAGATGAAGCTCTGGCTGAGTCGAATTACAACTTGATTCTTTATACGACGCATCGCTACCAGGGCAAAGAATCGACCTATGCGGCCACGATCATGAACAGCGGAGTGGATGGTCTGCTGCTGGTTGTGCCGCTGATTTCCACTCCTTACCTGGAAGTGCTCTATAAACAGGATTTTCCATACGTGGTGATTGACCAAACGGATAAAACTCAGAAGGGTTCCGTCGTCAGTGGGACAAACTGGCAGGGGGCTTATGAAGCGACCCAGTACCTCATTGAGCTGGGGCATCACCGCATCGGATTTATCGCAGGGCTGGCAGGGTTGAACAGCGCTACCGAACGTCTGGCCGGGTATGCAGCAGCGCTGTCCGATCATGGCATTCCTCTGGACGAAGCGCTCATCGCTGATGGCAGTTTCAAGGAACAGGTTGGCTACACAGCAGCAGAAAAACTACTATCGCTGCCAGACATCCCAACGGCGATTTTTGCTGCGAACGACTTATCTGCTTTTGGCGCTCTCGAAGCAATCCGCCAGCACGGTTTGAGCGTTCCCGATGATATTTCATTGGTCGGCTTCGATGATGTTCCACAGGCATCCATGATTTATCCAAAGCTCACCACCGTGCGCCAACCGCTTGCCCAAATGGGACGCGAAGCCGTAAATATCCTTCTGCACCAAATCGAAAAACCTCAGGCGCAGCAGCAGGTAACTCTGGCAACAGAGTTTATCATTCGTGACTCCTGCGCCCCGCCGCGCTAATTCATACCAGCCGGGCTGGCAGTGTTATTTCACCCAAACAGAAGTGCCAACTTGATGCAGGCTGACCCTTTCTGGATAGTGGCGCTTTTTCAGGTGACAATTACCCCTTGATCGCCCCCGCCGTGATTCCTTTGATAATCTGCCGTTGAGCGATGAAGTAGAATAGGAGCACGGGTAAAGCAGCCAGTGTGAGCACCGAGAACATCCGATCAAAGTGGGTCACACCCAACCCGGATACCATCGACAGCACACCCAGGGGCAGCGTATAAGCATCGTTTTTCGCTCCGACAAATGCCATTGCAAAAAGATACTCGTTCCATGAGCTAACTGTACTCAGAATGGCAACCGTTACCAGGGCTGGTTTCGACAATGGGAGCACGATTGACCAGAAAATTCGAACAGTAGAGCACCCATCAATGCGCGCCGCCTCTTCTAATTCCAGTGGGATTTGTGAGAAAAAATCGCGCAGGATGAAAATCGAAATGGGCAGGTTAAATCCGATAAAAGGAACGATAAGGGCATTCAGCTTGTTCAGCCAGTTTAAATCGCGCAGCGTGATATAAAGTGGGATCAGGGTGACGTGAATTGGATCATCATGCCAGTCAGAAAGATATAAAATAGAATTGAACGCCCCCTGAACCGAATCCGCGCGAAGACATAGGCTGCCATCGCTGATATCAGGGTAAGCATCGGAACGCTCACAGCCACAACAATCAGGCTGTTCTGAAAATAGTGCATGAAGTCGGAATGGGAGAGAAGGTCCTGATAGTTGTTGAAGGCGACATGATCGGGCAGCGCCCAGATATCTTTCACCATTTCCCGCGTCGGTTTGAATGACGAGTACGCCATCCAGACAAGCGGATAGCCGAAAATGACCGCGAATAAAAGGGCAATGAGATATAACCAGAGTTGAGTCGTGAAGAAGCGGCGTGTCATCAACATAGTGGTTTCAGTCTTCCTGGCGTTGGCGTGTGATCAGTATGAAAGCCATCGCCGCCACAAAAGCGATCTGAAAGAGTACAAAAGCCAATGTGCTGCCATAGCCCCAATTGTTTGCCTGGAACGCCTTCTTGAACATATACGTAGCAATCACTTCGCTGGAATTGGATGGCCCCCCCTGCGTCAGCACCCAGATCAGGTCGAAACATTTGAGCGCACCCACCATCATCAGAACAACCGAGATGCGGATCGTAGGTCTGAGTTGCGGCAGCGTGATATAGCGATGCAGTTGAAAGCTGTTGGCACCGTCAATGCTGGCCGCTTCGTAGAGTTCACTGGGGATACCTTGAATAGCGGCAATAAAGATCACGATATAAAAGCCAAGATAACGCCATGTTGTAGCCAGCAGAGACACAGAGCAGCGAGAGGTCTTCATTTCCGAGCCACCCCTGCCGCTTAAATCCCAGTTCGAGCATCAGCGCATTCGCCATGCCAAAATAGGGATGGTAGATCCAGCGCCAGATCACACCGACGATTACTTCAGACAGCACCATAGGGGCAAAAGTAGAGCGTTCGAAACAGGTTCGATCCTTTCAACCCGCGTGTGAGCAGCAGGGCCAACCCGATAGCCAAAGGGATCTGAGTTGCGATGGACCACAGAACGACAATGATGTTATGCTTGAGAGCACTCCAAAAGATGGGGTCGTTGATTAAAGTGCGGTAGTTCTCAAAACCCACATAGTTTTGCAGCGGCCCGACTCCGTTCCATTCGTAAAAGCTGTAGCGCGCTGATTTAGTAATAGGCCACAAGACGAAGACCGCGAAGATCAACACGGCTGGCAGCAGAAAGAGCACCGCAGTTAAGCGTGTTTCGTCCACATGGAAACGGGGTGTCCGCACGACCTGCCGCTTTCTACGGCGAAGAACGGATGTCATTGAAGTCATGGAGTTTTCCCTTTCTGGCCGGTACAAGAAAAGGGGCGTAGTTCATCCTACGCCCCCGATGCTAGGGGCCAGAAGCTGGCCCGCATCATGCGTTATTCCGCCAATTGTTCTGCGGCTGCTGCTTCCATCGTTTGAGCGGCTTCTTCGGGCGTCGTGCTCATGCCAAAGAGCTGCTGTGTCGTGTCCAGATGAACCTGGGCAAGTTCGGGAGGCAGGAACTGGTCATAAGCCAACTGAACGAATGATGCGCTGGCCCAGCAGAGATGCCATCTGCTGGACCAACGGAACCTCAATGTACTGGTCATAGCCAGACAGGGCGGGGATGAAGCCATTTTGAGCTACAGCCATTCCGAAGTCATCGCTGCCCATCAGTTCGAGCAGAGCCTGATTCGCTTCCGCCGGAGCATCTGCCGAGATGGCAAACGCCTGCCCAGTGCCACCGACCAGGGCCAGAGGATCACCACTTTCGCTGCCAAGAGCCGGGAAGGGGACACACCGCTACATTACTCTCGGCCATATCTTGATCGATGGTCAGCAAGCCAGCATAGTTCCAGTCGCCTTGCAGTTCCATCGCTGCGATGCCGGTGCCAAACAGGAGTTGTTCGTCGGGATAGTCAATACCATTGAAGCCTTCGCCAAAGCAGTTCGCCTCAACCGCTTCCTGAATGCGCTGGCCTGCTTCGATGAACCCAGGGGCAGCGAAAGAAGCGCCTTCGACACGGTTGAACGCGTTCGGGAATGCTTCCGAGCCTCCGGACCGCAGAACCAGATTGATGAACCAGAATGAGCCAGTCCAACGATTGACATTACCCAGCGCAACCGGAACGATCCCGCCTTTGTTGAAGGTCTTGCAAGCGTTCAACAAATCATCCCAGGTCGCCGGGGGTTCGAGGCCAAAATCAGAGAACAGTTGCTTGTTATAGTACAGGAACACGCCAGCCAGGTTGGCAGGAACTGCGTAATGCTTGCCGTCGAAGGTCGAAGGAGCCAGACCGCCGCCAATGAAGTTTGCGCCAAGATCGCCGTCGAGTTCGGGGATATCACGTACAGCGCCCGCATCCAGCATAACTTTTTAGCAGTCCACCACCCCAGGTCATGAAGATGTCTGGCTGTTCACCGGCGGCGATAGCAACCTGAAGCTGAGTTTTGAAAGCATCGTTCTGGATTGCTTCGGCCTCGATTTTAACATCGCTGTGGGTTGCGTTGAACTGTTCGATGGCCGGGGGTAAAACGCTATAAAACGAGTCGGATTCGTTGCGATATGCCACATGGTGATGACGACAGGATCATTCTGGGCTTTCGCATGTCCCCCAAGGGCCGGAATCACGAGGCCTATCGCCAACATAAGGACGAAGGCCAATCTGAGCTTTAACATTGTGACCTCCTCAAAGAAAATTGAACGGGCAATGCCAGTTGAAGTACAATTGCGCTTGAAAAACCTGACACCTTTACAATACACAAAGACGAGTGCCGTTTGACTGCCATACCTCTGCCAAGTGACTGACAGCCTGGAGCATCATCATGAATCCTGGAAAACCTACCCCGAATCGCTTGAGCGTGAGGTTCGCGAGTGTCTGTCGCACATGTACGATTTTGCTGCCATGCAGGACGATCCTCTGGTCCAGCGCTTGGCCCCGCACTTATCCGGACTTGAACGTATTCAGGTCGTCCGTAAGCTGCTGATCGATATGATCGAACAGCTCAATGACTCGGTTCGCCAGCAATCTCGCCCGGCCCGCCTCTATAACATCCTCCAACTACGCTATATCGAAGAGGAGCCAACCTCTGTCATTGTACAGCAGCTGGCCTTGAGCGAACGCCAGTACTATCGTGAATTGAACCGAGCCATCGAGGGTTTTACCCAACTGCTGTGGGATCACATCATGAGGAGCGCCCCAAAAACCGAAACGGTTCCCGCGGAGACCATTTCCGCGCAAAGCGAAATTGAGCGCGCCTACAACGAGTTGGATTTTTCCACGACAGACCTGCAAAGCCTGCTGCTCGAAGCGAAGGGGTTCGTCAGAAGTCTGGCGGATCAGTATGCTGTCTCTATCGAATTAATTACCGAAAATGGCGTCGCCATTACCGATGCACCAGCTAACATTCTGAAGCAGGTGATCGTCTATTTGCTCAATACGTTGATCAAGCGGCTGTCATCGGGTAGCCAGGTCTACCTATATGTGGATATGGCAGACAACCATCCCGCCATCAAAATGGAATTGGCTGATAAACAGGTTGACAGCAGCGTGCGGGAAAGTCTGGAACAGGACGAAATCCTGACGTATCTGCTGCAAAAGATCAATGCCACGCTGTACATCCCGCGCGATTCTAATTTGCTGGTCGAATTACACCTGCCGCAGCCCTTCAAGGAAATTCTGGTTATTGACGATAATCCCGATGTCATCACCCTGATCGAGCGTTATCTGGCTCACTCATCCTATTCAGTCGTTGGGGTACAGGATGCTCAGGAGGGAATTGAGGTTGCTCAAAGAATGCAGCCTTTCGTTATTATCCTCGATATCATGATGCCAAAATCCGATGGCTGGGAAGTGCTTCAGACATTAAAGAACCACCCTGAAACAAGCCATATCCCTGTGTTGGTTTGTTCGGTGCTGGATACGCCTGAACTCGCCCTTTCCCTGGGGGCCAGCTACTACCTGAGAAAACCGCCGGGGCGTGTTGATCTGCTTGCTATTCTGGCGCAGATAGCAGAGTGAGATTTTCGACAACCGCTTCGATACAGTTGACAAGTTCAATAGGCTGAAAACCGGCCTGTTTGGTGACTGTGATATTGCCTTGAACAAGGGGCACTATCGTATCCACCATTCCGCGCGCGGACACGGCTATCACAGGAATATTTTTCAGAACCGGTATCCGCTTTCATCTGCTGCATCAGCATCAACCCGTCCAGATCGGGCATCATAATATCAGTGATGACCACATCTGGTTTGTCCTGCCGCATGCATTGCAATCCGTTCAGTCCGCTTGATGCCAGTTGAACGTTGTATTCGGCTGAACTTGTTTGTAAAAAGCGGCTGATCATTCTTAAAATGTCGCGGTCATCGTCAATCACCAATATCGTTCGAACAGGCGGCTCCAGGCGTTTTAAGGCGTTGAGAAGAGCTTGGCGCGAAATGGGCTTGACCAGGTAGTCGGCTAACCCCAGTGCCTGGATAACACGCTTACTGCTGGGCATGGGGCACTTAATAAGAGTGATCTCCGGGCTAACGGTGAGCAGGTGTTCTTCCAGTTGAGCCGTATCCGTGTTTTGGTCACAGATCACCGCCAGCGGCCTCAGAGTGGATATCTGCTGCACAGCCTCAGCCAGGCTACGCGCCTCAGCAACCGGATGTTTGCGGATATAGCCCCGGAACAACTGGATAATTGCGGGATCTTCATCCCAGATGATGCTGTGCCGAACCTGTTTGGTTTCTTCTTTCGGCGAAGGGCCAGAAGTGGGAACCGCGAAATAACTGCTTGTATCGGCAAGCGGTAAAGTAAAAGAAAATGTGCTGCCCTTACCGGGAATTCCCTCACTTTCGACCCATATCCTGCCCTGGTGAAGTGATACAAACTGCCGGCTGAGTGCCAATCCCAACCCGGTTCCTCCCTTTGTCGCAGACAGTTGGCGTTCTATCTGGTAAAACTCTTCAAAGACGCGGTCTTGTTTGTCAGATGAGATGCCTAATCCGGTATCAATCACGCTGATGGTGAGATGTTTTTCGTCACAGGCTGCCCGCAGGGTAACAGATCCTGCATCTGTAAAGCGGGCCGCATTTGCCAGCAGATTGAGGATCACCTGCCGAATCCGTACCCGGTCCATGCGAATAACCGGGAGGTGAGGAGAAACATCCACAAAAAATCTCAGCTTCTTGTTTTCAATGAGGCTTCTGGCAATCTGTATTGCCTCTTCAATGACCACCCGCGCATCGATATCTTCTTTGATAATGGCTAATTGGGCCGCCTCTAGCTGCGAGATGTCAAGAATATCATTGATCAGGCTTTGCAGGTGTTTCGCATTGCGGTAGATAGCCTGGATATCCGCCCGGTAAGCAGATGGCAGCGGAACCCCATACGTTTCCGGCGCGGTTGCGATTAGTTCACTAAAGCCGACGATGAGATTGATAGGAGTTCGCAGTTCGTGGCTGACGTTTGCGGCAAATTGAGCTTTGAGCTGGCGCGCCTCCTCAGCAACGTTGCGCGCGTGGCGCAGCTGGATATTGAGGCGCTGTAAGCTGTCTTGTGATGTCTGCAAGACCTGGGTCAACCGGGCCAGTTCAGCTCGCTGATCCCTGGCGCGCTTCATCTGCTCTACCGCATATTCCTGATAATGGTAGGACGTATCAAACGCCTGGACGAGTCCCTGAAATGTACTGTAACTGGTTACCAGCCCTGTCCATGTCACCAGAATACTGCCCCACACGTGTTCCGCGGGACAGGGTGTCAAAAGGATGAACGCAGAACTGCCTATTGCAATGAGAACCTGCGTCAATAAATTGGTGAGGTTGCTGGCAATCAGCACCACAATCAGGAACAGGTAGTACCAGACAGCGTAATTGGCGGTTCTTGTCCCAACCATGATGGACAGCCAAAGCCCCAAAACGAGGGTGTAGCGGGCCAACATCAGATGTCTCTGGCTCAACCAAAAACTGAGCCCGCAAACCGCCATCACGCCAATCGCCAACATCATGAGTGGCCGGGGCACGTGGTCCGATACCGAGTTGCCAAAAATCATGGCGAACCACATAACCAGATAGACAATCGCTAAAACACGGTAAAGGGTATTTTTTTGAATATCAACCAGCAGATTGATTTCGCTTGGAGGCGTGGCATTCATGTCAGCAACCGTATTGGCTAGACGAGCAGAATTTTCCCCTAAAATGCACCCTTAAAGTTCAACTTTGAAGGAGTATTTTAGGGGAACTTTAGTACCTGATTTTATGGTTTTAAGTGGTGCACATCTCTATCATTTCAGGTCGATAGAGAAAGATGTCTCGCCTTTTTCGTCCAAACAGAAAATCGTTTTCTGGGAGGCATGCGAGAGTTCATACTCGCCAAGGAAACCCTCAAACGTGAACTGCCCTTTATTATCCGTCGTCATTTTTGTGGGAGGCAGCCACCATTCACCCTTCACCAGCTTGACCAGTTCATCATAGGCGGGCTTAGGCGAATGATCCTCGTGCAGCAAACCAGCCGGGGCATTAAGCCAGTGGCCGTCGGTCAAATCCCACCAGGTGATCGCTTGCACGGCGGGATGTGCCAGTAAGGTTTTGTAGTGTAAGACCGCTTCTTCCGCCTGCCGCTCCTCGCCTTCGGGGGTGCTGGGCCACTCGCTCACCTGGAAATCATTCAGATCAACGATTTCAGGTGGCATAAGCTCTCCGGAGATGATCGTTGTTTCAGTAAAGTGAATCGGCAGATGGAAGCGTTCGAACCGTTCGAGGATGCTTAGCGTCCGCTCGACCCCCCAATACCCCTGGTGCATGTGGGACTGAATGCCAATCACATCGATCTGGATGCCCGCCTCCAGACACCCCTCTACGAGGATGTCATAAGCAGGCGAAACGTCGAAGTCGTTCAATAACAGAACCGCCCCAGGATTGACCGCGCGTGTCGTCTCGAACATGGTCTTTAACAGCTTGATACGCCCCAGTTCTTTGCACAGGCGTGTGATCCCGTTGTCGTAGCGGTCAAAAATGGGCATGATCACGGCCTCGTTAACGACATCCCACATATCAATCACGCCAGCAAAATCCGCCACATCCCGTTGAATACGAGCGATCTGGGCCTGAAGAATCTCCTGATTGTTCATGGTGAGCAGCCAGTCTGCCGTCAGGGTGTGCCAGCATAGGGGATGGCCTTTGATAACACACTGATGATCCATATACCAGCGCGCTGCCTTGAGAATACGCTGGGTTTGCGGCTGCCCGCGCTTTGGTTCAAATCGTGCCCAATAAAACGGCAGAGTCGCTTGATTGCAGAGTTGTAAAAAGCGTTCATTACGCAGCTCGGCTTGTTCTTTTTCTTTTCCTGCCAGCTCGCCGTTAGCCAACGCGATGCTGCTCTCTCCCCAATTGCTCCCAAAGAGAAAGCGGTGCTTCTTCTGTTCGACCACGACATCCTGGTTGGCGACGGGTGCGCCCTTATGATGCACAGTAACAGTCATCTTTGCCGTTCGATGTTGGCGAATAGCAGGGTCCATAAGTCTCAGTACTCTTTCTTCTAGGCTTATACTGGCCCTGATTCTTAGGCGAATTCCAGGCGAACGCAATTCAGACCGATTATGTTGCTATCCTCGAAATGGATGTATTATTCGGCAAGGACAGGCACATCAGCAGGAGGGGACATGAAGAACGAACATGACGGTGACAAAATCTCCCGTCGCGAATTTTTGATATTGGGACTGACGGCTGGCGCTGGCCTGGTCATTACCAGTTGTGGCGATGATAAGGCCGCCTTGTCTTCGGCATCGCATGAACAACTGCCGACTTTCGACTTGACTCAGGGCACGCCAGTTTTCCTGGACCCGACGCGCCCCATCGAGGAACGGGTGGAGGACCTGGTCAGCCGGTTGAGCCTCGAAGAAAAGGTCGCGCAAATGGGAAGCGATGCGCCGCCCATCAGTCGCCTGGGAATTCCCCGCTATAACTGGTGGAATGAAGCCCTGCATGGCGTTGGCCGGGCCGGAATCGCCACTGTTTTCCCTCAGGCGATTGGAATGGCGAGCACCTGGAACGCGGATTTGATCCAGCAAACCGCTACGACGATTTCTGACGAAGGGCGCGCCAAATATCATGAAGCGATTCGGAACGGATTGCACGAGGTATATAAAGGACTCACATTCTGGAGTCCCAATATTAACATTTTCCGAGACCCGCGCTGGGGACGCGGACAAGAAACCTACGGCGAAGATCCTTATCTGACTTCCCGCCTCGGCGTTCGTTTTGTGCAAGGACTGCAGGGGGATGACCCAACCTATCTGAAAACGGTGGCAACCCCAAAACATTTCGCCGTCCATAGCGGCCCGGAATCATCCCGCCACTACTTCGATGCCAAAGTCTCGCAGCGCGATCTGCTGATGACCTATCTTCCCGCGTTCAGGGCGTGTATTGTGGAAGGCAAAGCCTTTTCCATCATGGGCGCATACAACCGCGTCAATGGCGAAGCGTGTTGTGCCAGCCCAACGCTGCTGCAAAAGATTTTGCGCGAAGAGTGGGGCTTTGAGGGATACGTGGTTTCCGACTGCGGGGCCATTTACGATATTTACGCTAACCACGGCCTGGTCGATAGCCCTGCAGAGGCGGCGGCGCTGTCCGTTGAAAATGGCTGCGATCTGGAATGCTGCGGGACCTATGGCATTACCTGCAATTTTGGCGGACTGACAGAGGCGGCTAGCGAAGGGATCCTTTCTGAAGAAGCCATCACTCGCTCAGTGAAACGATTGTTTACAGCTCGTTTTAAGCTGGGAATGTTCGATCCTCCTGATCTCGTCCCTTATGCGCAGATACCTTACAGTATTGTCGATTCAGACGAACATCGCGCGCTAGCCCTGGAGGTTGCCCAACAATCGCTTGTCTTGCTCAAAAATCAGGATAATCTGCTGCCTCTTGATAAAAATGAGATTCATTCGATTGCGATCATAGGCCCCAATGCCAACGAAACACTGGTTCTGAGCGGCAATTATATGGGCACTGCCGCGGAGCCTATTTCCGTATTGGCAGGCATCCGTGCTGTTATTGCCGAAGGAACGGAAGTGAACTACGCCAAGGGCTGCGAGATTGTTGGCAATTCCGATGATGGATTTGCCGACGCAGTTGAAGCGGCTCAAAAATCACAGGTAGCCGTTTTGGTCATGGGGCTTTCGCAGCGCCTGGAAGGAGAAGAGGGCCAGCAGGAAGGAAACCCGTCTGGCATCGTCAGTTCAGGGGATCGCACCGCAACACTCAAACTGCCCCCTATCCAGGAAGAACTGATGCAGGCAATCTATGATACGGGAACGCCGATTATCCTGGTGCTGATGAACGGCAGCATGGTTTCCATTGAGTGGGCAAATGAAAATATTCCCGCCATTCTGGAAGCCTGGTATCCGGGGCAAGCCGGGGGATTGGCAGTAGCCAATGCTATCTTTGGTCTATACAATCCGGGTGGACGCTTGCCAGTCACCTTTTACAGGTCAAAATCGGACCTGCCCGGCTTCGATAATTACAGCATGGAAAATCGCACCTATCGTTACTTCACGGGCGATCCACTCTATGCCTTCGGCTTCGGGCTGAGTTACACCACGTTTGCATACCGCAGCCTTCAAATCACACCGGAGACTGTCCCATCGGGCCAACCCGTAACGGTGCAGGTCGAGGTGGAAAATACAGGGCAGATCGCTGGCGATGAAGTTGTGGAACTTTATGTTCAGGATAAAGAAGCGTCGTTGCCTGTGCCGCAGCTTCAATTGCAGGGTTTTACCCGCATTCACCTGGAATCGGGCGAGAAAAAGACAGTCGAATTCACGCTCACACCTGAGCAGATATCCTTCGCTGACGAGCAGGGACAGTGGGTTTTGGAGCCCGGTGAGTTCAGAGTGTGGATCGGCGGCCAACAGCCGAATCTGAAATCAGACACGCAGCCGGATAATGTGGTTGAGGGGCGTTTTGTCGTCGAGGCCTGATTGTTCAGGAAAACAGATCCGAGGGGTCGTTATGCACTCTCGATGAGGGCGAAATTTCAGCAAATTGATCAGAAGTGGAGTCTTAAATGCCAAAAAACAGGGGAAAAAGAAGCATTTGGGCCATTTCTGATCAACTTTCATTATTTGCGATTGTATTACAGCAGCCGGAAATTCTTATAAGTTACTCACTATTCGGTCTTTTTTTCCCGTAGCAATCAGCGACCCTATGTTTTTTGAGGGGGTGTTCAAACCATTTCCTAACATTGGCCTTCAGGCACCAAATAGGTTGGGCAACCTGATATCAGTATAGCACACATGTTCTAATTCGTCAATATCTAGACGAAAGAAGAGCATCACACGTTCTAGCGACACCCCACGAGCATGGACGCCTGTGGGATGTGGTGGTTGTTATTGTTTGACTACTTGATGGTGAGTGCCGCCACAGATTTTGCAGGTAACCGTACCCACAGAGTACTACCATCAAACCGCATGCCGTCGAAGTCAACTGGGCAAACGGCATTGGGTTGGGTGAACGTATTGTGTGCGGTCATCTCACCGGCGGTCAAGAGACGTCCTGTAACCGTCGCAACTTGCATTCCCTGCAACTGGCAGGAAAGCGTGAGTTCGGCTGCCGGGTTCAGGTTACACAGGGTTAAAAGAACGCTTCCATGTTGGTTAAGTGAAGCCGACGCGCTCACCGCAGGCATTTGATCGCCGTCGAAGGTATAGGACTCACAGTCGATATCCAGAGGCAGCAGAGCAGCATCCTGGTGTCCCTTAAACATCTCGAAAATATGATAAGTCGGGGTCAGGACCATCTGGTCCTTTTCTGTCAGGATTAATGCCTGAAGCACGTTGACCAGTTGGGCTATATTCGCCATCTTCACGCGATCCCCATAAGCATGGAAAACGTGCAGAGACAGGGCCGCTGCCAGCGCATCACGCAGCGAGTTTTGTTGGTACAGGAAATCGGGGTGTGTACCCGGCTCCGGTGGGTACCAGTTGCCCCACTCATCCACAAACAGCGCGATTTGTTTCTCCGGGTCATACCGATCCAGAACGTCTACATGGCAGCGGATTGCGTCCTCTATTTCCCAAGCTCTTTTCAGCACGCTAAACCATTCGCGCTCACCAAATTGAGTCGCTGAATGCTCAAGGGAATCGCGGAGATAGACATAATAATGCAGGCTGACGGCTTCAACGGAGACAAAACGACGGCCCAAAATCCGTCCTAGAAGTCTATCGAGTCCCTCGCCAGAGGTGTCACTTCCACCATAGCCGCTGGCAATTTTCAGCAGGCGGTTATCACCATAGCTACCGAGATAGGTCTGGTACTGGCAATAATGCTCGGCATAGTGTTCGGGACTCATATTGCCACCGCAGCCCCAGTTTTCATTGCCAACACCCCAAAAGGGTACGCTCCAGGGTGCTTCACGCCCGTTTTGCCGGCGCAAGGTTGCCATAGGACTGTCCCCATCAAAGGTCAAATACTCGACCCATTCCTTCATCTCCTGCACGGTACCACTGCCCACATTCCCGCAGAGGTAAGGTTCGCACCCGATCAAGTCGCACAGATCCATAAATTCGTGCGTGCCAAAGTGGTTATTTTCAGTTACTGTGCCCCACTGGTTAATCATGCGAGGGCGTTTATCTTTGGGGCCGATGCCATCTTTCCAATGATAGTTATCAGCAAAACATCCGCCGGGCCAGCGCACATTGGGGATGTTGATTTTGCGCAGCGCTTGAATGACATCATTGCGAATACCCCGCGTATTCGGGATAGGCGAGTTTTCCCCTACCCACAACCCATCATAAATACAGCGGCCCAAATGCTCCGCAAAATGCCCATAGATATGGCGGTTTATGCTATGACGTCCACGATCTGCTTTAATGGTAAGTTGATTTATAGCCAATAGCTTTCTACTAAACTCAACTTTTCAGAATAAGATAAAGTCTTGATGATCGCTGCAAATTGCGAACATCAAAATCTGCGCAGACCGCGCCAATAATTTGGCAGATTGCTACGCGGAGAAGCGATCCATTCATTTTTACGAAAAGTTTGTTAGCGGGGACGAAACTCTCTCTCTTAGGAGTCTGGCAAGCAGTGCAGGATTTGCCCGCTTCATGTCACCAGGCGGCGTAAGATGCGCAAGGCATTAAGGAGCCGTACCTGGTTTATACACCTGTGTCCCAAACAGATTCCCCGTTCAAGAGGCGATGCAACTGATCAAGGAAACGGCTCATTTCCAATGGTTTAGCGACAAAACCAAAAAAACCAAGCTTACGAGTCGTTTTGATCTCAGCCGTATGGACCGTACACGCCACAATCCGGGCCTCTGGTCCTAAGTTCTTCCTGAGTATTTCCAGCACTTCATACCCATCCAGTTTGGGCATTTCAAGATCTACAAAAATTATATCCACTTTTTCCAGTGTTTTTAATGTAACTTCCAGCTCTGTGGGATCGGTGATCGACGTATAGGAGATATCTTCGTAGTCCAGCAGTCTTTCCATTACATGGACACTATAGGCATCGTCATCTATGATTAGGGCGTGTTCGTTGGTCATTTCACTGTTTCCTGAGAATAGCGCAAAAAGCAGCCGGATAAATGCGGGCTGATCAACCTGTAAGCCAAAAATAGGATGTCTACTTCACCTGCCATACCTGCTCACCGCTTAGAATACGTTGCAGAGTCTTGGGAAATAAATCAGCATCGAGTGGTTTTGAGATAACTCCGTCAAAGCCAGCATCCTTCAACATTTTCACTTCTTCATTCATGACACTTGCCGTAAGCGCAATAACACGCGTATCCTGAAAGGTTTTGTTACCCCGAATCAGTCGCAGCATAGCAAATCCATCAAGCGGTGTCATGTGAATATCTAAAAAAATGACGTCTAACTTTGATGGAAGTAATTCCAGTCTTTCCATAAAGTTGGCACTATCTTCAAAAATAGTCACGTTCTCATAATGCATCCCACGCTTTAAAAGATCGTTCATAACAATGCGACTCAGGGGATCGTCTTCCACATATAATATTGCGGGCTGCGCGATCATTTGTTCCTCATCTCATATAGTAGGCACCAACCCTGACTTGAGTGGCAAAGCGACATGGAATGTAGTGCCTTGGCCCGGTGTGCTCTCCATCCACAGTCGACCACCATGCGCTTCGGCCAGCCGCCGGGAAATGGGTAATCCTAAGCCTGTTCCTCCTCCCTTCCGTAATCCTGCTTTCGCCTGGCGGAATACCTCAAAGATTGCCTCGTGCTCATCAGGATCAATCCCTGGCCCTGTATCGCTGATAGAAACACGCATTTCTCTGTCCTGAATAAAGGCCCGGACTGTGATGCATCCCTCTTCGGTAAACTTACATGCATTCGAAATTAAGTTGAATATAATCTGTCGAATTCGCTGTTCATCTCCCGTTATTGATGGCAAATCGGGTTCGATAATCGATCCAATACTAACCGGTTTTCCTACCAAAAGCCCTCGTCCTGCTTCAACCGCAAATTGTATCACCTTCTCTACTCTCAGGTTTTCTTCAACAAAGAGTTCCAAAGAGCCAGCTTCGATTTTGGAGATATCCAGCACATCATTGATAAGATTCAAAAGATGTTTGCCACTTGCTTCGGCCATGTTGAGAACGTTAACCTGTTCAGCATTCACTTCGCCATACATACCTAATCCAACAAACTTGGTGAGATTGATAATAGCATTTAATGGCGTTCGAAGCTCGTGCGACATGCTCGCCAGAAACATCGACTTCACTTTATCGGCGCGTTCTGCTTGCTCTCGCGCGGCTCGGAGGCTTAACTCTCTTTGTTGAACCGCGTGTGCCATATCGTTAAAGACTCCAGCCAACTGCCCTACTTCATCGCTTGTGTGGACAGGAACTCGTTCGGCATACTGCCCACTTGTGATCGTCTGAGCGATAGCCTTTAGCTTATTAAGCGGGCGAATGGTGGTGCGATAGATAACGATATAGATAACCGCAATCGCAAGTGCCGTGAGTGCAACGAAAATCCCGATAGTGTTCTCTAAAATACTGTTCTGAAAAGAGGCTATTTCGCTTAAATCTACCAGCACCATCATCACAGCAGGCGAGGTCTCTGCGCCAGCCAGAACAGGAATATAGGCTACAGTATGCGGAGTACCATCATTACCGTGTATCAAATCATTCTCAATGATAATCTGCCCACTTTGCGCGCGTTGAACTGCTATCTGATCAAATCCAACGCCATTGGTCAGTACATCACCCGGGATATTGGGCTGCGACTTCATACTGGCAGCGGTGCGGACTAATATCTGGTCATTATAAATCAGCCCTAGATGCACAGGTTCTCGGCCAAAATTCATCTCTTCAAGGAAATCACTATCCACGCGGCGGCTGAGTTGAGTTGCTCCGAGTATGTTCCCATGACTGTCTACAACGGGGGCTACAACGGCGATGCTGATATCAGTTTTACCGGAATTATTCTCGATAAGGAGTGCAGTGGTCTCAATACCAGAAAGCGCCAATTGAAACAAACGATCTTCCTCGGACGTATCACTATCACTATCAGTGTCAAACAAACGATTACCGTCGCCATCCACAACCGCGATACCGTCAAGCGCCAGTGAAAAGTTTGCTCGCGTAATTATCTCACTGGTATCTGCTACATCGCGGCTACCGACGGCCTGATAAAAGCTGATACTCGACACTAGAAAATTGACATCAACAGTCAGTTCATCCTCAACTTCAGTTAACCGGCTTTCGATGATATTTGCTTCTTCAGCAATACGCTCCCCGCCAACTTCCCTGGTCAGGTTATTTGTGTTGCGATTTAAGAGAATAACCACACAAAAAAGTAGAATGCCCAGTACGAACAAAACCAGGGCATTCAGTTTGACACCAAGCCTTAAATCCCCTAACCGTTTCATAATCAACTCACCTACGACTTCTATAGAAATAAAACTTGAATTTCAGGAGCTTGTTATGCGCGATTTGGTTAGAAGGGTGATCAAAACAGTTGATCACTTTCTTCTGGCGGCGATCTACTTACCGCCCGTATATAGCACGGTGACTAACCATATCAATACGTCGCCATGATTTTGTTTTGGGACGAGGAGGTAAGCACCGACAACAGTCTATCCCTTGGCCTATACCGGGTTGGACGCAAAAAGCACACCCATAAAGTTGAGCCTTAAGTACGAATTTGAAAATATACGAGAGAAAAAACACAACTTGTTCCAAACTTATTTTATTTGCCGGTTATCGTAAAACGTCAGGAACAAAAAACGCCGATAACAATCAGGTTTGCCTGTTGAACAATCTGTTGACAGAGGTGTTTTACGTCCGAATGTTCCCTTTCTTTCGTCTCTGTGAACGCTCACAGAAATCATTTCATGCTTTTCAAAAAATGTCAAGCTTTTTGAAAACACATCGAAAGCTGATCCTATTCTCACGAGTTTTTTTGGGGCAGTCTATTTATATGGCGCTTGTCCTGTACTGTAACGATAAATCACTTGGGGGGAAATAACCCGCTGTTCGACTGGGGTATCTGGATCGTCCATCAATTGGACGAGATACTCAAATCCAACCAGACCAAGTTTGATGTAATTCTGCCTTACGGTGGTTAAGGGCGGATTATAATAGGCTGACTCTGGAATATCGTCGAAGCCAGTGAGTGAAACATCACCGGGCACGGTGAGGCCAATCTCTTGCAGGGCAAAAAGCGCGCCAAAGGCCATACTATCGTTTGCCGCAATAATGGCACTAAAAGAGCGTTCTTTTTGGAGCAATCGCTTCATAACCTGATATCCACCGGGGGCAGTCCAGTTCGAGGCAATTGTAATAACCGGCTCCAGGCGATGTGATCGCAGAACCTGGAGCGTAGTGTCGTGTCTGATCTGGGCACTGAACCAGTTCAATGGCCCATTCAACTGGCAAAAACGATTATGTCCCTGTGTGATCAAATGCTTAACAAGCTCTGCCATGCCTGAAGCATCATCGGTGACAATGGAAGGTATTGCTTCTCCCCTCGCCGCGTCAATCTGAATAACGGGTGTCACTCCGCAGATTGATTGAACCTCTGCGAATGGCAGCCCTTTAACAGGGAGGATCATCAAAATGCCATCAACTGCCCAGGCCTTGACATTTTTTAGCGCCTCAACCAGTTGTTTTTTGGGCTCAGTGATATTGGTTAATATAACGTCAAAACCACTCGTTTTGGCAGCAATTTCAATATTCAGAGCAATCTGCATCGGCCCACTAAACCAACTGCCATAAAGAATAATGGCTATTGTTTTTGAGGATTTTGATGCCAGTTTTGCAGCCGCCTTGCTAGGATGATAGCCAAGAATCTCAATCGCATCCTCAACGCGCTGACGAGCTTCAGCAGAGACATAGGGTTGGTTATTAATCACGCGTGATACGGTTTGATATGAGACACCAGCCAATTTGGCAACATCCAACATGGTTGGACGCGCCGCTCGTGAATTGGGCATTACTATTCCTTTTCGATTACAAATATCAAGCAGTTTTCCGGTTATGATTCAAAAAATATTACTCAGGAAGAGCTTTTACGCCTTTCATATTCTTCTGCCGCAGTATCAGGAAAATAGATTCCACCTGTCACTGGGATCCATTTGGGGAGGTCTTCGCCCGCAAAATAAGCAGCAATCGCATCAAAAGCCGGGGCAGCCATATAGGGGCTGAGTTCAATAGTCGCATTCGCATCGCCATCCATCATTGCCTTAAAAATATCTGGAATAGCATCTACAGAGACAATCAGGATATCACTTCCCGGATCCAGTCCCGCCTCTTTAATTGCTTCGATTGCTCCTATCGCCATATCATCGTTATGGGACCATACCGCGCAGATGTCAGCAGGGTTTTCTGTATTGAGGATATTTTCCATAACTTCCTTACCCTCATCCCGTCTGAAATCACCCGTTTGCGACACAATAATCTGCATGTCTGGAAAAAGAGCTATGACCTGATTAAAACCAATCTGGCGATCACGGGCTGCGCTGGAGCCAACCGTGCCTTGCAGTTCGACTATTGTACATTTGCCAGAAGTTGCTTGAGCAAGCCACGCGGCAGCAAGACGGCCTTCGTGTACAAAATCGGAGGAGACACGGGTCAGATAGAGGGATTCATCGGCTGTCACATTGCGATCCACGATCACCACAGGGATTCCAGCATTCTGTGCTTCCCGGAGAACCGGTGTCCAACCTGTCTCGATCACCGGGGCAAGGATAATCGCGTCCACATGTTGTTCGATGAATAATCTGACCGCAGCGATCTGACTTTCCTGGCTGTTTTCTGCGTTAGAAAAGAGCAGATGGATTCCCCGTGCTTCGGCTTCGGCAAATACGTTTTCGGTGAATGCCGTGCGCCAATCGCTTTCTGAACCGACCTGTGCAAAACCGATGGTCAATCCTCGATCCCCGTTATTGTCCTGGGCATAAGTCGGGGGAACAGCCAAATTCAAAAGGACAAGGATGAGTAAGGTCCATCTAATAGTTCGCATCTATTTATTGTCCCCTCTAACTAAATTGACTTGCTTTATTCTATTTACATGCACTATCCAGCACAAGAGGGTTAGCCTTTCCATAACTTAATAATCCCAGTTATTATCCTGATCACTGCATCTAAGAACTTGCTTGACTTTGAGCAAAAACCATGCTTTACTGTATGTGAGCGCTCACATGAACGCTCACATATCCTCATTACACGAACCCTATCTCCTTAAAATAACAGTTGCTCGTTAGTTTGTGGAAGAAAGGAGCGCTAGCCCCAACCAACAATCACATACTTCCCGAGACCTACAATTGTTCGCCTTCTATTAGCCATAACAGGAGAAAAAAATGCGTCACATTAAATGGATTATGCTCGTTTTGATCGTGTTGTCATTCATTGCTCCCGTTGTAACGGCGCAGGACAACAGCGGTGAAGGCCTCACCATCGGCTTTTCTCAGATCGGTTCAGAGAGCGCCTGGCGTACCGCATTCACGGATGCCGTTAAGGCGGAAGCCGAAGCTCGCGGTATCAATTTGCTGTTCTCTGACGCTCAGAATGAGCAGGAAAATCAGATCGCTGCTATCCGGGCCTGGATTGCTCAGGGCGATGTTGATGCCATTATCCTTGCTCCAGTCGTAACCAGCGGTTGGGACGAAGTTCTGCAGGAAGCCCAGGATGCTGGCATCCCCGTGGTGATTGTTGACCGCAACGTTGATGTCGACCCCTCGATGTTTGTTACCCGCGTCTCTTCTGACTTCGTGCACGAAGGCCGTTTGGCCGCTACGTGGCTCGTCCAGGCGACCTCTGGCAACTGCAACATCGTGGAACTGTACGGCACCGTTGGTTCTGCGGCAGCCGAAGATCGTCACACCGGCTTCACTGAAGTGATGGCGCTCTTCCCCAACATGAAGATCATCCGTTCCGAGACCGGCAACTTCGTTCGTACCGAAGGCAAGGCCGTTATGGAAAGCTTCTTGAATGCAGAAGATCCCGCCAATATCTGCGCCGTGTTTGCTCACAATGATGACATGGCTATTGGCGCGATTGAAGCCATCAAGGAAGCTGGTCTCGCCCCTGGTAAGGATATCCTGGTTGTCTCTGTCGACGCAATCCCCGACATTTTCAACTCGCTGGATGCTGGCGAAGCCAATGCGACCGTTGAACTCAGCCCCTTCATGGGTGGCCCCGCGTTCGACGCTGTGGTTGCGGCTTTGAATGGTGAAGAACTGCCGAAGTGGATCCCCGTAGCCGGCAAACTGTACACCAGCCGCGCTGCCTATGATGCGGATCATCAGTAAAAAGCAGTGATTTAGGGGTTATTTGAAGCTCGCGGGGGAAACCAACTAAGCAGTGCCAACTGAACGTTGGTTCCCCCTCTGCCGGAGCGTGTTATGAAAGGTACGATGCAAGAGCATAACACGCTCCATAGCAATGATAGCATAATCAATCACCTGATTCCACGATGCTTTCTCAAGAGTTAAAGTGTTAGGAAGGCCACTTATGAGCGCGATTGGGCAAATACAGTCTCCATTGCTGGAAACACGGGGTCTAACGAAAACCTTTACTGCTACGCCGGCCTTAGTTGATGTTGATTTTACACTCAATCGCGGCGAGGTTCACGCCCTATTAGGGGAAAATGGTGCAGGTAAATCAACCCTGATTAAGTTAATCACAGGGGTTTATAAAAAAGATGCTGGAACTATCCTTTTAGATGGCAAAGCAATTGATCCACGAAGTCCACGCCATGCGCAAGAACTAGGCATCAGTGCTGTTTATCAAGAAATCAATCTTATCCCGACGCTTTCAGTAGCAGAAAATATATACCTCGGTCGCCAGCCTATGCGCTTCGGTCTCATCAATATGCGGGCTGCCAATCGCAAAGCCCGGGAACTACTAAAGACTTTTAACATCGATATTGATGTGACGCGCGATTTGTCTTCCTATTCCATTGCGATCCAGCAGATTATTGCCATTGTGCGCGGAGTTGACCTTTCGGCAAAGGTTCTCATTCTGGACGAGCCGACTTCAAGCCTTGACAGGCACGAAGTTGAAACTCTTTTCTCCGTAATTCGATCCCTCAAAGTACGCGGGATCGGAATTCTGCTGATCACGCATTTCCTGGATCAGGTCTATGAAATATCGGATCGCATAACGGTGCTTCGCAACGGTCGGAAAGTTGGCGAGCACGTGACCAGCGAATTGTCCAAAATGAAACTGATCTCCGAGATGCTGGGTCGAGAACTTACAGAAGCACTCGGAGCTGATAATAAGCAAAAAACAGGCGTTCAGAAGGACCTTGAGCCGTTTTTACAGGTTCACGGTTTTGCGCGACGCGGGAAGATTCAGAATTTTGACCTGGAAGTCAATAAGGGTGAAATCGTTGGTTTAGCGGGTTTATTGGGTTCTGGGCGAACAGAAGTAGCTCATCTCATATTTGGCATCGATAAAAGCGAAAAAGGCATAGCACTAGTTAAAGGCCGTAAAGTTGGCCTGAATTCGCCGCGCAAAGCAATTCGCCAGGGATTTGCACTTTGCCCAGAAGATCGTAAGGTCGAGGGGATTATTGGCGATTTATCTGTGCGAGAAAATATCATCCTTGCACTTCAAGCCAAACAGGGTGTGCTCAATTTCCTGTCCCGTAAAAAACAGGAACAGCTTGCCCAGGAAATGATCCAAGCACTGCGAATCATGACTCCTGACTCCTCGAAGCCCGTTAAAGAGCTTTCGGGCGGAAACCAGCAAAAAGTTATTCTGGCCCGTTGGTTAGTTGCAAATCCTGAATTCCTGATCTTGGATGAGCCTACGCGAGGAATTGACGTCGGGGCGCATGCAGAAATTATCAGCATCATCAAGTATCTCGCCAGGAGTGGAAAGGCGATGTTGGTTATCTCCTCGGAACTAGCAGAAATTGTGGATTGCAGCGATCGTGTAATGGTTCTGCGTGACCGCAAGATGCTAGCCGAATTGGAAGGGGATCAAGTTTCCGAAAATATGATTATGCAAGCAATTGCGGAGAGCTAACTGATGAGTGAAAAAACAATCACCACTCTCCTGAATGGTAGAAAAGGCGATTCACAGATTGGCATTTTGCTGAAGCAGCATAGCCGTACGATATGGACCGTTGTCGCCCTGATCTTGATCATAATCGGTGACAGAATCATTTCGCCCAATTTCTTTAATATACGCATGGTCAATGGCCGCTTAATTGGCAGCCCGATCAGTATCCTTGACGGTGCAGCTCCTATTATCCTACTGGGTGTAGGCATGACCTTAGTCATTGCGACCAAGGGCGTGGATTTGTCTGTTGGCGCAGTAATGGCGATTTGTTCGGCAGTTGCTGTTGTGCTCATTAACCGCTACGAAAACGGCTCCGATAACATACTCTATCGTCCAGGGTTTGTCATTCTCATTGCCGTTGGAGTGGGAGCGCTGTGCGGTCTGTGGAATGGCATTCTGGTAGCTTTCTTCGACATACAGCCGATTATCGCCACGCTCATTCTCATGATTTCTGGACGTGGTATCGCCCAAATGATCACTGATGGGCAGTCACCCACATTTCAGAATGAAACACTGGCGTTCGTGGGACGGGGAACCATTTTTGGCGTACCCTTCCCCATATATCTGGCTGTAGCCGTATTGCTGTTTGTATATGTCGTAGTGCGCCGGACAGCAATTGGAATGATGATTGAATCGGTCGGAATCAATTCACGTGCCAGTTATTATGCTGGCATCAATGCCGCCCTGATCAAGTTGTTCGCTTATGTCATTACAGGGATGTGCGCTGCTCTCGCCGGGCTGAAGGTCGCCGGGGAAGTTAAGTCAGCAGACCCCCACACATCGGGTGAGTGGGCGGAACTTGATGCTATTTTAGCAGTTGTCATTGGTGGAACGTTGCTAACAGGTGGCCGTTTCAACCTGGTAACCACCGCTTTAGGTGCGTTGATTATCCAGAGCCTGATTACTGGCCTTTATGTCAGCAAGTTACATCCCACGGCGAACCTTGTTGTCAAAGCGATTGTGGTTTTGGCGGTCTTGCTTCTTCAGTCGGCAGAGTTCAGAGGAACTATTATGCGGCCCTTCAGGAGAAAAGCATGAAATTACGATTTTTCCCTCTCTTAATGACTTTTGTCGTATTCATTCTGCTCTATGCCTACTGCTACTCGCGTTTTTCGAGCTTTGGCTCCATGCGCGTTGTCTGTAACCTGCTTAGAGACTATGCCTATTTAGGTATTCCCGCAATCGGTATGACTTTTGTGATCATTTCTGGTGGGATTGATCTATCGGTTGGTTCGGTGATCGGTTTCACAGGTGTGTTCTGCGCCCTGATGATCCAGCGCGAGGGAATGGATCCTCGTACTGTCTTTGCGCTCATGCTCTGCATCGGCACCGTTTTTGGAATGGCTATGGGGGCAATCATCTACTACTTCAAGATTCCGCCCTTCATAGCCACCCTATCGGGTATGTTTCTTGCACGCGGCGGAGCCTATGTCCTGAGTACCGATTCGATCCGGATCAAGCATCCGTTCTATACCGAAGTCTCAAAACTCGTGTATATTTTTCCAGATAAAGGCCGGTTTACCTTTGCAGCAGGTGCTTTTTTGGTAGTGGTTGTACTTGGCTTCTTCCTGGCACATTTCACGCGCTTTGGGCGTAATGTTTATGCCATGGGTGGAAATGACACAGGCGCACTGCTGCTGGGGGTACCCGTTGCGCGTACGACAATCAGTGTCTACGCGCTGAGCAGCTTTCTGGCAACCTTTGCAGGCATTGTCCTATCCCTATCCAAACGTTCAGGTGATTCGACGATTGCGGTCGGGGCCGAAATGGATGTTATTGCAGCCGTTGTTATTGGTGGTACGCTCCTGACAGGCGGAGTCGGCTATGTCATCGGTACCTTTATTGGCGCATTGCTACCAGGAGTTATTCGGACTTATCTAACTCTTGATGGATCATTAACTCCCTGGTGGACTAAGATCATTATTGGTATTCTGTTGTTCGCGTTCATTGCCCTGCAAAAGCTTCTAAGCAACCGTCCCAGTTTTCTGAAATCAATCCGTCTTCCGCTTAGATCAGGGTAAGCGGGTGTCCCATAGGGCATTCCGAATTTAGGGAATAACTCATGAATCGAAAAAAGACCTCTGAGTAGACTTACCAAAACAGTCGACAAGAGGTCTTTTTCATAGGTAGATGCCGCGATTCTGGACGTCCTTGTTTACCCGCCACACGGGTATCTGGTCTATTCGGTAAGTGGAACCTCGATAAACTGATCAAGGATCAGTTCTGTCGACCAATCAGAAGGTACGAACGCTGTACCCAGAATATCGCCTGCTGTATGGGCGCGGCTGCGATCTGTACTGAGCACGGCAAGATATAAACGATCTGGATGGCCAAGCAATGCGAGCGGGATTTGGATTTCAAGAACAGAAGGTTCGCCAGCAAGGATCGTGCTGTTGCCAGTAAACGCGAGTTGTTCCCATTCACTTCCATTCCAGGCATTAAACAATATGCTGCCGCTGGAATTGATATCAAGACGAAACTCGGGCTTGAAGGGATCGCTGGCGGTGATCGGACGCTTGCCAGGATCAACGTCTGCCCCTTGAGCATCATGAGTGGTGTCAAAGTAGATCAGGGTATTTCCCTGCCCTACACTCACATCCCCCACGGTCGTAAGCGCCAAAGAGATTGAATTCTCGCTTTTAGAGACATAGAGCTGCATCAGATCCAACGCTGTGATGTTATCAAGCACATCGGAGGTTTCATCCGTAACCAGAGGAGCACCGTAATTCTCTTCTATGATTCCGTCCGCCGGACGCTCCGGATACCAGTAATCCTGGCTTGGAAAGTTGATGGCCTCTAATGCCTCATTATTGTTGTGAAAATCGAAAAAGGTTGCATTTTCCCAGTGAGACCCCTGCCCCCAGCGAGTAAAACATTCCGTTGATACCCAGGCGGGTTCCCAATAGACGACGCCCAGCGCCCCGTTGCTGATCAAACTTTGTGTGACGTCGGTCATAAAACGGCGCTGGCCTTCTGGGGTAAAGGGATAGCCGCGAATACCCTGCGTGAGAATATTATCGGCTGTTTCGTCCACCGCGTCACGGGTCCAGGCATACCCTATTTCGACAACCATCACTGCTTTGCCAAAACGCTGGCGAAGGTACTTGACTTGCGCGCCCAAATCCGCAATCGAGAAGGTGCTCCACTGGGGATAATAGGAGATACCGATCACATCAAAATCCGTAACGCCAGCTTCTTCAGCCCCGGTAAACCACCAATCCGTATTTTCGGGCTGTGCGACATGAAGGATAATCTGCGGGTCAGTCCCCGTCTCGGCGGCAAAATCGCGGATCGCTTGAATACCAGCATTGAACAGCGGCGCGTCGCGCGGCCAGTCCAGTTCTACTGCGTCGCGTTTGAGCAGGCCGGAATTTGTTTCGTTGCCTACCTGGACAAAGGCCGGAGTCAGGTTTTCGGCGTGAAGTTCCGTGCAGAACGTCGTAGGTATACTGGTAGACGGCAGCAGCGAGTTCCACATCGTCTTATATCGAGCCATGCCGCCGGAATTTCCTGGCGACTGGGATCGGCCCAGTTATCGGAATAATGAATATCCAGCAGCGTAGACATCCCGGCATCGCGGGCGCGAGTGAAGGTTCGTTTGACATCGCTTAGGGTGCTGTAGGTTGTCCAATCCGGATTATCCCAGAGGCGCGCCCGAACGAGATTTGCGCCATGATCGTGGAACAGCACAAACGGGTCACGCGGTTCGCCATTTTCCCGGTAAACAGCCCCGCAGTCGTCCATTTCATTCACATATGACAGGTCAACCCCAAAGTAAAAATGAGTGTTTTCCTGGCCTTGTGCTACTGGCAGCGCTGATAGTAGCAGCACGAGAACAAACGCGCTGGCGGTGATCCTCAAAGTGCGCATGTTCATTACCCTTTTACCGAGCCAGCGGTCAGCCCATCGATGACGTATTTCTGGAGTGGTATGTAGATCAGAATGATAGGAATGGCCGCAATAACTGCGCCAGCCGTTATCATGCCAAAATCCCGATCAAAACGGTCTGTCTGGAACAACATTAACCCAACCATCACCGTTAATTTGTCTGAGCTTTTGAGCAGGACTTTGGCAATCACAAAATCACCGTAGGATGAGATAAACGTCAGCACACCGATGGTAATGACAATGGGAGTCATAATTGGCAAAATGATATGCCGGAAGGTTTGCCAATGGCTTGCACCGTCCACCAAGGCGGACTCGTCCAATTCCATCGGGATGGTGTCAATATAGGCTTTAACCATGAGCACATTAATGCCCATCGAGCCTGCAACATAGATCAGAATCAGGCTGCCATGAGTATCTAACCCTAACCCCGGTATATGCAGTCCAAGCTGCTGAATGGTGGAGAAAATGGCGACCATCGCCAGAATGGCAGGAAATACATTCAGGATCAGGATCGCGATCATAAGCTTCCGCCGACCTCTAAAACGGAAACGGGAGAGAGTGTATCCAGCCAGACAAGTGATAGTTACTGTCACACATGGTCGTGATAGAGGCGATCTTCAGAGAGTTCAGCAGCCACGTCGGATAGGGGAAAAAATCATTAGTCAGCAGTTCGCCGGTAATTGGTAAAGCCGGGATTATCGGGGCCAGAGCGTTCCGCCTACCAGCGATTTTGCCGGATTAAGCGACGCCGAGAGAACCCACAGGGCGGGGGCAACCGCAAACGCAATGAGGATCACAGCGACAGCATATCGTAGCTCCCAAACTAAACAATCGCTCTGCTCGGATTTGGCTGAAACTGCTCCTGCGAGACAGAGGAGATATTTGCGTTTTGTCCATTATGATTACTCCGCCTCTCGGAAGAGATTAGTAAAGCGTACCTGAAAGATAACCATGACACTGATCAGAATGAACAGCATCACGGTGATCGCTGCCGCCAAACCATAGTTTGTGACGTGGGATGGAATAAAGGCAAGCCGGTAGATGAACGAGATCAGGATATCGGTGTGGCCCATCGGCACAATCGTATTGGGCATGGGCGGGTTGCCGAAGTTGAAGATATAGATCACATTAAAGTTGTTGAAATTGAATGTGAAGGAGGCGATCAACAACGGCATCAGTATCCGCAGCAGGAGAGGAAGGGTGATGTGATGGAATTTTCCCCAGTAGCTTGCGCCATCAACCACCGCCGCATCGTAGATTTCGCTGGGAATTGAACGAATGGCTCCCGCTGAGATGACGTAAAAGTAAGGATAGGAGAGCCACACATTGACCATGATCACCGCGAACCGGGTCCAGGCAGCGTTTTGGAACCAGGACGGTGAACTGCCAAAAATTGACTCCAACATCGGCGCGACAAAGCCAAGATCGGGATTAAGCATACTGCGCCAGATCAGGATCGAAATCAGCACCGGGATAGGCCAGGGAATGATCAGCAGCGCGCGGATCAGGCGATTGCCCGGCAGGTCTTCAAAAAAGAGGGTGACAATCAAGCCGACAGCAAAACTGATAAAAACTGACATGGAGGCAAAAACAATGTTCCAGATCAGTATCTTTATAAGCGGTTCTCTGAAACGGGAATTTCCTAAAAAGTCTTGAAAGTGCTGTATGCCAATATAGACGATATAGCCCGGAGATAATTCTTCGCCATCTTCGGAAGTGAACGTCCCTTTTACTGGGCCGGTAAACAACACCCGTCTCCTGATCAATCACCACATCGTGCGCTTTATCGTAATGGTATTTCAGCTTTAGCTCCGCGGCTTCCTGCATTGAACGGATGCGCACGGCGTCGGGGCGATTTGCCAAAATCTATCTCGCCTAGCTTGGAGATGATTGCAACCGTTTTATTTTTGGGCAGCCGTTCATAGCCGTCGATAGCCACGGGAATACCGTTTTCGTCCAGATTCCCGACGCCATCTTCGCCAGGAGTGGCAGTTTCAAGTGACTTTCCAGGGACAGCCAACAGTCCTGGCCCTTCTTCTGGCATCAGCCACAGGGCATAATCGCCGTCTTTGGACTGAAATGCTGTCCAGCTATAGATCTCGCCGCCTTCAGGCAGATATAACTGCTTCTCCAGCCGGGTGATCGCCTGCTGTTTAGACATCAGATGTCCGCTGCCCATATTCGTTACGCTAATATAGAAGGTGTAAAGAATAGGGTACAGGGTGAACAGCATTGCCAGCGCCATGCCAATCCCGATCCAGCGTAAGGGGGAAAAGCGCCGCCGTAGGTAGATCATTGCCAGGAAAACGGTGATGGCGCTCAGAGCAGATGCCAGCGGGAAAAGCCCATCCGACAGCAGTTTCAGAATAAGCTGGAGGATGAGGAAGAACCCGATAGATAGCAGTGCAAGGTTAACAATATAGCCAAATCTGGATAAGGTGGTGTTGGTGTGATTTATGTGTTTTTACTCATTGGCTGTCCAGGCAGATATCCTGTGTCACAAACGTTTCGCACCCTGAAGCTAAGAGTGGCAATCTTCAGACTGCCACTCTTCACTCCCCCATCTATTGAGGATTTATTGCTCAACCTGCGCCAGGATTTGCTCGACGGCGCTGTCCAATGCTTCTTGTGGTGTCTAGCTCGCCCTGAGCAACCAGCGCTCCTGCGTTCACCCAGGCGTCCCAGACATACCCCATCGCCGGGATGGAAGGCATTGGGACGGCGTTGACACCAGCTTCGTTAAAGCCAGCCGTATTTGGGATCTTCTGCGGAAGCGAAGATCGAGGCCCAGGCAGACGGGCGTGGTTCCGCATCAAAAATCATCTGGTAGTGTTCTTCTGTAGCTAGGAAGTCGACCGCGAAAACTTGCGCGAGCAGAACATTCGGTTTATTTGCATTGATAACAAGTCCCTGCACGCCAAGGAAAGGATAGCCGGGTTCGCCGCCTGCTTCAGCCGCCGGGAAAGCGGAAATCGCATAGGGCACACCAGCCGTATCAAAGCGATTGATTGCCCAAGGTCCCGTCATGATGAAGGCCGAACGGCCTGTTTCAAACAGCACATGGGACGCTTCCCAGTCCACATTTGTCGATACAAGGCCATCTTCCATCAGGCTTTGAATCCAGGCCAAACCGGCAACCATGCCGTCATTGTTCATGCCGATGTCGTCTGTCGTGAAGCTGCCTGCCTCGTCACGTCCGAAGATATAGCCACCAAATGAAGTGTAGATGGGGTAACTGTTATAGGTCAAGTCGGGTAGACCAATGACCGAGTCGAATCTTGCCCTCGTCGAGCAGCGCAGCGCCAATCTCGGCAACGTCGGCCCAGGTTGCGGGCGCTTCGGGAACCAGATCAGTGTTGCGGAAGAAGCCGATATTTTCAACCGCCAACGGCACACCGTACAACTGGCCGTTATAGGTGAAGCCATCAATGGCATTGGGCAGGAAATCGGCAGCTTTGTCACCCAGATCAATAGGGGCCGCTGATCCATTTTCAACGAATGGGCCAAGATTGTCATGAGGGATGATGATCATGTCGGGGCCTTCGCCAGAAGCCGCACCGAGCGTCATGGCGTTGCGAATTTCGCTCAGATCGACCACTTCGACGGTCAGTTTCACGCCATATTCGGCCTCAAAATCTGCACCCAGTTGATTAAGCACTTCCAGGCGACCATCATCATAAACCCACAGTGTTAATTCGCTATCCTGAGCGGCGACAGGACGATTGTGCGCTCCCAGTCCACTCACTCCCAAGACGAGCAAGAGAACAACGAGCACGATTCGACTAGAAAGACGTTTTTTCATAGTAATGTTCCTCCATAATGGATTGTGTAATTGCCCCTTCGGGCCTTGAGAGAGAATAAGAGCTTTTGGTTATCTAATTTCGTCAACACGTGTTGACTACTCGTGTAGTTTCAGTATAAACTGGGTTTTGGAGAAAAGTCAAGCAATTAAGCGCGGGCTGAATAGCACTCAGGATTGCATCAATGAGAATAGTTCATAATTTCAACCAAAACTGGTTATTCATTCCGAAGCAGGTTGACCAGAGCTTGCCAGATGATCAATTTGAAGAAATCACCCTGCCGCATACGAATAAGTTGTTTGCGCGGTATTTTGTCGATAACTGCGACTACCAGTTCGTTTCCACCTATCGCAAGCGGTTTTGCGCTTGACGAGGATGTGATTGGCAAACGCCTGTTCATCGACTTTGACGGTGTGATGCTGATGTGTACCGTTTACCTCAATGGAAAACTGCTTGGAGTACATAAGGGTGGGTACACACCCTTCTCGTTTGAGATCACCGAAAATGTGCGATCTGGTGAAAATGTCCTGACGGTCTATGTTGATGCGACCGAAGACAAAAACATTCCCCCTTATGGACATCTGGTCGACTATCTGACCTTTGGAGGGATTTACCGTGATGTATTTCTGCGTTTAGTTGAGCCATGCCACATGGTCAGTGTTTTTGTCAGGCCAAACCAGGTGCTCACCTCCCCAGAGCTTGACTGTGATATCGAGCTAGCCCAGTGGTCCCCTGGATTGACCCTTGAAGCGACACTGGAAGATGAGAGGGGCACGCCGTCGCACAGTACAGTCAGAAGATAGACGCAGACAGAGTCACCGTGTCTTTCTCAGGGCTGGAACACATCACTTTGTGGACCTTGGAAAACCCGGTGCTCTACAACCTGCGTCTTGTTTTATCGCTCGACGGGGTTCCGGTCGATCAGGAAATTGTCCGATTTGGCTTCCGCAGCGCAGAGTTCACAACTGACCAAGGTTTCTTATTAAACGGGAAGCCGCTGAAATTATTTGGGTTAAATCGCCACCAGACTTATCCGTATATCGGCGCGGCAGCACCAGCACGGCTGCAGCGGATGGATGCTGATATTCTCAAATATGAGTTGGGCTGCAATGTGGTCCGAGCGTCGCATTATGCACAATCGCCGCATTTTTTGGATCGCTGTGACGAAATCGGCCTGCTCGTTATGGAGGAAATAGCGGGTTGGCAGTTTATCGGTGATGAGGCCTGGCAAGCTCTGGCCTTGCAGGATTTGCGCGCGATGATTGTGCGGGACCGTAATCACCCTTCCATTATCCTGTGGGGGGTGCGCATCAATGAGTCGCCGGATCATGACGACCTGTATACGCAAACAAATGCACTGGCGCAGGCACTCGATCCAAACCGCCAGACAGGGGGCGTGCGTAATTTCATTAAAAGTAAGCAGTTGGAAGATGTATTTACGCTGAATGACTTTGCAGAGGGGATACAGACTCCTCTTACGCGGCCCCATCTGATCACCGAATTCGGGGGCCATATGTTCCCGACCAAAACATGGGATCACGAGGAGCGCCGGGTGGAGCACGCCTTAATCCATGCGCGCAAGCACAATCTGCAAATCGGACATTCTGATGTGAGCGGAGCAATTGGTTGGTGTGCCTTTGATTACCATACCCACAAGGAATTTGGGTCTGGTGATCGAATTTGCTATCATGGCGTTATGGATATCTACCGCCTGCCGAAAATGGCCGCGTATTTTTATCGTAGCCAGAAATCACCCGCAGATGAAATTGTGCTTCACGCAGCTACGAACTGGACAATGGGTGATCGCTCCGGCGGGGGCAATAATCCCTTGATCGTATTTAGTAACTGTGAAAAAATTGAGGTCTTGATAGGGGATATCCCTCAGGGATTTTACCAGCCAGACTATGAACACTATCCACACCTGGCGCATCCGCCCTTTGTGATCAGATGGCCTGAGCCTTTTAATCCCTGGGGAACAGAATTCCGTGATTTGACCGTGTATGGTTACATTGACGGGAAGGTTGTCGCGGAGCACAAAATTGCCGCCGATCACATTCCGCACAGTCTTTGCTTAACAACGAACACGACACAATTAATTTCCGATGGCGCGGATATGGCCCGAATCGCTGTGCAGATAACGGACAAATATGGTAATGTGTTACCCTATCAATGGAGAATAATCCACTTTACTCTTAAGGGTGATGCTGATTTAATTGGCGAGAATCCTTTGCCTCTCCTTGGTGGGCAAAGTGCGTGCTATGTAAAATCGAGGCATACAGTGGGAGAGGTAATGCTCGATGCATATACCGCTGATCTTCCACCTGTTTCCGTGAAACTTCAGATTGTTAAGGAGTCGAACTCCTAACCTCGTGGTAGGAGAATCCTTATGGATAAATATGACGACATAGTAACACAGCAAGATGTAGCCGAACGTGCAGGAGTTTCGCGTTCGGTAGTGTCATACGTATTGAATAATGGTCCGCGGAAAGTATCGGAAGAAACCCGCCAGCGCGTTATGGAGGCCATACAGGAACTAGGGTATCGCCCCAACAAACACGCTCAACGATTAAAACAAGGCAGCGATGCTGCTGTAAACACTATCGGCATTGTGACGGGTGGCAAAAGTTATAACATGTTGAAGCGACCCTACTACAATCTGGTCCTGGCTGGGTTGTTTGACAGCGCGCATCAATTCAACCAAAACATCCGGTTTTTTTGTTTCTTCGACGCCCTCAAAGACCCCGTCTTCTTCAATAAGAATATTCATCCCGAGGAAATATCATCGCTCATTCTGTTCCTGCCTAACATGATTGTCAATACGCCAGGACATGAAGAAATCCTCGATATGATGATCGAGCGTATTGATAACATTATTTGCCTGGAAGACTTGATTCGAAATTTGCCAGCAGTCATTTTTGATCGTGCCGCTGCCGCCTATACCGCAGTTGAGCACTTAATAAAACTGGGGCATCAACGGATTGGGTTTCTCGCTATAGAAGATCAACGGAAACAGGGATATAAGCAGGCCCTTTTTGAGAACAATCTGCCTTATGATGAAACGCTTATCCGTATTCTGTCGGCAGTTGAGCCAACAGAATCAGCATATGAACAAACGATTGAATTATTGCAGATGAATAACCCTCCAACGGCTATTTTCACGGCAAATGATGAGGCTGGAATCGCTGCCATTGCTGCCTTGCATGATCAAGGACTGCGGGTACCTGACGATGTGGCAATTGCATCCATCGATAACATTGATTTGGCAGGTATGATTCGTCCCGCGTTGACAACCGTCGATGTTCCCAAACGGAGAATGGGAGCGTATGCGATCCAATTTCTGATTTCTCAGCGGACTATGCTCTCTCCTCAATCCGCATCAATGGTCTTGCCTATCAAGTTGATCGTGAGAGATTCCTGCGGCGCTCAAAGATCGACGCCGTGACGCCCTTATCGAGGGTTGACCTTGAGCCAATCCTCAGGAATATCATATAGCGGCGCATTCACGAACTGCAGAAATAAGGGCGATTTCCTATTTTTCAGAATCTGGCTTACGGCTTGACCACTCACACACCAGCGGCACTAGCTTTGGGTTTCCTCCATAACTGACGTTTTTGACCAATGCGGGATAATTCTATGTTCGGGTATAATCAATCACACTTTGGTGGATATAGTGAGGCCGCTGGCTGATAAGTTCCTGCCCGGCCTTTTTACTGAATAATCCGGGGGCACGCTCACCCGGTAAATGGCAGCCAGGAATGTTACTGCTGGAGGTATGAATAGATGGAAATCATTCTGGGTCTGGTTGTCGGCATCTTGCTTGTGGGTTGCCTGCTGATTGCATTATTTGAGTATCGCATCCGCCAGCCGGATGTCATTGTGCTGTATGAGAAGAACGGCCAGATTCGCATTCGAAGAAGCCTGCTCTATCCACGCCATTTCAGCCTGCCGCTGAAACGCACAACCTGTCCTCTCCAACTGACGATTGAGGCATCTGCTGTAGGGAATCTGGTTGTGCGTATTAAACTGGTTGGTTCCGCTGCTCCATCCGTCGAGCATATCCAATCTTTGATCCGAGTTGGAGGATGGGATGTCGAGGCAGTTGTACGCGCTGTCGATCAGTTAGGATTTCTGGTGCAGGGGCTGGTCAAGGAATATACGGAGCTTTCCGAAATTCATGCGATCACTTCGGCTGCCATTCTGCATCACTTGAATGAGCATTTGAGCCTGATTGAGGAGAAATTCGGTGTTGAGCTGATCTCATTGACCGTTCAGTCGCTAGAGCCGACGGATCCGAAAATTGCCGATGCGTTTAGCCAGCAGGAAGAGGCTCGTCTGCTTGAACAAACTGAACAACTGAATCACCAGGCGCGTGTGACAGCAGCAAAAGCCAGGTACCAGGCCGACGAAGAAATTGCGGAAATGGAACACACCCTCGAAATGAAAAGGTCTGAATTGAAGAAGATCCAGTTCGAGAGTGATGCGGAGTTGGCCCGCCAGCGCATCGAAGACGAGTTGGCGCGCAGCCGCTTGCGCCTTGCTTTTGAAAAAGAGGAACTGGAGATACTCCGAAGGAACCCAGAACTACTGATGCTGACACCCCAGGCAGCACGACTGGCAGAAGCGAGTCAAAGTCTGAAGAATGCCAGGACAGTTATATCCTTGACACCTCAGGAACTCGCCAACGGTTCTGAGCTTTTCACGCTTTTCCGAAATCTTCTACAGAAAGAACTGGAATCAAAGAACAATACATAGTTCGAGCCGGTAGTCACAAAAGCCTGCCAGCACTGCGAACATGGTTCAAGTGAGTGTTATCCCATGCCCCATCTCTGATCCAATGGCCTTTTTCCGTCTGAAACCGATCCGTGCCGCTCGAGTTTCTGAAGTCAGCGAAACGACAGCCGCAGCGCCGGTTCCAGCCGAAGAACGCATTAATTTTCACATCGGAAACCCGCTTCAGGATTCGAGACTCTCGTCGGCCTTCCTGCGCACTGCCCTCGGCATAGATATTCGCCAGGAGCAGCTAAACGACGCAAAACCTGAGGCGATCCTGGATTATCTGGGGTGGGAAGCGACCGATAAACACAACACTGGATTTTCTGATCCGTGTCATCCAGAAGAGTGCTCCCTATGCGCCCCGGGGAGGGTACTCCTCCAAAGCGCCCAATGCCCTGGTTAAAGCGTTTTGCTCGTGGCTAGAGCACCAGCAAGAATCACTGCACTATGATAACGGAGAACAATCCGGCAGGCGGGAGATAATTCTGGCCTCAGGTGGGATGCAGGAAACACTGCGTGTTGTTTTGTTCACGCTTTCATCGCGATTAGAGACTGTTCCGGCTCGCATCCTATGCTATGGCTACAACCTTCAACCGCGCTTGAAAGCGATCCCCAATCTACTGTTCGAGGATCTTCCAGCAGATGAGCAGCTTGCATGCAAACGGATCGAACAGATCCTGTCTGAGCAGCCCCAAACCCCGACTTTTCTGGTGCTTGGCAGTATACCAGGTGAAGTGACACGGCGCAGGCTGCGCTTAATGAGCATTGATCGGCCTCTATTCTTCATCGAAGCGAACAATGCGCCCAATCATCTTTCCCTTGCTCGCGAAGCAAAACTTGTACAGCGCGTGATCCGGTTGTTAACACCGGCGATTTTTTCGCCGCAATTACACGCTCTCCCCACTGTGTTTCTTGCAGGCAATGCTGATTTCCTGAGCGCGATTGAAAATGTGCACTTCAACCTCAAAGGCACGCCCTCCGCATCAGAGGTTGAGTTCCTGGTCTTTCTGCTGGAACAGAAGCTAGTTAGCCCTTCTAAGGATACTCCTTCAGCAATCCCTCAAGCCAAGCCATCATTTGAGGGGTGACATTAAACGGCACAGTCTTAACCGCTCTGCCACATCTGGCCGAACAGGCAGGGCAGCATCTGGAAGCACTGATAAATGCTCACACGCAGACGCTGGATCATTCATTGAAGGCTGCTGGAAGAAAAGGCCACCCTGTTTTCCCAGCGGATTCAGAGCGCATGGAAGTCTCATGTTTTGGATGAGTTCGCTGGCATTGAGGTAAGGGAACTGCTCGATCTACTGATCAAGAACCTTCACCAGCAGGAAACCTATCAGGCGCTTCAACGCAGTTTTCTGAGCGTATTTGTGAAACACCAGCCGCAGTATCAACCAGAATCATGCCTGGTCGTGAGCGGTTCATCTCGCACTGCGCTGGGTATCCTGGGTTTTCATTGTGGGATAACCGAAGTCGTGATCCCGGACCTGAGCTGGTCCTACGAGCAGTGCTTCCCCCAGGTTCACGCGGTGCCGTTGACCGAGTCGTTAGAACTTGACGCCGAGGCCATCATTAATAAAGTAGAGGAACTCTGCCAGCGTGATCCATCGTGGCAAAAACGAGGTGCCGTGGCCCTCAATAACCCCCACAATGCCACAGGACGAGTTTTCCGTGAGGAAGCGGTACAGAAGCTGATCGTCTACTGCCTGGAACGCGGCATCTACATCATTGACGATCTGGCCTACCAGAATGTAGCGCCGGTCAATGATCTGCCTGAGATCAAGACGGTACGCCAGCTTGCATCAGAATTGGTGTGGCTTGGAGTCGCCGATGAACACCACGCGGATCGGGTCATTACTGTCCATTCCATGTCGAAGACCGATTGCCTGGCAGGAGCCAGACTCGCGATTGTGGAAATTCGCGACAGGGAATTACGGCAGCGCTTTGAGGAGATAAATGCTCAGATCCAGCCCAATATCGCCGCCGTTTTTATCTGTTATTTGTTTTATCGCGGGACAACGCAGGCCGTACGAACCTACTGGCACCTGCGAAATGCGATCTTCAGCGAACGGACACAAGCCTTACTGACTGCGGTAGAGAATCTCCCTCCGGATCGTAATCCATTCGGGCTGGTGATTATCCCGCCAGTCGGGAGCATGTATCCTCTGCTGCATATTGAAACTTTACCTCCTGGCCTGTCATTAGATTGGCTGTCCTCCTCTCTGGCACGACGCGGGATCGGCCTGCTGCCCCTGGCAACATTCGCGCGTACAGAAAAGGGTTTTGAAACGGGCAGGACGACTTTCCGCCTGACGCTGGGCGGTGTGGACAATGCAGAAACGCTTCTGGCAAAAACCCGCCGTCTGTTGATTGATCTAAACCGCCTGATAGCAACCGAAGACGCTCGATATAACCGGAAACAACTGTCGTTCCGGAAATCGGAAAATGCTGGCTTCCGGTCGTCAGAACTTCGCTCATTCCATAGATGCCATTTCGGAGCGTATCTTGCAGCAGTGCGCAAACAACAGGTCTTGCGCCGCCTGATGTCCATGCCTCTGCTGGATGACGAACAAGTATGGCGCGAGTTCATGCAGCGTTATGCTCCAGAACGGCTGGAGGTATTCCGCACCCGTCTGCTTGATCGAGCGCTCATCAACGACGAACTCATGCGGCAAGCGTTGGGCGATGGCGGCAAACGGCTTGCCGAAAGACTTGCAGCAGGAATTCATGAAGGATTCTCTGCAACGACGCCAGGAGTTATTCCGGCTGCGGTCATATGACCGGACCGTTCATCCTACTCAGATGTATTCGCTGCAAGCAGAATTAGCCCTTGATGCTATTCTGACCGCATTGATTGTCGGGCCAGCCGGTTACGCCAGCGCTAATTGAACAGGCCGCGCAGGAACTGATGAAAGAGTATCTGGGGTTGAATGTCAGCATATCGTCACGGCAGGAGGCTGATGAAATCCTGCTGGACCTCGCTGCACTGACCGCTGGCGAGCAGCATGCCGACCTGTTTACTGACACCACCCTGACACCTTTCCTGTCATTTTGGAGTGACTGGGATGGAAGCAACCGGCCTTCGGGCCAGGGGCACCAGTTGGTCGCTGCTGTCGTTATGGAAAACGTGCGGCGAATGGCGCGCATTCTCAGCGTTCTGCGGCAAGTCGATCCGGATATCGCTGTAAGCCCTGAACTGCTGTCAGAACTGGATCGGCTGGCTCAGCGGAACCAGCGCTTTACGCAACTGTTGAATGCCATCACTCAATTGACTCACCAACTGGAACGGCGTTATCGAGGCATTCTTCCTTTTTCCCTCGATACAACGCCTTTGCAGCGGCTTACTACGCGCTGGCATTTGCGCCGCGATCCTGCGAAAGTTCTGTGGCAGCACAATGACCGCTACGAACAGAAGATGTTTGAGCTGCGGCAAGAACGGCGCAAAACGCTCGAGTACTACTTTGCGCTGAACAAACAACTGCGCAAACAACTGTATGCCTTGATTCCTGCCATCCAGACGAATCGTACTTCCGAGCGCCTGCTGCGGGAGGTGGTGGGCTATCAGGATATTCTCCAACGCGTCGTCATAACACCCCGCATCCAGCAATCCATGATTACGGCGCGTGACCCGTTTGCAGTTGATACCAGCGTCTACAACATGCACGAAATCAACACGGTCTCCGGAAAATATGGAAATCCGGGTATGGCTTTGGCGATGCAGATCAGCCTGTCAACCAAACCAGAGACGTTGATTTCACTCGACAGGAAGATGCGCACCCAATTGGAGCAGGCACGGCGGGAATACCCATCGTCCGACTTGCCTTCAATCTGGCTGATCCCCCTGTTTGAAGATATTGAGGCGGTCAGAAACATACGCGGCTACCTGGATCAGGTATGGGATTATGCAACGCAAAGCCGCCAAACCGCCCAATCTCCGCAAAACCGTTTTACCGAAATGATCGCCGAGGTGTTTATTGCCGGTTCTGATTTGAGTCAGCAGGTAAGCCAGGCTACAGGTGCTTTCCTATACCAAAAGGCAAAGTACGATGTCCAGTCGTGGCTGGTTGAACACGGCACTGCGGAATCAGTGCGTATCAAAATGGGCAGCGGGGAACCAATGCAGCGCCAGGGAGGCTATTATTCGGTTGTTGCGGGCGTTCATGCCTTCCAGAACTCTGCCAACAACCAGCATCGCTTCTCCGAACACCTTCTTGCCGCCGCGCGAAAAAGTACAGCCTATGCGGTGACACCCTTGCAAGGAGTCTTCCTTGGGGGCGAATTGAGGACTTTTCAGAGTAACCTGTCGGAACAACTGCGCTTCCTGCCGGTGCGCGATTTTGTCAGTCTGTTATATCACGTGCGGGAATCGCAGCAGATCCATCGCCGCGATCTGATCCGTGCCGCCGAAACGGCTGGGGAAAGCCGTTTGGTCACGCAAAGCCGAAGCTTGCAGGAACTTGAACGCTTGACGATCGGGACAAAAGAGGCACTTTACGAGCAGTTTTTGGAAGAATTGACCGACAGTTTCCGGCACATCCTCTATGGTCGGGAAGAAGATGTGCTCGGTATCCATATCATTTCCTATTTCATTGGGAGATCCGTTCCTCAACTGCGAGACCGCCCTACCAGCCGGCGAACGTTAGGGACAGGAGCCGAACGCGGACAGCGCATACTCGCCAATATCGCCGAAATCATTCCTCTGGCGAAGCAAGGAAGCTTGCTGCGCGCTATTGCGCATAACCAGGCACAAACAGCCGTGCTTGGCGTCAACCAGCTTACAACCGGGTTGTTCCGCGCCCTGGAACGTTTTGCACAAAAAGCCTTCGTGCCAGCCGAACAAGAGCGCATGATAGCGGAACGCCTGTTACCGCATTTACCCGTGTACGAGATTCTGAATACCCTGCGCGTATATCAGGATCGTAAAGGGGAATTTCTGCGGACCATCGAAACAGCGTTCCCCGCAGGCAACTCGGCCTTTGTGGCCCTGCGTGAGGATAACGATGCCTTGCAGCGCTATTTGCCCCTTTTCCAACAGGAGCTTCTCCGCTGCCATGGCGTGAATGTCAATGAATTTTTCACCAATGGGGTCTTTATTCCTGATCTCCTCCCTACACTTCGGCCCGATCTCGCCGTCCTGCTGCAGAAGGACCTGTTCAATACCGATATTGATATCCTGCTAGAACATGTATCAGGAACAATTGCGGATGATTGGCGGGCAGAGGTCAGCAGATTGCTCCAGGTGCCCCAACAGATTCACTACTGGCGCTCGATCATCTGGGATGTGTTCGGTGAATCGATCTACCAACGAGTACGAAGTTTCGCTGAACTTGCCATAGCTCTCTATTCCTTCGCCGCCACACGCTCGTTCAGTGCGACGCCTCCGACCATTCGTGGCGCTAAACTGTCTCCGATTCTTGCCGGATTTTTCCGCACCGCCCGTGCTGATGACGAGATGCGGGATTTTCTGATGCGGGGCTATCGAGTATCTAAGCTCATTCACCGATGGCAATCTTGAGATGCCCGTCAGCATCATACGAGCCATGAATGATGTCGAACGTATAGCACATATTGAGGAAAGCGCGCTTCCTCCGGAAAAGCAGAATCTGTTCCGCCATTGTGTTCTCCAGATAGCCCGGCTGGCAGGCGAAAACGGGTAGCATCTGCTCTTGATGTCGAATTCGGTTTTGATTGGGCTTCCATTATTACTATCAATGAATCGCTTCATTCTCTGCCAACCAAACCGAAAAAATGGTTCCTTGTCCTGCCTTGCCTTCACTATACACTTCAATTTGTCCCTTATGGCGGTCGATGATCTCTTTAGCAATTGCCAGACCAAGACCCGTGCCCGGTACATTAGAGGTGTATCCTGCATTCCCTCGAAAAAAACGCTCAAAAAGATGCTTTTGCTCATCAGCAGAAATTCCTGGACCCGTGTCGCTGATGCTGAACCCCGCCCACTGCTGATCATTTGAGACGGTTTTCGCTGAGCGAATATGCACGTGTCCTCCGCTGGGAGTATAGGCCAGTGCGTTAGTCAGCAAAATACTCAAAACTTGCTCAAGTAAACGGCTGTCGGCCTCAAGCATGATCGGTTCGGTATCGACTTCTATTGTTAACGTGATTCCTTTCGTTGCAGCCAAAGCCTCACGGTCAGCAACGAACTGTTCCAGCATCTCGTTGAGCTCGATCTGCGTAAGCGTAAACTTCTCCCGACCCTGATCCAGACGCGAGAGCATCAACAGCGCCTCGATAAGACTTTCAAGGCGATCTGTTTCCCGCTGCAAAATTGCTGAATAGTGTTCGTATTTGTCGGGGCGTTTGTTCATCAGCTCGTGATACAGCTTCATATTCGTGATAGGTGTGCGGAGTTCATGCGAAACATTTGATACAAATTCATCCTTCGCCCGGCTGAGAATCTGAAGACGAGCATTGGCCGCCTGCAACTCTGCCGTTCGCTTCACGACACGTTCTTCAAGTTCGGTTGCATGATGCTGTATCTGCTCATGCAACCGCGACTGCCGGACAGCAATGGCTAGTTGATTGGCTACGTCGCACACTGTCTCAACCTGTATTTCTCCAAATGTTTCCTGGTTGTCTGCGACCAGCGTTAGCACACCGACTAACTCCTGCTGGAACATAAGGGGCACATTGAGAATAGATTGGGTGCCTATTGTAGTCACACCATAAGCAATTTGGGTGCTATTCTCAATGAGAGTTGATGCATCCTGCCATAGCAAAAGCTCTGCCTCTTGCCCTAGGTCCATTGGCGGGAAGTGTTCGTCTTTCTGGAGTAAACGTGAGTCCTGACCATCGTTGACCCAGATCTGAACTTCCTGCGTGTCCTTGTTGATTAAGACAACACTGGCCAATTGGCAGGTCACCAGTCTGTGAAAATGATGCAGCGCCTCCTGAACAACGCCTTGGGAAGACTGTGTTTCTAAAATAATTCGATCCAATTCTCGAAGAATATTTAATCGTTCAGTGTACTGCCGAAGTGATTTCTCAATCTGCATACGATCCCTTATTTCCAGTACAAGCTGCTGATTGGTACTAGCTAGTTCAGCTGTACGCTCTTCAACCAATTTCTCCAGGCGTTCCCGATACATAGCAAGTTCATTTTCGGCATGGCGGCGAGCAATCGTATTTTCAATAACAATAGGCAGGGTTTTTAAATAGCTGCCCTGAATATCTTTGACCAGATAATCGAGCGCGCCCGCTTTCATAGCCTTGACTGCAATATCTTCGTCGCCTCTCCCTGTGATAATAATGACAGGTGTGCCTTTAGTCTCTTCAATCAAATCAAATGCTGTATTGTTTCCGATCAAATAATCCACAAGTGCAATGTCAAAAGACTGTTCTTCCAGAGCTGCTTTGGCCTCTGGCACCGATTCGGCGAATACCACATCGTACGATAGCTTTTCGTGATCGATAAAACGCTTAAAGGCCATTTGATCAACCACATCATCCTCTACTATTAAGACCCTGACCCTGTTTTCCATTCCCTAAACTCCCGGCGGTAATTCGCACAAGGTCCAATAGATGTCAATCACTCGAACTGCCTCAACAAATTTAAGATAATTTACAGGTTTGACAATATAGCCAGCTACACATAGATCATAGGCATCGATTCTGTCGCGGTCTTCGCTTGATGTTGTCAGGACGACAACAGGTATCTTTTTGAGCGTTTCATCATGCTTTACAACCCTCAAAAACTCGATACCGCCCATACGAGGCATATTTAAGTCGAGCAAGATTAGACCAGGCAGTTTATTTTCGGGATTTCTTAGATATTCCAGAGCTAATTCCCCATCTTCGGCAATATCTAAGAGATTTAACACTTTGATATCCGCCAGGGCGCGTTTGACCGTCATGACATCTATCTCATCGTCCTCAACCAAAAGAATGGTCTTGTTTTCCCGCATCATTTCCCTCCGTCTCTGGTAAAGTAAAGAAAAACGTGCTTCCCTGGCCAACCGTGGATTCGACCCAGACTTGGCCGCCCCACCGCTCTACAATTTTCCTGACCAGTGCCAAGCCAATACCTGTACCCTCAGCCTTATTGAATGAGATTAACGTTTGGAAAATCTGAAAGATTTTCTCGTGATACTTCGCGTCAATACCTGGTCCATTATCGGAGACATTAAAACACCATTGTTGTGCTTCCTTCTCGCAACCGATCCGTACCCATCCCTCATCTTTATCCATGAACTTGATACTATTTCCAATTAGATTTTGAAATACCTGCTCAACCCTGGTCCTGTCACCAATTACTGTGGGCAGAATGGTATCCACGCTCACCTTAATATGAGAAGGCGGAGCTATCCCATCGATAATGTCCTGCACAAGCTGGTTGAGGTCGATCCTGTCTTTCTGTTCTTTCACACGCCCAATTCTAGAATACTGCAAAATTCCATCAATAAGATCGTGCATTCTTTGCGTTCTTTTTGTCAGCAGGTCGAGCATCTGATGACCGTTGTCATCAAAAGCGTCCGCATAGTCTGTACCAAGCCAGCTAGCCAGTTGGGTGATTCCTCGCAAGGGAGCTTTTAAGTCATGAGAAACGACATAGGCGAAGGATTCGAGTTCCAGGTTCGATGCTCTAAGCTGGGCCGTGCGTTCAACAACCCGTTGCTCCAGTTCATCATTTAGTCTGTGAATTTCGGCTTCGGCTTGCTGCCGTTCAATAACTTCTCTCTGCAGTTGCGCAACGGTCTGCGTCAGATCTTCAGTCCGCTCGGTAACTCGCCGTTCAAGCTGTGCGGCATGATCCTGTATCTGCCGAAGGAGCCGCGAACCTTGCAGGGCGCTGCTTACCTGTGCACGGATGCTCTCGTAGACTGCGCCCTCGGTTGGGCCAGCTTCAAGTACTAAGATGCCTAGCTGATCGTCTCCAAAGTAGAGGGGTTCTACGACAATAGGAGTAGCTAGCCGTGAAGACGGTAAAGATTCAGGGATCAGTTGTGGGGTCGGAAAACGTAACCCCTCAGGCAACAGGTCATAGCGATGTCCATTTTCATAGGCAATAATCAAGTGAGACGACGTTTCTGGTCGTTGTGGATCGTCGTATAGCGATAGATAAAAATTCCGAAAGCCAAGTTCAGGAAGTCGATCATAAAGTGTATTTGCAAGTAATTGACTTCCAAATGAAGTAATCAGTGCTTCTGACGTGCGCCGTAATTGTTCGATCTGCTGATCGACCTCAAGCCTTTGCCTGACGTGTGCTCGCTGGTGGATTTCTGTCACCAGTACTCGCGCCTGATCGAATAACGTCTCGATTTCTAAACTCAGCGTACCGCCAGAAAGCGACAATGCGTAATTTCTAAGTGCAGATATCGCGCTTTGCCAGGCCATTGTGTCGAAGTCCAATGCCAGGGACTGTATGAGATATTGCCTTAGAACGAAAAGGAATTGCGGCGATGTTGTTGATTTGAGATCACGTCGAAGGATATTGACCAGGTCTTTCAACTGATTTATTGGGATATCGAGATCGCGTACCATGATCATCAAATCATCCGGAAGCTCATCAAGAGGTGAGTTTGTTGTGTCTTGAATCCGTTCCGAACTGCCCATATTGATAATGGTCGACAACGATAAGGATTTCGCAGCACACCCGCATGATTCGCGCACGATCAAATGGGCAGGTATCAGTACATGGGGCAGCACGCTTCGCCCATTCAGCAAGGCCAGCAACTCTTCTGTGGCCTGATATCCTAACTCATAGAACGGTTGTCGAACGGTGGTTAATGGCGGAGCGCTAGCCTGACCATCAGCCACGTCGTCAAAGCCCACCACGGCAACGTCTTCAGGTACTCGCAAACCACGCGCTTCAATGGCTTTAATAGCAGCAAGCGCCATATAATCCGAAGCTGTTACAACAGCATCGGGTTTCCGATCAGAACTCTGAAACCACCGTCTTATGGCCGCATCCGCTTCATTGGCTGCGGTCTGTAGCTCGAATAACGCTTCCGCTATAAAGTCGGGATTGGGGTGAAGGTTGTAGGCGTGCAAGGTCTCAACGTAACTTCGATAACGTTCATCTGCGTCAGGGTGGCCAACTGGCCCGCGAATAACGGCTATGTTCTGACGGCCATGAACCTCGATGAGATGCTCAATGGCAGCACGCACACCCTGATAATTATCAATAGATAGATTGGGGTATTTCTCCAGTTCGCTTCCAATTGTTACGATAGGTAGATCTGCATAACGATCAAAAAAGTACTTGCTCTGGGTTATACCGACGCCTTCCACTATTCCAGCGTACCAGATCAGCAGCCCATCTGTATACTTAGAGTCTACAAGATCAAAGAGCACCTTGGTATGAGGATCAAACGGAGGGGAAGAACTCAAACTAATCGTTGGATAATATACCAGCCGAGCGTTGTGCTCCTGGGCAGCTTTCATGGCACCCTGCCACAGTTGGTTCTGCATACCTGTGACCAATCCAGTACCCAAAAGTCCCAGCGTTGTCTGCTTTGTTCCTTGTTTTGCTGCCATGTGCTGCCTCGTAGGGCCGGAAAACAGGTATCGCTCCTGGCAAAATCATACATCCTTCCTCAATTAGGGGAAACCAGTCCAGATGAGACAGATATCCTGACAGCCTCATGATGTTACTACTCTCAATGACACGTTCGAGTTACATTCGACCATCCTGCCAGTTTTGACCTGATCGTCTGTAATACCCGCGATCCACGTCCAGGACTATAATACAATGGCTCCGGTCGGTCTGCGCTATGTCGCTGAGTTAGGGAGCGAAAAATTTGTATCAAAGATGTGGAGTCGTTTATTCTGGAACGTTTAGCGATGGAAAGTGCTGAGTTCTGACATGGCGAAACCAGAAGGCAAGCTTCACTATCAAGACCTGGGCATTTTTAGCGGCTGGGTGGAGGAGGCTCGAAAGCAGAAGCAGCTTTTCCCATTTGCCGAACCCGGCCCGGAGACACAGCGCATCCTTCGTGAGGTACTTGGATTTTCGTCTGGCCCTGAAATGCCGCTGGATGCCCAGATTGATCGGTCCTGGGAATGCAATGGCCTTGTTGGTGAATCGATCTCATGGTCGGTTGGTTATGGTCCGCGCACGCAAGCCTGGTTATTAAAACCGGCGGGCGCGAGCGGCCCTCTACCGGGTGTTGTAGCACTGCACGATCATGGCGGATTTAAGGTTCTGGGTAAAGAAAAAATCGCTGCTGGGCCTGAAGACGTACCTCCCTATGTCCAAAACTGGTGGCAAAAGCTCTACGGCGGACAAGCCTTTGCCGATGCGCTTGCCCATGAGGGGTTTGCCGTCCTCATTCCAGATACGTTTCTGTGGGGCAGTCGCAGATTTGAACAAAAGCATATGCCGCCCTGGACAGAGGAAGCCTTCTCCGGCCTGAAAAACAGTTCCTGGCTAGACATGGACATTCCATACGAGGTTGGGCTGTACAATTTTTCCGCTGCTCAGCACGAACACCAGATTGAGAAGTACTGCCACATTCTGGGAACGACTTTGGCTGGAGTGGTGAGCCACGAGGATCGCGTTGCTGTCAACTATTTGCGCGGACGAAGCGATGTGAATGCAGAACGGATTGGATGCATTGGCCTTTCTGGCGGAGGCGCACGCGCTGCCCTGCTGCAAGCCACTCACGATCACATTCGTGCAGCCGTCATTGTGGGGATGATGGCTTCATACGAATATCTCCTGGACAAATACGTGATGCCGCACACCTGGATGCTTTTCCCTGCTGGTTGGTCTCAATATGGCGATTGGCCCGATCTGGCAGCGTGCCGGACTCCGTCGCCCTTGTTGGTGCAGTATAACACGGACGATGAACTCTTTTCCCGCGAGGCAATGATTGCTGCGGATCAGAGACTTGCCACTCATTACCGGAATACAGATGATGCATACCAGGGCGAATTCTATCCTGGGCCGCACAAGTTCGATCTGGACATGCAGCAATCTGCATTTGCCTGGTTAAAACGGCAGTTATCGCAGAAAGTGTGAGAAATATCCGGCACTAGAGGCTGTTATGCACTTTCGATGAGGGCGAAATTTCAACAAATTGATCAGAAGTGGAGCCTTAAATGTCAAAAGGTAGGGAAAAAAGAAGCATTTGGGCCATTTCTGATCAACTTTCATTATTTGCGATGATATTACAGCAGGCGGAAATTCTTATAAGTTACTCACTATTCGGTCTTTTTTTCTCGTAGCAAGCAGCGACCCTATGTTTTTTGAGAGGGTGTTCAAACCATTTCCTAACATTGGTCTATCAGGCACCAAATAGTATGGGCAACCTGATATCAGTATAGCACGTATGTTCTAATTCGTCAATATCGGGACGAAATAAGTGCATAGCTAATTGCTCGCGCTGCGATAGCTCTTGAGGCCCTGTTTCCATAAGTACCGGACGACAAAAAGCAAGGCCAGCGGAGGTCATATGAGATTCTAGTTACCGCTTATACCGATAACTTTGCCAGATAATCCTCGCGCAGGCTCTCCATGTGATGTTCCACATGCCCGGCCATAATATAGAGCAGCGCCCGAACGCTCACCCCAAATCCGATCACAGTACCCTGGCGCTGGTATACCTCACTTGAAAGACCATTGAAGGCGAGAAGATTAGCGCGGCGGAGCAGTGCGAATTCTTCCAGCAGGTCAGACAGAGTGCGTTCGCCAAAATTCGCCGCACGAACATAATCATCCTGTTCGAATCCCGGCAGCGGTGTCTGATCGCCACGCGAAATCCGCAGCGTGCGGTATGCAAAAACCCGTTCAGCATCATTGATATGCCCTACAACTTCTTTGATACTCCACTCGGCAGGGCCAGGACGAAAATCAGCTTGTCCAACAGATAATTTCGCCAATAATGCGGGCAGAGTGTCGAGCTGTTGGGTGAGCACCTCGAAAATGTCGCCGTCCGGCACGCGCTGGATGTACCCCGCGTAATACGGTGCATATTCATTTTCGCCGGGACGATCTACGTTGGGAAACATGGCAAAGCCCTTTCTCTCCGTTTATGAGGTCGAAAACCAATTCGCAAAAAGCTTACTTCGCTTTAGATATTCCAATGTGCTCCTCACCTGGCCCATATTGGTTGATTGGGCCAATTGGCGGGTGGTTCTTTCACGGCAAACGGCGTAAACTAGAGCGAGATGGTAAGTGGGAGTCAAAGTCGTTAAATGGCTTCAGGAATCGCGCAGAATATTATCCATATTCCCCAGGTATCTGGAGTAATTGATAGGCCGCGACTCTTGGCCCAGCTTCATGCTGTGTCACCCCAAAAACTGACGCTGATCTGTGCGCCGCCTGGGTATGGCAAAACAACACTGGCGGCACAGTTTGCGCGCAGCACTTCGTCAGAAATAGTGTGGCATACGATAGAAGAGCGTGAACGCGATGTACCTAATCTATTCCATGGATTAATTTCCACAATTGGTTCGTATGTACCTGGTATTGATACGTTACCGAATTCCACTCAGGATACACCTATGGAATTCGCTGCAAGCATTACCGATTATCTACGCGTCAATACCGCTCGTAACTCCATTCTTATCCTGGACGATACTCACGTTCTGGCGGAGTCCCTGCCTGCCGAAACATTTCTGCAAACATTGGTCGATCTTGTACCGCCGAACTGGCATCTGGTTTTGATAGGTCGTGTTCTCCCGAATCTGCCCCTGACCGAGATGATTGCACGTAGAGAAGTGAGTGCTTTTGGTCAGGATCAACTGCGCTTCACATCAGACGAAATCCAGAGACTTGCAGCCGAAACTCACGGAATCTCTCCAACTCCGGCTGAAGTCGAACGACTCGCATCTCGATTGGAAGGATGGCCAGCCGGAATTGTCCTGGCCCTGAACCCGCTGCCCAGCGATCTTGAACAGATGATGCTGCATGGAGGGCGAGGGCCTGAAGCGCTGTTCGATGCACTGGCAGAGACGATGCTCGATTTCCAGCCCCCTGGTCTACGCGATTTCCTGTTGGCATCATCAATCCTCCGCAAGATGACACCTGAATTATGCACATCCGTTTTGGAATTGCCCAATAGTGTTTATTGGATTAATGAAGCCCAGCAGCGTAATCTCTTTTTGTCCAGGCTCACTGGAGGATTGGTTTATCATGGGTTGTTTCGTGAATTCCTTCAGAAGCAGCTCAAACAGAATTACCCTGAACGATTTGTCAGCCTCCAATTGAAAGCTGCACGTTGGTTCGAGAACAACAACCGTCTCGATGATAGCTTTGACCATTATATGGCTGCCGGTTTGGCTGAACGTGCCGCAGCCATTGCTGAACAGGTTGCCGAACACGTTTTTCGTGCAAGGATACGCCGAAACATTAGTGAAGTGGCGAACTCAATTAGGGCAGATTGGCGTGCTTGCGCCCAAACTCTTATATAATTGCGCCCGCATTTTCTCTGATCGTTATGAATACGAAGAGGCCGAAAGCGCGCTTGCCGAAGCCGAACAGGGTTTTGCTCAAATTGAGAACGAACAAGGAATCGCGGATGTTCAACTGCAACGCGCCTTTATCAAGCTTCAAAGCGGGCAGTTCAAACGCGCAATTGCGGATGTTGCTCATTTTGTCACCCTTAATCACGACTCCGCCGACTGGCAAGCCCGTGCTCTTCGCGTGTTGGGTTTAGCCCGGCTCAGGCTTGGCGAAGCGAAAACTGCGATTTCCAACCTCGAGCAATCCTTAGAAATCTATCGCGCCAGTGGCGATGCTCATGCCGTAGCCAACCTGCTCCAGGATCTTGGCGTAGCGTACTTGAGACAGGGACGTATGCTCGACGCCAGCGCTTGTTTGCAGGAACTGGTTGCCCTGCGGCGCTCGTTGGGCAGCCCCGGGACCGTGGCGGTAGCGCTCAACAATCTCGGGTATTTTTATCATTTAAATGGCGATTACGAACAATCTATTGCGACATTCAGAGAAGGATTGAGAATCATCTCGTCTGTTCCTAACAAGCGCGCTGAAAGCGCCCTGTTGTGGAGCTTAGGGGATGTCCGGCGCGATCAGGGAGCATTTGACGAGGCAATTCGCCTTTATAATCAGCGCTCTAGGGGTGGTTGGCAATGGGGAACCAGTTATTCGCTGCGGTGTGATTATCAGCTCCTCAACGCTTAAACGCTGGCAAGGCGACATGAACGAAGCAGCAGCCTTAGCTGAACGTGCTTTGAGACTCGCCAATAATCATGAGATCGCGCTGAATCGCGCATTGGCTCAGGCGGCCCTTTGGGCGGCCCGTAGTCATCTCGGTGATGCTGCGCCGCATTAGAAAAATTTGACATCGTATCTGGCAGACCTGCATGAACAAGATGCACGTTCGAAGCTCGTGTGGGTTCATGCGCTGCGTGCGAATGCAGCATTACTTTTGGGCAGATAACTGGCGGGCTGAGAATGCTATTGAATCAGCTATAGAGGCTGCGCAAGAAGGAGGAAGTATGCAGCTATTGGTGGCCGAGATTGCCCATTCACGGCTGTTGAAGCAGTATATCACTGCCTCGCCTGCCAAATATGGATTTCTCAGCCGTGAACTGGAGCGTTTATCGGGTCAGGGTGCAGCCAAACTGCTTCAGGTTAAGCGGTTCAAGGCTAATTGGTTAGAAACTTACAGCCTGCGGGTCATGACTCTGGGCCGCGAACAAATCGAGCGCGATGGGGAGGTCGTCTCCGCTTCAGACTGGCGTGCCAGCTGCGGCCCGCGAGATGTTTATGTATCTACTTTTTAATGGACCTGAAAGTCGAGAACGGATCAGCCTCATTTTTTGGCCGGACAGCCCAATTAAACAAGTGCGTTCAAATTTTCACACGACGCTCTATCGTGCCCGGCAGGCGTTGGGAGAGAATGTGATTAATCATGCCGACGGCTTCTATTTTATTGATCCTGCCCTTAGTTTATGGTGCGATGTCCTGGAATTTGAAGACTTGATCCAGCAGGCGCGCCTGATGCCACCGCGCGATGCTCGAACAGAAAATCTCTGGCACAAAGCAGTCGATTTATATCATGGCGATTTTTTGCCCTCTTGGGATCATGAGTGGGTTCTGTTTCGCCGCCAGAGCCTGTTTGATAATTATCTCGAAGCGCTAATCGGCCTGGGCGTTTGCGCCCGAGCCAGACACAGCTTCCGTGAGGCACTCACTGATTTTCCGGCGCGCCCTGGATGCGGATCCGTATTGTGAAGCAGCGCATCGTGGCATTATGCTGTGTTATAACGATCTCGGCGAAAAAAAACAGGCTATGAGCTCAGTTCAACCATTTGCGAACTTTGCTGCGCGCTGAACTGGGAGTAGAGCCTTCCGATGAAACCCTTGATCTGGCCCAGCAACTTTTAGCATAAGATTCACTGATCCTATCTGAAGAGCAAGCTCTAGGCCGTTTCACTAGCGAACGGTCTTTTTTTGTTTTCGCCCGTTTGGTAAGCAGAATGTTGCACACTACCCTTTATAGTTACGTCAATGTCAGATGAGTTAGCTTATTCAAGGAGCAGAAAATGAAAAACAATATGTTTAGTATACCAGTTGGATGATTGCCGATCCGCGCCGCGCTTTCCTCATCGTGTCCGTAATTGTGGTGGTTTTGAGCTTGGCGTTTGCCGCCATTCCCAATGGCGTTGCGTTGGCCGAAGATATTGTTGGTGGCAGCTAACACGACCAAATCGTTGATACCTCAAAGGAGAAGACAAATGGGTAAAGAAGAGAAGCGACGCCTCGATCATCTTATGGGAACCGCTTTGCTGGATGAAGGGGTATGCAAACGCCTTGTCAACGAACGGGATACGTCACTACTGACATCATTCGGACTATCTCTCGAAACGCAAAGCTGGCTGCAGACCGTTCAGGCACAATCATTGACGGAACTGGCTCAGGCCATCGTCGATAGAACTCAAGGCGATACATTCATGATTTCGACTCAAGCGGCATAAGTTCCGGTCAATTACCGTTGAAGGCCATCTGAAGGGGGCTGCTGTATCCGAACCAAGTCCCCCTTCGGTCCTTCCAAATGATGAGCGTCACCAGGGGAAATTAGAACCCGGTTGTTCAATTGCCAATGCCGAATATCTGAGAACTTGCTTTCCAAATTTGGAAAATTACATGAGTGTCAGGAAAAAAACATGTACAAAAAAGTAGTTCTCGCGGTTGACGACGATCCAGAAATGTTAGCTCTCCTCAACCCATGCTCAGGCGAAAAGGCTATGTCGTCTTAAAAGCGGACAGCGCGGGATTAGCACTGCATTTGATCAAGTCATTTTTGCCGAATTTGTTCGTCGTGGATGTTTTGATGCCCGACATGAACGGGTTTGAATTGTGCGAAAGAATTCGGATGATGCCTCATACCGCCAATGTACCCATCATCATCTTGACCGCCCTTAACTCGACAGAAAACAGGCAGCGAGCGAATGATGTCGGCGCAAACGCCTTTATTGCAAAAGAGAATTTAACAAGCGATCTCGCTTCAGAAATCCAAAGATTGCTATACAGTGATACCAGACAGTCTGACCGGAAATTTGGTTGATCAAATACCCCCCAACCTCCTGCGATTGTGAATTAAGCCGCGATCATACCCAAACCAGTTAAGAGAATGGGCGCTGCTCGCTCCAGATAGTAAATTATTGTTGCATTCAACTACGACGAAATAATGGTTGTCCGATCAATTGGTCGGGGTACCGTTGCGCCTGTATAATGCACGATACGTGTTTACCTTCATCCTGGAGTACGATTAATGTCCACTTCTCCTCTTGGTCATGTCACTCAAATTGGTATTGTCGTTCATAATATTGACTCTGCTGCTCAGGCATGGTCAGCTCTTTTGGGAGTTCCAATTCCAGAAATTATTACAACGGACCCTGTCGAGCTTGCTCATACTGAATATCAGGGACGGCCCTCTACTGCTCAAGCGAAACTTGCTTTCTTTCACCTGGGACAAGTTGACATCGAACTCATTGAACCCCTTGGCGAACCGAGCACATGGCGAGATCAACTCGATGCGAATGGATCGAGCCTACACCATATCGCTTTTCAGGTTAATGGAATGAAAGAACAGCTTGCCGCACTGGCATTATCAGGCCTTCCTTTGGTCCAAAGGGGTGATTATCAGGGAGGGCGTTACGCATATGTGGATGGAAATGAACAGCTTGGAGCCGTGATCGAACTGCTTGAAAACGACTAACAGCGTTTGAAAGGAAAAGAGAGTGCAGGCGGCAGGGTACAACGCTGCCTATTGTCCAGTTAGAACATCTTCCTTCTGAGCATGAATACAAATTGGCGGCTGAGTCTATATTTATCTATAGCGAAGGGTGAAAATCTGGCTTGATAGATCTGGAAGCTGCTTGCCACGATCCGGCGATAGAACAGAAGGTGTTGTGTGGGCGAGCTAACGCGCAAGTTGGGCTCGCCGCTCGTTCAGGATGGCGACGCCATTAGAGGTGCCGATACGAGTGGCTCCCGCGCCGATCATGGCGTACATCGCGGACAGTGTGCGGATACCGCCGGAGGCCTTCACACCCATTTGGGGTCCAACAGCAGCACGCATGAGCGCGATGTCAGCGACTGTAGCCCCCGCCGTACCAAAGCCTGTGGAAGTTTTGACGAAATCCGCCCCCTCGCCTAGCGCGATCTGGCAAACCAGTTGTTTTTCCGCATCACTAAGGTAGCATGTTTCAAGAATGACTTTGCTAATCACGTGTGCTGGTTGGCAAATACGCACCAGATCTGCAATCTCACGGCGTACTATGTCAAGCGCACCGGATTGCAGCGCGCGGATGTTAATTACCATGTCAATTTCGCCTGCGCCTTTGTCAATTGCATCTTGCGTCTCATAGGCTTTGACCTCGCTGGTGGATTGGCCGAGAGGAAAGCCTATCGCCGCGCCAGTGCGTACCGGGCTGCCTGCCAGCAAGCGAACGCATTGCTCAACCTCGGCAGGGTTGATCGCAACCATCGCGAAACGGTATTCGCGCGCTTCGGCACAGATGATTTCGATATCGGCAGGAGTGCCGAACGGTTTCAGAAATGTGTGATCGATCATCGCAGCCAGTGATTCAAGTGTCCAATTGCTGCTCATGTTGGGTTCCTATTGGGTCTTTATAAAGTTTTCTACCTGGGCAAGTGTGGGTAAAGCCGGAATTGCGCCCCGCCGTCGACAGGTCAGCGCACCAACCGCATTGGCGAATGCAAGTGCCTCGCGCACTGTTACTTCGTCAACGTGAGCGAGCGAGCCCACCTTTTCGCGATGGGGCAGCAAGCGCGTAATCAGCGCCGCCATGAATCCATCCCCCGCCCCTGTGGTCTCGATGACCTCAACTTTGGGCGCAGGTAGCTCGATGCGATAATCGCCGTTGGTGGCAATGGCCCCTTTTTCGCCCCGACTGATCACCAGGAGTTCGACACCGCAGTTCAAAACGGCGGTAATTCCAGCATCCAGATCACGGCTCCCAGTAGCTACCTCCCATTCTTCCTCGCTGATCTTGGCGAGATGGCAATCGTGGAAAGCTGCCTGGATCACGCTTTTAGCTGTTTCAACATCAGGCCACAAAGTAGGTCGATAATTGGGATCATAGCTAATCATCAGATTGTGCTCGCGTGCAAGGCGAAGTGCCTTGCGTTGGGCGGCAGCGGCAGGTTCGACAATGAAGGTGATCGAGCCGTAATGAAAACATCGAGCGCCTTCGAAAATCGCACCGGTGATCTCATCTTCGGTCAGCCGCATATCTGCACCAGGATTACGATAAAAGCACAGATCCTTGTGCCCATCATCCCACACGGCGACGAAGACAGCAGTCGTGCGGGCGCTATCATCAACCCGCAAATAGGTCGTGTCTACGCCTGTTTCGTCCAGGCATTCGCGAAGGTACTGGCCAAATGGGTCATCACCGACCTTGCCGATAAAGCGCGCCGTCATGCCGAGCTTCTGCACGGCAACAGCTACATTCGCGGGTGCACCGCCGGGTGCTTTGATAAAGCCAGGAGTTTGGACCAGCGACACATTATCCGCGTTGGATACAAACTCAACCAGATATTCGCCAATTGAAACAAAGTCAGACATCCATTTTTTCCTTACTACTGGTAGGTAGCGTGATACTTTCAATGGGGGGATTTACCACTTTGGCAACCCCCACGATGTTCGCCTGCCCAAAAGCGAAACTGAGCGTCATGCCTATGCCAACGCGGTTGCAGCAGGAGAATCAGCGGTGTTGTTTGCGCAGTGGGCATGCTCCATCCTGGGTGAGAGAGCTGCCCGACATTCATACGCCCAGGCAGTGAATGGCTGCCTGGGCGTACCTCGGTTGCTTCTACAATGAGGCGCGCATTAACCGTATTGTTGGTAGATGCAGTTTGGCTTTGCGCGCACATCTTCAACGGCAGCATCAATGGCAGCTAGCCCTGTTTGGAGATGAGCAAAATCGGCTCCTTGCTCCTTGATTGTGACATGAGATTCCGCGTCTGAGCTTTTCCAGGTGGTTACGCTGATAATGTTACCCCCCGCATTGGTAACTGCCTGAGCAATTTTCGCCAGAATTCCTGGCTTGTCGGCTACTTTAACAGTAAAGCGTGCGCCTTCTGTTTCTCCGCCTAACAACGACACAAATGCACGAAAAATGTCTGTATCGGTGATGATCCCAACCACTTGATCGTGTTCCATGACAGGCAAACACCCAATGTTATATTTGAGCATGAGTTCCCGCCGCTTCCTCCAATGTGCAATCACTGTTAACGGTGTAGACGGGATGGCGCATGATCTCTTTGATCTGTAATTTCGACAACAGACTGTGTATTTCATAGATGCTAAGGGTGGTTGCTGGTGAGGGTTGGGCAGAGTACAGATCTTCTTCGACGATGATCCCAACCAGTCTGCTGCGTTTGTCTACGATTGGCAGGTGATGGATATTGTGCTCATGCATGAGTTCTGTGGCTTGTTTATGAGTGGTTTCAGGCAATGCCGTGATTGGACTAGATGACATGAGATCTTTGACTAACATAGGTTGTCTCCAGGTCAGTTCTAGAATAAGACGGGTCAGCGTTATTAGAGTTTGCGGTGGTACAATTCAATAATAATCTTAGGAGAAAATGAGCGCGACGCAACCATCATGTGGTTTTGATTCGATCCAACGTAGTATCGTTCCAGGCAGTTGGATCGCCAAGTGGTTCGACATGAGTAAAGACCGTAACGGTAGACAGCGTGTCTCGAATGCGCTGTTCAACCCGTTCCGCCAGATCATGCCCTTCACGGACAGTCCAGCTATCAGGGACGAGAAGATGGAATGAAACAAATCGACGCGTGCCTGCCGAGCGAGTGCGCAAAGCATGCCACTTCACGCCATCTTGCTGGAATTCATTCAAAACAGCCGTTACCTTCAGATATTCATCCTGTGGTAGAGCGGGATCAAGTAATCCCTGTATGGAACGTCGCATCAAGGAGAAGCCTGCCCAGACAATATTAGCAGCGACGAGCAAGGCAATCACCGGATCTAACCATTTCCACCCCGTGAGGGCCACTGCTAAAACCCCAACCACGACCCCACCAGAAGTCCATACATCCGTCATCAGATGACGTGAATCGGCTTCCAATGTAATAGAGTTGTATTGCCGTCCGGCGCGAAGCAAGATTTGTGCTACGAACAGATTGACGAGAGACGCTCCAACTGAAATAACGACGCCGATTCCCACCTGCTCAATCGCTTGGAGATGGAACAGGCGATGAACACTTGTGCCGATAATACTGAGCGCTGCGATGAGTATCAGCGCGCCTTCAAATCCACTTGAGAAGTATTCTGCCTTACCGTGTCCATATTGGTGCTCTTCGTCCGGCGGTTGAGCAGCAAAGTTGAGGACAATAAGCGCTACAATGGCTGCGACCAGATTCACCATTGACTCCAGCGCATCGGACAACAAACCAACCGAACCGGTAAGAAAATAAGCTCCCGCTTTGAGCCCAATCGTCAGAAGTGCGGCAGCAATCGAAAGCCAGGCAAAACGAGCAAGTGAGACAGGCGACATAATGGGGCCTCTTTTGAGCAAAGCGAGTTCATCAATATCAGATTGGATTAGAAACCCTGCTGCTTGGAACGGTTCAGCGAAGAGAGCCTACAGCAATTCTATTATACCACCCTCAATAATGTTCAAAAACTTACCCTGTATACCTTCTCAAACAACTTGATTGACAAAGCAAGAAAATTTATGGCATAGTGATTGTAAACGTTACCGAAAACGTTTACAGTTACTGATTTCCTCACCTTCTTGAATAAGGGGATCATCATGAAATCTACTTTTGCGCTTTTTTTTGGAACTCGTGGTTTTTTCCCTTCCTCACTCATCGCGGAAGCTCGGCGTGACCTCCCTCGCGTGCTAAACGAGGCTGGTCACAATGTTTTGATGTTAGATGAGGAGGCCACTCGTTTCGGCGCAGTCGAAACCACGCGCGAAGGGGAAGTCTATGCTAATTTTCTACAGCAAAACCAGGGCAAATATGATGGCGTGATTCTATGTCTGCCTAACTTCGGTGATGAAACCGGAGCAGTCTCCGCATTAAAAGATGCCCATGTCCCGATTTTGATCCAGGCGTATCCCGACGATCTGGACAAGATGTCTTCTTCTATCCGGCGCGATGCATTTTGTGGCAAGCTGTCCATCACAGACGTTTTTCGACAGTATGACGTGAAGTTTACAACTCTCAAACCGCACGTCGTCAAACCAACAAGCCAGGCGTTCAAGGCAAATATCGATTATTTTGATCGCGTCTGCCAGGTTGTCAAAGGGATGCGCCGGATGGTAGTTGGGGCCATTGGAGCGAGGACGACGCCGTTTAAGACGGTACGCATTGATGAATTAGCACTTCAACACCACGGGATTACCGTCGAAACTCTGGATATGGCCGACGTAATCGGGCGTGTCAAGGGTCTCAAACCCGGCGATGCCTATCAAGAGAAAGCACACCTGCTTCGCGAAACGGCTGCCTGGACGGGTGTTCCCGAAGTGGCCTTCGATCATCTCACCCGGTTGAGTGTTGTGTTGGACGAAGTTATTGATGAATACCAGATGGATGCGGTTGCGATCCGCTGCTGGCTTGAACTGCAGAAGCAGTTAGGTATATCACCCTGCGTGGTACTTGGTACGCTAAACAATCAAGGGCTTGGTGCAGCCTGCGAAGTCGATCTGGGCAGTGCCATTGCGCTTAGAGCACTGCACCTGGCGTCAGGGGCAGCGGCAACGTGCCTGGATTGGAACAATAATTATGGAGATGAAGAGAATAAGTGCATTTTGTTCCACTGTGGTCCCGTCCCTCAATCGCTGATGGCAGGGCCGGGCCGTATTGTCGATCACGATATTCTTATGAATAGCACTGGCCCCGGGTTTGGCTATGGCTGCAATGTGGGTCGTATTGCACCTTTCGACTTTACCTTTGGTAATGTGCTCACTGAAAACGGTCAGTTGCGGTGGTATCTGGGCGAGGGCAAATTCACATCAGACCCAATTCCCTCAGACTTTTTTGGCTGCGCAGCCGCTGCGGAAATCGAAAATCTTGAGGATGTGCTGATGTATCTCACCCGCACAGGCCATCGCCACCACGTGAATGTAACACCCGGATATGTTGTCCATCCGTTGAAAGAGGCGTTGAACTACTATTTGGCTCAGGATGTAGCGCTGCCACAATGGGAGATAAAGCGCCCATGTTGACCTCAGCCCAGATTATCTTAAACGCTTACGGCGCGGGGATTGCTATTCCAGCATTTAACATCCCGTACTTGCCGATGATCCAGCCAGTTGTTCGTGCCGTAGTCGACCAGGACTCATTTGCTTTTGTCGAGACGGCGCGCCTGGAATGGTACAAGTTTGAGGCGGGTGGCCCAGATCAAATCATGGCGGAATATCGGAAATGGTCCCGACCCGAATACACCCGGTTGCATCTCGATCACATCCCTGTGATCGATGAGGACAACCAGCAGGTAGACTATCTCTCGGTCATTCAGAACGCTGTTGAACTTGGCTTCGACTCAGTTATGATCGATGGCTCCCGGCTGGCCCTGGATGATAACATCGCTGCCACACGTCAGATTGCCGAGTTAGCACATCGGGCGGGAATACCGTGCGAAGCTGAGTTGGGGGCAGTGCTGGGGCATGAAGCTGGTCCTCTGCCATCCTATGAGGAACTATTCGCGACGGGGCAGGGCTTTACTCGCGTTGACGAAGCCGAACGATTTGTACGCGAAACAGGCTGTGACTGGCTGTCCGTTGCTATTGGGAGTGTTCACGGAGCCGTCGCTGGGGTCCAAAAGGATCAGAAAAAAGTCGAGGCGCGGCTGAATCTGGAGCACCTGGACAAACTGCGCGCTGTGACAGGAATTCCGCTGGTTTTGCACGGGGGATCGGGTGTAAAGCGCGATTATGTCTTAGCTGCATTCAAAAAAGGTATTGCCAAAATCAATATTGGCGCTGAAATCCGCCAGGCTTATGAGCGCACCCTGCGGGCAACAGACAAAGTAGATGCAGCGCAGGAAGCTGTCTATCAGGCAGTCACTGATCTGATTCGGGATTACCTGGGTAATACAGGCATCCGAGCCACCGTACTCAAGCCACATAAGAACGAGGTGCCAACATGACCCTTTTAGGGATAGATGTGGGTACGACAGGCTGTAAAGTGGCTCTGTTTTCGCCGGAAGGCGCGATGCTGTGTTCCGCCTACCGGGAATATGATGTGCAGCGTCCCCAATCGGGGTGGGCAGAACTGGATGCCGTAACGGTTTGGACCCTCATTAAAGAGACGATTTGTGAGGTCACGCAGCAGACCGACTCCGGCTCCATTCAGGCGTTGGCAGTATCATCGATGGGGGAAGCCGTTGTTCCAGTCACAATGGAGCGCGAAATTCTCGGGCCTTCGTTGCTGAACTTCGACATACGCGGCCAGGAATATGTGAGCGAACTGAGCGCCGTGCTGGACAACGAGCGTCTATACCAGATCAACGGAAACACGCTGGGCAACCACTACAGTCTGACCAAGATTAAATGGATCAAACAACACCAACCAGAACAGTATGAGCGGGCTGATCAATTTTTGCACTGGAGCAGTTTCGTCGCGTTTATGTTGGGAGCCGATCCAATCCTGGATTATTCACTGGCAAATCGCACGCTGCTTTTTGATCTCAACAAGGGAACATGGTCTGATGAGCTGCTTGCCCGAACAGGCCTGGACCGCGAGAAGCTCCCCCAGACAGTCCCATCGGGCACACCAGTCGGAACGATTGCTCCTCACATCGCTGCGGAACTTGGTTTGCCTCCTGATGTTGTTATTGTGTCAGGGGCACATGATCAATGCGCTACAGCGGTTGGCTGCGGTGTGATCGAGCCGGGCAGCGCCGTGTATGCGTTGGGTACGTATCTGTGCATCACCCCGGTTTTTTCGGAACGTTCCGCCAGCGGCCCCATGATCGAACGCGGATTGAATACGGAGCACCATGCTGTCCCAGACCGTTTTGTGAGTTTTCTTTATAACCATGGAGGCTCAATCGTAAAATGGTTCAGGGATACGTTCGCCAAAGAGGAGCACCGCCGGGCAGGCCAGGATATCTATAATCGTTTGTTTGCCGAAATTCCAAACACGCCCAGCCGAGTGCTTGTGCTGCCGCATTTTTCCGCTACAGGACCACCCGAATTCATTAATGATTCGTGCGGGGTCATGGTTGGGATGCAGCTTGATACGCAGCGAGGCGAAATTCTCAAGGGCATTATTGAGGGGACCAGTTATTATTTAAAGGAATGCGTTGACAATCTGCCCGCTACTGGCATCACAATTCAGGATTACCGGACCGTTGGCGGTGGCAGCAAGTCTGATGTGTGGGTCCAGACCTGCGCAGATATCATGGGAAGCCCCATTAGCCGGCCTGCTATCACCGAGGCCGGATCATTAGGGGCCGCGATCATGGCTGGTGTTGGAAGCCATCAGTTTTCAACTTTCCAGGAAGGCGTTGCTGCTATGGTGAAATTAGATCGCCACTTTGAACCCAATCGGGAGTGGCACCTATGTTACATGGAGCGCTATGAATACTTCAAGCAGTTATGGCCGCTCATGAAAAACTACTTGCGTGATATAACTGCCGCCGCCCATTAGGAGAGTGCATGACCAAAGTGACGATCAAACATGTGGCGAAGGCTGCCGGGCTGTCCATTGCCACCGTCTCGCGCGTGGTCAACAATCACCCGGATGTATCGAGCCAGACGCGCCACCATGTTCAAAACGTGATCGAACAACTCGGCTATGCGCCAAACGCGGTGGCCCGCAGCCTGATCCAGGGTCGCAGCAATATCCTGGGCGTAGTAAGCACGGGGATTGAGTTTTATGGGCCTTCACAGACCATGGCAGGCATCGAGTTTCAAGCCAACCAACTGGGATACTGGCTGATGTCCAGCCTGCTGCCCAATCCAGAAACCAGTGCGGGCGAAGATGCTCTACGGCACCTGCTGTCCCAGCAAGTCGATGGGATCATCTGGGCTGTTCCCGAAGTAGGCAAAAACCGTGAATGGATCTGTGAACAAAGCCGCAATCTGTCCCTGCCGGTTGTTTTCCTCCATATGAACTGTCGCAGCGATATGTTTGTTGTGGCAGTCGATAATTATGCGGGGGCGCGATCAGCTACAGAACACCTCCTAGCTGGGGGCCGCAAGCATATTGGCTGCATTAGCGGGCCATCCCATTGGTGGGAAGCGCAAGAACGCACGCGTGGCTGGCGCGATGCATTGTCCGAAGCAGGTCTTGATCCACTGGATCATCTTCACCAGATAGGGGATTGGACGGCGGCGAGCGGTATGGCATCATTTTATCGATTAGCCGAAGAGAGGGTTGATCTGGACGCTGTGTTTGTCAGCAATGATCAGATGGCCCTGGGTGTATTGAAAGCAGCACACCAGCTCGGTTGGCGAGTGCCAGAGGACCTGGCTGTGGTCGGTTTTGATGATATTCCTGAAGCCGAGTTCTTTTTGCCCTCACTCACAACGGTACGCCACAATCTCAAAGGTGTTGGTGTCCAGGCAGTAACCCTTCTAGAGCAAATCCTGAGCGGCGGCGAAGCAAGCAAATCATTAGGGGCAGAATCCATAATAATCGCGCCGGAATTGGTCGTGCGCGAGAGCAGCGTGTCTCATTTTATGATAGACCCGCTTCTACCGGTGCAGCCCCCTCAATGATACCGCCTTTGATATGCAGCTAGTCGTTCTGCACTAAAGGGTGGATAATGCAACTAGTCCATGATCTTTGGCGTAATAGCGGACAGCAAGTTTGGAGGGGGAAACATGAAAGCGATTGTGTACACTAAATGCTTGACAAGACCTTAGAATAGATCTATGTTGACGCCAATTTTAGCCACTAAGCTTTATATCCCCCCACCGCAGCCTAAAGTTGTCCTCCGCCCTCGCCTGTTCGAACGGCTTAACGAGGGACTGCACCGTAAGCTGACGCTCATTTCTGCTCCCGCTGGCTTTGGTAAAACCACGCTGGTCAGTGAATGGATCGCTCGTTGTGAATGCCCCACCGCCTGGCTGTCATTGGACGAGGGAGATAACGACCCCACACGCTTTCTGACTTACCTGGTTGCTGCTTTGCAGACGATTACGACGACCATGGGAGAAGGAGTGCTGGGTGCGCTCCAATCCCCTCAGCCACCATCAACTGAATCAATCCTGACGTCCCTGCTTAATAAGATCGCGACCATCCCACACAATTTTACTCTCGTCCTTGACGACTACCACGTCATTGATGCCAAACCGATTGACAATGCCCTTACCTTTCTACTCGAGCACCTGCCACCACAGATGAACCTGGTCATCGCCACTCGGGAGGATCCGCAAATACCCCTTGCCCGGTTACGCGTCCAAGCTCAATTGACCGAGCTGCGTGCTGCCGACTTGCGCTTTACTCCCCACGAAGCCGCCGGATTCCTCAATCAGGTGATGCTCCTAAGCCTCTCGGGAGAGGATATCGCCGCATTGGAAACCCGTACTGAAGGCTGGATTGCGGGCCTCCAATTAGCCGCGATTTCAATGCGAGGCCATCAAGACACCACGAGCTTCATCAAGTCCTTCACCGGCAGCCACCATTTCGTAATGGACTATCTGGTTGAAGAAGTCCTGCACCAACAACCCGAAAGCGTCCAGACTTTCTTGCTGCGCACGTCAGTCCTCGACCGCTTGTGCGGCCCCCTTTGTGATGCCGTTTTGCAGGGGGAAGCTGACTTGCATCCCACCCCCTTTGCTTCCGGACAGGAAACTCTGGAATATCTCGAACACGCCAATCTGTTCATCGTCCCTCTGGACAACGAGCGGCGTTGGTACCGCTATCACCATCTCTTTGCTGATTTGCTGCGACAGCGACTGCACCAGAGCGCCGCCATGCCTAGAGGGGATGAGGTGGCTGAATACCACAGACGCGCCAGCATATGGTATGAAAACAATGGCCTGGAGATTGAAGCATTTCGCCATGCGGCTGCTGCCAACGACGTTGAGCGCGCGGCGCGCCTGATGGCAGGAGGGGGGATGCCTCTGCACTTTCGCGGCGCGGTGGCCCCTGTACTCAACTGGCTCGTATCGCTGCCAACGACAGTGCTGGATGCAATGCCCTCCTTGTGGGTAATGTATGCCTCGGCGTTATCCATGACTGGACAAACGACACGTGTCGAGGAGAAGCTGCAAGCGGCTGAGGCAGCTTTGCCAGAATCCGAGTGGGATGACAAAACTCGAAATCTCATAGGGCATATTGCCGCCATACGAGCCTTGTTGGCTGCCACTCAGTACCAGGTAGAAACCATCATTGCCCAGTCGCGCCGTGCCCTGGAGTATCTGCATCCCGATAACCTGCCTGTCCGTACTGCCACCATCTGGAAGCTAGGGATCGCCTACCAACTCCAGGGAGACCGTGCCGCAGCCAGCCAGGCTTATCGCGAAGCCATAGCTATCAGCCAGGCGTCTGGGAATATGATGATCAACATATCGGCTACAACCGGCCTGGGCAGTGTACAGGAAACAGAAAACCAGCTCTATCTGGCGGCCCAGACCTACCAGCGCGTTCTGCAACTGGCCGGTGATCCACCTCAGCCGATTGCCAGCGAAGCATATCTTGGCCTGGCGCGTATATTCTACGAATGGAACGATCTGGACGCTGCCCAACAGTATGGACAACAGAGTATCCAACTCGCGCACCAATTCGAAAATACGGACAAATTCGTTCCCTATAAGCTGTTTCTTGCTCGCCTGAGACTTGCACAGGGAGATGTAGACGGTGCAGTCGCACTTTTAGCCGAGGTTGGGCAGCTCGTGCGCCAGCATAATTTCGCGCATCGGATGCCGGAGGTTGCTGCTGCACAAGTACTTGCCCTGCTTCGACAGGATAATCTGGTGGCAGCCGCCCATCTTGCTCAAACCTATGACCTCCCCACCAGTCAGGCCCGGGTACAGTTGGCCCTGGGAGATACGTCCGCAGCACTGGCGGTGCTGGAGCCATTACGCCAGCAGATGGAGGCAAAAGGTTGGGAGGATGAACAACTCAAGGTTATGGTTCTACAGGCAATCGCACTCAATAGGCATGGCGAAAGAGCCAAGGCTGTGCAACTGCTGAGTGACACGCTGGTACTGGCCGAGCCGGGCAGCTTCATCCGCATCTTTGTCGATGAAGGCCTTCCGATGGCTCAATTATTGTCTGAGGCGGCTGCATATGGGATCATGCCGGACTATATCGGTAGGCTGCTGGCTGCATTTGAAGCTGAGGCGGAGATAAGCGAAGGCCAATTCTATTCGCCGTCCACCCAGCCCTTGATCGAGCCATTGAGCGAACGTGAATTAGAAGTACTACAGCTTATTGCCCTGGGACTCTCGAATCAGGAGATTAGCGAGCGTCTTTTCCTCTCCTTAAATACGGTTAAAGGGCACAATCAGAAGATCTTTGGCAAACTCCAGGTCCAGAGGCGCACTGAAGCTGTTGCCCGCGCCCGCGAGCTGGGCCTGTTGTAGCCTATGCCCGTCTTAGAGCTTCCACCGCCTCAATAACCCGAAAACAATACCTCCAAACAACACTTTAGTGTCTATACGGCAGTACCGTACTGCCGATATGCTATGTGTGCATTGAGCAAGTGGCACAGGCTGTCAGGCCACCATAGGTACAAGGTCATGTCAAACAAACTCAGCTCAGAAACTGATCCAGGTCAACCAATGGTCTATCAAATCAGGATCAAGGGCCATCTAGATACTCAATGGACAGACTGGTTTGAGGGCCTGACCATCACTCTGGAAGACAATGGCGATACGCTTTTAACCGGCCCAGTGGTCGATCAGGCCGCGCTGCACGGATTACTAAAAAAAGTACGCGATTTGGGGATACCACTACTCTCGGTCAATCAAGTTACATCTGGTCAAGCAAATGAGCCGGATATTGAACCGTCAGGTCCAATTCAATAAAACTCATCCATATCGTTCACAATAAGGAGTCAAAAAGTGAAGACAACCGAAAAGACCACCAAACTGGAAGATATGAGAGCAAGGCTTTCCACGCTGTGGATCTTTGTCATGTTCAATTATCTTTATTGCGACGTTCTGGGCTTGATGGACCCTGAATCGCTCAAGGGGTTTATGAATGGCAACGTTGGTGGTATCGAAATCACCCAGGGATTTCTGCTGTCAGCCTCCATATTAATGGAGATTCCGATGGCAATGGTGCTCCTGTCCAGAGTGTTGAAATATCGCGCCAATCGCTGGGCAAATATTATTGCCGGTATACTGATGACAGTGGTTCAACTCGCGTCCCTGTCTTTCGGATCGTCTCCTACCCCCTTTTACCTGTTTTTCAGCGTGATAGAGATTTCGTGTACAGCCGTCATTGCCTGGTCCGCTTGGAAGTGGTCTACCCCTGAAAAACAATTCTAGCGATTGAATCCAATACCTTTGCCTGCTATGGGTTGGCAAAGGTATTGATTATCTGAGGAGAAAAAAATGAATTCAATCAAAAAGACCGCCAGAGTTGCAGGGTTTCTGTATCTCATTTTTATAGTAACCCTTATCTTTTCATCAGTTGTTCGCTCTAAACTTATTGTATTCGGAGATGCCGCAACAACAGCCAATAAGATTATGGATTCTGAATGGCTGCTCCGTATCGGTTTTATGAGCGAGCTGCTCTCTGCTGTGTTTTTTCTTTTGGCGGCCTGGGCTTTATATGTGTTATTAAAGCCGGTGAATAAAAACCTCGCTTTACTGTTCTTGCTCCTAAACTTGAGCGGTGTCGCTATAGAGTGTATCAATATGCTTAATTTATTTGCTGCCCTGCTGCTTTTGAGTGGTGCTGATTACTTGAAAGTATTCCAGGCAGATCAACTACACGCTCTGGCAATGTTATTTCTCAATTTATACAAAAATGGGTTTATTATCGCTCAGATATTTTATGGCACCTGGCTCTTTCCTCTGGGTTATTTAGTTTTCAAGTCGGGCTACCTGCCCAGATTTTTGGGCATATTGTTGATGATTGATTGTTTTGGCAATCTGATATGGTTTTTTCAGTTTTTCCTTTTCCCGGACTACAAAGTAATAACTTACCCCGGTTTCGCGGTGGGTTTCATTGCGGAATTTTCACTTAGCTTGTGGCTTTTGATTAAGGGTGTAAAAGCACAACCACGAGCTTGGGCTGATAGCCAGATTTGATTATCGCAGATGTCAATTCAATAAGGAAAGATGCCCAAATGAAAGCGATTGTATACACCCAATACGGACCACCGGATGTTCTTCAACTCCAAGAGGTGACAAAACCCTCACCCAAGGACAATGAAGTCCTGATCAGAGTCTGTGCGACTACAGTGACACCATCGGACAGCTTGATGCGCAGCGGTGAATCAGTTATTGGAAAAATCATTCTGGGTTCAGAAAACCAAGAGAAAAATTTAGAATACTGGGGACTGAGCTGGCCGGAGAAATTGAAGCCGTAGGCAAGAATGTCAAGCGATTCAAAGAAGGTGACCAGGTTTATGGATTTCGCGGTTTTGGAACTGGTGTTTATGCCGAATACAAATGTATGCCTGAAAAAGGGTCGCTGGCCCTCAAACCGGCCAATCTGACCTATGAAGAAGCCGCCGCCTGTGTAGATGGGGCAACAACTGCCTTGTTTTTCCTGAGAGATAAGGGAAATATTCAGAGTGGACAAAAAGTTCTGATTATTGGCGCTTCTGGATGTATAGGTACGTTTGCGGTGCAGCTTGCCCGGTACTTTGGGGCAGAAGTCACCGGGGTATGCAGTACCGCGAATTTAGAATTGGTGAAATCTCTGGGAGCCGATAAGGTCATTGACTACACTCAAGAGGATTTCACCCAAAACGGTGAGACCTATGACATCATTTTTGACGTAGTGAGGCAAGAGTTCGTTTTCACGTTGTAAAAGCTCGCTCAAGAAAAACGGACGCTATCTTGTGACGACGGGTAATATGCTGGCAAACTACGTTCTAACGCTATGGACTTCAAGAGCAGGCAGCAAAAAATTTGTGTTTGGGCTGTCAATCGAAAAGACTGAAGCTCTGATTTTCCTCAAAGAGCTGATTGAGGCGGGAAAGATAAGCCCAGTCATCGATAGATGCTATCCGTTGGAACGAATCGCCGAGGCTCACCGCTATGTCGATACGGGACATAAAAAGGGGAACGTCGCCATAACGATTGCGCATCACTCTAGTAGGGGAACTGATGAAAGTATTTCCTAAAGTGTATATTGCATTGTAGGGCGTGTTACGCTCCCACTAACAAACGTTTCAAAAAAATTAGTTGATCACTTCGCCGCCGTGAGCGATCTGCTACCCCCCCTTTTTCGGTTTCATGACAAACTGTTTCCTAACCGCATCCCTACTACCATTTTTGGCCACTTTTTCAGGATGGGTATTACATTGGGCGTGGCTTGCCGCGCCCTTAATCGTTGGTTCAAACAGCCAGGATGCTGACAAACCTATTCGTAGCATACACCCAATGTACCCTCTAAAATACTCCTTTAAAGTTGAACCTTAAGTACTAATTTGAAGATATAGGAGAGAAAAAAGTGCATAATGTGTAGATCGATATTTAAGCCCTTACAACCCTGTGCTTTCTAACCAACTCTCATAAAATCTGGCCCCATAGTCCTATTTACGTTTTTCACGAATGGAATATAGTTACAAGATATAATGAATTTTTGAGGAGCCATATAGATGAAACTTAATTCTAACCAACCGCCATAGAACCCCAACATACTCATCCAATGGTGCCGTTATCCATCTCATTCCTTGAAATTTTCTCGTGGGCTAAGTAAGCATTGCCAATCTGCGTGCATGATTGACCGATCAGCCCTTTCTCAACACTCACACTACCGTAAGATAAGGATCTGAATTATGTTAGCAAAACGCAAGCTTTACCACTTAGCTACTGTTCTAGGACTGTTCAGCATGCTGCTGGTGATGGTCACAATCCATCCCTCCGCCGTTCATAAGACGGAAGCGGCATCAATCATAGTCCCCGACAATTACTCAACCATTCAGGCGGCTGTCAATGCCGCTAGTCCTGGGGACACGATCACGGTGAGGAGTGGAACTTACCGTGAAAATATCACGATCAGCAAAGCAATCACACTCACAGCGGAAAACTACGATTCTCGCGCATCCGGAAAAAAACACCACGATCATTGATGGTGGAAGTATTTCCAGTTCGTACACCATCAAAGTTGCGCAGGGCCTGTCTGCTCGCCCCACCATTCGCGGTTTCGTGATTAAGAACGCCGACGATCCCCTGGAAACATACTCAGAATTCGTTCTGGAATACAGCTTCCTGACCGCTGGCAATGACCTGATTGATAACTCGGCTGGCGCAGGTGGGATCATCAGAAATAATGTATTCCTGAATGCCGGGGATGATTCAGTCGACATTGACGACTCTGGGTAAACCATATGTCATCGAAAATAACAGGATGTACAATAGCGGCGACGACGGAATAGAAATCCGTTTCCAGCCAGAAACTGCGCCGGCGACTCCCATTGAAATTCGAATCTCAAATAATGAGATAGTGGGCAGTGGAGGCGACGGCCTTCAACTCATTGGGTATGGAGCAACCCCCGTTTACACCAATCGAAAAATTATTGCTGAGCGAAATTTGTTTGCGCGGAATAGCAAGGCCGGTATCGGCATGTTGGCAAATGCTCTGACGAGCAGATGATTTTTCTGGAGCCGACGTACCCGAGCCTGTATATACCTACAACAATACGTTTTACAACAACAGTTATGGCCTGTCCGGCGGGGATAACCATGTTGCGTTTAACAACTTGATTGTCAAACACAATATTGGCGTTTCAAGGGTACAAGGGGATTCAGGTGAAGATTCTAGTCGTAGCCTACACTCTCTTTTACCAGGATACCCAGAATACTGTCTCTAGCACGCTTGGAGCAGGCAATCTCTATAATATGGACCCGCTATTCGCCTCTTTGCCCAATGCCGGACCTGATGGCGTATGGGACACACTTGACGATGCCTATAGCGGGCTGGTTTTGCTGTCCGGCTCACCGGCTATTGATGCAGGAGTCACCCAATACCGGAGCGTGAGCGGTATGCTTGTACCGCCAACGCCCATAACGGGTTTCTCGGGACGCGCGCCTGATCTCGGTTGGAAGGAATCGACAGGCACTGCTCCATCTCCGACCAACACGCCAGCACCTGTGGCAAGCAACACACCAGCACCGGTGGCTAGCAACACGCCAGCACCGGTGGCTAGCAGCACGCCTACACCAAGGCCAACGAGCACCCCAGTGAATGTCGTATCACCCACGCCATCACCTGTCTATACGCCTGTAATAAGTCCAACCGGGGTCTATTATGTGGACTGCGCGAGTGGTAACGATACGTTTTCGGGCACATCCGAAGCGCAGGCCTGGAGAACGCTGACCAAAGCCAGCAGCGCACCTCTTAATGCTGGCAACCAGTTGCTCTTGAAGCGAGGCTGCGTGTGGTCTGATGAGACTTTAACGATCTCGCGAAGCGGGCTAGCCGGTCAGGAAATTCTGGTAGGGGCTTATGGCACTGGGAATCTGCCGCAAATCCAGCGTCAAACGACTGGTACATCGGATGTAAAGATCACAGGATCGTACATCATCATCGAAAATCTTTACGCCAGCGCTCTTCCTCCGAAGGTCGACGCGGGCTGCCAGAATAATCCGGTTGGCAACATCGTCGGCTTCTCCTTCGAAGCGGGTTCTCACGATAATATTCTGCGGAATTCTAGCGCTAGCGCCCTCTACGCGGGTGTATTTGTCCGCTCTGGATCGCACCACAACCACATCCAGTACAACCAGTTCTTCGACAACATTATGATGTCACCACTGGACGCGGGCGGATCTGGTGATGCCGGTGCGTTCGGAGTGTTGTTGTGGGGTGATGACAACGAGATCGCTTTCAACCGTATTTCGGGAAGCAATGCCTGTTCCTACGATTATGGACGCGATGGGTCTGCCGTCGAAATTTATGGCGGGCAGAGGAATATCATCAATCGTAACATCGGGGTAGATGACGATGTGTTTACTGAACTCGGAAACTCGCGCAGCGCGGACAACACCTATGCTTACAACGTGTTTTCCTCCAACCTTAACGAGTCGATCTTCCTCGTTACACGAGGGACAACCAATAGCTATGGTCCCGTATACGGGACCCACATGTACAACAATACAGTCTATTTGACCGGGGCACAGTCTCAAGGTTTTGTGTGCCATGGAGGGTGCAGTAGTTCAATCCTCATCAGCCGGAACAATATTTTCCAGTCGCCCTATAAGGTCGGCTATGCGGACGCGGCGTTTGACGAGGATTACAACCTCTACTGGGGCGGCGGAACGGTACAGTTCACGACTGGTTCGCACAGCAAACAGGCTAACCCCCTGTTCGTCAATCCTGGAAGTGGTGACTTCCACCTACAGGCGGGCAGCCCGGCAATAGACGCTGGGGTCGGCGTGAGCTATTCCACCGACGTTGAAGGTAATCCGGTGCCTATGGGGTCCGTGCCTGATCTTGGCGCCTATGAGGTTAGGTCTGGCCCTGTCACCAGCACAGCAACACCCATGCCGACGAATACACCAAGTGTGCTGCCGACCACAGCGCCTTTAGCCACGGCGACCGGTGTTCCCGGAAGTGCAACCACGCTTCAGTTCACCGCTCAAGCGGATGCGCGTGTGGAAGAGGCCCATCCATCAACCAATTACGGCTCCGCGAGTCAAATCCGCGTCGATGCAGGGACCGATTGGGATGTTGAAAGCGATCTGCAGTTCTCAGTAGCTGGTGTTTCGGGAGCGGTTGTAAGCGCCAAGCTGCGTATCTACGCTATTGATCCCACGGTCAACGGCCCGGCGGTTTATGGGACGAGCAGCAGTTGGATCGAAAGCGGCACTGATGCGATTACCTGGAACACTCGTGCCGCGCGCGCCAGTGGCGTAATAGCCGATCTGGGTGCAGTCAACACCTATACCTGGATGGAGTTCAATGTAACTCCTCTGGTAACCGGAAATAATACATACAGCTTCCTCCTCGCAACCGACAATACCGATGGTCTGACGATGGCTTCGCGCGAAACGAATACGCCACCCCAATTGGTTGTCGTCTTTGATCCGACCGCCATCCCGCAGCCCACGGCAACCGCGCAGCCGCAGCCTACGGCGACGGTACAGCCGACCAGCGCCCCTCTAGCGACGGCAACAGCCATTCCATCACGGATCGGCAACGCTCCAGTTTGCCGCTCAAGCAGACGCCCGCGTCACGGAAGCCAGTGCATCGACCAATTACGGCACGGCAACCTATCTCCGGGTTGATGCCGGGACCGATCCCGATGTGGAAAGTTATCTGCGCTTCTCGGTAGACGGTGGTTCAGGAGCCGTGGTGAGCGCTAAACTGCGGCTCTATACCACTGACTCGACGGTCAATGGACCCGCCGTTTACGGGACGAGCAGCAGTTGGATCGAAAGCGGCACTGGTGCGATCACCTGGAATACTCGTCCCGCGCGCGCCAGTGGCGTACTAGCCGATCTGGGTGCAGTTTCATCGTCTCAGTGGGTGGAACTAAACGTGACTTCGCTGGTGACAGGGAATGGCACCTACAGCTTTGTCCTGGCGACGGACAATACCGATGGGCTCAACATAGCTTCGCGCGAAACAGGCACGCCGCCGCAACTGGTTGTTGTCTTTTCAGACACGACCATTGCTCAGGCGGCTGCGATCATCCCGCAGGCTACCGCGACCAACCTGCCTCAGCCAACGGCAACCGCACAAGCCCCGACTGCCCAGCCTCCCGCTGCGGGGACTGGCTTGCAGGGCGACTACTACAGCGATAAGGCATTGGGCACGCTCGTCCTGACCCGCGTGGATCCGTCTGTGAACTTCGACTGGGCCTACGGCTCGCCCGATCCCAAGGTTGCTGTCGATAACTTCAGCATCCGCTGGACCGGACAGGTTGTCCCACTCTACAGCGAAACCTACACCTTCTATACCCAGTCTGATGATGGCGTCCGCCTGTGGGTCAACGATCAACTGCTGGTTGACAACTGGACCGGACACGCTGTAACGGAAAACAAGGGCCAGATCGCGCTCACCGCTGGCCAGCCCGCGAATATCCGGTTGGAATACTACGAAAGTGGGTCGAACGCGGTAATCAAGTTCCTCTGGTCGAGCACCAGCCAGGCCAAGGAAATCCTCCCGCAGGGCCAGCTTCTCCAGCCTGTTGTGACGGTAGCGGCCCAGGCTGCGGTTGTTGCCCCCAGCACGACAGTCGAACAAGCGCCTGCTCTCTCTGTTGACGCGGTCGTCGCCCCGGCGAACTCCACTCAAGTGGAAGCTGCTCCGGCTCTGTCGCAGCCTGTCGCTGCCGCGTCCACCACCGCAACCCAACTGGTCGAAGCCGAAACGGTCCAGACCACGGGCCTGTGGACGCCCTACGACTCGCAGCTCGCCAGCGGTGGACGCTACGTCTTCAGCAGCGGCGCGGCGAATGACGCCCTGACCCTGCCTTTCTTCGGAACGAGTGTCGACGTGGTCTACGTCCAGCACCCGGCGCTCGGCTCCTTCGCTCTCGAAGTCGATGGTACCGTCCTGCAGACCGTCAACAGCACGGCAGCAGAGGCGACCTTCGGCGTGCGCGCCAGCCTCAGCGGCCTGGCTGCGGCCCCGCATATCCTGCGCATCGTCGCCACCAGCGGCACGATTGCGATTGACGCGCTCTATGTCGAACCGCAGACGATGCCCGCCGCGCCTGTTCCAGACACGTCTGCCCCCACGGTTGATCCGGCAGCAGTGATTCAGCCGACCCAGCCTGTTATCGTCGTCCCGCCCACCGATATCCCACTGCCCACCGCGACGCCTCTGCCCGTAACCATCCCCTACACGGATGCGTTCGAAGGGGGCTTCGGCTGGACACTCAGCGGGTTGTGGCGTTTGGACACGATGGCGGGCTACAGCGGCACGGCGCTCTTTGCCGACGCCACCCAGCGCGGCCAATCCAGTCGTGCTCGACTTCGGTCCGGCGATCATCCTCGGCACGGCGGCCAACCCCACGCTCCGCTTCTGGCAGAAATCCAGCCTGACCAGCGGCGATCTGCTCGCCGTGGAAATCAGCCTGGACAACGGCTTGACCTGGATCGTGGCCGACCAGCAGATCGGCGCGGTGGCCGACTGGACCGAACACAGCATCGACCTGACGCTGTATCGCGGCCAGACGATCCGCCTCCGCTTCCGCATCGATACGACGGGTCTCGTGCCGCAGGGCGCGCTGAGCATCGGCTGCTGGATCGACAACCTGAGCATTCAGGATGTCCCGCCCCTGCCGACTGCTACCCCGTTCGTCCCGACGGTGGCTCCCATCGTCCCCACGACGGATCCCTGCCCTGGCGGTTGTTGCGCCGACGGTTGATCCAGCCCTGGTTCCGACCGCCGTCCCGGCTCAGTAAGCCAGCCGGATAGGCGACAAATCAACCACCCCTGCTAGGGTATTCCAGCAGGGGTGGTTTTTTGTGGAGTTTCTGCTAAAAGATGAAACTGGATAATCTCGTGCCAATGATCAGACAGAACAACAAAACGAGCGGGGCGATCGCCCAGTTCAGTTTTCTTATCCAACGTTCGGCCTTAACTCCACCCATAGCCTTGAGGACTTCCTTTTGGACGAGGAAGGTAAACAGCAGCAGAATAACAGCAGACTGATAAATGGCAGAAACGATTTCATAAGCGGTTGAGTGAGACATGCCCAGCCCTCCAACTTTTTACCCTTTGGAAGCCCAATACAAACAGGCTCATTCCCACCAACCCGAACAGCATCCAGCCAGGTCTCCAGACTTCAGCGTAGATCATCCCAAGAGCCAGGACTGTTTCGAGTGCAAAGCTCATAGCAATCGCCAGAACGAACGTATCTAGAGGGTTATTAAAGCGCAACCGGCGTACTATAACCCAGCCCGGGATGACGGCCAGAAAAGCGAGCACCACGATAGAACGGATTGGGGAATCATTGCTTCTCTTTGAAGGGAACTCTGAACGTGAAATCCCCTCGTCCCCCGTATTATCTATAAGTCCGAAAATTTGGGCATCACGGTTACTAAAGACGAGACGAAGCTTTCTTGACTCGATTAAAGACAGCTCGAACTGTTCCCATTCACTGACTGAAACATTATAGCCAAGCTCAGTGTTGACCTGCTGGCTGCGCGTCATCAGCAGATAGGCGTTCGCATACCTCGAAGTCTTCATTCGACTCACGATACCGTCGACATCATTTGAGAGAAATTCATCGGTGACTACCTGATAATGGTATTTGTCATAATCCTGAAATTTCCAGCCAAGGTTAGGAGTTATGGCAACCCACAGCGAGTTTGGCGCAGCGGTGCTGTACAAATATTGGACAGCCTCAATCTCCTCGGGGGTCTTATAGTCCATCTTCTCATTGCCATAGCGGCTGAAGAAAAAACCAGCCATTAGCCCGATACTCACTACGATGATCGTAGGGCGTGTGAGCGCTGGAAAGCGGGTGGACGGAAAGTCATAAAGAAGTGCCGCGATAAAAAATGCCATGAACGGCAGGTTGAAGAGATAAATACGCAGCAACATCTCTCCACCATAATCCTGGAGGCCAAACAGACCAAATGGGATAACGGCGAGAAGCAGCCAGGTCGCATCGCCATATCCCTTTCGAAACCTGTAAACTGCTCCCAACAAAGCCAGGATCCAGACGGCAAGGGACATCACGAGACGGACCCGAACAACCAAGATATGTCCAGAACTTCCCTCCACGCGCCCGGTGATACCGACGTTCACGCTGGAATTGACTTGTCCAAACTCTTCGACTATGTTCGACAGATGGCCTCTCATATACGCCGAAGCCATGTAACACAGCCAGACAGTCAGCACCATGATCATGATGAGCGGCAATCCGCGAAGAGAAATCCGTTTGAAGAGCACCAGAGCTATCACCACTAACAGAATAGGATAAGGTGTGAGTTGGTGGCTGGCGACGATGGCGACAAAAATAGTAACCAGGATCAGTACCAGGCCCCCCCGCTGTACGGGTTCGCTCGGCGTGTTTGGATTCTCAGGTCGAGTCAACCACTCGTTGAACCGTTGAATCCAACGCACGCCGAAGCTGCTCCATCGAAAGCTGGGTAGTTGTTTATCTTCCGGAGTGGCTGTTTTGAACCATTTCACCAGTATGGCCAATATGACGAGATACAGAAAGTAGTTGAACCCCTGTGGTGAAAAGTAGTCCTGACCAATCCAATTTCCGAGATAAAAAATCCAGACGGCCAGCCATGCGATCTGCTTGTTATCTGTTGCTGCCGTGAAAATCATCATCAAGGGGCCGAGGTACAACAGATTCAGAAAGACGGCGACCCAGGGCCCTAAAGTGACAGCGCTGTGCAACCCAGCGCTGTCGGCCATAAAAGCGTTCAACACAAAAAATCCCGGCCAGTTGAAGTAGGCGTCAATATGGGGATCAATACGGCCATTATCCTGAATGAACCCTATCACGCCGATATGCCGCCAAGTGACTGCGAAGCGGGGCATATTTTCGACGAGGGCGCTTGCTCCGTACAGCATAAAAACCAGGACGATCACATTGAGGAACAACAGATAGCTATTCGACTGCTGTTGGCCTAATGCTAGAACCAGGCTTATCGTCAGCAATAAAAGCGCGAAAATGGCGCTGGCAGGCAAAATAGATACCAGCCCGATATCCGACATCTGGTTAATGTTGGTCTTGGGGAGCGACCCAAGCCAGAGGATCAACGCGCTCAGGGTCAGGAAAACCGAAATAAGCAAGGTTGCGTTTTGAACCTTGCTGTTTCGACCTATTAATGTTTTAGCTCTAGTCAACGACCATGTCCTCATGCCATCACCCATAAGCTTCAGCAGAAATACAGCCTCATAAACGTAACTATCCAGGCAAAGCGTCCGGCAACACGATAGATGGGGCTGTATCTGCTGGCGTGGGGCCAGGCAATGGTGTATCTGCAGGCGTTGGCATTTCCGTTGGTAATGCCGTTGCCGTTGGTAAGGGGGTTGCTGTCGGCAGCGGAGTCGGGGTTTCTGTTGGTAACGACGTTGCTGTCGGCTGCAGAGTTTGAGTTGGGACAGGCGATAGCGTTTCGACAGGTTGAACGACTGGCATTTCGGTAAACACAATGACCAACTGAGGCGCTGTAGTATTGGTCTCACGTGAAGCCAGCGTGATTATCTCGGAGCCTGCCGCAGCCAGTCCAAAGCTGTAGATGCCATTTACTGATACCAGCGAAGTCACGTCAACATTAACCCAGGTATTTGCCGCCAGTTGGCCCGAAGTATAGATCGGTGCGCTGAGGGCCGTGGGCCGTGTGTTCCACACAACCTCACCTTCCGTCCAGTCGCTGCCAATGGCATATAGAGCCAAACCGTTGGTCGCATCGGAGGACACGAACAGCCGTAGCGTAGCTTGCTGGATCGATCCCGTTACGCCGCTGACCGTGAATTGCAGGTAACTTTCACTGTGGTCGTTTACTACACCTTGAACACCAAGCGTTGACAGCAGACCGAAATTCGTGGTCGGTGCGGTTTCGAAGACCTGGGCATCCGCATCGACGATTGCGGTCAGGCTGCTCAGACCCGCCGGTATGGGGGTGGGCATCGGCGTAAGAGTTGCCGTCGGGATGGTTTCCGGCAGCAGGGTTGAAGTTGGCAGGATCACCTCGGCAGGCGGTAGTGTCTCGGTTGGTGACAAAGTCACCGTAGGCGACAAAACAGGCAGATTCTGTTGCGGTTCGACGGCAAAAGCATCGATAGCAATCGTGCCGGATATCGGATAAATGCGCACGGTGTGCTGTCCAGCAGCCAGACCCACGATTGATTTGCGTGCGCCAAACATCGTGTCCACTGCATAGCCACTGACCGGTATGACCGCGCCCCCATCGATTTCGATAGCAAATGTGCCCAACGCAGGATGCTTGATATAGATGACATCCAGGCTCGTCCCACTGAAGTTTAGACTCAGCGTATCGTTCAGGTTATCACTGCTGAAGATGTAGCTGCCTCCACTGGCGAGGTCCGTCGCATAAGCGGTCCAATATCCAGTCTGCTGTACCGCCGTGCTGTCCGACTCGATCACCTGCAAGTTCGTTATCAGGGGCGCAGCCGTGGGGGCAACCGTTGGCACAGGAGTATTAGTGGCAACAGCGGGTTGGGTAAGAAGCTTCCTCTGCTGTCCTTGAGGCACAGCCTTTGATGTAGCCGTTGGCACGGGAGTATTGGTGGCAACAGCGGGTTGGGCAAGAAGCATCGTCTGCTGTTGTACTTGAGGCGCAGTTGTTGGCGTCGCAGTTGGCTCAGTGAGCACCGCTGACTGAGCAAACGTCAACTGCTGTACTGATTGTGCTGATCCCCCTGAGGAGTCGATCACCACGACCAACTGAGGCGGAGACGTGTTTTCACGAGAATTCATCGTCAGGCCATCCGTATTGTCGATCGCCAGGAGGAAGCTGTAAGTGCCGTCGCCCGTAACCAGGACGGTGACATTGAACTGCAACCAGGAATTGGGCTGGGTCACGCCCAAATCATCGATGATGCCGGTCGTGGCGGCAGGCCGATTAGTCCAGGTGATACCGCCCGTACCCGACTCGATCCACGAGTTGCTGGTTCCATAGACGGCTGGACCATTGAGTGAGTTGGTGGTAGCGAAGACTCGCAAGGTGGCGCTCTGAATGGGTCCGGTGATGCCCGACACATTGAAGCGCAGGTAGCTGCTGATCGCCGGGTCAGTGCCACCATCGACCCCCAGCGTAGTCGTTTTACCATAATTGGTATTGGCATTGGCAGCCAGTACTCGCGCATCGGCTACCGCGGTGAAGGTCAATGTCGTCGTGGACTGTGTTGGTGTTGCCGTCGGCGTATTGGTCGGTGTGTCCGTTGGCGTCGGCGTATTCGTCGGCGTGTTCGTTGGTGTATTGATTGGTGTATCGGTTGGCGTCGGCGTATCGCTCGGCGTTGGTGTATCGGTTGGCGTCGGCGTGATGCTCGGCGTCAGTGTTGCCGTCGGCGTATTCGTCGGTGTGTTCGTTGGTGTATTGATTGGCGTATCGGTTGGCGTCGGCGTATCGCTTGGCGTCAGTGTCGGCGTATTCGTCGGCGTGTTGGTCGGTGTCAGTGTTGGCGTCGCTGTGTTGATCGGCCCATTGGCGACAACCACGACCAACTGAGGCGGAGACGTGTTTTCACGAGAATTCATCGTCAGGCCATCCGTATTGTCGATCGCCAGGAGGAAGCTGTAAGTGCCGTCGCCCGTAACCAGGACGGTGACATTGAACTGCAACCAGGAATTGGGCTGGGTCACGCCCAAATCATCGATGATGCCGGTCGTGGCGGCAGGCCGATTATTCCAGGTGATACCGCCCGTACCCGACTCGATCCACGAGTTGCTGGTCTCGTAGACGGCTGGACCATTGAGCGAGTTGGTGGTAGCGAAGACCCGCAAGGTGGCGCTCTGAATGGGTCCGGTGATGCCCGACACATTGAAGCGCAGGTAGCTGCTGATCGCCGGGTCAGTGCCACCATCGACCCCCAGGGTAGTCGTTTTACCATAATTGGTATTGGCATTGGCAGCCAGTACCCGCGCATCGGCTACCGCGGTGAAGGTCAATGTCGTCGTGGACTGTGTTGGTGTTGCCGTCGGCGTATTGGTCGGTGTGTCCGTTGGCGTCGGCGTATCAGATGGCGTTGGTGTGTTGCTTGGCGTCAGTTCGATTGGTCGGCGTATCGCTCGGCGTCAGTGTTGCCGTTGGCGTATTTGTCGGTGTATTCGTCGGCGTGATGCTCGGCGTCAGTGTCGGTGTATTCGTCGGCGTGTTCGTTGGTGTATTGATTGGCGTCGGTGTATTCGTTGCTGTATTGGTCGGTGTCAGTGTCGGCGTATTCGTCGGTGTATTTGTTGGCGTGTTCGTTGGTGTCGGTGAAGACCCGCCCAGATTGATAATGTTATGGACATAATACCCTGCATGATAATCGGAGGCTTCAACCAGCAATCCCGTGGCATTGTTCAGATTTTGTTTTGTCGACGTCACGTTATTAACCCCCGTTTCAGCTGCCAGGGCAATAAACGGAGCGCCGAATCCCGTAGGAAAGGAGATATTGTCCATACTGGATTGCTTGAAATACACCCATCCACCGCTGCAACAAGGGGTTGCCGCAAATACATAAAGATTCCGGTTCTGTTCATCCAACAGAATAATGGCACGCGTGAAATTCTCGGCAACTTTCCATACCGTATAATTAGTCCAGTTCCCCTGAAGATCGCGCTTCAGCACGACGATAAGGGGAGCATTCGCCCCACCTCCGCCCCCGTCATTCTGCGAGGTTTTGACGGAAGCCCAAACCTGGCCTGTTGAATCTGCTTTCAGATTAAGATGGTCGTCAACGTTCATAAAGCCACTGAGCGCAGTTTCGACTGTCCATTGGGTTTCTGGCGCGCCATCAATATGAATGGCGAAGTAGTCGATCCACGTATTCTCATTGCTCCACATAACACCGATTTTCGACCCAAAAGCAACAACTGTGGCAATATCGTCAGCTGTCAGATTATTTGCCCCAGTAACTGGCAAAACAAACGGCGTTATCCACGATGAGTCCGTGCCAGTGCTGTGCGTGACATAAACTTTACTGCCGGAGGTATAAACAGCCCATAGAGTCCCCGTCGTATCCTTAGCCATCACGATGGTTTCCATACCCACCGTCGTGATATTAACGGGAAAACCGCCATCCAGGGAATAGGTTTTTGTAGCAGGGCTATAGCTGTAGCGCATCAGTTTGGCAATCGCACTTGCGCTTGTGCCAGCAGAAAGAATATAGAGATGAGTACCATCCCACAGTGTGTCCATAAGCGCATTATTGCGGGCTTCTACGAGTACACCTGTATCCGTCCAGGTACCACTTGCCCAATCAAACCGATAGATATGATAAGAGTCAGCGCTTTTACTAAAAAGGCTCCCCCACCACAATCCATCGTTGTACCACAGTTTGCTTTGCGGCTTTTGACCTGTTGGGGCGCTAACCCCGCTGGCTGTGAAAGAAAAATCCTGGTAGCCAACATCCGTTGCTGCCTGCGTTTGCCTGATCGCTTGTATACCAATACCAGTCATAACACAAGCTATCGTAACCAGCGTTATGATACGGAAGTGATGAGAGCGAATGAAATTGCCTATCTGATCTAGTCCCATGTCTCACCCCTTACCATAGCGTCACCTATCTCCACTTAATTTGTTTTTTTGATCGTGTAAAAATTGAGATTATTGTGACGGATATCCACGTCCCCGAGCGGCAGCACAGATTAACATGGTACTGCTTTCTGTTTAGCGCCAGGATTATACGGCTGATAGGTCCCAAAAAGGATGTACAATCGCCAGCAACGTAATTCTCTTAAGGGGAACAATGCTAATGCTTGGGACTTACCTGTTTTTTAATTTTGATGGTCGCTTAAGATATGGTTAATTAAAGTTTCCATGTAGAACTTAGCAAAGAGATGATATCTTATGGCAAATGTTATAGTTATCCCGGTTAAGCAAAGACTAATTCCAGTAAGCCGTTACATCATATTATAATTGAAATACGTTTTTTCGAATATAAGTTGAGTAAAGAATTTATAAAAAAGTGGTTGAATTCTGTCCTTGCAAGCAATCATGGCAAATTCATGGAGCTAAATGGGTTAAAGTCGAATTGAATAATGGAAGATAAAAGCGTAAGATCACTGAAACTAGCGAACTCTATAGAATGGAAAGCGCGATGCAACAGCAGATGATTAAGGTCCTACGGATGCTGGGGTTGCTCGTACTAGCTGTGCCGACACTGATGATAAGGCCAGGGGGAGCATCTCAACCGATCAGTCGGGTACGGTTTGCGGTGGTGGGGGATTTTGGGACTGGTGGAGAAAACTCGGCAGCCGTTGCCAATATGATTAAAAGCTGGAATCCCGATTTTATCGTCACCACTGGCGATAACAATTACCCCGATGGAGCGGCGAGTACCATTGATCATAATGTAGGCCAGTTCTATCATGACTATATTTATCCATACCATGGAAATTATGGGGCAGGAGCGGATCAAAATCGCTTTTTCCCGACTCTGGGCAATCACGACTGGAATACTCCTGATGCAGCGCCATATCTAGCATATTTTACTCTGCCAGGTAACGAGCGTTACTACGAGGTTCGCCGAGGACCGGTTCATCTGTTTATTCTGGACAGTGATCCGCGTGAGCCAGACGGAATTACAACAACATCTATTCAGGCAGCCTGGCTTCAGGCACAGTTAGCGGAATCAGACGCGCCCTGGAAGCTGGTATTCGAACATCATCCTCCTTTCTCTTCATCGCAGCATGGTTCAACCCGAGACCTGCAATGGCCGTTTCAGGATTGGGGTGCGACAGCCGTGATTTCAGGACATGAACATTCCTATGAGCGAATTGTGACCGATGGATTCCCCTACTTCATTAATGGTTTAGGAGGAACGAAGACGTCTTACAATTTTAAAGAGCCGGTCCCCGGCAGCGAGGTACGCTACAATCAGAATGATGGTGCTATGTTGGTTGAAGCTACGGCTGAGAGCATCACGTTCCAATTTTTCTCTATCGACGATAGCAGTACTGCTATAGATACCTATACGATCAATATCGAGACGATCAATATCGAGACTATCGCTTCAACGAGCACGTCCACTTCAGACAACGCCGGAGTATCGCGGAACATCGTTTTAACACCTGAAGCGGATGCACGTGTGGAGGAGGCAACCCCTGATACCAATTTCGGCAAACACTCCACATTGCGGATCGATGGCGGTAGCGATCAAGATATAGAATCTTACGTCCGTTTCTCGGTCGCAGGAGTGACACGACCCATCCAGAGTGCTACACTTCGGCTATTCACGTCTACTGACAAGTCGGATAATGTGTCAATCTATACGACCGCGAATAACTGGGCAGAGAACCAGGACAGCGGAATTACCTGGACAACGCGACCTCCTCGCAGCAAGACCGTTGGTAACATCCCTTCTGCCGCAGCAAATGAATGGATAGAACTAGACGTAACTTCAGTCGTTACAGGTGACGGCACCTATAGTTTCATCGTGGCAACGGACAGTACGGATGGATTGACTTTTTCATCACGTGAGGGAGGAAACCCTCCGGAGTTGGTGTTAACTCTCCAATAGAGTTTGGAATTCGAAGTCTGATATTGCTCCGAAAATAACCGGATCGCTGGCTGCCAACTGGACAGACTTGCCGGGGTGATTAACACTCCGGCACGATCTCGAGTTTGTTATGCACTTTGCTTGTGATTGTAGGATGTGTCCGGTTCCCACTAACAAACTTTTCGATAAAGTGAGGCGATCACTTTACTGCGTGGCGATCTCCATCCACTCTGTACATCAAGCCCGCTGTCATCCGATCTGGGTTCTGCTCAACGGTTGCCCTGGCGCTGTGAATAGCCATTTCGAAAGCTGGGCAACCAGGATACTGTCCTTGCAACCACTCCCTATTTTCCTACCTGCTCGTCCTACCTGAAACAAGAAAAGTATGTTTGTTTACAAGTATGCGATGAGTTATAAGTACGCGATTAAGCTCGCCCTCTATTTTCCCCGACTCCTAATTCAGTTGTCTACAAATTAGAAAAAACAAGCAAAAACTTTGTAAATCTATAGACAGGTCCATTAAATTTCATTAACATAATAATAGTCTGTATGACATGCTCATCAGCAGCCAGTAACCAGATAACCGGGGAGGGATATGCAAAACGCCAAAATATTACTTATCTCATCTGACCCGCAGGAGGGCAGGATTTGGGCGTTTGTGCTTCAAGAATTGTGCGTTGAAGTAGTACTAGTGGAATTGACGCAACAGGCATTGGCCTGGCACAAGAATGGCATTTGTGACCTAATCATTTTTGATACGAACGAACCCGATAAGAATATTTTTGCATTCATCGAACGGATTCGTTCAATGAATGCAATTCCAATGATTTTTTGCTTGCCGAGACCTGATGAAGAGACGGCTGTCAGAGCCTATGAACTAAACATCAACGAATGCATTTTTAAACCATGCGGCCCACGTCTCTTCCAAGAAAAAGTGAAGGCCTGGCTGCGCCAGTCATGGACTGCATCAGTGGAATATCTTGGCACCATCACAGTGGGTCCGTTTCAATTAATGCCTGAACACCGTCAGCTCATTAGATCTGAAGGTCCTGCTCTAAAACTGAGCAATTCAGAATGTCGCTTGTTACATGTGCTAATGAGTCATCCCGGCCAAACCATTTCGACGCAACTTATACTCGATCGCATATGGGGTTATTCCGATAGTGACAACACGGTTGTCAAGAATGTGATCTACCGGCTTCGACGGAAGCTGGAAGAAGACCCTAGCCATCCTCGTTATATTCACTCTGTTCTTGGCGAAGGGTACATGTTTCAGGCTTTTATAGAATAGTTACTTTTCCACTCAGTTAATTTTTATAAATTTTAAATATCTCAAATATAGGGTTGGTAATATAAGAATTGAGACCGCAGCAACCCTTTTTGCGACAGTTTCCTAAATTTTTTTAACCAATTTTTTGACTATAGGTTTGTAGTATTGAAGCCAAGAGAGAGCACACCACAAGGCAAGTAACACAGGAAGTTAGATGGCATTCTTAAAGTCTTCTTCCGTAGAAATAATTTCACAATAATCCGCGAATTGCTCTTTTCTAACGATAGATTTGCACACTATTGATCAGGTAATGGGCCGGATCAAGACACTCGCTTTATTGCTGTCTGAAACGTATGTATGCGAATTCTATTTCCACCAGACCAAAATCGGGCGGATAAAGTAGTTGCAGGTCTGGAATCATCCAGTTATATATCGCACAGCGCTGGTTAGCGCTAGTCAAGTGGGAGTACAGAGATGTTAGAAGCACAGGTATCATCACATGAGTTTTTCATTGCCGAAGAGCAGACCGTTAAATCATTGGGTAACGGTAATGGTCATCGGCCACAGCAAGCAAAACCTAAAATCAGTCTTGTGATCCCCACCCTAAATGAAGCGCAGAATTTGCCGTATGTGCTGCCTCTCATTCCCGATATGGTTGACGAAGTGCTGTTAGTTGACGGCCATTCAACCGACAACACGATCGAAGTCGCGTGCCGGTTGTATCCAGACATTCGCATCATTATGCAAGAAGGACGTGGCAAAGGCTCGGCCCTGCGGACAGGCTTTAAGGCCGCGACTGGCGACATTATCGTCATGCTTGACGCCGACGGGTCGACATATCCCCGCGAAATCCCAGTCTATGTAGGAGCGCTGCTCTCAGGAGCGGATTTTGTGAAAGGGTCACGCTTTATGCAGGGCGGTGGAACCAGTGATATGCCATTCCACCGGCGCTTTGGCAACTGGGGCTTTGTGATGCTGGTTCGGATGCTATTCGGTGGGCAGTATACGGATCTGTGCTATGGATACAGCGCATTCTGGTCTCGTGTTGTCCCATTGATCAATCTTGACGGCACAGGTTTCGAGATCGAAACCATGATGAATATCCGTTCTCTTTGCACCGGTCTGAAAGTAGCGGAAGTGCCTAGCTTCGAATCCCCGCGCGTTTTTGGAACAGGTCGCCTGCGCACGATCCCAGATGGTTGGCGTGTACTCAAAACCATCTTTCGTGAATATCTGCAGAGGGACCGTTGGCAGAAAGCGCAGGAAGTAGAAAAAAGTGACAAACCCTATTCAGCGAAGCGGTTGATCCGCAAGGAAATGTTCTACATCAGCCTGTTGTTAATGGCAGTGAAAGTCTCCTACACGAAGTTTTGGTAGAACCAGAGTTTGTCCACCATTGGGCTTTGCGAATGCTCAATGGAACCGGCTTGAAGCAGACTGCTTTTTATAGTAAGGGGGGGTAGTTGGATCGGGCGATGTCAAACTTTTCAATTGTGATATGTGCATACACGGAAACCAGGTGGGCCGAACTGTTAGCTGCTGTCGCTTCAGTACAGAGTCAAACTCTTTTACCACTTGAGATCATCGTTGTGATTGATCACAATCCGACTTTATTCGAACGGGCGCGCGCAGCGATTCCTGATATAGTCTTGATCAATAACGAAGAGAAACGTGGATTATCAGGAGCCCGCAATAGCGGCATCGCTGTAGCACGAGGCGACATAATCGCCTTTATGGATGAGGACGCGACAGCCGCGCCTGATTGGCTCGCGCGGCTGAACGCGGGCTATGAAGATACTTAACGTCATCGGAGTTGGAGGGGCTATTGAACCTGTCTGGTTAGAAGGCCGACCGGCCTGGTTTCCTGAAGAATTCGATTGGGTAGTAGGCTGCACCTATCACGGGATGCCGCAAACGCAAACAGGGGTACGCAATTTAATCGGCTGCAACATGTCGTTCAGACGGGAAGTGTTCGGATTGGTTGGTGGTTTTCGCGACGGTATTGGGCGAGTAGGAACTCGCCCGGTGGGATGTGAGGAAACAGAGATCTGTATTCGGATCAATCACCGGTGGCCGAACCGAAAGCTGCTCTACGATCCGCAGGCGCGAGTGAATCATCGTGTACCCCCCAATAGGGCTACCTGGCACTACTTCCGAACGCGCTGTTTTTCTGAAGGGTTATCAAAATCTTTGGTAACACAGTACGTTGGGTCGAAAGACGGTTTGGCTAGTGAACGAACATACACCTTCCACACCCTGCCTCGGGGAGTCCTGCGCGGCGCTGCTGATGCCTTTCGGTTGGAATCTGAACGGCTTAAGACGGGCAGCGTCGATTATCGGTGGATTGGCACTTACCGCCGCCGGATATCTCAAAGGTCGATTGTCTCAGTCTGCTATTGCGTCTGAGATTGAATACACTGAGAGCGACATCGTTCTCGAAACTCCAACCACATAACCTGGCACTGCGCAATAGTCACAACAACAGAGAAAAGAAATCATGACTAAATGGATCGAATTCAATATACACAATCGCCTCCGTATGAGAATCGATGAGGATACCCCTACGGCATCCCTTTTCGTTGATATGTTCCGGCCTTTCGTTACCCAAGACGCCCCGGAGCATGTCGATTTGACGATCACAGGGGAGATGGAATCGCTAGAAAATGGGGCCTACGGAGAGGTGCATGGGCAGACCGAATTTAAATACACCGAAAACGGGTTGCATCTGGAAGTAGTGGACACCCAGATTATGGTGGATGGCGATGGTTTCCGGCTGCATGGCAAACAAGAACTGCTCGTAGTGGCCCTGCCGCTGATTGATCGCATTATGGTTAAACGCAACGCAGCCATGATCCATGCTTTGACAGTAGACTATCGTGGGCAGGGGTTGGCAATGCCCGCCTGGGGCGGCGTCGGCAAAACCAGTACAATGGCAAAAATGCTCAAGTTGGATGGCGTGAACTTCATGGGTGACGACTGGGCATTCCTGTCGTCCAATCAGCATTTGCTTGGTTATGCCAAGCCTATGTTCATCAAACCCTACCATGCATCAATCTATCCACACCTTTTTGAAAAGCGTCATAAACCACTCGTTCCGAACCGTCTCTCAAAGTCTATTCACAGCTTTACAACAGTGATCCATCCGTTTGTAACGAGATACCCTAAATTGGCCGAGATTTCTCGCCGATGGTCACCTGAACATATGATGGTCACTCCGGAAAAAGCTTTCCCGAATGCTTCCGTTTCGACTGATGTCCCCCTTGCTTTGGCGACGTTTGTCGAACGGTATGATGGGTCTGTTCCAATGCTCCATGAAAAATCGAAGCAGTGGATGATTGCAAAGCTGATTGGTAACTTCTATTCGGAGGTCACCCGCCACTCAAAAATGGTGATGGCTGCATTGGCTGCCGCTAATCTAGAACCATTGGAAGATACGTTTGGGCAGAAAGCCGACGTGCTCAGCCAGGCCCTGGACAACATACCCACTTATTTATTCCAGGTTCCCAAAGCATATTCAGCCGAGCAGGCCTCTGACGTTATTGTGGAAACTCTGCAAGGGTTGATGGCGCAGGTGCCGACTGTCCCCCCTCAGGAGAAGCAATCCACCCATGCTTGATCTGTCTGTTATTATCCCAGTTCGGAATGCTGAGCATTGGATCGAGGGCTGCCTATCCCCGATTGTCCGGGCTGAACCGCGCGAGATCATTATTGTGGATGGCTTGTCCACTGATAGGACGTTGGAAATTGCCCGGCGCTACCCAGTCCAGATCATTTCGGATGAAGGGCGTGGATTGCCAGCAGCACGCATGATGGGCATCCGCGCCGCTCAAGCGCCCTGGGTCGCCTTGATCGACGTTGATATCATGATGAAAGACGGCGATCTGGCCGCACTATTCAACGAATTTGCCGAAGGTCATTACATGGCGCTGCAAGCTGGATTGAACAGTGTATCCGGAAACGGATATTGGGGAAGAGCGCTTGTCGATCACCATCGTCATGGTCTCAGCAAAAACTGGCCTGGCGTGATGGCAACTATCTTTGATAAGCAGGTGCTGCTCAAATACGGATTTGACGAGCGCTTTCTATCCGGCGAGGATATTGAACTGCGTTGGCGGCTAAAAAGTGCCAATCTGCATGTGGGCGTTTCGACACATACAGTGGTTACCCACTGCTACGAAGACACCTTCAAATTTGCGAAAGACCAGTGGCTTGCCGACGGTAAGGGATTAGGCCGGATGGTCTGCAAATATGGACTTAAGGCTGTCCATCTGCTTGGGATCCCTTTGGCGGGAAGTATACGAGGCATTCTGTTGAGTCTTCGCCGCCTGCAACCCATCTGGATTCCGTACTATCTCTCCTATTTGATCTACAACTATATCGGCATTATCGGTGGAATTTGGCATTGGCGGCAGCAAGCAGTTAGTGGAAGGTGATCCTAAAGCGTGAACGCATATATCACAATCAAAGAGCAGATGCAGAGATTGCACCGAGATAGAACTATTCTGGTGCAACGCCAGCATCTAGCTGCATCGGTCATGCGGCTCTGGGAGGGCGCGCGAAACAAAGATGCTTCATCGCTGATGCTCCTCAACTCCCTCGCACTGATTGTGGCAAGAATATTGTCGTCAGGGCTGGGTTTTTTCACCTGGTTAGTGGCAGCACGACTTTATGCACAGTCTGAAGTCGGACTATCCTCCGGTGTCGTATCGGCAATGATGCTGTGCGTGCAAGTGGCGCTGCTGGGGATTGGCTCGGCCTTCATCAAACTTTATCCAACTTATCGGGAAGATCCTGTTGAGTTATTGCACACTTCGCTTAGCGTCGTCACAGCCACCTCACTGCTTGGGGCAGGCGTATTCCTGGTGGCGGCTTCAGCGATATTCCATGAACTAAGTCTCGTGGGTTCCACAGCGAGTTATACCTTGTTGTTTCTGGGATTGACGCTGTTTGGTACGCTGAACGTCCTGCTGGACAACATCTCGATTGTGCTGCGCCGAGGATATCAGGTGCTGGTCCGCAATGCCCTATTCGGTGTGATCGCGGTTGTTGCGGTTGCTGTCATGCCCCTCGTCTTCCACGCAGAAAGCTCGCAGGCGATTGTAGTGGCCTGGGTCTTGTCCGGTTTTGCCGCCTGTGTACTGGGGCTGGTTCAGCTCTGGCTGTCCGTGTCCCACTATATTTATCGTCCACGCATTAACCTGGATATCACACATCACCTGTTTCAGATTGGAATGCCGAACTACATCCTGACCATCACCGAGCGTGCGCCTGCGTGGATTATGCCCATCATGGTCACAGAGCTGTTGTCTCCTACCGACAATGCACACTGGTATACCGTATGGATGATGGCCTGGGTCGTCCTGATTATTCCCATCTCGGTAGGTCAAAACCTGTTCGCGGAAGCATCCCATCACCCTGAAACGCTTGATAAGACGACCCGCCAAAGCATACGCTCGTCGCTGATCATCGGTAGCATTGCGATGATCGGGGCAATTATTATGGCCCCATTTGTTCTGCGACTGCTGGGGCATGATTATGCCAGGGCCGGTGTCGCGCCGCTGCGCATTTTGGCGCTGTCGATCTGGCCTGTCACGTTTATCCAGGTGTATTATGCAGTATGCCGTGCCCAACACCGTCTGAGAGAAGCATCACTGGTGGGTCTGCTGAATGCTGTCGCTTCGTCAGTGGCAGCAGCGGCGGCAGGTGTGGCTTATGGCCTTACCGGGATGGCTGCCGTCTGGCTGTTCATGCAAGTTGTAACAGGCATCTGGACTTTCTGGCGTATCCGAGTCCTGACCCAGAGGTTCACCGAGCTTGAAGCAAATAAGCAGCGTTTGAGCGAGGTTTAGGGTTCAACTAAAGGGAAGACATTGTCCAGCGGTATCATCCCACAGCATCAGTTGGGCTGTGGGCATTGCCGTTTTGGAATCTTGAGCTACTTCTACAAATGTCAGGTGTTCAGCCTCGTGCGGTTGCGTACACTCCGGCAAAGGGAATGAAGTCCAGGTCCCCGTATTCAGATACCAGGTATTTGGAGATAACTGAACCTGTTGGGCAGTGTGATTATGGCCGAATACCAGGTAAGGCACATTGAGATCCTCCGTTCCTAACACCCCACTGATTTCTAGAGCGGCCTGTTGAAGATAATCGCCCCTATGGTGAACAATCTTGCTGATCAGGCGTTTCAAGATGGATAGGGTTGTGACCGACGATAGGCAATTCAGGGCTACCAATATATCGCCGCTCAAACCAATTTCGGCTGCATAGGGCAGCAAAACATCTCGGTCATAACTCGCGGACCTATGGGGTATCGATAGTTTGATCGTTTGAGTGAACATCTCCTTTAAAAAAGAAAAATGATGGGGGAGTGCTGTTAATACTGCCAAGGGGTGAGCCTGTACAGCCCGCCGCAAAGAGGAGAGCAGGGGTTTGGTACACTCCTCTTCAGGTGCGATATGATCGAGCAACGCATAAAGATAGCTATCAAGGTGGGATCCTGGTGGCAGACTCGATCTTGTGTGGAGTGTCTGATTGCGCCAGTTCGAGCAGCATTGGAAACGTATTGAGATCGTGGCGTTGCTGGCCATGCTCCGCATATAGATACCCTGGGATGTAGTAGATCCAGGGATAAAAATGGATAGCCATATTTGCCTGGTTGCCATATTGCCCCAGCAACTTGACCAATTGTTGCTGTACCGGACGCAGTATCAGTTCAATATCGTGATTACCGGGCACCACATCGAGTGGAAAACCCGATGCAACGAAACGTCCCAGCCCTTCGAAAAATTGAGCATGTCCGGCTGCAATCCATTCAAGCTTCGCCTGCGCAATTTCGCTCGTTGTCCGTCCAGCGATGGTGGGAATGTGCAGAAAGTCAAATATATCGCCAAGTAACAAGAGTCTCCATTTGCGATTTTCGGCAGATGCACGACGAATTAGATCATTGAGAAAATTGGCAAATGCCGCGTCAGAGAAAAAATCTTCTCGACGTCTCAACATCCGAGGCTGAGGATTAGAGCCGCCTGTAAGATGGAAGTCGCTCACAATGATCAGGCTTTCAGAGGGTTCCAGTAGCATCTGTCAGCTCGCCGGTGCTGAAGAATTGACTGATGAGGTATGAAAAGGATATCCAAGACAAACGACCAAGTTTACCCGGAGCACCTTTTTATGATAAAGACAACTATAAGGCATCAGTGTCAGCGCTGCGGGATCGAGGAAATGGACAATAAAGGACACGATTACAGAGGCGCACAAAAATTCTACTGCAAGGGCTACAGCATAGCATATTGCACGCCCACCGTCATGGCGCGAAGGAAGCGATAGTATCGCATGCGCCCATCGTTGTTACCACATCGGACCGCACCCATTGATCCGTTGACAACTGCCACCAAACGACATTGGAAGCGCCAGTTGCCCTGTGCGTCACCACAGCTACCTGTCCGGCAGGCAGAGTGCCTAAGATAGACTCATCCGTTCCTGGACCGCCGCGTAAATTCACATTGACTTTGGCCTTCACAGCACAGTATGAAGCCAGATCAAGGGTGTTGTGAAAATAATAGCCCGTGGCGTAATCCGAAGCCATGACGAGCAGTCCACTGGCGCTATTGACCGTTTGTTTGGTCGAAGTAGGGTTATTGATGTGGGTGTCGGTGCTGCTCTGCATAAACGGAATCCCTAAGCCCGATGAGAAAGAAAGATCATCCAGGCTGGCCTGTTTATAATAAACCGTTCCTCCCAAGCAGCACGGTTGAACTACAAAGATATAGACGACCCGGTGTTCCTCATCTAAGAGCATGATGGGCCGAGTGTGATCGTCGGATACAACTGTCACAGGATACTGAGTCCATGTTCCATCCAGATCGCGAACCAGCAGTAGAACGAGGGGATCAGTTGGCCCCCCCCCACCTTTATCATTCAGCGATGTTTTGACGACGGCATAAATCCGCCCCTGCGAATCGACTGCTACGTTCAAGTGATCATCAGAGTACTTTCGGCCCTCCAATGCTGTTTCGACCGTCCATTGATTGTCTGGAGTCCCATCAATGTGGATGGCGAGGTAGTCTACATCGGTTCCCTGATTGGACCACATGACGCCAATTTGGGAATTAAAGGCGACAACGGTCGAAATATCGTCATTGTCCAGGTCTTCAGCCCCTTCAAACGGCAGAATATAGGGCGCAGTCCAGATTGTGTCATCGCCCTGGCTGTGGGCAACATAAACCGAGTTATTCCGAGTAAAGGTAATCCAGAGCCATCCAGAGGTATCCTTCGATAACACGACGGCTTCAGCACCCCCCCTGGTGACAGTCACCGGGAAGCCTGGGTCGATGGAATAAATCTTGCTTGTGACGTCATAGCTAAAACGCGAAACCTGTGCACTATAGGGAATGAGTTCAGGATTGGTACCAGCGGAAACGATATACAGGTAGGTTCCGTCCCAGAGGGTGTCCATGTAGGCGTGGTTGCGTTGATCGACTACAGTTCCTGTATCAACCCAACGATTATCTGACTTATCAAAGCGAAAAATGGTGTAGCTGTCCGATGCCGGGTTAAAGAGGCTGCCCCACCAAAATCCATCGTTAAACCACAGTTTACTCTGTGGCTTTTGGGCAGTGGGCGCGCTGACACCGCTAGCTCTGAAGGAAAAATCGCGGGTACCAACATCTGTGGACGATTGTGCGCGAATATCCCAGTTACCCCCCCCAAAAAAAACCATAATCAGGGAGGCACTAAAACTAATAAGTACAGTAAAAATGCGCGAGGTCGTTGATTTCATCTAAGCGAATATGATCCCAACAGCAGAGCGAAATTTCTCACAGACGAATTATCCTACTATTTATTAGAAGAAACACAGCTGATTTCGCGGCAGAGATGTGTACTGGCTACTTATTCTGTCTGGCATAGTTTTTCAGTTGAACTGAGTATCATCCTCGTTTGTGGCGCACGCCTGAGCTCACGATCGATACGATTGGGAAGGCACCTAGGAGAAATTATAGGATGTCTGCGCCAAGAAAGCCAGTAATCACGCCTTCTATCTCCCTACCTGAAGGCAGGGGCTTCCGGCGCTTTTCCGGTAAACCAGCATATTTGTGCTCGCCAAGGTCGTAAGTTGCACCCCAGGTCGTGCAACAGTGCGCCTATCTTCTTTATCAAAAGGCTGGCACGACACTTGCATCCTGTGTAGAATCAAATCAAACTTCCTGCTGCCTTTGCAGGCACTTGCTCGCTACATCAGCCTCTCCTGAAGGAGTGCAACAGATGGCCGTTGAAAAAGGCTCAATGCTATCGAACGGATGGCTTGGGCTAAGTACCAGTGACGGCGAAAAGACCGCGTCACACCCCATTGCCGATCAATCCGCGACGAAGCTTTCTCAACGCGATCCCGCTACTACTCTGGCAGGGTGTCAGCGGATCGTAATCATAGGCAGAACCGGGTCGGGCAAGACGACTCTAGCGCGAGAACTTGCGGCTGCTCTTGATGTGCCTCACGTGGAACTCGATGCGTTATATTTCGGTCCTAATTTCAGCACAGTACCCCTGTCCTTGTTGCGTGAACGCACAAGCGCTGCGATCGCAGGTGATCGTTGGGTCACTGACGGCAACAAGAGCGCGGTGCGCGATCTTGTTTGGCCCCGAGCGGATACGATCATCTGGCTCGACTATCCCCTGGGGGTGAGTTTATGGAGGCTTGGGAAACGAGCCTTATGGCGCACATCAGTGCTCCGAGCGCAGACCGCAGAGACGGGCGGAAAGACGGGCCTCCCCAAACAGTTCCTCTCAGGCGCTAAAGGGGTACTCAAGGCGCTCCGATCACACATGGGCCAACGTCGTGAATATCCCAAGCTGTTTGCCAAACTGGAAAATCAGCACCTCGCGGTTGTGCGCCTTCGGTCGCCACGTGCCACCAGGCGCTGGCTGTCTCGCGTAACTGAGGCTGGGACTACTCCCTCCTAGTTCGGCGTGTGCGCCAAGATTTGCTCCCGTATCCAGGTGAAACGCGGTATGTGGTTTTCATGCGGGCCAATTATGGGGCATTATTTCCACGTCTGATTGGGCATGCCTAGACTTATGACTACAGACCATCACCTTTGCCACATCCGGACTGGTAAGTTATCATGAAATCGTCCCCGCATTGAGTTGTGCTGGGCTTACGCATCAGGGTCACTCCTGGCGCGCGTATTTGTCAGCTAATACCACGGATGGTCTACACTGCTAGGCCTGCCTCGATGACCGCCACAATGCGATCCACATCGTAGATGCAGCCATTCCAGACGCCGCCTCCAGCCTGCTGCAGGGCAGCCCACAGGCGCGAATCGTCGGGCAGTTGCGCATGAGCATGCAGGTCTGGGTGCTGTGTTCGCTGGCTTAGCAGGCGGGCGGCTTCTGGCGGCGCAAGCTCACGCCCATCCGCCGCGACCAGATTGATGCGCCCTTCCAGGTTATTGAGGTCGATCACGATGTCTATCTCGTCGCCATCGCGCAGTTTGCCGACCGGACCACCGGCCAACGCTTCGGGTCCCACGTGCCCGATGCACGCCCCGGTCGAGACGCCGCTGAAGCGCCCATCGGTGATGACCGGCACGTGGCTTCCCCAGCCGATGTACTTGAGCGCGGAGGTGAGCTGATACGTCTCTTCCATGCCGGTTCCTAGCGGACCAATGCCGATCAAGACGATCACGTTGCCGAACCCTACTGGGGCGTCAGTCAATCCCTTCACAGCCGCGACTGCATCCTTTTCACTCGTGAAAATCCGCACGGTCCCGCGCTTGCGATAGACGTTATCCGGACCGATCACACCGGGATCGATCGCGGTTGCCTTGACGACGGACCCTTGTGGCGCGATGTTACCCACCGGAAAGACCAAGGTGCTACTCAGCCCATTGGCCCGCGCCTGTTCGGGGCTCATAATCACGTAATCTGGATCAACACGTGCCGTGCCCGCCAGTCGCTCGCGGCAGAGTCTCCGGCGCGGGCTTTGCGCCCACCAGTCCAGGTTTTCGCCGAGCGTCTGCCCGGAAACCGTCAGAACGTCCAGATGCAGCAGCCCCATCGCGCGAAGGTGAAGCATTACTTCGGGCACGGCTCCGGCGAAGAAGACCTGTACCGTCGGGTGATTGCGGGGGCCATTCGGGAGAGCATCCACCAAGCGCGGCACGCTGCGGTTGACGGCCTGCCAGTCCGCGACAGTGGGCAGGTTCAGGCCAGCCGCGTGTGCGATCGCGGGCACATGCAGCAGCAGATTTGTACTGCCCCCGACCGCTGCGTGGACGAGCATAGCATTTTCCAGCGCATGCTGCGTCAGAATATCTCGCAAGCGGATGTCGGCGGCCTTCAGGTGAAGCAGTGCCAGCGCGGAACGGTGCGCCATATCCAGCCAGACCGGTTCGCCCGATGGGGCCAGCGCGCTGTGTGGCAGCGCCATACCTAACGCCTCGGCGATCACTTGGGACGTGGCCGCGGTGCCCAAAAACTGGCAGCCACCCCCCGAAGAGCCGCAGGCCCGGCATCCCATTTCAGCGGCGTAGTCCAGCGTGATCAGGTGGTGCGCAAAACGCGCGCCAATCGTCTGGATGATGGCGGTATCCTCGGCCTCAGGGTCGGGCAGCGTCACGCCACCTGGGACAACGATCCCTGGCAGATCGCCCGTACCGGCGAGCGCCATCATGATCGCTGGCAACCCCTTGTCGCAGGTGCCGATGCCGATTACGCCCTGGCGTGTGGGCAGCGACCGGATGAGCCGGCGCATCGTCATGGCAGCGTCGTTGCGGTAGGGCAGGCTGTCGAACATGCCCGCCGTGCCCTGGCTGCGCCCGTCGCACGGATCCGAGCAGTAGACGGCGAAGGGAATGCTGTTGTTGGCACGCAGCGTCGCGGCGGCACGCTCGACGAGCAGGGAGACTTCCCAGTGCCCGGTATGGTAGCCCAACGCCAGCGGCGAACCGTCTTCGGCACGCAAGCCGCCGTGCGTGCTGACGATGCAGTAGTGGTCGCGCCCAACCTCCTCCGGATGCCAGCCCATTGCCACATTCTGCGTCATGCCAAACAGATTGCCACTTGGTTCTTCGCGCAGCGCGTCGGCGGTGAGGGGCAGACGTCCCTGCCGGCCCTTGCCAAACAGCCTCGTCTCCCGCGCAGTGGTTTCGTTGCCAAGGATGTCATCTATGGTAGTCATCAAACAACCTTTACTGTGTTGATCAGCGCATCCACACCATCGATGGCGATGTACACCGCGTCGCCTTCGTGCAGCGTGAACTCATTGGGTGGCACGATACCCGTTCCGGTCAATAAGACCACTCCGTGCGGGAACGTCAGACTGCGCCCGAGGTAGGCCAGAAGATCGCGCGCGCGCCGCCGGATGTTGCGCGTATTGGTTTCGCCAGAAAAAACCACGTCATCGCCGCGCCGGATTTCCAGGCGGATCGCTACGTGCGGGAAGTCCTCAGCAGCCTGGAGCCGGATGCCATGTCCCAGAGCACACGCGGCTGTATAGATCTTGGCCTGAGGCAAGTAGAGCGGATTTTCACCTTCGATGTCGCGGCTGCTCATGTCGTTGGCAGCGGACATCCCCACGATCTCCAGAGCCGGATTCATCACCAGGGCCAGTTCTGGTTCCGGCACGCTCCACGTCGCATCGGACCGGATACCGACTTTCCCATGTTGGCCCACGACCCATTCGCCCCTGGCCTTGAAGAATAGCTCTGGACGCGTTGCACCATACACGCGCAGATAGACGTCGCCGCCATCGTCTGCTTCTTCCTGGCGGGCCTGCCTGCTGCGTTCGTAGGTAACGCCAGCGGCCCACACGTCCTGCACATCCACCGGTGCCAGCCAGTGGGGAGACGTCCGGTGATGGCGCATTATCGAACATCGCGGCAGGATAGGTGCTCGGCGTCGCTTCGGCGATGCTCACCAGCGCGGCCAAAGCGGCCTGTGGATCGCCAACCGACGATTGCAGCCACGCGCTGATCGGTCGGAACCTGCTGGCTTACATCGTACACGGTGTCGCCGTAATGCACGCCAATTCTTATGCCTCTGCCTGGAATAAAGACACGTACAAGCCACATCGTAGTTTGCTCACTTCTACTTATACAAGTTACGATAGGCGATTGTAGCTGATTGGTCTTTCAAAACAAAGTAGTTTGACAGATTACAGGCGATCGGTTAACGTGAGTTTCGTACGTACACGAGCTAGCTCAAGGACTATGAACATGATCTCGGGACAAAACTTGATCGCCGGTCAGTGGTCGGCACAAGGGAACGAAACGTTCGTCCATGTCGATCCCCGCACAAAAGCCAAGGGCAGCGTTCGGTTTATCAACGCCACGGACGGCGAGATCGATCGGGCAGTGCGCCAGGCAGCCGAGGCCTTCAAAACAATGCGCCTGGTCACTGCCGCAGCCCGCGCCGCATTTCTCGAGTCCGCTGCCGACGAGATCGAAAAACTGGGCGCGGAGCTGATCGAGACGGCTGACGCTGAAACCGGCCTGGGACAGCCCCGGCTGGAAGGCGAGCGGGGCCGGACTACGTCACAACTGCGACTTTTCGCTAACCTGTTGCGCGAAGGCTCCTTTGTCGAAGCTATCATCGATACAGCGATCCCGGACCGAACACCAGCGCCGCGCCCCGATATCCGGCGCATGTTGATTCCGTTGGGGCCGGTGGCCGTGTTTGGGGCGAGTAATTTTCCGCTGGCTTTCAGCGTTGCCGGCGGTGATACAGCCTCGGCGTTTGCCGCCGGGTGTCCGGTCATCGTCAAGGCTCACCCAGGTCACCCCGGCACGTCCGAACTCGTCGCGCGGGCCATCCTGGCGGCGGGAGAGCAGCACGGATTTCCACCGGGATTCTTCTCGATGGTTCAGGGTTACACGGTGAGAGTCGGGCAGACCCTGGTCGGGCATCCACAGCTCGAAGCGGTGGGATTTACGGGTTCGCTGCGCGGTGGGCGTGCACTGTTCGACACCGCCGCCAGGCGTCCGCGCCCGATCCCGGTCTTCGCAGAGATGGGAAGCATCAACCCAATCGTGATCTCGCCCCAGGCGCTCGCGGTACGCGGTGAAGACATCGCTGCTGGACTGGTGAATTCGGTCACGCTGGGGTGCGGCCAGTTTTGTACTAAGCCCGGGATCGGTATTCATCGTGAATGACACCGCAAGCCAGGCGTTCATCTCCCGCGTGGCCGAATTGATGGATCAGCGGCAGCCGGGCGTGCTGCTGAACGAGGCAGTCCTGGCCCATCTGACGGCGGGCGTCGAGCAGATTCGCGCTACGGGACGGGTATCCGAGCGGACCGAAACCGATGCGGTCAGCCCGGAGGGCTACTGCTTTCCCAATACCGTATTTGAGACCACCGCGGAGCAGTTCATCCGTGATGAGTCGCTGCAAGACGAGCACTTCGGCCCGGTGACAATGTTTGTGACGTGCCCCACGCCCGACGCGTTATTCGAGGCCGTGGAATCGCTGCATGGCAATCTGACCGCGACCGTCCATTCTGAAGCGGACGATGCAGCCTTTACCAGCGAATTGTTCTCACGGCTGCGCGAAAAAGCCGGGCGCCTGATCTGGAATGGCTTCCCCACCGGCGTCGAAGTGGTGCATGCAATGCAGCACGGTGGACCCTACCCCGCCACCACTGCCCCGCAGACGACATCGGTGGGAATGACGGCTATCAAACGCTTCATGCGCCCAGTTGCTTTTCAGAATCTTCCTGATTCACTTCTGCCGGACGCGCTCCAGGATGCGAATCCGCTGAACATCTGGCGTATAGTCGATAATCAGTTCACCCGCGACCCACTCCGTCGGCGATAAGAACTGGTATTGTCGCTCCTACCGCCGTATCGTTCGCCCGGCGTGATCCCCGAATAATCTTTGGTTTAATTGGTAAGCGCGAAGTCCACCGCCCAGGTTCACCTGCCACCGATAATTCGCATCAGTGGCGTCATCATATCACAAATCGCAAGGAGTGAACGGATGACCGTCACATGACTACCTCAATTGCCGTGAACGACAGAGGCGGCAGATTCAGGATCATTGTGCTGTCGCTGATGGAAGATGTTTTGATACTGCGCGCCACAATATGTTCGGGATTCTCGAAATTGTTGATAGCTTTCGGGTCTGTCCCGGCAATCTGATAGGCTGACTTCACACGGCTCGGGGTGAGTGCTTGCCAACATACGCTAACCGTCACACTTTCAATCTGGTTCCTGTTGACGATAAAGATAGCGCTGGTGTTAGTCTCCGCGTTATGTGATGACGCCACATCCAGCACGGATACTTCACCGAACTCGCGGGTTTCAATCAGCGGGGCCTTGACTGCCACGTCTAACGCATTTCCTGAGGCCATTCGGCTAAACAGCATGATAGGATAGTAGGTCGTGTGTTTGAGCAGGCCATCCCGCGTGGTGGTGATCGGTGAAATCGTGTTGACGATTTGCGCCAGACATGCGATCTTAAGCACATCGGACCTGCGCAGGAACACGTTCAACCATTGCGCTACAACCAACGCATCTTCCAGATTATAAACTTCCTCGCTAAGATGTGGCGCTTCAGTCCAATTCCCATCGCTACTTCGATCTTTGTACCAGACATTCCATTCATCCCACGACAGATACACATCGTGCTTCGAACGCATTTTGGCCTTGACATAACGCAGAACGCCCGTAAGCGTATCTACGCAGTTCTCGAAATCGGCACTGAGCGCCAGATAACTCGCGGTATCATCGTTGTGATTTGTGGCATAGTAGTGCATCGCATGATAGTTGACATGCTCCCATGCTATCTCGAGCGTGATGCGATCCCAATCAGGATAGGTAGGCATCTGCGCATGGGAAGATCCGCATAGCACGGTTTCGATTAAGGGATCGTGCCAGCGCATCATCTTCGCAGCCTCAAGCCCCTTCCGGCCATATTCGTCAGCAGCCAGGTGCCCAATTTGCCAGGGACCATCCATCTCATTGCCGATGCACCAGTATTTCACACCGTAAGGTTCGACGTGACCGTAACGGGCGCGCAGATCACTATAGAACGTGCCAACCGTCCCGTTGCAGTATTCGACGAGGTTGGCGGCATCCTGAATGGTGCCAGTGCCCATATTGACGCCCAGCATTGGCTCCGCATTCAGTTCCCGGCAAAAATGCAGGAACTCATCCGTACCAAACTGGTTGGTTTCAATGGATTTCCAGGCGAGATCCCGACGGCGCGGACGCTGGTTTTTGGGACCGATGCCGTCTTCCCAGCAATACCCACTCAGGAAGTTACCGCCGGGATAGCGAATAGAACGTAGATTGAGGTCGCGCAGGGCAGCCAGCACGTCGCGACGCAATCCGTGTTCATCGGCATGGGGTGACTGCGGGATCGTAGATGCCTTCATAAATACACCGTCCCATGTGCTCCGCAAAGCCACTGAAGAGCAGTGGCGAAATGGCGCTGATAACCCGGTTCGTATCAATGTAAATGTTAGCTTGTGCCATGATCGAAATACCTTTATAAGAAAAGATTTTTGCCGATAAGAATTGGTGCATAACCGCGTGATAGCATCCGTACAAGTGCACGTCGTGCGCTAACCTGGCTGAAAATCCATGTCATTCCTGTGCGCGCGGCGACGAACCTGACGATGCAACAACGGGAACAACACGATGAGCGGGAATAGTCGCCAGTACTTCCTGGTAAACAGCGATCAAGATGGTACTTCAGCTACATCTTTCTCGACATGTTCCGAATACAGGTAACACTTCACCGTTTGTTGTCCAACCTGGAAATCCGGTGGATCAGCCTCGCGGCAGATGTCCATCACGTGGGGGCAGCGACCCGCAAACTTGCACCCGATTCTACCGTATTCTTTGACTTCGGTTGTTCCAAGCGCAATATGTTTTGCCCAGGACTCGCGTTTCATGGGGGCGGGCTCAGGAACCGATTCCTTCAGCAACTGCGTATATGGATGAGCAGGCCGTTCCAGGACATCCTCAACCGGTCCCGATTCAACAATGTATCCGCGCAGCATGATTCCAATCCGGTCGCTAATGTAGTAAGCAGTCGCGAGATCATGCGTGATGTAAATAACGCTCACGTTTTGTTCATCTCGCAGCTTTTGGAACAGATTCACGATCTCCATGCGCAGAGACGCATCGACCATCGAGACGGGCTCGTCGGCGAGAATCAGCTTCGGCTTTGAGATCAGCGCTCGCGCCACCGACACACGTTGGATCTGACCGCCGGATAGTTCGTGTGGATAGCGGAGCCTCACTTCATCCAGCGACAGCCCTACACTGTGGAGAGCCTCATCCACAACCTTGGCCGCATCCCGACGGTTTGACGCCATTCCAAAGTTCCTGGCCGTATCGAACAGGTACGCGTCCACCCGCCGCAGTGGGCTGAAGGTATCGAATGGGTTCTGGAAAACCGGTTGGACTTTCTTCATAAACTGATTGAACTCGGATCGTCTGCGAATGGTGGACAGATCGCGGCCTTCAAACAGCACTTTGCCCCTTGTTGGTACAAGATCGCGCAGCAGCAAGCGAGAGAGTGTGGTTTTGCCACTGCCGCTTTCACCGGCGATGGTCAATATCTCTGGCTTATCACTCTCCAGTGAGAAGGAAACATCATTAACTGCCGTGAGAAGTGCGCCCCCCACCAATCCACCAATATGAAATTCGACCGTCACGTGCTGGACATCCAGCAGTCTTCCATTTGCACTCATAGAGAGTTCTCCTTGACCAGGTGGCAGGCTACGCGATGACGCTCTTTAACCAAGATCAAATCAGGTATCTCGGTCCGGCACACATCCATCGCATAGGGGCAACGAGGGTGGAACCGGCAGCCGCTCGGAGGGTCGGCAAGATTTGGCGGTGTGCCTTTCAGGCTCGCTTTAGCCGATCTGTCGCCGATTATTGGCAGCGAATGGATCAGGTGCTGCGTGTATGGATGGAGCGGCGCGTTAAAGATACTCTCAGTTGGTGCTTCTTCGGCAATCCGGCCCGCGTACATGATCATCACCCGATCAGCCACGTTGGCATGCACGGCCATATCATGGGTTACCAGGAGAACCGTGTTGCTGCTCACAGCCTGGATATCCTTGATCATTTGCAGGACACCGCGCTGCACGACAACGTCCAGGGCCGTGGTGGGCTCGTCCGCAATAATTATGGCAGGCTGGAACACGGTCGCCAGGGCGATTGCCACCCGCTGGCGCATGCCACCAGAGAGCTGGTGCGGATAAGCATTGAGCACATCGGTCGGGAGTCCCAGTCGATTGATGTGGGCGCGTGTTTGTTCAAGGAACTTCTTTTTATTCGTAATGTGCTCGTGGGTATAAACAATATCCTGGAAGGTTTTAATCACCTTACGCACCGGGTTGAGGACGCTCATCGAGCCCTGCATCACATACGAGATTTCCTTCCAGCGGATGTCCCGGCGGAGTTCATCCTGCGATACGTGCAGCATATCAACTTCTCGCTCACCAAAGGTATAGTTGACGCTTCCTTCAAGAACCTTTAGTGGGGGTTTGATATTTCCTGAAATCACTTTGATCAGGGTGGTTTTGCCGCAACTCAACTCGCCTGCCACACCATAAATCTCATTCGGAAAGAGGTCAAAAGAAACTCCGTCCACAGCTCGAACGGTCCGGGAGATTCCATAGGCCCGAGTCTGGTAATATGCGCGGAGATTTTGTACGCTTAACAGGGTCACGATTATCCTCCGATCAAGCGCAAGCGAGTACGCGGATCAATGTACTCGTTGATGCTCGTGAAAAGCAGGTACAGGCCGACGAACAGGACAACCGTCACCAGAGCCGGTGCGGTGATCCACCACCACACCCCTGCTACCAATGCCCCGTGCTGGTTAGCCCAAAAGAGGGCGGTTCCAAGAGTAGGGGTGGTCAAATCCGAAAGCCCAAGAACACTCAACGTGACTTCCATTCCAATGGACCACAATATATTGTTGAGGGTGGTGGCAAACACGATCGGCAGCACGAAGGGAAGGTGCTCGTGGATCGTGATCCAAAATCCGCTGGTTCCCGAATAAACCGCGGTGCGTGTGAACGATCGCTCGCGCAAGCTCAACACCTGCGAACGAATCAGGCGGGCGTCAAACGACCAGCCGAAAAGCCCCAGGACAATCGCCAGGGTAAACAGGTTCATGTTGTCGCGCAGCAAAAAACTCAGCAGGATCAGGATGGGAAGCAGGGGCAAAACCACAAAGGTGTCACTGATCGCCATCAGCACCTTGTCAATCCATCCGCCCCGGTATCCGGCGGTAAGACCAACCAGTACAGAAATCACGCGCGAGATAAGCGCAGTCACTAGCCCCAGGTAAAGTGAATTTTTCAGGGCAAAAGTTAACCACCAGAAGAGGTCCTGTCCCCGGGAGGTGGTGCCGAAAAGGTATTCCCGCGATGGGGGCAGATCCCAGGGAACCACATAGGTCTTGCTCGGATCATAGGGGGATTTGTAGGATAAATAAATCATCGTCACCACGCCTCCCAACAAAAGGACGGCGAGACGGAAGCGACCATCGTATCGGAGGAGATCTCGCAAAACTTTGAACATAGTTCTTTTCCTATTGATAGCGTACCCGTGGGTCGAATAGCGGATAGAGTAAATCCATGATGAAAACGGCAGTCGCAACCCCGATGATCGAATAAATGGTGATGCCCATGATCATTGAGTAATCGTTACTGTAGATTGCTCTTATGGCTAAGCTACCAATCCCGGGGTAACCAAATACGACCTCCATAATGAGCGCGCCGCTGAAGACCGTTCCGAGCACCATGGCCAGGGCGGTGAGCTGCGGCAGCATGGCGGTACGCATAATGTATTGAGTGAGAATCTTATTCTTCTTCAGTCCGGCGGTTTCGGCATACACCACATAGTCTTCAGAAATAATATTGGAGGTGAGGGATTTCATGCCGACAAACCAGCCTCCAAACCCAACCAGCACCAGGGTAGCTATCGGGAGCACGGCGTGTTTGATGTATTTCAAGATAAACTCAGTGGAGGACCAATCAGGACGAGTCCCGATTGGGTAGGCGCCACTGAATGGGAAAATGGGGATGAAATACGAAAACACCACGAGCAGAACGATGGCCACAATGTAGTACGGAATCGATCGGACGGCCTGGCCCAGCACCTCGATCACATTTAATGCCTTGTTTTCAGGATAGTAGCTGGACAAGGCCCCGAGAAAGTTGCCAAATATAAACGAAATAAGCACCGCCGGGATCAACAACCTGAGAGTATATGGCAAGGCCTGGCCAATCATCTTGGACACCGGGGTCGGGAAATTACTGAGCGAAGGGCCAAGGTCACCCCGCAACAGACGCCCCCAAAATGTGAAATACTGTTCGACCGGACTGCCTGACAGCCCGTACATGTCGGTCAGCGCGGTGCGCATTGCTTCGATGGATCTCGGATCGAGAGAGTTCCCCCTGGCGATCATCATAGATACCTGCGCTTCTACCGGGTCAGTGGGAGCAAGCCTGGGAATGATAAAAGTGATCGTGATCCCGACAAAAATGAGCGTCAGGTACTGGATGATTCGCGGAATCAAATACCTGAGGATGAATTTTCGCATTGGGACTATCTCCTTTGTAAAAAACCTCCACCGCGATTGCTGGTGAAGACAACCGCAGTGGAGGAGTATAACGTTGATACTGCTGGCTTGCCTCGATTACCGCATTCAATTCCTTAGCACCAAACCAATGATCGGCGCGATCCTCGCAGCGGCGAGGTTATGTCGTCTTAGGCTTGATCTTGACGTACATATACTTTGTATTGCCCCAGTTCGGCACCGGATCCGTATAGGGATCATCGATAGACGGATACCCGGTGAAATAGGTGGTGTCCATGGTCGTAAAGACGTTGTACGCCATGAGTGGGGTAATGGGCATGTCCTGGACGGCGAGCTTGCAGTACTCCAGCCCTAGCTCGATACCCTGCGGGTCGTCGAAGGAAATCTGCTGGATAGCTTCAATGATCCGGTCGAGTTCGGGGTTCTTCCAGCGCATGCTGTTGGTGCCTGTAGCGGTTTCGCCGCTCGGCACGTAGAACTTTGAGTGCCAGGAATTCAGGAAGAAGAACAGGTCAGGATGACCGCCCCAGGTCTCGATTGTCCAGGCCAGGTTGGCAGTGTACTCACCGCTGCCCATGATCGGCCAGGGGTTAGCCTGCGCATCGAGGCTAGTATCGAGGCCGAAGGCATCCCAGTTCTCGACAACCATGGCAGCCGCCCGGTTCATGGTCGGGTTTGATTTACCCATGCTCATCAGCGGTACCTTGAATTCTGAGCCGTCAGGCAAGGCCCACTTGCCGTCTTTTTTCTGCATGCCGGCATCCAGCATGAGCTGCTCGGCAGCGTCGAGATCGTGTTTCCACCAACCGGCCCCAATATACTTTTTGATGGTTTCAGCATCGGTCGGCACCAGGTCGCCCAGGGACTTGCGGGCTTCATCGGCAATCCGTTGGGCCGCGCTTGGATCGTAAGGCTTGTAATCTTCCCCCCCAACCTTAATGGTGAAGTCATTCAACCAGGGTTCCAGCGGCTCGTGATAGTAGTGGGGGTACATACCAGTCGGCGGAACGTGAATGGCGGAGATGGTTGCCGCGCCTTTATAGGAGGCCAGGGCGACCTGGGCGATATCAATCGCCAGCGTCAACGCCCAGCGTACTTGCCAATTGTCGAGTCCGGGTTTTTCGTTGTTGTAAATGATAGCCGGTAGAGTGGGATCCGGATGGGCCCAGGGGAACGATGGGAACCAGCCGACCGAGGACGGGTTCTGCCGGGCCAGGGTGATACGGCCTTCAGGCGTGCAGTCGTGGATCACATCCAGTTCGTGTGACATCTGGGCGATAACGCGCTTGTCGCTTGGACCCGGATCAATGTACATGGCGTATTTAACAGACACATCGCCAAGGCGGGCGACCGAGGTCCGCTGCCAGTCTTCGCGACGCTCCCACAGGTACCATTGTCCATTCGGATCGAAATCTCTGAGCGTGTAGGCACCCAGGCTGACAGGAGGATTGAAGGTGAAAGCGACCGGGTCCTCTACCTGTTCAAAGATATGTTTGGGCATGATATACTGGGCACCCCAGCGGACAGTGAAGGTAGCATGGAAGCGCGAGTTGGGGGCCTTCAGGTAGAAGATCACGGTATTTCTATCGGGCTGTTCCATATGGTCGATGTTGCCATCGAACAGGCCCTGATTCGACAATCCGGGTGTGTTCTTAATGAGATCAACGGTATAGTACAGGTCGTCGGCTGTAAACTCGACGCCGTCGCTCCAGTAGATGCCTTCGCGAAGCTTGACGGTCATCTGGGTGAAGTCGTCATTATAGATCGGCGGCTCGGCTGCCAGGGCATTATCCCATACGCCGTCGACTCCCGCATCCGGGTCGATGTACCACAGCGCATCCAGGGCCAGTTGTTGAAGGCCGCATACCCAGACGCCGCTGTAGCCGCTCCGCCAGCGGTTGAAGTCATCTGCCGGTGTCACAGTCCCCGATGGGTTCTCCAGGATCAGACATTCCTCTCTGGGTACGCCTGGTGCAACTTCCTGTCGATGGGGAGCAGCCAGGAGGGTTGCGGGCTTAAGTCCCAGCTCCTGAGCGGGAAGGGCAGTTGCCGCGGTGAATACGGCAGCCTGCTTTAAGAACTGTCGTCTCGTTAATCCGTACTTTTTCATTTGTTTCCTCCAGAAATGACAGACTAATAAGGGTTGACTGAATGGCTTCCAGCAGTACTCCAAACAGGTATTCACCAAACAAATGCGGACCTTGCTCAGAAATCGGCCAGCCCATGATTACGTGCTGGCACTATCTTTCACGCTACTCGGCCTCACTTGACGTCGCAGATCACTGCCGTCACTGAGTGCGGCTCGAAGGTGTACACAAAAGGTTGTTCTTTGATAATGTGCCGCTCATGCCGAGAACAGACTTGTTCCGGCGAGTCAAAAAGAGTTTTCGCTTTTGGTGCTGCTGCCGTTCACAATATGGACCTCAACCCAGTCGCTGATATGTCCCTCACTGATTGAGAGTTTTGTCTCGACCGCCTCGTTCTCACTCCGATTAACGACATAGATGGCAAGCTTTCCGTTTTGAGAATCGAGCGTCGCGGAGACATCAAGCAACCGCACACTGCCATACTTCTCTGAACTGAATGTCTCGCTGTCCCACCACACGTCAAGGGCGGTTTCGCCGCAGGTTCCGCTGTAGAGTTCAAACGGATAGAACGTTGAGTGCAAGAACAGCCCATCGGGGCGGGTGTGGATGGGAGAAATGACATTGACAATTTGTGCGATGTTGGCCATTCGGACCGCAGCACAGTGGCGAATGAATGCGTTGAGGTGCATTGCCACGACCAGCGCATCTTCCAGGTTATAGGGTTCTTCACACTGCTTATCGATATTGGCTCTATACCAAATGTTCCATTCGTCTACAGCGATATAAATCGGCCTCGCAATTTTGTGATCAAGCCGGATCGCGCGAATCAAACCTTCGTAGGCACTTAGCCGTTCTTCAATTAACTCGGACAGCGCCATATACTCAGCAAAGTTGTCCTCGGGGTTGCCTACATACCAATGTATGGCGAGATAATCGAGATATTTAGCTGCCTGTTCCAGCACCAGTTGCGCACGTTCAACCACTTGCTCCTTCCAATTGGAGGTAGTGGAAGCAAACAGCTTGATCGATGGATCGACCATCTTCATATATTTGCCAAACTCGGTCGCAGCGCGGGCGTATTCCTGTGGAGTCTTGTATCCAATCTGCCAGTGGCCATCCACTTCGTTGCCGATTCCCCAGAAGCGGACATTGTGCGGAGCGTCGTATCCATTAGCTCGGCGCATTCGGACTAACGCGGTATCCTGTGTGCCGTTACAGTACTCAACCCAATCGCGCGCCTCGCGCATATCTCCATCGCCACAGTTCACAACCAAGTATGGCTGGGTATTGATAGTGCGGCAGAAATCGATAAACTCGTCTGTACCGAACTGGTTGCTTTCAACTCTCCCCCAGGCCAGGTCCAGCCGGGGCGGACGCTCATTACGAGGACCGACGCCATCACGCCATCGATAACCAGAGACGAAATTGCCTCCGGGGTAGCGGATTACTGGCATTTGCATGCGACGGAGTGCCGCGAGTACGTCGCTTCGCAGGCCAGTTTCATCCGCGAGGGGAGAATCAGGCTCATATATCCCGCCATAGATACAGCGGCCCAAATGCTCGGCAAAACCGCCAAAAATATCGCGATCAATAGAGCCAAGCCGGCGGTTAAGATCAATTTTGATGGAATTCAATTATGGCTCCGGTATCAAATATATGGATGAAGCAAAATCATGCGGTTCCACTTAGTCAACTTGACGTAATGAAGCTATGCATGGCATATATTGAATTGGGAGTTGGATGAGCTACGGCCTCTAAATTAGCCGCTAATCAACTGAACATTCCAGAGAGATTGTTTAATTAACAAGTACCTGAATTTACTAGCTTTTCGATTAACATTCAGTCTGATTCTTTTTGTGCAAGTAAGTTGATTTAATTCATTCTACGGCTGTTAACGCGAACTTGTCAATAGATGCGCTATCGGATATAGTCCGTTTTGTTAACTAAACAAGATATCAGGAGAGCAGACCAGTGGGACAGTCAAAAGCCAATATGCGCAACGTAGCAAAAGCTGCGAATGTGTCGCCCACAACTGTATGGATGGTAATCCATCACAAACCCGGAGTATCTGCGGAGACCATCGAGCGCGTCACAAACGCGATGGAATTGCTGGGTTATCGTCCAGAGCCCTCGACGGGGGGCCCTAGTGCGTTGTCTGTCGGGCTTTTGATTGAGGAAGGCTCTATCCCAGCAATCAGCGATGTATTTTATGGTGACGTCATTCGAGGCTTTCAAAGTGAAGCTGAGAAGAACGGCTATCAGGTTGTCCTGTCGACATTCAACCGAAAAAGACAAAGCGTCAATCGGCTAAAAGCGGGCTTTGTTGAGGCAGTAAAGGGATATGCTGTCGCCAATGATGGAGATATCACTCCAGGAACGCTCGCGCAGCTACAAACCCCCTCAGTTCCTGTGGTCTTGATTGAGAGCTATATCGATGGTGAGGAATTTCCCTGCGTTCTTGGGGATAACCTAATGGCTGGCTATAAGATTGCACATCATCTGCTGAATTTGGGACATCGAGAGATTGCTGTGTTGAAGGGCCCAACGAAGTACAGTAGTCTGGTCGATCGATTGCGAGGCATAGTCGCAGCCCTGGCTGAGGAGCATATCCTGGTTCCCCCACAATGGATGCCATCACCCGTATCTGGACATCCACACAAAGGTTATCTGCAAATGAAGGAAATACTCCGTCAGGAGCGCCTTCCTACGGCGGTTATTGCGATTAGTGACAAGACAGCATTTGGTGCGATGGAAGCGATTTGGGAGGCTGGTCTGCGAATACCTGAGGATATTGCGGTTGCGAGCATCGACAATACGATGGAAAGCAGTTTTACCCGCCCTCCCCTGACGACTGTTCATATTCCCAAGTATGAGATAGGCGTATTGGCCATGCAGAAACTCCATCGATTAATTCAACAGGAACAGTTGATTCCCTTCAAGACGATTGTCTATAGCGAGCTGATTGTACGTGATTCATGTGGTAGTTCGCGTGAATAGTAATGCAGGTACTCCCCATGGGAATAATGGACAATTCCACGACATGACAGGAACGGGCCAGTGAGAAAGATGCGGAAGAAGTTGTGGCCTATGCAAGTCGCATTCCTCTTGTGCATGGTCGCAGGAGACAAGCCACTCTCTGTGATTCGAGAGCGGACGGGCGAGTAACTCGCCCATTTTTGTGTGTTTTTGATCAACTTGTGGATCACGATCAGGCGGTCACCAACACCTGTTCCTGATCGGTTCGCTCTCGCTTACTGGACGGTGATCGTGCTAGACATCCCTGTCCCGCCCTTGCCACCGTGGAATTTGCAGTAGTAGGGATAGGTTCCGGCTTTGTCGAACTTGAATGTGAATTCCTGGCCGTTGTCCAGAGTCCCAGAGTCGAACGAGCCATCATCAGCCGTTGCCGTATGTGCAGCCGAGTCGTTGTTGACGAAACGCACCGTCGTACCTACCTGGATCGTCAGCGGATTCGGACTGAAAGCGAAGTTCTGAATCGTAACCACGACCTCAGACGAGTTTGAGGCCTGGGTGGTAGGCGCGGGGGTCGCCCCTGGAACAAGGGTTGCTTCAGGTGCAGCCGGAGCAGTCGCAGTTGGCGAAGCGGTTTTAGTTTTGCTCTTACTGCTGCAAGCCACCAGAACCACGATCAGCAGTACAGAAATCAACACGAGACTTGGAAATTTATACTTGCGCATGGCTTGGAGTCCTTTCACTTGGGGTTATGTTACCTCTGTAGTCGTCAGATCCGGTAGATCTTCTTTGGAAAAATCGACCAATTTGACCATCTTTTGGATATATTCGTTCTGCAAAATCAGACTGATCTGACTGGTGGTAAGGGAAAGTAGAGCAGATTACAGACTGCTCTTTATATTCTTATACAAACACTTCACTTACAGCATAGACTTTAGCATCGGGTATTCTGTTTTCCCAAGCGGCTCGATCCTGTTTGGCGCGTACCAACTGTTGAGCGTGCTGCTGCTAGCGACAGCCTCTATGACTGCTTTCCAGGATACGCAGGCGACGGCGCGGCGTGATGTCGCCATTGGCGAAATTCCACAGTTTGTCTGCCACCGCGACAAAAAAGGGACATTCACCCGATCCATCACGGCGACCTTCGTCATTTCCGTGCTGATCATGATCATGGGTCTGGCGATCCGCCGTCATGTCCTGGCAGCAGAAAAGGGCTGATTCGCCGGGTCGTTGCCGTTCCCATCTTCGGTGGTTTGCACTATGACTACCGACGGGCTGCTTGAGGGTGAAATCGCGCTCAGTATCCCCACAGGGTTGAGAAGCCAGGCGATTATAGTCGTCTTACGAGGAAAAACTGCACGGATACGCTAACTGATCCTTACGGGGTCGAAAAAATCATTTGCAGTCTTCGAGCCTCGTCTACCCAATCGCTGAAAATACATAAATCCTGATAATGCGGTCTGCCTGATTGTTCTGCCATTTTGCTTAATACACTCACTCGCGAATTTACAAACTCGCTGCCGAATCCGAATCCAGAAATAAAGAGGCATGATCAACTGTTCGTAGAACCGATCCAGGACAATTTTCGCTAACTGGCCCTACCAAACATTCTCTCACTGCCGCTGCTTTACGAGCTTCGGGAACAATACATAACATCCTTTTTGCTTGTAGCAAGGCGGGTATTGTTAGCGTGATCGCACGAGTTGGCACCTCATCCAGGGAAGCAAAATGGCCTTCGCCAACCTGCTGTCTGCGGCTGGCTTCCGCCAATTGCACGACCTTGACCCATTCAGAGTCATCAAATTTCGCATAGGGTGGATCATTAAAAGCAATATGGCCGTTCTCTCCCCAGCCCATCGCGACCAGATCCGCAGGGTAAGATTGTAGGAGATGAGCATAATCTGCACAGGTCTGAGCCAGATCAGAATTCCGGCCTGGAATCGGGAAAAAAGCACGCGGCTTGATGAAGTCCAGGAAGTGTTTTTGCAGAAATCGCGGAAAGCTCGCTTTATGTTCCGGGTCTATTCCAACATATTCATCCATGTGAAAGACTCTGGACGTACGCCCAGTTGATGCCGTCAAGATCGCGAAGTGCGCGCAGAAAGGATAACTGTGAGTTACCTGTCGCCAGGATGATATTCGCTTCTTCCCTATCGTCCAGAGCGCGGATGATGATCTCACGAGCGTCAAGACTCGCCGCATATCCTGTTTCCTCACTGCTGCCGTAGATGTACACGGGCAACAGATCGTACTGAAGTGTTTTTAACGGTTTGATCGAAGACATTTCGCCGCTCTATTTTATAAACAGGTCAAGACGTATACACCCAACGCCCTCCAACAAGAACACGCCAGGGCGTGAAGTTATCATTAAAGATGGCAATGTCCGCATCCTTACCCTGTTCAAGGCTTCCCTTTCTGGCATCAACGCCAATCACACGGGCGGGATTGAGGCTAGCCATCCGTACAGCCTCGAACAAAGGCACACCGACAATATTCGTCAGAACAGGTATCATCTGGTTGAGCAGAGTCGTACTCCCTCCGAAGGCGGTGCGATCCAGCATCATACCAACCCCATCCTGAACGATATATTCCATGTCTCCCATCCGAAAATGAATACCCTCTTCCAGACCCGCCCCGCTTGTTGCATCACTCACTACGCACAGCCTATCAGGACCAATACATTTATAGGCAAGTTTCATCAAGGTCGGAGGGAGATGGCGATTATCGGCAATCATTTCAACCGTGAGATCATCATAGACTAATGATACTTCTAGTAGCCCGGGAATGCGCCAGGGGCCGTCGCGCACTGTCGAGGACTGCCCGCTCCAGATGTGAATCATGTGCCGCAATCCAGCCTCAATCGCCGTTGCTAGATCACTCTCACGCGCTGAACTGTGTCCTGCTGCCGCTACGATCCCAAGGGCGGATAGCCGTTTCGACAAGTCTAACGCCCCTGGCAGTTCCGGCGCGAAAGACATGATGCGAATGATGTCGTGAAATTCAAGCAATTGGTCAACCGTGCCATCATCAGGCATTCGGATGCTGGCGGGATCCTGGGCACCTTTTTGCGCCATACTGAAGTAAGGTCCTTCCAGGTGTACGCCGAGGATTCCTCCCGCCGTAGAAGCGTTAGACAGCCATTGCCGCGCGAACGACAGACATTCTACAAATCGAGGTATCGGAGCCGTTGTAATGGTTGCCAGTAGACCAGTTATGCCGTGCCGCTGCTGCATCTGAGTAATGGTCGTATAGGCTTCTACAGACGGATCGTTGAAGGTATAGCCTGATGCCCCATGCGTATGAATATCAATCAGTCCCGGTGTGATGAGTCGCCCATCAACATCAATCGGTGTGAGGGTTGGTTCCAATTCAGCGGGACCCACAATGCCAGAAATTCGACCCTTGTCAACAACGAGGGCTTTACCGATCTCAATCCGGTCAACAAGGGCGATCCGTCCGTTGATGAGGGCAAGGGGCTGATCGCTCAATTCACTCACCGTCATAGGCTGTCCTGTGCTGTTATAACTGATTGAACTCTTAGATCAAACGTGTGCTATCATTCGTTTGACAGCAATCGTTTGCATAACTCATTAAAGCATCTTTCAGGTAAATTTGCAATGTCTAAAAGGCAAGTCAGAAATGAAAGCAGGGAACACCCCAAAGGACGTGTTACATCACGCGATGTAGCCGAACGAGTAGGCGTTTCCCCCAGTACGGTGTCGAGAGTGTTGAATAACAATGGGAGTGATTTGATTAGCGCGGAAACTCGCCAACGGGTGCTGCAAGCTGCCGCCGAACTAGGCTACACCCCGGACCCGATTGCCCGCGCCCTGCGTGGCAAAAAATCGAACCTTCTCGGATTGATTGTGCGCGAGATAGCCGATCCGTTTTTCGCGCAGTTTATTTCGGAACTCAGTATCCAGGCGCGCGAAATGAATTATCACCTCGTGTTGGGCCATGCTCAAAGCGATCCGAATGAGGCTCTCACCATGACAGATGTGCTGGATACGCGTCATACCGATGGTGTGATCGTGTTGGGCGATTTAAAGGATGATGAAGCGGCTCTCCATGAAATGCTGGTAGGGAAGCACGCGGTGGTAGGGGTCTGTCGTGGGCCATCACCCGCTTCCCTGGTTACGGTCAACACCGATAATTACGCAGGTGTCTATGGCCTGCTGGATCACCTGTACAGCCTGGGACATCGCCGCTTCGGTTTTGTTGATGGCGGCTGGCTGGGTGACATTCGCGAAAGGCGGGAGGCTTTCTTAGGCTACATTGCCGACCGCAATCTGAACCTGCGCTCGGAATGGATTCAGGCCGAGACCAATAACGCCGAGGGCGGCTACCGGGCCATGCAAACTCTCATTGGATTGGCTGACCGTCCGACAGCCATTGTTGCAGCGGATGATCTCATGGCGATTGGTGTGCTAAAAGCCGTGACTGATGCAGGGTTATGCGTTCCCGCCGACTTTTCGGTGGTGGGTTTTGATGATATCGAACTGGCCCAGTTTTTCTGTCCGGCTCTCACTACGATGCGGCAACCGATCGATGAGATAATCCGTCACGTCCTGAGCCTGATGTTTGATCTGATTGGTGAGCCACAGCTGCACCGCGCAGAAACTCTGATCCAGATACCGCCTGTCCTGGTTGTTCGGCAATCGACAGGGCCTGTTCGTGGAGGGCGCTAACTATGTTTTTAGCTGGTTTTGGAGAAGCGGATATTACCCCCAAGCCGGGCACTACGCTGAGTGGGTTTATCTTCCGAGAGAATCAGCCCGCGGCAGGCGTGGACGATCCACTGAGTGTCCGCGTACTGGCTTTACGCGAACAGGACGACCTGGGTCAGCCTGGGCCGACTTCATTTGCTGATCAGCTTTGAGGTGTTGGCAATTTCCGCCGCGCTGGAGCAGCAGCTTTTTGAAGCTTTAGCTGCGGGCCTGGGTTCCGATTTTTCCAAGACAAAAACCGTTTTGGCAGCGACGCATACCCACAGCGCGCCGCCTACCAGTCCGCTGGAAGGGGAAAGCGAGGCTGATGCGACCTACTGGCAGATGTTGGCTGAGCGCACGGTCCAGGCCGCTCAGCAAGCGGTGCAATCGCTACAATCCGCGTCGCTCTCCGCCGCTGCTTATCGCATCCCCGGTCACACCATCAACCGCCGCGCTCTGATGACTGATGGCGCGGTATCAATGGCGCTGGAACCGGATGGGTTTGTCCTGGAACGCGGGCCGGTCGACGATACGCTCTCCGTGCTGTTGTTCCGCGATGCTCAAGAGCGCGCCATTGCGGCTGTGCTGCACTTCGCCTGCCACGGAGCCGCTGTTTGTACGGATCGCATTGGCGGAGATATTCCGGGCGTGCTGGCCCGACGCATCAGCCAATTGTTTGATGCGCCCTGCCTGTATCTTCAGGGAGCGGCGGGGGATACCAGCCCACTGACCGTATCCGCTGGACGGGAGGAGATGCTTGCCTGGATCCAGCCATTTATGGCACGCATGGACAGTCTACCGGGCAAATTGTATCCCCTTTCCGGCGTGCCGCTGCGGATGGCAGCAGCGGACCTCCCTCTGAATTACCAGCCGCTGCCTTCCCGCGAGGGTACGCTGCGTACGATTGAGAATTTTGACCGCATCGCCCAGGGTGATGTGGATTCGCCCGACGTGCAAGACACCATCCGCCTGCTGGGTAATCTCATGAACATCAAACCGGGCCAGCGTCCCGATGCGCACAAAGCCGCTTATGCTTCGATGGCCCTGGCGAATGCTGAGCGCCGCGTTTTGGCGGCTATCGACGCCGGAAACCCACCCGAACCTTGTCGAACAACGGTTGCGGTGCTGCGCATCGGGCAAATTGGGTTGGCTTGTGTCTCAGCAGAGTTATTTGCCAGCACTGGTTTTCGCATCCGTGCCTTGAGCCGGGATATCGCCCTACTGCCTGTCACATACACTGCTCCGATTGCCGGTTATGTTCCGGATCGTGACGCGATGGAAAAGGGTGGGTATGAGGTGGATGACGCCTGGCGCTTCTATCGGCACCCAGCTCCTTTTGCGCTGGATCGGAGAACCGGATTGTCGAAATGGTCCGATCACTGGTCGGTCAAGTGTAGGAGAGAGGAAAACATGAATCATCTGGCAATTCACGGGGGGGAACGGGTACGGGCAGCACCCTGGCCACAGTGGCCTATCTTTGATGCGGAAGACGAACAACTGTTGTTGGACGTCCTGCACTCCGGGAACTGGTGGCGTCATTCCTATGGCGAAGGTGTGGAGCTAGCCGAGGACGAAACCGATCCCAAGAGTATGGTGGCACGTTTTCAGCGGGGTTTTGCTCGCGCCCATGCCTGTAAATATGGTGTCTGTGCCGCGAATGGCACGGTGACCATGGAAATTGGGCTGCGAGCGATGGGGATCAAGCCCGGCGATGAGGTTATTGTTCCCACTTATACTTACGTAGCGACCGCGACTGCCGTGCTGATGGTCGGGGCTATCCCGATTTTTGTGGACATCGACCCCGATACTTACAACATGGATCCGGCGTGCCTCGAAGCGGCGATTACGGCGCGGACGGCGGCGGTTATCCCTGTTCACTTTGGCGGACAGCCCTGCGACATGGATGCAATCAATGCCCTGGCGCGCCAGCACAACCTCAAGGTATTGGAAGATGCGGCCCATGCGCACGGCTCGTCCTATAAAGGGCAAAAATGCGGCTCATTGGCGGAAATGGGATCGTTCAGCTTCCAGCTTTCCAAGAATATGACGGCGGGCGAAGGCGGGATTATCACCACGAACGATCTCGATTATGCCGAAACCTGCGAGATGTTGGTGTGGGCTGGGCGCAAGAAGGGCCATCCCTGGTATCAACATTTTGTCCTGGCCTCGAATGCGCGCATGACCGAATTTCAGGGCGCGCTGCTGTTAGGTCAACTGCGGCGGCTGCCGGAACAGAACGCACGCCGGACCGTAAATGCGCGGCGATTGGATGAGCAGTCTAAGTCAAATTGAGGGCATCACCCCGTTGGTGACACTCCCCTCTACGACAAGCCATTCGCACCATATCTATATGTTCCGTTACGATGCCAGCGCCTTTGCCGGGCTTCCCAAACAGAAGTTTGTCGCTGCCTTGCAGGCTGAAGGAATCAGCGGCGCATTTGGCGGCTATACCATGCCGTTATACAAAAATCCCTTGTTCACAGAGAAAAATTTCTTTGGCGGAGCGTGGCCCCTGGATTCGTGGGAACACAGTCGCCAGCTCGATTACGCGGCATTTGAGGCGTTATGCCCGGTCAGTGAGCGGGCGTGTGCGACTGAAGCCGTGTGGATTCCGCAGACGATGCTGTTAGCAGATGAAGATGCAATGGACGATATCGCGCAGGCTATTCGCAAGGTCCAGGTTTTCGCCAAAGAATTAATTTAAGGAGACAGGCCATGAGTTATAAAACTTGGGATGTGTCATTTCCAGCCATTATTGAAGGGTTAGGTGCTGATCGGGTAATGGCGGAAGCCGCCGAAATGGGCCACAGCGAATTCATCCTGAACTCGATTATCTATAAAGGATACAGGCTGGTGATGCCTCGCCATCCACGCCAGATTTATCAGCTAGAAACAGGCATGACCTTCTATCCGGCAGACGAATCCGCCTATGCTGGCTGCCAGGTTCGCCCTGTTTCGACCTGCGACTGGGCCTCCCGCGACCTGTTCCAGGAAGCCGCTGACGCCGCCGCTAAAGAGAAAATCGGCCTGTGTGCGTGGGTTTCCTGTTTTGCCAATGGTCGGGTAGCGACTGAATATCCTCAAACTGCCGTTGAAAATCTATACGGTTCCCGTGACCGACTGTTCCTGTGCTTCAACCATCCCGAAGTTCAGAAATATGTCTTCGCGATGTTCCGTGATCTGGTCACGCGCTACCCGCTCAGCAGCGTTATGGCAGATAAAATTCCGCAGGCGATGCTGGAACTCGACACATTTGGCGGGCGTATTGATCCCCTGCTGCGGCTGGTGGGTTCAATCTGCTTCTGCGAACACTGCATGGCTCAGGCCCAGAAAGACGGCATAAACCTGCACGCCGTCAAGCAACGCGCCCTGCAAATCGGAGATGCGACACGCAAACTACCCCAGTATGTGCTCGAATCACTGGCAGACGATCTGCACGGCGATACGGAAATCCCACTGTTTTTACTCGAAGAACCGGAATTTGCTGAAGTGCTGAATTGGCGCATTCGCTGTGTGGTGAACTTCCTGGCCCAGGTACGGGAGTTGGTGCGGGGTATTAACCCGGATATCAAGCTGTCCGCCGCGCTGGTTCCACCCGTCAAGATTGGGCATGACGCGACCGCTCCACGTGCCTGGCTTGGTGCGCAGACGTACCGCGCTTTTGCCCCGGTCCTGGATACGCTGCACTGTGTCATCCATTGGGATCCTGACGTTGTGGAATATGACACACGCCGGGCGCGTGATCAGATCGATGCGTCGAATCCAAACTGCGAGTTATGCGTCCATGTCGCGGCTTATGGTCGCCGCCGTCCTGAAGAAATGCCGCTGCTGGCCCAGGCTGCGCGGCAGCAGGGCGCGGACAGTATGGCGTTCTTCTGCCACGACTTGTTGACGACCCGTATGATCGAAGCGCTAAAAGCACTGCCGCGTTAGGCAGCTAACCGAAGGTGAGCAGGATATGAACTCGGTAGAGCGGCATCGACTGGCGTTAGCAATGAAGGAACCTGACCGCGTTCCGGTGGCTCCATCCTTTTTGACGAGGGCAAGCCAGCGAGCAGGCGTGCGCCAGATTGACTATCACACCAATCCAGAGGTTTTGGCGTCTGCCCAGATCGCTCACTGCGACTGCTACGACTTTGACGGAGTGTATATCAGTTCCGACAACGTGATCATGTACGAAGCGCTGGGTGGGCCGATCATCTATCCAGATGAAAACTCCTATCCCTTCTGGACAAATCCCGTTATCGAGAACAGCAAGGATCTGGCGCGGTTACGCGTGCCAGATCCAGCGCACGCAGGCCGGATGCCCATGGTAATTGAGGCGGCCCGCATTGCCGTCGAACGTGTCGGAGACAGGCGCTTTGTGCTGGCGAATATCGACTCAGGGCCATTCAACCTCGCCTGCACCCTAATGGATATCATGAAAGCGATGTTGTTCGTGAAGGACCATCCCGACGAGTTCCGGGCGATTATGGAGTTTTGCAGTCAAGTCACGATTGCTTATGGGACAGGGATGGCGAAAAGCGGCTGTCACGGCGTGCAGTTCGGTGAATCGACTGTGTCCCTGATCGGCAGACGGCTCTATGAGGAACTCGTGTGGCCTTATGACTGTATGGTGATCGAGGAACTCAAAAAGCTGGGCATCTATGTTTTTCTGCACGTTTGCGGAGACAGCACGCCGATCTTTGATCTGATGGTCAACAGCGGGGCAGACTGCCTGGAATTTGATAGCCAGGTGGATATTGGCTGGGCAAAAGCCCAGGCTGGATCAAAGGTTGCGCTGAAAGGCAATATTGATACCGTCCATTTTATTTCCAAATCGGTTGAGGGAATTACCGAAGATTGCCAGCATGCGCTCGAAGCGGCTAAGGCAGGAGGCGGCTATATCCTGTGCGGCGGATGCGAAGTTCCCGCGGCTACGCCCGATGATATTTTGGTCGCTGTACGCCAGTCGGTGGACCGCTTTGGACGGTATGGGCAGGACGGTGAAACACCATGATCAAAGTCGCGGTTGTTGGAGCTGGTTTTGCGGGATCGATGCACGCCCGGGCCTATGCGAAAAATCCAGGGGCCGAGGTGGTGGCGATTGTCGATCAGAATGAGGCCAAAGCCGCCGCGTTGGCGGCTGAAATCGGCGTTTGTGCCGAAACAGACGTTGAGACTGTCCTGCGAGACCCATCGATTGCTCTGGTCGATGTCGCACTGCCGACGCCGCTGCATCCCGAATATGTGAGCCGCGCTTTTGTAGCAGGCAAGCACGTTGTAACCGAAAAACCCCTGGCCCTCTCACTGCCGGAAGCGGATGCCATGCTGGCGGCAGCACAAAAGAGCGGCAAATTCCTGATGGTCGCCCATGTGCTGCGGTTCTGGCCTGAATATGTGGCGATTCGCAACGTGCTGCAAAGCGGGCGCCTGGGTCAACCGCGCATCGCGGCGGCGCACCGTCTTTCTAATTTGCCACAGTGGGCGACGTGGTTCCGCGATCCAGCGATGACAGGCGGCTCTGTGCTGGACCTGCATATTCACGATCTCGATATGATGAACTGGTTGTTTGGTCAGCCTAAGCGAGTCAAAGCGATTGGCGCAAAAGGTGAAACGGGCGGCTGGGATCATGTGATCTCGCAGGTTGAATACGCCACACTGTCCGTCTCGGTTGAGGCCAGCAACCTGATGCCGCTTGATTTCCCCTTTACGGCAGGGCTGCGCATCGTGTGTGACAAGGGTGTGATTGAATACCAGTTCCGGGCAGGAGGGGCCAGCTTCGAAAGTGGAGAGCCGACCCACTACTGCCTGATCCACGAGGCAAAACAACCGAACCAACCGGTGGAATTCGAGTCGTATGATGCCTTTGAACAGGAAATCGCCTACTTTGTGTCCTGTGTCGAACAGGAGAGGCCGCCCGAAATCGTAACGGCGGCTGATGCGCGTCTGGCTGTGCAAACCGCACTCGCGGCGCGTGATTTGCTCGACAGCGGGCGCACAATCGAAGTGGAGAACTGACAATGTCCGCATCTGCCCCGCGGCGTATCCTGGCAGTTGGCGCGCACCCTGATGATCTCGAAATTCTGTGTTCTGGCACGCTGGCCTGTTACGTCCAGCAGGGCGCACATGTGACCATGGCGATTGCGACAGATGGCAGCGCCGGACACATGATCATCCCTCCCCAAGAATTGGCGGAAATTCGGCGGAAAGAGGCCGGGGAAGCGGCAGCCCTGATTGGAGCGGAATTATGCTGGCTGGGATATCCTGACGAACTTATTTTTGAGGATGTCGAAACTCGGCTGCGTTTTATCGACCTGATCCGCGAAGCTCAGCCAGACCTGATCATCACGCACGATCCGTCCGATTATCATCCCGATCACCGTGTCGTCAGTCGTCTGATGTTTGACGCGTCGTTTGTAGCAGGGCTGCCAAACATCAAGACCGAACACCCGGCTCATCCCGGCGTATGTCCACTCTACTATTTTGATACGCTGACCGGGGCCAACTTTCTCCCAACGGAGTATGTCGATATTTCGGATACGTTTGAGACGAAAAAAGCGATGCTGTCCTGCCATGCCAGCCAACTTAAATGGCTTGCCGAGCATGATCACATCGATGTGCAGGAATTTGTCACAGTGATGGCACGCTCACGCGGATTGCAGTGCGGCGTGATGTATGCGGAAGGCTTCCGGGCTGAGTATGCCTGGGGCCGGAATTGCCCGTATCGCGTTCTGCCCTGAGAGAAAATGTGACTTCTTAGGCATCTAGAAAAAGGAAAGTCCATGTTTCTTATGACGCATTCCGAACGCCACTGGGGCTGCCGGATCAACGATCAGATTACATGGAATGGCTTTCGCAGCCTGTTGATCCAGAATGAACTGCTGCAGATTGTTGTCCTGGTTGATAAAGGTTCTGAGATTTTTCAGTTTCTCTATAAACCACTGGATATAGATTTTTTGTGGCATGGACCAAACTCCCTGCGCCGCACATCGCATTTTGTCGGCGCGGCAGGATCGCCCGTGACACCCTTCTTTGACCGCTGGACCGGGGCCTGGTTCGAGGTTCTGCCCAATGGCGGCCCCGCTTGCGACTACAAAGGCGCGTCACTGGGCTTTTTTGCAGAGACGGTTAATGTGCCCTGGGAATATCGCATTTTGGAAGACACGCCGGAGCGCGTCAGCGTCGCCCTGTGGATCAAGACGTATCGCACCCCGTTCCTGCTCCAGAAGATACTTACATTGGAACAGGGCAAGGCAGCGCTTTATATCGAAGAAAACCTGACGAACCAGGGTAACGAATGCATGGATTTTATGTGGGGCCACCACCCGGTTGTCGGGCCGCCGTTTCTGGATGAGTTCCTGCTGCCTGTCCGCGCCCAACTCGCGAGTTGAAGTGCTGCACGATGAAGATGGACCTGATTATCGCATGGGACTGCACCAGATAGGGCGTTGGCCCATCATCCAATCGCGGACAGGCGCGCCGCTGGATTTACGACAGATCCCGCCGCCGTCGAGTTGCACGATGGACAACTGCTATCTGAGCGAGTTTGAAGAAGGGTGGATAGCCATCAGCAACACCCGCCGCAAGGTTGGATTTGGCCTGGCCTGGAATCCTGACGTGTTCCGCTACACCTGGATCTGGCAGGCTTTCGGCGGCGGGATCGGCTATCCCTGGTATGGGCGCACCTATAACATGGGCATCGAACCCTGGACGAGCTTCCCTTGCGGTGGACTGAACGAAGCCCTACAACGCGGGACGGCGCTGCAAATTGGCCCCGGAGAACAGCTCAGCACGTGGTTGACAGCGGTCGCCTATACCGATGCCGACGTGGTATCCAGCATCAAACGCGATGGTACTGTCATCGCCAAGGAGCAAATATGCCGTCAATGATCGATCCCAGGCAGTTATTCGAGTGGTGCCGTATTCCCGTTGAGGAATTAGAGAACCACCCTGACGCCAAGATCAAAATCAAAATACTGGATACGCCAGATGAGGTACACCGCTGGGCGGCGCGCGATATGGCTGACGAGATCAAAGCCAACAACGCGGCAGGCCGCCCGACACGCTGGATTCTGCCATGCGGTCCCACCAAACAGTATCCCTATTTCGCTCAGTTCGTAAACGGCGAACGGATCAGCTTGCGCAGCCTGCACGTCTTTCACATGGATGACTGTCTGGACTGGGAAGGACGCCATGTGCCGCTGGATCACCCCTTCAGCTATCAAGGGTGGATGTGCCGGAATTTCTACGATCCCATTGATCCCGAACTTGCTGTGCCAACCGAACAGCGGCATTTCCCATCGGTTTATGATCTTGACGACATCAGCCGGGCGATTGAGGCTGTTGGCGGGGTCGATACGATGTATGGCGGAGTAGGCTACAGGGGGCATATCGCTTATAACGAGCCGCCGCGCTCCCCCTGGTATACCGTAACGCCAGAGGCTTTCCGCAATTCAAAAACACGCATCCTGCACCTGAACGACGATACGTTGATTGCGGTCAGCCAGCGTACCGTTGGCGGGCTTTCACATCTGGTCCCGCCGATGGCGATTACGATGGGCATGAAAGATCTGCTGTCAGCCAGCCGCATCCGGCTGCTCTCCGATACAGGACCCTGGAAACGAACGGTCATGCGCATGCTGCTTTTTGGTCCGGTGACAGTCGAGTATCCGGTGACCTTCGTCCAGGAACATCCCGACGCCATGATCGTTGTGGATCGGAATACGGTTATTCCGCCATTGGAGGGCATCGACAATGTCTGGTGATCCCCAGATCATCGTTGTAGGCAGCCACGCTCCCGGGTTATTTCTGCGTGTGAAGCAGATTCCCCGGGCCGGTGAAACGATCATTGGCTGGGACTTTCAGGAGCCAATAGACGGCGGTAAAGGCTCAAATCAGGCTATCGCTGTGGCAAAACTGGGTATGCCAGTGAGTTTTGTGGGCTGCGTTGGGCAGGATCGCATTGGCGACGACGGCGAACGCTGGATGCGTGAAGCCGGGGTCGATACATGCTGTTTACGCCGAAGTGCCACGTCCATGAGCGGCGTTGGATTTATCCTGCTCAATGAGGACGGCATCCCCGCGATGGTGACTTCGCTGGGGGCCAACGCTGAACTGTCCACAGAAGACATTGATTCTGCTCTGGCTCGATTTCCGGGAGCGGCTGTGCTGCTCACTCAGTTCGAAATCGATCCGGCAATTGCACTGTATGCTGCGCGGGCTGCTCGCCAGCGCGGTATGACAGCAATTGTCAATCCTGCGCCTGCCGTGCGGGTTGCCGGATTGGATGCAGCAACCATTCTGACCCCCAACGAAACCGAAGCGAAGGTTTTGTTAGGACTGGACCCAGAAGCCGCCGTTGATCATCTTGAACTCGCTAACCGCTTGCGCCAACAGAGTCACGTCGATCATTTGATCATTACCGTTGGGGAAAAGGGCGTGGTCGGAGCGGATGAGTCGGGCATCTGGGAAATCAAGTCGCCGCAGATTGAAGTTACTGACACGAGTGGGGCAGGTGACGTATTCTGCGCAGCACTGGCTGTCGGGCTGACGGAGGGTAAGTCTCTCCAGTCGGCTGCGGAATGGGCCTGTACTGCCGCCACACTCTCTGTTTCGAAGGTCGGGACTATTCCGGCTTTTCCAACTCGCGCAGAAGTCGATCAGTTTATAAGGGGGTGAGACATCGTTACAGATAGGGAAGGAACGTGCATGACCGTTTTTTAGCACAAAAGACACATTCTTTAGCCACAAGGAGCACTGTAATGAAAACGCATCGTTTGATAGTTGCAGTAACGCTGCTGCTGGTCGTCACGGCTCTCGCGCTCAATGGGAATGTTTCTGCCCGTCAGACAGAAATGACTGTCTCCTATATGCAGTCAGGAACTTATGACAAGGCTGCTGAGGCACTCGCCGCGAGTTTCGAAGACGAAACTGGAATCAAGGTTAATGTGGTTGCCTTCCCCTGGGCGGACCTGCGCCAGAATAACACAACCGACCTGCTCACTGGAACGAATGAATATGATGTCATGAGCGGCGGGTACTATCTGGCTGATGTCTATGATTATTTCGAACCGCTCACCAGCTACATTGAAGCATCCAACTATGCGGAAGGGATGATTCCAGGACTGATGGATCCGGGCCGTTCTGAATGGTCGAACGGCGAACAAATTGGTATCCCCTATGGCATTGACGCTTACGGCTTGATGGTCAACGACGAATTGTTGGCCCAGGCTGGGGTTGAACCGAATTTCGCCACCTGGGAAGATGTCCTGGCAGCGTGTGCTGTGATCGAAGAGAAACTGCCAGATATCGCTTGCTTGAGCTACCCCTCTGCCCAACCCGAACAGGCTCCGACGTTCTTCATTGCTATCTACGATGGTACCTATATTAACGCCGATGGTGAATATGAACTGGAAGCCGATAAGGCTGCCGCGGCGGCGGAAGTTGTCAGTCAGATTTGGACCTACCTGCCCGAAGACGGTATGGCGCTGACTTTTGAAGAAGCGGCGCAGATCTTTATGGATGGGAAGTCCGCGATGTTGGCGGACTGGCCCAGCTTCGTCTCGACGACACTTGACAGCCCCGATAGCGGTGTCTATGGCAAGTGGAGCCAGGTTCCGTTCCCCGGCCCCGGCTTCCCGTGGCTGAGCCTGTGGCAGATGTTCATCCCCAAGGCGACCGAAGATAAGGACGCTGCGTTCAAGTGGATCCAGGAATACGCTGGCGAAGCAAATGCCAAGGAATGGTATGTTACCTATGGCATCGGCTCGGTGTGGCAATCCACCTATGAAGATGAGGAACTTGCGGCCCAGCATGCTCACCAGTGGCCTGCGCTGACGGGTGACTTTGCTCGTGCCAAGAACCCGCCGCTGAGTGGTGAAGCTCAGGACTTCCTGGCGGCTACCCTGATCGAGATCGCGACGGGTCAGACATCCGCAGCCGATGGCATTGCGTCGGTCAACGAAACATGGAAGACCATCCCGGTTCCACCGTCTACTCTCGAAGTTGCGGCTGCCGCAGGCTTCCAGGCGCAGTAGGTTTGAACGCTTTTTGAACCGTTCGCTTCAGGGCAGGCTCAAAAAGTCTGCCCTGAAGCAGATAGCATGAGGATCGGCAGTTATGGCAACAACTGGTACCGCGCTTGAAGAGAGGCTATTCTCCCGCTGGGAGGTTGCAAGATCTTACCTGGCTGAAAACGGGATGCTGATTCTGTTCCTGGTGCCAGCCGTCCTCATCTTAATCGTCACTCAAGGATATCCGCTGGCGTATTCCGCCTATTTTTCCGTGCGCGACTGGACACTGGCGCGCTCACCTCATCCTGGCCCATATATTGCTCTGGACAACTACAGCCGGGCCTTCCATGATCCGCAGTTTACGGATTCAGTCAAAACGACTCTCTATTTCGCTCTCATGGCAACATTCTTTGAGATACTGGTCGGTTTTATCCTCGCCTATCTGACGGTAGGAGAAAGTTTTTGGCTGCAAATAAGCCGGACGATCCTGATCATGCCGATGGTCATCGCCCCGGTAGCGGTCGGAACCATGTGGCGCATGATGTACAGCGCCCGTGCCGGGTTAATCAACTATTTATTGAGCAAGGTTGGCATAAACGGCCCAGATTGGTTGGGAGACCCTTCGGTTACCTTAAACTCGCTGGTCATTGTCGATGTCTGGGAATGGGCACCCTTCGTCATGGTCATTTATGCCGCGGCACTGACATCGTTACCCCGGGAACCCTTCCGCGCCGCTACCGTTGATGGCGCATCTCGCTGGCAAATCTTCCGGCATATCACGATCCCGCTGTTGATGCCGGTTACGTTTTTGGTTCTGATGTTCCGCCTCATTGATACCGTAATGACGCTCGATACGGTGGTCACAATGACATTTGGCGGACCCGGTTTTAAGACGAATTTGCTCAGTTTTTGGATCTACCGGCAAGGGCTGCGCTACTACAATATCAGCTATGCTGCCGCTCTGTCGTGGATACTGCTGATTGCCTGTCTCATCCTTGCTACGATGCTGCTCATCGTGCGCCAACGTTTAACTCATTGGCAGGGAACACAATCATGACAAACGAACGCTTTAGCCAGCTCACATCCATACTGAGTGCGGTAACACGGGTGGTTCTGATTCTGATCTGCCTGGCTGTGTTCAGTATGCCGTTTATTTTTCTGTTTCTGAACAGTGTCAAACCTCCGAATGAATATTACGCGTCTCCGGTGCATGTGATTCCCAGCCATTTCACCCTGGAACATTACCGGGATGTGTTCAGCAAAAACGAAGATACCCTTCTGTATCTGAAAAATTCGCTGATCATTACGGCGGCAACAACAGGAATTAGCGTGTTCATTGGCGGGCTGGCAGCGTACAGTCTGGCGCGGCTTAAGCTGCCGATGCACCTGTCGTCGGTGATTGCTTTTGCTTTTTTGATCGTGCGCTTCTACCCGAAAATGACTGTTGCGCTTCCCTACTTTATTCTGATGCGCGACTTGCATCTAATCGATAAACGCGAGGCAGTGATTATTGCCCATGTAAGCCTGACATTGCCGTTTACAGTCTGGCTGATGCTGACGTTTTTTGCCGACTTGCCGAAGGAACTGGAACAGTCGGCTATGCTGGATGGCTGTAATCCCTGGCAGCGATTTATAAAGATTATCTTACCGCTTACCGCTCCAGCTCTCGTCGCCGCTGCGATTTTGACGGCGTTGTTATCATGGAATGAGTTTCTGCTGGCATCAACTGTCACCAGGGTCGATGCCAAGACTCTGCCTGTGCGTATATCGGCTTTCATTACCGACAAAGGTATTTTGTGGGGGCCGATGTCCGCAATGAGTACGGTGATCGTCATCCCGATGATGATGTTTGCGCTCTTTGCGCAGCGCTATCTTGTACGTGGTCTCACACTCGGTGCAGTGAAGGGGTAAGCGATGGCAACAGTTGAACTGCACAATCTTAGCAAACAATTCCGAAATGTTCTCGCTGTGCGCAATGTGAATCTGACCATTCATGATCATGAGTTCGTATCGCTGCTGGGGCCGTCGGGGTGTGGCAAAACGACGACATTGAATATGATCGCCGGGCTTGAAAAACCAACCAGCGGTCAGATTTTGATCGATGGACGCCCAGTTACGCATGTGCCCCCAGCTAAACGCAATATCGCGATGGTGTTCCAGACTTACGCCTTGTATCCGCACATGACTGTGTACAAAAACATGGCCTTTGCCCTTAAAATCCGCAAGACGAACAAAAAGACGATGGACGGGCGGATTCGAGAGGCAGCAGAGGCCTTGGGAATATTGGAACTGCTAGACCGCTACCCGCGCCAGCTATCGGGCGGGCAGCGCCAGCGTGTGGCCTTGGGTCGGGCCATTGTGCGCGATCCAATCGTTTTTCTGCTCGATGAACCACTTAGCAACCTGGATGCCGTGCTGCGGGTGCAGACACGCGCCGAGCTAAAGATGCTGTTTAATCGCTTGCAAACTACCGCGATCTACGTCACTCATGATCAGTCCGAAGCCATGACAATGAGTGACCGGATAGCGATCTTTCGCCTGGGAGAACTTCAGCAGGTCGATACTCCGCTGAATATTTACTATTCACCTGCCAACCAGTTTGTCGCGGGATTTGTCGGCAACCCGCCCATGAATTTTATGGAAGCCAGTGTTACGCCGGAAGGTAAATTGTCTGTCTTTGGGACACTGATCGATGTCCCGCCCGACTTTGACCCACGCCCGTATATCGAAAAAAAGATTATGCTGGGTATCCGTCCCGAAGAAATCCGGTTTGCGGCAAGCGGCGATCTGGGCGGCGTGGTCCGCGTGGTGGAAAACTTCGGCTCAAGCGTCTTATGCTACGTGGATATCCATAACCAACTGCTTAAGGTGCAGTCAGAAGCCAGCAAGGATATATCTCTGGGCCAGATGATTCACCTGATCTTTTTACCGCAGCACTTGTATCTGTTCGATCCTGTCACAGAAAAAGCACTGCGCACGCCGGGCATAAAATCACGCCAGGCATGAAATAAGGAGGAACAAAATGCGCGTCGTTGCTATTGGCGGTACAGGCCATGTCGGAACCTATCTGATTCCTCGCCTCGTTAGCGAGGGCCATGACGTGGTTGTAGTTTCGCGCAATCAGAGCGAATTATACCAACCGCACGGAGCATGGAGCCGGGTTCAGCGCGTGACAATTGATCGGGACGCAGCAGAAAAATCCGGTGATTTCGGCGCGCAAATTCGAGCACTCGAACCCGATGTCGTAATCGATATGATCTGCTTCACGCTGGAGAGCGCCGTACAACTGGTCGAGGCACTGCGCGGTCAGGTCCAACATTTTTTGCACTGCGGCACGATTTGGATTCATGGCCCAAGCGTCGAGGTTCCCACAACCGAGGAGCAGCCGCGCCGTCCGTTTGGGGAATATGGTATTCAGAAAGCAAAAATTGAAGCTTATTTGCTGAATGAAGCACGCCGTAGTGGATTTCCAGCAACCTGTCTGCATCCTGGTCATATTGTCGGCCCTGGGTGGAATCCGCTTAATCCGCAGGGCCACTTTAATCCGGCGGTGTTTGAAAAACTGGCGCATGGTGAGGCAGTCGCGCTGCCCAATATGGGAATGGAAACGGTTCATCATGTTCATGCCGACGATGTAGCCCAGAGCTTTATGCAGGCCCTCGCCCATTGGAGCACGGCTATCGGGCAGAGTTTTCATGTGGTCTCCGCCGCCGCGTTGACGCTGCGTGGATATGCTGAGACAGCCGCTCAGTGGTTTGGGCAGGAAGCAAATCTCGTTTATCTCCCTTGGGAAGAATGGCGCAAAACGGTTAGTGCGGAGGAGGCGCGGGCAACGTGGGATCATATCGCCCACAGCCCCAACTGCTCAATTGCGAAAGCGCAGCGCCTCATTAATTACCAGCCGCGCTATAGTTCTCTTCAGAGCATCTATAAATCGGTACAGTGGTTAGTTGATCATAGGAAAATAACAATCAAGCTCTCTACTGAGAGGGAGGTGTGATGAAATCTGTTGCGGTTCAGAAGCGATTGACCAACGGAATATCCCTAGTAGTCATGGAGAATAAGGGGGCTACTTTCGTCATCCGGAGAAGAATGGCCTGTCAGGCGGCCCATCTGTCTACCAGACCAAACGCATTCATTCCGCTCTTGACTATTTAACCCCGGCGGAGTTTGAAGGAGCTTGGCATCTCGCCTCTGGCAATACATCCCATAGGTCGATCTGTTTAGAAAAAGTGTGAAAGACCGGTATTGTGTTTCTCATCGTCGAATAGAGATAGCCATTCGTCGATAAGTATGCCGCCGCCCTCGGATATTGATCGAGAAGGTCAGAATGTTTTCTGGAATAGGCATTCCAGACAAGCCCGCTTCATCAAGGCGATAAGCGTCTGCCCCTAACTGTTTCGCTGCCAAGGCCAACTGAACCATCGCGTCCTGTGAGGCTCCCTCAACAGAACCTGTCACGAATAACCATGCTAACCCTTCATCCTGCTGAATCCCATCTATAATTTGGCAGGTTTGATCAAACAGCCAGCCTTTCATACTACCCGGCATGGGTAGGCCAATGCCCCTACATCCTGCTTCCAACAGGGCGCGAGCGTGTTGGAGATACGCTTCAACGGCTGCGGGTGTGCGCGGCGCAGGCATACTAAACGAAGGTACACCTATCAATAGAACTTTCTCTCCGCACATTTCCGCGATCTGATGCGCAGCCTGCTGCATCAGGGCGAGTGTGCCGCCGAGATGTGGGCGCGAATAGAGGAATAGAATATCCGCACCCTGGGTCACGGCCCGTTCAACCGTGGACTCGCTAACCAGCCTCCCGCCCAGATCTGAACTCGCAGCAGGATCTGCCACAATCATATTGATCCCTACTGGACGGCCAAGAAGACGTTTATAGGCATTCAGTGGAGCCGCATCCTGGATTACATCGTCTGGCGCTTCCGAAATAGTGGGGTTTAGCACATCGTACCCATCTAGAACGATGATATCGGCTCCCATTGCTGCGGCTAACTCGCCATGTGTAATCCCTTCAATAGGGGGTGCAGTCGAGGACATGACCTCAACTGCTATAGTGCGTCCTGCCGCCTGGCGGATACAGGTCGCCAGACCGTCGGCGTCCATCTCAACAAAATCACTTGCAGCTGCATCAAGCATTCGTATTGGCATTATCATTACCCGGGAGCACGATAGCGATAGCGGACATGTTTGACTTCCATATAAGCGTCCAAGCCCGGCTGACCCAACTCACGGCCTATGCCGCTTTGCTTCATCCCGCCAAATGGGCCACGAATGTCAGTAATATCGTTGACATTAATGCCAATGCCCCCCGCACGAATTCGTTGAGCAGCATAGAAGGCTGTATCTAGGTCTTGAGTGTAGATATAAGCAGCCAGCCCATACGGTGTATCGTTCGCCATCTGTATCCCTTCATCCAGCGTATCAAACGCTGCGATAGGAGCTACAGGGCCGAACGTTTCCTCGCGCATCATACGCATCTCAGGCGTGACATTCGTCAGCACGGTTGGCAGGAAGAAAAAACCGTTAGCAAATTCAGGTTCATCTGGTACTTTGCCGCCTGTAAGCAACAGAAGCGCCTCGGTCAACAGCATCGTCAACATGTGCGCGCACTGTATCAAGTCCGGCCTGATTGATCATTGGCCCCATATCGGCATCCGGCTCAGCAATCCCATCAGCGGTCACATGTAGATTATTGGCTGCTGCACAAAAACGAGACACAAATTCGTCCAAACGCTCCCGTTGGACAAAAATTCGATTTACGCTGATACAAATCTGCCCAGTGTGTGAAAATGTACGGCGCAGCGCCTCGGGAACCGCAATATTCAGATCGGCGTCCTTGCAGACCACAAACGGCGCGCTGCCGCCTAATTCCAAGGTAACCGCCTTCAACTGCTTCGCCGCCTCTTGAGCGATCCAAAGTCCGGTTTCAGTTGAGCCTGTAAAGGCAATTTTGCGGCTCAAGGGGTTTGTGACCATCTCTGCCCCAACGACACGCCCTGGCCCGGTTACAATGTTGATAACTCCTGGCGGTATACCAGCCTCCATAAAGGCGCGCACAAATTCTGTTGCTGCCAGGGGTGCTTCGCTGGGAGGCTTGATCACGAACGTGCAGCCTACTGCCAAACCCGGCCCCAATTTCCATGACAACAGGTCAACCGGGAAATTCCAGGGCGTGATTGCAGCGACGACCCCAATCGGCTGTTTGAGCACAAAACTGTGTGTGGGTCCAAGATCGCCCGCAAAGTGGGTTCCCTCAACGCGGCGGGCTTCTTCCGCATAATAATCGATCACATCGGCGCTGAAGCGGCATTCTTTCAGCGAATCGTTGAGCGGTTTGCCGTGTTCCAAGCGTCAGAGTTTTAGCAATCTCGTCCAGATTGCGGCGAAAGATGGACATCGCCTCATGCATGATGCGGGCACGCTCACGAGCAGGCAGACCAGCCCAGATGGGAAAGGCATCCGCAGCCGCCTGCAAAGCAGCCTGAACATCAGTAACAGTGGCCTTTGAGATTCCGCTGACGGTCTTCCCGTTCGCCGGATTGATCACCGGCTGAACAGCACCATCTGAACTGTTTTTCCATTCACCATTGATTAATAGAGTTTTCGTCATAAGATCATTCTCTCGTCAATCCTTGAAACTGTGAGGCCCTCTAGAGCGGCATGGACCATCAAGTTATCCAGTTCTTCGCGCGGCTGCTGTTCCGTGTGCAGATGAGGTTCGGCCTGAACAGTGATCAGGCACATAGCGGCAGTAGAAAGGCCGAGAACAGCACCAAGCACAAAAACCAGGGATGATTCCATATCCATGCCTAATACACCCGCCCGCCGGGGAACGGATAGATCCATTTCGCTGCGACCAACCACCGAGGAAGCCATCGAGGGGTAAAAGGCGTCGTAGGTGGCGGTCATTCCCAATTGGACCTGAAGGCCATAACGACGGCCTGTATCCGCTAAGGTCTGAACCAGATTCCAGTTCGGAATAGCAGGATATGCCTGGGGTAGATACGAAGCAGATGTTCCCTCAAAACGCGCCGCGCCTGTGGACAAAACGACGCTTTTTAGGGGAGCATGAATTCCCATCATCGTTCCGATGCGGACGACTGCTCGAACACCTAATTGAGCAAGCTCTTCCATCGCTATCGCGGTTGATGGCGCACCAATTCCCGCGGAGACAGCAGAGACGGGACTGCCATTAAACGTGCCTGTCACAACCGCGAATTCACGATTGCGGCTGATTTCACGCGGCACACTCCAGCATGACTCCAATTCGATCCACACGCGCCGGGTCGCCGGAGAGCAAGACACAAGGGGCCACATCTCCAGGCTTGCACTTCAAATAAAGCGTTTCTTCAATCATGATCCCCCTCAAAACGCGCCAAAATAGATATTGTATCGTTCCATCGCCTCTTGCCACGTTGGCAGGTTTGTCTGACAGCCAACGGCTTCCAGCACAAAGGAAGCGACAGCAGCTCCAAGTTGGGCACTGGCAGCAGGCGAAGCTTCATGGAGCAAACCTGCCAGAAAGCCCGCCATAAATCCATCACCTGCACCTGTTGGGTCAACGAGTTTGTGAGGCGGCACTGCCGGAATTGAAATCATGCTGCTGGAGCTGTAGACCTGACTCCCCTGATCGCCGCGCGTCAGAACGATGGTCCGCATTGTATCACTCAAACACTGTTCCAGGGACACGAAACCGAGCGTTTTTAATACATAATCCGCTTCGATGTGGTTCATAATCACATAGGAGCTGGCGGACAGAAAATCGCCCACCATAGCGGGAGGATAGGCGTGGATATCGGGCTTGAGCATCCACACGAGCGGGACTCCGGCCTCCCTGATGCGCTGAACATACTGCCGGTTGTAGTGATAGGCCCCTACCGTCACCAGCGCAAAACGATAGGATGAAACGTCCGTTAACTGCAGATCACCCTGCCAAACATCGGCTGCGCCAGGGAAAAAGAAGTTTTGATATTGGCCCTGCGGATTGACAAAGAGATAACTGCGCGAGGTTCTCTCGCCCGGCAGACGGATGACGTTTGCGACATCAACTCCCGCTTCCGTCAAATAGCGCACATACTTTTCGCCATCACTATCATCCCCGACCACCATCGCCAGACCGGGCTTAAAACCCAGGCGGGCCAGGGCTACGGCGACATTTGCGCCGCAGCCGCCAAAGTTGAACGTGTCCGGCACTTCACGCAGCAGCGCTGTCTCCCCAATGGTGGGGCTGTGGGAGACCGGGGCGATGATATCAATACTTGGATAGCCTGTCGCCAGTACATCCATCCTGCTACCCCTGCTCTGGTTGGTTACGTAACAAGGTCAACGCTTCTTCCAGACCCACAACTCGCCCCATGTATTTATGGATATCTTCCAGATTAGCCTCGTGAAGATGCGGTTTATCGGTTGAAACGAGGTCACGGGGCACAATCACGCGGTAGTTGTGCTCGAATGCATCCTGAGCCGTGGCACGAATGCAGACATTCGTTTTTGTCCCGGTCAGAAACAGCGTGTCGATATGGTTATCGCGCAGGATAAGGTCGAGGTCCGTTCCCACAAAGGCACTGTAGCGCCGCTTATTAATCACATAATCGGCGGGGTCTGGTTCTAGCGGCGGGGCTAATTCAACGCCGGGGGTTCCCTCCTCGCAGTGCCCTCGCACATTTTCCAGTTCCCAGTCGGGTTTTCCGGCGCGGTGGAAGTCGATCACCCAGATGATCACCGCCTCATGCTGGCGCGCTGCTGTCACGAACTGATCGATCTGAGGCACGATAGATGCTGCCTGAGCGTGAAAGACCCGGCCAGCGGGATCGGTGAAATCGCGCACGACATCAATGATCAATACAGCCTGTTTGCCCATTACCATCCCTTTTGCAACTCTTTCCGTGCGGAGATGATCACCAGCGTGATCACGACCATCAAGTACGGCAGCATCTGAAAAAACTCAGCGGGAAACGTGCTGCGTGTCTGCAGCCGGAACTGTAAAGCTTCAAAAAACCCGAATAGCAGGCAGGCGACCGCAGCCAGCCGAGGACGAGCAGCGGCAAAATAGACCGCCGCCAGGGCGATAAAGCCGCGCCCATTCAGCATATTTTCGCGGAAAAGGGCGAGATAACTGAGTGACATATGCGCCCCAGCCAGCCCGCATAAAGCCCCGCCCAGCATCAGAGCAAGATATTGGACTCGCTTGACCGAAATGCCCGCTGTGCGCGCTGCTTCGGGGTATTCGCCAACGGCCCGAATATGCCCGCCGATCACGGTGCGATACAGGAAAATCGATACCAGCGGAATCAGCACCCAGGAGATATAGACCATTGGTGAATGTCCTGAGATGATCTCGCCAATCACCGGGATATGCTCCACAAGCGGAATATTCACTGTTCCTAACTTCTCAAGGTCCGTTGGGGAATATGTGCCGCTCTGATCGTAGAGGATTTCCATCAGATAGGCCGTCCCGCCTGATGCCAGAAAGTTAAGCGCGAGCCCAGCGACGATCAAATTTGCGCGCAGCGTGATGACAGCAACCGCAAAAAAACCGCCCATAAGCATCCCGACCACAGCCGCGCCCAGGACGCCCATCCACGTTGATCCGGTTTCATGGCCGATCACCACTGCGGCAAAGGCCCCGGACAGCGCCATCCCTTCCAGCGCAATATTGATCAGCCCGACCTGATAGCTGAGCAGGCCCGCCATCGCGATCATGATCAGAGGCGTAGACAGTCGAAGTGTGGCGGCTCCCAAATTAATAAAGGTATCCACAGATACTCCCTCGCTATGCTGATGTGCTTGCCGCCGCCTGACGTGTCTTAAGCAGACGCCGCCAACGCAGCCAATCGAGTGACAGGTCAATCGCGACAAAGAAAATAATGATCGCCTGAATAATGTCAACGAGGTCGCGCGGCACATTGGTGAACAGCTCCATCGTGGTTCCGCCGCTGCGCAGCGCGCCAAAAAGCAGCGCCGCAATCAATACCCCGGTGGGAGAGTTGCGCCCCAGGAGAGCCACCGTGATGCCGTCGAAGCCAAATCCGCGAGAGAAGTTCGCCACAAAGCGGTGGTGAACGCCCAATATCTGCACTGCGCCGGCCACTCCACCCAGCAGACCGCTCAAAAACATCACCTTGAGGATCGTGCTGATCACAGGAATTCCGGACCAGCGGGCAAACAAGGGATTGTCGCCCACGATACGTAGTTCATAACCAAGCGTCGTACTACGCACGAGGACAATGACCAATACCACACAGGCCAGAGCGATATACAATCCTGCATTGAGTTGAGATCGCTCAACAAGACGCGTCAGTTCGGCCTGTGGCGCAATCGTTTTAGACATGGCGTTTGCCATACCGGGCAGGTAAAACGGCCCGCGCACCAGATAGGCGGTAAACAGGATCGCGACGTAGTTGAGCATAATCGTCGTCACGACTTCGTCCACCTTCAGCCGCGCCTTGAGATAACCGGGGATCAGGCCCCAGATGCCGCCAGCCAATCCAGCAGCCGCCAAAGCTAACGTTATAAGGAGCCAGCCCGGGCAGATGGATAAAGGTGAAGCCGACCCAGGCCGCCGCGAAAGCGCCCATATAAAGTGATCCCTCGACACCGACGTTAAAAACGCCAGCACGGAAGGCAACTGACGTTGCCAATCCGGTCAGAATCAAAGGAGTTGCCGCCAGAAGCGAGTTGGCGCGCGCGCGGGGCGTCCCAACCGCCGAGTCCCACAGCACGTGATAGGCGTTACGGGCGTCTTTACCCGATATTTCCATAATGATCGCGCCAACGATCAGCGCCATGATCAGGGTGATCACAACGCGCACAAGATTAAGTACTGCGCCCTGCCAGTTAAAACTCAAGAGGGTCTCTCGTAGAAGTTTTTTTATCTGTTGCTGAGGATTCACAGTGTTCTTTCCTCGATGTTATGGGTACGTCCCGCCATCAACAGCCCCAGGCGCTCACGCGTCGCCTCACTCGCAGAGAGTGTGCCAACAATCTGCCCTTCAAAAATGACCAGGAAGCGATCCGATAGATTGATCAATTCATCCAGATCAGCCGAAATCAGCAAAATGGCTGTGTTCTGAGCGCGCAGCCGCAGCAATTCTTTGTGGACAAACTGCATTGCTCCCACATCCAGGCCGCGCGTCGGATGAGCGGCAATCAGGACATGCGGCTGCTTATCCATTTCACGGGCCACAACGACCTTTTGAGCATTCCCGCCCGACAGCGTTCCGGTTTGGATGCGAGGACTACGAACGCGGATATCAAAAGTTTTGATCAGCCGATCCGCGACGCGCCGAATCTGCCCTGTTCGCAGCAGACCCCAGCGAGACAGCGGCGGAGCATAATAGCCCGTCGAAATGAGGTTATCTATTAAATTAGAGGGCAGGCTCAGACCCTCATGATTCCGGTCTTCTGGAATAATCGCTACGCCTAGCTCGCGCCGTTTGCGGTTGCGCATATGAGTGACGGTCTTGTTTTCCAGCACAATATCGCCCTTGGTCGGCGCGCGCAGCCCGATCAGGGTTTCGAGTAGTTCCCGCTGCCCGTTCCCCTCAACTCCTGCCAGTCCAACAATTTCCCCGGCATTTACAGCAAAACTCACATTTCGGAGGGCGGGCAAGCCGCGATCATCCTTAACATCGAGCGCGCGCACCACCAAACGTGGATCGTCAGCAATCGGCTGAGCTGTTCTTTGGACAGCCTCGATGTCGTGCCCGACCATCATTTGGGCGATCTCTGTCGGCGTCACATCAGAGACATTCACCGTGCCGATAAGCTTTCCCTGCCGCAAGACGGTAGCGCGCTGGCATACTGCCATGACCTCCCGCAGCTTATGGGTAATGAAGATGGCCGTTCTTCCCGAAACGACGAGGCGCTGGAGTACGCCAAACAAGTCATCTACTTCTTGCGGTGTCAGAACAGCGGACGGCTCATCTAGGATCAACAGCTTGGCGTTGCGGTAAAGCAGTTTGAGGATTTCAACACGCTGCTGAACGCCTACCGAGAGCGTAGAGACGCGGGCCGTTGGATCGACCTTTAGCCCATATTGCTCGGATAGTTCCTGGACGCGGGCGACCATCTCTTTACGATTAACAAACGGGCCTTGATGCGGTTCTTGTCCCAACGTGACATTTTCAGCAACGGACAACGACGGCACAAGCTGGAAATGTTGGTGAACCATATCAATGCCCAGCCTGATCGCCGTCTGCGAATTGGTAATGGAAACAGGTTTATCTTCAATAAAGATGCGCCCGGCATCTGGTTTTTCCATGCCATACAAAATCTTCATCAGCGTCGATTTGCCTGCGCCGTTTTCCCCGACAAGCGCGTGAATCTCGCCTCTTTCGACTTCAAAATTGATATTGTCGTTTGCCACTACACCAGGAAATATCTTGGTGATACCGCTCATGCGCAGGTAGGCCATACAAAACCTCAGTTATAAACAAACTACCAGCCAGATAACTGACCGCTCCGGCGAACACCGGAGCGGTCAGCAGCCGTTATGTCCGGTCCTTATTCCGCTAGTGAGGCGCGGAGTTCGTCAAAGCTTGCGCAAGTAGGATTGTCACCGAGTACGGCAAGCTGGTCTTCTGTGAGAGTACGAATATCAATCACGTCCAACTCGCCATCCAAAATTTGCTGCTTCATCGTGTTGATCTGATCCATATACTCGCGGGGAATGAGGTGGCGGGTGTAGGTCATGTCAGACAGCCCAACACCGTTTTCTTCCAGCCCATATTGCAGAACGCTTCCACCTTCGAGCGTGCCATTCACACCGCGCTCAATGGTGTCGTAGACAGCAATATCGACGCGCTTTAACATGCTGGTCAGCACGTTGCCGGGCGCGAGGTAGTCCTGATCGCTGTCCACGCCGATGGCAAAGAAGTTTTCTTCCTTGGCTGCTTCGATGATCCCTGCGCCCGTGCCGCCTGCGACCTGGAAGACCACATCGGCCTTTTGTTCATGCATGGCAAGCGCCATTTCACGACCGAGTGCCGGGTCGCCAAAGGCGTTGGAGTACGCGATCAGCACATCAATATCCGGGTTGACCGCGCATGCGCCCTGGAGATAGCCATCCAAAAAGACATCAATGCCGCTTGATTTCACGCCACCGATGGCCCCAATAACAGCTTCGGGATTCGTTTGTTCAAACGACGGATCGGTTGTCACCAACGCCGCGAGTGCCCCTGCCAGATAGGATCCCGTGTGCTCATCGAACATGATGGAAACTACGTTGGGTTGATCAACTACGATGTTCACAATCGCGAACATCGTATCGGGATAATCGGGGGCAATTTGATTCAGTGTTTCATAATGGCTGAACTCCAGCGTGATGACCAAGTCATAACCCGCCTCGGCAGCCGTCCGCAATAATTGTTCCGCTTCACCGACTGGATCGGCGGATTCCAGGGGAGTAACCTTCACGCCGAGTTCCTGCGCAGCCAGCGTAAGTCCGGCGAACGCGGAGTTGTTGTAAGAGCGATCTCCTAATCCACCTTGGGAGATAATAAGCGCTACTCGATAGTCGGCTCTGGCTGTCACTTTGGGGGTCTGCCCCATTCCAGCAGCAGCGAATGTCACAAGCAGAACGGCAATTAGAACTATTTTGCTTATAGCTTTCATCCCATACTCTCCTTAACGAACTTTGGGCTAAGTTGGAAAAAGCTGAAACAACTTGCAGATCATTTCGCCTTAATGTTTTCCACCTTCCTTTTAGAATCTAGCGATACAATCTGACGGTGTAGCGATAGAAATTGGCTGGGTAAATAGCCAATACGAATTCGATAGGGTGATGGCGATCATCCCAGGTTGTGCGGCTGATCTGGAGCAGCGGTGCACCTTTCGGAATATTAAACAGCGAGGCTAATTCAGTGTGTGCGGCGATAGCATCAAGGTGCTCTTCCGCTTCCAGTAAATGAACCTCCATGCTTTCCAATAACGAATACAAGGAGCCGATCTCATCCAGTGCCGCCTGATCGATATCCAAGCGAGTCAGGTAGGCGTCGTGTAACGCAACGGGCCGTTCCTCGATAAACCTCAGCCGCTTAATATGCAGAACAGGGCCGCCCGGCTCACAGCCAAGCTTTGCCGCCACAATCTCTGGCGCTTCACAAATCTCAAAAACCTGAATCTTTGTTGATGGGATGAGGCCTCGTGCCTCCATATCCTCGGTGAAACTATCCAGCCGCTGCAAGGAATGAATGAGCGGCTGTGGGGCGACAAAGGTTCCACGCCCCTTTTCGCGGTAGATCAGGCCCTGGTTGACCAGCCGCATCATCGCCTGCCGGACGGTCATCACACTGATGTTGAAATGGGTCGCAAGGATTGTTTCTGAGGGTAATGGCTCGTTTTGGGGCCAAGCGCCGCCTTTGATAATTTGCTCAAGCTGTTCCTGCAGTTGCCGGTAAATCGACACACCGCTTTGTTTATCAATGCGAATTTTGGAGAGAATATTGTTGCTCATGTGTTGAATCTATAAATATCTAGTTCTCTATATATTCGTATCATATGCTATAGTTGTGTTGATTGTCAATCAAGGAACTCCTAACAGCCGGAGGTCGCACAATGAACGAAGGTGCATTAGCGGGACTTCGCGTTCTGGACTTTACACGGGTTCTGGCAGGCCCCCTCTGTACAATGTTGTTAGGGGATCTGGGAGCCGACGTGATCAAGGTCGAAAATCCTGATGGCGGTGACGATACCCGGACCTGGGGGCCACCCTGGGTAGGCAAACCAGAAGATAGACTTAGCGCCTATTTCGTCAGCGTGAATCGAAACAAGCGTAGTGTGACCCTAAACTTGAAGACGGAAGAAGGACGAGAATTGGCCCGCCAGCTTGCCGCGCGCAGTCATATTCTTGTGGAGAACTTTAAGGTAGGGCAGATGGCCCGTTTTGGCCTGGGCTATGAAGATCTACGAGCACTGAATCCCAGCCTTGTCTTCTGCAGCATTACGGGATTTGGACAATCTGGCCCCTACCAGGATCGCCCTGGATACGACTTCGTGATTCAGGCGATGGGCGGCATTGATGTCCATCACGGGGCAAGTAGAGGGACCGCCCAATAAGGTTGGCGTGGCTATAGCCGATGTGATTGCCGGGTTGTTTGCCGTGACTTCGATTCTTGCAGCCGTCCGCCATTCGGAGCAGACTGGAGAAGGACAATATATCGATATTGCCCTATTGGACACTCAGATTGCAGCATTGGTCAATGTTGTCAGTAATTACCTGGTATCACGACAACCCCCACAACGCTTTGGTAACCAGCATCCCAATATTGTCCCTTATCAGACTTTTCGCGCGTCCGATGGCGAGTTCGTATTAGCGGTTGGCAATGATCACCAATTCGCCCTTCTCTGCGCCTTGATCCACCGCCCTGATTTGGTGGCTGATCCCCGGTATGCGACAAATCCTGCTCGTGTCGAGAACCGTGATACGCTGCTTCCTACTCTTCAAGCTATTTTTTTGAATCGACCTGTAGAAGACTGGGTCAACCTGCTACTGGCACAAGGCATTCCGGCTGGCCCAATTAACGATTTGCCAGAAATACTTAACAGTGATCACATTATTGCTCGCGGTTTGATTCACGATATAAACCTTTCCGATCGTGTGCTTCGTGTAGTTGGAATGCCCGCCCAATTCTCAGGAACCCCAGCAACAATTCGGTTTGCCCCCGCGCAATTAGGCCAGCATACAGCCGAAATTCTTAGGGAAGTCTTACAAGTTGACGAAGCTACTATGGCCATCTATCAGGCGAGCAAGGTAATATAAATTCAATATTCGTCATATTTAGCTGTCGTCAAATGCGAAAAGTGGCCAGAAAGTGTTTAAAAACTCTAACAGGAGCTAAACGACGGGCGAGAAGATTAAGGGAAGTGACATCAATAAAAGCCTCACTGACGAGAAGAAATGCTTCATGTTTGGCGCAGAGATTCTACTGGTCTTGCGGGAAAATTCAGTCCAGACCAATTAAATGGCCCACACATCCGGAGTGGCCCACCCTGTCAAATGTGGGCATCCTCATAAGTAATACAATAGTTTCATTAATCTACATTTGACTATTAATAATCGTCAGTACTAGGATATGAAATGGTAATGTAAAGATCAGGGGGCATTATAAGGCATAAAGTTCAACAGTTTATCTTCACTCTTTGCAGGTCATATCTACATATCGGCGCAATGCGAGACTGGCGGGATTTTCTACCGAGCAAATAGTGGCAGTTCCGCGGCGCTGAACACCACAACCAGAGGAATTCGGGTTTGTGCTGGGCGTTCATCGAATCCTCCCCGACCGTAGTTTCGAAAGGAAGGATTGTTATGGCAGAAAACGAAAGTAAAGTGACGATTGTCGCTTGGCCAAAAGAGGCGGCCACCTTAGAACATCGATTTCTCCCTGAAAACCCCTGTCCAGTGTCCATCTCTTTCACTGAGACGCCAGCGCGGGTGATAGTCTCTACCGATCCTACACAGCCTGTCGCTGTGGACATGGACATGAAAGTAACCGCCTCTAAGCCAATCCCCATTTGCATCAAACTGTGCGAGCCAATCTGTGCCAGAAGTGATTACACTATTGGCATCAATATCTTCGATAACCCTTTCGCTTCTATCAATCTTCGCGGCATGACGAGGATCCATAACTGCCATGAGGAGCCAAAACAGGAGCGAGTTTGTATTGGCTTTGACAAGTTAGAGGCGGGAACCGTATTTACCTCAGCGTTCCATCACGAGGGTCTGATATTTAGCCCCTTGGCTGGTGAACTTCGGGCAGCAACCTTTGGCGAGCCTGCGGGACGGATCAAGCTAGCTTTTATGAGAGCAGGGTTGCGGGTGGATTTTCCGCAACCAGTGGGAGATTTGCTGCTAACAATTAACAATTATGCCCAACCTGATCTGACGATCAGTGCCTTTGCCGGGCCAAGCTTGCTCACCCAGTTTACAGTATCAATCGACAATACTGTGAAAGAAGTGACCCTGAGTCAGACAGGCATTACCGCGCTGACTATTACCGGGGGAAATAATGAGGCGGCACTTGCTGAATTATGCTTCCGCGCACTATAGAGTGGAAGCAACCTGGGACGGTGAGATTGCCGATTTCAGTTTCTCTCACGACGCTGGGTCGTTAGCTCGTGACCCATAGCCTTCAGATCAGGAGGCAGTATGGCGCGTAAATCCCATATGATCAGCTCAATGGAAGAGCTTTTTCAGGCTGTCCCAAAGATCATTGACGCTGTGAATGCCGATCCAGCATTGGCGGTGCGCTTTGCAGCCAACCCGGTATTTCTGGCAGAGGAATTAGGGTATAAGCTAACCGACGAGATGCGGCATTTTGCTGCGTTACGGGTGCGGTTTTCGACCGAGACTTTTACTCAGTTGCAGCAGTTAGAAAAACAGGTTTGGGACCAGGCAGGAGAGCCATTTGACATCAACTCGGAAGAAATGGTGGCTCAAGTCTTATTTACAAAATTGAAGCTTCCTTCTCCCGATGTCCAGACTTAACAGCCGTCTCATAAACGTAGGCAGTCGAAACTATCGGCTGAGAAGCCAGCGCCCAATCTAAATGAGGCTCACCTGAATGCGTTGCAGGGAATGAGTGCGCCTCTTCCTCCCCATGCAGTGGGTCATGGACCCATCCCGGATCCATTGGAACCTCTTCGCGAACTTCATCCAATCATGCCTCCGCTGCTCGAATATCGCCAGTTGGAAGCGAGCACTGCTCGCTTGGCCCCGCGTGCCCTCTATGATCGAATCGCACGCGGCGATGTCGATCTTCCAATCACCCGACTGCATCTACACTTAAAAAATATTCCTAAATTGTAAGCGAGGGGCCTGCCATGCCGAACTTAGGTGGATTTGAAGTGGTTGGAGAACTGACTGTAGCGGTGCTCAACCAGATATTGGGCAGCGCCTGGGACAACAACCTTATTCCACACAGCGTGCAAATCCCAGCCGGAACCAGTTTTAGCTCTTACTCTCTCGCCGCCGGAGTTGTTAATATTCCACGCGGCGGTCTCAGTTTGACGATGGATGTGCCGGCTAATGGCGTTCGTATCACGCTTCCCTCTGAGGTCCAGGTGGAACTGGCGAATCCCCCAGTACCGAGCGCCCGGCTGTTTAACATGACCGCCGATATTGTCACGTCAGTGCCGATTGGTGTACTACCGGGAACAATCCATGTGGCAGCCATGCTGGACACTATTCCACGCTCAAGCGTGAGCGCTACCCTCACCAGCGGCAACCCTGTTCCGCCCCTAACTCTGAGTCTGATCAGTGACTATGTGCACGCCCGCTATCAGGACAACACGATTCCCCATACACAGACCCAGACTGGATTGTCCTTTGGCCTGTGGACTGCTGACACATTCCTGGAAATTTTCGATGATTTCGAGCGTTGCCAGCCGCTCAATTGAGGTATCGCAGCCGACAGCCACCCAGGTGAAGGTGCGTCTTCCGTTCCATCTGCGCCTCAGCAACCTGCATAGCGCCACTGGTCCTCAGCCCTTATCCCCGATGGGTATAACAGGGCGCATTGCTATCCTGGCAAACTTCGAGCTGGGTACTGGAACTCTGACCGTTCACTTCGCATCTGCAACCGTAACGATTGAAGATGTCGCGCCAGCGGATGGCCAGGAAGGTACCAACTACACGACGAATAAAACGGGCGCTAGCCTGTTCGGGATCGATCTGGAGACACTACTTAAAAATGAAATGCGCTCTCGCGGTCAGCAAGTTGTGGCTGCTTTGGGCGATAAGACTTTCGCTCTACCTACAGTGAGTTAAATCGAGACATTTATCGCCGATCAAGCGCACAAAGCAATAATTGGACAAGGCAATATTTCCCTCTGGACTCCAAATCCGCCACCCGGCGGCGACGTGACCGTGACAGATGTTAAGCCTCTGGCGCTGTCCGATGCCGTTGCCTTCTGTCTCAATAATCCTGGCGGGAATACAGGGATCATTACCAACTTCATCCCGGCAAGCCGCACCTGTGCTATTGCCATCGATGGTGCGCGCGTCCTTCAGATGATCCGCGACCAAATCAACAAACCGCAGGATGAGGGAGGCTTCGGAGGACTCCCACACACTGAACATAATATCAATGGGCACGATGCGGTTGTTCATCGTATCGATGTCTCGCTCGAGAATGGACATATTCGCATCGAAGGCGATGTCACGGTTGTGGATGCTATTGCCTGCGTGGACGTGGATGCCAGTTTCAGCGCCAACGTGGGACTGCGCTGGGAAGACAATCCCGATGGGACGCAGACCCTTAAACCTTTTGTGATCGGCGATCCTGATGTTGACCTGTCATTGCTGGCCTGGATTTTGAGTTTTCTCATCGGTTTCATCACTGTCGGCCTTGTAGGCGGGATCATTGCCATCGTCATCGTGGCAGTTGCCGAGGGTATTGCCGAAAAAATTGGTGGTGTGATTGTTCGCGACGAAATTACCGGGCAGATGAAAGGTATTGGCGCTTGGCCCCAGACGTTGGAGGGCATTGGGGATGTTACAGCCCGCTTCGAAAATCCGGTTGTGATCGACCCAAACAGCATCATGTTCCCTGACGCATATCAGACCACAGCTATTTTCGCCTCTACCCTCATTGCTTTCGCCGAAGCTAATGGCCCATATATTGTGGATGCGGGTGCCCCCGTGTCGTTTGTAGGTGGGCCAGTGACCGCAGATACTGATTACCAATGGGACTTTGGCGATGGTGCGACCTTATCCGGGCGGGTGGCGACCCACACTTATGCTGATGATGGTGTGTACGTGGCTAAACTGACTACCACTGTCAACCAACCCGGCGGCGTAGTCACCCGCCAGTTCGCTCTGGTGCGGGCCCGCAATGTTCCACCCGTTGTTGAGGCTGGAGCGGACATGACGATTGATGAAGGTCAGGAAGTGGAATATACAGCCTCCTTCAGCGATCAGGAATGGCCTGACACCCACACGGCTCTCTTCGATTTTGGCGATGACTCGCTTCCCGTGGAAGGCAAGATTACTGAGACCAACAATCCTCCGCGCGCCGAGGGTACTGCCAAGGTTACGCACGCTTACTGCGACAATGGTGTATACACGGTTACGATAGAGGTACACGATGACGACGGCGGAGTAGGCATCGACCAACGTACAGTAACCGTGCGTAATGTCCCGCCTAAAGTGGATGCGGGCGAAGACATATTCGCTTATCCCGGCTTTCCAGTCAGTTTAGAAGCATGCTTTACCGATCCGGGTTGGTGTGATACACACACAGCTTCCTGGGATTTTGGCGATTGCACACCGACAACCCCGGCAGTAGTGCGTGAGAAGAATGATCCACCGCAGGCAGTAGGCGTAGCTACCGCAGTGCATGTCTACCAGCACTGCGGCACGAATTTAGCGCGTTGTGCCGTGGTGGACGATGACGGGGGTATTGGCGAAGACAGCCTGTATGTCCACGTGGTATACCTGAAAAACGCTGGCTTCGAAGAGGGTTTTCGCCAGCGGATGGCGGGCGAGGTAGCCAACGACTGGGAACCATATGGTGGTAAAGCAAGCGAACGGACAAATGACTTTGTTGCAGGTGGTGCAGGGCAGATCTTTCAGGCTGAAGAGTTTATCGTCCATGGTGGACAGCGGTCGCAGCAAATCAACGGTGTAGACAAATTCCGGGCGGGTATCTACCAGTCGATTGGAGCAAATCGCGGCTGGGATTATCAAGTTTCAGTCTGGTACCACCTGGACGAGCGCGGCGGCGGCATCTGCCGTCTCGGTGTTGACCCGGCGGGTGGCAGCGATCCTGAGGCAAAGTCCATTATATGGTCCCAGGGCAGCGAACAGCGGGATTGGGCGCAGTTACTGGTTCGTGTCACCGCTACGGTGCGGCGCATTACTATTTTCCTGGAGGTAGACAGCCCAGAGGAACGAGCAGTGGGATATTTCGATGATGTTCTCTTGATCCCATACCCTTGTCCGGTGAAGGAATGCGCACCTGAACAGCAGCCCACCGAACGGCAGGCCTGTGTAGATTGGAAAGACGAAACGAAGCCGACGCGCCAGCCAGGAGATTACCAGAAGGCCGAGTTTACTTTCAGATCGCTGACTGGCATGCCGCTGATGATTGCCTTTTGGGGCAACCCGGCGAACCAGGGTAAGCTGCAGTTCCCGGAAAAGGGAGTTGAGATACTTCTGCCTTTTGAAGCTAATCGGGTGGTTGCTCATGGGATTAGCGGCACGACAAGGCCGCTGCAAATGGATGCATTCGATCGTAACGGCGTCCATCTGGGCCGGGTTTTGCAGCAACAGTCCATTCCAACAATGGAAGTCCAGGCAGAAGGAATCACTACACTGATGATCTCGGGCGGGGGTAACGAAGGACTGTTGATCGATCTGTGTGCTTTCCAGGAAACGGCTGGGTCTGAAGTAGTTAAGTCTGAGAGGAAGGGATAGGTGATGGCTGAGGAACACAATGTGCACATTGTAAGTTGGCCTTCTGAACCTGCTGAACTGGAGCACCGATTCCGCCCGGGAGAAAACATCCCGGTTTCGATCTCATTTGATCAATCACCCGCGCGGGTGATCATTGGTTCACTGCAAAATAGTCCATTGGCGGTCAACATGAACATGCACTTGCGCGCTCCGGAAACTCTGCCACTGTGCATTAGTTTATGTGAACCAATCTGCGCGGAGAGTGACTATATCATCGGAATTTCGATATTTGATCGCCCTGTGATCACCATTTCGGTCCGCGGCAGGACTCGCTTATTTAGCTGTCAAGAGGAGATGTAGTTCATGGCTGATGATGCAACCACCCAAACCGGAGTCGCCAAAGTCAAGCGTTCGCGACGCACTCCCAAAAAGAGCGGTGCCCGCCTTAACGAAACGCCCTCTCAAGATATCGAGGGAAAAAGCTCCGCGAGGTTCACAGGACAGTTAGACCTGCTGGCAGGCATGGCCGGGACCACCTCTCGCATTGTAAACCGGGCCGCTTCGATTTTGGAGGAGGAGCTCGCTACTGGCATTGGGATCACCCAGAACCTCGAGCAGAAGGTTATGGATGTGGATAAGTTGCGTTCTGCCGATTTGCAGGAGGTCATTCAGCGTTTCCGGAAAGATGCGCACGATGTTGTAGATATTTTAATTGATCTGATGAATGTGGCGACCTCCACGTTGAGTAGCCTGGGCGAACGTGCGGTGAGCATTGGAATACGCGATACACCGCGCCAAATGGGAAATAACCGGGCCGAAACGGGAATCCCATCTTTGGCCGTGCCTACTCTGACAAAACCGGGTGAGGTGGTTGAAATTCCATTGACCTTGGAAAATGCAAGCGATAAGCCGACAGAAGCGTTCTTTTTCCACAGTTCCGACTTGGTGAATACGTCCGGTGAGCGCATCCTTGCCCAACAGATTTCGTTTTCGCCTGAGCGTCTGATTATCGAGCCACAGAAATCCACAACGGTAACGGTGATTGTGCGCGTGCCGGAGAACGCTTCGCCAGGTATTTACTCAGGCCTGCTGCAAGCCACGCGCATGGATCAACTGCGCGCGGTGCTGTCGATTCAGATCGTTTAGCTGGATTAATTTGGTCTATGAACAGCGCAGAGCGGTCTCAATTTGTTATCTCCATTTTAGACCGCTACAAAGCGGTGACGATGGATCGCCTAATGGCTATGTTGCCAGATAAGGAGCCGCGCCGATACCTATATGATCTGGTTCCACTGTATCCCCAACGTTCTGGAAAGGGTTTACGACCGGCTTTGTGCATCGCTACCTGCTGTGCCTTTGGCAGCAGCGTGCATAGCGTCCTGTTGTCGGCGGTAGCGATTGAGCTATTCCATAACGCGTTCCTGGTTCACGATGATGTAGAAGATGGCAGCCTCAACCGGCGTGGACGTCCAACGTTGGTCTCCGAATTCGGCCCATCAATCGCTGTTAACGTTGGCGATGCTATGAATGTCCTTTCTATCCGCCCCCTGATGGAAAACTTAGCCCGGCTTGGACCTACTCTTACATGGCGAGTGTTCACTGAGATCGAACATATGGTGCATGAGTCCGTAGAAGGACAGGCACTGGAACTGGGATGGGTGCGTGATAACATTTGTGACCTGAGTGATGATGATTACCTGCGTATGATATTGAAGAAAACTTGCTGGTATACCTGTATCCACCCATGCCGCATTGGGGCGCTGGTCGGCTCAGGGGGGATCGCTGATCTGGATCGCTTCAACCGTTTCGGCTATTTCATGGGGGCGGCGTTCCAGATCCAGGACGATTTACTCAACTTCGCGGGAGATGAGGCGAAATATGGTAAGGAGATTGGAGGAGATATCTGGGAGGGTAAGCGTACTCTAGTTTTGATCCACACGTTGAATAGTTGTAATACGCGGGAGAAGAAACGATTGCGGCAGTTTCTGTCCATGCCGCGTCCCGAACGTGCACCTGAGGATGTGGCGTGGGTGTACGAAATAATGGGCAAATACAAAAGCATCGATTATGCGCGGGCGAATGCGCGCCAACTTGCCGGGGCAGCGTTGAAGGAGTTTGTTGCCGCTTATAGCGATCTGCCAGACAGTGAGGATAAACGCTTTATTGCAAACATTGTGCTTTATATGATCGAGCGAGACTTATAACGCCACAAGATTATCCCAACCAAGCTGTGGATACTCGCCAATTCAGCGGAGGGAAATCCGCAAAGTAGCTGCCGGATGCGACAGGTCCTGCTTCGAATTATCTTTTAGTACAAGATGCTGCATCACTTGGCCCGCCAGTTCTGCTGCATTCCAGGCGACTGAGGCTCCCCATTGAGCATACTCTATTGGGTGAAAGGCCGTTTCTGTTGCCACAGTGAGGCCTGAACTGGCTGTCTGCTTTCCCACACCTATGAGATGCCGTGGCCCGCGCAGAACGTGTTTGACCGCGCCTATACCGAGTGAAAAGGCAGCCTGCTCGACCGTACCACCTAGAATGCGCGGCTGAATCACGCTGCTGGCTGGTTCCATACCAGCCAAGACACCACCCGTGATGTCAGCGTAGACCGGATCGGCGCAAGCGCGTGAAACAATAATGTGCAGTGCTTGCATCCAAATTGGATTCAGACTTCGATTTCGTATAAGCTGGACAATCAGACCCGCTAGAGCCATGTCATAACGCAGTTCACGATGCACGCGATTGGCATAGGTTTTTAACTTCCTCTGCGTAAAGTCATTGTCCGCCGCCGCTTCCAGGATGGTTTCCGCTGCCCAACGTCCGCTCAGTAGCGCGTATTGGATTCCCTCTCCATTCAGGGGATTGATTAAACCGGCGGCATCTCCGGTCAGGAGTACACGGTCGGAAACAAGAGGCAAAGATGGATTGTACGTAGAGAGCGGCCAGCCTGAGATTTTACCTATTCGGTGAGCATCTGTCAGGCGCTCGCCAAACGCAGGATCTTGTTCGATGAGTTGATCGAGCAGTTTAGGGAGATGTTCGGTTGCTGTGGGAAGTGTCTCAAGCAACATGCCGATCCCAACGTTTGCTCTCGCCTCTCCCGTCGGGAACACCCAATAGTAGCCAGGAAAGCACAGACTTGAGAAAAACAGATCGGCCTGATCGAATGGACCTCTGACGCCTTCGTAGTAGGCACGTACAGCAATGATACGGTTCCTATCCGACGGAGGCTTGCCGTGCATTTGCCGAGCTACGAGCGAGGTGCTGCCATCAGCACCAATAAGCACACGACCGCGCCACGTACGTGGCTGTCCACGTTGCTCAGCGTGCAGAGTCACGCCATCCCCGTCTACAGTGTATCCTTTTACACGCCAGCCTTCATAGATCTGGACTCCTGCGGCTCGAGCAGCGTCAACGATCCAGGCATCTAACTGGGAGCGCGGCACGACCCGACCATGTGCGGGGAGATCCGACATCTCCGGGATTAGGCTGGTAATCACCTTCTTCCCGTCAATGTGGAGAGAGGCACTATAAATCAAATTGGTTTGCTGGTAAGTGGGGTTTTCGACCACTCCTAGATGCTGCAATTCCACTAACGCGACTGGGCTTAGAAAATCACCGCACACTTTGTCTCGCGGGAAGGTGTGCTGGTCGACTAAGGTTACTCGCAAGCCGTTACGGGCTAGGTGGGTGGCGGCAGAGGCCCCAGCTGGTCCTGCACCCACGATCAACACGTCGCAATCGTTGGATGGCTTTATCTTGAGATGAAGCATAGGGCATCCTGGATTAGTAGACGATGTTGAATATTATATACCAGATTGTAGTTCCGATCTGAGCGGTGCGTGCGCTGAAACCTCTCTTATCCCGACGGTTCAAAAACGAATCATAGGGATGGTGGACGAGAAACGAATCATTCGCAATGAGCCACCAAACAGGGTAGAGTTGGTGGTGGTTGCTGCACTATACTGGATAGGGCAACGACTAGAGCGCCGAGGTACTCGCTATACTTCGGCGCTTGCCGTGATACCCTTAGGGTGAATTTACTCGATCTGGTTGACAACCAGATTCCTTTAAAAGAGCGAATAAAGTTGGTTGACAAATATAATGCATCATGATAGATTGTAATCATCTTTCTTTATTCAGTAAATAAAGTATATGGCCCGACGACAGTTACTTAAAGCAATTAACCGCGCCTTGATCCTCAATGCCATCAAAAAACATGGGGCTATCGCACGTGCGGATATTGCTGGCGTAACTGGTTTAAGCCCAGCTACCGTGACCGGGTTGACCACTGAACTCATTAAGGACAACCTGATTTTCGAGAAAGAAGAAGGGGTATCACGTGGGGGTCGTCCACCCATTATGCTGGCCCTCAATTCGTCTAATCTATATGTGGTTGGCATCAAATTGGCAGAAGAGCACGCAGCTTTTGCCCTCACTAATCTGAATGCCGACATTGTAGCCAAGAATACAATCTTGCTAACTGATCGCACACCCGAAAGCACGTCTGACCAGATCGCAAAGGGGGTACGGGCACTACTTCTGAGTGGGCAAGTGAAGCTCGAACAGCTGATTGGCGTTGGAGTAGGACTGGCCGGGATTGTGGACCCAGCAACAGGAACCTGTCTCGTTTCGCCTCATAATGGCTGGCGCGATGTGCCGTTCGCACACCTGCTTGAAGAACGGTTGGATTGCTTGGTCTACGTGGATAACAATGTAAATTCCCTGACCCTGGTTGAACTGCTTTATGGATCGGGCCAGCATGTACGTGATTTTCTCGTGGTTACAGTTGGACGTGGTATTGGTATGGGGATTGTGGTCAACGGGCAGGTCTACCGCGGGGCGCAGGGCGGCGGCGGCGAATTGGGACATATTGTTGTTGATCCAGAGGGCTTTCTGTGCAACTGCGGAAACCAGGGATGCCTGGAAACATTCGTCGCAGAACCCTGGTTGGTCCGCTGGGCACAGCTTAAAGGACTCAACGTTAAGGACCCGGACGAACTGCTGTGCGCAGCACTAGCCAATCACCCTGTAGCTGTAGGCATTTTTGAGCGCGCCGGGCAACTGCTCGGTCAAGCAATGGCAAATCTGGTCAATCTCTTCAATCCTGAGTTGATTATCATCAGTGGCGAGGGTGTTCGTGCCGGAGATTTTCTCTTTCAGCCTATGAGAGACACGATGAACCGGCATATGTTCGGCCAGCTTGCTAATAAACTAACAGTCAAGATTGAACCTTTGAGTGATGATACCTGGGCACGGGGTGCGGCAAGTTTGGTTTTAAACAAAGTCTTTAGCGTACCCGAATTAGAGTAATTATTTCTGAGTGTTTTTTTGCCTGGACTTTATTCAATAACAAAATAAAGTTGGTGCGTGATCACCAGGAGGTGTTCTCATAGAACGATCTAAAACCGGTGTCTACTTTCTCGCTATCACAATTATTGCATAGGGAGGCTCCAAATCATGAAAGCTAAGTTATTCGTTCTTTTGATCGTTGTCGCTCTTGTTGCACCCTTCAGCGGTGTAACGCATGCCCGGCAGGATGATGTTGTCACCATTCAGTTCTGGCACACCTATAACGAGACTTCCCCTGAAAGTGAAATGCTCGTCAATACATTGATCCCCATGTTCGAGGCCGAACACCCGAACATTAAAGTTGAGTCGGTTCCCTTCCCTTACGGTGAATTCCGCCAGACGATGTTGACCTCATTGGCAGGTGGTGAGGGTCCCGATCTCGCTCGCCTGGATATCATCTGGTCGCCAGAATTTGCCCAGTTAGGTGTTCTGTCCGCGCTCGATGAAACGATGCCTGATTTCCAGGAACTCGCTGATCGCGTGTTTCCAGGCCCGCTTTCCACCAACGCCTACGACGGCCACTACTGGGGTCTGCCACTCGACACGAATACCCGCGTATTCATGTATAACAAGACTCTCTTTGACGCCGCTGGAATTACCGCGCCACCTGCAACCATCGATGAACTGAAGGCGATGTGCGAGCCATTCAAGGCGTTGGGCGACGACAAATATCTGTTCAGCGACGGTGGAACATACGGCTGGGCAGTGCTCCCCTGGATTTGGAGCTTTGGCGGCGACATCACGGACCCAGAAATAACCACGGCCACTGGCTATTTGAATAGCGAAAAAACCGTTGCGGCTTATGAATTCCTGGCTGACATGGTTGACAGCGGCTGCTTCTCGCCCTCATATCTGGGCGGCGGCATGGACACTGGCACGGGTTACTTCACCGACGTGTTTGGTTCGATGTTGGACGGCCCCTGGATGTACCCGATTGCCGAAGCTCAATATCCCGACTTCCAGATTCAAGCATCCTTGATGCCCGCTGGCGAAGGTGGCTCGATCTCGGTCGTGGGCGGGGAAAATATTGTCCTGTTCTCCGGCTCGAAGCACCCCGAAGAAGCGATGGAGTTCCTCCGCTTCACACAGTCAGATGAATACCAACTTGCAATGTCGCAAGTTGGACAACTGACGGTCATCCCGGCTCTGCTCGAAGATCCGTACTTCAAGGATCACCCCTACTACGGGACATTCCTGGAACAGCTTGCAACTGCCAAGGCCCGTACCCCGCATCCAGCCTGGTCGCAGATGGAAGAAGTTCTGACCGACGCCGGACAACTCATCCTGCGCGGCGAAGTATCCGCCCAGGAAGCGCTCGACGCAGCGGCTGAAGAGATCGACGCCCTGTTACAAGAAGAATAAGGCGCTTGAGTTTATGATCGCACAGGGGCAGAGCAACTTCTGCCCCTGACATTCCAATCCTAGGCCCATCAAGAAAAGAGATTACTGGAGGCTGTTGAATGCGCTCCAAACTGCACCATCGCTGGTTTGTGCCCTATTTGTTCCTGCTGCCTGGCCTGATGTTATATGTGCTGTGGATGATCTATCCTCTGGGCTACGAATTATATATAAGCTTTTTTAACTGGAAGATCATGCCAGGTCAGCACAGTACCTATGTAGGCGTGGAAAATTATCGTGCTGTGATGGACGACAAATATTTTTGGCTCGCATTAAAAAACACGGCGCGATACACCTTGATTACCGTGATTGGGCAGATGGTCATTGGGTTGGCGTTGGCGGTATTGGTCCACCGTATTTTTATTGGCAAACGACTTTTCCGCGCCATCTATTATGTTCCCGTGATCACATCCTGGGTCGTGGTCAGCTTCCTGTTCCAATTTTTATTCAGTTCACATCCCGGCGGGTTTGTGAACTACATGCTTGTATCCGTTTTTCATGTCCTGGATAAGCCAGTCGGCTGGATGACGCAAACGAACACGGCATGGATGATCATTTACGCGCTTGGCATCTGGAAGGGAATCGGCTGGGCGATGGTTATTTTCCTCGCTGCACTGCAAGGCGTACCGCCGGAATTATACGAAGTGGCAGCGATTGACGGCGCGGGCGAGTGGGGACAGTTCAGGCATGTGACTTTGCCCATGATCCGGCGCACAACCATGTTTGTGTTGATCGCGCTAGTGATTGGCGGCTTCCAGGCATTTATCTCCATTTATCTGATTACCGGCGGCGGACCGCTGCACCGCACCGAAGTTGTCTTGAGTTACATGTATGATCGCGCTTTTGACAAATTGAAATTTGGCTATGGGGCAGCGCTCAGTTATGTCCTGGCTGCAATTGTGGTCTTCGTTACCTTCATCCAGATGCGGCTGTTCCGCCAGCGCGAAGAGTATTAGAGAGGGGCCAAGCGATGAACAAGCCGAGTATCTCGATCTACTCAATTCACAACCGTGCGCAGCTTCGTTTCCAAATCACCATTCTCATCATTCTGTGTCTCGGTGTCGTGGTTGCCATGTCTCCAATGGCCTATATGGTTAGCACGGCGTTCAAGCCCAATGCGTATACGCCAGAATTCCCGCTGCGGTTTATTCCCAGTAATCCAACCATTGAGAATTTCAGGACCGCATTTAACAGCCGAAACTTCGGAACAGCTCTGTTTAACAGTGTGCGCGTTGCAGTAGCCACCGCGGTGCTGGTCACAACACTGGCGTCGATGATGGCCTATTCATTCGCCCGATTTGACTTTTTCGGTAAAAGCCTCATTTTTTATATCGTGCTGGCGATGATGATGATCCCGACAATGATGCTGATCATTCCGCAGTTTCTCGTCGCCAAGAGGCTAGATTTGCTGAACAGCCTGAACGGTCTGGTTCTGGTTTATTCAGCCGGGCAAATAGCCTTCAATATGTTCCTACTGCGCGGTTTCTTTGAAAGTCTGCCACGCGAGATCGAAGAATCCGCGTTGATCGATGGCGCAAATCACTTTGTGATCTTCACGCAAATCATGATTCCATTAGCGACACCAGCGTTGAGTACGGTGGCTGTGTTCAGCTTCCTGGGCGCGTGGGATGAATATATCTGGGCTTTAACGGTATTGACCGACGTCCAGAAGCGCACGCTGCCAATTGCGATTGCCAATTTCCGAGGCGTCCATTCAACTGACTGGGGACTTATTTTTGCCGCATCGCTGACGGCTGTCATCCCAACATTAGTGATCTTTATTGTATTCCAGCGTTATTTTGTCCAGGGCCTTACCACAGGAGCGGTCAAGGGATGAAATGGGCTGTTGCAATCTTCTGCGCCATGTTCCTTGCTCATGGAGGACTCATGCACTCTGACCAAAATAAGATTTCAGTAGCGCCCGCCAAAGCGTTTTATCTGCCCAGTGAGGAGGCTCTCTTTTTTATAGAAGCCAGCGGCGGGACGCGGGTTGCAGTAACAATCACCCATCTGGCAGAAACGGTAGATACATTTGATGTGGAGTTGTCTGGGGGTAGCGCGGATCTGCGCTGGACTCCACCCGCTGTCGCGCCTCGCGGTTATGGGCTGACTGTGAAACTGATGGACGAGAGCGGTACGGTTCTTGCCACTGACTCGACCGCTTTTGATGTGCTGGAAAATTGGCTGCAAGCGCCGCGCTATGGCTTTTTAAGCCAATTTGAAGCTGGGCGCAGCAATTTTGACCAAACGATGAACGAAAATGCGCTCTATCACGTGAATGGCCTTCAGTTTTATGACTGGCAGTACCGCCACGAATCGCTGTTGCCGCCCGAAGAAAACTACAGTGATTTATTGGGCCGTCACATGTCGCTTGAAACAGTACGGCTGTTGATTGACGCCGCGCACAAGCGCAACATCGCCACCATGCCCTACACCGCAATCTACGGCGCATCGGTTGCATTTTACCAGGCTCATCCTGACTGGGCGCTCTTCCAGCGATCGGATCACCCCTATGAATTTGGCGACAATTTCCTGATCATTATGGACCCCAGTCCGGACTCGCCCTGGACGGATCACCTGATGAATGAGTTCGGGCGCGTTCTTGACACATTACCGTTCGACGGTATTCATCTTGATCAATACGGTGCGCCGAAAGTCGCGCGTAACAGCGCCGGAGATCGGGTCGATCTGGCTGAAGCAATTCCAGGTTTTATCAACCGGACGGCTGAAGTTGTACAGGACAAGCGCGGTGATCAGGGAGCAGTAATCTTCAACGCCGTTGGTAACTGGCCCGTCGAAACAGTTGCACCTGCCAATGAGGATGCCGTCTACATCGAAGTGTGGGAACCGTACCGTGATTTTATGGACCTCCATCGCCTTGTCGCCAGCGCGGAACAGTTGGGCAACGGCAAGCCTGTGATCATCGCCGCGTACATTCACCCGGATCGGATCGACAATGTCCGGCTGGCAAACGCGGTCATTTTCTCTAGCGGCGGCTATCACCTGGAACTGGGTGAGCCGGATGCGATGCTCGCCGATCCCTACTTCCCCAGATTTGGTCTAATGAGCGAAGACCTACAAACCATCCAACGGCGTTATTATGACTTCCTGGTGCAATACGAGGAAGTGCTCAATCTTGATACCACAAATGCGCCGGAACGCGCCACGCTCGTCACTTTGACAGGGATCGAGACCGGGAAACGAGGGGCCAAGAATCAGGTGGCCGTTATCGCGCGGCAGGGAATGAATTTTGAGACGTTCAGCCTGATTAATTTCATGGGGATCGACACGGGAAAATGGGATACGGCGCTGAAAAATGGGCCAGATGCCTTAACTGATTTGCAGCTCCAAATACATACAGATCGCCCGGTTGCCCGCGTCTGGTTCGCCTCGCCAGATGGTGAGATGTTGGACGCACAGGCGCTTATTTATACAGAAGGCGCAAACGCCATTAATTTGACCCTACCTCGCCTGGACTATTGGACCATGATTGTGGTGGAGTATCAGCCGTGAAGACACTACACGATTACCTACTTCACCAGCACAGTCTGGCCGTTATTCTTGGTAACCAACAATCTGGCGGTGCTTACCTGGCCTGCCCAACCATGCCTGATTACCAGTTCTCGTGGTTTCGCGATGGAGCGTTTATTGCCTATGCTCTGACTCTTGATGGTAAATATTCCAATATTAGCCACCAGGGGGATATGAATTCACAATGGAACAGTGCACTGCACTTTCATAACTGGTGCGCCGAGATTATCAACAGCCATTCTGACCAACTTGAGCGCTGTATTGCCCGAGCAATAGCCGGGCAACCCGTTGAAGCCGCTGAGACTTTGAATGCTCGTTATCGGGCGAATGGTCAAAGCGGCCCGGACGATTGGCCGGAGTTTCAGCTTGATGGTCCCGGATCGTGGCTGTGGTCATTGGCCGAGTTTGTCAACACCACCCGGCTTCGCCCTCTCCCGGTGGCATGGGAGGAAGCTGTAATTATTACAGCGCGTTATCTGGCTGCTCTGTGGCAAACGCCTTGTTATGACTGCTGGGAAGAACGTGGAAATGATATTCACGTGAGCACGCTGGGAGCAATTTATGCTGGACTAACTGCCGCACAGCGCTTAGTTCCTGATCTTGATTTATACGATGCGCCACAAAAAATCCAGAATTTTGTGCTCACAAAAGGTCTTACGCCGACCGGAGAACTTGCTAAATCAGTAGGGTTGGATATGGTTGATGCTAACCTGATTGGCGTTGCAGTCCCACATGGGCTGTTTGAATTAACCGATCCCGTCATACAGCAAACCGCAGCGCGTATTGAGCGAGAACTCCATGTTGTTCAGAGCGGTGTACACCGTCACCTGGAAGATGTTTATTATGGTGGGGGCACATGGGTACTGCTCGCCCTATGGCTGGCGTGGTACTATCTCAAAACGGGTGATATTCAGCGAGCCAATGATCTCATCGTTTGGAGCGAATGTCAGGCCGATGAAGCTCTGGATTTACCTGAGCAGGTGAATACCACCATGTTAGCCCCAGAGCATTATGAAGGATGGGTCGAACGGCGAGGCCCTATAGCTAAACCTCTACTATGGACCCATGCCAAGTATCTAATTGTGCGAAACGTACGTAGTAGCCAGGTGGATGCTGCAAATCGAAGTGATGGATGATTAGAGAAGGTGCTGGAGAACTAGAAACAGGCAAAAAGCTGGAACAATTTCCCGATCATTATTCGATATCTCACTTCGGCTGACCACGTACGATTTGCGAAACACGCTGCTGTGAGATATCAAACACCGCGCGAATTCGAAGATAGTCGCACCATCCGCTCGATCTCTTGATCCGTTCGCGGTCGTCCTTCCTGGTTGTGGCGACGATAGGTCCACTTCCAACGTACCAACTGATCGTGCGCAAAGAGGGTTGCTGGTTTCACGATCCAAATCACCTCATTTTCACCCCTCCGGTATATCCTCTTTCATAACAAGCTCTAACGCATCGAGTTTTTTGAGACTACACCCCTGATAGGCATTAAGAGACAAAAAGCAAGGAGAGGCTGTTTGACAAAAAGATCAAAAACTCATATGATGCATTTAAGACGAACGTTCGCCAACTGCCGGGACCCCTAAAATCTTATGGCTAGAAACGTTACTCTTAAAGATATTGCCCAGCGCGCAGGCGTCAGTTACCAGACGGTTTCTAAAGTGTTGCACGGTCAGATGCAAGTTACCGTCGAAGTGCAAGAACGCATTTTTGCCGCCGTCAAAGAGATGGGCTATCGCCCCAATGCCGCTGCGCGCAATCTCCGCACCCAATCAAGCCATATGTTGGGCTACTCCTGGCAGCCAAACCGCCACTACTATTTCAATCCGGTTCTCGAAGAATTTCAGCAGAGTGTCGTTGAGACCGCCAAAGAACTGGGCTATCACGTCTTGCTCTTTCCCCACCACGAGGGGGATGGGCTGTTCCAAAGCTATCAGGAATTGGTGTTTACGGGGCGCGTAGACGGGTTCATTCTGTCGGGTATGGAAACCGAGGATCGGCGTGTTCCTGTCTTGCAGCAGCTCAATGTGCCCCTGGTGGCGTTTGGGCGCACTAAGAGTGATATCCCATTCCCCTATGTCGATGTGGATGGACAGGTTGGCATCTACCAGACCGTTTGTCATCTGTTGGCAAAAGGACACTGCCGGATTGCGATCTTAGCGTGGCCTGAGTCGTCGCGCGTGGGTACAGAGCGTTTGTCGGGCTACTTTCAGGCGATGGAAGAGAATGATCTATCGATTGATCCAGCCTGGGTGGTGCGCGGCGAAGGCGAATATAAATACGGTTACACCGCTGCGTGCCGGCTGCTTGATCTGCCGGAAAACCGCCGTCCGACAGCGATCATCACTATGATGGATCTCATCGCTATCGGCGTGATGCAGGCGGCTCATGATCGCGGGCTGATGATTGGAACGGATCTGGCGGTGACCGGGTTCGACGATGTGCCTGTTTTTCAATATTTCAAACCCGGTTTAACCACCCTGCACCAGCCTGTCTGGGAAGTGGGGCGGCGTACTGTCCAACTCCTCGTCGATCTCTTACAGGGCAAACCGATTGAGCAGCAGCAAGTCCTACTTGCACCCGAACTGGTTATCCGCAAATCATCACAGGGATACTAGAGTTATGAACCCATTAAGGCCGTTATTTTTGATTTAGATGGTGTCCTTACCGACACGGCAGAGTTTCACTATCTGGCCTGGAAACAGTTGGCGGACGAGGAAGGGCTGCCATTTACGCGGGCCGATAATGAACACCTGCGCGGGGTATCACGCCGGAAATCCCTGCTGCTCCTGCTCAAGGGTCGAAACTTTGAAGAAGCCAAGATGCAGGAAATGATGGACCGGAAAAACCGCATCTATCAGAGCCTGCTGACCCAACTGACACCCGAAAATTTGCTACCAGGGGTCGAGGCATTCTTTCATTTGCTTAAGCAGGCGAACGTTCGACTGGCGGTTGCTTCTGCCAGCCGCAACGCTAATGATGTGGTTCAGCGGCTCGGAATTGCCGGTCAGCTCACGGTGTTGGTAGATGGCAACAGCGTCATCCGGCAGAAACCTGCTCCTGATCTGTTCCGCTGCGCGGCTGCCAGGTTGAACCTGCGGCCCAGTGAATGCCTCGTCGTTGAAGATGCGGCGGCAGGAATTGAAGCCGGGCTTAAGGCCGCGATGCCGTGCCTAGCCCTGGGACCCGCCGAACGGTTTGCCGAATTAGAGCGGAAGTATGGCCCCGTCGCTCGCCGTGATGATCTCGTTGGCCTGCAACTGACCGATCTGGACGTCCTCGCCCAGCGCGACGAAACGCGCTCAGTAGTTCAAACTGAGTTTGGCCCCGAAAACCAGCATCACATGGAAACCATTTTTACCATCGGGAACGGTTATTTTTCCACTCGAGGTAGTCTGGAAGAAGGGTATCCGGGCGAATCGTCGCTGACGCTGGCACACGGCATGTTCGATGATATGCCGATCTCGCGCACGGAACTCGCCAATCTTCCGAATTGGCTGGATTTAGGGATCATCGTCAATGGGTATCCTTTCCGCCTGGATCAGGGCCAGTGTCTTCAGTTCAGTCGCTGGCTGGATCTGCGGCAGGGAATTTTGCACCGCGAAGTGCGCTGGCAGGCTCCCGATGGCCCCGTGCTGGATATCACCTTTGAACGGTTTATCAGCTATGCCCATGAGCATATCGGCGCGATCCGCATCCTGATCACCGCAGTGAGCCAACCCTGCCAGATTACGCTGGCGACGGGCATTAATGGGCATGTGTCCAACGACGATTTGCTCCACTGGCATCAGATCGATCAGGGGCAGGCGGATAATGTGCTCTGGCTGCACAGCCGCACCCGGCATAGCGAGCTTGATCTGGCGGCGGCCTGTACGATCCATGTGCCAGAACTCGCAAGCTGTCACCAGCCAGCAGTGCCCTGGCAATCCCCGCTATATTCTCTCGGCTGACCTGGATATCGCCCAAACCATGCAGGTCGATAAGCTGGTCAGTTATACCGCCAGCCGTGACGACGTTCAGAATAGGGTGGATGTAGTTGGACGCGCTGTCAGCGAGCTGGAAGGCAAAACTTACGATGATCTTCGAGCCGCTCAGGTTCGCGCCTGGGATCAGGTATGGCAGGATAGCGATGTGGTCATTGAGGGTGATGAAGAGGCCCAACTTGCCATCCGCTTCAACCTGTTCCAGTTAATTATTGCTGCTCCACAGCACGATGATCGCGTCAGCATCGGAGCCAAGACGATGAGTGGGCTGGGCTACCGGGGACACGTCTTTTGGGATACGGAAATTTTCATTCTGCCGTTCTTTACCTTCACACAACCGCAGATTGCCCGCAATATGCTGCTGTACCGTTATCATACCTTGGCGGGCGCACGGCAAAAGGCGGCTGGCAATGGGTTCAGCGGAGCACAGTATGCATGGGAAAGTGCTTCCACCGGTGAAGAAGTGACACCAAGCTGGGTTCCTGACTTTACCGGCAAGGGGCTGGTCCGCATCTGGACCGGGGATATTGAAATTCACATCACATCCGACGTAGCCTATGCCATTCTCCAATACTGGCAGGCGACAGGCGACGACGCCTTTATGCGCGACTATGGAGCCGAGATCATCCTGGATACCGCGCGGTTCTGGGGCGATCGGGCTGAATTGGAAGAGGACAATGGGCAGCACCGCTATGCCCTGCGCGATGTCATCGGCCCGGATGAGTATCACGATCACGTCGATAACAACGTTTATACCAACCGGATGGCCCAGTGGCATCTGCAGCAGGCATTTTCTATTCTCGCCTGGCTCGATCAGCAAGATCCGCAAAAGGCGAAGGCCCTGCGCAAGCAGCTCGATCTGACACCAAAACGGCTGGCCCACTGGCAGGATGTGATTGACCACATCATTCTGCATCACGATCCGGCGACGGGCCTGATGGTCCAGTTCGATGGTTTCTTCGAGCGCGAAATTTATCGCCCCGGACGTGATCGCCGCTGCTGAAAAATCCATGCAGGTTGATCCTGGGTATTGAGGGCGCAAACGCCAGTCAGGTTCTCAAGCAGGCGGATGTGATCATGCTGCTGTGCCTGCTGCGCGATGAATACGACGCGAAAACGTGGCAGAAAAATTGGGACACGTACATGCCGCGCACCGATCATCGTTATGGATCCTCACTGGGTCCTAGTTTCCACGCATGGGCAGCCTGTGAAATGAACCGTCCTGATGAAGCGTACCAGCATTTTATGTTGGCTGCAGAAGCCGACCTGCGCGATGTTCGAGGTAATGCGAATGATGGAATCCATGCAGCCTCGGCAGGTGGATTGTGGCAGGCGGTTGTATTCGGTTTTGCCGGGCTGCGACTGACTGAGAATGGGCCTCAGTTGAATCCCCGCCTTCCGTCCCATTGGACGAGGGTAGCATTCAGCTATTCATATCGCGGTGAGAAAAAAGTTGTGGATATCCGCCGAAAAGGAGGTGGTTATAGCAAAGCATAAGCTGGGTTAAAAAAAGCCGCGTACCCCCCGTCTAAAGGTATACGCGGCACATGTTGAGAGACAGGGTGGCGTCTCCGGGGGCCAATTATACTGAACTTTCGCCATGACGCACACTCCAAGTAAAAACTGATAAGCACACAAGGAGATAGGAAAATGTCAAGCAAGATGAGATTGTTGTTTGCCCTCACAATCACCGTGATCGCTCTGAGCCTGATCGCGAACGTCGCGATCTTCCAGGCGATCGCGGTCACAGCGCAGGGATCGGGCAAGTTCGTGTGGCGACCTGGGAGAGCGGTGACGCCGCTCGAACCCTGGAACAAGGCGATCGACAGCCTTCGAAGCAGCCTATCCTGACATCAAGGTTAAACTTGAAGCCGGTGCCGCAGGAATATGGCACGAAACTGCTGGCCAATATGGCGGCTGGCACTGGCCCCGATGTTTACCAGGTTGGTGATGGTGACGTTGCCAAGTTCGTGGACCAGGGCATTGTCGAGCCACTCGATCCCTATATCATCGGGCGCAATGGCTTCGATCTGAACACCACCTTCTTCCCCGCTGTGGCGGCCTTCGGTCAGATCGGTGGCGCAGACCTACCTGCTGACCAAAGACTTCAGCCCGTTGGTGTTGTACTACAACAAAGACATGTTCGATGACGCCGGTGTGGCCTATCCTACTGCCGACTGGACTTGGGACGATCTGCTCTCTGCCGCCGAAAAATTGACAGACGACAGACCACTGGGGCGTCGATTCCCGATGGCTGGGGTGACTGGCTGTGGGACCGTGGCATTTACCCAATCGTCGTCGAGAACGGTGGACGATTCATCAGCGAAGATGGCACGACGGTTGAAGGCGTTCTGAACAGCGAAGAGACTGTCGCGGCGGTCCAGTGGTACGTTGACCTGTTCATGGATCACAAGGTTGCGCCCACGAACGCTGACGTGGCCGCCTTCTCTGGTGCAGACCTGTTCACGAGTGGTCAGGTTGCCATGCTGTGGACGGGCCGTTGGCCTCTGGCCGACTACAAGAAGATTGAAGGCTTCAATTTCGGCACCATGGGTCTCCCCGCTGGCCCGGCTGGCAAGGGAAACACCCTGTGCTGGGCAGGCTTCGCTATTAACTCCGCCAGCGAGAACAAGGATGCTGCGTGGACGTTCCTGAAGTACATCGCCGCGGGTGATGGTGCGAAAGAATTCGCGAACTATGCCTTTACAGCGGTTCAGTCGGTTGCTGAAGAGCAGGGCCTTGCCGAAGATGAGTTCGATGGCCCAATCGTGGCTGACCTTGCGAACGCCGTGCCGATCCCCAATTCGTATTCGCCCTACTATGGTGAATGCGTCGCAACACCCTTCAAGGCTCACCTGGAAGAAGTCTTCCTCAAGGACGTCTCTGTTCAGGACGCTATGGACGCTGCTGCCCAAGAAGCGCAGGATTGCTTAGACAGCAAGTAACGGTTTAGTCCGTCCAACCACTTTGAGGCGGGCCGCTCTGGTGGCCCGCCTCAATCTTAGTAACGGAGGAAACATCGATGTCAGCCACAGCTCAGACTCTCACTGAAAAACCTTTTTGGACGCGTAAGCGACGGGAGGCTCTGACATTTTATCTCGTAGTTTCGCCTTGGGTTATTGGCTTCCTGTTGTTTACCGTTGTTCCCATCCTCTATTCTGTTTACATCAGCTTTACCGAATGGACGATGCTCTCTTCCCCTCACTGGATTGGCCTCAAAAATTTTCAGGAAATGTACCACGATCCGGACGTTAAACACTCCCTCTGGGTCACGACCAAGTACAGTCTGGTCAGTGTGCCGCTGCGTATGACTATCGCGCTGTTCATGGCGCTGCTGCTGAATGAAGCAACTAAGATGGTCGGTTTCTTTCGCACGGCGTTTTATTTGCCAAGCGTTGTCGCCAGCGTGGCCATTGCGGTTTTGTGGCAGTGGATTTTTAACCCGCGTTTTGGCCCCTTTAATGCCGTTTTGAAGTTATTCGGACTCACGGGACCGTTGTGGTTTAACGACCCCAAGTACGCGTTGTGGGCCTTGATCATTATGAGTACCTGGGGTGTCGGCGGTGAATTGCTCATTTTTCTGGCGGGTCTCAAGGGTATTCCTCAAATTCTGTACGAAGCGGCGGAGATCGACGGCGCAAACCGCTTCCAGCGCTTCCTGCGCATTACCCTGCCGATGCTCAGCCCGACCATCTTTTTTAATCTCATCATGTCTGTGATCGGTTCGTTCCAGACGTTTGACAGTGCCTTCGTGATATCAACTGCCCGCGCTGGCGCTATCGGCTCACCGCTTAAATCAACGCTGTTTTATATGCTCTACCTCTACCAATCCGCCTTCTAGCAACCTGAGAATGGGTTATGCCTCGGCAATGGCCTGGCTGCTGTTTGTGGTGATCGTGGGCGTGACCTTTATCATCAACGTCACTTCTAAAAAATGGGTATTCTACGGGGATAGTTAGGAGCGGATCATGGGCGTTAAAGCGAAAACGGTACCGTATCGGCAGCGCCAGCAGGTCGAACCGAATGGTCTGGTCATTTTTTGGCGCAAATATCACCTGGGCGAAATTCTGCACACCATCATCGTCTATAGCCTCCTGCTCGCATTGACAGTGGTGTTCCTGTTTCCTTTCTTTTGGATGCTTACGTCAGCCCTGAAGCAGGATCAACAGATCCATCATCTGGCCTCCCAAATGGATTCCGGACCCGTTTCAGTGGGATAACTTCAAAAGGGTCTTTACTAATCCCTATCTACCCTTCGACACGTTCATCAAAAATACGATGATTCTCGAAGTCGGGATGATCAGCGGACGGCTGATCTCCTGCACCCTGGTCGCCTACGGTTTCGCGCGCTTGGAAGCGCCGGGCAAAAACATCATCTTCGCGATTTTGATGCTGACCCTGATGATCCCGAACGCTATCACCCGTATTCCGACCTTTATTCTGTTCACCAAGTTTGGGTGGATCAATAGTTTCAAACCGCTGATCGTACCCGCCTGGTTTGGTGAGGCATACGCGATCTTCCTGATGCGGCAGTTCTTCCGCACGATTCCCAAAGAACTGGAAGAAGCGGCCCTGGTCGATGGCGCAAGCCGTCTCTCGATCATTTTCCGCATCATTGTGCCGCTCAGCGTTCCCGTGCTCACCGTGATCGCGATCCTGAGCTTCAAAGACATCTGGAACGACTTTCTGGGGCCGCTGCTCTACTTGAACGAAACCAAGAAGTACACCGTGTCGATTGGGTTGGCCTATCTGAACGGGCAGCACACGGTCAAGATGAATCTGTTGATGGCTGCGTCGGTAACCCTCATGATGCCCACCCTGATTCTGTTCTTTTTTGCGCAGCGCGCTTTTGTCGAGGGCATTTCAATGACTGGACTGAAAGGCTAGTATCGATATGCAATTGCCCCCAAACTATTATCACTGTTTTTTAGGCAATGGCCTGGATGCTGTATTGGTTGGCCCAACCGGGTCGATGGTGTCGGACAAAATATCCGTTGATCGCTGTAACTGGTATAAATCAGATCGCTACTACCCGGAAGACAAATTAGTCATGGTCGCGGGCCGTTGGCCGATTGAAAAGCCGTTGGAGCATGCCGAGGGATCAGGATGGTACGAGGCGGCTCCGCTGGGGCGCACCTGGTATCAAATCATTGATCAGGGGCAGCCTCTCGAATTGCAGGCCAGCGACCCAGCGCTTCGTGCCGCAGGAAGGAACGCTCTATTCCTCCTTGGACTATGGTCCAGTGAAGGGTGAAGCCGAAACCTGGGTTCATTGTGAACAATCGCTCTTGATCGAACGCTACACGTTTGATCAGCCTGTGGAATTTCAGGCGTGGATGGGGCCGGGCGTCTGGTTCGATGATGGCTGGGATACGGACCCCTTCCACAGCGTAAGCATGGCCGCCGATGCCGCTGAGGGTCGATACGACTTAGGTGAAACCAGGGGTCTCCTGCTGCTCCGGCTGGATGTTCCTGGTGCGGTGCTTGGTCAGGATGGACTCAGCCGCTCGCTGACCGTCCGCGCCCAGCAGATCACCAAATACTTCGCGATCATCGATGACCGCCAGGGAGCGCTCGACGCCTCGCTCATCGATCAGCAGATTGCCAGGGGATACAATGCCCTGCGCGCCGAACATCTGGCGTTTTGGCAAGCGTACTTTTCGGCGTCGCGTATCACACATTCCCGATGAACAGTTCCAGTTTTTCTATGACGCTTCGATGTACCATCTGAAGGCCATGCAAAATCGCGTTTCGGGCGGTCTGCCCGTGAATAATCTCCGCCGGACGTGGTCGTCGCATATTTTCTGGGACTCCTACTTCTTGCAGCACGCCCTGCTCGAAGCGAATCACTGTTACGAGGCATTGGAGGGCTGTCGCTTTTTCCAGCGCACGATTGACAGCGCCCGCCGCCATGCCCGCGAGGAATTTGGCTGCGACGGTCTAAAATGGGACTGGGAGATCACCCACGACGGGCGTAAAGCGTATGGCACGCTGCTCCACCAGAAATATCAGATTCACAACAACGCCTCCTATGCCAATCAGATTTGGGGCTATTACGAGGCGACGCAGGACGAAGCCATGCTGCGCGAGTTTTATCCCATTCTCGAAGGCTTGGCCCAGTTTTACCTGAACTGCATTGTTGAACAAACAGGAGATGGGTACGAGATCGGCTATCAGGTTGGCACACACGAAAGCCCGATCAAGGTCCGCAACGACGGCACGAACCTTGCCGGAACGATTGTCATTCTCCGCCATTGTGCCAATGCGGCGCGTATCCTGCACACGGAAACTGACTTCACGCGCCGCTGCGACGAAGTGATCGAACAACTGCTCAAACCGATGAATCGTCTCTATAATGGCCGCTATTTTAAATCCAACGACGACAGCGACAAGCTCGATATGAGTTCCATCGCCCCCATCTACCCGATGAAAGCCATCCCCATCCGTGATCCCCGCGCTATGAGCACGACGCATACCTTCATTGAGGCTAACAAGCGCTTTGTCTCCGGCTATGATGGCAAGGATCGCGACTTCCCCTGGGGAACCGGGATCCTGGCGACGATCATCGCGTGGCAGGGCGATGGTGAAACCGCGTGGCGCGTCATCCAGGCCACCCGCCCCACGATCTGTTCGTTTGGCGGCATGACCGAAGTGATGGAAAATTACGAATGGAATATGCAGTACTTCGGCACGGCGCAGGCCTCCGTCTGTACGGCGATCCATCAACTGCTGCTGCAATCATTCGACGGCATTCATATCTTCCCGGCGCTGCCTGCCTCGTGGACCAACGTCGAATTTGAGAATCTGCTGGCCGACGGTCTGACCGTTTCCGCCAAACGTGCTGGGCAAACCGTTGAATGCGAGGTAAAAAACAGTTCGTCCGTTCCCCTGATTCGGCGGGTGCGGTACGGCGATCAGGTTAATGAAGTGAGACTTGCTCCTGGTGAAACGCGCAAACTAGGGTGGAGGTTATGAACACGACTGATAACCGCCAACGATATCTGATCATGCTGGCTCTGGCGGTAGTATCTGCCGCCGGGCTGGCCTTTGAGATCACACTGACGCGCATTTTTTCCCTGTTTTTCCAATATCACTATGCCTTTTTAGCCGTATCCCTGACGATTTTCGGGTTGAGCCTCGGCGCTGCCCTGGCTCATTTTCGCCCGCAGCCCACGATCAGAACGATCACCCTAGTGCTGGTCGTCCTGGGAGCCGTTTTCCCCATAACCGCCGTGATCTTGTCCCGCTATCCATCCGCCTCCTCGATAGCGCCGCGCGCGGGTGTGGCGCTGCTCCCGTTTCTCCTGATCGGGTTCTTTGCCGCACTCACCTTTAGCCGGTATTCATCGTTCAGTGGCCTGCTCTATGGCGCGGATCTGACAGGCGCGGGGCTAGGGGTGCTGCTGGTCCTGGTCCTGCTCAGCGTTTGCAGCGCCTTCAGCACCGTGCTGCTGCTGGGCGTTCTGGTAAGTGGCGTCGCGCTTGCCCTGGCGATCATGGACCGCATCGACCGCCGCTTGATCGGCGCTGCCGGTTTTGTGTGCATCGCCGGGCTTGTGTTGTTCGTGGTGAACCTCGCGTCTGGCATCATCAATTTTGATCCCGCCGCCCTCAGCAGTGTCACGCGCGATAAAACCATGCTCCAGATACTGGACGATCCGGCTCAGGATGCGGAGATCGTCTATACGGCCTGGAGTCCCTTTGCCCAGGTGGATGTGGTCGAAACCAGCGATCCCTCGTCCAGGTATGTCTTCTCAGACGGCGGCGCGGGCAGTTATATGCTGCGTTATGACGGCTCCCTGGACAGTCTTCAGGGGTGGCAGCAGACCATCGACTACCTGCCCTTTTCGGTGAGTAACGTGGAAAAGACGCTGGTCATCGGGGCAGGCGGTGGCAAAGATATCGCCCTGGCGCTGCTGGCCGGGGCGCAGTCGATCACCGGAGTTGAGGTTAATCCGGCAGTGGTCAAAGCCACCCGCCACTACAACGAATTACAACGGCGGTATCCTTGATCTGCCGCAGGTGAAACTCGTGGAGGGCGACGCGCGCGGTTTTGTTGAGCGCGACCACGCCCACTACGACCTGATTTATCTGAACTTGGTCTATACCCAGGCCGCTGAATCAGGCAGTCAGGCTCTGGTTGAAAACTATATTTTTACCTGGGAGGCGTTCAAAACCTATCTGGAACGCCTAAACCCCGGCGGGCAAATTGGCATTGTGTCGCACAATGGCCTCGAAGCGAGCCGCGCCGCCGTGACCGCCCTCCGTGCCTTCGATGAAATGGGCATCCCCCCGGCTCAGGCACTCGATCATCTGTTGATGTGGACCTATCCGGTGGGCGATCCCACCCTGCGCACGAGTGTACTGCTGGTCAGTAAAGACCCGCTGAGCCGGGAAACCATTGATCAGTTCAGCACCAATGCCCGGGCCCTCGGCATGCAGGGTCTCTATGTTCCCGCTGATTTTGAAGTTGCCTTCCAACCACTCCGCAACGGCATGAGTCTGGATAAGTTTTTAGCCAAAGATGAAGCCGACTACGATCTCAGCCCCACCAGCGACGACAGCCCCTACTTTTTCCAGCTTGATTATGGGCTGCCCCGCCCCATTCAATCCGCGTTGGTGACGGCGCTGCTCCTGGTCACGGGCCTGACTATTTTCGCGATCTTGCTGCCCGACACCAAAAAAGAGGGCGGGTTATTAGCCTGGATCAGCATGATTGGCTATGCAGCCCTGATTGGCGTGGGCTTTATGCTAGTTGAAATCCCCTTGATTCAGCGCTTCCAACTCCTGTTAGGTTATCCCATTGTGTCGCTGGTTGCTGTGCTGGGAACCCTGCTGTTTGCGGGGGGAATTGGCAGTATGCTCAGCCAGCGCTGGAAAACGGCGCAGCTATCCCAGCGAGTTATGGTCGCCGGGTTGTGGATTGCCGGGTTGGCGGTAGCCTACTATGTTATCCTTTCGCCGCTGCTCGATGCTGCGCTGAAACAGCCGCTGTTCGTGCGCACCCTGACCGTGATCGGGCTTACGGCACTGCTGGGTATTCCAATGGGCGTCCCCTTTCCCAGCCTCATGCGGTTCGCCGGACAGTTCAAGCAGCGAGTTGCTCTGCTATGGGCTGTCAACGGCGCATTTTCTGTATTAGGATCCGTCCTGGCGGTGGTCATTTCGATGAAGTGGGGCTTTAGCTGGGCTTTGCTCATCGGCGCGCTGCTGTATGCCGCCCTGGCTGGATTGTCGCGAACAACGGAGTTTCGCTAATCAACCGTGCCGCAAAAAAACGTTCAGGAAATGCTTCAGGATGAATTATGGATCGGCTACTACCGGGCCATTGATCTCATTCTGCTGAACTTGATCTGGTTTGTCGCCTCTGTCCCGCTGATTACCGCTGTTCCTGCCCTGGGCGCATTGTTTTATGCCACAAATCAGATGGTGCATACGGGCAGCGGTAATTGGCGCAGTTTTATAGAAGGTTTCCGTCAACATTTCTGGATGAGTTGGCGCTGGGGTCTGATCAACGCCGCAGTGCTCGGTTTTCTTATCCTTTCCCTATGGTTCTATGGGCACGTCGACTCGCCGTGGGCTGGAGCTATCCGCCTAATCGTGATCGGTCTTCTTGTATTGTGGATTGAGTTGCAATTATTCACTTTTCCGCTTCTGCTCGAACAGGCTGATCAGCGATTTGTTGTTGCACTACGCAACAGCGGTGTGTTTTTCCTGCGATGGCCTGGCGCTGCGGTGGGCGTTTCGCTGCTAATCGCCCTGGTGGCGCTGCCCAGTGTTCTCATTTTCCCGCCCGCCTGGATTTTTATAAGCGCCAGCCTGTGCACTTATCTATCTAATCGAGCTGTTATTCAGGCAATCCAGAGGATCAAAAGTAGCGCGATGCAACTATAAAAAGAATGGTTAACTATGGCACTCCAACAGATAGGCCCCATTTCTGGTCTCGTCCTCCGGTTAAATGGAGACCAACTGCGTATAGATCAAGATGCTGGAGTTGGGCCTTCGTGGTTGCATCCAACAAGTTCAGCCGACCTGTTTGCCTTGCATATAAATGAAAAACGGTTCACAGCACTAAATCTACCGTGTGAAGAGATAAGTACCAATTCACCCACACCAGGAATTCAACAGTGTACAGCTCGATTTAGCAGCGATAGCTTTCAAGTGGACTGCTATATCAATGGCTATGAAGACACTGCTGTTCTGGAGATTTGGCAAACAGTCCGCAACGTGGGGCGTGACCTGCTGCACATTTCGCGCATAGACACAATTTCTTGGGCCGTCCCCGAAGATCAGTATGATCTTTTTTACTATACCAGTGATTGGGGACAAGAATTTGAATCGGTTCAGACACCACTGACTGATGAAATAACGCTCGAAACCCGCTATGGTCGTTCATCAAAGGGGCAGCATCCCTGGTTTGCACTGTTCAGCCCTACGGCTGGTGTTTTATCCGGTTCAATAGCTTGGTCTGGCAATTGGGTCTTCCGCTTTGAACCTCTTGCCAGCGGTGGGTATGGAGTCAGCGGTGGGCTGCATAACTGGAATTTCGCCAAAGTGTTGCCATCTGGCCAGCAAATGGAAAGTCCGCATGTCATCTTGGTATTGGGGCAAGATCTAAATGCAGTCTCACAACAATATGCGCGTGTAGGCCGCCGCTATTGGTATCCTCACACGGCGTTGTCAGCCCAACTCCCTATCGAATGGAATCATTGGTTCAGCTACGAAGACGTGGATATCAATGAAGCAGTGTTCAGTGCCAATGTGCATGAGGCTAAGAAGTTGGGGATAGAAGTTTGCACGCTGGATGCAGGCTGGTTCGGCCCCGATGGCGAGCACACCGAATGGCACGATTATCGCGGCGATTGGCATCTGGTCAACCGGGATCGTTTTCCACACGGCATTCGAACCTTATCTGATGAGACGCACGCTCTCAATATGAGGTTCGGGCTATGGTGTGAAATTGAAGGGTTGGGGAGGAAGGCAAGTCTTGATGCGCTTCGTCCCGAATTGGCTGCCAGACACAAGGGAGAGAATCTTGGTTATGTCTGTTTTGGCAATCCCCAGGCCCAGGAGTTGGCGTATGAAACCCTATGTGGCCTCATTTCAGACTATAACTGCGACTGGATAAAACTGGACTTTAACGTTGATCCAGGGATGGGCTGTACACGAACCGATCATGGGCACGGCGCGGAAGATGGGCTTTATGAACACTACATGGGTTACTACCGAATGATTGAGCGCATCCGGCAAAAATACCCTGATGTTATTCTGGAAAACTGTTCGTCGGGCGGACTGCGTATTGATCTCGGTATGGCTCGCCATACTCACATGACGTTTTTGAGCGATCCAGATTGGCCTGTTCACGATCTGCAGATATTCTGGGGAGCAAGTACGATGCTGGCTACCAACGCCTGTCTGCATTGGAGTTACTCTGAATGGCGAGGAGAACACCCGCAACAGAGATTTAATCCGCGCGATCTTAACTTGCAGCCACACCAGTTGGATTATTACACACGCATTTCCATGCTTGGTTGGTTTGGACTCTGCCAGAAATTGCCGGAACTGCCAGAGTGGGTGAAAGATCGTCTGGCTGTCCATATACGCATTTATCAACAGCATGTCCGCCGTTTTGTGCGCGAAGCTGCTCTCTATCGTTTAACGAGCCAGCCCAGGCGTGATGGTAGCGGTGATCGTTGGTGTGCCTTTCAATACAGTCTGCCTGATGAGCATTTGCTCTTTGTGTTCCGTCTTCCGGGTGGAGAGCCAGAACGCACGATTTACCTTGATGGTCTACAAGCGGATCGGTTATATCAAGTCGAAGGATTTGAGGGGGAAAGGTTTCCCGCAGTCGGGGGACAAGCGGGTATAACATTCAAGGATTTACCCGAAGAAGGATCTAGCTTGTTGCGTATTTTTTAATGAGCGATGAGTAATAGATAAATGTGAGAGATAAACCTTGCACTCTCAAAAAAACCGCGCAATAGCAAAGGAAGACTATTCGTAATAAGTGTTCTCTGCCCTGTAGGGTTGAAAAATTCAATCTGAGCTTTTTTTCCGGCGTGGATGCGGTCTGATCACGGCCTATGGGTCAATTGACGTATCTGAGCCAGTTTCCCCTCAGGCCACCCAGAATAGGTGCCCGTAATATCCGAAAACTAATCACGGGAAGAAAGTCGCGTGAAAACGACAACCGAGGAACTGGATGGGCCCTACCAGTGAAGTAAACTGATTGGTTTTTTGTCCACCAACAACTTTCTCGGATTAAGGACTCCCAGCATCGGCGTCATTAGCTGACAGGTGTTCCATCATAATCGGAAACATGCCCATGCGCAGGACGGCAGCGGGAGCGGGGAAGTTACTTACGATCTCTGAGAACGAGACATCGGCGGGAGCTGGGTCGCTAACAAACGTCGAATCAGAGTTTATGAGTAAATGATGAGAACGCCTGCTGATCTGTCATTTTGGCGCTTCTCTGTTCGACGTTTTTATAGAAAGGCAAAACAGTCGATAATCTGTACGAGTACTATAAGGAGTTCTCTATGAATCAGGGTATCCGAACAGTCGTCTATCCCGTCAAGGACATTACTAAGGCCAAAGCACTGTATCGTCAGCTTTTGGGCGTAGAACCTTATGTCGATGAGGCGTATTATGTCGGCTTCAAGGTGGACGGCCAGGACATCGGCCTCGACCCCAACGGTCACAACGCGGGCATGACGGCCTACTATCATGTGGACGACATCAACAAAAACCTACAATCGCTGCTGGACGCTGGCGCACAATTAGTGCAGGAGGTCAAAGATGTCGGTGGGGGCAGACTGATTGCCTCTGTAAAAGACGCAGACGGTAACATCATCGGGCTGATTCAGTAGCCGTGAGCGCATCAGCGACAAATCGATATTACGCTCGCCCGCACAGTGCGGGCGGGCGAGTAATTTGCCGCAAAGCATTCGCCTGCCCAACAAAGCGTGCACCTGACGCTGGGATTCTGCGGCGAGGTTTCCAATCCAAGTCAGTATGAGGAGGTTTCTATGAGCCCAAAGAACGAAATGCAAAAGTCCGCCGAGAGCACCACCGCGACCAACAAGAAATCCAAGGGATTCACGGCAGAGGAACGAGCCGCAATGAAGGAGCGCGCCAAAGAGCTAAAGGCGGAAAAGGAAAAGGCGGACGGGGAAAGCGACGTGCTCGCGAAGATCGCCGAGATGCCGGAATCAGATCGCGCCATGGCCCAGCGGCTCCACGAGATCATCAAAGCCAACGCGCCAGCCCTCTCGCCGAAAACCTGGTACGGGATGCCCGCGTATGCTAAAGACGGCAAGGTCGTCTGCTTCTTCCAGAGCGCACAGAAGTTCAACACGAGGTACGCGACGTTCGGTTTCAGCGACGAGGCGAACCTCGACGAAGGTGCCATGTGGCCGACCTCCTTCGCGCTGAAGGAGTTGACTGCCACCGAAGAGGTAAGGATCGTCGCGCTTGTGAAGAAAGCGGTAGACTGATAACTGATCTCGACTTTTAGAGAAGGATTCCAGGAGTTTGTCCCCTTGGGAAAGGCGCGTATCTGAAATCGGATCGCCCAACTCTCAGCCGGGTGCGCCTGTCCGATTTCAGGTACGCAGCCAGTTCGATTGGATGGACTCCCTGACACATCTGCCTCATTCTACAGGAGAACCAACCCATGAAATACATGCTGCTGATGTACTGGGAAGAGTTGAAAGTGCCAAGTACCCCTGAGGAGCAGCAAGCCGCTCAGGCCTCCTGGGTTGCGCTTTTGCGGGACGCGCAGGCCGCCGGGGTGTTGGAATTGACTGGCGGACTTCCCAGCGGCAACACGACCACTGTGCGCGTGCGCGAGGGCAAGACGCTGACTATCGATGGCCCGTTCGCGGAGACACACGAACAGTTGGGCGGCTACTTCCTGCTTGAGTGCAAAGACCTCGACGAAGCGCTCGCCTGGGCGGCGAAATACCCGGCGGCTCAATACGGCTCGATAGAAGTTCGCCCGCTGTGGTCGCCAAAATAACAACGGCAGAAGTGGGGATGATCGCTGCAGCGCAGATCGAGACCACCTTCCACGAAGAATACGGGCGGGTGCTGGCCGCGCGGAGCAGCCGCCCATGCCTACCAGCGAGCGCTCACCCTTTGCGGCAACTGCGCCGAGCGCGTTTATCTCCAGTGTCGGCTTAACGAGATGACATAGTCTCTTGGATAAGTATCTTGGCTTTCAGGACTGGGCTGCATTTGGTCCTGAATGAACACGCGAATAAGGAGAGGCCATGGGAAGCAACAAAGTTCGTTTTAATTCAATTGATGAGTACGTTGCAACGTTCCCTAAAGAGATACAAACCATCCTGCAAGAAATACGGGCGACCATCCAGGCGGCTGCACCTGACGCCGAAGAAAAAATCAGTTATCAGATGCCCACGTTCTTTCTGAAGGGCAATCTTGTCCATTTTGCCGCTTTCAAAAACCACATTGGGTTTTACCCGACCCCAAGTGGAATTGAGGCGTTTGAGGAAGAAATAGCCCGATACCAGGGTGCTAAGGGTTCCATTCGATTTCCCCTGGATGAACCGATGCCGCTCGACCTGATCACCCGGATCGTGAAAATGCGTGTAGCCGAGAATCTAAAGAGGGCCGAACTAAAATCACCGAAAAGAAAATAGCGAAATACGAGCTAGAAAGAATTCATACAGCATGCCCCAGAATTGGCCGCCTTTGGTGAATCAAGAACGTACCTCCACAGGCCTCCAGAAAAGAAAAATGCCCTGCATCAAAGAGATGCAGAGCATCGTTGCTTGCGCTACGTAAAACTGGTTTAGTTGTTGGCGCGTGCCACTTTGCTTGCCTGTGGACCTTTTTGACCCTGAGTGACCACGAACGTTACTCGCTCACCCTCAGAAAGTTCACGGTAGCCGTCACCCTGGATTTCGCTGTGATGCACGAATACATCCGGGCCGTCTTCACGTGAAATGAAGCCAAAACCCTTCTGAGCATTAAACCACTTCACAGTACCGCTCGTGCGTTCTTCAGACATTTGGAAAATCCCTTTCCCACTAAAATTGGCTTGATGTTGTGGGAACGGAGTAACTTGGGGATAAAAAAGCCAGCGCTTCGATTGAGTTGCGCTGGGATTTGATACCACTTCTGCAAACAACCTTTTCCACTACAAACGCCATTATATATCATATCTTCTAAACCGTCGAATTTATATGATATAATGTTATTTACCACAGTTATGTTTCATCAAAACTTTCGTTAATATTTTTGTTGAGCTGCATAAACCGCAATTAGCACAAAAGAAAAATGCAGCATAACCGAGTAGAAAGATCGAAAGAACAATGACGACAGATCCTGTTATCAGCCAATTGACCAAAGAGCGCGATAATATGGTGCGCCAGATCGCCAAACGTGAAAAGGAAATCTCACACTTTGATGAACGTCTAACACACTCCCTCATGCCCAACCAGAAAGCTGTTCTACAAGCTCAGCGTGCTCGCCAACTCACTATGTTAGATGCTGACCAAAGTATCCTGGTTAAGCTTGAGAGTTCATTAGCCGCAAAAATCGTCAGCCGATCATAAGTGCAAATGTGTATCCTATTCCACTGGCCGTAGCTGAGCTAAAGCCTATCATGAACTTTATTTGATGGTGCAGAGCGAGTTTCGTTTCCACTAGCAAACTTTTCGAAAAAATGAGTTGATCACTTCGCCACGTAACGATCCGCCGAACCTTGATTTTTTGCCATGCTCACTGACGATTTCCTAACCCTACACAAGCTTCTATTTATGGTGGATCATATTCATATTCGATCCTACTGGATCACGCGGTGATATGTGGGAATGTAAGCTCATGGACCCAATGTTAAAAACACTGCAAGCGATACTCTTTGACGTTGACGGCACACTTTTGGATACCAGGGAATTCGTGTACCAGGCCTTTGAACACACCTTTCAACAGTACAACTTGCCAGCTATCTCTCGAGATAGTCTGGCCACTCTGATCGGTGGATCGCTCGAATCCATCTACGAGTGCCTGGTACCTGCGCTCAATTACCATGTCCTTAGTGATACACACCGTTCATTTCAGGAAACGCATCTGCACCTATCTGTCCTTTTTCCGCATGTGGAAACGACCCTTGCTGCCCTGCACGGGCAAGGCATCCGCCTGGCGGCAGTCACCACCCGTTCCAAACGAACGTCGCTGCAAACACTCGAAAATGCGGGCATTGCCAGGTTCTTTGAAGTCGTAGTATCGGGAGAAGATGTTACCAAACTAAAGCCCGACCCCGAACCCCTTCTCTGTGCCCTGAACAAACTCTGTATCGCACCCAATCAGGCTGTCATGGTCGGAGATACAGCGACGGATGTGCTTGCTGGCAAAAGCGCGGGGACACGAACCATCGCCGTGACCTATGGATTCGCGGGACACATCATCAGTCAATACCATCCGGATTATGTGATCGATGACATCGATAGGTTGTTGCAGCTATGAGGTCTCAGCAGCAACTGGCAAACTGTCTGCGCAGTGACCAAGTGCAGAGAGTTACAATCTGAGGGATAGTCAAGCGAAAGCCATGAGCGGTCAAAGGGGCGTACAACGCACTCGGATTCCCACGTGTTAACTATTTCCCATCATTTTCAAGTAGATGTATGATTTAAGCCTAGTCCAAAGAAAAGGATCAAGGAATTCTACATCTCAATGACTGATGCGAATCAGCGCTTCACAATCGAAAAACGCTCTATTCAATGTTAGCCTGTGTTGCCCCAAAGATTTCGACGATGTGCCCTCAATCTGCCAGTTATCAGCGGGAGAGAACCCATGAATAAGAATACTCCAGTGACAGCCCACCATTTACCGTCTGCCCGTCCAGGAATGGGGACCATCCTTTTTCCAAGGGGCGTCGCGTTTCGCGTATGGGCACCTTTTGCTTCGAGAGTGTTCGCTTCAGGAGACTTTAACCAATGGAGCACCACAGCCCATCCGTTTGTTAGCGAAGGCAACGGCTATTGGTATGTGGAAGTGCCGGGGGCAAAGATGGGTGACCAATACGAGTTTGTGATCTTCAAGGATGGGAAGCAGTTGCCTGGGCGCAAAAACCCCTACGCGAGTGAGGTCGTCAACTCGGCCAAGAAAGCAATTATTCACAACCCAAGCTTTGACTGGACGGGCGATGACTTTACGATGCCACCGTGGAATGAGTTGGTTATCTATGAACTGCATGTGGGAACCTTCAACGACGTATCCGGAAGGAGGCAGGGGCCGGGCACATTCGACGAAATTGTGCTGAAACTCCCCTACCTGCGCGATCTTGGCATTAACGCCATTGAAATCATGCCCGTGATGGAATTTCCACAGGACTATTCGTGGGGCTACAATCCGGCGCAACCCTTCTCAGTAGAGTCCGCACTGGGCGGACCGCAGGGTCTGCACCGGCTAATCAAGGCGGCTCATGCCCAGGGGATTGCCGTCATTATTGATGTGGTTTACAACCACTTTGGCCCCAGCGATCTTGATTTGTGGTGCTTTGACGGTTGGTCCGATGCCAACCACAATGGCGGTATCTATTTCTATGACAACGAACGCGCTCAGACGCCCTGGGGTGGTACGCGGCCCGACTATGGTCGGCCCGAAGTGCGCCAATACATCCGCGATAATGCTCTCTTTTGGCTAAACAAATATCACGCGGATGGACTGCGTTTCAATTCGGTGATCAACATCCGCAACCGAAATGGCAGCAACGACGATCCGGCGGGGGATCTGCCCGATGGCTGGAACCTGCTGCAATGGATCAACCAGGAAATCCGCGCCACGCAGTCATGGAAGATTACTATAGCCGAGGATTTGCAGAACAACGCCTGGATCACCAAAGACATAGGTGGCGGTGGTGCGGGGTTCGGGTCGCAGTGGGATGCGGGGTTTGTGCATCCCATTCGCCAGGCCATTATCACGCCAGACGACAACGACCGCGATATGTTGGCGGTGCGAGATGCGCTTTACCATAGTTACAATGGCGCTGTAACCGAAAGAGTAATCTACACCGAGTCGCACGACGAAGTAGCGAATGGGCACCAGCGAGTTCCGGAAGAAATCTGGCCAGGAAATGCCGGAAGTTGGTTTTCTCGGAAGCGTTCCACACTTGGGGCCGCACTCGTTTTTTCGGCTCCTGGTATCCCCATGATTTTCCAGGGACAGGAATTTCTTGAAGACCAGTATTTCCGCGATGTTGACCTGCTCGACTGGAAGAAACTGACCACGTATGCGGGGATCCATTTGCTCTACCGCGACCTGATCCGGCTTCGCCGAAACTGGTTCAACCAGACACGGGGCCTACGGGGACAGCACCTCCATGTTCACCATGTCAACAATATCGACAAAATGATCGCCTTCCACCGTTGGGACACTGGCGGACCGGGCGATGATGTCATCGTCATTGTCAACTTCGCCAACCGCTGTTATGAGAGTTATTCCCTGGGTTTCCCACGGGAGGGATTGTGGCGGCTGCGTTTCAATAGCGACTGGCAAGGATACAGCAGTGATTTCAGTAACCAGTTGGGCTACGACACGGTGGCTCACTATGGAGAGCGAGATAATATGCCGTTTCAGGCGAATATAGGTATCGGCCCTTACACTGTGCTCATCTTGTCTCAGGACAACCCGTAAGAGTATAAAACGCGCGCGAACGTGCAGGTCGATGGGGTAGGCACAAAGCACGGGTGAGCTGGAACTGCAAGAGATCGCATTGACTGCTATCGGCATACTCTCTAAATTTACTTTAGCTCTGGTCTGTGGAGAACGTACGCATAAGCTCGTAGCGGGGTTATTCAATTCGATAATTCAGGGGAAAATCAGGTCGGATGTATTAAGTACCCACCACATGACTGTCGCAAGCTGAAACCAGATCAGGGAATGAAAAAGGCGCGGGATCGTACGATCCCGCGCCTTTGGTATCCACCACTTTTGCTGGAAGTTACTTGACCGCCAGACGCTCGATCAATGCCTGCAAGTCCTCAGCGGCCTGGTCAACCGAGGACTCTCCATACGCTACCTGCTGACCGATCAGTATCAAGCTCGTTCACAAACTCCTGGTCGTTCGGGAGGTTCGGGCCCTGCGGGATCATGCGATCGGCTATCGCCGCGTAGATCCTGTAAACCGCCGCGTCAGTCGCGGTGGCCTGGTCGGCGATTGCCTCACGCACGACTGGCGAGGAAGGCACACCTCGATTGGTTTGGAGTATCGCGCCTGCCTCGGGGCTGGTAACGAAGAAGTTGATGAACAGTGCCGCCGCTTCCTTGTTCTCACTGTCCTTGTTAATGGCCAGGTACTGGCTCATCTGGATGACGTACGAATCTTCGCCGCCCACGGGGAGCGTCGTCATGCCGAGCTCGTCGGTCATGGCCGCCTGATAGGCTGCTCCCTGGTTGCTCCAAATCAAATCGATAGCCGCCTTGCCCGCCACGAGCGCCGAGCTGTCCGGCCCGGCTTCGGTGTAGGTATAGGTGGTGTCCGCGTCGGGGATCAGCCCTTCGGCGCGCATATCCGCCCACATCTGAAGCCATGCCTTGGCGGACTCAACCGTCGCGTAGGATTTGCCGCCGTCGTCTAAAGTCCAGAGCTGGGTACCCTGTTGCGTGTAGAAATAGCTGAGGTAGTTCGCCTGGTTCGTGCTGTTGTCCACGAAGGGCGCGACACCCTCGGGGAGTTTCGCCTTAAGCTCCTTGCCGTAGGCGAGAAGCTCGTCCCAGGTCATGTTGTCCTTCGGGAGTTCGACCCCCGCCGCCTCGATCATCGTCTTGTTGTAGGCAAGGACGAGCGTGTTCGTGCCGAGGCTTACGGCATAGAGATTGCCATCGGCATCCGTCGCGGGGATAAGCGCGGTCTGGTCAAACCGCTCGGGGGTGTCGATCATGAGCTGTTTGCCGAGATAGTCATTGAGCGGTTCAAGGTACTGCTTGTAATCGGGCCAGTTGCCGCCGAACTGGATAAGGTCGGGGGCGTCGTTGGCCGCTAGCTGTGTGTCGAGAATCTGGAAGTGGTCAGCCGTGCCGCCATTGGGCTCACCCACGACTGTGATATCGGGATACGCAGCCTGGAACAGATCGATAACCTGTTAGGGTTCTTGCGGCGCGGTCGTCGTTGCCCCACCAACCCATGCGGAGCTCGGCGGGACCGCCCGTGTAAGCGGGGAGTCCGTCGGTGTCGGTCTGTGCCGCGATCGGCTGGGATGTACGCCACGAGCATCACCGCGAGCAGTGCCATGAGCGTGATGATGTGAATTTTTCTCATCTTTGAATTCTCCTGTTTCTGTAGTTAATAGTTTCAGCGGACAAATCCGAAATACGTCCCCTATCATCATTTCATATGCATTTTCTCCTGTTATTGTACTAACCCTTGATGCCCGTGGTCGAGATACCCTGTACGAAGTATTTCTGCAGGGAGAAGAACAGGATAAAGGCGGGAACGATCGAGAGCGTGGCCATCGCCAGCGCGCCGCCCCAGTTGGATACCGCGCCCGCGTCGCCGACGAACGTGCGCAACGCCCTCGATACAGTGAAAGTATCCGGCCTTGTGAGGTACAGCAGGTGGTTGAAAAAGTCGTCCCACGTCCACAGGAACGTGAACAGCGCTGTCGTCACCAGAGCGGGGAACGCGAGCGGTACGATGATACGCAGGAATACCCCGACTTTCCCGCACCCGTCGATGATCGCCGCCTCCTCGATCTCTTTCGGCAGACTGCGCATGAACTGCACGAGCAGAAACACGAAGAACGCGTCCGTCGCGAGGAATTTCGGCACGAGTATCGGGAGGTATCGAACCCACCCACCCGAAGGTGTTGAACAGGATATAGCGCGGCACGAGCGTGACGTGACCCGGGAGCATAAGCGTTACCATCATCACCGCGAACCAGAAGCCCCTGCCCACGAATTTGAGCCGCGCGAACGCGTACGCCGCCATTGAGCAGGATATCAGGTTCCCGACGATGGCCACTGCGCACATGATGAGCGAGTTTGCGAAGAAACGTCCCGAAGGTCGTACCCGCGTAGCCTTTCCACCCGGTGACGTAGTTTTCAATGGTCACGGCTTTCGGTATGAGCCCCGGGTCGCTGAAGATCATATTGTTGGGCTTGAACGAGCTGACAATCATCCAGACGATGGGGTAGATCATGAACAGCCCCAGGGCGATGATGAACAGATGGGTCAAAGTATGGCGTACAACCGTACTGGTTTTCATGTTATTCCCCGACCCCATATGACACCCACCACTTCGATGATCTGAAGATAATCGCCGTGAGCACCCCGATAATGAGCAGCAGCACCCACGCCATAGCTGACGCGTACCCCATCTCGTGGTATGTCCATCCCTGAATATACAGGTGGAGGGTATAGAACAGCGTGGAGTTGAGCACGCCTCCCCTGCCGCCGCCGATGATATAGGCCTGGGTGAACGCCTGGAACGCGCCTATCATCTGCATGACCAGGTTGAACAGAATCACCGGCGAGAGCAAGGGTATGGTTATGGAGAAGAACTGCCGTACCTTGTTCGCGCCGTCCACGCTCGCCGCCTCGTAATACTCCTGTGGGATCTGCTTCAGCCCCGCGAGGAAGATAATCATCGACGAGCCGAACTGCCACACCGTCAGCAAAATGAGCGTCCAGAGCGCGTAATTGGGGTTGGTGATCCAGCCGGGGAGGTCGGTGAAGCCGATGGCTCCCAGCAAGTCGTTCACCAGGCCGTCTTTCTCGAACAGCTTCCTCCACAGCACCGCGATAGCCACCGATCCGCCGAGGAGCGTGGGGATATAGTACACGGCGCGGTAAAACGACACCCCCCGCAGTTTCTGGTTCATCAGCATCGCCACAGCGAGCGCGAAGATCAGCTTCAGCGGCACGGACACGAACACATAGGTAAACGTCACGGTCAGCGACTTCATGTAGTACGGGTCCACGCGCATAACCTCGCCCGTGGACGCGGTGAACTCGGTCTACTCCGAACACCGACCCGAACATTTTCTGATAATTGCCAAACCCGATCCATTGTGTCGAATCGGGCTTTGTGAAGTCATAATCCGTGAAACTGAGCCGCAGCGAGTATACCATCGGGTAAAGCGTAAGTACGAGGAAACCCAGGAGCCACGGCGTGAGGAACATATAGGCGACGGCGTTGCGCCTCAACCGTGCACCCAAATACTGATACTTTGCGCGTTGGGGTATGGCATTATTGCCCGTTTCCCTGTTTATTTGAGAAGATACCTTGACGATACCGGACATTATGCGCACAAAGAGACTTCCTTTACTCTAGTTCTATAGGTATTCAAAGGCCGTCAGTTGGGCCGCGCCCCGGCTATCGCCCCGGCTGTCATGATCTGCTGAAGATCAGTTCTGCGAAGCACCTGATAAACAGCCGAACCGAGTCGCGCTCGCTTTGTTCCACTTGCTCGGACACTGTCGTACCTTCTCAGTCAAAACAACCAATTAATTATATTTTCCGTGACTGGTTACAGTTTCATAATAAGAGATGTCTTTCTGCTTGTCAAGCGAAATAGAAGCAGCTAATCGACATTTTCTGAAAACCATGATATAGTTTTCGTGACTGGTTACGGGCCTTTATGGTGATGCATGGGAAAAGATATTAGACTTAGTGCAAATCAAAACGGACGGAGTAAGTTTATGCCCAAGCATAGAGACAAAAGGCCAACGATTCGAGATGTTGCACGCGAAGCCGGGGTATCGTATGGCACTGTATCCCGCGTGTTGAACAGCCATCCTGAAGTTGCGCCCGATACGCGGGTGCGGGTGCAGCGCGTGATGGAAAAGATGGGGTATCAGAGCAACCTTGGCGCACGGATGCTCACGACCAATCAATCAAACCTCATCGAAATTATTGTCATGGATGTCCACTTTGGAATTGTACTGCCAAGAATGGCGCAATATATCGATGAGGCTGGCTTTTCCACACTCTATGCAGAATGCACATTAGAGAATTTTGTCCACACATTAAATACGGCGGCGGCACGGCTTGTTGATGGCATTCTTCTTTATGCGCCCAAATTACATATACCCGATGACGAACTCTTGACACTGTGTCATGGCATTCCTATCGTGCGGCGCGACTATGTGTTGGATTCGAAATTGACATGGGTAGGATTTAACCAGGAACATGCAACACGGTTAGTCGTACAACATTTGATTGATCTGGGGCACCAGCAGATCGCGGAGATCACGGGGTCTTTGAATTTTATCAACCCTCACTTGCGTCACGATGCATGGCTCAACCTGTTGAAAACTAAAGGATTAGAGCCTGGACCAAGTTATACCGGGTGATTATTCCACGTTTGCCAAAGCTATGACAGACAGGGTATGAGGGTGTCTGTGAATTTCTAAGACGGGGCGAATCGTTTACAGCGATTATGACTGTGAACGATCATGCGGCAATGGGTGCATTGTCTGCTTTACACGAGCATGGTTTACGTGTTCCCGACGATGTATCCATTGTCAGCTTCGACGATGACCCTATTGCTTCCTATCTCATCCCCCCGCTTGACGACCGTCTATTTCGACTTTGACATACAGAACAAATTAGCATCTCAGTTTCTACTTGAACAGATTAACGACCCGGACTACAAACATCACCAACATGTATTGATTCCTGATCTGGTGATACGTCAGAGTGCCCAGCCGCCTCGGTGAGCACAGGATCATCCTGACCAAAAGGAGTATTTGTGAACGAAAAAAAACGTTTTGCAGTGGTTGGCACCGGTGGTCGTGCGGGCATGTTTATCCAGGCGATCACGACCACCTATCGCGATTCCTGCGAGTTAGCGGCGCTCTGTGATCTGAGCCAAATCCGAATGAACTGGCACAACCACCAGATCAAAACCCAGGCCGGTATTACGCCGGTGCCTACCTATCTCGCCGATCAGTTTGACAAAATGATCAGCGACACGCACCCAGACACGGTGATCGTCGCTACGATGGATGCCACCCATCATCTGTATATCAACCGGGCCATGGAACTGGGTTGTGATGTCATCACCGAAAAACCAATGACAACCGACGCAGAAAAAGCCCGTTCAATCTTCGACACTATCGAACGCACAGGGAAAAAACTTAGAGTAACCTTCAACTACCGCTATGCGCCAGCCTTCACCAAGCTCCGAGAACTGCTGATGCAAGGGGTAGTAGGACGTCCCCTATGTGTGGATTTTTCCTGGCTGCTCGATACGTATCATGGAGCAGATTACTTCCGCCGCTGGCATCGTGAAAAACAAAATTCCGGCGGTTTGCTGGTCCATAAGGCCACGCACCATTTCGATCTCGTCAACTGGTGGATCGATTCCTATCCCGATGAGGTTTTTGCCTTCGGCAACCTGCTGTTTTATGGCAAGAAGAACGCTACTGCACGAGGTGAGGCTTATACTTACAAGCGCTATACCGGTGTGCCAGAAGCACAGGATGACCCATTTGCATTGTTCCTTGACCAGGATGCATCCCTGCGGGGCCTGTACCTGGAAGCCGAAACAGATAACGGCTATATCCGGGACCGCAATGTTTTTGGCGAGCCGATCACTATTGAAGACACGATGGCTGTAACTGCCCGCTACCGCAATGGCGTGATTCTGTCTTATTGTCTTATCGCTTATAGCCCGTGGGAAGGGTTATCTGTTGCCATCACTGGTACGAAGGGGCGCGTTGAACTGAATGTGGTCGAAAATGTAAACCTCGTATCGGGCCAGGGTGAATCGCATAATCTCCAGGCAAGCAAGGGGCCGTTCAAACGCGCAGCTATTCGCGTGTTCCCCATGTTTGGGGAAGGTTACAATGTCGAGATTCTACCCGGTGAAGAGGGCAGCCATGGTGGTGCGGACCCAATCATGCTGGAGCAACTGTTTTCGCTTAATCCGCCCCGCGATCCCTTTAATCGAGCAGCCTCTCACATTGATGGAGCAGCGTCGATTATGCTGGGAATTGCCGCGAATCGTGCGATGGAGATGAACCAACCGGTGCGTATTAACGATCTCTTCTGTCTCCCAGAAAAAACTGAGCCAGTGGATACCAAAGAGCTGGGGCAATCGTAGAAAAGCGAACCAGCCGGGAGCTAGATCGTGAAAATAACCCATCTCAAGACCAACCACATCGTAAACCCCTTGGGTTTTGCCATAGAAAAACCGACCTTTTCCTGGATCGTTGAGGATACTTACGATAAGGTACAAACTGCCGCTCAAATCCTGGTAAGTCGTGACGGTGACTTCGACCAGATCATCTTCGATAGTGGCAAAGTTGATGGCCCCGGCATCGACAGTCTGGCTTACTGCCCGCCGATCAGGCTCAAGCCGCGTACCCGCTATTTCTGGAAGGTCAGGGTCTGGGGAGAAACCGAAAGCGCCGAAAGCGACACCGCCTGGTTCGAGACATCGAAGATGGACGAAGACTGGCAGGCGGAGTGGATTACCCCTGATTGGGAGGACAACCGGATACACCCGATTTTGTACCGGTATTTCGATCTTCCCGCACGGGTTGTCGCTGCGCGGGCTTACATCTGCGGGTTGGGCCTATATCACTTTGAACTGAATGGGAAAAAGGTCGGAGACGAATACTTCACGCCCTACTGCAATGCCTACGACCAGTGGATCCAGTATCAAACGTTTGACATCACCGATCAGCTTACGGTTGGCTCGAATCTGGTTTCCGTTATGCTGGGCAACGGTTGGTACAAGGGCCGCTATGGCGCTGATGGGGGCGGCCTGGGGTTCTATGGGGATCGGTTTGCACTGATCTGCGAGATGCATATCACATTGGAAAATGGGAACGAGCTGATCGTCGTCACCGATCCAGCGTGGAAAGCCCAGCCTTCTCCGGTCATTGAGAGCGATATATTCGACGGTGAGACGTACGATGCTCGGATCGAGAAGGTCGTGCCATCGCCAGGTAAGACCTTCGATGTGAAACCGATCGAGATCGACATGACCCGGTTGGAGGCCAGAAGGTCGCTTCCGGTTTGTATCAACGAAGAGATCAAGCCCGTGGCGGTGATCCACACGCCGGCAGGCGAGACGGTGTTGGACATGGGACAGAACATGACCGGCTGGGTTCGCTTCAGAACGAGCGCGCCGGCAGGCACCCGCATCCATCTCCAGTTCGGTGAGGTGCTGCAAGGGGGCAACTTCTTCCGCGATAACCTGCGCACGGCCAAGGCAGAGTATATTTACATCGCCGATGGCACTGACGCGGTTGCCGAGCCGTATTTCACCTTTTACGGCTTCAGATACGTCAAAATCTCAGGCTGGGTTGGCGAGCTCAACATCGACGATTTCACCGGCTGCGTGGTTTATTCGCGGATGGACACCATCGGCGAGATCGAGACATCGAACGAGAAGGTCAACCAGCTCTTCAAGAATGCGATGTGGGGACAGAAGGGCAACTTCCTCGACATCCCAACCGACTGCCCGCAGCGTGACGAGCGGCTGGGATGGACTGGCGATGCACAGATATTCTCAGGCACCGCTTGCTTCAATATGGATGCTGGCGCCTTCTTTTCCAAATACGCCTACGACCTGGGAAAAGAGCAATCGAAGACCGGCGGGATGGTGCCTTACATCGTGCCGATGGTCAATCTGAATCGCGGCGGCTCCAGCGCCTGGGGCGATGTCGCTACCATCGTGCCGTGGAATGTCTACGAGTTCTACGGTGACATCGGCATTCTGGAGCAGCAGTTTGAGAGTATGCGCGCCTGGGTGGATTATATCAAGGGTATCGATGACTCATCCGGTGGCAGGCGTCTGTGGACAGAAGGGGTCTCACTTTGGCGATTGGCTGGCACTGGATGCCGACGACCCGACTTCTCGCAAGGGCGGCACGCCCGAAGATTTCATCGCATCGGCCTTCTATTGTTATTCGGCGCGGCTGGTGGCGAGAGCTGCCGCGGTGCTCGGCAAGGTGGAGCAAGCTGATGCCTATGGGCGCCTATCCGCAGAGGTCAAGGCGGCGATTCAAAAGGAATACTTCACCGCAACCGGACGGCTAGCTATTCCTACCCAGACGGCATATGTGCTGGCGCTGTTCATGGATCTGGTGCCAGATGCGCACCGTGAGCGGGTGAAGAACGATCTCATCTCAAGGCTCAACAAGGATAAGACACATCTGCGGACGGGGTTTGTTGGCACGCCCTATCTCTGCCGGGTGCTTTCGAATATCGGAGCCAATGACCTGGCTTACAGACTGCTGCTCAACGAGGATTATCCATCGTGGCTGTACGCCGTCAACCTGGGCGCGACGACCATCTGGGAGCGGTGGAATTCCCTCAACCCCGATGGCTCGATCAGCTCGACGGGCATGAACTCGCTCAACCACTACGCCTACGGCTCCATCGTCGAATGGATGTATCGCGATATGTGCGGGCTGAACCCATCTTCAGGCGAGGATGGTGTTACCGGCTTCCGCCATGCCCGGATCGCTCCTAAACCGGACAAATCGCTCCAATGGGCCAGGGCGCGCTACCGCTCGGCGGCTGGCGTTTACGAAAGCGGCTGGCGCATTGACGAAGCGGGGCATCTCACCATCGAAATCGCTATCCCGTTCAATGCTTCGGCCAGGGTCGTGCTCCCCGATGCGCAGATAGGCGAGATATCGATCAACGGTCACCCGTTGGACGAAGGAGAGCAGATCGGTGATAGCGTGGAATTGACTCTTGGCGCAGGCTGTCACAAGATCGAGTATCTGTTCCATGGAAAGGATATACGGACCTAGCAAACAATCGGAGAGGAATCTCGAAGCGCCCGAGCCTGTTATGGTATGGATTGGCCCGGTTTGCCAGCCGTGGATACATCCGCCGCCCACTTCCCTTTAACACCTGTACCGTCCTTCAGTGCGGGATATTTGTGGGCCGAACGGCGAGTTGACGCCGCGTGAATTACGCAGTCCGCTTAGACACCGATCCGTTGCTTAATTCATTCAAACGATGAGACCTGATTTTGGGCTAGTGCCAATGTACTAGTCAGTTTTATGTACAATAGACGGTATAACCTAAATAGGGAGTTCATATATCCTCGATTCTGCCTGAAGCTGGTAGATACCGAAGGAGGAAACTATGTACGTCAGGTTAAGCCGTCCGGTACGCTGGTTGTTGATTTTCTTCTTCATCCTGCAATTGTTTCCCGATAATTTCCTTGTTCGCGCCCAGGATGGTGGCACAGCTACCAATGGCTTTGTTGTGAGCTATGGTGGTCGTGTCTATGACAGTACCACAGATCGAACCACTTTTACCTATGTCGTGTCAGGCACAGGTGTGCCCCCCGATCTCAGCCACTTTGATCTCGGCCTTCCCGTTTGCAGTTCACAGTTGATGCCTGTTGCCTACAATCCTACAGATGCAGTGAGTTTAGGCACTGATCCGACGACTGGCATTTACGGCATCAAGTGGGATTTGCCGCTCACGGTTAACGCCTCCCGTACGTATTCTGTTACCTTTGCCGGAAATGTGGCCGAGGGCAGTATTTCCATAGCCGTGAAAGGCGGAAATGGATTTGAAGTGGGGGGGATTGCCGGACCATCTTGCCAACTTTCCGCCATTGACGTTGAAAAATATGTTTCGGTTGATGGCACTACCTGGCAGGATGCGGATGCCGCACCTGGCCCGGATGTGCAGTTAGATGGGCAGGTTTCGTTTCGTTTTGTCGTGACAAACCGGGGTAATGGTGACTTGACAAACATTACCCTTACAGACAGCGTTTTTGATGTCAGCAGTTGCGCTGTTCCCGCCACACTCGCTGCTGGTGCTTTCTTCGAGTGTTCGGTTGGCCCGCTGGCTGTGACCGCTGGACAACATACGAATGTCGCTACTGTAACTGCGGTCCTTCAGGCAACTACGGTTACTGATGCAGACAGTGGGAATTATTTTGGAGGGGATCGTCCAGCGATAGACATTGAGAAATATGTTTCGACTGGTGCATCATGGGATGATGCAGATAATAGTCCCGGCCCCGTCGTTGAGATTGGCGGCAATGTTTCGTTCCGATTTGTCGTCACCAACACGGGTAATGTTCCTCTCGACGGTATCAGTCTCAGCGATAATCTGCTGGATATAAGCAGTTGCGCGCTCCCCGCCACCCTGGACCCAGGCGTTTCTGCGGAGTGTATCGTTAGCTCACTCCCCGCCGTTGAAGGGCAGCATACGAACATCGGGACAGTTACCGCCAATTTCAATGGCACAGCAGTTAACAACTCGGACCCGGCCAATTACTTCGGTGGAGATGAAGATTTGCCGGTGATCATCGTTATCGAAGGTCCGGTTATTTCGATCAACGCTAACATTGTGATCATCTATGGCATGGAAATTGAGCTTGATCTCGATGACCCCCTGCTGCAAGTCATTCAGCTTGGGGATATCATTCGGGTTGAAGGCGATCTCCATCTCGACGGGCTGACCATCATCGTGATTCCAATCAACATCATTATCATTAATGTCGAAGTGAATATCAACGACAATGGTCAGGTCTGGCGCGATCAGGGCAATTGCTCCAACCCGCCTCCGCCCTGGGCACCAGCCAATGGTTGGCGTCGCCGCTGTGAAGGTGGCGTATCCGGTGGTGATGACGACGAAGGCGGTATGGGTATGGGCGATGATTAGTGTTTAGCCGCTTCCTTCGCCCTCAAAGTTGGATTTCTCTCCCATTCGATGCGCGGCTGGACAAACTCCAGCCGCGTATAACTCCATCTCTCGTTGTCTTTTGTGGCGGCCTCAACCTGATCCTGATCCAGTGGGTTTTAGTCAGGGAACTCACAGCACTCCTTCAGGGCACTGAACTCGTTATTCTTCTCACAACGATTGCCTATTTCGTTGGATTATCCATCGGCTACGGTCTATCCCAATATGTCAAAAAGGCATGGCTAAAACCTCTTGGCACAATCACGCTTGTTTTGCATCTGACGCTACCCATCTGGTTCCGGTTGCTTGTCGCCGGTTTTCACAGTATCCAAGGCTACTGGCTGGCATTTGTCATTCTGCCTATCCTGACTCCGTTTATTGTGCCCGCTTTTTACAGCGTCTTTTTGCCGCTTTTTGCTGATCAGAAGGAAGAGAAGTTATCAAAACTCTATGCGTTTGAGGTTTTAGGCTCAGGTTTAGCAGTTCTCGTTTTGGTTGAGATGGGAGGCTTCGGTTTACAGGGTATAACCGCTGTTTACAGTATTATCTTACTGACCATTCTGGCAACTTTAGGAATGAAACGTAAAAGGTTATTCGCGCTAGTGATTGCCAGTCTTGCCTGGATAGTCTGCCTGCCACAGGTAAACTACTGGAGCAATGCGCTCTGGTTTCGCGAACTGAAAGGACTGCCAGAAGGTACAATCACGCTGTTTTCGGGCTACAGCGCTTACCAAAAAGTGGATGTTCTCCAAGCGCCCGATGGGACGCGATACCTGTACCTGGATGGACTGGAACATTTTGGTTCCAAGGGCGGAAGCTGGCTCAACATAATTATGGGCCGCATACCAGCATCACTGCTTCTCCCTGAAAAAGCGTTGGTATTAGGCGCAGGCTCCATGCAAATGGAGTTGATGATTGCCAACTACGCAGGCCATGTGACCACCGTCGAAATTGACCCGATGGTGATTGATGCCAGTACCCGTTATTTTACGGCCTACAATCACATCGACAGGCTAACGAACCGGACAATTGTGGCTGACGATGCTAAACATTTTATCGCTAACACAGATGAACACTATGATTTGATCGCCACAGATCTACCCGCCCCATTTTCCATACAAACGGCTGCCTTATACTCGGAGCCTTTTTATCAATCGATTGAAGACAAGCTCAGCTCACGAGGGGTGTTTGTGGTAAACCTCGCCAGCACCTTTGAGCCAGATGACATTGCTTCTCGCCGGATTGTTGCCTCCTTGATGAGAACCTTCGATGACGTGATCGTTGTCACATCTGGTTCAGCAGGTTGGAGTTTTGCCTATGCCAGCAATGATCTGCCATTTAACATTCAGGATTTGATCGTCGCTCTGGAAGCGAGCGGGGAATCCAACTTCATTATCTATGACAGGCGCGCCGTTGACCTTATTGCAGGCAATGCGCGGCCCATTACTCTGGATACAATGGATTTTGTCTTAAAAATCAGCGCTGACAGGATAATATCTCGCTTGAGGTAGCAATGAGAAGCCAGAAGGCATCCTATCAACTTTATCCATCTTGTGTGGGATTACTGTTGGGACTTCTCCAAACAGGACTGTTTCTCCAATTGACATTTACCCTGTCTTCCAGCTTCAGGACGTATCTTTTGGTTACGCTCTGCTGGCTCCTGGGGAGTGCCGTGGGCGTAACAGTTGGCTCCAAACACCAACTTCGACTCAGCCAGAGCCTTCTCCTTGCGCTGCTGGCATTTTTTACATGCACCCTCCTGCTCTTTCTCAAACCATTTTATATGCAGCTATGGATCGTTTATGCTGGCCTGATTGTTATGATCGGCTTTTATCCCGGTCTGTTTTACAACCGGATGTCTACCATTTATCGCGCCAATGCCCTGTTTTTTCAAGAGAACAACGGCTTTATTTTGGGCCTTGTCGCTGGTACTCTTTCCTTTATGATAGTCGGGCGTCCGGCAATCTGGGGTGGCATTGTCCTGATTGCCGGACTGTTAGCTTTGTTGGGAGAACCCATCCAACCAGCCGACTAATGTTTCTAGCGGGGCATAATACAGACCGTTAGCTTTCCGTCCACCGCCGCCGGGCAAATATGACGCTGCCCATCCGTACCTGCAATTTCAAAATCTGCCGCCCAGAAAATAAGATCGGGTCCAATATTCAGTTGAGCAATCACGTCACATGCTTGTGGCGGTGTAGTCGCTTCGGGATTGCTGTTGGTGAAAAAGAGGCACTGCCCTGGTGCAAGTCGCCGGATATCTGCCACCGTCGGAGGGTTTCCAAACAGGGACGGATCGCCAATGGGAACAGCCGCTCCCGAAACACTGCTATTGGGGTTGTAGTTGTAAACCTGTGTGGCAGCGGTTGACATCCATCTGTTCGCAGATTGGTTTAGAACAACCAATCGATCGGTTGTATAAGCCAGGTAGATGTAGTCTGTTACGTCATCTCCCAAAGCGTCGGCAGGGACAAAGAATTCGCACCGCTGCTGCCCTGCACCAGGAGCGGCAGCGTTACATACCGCACGCTCAATGCCGCCCTGCGACACTTGAAACCGAGTAACTCCATTGGTTCCAGTCCAAAAATGACTTTCTGCGTGGGTGGTACTGAGCCACCGTTGAACGGTTGTACACTCGGCAGGTCGTTCTGAGTTAGTGCGGGGAATAGCCCACAGTTGGACGCACTCGTTCCCACTCAGAGTATTCAACCAACTGCTTGAGTTAAAGGATGCAGGAGTTGTGCCATCCAGTGCGGTAAATACAATGGTGGTTAAATCTAGCACCCCCCCTGTGTGATTGACGAGTGTGATCACATTTTCGTCATAAAGAAGAAGGACATTGGGAGATTCAGCACCGTAACATCAACCGCCGTGCCGCGTTCTACGGTTTGACCCGCGGGAAGGGACTGCAAACTCACAGCGCCTGGTTCAAAAGTAGCACTCTCTGTCCAGGGTTCACTGGCCTGTGCGCCCAGAGCTAAACCATTCTGATTCAAAACGGCTGCTGCTTCTGGTACGCTCAAGCCTGTGATGTCCGGCACGGTTGTAGAGGTGTCGTCTTGGGCCAACACGATTGGGGTGGCAAATACAATTGCCAGTCCGAACAGTATCAAGGAAAAGACCCGTACTTTTCTCATGTTTCCCTCACAGAAATTGTTTTTAGCACTTATAAGCATTTTACAGGAATAGCAGTTTCTTTGAATATAGGATTCTCAGTCTACGATATTCTGGTACCTGTCGATGTCAAGCCTCCAAAGTTAGGGCCAAGCAAAAGGAGAGTCAGGATCTGATGGCAGCTATCGGCCAGTGCGCTCAAAATACCCGAGTGACCGTCAATCACAATTGCTTGGCGATGCAGTTCCAGGGCATGAATTTGTTGGGGATGACCCATCCACGCATCCTTGCATTTTAGGGCGATCAGAAGCATGATTACTTGAAAATCTTACCTGGTTTCTTAAAGGAGTTTAATTATTATGACTATTATTCTAGATGGCTCTAGTCTCACCATTGAAAAGCTGGTGAGCATCGCTCGTCATGGGGAGAAAGTAGAATTAGCTCCCACCGCCTTGGAGCGAATCAAGGCTTGTCGGACGATGGTAGAGGAAAAAGTCAAGGCGCACGAGATCATGTACGGTGTCAACACGGGTATCGGTGAATTCTCGGAAGTTGTCCTGACTGATGAGCAGGTCGAGCAGTTTCAAAAGTATTTGATTTATAACCATGCAGCCGGAATTGGCGCACCTGCCTCCATCGAGACTGTACGCGGCGCAATCACGAGCCGGATCAATGTCCATGCGCGTGGATATTCGGGCTGCCGTCCAGAAATAACGCTCACCCTGGTCGATCTGCTCAACAAAGGAGTGACCCCCGTAGTCTGTCAAAAAGGCTCGGTAGGCGCTTCCGGCGATCTGGCTCCAATGTCCCAGATCGCACTTTTGCTGATGGGAGAAGGCGAAGCCTTTTATCAGGGCCAGCGAATGCCGGGGCGTGATGCTATGGAAAAGGCTGGTATTCCTGTGCCCGGTCTTCAAGCACGAGATGGGCTAGCCACAATCAACGGTTCCAACGTGACCACCGCCATGAGCGCGATCCAGTTGTACGATATGAATCGCTGGCTTAAGCAGGCCGAGATCGCCTGTGCCATGTCGTTGGAAGCCCTCTATGCCAACATGAAGCCCTATGATGGTCGTCTGCATCAGCTTCGGGGATTCGGCGGAGCGGTGCGAGCCGCCGGTGCCATTATGAAATGCATCGAAGGAAGCGATCTTCTGACGGGTAAGCTCAAGATGAAAGTTCAGGATGCCTACTCGATGCGTTCCACGCCTCAAGTGATTGGGGCAGCCCATGATGCATGGTCCTATGCGAAAATCCAGGTGGAAATTGAGCTAAACGGTGTAGCCGATAACCCCATCTTCATGCCCGAAGACAAACTGACTCTCACAGGCGCTAATTTTCAGGGTACTCCGATAGCACTACCAATGGATATGATGAGTGCTGCCATTACAACAGTGTGTGTGTTATCCGAGCGTCGTCTTAACCGCCTGACCAACCCCGCTTTGAGTATTGGACTACCCCCATTCTTGACCAAAGGTGCCGGTATGATGTCTGGTATGATGCTCAGCCAGTACACTGCCGACAGTCTCATCGTGGAGCAACGAATTCTGTCTATGCCGGCCAGCATCCAATCAATTCCAGCAGCCGCCGACCAGGAAGACTTTGTGTCAATGGGAATGAATACCGCCATCAAAAATGCCCAGATATTGGAAAATGCCTATGGCGTGTTGGGCATTGAGTTCATGGCTGCTGCTCAAGCATTGGATTTTCGCGAGTTTACGCCAGGACACGGTGTGCAGACAGCTCGCTCAGTCATTCGTCAATATGTGGAACACCTCGAAGAAGATCGCCCACTGTATTCTGACCATACCCGAATGATGGATCTAGTCAAATCATGTGAGATATTGGAGAGGGTTGAAAGCGTCGTCGGAAATCTGGAATAGAGTTTTTTAGAGATAGGGCGTGTCCAAGCTGACACGCCCTCCACCAGAAATATTACTTCCGCTCGCAGTTCATAGTCTGCATACACGCCGATATAAAACATAACCTGCCCTGAAATTAGCTGACAGCGTATTCGCTTTTTACTCTACAATACGGAATGTAGAAGCAATATCCATTTTCTTCAGACGGCGACTACTCAATACAGGAATCAGAACAGCCACCAAAATTCCTAGAACATGCACAGTTAGTACGAGTAAAGTGGAGGACGGCAGTGCTCAAATTCAGTACAGCCATATGAAAAAGGGGACCGGGTAAAGAGGGTACGTATTTAGCTCACTTGATGAGCTGTACGCGCTGTGGATTGGTATAAACTCGTAGGCTGCCTTGGCGAGCATATCCTATAATGCAGATGTTCCACATATCTGCCAGTTGCACCGCAGTACTGGTCGGCGCAGTGCGGCTGACCACCAGAGGAACTTTCATTCGCCATGCTTTCCCTAACATTTCGGAACTGATGCGACCGCTCGTCAGAAGCAGACAATCAGTCGTATCCATCTTCTTTTGCAGTGCCTTGCCACTAAGCTTATCAATCGCATTGTGGCGACCTACATCTTCGGCACTAAAAAGTAACTGATCCGCGTGAGCGAGACTTGCGGTATGAACACCGCGCACCAGCTGGTACAGTCTCGCAGCCTGCTGCAAATCGTGCATCCGTTCCAAGACTGCATCAACCGTAGTCGAAAAATCGGTGATCAGAGGAGGATGGGTTTGAGTAATATCCTGGAAGGTAACGCCACCACTGCAACCTGTCGTAAGGATAACGCGCTGTGGCGGATCAAAATCCGCCTGTTTGAGCCATACGTCAACTGCGGTTTGGTGAACATTTAACTGCACCAGTTTCACTTCATCAATAGAATGAATCAGCCCTTCATTATATAAAAGTCCCAGTGCCAGGCTCTCTTGATCAATCGGGCTGCACAATACTGTTGCCAGCAACTTTCCATTCACGTAGATGCTGAGTGAAGCTTCCTCGATTATTCCTCCCTCAACCAGTTCAGGCTGCTGATTTTGTTTGACAATCCAGTAGCGGTATGGTTTTGCTCCTCGTTCACAAACTTCAGCCATTGTTATTGCCCTTACGCTTCTGCCGGGTACTCCGCCAGATATCTTCTAAACTCCAGCCCTGTTCCAGCCCATACTCGATCTTCGGCTTGAGTGCTCCTGTTGGGCAGATTCCGACACACTGCCCACAAAACACACAGGGCGATTCCGGCATCCGAATCTCGAAGGCGGTTGAAACCTGTGTATTAAAACCGCGCCCACGCAGAGTCAGAGCATAAGTATATTGCGCATCTTCTCCACAGACCTGGACGCAGCGCCAGCACATTACGCACTGGCTGTAATCCCGAATATAAAATGGATTGTCATCGAGCAGAGGAGCTTCTCGCCGTTTGGCTTGAGGGAATCGATTTGGATCGGCATGGTAATCAGCCATAAGCTGCTGGATTTCAGGAGCCTGGTCTAAATTCACAGATGCATTCAACATCTCAAGAATGGTACGGCGGCTCTGCTCAACGCGCGCGTTATGTGTATAGACCTTCATCCCTTGTTCGCACAAAGTCACGCAGGCGGCCTGAAGCAACCGCATACCCTCTATCTCAACAACACACATGCGACATAGACCATTTGCTGTCGTTGCATCATGATAGCAGATCACCGGAATGTTCTGATCGAGCCGCCGTGCCGCCTCTAAAATCGTTGTTCCTGAAGGAACAGTCACTTCCTGACCATCAATTGTGAGGATAACAACGGTCATTGAAGTAAGTCCTCCCACTTTGTGAGCGCGCTCAGAACAGCAGAGCCAGCCGTTTGCCCCAGGCCACAGAGAGAGGAATCAGTCATGGTCCGACCCACATCCATTAATCGTTCCCGATCCCCTGGTAGTGGATTGTCGGCTCGTTCCAGAATCTCCAGTTGGCGCTGTGTTCCAAGCTGACAGGGAAAACATTTGCCGCAGCTTTCATGTTGGAAGAAACGTGCCAGTCGTTTAAGGACGTCACGCAAATCCACGGTATCATTAAAAACCATGATTGCACCAGATACCGAAGGTACCCCCAATCGCTCGCAAATTCTCAAATGTCAACCGCACATGAAGTTCACTCGGCTTCAAAAATGTGCCTGCCGCACCACCCATCAAGACTGCTTGCAGGGTACCTTCTATACCTCCACAATAAGAGTTCAAGAAATCATTCAGAGTTATTCCTGGCTCGATTTCGTAAACTCCCGGCTGACGGATATGTCCGCTGACCGAGACAAGTTTGGTGCCAGGGCTTTTTTCTGTTCCCCATGCACGGAACCAGGCTGCACCATGTTCAACGATACCGGGAACCGCGCACAATGTTTCCACATTGTTGATCACCGTTGGTCGGCCAAACAAGCCATGTGTCGTCGGATAGGGTGGCTTTATTCGCGGGAAGCCGCGTTTTCCCTCAATCGCCTCGAACAGAGCCGTTTCTTCGCCGCAAATATAAGCGCCAGCACCACGCCTGACTTCAATATCAAATGAAACACTACTTCCCAAAATATTTTCGCCTAACAAACCAGCTTGCCTGGCTTCCGCAATAGCGACTTCAACACGGCGCTGGGCCTCTGGATACTCGCCGCGAATGAACAGATAACCTTGCTTAGATCCAACTGCATAGGCACATAAAATCATGCCTTCTAGAAGCAAGTGTGGGTGCTGCTCCAGAAGAACGCGGTCTTTGAAAGTTCCAGGTTCGCTCTCGTCCGCATTGCAGATTACCAATGGCGGTCCTCCCGCTGCTGCGCGCGCGGATGTCCACTTCACTCCAGTCGGAAATGCGGCTCCACCACGTCCAATGAGACCCGAGTCCTTCACTACCTGAATTACTTCTTCAGGGGACATCTCAAAAAGGGCATGACGCCCAGCCTGGTACTCAGGTGTGTTTCCTGTTGCCAGCAGCACAAGAGGATTCCGTCCTGTTGTACTTTGGTAGGCAGCCATACTACCATCGACTAGACTGTTCACATCAAGAACTGGTGCGTACGCGATCTCTCCCTGCTTTTGACGGCTAACAAGTGCCGCCGGTGCATGATCACAAAGTCCCAGGCAGGTCGTATGCTCAATCTGAGCGCCTCTGCTCCGGCTGCATGCATCCGCATAAAGTTGATCTCCTCCTGCCAGACCGCAGGCTGGATCCGTACAAATACGGATGACTGTTTCAGCGGTTGAGCGGTCAGAGAATAGAGAGTAAAAGCTGATCACTCCGAAAATTTCAGCTTCGGGAACATGCAGCGTATGAGATATTTCGTGTACGGTCTCCGGGGAAATCGTTCCAAATTCTGTTAGCACTTCCCACAATAAGGGCAGTAGGGAATCTCGTGCCCTCCCATCATAGCGAGACAGTATTGTCTTAAGCACCGTCATTGCCAACAGCCTTTTTTAAGATTTGCTGCGCCTCTTCCAATTCTTCTGGTGTGTTCATATTAAAAAAAGACAGCCCTTGTGGATCCAAATGCTTGTACTCAGGTTCATCCAGATAACGAACACGAACCTGGGGATAAAAACCAATGATGTTTAATCGTCCAGTATTCAACTGGGATTGAATAAACTCCCGGCATGCTTTGCTATAAATGGCATGGGTTCCTTGCGGAAATCCATCCACACGAGGAACAATCACGTCAAACTGATCGCCATCAGCCAGTTGCACCATGTAGCGTAAGAGTTCCAGGCTAACAAAAGGCATGTCACAGGCGACGATAAGGGTGTAGGGGTAACGACTGTAGGTAAGGGCAGTATAAATTCCACCGAGAGCTGCTTTATCTGGCAGAATATCGTTGTATATAGGCAGCCCTAATCCGGCATACTGTTCAGACTTGTTCGAAATAAGGATTGTTTCATTCGGTGCTGCCTGAGTAATTCGTGCCAACACATGATCAATCACAGGGATGCCACCGAGTTCGACAAAAGCTTTATCGGTTCCCATTCGGCTACTCTTACCGCCCGCGAGAATAGCTGCTGTGAATCCAGCCATATCAGCCTCAATGGATATATCGTGTGGGATCTTTGATCGCCCCGCGTTCTTCCAGTGGAATGTCAGCCCCGTCTCGCGCTGGCCTGTCAGCCTTTCGCAATTTGACAGCGGCCATCTTAAAATCGGGAATCTTTGGCACGCGGATATATCTTATCCAAGGTTAGAAGGTTCGCGGCTGCCTCGACAAAATGGAAGGGCAAAAACACCGTTCCAGCAGGAGAACGCCCGGTCACCATTGTTCGGCAAATTACACTGCCCCGCCGCGATGTAACCTCGATCCAGTCTCCTGTTTCTATGTCCAGAAGGGCGGCGTCGTCAGGATGTATCTCAAGAACGGGTTCTGGATAGATATCATTTAATTTCGACTGCCGCGATATAGTCCCGCCGTGCCAGTGGAACAACACGCGGCCTGTCGTCAAATGAAACGGGTATTCGTGGTCTGGTGTTTCGCTGTCAGTCCCATATTCCAGCGCCCAGAACTTACCTTTTCCTCGCGGGAAGGTGTCGGCAAACAGGTAGGGTGTGCCTGGATGATTCAGGCTTGGACAGGGCCAATGTACGCCGCCTTCCTGTGCCAATCGTTCATAGGTAATTCCATAAAAATCCGGGGTTACTGCCCGCATCTCTTCCCAGATGGCTTCGGCGTTTGGATAATCAAAGCCTGCGCTGCTTTCAACACCCAGTAGATTTTCCATTCGTAGGGCGAGATCGCTAATAATCTGCCAGTCTGGTCGTGATTCTCCTACTGCTGGGATTGCCGCTCGTATGCGCTGCACTCGCCGGTCACTGTTAGTAAACGTCCCGTCTTTTTCGGCAAAACTGGCTGCCGGGAGAATAACATCCGCCTGTTCGCCCGTCTCATTCATAAAAATGTCAATGCAGACCAGAAAATCCAGAGCTTCCAATGCATGGCGAGCGTGGGCCAGATTTGGCTCACTCATCAATGGATTCTCACCCATGACGACCATCGCTTTAACTTTGCCCAGCAGTGCTCCATCGACCATTTCAGTCACAGTCAGACCCGGATCAGGGGAAAGGGTCGTGTTCCAGGCCGTCTCAAATTTGGATCGGATTTCGTCAGAAGCAACAGGCTGATACGCTGTGTAGACATTTGGCAAACCGCCGCTGTCCGAACACCCTTGCACATTGTTTTGACCACGAAGAGGATTAAGTCCTGTGCCGGGTTTTCCGATATGTCCGGTCAACAGGGCAAGATTAGTGAGGCTCAGAGCATTATCTGTGCCATGCGTACTCTGGCTGATGCCCATGCCCCAGTAGATCGCGGCACGTTGAGCAGATGCATACATTCGCGCCGCCTGTCTGATAAAATCAGCCGGAACACCGCTTACAGTTTCAGCATATTCAGGAGTGAACGCCTCCAACGAAGCGCAGTACTCTGCAAAGTCTTCCGTCCGGCTATTGATAAACTCTCTGTTATATAAGTTCTCAGCAACAATAGTATGGGCCATCGCCTGAAAAACCGCGACATCTGTGCCAGGACGCTGCCTGAGCCAAAGGGTTGCAAAGTCTGTCAATTCAATCTGTCTTGGATCGACGACTATCAACTTGGCTCCATTCTCCCGTATGGCACGTTTCAGAAACAGACTGATAACTGGATGAGTTTCGGTGGTATTGCTACCCGTGACAATAAAGGTCTCGAGATGTTCCATCTCTGCAATGCTGTTGCTCATCGCGCTTGAGCCAATAGCAAGCTGTAGCCCAGTTACACTCCCGGCATGGCAAAGTCGCGCACAATGATCAACATTATTGGTTTTCATTACAGCTCGTACCCACTTTTGAAAAACATAATTATCTTCGTTCGTAGCTTTGGCTGACGCATACGTAGCGATACTGTCTCCTCCATGCTGGCGAACAATATCTGCCAAACGTGTGCTGACTAGACTAAGAGCTTCTTCCCAGCTTGCTTCCCGGAAAGTTCCTTTTGATCCGCTACGAATGAGGGGCTTTGTTAATCGGCGTGGATGGAGCACAAAATCGATACCGAAACGTCCCTTAACACATAGATTGCCATAGTTGGGAGGCGTATCAAACGGAGCATCAACACGGAAAATTACATCCCGCTGGATATTCAAATCAATCTGACAACCCACGCCGCAATAAGGACAGGTTGTACGGACGTGGCGATCAGGAGTCAAACGGCCAGTCATGATTTCTCCTGAAAATATAATATACTTTCGTAGAATTATAGCATACTAATCAAGTTTTACTGCTTTATCAGTAGAAAACTATTGTATTCGACAATTCAGGAGAGATTGGCCGGATACGTTAAGTATCCCCCTTGCAGCAAATGCGATTGACAAACTGCCTGCCCCATTTTTCGTTTGGGCTTACTGCTATCAGCATCTGGGCAAGCATTTCCGTCTTTGTCGATATAACTATGATAACAAAAAGGCGCGGGATGCCGCGCTTCTCGAATCGAAACTGTATTTTTTTTGCGTCAGTTCGAAATTATCCGCTTCAGGATGCAGACCTCATAACCCGCTAGTTTCACACCGTCTACCTTCTCGGTCCCGTATTTCACAATAGTAAAATTTTCCGCAACATCCAAATGAACCTCACGCAGGTTGGGTGTAAAGTTCATCAAAAAAACAAACTCAACATTCTCGTTCCGCCGGACTTGCGCCGTAACGCCGTCTGGGAGATCGCACAGCAATGCTGGTTTTAAGCCCAACTGAGTGCTCAAGCCCCGGTAAAAATCGGACAGGAAACAGGTATCATTACGGGAAGCCATATAGTATGCTTTCCCTGAACCATAGTGGTTAATGGTCAGGGCGGGTTGTCCCTGGTAAAAATCGGACCCGTAAGTGGCTAACACCTGGGCACCTTCTGTGCGAATGATATCGGCATAATGGTAATACGAGTATTCGCCGGATAGCCCAAGCCCATTATTTCCTGAGGGGATGAGACTGCCAGTATGCCCATCATGCAGCACATCCTGCTCTTCGCACCAGATGCCAAATAACGGACTGGAGTGGCCCTGGCGGATCAGCCAAAAAGCAAAGGTCCGTCTGATCAACCAATCCGGTTAAATAAGTAGCAACCAGGGTTCCCCCGTTCTGCACGTAGATTTGTAACCGTTCGGCTGTATCTTCCCGCAGCATATAGAGCATGGGGGCGATAACCAGTTTGTACCGGTTCAGATCGCCCGTTACGTCAATCACGTCAACGGGAATCCCTCGTCTCCAGAATGGAGCATAGTGGCTGATACAGGTTTGGACGTAGTTCGTGTCTTTTCGGCGTGCAAGCTGTGCCTGATTGAGAGCCCATTCATTTTGAAGGTCATATATCAAGGCAACTTCTGGCTGAATAGAAGTTTCTGTCACGTCGCTAAGCTCGGTGAGCAGTTCGCCCACTTCAGCCACTTCACGAAATATCCGGTTATTGGAATGACCTGCATGTCCAACGACGGCCCCGTGAAACTTTTCCCCGCCCCCCGGCTTTGACGCCACTGGAAATATTGCACGGAATTAGCTCCATGAGCGACAGCCTGAAGCGACGACAGAACATTCATGCCAGGACGCTTCGCGACGGCTGATTCCGGGCCAGTTCGTCACACTCGGCGTTGATTCCATCAGCAAAAAGGGCTGTCCCTGTTTAAAGGATCGGTGCAAATCGTGGAAGAAGGATGCTTCCACTGCGGTTTGCACATCATCGCCACTATGCCAGAGAGGATAGTTGTCCCAAGAGATTACATCAATATGCGGCGCAAACTCCCAATAATCGAGACCCACATTGGGGCGCATAAAGTTTGTTGTGATGGGAATCTGGGGCGTGATCGTACGCAATGGCTGTGATTCAGCCAGGAAAAAGTCAAGCGTTTGATGAGAAATAAAGCGCTGCCAGTCGATCATGAGGCCATGTATCAACTCGTCCACGGGTTCAATTTGCTCCCAGTCTGTGTAACGATGGCTCCAGAAAGTCGTCCACCACGAATGATTAAGCGCGTCCAGTGATTCATAGCGTGTTTTTAGCCAGGCGCGAAATGCATCATAGCACAACTTGCAGTGGCAGGGTTGTCCATCATATTCGTTAGATACATGCCACATCAGCAGCGCGGGATGATCGCTGTAGCGTTCCGCCAATTTCGTGTTAATCACCTGGCACTTCTCGCGATAAACGGGTGATGTCCGGCAGTGATTATGGCGGTAACGATGCGGTTCTTGCCATCCCTCTGCGTTCACACGGCGCACTTCTGGATAGCGCTGCGACAGCCATGCTGGACGCGCGCCGCTAGGAGTAGCCAAAATAGCGCGCATATCGTTTTCGGCGAGACTGTTCATCAGCCGGTCCAGCCAATCAAACTGAAACTGTCCTTCTGACGGTTCCAGCATAGACCACGAAAAAACTCCTACGGTCATGACATTACAGTGGGCCTGTTTCATCAGGCGAAAATCTTCCGCCAGGACAGCAGGCATATCCAGCCACTGCTCATAGTTATAGTCCGCACCATGCAGCAACTGATGCGGTAGGTGGTTTATCTTTGACCCCATATGATCTAGCCTTTTCCCATCACACCACGCAGGTTAAGTTGTTCAGCGAAATGGCAGGAAACGAAATGCTGCCCCTCACCGATACGTCGTAATTCCGGCTCCTCAGTAGATGCAGCGTTCCTGGGCATAGCGGCAGCGTGGGTGGAAATAACAGCCGCTCGGTGGATTAGCTGGATCAGCGACATCCCCTTCCAGGTGGATACGGCGTTTTTTATCACGCTGTCGAGGATTGTGAATGGGCACTGCCGACAGCAGCGCTTCTGTGTAAGGATGTTTCGGTTCCGTGTAGAGTTCCGTTGCTTCTGCCGATTTCGACCAATTTCCCTACATACATCACGTTCACCCGATCACAGATGTGGCGAATGACGCTCAAATCGTGAGCAATGAACAGGTATGTTAAGCCAAATTCACCCTGCAAGTCTTCCATAAGGTTCAGAATCTGCGCCCGGATCGAAACATCAAGCGCTGAGATAGCTTCGTCGGCGATGATCAACCGCGGATTGGTTGCCAGGGCGCGAGCAATAACAATCCGCTGCCGCTCGCCGCCGCTAAATGCATGGGGATATCGCCGCATATACTCTGGTCGCAAACCAACACGCTGCAGCAGAGTTGCAACCCGGTCTTCCATCTCGCTGCCGGATGACAGATGGTTGACCTTCAGAACTTCGCTTACTGCGTCGAAAACGGTCATGCGTGGATTGAGCGATGAGTACGGGTCCTGGAAGATCATGCGGATTTGCTGGCGATACTGCCGCAGATTGTTTCGTTCCAACTGCGCCAGATCGACGGGATAATGCTCATCATCTTCATAATAGATAATCTCTCCTGCCGTAGGCTGGTAGGCCCGCACCAGGCACCGTCCGACCGTCGTCTTGCCGCAGCCACTTTCGCCCACCAGGCCCAACGTTTCGCCGTGTTTGATAAAAAAGCTCACATCGTCTACCGCTTTGATATGGCTGATCTGCCGCCCCAGAAATCCCTTGCGGCGGGGAAACCACATCTTCAGGTGGGACACGTCGAGCATCAGGTTTTCTTTATTCATGCCGCACCTCTTCTTTGGAGTAAGTTTCGTCGTAAAGGAGGCACTGCACCTGGTGGTTCTCTCCTAACGTGAGCGTTTTCGGTTCAACTACATCGCACACGCCCTCCATCTTATAGTCGCAGCGTGGATGGAATGGGCAGCCCGTGAGTTGTTCATACGGCGAAGGGATCATCCCTCGGATCGGATCAAGTTTGCTGCGGGTAGGGCCGATTTTGGGAATGGAACGCAGCAGCGATATCGTGTAGGGGTGTTTGGGAGCATTAAAAATCGTGTCCACATCCCCACGCTCGACGACCCTGCCCAGATACATCACAGCCACATCGTCTGCAATCTCCGCCACCACGCCCAGATCGTGAGTAATGAACAGGATCGACATCCCATTTTCCGCCTGGAGTTCCAACATCAAATCCAGAATTTGCGCCTGCGTTGTCACGTCGAGGGCCGTCGTCGGTTCGTCGGCAATCAAGAGTTTGGGATTGCACGACAGGGCCATGGCAATCATGCACCGCTGCCGCATCCCGCCGCTCAGCCGGAACGGGTATTCATCGATCCGCTCTTCAGGCTTGGGAATGTTGACCTTATCCAGCATTTCGATGGCGCGGTCGCGCGCATCTTTTTTAGAGATATCGTTGTGCAGGCGGATAGCTTCTATGATCTGGTTGCCAACCGTATACAGCGGGCTGAGCGAGGTCATCGGCTCCTGGAAGATCATAGCAATCTCGTTGCCCCGAATATGGCGGATTTTCGCCCCACGTGGAGGTAGAGCGGTAATATCGATGGTTTCTGAAACATCGCCTACCATAGGCTTATAGTAGAAAATTTTGCCGCCGATGATCTTGCCAGGGCGATGGACAATCTGTAGGATGGCTCGCGCCGCTACGCTTTTGCCGCTGCCGCTTTCGCCCACCACACACAGCGTTTTGCCGCGCCGCACGGAATAGCTGGCCCCATCGACGGCCTTGACGACACCTTCTGCGGTGAAAAAGTGCAGCTTCAGGTCTTGCATGTCTACCAATAGCATGTTCTTTTTACCTGCCGCATCTTTAGTGATAAGGATCAGCCGCGTCGCGCAGGCCATCACCCAGGAAATTAAAAACCAGCACCGTAATCATCACTGCCACGCCCGGCAGCAGGAGCCAGGGTGTATAGGAAAGCACTCTGATGTTCTGTGTTCCATACAGCATCACTCCCCAGCTTACGACAGGCTGCCGCAATCCCAGACCGAGAAAGCTCAGTGCCGTCTCGCCCAGAATCATGCCCGGAATCCCCAGTGTCACCGAGGCAATAATGTGGCTCATGAAGGATGGGATCATGTGCTTGGTGATGATGCGGCGGCGTGGCACACCGTCCAACTCTGCCGCTAAGATAAAATCCTCCTCGCGCAGTGCCAGGAACCGGCCACGTACCACGCGCGCCATGCCCGTCCAGCCGAGGAACGACAGGATGACCGTGATCCCGAAATAGACCAGCACGGGGTCCCAACGTGCCGGGACTGCCGTCGCCAGCGCCATCCACAATGGAATATCTGGAATCGAGCGCAAAATCTCAATCAACCGTTGAATCAGGTCGTCCACCCAGCCACCGATCAGGCCGGAAACTCCGCCTATGATAAGACCGAGAAACAGGCTCAAAAAAACGCCGACTAACCCGACCGACAGCGATACGCGCGAGGCAAAAATCAACCGGCTTAGGACGTCGCGCCCCAGATCATCTGAACCGATCAAAAAGAACGGGTCGCCGTGCTTCTTCGTTCCGAACAAATGAATATTCCCGGTCACATAGAGCTTGAGAGGGCCGATCTCAACCCCCTTCAAACCAAACGTGTATTCATCACCTTTCACGAACAGACCCAGAGGAATCTTTGTGGTTGTGTCGATAGTGTAAATTCGCCTGCGGTTTTCGGTTTTCTGGGAATAGCCGTAGACATAGGGCGAGAACTTGCCATGGTCAACCCAGTGAATGGTCTGTGGAGGAGCTTCGGTGTAGCGCCTGTGGTAGGTTGTCGTGGCCTGCGGGGCAAAGAACCCCGCGAAGAGGGCGATGGTGTACAGCATGATAACGATGATCAGACTGATCATAGCCAATCGGTGCTTGCGGAACTTCCACCACATCAGCCGCCATTGGGAGGCCAGCGCAATGGAGGGCGTGTCTACGCTGACTGCCTGGGACTTCTTGGGCTGTTCCGCTGTTGCGGGTGTTGTAATCGCTTGATTAGCCATAAAGCTCTGCCTTATTTATTTCTCATACCGAATACGCGGATCAAGCCACGCCAGCAAAATATCTGAAATCAGCGTCCCAATGATCGTCAGCAGACTTAACAACATCAAAAATCCGGCGGACACGTACATGTCTTGGGCCCGAAGCGCTGTCCAAAGAACCGGGCCGGTGGTCGGCAGGTTCAACACATACGAAACGATAATTTCCCCAGACACCAGTGCGGGCAGTGTCCAGCCAATAGTGCTGACGAAGGGATTTAGTGCATGGCGCACCGGATATTTGAGCAGCAGCCGCCACTCCGGTAGCCCCTTAGCGCGCGCGGTTTCCACATAGGGCTTGTTCAGTTCATCAAGCAGATTGGCGCGCATAATGCGGATCAGTCCCGGCCGTTCCCGAGGTACCAACGATAATCATTGGAATCCACAGGTGTTTGAGCAAGTCAACTACTTTGCTCAGACTCCAGGATGCATTTTGATATTGAGTTGAGAACAGTCCGCTTAAGCTGTGCCCGCCCCATGAAAATGCCAGGTAAAGCGCGACCAACGCGATCAGAAAACCGGGCGTCGCCATACCAATAAACCCGATAATGCTGAACAGATAATCTCCGAAACTGTATTGTTTCACCGCCGAGTAGATTCCAATCGGCAGCGCCACTAACCAGGAAAAAATGAAACTGGCCAGCGCAACCACGATCGTCATACCCAGCCGCGCCCAGATGATCGATTGTGAGGGCTCATTATTTTTGAAGGAATAGCCAAAATCGCCATGCAGCACGATGTTTTTGGTCCATTTAAAGTATTGTGTGGTCAACGGCTGCTTCAACCCGTAGCGCTCGCGCATGGCTTCTTGAAACTGCGGGCTCCAATTAGTACCTGCCTGGTTGCGCATCTGTTCCACCATATTCGAAACATAGTCGCCTGGTGGAAGCTGAATGGTGACAAATACTAGCAGTGAGACAATGAACATCATCGGAAAAATATATAACAGGCGCTTCAAAACATACTTGGCCATCCTGCTGCCTCCACACAATCATTGACGATGAAGCTGCATTTTTTTACCCCAAACAAAGGATTTGCCGTAGCAGAACGTGTGATTAGAGGGCGGGATTGTAATCCCGCCCCTATTGGTTTCTCTATCTAGAGAAGACCGATTCTAACTCTGATTATTCTGCCTGATGCTATTCAGCGTAGTACCACTGCTCTGGGAAGGCGACGGCCATCCCACCTGGGTTCCAGCCGTCAACCCACTGCTCTGGTACATTGGCAAGTTTGGAACTGACCGGACGGAAAGTTTCCGGCGCGCTGGCGATGCCGATGACCCAGAAGTTGTCGGCGCAAACCTGGAGGAGTTGCTTCATCAGCTCAATGCGCTGTTCAGAAGTGGGTGCCTGACGTACCTGTTCCATCAGCTCGTACTGGTCCTTAATGATCTGGGGTGGTTCCACCTTGACCGGATTGTCTGGCGTCAGATACCAGATTGACCAGGCATTGCCCCAGTAAGCCTGACCGTGATTGACGGTATAGTTACGAGTATCGAAGATGGACGAGATACCAACGCCACCTTCGCCAGTGCCGATGGTGGCTTCCATCGTATTGTCTTTCGCCCGCTCAGTCACCAGCTCATTGTCAATGATGTCAATCACGATGTCCACACCGACAGCGGCATAGTATTCTTTGAGAAGTTCGGCCACATCGGCATACCGCCCACCGTAGTCATTGGCGAGTAGGGTGAAAACGATCGACAGTTTCTCGCCGTTGGGCTTCAGACGCCAGCCGTCGCTGTCTTTGTTGGGAAGCACCTTATCCAGGTACTCATTCGCCAGATCGACGTCAAAGTCCAGGTACTGCGTCGCCAGTTGTTCGTTATAGAGCGGTGAGTCTTCGTTCGGAGCCATCTGGCGCGGGGTAACTTCCCCGTAGTAGACGATATCAACGATTTCCTGGCGATCGATGGCGTAGGACATACCAATGCGGAAGTCCTGATTGCTGAAAATCTCGCCCAATTCAGGGTTAGTCTCGTTGAACAGGATCGTCCCAACGTTCCCGCCTTCGCGCGGCAGGTTATGAACGGCTAATCCGGAGGTTGCTTCATTATCAATGAACAGCGGCAGGTCTTCATCCTTTGGCCCGCCCCAGTAGTCGAATTTGCCAGCCAGTACGTCGAGCTTCATCGTCTCTTCGTCCTGGTAGGCTGTCTCAACGATGCGGTCGATGTAGGGGAGCTGGTTGCCTTCGGCATCCACCCAGAAGTAATACGGGTTGCGTTCTGCGATAAACTCTGTTCCGGTTCCGAGCGGCTGGGTCACAACCCAGGGCATGAGAGTCGGATAGTTCACATCGCGCATAATGACAGCCTGGTCAGCACCGGGGCCAACGGCTGATTTCGACTGGAACAGGGATACCCAGTCGGTTGCGCTGGGATTTTCCGCCAGTAATGCTTCGATGCCATCGGGGTTGTATTTGACGTGGAACTGCTGCAGATAGTGTTTGGGGGCAGCAGTGATCAACCATCCATCCCAACCGCACATGTTCAGCAGGAACATGCCATATGGAACATTAAATGAGATCGTGAAGGTGTAGTCGTCAACTTTCTCGATGGTAGGAGGTTCCCCGCCGGGCGTCCAGAAACCCGCTGGGAATGTCCCGCCGTTGATTTCTTCATTTTTCAGAATGTCATCGATATAAAACACAACGTCGTCGGAGGTGAAGGGGACGCCATCCGACCACTTGATCCCCTCACGCAGATGGAAAGTGAATGACTTCACGTCATCGCTGACATCAACGCTCTCGGCAACATTGGGGACCCAGTCAGAATAAGTCTCATTCCAGTTGACAAGGCCGCGCCAGGAAGACCAAAAGACCATCTGTCCACCCCAGAAGGGGCTGTCACCGCCGAACGGGACGCGCAGTTCACCACCATAGGTGCCGACTTGCGCCCACGGCATCTCGATCACGCGCGGGTTGCTGGGTAGCCGTTCCGCAACGGGTGGCAGTTCACCGGCGGCTACACGTTCCGCTAACATCGGCGCTTCTTTATAAGTCACCCCATCCTGTGCTGAGACAGGATGACCAGCTTGATAGGGTAGCGCGAGCATTGCTACCAGAACCAATAAAATTGTCAGGCGGGTTTTCATAGCTCGAAACTCCTTAAGTTATTCTTGACTGGAAGATACATTTCTGGAGCATTTACTATTCTTCGTTCGATAAATGCCTCCTTTGCAACCGAAAATCAATTTGAGACGAGAGATGAATCCCTTCGTATTTGCTGTCAGAGTCGAAATATTTGTGACTGTTCACATATAGATATATCATGGATCGTTATTTCATTTCAAGTACTTGGCCAATTTGTTTCGCTCGAAAATAGCAAAATTTATCAAAGCTTAATCCTATTTTGCTTAAATCACACGCATTCCCTGCTTGTAAATTTGTGACAAGTCACATATTATGAGGGAAGAGATACTGTGGGATGTGATATAGTAAGCAATATCCTTTTCTTTATCGCTTTACATAGTCGAGGGATTTTACTCTCTATGAAATCGAAACAACGCCCTACCCTGCGTGATGTGGCTCGTGAAGCAGGAGTTTCGTACCAGACGGTTTCTCGTGTCATCAATGACGATTTTCATGTTTCGCCATCGACGCGCAGCCGTGTTCTGAAAACGATTGATATGCTGGGCTATCGTCCCAATCGGGCAGCTCAAATCCTTCAAACCGAACGCTCAAACACCATTGAAGTGGTAATGCCCTATTTTGGGTTCAACCGTGTTTTGCACACGATGGCCTGGGTTGCCTATCAGGCGGGTTACTACTTCACAATCTCAGCAATCAACAACGACGATGTTGTGAAAGCCCTGAAAAATGCCAGTTCACGATTCATTGATGGCCTCATTCTCATTCCCATGTATCCAATAGTTGATGATTACGACAAGTTGATGGAGTTCACGCACGGCATTCCATTTGTACAGTTGGGAGCGCGTTTAGGGGCAAATCTACCGTCGGTAACATACGATCAAGCCCAGGGTGCTCGGTTGGCAACCCAACACCTGATTGATCTGGGGCACCGGCAAATTGCAGAAATCAGTGGCCCCCTACTCAATTACGATGCTAATGATCGCCACGAAAGCTGGCGCGCAACCCTGCTTGAAAATGGTCTCAATCCATCAATGAGCGTGGAAGGGGATTTCACTATTGAAGGGGGTTACGAGGGGATGAACCGTCTGCTCAGCCAAACCACATCGTTTACAGCTGTTTTTGTGGGCAATGACTCGATGGCGTTGGGGGCGCAGACTGCTCTCAGGCGACAGGGATTGCGCGTACCTGAAGATGTTTCTGTGGTTGGCTTTGACGATATTCCCGAATCGGCCCATCTGGTACCCGCCCTGACCACTGTACGCCAGGACTTCCAACTCTTAGGACAGCTTGCCGTTGAACATATCATCAGTTTGATCGAAAATCCAAAGACGCCTGTTTATCAGCGAGTGTTGTCACCCAAATTGATCATTCGTGAGAGTACTCGTTCAATCCAATAAAAAAGGTATGGATCAGATGCAGGAGCGAAATTTGTCCGCAAGGCAGGAACAGTTCCAGAACCGTCGCTTCGGGATGTTTATTCACTGGGGGCTGTATTCGATTCTTGGTCGAGGGGAATGGGTGATGCACATGGAGCAGATTCCCCAGGCTCAGTACCAGGCGTTGATGCAGCAGTTCAATCCTGTTCGGTTCAACGCGGACGAATGGGTACAGATTGCTGCTGATGCAGGGCAAAAGTATATCGTCATTACCAGCCGCCATCACGACGGTTTTAGTATGTACAATACTGCCTTTAGCGATTATAAGGTAACGAATACCCCCTTTAAGCGAGACCCATTAGACGAACTGGCCAATGCCTGTGCTCGGAATGGTGGCGTCAAATTGGGATTTTACAGCTCCCTGCTCGATTGGCATCACCCTGCCTATCGTTATCGTGCTGAGAGCGGTTTGGCATGGTCGGATTATCTTGATTTTCTACATGGACAGGTGCGGGAACTGTGCACCAACTTTGGCGAGATTGCCTGCATCTGGTTCGATGGTCATTGGCCCCGGCAAACGCTGGATGCGAACAATGCCTATTTTGAACCGGGTGGTTCGTTCAACTATGAAAGCCTCTACGGCATGATTCATACGCTCCAGCCGCAAGCGGTTGTGCTGAATAACCATCATGCGGAACAGTTGCCCGGTGAAGATATTCAGGGCTTCGAGCAAGACCTACCTGGCACCAATACTGCTGGATTTAACACAACGGATATTTCCGATCTGCCGCTGGAAGTTTGCATGACGATCAATGACAGTTGGGGCTATAACCAGAAGGACCAGAATCATAAATCAGCGCGCTATCTTGTTCATTTGCTGGCGCGCTGTGCAAGTGTAGGCGCAAACTTTTTGCTGAATGTCGGCCCTACCCCTGAGGGAGAAATTCTACCCGTCCAGGCGAATCGGTTAGCCAATGCCGGTGTATGGCTGAAGAACAATGCACCGTCCATTTATGGCACACGCCCAGGCATTATCTCCGCCACTAAAGATACTGTTAGCACCCGGCGCGGCGATGTTCACTACATTCATCTCTTGGATTACACAAGCGATGTTTTAATCCTGAATCAAGTGCCGGACACGATAAACAAAGCGCGTCTTTTGTGCGATGGCACTCAACTGTCTATCGAACGATATGGAGCATCATTCCGGCTCATGATCCCAGAGGAACTACGCGATCCAATCGATACGGTTATTGAACTCTGTTAGAAGGGCCTGTCGCCAATACGTTAAATCGGGCGGTTAACCCTTTGGCAGAACTGCCGCCAATCATCACTTCAAATTCACCCGGTTCAACGATCCACCGCATCTCGACATTCAGGAGAGATAGATCTTTGGCGGTGAGCGTAAAACGAACCTGCTGACGGTCACCGGGCTTCAAAAACACCCGTTGGAAGCCCTTCAATTCTTTAACCGGGCGTGTGACTGAACTCAGGCTATCACGAAGGTATAACTGGACAACTTCATCTCCAGCCATGTCTCCCGTGTTGCTGACAGTAACGGATACATGCACCTCATCCCCAGGCATGCACTCTGCAGGATCAATCTTTAAGTCACTGTATTCAAAAGTTGTGTAGCTAAGGCCATGTCCAAATGGGAACAATGGTCCGCTTTCAGAGAAGAGATAGCCGCGTCGTGCTGAAGGTTTGTGGTAGTAGTAAGCCGGGATTTGACCAACAGAACGAGGGAATGTGATTGGCAGTCGCCCACCTGGATTTGTCTTCCCAAACAAGACTTCGGCTACTGCTGTTCCCCCTTCCTGTCCCAGATACCAGCATTCGAGAATAGCCGGAACATGCTGTGCGGCCCACTGAATGGACAGCGGACGTCCATTGAACAGAACCAGGACCGTAGGCGTCCCTGTCTCTACGATAGCTTTGATAAGCTTTTCCTGCTGTCCCGGCAAGTCAAGGCTGTCCCGGTCACCCAGGTGCGATGGACTCCACGCTTCCCGGCAGATAAACTCATTCTCTCCCAGAACAAGGATGGCTGCGTCTGCTTTTCGAGCAACCTCTACCGCAGCGCTGATTCGCTGTTCTTCTTCCGCTTCATCTGGGAGCCGAACATCGTCTTTCCACCACGATTGCCACCCCCCGCCAGCCTCGGTAATCCGGCAGCCTTCAGCGTACAGAAGCTCAACAGCGTCACCCAGGTACTGGCGCAGACCATCCAATACACTCACTTCGTGGATCGCCTCAGCACTATACCCGCCTCGCAGCGCGATTGCCGCATTTGGCCCAATCACGGCCAGTTTGCGCAAAGCCATGATATCCAAAGGAAGCACAGGCTGTCCACCAGAAAGGGTATCATTTTTGAGCAGCACGATACATTTGCGTGCCGCTTCCAACGCCAGAGCAGCATGTGAAGAGCATCCGACTACAAGCTCAGCCTGTTGCAAGTCCCTATGGGGTTGATCGAACAGCCCCAGCATAAATTTCTGGCGCAGGATATGGCTGACCGCTTGATCAATAATGGCCTCAGAAACCTGTCCTGAGAGTACTTGCTCTTTCAGCGCAGGAAAGCAGGAATCCAACTCGTACTCAATGCCTGCCAATAAGGCTTGACGGGCTGCATCGGCGGCATTCTCTGCCACATAATGCATGCTCATCAGGCACGAGATTCCATACCCATCGGATGTTAACAGCCCATCGAAACCCCATTCTTGGCGTAGGACGTCTTGCAGCAGCCAGTGATTGATATGGACAGGAATGCTATTGACCTCATTGTAGGACGCCATAACACTACCCACACCACCATCCTGAACCGCAGCCCGAAAGGGTTCCAGAAATACGGACCGTATCTCGCGCTCCGAATAGTTAGCTGGCGCGCAATTGTTACCCGCTTCAGGTTGTCCATGTACAGCAAAATGTTTAGCGGTTGCCATCACCAATCCACTGCTCTGCAAACCCTTTATCGCTGCCACACCGAGGTGGGCAACTAAATAGGGGTCTTCACCATATGTTTCTTCCGTGCGACCCCAGCGAGGGTCACGGGCGAGATCCAATACAGGAGACAGCGCCCAATTTCCGCCCCTTGCCGACATTTCTGCGGCTGTCACCGTAAATACTTTCTCGACAAGAGACGAGTCCCAACTGCTGGCAAGCGCAATGGCTTGGGGGAAACTTGTAGCTCCCTGGCCCATCAGCCCATGCAGCGCTTCATCAATGATAAATGCAGGAATCCCCAACCGGGTCTTCGTTTTTAAGAGGCTTTGCAACGCATTAACCACAGCGGCAGTCGCAGAACTGCTGCGATGCATGCCCAGTCGATCTAGCCCACCCACGCCATGAATCATTTTCAGGTCAACAAGATCAGCGTCATCAGAGAATGTGAAGTCTTTTGGCAGGTAGACCACGCTCATTTGGGCTAACTTCTCATCGAGTGTCATCCGCCCCAATAAGTCAGTTACCCGTTCATCAACCTGTAAAGTTTTGTCTTGATAGGGGAAAGACATGGCAACTCCAAAGGGAATGGCTCATAGCGAATTCCGGCAGGCAGAGCATTATGCTACCTTGCGCTCACACACTTTTCATGAACTGGACTCAACTCTGTTCCTTGATTTTGACGCCTAGTTTTAGGGTCACTGTGGTTCCTTTTCCAACGTCACTGTCGAGCTCAATTGTCCCACCAATATTCTCAACGATACGTTTTGCAATCGGAAGCCCCAAACCAAAGCCGCGTGTGGAATGGGCTTCATCAACACGGAAAAAACGCTCAAAGACACGTTCTTGCAGTTCTTCTGGAATTCCGATTCCATTATCTTCGATAATGACCGATACGGTCCCGTTCAAGATACAGGTCTCAATGGAAACTTCAACCGATTTATCTGAGTATTTGAGAGCATTGTCCAGAATATTCTGAACAGCTATAGACAGAAGTTCAGGATCAGCACATACCCACGTATTCGGCGCGTGTAGATCTAAGTGGATTGATGCCTTCTTTTCCTTAAAGGTGTCCGCCACGCTTGTATAGATTGTTCTCATGAATTCATCAATCAGCAGGTCTGCTGAAGGAGTTGTTATACTGCTATCCAGACGCGACATTAACACCATTCTATTGATGAGACCATCGATATATTTGCTCTGTTCCTCTATCACATTCATGTGTCGCTGTCTCTCATCAGGCAGGAGTCGTTTCACCAGATATGAACGAGTGTTGATGATTGAGAGCGGCGTTCTGAACTCGTGTGATGCTTTTTGAATGAATTCCGATAGGATACGCCTACGTTCCTGTTCTAAAGCCAGGTCAAGAGCCTGTTTTTCATAACGTTTACGTTCAATGATTTCGTGCTTGAGTTTTTCATTGGTTTCCAATAATTCTTGTGTTCGTTTTTTAACCCGCTCTTCCAGCGTTGCGCGGGTTATTTCTATTTCAGTTGTCATCTGATTAAACGTTTTGGCAAGTGTCCCCACCTCATCACTTGATGTTACAGGCGCTCGGATATGTAGTGTACCTTCGGCGACCTGGCTTGCTACCGCTGTGAGCACACGGATAGGCTTAGTGATCCGCCTGGATATCATATAGGATGAAATGAAGGCAATAATCGTCAAAAAAAATGCGAGAACTAGAATACCCGTTGTTTGCCGTTGGACTGGTTGAAAAAACTGCGAAGCAGGCTGGGAGACTACCAGAAACCATGGAACAGTTTCGAGCCTGACAAGAGCTAGACGTTCTTCCCGATCAGAATTGGGAGCTGTGTAACCGGACACAACATGTTCCCGGTTGGCATTCGAAAGTACATTCACCAGGGCAGGTATTGGAACACTAACATCATGATCCGATAGAGGAGGCAGCGCATACTGACTTCTGAGCGTTACAAGTTGCTCTGCTGAAAAACGGGTGATACTACGAAAGAGGAGGTCCTCGTGCTGGGTATCAACGATGCGCACATAATTCTCATCGAATAAGGCAACAGCTATATTCTGTCCGCGTACACTGTCGAATACGATATTTTGAACGCTTGCAACAGAGATTTAAATCCGCAAAACACCAATAATGGACTGTGGGGCATAATTCTCACGTAGGGGAACAGCATAATAATAGTAGATGCCGCTTCGTTCTGGACGATATTGTATGGGAGAGATATTGATCGAGCCTCCCAACAGGGTTGCACGAAAGTAATCTTGCTCCGAATTCATCTGCACCGATATTCTCCAGTGCGGTATCCAGGATATTTCGCCCATTACGATCGATGATAGCTTGCGATAGGACATAATATTGGTCCCAAGGCTCGATTTCGAGTGAATCAAGTGTGATTCGAGTGCGCTCACGAAATTCGGGGTCTTTGCGCTGCTCTTCATCAGCCTGAAGAAAATCAACGAGTTGGGGGAGCCTTGAACCAACATTGAAGACTTGTTTATTGCTGCGATTGAACTCATCAATCCTATCAGCTACTTGGCCGGCGCTTACAAGCAGGTGATTATCGGCCTCTTCAATCAGTTGGCTCCGTAACCATTGGTTGAAGGCAACAACAAACACCACGGTTAGCAACGTGTTGATGAGAAACACACCTAACAGTCGTGTTTGAATCGACGCAAATAATCTCGCGACGGGTGGCAGCCGACCGATTCGATTAAGCAATTTCAGTCCATGGCCTCAATCGCGGCTTGGGCCTCTTCCATAATTTCCGGAATTGGGCGATCAGTTTTCAAAACAGCCGCGAGAAGTTCGTTGTAGATTGCCCACGTTTCTCTCGGATTATTTTCCCATTGTGGGAGGATGGTTAAGCTCTCATTGTACAATAATTCATCAATGAAGGTAGCTGTTGCAGGGTCCACTGTTTCCTGAATACGACTCAATACAGAGCGCCGTACGGGCAATCGCCCTAATTCAGCAAATACCCGTCCCTGAACGTCTTCGCTGATCAATAATTCGAGCCACTCCTTTGCTAATTCAGGATGGCGGCTTTTGCTCGGTGCGCCAAACAGTACATTGCCAACCAGCAGGTTTGCCGGATGTCCTTCACGGGGAATAGGAATGCTTGAATAGCGACAGAGTTCACACCCTGCTTTTTGTGCCCAACCCACATGCCAACTTCCGGCTATCTGGTAAGCGGAACTGCCCCGGAATAGCGCTTCATAGACCTGACCTTCATTGGTGTTGTCAATGAGACCAGGAGGAGTGTAAGCTGCGATTTCGCGTAACATTTCATAAACAGGTATCGCGTTTGGGTTATCAAACCTTGGAATCGTACAAGCATCATCCGCACAGGGAAGGGCATCAAGCTGGGCCTGGTAAACAGCGATACGGAAGGCAGAGCCAACTGCTGTTCCGCCGGGGCCTTGCAAAGTGTAGCCAAAATAGTCTCCTGAGCCAGCATCGCTTATCGCGGCGGCTTCTGCGAGTAATTCATCCCAATATTGCGGTGGCTTATCACAGTCGAGACCCGCAGACTCAATGACAAAGCAGTTTCGTTCGAATGCGAAAACTCCTGTAAACATCGGTATGGCATAAACGTTGCCCTCGTATACTGCCCCAGCATAGGTTGCGGGTATAAGGTCATCCGCATATTTTTCAACAATATCATCAAGGGGCAATAGCTCACCTTCTGCTGCAAAAGCACGAAAATAATTCTCGCCAATCACAACATCGGGTGGCCTTCCCATGAGAATGGCATTCTGCAAATTCTGCCGTAGGGCCTCATCCCATCCCTGGTCAGTGATGACGATATTTAACTCCGGATGGCGTTCCTGGAATATTTGGGTGATATATTCATCAAGTTCCAGCCCTGATGGCCCCCAAACAATAAACGTATTGTCGTCGTCCTGTAGGGTTTCGCCATCAAGTGTATCTTGCAGTGTGGGAGCGGCTTGCGTCTGAGTTCGATATCCCATCAGGACAATCAGCGTAATCATCATCACTGTTATTAACATTTTTCGCTTCATAACCAAAACTCCTGATTATTGTGATTCCCGAAAACAGTCCTGTTTTACGCTCAAGTTCTCAATTATACGGTCATTATATCATGTTGTTCGGATGTGGAATGAATGAGACAACAAGGGGCAGCCCACGACAAACTGTGGATACCTTGACAGACTTCTCTGTTTGGATATAAAGTTACTTACAAACAGAAAGAAAGAAAGTTCCAGAAGGGTATTTAATGACTCGACATATGGACAGCGGCCTTATGCGCCGTATCAACCGCTCGGCTATCCTCAAGTTGCTCCGTGACAGTAGCCCCCTTTCTCGCACGCAGATCGCGAAAAGGTTGGATATGAGCCTGCCAACGGTGATGCGTATTATTGATGATCTGGTTGAGGAGCGATTGGTACAACCCTGCGGACAGGGTAAATCTACCGGAGGCCGCCCATCTGCCCTGCTGGAATTCAACGGTCAGGCCTATACGGTCCTGGGTGTTGATCTTGGGGGAATGAAGATGCTGGGCATGATCGCTGATCTATCGGGCAATATCCAGCATGAGCAATCTATCTCCCTGGCGCATGGTGCTTCGGAAGATGATTATTTACAGGAGCTTCTCAACCTGATTCGCCGTTTATTAGAAGTTCCCCGCCTCCACAACCAGCCTATTCTGGGAATTGGTATTGGTGCTCCTGGTATAACGCTTGTCCCTGATGGCGTTGTGAAGTGGGCACCCAGTTTTGGTTGGCGAAACCTGCCTCTGCAAGACGTGTTGAAGAAGCACTTTGATCTGCCTGTGACTGTCGATAACGATGCAAATCTGTCGGCACTGGGCGAGTGGGGTTTTGGAGCCAGAGCCGGAGCACATAGTCTTGTTACGATTGTTTTTGGAACGGGTATCGGCGCAGGTATTGTGCTTGATGGGGCAGTATACCGGGGCTATCGCCAGGCCGCTGCCGAGATTGGCTATATGCTACCTGGAATCCAATTTCTGAAAAAACAATATGACCAGTTTGGCGCACTTGAACTCCTGGCATCTGCTAACGGCATTATCAATCGTGCGAGCCAGATTTTAGGTGCGGATCGGACTCCAGAGAATTTAAGCGCTGATTTGATTTTTGAGATGGCACGTCAGGGCGAAAACTGGGCGCAGCAGGTGGTTGGCGAGATGGTTAACTACCTGGGTCTGGCCATTGCGAACATCAGCGTTCTGCTCGATCCCGAAGTGATTGTATTAGGTGGTGGTGTAGCCGATTCAGCGGATTTATTTATTGGCCCCATTCTGGAACGGTTGGATGGCACAATCCCATACGCTCCGCAGTTGGTGGCCTCAAATTTAGGTCGCCATGCAACGGTCATGGGTGCCATTATGCAGGTCATCAATGCGACAGACGAATACTTCTTAATCAAACAACTCGCTTAAATTGAGGAGGTGCCTACCGCCAGTCATATTGTTCGTTTTCACGATAAGACTTATCTGCACAACTAGGAGGACAAAATGAAACGGTGTGTTGCCAGTTTGCTTGTTATTGCAGCCTTCGTCGCCGCTCTTGTCGCCCCGCTGCATACTCTCAGAGCTGAGGCTCGGGATGATGTTGTGATTAGCATCGTCAGCATGGATCAAGCGGGCATGACTCCCGCTGAACTGGATGAAATCGCCCGGCGGTTTGAAGAAACCAATCCCGGCATCAAAGTTGAAACTAATTATGTTCCCTATGAAGGTTTGCACGACCTGCTCGTGACCTCGGTTTCCAGCAATCCACCCGCCTTTGATATCTTCCTGATGGACGACATCTGGTTTGCCGAATTTGCCGATGCGGGGTGGCTGTTGGACGTTACCGATCGCATCACGCCTGAGATGCGCGATGGCATCTTCGAAAGCTCCTGGGATATCACCACCGTGAATGACGTGGTGTACGGGATGCCCTGGCTGCTCGACACGAAATACTTCGTCTACAATACGCGTATTCTGCAAGAAGCTGGGTTTGATGCGCCGCCTAAGACGTGGGAGGAACTAAACGAGATGTCCCGCGTGATTAAGGATCAGGGGTTGGTCGAATATCCCATCATCTGGTCATGGGCGCAGCAGGAAGCGATGATCTGCGACTTTGTAACCTTGCTCTATGGTAACGGCGGACAGTTCTTTGATGAGAACAACAAGCCAGTTTTCAACAACGAACAGGGAGTCCAGGTTGTCCAGTGGATGGTCGATTCGGTTAATGAAGGGCTGGCTAACCCCTCCTCAATTACCGCCCTTGAAGGCGATGTTGCCAACGTATTTGCTCAGGGTAATGCGGCCTTTATGTCCAACTGGCTGGGCCTTTATCAGCAGACACAATCCGCCGAGGACTCTCTGGTCGTCGGTGAAGTTGCTATTGCTCCAATGCCAGTTTTCCAGGCGGCTGCCGATCAGGGTATAGTCAGTTCCAGCATCAACGGCTCGATGGGTTTTGCGCTGGCCGCAGGCACCGAATACCCGGATGAGGCATGGGCATTTCTGGAGTATTTGACGAGCGAACCGATCCAGATCGAATACTCAGCCCACCAACTGCCAATCTGGCAGAATGCTTTTGAGAAACCGGAACTGATTGAAAGCAATCCAGTGACCGTTCCAGCGTTTGCCGCCCAGTTCCCGTATGCTAATATCAGGCCCAAGGTTCCTTATTACAACGAAGCCTCTCGCATCATACAGATCGCCCTGCAACAAGCATTGACTGGGGACAAGTCACCACAGGAAGCCCTGGATGATGCGGTTAACCAGATCGAAGAAGTTCAGTCGATGTACGAGTAGGAAGCCTACAAACAAACTGCTCTGGTGGGGCGGCTCACTGAGTCGCCCCAGGAAGAACCATGTTATGAGGGCTGAACGATGAGAGTGGCAGTTCGCACACACAAGCCTTTGTTTTCGCTTAATCGAGTACGATCTTTTATCAACCCTGAAACCAACCAGTCTCTCCTGGCGCTTTTGCTCATTGCTCCCAGTCTGGTGCTAACACTGGGCCTGACTTTGTGGCCCGTGATCAAAACAATGATCCTGAGCTTTCACTTCAGTCTGCTGTCTCACCCAGAACGCGAAAAATATATTGGCTGGAAGAACTACGAAAATTTCTTAAATAACGCCCAATTCTGGGATTCTATCAAGCGCACAGCTTATTTTACGTTTGTTTCAGTTGGCCTGGAACTCATATTAGGGCTGCTCATTGCCCTGCTGATTACTCAAAAACTGAAAGGGTGGCGCTTTTTGCGGGTGGCTATCATCATCCCCTGGGCCATTCCCACGGTCGTAAATGGGGCACTTTGGCGCTGGATTTTCCAGGCGGACTATGGAGCGCTCAACGGGCTGTTGCTGGATACAGGGCTGATTCATAAGTATATTCCCTGGCTGGCCGATCCGCAGCGAGCGATGAATCTGGTCATTGTGGCCGACGTGTGGCATACAGTCCCCTTTGTCGTCCTGATCCTTTCGGCTGCAATGGCTGGTTTGCCGCTCGATCTTTATGATGCTGCTTCCATTGATGGGGCGAATGCACTCCGGCGCTTGGTTCACATTACGCTCCCACTGCTGCGTCCAGCCTTTATGGTGATCCTGGTTATACGCACTGTTGAGGCCTTTCGTGTCTTTGACATCATCTATATTATGACGCGCGGCGGTCCAAGTGACGGGACGATGGTCATTTCCTACTTGACCTATCAGGAGACGTTCAGCTTTCTTAAGCTAGGCAGCGGATCGGCGCTTTCATTTCTCGTATCGGCGTTTGTGCTGTTCCTTTCCTTGATTTATATCCGCCTTCTGTATACCGAAGATGTAGCAGGGTAAGCATATGGCAATGCAGCGCTTCTTGTGGCGTGGATTTCTCTACACCTGTATGGTCCTTGTGTTCGTGGCAATTTTTGCTCCCCTGATCTGGCTGGTGATTTCGAGTATTTCGTCACGGGCGGAACTTTTGGAAACACCGCCTCACTGGATCCCACATAAACCAACTCTGCAAAATTATAAAAACCTCCTCACGCCTGACGAAGAAGCGTCGCGCACAGCACAGGGTTTCCGCTATGCGCTGCGCAATAGTCTCGTGGTATCCACCGCTGTAGCAGTGCTAAGCATGTTCTTTGGAATCTTGGCGGCCTACGCCTTTTCCAGATTGAGATTTCCACTGCGGCGGACCGGTTTAGTCGCCTACATGAGTTTGCGCATGTTGCCAGGGATATCAGTGATTATTCCACTGTATGTCCTGTTGCGAGATGGGGGTAGTATTTTTAACCTTGTTTTAGGTGAGGGCAGTCTGCTTAATACCCAGCGCGGTTTGATCCTGGTCTATATGAGCTTTACCATCCCATTTGTGATTTACATGATGTCTAGTTTCTTCCAGACATTACCCTCTGAACTGGAAGACGCAGCACGCGTGGATGGCTGTACTCGTGTGGGAACACTGTGGCGAATCATTCTTCCGGTGGCAAGACCCGGCTTAGTTGCGACCGGTGTTTTTGCCTTCTTGCTGGCCTGGGACGAGTTCTTCTTCGCACTGCTTTTGACCAGCACGCCCGACGCAAAGACGATACCGGTCATCATTACAGAGTTTACGGGACGGCGCTCTACTGATTTTTCGGCACAGGCCGCCGCTGGAATTTTGGCTGCTTTGCCGCCTGTTTTGCTCGTACTGATCTTCCAGCGATATATTGTGCGTGGTCTGACCGCAGGCGCTGTTAAGGGATAAGCACTTGTGGGCGCTAAATAGCCCATCCGCAGCTATTTTCTTGGGCAAGTAGCCCGTCGATCAAGGAAGGCTGTGTTTGATCACCGATCCATGATCCACCAGCCAATCAGAAAACATGACACGGAGCAAGTAGAGAAGTTCCTACCAGACTTTGCCACGCGCCGCCACAGCCCAGACTGCCTCGACCTGATCACCTCGATAACCGTACAGGTGATCAGTGAGGTTCACGGCCACACAGACATGCGCGGGAATCACATGGACACGCTCACCGATGCGTGGGCGCGGATCACAGGCGCTCACATCGACGTGGGCGTGTTCTTCGCTGAGTTTGTAGATCCGTGCCTGCGGATACTCACGGATCATACCGTAGAGACCATTTAACTGATCGCCGGAGAGCGTTTTGCTGCCGCAATCCAGGATAACCCGCTCCGGTACGGGATGGCTGACCACCGTCGCGAGAATTGTCAGCGCGCAGTCCTCAAACGTCGCTGAACCCGCATGAACCTGAGTGCAGTCATTAAAAATATACGTTCCCACGCGCATCTCGGTCAGTTCGGGAAAATCGTGCATATCCATTGTCGCCGGAGTTCCGCCGCCGCTGATCGTTTCTACCCGGAATCCTGCCTCGTTCAGCCGTGCGAGCGCGTTCAGCAGAGCCGGGCGATTCACAGTATGACTCGGATAAACGACCATCCCCGCGAAATGCAGATAGGGTGAGTTGGCAATCTGCCGGGCAAGATCCACTACGCGTTCCGGGGATGTGCCTGTGCGCCGAATATCCGTGCCGATATCCACCAGAACATGAATCTGGGATTTCGCGGCGTTCGAGGCATCAGCCAATCCAGCCACGACAACCGGATCATCCGCTGACACGCTGATCCGGCAGCGTGTCGCTAACTCTGCGAGGCGTGCGGTTTTCTGTGATCCCACGATATTGTAGGGGATCTGGATATCGGTAAATCCGGCATCCACAAACACTTCCGCTTCGGTCACTTTCTGACAGGCAATCCCTACCGCACCTGCTTCGATCTGCATCCGGGCAATCTCCGGAACTTTATGCGTTTTGATATGCGGGCGAAACGCAATGCCAAGTGTGTCGCAGCGAGCTTGCATCGCTGCGATGTTGCGTTTCATCAGGTCACAGTCAATCACGAGTGAAGGAGTATCCAAATCTGCGAGTTTCATAAATTCACCTGTTTTTGAGGATATTTCGGTGCCCGGCGCAATCAGCGAAATCACCCGTACGGTTACCTACCCCGCCCTTCAAAGTAGCCGGACCCCTGTTTTCAAAGCGTCAACTGTCGATTAGAGCTTGTTATGCACTTGTAGGGCGTGTTACGTTCTCACTAACAAACTTTTCAAAAAAATTAGTTGATCACTTCGCCGCCGTGAGCGATCTGCTACCCCCCCCTTTTCGGTTTCATGACTAACTGTTTCCTAACCGCGTCCCTACTTCCGTTTTTGGCCTATTTTTCAGGGCGGGTATTACAGTGGTGTACGGCAAGCCGCGCCCCAAAACGTTGGTCCAAACAGCCAGGATGGCAATGAACCTATTCGTAGAATACACCTAATGTGCCTTCTAAAATACTCCTTTAAAGGTGAACCTTAAGTACTAATTTGAAGATATAGGAGATAAAAAAGTGAATAACAGGCCCCAGGTAGTTAGCCTTTTTCGTAGTCTACATCCTTCGTTCAATGATTGTATGCGGATGGCAGGATTTGAAAAAGGAAGGGGCAGGACAGTCTATTCGCGTCCCTTCGACCTCACGGCTATTATGGTAGGGTGTGAAGCAGTTCCACAAGGTTAGTGGCAGCCGAGGAAAGCGCATGATGGTGGCGGTGCGCATACGCATAGGTACGGCTGTCGTCACCACCGCGCAGCCGCAGCGCGAACAGATTTCCCGCGGCAACCTCACGCTCTACTGCAATCCCCTGAATCAGTGCGACACCCAACCCGGCTTCAACACAACGTTTGATCGCTTCAGTTTCGCCAAGTTGGATCACCGAATCGCCAGCGAGGAAGGATGCTCCTAACAATCGCTCAACACTGGCATGGAGGGCTGAACCAGATTCGCGCGTCAACAAGGTACGCTCGCGCAGTTCTTCCAGGTCAACGTCGGCGCGCTTCGCCCAGGCATCTCCAGGTGCGACAATCACCACCAGATGATCGTGCATAAACGGCATAATCACGATCCCAGGATGCTCAGCAGGAGTGCCGACCAGGGCCAGTTCCGCCGCTTCAGATGCTACCTGCCCCAGAAGCTGCTCCGTATTGCCGACGCTGATACGCACACGATGGCCCGGATACTGCGCCTGATAACGGCTCAATAACGGTGGCAGCAAATAGATGGCTAACGTGTGCCCTACGCCGAGCCGCAATGAGCGGTCTGCCAGGCCAGCCGCCGCGCGTGCTGCCTCAAACGCCTCATCGGACAGAGTCAAGAGTTTTTCGGCATAAGGGAGCAGCGTTTCCCCCGCTGGCGTTAGCCACAGCCGCCGTGTATCACGCTCGATCAGCATTGTGCCCATCTGCGCCTCGAGCATGGCAAGCTGCTGCGAAACGGTCGGCTGTGTCATATGCAGGTGATCCGCTGCGCGTGTGAAACTCATCAGACGCGCAATCGTCGCAAAAATACGAATCTTATGCAGGTCGAGACTCACGGCAGCCTCCCTCATAGACAATCTCAATAAATCCTATCGAAATTATCAGTTTGAATAATAATCCAAATGCTCATATGATGCTTATAGGTGTTCCAACCCAAATCTTGCTTTTCGACACAATCTAGCAAAAAAGGTGCAATGATGACTGCCAAGAACTACTTCGGTGCGCACGCGACCCTTCACACAGGCAGTGGCCAGGCCTACTACTATCGTCTGGCACGTTTAGAAGAAATGGGCATTACGTCCCTTGCGCGGCTGCCCTTCAGTATTCGTATCTTGCTGGAGTCGCTGCTGCGCCACTGTGACGGATTCGAGATCAGCGAAGACGATGTGATCAGTCTGGCACAATGGAATCCGAAAGCCCTCAAACAACGCGAAGTCCCGTTTAAACCCGCGCGCGTTCTGCTGCAAGACATGACGGGCGTGCCCTGTCTGGTTGACCTCGCTGCGATGCGCGACGCGATGCACGCTCTTGGCGGCGATGCCAGCAAGATTCAGCCGCAAATTCCAGTCGATCTGGTGATCGATCATTCAATCCAGGTGGATCACTTTGGAACCAGTGATGCGCTGCGGCTCAATGCGCAGATCGAATTGCAGCGCAGCCGCGAACGGTATGCTTTCATCCATTGGGGACAAAAAGCTTTCAACAATTGGCGTGTTATACCCCCTGGAACGGGTATCGTGCATCAGGTCAATCTCGAATATCTAGCCAAAGGGGTACGCACTGCATCTGAAGGCGATTTTATCGTTGTTTTTCCTGACACTCTCGTCGGCGCGGATTCGCATACCACGATGATCAACGGACTGGGAATTCTCGGTTGGGGGGTAGGCGGCATTGAAGCCGAAGCTGCCATGCTCGGCCAGCCCGTTTATATCCTGACGCCTGAAGTGATTGGAGTAAAAATCATTGGAAAACTTCCTGAAGGCGCGACAGCAACCGACCTTGCGCTGACCGTGACACAGGCTCTGCGTAAGCGAGGTGTAGTAGAAAAGTTTGTTGAGTTTTACGGCCCAGGTCTTAACCAGATGTCCTTGCCTGATCGGGCCACGATTGCCAATATGGCACCCGAATACGGCGCGACGATCGGTTTTTTCCCGGTTGATGCTGAGTCGCTGAATTATCTGCGGCGCACAGGGCGTACCGCAGCCGAAGTCGCGTTGGTCGAGCATTATCACAAAACACAGGGCCTGTTCCGCTCCGACGATCTGCCCTATCCTGAATTTAGCAGTACGCTGGAAATCGATCTGAGCAGCATTGAGCCGAGCCTGGCAGGGCCGAAGCGCCCGCAAGATCGGATCGCGCTCTCACAGGTAAAAAAGACTTTTCGAAATGCCTTAACCGATTCGATCAGCAGCGGTGGATATGGAATGCAAGCACCCGATCTGAATAAGCGTGCTTCCATAAGCGTGGGCGCAAACGATCACAATCAAGAGACAGTCGAAATCGGGCACGGTGCCCTGGTCATTGCCGCGATTACGAGCTGCACGAACACATCCAATCCATCGGTCATGATCGGCGCGGGACTGCTGGCGAAAAAAGCGGTCGAGCGAGGCCTGTGTGTTCCTGAATATGTAAAGACCAGCATGTCCCCCGGTTCCAGGGTCGTGACAGAATATCTCAAAGACGCGGGACTGATGGAGCCGCTCAGCATGCTCGGTTTTAACATTGCCGGCTATGGCTGCATGACCTGTCTCGGTAACAGCGGCCCCCTGCCCGAACGTGTGGCACAGGCAGTGGCCGATACCAATATCGTCACGGCGGCGATTTTGAGTGGAAATCGCAACTTTGAAGGGCGCATCAACCCGCTGGTTAAAGCTAATTTTCTGGCTTCGCCGCCGATGGTCGTAGCCTACGCACTGGCCGGGACGATGGATATTGATCTTATCAATGAACCAATTGGTGAGGATCAATATGGCAGTCCCGTTTTTCTGCGTGACATCTGGCCGAGCCAGCAGGAAATTTCTGACACTATCGCGCGGACTTCCAAACCTGAAACCTTTGCACGGCTGTATAACCATGTGGAGGACAGTAACCCCGACTGGAATGCTATATCGAGCGGTGACAGTCTGCTGTATCCCTGGAACACGGATTCGACTTATATCCAGAAACCCCCTTTCTTCAATGGGACAACGCCTGGCCAAACGATCCAAAACGCGCGCGTGCTTGCCATCTTCGGTGATAGCATCACCACTGACCACATTTCTCCCGTCGGAAATATTCCTGCCGACAGCCCAGCGGGTCGTTATCTGGCTGAACTGGGTGTGCAGCGCCAGGATTTTAACCAATATGGCGCGCGGCGCGGCAACGATCGTGTGCTGGTACGTGGCACATTCGCCAATATCCGGATCAAAAATCGGATGGTTCCGGGCGTGGAAGGTGGCATGACCGTTCATTATCCTGACGACCTGCGCTTGACTATTTTCGATGCGGCCATGCAGTACAAGCGCGAGGGTGTACCCGTTGTCATTATTGCCGGGAGGGAATACGGCACGGGCAGTTCACGCGACTGGGCGGCGAAAGGGCCGCTGCTGCTTGGCGTGCGTGCAGTGCTGGCCGAGAGCTTTGAGCGCACGCATCGTAGTAATCTGGTGGGTATGGGCGTGCTGCCCTTGCAGTTCAAGGCTGGCCAGAATGCCGAAACTTTGGGACTAACAGGCCAGGAAGTCTTGACTATTGAGGGAATCCACCCCAAGATGACGCCCAGACAGGACATCATTGTCAAGGTCGATAAGCCCGATCACACCCAATTTAGCTTTGTGATGACCGTACGCCTGGATACGCCCGTCGAAATTGAGTATTATGCCAATGGCGGCATCTTGCCCACAGTGCTGCGTCGTTTGGTCACTGCCGAACACGCCTAAGCTGGCAGTTTTTACTGGCGGCCCTTCGGCTAGAGAAAGCGGTCAAAACCCGTCGGCGGTATTTTGAACTCACAGATAAAAATGTAGCGATCGATATACACGTCGAGCTAGGAAACCCTATGGAAAGCCGCAATTTATCCACGTACCGTTACATGATGCTCCCGTCCATCATCAACGAGTGGCACACTGTTTCCAGGGAGCACTTGCCCGTTCAATATAAGCTGTCGAACTTTCAACTCGTCTCCGGCCAGACGTTCGACCTTAATATAGTAGATTGATGTATGGTAGCGGTACGTGAATTCAAAACCGGACCAATGAGTAGGAATGGAGGGATTTACATGCAAAGTCTGGCCCTCCCGGTGGAAACCGAGAATGGCTTCTAAACCCAAACGATACATCCAGCCTGAAGACCCTGTATACCATGTCCAGCCGCCTCGCCCCGCGTGGGGCGGGACGCTGTAAACGTCGGCGGCAATAACGTATGGTTCAACTCGATACCGTTGGCCTTTGTCTGGCGAATCGCTGTGGGTAATAGGATTGAGCATATCGAATAACTCCATCGCTCGGTCTCCTTGTCCCATCTGAGCAAAGGCCCAGACTGTCCAAATGGCAGCATGTGTATATTGGCCGCCATTTTCCCGAATTCCCGGTGGATAGCCCTTGATATACCCTGGATCGTGTTCGGTTTGATCAAACGGCGGTGTGAATAAGAGAATCAGGGCGTCCTCATCTTTAACCAATTGCTGATTGACTGCTTGCATCGCTTGTTGGGCGCGTTCCGCGTTCGCTGCCCCGGAAAGTACACTCCACGACTGAACAATAGAGTCAATTTGACATTCATCGTTCTTAGACGATCCAAGTGGACTGCCATCATCATAGAAGGCACGCAGATACCACTCGCCATCCCAGCCATGTTGCTCAATAGCCTGTTGTAGATCGTTGGTACGGTTTTCCAACAGACTCGCAAACTTGTTATCATCCATCTTTGCACACAGCGGGATAAACTGCGACATGGTTGCACACAGGAACCACCCGACCCAGACACTTTCGCCGCGGCCTTCAGCTCCAACGCGATTCATGCCATCATTCCAATCGCCTGCACCCATCAGGGGAAGACCATGCAGACCTGACGTAAAACCTTTCTCCAAGGCGCGTCGGCAGTGTTCGTAGAGAGTGAATGTCTCAGCCGTCGATTCGTAAAAACCATACCGTTCTTCTTCATCGGGTTTCAAAGGCTCTCCTTTGAGGAAAGGAAGCCGCTCTTGAAGAATAGTATGATCCTCGGTGATAGCAACATAGCGCGCAACCACATAGGGTAGCCAGAGCAAATCATCCGAGAAGCGGGTACGAATCCCTCGCCCAGACGGGGGATGCCACCAATGCAGTACATCTCCTGCCTCAAACTGGCAGCGCGCCGCGGCTAGAATATGGTCTCGGGTCAGTTCGGGGCGAATATGAAGCAGCGCCATGACATCTTGCAACTGGTCGCGAAAGCCAAACGCTCCGCTGGATTGGTAAAGCGCAGATCGTCCCCAGATGCGACAACTGAGAGTCTGGTAAAGTAGCCAGCGCATGATCACATTCATACTGATTTCTGGAGTTTTGATGGTGACAGTGGTCAGCAAACTCTCCCAGAAAGAACTTACCTTGCCCCACGCCTGTTCAACCTGCTCAGGATCGCGATAACGCTGCACGAGAGCCAAAGCGGCTTCACGGTTTTCGCCCTGGCCGATCAGGAACACGACTTCTTCACTCCCGCCCGGCGGCAGGTCAATATGCAACTGAAGAACGGCACAAGGATCGGTCCCTGCCTGCACAGTTCCCGCCAAACCAACTCGGTTCAACGCGGCTGGCTCGCGATAGGACCCCCGCCGCCCCAGAAACTCGTTTCGATCAGTTGTCAACCCGTGTAGATTTTTGCTTGCCGCCGCAAAGGTGACGTGTCCCCCAAATTCCATACTATAAGGATTGCGGGCCAACAGCGTTTGATTATCGACATCAAAATCTGGCACAATGTAAGCTTGAGTGATGTCTTTGAGCGTACCAAGCACCCACTCTGCATAGTACGTAGCTGTAATCCGGCGCGGCGTCTGCCACACGTTTTCCAACCGAAGATGGATGATTTTCACTGAATCATCGATGGCGGCGAAGAGACGTAGTTGCTGCCTCAGGCCGTGACTGTGATGCTCAAAGATGGTGTAACCTGCCCCATGCCGGACAAGATAGGGTTCCTGAGTGGGTGCTGGAAGTGGCGTTGGCGACCATACGGCAGCCGTTTCTTCGTCTCGCAGATAGAGTGCTTCACTGGGAATGTCACTCACCGGATCATTGCGCCAGGCCGTCAGGCGGTTTTCACTACTATTGGCATTCCAACTAAACCCGGATCCAACTTCGGATACGGTAAAGCCAAATTGGGGATTTGCAATCACATTAATCCAGGGGGCCGGAGTCTGCTGCCCTTCCTGGAGATAGATGAGATATTCTCGTCCATCCGGGCTAAAGCCGCCCCATCCGTTGTCGAACAGCAAATTCTGAGGTCGTTCAAGGGCTGGCATATCCTCGGGGAGTTGAGAGCCGGGTAGGGGCGTGAAAGGCGGAAGATAAACCGCCTGCTCCTGCAAGACCTCCAACTGGTTATGCAGCGAACCCTTTTTACCGTCCAGAAGTACGCGCGCCGCTGTCTCGATCAGGACGCGGCTAGCCTCAGACATTTGATCCGCATTCAGGATAAAAATACCGTCGTGGCGATTAATCCAGATTTCACTGCCCATACGTACTATCAAACGATGGACCTGGTTATAGAGTTCCTGCGTATACTCTGTATCACGCTGGTTCAAAATGACGAACGTCACCTTCAGCCCGCGATTACGCCAATAGGTATGTGCCTGAAGCAGGGTATGGACCAGTTCAAACTCAGACTCATCACCAACGCGTACCAGCAAAATAGGATAATCACCCGAAATCCCAAATGCCCACAACCCGGACTGATTTTGCGTATTGGCTGCCAGTATGGTGGAAGCGGCGCGCAGCCGTGAATGCGGATAAAGCAGCGCTCCAAGTAGTTTCTGAAACAGTTCCACCTGAGCTGTACTCAGGGCCATTTGCCGCAGTTCCCGCTCACTGCGATAACGGCTTTGCTCAAATGCGCGCTCAATATAGGTCCAATCCTGGTACATCTCCGCCAGAGTCATGAGTTTTTGGCGTGAATTGGACGCCAGAGTCAGGAAGGCAAGCTGTACGGATGTATAGGGTTGAAGCTCAATATCCTGACCGAGCGATAGAATGGGATCGAGTGTGGCTCCGACGGTACCGGACATGCTCTGTTTATCAATATGAAATGCGGTTGGAGTTCGCGCAGTCTGACCTCGCCCTATGAATGCGGCCCGATCCGTTTCATAAAACACAGGATTGTTTTCGTCCGCCCCGGTAACGAGGACATGCATCATATATCGTGGATCTTCCTGCTCCGAGCGTAGGCGACGACGGAAGAGCAGTCCTTTCACATCAGAATGATATTCGCTCTCAATAAAGATTTTGTTGAAAGCAGGGTGTCGCTGATCCGCTTGTTGTGGCGCGAGTACAACTTCACCGTAGCTGACCAATCGCAAATGACGTGGACGGTCACTGTGATTTGTGACCGTAATCCGGCGAATTTCCAGATCGTCGTCCGGTGCGACCGTGATTTCCATTTGGACTGAAATATCCTGATCACGCCGTCGGAATTCAGCTTTGTGCGCATAAAATAAAACGCCTTGGGACTCAGGGAGTGTGGCAGTTGGTTGGAAGCTGGCGGACCACTGCCTGTTACTATCTCGATCAACGATATAAACCCATGTTCCCCAGTTTTCCAGCGTAGTGTCCGCATGCCAGCGGGTTAAAGCCGTCTCGTTCCACTGGCTGTAGCCGCCGCCCGCACTGGTAATCAACACACAATAGCGCCCATTTGACAGGTAGTGAACGGATGGTGTATCAGCATCCACTGGTGCGGACCAGGGAACAAGCCCGATCCTCGTTTGGTCCACCCCCACATCTGGGCTTTCATCAGGGATAGCGGGTTGGGTGAACACTTGTTGGGGAATTCGCTCTTGCAAGAGGAGATCCACGCTCTGCATCCGGGGATCGGTATGAAACCGCCGCACCATGATGTTCTCGAAGAGATAGTTTCCCAGGGTAACAAAAATCATCCCCTGATGGTGAGCCATATATTCTTGAACTACAGCTTGGGTTTCGCCAAGAGGCAGGCGGCTAGCCGTGTAATCGATAGCCTCGTAGAAGCCGTAGGTACTCAGCGCTGAGATTTCGTTGAGCCGCGTGATATTTTGCATCACTTCTTGCGGTGCGAGAGGCAGCGCCATAATGGAGGCGTAGGGAGCAATCACCAAATCGGCAGCCTGCCCACGCTTAAACGCCAGCCGAGGCACACCAAAAGCTCGATATTGATAGTTGAGGTTGCTGTCAAATGCATAGTACCCTGATTCGGAGATTCCCCACGGAACGTTTTTCTGCCTCCCATACGCAATCTGATGTTTCACAGCGACCTGACAGCTTTGATACAGGAGCGTATTTTCATAATGTTGCATCAGGAGCCAGGGCATTATGTATTCAAACATGGTCCCGCTCCACGACAGAAGCGCCTGCGTGCCATCGAGCGCGGATAAGGGGCGAGCCATATGCAGCCAATGTTGAGGCGGAACATCGCCTTTAGCAATGGCTATGTAGCTGGCAATTCGTGCTTCAGAAGCCAGCAAGTCATAGTAACTATTGTCAAGGGTTTCGGTAGTAACGTTATAGCCAATATGAAATAGGCAGCGGTAGGAGTCGAACAAGAAGCCAAAGTCGATGGCCTGGAAGTAGTTTTCGGCAGCCTGGCGGAGATCAGAAAAGCCGATCATCAAAGCTATAGCTGAACTTCGAGCGGACTCCAGTGCTTCCATTAATCGGCTGCACCAGGCTGACGCTTCGCTATCCTGAACGGGTTGAGCGAGCAGTTGTTGCTGCAACAACAGTAGCTGCTGCTCTCCTTTGCGGGAAACTTCTGTAATCTGTCCAAACGGTGACAGGACAGGTAAGGCTTCCACCAGTGCTTGCCACTGTTCGTGGACGGCGGCAGCAACCGTGGTCGACGTGAAAAGTGCTGGCCGCTCGTTAAACAGAGGAAGCCAGGGCAGCAAGACCTCCATGTCGCGCCTCATCGAGAATAGTTGGGCGCGGCTGCGCTCCAGGTAAATGCGCAGATCGGCACGCAGCGTTTCGTCTAGATGTTCACCCTCTGCATCAATAAACGTAATCAGTTGTTGTCCAAATTCCGGCCATCGCTCGTCTAACAGGGTGGTGATCAACTGCGCCCAGGTTGTTGGCTGATCGCGTAGACGCTCAATCTCATCGCCGAATGCCCCGCAGACTCTTCTGCAACTGGCTCACACTTGTTACTCTCAATCCATTAAGGATATCGTCCAGTACAGCCAGCGTATCTAGCATCCCATCCCACCGCTGGGTTCTCAGAATGGGAAGGGTATCCAAGTTCGCTAGCCCTTGTCGCAGTGCCAGCAAACAACCAGCCAGATTGCCGCTATCAACGGTGGATACGTAAGCGGGAGGCAGGGGTTCAAGCGTTTCGTGTTGTACCAATTCAAGAAATGCCCGCGATAGCGCTCAAGTTTATCCAGGTTCTCAAATGTGGAGCGTAATCGAATAGCCAGTTCCATCTTCCCGATATAACCAAAGTCGTATGCGGTCAGTGTTGAGAGCAGGAGCAAGCCAATATTCGTGGGTGATGTTTGATGCGCGACGATATTACGCGGCGATTTTTGAAAATGATCAGGGGGAAGCCAATGATCGGCAGGTCCGATAAACTGCTCAAAATACAGCCACGTACGGCGGGCGAGATCCGTAACTGCTGGTGCTGCTGGGGTGATAAGGAGGCTTTATTCCGCTCAATCGGCTGGCTGATAGCACTGGCAATCCAGGGGGCCAGCATCCAGAGCAATATAAATGGAGCGCTGACCAATAAGAGCCTGAGGACGGACAAATCCGATCAGCAGTGCTAAACCTAAGACTGGACATCTCTGCAAGCAGCATTTCAGAACCCATGCCTCGGTTTTCAAAATGTTGTGGCGGTATGCGCCGCACTTGTCCATTGCAGCAGGTTTTTGTGTCGGATGAGCCGAGGAATCGTGACAAAGATGGCGCTGAGATTCGTCAGGGCTTCAAAGGGCAGAAATGCGATACTTAGTAGCCACTGCTGCATCGGTTTTCCACGGAGGGTTTGGAAAAGCTGGCTGATCCGGTTTGGAATAAGCGGCATCAATGTGAACAGGAGAGTGAGCAGCGTCCAGGTAAGCGCCGAACCAGGGAGCCACAACCATCCGGCTGCAAATAGCAGGAGTAGTGCGGGTTTGTATAGACTGCGCCGCAGATTGTCTATAATCTTCCAGCGATCAATTACAGAGAAAACAGAGGGAAGACGGGAGCCTTCAGCCGGGAACACGGGGCAGAATCCAGGGTAGTAACTGCCAGTCTCCTCTAATCCAACGATGCAAGCGGCGAATATGGAGCAGATAATTGCCGGGTAGTCTTCGAGCAGGAGGATATCCGTGACTAACGCGGCTCGCCCATGAAGGCCCTCAAAAAGATCGTGACTGAGCAGGGTATTTTCCGGCGTGCGTCCAGCAAGACTGCGTTCAAAGGTGGCTACATCATAGATGCCTTTGCCAACATATATCCCTTCACCAAACAAGTCTTGATAAGTGTCCGACACCGCCAGCGTATAGAGATCAATCCCGGTGTCACCCGCAAACAGCCGCGCAAATTGCGAACGGTTAGCTGCGGCGGGTAAAACCTCTACTCGCGGCTGTAAGATCGTATAGCCGGAAATAACTTGAGTTCCATCAGGCGAGAACTCAGCATGATTGAGCGGATGGGCCAGGGTTCCGATCAACCGCAGAGCGCTGCCCTTGGGCAGCACGGTATCCGCATCGAGCGTAATAACAAAGTGGATGGCGCTGAGAACTGCCATATCGCCAACCTGCGTCATATACGAACCGGGCGTTCCTGTCAATAAGAGTTGGTTAAACTCACTCAGATTGCCGCGCTTGCGCTCCCAACCCATCCAAACATTCTGTGCCGGATTCCAGCGCCGTTCACGCACAAAACAGTAGAATCGCTCGCCCGCCTGCCTTTGATATCGGGCATTCAGAATATTGATCCGGCGACTCATGTCGTCCAATAAAGCTTCGTCGCCTTCCATGTGTTGTTCTGGTGCGTCGGCAAAATCGGCTAGAAGCGCAAAATAAAGTCCTGCCTCCGGATTACGCAGAAAGTGTAGTTCAAGCTGTTGTACCAGCGCCTCGACTTCTTCAGTGTTGGCGAGCAGCGCAGGAATCACAATCATCGTTTGATAAGGAGTCGGGACTTGCTGTTCAAAATCCATTTTTGGGAGAATGCGCGGCTCTAAAGTATGCGTAAGAATCCAATTCACCATATTGACAGATATGCTGATCCCTGGAATGAGCGCGAGAAAGCAGGCAGCAAGAATCTGGCACACCGAAGCGCCAGCAGAGAGCGTGTAGCTTCCAACTCCTAGCACAATCAATAGAGTCAGCATAAAAATACTGCCGAGATAAATTAGGGTAGGATGCCTTGTGGGCCACTGGCGTGATCGCGTTCTCAGAGAGGGACGATATCCAAGCGCTTGTTCGAGCTGTTCGTGGCCCCTGTCTATCAGGTAGTAACCCACGTGAACCAGTCGATTTGAAGTCCGTCCATTCTCCGAAAACGATACCTCCGCGGCTTGTTGAGCCAGGGCAATGGCTTTTCGCGCTACCGTTTCCTCATCGTGATGCCGATTCCAGCGCCGCTTCCTCGACGACGCTTCGGTAGGCATTGCGTGTTTCAAAGTCCATATCTGCATAAATTTCAGCCGGGATCCTGTCGTAGAATCTGTTCAATAAGGCTGACATCTTCAAAGAACGGTTTCCAGTCCTGAATATTGAGCATTCGTAGACTGGTAACGCAGTTCGCTACAATTGTTTCCGAGGGAATGTCTAGAATTCATGTTGGGCGGGTATGCAGCGATCTGCTGCAACTCGGCCTGTAGCCCAGCCAGTTGGACCACCGTAGCGGCTAAAACTTCCAGAACTCTGATGCGCAGCATGGTTGGGAGTGCCCACAATTCTCCCATAGTCAATGGCGTTACTTGCTGGTAACTGTCCACGAAGGTTTTGATCTGTTGCAGGTTAAAATTCGCATCCGTATTGTCTACGATGGCGCACCCAAGCGCATAAACACGAGGATAATCTGCCCACATTGAACCAACCAGCGTTGGCAGTTTTTTGTAGAACGAAGTGGGCATATCCTCAAGAGTCTGGCGAAGGCTTCGCTGAATGAGATAAAAGTTATCGAGGAGCCACTCGCCCGCGTAGGAAATCACAAGCTCATCCTCCGCGTTTTTTGAGAAATATTGATGAGCTTGCTCCAACAGCCCTTCGATTAACTTCGGATGCTGTAACAGTGGAATCGGGTGCTGAGCACGCTTGCGCGTCACAACTTGTTCCTGTGCGAATTGGAATGCACTGTCTTCTAATGTCTGACGTGCGGCTAACTCTTCAGGCAGAACCCGAGCAACATCTTGGATATCTTCAGTTTGGGAAACAACCATAAAGTTACGCCCTGTTGGATTTCTCTCTGACGGAAACTTCCTGTTGGCTTGTTGGAATATCACTGGAAGGAAAATCTTGGATGACCAAAAGGGGCTGGTCTATATAGCTAATGAGATTATAGGCAATACTGCCGTAAGGCCACTGCGGTTCGCTTGAATAGCCGTGAGCGCTCAAAACGACGAGATCAATCGTTTCTTGCTCGCTCAGATTATGCAGGGCAGTGCTCACCTTTTCGCTTACCAGAAGTCGCAGTTCCGCTTTTGCGTCCACCCTTGATACCAATTGCTCCAGGTATTTCAACGCTTCGGCCCGATTTCGCTCTATAAGGCGATCGAGTAGTTCAAAATCTTCAGCCGAAGCAGGCGTGCGGCTTGGCATTTCGGGTTTATGTACCACGTGAGTGAGCAATAAAGAGGCGTCAAAAGCCTTGGCTAAGTTAGCAGCGGTTGGCAGAGCGATTTCCGCTCGCTGAGAACCATCGAGTGGAACCAGTATTTTCTGATAACTGTCCATTGTGATTTCATCTGAAATGAGTTCTTTAGACGGAGCAATCAGCATTGGAATATTGATATAGCGCAGTAGAGTATGCAGTTTCTCCCCAATGCTCTCCCCTTGTTTGTTTACTGCAACCAAATCTACGGAGTTGTCCTGTATATATTTGAGGATACGTTCGATAGACCAATTTTCCAGGATGGCTTTCTGCACTTGTAAGTCATGCAGTTGAAGACGTTCCGCGACTTTATTCAGACTGGATTCCGCTTCCGTTTTGATTAGCTGCCATTGGAGTGGATCGATGAACTGTTCGTGTGGACCCGATATCGTTGCATCCAACACATTAAGCAGAGTAATGGAGGCCCCACTCACCTTAGCAATCTTAGCTGCATGAGACAGCAGTTGTGGGGAAATAATCGCTTGATCGAAAAGAACAAGGATGTGTTCTGGGAACATTTTAGTGACCTCCTTGACCGAGGCTGAGCTAAAGGAGAGCTTCAAACACTCTTAGCACTCTGCGATAGTGAATTTGCGAATAGAACAGCCGGATTATCAGGAATGGACGCAGAGATGAGGGACCTCACTCAGCACGGTTTAAGTCTTCTTCTATTATATATATAAAATAAAAAACTGGCAGATAAAGAGGTATTTCGTATCGAGAAGTGTGGAATACGTCCAGGGTTATTCCTCCCTGATGATTCCAGAACTCCATACTCTGGCCAAGCGCTTAAGAATCACAAAGTAGCATTAGATCGTGCGGGGACGAGCGCATATTATTCATTGCCGAAGCCTGCTTCGCGCGCGCGAATGGCCGCCTGCACGCGGTCGGCTACTTGCAGTTTGCTGAAAATGTTGGAGACATGGTTACGGACTGTTTTTACGCTTAGTGTCAACGTCGCGGCGATTTCGGCATTCGTATCTCCTTGCGCGATGAGTGTTAGGATTTCACGCTCGCGTGCAGTCAGTTCGGGAAAAATCTCTGTCGGCATAGTCGGTGTCAGATTCTGCAAAGAAATCCATCAGCCGTTTGGCAATTTCAGGGCTGAACAAAGATTCGCCTTTAGCAACGGCATGCACGGCACGTAATACGACGCTTTGATCAGCGCCCTTTAGGACGTACCCGCGTGCGCCTGCACGCATCGCCGCAAATACGGAGTTGTCATCTTTAAACATCGTCAGCATGATAATCCCGATATGTGGATGGTTGTGGAGGATGCGGCGAGTTGCTTCAATACCGTTGAGGTCTGACATTTGGATATCCATCAGAATAACGTCTGGCTGAAGATCGCCAGCCTTATCCAGGGCTTCTTGACCACTGGCCGCCTCGCCTGCCACATCAATATCGGGCACAGATGCCAGCAGCGCGCGTAATCCCTCGCGAAACAGGGTGTGATCATCTACAATCAGGATTCGTATGCTTTCCACGTCCCCTCCATATTCGTCATCAAAGGCAACTGCACCAGGATGCGAACTCCCCGGCCAGGGCGGTTTTCAAACGCGCAAGTCCCACCCAGTTCCTCTGCCCGCTCACGCATGGAAACCAACCCCACTCCGGCGCGAACCTGATCGGGCATGCCGCGCCCATCGTCGCTGACTTCCAGGCACAGTTCTTCGCAGAGCGAGAGCCGGACGCTGCAATGCTGAGCATGAGCATGTCGATAGACGTTGTTAATTGCTTCAAGCGCTATCCGGTAGGCTGCGACCTCAACCGCCGCTGCTAAGGGGGGCAAAATTTCAGGCGCTTCCAGTGAGATTCGTAAACCTTGCGCATGGCTAGATGCGATATGTTCTCGTAGAGCACCAATCAGCCCTAACTCATCGAGGGCAGGCGGGCGCAGGTTATAGGCAATCTGCCGAATATCAGCCAGGAAGGTCTGTATCTGCACTTTGAGTTCCGCGATTAAAGCCCGCGCTCTTTCGGGATCCTGTTCGACCAGGTTAGCACTGGCATCCAGTTTGAACGACATAGCTGCCAGTGCTGGGCCAAGCCCATCGTGGAGATCGCGGCGCAAGCGGCGGCGCTCTTCCTCGCGCGTAGTGACTAATCTCTCGCGTGATTGTTGCAAATCCGCAGTCAACTGTACCGTGTGAGCAGCTACCCCCACCTGGCGCGCAATGTCTTCGAGCAAAACACGCTCGGTTGGTATAAATGGATCGTTGGGGCTGCGAGGGGCCAGAGTTAATTGCCCGATAAGCTCAGATTGATAAACGAGTGGAAGCATAAGGACTTCCGCCTCTTTTTCGCCACCTGCGTCGCTCCGTGGCCAATCTGGAACAGACCCAAATTCCGATGCTATTCTGAATTTGTGCCCTTGCTTCAGCGCGATTGCCACGTAGGGCAGCTTAAGCGCGCGTGCCACTGTTTCTACCAGAATGGGCAGAACCTCTGTCGGAACCAAAGCCTTTTCTACTTGCTGGCCCAGTTGGGTTAATACCATATAAGGATCATCAAGGTCACCATACATCCATCGATTGACTCCCCGCTGCAAATGCTCACGCAGAGGTTGAAATAACATGGCAACAACACCAGTAGCCAGAAAGGAGATAAGGAAACTGCTATGTGTTTGAAACATTGCGCCGAGCGATCCAACGATGACCACATAGATAGCGACTACCAGGGCCGTGAGGGAGGTGTAGACAAGAGTCCGCTTAATAATGAGGTTGATATCCCATAGTCGGTAGCGCAGCACGGCAATAGACATCGAGAGTGGAAGTGTGCAGAGTGAGATGATCCAGATTACCTGCAGAAAAAACATGATCCAATTCGCCCATTTTGTCCCAATCGTACCTGAAGGGCGATTGTTGACATAAACCCAGGGGATCGTTGATGCTGTAAAGAATGCCAGTGCCACTAAGAGACCAAAAACGATCCATTTGGTTTGTTGGCGTTCGACTATGGTGGATACGTGGCGATAACGCCAGACCTGCACATATACGGTCAGCAGGGCAAGACTCATGGTCCATATCAATTCGATAAGCGGCGGCAGAGGTCCACCTGCGATCTGGCTAAAGGGATGAAAGACTGCCAGCACGATGGCCCACGGGAACGAGGCAATCGCCACCCATTTACCCCAGTGGGGAACAAAATGACCGCTGGGAAAGAGACAGAAGAAGAATACCCAGGGAATACCCGCTAAAAACACAGCCGTTTGCCCTATTCGTTCGAAGCTCGGATCATAAACCGCCAGTTGTTCCAGGGGGCCTGCTGAGGCAACGCCGTAGAATAACAGCAGGAATGATGCGTATATCGCCATCCGATCATCGCGCTTGTGCCGGAATATAATTCCCGCCAGGGTGAAGCAGATAAGGACTACCGCAATCGATAGGGATGTTTTGAATAGGGCGAGCGCAAAGATAGGCTTGACTGGTTTCTCCAAGGCAGGCCAATCGACGGCGTCGTTCAGGTCGTGGATATAGGCTGGAAGAGAGATCAGGAAGATGCCCAGTGCAAGAGACTAGCGTGAGCATCCAAAGTACTTGTATAACTGAGGCCCCAGACTCCCCGGTAGTTGGTAATGCCGCTACCTGAGAGGGAGTCTGAGCCATATCTACCGGAGAGTTACCTGAATGATCCATCGCCACCAGCCGATTTTTTGCAGTTACATATTTTTTAACCTATTCTGACTCAATCAACCCCTGATTTCCCGTGGCTGATGACCTGACGGGCTTGTTTTGTCCTGCGCTTTCTGTTTGCGGCGCACGCACAATCATCCAGCTTCGGACCGCCAGCGTCCCGGTAACCGAGAATAGGACCACCGCCAGTACCGGGTGCAGGGCGGCAATGGTCGGAGCAGAATCGCGCATAAAAATCACAACATCAGCAATCAGAAAGTAAATGGCGAAGTTGAGCCACGTCAGCCGCTTCATAGATCGCGGGAAGCGGCCTAAATAGGCGAGCAAGATCAGCAGCAGGGCAAAGCCTCCCAGGCTGTGACCGAGTCCGATATGGTCATCCCAGCTTGGACGCCCACCGAGCAGGCTCAACCCAACCAGGAACACTTGCGCAAGGATTCCAACAGCAAACAACCAGGCAAACGCGACATAAATACGGCGTGCAATCTTCACAATGGTTTCTCCTGTACAACTCACATAGGACGATGCGAGCAATTGGGATTGTGTGATCGAGACTATGGCTGGACACGCTGCGGCAACCGGGTGCGCCACCACCAGATGACGAGCGCCAGAGCTATCATTGCCACGGCAACCAGCAGGCTTTGTGCGATATACGGGTAGGGCCAGGGATCATTCGACAAACGACCTATCGTGAGCAATTGCATGGAGGGGTAAAGGAAGAAATATTTGGCAGCATCTCCTCCTAATGACATACCCACGCCCGTCCCCAGAATTACCATCAGCAGCCCTTCCATTGGCCTGGGCAGGAGGATACCGACCAGGAGACCGAAACCTGCTGCGATGAATGCAGCCAGAAAACAGGCCAGCCACACGAGTCCCGGATGCAGCGATGATGAGATCACGGTGTAGGGCAGCATTCCGACCAGGGCTAGAGGAACAGATAGGCCAACGAGAAGTCCTAACCGTGCGAGCAGAATTTGCCAGGCCGGGTAGCCACACAGGAGCAGCCGCCGATCCTTACGCAGACTGCCAACCACGCCAAAAAATGCAACAGTAGAGACACCCCAGGTGACGCCCATAATGCCAATGGTCATAGGCCATGTCTCTCTGGATTCAATTTGAACCGTGACGGAACCACCGCGCGTAGGAACCTCGAAAGGTGATAGCTCGCCCGCAGGCATACTGTAATAGTTTGCAGCGAAGAGGACTGCTGGCATGACCAGCACAATCAGTAACAGCAGCCAGCGCTGCCGGTACTCTAATGCTTGCATCTGTACCGCGGTCAGAAGACGTGAGTTATTCATAAACAACCTTTCCTCCCTCCAGGCGGAACAGCCGGGAAAGCTGGCTGTGGTCATACACTAAGTGGCTTACCACTACAGATGAGCGCCCCAGCTTGGCCATTTCTCCCGCCAGTTTCCAGAAATCCAGATAGGACTCGTAGTCAAAACCCTGGTACGGTTCGTCCAAAAGCAGGAGGTCCGGGTCATGGAGAAGCGCCAGGATTAGATTTAGTTTCTGCCGTGTGCCGCCGCTAAGGGTATTTGTCAACCTGCTGCTATACTGGCGGCAGTTGAGTCGCTCCATCAAATCATGGCCCCGCTTGAGAGCTTGCTGTCGGGAAAGCCCATAGCCAGCTCCAAAGTAGACAATGTTTTCTTCCATCGTGAGCCCATCGAAGAACAAAGGCTCTTGGGGGCAGTATCCGTATTTGCTGTTCATTTTTACGCTGCCGCCATCAAGGGGCAGGAGGCCCACAATAATACGCAGTAGGGTGCTTTTGCCTGAGCCGTTTTCACCTACCACGCCAATGACTTCACCCCGCTCAACCTGGAGGTCTACACCTTGCAAAACCTGGATATGCTTAAATCGTTTATGGATACCCTCTGCTATCAGTAGCATCTTGATCCTCCTTCACATTAACCTGACCTTGAATGAAACGTTGGGCCAGCCCAGGCAGAGCATCGCTAAAGCGATATCCTTGTGGCATGAATGCTTCTCCGCCACCTCTATAGAAGTCAGATTACGTGTGGAAGTGTCCCCCTGTCATGAGATACGAAACTCAATTTAGACCGGGAATAATGCCTATAGCCGTCGGGACTATGTCCCGGAAGAGGATCTGGGGGAGCAGGAAGTGCCTTTTAACATCTGAGAAAGACGTTGCTGGGAAGAGAGCACTATCGATCAGCTTTCTGTGCTCAAAACAAAAAACGCCCCGGACGTTTTCCGGGGCTGTAAGGGAGAGTAAGGAGCATCAGGCTTACTGATTGAGTATCTCGTCAAGCCGCCGCTGAAGATAGGCACGTTCGGCGCTGTTGCCGCACAGGGTAAGAGCTTGCTCGTAAGCATCAGCCGCAGCGTCACGCTCATTTGCCCGCCAGAGCAGGTCGGCGCGGGCGACATGATAGGGATAATAATCCTCCACCCCTTTGATTTGGCGCAGCAGCGCCAAACCAGCAGTCGGACTCTGTGCCATTGCTACGGCTACAGCCCGGTTAACCTCGACCGCTGGCGACGGCATCATCACGGCCAGCGTACCGTAGAGCGCCGCGATCTGCGGCCAATCGGTCTCGTCTGGCGTGGCAGCCTCAGCATGGAGGGCACTGATCGCTGCCTGCACCTGATAGGGCCCTGGATCGGAAAGGGTGAGCGCTTCGTCCAGAACCGCGATTCCCTCGCGGATTTTTGCCTGATCCCAACGGGTGCGATCCTGTTTGTCGAGCAGGACAAGTTCGCCTGCCGCATTAAGCCGCGTTTCGCGCCGCGAATCGTGCAGCAGCATGAGGGCCAGCAATCCACGTGCCTCAGCGCTTTGGCGGTAGCAGCGCGACCAGCATACGGCACAAACGGATCGCTTCCCCGCATAGATCTTGTCGGGTGAGTGTATTGCCGCTGGTGGCAGTGCTACTTGTAGCGACGTAACCCTCGTTGAAGATCAGGTAAAGGACGGCCAACAGCGCGTCTAGTCGTTCTGGCAGCAAATCGTCTGGGGGCACGCGATAAGGAATGCCAGCCTCGCGGATCTTCCTCCGTACCCGCGCGAGTCGTTGCGCCATCGTAGGTACCGGGACCAGGAACGCCCGTGCGATCTCCTTCGTGGAGAGGCCTCCCAGAGTATGCAGCGTCAGCGCGACCTGCGCTTCCAGCGCCAGCGAGGGATGGCAGCAGGTGAACATTAGTTTTAGACGATCATCCGGGATGGACTCCATTTCGGTTTCCTCTTCGTCGGCAGCCAGGGTGCTGAGGATAACCACTTTGCGCTCCAGTGTTGCTGCCCGGCGCAGGCGGTCGATGGCCCGGCGTTTCGCGACCGTCATCAGCCACGCGCCGGGGTTGCGCGGAACGCCGTCGATCTCCCAGCGTTCCAGCGCATTGACCAGTGCGTCTTGCAGCGCATCCTCTGCCAGCGTGAAATCTCCAAGCTGGCTGATCAGCGCGGCCAGCACACGTCCGTGTTCTTCGCGGAAAGTCTCTTCAATCTGTGTGGTTGCGGTCATCCCCTACCTGACGCTGCTATTTCTGCGGCCACTGATTCAGTGGGCGGATCTCAGCAGCATATCTTTCATGGTTTTGTTCTCCTCTGGATAGATTATCGGCGTTTTTGCCTTTCTTCTACATATACGTCGAACAGGGATGGGTCAAGATGACAGGACGGTAGGCATCTCATAAATTCGGTATAACTGGAGGAAAATCAGCGGCAGATAAACGAGGCTGGGCAATTTCGAGGAGGTTCTCATCCCCGTTATAACTGGCCCTATCTGCGGATTCCGTGCGTATCTGCTTTGGCGAAAGTCCAGAAGAGAAACACCCTCAAGCGAGGTCAACGCGAATTACCCAAAAATAGCTTCGCACGAACAGGCAGCAGTCGGCGCGACCGTTCTAGCGCAGTCCATCGAAACGGGGTATCTTGCATAGCATTTGGTCCCCACTTACCGCTTTGAAGGAGGATACTCGAATGCAATACCGCGAATTGGGACGTACGGGCTGGCGCGTCTCTGAGGTAAGTTTTGGCGCGTGGGCAATTGGTGGCGCGTGGGGTGAAGTGAGCGATCAGGATGCGATTGCTGCCCTGCATACGGCCATCGATCAGGGCGTTAACTTCATTGATACTGCCGACGTCTATGGCGATGGGCGCAGCGAACGCCTGATCGCCCAGGTGATCAAAGATCGCAGCGAGACGGTTTACGTCGCGACGAAGGCTGGGCGGCGCTTAAATCCACATGTGAGCGAAGGTTACAACGCTGCCAATCTCACCCAATTTGTGGATCGCAGCTTGCGAAATCTAGGCACTGACCGGATCGATTTGCTGCAACTTCATTGCCCTCCCACCGAGGTTTACTACCGTCCTGATGTCTTCCGGGCATTGGACGACATGGTTCAGGCTGGCAAGCTCCACTATTACGGCGTCAGTGTGGAGAAGGTGGAAGAGGCACTCAAGGCAATAGAATATCCAAATGTTCAGTCCGTACAGATAATCTTCAACATGTTCCGGCAGCGTCCGGCAGATCTATTCTTCCGCGAAGCGAGCGCGCGGCGGGTTGGTATTTTGGCGCGCGTTCCGCTGGCAAGTGGACTCCTTACAGGCAAGATGACGAAGCAAGCAACCTTCCCGGCTGATGATCACCGTAACTTTAATCGTGATGGACAATCCTTTGACCGGGGCGAAACCTTCTCAGGGGTAGATTTCGAGACAGGTATTGAGGCGACCAACCAGCTTGCAGCGATCAAGCCAGAGGGTATGACAATGGCTCAGTTTGCTCTGCGCTGGATATTGATGTTCGATGCGGTATCGTGTGTAATTCCAGGTGCTAAACGGCCCTCGCAGGCAACCGACAATGTTCAGGCGAGCGCGCTGCCTCCGCTGTCTGACGATCTGATGGCACAAGTTCGCGCGTTGTATGATCAGGCCATTCGAGCACAGGTGCACCAGCTCTGGTAGATCGCAAGTTCTCTAAACAACGGGGAACAGATCATCAGCTATCTGCTCCCCTGCTGCTATCCTCGCTTCTGCCTTCAATATTCGCCTTTTTTCTCTCTTATATCTTCAAATTAGTACTTAAGGTTCAACTTTAAAGGAGTATTTTAGACAGAATATTGTGCTATTCTGGTAGTATGCCCTGTAAGGGCGTATGGCATACGCCCTCTTGTAATAGGGTGCATAGAAAACTGAGGTCAAATCACTGGTATAGAGACGGTTAGCGGATCGTTTGTCTGACCCCCAAAAAAATAAGAATCGTCGGATCCCTACGCGGCGAAGTGATCAACTAATTTTTTCAAAAAGTTTGTTAGTGCGAACAAAACTCGCCCTCACGATTCCTGGAGAGGTTGCATTAAGAGTAGAGCTGGGTTAGGAAACCGTTAGATGATGTGCCGTTTCAGGGGGGGTAGCGCGGTCGCCACGAGAAGAAAGTGATCAACTTGTGATTTTTCTCGGCTGACGGCAGCAGCCTTTATGATCACAATGAGCTTCCTTAATATCGCTTAGGTCTCTATTACACTCAATTGGGCGCTTTTTAGATGATTTTCTTTGACACTTGTTGAACAATCGCCCTCTTCGAAAGTATTTAACAAGCTCAAGTCTCAAAAGCTGTTGGTAGGAACTGCTTGAGATGAAAGGTGAACATGTCCAGTGGGGAGTACTGCTCAAGTAACTTTCCTGGGAGTTGATTAGCCAGCAAAAGTTGGACAAAGCCGTGAATGCATGCCCAGATGCTGACAGCCGTAAGCTCCGTATCGCCCGCTGGTAGAATCCCTATTGTTTGGCATTCTGCCACAACGGCAACAACGAGCGCGAAACAATGCTTTGATTGTTCTACATATTCAGGATAACTCTGTTCAGCCTCAACAACTCCTGAAAAAGTAATCTTAAAGTGATCGGGCTCGTCGATGGCAAACTGAACATAGGCCCGTGAAACGGCAAGTAGGCGGTTTAAGGGATCAGGTTGGCTTTGCTGCGCGGTAACGAGTTGTTGGTAAAGCTTTTTGTAGCCTTCTGCGGCGATAGCTGCTATCAGGGCTTGTTTATCGGCAAAATGAGCGTAGGGTGCAGCATGGCTAACGCCTGCCTTTTTGGCAACATTTCGCAGGCTGAGCGCTTGCCTCCCATCTTTAGAGAGAATCTCAATCCCTGCCCGAATTAAAGCGTTTTTGAGATCACCGTGATGATAATTGGCAGTCATAGTACTGATCCTATCGCAGTATCTTGACGCTGTAAAGATTGTAATCATTACAATCTTTACAGCGTCAAGTTATATAAATAAATGTATGGTGAATCATGGGTGATTACGAGTTTATCCAGCAGCAGGTGATTGACTATTCCTGTAAATTGGTCCAGGAAGGGTATCTCAAGGGAACCGGGGGCAACGTATCGATTCGTATGCCCGGAAAAGACATCCTTGCCATTACTCCATCTAATCAAGATTACCTCATCATGGCTCCAGACGATATTTGCATCTACAGCTTTGATGAGAAAGTTATTGTAGGCACAATGAAACCATCCATTGAAATGGCTTTGCATATTGCCGTCTACAAGACACGACCCGACGTCGGCTGTGTGATGCATACCCATCAGGAATTTGCTAGCGCGGTGGCTCTCATCAATAAATCAATTCCAGCTCTGTTTGATGAACAGGTGAGGTTTTTGGGTCGGTGTGTTGAAATCATCCCCTATGCGCCATCGGGTACAGGAATGCTGGCGAAGCAGGTACGAAAAACTGTCAAAAATAATCACAACGCCTATATCCTGAAGAATCATGGTGCGTTGTGTATGGGACCGACTCCTGAGCGAGCCTATCATAATGTCTTGCTGCTAGAAAAAGTAGCTGTGGACTACATTCTAGCGCTTTGTACAGACGAAAAAATGAGCAAAATTCCACTTGTTGTTCGAGAAATCGCCTTTGCAAAGCTGCGCAGCGAACAGAAAAGATTGATGGAAAGGGAATAGATTATGGAACTTGTAACGCCTCCTGCCGCATCCTCTCAGCAGCAGTACGCCATCTCCAAGTGGCACGATACGGACGAAATTTACGCTCGCCTGAGACAGCTAGTCGGACAACCGCTGCGCCCGATCCGCCGCGATAAGATGCAGGGATTTTTGAACTACTTTGACGAAAAATGCAAATGTTCGAAGGCGATGACCGACGAGGCCAAACAATACATTCCTGGGGGCGTGCAGCACAATCTGGCCTTTAACCACCCATTTCCTATAGCTATCCGAAGGGCTGACGGTGCGTATCTTTGGGATGAGGATGGCAACCGTTACATCGATTTTCTGCAGGCGGGTGGGCCAACGGTGTTGGGTAGCAATTATGCCCCTGTGCGTGAAAAGCTGATCGAACTGATCCAGGAATGCAGTCCGGTCACGGGGCTCTTCCATGAATATGAGCTGAAGCTGGCGAAAAAGATCAACCAGCATATACCGAGTGTAGAAATGTTCCGTATGTTGGGGTCTGGCACAGAAGCAGTGATGGCTGCGATTCGGGCTGCCCGGGTGCATACGGGCAAGACGAAAATCATCAAGGTTGGTGGAGCTTATCATGGCTGGAGTGACCAGATGGTCTACGGGCTTCACATCCCCGGCACGCGGCGGAAAGAAGCAACAGGAATACCACGCGCCTCCAGCAAACATACCCAGGAATTTTACCCGAATAACCTGGAACAACTGCGCCGGATGTTATGGCTAAACCGTTTCCAGGGCGGGACTGCTGCCGTGATTGTTGAGCCTGTAGGACCAGAGAGCGGTACTCGTCCCGTCCATTTTGACTTTAACCAAAAGGTCCGCGAACTATGTGACGAGTTTGGGGCGCTGCTGATTTTTGATGAAGTTGTTACGGGTTTCCGCCTGGGTCTTGGCGGGGCACAGGGCTATTTTGGCGTCAAACCCGACTTGACCGTCTTTGGCAAATGCATCACCGGGGGCTACCCGATGGCTGGAGGGGTTGGCGGGAAAAAGGAAATTATGCAGCACTTTGCGGCGGGAATCGGTGGCACGGGTGAACGCGCTTATATTGGAGGAACACTTTCTGCCAATCCATTGAGCTGCGCAGCGGGATATTTTGCGATTGAAGAAATGGAGCGCACCAATGCACCGGTTTTGGCCGGGCTGGCCGGAGACCGTCTAACTCATGGCTTGCAGGAGATCATAAATCGTCTGAACCTGCCATTTGTCGCCTACAACCAGGGCTCCATTGTCCACCTGGAAACAGCGGGTGTTATGCTGTTGGATTTTAAAAATCCGCTGAAACTGCTCCGCGAACTCAAACCGCGCAAACACATGATGGAAGAAATGGGCGCTGCCTATATGGCACAGGGCCTTATAACGCTGGCCGGGAGCAGACTTTATACCAGCATGGCTGATATAGACGATGTCATTGACGATGCACTAGAGGGCTTTGAAACGGTGCTGTCCTGTATAGAGGGTGTCGGATGAGCACCTATATTCTGGTCCATGATGTTGGGACAACCAGCAGCAAATCCTGCCTGTATCGGCTGGATGACCGGCTTGAACTTGTCGAAAAGACGCTTCAGGAATATCCCCTCTATGTGCTGCAAAACGGCGGTGTGGAGCAGGATCCGGATCAATGGTGGGAAGCCGTCTGCCGGGGAACACAGGCTGTTCTGAAGCAGGCCCAGATTTCGCCCAATTCGATCCAGGCAATGGCATTTTGCGCGCAGATGCAGGGCTTTATTCCTGTTGACGAGTCCGGAACTGCTCTCTACCGCGCGATGAGTTACATGGACACACGCGGTGCCTCACAGCAAAAGCGTTATCTGCATGATGGCCTGATCAAGATTGAGCAAATGAATGCCTACAAATTGCTCAATGCCCTGCGGATTACAGGGGGTGCTTCTGCCTCGGTCAAAGATCCGGTGTGGAAATATCTATGGTTGCGCGACGAAAAACCAGATATTTTCCAGGCCATGCACCAGTGGATGGATGTCAAAGATTATCTGGTCATGCGCTGTACTGGCAAATTCACTTTTGGGGCCGATTCCGCTCATGCTACATTTCTCTTTGATACTCGTCCTGGCAAAATGAGATGGCATGAAGGGCTGTGTAAAACCTATGATGTAGACCTGAAACATTTGCCCCCAGTCATCCAGGCTACTGATCAGGTCGGCGGGTTGACCGAGCAGGCTGCACAGGCCTTAGGATTGCCAGTTGGGCTGCCTATCTTTTGCGGCGGCGGCGATTTATCTATGATTTCGCTGGGATCGGGCAATCTTGACAATAACACCACACATATTTATATCGGCACCTCGGGCTGGGTCTGCGCCACCGTAGACCGGAGAATGACAGACATCAATGGGATGGTTGCTTCGATCCTGGCAGCAATCCCCGGCAAATACAATTACATTTCTGAACAGGAAACCTCTGGGCGTTGTTTACAATGGATTCGTGACCATCTGGCGCTGGATGAGATTGGCGTTTACCTGGAACATAAGACAGTGGCCGACAAGGACGAAGAATACAAATCGCTTTACGACTTCATGGGCGAGGTCGTCGAAGAAACTGAACCGGGTGCGAATGGCGTGATCTTTACTCCCTGGTTACACGGCAACCGATCTCCCTTTGAAGACCCTTACGCGCGCGGTATGTTCTTCAATCTGAACCTGCAAACGGGTAAGCGCGACCTGATACGGGCTGTTTTGGAAGGTGACGCTTATCATAAACGTTGGATGCTTGAGACGGTGGAGAAAAAAACTCCTCGTAATGACACGATTCGCCTTGTTGGTGGCGGCGCACAATCTAATACATGGGCCCAAATTTTAGCTGATGTGATAGGGCGTATCATCGAAGTGACAGAGTATCCTGAGAATGCGGGCGCTGCGGGCGCGGCATTGGTTTGCGGCGTTGGACTTGGGTTAATTGATTTCGATGACATTAAGCGCATTGTTCAGGTCGCCCGGGTTTTCACGCCTCGTGTCCAATATAAAGCACTGTACGACAAGCAATATCAGGTTTATAAACAACTCTACAGGCGCAATAAAAAGTTATTTAAGCTCTTGAATGCCTAGCTCATAGGGAAGAGTCTCATGTCCAAAATAGACTATCCTGTTTATAAATATCGTTGGGTCGTTCTGGCAGTATTCATGTTCGTGAATCTCACGATCCAGATTTTGTGGATCAGTTATGCCCCTATCACAAGCAGCGCGGCTCGTTTTTATGGCGTTGGTGATCTCGAAATCGGGTTATTGGCGATGTCCTTTATGATAGCCTTTATCCCATTGTCGATTCCGGTGTCGTGGGTAATAGATACCTATGGATTTCGGCTGGCGGTTGGTATTGGTGTTGTCTTGATGGGGATAGGGGGTGTCCTACGAGGGCTTGCTGGGCCAAATTATACGATTGTGTTGTTTAGTACGATCCTGATTGCTATTGCTCAACCGTTTTTGCTCAACGCCTGGACAAAAGTGCCCGCTAACTGGTTTCCGGTCGACGGGCGGGCAACGGCTGTCGGATTAGTGACGCTCGCGAACCTGATAGGCACAGCGATTGGTATGGCGCTAACTCCTGTTCTAATCAAACATCTCTCTATCCCAACAAGTCAACTCATCTACGGTGGAATAGCTGCTTTGTCGGCTGTGCTCTTCCTCCTATTTGCCCGTGAAAAGCCCGCCATCCCGCCATGCCCGCCCGAAATGGAAGATCGCGCCCTGATGCTCGATGGGCTGAAACATGCTCTCCGTATCAAAGCATTCTGGCTCTATCTACTGGTGTCGTTTATCGGGATAGGAATCTTCAATGGAATTAACACGTGGATAGAGGGGATTATCCGTTTGCGAGGATTCGTCTCGACAGATGCGGGTATGCTGGGTGCATTGATGCTTGTCGGCGGAATCCTGGGAGCAGTTATTATTCCACCATTTTCAGACAGGCAGCACAAACGCCAGCATTACCTTTTGCTCGGAATTTTGTTAGCCATTCCAGGGCTTATTGGGCTAACTTTTGCAACCGTACTCTGGTTGCTAGCCATCTCCGCCTTTAGTCTCGGCTTCTTCCTGGTCAGCACCCTTCCAATTGGAATGCAATATGCTGCCGAAATCACTTATCCAACTCCTGAAGGCACATCCAATGGGCTTATCCAGCTTTTTGGACAGGCATCTGTTGTGTTCGTCTGGGTTATGGATGTGATGAAAACCTCGGACGACTCCTTTACTCCATCTCTGCTGCTTGCTATCGTTTTGCTCACAGTCAGTGTGCTGCTCATTACGCAGCTAAAAGATCAACAAGTCATATCCTCAACCAAACAGGCTGAGTCATCCACAGAGTTGGAAAGTTCAGTCTGAGCTCTTGTACGCACCCTATTTGAGAATATCCCGTCCGATGAGCCCTGTGAGGGCAGTTAGGCTATCCAGTCAAAATTCCACTCTCAAGCCGGCGGTTAGTCGGGAACAACTGGAGCACAAGGTCATTCTCGAACTCTGTGCCGCTGCCTGAAGCCATTTGTTTTCGGCAGAGTATCATTTCCATGCGCACCCCTGAGGTTTTTTGGGGAGTAAACTCAGGATTCCGATAATCGGGAGTCAACCTATCAGTGATCAACACTTTAAGCAGGCAAATAACTACTTCTTGTGCATGCATGGATAGGCTAACTCCCTTTTTCCCATCTACAGCGCTCAATTACGTTCGTCAACAAGATCAAATTCAAGTTAGTTCGAACAATTCAGCGATTCGAACAGATCGGTGAGTTTCCATCGAGCAATTTGCCGCAATCCCAAGCAAAATAGAAGCTACTCCATCAATATGAGAGGCTGCACGGTGAAAAAGATCGGGAGGAGGCGCAGGGGAAAAGATTTGCTCAAGCATAACTGGATCGGCTCCACCATGCCCCCCTTCGCCGTGAGGGATGGGGACATCATATCCATTAGCGAACATGGGGAAAAGTCGAATCGATGCCTCTTTGAAGGAACCCTTACTGGCGGCTAAGTCGTTGCCATTGTTTCCGGTCTGTCCCTTCAACCATGCCGTTGTTTCGATCACCTGCAGTTCGGCACGACCCTTCGTTCCGTTGATCGCGACCCGCATCCCTTCCCAGGGGGAATATGCAATTAGACAATAGGAAAGGATCACGTTGTTCTGATAACGCGCCGTAACTGCCATCGTATCTTCGATAGTGATCGGTTCGCCAAAAACACTGCGATCACGGATGTAACCAGAGTCAGCCTCCGCTTCGAGATAGAGTTGGCGGAGTTTCTCGTCGCGATCCAGGAATAAGCCAAAGGGATCGTTCTGAGCTTGAGGTTCCCCGGTGTAGCGCGCATAAGGGTAATATTCCCCGCGCGATTCAGCGTTTTTCTGACCATAAAACAGCAGATCACCAAAGGCGAAAACCTCTTCGGGATACGAGTTGATCCACCAGTTAATGAGGTCAAAGTGGTGAGTGGCTTTGTGGACCAGCAAACCACCAGAGTTCTGCTTTTCCCGATGCCAGCGGCGGAAATAGTCGGCTCCGTGGCGAGTATCGAGCATCCAGGAGAAATCGACACTAAGTGGGCGGCCCACTACGCCGCTCATGATCACTTCGCGCAGTTTGGTATAAGCAGGAGCATACCGATAATTGAATGTGACTCGCAGCGATTTCCCAGTGCGAGCAATCGCATCGAATATAACTCTGGCTTTTTCAACATCCGTGGTCATCGGTTTTTCACTGATGGCATCACAGCCAAGCTCCATCGCCCGGGAGATGTAGAGATGGTGGGTCGCATCGATTGTGGTGACGATGACTGTATCCGGGGCCTTCTCAGCGATCATCTGATCAAACTGTTCAGGGAAATAGGTAGTACATGCCGGCGCATGGTAGACGGTTTCAAGCTGACGGTTGTACCAATTCATGCGCGTTTGGCTGATATCACACAAACCCACCAGTTCACAATGGTCGCGATAGGTGTTCGCGATAGCATTCACGTACATGCTTGCGCGGGAACCTGTCCCGACGATAACGTATCTTTTTTTGATGCCCATCTTCTTTTGTTCCTTGCAGCGAGTAGATACAAATGACCAGTCACACTCACCTGAGTGAGCGCGTACTCTCTCGCACAACTAAGTTAGGCAGCAAAATATGCTGATGAGGTTCCCGATCTGGGTTCTTGATGAGTTCAAACAAGAACTGAAACACCAGCCGGTTTTGAATTTCAAAGTCAAAATGAATCGTGGTAAGCGGGGGGGCGAGATATTGGGAATGCGGCGCGTTATCAAAACCAACGATTGAAATATCGTCGGGTATCCGTAATCCAGCCTGGCGAATCGCGTGCATGGCCCCGATAGCCATTAAATCATTGGCGACGATCACCGCCGTAAAGGGGATCCCGCTCTCTAACAGGTAACGCATCCCCTCATACCCGGACTGCATCGATCCCTTTGTTGTTGTGTAATCACCGGGAGCACTCATAACCAGTTCAAGGCCGTTTTCTAAGAGCGTCTTCTGAATGGACTCGTGCCGGACTGATGGGTTGATAGCTTTCAACAACCCGGTGATCTCAACAATTTGCTCGTGACCCAGTTCCAGCAGATGTTCGACTGCCAGCCGCGCCGCCCGAACCTGGTCAAACCCAACCCAGCTTATTTTTCTGGATTCGATGGAATAGTCTCGGCGAACCAGTGGAATACCGTGACTCATTTCGAGGAGTTCATCATCACTGATCCGCAGGCGTGGCGCATACAGGAAGATTCCCTCGACCATCCGAGCGGCTGCCATATCAAAGACCTGGGGGAGCATCCGAACCGTACATTCCGAATAAATCGTAAAATAGCTGCCCTGTGTTGCATCGAGGATCGGCACCACAAAGGGGAACTTCCCGTCCACGGTGATGATTTCAATGGTCTGAGAGCGCTGCGTGGTCAGCATTTGAGCAGCAAGGTTACGCTGGAACCCTAACTCTTTCATGACGTGCAGGACACGTTCCCGTGTAGCAGCCGCCACTTTGGGATGATTGTTCAGCACGCGCGAAACCGTCTGATAGGATACGTTGGCTTCACGCGCAACATCTCGAATAGTGGGGCGGCTGTCTCTTTGCTCCAATTTTGCAATCCTTATCTATTGGCTGCACCAGCATTGTGACCTGTCACACCAATCATACCACATATTTCTTTTTGAACAGTATTTAATTTCACTTGCGGGAATTCTCGTCGAACGATCCCCTCTCAACTATCTTGACAACAGGAGTTGTATGGTTATATGATGAATGTGACCAGTCACACTTTTTTCACCACTCGTTGAGAATCGTATCTTCGCACTTTTGGAGGTGATTATCGGCTAAAGTCCACAACGCAGTCAACCAATCAAAGGATATTTAATTAACAAGAAAGGAAAACTGAGAATGAAGTTCGCTAAAAGTCTCATCCTTGTAACAGCCATCGTGGTTGCCCTCGTTGCCCCCGCCCTTCAACAAACTGCAAAAGCAGATGACAAAATCGAGCTGAGCATTACCTGGTGGGGATCACAGACACGGCACGACAAAACTATTGCTGTCATCGAACTCTACGAACAGCAAAATCCCAATATTGATATTGTCTACGAATTCGCTGGGTGGAGTGACTACTTTACCCTGCTGACCACCAAAGCATCTGGCGGTAATCTGCCCGACATCATGCAGCAGGACTATGCGTATCTGCAAGAATGGCAGTCACGCGATCTGTTGATGCCCCTGGACGACTATATCGCCAGCGGTGCGATTGACCTGTCCAGTGTGAACCCGATGGTGATTGACAGCGGAAAAGTGGACGATCAGGTGTACGGCGTCGTACTGGGAACCAACTCGCAGGCCGTCATGATCGACACCGATCTGCTTGCCCAGGCAGGCGTTGAGATGCCCTCACCCAATTGGACCTGGACCGAGTTTGAAGATAGCTGCCTGGCCATTCACGAAGCGCTGAATATCTGGTGCTTTGGTGGCACATTGGCCGACGAAGCGCTGTGGAAATCCCTGTTCCTGGGCTACGGCGAGTGGGCGTTCAATGAGGACGGGACCGCTCTCGGCTACGAGGACGATCAGCCCGTTGTTGATTACTTCAACATGATTCTCCGCCTGATGGACGCGGGCGCAATCCCAACCGCTGAAGAATGGGCCGAATATCGCGATCTGGGGCCGGAAGGCAACCCAATCGTGACCGGCAAAGCAGTGATGGCTTACCACTGGAGTAATCAGGTATCAGCAGTCAGCAATGCAGCGGGCGAAGGCCGAAACTTCCGCCTGTGGCACCTGCCTCGCCCCGAAGGTGGACAGCCCGAAAACTATGTGAAGCCGTCCCAGTTCTTCTCGGTTACCTCCCAGGCCAAACACCCGGACGAAGCAGCAGCGTTCATTAACTTCTTCACTAACTCAATGGAAGCGAACAACATCCTGGCTGCCGAGCGTGGCGTGCCTGTTTCGAGTGTAGTGCGCGATCAACTGGCCGTAACACTGTCCCCGATGCAGCAGGAAATGTTTGACTTCCTGGCGCGCGTCGAAGCCGACAGCAGCCCCGTTCCTCCGGCTGATCCGGCAGGGTGGGCGGAAATCCGTGATAACGTGTACGGGCCGCAGTTCTCTGATCCCATTCTCTACGGCGAATTGTCTCCTGAAGAAGGGGCAGCGTACCTGAGAGAAGAAACGAACAACATCCTGGCGCAGAACAAATAGCTTCGATTTCCCCCGAAATCGAACGAGGTAGGCAGGGGCGCAAAACCTTTCCCGAGATCAATGCGCCCTTGCCCACACCCTGGAGATAATTATGAGCGATTCGTCGATTTCTGTCACTATGCCTCAGGCAGCAGCGAAAAAAAGTACACGGCTCGCCTTACTACTCAGGCGCAACCGATCACGATCCACCTTCAAACGGAACAATCTGGTAGGGTATTTGTTTATCTCACCCTGGCTCATCGGCTTCCTGGTCTTCGCGTTCCTGCCGATTGCTGCATCGCTGGTGCTGTCCTTTACCAACTATGACGTGTTACGGCACCATATTTTGGAACGCGATTGGGAATATGTCCGGCTGGATAATTTCGAGCGTATGTTTTATCACGATTTGCGTTACTGGAAATCGGTGAGAGCGACTGTGCGTTATGTCGCCTTTGCAGTCCCGCTGCGTTTGGCGTTTGCGCTGGCAGTCGCTATGCTGCTGAACACGAAGCGACGGGGCGTTTACTTCTACCGCGCAGCTTTCTATGCACCTTCCGTCGTAGGCGGCAGCGTCGCAGTTGCCGTTATGTGGCGAAAAATCTTCGGTCTGGAAGGACTGGTCAACGCAGTCCTTGGCACTGACATTAAATGGTTTGGCGATCCGCACTACGCAATGTGGACATTGATTTCGCTGGCAGTCTGGCAGTTTGGCTCACCGATGCTGATCTTCCTGGCGGGGCTGCGCCAGATTCCTCATGAATACTACGAAGCAGCAGCGATAGATGGTGCGAGTTCATGGGGCCAATTTAGAAAAATCACCCTACCCCTGTTAACCCCCATTATTTTCTTTAACCTGGTCATGCAAACGATACATGGATTCCAGCAGTTTACCCAGGCGTTTATTATCACAGGTGGTCGCCCTCTGGATCGGACACTGCTCTATCCTCTCTACATTTACAACCGGGCGTTCGTCAGTTTTCAGATGGGTTATGCCTCGGCAATGGCCTGGGTGCTACTGGCAGCCATTGCAGTCTGCACTGTAATCATTTTCGTGACGTCGAAGTACTGGGTGTACTATCAGGGAGATGAAAGGTCATAATTATGAATTACGAACGTTCTGAAGCCATGCGCGCCCATGAGGCCAGAAAACGGCGGAAGAATTTTGTTAGAGCCGTCATCTACCATATTGGAGTCGGACTGATTGGCATCGGTATGATCTACCCCATCTTGTGGATGTTCTCGGCTTCCTTAAAAGAAACGTCCGCTATCTGGACCGATGTAAGCTCGCTGATTCCCAAAAGTGTTCACTTAGAAAACTACTCGAACGGTTGGAAAGGATTTGGCAGCCTATCATTTTCCACATTTTACAAAAACTCATTTATCTATGCCGGGTTTGGCACACTGTTCCAGGTCACTGCATCTGCCGTTGTCGCCTATGGATTTGCCCGGATCGAGTTCACAGGTAAACGTTTCTGGTTTTCGCTGATGCTGACGTCGATGATGTTGCCCGATCAAATTCGCCTGATCCCTCAATATATTATGTTTAGCGAACTGGACTGGATTAACAGCTTCAAGCCGCTGCTGGTTCCTCGCCTGGGGGGTGCTCCCTTTTTTATCTTCATGATTGTGCAGTTTATCCGGGGCATTCCAACCGAGCTTGACGAAGCCGCTATGATCGACGGCTGCTCGCGGGGCGGAATCTTCTTCCGGATCATCCTGCCACAGCTCAAACCGGCGATCATCACGGCAGCAATCTTTTCGTTTTACTGGACCTGGGACGATTTTATGATTCCCCTCATCTATCTGAACTCGCCGGATATCTATACCGTATCAGTGGCGCTGCGTGCTTTTGCTGATCCATCTGGCACAACGGACTGGGGAGCAATCTTTGCGATGTCCAGCCTGTCACTGGTTCCGGTGTTTATCATTTTTGTGTTTTTCCAGCGTTACCTTGTAGAAGGTATTGCCACAACTGGACTGAAGGGCTAATGCCGTGCTGTCAGGTAGAGAACAGCGAGCTGAGCGCATCGACAAAGTCACCACCTTTTTTATTGTGATTTGCTGTGGGCAATTTTCGCGGCTCCCATCATTACCCTTCCAGCGGCAACAGCGGGTCTGTTCGCGACCCTAACACCCTGGGTACGTGGCGAGTCTTCAGAGCCATTCAATATTTTCTTTGGCGGGATGCGCCGTTATTGGTGGAAAAGCACCATCATCGGACTAATCGATCTCGCCCTCGCGGGTTTGATTTTGCTTAACCTGAGCATTCTGAACGCCATGCAGATCACATCTGTTTTAACGCTGTTTTCAAGAAACGTGGCTTTTTTTGTCGCAGCGCTAGCTATCGCCGCCAATCTGTATATCTGGCCCCTGCTGGTAATACTCGATCTGCCTATCCACAAACTCATCAAAGTGGCTCTGCGGTTAGTTCTACTGGAACCGCTGTGGTCCATTTTTGCCACAAGCCTGATGCTAGCTCCTCTCTTGCTCGCCCTGTTTTTGCCACGCATAGCAGCTATCCTGCTGGCTTTTTCGTGCAGCGTACTGCTGGCAAGTTGGGGAGCCTGGCATGTATTAGAGAAGTATTCGCGCGAGTTGTTTGCATAGGAGGTTTTTGTGCCCACTAATCAAGCCTGGTCCATCCGCATGGCGGACTCAGTGATGCATCGCCATCCAGAAATCACAACCCGCTGGAACTATGAATGGGGGCTGGGGCTGAAGGCTATTTTAGAAGTATGGGGCAAAACGGGCGATGGTAGATATTTTGAATACGTAAAAACAAACCTGGATCGGTATGTTCAGCCGGATGGAAGTATTCACTCTTATCAAATGGATGAGTACAATATCGATCTGATCAACCCAGGCAGATTGCTGTTTCCCCTTTATGAGATCACGCGCGACAAGCGCTACCAAAAAGCGGCATTGCTGCTTCGTGAACAGATGCGAAACCACCCGCGCACGGTGGAAGGTGGTTTCTGGCACAAAAAAGTCTATCCTCATCAGATGTGGTTAGATGGCATTTATATGGCGTGCCCGTTTCTGGCAGAGTTTGCAGTTGCATTTGACGATCCTGCCAGTTTTGACGAAGTAGTTCATCAGATCACGCTGATCGACTGCCATACCCGCGATCCACGTACCGGCCTATCCTATCATGGCTGGGACTCCGGTAAAGTGCAGCGGTGGGCCAACGCGGAAACTGGATGTTCGCCCAATTTCTGGGGTCGCGCTCTGGGGTGGTATACAATGGCCCTGGTCGATGTGTTGGATGTTCTGGATCATCCGCAGCGAGATCAGATCATTTCGATGCTGCAAAAAACGGCGGCTGCGATTCTCTCAGTGCAGGACGCAGGGAGTGGAGTCTGGTTTCAAGTCCTTGATCAGAGTAATCGACCAGGAAACTATCTGAAATCGTCGGCCTCCTGCATGTTTGTGTACGCGCTGGCAAAGGCTGTCCGGCGAGGCTACCTCACCGGAGATCGGTACAGTTCAGCCATTGGGAAGGCCTATACAGGTATCCTCAAACAGTTTGTGACAGTTGATGAGCAGGATCTCGTAAATCTCAACCAGATGTGCTATGTGGCTGGGCTAGGGGGTGACCCCTACCGTGACGCTTCCTTTGAAAACTATATTAACGAAAAAATCGTATCGAATGACTTCAAAGGCGTAGGGCCATTTATTCTGGCAAGTATAGAGATGGAAGGTACTGATATCTGACATAGCGAGACCAGCAACCCGATACATTACGACAACGTACCGTGTTGAAGAAGGTGATGCATTTGTGCATCACGTGTCGCAATGGTTGATCATCAACACTTTGTCAAGGCGCTCTCCACGAACGGATCGTATCCATCGCTCAGCATTCGCGCTCCCATTTGGGGATGATAGGGGATGCGGAACACCTGCCTCGGATACTCTCGTCATCCAGAATCACTGCTGCTCCAGAAGTCCAGATGCTTTCGCCACACAATTTGCCACAACCTGGATACTTCTTCTTCTGGCAGTTGCAGGTCAAATTGCTCGCTTAATAGGCGATGATAGATCAGTTCATCCTCAATGGTCTCATCGCAGGCCCCCGCCGCTGTAACCGTGCGCAATACCGCACCGCGTAGACTGAGAAGTCCTTCCGGAATAAACCGGTGGCAAACCACTACGCGCACAAATCCAGACTCCGGAGAGGTTTGAAGTTCATGGCATTTGTCAGCGAAATCCGCTAGCTGGTACGGCTGTAACGTAAAATCGTAGCCAGGTCCACCATAAGCATGATTTGTGAACTGCCAGTAGTTCCCCTCATAGGAGAGCTGATAGTCGAGGAATGCCTGCCGATATTGTCCTATCTCTAGCGGCAATGGGCGCAGAAACCCATTCCCAAAACCGACATCAACAAGGTAGGAGCGTTCAAGTTGAACGAGCAAAACTAAGTGGTTCCGCTCCGCGTTTTTGCCGTGCATTGCTCGATTAACTGCACTGGAAAGCAATGTCACTGAGAACCCTAATTCGCGTAATGCCCAGGCGAACAAGCCATTCATCTCGAAGCACCAGCCGCCGCGCTTCTGCGTAACCATTTTTTCGAACATGGCACTTTCGTTTAATGCGAGATAGCGGCCTAAGTGAATATCCAGATTTTCATAGGTGATCGCCAACAGGTGAGCTTGATGCAGACTGATAAGCGTATCAAGGGAAGGTGTGTGCTCCCCTCGATAGTTAATGCGATCCAGATAAGCCCTGATTTCCATACTGTTGCTGATTTCGGCTATAAAATTCGGGATAATGTGATTTTGCACAAAAATCCGACTTTCTGCCAGGATATTCAGGGTGAACGGACTGAATCCCTCCCGTGTTCAATGCCATCGAGCCACAACACGATTTTTTATCTGTTCGAAGGTTGTATTGAGAATCGTCCTAAAGGCACAAGATAAAAGTGAAGGAAGAGAGGCGTTGATCAGCAAAGAGATATAATGAAATAGAGATCTCTAAGTGGACAGCAAAAGGTTAAATCGAATGATGGATGGACGCAACCGCAAGGATATCCAGCCCGGCATGGAAGTATCAATCGTGCTGAAACAAGATCAGAGAACAGGTAAGCTGACCAGAGGTGTGGTCAAAGAGATATTGACCAAATCCGCTTTTCACCCGCATGGAATTAAGGTACGCTTGGCTGATGGACAAGTCGGTCGAGTGCAGAAGGTCGAGGAATAGTGTTTCTGGACACTACTTAACCAATCATATACCGCCGTTTCATACAGTAAAACTTTCCTCACCATTTTAACCTTTTTAGGTAGCATCGCCCGGCACGTCCGTGTCGAAGCGTTGAGCAAGAAGCTGGGTGAAAAAATAATCTCTTGCAGAAACAAAAGGGGGCAAAATGACTCACTGTATCACCACGCTCGGCTCGATACCTATCGCTGATCTGGGGATGATCCTGCCCCACGAGCATGTATTCGTAGATTTGCGAACAGGAAACCCACCCGGTTTTGCCCAGGCTGATCCAGGGGATGTTATAGCCTTGATGGTGCCTCAACTCGACAAAGCGCGCCAGGCAGGTGTGACCCTGGTGGTGGAATGCACACCCTTGGGCGTAGGACGGCGGGCTGATATTCTCAAAGCAGTCTCGGAGTCCGCACAGTTTCCGCTGCTGGTGCCTACAGGCATCTATCGCGAACCCTGGATTCCTCTGTGGGCACATCATGCCAGCGAAGATGAGTTGTATGATTGGATGCTGGGCGAATTGCAGGGCGAAATCGAGGGCAGCGGCGTACAGGCAGGCTGGATCAAGTTGAGTGCCAATGATGAGGGAATGACGTCCTGCGAAACGAAAATCCTGACAGCGGCAGCGCGGGCGGGCATCGCTACTCACGCCGCTATTGGTAGCCACACCATTCAGGGACGCGTGGTGCGTGATCAACTCGATGTTCTTGAGCAAGTTGGATATTCCCCTGACCGTTTTATCTGGATACATGCCCAGGCAGAACCCGACTTTGACCTCAATCTGGAGATGGCCCGTCGTGGCGCATGGATTGAGTATGACTGGATCGGCAATCCCGATGCGTTTGACGACGACTTCTACATTCAGCGCATTCAAGGGCTGTTGGATGCGGGATTGGGCCATCGCGTGTTGATTAGTCACGACCGGGGCTGGTATGATCCGTCTCGCCCTAAGGGAGGAGTGCCACAGCCATTCACCTTTATCAGCCAGACTTTTATCCCTAAACTTCTCGCTGCTGGGTTAGATAGGGCGACAATTGATCAACTGACACACAGAAACCCATTTCAGGCGTTTGCCCGCTAGGCCAACGGTGAAGAAAACGACCTGCCTTTGTATGTCGCTTTGCTTGAAATCGTGCTCGGTTTTTCCTCAAAAATGAGGGGGAATATATACCAATAAATTGGCCTTATGAGTTCTGCAACCGATCAAGTCTGGATTTTTCTGTAAAAAGAGTGGCGTGACATCGGACTAGACAGCGTTCTTTTCGAGCGAGGTTGGCTCTTTATGTAGTGTGGAGGTGTGAGCAATGCCAGTGAACTATAAAGCAGAGTTGGTTGGCGTCTTAGGTTATCCCGTGTCCGAAAATCCAACAGGCGTGATGCAGGAAGCCGCATTTACTGCCACTGGCCTGAACTGGCGATATTTGAACATTGAAGTCAGGCCAGAACTGCTTGGGGAGGCTATGCGTGGCGTGCGTGCTTTTGGCATGAGAGGGGTCAACCTGACCATTCCACATAAGGTTGCCGTGCTTGACTATCTGGATGACCTATCTCCGGAAGCGAGGGTCATTGGCGCGGTTAATACGGTCCGGCGTGATGGCGATCGGCTGATTGGTGAAAACACCGATGGTAAAGGTTTTTTACGAGGGGTTCGGGCAGATGCCAAGGTTGAGCCAAGCGGTAAAAAAGTCTTGATGATTGGAGCCGGCGGTGCAGCGCGCGCTATTGCAACCGAGTTGATCCTGGCAGGCGTAGCCGATTTATTGGTGGTCAATCGCAGCCCGATGCGGGGTGAAAAGATGACTGCCGATCTGAAAACTTCCACCGGCGGCAACATCCGATTTAAGGCCTGGGATGGCACCTACTGTATTGGCAGCGACGTAGACATTTTCGTTAACGCAACATCCATCGGTCTTTATCCCAATGTGGATGATATGCCAGATGTTGATCTAAGCGGGGCAAAGCCGGGAATGCTGGTGTGCGATGTGGTGTTCAATCCGCCAGAGACACCGCTGCTCAAAGCTGCCAGAGTGCGAGGGTTGCCTGTGCTGGATGGTTTGTCTATGCTCGTCTACCAGGGAATGATTGGCTTCGAGATGTGGACGGGACACCAAGCTCCAGAACAGGTGATGAAGGACGCGCTGCATCGGGCACTTGCTGTCTGAAGTAAGCAGAGTGTACTGTCAATTGGATTCAAAACGACACGGCGACTCATAGAAATAGATGAAATATCCGCTAACTTGTGACAAATATAACGCGGGCTTGTCCTGCATAGAATTTACAATAACAGTATCAATAGCGATGATTTGAGATAATATGGGTCATATTCCCCTCTCCCCAGATGAAGTGATTTTAGGATTGCTGGCAGATAATACCAGTCATGGTTACCAACTGCTCGAATATTTCCGCGAAGGCGCGCCGCTGGGTCAAGTATGGTCGCTCAGCACGAGCCAGTTATACAGCATCCTAAAACGTCTGGAACACCGCCAAGAGATCACTGGACGCGAGTTTTTCCCCGATGATGCGCCGCCGCGTACCGAATACTGGCTGACTCGCTTGGGGCAGCAGCGTTTGTCGTTATGGCTGCATGAGCCGTGTCCGTCAGCCAGTACGCGCCATATCCGTACTGTATTTCTCAGCCGTCTTTTTATTGCCTGGCGCTTAAAAGTCTCAACCAAGCCAATTATTGATGCGCAACGATCTACGGTGAGGGTACGTCGCCAGCAGTTGATAACGCAGTACAGTCAAACATCACCTGGAGTGCAATCTCTCTCTCTGGATTTGATCATTGAAGAATTAGGCGTGGTTCTCAAATGGCTGGAACGGTGTGAGGCCAATCTCGGCATATCGCCGCTTCTGGCAGAGTAAGGAATTAAATCTATGCCCGAAAAAAAGCTCAAGCTCTTCTCTACTTTACGGGATGCTGTCGGAATCAAGGAATTGACAATTCCTGTTGAAACCGGTCAAACAGTGCGTGAAATGATCGAGGTGATTAGCAGTGTCAATGCAACTCTGGGCCAAAAGATTATTGAGGAAAATGGTGAACTGACGGGGTTGGTACATATCCTGGTCAACGGACGTAACATTATGTGGCTAAAGGGCCTAGACACGATGTTGACCGCAGACGATGAAATTATCCTGCTCCCCCCAACGGCAGGTGGATGAAGCGCATGCACATCGAGATGGAACTATGCAACCTGCCGCTTGAGCGAATTATGGACTATCTGGCGGAAGCAGGTGGCCAGATCAGCGGGCAGCGCACCGCCACAGGACAGGGCTGGTCAGCGGTTTTGGTTGAGATGGAGCCAGCACAGGTTGGTGTGATCAGCGTCCCTCGCGATTTGCTGGTTATTGAGGGACAGCCAGAACCTGTTGACCGTATTCACGCCTTGATGCGCCGCCGGACTATGCGCGGCGGTGGATAAAATAACACGGGCAGAGCAAGTCAGTGCTCTGCCCGTGCCAGTAGTGAAAAACGCTTCTACAAAATCCCCAACTCTTGGAGCTTGCTTTCGGGTGTGACGCCGTTTACCCACCCACGCACGGCGTAATATTCCTCCAGCATTTTATCCAGTTCGCAGACATGCCCGACTGAACCCTTCATAGTGCTAGGTTCTTCCAGGAAACGCTTGGGAAGCGTATCGCTGCCGGGCTTTTCACCTGCAAGCTGGTTATAGTAACGCTCCAGGTTATAAACGCGCTCACCAGCGGTCAGTACATCTTCAACGGTGAACGACTCCAGGCCGAGCATGGCCGCATACTGCGCCGCATATTCTTCTGCCCCTTCAGCAAAAGCACTAAATTTACACAGGTCGAGCGAGTCGCTGAAGGCATGCAGGTCTTGCAACAGTTTGAGCAGCTCGCCCTTACCCTTCCAGGCCAATGGATCCGTTTTGAAGCCAATGAGGGAAAGTTCGCTAGCAGGTGAGTAGCCGCGCACGTGGCACGCGCCGCGATTGCTGGTAGCGTACCCCAGTCCCATGCCCTTAATGCCGCGTGGATCATACGCCGGGATAGACATGCCGCGTACTGCCATTGCGACTTCGGGATGACCGTAATGGGCGGCAAGTCTTGTTACGCCTTCTGCGAACACATCGCCGATGCCTTCACGCAGGGCTGTCTTTTTGACCAGTTCAACCATTTTAGCGGTTTCGCCCCATTGGAGGGGCATCTGGCCGTCCCAGCCTTTTTGGGAGATTTCCATATAGGTTGCCAGGACATTGCCCATCTCGATGGTATCCATACCCATGTCGTTGCACATGTCAATCATGAAGGCGGTTGCCCCTATGTCATCGTTACCGCATTCCGCTCCGAAGGCCCAAGCCAACTCGTACTCAACACTTTCCATGTGAACCTGGTAGGGGCCTTCTTTGATCTCGACTTCCTTCTTGCAGGCGACAGGGCACGCATGGCAAGTTGGATCGTTGACCAGGACATTTTCCTTCACAAATTCGCCGCTGATCCGTTCGGCACATTCACCAAAGGAGGTAAACTGGGCGTTTTGAGTAGGAAGTGCGCCAATGTTATTGTCAATATTCATTAAGACATTGGTACCGTAAACACTGAGCGCACCCTTGCGTGGCGCTGTGATGTTCTTTTCGTCCATGATAGTCGCCAGTGCTCGGTCCTGAGCGACTTTGAAGGCATCGGCGTTGATGGGCTTGGGATAGTTTCGTTTTGCCTTGATGACAACTGCCTTGAGGTTCTTGCTGCCACCCACCGCGCCTGTGCCGCCGCGCCCAGACGCCCGATCATTCTCATTGACCCAAGCCGCGTGTCTGACCTTATTTTCACCGGCGGGGCCAATGGCAATCACGCTTAAATCTTGTTCACCGTAGCGCTGCTGCATAATGCGAACAGTTTCGTGAATACCTTTACCCCACAAATCGCTAGCATCACGAAGCTCAATTTGTCCATTTTCGATATAAGCATAAACAGGTTTATTGGAACGTCCTTCAAACACCAGCCCATCAAGGCCAGCCCAACGCAGGCGCGCTGCTGACCAACCGCCATGATGGCTATCAGTGATGGTCCCTGTCAGGGGGCTTTTTGTAACAATCGCCATGCGCCCGCTCATATTAGCCCGCGTACCGGTGAGCGGCCCATTCATGAAGCAGAGCAGGTTGTCTGGTCCAAGGGGATCAACGGCTGGCCCCGCTTCGAGGCAGTACTTTACACCAAGCCCGCGCCCGCCGATATATTTACGGGCCCACTCTTCAGGAATATCCTCGTATGAGATACTGGCCAAGGGTCAGATTCACTCGTCCAAGGCGATGTCCATAGCCTCCTAATGCCATTTTTCAATCTCCTCAATAATAATCTCTCGGTATGAACATCATATAGCATAGGGAATGGCTATTTCGGCATGGAATAGATAGATTGGTGACAAATGTAATGCTACATTAGGGACATTGAATGACGCCTTGGGCCCACAGGCATCCCCCGCAGGCAGGGAAGGTATTGCCGTGACAATCCTCTTCGTTGCCTTCCAGCATTTCACACCCACCGCAAGACGTGCAGGGGGCAAAAGCAAAGCTCTGAATGCGCTCCCGGTAGGCCACATAATCTGGATCGTGCCAAATATCCAACAAGTCTCGTTCGGCAACCTTGCCGACCACGTGCCGACGTGAAAATCGTTTCCATCCATTTACATGATGAATATGGCTATGCAATAAAGCTAAACACGGGCTCACGCTGCCATCCCAGCCTACTGAGAGAGAGCCTTCGGCAACAAATTTGCAGACGTCGTTGGTCGCGCCCAGGTTGTTGCCTGCAAAAGTGACGTTATAACCGCTACTCATTGCCTTAAACAAGGCGTCCTGGGTTTCGCCGCTGATCTCCATTTTGGGCAGATTCAGATGCGGCAGCCAGGGCGATGGCATATAAGTGATATTTCTGATCACTCCCTTGTAGAGAATCTCATTTTTTAAGTCGTCCGTATAGGGAAGAACATTGCTGACTTTGAAATGGGCAGCTCCCAGACGGCGCGCTATGGCTAACACTTCGGGAAGATCCGCTAAGTTTCGCTTCATGGCAACAAAGGCAATGCCAATTTGCGGCAACGGGTGGTGCCCACCTTTACGCATTTCGCGGAAACGTTGGAGATTCTCTAATACCCCAGGCAGTTTCGCTCCCAGCCGGACATCGGCATAACTTTCGGGCGTTGCCCCATCAATCGATACCCATATGAGGTCCAGCCCTGCATCGATCAACTGCCTTGATCGCTTTTTGGTGAGCATCGTGCCATTGGTAATCATTTCAACTCGTGCGCCGAGAGCTTTAACTGCTGCCACCATTTCTGTAATCTGAGGATGAAACAGCGGTTCCCCCAAACCGCCGAAAAAAACAGTGGGGTGGGGGGAAATTGCCTCAATCCCTGTCAGGATGCGAGCAAATGTCGTTTCGGTCATGTTTCCCATCTGCTCATCCCACACGTTACGGATACAGGTGCGACATTTGATGTTGCAGTTCGACGTTGGCTCAATATAGATCTTGGTCAGATGCGTAACCGGGCGATGCAGAGTGAGCGTGTTCGCACTGTCCTCTAAACGAACTTTGGAACCAGGGGTGAGGCCGTAACGTGTAACGACTTCCGGAGGTAGGACTAATCGCCCTTGCTCGTCTACTTCCATCCATAATGTCTGCCGCGAGTTCGCCATTTCCTTGCTCCTTTGTTATTCCGCTTGGGCGATGAAAGTCTTCCCTTTATTTTATGTCCCACTAACAAACTTTTCGAAAAAATTAGTTGATCACTTCGCCGCGTGGCGATCCGCCAATTCCTTATTTTTGGCTATGCTCACTAACTGTTTCCTAACCCGATACAAGCTTCCGTTTTTGTCATTTTTGGGCCGATCATATTATCAATATATACTACAATCCCAAAGGCGCAGCATGAAGCAGATTATCTCTTAGCATACACCCAATCCTCCCCTCAAAATACTCCTTTAAAGTTGAACTTTAAGTACGAATTTGAAGATATGAGAGAGAAAAAAGCGCATAACTAATCTCTGAGGCACGGCTAGCGCCTCCCTCGCCGCTCCAGAAAAACTGTCGAAATATATCCGCAACTTCTTCAACCCGATGCGTGCCGTCGCGATGCTTTATAACCAGTTACAGTCAGCGCTGGCAGGGGCAGAACGCGTATTTCCGGTCCTAGAACGCCATATATGAGCCAGTTGCGACGAGTGGAAGCAGCAATCAACTAACCTAATCACCGAGACGAAGCCTCTTGCTGGCTTAGAATGAGCAGACCGTATCCAGCCAAAGCCAGATCGCCTGTTTTCGAGGTGTCACTCAGAATATCCCAATAATCGCCATCGAGACGGACCTGCTGTGGCTCTGGGGTATAGTTCAAAACAAATATGGTTAACAGTCGTTTGTTCGGTGACATATAGAGAAGGGATCTTGACGAGTGGGGCAAGGTCAGCATCTGGAGCGATGATCGCGCTGGAATATGCTGGCTGTGCTGCGCATCTCTCCCCAACTGGTTGACATTTCTTACAAAACCATCATATAATCGAATTGTTGCATAAAATTCTCATACTGAATAAATATGCATGCAGTCTAGCGGATGGTCTAGATACAATGTCCCGACTTGAAGAACTGCGATTGCTAACCAAGGTAGCCCATCTCTACTACAATCAGGACTTCAGCCAGTCGGATATTGCCTCGCAACTGGATTTATCCCAAGCCACAATCTCTCGACTTCTCAAACGCGCGATTGCCGAAAAAGTAGTTCGTATTTCTGTCAGTATGCCCCCTGGTGTACACGCAGACCTGGAAGAACACCTGCAAGCAAAATATGGCTTGAAGCATGTCATTGTGGTGGATTGTGCTGATAATTCCGACGAAGCTATTCAGCGTGATATCGGCATGGCCGCCGCATTTTATCTAGAAAACACCCTGAAAAAAGGGGAAATCATTGGCATTTCCTCATGGAGTGCCACATTACTCGCCACGGTCAATGCGATGCGTCCTCTGGCCCGCCCGATGGATGCACAGGTCGTCCAGCTTTTAGGTGGGATTGGGCGTTCTGATGCCTCAGTGAATGCTGCCCGACTGACACATCGCCTTGCAGAACTTGTTCATGGGCAGGCGATCTTTTTGAATGCGCCCGGCGTCGTCGCTTCGGATGACGCGCGTGAAGTGCTGCTGAACGATCCCTTCGTTTCTGCGACCATCTCGTTGTTTGATCGCGTGACTCTCGCCCTGGTTGGGATTGGTACCGTTGAACCCTCGAAGTTGCTGGCCAGCAGTGGCAATATTTTTTCCCAGGAAGAGCTCGAATTGTTACGTGAACGAGGAGCTGTAGGAGACATGCTTCTGCGCTTCTTCGATGCTTCAGGCTGTCCCGTCCATACCCCTCTGCTCGACCGCGTGATCGGCATGCCATTGGAAAAACTTAAAGAGGTTCCGCGAACGATGGGAATTGCTGGTGGTGAACGTAAAGTTGCGGCGATTCATGGGGCCCTGGCAGGACACTGGATCAACATTCTGGTAACTGATCGTGAAACATCGATTGCTTTGTTACAGGAGTTATGAGTACTCAATCTTATTTTACCTGAGACCCGAATAAATATTCTTTTATGAATAGCTACTATTTCCGAAATTGAGGAGCTTGGTAGATGAAGCACAAGCCTTACTTTACAGCAGTTTTTTTACTCCTTTTGCTCAGCCTCAGTGCAACAGCATGCCGGATCGCTGAAGTACGCTCTTTCCAAGAGGATCGCGAGATCAAGATTGGATTCACGGGGGAACGCTTTGTTGAGGTGAAGTGGGACAGCGAGATCATCCCTCATTATCACGATAACGCCTATGATCTGGTCCCCCTCCTGGATGAAATTGCTGCTAATCCGGATCTGATTAAAGAACGCGGGTACCAGGGCAGCCAGGGCGAACAATACAGTATGATGGTCAAAAGCGAGGCAAAGATTATCACCTTCGACAACAGCCTGAGTAATGGCACCCTGCAAGTTGATCTCCCGCCCTATGACGGTACATGGGACGTTACCCTCGTGATCGGCCCCAAGATTAAAGTCAGTCTTGGCTTCCCGCTGCGTGATGCAGGTGGCTTTATTATCTTCAACCAGTTTGTGAATCAACTGGAATATGGTGATGTGGCTGGAGCAATGCGTGAGCGGGTTACCGTTGAAATGGCGAAGGCTTTTGGCCTGACTAATCCCGATGATATTAAAAACGTACTCACTCCAGCCGACTATGAAGGAAAGACCATTTACTTCTATGGGGCGATGGGACTGGAAGACAAACCTTTACCCCCGGAAGACCGCCAGAACATTGTCATTGTCCCTGTAGAACTGAAGGTGCTAACCGATGACAGCAGCAGTGCAGAGTAAAGCGTCTGCTCAGGCAGAAATCCAAGCTGAGATCATTCTCCGCACCGAACAGGTGACCAAAATCTACCCCGGCACGGTAGCGCTCGATCACGTGAATTACAACGTCTACCGGGGAAAAGTCAATGTGCTGGTGGGGGAGAACGGCGCGGGAAAGTCGACTCTGATGAAGATTCTCGCGGGTGTAGAGGAGGCAACAGAGGGGCAGCTTCTCCTTGAGGAGCAAAAAATCGCCCCGCACAATCCGCGCGAAGCGGAAGCGCTGGGAATTGGCATTATCTATCAGGAGTTAAATCTGTTCCCGAATCTCAATGTGGCGGAAAACATTTTTATGGCCCATGAGATCATCCGTAATTCGGCAGTAATCAACCATAAGGAACAAGAAAAGCGCGCCGCCGCACTTCTCAACCGGCTCCAACAGCCAATTGATCCCAAAACACCTGTTGCCAATTTGCGCATCGGCCAGCAGCAGATTGTCGAAATTGCCAAGGTACTGGCGCTCGATACCCGCATTCTGATTATGGACGAGCCGACATCGGCCCTGAGTAACGCCGAGGTCGAGGTTCTCTTTGAGGTTATCGCCCAGTTGAAAGAGAACGGGGTAACCATTATCTACATTTCCCACAAGCTCGAAGAGTTGATGCAGATCGGGGACTACATTACGGTGCTGCGTGACGGGCATCTGGTCGCTGAATCGCGTATGAGCGAAGTAGACCTTCCCTGGATTATCGAGCGAATGGTTGGGCACGAATCCAGGGCTACTTACCAGCCTCCACAGCACGAAATCAAAGAAGAGGTTCTGCGGGTAGAAGGGCTGACGCTCCCTCGATCCGCCGGAACAGGGTATTTGCTGGACAACGTTTCGTTCTCGCTTCGGGCGGGTGAGATTCTTGGCATTTATGGCCTCACCGGAGCGGGACGAACCGAACTCTTTGAATGCCTGATGGGCCTGTATCCTCATGCGAAAGGCAGCGTTTGGCTCGGCGGGAAAAAGGTCGGCGGAAGCCCCCTCGATCAACAAATCAAGATGGGCCTGATGCTGATCCCGGAAGACCGGCAGCGTGAAGGGTTGGTTGCCGATCTCTCCGTAGCCCAAAATATGCTACTTGCCAGCCTAAAACGGTATTTGCGTGGCTTCTATCTGTCGAAGCGCAAAGAACGCGATAACGTGAACCGGCTGATCCATGAACTGTCTATCAAAGTTTCCAATATCAATTTCCCTATTTCGTCTCTCAGCGGCGGCAACCAGCAGAAAGTGGTTGTTGGCAAAGCGCTGCTCACCGGGCCAAAAGTGCTGCTGATGGACGAACCAACGCGTGGCATCGACGTTGGCGCGAAAGAAGAAATCTTTGCTCTGATGCGCTACCTGGCAATGAGCGGCCTGGGCATCATCTTTGTCTCGACGGAACTAAAGGAAATTCTGACGGCGGCGGATCGCATTCTAGTCATGTCCAAAGGCCGGATTACTAAAGAATTCATGCATGACGACGCAACGCAACAAGCCTTGATAGAAGCTTCTGCCATTGGGCATGGAGTGGGACGAAAGGAAGATTAATGTGGCACAAATAGATATGCCAATCAGCGATGTGGAAAAAGTTTTGGGGCGGCGGCGGAATGTTACGTTCCGAAGATTACTCCTTCAATTACGGGCGTTTATTGCCCTCATTATACTATTTACGTTCTTTGCAGTGTATTCTCACGGTTTTTTGAACGAAAACAACCTGATCATTTTGACCAAACAGGTCGCCATTAATGCCATCCTTGGTATTGGCATGACCTTCGTTATTTTGACGGGCGGCATCGATCTGTCGGTTGGTTCGATTGCTGGCTTGTGCGGGATGGTCGCTGGGGCGCTGATCACGAAAGGGCTGCGCATCCATCCGCTGGACTCTGTATTTTACTTTACCGTGTTCCCGTTGATGTTTATCGTGCTGATCGTCGGCATGATCATCGGTCTGGTCAACGGGCTGCTGATCACGCGCTTTAACGTGGCCCCGTTTATCGCCACACTCGGCACGCTGTACATCGCGCGGGGTATCGCCATGCTGATGAACAGCGGTGCAACCTTTACGAACTTCAACGATTTGAAATTGGGCGAACCTGATTTTGTCAAACTGGGGTCCGAAAAACTGCTGGCGCTGCCCTACTCGATATGGATCATGGCAGCTCTGGGTATCGTAGCGGCGTTCCTGACCATGAAAACCCCCTTTGGACGCCAGATCTATGCAATCGGCGGCAATAAACGCGCCGCTCAACTCTCCGGCGTGCGAGTCAAACGGATCACGATGCTCACCTACGTGATTTCGGGTCTTTGCTCGGCTATCGTCGGCTTGATTATTGCCTCCCAACTTCGTGCCTCGCATCCCGCGACTGGAGAAGGCTACGAGTTAAATGCGATTGCGGCAGTCGTCCTGGGCGGCACATCGCTGGCGGGCGGTCGTGGGGCCATTGGCGGCACGATTATCGGCGCGTTCGTTATTGGCGTTCTCAACAACGGGATGACGCTCGAAAACGTCAGTTCATTCTGGCAGCAGGTCATTACAGGCGTCGTGATTATTTTGGCCGTCATCATCGATCAACTTCAACAAAGACTTCAGGAACGCAATATGGTGTAAGTAAAGGAGGTGATGCGAGCAGCAGAAACACTGGTTTTGAGTGGCCACATATGCAAAGAATTCGATTAATTGAAAAGGATGGAGAGAACATGTTCACGAAAAAAATGTTCGTTCTGCTTCTGACACTGGTTTTTGCTTTTAGCGGTGCGATTTCGACGACTTCTACTCCCAAAGTCGCGGCTCAGGATGGCGGTCAGGGTCTGATCGCGATCATCACGCCAGGGCACGACAATCCGTTTTTCAAAGCGGAAGCGGACTCAGCCCAAGCAGCAGCAGAAGAGCTGGGTTATGACACGCTGGTGTTGGTTCACAACGACGACCCGAACCTGCAAGACCAGCAGTTTGATGTCGCCATTGCGCAAGGTGCGAAGGCGATCATCGTGGACAACGCCGGGGCAGATGCCTCGGTTGCCGCGGTACAGAAAGCCAAGGATGCAGGCATTCCGGTCTTCCTGATTGACCGTGAAATCAACGAAACCGGGCTGGCAGCAGCGCAGATCATCTCGAACAACTACCAGGGTGCGGTGCTGGGTGGTGAAGAGTTTGTCCGGTTGATGGGCGAAGAAGGCAAGTACGTTGAGCTGTTGGGCAAGGAAAGCGACACCAACGCAGGCGTGCGCTCACAGGGCTACAACGATGTGATCGGGGAATATCCCGACATGGAACTGGTCGCCCAGCAGACCGCCAACTGGAGCCAGACGGAAGCCTTCGATGTGATGGAAACCATCATCCAGGAACACCCGGACATCAAGGGCGTCATTTCGGGCAATGACACGATGGCGATGGGCGCGATGGCTGCGCTGCAAGCCGCGGGCATGACCGATGTGATCGTCGTTGGCTTCGATGGCAGCCAGGATGTCATGGACGCCATCAAGGCCGGGACCATCCAGGCGACGGTGCTTCAGCCTGTTGCTCAGTTTGGCCCCCTGGCTGTTCAAATGGCTGATGATTACATCAAGAACGGCACACTGCCCGAAGAAGAGAAGATTTCCATCGACTGCATCCTGATCACCCCGGATAACGTCGAAGAATACTTCAACTTTGCACCTGTGCCGCAAGAAACAGCCGCGCAGGGCGAAGGTCTGATTGCGATCATCACGCCAGGGCACGACAATCCGTTCTTCAAAGCGGAAGCGGACTCAGCCCAAGCAGCAGCAGAAGAGTTGGGTTATGACACGCTGGTGCTGGTTCACAACGACGATCCGAACCTGCAAGACCAGCAGTTTGATGTGGCGATTGCGCAAGGCGCGAAGGCGATCATCGTGGACAACGCCGGGGCAGATGCCTCAGTTGCCGCGGTACAGAAAGCCAAGGATGCAGGCATTCCGGTCTTCCTGATTGACCGTGAAATCAACGAAACCGGGCTGGCAGCGGCACAGATCATCTCGAACAACTACCAGGGTGCGGTGCTGGGTGGTGAAGAGTTTGTCCGGTTGATGGGCGAAGAAGGCAAGTACGTTGAGCTGTTGGGCAAGGAAAGCGACACCAACGCAGGCGTGCGCTCACAGGGCTACAACGACGTGATCGGGGAATATCCCGACATGGAACTGGTCGCCCAGCAGACCGCCAACTGGAGCCAGACGGAAGCCTTCGATGTGATGGAAACCATCATCCAGGAACACCCGGACATCAAGGGCGTCATTTCGGGCAATGACACGATGGCGATGGGCGCGATGGCTGCGCTGCAAGCCGCGGGCATGACCGATGTGATCGTCGTTGGCTTCGATGGCAGCCAGGATGTCATGGACGCCATCAAGGCCGGGACCATCCAGGCGACGGTGCTTCAGCCCGTCGCGCAGTTCGGCCCCCTGGCTGTCCAGATGGCTCACGATTACATCACGAATGGCACACTGCCCGAAGAAGAGAAGATTTCCATCGACTGCATCCTGATCACCCCGGATAACGTCGAAGAGTACTTCAACTTCGCACCTGTGCAGCAGTAACTAACGCACAGAAATAGCCAAGGCGCGGGTGAGTGGACAAACTGCTCACCCGCGCCCTCTGAAACGGGAGGATGAACCGATGTTACGAGGTGAACTTCTGCATCCCCAGATACCTAAAAGCGCTGGGGGCTGCCGGACACGGCTCTAAAATCGTCATTGCGGATTCGAACTTTCCTTTCTCGACAGGTTCCAACCCGGCGGCTGAACACGTCTATCTTAATTTGACGCCGGGAAAGCTGACACTAACGGATGTTTTGAGCGTGCTGGCGAAGGTCATTCCCGTTGAGGCGGCCCACGCTATTGCGCCAGACAGCGGGCCAGAGCCGCGCATCTTCGCTGAATATCGCGAACTGCTGCCCGGTATTGAAGTACAAAAGTTAGGCCGGTTCCCATTTTATGAAGCAGCGCGCTCCCCGGATACAGCACTTGTGATCGCAACGGGTGAGCAGCGTACATGGGCGTGCATTATTCTGACCATTGGTGTTATCTCGCCCGCCTAGTTTTATAGCGTTGGAGAAGCTGTACCATGACCGAACAAGAACTCAGGCTCAAGTCCATTGAGTACCGGAAAACCGTCCTCAGAATTATCAACCATGCCAAGGCCGGCCATACGGGCGGCAGCCTGTCTTGCCTGGATATTCTCAATGTCCTGTACAACTATGTGATGAACGTGTCGCCTGAGAATTTTGGTGATCCTGATCGTGACCGCTACATCCAGAGCAAAGGGCATTCAGTTGAAGCACTCTATACCGTGCTGGCTGACAAGGGCTTTTTCCCGGTAGAAGAACTCAATACTCTGGAGCAATACAAGTCGCATTTTATCGGACACCCAACCCGGGGCGTTTTTGGTATCGAACAGAACACGGGCGCGCTCGGTCATGGTCTTTCAATCGCCGTTGGGACGGCGCTTGCCGGAAAAATGGATCGCCGTCCTTATCACGTGTATACGCTGCTGGGTGACGGCGAACTAACAGAGGGGTCAAGCTGGGAAGCGTCCATGACTGCTGCCCATTATAAGCTGGACAATCTGGTCGTGATTGTGGATCGTAATGGGCTGCAAATAACTGGCCCAACGGAAAAAGTTGTCGCGCTGGAATCGCTGGACGCGAAATTTATGGCGTTTGGTTATGCCGTCCGAACCTGTGACGGAAACAATATCAGCCAGCTCATGGACCTGTTTGACCAGATTCCGTTTGAGCCGGGAAAGCCAAATCTGATCATTGCCCGGACCGTGAAGGGCAAAGGCGTGAGCTTTATTGAGAATTCTGTGAAGTGGCATCACAAGGTTCCCACTGATGATGAGTTGGGCCGGGCGTTGGATGAACTCAGACAGGCAGAAGAAGCGTTGAAGGTGGCATCATGACAGAACCTGGTAGAGCAAATCTCGAAGAATTCGCTGACACGCTGCTTGAACTGGCTCAACAGGATCGAAATATCGTTGTCGTGACCAGTGACTCGCGCGGCTCTGGCAAACTGGTGAAGTTTGGTGAAACGCTGCCCGATCAAATTGTAGAAGTTGGTATCGCTGAACAGAACATGATTGGCATATCGGCAGGATTAGCATCAGCGGGCAAAAAGGTCTTTGCGGTGTCTCCGGCGTGTTTCATTACGGCTCGCGCCCTGGAACAGATCAAAAACGATGTGGCTTACTCCAATAATCCAGTGCGTGTCGTTGGAATCAGCGCTGGAGTAAGTTATGGAGCACTGGGCACGACCCATCATTCACTGCACGACTTCGCCGCGCTGCGGGCGATCAACAACATTGATATCATCGCGCCAGCCGATAATTTTGAAACCCGCGAGGCCATCAAAGCCGCGATCAGCTATCCGAGACCCCTCTATATTCGCTTTGGCAAAAAGGCGATGCCTCGTCTGCACCAGCCCGGTGCTTCGTTCACGATTGGCAAGGGTTTACCGCTGAAACAGGGAACATCTGTTACGTTTGTTGCGGCGGGGGAAACTGTCGCCCCGGCCCTGGCAGCGGCTGAACAGTTGGAAGGTGAGGGGGTGTCGTGCGGCGTGATCAGCATGCATACGATCAAGCCGCTTGATGAGGCCTGTTTGCTGGAAGCGGCCCGCCATTCCCAGGCGTTGATCACCGTTGAAGAACACAGTGTTTATGGTGGATTGGGTGAGGCGTGCGCGTCTGTCCTGATGCGTGAAGGTGTGCCTATCCCGTTCCAGATTGTCGGCATTCCAGATGAACACACCGTTACGGGCAGCCAATCCGAAATATTTGCCCATTACGGTATCAGTGCAGAGGGATTGGCGAACTCAGCGCGCCGCCTATTGCACCTTGAGAGAAGCCTATGAGACCTATTCTGGCTGTCGATCAGAGCACATCGGCAACCAAAGTGCTGCTGTTCACGTCGGGTGGCGATCTGATCGACAAGACATCGCTTGATCACCGGCAAATCTATCCTCAGCCGGGATGGGTAGAACATGACGCAGAGGAGATTTACCAGAATCTCATCCGGGCATGCCGGGCGCTGCTGAGCAAACACGCCTCGCTTCAGCACGATTTGCTGTGTCTGAGCATTACCAACCAGCGAGAGACTATTGTGGTCTTCGACAAAACGACGGGTAAGCCGCTGCATCATGCGATTGTGTGGCAGTGCCGACGCGGTGATGCGATCTGCGCGGATCTGGTCCGGCAGGGATCATGCGGATCGCGTTCAGCAGATCACCGGGCTGAAGATCGACACGTATTTCCCAGCGTCCAAGCTGAAATGGCTGTTCGATCATCATCCCGATATCCGCCAACAGGTTGCTGATGGAGAGGCGCTGATTGGCACGATTGATACCTATCTGATCTACCGCCTGACCAGGGGAGCGGTATTTGCCAGCGATCACACGAACGCCAGCCGCACTCTGTTGTACGACATCGGCAATCTGTGCTGGGATGAATGGCTGTGCCAACTGTTCGGTGTGCCCGTCCATGCCCTGCCCGACGTGCGGGAGAGTGCAGCCAACTATGGAGAGACCGATATCGAAGGACTGCTGGATCGGCCCCTCCCGATCATCGGCGTGATGGGTGATTCGCAGGCCGCGCTGTTTGCTGAACGCTGCTTCACTCCTGGCAGTGCGAAGGTCACGTTTGGCACCGGATCGTCGGTTCTGCTCAACATTGGGGACTCGTTTAAACGATCCGATAATGGTATCGTGACCACGATAGGCTGGCGCTACCAGGGGCGGACCATCTATGCGTTTGAGGGCATTATCAACTTCACAGGGGCCACCATTGCCTGGCTGCGCGATCAACTGCATCTGATCGAAACACCGCAGGAAACAGAGGCCCTGGCCCTTGCCTTGCCGGACAATGGGAATGTGTATCTCGTTCCCGCTTTTGTAGGACTGAGCGCTCCCTATTGGCGATCCGATGTACAGGGAGCCATTGTCGGGCTGACGCCGGGCAGCAGCAAAGAGCATGTTGTCCGGGCCGCCCTGGAGTCTATTGCTTATCAAATTCGCGATGTGCTTGGCCTGATGGCACAGGATGCGGGCCTGGAACTGCACAACATTCACGGCGACGGCGGTATGGTGAACAACCACTTCCTGATGCAGTTCGTCGCGGACATGGTAGGGTATACCGTCCGCGCCTCGACGTTACCCGAACTATCGGCACTTGGCGCGGTACTGTCGGGCGCGCTGGGGATGGGTGTTTTCCGGTCGCTTGACGATCTGGAACAGTTATCGCAGGGTTTTGAAGATTTTGTGCCTCAGATGGAGGCAGCGTTGGTCGAAAAATACTATACAGGCTGGCAGCGTGCCGTCCGGCAGGTTTTGTCAGGCAGGACTAGGACGAGAAAATGCTTAGCGAGAAAAATGGAAAAGTAACTCTAGGTGTGATTGTTGGCAATCGCGATTTTTTCCCGGACAGGCTGATCACCGAGGGCCGCACGGAGATGCTGCGCGTGCTGGACGAACTGGGGATCGGAACCGTGATTCTCAGCGAACAAGATACGCCGTATGGAGCAGTTGAGACCTGGGAACATGCCAAGAAGTGCGCAGCGCTTTTTAAGCAGCACGCTGACACCATCAGTGGTATTCTGATCAGCCTCCCCAATTTTGGCGACGAAAAAGGCGCTGTTGAAACGATCAAGTTGTCGGGTTTACAGGTTCCTATTTTGGTGCAGGCTTTCCCCGATGATCTGGACCAGTTTATGCTGGAACGCCGCCGTGATGCTTTCTGCGGCAAAATATCGGTCTGCAACAATCTGTACCAGTTTGGCTACCCGTTTTCCCTCACGTCGCTGCATACCGTCTATCCGAATGAAGAAAGTTTCAAAGCGGATTTGGGCAAATTCACCGCGCTGTGCCGTGTCGTCAAGGGGCTGAAGAGCGCACGGATTGGTGCGATTGGCGCGCGGCCCAATGCCTTTAATACCACGCGCTACAGCGAAAAACTTCTGCAAGCGGCTGGGATCAGTGTCAATACTATCGACCTTTCGGAAGTGCTGGGAAATGCGTCCCGGTTAGCTGATACGGATCCGAAGGTGCAGCACAAGCTGGATAAGATTCGGACCTACGTGCCCACGGCTGCTGTGCCGTCGCAGGCTGTGGTCAAAATGGCGAAGTTAGGGATTGTGATTGATGACTGGATGGCGGCAAACGATCTGGATGCGACAGCCATTCAATGCTGGAATTCTTTACAGCATAACTATGGCGTCAATGTCTGCACGCTGATGAGTATGATGAGCGAAGATTTGTTGCCCAGCGCCTGTGAAGTCGATATCGCAGGGGCCGTCTCCATGTATGCTCTCGAACTGGCATCCGGCAAGCCAGCCGCATTGGTGGACTGGAACAACAATTATGCGGGTGATCCCGATAAGTGCGTGCTGTTCCACTGCGGCAACTGGGCCAAAAGCTTCTTTGGCGATGTCAAGATGGCGAACGCTGAAATTCTGGCGACCACACTTGGCACCGAAAATACCTACGGGACAGTCGCGGGACGCACACCCGGCGGGCCGATGAGTTTTGCGCGCATCTCGACTGACGACCGGGCGGGCAAGATTCGCACCTATGTGGGAGACGGTTTGTTTACCGACGATCCGCTGGACACCTTTGGCAGTCGGGCCGTTGTCCAGGTACCCAACCTGCAAAAGCTGATGAAATATATCTGCAAGAATGGTTTTGAGCATCATGCGGCGATGACCACGACCTACACCGCTGAGATTCTGGCAGAAGCATTCGAGAATTATCTGGGCTGGGAAGTTTACCAGCACCCCTGTTAAACTGATAGCGCTAAAGCTGAAAACCCTGCATACGCCTGCGGGGTTTTTTGTTATCCATCACCCCGATTGGGCGCTTGACAGCCAGGAAGGATATGCTTTGACTACGTTATTTTGTCCTGGTCGGGGGATTTATGTGGGACGAGGATACTTTTTCCAGTGCTGTCATGACGCATTTACCCAGTGAACCGTTCGCCGCGCCTATGGTCACAAACTGGTGGGCCGAAGCGCAGGCGTGCCGAGATCCTGTGGCGTTTCGTTTTTTCTCCGCTCCTCCCATTGCAACTGCTGAAGGAGCAAATGCAGAACTTTACCTGCGTCTGCCGGAACAGGATCGGATCGTTCCGCTGAATGCGCTCGGCGAACCAATCACCTATCAGTGGTTCCCAGACCGCGTCATTCGCTCGATGACCTATAAAGGCCTGCGCTTTTCGAGCACCTTATGTCTAGCCGCTAACCGAGATGTGCTGCTCCTGGAAGTGACCGTTTCCAACATAGGGGCCACCTCCTGGTCAGGACTGAAGCTGTTTTTAAAAGTGTTATCAGGGGTGCAAAAGCTCGACGATTTTTCCACCTGGAATACGGTGGCTTTTCCGACAGCACAAACTGCGGTAGATCGGGATCGGAATGCCTACGTCTTTAGCGGAGATGGTCCGGCATATTCTGTCCAGGGCACCGATCAGCGCTCGCTGAGCTACCGGGCCAGCATTGCCTATACGGAATGGCTGGGTGATGCAAACTTACATGGCATTGTGGCAAATACCGTTCGCCCTGTCAGTATATATGCCGGATTTGAATATGAAATCACGCTTTTGCCGGGCGACACGTGGAGTCTTCGCTATGTGAATGCCCTGGCTGACACGCTGACGGCGGCGCTGGAAGCTTACGACGATGCCCAATCGCAGTTTAAGAACCGACAAGAGCAAATACGCACCGCCTGGCAATCCGAACTCGAAGCCGCCTTCACCATTGGAAACTGCCGTTTTTCAGGCAATTTGCCTGTGCTGGCGGGAGTCGATAAAAGCATTCAACAGCTCTATTTGACGGGTGCCTTAAATCTTTTGTTCATGAAACGCTCTGACCCCCGCAACAAATTCGGCACGTCCTATAAAACCATCAGTCCCCGCAGTGGGGCAACCTCGTGGTTGTGGGACACGCAGCAAGCCTCGGCAGGCTTAGTCCACCTTGACCCCAGCGCCCTCCGAACCATGGTCGAATGGTGGATGCAAACCGATATTTATCACTGTTGGGGGACTAATTATTTGAATGGCGCGCCTCTTGGTCCCTGGTATTCAGTGAACGATTTTGCCTTGTTTACGATGGCCTATCACTATCTGCGCTATACGGGAGACTTCCATTGGCTGGATCATTCTATTGGCGGGCGGACTGTTTTACAGCACCTACAGGCATGCGCTGACCACTGGCAAAACCTGAACTCCGCAGATAACCTGGCTGACTATGGCACAGAGCGGAATCTATTAGAGTGTGTGCGAACGTATCGCCACAAGGTTGCGTCGCTCAATGCTGCAAATGTCTGGATGAACCGGGTTCTGGCCGATATAGAAGAACACTATGGGCAAGGTGGATCAGCCCGAAAGCGCCGCGCTGATGCCCAGGTGATTGCCCAGTCAGTTCTGCAATTGTATCGACCAGGAGGGTATTTTGCCTGCCGACAGCCGGATGGTTCCGAAGTGGATGTCCAACACTGCTACGATTTTGGCATCGTGATGGCGACTCTATTTGATGACCTTGGTTCGCAGCGGCGTGAGCAGATGATCCGTTTCTTCCAGACTAAGCTGCAAACACCAAGTTGGATGCGGGCGCTGGCAGCAGACGATCCTGCCGCGACTTTCAGTTTGCGTACCGATCATATGGCAACTGGCGCTTATACTTCCTGGCCCGCTTATGCACTCCTGGCGCTTTGCCAGACGAATCACCTGCCGGAGGCACTTTCCTGGATCGGCGTGGGTAATGAGTTCGGGAGGATTGGCGGGAGTTGCCAAACAAGGCCCGTTTGGACAAGCAACCTTTCACGGTGGTCAGGGAAGTCCCCTGGAAAACAATGCTGCCCGCAAAGCGCCCGACGACCCGCCGCATTACGAAGAATGGATCGACGTAGCTGGGGGCGCGTATGTCGGCGCAGTGCTGGAAGGCGTGTTCGGCGTCAATGCCACGCTCTATCATGGTATTACGGCCTCTGGCTTCTTACGGGCCTATCAGCCAGAGGCCAGATTTTCCGGGCTGCGCTATCAAGGCCGAACCTATGACTACATCGATGGCAGCCTGCAAGTCGACCTATCTGGATAACTGAAGTCCGCGCAGCAACTGGGCGTTCAGGGCGACCACTATGGTGCTGAGGGACATGAATAAAGCTCCTACGGCGGGCGAGAGCACGATCCCGATAGGGGCCAGGATTCCCGCGGCGAGCGGCAGGGCAAAAATGTTGTAGCCTGTTGCCCAGAACAGGTTCTGAATCATCTTGCGGTAGGTGGCGCGGCTCAGCTCAAAGATATTTACCACATCGAGCGGATTACTTTGCACCAGGATAATCCCCGCCGATTCAATGGCGACATCTGTGCCGCTGCCGATGGCGATCCCAACATCGGCCCGAGTGAGAGCGGGGGCATCGTTGACGCCGTCACCCACCATCGCCACCCGTTTCCCTTGCTGCTGAAGCTCAGCGACCTTCTGGTCCTTGTGTTCCGGTAAAACCTCGGCAAAGAAGGTATCAATCCCGAGTTCGTCAGCAACCGCTTTCGCCACGTCCTGGCTGTCACCGGTCAGCATGGCTACGGCAATGCCCATCTCATGCAGGCGCTGAATTGCGGCGCGGCTTTCGGGGCGAATGACATCGGCCAGCGCAAACGCCGCAGCCGGACGTTTTTCATCGACCAGATAAACCACAGTCTGACCCTTTCCTCCCGCTTGTTTAGCGAACAGGTCTAAATTCTCTGGCAGCGGCGTGTCCAACATCTCCAACAGACGCGGCCCACCCGACATAAACCATCCGACCATCGACGTGGGCGCGTATGCCCCGCCCCTTGATCGCCTCAAACTCGTGGACGGCAGGCGGTTTTAAGCCCCGTACTTCTGCCGCATGGCGAATACCACGCGCAATCAGGTGCTCGGAATCTCCTTCAACGGCGAGGGCCAAGGCCAGAGCTTGATCTTCCTGCCAGCCATCCGCGACAGCGGTTCCCACAACACCAAACTGACCTTCCGTAAGCGTCCCGGTCTTATCAAAAATGACCGTGTCGATTTCGCGCGCCTCTTCCAGGGCGAGACGGTTACGCACCAGAATCCCGTGGCGAGCACCGAGGGAGGTGCTGATGGCGACAACCAGCGGAATGGCAAGGCCGAGCGCATGCGGGCAAGCGATCACCAGAACCGTTACCGCGCGTTCAATCACCTGTAACTGGAAGCCATCAGCGAGCAGCCAGGCAACTACGGTGATGGCAGCGACCGCCAACGCTACATAAAAGAGCCAGCCAGCCGCTTTATCCGCCAAAATCTGGGTGTTGGATTTACTTTGCTGGGCCTGCTCAACAAGGCGCATAATGCCAGCTAGTGCGGTCTCGTCGCCTACCGCTGTGACTCGAATACGCAAACTACCGTCGCCATTGAGCGTCCCGGCGATCACGGTGTCACCGGGCACTTTTGATACGGGCTTCGATTCGCCTGTAATCATGGCCTCGTTGACGTCAGACTGCCCCTCTTCTAGCATCCCATCCGCAGGGACGCTGGCTCCCGGTCGCACCAGTACCCGATCACCAGCCTTGAGATGGGCAACTGCAATTTCTTCTGTTCTGTTGTCCGCTAAAATGCGTTCCGCTGTATCCGGCATCAATTTCGCTAACTCTTTGAGCGCGCCCGATGCCTGGCGGACGCTGCGCATCTCCAGCCAGTGGCCGAGCAGCATAATGTCAATCAGGGTTGCCATTTCCCAGAAAAAGCCGCTTTCCGGATCGACAAACATGGCAAACACGCTGTAAACAAAGGCAACCGTAATTGCCAGTGAGATCAGCGTCATCATGCCCGGTTTTCGAGTCTGGATTTCAGGTTGGGCCATCTGCAAAAACGGCACCCCGCCATAAAGGAAGATCACAACGGCAAAGACAGGGCCAATCCACTGATCGCCAGAAAAGTCGGGCATCGAAAACCCGAACCAGTCCTGAAGCATGGGACTGAACAGCAAAACCGGGATAGTCAGCAGCAGGCATACCCAGAAGCGATTGCGGAACAGCAGTTCATGCCCGGTATGATCCGCATGGGCGGTATGATCGTGCCCTTCTTCCGCGTGGTGAACGGCTCGACCGTGCATGGCGTGATCCATCGGCGCAGATTGCACGGAATTCCCTTCGGACATCGGCGGATGATCGTGCCCGTGCGTTTGCTCCGGCGTCTGAGCAGCGGTGTGGTCCATATGATCGTGATGGGAATGGTGTTCCGACATGGTTTTCCTCCTTATATCGAGGGCCTTTGAGTAGAACTTAACAGAACAAATAGACAGGCGTATGCGCAGAATGGCTCATGATCAACAGCGCTATTGGGCCTGAATCAGGTAAACGAATTCTGAGTAGCCCTTGTAATTTCAGATATGAACATAAAAAATATAGGGTACGATCTATAAAAGTGCGGAGGTAAAAGTGAGCAGACGGATAGTGATGATAGGATGGATAACCGTTGTGTTGATCCTCGCAGGCTGCGGCTCATCGGGGAAAGACAACAAAAGCGAAGACCAGACTCCAACGGTAACGGTAACCGTTATAACGCAGACGGCTGAGCCTGGAAGTGCCGAATATCGTACACTGACCATTGATGAATTCGCTGATATTGTTGCCAATCATTCTAGCGAGTACACGATTGTCAACGTCCATATTCCCTATGCAGGGGAAATCGCGGATACAGATGCCTTCATTCCGTATGATGATTTAGACGCTTTAACAGCAGGTCTGCCCGATAAAAATGCCCCAATCATTCTCTACTGCCGCAGTGGGCGAATGAGTAAAGAAGCGAGTCACGCGCTTGTTGACCGGGGTTACACCCAGGTGTGGGATGTTCCTGGCGGTATGGTTGCCTGGCAAAACAGTGGGCGGGAGATTGTAGAAAAGCAGTAGTAGGCCAAAATGCGTAGAGCCGTACACGCCATCCTGCTCTCAAAGAAAAGCGCCTGACAGTTCATGATCTAGCCCTTGAATCAGAGGCAGGCAAAGGACAACTATGGAGCAGGAGGAAGTTATTATTGCTTCTTGCGGCTGGGTAGTGGAAACGCTGACAAAAGCGCTCGAAGCAAAACAGTGTCAGGTAGAATGCAGCTTTGATTGGAGTAGTACACTTCACTCAGACTCGTGCTGTTCAAATTCTGACACCGTTCAGGAGTGTTTCATTGTGCTGTTTGTGTACGAGGAATGGCATAGAACTCCTCCCGTGATCTTTATGGCATACGGGCGAGGCGAAATCACAAAGCTGCATATCCGAACAGAAAATTCCGTGAATAAGCTGCCGACTTCCATTGTCAGTGCACTGGACGACACAATCAGCGCGGCAAGTAAGCTGTAGGGTTAGGGGATTTATTCTGTTATACTGGCGCTACCCTTATTGACGCAGGTAACGAGTATGGATATCAATAGCCCCATTCGAGTCATACTGGCTGACGACCATCAGGTCGTGCGGCATGGGATTGGACAATTCCTGGTAGCCTCAGGAATTGAAGTAATCGCCGAAGCAGAAGACGGCGCTGAAGCCCTCAAACTAATCGAACAGCATCGCCCTGATGTTGCTGTACTCGACATTCAGATGCCACACCTGAGTGGAATTGAGGTTGTCCGGCGCGTTCGACAACAGGGCTGGCGTGTAGGGCTGTTGATTCTGACCGCCTATAATGATGATCCGTTTGTGTTTGCGGCCCTGGAAGCAGGGGTTAATGGATTTGTGCTCAAGACGGCTGATCTGGAAGAGATTGCGGAAGCAGTCAGGGCGGTATACGAAGGGAATTCGGTGCTCGATCCTACTGTCGTCCCTAAACTGATGCAGGCGATGACGCCTCACCCATCAGCCCCCTATGAACCACTCACAGAACGTGAGCTTGAGGTATTAAAGGCCACTGCGCAAGGACTGACCAACAAGGCTATCGGTTTCCAAATGAATATCAGTGACCGAACTGTGCAAGGCCATTTGCGCAACATATTTGAGAAACTCAACGTCTCCAGCCGCACCGAAGCGGTTGTCAAAGCCACACAGCTTGGTCTACTCCACCTTTCAGGGACACATGAAAAACCTTCTGAGTAGCTTCCCTTTCCGGCTGCTGGCATTTCTCATTTTACCAATCCTGGTGCTGCTCATGCTCATTTCCTTTGGAGGTGTAGCGCTGCACCAGGAAGCAATGCGAGATCTGCTCGTTGAACACAATCAACAGGCTGTGCGGGGAACCGCTGTCACATTATCCGAACAGCTCAAACAGCGCCGTGAAATCCTGATGGCTTTGGCCGCCAATATTGAGAATGGGCAGGATGTTCAGACAACGCTGGAGAATGCACGTCCCTGGCTCGATGTGTTTTTTGATGGCGGGATTGCTTTTTACAGGAACGGGGAACTGCTCACAGCTTCGTCTCAAAGTGCGGATTGGGAAGCATTTCCTAATCCTGCTCATCTCAGCGTCTACAGCTATGTCATTGAGCCGGGGCATAACCAAACGCAAATCATCATACGTACCTCCGCGATCTCAGTTCGCGATCCAAATTCAGTTATTCAGGTTGTTGGGGCTGTCTCCCTGGAACGCCTGGGGATAGCTGCGGTTCTAGAGAGCCTGCACTCACCCGGAGGGGCAGCATCTTACCTCACTGGCGACGGTGGGCAAATTCTTTACCACAGCAACCCGGCACTCGTCGGAAAATATGCAGATCAGATCCCGGCTTCTAAAAAGGATGCGGTTGTAACTTCTGCGCCAGTCGAGGCCCCAGACTGGACATTGGTTCAGGATGAAAACTGGCACGAAGCGATTAGCCCCTTTATGCGCTATTCGCAGGCCACACCGTTGATCCTTGTGCCAGGGCTGCTATTAGCCCTGGTGGTGGTGTGGTTTGGCGTCCGGCGCATTGTTCGGCCTTTGCAGCAGTTGGAAGCACAGGCTAATGAACTCGGATGGGGCAATTTTAGTGCCATCGAAAAACCTGTGGGCGGGATCGAGGAAATTCAGCACCTGCAAGATGCATTACGATTGATGGTCAAAAACGTCCAGACTGTACAGTCGGGTATGCACAACTATATTGGTGCAATCACTCGCGCTCAGGAAGACGAACGCACCCGCCTGGCGCGGGAACTTCATGACGAAACCACGCAATCGTTAGTTGCCCTAAATCACCGGCAGCAGCTACTCAAAGTCCACCTACGTGATAATCCGGATGCGGCTGTTTTGCTTACTGAACTGCGCAGTATGATCGAAGCCATTATTGAAGATCTGCGACGCATCGTGCGGGCCATGCGCCCTATTTATCTGGAGGAGTTGGGGCTGGCGACTGCTCTTAAGATGCTGGTCAAGGATTTGAACCTGGGTGATCAAGTAGTGGTCAGGTTCGAACAAAAGGGTGAGCCTTGCCGCCTATCGCCCGAACGAGAACTGGCCCTCTATCGCGTTGCCCAGGAAGCACTCAGCAACGCCTGGCATCACAGCCAGGCAACCAGTATGGCCCTGTCCATCGCTTTTGAAGAAAGTCATGTGACCGTCTCCGTTTCCGACAATGGTAAGGGTTTTGCCTCTCCGCAGCGCGCAACCGATCTGTCGGGTACTGGACACTTTGGCATCATGGGCATGTACGAGCGCGCCGCGCTGGTGGGTGCCCATCTGCACATCAGTTCCGAGCGCAGTAAAGGCACAACCGTAACGATCCGCATCCCCTTGACAGAGACAAACTGATATCCTGGACCAATACGCCATTTGGCGCATGGAATGAGATAACTCCTGCTCCATATTAGGAGGAAGAGATATGGCGAAGGAGTTTACACAGTGGGTACCTCTCACGAAATGCAGCGCCGGATTCGAGTGCTGCGAATTACTGGATATCTGAGCCGACATTGGCTGCTTATCTTTCTCATTCTCTATGGGTTGTTCGTTTTTCTGCCTTTCCTCGCTCCTGTCTTCATGAATTTGGGATGGTCTGCCGAGGGGAATAGAATCTATGATATGTACGCGGTGATGTGTCACCAGATGGCCCAGCGTTCATTCTTTCTTTTTGGGGAGAAAGTAATGTACAACGCAGATCAACTGCCGCTTCGATTGACTGGTGCCAGTTCCGATGCCCTTCTGTTGAGGCATTTCAGAGGCAACGAGACCTATGGATGGAAAGTGGCGTGGTCGGATCGCATGGTGTCGATGTATGGTGGCATCTGGTTAGCCGGACTGGTATATGGGCTGCTGTCCCGTACGCGCTCCATGAAACCACTTAAGTGGTGGTGGCTAATCCTACTGGTTCTTCCAATGGCGGTTGATGGCGGTACGCATATGATCAGCGACACCACAAGCGGCCTGTTTGAAGGTTTTCGCTACCGCAATGAGTGGCTGGCAATTTTAACGGGACATGCACTACCGGACAGTTTTTATGCTGGCGATGCGCTTGGCTCGTTTAACTCGTCGGTGAGGCTGATCAGCGGCCTGCTATTTGGTTTTGGAATTGTCGGTTTTATTTTCCCGTATCTTGATGGCGCGAGCCAGGAATTGGCGCGGGATAGTGCAGAAAAGCTGAACCGGTGGTACGAAAATGAGCGCCGCTTACGAGAGATGCTTAAGCGGTCACCTCTTCAATCAGACTAAGTCAACGACCCCATCGCTCAAGCGAGGGGCTTGTCCCTGGCCCTACGGAACGAGTCCAGTAGCCGAGACGTAGGGCGGGTTGACAGCCGCCCGACGGGCAATATTGCCCGCCGCGATGTGATCTGCAAGACCAGAGAATCCGCATTTCACACAGGAGAAGGTGCTTTGTGAGGGACGGTTGAGTTTATCGATATGGCCGCACGAGGGGCACGTCCGCGAGGTGTTGCGGGGGTCAACCGCCAGCACGGGCACCCCGGCCAGCCGTGCTTTGTACTCAATAAAGGAGCGCAGTTGAAAGAACGACCAACTATGCACCGTGGCTCTCTGGCCGCGCCGAACCGTTACCCGGTCACGAATGCCGCCCAAGTCTTCCAGGGCGATGCCGCGTCCGGTGTCTTGCGCCGCAGCCACGATCCGTTTGCTGATCGTGTGGTTCACATCTTTGGCAAAGCGGCTTTCTTTTCCGCTGAGCTGGTGCAGTCTGCGCCGGGCGCTTTTCGTGCCCTTGCGCTGCAACCTGGCCCGCAAGCGGCGGTGACGGTCACGCACCTGGTTCACCGCGCTGCCGCTGTAGGTCGTTCCATCGCTGTCCGTCGCCAGGTTGACGATGCCCAGGTCAACCCCCAGGAAGTCCTCCACCGCTTCAATGGGCGGTTCGTCCGCTTTGCAGACCTGATGCAGGTAGAAATTCCCGCGTCGATAGATCAGGTCGGCTTCGCCTTGCATCGCCGCCAGCAAGCGCCACTGCCCCTCCCCGGCGACAAAAGGGATCGTTTGCCGTCCGCCAATCGTCCAGAGGGAGATAGTGTGCGTCGGCAAGCGCCACGACAGAATCCGTTTGTCGTAGGCGATACTGCCCTGTGGCTGAAAGACGCGTTTTGCTTGGCGGTCCAATTGGTAAGCGTCGGCGACTTTAGCCAGCATCCGAACCACCATTTGCGCCGACAAGGGGAACTGGTCGCGGACCGCATAGTACAGAGCGTGATGCAAGTCATACTGCCCAAAGACCTGGCTTTCCCAGGCGTAAGCGCTCACCCAATTAGCCGCCGCATTGGCCACCTCCAGGGTGTGTTTGAGCAGGTCCGCCTGTTCCGGCGTGGGTTGCAGTTTCACTTGCGCGATCAGTTTCATACCGTTGATTTTGACTCACTTGCTCTGGTTCAACAAATCTTGAAAGGAGAAGTCTCACCTTCCTCCCCACACCTAAAGGTGGGGGTATCCGGTGAGTGTTTCTGATGATAAGGCCCTAGAAATGGGGCCTTCGGTTTACTTCTTCTGGGAAACGAACTTCTCAGGATTTTTGTCGAACTCGCGTTTGCACCCCGGAGTACAGAAATAGTACGTTTGACCTTGATATTCCGATTTCGCAGGTGCTATTCGTTCATCTATATCCATGCCACAAACAGGGTCTTTAGCCATTTTCATCTCCTTATGAAGCACAATCCTGAGAAGGTTGTATCGCTTCGAAGTAGTCTTTGCCAAGCAGCAATATACGCCATTTGGCGCATGTCTGTGCCGTACCACTACCGTATAGTAGGGGTAGATTATGGCAGTTGTTATGGTGGAGAAGACATATGCGACGGTTTGCCATCGTTATTTTGCTTTTGGCGGGAGCTTTACTCCTGGCTGCGTGCGGCGGTTCAAGCGATTCCAAGACGGGTAAGTCGAATGAGGCTATTCTGCCCGACTGGGCGCGCAGTGCGCCTCCACGTGTTAAAGAAGCCTACCTTTATGCAGCAGCGAACCCTGAAGAGCTGGCTAAGTATCCCTGCTACTGTGGCTGTGGGGCAATGGGGCATACCAGCAACCTGAGTTGTTATGTACAAAACATCGCGCCAGACGGCACGGTTACTTTTGACAACCACGCCAGCGGCTGCGGCATTTGTGTCGACATCACCCAAGATGTGATGCGCCTGAAGGCCGAGGGCAAATCATCCGTGGACGTGCGCACCTATGTCGATGCGCAGTACAGCCCCTTCGGCCCGTCGACCAACACCCCACTGCCAACGGAGTAAGATGGTGGCGCGTCTGAAGTCCCTACTTAATCTGCATCCACGATGGGTTCTGCTGCCTTTTGCCGTGATCGCCATTGGCCTGCTGGTCGTGCCGCCGCCCGGTACGGCTCAGGCGACCACGCGCCACATCACACTCGACGCAACCCAGTTCCAATTCGCTCCTGAGCGCGTTCAGGTGAATAAGGGGGATCGGGTCGTTTTCACCCTGACCGCGTCAGACGTGGTTCATGGCTTTTACCTGGATGGCTATGGTTTGGAACGACGCATCGTGCCAGGGGTATCGCAGCAAGTCGTGTTTGTCGCTGACAAAGCCGGAAAATTCCGCTATCGATGCGCGGTGAACTGCGGATCGCTGCACCCCTTCATGATGGGGGAGCTGGTTGTCAATTCAAATACCCCCTACTGGCGCGCCATCGGGTTGGTACTGGTGATGACGGCGGGGATGTTGGTTTATCTCTGGCAAACAGGCAAAAACAAATCGATTAGGGACCTTGATGCAGCACACTGACCTGTTAACCCGCGTACCGCTGCTGAAGCGCCTGTTGAAAACGCGCGCTTTCCAACCCAGCCTGATGCTGATCACGCTGTTCGTCTTTACGCTTGCGATCCTGACTGGAATCGTAGGGACACCTGTGGGCAGCCGTAATTTTGGCATCATCTTCGTCTGGATTGTCTGGTGGGCGCTGCTGATGATTCTGCTCGTGCCCCTGTTCGGGCGACTGTGGTGCTCGATGTGCCCGATCCCTGCCCCGGGGGAATGGCTCCAGCGCCGCGCTATTGTCCAGCGCAGGCCAGGCAAGCTGTGGACGCTTGGCTTACGGTGGCCGCGCCGCCTGAAAAATATGTGGCTGCAAAATTTTGGTTTTCTGAGCGTCGCGCTATTCAGCACCATTATCCTCACCCGCCCGAGCGTGAGTGCGTGGCTGCTGCTGGGTTTTCTGCTGGTGGGCGTTGGGTTGAGCGCCCTCTACAAGAATCGTGTGTTCTGCCGCTATGTGTGCCCGGTTGGCGGGTTCATCGGCCTGTATTCGCTGCTTTCCCCCCTTGAACTGCGCGTCGCTGATCCCAATGTGTGTGCCAACCACAAAACCAAAGACTGCATCACGGGCAATGAATTCGGCTATGGCTGCCCCTGGATGGTTTTCCCCGGAAACCTGACGCGGAACGTTTACTGTGGGATGTGCTTCGAATGCCTGAAAACCTGTCCGCAGAATAACATTGTGCTCAATCTGCGCTCGTTTGGCAGCGATCTGATGGTCGCCCAGGAACGCCGCCTGGATGAAGCCTACAAAGCCTTCATTATGCTGGGCTGCGCGCTGCTCTATTCAGCCGTGCTGCTCGGACCGTGGGGCTGGCTGAAGGGGTGGGCCAATATGGACACGCTGCCCCACTGGGCGCTGTATGCATTCAGCTTCTTGATTTTTAATCTCGTGCTTTTACCGGGGGTGTTTGGCCTGGTGGTATGGGCGGCGCGAAAGCTGTCCAAACAGCAGCAGCCTTTCCGCCAGGTAGTCGTGGACTACGCCTATGCACTCATCCCGCTCGGCCTGGCTGCCTGGATCGCCTTCAGTTTTGGGTTTGTGTTGACCAATGGCTCCTATGCGCTAGACGTGCTGTCTGATCCCTTCGGCTGGGGCTGGAACCTGTTTGGAACGGCCAACACACCCTGGACACCGCTTGGTTCCACCTTCATTCCGTTTTTACAGGTGGGGGTGCTGACCGCCGGACTGCTCTTTGCGCTCAATACCGCGAACAAGATCGCACGACAGCATACCGATCATCACCGGGCGGCATTTCTGGCGGCTCTTCCCATCAGTGGATTCAGCTTACTTGTTACTTTGGGATTTCTGAGGTTGTATCTGGGATGAACTACCGAGAATGGCTTGCACTGGCGGTTGTGGGTTTGATTGTGATCGGGGTACCGGGCGCTGCCTTGGGCTACCAACACTGGCTGCGCCCGCATACTGCTGCGCATCAGGTCATCGATATTAAGGCCTCTGCACCTGAAAAAGGCGGCTTTAGTCCAGACGCGATCCGGGTTCCCATGAACGAGCCAGTAACACTACGATTCACGTCAATGGATGTCACGCACGGGATATCCATTGGACCTGGGCTTGGCGTTGAGATGGGACACTTAGATCCCGGCACAGTGAAGGAAATTACGCTCACGTTTGACCACCCCGGCACCTATACCTACTATTGCAACACGTGGTGCAGCACCGATCATTGGCGGATGCGGGGCGTTATTGAGGTGTACGATCCCGCTCATCCAGACCTGATTCTTCCGGCGCAGCCCGATCCGATCATTGCCGGGTTAATCGCGGAGGGTGTCGATATCGACGCAGAAATGCCTGAAAGCGCAGTCCACTCGTTTGAGCGACAGCCCTCTGCTGAGCGTGCACCAGCGATCATCGATTCGCTGGACATTCCGGCTGAGCTGACAGACGCCGATTGGCAGCATTCGCATACCCCCATGCAGGCGGTTGAGCGGTTAGCTGAACAGAATCCGGCAGCCGCTGAAACCGACTTGCTCGATGTCGCCGCATACCTGTGGACTGCAGAATTCTTCCCCAGAGTCGCTTGTGCAAGCGGAGCAGCTTTATAACCAGAACTGCGCGGCCTGTCATGGGCAGTATGGGGGTGGGGATGGCCCCGCAGCCGATACGACCGCTAAGGAACCCATTGCTTTTGCGGATGCTGGATATATGTTCGAGAGGCGAGGCGACGTGCTTTATGCCAAAATCCGACGCGGCGGGATGGGTACGGGGATGCCCAACTTTGGCACGCTGTTTACACCTGAAGAAACATGGGCATTCGTTGACTATCTGTGGACCCTGAGCGCAACGCAGCATTAGGCCGACAGGTGTCACATGAAGGGCCGCTCGTACAAGCATAAAACTGATTCATTTGCGTCAAAACAGCGGCTTATTTGCTTATTTGGCCCTGTTGTTGATCACTTCAGGGCACTTCATATTATACTTAAGAAAGATGTATAGCATTCGTTTTACGCCACTTTTTCTCGTATTCTAACTTTGACAAAAAATTAGTTGATCACTATTTGACCTGTTTTTCTCGTGGCGATTCCGCTACCCCCCCCTTAAACGGCTGACGACTAACCGTTTTCTAACCGTGTGCCACCTTTGAGAACAAAAAACGGTTTCACCGCAAAAGTGGACAACGAAAGTCCTGCCCTGTGGTTATTGAGCACAGCCCTCTCCTGTCCGAGCTTCGCTCGGTCATCCTCTCCTGTGAAAATAGAAAAAATAATCTCACCGCAAAGAGCGCAAAACGCGGCTGCGCTAGGAAAAACAAGAAAAGCCATACCATCAGTATATAACGGAAGGGGTGCGGAAAATACTCCCTTAAAGTTGAACCTTAAGTACTATTTTGAAGAAAAAACGGTGAAAAATTATGGCTCTACACAGAAAATGAGGGAACAATTGGTTGTTCCCTCATTTTGGCTATCAGAATTGACCCGAACCTAATATTTGATATCCACCGAGCACTTCTTGTTCGCGGACTCGACAATCGCATCGCAGATCACGGCATTGCGATAGCCATCCTCGAAGGTCGCGCCATAGGGGGCAACCGGCTTATTGTTGACGATGGCATCAAAGAAGTGATGGAACTGGTGAACAAACGAGTGCTCCCAACCGATCATGTGACCGTGCGGCCACCAGTTGCTCCAATAGGGATGGTAGGCCTCGCTGATCAGAACGTTATGGAAGCCGCGTGTCTCCTTCGGATCTTCGCCCGCATAGAAGACTTCCAGTTCGTTCAGCCGTTCCAGGTTAAACTTAATCGATCCCTTCTCGCCGTTGATCTCTAACACTTCATAATTCTTGTGGCCCTGGCAGAAGCGAGACGCTTCGAGCGTGCCCAGCGCGCCGTTGTCGAATTCAAACAGCGAGACAAACGCATCGTCCACATCGACTTTGCCTTTGCCCGATCCATCGGGAAGCGGGCGTTCTTCGATAAACGTCCGGGTCATCCCCATGACTCGCTTGGGTTCGCCCACCAGGAAGCGGGCCAGATCGATGATATGCGCGCCGAGGTCGCCCAACGCGCCGCTGCCCGCAACCTTCTTATCCAGCCGCCAGACCTTGGGGAAGTTCGGATCAATGATCCATTCCTGCAAGTACATCGCGCGGAAATGGAAGATACGGCCCAGCGCGCCACTCTCGATCAGTTTGCGCGCCTGGACAATCGCCGGAACAAAACGATAGTTGAAAGAAACCATGTGCTTGACGCCCGCTTTTTGTACGGCATCGAGCATACTCTTGGCCTCTTCCGCCGTGCGGGCCAGCGGTTTCTCACACAAAACATGCTTGCCCAGTTTTGCCGCCTCAATCGATGGCGCAGCGTGTGCATCGTTTGGACCGCCGTTGTCAAAAACCTGGACCGCTTCGTTTTGCAGCATCTCCCGCCAATCCGTGTAGGTGTTTTCATACCCATAGCGGCGGGCGGCCTCAATGGTTGCTTCCTTGTTGCGGCCTGCAATAGCGACCAGACGCGGGATGGCCACTGGCGGATACATCATGTAGGGCAGTTTTTTATAGGCGTTGGAGTGGGCCTTACCCATAAAGGCATAACCCAGCATTCCAATCCCGATCTCCGGCGCTTCGCCTTGCGCTTTGGCACCTGCCATACTGGTGAAGCCGACTTCTTCTGGCATTGTCTCCTCCCCTATTTCTCAGCAAACGCCGCGTCAAAGGCGACATTGGAAGGCGTGAAATCGGTCCGTTTCACGAATTCAACCGCTTCACGTGCGCCGTGTTCGCGTTCCATGCCACTGTCTTCCCACTCAACCGAGAGCGGGCCCGTATAGCCAACGCGGTTCAGGGCACGGACAATGCCTTCCAGATCGACATCGCCATGACCGGGCGAGACAAAGTCCCAGCCGCGACGATGATCGCCAAACTGGAGATGAGAGCCAAGGATTGAGTTCCGTCCGGTCAGCTTGACCTTCGAGTCCTTCACATGGACGTGGAATATCCGATCCGGGAAGGCATCGATGAACTCGACTGGATTGAGGAACTGGTGTATGAAGTGGCTGGGGTCAAAATTGAAGCCGAATGCCTTGCGGTGTTTTAAGGCTTCCAACGTCTTTTCCGCCGTGAAAATATCATAGGCAATTTCGGTTGGATGGGCTTCGAGGCCATACCGAACCCCTACCTGATCAAAAACGTCAAGAATAGGGTTCCACCGATCCGCAAATTCGCGATATCCAGCTTCGATCATGTCCAGGGATGTCGGCGGGAAGAAGTAGAGCATATGCCACACCGGGCTGCCCGTAAAGCCATTCACCACATTCACGCCCAGCGCTTTCGCGGCACGCGCCGTATTCTTGATTTCCTCGGCGCAGCGCTGTTTGACACCTTCGGGCTTGCCGTCGCCCCAGAGACGATCTGGCAAGACGGAGCGATGACGCTGATCAATGTACGCATCGGCAACACATTGGCCGACCAGGTGAGTGCTGATGGCAAAAACTTTGAGACCGCACTTCTCAAGAATATCCTTGCGGCCCTGAATGTACTTGTCGCTTTCAAGGGCCTTATCCACTTCAAAGTGATCGCCCCAGCAAGCAAGCTCAAGCCCATCGTACCCGAAGCTAGCTGCCTTTTCGGCCAGGGCCTTCAGCGTTAAATCAGCCCATTGTCCCGTAAAAAGAGTTACTGGCCTTGCCATAAGTTCATTCCTTTCCTGAGTGCCTGTCCTGAGTGCCTGACCAACAAACGATCTAATGTCCTTGCGATGCGACAGCCGGTTGGGATAACGTCACCGCCTGTGGGGCGCTCCGAGCCAGAGCCACCGCCGCAATTTCCCGCGCAAACACATAACCAATTCCACCCACCATCGCGCCAACCAAAATGAACACAGGCAGCATCGTGCGGTGGTTGTCTTCCTTCTCCGCTTTCAGCACGTCGCCTTTTTCCTTGCCCTCATACAGCTTGGACCACAGGGTTGGATTAATGCCATAGGGTGGAGTGGGCCTGGTGGCGTTGTCCAATGCCAGGGTAACGGGAGCCGCAAGCAGGATAGCAACCACCAATCCGACCACATGTGCCCGAACGTCCAGGGGCGGCAGGGCAGTTTTGTCCAGCCGGGGCACAATGTGGCTCCACATCGTAAAGCCCAATGCCGAAAAAAGCAGCAGCAGAAAGCCATACTCATAACCGAGCGCCTGCCAGGGCTGAAACAAGCCGACCACGCCCAGCAAAATGCCCAGGATGATGATCATCTCAATCGGACGGTGGACGCGGTGTGGAATGCGACCATTCAAGATCGTTGCGGCGATCGCGATCAGGCAGATGAACACCAGCAGAATGGCAACAAACCGCGCGACTATGGGAAGGGCCTTCACCAGCACGTCATCCTGCCGGCTTTGGGGCAACCCTTCGGCGTATGCCTGAAAGGCAAACCCAAACACCAGAAAAGCCGCTATCGCGATGGCAAATCCGATCAGAATCTTCGTGATTTTTTGTTTCATGATGCACCCTCGTCCACCGACAATCCCTACGACAGAGTAAAATCAGGCAGCGCAATGTGTTTGCCACCCTGAAGCGCTGATTCGTGCGCCAGGATGCCTACGCAGGTCCAGTTAGCGGCCTGCTGAGCGTTCGGGAAAGGTTCGCGATCCTCGATGATGCTCGTAATGAACTCGTGGGCAAGATGAGGATGCGATCCGCCGTGCCCGCTGCCCTGGATGAACGACAGATGCTGCTTTTCGCCACCATACACGCCGCCCATCGTGAACTTTTGGAGCGGTTCCGGCAGCAGGTGAGCGTAATCGAGCACATCAACGTGACGCACCTTTTCACCGATGTGAACTACGGGCGCAGTATGTTCGATTAGCGGCCATTCGTACGACATCTTGCTGCCGTAAACGTCGAAGCTTTCGCGGTACTGACGGGCTGTGTTGAACAGAGAACGCATCACTTCCGCAACGATATCCGAGTTATGCAGCTTGATATGCGCTGTTTCGATGGCGAATGGCGAGTTGTACTTGGGGATCAGGTATTCCTGGATACACCCAGAGCCAAAGCAGGAGACGTATTCCGCATCTTTTCCGGCGAGGGCGAGGCACGGGCTGACGACGTAAGTCGCGTAGTGCATGGGCGGCAGCCCTTCCCAGTAGCCCGGCCAGCCCAGCATTTCCTGCTGATGCGTCGCGCGCATATACTGGATGCGGCCCAATTTGCCGGTCGTGTACAGTTCTTTGACGAACAGGAATTCGCGGGAATAGATGACCGTTTCGGCCATCATATACTTCTTGCCGGACGCCTTCTGCGCCTCGACGATCTCACGGCACTCATCAACTGTAGTGCCCATAGGAACGGTGCTACAGACATGTTTCCCGGCTCTCAGCGCGGCGACGCTCATTTTAGCGTGTTCGTGGATTGGCGTGTTGATATGGACCGCATCCACTTTCGGATCTTCGAGCAGCTTATAAAAATCCGTGTAGCGCTTCTCCACGCCAAAAGCATCGCCAACTTCGTTCAGCTTATCTTCCCGCCGCTGGCAAATGGCGTACATATTGGCATGAGGATGCGCCTGGTAGAGGGGGATAAACTCCGCACCAAACCCCAAGCCGATAATCGCCACATTCACTTTTTTCTGGCTCATAAATCCTCCCTAGCCGATTTTCTTCTGCAAAAAGACCAGGCCGTCTTTCGCCAGATCGTCCTGCGACACAGCCAGAGGCCGCCAGATCGCCGCCGCGCGGGCGATGCTCTTCACCTTGCTGGTGAAGGACTCGATAATCGCCGGGCCATCGTAATGAATATCTTTCAGAGCCTGTGCGACATCATCCCACGGCACATGGCCAGAGCCGGGCGCACCGCGATCATTTTCGTTGGCGTGCAGGTGATGCAGGTGCTTGCCAACCAGCCGGATCGCGTCACCCAGGTGCTGTTCCTCGATGTTCATGTGGAATGTATCGAGCATAATCTGGCAGGAAGGATGATCGACGCGCTCCACTACTTCAAGCACCTGCGAAGCCAGATTAATGAAACTCGTCTCGAAGCGGTTCAGCGGTTCAATGCACAGCACCGCGCCTTTATCTCCGGCATACTTTGACAGCGCTTTCAGTTGAGCAACCAGGACATCGAGATCTTTGGCGCGCTCGTCCGGCGTCTGCTGCCAGACACGCCCTACTGCCGAATAGAGCGGGCCAACGACGTGCGTGCCGCCCATCGTCGTGACGGCATCGACACAATGGTGGAGGTAAGCCATTCCATTGTCGCGGATGGCTTTGTCGGGGTGGATCAGGTCGCGGTCCTCGCCCATCGCCGCGCACACGCTGACACCCAGGCCGTTATCTTTCAGCACGCCAGCGGCACGTTTGTAGTCGATATCCGACAGGCCTTCCAGGGGCACTTCGAACCAATCGAAGCCCAGCCTTTTGACATGTGGGGCCAGCCGGACCACCTCGTCAGTGGTCAGCGGCGCGACCCAGATACCCACGTATTTGCTCCAAATCTCATCTTTTTCTCTCCTAAGTGTTTATCCGATACGGGTACCGTCTGGCGCAAAATAATGCAGTCGTTCTCTGGCAATACTAAACCGGACATCTTCCCCAACCCGCAGAGACGTGATGCCCGGAACGATGCTGAGCAGAGTTTGTTCGCCGCTCTTGACGTGAATAACCGTTTCCACACCCAGAGGCTCGGTGAGCGCAATCTGGCCCACAAATTCCCCATCAGCACTCAGCCGGACATCTTCGGGCCGGATGCCCAACAGGAAGTCGGTGGGGATTTGCTCCTCAGCGGGCACTGGCGTACTGATCGTGCTGTCTTTGATCAGAAGGGTGCCGTTCTCGCGGCAGGCGTCAAACAGGTTGATGCGCGGCGTGCCGACTAACTGGGCGACAAAGGTTGTCGCGGGGCGATCATAAATATCATCTGGCGTGCCCATCTGGATGATCTGACCGTGATTTAAGACAGCGATCCGGTCCGCCATGGTCAGCGCTTCGATTTGATCATGTGTTACAAACAAAGTCGTGCTGTTCTGCGTCTTTTGCACGTGTTTCAGTTCGACGCGCAGCGCCTCGCGCAGTTTCGCGTCCAGGTTAGAAAGCGGCTCGTCCATCAAAAAGGCACGAGGGTTGCGGACAATCGCCCGCCCAACCGAGACTCGCTGCATTTCGCCGCCGGACAATTTGGCGGTTTTACGTTCCAGCAGATGGGTGATGCGCAGCTTTTCCGCAGTTTCAGAAATACGCTTCTTGATCTCGGATTCAGGCGTCCGGCGCAGTGGGGATCGCAAGGGGAAAGCGAGATTGTCATAGACAGACATATTGGGATAAAGCGAATACTGTTGGAAAACAAAGGCGATATCCCGGTCAGCAGGGGTAAAGGTGTTCACAATCACCCCATCAAACAAGATATTCCCGGTATCCTGCCGTTCCAACCCGGCAATGACTCGCAGCGAGGTTGTCTTACCAGCCCCTGTTGGCCCTAACAGGACAAAAAATTCGCCATCCTTGATGTCGAAGGAGATATCTTGCAGGGCCGCTACTTCGTTAAAATGCTTGGTGATATGGTCTAAAACAATGCTGCTCATGAGTGCACCTCGCGGACGATAGCCTGCTCGGTTTCGGGATGGAAGAAGCGAACCATCGCCGGGTCCAGATCAAAGCGGACCTGAGTATCGATAGGGTGTTTGATTTCGCGGCTGACGCGGGCATGAACAATCGTGTCGCCATTCAGGTTGAGGTGCAGCATATTGTAACTGCCGTGGAGGTCCACCGCGTATACTTTACCGCAGAGCGCCCCCTCCCCGTTGACGTGCACTGCTTCGGGCCGGAAGCCGACAATTACTTCACCATCTCCAACTCCTTCACACACCGCAGGGCACCATTCCTCGGGAATCGGGTAGTGATTGTCCCCCACCAGATGAAGTTTTTGATCCGACACGTGGCCTTGCACCAAATTCATGCCAGGGCTGCCAATAAAGCGGGCGACAAACAGATTGACCGGGTTATGGTAGACTTCGCCGGGCGTACCGACTTGCTGCACAATGGCATTGGACATGACGACAATGCGGTCGCCCATCGCCATTGCTTCGATCTGATCGTGCGTCACGTAAACCGATGTGGCGTGCTGATCAATGTGCAAACGCTTGATCTCGGCACGCATTGATTCGCGGAACTCCGCATCCAGCGCGCCAAGCGGCTCGTCCATCAAAAACGCGGCGGGGCGTCGAACAAGCGCGCGGGCCAGAGCAACACGCTGCTGATCGCCGCCACTCAACGCACCAGGAGCGGCACTTAAGATATGTTCAATGCGCAGCAGCTGCGCCACTTCGGCTACCCGTTGTTTGATCACCGCCTTGGATTCCCCCTGCGCTTGCAGGGGAAAGGCAATATTGTCGTGAACTGTCATGTGGGAATAGAGCGCGAAAAACTGGAATACAAAGGCGATATCCCGTTCGCTAGGGTGTGCCCAGGTCACATCCCGCCCGTTGAGCCGGATTGTCCCACTCGTGACTGCCTCCAGGCCGGAGATCATGCGCAGGGTCGTCGTCTTGCCACAGCCTGACGGACCGAGCAACACGATGAATTCCCCGTCCTGAATGGTCAGGTTCATCGGTCTTACGGCGTGGAATTCGCCAAATTTCTTTTCGACTTGGATTAGTTCAATAGTCGCCATAACATCCCTAGCCCTTGCGAATCGCGCCGAAGGTGACGCCGCGCAGCAGATACTTCCGCAACGCAAACGTGACAATGACCACCGGGATCAGGAAGGCCAGCGATCCCGCTGCGATAGACGCCCACTCGATACCGCCTGTGCCTAACATGGATGGGATGCTTGGCGGAGCGGTACGCGCCCGGTCTGCGGTCAGCATCAGCGCGAAAGCATATTCGTTCCAGGCGAAGATAAAACAGAAGACGGTCGTAGCCGCGATGCCTGTTAATGCCTGCGGGATCACAATCTTGCGAAAGGCTTGCAGGCGAGTGTACCCATCAACCAGCGCCGCTTCTTCGTACTCGCGGGGGATTTCATCGATGAATCCCTTGAGGAGCCAGACCGAAAAGGACAGATTAAACACGGTATACAGGATAATCAGACCGGCATGCGTGTCCGATAAACCGACTTCCCGGTACATCAGAAAGATTGGAATAGTCACAACAACAGGCGGCAGCATGCGCGTGCTCAGGATGAAAAACAGCAGGTCGCCTTCTCCGGGAATTTTAAAACGGCTGAAAGCATAGGCTGCCAATACACCGAGCACAACGGAAGCAATCGTTGAGATCGAAGCGATGATCAGGGAATTTCGAAGCTGCTTGAGATAATCACTTTGGCCGATAATCGCCTGTCCACGTTTCAACGCAACCCGATCCGCCCAGTTCAAATCGTGTGTCTTTTCAAACGTTGCCAGCTCGGAATCCTGAAGCTGGCGACGTTTGGTCAGCAGGTTAACAAACCCTTCCATAGTGGGGTCAAAAATCGCTTTGGGTGGCGAAGCGACGGCATCTGCGCGCGATTTAAAAGCGGTCATGCCCATCCAGGCCACCGGAATTAACATCAGGAAGGCCAGCCCGACGATGAACACCACACGAATAGCTTGCATCGCCTGCCAGCGCGGGTTGACTTTATCAACTCGAGTAGAGTAGTTGGTTGGCAGGTTTGGATCTCCGGCTGCCTGATCCAGCCGATCTGCGACCGTTTGCCGCGCTCCCATAGGAATGAGAGACCAAAATCCGATGAGAGTCAGAATACTGGCAGCACCAGCCAGAATGATGCCAGCAAGCAGGCCAATTACGCGCAGACCGCCAAAGATATCGAGCGGCCAGTAGGCGAAAATGAGCAGAAACTCGACACCTATGAGTGCTCCTATAATTACGCCGATGGCGGCCCCCAAAACAGGGTATTGGCGCTTGCTGCGAAAGATAATCCAGTTTGTGCTGATCCCGACAAATATCCACAGCACAAGGAAGAAGAAGCCCCAGAATTCAGGAAGGCCCTTATCTACCAGAAAGTTGATCACGGCCTACCCCTTTCTAATGCGGTTGAGTGTCATGATATACAGGTTGCTGATCGCGATGATGATTACCAGTACGATATAGGCCAGCGCGCTCGACATCCCTGTGTTAAAGTTCTCTTTAAACGCCTCGCTGTAGAGGGCTACCGACACGGTTTCTGTCGCATCGCCAGGAGCGCCGCCAGTTAAACCCATCACCAGGTCAAAGGCTTTTAAGGCTTCAATCGTTCGGAACAAGACAGCTACCAACATCAGCGGGGCAACCTGTGGGAGGGTGATGCGCCGGAATTGGAACCATGCACTGGCCCGGTCAATCGCCGCCGCTTCATAAAGATAATCGGGGATGGCGCTCAGGCCGGAAAGACACAGCAGCATGACAAACGGCATCCACATCCACACATCGACAATGACAATCGCCCACAAGGCCAGATTCTTATCCGCGAGCCACTGCGCACCGCCTTCCGCGTTGGTGTAGATCAGATAGTTAAAAATACCTTTGGAAGGGTCGAAAATCAGTTTCCAGAACAGCCCCACAACTACTGGCGAAAGCATCATGGGGATGAGCATTAGCGTTGTAATCAATCCTCCGCCCCGGAATTTCTCGCGCAGCAGCATCGCCAGAGCAAACCCAAGAATAAGTTGGATGCTGACTGAGAGCAGTGCATAGCGTCCGGTCACGGAGAAGTTATGCCAAAAAGTAGCGTCCGTCAGAATGGTGCGATAGTTCTCAAAGCCCACCCATTCTGGTGGCGCTTTTGCAATTGCTGAGTACTTTGTAAAGCTGAGGTAGAGACTGTAAAAAAGCGGAAATATATTAATCACAATCAACAGGATCAGAGTCGGAACGATAAATAGATTAGCAATCGTCCTGTCGCCGACCTGACGCCGCCGGATCTGCCCCTGCTTTGGGAAGGGGCCACTTAGGCGTTTCGCATTAACCTGGGCCATGTTTACCTCGACAATTGTCTCTTGGGGAGCAGAGACTTGCTGCCCCCCAAGATGTGTATGCAACGAAACGCTTATTCTTTGATCACGCCATTTTCGACGAGAATCAGATACTGTTCTTCTGCGACCGCGTCCAACGCTTCCTTAGCCGTACCTTCGTTGCCGACGACAAAAGCGTGCAGGTGACGCTGTACCGGCTCCAGCAGTTGACCGAAGTATGGATTGTTCCAGAAGTCCTTGACGAAGTTCATCGAGTCTGCGAACGCCTGGTTGTAAGTCGTGTTGGTCAGGAATTCTTCCGATTGCAGCACATCGATATTGCAGGTGTAACCGCCAACCTGCGCCCAACGAGCCTGAACTTCAGGAGAGGCAAACCACTTGATGAAGTCCAGCGAGGCCTGCTTGCGCTCGTCGCTGATGTAGTTGATCACGCTCAGGCCCTGGCCGCCCAAGGAGGTGTAGCGATCCCCATAGGGGCCTTCAGGAGTCGCGAAGAAGCCAGTTGACTCCGCAAAGGGATTGACGCCGGGATTCGCCAGGGCAGGGAAGAAGGCGAAGTAGTTCATGATCATCGCGGCCTGGCCGTTGATGAACACATCGTTCATTTCGGCGTAGAAGGCATTGTTCGTGCCTGGAGGAGCAAACTGGTAGAGACTCTTGTAGAAGTCAAGGGCTTCCACGGCCTTGTCGGAGTTCACAACATCGAGAACCCCATAGCCATCACCCCACCAATTCACGCCCCAACTGAACATGGCTGTTTCATAGCCCATCGTCAGCCCATCGTAGTCGATCTGGGTGTAGACACCGACACCATACAGGTTGTCGTCGGGACGAGTGAAGAATTCGGCAATATCGCGAAGCTGCGCCCAGGTGGTAGGAACAGCCAGAGGATAACCGTACTTCGCTTCGAAAGCGGCCATATTGTCCGGATTTTCAAAGAGGTCCTTACGATAGGCCCAACCCACTGCATCACCTTCTGTCGGGTAGGCATAATACGTACCGGATCCAGATGGATACTCGCCGTAGAATTGCAGTGTCGCCGGGGTGACACTTTCGGTGATGTTGTTTTCGTTCATAAAACTGGTCAGGTCCAGATAGTGTCCCTGCTCGACGGCCTGCCCGATCCACTGGCTGTCACCGACAACCATATCATAAGCATCACCCTGCGCGGCCCACTCAGCAGCCATACGATCATAGAAGCTGCCCCAAGGCTCCTGAATAACGTTGACCTTGATCCCGGTCTCGGCTTCGTACTGGTTCCCAATTTCCTGGAGATAGTTGGCTGGGTCCCACTGTGCCCAAAGAATTGTGAGTTCTTCCACGGCGCGCTTTTCGGGAGCCGCAGAAACATTGCTGCTGGCCCCAAAAGCGAGTGTCACTATAACAGAGGCGAGAACGAGCAAACCGATAGCTTTCTTCAACATTTTCAATTCCTCCTGGTAAAACTTGATAGAACCATACAAAACGGAGTTTTCTCTTCCAAAACCGCTTACGATTGCTGCTTTCCTCCTTTCCGCACCCCAGACTCCCGCATTTTATGACTTTCGTCTTTGACAGGTGGCTGCAACTAAAAAGGCCAGCGTTCGACCTTAGATCGCACACTGGCCTTTTCGGTTTTGGGTGTATTCCCAACGCCGCCAGACAACTTCTTCCACTGCTGGGTTTTGAGCCAGCAAGGTGAATGGCCATCCGACAGGATTTGGACTAAAGCCAACTTCTCGCACAAAACAAGAAAAGTCTTGTACGAGACGCAAGACAGTAGAGATATGCAACTCGGTCATTGATGCCATGCCGAACCGTGAAGTCGAACGAGAGGCACAAAGGCAGAGAAATAGTCAGTTCCGATAGTGTTACGAACGTTTTGTAGTGACATTACAGTATTTTGAGGCTCGCAATAAATTAAAATCAGAAATTAATTGGAAACCAGCTTTTACCTGTCGTGATCTAGACTGCTTACTGTAACTCGTACATACAATTATCACTATAAGGAAAAACGGGACCGAATGTCAAGCCAGACGTATTTGACTACTTCCAAAGAATTGAACATATGTATCTACCATTGAAGCTTATATCGCGAAATTCCGCAACTGGGGGCTTGACACGAGAAGCATTTTTCTTATATTCTTATAGTTAAGGGCTTAACTACAGGGATGAGTTGTGCCGCAAATTTTTTTAGATCGGTAGTTAAGCGCTTAACGAAATGAACTGCTGCCGGATCTACTATTTTTGAGGCGTTCAAAATGCCTACTTTGGAAGACGTTGCTAAACGAGCCGGTGTCTCAACCGCGACCGTTTCTAAAGTACTGTCGAATACGCCGTACTTCACAGCCAAAACGCGCGACCGCGTGATGCAGGCTGTCGAAGAACTAGGTTATGTACCCAATCTGGCGGCCCGCGCCCTATCTACGGGCAAAACACACATCATCGGTGTCGTTTTTCCTTATGTCTATGACACCATTTTTACTGACCCTCTTGTGATGACCATTTTGCAGGGCGTGGAAGCAGTATGCAGCGAGCAAGGCTATAACATGCTGCTCAGCACCCCTCGGCTCTCTCCCTCTGGGACTGACGAAAATTACCGCCAATTGGTCCAAAGTGGGTATCTGGATGGCATCATTGTCCTTGATAACATCACCGTTGCTTCCGCTTTAAAGCCCGCTCAGGAAAAAGGTATTCCCTCGGTTGCCCTGGGATATCACAAAAACGAGTACTACGTGCGCAGCGATGATCGCTCTGGCGGCTATCAGTTGATGCGGCATGTGCTCGAACTGGGACATCGCGATATCGGCATTATCAGCCATCCGGAAGACCTGCACTTTTCCATCAATAATCGCGTTATTGGTCTGCGAACCGCTGCTGAAGAAGCAGGAATTGATTTTGAACGGTTTCCTCGGGTAGAGGGTGACTTTTCAACGGCAAGCGGCGCTGCCTGCGCAGAAGAGCTTTTACACGACTATCCCCATCTGACCGCGCTGATCTGTATGAACGACCGCATGGCAATGGGTGCTGTGCAGCAGGCGCGTGACATGGGACGCATCATACCATACGACCTGACCGTCGTAGGCTATGATGACATCCCCATGTCGTCCGTATTTTCGCCTCCACTCACAACCATCGACCAACAGGCCGCTCTGTTGGGCCAGACAGCCGCCCAAATGCTTTTGGAAATACTCGCTGGGAAACACCCTGAACCTGTCCAAGTTCCAACCTATCTGGTTGTTCGCCAATCATCAGCGGCTCCACGCTAGCACGAAAGGAGGGCAAAGTAGATTCGTCCGTCACAGGTGGTTTCTCTCGTTCATCTGCACGATAAATACCAGGAGTAAAACAAAATGTTCAAGCGTATTTTGATCAGCTCTTGTAATTCTGGCCCTGGCTCTGCCTGTTTTCGCGGCCAGCACTCCCACTAAAGCGCAGGATGAAATTACTCTCCGTTGGCGTACGCGTCCTGACAATCAGGCCGAAATCGATGTCTATCAGTCCGTGAATGACTCCATTGACGCAGCCTGGGACGGCGTTACCCTTCAGTATGAACCCGGTGGATCCGAAACCGCTGGCTATCAGGACTCCCTGATCACCGAAATCACTGCCGGTACCGCCCCCGATGTCTTCTGGATTCCTGGCACGGATGTCGCCCGTTTTGCCAAGCTGGGCCTGATTCTGAACCTGGCTGATATCGCCGCGGCTGACACTGAGTTTGATGTGAACGCTTTCTATCCACAGCAAGTGGAACAGCTCACCCACTCCATGGACGCCAATCCAGCCCTGTGGGGCCTGCCCCGTGACGCCTCGGCGTTCGTGATCTTCTACAACGCGGATCTCTTCGACGCTGCTGGGCTGGACTATCCCGATCAGGTTGAAAACTGGGACTGGGACACCTTCAAGGCCGATGCAGAAGCGATTGCTGCTCTCGGTGAAGAAACCAAAGGCTTCGGCATGAACGCCTGGTGGGCCAATTGGGGCTACTTTGTGAATGCAGCGGGTGCCAGCTTCTTTAATGCAGACCGGACTGCCTGCAACCTGAACAACGAAGAAACCGTCAGCGCCATGACCTTCATGCGCAGCCTCTTTGAAGAAGGTATTGCTGTGCCGTGGGGCGAAGACTCTGAACCTCCATTCCTGGCTGGCAACGTCGGCATGTTCTTCAACGGACGCTGGGCAACCCCCAATATGGTCGCCAATGCTGACTTCAACTGGAACGTCGCTGAACTGCCCGCAGGCCCGGCTGGACAGAGCAACTGGCTGTTCTGGGGTGCCTATGTCGTGAATGCCAAGACCGAACACCCCCAGGAAGCCTGGGAATTGATCAAGAAGCTGACAAGCGCCGACGTTCAGGGCCAGATTGCCGCGTTGGGCGCGAACATCCCCAGCCGCGCTTACAGTGATCAGGCCGCGATTGATGCGTTCCTGGCAACCTTCCCGGACACGGGCATCAATAACCAGGCATGGTTGAATGGTCTGAGCTATGGTGTTGCCGAAGCTCCGCTGTGGGGCGGCGACTGGTCCGAGATCGACCGCGTCTACGGCGAACAGGTGACCAAGGTTCTGAACGGCGAAATGGCACCGCAGGAATTCTCCGACACGATTTGCGGCATGGTTGAACAATACTTCGAAGCCGCCCAATAAATGTCCATCGTTTAACCCTGGGGGAGATCAGGCGATCTCCCCCAACTCCCTCCTCGGCCCGGTAACTATCAGGGAGATCTGGTAATGGCTAAGATTGCTTCTTTAAAAGGTAGGCTGCTGCGCACTCGTTCGGAACGAGCGATGTGGTGGCACAATCTGGTTGAAACATGGCGCAAACCGTCCTTCGTTATTGATGCGACAATTGCCTGGAACCATGTGCTGGTTGCGATCAGCGTCATGGCGGCTGTTTCAATCAGCAAGATGCGACATTTTTACGACCTGGGCGATGCTGTTCAGGGGTTTGTCAGTTTGCTTACACTGGTTCCAGCGGTTCTAGCTGTCTTAAGCTCCATTCTGATCAACCGGCGCAGAGCAGTGGGCCGGGCGCTGGCCCTTGCCGTAAATTACGTGGGCATGGTGTTATGTATCTTTTATTTGCTCCATCTGTGGGGCGTCTTCCTTCAGATTGATGACCTTGCACAGGGTTTGTACGAAGATCGAAACTGGCTGCTAGGCTTTGCCGCTGCCTATGCACTCTACCGCATCGCGGGGTGGATGCCCGATAACAAGTGGTATAAGACTGTGGTGGATCAGATCGCCATGGGGCTGGCAATGCTGACTACCGTCGCGCTGCTTCTCGCTCTCAAAGATTTTAAGCCTGTTCAAAACTCCTTTAAAGACGCTTTCGACTACTACCGATCAACCACGCCATTGTTTGTTCTGCTCTTCATCCTTGCTTTGATCATCGCATGGCCGTTCGGACTGTACAAACGACTTGGAGAGACGATCTGGCGGCGCATTGTGGTGATCTTCGCCCTGTTTGTAACGATCTGCCTGTTGATCCCAATCCTTTCGCAGTACGACCAAGTGCGGGTTTGGCTTGTCACGATCATTATGGTTGTTTTCGCGGTGCTGGCTTATCGTATGCTGCATCTGGGCGACTATTTTGGGGAAACGCCGGATCAGCGGATCGCCTGGCAAGGCTGGCTGATGCTGTCGCCCAACGCGATTGGTTTTATGATTTTTTTCGCCGGGCCGCTGCTCCTGTCCTTTTATCTCAGCTTCACCAAGAGCGAACCGGGCAGCCCGCCGGATTACATTGGATTGCAAAACTACCAGCGTATTTTTTCAGTTCAAGTCAAGACCCAGACTGATACCCGCGATCTGAATACCTACGCAGCGCTGCTCGATGCTGACAACAACCCATTAGCCGCCAATGACGACGGACCCGAACCTGCCAGTTCGCGGATCGATAACTTTACGCTGCCAGAAACAGCAGTCTACACCATCCGCGCCACTGGCGGCGGCAGTGGGCGCAAAACGGGTCCCTATACGCTGCTGCTCAAAAGTGACGCAGAAGTCGCGCTCCCTCCTGAAGGGGTAAATGTCACTATCCGCTACGGCGATTCGGTCAATGGCCGAGTTCGAGACAGCAGCGGCGAGAATTGGCAATTCTATGGACAACAAGGGGATGTGGTAAGCATTCTCATGCGCGGGAACGTTTATGCCGAAGACGTTCTGAGCACCGGCTACGATAAACTGACTTCTTTCAATATGGGAGAGACGCGAGTCGTCGTCGGTGCAAAGGAAGTGCTGTTCTGGCGCAGCCTGCGCAACACGATCCTGTTCTGCCTGCTTCTGATTCCACTGAGCATCATTCCGGCGCTGGGATTGGCCGTGCTCCTGAACTCGAAGATTCCAGGCATGCATTTCTTCCGAGCCGTTTATTTCCTGCCCTCTGTCGCGGCAGTAGTTGGTACAGCTATGATCTGGCGGCAGCTCTACGACTCCAACGGCTATATCAACTTTGCCCTGGGTGATCTCGTCGGTTTTATCAACAACGTGCTTGGAACGAGCATGAAAGAGCCTGAAACACGCTGGCTGACTAATCCCAGCACGATCCTGATCTCAATCGTATTCCTGGCGGCATGGCAGGCCATTGGCTTTAATACGGTTTTGTTCCTGGCCGGGCTGCAAGGTGTTCCCCGCATCCTCTATGAAGCGGCCTATGTCGATGGCGCTAATCGCTGGAAGCAGTTCCGGCACGTCACTCTGCCCATGCTGGCCCCTACTACCTTTTTTGTGGTCGTCACGACCATTATCACCGGGCTGCAAGTCTTTAACGAGCCATATGCACTGCTGTCTGAGCAGGATCCTATTCCAACGGAAGGCACGACGTCGGTTTATTATCTGTATCGGTCTGCCTTCAAGAGCTGGCGATTTGGCTTTTCTTCGGCGGTTGCCTGGACCCTGTTCGCGCTGATTTTCGTTGTCACGCTCATCCAGTTCCGTCTCTCGCGGTCTGAAGCGTATGAGAGTTAGCCGCTTACAAGCGCTAAAGGAGAGAAACCATGACCTACAGCCCTAATCTCGTTCGACTGTGGATCACGCGCGGTATCGTGTATGTGCTGCTGGGCGTGTGTGCCTTTCTGATGCTGTTCCCGTTTATCTATATGCTGTTTACGTCGGTCAAACTATCGAACGATGTATACAACACGCCGCCGCGTCTGTTCCCGCGCTCTCCCATCACCCGCGAGTACAACGGCGAGAAAATGCCGGTCTACCGCACAACCATCAATGGCGAAAAGCATGACCTCGTCCTGACAGACGAAAAGGTGAAAGGCGGACGTTTTACGACTGCCGATAAGATTGACGCCGATAATCCGACGGGAAGTGCCAGCCTGCTCGATCTTCCACTCGATGATCCTCGGGTTGCTGCGACTGATGAAGTTGTCACCCTGATCAACAGCAAAGGGGAGAGCAAAGAGTTCCCGGTTTACGATGTGACGTACGAGGGAAAAACACGACATCTGGCGCTTGCCTATACCCCTAAACTCAATAAGTTTGTTGATCCCGGCGATTCCTCCGTTTATACTTATGCGCTGATTTCGGAATTTGCCGGGCCGCCAGAGCTGAATTCGATTGATTTTGCCGAGAAGGTTGAGTTCCAGTGGGGCAATTACAACGCCGTACTCACACTGCGTAATCTTGACCGCTCGCTGGTCAACACCATGCTGGTGACATTGGGCGTAACTCTGGGGCAGATTGTGACCTCGGTGTTCGGTGGTTACGCCTTCTCGCGGACGCATTTCCGGGGACGTGATGCCCTATTCATCATCTATCTGGGATCGATTATGATCCCGTTTGCTGTCCTGATCGTTCCTATGTACCGTCTGATGGTAGCGATTGGCTGGCAGAACAGGCTGGTATCGCTGATCGTCCCCTGGATATTCACCGCCTACGGCACATTCATGATGCGGCAGTTTTTCCTGACCATCCCTAAGGAGATCGAAGAGGCGGCCCTGTTGGACGGCTGCAGCCGGATACGCATCCTGTGGCGCATTTTTGTGCCGCTGAGCACCCCGGCAATCGCAACCCAGGTGATCTTTACCTTCCTTTATGCCTGGAATAGTTTCTTGTGGCCGTTTATTATTATCAACCTGGGGAACACAAAAGATCATGTGCTAACCCTATCCCTGATAACATTGGGTAATCTCTACCGGACAGAACCCAATCTGGTGATGACAGGCGCGGCGATCACGATTTTGCCCCCGATGATTATCTTCATCCTGGCGCAGAAATACTTTATCGAAGGCGTCGCGACATCCGGCTTGAAGGGTTAGGTCAGGACTTGAACCCCACATAGCTCCGCAGCAGCCGCACAGTGCGGGGCTATCCAATCCATCACATCGAAAGGTGGTTTTTTATGCCTCTTCTCACGGGTTGCGCCTATTACCCGGAACAATGGCCAAGTGATCGCTGGGCTAATGACGCTCGCTTGATGCGCGAAGCGGGGATCAGTGTCGTCCGGCTGGCCGAATTCGCCTGGGATAAACTCGAACCCCAACCCGGCACCTACGATTTTGATTGGCTCGAACAGGCTGTTGAAACGCTGGCGAATGCAGGTATTAAGATTGTCCTGTGTACACCGACCGCTACGCCGCCTCCCTGGTTGACTTATGAACACCCCGAGATTTGCCGGGTGGAACAAAATGGCGTACGCGTCAGTACCGGAGCACGGCGGTCAGCGTGTGCAAACGTGCCTGCCTATCGCGCCAAGTCACGCCAGATTGTGGAGCAGATCGCTCAGCGTTTTGGACAACATCCGGCAGTGATCGGCTGGCAGATCGACAACGAATTTGGCTGCGGCAAATCAACTCGCTGCCACTGTGAACTCTTGCCGCCAGCGTTTTCATGAGTGGCTGGCAGACAAATATAATACGTTGGACGTGCTCAATCAGGCATGGGGAACGCAGTTTTGGGGGATGACTTACCCTAGTTGGGACCATATCCCGATCCCCGGCATCACCACGGAACCGCAAAGCCCCTCCATGCGTCTCGATTACCGCCGCTTTTCATCGGATAGCTGGAAAGGGTTCCAGCAGATGCAGATCGGCATCCTGCACGGTACTTCGCCAGACCGCTGGATCACCCACAATTTTATGATCCGCCACTGGTCGCTCGATTACTGGCGGCTGGCAGAAGATCTGGACTTTGTTTCCTACGACAACTATCCACATGGGGTGGATGATCCCGCTGAAGTTGCGATGAATCTGGACCTGATGCGTTCTTTTAAACGCCGCCCATTCTGGGTGATGGAGCAGCAGCCGGGACGGGTGAACTGGCACCCCTACAGCCCGCCTGTTCCCGATGGTCAGGTGCGCGTCTGGAGCCATCAGGCAGTGGCACACGGGGCGGAATCTATCGTGTATTTCAGCTTCCAGCCTGCACGATCCGGGCAAGAACAGTATCATGCCGGGTTCCTAAAATGGGATGGCTCGCCCGATCAGACATTTGTTGAAGCACAGCAGGTTGCCGAGGACTTTGCGGCGCTGCCCACCCTCAAACGCCCGGCTGCATCGGTTGGCATCCTATTTGATTATGACGACCTGTGGGCGATTGAACTGGAACCGCACAACCGCGACTTCAGCTATTGGAAACTCGTGAACGAGATTTACCGCGCCTACTGGCAGGCCAACATTCCGGTAGACTTTGTGCCGCGCGGTGTTGATCCGGCGGGCTATGAAACGCTGATCGTTCCGGCAGCCATCCTGATTCACCCTGGCGAAGCGGAGAAATGGCATGCCTGGGTCGAAAAGGGCGGGCGCTTGATCATTACCTTCAGGTCTGGAGTTCGCGAACTGAGCAATACCGCGCACCTGGGGCTGATGCCGGGCGGACTGCTCGATCTGGTGGGCGCACAGGTTAAGCGTTTCTGTTCTGCGCCACCAGCGACTTATACGGACTGGCCGGAGCATCGCCCCGGTACACAGATTCAGTCCATGACGGGAAATCAATCTTATCGATATAAGCTCTGGGCCGAATCATTGGAGCCGACAACCGCCCAGCCCATTTTTACTTACACGGACGGGCTGCTGGCGGGCGAGATTGCAGCTACTCAGAATACCATTGGGGCAGGAAGGGTGTTTTATATCGGCTGTTGGGTTGAAGACTTTGCCCAGTTCGCTCATGCACAGGGGTGGCTCCCCCCCATCGAGACGGCTTTACAGCAGACCCTCTTGCAGGGGGAAGGGGACTCGCGCTGGCTCCTGACTCTGAATCACAGCGGACACGCGGTTGAGGATTTAAGCGGGTTTGGTGTGCGTTACCGGAAAAGCGCCGTAAAGCCCCTACCTTCAGGCAAGGGGATATAAGGCGTGATCACTGGCTTTCTTGCCTCAGATATCCTATAATTCCTCCTACGCACCTTTCAAATCGTATAGATAGGCGGTTGCGCGGACAACTCTCTCCGCGCGTAAAATCTGTAGAGACTGCAGGTGCCGCTCTGGGAGACGTTGTGCTTCAAAGCCCGCTCCCGATAGAGCCAACCCACTTTTGGGGTGGGACGCACCCTTGTCGCCTAACGTAGACCCTCTGCTCAGCCTTCGGGTGAAAGTAAGGTCAAGCGTGCGCCAGAAGCCCCCAGCTTTAGCTGTGGGGAGCGTCACGAAGAGGTGGAATCTGATGACGGAACTTAAACGGCGCGATGGGACCACACTGCTGAATATCACGCACACGAGTCCAGCCGAGCCTGCCGTTGAGGCATGGGAACATGGCCTGATCTGGCATGGCGTGGAAAAACTTGTGATCGCGCTGGACGATCTGCACTGGTATGGGCAGGGCAGCCTGGGTAACCAACTCTGGCCGCTGCTCCGATGCCGATCATCCAATTCAGCATCCCGCCCTGGAAGTTTGGTGACGAGTGTGCAGAGATCTGTGCACAATACGCGCATTTGCACGGAAAACTGAACCACCGACAGCGCAGTCTGATCGAGCAACAGGTTCCTATCGTCCGTCCGGTATGGTGGATTGCTCCGGCTGATGAAGTTTCTCTAACTTGTGACGACGAGTATCTGATCGGTAACAGCCTGTTGGTCGCCCCGGTCATCAGTGAGGGGGCGCGGGCACGGGACGTTTATCTACCCGCCGGGACGTGGCGAAGCTATTGGAACCTCAACGAACTTCACGAGGGCGGCTGGCTGCGAAACTATCCGGCTCCGCTGGATGTGCTTCCTCTCTTTGAGCGCCTGAGCGAGTAAGTTTAGGGGCGGGAATATCTCTCGCCCCGTCAGTTCACCTCTTACTAACAAACTTTTCGGAAAAATTAGTTGATCACTTCTACGACGGAGCGATCTGCTATACCCCCCCTTTTCGGTTTCACGACTAACCATTCCCTAACGATTTGCCTACTTCCAAAATCTTGCTGTTTTAAAAGAAGGGTATTACAGAAAATAGACAGGCTTAGAGCTACGCAATCCGGCAAGCAACGCCCCTATTGCGTCTACTCTCAGAATACACCCAATGTGCTCTCCAAAATACTCCTTTAAAGTTGAACCTTAAGTGCTAATTTGGAGATAACCGTAAAGAAAATTCCAGCACATCAAGGAACGAAATGCAATAGTCTGGAAAGAAATAAGCGTTGTGGATCGCGGGCAGGCCCTCATCCCGGCTCAGCAAAAGCGGCTGAGCTTCCCTTCCCCCACAGCTTGGCTTGCTTCGCAAGCACGCGGGGGGAAGGGGAAAACGATTTAGAAAAGAGCGTTCCCTTGCTTAAGTTGACACAGAATCGGGCGCAGCGGCTTAGCTGCTTCGCCGCACGCAAAGCAGCGCCCTACAAAAACTCCCCACATAATCCGCTTGGCTGCACGCTAGCAGCACCCCCGCATGAGTATTTCACAATCTCCGTTGATCTATTCCTTATGGCAATAATGACGAGGATTAGCCTCAGACGGGCCGTTATACTTTTCACTATTTGCCGCGCAACAGGATAAGGAGATTGGCTTTTATGCTGCCCGTATCATGGGGGGATACATCCGGTCAATTCCATCCGGCCAGTGCACCCGACTATCTGCCGCTGCCACAACTCCATCAGGTGCAACTTCAGCGATTGCAAGCCACCGTTCAACGCGCATACGATCATGTAGAACTCTTCCATAACCGCATGAACGAGAGCGGATTGATGCCACAAGACATCCAATCCCTGGAAGACATCAACCGTTTACCCTTTACAACCAAGTTCGATCTGCGGGATACCTATCCTTTTGGGCTGTTCGCCAGCCCCATGCAGGAAATCGTGCGTCTGCATGCCTCATCGGGAACCACTGGCCGGCCCATAGTCGTTGCTTATACACGCGAAGATGTGGCCGTTTGGACCAGCGTCATGCTGCGCAGCTTCGCAGCCTGCGGCCTGCACCAGAGCGACATTGTGCAAAATGCGTATGGTTATGGCCTATTCACAGGGGGACTTGGTGCGCATTACGGCGCAGAAGCGATGGGCGCGACTGTGATTCCCATTTCAGGGGGGAACGCCGACCGCCAGTTGATGTTGATGAAAGACTTCGGGACCACTGCCATTTGCTGCACGCCGTCCTACTTTATCCACTTAATTGAGCGCGCAGGGGAAATGGGCATGAACTTAAGGGAGCTTCCCCTCCGCGTGGGTGTGTTTGGGGCAGAGCCGTGGAGCGAATCCATGCGGCAGTACATTCAGGAAAACAGCCCCATCCAGGCATTTGATATCTACGGCCTTTCGGAGATCACCGGGCCAGGGGTCGGTATCGAATGCAACGAACATCATGGTCTGCATATCCTTGAAGATCACTTCTATCCTGAGATTATTGATCCCGATAGCGGGGCAGTTCTGGCGGATGGCGAAGAAGGCGAACTCGTTCTCACAACCCTGAGCAAGCGCGCCATGCCGCTGATTCGCTACCGCACGCGCGATATTACCCGGCTGTATATTGAACCGTGTGCCTGCGGGCGGACGATACGCCGCATCGCTCGCATTGGACGGCGCACCGATGATATGATAATCATCAGAGGCATCAATGTTTTTCCGTCCCAAATCGAAAACGCGCTCTTCCAGATCGAAGGCACTCTCCCTCATTACCAGATTATCCTGACACGCGAAAAAGGGCTGGACGAAATGGAAGTCCAGGTCGAGGTTACACCGGAGGTTTTCAGCGACAAAATCGGCGCGTTGGAAAGCCTGCATGAACGATTGGGCCAGGCAATAGAGGGCACACTAAACCTGCGCGTGAGTGTGCGGCTGGTCGCACCTCATACAATTCAGCGCAGCGAAGGTAAGGCCAAACGAATTATCGATCAGCGCAAGATGTAACAGGAGGTGTCGTCGATGAAACTGCACCAACTTTCAGTGTTTGTGGAAAATAAACCCGGCCAATTGAAGGCTGTGTGCCAGGCATTAGCAGCCGCCAACTTAAATATTCAGACGCTGACGCTGGCCGATACCAAGGAATTTGGCATTTTACGGATGATCCTTCACGATTGGGAGCGTGCCCAGTCTGTTTTGGAACAGGCGGGGTTTGTTGCCACTATCTCCGAGGTTCTTGCCCTCGAAGTATCGGATCGTCCTGGCGGCCTGGCTGAAGTCCTGAGCATCATTGATGAGGCAAATCTCAATGTCGAGTATATGTATGCCTTTACTTTTGGGCGCAACAACAGAGCTGTACTGATTTTCCGATTTGACAATGCGGATACCGCTCTCGAACGACTCAAAGACAAGGGGATTAATGTGGTCGGCAGTGTGGAACTCGCCTGATAGGCAGATGGAGGGGGTAATGCTTCTCTATTACCCCTCAACTCGCTCAATAACCATAACTTTGCCCCGGTGATCGATCTTGCCCTCCGACAGCAAGCGCATTGTTTGGGTTGATTAGAGACGCTTCGCACTAAGCCGAGAGTCGTTCGTTCCCCGTAAAAAAACGCCAGGATTGACTTGCTTAATATTTCACAATATTGACATAAAAAATAACCCGCCATAGACTACTAAAAGTAAGAAGAACTTGATAAATATTCCTTGTTTGTCATCCCCTGCATTGCAGTCCCATTGCTTTCGACCTATATAACATTTTTCACGGCTTTTCAGTATTGGTCTGGCGTCACTGTTCGGTCGCTTGTTTTCGAGTGATTAAGGCAGACAACGTGAGCGCAATATCTGTAAATGTAAAAGCTGTTGCCAAACAAGAACGGGCGAATGTTCCATCCGCCAAGACCCGCCGCCTAAAACGCTTCCAACTCTTTCTATTTCTGCTGCTTCTGGCGCTTCTGCTTTCGGGCTGTACACCCGCCATCACGGATAAAGAGGTACTGGATATCTTTACCGCGATCACGGCGACAAGCCTGTTTACCCAAAGGAAGGCCAGAGCGCTCACGGAGTTTGATCATTTTGTCAAACATCGCATCCGAGCGCTTGTCACGGAAAACTCCAGTTGGAAAACGGCCCCCTATACTATTCTGGCGAACCGGATAGCGCTTGAGATCGACAAGGTTGCCACCTTTATCGACGAAAAACTGGGGACGCCAGAAGCCCCTGGGAAATTGGGCGGGTCGATTGATCCCGGTATTCCGCCGCACACAGACTTAAAAGATGTCGCCAAAATGTATGTCGATGATGGGCAGGAACTCATCGGGCAGCGTGAAACCAAATTCGTGACGGCGCGGCGGCAGCGGGTAAGGCAAATCGTCTGGCGGGCAATGGCCATTCACGCAAATCTGTGGAAAAACCCCGGTTCGCCCACCGATGTGGATATGCAGCTTGTCGCCCTTGAGGAGATTTTGAACCGCCGCCTGCGCTTCATCGAGCGCATGATCTATACGGACGATGCTCAGGGAGATCGCAGCCTGAAGTGGACTATCAACGCAGCGGGCGGCCCCTGGACAGATGGCATGCGAACGGTGCTGTTCGAGTATCCCTTCCTGTTCACGAGTGACACATCGGCAGGATCATTTGTCAGTGGCGTGACGGCAGCCGGATTGAATCTAACCGATTTAACCGATTTCACGGTCAACGGCCCACCACGCAACGAGATTCGCTACAAGATCCGGGCAGGACGCATCAGACCCGGAATCGCGGGGAACTGGGAACTGGAGTCCGACAACTACATCTGGAAAATGAAGCTGGACGGCAAAACGCCCGCGCAGGTTTTTGATGCGCTTGTGCCCGCCGTTTCTCCCGTTGACACGGCTTTTGAGAACTTCTGGCAGCGGAACTGGATCTTCTGCGACCACATGGTGAGCGTGCTGGAAGTCGACGCGCTGCGGTTCGGATTATTCCGGCGCACAGGGAACGAAACCGAGTTTAACAACGCCGCCGACGATGGGGTGAGACTGAGCGTCCCGATCCCGTCCACGGGCAGCCCAAATCCAAGCTCGCTGATGGATAATGGCAGCGACTATTTTGAAGGTGTTGCCATTGGCGTCGAAGATCTTCAGATTGGCGATCTGGTTATCATCTGGAATAACTACTTCTTCCGCACCCTCTTTGCCACCGATTTCGGCCTCGAAAACAGCATCATCAGCGACATTTTTGGGGATGAGCCGCGCAACGCGAGTCTGGTGGGCCATGGGGCCTCAGAGCGGAAATATACGGAATTTGTCGGCGGGCTGGTGAACGATCTGGGCAGCATTCTGAAGGCCCTGCGCAAATTCATCACCAACAAGATCAACACCAGCGATCCGTCGCACAACTATTTGTTGACCGGCGTTGTGATCAAGCCCACCGCACCGTTCGTTCTGGAACTCGTCTTCTGGAATCCGTTTGACGAGGATCTCGATCCGGCAGATTCGAACCAGGAGATGCAGGTCCCTGGCGCGTGGTGGATTCGGGCAAAGCTTTCGGTGGTCAACCTGACCCTGGATCAGGCACTTATCCTGTTCCCCAAGTCTGTCGCCGTCGATACCTCGATCCATACGCCGCCGAAATTTCTCGAAGGTGCCGCCGGGGATTTTAGAGAGTCGATCTATATCCCGCTGTCGATGCCGAAAGGCGTCAGGGGCGGCTGGACGGGCTATTTTAAGCAGGCCAAAGACGATGCGACTAACGGACTGCCCCCCACTACTGTGAGCAAAGTGGAAGATGCCAAGGTGGACTCTGAGTGGGCACCCGGTTTCCACTATGCCGGACCCGGAACTAAAATTCCGGTCCTTCGGCCCAAGGTGCGCATATGAGCAACGGGACAGCCTCTTCAGCAGCTTCTTCAATTGAACGTGTCGCGCAGTTTATCGCGGACGCCCTGGCGGCGCTCCTACCGTTTGTGGGAACGAATGATCCGAGCGGAGAACCGATTCGCCTGTTGGTGCGCCAATTGGGATGGGAACTGCCCGGCCCTGTCCCACCGTCTCTGATCGCCCTGCGTCCGGCGGTTGCCGCCCTGGCTGAAAGCTCAGCGCACGCCACTGCCTTATTGGAGAAGGCGCGCAGCGGTCAGGAACCGTCCATCGAAGAGACTGCCGTCGTCCTGACGGCGCTCGTCGCGGCGCTCGCCAAAACGATTGCGGACCTATCCCAGTTGAATGGAAAACTGGCGAACGAGCTTCCTCCCGCTTTTGTCAGCTCCACCCAGATCAACCTGAACTTTGGGGCGCGGCTGCTCGATACCCTGTTTATCGAGGCGGCCCTCAAGCGCGTTCCGGCGGTGGTTCATGCGCTGCGGGTGCTCGGAATCTTTGAAATCTCGCAGCTAGACGCTAATCCCGCCACGTCTCAGCCGGAATTTACCTTCCGACGGATTCACTGGGAGCGCATCCCGCAGTTTTTCCAGAAGCCCGGCGATGTCTTCCGCGATGCTTACGGCTGGGGTACACCTGATCTGAAGCTGGAACCGCTGCTGGATGCACTGGCGGCGCTGACAAGCGGACACGGACTCTATGATTATCCTTCGAAAGGGCTGATTAAGGCTGTCGCGCCAACGGTTGATCCCAAAACGGCGGATATCGAGCGTTCCTTCGAAATGCCGATCATCGACATCGGGCTTCTGAAGGCAATTGCGGGCGTGACCGCCATTCCGAAAGCTTCTCCTGGGGAGATACAAGGGTTAGCCGTCGCACTCTTTATCACAGGCGGAGCGGCAAAGATTGAAATTCCGCTGACGGCAACTCTCTCGCTGATCCTGGGCGGATCGCTGGAAGGCTCAACCGGGATCGCGCTGGCGTTCCGGCCCGGACAGGCGCTCAGTGTGGTGTCCGATTTCGATGGGAGCAGCTCACCTGTCACGGGAGCGGAACTCTCGGCGGGACTGTCGTATAAAGCACCGAGCGAACAGGAACCGCTGATCCTGCTCTCGATCCCCGGCGGGTCACGACTCGAACTGCATGAGGGACACGCCAGCAGCGGCTTTATCGTGGACGGCGGATCGCCCCCCGATTTTATTTTTGAACTGGGCGTCGATCATGGGCGTTTTATTCTCGGCGGCGGCCAAGGGGATGGGTTCTTAAACAAGATACTCCCCAAAGATGGAATTCGCAGTGATTTCCAAGTGATCGTTGGTTTTTCTTACGCGCACGGCATCTATTTTAAGGGAAGCGCCAGCCTCGAAATTCAAGTTCCGACCCACATCAGCCTGGGGCCCATTGAAATCCAGGCCCTGTACCTCATGCTGGGCATCAAGGACGGCAAGCTGCCGTTCGAAATATCCAGCATGATCAAGGCCAGTCTGGGACCGCTGCAAGCCGTGGTCGAGCGCCTGGGCGTGACCGCAACCCTTGATTTCCCCCCAGGCGGCGGGAATCTTGGCCCCGTCAACGTTGACCTGGGCTTCAAACCGCCGAACGGCATCGGCCTCTCGCTTGATGTGGGTGTCGTCAAAGGCGGCGGTTATCTCTACTTCGACTTTGACCGGGAAGAATACGCCGGAGTCCTGGAACTCTCCTTCAGCGGCATTATCACGATCACTGCCATTGGCCTGCTGACGACACGCATGCCCGACGGTTCGAAGGGCTTCTCGCTGCTGATCATCATCAGCGTGGAATTTGGGACACCTATTCAGCTCAGCTTTGGCTTTACCTTGATCGGCCTGGGCGGGCTGCTTGGCCTGAACCGCACGATGAATCTGCAAGCGCTGACCGAAGGTGTCCGCAGCGGGTCGGTGAACAATATCATGTTCCCGCGGGATGTGATCGCCAACGCGCCGCGCATCATCAGCGATCTGCGCGCCATCTTCCCGCCGCTCAATGACCGGTTCCTGATCGGCCCCTTCGCCAAGATCGGCTGGGGCACGCCGACGCTGATCAGCCTCTCGCTCGGCGTCATCATCGAAATTCCTGGCAATATCGCCATCATTGGCATCCTGCGTGTCGCCCTGCCCACCGATGATGCCGCGCTGATTATCTTGCAGGTCAGCTTTGTCGGGGCCATCGAATTCGACAAAAAGCGGATCTTCTTCTTCGCCAGCATGTATGAATCGCGCATCCTGTTTATCACCCTGGAAGGCGAGATGGGCCTGCTCATCGCCTTTGGGGATGATGCGAATTTTGTGCTGTCGGTGGGCGGCTTCCATCCCCGCTTCAACCCGCCGCCGCTGCCCTTCCCCAACCCGCGCCGGATCGCCTTCGATATCATCCATACTCCGGTAGCATTGATCCGGGTTGAGGCGTATTTTGCCGTCACGAGCAACACGGTTCAGTTCGGCGCACATGCCGATCTGCAATTTGGGTTCGATGATTTTGGGATCGAAGGGCACATCGGGTTTGATGTCCTGATCCAGTTCTCGCCCTTCTATTTCATCGCGGAAATTTCGGCTTCTGTCTCGCTCAAGGCGTTCGGCGTCGGATTGTTCAGCATCCATCTGAGCTTCTCGCTGGAAGGTCCGACCCCCTACCGCGCCAAGGGATCGGGGTCGATCTCGCTGCTCTTCTTCGAGATTTCGGCGGACTTCGATATCACCTGGGGTGAAACGCGCGACACCAGTCTGCCGCCGATCCCGGTGATCCCGTTGCTGAAGGGCGAGTTTGAGAAGATGGACAACTGGCGCGCCCTGCTGCCCGCCGACAATAACCTGCTCGTCGCGCTGCGGAAGTTTGACGCCCCGGCAGACACGGTTGTTTTGCATCCAGTAGGCACGCTGCACATCAGCCAAAAAGCCGTGCCGCTGGATCTGAGCATCGACAAGGTGGGCAATCAAAAACCGAGCGATGCCAAACACTTCTCCGTGAGCGTATCCAGCAGCGGACTTGGTAAAAAGGGCGATGCAAGCGAGCAGTTTGCCATCGCCCAGTATCAGGATATGGACGACGCGACCAAACTCTCGCGGCCCGCTTTCCAGCTTCAGAACAGCGGCATTGAGCTTTCGGTGACAGGGCAGGATATCAATTCCAGCCGGGTCGCCAAACGCATCGTGCGCTACGAAGAAATCATCATCGACAACAACTACAAGCGGTTTGTCCGCCGCTTCCGCACGCTGGCAAGCGCGCTGTTCGTCCACTTCCTGCGGGGAGCGAGTGTCAGCCAGTCAACGCTCTCAAAAGCTTACGCCGATCAGCGCCAGCCGTTTGCCGAGAAGATCGCGACGAAAGACGAAGCTTATACCGTCGCGTTCCAGGCGAACAACAAACCCTTCAGCGAGACGGCAACGTTTAACAGTGAAGCCTGCCGCCCGCGAGTTTGTCCGCCAGCAAGTGGCCCTTGATCCCAACCAGGCCGATGTTCTCCATGTGATTCCAGAGTACGAGGTGATGCAATGACCCTGTCGAATTACTCCTTTTTACCCTGGCTGCGGCAGGGCATCGCCAACTATATCCAATCGGGTGATAACGATCCGAACGTGAAACTGCGGGCGGAGGTCCAGGTTGATCTCCAGTTGAACGCGGAGAAGCTGGACGGCGGCACACAGACCGAAACGATCACGCGCAAGGTTCAGCTTTTTGGACCGGGCGATATCGTGGGCATCGAAAGCCGGGCGATCATCCGCACCGACCCGCGCAACTGGATCACGAATTACGAGCCGAATTACCTGCCGTGCATCGAGTTTTATGACGAGGATTTCCCCTGGCGCTATACGCCTGCCAAACCCGATGGCACAAAACATCGTCTGCGCCCCTGGATCATACTGATCGTCTTAAAAGAAGGCGAGTTTGAAGACGGGACTAACATCAAGGATAGACCGCTGGCCTATATCAAGGTGGATGATCTCACGCTGTTCCCTCCCGCCGATCTCCTATGGGCCTGGGCGCATGTGCATGTGAATCGCAGCCTGACGGCGAACGATCAGGAGATTACTTCCGGCGATATGAACGCCGTGCTGCCCCGGCTGCAAAACGCGCTCAAGGAAAATCCCGACCTCGCCTATTCACGCCTGATCAGCCCGCGCCACCTGGAGCCGAATGCGCCTTATCATGCCTTCGTCATTCCGACGTTTGAGAGCGGGCGGCTGGCAGGGCTGGGATTGGACCCAGGCACCGCGCCCAACGCGACGCAAAGTGCGTGGGTGGCCTACCAATCAAGGGCCGAACCTCAGTTTTACCCGATCTACTACCGCTGGTACTTTCGCACCGGGGAAATTGGCGACTTTGAATATCTGGTCCGCCTGCTGGAAGCCAAACCCGTGAATCCCAAGGTGGGCAAGCGGGATATGGACGTGCTGTTCCCAGGCGCGAACCTGCCGCCCATCGATGATCCCGAATTGGGTGGCGTACTCCAATTGGGTGGGGCGCTGCGCGCACCGGATAGCCCCAATTTTGATGATTGGGACGATCCAACGCCGCACCCCTTCGAGGTCGAACTCGCTAAACTCGTGAATTTGGCGGATGAATATGCCGAAAAGACGGTCCCCGAAGCCCATGCGGACGCCGGGATCGAGCCGCCAGAAGACCCCGATGATACGGACGATCCGCTGATTACGCCGCCCATCTATGGGCACTGGCATGCGCTTTCCAACCGGCTGCTGTCGGACAAGGACGGGACGCCGCTGCCTAACCCGGATAACTGGCTGCACGAACTGAACCTCGATCCGCGCTACCGCGTTCCCGCCGGGTTTGGCACTCATGTCGTTCAGGCCAACCAGGAAGAATATATGGATGGGGCCTGGGGGCAGATTGGCGATGTGCTCGAAGCAAACCGCCGTATCCGCGAAGCCCAGCTTGCCAAAAGTGTCGCCTGGATATGGCATGAGCGTCACCTGAAGCCAATGGCTGCCGTCCAACCGGACAAAGCGTTTATGTTCACGGCCCCACTGGCACGGCGGGTGATTGTGCAAGGCTCCACCGTTCAGCACCATCTGACCGGGAGCGTGCTGCCCCCTGTATTGGCCTCGACCACGATGCGCCGCACACTGCGACCGGGCGGGCGATTGATGACCCGCGCCAGCTTTGAGGGGCAGGCCAACCGGGCCAATCTGCTCACGCGGATCAGTGCCGGGCAGGTCGTCGCTGTGCCGCCCAAACCCACGCCGGAGGGTCTGCCCTCACCGGACGCGATTGGCGAGGAACTGGCAAAAACAGAGTTGGCGGATCGGCCATCCTGGCTGCTGGACCTGCTGCGCCGCTACCCCTGGCTGGTCAAGGCGACTCTGCTCTTGATCCCGCTGGTGGCGCTGGTGATACTGCTGCTGTTCTTCACGATCATTATCATTCCGATTGGACTGGCGATCATCGTTGGTCTGGTTTATCTCTACCGCTACCTCAGCCGAGTTGCCGGGGAACTGGAGAGGGCCGAGTCGCTGCTGCCGACGCATCAAACGCCCGGCGCAGTCGATAAACTGCCGAAAAGCCCTGACTTTGTGTTGTCCGATCCCGAACACCCTGTTACGCCAACACAGGGGCGAAGGGACAGCGCCGAGGCCAAACGGTTTAAGGAATCGCTGCGGGATGCCAACGCGGTCATGGATGTGAGCCGGAAATCCGGTGAAGTCCCGCCATTGAAGGGTGTGAATTTAGGTGTTTTGACCAACGCGTCAATAGCAGCGATTGATCCCCAGATCACTGTGCCGAAACGCACCTGGGGATCCCTGTTTATCCCGGATCGCATCTGGGACTCGCTGGTTTTGCCCGCCCCGGAAGAATTTGTCGAGGCGATGGCCTATCCCGAATTTGATATCCCCATGTACTGCCCGCTGGTGACGCTGTCATCCGACCTGTTCCTGCCCAACATCCAGTTGATCGACCAGAACAGTATCACGCTGCTCAAGACGAACCAGAAATTTATCGAGTCCTATATGGTCGGGCTGAACCACGAGTTCGCGCGGGAACTGCTCTGGCGCGAATATCCCACCGATCAGCGAGGCAGTTATTTCCGGCAGTTCTGGGACGTGACGGGCTACATGGATACCGAAAATCTGAGTGCTGAAGCGCTGCGTGAAAAACTGCGCGATATCCCGCCGCTGCACCGCTGGGGCAAACGATCAAAACTCGGTGAACACGATAACCGCGACGAAGGCGGTCCGGCGGAGGATGAGGTCGTCCTGGTCATTCGCGGCGAACTGCTGAAAAAATATCCGACGGCGGTGATCTACGCGCACCAGGCCGAATGGCGGCGCAATCTGGACGGCACGATTGACAACACCAAAGAACGGCGGCTGCGCGAACCGGAAGATTTGCCACAACCTCGCCCAGCCGATCCGCTGAAGGTGCTGATCAAAACGCCGCTCTACGATGCCCGGATTGATCCCGATATCTATTTTTTCGGCTTCGATCTGACGGTGGAAGAGGTGCAGGGCGGCACAGGCGAAAATCCGAACGATCCTGCCGGGTGGTTCTTTGTCATCAAGGAGCGCCCCGGCGAACCGCGCTTTGGCCTGGATATTGACAAGCAGCCGCAGTTGAACGTCTGGAACGATCTGGCCTGGGGCGACGTGCTGCCCGGTAACGGCGGCGGGTTTGTCCCACTTAACCAGACATTCACGCTGGTCAATCCGTCGGGCGATGCGTCCCTGGCGGAAAAGGTCGAACAGTACAAGGACGATAAAAACATCCTCTGGAACCCCAACACGAACGCGGCGGAACTCGCTTACATCCTGTACCAATCGCCGGTTCTAGTCGCCGTGCACGCCAGCGAAATGCTGCGCCGCAAGTAGGAGAGTCGGGATATGGGTAACGGGAACGATAGTGGAACGAAGCTGCATCAGGCGCGGCTTGATAAAGAGCAGAGCCGCCGCGCCCTGTTTGAAGCGCAGGAACGGCTCAAGCAGCTTCAGAATGCAGAGGCCGACCTCAACCGCGCCTTCGATCCGCAGAGCGACGAATACCAGCGGCGTAAAGCTGATCTGGATCACAGGCGAGACGAAGCTCAACAGATTCTAAAACGAGCACACGGGCAGTTCCGGCGAACGACGAGCGTTGAGGCGGGATTGTTCGAAGAATTTAAGCCGATCAGCGATCCCCGCGAACAGCTTCGGCGGTTTAATCCACAGTACCCATTTCTGCTGCTGCCGCTGCGCATTGAAACGCGCTTCAAGCCGGAACAACGCCAGATGTGGCTGCGGGTGTATCCCGACGATGCGGCGGTTGATTCGTTTGAACCAACCCTGTCGGAGACCGAGATCAAAAATGGGCGCGCGTTCTGGGCGGGGATGTGGGCGGCGGGCGGCAACGAAGGGCAGGAGCGGGCGGCATGGCGGGCGCTCGTTGCCAGCCACGGGGCAGGGCGGGCGCGCTGGATCATTCAGAATTACGGCCCGACCAGCACGAATAAGCCGACCAAGGTGAATGCTGACGATGTGATCCTGGCGATTCCAACCGATCAGCCCTTGAGCAGCGCCACTGAAGCGGACGCATTAGCCGCTTATTGGAAAGCATTCTGGCTGGCGGACAACGATTTCACGAAACAGCAGGCCGCCCTTACCACTTTGCGCGGCAAGGTTGGCGGGGCGGATCGTGCCGCCGAACTCATTGACCAGTACAGGCCCGTCAATCTGAGCGAAAAACCGGAAACTAAGCGCAAGGATCAGGTCATTTCGAGTGTCATCTTTGTTGAATTTCCCGCTCCTGACGCGCAGCCCACCAAGCGTAATTCATGGTCCCAATCCGCTAAAGTCCATGTGATGCCGGAGCGCCTGATCGTGCTTGGCTATGTCGGTAACAGCCTGATGCTGGAAGTGATTGGCAATCCGATTCCGTCGCCGCTGGTTCTGACGCCTGATCCATCCGGCACCAGCAATGCGCAGATCAAGGGAGAAGACGGCGATCTGACCATTGGTGAAGATCTGCGCTGGATGACGGATTTCGAGCGGGCGGTCGAGTGGGGCCTGGGTTTTAAGATCGATCTGAACGCCGACCTGCTTGAGCGCGGCTTTGATCGACTGCTGGTGCTCGGCGTGCGGCTGAGCGCGGATGAGCAAGAGGGCAAAGACCTGCTGCAAACACTGCTGATCAACCATCATTTCAGCAGCAAGGGCCTGACACTTCTGCCGCAGGGAACACCCACCAATAACACGGACAGCGGCGGGGCGGGCTACAGCCGTTCGGATGACGCGGATGCCACCTTCAAGGATTACGTCTATGGGGTAACAGGTATCAGCCCAACCACTGACGAGATGCAAAAGTCGGATGGGCAGTGGCTCAGCGAATACCTGGGCATCGATCTCGATATAGGGATGGGCCTGCCGCATGCCGACGGACAGGATCAGGCGGAAGCGCGAGCGATAAATCTGGCGCTGTACCCTGGAACGATGGGTTACATGCTGCAAACGATGCTCAAGCCTGCCCTGACGTGGGATCAGATTCGTGCGGTCCGCTGGTTCATGGCGCGCTATGTCAGCGGGCGAGGGGCGGTTCCGGCGATCCGCATCGGCAGCCAACCCTACGGCATTTTGCCCACAACGGCCTTCTCTCGCATGCGATGGATTCAGGGCGATATTTTCCTGGACCGCCAGCAGCGAGGGTTTTTGCCCAAGCTGTACGAGATTCTGCAAGCATTAGCCGGAATCTGGCGGCAGATGGCGTTTAACGTCGATTATGTGGGCAAGCGCGGCGATGGGCATCAAATCGATGCGCATCAAATTCTGCTCAACATCGTCGGCCTGCATCCCGCATCCGTCGAGTTTCACAGCCGCTACGCCGAGAGTGAGTCGCATCTCTTTAACCTGATGAACGTTCAGGGCATTGCTCAGCCGTTTCTCAACGCGAAAAATACCTGGATCAGCAGCGAATGGGCCAACTCCGATGGCATCGATCCGGCGCTGCTGTTTCTGCGGTCGCTGGGCTATTCAGCCGAGGAAATGCCGCTGCTCTTTAAACTGTTCTTCTGGCTCGGAACGCAGCTTCTGCAAGGCCCGGTTATTGACGATCAGCCGCTCTCCGAAACACTTGGCATCCGCAAATATACGCCTGATCCCAACGGCAAGAACTACTTGCAATGGTTGGCAGAGACGGCGAATACGTCGCTGGATGCGCTGCGCAAACAGGAAGGCTTTATTGATAACAAGCCGCCCGAAGCGCTCCTCTATATTATGCTGCGCTATGCGCTGATCAACGCCTTCCACGATACCAGCCTGGATTTGCAGGTGCGGCACGATCTGATCACGCTGGATGAAGCGGTGGCTCTGCAAGCCGAACCACAATTTGTCCATGTGAAGGAGCAGCAGGAAATCAGCGAGAGTCGCTGGACGCAGCTTTATCGCGCCGCGCCGGAGATCACTGACAGCCCGACATTGCCTCTTGGTGAATACATTGCCAAAAACGCGATCACGCTGGTTGATACCACCGAATTGAAGGAACAAATCGAGGCCATCACGCGGCTGATCAATACACCTACCGCCCGGCTGGAAAGATTATTCGCGGAACACATTGATCTCTGTTCCTATCGTCTCGATGCGTGGCTGCTAGGACTGGTCCGCTTCCAACTGGACTCGCTGCGCCGCCAACAGTATCCTGCCGATGGAGGCGAGGGGAAGCAGGGTGGCATTTACCTGGGCGCGTATGGCTGGCTGGAAGATGTACGCCCCGAACACAAACAGTTTACGCCTGTCCGGCTGCCAGAGGAGTTAGATAGCATCTTTAATCCCGAACGCGGCCCGAACGATCCGCCGCTGCCCCAATTGATGCGCGACAGCACGAACGGGGGCTATATCCACGCGCCGTCGCTCAATCATGGAGTGACTGCGGCGGTCCTGCGCAACGGCTATATCAGCAACGCCACAAAAGATAATCCGGATACGATGGCGATCAACCTGTCGTCGGAACGAGTGCGGATTGCGCTCTCGTTTATTGAGGGGATTCGCAATGGGCAGAGCCTGGGGGCGCTGCTTGGCTACCAGCTCGAACGCGGCCTCCATGACCGATACGCGCTGGCAGAAGTTGATGAATTCATCCTCGATCTGCGCATCGCCTTCCCCTTGCAGGCCAAACGCCTCAAGCTGGAGACGAAGCCAACTGACGACGCGCCCGATCCGGATTCGGCCTCGATAAAATCACTGGAAGCACGCAACGTAGTGGATGGGCTGAGCCTGATTGAGCACATCAAGCGTACCAACAAGAAAACCTATCCCTTTGGCAAGCCGCTGCCCGATGCGACCCCTGACCAGAAGACTGCTATCAACGCCGAAGTGGATCGCCTGCTGGATATTCACGATGCGCTGGCGGATCTGGCAATGGCGGAAGGCGTGCATCAGGTCGTCCAAGGTAACTATGATCGCGCCGCTGCAACTCTCGACGCCTATGGCAAGAGCAGTTTTCCGCCGATTCCGGCTGTGGTCCAGACGCCACGCAGCGGGATCACGCTCACGCACCGGATCGGCCTGCACCTGAAAACGGGGGTCAACGCGAATACCAGCCCGGTTACAGGCATCACGACTATCACGCCGCGCGCTAAAGCGGAACCTGCCCTCAACGACTGGTTGGCTTCGCTGCTGCCTACCCAGCCGGATAAGCTGGTCTGCAACGTGACATTCACCAACCCGGTAACAGGGATACCAGTTGATAAAGCAGTAAGCTGGCAGGATATGCAAATTCAGCCGATTGATCTGCTTTATCTCGTTCGCCCGGATCAGCGGGCAGGCGATGGCAGAACTGGATGATCGCATCCTGCGCCACATCCTGGCGACCAACTCGGTCCGGCCCGATGTCGCCATCCAGATTCAGTACACCGCGCCGGTGGCAAACGCGATTACCTTCTTCCAGTCCGCGCCGCTGATCCAGACTTTGCGGGCGCTGGTCCTGGCCTCTCGACCCCTTGCCGCTAACGATTTGATGCTGCAAACGGAAGCTACGCAAGCGCAGGACGAGACCGTCTTTGCCGATCCGCAGCGGGTGCTCGATGTGCGCGACGCCATGATCCCCCTGCGTGATGATCTGCTAGCCTACGCGGCAGGGCTGGCGGCTATCTTTGCCGATCTGCCGAATCTGGGCGATCAACTGCTGACCGATGTTGATACTCACATGCAGGACCTGATTGAACTGCTCGTCCGCGCCAGCAGTTTCGGAATCCCACAGAGCGGCTGGGGATTCATCTATTCCTGGAAGGGCCAACTGTATGCCCAGATTCTGAGCCAGGGTACAGGAGCTTGTAAATCGATGGGACGGTCAACTTGACGCCTTCGATCAGTTGATCATCAAATACGGGCTGCTGCCCGGCCCTACGCCGGACGAAGATCGTTTTAGCCTGCTTCAGCAGGCGGAACTGCTGGTCGCGGCGCAGGTGACCACACCCCGGCCTGCCACACCGGGCGATCTGCGGACGCTGCTCGATACCCGGCGCGACACCTTCGAGGCGAAGCGCAACGACTTCGCGGATCAGCTCAAAACGACCACAACCTCTCTGGCGACACTGCTCGCCAACGTCGAAGGGCTGCTGCCGATTGACGATCTGGATATCACCCCCTTCGATCTGAATGACGTGAAAAAGCAGATTGTGACGTTCAGCAGCGATATGCTCAGCGTCGCCCAGGCCGTCGCCAAAGACGCGGATAAGCGGATTAGCGATGCCCAGGGATTCATTGATGTCCATGATGCAGCCGCGAAGCCGTCTGTCCGTGTCAAAGCCCTGCAAGACGCCGCTAAAGCCCTGTTAAGTGATGATTTCCGGCTGATCCCGGAATTTGATCTCGCGGAAGGGCAGGGCGATGAGTGGAACAAAGCGCTGACAGCTTCGCAGGATGGCACGATGTTTAAGCACCTGACGCAAACCGCCAAGATCGATTTCCCAGTCGATGATTGGCTCTACGGCGTGGCCCGCGTTCGGGAAAAGATGGCCTCCTGGGAGCGTCTGTTGATGCTGTCCGTCGCAATGGGTCGCGGCGAACCCGAACTGGTCCCGGTTCAAATGCCTTACCAGGATAACGATTCCTGGCTGGGTTTGGAATTCCCAGCGACGTACACCATCGATAGTGATCGCCTGCTGTACACGGCTCATTATGCCTCGCCGTTTAATAAAACCGGGCGGCAGTGCGGGCTGCTGTTGGACGAGTGGACGGAAGTGGTTCCCGGCACGGAAGAAACCACTGGCATCACCTTCCACTATGACCGCCCCAACAGCGAACCGCCGCAAACCCTGCTGCTGGTGACAGCGGCCCATTTTGGCGAAAGTTGGGATTGGGATGAACTGGTCGCCGCGCTGAACGAAACGCTGGAACTGGCGAAACTGCGCGCCGTTGAACCGGATCAGATCGCCGCGACACCGCTCAACCGTCTGCTGCCCGCTACCCTGATGGCGATGACGCTGCGGGAAACATCCATCTCGGCCAATCTGGCGATCAATAACAGTGTTCTCCAGAAAGTCTCGGTGAAGGACTCATGACCCCAAAATACACGATCAAAGATATGGAAGTGACGCTGCAAAACCGTCTTTTTCCGGCTGTCACCGTCTGGAATCGATTGGAGGGGCGACCCCGTACACTGAACTTTAGCCGGGCGCTCAAGGCTGAGGTCCGCGACGCGCTGTGGATGCTGACCCGGCAGTGGCAGATGGGCGAATTTATGGGCGATGACGCCGGATCCCCTATTTTTGCCAAACTACACCTGAGCACCACCCGGCTCACCCAATACCAGCCGGACGGCTTCCCAGCGGAGGGTTTTGACGAGACGACTCCCCTGGAAGCCACCGTCGAGCGCCGCCCGATCCCGTTCCGGCTCAATGAGCAGGATCTGGCACTCGATCTGCGTCTGCTGATGGGGCGGCAGTGGCTCAAACTGCTCAATACGGTCACGACAAACGCTGCCGATCACCAGAAATTTATGGACGCCTATTCGATTGATCTACCTGATCCCGACGATCCGGCAGACGCGGCTATCTGCGCGCATGCTGACGTTTGGGCGACGTTCGCTGCCGTTGCCGGAAAGCGCATGGACGGGGCAACGCTGTACTTCTACCTCAAGGAAGACGTCTCGCACCATGCCTCTGACGGAATCACGCTGTCCAATCCTGGCAAAAAATCGGATGTAGACACACTGGGCGATCGGTTCATGCAGTGGTTCGAGAAGCTGTATTTCCAACCGCCCGACGCCGATACGGATGCGTGGCTGCCGGATCGGTTGGAATACCAATTTGCTGTATCAGCCCCGGATGGAGATGGAGAAAAGGTACTCTCTGCCGAAGAGTATTATCATGGGCGGCTTGACTGGTACAACTTCGATATTGACCCGGAGCGGCAAAGCCTGGATGGTCCGGTCGCGCCCGATCCGCAGAAGACTGACACAAAAACGTTCATTCCCGCCCCGCTGATCTTTGACGGAATGCCGAATACGCGTTGGTGGACGTTTGAAGATCGCCGCACCAATTTTGGCGATATCAAGCCGGACACAACGGATATTGCCAAGCTAATGCTGATGGAATTCGCCCTGGTCTATGCCAACGACTGGTTCCTGCTGCCCTACGCGCTGCCTGTTGGATCCATCTCGAATATCCGAGGCATGGCGGTGAGCAATGTATTTGGCGAACGGACCTGGATCGAGGCGGCAGGCAGCGGGCCGGATGATGCATGGCAGCGTTGGAGCATATTTACGCTGAACACAAAGGGTAACCAGGGTGAGAGTGCCGATACCAGTATGCTGCTGCTCCCTACGGTCCCGAAAATCCAGGAAGGCAAGCCGCGTGAAGATGTCATGTTGATTCGCGATGAAGTGGCAAACATGGTCTGGGGTATCGAAAAAATGGTGCCGCTCCCCACAGGCGACAGCCGACCGGGCGCGGAAGTTGCGCGGGAATATCTGGCCTTTATCCGCAAACCGCTGGATGAAAAAGTCGCCCAGTTACTGGCGCGGAAACAGGAACTTGAAGCGGAAGACCCCGGCGATCTGAGTCCGGCGGAACAGGCCGAACTGGACGATATCCGCGCTACCCTGGCAAAGGTGGTGCCGCCTGAGCCCGCAGCGGATATTCGCTATCAGGTCATGAATACGGTTCCCGAAGAATGGATACCGTTTATCCCCATCCACGTGAAAGACGATATTCGGCAAATTCAGTTGCAGCGGGCCGCTATGCCGCGCTTCCTGGCTGGGCAAGAAAAGCCTCAGCGCGTGCGCCCCTGGACAGCGCTGCTGCGTGAGGGCCTGGATCAAAAACCACGCCTGCCCTATTTTTTGCACGAAGAAGAGGTTCCGCGCGCCGGAATCGAGGTGAAGCAGTCCTTCCAGCGCACCCGCTGGCTTGATGGGCGGGTGTGGATCTGGCTGGGTGTGCAAAAACAGATCGGGCGCGGTGAGGGAACGAGCGGACTGGCCTTCGACCAGATTATCGATACCACCAGCCAGAAGGGACCTTGAGTTTACAAGGCCCCTGGCTGGTTCTTCTTGTCTATTGGGCTACATAGTCCGAGGCAGTGTGCGACAGCGCCATCACCGTCGCCTGGCAGTTGGCCCAGATGTTGCTCGGAAAAACGCTGGCATCCACGAGATACAGATTTTCAAAACCGTGAATCCGGAAGGTGGTATCCACCACCCCCTTCTCAGGGTCTTCGTGCATCACATTACCGCCCTGTGGGTGGGCAGAACCCAGGAGCAGATCGTCGGGATGTCTGATCCACTCATCGAGCATCTCAAGATCGCTGGGGTTTGTCAGCTCAATAAAGCGGTAGGTGGCAGGTAAAACAGAGATAGCCCCCGCGGCAAAAAAGATTTTTGCCAGAGCTTCCATACCTCGCCTCAGACGAGCAAGGTCGTTTTTGTTGAAGCTGAGATCGATTTTCGTATTCCCTTTGCGGTCCAGCGATATTTTGCCGCGCGGGTCCGTACCGACCATCACGCCCGCCTGGGCAAAATAGTTATAGCGGCGCATCCGTTCGAGGTGTGTCGCAAACCACCCGCCCAGGGTGATCGAAAACGCGCCGGGCGGCGAAAAGAATGTCTCGATCACGCTCTCCGGGCCAGCCTCGGCAACTGCCGTCAAACCAATGCCATCATAACCATTCAGCGGCTGCTGCATTTCAGCCGTTACCATCACTCCGCCCAACACGTGAAAATGCTTGCCGACAGTGCCACGCTGCCTGATATCGTTTTGCAGCAGCAGTTCGGTTGATCCGATGGCTCCAGCGCAAATCACAACCCGTTCAGCCGTCACGGCTTCCGTTTGACCGTGCCGGGTATATTTCACAGCGCTAACAGCAGCCCCTTTCCTGTCAAAACGAATATCGCGGCATTGATCGACAATCTCCGCTCCACACAATTCGGCCCAGGGGATAAACGTGACAAGCATAGACGTCTTGCGGTTATAACGGCAGCCATAGTTACACCAGCCGCAGCCGATACACTCATTGCGGTTATTGTTGAGCAGATGGGCCGAAATATCGAGCGCCTGGCTTCCTTTCAGGAAAACCTCGGTCCCTTTGTTGGCAAGCACGGCGGGCAAAGGCGAAACATGGAGTTTCGTTTCCAGGTCTTCATAGGCCCGCGTGATCCGTCCCCTGTCCAGGTCGGCTCCACGCGCTTTCCAGTCCGGTAAGATGCGATCAAGATCGGCTCGCAGCCAGATCGCATTATTGACAACTGTGGAACCACCGACCGTGCAGCCCTGCATGATCACCAGATCGTGATCGATACTTGTCTGCACACCGCCGTTTTTATAGAGCCGGGGCAGCATCTCCATCTCGTTGTGGACAAATGATTGAGGGTCCTGTCGTTTGCCCTTCTCCAATACCAGCACCTTGAGGCCGCGCTGAGCCAGTTGGAAGGCCATGACAGAGCCAGCCGCTCCTGAACCTACGATCACTGCGTCATAGTGTTTCATGTGGCTCTCCCTCCATGACTGGAATGTCATACACCTTCGGCGTTTGATCCAGACCCGCAGTTCGTTCGCGTGAATCAAATTCGACATATCCAACGTCGGCCCGAACATCGGGGTGTGTATAGTAGGTGAAGGTCGACAGCAGCTTAAGCGTGCGCGATACATCGCGGAACAGCCCACGCGACCAGATCACCTTGCGAATAATTTCGCGGCGTTCGTGCGTTCCCAGATCGCTGAAGGGGAAGGGACGCAGCACCAGAAAAGGCGTCAGCCATTCGATGAGAAACATCACCTGATGGATTTCTTTTTTGATCGGGCTGTCGATTTCCGCTAAGAGATGATCGGTGCGCACCGCGACATCAATCGGGTGAATTGTCAGATCATCGGCATCCAACATCGCGTCGGCAATTTGAATCATCGTTTCAAATTCACGGATGCTGAAATAGCGCGGGGTGAAGCGGGCGCGGATCGCTTCCCGCCGTACCAGCCAGCAAGCGAAAAACATGAGGACCATGAGCAGCCCGGCGAACACGAGTTTCCAGGCGGGGTGGAAAAGTCCAAAAGCAATCCAGCCCATTCCGGTTAGAAGAAGAAAGGAAAAGGCGAGATCAAGCGCGGGACGATTTTGCCTGACTCCGCCGCTGCCCAACCCCAATAGCAGGCCAGATGTCAAGGTTGCGAAGCAAAGCACACCTCCCCAAAATCCGGCCACATCAAACCAGGAGCGGAAAAGGCCGACTGCTAGCGTCAAGAGAAAGAGCAGCAGCGCAAAAATGTTCCCCATATCGGAGAGAAAAACTTCGGTGACATTGATGCCAAAGCGGCGCATAGGCGAAATCATAGTGGCAATCTCCGCATCTTTTTGGGATCTGTCGCTTTGGTCAACAATCCCTCGATAAGCCTGACAAACGCCTGAGTGATTTGGAAAAACCATCGACCGCGCCCAACCTGTGGAAACCGCGAGTCCATCTGGGTCGCCACAGAGCGCGACAAGAATCGTCCGAGATAGTAAAATTCCTCGGTGACATTAAAGGCAACAACCACAATAGGCCGCACGTTATCCCAGGGATACCACGGGGTCATATTACCGATGCGGGTGATGTGGATCGTTCCCCAGCGGTGTACTGCTTCCTGGATCACGTAGTTGTGGAAGGGATCAAGCTGCATTTTTTCACCCACAACCCAATCCAGCGCGAAGATATTCTCCGAAGCTAAAAAGGTGTGAGTCTGGTTGGGACGAGGATCGCGCACATGGCCTGTTAGCCCATCGCCACTGACCCAGGCGTCTAAAAACCCAAAATGGACCGGGATTTTGTCCGCGCTTAAGACGGTCGCCTGGAAAAACTCGATATCCCGCCCGCGGCTGCCCTTGCCGTGATACACGCGCATTTTGTCCCACATGGGCAGGCAGCCGTAGACATTTTTGATACAGGCCGTATAGAGGCACTGCCAGTGGGATTTGTTCTTGGCAAAGGAAATCCGGTAATCCGCTTCGAGCCACGCCCGCCCAGCGAGATGATGTCCGAGAACGCCGCCGTAATCGAATGGCACGGCATCTTCCGTGAGGTCAACGATGCGATATCCCTGCCCACTGTAACCGCACATCGCAGCGACAAGCGGAACCGTACGCCCCGTATAGGCATAGTTATAGACGTTCTGCGATTCGACAACGGCAAAGGTCGTAAATCCCTGTTCCTGCATGAGTTGGATGAGTTCTTCGACCAGACCGGGATCGGTGTAGACCGGGGAGTCCTCCTGAAAAATGGAGGCGGTCATGATGTTCGGTTTGATGGCAATCTGATAGTTGTCTTTAGATTTGCCGCTGGCTCGCCATCGTTCCAGGAGATTTGCGACGAAGCCCGACTGGTCAACCGCCCGGCGGAATGTCTCAAGCTTATTCTCGCCCGTTACAATATGCACAGTCGCGTCACGGGAATAAATTTCATGCGGCATAAACATCCTCCCCTAATGAGCAATAGAATTGATCGGACGAGGAGTTTCTATGGATCATTATATTGTAAAAAATGCATAATTATCAGAAATATCATAAATAAAACATGGAAAAGTTGTATGAAACTCGTAATAGGCCGCTGGCAATACCTGATCGACGTTGTGAGGTATGTCTATTTTGCTCGTTGATCCACACCGAGAATTCATGCTACGATTTTTGCGGGATAGAGTTGGTTTCTCTCGAAGGAGTACTCATGGCCTCAAAGTACAGTCTGATCATGATCTGCGCGGTACTAGGGGCAATACTGCTGCGCGGGTCTGTTTCCCCCGCTCAATCGGCGTCGCCTGCTTCCTCTCTTGGCCATTGGGAAGTTGTGCGTCAAATCGATTATGACGACATCTCAGAAGAAAACCTGAAAGGGGATATCGCACCAGCCTATCGGATATATCTGGTCAGTCTGGCTGGGTTTCATTCCGACACGTTTGGCATCGCAGTCGGACCCGACGACGATGTGCGCTATACCTCGGACGGCGGTCAATCCTGGACCAAAGCAGCCGGCGAATTATACTGCCGTCACGGGCTGGAGATTGTGGATGAAAGCGTCGCCTGGCACTGCGGGAACGGCGGCACGCGTGTTTCAACGAATGGCGGTCAGACCTGGAAAACAGTAACACCTTCGCAGTGCCCATTCCTGAACTTTTTAGATGCGGAGACCGGGTGGGCTGCTTCTCCCTCCAGGCTGCAAAACACCACCGATGGTGGCATGAGCTGGGATGATGTGCCTCTGCCGCTCGATGCTCAGAAAATAGCAGGACTTGACCTGCGAACAGCCAACGATGGCTATCTATTGAGTACAGACGGTAATCTGTATGTTACAGCAGATGGCGGGCGCAGTTGGGAAGGTCGCTCTTTAGGATTGAGAACAGGCGAGAAATTGATGACTGCTCCCAGCACGGGCCCTTACGCGGTCATGCGCTTCCTGGATGCCCGTCACGGTATGGTCATTTTTGCTCTCTCTGATCGAACCGTCTGGTATGCAATCACAGAGGATGGCGGTCAAAACTGGCAAAGAGCGGAGATTTCCGAACTGCGCGACCAGTCGACCTACTACCATCTGTTTCTCTCGCAGGATGCCCAGCTATTGACCGTGACCGATCACTTTCTGAATGGTGAGAATAGAACCATCGTGCTCCGTTACCGGGAATCCTGATCACCACTCTCCTCAGAGCGTAATCAGCACAATCGCCAGCATCGCCGCGCCGATGCCAACCCTCTGGGGGCGAGTCAGATGCTCCTTGATGGTCAATTGGGCCAGGAGAGCCGTTATCGCCGGATACAAAGATCCCAAGACTGAAGTTACATCAAGGCGACCGTTCTGTGTCGCCAGCAGAAAAAACAGATTACCGCCCACATCGAGAATGCCTGCCAGGGTGAGCAGCCGGAGGGGGAGCTGGCGCAGGATGGGCCGGTGGGTGGCAAACGCGAAGATGATCATGATGGTGCAGGCAGCGGTTCGCCCGGCGATCAGAGGCCAGAAAACGGTATTCTCCCCAACCTGATCGAGCGTGATGAAGAACGCTCCGAATCCCAACCCGGCGACCGCTGCCATGCCAAGCTCGATGGGGCGGCTGCTCAATTGTTCCGGGCGGGAGAGCAACCAGATGCCCACGAGTGCAACGCCAAATCCCACGAATTGCAGATTACCCGGCAGCCCCTCGGTGAATGCGTTAAAAATAACGGGCATCGCCGTCGCCAGCACAGCCGACAGAGGCGCTACGATGCCCATGCGCCCCCTGGCAAAGCCCTGAAACAGAAACCCTACCCCGATCATCCCGCAGACCCCCGACAGCGCTCCCCAGCCCAGATCAGCCAGCGATGGCAGCGGCTCGGTATAAATCAGAGCCACAATGACCAGGGCGATCAATCCCACGCTGTAGCCAATCAACACGGAGCGGAAGGCACTGGAACGGCGAGAGGCAATCCCACCTGTGAAATCACCCGCGCCCCAGCAGATCGCAGCGGTCAGAGCAAGCGTGGCAGCGAGGAAAGGCGTGTTGAAAGACAAAAGATTGCCCTCATGGGAGCAGGAACCTGGCGCAGTGGAACAGAAGTATAACTCGCGTTACTCTTGCCGCCGCTCCAATTGTGGTAACAGCACAACACTTTCCTGTTCGTTGGGATCGGTGCGGGCCAGCACAGCAGTACAGGGATCCGTTGCGCTGGGATTTCGGGGTAAATGCGGCATTCCCGCGGGGATATACAAAAACTCTCCGGCCTTAACCGTCAGATATTCACTCAAGTTTTCGCCATACCACATCTCTGCTTCGCCGCTTAGTACATAGATGGCTGTCTCGTGGTGCTCATGCAGGTGTGCCTTCGCCTGACCCCCGGGCGGGATCGTCAGGAGGTGCATACAAATGCCCTGCGCCTCTACGCTCTGCGCCGATATACCTTCAAAGTAGCTGAACCCTTGTTTCCCGTCAAATGTCGCGGCAGGCCGGATGATCTTGCAGGTGAGTTTCGGTGACATGGTTGTTCCTCTCCATTTCCAAAGATTTTAAGCAAGCCAAAGACAAAACAAAACCCCGCAAGCTGCCGCGCTTGCAGGGTTTCTTTGGACGATCCGTGCTTATTCCGCTGGTGGAATATTCTGGTTAAGCCGGAAGAGGTTGGTGGGGTCATAGCGCTTCTTGATCGCTACGAGGCGATCCCAGGTTGAACCGGGGTAGGCCTCGCGGATTCGCGCCTCGCCTTCGTCAGAGAGAAAATTGACATACGCACCACTATCACCCTGGCGCAGTGCCGCCGCGAACTCATCGACCCATGCCTCGTGCACGGCTTTTTCTTCGGGATGCCCATATATCGCAGCGACGTTTGCCATAATTCGCCGCCCACGATGCGCGAAAGCGGTGGCGTCGGCTGGTATACGGGCCAGCGCCCCGCCAAGCACCCGAATCTGCGTTACAGCCATTTGCGCACTTGAGGTCTTGAGCCGATCAACGATCAATTCCGCCGTGTCTTGATCGACAGCATCAAGGAACAAGGTGCGGGCCACGGCAACTGGATGGTACTCGCCTTCCTCTGGTGGATAAATCTGAGGGTATGGCATCGGGTGGACCATATCTACGATTGGCGTGGCGAGTGCTCGGAAGGGTGCAATAGCACGCTGACCTGCTTCGGTGTCGCCCGCATAGACCAGCATTGACATGATAATGAGTTTGCCATGGTACTCAGGCGGAATAAAAGGCATCGGCGGCGCAGTCATGACGTTGGCAATCGTTGACAGTTCGTCCGGCGCGGCCTCTGCTTCGGCAGTGAACGAGCGAATAACGTCCGGCGTTGCGGGCAAGATGAGCATTCCGCCGACCACCGTACCGACCTCGTGCAGCCGGAACTGAAACCGAATCACAACACCGAAGTTGCCGCCGCCACCACGGATCGCCCAGAAGAGATCGGGATGTGTTTTGGCATCCACCTGCAGGATCTGGCCATCGGCGGTCACAATTTCAGCCGCCAGCAGATCATCAATGGTAAGGCCGTATTTGCGGACGAGGTATCCGACACCACCGCCAAGCGTGAGTCCTCCAATTCCAACAGAGCCTGTGTCGCCAAACCCGGTTGCCAGACCGTGAGCTGCTGCCGCTGTCGTATATTCGCCCGCAGTCAGTCCCGGCTCGGCCCACGCCGTGCGCTGCTCAACATTGATATCCAGCGCGCGCAGCTCTGAGAGATCAAGCACGATCCCTCCATCCAAGACGCTGTGACCAGCGACACTATGGCCGCCGCTGCGGATCGCAAGCTCGGCCCCTGTTTCGCGCGCGAACAAAACAACGTGTGAAACGTCGGTCGCGTCTGCGGCGCGAACAATGACGGCAGGGTGACGGTCAATTCCGCCATAAAAAACAGTGCGCGCCTTGTCGTAATCGGCGTCGCCCGGCTCAATCACCCGGCCTTTAACAAGGGTGCGGAGCCGTGGGATGGAGATTTCTGTTTGTGCGAACGTTGACCCGTTACTGCCGGACCTGCTGCTGCTGTTAGCGATGGCGTTTTTGTTTTCCAAGGACATATCCACTCTCCTAATTTGCCAAGTTGACATCAAACAGGGCCAGGACATTGAGGCTGCGATATGAGATTGCTTGCAGCACATAGATAGCCTATTGTTTGCCCAAAGATGGACGGGATGCGGAACGGTTGGGAATGTGCCTGCTGTTCACAGAAGAGGGACTGCGCCTGGCGTTCGTTTCAGTAGAATGGTCGATTATTCTCGCCAAAATGCTACTCCTATTCACTGATAGAACATATGAGCCATGAAATAAAATACATCTTTTTCTTCAAAATGTCAACCTTGAATTATCAACTGATTGGTGATAGCTGCCCCTTGCCAAATATTTTGTTCCATAACCAAAATTTTTGGTTTTATTCTTGACACAGGCCAAAATTTGTTATAATCTGTTCTAAACAGAGAGGAACCTATGCGAAGACTGCTGACACACTGTCCGTCTTGCGGCGGAGATTTGATCGTAACGGAGCTGAGTTGCACGACGTGTGATACCGTCATTCGCGGGCGTTACACGGGCTGCACGTTTTGCGAATTGTCCGATGCAAATCTGCGTTTCCTGGAAATCTTTGTCGCCTGCAGGGGCAACATCAAAGAAATGGAGCGCGAAACGGGATTGGGTTACTGGACAATCCGAGGGCAGGTGGACGATTTGCTGAAGACGCTGAAGCTGAATGTTGAAGCGGCTGCCACTCCTGATCAAATAGCGGCGCGGCGGCGCGAGATTCTGTCAGCCGTTGAGCGAGGTGAACTTTCTATCGTCGAGGCAGAGCGGATGTTGGTCGACCTTACGAAAGGGTCTTAAAACGAAAACAGGCTCCCGGTGATCAAATTGGCCCTTGACCCGGCAGCCCGTCTCAACTGATTATCTGCCTGCCATTATACCATAGGAGACTTCCGGATGGCAGAAGATCGTATGCACATCTTACAGATGCTGCAAGAAAAGAAGATTTCTATCGATGAGGCTGAGCGCCTGCTGAAGGCTGTTGGAACAGCGGAGAGCTGGAATCCTTCTGACAATGATATGGACGAGGAAGACGATACGGAATTCGAGTTTGATCCCCCTGTGCCGCCCTATCCTCCTCAGATGCCGCAAATGCCCGGATGCCTCAAATGCCACGTCCCCCTCGTGGCGCACGGCGACGCGGGCGTAACTTCCCAACAGGGTGGGATATCCGCACCAGTGACCTCACCGAAGCACTGAGCGAGCTTGGGTATACGGACTTGAGTTGCGGTGACCTCGAAACACTGCGCGCGCACAACATTACCCCCGACTTCATTCGCGAAATCCGTGCCGCAGGATTTACGAGGCTGCGCATTTCAGAGCTAGTCGAATTCGCCATTCATGATGTGGATGCGGATTTTATTCGCGCGGTTCACCACCAGTTCCCGGACCTACCCCCCAAAGATCTGGTGCAGTTTGCCATTCATGGGCTGGACGCGGATTATGTGACCGGAATGCGCAAACTGTTCCCCAGCGCAGGAGCCGGGGAAATTGTCGAGTTTGGCATTCATGGCATCGATCCGGAGTATGTGGCCAAATTACGCCAGCAGTTACCAGAATTAGGCGCGAAAGAAATAGTCGAATTCGGTATTCACGGCATCGATGCAGACTATATAGCGAAGATACGCCAGCAGTTGCCTGACCTCCGCGCCAAAGACATTGTTGAATTCGGTATCCATGGGATAGAGCCTGACTATGTGGCGGAAGTGCGCCAGCAGTTCCCGGACATTCGGGTGAAAGAGATTATCGAATTCGGCATCCACGACATTGACGTAGGCTATGTCAAGCAAATGGGTGACCTTTTCCCCAACATCCGGCTGAAGGAAATCATCGAATTTGGGATTCATGAAATCACGCCTGAGTTCGTACGCCAACTGCGCGAGCAGTTCCCCGATATTAGCGCCAGGGAGATTGTCGAGTTCGGTATTCACGACCTGACCTCCCACTATGTCATCCGCATGCGCGAACAGTTTCCCGATATCAGCGCGAAACGGATCGTCGAGTTTGGCATTCATGATCTGTCACCGCAGTATGTGACGAAAATGCGCGAATACTATCCTGATATCCGGGCTAAAGAGATTATTGCCCTTGGGATTCAGGAAATCTCGCCGGACTATGTGAAAACCATCCGTGAAGCTATGGCGGCGCGTGGATTTGACTCCCTGACGACGGATGATATCGTGGCCATGCACATTCACGATTTTGACCCGGCGTTTATAGATGCCCTGCATCGCATTGGATCTGACGTGCTGCCGCTGCGTTTGATCATCGAGTTATGGGCGTACAATGTGGATGCAACCTATGTGGAAAGCGTGCGCGAGTCCGACCCGGATGTGACGGCGCAGGAATTAATCGATATGCGCCGCGCTGAACGCCGTTCCTACGAGCGTTACCTGGAGCAGATGCACCACGACCTGAATCTGATGGGCTTCCGCAGGCTTTCTACGGAACAGCTTCTGGATTTGATGGCGCTCGGGATCGACACCGACTATATCCGCGCGGCACAGGCCGCACAGCCGGAGATCACGGTTCGCGAGATTATCAGCCGCAAGCGCAGCGAACGCTAAAAATCGTCTATCCAAAGAATTCTAAAAAAGCGCGGGGAAACTCGCGCTTTACGCTGTCACGGACGGGCATGGTGTAAAGTCCACCGCCACAAACTGCCAATCAATAGCTCACGCACCAACAGCGTAACCACGATATAAACGACAGCCCAGCCCCGGTCAAGGCGAAGGATATAACTGACCATTGGGCCAAGTGTTGCCCACGATAATATTTGCCCCCGTTCCAGCAGAATGGCCTCTTTATGCTGGAGGAGCATAATTGTTCCCGTTGCGCCTATTTCAAAAAACCATGCAAACAGCGCAGCACCGCCCGCCGCTAACAAGGCTGTGCGGCTGTTGGTGGCAGAAGTTCCCCCGGCAATCCCCGCGGTTATGATCAATAGATACTGCTGTACACGATCAACAATAAAAACAGCACTGCCGAGGAGCATCAGCAGGAACATCACGCCGCACAGGGTGAGTTCGGACCATCCCGCCTTGGCCCGTTCGATGGGTAGTAAAACCAGGCTGCTGATAGCGCCCACGCCTAGAGCAACCATGATCAACAACATGGTCATAATGAACATGAAATGGCGCATACGCCACAGTGCCCCGCCCATTTTGCCCATCAAAATCATTTCAGCTCCGGCAGGAACGGATAGTAAAATCTCCCAGCGCTGCTTCTCGCGCTCTGCCGGCACAAGGGGGCCAAGTGAAAGGCCGGTTGCCAGGGTGAAACTCAGTAGAAGGGGGATCAAGACAAACAGCAGATTGTTGACGTAGAGAACGCTAATGGTCCAGAGGATGGCGCTGCCCAAAAGCAGCCCTGTTTTCAATCCGGCTGTGCGTCCCAGGCGCTGGAGCCAGTCATGCCAGACTGGAATTTGTTCAACTTCGCGCATGAAGATAGCATTATCATAACTATTTTGAGCCAGGAGCACATGAACAAACAGTTTCCAGGAAGTCATCGTTTCACGTCCTGTTATCGTGTGGAAAATGCCACACGTTCTTCTTTTGATACGCACTTCACCTATCAGATGATCGGTAATCCAACGGCTATGGTTTAGAACACAAGGAAGACAGCAGAAAAATACCACTGTACTTTAATGATAAAAGTAGCGCAGGATATCGTATAATAAAGCACAGTGCCAGTTTGTGGCACGAATGTGTTCAATGTTCAATTAGGAGGACAAGAATGCATAAACATTTTAGAATGCTCGTGTTCGTCATGATACTCGTTGCTTCGCTGACGATGTCTGGCACCGGCCTGATCAGTGCCCAAGACACCAAAGTGCTGCACACCGCCTATCTCCCCGGCGATGTGATCCTCGATCCGTCTCTCGGAACGTGGGTAAACGAGATCCAGCTCATCAACCAGTTCTTCCCCGGCCTTACGACGCTGAACGAAGAGACGGTTGACGTGGAAACGGGTCTCGCCAAGGACTGGACCGTTTCGGATGACGGTCTGATCTATACGTTCCACCTCTATGACAACATTCCGTGGGTCAAGTATGATGCTGGCCAGAGCGCAGTTGTTCAGGTCATGGACGACAGCGGTAATGCCCGCATAGTGAACGCGAACGATGTGGTTTACGGCATCAATCGCACGCTGTCTCCAGATACGGGTTCGCAGTACGCCGCTACGCTGGCCCCCTGGATCGTGAACGGCACGGAAAAGTTGGCTGGGCAGGATGTTGAGCTCGGCGTCAAGGCAGTCGATGACTTCACCGTCGAGATCACGACCCCCAGGGCTGCTGGCTACCTGCCAATGATGTACGGCTTGTGGATGTCTCGTCCGGAACCGCAGTGGGCGATTGACGAATATGGCGACGCCTGGACCGAAGCGGGGAACATGGAGACCTACGGGCCTTACACCCTCAAGGAATGGGAACACGACGTCAAGATCACCCTGATCAAGAACCCCTTCTGGCCTGGAACCGACGACGTACCACAGGCCAAGATTGACGAGTGGGAATTCACCTACCTCGACGAACCAGCCATGCTCGCCGCGTTTGAAGCGGGTGAACTGGACTGGATTCCAACCGTTCCACTGCCCGACCTGGACCGCCTGCGCGTTGAGTATCCCGACGAACTAGCGATTGGGCCTGACACCTGCACCTACTACTATGGCTTTAACGTGCTGGTGCCGCCGACCGACAATGCTCACATGCGCCGCGCTCTCTCGATGGCGATTGATCGTGCTACCATCGTCCAGATCACCAATGGTGGCCAGATTCCGGCGGGGTTCTTCACCCGTCCCGACATCGCTCCTTTGATGACGCAGGAAGACTATCCTGACCTGGCGATTCACAGCGATCCCGAACAGGCCAAGGCTGAACTCCAGATGTATCTGGATGAGACCGGAAACACCATGGAGACCATTCCTCCCATCACCCTGATGCACAATACCTCGGCAACTCACGCAACGATTGCCCAGGCTGTTCAGCAGATGTGGAAGGAAACGCTTGGCATCGACGTTCAGATCACTTCGCAGGATGCCCAGGTTTACAACGAAACCCTGCGCCGTGATGCGCCGCCCGTCTGGCGTTTGGGCTGGTGCTATGACTATCCTGATGCAGCCAGCTTCATCAATGACGTGTTCCGCAGCAAGGGTCCCGACAGCAACAACCACACGGGCTGGGGCACGGACGAATTCTACGCCCTGCTCGACCAGGCTGGTGTGGCTACCGATCCCGCTGTTCGGCGCGATCTCTACTCTCAGGCTGAATTCCTGCTGGTCAACAAGGAAGCGGCGGTTGCCCCCATCTACTACTACACTTCGCAGCAGATGACGCAGACCAATATCGCACGTACCTACGCTGTCAACCGTAACGAACGGTTGGAGAAGTGGGACATCCAGTAGTCAACTTCGAGTTTTTGCACTAGCGATTAAATGGGTTGGAGAGAGGGCAGTTTGCTCTCTCTCCTCCACCCAAACCAGAGAGGCATTATGGCACAATATTTTATCAAGCGATTTCTGTATCTGTTAATAGTATTGCTGGTTGTCTCGATGATCACCTTCTTTATCATGCATCAGGTTCCAGGCGGCCCTTTCTCCCGCGAGAAACAGCTTAGCCCCACTGCTATGCAGAATCTGAATGCAAAATATCACCTGGACGATCCGCTTTATAAACAGTACGTCGATTACATGATTGATCTGATGGTCCCCCATATTACGGCGACGAACGAGACTTTTTCAGTTACTGAAGATTATTTAATCAATATCAAGCTGCCTCTCGTGGATAACAAGTCGCTGCGTTGGATGAATTTTGGGCCCTCGTATCGCCAAACGCGCAGCGTCAACGACATTCTTCGCAATCAGCTTCCAATTTCGGCACAACTGGGTTTGTCGGCCCTCGCCATTGCTCTCATCATTGGGTTGCCCCTGGGGATCATGGCTGCCCTTAAGAAAAATAGCGCGGTAGACTACTTCAGTATGGGGACGGCGATTCTCGGCGTTTCTGTTCCGGTGATCATTCTGGGACCGCTGCTGAAATATATCCTGGCGGTAGAACTGGGATGGTTGCCAACTCAAGGCTGGGGCACTCTCAAACAAGGGATTATGCCAGCATTCGCGCTGGGATTTGCCCAATCGGCCCTGCTCGCCCGCCTGACACGCGCCAGCTTGCTCCAGGTGCTTAATGAAGACTATATTCGGACGGCCAAGGCGATGGGTTTACGCCAGCGGCGTATTGTGTTGCTCCATGCCATGAAGAACGCCATGATTCCGGTCGCGACGGTTCTTGGCCCCCTGTTTGCGGCACTCATCACGGGAACGTTTGTTACCGAGCGTGTTTTCGGTATTCCGGGAATGGGATCCTACTTTGTGACCAGCATTCAAAACCGTGACTATTCGATCATCATGGGTACAACCCTGGTGTTTGCCTTTTTTATTGTCGTTGCCAATTTTATGGTCGATCTGACGTACGCCTGGCTGGACCCGCGTATCCGGCTTTCTTAGGAAATAAACGATGACTGCAACAGATGTAAGCGAAGAAAGACAACTTAAACCGGGTTCCGTCCTGAGTTTACAGAAGACGTCTTCTGAGAAGGTCCGCAACCCCTGGATGGATGCCTGGCATCGTTTGCTGCGCAACCGGATGGCGATGGTCGGGCTGATCGTGATTGCCATCAACATTATCGCGGCAATCTTTGCCTCCAAGATTGCGCCCAATCATTATGAGACACAGAACATGCTGGCGATGAATTCCGCGCCACAGTGGGTCTCGGATGCATTCCCTAAGATGAAGCCGCAGGGCGAACCGATGGGATATGTCCGGATCAATAATGACTATATGCTGGGCACTGACAATCTTGGCCGGGACCTGTTCAGCCGGATTATCTACGGCGCGCGCATTTCGCTGTCGATTGCATTTTTTGGCCCGCTGATCAGTCTGCTGGTGGGAACCACCTACGGGATGATCGCGGGTTATCTCGGTGGGCGGGCCGATAATATCATGATGCGTTTTGTGGACATCATGTACGCCTTCCCCACGCTGCTGCTCGTGATCTTGCTGATGGCGACCTTCCGCGCCAGCTTTAACGCCGGGGAAGAAGGCTCGCTCACCTACAAACTGAACAAAATCGACTCGATGTTTGGTGGCATGCTGTTCATCTTCATTGGCATCGGTTTAACCTCGTGGATGGACACAGCCCGGTTAGCGCGCGGCCAGGTGCTCTCCATCCGCCAGAAAGAATATATCGAAGCGGCGGTGTCCGTGGGTGCGAGGGATGGCGCGATCATTATTCGCCACGTTTTGCCGAATATCCTAGGCCCAATCGTCGTGGCAGAAAGTCTGGCAATTCCGCGCTATATCTCCTTTGAGGCGTTTCTAAGCTTCATTGGCCTCGGCGTCAACCCTCCGACGCCCAGTTGGGGATCGATGATCGCGGACGGTTCGCAAGCGATTGTCAGCTACCCGAACCAGGCGATTTTCCCGGCGCTGGCCCTGTTCTTTATCATGTTTGCCTTTAACTTCCTGGGCGACGGCCTGCGCGACGCACTCGATCCGCACTCATCCAAGAAAGTCTAGGCCGCGTCCTTTTTGTAGATTGGCAGGCGCGTGCAGGCTGAACAGGCTGCGCGCGCTTTTTATTTAACCTGCGCATTAAGGAGCAAAGAGTCTGAAGCGCTTGCCGCATTTCCCCGGCGGCGCAACCATTTGACGAGTTTATTGACACGACGATCAGCGTATATTCTGAACGCCCTACAAAATGCAACAAACGAGGCTTTTATAAGTCATTAAGGGTCCTTTTGATGCAGTTATGAGGCCTTTTGATAAAATTAGACCCCTTAACCGCGGTTTGACCAGCCGGAAATTCTTATAAGTTACTCACTTCGCGCCTATTTCTTCGCGTGGCGAGCCGCCAACTCATGTTTTTTGGGGGGTAACCTTAACCATTTTCAAACCTTCACCCCTGTTTGAGAGAAACCAAACTCACCACGGAAAACGCAGGGAAAAGCAAGTCCATTTACAGGATAGCACAGATTTTCTCCCAAAATACTCCCTTAAAGTTGAACCTTAAGTACGAATATTCAGAGAAATGTCTGAAAAATTAGCCGGTTGTCTTCATCCCCGCCGCGATACCGTTAATCGTCATCATCACGGCTTGCAACAGCGCATCGTATTCTGGTGTGTTAGCCTGAAGCTGGCGCAGATCGCGCAGCAGCGACACCTGGATAAAATTCAGCGGATCGACATAGGGATTGCGGTGTTCAATCGAGTTTTTGATCACCGAGGCATTATCGAGCAGTTCTTTCTGCCCGGTGATATCGCAAATCGACTGGCAGGCCCGCTCATGTTCGGCCTGAATCTCCGAGAAAATCCGGTTCCGCAGATCTTCATCTGCAACGAGGTCTGCATACAACTCTGCGATACCCATATCTGCTTTAGCGAGGTCAAGCTGCACATTGTCAATTACGGTGCGGAAAAACGGCCATTCACGATACATCGTTTGCAGCATCGCCCGTTCATCGGGATCGCAGCAGTACACTTCGAAGGCATGCCCGACACCGTACCAACTCGGAATAATGGCGCGGCTCTGCATCCACGAAAAAACCCAGGGGATCGCCCGCACCTGGACAAATCCACCCTTGCCGCGCCGTGCCGGGCGCGATCCAAGGGGCATCTGCGACAGTTCGCGGATCGGCGTTGCCTGCTGCCAGTAATCCATAAACCCGGCCTGCTCATACACAAAACTGCGATAGGCGGCGCGGCCCGTTTCCGCCAGTGTCGTCATCATCTCGCGCCATTCGGGACGCACTTCAACGGGCGAGGGCAACCCCAACGCCATCAACACGGCGTGCATCACCTGCTGCAAATGCCGCTGGGCGATATCCGAATTGCTGTAGCGATAGGCGATCACTTCGCCCTGTTCCGTAATTTTCATGCGCCCGCTCAGCGAGACGGGCGACTGGGCGAGAATGGCGCGGTTGGTTGGCCCGCCGCCGCGCCCAATGCTGCCGCCCCGCCCATGAAACAGTTCCAGCAGAACGCCGCGATCCCGGCATAGTTCTCCCAGCCGTTCCTGGGCGATATACAGCCCCCAGTTCGAAGCGAGATAGCCGCCGTCTTTGTTGCTGTCGGAATAGCCGAGCATGATCTGCTGGCGCATCCCCCGCCCGGTGAGATGTTCGCGGTAGACGGGGATATCAAACAGAGCCGCCATGATCGCCGGAGCGTTCTGCAAGTCGTCGATTGTTTCAAACAGTGGCACAAGATCGATCTCAGTGACGCCCACTTCATGAGCCAGCAGGAGCATGGTCAGCACGTCGCTGGGAGCCGTGCTCATACTGGCGATCACTGTATCGACTGCCGATGTACCGTACAGCCGCTGGCACTGGGCGATCATGCGCCACTGCTCAATGATCTGGTTCGTCGCCGTGCTAAAGGCAGGTTTGATAGGAAACAGGGGTCTCGTGTTATTGATCTCCCGCACGAGCAGTGCCTGTTTCTCCAGTTCGGGTAGTTCCAGATAATTCTCCGCCAGCCCATAGGCGCGGACGATATCGTCTATCGCCGCCGCATAGCGCCGCGCATCGTCGCGGATATCGAGGGGAACCAGATGAAGCCCGAACAGCCTTACTTTTTCGATCAGACTGCCCAGCGCGCCCTCCGCCACCCGGTGACCGTTATTGGCGCGCAGGCTGTGTTCGATCAGATTCAGATCGGCTAAAAGTTCTTCGGCGGTGCGATAGCCGTCGGCTTGCAGGCGGGTCCAGATCATGTCTAATTTCTGGCGGTAGAGTTCCCGTGGAAGCCGGTTTATTGGGGATCGATGATCGCAGCGCGGCAGAAACGGGTACTTCCTCAGCGGACTGCGTCAGGCGGTCCCGCAGCGCCGCAATTTCGCTGAGATATTCCTGGCGGGCGGCTTCGCGCAGCGTTTTGAAGGTTTACAGCGTGACTTCTGGCGTCACATTGGGGTTGCCATCGCGATCCCCGCCGATCCATGAGGCATAACGCAGCAGCGGCGGCAGATCGGACCAGTCCTCATTCGGGATAGCATGGCTTCGAGGCTGGCGCGCAGTGTGGCATAAATATCAAATCACCGCATCCATCACGACGGAAGTAATAAAGTAAATGCCATAATCGACCTCATCCGCGACAGTCGCACGAGTGGCACGGGTCGGGCGGGTCTGCCATAACTCCTCAATGGCCTCAGCCAGCGCTTCCTCAATCTGGCGCTGTTCGCGGGGAAGTAAGCTGCTGCCGATCGCGCTGGGTCATCATCTGGGCGATCTCGCGCTGTTTGACCAACACTTCTTTCCGTTTGGCTTCGCTGGGATGGGCGGTCATCACCAGCCGCACGCCCATCTGACCGAGGAGCGCGCGCATCTGATCCGCCGTGAAGCCGCTGTCACACAGGGCGCGCACCGCCGTACCAATCAACTCGTCAAGGTGGTTGTCCCGCTCACGCTGGCGCAGGACACGAACCCGCTGCTGATCCTCGGCAATGTTGATCAACTGGAAAAAGTTGCTGAAAGCTTTGATCAGAATGCGCTTCTGTTCCAGGTCAGATCGTTCACAATATTCGACAGGACTTCTGCCGCTTTTTGATCGCCCTGGCGGCGGGCTTTGCTGTTGGCGCGAACGGTCTCGACCGTTTGATAGGCGGTTTCGCCGTGCTGTTCGCGGATGATCGTCCCAAGCAGATTGCCGAGCAGCTTCACGTCGGCGCTAAATGGAGTGGATGGCATCGGGTTTCTCCGGTCCTATTGCTGCGGTTGCGGTTCAGCCGCCTTGTCTTCGGATGCCACAGCTTGCTTAGTGGCTGGCGAGGCACGGCGCAGAAACCGATCATAAACCAACATCACGGCGGCGATCCAGACCACACCCAAGGCCAGCGCCGCCAAAACATCGCTGGGATAGTGCACACCCAAGTATACACGGCTGAAGGCAACCGCCAGCACCCACAAGCCGGAAAGCAGTGCCCACCCCCGATGACGGGATCGCCACAGCAGGACAGCAACCAGCCCATAAAACGCAATAGCGGTGCTGGTATGGCCGCTGGGGAAACTGTAGCTGCGGGCAACGGTGATTGGCTTAAAAACGTTTGGGCGCGGGCGGGCGAAGAGTTCTTTGAGCAGTGTATTCAGCAGCGTTGAGCCTACAATCGTGACGGCAACCGCCATCGATTGAAGTTTTTGCCGCCGCGCATACCACAACCAGATGGCTAAAATGCTTGCCAGCACTAATGCCGTGGTGCTGGCCGTATAGGTGACACCCTTCATGACGGTATCCAGCCAGGGCGCGCTGAGGCGGTGAATGTCGCGCATGAGCGACACATCCCACGAAACGTCCTCTTTGAGCCAGACATCCTCGGCCAGGCTGAGGAAGGCGAAAAAGGCAGCAAAAATGATGAGCAGGCTGATTATCCAACCAGGGAGCACGCGAGAGAGCAGGCGGCGAATGAATGTAGAACGTCTACGAGTTACGGTTACAGACATTATAGCCCCACAAACTGAACGGACATTGGATCTATAGAATAAATATAAGTGTTTGCTTCGGAACCGGGCAACGTTCCCTGGCGATGTTCGCCTGTTGGGTTATATAAGAGGCAACGGCGCTCCGGCACAGGTTGAAGCTGCAAACAAGGAATATCCAGGTTCAAACACAGAATATCGGGGTCGCTGGTTTGGCCAAACAACAGCGCGCTCCAAAAAACCTCACCTGCTCCGTACAGCTCTTTGCCAAGCTGCGCTGTGTGGGTAAATTCAGCCGTCGCCAGATCTTCATAAGGAATAAAAGCGCACGGCCCCTGCTGTAAGCCAACAGGCAGATAGGGATCAAAAAAGGCGTAGTTGTGGCGGCGCTGCAAGTTGGCGAAGGTCGCCATCAGGTTCACCGGGCCAATCCCATCGCGCAGCAATTCGGGCCACGCCAGCAGCGTTTCGACATTTTCCTTAAACGCCGGATAACACAGCGACGCGCACGCCTGGAACATGCCACGCGGATCATAAAACGGCACGGCAGGATCAGCGCTCCAATAGCCCATCCGCAGCGACAGGTCAATAAAATTCTCGGCGGTGGTCTTCCAAAACGCAGGTGAGTCAACTCCCACTTTGGCCAGATAAGCGGCGCTGGCAGCGGCAAAAGAAAGCTGCTGCGGTTCGTGGGTCAGTTGGTGGGGCGGCAGTTGGGCCATCACTCGTAATGCAGCGGCAGCTTCATCCAGATAGTGTTTATCCCCGCCGCTGATCTGGTGGGCCAGCACACATCCAGCGGCATAGAGGCCCCCTACGCTGACATTGAGCAGACTGCCGCGCGGCTGCCATCCGTTCGCGTCGGCAAACAGCGGGAACAGATACCCTGTATGGTGAGCAAGCTCCTGCGCACCTGCCAGGGCTGTCAAAAACATCTCGCGCAGTTCGTCGTCCCCGGTGAGATTCGCCACCCAGGGCAGTTTGATCAGCGCATTTTCCAGGAAATACCACGTATCCATGAAGCTGTCCTGGGAGCGCGGCGGGAAATTATTGGCCACATAGGACCACGCCGGGCGGTAGAACTGCGGCAGCGTTTTATGGAGACGCTCGATGATGCCTTCCGCCCGCAAGTCACCCGTTTTCCTGTGCCACAACAGCAGCGGCCACAGCACGTCAAGCTGCGTCATCAGTTCGAACCCTTTGGCTTCGTCCCGTTTATCAAGCGAACTGCCCCGCACATAGGCGCGCAACCCTTCCCGCCCACCGACTTTGATCCAGCAGGCCTCATGCGCCAAATCCTGCACGGCGTTTTCGGCGATGATCTGCCAGGGAACCTCACCAGAAACAGCAGTCGGCGCGGGATCGAGCAGCGGGGCGAGGCTGTCGATCAGCACACGCTGCGCCTCCCACGGTGACGGAATATCCGCCCGGTAATGCTGAGTGAACCACCAGACAAACTGGTGATCGCCGGGGTCCAGCCGGAACAGCACTTCGGGAGAATTGGGCAGCAGGCCCAGCCCATAGCGCCCGGTGGGGCGGTACGCGGTCACCTCGCGCACGGTGAAATCATAATAGCGGTGGGGCGACCAGAGCAGGCTATCGCCGGGGAAATAGCAGATCGTTTCAGTGTGCATGTGGTGATCGTAGAGGTAGGCAGCAGCGAGATCGTTGCCGGGCAGCCCGCCCTGGTTGACGGTGGGGGCGCGGAAAATCGTCTGCCGCCAGGTATGCGCCTGGCGATCATTCAGATTATCCAGCGCATCAATCCACAGGATCAGCGCCGGATTCAGCAGGATGGGCTGATCGGCGCGCAAAACGGTTTCGATACGGAAGCCGCCCGCCGCTGGGATAATCTGGCTCTGCCAGCGATACCCGGTTCCAGACCCGGATACTGAATCCACTCCGGCTTCCGTTGGAATCAGGCTGTCGATGGGGCGGCTGCCCACTGACGAAGCGGGCCGCCAGTTACCGCCATCCTGGATGTCTGTTACAAAATAAAAACCGCCCGCGCTTTCTTGTTCGAAACGCAGGCGGAGATGTTCACTTTCTAACGCGGGCATGTTATTTCCCTTTCTCTGTGTCTCGGAGTTGATCAAAAAACGGCGTTGTTCGCTGCAAAACCGCCCGTGATGCATAGAGGAACATGGAGGCTGTCCATGTTTGCCAGTCTTCGCCGCGGGGCGTGCCATCCTGAGCGCGAAACCACTCGTTGAAGCCGAACGTTAATCCGCCGCGCCGAGACGGACGGAGCAGGTCTGCCAGCACCGCCAACTTTTTCGCTGCCAGATCGTGGCGGCCCACCGCAACCAGCGCCGCGATATAAAAGCCGCCGATAAAGGGCCAGACCCCGCCATTATGATACTCGCCAGGGTTGTTAAACTGAGCATAGCGGGGATGCCAGTCCGGGCTGTCCGGCTGAATACAGGGCAGCAGGCAGGGAGGTAAATCCAGGGCCAGCAGGTTCTGATCGTGCAGGGCGGCGCACTCGTTTTCCAGCCAGTCGATCATCTGGTTCGCCCGATCCAGCGGCATCAACCCCGCCAGGATCGCCAGACAGTTCCCCAGCAGATCGAAGCGCGGGCTGTAAAGGACTTTATACGACCACAGGGCGTAATAGGGTTTGTCCGGCAGGGCTAAGCCTTCCTGCACATGCGGCGGCTTGTGTCCATCCACAGCCACGGGGCGGTTGATCCGCTGCGTGCATCTGCTCTGCCTGATCGTCCAGGCCGAACAGCCGCTGAGTAGATATAGACCAGGACGTTGACATAAAGACCGTAGCCCAACACCCACTGTTCGTCGCGCCAATCGGAAGTGGGCTGCTGCGCGACCAGCTCGCGATCTTCGGGACTTTGAAATTCCATCCAGTGCAGCGCTTTTTGTGCCGCCGGGTTGAGAAAGCCCGCCTCACCTGTCACCCAGCGGAACAGGGCCAGCCCGATCAGAAACAGCGGTGTCGTGTCGCTGGAACCGCGATCCTCAGGATGGTGAGCCAGCCCCGGAATAAGACCGCGCTGCGATTGGCTATTTGCCAAAGCCTTCAAGACACGGCGTAACGACTCGATCAGCACCGCGTCGCCAGTGGTCAGAATCCCCAGGGCGGCGATCATCAAGTCGCGTGTATAGGGTTCAGGATAACCCCAACCTGCCGCGCGGGGCAGGTTGTCGTATGGCCCGCGCGCATTGTGGAGCAGCACATCGAGCGCGGCCCGCTGCGTTTCTTCTATGATGTTACCAGGGGAGATCCCCTTCATACCCCCACTAAAATCATTCACCCTGACCTCACCGGGAGAATACTGCCGCTGCTCGCGCTTTCGGTTATGATGTTACCAGGGGAGAACCCCTTCATACCCCCCATAAAATCATTCACCCTGACTGCACCTGGAGAATACTGCCGCTGCTCGCGCTTTCGGTTGCCGCCAGCGCGACAGCCAGACTCATCATCCCATCTCTGGCTGTGACTTCCAATGGCTGATTGCCCCGAACCGCGGCGACCAATCCCCGCAGCGCCGCCTGGATGCCGCGCTTATAGTCTCCCTGGCGATCCGCCGCAGAGGCGGCGGCCCGCACCGAAGCCGCCAGAATTTCAGTTCTGCCGCCATGTGGAAAAACCGTAGCGTCGCCCTCATATCGCTCCACGATTTTCAGGTTATTGCCCAGGCTGTCTGCAGGAAGACCAGCCCGGCTCGATCCGCCAACCCCATCAGAGTCAGTTCGGTGGGAATCCAACCGTGCAGCGTGATATGCCCGCGCTCGCAGTTGATGCGAATCGTGGTCTGTTCGACCGGGCGAATCTGGTTAAAGCTGTGGTAGAAGGTCGCCAGCGCTTCGTCACCGTAACGGACGGTTGCACTCACGCGATCCATACGGCCATCGTCACGCTGCTGAACAGTGCCCGATGCCGACTCTGGCGGGCAGGTCGTCAGGTGATTGCACAGATCGATAAAATGAACGCCATGCTCAACATGAATCCCGCCGCTTTGGGCCGGGTCCCAGAACCAGTGACCGGGCAGCAGTGAGTCGTCGGTCGCGAAGTTTTCCAGGGAGAAATGGCGCATTACGCCGAATACCCCGCTGTGCACAATGCGCGCTGCGAGCTGGTGCAGCGGATGGAAGCGGAGCACATAGTCTACGGTGATCTGGACTGCGGTTACACTCAGCGGCTTCGATAATCGCCTGCGCATCATTGAACGATGTCGCCAGCGGCTTCTCGACAAAAATATGCTTGCCCGCCTGCGCCGCCTGGATGGACATACCTGGCATGCAGGTGAGGCGGCGTATTGATGGCGACTACATCAACGGCGGGATCAGCCAGCAGCGCCTCATAGTCCCGGTAGACAGCGGCTCCAGCCGGGGCGGCGGCCTGTGCACGCCCCACATCCAGATCGGCAACGGCAGTGACCTTGATTTCTGGCATCTCGGCAAAGGCAGCCAGACAGAACACGCCAAAGCCGCCGACGCCAACCAATCCCAGCCCTAATGGGTGTTCGGTCATGGCTTTATCCCTTCAGAAACGCGGCGATATCTGCCTTGCTGACCGATGCCACCGCCATCACATGATCGCCACCGCCGTAGTAAATCAGATAATCGGTGTCCGTTTCGATCCCGCCGCAGGTAAAGACCACATTGGGCACATCACCAAAATATTCCCAGGGAGTTCCCGGACACAGGATCGGATCGTCCTGCCGCTTCAGGATTTTGGCGGGATCTCGCAGATCGTGCAGGGCGAGTCCCAGACAGTAGACACGCGCCTCGTTATAGCCGTGATAAAAGTGCAGCCAGCCCGCTTCCGTTTTGAAGGGCGGGCCACCCGCGCCAATCCGCACGCTCTCCCATGTGCCGGGGCGCGGGCGCATAATAATCTGGTGATCGGTCCAATGAAGCAGATCATCCGAATAAGCCAGCCAGATATCGGGCGGGCGGCGGTGCAGCATGGCATAACGCCCGTTGATTTTTTCAGGAAACAGGATCGCATCCTTGTTATCTTCGTCCGGAATGGCAATCCCCATGCGCTCCCAGTGAATCAGATTGGAACTGCATGCCAGCGCAATACGCGTCCCATGCGGCGAATAAGCCGTGTAGAACATATAAAAAGTGCCGTCCAGTTCGGTGATGCGCGGGTCTTCAACACCAAATATCTCATATTCATTGTCAGGTGCCAGCACTGGCTCTTGCAGACGGTTAAAGTGGTAGCCATCAGCTGCTGATTGCGCAGCCAATCCGGGAGACGCGATCCAACCCCTGCGCGCGGTAATGCATATAAATCAACCCATCATGCTGGATCGCGGCGGCATTAAAAACGTTATCCGTTTCCCAGGCGTTGTGAGTGGATGGAACCAGAATTGGATTGCCCGGATAACGCGTCAGTGTGATCGATTTAGCCATTGTCGTTTCCTCCAGATGGTACTGGTTGCGGCAGCTTTCCATAAACAGTCAATCGTTCAAGAACCGCTCGATTTCCAAGCAGCGATACAAAACTCATCAGAAAGACCGCCAGCGGCAGGATCGTCGCCAAACTAAGCAGTGTGAGCAGAGCAAGAGTGACTAACAGGATGAATGTGTAAAGCGGTGAAGCCAGCGTCAGGAACAGGGCGTTTTTGAGGGCGATACGCAGGCGTTTATCTTCCTGCTCAATCAAAAACGGCCAGACATAAAGCTGTGCTGCCAGCCAGACCAGCGCAAGCGATCCGACCAGTACTCGGATCGAAAAGAGCCGCTGATTCCGCCAGGGAACTATAAAACAGCGTGTTTGACCATAAAACAGCGGCTACAACGATGTTGACCAGCGCCCAGCGCAGGCTCACCCAAATCCAGCGGCGCGCGCCCTCCCAAAAATCACCCAGACGCTGGCCTGTACCGTGCGCGACGCTGTTCGTCGCGGCGTACATCCCGGCAGTAGCCGGAGGCAGCAAAATGATTGTCAGGCTGAGGACGAACCACAGCGCGTTGATCGTTCACCAGCCCGAGCATGCTGTAATACCAATCACGTGCGGTTTCGCCAATCACACGAAGTGCTGGTCGCATAAGTCACTCTTCGGACAAAGAAATTGCCCCGTCAGCGTGTTATAAGTAAGGGTAATTTGTTCACCGTTTGGCCCGCTAAAAACGCGTTGGGCCTCAATGGGTTGGATTAACAGGCCATCAATCACAGTGCGGCGACTCAGGTTCCGTTCCTGCATAACTCAGAGCCACCGTATGCGTTCCTGCTTCGAGAGACAGCGGGCCATCGCCTACTGGATCGAGCCATAAGTAGCGGCGATCCGGCGCGGTATTCGCTGGAACCGTCAGTATAGCGCCACCATCCACTGCCACGCCCAGCGCAATCGCATTCGCCCCGCCAGACAGCACGACTTCCGCGCCGCCTAAGGTGTCGAGATCACTCATCTCGTTGATCAGGATCAGATCGGCAAGATTGGCAGCCGTATCGGGATCGGCCCCGGTCAGGTCGAGGAACGAATCGCCCCCCACGCCGAGCCCGGCTTCGACGCCAATGGTGCTGCCGACTTCTGGTGCATCCACTCGCAGCGAGCGGAAGGGCAGTTTGGCCTCATAGATATAACCATCCCCGGTCTCGAAAGCGGTCCAGGCCAGTTCAGCATTGGGCATCCATGTTCCGGCGATCCAGTCCCAGACCTGCGGACCGTCCGGCGTTTGGGCCAGCGTGAACTTAGAACTTATATGCAGGCCGCGCCCTGCGCCGTCGACATACCCCCACAGCGCATCATACTGCCACACGCCGGGGCCAATCTGCGTCTGTTCAAACACCGGATCGCGCACTGTCGCGGCAAGATACAGGTTTTCGTCGTCCCACATGAACCGAATATCGAAGCTGTCGATCTCCGGCCCACGCCATATCCCCGCGCCGCGCAAAAATTGGCGTGCGGTGTTAGCCGAAAATACCGGAACATCAGTCCATTCATCCAGCGTCCCATCAATGGTTACGGGGCCAGGGGTGCGCAGCGCGACAAGCTGGGTATCCTTGCTGGCAATCGCGTCGCGCTGATGCGCCGCATAAATCCAGTAGTCACCGGAGACGGGAACATCAAAATCGACTTCAAGCACATCTCCCGCACCCAGGCTGTAATACTGCCCGTTGCTGAAATAGGCTTCTCCGGTCCAATCCCGCGTACGGAAATCCGGTTCGCCCGCCGTTTTGTGCCCATATTCCGCCTCGACCAGGATATAGGGCCGCACGCTGCTTTCTTTGTAGTCCAGGTAGCGGGACGCAATCGGATCCTGGTATGACGGCCAACAGCGCCATCAGTGCTTCGATCGTCAACTCCGCGCCCGCGTTGCGGTTGACGCGCCATATCGTCGGGCCATCGATACCATCGAAGCAGCGCCCGGTTTCCGGGTCATACATCGCCACGCCTGCCATGTTATTGCCAAAGAACCACGATGCCGCCAACCCTGCATACTGGGCGTATTTCTCGTCGCCCGTTGCCCGGTAGAGCGCCATATAACCCTGAACCATCATATCCGTGCCATAGGCGATCTGTCCCCGGTGGCGCGGCAAAATGCCCATCTCATTGATCATCTCGAAAGCGAGCAGGCGCAGCATGAAGGTGTTGGCATCACCCGCCGCCGAGTCGATCCAGTCCTGGCGGTTGAGCGCGGCTCCGGCTTCAGCCAGGGCATGAACCTGATGGCTGCCCCAGGCATGCCAGTAGCCGGGCGCATTGGTCGTGACTGGATGCATCCCAAACGGGTAGGTGTCGCTGTCGCCCAGGTGATAGGCCGCGATGCCGTCGGCGATATGCTCGATCAGGGCTTGCGTGTCCGGGTTGGGATTAGCCCGGTAGTAGGAGACCAGCGCCAGCAGTCCCACAGACGCCATGTCCGGCGCGCCGCCCGGAATCCAGGCTGGAACACTGAATTCATGGACCTGGCTGTACAGACCGTAATTGGTCATGGTGTCGGCTAAGGCGCGCTCCGTGAGCAGGTAGGAGGCTTGCAGGTCAGCCGCATAATCGGGATCAACAGCGGCAAACACGCGGTAGCCCTCAGCCAGCGCCCACAAACTGCGCATCGCCCACCAGCCCAACGTCTTGTAGCTCGTGCTGCCGGTCTCATTGATCGTTCCGCTGCGATCCAGCACGAAGTTGTAGAACGAGCCATCAGCGGCCTGCACGTAGCGCACAAATTCCAGGCACAGCCGCGCCTCATCCAGTGCCCGGCTGTCATTGCGTTTGCTCGTAGTACCACAGGTAAACCAGCGCCGCCCGCGCCACGTCGTCTACTGCCGAAATACCCTCGCCCGCTGCATCGACCCATTGGTAGTCTGGTTCCTCGGAGTAAATATGCACAATGGCAACGTCCCGATCTCCGAATTTGACAGGCTCGGTCAAAAACAGCAGGTGATCGAGATTGACCAACCCCGAACGCATACCGGACTCCTGGGCAGCAGCGGGCACTTGGCGCATCAGCGGTTGGGCCAGCGAGACAACAATCAGGACGATGAGCACTCCTCTCAGGCGCGCCATAGCTCGTTTACCCTTTCACGGCCCCTACCGTCAGGCCCTCGATGAAATACTTCTGGGCGACAAAGTACAGTGCTAACACCGGCGCAGCCATCATGGTGGTCATGGCCATCAGGTAGTGCCATTTGGGAGCCTCTTTGGAGAGCGACTGTTGGAAGAACTGGATCACCAGCACCAGCGGGAACAACTGAGTCGTATTGAGGTAAATCAGCGGCCCCTCAAAATTGTTCCAGTTCCCCAGAAACGACAGCACGCCAATCGCCAGAAACGCGGGTTTGACCAGGGGAAGCATCACGTAAAAGAAGGTCTGTGCCGTGTTTGCCCCATCGACGGTCGCTGCGTCTTCCATATCGCGCGGAATGGTCAGGAAAAACTGGCGCAGCAGGAAAATATAGGCGGGTCCCCAGGCCGTCCACGCTGGAACCACCAGCGGATCGTAAGTATTCAGCAGACCCAGTTTGCGCCAGATCAAAAAGGTGGGAACGCGCGTCAGAGTGGGCGGGATCATCATCGTGCCAAGCATGATGAAAAAGATCAAGTCACGCCCCTTAAAGGAAAACCGTGCAAAGCCATAAGCGACGATTGCCTCACTGAAGATTTCGGCAAACATCGCCAGCAAGGTGATAAACAGCGTGTTGCCCATGATGCGGAAGAAGGTCAGTCCAGGCGCGATGCTGCCCAGCGTTGTCCATGCATCCGCATAATTGTTATAAGCAACCGGATCCGGAACCCATTTGGGCGGGTTTAACAAAGAGCTGCTTCTCAATTTTGAGGGAAGTAGACAGCATCCAGAAAAACGGAATTAAGATGATCGCTGCACCGATGAGCAAGAGAAAGTAGACAAACGTCATATGCACGGCATGCCGCATCTGGCGCTGACGCGCATATTCGATCTTGAACCACAGCCGGTTAAATCGTCGTCGTGTTAGCAGTCATCTCTATGCCTCTTCGCCTCCGCGCCGAGCGCCTTCGTAAAACACCCATGCGGCTGATGACCGGAATATCAACAAGGTCAGAAGCATGATGAGCACGGCCAGCATCCAGCCCAGGGCCGATGCATAGCCCATCCGGCCAAAGTTGAATGCCTCGTTATAGATAAACCAGTTCACGAACCAGCCATCTTCACGCTTGGTCGGTATAAATGCCTGCTGGGTAAAAATAGTCAGCGAAGCGATCGTATTCGTCACTACAGTTATAAAACAGTGCTGGACTGAGCATGGGAATAGTGACATGCCGGAACTTGACCCAGTTTCCCGCGCCATCAATCGACGCCGCTTCATATAATTCGGTGGGGATATTTTTGAGACCGGCCAGCAGGATCACCGTGTTTGCGCCGAAGATGCCCCACATGCCCATAATGATGAACGAGGGAAGCACCAGGCTTTTATCGGTGAACCAGCCGAGCGGCTTCATATTCAGCAGGTTATAGATTGGGCCGAGCGCCCAGTTGATCAATCCGCTGGTGGGGGCAAACAGCCAGAACCACAACAGAGCTAACGACGCAGCCGGAAGCACTGCTGGTAAATAATAGAGCGTGCGCCAGAAGCCTATCGCCTCTGATTTTTTGGTTGAGCAGCAGCGCGACCGCCCAACGCTCCTAACAGTCCCAAGCGGAACATTCAACACCGAATATCGCAGCGTCAGCCAGAGACCTTTATAGAAATAGATGTCGGTTCCGGCGAGGACATATTTTTTGTCGCCTGTCGACAAAGTGTGTCAACTCGCGGTAGCGTGTTGGTTCAGGAGTATTGGATTCGAGCTTGCCTAGAGCGGCTACGCCGATGCGTTCATCGGGGTCCATCGTTATGATCTTGAGCGATAAGGCTCGTTTATAGTTGTAGAGTGGGTCGTCAAGTGATTTGGGCTTATCCCACAGGATGTTGTATTCGGTAAAACTCAGATAAAACGATATGCCGATAGGAACAACCACAAAGGCGAGAAAACCGATAATCCAGGGAAGGATCAGTGTAAAACCGGTCGCGGCTTCGTGCTTAACGCCGACCGCGCGGAGCACCCGATAAACAACATACATGATCACGGCGAGCACAACCGCAGTGCCAATATACCGCAGAAAGGTAGGGTAATAACTGTTAAAAGCGCCTGGATCACCCATACGGCTCTCCCTAAAGTTGATGGGCAGCGGGAGCGGATAATCACCGCTCCCGCTGCCTAAGGTATTGGGCGAGTTATGGCGTTACTTCGGAAGCACGTCTTCGAGCAGAATCCGCGCATCAGCCGCCAGGTTTTCTGCTGTGTCTTCATCATGGAACAGCGGGGACTGGAAGTCTTCCCAGAAGATGGTATTCCATTCACCAAACTTGGGGACGATGCGGAAGGCGCGCATAAACGGCACAGCCTGCAGAATCGCTTCGGCGTTGGCTTCCTTGCGAGGTTCCGAGGCGACAAGATGTTCGACCGTCGCCTGGGAAATGCGCGGCGAAACGATCTTCCAGTTCTGGACACCCTCGGTCAGCAGAACCAGTGGCTTCATATGCCTCATCCGGGTGTTCCGTCTTGGCATTGATCACAGTGGCCGCTGTCCAGGCAAAGGTTGTATTTTCGCCATTCACGCCCTGAGGAACGGGTGAGACGCCAACATTCAAACCTTCAACGCGATCCAGATCATCGGCAGCGCCGCCCATAAACATCGCAACCGTGCCTGCCTTAAACATCTCGGCATAAGCCTTGCTCTGCAATGGTTTCTTCAGAGGGGCAGCAGTCTTCGTTGTAGATCATGTCGGCGTAGAACTGCGCGCCTGCCATCGCTTCCGGCGAGTCGATGGGAGAGGTTTTGAGGTCTTCGCTGATCACTTCGCCACCGAAGGACCAGATAAACATATGAACAGGCGGCCAACCGTTGATGTGTGAAGCCATAGTGCGCATCGTTCTTGAGGGCAAAAGCGGCTTCCTTGAACTGGTCCCACGTCCAGTCGGCTGTGGGATAGTCCACACCCATTTCATCAAAGATATCTTTGTTGTAGTACAAGACGACGGGGGCCGCGATCCAGGGCAAACCAAAAATGCCGTCATTGAGCGCGACTGTCTGCCAGATTCCGGGGAAATAGTCATCGGGATTGGCCGACATCGCGAGTATCGTTGGCAATATAGTCGGATAGATCCAGCAGAACACCTTCATAGGCCCAGTTCATGTGATCCTGGTCCAGCCAGAACAGGTCAGGCCCGGCATCGCCAGCCGAGTGACGTCTGTAGTTGGGTGTAGTAGTCGGCTGGTTTGGGTTCGTAGATAACTTCGAACTTGTCTTGAGAAGCATTTACCTGATCAACGATCGTTTGGAACTCGGCGGCTTCATCCACACCCGCCCAGTTTGTGATTCGCAGGGTAACTTTATCCTGCGCACGGCTCGTGGTCAGTGGAACCAGGGCTACCACAAGTGCTAATAAGACAACAAGGCGCAACAGCTTACTCATCGTTTCCCTCTCCTTATACTAATTATTCTGGTGAGTGGCAAAAACATTGGGTTGGATCGTGAGTTCATCTTCTCCTTTCAAAACATCAGACCATCTTCGTTGCTGTCTTCGTTGTGCGGGCATCCACAAGATTCACGGATAACGATTTCTGTGCCCAATCTCAGTTGAAATCCGGGCGTATCGTCTCGTTCGATTTTGTCGATGAGGCGACGCGCGGCTTGAATACCTGTTTCGTACTTAAACATGCGGATTGTTGTTAGTGCAGGCTCGTAAATAGGACTCCACAGCACATTATCAAAACCAACGACGGCAATATCACCCGGCACAGACCACCCTTTTTCTTTACAGGCCCGAATAGCTCCTACCGCAGTAGCATCGTTTACCGCTACAACGCCCTGGATATCCGGAGAACGTTTCAGAACTTCCAGCATCGCAGAGTAGCCCGTCTCAACCGTTGTATCGGGCATAGAGACGATGTGGGGTGTCTGGCCGATTTCCGCCAGCGCCTGTTCATAACCCTGCCGCCGCTCGCGACTGCTGAACCAACCGGCAGGGCCTGAAAGGTAGAGGATCTTCCGCAACCCATGCGTCGCAATCAGATGGTGTGTCGCTTTGTAGGTTCCCCCTACGTTGTCGCAAACGATTGCGTCGAGAGTCGTCTCTTTAAGCAGGTTATCAACCAGGACCAATGGAATCTGGCTGTTATAAAGCTGGATGATGAAAGACACGTCGAGCGCGGGGCCAACCAGGATCAAGCCATCAACGCGCTGTTCTGCAACCAGCGGCAACTGCTGGAAATCGGCGTTCGCGTCGACAAATGTGGTGATTACATGATAGCCATGCTGCTTTGCTTCGTGATCAATTCCCTGCACGATCTGCGTGTGGTAGCTGGGAATAGGTTGAGGTGGACGTTTGGAAGTGATGCAACCCAGGTTGTAGGTCCGCGCCGTTGCCAGACTGCGTGCTGCGATGTTCGGTGTGTAGCCCAATTCCTGCGCAATTTCAAAAATCAGCTTACGCGTCTCAGGATTTACCCCTGCGCGATCATTTAAAGCACGCGAAACAGTGGCTGTTGATACTCCGGCTCGTTCAGCTATGGCCTGTAAATTGGGTTTCATCGTTTTTTCATTTCCAGTAAAAACTGCAAGGCCATGAAAATCTATTGTAAGCGCTTACGATCAAAATACGATGATTCGTGAAGTTTGTCAAGGAAGAGCGATTTTAGATACTCCTCTCACTAATCTCTTGACATAGAGCCAGGAAATTTCGTATACTGACGATTAGTTGGTTGAGGCAACGAATTAACACCCTCTTAGGCCAGCCGTACCTAAAATAGAATGCGTATCCCTTGAAAAATTTAAAATGTCAAATCAACTGAACGACCGCACTGCTGACCAGGCAATGGTCCGTGAAATAAACTTATCGCTGATTCTGCACCGGCTGTTTGAGCGGCCTCTGATTTCGAGGGCTGCCCTTGCTACCATGACCGGCCTGAACAAATCCACCGTATCCAGTTTGATCCTGGAACTGCTTGCCAACGATCTGGTGCGGGAGGTTGGGCTTAGCTCCAACCATGTCGGACGACCCTCCACCCTGCTCGAGCTAAATCCCAATGCCGGATACACCGTTTCAGCCGAGATCGGAGTGGATTTTATCTCCGTGCTGTGCTCGCACTTCGGTCGAGAAGCGATCTGGTGGCACCGGGAACAAACACGCGATCTGAAGAGCCAGCAAGCGATATTAAGCCGCACGCTCGACCTGTTGCACGAAGCGGTAACACGAGGACAGTCCATCTACCCCAGTGATCGCCAGATGCTTGGACTTTCAATTGGTGTGCCCGGCCTTGTGGATCGCACAACCGGCACCATTCTCTTTGCTCCTAACCTTGAATGGAAAAACGTGCCGCTGCGCGCTCTGTTGCAGCAAGAATTTCCAGCGGTTGCCATTTTTGTTGAAAACGAAGCAAACATGGCCGCGTTAGGAGAAACAATCTTTGGAGCAGCAAAAGGACACCGGCACGTCCTTTTTATCAGCGCGGGAGTGGGGCTGGGGGGAGGGGTGGTCTTGGACAGCCAGCTTTACAAAGGCCATGCCGGGTTTGCGAGTGAGTTTGGCCACATGACCGTCGAACCGGACGGCTTGATCTGCAAATGCGGCAACCGGGGATGTTGGGAGACGGTGGCAAGTCAGGCTGCGGTTTTCCGCGCCATTCGCGCCACAGTAGCAGCCGGTCAGAACAGCGTTTTGGTCGCCATGACCCACAATAATCTTGATTTGTTGTCGGTTCCGTTGGTCGTAGAGGCGGCACAGCTTAACGATTCAGTGGCGTTGTTGGCATTGGAAAAAGTGGGACGCAGCCTGGGCATTGGCATGGCAAACCTCGTCAATGCCTATAATCCCGATTTGATTCTTTTTGGAGGAGTGCTCAGTTCAGCAAGTGCTATTTTGTTTCCCACGATTGAAGCCGAGTTGAAGCGGCGCGCGCTGCCATGGAACCGGGAATCGTCCAGGCTGGTAGCCGCTCAGCACGGCTCGGAAGCCTGCGTCATCGGCGGCATTGCGCTCATTTACCATAACATCCTCTCTCACCCGACCAGTTTTGTTTCAAGGCGCGGGAATTTGACAACCGCATATTGACAGGAGACAGTAAAACAATGGCTAATTATGATCCAAAACCGGAAGATAAGTTTACGTTTGGCCTGTGGACAGTCGGTAATGCAGGGCGCGACCCCTTTGGCGAAGCTGTGCGCCAGTCCATATCGCCCGTCCAGATTGTCCACCTGCTGGCCGAGGCCGGAGCTTACGGCGTAAACTTCCACGATAATGACCTGGTGCCAATTGACGCCACGCCTGCCGAGCGAGATCGCATTGTGGCCGATTTCAAACAGGCTCTCGCCGAAACAGGGCTGGTCGTGCCGATGGCAACCACCAATCTATTCTACGATGCTGCTTTTAAGGACGGCGCATTTACCTCTAACGATCCGAAGGTGCGGGCCTACGCTCTGCAAAAAACGCTTCGATCAATCGATCTCGGTGCGGAATTCGGAGCGAAGGTCTATGTCTTTTGGGGCGGGCGCGAAGGAACAGAGACGGACGCCAGCAAGAGCGCTCTTGATGCAGGGAAACGTTTCCGCGAGGCGCTGAACTTCCTATGTGATTACGTGAACGAGCAGGGTTATGGCATGAAGTTCGCCTTAGAAGCCAAGCCCAACGAACCACGCAGCGATATTTACCTGCCCACGACGGGAGCCATGCTGGGCTTTATCGCCACCCTGGATCACCCGGAGATGGTTGGCGTGAATCCCGAAGTGGCCCATGAGCACATGGCCGGATTGAACTTTATGCACGCCGTCGCCCAGGCATGGGACGCGGGCAAGCTGTTCCATATCGACCTGAACGATCAGAAGTTTGGACGCTATGACCAGGACTTCCGCTTTGGCGCGGAGATGATTAAGCAGGCCTTCTATCTGGTCAAATTCCTGGAAGATGTTGGTTACAGCGGATCGCGCCACTTCGACGCCCATGCCTATCGTACAGATGGATCGGAAGGCGTGAAAGCCTTTGCCCGCGGCTGCATGCGCACGTACCTCATTCTGAAAGAAAAGGCAGCCTGCTTTAACGCCGATCCCGAAATTCAGGCGCTGCTGCAAGCGATCAACGCCGATGATGGAACGTACAGTTGGTTGAGCGGCGGCTATTCGGCTGATAAGGTGAAGCGGCTCAAGGACGTAAGTTTTGATCGCGTGGCATTGGGCAAGCGCGAATTGAATTACGAGCGGCTGGATCAGCTTACGATTGAAGTACTTCTCGGCGTCCGCTAAGGGGGTGGGCGGCGGTTCAGGGCCTGGAGCGCACATCTCCAGGCCCTGCTATATTCCGTAAATAGTGAGGCACAACTTTCTGCGCGCATCACTTGACGGACTGTTATTTTGTTTGGAAAAACAGCCGGGCCTTCATCCTGTTTTCCCTTCGGCAACTTAAGCAAAAGAACATTTCGTAACCACCTGCAAAAAATCTTTTTCTACAAATGGATCTCCATTGACAAACCTAATCACTCAGTGTATAGTTTATCTTGAGAAAACTATTCACTGGGTGTATAGGTTTTATGTCCGTCAAAAACACACTACTCGCGCTCCTCTACCAGCATGCAATGCACGGTTACGAACTGGGCAAACAGTTAAATGTAGTCGTGCATGCGGAATGGGATGTCAAGCCGGGCCAGATCGCCAGCACGCTGAACTCGACTCAAGGAGGCGAATCTGGTTGACTATGAAATCGAAGAGAGCGACGACGCGCCCGACCGCAAGGTCTATTGCATCACGGGCGAAGGGCAGGAAGAACTGCGCCGCTGGTATCTGACGCCGGAAGTGCGTGATTACCGCCTGGGTGATGTTTTTTACGTCAAGCTGGTATTGAGTCTGGCAGGAGGACCTGTTAGCCCAGAACAGGTATTGATGGTGCAGCGGCGGGAACTTTACCAGCAGTTACATGAAGTAACCACACTGCGTCTTGCCGCCGATCCGGCGACTCAGCTTCCCTGGGTGCTGCTGCTGGACAGCGCGATCATGCACCTGGAAGCCGACCTGCGCTGGATCGAAATGTGCGAGGCGCGGCTTCCCGATCTGAAGCAGTATTCGCCGCCCAAGTTGGAAGCCAAAGCGCGAGGGCGGCCTCGGCGTAAAGGCCAGGCAATTCCCGATCCATAAGCGTCGGTTTAACAACTCATTCGCGCCTCACACTTTTTTGGAATAGCTCAGCCCGGCAGGTGAATTTGTGCTGCCTGTAAATGAAAGAGAAGGTTTACCATGCAAGTCGTACGGACCGAATCACTGACAAAAGTCTATGGGGATGTTTCCCATCGTGTTGTTGCTCTAAACAACGTCAATCTCACGGTCGAAGAAAGTGAATTTGTGGCGATTATGGGGCCAAGCGGTTCCGGCAAAAGCACACTGCTTTATCTGCTGGGCGGATTGGATGCCCCTACCAGCGGCAAAATCTGGCTGCGAGATGCGGATTTGAGCACCCTGAATGACGACGCATTGTCGCGAACACGACGCACCGAGATCGGGTTCGTGTTTCAGTTTTACAACCTGATCCCGGTTCTGACTGCCAAAGAAAATGTCGCCATGCCATTGATCCTGGATGGTATGCCGCGTTCCAAAGCACTCCAATCGGCGGAAGAAGCGCTCAACAAAGTCGGACTCACGGACCGGACGACACACCGCCCGGCAGAACTCTCCGGCGGACAGCAGCAGCGAGTCGCACTGGCGCGGGCGCTGGTTACAAATCCGTCGCTGATCCTGGGTGATGAACCCACCGGCAATCTGGATTCGCATGCCAGTGACGAAGTTGTCCAGCTTTTGCGGCAGGTCGTGGATGAGTGGGGCCGGACGATCATTCTGGTGACGCACGATCCAAGGATTGCAGCCTATGCAGATCGGATCATTTTCCTGAAAGACGGCCAGATCGTGGACGAAAACCGTCTGAAGGGGCACGGCGATTCGACAGCTATCCGTGAACAGTTGGGTAAAGTTGCGGTAGGGTAATCACAATGAAAACGTCAACCTGGATACAAATGATGCGAATGGCCTGGCAGTATCTGAAGGGCCGTAAGCTAAGAACGGCACTGACTACCCTGGCAATTGTGTTCGGCGTAGGCCTGATCTTTATGATGAATCTGGTGCTGCCCAGCGCAGAAAAAGCTTTTGAGCAGTCGCTCGACGCGGAATCGGAAGGGGTTGATCTGGACATTGCCAGCCCAGCCGGAGAAGCCTTTGCGCCTGAACAACCCACGGATACCCTGCGGCAAATCGATGGGGTAGAAGCCGTGACAGGTGTGCTGCGCCGCCGGATCATTCTGCCGAAAGATCAGCGGTTCGGTGATGTCACCCAGATTGAACTGATCGGTGTCGATCTGGCAACCGTGCGGCAAGTGCAGAGCTTTGATCTGAGCAGCGGTCGCTTCGTGGAAAACAGCGGAGAGGCAGTCGTTGCACACGATATCGGCACGGTTGGAGAGACGATCAACCTGGTAACCACCAGTGGGCTGAAACCGTATACGATTGTCGGCGTGCTTAAGGAAGGCGGCATGACGCCTCGTGTATTCGTCTCGCTGGCTGATGCGCAAGCTGACCTCAACCAGCCGGGGCTGGTGAATCTGCTGGAAGTCTCTTTCAAATCTGGCACGAACGAAGACAAGCTCACCTCACGCATCAAAAAGGCGCTGGGCGATGATGAGTATCTCTACAACGCCAGTTCGAACGATGAATTTGCTGCGATGCAGGCAGGCTACCTCATGTTCAGCATGTTTGGGGTCATTGCGCTGTTCCTGGGCGGCTTCCTGATCTTCAACACGTTCCGCACCGTCGTCATTGAGCGGCGGCGCGATCTGGCTATGCTGCGCGCGATTGGCGCGACACGTCGCCAACTCATGCAGATGATCCTGATCGAGAGTCTGCTGCAAGGGATCATCGGCACGCTGGTCGGGTTAGTTCTGGGATATCTCATGGCTCTCGGGGCCGGGTCGGCACTCCGAAGCTTGAGCAACACGTTTTATGGCCAGCTAGACACCCACATAATGCTCACACCTAAGGCATTTATGGCTCCGATTGGCCTGGGAATGCTTTGCACTCTGTTAGCTGGTTACTGGCCTGCGCGCCGGGCCGGACGCACGTCGCCCCTTGAGGCACTGCGCCCCAGCAGTGGAGCCGATATCCACCGCGCCGCTCGTTGGGGATTAGTGGTTGGTTTCGCAGTGATGATTGTGTCTCTGCTGATGATGCTCGGCAGCACCAAAACAACTGTCCTCGGATCGGTTCTTTTTCTGGTCGGCATGGTTATCGCCGGGCCAGGGCTGGTTGTTCCAGCGGCACGTCTGTTTAATCCCCTGCTGACCCTGTGGTTTGCGCGGGAAGGCGATCTCGCACGCGGCAATATGGTTCGCCAGCCGGGCCGAGCAGCCATTACCGCCAGCACGCTCATGATCGGACTGGCCACGTTCGTCATGATCGCCGCATCGGTGCTTGGTTTCAATGCGCTGATCGATAAGCTGATCGATACGAACTTTTCCAGCGACATCATGGTGATGCCCACGACCATAGGAACCTACAGCAGCATCGTCGGCGCAGATGAAAATCTTGTCTCGAACATCCGCGGCCTGCCTGACGTTGAGCAGGTCGCCGAACTGCGCCACGCGGCAAGCGTGTATGATGGCAATCGGTTGGAAGTCTACGGCATTGATCCGCAGGTTTACCCGGAAGTCTCACCGATGGACTTTAGCAAGGGAGATTCCAAGGAGGCGTTTGCGAAGCTGTCTGAGGGGCGCAACGCCATTGTAAACCCGTTCGGGGCAGCGCAATTGGGCTTTGAACTCGGAGATACCTTTACTCTGCAAACGTCCAATGGGCCACAGACCTATCGGGTCGTGGGAATCGCGACGGACTTACTGAACTTTAAGATCGTCAGCATCTTCATCTCCCAGGAGAACCTGAAGACCGACTTCAATAAAACCGAAGCGATCATGATGATGATCGACGTGAAGCCGGGTGCGGATGTCAAAGCCGTTCACCAACAGGTCAAGCAGATGATGAGCAACTATCCGCAATTCTTAGTTGAAGTCACGAGCGAATACCGGTCAACCATGCAAGGACTGATGAGCAGCGTGATGAACGCCTTTTACATCCTGGCGGCTCTGATCCTGATCCCGGCGGCACTCGGGCTGCTGAATACCCTGACGATTAATGTGTTGGAACGCACCCGCGAGATCGGTATTGTGCGCGCTGTCGGTGGCAGCCGCAAGCAGGTGCAGCGGATCGTCGTGGCGGAAGCGCTGCTGCTAGGGTTGCTCGGGGCGGCGATTGGTGTCCTTTCTGGGGTTGCCCTCAGTTATGGCTTCACGATGGCTTTTGGCCTCTACGGGTGGGAAGTGCCGTACATTTTCCCGGTGATGGGCATCGTCGCGGCAATCATCATCGCGCTATTGCTGGCTCTGTTTTCCAGCATTCTCCCGGCCCGGAATGCGGCCAAGCTGGATATTATTCGCGCCTTGCAGTACGAGTAGATCTGGTCGTGGATTGGATTGGAATCAACAGGCTGTGCCCATGCATGGCCTGTTTTCATTCCTGTTTGAGAGCTATCACAGGCTCCAACCGCGCGGCGCGCATGGCGGGGTACAGTCCCGCGCAGAGGCCAACGCTCGTCGCTAACACAAGGGCCAGCAGGGATAATTCGCTGGGGATAATGATCAGGTTGCCGCCGATCTGTGATGTATCAAACGGCAGATAGCGCAGGGCGGAGCTGTCGCTGGGAGCCGTGCGCAGAGCATTGTTGATCGCATTACGCAGGAACAGGGACAGGCCAACTCCTGCTAATCCGCCCGCCAGCCCAACCAGCCCGGCTTCGATCAGAAACACGGTCAGCACGTCGCGATCCGTTGCGCCAATTGCTTTCATCAAGCCGATCTCTTTGGTGCGCTCAAGGATGGCCATCGTCATCGTATTTGCCACGCCAAAGGCAGCGACGAGCAGCGCCACGCCGCCCACACCGCCCAGCATCAGCCGCATCGTAGAAAAGAACTGGTTGAGATCGTTCAGATAGGTTCCCATGCCGCCGGTCTCAAAACCCAGTTTGCGGATCGCTTTCGTCACATCGTTGGTCTTATTACGATCCGTTGCGCGAACCAGGACGCGATCATAGCGGAAGGTTTCAGCGGTTGCTTTCTGGCCCGTACTCCACTCATTCCATTTCATCACGTCTTGCAGTGGCATCAAAACCTGATAGTCGAATGAGTTGTTGGGCTGCAGAACGGCGCTCACATGTGGCTTGACCTCCCGCGTGGTGGGTGTTTGACTCATCGTCTGATAGACGCTCAGTTCAAAAGGCGTCACTGCCAGATCGACGGTGATGGGCTGCCATTCCTCGGCGGTTGGATCGTAAAAATTCTGGCCCACCATCGAACCCACAATCACCTCACCCGGCTCCAAGGAGAGTTCTCCCTGCTGTGGCGTAATATTCAGATAGGGCAGCAGCGCGGGATCGATGCCAACAATGTTTCCCCAGCCGCGATAATCACCGGCAACCATTTCGCCCGCGCCCTGCATATTCACCATCGGGATCACCACTTCGACGCCGGAAATCTGCCAGAAAGCGCGCACAGCTTCGACATCCATCTGGGGAATGACGGCTTCCGGATCGGGATTCCAACCCGGATACACATCAATTTCCGTCAGCGAGACGCTGCTGCCAATGCTGGCTTCGGCAGATCGTTGCAGCCCGATGGTCAGAGCGATGAGCAGAACAACAGCCGTCGTCCCTACCAGCACGCCGCCCGATGTCATGATCAGGCGCGCTCGCGCCCGCAGCAGATTGCCAACAGCCAGCACAAGCAGTTCACTAAACATCTAGCTGCCCAGCCCTAAAAAGCCGCGCAAGAAACGCCCAACCCGATCATCTTTGTTCGACTTTTCCGGTTCAGGTTCTGGCGTAGGCTGCAAGTCAATGGGAATATCCTCGGGTGGGGGCGGGGGCGCGACGGCCTCTACCGAATACGTATTGACGAGCGCTTCTTCCTGGTTCAGGTCGTTCATGTAGTGCAAACTGATTGTGATTTCAACCGTGCCTTCTTCCGAGGGCATAACCGTCACATTGACGGCTGTTTCGTCTGTGCTTTCCACCGAGCCGATATATACCTCAGCCCCATCCAGGATTTCGCCGTTTTTGACCTCCGTTACAGCAGTTGTGAAATCCACCCGCCTGGTTCCTGTATTGGTGATCCCCAACGCGACGGGGAGCGGTTCGCCCACGTTGACCGTCTCGGGAAGTGGTGCGGATAACCGTACCTGCACATGCGGCAGAGCAACGACAACAACGGTCGCCTGCACGGTATCCTGCGCCGCTGTTCCATCTGGCTTGTCATAACGAAGCGTGATCGGCAGGGTATAGATACCGCTCGTCACGGACCCATTCACGATAAAATCCTGTTCAATGGTCAATTCGCCGCCGTCTGCGTCCAGCGCACCCATGTAAAGCGTGCCGCCCGCATCGACAGGAGCAAACGTGGTGCTTGGTGTCGTTGTGCTGCCGCTACCACTTCCATCCCCCGACCCATTGCCGCCGCTGCCATCATTATTGTTATTGTCGCCACTGCCTGTTGTGGTTTCGACGGTTCCAAACGTGATCAGCAGATTGTCCGCTGCCCCTTTACCCACATTTTGCAAGGTCAGCTTTAACGTGAAGCGCTCGCCAGGGCGGAGCATATCCTGGCCTGTGTCATAGGACTCTAGCAAGATGACTGGCGCAGGCACGCTCACTCTGGCGACATCAACCGTAATGCTGCCAGTAACCTGCTGCACTTCACCCTTTTGGAGATAACTGATCGTCAGCGGCTGGGCCTGTGGGCCGTGTTTAGCGCCACTACTGACAATCATGGGCAGTTCAGCCGTTGTGCTTGCCCCTGGCTCAATATCGCCTAGCGGAATACTGTCACCTTGCGCCCCCGCCAGCAGCACGTTATCCGTCCCGGCGATGCGCAGCAGCACCTGAGAAGCGATATCGCTGCCTGAATTAGTCACCAGAACGGTCACCGTCACGGACTTACCGGGTTCGGCAGGAACCGGATCAATCGTCACGCTGGATACGGAAACCTGCGACATTGTCTCTCTGGATATCACCGTCGCGCTGAGAGCCATCTTGCTCGTATAGGTGTTGTTCATGGCATCACGATACGTGATCGTGATCGGGATTGTCGTCGGGCCGGGCGGGGTATCGAGCGCGGCAACCAATGACAGCGAGACCGTGTAGGAGACTCCTGGCCCCAGATTGGGCACGACTGCGCTGGCCTGTCCATTGGCGGGAACAAACTTGCTCCCGGAATCGACCATCACCGCAATACCCACTGCCCCGCGATTGCCCTGGTTTAAGACATCGAAGCTCAATGTAACGGTATCCCCCGGCGCGAGTGTCTCCGGATCGGCAGCGAAGTTGCTGACCACCAGCGATGGCTGTCCGGGGATCGGTGTTGGCGGCACAGCCGTCGGCGTTACTGGGGTTGGCGTGAATGGCTCCTGAGTTGGAAATGGCGTCGATGTTGGCGGGAAGACAGTCAGAATATTTGGAGAAACGGCAGCCCCCGCAAACGGATCGATGACCTCGACCAGATATTGGCCGGGTGGCAGCGTCGATGGCAGCACTGCGGTCAAGGCTCCGCTGTTTAAATAGGTTGTCTCCAGCAGGCCAAAACCAATCAGGCGGATAACGGACTGTGCCGTAAAGTTCACTCCAAAAACGGACAGAATCCGTTCCTGCCCGCCGAGCATTCCAGCCGGTTCAGAACTGATCACGCTCATGGGGGGAATAAGCGTGTTGGTTGCGGTAGGAGTCTGGGTTGGGGTAGCCGTTGGCGGATCAACCACGACCAGAGATGCGGAGGCCGCCGCGCTCCCCGCAGCCGGATCGACTACCGATACCTGATACTGTCCGGCGGTGAGTGTGCCTGGTAAAGCGGCCTGTAGCGTGTTGGCGTCCACCCAGGTCGTCGTCAGCGCGCCCAGCGTGCTGAGATTCACGACGCTGGTGTTTAAGAAATGAGCGCCGGAGACCGTAATCGTGACCGTCTGCCCCGCTGTTACCTGTGACGGCGTGAAGCTCGAAACGGAGACAGGGATCGGTGGATCGCCCCCGTCCTGCTGCGGTGGAGCGAACGGTTCACTGGTCTGGGCAGGCCCGGCCTGAGCGGGCAGCAAAGCGATCCAGTAGCTGATTCCAAACAGCAAGGCAAACACGACCACAGCGGTCCAAACGCGAAGCATCTGGCGATTTTTATAACGGGACATCAATCTGCTCCTTGGCCGCAACCGTCTCATCGTCCACGATATGCCCATCTTTCAAATGTAGAATCCGGTCGGCATAACGCGCCACACCTGGATCGTGCGTAACCACAACAATTGTTTTCCCTTGTGCAGTACATAGACGGCGCAGCATGTGCATCACGACCTGTCCGGTTTTGCTGTCTAATGCCCCGGTTGGTTCGTCGGCCATGATGATCGGTGGGTTATTAAAGAGTGCCCGCGCAATGGCGACACGCTGCTGCTGCCCGCCCGAAAGCTGGGATGGACGGTGCTTCATGCGGTCAGCCATCCCCAGGGCTACCAGGAGCTGGTGTGCCCGCTGTTCGCGCTGTTCCCGAGCGATTCCAGCAAAAATGCCCGGCATGGCGACATTTTCAAGAGCGGTCATCGTTGGGACCAAATGAAACGCCTGGAAGATAAACCCAACCATCTTGCTGCGATAATGCGCCAAGTCATCGCCGCGCAACCCATCAAGACGCTGCCCGCCCACGATAATTTCTCCCTGTGTCGGACGGTCCAAGCCTCCGAGCAGATAGAGCAGGGTGCTTTTGCCGGAGCCGCTTGGCCCCATAATGCCAATAAACTGGCCCTTCGGCACATGCAAGTTCACACCGTCCAGGGCGCGCACCCATTGATCCCCCAGGCGAAAGCTTTTTTGCAGATTCTGGGTGGCAAGCATCGTGCCATTGTTAGTAGTGCCGCCGTTGGCTGAAGGCTTGCTCATTGGTAACGTTTCGTCTCCGGGATAACCTGGACAGGTGCAGCCTGTTCCTCCGGCGACATCACGCCTCCCTCCATGCCCGGAGCCGTCTCTTCTGGTGGCATAACCATAGGCGAACTCGGTTGGCTGGGCATTGTCACCTGCTTTGGGTGCTTCAATCGTCTTAGCAACGACCGGAATCACAACAATCAGGAGCGACCAGATCAAGACCACACTCAGCGCCGACGCCCAGTGCCCCTTGAGGGTAAACCGTGCACCAAGATAAGCCAGGATCAGGGTCCACAATCCAAAAAGCGTTGTGCGCGTGGCGGCTGATAACAGAACAGCCTGCGTACTGCGCGAGAATGCGCTATAGCGATCCCACTCCGGCAGCAGCCCGGCTAACCCAGGTTTGCCCGCCTGGCCGCCTGCCGCATAATAGACGATTTGCAGCGCCGCCATCAACGCCAGGGGAGCGCTTGCCCACACGGCGATCTGGAAATTATGGGTCAGACGCGGCGCTTTGCCCTTAATAAGAGACACCTCGCAGAGCAGTGCGACCAGCAAAAGCCACGCGACAACGATATTGCTCATTGCAATCAAGGCCGTTGTCCATTTGGCAGACACATCCGATCCGTTATCGGATGAAGAGGCCGCCGGAGTCTGCTGTGGAATGTCAACAGGCGAGCCGCCCTCAGTGAACGGATCGCCGGGTAAAGGGCCACCAATGTCTACCGTCTGCTCGCTGCTGGTATCGGCATTGTCCCCCGCAACCGAGTCCGCCCGTGCGGCGCTGATCCCGGTTAGAATGAGGATAATCAGTCCCATCCATACCCACTGGCGAACATCCGAAATCGTGGACAGGGCGCGGAAGAATCGAGCAGGTTGGAGCAGCACGCTCCAGGTCTGATTCCACCAACTTCCAGCTTGTGCAGGAGGGACATGATCAAAAACAGATTGCGTTTGGGTCATACGGAAAGGTGCTCTGCCACCAGGCACTCATGCAAAGCTCATAAGTAGTACCCCAGTATTATAGAGCGAAATTTAACACTCTATCTGACGACAGTCTGACGCTGTGCCTCTTTTCACACAGTTGTACGCTGCTCGATCACTTTGATGGCGTGCAGCAGCATTTCATTAACCGGCGTTGGGATCCCATGCTGTTGACCAAGCTCGACCACCTTGCCCGCGAAGATATCTACCTCTGTTTCTCGTCCCGCTTCGATATCTTGCAGCATCGACGTTTTGCCAAGCGGGTGCAGCGTGTTTAAGACGGTTTGCCAGTCATCGATATCTTTTGTTACGAGGTTCACCTGTGCTGCCTGGGCGATGGCGATCACTTCGCGTATGGCTGCTTCCATGATGGCCTGGGCATGAGGCGACGTCTGGAACACACCGTACGGCGCGCGCAGGATAGCCGAAGCCTGATTGATCCCCACATTAATCATGAATTTCCACCATAACATGCGGATCATATCGGGAGGCGTGCTGTACGGAATGGCTGCCTGTTTTAATATCTGCTGCACGCGCGCCACACGCGCTGTAATCGTTTCGTTGGTTGCCTCACCAAAATAGAGCGTGCCGATCTTGCTGTAGTTGATGATATTTCCATTGCGCTGGGCATCGATCCCAACGGCAATCGTATAAAGCACTTTGTCGGTTGCCGTAGAAATCACTAATGATCGCTTCACTGTCCAGCCCATTCATCACGGATAGGATAACGGTGTTATCCCCAACGCGGTGCGTAGATCGGGCAAACTTTGAACGAGGTGATGATGCTTCAAGGCGACGATGATCAAATCGCTGGGCGGAACGTCTGGTCCTCATCAGGCGATATAACGGGAACCATATAACGCTTTTGGTTGATGATGAGGCCATCGCGTTTAAGCCGATCATAACGCTCCCCCGAGGCGATCAGCGCGACGGTGGACGGGTTCGAAATCGTAGAACCGGCTGGCGTATACCGCGCCTAATGCCCCGGCACCCAATATGGAAACTGTGCTGGCAGATGTCATATCGGTTACTACCCTGGTGATCAACAGAATTAGGTCGTGTCTATTGTAGCGATAATGGGGGGGAATGCCCCGGTCAAAATAACCGGGGGCATATCATTCAAGCAGGTGTTACCAGGGGATTTGTGAGCCGCTGTAATGGAAAAACTGTCCTGATTGCTCCAATGTGAGATTATCAATCACTTTCAGCATGCCCTGGATCAATTCTTCGGGCGTGATCCATGCGTTTGGCCCACCCATATCGGTTTTGACCCAGCCCGGATCAATCACAATGGTTGTGATTCCAGCAGGTCTCACGTCGTGAGCCAGCGTGTGAGTCAGCATATTCAGAGCGGCTTTGCTGGCCGCGTAACTGTACATGCCGCCCTGATCCCGGGAAGAAATGGATCCCAGGCCAGAAGTCAGGTTCACAATTTTAGGGTCGTGTCCGGCTTTCAGCAGGTCGAGAAAACGCTGGACGATCAGCATCGGGCCAACCGCATTAACATTGAAGATATCCAACATCTTGTCCTGTTGGAGGTCCCCCAGGGGATCACTCCCAGCCGACACACCCGCATTGTTGATCAGCAAATCGAGCGACTTAGTTTGGCTTTTGATCGTTTCATAAGCCGAATCGATGGTAGACTGGTTGGTTACATCCAACTCCACAAGGGTGAGTTGTCCATTCAACTCAGACAGTTCAACGGCCTGGTCGGGGCGGCGGCAGGCGGCAAACACACGATCCCCACGACTCAACAATTGGCGGGTGAATTCCAGCCCTAACCCTCGGCTCGCGCCAGTGACAAGGACTTGCATAGGTTTCCCTCTCAAGGCAAATATGAAGTGCGGCGATGCAATAGTATAACAAGGGAAAATAGATCTCGGTTGGTTAAATTGATCGATTTTTTATACTCCCCAAACGATCAAAGTGCGATAAACTGTGGGGCTGTTTTTAACGTGCCGCACGCAAAGGGAAGTCATGCCTGTCGAAAACCACCAGATGCTTGATCGCCGCTACCGCGGAGAGCATCCATTCCACACGCTGCTGTATCTGTTTCAGGGCGACTACTGGAAGCTCATCAAGGCGGTTGCCTATTATATTGTCAAACACAGCGGCGTCTGGGCGATGCCGTTGATCACAGCCAGTATTGTTGATGTCGTCACGCAGCCAGATCGGCATCCGCTGTCCGATCTGTGGATGTACATCGGGATTCTCGTCATTATTTTGCTGCTCAATGTCCCGACACACTACCTCTATATTCGCTGCGTGAGCACAGCCACACGCAACATGGAAACCCGGCTCCGGGCCGCCATAGCCCGCCGCTTGCAGCAGTTGTCGATGCCCTTTTATACGCAGCGCAGCACGGGCGTATTGCAGACAAAACTGCTCCGCGATGTCGAGGTGATCCAGCAGGTCATGATGCAGTTGTTCCAGGTCGTCCCATCAGCGGGCATTACCCTGGTGTTTGCGATTAGCGTAACAGCCGTGCGCGCCCCGATCTTTTTGATCTTCTACCTGATCGCGGTACCCATTTCGGTGCTGCTCAATAAATACCTGAGGAAGTCGATCCAGGAGCGCAACCGGGATTTCCGGCACGAGGTCGAAGACATGTCTTCGACCCTGATCGAAATGATCAACCTCATACCGATCACCCGCGCTCATGGCATCGAGAACCACGAATTGCGCCGGGTTGAGCGCAAACTGGATAACGTGCGTACCGCTGGGCTGCGCCTGGACACAATCAACGCGATCTTCGGCGCACTGGCCTGGGTTGCCTTCCGGCTGACAGAACTGCTGTGCCTGTCGCTGTCTGCCTACGCAGCGTACAAGCATCTCTTCTCGATCACGGTTGGCGATATGATCATGCTGACGGGTTTCTTCAACAATCTGACTCAAGCCGTGCTGATGATCCTGAACATGCTGCCCGAAATCACGCGCGGATTTGAGTTCTATCTATTCCATTGGCGAAGTGTTAGAGTGCCCCGATCTGGAACAGAATGAAGGGAAAGCCGCTGTCGACAAAGTGCAGGGGCGGTTTACCTTCGATCACCTTGGCTTTGTTTATCCCGATACGGATGAACATTCGCTGAGCGATATTTCACTTGACGTGCAGCCGGGTGAAACATTGGCGATTGTAGGGCCATCTGGCGCGGGTAAATCGACCATGCTCAACCTTGTGATCGGATTCCTGCGCCCCACCGAAGGCCGCCTGCTGTTGGATGGGCGCGATGTTTACGAGCTTGATCTGCGCACGTACCGCCGCCATTTATCGGTTGTGTCTCAGGAGACTATCCTCTTCGAAGCAAGCATTCGGGATAACATTCTGTATGGAATGGGGCCAGTCGATGAGGCCCGCTTGCAGCAGGCTCTGGACGATTCGAACGCTCGTGAATTTATCGACGCGCTGCCTGATGGGCTGGATAGCCGGATCGGTGAAAATGGGGCGCGCCTTTCTGGTGGACAGAGGCAGCGGATCGCCATCGCCCGCGCTTTGATCCGCGATCCGCGTGTGTTAATCCTGGATGAAGCGACATCAGCCCTGGACACCGAGTCCGAAGCGCTGATTCAGGAGGCATTGGGCCGCTTGATGCAGGGGCGCACCACATTTGTCGTTGCTCACCGCCTGTCTACTATTCAAAACGCAGATCGGATCGCCGTGCTGGAAAATGGGCGGCTGGTCGAGATCGGAAGACACAGCGAATTGATGAAGCGGGACGGCGTGTATGCTCGTCTGCACCGCAGACCCGAGCTAACAGCCGTATAGTGGTTTGATGTTTGTCGCGCTTTTGGTACAATGACGCGGCAATCTACTATCACTTCCTGAGGAATATCCTATGAGTGTTCAGGCATCTGTCGAACGGGCCTCCCAGGTCACTGAAGAGTGGCTCAAAACGGTTGAGTACAAAGTCATTCCAGTTTCGCAAGGGCCAACCATCGAAGGTGTCTATGTAAAGGACCTCACCGTGCATTTGGATGGCCGGGGCGATGTCACCGAACTGTGGAGTCAGAAATGGATGGATCCACAACTGGTGCAGCCCGCCCATGTTTACCAAAGCGCGACGGATTACGGTGTTGTCAAATGCTGGCATCTGCACCAGTTACATACCGATCAATTTACGGTGACGCGGGGAAAGCTTCAGGTATCGCTGGTTGACCTGCGTTTCGCAAGCAGCACATTCGGCCACGTCAATACCATTTTTCTGGGTTCGCTGCGCCCTCGGCTGATCAAGATTCCGCCTATGGTGATGCACGGGTGGAAAGCCCTGACCCAGCCTGAAGTCCTTGTCGTGAATCTTCAATCCCATGTCTACGATCCGGCAGACGAATGGAAATTTCCCTGGAACTGCGTGCTGGAAAACGTCTGGCAGCCTGTTAACGGCTGATCCTGTTATCTCCCGATTTTGATCCTTGCTGGAACGAGCACTCGTTCCTTTTGATTCCCATTTGCCATCTGGCGCGATGTCACTATCATAAGTTGTGCAGCGTTCGACCCGTCGTTATTGGTGAGGGATATTGGGGCATGGAAGACCTGAGCGGCCTTGTTGTTCGTGGCTATGAACTGCGTGAGCGAATCGGGGCGGGCGGTTTTGGTGCGGTTTATCGCGCTTTTCAAAAAAGCGTAGACCGAGATGTCGCGATCAAAATTATCCTCCCGGAATTTGCCTGCAAACCAGAGTTTATCCAGCGATTTGAAACCGAAGCGCGTATGATTGCGCGGCTCGAACATCTTCATATTGTTCCCCTGTTTGACTATTGGTCCGAGCCAGAGGGTAACGCCTATATCGTCATGCGGTGGCTGCGCGGTGGAAATTTGCGCACCCTGCTCACGAACGGCCCCCTATCCACTGATTTTATTCTGCGGATGCTGCGCCAGATTGCCGAAGCGCTCGAAACTGCTCACCACGCGGGGGTCATTCATCGCGATGTGAAACCGGATAACATTCTGCTGGACGAACAACAGAATGCGTATCTAAGCGATTTTGGCATTGCCAAAGACACAATCAGCAGCGCCCATCTCACCAAATCGGGAACGGTCGGATCGCCGGGCTATATGGCTCCTGAACAGTTCGCGGGTCAGGCCATTTCCCAAAGAGCGGATATTTACGGCCTGGGCATGACTTTGTACGAGTGTTTGTGCGGAACATACCCTTTTCCCGACAGTGTATTGAAACATTTTGTCCAGTCTATTCCCTCGGTTATTTCCTGCCGGCCCGATCTGCCGCGTGCAGTGGATGCGGTTTTGCAGCGTGCAACGGCCAAAAATCCGTCGGTACGCTATGAAACAATTGCGGAATTTGCCCACGAATTTGAAGACGCGCTGCTCATGTCTGAAAAAAGCACCGATCTTCATGCGCTCACTGAGCTGGGAGAAATGGTTCACGGTGAGACGCTGCAAATCCAAACGGGTGAGCATGAACATGAAACGACTATGGGCCAGGGCGCAGGTGACCTGACCGCGCTGCTGCTCGAAGCCGAATATGATGTGCCATCCCGACCTCGCCGTTTGTTCGGGCGCGAAACACTGATCCCGGATATCCAGGCGCGGCTTGATGCAGGGGAACGCGTTTTGCTGCAAGGGGTGGGTGGCATTGGCAAAACATCGCTGGCTGCTGAAGTTGTGGCGGCACGGTTGGAACGAGGCAAAGGCCCGATCCTCTGGATCCACGCCGGGAATAACAACTCGTCAGCGCTGATGACTGCTTTGGCACGCGCACTCGATCCGGCTGTGGTCCTGAGCAGTGATGCACATCCACAGGCGGTCCGCAAACTGCTGAACACGCATCATGTTCAGTTGATCGTTCTGGACGATGTCTGGAATGATAAAGCAATGCGCTACCTGCTGGATGCGCTGCCAGCCCGCCTATCGCTGCTGGTCACATCGCGCCAGCGCTTTCCAGTTGGCAAGATCATCGATGTTGGCGAACTGGAATTGGCTACCTCGCTGGAACTGCTGGGCTACCATGCGGGCGCAACCTGCACTATTCAGGATAAAGCGGCGGTTGAACTTTGCCAGCAGCTAGGCCACCACCCCTTTGCGCTGGAGCTTGCTGGAAAGACTCTTCAGGTCGATGATCTCCTGCCGGGTGAACTGCTGCGCCGGATTGCCGACGCGCCCCACCAGATTAAAGCGCCCCCTGGTTCAGGCGAGACGGGAAGGTCCAGCATACGCGATCTGTTAGATGCCAGCGTAGATGCTTTAGACGACGAGACCAGACAGGCTTTTTTTTGCTTTGGGTCGTTAGCGGCCCCACACGCGACACAGGATTTGATCGCCCTCCTGGTAAACCGTGACGTCGAGAACGAACTGGCGACTCTGGTCCGGCGCGGACTGGTCAAGCGGGCGCACCATCCCGGCAGCGAGGTTGTTATTTTCCGTCTGCACGATCTGGCCCATAGTTATGCGCGGGCAAAAACCCTTGTTGAACGCCCCCATGTGATTGAAGCCTGCCAGACGTACACCGAAAAACACATGGGAGATGTGGATTGGCTCGACGCCGAACGGTCCAACATACTGAAGGCCGCTCAAGCCGCGTATGATAGTGGACGTTCGGCGAATTTGCTGGCGATTATCCGCATGTTAACGGTGGACGGGCCCTATCTTAAAGCACGCGGGCACGATGCCCTGCTGCTCGAACAGCTTGATCGGGCTGTTGATACAGCGCGCACATTGGATGAAGAACAATTACTGCATTATCTGCTTGGCAAACGAGCAGATACCTATTTTGAGCGTAACCAACTGGCTGCGGCCCTGGCGGACTATCGCGAGTTGCTTGCCCTGGCACGTAAGCTGAATTTGGCTGACCGAATTGTGATACTGCTTTGTGTAGCCAGCAAAACACTTCAGCACCAAGGGGATATCGAAACAGCGGAGACGTATCTGGCAGAGGCGGAGCGGATCGCCGTTGGTTCAGCCGATGATCTGTTGATCTCGCGCGTGTTGGAGAACCAGGGCTATTATTATGCGGTCACAAAAGCCGACGTCGCGACGGCACGCCCGATTTTCGCCCGGCAGGTTCAAATCGCGGAGCGGCTCGATAATCCTGGACGGCTGTTTTTCGCGCTGGTCAATCTGGGCGTGGCCGATACTGAACTGGGGCAGTACGAAACAGCTTTTGGCCCCCTCCAGCGGGCGCTCCAGGTTGCGCTTGATGTGAATAACCAGCCCTGGCAAGCCCATGCTCTCTTTGCTCTGGCGACCATTCATCATAAACTCACCCAGCGTGCCGATGCTCAACGCTGTTTGGACAACGCACTGGCACTCTATCGCAGTTCGGGAAATACCGCTAAAGTGGAAGAATTGACGGCCTTTCTCGCTGAGAATGGCTACTCATCTACAGGGGGAAAATAGTCTATGCAGCAAAAAAGTGAGTCGCGTTCGCGCAATCGTTTCGCTTTGATCGCGGGGGCAGTTTTGCTGATCATCGCTCTGCTGATCGCGTATCTCGCGTTGTTTGACGATAACGATGACGAAAAAAATGCGACAACGCCAGCACCCAGTGCCCATCAGCAATATCCGGTAACCATCATTATTATTGATGATTTCAGTAAGCCAATGACTTCGCTGATTGATCGTGTTGCACCGAGTGATTCCAAAACGGGAGAAGATTTCACCAAGGCCGCCCAGCAGATTCAGACACTGACCGGCGAAAGGGCGAATGGATATGGCCCAGATGTCCGCAAGCAGATTATGACCCTCGTGGAACCGCTGAAAAGCGAATTGGCAGATCGGGTGATGTCCGCGCCAGAAATGAATTTAAATGGCCGTTCGCCGGATGAAACGACCTGTGCGGTGACGCCCGAAGGTACGGCGGCATTTGTCACGGAGGGAACCGCTGCCTTTGTGACGGAAGGGACTGCCGCCTTTGTGACCGAAGGTACGGGCGCGTTCGTTACGGAAGGGACTGCCGCCTTTGTAACGGAGGGCACATCGCTGTGGGATCAACCGCACGGCCAGCGCATCCAGATGGAATTTGAGGAAATGCTGAAACTCCCGCAGGCACAAGGGCTGGATATCCGTCTTCAGGTGTTGGATGCGCAGGGGTTTGTTTTTCCTGATATTGCCCAGAAGCTCAATGAGATGATCACCGATATTCGCAGCCAGGACCCGAATATGCGTATCGTGGTCAATATGAGTTTTGCGATTGTCCCCTGCGAAAAAGTGACCGATATTGTCGCTTATACCCGGCTCCTGCGTGAGTTCGCGGGAGTGGACGGCGATCCAACGGCGTTCGCCCAGGTGCTTGGGGCGCTGTATACCGAAGATATTTTCCATACCACACTGACGGGCACATTCCAAAGTGAGTTTTGCCCGCAGGGTGATTCTTCGGTTATCTGCACCGAGTATGCCGCCGACCAGGAAAAGACAGCGGAACACACCATTTATTTTGTAGGCGCGTCTGGCAACGGCCTGCTGGACGAAAATGGGACCCGGATTGGGCTGGACTTCCCATTTTATCCCGCAGCATGGCCCCAGGTAATCGCCATCAGTGCCAATAACGGAGCCAAACACCTCGAAGAAGCGTCTGTACCGCGCGCCGCCTATTCAAACGCGGGCCGGATTATTATGGGCGGGACCTGGCCTCCCGATGCGGCAAGCTGGACGCCTCAATCGACTTTGGACAAGTATCCCCAGGCGGGCACGTCGTTTGCTGCACCTCGCTACAGCTTCATCGTGGCGCTCTATCTGGCGAACGCGGAGGGGATCGATGTAGGCTGCGGAACTGATAAACTACCGCCACCCGCTGATGCAGTCGATTGGCTGGCAGCGCCGCCGCCCGCTGCCAAGACAGACCAGGGACATTGCTCCACGCTCGTACCCTGATGACAAGAAACGAAAGCATGAGAACACCTGGGGTTGTCCCAGGTGTTTTTTGTTGAGTATGGCTCCAAGTTGTCCAAACTGAATAACTTATGAGAATGCCACTTCTCAAAACTTATGATTTCGATTAGAATGGAAACACGTTAACCTGTCCTGAAAGCAGCGCTATGATGCCAGACGAGATCATTCCCTACGGTTCACAACGAAGTTTGATTTTGCCCTCTAATGTTCCGCTGGATCAGAATCCGGCTGTGGTCTACCTGGCGAGCCTGGCTGAGGGGTCGCGCCCTACCATGCACCTCGCCCTCGATACGATTGCCGGGATGCTGACCAATGGCGAGTATGATGCCATGTCGATCAACTGGGGCGAAGTGCGCTACCAGCACACCGCCGCCGTTCGTTCCCAACTCGCGGAACAATATAAGCCTGCGACGGCAAACAAAATGCTGTCGGCCTTGCGGCAGGTTCTCCACCATGCCTGGAAGCTGGGCATGATGAGCGCGGAAGATTTCCAGCGGGCCAAAGATGTTGGCGCGGTGAAGGGTGAAACGCTGCCAGCAGGCCGCAGCCTGGATTCGGCGAGATCAATGCCCTCATAAGCGCTTGCGAAATTGATCCGTCCCCTGCTGGTGTACGAGATGCGGCGATCATTGCCATTATGTATGCAACAGGGATTCGTCGCGCCTCTGTCATCAAGCTTGACTTTGATGATTATGATGCTTCAGCTAAAACGCTCCGCGTGCGTGATGCCAAGGGACGAAAAGAGTATATGGCCCATATCCCACAGAGCGGTGCCTATCGTGCCCTCGAAGATTGGCTGGCAATACGTGGCGAAAAATCAGGGCCGCTGTTCTGGCCGATTACCAAAACGGGAAGGGCCATTCCTCGGCGGATGAGCACACAGGCCATTTACAATCTGTTGGCGAAACGTGGCGAAGAGGCAGGCGTCGATCATTTTTCTCCACACGATCTGCGCCGTACCCTGGCCGGGGACCTGCTGGACGCCGGAGCAGATATTGTGACGGTGCAAAAAATGCTGGCCCATGCCAGTGTGCAAACGACCGCGCGTTATGACCGGCGGCCCGAAGAAACGAAACGGCGGGCAGCCAGCCTGATTCACGTCCCATATCGGGGGCGAAAAAAGAAATCGTAGCCAGACATTCCTGGCTGGTTCCGCGCCGCCGCGCAAGTGGTTGCCTACCAACAGGAAAAACCGCACACCCTCAACAACAATCGCCCGGACGTTCTGATTGTCCGGCTTTATTGGATGATTTATCAGAATATCGAACATGGGGGAGTGGTTGAAGCTGCACTTTCCAACACCGAACAAGGATAGTGGCATAGTCGCTCCTGAGAGAGTTAACATCAAAGGGTCATTGCTCACACAAGGAGAATCGAATGCCCCTGGTTCAGGAGCGCACCTTTCGCGTGCGGCATTACGAGTGCGATGCTTATGGGCACGTCAATCACACCAACTATCTGCACTATATGCAGGAGTCAGCGCTCGACGCATCGGCAGCAGCCGGATATGATACCCAGCGCTACGAAGCTATGCAGCGCCAATGGCTGATCCGCGAAACGGATATCAGCTACCTGCGCCCGCTCACTTATGGAGACTCGGTAACGGTTAAGACCTGGGTCGCCGATTTCCTCCGTGTCCGCTCCCGGCGCATGTACGAACTGCGCCACAGTGAATCGGGTGAGATGGCGGCACAGGCCCATACCGATTGGGTCTATCTCGACACAACGACCAAACGTCCGGCAACTATCCCGCCAGAAATGATCGCCGCCTTTTATCCAGAGGGTCTACCGGAAGAGCAGCCCCAGCGAGAGCCATACCCCGAACCCCCCGCGCCGCCTCCCGGTTTATTCACCATGCGGCGGCGGGTCGAATGGCGCGACCTGGACCTGGCGCAGCATGTCAATAACGCGGTGTATATGTCCTATTTTGAGGATTGCAGCGTGTTAGACGCCGCCTCACGCGGTTGGTCGATGGCACGTATGGGAGAGGCAGGATTCGGTATCGTTGCCCGGCGCTACCGCATTGAATATAAACAGCCCGCTGTGATGAGCGATGAATTGGAGGTCGCTACCTGGATTTCGGACGTGAAGCGATCCAGTGCCATACGGCACTACAGCGTATCTCGCTCATCAGATAAGGCCCTGCTCGCACGCGCCTTTGCGGTCTGGGTGTGGATCGATCTCTCAACGGGACGGCCTATCCGCGTTCCGGAATCGTTTATTGCTGATTTTGCGCCGAATATCGTGCAGCCCTGACAAGAGGAATCCTATGCTGGTTGTTGGCGTTGATATTGGAGGAAGCAGTATTGTAGCGGCAGTTATCGACAGTGAACGGGTAGATGTGTTGAGCCGTGACACGATCCTGACCCAGCCCAAACGCGGGCCACAAGATGGATTTGACAGGTTGGGAAAGCTGATCGAAAAGGTCATCAGCGATGCGCATGTAAGTCTCAGCCAGATTTACGGGATCGGCGTGGGATGCACCGGGCCGATCGATTCCATTACGGGGACCATTCACAACCCGTACACGCTGCCAACCTGGGAGGGATCGTCGCCTGTCAAATATCTTCAGAATCGATTTAAGCTACCTGTCGTTCTGCTGAACGATGCGGCTGTTGCTGCTCTGGGAGAATATTGGGCCGGGGCAGGACGGGGCAGCCAACATATGATCTATATCACGGTTGGAACAGGTATTGGCTCGGGGTTAATACTGGACGGACGATTGTACCGAGGCGGAGGTCTGCTCGCGGGCGAAGTTGGACACCAGGCGCTTGATATCAACGGCCCGGCTTGCTACTGCGGAGCACGCGGCTGCCTGGAGATGCTAGCAGCGGCCCCAGCAATTGCGCGTTTTGCCGCTCAACGAGCCACACCGGACGGCATTTTGTTCAAGCTTGCCGGATCGGACCCGGCGCGGATCACGGCTAAGCTCGTCTATGCGGCGGCACGACAAGGCGATGCCGTGGCCCTGGAAGTCATGCAGCAGACGGGTTTCTACCTGGGCGTGGGGATCGCGAATCTGCTCAACATCTTAACGCCGGAGATCGTGATCCTTGGCGGCGGCGTGATGCAAGGCTGGGATTTGATTACGCCAACGTTGTTTGAAACCGTCCAACAGCGCGGCTCAATGGTCGCGCTCAGCCCAGCCCGGATTGTTCCGGCCAGTTTAAAACTAAATGCGGGTGTGATGGGCGCGGCGCGAGGACTGATCAATTCATTGGCGGGAAAGCTCTAAGAGCGTTAAGAATGAGGGACAGCGTTTGCATGTCTTCCCTGCTTATGCTATTCTTTTCCTACTTTGCCGCTTTCTTCACACGACGAAAAAGGGAGATGTAAACGCTCTTTTTCGAAACCAGACGAGCATTGCCATCTGAAAATTGTTTAACGGAGGAAACAAATGTTGAACAAACGTAAAACAGCTTTGTTGTTCGTTGTTCTACTCTCGCTGCTGATTGCCATTCCGGCTCATGCGCAAGATGGTGGAAATCCGGTCATCAAACCCGCTGCCTGCGAAAATCCGGGCAAGCTGACCATGTGGGTATGGGACGAAAACTGGAAAACCATCATTGATTCCTCGATTGAAGCCTGGATTGCCGATTATTGCCCCGGCGCGGAAGTTGACGTTCAGGTTCAGCCCTGGGCCCAGTATTGGGATGTGCTGAAAACCAACGCGACAGGCGGCGATCTGCCCGACATCTTCAATATGTCGCAGGACCGTTTCTTCTTCTATGCGTCGAATGATGCCCTCCTGGATCTCCAGCCCTACTGGGATCAATACGGTGTTGATACCACCGTTTGGGGCAGCGGCATGGTTGATCCATACCGCTGGGGCGACAACAGCGATCTGTTTGCAGCCCCGGTCAACTGGGACACCATCGCTGTCTATTACAATAAGGACATGTTCGATGCGGCAGGGCTGGCCTATCCAACCGCTGATTGGACGTGGGACGATTTCGCCGCCGATGCCGCCGCGCTGACCAATGCCGACCAGGATGTCTACGGCGCGGTTGCTTACGTTGAATTCCAGGCCGGTTATCCGAACTGGATCGCCTCAACGGGTGAAACGCCCATCGTTGATGCTAAGCGCACAGCCTGCCTGCTCACTGAGCCGGGCAATATGGAAGCGCTTAACTTCCTGAAGGGCCTGTACGACGACGGTTATATGCCCAGCATCTCGACCCTCGGCGGAACGTCGGCTGATGACGCCTTCAATTTCTTTGCGTCTGGCAAAGCGGCGATGGTCACGGGCGGGTCGTGGAAACTGACAGACGCTTTCACGAATATTCCGTTCAACTGGGACGTCGTGCAACTGCCGAAGAATCCCACCTCTGGTCGCAGCCGCTCGATCCTGCACTCGGTGGGCTATGTCGCCTCGGCCCGCACGGAGCATCCTGATCTCGTGGCAAACCTGATCCTGTACCTGGCGAGCGATGAAGGCCAGACCTTCTTTGCGCAGGGTGGCAATGTGGCCCCGGCCAGCCCCTCGCCCGAAGTCCAGCAGCTCTGGCTCAACTCGTTCGGTGATACCAACGTGAACGTGCAGACGTTTGTTGACGCGACCAAAGACTCGCAGGGTGTGACCGTCTTTGACGAAATCTGGGACGCCATCAACAGCGAGATCGTGGTCAGCATCTTTGATCTTGATGTTCCTGTTGAAGATGCTGTCGCGACGGCGTGTGAAGCAATCGATCCATACCTCAACCAGTAAAGTCTGTCAGAGGGGAGCAGAAATTCTGCTCCCCTCTTTATTTGGCCTCTTATTTTTTCAAAGACGTGAAGAGCTTTGATCAAACTGCTTGGACCCACCCCACTCAGCCGCCGCAAAGCGTTATGGGGCATGGCGCTGGTTGCCCCTAACGTTTTGGGGCTGTTCTTCTTTTTTGGTGTTCCAGTCCTGATGGCTTTTTGGACATCACTCCAGGAATGGAATGGACTGAAACCCGCGAAATTTATTGGCACCGAGAACTTCCAGCGCCTGCTGGAAGATGATAAGTTTACGCAAGCCCTGACGAATACACTTAAGCTCATCGGATTGACCGTTCCCATCGAAATCGTCCTGGCGCTCACCGTCGCCATGCTGCTCAACCAACCGCTGCGTGGGCGCAGCATTCTGCGAACGATCTATTTTATACCTGTCGTTACATCAACGGTTGCTGCTTCGGTCGTCTGGACCAGCATTTTTCAGCCGCGCTATGGCATTATGAGCACGCTGATGGAACCGTTTGGGTTGGCCGAGACAAAGTGGTTGGTAGACCCCGGACTGGTACTGATCCCGGTTGCCGTTGTGACTGTCTGGCAGCGGATCGGTTTTGACATGGTCATTTTCCTGGCAGGGCTGCAAGCGATCCCTGATGTTATTTACGAAGCGGCATTGATTGACGGGGCAAATCGTTTGCAGCGCTTCCGCTATATCACCCTGCCGATGCTCTCCCCAACCACCTTCCTGATCACGATCCTGGCATTTATCAACGCCTTCCAGATTTTCGATCAGGTGTACATCATCACCCTGCGCACGGTCCCTGGCGGGGTAGCTGGCAGCGCCACTACGCTAACCTATTATCTGTACAGGACTGCATTTACGCGCTCAGAGTTTGGATATGCCTCGGCGATAGCGCTGGTGCTGTTTACGACCATTCTGGGAGTAACTATCTTCCAACTGCTCATCCAGCGATATTGGGTTTACTACGAATCGAAGACGGCCTAGTAGGATTATGGCAAAAAGAAGCGATCTTCCAACTCACCGCCGGGTTTCTTTACCGGTCCAATTGTTTTCTTATACCGTGCTGATTGCCGGGGCAATTGTGATGCTGATGCCCTTCATCTGGATGGCATCAACGGCCTGCAAGCCTCCCATCGAACTGAGTAAAATTCCTGTGCACTGGCTGCCTAAACATCCAGTCTGCCGCGAAAACTTCAATTCTCTCTATGACACATCCAAGAACTTTAACCGCTACCTGCTCAATTCGGCGCTGGTCACTCTCGGGCGAACATTGGGCCAACTGGTCACTTGTTCGCTGGCGGCGTATGGTTTCGCGCGGTATTCGTTTCCCGGCAAAAACATCATTTTCGCCCTGTGTTTGGCCCTGCTCATGATCCCCTTTCAGGCGATTCTGATCCCGGAGTTCCGGCTGATCCGCGAGTTGGGTTGGTTCAACAGCTTTTATGCCCTGATTATTCCCGGCGTGTTCAGCGCTTTTGCTTTATTTTTGCTGCGGCAAGCCTTTTTACAAATCCCGCTGGAAATTGAAGAGGCAGCAGTCATCGACGGGGCAAACCCCCTCCAGGTGCTCTGGCACGTCACATTGCCCCTGTCAATCCCATCGCTGGCAGCCTTTGCCGTGATTACGATGCAAGCAGCCTGGAATGACTTTTTATATCCACTGGTTGTGTCCAGCACGCCCAAGACGCGGGTTGTTACCATTGGTATCGCACTGCTTCAAGGTGAACGCCGCACACCCTGGAACTTGCTCATGATGGGGTCCTTGCTGGCAACGCTGCCCATCCTGATTTTGTTCATCCTGCTTCAGCGTTACTTTATTGCCGGGATTTCATCCGGCGGAGTTAAACGTTAGTTCTATAATCTTTATTACTGCAAATCTCCAAGAGGGTTTTGTGCCATGAAATCGGAAGAGCCTCTTATCCAATTGACGAAACAACAAGCCATTGATGTGCTGCTCAACTGTGCGACACCCAATGGGTTTCGAGCCTCGGCTCTGGCTGCCGGGTATCCACAGGTTTGGGCGCGGGACAGCATCATCACGTTCCTGGGGGCTTCGGTAACGGGTAACGAGAAGTTACTGGCTGCGGGAAAAGCTTCGCTCGTCACGATGGGCCGCTTCCAATCACGGCGCGGCCTGATTCAACTCAATGTGAACCCCGATACAGGCTATGTGAGTACCGAAAACGCGGGCGCAGTGGATGCAAATCTGTGGTATATCCTCGGCCATTTCCTGCATTATCAGATCACGCATGATGCAGACTTTTTACGGGAACATTGGGCCGGGATCGAACGCGCGCTGGCATGGCTGGAATTCCAGGACATGAACGAATGCGGTCTCCTGGAAGTGCCAGAAGCGGGAGACTGGATGGACCTGCTCGCCGTCCGTTATAACGTCCTGTACGATAATGTTCTCTACTACGCCGCGCTGCTGGCCTACGCTGAACTGTGCAGCGAGTTAAGCAACCTTCCGGGTCACGATCCCTATATCGGCGCGGCGGACGTTCACGAACGGATCAACCTGCTCATGTGGATTGATCGCTGCTGGGTGGCGCAGCACTTCGCGGAGCACCTGGAAAAGTTGAAGAACATCCGCCTGGAATGGTTCATGCTCTACCACAATATCGGCACTATCTCCAGCCGCCCCTACTATCTGCCCTGGGTCGCTTTCCGCGAATATGGCGATTGGTGCGACAGCCTGGGCAATCTGCTCGCGATTCTGGTTGGCATCGCGGATGGGCACAGGCGGGAACATATCCTTCACTATATGGAACAAGTGGGGATGGCTGAACCATACCCCACCAAAGCGATTTATCCGCCCATTTACCCGAATGAGCGCGAATGGCGCGAATATTACCGCAGCCGTAATTTGAACCTGCCGCACCAGTATCACAATGGCGGAATCTGGCCGATGATCGGCGGCTTCCATGTCGCGGCGCTGGTCGCACACGGATGGAAAGAACGCGCAGAAGCGATGCTGGTCTCGCTGGCAAAAGCGAACTCGCTGGCAACGGATACACACTGCTGCTTTAACGAGTGGCTGCACGGTCAGACCGGGCACCCTATGGGCTTTGATGAACAGGCATGGTCTGCGGCTATGTTTCTCTATGCCGAGCACGCCGTTCGCACTGGCGAACTGCCTTTATTTGGCGCATTGCTTGCCGCGAAGCCCGATCAAGCCGTTTCTGGCGAAGTGAATGAAACGATTATCCGGTCCGGTGGCGGACCCATTTAGCACGGCAACACAGCTCACAAAGAAGGGCGAACCTGTTATGAGGTCCGCCCTTCTTTGTGCTTGGGACAAAGGCGCTACTTAATCAGCGCCACCTTCTGCTGGAATTATTTCCTTTGAACCCTTCCCGTTCGATGATGGTTCAGGAACATCGCGGCGGAACTGGCTCATATACAGGTCGTGATAGAAGCCCTTCCGTTCCAACAGTTCTGTGTGCTTGCCGTGCTCGACAATCTCGCCGTTGTGAATCACAAACACCTGATCCGCGTTGCGAATGGTGCTGAGACGGTGGGCGATCACAAAACTGGTGCGGCCCTTTAGCAATTCTTCCAGCGCCTTTTGGATCAGCCGTTCAGTGCGCGTATCGACGCTGCTGGTTGCTTCATCCAGGATCAACAGGCGAGGATTCGCAAGTGCGGCGCGGGCAATAGCGAGTAACTGCCGCTGCCCCTGGCTGAGACCGCTGCCGCGTTCGCCCAGGACCGTATTGTAACCCTCCGGCAGGCTCTGGATGAAGTCATGAGCACGAGCCAATTTCGCCGCCTCGATCACTTCTTCATCCGTCGCTTCAAGCCGTCCATAGCGGATGTTGTTCATCACGGTATCACTGAACAGGAAGGTATCTTGCAGAACCAACCCAATCTGGCTGCGGAGGCTGGCCTGTTTCACGTCGCGCACATCGTATCCATCGATCACAACCGCCCCACCGGTGACATCCCAGAAGCGGGGGAGCAGGTTGATGATCGAGGTCTTACCCGCGCCTGTCGGACCAACCAGAGCAATCGTCTGCCCCGGCTGCGCTTCCAGGTTTACACCGCGCAGAACGGGTTCATCTTCCTTATAGTGCATTGACACGTTGCGCAGTTCAACATGCCCCTGAATGGTGGGCATCTCAATCGCGTCCGGCTTATCCTGCACGTCCGGAACTTCATCGAGAAAATCGAAGATGCGTTCCGCGCCCGCGATAGCGTTTTGAATATTCGTCCACAGCGTCGCGATCATCTGGATCGGGAAATTGAACTGCTGGACATAGGACACAAAGGTGATGACCAGTCCCAGCGAGAGAATCGTCCCAAACAGATCCTGCCCGCGCAGCATCAGGATACCGCCAACGCCAGCCACAATCACGATAGAAATATAGCCCAGCGCTTCGAGAGCAGGAGCCAGAGCACTCGTAAATGCGACTGCGCGTACGTTGGCATCCCGGTTAGCAGCATTCGACTCGCGGAAGCGGGCGATATTTTCATCTTCACGGGTGAAGGCCTGTGCTTCGCGCACCCCGGCGATATTTTCCTCCAGGTTGGCATTCACATCCCCGATTTCTTTACGCGCCCGGCGGTATGCTTTGCGCGCCTGTTCGGAGAACCAGAAGGTGGCAACGATCATGATAGGAACGGTCACCATGCTGATCAAAGCAAAAGGAACGCTGCGGCTCAACATGGCATAGACCAGCCAGGCCAGCATCATCACGCCGCGCACCACCTGGATCAGGGCGAAACTGACCGCTTGCTGCAAAGTATCCATGTCGTTTGTCAGGCGGCTCATCACATCGCCCGCCTCATTTTTGGTGTAAAACCCTAACGAGAGGCGGTGGACATGCCTGAAGATTTCCATACGCAAGTCGCGCAGCACATTCAGTCCGGCCCGGCGCATGGTATAAAAGCCAAGCCCGGTTGCCACAGCGCTGCTGATAAACAGCCCCAGCAGCAGCAGAATGATGCCGCGAATCCCGGCAATAGTTTTGGAATGCGAGAGATTCGTATCATTGGTATACCAGCAGTTGCTTTCGCTACCCTGAGTCAGACGCGATCCGCCATAGTCGCGCTGAAGGTAGGGCTGTACATAGCAGTCTACGGATTGGCCGATGAGATCGGGAATTTTGACCTGTGCCCAGGTGCTGAATCCAACAAACAACAGCACCAACACCAGAAGAATCCGGTAGCCGCCGAACCACTTCCATAAGCGGTATAGTGTAGACCGGACACTTTTTGCCTTACGGGCTTCTCCCTCAAGCAGGTGGCGCGGATCTCGCATCATGGACGCACCTCCTCAATGACTTCATCCAACTGCACGTCCTCTACCAATTGAGAATTGTAGATTTCAACATAGATCGGGCTTGCTTCCATCAATTCCTCGTGTGTGCCGCGTGCCACGATGCGGCCCTTTTCAAGCACCAGGATCAGATCGGCATTCAAAACCGTACTGATACGCTGGGCGATCACAAAGCTGGTCCGGCCTTCCATCAACTTGTCCAGCGCCTGCTGAATCTGGTATTCCGTTGCCAGGTCAACGCTGCTGGTCGAGTCGTCCAGGATCAAGATTTTCGGGTCGAGCAGCAGAGCGCGGGCAATAGCGACGCGCTGCTTCTGCCCACCACTCAAGGTTGTGCCGCGCTCCCCCACTGGCGTATCGTAGCCGTTGGGGATACTCATGATAAAATCGTGAGCGGCGGCGGCTTTGGCAGCGGCAATCACTTCGTCCATTGTCGCATCCGGGCGGCCAAAAGCGATATTGTCACGGATCGTGCCGGTGAACAGTGTCGTTTCTTGCAGCACAATACCGATCTGCGACCGCAGGCTGGCTAATGTAACATCCCGCACATCCTGGTCATCGATCAACACTGCGCCTTCTGAGGCATCGTAGAAACGTGGCAGCAGGTTGATGATAGTGGTTTTGCCACTGCCAGTAGCGCCAAGCAGGGCAATCGTCTGGCCCGGCTGCGCCTCGAACGTCACATCCTTCAACACATAGTCACCGCTCTTGAAATAACGGAACGACACATTATTGAATTTGACACTGCCCTGGACCGCTTTTAATTCAGGAGCGTTCGGCTTATTCTCGACATCATTTTTCGCGTCCAGAATTTCAAAAACGCGCGTCGCTGAGGCAGATGCCTGAGACATAAGCGAGATGATCATGCCAAATTGGCCGAGCGGCATGAACACATAGGCGAGGTAAAGGCTGAACTCCTGCCATTCACCCAGAGTGAGCGAGCCATTCAACATCTGGAAGCTGCCAGCATAGAGCACAGCGGCCTGCCCCAGGTTCGCGACCAGAAACATCAGGGGGAAAATAAAGGAAAAGACGGTGCTGACTTTCAGGTTCCAGGCCAGAACATCATCATTCGCCGCTTTAAAACGCTTCTGTTCCTGAGGTTCGCGCACAAACGCTTTCACTACACGAATGCCCGCGAGATTCTCCTGCAAGATGGTGTTCAGATGCGACAGTTTCTTTTGCAGGTTCATAAACAGTCCTTGCGAAAGCGCACCAAACACCGCAAACAGGATAACGGACAGTGGCAGCACGGGCAATGCCACCAGAGTCAGTTTGAAATTGGATGTAAACAGTATAATCAGCGTGCCGACAAGCTGAACTACTGCTTGCAGGGCAAAAATTAGTCCCTGACCGATGAACAACCGCACCTTTTCCACATCATCGGTAGCGCGGATCATCAACTGCCCCGTCTGGTTGCGATCATGATAGCTGAACGAGAGGCGCTGGATTTTGGCGAACAATTCGTTACGGAAGTCAAAGGCGATACTCTGTGACAGCTTTTCGCCCATGTAACTCTGGATAAACGAAAACAATCCGCGCGAAACGGCAAAAACAACGATAGCGATCGACGCAGCAATAATCGCCTTTTCCGCGCCGTTAGCATCAGAGTGAAGTTGGGCAAGCGTTGTACCCTGTTGGGTTATGACCTGATTTTGGACCTGGAGTGGTAATCCCAACACTTTGTGGGCTATCGTGCCGCTGGTCACATGATCGATGATATTGCGCAGCAGCCAGGGAACCATCAACTGCGCCCCCGTGGCAACAAACAAAGCCGTATACGCATAAACAGCGGCGCGGGGATAGTGCTTGATGTATTCAAGTGCCCGCCCAAGGTCGCTGAATCCCTGGCGGCTGATTTTGTCACGGCCTGGCCTACCACGTCCATTTTGTGGTTGCAATGGTGTCTCCTTTTCTCCAACTAATAGAATTACTGCTCGTTCTCGTGGCTTTTTTCGGGTGGCATACCGGGTAAATCGATTCCCATCAAGGCTGCCCGTTCCAGAAAGCTGCTGAACAGTTTATCGAGCAGTTTTAGCAGTTGATCCTGTTCTTCCTCTGACAGTGGAGAGAACAGATCGACAAGAATCTGCCGAATTCTGGTGCATGCTTGTGCACGGCGAGCCTGCCATCCGGCGTAATGCAGACAAGCAGTTGGCGGCGGTCCGTTGGGTGCAGGTGGCGCTCAATCAAGCCTTGTTCTTCCAGCCCATTCAGCAGCGTACTGATCGTATTGCGGCTCACTCCCAAAAAATCCGCTAATTCACTGGGCTGTACACCTTCGCACCGTCCCAGACGATCATTCACGGTGAGATGGACAAGAATCCGCATCCGTGCGCCTGAAAGGCTGCCATCTTTCCGGTGTTCCCCGCGTAAGATATCCAGAAATCGAACGATGCCTTTCAGCCCTCGAAACAGATTAAACGCACGCATATCCTCCAATTGGAGAATTTCGCGCATCACTTCACGAATTTGGGCCGGAGGCTGGCAGTGTTTTGCTGGATGTTCATCCATAGACGTTCCTCAAGATAGTACGATATAGTATTATACTACGTCGTACTTCTTTTGCCCAGAGTTTTTTGTTGGAGAATTCTTCATGAGGATATGCTGGCGCGCACGGTAATTCCCTGGCGCGCTAGTATTTTGCGATTAGAGCGAGGCGTAAGGTGTGTTGGTGATTGTATTCGCCATTGCCCAGAAATTTTCCAGCGGAGTGTCCAACTGAACGTGGTGCGTTGGGCCGATGATCAAACCGCCATCTTTGCCGATAGTCTTCAGCCGTTCCAGAACTTCTGCCCGCACATAATCAGGTGTTCCCATGGGCAGCGTATACTGCTCGTCAATCGACCCCCAAAAACACAGTTTGTCGCCATACTGCTGCTTGAGTTCGGCAGGATTCATGCAGGCTGGCTGAATCGGATTGAGTACATCCAGGCCGATTTCAATCAAATCGGGGATAATCGGGCGAATGTCACCGTCAGAGTGATAAGCTACCTTCACTGCCGGATTGATCGCCTTTAGTTCGGCAATAAAATTCGCCATACGCGGCTTGAGGAAGGCGCGCCACATCCGGGGCGAGATCAACATGCCGCGCTGCGTTCCCACATCATCGCCCGTCCAGATCATATCGACGCCCATCTCAACCAGTTTTTTGGCCGCGTGAAGGTGATAGCGATAGGGAATCTCAAGAATCGCATCAGCCAGATCGGGGTTAGCAGCGAAGTCTACAAGCATTTGCTGCAATCCACGCAGCCCCCACGCCGCCTCGAAGATGGTCGTGACAGTCGCGCCCACGATGAAATAATCGTTTTTGTAATCGCGAATGACCTGTCTCCGCCTCCTTATAGAGAGCGAGGCGCGCAGGATCAGGAGCGCGATAGGACAAGATAGCATCATCTTCCGCCAGGGGATGCCTGGCGATCTCGGTGTAGCGGCCCTTGCCGAAAGGCGTCTCGTAGACTTTTGAGGTCCAGCCAATCCCCCATTCATCTACGTATGAGTTGGCTTCCTGATAGTAGGAATTGGCCCAGCCGACGGAGGTGACGAGCATGTCTTCTTCCAGTGCGCGTTCGAGGGTATAGGTGTTGCCACCACCATGCGGATTGTGCAGCGTGCTGTCCTCGATGCTCATATCCCGGCGCAGGCGATCAGCAAACTCCGGCGTGAAACTGATTTGCATCGGGCAGCGATCCGGCACTTCGTGACACAGAGCCGTCAAGACTCTCTGCGGTGATTTATAAAATTTCTCTCCTAATGCTAATTTCAATTCTCAGGCGTAGTTAAAACCTCGCGGCGCAGCAGGTCCAAGACCTGGAGTGTCAGCAAGTTGCGCAGTGCAAACCCAGACGTTTTCTCCTGCCCGTTGAACACAATACGGGGTTCAGTGACCGGGAAGCCGCTGTCGGTCAGGTGAGTATATCCCGTCACCAATCCATAGTCAGGGAGAGATTGTGCCGCTCGCCAGAAGTTCACCACTGGTATATCGTATTCTTCAGCAAGGTCCAGAATAATGGCGTTGAAGCGGAGAGTTTGCGACCACCAACGGTCATGATGCCAGGTAAAAGTCGTCAGGACCGGAATCACGCCGTTTGCCAGCGATATGTCAATAATCTGCCGGGCCGACGCGCTAAACTGCTCCTCAGTTAAACAACACATATCGTTCAGCCCGAACATCATAATCGCAACGCTGGGCCGCACCCGCCGGTATTCACACTCCAGCGAGCTTTCGCCCTGTTGGCAAATCTGTGGGCTGGCAAAGAGGGGATCAAGCATTGTGCTGGTACTGTAACCAACCTGTGCTGTCGGACTGTCGTGTATAAACGATCCGGCGAAAAAATCGACGGTTGGCTGCAAGTCACCATACGGGCCGAGATCATACAGATTCATATCGAAACCGTGCAGAAAAAATGCCGTGTCGGTATTGCAATCGCCCAGCGTGGTAAAAACATTCGGTACGTTACCCAACGCCTGCCCCTGCCGGAAAATCTCGCGGACATGGTCGCTGATCATGGGCAGGATGGGCGCTTCCATCAACCGGCGGAACTCGACAGGAGATGGCGTCTCCAGGATTGTTGGCAAACTGGCGCATTCACTCCCCTGCTCCGTAACGACTGATGTGGCAACCCAGGCCTGTTCTGCCTGATGGCCTGCATGATCCACATAAACCACCTGGAGCCAGCTACCCGTTGCATCGCGCCCGGTAGCCTCAATCGAATCGCCCACCTCCAATACGCCGATAATAATCTGATCGTCTCCGGTGCCTGGGCCAGATCGTACATTCACGCTGCTGTTTTGCGCCGAAACAAAACAGCCCGTTCCAGCTCTTAGCAGACCGGGTTGTTTCAAAAGGGATGTCACGATCAAGATAACCAGCAGCAGTTTCACCTGCCGGAGAGAGTAGAAGTTAACCATAGACCTTCTCTAGATGGTATGAGATCGATGATCACTCAGGACGAATAGGTTCCCCCAATGAGTGCGGCGTTGCTCCCGCCAAAAGCAAAGGAATTGCTCATCACATAATGGACCTCGGCAGTGCGGCAGCCTGCTGTCACATAGTCGAGATCACATTCAGGATCAGCTACCCGGTAATTAATGGTAGGCGGAATCACCTGATCGCGCAGGGTGAGAATAGAGCCGATAAGTTCCAGCGCGCCGCTGGCGGCAATTGAATGACCCAAGGCTGCTTTATTGCTCACAACCGGAATTTGATAGGCGCGCGGCCCAAACACCGTTTTGAGCGCTTCTGTTTCGGTCCGATCATTCCAGGGTGTTCCCGTGCCATGTGCATTCACATAGTCGATCTGCTCGGGGGCAAGCTGTGCATCCTTAAGCGCAAGCCGCATCGCTCGTGTCGGACCTTCAGGAGTTGGTTGGGTGATATGATAACCATCCGAAGACGCGCCATAACCGAGCATTTCCGCCAGCGCTGGCTGCTGCCGCTGGTGAGCTGAGCGCTCGCTTTCCAGGACGAGAATACCAGCTCCCTCGCCCAGTACAAAGCCATCCCGATCCGCGCTGAACGGACGGCAGGCTTCGGCGGGAGTGTCGTTTCGCTCCGACAGGACTCGCATTGCGCACCATGCCGCCATGACGCCTGTTGTAAAGGGAGAATCGGCTCCCCCTGTCACGACAATATCCGCGATACCCGCCCGAATAAGCTGGATGGCATGACCGATAGCATGTGCAGCCGAGGCACATGCCGAATCTACCGCCATTAATGGTCCCTGAAATCCATAGCGGATGGAAACAGAGGAGGAAGGAGCGCTGTTCATGCAGATAGGAATAACAAAAGGACTCTCTTTGCGGGAAGCATAATAATCCTTAAAAAAGTAGTCACTGGCGCTGTAGCCACCAATGGAACTGCCGATTATGACCCCAATTCGAGTTGGATCAGCTTCCATCAAGCGCGCCTGCTGCACCGCCTGTTTTACCGCAACGAGAGCCAGTTGAGAGGTGCGGCTCATCCGCCGGGCCTCTTTGCGATCAAAATAATCTTCCTCGCGATAACCGGTCACTCTCGCCCCAATGCGCGTTCTCAGGTGGGCGAACTCCTCCCCATCCAGAGCAACCGCGCCGGACTCCCCCTCTATCAGTCGGCTCCAAAAGGTTTCTATTGTGCAGCCTAACGGACTCGCCACACCCATTCCAGTAACCAGTACACGTTCGCCTGCCATATTCTTGGACCCCGGTGCATATTCAAAGTGTCCACTCTATTTTAGTGGGCACTGGATGTGCTGGCTAGAGCGTGTTAAAGCGCAGCCGTTTTTCATGCTCCTAAAATGAGTCTTGGCTTATATTCTTCAAGTAGATTATTGCCAAGCGTTTTTGACAAACAAGAGGATATCATGGCTGAAATTCGCGTTGAGAATGTCGTCAAAACATTTGGTCAAGTTCGGGCTGTGGATCATGTCAACCTGAATGTGCGTAATCATGAATGTATTGTCCTGCTTGGACCGAATGGGTGTGGCAAAACAACCCTTTTGCGGGCAATCGCAGGGCTGGGGGAAGTCGATGAAGGACGGATTTTGATTGGCGGGCGAGATGTAACCCATTTATCCCCTAAAGATCGGAATATCTCGATGGTTTTCCAAAGTTACGTGACTTTTCCGCATATGAAAGTGTACGACAACATCGCCTTTGGATTGAAAATGAAGCGGGTGGCAAAAAAAGAGGTGCAACAACGAGTGCAGTGGGCGGCAGAACTGCTGCACATCGAAGATTACCTTGAGCGCCTTCCGTCACAACTGAGCGGAGGGCAGCGGCAGCGAGTGGCGGTTGCCCGTGCGATTGCTGTACAGCCGCAGGTTCTGTTGATGGACGAACCGCTGAGTAATCTCGACGCTCCGCTGCGGCAGGAAATGAGGGTTGAGCTAAAACGGCTCCTGGCTAAACTGCGTACGACGACCATTTATGTCACCCATGATCATAGCGAGGCCATGAACATGGGAAATCGCATTGCTGTCATGCGCGGCGGGCGAATTTTACAATTTGACACTCCGACAACGGTTTATGACATGCCCCGCGATCAATTTGTGGGTGGATTTATCGGTAATCCGCCCATGAACCTGATCGAAGGACAGCTTCGTTTTGATGGAGATGAGGCATACCTCTATCTGGAAAATTTTGCCATACGTGCCTTGCCAGAGTTGAGCAACGTGTTAGCTCGGTATGATGGAAGGCCTATCATAGCAGGCATCCGGGCCGAAAATATGGAAGTGCTGCCTGAGCCTGCTCCAGATGCGCTGTCGAGCAGGGTGTTTATGGTCGAGCCGCTCGGTTCATACAACTTACTTACGATTTAGCTTGGACAAAATACGCTCAAAGCCGCAGCTCGCCCCGAGTTTCGAGTGGCGACAGGCCAAGATGTCTGGATTTGATTTCCCAGCGAAAAACTGCACTGGTTTGATCGAGCAACAGGCAGGGCCATTGTGACAGACCTGGGAAAGCTGGCAAACAGATGCACTCTGACCGGTGAAGCTTAAATTAACCTTGTGCCGTGCTTTGGCGAATGATCAATTCCGGCTCAAAAATGACCTGCCGTTGGGGAACCGGCTCCTCATTTATTTCGCCCAGCAAGATTTCAAACAACGACCTGGCAATATCATCAATCGGCTGGCGAACAGAGGTGATCCCCAGGAAGGCGGCTGTCAGATCATCGTCGTACCCGGTCAGGGCCACATCCTCAGGGATACGCAGAGCCTGCTTCATCCAGATACGATTTTGCTCCAAAGGCCATCAAATCATTGCTGCAAACCAACGCGGTCGGCGGATGTTTCGCATCCATCATGCGTTGTGCTGCGAGTGAGGCCGAATGCAATATATTTGGTGTATAGGCGATCCAATCTTCATCCACGTGAATTCCTGCCTGCTGCATCGCGTCCCGGTAGCCCGCTTCTCTGGCATCACCAAACGGCAGGCCAACGGGATAGGTCAGTAGCCCGATTCGTTCGTGACCTTGCTCAAGCAGATGGTTCACCACAATTTCGATCCCGCGCTTGCTGTCGACATCGACAAAAGCGAAATCGTCATCGCCGAGATACATTCCCCCAAAGGCAGCAAAGGGTGCATTGATCGCAGAAAGCCGGGCAATGCGTGGATCGTTATAGGCAACGTCGGAAATAATGAACCCATCGACGCGGCTGGTGGAGATCAGATTTTCATAAACCTGATCGGCATTCATCTGCGGCTGGATAAAAGTTAAAATGTGGTAGCTGTGCGATTCTGCCGCCATTGTGACTCGGTAAATAAAGCGGTCCAGGAGATTATTCATCCGGCTGGGGTCATCGGCAATGTGCCAGGAATAACCCACAACCCCGGCGCGATTGGTTTTCAGATTGCGCGCCGTGATGTTTAACCGATAACCGAGTGCCTGAGCTGCATCCAGCACCTTTTGCCGGGTTGCTGGTTTGATCAACTCACTGTTATTCAGCGCATAGGAGACAGTGCCTTTTGCAACATCTGCCAGGTCGGCAATATCGACCTGAGTGATTTTAAGCGTATAGTTCAAGTCCTGCGCAGCCTGTAAAACCCGGTGCCGCGTATCTTCCTCACTATCATCATGGCGGTTACTCAGCACATGATACGCCTGAAGTATTGGTACCTGGGCCAGCGCCGCAACTTCTTTTAATGTCGCCATAATGCCTCCCTCTTTCGATCAGATATGTAATCTTATTTGATCCCAGAGCGCAAATCCCTTTTTGATGAACTGCTTGACAAAGCATCGAAGTCATTATACCATAATTTTGAGACGTCTCAAAAAGTTCAAGCCATAATTCTTAGCGCGCTGAAATACTGCACAAAAAGTCAGCCAAACGCCAGAAATTCAGGAGATTACGATGAAGAAAAGTCTGTTCCTTCTTTTAGTAACCGTTCTCGCTCTCGCCAGCCTCCCCGCAGCGACAACCTTCGGCCGGCAGGGAACCGTGGTACCGCAGGTTATTACCATGCCCGATCAGATCGCAGGTGGTCGCGATGTTCATATCACGGTGAGCGATAAGCCCGCCAGCGACCAGACGGTAGAACTCGCCACCTGGCAGGCTCAGGTTGACAAGTTCCAAGAAATGTACCCGAATGTGACCATTGAAGGCCTCGAAATTAAATATGATCCAACGGCCTATATCGCTATGCTCGCGGGCGATCAACTGCCCACCCTGTTCAACACCTACTTCACCGAACCCGAAAAATTCATTGGGCAGGATGCAGTTGTAGACCTGACCCCTTACTTCGAAGCGACTGGCCTGACCAGCGTTTTCAATGAGAACGTGCTCGGTATCGCCAGCCAGGATGGCAAGATCTACGGTATCCCCGCTTTCGCTTACTCGCTCGGCCTGGCCTATAACATCCAGATGCTGACCGACGCTGGCTTCTCGGCTCCTCCGGCGACCTGGGACGAACTGGCTCAGATGGCTGTTGCTCTGACCAACAAAGACAGCGGCGTTGCTGGCTTTGCATTCATCAATGACGGCTCTGGCGCGACCGGCTGGCATTATACCGACATCGCCTACGGTTTCGGCGCGACCCCCGAAGACATCATCAAGTCTAACGGCGACGGAACCTACACCGCGACGTTCGGTGAAGGCGCGACAGTTGATGCCCTTCAGTTCATCAGCGACCTGCGTTGGAAGTACGATGTTCTCCCCGGTGCGACCCTCGACTGGGCAGCCATTACCGAAGCATTGGCCTCTGACCGCGTGGCGATGGTTATCTACGCAGGCGACCAGTTCAGCTTCATGAAGAACCAGTATCCTGATGCCGACCTGTCCAACTTCGGTTACGCTCCGGTTCCCGCTGGCCCCAACGGCGCAGCTGCTCTGACCGGTGGCAACTTGTGGATGATTCGACTCCGGCGCGTCGGAAGACGAGCAGGAAGCGGCCTTCTACTTCCAGGTTTGGCGTCAGCTTGACCCAACCGAAATTGAAGCCTCTATCGTTGCCGACTCTCAGCAGGGCCGTGCCGTTGGCCAGCCCGTGCTGCCCCTGTACGTTGGCGACTATCAGGCGAAGATCGAAGAATTCCGCGCTCAGTACAACGTACTGCCCGTTGAGAATTATGTTCTCTTCAACGACGCCGTCAAGAGCGGTGCCCTTAAGCTTCAGGCCGAACCCCCCGCCGCTGCGCAAGACTACTACGCCGAACTCGGTGTTTTGGTCAGCGAAGTCCTGGCGAACGAAGGTGTAGACCCGGCAGAGCGTCTCAGCCAAGTTGCTGAAGATTTCCAGGCTTTCGTCCTCGACTAAAACACATTCAGAAATAGGTCGGGTGGGAAGTCCCACCCGACCCTTTTTAAGAGGAGTAACGTTATGATAAAAGTGACCCCTCGTTTAAAAACCCTGAACCTGAGCAGTGATAATAATAGTTTGATGGGACGCCTGATGATGCGTTTATCGCGCCAGATCGCTGCCTATGCCTTCCTGCTCCCGGCACTGCTGCTCTTTGCTCTGGTGGCGTGGTATCCAATCAGCCGCGCGTTTAAGATGAGTTTTGAAGAAGTTAACCTGCGCGGTCATTCAACCTGGGTTGACTTCGACAATTATAAAAAAATGCAGCGCGACCCGGCCACTGATTCGATCTTAAAAAACAGCTTTGAATTCGCTTCGTTGAGTTTGCTGATGGGTTATTCGCTGCCCATTTTGATCGCTATTCTTATTCGCGAGATGCGTATCGCCAAAGGCTTTTTCCGCATCGTCTACTTTTTGCCTACCGTTGTACCTATTTCTATCGCCGTGATCGTCTGGCGCTTTATCTACGACCCCGATTCCGGTTTTCTCAACCAACTGCTGCATATCTTTGGTATCGAGGCGCAGCGCTGGCTGCATGATCCGGCTCTGGCTAAACCTTCGATTGTTCTGGTAATGACCTGGGGCGCTTTTGGGGCAACCACCCTGATCTATCTTTCGGTCCTTCAGGATATCGCTGTTGAATTGTATGAAGCCGCCGAGTTGGATGGCGCATCACCTATGCAGCGCATCCGCCATATCACCCTTCCTCACCTGGCTCCTATGATGTCGCTTTTGTTTGTGCTCCAGGTACTGGCTGTGGTACAGGTTTTTACCGAGCCATTCCTGCTGACCAGAGGTGGTCCTGGTCGAGAAACGCTGACGCCCGTTCTGCACATCTATAACCGCGCCTTCCTGCGGATGGACATGGGCTATGCGTCGGCGTGGAGTGTGGTGTTGGTTATCTTCTTAATGCTGTTTTCCGGCGTTTACCAGATGATCAACCGCCGTTTTAACACCAGTGATTAACCAGGGGGAATGTTAAGATGAATCGCGCACTGTTATCTGATATTGAGCTGCGGACGTTCAAAGGACGTACCTATTATTACTCGGCAATGGCGATCTTGCTGCTGCTGGCGGTGGTGGTACTGTTTCCTTTTGTCTATGCCTTTACCTGTGGGTTGAAGGACAGCACGGAAATTTTTAAGTCTGGGCTGCGGCTGATGCCTAAGGATCCGCAGTGGGAAAATTATTCGACGGCCTGGAAAAATTTTGAGATGCCGCACCTGTTCTTCAACTCATTTAAGATTGTTTCGATAGGGGTGCTGCTGCGGCTGCTCGTATCTTCCCTGGCTGCTTATGGCCTCTCACGCCTCAAGCCCATCGGCAAAAATATCATCATGACGGGCTTTTTCCTCACGTTGATGATCCCAGGGATTGCCTATCTGGTTCCCCTGTTTGTGACGCTTAAGGATGTGCCTTTCCTGCACGTGAATTTGCTGACATTAGGTTCCAAGTGGGGCTACTGGGGGTTGTGGCTGCCTTATGCAACCAGTGCATTCGCGATCTTTGTGCTTAAGAATTTCTTTGATCGCATTCCGACTGAAATTATTGACAGCGCCCGCATCGACGGTGCATCCCAACTGCAAGTTCTGTTCTATATCGTCCTCCCCCTATCGCGCTCGATCCTGCTCATTTTGGGCATCCTGACCTTCATGGATCTGTGGAAGGATTATCTTCTGCCGCTACTGGTTGTCACCGAGCCGCAGCGCCAGCCGATCACAGTGCGGCTGTACTACCTGGCTAACAACTACTATGGGGTTAACCTGCAAATGGCCGCTGCCTTTATCGCGCTGATGCCGCCGCTGGCACTGGCGATTATCTTGCAGCGTTATATGAAGGCTGGCTTGACGCTGGGAAGTGTTAAGGGATAATCTCAGCAGCCGGTTGTTCAATCACCATCAATAAAACTGGGGCGGGTGTGAAGCCCGCCCCTTCTTACTAAATACCATTTTGGAGTGCGCCAATGAGTTCACATTATAAGCTGCTGTCTATCGCGCTGATCGTGCTGCTGGTGGCGGCGGCAGTCCCGTTTGCTCCTGATCAGACTGTTCACGCCAGCACCATCTATCGCACCACGTTTAGCGCGGCGGGACAATATCTTACCGTTGAGCTGCTGGACAATGATCTGGCACATTTTGAACTGAGCCAGGAAGCCCCTGGTGACAGCATCTCTTGCGGTCTCACCAATGGTGTTGAAGACGGACTATCCAGGTCCATCACAGATCAGTTTTCCGGCTCCCAACATCATCGAAACGTCTGATATGCGGCTAGATATCGACCTGGAAACGCTGTGTTTCACGATCACGGATCTGACACACGAGCCTGATCTGCTGCTAACGACGGTTTGCCCGATGGCGGATGGTACAGAGATACAGGGACTCACGTTTACTCAGGAAGGTACAACCGATCTGTACGGATTGGGCGAGCAGTTCCAGAAACGCGGTGGAATTGATCTCTTAGGCCAGAACCGCTCAATGCTGAATTTGTATGGTAATGAGATGAATCGCTTTAACGGCGGACTGGTCGAAAACGCGCAGTTCCCCGTTCTGTATGCGCTCGGTGAGGGCACAGAAAACTACGCGCTTTTCCTGGATTCCATCTACCAGCAGTTCTGGAGCCTGAGAAAAGACCCCTTTACCGTCAAGGTATCGCATGCCCCAGTACGCTGGTACATGATGACCGGGCCGGATCTGCCCGATCTGCGCCATGACTATATGGAACTGGTCGGCTTCCCTCCTGTTCCCCCGGAGCAGATGTTTGGCCTATGGATATCCGAATTCGGTTATGAGAGCTGGGACGAGTTGAACAGCGTCCTGGCCTCGCTGCGCACGGCGAATTTCCCGGTTGATGGCTTTGTCCTCGACTTGCAATGGTTTGGAGGCGTCAGTCCCAAGAGCGAAAGCCAGATGGGATCGCTGGCCTGGGATGAAGAGAATTTCCCCGATCCAGCGGCATTTATTGCTAATCTGCGGGCAGAGTACGGCCTGGGGATTATGACTATTGAGGAGCCTTACGTCAGCAAGAGCGCAGCAGGATATGCGGATGATGTGGCGCAGGGCGTCCTGGTCCGCCAGTGTGCCGAAACAACGTGCGCTCCTGTTCAGATGAACGAATGGTGGGGCGTTGGCGGCATGGTCGATTGGACCAATCCGGACGCCGCCGCGTGGTGGTTTGATAACCGCCGCCAACACCTGATCGATGAGGGGGTGATCGCCCACTGGACCGATCTGGGCGAGCCGGAGAACTACGACGATGTGGGGTGGTACTACGGCTTTCCAGAGTTAGAGCTTCACACTCAAGCTGATATTCATAATATCTATAACCTGCTGTGGTCAAAAAGCATCTGGGATGGCTACCAGCGGCACGGTATCGAGCGCCGCCCGTTCATTCTGTCACGCTCCGGGACGGTGGGGAGCCAGCGCTACGGGGTTGCGATGTGGTCCGGCGATATCGGCTCCAACCTGACCAGCTTGACCGCGCAGATGAACGTACAGATGCAGATGTCGCTCAGCGGTATCGATTATTTTGGCTCCGATGTGGGCGGCTTCCACCGCGAGGCGGCACTTCCCGGCATCACGCTGGACGAGTTATACACCATCTGGCTCGCAAACTCAGCGCTGCTCGATGTGCCCCTGCGCCCGCACGTGTTCAACCTGCAAGACAACTATGAAACCGCGCCCTCGTTGATTGGTGACGTAGACAGCAACCGTGCCAATGTCCGGCTGCGCTACGAACTCAGCCCCTACCTCTACTCGCTGGCTCACCGCGCCTATCGATATGGCGATCCTGTCTTCGCCCCGCTGGTGTACACCTTCCAGGACGATCCCAACACGCGGGAACTGGGTAACCAGAAGATGATCGGCCCCGATTTGATGATGGCGGCGGTGACAGATAACACAAATGAAACCGTTCCTGTTTATTTACCTGCGGGGGGATGGTTTAATTATTACACACATGAGCTATACGACAGCGTCGGGGAATGGATTGACGTTCCCACAACCGTCGATGGACTCTTCCGCGTCCCTCTCTTTGTGCGAGAAGGGGCGGTGATCCCGCTTCGCACGGTCGATGATCAAACGTTAAATATGCTCGGTCAGCGGGCCGATGGTAGCACCAATAACACTTTGATCGTCAACGTCTACGGTTCTCAAGCAGGTAGTTTTACACTGATCGAGGATGATGGGGAGACAATGGCCTACCAGACAGGAGCCGTGCGCGAGACTCCTATCACATTTGACGGTGAGGCTGTAGATATTGGCCCAACGACGGGTACATACGCGGGCGCACCTGATCAGCGAGACGTCGAAGTACGGCTCATCACAGTTAATGGTTCTTTGATCAGCGAGACATCAGATTGGGTTGATATCGGCGCAGTACTGCATTTTGAGTTCACGCTAGCACCGGAGGAATCATGACTAAACACATATCGCTCACGCGCCGCTCATTTCTCAAGGGAACGAGCGCTGTAGCCGGGAGTTTTCTGGTCGGATCAAACCCGGTTTCCTTTTTCGAATCACAGGCTGCGTTCCCGAAACGAACTGGCAAACCGTATCGGGTAGCGCTGGCTCAGGCCGACTTTTACGAACGCGACGTTGTACGAGAGCGCGTCTTCACCATGATCGAGCAGCTTGGCGGCCTGAGTGATGTGGTAAAGCCCGGCAATCGCGTCGCAATCAAGGTCAATCTGACGGGTGGCACAGGCTTTGAGCAGATGCTTGAACAACCCGCGACAGAATCAATGGTCACGCATCCAGAGGTGACACGCGCCCTGGTCGAAGCCGTCCTTGAAGCGGGAGCATCCGAAGTATACCTTGTGGAAGCGATTACCGACCTCAACTGCTGGACGGAGTGGGGCAGCGCCGACATCGCCGCAGATTTTGAAGATCAGGTGAAATTGATCGATCTGAACAACCCGCGCCTGCGCGATCCGTTTGCTGACATGCCTGTTGGGGAAAACTGGCTGGTCTACGACAAGTTTACGATGCACTCCATCCTCCAGGAAGTCGATGTGTTCATGTCGGTTGCTAAGATGAAATGTCACGCGACCGCCGGAGTAACGCTCTCCATGAAAAACCTCATGGGCACGGTCCCAATTTCGCTGTATATGATGAATGCGCAAGATGGACACCGTTCGGCGCTGCACGGCCCTGGTACGCAGGCGATGGTCCGGATTCCGAGCGTGGTTATGGACCTCGTGCGCGCCCGGCCCATCCATTTCTCGCTGATCGATGGCATCAAAACCGCCGAAGGCAGCGAAGGTCCCTGGACAGGCGATTTTAACCAGAAGATCGCCAATACACTCGTCGCAGGGAAAAATATGGTGGCGACAGATGCGGTAGCGACTGCCGTCATGGGCTTTGATCCGAACGCCGCTTCTTTCTCGCAGCAGCCCTTCCTCACCTGCCTGAATCATCTGCAATTAGCGGCAGCGCTCGGCCTGGGATCAAATAATCTGGACGATATCGAGATTGTTGGGGCAGCATTGGAAGATGTACAAACCAGTTTCCGGCCTTACCATGCCGTCTGACCGAGGATAAAATGGTTAAACGAACAGCCTGTATAATCGTGCTTATGATCGTTGTTGGATGCAGTGCCCTGCCGCTCAAAAACGCTGCTGCCGAGCCGCTGGATAGACAGGAAACGATGGCCCCACTGCTGCTGGCCCACTACATGCCCTGGTATCAGACCCCTGAGGTAAGCGGATATTGGGGCCAGCACTGGACCATGAATCACTTTGATCCGTCACAGAAAGATGAAAACGGACACTGGCAGATCGCGTCCCACTTCACCCCCTTGACCGGACCCTACGACTTTAGCGACGAAGCGCTGCTCGAATATCAGGTACTGCTGATGAAACTCAGCGGGATCGACGGTGTGATCGTGGACTGGTATGGCATGGAAAGTTTCCGCGATTATGGGACGCTGAACGAGAGCACGAACAAGCTGTTCGAGATGATCAAAAAGGCTGGACTGACGTTCGTCATCTGTTATGAAGACCAGTCGATCCTGCATATGGTCAATGATGGCCATCTGACGGCAGATGAAGCCCACCCGCACGGCCAGGACGTGATCCGTTATATGCAGGAACAATGGTTCACCGATGATGCGTACCTGAAATTCAACGGTCAGCCTGTCCTGTTCACCTTTGGCCCGCAATATTTCAAGAGTTCGACGGACTGGGAAACCTTGTTTTCGGTGGTGGATCCATCCCCGCTGTTAGTCACACTTGACAAACACATGGTATCCGGTCAGTTGTCGAGCTACCCCTGGCCGCCGATGTTTGGTATCGACATCAACCAGAAGGCATTAGAAGCCTATCTCGGCGAATTTTACCGCAAAGCGGGGCGCTGGGATTACAAGGTCGCCGGGGCGTGGCCCGGTTTCTACGATATCTATGAAGAAGCGGGCGTCCGGGACAGCTATGGTTATCTGGACGCGCAAGGGGGCGAAACGTTCCGCTACACGCTGCAAACGGCCCTCGATCAGCAGCCCGATGTGGTCCAGATCGTCACCTGGAATGATTACGGAGAAGGCACGATCATTGAGCCAACCGAGGAGTTCGGTTACCAATACCTGGAAATTCTTCAGGATGCCCGGCGGACTATGAACACTGAGTTTTCCTTCACGGCAGATGACTTGCAGATTCCGCTGCAAATCTTCAATCTGCGCAAGGCGCATGCTGATGATGCCGCAATCAATGGGCAGTTGGATGAAGCGGTTGGCGCGATCCTGGCGAACGATCTGGAAACGGCACGAACGATCATCGCCAGTATTTCATAAATGGGCGGCGACCTGCGGGGCGGGATTGCTAACCGCCCCCCACATCCCCTACGATTTTTCCTCTGTCATCTGAAGCCAGCGCAGCAGGACAGGATAGACATTGTGGGATCCAACAATTGGGGGAACGCTGAGAAATTCTTTTGGATGCAGGATAAATGGCGCGTTTTGATTGCCACCAAGCCCGCCATGTGATCCGGCAAACTCCTCGAACGGCGCGACCTGCCCATTGGAACGGTCGTACATGCTGTTCACGATGATATCGCCCACATTGGAGAAGGAAGACAGCCGCTGCAGATGTTCGGCGTCATGCGGGCCAAACCCTTCCAGTGGATCTCGGCCTTCAACACGGTTATTTTTCAGGCAGCGGCGGCCCCCCCGACCGATCACTACAGGCCCATCGGATTTAGAATTCACGACCACAAAGGCAATCCCTTCGTGGGCCACCAGTCCCTTTACAAGATTAGGGTACTGATCATTTATCTGCTCAAGTGCCAGCCGTCCCGGTTTTTTCGCGAAATAGATCAGGCCCAAATTGCCCGATACACAGACCACAATATCCGGGTTTTCCGCGTCTTCCTTTTTTTCAATCTTGTTACGGCGCGTGTCATAGTTGGTCCTGTTTAACACCCGGCCAATCAAGCGCACAAAGAGGGTGCTGGCTTTACCCAGTTCCGCAATCAATGCGCCAATTTTGCCGGGGCCTTCTGTTCCGCTGACAGTCGGAGCGAATTTCTGATCCTGTGGCACGAGGGATTGGACGAGTTCTTCCAGCGTGACACCGTAACGCTGGCGGAACGGCGCGCCTGTGGTCTGCCCGTGATCGGACAGCACAATGAACTGGTAAGGGCGCGGGGCCTTTCGTGCCGCTTTTTCGAGTTGGTGGAAGCGGTTATCAATGTGGCGGAGCACGCGCATCGCGTCAGTTGTTTCAGGCCCGGAATGATGTGCCACTTCATCATATCCGACAAACGTTGTGTAGCCTGACGACATGCCTTTGAACATATCTTCGATCAGGAAGTAGACGCTGAGATCGCGGATGGCGACGCAGATAACGGCCCGAACCAGAGGATAGGCTTTGCCGCGGCTGACGCGGGGACGAATATCCTTTCGGCGCTGCTGCCATGCTTCCTTCAGTTCGACCAGCATTTCCCACAGCGTAAATAGCATGATGCGCTCATAGCCGTAGGGAGAAGAGAAGAAGGAATAAAAATCCTTGGGATCAAGAATGATCTTTTCCTGATCATCCTGCAGGTGGCTCATCGTCAGAACGATTTGCTCCGCATCGCCCGTGACAAGATTGTTGACACTAATACCGTGTCGATTTAGCGCGCCATTGCCATCTGATATGCGGCGGTTAATCTCGTAGGCATCTGCTGGATGGTTAGAAACCATCAACCGCTGCTGGTCTTTTTCGTACCAGCGGAATGCCGGGATATTTTCATTGCTGCCGTGCAATATACCGGCTTGCATGGAAGATGTCTGAGACGGTAGGCCGGTATCCCATTTCATCAATTGGTGCGTTCCTTCCTTCAGCCAGCGGGCCACAGTGGGCATATGCCCTTCCTCGATAGCGCGCCGTAAGGTTGGTTCGGCTAAACCGTCAATTTCCAAAAGAAAAACGCCTGGCTGTTTCTCCTTTGGTGTGTGGCGATACTGCCATTTGAGCCGCGTGATGATTTGGTTGAAGTAATCGTCATTGTTTCCTAAGGAGAATAACCCGACGACAGCGATATTCAGCATCGTCAGGAGAATGGAGACGAGGGCAACCTGGGCAATTCCGTCCAGGTCAAATCCATCGGTGAGTGCAGAAGCGAGCCAGAGGATAATGCCATTAACGACCAGCGAGAACAGGCCCAGGCTGAATACATAAATAGGAAGAGTTAAGCGAATCAGCAGGGGACGTAGCAAGGCGTTGATCATGGATAAAATGAGGGTTCCGATCAAGGCTGTCGTAAAACTGCTTAGTTTTACCCCCGGAACAACCCTTGCCAACACCATCAGCCCTAAAGCCGTTACAAGCCACGATACAATGAAACGCAACCCGCGAAGCAGCATGTCAGTTACTCCCTACCCAGTGCCACCTTAGAAATAACAGGAAGATGATCGGACCCGCAGCCATGCCCCACCACGCTCGATAATGGGCTAAACTGTTTCGTCACCCAGATGTAGTCGATACGCACCAGACGGGGCAGCGGAATTGGAAGAAACTGGAAGCGTGTTGGAAAAGTTAGCCCCAGCCCCTTTCCCGCCGCTCGAAAGGTGTCAGTCATGCCTGCTTGAGCAATCAGGTGATAGACTTCACTTCGATCCACGAGGTTAAAATCGCCCAGGAACATGGTTGGGATTCGGCCTGAACCAGATCGAGCAGGCGCTCAATTTCCGGCAAGGAGTACCGGCTTCTTACTTCGAGACGGCGGTAATTGGGCGCAGGAGCATGTACCACGTAAATCATGATCGGCTGCTCGCCAACATGCAGAACTGCCTCGATATGCGGGCGTGCTATAACCGATGAGAACAATCTGTGTTTTTCAATTGGATAGCGGCTAAGCAGTCCCTTGCCATCAAACCGTTTCCCAACTAAGACCCGGAATGGGTATTCCGACAATGTCTCCAAAGCAGCGGAATTACGCGGGCTTAGTTCCTGTAGCCCAACAATATCTGCGCCGGAATTTCTCACTACCTGAACCAGATCGTCAGACGCGATAAAGTCGTTCCCCGTATTAAACGTCATCACACTCAGTTCGATGTTCATGATGCGCGATAAGAACTAGATCGCCAGATATTGGAGAATATAGCAAAGCCTATGCTGAACGGTGAGCGCGAAATACCTTCCAACTGCTTGACACAGAATTTTTGTCGTGCTATGCTGATTACAAGCGTTTGCAAAAATCCAACAGCATGCCAGACCAATTAGATCAACTGATCTAGTCATATTCCTTTTTTCTGTACGCGGGCATGGTAGCCTTTTTTCAAAACACCGACCTTTTTTGGATCTAAAATTACAAGCGTTTGCAATACTTATAGGCTCACGGGCATTCATTCGATGAAACCGCCAAACCTGAACTCTAACATTACCATCCATGATGTCGCCCGTGAGGCTGGTGTTTCCTATTCGACGGTATCCCGCGTTCTAAGTGGCTTTGAATTTGTCAAAGACTCGACCAAGCAGCGTGTCTTAGAGGCAGTTGACCGGCTGGGCTATGTTGTTAATCCACAAGCCCGCAGCCTTGCCGGGGGTAAGTCGAGAGTTATTGGCCTGCTCGTTCCTTCCCTTGATAACGGTTATATCAACGAAATTACTCGCGGGATCGACGATGAACTCAACCGGCTCAATTATGATATGCTCCTCTATACCACTCACCGGGATAACGGAAAAGAAGCTTCGTACACGGTGAAGCTCACAAAAGGGCTGGCTGACGGGCTGCTGCTGATTGTTCCTCTGCTAGATACGACCTATACCGATGCACTTAAGACACAATCCTTTCCCTACGTTTTAGTGGATCAGGTTGTTCCAGACAGTTCTATTGTCGACTGCACGAACTGGCAAGGCGCATATGAAGCGACCCAATATCTCATCCAACTGGGTCATAAACGTATCGGACTCATCACGGGGATCATGGAACTGACCAGTGCCCGAGATCGTCTTGACGGATATCGGGCGGCGCTCCTGGATAATGGCATATCTTACGATCAAGATCTTGTACAGCCAGGAAGCTACTCGAAAGAGAGTGGCTACTACAGCACGTGCGCACTGCTCAATTCATCAAACCCTTCTACAGCCGTTTTCGCGTCCAATGACCTGTCTGCTTTTGGAGCAATGGAAGCCGCTCGCAGCCGAGGTCTAAGCATTCCTGAAGATATATCTATCATTGGCTTTGACGATATCCCCCAGTGCTTGTTGACCTATCCGCAGCTCACAACTATTCACCAACCGTTAGAGCAGATGGGCCATATCGCAGCACGGATGCTGGTTGAACAAATCGAAAATCCTGAACTTCCTCCACGCCACATTACTCTGGCGACTAAACTTGTCATTCGGGACTCATGCCGAGCACGCCTATGAGGAAATCTGCAAAAGGAGGTGCCTGAAAACGATCATAAGTTCTTTTCCTTCAATAACGTTGTTTTCTTTCGTAAAGCTAAACCTGAGGAGTTCAAAAAAATGAATAAGAAACTCATCACTCTGTTCAGCTTGATTGTAATAGTCAGTATGCTTGTTGGTTTTGGCGCGCATACCGCCAAGACCGCTTCGGCGCAAGACAAAGTCACCATTAAATGGTGGCACATCACCACGGCTGAAGCTCAGGCCGCTGTCTGGCAAGGCCTGGCCGATGATTACATGGCGCAGCATCCAAACGTGACCATTGAAATCACTATCTTGGAAAATGAAGCCTTCAAGGAACGTTTGGTGACCGTGATGCAGGCTGGCGATCCCCCCGACTTGTTCCAAAGCTGGGGTGGTGGTGTACTTTGGCAGTATGCCGATGCAGGTCTGACCCGCAATATCGCGCCCGAACTCGAAGGCGAATGGAAAGATTCCTTCTCGGCTCAGGCAGCGTTGGAACTGTTCGGCCAAGATGGTGAATACTACGGCGTTCCGTGGGACTGGGGCGCGGTTGGTATCTGGTACAACAAGGACCTCTTCGCAGCCGCTGGCCTCGATCCTGAAGCCCCAATTGCAACCTGGACCGATTTCCTCGCTGCTGTTCAGGCACTGAAGGACTCTGGTGTCACCCCCATCGCCATTGGTCAGGGCGACAAGTGGCCCGGCCACTTCTGGTGGGTTTATCTGGCGCTGCGCATCGGTGGTTCAGAAGCCTTCCTCAACGCTTACAACCGTGAAGGCTCATTCGCCGACGAACCATTCGTGCAGGCTGGTGAGAAACTGCAAGAACTCGTTGCCCTCGAACCCTTTGCCGATGGTTTCCTTGGCCGTAACTATGGCGACTCCCAGACCCAGATGGTGAACCAGGAAGCCGCTATGGAACTGATGGGCCAGTGGGCACCAGGCGCGTATTCGGGCAATAATGCCGAACTCGCTGCTCAACTGAACCTGGGCTTCATGCCGTTCCCGATGGTTGAAGGTGGCGCAGGCGATCCCGGTGATGTATTGGGTGGTGGCAATGGTTTCGCTGTTGGCGCGAATGCTCCCGACGAGGCTGTCGACTTCCTGAAGTTCATCACCTCGGCTGAAAACGAGCGTATGTTGGCAACTTCTCCTCTCGGTGTTGTCCCGACCGTAGCTGCGGCGGAAGACGCGATCACCGACCCGAACCTGCTGGCGGTGCTCGAAGCTCGTAACAATGCTCCCTACTTCCAGCTGTACTACGATCAATTCCTGGCCCCGTCGATTGCGACGGCAGTGCTTGACGCCGTTGACGGTCTCTTTGCAGGCGCTATGTCACCCGAAGATGCGGCATCTAGCATCGAAGACGCTGCCTCGATGGAACTCGACTAAACGCTGACGTAAGCTAATTGGAAGATGTGGAGATTGTTTCCGTCTCTCAACATTCGACGTATCTCCACATCTTCTTAAACTAGTAAATGTAATACACTTTAGGCGAAAACAAAGGAATCTAGCCATGTCTGTATTAAATCTGAATGCGATATCCGAAACCTATCGGCAGAGTGTCCCTCTCAAAACGCGCCGGACCATCAACCAGACACTGATTGCTTCGGTCTTTGTGCTGCCTGGCATGGCGATTTTTTTTATTTTCCTGCTGCTGCCGATGATCAGTTCCGTCAAATTCGGGTTTTACAAGTGGAACGGGCTGGGGCCTCTGGAAGATTATCGGGGACTCTATAATTACAAACGAGCATTCGATCATAAAGTATTTATTATTGCCCTCACAAACAGCTTCAAGCTCATGGGATTGTCGCTGACCGTCCAACTACCCATCGCGATGCTGCTGGCGCTGCTTGTTGGGCGTGGCAATCTTCCGGGACGCAAAATCTTTCGTCTATTGTTATTTCTTCCCTTTGTTTTTTCAGAAGTGATCACTGCCCTGATATGGCGTTATGTCATGCACCCCACCGATGGACTGCTCAATTGGTTTTTAAAAATCATAGTACCCAATTATAGCAATGTGGGGTGGCTCGCTGAACGCAACATCGTCGTTTACTCCGTGTTTATCGTGCTGACCTGGAAATATTTCGGGTTCTACATGATCCTTTACATGGCCGGATTGCAGGGTGTCCCTAAAGATTTGGAGGATGCGGCCCGCGTCGATGGGGCTAATCTCGTCCAGGTTTTGAGTAGAATTACCCTGCCGTTGATGGGCAGCACCATCCGATTAACCGTGTTCCTGTCGGTGTTAGGCGCGTTCCAACAGTTTGTGTTGGTCTGGGTGTTGACCTCCGGCGGTCCGGTCAATGCCAGCCAGACGATGGGTACCTACATTTACAAGTTTGGGATCAAAAGTTTTAGCCTGGGGTATGGCGCAGCAGTAGCCCTGATTCTCTTTGCCATTACGTTAGTCTTCTCTCTTGGATACCAAAGAATGATCATGCACCAAGATTTTGCCAGTGATGTCAGCCTGTAGAGGATACTATGCAAACCAGTGAACCATTCTCCTTCAAACGCATGTCGAACGAACAGCGCATCCTCACGGTGCTTCGATACGCCATATTAATTTTCCTGTGTCTGGTGATTGTAGGCCCGATTCTGATGGTGCTTTTGGCTGGGATGCGTACCAGCGGCGAATTTCAGGCTCGTCCATTCGATATTCCCCGGCACGCTATCCGGTGGGGAAATTACACCAGTGTCTTAAAAAGCCACGATTTCTGGCAATCGGCGCGCAACAGCGTGTATATTACAGCGGCTGTTACGGCTATCAATCTAGTGACGTCAAGTATGTTGGCTTTTGCCTTTAGCCGGTTAAGGTTTTTTGGCAAAACTATCATGTTCAACATCTTGTCGTTTGGATTGTTATTCCCGATAGTCGTCGCGGTCCTGCCGATATTCATCCAGATTCGCGACTTGCATCTCATCAACAGCTTTTGGGGTGTGATCTTCCCGCTGATTGCCTTCGGATTGCCGGGAAACGTGATTATTCTGCGCAGCTTCTTTATTGCGATTCCCAACGAACTTGAGGATGCTTCCTATATTGACGGCTGCACCACGTTTGGTTTCTTCCGCCACATATTGATTCCTATTTCGCGCCCGGCGCTGGCGGCAGTCGCCACGTTGAGTGTAGTGGGTGCCTGGAACGATTACTTCCTCTCCCTGCTGATCCTGAACGATCCGAAGAAATGGCCGCTGCCGCTGGGGATCATGCGGTTCCAGGGCCAATATGGGACCGACTGGGCGCGGGTGATGGCCTATGTCCTCATTTTGATGATCCCGGCCATTATCTTTTACCTGTTCACAGAAAAATTCATCGTGACGGGTCTGACAGGTGGGGAACTCAAGGGCTAAATCTCTCCTTCCGCACATTCGAGGGGGATATAACGCAGGCATCCGCCTGCGATTTCTTAGATGTTGGCAGATTCTGGATCTGTTTTTGACAAAGAGAACTCTATGAAAATTCACGCAAGGACTCAACAATCCGTTTCTGATCGAGCGCGCAGCCTGCTCAGCCAGATGACGCTGGACGAAAAGTTGGCGCAGATGGCAGGTATCTGGGCAACTGCTCTCGTTGATCATCAGCATGCATTTTCGGCAGAGAAGGCGCAGAAAACAATCCAATCCGGCATCGGCCATATCTCTCGTATAGCTGGCTCTGTGCTTTTGAAGCCTGGCGAGAGCGCTGCGCTTGCCAATGCGATCCAAAAATTCCTGGTTGAACAGACTCGACTGGGCATTCCGGCTCTTGTTCACGAGGAAAGCTGTGCAGGCTACCTGGCACGGGAAGCAACGACTTTCCCACAGGCAATCGGACTGTCAGCAACCTGGGAGCCAGAACTTGCAGAGGCGATGTGCAAAGTCATCCGTACCCAAATGCGCGCCGTAGGTGCACACCAGACTCTGGCACCCGATCTGGATGTCGTACGCGATCCGCGTTGGGGACGTGTTGAAGAAACTTTCGGGGAAGACCCCTATCTGGTCACACAGATGGGTCTCGCCTATATCAAGGGTATCCAGGGGGCCGATCTGAGCACTGGCATCGCTGCTACTGCCAAGCATTTCGTTGCACACGGCTGGCCAGAGGGGGGTCTAAACTGGGGTCCGGTTCATATGCCAGAGCGTGAACTGAGAGAGGTATTCCTGCCTCCTTTCCGTGCCGCGGTTCAGGATGCACACGCTGCCACAGTTATGAATGCCTATCATGAAATGGACGGCATTCCCTGTGGCAGTTCTAAGGACCTGCTGGTGGATCTTCTGCGTGGTGAACTGGGTTTTGATGGCGTGCTCGTATCGGACTATTTCACCATCGACTCGCTGGTAAATTATCACCGCGTCGCGCCAGACAAGCAGGTAGCAGCGGTAATGGCTCTCGAAGCCGGAATTGATGTCGAACTGCCCGCACTCGACTGCTATGGCGATCCGCTGCGCAAGGCCCTCGAAGTCGGCCAGATCGGTATCGACCTGATCGATGCGGCGGTAAGCCGCATCCTGCAGATGAAGCTCGATATGGGACTGTTTGATAATCCCTTTGTTGATGCGCAGAAAGCAGCCGAGGTATTTAACACGCAGGAACAGCGCGATCTGTCCCTGCATATCGCACAGAAATCGATTGTGCTGCTAAAGAATGATGGACTTCTGCCGCTGAGTGAGAACATCGAATCGATTGCGATTATTGGTCCCGGCGCAGACAGCATCCGCCTGCTGCAAGGCGATTATCACTATCCCTCCCACCTGGAAAGCCGTTTTCTCACAAATATCGAACACGATTTTCCAGACCCTAATCAACGCCTCACCCTGGAGACCAGTAACTTCTGGGATCATTTTGTTCCCTCAGTTACGGTACTGGAAGGGATCAAAGCGCTGCTGTCGTCCCGAACAAAAGTTGTCTATGCCTCTGGCTGCGACGTACTGAGCGACGACCGTTCAGGCATCGACGAAGCGGTTGAAGCAGCACGCAATGCCCAGGTTGCTGTGTTAGTTTGTGGTGATAAATCAGGGATGACAGTCGGCTGCACCTGCGGCGAATCCATTGATCGGGCAGAGATCGGTTTGCCAGGAATTCAGCAGGAGCTGGTCGAAGCCATCTACGCGACAGGTACGCCGGTTGTCCTCGTCCTGCTCAGCGGGCGTCCACTCGCGCTTCCTTGGAGTATGGATCATATACCGGCGGTTATCGATGCCTGGCTGCCTGCTCAGGAAGGTGGCACAGCCATCGCCCAGGTTCTGTTTGGGAAAGTCAACCCGAGTGGCAAACTACCGATGTCTTTCCCGCGATCTTCCGCTCAGATTCCTGTTTACTACAACCATAAACCATCCGGTGGGCGGTCACACTGGCACGGCGACTACGCAGATATGAGCACAAAACCGCTGCTGGCGTTTGGTCATGGGCTGAGTTACACGCAGTTTGAATACGGAAATCTGCGGATTTCACAGGCGCAGGTGCAAGCGCCCGAAACAGTGACTATCTCAGTCGATGTGCGAAACGCGGGGGACTGCACGGGCGATGAAGTCGTTCAGCTCTATTTGCAGGATCCGGTTGCCAGTGTGACTCGCCCCGTACAGGAACTCAAAGGATTTAAGCGTGTTACCCTGCGCCCCGGCGAACAGAAAACCGTTTCTTTTGATATTCCTGCTCAGGTCATGGCCTTCTACAACCGGCAGATGGAACTGGTAGTTGAACCGGGCGAAATTATGGTGATGGTTGGCAGTTCGTCAGCAGATATCCGGCTCACCGGATCCTTCACGATCCTCGGCCCGGTTACTCCGGCGAAGTTCATCGTTACCACCAAGGCGACTGCCCAATGAAACAATCGGTCTGCACACTCCTGTTGATTTGTTTTGCGGCGAGTTTGTCGCTGCCAGTCTATGCCCAGGGTGGCCCCACGCCACCGAGTTCAGGGGGCATTTTTCACCGGACAGTACCGCAATCTGCTGGCCGAGTTGGGATTGAGCGAGGATGAAATTCAGGCGCGCATCGATCAGACCTGGCAGCAGCTTTTTTATGGTAACGACGAGACGGAGCGCGTTTATTATCCAGTGGGCGATGATATGGCATACCTCCTGGATATCGATAACCAGGATGTGCGCTCCGAGGGAATGTCCTACGGCATGATGATCGCTGTGCAGTTGGATAAGCAGGAAGAATTTAACCGCATCTGGAAGTGGGCCAAAACCTATATGTACAACGAAGACGGCCAGTATGCAGGTTATTTCGCGTGGCACTGCGGCCCGGACGGCAAGAAACTTGCCGCGAATCCCGCCTCGGATGGCGAAACCTGGTTTGTCATGGCCCTATTCTTTGCCTCGGGGCGCTGGGGCAACGGCGAGGGCATCTTCAACTACGAAGAACAAGCCAACGAGATTCTGCATACCATGCTGCACATGAGTGAGACAAGTCAGGTCACCACGAATATGTTCGACGCGGAGACAAAACAGGTTGTCTTTGTGCCCAGTGGGCGCGAAAGCCGCTTCACCGATCCCTCTTATCACCAGCCGCAGTACTATGAGTTGTGGTCGCGCTGGGCGTTGGAAGATAACGATTTTTGGGCGGAAGCGGCCCAGGCCAGCCGGGCCTTTTGGAAAACAACAGCTAATCCAGAAACAGGCTTAATGCCAAATTATGCCGAGTTTACGGGAGAAGTTAAATATGCGCAGGGCTACGGCGAATACTTTTACTCCGACGCGTGGCGTAACGGGATGAATGTCGCCGTTGATTACGCCTGGTTTGCCGCCGACCCCTGGGAAATTGAACAAAGCAATCGCCTTCTGGAATTTTTCTATAACCAGGGTATTGGCAGTTATGGGAGCAAGTTTACCATTGACGGTGAACCAGCCTCCGGCGGCGCGCACTCCGGCGGACTCGTCGCGATGAACGCCGTAGCCGGGCTGGCGGCAACCACTGAACATACCTGGGATTTTGTTACAGAATTTTGGGAAATGCCTATTCCAAGTGGTCACTGGCGCTATTATGACGGGCTGCTATACATGCTGGCTCTGCTTCACACCAGCGGACAGTTCCGTATTTATGCGCCTGCCTCACAATAACCAACTGCTCGGGGGAGCTTTGCGTTAGGAGAACACTGGCGGGATACCTCCTGTCCCGCCAGCGATCTCCAGCACTTCAATCAACGGCCCAGTGGTTCCCGCCTTCACCACTCATTCGCCCCCAAAAGTGACAAAGATGGGGTGCCATGTGGAAATACTCTCTAGGGATTGTTATGCACTTTACCTTGCATTGTAGGGTGTGTTTCGTCCCCACTAACAAACTTTTCAAAAAAATTAGTTGATCACTTCGCCGTCGTGAGCGATCTGCTACCCCCCCCTTTTCGGTTTCATGACTAACTGTTTCCTAACCGCGCCCCTACTTCAAGTTTTGGCCTCTATTTCAGGGTGGGTATTACATTGGAGCGCTACTTGCCGTGCCCTCAACATTGGTTCAACCAGCCAGGACGGAGATGAACCTATTCGTAGAATACACCCAATGTGCCCTCTAAAATACTTCTTTAAAGGTGAACCTTAAGTACTAATTTGAAGATATAGGAGAGAAAAAAGTGAATAACACGTTCTAGGGATTGCTTCCACAGATGTAGTATTGTTTTTTGCGGCAGTTGAGCAAGGGTAAGGTTACCGATCGGGGTCTGTCCAGCACTTCGCATTTTCCCGCTCAGCGCGGAACTGATCAAAATCAGGGGCGTTCCCAAAGTGAAACAGGTGGGCCTCACATGTACAGTCGGAGGCTCCGAACCGCCGCGCCGGAATAGCGGCCCCTGGCCTCTCAGCCAGCCATGAAGCCCATCGATGTTCATGCGGGAAGTCGCTGGTCAGATACCAGACCTGTTCTATCAACGCTGCCTGCCGCAAATAGTCAATATGCCAGTGCGGGCGGCGAACAGGACCAAGATGGTGCCTGAGCCGCCCTCGCAGGCCGCTGGAATGCAACGCGCTGCCCACATAGGCATACCACCCAGACGGAAAATCAAATGTGCCGAGCTGCCCGATGGACAATGTCGCTGATCCCGCCAGGTGAAGGATCAGGATATACGTTCCGCGGCCTGCTTCGGGAAATTCCATCGGTTGCCTAGTTCGTTTTTAGTGCCTGGGCAATGGCATGGATATGATCGGGGTTGCTGCCACAGCACGCCCCAATGATCAACGCACCCTGTTCGTTTACTTTACGCGCGTAACTGCCCATGCTATCCGGCGTGGCATCATACACCGTAACGCCGTTTTCCATGTGCGGCAGCCCGGCGTTTGCCTTGGCAACCAGAATCGCGTTTGGTTGAGCAGTGTGCATCCTGGCGATAGATTGTTCTAGCTCATCCGGGCCTTTGCCGCAGTTCGCGCCAAGCGCCATCACGTTCAGATCGACCAGCACTTCAGCCGCCTTTTCCGGTTTGACGCCCATCATCGTGCGGCCATTCGTGTCAAAGGTCATTGTAGCAACCACAGGAAAATCGGGGGCAGCCTGACGACATCCGGTGACAGCGGCCCGAACCTCTTCCAGGTCGGACATGGTTTCTACCCACAATACATCAACTCCGCCTTCGATCAGTGCAGTTGCCTGCTCCGCAAAGATCGCTACTGCATCATCAAACTCCAGGTCGCCCAGCGGTGCTAACATGAGGCCCGTTGGCCCCATTGAGCCGCCAACAGCTACTCTCTGTTCACCTGCGTCTGCTTCAGCACGCGCTAGCCGAGCCGCCGCGCTGTTCAGTTCTGCTGCTCGATCAGATAGCCCGTGCAAGCCCAATCGCGTCCGGTTGCCACCAAACGTATTGGTCAAAATAATCTGCGCGCCAGCTTGCACATAACTACGGTGAACCGCGCGTACCGCCTCCGGATTTGTCACATTCCACAGTTCCGGCGACTCACCGCGCGCTAACCCCTGAGCAAACAGCATCGTACCCATGCCGCCATCAGCTACAACGGGTTTTCCGGCGGCCAGTAATTCCTGAAAAGTTGTTTTCATCAGTGCCCTCTCAAGCTCAGATCTGCCTGCGGGAAAGTATACCATACCCAACCAATGCAACCACTCCTCACCCCGTGCGTACAGATTAGCAGATTACGGTTCCCTGTGGGAGGGATGGATGAATCCATTTGATGAAGACTATCTGGCACGGCGTGAGAAGCAAATCCAAGATTTATATATCCTGCGCGGCAATACCTTGGCCTGTCTGATCACCGGGCTGCTTCTGGCGCTCATTTCGATTGTCGCGACGAGCAGCGGCAGCAAAATAAGCTATGTTCTTTTCGGTATCTCGCTGCTTTTTGTGGCAGCATCCATCTTTATGACTTCTACCTATTTTGCCCAGAAAGCCGCTGACCGGGTTATTCAAAGAGAACGCGACCAGTTATTAGCTCTTTACGGCCAAAAGCCCAAACGCGGAAGCCAGGAAAACCTGCTCCGGCTGGCAGACGATGGCGAATTAGCCGAAGAGAATAACTCGGCTGTGATGAGTGATCACAGCCGATAGTGCGTGTTTTTCGTACCCAATCTGTTTTCCTAAGCGGTAGAACGCTGTCAAGGCTTTCCAACTTGACCAAAACGCAGCCAATGGCGAGGTGTAGACACGGTTAGCCACTGTGCAGCCTGTTTAGGCTGCCCGAAGAACTTAAGTTATCGTCAGGGCGAGCCAACACGCCCGCCCCGGTTTTATGGAATGATGTCGTAGGTCGGACCTGTAAAGGGTAGTCCGCTAAAGGAATTCAGGGCTGTGTCTGTAGCTCCCGCACCATTCCTCATCACAAGCGTAAGTGTCCCTGGCCGACCCCCTGTGCCAGTGCTGACTGTCACCGTGATCGTATAGCCGCTGTTTGCGCTGATTGAAGAAATATACGCGCCGGTCAGATTAGTGGTATTAATCATAAAATCGGTTGTCGACAAACCGATTACATACTCATTAAAAGTGACATCATAAGTGACAGCCGCCCAATTGGTGGGATTTCCGGTCAACGGTGACATCGCCATAACGGTAGGCAGCGTATGATCGATGGTATGGGAGGGGCCGCTGTAAGGAACATTGCTCACGGCGTTGCCAGCAGCATCGGTTACACCAATGGAATTGGACATTGTGATGGTAAGTGGACCATCGCCCGTTCCTGTATTAACGGTGATGATGTTACCAACGACACCGCTTATTCCTGCGCCAGTGGGCCCAGTAACCGTAAAGTTAGAGGCGCTCAGTCCGACCAGTGGCTCCGTAAACACTATCTGGTACTCAATGGTTGGCACACCCGTTGGCTCATGTACATATATGCGATCTGTGAAATTAACGACCCGCGGCGCTGTCCTGTCGATGGTAACAGTATTCCCATTCAGAGTATTCACCAAGGGATTTCCGAGTTGATCGGTGATCCCATTGGGGTTGGTCAGGTTGAGCGTAATTGTTCCGTCGCCGCTGCCTGTATCAATGCCTGCCCACCATGAGTTATAGGCCCATGTCCCATAAGTCCAGAAATTAGTGATGGCCGGGGCCGTGCTGAAACTGCCTGTGGTAGCGACGGTAAAATAGGAATTGCGGAGCACCGAGGTTGGCTCAGAGAAATCGATCTCGAACTCGATTTTCTGCGAGTTGGTGGGATTATTGCGACTGGGCGGAACAGAGTTCACGACATCCGTATAATACCAGATTGCCTGAACGGTGGGCCCTACGTTATCGATGGTGTGGGAGGGGCCGCTATAAGGGATATTGCTCACAGCATTGCCCGCCGCGTCGGTCACTCCGCTAGAGCCAGTCATACGGAAGGTGAGAAGAGTTCCCGTCGCTGCTGTCCCCGTATTAACGGTTATCGAATAAGATGCACCGCTGCCGCTGATTCCCGTTACTCTTGCCCCTGTAGGGCCCGATACCGTGAAGTTAGCCGCGGTCGGAGGCAGCAGAACACTTTCACTGAGTGTCAGGAGATATGTCAGGCTCGTGACATTTGTCGGTTCTGGTATCGACCCGCCATGAATCAGGGAAACAACAGTAGGTGCAGTCTTATCGATGGTGTAAACATCGCCCGTGATGGTGTTGCTGAGGCCATTGTTAGCCGTATCAACAATATTGGTGGTGTCGGTCAGGTCGAGTCCCAGCGTTCCATCGCCCGCTCCTGTACTCACTGTTACCGTGAAACTGGCAGCAAAGCCGCCAGGACTTACGGTGGTGACAGCAGGACCGCCCAATCCTCCACCCGCTACCAGGGTGAAGTTGGCAGGGCCGACATACGTTACTGGTTCACTGAACGTTACCGTGTAATTGACGCTTGCTGCATTTGTGGGAGTTGCACCACCACGCGTGATCGATAAGACAGCAGGCGGTGTCCGATCAATGGTATAAGCCGGGCCAGCGGTATAGGGCATATTGCTAACGGCATTGCCTGCCTGATCCGTGACCCCCGCCCCATTTGCCATGTCAAGGCGAAGGGTGCCATTACCTGTTCCTGTGCTGGCCGTCACCGTGTAAGTCGTGCCGCTGCCGCTCAACGCTGTGACCGCTGGCGTACCACTCAGCCCACCTGTCACTGCCGCAAAATTGCTTTCCGTCAACCCGATCATCGGTTCACTGAAAGTCACGGTGTAATCGACGCTTGCTGCGTTTGTCGGAGTTGAACCAGCCAGCGAGATCGACAAAATAGCAGGCGATGTCCGGTCAATTGTATAAGCCGGGCCAGCGGTATAGGGCATATTGCTAACGGCGTTGCCTGCCTGATCGACAACACCTGTTGCGTTTGCCATGTCGAGACGGAGTGAGCCATCCCCCGTTCCTGTGCTGGCTGTCACCGTGTAACTTGCGCCGCTGCCGCTCAGCGACGTGATCGCTGGCGTACCACTCAACCCGCTGGCTACCAGTGCAAAATTGCTGGCTGTCAGGCCAAACACGGGTTCGCTGAAAGTCACGTTATAACTGACGCTCCCCGCGTTTGTCGGGTTCGAATTGGCGCAAACAATCGAGCTGACAGCAGGAGGTGTTTTATCGATTGTGTACGTTTCACCGGTAAACGGGATATTGCTGACTGTCCGATCATAGGAACCAGTAACCCCTGTTCCATCGGCTAACCGCAGCGTCAATATACCATCGTCGGTACCCGTATTCACCGTTACAGTATAGGTCGCTCCACTGCCGCTCACGCCTGTTACTGCCGCCCCAATTGGACCGGATACATCTACGGCAAAATTGCTGATCGTTAAGCCGGTAATGGAATCGCTGAAAGTTACTTCGTAGGTAACGCTTGCTGCGGTCGTCGGAGACGCCCCCATCCGGATAATTGAGTTTACCAGGATCTGCGGTAAAACGGGGGAAGTATAGTCACAGGCGTTGCCAATCGAGTCGCCGTCGGCATCCAACTGATCGGGGTTAGCTACCGTTGGACAGTTATCGGCCCCATCCAGAATACCATCACCATCACTATCAACGCTGCTTCCGCCCTGCCCGCCTGTATCACCGTTTTCCGGAGTATCACAGACGTCGCCAATGCCATCGCCGTCGCTGTCCGCCTGATCAGGATTCGCTGCCGCAGGACAGTTATCAAGCGTGTCAGGTGTTCCGTCCTGGTCGACATCCTCAACTGCTGTGCAGGAGTCACTCACGCCATCAGGACTATAAGCCATCGAGCAGACATCATTGCCAGGGTCAGAGACTAACTCGCAGGCATCACCAAGCCCGTTACCGTCTGTGTCGGCTTGAGCGGGATTATACAGCCCCGGACAATTATCCTCGCTCAGCACGCCGTCGCCATCAGGATCCGAATCAAAGTCTTCCTCGAATGGTTCACATGCATCGCCAAGCCCATCGCCATCCGTATCAAGCTGGTTCGGATTGGAAATGCCCGCGCAGTTATCGATCTCGTTCGGCACCAGATCGCCATCCATATCTGGATTGTCCGGATCGAGAGTCGTGAGCGCGAAGCCACCATCGTCCGATGTCAATGTCGTCAACCATTCTTCCTGATTGGCGGTTCCCGCGCCGTTTTCAAATAACACAATCATGTGATAAGAACCTGTTGGCGCTGCAAGCCAGTCCAATTCGAATGGCTCTTCGCCAAAAACAAGCTGCGTGTTGGCGGGAACTGGGATAAGCCCTTTGTTGTCTGGTCCAGGTGACAACCAGAACGGTTGGAAAATATCCCCTGGCTGGGGTTGAATCTCAAACGGCATAATGCTGCCGTTTGTCTGTCGCATGCCCCACACACTGACAACCCGGTTTGTGGTCAGGTCAAAGAGCAGTTGAGCCTCGGCTGGTTTTCCGTTTTGGGGATAGAACAGCCCATTAACGATCCCCCGGTTGGAACGGCGGCTGGGCATGACAAGGACTGGCGTGCGGCTTTGTCCGTTGGTCAGCCAGGGGATTTTCCCTCCCCAGTTTAACTGGTTATTGCCGACCTCAGTCTGGCGGCTGTAGTCGACAATGATAACCCGCCCCCGCGCAATCTCTAGAACGACCAGCACCGCCGCCTGACTTACTTCTGTGCTGCCAAAGTTCAGAGATATGGCGACCTCGTTCCCCTCGGCGGTAATGCCTTCGACTGAACCTTGTTGCGTGCCGGAGGAGTAGGCCAGAGCCACCCCCGAATAGAATGTGTTCAAAAAAGCCCGCCATGAATTGAGATCCGTCGGCGCTTCTTCTGCATAGCGAGTGCCATGATCATCCAGGCCAAAAAGCTCCTGCGTGCGGGGAAAGTAAATGGACATCCCCCCGCTGTCTTCATCGGCACTGGTCTGATAATAGACGATCATTTGAGACCCAGCCTCAAGCACCCTGGCGGCTGCCGCCCCAATTTCCGTGTTTGGCTCCTGCTCCGATAACGTCTGCATAAACTGAAGAAGATCAGCCGCCGCCCAAAAATCGACGAAGCGGGGATCATCAAAAGCTCCGAAAAGGGGAGTTTGCCCGCGAGCCTGACTGATCATTGGAGCGGCTGTTACCGGATCGGCCCTCACAATCTCGGCAAAGTCTTGCAGCGCCTGAGCAACGGGTGCGGTGCGCCCCAGATCGACCAGGCCAATGCCGAAAACATCGTAGTTGGTGTCGCGGTAAAAGGAGACAAAACTATCAACCACCGCTCGTCCCAGAGCCGCACCATCCATGCTTGGATCAGCGTTCAAGCCATCGAGCATGCCCACATAGTCCCAGCCGCTGCCAGGAATCAGTTCAGGGCTGCCGACTGCATAACGGGCATAAGGGGCAATGGCTTCATATACTTCTAACGATCCCATCAAACAGGCATCAAAACCAATGAGGTCTAATTTGGAAATACCTGTCTGCTTCGTAATCTGCTGCAGAGCGCTTTCCAGTTCAAGCAGACTGATATCATCATCATTGGCCGTGCCATCGGTCGCCACGCCCAACCACGATCCGCCATGATTCCATATAACAAGAGCATAGTGATCGGCTGGATAAGCAGTCATTGCCCAGGTCGTGAAATCGACCAGGGAAGCGGGATCGCCCGTGTCAATGGGGCCAAGATCGCCAACCTGTTGGGAACCGATGTGATCCAGCCGGACGTCTTCCGTAACCAGGAATCGCCGCGCGCCAGTCCAGTTGTCCAGTCGGGTATCGTACAGGGGGAACGATCCAACTGGACAACCACATTAACATCGGCGGTGCTGCCAACGAACTCCATCTCATTCAAATCCGCCAACGCGAATGACTCAATGTCATTATCGGCGGCCATATAAACCATGATCGTCCATGAAGTATGGGGAGACCGGGCTAACGTGGTATGAGGTGATATTGATAATGCAGCCAAAAGAATTAACAAACAAAGCGCAGTAGTTTTCTTCATTATCCCCCCATGTCCCCGCACGTAATAATTGTAGGAATCAGTATAATTCGGTTACGCGGGAAAGCAAGTGAAAGTTGGCACTATTCACAAGCTTTTTGAAAAATTGATACTTCAGTGCCTTTCGAGTTCGTTAAATTTGTATGAAAAAGGAGCACGGAGGCAAGCTTCAGAGATAGAGTGAGGTTATAATAATTGATTAAGCATTGCCGCCAGCCCTTCTAGCTTTTTAGTAGGTGTGCTTCTGAGACAGTCGTAGGAACAACCATGAAAACCCAATCAATTCGGATTTTATTGATCGACGGCAATGAAAATCATGTAAGTCTCATAAGTACAGCCCTAAAGCAATCCGCTCTGGCAAGATTCGATCTGGAAGTCATCAATCACCCGACAGCTTTAAAGAACTATTTAAACCCCATCGATTTGATCCTGCTTGATCTCGAAGGCCTCGAACAAATCAAAAAAGTACAGGACCTGATGCCCGGCGTCCCTATCACCGTGTTGACCAACGCAGGTGACGATCAAACAGGATATGAGGCTATTCGACGCGGCGCACAAGACTTTTTACCTGGAGATCGCATCGATGGCTATCACCTGAGCCATACCATCATCAACGCGGTTGAACGCCAACGCGCTGCCGATCAACAGGCACGCCGCCAGTCGCATGTTTTTTTCGAACGTGCCCTTGATGCTTTATCAGCACACGTTGCTGTTCTCGATGAAACGGGAGTTGTCATCGCTGTTAATGAGGCCTGGCAGAAGTTTGCAGTTGCCAACCAACTACCCGGTCTTGGTGTAGGGCAAAATTATCTGCACCTCTGCGATGCAGCCACAGGCCCGCAATCAGAGGAAGCGCGAGAAGTTGCTGCCGGAATCCGTAAAGTGCTGGCGGGCGAGAAATGCGAATTCCAATTGGAGTATAGCCCAACTGAACAGCGCTGGTTTCTGCTCCAGGTACGCCGCTTTGAGATCGCTGGGATTCCGTGTGTCGTAGTGAGCCATCATGATATCACGGAGCGTAGGTTAGCTGAAGAAGCGCTGCTTGTTGAGCGTAAGCTGCTGCGTACCGTCATCAATCACATGCCAGATCGCATCTTCGCCAAAGATCGTGAAGGCCATTATCTGATTAAGAATGCGGCTGATCTCCGCCAAATGAAGGCCCCATCCCTCGAAGCTGCCATCGGTAAAACAGATTTCGATTTTTATCCAGAGGATTTAGCGGCCCAATACTTTGCCGACGATCAGCTTGTCATCCAATATGGACAATCTCTGATCAATCGCGAAGAACCTGCCCCTGGGCCAGATAGCAGTATGTTATGCATCCTGACAACAAAAGTGCCGCTGCGCGATCAAAAAGGCGAGATTACCGGGCTGGTTGGCATTGGACGCGATATTACCGAACTCAAGCGCGCCCAGGAAAGACTGCAAAAATATACGGATGAGGTAAATCTACTCTACCGCATCAGCGGACAGCTTGCGCAGACGCTTGATCTGAAAACGATCTATGCCATATTGCAGGATGCGATTGTCAGTTACATGAGCTGTGATGAACTGTATATATCGTCCTACACAGCAGAAGAAATGCACATTGATTACGCCTGGATAGGGAAGAATGACCAATTAACGGATATTCCCGATCATCTCCTCCTGGCGGCGAAACAGATCCATCGAAGTGTGCTCCAAACCGGCGAAACCTTATATCTCCCCGATTACCGGGCGTGGCTGCAATCTTTCCAATCAGAGCTTCCTTCACTTACCCCATGCTCGGCTCTATTGCTCCCACTCAGGATCGAAAACCAGGTCTTTGGAGTGATCCATGTATTCAGTCACCAGCCGGACGCCTGTGCAGAAGATAAGAGGCGCTTCCTCGAAGCACTCGCTCCGCAAGCAGCGGCTGCGTCTGCAAATGCTCATCTTTATCTGCAAGCCCAGCACGAGGTGGCTGAACGAGTGCGGGCTGAAGCGGCGCTCTATGAACTCAATGAAGCTCTCGAGCAGCGTATTGCAGAGCGCACGCTAGAACTGCGTAACAGCGAGTCGCGCTATCGGGCCATTATCGAGGACCAAACAGAACTGGTCTGCCGTTATTTGCCAGATAGAACAATTACCTTTGCCAACGACGCCTACTGCCACTTTTTCAAGCGATCTCGCGAAATGCTCCTGAATCGCCCGTTTTTGCCAAATATTCTTGAAGAGGACCGGGCTGAATGGGAGAAAAAATTCGCGCTTTTAACGCAGGAGAATCCAGTGATCGCTGTCGAGCACCGTACGATTGCTGGCAACGGCAAAGTTCATTGGCTGCAATGGACCCACCAACTGATCGCAGATAGTGGAGAAATTCAAGGTGTAGGGCGTGACGTGACCCGGCAAAAACAAGCTGAAGAAGCCCTGCGCCAGGCACTTGCTCATGAAATTGAATTGAACGATATTCGATCCCGTTTTATTTCGATGGCCTCCCACGACCTGCGTACCCCACTGGCAGTGATCCAGTCGTCAACCGATTTGCTGTCAGATTACAACGAGAACCTGTCTTCAGAACGAAAAGAGGTCATCTTTTCCCGGATTCAATCAAGTATCCAGCACATGGTCGAGTTGTTGGATGATATCCTGCTTTTTGCGCGAGCGGACGCAGGACGGTTAGAGTTTGCTCCTGAAAAGCTCAACCTGATCGCATTCTGCAATAATCTTCTGTCCGAACTGAAAGCCTCGATTGGCACACAACACCGGCTGGATTTTTCCGCAAATAACGGGGGCAAACCCGTATGGGCAGATCCAAAGCTGCTGCGCCATATCATCAATAATCTGGTGTCAAACGCGATCAAATACTCACCCGCAGGCAGCACAGTCAAGATTGAGCTGAAACACAACGGCAGTTTGATACTGCTGAGTGTTGCTGATCAGGGGATAGGGATTCCAATCGAGGATCAAAAGAATTTGTTCAGGACATTCTTTAGGGGAAAAAATGTGAGTCATATCCCTGGCACTGGGCTGGGATTGGCAATTGTCCAGCAATCCGTTGAACTGCACGGCGGCAGTATTTCATTTGAGAGCCATGTAGGCGAAGGCACAACATTTTTGGTAGCATTGCCGAGCGTAACATCAAAAGAATCAGGATAGGGGCCAGAACCCAGGCCCCTATAGATTGAGACCTGTCACGGAACCCAGTTTGACAGACTGGTCAAGTAGGTGTCCGGCGTAACCGGATCGTTGGTGAGCAGGTGCACCCGAAACTCATGCTGCCCGCCCATATCGCCGTGCATCATATATTCGAGGGTTACGGTTGCTTCTTCGCCTGGCTGGATGGTCGTCGAACTGACGACAGGGTTAGGCGGTCAGCATCCCTGCAAAACTTCAACCTGAAGCGGTTGGTTCAGTATCTCCAGCGGCTGACCGCCCACGTTGCGCACCTTAAATACACTGCGCACGGTCTGGCCCAACTTCACATCCCCATGATTGATCGTAGCTTCAGGAACCTCAATACGGGGAGCGCCTGTCACTTCTGGTGTAAAGGCGGGGGCAAAGGTGCGGGTTGGCGCCGCACCGCTGTCCTCGTCTCCACGCCGCGAAATGAAGAATATCGCCAGCGCAGCGAGCATCACCGCGCCAACCGCGACCATCGAAACTAATGGAAGCGAAAACCTTGTATTTTGTGAGCGTGACGCCCGTGTTGAATAGCGTTTTTTAGATCGTCCCACTTTTCCTCCGTGTCATCTAGAGAAAATTCGTCTTAAAAAGTAACTCCTTTCAAAAAAAAGAAACTGCGCCATTTGGCGTATATAATAAAGATAATAAGCTTCATTAAAAATGGCGACAGAGAGTTCGATGAGAAAACTTCGGGCACTTACTTTCCTCGCACCCAACATGCTGCCTGTATATCGCTATACGCTCGATTATGTGAGTGGACAGCTAGGTTGCGCTATAGATCTGGCAGTAGGCACGGATTACAACCAGCTTTTTGAGTCCGATCTCGCTTTTGTTTGCGGCCTGCCCTATGTTCTGTTCACACCTCCCCGTGTTACCCATCTGTCCATTGAAGCTGTCGCAGCGCCTGTGCTTCAAGGGGAGCGGTTTCAGAACAAGCCCATTTATTTTTCGGATGTAATTGTCCGTCAAGATAGTCCATTCCAATCCTTTATAGATTTACGAGGGCACTCCTGGGCCTATAACGAACCATATTCTCAATCAGGCTACGGAATTACGCGCTATTGGCTGGCAAAAATGGGAGAAACTCAGGGATTCTTTAGCAAGGTCGTTGAAGCAGGCTTCCATCAGAACGCAATTCGTTTGGTAAACGAAGGCCGTGTCGATGCGTCCGCAATCGACGCCCAGGTGCTTGCTGTCGAACTACGCGATCATCCGGAACTCGCCGGACAACTGCGTGTGATTGATAGTCTCGGCCCATCACCTATTCAGCCACTTGTCGTCAGCAGCCAACTGTCGCCCCAATTCCGCCAGGATATCCGGAACGTGCTGGCTGAAATCCATTCCGACTCTGAAGCAAGAGCTGTCCTTGAGCAGGGTTTCATCGATCATTTCGTGGCTGTGAGCAACGCGGATTATGACGATATCCGGGCCATGCTGGCAACCTGTGAAAAAGCCGATTTTTTAACTCTGAAATAAGTTGGCACTTTACATGAAGAAAATTACTTGTATAATGCAAATATTGTTATATACAAGCAATTGAGCTTATGAATAATCATGGATGAAACGATCAGCTTTGCAGCCGCGTTGCAGCGGCAGATTTACGAACTGGTCAGGGCGCACGAGCTTTGTGATCGAGCATGTCTGGCCCAAAATGGGGTGACAGCGGCACAGGGCTATACCCTTCTCGCATTTCCTGAGCAGGGTGGTATGACTATGAATGCGTTGAGCGACCAGATGCGTCTGTCGAGCAGCACCATGACACGCATGATCGATCAACTCGTCCAGAAAGGTTTTGTGCTGCGCAGGCCGGATGATGAGGATCGTCAGAGTCGTGCGTGTCGAACTCACGGACCAGGGGCGAGAAATCCGGAGCGCTTTGGAGCAGTCTTTGCGGGATCTATTTAGCCTCGTTCTCAACGAAATAGACGAAAATAAACGGCCTCTGATCCTGCATGCGCTTGAGCACGTTACCCAATCTGTTGTAGACGTGTTGACCTGAAAAACTGCTGCGGAGAATAACCGTGCCACCAATCATTGAAGTTCAACACCTTGTCAAGCGCTACAAACAAGGTGACAGAAACGCTGTTGACGATATCTCTTTTAATGTCGAGCGGGGGCAGCTTTTCGCGCTGCTAGGGCCGAACGGCGCGGGCAAAACGACCACGATCTCAATCCTCACAACGATCCTCGCCCCGACATCTGGAAAAGCCTTGATCGCCGGGTTGGATGTCGCCACGCAGGCCAGCGAGGTCCGGCGGCAGATTGGGATCATCTTCCAAAATCCAAGCCTGGACCGGAATCTGACCGCTGAAGAAAATATCCGGTTTCATGCCTCGCTCTACGGGTTGTATCCCTTCCGCCCAACCTTTGCTTCTATGCCCGAAACCTATCGCACGGAAGTGAAGCGGCTGACCGAGTTGATCGGGCTGGATGGCGACATATTCAAGCCCGTTAAGCAGTTTTCGGGCGGCATGAAGCGCAAATTGGAGATTATTCGCAGCCTGATCCATAACCCCAGAGTGCTTTTTCTGGATGAGCCAACCACTGGCCTCGATCCGGCAAGCCGCCGCAATCTGTGGGAATACCTGGTTACGGTGCGCGCGCAGAACGGTACGACGATTTTGCTGACGACGCACTACCTGGAGGAAGCCGAACAATCGGACACCATCTGCATTATCAATAAGGGGAAAGTTGTATCGTATGGCACGCCGGATGAGCTAAAAGCCCAACTGCCTGCCCAGTCCTTTTTGCAGATCGATGCAGTAGATCGTCAGGGTCTGCGGGCGGAATTGCAGCGCCTCAGTATTCCCTTTCAGGAAATGCCGCAGTTCTGCATCTCCCTGGCGACCCAAAACGCTCAAGAGGTGATCAAGCAGATTGAGACTCCTCTTTCGCTGGTCAAAACGCATATTCCCACCCTTGAAGACGCTTATCTCTCTATTGTGGATACCGAAAATGAGTGATTTCAACGCCATTTTGACCATCGCTTATCGAGACTTGCTCAAATTCCTGCGGGATCGTCCGCGCATGATTTCCTCGCTCATTTTCCCCTTTGTGTTTATCGCCGTTCTGGGGTCCAGTTTCCAGGCGAGCATGGGAAACATGGTTGGCTATAACTTTGTGCTCTACACCTTCACTGGGGTTTACGCGCAGACGCTGTTTCAGTCGGCGGCCTTCGGGATCATTTCGTTGATCGAAGACCGTGATAACGACTTCAGCCAGGAAATATTTGTTTCGCCTATCTCGCGCTACTCGATCATCTTTGGCAAAATTCTGGGTGAATCCCTGGTGGCGATGGCGCAGGGCGTGGGGATTATCCTGTTTGGGATCATCATCGTGCTCACCTCAAATGTCTCCATTTCGGCGGCCCAGCTTGTCGGCCTCATCCCGACTGGTTTTGTGGTCTGCCTGCTCGGCGGCGCGTTTGGCGTGCTTATCCTCGCCAATCTGCCGAACCGCCGGGCGGCTGAACAGATTTTTCCCTTTATCATGCTCCCCCAGTATTTCCTGGCGGGCGTGTTTAACCCGATTATCCACACGCCGCCTGTCGTGACGTTCTTTTCGCTGATCTCGCCGCTGCGTTATGCGGTCGATCTCACGCGGGGCATTTTTTATACGGATACGCACGATTTCGCCCGCGCCGTTCTCTACTCGCCGCTGCTCAACGTCGCCGTCAGTACGGGGATGTTCGCGCTGTTTCTGATGTTGGGCACATTTCTGTTTGTTCGCGTCGAGCGCAACCGCTAAATGATCGGTACACTGGGCGAAAAATCGCTGCATGCGGCCCTCAAGATTTATTATGTCCAGCCAGGAGATCAGATCGAACGTAACCTGGACGGGTATGTAGTCGATATTTTTCGCCCGGCAGATGAGGAGCATGCCTGTCAATGTATCGAAATCCAGACGCGCGGTCTGGGCAGACTGAAGCCCAAACTCGCGGTATTGCTCGAACGTTACCCGGTTCGCCTGGTTTATCCAGTTGCCCAGGAGCGGTTTATTGTTCGCATTGATACGGCGGGTGAGGTTTTAAGCAGGCGCAAATCGCCCAAACGCGGCTCCGTTTTTCACCTGTTCCCCGAATTGGTTGGGCTTCCGGCGCTGGTCACTCATCCCCATTTTTCGGTGGAAGTAGCGCTCATCCGCGAGGAAGAATTTTGGATGGATGACGGAAGGGGAAGCTGGCGGCGCAAACGATGGAGCATCTATGATCGCCATCTACTCGGCGTAGCCCAAACCGTGCCGCTGCTCAGTGTTGCGGATTACGTCGCGCTGCTGCCTGCCGGTTTGCCGGAAACGTTCGGGTCTCAGGACCTCGCCCAGGCGCTGGGCTTGTCCCGTTCGCTGGCCCAAAAGATGATTTACTGCCTGTTTAAAATGGGAGGTCTGCAAGTTGCCGGAAAACAGGGGCGTGCGGTACTCTATCGTCTGTGACCTAAACAGCAGAACGGTGTAACCAAACCATGCCCTCGTATGATTATCACTGCAAACAGTGCGACCATGTTTTTGAAGTACGGCGCTCGATGAGCGCGCCGATTAAGGTTGAATCTTGTCCGGTGTGCAGCTGCACCGACACGGCCCGTATCTATCAAGCGCCGCGTGTCGCGGGTGTCTCCCACCAGGAGCAAGGGTGCAGTGGCGGCTGCTCATCGTGCGGTTCGTCAAGCTGTGGAACCTGCCGCCATTAATCGACCAGCAGGGGCAGGCCCAGAAATGCAGCATAACGCCGCGCAGCGTTGGCAAAGGCTTCCTGATCAGCAGCCGTAAACGTCGTCAGCGGATTGGCGGAAACAATAACCGCGTCCTTTTTGATGATCCGCTTCCAGGACGCGACAATCTGACCATCGATCACCACCGTGTAGCCCAGAGGATTGTTGATCCGGGCATCCCACCGTTCTGGATGCACCCTGCCAGTAATCGCGCTGCGGTCTGTATAACTCACCGCATATTCATCAAAATTCGGCAGCAAATAGGCATCCGCACTCCTCGTAAACGAGTGAGACGGATCAAGCCAATAGGTTTGACCGTTGATCGTTTCCTGCATGAGTATCGATTGAATCATGTCCAGCCCAGCCCGTGCGTCGGCAGCGGTTAATCCCGACCACCAAACAAAATCCTGGACAGTCGCAGGCCCCCGGCTCACAAAGTAGCGCCGGGTCAGTTCCGCCAGTGCTTCATCACGTTCCAGGGGCTTCGCTTGCGGGACTCGTTCTTCGAGCAGCGCATACGTAAACTGCTTGCCGCGCCGTGCCCCGCTGCAAATGATCCCGTCCAGTTCGGCTCGGAGCATAAGATGAGTCAGCCGCAGATCATCCGTAGCGATCCCTGCCTGCTGCAAGGCAGATGCCAGTTCTGTACGGGTAAGCTGCTTGCCCCCTTGTAGCGTCTTTTCCAAAACTCGGCTGCTCTGCGAAAAGACAGTTTCATCCAACTGAAGCTTGCGGTAGTAGTAAGCAGTGGCAGCGTTAACACGTGGGGCTGTGAGTTTGAGCATCCAGCGGATATCGGCGGGCGTGACGAAGTGCCAGGTTGGGCGCAGGATGTGGGTACGCAGAATGGCCCCATCTGTAAAAGCCTGTTCAACAGCGGAATCAGAAGCATCCTGTAGACGCAAGCCAAGTGCCCATTTTGCCGCTCCGTAATCCTGAGCCTGAACAGCACCCAGTGCCTGAACAACATCCTCTGGCTTCTGAAATGGATCGCCTGAAAGGTGCTGGTTGTGCAGCCGCTGATGGGCAATATTGACCTCTGCCATGATTATCCCTCCCGCTAATCCCTGCGCACCTATAAGGTTATAACGCTATGGGGCAGGTGGTGGTATTGCCTATAATCAATGAGGTGCAGGGTTGCTTTCAGGAGAAAAATCTCTATGCGAAGACGAATGTTCCGGGCCAGGGCAAAAAACGAAGCGGACCGCGAAACGCCAAATCTACCCATGCAGTGGCGGCGGATGCTCGGATACCTGCGGCCCTACAAAGCCCGTTTAACGATTGCTTTTTTCGCCCTGCTGATCAGTTCTGCGATTGAGCCTCGTCTTTCCGGCTGTGATCCGCAATGTTATTGATTCTGTGCTTGTCAAAAAAGACGAGCACCTGCTCAATGGGATCACGGTAGCCCTGCTGGGTGTATTTTTATTGCGCTCGCTGGTCTCCCTGGTTGAAGTGTACAACCTGAATTACGTAGGCGAACGGGTTGTGGTGGACGTGCGCAAACAGTTATACGCCCATATGCAGTCGCTCCCCATGCGTTTTTTCACCGAACGGCGCGTTGGCGAACTGCTCAGCCGCCTGGGCAGCGATGTCACGGTGATGCGCAGCGTCCTGACCAACAACCTCAACACGCTCTTGCAGCAGTTACTGATTATGCTCGGCTCGATTGTGATCATGATCGTGCTCAACTGGCGGCTCACGATGTTTATCCTGGTGATGATCCCGGTCGTGGTGCTGTTGGGTTTCGTCTTTGGTTACTACCTGCGCCGGATCAGCACCGAAGTGCAGGACGAACTGGCAAACGCCAGCATTGTCGCCCAGGAAGTGATGAGCAACGTCCGGGAAGTCAAAAGTTTCGTCCGGGAAGATTATGAAATCGAACGGTATAACGGTGCTATCCATCGCGCGCTGAAGGCAGCGGTTCGCCAGCTTCGCATTCGTGCTGTCTTTGGCCCATCAGTCGGATTCATGGCCTTTGGCGGCCTATCGCTGATCCTCTGGTACGGCGGACGCGAAGTCCTTCAGGGACGTTTAACCGGAGGCGAACTGATCGCCTTCCTGATCTACGGTATGACGGTAGCGGGCAGTTTTGCCTCGCTGGTCGGGCTGTATACTTCCTTCGAGGAGGCTATCGGTGCGACCAAGCGAGTATTCGAGATTTTGGATACTCAATCCCAGATTCAGGACGCGCCGAACGCAGTGACGCTTGCCCATGCGGAGGGGCGGATCACCTTCACGGATGTCAGTTTCAACTATGACGAACGGCAGAGGGTGCTGCACAACGTCTCGCTGGATATCGCACCGGGGGAAATCATCGCTCTGGTGGGGCCAAGCGGCGCGGGCAAGAGCACGATGTTCAACCTGATCCCGCGCTTCTACGATGTCAGCAGCGGCGCGCTGTTGGTTGATACGATTGACGTGCGCCAGATCACTCAGGCCAGTCTGCGCCGCCAGATTGGAATTGTCCCCCAGGAAACACCGCTTTTCGGGAGCAGCATTCGCGATAACATTCTCTACGGGCGGCTGGATGCAAGTGAAGCCGAGGTGATCGAAGCCGCCAAAGTCGCCAACGCGCACGAGTTCATCATGGAAACGCCGGATGGATATGATACGCTGGTTGGCGAACGCGGCGTGCGCTTGAGCGGCGGGCAGCGGCAGCGGGTAGCCATTGCCCGTGCCGTGCTCAAAGACCCGCGCATCCTCCTGCTCGATGAGGCGACTTCCAGCCTGGACAACGAGAGCGAACATCTTGTTCAGGAAGCGCTGGGGCGGCTGATGAGCAACCGGACCACCGTCATTATCGCCCATCGCCTGAGCACGGTTCGGATTGCCCACCGGATTGCCGTGCTGGATCAAGGACGGATTATCGAGCTGGGGACGCACGAGGAGTTGATGGCGCTTAATGGGCTGTATGCCAGATTATATGAAATGCAGTTTCGGGAACAGGGGCTGCTTGCCGGAGCGAACGAGAGTGAAGATACATCACTCACCGTGCCCGGTACGCTGTAGGATTACAAAAAGAGATGCGCAGACTTATTCGCTGCGCATCTCTGATTCATGCTAAAGCAGAACATTCACTACTGCTGATCCGGCGCGGGCTGGAGGGCGGGTTGATAGGTGTACGTGCCGCTCTTGCCGCCCGATTTGGAAATCAGCCGCAAATAGCGGATTTCCATCTCACGCGTATGCGGTTTTAGCATATCGTAAAGCGTGAGCGCGGTCAGACTCGCCGCCGTCATGGCTTCCATCTCAACGCCCGTCGGTGCGATAGTCTTGACGGAGGCTCGCAGCCGCACGCCGTCCGCTTCGAAGGAATAAACAATTGCGACATGGGTCAGCGGCAGCGGATGGCAGAACGGGATCAAGTCCCAGGTTTTTTTGGCGGCGAGGATTCCCGCGGCCCGCGCGATTTCCAGGGCGTCCCCTTTTTCAAGCCGCCGTTCGCGCAGCATCAACTGAATATCATCCGGCATCGTGAGAAACGCTTCGGCAACAGCTTCACGATGGGTCGGTTCTTTCGCGGTTACGTCTTTCATGCCTCTTCCTTCTTGGTCAGGGGAACGCCGTCCAGGTAGCGGCTTTCGCCGCCAACATAATGCTCTTCTTTCCAGATGGGCGCGCGCTGTTTGAGTTCATCAATCGCATAGCGAGACGCATCATACGCCGCGCCCCGGTGCGCCGCCCGCACGATAATGATCACGCTGGGTTCGCCAAGCTGAAGCAGTCCAATACGGTGCTGAATGCGGCAGCGGCGGACCTGAAAGCGGGTGAGCGCCTCTTGTTCAATCTCAGCCAGAACCTTTTCAGCCAGCGCGACATGAGCCTCATAGGTCATGGAGTGGACAGGCTGGCCCGTCATTTTCGTCACGAACCGTGCCGTAAAAAATGACCAGCGCGCCGCTGCTCACATCTTCCGTTTCGCTGAGCAGCGCGGCTAAATCGAACGACGTATCACAAATCCAGCGGCCCATCGATCTATCCTCCACTTACCGGGGGCAGCAGCCCGGCCTCGTCGCCGTCGTGGAGCAGATAATCGGGGTCTACAATCGTATCGCCCACTACATAAGCGACAGTTTCCAGGCGTGGACTCAAACCAGGGATACCTGACCCGCAGCAGATCGCGCAGTTCCAGGATGGTCAGGCGATCCTGATCGATCTCAATCACCTGTTCCCTGGAACCCACTTCCTGTTTGAGGCCCCCATAAAACACAAGGCGAACTTTCACGCTTCGTTTCCTCTCGTTCTCAGCCGCCGATATGATACATTTCTACTTTGGGATCGCGCCGTTCGGTTTCGACAGTGCGGATTTCGGAATACCGGTCTGTCCGGTCTCCCCACACGCCGCGCACAAGTTGCGCCAGTTCCTCGTCCGATGCGCCCGCCCGAATCGGTTCCCGAAGATCGGTTCCAGTGGAGGCAAACAGGCAGGTATAAAGCTGTCCCTCAGGCGATAACCGCATGCGCGTGCAAGCGCCACAAAACGGCTTTGTGACCGAGGCGATCAGACCAATTTCGCCGCCGCCATCCCTGTAGCGATAGCGCATCGCGACTTCACCGTGATAGTTGCTCTCAATGGGTTCCAGCGGAAGCTGGGCATCGATCAAACTGACGATCTCATCGGCTGGTACGACATCATCCAGCTTCCAGCCGTTCAGCGTACCCACATCCATATATTCGATGAAGCGCACAATGTAGCCGTGATCTTTGCAGTAACGAGCCAGATCAACCACCGTATGATCGTTCACGCCGCGCTGAACCACAGCGTTGATTTTGATCCGGGTGAACCCTGCTTTTTCGGCAGCTTCGATGCCCGCCAAAACCTGATGCACCCCGGCGCGGTTCCCATTCAACTTCCTGAAAACTGCTTCATCCAGGCTGTCCAGACTTACGGTAATCCGGCCCAGCCCCGCGTCTTTGAGCGCTTGCGCTTTGTCGGGCAGTAGATAGCCGTTGGTCGTCATCGCCGTATCCTCGACGCCCGGGAGCGCCGTTAGCTGCGAGACGAGTACCTCGATATTCTGCCGGACCAGCGGCTCGCCGCCCGTCAGGCGAACTTTCAAAGCGCCCTCTCCCACTAGAATACGGGTCACCCGCGTGATTTCTTCAAACGTCAGCAGATCGCTCTTGGGAAGAAAGCGATAATGCTCCCCATAGATATCAGCGGGCATACAGTACGTGCACCGAAAATTACAGCGATCCGTTACCGATATCCGCAGATCTCGAAATGGCCGTCCCAGTTTATCCAGCATTCGTTATCTCAATGATTATTTCTAATCCACATAAGAATTATACCGCGAAAGAATAGGTTAATACACCAGATCGCCAGACGTAAAGGCGGCAGTGCGGGAATCCCGAGGCGAACTGAAGAACGTATCAGCGGGAGCCACCTCAACCAGATCGCCATCCAGCAGCAGCGCGGCGCGAGTAGCCAGCCGCCGGGCCTGAAAAATATTGTGAGTCACAATCACAATGGTTGTACCGTATGTCTCGCACTGCTCGCGGATCAGCGACTCGATCAACTGCACATTATACGGATCGAGATTGGCGGTTGGTTCATCCAACAGCAGCACGCGCGGTTCCAGGACAAGGGCGCGCGCCAGGGCCACGCGCTGAAGCTCACCACCGGACAATGTTCGCGGGTGTGCTTTGGCTAAGGAGGTCAGTGATACACGCTCCAGGGCGGCTTCAATCTGTGCGCTGGCGTCTCTTTCGCCACGTAACCGCAATCCGTAGGCAATGTTTGCCCGCACACTGCGCGACAGAAGCACGGGGCGTTGGAACACCATCCCAACCTGGCGGCGCTCGGCAGTGGAAGCAGCCCCAGATGAAACAGGCCGTTCTGACAGGTGGATCTGCACCTGCCCCTGGGTTGGCACTTCGAGCAATCCCAACAGGCGCAGTAATGTGCTTTTGCCCGCCCCACTCGGCCCAACCAACGTGAAGATATCGCCGCGCTCAATCGTCAGTGCGGGAACACGCAGAACGCTGCGTTTTCCATAGAGTTGCTCAACGTCTTTCAGCGAATACAGACTCACGAACCCTTGCCTTGCCCCAAGGCCATCACCATGTTAGCCGAGAATGAGAGCGCCAGCAGAATAATCCCAAGTGCTAGCGCCATATCAAAGTTGCCCTGGCGCGTTTCCAGCATGATCGCCGTGGTCAGCACGCGCGTGCGTCCCTCGATATTGCCGCCCACCAGCATCACCGCGCCCACTTCGGAAATAATCGAGCCAAACCCGGCGACAAGTCCGAGGACCACGCCAAATCGCGCCTCGATCAGCATCGTTCGCGTCGCCTGCCAGCTTGTCGCCCCCAACGCCCGAAGTTGAACGCGCAGGGCAGGGTCCACCGCCATTACACTGCTCATGGTGACGCCAATGATAATCGGTGTGCTCAGGATAATTTGGGCAATGACCATCGCCCGGAATGTGAATAACCATCCCAGATCGCCAAGCGGTCCAGAACGTGAGAGTAGCAGATAAACCACCAACCCGACCACAACGGGCGGAAACCCCATCCCGGTATAGATCAGCGCCATAACCAGCCGTTTACCAGGAAAATGCGTCAGCGCCAGCCAGGTTCCCAGGGGAATCCCAAACAGGGCGCTGATGACCAGCGCGCTCACCGTGACTTGCAGTGAGCGCGCCGCGATCTCCAGGACGCCTGGATCAAAGGACCAGATCAGGCGCAGGGCCTCCCGCAGAGCATCAAAGAGGGTTTGTATGATGTCCTCCTATTGAGCCTGCGCTGCTCGCCATGCTTCTGAATCCGGAACGAACAACTGCTGATCGGCTACTTTGTAGCTGGCGATCAACTGCTGCGTTTCGAGCGACGTAATCCAGGTCACAAAATCCTGAGCGAGTTTTGCTTTCACATTGGCATGTTTTTCCGGATTGACAGGAATGACGCCATAAGGGTTAAAGAGCGCCGTATCCCCTTCGACCAGGATATCCAGGTTCAGCCCATTTGCCTTCTGGACGACAAAGGTAGCGCGGTCACTGAGGGTATAACCCTGCATTTCGTTTGTCATGGTCAGCACTGCGCCCATGCCCTGCCCGGCAGAAATATACCAGTCGCCTTCGGGGGTCAGATTCGCTGCGGACCAGATCGCCTTTTCTTTGGTATGCGTGCCGCTGTCATCCCCGCGCGAAATAAAAGGCTGCTGTGTTTCGGCAATTTTCGCGAACGCTTCAGTGGCACTGCTCATTCCCTTAATCCCAGCCGGATCGCTGGCCGGGCCAACAAGGACAAAATCGTTATACATCACATCATAACGCGCGGTTCCGTTCCCGGCTGCAACAAACTCATCTTCTTTCGCGCGTGCATGCACCAGCAGAACATCCGCGTCGCCGTTCGCTCCCAATTCCAGCGCCTGCCCGGTTCCAACGGCTACGACATCCACCTTTGCGTTATATTTCTTCTCAAAGTCAGGCAAAATATAGTCCAGCAAACCGGAGTCTTCGGTGCTCGTTGTCGTCGCCAGAGTCAGGTGCTGCGGCTTTTTTTCTTCCTTCTTGTCACCGCACGCGCCCAATAGTATAGATAGCAGGACAAGCAAAATGAGAATGAAGCGACTCGTTTTCATACGTGCTCCCTACAACCAAATCTGCGCAGAGAACCAATTCTATCGCATCAGCTAGAGGGAGCAGTAGAGCTTTAGCCTGTTTTGGACAGTACTAATACATGTAGAAGAGGGGCGACCAACTACCCACAGGTTTATTCCTCTTCGGGGTCGCCTTCCGCCAGATGGTTAAGGACATTATCTTCGACGGGGCGGAAGGACTGTCCGCTGTTTTCTATTTCGTCCAACCGCTCCCCGACTTCTTGCACGTCCTCTTCCGTTTTCCAGTATGGCGTATCAGAGCCTGGGGGAATTGGTACGTCCACAATATCATCCTGATCCATCTGGTCAAAACCATATTGCTCAAGGTTTTCCATGAACTCCGAGCTCGATCTAATTCCTCGGGCCCAATGGCTTCTAACCAGCCTGCAATCGCCCGATCTTCGGCTTCGCTCTCTTCATTTTCATGAAGTTCGTGCCGCACAGAACGTTCAGCACGTAGGTTGCTCAGTTCATCATCCAGACCCATTTTCAATACCTTCAAGAGCTAACACATCCGGTTCAAAACAACAGTAGGGCATAGATCTACAAATCACAACGGTCAGGGGGCGCATTTCTTTATGGGCTAAGTGGGGGATACCTACCAACGACTCTCCTCAATATCCGCCAGTTCACCTATCACCATATCCGCCACATGACCGTTGCTGTTGATCCACTTTTATCTTAAGGTGATGATGGATAATTATGTGCAAGCTTAGAGATTGCGGGAGCAACACCGTGAAACTGGAAACAAAGGAAAGAGCATCTCATCCATACCAGGCGACTTATGGGCCTACCACCGATATCAATGTGAGCAGGAACGAACGGATTGTCTCTGTGATTAGCGGCGGAGCCTTGGCACTTCTGGCCCTGCGGCTGAGAAAGTGGTTCAGCCTGGGCATGGTGCTTGCCGCCGGAGGTTTGGTTTATCGGGGGATTACGGGCAAAGGTCGTATCTATTCCCTGCTGGATATAAACCGGGCTGTTAACAGCAAAACCGCCGATGTCAGTGTTCCACACCAGCAGGGAATCCGTGTCGAAAAAAGCGTGACAATCAACCGCTCTCCCGAAGTGGTCTATATTTTCTGGCGCAACTTCGAAAATCTGTCTCGTTTTATGAACCATCTCGAATCCGTCCGAGTGATGGATCGTGGCCATTCGCATTGGGTCGCAAAAGGACCTTTCGGCAAAACCGTTGAGTGGGACGCTGAGATTGTCAACGAAATTGAGAATGAACTGATCGCCTGGCGCTCGCTGGAAAATGCCGATGTTGATAACGCCGGGACGGTTCATTTCCGGCGCGCCCCTGGAGATAGCGGCACAGAAGTTCATGTGGTGATGGAGTACGCTCCTCCGGCAGGGCTGCTTGGAACAGCGATCGCTAAGCTCTTTGGAGAAGAACCGAGCCAGCAGATCGAAAGCGATTTGCGCCGCCTGAAACAGCTTCTCGAAGAGGGTGAAGTGCCAACCACAGAAGAGCAGTCAGCAGGCCCAGATCTGTTCCGAAAACAGAAATCTCCAAATCATTTTGACACGCAAACGCTGCCACATCCTCGCCATGAAGATATTGTCGAAGAGGCATCAGAACAGTCATTCCCAGCCAGCGATTTGCCTGGGTGGTCAACAACAGGGCTGTAGAGGAGATGGCGTATAAAAGCTGGAGACATTCTCGGTCACGAATTGATCGGCGAAGTTGTCGGCCTGTCCTGACTCATCGTGAGGTGGATCGTCAGGCAGACGCTGAAGCTATCGCTCATTCCTTCGTGACCTGGGCCTCCCAGAATCATCATGCCCGAACCCATGCCATCCATCGTCTTGATTTCGTTCAGCAGCGTCCGGCTCGTCTGAGCTTATTGCACTACTTGGTTCAGGTCCAAACCGCCTTACACTGTTGAAAGATCCCATTCTTCATGGAGTTTTGGAACATCACTGAGCAAGCGTTGGGTGTAGGCCTCTTTCGGGTGCAAAATCACGTCGTCGGCAGAACCGCTTTCAACGAATTTGCCATGTTCCATGATGTAGACACTGTCCGACACATAGTAGGCCAGTCCAATATCATGCGTGATGAAAATCAGTGTCGTGCCCATGTCGTTGCGCAGATTGATCAGCATATCCAGAATAGTCGCGCGCGAACAGGCATCGATCATCGAGGTGGGTTCGTCGGCCAGCAGGATTTTCGGCTTCAGCAAAAAGATACGAGCAATCATCAAACGCTGCTGCTGTCCGCCAGATAGCTCAAAGGGATATTTATTTGTCAACTCATCAAACTTCAAATTGACAAAGCTGCAGGCTTCTTGCATCATCGCCCGTTTTTGCTCGTAAGGGAGTTTGCGACCGCCACGCATCCGAATGCAATCTAGCAGTACCGTGTCGATCTTCCTGAAGATGTTGTATGAGGAGAATGGATCCTGGAAGATGGCCTGGATGTTTTTCCAGTATTCCCTCTTCTTCTTGTATGAGCGGATGTCGCGCAGGTTCCCCTCGAAGTAGATCTCTCCCTCGGTGGGTTTGAGCAGCCCCAGCAGCATCTTTGCTAATGTGGTTTTTCCGCTGCCCGACTCACCAACAATCGAGACGATTTCGCCTCTTTTGAAGCTGAAATCTACCTGATCAACAGCGACAGTCCGCTGGGCTCCAAACCCAAAAACTCTGGTAAGCCCTTTGCCGCTCAGTATGTCTATATCACTGTTCATTTTTGTAAGCCTTTCTTAGGTCTGCTTCCGGTATGATGCAGCGATAGGCGCGTCCCCCACCAGCATCATATAGATTGACGGACGCTGTCCTGCATTCTGGCATGACATATTTACAGCGAGGCGCAAACCGGCATCCAGATGGCGGGTTTTTAAGATTCGGCGGGGTACCAGGGATAGCCGTCAGCTTGACATTCCGCAGACCTGCTTCTGGTACGATGATAGAACCCATGAGAGCCTTGGAATAGGGGTGGATCGGGTCGAAGATAACCTCGTCGACCGTACCCTTCTCTACAATCTGCCCGGCATACATGACCATGATATCGTCGGTGACGTGGTAAAGCAGGGGGAGTTCGTGCGTGATAAAGATGAGCGCCTTGATGATCCCCTTTTCCATCAAATCCATCACCATCTTGATGACCATCTTCTGTGAGGTCACATCAAGCGCGGAGGATGGCTCATCGGCGATCAGCACTTTGGGGGACAGAATTACCGAGGTCGCGATCACGGTACGCTGCTTCATCCCACCGGATAGCTCGACGGAATATTTTTGCAGCACTTTCGGTGACAGACCCAACAATTCGAAACGCTCACTGGCGAGCTCGTAGATCTCTTTCTTGGTGGTCTTTGGATGATGGGCCTGAATGACATCCTCGATAAAGTGGATGACCTTCTGCGTGGGATTGAGAGCGTTCATCGCAGCCTGGGGTATATAGGAAACTTCGTTTCCCAGGATGGTTTTGCGAACGTCATCCGGGTTCATTCCCGTAATGTTTTGCCCATCGATAATGATCTCCCCGCTGGCATAGTGCAGCGGCGGAAAGTAATACCCCATCAGACTGAGTGCAAGCGTCGATTTCCCGCAGCCTGATTCGCCAGCAATGCCTATCGATTTCCCTTCTTCAACCTTCAGGGAAACATGATCAACGGCATAAATATTTTCCCGAAACCGGGTGACATAATTCGTTGTAAGTTCATTGACTTCTAGCATGACTCTTGACATACGATCACTTAATCCCTCAACGCTGGATTGAATACCTGGTCAAGGCCTGTATTCATCAGGTTCATCGAGAACGAAATCAAAGCAATAACGATGATTACAGGGAAGTACGCCCACCATTTACCCATGATATGCGCCTGGTAGATCATTCCCCAATTCATCATCAGCCCCAGGGTGGGAACATCCGTCGTTCTGGGCCCCAGACCAAGGATGGACAAAGTGGCCTCAACCAGGATGCCAGCCGAGATTTGCAGGATCAGTGCCATGACAACATAAGAAGCAATGTAGGGCAGAATATCGGTCAAAAGGATGTGGAAGACAGAGTGCCCGGATAGTTTTGACAGGTTGACATGATCCCGGTTGCGGAGTGAAATCACCTGTGCACGCACCGCCCTGGAAGTCCAGGGCCAGGAGGTCGGTCCCAATGACCACAGCGACGGTGAAGGCTCCGCGTTGATTCTGCCCGATGCTGAATGCAATGAGGATTGCCAGCATAATCGGCGGAATGACCGTGAACAGGTTGTTCAAAAACACGATAAAATCGTCAATCAAACCGCCCATATACCCGGATACCAACCCAAGAAACAGGCCGATAGCGGTCGCAATAGTCCCCGCCACAAACCCGACGGTTAAGGATACGCCGGTAGCCTTGACCAGTTCAGTCAGCACATCACGACCGAAGTTATCTGTTCCAAGGGGCAACACGCGGACATTTGGCACTTCGCCGACATTCACATAGTCGGTTTGTTCAATGACATTCTTTTGCTCAAGCGCACCCGTCTCTGGATTTTGGACGGCGACAGTCGCGCCTTCGGTGGCGAGAAGTCCATCCAGTGATTTGGTGAGACGGATGTAGTAATTTCGATCGGCGTTCGTCATGCCGGGGATACGTGCGGCGGGATCAAAGTTGTTTTTCCATAGTTCGAGGAGTTTAGCGGTATCCTCGATATCGATATCAGCTTCTGGGATGCCCCTTGCGACAAGCCATTCCCGCATCGCCAGGCGGTCCTCATGGCTCAGCTGACTGGCAATTCGACGGGTTGCTGCCTCATCCAGGAGCAGTGTGTAATGGGTGGAAAAATCCATGCTGTCGTAAACGTTCACATAGACCCCTGGGGGAAGGAACGTTCCTCGGCTGAGAGTTTTCAACGGTGGAGTTTTCACAAACAGGGGATAAATCAACACCGTCAACACAATGGTCGTGAAGATCACAAAGCCGACAACAAATTTTCCTGATCGAAATACCTGTCTAAGTAAATGTTTCATGGTCGCATCTCCGCCTATTCGGATTGAGCAGCTTTAATACGTGGATCAATCAGCCCATAGAAGATTTCAAGGACAAAGAACGCGACCAAACACATGATGGTAATAATCAGCGTCGTTGCCGAAATCAGCGGATAATCTCCCCCTCGCACGGCTGTCAGGATAGTAGAGCCAAGTCCCGGATAGCTGAAGATAATCTCAGCGATCAGCGCACCACCCACCATGGTCCCGATAGACTGTGCCAGTCCTGTGATCTGGGGCAGCATCGCGTTTCTGAAGACATACCGGATAATCTTGCGGTCTTTTACTCCCAGGAAACGCGCATACTTGACATAATCCGCATTTAACTCATAGATAGCCATTGAACGCATCCCAATCGCCTGGCCGCCGATGGTAAGCAACACAATCGACCAGAACGGCAATTGGTAATGAACAATGACGGACCACACAAATTTCCAACTGGTATTGGGAATCATGTCAAAACCATAGCCGCCGGATGTAGGAAACCATTTCAGGTCGACGGCGAAGATCACCAGTAGAACGACCGCCATACCAAAGGCGGGTAAATTGCTAAGGAAAATGCTGACGGGCAGAAGAACTTTGTCAAAGCCCTTCCTCAGATAAGCTGCCAGAGCACCGAGAGTGTTCCCTATGATCCAGCCGACAATGATTGCTGGAAATTGCAGCGCAACCGTCCACCAGATGGATGATTTAATGACGTCTGCAACCGTTCGGGGGTACTGGCTGATGGAGTAGCCAAAATCGCCACGAAATACATTCCGAACGTAGATGAAGAACTGCTCCGTGATTGGTTTGTCAATGGCAAACAATTTTGTGTATTGTTCATACACGGCTTGAACACCGGTGGCATTGGACATGCCCTGGGCCATCCTGGCCGCGATGCCTGCCACAGGGTTTCCTGGCATCAGGCGCGGCAGAACAAAATTCAAGATGAATGCGCACTGCAGAGTGACAACGAACCAGATGAGCTTCTTAAGGTAATAGTTCCGATACGCTTTCAACGCAGCGCTCCTCAATAAATGATGTGGAAAGTACTAATGAGGTGGCAGTCACCTCGGGGACTCAGTCCTGGTTTTGGGTTCCTATGACTGGGTCCAGTGTGATGAAGTGACTGCCACCTGCATGGTTAGTTATTTAGGGGTTGACGAGTGTCAGGTTATAGAGACCGGCAATACCCCAACCATCGGTCATGTCCAGCGGCGGAACTGGCGGGTTGGTACCATCACCCTCATAGGGGAAGTTGGTCCAAACGCTTTCATTCACCGTGTGGAAGGCCTGCGGGCGGTACATCAGCGTGAAGGAAGGAATGTCGGTCAGGTAAATCTTGACTAATTCCGTGTACATTTCCTTCAGTTTCGCGGGATCAGTTTCCTGCGGGATCGCCTGGATCAGCGCGTCAGCGTCAGGATTGGAATAGAGACTCCAGTTACCGTTCCAGTTGCTCGGCATGCCGATGAATTCAGAGCTGAGCAGTTTGCGGATACGGCTCCACGGCTGGGTCGGGCCAGTGCCATCGGTAAACATCATGAAGATGTCATAGCCAGCGGGCAGATCGCTGTCTGACTTGGTGACGACTGTCTGGTAGACAGCCCATTCGGGGTAGTTGGTTGTGATGTCAATGCCGATTTCTTTACCAGCGGCAGCAACAACTTCAATGGCAGCCTGCCAGTCGGACCAGCCATTGGGGCAGGTTGCGACATAGCTCAACTTCTGACCATCTATTTCACGCCAACCATCGCCATCGGTGTCAACAATGCCAGCTGCGTCGAGGAGAGCATTAGCGCCGGCGATGTCGTTGCCAGCCCATTGCAGATCTGCAACGGCAGCATGGTCATAGAGTGCTTGCTCACCCGGGGTCGGGTTCATCAAGGAGCGCGGAACCTGGGTAAAGGTAGCGGATTGGTTAGTCATCGCATTCGCAATAATGGTGTCGTAGTCAATAGCAATTGCGATAGCCTTACGAACCGCGATATTGTCCAGGCCAAGCGACTTCTGGTTGAAGAAGGCGGTGGGCAGGCTGGCGCCAATACCATAGGGAGCTTCTGGCAAGTAGGTGGAGATAGGCAGACCATCGTTCAGCCAGAGATCCTGAACATTGGAATTGAACTGCTGCGAAACGTCCACTTCACCAGCCTTGAGAGCGGTGGTACCAGCTGCGTTGTCCTTGTAGATCACATGAGCAAGGTACTTCGGAGCCGGCAGTTTGCCCCACATGCTTGCATCCTGTCCCCAGTAGTTGTCATCACGAATGAGGACAACCTTGGAGTCATCAGAAAAGTATTTCAGATAGGGGCCAGAGGCAACCACATCTTCAGCCGGGTCAGCCAGGAGAGCGGTGGCATCGTCACCCGCGCGCGCTTCCAGGGTCTGGGTCCATGCCTTCTGCATGACGTAGTTGGTGCTCACATATGCCTGAACGAGCAGCGGATTGACGGCCGCGCCTGCATCATTCAACTTCGCCTTGATGACGACGGTTAGTTCATCAGCCGCGACAATATCATCGATGTAGTCAATGTTGGCTGCACCGGTCGGGGTACTGTATTTGACATGGGTTGCCCAGGTATAAGCGACATCTTCTGCCGTTACCGGGGTGCCATCGCTCCAATGCGCGACCGACTTCATCTTGAAGGTGAGTTCGGAATGGGCATCGTTCCAGGCATAAGGACCATCAGCCAGTAGAGGATAGACCTGCCCGTCGAGCATGTCGTACAGGTAGGGCGTCTCAAACATAGTGACGCGGGCATTATCCTGCTGCGCGATAGTCATCGCGTTGTTGTTGCTGTTCGAGTACGGATTCCAGCCAACAACTGAATTCCACTGCTGCCCATTGAAATACAGGGTTTCATTGCGTGGCAGAGTTTCCTGGGCGCGTGACCGTTGAAGTGAAGGTGAGGTTGTACCTGTTACCAACAGTACGAGGAGTAAAGCGACAATTGCAAAACGGTTAAGCTTCATTGCAAGTACACTCCTGGAGAAATAAATAGTATATCCAATTAGAGAGCCAGCGTCTTGCTGGCGACCGTGGGTCCTTTTGCAGTCACCACCTCCCTCTATATTTGAATAAAACAGTCATAATGCGGTGTGAATTCACAAGCTAATCCGACAAGAAGCAACTTTGCGTAGCTCCAAACAATTAGCTTTGCACTTCACAATTTTCCCGCATTTTCAAAGACAACACGAACTTTAGCTGCGATATCCTCAAGATTGAGAGGACATCTGGTGGAAAGCGTGTCTCGTGTCATAGCTCAAGTAGCATTTTTCATAAATGACTTGTATCTTTCCTGAGAGCGCTCCCATTACATTATGGCGCTATTTTGCAAGATTTGTCAAGAGGGTGCCAGTCGATAACTCAGAACGATGATCGGAGGGCGCGAGCACACGATTGAGGCACGGCGAGGCGAGGCTACGTGCGCCTATAGGCCGTTCACAGTCGTCGCTGCTTACGACAAATGCCCACAGTCTACTGGTCTGCGCGCGGTATCAGCGCGGCTTCAATCGCTGGCAGAAGATATGGCGCACCAGACCACAAAAAACATTCCTGAACACTGCATGCACGGGAGGCAAAGCATTGTCAAAACTGTCGAATAGCAGGAGCCGAAGCTTGGCAAAAACCAACCCCCAACCCTATCTTTCGGCAGGTGATCGCCGGTTTATGGCCTGATATACTGTGTTCACTGATGCGATACAGAAAGGTGGTTAACATGTTGCCAATTAATCCTGAAGGTGAACGTATTCGCGCTCAGGCCGTTCTGCGCTCATTCACGGAATATAAAGAGGCGGTTAACCTGTTTGCACCAAAGAGTGCTCAAGGCGAACAAAATTGCGACCAGGCCGAAACGGCTGAACTCGCGGCCAATGCCAACCGCAATCAGGGTCAGTCTATCATGCGGGTTTTCAAAACGATCAAGCTGCACCGTCGTCCATTTGCTGGCGCATCCGTTCAGCAACCCGCTTATTCGCCTCGACAGGTTACTCCATCTGGCTGCTCGTAGTGATCGTGTGCAGCGGAAGTAGGCGAAGAAATCCTGTTGAATTGAAGATACAAGCATACGAAGATGCTATAGATTGGCCCGGTCACAAACCGGGTCAGTGTCGTGATAGGGATTGTGAGATTGCGCCTCATATGCCGTGTGTGCTGCAGCTCCTCATCTTGTTGGTGGCCGATCCGGTCGCCTGAACGGTTCTTAAGCGCACGTGGCGTTGCCTCGCCGTGCCACAATCGTGTGCTCGCACCCTCTTGACAAATTTTGCAAAATAGCGCCATAATGTAATGGGAGCGCTCTCAGAAAAGATACAAGTCATTTATGAGAATGCTATTTGAACCATGACACCAGACACGCTTTCCACCCGACGCCCTCTCAATCTTGAGGATATTGCAGCTAAAGCTGGTGTTTCGCGTTCAACTGTGTCTCGTATTATTAACAATTCCCCCAACGTCAGTGAAAAGACGCGCCAACGGGTTTTGGCAGTCATCGCCCAGGAAGGCTATACCCCGAATCCAGCCGCACGGGCGCTGGTCACTCAGCGCACTCAGGCCATCGGTGTGGTAGTTCCACTCGCGCCGTTGACGTTTTTCGAAGATACCTTTTACTTTCCAACGCTGCTCCAGGGTATCTCCAGAACGACAAGCAAGCGCGACTATGCCATGATGTTATGGCTCAGCCAATCCGAAGAAGACGATGAAAAGTTCTACTGGCGGATCGTGACGAATCGCCTGATGGATGGAGTCATTATTGCATCAGCTGCCCAGGACGAACCGCTGATCGACCATTTTCTCGAAAGCGGTACGCCGTTTGTGTTGGTCGAACGTCCCGACCGCCATTTGGATCGGATCAGCTTTGTATCCATTGACAATGAGGCCGCTGCTTATGAGGCCGTTTCTCACTTGATCTCGCTTGGCAGACAGCGGATCGGACATATCACTGGCAATCTTCACATTACCGATGGCATGGATCGGCTGGAAGGTTACAAACGCGCCCTGCGCTGCGCGGGGTTCAAAGTCGATCCGGCGTTGATTGCAGAAGGCAGTTTCACCCATCGCGGCGGCTATTCCGGAGCGAAAAAACTCCTGGATCAAAAGGTGGACGCAATTTTTGCCGCCAATGATATTTCCGCACGCGGAGTTCTTCAAGCGTTGAATGAAGCACAGGTGTCTGTACCCGAAGATGTCGCCCTGATTGGTTTCGACAATTTGCCGACGGCTCTGCATATGATACCCAGCCTCACGACTGTACAGAATCCCATTGAGGAGAAAGGCGCGATGGCCGCGTCTATCCTGCTCGACATGATTGAAGACCCGACGACGAGGCTGCGCCAGGTACTGCTGCCCACCCGGTTGGTCATCCGTGTGTCATGCGGGGCCGAGTTATCATAAATTCGTCTTCGCTGGTCACGACGCAGGAATCCATTGTGCGCGGTGCAGTGTCCATCGCCATAAGCTGCTAATCAACACCTCGCGCAGTAGAAGCGTCCCGACTATAAATAATGCAGCATGGCCCAAGTCCATGTGGGACATATAGCTTACAAGAGGGCCCAAGGTCGCAACCGACAAAATACTCGCGTAATTCAGTCTCCCCTGCTCCAGAGTCAAAAACGCTTCTGTAATGGCAATCTCAACCAGCCAAATAAGCAGAACTACCGTGATCGCATTTGACAGTGCAACGCGAGTCGAAGGAGCTGTTGTGCCCGAGGCCAGCGCTGCCACGGCCATCAAAGCATACTGCTGCATACGGTCCAAAATAAATAACAGGCTGCACAGAATTGGCGTGATAAGCACAATACTATATGTTAAAACCCCATACCAACCGCTGGTTCGCGTCATACTATCTGGAATCAGTCTCACGCCGCTAAGTCCCACGCCTGCCGATACACACATCAACAGGATACCCAGCGCATAGGTCAGAGCCCGGATATGCCATAATGCCCCGCTGGCCTTTCCGAGCAAAATCGTCCTCATATCATAAGGGATAGTTAACAAAGGCACCCAACTCCATTTCGTACGCTCCTCCACTACAACAGGTCCCAAGCTCAGAGCGAGTGCCAAAGTAAAAATAACCAGGGGCGGTACGAAAAAGAAGAGCAAATTATGGAAATACAGGATGCCTATGAACCAAAAAAACAGGCCGATCATCAGCCAGACCGTACGAAGACGAGCATTCTGCCGTAATACGGTTCGCCAGATTGGTTCGCGGCTCGCATCGCGTATAAAAATGGCATTATCAGAAGCGCCCCACCCTAAAAATACATAAACGAACAGCGTCCAGGTATACATTGGCCTATTCATTCAGTGATAACGCGGAGTCCCACGCGAACGTGTTTTGAAACATATGTACGCTCCTCCTATGAATACGCGCATTGGGGCGGCGCTCGTTGATCGCTAACCAGCGAGATGCTTATCAGTTGAGTATACCAGAGGCTGAGGTCCTGGAAAAACCCACAAGTACGCTAAGCTTGCGGGGTTTTGTTTGGCGGTGATATGTGAAGATGAGGGACAGATCTTCTTTCGTATGATCTATTTGTCTGGGACTCTGTCCCTGCAAAATTTTTCCTACTACCCGATCATCAATTTTGCCCTCAATAAATCCTGGTCTCGCGAGGAGGGACCGACAAGGATCTCGAATTCGCCCGGCTCGACCACATGGTGGCCTTCGGCATCCACGATCTGGAAGGCCTGCCAGGGTAACTCGACCTGCACGGTCTTTTTCTCACCCGGGGCAAGCTGGACGCGGGCAAAGCCCTTCAGCGCCATGTTGACCCAGGTAGCCGAGGTCACCAGGTCGCTGATGTAGACTTGCACGGTCTCTACGCCTTCCCTCTGCCCAACGTTCTGCACGTCCACGAAGACATTCGCCGTTTCCCCGAGGGTCAGGTTAGGGGAGGCCAGTTGCAGGTTGGAATACGCGTACTTCGTATAGCTGAGGCCATGTCCGAAGGGGAATAGCGGTTCCTGGGTCAGATCGGCGTAGCGGTCGCCATGCTGGCCCCGCACCTGGCTGTAAAACACCGGCTGCTGGCCCACGTGCACGGGGAATGAGATAGTGACCTTGCCAGACGGGTTGAGCAGCCCGAACAGCGCCTCGGCCAGCGCCCGGCCCCCTTCCATGCCCGGGTTGAACAGCTCGATGATAGCCGTGGCGCGTTTGGCAGCGGGCGGCAGGACCAGAGGCTTGCTGTTCACCAATACCACCACCAGCGGCTTGCCGGTCTTCTCCAGCGCCTCCAGCAGCGCGATCTGCCCGCCCTGCAGCTCCAATGTGGCAGTGCTCTGTGTCTCACCGATGAAATCCAGGTGATCGCCCACCACGGCCACCACGACGTCGGCCACCTGGGCCACAGCGACGGCTGCCGGGATGCCTGACAGATCGTCGTCGACGATTGAGCAGCCGCGTTCATAGCGCACCTCGATCCCATTCGTCACCAGAGCGCGGATGCCATCCAGCACGGTGGTCGTCTTCTCGCGAGGGTGCTTGCCGGCCTTTGGCGGGTGCTGTGAGGATCCCAGCGACCAGTCGCCCAACTGCTGCAGGTCATCGTCGGCGTTCGGTCCGATCACTGCGATGGACTTCAACTCGTTTGGAGTCAAGCGGCAGCAGGCCGTTGTTTTGCAGCAGGACCAAACTCTGGCGCGCTGCCTCCAGATTGGCAGCCCGGTGGTCCGCGCGCCCGATCTCAAGCGCGGCCCGCTCCAGGTCTGGCCCGCGCGGGTTTTCGAACAGCCCCATGCGAAACTTGAGAGCCAGCACCCGGGCGCAGGGGGCGTCGATCTCAGTCTCGGCAAGCCTGCCGCTGCGAACCGCCTCCAAAGCCCCTTCGTAGAATTCCGGTGTAGTCATCATGAGGTCGTTCCCGGCCCGCACGGCGGCAATCGCTGCCTCCATGTAGTTTGCGCACACCTTCTGCTCAATCACCAGCCGCCCGACGTTGTTCCAGTCTGTCACCACCACGCCCTTGAAGCCCCACTCGCCCTTCAGCACATCGGTCAGAAGCCAGTGGTTGCAGGTCGATGGCACGCCCTCAATCGATTGGTAGCCCGTCATGAAGGTCATCGCACCGGCACGGGCAGCGCGCTCGAACGGCGGCAGGAAGTAGCTGCGAAGCTTGCGCCGTGAAAGGTCGGCCTCGGAGGAATCACGCCCGCCCTGCGTCTCGGAATAGCCAGCATAATGTTTGGCAGTGGCAAGCACAGCCGTTGGATCGTCGAGGCCATTGCCCTGGTAGCCGCGGATGAGTGCGGCACCAAGTTCGCCAATCAGATACGGATCCTCACCAAACGTTTCTCCTGTACGGCCCCAGCGCAGGTCGCGCGCCAGGCAGAGCACGGGCGAAAAGGTCCAGTGAATCCCCGTTGGAGCCATTTCTTCGGCGGTCACGCGTCCCACTTGTTCGAGTAACTCCGGATTCCAGCTCGCGGCAAGCGCCAACTGGGTCGGGAAGATGGTCGCCCCTTTCCAGAACGAGTGGCCGTGGATGCCATCCTCGCCGACGAGCAGTGGGATGCCGAGACGGTTTTGTGCGGCCAGTTGCATAGCTTTGCGGGCTTTTTCACCCATGATATGCAGGATCGAACCGGGCTGGCGAGTGTTGATGAAGGACAGGTCATCGGGCCGAGCATCCCATATAATCAGTTGGCCGACCTTCTCCTCGAGGGTCATGCGGCCAAGCAGATCGGTGACGCGTTCTTCGACAGTCAGGTTGGGGTTGCGATAAGGGGGCGTGGACATAGAGAACTCCTGGGATGAGAGAAGTTGCCGAAAGTTAGATTAGCTCATTGAATAAGAGAGATTACTTCCTCGGTTCGATAAATTCCTCTGGCATATCCGCTACGATGGCGCGCAGTCGGCTAATCAGGTCATCGACCAGGCCAGCTATATCGTCGGTCTCGTGGTCGTACCAGGCGTTAAACGCCGTGTCGTGTAGAGCGCGCGTGAGGAAGGCCAGAAGCATCGGTGTATTGTCGTGGCCTGTGGTGCCCATTCGCCGGACCATCAACGCTGCTATCCGTTCCTCGAGACGGTTACGACGCTCCATCATGGCGCGCCTGAGGGTGCTTGTCTCGCGCAGGAGACCTATGGTACCGCGAACGAGATCTGGCTCCGCCAGACCGTACTCTATGGCTGGCACGAGAGCATTGCGGATCGCGAGCAGCGGCGGCTCGTCGATGGGACGCGCGGCGAGCTCAGCAAGCAACTGCTCCCCAAGCCGGTCGGAACGCTCGACCATCACGTCTTCTTTGGACTCGTAGTAGCGGAAAAACGTCCGCCGCGAGACGCCCGCGGTCCGGGCGATCTCCTCGACAGTGACCGCTTCGAAACCCCGCGCGAGGAATAGTTCCTCGGCAGCGGCGCTCAAAGCATCTCGCACGACCTGATGCTTACGCGCCTGAAGACTCGCCGGGGCGGACGGTACCGCTTCGGCAAACGGTCTGGCTCTTTGTTCCGTGTTTTTCTGAACTTTATCGCTCATAACGCGCATTATAGCACCGAGTGTTGACAATGTCACTGAGTGTCATTATATTGAAAATGTCATTCATGTCGGCCCGGCAGAAAATAGTTGTGTCGTGTGGAGCATATTTGTCCTCGATGCCGGTACCCGGCATCAAAAGGAGATAAATAATTATGGACGTCAAGACAAATACAGGGTCAACAATCCCATCGGATGCCGAGGTTGCGGCGCGTGTTGAGGCTCTCATGGGACGAATGAGCCTCGAGGATAAGATCGGGCAGCTTACCCAGGTTGGGGCCGCGGATTTTGCCTGGGGCCGAAGCCCGAGGATGTCATCCGGAAAGGCGGGGCCGGTTCGGTCTTGTGGCTCAATGACACGAAGAAATTTAACGCGCTGCAAAAAATCGCCGTCGAAGAAAGTCCGTCGAAAATCCCGCTTCTCTTCGCCCTGGATGTGATCCACGGCTACCGCACGATCTTCCCCGTACCGCTGGCGATGGCCTCGTCATGGGATCCATCGGTTGCTGAACGGGCGCAGACCGTGGCAGCCAGGGAAGCCCGCGCCGCAGGTCTGCACTGGACGTTCGGCCCGATGCTCGATATTGCCCGTGACGCCCGCTGGGGACGCATCGTTGAGGGTGCTGGCGAAGATCCCTTCCTGGGTGCGGCTATGGCGGCTGCCCAGGTACGCGGCTTCCAGGGGCCATATCTCGGCGCGCCTGATCATGTCGTGGCCTGTGCCAAACACTTCGCGGGCTATGGCGCGGCGGACGGCGGGCGCGACTACGACCCGGTTTACCTGCCCGAGAGCCAACTCCGCAATGTTTATTTCCCACCCTTCCAGGCTGCGGTGAAAGCTGGCGTCGGGACCTTTATGAGCGCCTACATGGACCTCAATGATGTCCCTGCCAGTGGAAACCGCTGGCTGCTGCGCGATGTCCTGCGCGACGAGTGGGGCTTCATGGGCTTTGTCGTCAGCGATGCGTTTGCCGTCGGAAACCTCGTTACCCAGGGTTTTGCCCGCGACGGTCGCGATGCAGCCTTCCGCGCGCTGAGTGCGGGCCTCGATATGGATATGGCCAGCAGTACTTACTCGGAACATCTCCCCGGACTTGTCGAAGACGGCACACTGAAGCTGGACATCATCGACGCAGCCGTGCGGTCCATTCTCGCGATTAAGGTTCGGTTGGGTCTCTTCGAGCAGCCGTATACTGACGAGGCGAAGCTGGATCAGGTGATCGCGCTGCCTGAACATCGCCAGGAAGCTCGTCTTGCCGCCCAGCGCTCGATGGTGCTGCTGCGGAACGAAGGTCAGCTCCTGCCGCTTTCTAAGAATCTGAAGAATATAGCCGTGATCGGCCCTCTGGCTGATTCGAAGGAAGCCACAGAAGGTTCATGGATGGTCTTTGGTCACACCCCGGCGGCTGTCACCGTCCTCGAAGGCATCCGGGCGAAACTGCCTGGGGCGAAAGTCGAATACGCCCCCGGCCCCGAAATCAAGCGTGATGTTCCCTCATGGTTCGAGGCGGTCCTGAACCCTGAGGGCAAGAAGGTCCCGCAGACACCCGAGCAGGCAGAAGCCGCTTACCAGGCAGCCTTGGCTGCCGCGCGTTATGCCGACGTCATCATCATGGTTCTCGGCGAGAATGCCGACATGGCTGGCGAGGCCGCTTCGCGAGCCTCGTTCGATCTGCCCGGGCGTCAGGAAGAACTGCTCAAGGCTGTTGTTGCTCTTGGCAAGCCTGTGGTCCTCGTCCTCTTGAATGGCCGTCCGCTGAGCATCAATTGGGCAGCCGAGAACGTACCGGCGATCCTCGAGGCCTGGGAACCTGGCAGTGAGGGTGGTCACGCGGTCGCCGACATCCTGTTTGGCGATGCCAACCCGGGCGGCAAGCTGCCCGTCGCCTTCCCGCGCAAGGGCAGCCACGCCCCCCTCTACTATGCACGCAACCTGACGCATTCGCCTGAGGGCAGCCCAATGTATAACCCGCGCTATTGGGACGGGCTTCCGACTCCGCTCTATCCCTTCGGCTTTGGCCTCAGTTACACGACCTTCTCGATCACGAATCTGAAAGTCGCGGAGCCGCAGGTGAAGGTGGGGAACTCGGTGGCTGTCACCGTAGAGGTAACAAACACAGGCTCGGTTGTGGGTGACGAAGTTGTGCAGCTCTACATCCATCAGAAGGCTGGCAGCGACTCGCGTCCGATGCGCGAGTTGAAGGGCTTTGAGCGTCTCACGCTCAAGCCCGGTGAGATGAGAACGGTCACCTTCCATCTCGGCCCGGACGAGCTTGGTCACTGGAGTACGAACGTCGGCAAGTGGATCCAGGATACGGAAGCCTTCGACATCTGGGTTGGCGCTGACTCGTTGGCGACGCTCCACGCGGACCTTGTTGTGGTTCGCTAAGCGTCGCTCAGTTTACGTCTGAAACAGTGGCGTTGATCAATCGACTGGCGTTCGAGAATCGCGGATGGGGTGTGGAACGAATGCGCGGAGAGCCACTCAAGTTCGGCCTCCGCGTGAGCCGGGGCAGCATCCAGAAGTGTCTGCCCCAGGTACACCCCCCCGCGCGCTCCCCCCGAGCAGACTCGCAAGGCCATATCCTGCGCCACCATTTTTCGCATCTGCTTCAGGTGTCACGTAAAATTGAGAACAAATCACTTTTAGCCCTCTTTTTAAGGATACCTATGGACTACATTAATCTCAATGGAGCCTGGCAGCTCTATCAGGCGGGCGAAAAAGACTCTATCGCCGCGACCGTGCCGGGAACTGTCCACACCGATTTATTGGCGGCTGGCAAAATCCCCGATCCGTATTACCGTGACAACGAAGCGCGTGTGCAGTGGATTGGTAAAACCGACTGGACATACTCCCGCCATTTTACACTGGATCAAACGTTTTTGGCGCACGAACGGGTGCTGCTGCACTGTGCGGGACTGGACACCCTGGCTGAAATCACGGTCAACCATCAGTCCGTTGGTAAAACGGATAATATGTTCCGCACCTGGGAATTCGACGTGAAATCGCTGCTAGTCCCCGGTGATAACGAGATCGTGATCCACTTTGCCGCGCCTGTTCCTTATGGCCTCAAACGCCTGGAAGAACATGTCTTGCCCAATTGGAACGGCATAAAAGGCGGCAACTGGTTACGCAAAGAACAGTGTAATTTCGGGTGGGACTGGGGGCCAAATCTGGTCACGTGTGGCATCTGGCGCAATATCCAGTTGATCGGATTCAACACGGCACGATTGGCAGATATTCATATCCGGCAGGATCATACCATCCCCGATCAGGTGACGCTGCGCTGCCAGACTCAGATCGAACGACTGTCCAATACATCGCTAAACATGGTAATCACTGTCAAACTGGATGCGGCTGAAGTCACTCAGCTAGAAGTCCCGGTTACGGGCGATACTGCCGCCGCCGAGATCACGATCCATCATCCGGCGCTGTGGTGGCCGAATGGTTTGGGTGAGCAGCCGCTCTACGAGGTCAGTTTCAGCCTGCGTGATGCCAGCCGCCAGCTTGATATCCAACACAAGCGGATCGGACTGCGCACATTACGCCTGGAACGCGAACCCGATGAATGGGGCGAAAGTTTCCGGTTTGTAGTGAACGATGTGCCCTTTTTTGCCAAAGGGGCAAACTGGATTCCGGCGGACTGTTTTGCCCCGCGTATCGACGCGGAATGGTACGCCCGCCTGCTCAAAGACGCCGCCGCTGCGCATATGAATATGCTGCGACTGTGGGGCGGGGGGATTTATGAGCAAGATATTTTTTACGACCTGTGCGACGAACTCGGCCTCTGCATCTGGCACGATTTTATGTTCGCCTGCGCCGCCTACCCCTCCTTTGATCAAGATTTTATGGTGACAGTGAAACACGAGATCGAGGAAAATGTACAGCGGTTGCGTCATCATCCTTCGTTAGCACTGTGGTGCGGCAACAATGAACTCGAACAGGGTTTGATCGGGGATGAATGGACCGAGCGCAACATGAGTTGGGGGGACTATGCCCGGCTGTTCGATCAGATGATCCCTGAAATTACAGCACGGCTCGATCCCGATACCTCCTATTGGCCGAGCAGCGCCCACAGCCCACTGGGCAACCGGTTAGACTACAACAATCCTCGGTGGGGCGATGCTCATATTTGGGATGTCTGGCACGGCCTCAAACCGTTTGAGTATTATCGCACCTGCTATCATCGCTTTAACAGCGAATTCGGCTTCCAATCGTTCCCCGAACCGCGCACCGTCTACAGCTACACCGAACCGCAGGAGCGCAACATCACCAGTTATATCATGGAATGGCACCAGCGCAGCGGCCCTGGCAACCGGATCATTATCCAGTATCTGCTGGAATGGTTCCGCATGGCGACTTCGTTTGAGATGACGCTTTGGCTGACTCAGATTTTACAGGGCATGGCGATGCGTTATGCGGTCGAACACTGGCGACGTATTATGCCACGCGGCATGGGAACCCTGTATTGGCAGCTCAACGACTGCTGGCAGGTAGCAAGCTGGTCTTCGCTAGACTATTTCGGGCGTTGGAAAGCACTCCATTACATGGCCCGCCAATTTTATGCCCCGGTGCTGGTATCAGGAATTGAAAATATCGAGGCCGCCAGCGCTGAAATTCACATCACCAGTGATGCGCGGCATGATCAGAGCGGCGTGGTGATCTGGCATCTCACCACTGCATCTGGCGACGAGATCGAAAATGGGCGGTTTGCAGCGGACATTCCCGCACAATGCAGCCGGATGATTACCACACTCGATTTCAAAAAGGCGTTTGAACAATATGGCCCGCGCAACTTGCTGCTCTGGCTCGATTTGCAGATTGACGGCAGCACCATCTCACGCAGCCTTGTGTTATGGGCGCGCCCCAAACACCTCGATCTGCTTGATCCGGGGATCAAAGTGCAGATCACGACGGAGAACGAATTCACCTATCAGGTCACCTTAACCGCCGAAAAACCGGCCCTGTGGACCTGGCTGCAATTGGATGGTGATATGCGCTGTTCAGATAATTTCGTTCATCTACGGCCCGGCGATGCGCAAACCATCACAGTGAACACCAGCCAGGCCGCTACACCCGCCGAATTTGCTCAAACACTGCGGGTGTGTTCGTTGTACAACACGTATCAACCGTAAGCTGCGTTTGCCAGGATTTGATGCACATTAAATTTTTAATGTGCATCAAACCTCCAAATGCTTTCTGTGCTCTAGTCATCAACGGCATTTTGAGGGCAGCTTACTCTCCCAAGGCGAGGCCAACCAGCACCGGATCGTGATCGGAAGATCGGTAAGGATCGGGGCTGTAGAAACTGGTGATCTGGCCGGGTGATTTATATTCTATGTTGTAGTCCAACACAGACGGCTCATCGGCGTTGATATGCCATACGGTCGCCCCGCTAACCTGACCTGCCAAACTGGGACTTGCCAGTGCATGATCCAGATATCCAGCTTCGCCCATATACACGTAGCTATATGCGCCTTCTCCGATAAATTGCCACAGCAGATTGACGTACCCTGCCTGCTCAATGGCCACTATCGGGTCTTCATTGGTGTAGGAATTTAGATCGCCAATGATCAACACATCGGGATCGCCGCTCCCCGTCGGATCGGTTGCCAGCCAGCGCGTAAGCGTCTGGGCTGCCTGGACGCGTTCCGCATTATAGCAACTCTGACCGTCTTGTTGGTCCTGATCATCGCCGCGCGCATCGGTGCAGCTTTTTGACTTGAAGTGGTTTACAACTACCGTAAACCGCTCGCCGCTCGCCACGTCGTCAAACGTCTGGGCCAGTGGGGGTCGGCGCGTCCCAAAAGGAGCGTCCATTGTGGTTACCGCATCGCCTACGGGAGTCACCGCAGAGGGGCGGTAAATCAGCGCGACCTTGATTTCGTCAGCACCCGCGTCTGGTAGAATGTAGTCTGCTGGATCGCTGACATAGGCATATGTCCCAGCTCCGGCGGATTCGTTCAGTCCATTTACCAGGTCAGCAACAGCGCTGTCCGGCCCACTGCCATCGTTTTCGATCTCCATCAGGCCGATCACGTCGGCATCCAGCGCCAACAGGGCGGCAATAATCTTGTTGCGCTGGCGGGCAAATTCGTCGGCATTACTCGCCCCGCGCGACGTTGGGAAACCACCGCCCGCGCCATCCCCGTTAAAATAATTGAGTACGTTGAAGCTTGAGACTGTCACGGACCCTCCGGTTGGATCGGGCGCGGCAGTCCGGGCGTTGATATGGGTAAAGGCAATCTCGCCAACCGGTTGTAAGCGATACACCCCAAACCGCTGATCGAGCACTCCCATCAAATCGCTGACGGTATCGCCCGCGCGAAGCGTATTCACTGCGCTGAGGCCGGGCGTGGGGTAAATTTCGGGATCGGGATTCTGATCCAACGAGCCATCATCCAGAATGATGCGTCGCTTTGCATGGTCTGTAATCACGTCGTTGACTCCGTCGCCCGGTACAGCCTCCGCCGTAGGAACCATCATCCGCTCACCGGATGCCAGTACGACCTCGCCGTAGCGTCCCAATCCATACACGTCAGCCACGGTTAATTCCTGGGCGAAGCTGACCAGCATTCCCTCATAGGGTTCCCAGTCCGCCTCATCGCCTATTGGTAGACTGATAGCGGCTGGAGTCACGCTTGCACCACTGCTGCACACAGTCAGACTTTCGATGCGGCGAAGCTGTGTCAGAAATGCGCCATCACTGGAGTATTCCGACACTGTTCCCAATACGCGCACGACATCACCGGGCTGCACGTCCACCCCGAAGTCATTATCATAAATAAAAAGCCCTTCTGAGGTCAGTGGATCGCTATCAGCGTCCAAATCTTCTTCCTGTATGAAGAATCCCGCCATTCCCAATGCAACGTCCTGGTAATCGCCGGTGACAACGCCTTCCAGCGTGACATGCTGGTTTCCCATAGGGCTGGCGGAGCCGCTGCCTTGCACTTCGTAAATCCTTGTCGCTGGATCGCCACAGGCGTCCTGCCGGGCTGTGACACGATCCAAATGTGCCATGCCGGGCAATGGTCCCAGTAGGACCAAGAGACTGAACACGTAGAAAAGTCTTTTGAACATGTTTTCTTCCCTCGAAGTTTTCTAAATGCTGCACAGTATTAAACCATAGGGTAAAGAAACACTCGTGGGTCAATTGGCATAAAGAACGCCAATTATTGATGCGTTGTAGAAAAGCAGCAGCCGTTTTATGGCTCACGGTAAGCTGTTAATCAGTTTTTCGAGCGGCTCCGGCTCAGTTTTATCTTGTGTACGCTCCTGCCGGATGTTTGGCAGCGCTGCCGGGTCAATGTAGCCGTGCTCGGCAGCATGCACTGCTGCTCCGACCGTGTCCGGAACGAGCAGCATTTCTGCGCCCAGATCGTGCGCTTCGGCAATCAGGCGCTGTATTTCATCGTCTCGGATTTTCTCGGTCACATCGCGAATATAAATCGCGGGAACGCGGCCAGGATAGTTGCGCAGAGCCTGAACATAGATATCAGGATCTTTTCGCTGCTGTCGCCAATGAGAATAAAGGGCAGATTGGAATAGGCCGAGAAAAGATCGTCGATTGCTCCTAACTTGTGTTCAACTGGATCGACCCGGATGAAATGATCACGAGTCAGGCCCAGGTCGATCAAGAAGAAAGCGCCGAGCGGAATCTGGCGCACACCAAAAAAATCGACCAACAGATCGTAAAGATTCCAGGGGCTGTTTGAGACGTAAAAGATGGGATTATAGCCCGTACTCTGCGCGCCCTTTTGCAGCGCCGTATAAAATTCAGCGACGCCAGCAAAAGGCAAACGAGTATGGGCGTTGCGCAAAAATGCATTGCGGGCCAAATTGAGCAAGTGGAGCACGTCAGTTTGGATCACCGTGTCGTCCAGGTCGCTGATGATGCCAAAGCGTGCATCAACAGGTGGAACCACAACCTGCCCGCTTGCTTTCGCTCCTGGCTGGTCGGCATAGTCAACCAGTTCCAGTTCGACGCTGTTCCAGATCTGATCTGGCGGCTGCCCTGTCTCTAACTGGACGGTAAAGAAGCCTTCCTCATCGGCTGTTGTTTCAATTTCCGCGCTGCCCAGGCGAGCACGGACCTGCGCATGAGGGAATTTCTTTGGTATGAAAGCGCTGGTACATATTCAGCAGATTTTTCCAGACCGTATCGTTATCAGAAACATCTGTGACGCCATAGTCTTCTACAGCCCGCCCGCGCAGCACGATCTGCTCGCGCGAGCCATAGCCAAGATAGGGCAAAATCTGAACAGGAGAAACTCCTAGTTTTTCCCGGAGCCGGAACTTGAGGTTGTCAAAATGATCTTCCACATTGGCCGCAATGTAGGCAACCGCTTTTTGCCAATCCGACATGATCACCACCTTTCATGTAAGCATTATGACACGGTTGAGCGGCAAACGACCAGAAAAACGTGCCGTCCTTACCGCATCCTGCGATATTCTGACGAGAGGAAGCTACTGTAGAAGGTATGAGCATGAGTGAGCCAACTAAAACAACGACAGACGAGCAGAAGCGAGTTGTTACCAATCCAAAGTACAAGCGTGTCCATGTGATTATCAACCCCGCTGCGGGGCAAGATCGTCCTATCCTGAAGACACTCAACACGGTTTTCCACGATCTGAACATTGACTGGGATGCTTACATTACCAAACAGGCCGGTGACGCGAAGCGGTTTGCCCAGCAAGCTGTTGAAGAAGGAGCCGACGCGGTTGCCATCTATGGCGGAGACGGCACAGTTCTGGAGGTCGCTAGTGGGCTGGTCGGTTCAGATGTCCCATTTGTTATTCTTCCGGGTGGCACAGCCAATGTGCTGTCCGTCGAACTGGGCATTCCACGAGAACTGGTCGATGCCCTGAGTTTGTTGGGCAGTGAAACGGCTATCGTTCGTCCTCTCGATATGGGCAAGATGGGCGAGCAGATGTTTTTCCATTTCGGCATTGGTCTTGAGGCGGAAATGGCAAAAACGGCTGATCGTGAAGCGAAGGACCGTTCCGGATTGATGGCCTACATCATGGCTGGGCTTAAAAATCTGCGTAATCCGGCGACTTCCCGCTACCGTCTGACGCTCGATGATCAGGTGGTTGAAACAGAAGGTGTGAACTGCATGATCACCAACTTTGGCAGCATCGGAGTTGCGGGGCTGTCCATGTCCCACGATATTGATTTCAGCGATGGCCTGCTAGATGTGCTGGTGATCCGCCAGATCGATGCAAAATCCGTTCTGTCCGCTGCTGCCGATGCAATCTCGTCGGGAGATATCGCCGCGCCGCTCGATCAATGGCAGGTACGCGAAGTTAAGATTGAGGTTGACCCGCCTCAGAGTATGATGATTGATGGGGAGGTAGTTGACATCAACCCAATCCATGCCCGTATCGTTCCTCACGCTGTGCATGTAATCGTCCCGGCGGAGACTAAGGAAAAGACCGAAAGCACATAAAAACAAATCCCAGAAAACCATTGCCATCTGACCATGCCTGCTCCCACAGCAGGCGTTTTGTTTCTCAATTGAAATAGAGCAGTAAAAGCACTATTTGCATTGTAGGGTCAACCGGGTATATCCTGGCATACAGTCCAGACATCTCTCCGCTTACCAGGGAAGTCATGAATTCCACCACTCGCGGCATGCGCATCTTTTTTACAGTGTGGTTCGGTCAGCTTATTTCAATCATTGGCTCGAACCTGACCGCGTTTGCCCTGGGAGTCTGGGTATACAAACAACACGAGTCGGCCACTGAATACGCGCTCATCTACTTGTTTACATCTCTGCCTCAGGTTCTTATCTCACCCCTGGCAGGAGCCTTGGTTGATCGCTGGGATCGCCGCCTGGTGATGCTCTTCAGCGACTGTGTCGCGGGTGCGAGTTCATTGGCGGTCGCGCTGCTGCTGTTCACAGATCATCTTGCTGTTTGGCAGGTCTATATTGCCGTTTTTGTCTCCGCTTCATCCAGTGCATTTCAGTGGCCCGCCTATACAGCCACCACATCGCTGCTGGTTCCTCAAAAATACCTGACCCGTGCCAGCGGCTTGATGGATATGGGCTACGGAATATCCATGTTGCTTGCGCCTGCGCTTGCCGGTGCGATTATGCTTTATTTGGGAATCGAAGTTGTGTTTTTTATCGATTTCGCGACATTCCTCTTTTCAGTCTTTACCCTATCGCTGGTTCGTTTTCCCCGCCCTCCAAAGACCGCCGAAGCACAGCAGCACAGCGGATCACTCCAGCGTGAAATACTCTACGGCTGGTCATATGTCCGCAAACGCCAGGGACTGCTGGCGCTGCTCGGTTTCTTCGCCGTCATCAATTTTTTAACTGGGGTGATGCAGGCGTTAAGCGTTCCGCTCATCCTGTCATTTACTTCCAGTTCCCGATTAGGAACCATGATGTCCGTTGCCTCGGCGGGCGGACTGCTCGGCAGCGTGGTCATCAGCGTTTGGGGTGGACCAAAGCGCCGCATATACGGTGTGCTTGGTTTCGGAGCGCTGGTCGGGATCAGCAGCATTATGATTGGTCTACAAACCTCCATATGGCTCGTTACTGCTGCAATGTCATTGGGATTTTTCTGTTACCCGATTGTTGGGGCGTGCAACCAGGGCATCTGGCTCAGCAAAGTTGCGCCCGACGTTCAGGGGCGCGTTCAATCCGTGCGTTCGATGGTCGCCTTTTTGTCAATGACGATTGCATCGCCTATCGCAGGACCAATGGCAGATTATATTTTTGAGCCGCTGTTAACTCGGCACGGCGCATTAGCAAGCAGTGTCGGTAGAGTGATTGGCACGGGTACTGGTCGAGGAATCGCCCTGGTTTTCATTCTGATGGGCGTTCTGGTTGTGATCACCGTGATCGTTAGTCTGTTATATGCGCGTTTGCGCCGGCTTGACATTGATCTGCCCGACTTCCAACCCGCCGATCTACAAACATCCAGTTAATGTAGGGGAGCATAACAATTTGGGTACATGTGGCTATTTACAAATAAGGAATAATTGTTTTATAGTTAGTAAAAATTAACTGTTTTATTTTCGATCTATTTTATGATTCATCATTATTGAGCAGCGGCATGTTTGAAGTACAGGTGCTGCAAAGCGTTGAGCAGATAGATGCTGGTAGTTGGGACGCCCTGGGCGGAAATCATCCTTTCTCCAGCCATCTTTGGTACAGATTTGGAGAAGCAGCTTTAGCGGGTGACACCCCGTTTTACGTGTTGCTGTCCCGCCATGGTGAGGCTGTATCCAGGGCTGCATTCTGGTTGGTTAGGCAAGAACCCCTTCCGATATCCTGGCCCCCTGCCCGGCGTGGAATGCAAGCTGTATTTCGCCATTGGCCTCTCGTGATCTGTCGTACCGCCCTGGCGAACGCACCAGGACTTATTCTGCCTGCCGGTGAAGAGCGCCATACTGCTTTGAAAACCATTACGCGCCATGCTTACGACTTTGCCCGTGAGCACGGCGCATCGGCTGTTTTTTTCGATAACTTATCGCCCGAGATCGTTCGGTCAGTCAATTGGCCGAGTGACTACACCATAACGAATATAGCGGAGCCGGGTACGAGGCTGCTGCTCGATGGAGCCGATTTTGAGACGTTTCTGAGCCGGTTGGGAAAGTCGGCCCGCAAAGACTATCACCGCCATACGAACCGGGCTGCCGAATTAGGAATTACGGTGGCGTGCCACAACTCGGCGTGCCGGATCAACGAAGCGATTGCTTTGATACGCAGTGTTGAGCGCCATCACCATACATCGCCCCATCCCCATATTCAGCATATCTTGCAGCAAATGGAGATGGTTGGCGGTACATGGCTGACCGCAGAAATGGGCGAAAGGCTCGTCGGCTGCGGATTATTGTTAGGGGATGGCCCAGTTCAGTTCCTGACTCTGCTGGGATTGGACTACACCGTTCAATTTACTTACTTTCAACTGGTCTATGCGGCCATTCGCCGTGCCATTGAAACCGGGGGGCGCGACCTGCGCGGCGGCAGCGGCGCTTATGATTTCAAAAGACGGCTGGGTTTTGAGATAGAACACAACAATATCATTGCGAGTAAAGTCAATAACCGGATTCTGGGATGGTTCGCACACCGTTTTGCTGGGACTGATGATTTTTAATGCTGTTGGGAGTAGTAAGGTGAAAGCAATTATTCAAAAGACTCTTCTGCCACAATTATGGCGGCGATCCAAAGTTTTCCGGGTGATCACGATTGCGGCGCTCATTTACACCGTGCTTCGCTTGGCTTTACAGTTGATGCTGTTGGCAGGATCTATTCTGGGCGGTGAAACTGACGAGGGATCTTTCCGCCAGACCTTCAAGTTTATATGGATGCCGCCGATCACCTGCGAGGCCATCAAGATCTTTACCTCAAGGGATCGCTGGCCCGCCTTGAGACACATTATTTGTACGCCCCTTCTTTTGCTGTTGCCTTTATCCCCTTTTTATGGGTGCCATCCGCCGCCGTAGCTTGGAGTCACACGCTTTTTCATATTGCTGCTTATCCCCTTCTCTATTTCTGGTGGGACCGCATCTTCCGCAAACTGGAACTGGATCGAGCCAGAGAGTCGCTGGCATGGCTGCTGCCGCTCTGGTTGGTTTTTTCGGCCTTCTGGGGCGACCTGAACTACCTGAATATTTACATTCCCATGGCCCTGCTCGGTACACTGGTTATCGAAGCTGTGCTCGAAGAGCGCCTTGGCTGGTCCATCCTGTGGCTGTCGATCATTTTACAAATCAAGCCGCATTGGGCCTTTGCTGCCGCCGTCCCGCTGTTATTGGGGCATTACCGTTTCTTTTGGAAGCTCGCTCTTTACACAGCAGGGATTTACGCGGCAGTTATCGGTTTGACCATTTTAGGAGTTGGGCCACAATATGGATGGCAGCAGCATCGTGATTATATTCACTTATTGCAGCGGCTCCGTTACGATTATCCCTGGCGGGAACCCCATTCGGGATTCATGGGGTATAACCATTCCATTGCCCAGACCGTGATCTACCTGGCCGGGGTTTCGACCTGGAGTTTGCGAGTTGTCACGCTTATCAAAGGGGCCATTTTGCTGCCGTTGGCAGTTATTGGGCTGCGTTACCTGCGCACCCCTGGACGCCGAACACCCCTTGAAGCGCGGCGGGTTGGGCTGCTGTGGGCATTCGCCCTGTATATGGGTATGTTTATCTGGCTGGACGTGGTTTGGGAAGTTACACTGGGTATTGCGCTGTTCACCTATTTGATTACAGTGGTTAGTGGCACGAAGACGAAGGTTTGGTTATGGTTCATCTTCCTGGTTTATGCGCTGGCTGACCTGTGGCAAATGATCAGCTACCTTGCTCTTGGTGATGCGGTTCTGTTCCAAAATGCCTATGTTGTGACCGATCCTAACATGTATTTGCCGGTTGTTATGTTAATTATCCTAACCTTTTATGCGGTTCTTGTGGTCCAATTATGGAAATTGGCTGTCCCATTGGTAGACAAACCCGCACCATCACAGCTAAACGTCGAAACGGCAGGAGTCTTGAGATAGTGGATGCCACAACATTTTTGAGCCTGACTGATGCAGAAGTAGCTCAAGTCGTGCGCGCCGATGGGCCGAAAGTTTGCGTATTCCCCATCAACGGTACTCGGCGCTGGTTTGTTTTGGAGCGCCAGCATCAGCCGGGTGAAAATTGGATAGATGCCTATATTGATGCCGCAGAAGAAGGCCAGATCAACCTCTACCGCCTGCTCTTTGATCACGGCGTCGATACCTTGCTCACGCCTTGTTTTGGCTCCGATTTGCTGGAACGAGGGGACGAGTATATGCAAATGGCTGTCGAGGAACTAAAAAGGATTACAGGTCATCCTCGTTTCCTGAATTTTTTTGATGAGTATGATGTGCGTGTGCGCTTTTATGGCGACTACCGCAAATATTTCAGCCGGACACCCTATGCTGAAATACCGGATCTATTTGACGAACTGACAGCCAGAACGCTGCACCACCAGCGCAGCCGCTTGTTTTTTGGCTTGTTTGCCAATGACGCGGCTGAAACAGTAGCCGAAATCGCCGTCAGGCATTACCAGCAGGTTGGCTGCGTGCCCGACAAACAAACCATCGTTAGACTGTATTATGGAGAAGACGTAGCTCCCGTAAATTTCTTTATTGGGTTTGATAAATTCAGCGCCTTTGACATGCCATTGGTTGCAACAGGGAACGAAGATTTGTATTTTACCGTTAGCCCTTCGTTCTACATGACAGCACGCCAGTTACGCCGTATTCTTTATGATCATATGTTTGTGCGGCGCGGCGCAGAACCCGACTATTCTACAATGAGAGCAGAAGATTGGGCTGTCATGAAGGCCTTTTATGATGCCAACCGCGAGCGAATTCAGGGAGTCGGAGCCAAACAGGAACGCGGCGGATATTGGTATCCTTTGCCCGAAGTCGAACTTCCCGATCCCTTCTCTGAAGCTAGATAACTAGAGGCTCCGCATGGACTTTCGCCACAGTATCAAAGAACTTCTCAAACAAGTTGGACCGGGCCGCATCCTCAATACAGCCTACGATACCGCCTGGATTGCTCGTCTGCGCGATTTGGATGCCAAACTTGGCGAACCTGCATTGGAATGGCTTCGCGAAAATCAACTGCCAGATGGTAGCTGGGGTACTGAAAACCCGCGTTATTATCATGATCGTTTGATCTGCACATTGTCGGCAATGACCGCATTGGCCCGCTACGGGACGCCCCAGGATCGCCCACGCTGGCAGCGGGCGCAGTTGGCCCTGGAAACGATTACTAAGGGATTGCCTGCCGATGCTTCTGGGGGAACAATTGGTTTTGAAATGATCGCTCCTACCCTGCTGAGCGAAGTAAAAACAATGGGTCTTAGTGAAAAACACTGGAATGGCACGCTGGGCCAATTGGAACACTATCGCGCTGCCAAAATTGCTGCCCTGCCCGGCGGTATGATCAATCGTTTTGTCACCGTCGCCTTTTCCGCTGAGATGGCTGGTCCGGATGGCGTGCGGCTTCTCGATGTCAGCAGCCTGCAAGAAGAAAATGGTTCTGTAGGAAACAGTCCCTCGGCCAGTGCCTATTTTGCATTGTATGTCCGCCCAGACGACGCGCCAATCATGAACTATCTGCGCCAAACGGTCAACCCCGATGGTGGCGCACCCGATGTCGCTCCATTCGATGTTTTTGAGCAGGCGTGGACCCTGTGGAATATCTTTTTGACCGGGCCTCTTGATCAGGAAACGTTATCGCTGTGTAAACCGCATCTCGACTTTTTGCAGAAGGTGTGGCGACCTGGGACTGGAATCGGCTTTGCGGCAGGCTATACACCGACCGATTCAGACGGAACCAGTTTTGTCTACGATACCCTAAGCCGGTTCGGGCGACCTCCTGATCTGGAGTCCGTTTATTATTACGAACAAGATGATTACTTCCGTTGTTTTGCCTTAGAAGCAAACCCATCGATCAGTGCCAATATCCATGTACTTAGTGCGCTGCGCCAGGCCGGGCTGCCTGTCACCCATCCGTCAGTTCAAAAAGTCGTCAACTTTTTGAGACGGGTGCAAACTATCCAGCTTTTCTGGTTCGATAAATGGCACTCATCGCCCTATTATTCGACATCGCATATGATCATGACCTGTGCGGGCTGGTATCAGGACGAGACGATTGAGAATGCCGTTTATTGGATGCTGGAAACCCAGAACCGGGATGGTTCATGGGGTTTTTATATGCCTACCGCCGAAGAAACTGCTTATGCGTTGCAGGCTCTTGTTGCATGGAAGCGTTGTGGCCACGCTGTTCCCACTCAGGTTCTGGCAAAGGGGGCCGCATGGCTGGCAGACCACGTTGATTTACCTTATCCACCTCTTTGGATAGGCAAATGTCTGTACTGTCCCGTTCTTGTTGTCCGTTCAGCCATTTTGAGTGCGCTAATCTTAGCCACAGAAAACTGAGGCGACCGTGAATGTACTCAACCGGATTATAGACGTTCGTCCCACCGATCCCGAAGATGCACGGCGGCGAAAGCTGCTCAATATTCTGGTCTTGGGCGTTGCCGCCGTTACACTGCTGGCCCTACTCGCAGCCACTATTGGCCTCATTTTGGGATCGGCAGCCGGGCAGTGGTCGGAAGTATCTGTCCTCTACATCGGCGGCGGCGTCATGCTGGTCAGTGCGGCGGTTATTCTGCTGATCAATCGTTATGGATCGGGCCGTGTCGCCAGTTCCATTTTTTTGGTTTCGCTTACCATCATCGTTGCCTACAGTGATGTTCCCCGGCAGGTTGCCGAAGGCCGCAGCCTGTTCCTCTTCACCATTCCAATTATTATGGCGAGCGTGCTGCTCCAGCCCTACATGAGTTTCATTCTGGCGACATTGTGCAGTGCGGTTATATCGGTTATCTCGTTAACCGTGCTCGATGCGATGCCGACCGTTCCAGCCATTCTTGGGTTTTACATTGTGGCCCTGGTATCCTGGCTCTCGGCGCGCAGCTTGGAACGTGCCCTTGTCGAACTGCGAGAGATCAACCGGGAGTTGGACCAGCGCGTCAGTGACCGCACGCGTGATCTGGCGGAAGCCCTCTCTCGCGTCCAAACAGAGTCCAACAAGAACCAGGCGATTCTCGAAAGTATTGCCGATGGTGTCATCGTCTTTGACAAATCCGGCAAAGCCATTGTTGCCAACCCCTCTATCGCCAGCCTGATCGACCGCCCACAGGAGGAGATTAACGGCTGCGACGTGGAAACACTGATGGATAAAAATGTTAGCGAAAAGGATCGTGAAACCATCAGTAAACTGCTGCGGGGCGAAGCAGTGGAAGAGAGCGCCAAATTCCAGTGGGGAAACAAAACTCTTTCTGTTAGCTTTGCCGCTGTTCACGACAGTACCAGCGAGTCTATTGGGACGGTCGTTGTATTTCGCGATTTCACAAAAGAAGCGGAACTTGATCGCATGAAGAGCGCCTTTGTATCGATGGCCTCCCACGAACTCCGCACCCCCCTCAACGCGATCCTGGGTTACAGCGATATGCTGAAAGAATCGGTCTATGGGCCGCTCAGTGACGAACAAGCCAAAACGATGGATCGCATCATCGCCAATACGCGCCGGATGCTCAATCTGGTCAACAACCTGCTCGACCAGGCTCAGATGGAAGCAGGTAAACTGACCATGCACATTGGGACCTTTGCCGTCAGTGAACTGGTCGATGACCTGAAATCCATCATGTTCATTCTGGCCGAACAAAAAGGCCTGCAACTGGACTGTAAAGTATCCGGTGATGTCCCCAACCACCTGGTAAGCGATCCACAGCGTTTGCAGCAAATTTTGGTGAATCTGATGGGCAACGCTATCAAATTTACGGATAAGGGCGGCGTTAGCCTGAACGTTTTCTGCCCCGATCAAGCCCATTGGGTAATCGAAGTAGCCGATACAGGACCGGGTATTCCTGATGATGCCCAAACCTACATCTTCGAACCATTCCGTCAGGTGGACGACTCACAGGCCCGGCGTCATGGCGGATCAGGCCTCGGTCTGGCGATTGTGAAGCAGCTTGTCACCCTTTTGAACGGAGATATCACACTAAAAAGTCAGGTGGGGCAGGGCAGCACCTTCATTGTCAAGCTGCCCTTGCAGGCACAGGAGAACTGAGATGGGCAGAAAGGCAATGGTTATTGAAGACGACTTCGATGCATCTGTTATTTTTGCAAAAGCGCTCGAAGTGTTGGGCTTTGAAACAGAAATTGTCCGCGATGGAGCCGTTGCATTAGAAAAGTTAGCAACGGTTGTTCCTGAGATTATTGTGCTCGATCTGCACCTTCCAAACGTGGTTGGTACACAAATTCTGCGCCAGATCCGTGCCGATGAACGGTTGTCCGAACTCAGGGTGATCGTCGCAACCGCCGACCCTCGCTCTGCCGAGTTGATTCAGCCACTGGCTGATCTTGTCCTGCTGAAGCCAACCACTTTTAGCCAGGTTCGTGATCTTGCCTCTCGTTTAATCTCGGTTCCCCGGTCATCGAGCAAACGCTGGCAAACGCCTGATGCAGGATCGGCTAATACGGAATTGAACACGCCGCCGGAAACCCAAACTCCACCTGCTTAACGAGTTTAATAGGTTGTGAAAGAGTTGTCTTGTTGTAAAATAAGAAAGTCTTGACAATTCTTTCACAACATTAAGATAGTGTATAGGATATTCTGAATAAATAACCGTAAAAAAGACGCCGCAAGGCTTAAGCAGGTGTAAAAATGGAATTGATTCTGGTTGTGGGCATCAGCTTCATCGCATTTGGTCTCTGTCAGCTTGCCTTTAAAGATCTGTGGTGGTGGGATCATGCCATGATCTGGCACGCTTTTGGAAAAATCGCCGAGCGTACCGAAGAGTGGGAACGCAGCCAGGATCACCTCGGCTATTTTTGTATGGCAAGCGGTGTCGCCCTTTTACTCTACTATTTCCTCTTGGTCTGATCTTTTAGGGGGATATCCCCCATCCAATGCGCGTAACCGCTCGACTAGATATATCTAGCCGGGCGGTTTTGGTTTTCCTCATTCACAGCCCGTGACTGGCCTTGTGGTACAATTCGCCCCAGGATAGAAGCATCATAGAAAGGCAGAATACGTTGAAGCGTGATATTGTCGGCAAGCTGGCAAGTGAAATGTCTTTGCGCCGTGAACAGGTGCAAAGCACGGTTCAACTGTTAGACGAAGGGAATACGGTCCCTTTTGTAGCACGATACCGCAAAGAAATGACCGGCAGCCTGGATGAAGAACAGCTTCGTAATTTACTGGATCGGTTGACCTATCTCCGCAAACTGGCCGAACGCCAGGACACGGTGATCGCCAGCATCACCGAGCAGGACAAACTTACCCCCGAACTGGAAGCGGCGATTTTGGAAGCGGAAACGCTCCAGGCAGTCGAAGATCTCTACCTGCCCTACAAACCCAAGCGCCGCACACGAGCCATGATCGCCTTGGAACGCGGGCTGGGGCCGCTGGCAGATCGAATTCTGGCACAGGATGTGACGCGTGATACGCTGGAAGCCGCCGCCCAGCCGTTTCTGAATGAGGATGTACCCACCCTCGAAGAGGCATACCAGGGCGCGCGGGATATTGTCGCGGAGCGAATCTCGGATGATGCCCGCTCGCGTGATGTTGCCCGGCGTCTGACTCAGCAGCGTGGCGCGGTTGCCTCGGAATTGGTCGATGCCAGCAAAGATCCGAAGCAGGTCTACCAGACCTACTATGATTTTCGCGGCGGAATCAACCAGCTAAAACCTTACCAGGTGCTGGCTATCAACCGGGGCGAACGAGAAGACGCACTAAAAATTCGCCTGTCAGCCCCGGAAGATGATATCATCGGGCAACTGCTGCGGCTCTACCCTTCCAACCGCCGTTCGCCGTTCGCCAGCCAGCTCGAACTGGCAGTCGAAGACAGCTACAAACGCCTGATAGCTCCCGCCATCGAGCGCGAAATCCGCCGTACGATGACCGAAAACGCCGACGGGCACGCCATTACCGTCTTTGCCACCAATCTGCGCGGGCTGCTGCTCCAGCCGCCGCTGAAGGGATACACGGTGCTTGGCATCGATCCGGGCTTCCGCACGGGCAGCAAAGTCACCGTGGTTGATCCAACCGGCAAAGTGCTGGACACCGTCACCATCTATCCGCACGCCCCGCAGAATGAGCGAATCCGCTCTCTGCACCAGCTAGCCGAACTGGTCAGCCGCCATCAGGTAGACGTGATCGCCATCGGCAACGGCACAGCCTCCCGCGAGACAGAAGACCTGGTCGCCAATTTGATCCGCGACTATGCGCCCACCCAATATCTCATCGTCAACGAAGCAGGGGCCTCTGTTTATTCCGCCTCACCGCTGGCTCGCGCCGAACTGCCCGATCTGGATGTGACGATGCGTGGCGCAGTCTCCATTGCGCGGCGCGTACTCGATCCCCTGGCGGAACTGGTCAAGATCGAACCGCGTAGTATCGGCGTGGGGTTATATCAACACGATGTCGATCAGAAAGCGCTGGAAGCCAGGCTGGACGAAGTGATCGAGACCGTCGTCAACACCGTTGGGGTGAACGTAAACACAGCATCGCCTGCTCTCCTGCGTTATGTCGCCGGGTTGGGGCCGAAACTGGCGGAACGCATTGTCGAGACGCGCGACAGTGCTGGCCCATTCCGATCTCGCCTGGATGTGCGCAAAGTCAAGGGGATGGGCGATAAAACGTTCGAACAGGCGGCGGGCTTTTTGCGGATTCCTGACGGCGGCAACCTGCTCGATAACACGGGCGTGCATCCCGAATCGTACCCGGTGGTCGAACGGCTGCTCAACCATCTCGGTCTGTCGCTGTCCGATCCGGCCCTGGCTCAACAGGTACGGCAGCAGCGCGCATCGCTTAATGTCCCAGCCCTGGCAAACAAGCTGAATGTCGGCGTTCCAACCCTGGAAGATATTCTTAACGATTTGACCCGGCCCGGGCGTGATCCCCGCGCTGAATTGGACCCGCCTCTACTGCGTTCGGATGTGTTGAAGATGGAAGATCTGAAGGCAGGAATGAAATTGATGGGGACGGTGCGTAACGTTGTGGACTTTGGAGCGTTTGTAGATATTGGAGTCAAGCAGGATGGGCTTGTCCATATCTCCGAAATGGCCGCCTTCCGCGTGCGCGATCCCTATGAGGTGGTAAGCGTTGGCGATGTGATCGAAGTGTCCATTCTGAACGTCGATTTGGAGCGGGGCCGCATTGCCCTGAGCATGCGCGATTAAAACTGTAGGGGCGGGTTAACAAACCCGCCCGCCACGAGAGGATCAAACGGGATGAATCTCGAAGTAGGGGCCAAAGCCAGCCGCAGCAAAATGTTTACCGATCAGGATGTGCGCCAGTTTTCAGAAGTGAGCACCGACACCAACCCGGTTCACCTGGACGACAGGTACGCCGCTTCGACACGGTTTGGGCGGCGGATTGTGCACGGCATGCTGACCGCCAGCCTGATCTCGGCAGCGTTGGCCAATGAACTGCCCGGTCATGGTACCATCTATCTCAGCCAATCGCTTCAATTTAAGGCCCCGGTCTTCATCGGAGATACGATTACGGCAACGGTCGAAGTCACCAAATTTCGGGCGGAACGGCGGATCGCCACGCTGAGTACAATCTGTACCAACCAGGAGGGCAAGGTGGTTATCGAGGGTGAAGCAGTCGTGCTGGTTCCCTAAAGGGCTTGACACGCTTCAACACCCCGCTATCATAGAACGCCTGGGAACCGACCTGGGCGGCAAGCACATTCAGAGGAGAGCATCATGTCTGATTTAAAAGGCCGCATCGCATTGGTAACGGGCAGTGGGCAGGGTATTGGGCAGCGAATCGCCTTAGAACTGGCCTCCTGCGGCGCGACAGTTGTCACCAACGACATCAACAGCGCGAATGCCGAAGCTTCCCTTGCTGAAATCCGCAAACTCGGCGCAGATGGCATGGCTATTCCCGCCGATGTCAGCAATGCCGAACAGGTCGAAACAATGATGAAGAGCATTATGGAAGCCTACGGCAAACTGGACATCCTGGTCAATAATGCCGGAACCACACGCGACAATCTCATCATTAAAATGCCAGAAGACGAATGGGATCTGATCATTCGGGTTAACCTGAAAAGCGCGTGGCTGTGCTCAAAAGCCGCTACCCGCCCAATGATGCGCGCGCGTTACGGGCGCATCGTGAATATGTCCAGCGTAAGCGGTATCGCCGGGCAAATGGGCCAGACCAATTACAGCTCAAGCAAAGCCGGCCTTATTGGCATGACCAAAGCGCTAGCCCGTGAAGTCGCGTCGCGCGGGATCACAGTGAATGCCGTTGCTCCTGGTTTTATTAAGACGGCGCTCACCGAAAAAATGCCCCAGGAAATCCTCGATACGCTGGTCAAGCAGATACCAGTGGGACGATGGGGTACGGTGGAAGATGTCGCCAATGCAGTCTTGTTCCTGGTATCCGATCAAGCCAGCTATATTACTGGGCATGTGCTGTCAGTAGACGGCGGCCTGGTTATGGGATAAATTATATACATTGGCACGATTAGGAGAGATGGAATGGTTACTCCTCGGCACCCCAACGATACAGTTACCATAGCGCCCGGTGTTTTGCTGACGATAGCCCGTATGGCCACCTTGGCTGTGCAGGGCGTCATGCGCATGGGCAGCACCCCAGGTGGTGTTGATCGTCTGCTGCGCCGTGTTCCATCTGCCAATGGGGTACAGATCGCCATCGAGGACAATGCAGTTACGGCGCACCTGTACGTTGTTGCTGACGCAACCTCGAATCTGAGGGACATGAGCATCGAAATTCAAAAATCCGTTGCCCGCTCAATTCGTGAAATTTTGGGAATGAAAGTCGAGTCGGTCAACGTCCATATTGAAGACGTTGCTTTTACATCGACGCCTGCCATTGAGCCGAGAGCCTAACGTGTCCAGTATTGATTACCGTCATCAAGCACGCAGCCTGACCCTTCAAATTCTGTACGAACTCGACTGCACAAACCATCACCTTGACGATGTGCTGTCCCAGCGTCTGAATACGGGTGAATGGCCGGAAGAAACGCGCACGAATGCAACACGGTTAGTAAAGGGTGTCCTGGCTCAGAAAAAAAATCTGGACACCCTCATTCACCGCTATGCCCCTGAATGGCCGCTCGATCAGATCGCCCTTATCGACCGCAACATTTTGCGCATTGCCATCTATGAACTTGCCGCCGATAGTTCGACGCCGACCAAAGTCGCCATTAATGAGGCCGTAGAGCTTGCCAAGACCTTCGGAGCCGAAAGTACGCCCCGCTTCATCAATGGCGTGCTTGGATCGTTGGCGGCTCGTGAGGATAACCTTCAGTCCCTATTTGACTCCCTGGTTCAAATGAACGACCAGGAATAACCCCTATGTCCAAACAGCCGTCCCTTCCAGCACAGCCCCAGCGTTATAAACCCTGGACCGCCATCAGTGGCGATGTGGACCAAACCGAACTGACGCTGCTCGATCATCTGGTTGAGTTGCGCGGACGCCTCATCCGGTCCATGCTTGCCTTGCTGGTGGGCGTTGTTTTGTCTGCCCTTTTTACGGGTCACATCCTGGAATACCTGACCCATCCCTATGGCCGCGAATTACAGGTGCTTGGGCCAACCGAAAGTGTGGTCATTTATTTCCGGGTAGCGCTGTTGACTGGGGCAATTTTCGCCATCCCCTTCATCACCTTGCAGCTTTTTTTGTTCATCGCGCCGGGCCTCACCCGTAAAGAAAAACGGTGGATCTATCTGGCCCTACCCGCTGCGACAGCTTTGTTTATGATCGGGGTAGCGTTTGCTTGGTTTATCATGGTCCCGGCAGCCCTTGGCTTTTTGCAGGACTTTCAATCAGAGGTTTTTCGCGCGGAATGGACGGCGGATCGATACATTGCCTTCCTGACATCGCTGCTGTTCTGGATCGGCGTGGCCTTTGAAATGCCGGTGATCATTTTTGTGCTGGCCCGGCTCGGACTTGTTGGTCCGGGGGTCTTGATCCGAAACTGGCGGTTGGCTGTTGTCGTTATCACCATCATCTCCGCCGTGATCACGCCCACCGTCGATCCATTTAATATGCTGTTGGTCACTGGCCCCTTGCTGGTGCTCTACCTGCTCAGTATTGGGCTGGCTGTTATCGCTTTTCCGCGCTCGCGATAGGTCAAGACAGCGTGGCGATCCTTGGTAAAGAGGAATATGTCTATGCAAAAAACTCGCGTTTTGATTATGGGAGCCGCCGGGCGTGACTTCCACAACTTCAATATGGTTTTTCGGAATAACGAGAATTATGAAGTAGTCGCTTTTACAGCAACACAAATTCCAGATATTGGGGGACGCACTTATCCGCCGGAACTGGCCGGACGGCTGTATCCCAAGGGTATCCCCATTTTTGACGAAAAAGAATTAAACCGGCTGATCGCGGAACTCCACGTCGATGATGTGGTGTTCGCCTACTCGGACGTAGCGCACGAATACGTGATGCACAAGGCCAGCCAGGTGCTTGCTACGGGAGCTAATTTCCGGCTGCTTGGCCCAAAGCAAACCATGCTCAAGAGCACGAAGCCCGTTGTCGGCATTGGTGCGGTGCGTACCGGGTCCGGCAAGAGCCAGACCACCCGCGCCGTCAGCGATGCCCTGCGGCAGTTGGGTTATAAAGTTGCTGTGGTCCGCCACCCCATGCCCTACGGCAATCTGGCGGAGCAGGCCGTGCAGCGTTTTGGCAGCTACGACGACCTGGACAAGCATAAGGTCACGATTGAAGAGCGCGAAGAGTACGAGCCGCACCTGGATCGTGGAACCGTTGTCTTTGCGGGCGTAGACTATGAACGCATCCTGCGCGAAGTCGAAAAAGAAGCTGATATTGTGCTTTGGGACGGCGGCAACAACGACCTGCCGTTCTTCGCCCCGGACCTGTATTTTGTGATCGCGGACCCGCACCGCCCCGGGCACGAACAGAGCTATCACCCCGGCGAAGCCAATCTGCGCATGGCCGACGTGATCATCATCAACAAGATCGACACCGCCTCACCAGAAGGTGTGCAGAAGGTGCGCGACAGCATCCGCAGCTTAAATCCTGCGGCAGTGGTCATTGACGCCGCCTCTCCAATCTTCGTGGACGATCCGAGCGCTATTCGCGGCAAGAAAGTCCTGGTCATCGAAGACGGCCCAACCCTCACCCATGGCGAAATGACCTATGGGGCTGGTGTGGTTGCAGCCCGGCGCTTTGGCGCGGCAGAACTGATCGATCCCCGTCCCTATGCCGTGCGCAGCATTGCCGCCACGTACCAGAAGTATCCCGGCACAGGAACGCTGCTCCCGGCAATGGGTTACGGCAGCGAACAGCAGTCTGACCTGGAAGAAACAATCCGCCAGACACCGTGCGATGTGGTGATCGTCGCCACTCCCATCGACCTGACCCGCATCATCAAGATCAGCAAGCCCTACCAGCGCGTTCGCTATGAACTCCAGGAACTGGGCAAGCCAACCGTCTGCGATCTGCTGAAAGAGAAATTCGGCGAAAAGCGTTAATCCATAGGGCGACCTGGGTCGCCCTATTCATTTCAATTGACGCCGATAGGGGTGCTCATGGTTTCCCCCAGCCGTTCTACAAAATCCTCCCACCGCCTTCGACTGTATTCGACAACAGCCTTGCTGCTTATGCTGCTTGTGGTCGGCATTCCCGCCGCAGCCGGATTTATGACCACCTATGGCCTGCTCTATCCCCCCTGTAGTGAGACACTTGCCACACCCGGTGATTTTGGCTATACCTGGGAAGATGTTACACTGGAGACGGCAAGCGGTGACCACATGCGCGCCTACTTTATTCCTGGCACAAATCGGGCCGCAATTATTATTCTACCAACAACGGCGGATGGGCGCGGATCGCGGCTGGATCTCGCGGCGATGTTGGCCCAACACGGCTACAGCGTCCTGACCTACGAGTTCACGCCGTTGTGCCAGGTTGGGGCCGCTCAGCCTGGGCTACAAAGAAGCTGCCGATCTCAGCGGTGCCCTCGCCTATCTGCGCACCCGGCCTGAAGTTGCGCCAGATCGGATCGGTATTATGGGTTTTTCGTCGGCAGGCGCGGCAGCGATTATGGCGGCGGCACAGTTTCCGCAGGTTCGCGCTGTTATTGCCGAGGGTGGATATGGTGATTTTGCAGAAGGAGCAGTTGGTATCGGAGAAAACAGCGGCACATTTTTGGAAAGTCTTTATAAGCGATCGATTGAAATCAGCTATCATCAGTTAACAGGAGTCGATATCGACGATCTAAGTCCCATCAATCGCATTGGACAAATTGCTCCCCGCCCCATTTTGCTCATCTATGGCAGCCTGGAAGGCAGCCTTGCCGGTGGGAAAAAACAATATGCGGCAGCAGGGGCACATGCGGAATTATGGATTGTGGAGGGAGCCAGACACGGAACGTATCGGCAGGTTGCACCAGAAGTTTATGAGAAGCGCGTCCTCACTTTTTTTGATAAAGCGTTGTTGAAAGAAGAAAACAATGGCACAGGATAATGAGGATCGCCCCCAGGGTAGAATCCTTATCGTTGACGACACACCGGCTAATCTCAAGCTGCTTCATGGCATTCTCAGCGTATCGGGCTACACCGTCTATCTCGGCCGAAGATGGGCAGCAAGCGCTCGATAAGGCTTTCGCTCATCTGCCCGACCTGATCCTGCTCGACATTCAAATGCCAGATATTGAAGGCTACGATGTTTGCCTGAAACTCAAGGAAAACGCGCAGACCCGCGATATTCCGGTTATCTTTATCAGCGCGCTCAGCGACACCGACGAAATTGTAAAGGGTTTTAATGTCGGGGGTGTCGATTATGTTACCAAACCCTTCCGGCTCAAAGAAGTGCTGGCCCGCGTTGCCAACCAGTTAATCATGGTCCAGCAGCGCAAGCAGATCGAAGCGCTGCGCCAGCAGGACCGGCAGTATTTCAAATCGCTCGACAATATGAAAAACCAGTTTATCCGCATGGCCACGCACGATCTGCGCAACCCCCTTAATATCATCGTTGGCTATGCTGCACTGTTGGAAGAGATACACACTCCGGCACCCAGTGATAAGGAACTGCTTGATCAGGCTGTGCAGAATATCCAGGATAGTGTCCAGCGCATGCGCTCCCTGGTTACGGACATGCTTGATATGGCTCAGTTAGAGATCAAGGCGACGCTGCAGGTACGGACGGTTCCGTTGGCCATTTTCCTCGAAAGAACGTTAAAAGGGTTTAAGGTCGTCGCCTCGCAAAAACAAATAGAGCTTGTTTACTCACCTCCACCCCCGGATGTCTTCGTCTCTGTCGATACGGATCGTATGGCGCGTGTCGTCGATAATCTCGTGTCCAATGCCATCAAATACACGGCATCTGGCGGGCGCGTGGAAGTATCGGCGCGGGCTGAAGGCGACACGGTGATCGTCCAGGTAACCGACACCGGCTTTGGTATTCCTGAAGAAGATATGCCGCATATTTTTGATCCCTTTTACCGGGTAGACAGTGATCGCCATCAGGCCGTCGAGGGAACCGGGCTGGGGTTATCGGTGGTCAAAACCATAGTCGAGCAGCACAACGGGCAGGTTTATGTCCAGAGCGAACTTGACAGGGGTAGCACATTTAGCGTTCATTTAAAACGCCTGACCGAAAAAATTGCCGTATCGTAACGTAGATAGGACAAAACTTTGAAACCAAAAATCATTGTTCATGGCAGCGCATGGAAGATCGCTGACGAAACACATCCCGAACACCTGCGGGGAACGGGGGCCGCTGCCCTCGCTGGTTGGGAAATCCTCCTGCGCGGGGGATCGGCGTTGGATGCGGTTGAGTCTGCCGTGCGCCTGATGGAAGACGATCCCACTTTTGATGCGGGCGTTGGCAGTGTCCTCAACCGTGTTGGCGAGATTGAACTCGACGCGATCATCATGGATGGCCGGACTCTGCGCCTGGGTGCGGTAGCCGCAGTACGTGGCATCAATAACCCGGTCCATCTGGCGCGTGTCATTATGGAAGACACCGATCATAATATGCTGGTGGGCGAAGGTGCGCGCCGCTTTGCCGAATTGAAGGGTATCCGCCTCTGCGCTCAGGCTGAGCTGACCGTCCCTCGTGAAGTCGAACGTTACCGCCAGCTTCAGCATACTCCCAATTACCACATGTCCGATATGTTCACGCCAGACACGGCCCCCGATCCGATGGATACCGTTGGCGCGGTTGCTATTGACGAACGTGGAGATATAGCCGCCGCCACCTCAACCGGAGGCGTCCATTTTAAGATGCCGGGCCGGGTAGGCGATTCGCCCCTGGTCGGCTCAGGAGCCTACGCAGACAACGAAACGGGCGGCGCATCGGCTACCGGACACGGCGAAAGCATCATGCGCGTGATTCTGGCTAAAACAGCAACCGATGCCATCGGGCGGGGCATGAGCGCCCAGGAAGCGGCAAACTATGCCGTTGAGTACATGCATAAGCGCGTCGGTGGTTATGGCGGTATCATTATCATCGATCACCAGGGCCGCTGCGCCTTTGCCTACAACACACCTCACATGGCTGTGGCCTGGGTGGATGACAAAGGCGACATACAGGCACGCATTAAGGCTTAACGAGTATGGTGAAACGCGGGGCTGCACTCTGGGCGGGTCTTCTGCTGTTGGGAGCTTCGGCTTGTGGCACAGATAAAGAAGTTCCCCCTCCTATTTATGTCACCGTAACACCGTTTATGACGGTGACGCCTATCGTCGCGACGGAGACGCCGGGAGCGACATCGGTGCTCGCCGCAACCGATCTGAGTCTGCTGCCCACACAGGGCGCAACCCGCACACCAACACCTACCATCCATCTCACGGTTCCAATCACGATGACGCCTTCTTTCACGCCGACCCGCACCGATACGCCAGCCACCCAGGGTCTGGTGAGCTACCAGCCCGTTGGCGGCGTCGGCGGGGTCGCTACGACGGGCTGCGCGAACAATCCGCAGGGTAGTTTCGCGTCGATCTATCAGGCCGATCCGAATATGGCCGGGGCAGTTGGCTGTGCGCTGGGCGGTCTTATGTCGGCCAACAGTGCCTACCAGACTTTCCAGAACGGTGTCATGATCTGGGTATCGTCACTGGCATCGCAGTCAGGCCCGCTCATTTATGTCCTGTTCAATAACGGCACCTACCAGCGTTTTAACGATACCTGGACCGACGGAGTTGATCCCAGCAGCAGCGGCGCGGTCGCACCTGAAGGCATGTCGGAACCCGTGCGCGGCTTCGGCAAAGTCTGGCGTGAAAGCAGCGGCGTGCGCGATACGTTGGGCTGGGCGACAAGCGGCGAAAACGGCGGATCAGTATCCATCCAGCTTTTTGAACGCGGCGAGATGCTGGCTGTCTCCCAGGCCGGGCAGACGTATATTCTGATCACCGGCGCACCCGGCACCTGGACCGCCCGCGCCGGAACCTAAACTTTTTCTCGTTTTTCTACTTTTTACTTATCTTTTCTCTGCGTTCTCCGCGCTCTCCGCGGTAAAACTGCTTTTCGCTTTTTCTTTTCTCTGCCTTTCCTATTTTCAAGGAGATACCCCATGCAGCGCGAAGACGGCAGCCTGTGGATCGCAGATCGGCACGGCAAGGAAATCAGCGACTATCACGTCTCGCAGGGCAGCAGCCAGGACTGCGGCCCCCATGCCGTCAGCGTAGCCCTCAATTTCTCACGGGGTGAAACGATCTTTCACGCCCCTGATCTGGCCCGCCAGATGAACAAACCTCGCCTGCTCGGTCGCATTCCGTTCTTGGTTATCCGCCGTATTCCCAATTGGGCAACCTTTCCCTGGGGCATGGTCGATGTGATGCGTGAAAATGGACTTCAGGCCCGCTGGCGGTTGGGTGCGTCAGAAACTCATCTACGCGAAGGACTTCGTGAGGATCGGCTGCTGCTGCCTATCTTTGGCGAACCACTGCGCTGGAAGGGCGGGCGCGGCTGGTCCCACGTCGCGGTTCTGGTTGGCTGGGATGATCAGGACTGCTGGTTCGTGGACTCGTCGTCCGAGTCGCCGCTCCGATCCAGGCCGCGCGCCGAGTTTTTAGCGTTGTGGCGGAACATGGGCCGCTTGGTGGTCGAAGCATCTTAAAAAAACCGGGCAGTGTATCTGCCCGGTTCCATCTATTCCTCGGTTTCTTCTTCGGATGCGAACCCCTGCCAGGGGCCGTGCATCCCGTCAAAGGTGACGCCGTAATAAACGCGCAGCGCCCCATCAATCCGCTGCACCAGATCATAGCGGGTCACTCCGCCCTTGGTATAGCGTTTCCACAAGCCGACATCTCCGTTCCATTCCACCTGTTCCGGCTGGACGGGATCGGACTCTTTCTCGGTGATGGCATAGTGCCACAAGCGGCGCGCCGAGGATCGGGTTACATTCTTGACGATGCTCCCATTCCGCAGATCGCGCATGATGTGATATTTCACACCCTTTCGCTGCTCAGTCTCCAGAATTTCCACGCCAGTGCGAGGCGGTTCGACAGAACCCGCAGCCGTTTTTGAATCCGGCAAAGGGATAGCGGCATGTTCTTCTTTGGGAACAGCCAGATGAAGCAGTTTTTTGTTTTGTGTGACAAGCTGGACAATTTCGTCGCGCACGGCCAGGCTGGTCTCAGCCTCGTCGCGCACGTAGATTTTGTTATCCTCAATGGCGTAGGGCGGATCATCCCCGCGTGGAACCTGAACCCGAATAACTTGCTTGGAGCGTGTCTCCAATACATCGATATCCACCTCAAGCGGCGGAGTCAGCTTGTGCTCGATTTCCGTGCGCAGCGTCTCAATGGCTTCTGTGGTATTGGTGATACCAATCGGTTTATCCTTTGATTTGGCGCTCACGCCCACATAGATAGTGCCGCCGTTTGTGTTCGCCATCGCGCACACGTCCGAAATTACCGCGTACAGCCTGCCGCCGCGAATCGTTAGGCTCTCATGAAACGCCTGGACAATGCTTGGTCCCTCTTCACGGGCGGCCTGCACATGATCATAGGCTTCGCGGGTGGGGCGGTAGGGGCGGGTTCGGGTGAAGTCGTCCTTCTGAAACACTTCCATAAGCGCATCAAAGGACAGATCGGGCAGCAGCACCTCGGTGATCCGGTCGCCCACGCCGAGATTTTTGGAATTGCGTGAATCCGCCGCCAAACGGTGCGAGTCCGATCCCTGAATAATGCGCATGCGGCGCGGATATTCTGGTTTGGTCCCATCAAAAAATCGGGCAGTACTCTTGCGGCTCTCGCGTTCCAGGTCGGTTACTTCCAGCGCGTGCAGGTTTGCATCCTGGGTATAGGCGATCTTCGTCTGCCCCCCGAAATCAAAGCCGCGCATCGCTACGCCATGGCTGGAATTGGCATGGGCAGCAATTACGATCCCGCCAGCCTGGTTGATCACCCGGTAGGCGGTCAATACATCTGCCGACGCGCCAACATTGGTTGAACCTTCGTCGAGCGACATGGGCGGAATATTCAGACTGAGCAGGATATGTTCTAATTGGCGGACGGATATATTGGGCGAAAAAACACCCAGAATATGAAATCCAAAAGTGGCTGTAAACTCGAAACCTGGCAAAACGAGCATCTTGCCCATTAGCCGCCGGTATTCAGCCAGATCGCGTTTTTCCTCGGCCTGAATGCGGCCCAGTTTTTCGAGATATTCAAGCTTGGCGATCTCGTCTGTCATCGCCCGGTAGCCAACCACGGTGTTATGGTCGGTAAAGGCGATAATATCCAGGCCACGAGCTTCGGCCTGTCGCAAAATATCCAGGAAGTGCACACCGGCTTCCTGATAATCCGTTGATCCAGGCGTGTGTAGATGCAGATCCATACGGAACCACTGCATCTTTGAACGCCGCGATTTTGTTGTCACGACGCTATCTCTCCATTCATAATGGGTTTTGGAGAAGGTCGCGTTTACCCAATTAAACCAATGAATAAATCAGCCAGCTTACTCGGTTCAAAGGGCTTCACCAGAAATTTGTTCGCGCCAGCTTTGAGCGCCTCTTTTTCGACGTTCATGCCCGACGCAACCACAATAGGCGTCTTGGCAAAAACGGGTTCGGAACGAATACGAGAAACCAGATCAACGCCTTCCATGTCGGCTAAATGATAATCGACCAGGAAAATATCTGGAACAGATTGGTGAGCCAGTTCAAGCGCTGTTTGACCACGACCAGAAACAAACACCTCAAAGCCGTCCATTTCCAGCAGTGTTTGTAATAGCTTCACGGTGGTTCGGTCATCGTCTACAATCAGAATCTTGGGCAAAGCAGCCTTCCTTATTGACACAAATGCATCTCCCCCAAATCCGGATGAAAGGGATTACCCCTGCTCCGAAACAACGCTGTCCGCTTGGATGGGAACGCCATCGGCAGATACCAGCGCTGCATTCAAGACATCCACCACATCGTCTACAAAGACGAACTGCATGGAATTGCGTACTTCTTCGGGCACATCATCCAGATCATGTTCGTTCCGATGTGGCAAAATCACGGTATCCAGTCCGACCCGGTGAGCCGCCAATACCTTGTCTTTAATTCCCCCCACCGGAAGCACCTGTCCACGCAGCGTAATTTCGCCGGTCATGGCAACATTACTGCGGACAGGTCGCCCGGTGAATAGCGACGCGAGCGCGGTTGCCATAGTCACCCCAGCCGAAGGGCCATCTTTCGGCACAGCGCCCGCCGGGACATGCAGGTGAACATCCCGGTGTTCAAAGTAATCGTCTGGCAAACCCAGATCGCGCGCCTTGGAACGCACATAGCTAAACGCGGCGCGGGCACTCTCCTGCATCACCTGGCCTAACTGCCCGGTGTATTGGAAGCCCTTGCTGCCCGGCATCTGGGCTGCCTCGACAAACAGGACATCCCCCCCATAAATCGTTACCGACAGTCCAATCGAAACGCCGGGGGTATTAGTCGTGCGCTCTTCGATTTCGGTCTGGTAGCCGAAGCGCGGGTATTCGAGCAGTTCAAGAATCTCCGCTTTTTCGATCACCTGCGGGCCAGACTTGCCTTCAGCAATCCGGGTTACCAGTTTACGCGCCACCCGCCCAATTTCTCGTTCCAGGTTACGGACACCCGCTTCGCGGGTGTAGTTCCGAACAATCTCCAGAAGGGCCTCGTCCGTAAAGGACAATTCTTCCGAACGAAGACCGTTTTCGCGAATCTGGCGCGGTACAAGATACTGCTGGGCGATCTGGACCTTTTCGTGCTCAGTATAGCCGCTGAGCGTGATCAGTTCCATACGATCCAGAAGTGGATCAGGGATCGTTTCCAGCGTATTGGCTGTCGTGATGAACATCACTTCCGACAGATCGAAGGGCACATCAATGTAATGATCGCGGAATTCGAAGTTTTGTTCCGGGTCCAACACTTCCAATAACGCGGATGCCGGATCCCCCGGAAGTCCCGCCCCAGCTTATCCACTTCGTCCAGCATAATCACAGGGTTACGGCTCTGCACGCGGCGAAGAATCTGGATGATCCGCCCCGGCATTGCCCCAATATAGGTCCGTCGGAAGCCGCGAATTTCGGCTTCGTCACGAATACCGCCCAGGCTCATCCGGGTAAAACGGCGGCCCATCGCGCGGGCAATCGAGCTGCCCAGCGATGTTTTACCGACCCCTGGCGGCCCCACAAAACACAAAATGGCTCCCTGGCGTTCCCGGCGAACGAGATCGCGGTACTCGTCGGCTTCCAATTCCCCGGCCCGTTCCAGGCGCAGCTTGCGGACTGCCAGGTATTCGAGGATACGCTCTTTGATATCTTCCAGGCCGTAGTGATCTTCTTCAAGCACCTGTCTGGCATGGCTGATATCGAGATTATCCTCGCTTCGACTGTCCCAGGGCAAATTTACCATCCAATCGAGATAGGTGCGAATCACCCCATATTCGGCGGCGGCAGTTGGCAGCCGGGATAGACGATCCAGTTCGCGGCGGGCCTCGCGCTCCGCCTCTTCCGGCATACGCGTCTGCTCGAATCTTCCGCCGGAATTCCTCGATTTCAACGGTCTGCTCATCCCCCTCGCCCAGTTCGCGCTGGATGGCTTTTAGTTGTTCGCGCAAAAAATATTCGCGCTGCATTTTTTCCATCTCAGACTGGGCTTCGGATCTGGATCTTGCGGCCCAATTCGAGAACTTCCAGTTCCTTATTCAAAATCGCCATCAGCGTGCGGAGCTTTTCCAACACCGAATCCAGGCGTAGCAGATTTTGTTGATCTTCCAGGTTAAGCCGGATATAAGTTGCCAGCGCGTAGACCAGTTGCAGAGGATCGTCCACATTGAGCGCGGCATTAATCAGTTCGCCTGGAATGCTGGGCACGAGTTCCGCCATGCGGCTGAACTGCTCGACCACATTACGCATCAGGGCTTCGACTTCAATCGAGTCTTCGACCGTCTCTGGCGCAGGGCTGACGCGCGCGTGCAGATAAGGTTCGGTATTGGTGTACTCGTCGATCTTGATGCGGGCCATGCCCTGCACCAGCAGGCGGATGGTTCCATCTGGGGCGCGGAACAGGCGGTGGATTTGCGCCACCGTACCATAGTCGTAAATGTCATCCGGTCCCGGTGTTTCCAGGTCAGGATTGCGTGACGCGACCAGGCCAACCAGCCGGTCTCCCGTCACAACCTCATCAACCAGTTTAATGGAGCGCGGCTGCCCGACAGTAAGCGGGATTGTCGTCTGAGGGTAAACGACCAGCCCTCGCAGCGGCAGGATAGGTAGTTCATCGGGCGGCTCAAAACCAGGTTCCGGAGCGATCCCTTCTGCCAGCCCGGCCCCGGACTGATCCACGCCGAGATCGTCAGTCACGTCTACTGCACGCGCTTCATCAGCATGTTTGGCTGTTTCTATCGGGCGCTCATCTTGTAAGTCAAACTCGGGCGGAACACTCTGCTTCTTCGCACGGGTTCTTTTTTTAGGGTCGGTCATGGTTGCTTTCTTTTTTTGATGTTACCAGCAAATTACTCTGGATCAGTTAGTTCTTCGTCTTCCTCAACATCGACTTTTACAATCTGAACCTTTTGGGCACGAGCGCGAGGCAGTTCAACGCGCAAAAATCCATCTCGATAATTAGCCGTTACTTCGTCGCGCACGACGGGCCAGGGCAAAAGTACCTCGGCTCTAAAGTCGCCAAAGCGGATCTCTAACTGATAATAGGCGCAGTCAGCGGGAGCCATTCTCCGCCGGACACCGCTGATGATCAGATTTTGCCCCTGAAGCGTGACATTAAAATCGCTGTCGCGCATGCCAGCAACTTCGACCATAACAATCAGTCGGTCGTCCAGTTCATAAACATCAGTTGGGGGGTGCCAGATCGTCGCATGGTGAACGACAACCCACTTCCGCAGCATTCCGCCTGATTTTGCTTCCAAATCGGTGTGATCTTCCGGCTTATCTGGCATACGTGACCCGCTTTTGAGGCTCAGTATATGTGCTGAGTTAATAATAGCACAGACCGACAACCTTGCTCAATAAGAGGCGTGATAGAACTGATGCCGCTTAACCCGGCCTTCGCTACAATAATCGTACAGGTCTTTCTCTTTTGCTTTTCTCTGCGTTGAAACTACTTTTTTTATTCTTCTAGGAGGAGCTATGAAATACCGGACATTTGGGCGTACAGGCTGGAAAGTCAGCGAGATCGGCTATGGTATGTGGGGTGTAGCGGGCTGGACGGGCTCCGAAGACCAGGAATCGATGGAATCGCTGCATCGCGCTGTTGAACTCGGCTGCAATTTCTTCGATACCGCCTATGCCTATGGGCGCGGGCACAGCGAAAAACTGCTCGGACAACTGGTCCGGGCCTATCCAAACCAAAAGCTTTATGTTGCTTCAAAAATTCCGCCTAAAAACGCAATCTGGCCTTCCCGCCGGGAATTTAAACTCGAAGATGTTTTCCCACCAGAGCATATTGTGAAATATACGGAGAGAAGCCTCCAGAACCTGGGCGTCGACTGTATCGATCTGATGCAGTTTCACGTTTGGGAAGATAGCTGGGCACAGGATGACCGCTGGCAGCGGGCCGTCGAAGACCTCAAAACACAGGGCAAAATTCTGGCGATGGGTGTCAGCATCAACCGCTGGGAACCGGAGAACGCGATCCAGACGCTGCGCACGGGAGCCATCGACGCCGTGCAGGTCATCTACAATATCTTCGACCAAAACCCGGAAGATCGGTTGTTCCCTGTCTGTCGCGAATTGAACATTGGCGTGATTGCCCGCGTGCCCTTTGACGAAGGAACGCTGACCGGGACACTCACCAAAGAGTCTCGCTGGTCCGAAGGAGACTGGCGTAACAGCTACTTTGTGCCAGAAAACCTCAATGCCTCAGTCGATCACGCCGAAGCGCTGCGCCCGCTCATCCCGCATGGCATGACCATGCCGGAGATGGCCCTGCGCTTCATTCTGTCGAACCCCGACGTCAGCACGACCATTCCCGGCATGCGCAAGCTCAAGCATGTCGATTCCAATATCGCGGCGAGCGACGGCAAGGGACTCCCAGCAGAACTCCTCGAACAACTGCGCGCGCACCGTTGGGATCGCACCCCGACCGAGTGGTCGCAGTAGCCCCGTTTGACAGGTTCCGCCTCTGGTGGTAGAGATGTGCAGTCTTGTCTCTACCACCTTTTTTGCATTTCTCTGCTTTTCCTTTGCGTTCTCCGCGCTCTCCGCGGTGAAATTGCTTTTTTAAGGAGTTAAAACGCATGCTTGATCTTCCCTGTGACGCGGTTGAAAAATCAGCCCGGCGATCTGCCTTGTTGCGCCAGTGTGAGCGGCTTGAACGCCGCCTGAGTGCCCTGGCCCGCCTGAGCAACCAGTACGCCTGGATCCGGCTGGCGATTTTCCTGAGCGGAGTCGCCTTGACGAGTGCGGCGTTTGTCTTGGGTAACTGGTGGCTCGGTTTGACTGTCCTGGTCCTGTCGCTGGTTGTCTTCGATATTGCCGCGCGCCTCCACCGACGGGTTAAATCCAGCGCCGAGTCGCACCGCGTCTGGCTGAAGATCAAGCAGGAGCACATCGCCCGCATGAACCTGGATTGGGAGCACATTCCGCCCGCCCTGTTCCAGCCGGAGCGCCCGTTAGAACTCGACCTCGATCTGGTCGGGGAACGCTCTCTGCACCGCCTCTGCGATACGGCAACCTCCCGCGAAGGCAGCACCCGGCTGCGGGATTGGCTGTCTGCTGGCACTCCCGATCTGGCCCGGATTGAACAACGGCAGTCGTTGGTACGCGAACTGATCTCAATGCCTGTCTTCCGTGACAAACTCCGCCTGCATGCACTGTTATCATCGCGCAGTTCAAGCCGCCGCTGGGATGGGGGCCGGCTGATGAAGTGGCTCGCCCAGTTTGAGCCGCCGCTGGGGCTGCGCACCCGCTTGTGGATTCTGACCGCGCTTGCCATCATTGACGCCGTGCTGTTCCTGGCGACTCAGTTCGTTGGTCTCCCGCCGTTTTGGGGATTCCCGTTTGTGCTCTATGCCGGGATCTACCTTTGGACGGTGCAGCAAATGGGCGATCCGTTCAATCTTGCCCTGTCGCTCAGCGATCCACTCAATGATCTGCATGCGGTTTTCCGCCATCTCGAAACGTACCCGTACACCGCCAAACCAGGACTGCGCAGCCTGTGTGCCCTGTTCCTGCGCACCGATCAACGCCCGTCCGCGCTGCTCCGCCGTTTGTCGCGGGTGGTGTCCGCCGCCAGTCTGCGCCGCAACCCGCTGCTCTGGACCATGTTTAGCAGCGTGCTGCCCTGGGATGTCTACGTGATGCACGCCCTGAACAAGCGCCGCGCCGAACTGTCTGATCTGCTGCCGCGCTGGCTGGACGTTTGGTTTGAGCTGGAGGCGCTGGCTTCCCTGGCGAGCGCTGCCTATCTGAACCCGGATACCACCTTCCCGCGCCTGCATACAGTGGATGATCAGCCGATCCTGACCGCCAGCGGACTCGGCCATCCCCTGATCCCCAACGCGAGCCGCGTCTGCAACGATTTTACGCTGTTTCACCTGGGCGAAATTGCGCTGATCACCGGCTCGAATATGTCCGGCAAAAGCACGTTCCTGCGCACGCTGGGCGTTAATTTATGCCTTGCCTATGCCGGAGGGACAGTTTATGCCCGCCAGCTCGACAGTGCGGCCTTCCGCCTGTTTTCCTGCATCCGTGTGACGGATTCCGTGACAGACGGCATCTCCTATTTTTATGCCGAGGTGAAGTGCCTGAAAGCCATGCTCGTTGCTTTGGAAGAAGATCACCCGTTCCCGCTGTTTTTCCTGGTCGATGAAATCTTCCGGGGCACGAACAACCGCGAACGACTGATCGGAAGCCGCTCCTATATCCGGGCGCTGGTGGGTAAAGACGGGGCAGGAGTGCTCTCCACCCATGATCTCGAACTGGTCAAACTGGCCGGCGAAATGCCGCAGATCAAAAATTATCACTTTGCCGAAACCATCAGTGGGACTGAAATGTCCTTCGACTACACGCTGCGTTCCGGCCCGTGCCCGACCACCAACGCGCTGAAAATTATGCAGATGCAGGGCCTCCCCGTTGATCTAGGCATCAGTGAATGAACAGCCTACAATAGAGTCTAGAGTATGCTTGCGAAGGGGCGCGTGTGGAGGTAGCTAGCCGCGCCCGCTTGTTTGTAACCGTTCAGTTATTGGATAAAGGCACGTCGAATTTATGCCCGCAAAGTTAGGGGACATCAGCCTCTTGTGGCCCCCCCAGCATCAGCGTTCTGCCCAGCTTTCTGTGCGCCTTGATGCCGATGCGATCAGCAGTCTTGATATCCAGGCAACAATTGCCGCATTGACCCTTGCCCAGCATGCCGCGCGCGATGTCGAGGACATCTTTCTGAGCCTGAGCAGCGATCCGGCTGTGATCTGCTACCGCCAGGATGTACTCAGTGATCTGCTCGAATTTTCTGAGTTGGCGGAACGGCTGGAACAGTTTATTCCCGTGTTGGGTGCGTTGAATCAGTACGCTTATGCACCCGCTCCCAATCAAACCCCGCTGCACGAAGTCGTATGGCGCGCTGGACAGCTTGAAATGTACGTGGAGTGCGTTACGGGTTTAGGGGCCATTTTTGAAGAGGTGGGGCAGCAGGTACGGTCTGCCGGGCTGCGTTCCCTGCGCGATCTGATCGCTGGGATTCAACGCGAACCAACCTTTGCCAAACTGGTGGCCGATCTGCCCGATATGCTGGCCCGCATTCGTAACATTTCGAGCATCACCATTGGCGTGAATCTCGATGATCAACTGCGCCCGGTCGAAGCAACCCTGCTGTCGATTAATAAAAAACGGTTTAAGGGACCTGCTCTCTCCTTCTTGACAACGCTTTTTGGGCGAGGCGAGGGGGAACAGTGGGAAGGAATTGCGCCCCTTCACTCGGTTCCGGCGGCTTCATCCCAACTCAGTGCCAGTGGCTATGACCTGGAAAATCCGATGATGTACCCTCTTTTTCGCGATCTGGCCCAGGTACTCAAACAGGTCAGCCGCCCGGTAGCCGCCGCATTGGCTCGTTATACACGGGTCAATATCCAGTTTTTGGGTAATTTGCGGCGCGAAATTACGTTTTACATCGGCGCAGTTCGCCTGATTGGCCATATCCTTTCCAGCGGCCTTACCATGTGCAAGCCAGAATTGGCCCCAGTCGAAGATCGCGTTTTTGAACTCGAAAGCAGCTACAACCTGAATCTGGCTGTGCGGATGCTGGCACGGGGAAGTACAGATCTCAGCAGTGCCGTGATCACCAACGACATTCATTTTGGATCAGAAGGGCGAATTTTCATCCTGACCGGGCCGAATCAGGGCGGGAAAACCACCTACACCCAGGCGATTGGCCTGGCGCAGGTGTTGGCCCAGGCAGGGCTGTACGTGCCGGGAACCCATGCGCGCATCAGCCCAGTCGATGGCATTTACACGCATTTCCCGGTTGAAGAACGCCCATCCCTCGAAGCCGGGCGGCTGGGTGAAGAAGCCAAGCGCCTCAGCGATATTTTCACCCGCGCTACCCGCCACAGCCTGATTCTGCTTAACGAGTCGCTGTCGAGCACCAGTTTCGGCGAAAGTTTATACCTGGCCCGCGATATCGTCCGTGCTTTACAGCGCTTGGGAGCGCGCACCGTGTACGCTACCCATCTGCACGAATTGGCGGCGGATACCGATGTGCTGAACAGCGAAGCCCCAGACGGCAACAAAGCCGTCAGCCTCGTGTCACTCGTCCACGAAAATGGGGACCAGAGCCAGGAAACAATCAGCACCCGTACCTATAAAATTGTCCCCGGCCCGCCGATGGGACGCAGCTTCGCGACAGAAATCGCCTCGCGCTATGGCATCAGTTACGACCAACTGCTGCGCAAGCTCCAGGCGCGCGGAGCCGTCGATTCCGATACGCCCTGATAGAATTGGCAACTTTTTAGTTGCATACGCAACAATTCGTCATATAATGACATATAAACGGATATGCAGAAAGGAGACACTAGTTTTTCATGGGTTCTGCTTGTTAAATGCGTTTGGTAGTTTTTAGCTTGAATTCCTAAGGAGTTCTCTGCATGACTATTCTCAAACGTTCCAACTTAGTACGCTTTTTAATCCCCGTGTGTTTCCTTTTGCTGCTGGCTGTTGCCACACTAATCGCTCCTAACGCCCAGGCACAAGATAAGCCTCAACCCGAAAGCGTCACTGTTGCGGGCACGATTCAGGCCTTGCTGGGCTGTGCCAATGACTGGGCACCGGAGTGCGAGACAACCTTTTTGACCTATGACGCAGACGACGACCTGTGGAGCGCAACGTGGGACCTGCCCGCAGGCGATTATGAATACAAAGCCGCCATCAATGGCACCTGGGACGAAAACTACGGCGCGGGTGCTGTTGAAAATGGCGATAATATCAAACTCTCCCTGCCCGCCGATCAGCCCGTCACCTTCTTTTTTGACTACAAAACAGGCTGGATGACTGACACTGTAAATTCCATCATTGCCAACGTTTCTGGCGACTTCCAGAGCAAGATCGGCTGCCCCGCCGATTGGGCACCCGACTGCCTGCGCACCCTGCTCGAAGACCCGGATGGTGACGGCGTGTACCGCTTCTCCACCGTTGCCATACCAGCAGGTGATTATCAGGCCAAGGTCGCGCTCAACCAGACCTGGGATGAGAACTACGGCGCGAAAATGGTTGCCAACGGCGAGAATATCCCCTTCTCCGTTACCGCCGATGGGCAAGAAGTCATCGTCGCCTACTTCCCGGCCTCTCACCTGATCACGATTAAGGTCAGAGAAACACCGGGCGTGAACAATCCGCCCGCTGCTGTCGTGACCGAAGAAGCGCCCGCTGCGACGGAAGAAGCACCCGTTGCTGAAACCGCTCCTGCCGCCAAACCGCAGCCAACCAGTGTTACTGTCGCCGGGACCATCCAGGCAGTGCTGGGCTGTGCCAATGACTGGGCACCGGAGTGCGAGACAACCTTCCTGACCTACGACGCGGACGACGATCTGTGGACCGGAACCTGGGATCTGCCCGCTGGCGACTACGAATATAAAGCCGCCATCAATGGAGTTCTGGGACGAGAACTACGGCGCGGGTGCTGTTGAGCACGGCGAGAATGTCAAACTCTCTGTGCCCGCCGATGCGAGCGTCACGTTCTACTTTGACTATAAAACAGGCTGGATCACCGACAGCGTGAGCTCAATCGTCGCAAATGTCTCCGGCGATTTCCAGAGTGAGATTGGCTGTCCTGGCGATTGGGCACCGGACTGCCTGCGCTCCTGGCTTGAAGATCCGGACGGCGATGGGGTATACACCTTCACCACGCTTTACATCCCGGCAGGTGACTATCAGGCTAAGGTCGCCCTCAACCAGACCTGGGACGAGAACTACGGCCTTGATGGTGCCGCTGGCGGTGATAATATCCCCTTCAGCGTTCCCGCCGATGGCCACGAAGTTACCTTCACCTACGACTCGGCCTCCCATGCCATCACGATCACCGTCAGCGATGAGCCAAGCCCGGATTATGTACCGCCCGCCGCTGCCGTAACCGAAGAAGCGCCCGCCGCTGAAGAAACTCCCGCGCCCGAAGGCGAAGCGGAAGCCCCACGCGGACAGCCCGGCGGACCGGATACCGTAACTGTAGCCGGGACCATCCAGGCGCTGCTTGGCTGCGCCAATGACTGGGCACCGGAATGCGATGCCACCTTCCTGACCTACGATCCGAACGACAACATTTGGATGGGAACCTGGGACCTTCCTGCGGGCGATTACGAATATAAAGCTGCCCTCAACGGCGGGTGGGATGAAAACTACGGCCTGCACGCCGTCGAACACGGCGATAATATCCCGCTCTCTCTCGCTGAAGACACCACCGTGACCTTCCTGTTCGACTACGCCACGGGCTGGATCACCGACAGCGTGAATTCTGTCGTTGCCAACGTTTCCGGCAGCTTCCAGGATGAGATCGGTTGCCCCGGCGACTGGGCCCCCGACTGCCTGCGTACCTGGCTGCAAGACCCGGATGGCGACGGCATCTATGAATTTAAGACCTTCCTGATCCCGCCCGGCGACTATGAAGCCAAGGTTGCCCTCAACCAGAGTTGGGAACCGCTCAATTATGGGCTGGATGGCGTGGAGCATGGTCCAAACATCCCCTTCACGATCCCGGCAGTGGGACACGAGGTCACCTTTACCTATGATTCGGTTTCTAACATGGTTACTGTTGCCGTTAGTGAAGAACCCGTTGCCACCGCCGAACAGATCGCTGCCATGCAGACTGTAGCCGCCGCTGGTGATCTGACAACGGCGAAGGCCCACTGGGTCACCCAGGATACCATCGCCTGGAAGAAGACGTTCCCCGAAGGAACGGTCGTCCAGTTATTTTATTCGCCCGATGCCGCCCTGGTCCTCGGTGATACGCTGACCGGGGGCGACGCCATCACCCTGACCCTCGATGACGCAGGGCTGAGTGAAGACGTTCTGGCGAAGTTCCCGTACCTGACCGGGTACAGCGCGTTTAAGATCGCGGAAAGCGATCTGGCGCTGGTTCCCGACATCCTCAAGGGCCAGTTCGCCGTCTCAGCCGTTGATGCCGAGGGCAAACTGCTCGATGCCACCTCGATCCAGATTCCGGGTGTCCTGGACGAACTGTATACCTACAGTGGCAGCCTGGGCATCACCTACGCTGGTGAGGTGCCTTCCTTTGCCGTCTGGGCACCAACCGCCAAATCGGTCACGTTCCATCTGTTCGATAATGCCGACCCGGCGACCACCAGCACGACATTCCCAATGATCCTCGATCCGGCAACGGGTGTCTGGAGTCTGGCAGGACAGGCGGACTGGACCTATAAGTTTTACCTGTACGAAGTTGAGGTTTACGCCCCATCGACGCGCAAGATCGAACACAACCTTGTGACCGACCCCTATTCGGTCAGCCTCTCCATGAACAGCCAGCGCAGCCAGGTTGTGGATATCTTCAGCGATGCCTCTCTGATGCCGCAGGGTTGGGCCGCGATGGTCAAACCCGAATTAGCTGCACCGGAAGATATCGTGCTCTACGAGCTGCATATCCGCGACTTCAGCGTGAACGACGAGACAGTTCCTGAACCCTTCCGGGGAACCTATATGGCCTTCACGGTTTCGGATTCAAACGGCATGAAGCACCTGCGCGCCCTGGCCCAGGCGGGCTTGACCCATATTCACCTGCTGCCTGTATTTGATATCGCCAGCATTAACGAGAACAAAGCCGAGCGCGTCGAACCCGATGCGGCAGAACTTGCCACCTTCCCCGGTGACTCCGATCAGCAGCAGGCGATCATCAATGAAATCCGCGATCAGGATGCCTTTAACTGGGGTTACGATCCCTTCCACTACAGTACGCCTGAAGGCAGCTACGCCACCAACCCCAACGGCACGACTCGCATCTTGCAGTTCCGTCGCATGGTGTCGAGTCTCAATGACGCGGGCCTGCGTATCGTAATGGATGTGGTCTACAACCACACCAACGCCAGCGGCGAGAGCGATTTCTCCGTGCTCGACAAGGTCGTTCCCGGCTACTATCACCGCCTGGACGAGAACGGCAATGTCACGTCCAGCACCTGCTGCCAGAACACCGCCACCGAACACAACATGATGGAAAAGTTGATGATCGACTCGGTGGTGCTGTGGGCCAAAGCCTACAAGGTGGACGGCTTCCGCTTCGACCTGATGGGCCACCACATGGTTTCCAATATGCAGCATGTCCGCGAAGCGCTTGACGCCCTCACGCTGGAAAACGACGGCGTGGACGGCAAGGCGATCTACATCTACGGCGAAGGCTGGGACTTTGGTGAAGTCGCAGCCAATGCACGCGGCATCAACGCCACGCAGTTGAACCTGGGCGGTACGGGCATTGGCACGTTTAATGACCGCATCCGTGACGCAGCCCGCGGCGGCAGCCCCTTCGGTGACTGGCAGTTCCAGGGCTTCGTCAACGGCCTCTATACCAATAACAACGGCATCACTGGCGGCACGGAAGATGAACAGCTTACCCGGCTTCTGCACTTAGAAGACCTGATTCGCGTCGGTCTGGCGGGCAATCTCAAGGATTACAGCCTTGTGGATGGAACGGGCGCGACGGTCACGGGCGCTGATGTAGACTACAACGGGAAACCAGCAGGCTACACTCTCGACCCGCAGGAACAGATCGCCTACGTTGAAGCGCACGACAACGAGACACTCTTCGACAAGATTCAGTATGCGGCCCCGGCGGACACCTCGACGGCGGACCGCGCCCGCATGCAGTGGCTCGGTCTTGATGTAGCCATGTTCAGCCAGGGCGTGCCATTCTTCCATGCAGGCGGCGATATGCTGCGCTCGAAGTCAGAAGACGGCAACAGCTATAACTCTGGCGACTGGTTCAACCGTCTCGATTTCACTTATCAGACGAACAACTGGGCCGTTGGCCTGCCTAACCAGGCGGACAAGTGGCCGATCATCCAGCCCCTGCTGGCGAATCCCGATCTTCAGGTGACCCCTGAAGATATCCAGAATACCGTTGCTCACTTCCAGGAAATCCTGCAAATCCGCAAGAGTTCCAAGCTGTTCCGCCTGGAAACCGCGCAGGATGTGATGGATCGCCTGGTCTTTTACAACACCGGGCCGGATCAGACTCCGGGCTTGATCGTGATGAGCATCTCCGATCTGGGCGATCTGGCTGACCTCGATCCCGATCATGAAATGGTCGTGGTCCTGTTCAACGCCACCCCCGGCGAGATCACCTTCAGCGACGCGGCGTTCACGGGCCAAAGCCTGGAACTGCATCCCGTTCAGGTGAACTCGAACGATCCCATCGTCCAGGGCGCAAGCTTCAACTCGGCATCGGGCACGTTCACCGTTCCCGGCCTCACCACCGCTGTTTTCGTCCTGCCCGAATAGCTGTGTACCCTCAACCAACCGGAGCCGGGGCCACAACCCCGGCTCTTTTTTTGCTCCCCTACAAAATGGTTCGCCTTTGTCTCACAGGGGAATTGCTTGCTGCATTCGTGTCAATTGAAGTCCAGGTGCTGCATCTCATAAATGAAGAGGTAGAATAGGCTGAGGAGGAAGGGATCTGGAATCGTGAACTGCGAAACGGCACGATGAAACCCAGCTTTCAGATTCCCCAACAGCATCGTCAGGTTGCTTGACCCACTTGAGGAATAGAGACCATGGCAACTCGATACGAACTGCCCCGCACTTCGCCTGAACAACAGGGTATCGTGTCATCGGCCATACTTCGGTTTGTCGAGGCATTGGAACGGCAAATTCACGAAATACACAGTTTTATGTTGCTGCGGCATGGTGTTGTTGTCGCTGAGGGCTGGTGGTTCCCCTACAGCGCGGACCAGCCTCATCTGTTGTTTTCGGTCAGCAAGAGTTTTATGTCTACTGCGGTTGGTCTCGCGGTAGCTGAAGGATATTTCTCTATCGACGATCCAGTACTGTCCTTCTTTCCCGATGAAATGCCCCCTGAAGGTGGCGACTATATGGCAGCGATGCGCGTCCGACACCTGCTGACGATGACCAGCGGGCAAGCTGTCGATACCTGGGGATCGATGGTGGATCGGCTTGATGGTAACTGGATCAAGGGCTTCTTTGCCGTGCCTGTAGTCCACAAACCCGGAACGCACTTTGTCTACAACACGGGGGCAACCTATATGCTTTCTGCCATTGTGCAGAAAACAACAGGCATGAAAGTCATTGATTATCTGCAACCACGCCTGTTTGAGCCGCTGGGTATCAGCCATGCTTCCTGGCAGGAGTCACCACAGGGTATGACCGCAGGTGGCATCGGGTTAAGTCTGACCACCGAGGATATCGCTCGTTTTGGTCAACTGTATCTGCAAAAAGGCCTCTGGCAGGGTAAACAGATCCTGTCTGAAGCCTGGATCGCAGAAGCAACACGCTCACACATCAGCAATGACAGGGGAGGACAGCCCGATTGGTCGCAGGGTTACGGCTATCAATTCTGGCGCGGACGACACGATGCGTACCGGGCTGATGGGGTGTTCGGTCAGTTTTGTATTGTCATGCCTGAACAGGATGCTGTCCTCGCCATGACAGGAGGTATCGACTTCTTAGATTCACAGGGGACGTTAGACCTTGTTTGGGAACTGCTGCTCCCGGCGATAGGCGGAGGGCCACTCAGCGAAGATACGGCCTCACGTCGGCGCTTGATCGAAAAATGTTCTGGACTGAATTTGCCTCCAGTACAGGATAAGACTGATTCGCCTGTTGCCAGACAGATTTCGGGACGAACCTACAAGGTCGATTCCAACGCACTGAACATTCAAGCCATCGCCCTGGACTTTACTGGTTCTTCCTGCACAGTCCGCGTTGAAACATCAGCAGGTACGGAAACGCTCTCCTGTGGCTTAGGGGTCTGGCGGCAAGGACAGAACACTGGATTGTTCAAACAACCTGTGCTCTTTGATCGCACCGCAGTTGCTGCTAGTGGCGCGTGGACAGGGGATGACTGCTTTACAATGGCGGTCCGGCTCCATGAGACTCCGTTCTACTACACCATTGTTTACCATTTCGTCGGTGATGAGTTGCTGATCGAAATACGCATCAACGTCTCGTTGGAGACATTGGAACCTCTGCTGTTGACGGCATCTGCCGCTTAAAAGTCTGTTGCTGACCGCTGCTTTTTGTGCTCAGACGAGATGAAGGCCAAAATTCAAACGCAACTCGAACCATCCTCCTCTATACATATCAGAACATCCGTGCTATACTATAAAAGGCTTTTCTCGCGTTTTGCTTGAGCGCTTTGCCTGCTTTTTCCGACTCGCTGCCAAAGGTGATAGACGGTTAGTAAACGGTTAGTGGCCCCCCTCAAAAAAATAGTCGGTGCGAATCGTCACGAGAAAAAACTGGGTCGAAATGATCAACTAATTTTCAGTCAAAGTTAGAATCGCTCATTTCTTCTCTCAAATGGCCCTGTTCTGCGACCTTGAAAGAGTGGTCAAATCAGGCAAAATTTCTCAAAAACCTATTAAGTGATCGATGAAATGCTCTTAAATGATCAACAACATGGCCCTTTAATAAAAATAGGGGCAATCCGGAAACCAGACCGCCCCTGACAACCATCACTTACGACCTTACAGTTTCGGACCGGCCTCGCGAACTTCTATCGGGCAGTCCGGTGCAAACTTGCGGAAGTTATCGATGTACCGCGCCGCGAGTTGGCGGTACTTGTCCCAGTATTCGTCTTGCGATGGCCACAACTCGGCGGGATACAAAACGCTCTCCGGCACGTTTGGGCAGCTTTTCGGCACTTCGAAGCCAAACACCGGGTCGCGGTAGAACTCGACGCTCGCCAGTTCACCCGACAGGGCCGCGTTGAGCAGGGCGCGTGTGTGACGGATGCTGATCCGCTTGCCCGTCCCGTACGGTCCGCCTACCCAACCCGTGTTGATCAGCCAGCAGGTTGCGCCGTAGCGCTGCACCTTGTTCTTGAGCAGGTTGGCGTAGACCATCGGGTGGTGAACCATAAACGGCGCGCCAAAGCACGTGCTGAAGGTGATCTCCGGCTCCGCACCCAGGCCAACTTCCGTGCCGCCCACCTTCGACGTATAGCCGGAGATGAAGTGATAGAGCGCCTGGTCGGGCGTTAGCCGGGCGATAGGTGGCATGACACCCTGCGCGTCACAGGTCAGCATGACAACGTTCGTCGGGTGTCCGCCCATCTTAGACAGTACCGCGTTGCCGATATAGGTCAGCGGATACGATGCGCGCGTATTTTCGGTCAGTGTCTCGTCATCCAGGTCGATCTCTCGGCTGACGGGGTCGACTACGACATTTTCCAGCACGGTGCCAAACGTGTGTGTCGCGGCGTAGATCTCCGGCTCAGCGGTGGGCGAGAGATTGATCACCTTGGCATAGCAGCCATTCTCGAAGTTGAACACACCTCTGTCATTCCAGCCATGCTCGTCATCGCCAATCAGCCCGCGTGTGGGATCGGCGGAGAGGGTCGTTTTGCCCGTTCCCGACAGGCCAAAGAACAGGGCAGTGTTGCCATCCTGTCCCTCGTTTGCCGAACAGTGCATGGTCATAACGCCTTCCAGCGGCAGGAAGTAGTTCATCATCGTAAAGACGGACTTCTTGATCTCGCCGCCGTAAGCCGTGCCACCGATCAGGCACAGGCGCTGTTCCAGGTTCATAATGATGAATGTACCCGTGCGCGTTCCGTCAATCGGCTCGAACGCCTGGAAAGACGGGATGCTGATCACGGTAAATTCCGGCACATGCTGCCGGTAGCCTTCGTGGTTTTCCGGTTGAATAAACATGTTCCGGCTGAACAGGCTGTGCCACGCCAGTTCAGTGATCACGCGAATGGGCATCCGGTAGTCCGGATCAGCCCCGGCGTAGCAGTCCTGTACAAAAAGATCGCGTCCCTGCAAATAGCCCTGCATCCGGTTGAAAAGCTGGTTGAACTGGGCGGGATCGATGGGACGGTTATATTCACCCCACCAGACATGATCCTCAGTGGACGCTTCACGCACGATAAACTTGTCCTGCGCAGCGCGGGCCGTGTGTTTGCCGGAGAGGACAACCATTGGTCCCATGTGGGCGACCAGACCTTCGCGCCGGAAGACGATCTCTTCATACAGCGCTTCGGCTGAAAGGTTCCAGTACACCTTGCGCAAGTTTGTCAGGCACTGTAAATCCAGGCCATAGTCGCTCTTCAGGGTTGCTGCCTGGCCTTCGGCGGGCGTTTTGATGTCTAATAGGTTGTTCATAGCCAATCCCTAACCAGCTTTCGGTCGCCGATATAGATTTCGTTCGGAGCGCACGGATCAACTGCCCATTTGATACGCCGGATGCCTTCCATGATATCTTTTGCCGCCCCGGAAAAGCTGATGCGCAGGTGCCCTTCCATGCCGAATTCTTTGCCCGGCACGGTGACAACCAGCGCTTTTTTGAGCAGGAACGACGATAGTTCAACCGAATTGCCATTGTAGGCACGAAAATCGGGCAGAACATAAAAGGTTCCATCCGGTTTAGTGACCCGCAGATCGCTGAATGTCCGCAGTTCATTGAGGATCAGGTCGCGGCTGTTTTGAATCTGGAGGCGCAGATTTTCCACAATGCTTTGTACCCCCGTCAGTGCACCTTCCGCCGCTGCCTGATCCACTGCTGGTGCACAGGATGTGATCTGGCCCTGAACGTTAGTCATCACTTCTATCAGCTTGCGGTTGGCGATAGCCCAGCCAATGCGGAATCCGGTCATACCGTACAGTTTCGAAACCCCATTGACAACAATAAGATTGGAAGTTTCGATATCTTTGTTCGTGTACTGGTAACCGGGAACCGCCCGCTTTCCATCGAAGACCAGCTTGTGATAGATGTCGTCCATAATCAGGTAGATATTCTTGCGTTCGCACAAGTCTACGACCTGGGCAACAAACTCCTCTGAATACATGACGCCGGAGGGATTGTTGGGGCTGTTGAGGATGATCGCCTTGGTATAGGAACTCAGCGCCTCTTCTACTTCTTCAAAGCGAACGCGGAACGTGCCATCCTCTGGCTTGACGATCACCGGAATGCCATAAACCATCCGTACCATCTCAGGATAGCTCACCCAGTGAGGAGCGAGGATAATCACCTCGTCTTGCGGGTTGATGATCGAATAGAGGATGTTAAAGAGCGACTGCTTGGCCCCCGTAGAAACAATCACATTCTGGGGAGCAACCAGCCGTCCATAATTTTCCTCAGTATAACGAATGATGGCTTTTTTGAGGGAAGGGGTGCCATCGGTGGGTACATATTTTACTTCGGCGTTCTTGAGCTTAGCGGCGGAGCTAAGCACTGCGGCGATGGGGACCTTATTTTTTGGCTCCCCGACTCCCAGGTTAATCACCGGTTCGCCTCGTTCCCGCAGCGCTTGCGCCTCATCATTCAATTTGAGGGTGGGCGATGTTGGGATCGACCGGGCTAATTGGCTGATACCCATTGGACCTCCTATAAACTCTATAAGCGAAAAAATCTAGCTTGGTTGAATTTTATACCCTTATCCAAATGAGCAAACCGTTAAAAGTCACAATTCCCGCAGACGTCGATCATCGAGATTTGCTTGCCATAGTCGCAGACCCGCAGCTTGAGCCGGATCTGGCAGACTTATTGACTCACCCGGCTCCGGATACCTGGACAGCCTGATTTGGAATTAAAAGCCACCATCGTTCTGATGGTGGCTTGCTTGTGGTTACAAATTGCCGGAACTTGCTACGACGCAGCAGGTACGTAGTCGATGAACCACTTGTAATAGAGGTAATCGAGGAAGCCATCCTGCTTCATGCTGGCGATAGCGGCGTTCATGGGAGCAACGAGGTCGCTGCCCTTGGCGAAGATCATGCCCATCTCGTCGGTGGAGATTGGGTCGCCAATCAACTCGACGGCATTGCCTGTCGAACTGACAAACCCGGCAGCAGCGGAGGCATCGGCAGGAACCGCATCCACGTCGCCATTGATCAGGGCCTGAACCAGCGCCCCGAACTCGTTGTAGACCACGCGCCGCTCTTCAGGCACAACGCCTTCCGTCACGAAGAACCCGGCGCTGCCCTGCTGTACCCCCAGGATCAGGCTGCTGTCGGCGGCGAACTCATCCAGCGACTCGAACCGATCTTCGCCCGTCCGCACCAGCAGATACTGGTCCAGGTTGATGTACGGATCGCTGAAATCGACCAACTGCTTCCGCTCTTCATAGATGCTGATCCCGTTCACTGCCGTGTCGAACTGCCCCTCGCTCACCGCCTGCATCATGACATCCCAACTGGCAGTCTGGTAGGTCGGTTTGCAGTTCAATCGCGCGCAGATCTCATTGACCATATCGTATTCATAGCCCATCACATCCCCAGTAGTCGGCTCCTCAAACTGGAATGGGGTGTACAGGTTTTCAATGGCGACGCTGATTTCCTGCCCGTCGAGATCAGGCATATCGCTGCCGTAGAGTTTGCCCGTTTCAGGCGAATAGCTCAGGAACCACTTGTAGTAGAGATAGTCCAGGAAGCCATCCTGCTTCATGCTGGCGATAGCGGCGTTCATCGGGGCGACGAGGTCGCTGCCCTTGGCGAAGATCATGCCCATCTCGTCGGTGGAGATCGGGTCGCCAATCAACTCGACGGCATTGCCTGTCGAACTGACAAACCCGGCAGCAGCGGAGGCATCAGCGGGAACCGCATCCACGTCACCATTGATCAGGGCCTGAACCAGCGCCCCGAACTCATTGTAGACCACGCGCCGCTCTTCGGGCACAACGCCTTCTGTCACGAAGAACCCGGCGCTGCCTTGCTGTACCCCCAGGATCAGGCTGCTGTCGGCGGCGAACTCGTCCAGCGACTCGAAGCGATCTTCACCCGTCCGCACCAGCAGATACTGGTCCAGGTTGATGTACGGATCGCTGAAGTCGACCAACTGCTTCCGCTCTTCATAGATGCTGATCCCGTTCACTGCCGTGTCGAACTGCCCCTCACTCACCGCCTGCATCATGACATCCCAACTGGCAGTCTGGTAGTTCGGTTTGCAGTTCAACCGCGCACAGATCTCATTGACCATATCATATTCATAGCCCATCACTGCGCCGGTAACGGGGTTTTCAAACTGGAATGGAGGATACAGATTCTCCACAGCCACGCTGATTTCCTGCCCGTCGAGATCAGGCAGGTCTTTGTAGATAGGTCCAGCGGCTTGCACCGGGCCAAGCGATACAGCAAGCATGACAAACAGAAGTAACGCTGCAAAAATTCTGCCTCGCAACATAATTCATGTTCTCCTCTTATGCTCTCTTGTAACTACACGTTGTAGTTTAATCATCTGTTCTGCAAAACGCCACACGAGAAAAAATAGCTTTAACAAAATAGTTGTTGAGCTACTACATCTCCTCAATTTTCATTGGGATCATCGGCAATCCTTGATATGACTTCCGGCACTGGGGTATCACCGGGCGACGCCGTATTATTACGGTAGTTTCGTTTGTGAAGGAGGGTACAAATGCTCTATGCGCTGCTTGTAGCCGGAGCCATTGTCTGTGCAGTGCAGGCGATCCGGTGCACACGCCTTCTCTCAGCCGCGCTGTGGCTGGCCGGCGTAAGTGCGCTGGTTTCCGTCATACTGTACCGGATGGGCGCGCAGCAGGTTGCCGTAATCGAATTGAGTGTTGGAGCTGGTTTGGTGACCGTGCTGTTTGTCTTTGCCATCAGCATCGCGGGGGATGATGCGATGGATGCGCGAGCGCTGCTTCCTAAACCACTGGCTCTGGGACTTATCGCACTTTTTGTAGTCGTTCTGGGAGTGATGATCTTCCCGTTAAAAGATATGGGCCTGTCAGTGAGCGAGACATCTTTTGCCAGCCGCTTGTGGGCTGACCGCGAAATGGATGTCCTGGTACAGATCGTGCTGATCTTCACCGGGGTGCTCTGCATTCTCGGTCTGCTCAGCGATGTGAAATCCCCTGCTCAGTCTCATGCCGAAACACAGAATGAAGCCATACCAGCCTGGAGCGACGGGCACATCGAACCAGAGCAGATGCCAACAGAAGAAGCAGAACTGGAGGAGGTCCACGCATGAGCACAGTAGAAATTGTGGCAGTTGGCGTTCTTGGACTGGTAGGCGTGGGACTTTATGGCCTGCTTGTGACGCGCAACCTGATCAAAGTCGTGGTTGCGCTTCAAATTTTAGTAAAGGGCGCGCTGCTGGCATTGGTCGCAGCGGGTAAAGCCAGTGATCAGGTGAATTTGAGCCAGAGTCTCGCCATGACGGTAATCGTAGCCGATACCATCGTTGCGGTAGTAGGTCTGGCCCTGGCCGTCCAGGTCAAGCGTCTGCTGGGCACGCTGGATCTGAAGGCGCTGTCCAACTTGCGAGGGTAATAATGATTGACGTTTTGATTCTTTTGACGATTGGTATTCCCTGGCTAGGTGCGCTTGCAGTTTGGCTAACCGGAAATAAGCGCCCACGCCAACAGCATCTATTAGCGGTTATTTTCGCTGTTGCTGCCGGGGTGGTCGCTCTGCTGATGCTGCCCTCCACCGATTCAGGCGTGGCGCTGCGCATCAAGGCGGGCGGTGTTTTTGGTGATTTCACCTTTGTGGCAGATGGCCTCGGCGTTTTCCTGGCCGTCGTTGCAACAGTGGTTGGCAGTCTGGCCGTCCTGTTCTCCGTCGATTATATGGACGGCGACAAGGAGTTAGGCCGCTATTACGCGCTGGTGCTACTGTTTATTGGCGCGATGGCAGGTCTGGCCTTGACGGGAAGCATGCTCCTGCTCTTCATCTTTTGGGAAATCACAGCGCTGTGTTCCTACGCGCTGATCTCATTCTACAATGACGATCCGAAAGCTGTTGAAGGTGGTATCAAGGCCCTGATCATGACGCAGATCGGCGGCGTTGGCATGCTGGGCGGCGCATTAATCGCCTATGCCTACCAGGGTAATTACGATATCAATACCTTCCTGAGCAATCCACACGCGGTTCCCGCGCACCTGCTCAACATTATGGCCTTCGGCTTTTTGGCAGCAGCGGCGGCAAAATCGGCCCAGGTCCCGTTCCATACGTGGCTCCCTGGTGCGATGGAAGCGCCCACCCCGATCAGTGCCCTCATCCACGCCGCGACAATGGTCAATGCTGGTGTCTATCTGCTGGCCCGTTTTTACCCGGCATTTGAAGGTGTTGAAGGCTGGAAGACGGCGGTGATTGTCGTCGGTATGACGTCGGCTTTCCTGGCGGCACTGATGGCCCTGGTTGCCAATGATCTGAAGCGCGTCCTGGCCTATTCGACTATCAGCCAGCTTGGCTATATGGTCTACGCCATCGGCACAGGCGGCATCTTCGCCAGCCAGTTCCATCTGCTCAGCCATGCGATCTTTAAGGCCCTGCTCTTTCTCGGCGCGGGCGCTGTGATTCACGGCGTTGGCACGCGTGACATGCGCAAAATGGGCGGCGTTGGCAAGAAAATGCCCGTCATCCGCAATGTATTTATCGTCGGCGCGCTGGCCCTGGCAGGGTTGCCCATCCTCAACGGCTTCTGGAGTAAAGAACTGATCCTGGAACATGGCGCAGAAGAAGGTCCGGTGTGGGCATATATCGTCATGTTGATCGGCGCGGGCATTACGGCGCTGTACACCTTCCGTATGGTCTGGCTGGTCTTCTTTGGTGAGCCGCGCAGTGACGCGCACGTGCACGATGCGGGCCAGTGGATGAAGGTTTCTACCGTTATCCTCGCCGCCGGAACGCTGACTTCCTGGCTGCTGGTTGGCCTGTTTGGCGAAATGCTCGAAAAGACCCTGCTCTACCATCACCTGGAAGTCGAAGCGGGCGTGACCATTCTCAAGGATGTCGTGACGGCCCCGGCGACCTTGCTGGCGCTCGGCGTTGTAGCACTCGGCCTGCTGGCGTGGTGGTTCCACAGCGCCCTGGCCTGGATTGGTGACGTGCTGCGCCCGGTTGGGTATGCCGCCTCCAAAGATTTTGGTTTTGAATGGCTCAATTATCGGATCGTGGACGCAACGAAATACGCGGCGAACAAGCTCCGCATCACCCAGACCGGCGAGTTGAACTGGAATGTGCTTGGCATTGTCGGTGGGCTGGTGATCGTTCTCGTTGTTCTCGCGGTGGGGGCATAACCATGAATGATGTAACTGCTTTTGCCTGGATGATCCTGCTGCCCCTGATAGCTTCTCCGGTGATCTATCTGGTAGGCCGGTTGCTCAAAAAAGATGGCGCAATTGCTGCTCGCTGGCTGTCGCTGGCTGTGCTGCTGTTGACCTGGATACCCTTTGTTTTGGCTGCCCACGACCTGGACGCAAATGGCGTAGACAGCTACAAGATCGGCGCGGTTGCCCTGCGCATGGACGAGTTGGGACTGCTGCTGGCGGCGCTGTCGCTGGGGCTGGGAACTTTCGTCGTGCTCTACTCTGGCCCGTATATGTCGGGTGAGAATGGGCAGGAGAAATATTACGCGACTCTTGTTGCCAATATCGGTGTGATGATCGGCCTCGGCGCGGCAAGCGACCTGTTTAACCTGTGGGTTTGGTTCGAGGCGATGGCAATTTCCTCGTATTTGCTGGTTGCCTTCTACCACGAACAGCCTGCTTCCTTGGAAGCTGCTGTGAAATACATGGTCCAAAGTGCCGTCGGATCGGTTTTCGTTTTGCTGGGCATTGCCCTGGTGCTGTCACAAACTGGGACGCTCGACCTGACGGCAATTCGTGGCGCAGCAGATAATACCCAGATCATGCTGGCGGCGGGCGCGCTGTTTGTCATCGGCTTCGGGGTTAAGGTGGCGATGGTTCCCATGCACACCTGGCTTCCCGATGCCCACTCGCAGGCCCCCAGCGGCATCAGCGCCATGCTGTCCGGCGTTGTGATTGAGGCGGGTCTTGTCGCGCTGCTGCGGGCGTTGTCCGCGCTGGCGAACGTCACGACCTCCTGGGGCGAACTGCTGATGGCCTTTGGCGCGCTCAATATGGTCGTAGGCAATGTGATGGCCCTCCGCCAGGTACAGGTCAAACGCCTGCTCGCCTATTCCAGTTTGGCTCACATCGGTTATATGCTGCTCGGCCTCGGCATTGCGCTCTATTCGAAAGAAGCAACCGGGGCGCAGGGCAGCCTGTTCCACATGCTGAATCACGGACTGATGAAGGGTCTCGCCTTTCTCGCGGCGGGCGCGCTGCTTTATGCGCTCCATGTCGCGGTGGGTGATCACGGCCCGCTGACTATCTCCGATCTGGACGGAGCCGCTCACAAGTATCCCCTGGCGGCGCTCGGATTGAGTTTTGCCGTGCTGGGTCTGGGGGGTCTGCCTCCGTTGGCTGGCTTTATGTCCAAGTGGCAGATTTTTGTGGCAGGCTTTGAAACGCATAACCGTTACATCGGCGCGCTGGTCATCTTTGCCGCCCTGAACAGTGTGCTCTCGCTGGCCTACTATGCGCCGCTGGTGAATGCGATGTATCGCCATAAAGAATCACAGGCTGTGCAGACAGGTAAGCCCCTACCCATGCTGATGAATGTGCCGCTGGTCGTGATGGGTGTCGGCGTGATCGCGTTGGGTGTCTGGCCCGCTCTACTGCGCTGGCTGACCAGCCCGGCAGGTGATGCGCTGCTGACTGCCTTTGGACTGTAGGGAGAAAACGAACATGAAAGATATTCTGCTCGCTCCGCCCATCGCCTTCGCCATCTATCTGGTGCTCGTCGCCATCCTGTCCCGCGTGGGACGGGTAATGGCTGGCCCCAGCGAAGCATCGGCGGCAAAATCGAGTACCTATGCAAGTGGTGAAACGTCGCCCGTGCGCATTGCTGTCCCCGGATATCGCCCCTTCTTCGTGATCGCTCTGTTCTTCGCGATTTTGCACCTGGGCGTACTGATGTTGGGCAGTAGCGATTTTTCGTCCACGTCAGCCTTTTACCTGATCGGCTTGATCCTGGCGCTGCTGGCGCTGATTCTGGGGTAGGTGTGTGATGAACTTGGATAAGACGTGGCAGGGAGTGCTGGATCAGATCAAAACTTGGGCGCGGATTAACTCGCCCTGGGTCATTCACTTCAACAGCGGATCGTGCAACGGCTGTGATATCGAAATCCTGGCGACACTGACGCCGCGTTACGATGTGGAACGTTTTGGCATCAAACTGCAAGGCAGCCCGCGTCACGCTGACGTGCTCGTTTGCACGGGTCCCGTAACCCGGCAGGCGCGCGAACGGTTGATCCGCGTCTATGACCAGATGCCCGCGCCGAAATTTGTTGTCGCGGTGGGGTCTTGCGCGCTCTCCGGCGGCGCGTTCCAGGGCTGTTACAACATCATGGGCGGCATCGATAAGGTCATCCCGGTTCATGCCTATGTGCCGGGCTGTCCGCCGCGCCCGGAAGCGATTATCGATGGGGTGGTCAAGCTGCTGTCCAGCCTGAAAAGCGGGGCTGCGCCTGAGCCGCTCGATTCGGCAACAATTGCCGCTATTGTAGAAGAGGCAAGCGGGAACTAACCAATATGAGCATTGAAACAAGTCTGCAAGCTGTTGCGACACTGTTAGAACCCTGGACCAAAGAGTCCAACATACCCACGCCTGACCGCCTGGACATCACGATTGACACGGGCGATCTGCTGGCGGCTGTCCAGGCCATTATGGACACCGGATGGGGTTATCTGATCACCATCACCGCCCTGGATAAGGGCGTCGAAGCCGGGCAGTTTGAACTGCTTTATCACTTCACGGCGGGCGCGCCTGTGGCGACGCTGCGCGTCTCCATCCCGCGCGATAACCCGGTCGTAGACAGTCTTTACTCGGTTATCCCCTCGGTGAGCTTTTACGAGCGTGAAGTGATGGAAATGATGGGCATTACCTTTGTGGGCACGCCTGATACCGATCGTCTGTTCCTACCGGAAGACTGGCCCGTTGGCGTCTACCCGCTGCGCAAAGATTTCAAACTCCCGGAAACAACGGCCTAGGAGCATCCTTATGCAAACCAAAGATTGCGACAAGTTTATCATTCCGATTGGCCCGCAGCATCCGGCGCTCAAAGAACCGGGACACTTCGAGTTTTGTGTCGATGGTGAAGTCGTCACGGGGGCAACTGTCCGGCTGGGATATGCGCATCGCGGCATCGAAAAAGGGGCCGAAGGGCGCTCCTGGGTACAAACCCTCTATCTGGTTGAGCGCATCTGTGGCATCTGTTCGCACATCCACGCAACTACGTTCGCCCTGGGTGTCGAAAAACTGGCGGGTGTCGAAGCGCCGCCGCGTGCCCAGGCGATCCGCCAACTCGTAGCCGAACTGGAACGCATCCACAGTCACCTGCTCTTTGTCGGCGTCGCTGCCCACGAAGCGGGTTTTGATACGCTGTTTATGTATAGCTGGCGTGACCGCGAAACCGTGATGAACCTGCTGGAAGGCATCACCGGCAACCGCGTCAACTATTCAGCCAACGTGCTCGGCGGCGTCAAATGTGACATCAGCTCCGAAGTTGCCGACACGATCCGCACCGGGCTGGACTATTTGGAAGGGCGCAGCCATCACTATCTTGATGTCGTGAGCAATGATGCGCTGTTCCTGCGCCGCACTCGGGGCGTTGGTACGCTGACCAAAGAACAGGCCCATCGCTTGGGCGTTGTTGGCCCAATGGCCCGCGCTTCCGGCATTGCCCGCGATGTGCGCGTTGATGCGCCCTACGCCGCTTATGCTCAATTCCCGATCCAGATGGTCGTTGAGACGGCGGGCGATCTCGAAGCGCGCTTTAAGGTACGAATCAAGGAACTGTTTGAGAGTTACCGCGTCATTCGCGAAATTCTGGATCACATGCCCGAAGGCGAATTGACAGCCCGCATGCCCCGCCGCATCAAAGAGGGCGAAGCAATCAGCCGCATCGAAGCGCCGCGCGGAGAAGTGTTCTATTTCATCAAAAGCAACGGCACGGACATAGCCGAGCGCGTCAAGGTCCGCACGCCCACGCTGTGCAATATGGCTTCCGTTCTCACCGTTGCCATTGGGCATCAACTGGCGGACGTGCCGTTAATCCTGGCAGGCATCGACCCCTGCTTCTCGTGCAATGATCGCATGATCACCATCAAGGACGAGCGCGGCGCGAGTAATGCTGTGACCTGGGAAGCGCTTAGAGATTATGGAGTAGAGTTCTACCGATGAGCACCCTTCAGGCAGTAATCGCTTTGCTCTTTTTCCCCGGCGGCCTGTTTCTGCTTGTCGCTGGTATGGCGTATGAGTGGATAGACCGTAAACTGGTGGCGCGCTATCAGAACCGGGTCGGACCGCGCTGGTTCCAACCGCTGGCGGATAATATCAAACTGCTGGCGAAAGAAGAAATCGTTCCGGAACATGTGAACCCGATGCTATTCACCATGTTGCCCGTTGCGGCGCTGGCAGGAGCATTGACGGCGGCGCTCTATGTGCCGATTTTCGGCCTCAGACCATCGTACAGCTTTGAAGGTGATCTGATCGTCGCCATCTACCTGCTCAGCCTGCTGACGCTCTGCACGGGATTGGCGGGCGCGGCAACCTCTTTTGACCGGTTCTCGCTGATCGGCGCAACCCGCACCCTGACGCAGTTGTTCTCCTATGAAGCACCCTTCCTGCTGGCTCTCTTCGGCCCGGCGATCATCGCGGGCAGTTGGCAAATCGGCGCGATTGAGCACTACACGCACAGTCATACCTGGCTGATCCTGACTCAGCCTGTGGGGTTTGTCGTCGCCTTGATCGGTCTGATGGGCAAACTGGAACTGCCACCCTTCGACGCGCCAGAAGCAGAAACTGAGATTGTTGGCGGCGCGCTGACCGAATACAGCGGGCGCGGGCTGGCTATGTTCCACCTGGGTAAAGGCATCGAGCTGATCATCGGTCTGACGCTGGTCACAGGCTTCTATCTGGGCGGCGTGGCGAATCCGATCATGTTCCTGGTCAAAACACTGGTGCTGCTGCTGGGTTTGGCTGGCCTGCAATCGCTGCTCACCCGTCTGCGCATTGATCAGACCGTGGGTCTGTGGTGGCGCTATGGTTCGCTGCTCGTTCTGGTTCAGTTCCTGGCTATTGTAGTATGGGAAGGATTTATTGCATGAAACTGAGTATGATGTGGAGGGACACCCTCCGGTCATTGGTACATCGTCCAATTACCCAGCAGTACCCGTTCGTGCGCCTTGACGCGCCGGAGCACCTGCGCAGCCAACTGCACTGGGATGGCTCCAAATGTACAGGATGCCAACTGTGCTCCAAAGACTGCCCGGCGGATGCGATTGAAGTGATCACGCTGGACAAAAAAGCCAAGCGGTTCGTCTTCCGCTACCAGGTGGATCGCTGTACGTTCTGCGCCCAGTGTGTGGAAAGCTGCCGCCAGGGCTGCCTGGAAATGGCAAACAACGAGTGGGAACTTGCCGCGCTCGATAGGAAAGTTTTTGTCGTCTACTATGGAGACGAGACGGATGTCAATACCGTCCTGGCAGGAGTGGCTCAGCCAGACGCTGAAGCGCCTGTCGCTGGTTGATCGCCTCCCACGCGTCGCCTTGCTTGGCGTGGGAAATGAATTAAATGGGGATGATGCAGCCGGTCTGTTGGTCGCCCGCGCCTTACAAGTGCGGCTGGCCGGGATAGACCGGCTTTTAGTCATTGATGCTGGCCCCGCCCCCGAAAACCAGACAGGGACGCTACGCCGTTTCCAGCCCGATCTGGTCATTCTCGTTGATGCCGCGCAGATGAATGAAGAACCGGGCACAGTGCGCTGGCTACGCTGGCAGGATACCACCGGATTGAGTGCCTCCACGCATACACTGCCACCCTACATGCTGGCGCAGTATGTCACATCAGAACTGGGCTGCGATATGGCGCTGATCGGCATTCAGCCATTGAGCAATCTGTTTGAAGGCCCCCTCTCGCCGATTATCCAGCAGGCAGTTGAGTCGGTGGTCGAGGTTTTGGCCGCTGGCTTAGCTTCTTCGTGAGCCGGGCTGCTGCGCACTGAGAAGTGAGGCAGCCTGCTCATCGACCATCCACAGAGCGGTTTGCGGCTGAATCAGCTTCGCCGGGAACTGTTGTGGATCGCCCGTTCCCTCCAAAACCTCGCGGAGCGCCTCAGCTTTATCCTGCCCCGCAACCATAAATATCACACTGGCAGCAGCATTAAGTGCCGGAGGTGACATCGTGATTCGCCACGTGTTCAGCTTTTCGATAGGGTTGGCAACAACCCAGTGCGCTTGTTCCTTGAGCGCGACAGTGTCGGGGAACAGGGAGGCCGTATGCCCATCTGGCCCCATTCCCAGCAGTTGTAAATCAAACGTGGGCTGCTGGTCAAAAAACAGGCGGAGCGTCTGCTCATAATCCGTTGCGGCGGCAGGCGGTTCCAGTTCGCCGCGCATGCGATAAATATTTCCAGAGGGCAGAGGATCCGATCCAGCAGCGTTTCCCGCGCCATCCGGTAATTGCTGTCGGGATGGTCGGGTGGAACGCAGCGCTCGTCGCCCCAAAAAACATGGACGTGCTCCCAGTTGATCCTCCGCGCGAATGGCTCCGTTGCCAACTGTTGGTAGAGAGGCCGGGGTGTGTCGCCGCCGGAAAGGGCAATACTGAATTTGCCCCGCGCCACAATCGCCGCCGTAGCCAACGAAACGATCTTTTCCGCAACTGCCTGAGCTAATGGCTCTAATCCGGGATAAATTTCGATATTAGCCATGTGAGCACCCTTCCAGCCAGGATCGCCCATCCTGGCTCATAAAGTCATCCGCTTCTCTTGGCCCGGCACTGCCTTTAGAATAGGGACGAAGTGGTGATGTGTTCCAGCCCGCCAGGATCGGATCAATCAACTGCCATGCCATTTCGATCTCATCGCTGCGGGTGAAGAGCGCTGGGTCGCCGTTCATGGCATCAAGCAATAGGCGTTCATAGGCTTTGGGGAGCGCGCCATCGCCAAATGCATCTCGGTAATGGAATTCCATATCGACAGACCGCGCTTCCTGCGCTGCCCCGGGCACTTTTGCCTCAAATCTCAGATGTATCCCCTCGTCTGGTTGGATGCACAGGGAAAGACTGTTAGGCGTAAAGTCGCCGCAGTCCAACTGTCCAAACATCATGTGCGGCGGGCACTGAAACTGGATCACGATTTCTGTGTTTTGAGCAGCCAGCGCTTTGCCAGACCGTAGATAAAAGGGTACACCCTGCCAGCGCCAGTTATCCACATGCAGTCTGACGACAGCATAGGTAGCCGTTTGTGAATCTGGCGCTACTTTCTCCGTCTGCCGGTAACCCTCGTACTGCGCCCGAATCGTACTCTTTAGCGGGGTCAATGGGCCGGATCGAACTCAGTACCTTCACTTTTTCATTGCGAAGGGCATCCGCTTTAAAGGAAGCAGGCGGCTCCATCGCCACCAGGCAGAGCAGTTGCAGCAGATGGTTTTGGAACATATCGCGCAGAATACCCGACGTGTCATAATACCCGGCCCGATGCCCCACATCGATCTGCTCCGCTACCGTAATCTGAACATGATCGACGTAGTTGCAATTCCAGACCGGCTCGAAAATCGTGTTGGCAAAACGGAAGAATAAAATATTCTGCGCCGTCTCTTTTCCCAGGTAGTGATCAATGCGATAAATCTGATTCTCGTGGAAAGCGCCGTGCAGGACTTTGTTCAGATATTCCGCCGAAGCTAAATCGCGCCCAAAAGGTTTTTCCACGACAATCCGCCGCCAGCCGTTCTTCTCATTCGCCATTTTCATCTGGCCGAGACACTCAACAATCGGGATGTAGAGATCGGGGCCAACAGCGAGATAATACAGGCGGTTTGCGGGACTGCCTTCAATGCTCGCTAAAAAGGTCTGCAACTGCTCGTAGGCTTCTGGTTTAGTGTAATCACCGGGTTGGTACCAGATGTGCGATGTGAACGCCTTCCAGTCCGCTTCGTTATAAACTTCTTCGTCGTATTCGCTTGCTTTTTGGTGGAGATGATCGCGGAAATCGTCGTGCGAATAGGGACTACGCGAAGCCCCGATAACCTGGAAACCTTCGGGGAGGCGTCCCTTGCAGCCGAGACAGTACAGGGCAGGGATTAACTTTCGCTCTGTGAGATCACCAGAAGCGCCAAAAATGATGAGGGTTGTTGTTGCCGCCATGATCCTCAGGCTCCAATTGATAAATGATAGGGGGATGATCTGGGTCATGGTAAATTATAGATATCTTGACCCCAGCACGGCGAAGCAGTGCCAGCCAGGGCGCAGCATCCCCAGCAGATGGGGCAACAAAATAACGTGTTTCGTGCTGGTGGGATATCTCATCTGCCAGCGCTTCGGGCAGCGCAGTATAAGCCAGCATAACGTGCGGTCTTGGGCCAAGATAGTAGGCTAATTCCCAGCCCAGCCAGTGATCGTAAACAGTTTCCCCAGCTAATTCGTGGTTAAGATAGCCCGCCACCTGATTGATCCCATCATGCTGGCCCTGATCGCCGCCAACAGCCGCCCGCCCCTCTAATACTTTTGCCGTCTGAGGCACGATCAGAAGCAGGCAAGCCAGCACAACGGGCAGAGTGATCCGCCGCAGCCCGGACAGGACGCGAGCCGCCAGCAGGATCAAAAAAGGGATCAACGTGTGCAAATAGCGATCATAGGTGTTAAACGCAACGAGCCAATACAGCGCCAGGAAGGCCAGCCCAAACCCGGCAATTGACCAATCCGCAGCCGCAGCGCGAGATCGCCTTCGCAGGCCATAGCCCAGCAGGATCACCACACCCGCCAGCAGAGCCGCATTGAGCAGGGGCACACCCGTGCTGGTATTTAACCAATGGACCCACGCTTCCAGGCGGGGCCACACTTCCTCGGATCGTATCCAGCGGCCCGGATTATTGCGCGCTGTGCCCAGTGTCCAGAAGCTGCGCGGCGCTCGCCCTAAATCCCATAGGAAAACGAGCACGACTCCAACCGCAAACGGGACCAGAAACCGAAACAGCCGGATCACGATATCCCGCCATTTCCAATCGACGCGCGCCGTGCTCACCAGCCCCAGCGCGACGATCAGCGGCAGAAAGGCCAGCGCCGTCGATTTGCTGGCGAACGCTAACACGCAGGCGACCCCGGCAGTCCCCCAGCGATCCTGCGCCGCCAGCCAACAGGCCAGCAGCACCCAAAAAGTCGCCTGGATATCGGTGAACAACGTCGCGGAAAAAGCGAGATCATAAGGAGACAACGCCATCAGTAGAGCCGCCAGCACCGCAATTTTGCGGCTCTGATAAATGGCCAACGCCAGCGCATACAGGGCGGCGCTGCTCAGCATACTGAACAAAATATTGGGTAAACGAGCGGAAAATTCACTCGTTCCCAACAGCCTGAACGACAGCGCGCTAACATAAAAGGTTAGCGGAGGTTTATCCAGATCCGTCGTGCGCAGCAGGAGATCGCCCTGCGTGTTAATCAATCTCGCCTGGGCTGCAAAGAGTGCTTCATCCGGATGAAAACGGACATCGCGTCCCAATAAACTCAGCCGCAACACCGCCCCGATCAGAAGCACAAGCGCCGGTAGAAACACCGGCGCAGCGTGGACAATAGGGGAGCAAACAGCAGATATCAGTCGGTGAAGCGATACCGGATCAGAGTCCAGAACGCGATCACGCCATCTTTCCACGAGATTTTCTTACCTTCGGTCCATTCACGCCCGTTATAAGAAATGGGCACTTCGTAAATACGATACCCGCGTTTGAGCACTTTAGCGGTCACTTCGGGTTCAAAGTCGAAGCGGCGCGAGCGCAGTGGAATATCGCGCATAATATCCGCCGTAAAGACCTTGTAGCAGGTCTCCATATCGCTCAAAATCGAATTATAGAGCACGTTCGTCAGCAGCGTCAGAGATCGGTTGGCGATCATATTCCAGAAAAACATCGCCTTGCGTGGCCCACCGAGAAACCGTGAACCATACACCACTTTGCTGATGCCCTCTTCGATGGGCTTGAGCAGGGTGTGATACTCGCGCGGATCATATTCCAGGTCGGCATCTTGAATGAGCAAGACATCGCCCACCGCCGCCTTGAAGCCCGTCCGCACTGCCGCGCCTTTACCCTGGTTGCGCTCGTGCAGGATCACCCTGAGATCCGTGCCGCAGTCAATTCGAGCGAGAGTATCGCGCGTTCCGTCCGTCGAACCATCGTCAACCACAATAATCTCATGGGCCAACGCAACAGCCCGAACGCGGCGAATAATTTCCTCAATCGTATTTTTTTCGTTGTAACAAGGAATGATGACAGAAAGCTTCAGGCTCAAAGCGGCATCCTTATACCGTACAAATCCATTTTCACAGGCGCGGAATTATAACACTGTCAGAAAAGGGCGCAAACGCCGAGGAGGTAAAAAAACCCTCCGTCAGGATGGCGGAGGGCAGTTGACCAGTTACTGTGCTTCGGGCGGCGCGAAGAAGTTCAGGCTGCCGATCATCGTGTTAAAGGCGGCCTGGCCCTCATCACTCGCCGCTTCCAGCGCGTCCAGATCGACCAGGAAGCCCGTATCTGGGTCGGGGACAAAGATCGCCAGCAGCAAGCCGACGTGCGCTTCACCATCGCTCGTGAATGAATAGGGGATGATAGTGCCGTCGTAGCCGGAGACCGTGACAGGTTCTTCGCCAGCTACGTCATACACCACGCCCTCGATATTGTCCAGATACGCGTAGGCGCTGTTGAGAACATCATCGGTCGATGCCGCATCGACCGCCGTGACGTAGATATGGACCGATTCGTCAGGATTGTTGAGGATCGCTTGGGAACTGCCGTCATCGCTCACTATATAAAGCGGTTCGGGCCAATCCCAGGGATAGAGGAAATTCAGGCCCAGATCCGTATCCGTATAGCCGCGATAATTGATATCCAGTCCTTCATTATCGACGGTGATCGGTGTGCTGGCGATGTACACGTTCCCCGCGATATCCTCCACGCGGATCGTAAACAGGTAGTTGCCGGAAACAGCGGGTTCAAAATGATACGAAACCGGCTCGCCACCGAAAGTCAGCGGATCCGAGACCGCCGGAACGAGGGACACATCGCCGTTCTCATCATAATAGCGCCATGTCGGCAGGAATTGATCGCCGGGGTCCGGCTGGATGTTAAACGGCGCAGTCCCTGTATCCGAGACACCCCATACCTCAGAAACGGTCTGCGTCTCGTTATCAAAGACCAGGTACGCCGTCACGCTCGACCCGTCGGGTGTGATATATTCGCCGCTGACAAGCTGTACGTCCGGGTTATTCGGATTACTCAGCAGCAGCGTTGGAATACCGACGACGCCATCCGTGATGACAGGCATCTCCGCCCCCCAGGTGAACTGGTGCTGCTGCGGGCCATCGGGGAAGGACACAATCGAACTCGCCGCTTTCGGTTATTTCCGACGACTGGAGCGGCGACTTATCGAGCGTAATCTGTGTTCCGTCATCCATTTGGAGGGTCGCGGAGAAGCTGACATCCAGGATATTCGTCCCGTTTGTATCGAACAAAACAACGGGCGGCTGGTAAATACTCACCACATCGCCTGGATATACCCCCTGGATCGAAACGACATCCTCATTAGTCACGCTGCCAGCTGGGGCAGCGGCTGCCGCTTCACCGTAGAATGCGCTCAGGAAGCCCTGCCAGTCACCCATGTACGACACTTCATCGGGATAGTTGTATCCGTAGCCCTGGTAGACTGACGCGTTGCTGGGGAAATAGATCGAGACGCCGTTTGCCCTGTCCATAGCCGGGCTGGCCAGATGAAAAACGATCAGGCTGTTGGTGGCATCAATGAGCGCCTGTGCGGCCTGATCGACGTCGCTGTTATCGGAAATATCGGTCAGCAGCGTCAGAAAGTTGATCAGGTCCACTGATGAAAAGGCATCGGCTTCGTCCGGTGTTCTGCCGCCAAAGTACACCGTGTTATTGCGCGCGTCACCAACCGCCGCCAGGATATCGCTGCTGTTGCTCCCCGTAACCTGAACGAAGTTGTCCAGTGCGCTGACGGCGTCCGGCACGCCAGACAGATCGATCACGTTCAGGTCGTACAGGTCTTCCATTCCCTGCCAGGAGCCTTCGTTATACGAGTAATAATAATCCTCGGCAAAGGCCTGGCCTAAGGCATCCGCACTCATTGACGGATCGTTGATCAGCTTCGGAAGGGTTAGATCATAGGCCCATCCGAAAGCGGGTTCTGTCTCTTCCGCCAGAATGGCGTAATCAGCATAGGGGGCCAGCAGACGGATCACGTCGAACTGCGACATCAGGCAGGCATCGAACCCGATCAGGTCCAGAGTCCGCCCCAATTCCCCGGTGATCTGGGAGAATGCCTGATCCAGTTCCGGCATAGTGAGTTGATCGGAGTCGCTGCTCAAGTCCCAACCGACTCCGGTCCATGCCCCACCATGATCGGATAGAATCAGCGCATAATGCTCTGCCGGGAAGTTCGCAGTAGCCCACATCACAAAATCAACCAGAGTGTTGGGATCGCCCATATCGACCTCACCGAGCGATTCGAGGACAGGTGAATTGACCACTGTTGGGTCACTATCTTGTTCGAGCAAAAAACGTCGAGCATCGGTCCACGAGGGTATCCGTGTCGGTGCGATCCACCTGGGCGACAAGATTGACATCGGTGGTACTGCCCACCCATTCAACTTCGTTGACATCCATCATCATGCCGTCTTCAATATCGCTGGTATCGGCGGTGGAATAGAGCATAATCGTCCATGCTGCTGTGCTTTGGGCGTGGGCAGGGGAATGAGGCGCTCTCAACCCGCCTAGAGCCAAAGCGATTAGCACGAATGATGACAACCACATCATGCTTCGTCTGAACATAGTCGCGTCCTTTTTTATAGATTTATGAGTACCATGAATTTATGGGGTATGAACGAATGTAAAGAGAAGTGAGGCAGGTTGCCAATATTTAAGAACAATTTCTGCTAAATTGATGGTTTTACCATGTGCCGCTTGGCGTAAATCGTGGGGCGCGGTAATCTAGGGCGGCACAGAGCACACCCCTGGAGGAACCTTGTGACAGAGTCGGCTACCCTGACTGTTCGGGGACTTTATACGGATGACTGGGAAAACCTTTTCAACCTATGGAATTCCCCTGAGATTATTTTGAACTCGGTGGAACTGCCTTATACCCCCGAAGAGTTTTTTCGCGAACGCTTCAGCAATCCCCCAGCCAATATGCATGTGCTGATTGCCGAAACCGGGCTGATGAGCGGGCGCAAACGGCTGATCGGCGCGGCCTGTCTGGATGTCTATCCGAACCGCCGCCGGCATACAGCGCAGCTTACGCTGACTGTCTACCCTGACTTTCAGGGAACAGTTGCCGAGTCAGGGCTGCTCCTGGCTGTGCTCCAGTTCGCGGACAACTGGCTGGGACTGCGGCGTGTAGAAGCTAAAGTTTTTGCTGATCATGAGGGACTGCTCGGCCTCTTGCGCCAACATGGATTTGAGATTGAAGCGACGCTGCGGCGTTATGCGATTCGGAATGGAATTTATGCCAATGCTCAACTGTTGGCCCGGCTGCGTCAGGAGGCGAACCAGTAGTGAGCAAAAAAACGACTGTTCCAGATGTTCTGGTCCGCGCCCACGAGGTTGACGACTGGGAAGATATCGCGGCGATCCGCAATAACCCCAGTGTTGTTTATAACACCCTTCAGCCGCTTTACCTCTCGCGCGATGTTACCCGTGAAAAGCTCGAAAACCGATCAGCGGATCAGCCTTATCTCGTTGCCGTGGTGGATGACAAAGTAGTTGGGCAGCTTGGTTTGAAGGTTGGAACAGGACGCCAGGCACACGTTGCCAGCCTGGGCATGATGGTTCACGCCGACTACCAGGGGCGCGGCGTTGGCACAGCCCTCATGGAAGCCGCTATCGAGTTTGCCGAGAACTGGCTGAATATCAGCCGGATCGACCTGGAAGTGTATACCGATAACGAACCCGCTCTGGCACTGTACCGGAAGTTTGGCTTTGAGATTGAAGGCACGCTGCGCCAATATGCCTTTCGCGCCGGACAGTACGTAGATGCCTATTTGATGTCCCGCATTCGTGAAGGCGGCGAGTGATGACCTACCACCATCCCTCTGATCAGGCAGCCCAGCGCGGCGAACCCAGTTACGTCTGGCGCGATGGCCAGGAGCGCCGCCTGCAAATGATCGCGGGCTGGACTCGTCTAAAAGATGCGAACATTCTTGAAGCTGGGTGCGGGCTGGGTACCTATACCAGCCAGTTTCGCCGCCGATTTTCCCCCACCGTTGAAGGGTTTGATGTCGAATTTAAGCGCATTCAGGCGGCGCAGCAGGATACTCCTCATGCCCTGGTCGCAGCCGCCGAAGCGATCCCTTACTGCTCCAATCATTTTGATACGGTGCTGTCCAACGAAGTGATCGAGCATGTCGTCGATGATCGGGCCGCTGTCTCAGAAATGGTGCGTGTGCTCAAACCCGGCGGGCGTCTGATCCTCTTTTGCCCCAACCGCTGGTACCCGGTCGAGCAGCACGGCCACTATTGGAAAGGGAAGTATCATTTTGGCAACACACCCCTGATCAATTACCTGCCGGATCGCTGGCGCAATAAACTGGCTCCGCACGTTCGTGTTTATACAGCGCATGGGCTGCGCGACCTATTTGAGGGGCAGCCGATGAGGGTGGTACACCACACGCGTATCTTTGGGGGCTACGATAATATTATCCGGCGGTATCCCCGTTTAGGGCGGGTCTTGCGCGGCTGTGCTCTATGCGCTGGAACGAACTCCGCTCCGCTTCTTCGCGCTCTCGCACCTGTTGGTAGTGGAAAAAATTGAATTGTAGAACAGGCTTTTTCACAAAACCACCCTGTTGTTGATCACAGAGTGTCGTTTCATAGATCACTTAATAGGTTTTTGAGAAATTTTGCCTGATTTGACCACTCTTTCAAGGTCGCAGAACAGGGCCATTTGAGAGAAGAAATGAGCCATTCTAACTTTGCATGAAAAATAGTTGATCACTTCTTCTCGTGGCGATCCGCCAGACTCATATTTTTTGAGGGGGGTCACTAACCATTCTCTAACCCAGAGACAACCTGCGGGCCGATCCCTTTCACTCTGCGAGATGCAGGCCTATAGACAGTATATAACAGATAGGCCGCATAAAATACTCCTTTAAAGTTGAACCTTAAGTACTAATTTGAAGATATAGGAGATAAAAAAGACCATAATGCGTTCTAGCCAATAGGATCGGCAGACGAAACGAGGCCCATCCCCAGTTCGGCATAGCCATTCAGCGCCTGGTTAGCGATGGCATCAAAGTCAATCGACGGGTGGGCAACCGATGAGGTGCAGTCCATCAGGATACGCCATTTCGCAAACTGCTCCGGCTGTTTTTGATAATGCAGCACCACAGAGGTGAGCGTTTCCAGCACACAGTGACTCTTCGCCTGCCCCGCGACATAAATCAGATCGTAGCTGTTCAGCATATCGAGGAAGGCCACGTTGAGATCGCCGCCGGGCTGTTCGGGAACCTTTACCTCAGGTTCCAACAGCGAATAGTGTTCGGTCTTGGGAATAGACCCTTTTGCTAAAAAGGTGGGCTGAGACTGCCGCGCCGCTGAATGATAGGTAATCGCTTCGTAGAGTGCCGGGGTAATGAGGTGTCCTGGCGTGCCAATCAGGGTGTGATAGGGCCAGATCATCAGCTCTTTTTTGGCATCCACTTGCAGGGTATGGACGTAGCGCTTCGACCATGCTGCCTCATAGACAGGCTGCCAATAGCCCTGATCTACGTCTTTGCTGGCAATCGTGGTAAAAGGGGCGGGATGCTGTCCGGCTTCATTAACCCACCACGTTGGGAAGAAAATCTGAGTGGGAATATGGCTGTCTAATGAGGCGGCTACAGCCGTTACCTCAGGGAGATGGGCCAACAGCCATTCAATGGTGCGCCGGGTATCGTCAACCGCGCCAGGAACGCTGAGAGCGCCATCGACGTGAATAAAGTCGACCTGTGGATCGACCAGCAGCAGCACGACTCGCCGCTGATCGCCGCTGGCAGGCGACAGCCCGGCCTGACGACCTGAATCAACAAGTGAAGTGATATCGGGACTGTATAAAGTACCAATCCGTTCAGGGTGAAAGATTTGAGATAACTGGTTCATAAAGAAGATTATAACGCGCTGCGACCTGTCGATCCAGGTGCGTTTTCTTTAAATGCAGAGCACCTGAATCAATATATAAGACTAAACACCTATTGTGGATGTAGAACACGTGTGATAAACTCTTAGATTATAATCATGTAATAAACATATTGTAAAAGGCTCTCCTTTTGTTTCGTATTCCCAATCTATGTCATCTTTAAACTGGTGGTGAGCCTGCGACCGCTCCCAAGGTAATCCGGTATGTTTGGGTCCTATGGTTCTCGCTCCCCTTCCCCATCGCAGCCTTTGTTAACGACGCGATCCTTTGACCTTGCACTGGCATTCATTGCAGTCCTGATTGGCGCGGCCATCTCTCCCGATGGATCAACACCGCTTCTGACCCCATTGCTTTTTATCTTGCTCACGGTACATACTTACCTGCTCAAAGTGCGCGTGGTCAGGAAATTTCCTCTTGTGGATTTCACGCCTGTTCCCATCGCCGCTGCAAGTTTTGCCCTGCGGCCCCTCCTGGCACCTTTAATCATGTTCGCTGCCGTGTTGTTGGCGGAAACAGGCCGTAAAAGCTCGACTGGCAAGATCATTTCAGCAGCGTTCAGGGAAATGGGGGAATACGGCTTACCTGCCGTTTTGGCAGCGGGCGTCTATGGAGCAACCGGAGGTCATCTTCCACTGACATCATTTGAATTACACAATGCAATACGCCTGGGTGGAGCGATGCTCATTTACAGCCTCACCTATGGGGTAGTGCAGTTTCTACGCGCGCAGTGGAAGTGGAAAGAGCGGCAACCGATACGGTTTGTTTTGGTTCAATTGGTGCTGTTGATGCTGGCGGCTTTGATTGCTCTATACCATCATACCCTGAAGGAAACTAGCTATTTCGCGCTGTTCATCCTGTTGATCGGCGCTGCCATGTGGCTTATCCAGAGCATTGGCGTTGCCCAGATCGCCATGAGCAGGCATCTGCACGAATTGACCTCTCTCAACCGTATCGGTCAGGCGATGACATCAAACCTGTCGCTGGATGATCTGCTCGCTACCATCTATGCCCAGGTGCAAACGCTATGCCCTGTATCAACCTTCTATATTGCCTTCTATGACAAGGAACAGGTTTCTTTCCCCTTTGTGGTCCAAAAACAAGAACCTTGCACGTGGGCAGGGCGACCGGCAGGCAATGGATTACCCGAATATATTATCCGCACCCGGCAGGCACTCGCGCTGCCTGATCACATGGAGGAACGTCTCAAAACCCTGGGGTTGGTAAGTTTCGGGGAAGAGACAACCTGCTACCTGGGAGTCCCGCTTCTGTTGGGCGACGATGTACTTGGTGTGATGGCTATCCAGCCGGACCGCTGCGATGACTCGTGCATTCAAACGAACCGCGAATTGTTTACGACCGTTGCTGCCCAGGCCGCTATCGCGATTCGCAACGCGCGGTTGTTCCAGGAAACAGAGGCCGTTACCAACGAACTCTACAACCTGGTTGAAACGTCTCGCCAGTTCACGGCTTCCCTCAATCTCGATCAGGTTGCCGAAACTATTATTCAGGGGCTGAAGAACCTGATTTCCATCAAGCATGGCTCACTCTGTCTCTGGCAGAGCGCCGAAAATACGTTTCAATTATTAGCCCACGCCTCCACGCTATCAGCCTCCCTGACAGAGCAGCTTATCAACAGCCGCTCCAGTGTCCTCACGCAGGCAATGAGCAATCATACTGCCAGCACGCTCATTTTACATGCCCCTGATACAGAAAAAGAATGGTCCGCACTGCTCCTGCCGTTAGTGGTTCATGAGCGAGGGATCGGTATGGCCGTTTTGTGGGATCATGACCTGCAAACACTGACGCCACACGAACGCCATCTTCTGGATGGAATGCTTCATCAGGCCGCTACTGCGCTGCAAAACGCGCTCATCTTCAGCCAAACAGATGAAACACTGCAAGACCGCGTTATTGCGTTATCGGCAATTGAAGTGATCTCGCGCCAAATGTCAGCCACGTTAGACATCAAGACAATCATCAATGATGTGCTCGCTGCCGCCATTGCCGCTACCGATGCTTCCGCCGGGTGCTGTGCACTGCTGATCAGCCCCAACCAATATGAGGTCGTAGCCCATCTCGATGCTCACGGAAGTCAATTAAATATTCCTTTTACCCATACCATCGAGCACGGAGTCATTGGGCGCGTTTTGCGCTCCGAACAGCCCGTTGTTGTTCCAGATACAGGCACGGACCCAGAGTGTTTTCCAATGGCGGCAGGAATGCGTTCCGAGTTATGTGTGCCGATCCGCCGCGAAGATCGGACCATTGGCGTGTTGAATTTAGAAGACACACGAGTAAACGCGTTTACAGAGTCAGATGCGCGTTTTATCAGCACTCTAGCCGAACATGCCGCTATTGCTATCGAGAATGCGCGTCTTTATACCGAAGTGCGCAGCGGGCGCGATCAACTGCAAGCCATTTTGGATTCAACCCAGGAAGGTATGGTGCTGTTTGATTCGCACGCCCGGTTGTTGAGAGCGAATGCCACAGCCGAAGCGATGCTGGGACAAAGCTTGCGCCCCTTTCTCGGTGAGAGCTTTTTGCGCTGGCTTCGTGTTTCAGGCAGCGCACGCTTTCACATGATGACAGGGCACACGCTCCCGCAATTGAACCATTACATCCGCGACATACTACGCGACCCATCTCACATCACAAGCCGCCAATTTGAGCAGCAAAAAGGTGAAGATATCTGTTATATTGCCGAAACAGGGTTACCGGTGCTTGATCAACAGGGGCAAACGGTTGGATGGCTTCTTGTCTGGCGAGATGTGACCGAAGAGCGCCAGCTTACCATTCTGCGTGAAGAATTGAGCAGTATGATTGTCCACGATTTACGCAGCCCTCTAACCTCTATCCTGAGCAGTTTGACCATGCTTGAAGATTTCCTCGCTGAAGGAGAAACAAATCAGGATACGTTCTCAGAAGTGATTCGCGTTGCTCAGAACAGCGGCGAAAATATGCTCAGCCTGGTGCAGTCGCTGCTTGATATCGCCCGCCTTGAACAGCAGTCGGTTGTGCTAGAGTATGCAGGTCATTCGCTGAGCGAAGCAGTGGATTATGCTTGTGGGACGATGCTTACCCTGGCGGCTGGAGCCGAGATCGATCTAGACATCCAGGTTTCCGATGATCTGCCGCCCGTCCTGATTGATGCGGAAAAAATCCAACGCGTCTTTATCAACCTGTTGGACAATGCGCTTCGTTATACACCCTATGGCGGGAAAATCACGATCAGCGCCAGAGCCAGCACCGATGAAGTCGTTGTATGTGTGGCGGATACTGGGCCAGGTATTCCATCCGAGGCGCGCCATGACATTTTCAGCAAATTCGTCCAGTCGAATCTCAAAGTCGTTCGTGGACATAAGGGTACTGGGTTGGGCCTGACCTTCTGCAAACTTGCCATTGAGGCACATGGAGGGCGTATCTGGGTAGAAGACGCGCCCACAGGCGGCGCTGCTTTTTACTTCACTCTGCCTATTGCCAAAACAGAGTCGAACGGGGGCAGCCTTACTCATTAAGCGCGAAAAACTTAAGTTCCGAGCAAGATCATCAAAAAGCAACTTATACTATACTGGGGGCACGACTGCCTTTTCATGTTTCTGTGGAACTCCGGGCAGCTAGCAGGGAGCGAGCATGTTTATATTCCAGCGTTCAAGAAATCCTCTCTTTTCATGGGGGCTAGGGCTGCTTACGCTGGCCGTATTATTAACAAATATTCCGCCTATTGATGCCATTGATCAGTCGCTGTGGCTGTTTTTTGTCGCTCTCGTCGGGCTGATGCTGAATGCGGGCATGATCATCAATGATGGCGTGATCTCTCCTGCTCCCACTGCTGCTTTAATGGCCTACTTAACGCTTGATCATGCGCCCTCTGCTGCCTTGTGGAGTATCGCTGTTGGCTGTGTGGCCGGATATGCCGTCTGGACACTGAGACAGACGTTTGCTACCGACGATACACGCCGCCTGTTTGTCCGTTTGCTGCGCGATGCAGTTATCAGTTCCTCCCAACTGGTGTTGGGGCTGGTTGTTGGCGGATGGGTCTACCAACAGTCTGGCGGAAGAATTCCACTCGCCCAGATGACCAAATCGGACATTTTACCGCTGGCGATCTCGGTGTTCGTTTATTTGATTGTCTACGTCAGCATTCTGCTGGCTGAGTCCTATCTCTACCGCCGGCGCAGCCCGCGTGTGCTTATTCAGCAGGCGCAGGTAATTGCGGGCATTATTGTGCTTCCCATTCCCTTCGCCATTCTGGGCGCAATTGCCTATCGCGAACTCTCGTCGCTGTCGTTCAGCATGCTCATCTTTGGGCTGCTGGTCCTGGTTGCCGGGCTGCACCTGATCAGCCAGGCTCAGGCACGCTACCAACAGCAGGTACTTGAGCTTTCAGCACTGTCTACCATCAGCCAGGCGATGCGTACCAGCCTGGATATGCATGCGCTGCTGGATGTCGTCTACCATCAGGTCAAAACTCTGCTTAATATTTCCAGTTTTACGGTTGCGCTGATGGATGCCAACCGTAATATGCTCTATTTCCCCACCCATATTCAGAACCGCCGCCCGGTCCCACTGGAACCACGCACAGCCGGACACGGACTGTTTGAATATGTCATTCAGCAGAAAAATGCTCTGCTGCTGCCCGACAAGGTTGCCGAGCGCGCACGCGATATGGGGCTGACTCCGCCAGACAGCATGGTTCAGTCGTGGCTTGGCGTGCCACTTCAGGCCCCGGACCGCACGATTGGGTGTATGGCGGTAAGCTCCACCCGGCCTTACCAGCATTTTACGCCCAACGATCTGCACCTGCTTATGACCATCGCCGGACAGGCAGGCATTGCCATCGACAACGCCCAATTATACGGTCAGGCGCGGGACCGTTCGCAGCAGCTAGCCACCCTAAACAATATCTCGACCATCCTGAGCGGAACCCTGGACGTCGAGCAGATTCTGGATTTAGCCGGATCATCGGCTGTCGCCGTCACCAACTGCGATGCCGTAGCGCTCTATATGTGGTGGGAGGGGACGCAGCATCCCTTAACCCTGGCCCGACACACGGGTCTAAGTGAGGATTACGTGACGAATCCTCCGCGCTTGCTGGTCCTGAATATTGACGATTTGCACCGCCGCCGCCAGCCGGTCATTGTTACCGACTGCCATATTGACCAGCGAACACGCGATCTGCGGGCGGTCATGGACCGGGAGCAAAAACGGGCCTGGATCGAATTTCTGCTGCGTAAAGGTGACGAACTGCTCGGTGTGCTGGTCTTTTTCTATCATGAGCCGCGCGCCTTCAGTGCTGAAGAAGTCGAACTGCTGCGAACATTCACCAACCAGGCGGCGCTCGCCATCAGCAACGCGCGCCTGTACACACGCACAGACGAGGCGCTCAACAGGCGTGTAGAACAACTATCGGCGCTAGCAGATATCAACCGTGAACTAACCTCTACCCTGCACTTGCAAGGGGTGTTTGAATTAGTCCTGAACCGCGCCCTAGAGGCCACTCAGTCACGTATTGGGGCGCTGCTGCTGCGGGTGGATACCGATGTACCCACTGTGGTTGCCCAACAGGGATTTGAAGCGCGTGTCGTGGCCCATAATACGCTGCTGGCAGGATTTATCGCCCAGTGTTACGAGACGGGAGAACCGACACTCATTGCCGATATCTCTCAGGAGCAGGACTATAGTTTCCCCGACAGCCAGACGCGCGCTCAATTAAATGTTCCCATTTTGCGCGGTGTGGATGTATTGGGTGTAATTTCGCTCGGCAGTGACCGCCCTAATGATTACAGTTCGGACGATCTGGCCTTCGTCACTCAGCTTGCAACTCAGGCTCGTATCGCCATCGACAACGCCCAGATGTTCAGGCGAATCGAGATTGCCCGCGACCGTCTGCAAGTTATTCTCGACAGCATGAAAGAAGGGGTTATATTGCTCTCTGCGGAGGGGGTCATCACGCTGGCGAACCCTCGTGTTGAACGTTTGCTGGGGCTGGACCCAAACCGGATTATCGATGTGCCGCTGCTCGAACTGGCAGCGGATCAAGACCTGGCCCTGGCGGAACGGTTTGGCTTCCCAGGAAAAGAAACGCTGCTCGAAATCATCAAACTTCTGAGCGAAGGGCGTTGGGATGATTCCTCTCGTGACGAAGGCAAGATATCCTATCAGATCCAGATGCCCAAATTACACTTTATTGATCGAACGGACGCTCCAGTCCGTGACGAGACCGGGCAAATCATCGGCCTGCTGATGGTTTTTGCTGATGTGACGGAAGAACACGAACTCGCTCAGGCACGCGAAGATATCAGCAGCATGATCGTACACGATTTACGGGGGCCGCTTACTGCCGTAACGACGAGCCTCAAACTGCTGGGAGAGATCGCAGCGAGTGATGATCCGGTGGGTAAGATGATCAAGAATACCACCGATCTCTCTTCCCGCGCGGTGCGCAAACTGTTGAGTTTGGTCGATTCCCTGCTGGACGTATCCAAAATGGAAAGCGGCCTCGCCTCACTTGAATGTGAGCCGACGCGGATAGCGGCGGTCTGTTCCAACGTGATTGATGAACTGGCCCCCCTCGCTCAGGAGATGGAGGTCGAACTGCATCTCTTGATGCCGGATGACCTGCCCTTGTTGAATGCGGACAGCAACAAGCTGGAGCGCGTGCTGCTCAATCTGGTGGATAATGCTATAAAATTCACCCCATCCCGAGGTGAGGTTGTGATCCACGCCCATGCAGCCAGTGAAGGATTTATCCGATTGGATGTGCAGGATACGGGACCGGGCATTCCAGATGACTATAAAGAGCGCCTGTTTGACCGCTACGCCCAGATCGACGGGCAGCGCGGACGGCGGCGTGGGACAGGACTGGGACTGACCTTCTGCAAAATGACTGTCGAAGCGCACGGAGGCCGTATTTGGGTAGAAGATAATCCAAACGGCGGTGCAATCTTCTCGTTCATTATGCCAGTGCTCAAAACGAACGACTATGAACTGACCGAAACAGGTGAGGAATAGTTTTACGGCTGCCTCAATAATGCGGCTAAGGCGCGCAGCAGATCAGTCACCGTCACTATCCCGACCAGTTTGCCTTCTTCGACAACAGGTAGGCCGCTGATCTTGTGGGCGAGCAAAATATCGATGGCATCCGGTAGTGGCATCTCTGGGAAGGCGCAGATCGGATCGGGTGTCATACAAACATCGACCTGTGTATGATCAAGCAGCATATCGTCCTGCCATCGCTCACGCAGGACGAGGGGCGAATTGGCAGCCAACCGCAGATCTCGATCCGTGATAATGCCGCAGACACTCCCGGCTTCATCCAGGACTGGCAGGCGGCGGCATCCTCGCTCCAACATACGTGCCTGTGCAGTTCGCAGGTTCTCGTCGGGACGGATTGTTACCGGATCAGGGGTCATCACCTCTCGTACACGCATTATCCGTTCCTCCTATCGTGCTACGCTCCGATAAACGTCCAGGGTTTGGCGAGCCGTTCGCTGCCACGAAAAACGAGCGGCCCGAGTTGGTCCGGCAGCGCTCATCTCGGCGCGTAACTCTTTATCATTGAGCACCGCGCGCAGAACATCTGTCATATTGTCTATGTCGTAGGGATTAAAATAATGAGCGACATCAGCCCCCAATTCGGGCATACTGGATGTATGGCTGCTGATCACAGGCACGCCGCAAGCCATCGCCTCTAACACGGGCAGCCCGGCCCCTTCATAGACGGAAGCCATGACATAAACCAATGCGGCGCGGAACACAGCAGGGAGATCATCGTCGGGCACATATCCTGGCATCCGTACGGCGTCACCTAAGCCCAGTTCTTCGACCCTGGTAAAGAATTCCTCATAGAGCCACCCTTTGGCACCCACAACCACCAGACACAGCCGCCTATCATCGCGGCGCAACCGGGCCAGACATTCCGCCAGTCGAGTCAGATTTTTGCGCGGCTCAATGGTTCCAACGGCCAGGAGGAAGCGCTCTGGCAGATGGTATTTTTCCCGCACGCGCGCGACTTCGGAGTCGGATACGGGGCGAAAGTGAGGGGCAGCAGCCTCATGGACAACGGTGATTTTCCGATCTGGCGTCCCATAATAGCGGATCAGGTCGTTTTTGGTCGCCTGCGAAATGGCAATAATCGCATCGGCGCGGCGCACAAAGAGAGGCATGGCCAGGTTGAGAAACCAATAATTTAGCCGCTTGTGATGCTGCGGAAAGAGGCGAAAAATCAGATCGTGGACTGTCATCACGGTTGGCACATCATGCAGCGGCATGAGCAGGTGTTCAGTCGCATGAAAGAGAGTCGCGTCGGGAACCAGCCGCTTAAACGAGAGCCGGGTTAGTTGTCCCTGCCAGACCAGCATCCGCCAGGGCTTGTACCCCATGCGGATTGAACGCTGTGGCATACGCTGCCATTCCGGGAATAATTGGGCACGGGAGGTACGGTTGTAGAACAGCGTAGGCGGCAGTTCCATTTCTTCGATCAACGCCTCGACAAGAGAGCGTGCATAACGCCCCAGCCCGGCGCGACTGTTGATGGCTGCCGATACATCAATGGTAGTAGTCACGATCGTATCCCCCTTTACAGCGGCTGCTCACGGTGCAACAAAACCGCCCATACAAAACGCGGCAGGCGCAGCATCCGCCGCCAGCGAGAAGGCTGTTGAAGCAGGCGATACAGCCATTCCAGGGCCAGTCGCTGCATCCAGCGCGGCGCACGCACCTGGACTCCCGCCAGAAAGTCAAAGGTTCCGCCCACACCCATCGCCACATAGACATTCAAGCAGGAACGGTTGCGAGCAATCCACAAGTCTTGTTTGGGCGCGCCATAGGCTACGAATAGGATATCCGCACCGCTGGCATTTACCCGCTGAACCAGTTCATCATCTTCTTCGGGGGCCGGGCTGCCCGCGTAGACTCCAACGATCTGAACACCAGGAAAGCGACGGCAAAGTTCCTGGGCCGCACGTTCGGCTACACCTGGTTCAGCCCCCAATAAAAACAACTTCCAGCCTTCACGAGCGGCCCGTGCAGCAAGCAACGGCATGCCATCCGATCCAGTCACTCGCTCCGGCAGCGGATGCCGCAAGTACCACGAGGCAAAGACTAATCCGATCCCATCAGCCACGCACAAATCGGCATCGTGCAGCACACGCATGAATTCCGGGTTATCCTGAGCAATCATCACAAATTCAGGGCTGACCGTGCATATCTGATGCAGGCGCTTTTGTGGAGAGGCTATCCATCCCGCAACTGTGTCGACCAAATCAACAAAGGTTGTTGGGTCAACAGGCACGCCAAGAATATGCAGACGGTTGGATTCCGTTGTTCCGGTCATCAGCTCAAGCCTCCATTTTATGCCCATTCAATTTAACCGAATGTTCCCGACATCACAAGTTGCCTTCAGGCTGGGCTTCGCTACAATAAACAGCGGAGGACCGTATGATAGACGATAACGAACTGCTGCCCGAAGAAATCGAAAATGAAGCCGCTTCTGATGAGACGGTTGAGTCTTATTCTGACTCTGAAACAGACGAATTGAGCGGCGAAACATTGGTCGAAATGACGCCGCCCGACTCCACTGAACCATCAGCCGTGCGCGATATGGAGCGCTTACGCCAGCCACGGGCCCAGAACTTCCGGCGGCGCATCCGCAACCAGGTCAGCATGCTGCCGCTGGCGTTGTTTCTGCTGGCCCTGGGGGGCTTTCTGCTAGCCCGAGAGCGGAATGTCGAAGGGCTGCCGGACGTATCCAACCAGGAAATGGCTGGCGCTGCCGTCCTTGTGACAGCGTTCACCCTGGTTTTCCGATCAATTGTTTTTGGCCGCCGAGAGCGCGGTCTGCTATTTTTCGGTTCATGGGTTTTATTGACTGTCGGGGGCGCTGCGCTGGTCTATTATGAAATTGACAACCAGGCCGATGCCGCAAAATGGTGGCCGATTGTGCTGGTATCGCTCAGCGCAACCCTCTTGTTCACGTACCTGATCGAGCGCACACACGACAGCCGCCTGGTGCTGTTGAGTTTGATGGCCCTGGTAGCGGGTGGAGTCGCTTTGTGGATTACGAACGGCGGGCTAGGCGACCAGTCACTCGACAAAGCTGCCGACTATTGGCCGCTGCTGCTCTCCATAGCAGGCATCGGTCTTTTACCGTTTGTGTTTCGCCGCCAAACAGGATAAGAACGTTGATGCGTCCGCTCACCATTGCTATAGACGCCAGCCGGACAACCATAACCCACCGGACGGGAACGGAAAACTATGCCCTACGCCTGATCCGAGCAATGCTGGCACTGGACACACCTCACCGCTTTCTCCTCTACTTTCGCGATCAGCCGAGCGACGCTCTGTTTCCAGGCTCAATGCGCCAACCGCCCCGCCTGACTCGTTGGTTGGAACGCTCATCAGGCGACAAAGGCCATCCCGTGATTTCAGCATGTCATCCCCTGGCGACGGGCCTGGACTTATATCCGGTTTGCCGAGGCGCTCTGGCAAGATCGCCCTGATGTCACATTTGTTCCTGCCCATACGCTGCCATTGTGGTTCCCCGGTCCGGCAGTCGTTACCGTCCACGATTTAGGCTATGTCTACTTCCCGACGGCGCATCCCGGCCCGATACGCCGCTACCTGGAATGGTCGACCCGGCACAGCGTCCAGCGCGCCACCCGAATTATTGCTGATTCGCTGGCAACCTCTCGTGATCTTGCCGCACATTATGGCGTTTCCGAAAATAAGATCACTCTGATCTATCCTGGCGTGGATGAGTCGCTCTCGCGCATCACGGAACCATCCAAGCTGGCTGCTGTGCGCGCTTGTTACAGCCTGCCCGAACACTATTTGCTATTCGTGGGGACGCTTCAGCCCCGCAAAAATATCGCGCAAATCGTCCAGGGCTACGTGAAATGGCGCGCTACTCAGACGAATCCAGATGTGTCGCTGGTCGTTGCCGGGCCAAAAGGTTGGCTCTACGATCCGAGTTGGGCGGAAGGGATCGAAGGCGTGATCCTGCCCGGATATATAGATGATGACGATATTGCGGCCCTGTACAGCGGCGCGCTAGGCCTTGTTTTCCCAACATTACACGAAGGGTTCGGCTTTCCCGTTCTGGAGGCCATGCGCTGTGGAACGCCTGTTATCACCAGCAGCACATCATCTCTGCCCGAGGTAGCAGGTGATGCAGCCCTGCTGGTCAATCCAATGGATAGTAATGCCATTGCAAACGCTATTGGTCAATTGGTCTCCGACTCGGAACTGAGTCAGAGTTTGATCGAAAAAGGATACCAGCAAGCTCAGCGTTTTACGTGGCAGCAGACGGCGGAACAAACTCTGCGCGTGTTGGAAGCCGCAGCCATCATGAAACCGTCATGAAACCATAGCTTGCGAGATAGTCCTGCACTTCTTATAATTCGTGGGCACTCTTTTTCTTGAATTGGCGAGTAGACTAGGAAAAACGTCATGCGCAAATGGATGGTGTACGGCCTCGCCGCCGTCATGACGCTGGTTCTATTGCAAGGAATCGGCAGCGGAAATTCACCTAAGGTGGTTCAGGCGAACGCGGGAACACAGTGGAACGCGCAGTATTTTAATAACATTGATCTCTCAGGTTCCCCAACAGTTTCACGTATTGATGACAAGATTGACTTCAACTGGGCAGGCGGCTCACCCGATGGGGCGATCCAGGCTGACAACTTCAGCGCCCGCTGGACCAAAACAGTCAACTTCCCCACGTCGGGCAGTTGGACATTCCGTATAGGTGCAGACGATGGAATCCGTATGTGGATCGATGCCACGCAATTATTCAATGAGTGGCATGGCAATGCGAGCGGATACCAAACCTATCAGGTCACGTTAGACGCACTGACCGCCGGAAATCACGACCTCAAAGTGGAATACTATGAGGCAACGGGAAACGCCGGGGTGCAGGTATTTTGGTCTTCGGGCAGCGGCTCGACCACCACAACCTCGGGCACCGGTTCTTCCGCGGCAGCAGGCGGCCCTGCAAACTGGAATGCCCAATACTTTAATAACAACAGCCTAAGCGGCTCACCCGTGGTCAGCCGTGTTGATCCTGATATCAACTTTAACTGGGGTGCAGGATCCCCTGACGCGGCTGTTCCAGCGGATAATTTCAGCGCCCGTTGGACGACCACCGTCAATTTTGAAACACCCGGGCACTGGCACTTTACGGTGAGCGCTGATGATGGCGTTCGGATGTGGATTGATGTCACGCCGATTATTGATCAGTGGCATGGTTCTACATCAGGAACAGGCGTTTATGAAGCCGATATACAAGGCTTGACTGCCGGAAACCACGACCTCAAAGTGGAATACTATGAGGCGACGGGCAATGCGGGTATTCAGGTCCGCTGGTCGAACAGTGGCGGAGCGGGTTCTGTTGCAGCCGCACCTGCTGCCCCTCCGGTACAGCCTATCTACGCCGCTGTAACCGTCACCCAACTGAATGTCCGTACCGGGCCGGGCCGCAACTATCCGGTGATGGCAAAGGTCACTTATCCCAAGAACTACCCGGTACTTGGCGCTACCCCCGATATGTCCTGGATTCTGATCGACCTTAAAAATGGGAAGTCAGGCTGGGTGAGCAACGACTGGGTGTGGCTGTTCAGCAGCGATTCCGCCCTTAACGGGGATGCAGATGGTGATACCTACCAGGACTTCGTATTCCTGATCCCGCGCATTGATCCAGGGACCGTTGCAGCGCAAGCTGCCGCCGCTGCTGCCGCTAATCCGGCTCCAGCCGTGACGATTCAGGGCCGTACATCAGACGTCGTGAATGTACGCGACGGGGCATCGCTTTACGCGGCCCAGATCATTGCCAGCCTGCCGCAAAACACCGTCGTCAGCATCGAGGCTCGTAACGGCGATGGGGCGTGGTATCTGGTCAGCGCGCCGGGCGGCCTTCGTGGCTGGGTAAACGCTTCCTTCGTTGTCCTGACTCAGGGACGCGTCTCCGATCTGCTGGTCAGCACGGAAGTTGTTCCTGCTCCGGCGATGGGTTCTGTCTTCGTCCCGCAGACCGACCAGGGTACAACACGCACGGTGCGGGGCCGGGCAAATTCGGTCCTCACCTTCCGCGATGCAGCAAGCACCCGCGGCAATTCTCTGGGTGAAGTGGCGAAGGGGACTGAGTTTGTTATCGAAGGACGCAACACCAACGGGGCCTGGTATTTAGTCACGATCAATGGGACGCAGGGCTGGGTTTATTCCCCTGGCGTAAATCTGATCGAAGGCGCAGTATCGGACCTACCGATCCGCTAACTTTGGATGGTATGATTTAGATCACAAATCGCTCCGCGTCTGTCGAGATGCGGAGCGTTTTTTTCAGGATAGAACTATGGGTATTGATTACGTCATTCATTATACCTGTCAGCCGAAGCAGGCTTTGACTCTGGAAGGGCTGATCGGGCGTCTGAAGGGGCGGGACCGCGCCAAGGCAATCATCCAGCTTTACCGCGAGAACGGCGATCAGCGTCCGCCTTCGCAGATGGGTTTTGAGATGGTGCGCCGCCTGCCCGACGGGTCCGAAGAGAGTGAAGTGATCATCGTTCAGGATCTGCTCAATAGCGCCGCTGAACTCACCCCTTGGGAACCGTACTGTGCCACCTGCCCGGCAAATCGGGTCGAAGAACCTTTTGGTTGTATCGGGACGATTAACTACCCAATCTCAGAAAAGGCGGAGCGCTGGCTGCTCGATCAATTGCCCAAACGCGAAAATCTCTTGTCATTTATGCTGCTGAGCAAGGCAATCAAAGAGATGGGGTATACCGGGGATGCCGCCTCTCGCTTGCGCAGCCAGGAAGAAGTTTTTCTGGAAAGCACGGTCGCTCCGGTGCGGGACTTTGAAACCTTTACTGTCTCGGGCAATCAGATTTTTGAGATGCTTTTCCTATCCGGCCATATTCAGCCCACACATGGATCGCTGCTGCTGCAATTTTTCGGCGCAATTCCCACTGATCTGGAAGCGGATACCATGATGCAGTTAGCCGTGCCGCCTTCGCAGGAATGGATTGACCAGAACGTGCCGTTTTTACTCAAACCCCAGCGCGGCGATGACATCTCTATCACTTCCTTCAAAGCGTTCTTCCAGGCCATCTACATTGGCTACCGCCTGAGCGTCCCGGTTCTGTTAGATGTGTAAAAAAATCAGGGCGAGTTAACCCGCCCTGATCGGAATATATGCTTTACTGAACGCCCCACGCCCGCAGACTCGTATCGCCTGCCGAAAGGATCAGTGTTCCATCCGGGCTGAACGCCAGACTGAAGACCTTATCTGTATGCCCCGTCAGTTCCACCAGTTTGCTATTGGTCGTCAGATCGAACACGGAAATCCCGTTAACCGTACTGACCGATGCCTGGCTCAGGAATCCACCTGTCGCGGCCAACAGTTTACCGTCGGGACTGAATGCCACCGCCAATACAGTCGCCTGACCGGGCTGGAAAACGGTGAGTGTTGCCTGAAGCGTCCGCGTCGCAACATTCCAAAGCTGGACCGTTCCCGTTTCGCCACCCACTGCCAACAGGCTTCCATCCGGACTGAAAGCCAGCGCTGCAGCCGCATTAGCCCCGCTGTTGACCACAGGCATGAGATTGGTGTTTAACACGACAAGCTGCGTGAGAGTCGCCGCGTCCCACAGGTAAACCTGCTGATTGTCAGAGGTTGCAAGCAGCTTATTGTCAGGGCTGACGACGCCGCTGTAGGCCAAAGCGCTAATCGTGGTGCTCTGCCCCGTTGTCAGATCATAGAGCGTGATGTAGGGGACAGACGGCACAGCCATCATATCTTCGTAAAACGCATAGAGCCGGGTAGCATCCGAGTTAAAAACGATATCGCGCAGAGCGCCCGTTTTGATCGCGGGCAGACGCATCCGTTCTGTTATGGACGCGGTGTCCCATAAAACGATTTGAGTGCCTGGTTCGGTGGCGGAGGCTGTAAAGTCAGTCGTAGCAAAGATATCTCCCGCCGGGCTGAGTGCCTCGTAGTAGTCGGCGGCTTCTAGCGTAAATCCTCCAACCGGGCCGATCCGGCCACTGCTCGTGCTGCTGTACACAAAGACGTTTTGCGCCGTGCCAACAACCATCACACCGTCTTTGCCCATATTCATAATCGGGTACTGGTTGGTGAAGACATTCTGTCCAATCTCGCGCAGCATGACGGCATTGCTGGCGTTGATCGGCTGGCGGGTGGTGGAGGGGATGATGGCAATGGTTGGCACGTCAACCAGTTCCAGGAAATACTCCCCGTTGAGCGATTCCGCCGTCCAGCCCGTTACGCCGTTATACGTGACCTGCCACCAGACAATCGCCTCGCTTGTTCCCGCACCGGTACATTCCGGACCGCCAACCACAGGGAAGGTTGATCCGGGTGGCATTTCAGCCCCGGTGGGCTGGCTGCTGCGCCCGTAGTTCTGGCGAATAATATTGTTCACCCCACCATCGGTGACACGCCCAATCCCCGCCAGATACAGCCGGGGAGCCGTATATCCAGCGAAATCTGCCGGGCAGGTGGTTGAGTGATAAAAGAGGGTCCCGGTTTGAGCAGCGGGGGCAGTCTGTGGCGCGCTGCCTCCACTGGCAATAGCGATAAGCTGCGGATCGCACGGCACAACCTGCGACGCATCTGCCGACACATATAAAACATATTGGCTGTTCGGATAAAACAGCGTGACGGCGTAAACAGTTGTTGGCGCAGGGAGCGCCACACTGGACCCAAGCAGCGGACAGCCAAGGCTGGTGTCAGTGGCCGTGACCAGCGTATGCTGCCAACCCTGCGGATTACCAATGCCAGGAATTTGAGCATTCAGTGTATTAACGGCTGCGGTCCGTATTTCAATAGGGGTATCCTGGGCATGAAGAACAGGGGTAGAGACGAGCAAACCAAGCAAAAGCAAAACGATTAGAACCGATCGCTTTACGTTCATAAGAATATGTTTTTTTCCTCCCAGAATCGGGTGAGCTGCGCAGTATGATTGTAAACGATCTTTTTAGTTGTGTGTGAAGGCCAAAAAGGGGCGTAAAAAGCTGTGAACAACCGAGCGCGCGAGGTATACTTGAGGGACTATGCGCATTGAACACCTCTCCCTCCAGAACTTCCGCAACTACGCCCGGCTCGAAGTCACGCTGCCTCCTGGCCCGATACTGCTTTACGGCGCAAATGCTCAGGGCAAGACCAGCCTGCTCGAAGCGATCTACTATCTGGCAACCTCGCGCTCTCCCTACACGACGTCTGATCGCCAGTTGATTAACTGGAATGTGGACCGCGATATGCTGCCTTTCGCCAAGATCAGCGCGGAGGTCATCAATGACCAGCGCTTCCTGAACCGGGTCGAGATCATTCTCAGCCAGGAGCGGGGAGGCGGCGTAGAAGAACGCTTCCACAAAGAAATTCGCGTGAATGGCGTATCCCGCCGCATGATGGACCTGATCGGACAGATCACCGTCGTGATGTTCCTGCCCCAGGATTTGTCGCTGATCGAAGGAGCGCCAGCAGACCGCCGCCGCTATATGAATGTGACGCTCTGCCAGACTGATTCTGAGTACAGCCGAGCCCTCGGTGTCTTTGAAAAAACGCTCATCCAGCGAAACGCACTGCTGCGGCGGATTGCCGAGAAAAACGCCAGCCTGGATGAGCTGGATTATTGGGATGATCAGATCACCTCGTCCGGCTCTGTGCTGGTTGCCGGGCGGCAGCGGCTTCTCCGTGAATTGGAAGTGAAGGCTGCCCGCGTCCATCGCGATCTGACCGGGGGAGATGAAGATCTGGAACTCCAATATAAACCCGGCTTCCAAACCACCGCCTCAGAAAACAGCGGGCAACTATCCTTTGACGTGCTGGGCATGGACCTTAATCGCCAGTTAAACGCCGGAGATATCGCTCCGCAGTTCCGATCCCGCCTCGTCGCCAACCGGAACGAAGAGGTGTTACGCGGAATGACCTTGATCGGACCACAGCGCGACGAACTGCGCCTGACGGTCAACGGGCATGACCTGGGCCTCTACGGCTCACGGGGGCAGGTTCGCACGGCGGTGATGGCCCTCAAGCTGGCGGAACTGGAATGGATGCGGGACGCTATCGGGGAATGGCCGATCCTGCTTCTGGATGAAGTCGCGGCGGAACTCGATTCCTCCCGGCGCTCCTACCTGTTTAACCGCATCAGTGGCGTGAGCCAGGTGCTGTTGACCACTACCGAGCCGGACATCTTCACGCCCGCCTTTTTGCAGAGCAGTACACGCTGGCACATCCACCAGGGACAGATCATGACCAACACGGCTGAATAAAAGGGGCCAGCAATGGATATCCAGTCGAAGGCGGAATATTCCCAGCAGATCTTTAAAAAGCTCAAAATGCAGGGCCAGGAAATCGCCTCAAGCCGAATTCTACGACTGCACCTTCAGCGACTGCGCTTTGCTTGAATGTATCTTCCGCAACTGCCGTTTTTCCAACTGCACCTTCCAGAACTGCGACTTGAGTTTGAGCAACGTGCCCAACAGTACCTTCCGTGACGTCGTTTTTGAGCAGTCAAAGGTCGTGGGGGTCAACTGGACGGAAGCAACCTGGGGACTAAAAGGGGGCATCCTCAATTCCATCACTTTTGAGGAGAGCACGCTCAACTACTCCACCTTTATTGGCATAGGTTTGCGCGGCATCAAGATCAAAAAGTGCGTAGCGAAGGATGTCGATTTCGCGGACGCCGATCTGACCGGGGCGGATTTTCGAGAAACGGACCTGACCGACAGCCGCTTTCTGCATAGCAATCTGACCGGGGCCGACTTCAGGAACGCGCGAGGATATGCCATCAGTCCGACACTGAACACGCTCAAGAAGACCCAATTCTCGCTTCCCGAAGCGATGGCGCTGCTCTATGGCCTGGATATCATTCTGTCCGAGGAATGATCGTTACAATGGGCGCTTGCCGGGCATTCCCGTCCGGCGTGGATATTGCAGTGGTGTGGCGGCAATTTTTTGAATGACAACCAGATAGTGCGTCTCTGGTACCTGGGGCAACTCCACCGGAATTACCTTTTCCAAATGTCCACCTAAAATGCGCAGCGCCTGTTCGGCCTGCTGCGCCTCGACGACAGCGTTTTCACCCTTCAGCGCCACGCAGCGCCCACCCACTTTACACAGCGGCAGTAAATATTCTCCGAGCACAGGCATCTGCGCCACAGCGCGCGCCAGTACGAGATCGTAACGTTCGCGACAGGCATCGTCCTGCCCCGCATCCTCGGCCCGTGTGTTGGCGATCCGCACATTATTCAGACTCAGCCGTTTGGTGATGTGCTCCAGAAAAGACGTTTTTTTAGTGATGGATTCCAGCAGCGTCAGTTCGATAAACGGGTAAACAATACGGAGCGGCAGCCCTGGGAAACCTGCTCCGGTTCCCACATCAATCACGCGCAATCCCGGCGTCATCGGTACAGCCAACAGAACCGACAACGAATCCAGGAAATGGCGCATTTCAATGGCCTCTGGTGCAGTGATCGCCGTCAGGTTGATATTCTGGTTCCACTCGATCAGATCGTCCGCATAAGCGCCAAAGGCACGTTGAGCTTCTGGACTAAGTTCCAGGTTTAACAATTCGCGGCTGCACCGTACCAACAAATCCATATTCATAGGGTTTTCCGTTGGAGCGCCCAATAAGTGTGTTCGCCCGATTGTAGATCGGCTTCTACCCTGCTGTAAAGAACAGTTCTTGGCGAGCCACCTGTCTGCTGCTACGATCACGAGGGATTTCCAGCGAGGAGAGCAGATTATGAAACACAGCGGCACTATTACCCGCGTCCAGCGCGCTTCCGATGGAGTGACGCTCATTCTGGATACCGACTTTGGGCTGCGCGGCGTAGAAGTCGATCTGGATGTCTGGGCTGCAATTCTAGCGGATACCGGAGCCGAAAAAGATGCGGAGCTGATCGGCTGGGCAGTAAGGTACGATCCGGCAACGGGCGACATTGAGATGGCTGAGCCGGACAGCGACGAGCCGGATGGCGACGAGGCGGACTAGAGCAGGCGAAACGTGGGCTAACCGTGCAGGATAGGGCGGATTATCCCCCTACAATGGATGTGTATCTTGAACCACGCGGGAAAAACACGATGAAACGTCTATGGCAGACCTGGAAAAAGCGCCGCTTGTGGCAAAAAGCGGGCATCATCGCCTTCGTGCTCATGCTGGGCCTGGGCGTGTTCCTCTATCACTGGATATTCGTCGATCTGCCCGATATCGCAGCCATTAACGAACGAGTGGCCCTGCCCAGTACCCGCATCTATGACCGGAACGGAACCCTGCTCTACCAGATTGCCGATCCGCAGACAGGTGTGAACGAGGTGATCCGCCTGGAAGATCTGCCAGACTGTATGGCCCAGGCGACCATTGCCACCGAAGATGCCAATTTTTACAAACACCCCGGCGTAGACATCGAAGGTATTGCCCGCGCTATGTGGATCAATCTGAAAGGCGGCGAAGTGCTAGCCGGGGGCAGCACCATCACACAGCAGGTCGCGCGCAATTTGCTGCTGGATCCGCAGCAGCGCGCCGAACGCACCCTACAGCGCAAAATCCGCGAAAGCGTGCTTGCCCTTGAACTTACCCGGCGCTATTCGCGTGAAAAAATTCTGGAACTGTACCTGAACCAGACCTATTATGGGAACCTGTCCTATGGCGTTGAAGCCGCTGCCCACGCCTATTTTGGCAAGAGTGCCGCCGATCTCACCCTGGCAGAATGCTCTATGCTGGCTGGGCTGCCCCAGGCCCCGGCGACATACGATCCACTCACCAACCCGCAGGCAGCCAAGGATCGGCAGCGCATCGTACTCGATCTCATGGCGAAAGAGGGCACTATCACCCAGGCCGAGGCGGATCAGGCTTACCAGGAAGCGCTCAGTTATGCGGCCCGGCCATTTCCTATCGAAGCGCCCCATTTTGTGGCAGCCATCTGGACACAGCTTCAGCGCGATTACGGGGCCGAACTGCTCGAAGGCGGCCTGGAAGTAACCACCACCCTCGATCTGAACTGGCAAAATGCGGCCCAGGAGGCAGCGCAGTACCATCTTGGGCGGTTGAATAACCCGCCGCCCGGAGAGCCCAACCATAACGCTCGCAATGCAGCCCTGGTTGCCATCGACCCTTATACGGGCCAGATTCTCGCCATGCTGGGCAGCCCGGATTATTTTGATGAGAAGATCGACGGCGCAGTGAACGCCGCGCTTGCTCCACGACAGCCCGGATCGGCCCTCAAGCCGTTCACCTATGCCGCCTCTTTTGATCCCACGCTGTCCGAACCCTGGACTCCGGCGACGATGATTCTCGATGTGGGCACACCCTTTGTTACGCGGCGGCTGGAAAGTTATACTCCATCCAATTATGGGATGGTTGAGCATGGCCCGGTGCTGATCCGCGAAGCGCTGGCCTCGTCCTACAACATCCCCGCCGTTTATGCCCTGGATCATATCGGGCTGGATGCGCTGGTCCGGCTGACGACGCGCCTGGGAATCAGCACCCTGACCGATACCAGCCGCTTTGATCTCTCCCTGACGCTGGGTGGCGGCGAGGTGCGGCTGCTGGAACTCACAGCGGCCTATAGCGCATTTGCCAACGGCGGATATCACGTGGAACCAGTTTATATTCTGGAAATCCGCGACAAAAACGGGAATGTTCTATACCAGTGGAAACCAACCACCCAACAGATGCCCGTTTTAGACCCGCGCGTTGCCTATCTGATTACGGATATCCTGAGCGATAATCAGGCGCGTATCCCATCATTTGGCGCAGCCAGCCCGCTCAATATCGGACGACCTGCGGCGGCTAAGACTGGCACGACAACCGACTTTCGTGATAACTGGACGGTGGGGTACACACCGAATCTGGTCGTGGGTGTTTGGGTGGGCAATGCGGATAACACGCCAATGGTTGAGGTCAGCGGCATCAGTGGGGCTGGCCCTATCTGGCATGAATTTATGCGGCGGGTTCTCGTCGGCCAACCGGAACTTGAATTCCCTGTTCCTGAGGGTCTGGTTCGTGCTGAAGTCTGTGCGGCATCGGGCGAACTGCCCACCGATTACTGCCCCAATAAGCGCTGGGAATGGTTCATCGATGGAACAGTGCCCACCGAAACCGATACCTTTTACCAGCCCTTCACCATTGATACCCGCACCGGGCTGCTCGCGGACGACACAACGCCGCCCGAAGACCGCGAAGAGCGGGTCTATCTCGTCCTGCCGCCCGAAGCGCGGGAGTGGGGGATCCGGCAGGGGATTCCTCAGCCGCCAGTGGGCGCGCAGATTGTGGGCGGAGAGACGATCCCCGCACGTTTGCTCTCTCCCGATCCCTACACGAACTTCCAAATAACGCCGCTTCTGCCCGAAGACGTGCAGCGCATCCATCTCACGATTGCCGTGCCGATCCACACCCAGGCTGTAACCTATTGGATGGATGGGGAGGAGTTTGAGACCGAACAGGCAAGTCCCTTCGATACATGGTGGAATCTTCGTCCCGGCGATCATGATCTTTATGCGGTTGTCCGGCTTGAAGATGGCAGCGAAATCACAACAGAGAGCATTCATTTTCGGGTTGGATCCTGGATCCTCCCGATCAGCAGCCGACATCGGGAAACGCGGATTATTGACCCGCATTGTCCACGAGTTACAATATCGTAAGGACAGCCTGTCCTCACGTTTATTGCTTCCCCAGTGGGGTGCACACTTCACTACAACTCGATGACGCATATAACCCGATAGGATAGTGAAATGTCATTCCATCCCATCAAACCCAGCGATCTGGGGCTTCCCGACAATGCCGATTTAGATTACATCCCTACCCAGGAAGAACTCCGTGCGGCGGCGGTTCGGGCTCTCGACGATCTGACGGCCATGTTCATCTTGAATCACGACAATGAGCAAGTCATTGCCGAGCGGCTTGATGAGATCGCCAGCATCCTGCTTGCAGCGAGTCAGGTTCCTGGATCGCACCAGTCCAAAGCGATCAAATTAGGGGTATATCGCGGCCCCCACTTTTGGGAAGCACAAAATAAGCTTGATTCGTACCTTCAACTGATTATGCCGCTGCTCAAAACGGCCCTGGAGATTGGTGATCCCGAACTTCAAGCTGAAGTGTATCGTGCCTGGGGCGTCTGCCTGCATCTGACGAATAGTCCCCAGAATCGCGCACAATCGAAAGCAGCTCTGAAGATCGCCCTGGAATATGCTGCTTCCTCTCATGATGAAAATCTCAGGCTTCTGGCCCATGTTGAGCGTTTTAACAATCAGGTCGAAAACGCACAGTTACTCAATCCTCAATTGGAAGCCCAGGCACTGCTTGCCGAAGCACGCCGCTTAAAAAACAGCTATCTCGAAGGGCGGGTCTATCTGACACTGGCGATTTACTATCACAAACAGCTAGACTATCAGCAAACATTTCTCTATGCCCAGCAGTCTGCAATCATCATGTGGTTCGAAAAAGATTATCGAATGCTTGGGGCGGCAATAAACTATATCCTCAGCGCTGTTCATCCACAAAACATGCATCAAGCGTATTTCCAGGAGCTTCTGAATGCGCTGGAAAAAATTTCAACCTATACCATCGCCCCCTGGATCAAGGCGACACTCTACCACGACAAAGCTGTTCAGCATTACCAACGCGGTAATTATGATGAGGCCCGGCGTAGTTTGCTCCAATCAAGGCTTTGTTTTCGAGAACAGCGCTTTCAATCAAACTTAGCTGTCTCAAGCCATATGCTCGGCCTGATCCAAACAAAACGGCACCGCTGGTTGTTGGCAGAACATCATCTCCGCAGCGCAACTAATCGCTATCAGCACACGAAGGCTGAGCAGATTCACCTGATCCATGTTCTCCATGCGCTGGCTTTTGTTCCATATGAAAAAGGGGACTATGAGAAGGCTTTAGTTCAACTACAAGCGACGAAGCAATCTGCGGAAGCCCTGCCCGCTAGCCCAGCCTGCGATTGGATTATCCGCGAACTCAACGCTGATATTGCCAAAACAGAGAACAAGATCGCCCAGCAGTGATACAATAACATTGGTATGGAGCAGGATGCAGACCCCCACAACGCACAAGGAAATCTGCTATGGAAACTGACGACCCAGAACATTACCCCTCTGATGACGATCCGGATGAATCCTCGGACGAGGACAAGGATCAACCCGAAGCGGGGCCTCCTAACGATTCCGCCGGAAACAACCAGGAGCCGCCGTTCCATCCCATCGAACCCAGCGATCTGGGCCTCCCGCCCGATCCAGAGATGGGATATATCCCGACTGAGGACCAGCTTCGTGCTGCCGCTGTGCATGCCCTGGACGATATCAGCGCCCTGTTTATTCTCCATCCGGACGACGAGCAGGTCATTGCTGCTCAGCTTGACAATATCGCCAGCGTTCTCCTTGCCGCCAGCCAGCTCAAGGGGCCGCATCAGGCTAAAGCAGTCAGGTTGGGTCTGCACCTCAATCACCATTTTTGGCAAACCCACAACAAAGAGACTACGTGGCTGCAACTGATCGTGCCGCTGCTCAACATCACTCTCGAATTGGGGGACAAACAGCTTCAGGCCGAAGCGTACCGCGCCTGGGGAATCTATCTCTATACGTCGGGCAAAGACGCGAACCAGCCAAAGTCGGCCAGAGCTTTCCAGATCGCCATGGAGTACGCGACCGAGTCAGGGCGCGACGATCTGAAACTGTTGGCGCGCATCGAACATTTTAACCAGCAGATCCGCAGCATGAGCGAACAGGATATGCTTGCTGAAGCTCATGCGTTAATTACCGACGCGCGCCGCCTACAAAATATCTATTTCGAGGGGCGCGTCTATGCCTCGATGGCCCGGTTCTATTTTTGGAAAGATCATTGCCAGCTATTCCAGTATGCTCAGCAGGCAATGATTATCTTTTGGAACCTGAATGATTACGGATTATTTTGTCAGTGCATCATCTTTTTGGTTCACAGCCTGGAGGACCAAACGCCGCACGCGGCTTATCGCCAGCAGTTGCTAGGCGCGATGGAGCAGATGGCTTCTCACCTTGCCTACCCTTATATTTCGGCTTCCCTCTACCATTTGTGGGCAGTTCAGTACTATAAGTTGAAGCTCTACCAGGAGGCACGATCCGCTATGATCCGATCGTGTGTGATTGTGCGCAGAGTGGGTACTTACCTTGATACCTCCTTCGCATTACACATGTTAGGCCTGATCGAAATGCGGCGGCATCGCTGGCAGGTATCCCGCCTTTTTTTGGAAGCCGCGTTGCAAGGATATGAAGAATCCAGAATTGATCAGGCTCAGATCGTTCAACTACATCACGCGCTGGCATTCATTCCTTTTGAGCAAAGGAACTTTGCCGCTGCTTATACCGAGTTAGGCAAAGTTCTGGAAATGGCCCAGGCTCTCCCACCCGGCAATGTGCGCGACTCGCTCATCAAGCTCATTTCTGACGACAGAGGCCGGGCTAAACAAGCGATGGAATCTGACTGAAAAAACATGAGGGCGAGTGTTGCTCGCCCTTCATGTCTGCTCTAGACGAAACAGCTCTAGCAGGTGGGTGGCAGCGGGGCTGGGCAGGTCGGGTCATTGACATTGGTCCGCAAATCGAGCATCTTAATGACGCCGAGTTTGACGGGAACATTGTGCGCGCCAGAACCGGCGGGCATCACTGACCATGCCATTGCAGAAAATGCGAACAACACCACCAGAAGCAGAACGAACAGTTTGCGCTTGGACATTGCAGTAACCTCTTTCTTAGTTCACTGAGGCTCCTGCTGCGTGGCCTGCGCCGCAGGTGGCCTGCTGAAGATGACGGTTTGACGCGCGTCATTCTGTTTTCAGCATGCCAGATGCGATCCCCTGTCTAGAACCCGGAAAAGGACCATAAATCGGACAAAAACCGGACACGAGGGTTACGAGGTAAATAAAAACGCGCCAGGAGCACTGGCGCGTCGGGGTGAGAAAAAGATTGGGCTATCGGGTGACTGTCGGGGCTTCCAAACGCCCTCGTGCGGCGCGGATAGCATCGCGGGTGCGCACCGTCTCTTTGGTGATGCTGATCTGCTTCATCCCATGCCAGCCGAAGGTGGTCATATACTCGATGGTCAGCGCGCCGCGATAGCCGCTATCCTGCAGGTCTTGCAGCAGTTGTGGGATGTTCAGCACGCCATCGTCGTACGCAGTCTGAAGTTGGCCGCGCTTGGCCTGCCGGATTTGAACATGGGCGACATGTTCCATCAGCGGCTCGATCTCGCGGCGGTTGATGTTCTGAAAAATGAAATGCGCGTAATCAAGCGTCACACTAAGGCCGGGACCGCTTGCAACAGCAGCAGGGCATTGTCGGGACGCTGGGCCACCGAGTCCATATGCGGTTCAAAAGAGATGCGCAGGTCAGTATCTTCCGCCGCCGCCAGCATGCGCAGCAGAGCAGGCACGGCACGGGCAAGGCTGTGATCGAGGCCGTCTTTCTGGACGATACCCGGCGAGATCGTGATTCCTGGCGTTCCCAGGGCCACCGCGAAGGGGATCAACCGCTCAAACAGGCTCAATTCGGCATCACGCTGGGCGGGATCGGGCGAGTTGGTATAGGGCAGCATCAGGTAGAGATCGGTCAGTGTCAGGCCGAAATGATCCAGCAGTTTCTGAATCTTAGCCGCTTCCGCCTCAGGAAACTCTGCCGCGCTGTCCACATCGAGATGAGGACCTGTTCCCAGGTCGATATAGCGAAACCCTAGGCGCGCAATCGTGCCTATTGCTTCTTCTAAGGGCAGATTATTGTAGGACCATGCGTGGCAAGCGATCTGCATTCCAATCTCTCCTGGAGCGCGATACACTGCTGCGATTATATGTCTGACCGCCGCCTGAGGGCAATCTACGGCTCGCTCAAGGCGATTTGCAGGACATAACCCTCAGGCGGGCGGGGCAGTTCGATGACGAATGGCTGTACCAGTTCATAGTCACATCCCGGCAGGACGGTGAATTCGAGAACCAGCGTTTGGGTATGCGCGCTGTCATCCTGATTCAGCGACACAAAACGATGGGCCGCGTCACATCCCGTAGCCCCGTTGACCACACCCGCCAGTATGGTCTGGTTGAAGTCGAACGAAACGCGCGAAGCCGGGCGAGAACACACCTCAGACACATCGACCTGATCGTAAAACGCGGCTAACTGCTCCGGTGTAGACCAGACCCATGCCTGCCCACTTAACCGTGCCAGAAAATCAAAACAGACACCGTCCAGGACAGACGTCCGATCCGTGTACGGCCCGGCAGACGACTCGACAGTAGGAAAACTCGCCTCTGGTGTATGTGCAACCGTCGCTTCCAAACTCGGCAAGGGAGAGGCTGGGGGAGGGGCTTTCTTTTCGCTGGCAGACAGGCTGCAAGCTGCCGCCACAAAGAGTAAAACACAAAAAAATGGAATCTGGATTCGCCGCATATGCCCTCCTACCTCGCTTTCATTGTAACAAATTAACCAATTCTTGGTGGACATTCGATAGGGGGATGCGTATACTTTTGGGAATTTATCAGCCGTACCTGTTGGGAAAGAATAACGTCAACGACCCCATAGCTAAAGCAAGGGGCTTGTCCCTGGCGCTACCGGACAAGTCCGGTATCCGAGACGTCTGGCGGATTGACAGCCGCCCATCGACCGAAGTCGATGCAAAAGTCCAAGCCGCAGCTTGACGGTGAAGATTTTACGCAGCGAACGATTACTCACTGCAACCCGCTCTCTTCAGTTGGTAAGGTGCGACAACCGTTTCCTCTACCACAGCAGAGTGTCTTGACCTTGTGAAGCATTATAGCATCCTTGAAAGGAGAAGTCTCACCTTCCTCCCCACGCCTGAAGGCGTGGGTATCCGGTGAGTATTTTTGATGAACACAACTCAAGCCTATATCGCGGTTGAAGGGGTTATCGGCGTTGGCAAAACCACGCTGGCGCGCATGTTCCAGAAAGAAAGCAGTGCGCACTTAATGTTGGAAGTGTTCGAGGAAAACCCGTTCCTCTCCGATTTTTACACGGACCGCGCTCGTTATGCTTTCCAGACGCAAATATTTTTCCTGCTCAGCCGCTATCACCAGCAGCGCCAGGTCACGCGCATGCCTCGCCCGATCATCAGTGATTATATTTTTGACAAGGATCGCCTCTTTGCCCAGGTAAACCTGGGTGGCGACGAACTTGATACCTATTTCAGCGTTCAGGAAGCTTTAGCCGAAAATATTGCCCGGCCCGATCTGGTCGTCTTTCTCAAAGCCGATACGGACACTCTCATGAATCGCATTACCGCCCGTGACCGGCCCTACGAGCGCAATATGGAGGCGACTTATATCGACAGCCTGCGGGCAGCCTATGAGCAGTTCTTTGCCTCCTACGATAAAGCCCCGGTGCTGATCATTGATGCCAACAACACCGACTTTGTTCAGAATGCCGACGACCGGGAAATGATCTTCAGCCGGATTCTCGGCGCATTGGGCCAGGGTCCAAACCAACCCTCTCTGCCCGGCATGGACAGTGGAGAAGCGCCAACTGTCGCTGTGCCAGTCGAGAGTTTGCCCCTGGACCAGAACTCCCCGGCGGCTGGTCGATTTTCAACATTTTCACCGCCAGCTCGATCACCAGAAACGGCTCCCAACCGATCCCTATATGAACTACATTTTGCTTCAGGAGCAGATGGGTGAACTGGCCCGCGCCCTGTCCCAGCAGTGGATGGCTGAGGGTGATTCCTCGTGGGCTGCCGTTCGCGAAGAACTGGCGGACGTGTTCGCCTCCTTGTTGAAATTAGCAAACCATACGGGCATCGACCTGGAGGAGGCTTATCTGGAAAAAATGAAGCTGAATCAGTCATGGCAAACAGGAGGCAAAAACTCGTGATTCAGCCGATCATCACCAACAAACATTTTGTGGCGATTGCCGGGAATATTGGAGTCGGCAAATCGACGCTGACCGCTGTGCTATCAGAGGCCTTCGGGTGGAAGCCATTTTATGAAGCCGTTGACGAAAATCCATACCTGGCTGATTTTTATGCCGATATGACTCGCTGGAGTTTTCATTCCCAGGTTTTCTTTTTGTCGCGGCGGCTCCAACACCACCGCCAACTGGTCGATCATCCTGGCTCGGTCGTGCAGGATCGCAGTGTTTATGAAGACGCGGAGATTTTCGCCTGCAACCTTTTCAAACAGGGTCAGATGTCAGCACGTGATTACCAGGCGTACCGGGATTTATATGATGGCATCCGCGCCTTTTTGCCGCCTCCGGACCTGTTGGTCTATCTGAAAGCCAGCGTCGAGACGCTGAAGAACCGCATTCGACAGCGAGGGCGTGACTTTGAGCGTGATATTTCGCCGGACTACCTATTCCGGTTAAACACGCTCTACGATACCTGGATCGAACACTGGGAAAGCTGCCCGGTGTTGGTCATTCCGGCGGATGAAATGGACTTCCAGCACGAGCCGGATTCGCGCCAGAGCATTATTGATGCTGTGCGAGAACTCGCTGCGCCCGGCCCCAATCCGCTACGTGAAGCCGCCCACCCGCCATGCACAGGACTAACCTCTGTGTTAGAATAGGCATGGAGTCGCTCTTCTTAAGATGCGATGGGGTGGATCAGTAGTGGGCAAAAGGCAGTAGTCGCCTATGGCACGATATTCGGCTCGTCTGAGTGAATCGCTGCGGCTTGCGCTGGTGTATCGCCTTGCGCGAGAACTGAATGCGGAATTACACCCAATTGATGTGCTGCGGCGCGTGCTGAATGATACGGCTGAAGCGCTTGGCACGCCTCATGCCAGTATCATCGCTTTGCGGCAAAAAGAAGTACAGGCCATTTATGCGTTGGGCGGCGGAGACGTTGACCCAACACCCGTGATTAAGCGTGTGTTGGCAAACGGATTAGCGGGTTTCGTGTTGCATAACTACCGGACAGTGATTATCAACGATATCACCAATAATCCGTTGTGGATGCCGCTCCCATGCGAACCTCTTTCTCCTCAAGAGGGGTCTGCGTTGTGCGTACCACTCATTCATTCCGGGGATGTCGTTGGGGTGATGACCCTGGCGCACCCGGCGCGCGGGTACTTTACAGCGGACGCGGTAAATCTGACCAATACCATCAGCGAGATGGGCGCAGCGGCGCTGATGCAAACCATGATGCTCGAGGCAGCGCGCCACGCTGAACAGCGCTACGCGATGCTGTTTGATGATGCCATTGTGCCCATCATTATCACCGATCTTCAGGGCAATATTCAGACGGCTAATCGCCGCGCCTGTGAATTTTTGGGTTATGAGCACGACGAGATTTGCCATCAAAATATCACGGCAATTCATCGTACCGGAACCGGGCCTATTGGGCCTGATCGCCTTGAGACCTTAAAACGCGGGCTGGAAGTGCGTTTTCAGTCTGTGGTCTGGACAAAAGACGGCAGCAGCCGCGATGTCCAGGTTTATGCCAAACGGCTCGGCGGCACCAGCGAAAACGACAACATCCAGTGGATTGAGCACGATTTATCCTCTCGCTTGGAACTCGACCAACTGCGCAATGATCTGACTGCCATGATCTTCCATGATATTCGCGGGCCACTGGGGAATGTTCATACCAGTCTCGCAGCGCTGTCCACCCTGTTGGACAATAAGCAGGACAAACGCGTCCGCGACTTGCTGGATATCGCTCTGCAAAGCGAGCAGCAGGTACACCGGATGGTCAGCTCGCTGCTGGATATCCAATATCTTGAAGAAGGCAGCAAGCTGTTGAGCCGGACGAATACGGTAATCGAGGCGCTGGTCGGGCATGCAGTCGCACAGGTGCAGCCCACTATCTATGACAAGCGGATTCAGATCGAGGTTATCACCAGCAAGGATCTGCCAGTACTCTATATCGACAGTGATATGATCGAGCGGGTGCTGATCAACCTGGTCGATAATGCGATCAAATACTCACCTGAAGGCGATCTTGTTACGGTCAGCGCCGTCAAAAACGGGATGGAAGTGTGGATCCGGGTTAAAGACACTGGTCCTGGCATCCCTGCCGCTGCTCTGGCAACCATCTTCGATAAGTTTGCGCGGGTCAAGCAGCGCCACATGCCGCATGGTGTTGGCCTCGGGTTGGCTTTCTGCAAGCTGGCAGTCGAAGCGCATGGCGGGCGCATCTGGGTGCAAAGCGAGGAAAACAGCGGCTCGATTTTTACTTTTGCGCTTCCCATCGAAGCTCCAGCAACTCAAGAGCTTCCAATGCTGAGCGCGCTCAGGATCTAGGCTGCCCTCAACCATACGATGAAAACCAAATGGGTTGTTCCCCCCCTTTTTCTCTTGGCGATGATCATTCTGGCTGGCTGTGGCGGAAACGCAGAGCCGATAATCACCACCCTGGGCCGTTCACCAACCTTCACCGCTGGGCCGACGATGACTGCTCCGGTCGTAACCAGCGTACCAACCGCCCTTGTTGCACCCGCCACGCCTACCCGCCAGCCGACGACACCAACACCCGGCCCTTCTCCGACCAGCCTGCTTGCGCCTACGGTGATTCCGGCTCCCGAAACGTTGACGGCAACTCGCGCCGCAACGCTTGCTGGCCTCTCGGTGGAATATTTCACGACGGATACTTCGTCCGTTCGTCCCGGCGATAATGTGACACTCTTTTGGAGTGTGCGCGGCGCGCAGCAGGCGAACATCTACCGCATCGATGAGGAAGGCGAGCGGCTGTATCGCTGGGATGTGCCCGCAGAAGGTAAAATCACGGTTGCCACCCGCACAGGGGATCGCGATGCGGCCCGTTTTTTGCTGACGGCTGCCTTCCAGATTCCAATGTCGAGCAAGAACTGCTGATTCCGCTGCAATGCCCCGAAATCTGGTTCTTTGATCCCGCGCCCGAAGCCTGCGCTGCCGGACTTCCCGCGGCATCGGCCCAGGTCGAACAGACCTTTGAGCGGGGCCGGATGATCTGGGTTGAAACCATGGATCGGATTTATGTGATTTTCGAGGATGGCGGCTCACCCGCCTGGGCACAGTACCCCGATAACTTTACCGACGGCGATCCTGACCGGGACGAAAGTCTTGTTCCTCCTGGCGACCTGATCCAGCCTGTGCGCGGGTTTGGTCTTGTCTGGCGGAGCAACGAACGGGTCAAAGATCGGTTGGGCTGGGCCACCTCGCCGGAAGTTCCTTTTGAAGGCATGTACCAGTCGGATTCGGCGGAACCCAGCGTAGCCACTCTGTATATGCGTATGCGCGATGGCGGCATTGTGGCACTAGACGCAGAAGCCCACACATGGGAAGTCCTGCCGCCGACCCTTAATGATGGCGTAGAGTAATGAGACAACGATGCTAAACGAACCTTCGAGCATGACCTCTGGAAAACCTGATCAGTCTTTGCCGGCTGTGCTGCCAACCATCGCTCAGCGGCCTAATACGGCGGCTCAGAACCAGATCGAGACAGCAGTCAGTCAGGTATTGCAGATTACGAACACAGAATACCATCCCAATCCTCCCCTGATGGCTACTTTTACGGGCAGGCTGCGGTTGGATAGTGAAGCCGCGTTTGCCCAACTAGACGGACAGCTTGCTCCGCTGGATTATCACACGCTGCTCTCAATCAATGAACAAGACCAGCACGTGATCACCATCATCAAAGGTCGCGTCAATCCCAAACCGCGCCCCTGGTGGCCGAATGCGCTGCTGCTGGTCCTGACGCTGCTCAGCCTGCTCTATGTGGGGTCGCTGCAGGACGAAAGCGCGAACAGCCTGAGTGATATCTGGCGCGGCTGGCCCTATGCTCTCAGCCTGATTCTGATCCTGGGCACGCACGAACTCGGCCACTATTTTGCGGCACGCCACCACAAGGTCAATGTGACGCTGCCCTATTTCATTCCCGCGCCGATCTCTGGTTTTGGCACACTGGGCGCGTTTATCCAACTGCGTGCCCCGATGCCGAACCGGAAAGTACTGTTTGATGTCGGTGTTGCCGGACCGCTCGCCGGGCTGATCGTCGCTATCCCTATCCTGATCATCGGGCTGGCGACCTCTCATATCGAGGCGCTGCCGAAAGACACCTACATTCTCGAAGGCGATTTGCTCATTTATCTCTCGGCAAAGCTCGCCATCTTTGGCAAGCTTCTGCCAAACGGCCATGAAGATGTATTCATCAATCAGGTTGCCAAGGCGGGGTGGACTGGATTGTTCATTACGGGCCTGAACCTCATTCCGGTGGGGCAACTGGACGGCGGCCATGTCCTGTCCACGCTGTTCGGCAGGCGCGCTGCCCGGCTTTATATCCCTGTCCTGATCACCTTCGTGGTCTTGTCGTTCTTTAACGCAGCCTGGCTGTTGTGGACGCTGCTGCTCCTGTTATTTGGACGCTTCTATGCCGTCCCGCTTGATTCGATCACTCCACTGGACAGGCGGCGGCGGATGATCGGCTATGTAGCGATCCTGGTTTTTGTCCTGGTCTTTGTCCCGAATCCGCTTCAGATCGTTAATCCGTAGGGCATCGATCATGGTCAAAAAGACAGAGGTTCCGCAACCGCCCAAGCGAAAAGAGGCCGCCCCGGCGAAACAACAACAGCCACCACCGCGCCCGCCTCAGCAGCGCCAACCGTCGCGGCAGCGCCGCACGCCGGAAGATAAGTCTACAACAACAAGGCAGCGCGCGCTGCGTCTTTTACTGCGGCTTATCAATCAGCGCGTGATCGCCCTGCCGCTGATTATTCTGGTCCTGCTGTTCACTTATGTCGTGCTGAACCGAACGGGCCAACTGCCAGGGGGGAGCGGCGGAGATCATCAGAACATCGATAATCCCAATGCGCCGCTGGCCTCTTTTTATGCGCCGGAGGTACTGAAGTGGCGTTCCGATATTGAACGGTGGGCACACGAATACGATGTGAATCCCAATGTAATCGCCATCGTCATGCAGATTAAGTCGTGTGGCAATTCCAGCGTGATCTCAGGGGCAGGGGCAACAGGGCTGATGCAGGTCATGCCCTTTCATTTTGATGATGGGGAGAATATGCTGAACCCCGATGTGAATGTGCGGAACGGCATGGATGTGTTTTACGAATGCCTGACCCAATTCGCTGACTGGGACCTGGGAATAGCGCTGGCCTGTTATAACGGCGGGCCAAGCGTCACTCTGATGGATTCTTCATCATGGCCAGCCGAAACTCAGGCGTATTACCATTGGGCATCGGGGATGTGGAACGAAGCGCAAAAGAACCGTAAAGACAGTGATACGCTGAACGAATGGCTCAGTGCTGGTGGACAAAACCTGTGCAGCCTGAGCGCTCAAAATGCCCAATAACCTTGGGGCAGTTGGCTTTCTGCTAACAAACTTTTCGAAAAATTTAGTTGATCACTTCTCCGACGGAGCGATCCCGCTACCCCCCCTTTTTCGGTTTCATGACTAACCATTCTCTAACTGTTTATCTACTTCCAGAATCGACCCATTTTGGGAGGAGGCTATTACAAGCGTCCCATCACAATCATTCGAGCGTACTCTCAGCATACACCCAATGTGCCCTCTAAAATACTCCTTTAAAGTTGAACCTTAAGTACTAATTTTGAGGTTTTAGTCTTCATAAATAGTCACTGGCATGTGGCCTAGATACTGCTCTACGATCTCGCGCACAGGGGGCCAGTCAGGACCTTCCGCCAGCCGCAGCAGAGCCAAACTCTTCAGTCCTTCGCGGGTCCACTCTCTGGCAAGCTTCAGACAGGCCGCCTCGACATAGCGGGGCCGAGTCGCGCCCTGGGGTGTATCACGCACGACCATCGCCAGAATCCAGGGTTGGCCTTCGCGCCAAAGCCAGATATCGCCCGGTTTGAGCTTCCCCGCCCGCCCGCGCTTGCGGTAATCGCTGATAAACACAGGATAGCGATCTGCCAATGCCGTAAAAAGCGTGGAGACTTCGCTTCGTCCGGCAGCGTTCACTCCAACTGCAATCGTCTGCGCCTGGGTCGAAAATATGTCGCTGTCCTTCACGAAGGTAATCCCCATAAAACCCTCCCGCGAGCGATCATAACAACAAAAGAACCGGAAGGGAAACCCCCTCCGGTCCGATGGTAATCCTAAAGGCCAAGAAAAGTGTTACGAGCCAGCAGGCATCATGCCCAGCGCGATATTCGGATCAATCCGGATGCCAGGGCCCATCGTGGTCGTGAGGACGACGCGGCGGACATATGTGCCCTTCGCGCCGGACGGACGAGCGCGGCGGAGGGCATCCATCACGGCAGCCATGTTGTCGCGAAGCTGTTCTTCAGTAAAGTTCACCTTGCCGATAGGAACATGAACGTTGGCGGTCTTGTCGTTACGGAATTCAACGCGACCCGCGCGCGCTTCTTCGATAGCGCGTGGAATGTCTTCCTGCGGGATCAAGGTGCCAGCCTTGGGATTCGGCATCAGGCCCTTACGACCGAGCACCTTACCCAGGCGGCCAATCTTGCGCATCATATCGGGAACAGCCAGCGCAACGTCAAATTCGGTCCAGCCTTCATTGGCGATACGGGCGATCATTTCGTCGTCAGCAACAAAGTCAGCGCCTGCTTCCTGCGCGATGCGGGCGGCTTCACCTTCAGCAAAGACCAGGACGCGCACCGTCTTACCCAGCCCGTGCGGCAGGATAACGGTGGTACGAACCTGCTGATCACTGTGCCGGGGGTCGATACCCAGACGCATATGCACTTCAACAGTTTCGTCGAACTTGGCAGGAGCGACTTCTTTGGCCAGCTTGATCGCCTCTTCGGGCGTGTACAGATTTTGACGGTCAACTTTTCGGCGGCGGCAGTATATTTTTTTCCGTGTTGTGTCATACTGATCTCCTAGTGGTCGTAGTGGGCATTGCCCTCCCACCCGAACTAATCTTATTCGATAATATCTACGCCCATGCTGCGGGCAGTGCCTTCGACCTGCTTCATCGCGCCTTCGATATCAATGGCGTTGAGGTCTTTGATCTTCACTTCCGCGATTTCACGGACCTGCTGGCGGTTCAGCTTGCCCACTTTATTCGAGTTGGGCGTCGATGAACCCTTGTCCAGTCCGACAGCGCGGCGGATGAGGAAGGCCGTTGGCGGGCTTTTCAGGATGAACTTGAACGAACCATCGCTGAAGATGGTGATCTCTGCCGGGACGACTTCGCCAATGCGGTTGCTGGTCTTCGCATTATATTCCTTGCAGAAGGCCATCAGGTTGATGCCGTGCTGCGCCAACGCCGGGCCAATCGGGGGCGCTGGATTGGCTTTGCCGGCGTTGATTTGAAGCGTTACCACTGCTTTTACTTTCTTGGCCATGATTTTTTTTATCCTTACTCTGTTAGTTTACGTACAGAAAGCGACCCCCATAACAGGGGCCGCCCCTTTACCGATTGGTTTGAGCCACAGGCATGCTGGGCCAGCCGAGGCTGCTTAGGCCTTTTCGACCTGCAAGAAGTCCAACTCAACGGGCGTTTCGCGTCCAAAAAAGGAGACAAGCACCCGCACTTTGGCCTTTTCCATATCAATGTCGCCCACAGTACCAATAAATTCGTTAAACGGGCCATCGATAATACGTACTTTTTGGCCAGGACGGAAGGTAACTTTAATCTTGGGAGCTTCGGCTTCCATCCGGCGCATAATCTGCGAAACTTCTTCCGGGCGCAGCGGGGTTGGCTCGTTGCCCATGCCCACAAACCCGGTTACACCAGGCGTATTGCGCACCACGTACCATGAGTCTTCATCCATCTTCATCTGGACCAGAATATATCCGGGAAACACCCGGCGCTCAATCGTGCGGCGCTTGCCTTCACGGACTTCGATTTCTTCTTCGGTGGGCACGACCACATCAAAAATCTTGTCCTGCATGCCCATCGTTTCAATCCGCTGCTCAATTGCGTGTCGGACCTTATTTTCCTGCCCCGAATAGCAGTGAACGACATACCACTTCCGATCTTCGTCACCTTCAGCAGGCTTGTCTTCAGTAATTCCTGCACCAATGACAGCAGCAATGTCAGAAAGTTCATCGTCCTGCTCACTGGGCATCTACTCTCGCCTTCATCCAGATAAACAGGTTCTGGATCGAAGTCTACGTCCTCGTCGTGTTCGTCGTGATAATCGTCATCAAACATCGCCATACCTTCTCTTCACTCACCAGAACGGACGTAGTTTTTTCGTCCCCTGACATCCCCCACTATTCCAGTAGGAGACAGACTGGAAAGTGGTTAGATACGCTTGCTCAGAACCGCATAGGTTCCGCCGATCACAACTGCTAACGCAAGGCCAATCAACAGGAAAATCGACTGCGTGTCCGGGTTAAACGCCTTCTTGAACCACCACCCCAAAAAGATGGTTATCGCGCCAAGCGAAATGGCAAAAAAGGCGGTAACAGCCAGCACAATCGTGGTCAGACGACTTGTTTCGTCACGCGTAGGCCAGGTGACCTTTTGCAGTTCGGAAACAACGCTAGCGAAATAGGCGACCACAGTGCGCACGACAGGAATACGTTCTACGAATGAAGTAGACTCCGCGTTCCGCTTCTGGCGCGACGGTGTCGGACGGTCTTTGCGAGTCACCTGCGACTTATCAGCGTTTTCCTGGCGACGACGCCGGCGGCGGCTGTCAGAAACGACTTCCGTTTCTTCCTCTTCCGCTTCCTGCTCTTCGAAGTCTTGTTCTAGCTCAATATTATCATCTGGCTGGGCCAGGCTGCGAGTCCGTGTGCGTGCCACTCTTAAAACTCCTCGGCAATAAATTATCGCCTATATCCAAGACACCGTCACGAGGACGGTGTCTACGTAGAACAAGCTAATCTAGCTTTAGGCAGGGGAGGCAGGAATCGAACCCGCAGCCTACGGTTTTGGAGACCGTCGCTCTGCCAATTGAGCTACTCCCCTAAATCATGGGGCTTGTAGGCAGCCCCGACTTCTTGGTGTTACCGGGGGATATCCCCCTAATACCCCTCAATTGCTTTGGACCGCCCCAGGGGACGGGAGGAGGATTATATCCTAAAAGTGCAGCACGCAACAGTTACTTGGTTTCGCGATGCATGGTGTGCTTCCGACAACGCGAGCAGAACTTCTGCACTTCCAGGCGCTGCGGATCATTTCGACGGTTCTTCTGCGAGGTGTAATTACGCTCTTTGCACTCGGTGCAAGCGAGGTAAATCACCATCCGTACATCTTTTTTCTTAGCCATTGTTCTTCAGTCCACCCCGTAGATACGGGAGAAGGGCCGGAGCTATCCGGCCCCCGAATGATTTATTCCAGGATTTCGGTGATGACACCCGCGCCGACGGTGAGGCCGCCTTCACGGATGGCGAACTTCGAGCCGCTTTCCAGGGCAACGGGCATGATCAGTTCGACCATGAGGTTGACACTGTCGCCGGGCATGACCATCTCGACGCCGTCCGGCAGGGTGATGGTGCCCGTCACGTCCATCGTGCGGATGTAGAACTGGGGACGGTAGCCGGTGAAGAAGGCCTTGTGCCGTCCACCCTCGTCCTTGCGCAGGACGTAGACTTCGCTCATGAACTTCTTGTGGGGGGTGATCGACTTGGGCTTGGCCAGGACCATGCCGCGCTCGACTTCTTCACGGGTCGTGCCGCGCAGCAGAATACCGGCGTTGTCGCCTGCCTGGGCCTGGTCCAGTTCCTGGTGGAACATTTCGATGCCCGGTCACCACCGTGCTGCATGCGTTTCTTCGCGCAGGCCGATGATCTCGATTTCTTCACCCTTCTTCAGCGTGCCGCGTTCGACCCGGCCCGTCACCACTGTGCCGCGTCCCTTGATGCTGAACACGTCTTCCACTGGCATCAGGAACGGCTTGTCGTAGTCGCGTTCCGGCGTCGGAATGTGGGTGTCCACCGTTTCCATCAGCTTCCAGATGCACTCGTACTCCGGTGCGCTCGGATCTTTGCTCGTGCTTTCCAGCGCCTTGAGCGCCGACCCGCGCACAATCGGCACGTTGACGAACTTGTAGCTTTCCAGCAGTTCGCGTCAGTTCCATCTCGACCAGTTCCAGCAGTTCTTCGTCTTCCATCATGTCCACTTTGTTCAGGAACACGACCATCGCTGGTACTTCCACCTGCCGCGCCAACAACACGTGCTCGCGCGTCTGCGGCATCGGTCCATCCGGCGCTGCCACCACCAGGATCGCCCCGTCCATCTGCGCCGCGCCTGTGATCATGTTCTTGATGTAGTCCCGGTGTCCCGGGCAGTCGACATGGGCGTAGTGCCGGTGTTCCGTCTCATATTCCACGTGCGCAATCGCAATCGTGATCCCACGCGCTTTTTCTTCTGGCGCATTGTCGATCGAATCGAATGCCCGGAAATCGGCCCACCCCTTCAGCGCCAGCGTCTTGGTGATCGCTGCCGTGAGCGTCGTTTTGCCGTGGTCGATGTGCCCGATGGTCCCGACATTTACATGCGGTTTCGTCCGATCAAATTTACCCTTGGCCATGCTTTGTAGTTCCTCCTGAAAAGTCACTCAGGGATAAAGACGTATTAGTTGTTGTGACTCGTGGTAGTAAAATACCTGAGCCTACAATGGGACTCGAACTCATGACCTCTCCCTTACCAAGGGAGTGCTCTACCGACTGAGCTATGTAGGCACACAGTGGGCCAGGTAGGACTCGAACCTACGAAGGGCGTCGCCCAAAGGATTTACAGTCCTTCCCCTTTGCCGCTCGGGACACTGACCCATACTTGTTGTAGGCTTTTAAGCCGCTCACCTCAGAGCCGACGATGGGAATTGAACCCATAACCTACCGCTTACAAGGCGGTTGCTCTGCCGATTGAGCTACGTCGGCATTCATGTTCGACATTGTATCATGTCCCCGACGTGCTCTCAAGGGTGAGTCTTTTCCTTAAGCACAACGGACGGAATTTTAGCTGACAGAAGCCCCTTTGTCAATGGTGCGCCGCCGCATTCTGTCCTAGAGTTTGAGCGGTTCGCCTGTCCGATTGCGTATCATCTATATTCTGTACAGTCCTAAACAACCCTCAGGCAGAGAGACAATGGCACCTATGCACGGATTTGAACTTGTACGCGAACAAACCATACCTGAATTGAACACAAAAGCACGCCTGTACCGGCACAACCAAACCGGCGCGCAGCTGCTGTCAATGGAAAACGACGAAGAAAACAAGGTTTTTGGCATCACCTTTCGCACTCCCCCACCCGACTCGACCGGGCTGCCGCATATCCTGGAACACTCCGTCCTGTGCGGTTCGCGCAAGTACCCGGTCAAAGAACCGTTTATCGAGCTGGCTAAAGGCTCGCTCAACACCTTTCTCAACGCCTTCACGTTTTCCGATAAAACCTGTTATCCTGTCGCCAGCCAGAATGTGCAGGATTTTTACAACCTGATTGACGTCTATCTGGATGCGGTCTTGTATCCCAATCTCACGCCCTACACGCTTCAGCAGGAAGGGTGGCACTACGAACTGGACGACATCGAAGAGCCGATGACCTATAAGGGCGTCGTCTTCAACGAGATGAAAAGCGCCTATTCCGATCCCGATAATCTGCTGGCCCGCTATGTGCAAGGTTCACTCTTTCCCGATACGCCCTACGGCTTCGACTCCGGCGGCGATCCCAAGGTGATCCCCAACCTCACCTTTGAACAGTTCGAGGGTTTCCATAAGACCTACTATCACCCATCCAACGCCCTGATCTATTTCTACGGAAATGATGATCCGGCAGAACGGCTGCGCATTCTGGATGAATATCTTAAAGATTTCGAGCCGCTGCCCAGCCAACCGCCCATTCCATTGCAGTCTCCCTTCGACGCGCCGCAGCGCATCACGCGCAGTTACAGCGTCGGGGAAGACGAAGAAAGCGAAAATAAGACCATTCTGACGGTGAATTGGGTGCTCACCGATGTCACCGATACAAGCACGGTCCTTGCCCTGCACATCCTGAAACATATTTTGATTGGCACGCCCGCGTCGCCGCTGCGCAAAGCGCTCATAGACTCTGGACTGGGTGAAGATCTGGCCGGGTCTGGCCTGGATTCGGAAGTGCGCCAGATCTATTTCTCCACCGGGCTAAAAGGGATCAAGGCTGAAGACGCCGGGCAGGTCGAACAGCTTATTCTGAATACCCTCCGGAATCTGGCGCAAACTGGCATTGATCGCGGCACTGTTGAAGCCTCTCTAAACACCATTGAATTCTCATTGCGGGAAAACAACACCGGATCCTACCCGCGCGGACTGATTGTGATGCTGAGTGCTCTCACCACGTGGCTGCACGACGGCGATCCACTGGCTCCACTGGCCTTCGAAGCGCCGTTGAGCACTATCAAACGTCAGATTGAGGCGGGGGAACGCACTTTTGAAACTCTGATTGAGCGCTACTTGATCGACAATCCGCACCGGACCACCCTGCTCTTGAAGCCGGACCCCAATCTGCGCCAGGAAGAGGAAGCGGCGGAGGAAGAACGGCTCACTCAGGTGCGCATGAGCTTGCGCCAGGAGGAATTGATCGGGCTGGTCGAAGGCACACGCGAATTAAAACGACGCCAGGAAGCAGCCAACTCGCCAGAAGACCTCGCGCTGATTCCGATGCTCGAACTGGAGGACCTGGATCGCGAAAATCAGCGACTGCCGCTCAATGTGATCGCGGCGGCTGGCAGCACGGTCCTCTATCACGACCTGTTCACCAACGGCATCATTTACCTGGACCTGGGCTTAAACCTGTATGCCCTACCGCAGGAATATCTGCCCTATGTCAGCCTGTTCGGACGTGCCCTGCTTGAAATGGGTACGGAGACAGAAGATTTCGTCAAGCTCGCTCAGCGCATTGGACAGCAAACAGGTGGCATCTATCCTACATCGATCACGTCTTCACTGGCTGACTCAGCCGATGGGACAGCATGGCTCTTCCTGCGGGGTAAGGCGACGATGAGTCATGGCACCGATCTGCTGGCGATTTTACGAGACATCCTGACAACCGTTCGTCTCGATAACCAGGAACGGTTCCGCCAGATGGTTCTGGAGGAAAAAGCCAGCGAAGAGTCAGATATCGTTCCCGCCGGGCATGCCGTGGTCAACAACCGTCTCCGCGCCCACTTCAATGAAGCAGACTGGGCCAGCGAGCAAATGGGCGGGATCAATTACCTGCTGTTTCTGCGCCAGCTTGCCAGCGATATTGACCGGGATTGGCAGTCGGTCCTCGACAAGCTGGAAACAATTCGCCGCCTGCTGATCAACCGCAGTACGATGATCTTCAATGTGACGCTTGACGCGGCTAACTGGCAGCAATTCCAACCCGCCCTCTCTGGTTTCATCGCGCAGTTTCCCGCTGTCGCCGCCGATCTCAAACGCTGGTCGCCTGTTTATGATCATCACAGCGAAGGGCTGATTATTCCTTCGCAGGTTAACTATGTTGGCAAAGGAGCCGATCTGTACAAACTCGGCTACCGGCCTCATGGATCGATTGCCGTCATCAACCAGTATCTGAGCACAGCCTGGTTATGGGATCGCATTCGGGTGCGCGGCGGGGCTTATGGTGCGTTCTGTGTGTTCAACCGGCGATCTGGCGTGTATACGTTCCTCTCGTATGCGGACCCGAATCTGAAAAAAACGCTGGAAATCTACGATCAGACGGGCAATTTCCTGCGCAATCTGGACCTGAACCGCGACGAACTCACCAAGTCGATCATTGGCACCATCGGCAATATTGACTCCTATCAGCTTCCCGATGCCAAAGGATACACGTCCATGCTGCGCTACCTGTTCCACGAAAGCGAAGAGGGATTACAGCAGTGGCGCGAAGAAGTCCTTTCCACCACAGCCGAGCATTTTAAACAGTTTGGCGATGTGCTGGAGCAGCTTGGCAAACAGGGCCTTGTCGCTGTCCTGGGGCCACAAACAGCGCTGGAAGAGGCACCTGATCTCAAAATGATGAAAGTCCTGTAAATTGAATCAGGCGCACGGTCAGGAAGGGTGCTTCTTCCTGACCGTGGTAACTCCTCTGAGTAGTTTGACAAGACCACGCAATGCATGACTCCGCTATGATCGACTTTTGGCCAAAATGGAACCGATTGGCCCGCTCAGTGTGTCTTATTGATCAAGACACAGGCGAGGTTTTCAATGCCAGAAAATTTCGAACAAATACCGGATGTGATGCTGCTTAGAGCGGTAGCAGTCAGTGCTGCCGGAGCGGTCGAAGAAATGTATGCCCGTTATGGCCCGGCGGTCTACAGTTTTTTGATCGCTCGGCTGGGGGATGCCCCGTTAGCAGAGGAAGTGTTACAGGATGTGATGCTGTCGGCATGGCGGGCGGCGGGCCAATTTCGCGGGGACAGCAAAGTTTTAACATGGCTGCTCTCGATTGCCCGTAATCGCGCGATCAATGTCCGGCGCAAACACATCGTGCCACAAATTCCCCTCAATGACGCTTATGAGAACTCCAGGGATGGATACTGGACCATTCGAGCGCGTCTTGCGCAGCAGCACATATCAGACCGTGCGCGCCACGCTTGATCAGCTTCCTCCTCAGCAACGGGAAGTGCTGGTCCTGGTCTTTTATCACCAGTTGACGGAAAACGAAGTCGCTGACGTACTGGCAATCCCGGTTGGGACTGTAAAAAGCCGCTTGCATCGAGGTAAGGAGATGCTGCGGCGAGTGTTATTGGAGGAGAACCTGTAATGCATAAACAATGGGCTGATTTAATTCCCTACTATGTGGCGGGCACACTCTCCCGAAGGCAGGCTGCTGAACTGGAACAGCACCTGGCAAGCTGTGAAAAATGCCGCCTTGCCGTGCAGGAGTGGCAGAATGTCGCCAATATGGTTCGATCCGATGCGCAGCGATGGGCGGCACGAACACCACAAACACCGCCGCAGGACGTGATCGTGGCGGCGTTTTCCTCTAATGGCAGCGAAAATTCAACCACGCGTATTCCCGTTGGCAACCGGCAGCTATCTTCACGCCCCGCATCAATTGTTACCATGGCGGCGGCAATCGCTGTCCTGTTCTTAGGTGGTTTGTTGGTGCTCTTTCTTCAGTCTCAGCGCGAACCCTCCTCACAAGGAGCACCACCACAAAAAACAGATTTACCGACCAAAGTCTTATCCAGACCCTACACGGCGACTCCGATGCAGCCGCCCACGTTTACGCCTGCCGGTGGCACGCCAAACGCCTATGTATCGCCAACACAATCCCGGCCTATCACAAGCCCGTCTCCCTACAGCGGGCCTACGCCTACGGCAAGATACGGTAACAGCATCGGAACAGGCTCCTACGTGCTCATCACCCTGGCGCAGATCGATCAAATTCCACCGAATACGCCTGTGCGCATTGAATATGCATGGTTTGATGGAACCGATTGGGTCTATGCGATTGTGACCAGCGACGGGAATGTGATGGGATATGCGCGAGACTGGCAGCTCAGTTACGTCTCTGGATATAAAACGCCCGTTGTCACGCCACCTGCGCGGTACTGGGATAATATTGGGGTGGGCGGCTATTCAATGATCACACTCGAACGGGTAGGGACAATCCCGGCGGGCGCACGGGTGCGCATCAGTCAGGCATCATTTGACGGAAGCGATTGGATGTATGGAATTTGCACCCAAAATGATGCTGCCTGTGCCGATGCGCGCGAGGATCAAATTGCGTATGCGCCCGGTGTGACGCCCGGCCCCACTGCGACCTCGCCCTTCGACAGCGCCTACGGGTATGCCATGATCACCCTCGTACAGGTGGGGGATATCCCAGCCAATACTCGCGTTTCGATTGGCTCCGCCTGGTATGATCGCATTGACGGCTGGTATTACCAGATTGTCACGCAAGATGGCGTTTCAGCCACCGCGCGCCAGAGCCAGATTACCTATATGCCCGGTCTGACCCCTGGGCCAATTCCCACATCGGTCTTTAACAACTATCCCGGCGGCTATCCCCTGATCACCCTGGAACAGATCGGCCAAATCCCAGCGAATTCGCGGGTACGAATCAGTCATTCCTGGTATGACAGCATTGACGGGTGGATTTATGTGATCGTCGCACAGGATGAACAAACCACCGCGGAAGCGCACGAATACCAACTGATGTTCGCGCCGGGTGTCACACCTGGGCCAACCCCTACGGCGCGGTATATGGAGCCGAACGCCACTGGTTATTCCCTGATGCTGCTAGAAGATGCGGGCGCGATCCGGGCTGGCGAACCCGTGCGCATCGGCAGCGGGTATTATGCGGCCCTGGATGGCTGGACCTATACGGTTGTCGCGCAGGATGAAGTGCGGACCGCCGAAGTGTCTGAAGCACTAATTGCCCCCATTGGCGCAAGCACGCCGACGCCCACACCCAATACCTGCCCTTATGCCACAACACTGACGCGGGACTGCCCACAAACACAGTTCCAGATTCAGGTGGCCTACCTTCCATTTGAAAAGGGATTCATGATCTGGCGCAGCGATACTCGCCAGATTTATGCCCTGTACTCAGATAGGAACGTTTACGATACGTACGTTGACACGTGGATCGAAGGCGAAGCAATCCCGGATGATGGGCAGCAGCCCCCGGCGGGCACGGTTCGGCCACAGCGGGGATTTGGAAAAATCTGGGCAAGCCAATCAGGCGTCCGATCCCGTTTAGGATGGGCTACGGGAGACGAGGTTGGCTATATCACCACCGTCGAAATGATAGGCTTTAACATCGCTCTGACGCTGCCCAGTGGACAAGTCCTGCTGCTGGAAGAACAGCCTCCTATCTGGGTATTAGTGCCCTGACCGTTCCCCAAAAACACACACGAACAACACGGCGCAACTGAGCACCGTGTTGTTCGTGTTCTCTCGCACAGAGCTTGCCCCGCCAACCTAACTCCATTATGCTCAACAATAGGGATCGTTACCCGGTAATAAAGTTCTGAGTGTTTGAGCAGCCAAGGAGAGAAACACATGAAAACCGTTTCTAAACTCTTGATAACGATCATCGTGTTCAGCCTGTTTGGCTATGGGAGCGGCACGACATTGGCCCAAGACACTGCCGGATTTAAGGAGTATACGGTCACCCTGGACAACGGCATTGTCGGCACAATCGTCGAGCCAGAGGGCGCGGCTGGCCCTGTTCCCGCTGTGTTGATGCTGCACGGCTTTGCCAGTTCCAGGGATGAAGTCGGCAATATGTACAAAAACCTCGCCGCCGAGCTTGGTCAGGAAGGCATTGCCTCCCTGCGCATCGATTTTCGCGGCTGGGGTGAAAGCGCGGGCGAGATGACCGCCAGCACCGTGCCGGGGCAGGTTGAAGATGCGGCCACCGCTTACAACTATCTCACCACACTGGATTTTGTCGATACGGCCCGGATTGGCGTGATCGGTTTCAGCCTGGGCGCGAGTATTGCCGTCTTTTCGGCGGGTGAGAATCCCGATTGGTACAAATCAATGGTGCTGTGGTCCGGCGGAACCGATTTGCCCGGGATTTTCCTGGAAGAACTGGGCCAGGAGAATTTTGACAAGGCCGCCGCTGAGGGTCAGGTGACGATTGATCTGGGATTCCGCATGGTGACGCTGGGCGCGGATTTCTTCACGAGCCTGGGCCAATATGATGCCGAGGCTGAGTTCGCCAACTATGCAGGCAGTTTTATGGTGATCGCTGGGACAGAAGACTTCTCCGCGGAATATCTGGATTGGTATCTGAGCAATGCCAAGGGCGCACTCCGCGCGGCCTACCTCGTGCCGGGGGCCGATCATATTTACGGCGTTCTGTCCGATGACCAGACGATGGCGAACGATGTGATCGCCAAGACAGCGGCGTGGTTTAAGCTGTCTCTCTAATCACCCACAATTTTGGCAGGCCGTTTGAGTGTGTCAAACGGTCTGCTGTCTTCACTCCTCTGGATGCCACTGTTCCGCGCCCCACTTATTCCGGTTTTCCGCCAGATTGGGTTTGGCGCGAAACCGGATCGGCGGCGACGTTCGCTGGGTGAGTTCAACAGGGGCTACTGTAGACATCATCTCGCTCGCGAGGGAGAGCGCTTCCTGCCACTCGGTATGGGCCACTTCGAGGATGAGCGCATCGTGAATATCGAGCGCAACACGAGACAACATCCCCTGTGCCGCGAACCTTTCGCTGATGAGCACAATGGCTCGCTTGAGCAGTTCGCTCACCCCACCCTGGCACAGATAATTCCAGGCGACAAACGGAGTCGGCACTGCAACGCGCCGCCCGGTCCACAATTCGAGAAAGCCTGTTTGCTGCACCTGCCGTTTGGATGCCGCGCGCAGCCGCGTAACATGAGGAAAAGCGGCATCTTTGGCCCGCATCAGCCCTTGAGCTTCCTGAGTTGAGATGCCCAGGCTCTCCCCAAGACGCTCCGCGCCCATGCCGTAAGCCGTTCCATAGGTGATCTTCTTCGCCATCGTGCGCAGCGCCTTGCGCCGGGAAGAGTCCGCATTGATCCAGGCATTCCCAAAATATTGCGCCGCCATAATGGAATGAAAGTCCTCAGCAGCACAGGCGGCAGCCAGGTTGCTATCCACTGAGATCATGGCAGCCATGACATTTTCGGCATTGCTGTAATCGATCTCGACCAGCGTAAAGTCATCGTCACCCACAGCGACTCCGGCCATCGCAGGCATTTTCCAGTTTTGCATGTGGGGATAACTGGATGCGCGCCGCCCGGTATCGGTCGCAATCGTGACAAGGCTGTGCAGCCGGCCATCGAGCACAGCATGTTCCAACAGGCCATTCAGAGTTGAGAGCAGCCAGTCGGTTTCCAGGTAACCAGCAAGGTCTTGCAGTTGTTCCCGGTGCGGACTGTCTTCCTCCATATAAGACTCGATCACATCGGAACGCGTGCTCAAGTCGGACCACTGAATCTCGGCGGTGGGCTGTGTCCGCAGGCGGCGGCGCGCAGCACGTGTGAAATAACTGGAGTCGGGGTCCTGCTGCGGCAGTGGGAGGCCCTTTGTCTCATACAGATAACGCGCCCGCGCTTTGGGGCTGCCGGGTGATGTCAGCCCATCTTCGGCTAACCGCCGGACGAGTTCATCCCGCCGCTGGCTGAGGTCCAACAAGCGGCTCTCGACAAATGGTTTATTCAGGCGCATGCCCTGAGCCGCCATCCGGCAGTATTCACGCATGGCGCGGCACTCCCAGTCGATCAGGTCCGCGCTCAATGAAATCTGCCGCTGTCTTCGATAGATGTGCAGCGCCAGCCGTGCGTCATTCTGCGCATATTCCAGCGCCAAAGGGAGAGGCAGGGTATGCAGCCGCCCGCGCTGGCTTTTCAACTGCTGCTGCTCTTCAGAGACAGGTATACCGAGCGACTCCGCGACAGCAAGAAGGCCATAGCTGGCTCCGACTGCCGGGTGCAGCAAGCGAGCCATGACGTAGGTATCCCAAACCTGCTGGGGAATTTCGCCGCCCGTCAGCTTGCTCAACTGCCGGATATCAAAGACGGCATTATGCGCGATCACGGGGAAATTTCGCCGGAAAAGGGTTTGCAAAAAGGTCTTAGCGCGATCATCGAATGGGCCTGTCAGGGCGGTTGTTTGGATGCTGCCGCTCTCGTTCCAGGCCAGGGCAATGATCGTGATGTCTGCCGGATAACTCAACCCATAGTCGAGATGCGGGCCGTATCCGGGCCAGCGCGTTTCCGTCTCGATATCAACGGCGACTGCTTCGGCACGAAGACATCGCGCGACGGCATCGGCGTCATACTGGGCCGGATTCTCAAACAAGGGAAGCTGCATGAATTTTCCGCTGCGCGCAATAACTTACGATAGTTCTTTAAATGATAGCTCATTCGTTCGATTCACGCAGAAAGATAATTCCTGGACGACAATTTGCGAACCTCGCCTCACAGCGATACCGTAGTAATGGACTTTACCCACTGGAACCGGATCGCTGATGCGCCAAACGTACCTCACGCCCAAACTCGCCTCGGCTCTGACGTTCGGCATTTTCGCTGTCAGTACGGCGGCAATTTTTATCCGGCTGGCGCAGGAAGAAGCAGCCCCATCGCTGCTGATAGCTGCGGGTCGTATGTCCGTTGCTTCGCTTACCCTGACTCCTATTGTTCTGACCCGTCACCACCGGGAATTACGGGCTGTAGAGGTGAGCGATCTCAAGTGGGCTTTGTTCGCCGGGCTGGCGCTGGGTTTGCACTTTGCCAGTTGGATCACTTCGCTAGAATATACGGCGGTTGTCAACAGCGTCGTCCTTGTGACCACCGCGCCGCTGTGGGTTGCGCTGATGGCGGCCCTGTTCCTCAAAGAAAAGCTGGGGCAGTGGGCGATTATGGGATTAGCGCTGTCGCTGGCAGGCGGCGTGCTGGTTGGACTCAGTGGAAAAGCAGGGACACCACCCACGCGCAACGATCCGGTTTTGGGCAATGGGCTGGCCTTGTTTGGTGCCATCATGGCTGCAATCTATTTTACCATTGGCCGCAGACTGCGCGCGCGGCTGGGGCTGACCGTCTATATCTGGCTGGTCTACAGCGTGGCGGCTGTCTTGCTCGTGATCGCGGTACTCGTTTCGGGTACTCAGATAACAGGGTTGCCAGCCAAAGCATATCTGTGGATGATCTTGATGGGACTTATTCCCCAGTTGATAGGGCACTCAGCGTTTAATTATGCGTTGGGATTCCTGCCCGCCGCCTATGTCGGTCTGGTGGTGTTGTGCGAACCGATTGGCAGCGGCTTTCTGGCAATCGTGATCCTGGGCGAATGGCCCGTCCCTCTGCAATTGGTTGGTGCGGCGATGATTTTGGCGGGTATCGGTGTTGCCAGCCGTGAACGTCAGGTAGAAAAAAGCACCTTTGAAGCGTTAGAAGAGTGACCTATGGACGGAATCTTTGGAATTGGACTGCCCGAACTGATGATTGTCGCCCTGGTGTTATTCATCATCGGTGGCCCGCAGAACAGTACAAAATGGGCGCGTGAATTAGGGCGGCAGGTGCGTAAACTGCGCGACGCATGGTCCGAGATGTCGGGCCAGATTGAGAAAGAACTGGGGCCAGAAGGCAAGGAATTGATGGATATGTCGCGCGAGTTTGGGCGTGGTGCCCAGGAACTGCGCAACATCACATCGCCACAGCGCATGATGCGCGAAGCGGGCCGTCTGGTAGACTCGCCTGCCCCGGCTAAATCCGCTCCCTCAGCGCCGTCTGCTTCATCGAATGGAGGGGCTTCACCCGCGGACAGCAAAAAATATCCTGCGTGGCTGCCTCCCGATCAGACTCCAAAATAGCCAATTCCTGATTGGTTTCTTGTTCAACTTGCATCAAAACAAGCATAGGCATATAATTGCCAGTACATACATCTGATTAATCAGATTGATCAGATGATTGGGCGCATCCGGATAGATTCAGGAGAGACAGCGTGCCCGACCTGATGCTTGCCTCGGCAATTCTTCAATACATTGTGACTCATCAAGTTCAGCCCGGTGAACGCCTGCCCACCATCACGGAACTCAGTGACGAATTGGGCATCAGCGTAAGCAAGGTTCGCGAAGACCTGGAAATTGCTCGTTCGCTGGGATTGGTTCAGATCAAACCCCGCACCGGAACCCAGGTACAAAAGTTCGAATTCGGGCGCGCGGCAACCCTCAGTGTGCTGTATGCGCTCGGCCTCAACCGTGACTATTTCCATGATTTTTCCCAACTGCGCAGTCATATCGAAATCAGCTTCTGGCACGAAGCAGTAGAACAATTGGAAGACGCAGATATCGTTTATTTGCGTCATGTGGTTGCCCGCGCCAATGACAAATTAAACCGCAGCCCGATTGAAGTTCCCTTTGAGGAACACCGTAACCTGCATCTTACCTTCTTTAAGCATCTCAAGAATCCTTTTGTGCAGGGACTTCTCGAAGCCTATTGGGAAGCGTACAAAGCGTTTGGCGTGGCCCTCCACGCCGAGCTCTCATATCACCACGAGGTGTGGGACTATCACAGCCGGATGGTGGAATGCGTCGCGCGGAAAGACTATGAAGCGGGACGGCAGGCGCTTCTGGAACACATGGCCCTGCTCCGTCATGGATCAGAAACAGCCAATTTAGCAAACGGTAAAGACTCATCGCCCGTTTATCATTTTTTTGAGTGACCTGAGAAATTGAGGGAGTGATTGTAGGTATGAGCAGCATTCAAACGTCTCCGGTGGATTCTGCGGCGACTGACAAGCAGGTCGTCAATGATTTCCAAATCATGATTGCCACTGTCAACGGGTCGGGCAGCCAGACAGCGAACACCGTTCTGCTACGCGCCCTCTTTCGCATGGGGATCCCGATCAGCGGTAAAAATATTTTTCCCTCGAATATCCAGGGGCTTCCCACATGGTTTACCATTCGCCTGAATAAGGATGGCTATACGGCCCGCGCCGAGGATTATCATGTGCTCGTCTGCATGAATGAGCAGACAGCGGCTGAAGATGTGAAAAATCTGGTCAGCGGCGGCGTGTGCGTCTATCCCCAGGAATGGAAGATGGGTGAAACCCGCGAGGATATCACTTACTACGCCATGCCTGTCAAAGAGCTTGCGGCGGCGGCTAATGCGCCGAGCAATCTGGTGTCCTACGTGTCTAACATGGTTTACGTGGGGGTGCTGGCCAGCCTGCTCTGCGTTGATATCCAGCAGGTTGAGTTTGCCGTTGATTTCCACTTCAACAGCAAGGCCAAGCCCATCCAGATGAATATGGCGGTGGTTCAGGCTGCTTACGACTGGGCACAGGATCATCTGCCCAAGCGCGATCCGTATCTCGTTGAGCCGATGAACAAGACTGAAGGAATGCTGCTGCTGGATGGCAATTCAACTGCCGCGTTGGGTGCGGTCTTTGGCGGTGTTTCGGTAGTCGCCTGGTATCCTATCACCCCCTCGACCAGCCTTGTTGACGCCCTGCGCGACGATCTGGCTGACCTGCGCAAGGACCCTGAAACGGGCAAAGCAACCTATGCCGTGATTCAGGCCGAAGACGAGATCGGCGCGATTGGCATGGTGGTTGGCGCGGGCTGGGCAGGCGCTCGGGCCATGACAGCGACTTCTGGCCCTGGCCTATCACTGATGACCGAGTTTGCTGGCATGGCTTATTATGCCGAAGTTCCCGCCGTGATCTGGGATGTGCAGCGCGTAGGGCCAAGCACCGGACTGCCAACCCGCACGTCACAGGGCGATATTCTGAAAGCTTATTTTATGGGACATGGCGACACAAAACATGTTTGCCTGATTCCCGGCAATATCCCCGAAACGTTCGAATTTGGCTGGCGCGCCTTCGATCTGGCGGAACGGCTGCAAACCTTGATCTTTGTCATGCTTGACCTGGACCTGGGCATGAATTTGTGGATGAGCGAGCCGTTTGAGTATCCCGATCAACCCATGGATCACGGTAAGCTGCTAACTGCTGAAGAACTCGACCAGAAGCCGGTGGGCCGTTACGAAGATGTTGACGGCGACGGTATCGGCTACCGCACGCTGCCCGGAACCCGCCACCCCAGCGGGCCATACCTGACACGTGGTACGGGACATAACGCCAAGGGTCTTTACACCGAACGCGCCGACGATTGGGTCGCCAATATGGCCCGCCTTGGGCGCAAGTTCGACACCGCCCGGACGCTGGTTCCCAAACCCGTTGTACAGCAGACCAGCGGCGCACGAATCGGCCTGATCAGCTACGGCACGAACGATCCGTGTATCGTTGAAGCGCGAGATACTCTTAAAGCACAGGGGATCGAAACCAGCTATCTGCGGCTGCGTGCCCTGCCCTTTGAAGAAACAACGCGCCAGTTTATCAGCGACCATGATCGGATTTATGTTATCGACAACAACACGGACGGCCAGATGGCGAAGCTGCTGCACATGGAATTCCCCGAACTGGCCCCGCGCGTTCAGTCCATTGCTTACTCAGACGGCCTGCCCCTCACCGCGAGGTGGTTGACGGCAGCCGTTTTGGAACGGGAGCGTTAAGGTATGGTAGCCAATACAAAAGTCAATTTGATCGGCCTGGAACGGAATGATTACAAGGGTGGCAACTCGACGCTGTGCCAGGGCTGCGGCCACAACTCGATTTCCAACCAGATCATCGCCGTATGTTATGAACTATCCATTGATCCTTATAACGTGATCAAACTGAGCGGTATCGGCTGTTCGAGCAAGTCTCCTGCCTATTTTTTGAACCGCTCATACGGGTTTAACGCCTTGCACGGGCGCATGCCCGCCATCGCTACGGGAGCCACGACCGCCAACCGCAGTTTGATCGCCATCGGTGTAAGTGGCGACGGTGACACGGGCAGCATTGGCCTGGGCCAGTTCAAGCACATGGTGCGCCGTAATGTCCCGATTGTTTATATCGTGGAAAATAACGGCGTGTACGGCTTAACCAAAGGCCAGTTCTCCGCGACAGCAGACTATGGGCAGGAACTGAAATATGCGGGTGTAAACGAACTGCCACCCATTGATATCTGCATGGAAGCGCTGGCGGCGGATGCCTCCTTCGTGGCGCGCTCGTTCGCGGGCAACTCAAAGCAGGTGCGCGAACTGCTGAAGGCAGCATTGTCACATCGTGGAACAGCGGTGCTCGATATTATCAGCCCGTGCGTGACCTTCAATAACCACGAAGATTCGACCAAGAGCTATAACTACGGCAAACAGCATCAGGAACCGCTGCAAGATATCACCTATATTCCGCAGTACGACACCATCGAGTTTGAAGAAATCGAACCCGGAACGGTCCAGACGGTGGAGATGCACAACGGCTCACATGTCGTTCTGAAGAAGTTGGATCCGGAGAAACACGACCCAACGGATAAACTCGCAGCAGTGAGTTTGCTGGAAGAATCCCGCGTGCAGCACGAGTTTATCACGGGCCTGATCTATGTCGATCAAAACCGCCCGACGCTCGCTGAAACCAGCCATATTGTCGATACGCCGCTGGTACAGCTCCCGGATGAACGGCTCCGTCCCCCGCGTGAAGCGCTCGATAAAATCATGGAGCAGTTGACCTGCTGCCGGTAGAATAACCAGAGATCAAATCGACGAGGCGGCACATGCCAGATGGGTATGTGCCGCTTTTTTGTTGACCAAATTATTCGCGCAGCAGCAGCCGCTGACGGTGAATTTTGGCTTGCAGGGGATTCAAACCGAGGGCTTCAACCAGTTCGTCGGGGCGGCCTGCTCCCTGATCTCCAGTCACAAGCCGGGCGTCCAGGCTGCCATCGTCGTTCACGTTCAGAGACACGATCAGCGGGCGCAAATCGTAGGTTTTTTTGTTACGCGTGCGTTCCAGCGAAGGCGCATCAAGCAGGGCGGCTACCCGCTGGCGCAAGTCTTCCCCGTCTATTTCCGGAATCGTTATCTGGTAATCGGCGCTGGTCACGAGGGTGGGCAGTGCGTCTTCTTTGATTGGCACTTCTTCAAAGCCGTAAATGACCAATCCGGCAGGACTGGAAGATCGCAGTTGTTCGATCCAGCGTTCGGGCAACTCGATCCGTTCTGTCAGCCAGGCGTCGAGGTATTCACTCTCGCTGGTGACGCCAACGGGCAGAGCCGCCGCAAACTGCATGCGTGGGCGTGGGTTGAACCCCTGCGAATATTCGAGTGGGAACTGCGCTCGCCGCAGGACACGTTCCCACGTTTTCGCTAAATCCAAATGGCCCACAAACCGGAATGTTCCCTGCTTGCCAAAGCGGATTCGGATCCGCTGCTGTGTTAACGCCTAACTCATACCTGTCCACCCAGAACCAATCATCCAATCAATGGCGGCGAACTATACCCCGTTTACAGTCTCGTGTACAGGCGGTATACTGGCTCACGTTCTTTACCTGGGCGATCAGAACGTAACCTTTACAAAGACGAGGTGTTAGTAAAAGCATGAGTAGGCCGGATATAAAGGCTGATCGCGATTACACGACTGCCGATGATGCTCAATTGGCAGAGTGGGCCAAAGACGATGCGACAGCGTTCGGTGAGTTATACGAACGCTATGTCCAGAAGATTTATAACTATATTTACTACCGGACAGGAAACCATCACGATGCCGAAGATTTAACATCGCGCGTTTTCTTCCGAGCCTTGGCCCATATTTACGGTTACACGGATCGAGGTGTGCCGTTTTCGGCATGGTTATACCGGATTGCCCACAATCTGGTGGCAAACTGGCACCGTGATCGGGGTCGTCAAAAAGTAGTTCCGCTCGATGAGTACATGGCGAGCGGCCTGCATGGACACGCCCCCGAAGCATTAACCGAGAGTCTGGAAGAAGAAGAAAAGCTGCTCCAGTCCATCCGAGAACTCCCCGAAGAACGGCAGCAGCTTTTAGTCCTCAAATTTGTCGAACGGCTCTCTAATGCCGAAATCGGCGAGATCATGAACCGGACAGAAGGCGCGATCAAGTCTTTATATCACCGCACGCTGCTTTCTTTGCGGGGCGATCTGGAAGATTCGGATGGGGATTTACCCGAACGGCGGCGAAAACGGTTTGGCCTATAAGCAATCGTCCGACTGCGTAACAGAGGTAAATGAACATGTCACTTTTCAGCTTTCGAAACAGCGCAGAACGTCGCTTTGAAGACTTGCTGATGGCACACGCCGATGCACTGATTTCGGGAACCTTAGATGTCGATCAACTCCTGCGACAGTACCATTGGGTCTCGCGCAGACAGATCGAAAGCTGGTTCACCCTGGCCGAACACCTGAGCAAAACATTCGTTGTCGTCAAACCCTCGGATGATTTCGTGGAAGAACTACGCCGGCAGTTGTACGAAGCCAATACGCCCGAAAACCGCTCCTTGTGGAGACAGTTCCGCGATCTTTCGCCACGCACCCAGTTGGCGGCAGTTGGTGGCGCAACTTTGACAGCAGGGGTAGTATATTTTGCCTCACGTCCAGTACGCGATGTGCTGGAAGATTTATGGCATCGAGCCACCGCTTAAATTCACCAGGGGACTCTTAAATGAACGAGCAGCGCTACGCCAAGATTACGGGCTGGGGAAAGTACGTGCCAGAGCGCGTGCTGACAAACGATGATCTATCCAAAATGGTCGACACAAACGACGAGTGGATCACCACACGGACGGGCATCAAAGAGCGCCATATCCGCACGGAAAAAGATACAACGTCCAGCATGTCGGTAGCTGCTTCTAGGCAGGCCTTAGAAGTTGCCGGGATCACAGCCGAAGACCTTGATCTGATTATCGTGTGCACATCCTCCCCAGACTATCTTGTACCCTCGGTTGCCAGCCAGGTGCAGGATAAACTCGGCGCAAAATGCGGCGCGTTTACCCTGGTCGCCGGCTGCTCAGGCTGGGTCTATGGGCTGGTCACGGCAACGCAGTTCATTCTTGGCGGCGCTTATAACCGAATTCTGGTCGTCGGCGTAGAGATTATCTCTTTCGCCCTCGATTATACGGATCGGACCACCTGTGTCCTCTTTGGCGATGCGGCGGCGGCAACGGTTGTTGAATCGAGCACCGAACCGGGCGGCGTGCTGTCTTACGAACTTGGCTCGGACGGGTCTGGCGCATTCGCGCTCTACGTGCCGGACGGTGGCTCAGCCTCTCCGCTGACGCAAGAGACGCTGGATAACCGCCGCCAGTACATCCGTATGGACGGTCCCGAAGTCTTTAAATTCGCCGTGCGCACGCTTGGCAGTTCGCTCAAACGGACGGTCTACCAGGCTGGATTAACCCCTGACGACATTGATCTCTTTATCCCCCATCAGGCCAATGCCCGCATTATTGAAGCAGCAGCCCGCCAGATGCGCGTTCCCCTGGAAAAGTTTTACCTGAACCTGGATCGTTATGGGAACACGTCCGCAGCGTCCGTGCCCCTGGCATTGGTCGAAGCGATTGAAGAAGGCCGCCTGAAAGAGGGCGACAAAGTGGCGATGATCGCCTTTGGCGCGGGCCTGACCTGGGCTTCAGCCGTCGTGCAGATGGGAAGCGGTGAAATCAGCGCCGCACACAGCCTGTTTTCGGCTGGACGGGCGCGTTACCTGGCTCGCCGCACCTCCGATCTGGTCGTCGAACTCGGCGCAGTCAGCACTGCTTCCGTTGTACACGTTCATTTACCAACGCCGCAAGAAAAAATAACTGGAAAAAACGCGTTATAATCCATAGCACCCTGGTTTTCCAGGGTGCTTATCTTTTGTGCGCCACTGGAACACAACATGCGCCACACCTTTCTATCCCCACATCCCGACGACGCAGTTTTTAGCTGCGGCGGTCTCATATACCAACTGGTTCAATCCGGCGAACAGGTCAATGTGATCACTCTGATGGCGGGGCCAATACCGCCTAACATCACAACAACGCCGATTATTGAGGACCTCATTGAGCGCTGGGCGCTGGGGCCGAACCCTATCCCGGAGCGAAATGCCGAAGATCGCTGCGCCGTTGAACTGCTGGGCGGGACAATTCAATTTGGCCCCTTTGCCGATGCACCCTTTCGCACCAGCGATCACGGAAACATGCTCTACCCTGATCGAGATGCTCTTTTCGGCGCAATCGATCCACAGGATCCTGTTCTCGTGCGGATCCATGAAATTGTCGACTGGCTGGACCCACAAGCAGCATTCTATGCGCCGCTTGGCGTGGGCAGCCACGTCGATCACCGCCTGACTCGTAACTTTCTACTGGGTTGGAAAAAAGCGCACCCCGAGGTAGCGATTTTCTTCTATGAGGAGTATCCTTACACGTCACAAGGACCCGCTGCCGTGCAGAGCGCGCTGGATACCCTCGCACTGTCCTTGACGCCTGTGGTTCACTACCTGTCTGATGCAGCACTTGAAGCGCGCATTCGGGCCAGTGAATGTTATCAATCGCAACTCAGCACCTTCTGGCAAGATGCCGGGCAGTTGGGGCAAGCCATTCGCGATGATGCGACACAAATAGGCGAAGGCCGTTATGCAGAACGTCTTTGGAAACCTGTATAGTATTTGGGAGATAGGTCGATTATGAGCGACGCGCAAACCAACCCTCTCCAGGCGGCTCGTGACCTCTTGGGGGAAATCCAACAGCAGGCAGGAAGCGAACTGAAGCAGCAGTTGACCAAGCTTGATCAACTGCTCACGGAAGCTCAGCAGCGCGGTGCGGGAGAGGATGCGGAGGCGCTCCGCCAAAAACTCGATCAAACGATCATCACCAACGGGCAGTTTGTGTCGGTGATGGTTCATGAAATTCGCGTTCCCATGACCAGCATCCGCGGCTATGGGGATATGCTGGGCAAAAATGTGGTTGGCCCCCTGAATGAGATGCAGCAGCAGTTTGTCGAGACGATCCGCACCAACGTGATCCGCATGGAGCATCTGGTGACGGACATCAGTGATATCAGCAAAATACGTTCCGGCAGAATGCGCCTTGAATCTAAAATGGACATGTACAAAAACATTGCCATGGAAGTCGAGAAGGGGACCAAAGCGCTGGCTGATGAACACCAACACACCTTTACGTTTGATACCCCTTCCGGGCTGCCGCTGCTGAATTTGGACAGTTCCCGACTTGCTCAGGCGCTCAATAAACTGGTTGTGAATGCCCTGCAATATACTCCCAACGGCGGGCAGATCACCGTCAAGGCCGAAGGCGTCAATGGCGGCCTCAAAGTTTTGGTGATCGATAACGGGATCGGCATGACGCCTGACGAGCAAACACACATCGGCGAGCTGTTCTGGCGGGCCGATAGTGACCATGTGCGATCCTTCAAAGGACATGGCCTGGGCCTGCCGATTGCCATTGGTTTCATCGAAATGCTTGGCGGGCAGTTTCTCTTTGAAACGGAAGCTGGCAAGGGCAGTTCATTTGGCTTTATCGTACCCGGCATGAGCTAATCCTGAATGCGGGGCAGCCAGCACGCTGCCCCGCGGCGTTTCCCCGTACCGATTTGTGCTATACTCTGCATTGCTCCACTTCCCCACAACTATATCTTCTGGAGGTTTGTCTGTGAACCTGCACGAATACCAGTCAAAACTACGTTTTGCAGAATTTGGCATTGCCATCCCCAGAGGCAAAGTCGCACCTGATTCCAAAACCGCATACGAAATTGCCAAGGAACTGGGCAGACCAGTCGTGATCAAGGCCCAGGTTCTGACCGGTGGGCGCGGCAAAGCAGGCGGAGTCAAGCTTGCCAAGACGCCCGAAGAAGCTCAGGCGCGCGCTGATGAGATTTTAGGGATGGACATTCGGGGCCATAAAGTGTTAAAAGTCCTCGTTGATCCGGCCTCTGATATCCGAAAAGAAATCTACCTCGGCATCACGAATGACCGCGCCGCGCGCAAGCCTGTGATCATGGCAAGCGCCGAGGGCGGAATGGATATTGAGGAAGTGAACCGCGTTTCGCCGGAAAAGATTATCCGGGAACATATCGATCTGTTCCTGGGCCTGCGTGACTACCAGATCCGTAATCTCGCCTATGGCATCGAACTCCCCCGCGATTTGTGGAAACAGTTCATGCAGATCGCCCAGGCGCTCTATCGCTGCTATGTCGACAGTGACGCGACCCTGGCCGAAATCAACCCACTGATCATCGATGGCAGCGGCAGTCTGTTAGCGGTCGACGGCAAGATATCCATTGATGACAGCGCCCTCTTCCGACACACCGATCTGGCTGAGATGCGCGATACCAGTGCTGAGCCACACGCCGAGACCCAGGCGCGGGCAGCAGGTCTGAGCTATGTAAAGCTGGACGGCGAAATCGGCTGCATGGTCAACGGTGCCGGACTGGCAATGGCAACCATGGACATGACCAAACTCTTTGGTGGATCGCCTGCCAACTTCCTTGACATTGGCGGTGGTGCGCGGGCTGAAGAGGTAACCGCCGCTCTGCGTATCATCCTGGCTGATCCCAACGTGAAGGCGATCCTCTTTAACATCTTCGGCGGTATCACGCGCTGTGATGAAGTCGCCAGAGGCATTCTCGCCGCGCTGAACGAGATCAAAGTCACGCTGCCAATGGTGGTGCGACTGGTGGGCACAAACGAGGAAGAGGGACGCCGCCTGATTGACGAGGCGCATATTCCCAATATGGTCAGCGCGGCGACACTCGCCGATGCAGCGCAAAAGGCCGTTGCAGCAGCGCATGGGACTCTTTAGAGACTTAAGGACGCGGATCAAATGTCTATTCTTGCAGATAAAAACACGAAACTCCTGGTTCAGGGAATCACCGGGCGCGAGGGACTCTTTCACACCCAGCAAATGATCGACTATGGGACCGATGTTGTTGCTGGTGTGACCCCCGGTAAGGGCGGCGAATGGGTGCTGGGCAAACCCGTTTTTGACACGGTCAAAGCGGCGGTAGAATCGACAGGAGCCGATTCGAGCATTATTTACGTCCCGGCGGCCTTTGCGGTCGACGCGATGTATGAAGCCATCGACGCAGGAATCAAGCTGATTGTTTGCATCACAGAGCGTATCCCGGTACTGGATATGATGAAAGTACGTGCCCGGCTGGATCAGAGCACCAGCCGCCTGATCGGACCGAACTGTCCCGGACTGCTTATACCGGAGCAGTGCAAAATAGGCATTATGCCCGGCCATATCGCGATGCCCGGCAATGTCGGCGTTGTGTCACGCAGCGGCACGCTGACTTATGAAGTGGTTTATGCGCTGACCAACAAAAGCATCGGACAGTCGGCCTGTGTGGGCATTGGCGGCGATCCGGTCAATGGGACAAACTTTATCGACGTGCTGGAAATGTTTGAGGACGATCCACAGACGGAAAAAGTCGTGCTGATTGGCGAAATCGGCGGCACGGACGAAGAAAAGGCCGCCAATTATATTCGCCACTACATGACCAAGCCAGTCGTCGCCTTCATCGCTGGACAGACGGCTCCTCCTGGCAAACGGATGGGGCACGCGGGCGCGATTGTCGAGGGAGGAACAGGGTCGGCTGCCGATAAGATCGCCGCGCTGAACCGGGCCGGAGTCAAAGTCGCTGAGCATCCAGAGCAGATCGCTGAACTGCTGAGCTAGCGACCGTTTGAATTAGGGGAGTGCGCCCAAAATTTAACAAGCGGGCAGGTAGCGGGCATTGAAGCCCTTGTCATGTCGATCTTAAGAGCGTTTTGATGAATTTTGGGCCTACGGAATGACGACCGTAGGCCCTGTTTTTTGAAGAGGATATGACGTACTTATTTATCATAGGATGTCGAACCTGCGAGTAAAATACCCTGGGTAAAAAAGGCGATTTTGCCCTGTTTTCTGTAAGGAGAGCGCTTAATTTTGGTTAAGGATCGCTCATACTTCGAATTTAGACACAAACCTTTGGTGAAAATTAGTTGATCACTTCTACGAGAAGCGACCCCCCTACCCCCCCCATTTTCGGTTTCACGACAAACAGTTTTCTAACTTTTGACCAACCCGTTCGTGCGATTTTTTTAAGGTTCGGTGTACCGGAAACAGTGAACCGTCTGTCGATGGCACGGACCCGGCCTATCACCAGTGTAGCATACCTACCCCCTGAAAAATACTCCCTTAAAGTTGAACCTTAAATACGAATAACGAAATGAGCGTCTTTTTTATTCAAGGACAGACCAAGCCAGTTCCGAATGCGTGAGTTTATGAGTTTGTCGTAACAACCTGTTTTGAGTCCAATGCTTTATCATCTAACTTTGATGATGTTGTAGCCCGGCAGGGAGCAAGGAATTCATCGTGGACTCAAAGCGCGTGATTCAGTCCTATCTGATCATCACCAGCCTATACACCCTGTCCGCATCGCTGATCTGGGGCGTGAACACGCTGTTTCTACTGGATGCCGGACTGGATATTTTCGATGTGTTCATCGCGAATTCAGTCTTCACAGGGGCAATGGTCCTTTTTGAAATTCCGACGGGTGTGGTTGCCGATACCAGCGGCAGGCGAACGTCGTTCCTGCTCAGCACAGCGGTGTTGTGTTTTGGGACACTCGGCTATGTCGCCGTCTCACTGGCAGGCGGCGGCCTGTTCTGGTTTTGCCTCATGTCCGTTGTGCTAGGACTGGGATTTGCTTTTTATTCAGGGGCGCTCGAAGCATGGCTGGTCGATGCGCTCAAAGCTATGAATTTTACGGGCGAACTTGAACACGTTTTTGTTCGGGCGGGAATGGTCAGCAACGCGCTGATGCTGATTGGGACGGTGGGCGGCGGATTGCTGGGTAATGTTCATCTCGCCCTTCCATACATCGGGCGGGCATTTCTGCTGGCGCTGGTCTGCGGCTGGGCTTATATCCATATGCATGACATCGGGTATATTCCCCGCACACTAAGCATGCGGGCGATCCCCACCGAAATGCGCAAGGTTGCCCGCGAGAGCATCACCTACGGTTGGCAAAAACAGCCTGTGCGGTTGATCATGATTGTCACCTTCGTGCAAGGGCTTTACCTGATGTGGGGTTTCTATGCCTCGCAGCCCTATTTCCTTGATCTGCTCAACAGACCGGACGCAGTCTGGATATCGGGCGTGATCACGGCCCTGGTATCGATCAGCACCATCGCTGGCAACTGGCTGCTAGGCCACTTCATGAACCGTTTTCGCTTCCGCACGACCATCCTGGTCATCACTGCCGGATTACTCAGCATTTCGATCATAACCGTTGGGCTGGCTGGATCGTTCTGGGTCGCTGTTCCGCTGTTTCTGCTGGGGATGCTGATCACCGGGATCAGTGCACCTGTCAAACAGAGTTATTTGCACCAGATAATCCCATCCGCACAACGAGCGACCGTGATTTCGTTCGTCTCCATGATGGAGAGCGGCGGCGGCGTGGTTGGGCAGACCGGACTCGGTTACCTGTCGCGGCAGCAGGATATCGCTGCGGGGTATGTCGTGGGCGGCGCCGCGACTTTTCTGGCGCTTCCATTCCTGCTGCTCTTACGCAGACTGGGCGATCCTGCCGATCCCATCCCATCCAACCAGGGAGAGCCACAGCCCGCGGTAGGAGGGGTAATCGGGGTTGAAGATGGCAGGTGAACCACTCTTGACCGTCTACACGCCGTATGGTATCCTGACAGCACCAAAAGCGTTGACGGAAACGAGTACGCGGCGGCGAACCGATCAGCGAACCTGGAAACGGTGCAAGCCAGGTGCGGAGCCGAAGCGGAAAATCATTCCTGAGCTGCAAGCTGAACGCGGTTTATCCAACCGCCAGTAAGCCGAGCCGGACCGGTCCCCGTTATCATGACCTTGCCATAAGCAGTTGTGGCAGCCGAGCGCTCTAGCTGCCTGCGGCAGGTAGAGAATAAGGGTGGTACCGCGTGAGTTTACACTCCCGTCCCTTTGCAGTTGGGATGGGAGTTTTTGTTTTTGCAGCCGGAGGGTTCTATGAACAGCCTTCTTTCAATTGCTAAGATGATCGATCACTCACTGCTCAACCCGACCATGACTGATCATGATCTGGTCGAAGGATGCAAGCTGGCGGTGCGGCACAACGTCGCTTCGGTCTGCATCAAGCCCTATGCGGTCACACTGGCCCGCGATCTGCTGGCGGGGTCCGACGTGAAGGTCTGCACGGTGATCGGCTTCCCACATGGCAGCAGCCGCGTGATGGTGAAGCTCACCGAAACAGAATGCGCTCTGGCGGATGGAGCAACGGAGATCGATGCTGTTGTTAACACGGGCAAGGTCTTGAGCCAGGATTGGGACTATGTTTCGGAAGAAATCCGCCTGTTGAACGAATGTGTTATGCAGCAGGGCGCGCTGCTCAAGCTGATCTTTGAGAATGATTTCTTGCCCGATGATAGTCTGAAGGTCAGGCTCTGCCACCTGTGCAGCGAACACGGCGTCGCCTTCGCTAAAACATCGACAGGCTACGGCTTCGTCAAGCGTGAAAACGGTCTGTACAGCTACGCAGGAGCCACCGACCACGACCTCGCCTTGATGCGGCGGGAATGCAGCCCGGCGGTGCAGATCAAAGCGGCGGGCGGCGTGCGCACCCTGGACGACCTGCTGCGTGTGGAGGCGCTCGGCGTGACTCGCGTCGGGGCAACGGCTACCGAGGCGATTTTGTCCGAAGCGCAAAAGCGAGGATACGCCTAAAGTATGGATGCGGTGATCCGGCTGGTTAAGCCTAAAGACAGGGCAGCTATTGCCCGCCTGTGGCAGGCATTGACTGATTATCACGTCGGTTTCGACCCGCGCATGCCCGCCTCGACACCTGGGGCTGCGGATCGCTACGCCTCAAGGCTGCTCGAACGGCGCGACGATCCCTACACGCGCGCATTCGTAGCCGAAGTCGATGGGCAGGTTGTGGGTTACATTCTCGGCGCGGTACTCGATCTGCATCCCGACCTGTTCCAGCATGCCGACGCCGGGTTTATCGCGGATATTTTTGTGGATGCGGCCCATCGCCAGCAGGGATTGGCGCGGAGGCTGGTCGAAACGATGAATCAGTGGTTTGCCGAGCAGGGCGTCCATTATTCAGAACTTCAGGTCGCCGCAGCCAACGAGAGCGGCACGCACTTCTGGGAATCGATGGGCGGCAAACCGATGACGATTCGGATGCGGATCGAGTTTGATCCCGCCGAAAGCGAGTAAAAAACATGTCATTTCTCAAGGAAATAACCCGCTGGTTAGGCCCTACTCGCACACGCATGCTCACCGCGTTGGTGGTTGGGGTGGTTTTCAGCAGCGTGTTCCTGTGGACCTCGTTTTCTGGCGAGAGTTGGGCCTTTGCCGGGCAAATGGGCCTGCTCTGGCTGCTGCTGGTCGGCGCGCGGTAGCGGCGGGAACTCGCTTCAGCGGAACCAGTCAGCAGCGCTTCTGGTCGGTTGTCGGGCCGAGTCTGGTCCTGATCGGCCTGGGTGTGCTGATCCCACGCTGGACATTGTTCTTCGGCGGGGCGGGGATCGGCTGGCTGATCGTGTCGCAGTTTGTGCTGCGAGGCCGCGTGCGCATGGAATACCAGTCCGCCATCAAAGCGCTGCGGCGGGGTGATTATGCCGAAGCGATAAGCTTTATGGATCATCTCATCGCCGCTGAACCGGACGATCTGGAACACTGGCGCTTCCGGGCGGAACTGTACCGCCTGGCAGGCGACCTGCCCAAGGCCCAGGCCGACTATGAGCAGATGAAGCAGATCGATCCAAACAACGCCGATGCCTATATGGGGCTGGCAGAAGTATTCGCCCAGCAGGGACAGTATGACGAGGCACGGCGCTATGCTGAGGACGCTTACCAGCGCCAGCCGCAAAACTGGATGACCTCGTACAACCTCGGCATGATCGAGGATCGGCTGGGCAACGCGGAAGCCGCGCTGCACTGTCTGGACGAGACGATTTCGCTGGGTGTGCCGTCGAGCCGCTACTGGCTTTTGATCCGGCTGTGGCGGGCGCGGAGCTTCTACAGGCTGGGGAAACTGGACGAGGCGCGTGGCGAACTGGATCGGATGCGCAAACAAACCGCCGGACTGCGCGAGTGGCAGTTGGTTTTTGAGAGCGAACATGCGGCGGCGCTACGGGGTATGCTGGAGGGTGATGTCAAACTGGCGGAAGAACTGCTCAATCCGCAGGCTGTACTGGAGCGGTTGAGCACACCATAACCGGGTTTTATAAGAGAAATCTCTCTGACGGTTCGCTATTCAGGAGGAAGTATGTTTAAGCCGGTAACACCGAAGGTCAACATCGAGGCATTGGAAAGCGATCAGCTTGCCTTCTGGCAGCAGAAAAACGTCTTCCAGCGCACGATGGACGAACGAAAGGGCGGGCGGCGCTATGTCTTTTATGAAGGCCCGCCGACTGCCAATGGGCGGCCCGGAACGCATCATGTGCTGGCACGCGCCTTCAAGGATATGTTCCCGCGCTATCACACGATGCAGGGCGCGTATGTGCTGCGTAAAGGCGGCTGGGATACGCATGGCCTGCCCGTCGAAATCGAGGTTGAAAAAGAACTCGGTTTCAAGCACAAGCACGAGATCGAAGAATACGGCATCGCGGCCTATAACAAAAAGTGCCGCGAGAGTGTCTTCCGCTATATCCAGGAATGGGAGCGGCTCACGGAGCGCATCGGCTATTGGGTGAGCCTGGAAGACGCCTACATCACCTATAAAAACGAGTATATCCAGAGCGTCTGGTGGATTCTGCGCCAGTTGTGGGATAAGGGCCTGCTCTACCAGGGCTATAAGGTTGTCCCGTACTGCGCGCGCTGCGGCACGCCATTGAGCAGCCACGAAGTCGCGCAGGGCTACGAAGAAGTCGCGGATCCCAGCATCTTTGTGCGCTTCCAGGTCAAAAATCAGCCCGGCCTCTATTTCCTGGTCTGGACGACTACCCCCTGGACGCTGCCCGGCAATGTTGCCTTAGCCGTGAATCGCGGTTCGAACTACGTGGAACTCGAAGGCCCCAGCGAAGATGGCCAGGGCACAGAACGGCTGATCCTGGCGCAGGCGTTGATGGGCAAGGCGCTCAAGCACCCGGAGAATTACACCGTCGTGCGCGAAATGAAGGGGGCGGAACTGCTCGGCATGCATTATGAGCCGCTGTACCGCTTCCTGCCTGTTGAGCAGGACTACGCCTACGTGATTTACGGCGATTTTGTCAGCATGGAAGACGGTTCCGGCATCGTCCATATCGCGCCCGCTTTCGGTGCGGACGACATGGACGTAGGCCGCGCCAACAATCTGCCCGTGCTGCAAACCGTCAAGCCGAACGGCGGCTTTGTGGACGAGGTGACACCCTGGGCAGATGTGTGGGTCAAGGATGCCGATCCGCAGATCAGCAAAGAACTGAAATCACGCGGACTGCTCTATAAGGTTGAGCGCTACGTCCACAATTATCCGTTCTGCTGGCGCTGCAAGACACCCTTGCTCTACTACGCCCGCACAACGTGGTATATCGAGACGACACGCTACCGCGACAAGATGATCGAGTTGAACAACACGATCAACTGGGTTCCGTCTCACATCAAGGATGGGCGCTTCGGCAACTGGCTGGAAGAACTGCGCGACTGGGCGCTGGGCCGCGAACGCTACTGGGGGACGCCGCTGCCCGTCTGGCGCTGCGATAACCCCGACTGCGATCACAAGCACTGCATCGGCAGCGTCGATGAACTGTCGGAGCTAACCGGAAAGGATCAGAGCGATCTGGACCTGCACCGCCCCTATGTGGACGACGTGACGTTCCCCTGCACGGAATGCGGCGGCACGATGAAGCGCGTCCCGGAACTGATCGACGTCTGGTTTGACAGCGGATCGATGCCCGTCGCCCAGTGGGGCTATCCGTTCAAGAACCGTGAAATGTTCGAGGAGCAGTTCCCGGCGGATTACATCTGCGAAGCGGTGGATCAGACACGCGGCTGGTTTTACAGCCTGCACGCTATCGCCTCGATGGTGTTCGAGAGCGTCAGCTATAAAAACGTGATCTGCCTGGGCCATATCCTGGACGAAAACGCCAAGAAGATGTCCAAGAGTCTGGGTAACATCGTGGAACCGTGGAGCGTGCTCGATAAATACGGGGCCGACGCCTTCCGCTGGTATATGTACACCGCCAGCCCGCCCGGTGATCCGCGCCGCTTCTCGGTTGAACTGGTGGGCGATGTGGTGCGCAGTTTCTATCTGACGCTGTGGAACGTCTACAGCTTCTTCGTGACCTATGCCAACCTGGACAACTTCGATCCCAACCAGAAGCCGGTCCCGTTGGGCAAACGCGATGCACTGGATCGCTGGATTCTCAGCGAATTGAACACGCTGGTCCAGGAGATCACGAAGGCCTATGAGGAGTATGATGTCCGGGCGCAACGCGGCCTATCGAGGTGTTTATCGACAGCCTGAGCAACTGGTATCTGCGCCGTTCGCGCCGCCGCTTCTGGAAGTCGGAAAGCGACAGCGACAAGCTCGCCGCTTACCAGACGCTGTACGAATGTCTGGTGGTGATCGCCAAGCTGCTCGCGCCGTCGATGCCGTTCCTGGCGGAAGCACTGTATCGCAACCTGGTTGCCGATGTGAAATCCGGCGAAGCGGAAAGCGTTCATCTCGCCCAGTGGCCTACCGTCGATCCGGCTGTCATCGACCAGCAGTTGATGGAGAATATGCGCCTTGCCCAGCGGCTTGTCAGCCTGGGACATTCGGCACGCAACACCGCGAATCTGAAGGTGCGCCAACCACTTGCCGAGGCGATCTTCGTCGTGCGGTCCACCGCCGAGGCGGATGTCGTTCGACGTCTGGCAGGGACCATCATGGAAGAACTGAACGTCAAGGCTGTCAATCTTGCCGATGCAGCCTCGGACATGGTGACGTACCATCTTAACCCACAGCCGAAGGTGCTCGCCCCGCCCTGAAAGGTGACTACCCGAAGGTGCAGAAAGCCCTGCGCGAAGGCGATCCGGAGCAGGTGGCACAGTGGGCAAAAGCCCTGCTAAAGGGCGAAAATATCACCGTTAGCGTGGATAGCAAGACATACGAGATCACGCCGGAAGGGTGCGAAGTCCAGCAGTCAGCAGCAGAGGGTTATGCGGTAGCCGAAGAGTATGGCTATCTCGCGGCGCTGTCTACCCGGCTGACGGACGATCTGGTACGCGAAGGACTGGCGCGTGAATTTGTCCGCCGGATCCAGACTTTGCGTAAGGATGCCGATTTCGACATCAGCGATCATATTGCTGTGACTTACCGGGCGGGCGGCAAGATAACTGAAGCGATCCGGGCGTTTGCGGATTACATCCAGCGCGAAACACTGGCTGACGAACTGGTCGAAGGGGAAGCGGCGAATGGAGCCGAGTTCAACTTCGACGGCGAAACGGTTACTGTGTCTGTTCGCCAGATTGAGCGCACAGTATAATAACTCCAGGTTTGGGCGTTCCTGTCAAAAACGCCCGCTAACCCCCGCACTGCATAGCGTTTTGTGAACTATGAAGTCTGCCGGGAAATTAACGGAGGTTTTATCATGACTACCACCAAAACCGAACTGCACGTTGTTTTGTTAGAACTACGTGAAACGTTTCAGAAAAAAGTGGAGATGCTCGATAGCGCACGCGTGATCGAAGGCGGGACTGGTTATACCAACCATCAGGCAGACGACGCGACCATGGTTTACGACCAGACCGTTGACGACTCCACCTTTAAGGCTGCCAAAGATCGTCTGTGGCAGATCGAAGAAGCCCTTGCCAAGTATGAGAGCGGCACGTATGGGGTTTGCGAAAACTGTGGACGCGAGATTGAGATCGCGCGGCTGGAAGCGATTCCTTATACCCCACTCTGTTTGGATTGCGCTGAAGCGCGTGATTATCGGGCCGGGATGTAACCGTGACTGACGGACTGCAAACTGAACAGACTGGTGAAAACGTAAGCAGGCATCAGGTTTGAAACACTGGTTAGTCCTTGTCCTGGTCGCGGCAGTGGCCATAGTGGTTGATCAGGCAAGCAAAGCGTATGTGGTCGCCCATCTGGACCTGCATGAGTTCCTGGATGCCCCTCAGCTTTATTGACCCCATTTTCCGCATTACTCGTGTTCACAACACTGGCGTTGCATTTGGCATGTTTCCCAATGGCGGCGTGATCTTCCTGATCATTCCGGTTGTTGTGTCGGTTATCATTGTCTATTACTACCGCCAATTGACAACGGATGCATGGTTGGTCCGTGTCGCACTGGGGTTACAAATGGGCGGGGCACTGGGCAACCTGATTGATCGACTTCGCCAGGGTTATGTCGTCGATTTTCTGCACCTTGAACACTGGCCTGTCTCGAATGTGTCTGATATTTGTATTGTGATGGGAGTCGTTTTGCTCGGCATCGAGATGGTGCGCGAAGAACGTCAACTTGCTCAACAAAGCAGGGAGTCCGGAAAGCCCTCTGAAATGAGCTAATCAATTAGCCGAAAATGACTGGGCGCTGCGCCCTTCTCCCCTGTCTTTACATCCCAACCTCTTTATCGATAGTTCCGCCATCACGGCCTATCGCCTATTCATGCTGTCACTGTCCCACGAATTCCATTTGTCCATTTGCAAGCTTTTCTTTATACTAATAACATTATTAGAATTGCATAAGAAGAAGCGGCTTTTCGGCCGTCAAACGCAGGCAGATACCACCTGTTTGACCAGTAAATTCATAGTTTAGTCTTACCTTGGTAAGTCGCGGAGTGACTTTGATAAAATCGTCACAAGTCATACCTATCAAAAGAGTTAGCTGCGCAGACACCATTACTTACCCTCACCACAGACAAACCAGACGCGCCTATAATCACTGGTTATGCCTGTGCGCGTTTATATAGAAGGGAGTTTATATGCGTATCCTGGCTGGCTTATCCCCCCGATGGCAGTTTCTGCTGGGCACAGCAGTGCTTGTCGTCATCGTCCTGCTAGCGGTTGGCATTTATTTCCTCGCTTCCCGCTCAGAAACCGACGCCGCCACCGAACAACCCATCGCCTTTAACCACGAAATTCATGCTCAAAACGGTATTCAATGCCAATTTTGCCACGCTGGGGTTAGCAAAGGGCCTTCTGCCAGCATTCCCAGCGTCGCTTTTTGCATGGAATGCCATGAGTATGTGGCTACGGATCAACCGGAAATCCAAAAGCTGGCAGGATATTGGGAGCGGCAGGAGCCGATTCCCTGGAAGCGTGTGAACAAGCAGCCCAGCTACGTTTTTTTCAGCCATCAGCCGCATATCGCGGCGGGGGTAAGCTGCGGCTCCTGTCATGGGGATGTCGCGAGCATGAAAGCTGCTCACTCGGTGACGGAAATGACCATGGGCTTTTGTCTGGACTGCCACCGGGATCAACCAAATGAAGACGCGTTAACTGACTGCGTCGTCTGCCATCGTTAGGAGAAGGCTATGACACATCTTACACGTCGCAATTTTTTAAAGGTTAGTGCGGCTGGCACGGCGACTGCGATTCTGGCCGGGTGCGACACCGACGAACACTATGTCGAGTTGGAGCCTTACGTCAACGCACCAGAAGAACAGATCACAGGGGTAGCCACCTGGTATGCCAGCACCTGCCGGATGTGCCCGGCGGGATGCGGAGTCGTGGCGCGAGTGATGAGCGGGCGAGCCGTTAAGCTGGAGGGGAACCCAGAACATCCTGTTAACCGGGGCAAACTCTGCGCACGGGGACAGGCCGGATTGCAGGTTCTCTATAACCCGGATCGGTTGCAGACGGCTGCTCAGCAGGAAAAACGTGGTGACCGCAAGTTTAAGGCAGTTGCCTGGAACGAGGCGATCAACACGCTGTTTGACCGCCTGAACTCTGCGGGTGATCGCGTTGCCGTCTGGCTGGGATCCACCACATCGGGCCATCTTTATGATCTGTTTAACCGCTATACAGTGGCAGTAGGCGCACCGCCCCCGGTCCGCTATGACCTCTACACAGGCATGCAAGGCTTCCCGGTTTTACAAAACATTCAAAACAGTTTCTTCCAGCAATCGGCCCTGCCTGCCTATGATATCGCCCACGCGGATGTTGTCTTTTCCTTCGGTGCCGACTTTTTGGGCGGGTGGATGTCTGGGGCGGGTTATGGTGTGGCCTATGGTCAGTTCCGCAGCCAGAGTTTAGGCAAGCGCGGCTATCTCGTCCAGTTTGAACCGCGCATGTCCACAACAGGAGCCTCTGCCGATCAATGGGTTCCGATTCGCCCTGGAACGGAAGGGCTGGTCGCGCAGGCAATTTTGCACGTTATAGCCAGCGAGTTTTCTGGTGAACGTGCAGATCGCGCCGCTTCACTGGTTCCTGACGTCAAGCTGGAAGATATTGCCGCGAATACCGATATCTCGGTTGAACAATTGGAACAACTCGGTCGCGTCTTCGCCCGTGCGCAGCGCCCCGTTGCTCTGCCGGGCAGCGCGCTCACAGGTACCCCAGATGGTCTGGCGGCTGCTTCAGCCGTTCAGGCACTCAATCTGGCTGTTGGAAATGTGACCCAGAATGGCGGCTTGCTCCTGGCTCCACCCATGCCCAACGGTATGACCGCTGCCCCAGCCTCGACCGTTGCCGATGTCCAGGCACTGATCAAGCGCATGCACAACGGCGTTGATGTCCTGCTGGTTCACGGCGCTAATCCCGCCTTCGAACTGCCGCCAGCCGCTGGCTTTATGGATGTGATCAAAAATGTGCCGTTTGTCGTGTCTTTCAGTTCCCTGGTGGATGAAACCGCAGTTCAGGCTGATTTGCTGATGCCGGACCGGACCGCGCTGGAAAGCTGGGGATACGATGTGATCAATCCGACGTTCGGGGGGCTGCCTGGACTCGGCAGCCAGCAACCCGTTGTTGTGCCGCTGTACGATGTACGGTCTACCGCGGATGTCCTGCTCAGCGCAACCAAAGGTATTCCAGCAGCCGCTTCTGCACTCCCCTGGACCGACGAAGTCGCCTTTATTCAAAGCGTGGCAGGCACCCTGCCAGCAGGGGCCAGCGGCGGTGAAGGTCAGGATGTGCTGTGGGCACGCTATCTTCAGAATGGCGGGTGGTGGCCGACGGAAGCGCCAACCGTTGAAGCTCCGGAAACGGCCCTTTCCGCTCCGATTGACGTTGAGCCAGCACAATATCAGGGCGATGAAAACGAGTTCCCGTATCACCTGCACCTGTTTATGTCTCCTCTGCTGGGCAGCGGATATGGGGCCAATACCCCCTGGCTGCAAGGTACTCCCGACCCGATGACGACCATTTCGTGGCAGACCTGGGTCGAGATCAATCCGGATACAGCCAGGAAGCTAAAGCTGGAAAATGGGGACTTTGTGCACATTATCTCGCCCAATGGGCAAATCGGCGCGCGGATCTACATTTATCCGGCAATTCGCCCCGACACCATCGCAATTCCCATCGGGCAGGGCCATACCGACCTGGGCCGCTACGCGAAAGATCGCGGCAGCAATCCGCTGCATCTGCTTGGCGGAGATGCGGACAATTCAGGAAGCAACAGCTTCGTCTGGTCCAACGTGCGGGTAAAGATTGAAAAGACTGGCGAGAACAAGGCGCTGGCGCTGTACGAAAGCACGATTGAAGACCAAAGCGCCGCCCAGGTTCCGGAACAGCTTGGACAGCGCGCCGACGCTGTAGGCACCCATGACTCGTAGCAGGCTTACTGATAGAGGAGAATAACATGGCTGAAGATACTAGAAGATGGGGGATGATCGTCGATCTCGATAAGTGCACAGGCTGTCAGGCCTGCGTCGTCGCCTGCCATGCTGAGAATAATGTGCCGATTGCCAGTGAAGGCGAAGTCATCAAAGGGCGTGGCATGCACTGGATCCGGATTGAGCGCTATTGGGAAGGCGAATATCCCGATATTAAAGCGCGCTTCGTCCCCATGTTTTGCCAGCAGTGCCAGAATGCCCCTTGTGAGCCAGTCTGCCCGACGTATGCGTCGTATCACAGTGAAGAAGAAAACGTCAATGTTCAGGTCTATAACCGCTGTGTGGGTACGCGTTATTGCGGCAACAACTGCCCCTACCGGGTTCGCCTTTTCAACTTCCGTATGCCGGAATATGATGAACCGCTGAATATGCAGTTGAACCCCGACGTGAGTGTTCGCAGCGCAGGTGTCATGGAAAAATGCACCTTCTGTATTCAGCGCGTTCGCCGGTCTGTCGAAACCGCCACTGCCGAAAACCGGCCTCTACGAACTGACGAGGTGACTACCGCTTGCGCACAGGCGTGCCCGGCTGACGCCTTGATTTTTGGCAATCTGGCTGATGAAGAGAGCCGCATTTCACAGATGCTTCCCAGCGAACGCCAATTCAAAGTACTGGAGCACCTGGGTACTGAGCCAGTGGTTTACTATCTGAAGGGTGGTGAAACTCATGTTGGAGAGTGACGTCGAACGCGGACCGTATTGGGAGAAGACGCTCCCTGAGGATCCCGATTTCGCGGAACAGGTCGAACATGCTCGCGAGGAACACCTGCTGCTTGATCCGAGACCGCCTGCCGAAAACAACGAGTACCTGATCGCCAACATGCAGAAAACTGGCCCTTTGTTCTGGCTGACTGTCATGGGCCTGGGCGGATTTGTGCTGGCTCTGTTCGTCACCTGGTTTACGCAGATGCGTTATGGACTGGGTATCGCCGGAATCAACCGTACCGTGATGTGGGAACCATACATTGTCGCCCTGGTCTACTTCATCGGTATTGGTCACGCCGGAACCTTCATTTCGGCGGCCTTGCGCCTGATGCGGATGGACTTCCGGCGGCCTATCGCCCGTGCCGCCGAAACGGTCACGTTGTTTGGTCTGGCAATGGCGTCGCTGTTTCCCCTGATCCACCTGGGGCGCGTGTGGAAAGCTTTCTACCTCTTCCCCATTCCAAACCAGCGCGGCCTATGGCCTAACTTCCGTTCGCCGCTGATCTGGGACGCCACCGCTATCACCACTTATCTACTCGGCAGCACGATGTTTATGTTCGTGGCGCTCGTCCCCGATTTTGCCATGATGCGCGAATACACGACGGGCTGGCGAAAGCGTCTCTATACGGCCCTGGGAATGGGCTGGCGGGGAACCGAAGCGCAGTGGCACCGGCTGGAAATCGTGAGCAATGTTTTGAGCTTCGTCATCATCCCGGTGATGTTCTCAGTTCACACCATTGTGTCGTGGGACTTCGCGATGGCGGTCCAACCCGGCTGGCACAGCACGATCTTTGGCCCATTCTTCATCACAGGAGCGTTGTTCTCTGGTGTAGCGGCGGTCCTCATGGTGATGATCATCATCCGCAAAACGATGCATATGGGCTATTTCCTGCGCGAAGAACATTTTAGCGCGATGGGCATCTTCTTGTTCATCCTGTCGATCGCGTGGACCTACTTCTACTTTAATGAATGGATCGTGACGTGGTACGGCAACATGCCCGCCGAAAAAGCGATCCTGCACATGCTCACGAACGACCTGGCCCCCATCTTTTACCTGATGCTGTTCTGCAACGTAATCGCGCCACTGGGGACACTCTGGTCGCGCCGGGTGCGGACATCTTTGCCCGCGCTGTTTGTCGTCTGCGTTTTAGTTCAGATCGGAATGTATGTGGAGCGCGTGCTGATCATTCCTGGGATGCTGTCGCGCCCGGAACTGCCCTTTAACTGGGTCAACTACACCCCGCGTTGGCCCGAAATTACGATCACCATCGGTACATTCGCGTTCCTGGCACTGCTGTACATCCTGTGGACGCGCGTGGTTCCCATCATCCCACTTTGGGAAGTCCACGAGGGACAGGCTTTGCAGGGAACTCGCCGTATTGGTCGCCGGATTTTGCCGACCCGGACCGAAGGACACTAGGAGAAGAACATGGCCGACCAACTATTACTTGGGCTATTTGATAATATCGGTCCTGCTTCTGATGCTATCGCAGATCTGCGCACTATAGGCATTGACGATAAGCAAGTCACGGTGATGTCTGGTGTGCCCTATTCATCTAAGCTCCTGGGGCGGAAAATGCCGCGCACCTTCTATGGACCCTTTGTCCTTGCCGGAGCCATTGGCGGGCTGCTGATTGGGCTTTTTATCGTAATTGGTACTCCCCAGTTGTATAAAATCCATGTGGGCGGACAAGCCCTGACCCCTTTCCCGCCTTCCGCGATCATCGTGGGTGAGTTTATCGCCCTGGGGATCATGGCAGCGGCGTTTGTGGGCTTTCTGCTGCAAAACAGTTTCCCGGTTTTGCGCCGCCAGTTATATGACCGGAGAATTACCGAAGGGATGATCGGCATCCAGGTGCAGGCCCATTCCTCCGTAGCAGAGCGGGTGCAGGAAGTCTTCCGGGCCTACAGCCCGCATGACATCACCGTTGTAGACGCCGATGATTATCGCTCACCCGGTATCCGCCACCTGTTCTTCTGGGGCGCTGTTGCGACAGGCGGTCTTGTGGCATTGTTGATTCCGCTGCTGATGACCTATCGCATCATTAAGGTTCCCTGGCTCGACTCCATGAATCAGTCACCGGCTCTCTCTTATCAGGAAGGGCCGCGTTTCGCAGCGCCCGAAGGGTCTATTCCGATCCAGGGGCCTGTCACGTTGATTGGAGCCGATGGACAGGAATACCCGGCAACCGAGCCAATCGCAACCAGCCCGGAATCGCTCGAACGGGGACAAACGCTCTTTGGCATCTACTGCTATATCTGTCACGGCACAGCCGGGGCGGGTAATGGTCCGGTGACCAAATACTTCCCCGAAGCGCCCGCCCTGAACAGTGAGCGGATTCAGGGGCTGCCCGCCGACCATATCTTCATGGTCATTACGCGAGGCCATAACCGGATGCCCAGTTTGACCGAGCCTCTGACAACAGGGGAAACCTGGGATATCGTTAACTATGTGTTGAGTTTGGGCGAAGCTGCGCCCGCTGGAACGAACCAGTAGGGAGGTCTGTTGTGTCGAAACATGTTTACTTGCTAGGCGTTCTGATCATGGCGGCGCTGCTCAGTGCCTGCGGAAATGGTGATCTAGCCAAAGATTTAACGCCCGTACCCACGCTGCGCCCCGGCCAAACACCAACCCTCGTTGCCGCGCTGGCAGGCCAGGGCGCAGCGACGGAAGAACTGTCGGCGACGGAAGAACTGTCAGCCAGCACCGCCGAGGCTGGAGCGAATGCAACCGAAGAGGCCGGAACAGCGGCGACGGCAGAAGCAGGTGGAACTCAGGAAGCAAGCGCCACCGGGGATGCAGCGGCAGGCGAAGAACTATTCGCCTCAACCTGCTCCGGCTGTCACGGGGAAGAAAACGGCCCTGGCCCAGCGCGAGTAGGGTTGGGTGAACGTGCCGCTACGCGCGTTGAAGGCCAGTCGGCGGCGGAGTATATCCACCAGTCTATCGTTGATCCCAGTGCCTATGTTGTTGAGGGCTTCTCAGACATCATGCCCAAAGATTATAGCAACCAGTTTAGCGACGATCAGATCAATAATCTGGTCGCTTATCTGCTGACTCAGTAGTGTCATTTGAGTTTTGCCTATCGAATTAAGGCGGCCAGCGCCCGAAACGCTGCCGCCTTTTTTGTGTGTAGGGTGCGACTGGTTCCTACAGCGCGCTCGTGGTAGGATCAACCTGGTATCCGGTTCGCGCACTGAGAGATCATATGATCCGTACACGTCTCATTTTTGCCGGGCTGATCGCCTTGCTTGCCGCCGCTATTGTTCTGATTCCTCGCTTCACGCTGCGTGCTCAGGGAGATGCGACAGCAACGGTGACGCCTAATGTCAACTGGGTCAGCGAACCACTGGGAATCAACGTACGCGGCGGGCCGGGAACCGAATACAACCTGGTGGGCGTGCTGCCGATCAGCGCCTGGGTGCAGCCCCTGGGACGTAATGAGGATGGGATGTGGATTCTGATCACCTACCTCTATACGCAGGGGTGGGTCCAGAAAACAGGGGTCAGTTGGCGGTTGGAAACAGACGCGCTGCCCCTCATCTCTACAACCAACATCACACCGATTCCACAGCCGCTTTACTATAATACGCCGGGCGGCCCAACCTATACGCCAAACGCGAACTGGGTGCGGGCTGGGGTTGAAGGCGCTTTCGTACGCGGCGGGCCGGGCCGGGGCTATCTCCCCATCGGGCAGTTATTCACAGGGGATGTCGTTGATGCACTTGCCCAGGATCCGACCGGTGACTGGATTTTGATCCGCTACGGGACCGGGTATGGCTGGGTGCGGGCCGATCTTGTCGTCTGGATAACCGATATCAGTTCTCTGGGGATCGTCCAGGTTCCCAACCTGACGCCATCTTTCACGCCTGTTCCGTCGATCACCCGAACACCAAGCCCGACGATCACACCCAGCCCAACACCAACAAATACGGCCACGAATACCGCGACCAGCACCTGGACTCCAACGGCAACGAATACAGATACGGCTACACCTACCGCAACAGATACACCGACCGTCACGCCGTCCATTACGCCGACGGAGACAGCATCACCTACCCAGACAACAACTCCCAGCCCCACGCCAACCGATACTCCCCTACCAACGCCGACGAACACGCTGGAACCGACTTATACCACCGACCCTTGAGCCGCCAACAGATACGCCAGCAGCCGAAATCGCGGTGGCTGCATCACCCACCGAAACAGCGGTTCCGACGGCAACGGTTACGGCTACCCTTGAACCGACGGCCACTGAAACGGCAAGTCCAACAGCAACGGTTACAGCTACCCTTGAACCGACGGCCACTGAAACGGCAATTCCAACAGCGACCGACACAGCGACATCTGAGCCATCCGCTACGCAAGTCGAAATCGCGATAGCTGCATCGCCCACAGAGATGCCGCTTCCGACAGCCACTGTTACGGAGATGGCGCTTACTGATACAGCGACGCCGGAGCCTTCACCAAGCGAAACGCCGCTGGCTGTCGCCGCCGTAGAGGGAGCAGACCAGCCGCCTGTCTGCTGGCGGTCCAAACGCGATTGAGCCGGAAGGCAGCGGCGAGGGGAACGGCACAAAGTGGACATACTGGCTGCTCGGTGGTCTGGCGCTGCTGGCAGTCGCCTATGCGGGAATTTATATTGTCCAGTCGGCCAGCATTGCCCGCTACCGGGAAGGATTTCGTGCTTTCAGTTTGCCCGGTGTGTGAAGAAGGCAACCTGTACCTGGATGAAAAGCGATACAGGCTGTTTGGTATCCCGCGCGCGCGCCGGGTGGTGCGCTGCGACACCTGCCATTCCGTTTTGCGGCAGGTTGGATATCAGCGCTGGCGCTATGCAGTGGATCATGCAGCCAACCCAGAGCTGTACGATGCCGTCAATGGCCGAGTGATGACTGAAGCACGCCTGCTGGAGATTTCGCCGGAATATGGCCCGGCTCGGCCTCAGTATATTGAGGACGATGAATTACCGACTGAGTAACCCATGATTCGATAAGCGCCGGTTGCCGACTGCTAAGGGAGTCGGTACCATCTTTATTGTGTGCAACAACCTGCACCCAAACTCGTAATCACTCTCAGGAGTTAAGCTGTGATAGAAACCGTTCGAACGCCCGACTGGGTAAAAGATGCGATCCTGTATCAAATCTTCCCGGATCGATTTGCAAAAAGTGATCGCGTCCTCAAGCCTTCCAACCTGGAACCCTGGGATTTACCGCCTACGATCATGGGCTTTAAAGGCGGCGATCTGGTTGGTGTGATGGAACACCTGGATTATTTGGAAGACCTGGGGGTTAACGCGATTTATTTCAATCCCATTTTCCAGTCGGCTTCTAACCATCGCTATCATACCCACGACTATTATCAGGTCGATCCGCTTCTGGGCGGCAATGCGGCCCTGCGCGATCTGCTGGATGCCTGTCACGAACGCGGCATTCGCATCATTCTGGATGGGGTGTTCAACCACGCCAGCCGGGGCTTCTTCCAGTTCAACCATATTCTGGAATGCGGCAAACAGTCACCTTATATTGACTGGTTCACCGTCAAGGAATTCCCGACAAATGCTTACGACACCACGAAAAAACCGGGGTATGAAGCCTGGATCGGCCTGCACGCACTGCCCAAGTTCAACACGGCGAATCCAATGGTGCGCGAATTTATCTGGGATGTAGCCGCTTATTGGATCAAATTTGGGGTCGATGGCTGGCGGCTGGATGTTCCGGCGGAAATTGACGACGATGAATTCTGGCGCGAATTTCGCCTGCGAGTGCGCAACATTAATCCCGACTGCTACATCGTTGGAGAGATCTGGCATGAAGCGCAGCGCTGGCTGAAAGGCGACCAGTTCGACGCCGTGATGAATTACGGTTTCACCCGCGCCGAACTCTCGTTTTTCGGTGGCCGGACCCTGATTGCGAAAGAGCATGGCGGCGGTTTTCCACCCCTCAAGCCATATGAGGCCAGCCAGTTTGCCGAAGACATCGAACGGATGCTCAACCTGTACCACTGGGAAATCAACAGCGCGCAGATGAACCTGTTAAGCAGCCACGATACGCCACGCTTCATCTATATGGTGCAGGATGATCAAACAGCTCTGCGTCTGGCGATGTTATTCCAGATGACCAGCGTCGGCGCTCCTACCGTCTATTATGGCGATGAGATTGGTCTGACGGGGGGACACGATCCGGGATCTCGCGGGTCTATGCCGTGGGCTAATCCTGAGTCATGGGACCTGGACCTGCTCAGCTACGTGCGCGAGACGATCAAGCTCCGCAAAGATTATCCGGCACTGCGGCGCGGCACGTATCGCACGTTGTTGGCGAAGGGCGAGTTATACGCCTGTGAGCGCGCCTACCAGGGCCAGCGCCTGGTTGCAGCATTTAACACGGCGATCCACGAATCCGCGTTCGCCGTACCACTTGGCGATGGAGCCAGGAGCGCACAAACCTGTTTTGGGAGCGCATCCCATGTCGCCGTGCAAAACGCAGTATTGAACTTCACAGTTCCAGCGCGCTCGGGCGTCGTGTTTGCGCTGGGAAATTAGGAGATTTACATCGGGCGTTCGGATCGGTTTGCCAGTAACCCGGACGCCTTTCGTATCCATCATTCAAAACGAACCGAGACACTCATGGAAGCGACCACTGAATCAACTATTTTTTGTGGAAAGCCGCGCACCTCGGTGCAGGTTACTTTTCCCGATTCAATTATTCTTGAAGGCCCCATTGGGACACCTCTAGAAACTTTCATTCGGGCTTACGATCAGGAAAAGTCCTCGCAGGGGGGCGCGCTGGTTGTCGCGGCTATTGTTGATGGCGTGCTGCGCGAACTAACCATGCCCGTCACGCGCGATGTAACCATTAAATTGATCACAACCGACAGCGGAGACGGCAGCCGTATTTACCGGCGATCACTGGCTTTTTTGCTGACGGTCGCGCTCACAGAACTTTTCCCAAAGGCTCAGGTCATTATCGATTACGCCCTGCCCAGCGGCGCGTTCTTCTGTAAAATTCGCGGGCGGGACCGTCTCACCACCGAGGAAATTGATGCGGTCAAGACCCGGATGCAGGAAATCGTCGTGACCAGTGAGCCGATCACCCGCCAGGAGATCGGCCTGGATGAAGCGATTGAGCTGTTTAAGGCACGGGGCGACGACGATAAGGTGCGGCTGCTGGAATTCCGCACCAAAAATTACCTCACGATCTATAACCTGCGCGGGCAGGTGGATTACTTCTACGGCTATATGGTTCCCAACACAGGCTACCTGACGCTCTTTAACCTGCTGCCGGAAGAGGACGGTTTTGTTCTCCAATACCCACGCCGCGAAAGCCCAACCATTATCCGACCCTATACCCGCTCACCGCAGTTAACAATGGTTTTTCGCCAGACAGAAGAATGGCTCTCGCTGCTGGGGATTGACGACATCGGCCATCTGAACCAGTCTATCCGCGATGGGCGCGGGCGGGAACTGGTGCTGGTCAACGAAGCTCTGCACGAACAGCACATTGCCCACATCGCCGCGCAGATCACGCAGCGCCATAAAGAAGGACTGCGGCTGGTCTTGATCGCCGGGCCGTCATCATCGGGCAAAACCACGTTTTCAAAGCGGCTGGCTATTCAACTGATGGCGCATGGGCTGAAACCCTACACCCTGGAAATGGACCGCTATTTCGTGGATCGCGACAAAACCCCGCGCGACGAAAACGGCGAGTTCGATTTTGAGTCACTCACGGCTGTCGATCTGCCACTCTTTAATGCCCAGTTAGCCGACCTGACCGCCGGGAAGCTGGTCCAGCTTCCCCACTTCGACTTTGTGAGCGGCAAGCGCTCCTTTGCCGAAGAGATCGAATTGACCCCCGATCATGTGCTGATTGTGGAAGGGATTCATGGTCTGAATCCTAATCTGGTCCCAACGCTGCCTACTAAGCTGGTCTATCGCATCTATGTATCCGCGCTGACCCAGTTGAACATTGATCGCCATAACCGCGTGCCCACTACCGATCTGCGGCTGATCCGGCGCATCGTGCGCGATGCCACCTACCGGGGATATACGGCCCTGGATACACTCACCCGCTGGGAAAGTGTGCGGCGCGGCGAAAAGCGCAATATTTTCCCGCACCAGGAAAATGCCGACGTGATGTTTAACTCGGCGCTGCTGTACGAACTCGCCGTTCTGCGCCCGCTGGCCGAACCGCTGCTGCTGCAAATCGAGCCGGGACAGGGACACTACATCGAAGCTCGGCGGCTGCTGTCGATCCTGGGTTGGCTCAAGAAGATGGACTCTGAGGTCGTGCCCGACAACTCGCTGCTCCGTGAATTTATTGGCGGCTCGATCCTGCGTGACTATATCCCGGTGCTCCGCTAGGAAGGTGTCCCTTGGCGAGTGAAACCTCGACCAAACTGCTTACCCAATACGACGCGATCCGGCGTCAGGAACACGAGCAGCTTACCGAACTCATCGATGTTTTGGGCCGAGTTGATGGCCTGCCCGAAAACGAGATGGAACAGGTGCGCGATGCCCTGTTCCACACGAACCATCCGTTCCTGATGGTCATGGTCGGCCCGTTCGGGTCCGGCAAATCCAGTATCATTAATGCGCTGCTTGGCCAGGAACTGCTGGAAGTTGGCCCCATCCCAACCACCGATCACATTGTCATCCTGCGGCATGGTCCCGATGTGCAGCGCACGCGCTCCGGCGACGTCGAAACGATTTTTCACCCCAGCCCGATCCTCGAAAATCTCAGTCTGGTGGACACGCCGGGGCTGGAATCGATCTTTCGCACCCACGATCAGGTGACGCGGCGCTTTTTACACCGGGCTGATATTGTGATGCTGGTCATGCTGGCGACGCAGGTGCTCACCGCCAGCAATCTGGAATATCTGCAAGAACTTAAAGGGTTTGGCAAACGGGTCATCGTCCTGGTCAATCAGGTCGATGTGTTAGAAGAGAACGAGCGCGAACAGGTACGCGATTTTGTCGGTGAGCAGAGCCGCCAGCACCTCGGCATTGATCCACTGGTCTGGCTGGTATCTTCCCGGCAGGCGATGTCCGCCCAGCAGCAAACGCCGCGGGATGAGATTCTATGGGACGAGAGCGGCTTCGCGGAATTCGAAGAATACATCAAAGAAACATTGAACGATATCGAGCGTTTCCGCCAAAAGCTCGAAACACCTGTCCAGATATCCCAAAATGTCGTCAAGAGCGCGCTGGGTCTGGTCCAACAAAGCCAATCGGCCCTCGACGCGCACCGCAAAACGACGGAAAACATTGAGGCGCAGATCGCTCAGGCTCGCCGCGAACAGGAACGTACTGTTGAAGAATCCCTGACCGCAATCAGCAAGTATTGGGATGAGACCGCCGCACGTGGTCATGAGGCTATCCGCGATCTGTTCCAGTTCACGCGGGGGATATCGCTGTTTTTCAGCGGTCTGGGCGAACTGGTAGGCATCGGGCGCATCTTCCGCCGCTTCTTCCAAAAACAGACGCGCACCGAAAGTATCTTTGAGCAGCATAAGGTTCGCGAGACGCTCGGCCAGATTCAAAAAGAAGTCGATAAACTGGGACCTCGGCTGGAAGGGCGCGATCTCCAGGATATTGACGATCTGGTGAATTACACCCGGCAGTCCGTCGAACAGCTTCCTTCCAATCTATCGGACAAATTAATCGGCAAGATTCAGACGCCGCTTCGCTACGAGCGCAGTTTTTTGCGGGACGTGCGCAATCCATTGGACGATTTGCTGCGCAGCGCGGAACGGTTCGAGACCAGCCGCCTGGACCGCACTCTGCGCAACATGCTGATTATTCTGGCCCTGTGGGAAGTTCTGACTATTGCCCTGGTGGCTGTCGTCGCGGGCAGTGCCCTGACCGGATCGCCGGATGTCAGCATGCTGCTGCTCATCTTTGGATTGGGGCTGGGCCTCATTCTGTTTGGATTGATGCTCGTTCCCCTGCGCGGGTGGTTCCTGGCCCAATCGTACTCTCGACGCCTGCGCCGGAATCGGGACGAGTATCTCGATATTTTGCGCCGCGCGTGCAACGAATTGATCGCGCATGGCTTGCAGCTCCGCCGCGATGCAACTGGCCCATTTACCCGTCTGATTGAAACGCAGTCGGAGCTGCTGGAAAAACTGCGCACGGACCTTGAAGCGCAGCAGCAGGCCTTGCTGCGGATTCAGGGTGGGCTGGCAAGTTTGGACAAGCGTTGAACTATTTAACAACACGAAGGAATTGAGTCTTCAATGACCAGTATCGTATTGGAAGGCCCTATTGCCGAAGTTCGCGAACGCGAAATCCGCCTGCTGCACGATGTGGCGGATATTGTCGGCCACATCGGGGAATCCAGCGCCGAGGATCGTAAACGCCTCCAACAGAATGCCGCCGACCTGGGCGATATGTTTTTCCTGGTGGTCGTCGTCGGGGAATTTAACGCGGGCAAATCCAGCTTTGTGAACGCACTCATTGGGGATGAACTGCTGCCAATGGGCATCACGCCCACGACGGATGCGATAGAACTGGTGCGCTGGTCGAGCAAGCGCAGTAAAGACCCTACCTGGCGCGATCAGGGCATCGTGCGGGAATGGACGCATCCGAATACGGGCGGTCCCGGCGTGGTGATTGTGGATACACCTGGAACCGGATCGGTTTTTCGCAAGCACGAGCAGATCGCCAAGGGGTTTCTGAGCCGCAGCGATCTGGTGATCTTCCTGCTCTCGGCCAAGCGCGCCCTGGCTGAAACGGAGCGGCTTTATCTGGAACTGGCCCGCGACTATGGCAAAAAGATCGTCGTGGTCATCAATCAGGCAGACCTGCTGGACAAGCGCGAACAAAAAGAAGTGCAGTCGTTTGTCCAGCAGCAGCTTAAGGAACTGCTTGATCTGCGCCCGGATATCTTCATGGTGTCGGCCAAGCAGGCGCTCAAAGAGAAAAGTGGGGGAGGATTGTTTGCCGCCTCATCAGCCGATCCGGGCGGGATGAACGCCGTGCGGAACTACTTAAAAGCCATTTTCCAGCGCGTGCCCCCCGCCAAGCAAAAGCTCTTCGTTCAATTGGATTTTGTCGACAGTGTCATCCATAAGTATGTGGATTACCTGGACAAGCAGGTAGCGCTCATCACCAGCGATACAGCCCGCGCCGAAAGCTTGCGCCAGGAACTGGAACAGCAGGCCGGGACGCTCACCGAGAGCCTGGAATCCGCTCGGCGGGAACTGGATCGGATATTTGTTGATCTGCGCGGGCGCGGGCATGCCTTCATCCAGCAAAATATGACGATCCAGAAGGCTACCCGCTCTCTGGATCGTGATGACATGCGCACTCAGTTTGAAAAAGAAGTCGTTGGTAATGCTCTCGACCAGATCACGACGGTATCGGAAAGCTACGTTAACGCGGTCGTAGACAGCAGCCGCCGCTACTGGCGCGGGATTTTGGACCGGCTGAAGAGCCTGGAAACTCTGTTGAGCCAGGAAACAGCGGCAGTAGATGCAAGCGGCTACGCGGAACAGCGCGCCGCTCTGCAAGAAGCCATTTCCATTGCCGATACCGAATTAAAATCGTACACCGATCACAGCCTGGCAGAGAGCTTGCATTCCACTTTTCGGGGCAATCTGGTCGGCTTTTCGGCGGGGTTCACGGCAGCGCTGGGCGGCATTCTGGCGGTCATTCTGGGCCTTGCCGCACCTGGGGCAGTCAGCGCTGCTGCCGGAGCAATTCTGGCTACCTTTATTGTCGGCCCGGCCTTATTGGTCGGCGGTGGAGCGGCGTCCATGCTCTACTGGCGTAAGCTAAAACGGGATGCGGTCAGCGAACTGGACAGCCGTCTGAACGTGCTGCAGCAGAGCTACTATGCTTCCATGCTCGATCTGACCGGGCGCGAACGCAACCGCCTGCTGCAATACGGCCAGCAGATTCTCTCGCCTGTGTTCAACCAACTCACCGTTCTGCGCGACCGCTATCAGGGGCAGAAAAAAGCGTTGGAAGAAAAAGCGGCGCAGTCGAAACAACTGCGCCAGGAAATTGATGCCATTCAGATTATTGAAGAAGTATGAGCGCCGTTCGCGGATATCTGTCTGGCAAACACATCACCCGAAGTTGATCACCTCGAAGGTATGATCAACGATTTCCACATCGGGACGGTTATGCTCAATCCAGCGGAGAACATTCTCCAGATACGATTCAGCGTGCGCGGCGCTGGTGCTGACAATTGCCACACCAAGCGCCGCTGACTGCCACGCATCATGCAGATCCACTTCGGCAACCGCAATGTTAAACGTTTTGTGCAGCCGCGCGATCAACGGCTTGAGGATGCTGCGCTTCTCTTTGAGCGAAAACACAGCAGCCAACTGCAAATCAATCGTCGCCGCGACAAGTACCATAGGCATGATCGTTACAGGTGAGACTCATCACCTGCTTCTTTAAGCCAGCTAACCACCTGACGCACATCTTGTGAGCGATCACGGTGGCAGACCAGCAGGACGTCATCGGTATCCACAATCACAATATCTTCGATGCCAATCGTCACGACCATACGGTCACTGACGATGAGTGTCTCTTTTGTATCGATCTTAACATGCTCGTGCCCGTGCCCGCGTGAGACATTGCCATCCAGATCGCCAGCCAGCACTTCAAACAGGGTTGCCCAACTCCCGATGTCACTCCACCCGATATCGACCGGAATGACCGCCATGTTTTGAGTCCCTTCCATCACCGCATAGTCAATGGAAAGCTTCTTCATCTTCGGCCAGGCCTGTTCGAGTGTCTCCTGATACTGTTCGAGCCCAATCGAGCAGCCGATTTCTTCCAGCAGGGCAAACATAGCGGGCTGCTGGCGGGCAAATTCGGCCAAAATCTGGTCGATATGCCAGATGAACATGCCGCTGTTCCAGCTATACATTCCTGTCGTCAGGAACTGGATTGCCGTGTCGGTATCCGGCTTTTCCACAAAGCCCTCCGAATGATAAGCCTGGAACTCACCAACCTGGGCCAGAGGTTCACCGCGCTTGATATAGCCAAACCCGGTCGAAGGGAAGGAAGGGGAAATCCCCAACGTAACGATATACCCTTCTTTTGACAGTTCGGCCCCAGCCGCAAGTACTCGCCGGAACTTGTCCTTATCGGCAATGTGATGGTCGGAGCCGAGGTAGGCGATGATGGCGTCGGGATCGCGGTTCTGGATATGCATCGTTCCCAATCCGGCAGCAGGCCCATTGTTCATACCGAACGGCTCTACAATAAAATTTTCAGCGGGAATCTGCGGCGCATCCGCGCGCAGTTGGTCGAGCAGATCACGCCCCGTGACAACGAAAATCCGGTCTGGTGGCAGCAGCGGGTCAAGCCGCTCGACGGAAATCTGGAACATGGTATGCTCCTCCACCAGGGGAAGCACCTGTTTGGGGCGGGTTTTGCGGCTGAGCGGCCACAATCGTGTTCCGCTGCCGCCCGCCATAATCAACGCATATAAATGATCCATGTTTTTGCTCGACTTCATCCTGAGTAGATAAAAACGCCGTGCTCACACGACGTACAATCCCTCTTAATCGAGGCGGCGCAGTTCACCACCACCACCCCGCGCCCGGCTGAACTGCATGCCATCCAGGCGGCGCACCATCCCTTTGAGTTCCATCAACGCCAGCGCGCTGCTGACCTGGGTAATGGGCAGACCAGCCATCTGGCAAATATCATCAATGTGCAGAGCGTCGTCTCCCAGACAGCGCAGCAGCGCTTCCTCTACAGGACTGCCCGGCGCAACCTCGCGAATTTCAGTGCGTGTCTGGATGGTGGTTGGCGTCAAATTCAATTCGTCCATTATATCCTGCGCGTTGAGGACGAGTTTGGCCCCCGACTGGATGAGTTGATTCGGCCCAATACTGTTCTTCGATGTCACATTGCCTGGTACAGAGAATACATCACGTCCCTGTTCAGCGGCAAAATCGGCTGTGACCAATGCACCGCTGCCGGGAGGTGCTTCCACTATCAGCACGCCCAGTGTTAACCCGCTGATAATCCGGTTGCGGACAGGAAAATTTTTACCTTCCGGGGGCGTTCCTGGCGGAAACTCAGTTACCAATGCGCCGTGTTCTGTGACGACGGATGCAAGGTGGCGATGCTCTGGGGGGTAAATTTGATCAATGCCGCAGCCTAACACGGCAATCGTGCGCCCTCCGGCATCCAGCGCAGCTTTGTGAGCAGCAGCATCAATTCCCAGAGCCAGCCCGCTGACAATGGTGATACCTGCCTGGACAAGAGGTGGGATAAGCTGGTATGTCATATCGCGCCCATAAACAGACGCGCGGCGCGTGCCAACAACTGCAAGTGCCCAGCGATCAGAGTCGGCCAGACAGCCTTTAACATATAAAACAGGGGGTGCATCGGGCAGTTCACGCAGCAGCGCGGGGTAATCGGGATCATCGAGCGTCAGCGCCACAGCGCCCAGCGCATCCAGATTATGGAGCAGTTGATCCAGATCGCGCGCTTGCCGTTCTTTGATGACGTTGGCAGCGGTTTTCTGGTCTAATCCTGCCGCCAGCAGATCATGTTCGGAGGCGTGCCAGGCGGTTTCCAGGCTGCCAAAATACTGGCGCAGAGCGCGTAAGCGGACCGGCCCGACCCCTTTAACCACATTAAAGCCTAACCAATACTTGCGCGCATTCATGGCCTGTCAGTCGCCCAGCAAGCCCTCGATCAGCCGGACGGTCATTTTGCCCGCTTCAATATCGACATCCAGCACGCATTCGTCAATGGCGGGTAGCAAAATCTCGCCGCGTTCGCCCTGCACCACGTAGACGTCGTTCGCGCCTGTTTCCAATACCTCGGTGACTTCGCCTAGATGCTCGCCCTCTTCGGTGTAAACCTTCAGGCCAAGTGCCTGAAAGAGGTAAAACTCATCTTCTTCGAGCGGAACAGCGTCTTCCAGGCGAACCATCACAAACTGTTCGCGCAGAAAATCCGCTTCGTTGCGATCATTGATGCCTTCGAGCTGCAAAATGAGATATTGGTGATGGGTGCGTGCGCCTTTAACGACATAACGAACGGCGCTGGCTGCATCGTCGGGATTAGAACCGAGATAAACTTCCGTCCCTGGCACGATCCGCTCAGGATAGGAAGTCAGCACGTTTATACGCAGTTCACCGCGCACACCATGTGGGCGAAGAACCTGCCCCAACAGTAAAAATGCGGGTTCTGATGATGGCATGTTTAGACGATATCGAGTGTGACGCGCTTGCCGTTTTTGGCTGCTACGACGCGCACCAGAACACGGATCGCGTTGGCAACACGGCCATTTTTACCAATGACACGCCCCATATCTTCCGGAGCGACTTTGAGTTCCAGCACAGAAGATGAACCGCTCGTAGTTTCGACCACCCTTACCTGCGAAGGATCATCGACCAGCGACTTGGCGATATACTCGATCAGTTCTTTCATAGTTCCCTACCCTGTGTATAAGCCCAAATGCGGACGGTTGCATACCGTCCGCATCATTACCGTTCATCGATCCTAAAACGCCGCCACTGCTGCCTATTCGGCCTTGGACGCTTTTTTCTGGGCTGGATAGCTCGTCTTCGGGCTGATCTCAGGCTGAGCTGTCACAGCGGCTTCGGCTTCGGCTACGAGAGCTTCCACGGGTTCGCCCTTGTGCAGGCGCTCCAGACGGGCGATTGTGCCGGTCTTGGTCAGGATGCGCTGCACAGGTTCGCTGGGCTGCGCGCCACTCTTTAGCCAGTAGAGCGCCCGATCTTCCTTCAACGTCATCGTCGCAGGCTGCGTGCGCGGGTTATAAAAACCAATGATCTCAATATAAGCGCCGTCACGCGGGCTGCGCGAATCGGCTACGACGATACGATAGCTGGGTTGTCTCTTGCGCCCAACGCGGCGCAGACGGATACGAACCATACTGTGTTCCTCTATCCTTCTAATGATTGGCAAGTATAACCTGCCGCTGGCTGCTAGAGGATATGGCAGGGAAGGACTGCCGGGCTAGCTGCGACAGCAGGGTCTATTGTACCCCAAAACTTAGCGAAATAGACCAGGGATTTTGGGCATATGCCCTTTCCCGATCATACGCATCAAACGCTGCATCTCACGGAATTGTTTGAGCAGCGAATTGATCTCCTGGACGGACGTGCCACTTCCCGCGGCGACGCGCTTCTTGCGGCTGGCATTGAGCAGCTTGGGATTGCGCCGTTCGGAGGAGTCATCGAATAGATGATGGCCTCGACCTTTTTCATCTGCTGCTGGGTTTCCTCATTGTCGATGTTCATCTGCTGGCGCAGGCGGCCCATGCCGGGCAGCATATCCATAATCTGCCCAATGGACCCCATCTTCTTTACCTGCTGCAACTGCTTGAGGAAATCTTCCAGCGTAAACTGGTTTTTGAGAAGCTTTTGCTGCAAACGCTCGGCTTCTTTTTCATCAAAAGCCTCTTCTGCCTTTTCGATCAGGGTCAGAACATCGCCCATCCCCAAAATGCGGGACGCGAGGCGATCCGGGTGGAACGGTTCGAAACCGTCCAGCTTTTCACCCGTTGCCAGATATTTGATCGGCACGCCGGTCACTTCGCGCATGGAGATCGCCGCGCCGCCGCGTGCATCACCGTCGACTTTGGTCAGGATCAGGCCAGTCAGCCCAACGCGCTCGTTAAAGCCCTCGGCAATCCGCACCGCTTCCTGCCCGGTCATCGCGTCTGCCACCAGCAGAACTTCGGCAGGCTCGGTGCGATCTCGGATCGCTTCCAGTTCGCTCATCAGGCGATCATCGATCTGCAGCCGCCCGGCGGTGTCGATAATGACCACCGTCGCATCAGCCGCCTTTGCCGCCTGGAGTCCACGCACCGCGATATCCGGCGGGACGCCTGGATGCCTTCTTCGTGGATCGGCACATTGATCTGCTTCGCCAGCGTCACGATTTGATCGACAGCGGCGGGGCGATAGGTGTCAGCAGCGATCAACCAGGGGCGGCGGCCCTCGCGGCGCAGCATCAAAGCCAGCTTTGCCGCTGTGGTCGTCTTACCAGACCCCTGCAAACCGACCAGCATGATCACGCGGGGCGTCGGGCCGCTCAGATTCAAGCGTCCGGGCTGCCCCAGCGTCGCGATCAGTTCTTCGTGAACGATTTTGATCACCTGCTGGGACGGCTTCAGACTTTTCTGAACTTCCGCGCCAATCGCGCGTTCTTGCACGCGCTTAATAAAGTCTTTGGCAACCTTTAAATTGACATCGGCTTCCAACAGCGCCATACGCACTTCACGCAGGGCGGTCGTTACATCAGCCTCGGTCAGTTTACCCTTGCGGCCAAGCTGCTCAAAAACGTTTTGAAGACGATCACTCAGGCTCTCAAACATGCGTTTTTAGCTCTCCATGCAAGTCCCGAATTGTAAAGGATAGGAGGGTCCCCGTCAAGCCGCTTTCGCTTGACCAACAGATGCAGTTCACAGTACACTGCCTGCACTGCTTCAATGCTCCCCATTTGACGAGGCTTTATGGTACTCCATCTGGCAGCCCACTCCGATCCCGATGCGTACTGGCGAGGCGGAGATTATGAACTGAATATCAGCTTCGACATGCTGCGTGACAGACAATGGCAAAATGTGATTCAGGAGCTGTGGCGGCAAAACAACCTGGCTGGGCCATTTGCGGAACGGTATATTCCGGGCAGAGATCCACGTCTGGTGGACATCCAGGTTCCCCAGCCCACCGCTGCCCAGACGGAGTACGGCGGTCTTGCCGTTGAACTCGTTGTGGGTTGGCTGCCGCTTGCTGGCAACGCGCTCTTTATTTGAGTGTATCACGCTGCAAGTGCCGCTGGGCATGTTCGATCCCGCGCCGAAAGCCAATCACATCCCAGCGCTGGAACAGGTCTACCAGGATATCGCGCTGGCAGTTTATGATCGCGCCCCGTTCGATCTCGCCAATATGGGTTACCAGTGTGAGTGTAAACTGGTTGCGGAACTGCTGGCAAATCCCCGCCAGAACGCTGACCTTATAGCAGCAGGCCATTTCTTTGCACGCGACGCTGTACTGATCCTGCTGGGCGTTGATCCCACTGCCTACCCTGCTGCCCGCCCCGACTTACGCTGGATTCCCGGCTAACCGGGCATCGGGGCGTCGTCTTCCGCCAATTCCGCCAGGAACCAACGTTCTGCCTCAGTGAGCGAGGCATTTAACAGCAGATCAGGACGGCGCTGCCAGGTGCGCCGGATCGCCTCCCGCCGCCGCCATTGATCCACCGCCGCGTGGTTGCCGTTCAGCAGCACATCGGGAACGACCAATCCTCGAAACTCTGGCGGGCGTGTGTAGTGGGGATACTCTAATAGGCCCATCGCGTGGGAGTCTTCCTCCGCGCCCCACATGGCCCCCAACACGCCGGGGATATAGCGCGAGATGGCATCGACCAGGATCATCGCCGCCAGTTCGCCGCCCGTGAGGACATAATCGCCAATGCTGATCTCGTCCGTTGCCACCGTCTGCCGGATGCGCTCGTCGAAACCTTCATAGCGCCCGCAGACCAGGATCAGACGTGGGTATTCGGAGAGTTCCTGAGCAATTCTCTGGTTAAAGACCCGGCCCTGCGGCGTCATCAGAATGACAGGCGTGTATCGATCTGCGCCGCGCACGTCTTCGACTGCCATCACCAGCGGCTCCGGCCTCAAAACCATGCCGCCTCCGCCGCCGTAGGGTGTATCATCAACGGTGCGATGTTTGTCCATTGCGTAATCGCGGAAGTCATGAAAGCGTACCTGGATCAGCCCTTTTTCCTGGGCACGCTTGAGGATGCTCTCCGTCAGTGGTCCTTCGAACATCGACGGGAACAGTGTTAGAATATCGAACTGCATCAACGCCTCACTTTTGCTGCACACACTGCCGCCAATTGTATCCTGCCCTTGTTCCTATGCTACACTTTGATTATGAGCGAAAAAACTGATCTTCTCATCCACAATATCGGCCAGCTTTGCACCATTCCCGCCCATAACGGCGGCCCGCAGCGTGGGGCGCGTCTGGGCGATCTGGGCTTACTGGAAAACGCGGCTGTCGCGATTCACGATGGTTTGATCGCCGCCGTTGGCCCGGACAGCACTATCCGCGATGCCTATTCGGGTATAACGACCATCGACGCCGGGGGAAAACTTGTGACGCCGGGGCTGGTCGATCCGCACACCCACCTGATCTGGGCCGGGGATCGCGCCGATGAGTTCGAGAAACGGCTGGCGGGGGCGACCTACCAGGAGATTATGGCGGCTGGGGGCGGGATCAACCGCACTGTGATGGCAACCCGCGCCGCTGATCTGAATACGCTGGTCGAACAGGCCAAAGCACGGCTCGATGCGATGATGGCGCATGGCACAACGACGGTAGAGGTCAAAACGGGCTATGGTCTCAACACAGCCACAGAACTCGCCCAACTGAACGCCATCGCCCTGCTGGATATGGAACACCCCCTCGATCTTGTGCCGACGTTCCTCGGTGCGCATGCCGTGCCGCCCGAATATGCAGACGATCCCGAAGGGTACGTCTCCCTAATCATCAACGAGATGCTGCCCGCTGTCGCCGCCTGGAAAGCAGAACATTGGCCCGGCGTGCTGTTCTGCGATGTGTTCTGCGAAGTCGGCGCATTCAGCCTTGATCAGACGCGGCGCATTCTCGAAGCAGCAAAACGGCACGGTTTGAAGCTCAAAGTACACGTGGACGAATTTGAGACGCTGGGCGGGGCACGACTTGCCGCCGAACTGGGCGCGATTTCCGCCGATCATGTCGTCACTACGCCGGACGACGATATCCGCGCAATAGGGCAATCGGACACCATCGTCGTGCCGCTGCCGCCAACTCCGTTTGGACTGGCACACACCGCCTATTCTCCCGCGAAAAAGTTCCTGGAAGCAGGGGCAGCCCTGGCGATTGCGACGGACTGCAACCCCGGCACGGCCTGGAATGAAAATATGCAGTTTGTGATGGCGTTGGCGACGCGCTATTTACGGCTGACTCCGGCCCAGGCGCTCGCCGCCGCGACGATCAACGCCGCCTATGCCATCTGCCGGGGGGATCAGGTCGGCAGCCTGGAAGTTGGCAAGCAGGGCGATCTGGTGATCTGGAACAGTGCCAGTTACCCGCACCTGAGCTATCGTTTTGGGACTAATCTCGCGCAGACCGTAATCAAGCGCGGTCAGGTCGTTTTCAGTGGAGGCACAGATTAACATGAGCGAGACACTCCCCTGGGGCCTGACACTGGCCCAAACGCTCTGCCTGGGGATCGGCGGCTTGATGCTGCTCGGCGGATGGGTTATTATCACCTCGTCGCTGCGCCTGGGAAAAAATATCGTCATGTGCGGATTAGTCACGATTATGGGGCTGCTCTTTTGCGGGTCCAGCTCTTATGCGATATACCAGTTGACACGATAATTGCGCAATTGATCAACTTTAAATTTCAGTTGAACTATTTGCGCAAAAAAGATGTATTATAGATATAGGCCTAGTAGCACTCCAAGAAAAATCGGAAAAAAGACCATGGACGATGTCCTGCTTGTTCGCCGGGCACAAGAAGGCGATGAGCGAGCCGCTCGTCAACTTTTTGACCAGTTTCAACTCCGAACCTTTCGACTCGCGCTTGGTCTATTGGGCGATTTTGCCGACGCAGAAGAAGTCGCCCAGGACGCCCTGACCTATGCGCTGCTCAATATTCAACGCTACAATGCCGATTTAAGCAGCTTCAGCACGTGGCTGCACACGATCACCGTCAGCCGTTCCCGCGACAAGCGCCGGCGCAAAGTTCTCCCCAGCATTCCATTAGCTCAATGGCTGGGTATGGGCAACCAGATCCGCGATCACTCGGCTGGCCCCGAAGCCCGGTACATGCGCAATGAGGCCGAAACTGGCCTGAGCAAAGCCCTGAACCAACTCAGTCCCAAACTCCGCGAAGCAATCGTATTGCGTTTTTATGCCGATTGTACGTATAAGGAGATGGGAGACATCATGGGCTGTTCTCTCAATACGGCGCGATCACGACTGCGCCTGGCGATTGAGAAACTGCGTGCGTACCTGGGAGACGAACAACTTCGATGGTTAGCAACGGAAACCATCCGCTAAATAAAGAGCATATCGATGAAGTTACTTTACAAGAGTACACTTTAGGACAACTGCTGCCAGATGAGGAACAAAAAATCCGCGATCATCTGGCAGATTGCTCTCTTTGCAAGACCGCTGCCGCCGAAATGTTGGTCTTTGCCCAGCAGATCAGCCGGGAACTGCACAGGGGCCTTGATGAAGCGGAACCCTCTTCCCCGCTGAGCTTTGATCCCATTGAGTCCGAGTGGCGTAAACCACGCAGCCGCCGCCTGCTGGCCTACCGGCTCAGCCAACTGCTGCACCCCGACTATCCGACCACTTTGCTGCTGATTTTGTTGGCGCTGGCCTTTGCTCTGCTTGTTCCGTCGAGCGGCGAAACAACACTCAACCGGTTGGAACTGATTTCCGATTATCACGGCCCCAACGCGGTTGTAGCCGCCGCAACGGATGACGGCATCGTTGTGCTGCGACTGGAAAATGGAACGTCTGCGGTCGCGCTGCATCTGGCTCACCTCAATGATCCGCGCAATCTTCAGTTTTCTCCGAATGGCCGCTGGCTAGCCCTACAACAGGGACGAACGCTGCACATTATTGAGGTTCGCCAGCCGGGAGGATACGCCCGCATCCCGGTGAGTGACATGGCGGATTGGTCCTGGTCGCCGGACAGCCGCCAGCTTGCTTACACCGATGGGACGGGTCAGCTTGCCCTTTTTGATGTAACCGCTCAAACCAATCACGTTCTCGTTCCGGCGAGCGACTTTGCGTGGGGCGCTCCTGTATGGACGGCTGATGGCAGTCAAATCGCTTATACCGTAGTAAATCCACTGCCCACAGATGGGCAGCGGCAGATCAGCCAGGGCATCTGGCGGGTGACACCAGACAGCGGCTTCCGCGTGGAACTGGCCCGCAATCCTACTCCCGAAGAAACGCTGCTGGCTCCAGCGGCGTGGTCCGATGGTAACACGGCGCTGCTGGCCTGGGATGTAAACGCGAGTGCACGTGGAACACATCCGACCCTGTATCGCGTTGACACGGTTGCTCATCACATTGACTCCATCGACATCAGCACGCTGGCGCAAGATACGAGGATGGCGTGGCCGGTCAGTTCGTTGGGAATCACCTTCGCGGTCAGTGCAGATCAGATGGTCGCTTACCACCTGGGTGATAACAGCAGTGAAATCATCCCCAAGCAGATTCCGATGCCTCATGCGCTCGACTGGGCACCCAATGGGGCGTGGATGGCCTATACGGTTTCCGGTGCGCCCGAAGGCGAGGGACTTTATCTCTTTGCGCCCAGCGATGGTACACTGCGCCAGATCTATTTTCCTGGCGGGGCAACCGAAAAAGCCGTTTATTGGGCCGGGGCAGAACATCTCTTCGTTATTCGCCAGCCGCGTGACAGCCAGATCATCCAGCTTTGGCTCGTTTCGCTAACCAGCAATGAAGCGCCGCAGCGGATTATCACCAATGTACGGCTCCCCGAAACCGGGCATTATACGGGCTGGCGCTGGCAGGATGTTTTAACGATGCAGGTGCCAGCCGACTAGTCTCTCCGAGTATTGACAGAATAGAACATTAGTTCTATAATCATAGTATGTTCTCTCTCTAAGAGGCATGCTCTGCGTTCTCCGAGGTGAACCTGTTTTTTTCCTATTGCGGCCAGGGCCAAAGTTTGAAAACGGTTAGGAGACCCCCTCAAAAAAATAGTTATCGGGGATCGCCACGAGAAGAAACGATCAACTAAGTTTATTTCTTCCCGTAGCCGAGTCAGCAAAAAAGGGCCAAGTTTGATCAAAACGGCCCCTAATGACATCTTTTTTCGGCCTTATGAGATTAATTTCGGGGCTAAATGAATTTTCCGCCCTAATCGAACACCACGTAATCCCGAATCTTGTCGAGCGTCGCCGGGCCGATGCCAGGAACCTGATCCAGGTCTTCCAGGCTGTTAAACGGCCCATGTTCCGTCCGGTACTGGATAATCGCCTGGGCCGTAGCGGGGCCAATTTCGGGCAGCGTCTCCAGTTCTTCCTGCGTGGCACTGTTCACATGAACGAGCGTGGGGCTGTTTGGCGTTGCCGTCTGGATATTGTCGTCCTCGATGAGGGACGGGACGTGAACCTGTTCTCCATCATTCACGCGGCGAGCCAGATTAATACCTGACAGGTCGGCGCGATCGGTGGGGCCACCCGCTGCGTCAATCGCATCCTGAACGACACTCCCGGTAGGCAGCGTTAGCAGGGTTCCGGGATAAACAACCTCCCCGGTCACATAAACCGTATTGTTCCCCGGAGTGGCTGTGACTACCTGGACAATCGTTTCCGCCTTACCGGGTTTGACTGTCGGAACCTGGACCTGATCGCCATCGTGCAGCACCTGCGCCAGATTCACCCGTTCCAGATCGGCATTATCCAGCGCGCCGCCCGCTGCTGCGAGAGCATCATAAACGCGGCTGCCATAATTCAGCATGATCAGCGCTTCAGGGTTGGCGACAGCCCCGGTCACATAGACCATATACGGTCCAGGGGTAGGGGTAATAGAAGGCAAAGGCGTGGGAGATGGAACAAGAGTTGGCTGGGGAGGGATAACAGCAATCGTCGTAGGTTCAGGACGCTGCCACAACAGCACGGCAATCCCGGTAAGCAGCGCCACAGCCAACAGCGCAAAAATCGGATACTTGAACCGTTCTAAAAGTGGCACGCCGCTATCCCCCCAAAGAATCAAACTAATAAGAACCGCCTGCGCCTGCCTCAGTCGATAGGCCCATCAGTTCATTCACAATGCGCACACCCGCGCTGGCTCCGATGCGAGTCGCACCTGCATCGATCATGGCCTTTGCGTCGGCATAAGACCGGATGCCGCCCGACGCCTTAACACCCATCTGCGGGCCGACTACACGGCGCATCAATGTGATATCTGCTACGGTCGCGCCACCTGTGCTGAAGCCCGTTGAGGTCTTCACAAAATCGGCTCCCGCTTCCTGGGCGATACGGCAGGCGATCTCTTTTTCGTCATCGGTGAGCAGGCAGGTTTCCAGGATGACCTTACAAAGCGCCCCGCCCGCATGAGCCGCCGTAACGACCGCAGTGATATCATTCTGCACGCCATAACAATCATTCGATTTGAGCGCGCCGACATTGATCACCATGTCGATCTCGGTTGCGCCACTCGCTATCGCGCGGTGCGTCTCAAAAACCTTCACCTCGGTGGTTGTGGCCCCCAGCGGGAAGCCGATCACCGTGCAGACAGCTACATCAGGAACATCGCGCAGCAAATCGGCACAAAGCTTCACGTAACCGGGGTTCACACAGACCGAAGCAAAGTGATATTGCTGCGCCTCGGCACATAATTTGCTGATCTGTTCAGAGGTGGCATCGGGCTTCAACAGGGTGTGATCGATCAGGCGGGCAATGGGATGCGGATTACTCATAAGTGTTTCCTTTCACTAAGTATCATAGGTCATTATTATAGCGCCTTAAAACAAAAGAGGGCAGGCCAGGCCTACCCTCTCATCAAGACAACACGGCGAAACTTTACAGATTCACTACGGCAGAGAAAGTTGGCAAAAGATGAGTCCAGACCATTTCTTTGATCTGGTAGCCAAAATATTCCTCGGGCCGGATGCCGTTGTAGAGGCGCATCGCGCGTTTAAGCTGGCGCTCGTTTAAAGTCGTAGGCAGCAACTCAGGCGGATCGCGGAAGGGTTCGTCCAAAAGCCACATGCCACGGCTGCGAACAAATCTGCGATCCATGATCGCTTTGCGCAGCCGATCCCACGCTCCAGGCGGAACAGTCAGCGGCGCATCATCGCACAACGCCTCGCGGATCCAATTGTCAATCACGCGATCTGGTTCAGTCGATGGTTGGCGAAAGAGAGTCTTCGCATGTTTAGAGATATCCATGAGCTACCTCAGGAAGCCAAATCATATTTGCGCCTAACTTGCCGCGCAGGTTTTCCCGCGCGTAATAGAGCCTGGATTTGATCGTTCCAATCGGCAGGTCCAAAATCTCAGCAATATCCTGGAGACTTAGACCGTTCAGGTAATACAGCACAACCACAACGCGCTGATCAATGCTTAGCGCGCCTATCGCCTTACGAATGCTCTGGCGTAACTCAGTTTGTTCAGTCAACCGGTCGGGAGCCTGGCGCATCGGGCTGATCAGCCGGTCAACAAAATTGTCAATCGAGGTACGCCTATTTTGACCGCGTGATAACCATGTGTAGCTCAGGTTAACCGTCACCCGGTACAGCCAGGGAGCCAGGGGACGTTCAATATCAATCCGGTGTGCGTTGGCATACACCTTCAGGAAACAATCCTGCAAAATATCTTCAGCGGCGGCTTGATCACGGACGATCATCAACGCAGTACGATAAACACGGGTCCGATAGCGCTCAAACAATAATCCCAATGCGTTAAGGTCTGCTTTTTGGAGGCACTGAATCAGTTCGCCATCAGAGGGCGTGGCATCAACTTCGGTCATGAAAGGCTCCATCATATCAATCTCTAACTATACTTTTAAAAGACCTTTATAGTTCAAATTTGCTTTTGGATTAGAATAAGAATGCTGTATTGCTTTTGAGAGGAAAACGTCTCGACTAGCATTTCTCAACAATGTGTCCTAAGATTATATGGGTTTATTTAGAAAATCCAAGAAGAATGTTGAGAAACATGCCGTTACATCATGGTAGGGGGTGCTAAATGCAACAGTGTCCAAACTGCGGACATCATAATCGAGCTGGAATCGTTTTCTGCGAAAATTGCGGAGCCAGTTTGATTGGCAGCGGGCCAGTTAGCACCAAATCTCTCAAATCATCATCGGAGCAAGAAAAGGCCGAGATCGGGATCGAAGCAAGCGTGCTAACGAATGTCAAGGTGCAGGGAACTGCTGCGTTTGAAGAAGGGATGTCGATTCGGCTGCAAATAGAAGGCAGCCCGGAACCGATCCTGTTTAAACCCAAACCCGAAACAATCTTTGGGCGGCGCGATCCGGCGACAGGCGCGATGCCCGATATTGACCTGACTCCTTTTGCAGGCTACCGGATGGGTGTCAGCCGCCGGCATGCTGCGATTCGTTTTGGTGACGAGCAAACCCTGGATTTATGGGATTTGGGCAGCAGTAACGGTACTTTTTTAAATGGGCAGCGGCTTAGCGCTCATCGCCCGTACCGGATCCACGACGGTGATGAAATACGCCTGGGGCAAATGGCGCTTCACATCTTTTTTGAGGCGAGCGAAAAATCTACTCAGGCAAGGCCCGAAACGCCCAAGCCTGCCCAGGCAGAACAAGTTCCGTCCGTTCCGATTATTACTGTCCCAGAACATCCCGCGCCGACGGAACCAATCAATTTCGAAGATTTACCAAAGCTCCAGCCGGAAACCAAGCCAGAAATAAGCAGCAGTGAGCAGCCCGCTAAACCTGAGGAAAAGAAGGAAGAGCCGGAGAAACCCGCCGAGCCACCTCCAGCGCCCCCAAAGGACCAAACGATTTAGGCGACCAACAAAGCGCGGCTGAGCAACCTCAACCGCGCTTTATTTTTTAGCCGCCTAATATCTTCATCACATCGTTGCGAGCGCGAGCAGCAGCATAGAGGACCATCCCCATTTTGACATCTTTGCTCACCAACACGGCCAGCGCCGCACGTCCTGCTGGATAAACAACCATGACTCCTTCTTCGCCTTCCATCAACAGGCGTTCCAGGTTGCCCTGCGCCAGCCGGATCAGGGTACGTTCAGCCAGCCCGATGAGCGTTGCCGCCATAGCCGCGACCTGGGGGCTGCTGGTGGGATTCTGAGGGTTATCCTCGTCACCAAGCGGATACGCCGCTACAAGCAAACCATCAATGTTGACGACCACCGACGCGATGATACCGGGTACGGCTGTGTGCAAGGTTCGGAGGGTTCGCTCCAGAGTTTCACTACGATACTCTCTTACCATAAGCTGCTCCCACAGCGCAATGTCAGGCTCCATAAACCTGTTCAAGATAAAAAGGTATTTTATTTCAGCATTGGAATTTTGACTCCATGCTTCCGCGCGGCTGCAATTGCTTCGGGATAGCCCGCGTCTACATGGCGCACAATTCCCATACCTGGATCGGTTGTCAGAACCCGTTCCAAGCGGCGTGCCGCTTCAGGCGTTCCATCAGCGACGATGACTTGCCCGGCATGCTGACTGTAGCCGATACCCACACCGCCGCCATGATGAAAGCTCACCCATGTCGCTCCACCAACCGCATTGATAAGGGCATTCAAAATAGCCCAGTCCGATACCGCATCCGTGCCATCAAGCATACCTTCTGTTTCACGGTTGGGCGATGCGACTGACCCAGCATCAAGATGATCACGTCCGATGACAATCGGCGCGCTCACTTCGCCCGATGCGACCAATTCATTAAAGGCCAGCCCGGCCTGTGCCCGTTCGCCATATCCCAGCCAGCAGATACGTGCCGGAAGTCCCTGAAATTCGACATCCCGCTGAGCCATTCTGATCCAGCGGGCAAGATGCTCGTTTTCGGGGAACAGGTCCAGGATCGCTTCATCCGTGCGATAAATATCCTTCGGATCGCCAGAAAGCGCCACCCAGCGGAACGGGCCCTTACCCTCACAGAAAAGGGGACGGATATAGGCAGGCACAAATCCAGGATAATCAAAGGCATTCGTCACGCCTTCATCGAAGGCGCGCTGGCGTAGATTGTTGCCATAATCGAAGACAATCGCGCCCCGTGCCTGAAAATCGAGCATGGCCTGGCAGTGCACGGCCATCGCGCGGTTCGCCTGCCGGATATAGGCCGCCGGATCTGCCTGACGTAATTGGAGCGCCGCTTCAAGTGACATCCCCTGGGGCAAATAGGACAACGGATCGTGGGCTGGAGTCTGGTCCGTGACCACATCGGGAATAATGCCCATGCTAATCAGCCGAGGGCAGATATCGGCGGCATTGCCGATCAACCCGACTGAGAGCGGCTCGCCTTTTTCTTTGGCCGCCATAACATGCTCCAGAGCTTCCTCAAGATCGGTCACGACCTCGTTTACATAACGCATTCGCAGGCGGCGTTCGGCCATATGCGGATCGGCTTCCACAATGAGCGCCACACCCTCATTCATTGTCACGGCAAGCGGCTGCGCTCCGCCCATCTCGCCCAGGCCAGCCGTGAGAATGAACTTTCCTTTCAGGGTGTTCCATCCCTGCTGACGGGCGAGCGAGCCAAAGGTTTCATACGTGCCTTGCAAAATACCCTGTGTGCCAATATAAATCCACGACCCGGCAGTCATCTGCCCATACATCATCAAGCCCTGGCGCTCCAGCTCGTCAAAATGCTCCTGGGTCGCCCAGTGGGGAACCAGATTAGAGTTGGCAATTAACACGCGGGGCGCATCGGGGTGAGATTTAAAAATAGCAACTGGCTTGCCGGACTGCACAAGCAGCGTTTCATCATTTTCGAGTTCGCGAAGGGCCGACACAATCGCATCAAATGATTCCCAGTTGCGAGCCGCCCGCCCACGCCCGCCATACACAATCAGGTGTTCCGGGTCTTTAGCCACGTCGGGATCAAGATTATTCATCAACATGCGCAGCGCGGCTTCCTGAAGCCATCCCTTGCAGCTTATCTGGGTTCCACGCGGCGCGTGAATTATATGGGACATCAGCTTCCCTCCAAAAATGCTTATGGAAAAGTTCTATTTCTCGTAATTCTAGCACCGGACAAGGAAAAATACAGCGCAGCCGGGTGGCAAGCGTTAGCCGGGTGGTGCCATAATTGATTGTGAGAGATTTCCCCAGACAACAGATTATTAAACGAGGAGAATCAGCATGGAATACGTTCATTTAGGTCGTACGGGGCTACTCGTCAGCCGCTTCTGCCTGGGGACCATGAATTTTGGTCCCGAAACAAGTGAGCCAGATAGTTTTGCGATTATGGATAAAGCGCTCGATCTCGGCATTAACTTTTTTGACACGGCAAACGTTTATGGATGGAAAAAGGGGGAAGGGATTACGGAGCAAATCGTTGGGCGCTGGCTGGCCCAGGGAGGTGGCCGCCGTGAAAAAATCGTCCTGGCAACCAAGGTCTACGGCAATATGGGAGACTGGCCTAACGAATCCAAGCTGTCTGCATTTCATATCCGCCGTGCCTGCGAAGAAAGTCTGCGACGGATGAAAACGGATCATATTGACCTGTACCAGATGCATCACATTGACCGGGGAACACCCTGGGAAGAAGTCTGGCAGGCGATGGAGCAGCTTGTGCGCGAAGGCAAGGTCCTCTATGTTGGCAGCAGCAATTTTGCGGGATGGCATATCGCCCAGGCTCAATGCACCGCTGCCGAACGGCACTTTATGGGGCTTGTCTCAGAACAGAGCCTTTATAACCTCAAAGATCGAATGATCGAATTGGAAGTGATTCCTGCATGTGAGACTTTTGGGCTGGGCCTGATCCCCTGGAGTCCACTGGCTGGCGGTATGCTGGGCGGCGCGCTGGCCAAAGCAGCGGAAGGGCGACGCGCATCTGAGGATGCTCAGCGTGAAATCGAGAAACACCGTTCACAGCTTGAAGCCTACGAGAAATTCTGCCGTGATCTAGGGGAAGGACCAGCCGATGTTGCCCTGGCGTGGCTGTTCCACCAGCCTGCTGTCACTGCTCCTATCATTGGCCCGCGCACGATGGGACAATTCGAAGGCAGCCTGCGGGCGCTCGAAATCAAACTAACCTCAGAACAGCTTACACGCCTTGATGAAATCTGGCCTGGACCAGGAGGCAAAGCCCCAGAGGCTTATGCGTGGTAAAATAAACAGCAGGTGGCTTATTGATAAGCCACCTGCTGCCTTCCCATTTTTTCATAACAGATTTAGATATTCTTAACAAATATAATCATTTTCCAAACACCTTCTATTCTCATAAACTCGACTATAAAAACAGAATTTGGGTGTATGATTTAATGAGAGACTGGTAATTCTCATTTGATATGTCAGATTCAGAAGCGATCACCTGTTTAACTCATGACGAGCCGTTTTACCTTTAGTCAAAAAACGCGACAGTCTTCATAGGACCCAGAGCTATAAACTGATTGGTGCTAGTTTAAATGGTTGGGGGATAGGATACAATGACACGACACCTTTATCGAGTTCCAGGGCTAGTCATCATGGTAGCGCTGTTGATGTTCAACGGCACACCATCTGCACCCGTCCGCACCGTCTCTTCACAAGCCCCATCATGCGAACAGGTGGTCACTGACGCCTATCAGGTAACAGAGCAGCTCTGCCAGAAAACGGGACGCAACGAAGCCTGTTACGGGCATATTTCGTTGAATGCCACCCCTCAACCTCAAGTGGACAATTTCACCTTTGCAGCAGAAGGTGATATTGTCAATGTGGCAGACGTGCAAACCCTGCGTCTCAGTGCGATGGATCCTGTTACCAATACATGGGGCGTCGCCCTCTTGCGCTTCCAGGCCAATATTGCGAACGATCAGCCCAACAAAAACGCGACGCTGCTGCTCTTTGGCAATGTCGAGCTTGAGAGCCAGTTCAAGGCACCAACCAGCGCAATGGATGTGACCGTCACATCGAATGGCAATGTGAACATTCGACAAGAACCATCCACTTCGGCAACGATCATCGGCTCTATCAAGGCTGGGGAAACGGCGACTGTGACAGGACGGCTGGAGGACAGCTCGTGGCTGCGCGTCCAGCTTCCAAACAGCCAGGTGTTTGGCTGGATTAGCCGCTCCCTGGTAGCGAATGCTGACGACAGTGATCTGGCAGGGCTGGACGTTGTCGCTTCTGCGCCACAGTACGGCCCCATGCAAGCCTTCTATTTTAGCAGCAACAACGATGGCGAAGTCTGCCCGGAAATGCCCGAGAGCGGTTTTGTCATTCAAACGCCCGAAGGGATAGCCGAAATCACCCTGTTGATTAATGAAGTCGATATCCAAATTGGCTCGACGGTCTATTTCCGTGCTGAGCCAGGGGGCGTCATGACGATCAGCGTGGTTGAAGGAATGGTTCACGTCAAGACCTTCGACCAGATGGTGAGAGTCCCGGCGGGAACTGAAGTCACAATTCCACTGGACGAGAATATGAAGCCAGCCGGGCCACCCAGCCAGCCATACCCCTATGATCCGGCTGAAATGAACCTGCTGCCAATCGGCCTGCTGGAACGCCAGATTACCATCCATAAGCCTCTCACAGAAGACGAGATCACGACTATTTTGTCTTCGCCAGATGGTGAAGAGAGCGGTACACCTGCTGACTGCAACCCGGCTTCGGCCTCAAACTGCGGTGAAAACCCGCCCGGTCTCGAAAATAACCCCGGGTTGGACGGCAGCGTACCTCCTGGTCACGGCGGTCAACCGCCTGGGCAATCCAACAACCAGGGCGGCAGCCAGGGGGGTGGCAGTAACAAGTAACGGCAACGGCAAGAACAAATAACAAGATGGGCTAAATGGCCCTCTACACAACTTTCCTGTATTCTAGAAGCGCACCTGACCAACGGTGCGTTTCTGTTTAGGGTATAACGAGGGCACCATGCAAACTCTGGACGGTAAGGTTATCCGGGGATACGAACTGCGGGAACTGATTGGCAAGGGAGGGTTTGCGGCTGTTTACCGCGCCTACCAACCGACCGTTGAGCGCGAAGTCGCCGTCAAGGTCATCCTGGCCAAGTATGCAAATGACCCCGAATTTGTGCGCCGTTTTGAAGCCGAAGCACAACTCATCGCCCGCCTGGAACATCTCCACATTGTGCCGCTCTACGACTATTGGCGCGAACCCAACAACGCCTATCTGGTGATGCGCTGGCTGCGAGGCGGTAATCTTTTTACCTCCATCCAAAAAAACGGCTGTTGGGAGATTCAGGCTGCGGCTCAAATGTTGGAGCAGATTGCAGCAGCTCTGGCAGTAGCCCATCGTCATGGCATTATTCACCGTGATTTAACCCCAGCTAATATTCTTCTTGATGAAGAGAAAAATGCTTATCTGGCAGATTTTGGAATCGCCAAAGAAGCAGTCAGTGTTACACGGGAAGAGCGGTTATTCGGCTCGCCTGCTTATATGGCTCCTGAACAAATTAAAATTGAACCCATCACACCGCAAACAGACATTTATAGCCTTGGCATTGTTTTATACGAAACCCTGACCGGCAAAACCCCCTTCGATTCGAACAGTGTCACTGAATTGCTACAGAAACACCTGACCGACCCTATACCGCCTCTGCAAATTATCCGGCCCGATCTGCCGCATTCATTTAACCAGGTTATTATGCGGGCGACGGCCAAAAACCCTGTAGAGCGGTTTCCGGACACACTCAGCATGGCTACTGCCTTCCGGCAGGCGATTCGTGGTACGGAAGACTTTGCTACCTCACGTGAGTCGCCCGCTCCTTCGCCCGTCGAATCCGAGGGGGGACCCTTTACGGCTCCACTTGATGACATCCATACGCTTATCCTGGGAGCAGCTTTAGAAGCAGTCAATCCCTATAAAGGCCTGCGCCCATTCGAAGAAGCGGATGCCATGAACTTTTTCGGGCGTAATGATTTAATTCACCAGCTTTTGCAGCGAATGGCTGATGAAACATCCGGGCGGTTTGTGGCCGTTGTAGGCCCAAGCGGCAGCGGAAAATCAAGTGTTGTCAAAGCGGGTTTGATCCCGGCGATTCGCCACAATGGGCTGCCAAATTCGGAACGGTGGTTCGTGGCGCGCATGGTTCCGGGAGCGCACCCCTTCCAGGAACTTGAAAACGCGCTGCTAGGCGTTACTTTTGATTCATCCAGTTCACTGATCGACGCTCTTCAAAAGGATGAAAACGGATTATTTGAAGTCGTGCGGCGTATTTTGCCCGCCGATCATACCGAACTTGTGCTGCTCATCGACCAGTTTGAAGAAATCTTCACTCTGGTTCACGATGAGGCCGAACGAGCGCTCTTTTTGCGAAGCCTGTTAGTCGCTGTCACGCGGCCCCGCAGCAGACTGCGTGTGATATTAACTCTGCGCGCCGACTTCTATGACCGCCCACTGCTCTACTCTGGCTTCGGCGAATTGTTCCGCCAGCGCACTGAGGTCGTACTCCCCCTATCACCCGACGAACTTCAGGAAGCAATCGAAGGCCCTGCCAGTCGTGCCGGGCTGGAGCCAGAGCCAGGATTAATTGCCGCCATGATTGCAGACGTGACCGATCAGCCAGGCGCGCTGCCCCTGCTTCAGTTTGCGCTCACTGAATTGTACGAACGGCGAGAAGGGCGCAAACTGACATTGCAGGCTTACCGCGCCAGCGGCGGTGTTTTGGGAGCGCTGGCACGTCGCGCTGAGGATCTCTATCGAGAAATGGATGACCCACAAAAGGATGCAGCCCGGCAGCTTTTTCTGCGCCTGATTCGTTTGGGAGACGGCACAGAAGATACTCGGCGGCGCGTCCGGTGGGCGGAACTGATCTCTATTGGCAGCAGTAAAGCGGTCATACAGACGGTCCTGGAACAACTCGGCAAATATCGCCTGTTAACCTTTGATCGCGATCCTCAAACTCGTGAGCCAACAGTCGAAATAGCCCATGAAGCACTGATCCGTGAATGGCAACTGCTTCGCGAATGGCTGAACGAAAATCGGGACGATCTGCGTGTCCAGCAGCGGCTGACGGTCTCGACCACAGAGTGGCTCAATACGGGGCGAGATGAGAGCTTTCTGGCGAGCGGGGCACGCCTGACCCAGTTTGAAGCCCTGATGACCGCAGGACGCATCGCTCTCAATGAAAATGAACAGGCTTACGTTCGAGCCAGCATCGCGAAACGCCGCCGCGCTGCCCGGCGCGTCAAGATGGCTGTCGCCACGCTCATTGTGGCAACGGTTGGCGCGCTGATCCTGGCGCTCTACGCCTTTGAGCAACAAAATCGGGCGCAAAAATCACAGCAGAAGGCAGTGCAAGAACGGGATCGCGCCGACTCGGAGTCCCGCATTTCACGCTCGCGTGAGTTAGCGGCAACGGCTCTCAACAACCAGGACCAGATCGATCTGTCACTGCTGCTCAGCCTGGAAGCCTTGAAAGTCAGCGATACGCTTGAAGCACGGCACAGCCTGTTCACAGCCCTTGAAAAGTCTCCCTATCTCGTCACTTTTTTACGAGGACATACCGCTCCAGTGCGGACTGTCGCCTTCAGCCCTGATGGCCTTACGCTGGCCTCGGCAGGGCGTGATGGGACCATTCTTCTGTGGGACGTCGCGTCCCAGAACACGATTTTACCGCCGCTTATTGGACATACGGACGCGATCAACAGTCTGACGTTCAGCCCGGATGGAGAGATGCTGGCATCGGCCAGTGATGACGGTACTGTTCGCCTATGGAATGTCAAAACAGGTGAACAGGAAGGTGAGCCTATTGGCGGACATACAGGAGCCGTGTGGAGTGTCGCGATCAGCTCGGATGGAAAGATTATAGCGACGGGTGGAGAAGACGGGCTGATCCTGCTGCACGAAACGACCAGCGGCGAACTCATTGGCGCACCGCTAAGCGGGCATTCTGGCATTGTCTACAGCGTGGCGTTCAGCCCGGATGGACGGATGCTGGCGTCGGGCGGTGACGATTTCACGATCCGGTCTGTGGGATGTCGAAAGCGGAGAGGCCGTTGGCGATCCGCTGGAAGGACACTCTAACTGGGTGTGGCAAGTCGCGTTCAGCCCCGATGGTTCGCTGCTGGCATCGGGCAGCGCGGATAATACAGTCCGGTTATGGGACGTTGCCAGCCGCACTGAACTTAGCGAACTCAGCGGGCATACACGCTGGGTGCGGAGTGTGGCTTTCAGCCCGGATGGGCAAACGGTTATTTCAGGCAGCGAAGATGGCACGGTGCGTTTGTGGGATGTCGCATCGGGCGCGCCCCTTCGCGAGCCGCTGATCGGGCACGGCAGCAAGGTCTGGAATGTCGCCTTCAGCCCTGACGGGCACACTCTGGCCTCGGCAGGCGAAGATACAACGGTCATTCTGTGGGATATAACATCTCCATTTCCACTTCAACAGCAGTTGGCAGGATACAGCGAGGCAGTATCCAGCGTGGCTTTCAGCCCTGACGGCACAATTGTCGCCGCGGCTGGCGGGCTTCAGGCCGGAGGCGGGCAAGACAACACGGTACGCCTGTGGAACACCAAAACAGGTGAATCGATTGCCATCCTCAACGGACACACCGATACCGTCACGAGCGCGGTCTTCAGCCCCGATGGAAAAACGTTGGTCTCCGCCGGAGCCGACTCTGCACTCATCTTTTGGGATGTTGAAACGGGAACACAGATCGCCAGTATTCCAGCAGCCCATACACAGCCGATCATGGCTCTCGCTTTCAGCCCTGATGGACGAATCGTTGCCAGTGGAGGCCAGGATAATCTCATTATCCTGTGGGACGCTCAAACCCATACCGAAATTGGACGGATGGCCGATCCACAAAACTCCTGGGTACTCAGCCTCGCTTTCAGCCCCGACGGGCGGCTGCTTGCATCTGGCAACCAGAGCGCGATGATTCAACTGTGGGATGTCGGTACGCAGCAGCCCGCTGGAGAATCGCTTAGCGGGCATGATAATGAAATCACCTGTCTGGTCTTCAGCCCCGACGGAAAAATCCTGGCATCAGGCAGCCGGGACTGGACGATCCGGCTGTGGAATGTAGCAACCCACCAATCGATCCGGCAGTTGAGCGGCCACACACACTGGGTACTCAGCCTTGCTTTCAGTCCGGATGGGCGTGTTCTGGCGTCGGGCAGCCGCGATAAAACGATCATTCTGTGGGACGTAGCGACCAGCCGAGCTATTGGCCTGCCCATTCGCGGACAGAACGGCTGGATCACGGGTGTTGCGTTCAACCCGGACGGGACTCTGTTGGCAAGCGCCAGCACGGATACGACGGTTAACCTGTGGGATATCAGCCTTCAGGAGTCGCAGAAGCACGCCTGTAGGCTGGCGAACCGCAGCCTGAGCAGCGAAGAGTGGAAGCGTTATTTTGGCAACAGCCCTTACAGCGAAACATGCCCAGGGTTGCCAACCAGCGGATGATAATGAGATTATCTGATTATAGCTCCGCAACAGGCTGACGCTTGACCCAGCGGTGGTCCATGCGTTATACTTGCCCTCCGTCAAACGGCAGGATAATTAACCTGAAAACCTGTTTAGCGTTGCGTTTTCTCAGCTCGAACCCGCGCCCTGTGCGCGTTTTTTGAAAGAGGTTAAAAATGCCAAAACGTACCTACCAACCCAAGAAGCGCCGTCGTGTTCGCGTTCATGGCTTTCGCCAGCGCATGAGCACTCGCAACGGACGTAAGGTGCTCAAGGCCCGCCGTGCTCGTGGCCGTGCGGTTCTGACACCCAAGATGAACAACCACGTCAAGAAAATCAACTGGAATAGCTAAACTGCTTGTGATCTGCCGCGATGCAGCGCTATCTACGTCTCCGCAGCCAAGCAAGATTTTGTCCGTATGCGGAAGACTGGCCGTGCGTGGCGGCATCCGTTTTTGATCCTGAGCGTGGCTCCCAATGGTTTGGCCCACAACCGTTATGGGTTTGTGACCAGTAAAGCGTTGGGAACGGCTGTCGTGCGCAATCGAGTCCGGCGGATGCTGCGAGAAGTTGTGCGCCGTGCCGATCCGCAATTAACACCCGGACACGATATGGTTTTTATCGCACGGGGGCCGATTGCTGAGCAGCCTTACGAAGCAGTTAGCGAAGCGGTGGTGACAACGATGCAGCAGGCCGGGCTGTGGTCCCCACCGGGAGAAACGACGTGAAACATATCGGATTAGCCCTGATTTCGGCTCTATCAGCTCACCTTGTCCCGCCTGATGCCGCCGTCCTGCCGTTACGAGCCAAGCTGCTCGCACTATACGTACGAGGCGGTGCAGAAGTACGGGTTATTCAAGGGGAGCTGGTTGGGTTTGCGGCGGATTGCCCGCTGCCATCCTCTAAGCCCAGGCGGATACGATCCCGTGCCATAGACAGTCCTTTAAGGAGTAGATTTGAGCATTTCTCGCGTTTTTCATGCACCATCCCGCTTAACCGTCTTCAGCCTGCTCATCGTTCTGGCTGTTTTACTGTCTGCTTGCAGTGGCGGCGGCCAGGTTGACTGGCCCGGCATCAGCATCAACAGCAAAGACGGAAAACCCGGAGACACCATTTACGTCACAACCAACAAGCAAGTTGTTGCCGTGAATGCCACGACAGGGGATCGCCTGTGGAAGTATTCCAAGGATAAGGTCGATTTTTATGCCGTGCCGCTTGTTGCCGACGATGGAACGGTCTATGTAGGCGATTATAAGGGACGGATGCATGCAATCGGTTCCGATGGCAAGGGCCTGTGGATCTATGCGCCTGATATCGAAAAGCTGATCGGACCGCTTTCTCTCAAATCTGCTGACCGCGTGTTGAGCGGCGCTACCTATGACGCTGATCGGATTTACTTTGGCCTGGGCAGCAGCAACGTGGTAGCAGTATCGCGCTCGACTGGGGAAGAAGATTGGGTCTTTGAGACCAATCATGGTGTCTGGTCGGCTCCACTGCTCATCCCAGCTAATCCCGATGATGAAAACAGCCGCGCCGTTCTCTACGTGACCTCCCTGGATCATCACCTGTATGCGCTTAACCCAGCGAATGGCGATAGGCTGTGGGATAAAGACCTGGATGGAGCAGCGCCGGGCAGCCCGGTCTACGATGCCGAACACAACCGCATCTACGTGGGGACCTTCCTTTCCGAAATGGTAGCCGTTGATCTGAATACGCATGATATTGTTGACCGCTTCTCTACTCATGACTGGATATGGGGCGGCCCTGTTCTAAAAGATGGCGTGCTGTATTTTGGAGACCTGGATGGATATCTCTATGCTGTGCGCGCAACCGATGCCGGTTTCGAGAAAATCTGGGAAGAACACGTAGCAGACAAGGCTATACGGGCAACTCCACTGCTGGTTGATGATCTGGTTATCGTCGGCTCGGAAGATCGGCATGTGTATGCAGTATCCCAGGAAAATGGGACATCGCGCTGGGATGAAAAGACGAAAGGCCCAGTCTTGAGCGAGATGGTGCTCGTTCAGGGAAATTCTGAAGACGCCCAGGCAGAGAATTTGATTGTCGTCGGTACGACCAACAAAGATCAGGTATTGGTGGCCTACAGCAGCAGTACGGGCGATAAACGTTGGACGTATAACTGATCTCGTTGGCTAGACCAGGAGTAAAAGGCGCCTTCTCATGTTAGATATCATCATCAACCCTTTCATTACCATCCTGCTGTTCCTGTATAAAATACTGGGCGGGAATGTCGTCCTGGCGATTGTGGTCTTCACGATCCTCGTCCGGCTGGCAACCTATCCGCTCACGATGAAGCAGCAGCGCTCAGCAAAAGCGATGCAGGCCGTCGGGCCTGAACTGAAGAAGATTCAAGAGAAATACAAGAATGATAAAGAAAAAGCAGCTCAGGCACAGTGGGCGCTTTATCGAGAATACGGCGTAAATCCCCTGGCGGGATGCCTCCCGTTAATCGTCCAACTCCCGATTCTGATGGGACTTTACCGCGCCATCGTCAATACGCTGGCGGCAACGCCTATGCAGCTTCTCGACCTGTCGCAGCGGCTGTGGGTGCCCAGCCTGGCTGATCAAGTCCCGCTTCATAATAAATTTTTGTGGCTTAATCTGGCTACGCCCGATCCTCTGTACATTTTGCCGATCCTGGTCGTCGCAACCACCTGGCTCCAGCAAAAACTGCTGATGCCACCCACTCCCGCTCCCAAACCCGGCGAAAAACCGGATCAGGCCGCCATGATGTCTCGTCAGATGGCAGTCATCATGCCATTGATGTTTGGCATTTTTGCCCTGTCGTTTGCTTCTGGCCTGTCAATTTACTTCATCGGTTCCAACCTGATCGGTATCGGCCAATACGCGATGATGGGCCGCATCGACTTTAAGCAGATGTCTGGTCGTGCGCCCGAAGAAGCAGCGCTGAATGGGAACGACAAGCCCAAGCGCGGCGTCGCAGATTTGGACAGCGAAGAAGAAAAACCGAAGCGCTCGGTTGAGCCTATCAAGCCAAAACGTACTGGAATCAGTGACAGTCGATCCACCCGTACCAGGGCCAAAAGCAGTAAATCCCGATAATTTGTCACCTTTTCAGAGGCATTGACTATGAGCGAAACACGGTCTGTGGAAACTACTGCTCCTGATATCGAAACAGCGATTGAACTCGGCCTGGAACAGCTTCGAGTGACGCGAGAGAGTGTCATTGTTGAAGTCCTCGAAGAACCCAGCCGGGGGTTGCTGGGGATCGGCGCTCGGCAGGCGCGTGTCCGGTTGAGCACGGCAGCAATGCCCCGCCCCGAGCCTAAACCCGTCCAGGTGGCCCCGGCTCCCAAACCACTTGTGGAAGACGAATACGAAGAAGGGTTGAGCGCGGTCGGACTGTCTGATGCTACCCCCGTCAGCGAGAGCGATCTCGATGATGATGCGCGCATCGGACTGGCAACGCTGGAAGAACTGCTGGCGAAAATGGGGATCCATGCGGAAGTAGAAGTCTACCATGCCTCGGCTATGCACGATGAAGACGCCCCCTGGATTCTCCAAATCAAGGGGCGTGACCTGGGCATGCTGATTGGGCGGCGCGGCGAAACGCTGGCTTCTTTGCAGTACATTACACGTTTGATTGCCAGCCGAGAATTGCAGCGGCGCGCCAATATTGTCCTGGATGTAGAGGGTTACAAAACCCGCCGCGAACAGATGCTACAAAAACTGGCTATTCGCATGGCTGAACAGGCCGTGCAACTCGGTCGTACCGTCGCAATGGAACCGATGCCCCCCTACGAGCGGCGTATTATCCATCTGGCTCTGCGCGATAATCCTCAGGTTTCGACTCAAAGTGTGGGCGAAGGGGAACACCGCAAAGTCACTATTGTTCCTCGCCGCCGTTAAACTTATCAAGCAGTGCCGCGCGATTTCCTCTACGCGGCACTTTCTTATTTGATGCTACCGGGGGAGATTCCCCTCATACCCCATTATCGTTTCGATACGCAAGTCATTTTGCGTATACCGCTCCAATGAGAACGCGAGATGTTTTTACCTCACTATGACGGAAGAGCGCCTGATGACCAGCCCTGTAGACTATCTATTGATTGGACATATCTCGGCGGATGTCACCCCCGACGGTTTCCGGCTGGGCGGAACAGTTTCCTATGCGGCACACACTGCGGCTGCCTTTGGGCTGCGAGTTGGAATCCTGACCAGCGCCGCCCCAGATGAACCTCTGCTTGCTGGGCTGCCCCCCGAAGCGACGGTTATTAACGTCCCGGCAGAGCATACAACAACTTTCGACAACCGCTATGATGGCTCCCAGCGCACTCAATACCTCTATGATCGCGCCGCGCCACTAAGCCTCGATGTACTGCCTCCTGCGTGGCGGCAGACCCCTCTGGTTCATATTGGACCGATTGCCTACGAAATCGATCCAGCCTTGATCACTGCCTTCGGCGGGAGCCGTGTGTGCGTTACTCCACAGGGGTGGATGCGCCGGACCGATGCTGATCACCGCGTCCAGTGGATTCCCTGGGCCGAGGCGGACACCGTGCTTCCTCAAGTGACATTGGCTGTTCTGAGCGAAGAAGATATTCGTAAGAATGCAGAGATCGAGGCACAGTTTGCCCGCCAGTCGCAGGTTCTGGTCGTAACTCGTGCCGAGCGCGGCGGGACCATTTACCAGGATGGACAGGTCTGGAACTTCAGCGCTGTGCCTGCTGATCAGCTTGATCCCACCGGAGCAGGCGATGTTTTTGCGACCTCGCTGCATATCGCCTGGGCACGTACGGGCAGCCTGGAACGCGCGGTTCGGATTGCGGCGCGGCTTGCTGCACATTCGGTTACGCGTGTTGGATTCGCAGGCGCTCCTACTCAGGCAGAGATCGATCAGGCGTTTTCATTCTAAATTCACAAATTATGACTATTGGTATATTGCCCTCTGATAAAAATGATATATATTAGACAATCATCGGACAACGGTTTCTATAGTTATCGTTCGAAGGATTGAGACAGAGAGGATAGAGCGCATTTCGCGCCGATTTAGCATGACCGACACTTCATCCAACAATGCACCCCAGGACGCTGGGCGCGAACCCCAACCCCTCAACCCGAACGGCCTACAGGCATTTTCCACCCTTGGCGAGTTTTTAGAGCAAGATGGATGGTTTCCGCAGCAGGTCGATAGCAAACACATCTACCGTACTTTCTTTTCGAGCAAACACGGCGATTTCCGCTGCTTTGCCCAGATTATGGTCAACCTGGAACAGTTTCTCTTTTATGCCTCTGCGCCTGTGCGCGTTCCCGAAGAAGATCGGATCGCGATTGCCGAATTTATCACCCGCGCCAATTATGGGATTCGCATTGGTAACTTCGAGATGGATTACTCTGACGGCGAAGTGCGCTATAAAACCAGCCTGGATTTCGAAGGCGAAACACTCAGCTATAATCTTATTCGCCATACCATTTACCCGGCAGTTCTCACCCTGGATCGGTACATTCCGGGCCTGCTGAGTGTGATCTATGGCGGTATGACGCCCTTTGAAGCTATTGAGGACGTCGAAAAAGGCGGCGAGCCGAGCAACCCATAACCAATCCAACCAGATAAGGGGATAGCGGATCAGATGATCGACCAGATTTTGCTCAATGCGCGCATCACGACACTCGATCCGAACCAGCCACAGGCAACGGCCCTGGCAATCAGCCGCGACCGGATAACCGCCGTTGGCAATGACGATTTGATCCGCTCCCTAGCTCGCCCCACAACAACAATCATCAATCTCGGTGGGCGGCCTGTCATTCCTGGCCTGACCGATGCCCACATCCACTGGGAAGGCGTTGCCCTCAGCCTGAAAAGCGTGAATGTGTTTGAAGTGCCCAGCAAAGCCGAGGCACTGCTCCGCGTTGCCGAACGCGTCCGCCAATCTGCACCTGGAGAATGGATCGTCGGGCGAGGCTGGTCGCAGACGTACTGGCCTGAGCAGATTTTCCCCACAGCCTCTGATCTGGACCGTGTTGCCCCCAACAACCCGGTTTACCTGGCGGCAAAGAGCGGTCATGCAGCCTGGGTGAATACATTGGCACTCAAGGCTGCCGGAATCACCGCCAACACAGCGGATCCGGCAGGGGCCAGTATTCACCGTGATGCAACCGGGCAGGCGACGGGTATTCTGCTGGAGTCCCCAGCCATGCAGCTTGTCCAGACCCAGATTCCCAGCCTGTCACCCGATCAAAAAGCCGATCTCATGCTCGAAGCGCAGCAGCTTGCCTGGGCAGCGGGGTTAACCAGCATCCACGATTACGACGATCCAAGCTGCATGGTCGCCCTGCAAATTCTGCGCGAACGGGGCGAACTGGGTCTTCGCGTGGTCAAAAACATCAATGATCCGTTTGTCCACCATGCACACGAACTCGGCATCCGCTGGGGTTTTGGTGATGAATGGCTGCGCATTGGCGGTGTCAAAATATTTGCTGATGGCGCGCTGGGACCGCGAACCGCCCACATGATTGACCCTTACGAGGGGGATCCGGACAATTATGGCATCGTCGTCACCGACAAAGAGGTGATTTACGAACTGGTCAGTAAAGCCAGCGCCGCCGGGCTGCCCTCGACGATTCACGCCATTGGGGATCGGGCGGTACATGATGTGCTGGATGTGTATGAGGCTGTGCGCGGCGAAGAAGCCCAGCGCGGCATTCCCCGATCGGCACGGCGTCACCGCATCGAACACGTCCAACTGATCCACCCCAGCGACGCGCACCGCCTGGGCCAACTCGGTGTGATCGCCTCTATGCAGCCGATCCATGCCACATCCGATTTTGAGATGGCGGATCGCTACTGGGGCAGCCGAGCCAAGTACAGTTACAACTGGCGCTTGCAAATCGAAGTCAGGCGCGGTGCTGGCCTTCGGGTCTGATGCGCCAGTCGAACCATTTGAGCCACTGAAGGGCGTTTATGCCGCTGTCACGCGGCGGCGTCCCAACGGCGCGCCGGGGCCGGATGGCTGGTATCCTGAAGGGCGGCTGGATATGGATACGGCGCTGCGCGGCTTCACACAAGGCCCTGCATATGCTGCCGGGATGGAACACGACCTGGGCACCCTCGCGCCGGGCTTCCTGGCTGACCTGCTGGTTCTGGACCGCGATCTGACCACCATCTCGCCCGATGAAATCCTGGAAACGCGGGTGCTGGGCACGATGATCGGCGGCGTCTGGCGGCATCGCATCTTCGACTAGAACAGGCGAAATAATTCTTTGGGATCAATTGGGCGCAGCGGCTTAGCGGCTTTGCCGCACGCAAAGCAGCGCCCAATATGCATCAAGTTAAGAAACAGACGTTGTGGGTAGCGGGCGCAGGCCCTCATCCCCTGCCCCTTCCCCCACAGCTTCGCGGGGGGAAGGGGAAAACGATTTAGAAAAAAGCGTTCCCTTGCTTAAATTGACACAAATCGGGTGCTGTTTGCCGCGACCCTACAAAATATCCAAAAGGGCTTTTTCGTTTGGACTTAAGCCCATTTAAAAATCAACAAAACAGCCGTTTGTGATCGGTTCGAGGCCGAAAAAGGCTCATAATGATCTATTTACCAGCGTTTAGTGATCATTTTGCCGCGCCGGTTCAGCCGAGAAAAAGCGCAAGTTGATCACTTCTTCTCGTGGCGATCCGCCAAATCAATGTTTTTCGGGGGTGTGACTAACCATTTCCTAACTCAGCATCAGCCCGTAAAAAACAAAGGCAATTTGCGAAGAGCGCAAAGAAATATGCTGCGGCAGTTATATATAGAATACACCAGTTCTTTCCCTAAAATACTCCTTTAAAGTTGAACTTTAAGTACTAATTTTGAGATGAAGATGAAAAAAATGGAGCGTCAAAACGGCGCTCCATTTATGTTTAGCGGAGTTGAATATCCAGCCGGGTCGTTTTGCCATCCTGGATGATAGCGGTCCCATCGTAACGCAGGATATTGCGGATACGTACAAAAACGCGGTATTCGCCAGCGGGAAGATCGCCGCGGGTGTAATTCTCGCCCATGATAGGGTCCGAATTGACATTATCGTTGGCATAACTGTAAGCGTAAAATTCCTGCCCCGTCTCCACGGAGCGGATGGTGATCATCGTGTCGTAAACGCGGCTGCCGCCCCGATCCAGCATCGTCCCAGCCAGCGTGCCAAAGGTCGGCCAGGGGCGCACCCACAGATCCGGGTTATACGTGCTGCCATAGTCGTAAGGGTCTGCGATACGCACTTCCAGGTGCAGATGAGCGCCCAGGGCAACACCGCTTGAACCGACCTCGCCAATCTTCTCGCCCATCTCAATACGCTGTCCGGTCTGAACATCTATCTCGGACATGTGTCCATAGAGCGAATAAAGCATTTGCCCGTTGGAAGCAGGCATATCGTGCTGGATAACAACCAGATTGCCATAAAAGTCTGTCTGCGGGCCAAACTGTTGGGTGGCGTCGGTGCCCGCATAAAAAATATAACCGGAGGCAACCGCGTGAATATCCGTGCCCATCACATTCGGGATATCCACGCCATGATGCGGTTTAAACTGCCCGCCGCCCGTTGAGCCGTAGGGGTAACTGCGAGAGAGATAGTCAATCACCTGTCCGCTGGAATCGCGGGGAAACGGTCGGGCAAAGTAGTAATGATCGGCCACTGCGTTTGGATCGGATACCAGCGCCACTTCAGCCGGAGGTGCAACGGTTTGCAACTGCACCTGAGTCGAGCGCGGCGTGTTGGTGGGATAGAGGAGCAGGGTGCTGGTTGATTCAGGCGTGAAGGTCATTGTTGGAGCCAGGGTCGCTGTTGGGGTCAGCGTGGCAGTGGGCAGCGCCGTTGGCGTATAAGTGGGCCAGGGCGTCACTGTCGGGACCTCAGTTGCCACCTGCTGCATAGCAATCAATGTTCCCAATTCATCTACCGTTGGGCTGGCCTGAATCACAGGAGCAGTTTGTGTTGTGCCTGTTCCACCCGATTTCGCCTCGCCGCCGCACCCTGCCAGCAACACTGCTACCAATAAGATGCCGAGCCCAATCAGGCCCGGCAGTCCCGGCATTTTCCGAACCGAATACCATCCCACCGTGTCTACCTCGTATCTGAAATTCCTAACGTCCCCAATCTCCTTTCTCCAGGTAATGGGGGAAGTTGAGGAGAATACCAAGGGCACAACTCCATTGCGCGAGTTCTGTTGATCTCCTTTAAGCGTTTAATCCAGCGCGTTCTTCCGCCGCTGCAATAACTGCTTCACGCACCACGCGCGCATGCTCCAACAGGGATTTGACGTCATCCTGGTAGCGCGTCTTTTGATCCGCATCTTCCAAGTTTACCGCATTCACACGAACGTTCAATGCCGCACCTTCGACAGCAGCCATTCCCATCAACGCGGCGACGGCGGCATCACTGACTGCATTTTTATTGCCCTGCCGGGCCACTTTTTCAGAAAGCTGCATCGCTTCCAGAGCCATCCGCGCCACGCTGAGGGGCACATCAGACGCCCGAATCATGCCGGATTGGATCGCTGCCGCACGGCTCGGATCGTCTTTGGGCAAGCGGTAGGCGTCCATGACCATGTTAAACGCAGTGATATCTTCGTCAATGGCGTCCAACAGGCGCTGCCGCAGGTCACCCGCCGCCGCCACAATCGCATTCATTGTCTCGTGCGTCTCGGCATAACTTTTCTTGGAGACAGTCAACCGCGCTACCATTTCGGCTAACGCCGCGCTCAGCGATCCAGCTAAAGCAGCAACCGCGCCGCCGCCTGGAGTCGATGTGCCTTCGGAAACAGCGTTCACAAAGGCCGTAGGGATGATGGAAGCTGCGCCCACTGCCGGAACCTGGCGCGTTGCTCCTTCGGGAACCGGCGGTTCTTCCTGGGCCAGCGGTGACGGTTCGGCCTCGGCGGTCTGAATCCGGTATTCAAGCACCTGATCGATTTCAAATTTATCGAGCTGCAAATACCAGCGTGCCGCCTCAACAAAAAATTCCTGTGGGGCGAGACCTACCAGTTCGCTGTGGGTGATGCGCACGCCGTGACGATCCGCTTCGCGCCGGATCATCTCAACGACGCGGTAAACCGGGGTTTTCTGGTAATTGGTCAGGTTCATCGACACCTGGGCCTGTCCCTCGACCAGGAAGCCGTTAGCCTTGATAAAACGCAGCCCGCCGTTTGAGTGGCGAATTGCCTTGGCGATCTTCGTCGCGATGTCCACGTTGTCGGTGTTCAGATACACATTAAAAGCAACCAGGGGAGGCCGAGCGCCGACCACCGACGCGCCCGCCGAACCCAGTTCCGCCGGGCCAAAATCGGGCATCCGGTCAGGATCGGTGCGAATCGCGTCTCGCAATTGCTCGTACTGAAATTTACCGCTGCGCAGATTGGCCAGATTTTCGCGGTCAGGACGAGTCGCCGCCGACTCATACAGATAGACGGGGATATTCAATTCATCGCCAACCCGCTGGCCCAACCGCTTCGCCATCGCGATACACTCGTCCATTGCCACATCGCGGATCGGGACAAACGGCACGACATCCGACGCGCCCAGGCGGGGATGTTCGCCCGTATGCTGGGCCATATCGATCATCTTTGCTGCCGTTTTGATCCCCGCAAACGCGGCCCGTTCGACTGCTTCCGGCTCTCCGACAAAGGTTACAACCGTCCGGTTATGATCGGCGTCGCTGCTGGTATCCAGGACATGGATTGGCGCAGCCTGCTGCATCGCTTTGACAATCGCCTCGACAACCTCGGCACGGCGTCCTTCACTAAAATTGGGGATACACTCAACAAGTGGTCTTTTCATGGCGCGAACGATGTCAGGCCCCTTTCTGGTTGGTTCAAATTTATTATTCACACTCGTGTATTGCTACCGCACTGGGTGATCTTTGTCAAAATTGGTTGTGAGGTGGGTGCGGTTGCATGGCGCAACAGCGTGGCGCGGTTGCGTGAACGGGTTGTACCTTCTATAATTTTAATCTACTTCTGCGGCGATTGGTGGGGCCCCTCAATAATGTCAACTGTAGATGACGTAAAAGCCCGCCTGGACATTGTTGACGTGGTATCTGGCTACGTCAACCTGATTAAGGCTGGCCGCAACTACAAGGCCCTGTGCCCTTTTCACCAAGAGCGGACACCCTCGTTTATCGTCTTTCCGGATACCCAAACCTGGCGCTGTTTTGGCGCGTGTGGCGAAGGCGGCGACATTTTTGGCTTTGTCATGCGTGCCGAAGGATGGGATTTTAGCGAGGCCCTGCGCGAACTCGCCAAACGCGCCGGGGTCGAGGTGGCATCGTATACCCCGGAAACAACCGAGCAGCAGGCACAGTCGGACAGGCTGCGCGACCTTTTGGAAGAGGCAGCGCGCTTCTTTCACACTCAACTTCTCAAATCCCCTGCCGGGCAGATCGCGCGGGATTATTTGCAGCGGCGCTACCTGGACGAACAAACTATCGAAGACTTTGCCCTGGGTTATGCCCCCCATGACTGGCATCAGGCCACGCACCATTTGCAGTTGGAAGGCTATACCCAGGACGAAATCATCGAAACGGGTATCGCCATCCACAGCGAAGAAAAAAAATCAGTGTATGATCGGTTCCGTCACCGCCTGATGATCCCGATCCGCGATGGACGAGGGCGTACGGTCGGTTTTGGCGCGCGCGCGTTGAACAAAGACGACAATCCTAAGTATCTGAACTCACCCCAAGGGCCGCTTTTTGATAAAAGCCGTTTGCTGTTCGGGCTGGATATGGCCCGCCGTTCGATCCGCGAGACGGAAACGGTGGTGGTGGTCGAAGGCTATATGGATGTGATGCAGGCGCACCAGGCCGGATTTACCAACGTGGTCGCCCAGATGGGAACGGCGCTCACCGAACCACAGCTTCACCAGTTGGATAAATATGCCAGCCGCCTGATCCTGGCCCTGGATCCCGATGCGGCGGGTGTGCACGCAACGATGCGCGGTCTAGACGTAGCCCGGCAAACGCTCAACGACGAAAAACGGGTCTCTTTTGATCCGCAGGGAATGATGCGTTACACTGGCATGTTGGAACTGGATTTGCGGGTTGTGAGTCTGCCGGGCGAGCAAGACCCAGACGAATTGATCCATGATAACCCGGAAGCGTGGGAACAATTGATCGCAAGTGCCATTCCAGTCGCTGATTATGTGATTCAGCAGGGCACGGCGCATCTGGCCCACAACGCATCCATGCAGGAACGAGAAGCGGTAGCGCGGGAACTGCTGCCCATTTTAACGGCAACAGAAAGCGACCTACAGCGCAACGGGAACATCCAGGCACTTGCCCGCCGGGTGCGGATCGATGAACGCATCCTGATCCAGTGGTCCCGCCAGCGGCAGGCTGCCGAAACAAGGCCCCAGCTCAGGCTGAAGGAACAGCGCAGGCTGGCAGGGCGTCCGGTTCTTCCAACTATTCCAGCCTTTAGCGGGCCGCCGGGGCAGTCACCCCCACGTGAAGGTTTTTGTCTGGCCTTGCTGATCCAACAGCCTGACCGGCTCTATGCGGCAAACCGGAAACTGCGCCAATTGCAGGGGCAGGATGAAACTCTGGCAGAAGTATTAGGCCCGTTGGGCGCCAGATGATTTCAACCGACCTGATCACCGGGAGATTTTCCAGGGATTGGCGCAGGGACTTTACCAGGACGATTTCGAACCGCTCGAATATCTGTACAGATACCTGCCACCCGAACTGGTGCAAACCGTCGAGCAGTTGCAGGTCACACAAATGGAGACGTTTCGCCAGGGGCTGTCTGGCCCACTGGCGGCTGAACTCCAATCTATTCTGCGGGACCAGGTGCGGAGCAATGCTCTACCCGAACCCGACACCGAGTTATTGGTTCAAGAAGCGCTGACGCTGCGCCATCACGCGGCTGGAACGCGAATTGCACGAGTATTATTTTTTGCAGCAGGATGCTCAAGCATTGGACAGTTCTGTAACAGACGATTATTATCACAGCACTATGGAAGCAACTTGTCGAGCGCGGCAATTGATCGCGCTTGCCCTCAGCAGATGAAAAGTCTGGCCCGAGATGTCTAGGTGTTCGACCGTTGATACGGATGCATACGTCGTGATCGACGTCAGGAACTCATGGCACAACATCTAAACAAGAAGCACAATCAAGAAGCTGCGACCACCGTCGAGGAACTCATCGCGAAGGGTCGCCGGGAAAAACAGCTTGACGAAGCCGAAATTCTGTCACTGTTTGATGATCCCGACAGTGAAGAAGCTCAGGCGTTGTTTGATCAACTTGAAGAACTGGGTGTCGAGATTATTTCTGACGGCACAGACAGCGTATATGTCGATGAGCCAGATGATGTTGATCTGGATATGGGCGATTTTGAAGGGACCGAAAATGATGTCGATATAACCCGACTAGAGGTCACTTCGCTGGACAACGATCCTGTACGGCAGTATCTGAAAGAAATCGGGCAGGTTCAACTGCTCGATCCTGACCGAGAAACATGGTTGTCGGCTCAGATTGCTGCTTACAACCTGCTGATGACGACCAAGCAGCGCCTGACCGCGCAGAATGAATGTACGCCCCAACCCTGTGAACTGCTCATCACTATTTATGAGCACCTGCTTAATCACTGGCAGCGGGTGATGACCGGGGTCACCAAACTGAATATTGAACCACCTATAGCCGATCTGCTGATCAGCGAAGCGCAAAATCTGCGGCGATCCTGGAGCAGCCCGGAACCCTCCTACGTTCGCCTCTACCTGGAACAGGGCGACTGGGGCCGCGATGATAACTGGAACAAGGTCGCGACCAGCCTGTTCGATGTGTTCCAGGCGCTTTACCTGATTCCTGTTTCGCTGCAAGACCGGCTGAATGAAGATTATCTGACGCATGAAGGCTGGCCGGATCGGGATACGTTCTGGGCCTGGATGAGTGGCAACCGCGAGAGTTTTGACACCCTCATCGAAGAGGAATTCGGACACATCGATGAGCGCGGCCCACAAGCGGCAGAGGCGCTCACCCGCGCTAATCTGCGTCTGGTGGTCAGCGTGGCAAAACGATACATGGGACGCGGCATCAACTTCCTTGATTTGATCCAGGAAGGCAACATCGGCCTGCTGCGCGCCGTCGAGAAGTTTGATCACACCAAGGGTTTCAAGTTCAGCACCTATGCGACGTGGTGGATTCGACAGGCGATCAGCCGCGCCATCGCAGATCAGGCGCGCACGATCCGTATCCCCGTGCATATGGTCGAAACGATCAACCGCCTGATGCGCGTGCAGCGCGATCTGATTCAGGAACTTGGCTCTGAACCCACCGCCGAGCAGATCGCCCTGGAAATGGACTTTCTGACGCCGGAAGAAGTACAGCAAATTCGCGACGCGTGGAACTCCGACCAAAAAATGGATCCGTCGCTGGCCCGCAAGCTGCGCCGCGCGGCGAATAAGGTCCGGCGTATTCTGCGCATTTCGCAAGAACCCATGTCACTGGAAATGCCTGTTGGACAGGAAGATTCCAGCCTGTTCGGGGACTTCATCGAAGACGACAAAATTCTTGGTCCCGTGGATGCCGCAGCGCGCCAACTTCTCAAAGAACAGATTCGCGGGGCGCTGTCTGTTTTAAATACGCGCGAGCGTGAAGTGCTCGAAATGCGGTTCGGCCTCTCGGATGGGCAGGAACATACTCTGGAAGAAGTGGGGCGGCATTTTGGCGTCACGCGCGAACGCATCCGCCAGATCGAAGCGAAGGCGCTGCGCAAACTGCGCCATCCGAACCGGAGCCACCCGCTGCGAGACTATCTCGAACTTTAGCGGCGGCCCCATGTCCTCGCGTCCCACGTTTTGCCCTCAATGTGGTTCTCAACTCGTCCACCGGAGTGCCGGTGGACGAGATCGTTTAAGCTGCCCGCAGTGCGGTTATGTCCACTATCACAACCCTGTTCCCGGCGTCGGCATCCTCATTGAAATGGAGGGCGGCATTGTCCTGGTCAAGCGCAAAGGAAGCGTTAAAACCGGGCATTGGGCGCTGCCTTCCGGCTATATCGAAGCGGATGAGAGTGTCGAAGAAGCGGCGCTGCGAGAGAGCCGCGAAGAAACCGGACTGGAGGTCGAACTGGTCGAACTGCTGGGTGTCTATTCGTTCCCTGAAGGCCCACCTTCCAGCGGAATTATCGTCTTCTATCGGGCCAGGCCGAGTCAGGGTTCGCTTCAGGCTGGAGACGACGCGGAAGATGTTCGCATCTTTGCCCCCAAAGATTTCCCTGAACTGCCGTTTCGCACCCACCGGCAGGCTCTAGAACGCTGGCTGTCGATGCAGGAACCGCGGCGGCATACCCAGGGCAGCTTTCATATCCGGCGGGGCGAACAAGCGGACAGCGAAGCCGTCCTCAGTCTGCTGCGGCTGGTAGATGCCAATCAAAACCTGAGCCATGAAGATTGGGAAGCAGCGCGGTTCCGTTTTGCCGAGGCACAGACACTCAGTGTTTTTGTGGCCGAAACCAACGTCGAGCCGATGCACGTCATCGGTTTTGTCGCCCTGTCACTTGTCCAAACGTTGACGGGTGGGCGCGGCTGGATTGACGATATGGCTGTCGCACTCGATTACCGGGGGGAAGGCGTGGGTGCGGCTCTGCTCGAAGCCGTTTTGCGCCACGCGACCCGCATGAATTTGTCACACCTGTATGTCAACATCGAACGTGGCAGCCCCGCAGCCCGTGCCTTTTCACAGGCGGCTGGTCTCCAGGATAGTTCAATCTCCTATCTCCGCATTCGCTGACCAACTGTTATCTTGCTGACGTATAATCGCACACAGGCACAAGTTTCAGTTTTGTGGGGAGAAGGTACGATGCGCCGTGTCAGCTTATTATTTTTGATGATCATCCTGTTAGCCGCCTGTGGAAGCGACGATAAAAAATCAACGTCACAGCCCGGCGAAAACTCCGCCGACGCTGCCAGCACTCTGTTCGCTCCCCCAACCCGCGTCGTTAACATCACCCCCACGCCCACGCCCGCCAGCGAACTGGAAATTTCCCTCAACCGGACGATTGCTCACATGGAAGAAGCTGCCTTAAACGGCGATCCTGATTCCTATATGCAAAACATCTGGGACGGTGACTCTACCTTCTGGACGGAACAATCACGCTGGGCGCAGGACTGGCAGGACCACCGGCTTGATCACTTCGATTTGACGCTGCACGGCATCCAGGAACTGTCATCCACCACTGCCAAGGCACGTATGGCTGTCCTGTGGAGCCAGAGAGAGAGCAGTGGAGAGAATGGCGAAGCGGGTGGAACCACCGTATCGGTCATTTTTTATAAAGACGGCGACCACTGGCTCTACGGTGGGGAAAACTGGAAAACGATAGACAGTGATGGAATCCGCCTGGATTACTTCTCCAACGAGATCATTGATAACCAGCCGCAAGCTAATGCAGTGGCAGAATATCTGCCCGGCAGTCTACAACCAGATCACACGGGAATTTGATTTTGTGCCGGAGCAGCCTGCCGAGATCAAGATTTATGAAACCGCCCCCATGCTGCAAACAATGACGCGACTCTCGATGCCGCAGATTACGTTGTGGAACGAACCGGGCGAAAGCATCAAAGTGACGCTTGGTCGCAGCAATGTTCCTCCACTCCAGGTCGATATCGCCCGTGAGTATACACGCTATGTCCTATTCCAGATGAGCGGCGGCTCTCATGGTGGCTTTTCCTGGTGGCTGGAAGATGGCATCGCGGAATATGGCAGTTCGCTGTTCCGCACGCTCAGCCAGCGCAACCGGATCGTCAAAAATGTCGCCGCGCGCGCTGCTGCTAACACCGAGGAGCAGCGCCTTGAAGATTGGGCGAGCCTGGAAACGCCGCTGGATCCGCACAGCGCCGACTATTCAGCCGTCGTTGCCCAAAGTTATACGCTGATCCTCTATATCAGCGAGACGCAGAGCAAAGAGGCGCGTAACGCCTGGATCAAAGCCATTGCGGGCGGACAGACTGTCGAGGAAGCGACCCAGGAATATCTCGGTATTTCGTTTGCCGACCTCGATGCCGCATGGCGAGAATGGCTTCCCACACAGGTGTAGAACGCCCCTCACGCGACGAAAGAAGTGGAATCCTCAGAACATTGGTCTCGCGCGCTTAGCGTTCGCGGCTTAGCTCCGCACGCAAAGCAGCGCCCGTGCAACCTTCGGTTGCCTCGGCGTCAAGATAAGAAATAGACGTTGTGGGTAGCGGGCGCACACTACGGCTGATCGGCAAATCATGTTCAGCCGACCCTCTCGACTTCGCTGGAGAGGTCAGGAGAGGGCGCTTGACGGCTTACACTGACGCAATTGGGCGCGGCGGCTTAGCGGCTTCGCACGCAGCACGCAAAGCAGCGCCCTTACGGTAGTACATCAGCACCGATTTTAAACTGCGCTCCACTTTTGGCGAGTGAAATGATACAATAGGCGCGCACTGCGGCAGCTTGAGAGAGGCCATGCATGAAACGCCTATACTATAACGATTCCTATACCACGAGCTTTGAAGCCGAGTTGGTAGAGCGCACGACTTACCAGGACATTCCCGCCTGCGTCCTGAGCCAGACCTATTTTTACCCAACCAGCGGCGGCCAGCCGAACGATAGCGGGGTACTCAACGGCATCCCTGTGATCGATGTGGTCATCCGCGAATTGGATGGAGCTGTGCTGCATATTCTGGGCGGACCTCTGCCTGATGGTGTTCAGCAGATTCGCGGGGAAATTAACTGGGCGCGGCGCTTCGATCACATGCAGCATCACACGGGGCAGCATATTCTGTCGCAGGCTTTCATCAAAACTGCCGGGGCAGAGACTATTAGCTTCCACCTCAGCCCAGACAGCGTGACGATTGATCTCAACAAATCCGCTCTCAGCCCGGAAGATATCGATGCAGCCGAAGACCTGGCAAATCAGATTATCGAAGAAAACCGTGCTGTTCAGGCCTGGTACCCGACAGAAGAAGAACGCGAGGCGCTCCACCTGCGGAAAGTACCCGACGTTGAAGGGCGGTTCCGCGTGGTCGCTATCGATGGTTTTGATGCAACAGCTTGCGGTGGCACGCATGTTGGCTATACGGGCGAAATCGGGCTGGTAAAAGTGATAAAAGCAGACCGGCGCGGCGATACCATACGTGTCGAGTTCCGCTGCGGTAAACGCGCTCTGCATGATTACCGCGAGAAAAACGCGCTGCTCAACCAACTGTCGGCGGAATTAACTACCGGATACTGGGAAGTTCCGGCAGCATTGGAGCGGCTGCGTGAACAGAATAAAGCCCAGCAGCGAGAGCTGAAGGCGCTCAAGACGGCTCTGTTGGAAAGTGAAGCCACCCAGTTGTGGCAAACTGCGGATCGTTCAGCGGGCTATGCGTTGATCCTCCATGCCTTCGAAGGGCGTGACGCAAGCGAAGTGCGCCAGATCGCGCAGCAGTTGGTGACACACCCGGCAACGGTTGTGCTCTGCGGCGCGGCAGGCGAAAAATCGCAGTTGATCGCTGCCCGATCTGAAGACCTGCCCTATGATATGGTTCCTGTGCTGATGCGCGGCCTGCTCACGTTGGGCGTAGAACGAGGTGGGGGCCGCCCATCCTTTGCGCAGGGTGGCGGTATCGCCGCTACGCAAGCCGATGTTCAGGCCGCTTTACTAGCTGCCGCCAAGACACTCTCATCGAACGCTTAAACGGATTTTGAAGGGTAGTAGCATCGTGCAGGAATTAGCCCCTGGCATTTATGTTGAAACGGGTTTTAAACGTATAACCGTCGGCGCGATTTTAACCGACGAAGGTTTTGTGCTCATTGATACCCCACCCTATCCTGATGACGCGCAGCGCTGGCGGCAGACACTATCCGATCTTTCGGATGGACCGATCCTGGCGATTGTGAATACGGACTGTCACCGGGATCGTGTATTGGGCAATTATTGGTTTAACAGCCGGGTCATTGTCGCCCACGACGATAGCATCGCGCAGATGCGTAACCTGCCATCGGCGTTTGTCGATTCGGCAGTGGATGCACTTACAGTCACCCCGCCAGAACGGAACAGTTTTGCAGGCATCCAGCTCCATATCCCGTCTATCGGCTTCAGCCAAAAAATGCAGCTTCGCTATGGCACCTGGACTATTCCTCTGCTGGCGATGCCTGGCCCGGCGTCAGGCAGTATATGGGTTCATTTACCCGAACAGCGGATCTTGTTCGCTGGAGACAGCATTGTAGTTGACCAACATCCCTATGTCGCCAGTTGTTCTACAAAGACCTGGCTGGATAATCTGACAGCGCTCCGCCGGGCACGATTTCCTGCTGATGTTATTGTGCCGGGACGCGGCCCGGTAGTCGATAAATCCGCTACCGAGCCTATCTCCAATTACCTGAGGCTGGCGCGCCGCCGGGTACAAAGCCTCTATCGTGCTGGGCGGCCTCGTGCTGATACCTCGACTCTAGTTCCTGAGCTATTAGAGGTGTTTCCTTATCAAGAGATCGACCTGGAGCGAATTCAACGCCGGATCAAAGGCGGACTGGACCGCATTTATGAAGAGTTCAAACTCACCGAGCGGATTAATGAGACGGGTAAGTGAGTGAAACTGTTCACTTTCTCCGCATCTTGCACAGGGCATTTTTGTTATTCTTGTTCCTGAATTAAGAAACCACAAATTAGAAGTAATATGGGTGTTAGGGATGCCGTTTAGTGTATAATGGGCGTACTAGCTGAGCAAAAATAGTGACTGATGGTCGCGCGATGGTAAACCGTGAAATGGTTACAAACAAATCATCCGGCGTACAACCCAATACAATCGTGCTTTTTGTAGAAGATAATGCCGACCTACGCGAAAACGCGGCTCTGGTATTGAGCATGGAAGGATACATCGTCCGTGTAGCCTGCGACGGACGTGAAGCGCTGGAAATGCTCGAAGCGGGATTGATTCCAGACCTGATCGTCAGCGATATTATGATGCCCCGTATGGATGGTTACGAGTTTTTTGAAGCTGTTCGCAAACTGCCCCATCTTAAAGCTGTTCCATTTATTTTTCTGACTGCACGCAGCTCTCGCCGTGATGTTTCCATTGGGCGGCTGCTAGGCGCTGATGATTATTTGGTAAAACCATTTGATCCCGAAGATTTTTTGATTGCCATCCAGAATAAACTGCAACGCGCTGCCGAAATTCGCGCTCAGGCCGCTGAAAGCCTCAATGATGCACGCCGCCAGCTTGTTCACTTGCTTTCTCACGAACTGCGAACACCGCTCACCTTTGTGACCGGGGGATTTGCAATGCTGGCCGAGGAATTGGAAGAGCAGCAGAATCCTGGCAGCAGCGACGATATTCGGATCAGCCTCAGCCTGATCCAGAGTGGAACGCAGCGCCTGAACCGTCTGGCCGAACAAATGGTGCTCTATTCGGAAATTATGAGCGGCTATGTTGCTCAACAGGTCAAGGAAATCAGCGAAGCGCTTGATCTTGCTTCGCTGGTGACAGACGCACTCATTTTGCTTGGGGAGATGGCGGATGGTCGTGACATCCGCCTGGATCAAGGCGCGACAGACGACGAATCCATTATGGTTTTAGGTGTGCATCATCTGCTGATTACCGCCTTCAGCGAGGTTCTTCGCAATGCGATTCAGTATTCGGCAGAAGGCACACCGATTGAAATTGTTACCTCGATTGAAGATCAATCTGGCGTCGTGACCATCAGCGATCACGGACGCGGCATTTCGCCTGACGATCAGGGAACGATCTGGAATGTTCTTATCCAGTTGGACCGCGAGCGTCACGAACAGCAAGGTGTTGGAATGGGTCTGCCCATCCTGAAGGGCATCATCAAAGCCCATCATGGCGATGTGAGTCTCTACAGTGCATTGGGCGAAGGAACGGAAGTCACTATTCGTCTTCCTTTAGCCAGCGCTGAGGATCTCGAGACTAAAAGCCAAGCGTTGCACCGCCATCCATCAAAATGGTCTGTCCCCGAATCATGAAAGCCTCGGGAGAACACAAAAACGCCACTACTCCGGCGACATCTTCTGCTGTAATAATCCGTCCGGCGGGCGTGCGCTCAACTGCGTAGGCAACACGCTCTTCGAACTGTTCGCGCATTGCCGGGAAGTGCAACAAAGCGTCGGTCTGGACCATTCCCGCCGATAGTGCATTGACCACAATCTTCATGGGAGCCAGTTCGACAGCGAGATAGCGCGTGACCGCTTCCAGCGCCGCCTTTGACGCACCTACCACGACATATTCCGGCAGCACTCGCTGCGCTCCTACACTGGACATATTGACAATTGCACCACCGCCGCGTGCCTGCATGACCGGCGCTGCCCGCTGGGCCAGGAAGAGAGCTGCCCGTGCGTTAATATTCAGGGTCCAATCCCATCCTTTAACCCGCTGTTCCATCACCGGGCGGTTATAACCAGAGGCCGCATTGTGAACGAGGATGTCGATTCCGCCAAACGCTTCAACGGCCCCATCAACCAGCGCTTCTACATCCTCTGCGCGGCCTACGTCGGCCCGAACGAGATGGACTTTGCGCCCTAAAGCCTCTACCTGGGCAGCGGTTTCTTCTGCTGATTCCCGATTGCGAAAGAAGTTGATCACAACATCTGCGCCTTCGGACGCGAGGCGCAAGGCAATCGTCTTACCAATTCCGCGCCCACTCCCCGTTACCAGCGCAACCTTTCCCCCAAAGCGTCCTTCCATCACTTCGCCTTCTTTCCGCAGTGCGCGCTAAAGCGGTGTAATCTCAATGTGATCCAAAGCAAGCCACTGCTGATGTTCAATGGCAACCAACCCAAACCTAAAGTTTCCCTGGGGCGTTACAACCGCATACTGGTTATCCATCCAGGCAATAAAACCCAGGGGACCGCGTGGCGCGCTGGGAGTTTGATGAACCAACTCGCCATCCACCTGGAAGCGAACAGTGTCACGGAGCCATTCCAGTTCATACGTATGCATTTTGTCCAGATCGACGGGCAGCAAACGCTCTGATGCGCCGATGGCACGCTGTCCGAACGGCCACAAGCGGCGATAGAGAGATGGGATACGCATGAGTAAAAAACCGATGGGAGCCAGCGGGGCCATCAACAGCGCCATCAGACGTGTCGCATCCAGCGCGGCAGCTTTCCATCCCCAGCCGGGAACACCTTGTGCCAGCGCCATGTTATTGGGTGGGGAGCCAAAAAAGAACCAGACAGCGCGGGGCAAGTGCGGAAGTTGGCGTCCTATAGGCACAAAAGGCTCATTCCAAAAGCCAAATCCAGCCGTTCCCTTGAGTTCCTGGGAGGAATGAGAGGCGCGGGCGCGCACCGTCATACGCAAAGGCGGCTGCCAGCGAAAGGAGCGGCGAGGAAGCGAATGGTAATCCGTAATCTGGGCGTTGCTATACTGTTTATTCTGTATGGGATCGAGCACACAGCGCAGGGCGCTATCCTGGTAATCGTGCGTTCCCGTGCCGAGCAGCAGAGGAGTCCAAGATGGGTCCAAAACCCCACTATCGAAATCATCACGAACAGGGCTGACCATCATCTCTCCTCGGGGCTGGCGGATTGACTGATAGGATTATAGTCTCAGTCGCTTTCTTCTGCCGCCCGCACGTGATCCCACAACGTTTTGCGGAAGGCCTCCGTCTGTTCCCGGTGAACCGCATGCCCGCTGTCAAACATGACCAGCCGCCCATGCGGAGTCCGATCCACAAACTGGCGACCCAGTATTTCTGGATTCAGGGGATCGTTCCGGCCTAACATAAGCAGAAGCGGGCAGGAAATCCGGTGCGCCTCATTGAAGCTGATATTGCCACCCATATCGATGATTGTTTTGACCGCGTTGATCCAGCCCAGAACCATTCGCTCAACGGGTTCAGGGGCATGGCGGGCGCGGATGTCCTCGGTGATCCAGGTAGGAGGCCAATATCCCTGGACAACCGGGCGCAGTTGTGGCGTATAGTGCCCAACCGCACCCCACACCGCAACGGATCGAATCAAATCGGGGCGAAGAGTTGCCAGAACCAGCGCGACTTCACCGCCGTCACTGTATCCGGCAAGATGAACGCGCGACAGATTCAATGCCTCGAGCCAGGCAGCATATATCCTCCGCATCCTGCCGATAAAAATGGCGGGTGAACATGCGCGGCCTGGGTTCAGAACGACCATAGCCGCGCAGAGTGGGGGCCAACACGCGAAAGTGAGGGCGCAGCCACTCTATTTCCGGGCCAAATTCAGAGTCCCAGGTCCCTAAGAAACCATGCAGCAGCACCAGGGCAGGCTTATCGCCGCCTGTATCTCCATAATCGAGTGCTGCGCCATTCATCTCTAGAACGGGCACTTAGGCCTTCAACTTCAAATAGCGGCACAGTTCGGCACGGATATCCATACTGCGCTCGAACAGAATCGCTTGCAGGCCGACCAGTACTGCCCCTTGAACGTTCTGTGGCACATCATCCACAAAAATCGCTTCCTGCGGCGCGACATTTAAGCCGCGCAGAGCAACGCGGTAAGCTGTCGGATCCGGCTTCATCGCACCGATGTAGGCAGAAACCGTCACATTGTCGAATAACCTGTCGATATCCAGTTCTGCCAGCTTAGAGGGGAGCTGCATCGACTCATTGCTCAACAGGCCGACCCGGTAACCCGATGTTTTTAGTTCCCGGATCAGGCTCACTAGATTCTGATCGAGCCTGTCTCCGCTAAAATAGTCCTGGCGCAGTTGAGCAATCTGCTCCTGGTCACGCATGCGCAGCATTTCCCCGACCCCGACCCAATAGCCCTTCGGCGTAACGCGGCCTAACTGAGCCTGCACCCAAAGTTCGCTCTGGTGAACAATACGTTCTACACTGCCCAGAGGCAGCCCGAGGCGGCGATCCCACTCATAACGCGGACCATAATCTTCCGTCCGCATCAAAACACCGCCAAAATCGAAGATGACGCCTTTGATCATAGTTTTCTTGCCAGATTCTCATTGTGACAGTTAAAAGAAACGCTACAATCATACCAAAGGATAGAGAGCAAACCAGAGATGACTTCATCAACTTTGGAAAAATCACCAAAGCGACAGATGCCCGCCCTGCGTTTTTATGAACGCTGGTGGATTTTTGCCAACGCCATGACTGATGGTTTGCTGGAACATCTCTGGCGGGCTATCTATCGTTTTTCCAAACACGGCATGCGCGAAGCCGCCGCATTGTCGTATTATGGCGTCTTCTCAATCTTTCCGCTGCTACTGCTATTGATTATTGTGATCGGCACCATTCTTGGGCCAGCAGCGGCGCATGACCAGATTAACGACGTGCTCCGGCTGTTTTTGCCTGTCGCGACTGCGGATTTTCTCCAGGAAAATATTGCTCAGGCCCTCGATCAACGCGGCTCGTTTGGATTGGTGGCCGGGGCCAGTCTGCTCTGGTCGTCGCTGGGATTGTTCTCTAATCTATCGTCAGCGCTCAGCCGGACTTTTCGTGATGCCGACTCGCGCAATACCATCCATGACCGTTTTATTGGCCTTGGTATCATGATTGCCCTGTCACTGCTGCTGCTGTCTTCGCTGGTGATCTCAGTGATCTTCGGGCTGATTGACCTGTTCGTGTTTTATGGCACAACCTCCTGGATATCACTGGGCGCGCTCATTGTGCCTTTCAGCCTCAGTGTGGCCATCTTCGCCTTCCTCTACCGTTTCATTCCGCGCCGCCGGGTGCGCTGGGATGCTATCTGGATAGCGGCTTTTATGGGGGGCGGCGCGTGGGAAATCGCCAAGCGGCTGTTCACCTGGTACCTGGATAATCTGGCATCCTACAGCCTCGTCTATGGCTCTGTGGCAACGATGATTGTGCTCATGTTCTGGGTCTATCTGAGCGGGATTATCATTCTGCTGGGGGCAGAATTTTGCGTATCGTCTGGATGACTGGATGAGCAAAAGGTCGGTGCAGAACCTTCGCGTGTCCTACACCGACCAAGCCGAATCGGAACAGATTTAGAACCAGGCCGGACGCTCTAACACGTAGACCAAGCCCGGCGCTTCTGGCCGGAAGGGGCGAACGCGATAGGAATTCGTGCGCCCGCACACCACCAGCCCAATCTGCTCGAACAGACTCTCCATCTCCTGCGTTGAAGGCCACCAGTTCTGGCGGTAGTATTCCTGCCGTTTGTGCTCCGGGCCAAAGAGCACGGTCTGCGTCTCCGCCATGCGGCTTTGCTGATCATATTTCTGACGATAGATCGCCGCGCCGCCATCCCACTCATCGTAGTGCTGGGAACGGCTGGGCAGTTCTGGCTCCCAATCATCCGTTCCGAGCAACAGGCGACCACCGGGCCGCAGCAGGCTGGCAACCTTCCACAGTGTTTCCATCGTCTGGTGACGGTTGTCGAACCACGTCAACAGATTTCCACAGAACTGGGCAACCGCATCAAATGGCCCGGCGAACGGCAGATTTGCCAGGTCGCCTTCTACCCAATCAATCGTAAGACCGCTGCGCCGCGCACTGTAGCGGGCCAAAGACAGCAGATCGCGCGATAAATCCAAGCCAGTCACGCGCAGCCCGTAAGCGGCCAGAGGCAGGCTGTGCCGCCCCCACCCACTGCCCAGGTCCAAAACCCGGTCACCGGGCTGGAGATGGAGATGTGTTGACCGCGAACTGCACTTCAACGTTGGTATTCTCTGCCCATGCGCCGGGGGAGTTCCCCATCAGCATCTGGCGTGCCCAACCTGCCGCGATCTGGCGATACCAGGCGTTATTGTCTGTTTGGTGAATCGTCAGGGTAAACACGGCTGTTTTCCTTTCGTTGGCACACGGGCAAACGGAGCTTTTAACCGTTCCGCTTCAATTTGCCCGTGCGTTTGGTATAACGCTCTGCCCGCTGGAACAGGTATATTCCTAACGGCAGCATCACGATGCCCATGAAAAACAAGGGCCACACGAAACTCGTCGGACTTTTGTCTACCGTGCCGGGCAGCAGCGCCGAGCGCATCCCTTCCAGCACATAGGTCGCCGGGGAGATATGAGACAGCACCTGCAACCACTTCGGCAACACGGAGACCGGGTAGTAGATGCCCGATACCAGCAGGAAAAATGCCTGCACGATATTGGTCATCTGCGCACCGCGCTCCGGGTACAGCAGAGGCAGAATCGATGCCACCATGCCCAAACCGACAAAGGACAGGCTGCCCACCAGTAAAATAACGGTGGCAGTTACAAAGTCCGCTCCCTCAAAACTGAGGTCAAAGAATCCCGCCACGGCAACAGCGATAATCACCGTAAAGATAAAGCTGTAAACGATGGCGAAAATAGTTTGTCCAAGCATCTGGTTGTAGCGCCGGACAGGAGCCATAAACGTGTATTCAATGGTCCCTTCCCAGCGTTCCCAGGCGATCATCTCGCTGATGTTGTGAAAGATGCTGGCCAGAAAGCGCCAGACGAGCGTGCCAATCAGCAGATAGGTGATCAGAAAGTTCGCGTTGATCTGCTCTTGGCCGGTAATCTTGGCTGCACCGGCCCCAATAAAGGTCACGGAGAGCGCATCGGCTATGGAGTAGGCCATCCACACAACTTCCCAGCCCCAATAGCGCTTTACCAGATTAAAGTTGCGCGCCACAAATGCATACGATTGGCGCATTTCGATTTGAAGACTTTGTATCATGGCAGCCTCCTTATGCCTCGACCCTTTCCTCTTCCAGTTCGTCTTTTTTGACCAGTTCTTTGCCGGTCAGTTCCATAAAGACGTCTTCCAGAGAGGGTTCATGCCCATTGCGGCGGATCCGCTGCTTGAGACCCTGCGGCGTATCCAGGGCAACGATTTTGCCTTCGTCCACGATGGCGATGCGATCACAGAGTGCATCTGCCTCATTCATATCGTGGGTGGTGATGACAATCGTCGCGTGGTGAACATCACGCAGTTCATTCACGAACGACTGCACTTCCAGCTTCGAACGCGGGTCTAACCCAGTAGTCGGTTCGTCCAGCAGCAGCACAACCGGCTGTGTCAGGAAAGCGCGGGCAATCGCAACTTTCTGCTGCATGCCCCGGCTCATGTCTTCCATCGGCTCCCGGTAGCTGCTTTCACGCAGCCCAAGCCGCTTCAGAATTTCCTTGGCCTTACGATCCGCCTCTGGACCCCGACAGGCCGTACAACCGCGCTCCATAAAGCAAGTTCTCACGCGGACTGAGTTTCTTAAAGAACGCCGCCTCGACAGATACGCGGTTGATCAATCGCTTGACCTCGCATCTCGTCCTTAACCACATCGAGGCCAAAAATGCTGACTGTCCCTTCATCCGGGATCAACAGGGTAGAAAGCAGCCGGATGAGCGTTGATTTTCCTGACCCATTGGGGCCGAGTACACCAAAAATCTCGCGCGGCTTGACCTCAAATGAAACATGATCAACGGCAGTGACAATCTCTTTGCCGCGCCGAGCCTTCGGGCCGTGCCCGTTGGTGGTCCCATTCCCATTCTGAGCGGGGGCAGCAGGTTTGATCAAGCGCCGCCAAAGCGGTTCTGATGTGGCATTGAAGCGCTTGACAACATTCTTAACCACTATCGCATTTTCTTCGGTGGACATCATGTCCAGGTCTCCCAATATATCTGACCGCTCAAAAGCTGTACTCTGCCCCCTGCCCAACAAAAAGCCGCGAGCAAGGGGCCCACGGCTTTTCAACTGACTCTTTAAAAGAGTGCTGAAATAAAAACCGCGGGCAGTACGCCCGCGGCTGGTTTATCTCGTCACGAAGGACTTAACAGCGAGCAGGCGCAACACGACAAGGATTAGCGAAAACGTCGCCAATGGCTTGTGTGTGAAGACGGATCATCGTGTAGTTATCCATGAACACCTGCTCTCCTTTCATAGGTTGAAAGGCAGTATAGCATGCTCCACAATTCGTGTCAAGCAAAAGATGTATACCCTTTTTAATAGAAAAAGGGATGTTAATTCAACAAATTCGGAAAAACCGAGACCAGCAGCAAAATCACTGTCAGCAAAATCAGTATGACAACTGTCGCCCAGGAAATCACGTTGTAGATACGGCGGTTCGTAAACTTGCCCATCAGCCGCTTGTTATTGATCAGCAGCAGCATCAAGATCAGGATGACAGGGAGCAGCACGCCGTTCATGGTCTGGCTGACGATCATGGCCTGGATCAGCGACTTGATCGGCAGCAGGATAATCAACGCGCCCAGAACAATCAACGCCGTATAAATACTGAAAAAGACTGGCGCTTCATGGAACTTGCGATTCACACTGGATTCCCAGCCAAACGCCTCACAGACCGTATAGGCTGTCGAAAGGGGCAGAATGCTCGCCGCGAACAGAGACGCATTCAGCAAGCCCAGCGCGAACAAGGTTGACGCGTACTTTCCCGCCAGCGGTTTGAGGGCCAGGGCAGCATCGCTGGCACTGTCGATCTTCACACCTGTCCGGTGCAGCGTATCAGCGCAGGCGATGGTGATGAACGTGGCGACGACCACCGCGAACAGCGCTCCTACGACCACATCCAGAACTTCGTAGCGGTAATCTTCGGGTTTCATGCCCTTATCAGCAATGGCTGACTGCTGGTAGAACTGCATCCAGGGGGCAATCGTCGTGCCGATGATGGTCACAAAAATGGTCACATAACCCACTTCAAAATGAAAACTGGGACTAACTGTCGCATGAGCGACCTCGTTCCAATCGGGTTTGGTCATGATGCCGGATGCAATATATGAAAGATAAATCGCGCTGGCGACGAGAAAAACCCGTTCACGTGCTTGTAATTGCCCTTGACGATGAGCAGCCAGACACCGAGAGCCGCCACCGGCACGGAGATATATTTGCTGATGCCAAAAATCTCCATACTGGCGGCAATACCAGCAAATTCGCTGACAGTGTTCGCCAGGTTGACAAATAGAAAGATGCTCAAAATAAGCACGGTGATCCGCACGCCCATCATTTCGCGGATCAGATCGGCCAGGCCTTTGCCTGTGATCACACCCAGGCGGGCGCTCATTTCCTGGATGATGATCAGGGCGACGGCGACCAGGGGCATCATCCACAGGAGCGTATATCCATAATTTGCGCCTGCGACAGAATAGGTGGTGATGCCGCCAGCGTCGTTATCGACATTGGCGGTGATGATGCCCGGCCCCAGAACCGACAGCATCAGCAGCAAGCGAGTTCGGCTAAAACGACGTCTGCGAAAAAGAGTCAGCACGATATATTCCTCCGCTTGTTAGCGATAAAAATGGGGCAGCCGCTTCTTCCAGGCGGTAGGAATAATTTTATCCAGCGCGTCATCAGCCGTGACAATGCCGTGCATCTGACCTTCGTCATCGACCACAGGAATTGCCAGTAGATTATATTTGGAGATCATATGGGCGACTTCCTCCTGTTCTTCCAACAGGCCAACCGTCACCAGTCGGGTTTCCATGAAATCAGAAATACGCGCAAAGGGCGGCGAGAGGACCAGTTGGCGCAGAGAGAAAACGCCTTCCAAGTGATCGTTAGCTCCTAGCACATAGATGTAATAAATCGTCTCGGCCTCGTGTGCGTTTTGCCGGAGATGGTTGATCACCTGTTCAGCCGTCAGTTTCTGGCAGAATATGAATATACTCCGTATTCATGATCCCGCCGGCGCTGTCTTCGGGATAAGCCAGCAGCCGCCGCACATCTTCGGCCTCTTCCTCTTCCATCAGGTTAAGCAGTTCTTCACCGCGCTCATCTGACAGCTCAGCGAGCAGGTCGGCAGCGTCATCCGGAGCCATCTCTTCCAGCACATCAGCAATACGCTCGTCGGGCATCTGTTCGATCAGGCTGACCTGGAATTCCGGTTCGACCTCTTCCAGCGTATCGGCCAGGGCCTTCACATCCAGCGCATCGAGAATGCGTCCACTTTCGACGCGGCTCAGATCGCTGAGAATTTCAGCCAGATCGGCGGGATGCAGTTCGGAAAGGCCCTGGCCAGGAACCCTTAGGCGCGAAGCCCGCCGGCCAGCAGTTCAACATCATCCCACGAGATAGTGCCTTTGGTCTTGTTTTGCGGTCTCGATCCAATCCGCAACCTTAGTCATTCCCAGGCGGCGGAAAATGCCGCCGCTGCCCACATCCACATTCGAGACATAAATGTCGCCGTTGATGTTCGTCAGTTCCAGGTCATTGACCCGAACCACGCGAATCCCGTTGACATCGATAATCTGCTTGTCCAGCACATCGCGTACCAGATACAGATCCTGTTCAGAAGATGGGAAGGTATTCACATCTGACAACCGCTTGCGGATAGGAATGCCCGGAGCCGTCAAAATGACAATATCAGAAGCAGGAACCGTGATCATCTGCTTTCCCCGCTTGATGAGCATCGCTATGACCTGAGGATGGGGAATTTTGCCGAGATGAACAATAAAATCTTTAAACGAACCGATACGCCGCCCGTCAACATCCGTTACAGGTTTCCCGATGATTTCACTGATAAACACCATAACCCATTCTCCCTAAAGCCCTAGTGCCGAATGAGAGACAAAACAGTCCAGCCGGTCTGCACGCGAAGCCGCACACCGGTCTGAGGAGGAGTTAACCTGTCATCAAAAACAAAGATGACCATAAAAAAGCCTCCGTGAGTTCTAGGCTCTCTCGGAGGCAAGAAGATTACATGCGGAGTTTTATCCTACCGAAAGAGCAGTGGTATGTGATTGTGTACTGCTGCCTGGGCCAGGCCCAGGTTGGGTAAGACAGAGTTGGTACTCATGTTTCCATTGTTCTAATTGAACGGAACACTGCTAATTGTCGGTCTATTGAGCCGCTTTGTCAACTATTTTTTGGCAATTTTTCGTTTGTGCAAACGCGGCGGGTTATGATCAATTCTATTCTAGAGATAGAGTACTATTTTTTTGATTGAAGGAGCTTTTTTCATGTTTGAGACTTTTGACCAGGTGCGTTATTACCTTGCCGAACACCATATCCAGATGGTTGATCTCAAGTTCAGCGATTTATGGGGGCGCTGGCATCACCTGACCGATTCCAGCGGAGCCAGTTTACCGCGTCGATCTATGGAGGCGGGAATCGGCTTTGACGGTTCGGCGGTGGGGTTAAAGAGCGTCAAGGCCGGCGACATGGTGCTGGTTCCCGACCTGACAACGGGCGTAACGATCCGTTCTGGGATGCGCGCACCCTCAGTTTTATCTGCACTACGCTGGAAGCCGACACGCACCAGATTTTCACCAACGATCCGCGCAATATCGCCATCCGGGCTGAAGAATATCTGCGCGAACTCCGGCATTGCCGATGAAAGCCGCTGGGGTCCGGAATTCGAGTTTTATGTTTTTGACGATGTAGCCTATGAAAACGGCGTCAACCGCGCCAGCTATCGCCTGAATTCGCAGGAAGCCGACTGGAACAGCGCGGACGGCGGGCATGGGCATTACATTCCCCTGCATGGCGGCTACCACGCCATCCCGCCCAAAGACCAGCCTCTACAACCTGCGCGCCGAAATGTCGCTCAATCTGCAGCGATGGGCGTGCCGGTCAAGTATCACCACCACGAGGTAGGCGGGCCCGGCCAGTCGGAGATCGAAACGCCGATGATGGGGCTGATGCACGGCGGGCGACGCCACCATGATGGTCAAATATGTCACCAAGATGACGGCGCATGAGCCATGGCAAACCGTGACCTTTATGCCCAAACCGCTCTATGGCGAAGCGGGCAGCGGGATGCACTTTCACCAGCATCTCTTCAAACAGGCGATGCAACCTGTTTTATGACGCAGAGGGGTACGGCTGCTCAGCCAGACGGCGCTTTATTACATCGGCGGGCTGCTGACGCACGGCCCGGCGCTGCTGGCGTTGACCAACCCCAGCACCAATTCCTACCGCCGCCTGGTGCCCGGCTTCGAGGCCCCGGTGAATGCCTTCTTCTCGCTCGGCAACCGCAGCGCGGCGATCCGTATCCCCAAGTACGCCACGCAGCCCGACACGGCCCGCATGGAATTTCGCCCGCCAGATGCCACCTGCAACGTCGTACCTGGCGCTGGCGGCCCAATTAATGGCCGGACTGGACGGCATCCGCCGCAAGATCGACCCGACGGCGGCCGGGTTTGGCCCGATCGATGCCAATATTTTCGCCTGGAGCGACGAGCAGCGGGCCAGCGATCAAGAAGCTGCCCAGGGTCGCTGGATGAGGCGCTGCGCGCACTGGAAGAGGACCATGAATTTCTGCTGGCAGGGCGACGTGTTCAGCGAGGAATTGATCCGGCAGTGGGTGGATTATAAGCGCAAGTCGGAATATTACGCAGGTGCGCAACCGCCCGCACCCCTACGAAGTCAGCCTGTATTTTGATGTGTAGAAGAGATATTTTGCGGGGCGGATGAATAAGACCCGCCCCGGTGCGACCTTCGGTCAGGTGGGCGCTGCTTGCTGCGCCCAATATGCGTCAAGTTAAGAAATAAACGTTATGAGTTGCGGGCAGGCCCTCATCCCCTGCCCCTTCCCCCACAGCTTCGCGGGGGGAAGGGGAAAACGATTTAGAAAAGAGCGTTCCCTGGCTTAAGTTGACACGAATAGGGCGCGGCAAGCAGCGCCCCTACAAATCACGGGCGGCAGAGATGCCCGCTAATGAGGTCGCCGCGCGCACAGCACGCCGGATCGCTTCTGCCACAACTTCCGCCGCGAACGCGCCGACGATGCTGGCATTGGCGGGACCAGCGCTTCCCGTCGAGAGCGCAAAAATGGTATCACCGTCAAAGAGCGTATGCGCAGGACGAACGGCGCGAGCCAGACCATCCTGCGCCATCTGCGCGACTTTGTTGGTTTCCTCTTTGGTCAGGCGGGCATTGGTCGCCACCACACCAATCACGGTATTGGCGCTGCTGGCAGCGCTGCCGCTGGCGGGCGGCTGGGCGGCGGCTCGCAGCACATTTAACGTTCCAATGAATTGACTGCCCTGGTGAACGCCGGCGATAATCTGCCCCTGTTCGTCTACCACGTCGCCCAGCGCATTGACCACCATCAGCGCCGCGACGATCAACCCGCCGCCGATCTCCACCGCCGTGCTGCCGACGCCCGATTTGCAGCCGGATTGAGGCCCCATAATCGTGCCAACGCGCGCGCCCGCCCCGGCTCCGACGCAGCCTTCCGTAACGGGATCGATAGAAGCGGATTGGCAAGCAGCATAGCCCATTGCGGCATCGGGGCGAATGGCGAAGTTTCCCACATCCAGATCAAAGATGATCGCGCCCGGAACAATGGGGACTATCCCACCGCTGACGGGATAGCCAATCCCCTGTTCTTCCAGGTAGCGCATCACGCCGCTGGCTGCATCCAGACCATAGGCGCTGCCGCCCGCCAGCACAATCCCGTTGACCTGCTCGACAAGGTGCATCGGGCGCAGTAAATCCGTTTCCCGCGTGCCGGGCGCGCCGCCGCGCTGATCCACGCCGCCAACCGTGTTCGGCGGGCAGAGAATCACCGTACAGCCTGTCGGACCATCGAGGTTATGAGCATGTCCCACGCGGATTCCATCAATAGCGGTCAATGTTTGATTTTGCACGGTTGATATCCCCTTTTTCCCACCTATTTCCAACCCTTTTCGCACAATTTCCAGACAACTGTTGGAAATGTGGGATAAGGTCATTATATCCTGGCGGATAAAAGCTGGCCCCTATAAAATCAACAGCGAATTGGAGCCAACACAGGAGTTATCAAACCATGCACGACTGGATTTCAGCAGTTTGCGGGAGCCATCACGGTCTGCGATACGCAAGGCATTATCCTGGAAATGAACGATAAAGCTGCCCGCACCTTCGAGAAGGACGGCGGCAGAGCGTTGATCGGCAAAAATCTGTTCGACTGCCATTCAGAAGCGTCCCGCGCCAAGCTGGCGGAGATCATGCGGTCCCAGCAGCCCAACGTCTACACGATTGAAAAGGCGGGAGTCAAGAAGCTGATCTACCAGACACCCTGGTATCAGGATGGGCAGTTCGCCGGATTGGTGGAAATTTCCCTGGAAATTCCGTTTGAGATGCCTCATTTTGTGCGGGATATGCCCGTTGGTGAGCAGAAATAATGGTCATCGAACCAGCGGCGGTAAAAGACGCGGCGGAGATCCTGGCGCTGCAAATGCTAGCATATCAGAGCGAGGCGGAAATATACGGCGACTATGGCATCCCACCCCTGACACAAACGCTCGACAACCTGATCGCGCAGTTTCAGAGCAGCATTATTTTGAAGGCGGTTGAGGACGGCAGGATTACCGGCTCGGTGCGGGGCCATGTCGCAGACGGAACGGGACATATTGAGCGTCTGGTCGTGCATCCCGACTGCCAGGGGCGCGGCACCGGCAAGCAGTTGATGCACGCTATCGAAACGCGCCTGGAAAATGTAGAGCGCTACGAACTATTTACCGGGGAGAAAAGCGCGCGGAACCTGTATTTATACCAAAAACTGGGATACCAGATTTTTCGCAGCGAAAGACTGAGCGACCAGGTGGTGTTTGTGTATTTGGAGAAACAGGCAGTTCGTTAGAATTCATGTGGGGCGCGGCAAGGTTATAAAGAAGTGTTGCTCATTTGTTGCGTGCCTTATCGTGATCTGCCAAGATATTCACGCGAAGGCGTATAGCCATACGCCCCTACATGTTCATTTAAATGAATTTCTCGGACTCACTTCTACTCGGAAGAAGCAACTATGATTTTAGCGATAGATGTTGGCAACACAAATGTCGTCTTTGGTATCTATGACGGGTCTAAGTGGTCGCATCACTGGCGCGTACAAACGGTGCGGGATCGGATGCCAGACGAATATGCGGTCCTGTTTCGCGGCTTTCTCAGCGAAGCCGGACTAGATCTGCATTCCTTTGGTAATGTGGCCTTGAGCAGTGTTGTGCCGCAGCTTACGCACGGTCTGGCGAATATGATCGCTGCCCGCACGGGGTATTTGCCTGTTGTGGTCAGTTCCAAGATCAACACAGGAATCCGGATTAATGTGGATTATCCCGAACAGGTCGGCAGCGACCGTATCTGTGACGCTGTTGCCGCTTATGCCCGCTTCGAGACTAACAGCATCGTCGTCGATTTCGGGACGGCAACTGCATTTACCGTCGTGGTGGAACCGGGCGAGATGATCGGCGCGGCGATTGCTGCCGGATTGACCACAACCATTGATGCGCTGGTCCGCCGCACGGCCCAACTGCCACAGATCGAACTCGTGCCGCCGCCGTCCGTCATTGGGCGGAACACGATTCACTCGATGCAGTCCGGGCTGCTGATCGGCCATGTGGCGATGGTCGAAGGGCTGGTGAGCCGGATTCGCGGTGAACTCGGCGCGGCAAAAGTGATTGCAACCGGGGGATTATCGACCGTATTGAGCAAGCTCACCGATTGCTTCGACGTGGTTGATCCCTGGCTGACACTCGACGGCCTGCGCATTATTGCGGAACGCAACTCACGAAGTTAGGCCACCGACACGAAAAAGGGCGTATTGCCATACGCCCCTACGAGACCATCTAGACCAACAGGTGGGCTACACGCTCGATCACGGCCTCGGCAATCGTCGCTTTACTCGCCAGATCAAGCCGGGTGATGCCGCCTTGCGCGTCAAGCAGCGTGACCCGGTTAGTATCCACTTCGAAGCCTGCATCCGAGGCGCTGATATCATTTGCCACGATCAAATCCAGCCCTTTACGCTCTAATTTGGATTGCGCATTCGTCTGCAAATCCTGGCTCTCCGCCGCGAAGCCAATCACCGCATGAGGCCAACCTGTGTGTGCCCGCTGCGCCTTGACCGCCTGCAAAATGTCGGTGGTACGGGAGAGATCGAGTCTTAGGCCCTCTTCGTTATCCGCAGTCTTTTTGATCTTCTGATCGGCTACGGTCGCGGGGCGGAAGTCGGCTACTGCCGCCGCCATGATCAGCGCGTCGGCCCCTTCCGCATTCAGTTGGACGGCGTGCAGCATCTCCTCCGCCGTATTGACCGAGATCAACGCCGCGCCGATGGGCACAGGCAGATCACGGATCGTGCTGATCAACACTACGTCCGCGCCTGCATCGACGGCCGCCTGGGCAAGCGCATAACCCTGTTTGCCGCTGGAACGGTTGCTGATATAGCGCACCGGGTCCAGGGGTTCGCGCGTGCCGCCCGCCGTCACGACAATTTTCCGCCCGCTGAGCGCTCCACTGCGCCCGAAAGCCCGCCGGATATAACCGATCAAGGCCGGTGTTTCGGGGAAACGGCCCTTGCCCACCAGCCCAGAGGCAAAACGGCCTTCGTCCGGCTCGATGACCGTTACGCCGCGCTCCTGTAGGATTTGCAGGTTAGCCTGGGTTGCGGGGTGGCTGTACATGCCGCCATCCATCGCCGGGGCGATCACCACCGGGCAGCGCACCGCCAGCGCTGTCACTGAGAGCAGATCGTCCGCCAAGCCATGCGCCATTTTTGCCAATGTATTTGCCGTGATCGGCGCAATAACCAGCAGATCGGCTCCCTCGCCCAGCCCCACATGAGCGATATGAGTTGGCAAGCCGCCGTCCGTAAACCACATTGATGTATAGGCGGCACGCCCTGTGACCGATTGGAAGGTGAGCGGGGTGACAAACTTCTGCGCCGCCTCGGTCATAATCACATCAACCAGCGCCCCGGCCTGAGTTAATTTACTGGCAAGATCGACGGCTTTATAGGCGGCGATGCTGCCTGTCACGCCAAGGATGATTTTTTTGTTGATTAACAGGGTGATCGGTTCCATCATGGCCCCCTCAGGCCGCATTCTGGAATTCCAGAATGCGGAATAAAAAACAGGTCTCCATTGTAACGGAGACCTGTCAGCCAGAACAACGAGCCGTTAGCGGCCCAGGCGATTTTTAAATTCGGTGGTCAGCGCGGGCACAATCTCGAACAGATCGCCCACGATTCCGAAGCGTGCCAGCTTGAAGATCGGCGCTTCCGGGTCTTTGTTGATGGCGACGATCACCTTGGCGGTGCGCATCCCAGCCTGATGCTGGATCGCGCCGGAGATACCAACCGCGATATACAGATCGGGCGATACGACTTTGCCCGTCTGTCCGACCTGATGCTCGTAGGGAATCCAGCCCGCATCAACTGCCGCGCGGCTGGCTCCCATCGCGCCGCCCAACACATCGGCAAGTTCTCGCACCGGGCCAAAGCCATCCGGCCCGCCTACGCCGCGCCCGCCGGAGACGATGATGCTGGCGTCGGTTAGATTGACTTTGCCAACGGTCTTTTCAACCCCTTCGACTTTTGTCGCGGTATCCGTCGCTACGGGAGAAACATCGATCACGTTTCCGCTGAGGCTGGCGTCCGGTTCCAGAGCCTGGAACGCGCGGGCGCGCAGGGTGGCAAACTGTGGGCCGCTGCCCGAAATGGTTTCGATGCGCAGCGCCTTGCCACCTAACACGGATCGAGTCGCCTTGAGCTTGCCATTTTCCAGCGTCAGGTCAATCACATCGTTCAGCAGGCCGCCATTAACATCGGCAGCGGTGCCCGCCAGCACTTCACGCCCGGAGGTTGTTGCCGGAGCCAACACAACTGCTGGATTCTGTTCCTGCACGATTTTGGTCAGGAGGGCAACATAGGGTTCAAAACGATATTCCGCCAGGGCGGGATCATCGGCTTTGATTACTGTATCCGCACCAGCATGGAAAGCGGCCTGAACCGCTTCGCCAATATTCTGACCAAACACGGCAGCGATCACCGGGCCGCCCAGTTTGTGAGCCAGTCCTAACGCTTCACGAGACGCCGCCAGGAGGCCCCCATTCGACTGTTCTGCCCAAACCAGTACGCTCATATGACCTTCTCCTGGATCAGCTTTTCGACCAGCGCAGAAGCTTTCGCCTGGGCGGTTGCCCCCTGGATCATCTCAACCGATCCTTCGCGCTTGGGCAGGCTGCGATACGTTTCGATGGTCGCCTGCGGGGTCACATCCGCCGCGCTCAGGCCCAGATCAGACAGGCCCCAAACGGGAATTTCCGCCTTAGCGGCCTTGCGGATTCCGATGAAGGTCGGATATTTGGGTTCGTTGATGTCTTTGATGACGCTGATCACCGCCGGGAGCTTGCTGGAAACGGTCTGGGTTCCGGCTTCCGTCGCCCGGCGCACGCGGATCGTTTTCGCGGCAAAGTCAACCGCTTCGATCTTGGCGACAAAACCGAGCATGTTCCAGCCGAGTTTGCGCGCCGTCTGGTAGATATGCTGGTCGGTGGCGCTGTCGGAAAACTCTTTGCCGAAGATCACCAGATCCACATCGCCCAGTTTTTTGATCGCGGCGGCAACCGCCGTCGCATAACCCAGACTGTCAGCCCCTTCTAACGCGCCATCCCAGACGCGGATCGCCTGATCGACGCCAACCGCAAGGCCATGCTTGAGCGCTTCCTGCTCCTCTTCGTGACCAAGGGTGAGAACGGTAGCTTTGAGATTATGCGCACCCTTCAATAACACCGCTTCCGTGATGGCATATTCATCCCAGGGATTCACAACAAGCTTATCGCCCCAACTGACCTTTCCAGCGGCGTCTACCGTCACCGTCGCTTCGGTGTCCGGCGTACTATGGGTTACAACAACAACGTGCAAGGCACTCCTCCTTCAGCTTTGCCAATAATCGGGATCATAAGCTGGCAGTTCGCAGCGCAGCGGGCGGTCATGGCGGTAGCCAAGCGCATAATCGGCCTGGATCAACTGCTGAATTTCGCTCGCGCCTTCATAAATGACCGCGCCCTTGCTGTTGCGCAGATAACGCTCCACATCGTATTCGTCGCTGAAGCCATACGCGCCGTGCAGTTGAACCGCTTCCAGGGCCGCTTTGACGCTCATATCGGTGGCGAACCACTTGGCGACGGCTGTCTCACGCGTGTTGCGCTTGCCCTCGTTTTTCATCCAGCCCGCCCGGAGAATCAGCAGTCTGGCGGCATCGTACCACTGCTGCATATAGGCGATCTTCTGCTTGATCAGCTGGTGGTGGCCGATCGGGTTCGCCAAAGGTGTGGCGGGTATTGGCGTACTTGATGCTGTCTTCCAGGCAGGCCCGGATCAGGCCCATCGCGCCCGCGCCAACCGTATAGCGCCCGTTATCCAGGCAGCTCATCGCAATATAAAAGCCTTCGCCCTCTTCACCAATGCGGTTCTCAAGCGGAACTTCGACATCCTGCATTGCGACCCAGCCCGTTGATCCGGCGCGCACGCCCAATTTGCCGTGAATATCGCCCGTCGTAACGCCCTTCATATCGCTGGTAATCATAAAAGCGGTGATGCCCTTGTGGGCAGGCTCGGCGTGGGGATCGGTTTTGGCAAACACGAGGATGTTATGCGCTTTCGTCGCGAGGCTGATCCACATCTTTTCGCCGTTGAGGACATAGCAGCCGTCTTCGCGGCGAGCCGTCGAACGCAGGCTCACAGGGTCGCTTCCGGCGTCCGGCTCTGTCAGGGCATAAGCGGCGTATTTTTCGCCTTTGGCCTGGGGAACGAGGAAGCGCTGCTTTTGTTCTTCTGTACCCCATTGCAGTAGGGCCATGCTGTTCAGGCCCATGTGGACGGACATAATCACGCGCAGGCTGGTATCGACGCGTTCCAATTCTTCGCAGACCAGGGCCAGCGTGATGTAGTCGAAGCCCTGCCCGCCATAACGGACCGGGATGTTGATGCCCAGAATGCCCAGTTCGGCCATGCGGGGCAGAATGGCGGGGTTGACCTGCTGCTTGCGATCCCATTCTTTGATGGTCGGGTAAATCTCTTTTTGGGCAAAATCCCGCACCATCTGTTGAGCCATTAAATGTTCTTCAGTCAGTTCAAAGTCCATCTTAGAAACATCCTTTTGAAGAAAAATAAAAATACGTTCCTTACTTGAGGGAAAAGCACAGCAGTTAGATTATATCATGGCGCTGGGGGTTCTAAAACGCTGCTTTTCCAGAACTTACCGTTGACCACCGGGGGAAGATGTGGTAAATTATTCGCGCAATGAGGCTCCGTAGCTCAATGGCAGAGCAGTTGACTCTTAATCAATTGGTTGGAGGTTCGAGTCCTCCCGGAGTCACCAGCACAAACACCCACCAACGCGGCGGGTGTTTTTTGTTTTCCATACGGAGGGAAACAGCATGAACAAAACTGTCCTCATTACTGGGTCGTCACGCGGCATCGGAGCCAGCCTGGGCATTCATCTGGCACAGGCCGGATACCGCGTCGTGATCAACTATGCCAGTTCCGCAGAACAGGCCCACAGTGTGATCGAGACTATCACTCAAAAAGTTGGACCAAATCGAGCAATTTGCATTCAGGCGGATGTCTCCCGGCGGGATGATGTCCAGTGGATGTTTGATCAGATTCAGGCGCAGTTCGGGCAGGTCGATGTTCTAATCAACAACGCGGGTATCAACATCGATGGGCCGTTTTTGGAGATGAGCGACGAGCAGTGGAGCCGCGTGACCGGAACCATCCTCAATGGAACCTTCATCTGCTCGCAGGAATTCGCGCGCCGCTATGAGGGCAGCGAGGGCCAGATTGTCAACATGGGTGCAACAACGGGTTTCCGAGGGCGAAAGAACGGGGCGAACTATTGCAGCGCCAGAGCGGGTGTGAACGTGCTGACAAAGTGCATGGCCCTCGAACTTGCGCCGCACATCCGGGTGAACTGCGTGGTTCCCGGTTACATCGACACCGAGGAGCTGATGACCCGTTACAATCTCTCCGATCCCGAACGCCGCCAGCAGATCGAGAGTACGATCCCGCTGGGCAGGCTGGGCACACCGGACGATATCTGCAAAACGGTACTGTTCCTCATCCGCGACGCAGAGTACATCACCGGGCAAAATTTCTTCGTCAACGGCGGGTACTTTATGTACTAAAGCGCTGCTGGCGGGCGGATTAAAAGCAGTATAGACTACATTCCTATTACTCCCTTTATCCGCCTCCTCAGCAACGGGAGAGATAACTTGGACTCGCAACACTGCTTCGCTTGCATCAAGTCCCCGGCATCGGACACCGCACTGTTCATAAGATATTGCGCTGGGCTAATGGCAGCACAGAGCAGATCGATCAGCTCTTTGAAATGGATGCCAGTGAAATCAGCCACCTGTTTGGCGTCAAGATTGAGTTGGCGGAAGAACTTCGAAACTCCTCCCATGATAGCGCGGAGGAACTCGAAAGCCGCCTGTTTGCTCAAGGTTTCCGCTTGAGCACCCAACAGGATGCTACCTATCCGCAGCAACTTTTAAAACAGTTAGGAGATAAAGCGCCGCCCATTCTTTACCTTCAGGGAGTACCGGAGATTTTTGAGAAACGCGGTCTGGCTTTCAGCGGATCACGCCATGCTTCCGAACAGGGATTAAAGCATACAGCGGAGTTGGTTGAGCAAGCTGTTCGCCAGGGCGTGAGTATCATCAGCGGACATGCGCCCGGCGTCGACTCGATTGCCCACCGGACAGCTCTGGAGCAAGATGGGACAACTATTCTTGTGCTGCCAGAAGGTGTCTTAACCTTTAAGCTGCGTCCCGAAATCCGCGAATGGGTTGAACGATCTCCACAACATATCGGCATTGTATCAGAGTTTCCACCGCACATGCCCTGGTCCGCGCCCAACGCTATGATCCGAAACCAGACTTTGATTGGCTTATCAGAGGCATTGTGCGTCATCGAAGCGGGTGATACAGGCGGAACCTTGAGCGCAGGACAAACAGCGCTCAAGCTAAAAATCCCCGTTCTGGTCCTTGACTACCCCAATCCGCCAAGCAGCGCAGCCGGAAACAAGCTACTGCTGAAACAAGGCGCGCAACCCGTTTCGACAGTTCCCAAAGCTGTTCTGCCAGACTGGTCAACCCTCAGTACGCCATCTTATTCAGACGATAAGCCAACACAGCTATCGTTGTTCTAAATTGGAGGCGTCTCATGTACGAGGCAGCACTTCAAACGCTGCATCAAGTGCTTGGACCTCAGGCTCAGTTTCGATCCGGACAGTGGGAAGCGATTTGCGCCCTGGTCGAAAAGCGGGAGCGTGTACTGGTAGTCCAGCGCACTGGGTGGGGTAAAAGCCTGGTCTATTTTATTGCCACACGCTTACTGCGCAATCAAGGATCAGGGCCAACGATACTGATCAGCCCTCTCCTCTCCCTCATGCGCAACCAGATTCAGGCAGCCCAGAAACTTGGTTTATGCGCCAAATCGATTAACAGCGCCAACAGCGCAGAAGATAATGAGCAAATCGAAGCCCAGTTACTGGCAGGCGATATCGATCTGCTGCTGATCTCCCCCGAACGGCTGGCCAACGAGCATTTTCGGCAGGCCATCTGGAAACAAATCTACCCGCAGATTGGCCTGTTGGTCGTGGATGAAGCACATTGTATTTCCGATTGGGGTCACGATTTTCGCCCGAACTACCGCCGGATCATGTGGATTCTGGACGAAGTTCCGCCACACACCCCCGTTTTGGGCACAACGGCAACGGCGAACAATCGCGTGATCGCCGATGTGAATGAAATCCTGGGATCAAATCTGCGAGTGCTGCGCGGCCCTTTAACAAGAGAGAGTCTCGCACTGTATGTGTTCCCAGAGCCACTGCCCGCTGCCAGCCGGCTCGTATGGCTCTCACACGTACTTCATTCAATTGAGGGCAGCGGGATCATTTACTGTGCGACCACCGCCGATTGCGTTCGCGTCTCGCGCTGGTTGTGCAGCCAAGGTTTCAATGTGAAGCCCTATTATGCCGAAGTCGAGCAGGAGATAGGTGAAAACCGCGTCGCGCTGGAAGAAGCCCTGTTGAATAACGAGGTGAAAGCGCTGGCGGCAAGTGTCGCGCTGGGCATGGGTTTTGATAAACCTGATCTACACTTCGTCATTCACTACCAGTACCCCGGCTCGATTATTGGGTACTATCAACAAATCGGACGCGCCGGGCGAGGCATTGACCGGGCACAGATTATTTTGATGTACGGCACGGAAGACGAAGAAATCCAGACCTATTTTATCGAGACGGCTTTCCCCACTCCTGAGCAAGTCAAAGAGACAATCCACGTTCTTCACAAAGGCGGGGAACTTTCGCTCGACGATTTGCAGAAAGATATCAATGTCAGGGTGAGTACGCTCGAAAAAATTCTGCTCCACCTGGAAATTGAGGGGATTATCGAAAAAGAGGGTCCGGTCTATCGCCTATTAGATTCCTCCCGTTTACCCGATTTTGAGCGGTGGCAGCGGGTTACCCAGCAACGCTGTGATGAACTTGAGCAGATGAAGGCCTATCTTCAGCATAAAGGCTGCCTGATGCAGTTCATCGCCCAAGCTCTGGACGATCCGACTCCGGTGAAACCCTGCAATCGATGCAAAAACTGTCGGGGACACGAAAGCTCATTCGTTCCACAAGCGGAGGATGTCATCGCCGCCAGCATGTTTCTGCGGGAAAAACAGTCGATCCACATCAAAATCCATCGGGTATGGCCTAAAGGATTTTCGGAAGAACTCAAAGGGCGCACGAAGATCAAGAACGCACGCGGCGTCGCCCTCTGTTATTATCACGATCCGGGTTGGGGAGAATACGTGCGGCGTGGCAAATATACGGACAACTGTTTTTCCGATGAACTGGTCCATGCCTCCGCCGATTTGCTGCACGACTATTTAGCGAATGCCGACGATCCGCCCACCTGGGTGACAGCCGTTCCCTCCTTGCGCCGCCCCGATCTTGTGCCTGATTTTGCCGCTCGTCTGGCCCGCGCCCTGGACCTGCCTTTCCTGGATGTTGTTCACCAGATCAGGCCCCGCCCCGAACAGAAGATGATGAAAAACAGGCGGCAGCAACTTGGCAACCTGTGGGGCACAATCCAGGTCGATCAACCTCTGCCCGGCCCTGTCTTATTGGTGGATGATATCTCGCAATCGGGTTGGACGTTCACTGTCATAGGGACATTGTTGCAGCAGAATGGGAGCGGCATCGTTTTCCCCTTTGCCCTTGCCAAAGTCGATACAGGGCATTAAATATCCGGCAGTTTGGAAATCGGTTTGAAGTGATCACCAGCGGCCACATTGATGCCGTTGCGGATGACCAGATGGGTGATACCCACATCATCACCAATCTCACGCTGGATGGTTAGCGCCTCCTGGAAATAGGCCAGCGACTGCTCGCGTTGCCCGATCACGCCGCAAAACAAGCCAAGATCACTCAGCACCCGCGCTGTATTGAAGCGATCATTCAGCGCCCGGTAATGCGTCAGGCTCTCCTGTAAAATGGGAATGGCTCCGGCAAAATCGCCCTTGCTGCTGAGTCCATAACCCAGGGCGCGCAGGCCAAAAGCTGTCTCGGATTGATCCTGGTAGCGGTGAGCCAGAGCCAACCCGCGCTCAACCTGTGCCAGAACGTCGGGATGCGGGTCGAGCAGCAGTTCGCGCCGCATCAGCAGACGCGCCCACAACAGAGAGGGATCTTCGTCCTGCCGGGGAGCAAATTGGAGCATGGCCTGTCTGACGAGTTCTTCGCCGGGTTCAAAAAGACCGCGCATGCTGCAAAATAGAAACAGGCTGTCCAGCGCCAAGTTGACCATCTCCCGGTCATTTTTTCGAACACGCCAGGTCCAGGCCGCCCGTACATTCTCAAAGTCGGATTCAATCTCTTTCATAGCATCAAGCTGGCGAAAGCCGCGTAGATCTGCTTCACGCTGGCACAAAAAACTTAGATAACAGTGGCTGTGGATATCACGGGCATCACGCGCTGCTCCTACCTGTTCCAGCTTTTCTTCGGCATACTGGCGCAGCAGTTCGTGGACCTCGTAACGGCCCGTATCGGGATCGCGCCGCAGCAGAGATTTATTGACGAGGGCCGTTAACGTGCCCAGCGATGCCCCGGTGACATACTGCGCGATCTGGCGCTTCACGCCGCCGCGAAAAATCGCCAATTTCATAAACACGGCACGCTCGGTATCACTCAGTCGATCCCAGGTCGATTCAAAGACCGCGCGGATGCTGCGATGACGCTCCGGCAGATCGCGCAGATCCGTCTCCAAAAAATCGAGGCTTTGATCGATCTCGTCAGCGATCTCGTCCAGGGATAACATCTCGACCCATGCCGCTGCCAGAACAATTCCCAACGGCATACCAAGCACACGCCGACAAATACGCAGCGCAGACGGCAGATTGGCGGACCTTAGCTCAAAATTCGGCTGGGCACGGCGAGCGCTCTGAACAAAGAGCTTGATCGCATCGACCTCAACCGCCTCTTCGAGCGGTTCCCGGCCCGGAATCTCCATGCCGCCCAGTTTGAAGATCACCTCACCGCTCAGATTCAGCCTCTCACGGGAGGTCGCCAGAATTTTGACAGCGGGCGCAGCGCTTAAGAATCTCGCTGATCAGCAGCGCCGCAGCGCCGACCTGCTCTACGTTGTCCATCACCAGCAGCATGTCTTTGCGGCTGCGCAGGTAGCTCAGTAATCCCTCTTTGTTATCGCCAATCGGCGGGAGGGTGTAGTTAATCGCTGCCGCAACCGCCGGAACGAGGCTGTCTTCGTCAGTGAGCGTCACCAGCGGCACAAAATAGACGCCGTTGACAAAGCGGCTCCGCTGCCGGGCCGCCAGTTCGAGGGCCAGCCGGGTCTTGCCCATGCCGCCCGCGCCGTGAATTGTAATCAGGCGGATCGTCTCGTCATCCAAAAGGCGATCCAGTTCGGTTAGCTCGTTCTCCCGCCCGACAAAAGCGGTTAGCTGCGCATAGAGTGGATACTTGGGCACATCGCGGATCGGCACATAGGCTGCCAGGGCGGAGAGATTTTCGCGCGGCGGGACGGTTCACTGCTCATGCCCTGCAAAATCGCTTCCAGCTCCGCGCCGATCAGCCGCACGCTCGATATGCGGGCCAGCCGATCTTTTTCCAGCATGCGATAGACCAGATCGACCAGGGCAACCGGAGCATCAGGGCGCAGGACTTCCAGGTCCGGGACTGGTTTGTTCAGGATCGCCACCATTGTCCCGCTGGCGGTACTCTCGTCAAAAGGGTGTTTGCCCGACAGCAGTTGGAACAGCATCACACCAAACGACCAGATATCCGTCCGGTTATCGGCCTCTTCGCCGTTAAGCATTTCCGGGCTGAGATAAGTCCAGTGTCCCCATCACAATATGGGTGGTCGTGATGCGCGGCTTGCCTAGCAGAAGCGCCATGCCAAAATCGGTCAGCCGGAGTGAGCCATCTGCGTCAAGCAGCACATTGGCAGGCTTTAGATCGCGGTGAATGATCCCCAGGCGATGAGCATGGGTAAGCGCATCCGCCAGATCGAGGGCCAGATGCAGCACGCGTTCCAGGGGCAGCGCGCCCTGCTCATCGATGACCGCTTGCAGCGACCCGCCGCCGACGTACTCCATCACAATATGCTGCCAGCCGCTCTCCTCGACCATCGCGATCATCTTGACAATGTTCGGGTGGTTCAAATGGCGCAGCGCTTCGCCTTCGCGCCGGAAACGCTCCAACAACTGCTGATCCGCACCGGCCCGCAGTACTTTGATAGCGACCGTTTCCTGTGTCGCAGTGTCGATTCCCCGGTAAACCTCGCTCATGCCGCCGCGCCCGATCAGATCGCCCATTAAAAAGCGGCTATGCAGGGGCAGCGGCTTTTCGCGCTCGATCAGGCCGATTTCTCCGCTGCGGATTTGCTCATAGAGGGCGGCTGTCTCCGCAGAAGGGGCAAGACCGAGTTCTTCATCCAGCATACGGCGGCAGGTTTCGTACTGGGCCAGAGCTGCGCCGCGCTGCCCGGATCGCGCCAGTACCAGCATCAACTGGCGGTAGGTTTCTTCGCGGTAGGCGTCCAATTGGAGCGAAAACGTCGCATGGGCAATTGCAGATGAATAATCGCCTGATTCTGGTATCGCTGCTGATCAGGATCTGCAGGGCGTCGATCACACGGAAACGCAGCCGTTCACGCAGGGGCAGCAGCCAATCTTCAAAAGCGCGGCTGTCCACATAAAATCCCGCCAGAAAATCGCCCTGATAGAGCCGGACTGCTTCTTCCAACTGGGAGAGTGTCCGCACCCTGATCGTTCAGGCGTGTTTCCAGTTCGATCACGTCCAGCCACACAGCGCTGTCCACGTTGATGGAGACATCCTGCCGTGTGATCGTGCAATAAGGGCCGACCAACTGGCGCAGACTGGTAAGGGCTACGCGGAGATTGGACAGCGACTGGGTCTGGGATCGTTCTTCCCACAGCAGTTCAGCCAGCACCTCGCGGGGATGAGCGTGCCGGGTGCAGGCCAGATAAACCAGGAGCGCCTCGACTTTGCGCGAGGCAAACCCGGTCAGGCGCTGCCCGCCGCGCTCAATGGTCAACCCGCCCAGGGCGCGGATTGTTAACAACTCATCCATACAAACTCCCTGCTGCTGAACGTTCTCTAAGCGATCTGTGAACGGCCATCGTCTAGGATACTGTCAACGTTCATTTTAGCGCCAGAAAGCTGAAACACCATGCGACTTGCTCTCGATTTTGGCACAACGAACAGTGCTGTCGCGTACAGCAGCGGCGAAGCCGCGCCGGACATTTCGCTGATCCCTTCTTTGCTCACGATTGATCGTCTGGGACAGCCGTTGATCGGAGCCGTCAAGACTGCGGATGCAAACCGCCTGTTTCGCAATTTTAAGCGGGGAATTGTCGCCAGCCAATCGCCCGCACCGCGCCAGATCGACGGTAAATCCTGGTCGGATCGGGATGCGGGCGAGTATTTCCTGCGACTCTGCTGTCATCGCTGCCCTTTTCGCTCGAAACAGTCGAGCAGTTGGTGCTCACCGCGCCTGTTCTAGCCTTTGAGAGCTATCTCGATTGGCTGACCAGCATTGTGGATGGTCTTCTTCCCGCTTCGGTTCCTGTGCGGTTGGTCGATGAATCGACGGCGGCGGCGCTGGGTTATGCCGTCACGGAGCCGGGCGCGATTGTGCTGGTTTTCGATTTTGGCGGGGGAACGCTGGACCTGTCGCTGGTGCAACTGCCGGACAGCAAAGAAAAAACGGGCGGACTCGTGGGCCGCTTCTTCAACACCCAGCAGCATACAGCCCGCGTGATCGCCAAGGTCGGGCGGATGATCGGCGGGAGTGATATTGACCAGTGGATGCTGGCTGAAATCCAAAGCCGCGCCGGATTGAAGCCAGGGAATGATGTTGCCCTCCTGGCTCAGTGCGAGCAGGCGAAGATCGCGCTGTCGTCGCAGGAAGAAACGGTCATCTCTGGCGCTGATTATGCGCTGCCCTTCAGCCGGTCCGACCTGGAAGCGCTGCTGGATCAGCATGGGTTTTATGAAGCCCTGCGCTATGTGATTGAAAAGGTGATGATCAAAGCACGGCGAGAGGGAATATTCAAAGAAGATATTCACCATGTGCTGCTGGTCGGAGGCGTCTCCTTAATGCCATCTGTGCAGGCGCTACTGCGCAGCTATTTCAGCGATCAGGCCGTCCATGCTGACAAACCATTTACGGCGGTGGCGGAAGGCGCACTGCAAATCGCGGGGGGCTGCGGCCTGAACGATTATCTCAACCACAGCTATGGCATCCGCCACTTCAGCGCGAGCGCCCACCACTACGAAGAACTGATTCCGGCGGGCACACGCTATCCGATGAAAGGCCCGGTTGATCTCATCCTCGGCGCATCACATGCCGAGCAGAAGGCGATTGAACTGGTGATTGGTGAAATCGCGTCCGATGCCACACCGCTGATCGAAGTAACCTATGAAGATGAACAAGCCATTTTTGTCTCCAAAGTCGATGAAGATGCACAGCAGATTGTCGCCCTGAATGAGACAGCGCCCACGCTCATCTACCTGACTCCGGCTGGCAAACCAGGCAAAGAACGGATCAAAGCGTCTTTCTGGGTCGATGATCGCCGCCATCTGCGCGTCAGCGTGATCGATCTCAAAACGCATGAAGCTCTACTCAATAATGTCGTTGTTACCACACTACGCTAGGAGAGAGAAACGTGAATACGTCTGGATTTGAACCCACTCTGATCGTCAAGAATCGCCGCAAAGGATACCAACGGCTGTCCTCGCGCCGCTTAGCATCGCTGCTCAGCGCCCTGCCCGCTGATGCCCTGTCACTGAATGCTGCTGCTGAGATGCTAGCCCACGGGGGATTTTATGCCCGCTATCACGCGGCACGCCTGTTGAGTGAGCGCGGAAGCCGCGATGCCCGGTTGATTGTCGAGGATGTTCTGAACACGGGCAATGCGCCAGCACGTGCGAGCGCTGCCCGCTATCTGTACCGCTTTTCGTGGTTCGCCGCTGAACCGCTGCTGCGACAGGCGCTCCATGATCCTGATGAGCGTGTGCGCGAAAGCGCGGTGTATGCTCTTTGCGATTTACACGAACGAGCGGGCTACGATCTGCTGGCTGCCGTTGTGCCCGGCGAGACGGATACCATCAAGGAAGCGGCTGCATGGGGCCTGCGTCATTGCGCGGACCGAGCCGCAGTGCCTATTTTGGCTGCTGTGCTGACGGCGCATGATCCCGATGTGCGCATTCGAGCGCTCGAAGTATTGAGCGCCAATAACACGTCGGAGGCAGTGCAGGCTGTTCGTACCGCACTTCAGGATCAAGATGTTGAAGTGGTTTATAACGCTGTACTCTCTCTCATTGAGTTGGAGGGTGAAGGGTCTATTCTTGAAATCAGCCAACTGCTCGACAAAACAGAAGATATGGAACCTGTGCTGCGCGGACTGTTCCACGCCACCAACTATCTCCATCTGCCACTGGCGGAACACCCGGCGATCGATGTGCTGCTCGATCTGCTGGCCCGCGCCGTGATCGATCCCGCGCCAGAGGTGCGAGAGGCGGTCGTCTGGATTTTGGCCTGGATGCGGCACGAACACGCTACTGATCTGCTCAAATATGCCTACTATCACGAAGAAAACAGCGCCGTCAAAGCGCATATTCTGCGCGTGACCCTGGCCCTGATGAACAGTGCGTGTGATGAACTGCTGGACGATGCCCTGTCCAGCGGAGACCCGATTCTTGTTGAGACTGCTCAGTCATTTAGTGATCAGCCGTCGTTGATTTGCTTTGACAATCGGGCTGTTGCGGCGGCTCCACTGACTCGCGATGAACTGGCATGGCACTAGAGCGCGAGCAGCGTTCCTACAAAACCTGAATTTCCTTGTTTGGCCTGCCTACGCTATTATTTGTCCAGGTTCGGATAAAATACGCGTAGGATTGTTTTGTGCTATGCCTAAATTGACGCCTCGCACCGTACTGCACCTTATGCGCAGGATGCGATCTGAGACCCTGCGTAATGCAATGGAGTTTAACGCTACGGTACGCCGCTATAACAAACATTACGGGCGTGCTAAACCGCAAGGCACTTTTACCCCACTGGGTAAAGTGACAGGAATTGATCAACAGCCGCGCGGCGCAATCATCCATGCCGAAAAAGGGCATGTGGAGATCACCTTCGAGTTGCCGGAAATTGTGCGCGTTCGCATGAACCAAAAGGCACAGTTTGAGCCACCCTTTTCGTATGCAGTGGAAAAGATAGATTTGCCACAGCCTGCGGTCCGTTTTGCTGACGAGCAGGAAAGCTATGTCATCCAAACGGATCAGTTGATCTGCCGTGTGCATAAAACGCCGTTTAAGCTTGTTTTCTCCACCCCTGAGGGACGCGTTATCTGCGAAGACCGAGGAGGGATCACCTGGCGCGGCACCGAAGTCAGTTGGACGCGACATTTGCCGCAGCAGGAATGGTGTTATGGAATGGGTCTGCGCGCTCAATCGCTCAATCTGCGCGGCAAGCGGCTGGGCCTGTGGAACCGCGACCCGATGCCCTACGAGCGAGCAGACGATCCGATTTACACGAGCATTCCCTTTTACCTGGGCATCCAGCCTGAAATGGCCTTTGGCATCCTGTGGGATAACCCGGCGCGCGGCTACGCCGACCTTGGCATGAATAATGCGTCAGAAATGACATTTTCTGCCGAGGATGGGGAACTGCGTTTTTATCTGTTCTGGGGACCCACCACGCAGGCGGTTCTGGGCCATTACACAGCACTCACCGGGCGCATGCCGCTGCCGCCGATCTGGGCACTGGGCTTTCAACAGTCGCGCTGGGGATATGAAAACGAAGAGGTTTTCCGCAAGATAGCCGGAGAGTTCCGTCAGCGGAAACTACCCTGCGATGTGCTGTATTTTGACATCGATTATATGGACGGCTACCGCTGCTTCACCTGGAACCAGAAAAACTTCCCGGCGCTGCCCGATCTGCTGGCGGGACTGGAGCGGCAAGGATTTAAATCGGTTGCCATTATTGATCCCGGCATCAAAGTAGACCCAGCTTATTCCGTCTACCAGGATGGGATACGCGAGGATGTGTTTCTTAAGTATCCCGATGGTAAGCTGGTGACTGGCCCTGTCTGGCCAGGAAAATGTCATTTCCCCGACTTTACCAGTCCTCGTGTGCGGGCCTGGTGGGGCGAGCAGGTAAAAACACTGGTCCAGGCCGGGTTTGCCGGATTTTGGAATGATATGAACGAGCCAGCGATTATTGCCGGTATGAAGCCAGGAATCACGCTGCCAGATTACGTGCGCCACGACTGGGAAGGTAAGGGCAGTTCTCACGTTCAGGGTGGGCATAACGTCTATGGGATGCAGATGGCACGATCCACACGCGAAGGCGTTGTGAAGGCCCGCCCGGACAAACGTCCTTTTGTGATGACGCGCGCCGGGCATGCAGGCATGCAGCGCTATACGTCTTCCTGGACCGGAGATAACGTCTCCACCTGGGACCATCTGCGCCTGAGCATCAGCATGTCGCTCAATATGGGATTGTCTGGCGCATCTTTTACCGGCCCTGATGTGGGCGGGTTCGCCGGGCAGCCCGATGGAGAACTATTTACCCGTTGGATGCAGGTTGGCAGCATGCTTCCCTATTTCCGCGTCCATTCGATGGCGGGAACGCCTGCCCAGGAACCCTGGTGTTATGGCGAACAGTACGAGAAGATCATCCGGCAGGCCCTGGAGCTTCGTTACCAACTGCTGCCTTATATCTATTCGACCTTTGCTCAATGTTCCCAGGACGGCACACCGATCATCCGGCCCATGTTCACCGCAGATCTGAGTGACGACAATCTGAGGGAACTGGACGACCAGTTTATGCTGGGCGATGCGATTCTCGTCGCGCCGGTTGTGGAGCAGGGCGCAACCAAGCGCACTGTCTATCTGCCGCGCGGCGTGTGGTACGAATTCGATACAGGGAAGCTAATCGACGGGGCGCAGTCGATTAGTACCGACGCTCCCCTGGAACGGCTGCCCCTGTACATGCGCGCTGGGCGCGTGATCCCGATGTGGCCTGTCATGCAGTATGTTGGGGAGCAACCCATCGGTGAGGGACATCTGCGGGTCTATGCGGGATCGGGTGAGACCAGCATCTACGAAGATGCCGGGGAAGGGTTTGCCTACCAGCAGAGCGCTTATCGCTGGTCGACCTTCACCTGTAAGTTTTTGCCAACCGGCCAGTTTGCTATTGAATGGCGGCGCACTGGAAAATACGAGCCGCCGTATGAGCAGGTGCGGATCGAAGTTGTCGGTATACCGAGTGAGCCAGAAAGTGTGGCACTCGATGGGCAGGCTGCACCCGTCTGGTATTATGAGGCAGGCATCGTTGAATTTATCGTCAAGCCGTTTGGTGAAGCGCGGGTCATCGGGCACAGCCATACGTCTTCTCGTGCTCAGAAGACGCTGGCGCGCCCACCCAAACGGTAACATGAGGGGTGTTGCTTGCAGCACCCCTGCACAAGCACGTAACAGGTTCTAGGAAAAGTCCAGGTCGGAGAGCTTGGCCCGCGCCTCTTGAACAATATCTTCAATTTCGTCGGGGTCCGGGTTCCAGAGATATTTCTCTAAATCCAGGGTATCGGTTTCATCAAAGACAATCCCCTCGGATTCGAGCAAAGCGCGCTGTTCGGCGGCTCCTTCGGGCGATCCCTTGATGCTGACGCGTCCCTGAGCATTCACGACGCGCTGCCAGGGAACCGGGTCTTTCATATTCCAACGCAAAGCGCTCATCGCCCAGCCAACCTGACGAGCGCCATGAGGCACGCCGAGCAGTTCGGCTACACGACCATAGTTGAGCACCTTGCCAGAAGGAATGCGGCGGACCAATGCATAAACCAGTTGGTTAAAGGTTACGGATGTTTTCACGGCACTCCCTGATTTGAACTGATTGACTATGACACATTATACGCGCTCTTTTCGCCCCTGGATGCTGGTTTTACTGCTCAGTTTGATCTACCTGGGCGTTATCCTGGTTACCAATCATGGCGACGCAAAAGTATTTGTGACGCTTGGCGACTGTTTTAAGCAGTGCGCGGGACACACCTGTGATGACGACGCGGACGAAGGTTATGATGGGCAGTTTGCTTATTATATCGCCCGCGATCCGGCTGGATCGGTGGACTGTCTCGATGTGCCCGCCTACCGTATGCAGCGCATTTTGCTGCCCGCGCTGGGGCGGTTGCTCAGTTTAGGCATCGTGCCCCTGATTCCCTGGGTCTTTGTCGCCATCAATCTGGCGGCGCTAGTGATCAGCACGGCGCTGCTCGAAGACCTGCTGGCGGCGGAGCATGTCAACCGTATATTTGCGCTGAGCTACGGGCTATTTGCTGGTGTGTTTATGGCGGTGCGGCTCAGCACCACCGAAGCGCTGGCTTACGGGCTGGTCATTGCTGCGATCTGGACGGAACAGCGCAATCGTTTGTGGGCGGCGGCAGTGCTACTTGGACTGGCAGGACTGGCCAAAGAAACGACCGGACTCTTCGCAGTGGGCTACCTGCTGTATTATGGGCTGCACCGCCGCTGGTGGGATGTGATTTGTTTGAGTTCTGATCGCCGGGCTGCCCTTCGCCATCTGGCAGATCATTCTACTCATCTGGCTGGGTAAGCCCGGTCTGGGATCAGGAGGCGCGCTGGCGACCCCCTTCGAGGTGATTCCCTTCGCAGGAGTGATCCGCATTGCGAAAGTCGCTGGGTTAGGTATCTTTTTACTACTCGCGATGCTGATTATTCCCGCCGTGATCCTGCCCAGCCTGTGGGCGCTGCGGCGCACGATCCGCGATCTGCGCCACCGGAAATGGGAACTCTACACCTGTCTGCTGCTGGCAAACGCGGCCATTATGCCGTTCGTGCCGTTTTCCACCTACCGGGAATTTCTCGGCCTGTTCCGGTTCATCCCCGGTTTGGTAATCATGGTTGTGCTCTACGCGGCCCGCCACAAACAGCGTCGCGCTCTGACCTACAGCACCTTATGGATTGTCCTGCTGCTGTTCGTTGTCAGCGGGTAACGCCTTGATCGCGTCGGAGGCGTTGGTCAGGAACGGATTCTCCTTCAGAAGATCCTCGTACACCTGCCGCGCATCGCCGATCTTGCCCTGGTCTTCATATCGCTTTGCCAGTTCAAACCAGCCATCGTAGTAGTGAGGCGGAATCAGCCCTGAAACGTTCACCTGCGGCAGATAGTCAAACGCAGCCGGGCGACCGTAGACACTGCCCGCGAAATACTGTTCGGCAGGACGCGGGCGAACGCTGGCCTTGAGCAGCTTTTCGATTCTGTCACTGCTTGCCCCGCGCTGCTCCTCGATATGAGCCAGGATCGCATTGGCATACGCACCTTCATAGGCATCGGCAAAGAGAGCGGCGTGCGCGTCCGCCTCGGCTTTATCCAGATCGCCCCGTGACAGGTAAATCTCGGCTCGCTCGATCCAGGGGCGCTCGTCGGTTGGGTGCTGTTCAATAGCGCGAGTCAGCCAGCGGATCGCAGCGTCATCGTCATTAGCGAGGCGGTGTTCGTACATCCCGACCGCCATATCCGCCATCCAGCTTCCGTCTGCCTGGGCCTCATCGACCAGACGGGTTGTAACGCTCGTGATTTGCCCGGCAGAATACCAGTCCATTTTGTGGGTCATAATCGTCTGGTTAGAGCCGACGAGGACCGCTACATAAAGGCGTTTTCCGGGTGAAATCGTGTCGTCCAGCAAAAAATCAACAATTCCGGTACGGTTGATATCAGCCGCATATTCGGCAAGGTCAGCGTCTTCCCTCAAGGCGCGCTGGACATTCCCACGCTCGAACCACAGCAGCGGATTTCGGGGGTTGATGTCCGTCGCGTTGGTCAGGGCGCGGCGGGCCGCTGTCGCATAGACGCCGCCAGACGTCTGGCGGTACAGCGCAGCCAGATTGACCCATCCCACGTCAAACGTTGGTTCTTCGGCTAACGCATCCTCATATTCAGTGATGGCCTTCTCAACATAGGATGGATCTTCGTTCGCCAGAAGGCCCAGCACATAGGCATCGTGCAGATCGTAGAGGGACAGCCAGGGGTCCCACGACTGCGCCTTTTCGGCACGATCCAGGGCGGCAGGCAAGTCGCCGTCATCGATGGCGCGGCGGCTAAGGGTCATCCAGCCCTGAGCGACATCAAAGCGGATCAACATGACGGCATAAACCGCGAATACTGCCACCGCTGCCCACGACAGCCAGAGGCGGCGCGCCGCTTGCGGCTCTTCAAGCGATTCGGGCTGGGCGACGATATAAGCACCCAGGATCAACAGCGGCAGCAGCGAGGAGGTGAAGGTAAAGGTATCAAACAGGCTGTGCGCGCCGTAAGCAGCAAAGGCGGCCAATGCTCCCTCCAACCAGAGGCGACGCTCATGAGAAGCCGGCTGCCACTTTAACCACCAGGCACGGCCCCCCAACACGATCAGCCAGAGCAGGATCAGCAGCCCCGGAATACCCGTCTCGGCTAGTGCCTGCAAAAACAGGTTATGCGCGCTGGAGATTTTGTCCTGAGCCAGATCAGGATCGCGATAGGAGCGCAGCGCCCGGCCAAACCCGCCCGGCCCCACGCCCGTGATCGGGTGATCGCGCGTCATTTCAAGGGCGCTGTTCCAGATATCCACCCGGCCCCGATCACTGGAATCCCGCACGGATACCGCTGTCCAGATGCCAACCAGCAGCGCAGCGCTAATCCCAACCAGCAGCACAATCGTCAGAATCAGGCGGGGCCGGGACAAAGAACGCAATCCGAAGGCCGCTAACACGCCAACAGCTACCAGCGCGCCCAACATACCACCGCGCGACAGGGTGAAAAACTCAGCCAGCAGCACCAGCAAAGCCAGCACCGTCAGCACGCGGCGGCCTTTCCGGCGGCTTACCAAGGCCCCTGTAATCACCAGTGGGAGCAGCACCGCCAGCAAATTCCCCTCGACGGTTGAAATATTGAGTGCCAGATCGAGGCGGGGATAAAACGGCGGAATGGGATTGGACAGACCGCCAGCCGGGAACCAGCCTGCCTGCCCAAACCAGCCGAAGTACCACGCGCCCAGTTCAACAGCGCTGATTAGCAGAATCAGGACGGCGACAACTCCCAGTGCGATCCGAAAGGAGGATTCCCAGCCGCGCCGCATCAGATCGACCAGCAAGTAAAACAACAGGATATCAGCCAGAAAGGGCCAGATCATTTCGAGGCTGATGCGGCGATCCTGGGCGAACAGCGCCGTAACGATCAGCCACACCGCCGCAGCCGCCAGCGGCGCGTCCAAAACAGTGCGCGGGAGAGGGCGCTCCTCGCGGATGCGATAGCCCAGCCACAGTACAGCAGGCCCTGCAATCACCAGCAGACGCAGGGTATCGGGTATCGTTCCCGTATGGGCATAAACTGTTCCAAAAACGAAGGTAATTAACACGACAAACAGGCAGGTGATCCAGGAGCGTAACGGCATACTTCTACATCCCTTGCAGAGAGAGCATTTTGCCGATGGTGCGCAGCAGGATCAGCACATCCAACGGCAGCGATTGATGGTGAATGTAGTACAGATCATATTGCAGCTTGATCAGCGCGTCTTCCGCGCTGTTTCCATAATGATATCGAACCTGCGCCCAGCCAGTGATGCCCGGTTTGACGACGTGGCGTGCCTGGTAAAATGGGATGGTCTGGCTTAATGCTTCGACAAACTCTGGGCGTTCCGGGCGCGGTCCGATCAGACTTATTTCGCCGCGAAGCACATTAAATAACTGGGGCAATTCATCCAGGCGTGTCCTGCGCAGCAGTCTCCCCATGCGCGTCACGCGGGGATCATCCACTACGGCCCAGCGCGGGCCAGTATCCTGTTCGGCGTCGGGAACCATCGTCCGCAGTTTGATCATCTGGAAGAGTTTGCCGCCCCTGCCGACCCGCGCCTGATGGAAAAAGATGGGTCCTGGCGACTCGATCCAAAGCAGCGCAGCAATCAACGGCAGTAACAGGCTCAGCAAGCTCAAGCCCACGACAGCCAGGATCAGATCCATGCCACGCTTCAAGATGGGGTACGGATTGAAAAAAGAAGGATTCTCACCCGACAGCACAGAGGACCAATCCTGTGGCGTCACAAGCTCGACAGGTAAACGTCCTGTCACCTGCTCGTAGAGCGCCAACACGGGCACAATGCTAACCCCTTGCTCGTAACAATCCAAAATCGCCTGGAACATCGGCCCCGAAAAGGAGCCACCGTTCGCCAGAACAATCTCTGCAATGGCTTCCTGTTGAACGAATGAGACCAGATCGGGCGGGTCAGCAATCAGCCCCACGATCTCATAATCGAGCGGCGCTTCCTGCTGCAAAACCTGACTGATTGCCTGCGCTGCCTGCCCGCTCCCAATGATCAGCGCCCGGCGCGGCGCGGCTGTTCGCCCTACCCACCAGGATCGCCAGAGGGACATAAGCAGGAATGATGACAGCGCGTAATAGAGAATGAACAGGCGGGGCAATGTTCCACGCGGGGAGAAGAAGAAAATAATGACGTAGACGATCAGCACTTGCAGTTCGACCTGCACGAGCCGTTCCAGGCTATCGTACATCCGCAAACTGTAAAAATCGTTAGCGCTGGACAGCAGCAGCCATAATCCAGCCAGCAGGGGAAACCAGTAGCTGTGCAACAGGATAAAACGCAGGCCCAGCCCGCGCCCATCGACAATCACCCAGACGGACAGCGAAAACAGCACAGCCAGCAGAACCGCCAGTGTATCGCCACACATGAGCAGCGTGCGGCGTTCAGCGACTCCTAACTGGCGATATTGGGTGCGCGGGGGAAACGGCATAGATTATGATCGCCTGACAGCCGCCCATCCCTGCTGGACGATTTCAGCCCAGAAGCCAATACCCCAGGCAAGGTGGATGCAGGCAAACACAAGTGGCAGACGAGGTAACAGACTCCACCCATCACGCGAGGCCTGCCGGATCGAAGCGGTGGCATTTGCCAGGAGGTAACTCGCGAGGATCGACACCCACATCCAGGCAGCAAATGGGATCAACAGGGCCAGCGCTGCACCACCGATCAGCACGGCGACGAAGGCGGGGGCGACAAGATGGCGGAGCCGGGTAGACGCTGGGCTTTTGAGCAGCATGCGCAGCTTCCAGCGACCATATAAAAAAAACTGCTGCCACAGCGCGCGCAGCGTTTGCCGACCATAATATTCGGAACAAATATCGGGTGACAGGTAAACGCGTCCACCCGCCTTACGAATCCGGTAGTTCAACTCGTAGTCTTCGTTGATAGCTAATGTCTCGTCAAAACCGCCCACACGCTCAAAGACGCTGCGGGGCCATGCGCCCATATAAACGGTATCGACGTATTCGGCGCGGCGGCTGATCGCCACGCGGCTCGGCACACGGAACGGCGAACGGTAGGCGGCGGCTATCGCCCAGCCCATCGGAGTGATGCCCACACAGCGCATCGGGCCGCCAACGGTATCCGCCCCGGTTTCCTGGAGGGCGCGCACACACTGGCTTACATAGTCTGAAGCAATGACTGTATGCCCATCGACGCGGACAATCACATCGCCCTGTGCCGCCTGGATGCCAATGTTCAGCGCGCAAGACTGAATTCGCCCCGGATTCGTCAGCAAACGGGCGCGGGGATTGGCGGCGATCATTGCTCGCACCCGATCTGGCGTGCCATCTGTTGAGAGGCCATCCACGATTAGCACTTCGAGATCGGGATAATCCTGGGACAACACCGCAGCCAAAGATCGTTGGATAAACTGTGCCTCGTTGTAGATGGGCATCACCACAGAGACAATCATACTTTTGGTCCCCAAACCGCATAAGCGAGGATAACAGCCGTGAGCAGCAGCATGAACAAGCTAATCGCGACGGCGATGCTCCAGTGAGAGATATGATAAGTCAGGGTTACATCTGACGATCCTGCCGGAACCGCCACCGCCTGAAAGGTCAGATTGGCCCGGTAGAGGGTCGTATCATCACCGTTTACCGTAGCCGTCCAACCGGGATACCATGTCTGGCTTATGACCAGATAGGCCGGGCTGCCTGTCTCCACATGATAGCGGGTTTCGGTAGGCGAAACCATTTCCACCTGGACCGTTCCCGCGCCAGACGAGGATAGTATCGGCTCGGATGAGTCTCCACTCAGAATGACGGTTTTTGCCGGGTCCCAGGCGGGATCGCGAAGCTCATCTTTAACACCGGCATCCGATGGCAGGGTTTCGGCCTGATAGACCAGCCAGGCATCCGCAACCGCGCCGGGAGCTGAGCAGTGCGGTGCATCGCCCTGCCAACCAGCGGGACACACATCGCCAACCATATCACTGACTCCCGCTGCGCGAAGGAGCGCCCCCGACTGTTCCGGCGCGTCTTCGATCAGATCCGTGTAGTCGCTGTAATGGGCGGGCAGCAGGGGATCGAAATTATTGAACAGCGCTACACCATCCAGCATATTGAGATTGGGCAGCAGCGAACGGCGCACCGCCTGCCAGTTGTCGCGGGCCGTGCGGTAATCGGCAGGGTCGAAGTGCTGCTCAAATTTCACTTCTTTCTGGTAATCCTCAAGCCAGTAAATCCGTCCCTGGGGCTGTGCCACATCTGCGGAATCATAAAAACGGGCGGGTACGGTGGGATTCAAGCCGCTGAGTGCCCAGGTCAGATCGAGCGCCACAAAGATCAGGACCAGGGCACGCCACCGCCGCCGGGCAGCAGGCGAACCGTCAACCGGCTGAATGAGGGTCAGCAGCGCCGCCGCAACCATCCAGCACCCCAGCACGATCACGCCCGTTGTGAGCGCCCGCAGCGTATCAGAGTCCAGATTGAGGAATGAGCGAGCCGCCAATGCGACGAGGGTCATTCCGCCGCCACCTGCCGCTGTCAAGCGTGACCAAAAAACGATCCACTTGCCGCGCCCCCAAAAGTTTGTGCCAATTCCCGCCAAAACGGACAGGCCAAACACAGGCAGAATCATCCAGCGCACCGGATCGCGAAAAGTGCTGAAGGTCGGCACATAGTCGTACAGAGGTCGGAAAAATGGCCCATAGCGCCCGGTGGCGATCAGCAGTCCGGCAAAGGACAGAAGCGCCCAAAAGGGAATGGATCGGAAAAGGGGCGGCTGTTCCTGCAAAGAGCGGCGGGTGCGCAGCCAGCCCACAACTGCCGCCAGCGCGGCAATCAGCGGGATCAGGCCGATATAAACCACATCCTCAAAATAGATACCCTTGGTAATGTATGTCCCATCAGCAGGAGTCCCATAAAAGGTAGGGCTGAGAAAGGTGATCAGGCGGAACGGCGAGTAGGAGAAGTTGGTCATTTCTTTATAATCCAGCCCGCCGGATCGCTGCGACTGGGTCAAATATTCGGCAGTGGGAAGCAGTTGGATGGCTGCGATGCCAATGCCTAACCCGATGCCCAATCCCGCGAATAGACCGCCGCTGATCCGCTGCCGGGAGGGCATAGTGCGCTGCTCCCACAGGATCAGCCACAGCGCATAGAATCCAACTGCCGCCGAACTGTACCATGTCGTTTGGGCGTGGCCCGCTAAAAGCTGCATCGCAAAGGCCAGCGCAAGCCAACAAACATCTGCCAAACGCCGCCCGCTGATCACTCGCTGGACCAGCCAGAACATCCAGGGCATCCACGCGCCCGCATCCGCTGTCGGGAAAGATCCGAACCGCCCGATCAGATAGCTGGAAAAAGCAAAGGCCAGGGTACTCATGCCCCGCCCAAACGTGCCGAGGGGCCGCGTAAAAAGCCACATGCCCGCCGCGCCCCAAAACACATGAAGCAGCGCGATCAAGCCCATCGCCTGTTTATCGGGCAGGATGAACATCAGCCAGTTCACGGGGTAAAACAGGGCCGATTGGTAATTGGCTAGCAGCGGCGCACCCGCTCCCACATACGGATTCCAGGTGGGCAGATTCCCATCGCGAATCTGATCCAGGGCAAAATGCCGCCAGGGGTAAAATTGCAGCGACGGCAAGCCCCAGAAGAGCACCTCGCCCAGCAGCAAACGATAGAACAGCAGGACAGCGATTAGCACAACCAGTACGACAGGCAGCCAGACAGGAAGGTCACGCTTCGTCATGAACGACCTCATAAACCACATACGGATCACCGGGATCAAAACCGGGCACGAGGCGCAGCCCCACCGCCCATGTATTGTTATCAGTCTGCTCTAGCGGTCCATAAAAGATATAATCGACCTGTTTGAGCAGAGCCAGCCGCTCCTCATCGCTTAATCCTCCTGCATAAAAGCGCTCGACCTGCTGTTTTTTATCATCGAAGTGCAGCGTCTCCGGACCATGTCCTATATAAGCGATGAGATCGGTGCGGGCCGGGAGATAATTGCCAGTCTCCTTGGAACTGAGCACGACAGCATCCGGCGCGGCATAGGCATTCAGCCGATCCAGCGCGTGTAGTTCCGCCTGGGGATGGAACAGCGGGCGATGCGGGTTCAGGGCGCTGAACATGCCTCCCAGCCAGAGCAGCAGCGCCGTTCCTAACGCCGCAACCAGCAGCGCGGTTCGCGCCCGACGATACGAGCGCCGCCGGGGAAGAACCAGCCTCAACCCTGCTGCCGCCAGGATGCCCAGCGGGACGATCACCCCTTCCGCCAGACGGCGCTGCACATTGATCGGGATGTAAACCAGCGCGGGCGTGACCACAACCCAGGTCACGAGCAGCAGATAGGGCTGCTGGATTTTCCCTCTGCGCCACGCCCAGCGGATCGCAACCAGGGCAGGCAGGGCCAGGGCCAGATAGCCAAACACGTAATGCAGGGGGTGCGGCGAAGGAAGCTGATTTTGGGCCGACCACTGTTTAAACACGGGTTCAGTCTGGAACACGATCAGGGTATAGATCAGCAAGGGCAACGGAACCACCGCCGCTGTAACCGCCCGCCAGAACAAGTGCCAGGGAAAACGCCGCGCCGCGATGCAGGCGACCAGCCCCCAGCATCCGAGCAGCAGATAGAGGCCGGGGATATAAAACGGCACGCACAGGCCCATCACCAGCCAGCATAGTCCCGCCAGCAGCGTTTTGGGCAGCCAGCGGCGCGGAGAATCGTCGTCCAGAGAGCGGAAGAGCAGCATCAGCCCGACCAATAAGCCGCAGCGGGCCAGCGCCAGATGGGGCAGGCCAAACAGGATCAGGAAGCTGTAGCCCTCCGGTACAATAAAATCGACGGGCAGCGATCCGAAGAGGTGCCCCAGGCCGATCAAACTCAGCAGCCAGCCGAAGCCGCCGCCCAGCGTGATCAGAACAAGGGCCAGGAAACGGGAGGCAGGCGCGCGCAAAAAGATCGCCACGAAGCGGTAGTAGACGCCAATCAGCAACGTGCCGAAAATAAACCGGGCGATGTGAAAAACAACCGCCAGGGCGGGCGTCAGATGAGAACTGTGCGGATCGACAAAAAGAGTGGTCAGTTTGCCCAGCAGAATATAGGGTAAAAAGAACAGTTGCCCGCCGTGCGGTTCGGACGTATAGCGGATGTTGAACAGCCAATCGCCGTGCGCGCCGAGCCGCATTTTGGCCAGGTAGCTGTAGCCGTCCTCCACGCCAAACAGAAAGCCGCCGAACTGCCAGCCCTTGCCCGCAGAGAGCCAGCCGACGATATAGGGCAGCGTCGTGAGTGTCATCAGCAGCAGGGCGAAAACGATTACGCGCCGCCATTCACGTGGCGAGATAACATCAGGACGCATAGCGCAGGCTCCATCCCATTAGACCTGCCGCCACAATCAGCGCCGCGCCCGTGATCAAACTCAGCCAAATCTCGGAGAGGTCATAGTTCAGCGTCCATTTCTGAGCGCTGCCGTCTACCGGGCCGGGCAGGCCGGGTTTGCCATCCTGATTTTTCCAGCGCCCCGCCGCCACTGCATAGAGACGGCCCGTGATTGGCTCATTGGCGCGGATCGTGACCGTGTTTGGCCCATCCCAGTCCAGATTTATATCCGGCGCGAACGTGTTGCGGTAGATGTAGACATCATCGATCTGCGCGGCGAGTTCCAGCCCTTCAGTACTGAGCGGATAGGCAGACACAATATGGGTGACCAGCCATTCGCCTAACTGCCGGGGATCAAGCGCGGCGTCCTGATTCGCCTTCGAGAAATCATCGCCAGAGACGCCCTCGAATGCGGGGATCGTCACGGAATAGCCCGCCGCCTTGACCCCCGTCGCAGTCTCGGCGGCGCGGACATACGACTCAAACTGGAAGGGATCCACCCCACCAAATTGTGGAATTCGCCAGTAAACCGCCGCTTGCTGCGGGAAACTGTAGCTGGGCGAATAGATGCGCACGACCCCATCCTCGCGCAAAAACTGCGCCACATCCCGGTACGGATCGAGCCACTCCGACTCGGATCGCCCCTTGACCAGCGTCTGATCGATCCACAGCACATCGGCGGTTACGACCACCGTAAACGCGATCAGCAGCGTGCGGGCCGGAACACGTCCAAACACTGCCAGCAGCACCACCAGGGCCAGGGCAGGCAGGGCGAACAGGCCGAGAGCAACCTTCTGATCCAGGGGTGGCGCGAGCATGATCGCACTGAACAGACTGCACGCCAATCCGCCTCCTAACAATCCGAAGGCAATTTGACGCGCGGCACGCCGTTCACTGGGCTGCTCCGCAAGAAGCTGTGCCCCCCATCCCGCCAGATAGGGCAGGATCAGCGCCGCGATCAACCAGCTTCGCGGCGGAACACGCCACCAGCGGATCGGCGGCAGCAATCGCGCCAGCATGGTCCACAGCACAAAGTGATTGCCCATCGCGTACATCGCCGCGACCAGGATCACGACACCCCAGAAAGCCAATTGGCGGGGCCGGAGCAGCAGAGCCGCGCCCGCCAACAGCAGCGTACTGATGCCAACATAAACCATGCTCTCCCACGAATCGCTGTCGCCAAAGATCAGGCCGATCCACTGGCCCAATTTCAGACTGTTCATGGCGGCGTCATTCAGCGAAATCGCCTCGCGTGACAGATCGGCGCGATAGAGCAGCAGCGGCAGCCACACGACAGCCGTTAATCCCGCCGTGAGCAGCGCCGCCGAAAGCAGGTGTATCAACAAGCGCCACGCAGCAGGTCTATTATGCAAATCGGGCGTCTGAGACCAACGCCAGAGCAGATAAGCGAAAGCCGTGACCCAGGCATAAGCGCACAGGCGCACATCCGCCAGGAAACAGAGCGCCGCAAATCCACCCAGCGCCAGGATCGAACCGCGCGCCGGGTGGGGTCGCACGAAACGGTAAACGCCCCATAACAACCAGGGAAACCACGCAGCCGCGTCGATAATATCCAGGTGTCCCGCGCCAAGCAGAGCGATCAGGCGCGGCGAAAATGCATACCCGAACCCGACAAGAGCGGCTGGCCAGGGTTTCAGCCCGGTGGCGCGGCTCCAGATCCAGGCTCCCGCCCCAGCTAATAATAAATGCAGCCAGATGAGGATGTTCAGGTGCAGGGTGGGCGGCGTGATCAAAACCAACCACTGCGGAGGATACCAGACCTTATTCAAGGGATTAGCCGAAAAGGGCTGCCCGCTCATGAGCAGAGGTCGCCACAGGGGCCAACTGTGATCTTCCAGAATGGCGCGCCGCAGGAAGAGCGCGTCGGGCCAATGACTGGTGACGGCATCGGAAAAACGGGAGTTTGGCGGAAACGGCAGGCGATCTGGCCCCAGCCCTACCCCAAACAAAAATGCCGTCAAAACGGCGGCGAGGAAGACAATGAAGAAGCAAAAAGGCTTGACCTGCTCACTCCAAAATATAGATGGTGACGTCACCTTTCACTTCCTGTTTGATGCGATCCTGGGGCAGTTCATCAAAACATTTGCCGGTGTTGGGATATACGCTGTCATCCTCTTCTCTTAAATTTCTCTCCTGCGGCCCCCAGAGGATATAACTCACTTTAAAAGGCACTTGATCACTGAACAGCGTCTCACAGTCTTGGCCGCGATACCACTCCTTGACCTGCTTCAAGCGCTCTTCGGCATGAATCGTCTCAAAATCATGCCCATAAACAACCACCTGATCGGTATAAGCAGGTATCCACAGGCTGACATTGGGAGAGGCCAATACCACAGCATCCGGTTCTCCGTGATCCTTCAGCCATTGGATAGCATGCCAGTAATCCGTTTGCAGCAGCATACCCGCATCTAACCCGCTGCTTGGCCGTGCGATGCCAACCAGGGGCACCATCAGTACAAACAGATTGGTTGGAACGACAAAAACGATCAGCGCGATCATCGCCGGGGCACGCCAATCACGCGGAATTTTGTAGAACCAGTAGTCTTCAAGGGCACGCACAGCGAAGTAGACCAGGGGGATAATGAGGCCAATATTCAGACGGCGCTGCAAGCTAAATGGGAGATACAGTCCGATCACGTTGACGATGAACCACAGCAGCATCAACTGGTCGCCATCGCGTTCAAAACGTCGCACGGCGCGCACCAGCCCTGGAATCGCCACCAATAGCAGCAGCCCATATCCGAACAAATACAGGTACGGTGCTGGGGACGGCGTCTGGTTCTGCTTGTTAAACTCAGCCATCACATCGTTAAAGTGAAAGACAAAGGCGTAATAAACTGCAAATGGCAGAGCAGGCAACCAAACCATGGCCGCCCAACGCAGTTCATGAATCGGAAACTGGCGAGTGAAATAGAAGCGTACAATCAGATACAGCGCCAATGCGCCGCCTAAAGACACCAGGGCTACCGGCTGGATCAAGGCCAGGAGCATCGAGAGCAACATCAACGACAGCCCGCCGTTCGACACAGCCGGTTCCGCTGTATAACCACGCCTAAAAACGACGATATAGGATGATGCCATCAGCGCAAGGCAGGCGATAGTCATTGGAAAATGTGGATTTGCATAGGCGGCATAAAAGGGGAAAGCTTCGGGAATGCTGAGGTCTGCTGCAGGCGGCGCATTCGGCGCGAGGATCAGCAGCAGCCAACCCAGGCCAGAGCCAACGGAGATCAGGGTAAAAAATAACCGTCGGGGTCTAAGGCGAACCCAAACCGTTGCACCAAACTGGTATAACGAAATATACATAAAAAGGCTGGTGGCAACCCGCGCCAGATGAAATACAACCAGATTCGATAACCCCGTTATCCGCGCGGCATGGCCTAAAAACAAGTAGAAGGTATGAAAACCGGCTCCATCGTGATGTTCTGGCGTGTGGCGGAGTTCGAATAACCAGGAACCCTGACGGCCCTGTTCAATCTTGGAGAGATACGTTGCCCCATCTTTTGGATTCACCAGCATCCCCATAAACTGCCAGCCGTCCTCGGCAGGACTGTTGCTGGCTAAAGCCCAGGCGTAGGGGACCAATGTGAGCGCGACAAGTATGCCGCTGATAATAATCACCCACCGCCATTCGGCTGTTGATATGTCTACGGAGCGCAGAGTTTGCATGTAGAACCTCGCTGACTGAAAGATCGCTCCCCGAACTTACAGGTTTGCCGTGCGATTTTGGCGTGTAGTATAATGCGGCTTGCCAATTTATGCCGAGCTGTTGTCATTATGACCGTTGGCACGAACAAAAACAGTCTCGCACTGGTTGATTGTACCATCGGTCAAATCATTCTGTCAGCTTCGGTGAGGTAAAAACTGTTTATGAGCCAAACAAAAGCATTATACCGGTTGCAAAAAATCGATATGGGAATTGAGTCACTGCGCAGCCGTCTGCGAGAGATTATGGCAGCCCTGGAACAAGATGAACTGCTGCGGCAGGCGCGCACCGAATTGACCGGATTGCGGGAAGCACTCAGGCCTCAGGAAGCTCATGCTGCGGATCTGAATCTGGAATTGCAGAGCATCAGCGAACAAAGCCGCCAACTTTCCGATCGTCTCTACAGCGGTAAGGTGGGCAACCCCAAAGAACTGCAAGAAATCGAAGGTAAAATTGCCGAACTCAAGCGCCGTCACGCGGATCGAGAGAACGAACTGCTCGAAACGATGATGGCTGTCGAAGACCTGCAAATCTCTCTGATCACAGCGTCTCAGCGACTGAGCGAGGCCGAATCAAATTGGGCAGCCCAGCAAAAAACGCTGCAAGATGAGCAGCACCGTCTAAAAGTTGAGCTCAAAGCTTTAAAGGCAGAGCGAGAAGAGTTTGCAAAGGCTATTCCAGAAGAGTTATTGACTCTGTATCAGACTTTGCGGGCGACAAAACAGGGTCACGCTGTTGCCGTGCTAAATGGCGAAATGTGCTCATACTGCCGCGTCAGTCAAACAACAACAATGGTTCAGAGAATATTGAGAGATCAGGAGCTTTTAACCTGTTCGAGTTGTGGGCGTATCCTGGTCGCGCTTTAGAGCCGGGATGTCCGGTCATGTCAAACAAGTTAAAGTAGGATACAAATATGCGTTTTGATCCCATTTCTTTCCTTCTCGGCTTCGGTTCGGCAGCAGGCATTTCGTTTATTGCGTGGCGTTCTCGCATGCGTCTGATGACGATTCAGCAGACTGCCGAAACGCAAATTGAGGGCACGCGCCGCTTTATCGGACGCACTGCCGACGCTCGTTATATGCGCGATATGCTGAATTACCTACAGGCTTATCACCTGGCAGGCGGCGTTATCAACCTGACTGATGTGCTGGTCGAACCCCGTTTGATCCCTGCACCAGCGCCTCTGGATGAACCAAGCGTTGATGACAAGGATCGTGATGTTTTCAGCATCATTCCACTATTTCACGACATGCCGCAGAGTTATGCACCGTTTAACATCACAACGATGCCGCTTACCGATCTGGGAGCGGGGGATCGGCATATTGCGATTTTGGGGACCTGCGGCACCGGCAAGACAACAACCCTCGTTACCCTGGCATTGATGACCCTTGGGGAAGTTGCCTTTGAGACACTGGAAGACCTGACCCAACAGGCCATTGTCGAGGAAGAAAAGAATCTCACCAAAGAGCAGCGTGAACAGCGGGCCAAAGAGCGCGCACAAATCCAGGCACGCGCGCTCGAACGGCTCCATGACGCTCACGAAAAACAGCGACAGGATCTGCAAGATATACAGGCGGCTGACAAACTGCCTCCCCTGGATATCACAACCCTGATGCCGATCTTTGTGCATGTGAACGATCTTGACCTGACAGCAGCACTCTATAGCAAAAAGGGGAATCTGATAGACCCGGCAGAGCCTATCGTCCGCGCGGTACAGCGGCAGGTATCTACCGTTACCGGGCAGGTGATCGGCAGTGTGATCTATCCTGCTCTCGAACGCGGCAAGGCACTGATGTTGGTGGACGGCTATGACGAACTCAACCCCGAGTTGCGCGGGATTTATCTTAGCTGGCTAGAGCAGTTCTTGAGCGTCTACGGGCATAATATGGTCGTGATGAGTGGGCCAGCCGAAGGATATGAGCCACTGCGCACGGTAGGCTTCACTCCCATCTTTTTGCGTCCCTGGCGCGAAGACGACTACACCACCCTTGCAAAACGGTGGGGTGCAATCTGGACCACGCGAGCATCTGGCAAAACGAAAACAGCTCCCATCGACGACCAAACGATGCGCCGCATCACGGTTGATAACCGGGGCCGCACGATGCTGGATGTAACCGTCAAAATCTGGGCTGGGCTGGCCGATGATACGCGCGAAACAGGGCGACCCGGCTGGTACGATGCGTGGATTAACCGCCGCCTTTCGAATGCCGAATTGCGTGATTTGCTGCCCGTTATCGCTCAGCAGATGCTGAATAGCAATGGGCTGATCAGCCAGGCCGATCTGGAAGCAGCACTCACAGGTGACAAAGAGGACAGCAAAAAAGCAGCCAAGCCAGACGAGATCATTAACGCATTGGTGGCAGACAAGGTGCTGGCCCGCCGTGCCGGAGATCAGTACACGTTTGCCCACCCCCAGATGACTTCTTATCTGGCGAGCGAAATATTGGTTCACGCTGGAGCCGACAGCGCCGCCGAATATGCTCTGGACCCGATGTGGCAAGATGCGCTTACTTATGCGGCGTCTAAGATCAACGTGCTTCCCACCATCCATCGTAAACTGAGTTCAACCCCGGATTTAATCTACAGCAATCTGTTTGGGTTGGTGCAATGGCTACCAGACGCGCCGCCCGACGCACCCTGGCGCGGCGACCTGTTCAAACGGCTGGCAGCGGCACTGATGGCCCCCGAACAATTTCCCGCCGTTCGCGCTCGGGCGATGGCGGCCCTGGTTAGCTCGCGCGATAAAAATGTGCTGTTTATCTTGCGCCAGGCACTGCGTTCAGCCGATCCTTATATCCGGCAGGTATCGTGCATCGGCCTGGGAGCAATAGGCAACCCCGAAGCGATCAAAGATCTGGAACCGCTGCTAGGCGATGACGATCATCAGGTACAGCTTGCCGCGGGGCTTGCCCTGGGAGCGATCGGCACTGAGCGTGCAATGGAAGTGATGGTCCAGGGATTGATTAGCGGTACGGAAGAGCTGCGCCGCGCTGTTGCCGAGGCTTTGGCCGCTATTCCCGGCGAAGGACATTCTATTCTGCGCGATGGCATCGAAGCCGAGGACCTGATGATCCGCCGGGCCTCTGTCTTTGGTCTCAGCCGCGTTCGCGCGCCTTGGGCTGTTGTCGCCCTGTATCGTGCGATGCTCGAAGACGAACAATGGTATGTACGTAACGCCGCAGAAAACGCTTTTATGGCGGCTCAATCCCCAGACCAGGAAGGCCCACATGCTCACCCAGAAGCCGACGAGCTGCCATGGCTGATCAAATGGGCAGCGGATCGCGGGGAAGGGGTGCCAGCCGGCATCAATGCGCGGCAGGTTCTGATTCACGTTCTCCAGGACGGAGAGCCTGCTCACAAGATCATTGCTGCATTGACATTGGGCAGGTTGGCGCATGTACAGGCGCTCAAACCACTCTATGCTGCCATGCGTGACCGCAGCCCGGAAGTACGTAATGCTGCCTATGAAGCCCTGTCCGATATTCAGATGCATATTGGACAGCCGCTGCCCGGCATCGCTTAGTTTTTTCAGTGACGGGAATAATGGGGGCCAGTGAAAACATTGGCCCCCTTTCAATTAGGGGTTGGGAGTAGGTGTGGCTCTGGGAAGCGCCTGTCGCAGCATGCCGGGCAAAATTTCTTCTTCAGGGGTACAGCGTACAAATTTACGGTCGCTGGTGTGGTAGATGACCGCGCCATTTTCTGCTCGAAAAACTATCCTCCAGCCGGGTGTACTTTCGTCGGTATAAACGCCCGTTGGTTTTGGGCACCCCAGGCTTGAATCGATCCAATTTAAGGTGAGCAGGCTGGCAAGATGCACGGATTCCGGTGGCACATCCAGAGCCGCTGCCGCATCGCGCGCGGTCAGATCAACCATCGATAGGGCGATAGGATCCAGAGGAATAGGATTTCCCTCCAAAGCCAGCCAGGATCGATCCGGGCACAAAAAATATGTGCTGCCAAGATCGGTGTGATAGGCAAATACACGGCTTCCTACGTTAAAGAGAATGCGGTAGCCCGCTGTCGCGCTTCGCGGTTCTTCCGTTTCGGAAGGCGCAGCACAGTCCCAATTTTCGTCGGGCCAATCGAAGACTTCAACACTCAACAGGCGAATATCAGCGGCATCTACCCGGTGATTCTGGACCAGATCGTCCTCGGTGAGCTGGATGAGCGTTTGAACTGGGGCAGGAATATCGCCTGCACTAATCGGAGTCACCGCTGGCGAGAGACTTAACGGAGCGGGAAAGTAGGTGGGCGTGGGTGTAGGTGTAAACGGTTCGGAAATGGGCGTTTCGGTTGGCGGACGCAGAGTACGTGTCGAAGCAGCGACGATGGGTGTGGCATCATCCTCGCTATTGCTGCAAGCCGCCAGACCAAACACAGCAATCAGCAGCAAGACCAGGGTTAAACGCATACCAACACCCCGCCAGTGGCGTGCTTCTAGCTGCGATGAACGAGGAGCTGTTCAATACGCTCCGGTGTAATCCCTTCGACGCTGATAATTTTGTTCGGCTTGTCTTCGCCCGCGACGATTTCAATCTGCGAAGGATCAACTTCCAGAATATTGGCCAGGAAGTTAATCAACTGGCTATTTGCGCGCCCTTCAGCAGGAGACTCGGTTAACCGGATTTTGAGGGAGCCATCATCCTGTATCCCGACAATCTCTATCTCGGAGGCACGAGTCACCACGCGCACGGTAAAAGCAGCGCCGTGTTGGGCATCTGTGATTTTGAATTCACGCGGCATGCTTTACAGTCCCCTTTCTGCACCCGATCCGTTGTTGGATCGGCCTCAAACACGCCCGCTCAACCAAGCATCGTCAATAAAATCTGTCCAACGATTTGTACCAGAATCATAGCGATGATGGGGCTAAAGTCAAGTCCGGCGGTTTGCGGCATCAAATTGCGAATCGGAGCCAGTACTGGCTCGGTCAAACTAATAATCGTGCGGGCAAGAGGGCTGTACGGATCAACCTGTACCCAACTCATCAGCACACGCGCCAGAATCACAAACGAATAGAGATTAAACAGGATATAAAGTAGTTGCCCCATACCAGACACAGCGATTTTCTCCTCTCACATTCAACCCAGGTGTCGCGGTCCAAAGATGGCGCGGCCTATTCGAACCAGTGTTGCGCCTTCTTCTATCGCTATTGGGTAATCATCAGACATACCCATACTCAGTTCATCCCAACTGCCCTTTAAAAAGTCGTTCGCCAGTGCATCACGCAGTGTGCGCAGCTCGGCAAAGACGGGACGAGCCGTTTGGGGATCATCAGCAAGCGGAGCCATCGTCATCAGCCCGCGCACCGATAGCCCTGGCAGCGCCAGAACCTGTTCAATATCATGCCACAAAGTCTGGCGAAGCGCTGTGTTTGTCTGCCAACCGCAGGCATCCCAGCCTTCTTTACTCACTTCGCCGGACACATTCACTTCCAATAATACGTTTAAGGTGCGCTCCGCGTCGCTGATCTGCTGACTGAGTCGTTTGGCCAGATGCAGGCTGTCCAGCGAATGCACCAGGTTAAAATCGGCAGTTACGTAGCGCGTTTTTCGGCTTTGCACATGCCCAATCAGATGCCAGCAGAGGGGAAGGTTGACCTGTGAAGCCGCCGCCGACATTTTTGGAATCGCCTCTTCAATTCGGTTCTCCCCAAAATGACGCAAACCTGCCGCCGCTGCACCAATCACGGCTTCAACGGGGTGCGTTTTGCTGACGGCAACCAGAGTCACCGAGTCAGGTGAACGTCCCGCCCGCTGGCAAGCCTGGATCATCTCAGCCTGTACAGCCGTTATCCGTTCCGCAATTGATTCCGCTTCCATCATCACCCTGCTGTTCTATTCGGCGAGAGCCATTACTACGCCAAACCGCCCTGTTCGTCCGGCTTCGGCCCGGTGCGAATAAAACTCGTCGGTGCGGCTGGCTGTGCAAATCCCGGCTACTTCAATTTGCGTCACACCTGCCCGTTCCAAGGCGAGACGGTTTGCGGCCCATAGATCAAAATAGGCGCTTCCGTCGCTTGCCCAGTTGATCAACCCTTCCGTCTGCCCAAACGCCTGCTGAATGGCCTGGACAACTTCCTCGCCAACCTGATATCGCTCCGGACCAATACAGGGGCCAATCCCGGCCTGGATGTTCTGCGGGCGTGAACCAAAAGCGGTTTGCATCGCCCGAACGGCGCTCACTGCCGCCCCCAGGACGGTTCCACGCCAGCCCGCATGAGCGATGCCCGCCACATGGGTAACGGGATCAACCAGCAAAATCGGGGCGCAGTCAGCATAACGCATGGTCAGGGGTAAACCGGGCACATCAGTCACCATGCCATCGGCACGTGCCAGCCAGCGGCGGCCTGGCACACGCTGATGAACGACAACTGTATCAGCACTGTGCACCTGCCAAACGGTGCAGGCACGCTCGCCGTCAAGCCCAAGCGTTTCGTACATCCGGCGGTGATTTTCCTGAACAGCATCCTGATGATCGCCAACGGTCCCGCCCACATTAAGGGAGGTCCAATACCCCTGGCTGATACCACCCAGCCGCGTGAAAATGCCGTGTCTCAATTCCCGACTTCCGGTCCACTGTTCAAACTGGTAGTAGACCAACTCGCCGCCATTCAAACGTTGCACAGTTCACTTACCTCAGTTCCTGGTCATAACACCGAGATTATAACGCACAAGTCAGTCCGGGTGAAGAACCTGGAACAGGGTGATCTGCAAACCATCCGGCGATTGCAGGCGAGCATTACGATGGCCCCATGGAGTGATGATCGGCTCATGAACCAGAACGGCTCCCTGTTTGAGCAGGCGTTGCATAGCGGCATCGAGATCGGGAACCTGCAGAGCAAAACGAATAACGCCGCTTACCCGCCGCCCCACCTCTATCTGATCCACATTGATGGCTTGCTGCTCGTCGAAAATTTCGAGGGTAGCCCGCCCCATTTCAAAAATAATGCCATGCCCCCCGTTATCGGTCCATAATTCCGATGGATCAAGCCCCAGACCCTCTTGATAAAAAGCAACCAGCCGTTCATAGTCTGCTGCCGTCAACGCGACACGCAGTTCAAGCACAGGCATAGACATGGTATTTCTCCTTCGAGAATAGAAAGGCAAGAGAGAAATAGGTTGTGACGATCCATCAGGATATAGCACGCCAGGATTAAAGGGGGCAATTGCAGGCACGGCTCTGACCATGTAGAATACAGACATGGCTGACTTAATGGGCAAACTCAACACACTGGTCCGTTCCAGCGTGCATGGTTTTCTGGGGGGCGAACCGTCCCCACGCAAGCAGCGGGGTGGCAACCCGCCTACGCTGGCACGCCTGGGCAAGGATATCGACAAAGAGATCGCGGCGCTCCGCCAGCAGATCAATAAAGCGCTGGATGATGAAGATCGCCAGGAAGCAGAGATAAAAGCGCTTCAGCGTCAGATCGCGGATTGGGATGCGCAAGCGGATCAAGCATTGGCCCAGGGAAATGAAGCGGTAGCACGGCATGCAGTTGAGCAGATCCAAATTCAACAGCGGCGGTTGAGCATGCTTGAGGCGGAACTGGCACAGCATCGCATCTCGACCTCTGAATTGATTCACCGCGTGAACGAACTGGAAGCCCTGGTCTCAGAAGCCCGCCAGAGCGAGCAGGCTGCACCGCCGCAAGCCGATGAGGAAGATGAAACACTCTCTGCCCGACTTCGCCGAGCACGTCACCTGTTCGAAACCCAAGAAATGGAAGCAGTTAAGAACGAAGCGCCTGCTCTCCAGGTTGAAGAGTCGGCTGTCGATGATGATCTGGCGCGGCGGCGTGCCCGCTTGAGCCAGTAGTAAGGATCAGAGATGTCCGGCACAAAGAGCTATCCCACCGCCTGCCAGTTCAGGCGGTGTTTTGATATCGTGGGAGAAGTATCACATTTTACATTTTTCATATTTGTGGTATAGAAGAAGCAATCCAAATAATCTTTTGTGGAAAGAAGCACGCGCATGACCCGAAGCTACCATTCTGACGACGGGTTTGACTCTGTCCTCGAACGAAAACTGATCGAGCAGCGTACCTTGTCGTCGCTTGCCCGGTCGCTGAGCGCGGTTCTCGACCTGGATGTGCTGCTGACGCAGGTTGTCGAAGCTGCCGCCAGCCTCAGCAATGCCGAAGAAGCGCTTCTTCTGCTGCCTGACGAGGAAGGAAATGCACTTTATATTCGCGCGGTTAAGGGCATTGACAGTGAAACAGCCCGCAACTTTCGGATCAAAACCCAGGATACGCTGGCCGGGCAAGTTTTCCGCACGGGCCTACCTGTGATTGCGGGCGATCAAGGCTGGCAAAAGGTCAAAACCGAATATCTGGTGAAGTCTTTGCTGTATGTGCCACTCTCGCTCAAGGGGCAAACGGTTGGCGTCTTGGGTATCAACAATAAAAATGCGGAGCGCACTTTTTCGGAGCATGATACGGAACTGCTGCAAGACCTGGCTGCTCATGCCGCCATCGCTATTGAAAATGCGCGTCTGTACGAGGAAAGCGTCCAACGAACCCGCGAACTGAGTATGCTGGTTCAGGCTGGCGAAGCAGCGAATTCGACACTTGCCATTGGGGAAACCCTATCCATCATTGCCGCGCAATTGTTAGGCGCGCTGGATGTAGGGCAGTGTTATATCGGGGAATGGAACGCGGAGTTGGGCGAACTGGATACCCTGGCTGTCTGTTACCAGACTTTATGGCGTCCAGGTGAAGGCCCAATTCTGTCCTTCAAGAGTCATCCTAACCTGGAACAGGTTTTCAGACAGCGCCGTATCGCGTTTATGACAGGTTCTTCCATCACACCGGATGAAGTCAGCGCCGCGTGGCTACCGCACCATTCATTGGCCCAACATACAGTCTACGTTCCTCTGTTCACTCAGGAACACCCGCTTGGTCTTGTCACGTTTTACCATCTGCATCCGCTGGATATGGATCAAAACTACCGCCATTCTACGCAGATGCAAATTCAGCAGCTTGCCCTTGAAATACTGGTCACTTTGTCCAGTTCTGACGCGAGGCAGCAGCAAAAAAATCTTTTCCGGTCCATCGAACGGCTGCTCGGCACGGCGGGGGCAGACTGGTGTGAGGTAGCTGTCTGGAATCGATCCGCACAGCAGTTTGATGTCCCGCTATCATTCGGCAAGGCGATCTGGGGCGAAGAATTCAAGCCAGCCTTGAGGCTGGATGACTTTCCCCAACTGGCGCGGATATTGACTGAGCAGCAACCATTCACCGATCTGCCTGAAGGTGAACTGCACCATCTTGTCCGCCTGGGGTACGGCAAAAGCATGCTGGGTGTACCGCTGATCATCAAGGGCCAGATCGCCGGGCTTGTCCTGCTGGTAGATACGCGCCACGATCACCAGTTCTCACGGCGAGAAGTGCAGTTGGCGCAGGCCCTGGTGCTCCAGGCTGCGAACGCCCTCGATAATGCCCGCCTGTTCCGCGATCTGGAACTGAGCCTACAAGAGCTGCGCCGCACCCAGAGTAAACTGGTTCAGACCGCGCGCTTGTCGGCAATGGGCGAACTAGCGGCAGCGATTGCCCACCAGATCAATAATCCCCTGACTACCATCCTGGGCGATGCGGAACTGATTTTACAGGATATGCCTCCTGAAGATCGGAATCATGAGGCACTGGAGGCCATCTCACGCGCAGGCAAACGTGCCCATGAAGTCGTGCGCCGTCTGCTGGCAATGGCTCGCCAACAGCAGCCGGAAGATATGGTCGAGGCGCTGGATATCAACGAAACCATCAACAACACACTTATGCTGGTCAAGAGTCACATCCAACAGGGTAATGTCGTGCTATCGGTGCGGTTAGACGAAGCGCTGCCTCCTGTCGAGGGCATTCGTGGGCAGCTCGAGGACGTATGGTTGAATCTACTGCTCAATGCCCGTGACGCCGTTGTAGACCGCCCGGACCCTCAGATCGGTATCGCAACAAAATACCAACCCTCTGAAGATGAAGTTCAGGTTATGATATGGGATAATGGAGCGGGGATACCCGACGAACTGCAAAAGAAAGTCTTTGAACCTTTTTTTACGACTAAGCCAACCGGCGAAGGAACAGGATTGGGGCTGCACATCTGCCGCCAAGTTGTCGAAAAGTGTCAAGGCTCTATTCGTATTAAGAGCACGTATGATGAAGGCACCCTTTTTTTGGTCCAACTGCCAGCGTATCATAAGCGAGAAAAAGCATGAGCCAACCGTATATTTTAGCCGTTGATGATGATCCCGAAGTTCTGGGGACACTTTCTCGCGCGCTCAGCCGAGAAGGTTTCGAGATAGGCCGGGCAACTTCCGGTCTGGAGGCACTCAAGATGTTAGGCGCGCGGAGGCCCGATCTGATCATCCTGGATATCATTATGCCAGGATTGGACGGATTGGCAGTCTGCCGGAAAATTCGTTCTGAAAACCAGTACAATGATCTGCCTGTGCTCTTTTTGACCGCGCGCGGCCAAACCGATGACGTGGTAGCGGGCCTGGACGCTGGTGGCGACGATTATGTTGCCAAGCCGTTTGAGCTGGCAGAACTCTCGGCCCGCGTGCGCGCACTGGTACGGCGAGGCCTGCGTAATGCGGTTGTCCAAAGTCCCGTCCTACAGATTGGTGATCTGCGGCTCGATCTCAATACTCACCAGGTGAATTATGGAGACGCCGAACCTGTCCAACTGACCTCAACCGAACACCGGCTGCTGCGCTATCTCATGGAACACGCGAATCAGGCTCTCTCCCCCTATCATTTATTGGAAGCGGTGTGGGATTATCCTCCCAACACAGGCGATCCTGATCTGGTGCGCGCGCACGTACGTAACTTGCGGGCAAAACTCGAAAGTTCCGAAGATTCACCGCTCATACGGACGATTTACGGCGTAGGTTACATGATTTCAGGATAGCGTAAACTGGACATCGCGATTTTTCACACAAGTTTCATAGGATCGGCCCCAAAAACAGACCTTTGTCGCTTATACTAGAGCAAGAAAAGAAGTTTTACAGCGCGAACAAGAGTTTGAAACCATGCCGAACCACTCAAAAACAAACGCGACAGTCCTGGCTATTGATAATGATCCCGATGTGCGAGCGATAATCGGGCAAGTGCTCAAACAAGAGGGCTATTCTGTTTTAGAAGCGGAAGGTGCCCAGGCTGCCTTGCGTCTGGCCCAAGAGCACCGGCCCGACATCATCATTCTGGATATCCTTTTAAAGGACAGCAGCGGGTTTGAACTTTGCTCCAGGTTGCGCAGGATGCCCTTTGTCGAGTTTGCCCCCATATTATTCGTCAGCGTACATCATGACGCCCAGGATATCGCCAGGGCACTCGATTCGGGTGGAGATGATTATCTGCGCAAACCGTTCGCAGCCCGCGAACTCTCTGCTCGCGTTCGGGCGCTGCTTCGTCGAACCACTGTACACCAGATGATTACTGGAACGACCCTCCATCTGGATATCTCGCGCCACACTGTGTACGTCAATGATCGGGAAGTCATTCTGACTCCAACAGAATTCGATCTCCTGGAACACCTTTGCACCTACCAAGCCGAACATCACACAGCCCCCAGTCTGCTAGAGTCGAATCTGGCAATACCCGCCAGGAACGGGCGATACGGCCCTGGTCCGCAATCATATTCGCAACTTACGCCGCAAAATCGAGTCTGATCCCGACCATCCAGCAATTATCGTATCGCTGCACGGGCGAGGTTATATGGTTAACGCTTACGTGGCGCACAGGTCTAGTTCGCTCGAAAGGGTCGAGTCCTGACAACAAAAAAGGGCGGTTGAACTCTCTAGCGCCCTTTTTTGATCCTCGAAAAAATGCTACCTGCGGACTTCGAGGCCGTCGAGATGCTCCTGAATGATGACCATACGGCGCTGCAGCGAAGCAATGCTATCCTTCATCGATGCTTCCAGATAAGGGAATGCCAGCCAGATGTTCATCATCCCAAACATAGCCCCGGTCAAAATGCGGTAGCCAGGCAGTGTTTCACGCACAGGCCAGTATTCAAACGGCGGATAGCTCAATAACTGGCTGAACCCATCGAGGCCAATCGGGCCTAACCCCAGGAAGATATACAGCCAGATCGATGCCGGGCGCAGCCGCCCACGCAGGCGGGTATAAGCGAGGCCCGCAAGGACCATCGTGCCATAAATAGCGATGTCTCGTTCGCAAAGCGCGGCTTTATATCCGAACTCTTTGTTTCCCCGAAATGAACGTGACGATAACTCCAGATCCGCCGACCACTCATCCAGATTGACATTTGCAAAATGCGGATCGCGCACAGCATACGTTTCAAAGGGAGTCAGGTCAGTTCCGGCGATCTTACGCGGATAAAACATCTGATCCCCAAAAAAGAACATGGAGCGAAAGGCGAACTGGTGACACATTGGGCTGTAGACGGTATAAAGCGCATTACCCGGCCCTGTCGCACCAATCTCCATCAACATAGGTGCCGTCAACGCCAGCCCAACGTAAAGAAACAGAACAATCAAGGCGATTGCCAACCAGTGGCGCGACAGCCAGAGTACCCGCTGAACTCGACCGCAAGGTTCGCTGCAATTGGGCCTCAGTTGGCGTTTGATAGCTGCTCACGATGTTCTCCTTTGATGTTACCCCTGTTGCAGCAAATCACCGAGTGACTCAAACAGCGTGGGGAAGTCCATACTTCCGGGGAAGACCCGGACAATCACGCCGTCTCTATTGATTAAATAGCTGGTTGGATACCCCTGGACATTGTAGAGATTGCTGTTAATCGATCCGGCCTCATCCATTAAAACTGGGTAGGCGATGTGACGTTCGCTCAGAAAATCCGTGATTGTATCTGCGCTTTCCTGATAGTTAACGGCCAGCACCACAAAACCATCTGATCCATAGGCATCGTAAGCCGATTGGAACTGGGACATTTCTTCGCGACAGGGACCACACCATGTCGCCCAGAAATTCAAAAGCACCACTTTCCCCCGGTAGTCGGAGAGCGATACCGCATCACCATCAAGCGTTTCTGTCGTAAAGTCCGGGGCACGCTGCCCAGACTCCCAGCCCGACAGGAATGTTCGTGTCTGCCGGAGATGCGTTGCTGCCTGCGCCAAGATCTGGCGCGCCAAGATCGGGAGCATTGAGTCCGTTAGGCGATGCGGCAGGCCCGCCCAGATCGGGCACATCAATGGTGTCCGCATCTGTTGCCCCAGGAACCTCGGAAACAGTAGACGGCGTGCCCTTCGGAACGGCGACGTACACATCTTCTTTCAGCCCACCATTTAAGGCGCAATGGGGCAGATTGCTGAGGCGGACATCTCCATCCGCTACAGCAACCGTGCATTCTTCGAGGTTATAAGAAATATCGCCCAGCGAGTTGTTGCCGCTGCCAATGGACGAGATGCGCTGCATCTGCCCGGTGAAAACCAGTACCCCAATCACGATGAGGAACACGCCGCTAAACGCCTCAATGGTGCGCATGTTCTTTTGCAAACGACGGAAAACTCCCTGCGCCTGATCGAGAGCGAGGGCCGTTGCCAGAAATGGAATGCCCAACCCCAACGCATAGGACGTCATCAGGGTTGCCGCTTTAGAAATCGATCCGCCATCCGCCGCAATCGCGAGCACGGCAGCATAAATCGGGCCGATGCAGGGCGTCCACCCGGCAGAAAATACCACACCCATAAATAGCGAACTGAAATAGCCGTAGCGATTTTCGGGGCGATTCTGGCGGCGGGTATCGATATAGAGTGCCAGTTGAACGCGCTGGATCACGCGCGACCAAAACTCGGCTGAGGTATTGGCCTTGAGCGCATCTCGAAAAACCAGGAACAGCAGCAGCACAACAACCAGCGTCAGGAACCAAGATTCCAGGAACAACCAGTAGATCACGCCAATTGAGGCGATACCGATGATTGCCGAAATGATATTGCCATAAGGATTCTGATCCAGCTTCGTTGCCTGTTTGAGCAGCCAGGTAAAGACCCGGTTGAGAAGTCCCATCACATGCAGGCCAAAGAAGATGACAACCGTCCCACCAATGCGGGCAATGCCATCTTTCACCTGGCCTTCCGAGACGCCCAACGAAGTCAGCGACGACAACGCGGCAGTCGTCAGCAGGCCGAACAAAACAAAGAAAATGGTAAATCCCAGGACAAAAAACAGGCCGTGAATCAGAAGGTTAAAACGCTGGCCAAGCGGTTTGCCTGCCACAGCGGTCCCCGGTTGACGCGCGACCTGCTGAGTCAAACGCCCGCCCATGTAGCCGATATAAGCAGGGACCAGCGGCAGCACACAGGGAGAAATAAAAGAAATGATTCCAGCGAGGAAAGCAAATCCTATTGTTACATTATCACTCGTCATCTCGACACCTCCTGCACCATCACCCCCTTAAGATTATACGCAAGCTAGGCCATTGTGCGGCCTCGCAGCAAAAAGCCCCGGATGACGATGCCAAGCCCTACCGCCGCCAGAACTACGCCGAGCAAGGTCTCGCGCGCGTTGGCGATATCCTGAGTATCCATGAGCAGGCTCAGGCCCACACCAGCCAAAGCCGCGCCCCCCAGGAAAGAAGCCACCTGCCGACGCAGCAGGGCAATGATCATCCACAACAAGGCAGAGGCGATAATCGTGACTGGCCACCATGATCGACCAGCCTCATTAATGCGATCCAGATTCAGCAGCGTGCCAAAAATACCCAACGCCACGAGAAACACGACCACAAATAACATATCAAGCTGTAGATTGATGGTTGGGCGCACCATGTGGATGCGAGGCCTGGACATTTGAGGCATACGCATTCGGCGCGGACGATCCGCAAACTCTGGTGAGCGCTGGATCACCTCCATGTCTGCCAATGTTTCCTGTTCTTCTTCATCGTCATCGTAGCCAATGCTGGGGACCTGGACGAAAGGCTCAAAGGCTAATTGATCCTCCGGTTCCAGTTCCTGCGGCGCGGACTCGTCAACCGCTTCCAGTTCACGCTGCCGGGCGCGGCGATGAAGTGGGCGCAAACGTCGCATAGGAAAACCTCTCCGGTTTGGCAAAAAAATCAGGGTGAAGCCATTCGGTCTCACCCTTGCAACTTTACTTCAAAATGAACTGCATGAAAACTTTTACAACAAACTACCTTCGACACACTGTGCCCCAGACGGGCCTATAATGGCGCTGTAGCGAACACTGCGCGGGATGTCAACGCGATCACCGGAATGAAGTATTATTTTTTGTTTGGACTGCGGGAACATGATTTCGAGGGAACCCTGAATGCAATAGAGTGTTTTGTCGTATCCATGGCTGCGGACAGGGTAACGGAAATTGGGGGCATTCACCCATACATAGGGCCGGAGACCTTCATCACGCATGACGCGGGTGATAATATCCAGTGTGGGGTGCTGCCCGCCGCGCCAACGAATGATTTTAACCTGACTCACGGTTGTTATACCCATAGATCATTCCACCCTATCTTGCTCGAATGGTATCGGACGGTGAATTTGACGCGGTATCATACACCTGATTAAATAACTTTTACAAATATTGGGTGTTGTTATTCTTTCACAAAGGGTGGCGGATCAGCCTGATCCAGATCGTTGACCAGCCGCTGCAACAAGGCTTTTTCCTCCTCCGGGGTGGTGATATCGCCATCCAGCCATGCCTGCCGCAGATATCCCAAAATCTGACCATAGACGCGGGACGGTTTGAGACCTGTGAGTTGTTCGATATCGTGCCCGGTGAGTCCCGGCTTGATAAAACGCCAGTCACGGGCAAAGCGGGCGATGTTTTCGCGAGCCTGGGCGCTTGGAGCAGCGGCCCAAGCCGCCAGCCAGCCAACCTCGTCCAGCGGTTCTAAGAGGCGAACAATGACACTCGGCAACTGCTCCTGTCCAATATCGGGCAGCAACGCAATCGCTGTCCGTGCATCATGCAGATGATTCAGGTAGGGGCGCGAGAACATCAGGCGGCGGCCAAGGTTTTCCAGTTCGTCTTCACCCAGGCGAGCGGTTAACAGGGAAAACGTGGTTAGCATCCAATTATCGAAGGTTTCCAGCGAGGGCCAGGGCAAGTTTTGGCGCGCATAACAAATCGCGTAAAACGCTGCTCGCACCCACTCATCAATCCGCAGTTGAGGATGGATCATGCCCAGGACGCCAAGACGCTCCAGTTGAGCAAGGGTGCGCAGGGGATGAGCTTCAGCCAGAATCAGAGCCAGTTCGTGCCGGATACGATCCCCGCTCACTCGGTCCAGCAAGGATAGCGCGCTTTTGATCAGTTCCTCGGTGCGCGGCTCTATGTGGAAACCCAGGCGCTGCTCAAGACGCACAGCGCGAAGCATGCGAGTCGGATCATCCACAAAGCTCAGGCTGTGCAGGACGCGGATCACACCATCTTTGAGATCTTGCCGCCCCCCATAAAAATCGAGGACTTCTCCTAACGGCTCCGGTGAGAGGCGGATCGCCAGCGTGTTGATCGTAAAGTCGCGGCGGTGCAGGTCCGGTTTGATGGATCCCCGCTCGACGGTGGGCAGCGCGGTGGGCTGCTCGTAAAATTCGGTCCGGGCCGACACAAAATCGATGGCAGCGGGCCAGCCCTGCACCGGAAATTTCAGGTTAAATTTTTGGGCAGCAGACTCGTCCAGCAACCATTTTCCGGTCCCAAACTGGGCATGGCTGCGCATCTCGCCACCAAGCTGATCCTGAATAGCCCGCACCAGTTCAATTGCGTCGCCTTCAACAACCAGATCGATGTCTACATTGGGATTTCCGAGCAGCAGATCGCGCACAAATCCACCCACAACATAGAGGCCCATGCGCCGCGCCTGGGCCTGCGCCGCAACCGCTTCAATCAACTGCCACAGATGCGGCGATACAGCCGAGCGCAACAGCCGGACCATTCGTTCCCGATCCTGATCGTCGGGATGCTGCCCCCACCGTTTAATCAAATCAGTGCGGGTTACGATACCGAGCAGGCTGCCACTTGCATCCACCACTGGAATCTGGCCCCAACCGGAGCGCATCATCTGCTGCTGAAGAAGTTCAATGGAATCATCGGGCCGGACAGAGACTTGCCCGGCTTCCATAATATCGCGCACATACTGGCGGCCCATGCCATGACTCATAGCCCGATCAACGGCGCGCCGTGTCAGCAGGCCCACCAGTTTTCCGCTGCTGTCCACCACCGGGAAACCTTCATGTCCAGTACGCTGCATGCGCCGGGAGGCAGTCTCCACGCGATCCACGTCCCGGATTGTTTGCACACCCATCGACATCAACGAAGTAACCTGGATGGAAGGCGTCACGATCTGCGGCAGCAGATCGAGAATTTCCTGTCGCACCTCAGCGATGACACGATGACGGATCAGTGCCGCCGCCGCGCGTCCATGCCCGCCGCCACCAAAATATTTGGCAATCACCGACACATCGATAGCATCGGTTGTTCCCCGCGCGACGAGTTGAATATCGCCGTTCAACTGCACCAGCACAAAGACTGCCGCAGGCTCGTATAACTCGCGCAGTTTGTGAGCCAGAGTTGCGATCTCATCCACAGGCTGCTGCACAGAAGCCATAGCCACAACCACCGCGTGACCGTTGATGTTCAGAGTCTGGGCACTTTCGACCAGCTTTTCATACAACTGCCGCTGATCTTCCATGAGGGGGTGCTGCAAAAAATCGCGCACAACATCAAGTTCCGCCCCACTTTCCACCAGCCACGCCGCGCAGCGAATATCGCGCGCCGTTGTCGCACCGTAGGAGAGCGAGCCGGTATCTTCGTAGATTCCCAACAATAATAAGGTAGCATGCAGAGGTTCCAGGGTGATCTGCTGAGCATGAATCTGTTCCAAAAGCAGCGTGGTCGTCGCGCCGAGTGGTTCGCCGCTAAAGGTCTGGTGCTCTGTCAGTTCGCGCGTTAGAGGGTGGTGATCGATGAAATGCACGGGCGTACTGCGGTGCATCCCGCGCACCGTCGAAAAACTCTGCGTATCGACCACCGTTACCCCTTCAACTGGGCCGCCGCGCCGCAGGTCATCGGGTTGGACAAACGGCAGCCCAATTGCGTAAAGGTTTAAGAAATGGCCCACATTGCGGTTGACGCGACGCGGCAGCACCGGAATGGCTTCCGGTTCCAGTTTGTGCGCCGCCAGCAGCGATGCCACTGCGTCAAAGTCTGCGTTATCGTGGGTCAGTATGAGCTTCACAGATCGACGGCCTAACCCAAAGCGTCCCAGACCGCGAGCTTAGCGTGTACGCGGCGGATCACCTCATCGGTAAACTCAGTCGTCATGGCGTGCCCGCCCAGGTCCGACGTGCGAACGCCATCATAAACCGTTTCGAGCGTTGCCTCACGGATGGCACGGCAGGCGCGAGCCGCCTGATCCGTATTGATATAGTTGAGCAGTGTGGCCCCTGCCATGATCATCGCCACCGGGTTCGCAAGATTTTTGCCCTCGAGTGAAGGAGCTGTGCCGTGCGGCGCTTCGGTAATGATTGCATTGGGTTGCATATCTTCATCAAAGCTCAAAATGACGGACTCCGATCCGGCAATGGTGCCAAACATCTTCAGCACCAGATCCGACATACTGTCGCCGTCGCGGTTGAGGGCCGGGATCACCAGTGCCTCGCCACTGCTCTCCAACAGCAGGGCATAAGTCGCATCGATTAGCTGCGGATCATAGCGCACAGATGGATGACGCGCCGCCGCCGCGTCGAGTTCTTCCTTAAACATGCCTTCATAAACCGGGCTGACGGTGTACTTGGGGCCGCCAAAGACTTTCGCCCCGGTGCGCTTGGCATACTGGAAGGCATATTCGGCTACATTACGGCAGGTGCGGCGGCTGATATGTTCGGTGCGGTAGGCGATCTCATCCAGGCCTTCGCCTTCGCGCCATTCTTTTGCGCCATAGGCCCCATCGACGGCCATGCGCACTACAGCGATGGGCGAGTGCACACCGGCAATGGGCTGCACAGGCGGCAGTCGACGTCCTACCCGGAGAATTACCTGGGCATTTATCGCTTCACGCAGGATAGCGTTGGGGCTGCCTACATCGTCCGCGTCACCGGGTGTAATCGTCGCCGCCTTGATGCCCAGCCCATGCGTTTTAACCGCTTCGGCAGCATCAAGAACAATCTGATTTTTCGTGGCGCGGCGGTTTTCCAGCGAGAGATCAAACGTTTTAAAATGGAGGGGCACTGAAATAGATGTCAAGACACGCAGAGATTCTTCGAGCAGTTCCTGCCCGGTCTGGTCTCCTTGCATCACCACAACGGTTTGTTCCACTGTGCAACCAATCCTTTCTGGAGTGGGTACGGGTTGGCGCGCTGGTTACTTTTTGTCTGGTTCTGCCGGAGGCGAAGCGATCGGAATCACACTGTCAGCTTTAGGCTCCCCCTGATCTGCGGCGTCTGCTGGCAGTGGTGCAGACGAAACCTGCGGCGCAGAAGAAATTTGCGGTGCGGGAGCAGCAGGAGGTGCAGAAGCGACCTGAGGAACGGGCGCTGCTTGCGGCGCAGCGGCAGCAGTTACGGCGCGCTGTCTGATTGCCTTCTCGATCTGGTCGATCAAGATATCCATGTCAATAGGCTTGAATATCACCAGATCAGCCCCTGCCTCAACCCGCCGTTCTTCGATGTCCAGTGCTGGATAAGCGGTCACAAACATGATAGGCAGACTCCGCGTAGCCTGGTCTGCACGCATCATTTTGCACAGCGTAAACCCATCAAGCTTCGGCATCATAATATCCAGCAGCACGACATGCGGTTTAGTTTTTTCTGCTATACCAATCGCTTCAACAGAATTGAGTGTGATGATCGGTTCATATCCGCTGATATCGAGAATCATCCGCAGCAGATTTAACGTATCTTCCTCATCGTCCACAACCAGAACTCGTATTTTCACGCTTCACCCTTTTTAAACGCTGCACAGATTATATTAAGACAAGGACACAATTATATATCAATAGCCGTCACCTTGGGCAGCGTCAAATGGAAGGTGCTGCCCTGGCCAAGCTGACTTTCAACCCAGACACGCCCATTATGCCCATCAATAACCCGCCGGACAATAGCGAGGCCCAGTCCCGTACCACCAAAACGCCGTGTCGTTCCGCTGTCTACCTGATAAAAACGCCGGAAAATCTTCTCATGTTCATCGGGATGAATTCCAATGCCATGATCACGCACACTGGCGTGCAACATCGGCCCGCCCGGATCTTCAATCGTAACCTCGATCTGAGTCGAGTTGGGGCTGAATTTAATCGCGTTTTCCAGCAGTTCTTCAAAGACCTCGCCCACGCGCACCGGATCAGCATAAATCGGTGGCAAATTGGCCGGAATGCGCGGCACAATATGGATATCTCGCCCCTGAGATTGTCCCGCAATCGACCGCACGGCAAGAGCAACGACTCGTTCAAGATGGATGGGTTTTGGCTCCAGGTTATGGGCTTCTGATTCCTGGACGGCAATGATATCTTTAACCAGATCGGCTAGATGCTGTGCCTTGTTCACAACCAGACCCATCGCTTCGCCCTGTTCATCATTCAGAGAACCAAATGCGCCATCGGTCAGGAGGCGCAAATAACCGAGGATGTGCGTCAGCGGCGTGCGCAGCTCGTGCGAGAGATTTTGGAGCAGATCGTCTTTAGCACGGTCCGCTTCCTGAAGCTCCGTATAGGCTGCTTCCAGCGCAGAAGCGCGAGCCTCCTGGGTGGTATAAAGCTGCGCGTTCTCCATCGCATTTCCCACGACATTGGCAATGCCCTGGCATAGCGATAGTTCCGCATTATCAAATACACGGGCATCACGCTTCGAGTCGATCAGCTTCACCAGCCCATTCGACTCTCCTCGAACAAACAAGGGAGCTACCAGACAGGTTCGACCTCCCACGCCGGTTAGATAGCCTTGTTCATTTGGATCGTGCTCCAACTGGTCCGACTGCAGGGTCAGCGCTTCACCTGTCGATAGCACCGCAGCCATACTGGAATAGTGCCGAACATCCCAGGTTAATCCTGACTGTTCAAGCCATAACGCACGCCCTATTTCGCGCAGCAGCCGTATCTCACCCGTATTTGCATCCCAGTGAGTTACGCTGCACCACCGGAAGCCGCTTGCCTGTAAAACGCGCTGTACAAGATCAGTCAGGGCGGGACGAGAGAGCCAATTCCGTGAGTCCTGCGCCTCGACACCTTCCTGCCACCGCGCTACGACATCAGCCACAGAATTGAGCAGTGACTGTGGGATAACGTCTTCCTGCCTTTCACTGTGCAGTGATACGGTTCCCACCATCTGCCCGCCGATACAAATAGGCAGCGCTGCGCAGGTCTGCAAGCCAGAAGCGTTCGTTTCGACAGATTCCTGATCGCCGTTTTTGCCATTTGCAGTGATCAGAATGCCTTGTTCAAATGCCGTCCGCGTGATAGACATCTGGCCTAAATTCAGAACGGGGCCGCAGTTGGGTGACCAATAAGCGTTCACTACTTCTGCCAGAATGGAGAGGTGGTTGGATTGTCGATGCCAGGTCGAAATCACAACACGCTCGACCTGCAAAGCCAGGCTGAGCCGCCGGGCAATACGCTCCAGTATGTCGCCGAAATCGAGCGTCGAAGACACAGCAGCACTGGCATCGAGCAGCGTACTGAGTTCAGTCACGCGGCGGCGCATCTGATCAAACAAGCGTGCATTTTCAATGGCAACAGCGGCAGACCCCGCGAGACTTTCCAGGGTCTTCATATCCTGCTCATCGAAAAGGCCCTCGCACTTGTTAATGACTTCGAGCACGCCAATCAATTCATCAGAGGCAATCAACGGCACGACGACCACAGATCGCGCGTCTGGGCCATAGCCCGCGATCACCGTTTCGCTGGCATCGTCGGAAGAGGCATTCACCAACTGTGATTTTGAAGTACTCGCTACCCACCCGCTCAATCCTTCACCGACAGCAACCGTTTTTCCTTCGCTGCGGTTGGCCTCTGCCCCGATGGAAGCTACTGTTACCAGCAGATCCGTCTGCTCGGTATCACGCAGCAGAATAGAAGCGGAACTCCCCTGCACAACCTGTAAGGCAGATTCCAGGCTGATCATGATCACTTCCTGGAAAGAGCGGGCCGAAGATATCGCGTTAGCCGCCCGGTTGATCACCATCAACCGTTGTGTTTGCAGGCGCAGCGCATCCTCATGCTTTTGCAGTTCGGCCAAATCGGTAACAACCATGACCGTACTTTGCCCATCACCATCCGGGGCCGGAGCAACTGCTCTGGAGAGCAAAACGGGCACTGTTTCGCCATGCCGGGTAAAGACGTGTTGGGAAAATGGCAGTGTGTTGCGGCGCTGCCCGGTCAAACTGGTCACAATACGCTCGCGCTGCGCTGGGTGAAAGAGCAACCCTACGCTGCGTCCATAGAGCATTTCGCGCGTATAGTCTGTCATCCGCAGCAAGCGGTTGTTAACGTAGGTGATTTTCGCCTCGTCATCAACTACGATCAGGCCTTCGCCCATTGTGTCCAAAACCATTTTGCGGAAGGATTGCTCGGCGCGCATCTGGCCTTCGCGTGCCGCCAGATCTGCTATCAGGCGGGCATTATCAACGACCATCGCCGCCTGTGTGCTGAGTGAACTGAGGATTTGCTGGGTGCGGCGCGATTCAGCGACACTGGCATCCATCGTTGCCAGTACCATCACGCCGACTGCGCGTTCTGCCGTCACCAATGGCAGCAAACTGATGAAAGCAAGTCTGAACTGGGCAAAAACACGATAGAAGGCAGCCCCGCCGGGCAGGTTCTGAAACTTGGCCGCCGGAATATTAATCAACACTTTGCGATTGAGGATCACATCGGCCAGAGGATTATCGCCTGGACGCAGCGGAAACCGCACCTCGTCCTGTTCGCCCTGAAGCATCGTCAGGAAGTAGCGGGCCGCTTCTGCGCCGCGATCAATCGCGACACATTGGTTAACCAGCCAGTGATTGTCGCTATCAACGATCAACAGCCAGGCCAGGTTGCAAGGCAAAATCGTGAGCGCGGTATAAGCCATTTCTTCCAACAGACGGTGGTGGTCGGGGTGGTGCTCATCGCGCTGCCCAACAATACGTTGGATGCGTTCCAGCAAATCGGGAAAGTGGATTGGCTTGGTAATGTAATCTGTCGCACCAGCCAGCAGTCCCTCAGCACGGGCTTCGGACGGGCTGCGTGCCGACACCAGAATCACCGGAATATCGGACGTTGAGGGATTCATGCGCAGGCGGCGGCACGTCTCAATACCATCCATGCCAGGCATCATAACATCTAAGAGAATCAGATCGGGGCGGCGCTCATCGGCTAGAGCCAGGGCTTGCTGCCCCCGAGTTCGCCATCTGAGTTTCGTACCCTTCTCGCTGGAGCCAGTCAGGTAAGAACTCAATTGCATCGGGCATGTCATCAACAATCAGGATTTTGACTGCCATAGGACCTTGATTACCTTGTCTACATTATTGAGACAGGATTGTGAAGAAAGAAGCACTTAACTCATTCCCGTTGTAAGTCAATTATACTTGGATTTGCCAAATCGGATGTGAATACGCCCCTAAAGTTGTCCAAATACACCTCCCAGGCGAAGTGACACTGCGCATAGCGAGTGGTGGATATTGTTACTTGGCGCATTATCTCCAACGCCCTATAGTTGAGTTTAAGAACCAGATTTTGTATTTAATAGATTAAGGGGCACAAAGAAAATATGAGCATTTTATGGGAGTCTCGTTATGCAATGCGTATGCAAGGCATAACAAGTTCTACCATCCGCGAACTGTTAAAACTCACTCAGCGACCAGAAGTTATATCTTTTGCTGGTGGCCTACCAGCGGCGGAGTACTTCCCTGTAGAACGATTTAAAGAAGCATGTCATCATGTTTTGTCCGAGCAAGCGCATCTCGCACTGCAATATGGCGCAACAGAAGGGTATACGCCGCTCCGCGAGCTGATTGCGGAACAGCTTTGCCATTTCCAAATCTGCGTCACGGCAGAAAATGTGTTGATCACATCCGGATCGCAGCAGGCGCTCAGTATGATTGCCGCGCTGTTGATCAATCCGGGTGATCGAGTATTGGTTGAAGAGCCGACTTACCTGGGCGCATTGCAAGCATTCAGCGCGTACCAAGCTGCCTATGTGGGTGTCCCCACCGATAGTAATGGCATTTGCACAGATCAGATCCCGCACGCGCTGCTGCATGGTCCAAAGTTTATGTATATTCTTCCCAACTTCCAGAATCCGGCTGGTGTCACGCTCAGCTATGAACGGCGCGTTGAGCTGATCCGGTTGGCGCACCTGCATGGACTACCCATCGTCGAAGACGATCCGTACGGGGCGCTACGCTTCGAAGGAGAACATATCAAGCCGCTCGTTGTGATTGACGCCGAAACATCCCCTAATGGACATGGCGGCGAATATACCGGAAATGTGATTTACCTGAGCACCTTCTCCAAGACACTCGCGCCAGGAATGCGCATCGCCTGGGTAGTTGCTCCTGCTCCGGTCATTTCCCGGCTCGTCCAGCTCAAACAGGGGGCCGATCTGCACACCAGCACCTTCAACCAGATGGTCACCTACGAAGTCGCCAAGGACGGTTTTCTCGATAAGCACGTCCACCAACTGCGCCAGGTATACCGCCAGCGGCGCGACGCGATGTTAAGCGCGCTGGACCGTTATATGCCGCCTGAAGTACAGTGGACTCAGCCGCAAGGTGGGTTGTTCCTCTGGCTGCATCTGCCCAAGAATATCACCGATCGGGCGCTGTTCGAAGCGGCGATCAAACGCAACGTCGCTTTTGTGCCCGGCAAATCATTTTTCACGACACCTAACCCACCACCAACGGCGCGGTTAAACTTCTCGTGTATGAACGAAGATCGTATCGTCGAAGGTATTAAACGCCTGAGCGAAGCGATACTCGAAATCCAACCATCGCATTAGTTGTTACGGAGTTAGCATGGACTGGTTGAGCCAATACGAACCAAAGAAAGTTTCTGCTCAAGAAGCAATGGGCGTTCTCAAGTCCGGTTTCCGCATCTTTATGACCGGCAATGCTTCTGTCCCGCAGTGTCTGATGGAAGCTTTTATCCAGCGCGCCCCTGAACTGAAAGACCTCAAGATCATCCAGGTGTTGTCTATCGGCAAGGCTGATTATGCCAAGCCCGAACTGGCCCCTTTTGTTCGGGTCAACACCCTGTTTATCAGCGAAAATGTTCGTGAAGCCGTCAACGAAGGGCGTGCTGACTTTACACCTGTGTTCCTGTCCGAAATACCCGCTCTGTTTAAATCAGGGCGAATGCCGCTCGATGTGGCCTTGATCCAGGTGTCGCCCCCAGACAAGAACGGCTATTGTTCCTATGGCGTCGAAGTGGGTGTCACCAAGACCGCCGCTGACAGCGCCAAGATTGTTATCGCGGAAGTTAACCACCGGATGCCGCGTACCCTGGGCGACAGTTTTATTCACGTTTCCAAACTGGATTACGTGGTCGAAGTCGATTACCCGCTGCCCGAAGTTCACATGTCCACTTCATCGGACGTTGAAGACAAGATCGCAAACCATCTCGCGGCGCTGATTCCCGACGGGGCGACTTTGCAAATGGGCATCGGCGGCATTCCCAACGCGGTCCTCACCAAGCTGCACAATCACAAACATATTGGCGTCCATACTGAGCTGTTTTCGGATGGTGTGGTCAACCTGGTTGAGGCCGGGGTGATCACCAACGAGCGCAAAACATTCCATCCCGGCAAAATCATCGCGGGCTTTCTGTTTGGTACGCAGCGTCTCTACAACTTTGTAGACGATAACCCCATTGTCGAACTGCACCCCACCGAGTACGTTAACGATCCGTTCAACATTGCCCAAAACGAAAAGATGGTGGCGATCAATTCAGCCATTGAGGTCGATCTCACCGGGCAGGTCTGTGCGGATAGCATCGGCACGCGCTTCTATTCGGGGGTTGGCGGGCAGGTGGACTTTGTACGAGGTGCGGCGCGCAGCCGGGGCGGTATGCCGATCATAGCGCTGCCCAGCACTGCCAAAAATGACACCATCAGCCGCATCACCGCAACGCTGGCCCAAGGCGCGGGCGTCGTTACAACGCGCAATGATGTGCATTACGTTGCTACCGAATATGGTGTAGCCGACCTGTACGGGCGCAGCATCCGAGAACGTGTCAAGCAGTTGATTGATATCGCGCATCCGAAATTCCGGGCGGAACTGGCTGAAGCCGCCGAGCAACTGTATCACGTATCAAAACTTTTCGTCCCTATCCAATTAGAAAAATAATTTGAGGGTGATATGGCAAAAGGTCGTATCGAAATCAACGAAGAACGCTGTAAAGGGTGTACGCTCTGCAAGGGTGCCTGTCCACAACAGGTCATCGAGATGGCAGCCGATCATGTAAATGCGAAAGGCTACTACCCGGCACTGCTCATTGATCCTGATGGAAAATGTACAGGCTGCGCGATCTGCGCGGTAGCCTGTCCCGATGTGTGCATCACCGTTTACCGGCAAATTCAGCCTGGGGCGCGGCGTGCTCCAGCAACCGTCTGACGGTTAAGGGAGTCGTATCGTATGGCTGTCGAATTATTAAAAGGAAACGTCGCGCTGGCCGAAGCTGCCATCCGCGCCGGCGTCGAAGCTTATTTCGGATATCCAATTACCCCACAAACCGAGCTGCTTGAACACATGGCTGAGCGTATGCCCGAATTGGGGCGAGCGTTTGTCCAGGCAGAAAGCGAAGTCGCCGCGATCAATATGGTCTACGGGGCTGCATGCACCGGAGCACGGGCGATGACTTCATCATCCAGCCCCGGCATCAGCCTGATGCAAGAGGGATTCTCTTATATCGCCTGCTCCGAAGTGCCATGCGTGGTCGTTGATGTCATGCGCGGCGGGCCGGGCCTGGGCAATATCCAACCCTCCCAGGCGGATTATTTTCAGGTGACGCGCTCTGCCGGGCATGGCGACTATCATCCCATTGTCCTGGCTCCTGCGTCGGTGCAGGAAGCGATTGATCTGATGGGTGAAGCGTTCGACCTGGCCGACAAATATCGCCATCTGGTGTTTGTGGTTGCGGATGGGCTGATCGGGCAGATGATGGAACCCGCCGAACTGCCGCCCATGAAGCCCCTGCGCAAAGCACGGGAAGATTGGGCGCTGACCGGGGCAGAGAATCGCCCGGCGCGCTTCATCACATCCCTTCAACTGAACGCGCCCGATTTAGAAGTAATCAACCAGCGCCTCCAGGCGAAGCTGGCTGTGATCCGGCAGGCAGAGCAGCGCTCTACTGAAATGCTGACAGAAGACGCCAAGCTGATCGTGGTTGGTTATGGCACATCGGGGCGCATTGCCGAGACAGCGGTCAAACAGGCACGGCGTGAGGGTAAAAAAGTCGGACTGTTCCGCCCCATATCGCTCTGGCCGTTCCCCGATGATCGCCTGTCGGCATTAGCCGATCAGGTCGATGCGTTCCTGGTTGTTGAAATGAACGCCGGGCAAATGTTAGAAGATGTTCGGCTGGCAGCAGGCGGGCAGGTTCCGGTGACATTCTACGGGCGGATGGGCGGCGTTGTCCCTGTTCCTGAAGAGATTCACCAGGAAATTACTACGCTGTATGAAAAACTAGCGGAGAAGGCGTGATATGGTAACTGAATTGGTCGAGGAACAGGTTGTCTACAAGCGGCCCGACTCGCTTTTGGATGTCGCAACGCACTACTGCCCCGGCTGCACGCACGGCGTCGCGCACCGCGTTGTGGCGGAAGTGCTGGATGAACTGGGCGTGCGCGAACAGACCATTGGTGTTTCACCCGTTGGCTGCGCGGTACTGGCTTACAAATACTTTAATACGGACGGAGCGGAAGCCGCGCATGGACGCGCCCCGGCGATGGCAACGGGAATCAAGCGTGTTATGCCAAACCACGTGGTATTCACCTATCAGGGTGACGGCGACATGGCGGCAATTGGCATGGCGGAGATTATTCACGCGGCAACGCGCGGCGAAAATATCACTGCCATTTTTATCAACAACGCTATTTACGGTATGACCGGGGGGCAGATGGCTCCTACCTCTCTGCCCGGCCAGCGCACGACTTCATCACCAGCGGGGCGGGATGTCGAATTGATGGGTTTCCCGATCCGCATGGCAGAACTGCTCTCCGGGATGTCTGGGGCAGCCTATGTCGTACGGCGATCCCTGCACAGCGTGAAAGAAATCAACCGCGCCAAAAAGGCGATCACAACTGCTTTTAAGGTGCAGATGTCGGGCCTCGGGTTTTCGATGGTCGAACTGCTTTCAACATGCCCGACCAACTGGAAAATGACGCCGCCTGAGGCGCAACGATGGGTCGAAGAAAACATGATTCCCTACTATCCGTTAGGCGACTACAAAGCCACGGATGAAGTTCTGGCTTTAGCGAAAAGATAGAGGGCCGTATGCACGAAGAAATTATTTTTGCCGGTTTTGGTGGGCAAGGCGTTCTTTTCGCCGGGCAACTGCTGGCCTATACCGCTCTGGCGGAGGGTAAACATGTCACCTGGATTCCCTCCTATGGGCCAGAAATGCGCGGCGGAACAGCGAACTGTACGGTCGTCATCAGCGACGAACCGATTGGCTCCCCCGTCTGCCGCAATCCGAGTATTGTTGTTGTTTTTAACAACCCGTCCCTGGAAAAATATGAACCGCTGCTCAAACCGGGCGGCCTGCTGGTGATCAACGAGTCGCTGATGGTTAAAACGGCGGAGCGCACGGATATCGAGGTCGTTTCGATCCCGGCAACGGCGCTGGCGTCCAGCCTTGGCGAAGCGAAGATCACCAACATGATTTTGCTGAGCGCGATGCTGGTCCACCATCCACTCGTCGCGCTGCAAACCGTCCAGGATGTGTTACATGAAAAGCTCGGACGCAAGGCGCATTTGTATGAGTTGAATCTCCTGGCGCTGGAGCGGGGAACTGAAGTCGCAAAGCGTTTATTAGTACGATCTGCCAATTGATAAGGACCAGGTGGCTTGGTATACTGCTTCGCACAAGCGTTAACGGAGATAAGTAACGAGAACCTCCAGGAGTTCAGAGAGCTGCCAGTCGCTGTGAAGGTGGTCTCCTGCCCTCGTGAAGAACACTCCTGAGCGCGGAGAAAAAAGCCCGCCATACGGGTTAGTAAGCTCCGACGGTTGGCCCCCGTTATCCGGCACAAAGGCCATCTTGGATGGTAAATTGCAGTGGCACCACGAACCGCCTCTTCGTCTGCAAACGGAGAGGCGGCTACTATTTCCAGGAGAGGTGTCACATGGAACGCATTTGGACCACGGAACTTGCCCACCACAGCGGGCAGCAGGTGTGTCTGGCAGGATGGCTCCACCGCTTACGCCAACTCAGCAATATCACCTTTCTGATTCTGCGGGACAGCAAAGGGTTAGCCCAGATTGTGGTGGAAGACCCGGCGCTGATCGAACTACTGGCGGCGCTGAACCCGGAATCGGTGCTGCAAGTGGAAGGAACCGCCGTTGCTGAGGCCCAGGCCCCTGGCGGCGTTGAAATTCACAACCCGGCGATTACGGTTCTGACGCGTGCTGTCGAACCGCCGCCCGTCGATCTATACCGCCCATCGATCAAAGCCCAACTGCCCACGATTCTGGACTATGCCCCGGTCACGCTGCGCCACCCCCGCCACCGCGCCATATTCCGCATCTCAGCCGCGTCGATGGCTGGATTCCGGGCGGTGCTGCAAGCGCGCGAATTCGTCGAAATCCAGACGCCTAAGATCGTCGCCTCCACAACCGAGGGTGGGGCAAATGTCTTTCGCATTGACTATTTCGGGCAGCCCGCTTATCTGGCGCAAAGCCCGCAGTTGTATAAGCAGATTATGGTCGGAGTTTTCGAGCGCGTCTTCGAGGTTGGCCCCGTCTTTCGCGCCGAGCCTCATTCCACAACACGCCACCTGAACGAATATGTCTCGATGGATGTGGAAATGGGTTTTATCCAGAATCACCGCGACGTGATGGCAGTGCTGAACGGCGTGATTTTGGGCATGCTGGAGAGCATCTGCCGCCAGTCTACCGAGGAAATCAAGCTGCTCAAGGTTGTTTTGCCAGATGCGCCTGAGACCTTCCCGATTGTTCACTTCAAAGACGCGCTGGAGTTGTACTACCGGGCAACGGGCCAGGATGATCGCCAGGAGCCGGACCTCGCCCCGGTGCATGAGCGCTGGCTGGGCGAATGGGCGCGGAAAGAATACGGCAGCGACTTCCTGTTTGTCGAAGGCTACCCAACCGCCAAACGTGCTTTCTATACCCATCCCGATCCGTCTCGGCCAGAGTATTCGAACAGCTTTGACCTGCTGTTCCGAGGTATCGAGCTGGTGTCGGGCAGCCAGCGGCTGCACCGCTACGAAGACTATCTGGCAGCATTAGCGTCTCGCGGGCAAAGCCCCGAACCCCTGGAAGGCTTTTTGCAGGTCTTTAAATATGGCATGCCGCCGCACGGTGGATTTGCGATTGGGTTGGAACGGTGGGTCGCACAGCTTGTCGGGGCGCAGAACATCCGCGAGACGACGCTGTTCCCACGCGATCTGAACCGGCTAGCGCCATAGAGAGGCCCTCATCCCGTCTGAACGCAAAAAGCGTGCGTTCAGCCACCCTTCCCCCACGCACAAATCGCGGGGGGAAGGGGAAGTCAACCTCTGGATTCTAGCTCAGCTTCATTTCGCGCAAAGCAGTGCTCGACAAAACCGCACAGCGACTTTGCAGTAGAAAATGGGCGGGTTTCGCGCTACAGTACACGCTTCTATTCGATAACTGGGTATTGGGTGCGACGTCATGGCTGATCAATTAAACTTTGAGGGCTTTGTCTGCCCTCTTCCACTGCGCGATTATCCGCAGATTGTCCTGGGGCACGGCAGCGGCGGGCGGCTGTCTGCTGACCTGATCCAGCATTTGTTCGTGCCCCTGTTTAACAACCCGGCTCTGTCGGGGTTAAACGATCAGGCGGTGCTGGACATTGGCGGGATCAAGCTGGCCTTCACAACCGACTCTTACGTGATCCACCCCCTGTTTTTCCCCGGCGGTAATATTGGCAGCCTGGCCGTTCACGGCACGATCAACGATCTGGCGGTCAGCGGCGCGCAGCCGCTGTTCCTGTCAGCGGGATACATCCTCGAAGAAGGTCTGGCGATGAACGACCTGGGCCGGATCGTTACGGCGATGGCGAATGCCTGCCAGCAGGCCGGGGTCCAGTTGGTGACGGGCGATACGAAGGTTGTCAACAAGGGGCACGGCGACGGCATTTTTATCAACACCGCTGGAATCGGGATTGTCCCTGCTGATGTGCACATCGCCGCCGATCAGGCCAGGCCCAGCGATACAATCATTGTCAGCGGTACGATTGGCGATCACGGTATGGCGATCATGTCGGTGCGTGAAGGGCTGAATTTCGAGACGGAAATTGTCAGCGACAGCGCCCCGCTGCATACGCTGATTGGCGCGATGCTGGGTGTGACGAAGGATATTCACTGCCTGCGTGACGCGACACGCGGGGGAGTTGCCGCCGTGCTGAACGAACTGGCAGAACAATCAAAAGTGGGATTCTCGCTGAACGAAACGGCGATTCCGATCCGCCCAGCAGTGATGGCGGCATGCGAAATGTTGGGGATGGACCCGCTCTATGTCGCCAACGAGGGCAAGCTGGTTGCCGTTGTTCCCGGCGAACACGCCGAAGCAGTCCTGGAGGCGATGCGCCAGCATCCGCTGGGGCAGGATGCGGCAATCATCGGGCAGGTGGTAGAAGAACATCCGGGCATGGTTGTCGCGCGGACGGCTATCGGTGGGCGGCGAGTGGTCGATATGCCGCTCGGAGAAATTCTGCCGCGCATTTGCTGAGATCAGAGGGCGCGGTTACTCGCTTCGCCCCGCAAATTTCATTAGAGGGGCAAAAGTTGATCATTTAGTGTCAGCGGCGGCGCTCATTTCTTAAGATTAAGTGCGGCGAGATGTGCCCCCTAAAGGTTTAAAGAGCAGGGCTAGCCGAGACGAAATTTTCACATCAAAAGCGAAGTTATTACTATTCAATGCTCAAGGCAACTACGACACGATTCCATTCTAACGATTTGGAAAAAATAGTTGATCACTTCTACGACGAAGCGATCTGCTCTACCCCCCATTTTCGGTATCCTGGCTAACCGTTCTCTAACCCTGGCGTAACTTTCAGCGGTGAGCGGTTGTTTGCCTTTATTCTTTCTCACGACAGCTCAGGAAAAAGCCAAAACCATTTCACCGCAAAGATCGCAAAGATCGCAAAGAAAAGCAGAGCAAAGAAAATTGAAGCACCGAAAAGAACGGGCAGGGCGGCTGCGCTTAGCCACTGCCCCTACAAGTCTGTGCACAACTTTGACAGTTTTACGAAACGGGCCGAAGACACAGAAACCGTAATTAATTCCAGGATAGCACAGAAATTCGCCTAAAATACTCCTTTAAAGTTGAACTTTAAGTACGAATTCCGTGCCTTGACTTTCAGCACAATATCTGCGTCTACCCTATGCCCAGTGATCTTTTCAGGCCGAAGGATAGACCAAGCAGAACGACCCACGTCAAATAGGCAGCGCCGAGGATCGAGCCGATTTTCCACCCGGCACGGGCCGCAAGCCAGGCGACCACAATAAAGGCCACAGTAGGAATGATGCCAAAAACCATCCCCTGGCTGAACTGGGCTGTTTCCGGTTTTTTATTATCTGATGTGCTGTAGACGATCCACAGGGCAAGGGGAACATTGATGGGCATTGTCGCGGTAATGGCGGCAAATGTGCGGGAATACTGCCGGACGACAGCCACCAGAATGATCACGAAGATCGACAGCGCAACGGGCAGAATGCGTGACCAGGCGATTTCCATACGAACTCCTGTAAAGATAAAAAACAGTTTCACCGCGGAGAGCGCGGAGAACGCAAAGAAAAACAAAAGAAAAGTAAAGAGAAAAATTAGGTAAAACCGGGTTGATTCTACTCCCCAGAGGGGGGCAAAGACAATGGTGGCCCTGGCAGCAACCTGCAACTATAATGAGCAGCATTCGCCAACTAACCTTACTAGGCGCAGCGGCGTAGCGGCTTAGCTTCGCAGCCGCACACAATCAGCGCCCTTATGAAAACGATGGATGCTCAAACACTTTACCGCGAAGGCGTGTTCGCCATCCGGGATCAAAAAGATGTCACGCGGGGCCGAGATCTGCTCGTCCAATCCCTGCAAATCGATCCTGGCAATGATATGGCATGGCTCTGGTTGACCCATACGATCACCGACCGCGATAAGCGCCTGCAATATGTCGAGCGTGCGCTGGCAATTAATCCACAGAACCAACACGCGCTGAACTCTTAAAACCCGCTTACTGGAAAATCCAGCGCCAACACCAAACGTTCCGGCGGTCATCCCGGCGGTCATTCCGGCGGTTGTCGAGATTTCCCCGCCGGCTATTCCTCAACGCGAACTCAGCAGCCAGGAATCAAAGGTGATCGAAGGACTGCTGAATGAGGCCGAAGCAGCGCTGACAGCGGGGAACAGCGAGGCCGCTATAAGCAAATGGGTGGCGATCTTAAAAATGCAGGTTGATCACGAGATCGCTATTCGCAACGCGGTCAGCCATCTGTGGCGGCTCAATTATCGTGATGATGCCAAGGAGTTGATCTGGCGCGCCCTCAAAAGCGGCACGCGGGTTCCATCGATCTATCTCACAGCCATTGATATTGCCGAGCGCGAACAGGACACCGCCCTGGCCGAAAAACTGCGCACGCAGATCGCATCGCTGCCCGATGCTGACGATAAGCTGATCCTGACAATCGTTGACCAGTACACGCGTGTTTTTAAGTTCAATCAGGCTATCGAGTTTCTGTCGTGGGCGCTCAACACGCATCCCCACAGCCAGCCACTTCTCACGCGCCTGGGCGATCTTTACCAGAGCACAGGTCGCGTTGCCGAAGCGATGAAGAGTTATGATGAGGCTGTCCGCCTCAAGCCGCGCAGCCGCGAGGGACGGGACGCGGAACAAAAACTGCTCCATTTTGTGCCGGTTCTGAGTGACCGCGAGCGGGGCAATATCTGGCTGGCTGTGCGCGAAGTCGTTGGCATCGGCATTGTGTTCCTGCTGATGGCCTGGCAGGATGCCGGACTGAACCTGCTATTGGTAGGACCGCTGCGCTGGCTGGGCGTTTTGCTATCCTTACTGGGGGGGTATTTGCTCGTCACTGCCACATCATCGCCCCAACAAGTCCAGGTCGCATCGTGGTTCGGCGCGACTATGCCTCCCAAGCCAAAACGAAAACGTGCTGATCTGGAAGCCGAAGAAGAAAGCAACCTGCCGATCATTTCTCAGGAAATGCGTACCGCCATCGGTTTTGTGGGCGTGCTTCTGCTGATGATCGCCTTTGCACTGGTGTTCCACCGGGCTCTTGATCTGCTGTTCGACTACCATCCGCCTTATATTCCTCCAGATAGTATTTAGCGAGCGGGATATGTGCCTGATTACCGTATTCCTGGCTTACATTCTATTCATTCTCTTTCTCGTCACGTTCTTTATTCCGCTGCCGATCCATGATGCCAGCTCGGTGCGCTACCGAAGCGTACCGTGGACCACGATTGGCCTGATCATCGTCAATTCGGCCATTTTCCTGTTCTGGCTGGCCCCTAATATTTATGCCAGCGAAGGCATGTATCAAAAAACGATCCAGGACTATATTAATAAGGTTTGGAGTTACGGCTACCGGGAAACAGTTATCCGAGACGGTACCGGGATCGGCGCGTTTACAACCTTTAGCTCTATGTTTATGCACGCCGACATGTGGCATCTGGCTGGCAACATGGTCTACCTGTGGACATTTGGGCGGCGCGTCGAAGATGCCTGTGGGGCGGGACAATTCCTGCTGTTCTACCTGTTCGCGGGGATGGTCGCTAACATGGGCTACGCCCTACTCAATCCGGCTCTGGGCGACATACCGGGTATTGGAGCCAGCGGCGCGATTGCCGGAGTCATGGGAGCTTACCTGCTGCTGTTTCCCGGCGCGCGAATTGTGACTCTGTGGGGAGTTGGCTCCCTGGTGCGGCTTCCCATAGCCGCCATTCGCATCCTGATGCGCCACGATGTTCCGATCTGGCGCTGGACGATCCCGCTACCGGCATGGCTGCTGCTGATCGGCTTTGCCCTACAAAACACGATCCCCTCGCTGGAAATTATCATGCGCGGCAAAGATATGGGCGGAACCAATCATCTCGCGCATCTGACCGGATTCCTGGCAGCCCTGGCGATCTTTCTCTTCGTACGCAAAGACCTGCTGATGCGCTACATCGAGGGGCGGTCCCTGTAAAAGGCGCAGTAACAGGGGACTGAGCCTTGACAGCCTCCCGGTGAAATGCTAAACTCATGCATCCTTCACTCACACGGCACCATCCCTGCCTGACAGGGCAATCGTGACCGAACTAGATGAAGCATCGTTCGTGAGGCCATCCGTGCCAAAAATATAGATGGCCTCACGTTCTGCACAAAAACGGGCGATTAACGCCCGTTGTTACGCCCAAAAATAGATAGCGGTTTGCCAGGAGTTTCTGGCCTAGTGTGGAGGCAATTATATGCCGACGATCAATCAGTTAGTCCGGAAAGGTCGTCAACCGAAGCGGAAGAAGAGCAAGGCTCCAGCGCTCCAGTATACGCTGAACTCGTATACTCAAACGCGTACCCGGCAGCCTAAAGGCTCTCCGCAGAAGCGGGGTGTCTGCACCCAGGTGAAGACAATGACCCCCAAGAAGCCCAATTCTGCGCTTCGGAAGGTGGCCCGTGTCCGCCTGACCAACGGGATTGAAGTGACTGCATATATCCCTGGTGAAGGGCATGGACTGCAGGAACACAGTGTGGTACTGGTTCGTGGTGGTCGCGTAAAAGACCTGCCCGGCGTCCGTTACCACATCGTGCGTGGCACTCTTGATACCGACGGTGTCAAGAACCGTGGTCAGTCTCGCAGCAAGTACGGCGCAAAGAAGCCCGGTGCGAAGAAAGCTCCTGGCAAGAAGTAATTTTTACAGTTCTGGGGAGAACAGGTATGCCGAGAAGGTTTAAACCAGTCAAGCGAGAAGTTGTACCCGATATGCGGTTCAACAATGCGCACATTACGATGTTCGTCAATCGTATGATGCACGGTGGCAAGCGCAGCACCGCTCTGAGTGTTATCTACGGCGCTCTCGCCGTTGTTGAAGAGCGTGCCAAGCGCGAACCTATCGAGGTTTTTGAACAGGCCCTCCGCAATGCGACCCCTGTTCTTGAAGTGAAGGCTCGCCGCGTTGGTGGTTCGACTTACCAGGTTCCGGTTGAAGTCAGCCCCGACCGTGCAATTTCATTGGCAATGCGCTGGATCCTGGCGGGCGCTCGCGCTCGTGGTGGTCGCAGCATGGCCGAAAAACTCGCGGCTGAACTCATGGACGCTGCTGGCGGCCAGGGCGCTGCCATCAAGAAAAAAGAGGAATCGCACCGTATGGCAGAAGCCAACCGTGCGTTCGCTCACTATCGCTGGTAAATCTGAGGAAGTAACGCACTCATCATGGCCAAGAAAGCCACTACCGGAAGCGCTCTGGACCTGACTCAGGTTCGCAATATCGGGATTATCGCCCACATTGACGCGGGTAAAACGACCACGACTGAACGTGTGTTGTATTACGCCGGTCTGATCCACCGCATGGGCGAAGTTCACGATGGTGCGGCGACGACCGACTACATGGAGCAGGAAAAGGAACGCGGCATCACGATCACCGCTGCTGCTGTGACCGCTAGCTGGCGCGGAGTTCAGATCAACCTGATCGACACTCCAGGCCACGTCGACTTTACAGCAGAAGTGCAACGCAGCCTGCGCGTTCTTGATGGTGGCGTAGTCGTCTTCGATGGCGTTGCTGGTGTTGAACCCCAGTCGGAAACCGTTTGGCGTCAAGCGAATGACTATTCCGTTCCACGCATCTGCTTTGTCAACAAAATGGACCGCGTTGGAGCTGATTTTCACCGCTGCATCGATATGATCATTGATCGGCTCAATGGCAATCCGGTTCCCATCCAACTCCCCTACGGTGAAGGTAGCAGCTTCGCCGGGATTGTTGACCTGATGGCAATGGACCTGATTGTTTATGATGACCAGCTGGGTACGACGTTTGAGCGCCGTCCCATGCCCGCCGATTTCAGCGAACAGGCAGAAGCAGCCCGTTGGCAGATGATCGAAAAGATTGTCGAAACCGACGAAGAACTTACCGAACGGTATCTCGCTGAAGAACCAATCAGCACCGAAGAACTGATGAAAGCTCTGCGCACAGCTACCGTGCAGGGAACGATCCAGCCGGTCATTTGCGGTTCAGCACTGCGCAACAAGGGTGTGCAAGCACTGCTCGACGCGGTGGTTGACTATCTCCCCTCTCCACTCGATGTCCCTGCCATTAAGGGTATAAATCCAAAGAGCGAAGAAGAAGAAGAACGTCACCCCAGCGACGATGAGCCGCTGTCTGCCCTCGTCTTTAAGATCGTGACCGATCCGTTTGTAGGACGTTTGGCCTTTTTCCGCGTTTACTCTGGCGTGCTTCAGACTGGTACAACCGTCATAAACACGACAAAAGATCGCCGGGAACGGGTTGGGCGCGTGGTGCGCATGTTCGCGGATCGACGTGAAGATGTGACCGAAGTTCACGCGGGCGACATTGCCGCTACGCTGGGACTGAAAGAAACCTTCACGGGCGATACGCTGTGCGAATCGGATCACCCGATTGTGCTGGAAAACATCGATTTCCCAGACCCAGTGATCTCAGTCGCCATCGAACCCAAGACCAAGGCCGACCAGGATAAGATGGGTGAGGCACTTGCCAAACTGTCTGAAGAAGACCCCACTTTTGTTGTGCGGGTTAACGACCAGACAGGGCAAACGCTGATCTCCGGTATGGGCGAACTCCATCTGGAAGTGCTGGTGGACCGCTTGTTCCGCGAGTTTAGGGTCGATGCCCGCGTTGGTAAGCCGCGCGTGTCGTACCGCGAAACCATCACCCGCGCTTCTCGCGGTGAAGGCCGCTTCATACGGCAAACGGGCGGCAGCGGCCAGTACGGCCACGCAATCATTAACGTCGAACCCCTGCCACCGGATGCCAGTGAAGACATCGTCTTCGAGAACAAACTCGTGGGTGGCACGATCCCCAAAGAGTATATTCGTCCCATTGAACATGGTCTGCGCGAAGCTGCTCAGGCCGGCATTGTGGCCGGGTATCCGCTTATCCGCGTGAAGGCTACGCTGATCGATGGTTCATGGCACGAAGTTGACTCCTCGGAAATGGCGTTCAAGATCGCCGGATCGATGGCCCTCAAAGACGCTGTTATGCAGGGAAGGCCTATCCTGCTCGAACCGTTCATGAAGGTTGAAGTCACTGTCCCCGAACAGTATGCGGGCGACGTAATCGGAGACCTGTCATCACGGCGGGGAAATATTCTTGGTATCGACACCCGGGCCGATGGTGTTTCGCAAGTGCACGCAGAAGCTCCAATGGGTGAGATGTTCGGCTACGCGACCAATCTGCGCAACATTACGCAGGGACGCGGCAGCTTTACAATGGAATTCCAAAAGTACGAGCCTGTACCTGAGTCACTCATGGACGGCATTATCAAAGGTGGCAAGTAGCCCATCAGGGTGGTTGCACCAGCCTGTTCGATAAGTAGGAGGCATGAATGGCCAAGGGTAAGTTTGATCGGACGAAACCGCACGTAAATGTCGGGACAATCGGGCACATCGACCACGGCAAGACGACGCTCACGGCAGCGATCACCAAGACGCTGGCGCTGAAGGGGTGGGCCGATTTCCGGGCATTCGATTCGATTGACAATGCGCCAGAAGAAAAAGCGCGTGGGATCACGATTGCGATTGCGCACGTGGAATATGAGACGGAACACCGGCACTACGCCCATGTCGACTGCCCGGGACACCGGGACTACATCAAGAACATGATCACAGGCGCGGCGCAGATGGACGGGGCGATCCTGGTGGTGGCAGCACCGGATGGACCGATGCCGCAGACGCGCGAGCACGTGTTGTTGGCGCGGCAGGTGGAAGTACCAGCGATGGTCGTGTTCCTGAACAAAGTGGACATGATGGAAGACGAAGAACTGCTGGAACTGGTCGAGATGGAACTGACCGAACTGCTGGAAAGCTACAAGTTCGTCAACGTGCCGATTGTGCGCGGGTCGGCGCTCAAGGCGTTGGAAAGCACGAGCAAGGATCCGAGCGCCCCGGAGTACGAGTGCATCTGGAACCTGATGGAAACGGTCGACACCCACATTCCGACGCCGGAACGCGACTACAACAAGCCGTTCCTGATGCCGGTGGAAGACGTGTTCAGCATCAAGGGACGCGGCACGGTGGTGACGGGACGGGTGGAACGCGGCACGCTGAAGAAGGGTGAAGAAATCGAGATCATCGGCCTGCGCGAAGAGAGCATGCGCACGGTGGTGACGGGCATCGAAATGTTCCACCAGGAACTGGACCAGGCCCAGGCAGGCGACAACGCCGGTATTCTGCTGCGCGGCACGACCCGTGAAGAGGTCGAGCGCGGCATGGTCCTGGCCAAGCCCAAGTCGATCACCCCCCACAAGAAGTTCATGAGCGAAGTCTACGTCCTGCGCAAGGACGAGGGTGGACGGCACAAGGCCTTCTTCACCGGCTACCGTCCCCAGTTCTACATCCGTACGATGGACGTGACGGGCACCATCACCCTGCCGGACGGCGTCGAGATGGTCATGCCGGGCGACAGTGTCAACCTCATGGTCGAACTGATCATGCCCGTTGCTCTGGAACGAGGCTCGAAGTTCGCCATCCGTGAAGGCGGCCTCACCGTCGGCGCGGGTGTCATCACCGAAATCCTGGAATAATCCGGTCAGTAGAGGGATCGGCAGGGCGTATCTGAACTGCCGGTCTCTTGTGAACCGACTTCTGCAAACAGATTTGTGAAGTCTGAGGAATTCTATATGGCAAAGCAAAAAATCCGTATCCGGCTTAAGGCGTATGACCACCGCGTACTGGACCAGTCGGCCCAGCGCATCGTAGAGACGGCTGAACGTACCGGTGCCCGCGTTGTAGGCCCGGTGCCCTTGCCAACCCGCATCGAACGGTTTACTGTCCGGCGGTCTCCGTTCATCGACAAGGACTCGCAGGAACACTTCGAGATCCGCACACACAAGCGTTTGATTGACGTGCTGGATCCCGACAGCAAGACCATTGACACGCTGATGCGGCTCAACTTACCGGCGGGCGTGGATATCGAGATCAAAATCTAGCTCAACGCCCAACCCGGAGAGCAGCCAGGGCACAGCCTTGGACAATGGGAAAAGGCAACTTTAGTCGTAGGCTAACAAGAAGGCGAAGCAGGGATGATGCGTGGGGCGCGACGGGGTTACCCGAACGCACCCGCTACACAGTCCCTTGGAGGCAGTATGAAGGGTATCATTGGTAAAAAGGTCGGCATGACCCAGATTTTTGACACAAACGGACAGGTCATTCCTGTGACCGTGATTCAGGCAGGGCCATGCTATGTTACTCAGATCCGCACTGAGGAAAAAGAAGGTTATACTGCTGTTCAGCTTGGCTTCGAGGAACTGCCGCCCAAGCGGAATGGTGATTTGCGGTTGAGCAAACCCAAGCAGGGTCACCTGCGCCGGAACAACCAGAGCATCCCCGATCTCCGCTATCTGCGTGAATTCCGCGTCAAGCAACTTGACGTTGAAGAAGGCCAGAAGCTGACAGCGGATGTGTTCCAGCAGGGTGACCGGATCGACGTCGTTGGTACGTCGAAGGGGCGCGGGTTTGCAGGCACGATCAAGCGTCACAACTTCAACCGCCAGCCCAAAACGCACGGTGCTTCCGACCGAACCCGCGCGCCCGGTTCAATTGGTTCAACGACCACGCCGGGCCGCGTTCTGAAGGGTACACGGATGGCCGGGCATATGGGTGATGAGCGAGTCACCGTTCAGAATCTCGAAGTTGTTGTGGTTGATGCGGATAAGAATTTGCTCGCCGTTCGTGGTTCAGTTCCCGGCGCGAAGGGGGGCATCCTCCTCATCAAAGAAACGCGCAAGGGCCATCACTAGGCACCGCATCAGAGGAGTTGGAATCATGCAAGTACCTGTTCGGAATATGGCCGGTGACCAGATTGGCACCGTTGACCTACCTGCGGAGATATTCGAGGTCGAAGTCAACAATGGGTTGATGCACCAGGCATTCGTGCGCCAGATGGCAAACGCGCACCTGGGCACTCACAAAACCAAGACACGTGGTGAAGTCAGGCGGACCACCGCTAAGTGGTTCCGTCAAAAGGGAACGGGCCGCGCTCGTCACGGCAGCCGTTCGGCCCCCATCTTTGTCGGTGGTGGTGTCGCTCATGGCCCTCAGCCGCGTGACTATGACAAGAAAATGCCGCGCAAGATGCGTCGTCAGGCTCTCCGCAGCGCTCTCTCAGCGTTGGCGGCGGCTGATCAGATTGTCGTGGTCGATCAACTGACGATGGATGCTCCTAAGACGAGCGCCATGCGCGAAACACTGAAGAACCTGGTGGGCGATCAAAGCGCACTGGTTCTCATTGCCGAGCGCAACGATGCAGTTGAAATGAGCCTGCGCAATCTCAGCAATGCCCAGCCCCTGCGCGCGTCGTATCTGAATGTGCGCGATCTGTTCACGCACGATCGCGTCATCATCCCGCAGGCCGCTTTGGAAGTTCTTGAAAGCTTCTTGGGCACGGCGGCGAAGAGCTAGAAGGAGCTGATAACGTGGGACTGCATCTGTACGATATCATTCGTCGTCCGGTCATCACCGAGAAATCGCACGATATGGCCGACCTCGAAAACCAGTATGTGTTCGAAGTCGATATGCGCGCCAACAAGATTCAGGTCAAAGAAGCAGTCGAGCGCATTTTCGATGTTGATGTCCTTCGGGTAAACACGATGGTGATGGCCCCCAAACAGGGTCGTCGCGGTCGTAAGCTTTACATCCGGTCGAAGGCCTGGAAAAAAGCGATTGTAACGGTCGCTCCGGGCAAAAAGATATCGCTGTTTAACGTTTAGTGTTCGCAGGTGGTGATGACGTTCAGATATCCGCACCTCACGGGGCTAATGAGCGTCAAACACCGTAGAGACTGAGGTTAGAGAATGCCACTCAGGAAGTACAAGCCCACATCACCCGGTCGCCGGGATATGACGGGCTACAGTTTTGAGGAAATTACCCGGGGTAAGCCAGTTCGTTCCCTGATGACCGATAAGCGGGGGCACGGCGGGCGTAACAACTCTGGGCGCATCACTGTTCGCCATCGTGGTTCAGGCCACAAGAAGCGATATCGTATCATAGACTTCAGCCGGAACAAGCACAATATTCCTGGCCGCGTCGACTCGATTGAATACGATCCTAATCGCTCGGCACGTATCGCACTTTTGGTATATGCAGATGGCGAAAAGCGGTATATCATTGCCCCTCTGGGCCTGCGCGTTGGTGACACCGTGATGAGCGGCCCGAACGCGGAAGTCCGCGTCGGGAATACCCTGCCCATCCGGGCGATCCCGGTTGGTTCGATGGTCCACAACGTTGAGCTTCAGCCCGGTCACGGCGGCCAGTTAGCCCGCGCAGCCGGAACCTCGGCCCAGTTGTTGGCTAAAGAGGGTATTTACGCCCAACTCCGCCTGCCCAGCGGTGAGGTTCGCATGGTGCATGAGAACTGCATGGCGACCATCGGCCAAGTTGGTAATACTGAGCATGGTAACATCAAGCTCGGTAAGGCTGGGCGCAAGCGCTGGATGGGCTGGCGTCCGACCGTCCGTGGTAGCGCGATGGACCCGCGCAGTCACCCGCATGGTGGTGGTGAAGGTCGCTCGCCGATCGGTATGCCTGGGCCGAAGACTCCTTGGGGTAAACCGGCGATGGGCAAGAAGACCCGGCGCAACAAGCGCACCGATCAGTACATCGTGCGGCGTCGGAGCAATCGTCGGTAGTAATAATCGGAGGCTAGTATGTCGCGTTCGCTAAAAAAGGGGCCGTTCATTGAGCCCAAGCTGTTGCGCAAAGTCGAAGGTATGCGCGACCGCGGCGAAAAGAAAGTAATCCGTACCTGGAGTCGGGCTTCGACCATCTTTCCACAGATGGTTGGGTTTACCATCGCCGTTCATGATGGTCGCCGCCATGTGCCGATCTATGTCACGGAAAACATGGTGGGTCATCGTCTGGGCGAATTTGCACCGACCCGTACCTATCGGGGCCATATGGCCGAGAAGAAAAAGAAGAAGTAGGCAGGATAAGGATCGTAAGCTATGGATGTTCAAGCAATTGCCCGCTACCTGCCGATATCGGCGCAAAAAATGCGCCTGGTCGCTGACCAGGTACGCGGAATGGGCGCGAACGAAGCATTGGTCGTCCTCAAATTCATGCCCCAGAAGGGCGCTGAATTTGCGTACAAGCTGGTTGAGTCAGCAGTAGCCAATGCCGAAACCAACTTCGAACTCAATCGCCAGGACCTGGTTATTTCGCAGATCTCCAGGCGAACGAAGGGCCGTCCATGAAGCGGGTCAAGGCCGGTGCGCGTGGGCGGTATAAGCCGCGTACAAAGCGTTCCACCCATCTCACCGTCGTGCTGAGTGAGCGTGAGTAGGAGTCAAAAGTATGGGACGTAAGATTCACCCAGTCGGTTTCCGTCTGAAGATCAACCGCGATTGGTCTGCGCGTTGGTTTGCCGAAGGCAGCCGCTACCGTGAACTGCTGCAAGAAGATTTCCACATTCGCATGTATGTGGAAAAAGAAGCCGAGCGCGCCGGGATCGCCGGGGTAGAGATTGAACGCTACCCTAATCAGGTCCAGGTGACTCTCTTCACCGCCAAACCGGGGATCGTCATCGGGCGCAAGGGCGAAAGCGTCAAGAAGCTGCGCCAGGGCCTTGAAAAGATTACCGGCAAGAAGGTGAAGGTTGAAGTCGAGGAAATCGACAAGCCCGATCTCAACGCCCAGTTGGTTGCGATGAATATCGCCAGCCAGTTGGAACGTCGTATCGGCCACAGCCGCGCGATGAAGCGTGCCGTAGGCCAGGCGATGCGCCAGGGCGCGAAGGGTATCAAGATCCAGGTCAGTGGCCGCTTGGCTGGCGCTGAAATGGCCCGCCGTGAGTGGCAGATGGAAGGTCAGGTGCCCCGCAGCACCCTGCGGTCCTACATTGACTATTCGACTGCTGAAGCCTTGACGACCTTTGGCCGGATCGGCATCAAGGTCTGGATTTACAAGGGTGAAGCCCGGCCCGAAGAAACCCGCCGGGTCGAGCCTACCGATGTTTATGTGAGTCAATAGGCAGAACCTGACCGTGCTGCCGGGCGGTAGTACCGCTAGCAGCGCGGCTCCCGGCTTTCGGCGGGGTAGGGTTCTGACTTCTGAGGAGTAAAAAGACCATGTTAATGCCAAAGCGGGTTAAATACCGCAAGCAGTTTCGTGGCCGGATGAGAGGCATGGCATCGCGCGGGAATGTCGTCCAGTTTGGTGATTATGGACTCCAAGCGATGGAACCGGCCTGGATTACCAGCCGGCAGATCGAAGCTGCCCGTCGTACCATTATGCGTTCCATCAAGCGTCGTGGGCGCGTCTGGATCCGCGTGTTCCCAGACAAACCCGTGACCAAACGTGCGGCTGAAAGCCGTATGGGTAAGGGTAAAGGCTCGGTTGATCATTACGTCGCCGTTGTCCGCCCTGGTCTCGTTCTGTTCGAGATGGCAGGCATCGACGAAGAAACAGCGCGCGAAGCCCTGCGTCTGGCAGCCTTTAAGATGCCGATCAACACCAAGTTTATCAAGCGCGCCGACCCGATTTCTGGTGAGGAGGTCGAATAATGGCGACCCAACCAACAAGCGAACTTCGCCGCTTTACCGATGGCGAGATCCTCAAAGCCATTGACGATGCTCGCGAAGAAATATTCAATCTGCGTTTCCAGTGGGAGTCCGGTCAGTTGGAGGACTTCAATCGCATTCGTCTGCTGAAGAAGCACATCGCTCGCCTGCTGACGATCCAGCGTGAACGGCAACTGGCCGCCGACCTTGTCCGGGAGGAATCCAATGACTAACAATCGGCGGCGGCTCGTAGGCCGCGTCGTCCGCAACGGGATGGACAAGACGGTCGTTGTCTCTATAGATAGCACCATGCGTCACCCGCTGTACAAGAAGGTAATCAGGACTTCGAAAAATTTCCTGGCGCACGATGAGACCAACGCTATTCCGGTTGGTGCCCTGGTGCGGATCGTTGAAAGCCGTCCGATCAGCAAGACCAAGCGGTGGGCGGTTGAGGAAGTGCTTGAAATGCCGGAGCAGGAAGCCTAGCTGTTAGCGGCCATACGTGTGAGGTAAACCATGATTCAGAACGAAAGTCGTATCAAAGTGGCCGATAACACGGGTGCCCGCGAGCTGCTGGTCATCCGCATCTCTGGCGGCTTCAAACGGAAGACTGCTACCGTGGGTGATGTTGTGGTTGCGGCTGTCAAGTCTGCTGCCCCCCAGGGCGCGGTCAAGAAAAGTGAAGTGGTGCGCGCGGTTATCGTTCGCACCGCCAAAGAATATCGCCGCAGTGATGGCTCGTACATCAAGTTCGATGACAACGCAGCGGTGATTTTGCAGGGCGACACGCAAGACCCACGGGGCACACGCATCTTTGGCCCAGTCGCGCGTGAACTGCGCGAAAAGGGCTTTATGAAGATCGTCTCTCTGGCCCCCGAAACGCTCTAGTGGCGCTCGCAGCCAGCTTGAGACTGGAGTAAAAGAGACATGCAGCGGATTAAAAAAGGCGATACAGTTGAAGTCATCGCCGGAAAAGATAAAGGGTCACGCGGGGAAGTGCTGCGGGTGCTGCCGAAGGCGAAGCGCGTTGTTGTTGAGCGCGTGAATATCGCCAAGAAGCACCAGCGTCCAGTTCAGGCCGGACGCGGACAGGTACAGCCGGGCATCATCGAATTTGAGGCCCCAATCCATCTCTCGAACGTCATGCTGGTTTGCCCGCAGTGCGAATGACGCGACCCGGGTCGGTTTCCGGGTGAATGAAGACGGTAGTAAGGTCCGTGTCTGCCGCAAATGCGGTCAAGACATCGACTAGCCGATCTTCGAGTGAGGTTAAGAAGCTATGGCAATCAAATCGTATGATGGAGCGCTATCGTAAAGAAGTTGCTCCAGCCCTGATGGAAGAGTTTGGGTATCACAGCACTGATGCAGGTTCCACGCGTCAAGAAAATCGTCGTCAATATTGGCGTCGGTGAAGCGTTGGACAATGCCAAGGCGCTGGATGCTGCTGTCGAAGACGTGCGTAAGATCACCGGCCAGCAGCCTGTGATCACCAAGGCTCGCACCAGCATCGCCAACTTCAAACTGCGCGAAGGCCGCGCCATCGGTGTCAAGGTTGACCTGCGCGGTGAACGCATGTGGGCCTTCCTGGATCGTCTGATGAACGTGGCACTGCCCCGCACGCGTGACTTCAGCGGCGTCAATCCCGATGCTTTTGATGGGCGTGGCAACTACACGCTTGGTCTCCGGGAACAGCTATATTTCCCTGAGATCGAGTACGACAAGATCGACAAAGTGCGCGGTCTGGAACTGACTATCGTCACCATCCGCCCGCACCGATGAAGAAGGACGGCGTCTGCTCCGCTTGATGGGCATGCCGTTCCGCGAACGTTAGTTTAGTAGAGCTGGTTTTAGGTACTAGGGAAGGTTTTACCCTATGGCTAAAAAGTCAATGGTAGCACGCGAATACAAGCGCAAATATCAAGGTGCGCGTGCGGAATCGCTGCCAATTCGTGGATCCGAATTCGGGCAAAGTCTGCGGACGTCCGCGGGGATATATTCGCCGGTTTGGGTTGTGCCGCATCCATTTCCGGGAATTGGCCCTTGAAGGCAAGATTCCTGGCGTGGTCAAGTCGAGCTGGTAGTCGAATGGAGCCGAACCATGCACAGTGATCCTATTGCTGATATGTTGACGCGAGTTCGCAATGCCATTATGGTGGGTCAGCCCACTGTCGCCGTTCCGTACTCGAACGTCAAAGTGGCGATTGCGCAGATCCTGAAGGGACGAAGGGTACGTCGAGGACTTCAGTCGATTAGCGAGGAAGAGCCGACACCCTACACCATCATCGATCAAACTTAAGTACTGGGGCAAGCGCCGTGAACGTCGCCCCGTTATTTCGAACCTCGAACGCGTAAGCAAACCTGGTCGCCGGATTTATGTCGGAAAGACAAAATTCCCTGGGTGTTGAGCGGCATGGGTATTGCCATCCTCTCGACCTCGAAAGGCATCATGACTGGGCAGCAAGCGCACCGCCAGGGTACTGGTGGCGAGGTGCTCTGCTACATCTGGTAATTGAAGGAGAGCGGAGCGCCGATTTTACGCCTGAAAAGGGCTGAACGGGTTCTAGTAGCGTTTCTGGGCGAAGATGTTAGCGAGTTCGAACTTCCTCGCCCAGCAGATCTACGACAGGCCCAGGCCCCGCCAGTAGCACCGGCGCCTGCATACAAGAAAGGCTTCAAAGGGAGGAATAGGAACCGTGTCTCGTATTGGAAAACAACCGATTCCGATCCCGGATAAAGTTCAAGTTCAACATCGACGGCAGTGACGTCACCGTCAAGGGACCTAAGGGCGAATTACATCACTCGTTTCCGGTTGATATCACCATTGCTCAGGAAAAAAATGAGATCGTGGTGACCCGTCCAACCGACAATCGCCAGCATCGCGCTTTGCACGGCATGACTCCGCGCTCTGATTGCCAATATGGTATCGGGCGTGAGCACAGGGCTTTCAGCGCAGCCTGGTGATTGAAGGGGTCGGGTATCGCGCGGAGATGAATGGCAAACAACTGGTGATGCACTTAGGGTATTCCCATCCCGTTCCCGTTGACCCTCCAGCCGACGTGGAATTTGCGGTGGAAGAGCGTGGCCGTGTTGTCGATAATCCGGGGCATCGATAAGCAAGTGGTTGGCGAATTAGCAGCCCAGATTCGGAAGCTGCGGCCGCCGGAGCCTTACCTGGGTAAAGGGGTTCGTTATGACAGACGAACGCATCCGTCGTAAGGCCGGTAAGGCAGGCAAGACCGGTTAAGGCTGTAGGTCTGAGAGAGTAAAAACCATGAGCGAAAAAGGACGTATTGCACGCAAGCATCGTCACGACCGGGTCCGCGCCAAGATCTGCCGGCACCCCGGAACGGCCTCGCTTGAATGTATACCGCAGCCTGGGCAATATCTATGCCCAGATCATCGACGATGTCGCCGGTCATACCCTGGCCGCCGCTTCTACCATCGACCGTGAACTGCGCGGGCAGGTAGAAGGCAAAAACAAGTCGGACGCGGCCAAACTGGTCGGGGCGTTGGTAGCCAAACGCGCCCAGGAAGTTGGCGTGAAACAGGTCGTGTTTGATCGCGGTGGCTATCGGTTTCATGGCCGGGTAAAAGCCCTGGCCGACGGCGCACGTGAAGCCGGTTTAGAGTTCTAATAAGATAAGCCAGACAATACTTGCCAACAGGGCGTGTTTGCGGTAAAACGCTCACGCCCTGAGCAAACATCTGGTAACTGGAGAGGAACATGGGAAGACGAGAACCGCGGCGCGACGATGACCGCGAAGAACTCGATGAGCGTGTAATTGACATCACCCGCGTTGCCAAAGTGGTAAAGGGTGGCCGTCGTTTCGCCTTCCGCGCGGTAGTGGTCGTGGGTGACAATCGCGGACGCGTAGGTATTGGCGTTGGTAAAGCTCGCGGTGTGCCGGATTCGATCCGTAAGGCGTCGGATCGCGCTCGCCGCAATATGCACTCGGTGTCGGTATCTGGCACGACCATTCCCCATACGATTATCGCCAAGCATGGCGGTGCGGTGGTGATGCTCAAGCCCGCTTCCCCCGGTACCGGCGTTATTGCTGGTGGTGGTGTGCGTGCGGTGCTGGAAGCTGCTGGCATCCGCGACATCCTGAGCAAGAGCCAGGGCAGCGCGAACATCCTGAATGTTGCGCATGCAACTCTCGATGCGCTGCTCGACCTGAAGGACGTTCAACAGTTGGCAGCCATGCGTGGCAAAGACCCGGCGACGATCCAGCCGTTCTGGAAGCGGGGAACTAAGCGCGATGAGTAAAAAACTGCACGTCACCCTGGTCAAAAGCCCGATTGGGTACACCCTCCGTCAGAAGAAGACGGTGCGGGCGCTGGGGCTGGGCCACATGAACAAAACAGTGGTTCTGCCCGATACGCCACCCATGCGTGGTATGGTCAACGCGATCATCCACTTGGTCAAGGTGGAGGAAGTTGAAGAATGAACCTAAACGATCTACGCCCAGCAGAAGGGTCTACAAAGAAGCGCAAGCGCGTCGGTCGTGGTATCAGTGCCGGTCAGGGTAAGACTGCCGGACGTGGTACCAAAGGCCAGGGCGCTCGCAGCGGTGGCGGAAAAGGCCAGTACTTTGAAGGTGGTCAGCTCCCCCTGGTGCGTCGTCTGCCCTTCAAGCGCGGCTTTAACAATATCTTTCGGACTCATTACCAGGAAGTCAATGTAGACGATCTGGCGCGCGTGTTCGGCAAGGGCGACTCAGTTACCCCTGAGACCATGGCGGAACACGGTTTGGTGAAGGAAGCAGACAAGCCCATAGTCGTTCTGGGACGTGGTGAACTGCCCGTCTCGCTGACGGTGAAGGCCCATCGCTTTACCAAGAGCGCACAGGAAAAAATCGAAAAAGCCGGTGGTTCGGTCGAAAAGCTGGAAATCTGGCTGACTGGCCCCTTCGCAACGGTCAAGAAGCTGCGTAAAGAACAGCTCGAAGCCCTGCGCGAACAGCGCGAGTCCAAATAAATGAAAACAGCAGCCGGGTGTAATGCTTACCCGGCTCTCTCTGTACTTTAATACGGACTAATCAAGAGGACACTAGTTATGATCGAGGCGTTGCGGAATGCGTTTCGACTGCCTGACCTCCGCCGCAAACTGCTGTACACAGCGCTCATTCTGGTTATCTACCAGTTTGCCGCTCATGTGACGGTCCCAGGCGTCGATCGCAAAGTATTGTCCGATTTGTTCACAGGCGACGCGGCAGGCTTTTTGAGCGTGCTCAACCTGCTCTCCGGTGGGGCGGTGTCCAATTTCAGCGTGATCGCAAACGGCGTGTACCCTTATATCACGGCCTCGATCATCCTGCAATTGCTCGTCCCAATCATCCCTCGCCTGGAAGCTATCGCGAAGGAACCGGGTGGACAGGAAAAAATCAACCAGTTCACCTACTACCTGGCGATCCCAATGGCCGCCCTGCAAGCGATTGGGCAGGTCAATATCTTCCAGAGCGTAGATCGTTCGGGCCGCGAATTGATTCCTGGTTTCGGCTTTGGGGCAGGCAGTGACCTGCTGGTAACGCTGTCGGTGATTGTGACGATGACCGCCGGTACAATGTTCGCGATCTGGCTCGGTGAACTGATCACCGAACAGGGTATCGGGAACGGTATCTCGATCATCATCTTCGCCGGCATCGTCGCCCGCGTCCCCACCAACCTGTACCAACTGCTGCAGAATGACCTGGTTTTCAACCTGCTGGCGTTTGTGCTCCTGACGATTCTCACCGTAGTTATCATCGTCGTCATCCAGGAAGGCACTCGCCGCATTCCGGTGCAGTATGGCAAGCGCGTGCGCGGTCGTAAGATGTACGGCGGCGGCACGACTCATATCCCGTTGAAAGTCAACACGGCAGGCATGATCCCCTTGATCTTTGCCCAGTCGATTGTGACCTTCCCGGCGATTGTTGCTGGCTTCTTTGGCGGTGATGCAGGAGCCAAGGTTCAGAATTTCTTCTCCCAGGATCGGTTCGTCTACTGGTTTATCTACTTCTGGCTGGTCGTAGGTTTCACCTACTTCTACACGGGTGTGATGATCCAGAACCAGAATCTGGGCGAAAACCTGCAGAAGAACGGTGGGTTTATCCCTGGCATTCGTCCGGGCCGCCGCACGCAGGAGTATATCAACCGGATTGTCAACCGGATCACCCTGGTTGGCGCGATCTTCCTGGGCGGGGTTGCTATTCTGCCCGGCATTATGCAGATCATCCGGCGGCTGGTGCTTGGCCCAGCGGCAACAGGTGGACGTAACCCGGCACTGGTTATCAGCAGCGCAGGTTTGATCATTGTCGTGGGTGTTGTCATCGACACCATGCGCCAGCTTGAAGCGCAGTTGACGATGCGTAACTACGACGGGTTCATGCGCTAAGACGCTGGTTTTGTCAGACAGTAAAACAAGTGGGGCGTTTTCCATTTAAACGGAGAACGCCCTGCCAACCTATGTAAGTGAGCAGTTGCCGTATGGCAGTTATTCGCAAAACGCCGGAAGAACTTCTGACTATGCGTGAAGCGGGGCGCATCACCGCACTGGCTCTTCAAGCCATGCGTGAAGCGGTGCGACCTGGGATCAGTACAAAAGAACTGGATCACATCGCTGCGGAAGTTCTGCGCAAGCACAACGCGAAAGCTGCGTTCCTGGGCTATCCGCCTGGCAGTCCACATCCGTTCCCGGCGTCGATCACCGCCTCCATCAATAACGAGTTGGTGCATGGAATTCCCAGCACCGACCGGATTTTGAAAGAGGGCGAGATCATCAGTCTGGACTTTGGCGCTGTGTACAAAGGTTTTGTGGGTGATGCCGCCTTTACAATGGGCGTTGGGCAAATATCCACAGAAGCCCAGCGGCTGCTTGATGTGACAGAAAAGGCCCTATACAAGGGCATCGAGGTAGCAGTTGCTGGCAACGAAACCAGCACGATCTCGATTACCATTCAGAAGTATGTTGAAAGCCAGGGCTTCAGCGTTGTGCGCGAATACACCGGACACGGGGTAGGGCGCGCCATGCACGAAGACCCGCAGATTCCAAACTGGTGGCCGTCCAACCGCCAGCGAATCCGGGGCTGGCGCAGTTACCCGTTGGATCCGGGGATGACATTTGCCCTTGAACCGATGGTCTGCGCGGGCCGTCCAGGAACCAAGGTACTCAGCGATCATTGGACCGTCGTCACGCAAGATGGCTCGTTATGTGCTCATTTTGAACATACGATTGCCATTACGCCCGATGGCCCGCCGCTGATTTTGACGGTTTTATGAAGCAGATCGTCCACAAATCAGAAAAGTGACCGAACCGACCCTGGTCAAGTTTGTCATTTTTCGCTAGAATAGCTATTCCGTCCGGCGGGCTTATCACGCCGAAGTACGAGGAGTAACAGTTTATGGCACGTATCGAGGGTGTGGACCTCCCGCGTAACAAGCGCGTCGAAGTTGCGCTCACCTACATCTACGGGATAGGCCCGACCCGCAGCCAGACCATTCTGGATGCGACGGGTGTCAGCCCGGAGACACGCGTGAAAGACCTGACTGAAAATGAAGTCCAGTCTTTGCGTGAAGAAGTGGGCAAATTTCGCGTCGAAGGTGAACTCCGCCGCGAGGTTCAACTGAACATCAAACGTTTGATCGAAATCGGTAGCTACCGCGGTTTGCGTCACCGTCGCAGTTTGCCGGCGCGCGGCCAGCGTACCAAGACCAACGCCCGTACCAAGCGCGGTCCGAAGAAGACTGTTGCCGGTCGTGGCCGCCGTCGTGGAGCAAAGAAGAAGTAGTTTCCTATACCCACAGCCGGGATCATGCCGTGCACCTCTTGTGGAGCGCGATTCCGCAACACGGCTCCAGAGCGACCATATCAGCAGTCGAGTTGCTTTGGGCCGTGTTATGATGTCGGTTCCATGAATTGGTAACGGGTGACAAGGTAGGAGAAATAAAGAACAATGGGACGTACTCGTAGGGGTCCACGCCGTGGACCAAAAAAGATTAGAAAGAGCATTCCATACGGGCAGGCGCATGTCCATGCAACGTTCAACAACACGATTGTCTCTATGAGCGATCAGCAGGGGAACGTTGTTGCCTGGGCGAGCGCGGGTACCACAGGTTTTAAGGGAAGCCGCAAGAGCACACCCTACGCAGCGCGTATGGTTGCCCAGCAGGCCTCTGAAAATGCCAAAGAGCAGGGAATGCAGGAAGTAGATGTTTTCGTCAAAGGCCCTGGCCCTGGTCGCGAATCCGCGATCCGCGCCATTCAGGCCAGTGGGCTAAAAGTGCGTTCGATTACCGATGTGACGCCTATTCCTCACAACGGTGTTCGTCCGCCCAAGAAGCGCCGCGTCTAGTAAATTCTGTATCATAAAAGACGAGTGGTGTAAACACACTTGTCGTAGTGTGGAGGAAGCCAGAATAAATGGCACGTTACAACGGACCTGTATGCAGGCTGTGCCGCCGCGAGGGCGAAAAACTGTTCCTCAAAGGCGCAAAGTGTTTGTCTCCTAAATGCCCGGTCGAGCGCCGGACGTACCCGCCCGGACAGCACGGTAAGGACGCGCAGTTCAAGCGCGGACGTGGTTCCGACTATGCGATTCAGCTTCGTGAAAAGCAGAAGGCTCGTCGTATTTACGGTATTTTGGAACGCCAGTTCCGCCGTTATTTCAGCGAAGCGCTGCGCCGTCCTGGTTTGACCGGCTCCAATTTGCTCTCGATCCTGGAAACCCGGCTGGATAATGTGGTATATCGGTTGGGCTGGGCTGATTCTCGCGCTCAAGCCCGTTTGCTGGTTCAACACGGTCACTTTACCGTGAATGGCCGCCGGACGAATATTCCTTCGTACATGGTTCGCGCCGGCGACGTGATTACTGTTCGTGATGGCAGCCGCAACCGCACGTACTTCAAGGAACTGCGGGCCTATATGGAAGATCGGCCCTCCGCGCCCGATTGGCTCGGTGTCGATCCGGTTCAGATTCAGGGAACCGTCATTCGCGTTCCTGAACGCCGTGATATCGATCTCCCACTGAACGAACAGCTTATCGTGGAATACTACTCTCGCTAAATGGTGGATTTACGACCCAATCGGTTGTCAGTCCCGGACGGAGGATGGGGCGTGGTCACGAATAACATGGTGCTGCCCAAAATTGAAGGGGATGCAACATCTCAAAAATACGGGCGATTCATCATCAGCCCCCTAGAACAGGGCTTTGGGATTACCGTTGGCAATGCGCTTCGCCGCGTGCTGCTGTCGTCCCTGCCCGGGGCGGCGGTTACGTCGGTCCGCGTCTCAGGTGTTCATCACGAGTTTTCGGCCATTCCGCACGTCAAAGAGGACATGACGCAGTTGATCTTGCAGGTCAAGCAGCTGCGTCTCAAACTCTATGACGCGGAGTTTGCCCGTTTGCGCCTGGAAGTGCACGGCGAGGGAACCGTCACCGCAGCCGACATTCTTTGCCCCGCAGAAGTTGAGATTATCAACCCGGACCTGTACCTGTTCACCGCTGATTCCGACGAAGCACAGTTGGAAGTCGAGTTTACGGTGCAGGCCGGACGGGGGTACTCTCCCGCCGAAGAACGGGGCCGTCTGCCAATCGGTGAACTACCTGTCGATGCGATCTACAGCCCGATCAAGCGCGTTAACTACGATGTCGAGCGTGCGCGCGTAGGGCAGCGAACCAACTATGACAAACTCATCCTGGAAATCTGGACCGACGGAACGATCCGCCCTGAAGAGGCGATGAGCCAGTCGGCAGAGATCCTGATGAAGCACCTGATTATTATCGCGGGCGTCAGTGAAGAATTGTTGATGCCCCCCGCGGAAGTAGTTGTCGAACCCGATCCAAACGCACTTCCCGCCGAAGTGTATGAGACGCCTATCGAAACGCTGGATCTCAGCGTGCGTGTCTTCAACTCGCTCAAGCGAACCGGCATTACCAATGTCGGTGAAGTGCTGGAAATGCTCGACAGAGGTCCCGATGCGATGCTTGCCATTCGCAACTTTGGGGAAAAATCGCTGGACGAGCTGGTCACCCGGCTAAAAGAAAAGAACTATCTGCCAGCCGACCACGACATCTTTTCCGGCGGCTAGCCAAGAACGAATAAGGATCTAACCGTTATGCGACATAATGTAGCTGGAAAGAGACTGGGGCGGAGCTCGGGGCAGCGGAACTTGCTGCGCCGGAATTTGATCAATGACCTGTTTCGCTATGAGCGGATCACGACGACGGAAGCCAAAGCCGACGCGATTCGTGCCGAAGCAGAAAAACTGCTGACGATTGCCAAGCGCGGTCTGGCCGACGAAAACAAGTCGGTTGGCGTGCATGCGCGCCGTCTGCTGATGGCCCGCCTCAATAATCGTGACACCGTGATCAAGGTGTTTGATGAAATCGCGCCTCGCCTGACTGATCGCCCCGGTGGATACACCCGGGTGAACAAGCTGGGGCCGCGTAAGGGCGATGCAGCTCCGATGGTGTTACTCGAGCTGGTGGATCGCGCGGAAGAGTAGTGCGTGACGGCTCGTGTGGCTCGCTATCGCGCGGTCATTGCCTACGATGGCACAGGCTATCAAGGCTTTCAGCGGCAGGCGGGCGACACGCCGACGATCCAGGGAACGGTCGAAGACGCGATTTTGCGCGTCACTGGACAGCAAACAACGGTTATTGGCGCAGGACGGACCGACAGCGGAGTCCACGCCAGCGGGCAGGTCATAACCTTCGATGCTGTCTGGCGTCACAAGACAACTGACCTGTGGCGCGCGTTGAATGCGACAGTCCCGAAAACTATCGCGATCCGTACTCTGGAAGAGGCAGAAGCGGGCTTTCACCCACGTTTCGACGCCCAGAGCCGGGCTTACCAATACACTCTGTATGTCGCGCCAGTGCAGAACCCGTTACAACGGCAGTACGCCTGGTTCGTGCCAGACTGGAGACCGCTCGACCTGAACAAGATGCAGGCAGCGGCGAGTCTCCTCATGGGAATACACGATTTCGCGACGTTTGGGCAGCCGCCCCAGGGTGATAACACCATCCGCCAGATCCTTCGATCTGAGTTTACGGTGATGCCGGAAGCGTTTTGTAATGAGCGCCTGTTCCGGTATCATATTGAGGCAAACGCCTTTCTGTACCGGATGGTGCGCCGCATTGTCGGCGCGCTGGTCCGAGTGGGCAGCGGAAAGCTGTCCATCACGGAATTCGAAGATGCCTTTCGTGCCGCGGATGGCACATGGCCTAACGAAACAGCCCCGGCTCATGGGCTGTGCTTAACCAAAGTGAATTACTGAAGAAGTGCGGGGATAGCCCGCCGGAGCAATCGAGAGTATGAAGATCAAGACCTACACACCCAAGGCGGATGACATCAAACGCGAGTGGTTTGTGGTGGACGCTAAGGACCAAACCCTGGGACGACTGGCGACGAAGATCGCGGTCATTTTGATGGGCAAGCACAAGCCTATGTTTGCGCCACACGCTGATACGGGCGATTTCGTCATCGTTATCAACGCCGACAAAGTCCGCGTGACGGGCAAGAAGATGGATGAAAAACTCTATCACCGTCACTCCGGGTATCCCGGTGGCCTCACCACAACTCCGCTGCGCAAGCAGATGGCAGAGCACCCTGAGCGCGTTTTGCAGGCGGCGGTTCGTGGCATGCTGCCCAAGAACTCGCTGGGCCGCAAGATGATCAAAAAGATGAAGATCTATACTGGCAGCACCCATCCGCACGAAGCGCAGCAGCCCAAGATGCTTGAGCGGTAGATAGCAAGAGGATAGAGATTATGGCGAATCAGTATTATGAAGGCATCGGGCGACGCAAGGAAGCAAAAGCGCGCGTACGTCTGTGGCCGGGTGGCGATGGCAGCGTTCTGATTAACGACAAAGCGGGCGATGACTTCCTGCCCCGTTCTGGCGATATGGAACTTGCCCTGGCTCCTCTGCGCGTAGTCGGCCAGGAAGGTGCCTATAACATCACCGTGAAGATCAACGGCGGTGGGATCAGCGGCCAGCGTGATGCCATCAAACTTGGCATTGCTCGCGCTCTGCTGGAAATTGAACCGGAATGGCGCGGCGTGCTGCGTCAGGGGGATATCTCTCCCGCGATGCGCGTATCAAAGAGCGCAAGAAGCCCGGTCTCAAGCGTGCCCGTAAGGCCCCAACCTACACCAAGCGTTAATCGCCGCGTAGGTTCCATTTGTTCGTTGCAGGCAAAATCCACGAGGGTTTTGCCTGTTTTCCGTTTAGGAAGTGAGTTTGATGACCATTCAAACGACTATCCACCTGCTCGAACCAGTTCTCAATGCTCTTCACCTGGAACACCTGACGGGTTTGCAGATTTTTAGTGCCGACAGTCTGAATGGTCTGCACCATCCGCCGTTCAATCCCGATTTTCCCGCTCTCATCCTGCCACTGGACGGCGCGCCTGCCTATCTCAAAACCATCCTGCTGAGCCAGTATCCGGAAACTCATGAAGTGAGTGTCGTGCGCCTCGCTGAACAAGGCGATCCGGTCAAACGTCTGCCACTGGAACAGCTTGAGCCAACAGCGAATAACAGTACAACCGCCCTGTACATCCCTGCGTTGCCCAGGCCATCCAGCTTCGAGCGCTTTCAGGAAACGATTGCCCATCTGCGTGCTCCCGAAGGCTGTCCCTGGGATCGCAAGCAAACTCATGCTTCACTGCGTCCCTATTTGCTTGAAGAGACTTACGAAGCGCTGGATGCTCTGGACCGGGGCGATATGCACGATCTGCGCGAGGAGTTAGGCGATCTGCTGCTGCAAATCGTCCTGCACAGCCAGATCGCCGTTGAAGCGGGCGAGTTCCGGCTGTCTGATGTGCTCGCCAACGTCATTGCCAAGATTATCCGGCGGCATCCGCATGTGTGGGGCAATGTCTCGGTCAACGATGACCAGGATGTAAAGGTTAACTGGGATAAACTCAAGCAAGTCGAAAAGAAGGAGCGGGAGTCACGGCTGGACGGCGTTCCAAAGGCGTTACCGGCGCTGTCGCTGGCACTCAGCTACCAGGATCGTGCCGCCCGCGTCAAATTTGACTGGCCTACCATCGAGCCTGTGTTCGCCAAGGTGCTTGAAGAGATCGAAGAGGTCAAGACTGCTCCTGATCCTGAAGCGCGTGAAGGCGAAATTGGCGATCTGCTCTTTGCGGTGGTCAACTGGGCACGCTGGTTGGAGGTCGATCCCGAAGCGGCGCTGCGCGGTACAAATGAGCGCTTTTACCAGCGCTTCCACTATATTGAGCAACAGGCTGCCGCGCAGGGGCGTGATGTGGATACGATGTCGTTGGACGAAATGGACGCGCTGTGGAACGAGGCCAAGACCAAAGGGTTGTAGAGCATGGCAACAAAAAAATCCTGACTGTAAAGTCAGGATTTTGTCGGGGCGCCCGGATTTGAACCGGGGACCTCGTCGTCCCGAACGACGCGCGCTAGCCAAGCTGCGCTACGCCCCGTAATGTGGAAAAGTGTACCGCACCTGAACCGAGTTGACAAGGGCAAATCTAATGATGGTGGCAGGACGTGATTACATTGGCGTGGGCGTAGGAGCAATGGTCTTTAATGGCAAAGGTGAGGTATTCTTAGCCCGGCGAGGTCCACGCGCGACAAACGAGCGCGGCTGCTGGGAATTTCCCGGCGGCAAGGTAACCTTTGGCGAGAAATTGATCGACACCATCAAGCGCGAGTTTTTGGAAGAATATGGCATGATGATCGAGATCACCGATCTGCTGGGCGTGGAAGATCATATCTTGCCGGAGGAACAGCAGCACTGGATATCACCAACCTATATCGGACAGTTTGTTGGCGGAGAGCCACGCATTCTGGAACCGGAAAAATGCACCGAGATCGGCTGGTTTTCACTGGATCATCTGCCGCAGCCGCTCTCCGTGATCAGCCAGAGTGATGTCCGGATTTATCAGCAGAAGCATGCAGGAGCCATGTGAATGACCGAAAAAACAACGCCGGAATTTAGAACACTGACGGATCGGGTGCGCTTTTACACCAGTGGAGTCACGACGCGGCTGGGCCAAAAAGGATACGAACTCGGCATCCACCCTGATGTGGTCACCCTGCTGGGGTTGATAGTTGTGGCTGTGGCTTCCTACGTTGCCGCACAAGGGCATTTTTTCTGGTCAGCTATCATTCTGATCCTGGGCACGCCTTTGGATGCACTGGACGGGGCTATCGCGCGGGCCATGAAGCGCAAGGATAAATTTGGCGCGCTGCTCAATTCAACCCTGGATCGCTTTGCGGATGGATATATCTTTGCCGGGTTGGCTTACTACTACAGCACGGTAAACAATCATAATGCGGTGCTGCTGAGCATCCTGGCTTCACTGGGAACATTCCTGGTCAGCTATGTGCGCGCCCGCGCTGAAGGACTCGACATTGATTGTAAAGTGGGCCTGCTGACTCGGATGGAGCGCACAGTCATTATCCTGGCGATGCTGCTTACCGGATGGGTTATAGTGGGTTTGTGGATTCTGGCGATTGGCACGCATGTGACGGTGATTCAGCGCGTCTGGCATGTGAGGCGCGTTATGCAGCAGCAAGGAGGAGGCGTGTAATTATGGATTTCAGCAGGCGCGGGCTGGAAATCGGCCCATTCGATCTTTTTGGGGTGACGATCAACCCCATGTTTCACTGGTATGGATTGATTATCGTCGCAGGCATCATGGCCGCAGCCGGAGTAGCGGATTGGATGGCAAAGCGCGACGATAAAGATTCTGATCATGTGTGGAACGGCCTGATTTGGGTGGTGTTTTTGGCGATTGTGTTTGCCCGGCTGTGGCACGTGCTGTTCCCATCTGTTTCATCGGCGCGCACCGCTCACTGGTATCTGACACACCCGCTCGATCTGCACGAAGGCCCCTTGATCATCTGGAGCGGCGGGCTGTCTATTTTCGGCGCGGTCATTGGCGGCGTGCTGGGTGTTCTGATCTACACCTACCGCCAGAAGCTTGATGTCCTCTCCTGGATCGATATTGCAGCAGTTGTCGTCCCGCTTGGCCAGGCGATTGGTCGTTGGGGCAACTATGTCAACGAGGAACTATACGGGAAGCCCACGGATCTTCCCTGGGGAATTCGCATCGACAACCCACCAACCAAGTACATCGAACACACTCATTTTCACCCACTGTTCCTCTATGAATCGCTGTGGTGCCTGCTGACCTTTGGCGTGCTGCTCTTTGTCTGGCTGCGCTACCGGGATCGTCTCAAACATGGCGATTTTCTGCTGTTCTATCTGATCGCCTATTCGTTCGCCCGCTTCTTCCTGGAATTTCTGCGCATCGAAGTCACTGAGGCGGGTGGCATCAATGTATCACAGGCGTACTGCGTAGTGGCAGGCGGCCTCTCGCTCGTACTGCTGGCCTACCGTCACCGGGATGTATTGAGGCGCGGATCGTCTGGCAAAGCAGAACACTCGGAAAGACCTGCCTAATCGTTATCCAGCATTAATTTCAGTGGGGGCAAACAGCCAGAGAATGACTGTTTGCCCTTTCATTTCTATGAATTTTTCTAAACATTTGATTCCAAAACCGATCAAACAGGTAGACTCAAGCTATGGGTGGTACTAAAATCAAGGTTGAATTGAGAGTAGTCAACAACTCCCAGCTAAAGCAGGGAGCTTGAGGGGAGCCGGAAGCCACCCGGTGAACCAAGACGCAAGCGTTGACTAGACAGTGTTAACAAGCACGCTGGGCGTGGCAGCCCGCAGCACGCGACCGGATGTCCCGCTAGTCTGTCGCCGCTGCGCGTGCCTGTGTCGAAGCGGTCAGTTGCCGGCAGCCGTTGGTTGCCGAGAAGTGAGAGGTAACTCTCATGTGGTATGTACCTGTGCTGAGTAGGACCGGAGAACGGCTGATGCCCTGTCACGCCGCCCGTGCGCGCGAACTGGTTCGGAAGGGACGAGCCGTCCGCCGTTTTGACCGGGGCTTGTTCTATCTTCAACTGGTGGATCGGGAGGCCGGGGACTACACAAGCGATTGCGGTAGGGATTGACCCTGGCTCGAAGAAAGAGGCACTGACGGTCAAGTCCGCCGCACACACCTATCTGAACATTCAGGCCGACGCCGTAACCTGGGTCCAAGAGGCGGAGGCCACCAGCACGACCATGCGCCGGGGTAGGCGGGGTCGCAAGACACCCTATCGCCCCTGTCGCCGGAATCGTCGCCAGGGGCAGTTTCGCTTGCCACCCTCGAACTCGTGCCCGCTGGGGCTGGAAACTGCGCTTGACCGACTGGCTCTGTCGGTATTATCCAGTTAAAGTCTTCATTGTCGAAGATATTCAGGCCATCACAAAACCGGGGCAGCGCAAGTGGAACAGGAGTTTCAGTCCGTTGGAGGTGGGCAAGCAGTGGTTTTATGCGGAACTGGGCAAACGGGCCGCCGTCCGCACCCTGGCGGGCTACGAAACAGCCGACCTGCGCCGCGCCGTCGGGTTGAAGAAATCGTCGCACAAGCTGTCCGACCGGTTTGAGGCACACTGTGTGGATAGCTGGGTGCTGGCAAACGTCGGGGTTGGCGGGCATATCCAGCCCGACAACAAGGCGATGCTTTATATCGTGCCCCTGCGTTTCCACCGCCGCCAACTGCACCGCTTGCAGCCGGAGAAGGGGGGCGTGCGCAAACCCTACGGCGGAACGCGCAGTCTGGGTTTCAAGCGCGGTTCCTGGGTCAAACACCCCCGCTATGGAATTTGTTACGTCGGGGGGACGACAGGTGGGACGATCAGTCTGCACAGTCTGGAAACCGGGCAGCGCCTTGCCAAAGTCAAGCCGCAGGCGGTTCAATTTCTGACTTTGTCCAGTTGGCGACTACGGAAAGGAGAAGTCTCGGCTTCCCCGCCCGGCTAAAGCCGGGTGTCCCCGCCGAGTATTCTTATGGTAGAAAGTGATGCGGCAAATGATTGAAACGTACGAGCTGACCAAGTATTTTAACGATTTCCTGGCCGTCGATCACATCACACTTTCTGTTGAAGCCGGTACGATCTTTGCAATTCTGGGGCCAAACGGGGCGGGGAAAACTACCACCATTCGGATGCTTACCTCCATTCTTCAGCCTACATCGGGGTGGGCACGTATCGCCGGGTACGACGTGGTCAAACAGCCGACGCAGGTTCGCGCCCATGTCGGTGTGCTCACCGAACAGCACGGCCTCTACGAACGCATGAAGGGCATCGAATATCTCGATTTTTTTGCCCGTATCTACCACCTTTCCTCCGAAGCCCGCCAGAAGCGCCCCATCATGCTCATGGAACATTTCGGCCTGGGCGAAGCCATGAACAAACGCCTGGGTGAATATTCGAAGGGCATGAAGCAGAAGTTGGCGCTGGTCCGGGCGATACTGCACGATCCGCTCGTGTTGCTGCTGGACGAACCGACCTCTGCCATGGATCCCCAAAGCGCCCGGCTGGTTCGGGAAGCGATCAAAGAAATGCGCCGCGAAGAACGAACCATCACCATCACGACCCACAACCTGACCGAAGCGCAGATCCTGGCTGACCGGATCGCCGTCATTCGCCGGGGTCGCATTATCGCCAATGGTACTTTTAAAGAATTATCCGAACGATTTGTCGGCGCGCCGCTGATGGAACTGCGATTGGCAGATCACCTGAATGGCGCATCGGCAGAACTGGGCGAGATGGTCGAACTGGTTGAGCAGGGGGACGATTGGATCCGCTACCGCACGCCCGAACCGCAGCGGGACAATCCGAACATCATTCGCCGTCTGACCGGATTAGGGCTGAAGATTGTCACACTTAGCGAATTATCGCGCACGCTCGAGGATGTGTATTTACAAATAGTGACTGAGGACGAGGGATTGGAACGCAATGGCGACACTAACCAAACAACTGGATAACCGTGAGGTCGAGTCGAAGCGCGGACGATTTGTACAATCGCTGAGTAATGCCCTGATCATCACCCGCCGAGAAGTCCGTGACAGCTTCCGCGACTGGCGGATCATGGTTCCGATCGTTATCCTGACACTGATTTTTCCACTGATGGCAAATGGCATGACACGCGCGTTCATCAGCTTTTTTGAGAACAACGGGGCCAAACCGCTGCTGCCATCGCTGCTGCCGCTCATGCCCATGATCGTCGGCTTCTTTCCGATCTCGATCTCGCTGGTGATCGCCCTTGAAACCTTCGTTGGAGAAAAAGAACGCCTGAGCCTGGAACCGCTGCTCTCCACTCCGCTGACAAATATCGAACTCTACATGGGCAAGTCTTTTGCCGCCATGCTGCCCCCGCTCATGGCAAGTTACATTGGGCTGGTGATTTATGTCGGCGGGCTGGTTTTGGGCAGCCAGCAGTGGCGGCCTCCCGCGCTGCTGGTGCTCCAGATCGTCTTGCTGACGACGGTGCAGGCGCTGGTCATGGTCACAGGCGCGGTAGTTGTATCCAGCCAGACCACATCCACCCGAGCCGCCAATCTGCTCGCCAGCTTCATTATCATCCCGATGTCGATGCTGGTCATCCTGGATAGCATCATTATGGTCCAACCCCACAGGCGCTATCTGCTCTGGTTCATTATCCTGGGGCTGATGGTGACGATCATGCTGCTGATCCGCATGGGGGCGCGCATTTTTAACCGCGAAGAGCTGCTGGGACGTTCGCTGGATCACCTCAATTTCCGCTGGGCCTGGCGCACCATTTGGGAACAATTTCGCGGACCGGGGCTTGAAGGGCGCATGACCCTGCGCCGCTGGTATCAAAAAAGTGTTTTCCCGGCGGTAGCTTCCCTGCGGACCGCATCTGCCGTCACCGTCGTATGCATCACAGCCGCTTTTATCGCCGGGTGGGTCTTCGCTGCCGCAAATCCAATCTCACTCGATCAATTTAATCCGACCGACGAAAAACTCCTGGATAACCTGCAAACCTGGTTCCAACTGGGGCAAGACAATCCCCGGTTGATCGTTATGGCGATTATGCAAAACTCCCGTATTTTGATCGGAGCGACGCTGCTGGCAATCTTCACATTCGGCGTCATGGCGATGGTCCTGGTCATGATCCCGTTTGGCCTGATGGGATTCATCCTGGGGCAGGTGGTTCTGTCGGGGATCAACCCTGCGCCGTTCCTGATGGCGGTGCTTCCACATGGAATTATTGAAGTTCCGGCGATTGTGCTCGCGGGAGCCGCCGCGCTGCGCCTGGGAAGTGTCATCACACGCCCACCGTTGTCCATGACGGTTGGCGAAGCATGGCTGCGCGCGCTGGGAGATACGATCAAAATCGGCGTTGGTCTTGTCGCCCCGATGCTGATCGTTGCTGGAATTCTGGAAGTAACGCTGACACCCCGCATCGTGGAGCTTGTACTAAAGTTGTAACTCATGCTATACCAGCGTGCACTGGCCCGCTGCTGCTAAGGATATTTTGTTATGGCTCGCCTTATCATTCTGGGATCGGCTGCGTCAGTTTCGGATATGCAGCACGATCACACGCACTTTATTTTGTTGGGTGATCACGGCAACTCGGTCCTGGTAGACTGTGGGTCTAACCCGGTTGCGAAGTTACAGAGATACCAGCTTGGCGTAGAACATCCGGTAGATACCATCCTGACCCATTTTCACCCGGATCATGTCTACGGCATCGCCCCGCTGCTGATGCAGTTGTGGCTGATGGGGCGAACCTCTCCCATGCGTGTTTACGGCATCCACCATTGTCTGCAACGCGTGGAAGAGATGATGGCCGCCTATTTGTGGGAAACCTGGCCGCGGCTTTACCCGGTTCATTTTGAACATCTGCAGGAGCGCGCAAACGAATTGGTGCTTGATAATGCCGATTTTCACATCACGGCCTGGCCGACCAAACACTTCATTCCCACTATTGGCCTGCGGATCGAAGTAAAAACCAGCGGCAGAGTGATCGGCTATTCGTGTGATACCGAACCCATGCCCAACATCGTTAACCTTGCCCAAAATGCCGATCTGCTGCTGCATGAATCATCGGGGGAGGGGTTTGGACATTCCAGCGCGGCGCAGGCAGGAACCATCGCAGCACAGGCGCATGCCCGACAGTTAGCACTGATCCATTACGACGTGCGAAAAGACGCTCGGTTGCTCGCGGCTGAGGCACAGACGACCTTCAATGGACTTGTTGAAGTCGCTCAAGATTACGTCGAGTATGAAATCTGAACAAAAAATCTGCCAGGGTGCAACTGGCAGATTTTTTTCCGGCAGCATATGAAATTTTAATTACGACAAATTCTCTTGCTGAGTCTCCTTAGAGGGATGATTAGTCAGGTCGCTTAACGGTTTAACTGTCGCGTGCAAAAAAGCGAAGTCACCCCGCGGCGGCATCACCTCGAAGATTTCGACAATTTCAAAAGTATATTTGCCAATCTGAACATGCCCCCCCACCTGCGGGCGTTCAAATTCGTTTACAATCGCCCCCGGATGTTCTCCGCCAATCACAACATAGCTGACTTTGTAGGTAATCATCGATCAGCGTCCTTACTCCTGGGAGCGCTAAATGCTGCCAGCCCCAAGATCCAGATTACGATGGCGCAGCTTAAAGGCAAGGTCCGAAGCCAAATTCCGCATCATGATGTAGCCAATAGCGGTATCGGCGCTGCACAGCGCAGTAAATGCATCGCGGCTGATAGCATGCAGCACCGTGTCGTTCCGACAGCATTGTACGGTTGCGGAACGGCTGCCGTAGTCCAGCAGGGCGATCTCGCCAAAAACCTGCCCACGTCCGAGGAACACCTCGGACCGTTCAGGTTCGCCAGGACTTCTACGGATCAGAATTTCCACCTGTCCTTCACGGATCAGATACATCTTGTCGCCATCTGAATCTTGCCGGAAGATTACATCCCCATCGTCGTAACATTCTTCCTGGCTAATATCAATCAGGCGTTGAAGCTGCACATCTGTAAGCCCGTTGAACAGGCCAACCGCCCTGACCAGATCGAGGAGGCCCATGTTTTACTTTCCTGCTTTTTATGCGTGGTATCCTGAGTCAGAAGCATACTACAAGAACCTTGGCGAGGCAAACTCCCTGACAATAGAAACACTAACGCCTGAACAATGGGGCAAGATCGGCCCAGGAACGTGTGTTTAACACGTCATCTGCCTCCAGCCAGCCGCGCCGCGCCTGATCGACGCCATAGCGCATATACTCAAAGGAGGCTAAATAGTGCGCGTCTGTCGCGATGCTGATCTTCAGCCCCATCTCCTTCGCCGCTTTCAGATAGACGTCATTCAGATCGAGCCGCTCCGGGTTGGCGTTTAATTCCAGAAAGCAGCCGCGTTCCAAAGCAGCCTCTAACAGCCGTTCGACGTTCACTTCATAAGGAGGGCGCTTTCCCAGAAGCCTCCCTGTCGGATGCCCCAAAATGTTAAAATGGGGGTTATCCATCGCCCGGATAATGCGCTCGGTCTGCTGCTCTTCGGAAAGGTTGAAGTGGGTGTGGATCGAGCAAATGCGCAGATCGAGCCGGGCCAGAATCAAATCGGGCAGATCGAGCGAGCCATCCTGCAAAATATCGACTTCAATGCCTTTGAGCAGCCGAACCCCATCAAGCTGCTCATTGAGGCGATCAATATCTTCAATTTGTCTCGCCAGGCGCTCCGCGCTCAACCCGTTTGTCATGGCCAGCACAGGGGAATGATCGGTGACGGCAGCGTAATCGTAACCATACTTCTTTGCCGCATTTGCCATTTCTTCCAGTGAAGCGTGCCCATCGCTCTCGGTGGTATGTGCGTGGAGATTGCCCCGGATGTTTTCCAGCGTGAGCAGATTGGGGAGCCGCCCCTCCGCCGCCGCTTCGATCTCGCCGCGATTCTCGCGCAGTTCGGGCGGGATATAGCGCAAATCCAAGGCGGCATACATCTCCTCTTCGGTTGCGCCACCCAAACGTTCTTCTCCGCGAAAGATGCCATACTCGTTGATCTTGAGATCGCGATCCAGGGCGATATTGCGCAGCGCCAAGTTATGCGGCTTGGACCCGGTGAAGTAGAGCAGGGCCGCACCAAAGCTTTCTGGTGGGACAACACGCACATCGACCTGCAGCCCGGCATGCAGCACAACCGTTGAGCGCTCGTCGCCCTGCGACCGAATCTCTGCCACACCACCATAATGCACAAAATGATCGATTACCTGATCACCCGCGTCGCTGGTAACCAGAATATCCAGGTCCCCTACCGTCTCCCGCCTGCGCCGGAAGCTTCCTGCCACCGCAATCTGGTTTACCACGCCGCTTTCCTGTAGATAAGCCACCAGCGCGGAAGCAATCGTTTCGGCACTGCTGATCGACAGCCGCCGATCTTCATCCTGAAACCGTTCCAGCTTTTTTAACAGCTCCGACTCAAACTTAGCGCTCAGCCCCTTCACCTGTTGCAGCCGCCCCGTCTTCGCCGCTTCCAGCAACCCTTCACGCGAGGAAATGCCCAGTTCTTCATAAATCAGTTTGACCCGTTTGGGGCCCAACCCTGGAACATTCATTAGGTCGGTCAGGCCGATGGGAATACGCTCCTTGAGTTCTTCCAATGCTCCCATCTGCCCTGTGTTGACGATCTCGGTGATCTTCGCGGATAGATCGGGGCCGATGCCGTGAATCTCTGTCAGGTCTTCGCCCTCCGCCAGCATATCGGCAAGGGAGCGAGGATACTGGTTGACAATATCCACTGCATCGCGGTAGGCACCTACCCGGAAACAATTCGCGCCATCGATTTCCAGCAGATCAGCATATTGTTCAAATAAATGGGCGATTTGAGTGTTATGGACAGGCAAAGTGATTTCCCTTCGACCGCTGCGATTTATCATTCAGTTTCGATTATAGGAGGAATCTGCGCGCTCTGCGTAGGAGAGCCAGGGCGCGATTTTGCAGCTAAGTGACTAAAGCAACCAGGACAGGTTCACCAGGAATTTTCTGCCAGCAGCATAATTCCCCAATCCTATGAAAGCATAACTTTTTTTGAACCGCAGAACCTGTTATTATGGATGAAGGTACTGCGCGAACAACCAAACCTGTTTACTGGAATCTTTGAGAATGACTTTTCCATCCACAAGCTTTTCTCAGCAATATATTGCCGCATTGAGCCGCTATCTGCTTAATCAGGATAAAGCGAGACTTGAAGATGCTCGGGGCCTGATCAAAACATTTGCGGAAAGTGGGTTAACCTCGCACGAGCTGAGCAGCGCTTACCAAAGCGCTTTGTCACAGGCTCTCGCTTCGGCTGCAACCAGGGAAGAATGCATAAGACGTGCTGAAGTCGCAGCAGTATTTCTGGCAGAGAGTCTGTCTGCGCTTGACGATATCTCGAAAAAAACGCAGACGGCACTCTATGAAAGCAGTGGACGTTACCGGCAAATGTTTGAAAAAAATCAGGCCGTCAAACTGCTGATCGATCCGGAAAGCGGAGATATTGTGGACGCTAATCCAGCGGCCAGCGAGTTTTACGGGTATTCCATAGCAGCGCTCCGCTCCATGAAAATCACGGATATCAATACGGCCTCTCGTGCCCAGGTGGCGGCTGAAATGGAGCGCGCACGTACTGAGCGCCGTGTCTACTTTATTTTTAAGCACCGGCTGGCCTCCGGTGACGTTCGGGATGTAGAGGTTTATTCCGGCCCGATTGATATTCAGGGACAAAGACTGCTCTTTTCCATCATTCACGATATTACCGAACGCAGAAAAGCTGAAAAGCTGCTTCAACAGTCGCTGCTGAACTACCAGTCACTGGTCAGCACTCTTGACGGCATCGTATGGGAGATGGACGGGCAAACGTTCTCCTATTCCTTTATCAGTCAGCAGGCAGAGAGACTGCTCGGTTATCCCCTAAAACGTTGGCACAACGAACCCGACTTTTGGAAAAACCACCTGCACGCTGATGATCGCGAACGCGTGGTGAACTATTGTTTGGCAGCAATCGCAAACCAGAAAGACTATGTACTGGAATACCGGATGCTCGACGCCAGCGGACAAACGGTGTGGCTGCAAGATACCGTAACGGTCATTATCGAAAATGGGGATACGATTAAGCTGCGCGGCGTCATGATCGACATTACCGAGCGCAAATGGGCTGAAGCTGAGCTGCAAAAGGCACACAGCGAGCTGGAAGCACGTGTCGAAGAGCGAACCGCCGAACTAGCTCGTTCGAACGCACTGCTCAAGCAGCAGATTCGTGAGCGTGAACGGGCTGAAGAAGCGCTGCATGCCTCGGAGCGTGAGCTTACTATCCGCAACCGAATTGCGAATATCTTCCTCACTCACCCCAGCGAAGAAACTTATGAGCAAGTCCTGCAAATAATTTTGGAAGCTATGGAAAGCACGCTCGGCATTTTGGGCTATATCGACCATAACGGCGATCTCATCTGCCCCTCCCTCTCCCGCGAGATTTGGGATCAGTGCCAGATGGCCGGCAAAGACATCATCTTTCCAAAAGGGAGTTGGGGCGGAATCTGGGGACGGGCACTAGCTGAAAAACAATCATTTTACTCAAACAAGCCCTTTTCAGTTCCAATGGGTCACATCCCGGTTGTTCGAGCGCTTAGCACTCCGATACTCCACCAGGGTGAAGTCGTTGGACATGTCCTCGTCGCCAATAAAATAACCGATTATGATGAAACGGACCGGGAACGGCTGGAAACGATTATCGCTCACGTCGCCCCGATTCTGCATGCGCGCCTGGAACGGGATCAGAAGGAAAAAGAACGGCAGCGCGCTGAAGAGTCCGAGCGTGAGCAGCGTGCACTTGCTGAAGCTCTACGTGAGATTGTCGCAGCCTTAAACAGCACGCTCGATCTGAACAAAGTGTTAGAGCTTATTCTCGATAATATTGGGCGTGTCGTTCCGCATGACGCAGCCAATATTATGCTCATCGACTGCGGTATCGCTTCTATTGTCCGGCAGCATGGATATACCGAATATGGTCTGAGTGAGCTGTTAGAAGCGCAGGAATTTGTCATTACAGAAATGCCCAGTTTTTACCAGATGATCGAAACGGGAAAGCCGGTGGTCGTAGCCGACAAAAATGGCCCTCCACCCTGGAATGATATCCCGCAGACGCGATCATTGCTCTCCTACGTCGGCGCGCCGGTACAGTTGGAAGGCGAAATCATTGGGTTTATCAACCTGGACAGCACGCAGCCTGACTTCTTCTCTTCTACTCATGCAGAACGGTTGCAGATTTTTGCGGATCAGGCGGCTACGGCTATCCAGAATGCCCGGCTCTACCAGCGCTCGCATGACTTAGCCGCCCTGGAAGAACGGCAGAGGCTGGCGCGTGATCTTCACGACGCAGTAAGCCAGACCCTGTTTTCGGCCAGCGTCATCGCCGAAGCGCTGCCCCGCCTGTGGGATCGGGATCCGCAGGAGGTACGGAATGGGCTGGACGAGCTACATTTACTCACACGCGGGGCATTGGCCGAAATGCGAACGCTGTTGCTTGAACTGCGTCCATCGGCCCTGGTGGAAACCAGTTTTGACGAACTGATCCGGCAGCTTACCCTGGCTTTTACGGGAAAAACACGTATTCCTGTTGAACTGGTCGTCACAGCGATGCAGCCACTGCCTGCCCATGTGCAGATCGCACTCTACCGGATGGTCCAGGAAGCGTTAAATAATGTCGCCAAGCATGCGCGTGCAACTCAGGTTATTATTCAACTTGACTGCGGCACGGAGCAGTTGAGTCTGCAAATCAAAGATAATGGGCGCGGTTTTAACCCTGATCTGGTATCATCAGGGAGATTAGGGCTCAGGTTCATGGGGGAGCGTGCCGCCGACATTGGTGCGGAACTTCGCCTGACCAGTCAAAGCAGTGTGGGGACAGAAATTAGCATTATCTGGCCTGCTCATGAGTAGGGGCATCATCACTATGGGTGAAAAAAGTTCAACGCGCGTCCTTCTGGTCGATGATCACGATGTGGTTCGCCGTGGTCTGACAGTTTTTCTGCGCACATTCGACGATCTTGAACTGGTTGGGGAAGCTTCCAACGGTGAGGAGGCAGTGCGCCTGTGCGAAACAAGCCATCCTCACGTCGTCTTGATGGATATGATCATGCCCGACATGGACGGCGTGACGGCAACTCGCCTGATTCGTGAGCGCTGCCCGGACGTCCAGATCGTCGCCCTGACCAGTTTCAAAGACGAAACGCTGGTTCAGGCTGCTTTGCAGGCAGGAGCAATAGGTTATTTGCTTAAAAATGCCTCCATCGATCAGCTTGCGGATACGATCCGGGCGGCACGCATGGGCAAACCGACGCTGGCTCCTGAAGCGACACAGGTCTTGATCGAAGCCGCCACACGTCCAGCGCCACACAACTATAATCTGTCGCAACGGGAGTTGGAAGTTCTGGCACTGATGGTCCGCGGACTGAGCAATCCTCAGATTGCTGAAGAACTGACAATCAGCCGGTCTACAATCAAGTTCCATGTCAGTGTCATTCTTTCCAAATTGGGAGTGTCCAGCCGGACTGAGGCGGTGGCGATAGCTTTGCAGCAAAATTTAGTTTCTAAATCAGCCATGTGACTAGGCCACTTGTCCACAATAAACTCACCCGATTGTCCGATGTAATCTGGACCATTCGTAGGTACAGTAGATAGTAACGACGGTCATTTGTGAAGCCGGAGAACAGTAATGCTCCGCACTGAAACTATATCTGTATTAGTGGTTGATGACCATGAAGTTGTCCGTCATGGGTTAGCTATCTTTTTGCACGCTTTTGACGATCTGGCGCTGGCAGGAGAAGCGTCTAATGGTCTGGAAGCGATCCGCCTGTGTAACGAGCTAAACCCGGATGTCATTCTTATGGATATCCTGATGCCTGAAATGGATGGCATCACGGCTACCCGCATTATCAAAGAAAATCATCCCGATGTGCAGATAATCGCCCTGACCAGTTTCAAAGATGAAAACATGGCACAGGCCGCTGCCCAGGCTGGCGCGGTAGACTGTCTGCGTAAAGATGCGTCGATTGATAAACTGGCCGATGCCATCCGAGCCGCCTACATCGCAGAAAAATAACTGGCCTTATCAGCAAACAAAATGCGGAGAGGATTTCGAAATCCTCTCCGCATTTTTATTGTTTCAGAGCGTAGGCGCTAATTCGTTAACAGGACGCGCGGCGGGTTCACCGGGCAGTATTCGGGATGGTGATTGATACCATTTTTCGACCCCGAAAAATCGATGCGCCGTGCAATAATCATTCCCGACAAATCGCTGTTGCGCGCACCGGAGGTATTGAAGTCTCCGTAAGGGGCAACAATCAGACCTGCCCAGTGATTCGAGCTTCCACTCAGTTTGACTGCACCGCTGGATGTGTTGTTGCTCAGCGAGTAAGCAAACACCCCGCGCGAAAAGGGCAGTGTCGAAACTCCACCGTGGATCGAAATGGAACCTTTCGCGACGATAGTCACCTTCCAGGGCGCGAGGCTGTTGATGTTTTGGAGATCAACATTTCCCTCAACAACATACAGACCATCTTTCAAAGAACCGTCCGAACTCTGAACCCCATTTCTGCCGAGATTGCCATCGATATAGTAGCGTTTGGTAGCGTCTGTCTCATTCCAGATGAACCCATTGGACGTCCTACCGTGGGCCACCGAAGCAGGCGCAAAGTCGTCAAAACGATAGAAGAAGTCGTCAGCCAGGGGATAACTGTCGGTAGAGCTTACACCACCGCCCGCCCCATCTGGCCCTCCGGTAAAGCTGCCAACATTCGTTGATGCACCTGTCCCATACTCGACCGGGCGTCCGCTCTCCAGGGAGATGTTGCTGCCAGATAAATGCAGCCCGCCGTTGCTGTGAATGCCGCCATTGGTGATCCTGGAATCTGACCCAGTCACATTGATCACATTTAATATCCGAGCTGTTGTCGACCCCAAACATCGCAAAATCGGTGCACCAGTTGCGATATTCATAAACGGCGTAGGCGTCTACTGTCACGTTCGTCTGGGCGATGCCGATAATGCCTGCAATGAACGTGCGCTGGGGATAGTGGGCTTTAACCAGCAGCCCCACGATGGTCTGGCAAGGAATCGTACCCGTCGAGCCAACCTGCCAGGGGCCGCTTCCATTATTCAGCACGCGCCGATTTCCTGACGAATCTTTGGTGAGGTAGTACGCTTCTACCTGTCCATTCGGCACTTCATTGTTCGTAGCGTATTTCTGCACCTGCGCCAGAATAGCTGATTCCGATACGGTTCCACAGGCATATCCCTTGGTAATTACAGCATCGACCAGGGCGGTTGTCCCGGCTACTGCTGCGGCATCCGCCCCATTCTGAGCGCGGCGCTGATTCCAATACAACATACCACCATCCAGGGCCAGACCTACAATACCTAACAGCCCAATCATTGCCAGGGCGAGGATAACAATGGCCTGCCCGCGTTCACCTTTTTTTAGCAGCGTCTTCATTGCGCGCCTCCTAAGGATATGTATAACCAGGTTTGGGGGAACTCATGACCTGCTGTCGAGCAGAGGCCTTCACCTCGGCCTGCGTTCCCCAGATCAGAAAGCCCAGCGGTGTTACCGGCGAATATTGGTAGACGACATCGACTCGCAAGGTACTGCCTGCTGTCACTGCCGCCCCGTCTTCCACCTGAACGGTGATGTTGGTATCACTGATGGTGATGGCGGGCTTTGCTTCCTCTCTGACCCGCCCCTTGACACTCTCCGATCCTGTACAAATGGTCGTAGAGTGATCTGTTGTGAGACATTCGGGGTGGGTAGCGCCATAAAGCGCGCCTTCACCTGTCGCGTTCTCAACGGTGGTCAGGATGACGAACGCCCGACCTACGTCAAACAAACCGCCCAGGAGTATGACAAGGATAATCATCCCAATCGCCATCTCAACAAAGCTTTGCCCGCGTTCAAGTCGTTTTAATAGTTTCATGATTAGCTTCCCTTCTCACGCTTTTTCGCGAGTCTATGGAGCCTTCCATCCGAAGACGACCCCAGTGAGAGTCGTATTGTTGGCTAGTTGGGCTGTTGTCATTGTCGAAGGATTAGGCAGAGTCTGGAGCCATCCCGTTGCGATAGAGATGATCTGATACTGCTGGGTCGTTCTTCCGGCGGGAACAGATAGCCCGGTAAAGGTAAACTGGCCGTTGTTGTTGGTCATTCTCATGCGGGTGGCGTCGTCGTAAGTATTGGGAACACCATTCGCCCCATAAGAAACCGAACCATCGGCATTGACGACATCGTCATCAAATAGGCCATCGGGACCGGGGTCTGTCAAAATAACCATTGCGCCTTGAATACCCTTCTCACCACCATCCTGAACACCGATTGTCGAGCCACCACCCGTTTTCCAGTCTTCAAATACGACGCCTGAGATGGTCGTTCCCGAGAGGTGAGTTGGATCGCAATAGACGGTCCTGGTATCCGATGGGGGGCCTGCCATCTCACTGGGAGATGTGCCTGTTACTGCCACAAGATAGTACATGGCAAAGCCGTCGTCACGAGGAATTCCGGCACACCCCACACAAGATCCGGCTGCTATCTGGCTGGGGGTTAGAGTTACGACCGTTGCGCCGGTTATCGCGTTGTAAATCTTGGCATATTCAGGCGGAGTTCCACCGTCCCAGGTATAAGTGAAGCCCACGTTAGTGCTGTCGCTTGCGCCAGTGCAGTTTACCGCCGCGGTGAACGAAGAGGGTTTCTTGGGCGGGGTAGGCCAGTTGTTGGTATAAGCAGCGCCTTCGCCCTGAATGGTGCGCCGCGAGGTATAGCTGAAATTGATGTTTTCGCTAAACATCGCCAGAATGGGTGTAATAGGCCGCAGCGACCCCTGAACAGTCACCGCCAACACTTCGCCATTATTAACCGTCCAGATTGAGGGGCCAGTAGTGGTGCACTCGCCTAGCGTTGTATCGCCCTTCGAGTTCTCATATCTGATCGTAATATCGGTGGTCTGAATGCGGAGCAGCCCTGGCAGTCTAGTCGCCGCGCTGCGAATCCCGGCGCAGTCCAGGTACTGATGGCGGCCCTTGTCCAGCCCATCGACGATGCCGTAACGAACGGCCTGCCGCGAGGCATCAACGACCTGGTTAAACCCATATAAAACGCGCGCCAGATCAATAATCCCCAACATTAAAAACAAGAGAATGGGGATTGTTAGCGCAAATTCCACCATCGCCTGGGCTTTTTCAGCCTTTTGCTGGATTGGAATATCCATTATGTTACCTCCACGTTTGTCTCGGAAGTTCCTCCGAGAACAATTATTAACATACCGTTGGCAGCAAACGATCATGCCTTTGAAACCTTTATTATGTTCGCTTTCAACGATATACCTGTGGAGGCACTTATGGGGTAAAGAGACGTTAAATTCTGAAAATTGTATGCGGCCAGGGTGACCGCATACACGTCAGCCGACAAACAGATAGCCACGTCCGCGAACATTCAGGATATAACGTGGATTTTCATTGTCCCGTTCAATCTTGGAACGCAGGTTGGCAATATGTACGCGCACCAGGATCGGATCGCCCGTACCGGGAGGATACTGCCAGACATCTTGCAGAAGCTTCTCGGCGGCAACAGGCTGCCCGGAATGGATCATGAGATAATGCAGCAGTTGGTGCTCGACTGTCGTCAGAGTGAGCATCTGTTCGCCAATCTGCACCTCACAGCGCGTTGAATGCAGTTTGAGATCGCCCACCGTCAGATATTCGGACTGTAAATCGAGCACACCGCCTGGCGCGCGCCGCAGCAGAGCGCGCACTCGTGCGGGAAGTTCGATGACCTCGAAGGGTTTAGTAATAAAATCATCGCCCCCGGCATCTAATCCCTGCGCGATGTCCGTTGGGCGGCCCTTGGCTGTCAGGAACACAATGGGCAGACGGGCAATAAAGGGATCGGCACGGATGCGGCGGCACACTTCCATGCCATCCAGCCCAGGCATGATAATATCGAGCACGACCACATCAGGTTTCCGCTGGGCGATCTTATCCAGCGCTTCCTGACCGTTAGCTGCTGTATCCACCTCAAAGCCGGCTTTTTCGAGCACACGCTTGACGGAGCGCAGCACCGGAGCATCATCGTCTACGGCTAAGATATAGGTCATCAAACAGCTCCTTCACTCTCTATGGGCAGTATAACCACAAAAGTCGTCCCTTGCCCCTCTACACTTTCGACAGAGATGGATCCGCCATGATGGGTGATCACATCCTGGCAGATGGATAACCCCAGACCCGTCCCATATTCCTTGGTGGTAAAAAATGGTTCAAAGATGCGGCTGGCCTGCTCCGCCGACATTCCCGCGCCGTTATCCTCCACTGCGACGCGGACAGTATCGCCGTCTTCGCTCAAACGGGATGTAACCCGGATTACTCCGTCCTTGCGGCTCCGTAACGCATCACGAGCGTTGATCAGCAGATTGATCCAGACATCTTCCAGGTGCTGTTCACTGGCTATCACGAGCGGCAGCGGCTCAGCCAGGTTCACATCCAACTGGGCGACATGAGGCACAATCTGGGCGCGGATCAACGCCAGTGAGCTTTGCAACGAGTAGTTGATATCGACGGGCTGCATGGCATATGCGTGCGTGCGTGTCAGGTCCAACATACGCCGCACAACCGTTCCCGCTCGCTGAGCCGCTTCCAGAACTGCTTCCAAAGACTCCCGGTTGGGATCGCCAGAATCCAGATCCTGCAACATCAGGTGGCTTTCAGCAATGACCGTCGTCAAAGGATTGTTGATCTGGTGCGCGACCCCTGCTGCGATTTCTCCTGCTGCCGAGAGCCGCGCCGTCCGCACAAGGTGCGACTGAGCCTCCCGTAAATTCGCCAGACTGGTTTCCAATTCGCTGAGAATACGAGCGTTTTCCACTGCCAGGGTTGCCTGTTGGGCAAAAGCGCCTATCACATCTATTTCTCGCCGTGTATAGGCGCGACTGTTGGCGACACTCAGAAAGCCGATAATCGAATCGTGAGCAACCAGGGGCATCCCGATCCAGGCGCGGGTGTTTTCGTCGCAGCCGGGTAAATTTGCGCCATTGATCTCTTGCTCATGCAGGATGATCGGCTGCCCCGCCTGTACAGCTTCAAATATCTGTGCATTTTCGGCAAAAATATCCAGACCGTCGCCTTCCTCCAGCAATATCACTGCCCGGTCACAGTGGATAACATGCTCCAGTTGTTCTGCAATCACCTTCAGTTTATCTTCCAGTTTGCTCGATGCAGCCAGGGTCTCAGCCGTCTTTTGCAGCGTTTGCGCGAGCAGGCGTTCGTACCGCTCCGCTTCGAAGAGCTGCGCATTGCGAATGGCAACCGCTGCCTGATCCGCGAACACATGCAGCCGCTCCATGTGTTCCTGCGAGAAGAAACCGGAGGATGCGCTGTCCAGGTTGAGCACACCGATCACTTGCCCGTCCAGGCAAATCGGGGCGCTGATCGAAGATCGAACCCACCCTGTTTCTGGATAGGCCAGCCATCCGGTGCTCAAGCGTGTATCGGGCAGCACAACGGACTGCGCGGTCTGAATCATCCGCCGGAAGACAGGGACATCAGACGCGACAAAGCGAAGTGAGTTAATCCAAAGGTCCAGGCCCCGTTCGCTGTATCCTCGACTGCGCACTACCGCCGCCTCATCACCTTCCAGCAGCATGATATTTGCCGCTTCGTGTGGCATCACGCGGCCCACACTGCTCAAAATGCGATCCAATACTTCATTCAGATTTAAGGTACTGGTCAGCGCCGCCGCCGTTTCGCGGAGGGCTTCGGCCATCACGTGCTGTTCGTGTTCAGCGGCTTCGGCCCTGCTGCGTTCCGTAATATCCGTGGCAATGCCAATCGTCCCGGTGATCATGCCGTTTGGAGCCATTAATGGAATCTGGCGCATCTCAAAGAGCAGCCCATTAGCCTCGGTCACCACTACCAGCGCGCCGTCAGATGTACTGTGCGTAACCTGCGTATGAGGGGGGCTTTTGCCAAACAATTCAGCCAGAGGGCGGCCCATATAATCACGCGGGCTGATCCCGCCCAGCCCCCGGCCCTCCAGAAAATTGAAGCGTCCCTGGCTGTCCAGCGCATAGAGAATAACGGGGGCATTCGAAATAACCGTTCGCAGGCGCTGCTCACTGCCGAGCAGTGTATTCTGCGAACGCTCCAACGCCTCCAACATCCGGTTAACCGCCTTGCCGAGGCGCGAAAGTTCGTCATCTCCAGCATCCAGCACGCGGCTGGAAAGGTTGCTGCTCAAACCAACATCTTCGACACTGGCGCTCAATCGAGACAAGCGCGACAAAACGGCTTGTTCAAGCAGAATCAGCATCATGATCCCAAAAACAAGCCCCGCGCCAATAGTCGCCAGCAGAAAATACCAGATGCTCGTTTGGCCCTGCTCATAAACGGTACGCGGAAGTTCCACGCGCAGGATCAACGCTGGCTTGCCGTTCAGATCGCTGATGAGACGGTATCCGGCAACAGAGCGCACGCTGAGGGGATGAATTGTGATATCATCCAGTCTGGACAGATCCTTGCTGGCCCGGCGATAGTCACCTGGCAGGTCCGGATCGTTCAGACTGTACAGATTGAGAAGTAAATCAAACTCATCCGCTATCCTCAGAATTTCAGCGTGATCCAGAAAGCGACCCACCAGGATCATGCCCTGTGCCAGCCCGCTAGTGGGCTGGATAGGAAGAACCGCCACCATGAGCGGGCCACGGGGGAGCATCACAATACCGCTGCTGTTACCACTTTCCACTACGCTGCGCAGCACCGGACCTAACTCTTCGCTGGGAAAGGGTATTTTTGCCTGTGCCTGCAAATCGAAGCCGGTGGCATATATAGCATTTCCCGTTGCGTCTACCAGTGCCAGCATATTCAGGCGGTTGGCTGCAAAGACCGGGATAGAGAGACGGGTGTCGATAGAAGCCGGGTCGCTGGAATAGGCCAACTGAGAGGCGGCGGCAATGAGCGTATCCTGCTCACGATCCAATGCGGATTGGCTGCGCCGTACATCGCGTTCTACCGTGTCATTTTCCAGAGTAACAAAACTGCCCAGCACAATCGTGCGCGAACTGGCATAGAGCAGGCCCATCAGGCCCAGCAGCGTTGCGCTGATGATGAGCAGCGTTTTCTTTCGTAGGGTCATTTTTATATCCCACTGTAAAAAACCTACCCATAATTATCTTCGAAATAACTATTTGGGAATAGGAAATTAGAAGTGGAGATTGCGCAACCTCCACCTCTAACGCCAGGATGGCTATCCCTCACCCTGCGAAGGTGTTACGCCGATCCGGTGCCGGTAGCTGAGTTCACCGCCAAGCCAGCCCGTTCCAAGCAAAATGCCACTGATCAGCAGTGAAAGGATCAAACCTGTTGGGACAACGGCGTCTTCAGCGTTACCAAGCCGGATGATTAAGCTGATGAGCGCCAAGACGAGCGCCAGAGCATTGCCTATAAAATGCAGCCGGGCCAAGTTAAGCTGACGCACATAAGGGATGGTGAGAAAGTCAGTCAGACCAAATACCGCGGCTGCCGCGCCGCCTACGAATCCTGCCCCTACCAGCCACCGCGCCGCCTCTGCCCAGAAGCGATCATCGGAGATGAGATAGGCAATATCCGCCAGAAGTGTGCCAACTAAAAATGCAATCGGAAACGGGACGAGCATGGGATGAATAGGATGCCCAGCGATTGCTGCTGTGCTGGGTACAGCATCAGGTTCACTTCTCATAATCTGCTGCTCCTACTTATAACTTGCACGGATGATTCGTCCGTGCCGGACAAAGGGGAGTAAAATAGATCATAACCTGACGGCTGCATTTTCGTATGCTGCGACATGTGCGATCTGAATATTTATTATTAAAATAAATTAAAGAAACGGAACGGTTGCCTGGGGGTTTTGGGGTAGGCAGTGCGGATCACGCCCTGAGATGGCCCGTCTGATGACCTGCACTAAAACCGCTGACAACCACTACCCGGCAAAACGATTGTTAAATTGAGCGAGGCATAAATGTCTGACCCCCATGTGATTCGCGTGATGATTGTTGACGATCACGATATGGTCCGCAGCGGCCTGGAAGTATTTTTGGAAACATGCGATGACCTGACTCTGGTTGGAGACGCATCCAACGGGAACGAGGCTGTCCGGCTCTGCACTGAACTCCAACCGGATGTTGTTTTAATGGACCTGATTATGCCGGGTATGGATGGAGTAGCCGCGACACGAGCTATCCGGCAAATCTGTCCTAATGTGCAAATAATCGCCCTGACCAGTTTTAAAGATCGCGAACTGGTGCATGAAGCGCTGCAAGCCGGGGCAATCGGTTATCTGCTAAAGAATATTTCGATTGATGAATTGGCCGATGCTGTCCGCGCCGCCTACGTTGGAAAATCCACGCTGGCCCCCGAAGCGACCCAGGCATTAATCGAAGCCGCGACGCGACCGCCCACACCCGGCCACGATCTCACCCTCCGCGAGCGGGAAGTTCTCGCGCTGATGGTTGAAGGACTGAACAATCGCGAAATCGCAGAGCGCCTGACGATCAGCCGATCAACCGTCAAAAACCATGTCAGCAATATTCTTTCCAAGCTGGGGGTCACCAGCCGCACCGAAGTCGTCGCACTTGCTGTCCAGCATAACCTGGTCAGTTGACCTCCTCCATCTATCCTAAAGAGAAACCCCCTAGATATCTCATGCACTAGAGGGTTTAATTGAATATGCTACCGATCATATCCATCATAACCAGCAGGGAGCACCTATGGTCGCTTACCGGTACGTGATTCTCGGTGGTGGAATTGCGGCGGGATATGCAATACGCGAACTTGTTGAGGCAGGCATTCAACCCGGTGAGGGTTGCATCATTTCAGCCGATAATGCGCTGCCCTACGAGCGCCCCACGCTTTCAAAGGCCTATCTGGCAGGCAAAAAATCCCGCGAAAGCATCCTGATCAATCCTCCAGAGTTTTACGATCAAAACGGTATTGATGTTCATCTCGATACCCGAATTTCGCGTGCCGATCTGGGAGCACATCTGTTGGAAACGGGTGACGGCAGCACCTTTGAATACGACAAACTGCTAATCGTGACTGGATCGCGACCCAACAAGATCACGCTTCCCCACGCCGATTTGCCGGGAATCTACTATCTGCGCTCCCTGGCCCATGCCCAGCAGCTTCGCGAGCAGGCACAAAAGGGCGGCAAAGCCGTGATCATTGGCGGCGGCTATATCGGCATGGAAGTTGGAGCGACTTTGGCCAGTACAGGCGTGGATGTAACCCTGGTTTACCGTGACAATCGCCTGATGGAACGGCTCTTTACGCCTCCCATGTCTGGGTTTTTCGAAGACTGTTACCATTCGAAGGGTGTGAAACTCATTTCCCAGTCGGAGGCTGCCGCTTTTTTGGGGCACGATCATGTCACTGGGGTCGCTTTGTTATCCGGTGAGCATGTGCCCGCCGATTTTGTCGTGGTTGGTGTTGGTGCTTCCCCGAATATTGGCCTGTTTGAAGGTTCGGAACTGAACCTCGATCACGGCGGCATCGTGGTTAACAAGTATCTCGAAACAAATGTGGCCGGGATCTATGCTGCCGGAGATATCGCCAATTATTATGATGTACTTTTCCAGAAACAGCGCCGGATCGAACACTGGGATAACGCGGTAACGCAAGGCAAACACGCCGCGCAGATCATGATCGGGACAACACATAAAGAGTACATGCATGTGCCCTACTTTTTCTCGGACATTTTCGATCTATCCTATGACTTCTGGGGCGAAACAGAGACCGCCGATCAGGTGATCTACCGGGGCGATATCGAAAGCGGGCATTTTAGTGTGTGGTGGCTGTCCGGCGAGCAGGTGGTAGGCGCGCTGGTGATGAACAGCCGTCCAGACGACGAGCGCAAACTCGCCCCTGAGTGGATTCGTTTTAAAGGCCGCCCTAACCCGCTTATGCTGCAAGATGAGGCGGTTTCCCTGGCGGAAATTGACCGGGATATCGTGTAAAAAAACATGCCATCTCTCCTACCAGAAAATCAACCATGTGGCTGATGTCTCTAAGGTGCGTTTCTCTTAGAGTGAAAACAGGTGGTAAGTAGGGAAGGAAAGAACGATGGAACAATTTCAATCGCGGAACAATATCCTCTCCCAGGTCTATGAAGGAATGGATGTTTTTGACCGGGAAGGTAAAAAGGTCGGCAGAGTTGAGTACATTCAGATCGGTGACGAAGACCCTGCATCGCCAGGGACTGAAACCGCTACTGCCAGAGACCCGAATAAGTTCATGGATGACACCGTACTGGATGATATTGCTGAGGCATTTGTCGGAGACAATGATATCCCCGATACCATTCGGAGCCGGATGATCCGCCAGGGCTTCATCCGCATCGATACGGGAATGCTCTCCGCCGACCGTTATGCCTTGTCTGAACATGTTGCCAGCGTCGATGAGGATCGCGTCAATCTCCGTGTATCGAATAACGAATTGATCCGCTTCTAACGAACGATCATTTCTGGCGGCGAGTCTCACGCGATTATGGATTCGCCGCCCAATCCCCCACCTTGCCTATAGTGATATTAGCCCTAAGAGGGTTGTTCGCTGCTCCGTTCTACGTTAATGTCGAAGGAGTCCAGGGAAATTTTGCTGTCTATTGAGGTCTAAGGAGTAACTACGTGCATAAATTCTTGCCGCTGATTGTCGTTACGCTTCTGATTGTCATATCTTTTGGCCCGGTCAAAGGGCAGGGCGATGCCGTTCCCGCACTTGAAGTCGCTGACCAACTGTCGCTGAACGGTATGGTAATGATTGCCAACGTCAACAGCCCACAGGCCGGTTTTGTTGCCATTCATGCCGATCTCGACGGCACACCCGGCCCGGTAATCGGCATTGCCCCGATTGCCGCAGGCCAAACCCAAAACCTGCCAGTGATGATCGATGTGGGGGGTGCGACGCCAATGCTGTACGCTTTCCTCCATACGGACGATAACACGACTGGCTTGTTTGAAAACGAGAAAAATCCAGACGCTGACCTGTCTGTGATGTCAAATGACCAGCCTGTAATGGTACCCTTCAAGCTGACGGCTGTTCGCGTTTACGACCAGATGATCAACAATAACGCGGTCAGTGTTGCTGCTGTCGTCAGCGAAAATGGTGGTTGGGCGGTTATCCATGCGGATGACAACGGCCAACCGGGGCCTGTGCTGGGACAAGCGCCCTTAAATACTGGCACGACACTCAACGTTGTCGTTCCTTTTACGGCGGAAGGCGCTACGCCTGTCCTGTGGGTCATGCTGCATGTGGACGACAATACAACTGGCACCTACGAATTCGGCCAGGTTGAGGGCGCGGACGCGCCGTTGATGGTCAACGACCAGATGGCAGCGCTCGCTTTCAACAGCGCGGATTCGCCAACCGTGATGAATGCCGCAGGTATGCCGATGGCCTTCGAAGGCGATCAACTGCCGTCTATCAATGCGACAAGCCAGCAGATCACCGGCGATCAGGCTGGGCCTACCGGGTTGGTGATTGACAGCGTATTTTCAATTGGGCCAGCCTGGATCGATATTCGTGCGGATTCAATGGGTCATCCCGGCCCATCATTGGGCGTGGCTCCCGTCACAAACGGCGACAATTCCAGTCTGACCGTACCGTTTGCCCCCAATCCAGTCAACCCGGCTCCCGTTACGCCTGTTGTCTGGCCCATCCTGCATACCGATGACAACCAGCCCAATGTGTATGAATACATGATGGTTGTTGGCGCGGACTTGCCCGTGATCGTCAATGGGCAGATTTTGGCAGTACCCGTGACCATTGGGGCAGGCGGCGGGGCGGCGCAACACCAGCCCCAGCGGCAACCCAGGAAGTTGCTCCGGCAGCGACAGAAGCCGCAGCAGGATAGATTAGCTATATGAAGTTCCTGTCGTCCTCATAACCGAGCTTCACCCGCGATAAAAACCACTAAACCTCCAGTCGGGCAGCCAACAATTGTCGGTTGCCCGACTATGTTGCATTCAAAAAAATATTCCCATATAATGATAGTTGCGTATGCAACAATTGCAGGTTAAACATACTTATGCCAGCAAAAGATTACGACATTTACGAACGCCATACCACACCGTTAATGCAGTATCGCCTTCTCCATGACATTTATATTCTTCTTGATGCGGGCGATCAGGTCATTCTCCGAGAGTTTAACCTCACCAACTCTCAATATCGGGTGTTGACTCTGCTTGATCCTGTTGAGGGCCAGCAGTTGATGACGCTCAGCGACCGCATGTTTTGTGCGCGCAGTACGATTACCCGCCTTATTGATCAAATGGAAGAGCAAAAATTGGTGCATCGCATGGCCGATCCTCATGACCGGCGAGCGCAGCGTGTCATGCTGACTCCTGAAGGAGCTGCCCTGCGCGAACGCGCCCGCGCTGCCCACGAAAAATCACTCCGAGAACGTCTTGATTTTCTAAATCACACGGAACTTAAACAACTCGCTGAGGTGCTAGAAAAAGTCCGGCCTCATCTGGAAAACTGGATCAATTCCCAGAACAAATGAAGGGAGGTGGCTCAGCCTCATTCGTTCTGTGCAGTTGTTTTTTAGCTTTACCCGGTAAGTACTTAATTTGGAGGAAATGATGAATCGTCGTTTGATCTCCCTCTTGCTTGTCGTTGTCGTACTGGTGACGATGACCCTGCCCATCACGGCCAATCACGTACAGCGCGCTGCGGCCCAGGATGACAGCCTGCTGATCTGGGCAGACACCACCCGCGCTCCCGTTTTGCAGGAACTCGCCGCCCAGTTTAGTGAAGAATATGGCATCCCCGTGACCGTGCAAGAAATGGGCATGGGCGATATCCGCGCGAATATTTCCGTTGCTGGCCCGGCTGGCGAAGGCCCCGATATTATCGTGGCCGCGCACGACTGGATCGGTGAACTCGTCCTGAATGGTTCAGTGGTCCCGATTGATCTCGGCCCCAAGGCGGACCTGTTTACAGATTCTTCGAAGGCACTCTTCACCTACAACGGCCAGCTTTACGGTGTGCCGTATGCGGTTGAAAACGTTGCTTTCTTCCGCAACACCGACCTGGTCCCCGATGCGCCCCAGACCTGGGACGAAGTAGCGCAGATCACCGATGAACTCGTTACGTCTGGAAAGTCGACTTATGGCTATCTGATCCAGGACAACGATGCTTATCACTGGTTCCCGGAATTCAGCGCGTTCGGCGGCTATGTCTTTGGTCGCAATGAGAACGGCGACTACGATCCAAGCGATATCGGCATCGGCAGCGAAGGCGCGATTGCCGCTGGCGAGTGGTTGCAAGCGATGGCCGAAAAGGGCTATCTCGTGGGTGACGTGAACTACGACGTTCTGCACACCATGTTTGAAACCGGCGAAGCCGCGATGATCGTGACCGGACCCTGGGCACTGCCACGCATCAAGGAATCCGGTGTTCCTTATGCCATCAGCAATATTCCCGCTGGCCCTGCTGGCCCCGGCAAACCCTTCATCGGTGGCCAGGGCTTCATGATCAGCGCCTACAGCCAAAATCAACTGCTGGCCCAGGCCTTCCTGCTCGACTTTATGGCAAATGACGACCCCATGCTCGCTATGTACAATGTCGATCCGCGTCCTCCGGCGTACATTCCCGTTCTCGACTCGCTGAACGATCCTGACCTGCTGGCCTTCCAGGAAGCGGGCAAGGTTGGTGAGCCGCAGCCCTCGATCCCCGAAATGGCGACCGTTTGGGGTGCTTGGGGTGGCGCGCAGCAGTTCATTATCCGCAAGGAACAGGATGCTCGCACTGCTCTGACCGAAGCCGCCACATCTATTGCTGACGCAGTAGCGGGCAATGTGTCCGGCGCGACGGCTTCGTCAACTGGCGAAACCGTTGGACTGGCCGGCACGATCCAGACTAAAGTTGGCTGCGGAGCCGACTGGGATCCGGCTTGCGAACAGACCTTGATGGTTCTCGGTGAAGACGATGGCATCTGGCAGGCCGCTTTCGATCTGCCTGCTGGCGACTATGAATACAAGGCCGCCCTCAACGGGACCTGGGACGAAAACTACGGCACTGGCGCAGCCCGCGATGGCGCAAACATCACCCTCTCCCTGGCTGAAGATACCCATGTCTTCTTCTTCTACGATCCAGCCACTCACTGGGTGACCGACAGCGTGAACTCCGTGATCGCTTCCGCCCCCGGAAGCTACCAGGCTGCTATTGGCTGCCCCGGCGACTGGGCACCCGACTGCCTGAAGTCCTGGCTCGAAGATCCCGATGGCGATGGCATCTACGCCTTCACCACCGACGCGATTCCAGCAGGCGACTATGAAGTGAAGGTTGCTCTCAACCAGACCTGGGACGAGAACTACGGCGCGGATGCCGCCCGTGACGGCGCTAACATCCCGTTCAACGTTCCGGCGGATGGCACGGCAGTCACCTTCTCCTATGACTCTGCGTCTCACTTGCTGACGGTCACGGTTGGCGCTGAATAAGCGTTAGCCACGGTAACAACCAGAGTAGGGGCAGATGATCTGCCCCTACTGCTATAGCGCCCCCCTGCGCATCTAATCAGTCCCTTTTGGTTCAGTAATTAAACGGGGAGCCTTTTAAGATGAATGCATTAAAACAAGTCTGGTATGGGGTCGGCCTCCATTTGCCACCTCTCTCGCCAACAGTCAGCTACCTGATCCGGTTGGTGGCACTGGCCATCGTGGATGTCTTTGCCGTGCAGCTTGTCATCGGCATTTATGGCGATGGTAACTGGTTTTTGGCGCTGGCCATCGCGCTAACTACGATTGTTGTCAATGTGATTAATCTTGTTCCGCAGCTCTGGCCCGTGCGCTGGATGTCTCCCTCATTCGCGCTGCTGATCCTGGTCGCCATTTATCCGATTATTTACACGGTCTACGTCGCTTTCACCAATTACAGTGGCAGGCACAACAATACAAAAGTCATCGTGATCGACCGGCTCGAAACCGAACGCCAGTATTTTTATCTACCCGAAGACAAAGTAAATTACTACTGGACGCCATTCCAGAACAGCGCAGGCGAATATGGCCTGTGGTTGGTCGAACCGGGAACGCAAAATGCCTTTTTTGTCACCCCTGGCGGCCCGCTGCAAACCATGACACCCGGCCAATCGGGCGAAGGGCCTTATCTCGATGATGAAGCCAATGGTATGCTCGGCATCCCGGCCAAAATTGATGATTATGTCCGGCTCGAAAAAGGCGACCGTTTTAAATCCCTCAAGACGTTGCAAACGATGACCTTTGGCGATGGCAAAACAGCCATAGGCATCCAGGGACTTTACCAGGCCGGGGATTATCGCCCGCGCTGGGTCTACAACGAAAAAGACGACGCTTTCACCGATCTGTCAACCAACACCGTCTTTAAGGCCAACAACAAAGAGGGCGAATTTATGTCCTCCGATGGACAGGTCGCGCCGCTTGGCTTTTGGGTCCATGTCGGACTGGATAACTTCCACGAGATATTCACCAGTTCACTGACCGAAGGCCCGCTGGTCAGAGTCTTTTTATGGACCGTCGGTTATGCGCTGTTTTCGGTGCTGACCTCGTTCTCGATGGGTCTGCTCATGGCGATCCTGTTGAACGACGGCTTCCGCGGCGTGCGGATTGTGCGGTCCCTGCTGCTGATCCCCTGGGCCATGCCGGGCATGATCGGCATTCTGATCTGGCGCGGGCTTCTCAATACGCAGGTAGGCATCGTGACCACTACCATGAAGGATATTTTGGGCTGGGCACCGCCATTTTTCACCGATCCGACCTGGGCCAAGTTTTCGATCCTGCTCGTCAACCTCTGGTTTGCCTATCCCTACTTCATGCTGATTTGCAGCGGCGCTCTGCAATCGATCCCCAGCTCGATCTACGAGGCGGCTGAAGTGGATGGAGCTACTTCCTGGCACCGCTTCTGGAAACTGACCCTGCCGCTGCTGCTGATCTCGGTGGGGCCGCTGCTGATCGCCTCGTTTATCTACAACTTCAACAACTATATGCTGATCGAGGCGTTGAACGACGGCGGCCCACAAATGACCGGATCGTATTCTCCCCCGGTTGGGCATACGGACACACTCATGACCTACACCTATAACTTTGCCTTCAGCAGTGAAGGGGGCAGCGCCAATTTTGGGTTGGCTTCGGCTATCGCCTTGCTCATCTTCATGATGGTTGGCTTCTTCACGCTGTTCCAGTTCCGGCTGACCAAGCGCTGGGAGGAGATTGGCGAAAATGTCTAGCTCAACCGCTCAAAAATCGGCAGTCTATGAACGGACCAAACCCGTCCGCCCGCGTAATCTTCCATCCCTGATTGCGCGCACCGTGATCATCTCGCTGGCGCTGTTCTTCGCCCTGTTCCCGGTGGTCTGGATTATCTCCGCCTCGTTCAACACAACGGGCCGCATGGTCAACCAGCGGTTGATCCCCAGCAACGTGCACAGTCTGCACCAGCTTTTGACCAACTATGACAAGCTGTTCAGTGATCCGCAGGTTTTGTTCCTGCGCTGGACACTCAACTCGATTATCGTTGCCGGAACAACGACGATCCTGGTACTGATGATTACATCCATCAGTGCCTATGCGTTTTCCCGCTTCCGCTTTACGGGTCGCCGCAACCTGCTGCTGGGTCTCTTTTTGGTGCAGGTCTTCCCGCAGTTGCTGGCGATGGTCGCGCTTTACCTGATGCTGGATCAGCTTGGCGAATATATCTCCTTCCTGTCCCTCAACACGTATGGCGGCCTGATCTTGATCTACTGCGGCGGCGGCATGGCCATGAATATCTGGCTGATGAAGGGCTTCTTCGACACGATCCCACGCGACATCGATGAGTCGGCCCAGGTAGATGGCGCGGCCCATTGGCAGACGTTCATCTACCTGATCTTCCCGCTGGTCCGTCCGGTGATAGCCGTCGTGGGGTTGCTGGCCTTCGTGGGCACGTTCAACGACTTTATGTTGGCCCGCATCATGCTCAACCAGCGCGAAAACTGGACTCTGATGGTCGGCATGTTTAGTTTTGTCCAGGAGGGCGAGTTCTCAACCAACTGGGGTAAATTTGCTGCCGCATCGCTCATCGCGGCGCTGCCGATTATCGCGCTGTACCTATCCCTCCAGCGGTTTATTGTCAGTGGTCTGACTGTTGGCGCGGTCAAAGGATAAGGCTTTCACCTTTCAAACTAAAAACCTGGCTTTGGGCATTTAGGAAACTGGAGCCGGGTTTTTTGTTCGCTGCATCTGGGAGAAAAACAATGGATTTTATTTTTGGCACACTGGCAACTGACGAACTAAAAGTAGTGCATCACCGTGCCAACCGGCGCGGCATCCAACACAGCCATCTATTGAACCCACGCGATCCGAAGCCGGGAGAGCCAGTTACGATCACTGTGTATACCGGGACCGATCTGCCCGTTGAGCAGGTCGCCTGTTATTTCACCACCGACGGCAGCAAGCCAGAAGGCAAGCACGGCGTTGTGTCGAATGGGCAGGCCATCCAACTCGAACGAATGGATACCCAGTGGGATACGCTGACCTGGGGCTATCTGGCGGAATGGCAGGGCGTTCTGCCTGCCCAGCCAGAAGGCACAGTCGTGCGCTACCGCATCGGAGCATGGCGCGGCAGTGGGCCAGAAACGTTCGCGGACTGGCCGAATGTAACCGCCACTGCCGAACGCGCCTGCGATGCCTATTTTAAGGGCAAGCCAATCCCTACCGGCTACAAACCGGGCGATCCGGAGGGTAACACCTTCCTCTATCATGTGGACACCCTTCAGCCGCCGCAGTGGGCGCGCGATGCCGTGATCTACCATGTTTTCATTGATCGTTTTTATCCGGGTCAGGGCCGTAACTGGTTGCAAACCGACGATCTGGTCGAAATCTGCGGCGGGACGCTGTGGGGCGTCATGGAAAAACTGGACTATATCGAAGACCTGGGCGCGAACTGCATCTGGCTCAGCCCAACCTGGGTCAGCCCGTCCCATCACGGCTACGATGCCATTGATTACGATCATGTCGAGCCGCGCCTGGGGGGTGACGAAGCGCTGCATGCCCTGGTCCAGGCGGCTCACGCGCGCGGAATCCGTATTCTGCTCGATCTGGTCTGCAACCATATTTCGAACGAGCACCCCATCTTCCAATCGGCGTTAAATGAGCCAGACAGTCCCTACAAGGATTGGTTCTATTTTGACGACTCAGAAGTCGGCTACCGCTGCTTTTTCGGTTCAGCGAGTATGCCTCAGCTGAAGCTGTCCTACTTGCCCGCCCGCCAATGGATGATCGACATCGCCTGTTATTGGCTGCACGAGTTTAAAGTCGACGGCTTCCGGCTGGATTATGCCAACGGTCCCGGCCCCGACTTCTGGCCCGATTTCTGGCGCGCCTGCAAAGCGGAAAACCCCGACTGTCTGTGCTTTGGCGAGATCGTAGACGCGCCCGACGTGCTGAAAAAATACGTGGGACGGCTCGATGGCTCACTCGATTTTCACCTGGGCGACGCGCTGCGCCGGACCTATGGCTGGCAAACCTGGACGGAAAGCGACCTCACCGAATTCGCCGCCCGCCACTATGAATACTTCCCGAAAGATTTTCTGCTGCCCGTCTTTCTGGACAATCACGACATGGATCGTTTCCTGTTTATCGCCGGAGGTGACAAAAACGCGCTGCGCCGCGCCGCTGCCGCTCAGATGCGGATGCCCGGCCCGCCCGTCATTTTCTACGGCACAGAGGTTGGCTTAAGTCAGGCGGTCAGTACGCAGGGTGGCATGGGGCTGCACGTCAGCCGCACGCCAATGCTGTGGGGCGATGATCAGGACCGTGATTTGTTGGATTTCTACAAAGAATTGATCCGCAAACGGCGCGAAAACCGTTGACAGGCCCGATTCTGCTGGCTATACTGTGCTTTATGAAATCAGTTGCGCTCTTTCACGCTCACCATCATACCAACACCTCCGACTTATCGGTCCGGTGGTAGCTGTGTGCGCGCCTGATTAACTCAGGTTTAAAGACAAGCATCCAAACGCCTCTCGGTCACCGAGGGGCGTTTTTTGTTATCTGGTTAAAAGGAGAGTGGCCCGTGTTAGAACAAGTGAGGATCGCCCTGCCGAGCAAGGGGCGCATGGAAGAAGAAACGTTGGACTTTCTGGCGGGCTGCGGCATCCATGTCAACAAGACGAACCCGCGCCAGTATGTTGCGACGATCCCGGAACTGCCCGGCGTGCTGGTGCTGTTCCAGCGTGCCCGCGACATTCCGATCAGCGTGGCGGCGGGGGATGTTGATCTCGGCATTACCGGATATGACACCCTGGCGGAAACCGTCGATGTTCCCGACTCGGTCATTGTCATCCACGAAGCGCTGGGGTATGGCGAATGTTCGCTGGTCGTTGCCGTGCCGGAAGAATGGACGGACGTGCAGAATATTGGCGATCTGGCCCGCAAAACAGTCTCAAAGCCGCTGCGCGTCGCCACCAAGTACGGCAACAGTGTCAGCCGCTTTCTGAGTCGGGCGGGCGTCGAGAATGTGCGCGTCGTCAGCGCGGACGGTGCGCTCAAATCGGCGACAACTGTTGGTTATGCCGACCTGATTGCTGATATCAGCAGCAGCGGCACAACGTTACGTGAAAATCGTCTGCGGCCCTTGCCAGATGGCACGATCCTCAAATCGCAGGCGATTATGATCGGCAACCGTCAGGTTTTGGCGGCGCGACCCGACGTGCTCTCTGTGACCCGCCAGTTGTTGGAATTTATCGAGGCGCATATGCGCGCACGCGGGCAGTACATGATCTTCGCCAATATGCGCGGCACATCGATGGAAGATGTCGCGGATCGCGTTTTCAGCCAGACCAATCTGGGCGGTTTGCAGGGGCCGACCATCTCGCCCATGATCACGCGCCAGGGTGTGGGCCAGTGGTGGGCGATTAATATCGTCGCGGATCATCATCATCTGTATTCCGCCATCCAGCAGATCCGCGCCATCGGCGGCAGCGGCGTTGTCGTCACGCCGATCACCTACATTTTTGAGGAAGCGCCAGAACGCTACCAACGGTTGCTAGCAGCCATGCAAAACGAGGAGAAATCGTCATGAATGAAACTCTTTTGCCCATTTACGATCTGGCTGAAGCGCGCCAGACAATCCTCAAGCGACGCTCCCTACGCGATATTGAAGTGCCGGATCGTATAGCCGCCAGCCTGGAACAGCTCTTTGGCGAACCCGTCACGCCCGAAGAAGCCGTCCGGCGCATTATTCAGAGCGTGCGCGACCAGGGCGACGAAGCGCTGTTTGACTGGAATCGCCGCATTGATGGCGCTTCCCTCACGACGCTGGTCGTACCGGAGGAGCGTATTCAGTCCGCTCTGAGCGCTATTCCGCCCGATGTAGCCGACGCGCTGCTGTTGGCCCGTGACCGGATCGCCGCCTTTCACCGCCAGCAGCCCGTCCACGGCTGGATCGACGCCAGGCCAGAAGGATCGTTGGGCCAGATGGTGCGCCCCGTCGATTCCGTCGGAATTTACGTCGCAGGTGGGACGGCCCCGCTGCCTTCCTCCCTGCTGATGAGCGTCATCCCTGCCCAGGTCGCTGGCGTGAAAGAAATTGTCCTCGTCACACCACCGGGACGCGGCACAGGCGACGTTCCTACGATCATCCTGGCAGCGGCAGCCATCTGCGGCATCAAAAAAGTATTCCGCGTCGGCGGCGCGCAGGCGATTGCTGCCCTGGCTTATGGCACGGAGAGCGTGCCGCGCGTGGCGAAGATCGTCGGGCCGGGCAATCTATTCGTCACACTGGCAAAACAGCAGGTCTACGGCGACGTGGGCATTGACGGCTTGCCGGGGCCAACCGAGACGATGATCATTGCCGACAACAGCGCCGATCCCGGCCTCGCCGCCGCCGATCTGCTGGCCCAGGCCGAACATGATGTGCTGGCTTCAGCAATCCTGGTTACGCCCAGCCGGACGTTAGCCGATGCGGTAGCGGTCCAGGTAGGCCGCCGCGTGGAATCCCTGAGCCGCGCCGACATCATGGCCCAATCGCTCCCCAATCACAGTGGAATTGTCCTGGTCTCCGATCTTTACGAAGCCTTCGACGTCGCAAACGACTATGCCGCCGAGCACCTGTGCCTGCTGCTGCGCGATCCCTGGACCTGGATGGGCCGGGTGCGCAATGCGGGCGGCGTGTTTCTGGGCGAGACCTCATTTGAAGTGCTGGGCGATTATGTTGCCGGGCCGAGCCATGTCATGCCGACTGGCGGCACAGCCCGTTTTGCCTCGCCGCTCAACGTTCTGGATTTCGTGAAGATCACCAGCATCATCGGCCTGGAAGCCAGTGCCGCCGCTGAACTGAGCCGATCCGCCGCGATCCTGGCCCGTGCCGAACAACTAACTGCTCACGCTGCCGCCGCCGAAGCGCGCATGAGCGTAAGATAGGAGGTGCGCATGATACAAAGCAAAGTGCGTATCCGGCGCGATATCGCCGCTATGGAAGCCTACACGCCAACCGCCTCCCTGGAAGTCTTCGCGGAGCGCCTAGGCCGTTCGGTGAGCGATCTGATCAAGCTGGATGCCAACGAGAACCCCTATGGGCCGTCACCTAAGACGCGCCAGGCCCTCTGTTCGCTTGATGTCGCCCACATCTACCCTGATCCGGAAGCGGGCAGGCTGCGCGCGATGCTCGCTGATTATGTCGGCGTGAGTCCCGATCATATCCTGGTCGGCGCTGGCGCAGATGAGCTGATCGAACTGATTCTCCAACTGTTCATCGAACCCGGCGACGTGATCCTGAACTGCCCGCCTACCTTTGGCATGTACAGCTTCGACGCACCGATCTTTTTTGCCCAGGCGGTGAATGTGCCCCGCCGCGCCGATTTTTCGATTGACGTTGAGGCCGTCGAAAAGGCTGCCCTTGAGCACGACGCCAAGCTGCTGATCCTCTGTTCGCCCAACAACCCCGACGGCAGCCTGATCCCGGAGGAAACGCTAAACCGTCTGCTGGACCTGCCGCTGGTCGTCGTGTTGGACGAAGCGTATATCGAATTCAGCCGATCTGAGAGTATGGCGGCGCGTGTGCTCGAAATACCCAACCTGATCGTGCTGCGCACCTTCAGCAAATGGGCTGGATTGGCCGGGCTGCGCGTCGGCTACGGCATCTTCCCGCTTGATCTGATGCCGCACCTGTGGAAGATCAAGCAGCCCTACAATCTGAACGTCGCGGCAGATGTCGCCGCCCGTGCCTCTCTGGACGATCTCGCGGATCGCCGCGCGGTGGTCGAAACGCTGATCAGCGAACGGGAGCGGCTGGAAAGCGAACTGGCGACAATCCCATTTCTAAAACCCTATCCGAGCCGCAGCAATTTTGTCCTGTGCCGCGTGGAGGGGATCGAAGCCGCCGATCTGCGATCCCGTCTCGCTGCTGACTACGGGATCGTGATCCGCTATTATGCGAGTTCCACGATGCGCGACAAAGTGCGGATCAGTGCCGGGAGACCGGACCAGACAGATCGCCTGTTGGACGCGCTGCGCCAGATTGGAGAGTCCTTATGACCGGGCGTATATCCACCATCAGCCGCCGCACCAATGAAACACAAATCGACCTGTCGCTGAATCTGGATGGTACAGGCAGCGCGGATATTTCCACTGGAGTCGGTTTTTTCGATCACATGCTCCATCATATTGCCGTGCATGGCCTGTTTGATCTGACCGTACAGGCGCAGGGCGATCTGCAAGTGGATGCCCATCACACCATCGAAGACGTGGCGATCTGCCTGGGCCGCGCCCTCGACGAAGCGCTGGGAGATCGGAAGGGGATTACGCGCATGGGCTGGTCCTATGTGCCGATGGATGAAGCGCTGGCCCGCGTCGTGATCGATCTCAGCGGGCGTCCCTATGCCGTCATAAACGCAAATTTTCTGACGCCCCAGATCGGGCAGATGCCCACCTCGCTCGTCGCGCATGTCCTGGAAACCATCGCCGTTCACGGGCGGATGAATCTGCACGCCGAGGTTTTCTACGGGCGCGACGATCATCACAAGGCCGAAGCGCTCTTTAAGGCACTGGGCCGGGCGCTGCGCGCCGCGGTTGAAGTGGATCCGCGAAGATCGGGCGCAGCCAGCACGAAAGGAACGTTAACGGGATGAAAGGGCCAAACTTTGGAACGTATTGGGTGCGCCCCGGCAAGCTGTTAGCCGGGCCGAATCCATCCGCTTTTCACGAAGACGTGACGCAGGGAAATATAACCCGGCTGCTCGAAGCTGGCGTGACCTATTTTGTTGATCTCACCGAGCCGGACGAGCGAGAGTCGTATGATCCGTTCTTGCCGGATGGAATCATTCACCACAGGCTGGCGATCCCCGACTTCGGCACGCCCAGTGTCGAGCACATGTGCGCCATTCTTAACACAATCGACACGGCACTTGAACAGGGGCGCGTCGTTTATGTCCACTGCATGGGCGGCATTGGGCGCACGGGTACGACAGTCGGCTGCTATCTCGTCCGGCACGGTTTGACCGGGCAGGAAGCGCTGTTAGAGATCGCCCGGCTGCTGCACGATGGCTCGCCGGAAACGCCCGAACAGCGCGCCATGATCCTGAACTGGCGGAGGAGACCCGATGATTGCGATTATTGATTACGGCGCGGGCAATCTGCGCAGCGTCGCCAATGCCTTTGCCTTTCTGGGGGCGGATGCCGTCACCATCAGCCAGCCCGATCAGCTTGTCAACGCGGATAAAATCGTGCTGCCGGGCGTGGGTGCATTCGGGGCGGGGATCAATGCTCTGCGCGAGGGCGGCTTTGAGGAACCGATCCGGCAGGCAGTAGGGGCAGGCGTTCCGCTGCTGGGAATCTGCCTCGGCATGCAGTATTTATTCAGTCCAGTGACGAAATGGGCCAGCACCGGGGGTTAGGTCTGCTGCCGGGTCGCGTCTCGCGCTTTCCGGCGGATGGCCCGAAAGTTCCGGCGATAGGCTGGAACAGTTTGCACATTCAGCGGGAAAATCCCCTGCTGGTCGGCATCGAAAACAACGCCTATGCCTACTTTGTCCACTCCTATTATGTCGAGGCGGCTAATTCCGCCGATGTGCTGGCGACCACCGATTATGGCCTCGAATACGCGGCAGTTGTCGGGCGGGGGAACATTTTTGGCATCCAGCCCCACCCCGAAAAAAGCCAGTCCGTCGGCCTGCGTATTTTGCGTAATTTTGTGGAGTTGAGGCCATGATTGTTTATCCAGCCATTGATATCCGGCAGGGGCACGTCGTCCGCCTGCTGCACGGCGATCCGAACCAGCAGACGATCCACGCCGACGATCCCGCCGAAGTGGCGCGGCGCTGGCAAGCGGCGGGTGCATCCTGGCTGCACGTGGTCAATCTGGACGGTGCGTTAGGCGAAGCGCCGCTGGCCCTCGATACACTGCGTTTGCTGGCAAAAGTCGGCCTGCCGATCCAGTTTGGCGGCGGGCTGCGGACATTAGAGGATGTTGGCGCGGCGCTTGAGGCGGGCGCGGCGCGGGTGATCCTGGGAACTGTCGCCGTGCAAAATCCCGATATCGCCGCCGAAGCCGTCCGCCGCTTTGGCCCAGAGTCGATCACCGTCGCCCTGGATGCGAAGGGGGATCAGGTCGCCACACACGGCTGGCAGCAGGTCAGCGCCTGGACCCCCGCAGTATCTCGGCAAACGCTTCAAAGCAGGCGGCGTGAAGCATGCGCTTTATACCGATGTTGGGCGTGACGGCGATCTGTCGGGCGTCAACATCGAGGCGACGGCGCGGCTTGCTCAGGAAACCGGGTTAAACGTGATCGCGTCGGGCGGAGTAGCCTCCCTGGCGGATCTGGTCGGGCTGCGCCAAACAGGCCAGATCGCCGGGGTTGTGATCGGCAAGGCGCTTTATACAGGCGCATTCACCCTGCAAGACGCACTCCGTATAGCAAAGGGAGAAGTCAATGACCCCCTAGCTAAAGCAAGGGGCTTGTCCCTGGCGCTACCGGACAAGTCCGGTATCCGAGACGTCTGGCGGATTGACGGCCGCCCATCGACCGAAGTCGATGTAAAAGTCCAAGCCGCAGCTTGACGGTGAAGATTTTACGCAGCGAACGATTACTCACTGCAACCCGCTCTCTTCAGTTGGTAAGGTGCGACAACCGTTTCCTCTGCCGGAGCAGAGTGTCTTGACCTTGTGAACCATTATAGCATCCTTGAAAGGAGAAGTCTCACCTTCCTCCCCACGCCTGAAGGCGGGGGTATCCGGTGAGTATTTTTGATGAACATGCTAGCGAAACGGATCATTCCCTGTCTGGATGTCAAAGAAGGGCGAGTCGTCAAGGGGATCAACTTTGTCAATCTGCGTGACGCGGGCGATCCGATCGAACAGGCTGTGATTTATGATCGCGAAGGCGCGGACGAACTGGTCTTTCTGGATATCACCGCAACTCATGAGGGCCGCGACACCATGCTGGACGTCGTGCGACGGGTAGCCGATGCCATCTTCATCCCTTTTAGTGTGGGCGGCGGCCTGCGCAGCGTAGCCGATATGCGAGCAACCCTGCTGGCGGGAGCAGACAAAATCGCCATCAACAGTTCGGCGGTGCGCACGCCCGATCTGATCACCGAGGGGGCAGAGCGCTTCGGCTCGCAGTGTATCGTGGTTGCCATCGACGCTCGCTGGAATGGCTCAAATTACGAGGTGTTTGTCAGCGGCGGGCGCACCCCAACCGGGCTGGACGCGCTAGAGTGGGCCTGCGAGGTCGAACGGCGCGGCGCGGGCGAAATTCTGCTGACCAGCATGGATCGTGACGGCACGCAGGACGGCTATGAACTTCGCCTGACGCGGGCGATTGCCGACGCGGTAAATATTCCGGTTATCGCCTCCGGCGGCGCGGGCGCGCTCGATCACTTCCGCACCGCGATCACAGATGGCGGCGCGGATGCAGTGCTGGCAGCGAGCCTCTTTCACTACAAGCAGTTCAGCGTAGGTCAGGTTAAAACATATCTACACAACGCGGGCATCCCGATACGGCTGGTGGACGAGACATGGACGACCTTCAAACAATCATCGAACAGTTAACCTGGAACGCGGACGGGCTGATCCCGACAGTCGTGCAGGAGCCGTCAACGGGCACTGTGCTGATGGTCGCCTGGATGAGCCGGGAAACACTGCGCCTGACGGTTGAAACGGGTGAAACCCACTTTTGGAGCCGCAGCCGCCAGCAAGTCTGGCACAAAGGCGAAACCAGCGGCAATACGCAAAAAGTGCTCGAAATTCGCGTCGACTGCGACGCTGATACGCTGCTGGTTCTTGTTGACCCGGCAGGCCCGGCCTGCCATACTGGAAATCATAGCTGCTTTTTCCGCCAATTGGAGGCTCTCCGTGACTGATACGCTCGCCCAGGTTTTCGCGATTATCCGAGATCGTCAGGTCAACCCCAAGCCCGGCTCGTATACCAACAAGCTTTTTGAGGCGGGTGAGGATGAAATCGTCAAAAAGATTGGCGAAGAAGCGGTTGAGGTCATCCTCGCGGTCAAGGGGCAGGGGGATGAGCGCGTCATTTCCGAATTAGCCGATCTCACCTATCACTGTCTCGTGCTGCTGGCCCAGCGCGGCCTGACCCCGGAAGATATCGCCGCCGAACTCGAACGGCGCTATCATCCATAGACCAGATCTGCACGTAACGAGGGGAGTAAAAAGGATGCCGCTTGAAATCCATCCTGGCGCAATTGAGTCGCTGCTGAACGGTGATCATGGCTCTCCGTTCGAACTGCTAGGTCCCCACCCCGACGGCGACAACGTTTCCGTTCGCGCCTTTCGCCCAACCGCCCGCCGCCTCTGGATCGTGGATGAAACCAGCGGTGAGCGTTCCGAAATGAACCGCCTGCACGATGAAGGCTTCTTCGAACTGAGTGTTCCCGGTGAATGGCCTGGGCTGTGTTACCACTACGAAGCCGAGACCTTCGAGGATGAGACTGAAACTTTTGCCGATCCCTACGCCTTTCCCCCGCTGCTCACCGAGTACGATCTCTATCTGTTTGGGCAAGGCGAACTGCTGTATGGCTATGAAAAACTGGGCGCGCACCTCCGTGAAGTGAACGGGGTCAAGGGCGTGAATTTCGCCGTGTGGGCACCTAACGCCTACCGGGTCAGCATCCTTGGTGACTTCAATCGCTGGGATCGGCGCGTCCACCCGATGCGTACGCATGGACTGAGCGGCGTCTGGGAACTGTTTGTCCCTGGACTTAACGAAGGAACCGTTTATAAATTCGAGCTGCGTTCGCGTTTGGGCGGTTACCAGACCGAAAAAGCGGACCCCTACGGCTTCTTTTCAGAAAAGCGGCCCCGAACGGCTTCCATTGTTGCCAACCTGAAAACGTACCAGTGGTTGGACGCGGAATGGATGTCCGCGCGGGCGGCCCATAACCCGCTAAACTCCCCCCTTTCCTTCTATGAAGTGCATCTTGGATCGTGGCGGCGTCGCCCGGACGGAACATGGCTCAGCTACCGCGAACTGGCGGATGAACTGGTGCGCTATGTGAAGGATTTGGGCTATACCCATATCGAGTTGATGCCCGTCGCGGAACATCCTCTCGATGCTTCGTGGGGTTACCAGACCGCCGGATATTTTGCCCCAACCAGCCGCTTTGGAACGCCTGACGATTTTATGTACTTTGTCGATATCTGCCATCAAAACGACATTGGCGTCATCCTTGACTGGGTTCCTGCCCATTTTCCCAAAGATGGTTACAGCCTGAGCTATTTTGACGGGACGCACCTTTACGAGCACGCCGACGCGCGCAAAGGGGAACATCCCGACTGGGGAACCTACATCTTCAATTATGGGCGCAACGAGGTTCGCAACTTCCTGATCAGCAACGCCCTGTTCTGGCTGAAGGAATATCACATCGATGGGCTGCGCGTGGATGCCGTGTCTTCGATGCTCTACCTGGACTTTGGGCGCAGGGGCGGCGAATGGCTCCCCAACCAGTTTGGCGGTAACGAAAATCTGGAAGCCATCAGCTTCATGAAAGAAGCGAATGAAGTCCTGCACCGGGAATGCCCTGGTGCCATGACCATCGCGGAGGAATCGACTGCCTGGCCGATGGTCTCGCGCCCCACCTATCTGGGTGGACTGGGGTTTACCCTCAAGTGGAATATGGGCTGGATGCACGACACGCTCGACTATATGAAAACCGATCCGCTCTACCGCCGCTACGCCCACCACCGGATCACGTTTTCGCTCATCTACGCCTTCAGTGAAAATTTTGTGCTGTCCCTGTCCCATGATGAGGTCGTGCATGGCAAGGGTTCGCTGATCGGCAAAATGTCGGGCAGTGACTGGTGGCAAAAATTTGCCTCCCTGCGCCTGCTTTTTGGCTACCAGTACACCCACCCCGGCAAAAAACTCAACTTTATGGGCCAGGAGTTTGCCCAGTGGCGCGAATGGAGCGAGGAGCGGAGCCTGGATTGGGATCTGCTCAACTGGCCGACCCACAGCCGGATGCAGGCCTGGGTGCGCGATTTGAACCATTTTTATAGGGAACAGCCCGCGCTCTACGAGACTGATTTCAGTTCCAAAGGCCACCGCTGGATCGAATCCAACGACGCCGATCAGAGTGTATTTAGCTATCTCCGCTTTGCGGATGACCCTTCCGATTTTGTGGTGGTTGCCTGCAACTTCACCCCGATCCCGCGCCACAATTATCGAATTGGTGTGCCCGCAGCGGGGCGCTATGTCGAATTGATGAACAGCGATTCGGCGCATTACGGCGGCGGCAATATGGGCAACCTGGGCGGGGTAGAAACGGACTCGGTAAGCTGGCACGCCTGGGACCAGAGCCTGTCGCTGACCGTTCCTCCCCTGGCAGTCATCATACTCAAACTCGAACCACCGCCAGCAGACGAGAACAAACTGACCTCCAATGGCCTTGACGTTTAAGAACATTTGTTCTATAATTGTATCTGGGGAGGGGTCTCATCTCCCTCCCCATCTGGATAGCCTGAAGGTGGGCCACGGTTAGAGAATCGTTAGTCATCATGCCGTTTTTGGGGGGGTAACGGGGTCCTCACGAGAAGAAAGTGATCAACTAGGGCTTTTTCTCGGCTGGCTCCAGGCCCCTTGTTGATCACAACGGACCCCATAAATGATCCTTGATCCCATCCTGATGCATAGTAAAGCCCTTTTTTGATCATTTCCGGGCAATTTGCGCTCATCGACCATGCCTGACTCGCTCGAGCCGCATCATTTTTTGTGTGCGCGAGATCGTTAGCCAGCCCTCGATTGTTTGCGTGGGCAAGAGGGCGGCTCATTCCCTAAAATCTCTACCATAGATCATCGGCAGGAAGCAGACATATGACCGGGAAACCGATTATTTTTGCTGTAGACGACGAAGGATATGTGCTGCAAGCCGTCGAGATGGACTTGCGGCGTCAATACGGGGGCCAGTATCGGATTATGCGGGCGGAATCGGGGGCCAAGGCCCTTGATACGCTCAAACGGGTCAAACTGCGAGGCGAACCGGTTGCGCTCCTGCTGGTCGATCAGCGTATGCCGCAGATGAGCGGCATCGAATTTCTGGAACAGGCGATTGAACTGTACCCTGATTCCAAGCGTGTATTGCTCACCGCCTACGCCGATACGGAAGTCGCTATCCGCGCTATCAACCAGATCAAAATCGATTATTATCTGCTCAAGCCCTGGGAGCCACCCGAAGAGCACCTTTACCCTGTGCTGCAGGACCTCCTCGATGACTGGCAGGCCGCGTTCCGGCCCGACATGGCAGGGGTGCGTCTGATTGGACACCGCTGGTCGTCACCAACGCACCAGGTTCGCGATTTTCTGGCCCGTAACCTGATTCCTTATGAATGGCTCGATATTGAAGCGTCGCAGGAAGCGCGCCGTCTGCTCGAGGCGTGTGGCTGTGGGCGTGAAGAACTGCCGCTGGTTTTCTTCACGGACGGCACGTGGCTATCGAATCCTGATGTTCCCACTATCGCTCATAAAATCGGCCTGAAGACCCAACCAGAGCGGCCCTTCTACGACTTGATCATTATTGGCGGCGGCCCCGCAGGATTGGCAGCGGGCGTTTATGGCGCATCCGAAGGACTCCGCACGGTGCTGATCGAACGGCGAGCGCCCGGCGGTCAGGCTGGAATGAGTTCCAAAATCGAAAATTATCTTGGCTTCCCATCTGGTCTGAGCGGGGCAGATCTGGCCCGTCGTGCCGTCACGCAAGCGCGGCGCTTTGGCGTGGAAATCCTGACGCCGCAGGAAGTCACCGAAATCAGCCTGCGCGATCAGTACCGGATCGCCCACCTCGCTGACGGAACCGAGCTGACCAGTTACGCCATCCTGCTGTCGATGGGCGTCTCCTACCGCCGGATGGATGTCCAGGGTTGTGACAAGCTGACCGGAGCCGGAATTTATTACGGTGCGGCGACGACCGAAGCCCCGCTTTACCGGGGTGACGATGTCTATGTCGTTGGCGGCGCAAATTCTGCCGGGCAAGCCGCCATGCATTTTTCGCGCTTCGCTCGCTGTACGACTATGTTGGTCCGGGAACCATCGCTGGCGGTCAATATGTCGCAGTACCTGGTCGACCAGATCGAGGCGACGCCATCCATCAAAGTGTTGACCAATACCACCGTTACCGATGTCGAAGGGGACTCGAATTTGCAGTCAATCACCATCGCCAACACCGAGACGGGTGAAAAACAGCATTTACCCGCCCGCGCCCTGTTTATCTTCATCGGCGCAACTCCCCACACCGAATGGCTGGATGGCCTCGTCGAACGCGACAAAGAAGGGTTTATTCTTTCTGGCCCGGATGTGATGCGCCGCGATCAACCGCCGAAGGGGTGGAATCTCAAGCGTGATCCGTTCCTGCTGGAGAGCAGCGTTCCCGGCATTTTTGTCGCTGGCGATGTCCGCCACCGCTCGGTCAAACGTGTCGCCTCTGCCGTAGGGGAAGGATCAATGAGCGTGATGTTCATTCACCAATACCTGGGGAGCCTTTAATGATGCTCCAACAGATGCGTGATATTCCTCTTTTCGAGCACTTTTCGGAGGATCAGCTAGAGCACCTGAGCGGTCTGGGAACCGAGATGGAGATGGACGCAGGCGGAATCGTGCTGCGCGAGGGTGCGCCTGCGGGCGGACTGTATGTGCTGCTCGAAGGGGAAATGGAGATTGTCAAACGGCTCGCCGGGCAGGATATCCTGCTGGCGACACGAGGACCGGGTGTCTTTGTCGGGGAAATCTCGCTGCTTACGAACGCCCCTCCGATGGCAACCGTTCGCCTGACCAAACCGAGCCGCCTCTTAAAGTTCGAGGCCAGCCTGTTTCGCGAGGCGCTCGACGCTTCACCCACCTTGCGGCTGCTGCTCTCGACTATGGTGGAACGGCTGCGCAACACAGAAACACTCGTCCACCAGCACGAAAAGTTATCCGCGCTGGGCAAGCTGGCAGCAGGATTAGCTCACGAGTTGAATAATCCGGCCTCAGCAGGTATGCGCGCCGCCACCCAGCTTCCCGAAGTGTTCGGGGTGATTCAGCGCCTCGCTCTCAAGCTCAACCAGTTTAATCTCAGCACTGCCCAACTCGAATCGCTGATGCAGTTCCAAAATGAGTTGAGCCATTTTCGCTCGTCATCGACATCGGTTGATCCCCTCGTCCAAAGTGACCGCGAAGAAGAACTGACCGGCTGGCTTGAATCCCAGGAAATCAGCGATGGCTGGCAGTTTGCTTCGACGCTGGTTACGGCGGGAGTCACGGTTTCCACCCTGGAAATGCTGCTGAACAAGGTGGGGCCAGAAGCCTTTCCCGAAGTGCTCACCTGGCTGCAAAGCGCGCTTCAGGCCGAAACCCTGCTGCGGACCCTGCAAGAAAGCACGACCCGCATTTTTGAACTGATCCGTACCGTCAAAGCCTATTCCTACATGGATCAGACGCCCCAGCAGGATGTTGACGTTCATGATGGGTTGGAAAATACCCTGGCAATCCTCGGCTTTAAGCTCAAAAATATTGCCGTTCATCGGGATTATGATCACAGTCTGCCTCGCATATCCGTTTATGGCAGCGAACTGAATCAGGTGTGGACGAACCTTATCGACAATGCGATTGATGCCCTGGACGGGACCACCGATCCACAGAATCTGGATTCGCACCTCGCGTGATGGTGATCGTTTGGTGGTCGAAATTGCCGATAACGGTCCTGGCATCCCGCCAGACATCCAATCCCGTATTTTTGAACCCTTCTTCACCACCAAAGATATGGGAGAAGGAACCGGGTTAGGGCTGGATATCACCCGCCGTATCATCGTGGAACATCACCGGGGCAATATTAGCTTTACCTCCGAACCGGGCTATACCCGCTTCCGCATCTGCTTGCCCATTACCCCTGTTGAAAACTGCACGACATAAAGTCCACTTCTGATTCGTTTCCTACTACCTGGTATCGTGCTGCTCACTTTGCCCAATCAGGCTGGGTGAGGGGTAACAAACATAGGCGTAGGTTGGCCGTAGGCTGCCCATGCAACAGCCGCCCATTTATTTAAACGAAATCGGCTAAACTTATTGTGGCGTTGTATAATGGGTCTCATGGAGCACAAACCGAACATGCACGCGCAAGCACAATCCGCAGCACATAACCATCACAGCAGGCCCTCTAAATTCTCGTGGGCCCTCATCGGCGGTCTGTTCAACTCTTGGCATGGCGATCCTGCTCGCTGTTGGCGGCCTGGGCATCTATCTTCTGTCCTCTGCCTCAGGAGACGCCATCGCTCAGGGTGTCACTGTCGCCGGAGTATCTATTGGCGGTGAGTCCATAGACAGCGCAACAGCACTCCTGCAGCAGGCCTTTGCAGCTCGGACTGTTAGGCTAACTGACGGGGATCGCTCTTGGAGCGTACCGCTTTCGACGTTGGGCGTCAGTCTGGACATGCCGCTGGTGATGCAGGTCGCGGAAAATGCCAGTGCCGGGACAGATATTCCGGCTTACTACACGGTTGATCTGAATGTGACCCAGAGCGGCCTGTTCGCCCTCAGCGATCAGGTGAATATCGCCCCAGAAGAGGGCAATCCACCGCGCACAGGCCGGGCAATGGATGTTCCGGTTCTGCTGGACCGCCTGCGCGTCAGCGCGTCGGGCGAGTTAGCGGATGGCATTCTGGACCTGAACATGTTTGAGGTCGAGCCGCCGGAAACAGAAACGGTGAACCACTACACGGGTCAGACTTCGGTGCACGTCGTCCAGGCGGGTGAAGAACTGGGTCTGATCGCCAAGCAGTACGGCGTAGCGGTGGATGATATTCTGGCAATGAATGATATCGGCAATCCCGACCTGCTGTACGTAGGGCAGGAACTGACCATCCCGGCGGCAGGAATTTATGAGCCTACTCAGGCAGAAGCGCCACAAGCGCCGACCAGCGTTGGCAAGTCGATTGTGGTATCGACCGACGCCCAGCGTATCTACGCCTACGAAAACGGCCAGTTGGTTCATTCGCACCTTGTCTCAACCGGGCTGCCCGATACGCCAACGGTTAAGGGTGATTACAGCGTCTACGTGAAGTACGAGGCTACCGATATGAGCGGCCCCGGCTACTACCTGCCGCAGGTGCCCTATACCATGTATTTCTACCAGGGCTACGGCATTCACGGGACATACTGGCACAACAACTTCGGGCGGCCCATGAGTCACGGCTGCGTCAATCTGCCTACGCCCGAAGCGCAGTGGTTCTTCAACTGGGCCGAGGTCGGTACGCCGGTGCGCGTCATCTAACCTGTTTGACCGTCAGCGCCTACTCCTGCCGGGGCTGTGCTCCGGCAGGTTGGTTACTGGCAGGTGGGATCTGCTATCTTCTTTATTGGTGGCTTCTAATTTTTGAACTCCAGTATCTTTTAGAAAATACGGTCAGCAAAAAAGGGCGAAACCAATCTGTTTCGCCCGCTTTTCGAATCTAAATGAGGGCTGATGATCGACAACTGGCAACCCACACTCGGCGCACTTTTACAGGATGACGGCTCTTGCCGCTTTTGTGTCTGGGCACCTCAGGTCCAGAGTCTGGAAGTTCATCTGCTCGATCCGTTCGAGCGACTGGTTGAAATGCGCCGCGATGAGCAGGGCTATTTTGAAATCGTTATAGATGATCTCGCTCCTGGCACAGATTATTTTTTCCGGTTGGACGGCACAACAGACCGCCCTGATCCCGCCTCGCGCTACCAGCCGCAGGATGTACATGGGCCATCGCAGGTAGTCGATCCCCGTTTTGCCTGGGACGACCCGCACTGGTTCGGCCTGCCGCTGTCCGACTACATTTTTTATGAGCTGCATGTCGGTACGTTCACACCGGAAGGCACGTTTGCCGCCATTATCCCGCATCTGGACGAACTGGTTGCTCTGGGAATCACCGCTATCGAGATCATGCCCGTTGCCCAGTTCCCCGGCAGCCGCAACTGGGGCTACGACGGCGTGCTGCCCTATGCCGTGCAGAATTCTTACGGCGGGCCAGCGGGCTTAAAGATACTGGTCAATGCCTGCCACCAGCGCGGGATCGCCGTCGTGCTGGACGTGGTTTATAACCACCTGGGCGCTGAGGGAAATTATTTATCCAACTATGGCCCCTATTTTACGGATCGCTATCGCACGCCCTGGGGTTCTGCCATTAATTTCGACGGCCCGCACAGCGATGAGGTGCGCCGCTATTTTATTGAAAACGCGCTCGTCTGGATCACGGAATTTCACATAGACGCGCTGCGCCTGGATGCCACCCATGCCATGCTCGATTTTTCCGCGAACACCTTCCTGGAAACACTGGTCGCGGCAGTTCATGCCCAGGCGGAACGGCTCAACCGCCGTGTGTACGTGATCGCGGAAAGTGATCGCAGTGATGATCGTCTGCTGCGTTCACCCGAAGTCGGCGGCTATGGCCTGGACGCGCAGTGGAGCGATGAACTCCATCATGCCCTGCATACGCTGCTGACCGGCGAGCAGTTTGGCTATTACCAGGATTACGGCTCGTTCAGACAGCTTGCCCAGGCGTTCCGGCAGGGCTTCCTCTATTCGGGGGAATACTCGCCCTTCCGCAAGCGGCGAGCATGGCACCTTTGCCCTGGACCTGCCCGCCTATCGTTTTGTCGTCTGCACTCAGAATCATGATCAGGTTGGCAACCGCATGCTGGGGGATCGCCTGAGCACGTTGGTCTCGTTTGACGAGCTGAAACTCGCCGCCGGGATCGTCCTGCTCTCGCCTTTTTTGCCACTGCTCTTTATGGGCGAAGAATACGGCGAACAGGCTCCGTTCCTTTATTTCACCAGCCACACCGATCCCGATCTGGCCCAGGCTGTCAGCAAGGGGCGCAAGGAAGAATTTAAAGAATACGAATGGGAAGGTGAAGCACCCGATCCGCAGGATGAACAGACCTTTTTACACTCCAGGCTCGATCAGTCGCAGCGCGGCGAGGGCCAGCATCGCGTCCTGCTCGACTTTTACACGGAACTGATCCGCCTGCGCAAAACCGTACCTGCCCTGGGCCACCTGGACAAAAATCAGATGGATGTCACCAGCTTTGAACGCGAGCGGGTGATTGGTTATGCGCCGCTGGGCTGCTGGCAGCGAGGTTTTTGCCGCGTTTTGTTTTAACGACAATCCAACGTCGCTCACCTTGCCTATCCCTGAAGGCTGCTGGAACAAATGCCTGGACACCACCGATGAACGCTGGTTAGTCCAACCCCGTTGGGACGACACGCCGGGCCGTTTTCCGGTCGCAGCTTTCCGAGTTGGGGAGCGTTGTTTTAGAACTGCCACCGAACTCATTTGTGGTATTTACGAAGGATGGCTCATGACGGCCACCAATCCACATCCGGTCAGCACCGCTATCCAGAAGGTGATGGACAATCGGCATATTCCCTGCGCTACCTATCGTCTCCAGATGAATGCCGATTTTACGTTTCGCGCCGCGCTTGAAGTGTCCTATTATCTGCAAGACCTTGGCATCACCGATCTCTACCTGTCACCCATTTTTAAGGCTCGTTCCGGCAGTATGCACGGCTACGATATCTGCGACTACGGCCAGTTGAACCCGTCAATCGGGTCCGAAGCGGATTTTGATGCGCTGGCTGCGTCCCTTCGCGAGCGTGGCATGAGCATCATGCTCGATATGGTTCCCAACCACATGGGCGTGGCTGATCCCTGCAACCTGTGGTGGATGGATGTCCTGGAAAACGGCCCCAGTTCGATCTATGCCCGCTTCTTTGATATCGACTGGCATCCCGTCAAGCCGGAACTGGCAAACAAGGTCGTGCTGCCCATCCTGGGTGATCAATTCGGCGCGGTGCTGGAAAATGGCGAACTCCGTCTGATCGGCCAGGACGGTGCCTTTTTGATCACCTACTACGATACCCGGCTGCCGGTTAATCCAAGCAGTTATGCCAGCATCCTGAGTTATCGACTACCCAATCTACAGGAAAAGTTGGGCGAGGATCATGCCGATATTCTGGAATTGCAGAGCATCATCACGGCAGCTAACTATCTGCCCCACTACACCGAGACCGATCCGGAAAAGGTGGCAGAACGCAACCGCGAAAAAGAAGTGATCAAGCGGCGTATCGCCGCCCTCTACAGCGCCGGCCCTGATATCCGCCTGATGCTGGATGAGACGTTGGAAGTATTTAACGGCGTCGTTGGTGAGCCGCACAGCTTCGATCTGCTGGAGACTGTGCTCAGTGAGCAGCCCTACCGCCCGGCATTCTGGCGCGTGGCCTCCGATGAGATCAACTACCGCCGCTTTTTCGATATCAACGATATGGCGGCTATCCGCGTTGAACTGCCCGAAGTGTTCCAGGCCGTACACAGCCTGATTTACAAACTGCTGTCCGAGGGTAAAGTGGGCAGCCTGCGCATCGATCATCCCGACGGTCTGTGGAACCCGCCCGATTATTTCCGCCGCTTGCAGGAAAATTACCTGTTGTGCCGCGTCGAATCCGGCTCAGACTCCGCGAATGGTCAGACTAGCGACGCGCTGCACGAATGGTTTGAGCACACCTTTGAGCCAAACAGCCCGGCCAACAATAACTGGCCCTTTTACGTGGTGGTGGAAAAAATCCTGTCCGAAACTGAACCGATGCCCCTGGACTGGGCTGTTTATGGCACAACAGGTTACGACTTTTTAAACTCGGTCAATGGCCTTTTCGTGAACAGCGCCAATCAGGCGGCTTTCCAGGATATCTACCAGCGTTTTATCGCCGCACCAATGGATTTCGAGCGGCTGGTTGAGACCACAAAACAGGATATCATGGGCGAAGCGCTTGCCAGCGAAATTCGTTCGCTCAGCCACCAGCTTGAGCGGATTACCGAGGCAAGCCGCCGCTACCGTGACTTCACGTTGAGCGGCCTCACCGACGCCATCCGAGACACGATTGCCTCGATGTCCATCTATCGGACCTATATCAGCGATCCGCAGAATATCTCCGCGCGCGACCAGCACTACATCGGGCAGGCGATTGATACGGCGCGCCGCCGTCACCCGCAGACAACCCGGCTGGTTTTTCGCTTTTTGCGTGATACGCTGCTGCTGCAAAATCTGGACAGCTTTAGTCCGGAAGCCCAGCCGCTGGTGATTGCCTTTGTCATGCGCCTTCAGCAGATCACTGGTCCGGTGATGGCCAAAAGTGTCGAGGATACCGCCTTTTACGTCTATAACCGTCTTGTGTCGCTTAATGAAGTCGGCGGGCATCCGGAACAATTCGGGCATTCAATCGAAGTGTTTCACCAGCACAACCAGGATCGGAGCCGCCGCTGGCCCAATGCCATGCTCTCCACATCCACCCACGACACGAAGCGAAGTGAGGATGTCCGTGCCCGGATTGATATGCTGTCCGAGATGCCGTCTGATTGGGAGGCGGCCATTTACCGCTGGAGTGCCCAAAACACACCATTGCAGACGATGCTGGATGAAGCCCAGGTTCCCGATCACAATGACGAATACCTGTTTTACCAGAACTCTCACAGGCATCTGGCCTTTCGAGATTTCCACCGACGACGAGTGGAGTGACCTGCGTGATCGTCTTGCCTCCTATATGCTTAAGGCCGCAAACGAAGCCAAAGTGCACACCAGTTGGATTAATCCCAATGAAGAATACAGCGCCGCGCTGTTAGGCTTTGTCCGGGGCGCGTTGGACCCGCGAGCGAACCGTGCCTTTCTGGATGACTTCACGGCCTTTCAGCGCCGCGTAGCGACCTATGGACAGTTTAATTCACTGTCGCAAACGCTCCTGAAACTCACATCGCCCGGCATGCCCGACCTTTACCAGGGAACGGAACTGTGGGACTTCAGTCTGGTCGATCCCGACAACCGCCGCCCGGTTAATTATGGACTGCGGCGCGCCCTGCTGGACGATCTGAAAGTCCGTATGGCCCAGGATCAGGTAGCTCTGGTCGATGATCTGCTCCAGAACAGCCACGACGGGCGTATCAAGCTCTATCTCGCCCATCTCGCCCTGACTTTTCGCCGTGAGCGCGAAACCTTATTCAACAGCGATAGTTATATTCCATTGAACGCAGCAGGCAGCAAGCAGCAGTACGTTTGCGCCTTTGCCCGCACCAGCGAAGATCACACCATCATCGTCGCCGTTCCCCGCCTGATTGTTGGGTTGACGGACGGCATCGAACGCCCGCCGCTGGGTGGCGATGTTTGGACCGATACCCGGCTCAGCTTGCCCCGCGAACTGGCGGAGGGAACTTATCGAAATGTCTTTACGGGTGAGACGCTCTCCCCCGACAAGGATTCCGGCTTCTGGATGCATACGGTCCTTGCCCGATTTCCTGTCGCCTTGTTAGAGCGCGTCTCCCTTTAACTAAAAGAGTAGGCCGGATGGAAGATACCAAGAACGCTATCCCGCTTGAACAGGTTCAAGCCACTCATGAATATGAGGGCTTTGGATTTTGTCCTGGCAATCCGCTGCCGTTCGGAGCCAGTCTGGTTCCCGGCGGCGTTAACTTCTCAATCTACGCCAGGCACGCGACAGCCTGCTCGCTGGTGCTTTTCCGCCGGACCGAACGGCAGCCGCTGGTCGAAATCCCTATTCCGCTGGAGTTCCGCATAGGCGACGTTTTTCCGATCATCGTCGTGGGATTGGATCACAACGAGATCGAATACGGCTACCGCGTCTGGGGGCCATACGAGCCTGAAGCGGGCCATCGTTACAACTCAGACATGATTCTGCTCGATCCCTATGCGAAGGCTATTGGTGGGCGCGAGGTGTGGGGTAAAACAGTCGATGTCGATAACCCCTTCCAGCACCGGGCGCGCATCATGGCCGATCCATTTGATTGGGAAACGGATCGCCCCCTCAATACGCCTATCGAAGACCTGATTATCTATGAAACCCATGTGCGCGGTTTCACCAGGCATAAGTCCTCTGGTGTGAATAACCCCGGAACGTATGACGCCGTGCAGGAGAAAATTCCATACCTGAAATATCTGGGCATCAACTGCGTCGAACTGATGCCAGTCTTCGAGTTCGACGAATTTGAGCATTCTCGAATCAACCCCGAAACGGGCGAAGTCTTATTGAACTATTGGGGATACAGTCCCATTGGATTCTTCGCACCCAAGACGGGCTATGCCGCCAGCGGCGAACATGGCGGCGAGGTCAACGAACTCAAAACGCTGATCAAGGAACTGCACCGAAATGGCATTGAGGTGATCCTGGATGTGGTCTTTAATCACACGGCTGAGGGAAACGAAAAAGGCCCCACTATCTCTTTTAAAGGTCTGAACAACCGGATGTATTACATCCTGACGCCCGAGGGCTACTATTACAACTTCAGCGGGACAGGCAACACCTTCAACTGCAACCATCCCACCGTCCGGGCGATGATCCGCGACTGCCTGCGCTATTGGGTAGCCGAATATCATGTGGACGGTTTTCGCTTTGATCTGGCGTCCATCATGACGCGAGACGTCGATGGGATGCCGCTCCCTGACCCGCCCCTGCTGCGCGAACTGGCCTTTGATCCCATCCTGGGCCGTACCAAACTGATCGCGGAACCCTGGGATGCGGATGGGCTGTATCACCTGGGCAGCTTCCCGGCTTATGGACGTTGGGCGGAGTGGAACGGCAAGTACCGCGACACACTGCGCCGCTTCCTGCGGGGCGACGCTGGGCAGGTGGGCGAAATGGCAAAACGCATCCAGGCGTCACCTGATCTCTATCCGGGGCGTGGCCCTATCGCGACAATTAACTTTGTCACGGCGCATGATGGCTTCACGTTAATGGACGTTGTAACCTACAGCGAGAAACACAACGAATCGAACAACGAGCCAAACGATAACGGGACCAACGAGAATTATAGTTGGAACTGCGGCTTTGAAGGACCAACGGATGATCCCGAGGTGAATGTGCTGCGCCACCGCCAGATCAAAAACGCGTTGGCGATGCTGCTCCTCAGCCAGGGCGTACCCATGCTCTTGATGGGCGACGAAGCCGGACGGACGCAGTGCGGCAACAATAACACCTACTGCCAGGATTCAGACATGAGTTGGTTCAATTGGGGATTCATCCATTCCAACAACGACATCTTTGAGTTTTTCCGGGCATGCATTGCATTTCGCCACACGCATCCGGTTCTGCGTAATGGGTACTTCCTGCGCAACGAAGACTATAAAGAGAATGGATGCCTGGATATCACCTGGCATGGCACGAAAATTGACACGCCCGATTGGAGCGAAAAATCGCGCACACTGGCCTTTATGTTGTGCGGGAGCTACGCCAAAGGCACTCTGGCGAACGACAATCATATCTACGTCGCCATGAATATGTACCACAAGGAGCAGTCATTTGAACTGCCCGATCTGATTGAAGAATGGGAACGGTGGCACATCTTTGCCAATACGGGTACAGCCGAACTGCACTGGCCGGGTAGCGAACCACCGCTCCACAACCAAAGCGGCGTTACGCTCAAACCCCGCTCAGTCCTGATCCTCGTCGGCAAATAGAATTGGCTAGGGGCGCAGCGTGCGAAGCCAAGCCGCCGCGCCCTTTTTGGCCGTCTTGATGAGGGGGCTTACGGAAAACTCACCTCACAGCGCCGTGCCGACGCATCACAGGTCGCTAGCGTCGTACCCTGCGAACGAACATCAAACGTTCCCGCACCCCAGAAACGCGCTTCCGGTGCGACATTGATGATGCCTCGGCGGATACGGCATTCTGACGGGGCAGGAAGATCATTCGGTTCATTCCATGACCAGACCTGCAAACAATCTTGAGCCGGGAAGCTGTCAAGCGCCGCCCCCAGGAAGGGCGTTTGCCACCGCTTGATAGCCAGTGTGTTTGTTCCCTGCACAATTTCAAGATTGCTTAAGTCCAGCACCCGACCCGACGTATTGACCAGGGCCAATGACTGCGGGCTGTAAACCAGCAGAATGCTGCTGGCACGCTGGGGAGCCTGCGTCGGCGGTGGAACCCGTGTTGCTGTAGGGGCGGCGGCGGCAGCCGGGGGATTAGTCGGCAGCGGTTCCGGGCCAGCCGAAGATGAACCAACCGATGCGGGCGCTCCCGGGTTATTAGGGGCCGCACTATTATTGGTAGTTGTTGTGGACGGCGGTGCTGCCACAAAACTGGTCCCTGGCAGCAGTACGCGATCCGTGTTCAGATCCACAGCAGAAAGCACGTCGATACTGCCGTTCGAATACAATACATACAGACGGTCGCCTGCATTGGAAGGGATAGGCATGGTGGCTTGCCAGGGCTGCCAGTCTGATGTGAGAGGCTTGCCATCCGCATCAAACAACCGCACCTCGGTTGCACCCGATATCCAGGAGCTGTTTTGTGCGCCCCAATAGCGTTCATCCGTCAGGTACAGCAGGCCTTGCCCTGGGTCAGCCAGCGTTGGCAGCACATCGGGACGCCCGCCAAATACCACAATATACAGATATCCGAAGGGGTGGGGGAGTGCCGCCGCGCCGATCTCCCGGTAAGCGGGATTCATGGCTGTATTGCGGTGAACAGTCGATCCTTTCCAGTAATTGACAGCAGCCGTCTCGTTGTGCCCCACATAGGCAATTTCTTCAACCGAGACCCGATCCGAACGGCCATAGGTAGGCCAGTTAAAGGGTGATGCGACAGCCCGATCTTTCGGACCTTCACCCTGACTGCCCTTATGGATATCGCCGCCTTCTGGCAGATCATTAAGAGTCATCAAATATTGGGCCTGCTTCATAGCAAGCTGGTTGAGGGTATCGTTAACCTTCAGCGGCCACAAACCCTCGTCGATGCGCCATTGGTTGATCGCAGCAATCACGTCCAGATCGGCGCGCTTGGTTGTTTGTTGAGCAAATGTAGGTTGTGCGGCGGGGACGACGGAATAGAGCAATAACAGCACAATAACCACTCGATAGGCGATACGCATAATGCCTCCCAATTCCGCCATCGTGGAATTATATGTTTGTTATAACTATTATAATCTTATTTTGATAAAATAAAATGTTAGAGGCATAAAAAGAGCATAACGAAGTCGTCCATGGTGGGGTATAATATATTTTTCTCTCGTATATCTTCAAATTCGTACTTAAGGTTCAACTTTAAAGGAGTATTTTGCGGGGCCTATTGGGTGTATGCTAAGGATAAATGCCTGCCATACCTGCCTTGGTGATTGTAGGATCAAATGGTAATACGATCCGCTCAAAATCGACAAAAACAAAAGCTGGTGTAGGGTTAGGAGACCGTTAGTGAGCATGCCAAAAAATAAGGAGTCAGCGGATCGCCACGCGGCGAAGTGATCAACTAATTTTTTCGAAAAGTTTGTTAGTGTGAACGAAACTCGGTCAACTCGGGCAGCATTTCAAAGCCCACCAGATTATCTTTGTCGTACAGCACCAGGACTGCTATAACAATCCCAATCGCGCCCGCGACCAGCGCTCCAATCCGGCACCTATCCTCTGCTGCTCAAACGACCTTATGCGCAGATTCGAACAACCCGGGAACACCCTGGGCCTCCTATCATGGACAACGCTAATATCTGCATGGGTATGGATCGTATTGTAAACACGAGGAGCAGAATACATGAATCGGATGAGCGTGAATTCGGATGAGTTTCGCGTCATTGGCTATGACCCGGTAGAAATGTTGATGGAAGTTGAAATGCGTGATGGGGCAATCTACCTGTACAGCGATGTGCCAATGGCTGTCTATGATGACTTTTTGGCAGCCGAGGATATGTGGGAGTTTTATCAGACCTACATTGATGACTGTTATCCCTACGCCCAGGTTAAATGATCAAACAACAGGCGCTGCTTTCGAGTTCCAAAGCAGCGCCTGTCATTTCTTTAGGTCAGTCGTCTAATCAGCGGCGAGAGCGCAAATCCTTCGCCTTTTGCTGCAAATACTGGAAGTATTCAGACTCAACAATTTCCGACACCTGCCGCGCCTTTTTCACCTCATCCACTTCGATCCGCAATTGGACGATCTGCTGTTTGAGTTCTTGTTCGCGCGTCTCGACTTCCTGGGCATTTTGAATGGCAATAGCCGCCTGAATAGCGATGCTTTCCAGGATGCGCAGATTATCGCCAGTGAACCCTTGGGTACTGACGAGTTCAATAGTGCCAATCACTTCATTCTTATGGACCAGGGGAACGCCCAGATAGGCATGTGGCTTGTAACGCTGCCAGGCTCGATCAGCGTTCTCTTCTTGCAGCGTTTCATCGCTATGGACATCCTCAACCAACAGGGTCTGCCGCTCGAACAACTGCGCCAGATATCCTTTGATCGGATAAGACTGTTTGGTCGCGATGGTCTGTCCCGCGTCTTTACCGATGGACATCTGCATGACCATGCTCGCGTTCTTTTTATCATACAGGCAGATTTCAGCCCCATCGTGAGGAATCACCTGGCTCAACGCTTTCATCAGGTAGTAGAGAGTCGGGCGCAAATCGACACTGGAGCTGATGGTCGTGCCAATTTCGTAAATGGTCCTCAGTTCGTTCACACGGGCACGCAGCGACATCACCATCGCGCTGAACACTCGTGCCAGATCGCCTATCTCGCTCTCGTTCTGCATGACATCCGACAAATCGGAAGGGGAGAAGGGACGGTCGTTTTCGACATTTTGGGCAGCCCAGGCCAGCTTTTTGATGGGTCGGGCGATGGTTCGGGCCAGGCTTAAACCAACAATAAGCGCCAGAATACCAACGACTACAACGCTCAGGGCACTCTGCGTGGCAAGGCGGTTCAGCGGGGCCGAAAATTCACTTTGCGGCTGGCTGACAACCACGACCCAACTGAGCTGATCCATCGGTTTAAAGCCAGCAATCTGCGATTCGTGATCAGAGTCGTAGCTGGTATAACCAGCTAGTGCATTGCTCAGGGTCCCAGCCAGTTTGGGCAGTCCCATATTAGGGACGGTGCAGCCTTCCAGATTTTTCGCATCGGTGCAGCCCTCCAGCACAAAGCGCTGGCCTGCCCGTATTTCCACATCGCGAGGGAGTGGTGCCAGGCTGTGATAGAGCAGTGAGCTGTCAGGGTGAATGACCACGACACCATCCTGATCGACGATGAAGGCATACCCTTTGTCGCCTACTTTGAGCGTATTCACGATCTGCTCAATGGCAACCGCCTGCACTTTGATGGCCACCACGCCAAGTATATCGCCGTTCTCATTGTACACAGGCGAAGAAAAATACAGGCCCAACAGTCTGCTGGTCCGTCCAACCAGGATATCGATATAGGGATTACCAGCCATTCCTTGCGTGAAGTAGGCGCGATTTGCGACGTTCAACCGCTCGATAGTAGGTTTCCCTTCCATCTGGCGCGATATCTGCGTTCTACCATCCCTGTTGACCACATACGCATATTCATAGGTGGGATTAGAATCGAGGACATTCTGCAAGGCGTAGGCCGCATCTGCACGGGTGCGGCTGCGCTCTTCGGGCGAACTGGACAGGTAGCGCACCAGCGAAGCATCGCCGCCAAGCTGTTTAACCACATAACGATTATCGATCATCAACTGGTCGATCTGATCTGCCGTGTTGGTGGCAACCAGTTCCATGTTCCGGTAGGCCGTGTCTTTGACACTTTTCAAACTGCCCTGCAGGTTGTAGTAAGCCGTTAAGCTCATCGGAATGAGCGCAGCCAAAAACAGCGTAATGGCCAGCCGGACGTTAATGGACCAGTTGCGCCATCGGAATTCGCGGAGATACTTCATGACTCCCCCTTTTTGGGTCTAACCTGTATACCGTGACACCCATAAGCCATCACGGACGGGCACGATCACGCTCTGCAACTGGGGATGTCCTGCAACTGCCTCATTATAAGCCTGGATACCCAATACCTGCTTGGGCAAATGATCATTAGGAGAGAGCAGCACTTCGCCCAGGCAGAATGCATTGTCGCCCAATAGCAGGCCACCGCCCCTCAGATGCGCTAGGCACAGGTCCAGCAGTTGAAGCGCAAGCCTGGAATCAGAGCCAAAATAAGCGTGTTTGATCACATCCTGGAGAATAACATCAAACTTTCCAGGTAATGTGGGTAAAATATCAAATACATCACCCACCAGCACCGTTATCTGCTCTTCCAATCCCGCCCGATGGATAAACTGGCGAGCGCGCTTGGCTCGCTGGGGATCGATCTCAATACTGGTTACGTGACTGTCAGGTGTTATGGCACGCGCCAACCATAAAGCCGAATAGCCTACCGCTGTCCCAATATCAAGAATGTGGTGTCCCGGTTCAGTAGAATTCACGAACATCTGGATAATCGCCCCTTCCAATGGGCCGATAATTGGAATCGATTCATCCAGGGCGATACTCTCCATTTCGTGCAGCACATCATCCAACGGTGAGATACAAGGCCGCTGGCGTAGCAATTGCAAAGCATATTGAGCAAGTGGATCGTCGTTCAGTTGGGGCGCAATCGGAAGTGCTTGGCTATTCATAGAGTCCCTCAATTGGCAGCAAAGAATCCGGCCGCTAAGCTAAAATGATGATATGATAATCCCGCCATTGTCTACACAACTATATAATTGTGTCGATTTTTGAAAAAATCGCAATTCTACCTTTTATCTAACTTTACAGTTTATTAAATCTCTGTCAAAGTATAGAAGGTAATTTATCCACTGCTGGAACATTCTATGATTTGACTGCTAAGCCGCTTGTTCAATATCCGCCAACACGAATGGCCTCGGCTGCTCATGTTGTACGGAATGCTCTTTATATTCTACGCCGGCATGACCTGGGGCGAAACGATCAGTGAAGCATCGTTTCTACGGCAGGTCGGTGTCAAATATCTGTCGCTGGTCTTCCTTGCCCATGCCCTGGTATCAATTATCAGCACGTCGATCTATTCGGCCTTTGTTGATCGCATCCACAACGACAGGCTGTTGATCGCCGTGTCAGCCGCCAGCGTAATTGCCATCGGTTTTGGGGTATCCCTGCTCGAAATGGAGAAATTTGGCGCGGCTTATCTGACGCTCTATGTGCTGGCCCGTGTTATCCGCACCATTTTTATTCTGCACTGGTGGACCTATGTCAATGGCTTTTACGATACGCAATCATCAAAGCGCATTGTTCCGGTCCTCAGTTCATCATCCAGGCTGGCCATTATCACAGCGGGCTTAACCGTCCCCCTGCTCACCTCGCTCATGGATACAGACCGGATCATGCTGATCTGGATTTCATCGCTGGTAATCGTTTCTGGCCTTGTCTGGCTGATGCCGCGCCTGATCCATCAGCAGTATGGGGCTGAACACGGCGGCAGTCTCAAACACGCCTCCCATCTTGAGAATATCCGTGAGGGATTCCGCTATGTGTCGCGTTCGGTATATCTCCGCTGGATGGCAGTTTCTACCTTCATCCTCGTTTTGATCTTTGCCCTGCTGAACTATCAGGCAGGCAAGACGATGCTGGGCGAACTGCACTCGGTGCGCCAGCTCTCGATCTTCATCGGCCAGATTAATGCGCTCGCTGGTCTGATTATGTTGCCGGTTCAGATGTTCCTGTTCAGCCGCATCGTCAGCCGGATCGGCGTCGGGACTGCCAATCTGATTTATCCCGCCGGAACCCTAGTCATCTCCGGGTTAGTCGTCGCCTTCCCGGTCGATCTCACCGTAGCAGCATTGGCCTACTTTGACCGGACTACCTTCCGCTTTGACGTCCGTGAGACGAGCAATAATCTTCTTTATAATGCTGTGCCACAGCAAATCAAAGGGCGGGCCAGGGCATTCATTGAAGGCGGGATCACGCCGCTTGGTCTCATCGTCAGCAGCCTGCTGTTGATCGTTTTACAACAGATGACATCGAACTGGGCCTTGCTCTCGCTGCTGGGACTCCTGGCAGTTGCTTATATGGCAACTTCCATTATCCTCCGCCGCCAATATTCGCGTGCGCTGATTACGATGCTTGAGCAGGAAGACCTGTCCGTTCTACTGTCCCTGGCCTCCGATCTGACCATCGCTGACAGCGATACAATGCACTGGCTCAGAAACAAGCTGAACGAAACGACCAGCAGCGATCTGAAGATTTTTATTGCCAAAATCATCAAAGAAGTAGGCGGCAGCGAAGCCCGACCCATCCTGGAGGAACTCAGCCACAGCAGTGACACCTATGCTCGCTTGGCAGCGATTGAATTGCTCTCAGAGACAGACAGCCGGAACGAGTTGACCCCGGCCTTTTGGGAAAGACTGCTGGATGACCCTGATCCGCGCATTCGCCGGGCAGCACTCGCTGGCCTGCAGCAGTGGCGCGGCGAAGACAGCTCGGAATTTTTGGAAGCAGCTCTGGAATGCCTGCGTGATCTTGATATGGAAGTCCGCGCTGCGGCTATTCCGCCTCTGATCCACTCCGGTGACCTGTTTTACATGGCGGGAGCTGTTCAAGAGTTAGTCGCTATGCTGAACCATGCCGATCCAGCTATTCGCGCCCAGGGGGTGCAGGTCTCCAGCAAGGCCGGCGATGCGCGCACAATCCGCAGCCTGGTAAACTATCTGGATGAAGAGTCAGATGATGTCCGGCTGCAAGCATTGGTGGGAATTGAGGCGCTGCTAGGTAAAAGCACACCACCCAAACTGGTTTCCCTGGTTGCAGACAAAATCTCCATGCTCATGAAAAGCAAGTCGGACCGAATACGGCTGGCAGTCGTACGCATCTCTGGCAAAATGAACCAGCCAGCAGCTCATACCTGCCTGCTTGATGCTCTGACCGATCCTGCATCATCCGTGCGCCAACAAGCCGTTCAGACGCTGAGCAGGTTGGGCACGCCTATGATTCCATCCCTGGTAAGAATGATGGATGGTACACGCGGCGAAAGCAGCAAAATGGCGGCTGTCACCCTGACCATGATCCAGCCATCCGAATACGGCCCTCGTCTGGAGACTTACCTGCAATCTTGCCTGCAAGAAATTTATCAGAACCATATCCGGCTCAACGCACTGACGTCGTGTGGTTCACATCAGGGAATAGCGCTGCTTAAAAGCACGCTGCTTCAACGCAACCAGCAGCTTCTCACGGATATTTTCGACCTGCTGCGTGCAAAATATGCCGCTGATACGGTGCGCGTGGTGAGTGAGTCCCTCAAAAGCGACAACCAGCGCGTTCGAGCCAATGCGATTGAAGCTCTTGAATCTTTGACAACGCCGCAAACTGCCAAATTGATTGCTGCTCTGTTCGACGTTGAGCAGACCTCGGCGGATTTGGGCAGGCAGGGCATGGAATCTCTTGAACTCGTCCAGCAGGATACCGCGCAAACAATCCGTGAACTGCTCTCGAGGCCGGATGACTCCTGGCTTCGCGCGGTGATGATCTATGCTTTAGCCGAGATTGGGGCAGCGCTTCCTGCCGAACCATCCCCTGCCGAGTCCTCTGGGGTCGAGCAGTCCACCCGGCGCACGGCTCGCCGTAATCCGCTCGATCTGTTAACTGATAAACTCACAACATCCGCTGCTCCGTCCCCGGCACCAGCGTCCGAATTTGTCTTCAGCCTACAGGAAATTAAGGCGATGGTCCTGGATGCGATGGCCGATGAATCGGAAGAAGTGCAGGCTGCTGCACAAACGGCAATGCGCTTGCTGGCCGGGCCGCGCCATTCACAAGAAAAAACCCAACAGCGGGAGGAAACAATGCTGTCTACCATTGAAAAAGTAATCTTCTTAAAGGAAGTACCGTTCTTTCAAAACATGACGGTTGACCAGCTTAAAGCTCTGGCCGCGGCCTGTGAAGAACAGCTTTTTGCCGAGGACGAACGGTATCTATAATGAGGGGATCCTGGCGGCGCATTGTATGTGGTTGTCAGTGGTAAAGTAGCCATCGAGCGCGAAGGCCAGCGACAGGGATCAACAACCCGCCTGGAAACCATTGAGCAGCGTTTCTACTTTGGCGAAATGACACTCTTTGATAACAGCCCGCGTAGCGCTTCAGCGGTAGCTGTACAGGACACGATGACATTCTCCGCCTGCGCCGCGAACCATTGCTCGCTCTGACCCACCAGTATCCCGATCTATCGCTGGAACTTATCAACGTCCTCAGCCAGCGCCTGCGCGATGCGGAAGACAAAATCGCCCAGTTAACCAAGTCCAAGCCGCGCGAACTGCACAAACTATTCGACCGGCTGGAATAACAACCATTCTTGGCAAGGCTAATCTAATCTGTTAATTCCTTAGGTAGATTAGCCTTTTTAGTCTCAGCAGGAATGATGTATGGACGAAGTGATCCACCGTCTCAAAATCTGGCTCAAAGTGTTCATTCCCCATGACATCGCGACAGCAAAAACGGTTCCCGGCAGCGGTCCTCACGCCGGAAAAACGATGCTGCCCAGCCCGCTGCCCCTCACCGCCCACTTTCTCACCGATCAACGCGGTTTCAGCCCTTATCTTGATGCACACTGCCGTATGCATTCCGAGATCGAAATCGATACAGACAATGCGCAGATGATTTGCCAGTTTCATACCTGCTATCCAACCATTCAGGTTGATCCCGATACCGGTGATGAAAAGTGCTACCAATCCGCTGATACCAGAGATATGTACTTTTCAGACTTCCGTGTAACGGATGGTGGACTGACGATGGCAGTGGATATGCACGGTTCCACGAAAAACCCGTGTCTGCAAATCGCCAACATCAAACTCTCACCCAACCTGGATTATGAGGGCACGCTCGCGATTCACTTGCAGGAGGATAAGCGCAAAGCGATCCTCTTGTTTGATGGCAAGATCGAAGAGTATCCGGCCTTCGAGATGTATGCCATTGTCAACGATGGACCTACTCAAGTGATCTTCCAGGAACCGATCAAACCGGGCAGCAGCATCGTAAATCTGGTCGGGGCACCCTCGAGAGCGGTCAACTATCGCGTTGAGCTGGTTGTCGAAACGAAAGCGAGTTAGGAAAAATCGTCCATCACTGCTCGTGCGGCATAATAGCCACACATCCCATGCACGCCGCCGCCGGGAGGCGTGGACGAAGAGCAGAGATAGAGTCCTTTGCCTGGGATCGCATAGGGATTCCAGAAGCGCCACGTTGGACGAGTGAACAACTGCCTCAGATCTTGCACGCCGCCGTTGATATCCCCGCCAACGTAGTTAGGGTTGTAGGCTTCTAGCTGCGGGGAAGTGAACGTGTGCCGGGCCAGGATCAGATCGCGGAAGCCCGGTGCAAAACGTTCCATCTGACCCTCGATCCGTTCCGTCATATCAACAAATGATCCGCTGGGAATATGGCAATAGGCCCATCCCGTATGTTTACCCTCCGGCGCGCGCGTAGGATCGAACATACTTTGTTGAGCCACCAAAACAAGCGGCCTTTCCGCTATCTTTCCGTCCCACGGTGCGCGCTCCGATTGAGCAAGTTCCTCATAACGTCCACCCAGGTGAACCGTTCCGGCCCGGCTGCACGATGCGTCTTTCCACGGGATCGGCCCGCTCAATGCCCAGTCTATCTTAAAAATACCAGGGCCATAGCGATATTTTTCCAGGCTGTGGCGATAACGGGATGGCAGCCGATCCCCAGCAATTTGCAGGAGTTGGCGGGGTGTTATATCGAACAGCACCGCACGGGCAGGCGGCAGTTCGTCCAACGATTGGACAGGCGTTCCGGTGATGATCTCGCCTCCCATCTCTGTTAAATACGCTGCCATGGCCTGTGTGATTTTTGCCGATCCGCCGCGCGCCATTGGCCAGCCAATCGCATGGGCCAGAATGCCCAACACTAATCCAAAGGATGCGGTTGGCATTCGATCCAGGGGGATAAACGAGTGAGCCGCCATGCCAGCAAACAGTGCCTTCGCTTGTGGGCCTTTGAACTGTCTGTTGACAAGCTGGCGCGTGGAGAGCAGCGCCTTCAGACCAAAACGTGCCATCAACAAGGGATGGTGTGGTATGAGTCTCAGTGGGGCCAGGATATCGGCGGCCAGATCGTCCCAGCGGCGCGCAAACGGTTCCATCAACTGCCGCCATGCCTCGCCATCGGGTCCGAGCGCCGCTGCTGTTTGATCAAACGAGCGGTACAGGTAAGCAGGTGGCAGATCATCAAAAGGATGAGCCAGGGCGATCTCCGGATAAATCCACTCGACACCATATTTTTCCAGGGGGAGCGTTTTAAAAAACGGTGAACCAATGCCAAGCGGGTGGATCGCAGAGCAAACATCATGCACAAAACCGGGCAGCGTTAGTTCTTCGGAGCGTGTGCCGCCGCCAATCTTCTCCCTGGCCTCAAAGACGGCAACAGACCACCCTGATCGGGCCAGTTCTACGGCAGCAGCCAGCCCATTAGGGCCTGACCCTACCACAATCGCATCATACTCTGGCAATTCGTTCGCCTTTCGTCGTCCGTTGATAATATTCATTTTTTAGCACAGCCTCACCCTGTTGGGCATTTGCCGCAGAATTTCTGATAATTGTTTCATCAAAATTGGTTTGCCTCTTTGATCCTCATAAATACTTCGCGGCTCTCTTTTACAAATATCGATTCTTTAAAACTGGTGATATCAACAATGACAACAAGACCTGAAACGGTGTATTTGGGAGCGAGTGCAGGTATATTCGTTCCTGAGCGCATAGAAGCACCGGAAATGCTCGACTTGGGCCAGGGCACAACAGCAGATGTTCAGCAAAATCTGGCCGAGATGTGGCGGATCAACCGCTGGCTGGGCGGCTTCCGCGCCCTGACTCGACATTTGTATCCCCGCCTGCTTGCCGCCGGATCATCCGCCGGGCAGCCCGTCACCCTGGTTGATCTGGGAACTGGAGCAGCCGAAGTTCCGGCGGCGCTTGTCCGATGGAGCGAGGTGCGCGGCTTGCCAATCAGCGTCCTGGGCATCGATTGGATGGCCCGGCACTTAGCTGTAGCCACCAGGCACCCCGCTGTTTTTCTGCTGCAAGCCGACGCGCTGCGGCTCCCGCTGCCCGCACAAAGCGTGGACTATGTGATCTCATCCTTGTTTTTGCATCACTTCCCGCCCAACGAGGTGATCGCGCTCCTCCGCAGCGCTTTTGATTGTGCGCGGTGCGGCATCATCATGAGCGATCTGGTGCGCGGTTGGCTCCCCTGGAGCGCGTTCAAACTGGTCCAACCCATCTTTGCCCGCAATTATCTCACCCGGCACGATGGCGCTCTTTCGGTGCGGCGGGCCTATACCCCTGCTGAACTGCGCGAGTTAGCCGATGCTGCCGGGTTGCAGCGCGCAGAGATTTATACCCATTGGCCCTGGCGCATGACCCTGGTGGCAGACAAATGACAACCTTTGATGTGGCAGTTATCGGCGGCGGTCCGGCAGGTTGCAGCGCCGCGATCACTCTGGCTGAACAGGGCCAGCGCGTCGCGCTCTTTGAGGCCAAAACCTATCCTCACCACAAAGTCTGCGGCGAATTTCTCTCACCGGAATGTATGATCCTGCTTGATCGCTTGGGCCTACTGACCGCCCTGGCGGATTTACGTCCAGTTCCTATCCAGACAGTCTGCATGACGGCTCCCAGCGGCGCAGTCTGGGAAACCACCCTGCCCGGTACAGCCTGGGGTATCAGCCGCAGCGCTCTTGACGCGGCCCTGGCACAGCAGGCGCGTATCTGTGGCGTCGAAGTGTGCGAAGGCACGACGATCAGCGATATCGGCGGCAGCCTGGACAGCGGCTTCCAATTGATCGCCCGCACACCAGCAGGCAACGAAGTGATCGAAGCGCGTCTGCTGATTGGCGCGCACGGCAAACGGAGCGGCCTGGATCGCACGCTTAACCGCGCTTTCTTAGATCACTCTCAGCCCTTTGTCGGCTTAAAAGCGCATTTTCACGGGCCGCCGCTGCCGGGGCGTATCGAACTGCATACCTTCCCTGGCGGCTACTGCGGTATGTCGGAGATTGAAGGCGGCGCGGCGAATGTCTGCCTGCTGGTCCGGCAGACCGTCTTTCAGCGCGCAGCAGGAAACGGCCCTGCAGCAGTTCAGGATTTTATCGTCTGGATGCGCGGGCAAAACGCGCATCTGGAATCCTGGCTGAGTCAGGCAGATATGATCAGTGACCGCTGGCTGAGCATTGGGCAGGTTCCCTTTATCCGCAAACAGGCCGTTGAGCAGGATATTCTGATGGCTGGCGACGCTGCCGGATTGATCGTGCCGCTAGCGGGCGACGGCATTGCGATGGCTCTGCACAGCGGCAAGCTGGCGGCGGCGTATGGCGCGGCCTTTCTCACCAGAAATCTGACTGCTTTCGATCTGCGCCAGCAGTATGCAGCAGCCTGGCAGCACGAATTTGGCTCACGGTTGAAACTGGGCCGAGCGCTGCAAGGGATCATGCTCCGGCCTCACTTGCTGTCGCCCACCCTCCGTCTGCTGTCGGCTGTTCCACCCTTGGGCAATTATCTGGTTGCGCACACGCGCGACACGAAACTCATCCATCAAACAAGCGCCCCTTCGCTAGGGGTTTAAGAGGATAAGCAAGCATCAATGACAACATTCTCGACTACCCCGCAAATTCTAGGCCTTGCAACCGGTGTGCCCGCTCCCCGCTACAGCCAAGCGGAACTCTTTGATCAAATGCGGCACCTGGGCCTCGGCAGCGATCCGCGCACCGAAACGATCTTTCGTAATGCGGGCGTTGCTTATCGCCATGCCGTTGTCGGAGGCGATTATTTTGCGGAAACACGAACCACTCAGGTACGTAATATGTGCTACCTGGAAGAAGCCGTTCCTTTGGGAGAAGATGTAATTCGGCGCTGCCTCGAGTCAGCAGGTCGCAGCGCCAGCGACATTCATGATTTTGTCGTCGTGTCCTGCACGGGCATCGATACCCCTGGCCTCGATCTTCAGCTTGCCGGGCGGCTGGGCATGCGCCCTGATCTGCGGCGAACCAGCGTGCTCGGCATGGGCTGTTATGCCGCCTTCCCTGGACTGCTGCGCGCGCGGGAAGCGGTCTCGGCGGGACGTGCCGACCGGATCGCCCTGGTCCTCACGCTGGAACTGTGCTCGCTGCACCTGCAAATGGACGATACGCTGGAGAACATGGTCTCAGCGGCGCTCTTTGCCGATGGCGCGTCCGCCGTGCTGATCGGCACGAAGGACCACCACGGAAGTGGGCCTTGGATGCTCGACGCGGCAACCCACTGTGACTATACCACCCTCGATCACATGGCTTTCCGCCTGACCGATCATGGCTTCCAGATGCGCCTCTCCGCCTATGTGCCCGATCTACTGGCAGCCGAAATCGAGAAGTTTGTCGATCAACTGCTCGATCAAAATCAGCTTTCCCGCCAGGATATCCGCTTCTGGGGCGTGCATCCCGGCAGCGGTAAGATTCTGGACCACGTACAAAACAGGCTGGGCCTCTCCGATGCTGAGATGTGCTACTCGCGTGAAGTGCTGCATGACTATGGCAATATGTCGTCAGCCACCATCCTCTTTGTGTTGGATCGGATTCAGCGGGAAGGCAAGCCGCAGCCGGGCGATTACGGCGTGTTGATGGCTTTTGGCCCCGGTCTGACCATGGAAAGTATGCTGGTGCGCTGGTGAAATCACATGATGAAGTTTCTGCCGGGGGAGTGGTGTATCGCACCACTCCCGGCGGACTTCAGGTCTTGATCTGCAAAGATGCGGGTTATCACAAGTGGGTACTGCCCAAAGGGCTTGTTCACAAAAACGAAAGCTACGAACAAGCTGCCCTGCGCATTGTTGCCGCGCTGGGAGAACCGGAAAAATAGTTCTACGTCTCACGGGGCGTGCGCGTCTTTAAGACGGTCCACTACTTCCTGATGGAATACCTCTCTGGCAGCGAGGCCGAGCACGACACGAAGCGAATCTCAGCGGGATGGGCTATCAAGGGGCCAAAGACATTCTCGGCAAAAGTCGTGATCTGCTTGCCAAATAAACAACCTTTATCTGCTCCTGGGAAAGACTAAAAGATTGTCGTGACAATTGTCAATTAACTCCTACCTGCCATCTGGGTATAAAATGACAGGTAGGAGATCTAACTGCGCACACAATCAACCGTCTCTCCTAGCTCTGGGGGCAGTATTGATGAGAACAATCCGCTTGCTGTTATTTTTTGGCCTTGTCTTTCTATTGGGTGGCGCACAAGTAACATCCTCCGCGCCGCGATCTTCTGTTCCACTTCGGGTAAGAGTTAGCGCGCCCTACGTACCCTCGACGGCAGATCAAATCCGTGATGCTCTGCGTCTCGCCTATCGGTCGGACCGGCATGCACCCATCACCAGCCGAGAAGCACAGTCTCACACAGCCGCCTGGACGGTCATGGTCTATATGGCCGCCGATAATGACCTTGAACCGTTTGCGATAGGCGATATCAACGAGATGGAATATGTCGGCAGTACAACCGGCATGAATATTCTCGTGCAGCTTGACCGTTCACCCAACTACAATACATCCAATGGCGATTGGACCAACTCACGCCGCCTGTTTATCACCCAGGACACGTCTCTGACTCAGATTGCATCGGAGAGCGTGGATGAGATGGGCGAAACCAACACCGGCGATCCGGCAACACTGGTTAATTTTGCATCTTGGGCTGTCCAGACCTATCCTGCCGAACACTACGCGCTGATCATCTGGGATCATGGCGGATCGTGGTATGGGGTGGCCTCGGACGAAAGTTCAGACTATGATGATCTAAGTCTACCCGAACTGACTCAGGCCTTGCAGCAAACAGTCGACCAGACCGGGATAGGGCAGTTCGATATCATAGGCTTTGATGCCTGTCTGATGGGAGCGCTGGAAGTCTACCAGGCCGTGGCACCCTATGCGCACTATGGCATCGGCAGCGCGGAGCTGATTCCTGGCAATGGTTGGGACTACTTTGGCTCACTCGATGCTCTTGCCAGTACGCCAACCATAGATGGCGAAACGTTTGGCCGGGCTGTTGTCGACAGCTTTACCGACTTTTACACAACAGTTGTCACCAGCTACCCGACTTTTAGTCTGGGTCTGGTCGATCTCAGCCAGTCCGATAAGGTTGTGGCCGCGCTTGACGACTTTACAACTCAGGTTAGCATCCAGCCGGACACAGCGGTTGATGTGATTGGCAGCGCCCGGAGCGAGACGCATGTCTTCGGCGCGTTTGATGATCCACAATTCACCGATGTATGGGCCGCGACCGATTTACTGCAATTTATGGATCTGGTTGCCAAACAATCCGCTGACCCAGCCTTACAAAACGCGGCTAACAACGCCCATCTGGCGGGCGAGGACATGATGCTCTATTACCAGAGCAGCGAAGCCCTGCAAGGATCAGGCGGACTATCAATCTATTTTCCGCGCAGTTCTAATAACTTCTATGAAAATAACCGGGAAGAACGATACCTTCAGGAAGTACCCAGTTCGCTCAAGCTTTGGCCAAATTTTCTGGGACAGTTTTACACCCTGGCCGCACAGTTCACGTCGGCGGGGTTCGAAAACACCCTGCTTGGCGTCTCAGCCGATGGCCCACAGGCGGTAGTCAGTGTTCAGGCCGTCAAGAACAGTCTGGTTGACTCTTCTGTCCTGATTTTGTTGGACATCGGGAGAGGCCAGCGTATTATTGTCGATTATCAGCGTCTGGAAGCTAACTCATCGGACACAACGATGAACGGCATCAAGTCTGATACCCGCGCCCGCCGTCAGGATAAAGCGCCGCAGACGGTTCTCTGGGCAGCGACAATTCCCTACCTATCGGACGGTAACACGCAGCTTCCCATATTGCTGCTCCGCAGCCGTTACAATGCCAACTCGGCGATTATCAACGGTGTGGTCTATCTTCAGGATGGCCCGCCGGTCAGCGCCCAACTCGTTGTAGACCTGACTACAAACGAAGTGACGAGTATCTGGGGCATCCGCAATATCGACGGCACGCCCATGCCATCAGAGATTACGGTGCAGCCCGGCGATTTATTCCAGGCGACCTGGTTTGTGCTTGGGCCCAGGAACGATATCATCGCTGTACCAGCCAATTTCAAGCTGGTATTCACCGATGAACCGCTGTTTATCGTCTGGTTATCAGCTCCGCCCGGCGCTTACACCTTTACGACGCTGGCGGCGGGTGTTGGCGGTGGCGAGGCGACCCAGAACTCGATTGCCGTAGCCATTACCGATACCAGTGGGGATCAGATCGTTCTGGTCGAACTTGATCCAGCCGACCCCGACTATGATGATGACGGCGTGCTTAATGAAGCCGATAACTGCCCGGTGCTGGTTAACCCGCAGCAGGAAGATGCCGACGGGGATGGCATCGGTGATGTGTGCGACCTCTTCAACGATCTGGATATTGATCAGGACGGCGTTCTCGATGTCAACGATAACTGCCCATCTGTCGCTAATCCAGATCAGCAGGATACGGACGGCAATGGCGTTGGAGATGCTTGTCAGGCGGCAAGCGATATAGACCAGGACGGTATCCTGGACAACCTGGATAATTGCCCAACAGTCTACAACCAGTACCAGAGCGATTACGATGGGGACGGGTTGGGCGATGCCTGCGATCCAGAGTCGGGGTTGGTAGTGGATCGCGATGAGGATGGAATTGCCGACGACCAGGACAACTGCCCAGATGCCCCTAACGCCGATCAGATAGACGTTGACCAGGATGGCATTGGCGACGTATGTGATCCACTTGACAACTCCGACCAGGACGGCATTGCAAACAGCCAGGATAATTGTCCCTGGAATTTCAATCCGGATCAGAGCAACGCCGATAACGATGGTTTTGGCGACGCCTGTGACACCTATAATGATCCGCCGCCAATATCTCCTATACCCGACTCAGACCAGGACGGGATACTTGACTCTTCCGACAACTGTCCCTCTGTCAGCAATCCCGGTCAGGAAGACACGGCAGAGATCAGTTTCTACTATTCGGCTGATGGAGTGGGCGATGCCTGCGATAACTGCCCGTATTATCCCAATGCGAGTCAGGCTAATCAGGACGGAGACGGATTTGGCGATGAATGCGATCTGTGCCTGACTCAGCCTGGTCCAGACTCAGGATGCCCAACAGCCACTCCAATGTTTGATATAGATGGGGATGGCGTTGACGATGACTTCGACAACTGCATGATGGACTTTAATCCTGGGCAGGAAGATATGGATGGCGACGGTATAGGCGATGTTTGCGACGACAGTGACGGAGATGGGTTTGTTGATGCCTATGACATGTGCCCAACCTTACCCGGCCCGTCCTCAGGATGTCCAATGTTGCCTCCAGATACTGATGGGGATAGTGTTTATGATTTCATGGACAACTGTCCTTTAAACTTCAATCCTGGACAGGAAGACACGGATTTCGACAACATAGGCGATGTTTGTGATAGTGACCTTGACGCGGATGGCTTTGATAATGCCCTGGACAACTGTCCCTATGTCAGCAATTCTGGTCAGGAAGATATTGGAGAGAGCAGTGTCGGGAATACCCCAGATGGGGTGGGTGATGCCTGCGATAACTGTCCCTCCATCACCAACAGCGATCAGTTAGATAGTAATGCGGATGGTATAGGAGACGCCTGCGCTATATAGCCATCTATTCTCCGCATACTGATGGTAAAATCAAGCAGGGCGCGAAACACTTCGCGCCCTGCATATCTTTTTGAACGAACTTGAGCTTTATCTTTCCGGACGATTGCACGAAGCGCAGCGGAATGTTGCTAACGATTCGAGATTCAACACAATCGAATCAACCGGGATGAGACTTTCAATCTCGGTCCCGTTCAAATAGGCGACTGCCGTTTCCATCCCGATTCGCCCAACTTCTGTTCCGCTAGACGTAATGACGGCGGTCAAACGGCCCTCCTGAATGGCAGCAACCGCGTCTTCTGTCACCTGGAAACTGACAAAGGTGATGCCCCGGCTGCGGGCAACAATGGAAGCTTCCATCGCCGACAGAACCTGATCGCTGGTGTAGGCAAAAACGCCGTTCACTTTTTCTTCGCCCAACACGGCAGCAAAGGCATCCACCACTTCATCGTGAGTCAGGCCGGTCGTATCAAGAGGTTGAATGACTACATCCGGGCACTGCTCGGTCATGGCAGCAGTAAAGCTATCGTGCCGTTCAAGAATTGAAGTAACCGAAGCGCTTTCTGGTTCGTCGGCATTGTCAGCAGGTGTCAGATCAACGGGCAGCAGTTCGATCACCGTTCCCGCTTCATTGAGCGCGCCGCACAACGTCGTTGCTGCCAGTTCCCCTTCTGTTGCTCCATCTGGCAAAATCCGGCTGACAACATTTACTTCAACTTCGCCCAGTGTCGAATCAACATCGGAACCGAGCAGAAACACGGGGATATCGGCTTCATTGGCGGCTGCAATCGCGTCCAGGCTGGTTTCTGGATCTGCGGGGGTGAGCAGAATTGCGTTCACTCCCTGGTCGATCAGGTCTTGGACATCAGCCGCCTCTTCGCTTTCGGACGCTGCTACAACCAGGGTGACACCCAGCTCATCGGCAGCAGCAGCGGCCCCATCGTTGATAGCTCCATAATAGGTATCACCGGTTGTAGGAACCGCCAATCCGATTTTAAATTTAGCTTCCTGGGCACCGGCAGCGGGAACAAGACCTACAATCAGTACAGCCACAAACGCGACGATTAAGACTTTCCGATTCATTGTGAACAACTCCTTATGGTGTTTTTATATGACGTAAAGCCGCCATCACTCTCTAATGCATTTGGTCTGCGCTTTTTAAGGAATAGTGTCGAAGTATGAAGTATCGCGCCAAATAATTAAGGCTAACTTCAGTATACACGAAGTTAGCCTTAGTTTAACATCAATTTTTTCCGAAATTATCGCTTACTGATCAGGTGCTGCCACGTAGCGATTCGCATGCGTCCAGGTGAGCAAGCCATCGAGGGTCAGGGGCGCTGCCTCCCATTCACGCACGGTAATATCCGGTGAGACCGAGAACGCGGTCTTTCCGTCTGGTCCCCAAACTGCATCCCAGACGGCTGATCCATTTTCCAACCGCCTGATCATAGTTCCAGTCGCTACATCCCATGTCCGCAGTGTGCCATCTTCCGACGCCGATAGAATGGTCTTTCCATCGGGGCTGAATAGAGCCGTCGTGACGCTGCCTGTATGTCCAGTATATTGGCGCAACATGCTGCCTGTCGCTACATCCCACAGCATCATCATTGTGTCACGAGAGGACGAGATCGCTGTCAAGCCATCCGGACTGAACGCAACGTTGGTCACGCCTCCGCTGTGCCCAGCATAATGGCGAACTGGCTGATGGGTTTCCAGTACCCATAAGATGATGTCGCCGTCGTCCGAAGACGACAAGGCTGTTTTGCCATCAGGGCTGATCGTTACCGCCCAAATATAGTTCTCATGGCCTTCAAGCCTGTAAAGCTCTGTACCCTCTGCCCGGTCCCAGGCAATAATCACTGCGTCCAATCCAGCGGAGAAGATGGTCTTTCCATCGGGGCTAAGCGTCAGAGCCTCAACCTCATCACTGTGACCTTCCATCGTATGGATGATGCTCTGCGACTGAATATCCCACTCGTAGACAGTATTTACGGCGGCGGAAATGAACGTCTTCCCATCAGGAGCAAAGATGGCAACCATCGGCGCTCCATCATGGGCAAACTGGCCTAATTCGGTACCAGACGCATAATCCCACAGGCGAACGGTTCCATCCATAGAAGTCGTCAACACCTGTGTGCCGTCCGCGTTAAGCACTACTGTGATCGGAATATCTGTATGCCCGCTGAAGCGTCGGATTTCAGCTCCGTTGCGCAGATCCCACAAGCGAAGTGTCATATCTTCAGAGGCAGAGAGAACCTGTGTGCCGCTGGCGTTAAAAACAGCCTGCCGGACAACACCATCGTGACCGATCAGGCGACTTATTTCATCTCCCGTGTTGATGTCCCAGACGCGGATGCTGCCATCGTCGGAACTGGACAGAACAAACTGCCCATCCCGGCTGACATCAACACTTTCGATCCAGGAACCATGCCCCTTAAAGGTCTGGGTTTCTTCACCCGTTTCCAGGCTCCACAGTTTCACCATCTGATCGCCACCACCCGATACCACGTTCAAGCCATCAGGGGTAAACTGTACCGTCGCTACGCCGCCGCTGTGCGTACCCTCAATCTTCTGCTTTATGGCGCAAGTCGCCAGGTCCCACCAGATAATCGACTCATCATACGAGCCGGAAATTGCCGTCTGCCCATCGGGACTGAAAGCCACCGAGGTGATGGTATCCATATGCCCCTCAAAACAGCTCTGTTGATCGCCTGTCTCCACGTTCCACAAGATCAGGAGGCCGTCATTTGCACCGACAAGCACCTGCTGCCCATTTGGCGAAACGGCCACAGTATACGCCGTATGGTCGGCGTCCAACTGCATCCGATTGATCTCTTGGCCGTTGGTGAGGTCCCACAGAATAATCGCCCCATCCCTGCCTCCAGAAATGGCTTGGCTTCCATCCGCACTGATCGCCACACTGCGGACACGGTCCGTATGTCCTTCAAAACGCTGGAGGATTGCGCCAGTCTGCAAATCCCACAGAATGAGGGTTTGATCCCATGAGCCGGACAGCGCTCGCTGTCCATCTGGGGTAAAAACGGCGCTTGAAATGATGTCTTCATGCCCGCTCAAAACTCGCCGTGTTCCGGGGGCCTGAGCCGCGGCTGCCAACATTTGTAATGCCGCCATTGGGGGATTGGGAATCTGGTTCGCTTGAATTGCCAGGTCAATCGCCTCATCAGTGTTGTGATTTTGCAGTTCTAACTGGGAGCTGGCAACCAGAGCCAGACTGTGCGATACATCAGCGTTTCGCTCCGCGACCGACTGTGCAGATCGCGCCGCCGCCCGCTGGTTCCGCGCCGTCTTAAAACTGAGAAGTGCGATCACGGCCAGAATAGATGTCACTACGGCTGCCGCCATGAACACGGTAGCTAAGGCCTTCAACCTCTGGCGAGATCGGCGCTCCAGGGCTTCTTCACGGGCAACGCGTGCAGCTTCGGCTGCTTCTTGAGCTACACGTGCGGCAACGCTGGCCCGAATATACTCTTGCTCACCTAACGTCAGCGCAATATTCCCTCGCTCAAGCAGCCCTTCAAACTGGCTCAGCCGCAGCCCAGAAGTCAGGAAACTGGGGTTGTGTTCCACCCGGTTCCACTCATCTGCTGCCGATGACAGCCGCCGTTGCAGCAGGATATCCTCGCGGTTTTCATTAAGCCACTCCTGCAGGCGCTCCCATTCCCGGATCAAAGCCTCATGGGCCACTTCGACTGTAGGCGCGCGAGTTACCGGGTCGTGATCAAAGGTCAGCAAACGATATTTGCCAAGGGTCGAGATCACCTCTTCCGCTGTTCGTTCGTTCTCGACAACCGCTGTCAGTTCGTGATGCAGGGCGCGGCGGCGCGTGTCCTCCGCCCCCTCGCTCAGCGTGACCAGCCGCAGGAAGATCTGGCGCATTGCCTGCTGCGTGTCGGGCTCCATCGCCAGGTAGAGTTCTTCGGCACGGCGCGCCAATGCTCCCAGCACGCCGCCGCTGGCCTGGTATGCTTCCAACGTCAGGCGATTATCCTGCCGCCGTTCGAAAATTTCGGTCAATGTGTACTGGAGGAGAGGCAGTGCGCCCGGCTGTTCGCTGATTTCAGTCACGATTGCTGCCAGCAATCCCGGTTCAACGGTCAATCCTGCCCGCTCCGCCGGGCCCACGATAGCACGCTTCATCTCGTCAGGCGACAGCGGCATCACGACTTCGTTTCGCTTGCGGAGCAGTTCGCCAAAGCCAGGGTACAGCAGCGGGCGATCATAAAAATCGGCCCGCAGAGTGATGATCACGCGCAAACGGCTGCGCGGATCGGTTACAGCTACTAGCAGACTGTTCAAAAAGTGGAGACGCTCAGCCTCATCGTCCACCTGAGTAAACACTTCTTCAAACTGGTCAATTGTTAGCACCAGTTCGCTGTCATCGCCAGGAAGCACTTTCGTGACCGCGTTCAAGAGGCCCCGATCATCCCGGCGCAGCGACTCACTGAGTCCCTCAGGCGCATCAACGGCCACACTGAGCAGGGCCGTTTCCAATTCGCGGAAGGGATCGCCGCCGGGAACCATTTCAGCCAGGAACCAGCGTTCAGAGCGGGGCAGTTCGCCACGCCGCAGGGCAGGGATCACACCTGCTTTGACCACGCTCGATTTACCACTGCCGCTGGGGCCAATTACCGCCAGGAAACGTGCCAAAGCCGATGGCTCTCCAACCCGCGTCAAAAGCTGCTGGATGAGCGCCTCGCGTCCAAAGAAGTCGGAGGCATCAGCTTCCTGGAAGGCATGCAGACCTTTGTAGGGGTTATCGACTGCCGCATCAACAATATTGATGGTTATTCCCGCCAACGACGTTAATGGTTTGGTAAAAATCAGGATTTCGTCGTCCACTTCGACAATGCCCGGTTTGATCGGGTGAGGCGAAGGCGCTTCCTGAGACAGCCTGATCGCTTTGCGGAAACTCGAAGCCATAACCAACACATCGGCATAGCGAGCATCGGGTTTTTTAGCCGTCGCGCGTTGGATTACCTCATCCAGGGCGCGGGGCAGGTCGGGGCACGAGTCCAGTAGAGATGGCATTGGCTCATGGACCTGCTTCATCAGGATGTCAATCAATCCCTCCTCAGACGTGAATGGCGGTTTGCCCGCCAGGACTTCATACAACAGGATACCCAGGCTGTAGATATCCGTCTGTGGCGAAACGGGCTTATCCTCGACCTGCTCCGGAGAGATATAAAACGGTGATCCGGTCAGGCTGCCTTCTTCCCCACCGAGATCGTAGCTGGAGTCGCGCAGATCTTTGGCGATGCCAAAGTCGGCCAGATAGGCATTGCCGTCTTCATCAAATAGAATGTTATCCGGTTTGATGTCACGGTGAATGATTCCGCGCCGGTGCGCTGCCGACAGGGCCGCCGCGATTTGATCGAGCATGAGCGCTACCCTGTCGAGTGGCAGGGAGCCGCCTTTGAGCTGGCTGCGCAAACTGCCGCCGCGCAGCCAGCGCATCACAAGGTAAGCGCCGTCCGGTTCGCGCCAATAGTCATACAGCGGAACGATATGAATGTGCTCCAGCCGTGCAACCAACTGAGCTTCAAACTCGAACCGGCGGATAAAATCAGGATGGTTAGCAAACTCCGGTAAGATAATTTTGATGGCAACGTCGCGTTTGATGAGAGCTTGATAGGCTCGGTAGACCTGTCCAAAACCGCCCGCGCCAATAGCATCTCGCAGTTCATACCCTTTAATGGTCTCGCCGCTTAAATCTTTACCCATCGTTTAAGTTCCCCCGTTTGGCAGAATCGGCAAAAGCTCGGCTGCCCGAGTTTTGCCTTCCACACGGTCAATTCAGGTTATTGGAGCTTATGATACTACGAAGCGCGTTTTTGCGTTGGATCAAACAACCTATTCGCGGTTGCGCCGCTGGCGAACGATGCGGGCCGCTTCGGTCAGACGATCAAAATATTCACTGTCCGTGATTTCGCTGACCTGCTGCGCCAATTTCTGCTGGTCAATCTGAATCTGCAGATGGCGCAGTTCTTGTTGGGCTTCACGCAGATCGTTCCGAACACGGGTAAACAGGCGGGCGTTTTCGATGGCAATGGCGGCTTGTGTGCCAAAAGCAGTCAGAATCGGCACATTACGCTGGTTGAATACGCCCTGGTCAATCCGGTTGTCGGCGTAGAGCACCCCCACGACGTTGCCATGCATCACCAATGGAATGCACATAATTGAGCGCAGACCGTGCTGAACGACACTTTTCATCGCCTGGAATCGCGCGTCACCCTGGGCATTTGTGGCGACGATCGGTTCCTTTCCGGCGATAGCTTCATTCACAATGCTGCTGCTGAAGACAACATCATCTTCAGACATCGTTTCCCGGTCCCAATTGCGCGCCGCCCGGATCGTCAGTTCGCCCGTGTCATTGTTGCGCAGCATCAGGTAGGCGCGTTCTGCCCCGGTCAGATGGATGACTGTATCCATCACCTCTGCCAGTACCTCGTCCAGTTCGAGCGAGGACGTGATCAACGCCACTGTGCGCACGAGTTCCTGCAACTGATCAAGCTGCTCGACCACGCGGCGGCTTTGTTTTTGCACCATACCGATATCCTGGCGGACGTTTTGCATCATCCCATCCAGATCCACCGAAAGCTGGACGCCCACTTTTGCCAGCGCCTGAACAGTGCGCGTCAGAACGGACTCCAACTGCGAGACCTGCGCTGTCATGTGATTAAAACTTTCAGAAAAATCGGTGATGGCGGTGTCGGTCATCCATGTGCTCCAAAGTCGAACCAGAAGGTATATCGGACTGGAATGATGATAGCTCGATGCTGGTTCTCAGACAACCCCGGTGGTTAGAATCGCATAACGTACGCAGAAGTAATCGGGCCGGTTGAGCAGATAGTCAGGTGAAGCGGGGTTGGAAAGCGACAGCCAGGCTTCCCAATCGTCTTCAGTCAACCCGGCCCCCAACGCATACGCTTTTAAATCCGGCGGATCGTTGTATTCGGCCTCAAATACATGGTGTTGGATATACTCCACAACATTGCGGCTGAGCGGGTACTGGTAAAGTACGACATGCGGCGAGACACGAATATCCGATAACCCTGCTGCCAGGAACCATGCCAGGGCATTCTCGTGCCGGAAGGAGGGGTGAAAGTGTTCGCGCTTACGATAACGCACTTCTAACCCAGTGACCAAACACTGCTCAATATGAGCGTGACCGGGGAGGAACATGGCTCCCAGCCAGTTGCCAAAAAATGCCGCTAACTTTCCTCCCGGCTTGACCACGCGCACCAGTTCGCGAATGACCGCTGCCGGATCTGGAAAGGCTCGGTCATCAGCGCCTGAACTCAGGGTGTCGGCGGTCCAGGCCCAGTCAAACGAGTGATCCGGAAACGGCAGCGGATCGCGTAGATCGACCTGGAGCAGTGAAACATGATTGCTCGTAGCTGTAGTCGCAATTTGCTGGCTGGCCCGAACGAGATGTCCTTTCGAAATATCCAGCCCAACAATGTACGCGCTTCCTAATGCCGCCTCGTTAAGCAGCGGCAGCACGCCGCCCGGCCCGCACCCGACATCCAGCCCCCACGATCCCGGCTGAGGAGCCAGCATGCCTACCGCCGAACGCAGTGCGGGTTCCATAAAACGGTTGTAGAGCAGTTCCCGCTCACCATAGTCGATACGTGCCAGATCATCCGCCATCAGGCAACCTCATCTTTTTCACGGATTATAAGCAAAGGAACAGTTGCTGGCAGAGGATTGGCAAAACCAAAACACATGATTGTTATAATCCATACAGAGACGAATATTTCCGGGGAAGAGCGGTATGGATTCTTGGCGCGACTTTCAGGGGCCTAATCAGGGATACATTCTAGAGTTATATGATCGCTACCAGAAAGACCCTGCATCGGTAGACCCGAAAACCCGTGCTTATTTTAAACAGTGGACCCCTCCACAGGACGAGCAAACCGCCGCCCCTGCCGAACACCAGATCGAAGAGATCGTCGGAGCGGTTAATTTTGCCCAGGCCATTCGTGAGTTTGGGCATTTGCAGGCCCGTCTCGATCCGTTGGGCAGCGAACCACGCGGCGATCCAGCGTTGTCCCTGGAAGCGCACGGCATTTCTGAGGATACACTCAGCCGCCTGCCCGCCAGTCTGATCGGCGGCCCCATCGCCCGCAGCACCTCGAACGCGTTGGAAGCCGTACGTACCCTTCAGAACGTCTATTCCGGCTCTATTGGCTACGACTATAGCCACATCGCCGCCCCCGAAAAGCGCGAGTGGCTGCGCAACGCGGCAGAGTTGCGACAGTTCCGCCCGAGCAGGGAAACGCTCGATCCGGTTGCCCTGTTGGACCGCCTGACCCAGGTAGAAGCGTTCGAGCAGTTTCTCCACCGCACCTTTCCGGGCAAACACCGCTTCTCGATTGAAGGGCTGGATATGATGATCCCCATGCTGGACGAGATCATCTGCACGGCAGCGGGGAACGGGATCAACAATGTGCTGCTGGGCATGGCCCACCGGGGGCGGCTGAACGTTCTCGCTCACATATTGCAGAAATCCTACGCGCAGGTCCTGGCCGAGTTTAAAGACCCGATTCAGAGCCTTCGTTTTCGCGATGATCTGGGCTGGACCGGTGATGTCAAATACCATAAAGGAGCCTATCGAGCCGTTATCGATGACGGAGCCGTGCAGCGTCCCGGTAACGCTTGCACCCAATCCGAGCCACCTCGAATTGATTAACCCGGTGATCGAGGGTATGGCCCGCGCCGCCGGAACATCCGTCGATCAGCCCGGTGCGCCGCGTTTTGATCCCCTGGTGACGCTCCCGCTCTTAGTTCACGGTGATGCTGCGTTTCCCGGTCAGGGTGTCGTGGCTGAAACAATCAATCTATCTCGGCTGAGCGGCTACTGGACCGGGGGAACCATCCATATCATTTCCAACAACCAGCTTGGCTATACAGCAACCTCAGAAGAGTCACGCAGCACGCTCTACGCCAGCGATCTTGCCAAGGGGTTCAAAGTTCCTGTGGTGCATGTCAACGCCGACGATCCCGAAGCCTGCATCGAGGTCGCGCGTATGGCCTTTGCCTTCCGCGAAGCGTTCGGGCAGGACTTCCTCATCGATCTGGTGGGCTACCGCCGTTATGGTCACAACGAAGGCGACGAGCCGAGTTTCACCCAGCCGCGCATGTACCAGGGCATTCGCAGCCTTCCCACCATTCGTGAGCAGTGGGCAAAGACGCTGGTCGAACGCGGTCTGATCAGCCAGGAACAGGCGGAAGGTTTGGTCCGCCAGCGCATGGACGAACTGCAAAAGGCTATGGAAACGCTCAACGCCGAACGGGACTACAGCGAACCCCAGCCCGAACTGGCTCCCCCTGGCACGGCACGCCGCGTCAAAACAGCCGTATCGATCAAGCGTCTTCAGACGCTCAACAAGGCGCTGCTCACCCTGCCAGAGGGCTTTACGCCGCATCCTAAGCTGGCCCGCGCCATGAGCCGCCGCCTGGAAAATCTGGCTGATCCAGACAGTCCTGCTGTTGATTGGGCTACTGCCGAGGAACTTGCCTTTGCCTCGATCCTCGAAGATGGCATCGCTATCCGACTGACGGGCGAAGACACGGAGCGCGGCACATTCAGCCAGCGTCATGCCGTCTTTCATGATGTTGAAACCGGGGAAACCTACACGCCGCAGCAGTGCATCCCCCAGGCCAAAGCCGCCTTTGAAGTGTACAACAGCCCTCTCAGCGAAATGGCCGCTCTGGGTTTTGAATACGGCTACAACATCCAGGAACCGGAGCGGCTGGTGTTGTGGGAAGCCCAGTATGGGGACTTTATCAATATGGCGCAGGCCATCGTGGACGAATTTCTGGTGTCAGCCCGCGCCAAGTGGGGGCAAACACCCTCTTTAGTCCTCCTGCTCCCACATGGGCACGAAGGGGCCGGGCCGGACCATTCTAGCGGACGCCTGGAACGTTTCTTACATATGGCGGGCGAAAAGAATATGCGGGTCGCCAACTGCACCACCGCCGCTCAATATTTCCACCTGCTGCGGCGGCAGGCGCTTCTGCTCAAAACTGATCCGCTGCCCCTGGTAATCATGACGCCCAAGAGCCTGCTGCGCCATCCGATGGTGGCATCTTCCCTGCGCGATCTGGCAGAAGGCCGTTGGCTGCCCGTTATTGACGATGCGCGGGCGAAGGATCAGGCCGATCAAATTTGCCGCTTGTTCCTATGCAGCGGCAAAGTCTACATCGATCTGGTATCGAGCAAAGATCACGAACAACACCCTGAGATTGCGATTGCCCGCATCGAACAGCTTTACCCATTCCCCGAAGATGACGTAGCAGCGGCGATCAAGGGGTATGCCAATCTCGAAGAAGTCGTCTGGGTGCAGGAAGAGCCGGAAAACATGGGGGGCTGGTCGTTTGTCCTCCCCATCCTGACGCGCCTGCTTGCTGGACGCATCCCGCTTCGTTATGTGGGCCGCGCGCCTAGTTCCAGCCCGGCAGAGGGATCGGCAGCGTGGCATGCTCAGAATCAGGAAACATTGATCCGGCAGGCTTTTGACCAGGGACCGGATCAAATAACGGATGATTTTATTATCAGTTAAGGCGTCGCGCTGTACGTTAAATAAGGAAAACGAACTATGCCAACAGATATTATCGTCCCCAATCTGGGCGAGTCGATTGTCGAAGCGACGGTTGCCGAGTGGCTGAAGAAGGAAGGCGATCCCGTTAAGATCGGGGAAGCGATTGTCACCCTGGAAACCGAAAAGGTGGACCTGGAAGTTGGCGCGCAGGCAGACGGCATCCTGGGACGCATCGTCCGCCAATCGGGTGAAGATGTGCACGTGGGTGATGTGCTGGGCGTTATAGAGGAAGCTGCCGCCCAAACTGCCGCTGCGCCAGTTGTCCCGGAATCTGACCGTGCGGCGGCGCGTGTCGAAGAAAAGGCCCAGGCACCCAAAGAAGCGGACAAACCGCCCGTCAAAGAGGATGTGCCCGAAAAAGCGTCGCCTGTCGCCCGCCGCGTCGCTCAGGAACGCGGCATTGATCTCGGTCAGGTTCCTCCCAGCGGGCCGCGTGGGCCGCGTGACTAAAGACGATGTGGAACAGTATGTCGCCCAGCGGGACAACGGGCAGCAGACCGCGCCACCGCAGGCCCAACCCGCCGCGCAACCTATGCAGCAGCCAGCCAGCCGGGACCCGCGTGAAGAGCGCGTCCGTATGTCGCGGCGGCGGCGTACCATTGCCGAACGATTAGTCGAGGCGCAGCATACTGCTGCCATGCTGACCACCTTTAACGAGATCGATATGAGCGCCGTGATGAAGATGCGGCAGGAACGCAAGGAATCGTTTAAAGAGCGCCACGAAATCGGGCTGGGTATCACTTCATTTTTCGTCAAAGCGGCTGTGGGTGCGCTGAAGGTCTTCCCGCAGATCAACGCCGAAATCGACGGCAGCGATATCATCCTCAAACATTATTATGATATCGGCGTGGCGATTGGCGCGCCGGAAGGCTTGGTCGTGCCTGTCCTGCGCGACGCGGATCGAATGTCTTTTGCCGATATCGAAAAAGCGATCAAGGAATTCGCCGAGCGCGCTGAAAACAACACCTTAACCCTGGAAGATTTACGCGGCGGAACATTTACCATCACCAATGGCGGCGTTTTTGGATCAATGATGAGCACGCCGATCCTGAATCCGCCCCAGGTCGGCATCTGGGCTTGCACAAAATCGAACAGCGCCCGGTAGCCCTTAACGGTGAAGTGGTGATCCGCCCGATGATGTACGTCGCTCTCAGCTACGATCACCGTATCGTAGATGGTCGAGAAGCGGTACAGTTCCTGGTGCAAATCAAGACACTGCTCGAAGATCTGGACGCGCTGCTGTTGGAAGGTTAGGTGTTCGCCCGATGAGGTTGTTATCGCTCAATCTGCGGCACGACGTAGATCGCTGGTCGGAGCGCTCCAGGCTGATCATTAAAGAGTTGATCGAAGAGCAGCCAGACATCATCGCTTTTCAGGAGGTGGCGCTGCCCATCAAACAGGCACACTGGATCGCCGATCAACTCAATGCGGCTGTGCCGCACGCGCCTTATCATATTCGCGTAGCGAAAAAAAGCGGCTGGCGGGCGAAGGAAGGGATCGGCGTTCTCAGCCGCCTTCCCATCAAGGAGCACCACCGGATCGCTCTTCCCGAAGGTCGCCGCATCGCTCAGCATATCCGAGTCGTCCTGGACGGGAAGCCCATAGACCTGATCAATACTCATCTGCATCATCTTCCCGATGGTGAGGAAACAACCCGCCTGAAGCAAATCAAAGTGCTGCTCCAATGGATGTTTGGCAAGCACAAGAACCGCTGCTGGATTCTCGTCGGTGATTTTAATGCCTCGCCGGACAGCCAGACGATTGCCGAAGTCCGAAAACGTCTGGCTTCCGCTTATTCTGAATTGCACGGGACTGAACCCGAATTTACATCCCTTACCCCGTTGATCAAGGGCCTGGATTACACGTCCAAAACCCTCGACTACATTTTTTATGATTCATCTGCCTTTCGGATGAACGACGTGCGGCTGGTATTCACCGAACCGCACCCGGAAGATCAGCGCTTATATCCCTCGGATCATTATGGACTGCTGGCAGATTTCGATATCCTGTCTTGATATGGCGGCCCGCATTTCCACTATAATTGAAACAATCTGGACGAGATTAATACACTGGAGTGAATTGGTGAGCAGCCAATCCATCAAGATTTTGTTTGTTGAGGACGAACCCGGTAATGCGCAGTGGATTCGGAGCCTGTTAGCTGGCAGTGATTTCGTTCTGAATAGCATTAACACCGCCGGAAATCTAAAACAATATCTCGATCAGCATCCCATTGATCTGATCCTGCTCGATCTATCCCAACAGGCCCGCACCGAAAATAACCTCTTCGAGAACATACAGGCGCTGGCAAAGCCGATTCCGATAATCGTTATAACCGCAAATGGCGATACCGAGACAGGTATCGGTGTTTTGCAGGCGGGCGCACAGGATTATCTCATCAAGGATGAGATTACCAGCCGGTCGTTGATCCGCACCCTGCAATATGTGAATGCGCGTCAGCAGGAAAACGAGCATCAGCGTCAGTTGTTGGCCTGTGAGCAGGAAGCGCGCCAGCAGGCGGAAGCAGCCCAGCAGCGTCTGGCGTTTCTCACCCAGGCAAGCGCGCTGCTAGGGTCATCGCTGGATTACCACACGACACTATCGACGCTGACACAGTTGCTTGTCCCTGCTCTTGCCGATTATTGCATGATCGATATCCTTGAAGGTGATCAAATCAAGCGGATCGCCGTAGCCCATGCCAATCCGGCTAAGGAACCCGTGCTGCATGAAATCCAGCGCCGCTATACACCTTCCTGGGGTGGCCCGCAGGGGGTCGTCAGAGTTATGCGTACGGGAGAAATCATTTTCGTCCCGGATGCTCCGCCTGATGCCATTGAAAGAAACAGCGTGGATGAAGATCATTATGCGCTGCTGAAGCAGCTCGGCGCACGCTCTTTTTTGCTGCTGCCCCTAATCGCCCGGGACACGATTATCGGCGCGGCGTCCCTGGTTTACGCGGAATCGGAACGGCACCACACAGAAGAGGATATTTCGCTAGCGCAGGAAGTTGCCCGCTATGCGGCGCAGGCGGTGGATAACGCGCGTCTGTATCGCCAGTCCCAGGAAGCCATGCGCGCCCTCAACGACCAGAAAAATCTATTTGAAACTATTCTCACCCAGGCTGCCGATGCGGTTGCAGTCTGCGACCAGCAGCGAAAAATCGTATTTGCTAACACGGCTCTTAAGCGATTGACACGCACTGATCATCTGGAATCGGCCACTGCGCTTGATAATATTTGGGGAGTCCGTTTTGACCCGGAGGGAAACCCTATTCCCCCGGATCAGTGGCCTATATCGCTCGCTCTCCGGGGGCAGACCAGTGTTGCCCGTGAGGTCCATGTCGTCAGGCAGGACGGTTCCTTTTATGATGCGTTAGTCAGCGCAGCGCCTCTTCTGAACGACAATCAGGATATCATTGGCGCTGTCGCCGTCTCGCACGACATCACGGAACGGCGGCGAGCGGAAAAAATCATGGCCCAGGCCCTTGCAGAAGCCGATCAGGAACAGCGACGGCTGCAAGCAGTGATGGATGCACTGCCAGTGGGTGTATTGATTGCCAACGCTCAGGGAGGCCACGTTCAGGCCAATGAACAGTATTACCGCATCTGGGGGGGTAGCGCGCCGGTTCCCACCAGCATTGCCGATTACAAACAGTATATAGCTTGGTGGTCCGAATCGGGAGAATTGGTCCAGCCCGAGGAGTGGGGAATTTCGCGCGCGCTCCTGGAGGGGAAAACGACCATTGGTGATATCATCGATATCCAGCGGTTTGATGGAACACGGGGCACCATCTTGAACTCCGGAGCGCCTATTCGTGATGCAGAGGGGAATGTCACTGGCGGCGTCGCTGCCTTGATGGACATCACCGAACTGCGCGCAACACAGGAACAGGTCCGCCTGATGGCCCGTTTTCCACAGGATAATCCCAGCCCAGTTTTGCGCATCACAGCAGAAGGACGCATCAGCTACAGTAACAAAGCCGGTGATCTGTTGTTCGACGTGTGGGGCTGTCAGGTGGGCGATTTCTTACCAGACCACTGGCGAAAGTTTGCCATTGATGTGCTGAAGACAGGACTTCGCGATAGCAGCGAAATTCAATGTTATGATCGTATCTTTTCGCTTCAGTTTGCTCCCGTTATCGAGACAAATAGTATCAATATCTATGCCTTCGATATCACGGAACGTAAGTGGGCAGAAGAAGCCCTGCGTGTGAGTGAAGAACGTTTGCGTTTTGCACTTATAGCGGCACAGATGACCGCCTGGGATTGGGAAATCCCTTATAATGGCAGCACGCACACAACGAAAATATTGGATGGCATCACTGCCGCAGCCCTCAAAACGGCTCCGCCGGGTTACACAACAACTCACCCCCAGGACGAGATGCACCACCGGGCTGCGCTCGAAGAAGCGATCCGCCGCTGCGACGGATACACAGCACAGTTCCGCCTGATTCGCCCGGCAAGTGAGGAGGAAATATGGTTTGAGGATCGCGGTCATGTCACCTGTGACAGCGAGGGGCGAGTGATACAAATCGGGGGTGTAGTTATGAATGTCACGGATCGCAAGCGGGCTGAGGCTGAAATTCAAAAGCTTAATACGGAACTGGAACAGCGCGTAGCTGAGCGCACATCACAGCTTGTCACCATCAATAAGGAATTGGAAGCGTTTAGTTATTCGGTTTCTCATGACCTGCGCGCGCCGTTGCGTGCGATTGACGGATTTAGCCTGGCACTGCTCGAAGATGAGACTGACCGGATCAGTGATGAAGGAAAGTATTATTTGCAGCGCGTCCGCGCGGCTAGCCAACACATGGGCCATTTGATCGATGATCTGCTTAAGTTATCACGGCTGACACGAACGGAAATCCAGCGAGAAACGATTGATCTTAGTACCATGGTGCGCGAAATTGCGGACGAACGAAGTAAAGAAGACCCCGGACGAGCAGTGGAATGGATCATCGAACCGGGTGTTATAGCGAACGGCGATCCTCGTTTGATACGGGTCGTGTTAGAAAATCTGATCAATAACGCCTGGAAATTCACGAGCAAACGAGATAATGCTCGTATTGAGTTTGGCTGTTCAAGCTATAATGATCAGAAAACGTACTTTGTGCGCGATAATGGCGCAGGATTTGATATGGCGTATGTTGATAAGCTCTTTGGAGCCTTTCAACGGCTCCATACGATCACCGAGTTTGAAGGCACAGGTATAGGTCTGGCTACCGCCCAGCGTATTATCCACCGTCACGGTGGTCGCATCTGGGCTGAAAGTATCGTCAATCAGGGTGCGGCGTTCTATTTCACCCTTCAAATCCAAAACGAAGAGTAACCTGCGATGGCAAAAAAGCTCATTTTGCTCGTAGAAGATAATCCCGATGATGTGGCGCTGACCATCCGCGCCTTTAGCAAAAGTAATCTGAGCAACGAAGTCGTGGTTGCTCGTGATGGCGTTGAGGCTCTGGACTTTTTGTTTGGGACAGGGGCCTATGAAGGGCGTGACCTAAACATCATGCCTGAGGTCGTTTTGCTCGACCTCAAACTGCCCAAAGTGGATGGGCTGGAAGTCCTCCAGCGGCTGCGCGCCGATCCCCGCACAAAACTGCTTCCCGTGGTCATTCTCACTACCTCGCGCGAACAGGAAGATTTGATCCAGAGTTACGCCTGGGGAGCAAACAGCTATATTCGGAAGCCTGTTGATTTCTTGCAGTTCATGGATGCTATTTTGCAGCTTGGGCTATATTGGCTGATCCTAAATGAAACGCCCAAGCCATAAAAGAGACGGGGGATGAGCGCGAATCCGATTTTAATCCTGCTGATTGAAGACAATCCAGATGACGTATTCCTGATCCAACGCTTGCTGGGAAAATCATCTCATAACCATTTTCAGGTTCAATGCGATACGACACTGAGAGCCGGACTGGAAACACTGGCGGGCAAAGCCGTTGATGCCGTCCTGCTCGACCTGGACCTGCCCGATAGCAAGGGAATCCAAACTCTGATTCAAGCCCAGGAAATAGCCCCCGACCTTCCTATTGTTGTGCTCACCGGCCTCGATGACGAACGACAGGGTATCGAAGCGGTTCATCGGGGCGCACAGGACTATTTGATCAAGGGAAAAACAAGCAGTGACGTGTTGGTCCGCGCGCTGAATTATGCCATCCATCGCAAACAGACGGAACAGGAACTCCGCAAACACCGCGATCATTTGGAAGAGCTGGTCGAAGCGCGGACGGCTGAACTCGTCGAGATCAATGAGCAGCTTCAATGTGAAGTTGCTGAACGCAAACAACTTGAGGAGGCCGAGCGTGAGCAGCGTATGCTGGCCGAGGCCCTGCGTGATACAGCCAATGCGCTCAATAGTAGTCTGAATTTGGATGAAGTGCTGGAACGTATTTTGGTCAATATCGAGCAGGTTGTACCCCACAATTCGGCAGAGATTTTGCTGATTGAGGGTGACGCCGCCTATGTAGCCCGCCGCCGCCGTTCGCTTGATCCTCCCGCGCAAGTGGAATGGCGGGATCAGCGCCTGCATGTTCGCACAACGCCTCATCTTGATTATATGGTTCGGACCCGGCAGCCTTTGATCATTTCGGACCTGGGCGAATATCCCGAAACTATCAGAAGCAAACTGCAAGACCAGGCATGGCGGTCTTATGCGGGCGTTCCCATTTATAGCAAGGAAGGCGTGATCGGCTTTATCAACCTGGACAGCCTGACGCCACATTTCTTCAATCCTGTTCATGCCGACCGTTTGCAGGCATTTGCCGAGCAGGCAGCTATAGCTATTCAAAACATGCGGCATCGCGAACAGGAACAGGCATTAGCGGCAGCGCAGGAACGAGAGCGCCTCGCGCGTGATTTACACGATGCAGTCAGCCAGACACTGTTCTCTGCCAGCGTGATTGCCGAGTCATTGCTGCGCCAGTGGGAACGCAGCCCCGAAAAGGCCCGCCAGCGGTTGATCGAATTGCACCAATTGACGCGCGGCGCGCTTGCTGAAATGCGTACACTGCTGTTAGAACTGCGCCCAACGGCACTACTGGATGTCCGCTTAGGCGATCTGCTGCGTCAATTGTCCGAGGCTATTCAAAGCCGCAGGCGAATAACAATCACGCTGGATATTGCCGATAATCCTGACCTGCCACCCGACGTGAAACTGACGCTGTACCGCATTGCTCAAGAAGCAATCAATAATATCGCCAAACATTCGCGCGCTACACGCGCCGAAATTCACTTGCGCCAGCAAGGCGACCAGATCGAGATGCTCATCAGCGACAATGGGCATGGTTTTAATCCCGATGCAGTTTCGCCCACCAGTATGGGAATGAACATTATGCACGAGCGCGCCGCAACGATTGGCGCATCGCTATCCATCATCACGGAGTCTGGAACAGGCACACAGATTCATGTGATCTGGCGCATGACATCCTCCAGCTAGCGCTGCTAATATCTATATCAGGACCTGCTAACAACAAACGACACTGCTGTGGAACCCATCAAACTATTATTGATCGAAGACAATCCCGACGATATCTTCATCATCAAACGCCTGCTCAACAAATGGCCTGAGTTCGCGCTTCAGACCGCTGACCAATTGGCGGCGGGGCTGGACCTGCTCACGCGATCAAAAGTTGAGCTGATTTTATTAGACCTCAATTTACCTGACAGTCATGGGTTAGCTACGCTTTCCCAAGTTAAAGATCAGGCCCCCACAATTCCAATCGTCGTCTTCACAGGCTTTAACGATGAGAACACGGGCTTTGAAGCCGTCCAAAATGGGGCGCAGGATTATCTCGTCAAAGGCGAGGTCGATGGTAATCTGCTGGCGCGTGCCATCCGTTATGCGATTCAACGCAAACATATCGAAGAAGAACTGCGCGATCATCGCGCCCGGCTGGAAGAACTGGTAGCCGAACGCACTGCGGAGCTTCGGCAGATCAATCAGCAGTTGCAACAGGAGATTGTCGAACGCAAGCGGGCCGAAAAACAGGCCCTGGAACTGGCGATTGAACGGGAACGGGCGCGTGTCCTGGCCGATTTTATCCGCGACACATCGCATGACTTCCGCACGCCGCTGTCCACTATCAATACCAGCCTCTATTTGCTCAAAAAGCTAAAGGACGATCCCGCTCAACGCCAGTGGCACATCGAAGTCATCGAACGGCAAACCACCCGGCTGGAAAAGCTGATCGACGGGCTGATGACGATGTCCCGGCTCGACAGTGGCATGACTTTTACGTTTCGCAGTGTCGATCTGATCGCTTTGATCAATGATATAGTGGCTCAGTTTGATCCCAAAATTGATGAAAAACACCTGGCGTTCGATCTGATCGTTCCAGATGAAATGCTGCCTGTCCAGGCAGACGAGAGTGAACTCAGCCGGGCGCTCACCGAACTGGTACAAAATGCCATCCAGTTTACACCAGCCGATGGGCATGTGATTGTGAGTCTGGAAGCCAAAGAGAATGACATCATTATTGATGTGTGCGACAACGGGATCGGTATCGCGGAACAAGACCTGCCGCGTATCTTCGATACGCTTTACCGTGTCGATAAATCACGCTCCACCGATACCGGGGGGATCGGCTTGGGGTTGGCGATTGCCCGCAAGATCATCGAAAAACATGGCGGGCGTATCGAAGTCAGCAGCATCCCGAGCCAGGGCAGCACCTTTCAAATTGTGCTGCCGCAGTGGCAGCCATCCTAGAGCTTGTTATACACTTTACCTTGCATTGGAGGGTGTGTTTCATTCTCACTAACAAACTTGTCAAAAAAATTAGTTGATCACTTCGCCGTCGTGAGCGATGTGCTACCCCCCCCTTTTCGGTTTCATGACTAACCATTTCCTAACCGCGTCCCTACTTCAATTTTTGGCCTATTTTTGAGGGCGGGTATTACATTGGGGCGCTGCTTGCCGCGCCCCACAACGTTGGTTCAAACAGCCAGGACGGCAATGAACCTATTCGTAGAATACACCTAATGTACCCTCTAAAATACTCCTTTAAAGGTGAACCTTAAGTACTAATTTGAAGATATAGGAGAGAAAAAAAGTGAATAACATGTTCTAGAACAGACTGGGCTGGCTCAATCCGCTTTCGTGTTCCAAAAGCCACTTCTTACGCCACACCCCGCCTGCATACCCCGTCAGCGAGCCGTTGCTGCCGATCACGCGGTGGCAGGGGACGATAATCGCTATCTTGTTATGGCCATTTGCCATACCCACCGCGCGCACCGCTTTCAGGTTGCCGATCCGCCCGGCGATATCGGTATACGAGCAGGTCTGCCCGAAGGGGATTTTCAGCAGTTCCTGCCACACACTCTTTTCAAAGGCGGTTCCTTCCAGCAGCAAAGTGAGTGTAAATTCCCGGCGGCCCGCGTGGAAGTATTCGTCAAGCTGTCGAACGCATTCCTGTAACACAGGCGGGATATCCGGCGAACCGCCAGCGGATCTATCAACAAAATCAACCGTGAGAATACCTGATTCGGTCCCGCTAATCTTGATTGCGCCAAGTGGCGAAGAATAAGTTGTTGTAACCATAACACCTCCTGCCTCAAGATTATACGGACTGACTTTCCACTAATCCAACGCTTGCCGCAGCCGGGACGCCAGATCGCGCACCGCCTCAACGCCATTTGCTGCGGCTCTCACCAGGGCGCTGCCCACGATGAATCCGTCGACCAGTTCGCTCACTTCCCGCGCCTGCTCCGGTTGGCTGATCCCGAATCCAAGCACCAGCGGCTGATCCGTCTCGGCGCGCACGCGGGCAATAAAAGCCTTGAGATCGGGAGGTAATTCCGTGCGCGCGCCCGTCACGCCTGTTACGGACACCACATAAATAAACCCAGTCGCCTGTTCCGCCACGATTTTTATCCGCGCCGCGCTGCTCGTCGGGGCCAGGAAAAAGACCAGCGCCATTCCCGCTTCCCTACAGGTTCCGGCCAGCGCTGAGGCTTCTTCCGGCGGCAAATCCGGGATGATCAGTCCATCCGCCCCAGCAGCTTTGGCATCCCGCACAAATTTTTCCGACCCATAAGCCAGCACCGGATTCAGATAGCCCATCAATAGCATCGGTTGGCGCACGCCGCGCGCCCGCAAATCGCGCACTGCATCCAGACATTTGCGCACGGTGATGCCGTTTTCGAGAGCGATCTGTGTCGCCGCCTGGATAGTCGGACCGTCCGCCAGCGGATCGCTGAACGGCATGCCAATTTCAAACCCATCGACGCCCGCCTCCGCCATCGCCAGCACGGCCTCTAGTGACGCTTCATAGGTCGGATAGCCAATCGGGAAATAGGGCAAAAAGGCGGCCCGCCCGCTGGCTTTCGCGTGGGCAAACATCGCTTCGACTGCTGCTAATCCCGTTTGGGCCAACACGTTTTCGGTCATTTTTCCCCCAGTGCATCAAGTACCGTGTTCAGGTCTTTATCGCCCCGCCCCGATAGGTTCACCAGGATAATCTGATCCCGCGCCATCTGCGGTGCGCGCCGGATCGCTTCGGCAACGGCGTGGGAACTTTCCAGCGCCGGGATAATCCCCTCTAACTGGCAAAGCGCCTGAAAGGCATTCAGCGCTTCGTCATCGGTTGCCATCGTATAATAGGCGCGCTCCATCTGCCGCAGATAGGCATGTTCTGGCCCCACCGAGGCGTAATCCAGCCCGGCGGAAATGCTGTGCGTGTTGCGAATCTGCCCATCGGAATCTTGCAGGACAAACGATCGCGTCCCGTGCAGCACGCCAGGCCGCCCCACGTTGGGATCGGCAAACCGCGCCGCGTGTTCTCCACTCTCGATGCCGCGTCCACCCGCCTCAACGCCGATCATCTCGACAGCTTCGTCATCACGGAAGGCATGGAACAGGCCAATCGCGTTACTGCCGCCGCCCACACAGGCGATCAGCGTATCCGGCAGCCGCCCGACCATGTCCAGCATCTGCTGGCGGGCCTCCACGCCGATCACGCTCTGGAAGTCGCGCACCATCATCGGGTAGGGATGCGGCCCCAGCGCCGATCCGAGCAGGTAAAACGTGGTGTTGACGTTTGTCACCCAGTCGCGGATCGCCTCGTTGATCGCGTCTTTCAGGGTGCGGCTGCCGCTCTCCACCGGGATCACTTCCGCGCCAAGCAGTTTCATGCGGAAGACGTTTGGCTGTTGGCGGGCGATATCGACGCTGCCCATATAGACATGGCATTCCAGCCCCAGCAGCGCGCACACCGTCGCGCTGGCGACGCCGTGCTGCCCCGCCCCTGTCTCCGCGACGATGCGATGTTTGCCCATCCGCTGGGCCAGCAGCGCCTGTCCCAAAGCGTTGTTGATCTTGTGCGCTCCGGTATGGGCAAGGTCTTCACGTTTGAGGTATATCCGCGCCCCGCCCAGGTGATCCGACAGCCGCCCCGCATAGCTGATCGGAGTCGGGCGACCCGTATAGGTCGCCTGCAAGTGGGCCAGTTCCCGGTGAAATGCTGGATCGTTGATCGCGGTCTGGTAGGCCTGCGTCAGGTCGTCCAGGGCAGGCATCAGCGTTTCAGGGACGAACCTCCCGCCAAAGTCGCCAAAATAACCACGTGCATCGGGGACGTTGGTTGTTCCCGGTTTGAATGTATATCTGATCGTCTTTCATGCTATTGTCCTAACGCTTCCACCGCGTGCACGGCTTCGACAAACGCGCGCACCTTACCCGCGTCTTTGATTCCCGGCTGATCGGTCTCTACGCCGCTTGCCACATCCACCCCCCAGGGTTGGATCAGGCGGGCGCGTTCGCCCACGTTGTCCGGCGTCAGACCACCTGCCAGCAGCACACGCGGCGTGATCTCCTTCACCGCCCGCGCTGCCTCCACACTGGCCTGTTCGCCCGTGCCGCCGTACAGCTCCTTGTGATAGGCATCCAGCAGCAGCGACGGAAACCGGGCCTCCTGGGGCGCATGGGACAGATAGCGCGCCGCCAGACGGAGCGCCTCCTCCCGGCTGCGCGGGCGAATCGCTTTAATCGCCTGCCCATCCAGCGCCGCCAGCACATCCTCGGATTCGTCACCGGATAACTGGGCCAGATCGAGTTGGACCGCGTCCATCACGGACCGGATCGTCTCGGCGGATTCGTTGACAAACACGCCTGCCAGCAGCGGACATCGTTCACCCAATGTCTGCCGCAGACCATCGCCCAGCCGCCGTGCCGCCTCTACGGTGAGGAAGCGCGGGCTTTTCGGATAAAAGTTTAGCCCGATCAGATCGGCTCCGGCTTCGGCAACCAGCAGCGCATTATCGAGTGTGGTCACGCCGCAGATTTTGACACGGATCATGCTTCCCTCCAGTAAGGCTGGCTCGATAGTTCGCGCACCAGTGCCCCGATGTTATCGGCCTTGACCAGCGCCTCACCGACCAGGACTGCCCGCGCGCCCGCCATCTGCAAGACATCCGAGCCGCTGTGAATGCCACTCTCTGCGACCAGGATCGTATCGGGCGGAACGATCTTCGCCAGCCGCGCCGCCGTGTTCATATCCACCTCAAATGTCTTCAGATCACGGTTGTTAACGCCGATCAGCGACGGTTTCAGGCGTAGGGCGCGTTCCAGTTCAGCCTCGTTATGGACTTCGACCAGAGCCGCCATACCCAGCCCTTCGATCAGACAGTGCAGATCGGTAAGCTGCGTATCGTTCAGGGCTGCCACAATGAGCAGGATCGCATCCGCTCCGGCAGCGCGTCCCTCGTAGACCTGATACGAATCAAGCACGAAATCTTTACGCAGCAGGGGCAGTTCCACCTTGCTGCGGATCGACATCAGGTGCGCCAGACTGCCCATGAAAAATGGTTCGTCAGTCAGCACCGACACCGCCGCCGCTCCGTTGAGCATATACGTCTCCGCCAGCCCAACAGGATCAAATGGCTCGATCAGCACGCCCTTCGAAGGGGATGCATGTTTGACCTCTGCGATCAGCGCCACCCGGTCCCGCCGCAGCGCCGCTGTAAAATCACGCGGGGGCAGGGCAGACCGCGCCGCATGAATCATCGACGCCAGAGGTACGCGTTGTTTACAGGTAGTGATGTGTTCAACCTTACGTTCTAGAATTTGGTCCAGCACGGTCTGCGTGCGTACGAAACTAACGGTCATGAGCAAGGTCCTGGCTGTAGCGGATAAGTTCCTCTAGCTTAGCCAGTGCCGCGCCGCTGTCAATGATTTCCCTGGACTGCTCCATCCCATCTGAGATACTGTCGACCAGCCCGCCCGCGACCAGTGCCGCGCCCGCGTTCAGCAGTACCACATCCTTTTTGTGGCTGTTTAATGTGCCGCTGAGAATCCCACGCAGAATCGCTGCATTAGTTGGCGCATCGCCACCCAGCAGATCCGAGATATGGGCAGGTTCCAGCCCGCAGTCCATCGGATTCAGTTCATAGGAATGCACCGTGCCGTTCTGGTAATGGCTGATCGTGTTCGGGCCTGTCGTGGTCAGTTCATCCAGATTTCCGTAGCCGCAAACAACCATCGCGGATTTTGATCCCAGCGCGCCTAATACATGGGCGATGAAGTCGGTCAGGTCGGCGGCAAACACGCCCATCAACTGGCGCTGCGCTCCGGCTGGATTGGTCAGCGGGCCGAGAATGTTAAAGATAGTGCGGACGCCGACCTGTTTGCGCGCGCCCATTGCGTGTTTCATCGCGGGATGCAGCTTGGCTGCGAACAAAAAGCCGATGCCGATCTCATCGATGCACTGCCCGACCTGCTCCGGTGTCAGGTCTAAATTCACGCCCAGTTCCGCCAGCACATCGGCGCTGCCACATTTGCTGGTCGATGCCCGGTTGCCGTGCTTGGCAACCTTCAGGCCCGCTCCCGCCGCGATGAAAGCGACCGTCGTGCTGATGTTGAATGTCCCGGATTTATCGCCACCCGTTCCGCACGTATCGAGCAGATCGCTGTGTCCCCGCGTTGGAACCTGGATCGCGTTGGCGCGCATCGCCAGCGCGCTGCCGATAATTTCTTCCTGCGTTTCGCCCTTCATGCGCAGGCCCATCAGGTACGCCCCGATCTGAGCTTCCGTTGCTTCCCCCGCCATGATCTGATTCATCACCGCTTCGGCTTCTTCCGTTTGCAGATGACCATAGCGGCTGATAATTTCGATTGCGCGTTGAATGTCTGTCATGATCCCACCTCTGTTAAATGCGATTTTCTAAGAAATTCTGCAAAATACGCGGGCCAAACCGGGTTAAGATGCTTTCCGGGTGGAACTGTACGCCCACAATCGGATACTGCTTGTGGCGCAGGGCCATCACTTCTCCCGATTCAGTAAATGCCGTAACGGCTAACAACTCCGGCAGCGGCTCCTCCACGATCAGGCTGTGGTAGCGGGTCGCCTCAAAAGGGCTGGGCACGCCCGTAAAGAGCACCGCGTTTTTATGGTAGATGTCGCTGGTCTTGCCGTGCATCAGGCTTGGAGCGCGCACTACCCGCCCGCCAAACGCCTGCCCGATGCACTGGTGTCCCAGGCATACGCCCAAAATTGGCGTGGTCTCGCCCATTGCACTCAGCACCTCCAGCGAGATGCCGCCGTCATCGGGCGTGCCGGGTCCGGGCGAGATCACGATATGGCTGGGGGCCATCCGCCGGATATCATCAAGCGTGGCCTGATCGTTGCGTACCACGCACAAATCCGCGCCGAGTTCGCCCATCAACTGCACAAGGTTGTATGTAAAGCTGTCGTAGTTGTCGATAACCAGGATCATGATTGTTGTCTCCCTACTGCTGCTCGACGTTTTTCGCCTGATATTTTTCGGCCTTGCGGCGGATGCGGTTCCAGACTCCGGTTAGCCCCATCGCCTTTTGCATCTCGATTAGAGTTTGTTTCGTTTCTTCGCGGACATGTACTGTGCCTTCATACAGGATGCTTTCGATCAGTCCCGGCACATCGTAATCAGCGCGCCGTTCGCGCATCGGCTCTAAAAAGGTATTGATCGCTGCCGCCAGTTTTTGTTTCACTTCGACATCGCCCACCCGTCCCAGGCGGTAGCGTGCCTTCAGGTCTTCCACTTCGGCCTGATCGGGATTAAACACATCGTGATAGATAAAGACGGGATTGCCTTCGACCGTGCCGGGAATATCCGCGCTGATCCGCTTGGGATCAGTGAACATGCCCATCACCTTGCGCTCGACTTCTTTGGCCGTATCGCTCAGAAAGATGGCGTTGTTCAGGCTCTTGCTCATCTTGGCCTGCCCATCCGTACCCACCAGAGTCGGCACATCGCCAACCTGTCCTTCGGGGATGGGGAAAACCTCGCCGTAGAGGAAATTAAACCGCCGGGCGATCTCCCGCGTGACCTCTACATGGGCGATATTGTCTTTGCCTACCGGGACAAAATGCGCCCGCACGCACAGGATATCCGCCGCTTGCAGCACCGGGTAGCCGAGCAGCCCATAAGGCATTTCGATCCCTGCATCCCGCGCCATATCCTTCAGGCTGGGAATCCGTTCCAGGCGTGACACGGTGACGAGATTCTGGAACAGCGTATTCATCTCGTGGAGTTCGTGCACGGCTGACTGCAAATAAAACGTCACGTTGTGTGGATCGATGCCCGCCGCTATTGCATCAAGCACCAACTGCCGGGCGTTCACATCCACTTCCGCGATATGTTCCGGGGCGTTTTTCGTCGTCAGCATGTGCAGATCCGCTACCAGGAAAAAGCTTTCGTAGTCATACTGGTAGCGCACCCGATTTTTGAGCGTGCCCACATAGTGTCCCAGGTGCAGTTTCCCGGTTGGACGGTCTCCCGTCAGCATGCGTGGTTTTGCCATCGTTTATCCTTTTACCGGGGAAAAATTCCCCTCATACCCCTAAACCGATCTGATTCACGATTGCTGCGTTAGCAGGCAACCGGATCACATCAATCCTTCTTCCGCGTTTTTGATTGCCACCGCGACGGCGCGCGCTTTGTTCACCGTTTCGTCTCTTATCTTTTTACCGGGGGAAATCCCCCTCATACCCCTAAACCGATCTGATTCACGATTGCTGCGTTAGCAGGCAACCGGATCACATCAATCCTTCTTCCGCGTTTTTAATTGCCACTGCGACGGCGCGCGCTTTGTTCACCGTTTCGTCATATTCCCGCGCCGGATCACTGTCCGCCACGATTCCGGCCCCGGCCTGGTAATAAACCGTGTCGCCCTGCATCACCAGCGTGCGGATCGTGATGCAGGTGTCCATCGATCCGTCAAAGCTGAAGTAGCCCACCGCGCCCCCATATGGACCGCGCCGCGTGCCTTCCAGTTCTTCGATAATTTCCATCGCCCGCACTTTGGGCGCGCCGCTGAGTGTTCCCGCCGGGAAAGGTCGCGCGCAGCAGGTCAAAGGCACTCAATCCAACCTTCAGCCGCCCTTCAACCTGGCTGACGATATGCATCACATGCGAATAGCGCTCGACGTACATCATTTTGGGCACATGCACCGTTCCATAATTGCAGACCCGGCCCAGGTCGTTGCGCCCCAGGTCAACCAGCATCACATGCTCAGCACGCTCTTTTTCGTCAGCCAGCAGTTCGGCTGCCAATGCCTGATCGGCCATTTCGTCTGCTCCGCGTGGGCGCGTCCCTGCGATAGGCCGCATTGTCGCCGTACCCTCTTCCAGCCGGACCATCATTTCCGGTGAAGCACCGATTAAACTGAAATCGTCGTTAAAACGCAGAAAGAACATATAAGGCGAGGGATTTAGCGCGCGCAGCGCCCGGTAGATGGTGAACGGCGGCGCGCTCGTCTGGCGGCTGAACCGCTGCGACAGCACGATCTGGAAGGCATCTCCGGCGGCGATATATTCCTTAGCCGCGCAGACCTTGGTCTGATAATCCTCGCGGGTCATGTTCGACACCAGATCGCCGCTGCTCAAAGCGGATGGCTCCACGTCGGGCAGATAGGGCAGCGGTTCAGCCAGCGCCGCCACAATCTGATCGATGCGCGCAAGCGCGTCATCATAAGCGGCATCGGGATCGCCTGTGTTGTGGGCGTTCGCCAGAATAATCAGTTGGTGTTTGGCGTGGTCGAAGATCACCAGCGTATCCGCCAGCATAAACGCCGCGTCAGGCAGGTGGAGTTCATCAACTGCCGTATTGGGCAGGCGTTCGATATGGCGCACAATATCGTAGCTGAAATAGCCCACCGCGCCGCCGACAAACCGCGGCAGCCCGTCGAGCCGCACCGGGCGGACACGCTCAAATTCGCGCTCGATCACCGCCAGGGCATCCTCGCCAGGGGCCAGCGCGCGGGTGGTTGTGACGCCATTTCGGGATGCGGTAATCACATCATCCTGAAGCGTGATCAGACCTTTGGGATTCACACCGAGGAAGGAATAACGCCCGATCTGCTCCCCACCTTCGACGCTCTCCAACAGGAACGAGGCGGTGCTGGTCTGGGCCAGTTTGAGATAGACCGAAACGGGTGTTTCCAGGTCAGCCAGCAAGGTGCGATAAACCGGTACGAGATCGCCTGAACTCGAACAGGCGGCGAACAGTTTCGCGGCTGGGCGTGATGTGGGTACGCGCGTGCAGTGCAGTTGGTGACAGGGCCATAAGTCGCTTCTCCGGTAAACTCAGCACGATCAAAGAATCCCCACCTCAGTCAAGGACGAGAAGGGGATTCCCGTGGTGCCACCTTGATTAAGCGACCTGTCCCTGGAAACAAAAAAATCTACGGTGTGCGCAGATTTTTCGGCAGAGAAAGCCAGCTTCACTCGTTGCGGGGTGCGGACGCCTGTCAGGACATCGATACCCCTCACCCTGATAACGGTGGTGGTTCCGGCGCGGGCTACTAGCCAACCGTTCGACCGCGCGACTCCCTGGGCCATTCCACACCTGCGCTTGTACCACCTTCGCAGCACCCGGCGGTTCTCTGAACCCCGCTTTGGCGTGTACTATTCCAGATCAACGTCTTTTTGATATGAATAGTATTCAAATTAACAGCAATAGGGATTCTTGTCAAGCATTTCGTCATTATTGCCAAAGAACTGCTATGTTTGTTGCTATTGCGCCTATCAATGCTGGAATCCACCTATGGAAACCGTATATCGCTTTGGTCTGATTGGTCAGTCCGCTCCCACCAAAATCATCACGGCTGCTCTTGAAGCCGCTTTTACCATCCGCAAGCTGAGTTGGGAATACCACGTGCTGGATGTAGCGGATGATAACCTGCCAGCGGAGATCGCCCGGCTGATCGAAGAAGGTGAACAGGGATTTCTTGTTGCGGAAATACACCGCCAGACCGTGCTCGATCTACCGCAGGTGGTTGAAGTAACACCCGCAGCCCGGACAATTGGCGCGGCGACCCAACTGAGCGTGCTGCCCGCTGGCGAGATCAAGGCCGATAACAGGCAGTGGCAGGCTATGGTCCACGACTGGGAGATGTTTCGCCTTCCAGTTGAGGACGCTGTTTGTTTGATTTTGGGAACAGGTAGCAGCGCCCAGGCCGCCGCTTATGCCCTCCAGCAGAAAAACGCAGGGGCGATCACGTTCGTCAGCCGCGAATCCCTGACCGCGCAAAGGGATATGATTAGCTATGACCGTCTGGCAACTTTTGCCCCCGGCGCGACCCTGATTATTAATGCCACGCCAGACAGCAACGAAATGCCCTGGCCCCTTGAGGTACCATTTCCGGCTAAGGCTGTTTTGTACGATCTGGTCGCTAACCCGCCTGTTACGCGGCTGATAAAATTGGCGCAGTCTGCCGGGGCGAAAGCGATTGGCGGCTTAGGCGCATTGATCTGGCAGAGTGGCTATGCCTTTGAGGAATGGACGAGCAGTACGCCACCGCTGGACCTCATGTTCGCGGCGGCTAAAAGCACGTTGAACCGGTCGTTATGAAAGCAAAAACAGGCTTGGCGAGGAAGACTCTTCCGTATTTTCCGTACTGTTTTTAGTCCAGGAAACCGTAACCTGTGTACCAGACCCTGGAACCGTAGCGACGGTCAGTTTCGCGCCAATATCTTCGGCTCTTTCCCGCATGATCCCTAGCCCCAGGCTTGTAGGAGTCACCTCGCCCGGATCAAAGCCTCGCCCGTTATCCGCGACCGACAGTTCAATTCCATTGGTTCCATTCTGGCTCAGCCGGATCGTCGCCTGGGTTGCACGGGCATGTTTGGCGGTATTGTTCAGGGCCTCCTGGGCAATACGGTACAGGGCAAATTTCACATCGGGCGGGATCTGCTCATGCTCCTCAACTTTCACGGTGATAGTGATTCGCTTGCGGCTTTGCACCGCCTCGGCAAGCTGGCGCAGCAGATCGGGTAACTCGACTTCCAGTAACGAGTTTGGACGCAGTTCCAGCAGCAGTGTACGCATCTCCGCCAGCGCGCCGCGCGTCAACTGGTGAAGTTGCTCCAGGCGTTGGCGCGTTTTTTCAGGGTTGCGATCCCACTGGCGGGGCAGAGCCTCAGCAATCATGCTCGCTGAAAATAACGTCTGGCTAACAGCGTCGTGCAGTTCACGCGCCAGCCGCTGGCGTTCCTGGATCGCAGCCAAAGCCTGCTCCTGCTCATAAAGGCGTGCGTTTTGGATCGCAATAGCAGCCTGTTCGGCAAAAGCCTGCAAACGATCCGCATGCATCGTCGTGAAAAAATGAGGCGTCATACTGTCGAGATTGATGAACCCGATAATATCGTCCTTGAGATAGATCGGTGTCCCCGCGTAGGATCTCCAGCGGGTTTCCGGCCATAAGTCCAGTTCCGGATCCTGCAAATAGGCGACCAGATCAGGGATAATCAACGGCTGGCGGGTTTCCAACATGTGTCGCAGATGCGGTGTCACCGAAATCGGCAGACGGATATCTTCACCCGCGCTGTACTCGCCATAACCTCGACTGCGCACAACCCGTGCCAGTTTCCCCTCAATGAGCAGGATTTCCGCCGCGTCGTGGGGAACGACCCGTTCAATGTTCGTCAGGATGCGATCCAGCACTTCCGATAAATTGAGTGTGCTGTTCAATGCATTTGCTGTATCACGCAGGGCTTCGGCCAGGATGCGCTGCTCGCGTTCCAGCATTTCAACCCGCTTCCGTTCTGTGATATCGCGGTAGACCATCACAAACCCGGTGGGCTGCCCTGCGTCGTCGGTAAGCAGTGACGCGGAAGCCGATACATCAATCGTGCTGCCGTCCTTCTTGCGATGAACCAGCTCGCCCTGCCAGTTTCCTGACTCCATGCACTGCTGAAGCAGATCGTGCAGGTGATCTCCATCCAGCAGCCCATCCGCCAGGACCTCGCCCAGCAGTCTGCCGAGCACTTCGTTTCTGATCCAGCCATAGATCATTTCTGCCGCATTATTCCAGGTTTGGATACGCCGGTCCATGTCCGTTGAGACAATCGCATCGGAGACATTTTGCAGCAGATGGGCCTGGTAACGGATTTGCTCTTGTGCCCGTTTGCGGGACGTGATATCGCGGCCAATCGTTGATGCGCCAATAATGGTCCCATTTCCATCTTTGATCGGTGATATCGTCACCGACATGTCTATAATCGCCCCATCCTTGCGCAATCTTTTTGTTTCAAAGCGCGAAATGTGCTGCCCTCTCTGAAGTTTTTCGAGGATTTCTCGATGTTCGTTCTGGTAACCCGGAGGGAACAGCAGCCCGACGGATTGGCCAACCATCTCTTCCGCTGTGTACCCATAGATTCGTTCTGCGCCTCCATTCCAGCTAACAATGATTCCCTGCAAAGTCTTGCCAGTAATCGCATCATCAGAATTATTGACCAAAGCAGACAAATACTGCCGCATTTCTTCGTCACGCTTGCGTTCAGTAATGTCCAGACACGAGCCTATGTACCCTTCAAAAGTGCTGTCAGCGGCAAATCGAGGAACGCCCACATCGAGCAGCCAACGGTAGCTGCCATCTGCGGCGCGCAGCCGGTATTCCATCATAAATCGTTCGCGCCTATCAAACGCGGTGGTATAGGTCTCCATGCAGCGCTGGGTATCATCAGGATGCACGCCCTCGAACCATCCGCTGCCTATTTCCTGGTCCGCTGTACGTCCCGTAAATTCGAGCCATGATTGATTGAAATAGGTGAACAGCTTATCGACGCCAGCCATCCACATCAGTACGGGGGCGCTGTCCGACATCATACGGAAGCGCTGTTCACTTTCCTGCAATACCGCTTGAGTTTTGCGCTGCTCCGTGATATCTCGAAAAACCAGTACCGCGCCGATGATCTTGCCCTGTTTGTCCCGGATCGGCGCGCTGCTGTCGTCAATAGGACATTCTTGACCATCCTTAGTGAGAAGCAGCGTATGCCCGCTTAGCATCGTAATACTGCCCTCGGATATGGCGCGATGCACCAGGCTGTCAATGGGCTGGCGTGTATCTTCTTCTATAGCGCGAAAGATGTTTTTAACATCCTGCCCCAATGCCTCTTCCGTCGCCCACCCGGTTAACTCGGCAGCAACAGCATTGATAAACACAACCCGTTCATGAACATCCGTCGCAATAACTGCATCGCCAATTCCGGCTAACGTGACCTGAAACCATTCTCGCTGCTCGTGAAGTGACTGTTCAATCTGCTTAAAATTGGTGATATTTTGGAACAGATTAATCACAAACTGAATGTGCCCCTGCTGGTCTGTGATAGGAGAAGATTTAACCACCGACCATTTTTCTTCACCCGTAGGCCGAAAGTGAAAACGCAGCACCGTATCTGTTGTTGGAATGCCCTGCAAAGCCAGGCGTCCAGGCAGTTTTTCAGGAGGGAAGGGGTCGCCAGCTTCGTCATAAATAGCAAAGCGATCCAATATCTCTGAAGGGGGTGTATTCAGCATTTCCTCTGCCGAGGCAAAACCGCTTAGCTCCGCTGCGGCATCATTGGCGTAAATCAGCCGGCCCGATGGGTCTTGAGCAGTAATTCCATCCGTTATCCCGCGCAGAATGAGTATCCAGGTTTTCGTTGGACAGGCGAAGCATTTTTTGAGTACGTCGCAACCCTTTGAAGAACAAACTAAGTACGCTGCCGATGATGATAAACACTCCTACCTGCGATAGCTCTTCTAAACTCGTCACAAAATGATTGGCGTGCCCCAGTAAAAAATAATCAACCGTGAACGCTGCCAGCACAGTCGTTAACAGTCCGGGGCCAAACCCGCCATACCATGCGTTGCCAATAATGGTAAGCCAGAACAACAGGAAGGGGATTTCTTTGAAAATTGAGCGGAATAGCAGGGTAATGACCAGGGTCATGCCCGTTGTCAACACGGCCAATCCATAAAGCAGCAGCCAGGAACGCTCTCGACGATGATTCCGCTCCCCAGATAAAACATCTGTTATCTGATCTCCGCTCTGCTGACGATTCATGTATGACAATTCCTCTGGTGGAACTTTACCATCCAGCACTGGCGAGACCCCTGCCGCCGGGCATGCGGCTGTCAAGAATTTTGTTCGGCACTCTATGAAAGAATATAACAAAGGTAGAACCAGACAGCAGTGATTTTAAAAGGCGCGGATATAAAAAATGGACCTCTCTCTTGAGAAGTCCATTTTATCGGGCATTCCCGCTTTAACGGGCGTACTCGATTTATCGAGCGTACTCGTTTTAACGAGCGGGTACAGGAGCCTCTTCCCCTGCGACTTCGGCTACCTTCTCTACTACGGGGCGCTGCGCCGTAAGAGCGACAGCATGAGGATAGAGCCGCAGGTAACGCACACCTACTGTGAAGGCCAGGGAAGCATAGCCCACAATTCCGGCAGCGACACCCCACTCGGCCCATGACGGCCAGTACGTATTGGCTGGGAATATGTTCAACACGCCCGGTGACCAGTCCAGGGGAACCACAAGGCCGGATAAGGTGACATTCCAGCGATTGATAATCAGGCCAGCGACAACCATGACCGAGGCAAGCATCACCAGGGTGGTATTGCGGCGCAGTTTGGGCCATAGGAAAATAATCGCCGGAACCAACGCGCCCATCAAAACCTCGCCCCACCAGAACGTAAAGTCATAGGGCGTACTTTCCTTCAGCAATTCCACACCGGTCTGGTGCGCGGGCAGATGGCTGTAGTAGTTCGTTGCAACCCAGCTCCACAGCTTCAGGTAAAGATAGGCAAGGCTGGCAAACCCGACAAAGCGAGCAACACCCTGATAGACATCAAATGGAACCTGGCGCTTCTTCATCAGCCGCCCCGAGAGCAACGTCAGGAACAGCGTGAGCGCCGGACCTGCCGCGATGGCGGACAGAATGAACAGCACCGGGGCACTCGGTGAGTACCAGACGGGGCGAGCCGCGAGAATGCCGTATGTCGCGCCTAACGATGACTGGTGGATCATCGAGATACTCATACCGATGAGTGCTACCACTGGCATAAAACGGTGAATGAGATGACCTATCTTGCTCAGATGGTGGATGCGGTGCAGCGGCGTGCTCTCGATGATGATGGGCAAAAATTCCATGACCAGCACCGTCGTATAGAGCATGACAGCGACCGTGATTTCCCACAGAACCGAGTGTACGTTCCAGTAGAGAATCGGGTGATAGAAACGATCAGGCCGGCCAATGTCGACAAACAGAGCAAACATAGCCGAGGTATAGCCCAGCAGGCCTACAAAAACAGCGGCACGGGCAATCGCTTCATATTTCTTCCAGCCAAAGACGTACACAGCGGCTGAGAGCGTGAACGCTCCGGCACCAAGGGCGATCGATGACAGGTCCATCGTAATCCACAGTCCCCAGGGCATTTCATCCGTCAGGTTGGTTACTTCCAACCCCTTGATCAGCACGATGATCCCGGCGACCACGCCAAACGCAAGCATTGAACCGAGCAGCAGATACCAGGCGGTCAGAGCGCGATGGCGGCGAGCCGACATTAGGATTGAGTTCATCATAGGGTTAGACCCTCCGGCGGGATATAGTAGACGTTGGGATCGGTGCCCAGGTCCTCACGCAGACGGAAGGTAGGTGTCGTCGCGATGATCTTGGATACATTGCTGTTCGGATCATTCAAATCGCCAAAATGACGCGCCGTCACCGGGCATATATTGACACAGGCAGGTGTTGCTTCAGCATCGATGCCTGGCGTCAGACCCCGCGCTACACCGGGATCGATACGGTGGACGCAGAACGTGCATTTTTCCATCACACCACGTGGGCGGCGCGCCACTTCAGGCGTGCCCCAGTCGGGAACGCGGGGATTCGGTTCGTCGCCGCGCTCCTTCCAGTTGAAGGATCGCGCACCATACGGGCAGGCAACTTCGCAATAACGGCAGCCGATGCACTTGTCATAATCCATAAAAACCAGGCCATCGTCCCGTTTATAGGTGGCCGCTACCGGACACACCGATACGCACGGAGCATGTTCGCAGTGCAGACACGGGCGCGTAATGTGGAAGATATTGCCTGTTTCGGTCTGGTCCACAAAATGGATATTCCAGCGCATGTCATCGGTGGTGTCATTGGTCGCCTGGCACGCATAAATACAGTACTGGCAGCCAATGCATTTGCTCAGGTCGATCACCATTCCCCAGCGAACACCTTCTCGCTTCGCAGCTTTCACATCTGGGCCGATGCTCGTTCCCAGAACCGATTGAAAGATTGGATTTAAGGGGTCCGACAAGGTGACAGCCAGAGCTAACGACGCTCCTGCGCCAACAAGCAGCGTCATGAACTCACGCCGCGTGAGAACGGAACCCTGTTCTTCATTCATACTCATCATTCATCCCCGTTGTCTGTATTGACTTCTTTACCGCTTCTCAGGCGGGAAACAACGATTAACAACACAACTACTCCGACACCAACTCCAACAATCAAACCTTGAATCAGTTGGACATAACTTGTCTTGTCCTTGTCTGACTCACTATCAGACGAAACGCGGCCTTCCAATTCGACAACCTGCTGCCGGAGCGAGTTGCGCTCAATCACCAGACTCTGATCCGTATCGACCAACTGCGCCCAAATTCCTGCCTTGTCCAGTTTTGCGTGGCATTCACTGCACGAAAGCGCATTCACAATCATCGTGTGATCGATGGGCGTCATCTCGACAGTGTCGGTAGTTGTATCCGTGTTGCTTGTATCTGGAGCCTCGGTCAGTTCTGTACCCAAATCCGGGCTCTCCAGATCGGCTGCGGCCAACTGGATATCCGGGTTGACCGACATATGACAGTTTGCGCAAGTCACCTTAAATTCGCTGCCCAGGTGCTTGTTGTGGACCCAGATTTCCTGTGGAACCTTGTGGCAGTTCAAACATAACTGGTTCGTATTTTCGATGCGAAGCTGTTGTCCATGAGGCAGGTGACAAACTGCGCATCCCAGAGATGACATTTCGGAATGTGGGCTTTGCGCCCATTCGTCAAACGTGTTTGTGTGACAGGTGCTGCATACGGCTGCCGCCAGCGTCTGCTGTTCTTCGATTGGCGGGGTCTGGTGCGCGCCGTGACAGTCGACGCAGGTTGCTGCATTTAAATTCCCTGCCGCGATTTGTTCCAGGTGAGCACTGTCAGCCAAAAGCTCATTATGGCAGTTCGTGCACGTTTGCGAAGCGCGCACTCGGTAGGCGCGCGCGCTTTCCGGTGATGGGCCGTTATGCGGGAAAACATTTTCACCATGACAGTCCGTGCAGCCAAGCGCCCCCTGCGGATTACTCGTTCCATGAACAGAATCCGCGACAGTCGATGGGCTGACATACAGATCCAGCACGCTGCCATCTGGCAGAAGTCATCACTCGCCCCTGCTGGCTGTGGCAAATTGCGCAGTAGCTGTTATCTCCTGTTGGTGGCTGCTGCGGGTTGTTACCCTCGCCACCGCCTTGCGCATGAACCGCGTGCGGCGCAGCCAGGAAATAGATCAGGCCAGCCAGAAGGAACAGCCCAATACACCCACCCAAAACAGCCAGGAGTGTTGTTAAACGGCATCTATTGTTGGTTATACCGCGCATTTCGATTATTCTTCCTCACTCTCTGGCGTGCTGGCTGGTGCAGGTGCTGGCTCGGTAGCCTGCTCGGTAGCTTGCTCAGTAGCCGTCGCAGTGACAGACTCAGTCGCAGCCGCTGCGGCAGGCACAGTTCCCTGAGCTTGCAGCCCCAGTTCAGCCTCAACCGCATCCAGCAGTTCATCCGTATAAACATAATTATGAATACCCAGGCTCGCGTCGCCGTCGACAAAATCGAGCGCCGTAATCACCCATTCCGGTGCGCTTTCAGTAACAGCCGCTCGTGCCGCTTCCAGGCGCGCCTGCGTATCCGTCTGAATATCACTGATCAGGTCTTGTAAACTTGCTACATCCACTACTTCTGAATGGCAGGTTGAGCATGTATCCTGCAATTCAGTCAGGTCTGGGTTGGGCAAAACCGGCAGGTCCGTATGGCTGGCGCGGCTGCCCATGATCTCAACGGGTACACGAGGCATGTGGCAGGTTTCACAGCGAGGACCGTCCGGCGTTACAAAATGAGCCGAAGCTACACCAGCCACCTGATCAATCACATTGAGGCCCTCAAACATTTCCTGTGTCGGATGGTGCATACCCTCTGTCACATCCGTATCGTTGTGGCAGCTTACACACAATCCGTAGCTATCGTCGGTAATGGAGGACCCTGTTTCTGCTTCCTGCGTCGCTTCAGTATTGTCATTATTTGTCGCGGCAGGTTGATCAACGGCGTGTACGATGTGACAGCTTACACAGGTCACGCCAAATTGGGCATTTTCAACGGTTACAGGTTCCGAGGTGTCAACCACCTGGGCAGCCCAGCGGTAATCCTGGCTGTGGCATTCCAGGCAGGCATCGGCAGCAAATTCGCTCTGCTGCATCACGGCTAGCGCGTCAGGATGGCCGGAAACGCTCCATTCGTTAAACTGCATGTATTTCTGCTTGGCATGGCCCGTTGACCACCAATGAGCCGGATCGTCGGGCGCGACCAGCGTAAAAACGTTATCATCCAGCAGCGTCTCGCCGGGACGGTAGGTTAGGGGGAAAGGACGCCCTCCCGGTTCAGTACCCTGGCTGTGGCACTGCCCACAAATCTGCGAGTCCGGGCTGAGCACGATGGCTCCGCGAATCTGGTTCATATCCCCACTGGAGATGGATTGAATATGGAGGCTGCCCGGCCCATGACAGGCTTCACACTGCACCCCATCATCCTTCCAGGTTCCCTGGTCAGCCTGAAATGCCGTGACATGACATCCGGCACAACTTTGATTCCAGTCATAGGCGGTGTCTGGCCAGTTATTCGCCAGAGCGTAGGGTTGCCAGGTCTGATCAACCGTATTCCAGATAGCAGGCAGAACCATATAACCGTCTTCTACCTGCATCAGATAAGCCTGAGCATAACGACCCGCGCCGACAGCGAACGCGACATCATCGGCGGTAAAAGCGCGTGTCCCGTCTTCTCCAGGGAATTGGATGGTTCGAACATCTTCTCCCTGCTCGAAATTGCCCAGAATAGGAGCCTTATCCTTATCAGTTTTTTGCAAAGCCAGGGCATGGCGGCTGGTGTTGTGTGAACTACCGACATCTTGATGGCATCCAGCACAAACTTTGCCTCCAACGTACTGGGCTTGCTGTCCATCGTCGCCTTGCGCATGGATATAGTTAGCGGTGAGGACAAACAGACTCCCACCAGCGAGCAAACAAAGAGCTAAGATCAATCTACGCATGTAAGGTGCCCTTTCGCGCATCTTTCAAACGCATCAACGGGACTTGAACCAATCCTCGTTGATATAATAACGAAGGCGAGTGTATCTTACGAGTGACAGAAGTCACAATAGTTACATTCCACCAGCAATAAACTTCATCTATTTGAGAAATATTCTTCCTTGCACAAGAGTGCACCACCCTGACTCAATTCTGTTGCCATCATTCTTATCACTGTCTCAAAACTCACGCCAGTTTGGAACCAATGCTTTTTGCTCACTAGTCAAAAAAAAATCATATAATACAATCAAGATTGTTCTATCTGAGCTATTGGCTCGAAAGGCTGAGACGTTTTGGCATAAGTAGTTCATTAATCATCCTATATACGAAGAGGATAGCCTTGTGAAAAGAATTCGCAGATTTTTCTTTCCTCCACCCGAAAAGTCCCGTTTGAGGCGCTATCTTCCCTGGGCAATCGTCATTTTTATTCCCATCGGAATTGCGCTTTCAATCCCTGCTGGCTGGGAATACTCCAACTCACCAAGCTTCTGCGGCAAAACCTGCCACACGATGCCACCTGAATACAATACATATCTTGTGTCTCCCCATGCCCGTATTCCCTGTGTCGATTGTCATATTGGGCGCGGCTCTGTCTACCAGAAATTTATTCGCAAAACGGATCATATCGACCTGCTCATTGCGACGATCCGGCACAGTTATGAACTGCCTATTCGGATCAGCGAAATGCGCCCCGCCCGAGAGACCTGCGAACTCTGCCATTTTCCTGAGAAATTTTCCGACGACAGCTTGCGTGAAGTTCGGCGGTTCCAGGACGATGAAGCAAACACGCCCTACTCACTGTATCTGTTGATGCACACGGGCGGTGGGTCTCAGCGTGAAGGCCTGGGGCAGGGTATCCATTGGCACATTGAAAACACGGTCGAATATATTGCGACTGACAAAGAAGAACAGGATATTCCCTGGATTCGGGTCACGAAGGGCGATGGCACAGAAAGCACCTATGTTGCTCAAAACGCGACGATTGATACCAGCAACCTTGGTCAATACAACATCAAGGAAATGGATTGCATCACCTGTCACAACCGGATTTCGCACCTGATTGCTAATCCCCGCGATGTCGTTGACGAGGCTCTCTACCAGGGCGATATTTCTTCCGATATCCCCTATATTCGTCGCACTGCTGTCGAAGTTCTGACCAAAGAATACGATTCCAAGTCGGACGCCAAGGAGCAAATTCCGGCGCAGATCGACGCGTACTATTCCCAGAACTACCCTGACTTCTATGCAGCAAATTCCGATGCCTTGCATCAAGCATCAGCCACTCTGGTCGACCTTTGGGATAACAACAATTATCCCGAACAGGAGTTAACGTGGGATACACACCCGGATAACATTGGACACCGCGATTCCCCGGGTTGTTTCCGCTGTCACGATGGGCAGCACCTGGATAATGATGGCACCGCAATCCGGTTAGAGTGCAACCTGTGCCATTCGATCCCACTTGTCGTGCGTGCCAGCGAGATTGAGCCTCAATTGCCCCTGACAACTGGCATTGAGCCAACTTCGCACCTCGATTCAACCTGGATGATGTTCCACAGTACCGAGCTTGACCAGACGTGTACAAACTGCCACACGATTGAGAATGCAGGCGGAACCACCGATACCAGTTTCTGCTCCAACAGCGGCTGTCATGGTGTTGATTGGCAGTACGCTGGTTTTAATGCTCCCGCTCTCGCTGCTGAACAGGGTTTCAACCAGAATCAGACGGAAGAAGACGAGGCCGCAGCGATTGAACAGCTTGCCTCTGAAGACTTGACCTACCAGACTCTCCAACCCATGTTCGTTAATGTGTGTGGAACCTGTCACGGCGCAGAGCCAGCCAAGGGCCTCCGCCTGATCGACTATGCAGGAATCATGGCGGGTAGCATCGACGGTCCTGTTATCGTTCCTGGCAGTCCAGACGACAGCAAGATCATGGAAATTGTGCAAGGCAAGCATTTTGCCCAGCTCACGAATGAAGAGATAGGCCTTCTGCGCGAGTGGATTTCGTTGGGCGCACCAGAAGGTGAGCCACAAACATCGGCCAACATAGGTGACGTCGGCGCAGAGGAGCAGGCCCAAGAGCAGCCTGTGATTTATGAAGATGTTGCGCCATTCCTGACCGCGACGTGTGGCCGATGCCATACGGGAGCCACACCGCCTAAAGGTCTGAATCTGACGACATACGAGACGATCATGGCGGGTGCTGAAGATGGACCAGTGATCAATCCCGGCAGCCCCGACGACAGCAAAATCATCCATATACTGGATGCAGGTCACTTCGCCAAACTCGAAGATGATCAGATGGCCCTGCTCCGCCAGTGGATTGCCGACGGCGCACTCGAAACAGTGCCAGCTCCATCAGAAAGTACACAACCGGCAGCAACCGAGGAACCCACCGCGACTGAAGAACCCACGGCAACCGAGGAAGCAGCAGTCGCCACTCAAGAAGCGGCAGCGACCGGACAGCAGCCCGTGCTATATGAAGACGTTTCCCCCTTCCTGACCCAGACGTGTGGGCGCTGCCATGCAGGCGAAACACCGCCCAAGGGTCTGGACATGACCAGCTATGACACGATCCTTGCTGGAGCCGAGGATGGACCTGTTGTGCGTCCTCACAATCCCGACGACAGCAAAATCCTCCAAATTCTGGAGGCGGGCCACTTCGCCAAACTGGATGACGATCAGATGGCGCTGCTCCGCCAGTGGATTACCGACGGCGCGCTCGAAACAGTGCCAGCTTCATCCGAGAGTACACAACCGGCAGCAACCGAGGAACCCACCGCGACTGAAGAACCGGCAGCAACCGAAGTGGCGGCATCTGAACAGCCGCTCGTCACTTATGCGGATGTTGGATCATTTCTGAGGACCACTTGCGGGCGCTGCCACGCAGGCGAAACGCCGCCCAAGGGTCTGGACATGACCAGTTATGACACGATCCTTGCCGGAGCCGAGGATGGACCTGTTGTGCGTCCTCGCAATCCCGACGAGAGCAGAATCCTCCAGATTCTGGACGCAGGTCACTTCGCCAAACTGGACGACGATCAGATGGCGCTGCTCCGCCAGTGGATCACCGACGGCGCGCTCGAAAAAACGCCTTAAGGTTCAAGTCGTCCCAAAACAAAGCCTATCACTTCAGTTTTGGGACGACTTACATACTAAACATCAATAACGGTTGATATTTTTCTGCGAAGTATGGTATAGTGGAAAAGGTAAATCGGCTGCGTGTTTCATTGATGAGGCGTTAGGTGAGGATTTACTAGTGGTTCCTGTCGTGGCTCGGAAACTTCATTACCCGGCCATTATGTTAGGCGCTTTGCTGCTCCTTTTAGCAGTCGTGATTGCTATGCGCCTTGACACCACTGCTGATCATAGCCTCATTGAGCAGAGAACGGCTGTTGTAGAGACGGTGAGCCATCTGGAAAACGGATGTCTCACGTGCCATCAAAGCACAGTGGCGCATTCTCTCGTAACAGAGGTCTCCTATTCCATCGAACGCCGTTCGTTTACTCACCCTGAAACGCATTCGTCTTCGCTTCAGGCTGGCATTGATTCCCAATTGGGGAACTTGGGCCAGCGTGTTTTGGCCCTGCCTATCACAGGCCAGAAACTGGCTCTGGGTGCTTTTTTGACAACCTACCAGCAAACGCGGCAGGTCACTTCAGAGAATGTTTCTGCATCACTGTCGTTAATCGACAGTCTCAAAGTCATGCTTCGTGACCTGGAGAATCAGACAAATCCCAACCAAATTCGCCGTGCGGAAAGCAAACCCTTCCAATCGAGCCTATCCGCCGCTGTTGTGGTGCCCTCTGGCGTGAGTACCGCGCTTGCCTATCAGGTCGTGCCGTTGGGAATTGTCGTCCTGGGCCGTTGGATGTTGGTTCACGATGCCTACGAATTTGTGATGCCCCGCGAGATTGTCTTTGCGGTGCATCGTCGTGGCCCTCCGTCTGATTCGGTTCTGTTCCATCGTGTAGGCTGGGAGACTGCTATCCTGTGATATGCAGTCTCCTTTTTTTGTTCTTTCTACAATGGGCTGTCTTTTATAACTTCAAGGAGGGATTATGCCCCGTAAATTTCTTTTCGTCGTAGGACTGGCGCTGCTCGTACTTGCGGCAGCGCTGCTTGTCCTGGGTAGCCATTCGAGCAACACCGTCAAAGCCCAGGATGGCGGTGATGCCCAATGCCCGTTGGGTTCAGATCCATGTCCACCGCAGTGGATCGTCGATGCCTGGGTGGGTTCGGCTCACGCCAATATCACAGACGCGCCATTCACCCACTGGAACGAAGCGGATCCTCAGGAAGTTCCAGTCGATTGCGCTCGCTGCCACAGCACGCCGGGCTACAATGACTATCTGGGGGCCGATGGTTCTGCCGCCGGAGTAGTCGATGTTGCCGCGCCGATTGGCTCGGTTGTGAACTGTAGCGCCTGTCACAATCCGGTAGCTGTCACCCTGCAAAGCGTTACCTTCCCCTCTGGGGTAACAGTAACGGACAACCTTGAAGACTCGGCTCGCTGCATGGTCTGCCACCAGGGACGTGCATCCGCCGTCACTCTGACCACTGCCCTCGAGGGTATGGATCCTGATACGCCCAACCCCGATCTTGGGTTTATCAACATCCACTACTTCGCCGCTGCGGCCTCACTGTTTGGCTCACAGGCACACGGTGGTTACGAGTATGAAGGCCAGAGGTACCAGCCTCGCCTCATCCATGTTGACGCCTATAACACCTGCGCCGAATGCCACGATCCGCATTCGCTCCAGGTTAAGGTTGAAGAGTGCGCCGTTTGCCATACCGGCGTAGCCAGTGTTGAAGACCTGAAGACGATCAGGATGCCCGGCTCAGTCGTGGACTTTGACGGCGATGGCAATCTCGATGAGAGCACCTTCGATGAACTGGAAGGCCTTCAAGCGAAACTGCTAACCGTAATCCAGGCCTATGCAGCGGATGTCGCAGGTTCTCCGATAGCCTACAGTGCCGATGCATACCCCTACTTCTTCATCGACACCAACGCCAACGGCGAGTTGGATGAAGACGAAGCGAACAATGGCAACAAGTATGTAAGCTGGACGCCTCGTCTGCTGGAAGCGGCTTATAACTTCCAGACCTATGAAAAGGATCCTGGGGCATTCGCTCACAACGCGAGATATCACATCCAGTTGATGTACGATTCGATGGTCTCGCTAAATGAGGCGCTTCCGACCCCCGTCGAATTGACCCAGCAGCGTAATCCGCCCGGGCACTTCAATGGTACTGCCGAAGCGTTCCGCCACTGGGATGCAGAAGGCACCGTTCCCGCTGCCTGCACCAAGTGCCATACGGCTGGTGGGTTGCCCTTTATGATTCAGAACGCCACACTGATTCCTGCTGCGCCTTCGACCTCCCTGGCCTGCTCGACCTGCCACAACAGCATGCCGGAATTTACTCTCTACCAGACCGATGAGGTTAAGTTCCCAAGCGGCGCAGTGTTGAGCTTTGGCGAGGGTGTCCCGGCGAATATCTGCTTGAACTGCCACCAGGGACGTGAGTCCACCGTGTCGGTTGATGCAGCTATCGCCAAGACCGGTGTAGGCGATGACGAAGTGTCGCCAGACCTCGGCTTCCGCAACGTGCACTACTTTGCTGCGGGTGCAACGCTCTTCGGCTCAGAAGCGATGGGCATCTACCAGTACGAAGGCAAAGAATACGTGGGCCGCAATATGCACGTACCCGGCATGGATACCTGCGTTGCCTGCCACGATCAGCACACGTTGACCGTGCGCACCGATCAGTGTTCCACCTGCCACGGCGATTTTGCCGAAGTCCGCGATATTCGCATGGCTTCAGGTGACTGGGACGGCGACGCTGCGGATGAAGGCGTTTACGGCGAATTGTCGACGATGAGTGACCTGCTTCTGGCTGCCATCCAGACCTACGGACGCGATGTAGCCGGTGCGCCAATCCTCTACAATGCGGCGGCGTATCCCTATTGGTTCGGTGATGCCAACGACAACGGCACGATTGACGAAGGCGAAGAAGGGTATGCCAACTGGACGCCCACGCTGCTGCGCGCGGCTTACAACTACCAGTACTTCCAGAAGGATCCGGGTGCTTTCGCCCACAACCCGAAATATGTGGCCGAAGCCCTGTACGACAGCCTGGAGTCCATTGGTGGTGCCGATGCAGTCACTGGACTGACCCGGCCCTAAACCCCTCAATTGGGAGCAATTCCTGCTTCCAAAATCGTGATCAAAAAAAGGACTGCCTTTCGAGGCAGCCCTTTTTGATTCTGAAGACACAGGGCTGCTCAGTAGTGCGTATCCTGCATATCGATCAGGGTGCCCCGGTTCTGTTCGTCCAACACCACGACGCGTGGTTTCCAGTCGGCAGGGGGCGGAAAATCGACCAGACCAAAGGCCATAATAATCACTCGGTCCCCCACCGTAACGAGATGAGCGGCGGCTCCATTGACCTGAATGGTCCCGCTGCCTGCCTCGCCGGGAATGATATACGTCTCAAAGCGGCTGCCGCTTTCTACATCAGCAACCAGCACCATTTCATAGGGAACCATGCCCACCTGTTCGAGCAGGTCCACATCAATCGTGATGCTCCCCACATAGTTCACATTGGCATCTGTCACCCGCGCATGGTGCAGCTTGGCCCTTAACATGGACACGAGCATGATACTCTCCCTCTAGCGACCTGCCGGTTCCCCAAGCACAAAGTTGTCAATTAAGCGGACAGGTCCTACAAATACCGCCATACTCAATAGTGCGCGTTTGGCCTGACCTTCCAGCTCTTGCAGCGTAATCGGATCGGCTGCGCTCACATAATCTATCCGCGCCAAAGGCTCTGCCTCGATGATGTGCTGCATCGTCTGGCGCAGATGGCCCGCGTCACAGTGGCCTTGATCCCATTCTTTCTGAGCGGCTTGCAGCGCCCGGTAGAGCACGACTGCCGCCCGCCGTTCTTCGGGGTTCAGCCGCGCATTCCGGCTGCTCATTGCCAGTCCATCTGCTTCGCGCAGAATAGGGCAGACGACTACATCCACGTTAAAGCCAAGATCGCGCACCATCTGCCGGATCACCGCGACCTGCTGCGCGTCTTTTTGCCCAAAATAGGCCCGCTGCGGCTCGAATACGTGGAACAGCTTGCTGACTACCGTAACCACGCCGCGAAAATGGCCCGGACGTGACGCGCCTTCCAGCGGCTTGCTAATGGCTTCCACGTCCACATAGGTCTGGAAGCCAGCCGGATAAACCTCTGTCTCATCGGGTGCCCACACAAGATCGACCCCTTCAGCGGCCAGCAGAGCGCAATCCCGTTCAAGCTGGCGCGGGTAGGCTTCCAGGTCATCCCGGCGGTTAAACTGGATAGGATTGACGAAGATGCTGACGCCCACCCGGTCATTCTCGGCCCGCGCCCGGCGTACCAGCGACAAATGTCCTTCGTGCAGCGCGCCCATGGTTGGCACAAGCCCCCATGTCAGCAGGGGATCTGCCCAACGTTGGGAGCGCACTTCCGTTATTGTTTTGACGATCTGCATCCTTGTTCGTGTCCTTCAATCTACAGCGGCTCAGGATCATGGTAGCTCTTTTCCAGGGCTTTAACCAGATCATATAACACCTGGTTGGTAGGAGTTGGCACGCCCAATTCCAGCCCAAAGCGCACTACTGCTCCACAGATAGCCTCGATTTCCGTTTCACGACGGCTTTGTACATCTTGCAGCATGGACGACTGGTTGCTGGCCGTCTGCCGGGCGACCTGTTCAGCCCGCGCCGCCGCATCCGCAAAGGGAAGTTTGATCCCCTGAGCTGCTGCCACGGTTGCCACTTCTTCGGCTGCGAGTCGCATCAGGCGGCGGGTGTGTTCTGTTTCTAATAGTGCTCCATTGGGCACGCCCAGCAGTGCTGTGAGCGGGTTAATTGCAGCATTGACAGTCACCTTGCCCCACACCAGCCCGCGCACATCATCCGTTACTTCTGTCTCGAAGCCAGCCCGCGTGAACACAGTAGCCAGTTCACTCAGCCGATCCGCGATTGCCGGGTGTGTGCCCAAAACCGTAGACCCGCCCCCGCTGGCCCGCACCAGGCCAACCTGCCCATCCAGTGACGCCCCCTGCATGGTCACGCCCAACCCAGCGCGATCCGCCCCCACTGCCTGTGCCAGGATTTCCAGGTGGCCCAGGCCATTTTGTAGGGTGATTGCGATTCCATCCGGGGCCAGAACTCGTGCTGCATCATAGGCTGCTGCCAACGTCCCGTTCGCCTTCGTCACGATCAGCGCTACATCCGCCGCGCCGGCCTCAGCCAGATCATTCGTGGCCCGCAGCCGGATCGCCGTTTCGCGCCCATCCGGTTCGATCAGCCGCAGCGGTCCTTCCCGCAAAGCACGCAGTTGTTCCGCCCAGTGGCCAATCAAAACGACATCGGCAGCCGCGTTGAGCCGCGCCCCAAACAGACAGCCCATCGCCCCGATGCCAAAAATCGCGATCCGTTTAGGCGGGATGATCGTGTCTCCTACTCGTCCAACTGGGACAGCAGTTCAGTCCACACATCGTTAGGCATGGAAAAGGCGTGTTCCTCGGCTGGAAAAGTCTTTGCCCGCACATCATCCCGATAGGCCTGGAAAGCGTCGCGCATGGTCTGAGCCACGTTCGCATACTGCTTGACAAATTTCGGCGTAAAACGGTCATAGAGGCCGAGAATATCGTGCATAACCAGCACCTGCCCATCGCAGCCCGATCCTGCGCCAATGCCAATAGTGGGAATACGCAGTGAACTCGTGATTCTGTTCCGCCAGCCGCGCCGGAACCGCTTCCAATACGATGCTGAACGCTCCGGCCTCTTCCAGTGCGCGGGCATCCGCCAGCAAACGGCGTGCTGCCTCAACTGTTTTGCCTTGCACCTTCATGCCGCCAAATGCGCTGACACTCTGCGGAGTCAGGCCAATGTGACCCTGCACAGCGATCCCAATCTCGACCAGGGATCGCACCGTCTCCACCATAGGCCGCCCGCCTTCCAGTTTCACCGCGTCCACGCCGCCTTCTGCCAACAAGCGTGCGGCGTTGCGTTTCGCATCTTCTGGGCTGGCCTGGAAGCTCATAAAAGGCATATCCGCGATCAAAAAAGCGCGTTCCACGCCGCGCCGGACCGCCTGGCAGTGCATGACCATCATATCCATAGTGACGGGCAGCGTGGTCTGGAAGCCGTGTACGACCATCCCCAGCGAATCTCCAACCAGGATGATCTCGATGCCGCTCTGATCTTCCAGCAGCGCAGTCGGATAATCATAGGCGGTTAGCATGCTGATGCGTTCGCCGCGATCTTTCATCTCTTGCAGGTTGTGAAGGGTGACTTTTTCCATCGTCGCAAGCCCTATAGGTCACGGAGCAGTTCAGGCGAAAAATCGAGAAGCGACTCCAGCACGAGACTGGCCTTGTTCAGCGCGTCCTGAGGCGGGCGCAAATATGAACTGGGAACCGCGATTACCTTCGTGCCCGCTTCGTACCCCGACAGAATCCCGTTAGCCGAGTCCTCGAAAATGGCAGTGTTCGAGGGGTTTATACCCATTCTTCGGGTGATTTCCAGGTACACATCGGGAGCAGGCTTGCCGCGCCGCAAATCGTCTGTTGAGATAATTTCCGAAAATACCTTCTGCCAACCCGCGCCATCAAATACCGCGCGAATGAGCTGGGTTGGTGATCCGGACGCGAGTCCCAATGGATAGAGGCCCTGCAGCGACTCGACCGCCTGACGTGCGCCGGGCAGCAGAGGCACTTCTGTCCGGTAAAACTGCTCCATTTGATCGACCACGCGAACGATAACTTCATCAACGGAATAGGCATGTTCCAACCGCTCCGCGACATAGGTTGCCCAGCCGCGTGTGCTGCTTCCCATCACCCGCGTCTGATCCTCATCGGTCCAGCGCAGCCGGTCCGCGCCAAACGCTTCTATCCGCGCCCGCTGCCACAACGGCTCGGAATCAACCAGCAGGCCATCCATGTCAAACACAACTGCTTTGATCGTCACACTGTACCCTCAATCTCTGCGGAATCCAGATCATTCATTCTGGACAGAATAGGCGGGTTGTCAAGAATCAAAAAAACGGGAGATGCATAGATTTTAACGCATCTCCCGTTCTTGGGGTTTACTCTAGCGGAAAAGATTGATCTCATCCCGCAGCGACTGAGCCGCTTCTGCCGGATCCTCGGCAAAGATGATCGCGCGGGACGAATTGATGATCATGCCCTTGCCCTGGCTGTTCAGCCCAGCCTTGACTGTCGGCTCGACGCTGCCCCCCTGCGCGCCGACACCGGGAACCAGCAAAGTCATCTCGCCCACAATGGCCCGGATCTGCTTCAACTCATCAGGATAGGTGGCCCCCGCGACCAGCATGCAGTTGCCGTGCCCATTCCACCGGGCGCAAACCTGTTCAGCTACTTTCTGCCACAGCGGGCGATCTCCTACCTGCAAATCCTGGAATTCGCCCGCGCCGGGGTTAGACGTCCGGCAAAGTAGAATGCAGCCCTTATCCGCCCGATCCAGGAAGGGGCGCAGCGCCTCGGCCCCCAGGTAAGGATTTAGCGTCACGGCGTCAAACCCCATCCGGTCAAAAATAGCTGTGACGTAACCCTGATTGGTTGATCCGATGTCGGCCCGTTTGGCATCGCAAATCGTCAGAATGTCGGGATGAGCGCTCCGCAGATAGTCCATCGTCATCTGCAATTCGCGGATGCCCGCTTCCCCCCGCGCCTCATAGAAGGCCATATTCGGTTTATAGGCGCTGGCATAGGGATGCGTCTGTTCGATCACCCAGCGGTTAAAGGCGAACTGTGGAGCAGCTTCCCCGCGAAAGCGCTCCGGCACGCTGTTAAAATCGCTGTCCAGTCCCACACAAACCAGCGAATTGACCTGATCGACCCGCGCATTATATTTGTCGATAACAGCGCTCATTTGTCTCTCCCCTCGATCCAGCCATATGGATCGCGCAGCCACGCCTGGACAACCGCCAATTCACCCGCTCCAAAGCGCCCCATCTTTTCCGCTTCGTTCACAATCGCCGCGAACGGTGACAGGATGTGCAGCCGGACGCCAGCCTGATCAAACGCCTGCGTCGCTTCCTGAAAGCCATACGAGATAATGCACAGGCAGTCCTCGACAATCGCTCCCTCGGCCCGCAGCGCCTCAACACCCGACAGGCTGCTGCCGCCCGTGGTAACCAGATCTTCCACCAGCAGCACGCGCCGCCCGCTCACATCGCCGCCCTCGATCCGCTTGCCCGTCCCATGATCTTTGGCCTGCTTGCGGACAAACACCGATGGTTTTTGCAGGCTGTAGGCCAGTGCCGCGCTGTGCGGGATGCCCGCCGTTTCGATCCCGGCGATGATGTCGAACGGGATCGGCGTGCTCTCGATCTTCTGCCGGAAGCCGTCGATCACCACGCGCCACTGCTCCGGCCAGAAGGGGAGTCTCCGGTTATCGACGTAAACGGGGGACTTGATGCCCGACTTAAAGGTGATGGGACTGTTTGGGGTAAATCCTACCGCGCCGATTTCCAGCAGCGCCCGTGCAACCTGTTGTTCCGTCATGCTCTCCGCGCCTCCTCGATGATCACAGCCGCCGCCAGCGGCCCCCGATAAACAAGCGCCGTCCAATATTGCACGGCCTGCACGCCCAGCCGGGCAAAATCCCGATACGTTGGGCCGTCATCCACGCCGCCGCATCCGATCACATCCACCGCATATCCGTGCGCTTTTTTCTCCTGCATCAGCAGCGCGGCGACCTCAACCGCTCGTTGGTGCAGCCGCCCGCCCGCGACGCCCGCCGTGATCGCCGCATCATCTGGTGTGGGCATAGGCAGCGTATTCGTGACGACCACCGCCTCTACCCCAATCTCGGCAAAAACCCGCATCAACAGGCAGTACTGCTCATCCGCCAGCGTCGGCCCCAGTTTGATCCACAGCGGCACTTTGCACCACGCCGCCCGCAGATAATCCGCCGCCGCCCCGCAGACTTGCTGTGCCTGTTCCGCCGTCTGATGCCCATTTGGATCATCCTCCGTGTTGGGGCAGCTCAGATTGAGCGTGAACCACGATGGGTAAATCCCCTGCTCGGCAAAAAACGCCAGCGCTTCCAGCACTTCGCGCGCCTGCACCGCTGGATCGTCTACGCCGGGGCTGACCGAGATATTGATCCCAAACTGGTAGGGCAGCGCTTTTTTGTGCGCTCCCAAAAAGGCCGCCGCCGCCCGCGCCCCCGGATTTTTCAGCCCGAACTCGATTCTGCGTGGAACGGGTCGGGACGTCGCGCCAGACCACCGTGCCGCTGTTGCCCATCCGAGGTGAGCGCGTAAACGAGCCGAATTCCACCGGGCCGATCAGCCGCGGCAGCACGCGCCAGCCGGGCATAATATTGCGCTGTTGCGCTGCGTCCAGCGCAGCTTCTTCCGTTTCAAACCCGTCGCCCTTGATCAGTCCCGCCGCCAGGATGAGCGGTGATTGCAGCTCCACGCCACCCACCCAGATTTTGGTTTTGGGCAAGAACGCGCGCCGCAGTACGGTGATAGCGGGCATCATCCACACCTGCCCATCGCCCAACCGCAGCAGGCGCAGCATCCGTTCATGCGAAACCGGCGCGGACATCCGAAAGACCAGCGGGCGGATGAGATGCTGGTAAACCCACCCGTACAGGGTCACAAAAAAGGAGCGTATCATAGCGCTCCCCCGTTTACATTCTGTCCAAATCCGCTTGGGACCAGAACATTCTCGCCGTCAAACACCTTCTGGCCCCGGATCCACACTTCAACCACCCGGCCCCAAACTCGCTGACCTTCGAACGGCGACCACCCGCACAGCGTCAGCAGATTGCCCCGTTCAATCACATACGAGGCATCCAGATCCACCACCGTATAAGTTCCCTCTGGCGCGGGCAGTCCAAAAATCTGCTGCGGGCGAAGCGCCACCAGATCGATCACCTGCGCCTCGCTCAGCCGCCCCTCGCGGACAGCCGTCAGCAGCAGGGGCAAAGTGGTTTCCAGCCCTGGCACGCCCGACGGTGGTTTTTCAGCACTCTTTTCCGCCAGAGTATGCGGCGCGTGATCCGATTCCACCACGTCAATCAACCCATCGCCCAGCGCGTCCCACAGCGCCTGTTGATCGGCGCTTGTCTTGAGTTCCGGCTTCATTCGTCCTAGCGATCCGAGCCTATTCACGTCGTTTTCCGTCAAAAACAGGTGGTGCGGCGTGACCCCAATGCTGATCGGCAGCCCTTCCGCTTTTGCGGCGCGCAGCAGGCTAATTTCTTCCGCCGTGCTGATGTGGCAGAAGTGTGTGAACTTGCGCGTTTGCCGCACTAAGTCGAGAATATCCGCTACTGTCTGACCTTCGGCGTGGACGGCAATCGGTTTGCCGCCCGGCCATGCCCGGTAATGCGGCTCCCGATCCGCCTGTTCCGCGATGAGCAGCGTGCCCGTCGTCGCGTTGTTATACATCTTCAGGCCGCAGACGACATCGATCACTTGCTCATAACACGCGCTGTTGTCGGACTGGCTGGCTCCAAAGTAAATGCCCCAATCGCACACCGCCTCGCGCCCGATTGCCGCCAGCTTACTATCCAGCGCTTCCGGGCTGGTGGTTGAGGGCGGCGTATTGGGCATGTCCAGCACTGCCCAATAGCCACCCACCAGCGCCGCCGCTGTTTCACTGGCAAAAGTCGCCTTGTGGCTCCACTCCATCCCGCGCAGATGCACATGCGGATCGAGCATGCCAGGGATCTTCAGGAGGCGCGTCATTGCCCTACACCCACAACCCGCCGAGGACCTTCGCCAGCAGCGTCATCCGCATGAACATGCCGTTCTCCATCTGCTGGAAGTAAACCGCGCGTTTGTCGGTGTCCAGCAGGTCATGATCTTCCGGTGTGCCCATTTCGTTCTTGCGGGGCAGGGGGTGCATCAAAATCGCGTCCGCCTTGGCCTGCGCCAGGACAGGCGGAGTCATGACAAAATTATCCTTGATAGCGTCATAATCTGCGGGATTAGCGAAGCGCTCTTCCTGAACGCGCGTCCAGTAGATCACGTCGCTGCTGCCCAGCACATCATACAGATTTTCCGTCTCAACAACTTCGACGTGATGTGATTGCACGTATTTCACCACGTATTCGGGCATGCGCAGCGCTTCCGGCGAGACGAGTGACAGCCGCGTATTGGTCGCCTCGAAGCGAGCGATTAACTTTGCCAGCGAGTGTACCGTGCGCCCATGCTTCAGGTCGCCCACCAGCGTAATATTCAGGCCGTCAACCGTTTCCTTAAAGTCGTAGATGGTGAAAATATCGAGCAGCGCCTGGGTGGGATGTTCCCCGATGCCATCGCCGCCGCTGACCAGGACCGACTGGCGACCAAGCTGCTGGCGGAGCATATCGAGGTAGTAGGCCGCTTCGTAGGATGAGCCGACGCTGGGGTGGCGCAGCACAATCGCGTCCGCATAGCAGCCGCAGGCCCGGATCGTGTCGGCAAGATTTTCACCCTTGTAAACGGAGCTGAACTGTACGCCGTTGCTGGCGGCTACCACGTCGCCGCCCAGGTGGCGCATCGCCGCCTGGAAGGACAGGTCGGTGCGGGTACTGGCTTCGTAGAACAGAGTCGCCATCAGTTTTCCGGCGCACAGTTGCAGCAGGCCCCGGTCATTTTGCTTCAAGCGCTTGCGAACGGAACGAGTTGCGTCAAACAGGATTTGCAGATCATGGCGGTCAAACTGCTCGACGGACAAAATATGCTTGCCCGTGAAATCGCCGTTGATTTTGGGCGGGGTGTAGAGTTCGAGAAAACGTTCAGACTGGCGCAGGTCGTTCGCTTGCTTGACTCCGTTGGTCATCAGGGTTCCTCCCACAAAAAAAACCACCCTATACGGGTGGTTTAAGAATGATGGTATAAACAACACGGCTGCGTGCGACTTGTCCCCCGTCGAACACCAGTCGAAGTCGGTGGATCGCTTTGGAACTTCCATCACTGCAAACACAGAATCCCGCGCTGGTTTGCCCAGTCAGCCTGGGCTGAGTCCGCGTGCCAAGATCCGGCCTGTTGCAGCACTGAATAGTTCATAAAAATCCTTAGACTACAGGTGAACGGTTGGGGCAAACAGAGGAGGATTTAACAGGCCGGGAAAGTCGCCGCCGCCCGGCACAACCTCAGAGTCGCAGGCCCTGAGAGTTTGAATCTACCAGGGAATTTTTAGTTCGTCAATGACAAATTTTGAGCAGGAGCACATTTCGATGCTCCTGCTCGCCTGCATTAGACACTTGCCGCCGCTAAATACTCATCGGCATTCTGGTACTGAACGAGTCGCCCATCCCGCAGATCCCAGACTTCGCCCCCAAAGTGATTCAGGAAGCGGCGGTCATGCGAAACGGCGATGATTGGTCCCGGAAAATCGCGCAGCGCGCCTTCCAGCGCTTCCAGCACGTCGAAGCTGACATAGTTCGTCGGTTCGTCCAGCAGCAGCACATTGGCCCGATCTGCGATCAGCCGTGCGATTTGCAGCTTGCGTTTCATACCGCTGCTCAATTGCCCGACGCGCCGCCCAAGTTCGTCATAGCGGAAGAACCCCGACCCCAGCAGGACCGATATTATTTGCTGCTCGGTAACGGGACGTTCTTCACCGTGCTGCCCATTCTGGTACGCTTGCAGAACGGTTTCGGTCGGATCGAGCGTCTCCTGCTCCTGATCCAGATAGCCGATCCGAACCTGCGGGTTAAGAATGATCTCGCCTTGGTCCGGCACATCCACCCCCGCCAGCAGGCGCAGCAGCGTGGTTTTGCCCGCGCCGTTTGGTCCTACCAACACAATCCGGCTGCGCGCGCCCAGCGTAAATGACACCTCATCCAACACGCGCCGCTCCCCAAACGCTTTGATCAATCCCGACGCGATGAGCGGCATCCGCCCTTTAAGCGCCTGCGGATCGAACTCCGGCTCAAAACGCAGCGGATCGGGCGGGCGTGGGATCGGATCGGCTTCGATGCGGGCTAACCGTTCCTCCGCCGATGCCACCCGGCGCGCAATCGCTACATTGGTACGCCCATCCTTAAAGCCAATCCAGAACTTATCGTTATCGCGCGCCGGGCGCTTATGATTGACATTGCGCGCTGTCACTTTGATCTCGTGCCGTAGCGCCTTGATCTCGTCCTGCTGCCGTTCAAAGTCGATCAGCCACCGTTCCCGCTCCTGCGCTTTCGCCGCCAGATAGGCGTCATAATCGCCGCTGTATGACTTGGCCTGGTGCGAATGCTCGTCTATCTCCACAATCAGATTGACCGTGCGGTTAAGAAATTCACGGTCATGCGACACCATCAGCACTGCGCCGCGATATCGCGTCAGATAGTCTTCCAGCCAGCCCAGGCTGGATAAGTCGAGGTGATTCGTTGGCTCGTCAAGCAGCAGCACATCCGGCGCTTTGAGCAGCAGCAGCGCCAATCCCAGCCGCGCTTTTTCGCCGCCGGATAGAGTTGTTACCCGGCGTGATCGGGCAATGTGGTCCAGGTGCAAGCCGCCCAGCACCACCTCGATCCGGTAATCCATTTCATAGCCGCCCCGCCGCTCGAACTGCTCCGCGATATCACCATATTCCGCCATGATCGCGTCAAGCTCATCTCTGCCGGATGCCATTGCCCGTTCCAGGGCGCGCATCCGTGCTTCAAGCTGGCGCAGCGCCGCCACTGCCTGATCGATCAGATCGTTAATCGTCGCGCTGTCATCTGCTTCGACTTCCGACTGTGGCAGATACCCAATCTGGATATCAGCGGGCAGGATCAGCTTGCCGCTGTCCGGTTCGATCTCCCCGGCGATGATCTTTAGCAGCGTCGACTTGCCAACGCCGTTGGCTCCGACAAGCCCAATACGCCGCCCATCGGCGATCAGCAGCGAAACCTGATCGAGTACGGGCTGGTCGCCATACGATTTAGAAATGTGAGAAAGTGTAAGCTGCATACTGCCTCTTTCCTGAACAGTGATTGACGGTGCGCGAATTCAGGACGGGCGGCGCGGGAATCAAAAACGCCGCCAGAGACAACTCTGTGCGGCGTGTGTAGATGCAAATCGTTATAGATTTCAGGCAAGCATCAGCAACAGAGCGGTCTCAACCGACTAATGATTGTTGCTGATCTCTGTCATGAAAAACCTCTTTACTCGAAGAAACAAAAGTCCGGGAAGAACAGCCCATTGGTCTGCTCTCGCCAAGACAATGGTGAGTTTAGCCGAGCCAGGGTCTAATGTCAAGTGTAGGGGCGGGTTAACAAACCCGCCCAAATGCGCGGCTAATTCACCGAAACCATCACGCCGAACGAGTGCGCCGCCACGTCCATGGTTGCCCCAGTGGAGAATGTAACCGTGCGCGTCTCGTCTCCGAAGTTATAGGCGGCATAGTTCGTAACCCCAGCCCGTTCAAACACGGCATAAATCGGAATATCCGCCGTAATGCTCGGATCAGCATGGCCCAGCGCGGCGATATTGTTCAGCCAGTGGAAGGTGTGCGCCTTCGTCTCGCCCCATTCTTCCCCATACTCGCCGTCCCCAAATAGTGCCAGTGCCGTTTCGGGATCGCCCAGAGCCAGTGCCGACCAGATCACATCCTGAAAACTGCCCTCACTGCCGCCGATCTCTTCCTGCATGTGCTGATAATTGCTCAGAATGTAGTCGGGATCGTGGCCCAGGTACAGCGATCCGCCCGTAATCGGCAGGAAGTTAATCGCGTGAATCGCTTCCGGCGTCGTGCTGAACCACGTATTGTATGCGCCGCCGTCACTCCACACGATCCCCACCGCGTTATGCGCGAAATCCTGCCGGGAATACCGCGCCATCCACATCAAACCAGTACTGCTGGATCGCTACGATCTCATTGGCATAGAGGAACACGCCCAGGTCGCGCAGTTCGATGTTGCCCGTTGCCTCGCCCCACAGGATCGCCGCCGTCGCAAAGTTGATCGCTTCCGATGAGGATTCCTGGTTCGCGCCCGACCCGGTTTCCTGCGCGCCCGATGCCCACGAATGCCCGGCATACGGATCGAAATTCCGCAGCCGTGGGAACATTCGGTCCGCCGTGGGATCGTCTGCATCCTTGATCAGCAGGTTGACCATCGCGCCCCACTGCTCCGCCGACGCCCACTCAGGATCGTAGGTGGCGATGACGCTCGCCGCATAGATGAAATACCCGTTGTGGAAGTGATGATCGTTGATCGACGTGTGGTAGCCAAAATTCGCCGCCGGGTAGCCGATCAGCGTGCCCCAGTCGGAGTCGTAGTAAAACAGGTTCTCGGTATCCCCGTCCGCGACCGTGAACCAATCTCCCAGGGTGATCTTCAATTCGTCCAGGAACGAATCGCGCACTTCCGTTTCGCCCAACTGGTCGGCAATCAGCACCAACTGCGCCAATCAATTCATGCCCTTGCCCGTCCAGTACGTATCGGAATTTCCATCTGGTCCCGGCAGGCGCAGGCGATCCAGGTGATTTTTCATCTGGTAAATGTCATCGATATACCCGGCAAGCTGCTCATGATCATAATCCCCGACATCAGGCAGCGTCGGCAGCACACCCGTAAACGGCAGAGACGTGCTGAACGTCTTGCCGATCAGGACCTTCATCTCGCCGCGTGGCGAGGCGTAAGTGTAATCTGTATTCACTGCGTCCGAATGCAGCCATTGGTGGCGGTACAGCGCCAGGATCGGCTGATCTTCCGCGCCTTCTTTAACATCCGTCGTCACAGTGAAGGTGTTGGTAACGGTTGCCGTCGCCTCGTCGTATGCCCAACTGACCTGCGTATCCGTCACAAAGGCATAGGCATGAGCGCGAAATTCCTCGAAGGTAGCCGGATCGCCATCGGGCAGCACCGCGACGGAGAAGTAATCTTTGCCGTCCAGCGATGACGACAACCGATCATTAAGCTGCGTCCACACCGAACCAGATGGGCCAAAAAGGCCGTAGTGATGCCCATTGACGGTTACATGTACCGCGCCGCCGTCATTGGTCAGAATTTCGAGCGTGCCGTTGAAGCTCACCCAGACATCGCCCTCGCCCTTTGTGAAGTAGACGTAAGGGAAGCCGTGCCCCATCGTGGCCCGCAGCCGTCCATTGTCCCAATCCGCCGTGACCGCCCAGTCCGAGAAATTCGCCACGCGTACATCGGAGAAACTGCCCGCCATGTCGCCCACGCCGACCCGCAAATCTTCGGAATAGGTGTACTGGTACTTGCGCCCCTCGTTAACCAGTTCCGGTTGGTCAGGATAATCGAGCGCCAGCCCATCAACCTCGGCACGCAGGGCGAACGGGTGCGGGAACATATCTTCCGAAGCGACGCCGCGCCGCTTCCAGGCCAGCGACGACCACCATTCATTGGTCGCCATTTTCTTGTCGAGATCGTCCGTCGCGTAGATCAGCGGCGTTGGTGCATCAACGCCTGCTGGTTTGGTCAGTGTGAAACTGCCCGCGCCGCGCCGCGCGATGGTATAGGGTCCCGCCCCTTCGGCAGAGGACAGGTTCACCTCTGGAACCTCCGTTTGACCAATCTCAAAGAAGACCAGCCGCCCAAACAGGCTCGGATCCACGTAGGACTGGTCATTGGTGTCATATTTGGACCAGATCAGCTTGGTGTCGCGATCCCCCGCCGATGCGCCGTTGAGATGCACCTGGAAGCCGATCACGCTGCCATGCGCAGGTGTGATTGTCCAGACGTCGTTTTGCAGCGGCATCCACACTTCCATCGCGTAACCTGTATCGGTCTGGACCACAACCGCGTTTGCCTGGGCCGTCTCGCCGTTGACACCCGCGATGATCGTCTGATCCATTGTCAGGCCGATATTTGCCGCCGGGACTGTCACCTGCGCCACCCCGTCCTGATATCCCCTCAGACCCAGATCGCCCGTCGCATTGATGTAAAACTCGACTAAATCTTCGTTCCAGTAGTTCGCTTCGTGCTTCCCGGCGATGATATTGTCATCGATCACATCGGCCATCAGGTACAGATACTGGTCGTCGGCAGTCGCCGCGAAGCTAATCGCAGGCTGCCCCGCTGTCAGATCGGCATCAGCGGGCATCGTCACGCGCGGCACGCCTGCCCAATCCGCCAGATCGCCATCAGGCGTAATGGTCAATGGAAACGGCGCAAAATAGACTTCGTTGGCAATGCCATCCGGGGCCAAATTGCCCCCGTCTTGAGAGAAAGAACTGCCGGGAAAGACTAATAACAATCCGATCAACAGTACAAGTAAGGGAATTCTTTTTTTCATAAAAACCTCGCCAGGAAAAGTTCAAGTGTGAGAGTGTTCATTATATGCCGGATTGTTTTTTGAGGCAGCCGTTGAAGCGAAGTTCCGCCTTTTTTGTTATAATTCGCCCTAATATTTTCGCCTTGTGACAGGGGTTTTTCTCTGCGCTCAGCGATAAAATGTGCTTTTGTTTTTACTTATCTTTTCCTTTGCGCTCTCCGCGCTCTTTGCGGTGATATCTTTTTCTCGCTCTTTCTATGGGAGGATATCGTGCCCTATACAGCCGAAATCAGCCGTACCAACCCGTCGTGTTTCTTATTCCTGATCGATCAATCCGGTTCGATGTCCGATCCTTTTGGGGCGGGTGAAGTGCGCAAGAAAAAAGCGGATGGTGTCTCCGACGCGATCAACCGTCTGCTGCAAAACCTGGTCATCAAATGCGCCAAAGCGGAAGGCGTGCGCGACTATTATCATGTCGGCGTGATTGGCTACGGCAACGATGTTGGCCCGGCCTTCAGCGGCGCATTGTCCGGCAAGGAACTCGTCGCCATCAGTCAGGTAGCCGAGACTCCCGCCCGTATCGAAGAACGCACGAAAAAAGTGGACGACGGCGCAGGCGGCTTGATCGATCAGACCGTGAAATTCCCCGTCTGGTTCGACTCGGTTGCCGTGGGGGGGACGCCGATGTGCCGCGCCCTGTCTCGCGCGCATGGCATTCTCAAAAACTGGCTGGCGGAACATCCCAACTGCTTCCCGCCCATTGTCATCAACATCACCGATGGCGAAGCGACGGACGGATCGCCCAGCGCTCCGGCGGATCAACTGAAGTCCCTGGCAAGCAGCGACGGCAACATCCTGCTCTTTAACCTGCACCTGTCGTCCTTTAACGCCATGCCCGTCGAATTCCCCGACAGTGAAGAGGCCATGCCTGACCAGTACGCCAAGTTGCTCTTTAAGATGTCCAGCGTGCTGCCCGAATACATGCGCAACATCGCCCAGCAGGAAGGTTTCCGCACGACGGAAAACACGCGCGGTTTTGCCTTTAACGCAGATATTGTGGCGGTGATCCGCTTCCTGGATATCGGCACGCGGCCCAGCAACCTCCGCTGATCGGAAGCACCATGCGCCTGTCTGTGACCGTACACCGGATGCCCAAAAAAGGGAACACCTCGGCGGAATACGAGGATGCGTTTTATCCCCATCGTGAGGGAGAACTGATCGGCAAAAAATTTCGTTTTGCGGTGGCCGATGGAGCCAGTGAAGGGATGCTCAGTGGCCCCTGGGCGAGCATCCTGGTGCGCACCTTCTGCCAGACGGACAAATCGGCTAAAAGTATGGAAGAACTGCTGGCGCGAGCGCACGAGGAATGGCAACGCTGGCGTGCGTTGTATCTCCATCGCCGCGAACAAACCAACCGCCCCATCCAGTGGTTTGAGGAGCCGGGGTTGGAAAAGGGTGCGTTTTCCACCCTGCTTGGCCTCAGTCTGACCGATGAAGGCTGGAAAGCGGTTGCCCTGGGTGATAGTTGCCTGTTCCACCTGCGCGGCGGCGCGTTGGCGGTTTCGTTTCCCATCCAACAGGCCGTTGATTTTGGCGTCCGTCCCTTTTTGATTGCCAGCGATCCTCCCCGCAACGAAGGGCTGCTCGATTATGTGCGCAATGCGGAAGGGGACTGGCGCATCGGGGACCAGTTTTATCTGGTAACGGACGCGCTCGCCCACTGGCTCCTGGAAGAAGTTGAGGCGGAACAGCCCCCCTGGGATATCCTGCGCCAGCACACGCTGAGCAAGCGGCCCGATTTCGCGAATTGGATTAATGAACTGCGCTCGGCTAAGCGGATGCGCAACGACGACGTCACACTAGTCTGCGTTGAAGCAGTTTAAGGACAGATTTCGTGGCTTGGCCCAGCATGACGGATTACCAGGAAGCGATCCAGAATCCTGGCTTCTGTTTTAGTGATCCTGAACTGCGGCGCGGCACTCCGGCCCTGGATGTCCTGGGCCTGCCCAAACCGATTACCGGCGGCTTTGCCAGCGTTTACCAGATGAAATGCGGCAGCCGCCAGTATGCCGTGCGCTGTTTCCTCCGCTACCATCCCGATCAGGAAGCCCGCTACGCCGCCATCAGCCGCTATCTGCAAAAGGTCAGGCTGCCCTATACCGTCAACTTTAACCTGCTCAAGGAGGGGATTAAGGTTCGCGGGCAGTGGTATCCCATCCTTAAAATGGAATGGCTCAATGGTCAGACCCTCAGCACCTACATTGACCAAAACCTCAAGATCCGCTTGTCATGGCCCATCTCGCTCAGCGCTTTTATAAGATGATGTCCGATCTGGAGCGAGCGAACATCGCGCATGGGGATCTGCAGCACGGCAATATCCTGATCGTCAATAACGACCTGCGCCTGATCGACTATGACGGCATGTATGTGCCCGGCCTGGAAGGGATGCAGAGTCACGAGGTCGGCCACCGCAATTATCAGCATCCGCGCCGCACCGAAAAAGACTTCGGTCCCTACATCGATCATTTTTCCGCCTGGATCATCTACCTCTCGCTGCTGGCGCTCAGTGTTCAGCCGGGATTGTGGCGGCGGCTGGAAGGCGGCGACGAGTGTTTGCTGTTCCGGCGTAATGACTTTGAAAACCCCGGCACATCTACCGCCCTCTATGTCTTCGATCTGCTGCGCAACGACCAGATTCAGCCGTTGGTCAGCAAGCTGCAAAGTTTCCTCAAAATGGACCTGTCAGCCATCCCCGCCCTGGATGGCTCGATTCCGGCCCCCATGACCCTGCCGGAGGCGAAAATCTGGCTCGACAGTCTGGTTCAACCCTTGCCCGAACCGCTCGACGTGCCTGCCCCGCCTCCCATAGCCGCAGGTGCTTCCGGCCTGGATTGGTTGTCCGACTATCTGCCGCGCGCCACAACCCAGCATACGCAGACCTCTTTACCCGTTCAGCCTTCTGCGCTGGCTCCGCCCGAACCTTGGTCCTTTGAACAGTATCTTCTTGTCGCCTATGGGCTGGTCGTCGTGCCGCTGCTGGCTCTGGCTGGGATCATTGGCTGGATTAGCGCGGTACTGATGCTCAGTTTGATGGCGGGGGGCGCGGGCCTTGTTCTGGCGGCGCTGTTTGTGCGCTTCTCGTTTTACCCGGAAGTACGCGAAAAACGAGACTTACTGATCCAGGCGTGGCGGCTGAAAAGTACAATCCGGGCAGCCGAGGAAAGGATTCAAAAGCTCAAAGTGGAACGAAAAACACTGGACCAGTCCGAGCAGGATGAACTGGCGGCGCTCAACATGACGCTGGCCGACTATATTCAGCAGGAACTTTACAGCTACCCGCTCGACCGCCGTGAAATTAAGGGCATTGGTGCCGCGCTCGAACAGCGTCTCAAAGATGAAGGTATCCTGACCGCCGCCGACATCAACTATCACCGGGTCGAACAGATCAGCGGCATCGGACCGGATCGTGCCCAGCATCTCGTCCTGTGGCGCAGGCAGATTGAAGATCGGCTCAAGGTTCGTTATGGGCGGCAGTTCCCGCTCTGGCAGGCATCCCAAAAGAACGACATTATCAAAAAGTACGCTCAACTGCGCCAGCAGATTTCCAATCAGGAAACAGCGGCAAAATCAAAGTTGGCCCAGCACAAAGGTGATCGTGCCGCCGCCCAACAAAAACTGACCGGGTTTACAGATGTAACCTTCACCACCTATCTGAAAGACCTCTTCTAGATCCGTTCTTCTATTAACAAGATGAGTATTTCATGAGAATTTGATCATCAAAACATCTAAAACCTGTCTTCCTGTCGTAGTTTGAATTGTTCAACGTTGATTGACCATCCGCTACACAGGAGAAAAAGAACCATGTTTAGAAAGATTTGTGCATTCGTCTTAACATTGGCTCTGCTCGTCGCTTTTGTTCCCGCGCTTCCCTCTTATGCTCAGGACGAAACCCCAGCCGTTGAAGTTGCCGATCAGGTCTCGGTTGACAGCACGGTAACCATTGCCCGCGTTTACAGCGAAGGCCCTGGCTTTATAGTGATTCATGCTGACGGCGGGGGCGCTCCTGGTCCAGTCATTGGATATTTACCGGTTCCTGATGGCGAGAGCACGGCTATTAAAGTCGCGATTGATCACGCGATGGCAACCCCTGTTTTGTACGCCATGCTGCACGCCGATACGGGTGAAGTTGGTGTTTACGAATTCGGCACAGTTGAAGGCGCAGACGGCCCTGTGATGGTCGATAACAATATGGTATCACCCGCATTCAATGTCACCCTGCTCGATGCCAAGGACCAGTTCATAACCAATAATCAGGTAACAATCCATCATGTTATTACCGCCAATCCTACCTGGGTAGTCATCCACGCTGATGCTGACAGCGCTCCTGGTCCGGTATTGGGGCAGACGCTTGTTCAGCCCGGCGTGAACGAGGATGTAACGGTTGATTTGACCGGAGACTTGACATCGGTCCTGTGGCCCATGCTGCACGAAGATACAGGCGAACAGGGAGTCTATGAATTTGGCACAGTTGAAGGCGCGGATGCTCCTATTATCATCGATGGTGTGATGGCTGTTCTGCCCATCTGGACAGTTCCTCACATCCGTATGGCTGTTCCATTGGCTGGTATGGATACGACCGCTCCCCCAACCGTCACTGCCAAATCCGTTCTGTCGCAAGGTCCTGGTTGGCTGGTCATTCACAGCGATAATGCTGGCTCACCCGGCCCTGTTCTTGGCGAGACTTTGCTCACGGATGGCCTGAACGAAAATGTAGTGGTCGAGTTGAGCGCGGATGGCCTGACCGATGTCGTGTGGCCCATGCTGCACGCCGATACGGGTGAATTGGGCGTCTACGAATTCGGCACGGTTGAAGGCGCGGACGCTCCCGTAAGCGTGGATGGCAACGTGGTCGTTTTCTCCTTTGACCGGATGGGGACTGAGGGCGAGATGATGTCCTCGATGGATATGGGCCCCGCCGCCACCGAAGAATCTGCTGCTCCTCAATCCAACGCTCTGGATGGAAACGCCCTGGTGAGCGAGCGCTGCACCGTCTGCCACAGCCGGGATCGCATCGAACTCGAAGGATAAGGACGAAGCAGGTTGGACTGAGACCGTAGACCGTATGATCGGTCACGGCGCACAGCTCAACGCCGATGAGCGTCAGGCTGTGATCGATTATCTGGTGGCGACCCACTAATCCCTGCCCCTTCTCTGCCACCAGAAAAGGGCCTTGTCCAATCCGGACAGGGCCTTTTTTTTGCCGTTTTGACATCCGCCCTCAAACGTCTTGACAGATAAGAACATTTGTTCTATCCTAGTACTGGGTGGAATTTTATCTCCCTAACCGACAGGATAGCCTCGAGGTAGACGATAGTTAGAGAATGGTTAGTCACCGTGCCGTTTTTGGGGGGTAGCGGGGTCTCCACGAGAAGGAAGTGATTAACTTATGAGAATTCTCGGCTGGCGATAATGTCCTTAGTGATCACAATGGACCTCATTAGTGATCACTTGTCCCAGATAAGGCCCCTTTTTGATCATTTTAAGGGCAAATAGATAAACTTTTGCCCTCATCGTATACGCACATCACGCTCTAGGACTGCTGGATCGGGACGAAAAACACGCGCGGCCCGCTGGGACGATCTGGATACGGGCTGCCGCCTGCTGGTTCCAGGGATACGCCGATAAATTTGTACGAAGCGATAGGCTGCTCAAGGGGCACTTCCAGGAAAGCTGACTCATCTTCCACTCGGAAAATCCCACCACTGCGAACCGTTCCATCCACGCCAGCCAGCCACATTTGAAACGTTTGGCTCTCGTCCAGGGCAGGCAGTTGAGCCACACGGATCACGGCCCTATCACCCGCCGCGGTGGCAACCAGCGCTCCCTGCACGTTTGTTCCGGCATCTCCCGGCACAACCGAATACCACTGGGCATTATCCTGGTCGCTGATGTCCGCATACGTCTGGGCCGGTGTGGTTTTGTTCTCTTTTGGGTTGGCGCGATTCCGCAGAAACAGCGCGCCAGCCAGAATAACAGCCAGCACTGCTGCCGCTGCCAGGCCATACCGCATCCAGACGCGGCGGCGCGATTGCTCAGGCTTTTCGGCGGCGATCCGGCGGCGCAAATCAGCCCGTAAATGTTCTGGCGCACGGCGTGGGGGAACCATCACGCCGAACTGGCCGGAAACCGCCTCATATTCCGCCAGTAGGATGCGTGCCTCAGGATCCCCTGCCAGCAAGCGTTCAACTGCTTCGCGTTCCTCCGGGTCTAACACGCCGAGTGAATAAGCGGGCAGCAAATCGAGTAGTGTCTGTCTATCCATTTTCAACAACTAGGTCTACAAACTGCGCGTCCTTATAATGCATTACGCCAGATCGCCCCGTTCTGGATGTTGCACGGCCTGCTGATCCAGCCATGCCAACCGTAGTTTCTGCATTCCAGAACGGATGCGAGTTTTAATCGTTCCCAATGGAACGTGCAAATAGTCGGCCATCTCGCTGTGTGTCATGCCATAAAAATAGGCCAGTTCAAGCGCCTGATGCTGCTCGGCGGGTAACTGCCCCATCACTGCCACCAGGGTCCGCCGCAAATCGCCGCCATCGTCTGCTTCGAGCAGAATTCTCCCACAACTCAAGCTGCTGCTCAGTCAACATCGCCGCCGAAAGAGGCCTGCGCTCCCGCTTTCGGTAAGCATCAATCGCCATCCGCCGGGCGATGGTTACCAGCCACGTAACCATTGATCCCTTGCTGTCGTCGTAGGTCTGCGCTTTGCGCCAGATTTGCATGAATGTATCTTGCGTCACTTCTTCAGCCGCCGGGCCTTCACCAAGCACGCGATAGGCGACTGAATAGACCAGGCTGGCATAACGATCATGAAATACCAGCAAAGCTTCTTCATCGCCTTTTTGAATGCGCAGCAAAAGAGACTGATCAGATGGTTGGATCATAACGATCGTTGAGCGATTCTACTCGGCAAAACAGCAGCATATCTTAAATATAGCAAATTGCCCGGCCAATTGATCAGCCGGGCAATTATTCATAGGTCAAACTCACCCTCATCGAGATATTCACGGCCATAGCTGTGCCATAGTCGGGCCAAAATTCCTCTGGCGTCACTTTGCACACCCTGCCGGGCGAAGTAGTCGCAGACCCGCTGCACATCACGGGAGAGAATAAAGTAGGCGTTGCGGTTGGTGGAAACGTCCGTCACCTGGGGAAAATCGATCAGGGTGATCGCACCCTCCCAGTACAGGATATTGTAGGCAGAGAGGTCGCCATGAATCATGTTGTGCTGGAGCATCAGTTCAATATTGCGTAGCACTTCTTCAAACAGGGTCCTCGCCTCGTTCCGTTCCAGGCGGATTTCGCTGAGTGGCGACGCGGCCATTTCTGCGCTGCCACAGTAGCTCATCAGGATCGCGTTCTCATTCACAGCATACGGCTGCGGCACAGCCGCCCCCGCCGCTGACAGCTTGACCAGAGTGGTGTATTCGTGCATCAGCCACGACGTATGCGTAACCTGCACTCCGAACGCTGTCTTTTTGCCAACCGCGCGCATGATGCGATGATCGGTTTTCTTCACGGCGCGGCCTTCGGGCGTCAGAATGGCTCGTCCTTCGCGGTACAGCTTATCGTTGCGGAGCTGTCTGAACTGGCGTGGGCGATAAACTTTGGCGGCAAGTAGATCGACGCCTGTAGTGGGATGCGCCTGACAGCAGTATACGCTCGCTTCTTTGCCGCCGCGCACCTGGGCGAGCACGTCACGGATCATTTGTTGATCGTAGAAGCCTTCCAGCGACGACAGGAGCCAGCCCTGTTCATATTTGGAAGGTTTATAGGTGGGATTAAACCCGCCTTCCAGCCCAGTGATCTCGGCAATCTCATCGATCACGTTGCTGCTGGGCATTTTCGGCGTGGATTTTGCTTTAGATTTGCGGCTGCGCCGCATTTGGCGGTCCTGTTTAAAACGTTCCTCGTACTCTTCGTACTTGTCAAACTCGTCTCGAGCCAATGCCGGATCCCTTTTTAGGCAAATCATTCAACAACGGTTATGAGTAAAAGGAACTCTCATATGGATGAGAGCACGGCGGTTTGAGGCGAGTTATGGGCAGCACGCAGCACAAAACAGGTACATGCCAAACAGCCCCAAACTGAGGTCCAGCAGGGTGCACCTGATGCTGCTTCCGTTAAAAACAGGAGGACGTCTTAGACAGCGCAGATAGCAGGCGTACCCATGCACACAGGGGGTTTTGTGACTTGTAGCATATGTTATACGCCTCGCTTTCTCTAACAAAAAGCACTCCTTACAGAGCGCGTTACTACCGGCGAATATATCATAACCAGCGTAGCTGTGTCAACAACCAACCGTAGCAGGAGTTGAGAATACGGGAATCCTCAACTCCCGCTCGCTGGCAGCATCATATCAGACATAGCAGGCGGCTACTTCATCAAAGAATTCGCCAGTTCTTTGAGCGTTTTCGATACTGGATGATCAGGGTAGCGCAGGACAAAAACGCCCTCGCTTGCCAGCGCCATCATTTCGTCAGAATGGGGAATAACCGCCGCAACCTCGCAGTTGTAGGTCTGTTCGGTGCGCTTCTTCACTTCCGCCAGATCGAAGAAAGGCGGCACTTTGTTCACGACCAGCAGCAGGCGCGGCACATCCAGCTTGCGGGCGACTTCTACCGTGACGCCGGTCCCTTGATAGTCTTGCTGATCGGGGCGCATAATAATGACCAGCGCATCCGAGATCGCAATAGAGAGCAGGGTCTCTTCGTTCAGGCCGGGATGCGTGTCGATGACCAGCATATCCAGGTTTAGCTGCTCAATCAGATCATGGAACCCGTCGTTGAGCAGCCCAACGTCATACCCTTCGCGCAGCACGCGCGAAATCTCGCCAACCTTGATGCTCGACGGGATAAGAAAAAGTTCGCCGGAAGGGCGAGGTTTCAGCGTGTCCGACAAATTAACAGCGGTTTCTTTGATCCCACATTTGCCCCACAAATAATCGTTGAGCGAATGTTCCATGGAATCTTCGTTCAGACCAAATAATACATGAATGCCCGGTGATTGGATATCGGTATCCACAACTCCTACTCGCAACCCGTTGCTGGCGAACAGGGATGCGAGGTTAGCCGAGGTATTTGATTTCCCGGTTCCACCTCGGAAGGAGTGGACAGAAATGATTTTTGACATGGTACATTTCTCCAGGTGATGGACTTCATCCGCGCTTTAGCGCAGGCCGCTGGTGAGCCAGAGCAATAATCAGACCGTCTATAATTGTGGACAGAATAGCTTTTGGCTGCAAATTTCCCTATTTTATCCCTAAATGCTGTGTTAGCGAAATCTGAGAGAATTTGCCCCTTGTCTGAATATATTCACACTCATTATGACATCGAGTTTTAGTGTATAGTAGAGTATGGACTTCAATATTTAACCTCACAACACTCTTTGCCTTTTGTGAACGACTATAAGGATACAAGCATTATGATCTCAGGAGACAACGAAGAAGTGCTGGCAAAACTGGCCCAGCAGGGAGATCGCGATGCATTTCTCAAGTTATATGACTTGTATCTCCATAAAGTATATAACCGGGTAAAAAGCAAGGTTCCTGCTCAGTATGCGGAAGATGTAACCCAGGAAGTCTTTATAGCGGTGGTTCGTTCACTAGGGCATTTTGAGCAGCGATCTCGTTTTAGTACCTGGCTCTATACCATTGTCAACCGGCAAATTGCCGATTTCTACCGGCAGCGCTACCGAAGTGCTGATAACCAATCGGTCAGCCTGGATCAAGCCGAGTTTTTGGTGCCCGATACAGGTAATGAAGCAGAGATCAGTGACGATCGGGCTGAAATTCAGCGAGCCATGCATCACTTATCTCTGCACTACCAGGAAGTCATTCTCCAACGCTTTGCCGATGGATTAACGTTTGCCGAAATAGCTGAACAACGAGGACAATCTATAGAAGCCGTGAAATCTCTTTACCGCCGCGCTATTCAGGCTTTAAGAAACGAAATGGGCGGAGTTGAATGTGAATAACCATCAGGAATTCGATGACGAATTGGTAAGATGGACCGATCAGCTTCTAGCTGGAGATGCCGCAGAGGCACCTGAAGGGCTAGAAGATCTGGCAAACGTTGTGCGCCAGCTCAAGCAAACGATAGCGCCCGAAAGCTCACCAACCCCCACCTTCCGCGCGAACCTGCAGAATGTGCTTTTGCGCGAATGGTCTCGCCGTCCTCAGCAAAAGCGTCTTCGTTTTGTCTGGAGTCAGAATCGCGTGCTGAATTTGTCCTTGGTGGCGGCCTGTCTGGCTGCTGCCTTACTAGTCGTTGTTTTGTTGATCGAACGTGCGGAAAATGGCGAAAAAACAGTCCAGGGTACATCGGCAGGATCTCTACCCTGGTTTTTTGGCGCAGCAGTAGCCGTTATCGTGGTGGTTGGCGTCGGAATGTGGTTCTTCAAAGGGCGCGGCAGGTGACATTTGAGTGACGCACTGCCTGGTTAGCGCGTTTTGGAAAAATCAACATAATCAAAAAAGGATAAAGAAAGCATTTTTTCGACCCCTTAGTCTGCTCATCAGCGACCTAATTGCCAGAAAGAATGACGCCTTACAGCGCAAAAAAGGAGTTATCCTATGCCTCGCCGGGAAATGATCTCACTAGTTGCTGGGCTTGTTATTGGACTCATTATCGGCATGGTGCTGATCGGAAGCAGCGATAGCCTTCGTGATTCTCTGTTCGGGTCAGCTACGAACAGCGATAGTAATTCCACCGCATCGACTCGCGATCTCCAGTATTATCTGGTTGAGTTGCCGGCTGCTCAGGAATGGTTGGTTGAAAAATATCCTGAACTGAGTGATAGCGCCGATTTGAACGACGCTGTTGATTTGATTGCTCGGCTTCCAACTGCCGAAAACTTCCCGCATAATGTAGTCGATGCTGAAGATGCCGTCAATGTCGTTCTGCCCAATATCTACCAGGCGCTTGAGGGTGCCGATACACTACAGCCAGCAGCCGAGGTGAAGGTAGAAGATAATAGCGAAACGATGGCCTGCCTGGGCATGGACGATGATCCCTACAGCATGGATGGCTCGGTTCTCTATCTCTACCTGACCATACCAGGCTCACAGGCAAAATCAGCAGGCATTCCAAAAGAATGGAAGATTGAGCAGCCAAAGACCAATGATCTTTACTGGCAGCTTTTGTCCTGCTTCCCAGCGCTTGAACCGCGCAAATAAATCAACCGGAAACGGATTGAGAGGGAGGATATCTGGCCTGCGGGTCAGATATTTTTTTGTACTGCCAGCATACTGTAGAATCGGTGATAGACCGAAAATGATCAGGGACATTTAACATTGCGCGTTCGTTATATCATCGCTGGCTCACTTATAGCTGCTATCTGCGTGATAGTTCTCCTCCTGGAGTTCTCAAGCGCGGATTATGTTACCCTGGCTGCCTCCTCTACAAGAACGCCTTCAAATGAAGTCCCGCTGCCGGGTCGTCCTACCGCTACTGCTGGTAGTGTTTTCACCAGCCGGACTCCTGGTCCCCAAGTCACATCGCCCTTCCTGTTTCCGACGCCCGTGCCAGAGATATCCTCGACACCATCGCAGCGCTGCGAAACCGTGTTTCCTCTCAGCAGTCTGGAGGCTATCGAATTTGATTACGCGACGATTGCCCAGCTAGAGGCCGCCTTTGGGCAGTCACGCTATGTGGGAGGCCGCCCACCGCAGTTCCGTTTCGAAGACGGGAGCTGTATGATGACAGCCACAATGGGCATTGAGGAAGTCCAGCAGGTGGAATTGATCAGTTATGGGTCACTCGGCCTGTTAATTGACCATTATGGATCGCCAGCCGCTGCCGGAATGGCCGAAGGGAACATGACCCTGCCCTGGACAGGCAGCAGTGTCGTCTTGTATCCCGACGAGGGCATCATTGCCGTATTCGAAGACGAGTTGCTCGATGAACTGCGGCTGACCACGCCCATCAGCCATCTTTTATTCTTGGCTCCCTACGACTTGCAGAAACAATTAACCCGGCTGAATGTCACCCCTGATGACAATTGGCAGCCGCCGCTGCGCTAGCCATTTTCCTTCTCCACAAACGAATAGTACAATGGTTGGCACTGCGCAATATTGTTAAGGAGACAAAGTGTCAATGACCCCATAGCTAAAGCAAGGGGCTTGTCCCTGGCGCTACCGGACAAGTCCGGTATCCGAGACGTCTGGCGGATTGACTGCCGCCCATCGACCGAAGTCGATGCAAAAGTCCAAGCCGCAGCTTGACGGTGAAGATTTTACGCAGCGAACGATTACTCGCTGCAACCTGCTCTCTTCAGTTGGTAAGGTGCGACAACCGTTTCCTCTGCCGGAGCAGAGTGTCTTGACCTTGTGAACCATTATAGCATCCTTGAAAGGAGAAGTCTCACCTTCCTCCCCACGCCTGAAGGCGGGGGTATCCGGTGAGTATTTTTGATGAGTGAGCTAGAGACGATGGGCAAAGCGCTGTGGATTACCAATGAAATTCACTGGGACATTGCGCTTTACTGGTTATTCTTCATTAATGTGGTCCTCTTGATGATCCAGCCTAGTGGTTCATCGACGGTAACGATTCTCGGCGTAATTGTTCTGATGTCGATCATGATCGATAAGGTCAAAGCATTCGGTTATATGATGGATACAGGGCCTTATACGCCAGACCAATGCCATGAACAGATCTTTATCGGAACTTATCTCATTCGAGTTGCGATGTTTGCCGTCCCGCTCAGCATTGCCGGAATGACAAAAAGCCCGAAATCGCGCGGGCTGGCAGTTGTTGCTGGCGTTTCGGGCGGGGCGTATATGTTTGTTCGCTGGTATATGGAACAGCGCGATGTCGAATTGACCGATCTGACCTGTGCCCCCACTGCGATGATCATCCTGCACTCAGCAATGCAGTTTACGGGCATTGTATTTGTCCTGGCACGTCTGGCACTGCGCGACCGGTTATGCCTTGGTTCGATACACCGGGACATTCCAGTGACAGTACCGTTCGAGATTACCGCGAACGGCGTCGAAGTAGAGCTGTCGTAGCTGGCGAACGACTGGCCCCATCTTGCCAGTGCCAACAGGTCGGTGATCGACTTCAGTGATGGCAACGAGTTGGACGCCGGTGCCACAAAAGAACGCTTCGTCCGCTACAAACACTTCGGTCCGGTCTATGTCACGAATTTCGACCGGAATATTCAGTTCGTTCTTTAACAGTTCAGCAAGCGTGCGGCGCGTGATGCCTTCCAGAATGTTAGCATGTGTGGGAGGTGTCACCGCCACCCCATCCCGAAGCATGAAGAAGTTCTCCGCGCTGCCTTCTGAGATATGCCCATCCTGGTTCAACACCAGCGCTTCGTCAAACCCTGAGAGCGATGCATCCGTCTTGATAAATGCCGAATTTGCATAGGCTCCCGTGATCTTACCACGCGCGGGAATCGCGTTGTCGTCCACCCGCCGCCAGGACGAAAAGGTTACGCGAGCACCTTCTTCATTTTCGATGTAGCTGCCAAAGGGAAGAGCAAACATCGTGAAGTCATCTTCAAGGTTATGCAGCCGGACGCCAATGCCAACCGAAGATTTGTAAACAAGGGGGCGGATATAAGTATCTTCGCGGTAATTTTCTTTGCGCAGCAGTTCAAGCAGTATTTCGAGCATCGATTCCGGTGTATAGGGCAAATTCATCAGCAGCAGCCGGGCAGAATTGAGGAGACGTCTAAAATGATCGAGAGGGCGAAAAATATATAGATCCTGGTCTTTCTCATTCCAATAAGCGCGCACGCCCCCAAAAGCTCCCGTGCCATAGTTCAGGGCATGCGTCATGACACTGACTTTTGCCTCTTCGATAGGAACAATTTTTCCGTTGAAAAAAGCGTAGGAAGGTCCCTGGGGCATACGTGAACTCCTCTGCTGTTTAAACCTGTCGCACTGATTATAAATGGGCTACTATAGGCCGCCAATAGACCAATAGGGCCAACTATTGATCGGCTGAGACGAACTCCAGATAGCGAGTCGTTGCCTGGTCGAGATCGTGGTAGGCCCCTCGGCGGCTTTCCGGCAATAGTGCTGCCAGCCGGAACATAATCTCGTTGGTCATCTGCCGCATTTCGTCGCGAGGAATGCGTTTGGTCGAGTCGGCGCACAGGCGAAATGGCTGCCCAAATCGGACGGTGACTTGCGGGCGGCGCAGCCGTTTATAGCTGTAAGGGAACTGATCTGTGCCATCCAGCCCGATCGGAACAAATACGGCTCCTGTTTTGAGGCCGATGTAGGTCATGCCATCCTTTGGTTCCGAGAGAGCATGCTGGCGCGTGCCTTCCGGAGCAATCAAGACGGCACGTTCCTGGCGCAGCAGTTCAATCGTGCTGTCCAGGGCCTGCCGGTCTACCTCGCCGCGCCGGACAGGGTATGCGCCCCAGCTTCGCGCCATGAGGCCGACTACCGGATTCTCGTAATTTTCAATTTTGGACATGGGAACCACATAGCGAGACGTAACGGCCCCGGTGACAACGAACGGGTCCAGCGAACCGATATGGTTCATAATGAGCAGTGTTGGCCCGCTGGCTGGAATGTTTTCCGTTCCTTCAGCCCGAACATGAGCCAGAAACACAAAACCAATCCGGCGCAGCAAAAAGTCGCGCAGGAAACGGCGGCGCTTGTCGTAGCGATCTTGTTGGAAAACAATCGGATGAGCATGGGATCGAGATGGAACGGAACTCATAAAATCGATTTCCTATGGGAGCAGTTAGTGCTGCGAAGACGGTGTTTTTTTAAGTTGGCGGACTTCATTGGGTGACAGCGATCGCCACTCACCCGGCTTCAGATGGCCAATTTCTACCGTGCCGATCTTAACCCGGATCAGCCGCTTCACGCGATACCCCAGGAGTTGTGCCACGCGCCGAATCTGGCGTTTGCGCCCCTCCCGCATGACGACTTCAAGCCATGTTTCGTCTACCGTGCTGGAAATAACACGGACTTTAGCCGGAACAGTTTTTACATCATCCAATACGACACCGTTGCGCCACTGGTCGAGCGTTTCCAGTGTAGTCTCGCCTTCGACAAGCACCTGATAGGTTTTGCTGTGTTCATAACGCGGGTGCATCAGTTTGTCTGCCAGATCGCCATCATTGGTCAGGATGATCAATCCTTCGCTGTCGGCATCCAGGCGGCCCACGGTAAACAGGTGACCCTTATGCGGAATCAAATCACGCACGAGGCGGCGCTTTTCCTGTGGCTGCCGGACATTGGTGGAGACAATCCCGCGCGGCTTGTTCAGCAGATAATACACAAAATCCGGTTTCGACTTGAGAATTTCACCATCAACGGTAACGGTGTCCTGTTCCAGGTTGGCTTTATCACCCACCTGGGCTACTTTTCCGTTCACACGGACTCGCCCATCTCGGATCAGTTTTTCAGCCGCGCGGCGTGAAGCAATCCCTGCCTGTGACAGCAGTTTTTGTAATCGTTCTTCCACAGTGATTCCTTTAACTTTCAGACCGTCGGGCCTATATAGCGGACCACGACCAGAGTTGTATCATCAAATGGCGGTGCATCGCCCATAAATGCAACAACAAACTCGATTAATTTATCTTTGATCTCAACGGCAGAGAGTCGCGCTGCCTCTTTCACGACCTGTACCAGCCGTGCGTCGCCATAGGGGTCTCTGTCCAGATTTTCCGCTTCGGTCAATCCATCCGTGTAATAAACCAGCACATCACCCGGCTCAAGTTGATATTCGACGGCTTGCACGGGCAGGTCCTCGAACCAGCCCAGTGGTCGCCCGCCGCGTGGCAGAAACTCATAGGTATTCTTCTCGGTGCGGTAAAGCAGCGGGCGGTTATGCCCGGCGCTAACCCCGGTGAACTTACCATCAGGATGAAGGAGCGTGTAATAAACGGTGACAAACATCCCAGACTGTGTATCGCTGAGAATGATCCGGTTTGCCTGACGGAGTGTGGCCTCCGGTGTAGGAGTTGACAGAGCAGCGGCGCGTATCAGGCTGCGAGCGACAGCCATAAAGATTGCTGCCGGAGCGCCTTTGTCCGATACATCCGCAATGACCACCACTAATGTATCGCTGCTCAACCAAAAGCAATCATAAAAATCCCCTGCCATTTCGCGTGCTGAACGCCAATCCGCCGCAATCTGGTAGCCGGGCATCGTGGGCAGATCGCGGGGCAGCAGTCCGCGCTGGATATCGTGGGCCATTTGCAATTCTTTTTCCATGCGGCCCTTTTCAACCGCTACCCGGTAGAGCCGCGCGTTCTCAATAGCAACGCCTGCCTGGCTGGCAAAGGCGGTCAGCAGCGCGAGATGATCCTCGTTGAACAGGCCGCTTTGCAGGCGGTTATCGACGTACACCAGCCCGATCAACCGGTCTTTGACCATGATCGGTACGCACAGGATCGAGCGCAGGCCGAGCATCATGATACTCTCGCCCCGTGCAAAACGATTGTCGAACTGGGCATTATCGGTCAGCAGCGGTTTGCGTGTCTGCTCAACCTGCCGGGTGATCGTTGTGCTGACCTGAAAAGCAGGCGAATCGAGGTAGCTGCGATCCATGCCGCGCGCCACCTGAAAAACCAGTTCACCATTTTGCTCATCCCGCAGCATTAAAAAGCCTCGTTCGGCTCCGGTCACTTCGATCACCTGATCCATAATGGTTTCCAACACCACGTCCAGGTCAAGACTCGAATTGAGCGTGCTCGTAATCTCGTACAACGTGGCAAGATGCTCTCGCTTTGGGACAAGGGGTGAAGTCATGGCAATTTTCTCTTAGATGAACGCTGCCCTCACAAAGGGCATTATACATGCCGCCGGACGCTTTGCCCAACTAGCGATAACACCTGTTATAATCGCAGCGTTATCCCTGTTTGGCTAGGAGAATTTGATGAATCCCTACGATTATGTAGTTAATCACCAGGATAAATTCTTAGAAGACCTCAAAGAAGTACTTCGTATTCCCAGCATCAGCGCCATGTCTGATCACAACGCTGACAGCCGCCGCGCCGCGGAGTGGTTTAAGTCTCAACTGCAACAGATCGGCATGACCCGCACCGAAATTTTTGATACTGCCGGAAACCCGATTGTCTACGCGGAATGGCTGGGGGCAGGCAGTGCGCCAACCGTGCTGATTTATGGGCACTATGATGTGCAGCCCGCCGATGATCCCGATCATCTGTGGCAGACCGATCCCTTTGAGCCTGTGATCCTCAATGGCAACCTGTACGCACGCGGTTCAACCGATGATAAAGGCCAGACCTTCACCCAGATGAAGGCCATTGAAGCGCTGCTCCAGTCAGGGAAAATGCCGGTCAATGTCAAATTTGTGATCGAAGGCGAAGAAGAAATGGGATCGGGCAACCTCTATCCCTTCATCGAACAGCATACCGATCTGCTCAAAGCTGATGTTGCCGTGATCTCAGATACCGGCATGCTTGGCCTGGATAATCCCTCGGTTGTCTACGGGCTGCGCGGCATTGTCTCATTAGAAATTGAGGTGAGAGGCCCAGACCACGATCTCCATTCCGGCACGTTTGGCGGCGTCGTTCACAATCCAGCCAAGGCGCTGATCGATATTCTGGCTGCCATGCACAACCCGGATAACAGTATTGCCGTGCCCGGCTTTTACGACAGTGTCCGCCCGGTGAGTGATGCCGAACGTGCCGAACTTGCTAAAACTCCGCTGCCTCTCGATCGTTTGCGCGCAGAAACGGGTATAAACGCGCCCTGGGGAGAAGAAGCTTATGCCATGCACGAACGCCTGGGCATCCGTCCCACCCTGGAGGTTAACGGGATTGTGAGCGGGTGGACAGGTGAGGGTGGAAAAACGGTGCTGCCCGCCAAGGCGCTGGCAAAGGTGAGCTGCCGCCTGGTTCCCGATCAGGACGCTTTTGAGATTGTAGAGTTGATCCGCAAGTACGTGCAGCAGATCACGCCCCGAAGTGTGACCAGCGAAGTGCGCATGCTGCACCAGGGCCGCTGGGCCGTTGTGGAACAGGATTCGCCCTATATGCAGGCCGCGCTGCGGGCTTACGAGTTCGGCTTCGGCAAGCGCCCCGTTTTTGTGCGCGAAGGTGGCTCCGTCCCAATTGTCGGAACCTTCCAGGATGTGCTCAAGGTTCCGGTGATCATGATGGGCTTTGGCCTGCCGGACGATAATCTGCACGGTCCGAACGAGAAATACACGCTGGAATGCTTCTACCGGGGCATGCGAACCGCGATCCGTTTCTACGAAGATATCGGCTCCACTAAGTGATATGTGAGGGGTGCCGCGGCACCCCTCACATATTTTATAATGATTTCTTTCACAATTTACCCATCTCTCCTATCGCCTGCTTAAAATCACCATAATCACTGTTTCCCTTACCCGGATTGCCAAGGAGATTTGGATATGGTGCGCAACGGCGTAGCGGCTGGTGAAGTGTATTACCCATCAGCTTCAATCGTCGCCCAGGCAAACATCCCCGATTATGAGGCCGTTAATCAGGCGATGCTCAATGATCTGGTCGGCAGTTGGGACAAGATCGCTCGTGAAGAGTTCGAATGGTTCGAACCCTGGCAAAAAACCCTCGATGATTCAAACGCTCCCTTCTATAAATGGTTTGTAGGTGGCAAAACCAATATTGTTCACAACGCGCTGGACCGGCACCTGAATACATGGCGGCGCAACAAGGCCGCGCTGATCTGGGAAGGCGAAAAGTACGAGCAGCGCAGTTATACCTATCATCAGCTTGCCCGCGAAGTCTGCCGCTTCGCCAGCGTGCTGCGGGCAATGGGCGTGCGCAAAGGCGACCGCGTGACGATCTATATGGGACGCATCCCAGAGATCATCATCGCCATGCTGGCCTGTGCCAAAATCGGCGCGGTCCATTCGGTCGTTTACGGCGGATTTTCGGTGGAAGCCCTGCATGGGCGCATCGAAGACAGCGAGAGCAAAGTCGCCATCACGGCGGATGGTGCCTGGCTGCGTGGCAACATTGTGCCTCTGAAAGATATTATGGATGAAGCCCTTCAGCGCGCTCCCACGATCCAAACCGTAATCGTCGTCAAGCGCACCGGGCAGGATGTCCACATGGAGCCGGGACGCGATCTGTGGTATCACGATCTGATGAATCTTCCGATTGCCGAAGCATGCATCGAAACTGAAGTGATGGATGCCGAAGATCCGCTCTATCTGCTCTACACCAGCGGCACGACGGGTAAGCCCAAAGCGATTTTGCACACGCATGGCGGTTATATGGTCGGTGTAGCGACCACCCTAAAATGGGTCTTTGATCTCAAGGACACCGATACGTGGTGGTGTGCTGCCGATCCCGGCTGGGTGACGGGCCACAGTTACATTGTTTACGGGCCGCTGCTGCTGGGCGCGACCAGCGTGATGTACGAAGGCGCGCCTAACCACCCCTTCCCGGATCGCTGGTGGGATATTGTCGAGCGGCACGGCGTCACCATGTTATATACCGCGCCAACCGCCATTCGCGGTTTGATGCGCTTTGGCGACGCCTGGCCTACCCGCCACGATCTGAGCAGTCTGCGCCTGCTGGGCAGCGTGGGCGAGCCGATCAACCCGGAGGCGTGGAAGTGGTATCACCGCGTGATCGGCCGCGAAGCACTGCCCAATCATGGATACATGGTGGCAGACCGAAACCGGGCACTTTATGATCACGCCGCTGCCTGTCACGCCGCTCAAACCCGGCAGCGCGACGCGCCCCTTCCCTGGCGTAGCATATCGCCGTGCTGGACGAAGACGGAAACCCGGTTGGCCCCAACGAAGAAGGCTATCTGGTCATCACGTACCCCCTGGCCCGGCATGCTGCGTACCATTTATCGGCGATCCGGATCGTTATGTTCAGCAGTATTGGAGCACGCTTCCCCGGCATGTACATGACCGGTGACAGCGCGAAAATCGATGAGGATGGTTATGTCTGGGTGATTGGCCGCGTAGACGATGTGATCAAAGTCAGCGGCTACCGCCTGGGGACGGCGGAAATCGAAAGCGCCCTGGTGAGTCACCCCTCCGTAGCCGAAGCCGCTGTGATCGGTGTGCCGGACGAAGTGCGCGGCAATGTGATCCAGGCCTACTGCATCCTGAGAAGCGGCGTCGAGCCCACCCAGCGGTTAGTCGATATTCTGCGCGATCATGTCGCTCACGAGATCGGCCACATCGCCAAGCCGTCCAGCATCGAATTTGTGGATACCCTGCCCAAGACCCGCAGCGGTAAGATCATGCGCCGCGTTCTCAAAGCGCGGGCGCTCGGTCAGGATGAAGGCGACCTCAGCACCCTCGAAACCTAATACTCTATTTGTAGGGCGGGTTTGTTAACCCGCCCTAGTTTTTTCCCTCTGTCCGTCACCCGTACCCGCCAGACGCGCACCGTCCGGTTGATCATGGGTCGCTCATAGATCGCGATCAGTTCCCAGTCTAGTCCCAGCGGATCGAACGCCTTTTCATGCCCGTTAAAGATCAGGTAGCTGACTTCGTGCTGGGTTAATTCGATGGGATGGCGATCATTGTGCAGGCAGTGCACCGGGCGAGTCGTAAAGAAAAACAGCATGTCACAGGTAGCGACGGAGGCATAAACGTGATCGGCAGGCGGCTCAACCTGTTCCAGCAGAATCGCCGTCTGCCGGAAGGCATCTCCGGCGAAATTGCCGCTGAAATAGTTGTGCGCGTCTCGTTCCGACAGCGGCAGCCGCGCTGGATCGCTCCAGGCAGTAGTCACAAACGGCAGCGCGAATCCGACCAGCCATAACCCACCAGCAGCCATAATCATACTTCGCACCAGAAAAGCGGGTCGAGCGCTGCGCCATAGTTCAACCAGGGTATAAGCGATCAGTAGCAGGATTGGTGGGGCCATAGGCATCAGGTAACGGCTGCGCGTATTGACTGCCGCCAGCAGCGAGAGCAGGAGGATCAGCGCCAGCCATGTCCACAAAAACAGCGCATAACGCTGGGTTTTTGCGCGGCAAAATAGATAAAACGAGGCGGAGATCAGTGCCAGGAGCAGCGCAGGTGATATATAGCCGCTCATCTGGGGCAGCAGCGATCGCAGTTGGTAGGCGGGATCGGCCCGGGCCAATTCCTGCATATTCTCGCCGTTGATCAGCACAAAAGGATGCGGCGAATGATAAGCGGCTGCTGCCGGGATCAGCACAGGCAGCCACGCGATCACGATCACCGCAGTCATGACACCCAACGCCGGGAGATAAGACCGCCGGTCGGGTCGAGAGGAAAATGCCATAACAGCCACTACGGGCAGCAGGGGAATCAGGCCCAGCGTCAGTTTCGCCAGGGTTGCCAGCGCCGCCAGCAGCCCGATCAGCGCCCCTTCGCGCAAGCTCGGACGTCGTGCCAATACCAGACTTCGCCATGCGACCAACACAGCAAAAGCAGAAGCAAAGGGATCGGCCAGCGCCATGCGTTCAAAGAAGAATGCCAGGGGAAAAACGGTATAAATCGCAAGCGCCAGCAGCCCAACGGCATAGCCGCCCATCTGTCGGCCCAGCGTATACAGTCCTGCCCCGCTGATCAACGAAAACAGAGCAATGGAGGTACGTGCCACATACAGCGCCGTGACCGGCTGAAGATCAAACAGGCCCAGCCAGAAATAGATCAGCAGTTTGCCGTTGGCAAAACGACCCGGATTCTGCTCGAAACTCCACACGGCGCGGGCGCGGCCTACATGCAGCCCTTCGTCAATGAACGGCTCCTGGCGCGTGATCTGGTGGGCGCGCAGCCAGAACATGATCAGCAGAAGGACAAGGATTGGAACAGTACGGCGCACGGTCACTTTGATGAGTTTTCATACTGAGCGATCTGGAATCTTTTGGCTAGAAGGGTGATCACTTCCTTCTCATGGCTTTGTTCAGCATACACCCGATGAGCCAGGAAAAACACTCCTTTGCGACGCAACTTTAAGAGCGAATTTTGGCCCCCATATAGCAACAAAAAACGACAGCCACTGATCCGGCTGCCGTTATTTTGAGAGGCGACGGTGGGAATTGAACCCACGGTAAGGGTTTTGCAGACCCGCGCCTTGCCACTTGGCTACGTCGCCATTTCCAACCCGCCCATAGTATACCTGAGTCTCGCCTGCTTGGCAAGGCTGCCTCTGCAAAAAAATGACCAGGGTTGCCCTGGTCATCAGAATGGTCATATTCAGTTGTGACTAGCTCAGATAATCCCGCAGGTTGTGGGCCAGGCGTGGATGGCGCAGGCGGCGCAGAGCCTCTTTTTCCAGTTGGCGAATACGCTCGCGGCTCAAGCCAAATTTGTTGGCGATCTCTTCAAGCGTGTGTGGCTCACCACCCCCCAGGCCAAAGCGAAGCCGCAAAATGTGGCTCTGGCGCGGAGTCAATTCACTGAGCACTTCTTCGATTGTTTCTTGCAGGAGATGCTGCGTTGCCGCTTCGACTGGGCTGGGTGAGTCCTGGTCTTCAATAAAATCACCGAACTCGCTGTCGCCGTCATCCCCTACGGGGCGCTCTAAGGCAATCGCGTGCTGGCTGGCGTCCATCATACCGCGCACGCTTTCCGCTGGCAGTTCCATTTCCTTCGCGATTTCTTCGGGCGTCGGGCGGTGGCCCAACGTTTGTTCAAGTACCTGGGCAGTACGATACATCTGGCGGATGCGTTCCGTCATATGCAGAGGAATGCGAATAGTGCGCGTTTTCTGCGCCAGAGCACGGGTGATCGCCTGGCAAATCCACCAGGTCGCATAGGTGCTGAAACGGTTGCCGCGCTTATAGTCATATTTATCGACAGCGCGCATCAGGCCAACGTTCCCTTCCTGAATCAAATCGGGAAACGGCAGGCCCTGCCCCATATATCGTTTGGCAATGCTGACGACCAGACGTGTGTTAGCGCGGCCCAGATGTTCGCGCGCGGCCTGACCATCTTCAATCATCTGATCGAGAACTGCGTATTCTTCACTGCCCGGCTCTACGTCGCGGATGCGCTCGACAGCATCCCGGCCCAATTCAATTCGTTTGGCTAACTCGATCTCTTCCTGGGCGGTCAGAAGGGGTTCCTGAGCCATCTGGCGGAAATATAATCCAACCGGATCATCCGCCGAAACAGCGTTTATATCACCGACACCGGGATCATGAGACTCTTCTTCCGCCTCAAATTCCCGGTCGTGATTGTCAAGGTCATCGTCATGAACCGTTTCTTCCTGGCGTAGCTCGATTCCCAGTTCATCAAGCTCATCCAGGACGGCTTCGATGGCATTGACATCATCGCTGTCTTCATCTAGCAGCTCTAGGACATCTTCGAATGTCACATAACCGCGCTGGTCGGCGCGGTTCATCAATTCTTGAATCACCTGTATCCCGTTGCCTCCTGAGGTGTTGCTGATCGGAACCATTTTCCCACCAATACGACACTCAAGACACTATATGCAGTACCGCATCAGCGCTTTGTTAGGAGAACATTCCAGAATTATAGCATAAATAAGATAGGCGGGGAAGACTGGGAGTTGATCCATAGATTGTAACTCCATTACCTTCCTGAAGGCGAAAAATTGATACATAGAGTGTAGGGCAATTATGCCTTAATGTCTAGCAGGTTTCATTAGATTCTTATTTAGGAGGCTGCATCCGATCCGGCGATACGCCAGAAACGGGCAATATAGTTGGCGTTAAGGTCAATCCTGTTGGGATCTGTAGGTTCATATCGAACAGGGCAGCAAGCAGACAAAAATGAAAGCCAGACCTGACGCGGTCAACCGTCCCATGCAGCGCATTCCCTACATCTCCAACCCTAATAGCCCTGTGCTTCACGCCACACTTCAATCTCATCGGCATGTTCTTCTTCGTGCCAGACCGCATTTTCAGCGATCAAATAGCTGAGAGGCTCGCCTTCCATCCAGGGCCACATCCGGTTATTATCCAACACCCGATCATCCAGGCTCTCCAGCGTGTTGATCAGGTGTTTGTGGACTCCGCGAAAGTCTTCCACAATCAAATCGAGCGGGCGTGCGGCATAAATCCGGTACTGTTCTTCATTCCATTCATCAATGTCTTCTATCTCAACAATACGCGGAGCGCGCTGCTTATGTTGCTCCAATTGAGAAAGGACCGTCACTAACTCAGCTTCCCAGGCGACCAGATGGGCCAGCACATCCTTCACCGACCAGATACCGACTGCCCCTACCTGGATCATTTGGTCCCCTGATAAACCGTCGAGTGCGTGCTCCAATTTCGCTCGAGCAGCGCGCAAATCTTCAATCACATCCGATTTTGGCATAACTGGGCTACCCCGTGAACGGCGCTCGCCGATTGAGTGAGCGCTCATGGACTGCGCGCATTATAGCATTAGGCCAGCGGTAATTGAAAAGGCCAGCTCTTGAAAAGCTGGCCCGATTAAGCAGGAGAACTGATAGCTGGATCAGGACATTTTGATGTAGATTTTGACGCCGCTTTCGGCCAGTTCGTCACGCATCACGCCACCCTGAACGGGGATATCATAATTGTAGATGTGTTCGTGCCAGTTGCCGTCCGGCCAGTTGCCGATTTCAAACCCTCCGGCATAACTGTCGGTCAGATTGGCGACGACGATCACGATATTGCCTTCCATATTCCAGCGTTTAAAGGCGATGATATTGCGCTCCCGATCCAGGTGAATCACCTCATCCGTATCTGTCGTAAGCGCCGGAACAGATTTGCGCAAAGCGAGCAGCCCCTTATAAAAGTTGTGCAGATCGGTGTTGCGCTCATTTTGCAGCAGCGCCCAGTCAATCGTCTGCCGCTCATTAATCAGACGTGGTGAGCTTTCACCAAATTCCTGGCCCATCCAGATCAGGGGAATACCTGGCGCGGTCAGCAAAATGGCGGCCCCCAGTTTCATGCGGCGGAAGGCTGCATCATCAACGAATCCCGCTTCTCCAAGCTGCCACATGATCCGGTTCTGATCGTGGTTGTCAATATAGTTAATGACGTTATAGGGGCTGCCAAAACCCTCATTTCGCGGGGTGAGCACCGCCGCAATCCCGTCGAGATCAAAAGGTCTGCGGCCATCCTGCTCTCTTACGGTCAGAGTAGATTGGAACTGCTTCGAGAATGTTTCATGCCACGCCGCGTCCATCGGCCCCTCGAATCCGGTCACAGTGGGATCTTGAGGAACGTGTTCAGCAACCGTGAGGAAGGGCTTGATCCCTTTGACTACTTTGTAGACCTCCGTGCTCATCCAATGAAGCACATCGTAATTGCGGATAATAGCGGTCGCATCAAAACGGATTCCATCGATATGAAAATGCTCGATCCAAAAGCGAAGCGCATCACGGACATAATCGCGAGCAGGCCAGATACCCAGGTTATCGTCAAAATGCTCGTAGTTAAATTTTGGCCCCCACTGCAGTTCGGGCGCATCCGGATTCTGCTCGTAGTACCAGTATCCATAGTCAATCTGGGCTAAAGGCGTTTTGTCTTCAGAGTGGTTATAGACACCATCCAGAATCACGCGGATACCATTTGCATGGCATTCATCCACCAACCGGCATACATCATCGGGAGTGCCATAGCTGTTCTCGACAGCAAACAGGACGCGCGGGTTATAGCCCCATGACCGGTCACCGGGAAACTCATTGATTGGCATCAGTTCGATAGCATTGATTCCGAGATCAACCAGGTAATCGAGCTTGTCGATAACATCCACAAAACGCCCCTTGGCACCTTCTCGCGTTATATCTCCTACACCGCCGCTGAATTCGTTTACATGAAGCTCATAAATCACCAGTTGCTCATTGGGAGGCAAAGGCGCTTTATCATGCTTCCACTGGTAGGTTGTGACGATTTGTTTGCCGTTCTTGATCGTGATACAGGCATTTTCGTTATTGTCGTAGGAAATGTGGGCAGCGCGCGGATCCGGAACTTGCACCGTTTTGCCCCGTGCAAAATAGCTGTTGGATTTGACCGCAAACTTGTACTGGTAATCGCCATCTTGCAGCGGAACTCTCACGCGCCACCAGCCATCGGTCCCTTTCGTCATTTTGATTGGCTTCCAGTTAGTCCAATCGCCCACCAACTCAACTTTCTCGTTGTAAGGTGCAAAAAGATTAAACTCAACGCCATTAGCGCTTTCCTGATTTGCCATCTCGCCTCCTATGCAGCACAAAAATAAAGCCCCCAGATGGAATTCTGGGGACTCGCTTTAACAGCACAAGGCCAGTTTAAATGCGCTGATGTAGGGGGATTTGCTGGCCTCTGCTTGAAAGCGCTTTAGAATTTGAGCTTTTCAGCCCAGCGATCAATTTCCCGGTTGGCGTCTTCTTTTGCGTAGCCATACCGTTCTTGCAGTTTGCCAGCAAGCTTTTCGCGTTCTCCCGCAGCTTGTTCGATATCATCGTCGGTGAGTTTGCCCCACTGCTTGCGAACTTCACCCTTCATCATCTTCCAACTACCAGAAATACGATCCCACACTGGGTCTGCCATTGGTCACTCCTCTTGCTTCACATCGTAACGATACTGAGTCTCGACCTACGCTGGAAGTAAGTCGCTGTTTTGTATTCTATGTGACCCTCCACAGCCTATCATGAGGCGGATGGCTTATATTTATATGGGTAAGATGGATGATTTCAGAGAGCTTGAACCAGGTGACCTATAAGAAATTCAACCATCTGACCTAGGTTTATTTCCCCCAGCTTCCTCATGTGAATATCGCCTGTTGCCTCTAAATTTAAATGCATAACATCAAGCAAACCTAACGGTTGACGATGGCTAATCCCATACGCTCAAGCGAAAGGAGTCAGTAGGATCATGCTAGGTTGGGCACTGTTTTTCTTGATTGTGGCAATTGTCGCTGCGATCTTCGGTTTTGGGGGAATTGCAGGGGCCGCAGCCTCGATCGCCCAAATTCTGTTCTTCATTTTCCTCGTCTTGTTTGTCGTCGCCCTCGTATTTGGGCGTCGTGTCATAACCTAAGACGAATTCCAGGTAATGGGGCGGCCCGCCGTGGTGAGTGATGGCAATGCAGCAGGTCGCAGGTGTAGAGGTAGGGTTGGGTCGCCCCACACTTTTCAGAAACAAGGTAAGGGGGGTCCAGAGAAGCCACTCTCTCGACACTCCACAGCAAGCTTCCCATAAGGCAAAGGAGAAACAATATGGTCTGGCTCCTGTTCTTTCTGTTCTTGATTTTGCTTATCGCCGCGCTGCCGAGCTGGCCATACAGCCGGAGTTGGGGTTACTACCCAAGTAGCGCGCTGGGGTTAATTGTCTTGATTATCCTGGTGCTGCTGCTGTTGGGACTGCTGTAACGCCCCATACATCAGTAATCGGTAAAGGCTCTCCTCACAAAGCGAGAGCCTTTTTCTTTTTCAAAGCACGAACATCACGCCTCTAGCAACGTCTCGCCGCCATCAATCCAGATCTCGGTCCCAGTGATATGACTGGCCGCATCGGAAGCCAGAAAAACGACCAGATTGGCGACTTGGTCGGCTGTCCCTGGGCGGCCATCTGTCAGAGGAATAGACCCCTCAGGATATTCAACAGGCTCGCGAATCTGATCCAGATCACGCTTTTCGGTGTTCTGGTCAATGTTCGTCTCAATCGCACCGGGACAAATAACATTAGCGCGAATCCGATGTTTAGCCAGTTCCAGCGCAATCATCTTCGTGAAGGCAACCTGTGCCGCTTTTGAGCAGGCATAGGCTGTCGCGCCCGTGTTTCCAAACTTACGTGTGCCATTAACGGAAGAAGTCACGATGATCGAGCCGCCCTGCTGTTTCAGATAGGGAACGGCATATTTCACCGTGAGAAACGTCCCCTTAAGATTAACATCCAGCGTTTTATCCCATTCTTCCGGCTTTAGCTCTTCGAGGGGTGCCCACACGCCATTCACCCCTGCATTGGCGAACACAATATCAATGCGTCTCCATCGATTGATGATCTGCTCTACCGCCTTTTGCATCTCATCGGGCGAGCTTATATCGGCCACAACGGGCATTGCTTCGCCACCTCGGGCCTGAATTTCCGCCACTGTTTTCTGAATATCTTCTGGAGTATGACCCAATGCCGCGACTTTTGCCCCTTGCTGTCCAATTTGAAGCGCAGCCGCTTTACCAATACCAGATACCGGCTCCCGTAATCAGCGCTACTTTTCCTTCAAAACTCATAGCCTGCATTCCTCACTATAAACGGTGCCAGGGAATTTGCCTGTGGCACCGTTTGAACCAGACAGTGCTTTGTATTCACTCATGCTAATCCAGTGGAACCTCGCCGATTTCCAAAATGCGCGGTACCTGAGGCAGCCAAAAACTGTTCGAAGCGGCTTCTGCCGATAAAAGAAGGATTTCAAGCATGTCCGCGCGATTTGCATTAAGAATGGCCTGAGGTGTTACTCGTTCCCCGGCAGTTATGATGACGATCCCGTGCTGATCCGCAACGGTTTGACGAGCAACCTGACCAAGAACGCGCTTGATTCGCTTCTCGTCAATCTGTTTTCTGGCACGAACAGGCGGGGATACATCAATTTGAGGCAAAACGGGTGTTTGTTTCTCAGCGCGTTTCCATTCATTTTCCAGCACGGCATCAAAGCCGATACTGTCTAGCAGTTCGCGTTCTTTATGGTAGCGCTTCGCCCGCTCAATAACACGGCTGGTTACGACCTGTGTTGGAGCAGCAATCCACCAGCCATCTTCAGTCTGCACGCCCTGTTGAACCCGATAACCTCTTGCTGCTTCCAGATCACCTTGCTGTCCAGGACTGCGCCTGACTCTCATTAAATCAAGCGTGGATGGCGGCAGCAGTGCTATTTGCGAGTTAAACCGGACTATTCCCAGCGCAGGAACAAACGCAAAACCCGCAGCATTAGTAAATCTCCCGCCAGAAACTTCATACCCTTCAATAATCCCTGTCCGTGCATCAAAATAAATGTCGGTTACGATGCCAAGATCGTAACCGTTTGTAGTCATCAGCTTTATACCAGGAGTGAGAGGATACCGATCCAGCAACTGTTTGATCTCGAAGATCTGCTCCACTTCAACAATCATATTTTTTGAGCGCGCAATGACTCCGTTAGGAGTAACCGCATGAACTCCGCTCCACGGCAACACCTGAACTTTCCGCCGTAGGCCACGCCTATGAACGGTAAATCCCACAACCTGATTGTGAAGGGGATGCGAGATCAGTGCCTCAACTCGATCAAGCTCCTCACCCGTGTTATAAGCGCTGATCCCCTTGCCAGTGAGGCCTTTGCCCTTCAACATGCCTGTGCTCTCACTTTATCTGATGTCCCTATTGCTTGGCGGCAGAACAACAGTCCCTTATTAAATATATAAACAAAAATCCCCTATCTGCATCAGACAGATAGGGGGTTTGAATCTAGGACAAGTGGTGGATTTTTATAGGATTACTGGAAAAATTTGGTCTCTCGATCAACCAGGTGGTGTTGCAATGCCAGGACAACGGCTTCTGACCGGTTAGATACACCAAGTTTTGATAGAATACTGCTCACGTGGTTCTTAACTGTAGAACGGCTGATAGTGAGAACCTCGGCAATCTCGCGATTATTCATCCCGTTCACTACAAATTCCAGAACTTCTTGCTCTCGCTCTGTCAAATCATGGCCGGGTTCAGGTGGCCGTGTCGCAGTGTTGACGAGAACCTGGACGGCTTCAGGAGCAAGCGTAGCTCGTCCGCGATGCGCAGCGCGCACAGCATCGGCAAGTTCATCAATGGTCACATCTTTTAAAAGATAGCTTATCGCTCCCGCTTGCAGAGCGGCATGGATAAACTTCTCCTCCTTGAAATTGGTGAGAACAATAATCTGCGTCTCGGGGCAGTCGCGCCGAATATGGTCAATGGCCTGTACGCCATTTACGCCCGGCATCATCAAATCCATCAGCAGCACATCCGGTCTTATTCGATTGCAAAGTTGAATAGCTTCTTCCCCGCCAGCAGCATCGCCAACCAACTTCATGTCATCAAACGTTTCCAGGAGGACAGTTAGGCCGCTGCGTACGATATCGTGATCATCCACTACCATAACGCGAATCTGATAATCCCCCATGGTGGGTTTGTCCTTTCCGACATTTTATCTAGCAATGCGGACTTTTGTCTTGAGCGTATCCCGGAGATTATCTACGGGAATTATTAGGTGATGATTTTTGGAAAATCAGGTACGGATGGAATTATATGGATTGTTATAACATAGTTATACGAAAGATGGTCAAAATGGTCAATGAATGAAAGTATAAAATGGGTTTCAAACTGGCCCTTGTCAAAGGTTAAAAGGGTTGGTAGAATGATAACGAAGCTTGAGAATGAGCCGTGAGAGCAAGACCTCGCGCTCAATAACAAAGAAGGTCAGGAGGCGATAGACACGATAGAACGCAGAGCAGCAGAGTAAGCAAGCAGCAGCGTGACGAAGTGTCTAGAGCCGGCGGAAGTCGGTTTTTTAGTCCTCAGGGCCGGTGGATGGCGCACCTTAACAACAGCATAGTGACAGGAAGCAAGCAGCAAAACAAGCAAGCGAGCAACCAGAATTGAGTAACTAGGCAGTGAGGGAGATCCTCACTGTTGGAAGAAACTCTTGAAGGACGGAGAGTTTGATCCTGGCTCAGGATGAACGCTGGCGGCGTGCCTAATACATGCAAGTCGAACGAGAACCATTAGCAATAATGGGGACAGTGGCGCACGGGTGAGTAACACGTAGCTGACCTGCCCTTCGGAGGGGGACAACGGCTGGAAACGGCCGCTAAGACCGCGTACGCTCAGTCGGTTTAGAAGCGACTGAGGAAAAGAGTAATCTGCCGAAGGAGGGAGCTGCGGCCCATCAGCTAGTTGGTCGGGTAATGGCCTACCAAGGCGACGACGGGTAGGGGGCCTGAGAGGGTGACCCCCCACACTGGGACTGAGACACGGCCCAGACTCCTACGGGAGGCAGCAGTAAGGGATATTGCGACAATGGGCGAAAGCCTGACGCAGCAACGCCGCGTGTGGGATGACGGCCTTCGGGTTGTAAACCACTTTTCTGCGTGAAGAGGAAGGACGGTAGCGCAGGAATAAGTCTCGGCTAACTACGTGCCAGCAGCCGCGGTAAAACGTAGGAGGCGAGCGTTATCCGGATTTACTGGGTGTAAAGCGTGTGCAGGCGGACTTTCAAGTGGTGCGTGAAAGCGCCCGGCTCAACCGGGCGAGGACGTGCTAAACTGAGAGACTAGAGGTAGGTAGAGGCGTGTGGAATTCCGGGTGTAGTGGTGAAATGCGTAGAGATCCGGAGGAACACCAGAGGCGAAGGCGACACGCTGGGCCTGACCTGACGCTCAGACACGAAAGCATGGGGAGCGAACGGGATTAGAAACCCCGGTAGTCCATGCCGTAAACGATGTCGACTAGGTGTCGCGGGGGTAACACTCTGCGGTGCCGAAGCCAACGCGATAAGTCGACCACCTGGGGACTACGGCCGCAAGGTTAAAACTCAAAGGAATTGACGGGGGCCCGCACAAGCAGCGGAGCGTGTGGTTTAATTCGAGGCTACACGAAGAACCTTACCTGGGCTTGACATGGCGGTGGTAGGGAACCGAAAGGGGACCGACCTTCGGGAGCCGTCACAGGTGCTGCATGGCTGTCGTCAGCTCGTGTCGTGAGATGTCCGGTTAAGTCCGGTAACGAGCGCAACCCCTGGTTCCAGTTACATGTGTCTGGAGCGACTGCCCGTACAAAGCGGGAGGAAGGTGGGGATGACGTCAAGTCAGCATGGCCTTTATGTCCAGGGCTACACACACGCTACAATGGCCGGTACAATAGGTTGCCAACCCGCGAGGGGGAGCCAATCCCATCAAAGCCGGTCTCAGTTCGGATTGTAGGCTGCAACTCGCCTACATGAAGTCGGAGTTGCTAGTAACCGCGCATCAGCTATGGCGCGGTGAATACGTTCCCGGGCCTTGTACACACCGCCCGTCACGTCATGGGAGCTGGTCATGCCTGAAGTCGGTGGGCTAACCTCACGGAGGCCGCCGCCTAAGGCAGGGCTGGTGACTGGGACGAAGTCGTAACAAGGTAGCTGTAGCGGAAGCTGCGGCTGGATCACCTCCTTTCTACTGGATTTGTTGTTCGCGGTCGCAAGACGGCGGACCAATCCCTGCTCTGGCAACAGAGCCTATCCATTTTCCTGGCGTTCTCACCGCCGGGACACCACATCGTTTGCCCAAGCTCCTCCTTCCTGTCACTCTGCTGTTTTTAAGGGTTCCCTTGTTTTTAAGGTCCAAAAGTGACCCTCCGACGAGGGGGGCAACTTCAGGATTGACAGGGGCGACAAGCTTCGGTAAACTGTCCAAACCGAAAACCAACACGTACGGTCAACAAAGCGGAGTGAACGCTTGAAGTCTGTGGTGAGCAAGGTCCTAACTGAATAGCTGGCAAGACGACAAGCGCGCGACCGCGAGTAGCACGAGAGATAGGCGGCCCGGCAGACATGTCGGGTCGTTTTTGTGAGAGCCGCCCCACCGCGACACAAGGTTCTGAAATGGAACTGGGCCAGCGGTCAGGAAAGCGGTCCACCCAGAAGAAGTAAGATTAAGAAAAGCAGGACCGCACCTGAATGACAGACCCGCAACAGATGCAGGCCGGTCCCAACGGCGGTTCACAAGAAAAAGTAAGACAAGCAAGACCGCACCTTAAGGAATTGAAGCAGCAGCCCCAGCGAAGGGGTGTCAGTCGAGGAGTGTCCAGCAGGCGATGGTGGGCACTCCCCGGGGGACACCGTCTCCTGGGCAGGGCAATCATCCGGTCGAAACAGGCCGGAGAGGAAAGCCCTGGGATGGGCAACCATCCGGCGGAAAGGTTCCTTTCCGAGCACCTTAACAAGAGCATACGAGAAGAGTAACGCGAGAACATCAATTTCTCCGCATCACAAGAATGATAAGCTACTAAGAGCGTACGGTGGATGCCTTGGTGCCAAATGCCGATGAAGGACGCGGTACACTGCGAAAAGCTCTGGTCAGGTGTGTGCAACCGTTTGAGCCGGAGATGTCCGAATGGGGAAACCCACGTGGGGGCATGCCCACGGATCCTGAGAGGAACACAATACTTTCAGGAAGGGAACCCGGGGAACTGAAACATCTCAGTACCCGGAGGAAAAGAAACAATTCCCTGAGTAGTGGCGAGCGAAAAGGGAAGAGCCTAAACCGGCCAGCTTGCTGGGCGGGGTTGTAGGACAAAGCGGAAACGTGTGCGACTAAAGACGAACGGCTCTGGAAAGGCCGGCCATAGACGGTGACAGCCCGGTAGACAGACGGTCAAGCACGGGGCTTTGCTCCTGAGTACCACGGGGCACGCTAATCCTGTGGGAAACTGGGGAGCCCACTCTCCAAGGCTAAATACATTTGGCGACCGATAGCGGACCAGTACCGTGAGGGAAAGGTGAAAAGAACCCCGGTGAGGGGAGTGAAATAGAACCTGAAACCGTGCGCTTACAAGCAGTCAGAGGGCCATATGGGCCTGATGGCGTGCCTCTTGGAGAATGAGCCAGCGAGTTAATTTCTGTGGCAAGGTTAAGGGAGCGACACCCGGAGCCGCAGCGAAAGCGAGTCTGAAGAGGGCGTGCAGTCGCAGGAATTAGACACGAAACCAGGTGAGCTACCCATGGCCAGGCTGAAGCGACGCTAAACCGTCGTGGAGGGCCGAACCTTTCAACGTTGCAAAGTTGTGGGATGAGTTGTGGGTAGGGGTGATATGCCAAACGAACTTGGAGATAGCTTGTTCTCTCCGAAATAGCTTTAGGGCTAGCGTTGCGCGATGAGTCTGGGAGGTAAAGCACTGGATGGGCTAGGGGCCTCACGGTTACCAAACCCAACCAAACTCTGAATGCCTAGACATTTAGCGCGGCAGTCGGACTACGGGAGATGAGTTTCGTGGTCGAAAGGGAAACAGCCCAGACCCTCGGCTAAGGTCCTCAAGTGCAGGCTAAGTGGCAAACGAGGTGGGAGTGTACAGACAGCCAGGAGGTTGGCTTAGAAGCAGCCACCCTTTAAAGAGTGCGTAATAGCTCACTGGTCAAACGCTCCTGCGCGGATAATGTAACGGGGCTCAAGCCTGACACCGAAGCCCGGGATTAGCAGAGCAATCTGCTACTGGTAGGAGAGCGTTCTGGGAGCAGCGAAGCCCGACCGGCAAGGACGGGTGGAGCGACCAGAAGTGAGAATGCTGGCATGAGTAGCGAAAAACATGTGAGAACCATGTTCGCCGTACGTCTGAGGTTTCCGACGGAAGGTCAGTCCGCGTCGGGTTAGTCGGTCCTTAGCCGAGGCTGAGAAGCGTAGGTGATGGACAACAGGTTAATAGTCCTGTACCGCCTTTTTGGAGCGATGGAGGGACGCAGCGTGGTAAGTCAGCCTCTGAGTGGATTGAGGTGCCAAGCGTAGTAGGCGCTGAGGGAGTAGGGAAAACCGCTCCTGAGCCGAAAGCGCGATGGCGGAGCCTTCGGGCCAGAAGTGACTAAGCCGTGCTGCCGAGAAAAGCTTCTAAGCGATGAAGAAGAGGCGACCGTACCGCAAACCGACACTGGTAGACGGGTAGAGTATACCAAGGCGAACGGGAGAACCCTCGTTAAGGAATTAGGCAAAATGGCCCCGTAACTTCGGGAGAAGGGGCGCCCCTCGCAAGGGGGGCCGCAGTGAAAGGGCTCTAGCGACTGTTTAACAAAAGCACAGGTCTCTGCAAACGCGCAAGCGGACGTATAGGGGCTGACGCCTGCCCAGTGCCGGAAGGTTAAGGGGAGAGGTTAAGGCGTAACGCCTGAAGCTTTGAACCGAAGCCCCGGTGAACGGCGGCCGTAACTATAACGGTCCTAAGGTAGCGAAATTCCTTGTCGGGTAAGTTCCGACCCGCACGAATGGCGTAACGACTGGAGCACTGTCTCAACGAGGGACCCGGCGAAATTGAAGTACGTGTGAAGATGCGCGTTACCCGCAGCAGGACAAAAAGACCCCGTGGAGCTTTACTACATCTTGCTATTGCGTTAGGGCTTGACTTGTGCAGCATAGCTGGGAGGCTGAGAAGCTGGCGCGCCAGCGTCGGTGGAGCCATTCTTGAGATACCAGCCTGGTGAAGTCTTGGCCCTAACCGGTGAACAAGCACCGGGACAGTGGCAGGTGGGTAGTTTGACTGGGGCGGTCGCCTCCAAAAGGGTAACGGAGGCGCCCAAAGGTTCCCTCAGGTTGAATGGAAACCAACCGCAGAGTGTAAAGGCACAAGGGAGCTTGACTGCAAGACAGACACGTCGAGCAGAGACGAAAGTCGGGCTTAGTGATCCCACGGTACCGAGTGGAAGGGCCGTGGCTTACCGGATAAAAGCTACCCCGGGGATAACAGGCTAGTCTGGTCCAAGAGTTCACATCGACGACCAGGCTCGGCACCTCGATGTCGGCTCATCGCATCCTGGGGCTGGATCAGGTCCCAAGGGTTGGGCTGTTCGCCCATTAAAGCGGTACGTGAGCTGGGTTCAGACCGTCGTGAGACAGGTCGGTCTCTATCCGCTGTGGGCGTAAGGAGTTTGCGAGGGCCTGCCCCTAGTACGAGAGGACCGGGGTGGACGAAGCGCTCGTGTGTCGGTTGTCGTGCCAACGGCATGGCCGAGTAGCGACCTTCGGTCGAGATAACCGCTGAAAGCATCTAAGCGGGAAACTCGCCTCAAGATGAGACTCCTCACTGGATAACCAGGTAAGACCGCTGGTAGACCACCAGCTTGATAGGCGGCCGGTGTACAGGCAGCAATGCCTTCAGCCAAGCCGTACTAATGGTCGAGGGCTTATCACCGTGATGCGGAGAAATTGGCGTTCTAACGTTCCCTCTTCTCGTAGCTCGTACTCATAACACACATTCCGTTGTTTTCACTGGCCAGTCCGGTTGGTGGCTTTAACGGTGGGGGTACACCCGGTCCCTTCTCGAACCCGGTCGTTAAGCCCACCCGTGCCGATGGTACTTGGAGCGCAGGCTCCTGGGAGAGTAGGTCGCTGCCAACCTCACTGGCCTTTCCTTTTTCCACCCTCCAATTGTTTTTCACCTAAAACGCCCTTCAAAAAGAAGACGATCTTCAGTATAATAACTATTGGGGATGATTTGGCATCGATGGGGTGCTGGGTGCGCGGTAAGGAGAAGGCGAATGAACCAGACTGAAACGCACACTAAAAACCAGCATTGCAAACTCGGGTTCGAATCCCGACATCTCCACCTTTACGAAAAGCCCCAAACCATTGGGGCTTTTTTGTTTTCTAACGACAGAGCAATCCCCTCAAAAATTGGGGGGTGAGTTTTGCACCGCGATTTTACAGGTACAATCAGTTCAATTAAATCCACGTACGGGGTAAGAAAGGATAAACACGAGGAAATGTCGGAACAGACAACCGAAAAATGGTATGCATTATCTGAGGCGGACGTTTTAAAGCAGCTTCATACGTCTCTTGACAGTGGCCTCTCCGAAAGCGAAGTCCAGCAGAGGCAAACACAATATGGCAAAAACGAGCTTCCTGCTGCCGAAGGAACCTCGATCATCCAACTGCTCATTGGACAGTTTACTAGCGTTATGGTGCTCGTCCTGTTGATCGCCGCCATCATCTCTCTCTTTTTAGGCGATATCAAAGATGCGGTTGTCATTATGGCGATTGTCATCCTCAATGCGATGTTAGGCTTTTTCCAGGAATATCAGGCGGAACAAGCCCTGGCAGCCCTCAGTGCCATGCAGACCCCTCATGTGCGTGTGCGGCGCGAAGGCCATGTCCATGAATTGAGCGCGCTCGATCTCGTTCCTGGCGATGTTGTTTTGATCGAAGCCGGTGATCGTATTCCGGCAGATGGTCGCCTCGTTGAAGCCGTTAATCTGCAAATAGACAAATCGGCCCTGACCGGCGAATCGGTTGCTGTCCAAAAGTCGACAGCAAAACTAGAGGATAACGATCCCCCACCAGCCCTGGCTGACCGGCTCAATGTTGCGTATATGGGAACCGTAGTCACCTATGGGCGCGGTATTCTTGCCGTAACCGGAACAGGAATCAAAACACAATTAGGCACCATTGCCTCGCTACTGCAGCGGGTCGAAGAAGGGCGTACTCCCCTCCAGGAGCGCCTGGCTCGCCTGGGAATCTGGCTTGCTAGCGCTGCCCTCGTGATCACAGTCATTGTGTTTATTGCGGGCGTATTGCGTGGCGAACCCGTCGAAGAAATGTTCCTGACCGCCATTGGCCTCGCAGTCGCCGCTATCCCGGAAGGGCTTCCCGCCGTAATCACGATCTCTCTGGCCCTGGGCGCACGCCGCATGATCCGGAGGCGAGCCTTAATTCGTAAGCTGCCTGCCGTCGAGACACTCGGATCAGTATCTGTCATCTGCTCCGACAAAACCGGAACGCTGACCCGGAATGAGATGACGGCAACAATGATCGCTCTGCCAGGTCGTACTGATGTGCGCGTGAGCGGTGTTGGCTACCAGCCAGTCGGCAGTTTCTACGAAGGTGAACAGCAAATCAACCCGGTCAATGATGAGGTGCTGGCCCGCCTTCTTCAGGCAGCAGCACTAAACACAGATGCTTATGTGGAACAGGAGCAGGAAAACGCCCCCTGGACCGTCGTCGGCGACACAACCGAAGGTGCGTTGCTTGTCCTCGCCCAAAAAGCAGGCTGGAACCGGGAAGCGCTCGAAGAAGACTGGCCTCGTGTTGCAGAACTCCCCTTCAGTTCTGAACGCAAAGCGATGACCACCATTCATCAGCCAAAAGGCCGCTTCGCCGCCCAGCTATTCCAGGGTGCTCAGTACATCTCCTTGACCAAGGGCGCGCCCGATCAACTGGTTAATTGGGCCACATACGAAACAATGCCCGAAGGCCCCAGGCCGCTCACTCCAGAGCGTGTGGAAGCATGGCACAAACAAATCGGGAAAATGGCCAGTGCAGGGTTGCGCGTCATGGGTTTAGCCTATCGCTCCATTGACGCTATCCCTACCCAGTTGGAACCGGAAGATACCGAGCGAAATCTTGTATTGCTGGGCTTGATCGGCATCGTTGATCCGCCGCGCAGCGAAGCGCAAAAGGCGGTCAAGGTTGCGGCTGAGGCGGGTATCCGCACGGTGATGATTACCGGGGATCACAAGTTGACGGCGGTTGCTATTGCCGAACAGCTTGGCATCATGAAAGAGGGCGAAAGCGCCCTGACCGGGGTTGAGCTAGATAATTTAAGCGATGATGCCTTGCGTGATGCGGTCATCAAAACATCCGTTTATGCCCGCGTTACGCCTGAACACAAACTGCGCATTGTCAAAGCGCTGCAATCACATGGCAAAATTGTTGCCATGACCGGTGATGGTGTCAATGATGCTCCCGCTCTCAAACAAGCCAATATCGGCGTAGCAATGGGTATCACCGGAACCGATGTCAGTCAGGGCGCATCCGACATGATTCTGACGGACGATAATTTCGCCACCATTGTTGCTGCTGTTGAAGAAGGTCGCACCATTTACGACAATATCCGTAAATTTATCCGCTACCTCTTAAGCACAAACACGGGTGAAATAGTGACCATGTTTGGGGCATTGGTGATCGGGCTTAAGATTCCGCTGATCGCCATCCAGATTTTGTGGGTCAATCTGGTAACGGATGGTTTGCCTGCTGTTGCCCTCAGTTTTGAACCCGGTGAACCCAACGTCATGAAACGCCAGCCGCGTCCACCCAAAGAAAGCATCTTTGCCCAGGGCATTGGAATTCACGTTGTTTGGGTTGGCCTGTGGATCGGAATGTGTGCGCTGGCAAGCTTTATGTGGGTTCTGAGCCAGCATACAGGTGATATATTCCATCCATCCGACCATGCGCTTTTGATAGGCCGGAGCGCAGCTTTCAGCACCCTGGCACTTTCCCAGGTTTGCCACATCACAGCGATACACAGCGGGATTGCCTCATTCTTTGCAGTGCCGCTGACCCACAACAAAGTTCTGCTGATCGCTGTCCTGCTCACGGCGGTCCTGCAGATGCTGGTGATCTATACTCCCTTTGGCAATAATGTCATGAAGACAACAGAACTAAGTCTGATTGAACTTGTTGTTGCATGGCTGCTGGCAGCATCCATTATTCCCGGCTGTTGAGCTTGAAAAGGCTATCTGGCGTCATCGCCTATCCGCCAAAGAAGAGTTTGCAATGTCGTAGGCATTGGAGTAGTCTCTCGGTTCGTTCTCTGGGGGCACACGATGATCGTGTGCCCCTGTTGGTTTCTTAACCCATCCTGTGGTTAAATTCAATTCAACATCATCTTCACTTCTTAAGAGATTGTATGAGTGATGAAGAAAAAACTTCGGGGCCTCAAACGAACTGCAATCCGGCTGGACTTCAACCTCTATCGGGTCGAAGTGCCGATCAAGGACTATCCTGGCTGCTCCTTGAGTGTCATCGATTTGTGGCCTGAAGCAGTCGAACAGACCATCGTGTTTTTACATGGGTATGCGGGTTGTGCGGAAACATGGGAACACCAGGTCAATCATTTTGCCCGTGAATACCGCGTTGTCGTTCCCGATCTGCGAGGGCACGGTCAAAGCGATGCTCCCTTCAGCGACTATACGATGGACGAACTGATACAGGATCTGCAAACTATTGTTGAGAAGCTGAATCTCCCCGAAAAATTTATCCTGGTTGGGCATTCTTTCGGTGGTTCGATCTGTATCGAGTACGCAAACGCTTACCCCCACCGCGTGGAAAAACTGGTTCTGATTGCGACGGCTGGTGAATACCCGCTGCCGAGGCGAGCCGCTGCCCTCTATCGTGTGCCGCCTGCTTTTTATGCGGCGCTGTGGGATTACCGCCCCAAATGGAATGCCGAACTGCACGTTATGCGGCGGATGATGCTCAATAATATGAAAAAGTGGAGCGGCTGGCCCTTGCTCCGCAATATCAGCGTGCCTACGCTGCTGATCACAGGGGAGCGGGATAATTATTTCCCGATGTCGGTCTATGAAGATGTGGTCAAGATGGTTCCAGGCGCAGAAGTTTATGAGGTTGGTGCAGCCAAGCATAAGGTGCAGTTGGAACGGCACGATGCGGTCAACCGGGCAATGGATCGCTTCATCAAGGACAACCGCCGCAGCACGTGGCGAGATCGCGACAGCCAAACTGAATTGATCGAACGCCGCCCCTGGCTGCTCAGTTACAGCCAGGAAACACCCTATACCATTCCTATTCCGCGCCAGCCGCTGCACTGCTTTCTGGAGAGTGCCGCCGATTGGGTTCCCAAGCGGACCGCCATCATCTTCTACGGGACACACATGACCTACCTACAGCTTAATATGCAGGTCAACCAGTTTGCGCGCGTCTTGCTGGATTTTGGCGTGGGCTTGGGTGACCGGGTGATGATTGTGCTGCCTAATGTGCCGCAGATGATCATCGCTTATTATGCGACGCTCAAAATCGGCGGCGTGGCCGTGCTGCCTAACCCCGATGCAGACACCGCAACAATCGTCCGCGAAGCGATCCAGACCGGGGCGCGTGTCGTGGTGATGCTCTCTGCTTTTGATAAACTCGCTGAAGCGATCAAAGGGCAGGTTGATAGCGCCGCTATTGTACTGGCCGATTTGCGTAACGTGGTCGCGCCCAGCACTTACCAGAAACTGGCCGCGCGCTGGGGATCCTTGGAAAGCGAGGATGACACAGAGATATCTCCCGCTTACCAGTGGGGCTATGCAATGTCCGATCTGATGGAAGGTGTGCCGGAGGAAGACCCTCACATTGAGGTCTCTTCAACCAATCTCGCCGCGATTGTCTACACCAGCGGCACTGCCGAGCACCCGCGTGGGGTGCAGTTGACTGACAGTAATCTGGTTGCTAACGCGCTCCAGACACGCCACTGGATTCCTGATTTGCAGTACGGGCGCGAAGTATTCCTGAGCGTTCTGCCGCTGCTGCACAGCTACGGCATGACCAGCGCGATGAACGTTCCTATTGCGCTTGGAGCAGCGATTGTGCTGCTGCCTGTTTTTGAACTCGATCAGGTGTTGAGCCATATCAAAATATACCGGCCTACCATCTTTCCCGGCGTGCCCTCGATGTATACCGCCATCAACCACGCGCCGAATGTGCGCTCCTACGGGCTGTCTTCGATCAAAGCCTGTATCAGCGGCGCAGCGCCGCTTCCCGTCGAAGTGCAGGAAGAATTCGAAAAACTAACACGGGGTCGTCTTGTAGAAGGGTATGGCCTGACCGAGGCGTCTCCCATTACCCATTCCAATCCCCTCTATGGGGTGCGCAAAGTTGGCTCGATTGGCGTGCCGCTTCCCAATACCGATGCTAAAATCGTTGATCTGGCAACAGGCGACGATCTGCCAGTCGGTCAGATCGGGGAACTGGTCGTGCACGGGCCGCAGGTGATGGGTGGCTATTGGACGGAAGACAGCAGCGCGGACTCCGATTCGGTTCTCAAAGACGGTTGGCTCTATACCGGGGACGTTGCCATTATGGACAGTGATGGATATTTTCAGATTATAGGTCGCAAACGCGACACAATCATGGCGGGGGAATACAGCGTTTACCCTCGTGATGTAGAGGAAGTCCTCTACGAAAACAGCAAAGTCCTCGAAGTCGCCGTCGTAGGTGTTGAAAGTGTAGAAAACACCGCGAAACAGCAAAAGGTGAAAGCCTTTGTCGTGCCCCGTCCCGGCACCCATTTATCGAAGGAAGAACTGCTTGATCTCTGTCGTCGCCGCCTCGAAGCCTATGAGGTTCCCTGGGATATTGAATTTCGTGAAGAACTGCCAAAGTCATTCGTCGGCAAGATTGTACGGCGGCTGCTGGTGGAAAGTCAGGAATAACGGAGGGAAATATTGAAGATGCGACCGAAGATCGGCCTGGTTTTGGGGGGCGGAGGAAGTCGCGGCGGAGCACACATCGGGGTACTGGAAATACTGGTGCGAGAACAGATTCCCGTTGATCTGATTGTAGGAACCAGTATGGGGGGCATCGTCGGGACATTATTCGCCGCAGGAATTGCCCCGGAAGAACTGGTGACCCGCTTTGAACAGCTTCAAGGATTGACCCTGAATGTTTTCAGTTCCCGCGCTCGGCAGCGCGCGGTCTATTCCTGGCTGAAAGACATGATTCAAGATAGAACGTTCGCGGATCTGCAAATTCCCCTTTCCCTGATGGCCGTCGATATGATTGAGGGCCAGGAAGTTGAATTGTCCGAAGGGGAGTTAATGCCCGCTATTCTGGCGAGCAGCGCCATGCCCGCTGTCTTCCCTCCTGTCGATTGGCGGGGCATGAAACTGGCTGACGGCGGTGTGATCGACAGCCTGTCCACTCATATCGCCTTTAAGCGTGGTGCCGACAAGGTGATTGCTGTTGATATTTATCCCCCCTTGAAAAAAGACTTTCCCTGGGTCGATCCCCTCAGTGCCATTATGGGGATTCAACTGCCATTCGCCACAGCAAAAGGGAGAAAAGATCCCGGCATGATCACTGCCGTATGGCGAGCGTCGCGCGTCATGGCCCATTATCTGCACGAGGCCCGGCTGGCTGTACACCCGCCAGATATCCTGCTCTGCCCGGATGTTTCACACTACAGCTCTCTCGATTTTAAAGATGTTAAAGGCCCCGTTGAGGCGGGCCGAAGCGAGGCGGAGAGTCATCTGGACGAGTTGAAAGCCCTGATCGAGAATGTCTGATCACACGGTGTCTTTTGTCACTTGGCTTGCGCCTTCATCTTGCGTATAGTTAAGGTCCGGTAGGATTTAGCCTCCGCCTATTGAGAGCGCTCCCATGCTGCTCTTTCCCCGTACTAATCGGGATGTCGGAGGCATCGTGTCATTCGTTGGAGACAAAAGGGAAAAGTGGGCATGGCTAACCTCAGCGGACAGATCATTGGGGGCTATGAATTACGCGCGCTGATTGGTCATGGCGGCATGGGTGATGTTTATTATGGGGTAGAAACGGCCACCGGGCATGCCGTAGCTGTCAAATGTTTTAAGTCGGAGATCGCTTCTGGCGATGCTGAACTCCTGGAACGTTTTGCCCGCGAGGGTGAAGTCCTGCGCCAGCTTAATCATCCCAACATCGTCAAAGTACTGGCAACCATCGACGATAAGGACCGCCACTATATTGTGATGGAATATGTTGCTGGGGGATCGCTCCGGCAATTGCTCGATCAGGAATCCCGCCTGCCTGTGGATCGGGTGCTGTCCATTGCCCTCGATCTGGCCGACGCCTTGACCCGCGCCCACCGGCTCAATATCATCCACCGCGATATCAAACCCGCCAATGTTCTGCTGGCGGAAGATGGTACACCCCGTCTTTCCGACTTTGGCGTTGCCTATCTGGGCCACAAACCGCGCGTCACTAAAGCCGATGCGGTCATGGGCACGCTGGACTATCTGAGTCCTGAGTCGCTCAACGGTGAAGAGGTAGATGGTCGCACGGATATCTGGGCTTTTGGCATTATGCTCTATGAGATGTTGGCAGGCCGCCGCCCCTTTGATGAGCGAACGGCTGGCGCAACGGCGATGGCTATTTTGCAGAAACAGACGCCCGACCTGGAAAATCTGCGCCCCGATATTCCGGTTGCGCTGGTCGATCTTGTCTATCGTATGCTGGAAAAAGATCGTCATGCTCGCATTGCCAGCATCCGGCTGGTGGGCGCGGAACTTGAAGCGATCAGCAAAGGGACTGATGTCGGACTGCCCGTAGTACATCGCACAGCGGAAGATGGGCGTTCCGTCTTTGGCACAACGACTTCCGTCACAGGTGTTGCCAGACACAATTTGCCAGCGCTGACCACACCATTTATCGGGCGGCATACCGAACTGGTCGAGTTAGCCCAGCTTCTTGCCGATCCGAATGTCCGATTGATCACGATACTCGGGCTGGGCGGGATGGGCAAAACCCGACTCGCTCTCGAAGCAGCCGGAGCGCAAACCCGCGAATTTACGCATGGCGTCTATTTTGTCTCGCTGGCCTCAGTAAGCTCCGTAGACAGCATGATTGCCTACCTGGCGGAAGCAATCAATTTCCACTTTTACCAGGGCGAAGAGCTGAAGCAGCAGCTTGTTGACTACCTGCGTGAAAAAGACATGCTGCTGTTGATTGATAGCTGTGATCACCTGATGGAAGGAGCCGGGTTGATCGCGGATATTCTGCGTCACGCCCCCAATGTGAAAGTGCTGGCGACCTCTCGCGAAAAACTGAATCTCTATGGCGAAACGGTCTATATGATCGGCGGGCTGGCTCTGCCCGATAAAAGAGCAGGGGATCGTACCCCGGAATATGACGCAATTCGCCTTTTTGTGCAGAGCGCTCGCCGCGCCCAATCAACCTTTGATCTGCGCCCCAGCGATTATCCGCACGCAGCCGCGATCTGCCAGTTGGTTGAGGGGATGCCGCTGGGCATTGAACTGGCGGCGGCCTGGGTTGGCACGCTGTCCCTGCAAGAGATTACCGAAGAGATCGGCCAGAGTCTCGACTTTTTAGAGACGGAAGAAAGCGATATTCCCGAGCGCCACCGCAGCATTCGCGCCGTCTTTGAATACACCTGGAACCGGCTGGATTCCTCTGAACAAAGCCTGATGAAGATGTTGGCTGTATTCCGAGCCGGATGCACGCGCAAAGCCGCTCAAAAAGTCACAGGCGCGTCATTACAGCAGCTTACGTCGTTGGTGAACCGCTCCCTGCTGCGGCGCACGCAGGAAGGCCGTTACGAGGTTCAGCAGCTTTTGCGGCAGCGCATCGAAGAAAAGCTGAACGAGTCGCCGGACGAATGCTACCGCATCCGGCACCAGCATGCGTTGTATTACTCAACCATGCTCGATGAGCAGGAAATCCCCCTGCGCGGCGCAGATCAGAAAACCATCGTGGCGGACATCGCCGCCGATCTCAAGAATATTCGCGGCGCGTGGCGCTGGGCTGTCACCAATCAGCAGCCTGCGATCATTGGCAAGGCGCTGCATAGTTTGTATACCTTCTACCTTATTGAAGAGCGTGGGCAGCAGGCCGAAGAACTTTTTGAGCTGGCAGCACAAACGCTGCGCCAGAATAGTAAAGCACCCGACAGTCAACTGGTGTTAGGGCGGCTCCTGATCCGGCATGGCTGGTTAACGGGGCTGGATAAGACAGAACGATTCTTCCGCGAAGGTCTGGATTTGCTGCGCCCCTTCGACCTGCCAGAAGAAACAGCCTTTGGGGCGCTTGGGCTTGGTTCGGCCCTGCTCCGTAGCAATCTGCAAGAAGCGCGCCAGTGTTTGGAAGAAGGACTTGCCCTCTACCAGTCTACGGGCAATCGCTGGGGCGAACGAATTGCCCTCTTCTGGATGGGCTTTTTGGCGAATGCCGAAGGCAATACCGGGGAGGCAAAGCGCCTGTTCCAGGTTAGTCTGGATATGGCCGAACAGATCAAGGATGGCATCGGCGCGATGATGTGTTTCCAGCAGCTTGGCAACACAGCCCGCGCGCGTGGAGAATATGAGGAAGCAAACAAGTACTTCAAGCAGGGATTGGTTCTTGCCAGGGAAATTGGTGTAAAAGGCGATATCGCGCGTGGGCTTCGTTCGCTGGGCAACATCGCCCGCGCGCGCAGAGAATACACCAAAGCAGATCAATATCTGCACGAAAGCCTGGAAGGATATCGCGAACTAGGCAACCGCGCGCGCATCGCCAGGGTGCTCTATGAACTGGGTGATACGGCGCGCCTCCAGGGGCGCTACGAGCAGGCAAGGGAACTGTTCAGGGAAAGCCTGAATACCAATCAGGCATTGGGCTTTCTATCGGGTTCTCTATCGAGTATGTCCCGGCGCGGCGATGTTCCCGATGAAAAACAGCAGTACAGTGAGCGCCTCTACCAGGAAGCCAGCCGCCAGGAAGGTGAAGCGTATGCGCTGATCGGGTTGGGCGGGGCAGCCTGTGGTCTGGGGAATACAACAGAGGCCCAGCAGCATTTGCAGCGCGCGCTGCAAATCGCCACCCAAACGGGAACGATTTCCCTGGTTTTGATCGCGCTGGCAGCTCTGGCGGAGCTGCTTGCCCAGGTCGGTAAGCCGGAAAAAAGTATTGAACTGTGTGCGTTTGTCTATCACGCCGCAAACTGGCAGGAAACGAAGGATCGGGTGAAGGTCGTCTCGACTGGTCTCGGGGCCAGACTGTCGCCTGCCAAATTCTCTGCGGCGTACAAACGCGGACAGGCGTTTACACTCGAAGAGGCAGTTGCGCCTTTCCTGGAAGGTGAAACATGATTGATATTACCATACGAACACAGGAACAGGTGACGATTGTTGAAATTGCGGGGCGGCTGGACGCAGAGGCCACGCCAGAGATTGAAGCTCATCTGGATCCTGTTGTTTCCCCCGGATGCGTCCTTCTGCTCGATCTGCACCAGGTTCCTTTTATGTCCAGTGCCGGGCTGCGGCTTGCTCCTGCTGCTGGATCGTAAGATTACCAACCAGCATGGCAAAATCGTGCTGGTTGGGCTGTCCGAGCGGCTTGAAGATACGATGTTGGTCACTGGATTTCTCGATCATTTCGAACATTACAACACGCTGGACGCCGGGCTAAAAGCGCTTCGGGCGTGATAATTTTGAAAGGTTCCTATGGAACGCATTGATATTTACCCTACTCGCATCTACAAAGGATACAAATGCCGTCCAGGGCGGCCCTTCCCATTCGGAGCGACCTTTGTGCCCGGTGGGGTAAATTTCGCCGTATTTTCCCGTTATGCGACTTCCTGCACACTCGTCCTCTTCAAAAAGGGAGATTACGAGCCGCTGGTTGAAATCTCGATCCCGGACGAATACCGGATCGGCAATGTGTTTGCCATTATTGTTTTTGATATTGATTACGAGAATACCGAATATGGTTTTAAGATGGACGGTCCCTACGATGTGCGTGCCGGGCATCGCTTCGATGTCTCAAAGGTGCTGCTCGATCCCTATGCCAGGGGCATCAGCGGGCGCGATGAGTGGGGCCAGCAGCCTGATCCTGAAGACATTTATCCGCACCGCGCTTTTTTGGCCTACGATGATTTTGATTGGGAAGATGACCGCCCCCTGAAGATTCCGATTGAAGACCTGATTATCTACGAAATGCACGTGCGGGGCTTTTCGCAGCATCCATCCTCAGGTGTCAAACATCCTGGCACGTTTGCGGCCATCCAGGAAAAAGTTGCCTACTTCCAGGAGTTGGGCGTTAACTGCCTCGAACTGATGCCCATCTTCGAATTTGACGAGTTCGAACACAGCCGGATCAGTCCTGTGACAGGCGAACGGCTGATGAACTACTGGGGCTACAGCACGCTTGGCTTCTTCGCTCCCAAAGCAGGCTATGCCGCTACGGGCTGCTTTGGCATGCAGATTGACGAACTGAAGACCCTGGTCAAAGTGCTGCACCAGAACGGGATCGAAGTCTGCCTGGATGTCGTTTTTAACCACACCTGCGAAGGCGGGGAAGGTGGCCCAACATTTTCCTACCGGGGGCTGGACAATAAAACGTACTATATGCTGACTCCCACCGGGCATTATTTCAATTTCAGTGGTACAGGTAACACGCTCAATTGTAACAATCCCGTCGTGCGTGATCTGGTACTGAACTGCCTGCGCTATTGGGTCTCTGAATTTCATATCGATAGCTTCCGCTTTGACCTGGCCTCCATTTTGGGGCGCGATCAGAACGGAATGCCGCTGCCTAATCCGCCGCTGATCGAAGCGCTGGCGTACGATCCGATCCTGGCGAAGTGTAAGCTGATCGCGGAGGCATGGGATGCGGGCGGGTTGTATCAGGTAGGATCATTTCCGGCTTATGGACGCTGGGCGGAGTGGAACGGCAAATATCGCGACACGATCCGCCGCTTTTTGAAGAGCGACGCCGGGCAGGTCTGGGATGTCGCGAACTGTTTGCAGGGTTCGCCCGATCTCTACGACGGTCGCGGGCCAACCGCTTCGATCAACTTTGTCACCAGCCACGATGGTTTTTCCCTGTACGATATGGTGTCATATAACCAGAAACATAACGAGGCAAACGACGAGGGCAACCACGACGGCCTGAGCGAAAATTACAGTTGGAACTGCGGCGTTGAGGGGCAAACAGACGATTCTAAGATAAACGCTCTGCGCATCCGCCAGTTGAAAAACGCCATTGCGATGCTCATGGTCAGCCAGGGTGTGCCTATGATCCGTATGGGGGATGAGATCGCCCATACCCAGTGGGGCAATAACAACGCCTACTGCCAGGACAATGATCTGAGCTGGTTTGACTGGTCGCGTTTGGAAAGCCACGCCGATATCTTTAACTTTTTTAAGCAGTGCATCGCTTTCCGCAAGGCGCACCCCGCGCTGCGCCGTAACACCTATTTTACCTACCAGTCCTCCTCCGGCAGTGGGTTGGAAGACATCACCTGGCATGGGACACAGGCCTGGCGTCCCGACTGGACGCCCTACTGCCGTGCTCTGGCTTTTATGCTCTCCGGTGAACACAATCGTAATGGTGATCCGCGAGACAATACCATCTATGTGATGATGAATATGTATTGGGAAGGACTGTGGTTTGAACTGCCTCAGGTCGACCTGGCATGGCATGTTTTTGCCAACACGGGCGGACCGCAGGATGTTTTCGAGCCGGGCCGCGAGTACAAACTGCGCGATCAGGAAGCATTTCTGATGGGGCCGCGTTCCGTTGCTATCCTGGTCGGCAAATAACACAGGGGTATTGCATGGATAGAACATCCGTGCTATACTTAGAGGGTATAGATGTTGTTTTTCTCTGCCTTTTCCCCGTCAAACCGTTATTGCTTTTCAGACCGGGGTGCAGGTTAGGAAATGGTTAGAACGACCCTCCAAAAAATAGTGCCCCGCGGATCGTCACGAGAAAAAAGGGGCCTGAAGTGAGTAACTTATAAGAATTCTCGGCTGAGTTGGCCCAGCCCATTGTTCTTAAGATCGCTATGAAAGGGCCGGAAATGATCACTATTGGCCCCTAAAGTCTATCTTGTTGAATTTTGAACCCATTTTAGTGAATTTATCGCACCGCCGTACTATCTCGCCGCCGCCTGTGCCGCAGGCAAACTCACGCGAACCGTTGTTCCTTGTCCCTCAACGCTCTGCAAGTCAATCGCGCCGTGAAAGGTGTCGAGCAGCGTTCGGACGGTGGTCAGGCCAATTCCCGATCCGATAATCTGCGCTTTTTTAGCATTTTTAGCCCGGAAGAACTCGGTAAACACGCGGGGTAAATCGTCGGCGGGGATGCCAATTCCGGTATCGGAAATGGTAAGTTCGACGGCAGAGGGCGATTTTTGGTGGCAGCAGGAGATCGTCACGCGCCCGCCGCTGGAAGTGTATTTGATGGCGTTGTTCAACAGATTGCCCAGAATCATGATCAGACCCGCTTCTGAGGCCATCACGATCCCTGGATCACCCTCCAGTTGAACGTCCAGCGTCACATGTTTTTGCTCGGCGTTGGGGGTTTCGCGCTCGATGACTGCTTCTAACGCGGAGCGAACACTGATAGGGCACAGCGGCTCCTGGGCGATATTCGCTTCCCGGCTGCTTGCCAGGGCGAGCAGATCATCGACCAATTGCCGCAGCCCTTCCAGCCGGTCAGCAACGCGGTGCACCAGGGCAGCCTGCTGTTCGGTCAGTGTACCAACATAACCCTGCTCGATGTTGTTGATCAGCGATAATCCTGCCGCCAGCGGTGCGCGCAGTTCGTGTGTTGCCACCCGTACAAATGTCGTGCGCGCATCATAAAGCTGGCTGATATGCTGTTCACGCTGGCGCAGCCGCTGAACTTTGGCCGCGACGAGTTCGGACAGCGTGATCACCGTTGAGCCGAAGAAAAACAGGATAGACAGAATATACGTCCAGTTCTTGTGCAAATCAGCGGGCAGACCCAGTTCGGGAACAGCAACATACGGGATAATGCCGCTGCGTTCAGCGTAAGCGAGGCCCCCCACAATGACCACTGCCAACGTGACCAAAAACCGTGACTGCCAGGGAAAAAGCAGCATTCCCGAAAACGCTACATGAATCACGAAGTAGATAAGCGCTGGGCTGGTGATGCCGCCCGTAAAATGGACCACAGCGATCATAGCGAGCCAGTCGAGCAATATCTGTGCCCACACCATCCGCCAGTTTTTGCTGCCAGCCCACAAATTGCGGCGCGACAGGAGATACAACACGAGGTTATAGGCCAACACCCCCAACCCAATGCTGACCAGGGGAACCGCCTGGAGTTTTACCCCAACAACAAGACGCGCAAAGCCGGTACAGAGCAAAATGCCTGATCCGGCTGCCCATCGGAGGTCGATCAGCAGCCGGACATTCCGGCTTAATTCGTCCAGGATATGACGAGCATCGCCCGTCGTTGAGGGCTGCACGCTCATCACGACTTCAACAGCGACGCCACCGTCTCAAGCAGCCTTTTGGGCTGAATTGGTTTATTGACGAACGCTTCAACCGGAAGATAATCCGGGTCTGGGCCAAAACGTATGGCTGTCGTTTGGTGCACCGATGTGACCATCACAATGGGAATTTTGCAGTGTTCGGGCTTAGAGTCCGGGCCATGCAGCCGCAGCGCCAGTTGGAAACCTGCGGTGTGCGTATCCATCATCACATCGAGCACAATCAGATCGGGCTGCACGGCTTCTACGGCAGCCATGCCTTCTTCTTCAGACGCAGCTTCATAAACTTCATATCCGGCGCTTTCCAGCGGCATGCGGGTCGCCAGCACCACATCGGGATCGTCATCGATAACCAGTATTTTTTTCGCCATCGCCATTAACTCCTGATTTCTCGCAGCAGGGCTTCAACAACAGCCGGAATTGCTTCGAGGACAGCCTCACTCACGGGCTGGTCCCAATCTATATGCTGTGGTTGAACACCAAAAATGACTGTATTTGGGGGTAAACAGTTTAAGACCTCGGCCAATAGCAGTGTTTCGGTAAGATCGCTTTGATGGAGCGACAGGGGGGTATTTTGTTGCACTGCGCGGACATCTTCCCAGGTGAAGCGCCGCACTGTTCCAGCGGGCAGCCCCATCATAGCGGCATCCACAATGATCACCCGCTGGTAAGCTTCCAGCAGCGGGATCAGGCCCAGCCCTTCGGTTCCCCCATCCACGACCGTGACAGTAGGCGGCAGATCGTCCCGTTCCTGAAGCTGCTGGATAACCAGCAGCCCCACGACATCATCACCCATCAGCGGGGTACCAACGCCCAGGATCAGGATTTCTTCGAGCAGCGTTTGGGCCGTCACGGTACTTCCTCTGTGTTGGTTAAGGGAGGCGTTGAACGCCTCCCGGCGCTTGTTATCTGCCGACGAACTCCACATTTAAGAAGTGGGTGGAACAGGAAATGCACGGGTCATAGGCACGGATCAGCATTTCCAGTTTCAGACGGATATCGTCTTCTGGCTCACTTAACAGCGTTGGAACCAGGGACCGCATATCGGCTTCCATATTCGCCAGATTTTGCCCGGTCGGGATTATGCAGTTGGCTTCTTCGATGAGCCCGTTGCCGTCGATCTGGTATTCATGGAACAGCGTGCCGCGCGGTACATCGCACGCGCCCACGCCCCGCGCGCCCGGTCTGAGCGTGACAGGAGCGAGATCTTCGTGTTCGATGCCGTGTTCCAACAGCTTATCAATCAGTAGGATCGCGTCATCCACGCAGTGCACAATCTCCACAACTTGCGCCGCGCTGTTCAGGTAGGGACGGTAGCAGGGAGCTTTGAGTCCCAGGCATTCCGCCGCTGCCTTGGCGCGGGGGTGAAGCTGTTCGTGCTTCAGATTATACCGGGCCAGCGCACCCACCATATAACTGCTGCGGCTGAAGGCCGCATGCTTGGCTGACGAGTGCGGACTCAGGCGCTCATTTGTTACCTTACGGTAGTCGTCGATAGACAGTTTGTGTCCGTCGCTGCTGGCGATCTCGCCGTCGATGAACCCATATTCGTCCGGCTGCACCAGCGCGATATATTCCGTTTCGCGCTCAAAGGCGGGCCAGGGCAGGGTGGCAAACAGGTTCACCGTTGCGTCCACATCCTCGATCATTGCTACGAACCGCTCGCGCAGCGCCTCAAGTTCCTGGCGCGATGGGAAGTGGGTAAAACCGCCCACCGTCATCGCGATAGGATGCGTATGCCGCCCCACAAGCACCTGGCACAGGTCGCCTGCCAGCTTTTTCATCCGCAGGGCGCGTTTCACCACGTCGGGATGGCTGGTTGCCAGCGGAATGACACTACCCACGCCCAAAAAGTCCGGCGCGATCAGCATATAGGCATGCAGAACATGGCTGTCCAGCATTTCGCCGTGAAACGCTAGCTTACGGAGCATGATGGTCTGTTCGCTGAGTTTCACGCCCAGGGCGCGCTCAGAGGCACGCAGGCTGGCTGTCGCGTGGCCGATAGCACAGATACCGCAGATGCGGCTGGTAATGTGCGAAGCCTGGCTGTAGGGACGCTTGCGCAGCATCGCTTCGAAAAAGCGCGGCGTCTCGATGATTTCCAGATCGCATTTTTCAAGCTTGCCGTCTCGCACATCCACGACAATATTGCCGTGTCCTTCAACGCGCGTCAGATGGTGGACGTTGATTTGTACGTTTTTCGTGTCTGTCTTTGTTTTCGCCATCGCCCTCAACCCTCCCGAGGTGCAGCAAAGGTTGAAGTCGGCAGCGCGTCTTTGTCGCCGTCCCGCTTCTTGGACTTCGCCGCCGCCGGAGTCTGTGCCCCGGCCTGCTGCTGGATGTCATAGTTGTTAAACATGGTCAAGCGTGCGTCGATCTCGGAATCCGAAAGGCCGTTCCCGGCAAGCACCGTGCGCATATAGGCAAAGTTTGCTTCTGGTGCCCACCCGCGGCAGCCTTCGCAGCCATCGCCATACGTCGTGCAGAGCGCATTGCACCCGGCCCGCGTGATCGGACCCAAACAGGGCTTGCCCATCTTGTTCAAACAGGCGTTTTCCTTCAGCTTGCACTCGACACAAAGTGGATAATCGGGCAGGCGAGGCTTACGGCCCTGCAAAATCTTTTGCACAATGCTCAAAAACTCCAGCCGATCGATCGGGCAGCCGGGGATAAAGGCGTCCACCTTGATCACCGCTGAAAGAGGCCGTGCGGCATAACTTTCGTAGTCATTGCGTCCGTTCGCGCCATAGACATACGTTTGGACGTTTTCAATCGACCAGCGATTCTTGATGGCATTCACGCCGCCCGTTGCCGCACACGATCCGAGAGCCACGACCATTTTGGCCTGTTCGCGGATACGTTGCAGCCGTTCTTCGTCGCTCTGCCGGGTGCACGAGCCTTCGATAAAGGCAACCAGGTAATCTTCGCCCCTATCCGACATGGCTTCGCGGAACTGGACGATTTCCACCAGATCGAGCAGGCCGAGATGCGTCTGCAGGGCGTCCACAACGGTGAGTTGGCAGCCCTCACAGCTTGTAAAGTCAAAGAATGCAACCTTGGGCTTTGCCATTAGAGAGCCTCCTCGAATGCCAGTGCTTCGGCATATGTCCAGGCTGGACCATCCTGGCAGCTATAACGATGATTCACCTGGCAGTGCCCGCATTTGCCAACGGCACACTTCATGCGGCGTTCAAAGCTCATCCAGATCTGCTGGGGGGTGAGCCCCTTGCCCAGCATTTCCATCACGACGAACCGATACATGACAGGTGGGCCAACCGTGATGCCAACCGTCTTGAATGGGTTGATATCAATGCGGGGGAACAGGCGCGTGATCACGCCGATGTGCCCTACCCAGGTCTCATCGGGGCGATCTACCGTGATGTATAGTTCGATGTCTTCACGAATGCGCCACTTGCGCAGCTCATCGCGGAACAGAATTTCAGCCGGGTTGCGTGCCCCATAGAGCACGATCAGGCGGCCATAGTCTTCGCGATTATCCAGAACCTGATCGACCAGCGAACGCAGCGGGGGCATACCCAAACCGCCAGCCGCCGCCAGGATGTCTTTGCCCTTCAGGACTTCCATCGGGAAACCGCGCCCAAATGGCCCGCGAATACCGATCTGGTCGCCGGGGACAAGCGTGTGAATGACACCTGTTAGATCGCCCACCTTGCGGATACACAGGTCAAATGTTTCACCCGTGCGGCTGGGCGACGACATGATACTGATGGGAGCTTCGCCCACGCCGGGCAGCGAGACCATCACAAACTGGCCTGGATTATGGCCGAGCGGTTCGCCGTCAGGCAAACGCACCGTGAACACTTTTTCCGTTGCGGTTTCGGTACGAATAGCCATAATGGTCGCGACCATCGGCAGATAGATTGAGCCATCGCCCGTGCGCGCGTTGTGAGCCTGGGTTGAAACCAGACCTGCCATTTGCTCTAACATCACTACGCCTCCTTACTGCCTGCGCTCGCAACGTCGAGCTGCATTTCGTCATAGAGCGCATTCAGAGTCGTGGGGATCGTGATCCCAACCAGACAGGCTCGTTCACAGCGGCCACAGCCTGTGCAGCCGTTCAGACCGTGCACCTGCTGGATATACTTCCCCTTGCGCATAAAGCGATGGCGCACGCGGGAGGCTTTGATGTCGCGGAAATTGTGCCCGCCTGCCACCAGCGCAAATTCGTGCAGTTGGCAGGAGTCCCACACGCGGGAACGCTCGCCGTCCTGCATGTTGATCTCCAGCGTATCTTGGACGTCGAAGCAGAAGCAGGTGGGGCAAACATTGGTGCACGATCCGCAGGCCAGGCATTTTTCGCCCAGTACATCCCACGTGATCGCGCCGTAGTTCACGGTGAGCAGCGAGGGAAGCTGATCCTTGCTCATCTTGAGACGCAGCCGGAAACGCGGCCACTTGGCAGACAGAGCCTGGCTCAGGTGCCGGATATCGTCCGTCGTCGCCATTTTGACTTCGGCATGCTTGAGCAGCAGTTGTTCGCCCTTTTCGGTTCCCGTATCGATCAGGTAGCTGTTTTCGACCTCGGTCATGTGCAAATCGTAGACCTGGGGTGGAGTGAGCGTGCCCATATCTTTACAGAAGGACGCATCATCACAGGGACGCAGACATTCAATCCCGATGATGTAAATCTGTTCGCGCCGCTCCATATAGTGCTGATCGCGATATCCACCGGCAAAAACGCGGTCATAAAGCACGATGCCGTTCATGTCGCAGCTATGAACGCCAAAGATGACCAGCGGTTCAACTGACTGATAAACCGGTTTGACTTCGATCTTGCGCAAACCCTGTTCATCATTGCCCGTGTGATATTTGAACAAGACTTCATTTTGAGGCAGGAAATACTTTTTCGGGGGAAGAATCGTGGTGTTATAGTCTAGGCAAAGCTGGCCTGCCTGCGAGATGTCGTCGAATGCATAGCCTGTCGCTGTCTGGACCGGGCCAACCACGCGGAAACCTGCGCGCAGTGCATCGACAAATGCAGCCAACTTCTCCTTTGGCAATATATATAAACTCATAGTCGCTCCGCCAAAGCTAGTCAACGATGTCAAGTAAAAAATAGTTTGCAAGCCTAAACATCGGTCTTTCTAAGCGTAGCAAGAGACGCACTCCTTACCAGTGGAGCATGGCTTGATTTAGCATGACGGACATCACTTCATAGTGCGATAATTCACAAGCTGACAGGAGTCTATTTTCTCATCCTAAAGTGGTCATTGGCAGCCTCCCAATTCTATGATCTCTTTCTGCAAACATTTCATGGTGAGGCATGTTTGAGATGAGAAAGATCGCTTTGATTGCCGGAATCGTGATCCTGGCCCTGGCTTCTGCTGCTGTTATTTCCATCCTCGATAAACCACACACCCGCCACAGCAGCGCCCAACAACCAGCCCCCTTCCAGCTTGTCGAAGTCGCAAGCGATTTCTCGCGCCCGCTCTACCTGACCAATGCGGGTGATGGTTCAAATCGTCTGTTTGTCGTGGAGCAAAGCGGGAAAATCTGGATTTTACAGGATGGAACGCGCCTGGAAACACCATTTTTAGATGTATCGGACCGCATCAGCCGTGAAGCACTGGGCGGCGACTACACAGAACGAGGGTTGCTCGGCCTGGCCTTTCCGCCAGATTATGCCCAGACCGGAGCATTTTACATCAATTACACCGATCTCAACGGCAACACAGTTGTTGCGCGTTATCATGTCTCGGCAGACGATCCGAATGCTGCCGATCCAGCAAGCGAAGCCCAAATGCTGACTGTTGAACAGCCCTATCCCAATCACAATGGGGGGCAGTTAGCCTTTGGCCCGGATGGCTACCTGTACATCGGCCTGGGTGATGGCGGTTCACAGGGTGATCCGAATGGCAATGGGCAAAACACGGGCGTGCTGTTGGCGAAAATTCTGCGTCTGGACGTAAGCGGGGATGATGGCTACGCAATTCCGCCCACAAATCCATTTGCCAACGATGCAGTGGCTCGCCCTGAGGTATGGGCTTACGGCCTGCGTAATCCCTGGCGCTTCAGTTTTGATCGCCAGACGGGCGATCTTTATATCGCTGATGTGGGCCAAAACACCTGGGAAGAGGTGAACTTCCAGCCAGCAGACAGTGCAGGCGGCGAGAACTACGGCTGGAACATTTACGAAGGCAACCACGCCTATGCCGGTGGAAATCCGCCGCCTAACCTGACTCTGCCCTTTGCGGAATACAGCCATGATACGGGCGGATGTTCGGTCACAGGCGGTTATGTTTACCGGGGTTCAGGTCTGCCCGATCTGCAAGGTTATTACTTCTTTGGCGACTGGTGTTCTGGCAACCTGTGGGCATCCCAAAAAGATGCATCGGGCACATGGCAGACCAATCTCGTACTTCAGACCGGGCGCGAAATCAGTTCCTTTGGTGAAGATGAGGCCGGGGAGCTGTACCTGTTAGACTACGCGGGAGCCGTACTGCAGTTCGCGCCTGCTCAGTAAATAACGCTAACCGGGATCTGGGCGTCTTGCTCAGATCCCGCCGTCTAAGACCCCTTCGTGAGCAAGAATGTCGCGCAGCAGATCGCGCCGTGCCGTTCCTCCCAGCAGTTCCAGGCGGCGCACACTCAGAGGGTCGATCTCCTCGCGCAGCAGCCGGACCTCTTCAGCGCTAGGCGGCAGCGTGGAATGCACATCGGGAGCAATCTCCAGTTCAAAACCTGTCTTGGCTTGCACTCGCTCCACCGTTACACCCTCGTGCACGGAAATCAATCGCATCCGCCCGTGTGCCCAATCAAACTGGCCGAGATCGCTGACCAGATAGTGTGGGCCGCTGCCCTGCTGGCGATCCGGGTGATGTCCCAAGCCGCTCAAGCAGTCCAGCCGGGGGACAAATACCGCTCGTGAATGGCGGGGGACGTACATATACATATGGTCCGAATAGACCGATACGTCGGGAATTCCTGCCGATCCGGGCAGGCGCAGGCGGGGATGGTGAGGATCGCGGCCAATGGCAATGTTGTTGGAATTCCCCTGCGCGTCAATCTGGGCGGGTCGGAAAAACTCTTTAGGGGCAAAGATGCGCAGCAAATCAGCGGCGATGACAGCAAAGCTGACATTCGTCAATGCCTTGCTGAGCCAGAATTCCTCGGCGTGTGCTATGCCAATAGGGGCCCAGTCCTGCACAAATCCTTGCCCAATCGCCGACGCAAAAGAGGCATGGGGGGCATGGGTGCGTCGCGCCAGAACATATCCGGCGGCAACCAGGGGCGTCGCCAGCCCCTGCGCCAGCATATCCCCATCCTGGACCTGCCGCGCGATACAAACAGCGATCAGTTCATCAATGGTGTAATCGGCGGCAGGCTGCATAGGAATTGTCACTCGTTAGGCGCGGCGGCGGTTGTTTCCGCCGAACACAAGCATCGCGTAATAGAGCAGAGTCAGGATGGACGTTGCCACAGCCGCGACATAGGTAAAAGCCGCTGCGGTCAGGATCGCCCGCGCACCCTGTTCGTCTTCCGAATTGGCAATCAGTCCCGTCTGCTTCAGGAGCTTCAGCCCGCGGCGGCTGGCATCCAATTCAACAGGCAAGGTGACGATTGTAAACAGCGTTGCTCCCGCAAACAGGATCAGGCCCAGGACAGCCAAACCGGTGAACTGCATAATCACGCCCAGGATGATCAGCATAATGCCAATGGACGGGCCGAAGCGCGCGCCGGGCACCAACAAGCTGCGCAGACCCATGAGCGCGCTGTTGTTCTGGTGCTGCTGTACATGGCCAAGTTCATGCGCGGTGATTGCCATTGAGGCGATTGACGGCTGCATCGCGACATTTTGCGACAGGCGAACGACGCCGCTGGTCGGATCATAATGATCGGTCAACTGCCCGCTTGTCACTTCCAATCCTACTGGCTGGATCGCGCCGCTGCCCATAATCGCCTGAGCAGTCTGCTGCCCGTTCACATGGCGGCTGTTCGCAACATTGCCCCACTTTTGATAGGACGATTTGATCCACATCTGCGCCAACCCGGTGATGATCAGGGTCGGCAGCATGACGAAAATCAGGTAGTTCGGATCGAAGAACATCTTCATTCTCTCCTTGAGAGATTATTCGCATCATAGGAGGAGGCTCCTGCTGAAGCCTCCTACAGTTGATACTATACGCTCTGTTGGTTAAAACACCATCAGAACTACCTAAAAAATGCGTTAACTCGCTGATGCAGTAACCGGCTGGCCTTCAAGTACCTGAACCGCCGCATCAATCTGGTTGTCTTGGCCTTCCGGTTGATTGGGATCAAAGGTGACTTCAATATCGGGCGTAATTCCTACATCGTTCACAGAATGCCCCTCCGGTGTATACCAGCGAGCAATAGTGATACGAACCGCCCCGCCATTTGAGAGTTCGCGCCACGTCTGGACCGATCCCTTGCCGAAAGTTTGCGTACCGACAATAGTGGCCCGGCCTGTATCTTGCAGCGCTCCGGATATCAACTCCGACGCGCTGGCGCTGCCCTGATCCACCAGGACAACCATAGGGACATCGGGCGCTACCGGGTTTCCAAGCGCCTCGTAGGTATGATCACCCTGCGGTCCTCGCTCAGTCACGATTGGGCCTTGAGCGATATAAGCGCTTGCTACATCAATAGCCGTCGTCAAATAACCACCCGGATTGGCACGCACATCCAGAATCAAACCGTTCAGGTGATTTGCATCCAGAGCGACCAAAGCATCGCGCATTTCCTGAGAAGTCTGGAATTCGAACTGGTTTAGACGGACGTACCCAATATTGCCATCCAGTACTTTGTAAGTGACGCTGGGAACCGTAATCCGCTGGCGTGTCACCGTAATATTGCTGATCGTATCTCCGGTGGCATGGGCAATACCCAGCTTGACATCTGTTCCAGCGGGCCCGCGGACCAGGGCGATAATATCGTTCTGGTTCAGGCTGCGCACATCCTGTCCCTCAACCTCGACAATCACGTCGCCCGGTTGCAAGCCGGCTGCCTCGGCAGGAGACCCCTCCATAATAGAGACCAGTTCTAGCCCGCCGAAATTCTCACTTTCGCGCACAACGGCCCCAATGCCTTCATATGCACCGCTCATCGATTCGTTGACGCGGGCATATATGTCGGGGTTCATATAGTCGGTATGTGGATCACCGAGGGAATGCATCATTCCGGACAGCGCGCCTTCCATCAGGGCGTTATCGTCCACCAACGCGGGATTTTCAGTATGCAGGACATTCCAGACTTTCCAAAACGGCTCAAACAGAGTCGTGGTCGAGGTTGTATCGGGTGGAGCCACAAGAAACTCATCGGATATATGGGTGCTGTCGGCGGCATCCAATAGCCCGGTTACCGCTCCGCGAAACAGGTCCGTATCATCGATAGGATCAACGTAATTTTCGTGCAACAGTCCCCACGCTTCCCAGAAGGGATCAAACAACTTGCCCCCTGGCTGCTCACCTTGTGCGTGAGCACGCTCATGAGAAGCGGATATTTGAAACTCGACTACAGCAGCAGTGGTCACAAATAACAGCACGAAATCCAAGAACAAGCCACGTCTTCCAATACCTACGCTGCATTGCGTTATACTCCGTCAACCTGTTATAGACAATTTAATTATACGCGGGATCGACCACGACAAGATAAACAATCGATGAGACTTTAACCTGGAAAGCCAGTTTCTTCTGGCTTAGCAAGCAGCCGTTCCAGGTAAGATTCAAATTGGCTGTTCGCGCACGCATCAACGTAGCGCAGCAGTTCGCCCCCAGCAATGGGATAGTTCGGGTAACAGGAGGTTGGCCATGCGCCACGCGGCGCATGAACCACTGCTGCTACCATGACTCCAGGCACGTCGACATCTTCCGTGAGCGCATCCACGATAGTTTCCGCCGTGACAATCGTCGTTGTGGCAGCAGTGGCAAGTTCAGGGTCAATCCCCAAATTCTTGTTCAACCGCGCATTGCCCTTCCGATCAGCTACCAGCGCGTGAATCACCGCTACATCAGGGAGAATCGCCGGGAATGCGACAAGCTCTTGATCGCTGTAGGGATCGCTAACCTTTTTAATATCCGGGCGCAGTGCCAGCAGATCGGTCCCAATCCAGGCTGTGGAGGGCATAAATCCTACCCCGGCTAACTGGGCCCGGAGGCCAAAAGCAATGCTGGCCTCGGTCTCTTCCATCACCTCGATTTTCCCTGTCCCCGCAAGCTGCGTAAACATAGGGGCAAACCCGAATACTTCCAGGCCGAAGTAACAGACGCGCGTCCGCCGCACACACCCGGCCCCAACCAACAAATCTGACTCGTATGCTGCGGTAAAAGCCAGCAGTGTCAGATCGGTAGGAGGAGTGGGCTGGCTGAGCAGCATCCGCACAAAGGCAACCGGACGGCGGTACAACATGTTTCCGCCCAGAGCAAGCGTATGTCCATTTTGAACTACTGCAACTGCTTCACGAAGTGAAAGTTCTTTGCTGGAAACCATTTTTAAAATCCCGATAAAGTATCTCAGTAGTTCAACGGAGATCATGCAATCAATGCCTGGGGGCAGCAGCTAACGCTTAGCCGCTCTGCCCTTCTGGAAATTGCATGACTTTCGTTGTCCTACTTCTGCGGCACAAAAAACCGGGTTGCTAGAAGTACAACCCGGTTTGGCGACGAAAGGTTCGAACAATTACTCGCGTTCGTCCAGGGGCACCCACTCCAGGCCCATCGGCCCGATGTAGTTGTCCAGCGGACGGATCAGGCGGTTGTCGCCCCACTGTTCGATAACTTGTGCGGTCCATCCCGCGATGCGCGACATGGCAAAGATCGGGGTCATAAGATCCGTGTCAATACCAATGGCATCCAAAACGATAGAGCTGTAGTAGTCAACGTTCGGGAACAACTTGCGCTCAACAAAGTGTGGATCGGCGAGTACAAGCGCTTCCAGGCGGCTGGCAATCTGAAAGACACTACACTCATTGCTGGTCGTGCATATCTCTTCCGCGACACGCTTCAGCACATCGGCACGCGGATCAAAGGCTTTGTAAACACGGTGTCCCACGCCCATGATACGGCGGCCTTTTTCCTTAACCTCAGATTTAAACCACTCTTCAACGTTATCTGGGCTGCCGATCTCATGGAACATGCGCATGGCCGCTTCGTTCGCGCCGCCGTGCTTCGGTCCTTTTAAGGATCCGATAGCGCCCGTGATCGCGCTGTACATATCGCCATCGGTGCTGGTGATGACACGCGCCGTGAAGGTGCTGGCATTCATGCCATGATCGGCCAGCAGAACCAGGTACACATTCAACGCGTCGATTTCCGCGCTCGTCGGATCTTTACCCTTGAGCATATACAGGAAGTTCGCCGGAAAGCGCAGATTTTCGCGGGGCTGAATGGGTTCACGCCCGGCACGAATACGCGCCCAGGCCGCGATAATGGTTGGGATGCGCGCCGTCAGCCGGATAGCCTTACGCATGTTACCATGTGGGCTGTTGTCCTCTGCCGAAGGATCATAAAGGCCTGAAAGCGAGACTGCTGTGCGCAGCACTGCCATAGGATGTGCGTTGACGGGGAAGCGCTGAAGCACTTCCACTTCGAAGGCGGGCAGGGCCATATCTTCGTAGAGCGCGTCTTGAATTTTTTTGAGTTCGGCCTTATTCGGCAGTTTGCCATGCCAGAGCAGGTAAATAACCTCTTCAAAGGTCGCATTCTCGGCCAGCGCTAAAATGTTATAGCCCGCATAGGTCAGGCGGCCAACATCCCCTTCAACACGACTAAGCTTGGTATCGGCAATAACGACCCCTTCCAAGCCTTTTTTTTGTTCGACTTCTGCCATAGTGTGATCGCGCTCCTTCTCAAGACATCCCAGGTAAATGTGCTCTACAGCGGAGGGCTGTAAGACTTTGCCATGCGCGCGCAAAGAGGTGATGCGGGAGACTGTGCAGGCGGAAACAGCCAGCTTTGATCATGACATCATCTAGTGTTAGAGTATAGCATTGCGATATTTTGGGTAACAAACAATTTTGCCAGTTGCCAACTTCCCTTTATGATCAATAGAGGGAATGTCAGCCCCGCTCAGTTGGCAGAGCAGATTGAGATATCTTTTTATTTTTTAGGGAGGTAGCCGTATGGCAAGTTTGGTTACAACTGTTACTGAAACCCTCCGATATCGAGGTAAGGTAGGACAGTGGAGTTGGGTTCTCCACCGTATCACTGGCCTGGGAACGCTCCTCTTTTTATGTTTGCATGTGGTTGATACATCCTGGGCGGCGTTCTATCCACATTTGTATAAAGACGCCATCCGGCAGTATCAGAGTCCTCTATTCACCATTGGCGAATTTGCCCTTGTAGCATGTGTCATTTTCCATGCGTACAATGGTCTGCGGATCATCCTGCTGGATTATAGGCCCGCTTGGTGGGAACACCAGCGCCGCGCTGCGAACTATGTCTTCCTCGCTACCTTTCTGACGCTCATTCCCGTTTTTGGACTGATGTTCAATCATGTCCTGGACTTCTACGAGAACGATCCGAAGGTTGCTGGGTTAGGTGAGCTGGTCCGTCTTCAATCTCAGTTTGCCATCGGTTTTGTCGTGATCGTTGTTGTCGCGCTGGTTTTGTCAGCCATCTATGGCTTAATCGCGCGCAGCCGTTCGCGGTTTGAATTGCCAGGCCGCTTCGAAGCAACGCTTTGGTCATTTATGCGCATTTCGGGCGTGCTTATTCTGCCGCTGGTTTTTGGTCACCTGGCACTGATGCACGTCATTTCGGGCGTATTTGACATTACGGGTAGCGGCACGATCATTGGCACAAACGCGGTCAACAACACGGGCAAGGCGGTCGAGTTTGTGGGCGAACGATGGAACTGGCTGGTAGCGGGAGTCGCTATCTGGCGCGTTTATGACGGAATGCTGTTAGCCCTGGTGGTTGCGCATGGGCTTAACGGGCTGCGCTATGTCGTGAACGACTATTTCCATCACCCCATCGTCAACCGCGCACTGAATTGGGCGATTGTCTTCGGCGTGATTGCGCTGACCGTGCTTGGCGCGGCGGCGTTGATCGCGGGAGTGAACGACACCGCTTATAAAATTGCCAGCGAAGCTACAGTCCGTTAGCCGGATCCATTCTTTTGAGGGGACTATGCAAAACCATCAATATGAAGCACTGATTGTCGGAGCAGGCGGCGCGGGCTTAATGGCGGCGCTGTATGCCTCGCGTGGGGTCAAGACGGCGGTCATCAGCAAGCTTTATCCGACTCGTTCCCATACGGGGACGGCTCAGGGAGGCATTGGTGCTGCGCTGGGCAACCTGGAAGAAGACCACCCAGAATGGCATGCCTTCGATACCGTCAAGGGTGGCGACTATCTGAGTGATCAGGATGCCGCTCTGTTGCTGGCCCAGGATGCTATCAACGCCGTCATCGAGCTTGAACAACTGGGGCTGCCGTTCGACCGTACACCCGAAGGCCGCATCGCTCAACGTCGTTTTGGCGGTCATACAAGCAATTTCGGTGGTAAACCGGTGCGCCGTGCCTGCCATGCCGCTGACCGTACCGGACACATGATCCTGCAAACACTCTACCAGCAGTGCATCAAAAACAATGTTACGTTTTTTGACGAATATCATGTGATCGATCTGCTGCGCAATGGCAACGATATTCTTGGCGTGGTAGCCGTTAATCTGGACAGCGGTGAACTTCACGTGTTCCACAGCAAAGCCGTACTGTTTGCGACGGGCGGGTGGGGCCGCGTCTGGGAGATCACCAGCAACGCGCACTCGCTGACTGGCGACGGGAATGCCGTGGTATTCCGCAGGGGCATTCCGCTGCAAGATATGGAGTTTTACCAGATTCACCCAACTGGAATTTACAAGATGGGCATCCTCATCACGGAAGGCGTGCGCGGCGAAGGCGGCGTGCTGCTCAATGACCGGGGTGAGCGCTTTATGGAACGCTACGCTCCCAGCATCAAAGACCTTGCCAGCCGTGATGTGGTCTCACGCGCTATCTACATGGAAATTCGGGCCGGGCGCGGGATCAAAGGTAAAGGTTATGTGCACCTCGATGTGACACCGGAAACGGTTAACCGTTATCTCGCGGAAGCGGGTGAGACGCGCCGGATCACGGCTGAAGAGATCGAGGCCAAACTGCCCGATATTCTGGACTTCTGCCGCACCTATCTGGGTGTTGATCCGGTTAAAGAGCCAATGCCGATCCAGCCCACGGCCCATTATGCGATGGGCGGCATCCCCACCGATCTCGAAGGTCGGGTCGTTGTTGACGCTCAGCGCACTCCTATCCCAGGACTCTACGCTGCCGGGGAATGCGCCTGTGTGAGCGTGCATGGCGCGAATCGCCTGGGAACCAACAGCCTGACGGACCTGATCGTATTTGGACGCCGGGCCGGGAAACATCTCGTAGAATACTGCCAGGGCACAGACTTCAAACCGGTGGGAAACAACCCCGCCGGAGAAGTCGAGGCCGAACTGGAACGGATTCGCACGGCAAGCGGATCGACAAAACCCTATCAACTGCGCTCTGAAATGCAGAAAACAATGATGAATGATGTGGGCGTATTCCGCACGGCAGAGGGCATCCAGGAAGCGATCAATACGCTGCGCCGCCTGAAAGATCAATATAAGAATAATCTGGGCATTGATGACCGGGGCAAGCGGTTCAACAGCGATCTGATGGAAGCCTGGGAACTGGGCTGCCTGCTCGATCTGGCTGAAATCACGGCAGTTAGCGCGTTAGCTCGCCAGGAAAGCCGGGGAGCACATTCCCGTGAGGACTTCCCCAAGCGTGATGACGAGAAGTGGTTGGTGCATACGCTGGCCTGTCCGGCTGAGGACGGCGGCATTGTCCTCAACCATGACAAGCCGGTTGACCTGTCCCTGGCGGAAAAAGACGCCCGCTTTAAGCCAAAGGAACGTGTTTACTAAGGTTATTCGCTTGCGTAGGGGTGCAGCTAGGCCGCGCTCAGCAATTATAAAATACGAGGGACACTAACTATGCAGGTTACAATGCGAATCCGGCGCTTTAACCCGGAAAAAGACCAAAAGCCTTACTGGGGCGAATATAAGCTCGATCATGTCGAACCCAATGATCGCGTGCTCGAATTACTGCATCGCGTGAAATGGGAACAGGATGGAACGCTGTCCTTCCGGCGGTCATGCGCGCATGGCGTCTGCGGATCGGATGGGATGCGTATCAATGGCGTGAACCGGCTGGCCTGCAAAATGCTCGTCGGCGCGCTCGGTGATGGTGAACTTGTCAAGATTCAGATCGAACCAATGCTCGGGTTAAAAGTCATCAAAGACCTGATCGTTGATATGGAACCCTTCTGGGAACACTATCGTTCGGTCATGCCCTACTTTATAAACGACACGCCGCTGCCTGCCGATGGCCGGGAGCGGTTGCAAAGTCCCCGCGCACGGGATCGGTATGATGACACGACGAAGTGTATTCTCTGTGCCTGCTGCACGACAAGCTGCCCCGTCTTTTGGGCAGATGGTCAATATGTTGCCCCGGCGGCAATCGTCCAGGCGCACCGTTTCATTTTTGATGATCGGGATCAGGCCGGTGATCAGCGGCTGAAGATCCTGCGTGAACCGGACGGGGTGTGGCGCTGCCGCACGATCTTCAACTGTACCAATGCCTGCCCGCGCGACATTGAAATTACCCGCGCCATTGGCGAGGTCAAGCTGGCGATCCGGCGCGGTGTGCCCGCTATTGACGAAACCGAAGGGACAGAAGAAGCACGAAACGAGTAGCTTTTTGTGGCAAGACGGCATGTTGTCTCGTACAATTCACGACACAGGCCGAAACGTGCTTGGAACGTCATTTGAACAAGAGAGGCAAGCACCGGCGTTGTGCCGGTGCTTTTTTAAAGGTGCGGAGGTTTTGGTAGATGCTCGTACTCCTCGAAGGCAACATTGCAGCGGGCAAAACAACCCTGGGCAAAGCATTGGCTGCCAGTGGTAAATTCTCGTTTATTCCAGAGCCAGTCGAACGCTGGCAAATGGGATTTGCCGCAAATCTGCTCGATCGCTTTTACAGCGATACTGCGCGCTGGGCCTTCACCTTGCAAATCTGTGCTTTCGTGACCCGTACCCAATCACTGGCAAACCTTCCGCAGGATGGTTCGTCAGTGATCTTCGAGCGTTCGGTTTACTGTGATCGATACGTATTCGCCCTCAATTTGCACCGTCAGGGATTGATGGACGATACCGAATGGGCGCTCTATCTGCATTTTTGGGAACATCTCCAGCCATCCGTTCCTGTTCCCGACGTAATTGTCTATCTGCGAACCCCCGCCGAAGAATGTCATCGCCGTCTTCACGTGCGAGCGCGGGCCGAAGAGCACAATATTTCACTCGATTATCTCCGCCAGCTTGAACAATGCCACGATGATTGGCTGCTCAAGCCCTATTCCATTCCAGTCGTTGTTCTGGATGGCACAGAGGGGCTGGCGATGGATACAATTGAAGAAAAACTGTCGTCCGTTCTTGTTTCTCAGGAAGTTAGTCGCGCATCGTTTGGAACAGTGGACGTTAAATAACTTGGGATAGTGGATTTCCCAGTAAAAGTAGAGCAAGGAGCGCGTTATGCCTGATGGTCAGGAACAAGCATCGATCCTGCTGGTCGATGACGACTGGATGAATGTGGAAGTCATTGAAGCCTTTTTGATGATGGCAGGCTACAATGTCAGCACCGCTCATAACGGCACCACAGCTTTGGAAAAAGCGCATCAGGTCCACCCAGACCTGATCTTGTTGGACGTCAGAATGCCAGATATGATGGGATTCGAGGTTTGCGAACGGCTCAAGAGTGACCCTGAGACCCGTTCTTCTCTGGTCGTGATGGTTACAGCGCTCGAATTGAAGGAAGATCACCAGCAGGCGCTTGATGCCGGGGCAGATGGCTTTATTACCAAACCATTTAAGCCGGTTGCCCTGCTCGAAAAGATTAAAGCGCTGCTGGATAAAGCACAAACCTAAGTTTTGCAGGGTGCAATATGCCGCCTTATCGATCTGGCCCTTCGCCTGTGTTGGTGGTCGTGATCGCCGCGTTTCTGGTTTTTGGCGGCTATTTTGTGTGGACGGGCTTGTTGAACTTTTTTGAGGCCCAGGGTGACATCAACCATAACATTACGCAGGTAGCCCGCTCTACCGAAACTGCGGAGGCGCGCCCAACGGCTACGCGCCCCTATTTTCCGGTTACTTTTACACCGCTGCCTCCCTGTCAGACCTTTGTCGTTGATGTCGAATCCGCTGTTTATCGGGAATGCCCTAGTAAAGACAATACAAAATGCCCCGTTCGGGACACTGTGCCCTATGGAACGGAGCTTTGTGTTTATGCTCGCGCTCCAGAAAATCCCGAATGGTATGTAGTCGAACTGAATCCGGGTGGAGCGTACCGCGATATCGTGTATATTCATGAAAGCGTGGTTGAAGCTGCCAATCCTACCCCAACACCATCGTTGACCTTTACCCCCGCGCCAACGGTCAGCCCTGCACCGTCCTCAACACCGACTGCCCCCTCGGAACCGGCAAATCCTACAGCATCGCCTGGCGCTGTCCCCACACCCACCGGTCATCTGCCTCAAGTGACCATTTAATATAGTTATACGTATAGATTTCAGACTCAAATTTGCGGTATACTCAAGAAACTTACCAGAATGGTCGGGATAGGCAAAGTGACAGAATCAGCTCTGACTCCTATTGATGCGCCAGAACACATCCTGGCAATAGTCAATCCCGCTTCCGGCTCAAAACGGGGAACTCAGGTGATCGAGCGTTTGAAGGGTGTTAAAACTCCCCGGATCACGCTGCATATCACCACCCCCAACTTCGACTTTGCTTCTGCCATTGAGCGTGGGGTAGCCGATGGAGCGGACAGAATCCTGTTGGCAGGCGGCGACGGCACGCTTATGGATGCTGTTTCTGGCGCGCAGCAGGCGCTTGGCTCCAACTTACTTCCTTTTTCCTGGGTTCCAACCGGAACGGGAAATGTCGTTTCTGGCTTTTTGGGGCTGCCGCACAAAATTGGCCCAGCGATCAAGCAGGCACTTGGTCCCGGCCTGATTCGCCGCATCGATCTGGCAAAAGTAGGAGATCGATGCTCCGTGCTGCGGGTTTCTACTGGCTTTGAAGCAGAGGTCGCTTATAACACAACCCGTGAGGACAAAGATCGCCTTGGGTTGCTGGCCTACGGCATTTCTGGCTTCAAGACACTGCGCCAGACAAAACCGAATGATTATCTGATCTCGCTGGATGGGCAGCCGCCGATCCATGTGGAAGGGATCATGGCTTTTGTGACGGCAACCGGGGCGCTGACCTGGATCAATAGTATGGCTGTGATCAATGAAGCGATACAGCCGGATGACGGCTTACTCTATGCGGGTGTGCTTCGTCCACTCAATCCGGGACGTGTTCTGACCGGGATGGCAAATCTGGTGGCGGGAAGCGGACTTCCCCCAGAGTCGATCATTTATTTCTCCGCGCGCAAGCGGATCGTGATTGACTCCAGAATTCCGCAGGCGACACAGATCGATGGTGATCCATTGGGGACAACGCCTATCGTAGCCGATCTGCTGCGGCACGCCTTACCGATTGTTGTTTCGCCGCACAAAAAGCGGCTGCTGCACCTGGAATGGTTTGATCATTCAGCCCCTGAAGGCGGCTGATGAGCTGAGTCCTGAGGCAGCACAAAACCAACCCGGCTTCCCTCGCCTGGAACGCTGGAAACAAACACCTTTCCACCGTGCTTTTCGATAATGTCTTTGACGAGGGCTAACCCCAAACCACTTCCCTCAATGCGGTTTGTTTTTTTGTTTTTCACCCGGTAAAACGGTTCGAAGATACGGGAGAGATGTTCCGGCTCGATACCCATGCCGGGATCTTTGACCTCGACCTCTACGGATCGCTCATCCCTTTGGATCGTTACGCAGACTTGCCCGCCATCAGGTGAATATTTGATCGCATTGCTGACCAGGTTATTGATAACACTTTCCAGGCCGCGTTCGTTACCCACCAGTGGACAACCTTCTTCAGGCGCGATCAGGCCAAGCTCAATGCCGAGGCGCTGCGCATAAGGTTCTTGCTCGGCAATGGCTCGTTGAGCAAGCTCTTTCAGATCGGTCTCAACCAGTTCCAACTCACTGCTGCTTTGCACCCAGGCAAAGTCAAGGAGTTGATCCACTCTGGCTAACAAGCCTTCAAGAGTCAGTTGTGCGCGCCGTGCCTGTTCCATTTGACGATCATTGAGAGGGCCAAACCCTTTGACCAGATCAATGAAGTTCTTAGCGGCACCAATTGGCGTTTTGAGATCGTGGACAATGTCGCGCATCCAATCGGCTAGCCCCTTGCGTCCTGGCTCAGTCGCAGCGCTTCTCTGCAAAAGAAGGACCAGCGGTATTGCAGAGAATGTGACGGGCTGCGGTTGGCACATGTCCCCGGAAGGGAGTTTGAACGACGGCAAGAGGCCATCAGTGGATGTACTCAGTGCAGTAGCAAGCGCCGGAATAACATCCAGAGACTGCCCAACGACTAACGATGCGTCCAGCGACAACATGCTTGCGGCGGCGGGATTACAAAAAACAATAACGGAGTTCTCGTCCAGGCCAATAATGCCGTCCGAAATATGATCGAAAAGCGCCTTAAAATCCCCCAGTTCCACTCTTTCCACCCCTTATTCATTGTCGGCTAGCAACGGAGGCAAATCGCGCAATGCGTAAGCAACCCGTGTGCCAGACCACGTTAACAAACTGCCATCAATGGGATAAATTCTGCCCCTGTGTGCCGCTGGAATATCCAACGTCATTATTTCGTCAGCGCTGGTCTCTGCCTCATCAGGAAGCAAAACCACGTCAGGCTGTGCAGACACAACGTCTTCTGCGGTCACACATAGGACATGCTCCTCACGCCCCGCCAGACATGAGCTATCCCTTACCCGATCTGCGAAGACATTTTGTCCTCCGCAGACACGTAAAACATCATTTGCATAGGTTGCTGCGTCAAAAGTTGCCCAGGGATCCCGGCTAAACGGGACAAACACACGGACAGACTCACTCATCTGCGCAGCAGCAGAGGCATAATCGTAGGCGCGCTCAATTTCACGGATCCGCGGGATCATCACGGCGTGATCAAACACATTCATGATATCCCACAGCAAATTCAGAGTATCGAATACCGTGCGCGGCCCGCTGATCCAGAGGGATAATCCAGCCGCTCTTAATGCGTCAGCATCCTCAGATCGATTTTCCCGGTCGTTAAGCAGAACAAGATCCGGTTGAAGACTAATAATATGCTCAATATCCGGGGTCTTAGTACCGCCCACTTTTTGTAAGAACTTTACCTTTTCTGTTGGGCGAACGCAATAATTCGTTACGGCAATTAACCGATCCCCAAGATTCAGATCAAAAAGCGACTCGGTCAGGCTGGGCACGAGCGAAACAACACGGCGCGGAACATAATCCACCGGGGACTGCCGGATTAACCGGAAAGTGCGGGTATCCTCTTGCCCAGCCATTGATCCCTCTCTTATATAACCTGTATGGCCTGTTCTCGTTCCGGCCCCACGCTGATCATGCTGATCGGAACACCGCTGATTTCTTCAATCCGGCGGATATAACGGCGCGCGTTTTGCGGTAGATCGGCCATTTGGCGTACAGCGGAAATATCCTCCTGCCAGCCGGGGAGAATCTCGTAGACGGGAACAGCACATTCCATCTTAGCCGTATCAATCGGCATAGATGTGGTGCGTTCTGTTTCCAGGTCATAGGCAGTCGCTATATGCAGTTGATCCAGTCCGCTCAGCACGTCAAGCTTAGTCAACACCAGTTGAGTAAATCCGTTCACGCGTACAGCATAACGCAGCGCTACCATGTCCAGCCACCCACAGCGGCGGGGCCGCCCGGTTGTCGTGCCATATTCATGCCCAATTGCACGCAGGCGTTCGCCTGTTGCGTCATTCAGTTCGGTAGGGAAGGGACCATTGCCTACACGTGTACAATAGGCTTTTGCTACGCCGATCACCTGATCTACACTGCTCGGCCCAAAACCGAGACCGATCAGCGCCCCACCCACGGTAGTCGAAGAACTGGTCACATAGGGATAATGTCCAAGATCCAGGTCCAGCAAGGTCGCCTGTGCGCCTTCGCATAACAGACGCTGCCCGGCCTGCAAAATCTCATGTACGATACTGATCGTATCGGTTATATAAGGGGCCAACCGCTCCGCCGCTGCCTGATATTGTTCAGCAATACCCGCAGATGGAATGGGTTCGAGACCGTACTGCCCGCTGAGTAGTTTGTTAGCACGCTCTACCATTTCTACCACGTGTGATCGCGAATTGCGCTGGATCAAGCATTTCACGAACCAGCAGGCCTGTCCGCGCGGCTTTATCCGCATAGGCTGGACCAATGCCGCGCCGCGTCGTGCCTATCGATTTCCCACCGCGAGAACGCTCCTCCGCGCCGTCAAGTTCGAGATGGCCGGGCGTAATCACATGGGCACGTGGGCTGAGATGGATGCGTGCTGGCGAAATATCCACACCAGCCTGAGCCAACATATCGAGTTCGCTGACTAGCCGTAGCGGGTTGATCACCATTGCGCTGCCCATGATGCATCGGACACCCGGATGCACGACACCAGAGGGAACCAGATGGAGTGAATAGCTCTGAGTGCCAACGCTGACCGTATGCCCGGCGTTATCGCCCCCCGCATAACGCGCCATTGCATCGCATTTGCGAGACAGCCAATCGGCTACCCGGCCTTTCCCTTCGTCGCCCCACTGAGCGCCAACCAAAATTGTTGCTGGCATCGTTTATTCTCCTCCAGGTGTCTGGTAATTTGTGCCCAGTGACACAGTCACTGCGGCGTTCCCCCATAGCTCAACTTCACCAAGCGGCCCGAGCGCAAGGGCCGCCCCATGGCCCAATCCGAGGCCAAATTCGGTCGGACGCTGTTTAATCCAACCCCGCAGTCGTTCGGCTCGTTCGTGATCATAAGCGGGTACAATAATCGAATGGGGGAGCCAGCTTAATCCTGATACCGGAGACTCCCCATAACCAGCATAAGCGCCAAACAGAGATGCGCTCCCGCCAACAGCATAGATGGTAGTGCCCCGTTTATACGACTCTTCGATAGCACGCAGCGCCGGGCCAACCAGTCCATCACGCAATTCGTCCAGTCGAGGCCCATCATCAAGAATAATAACCCCGGCTTCGTTGATCTGGTCCGCCAGTGCTTCATCCGACTCCGTCATCAGATCGACCAGATAGCCTGTTCGCGCCCCCAGATCGCGCAGAGTTTCCATGTTCTCGTCCGCCGTCTCGATGTCGGTGGCAGCCCAGATAAAGGCAATAGGCCCCTGAGAAACAGTCTGATTCAGCATCCGGCTCACCACCGCGAGATTATCCTCAGAGTCCCATAAGCCGCCGCCAGCCAGCACCAACCAGCCGCCGTCGCGCCATTCGAAAATGTTTACCTGGGGCATAACGTCCTCACTCTCCTATTGGGTGAAGAGGTATGAGGCAACTGCCGACGCCATTAATTCAACCGATAGTGGAATAGCAGCCTCGTCAAAGTCAAAACGGGGATGGTGATGTGGGTAATTGAGGCCGCGCTCGGCATTAGCCGAACCCACAAAGAAAAAGGTGCCCGGCACTGCGTTGAGGAAATACGACATATCCTCAGCTGCCATCGTCTGGTAGCTCGTCTGGTGAATATTCGGAGCAACCTGGGTAAACACCTGGCGCAGTTGAGCATTTACGTCGGGCGAGTTAATGACGGGGAGAGTCAGCGGCTTGAGTTCGATCTCGGCCCGGCAGCCCATCGCCCCCGCGATTCCCTCGGCTAGCTCACGCATCCGCCGCTCTAACAGGGTGTGTACTTCCGTGCTAAACGCGCGCACGGTACCGCGCAGTTCAGCCAGGGGCGGGATGACATTATAGGTCTCCCCGCCGCGAAACGTCGTGACCGAAACTACCGCAACATCTGTTGGCCGCACATTCCGGCTGACAATAGTCTGTAGAGCAACCACAATCTGCGAAGCGGCGACGATGGGATCGGCTGTCTCATGGGGAAGGCCGCCATGCCCTCCGCGCCCAAAGACGCAAATCGTAAAATCACCTGCTCCCGCCATCATTGGGCCGTCGGTTATCGCGACGCTCCCAACCGGGACTTCATTCCACAGGTGCAGTCCCAAAGCGACCTCAGGCACTGGGTCGCGCAGCACGCCGTCATCGATCATGGCGGAGGCCCCCTGCGCGATCTCCTCCGCGGGTTGGAAAACGAATTTGACTCGTCCCGCCATCTGGGATCGAAACTCGCTGAGTACTTCCGCGACACCGAGAGCAATAGCCGTGTGACCATCATGTCCACAGGCATGCATGCGGCCCGGATTCTGCGAGGCATACTCTACGGTGTTCTCTTCCCGGACTGGGAGTGCGTCCATATCGCAGCGCACCAGGACGGTTGGGCCATCCGCCGCGCCCTCCAATATCCCCACCACGCCAGTTTTGCCAACGCCCGTCTGGACTTCCAACCCAAGGCGGCTCAGTTCGGCGGCGACAATACCAGCCGTGCGCACTTCTTGAAAACCCAGTTCAGGATGCTGGTGCAGGTCTCTCCGGCACGCGATCCAGGCATCCTGGCGGGCACGAATGATCGTTTTGAAGTTGATATCGCTCATCGATTGTCACCCTTTTAGTCAGCGGAGATAAAACACGCGGAACGATTCCGTATAACGCGGCGCGTCCACGACAAACAGCGCATCGACATTCTCACGCTGGCGGCGTGCCATCTCTTCCATATCCGTTATCTGGCTGCGGTGTTCACGCAGGGCTGCAATTTTGGTTTCCAGATAAGCCGTTACATCAACCTTCTCGTTTGGCTCATGGGTGCCGCAGACATAGACCTGTTTGACCTTATGCGGCTGCAATCCCTCTTCGCGGTAAAGTTCCGGGAAGGCCAGATGATCGCGTGCCGCCGGAAATACAGCGTCCAGCACCGCGTCGCCAATGGCCCGGTGGTCAGGATGGTTGATATACCCGCTTCCAAACCAACGTGCTGTTGGATCGTTAGTAACAACAATATCCGGCTTCTTCAGCCGGATCAGCCGCGTTAGATGGCGTCGAAGATCGAGCGTTGGCTGCAATTCGCCGTCTGGATAGCGTAGGAAAACAACGTCCTGCACTCCCAACCGGGCTGCCGCCGCGCGTTCCTCTGCTTCCCGAAGCGGGATCAACTGCTCCGACGATATATTTAGATCGCCGGAGCCTTTATCACCACTGGTTGCCAGTACAAAAACGATCTGCTTTCCTTCGGCGGCCCATTTCGCAAATGTCCCGCCGCAGAAAAACTCAGGATCATCAGGATGGGCAAAAATGCCCATCACCAGATTTAACGAGAGGTCTTCACTACTGTTCGTCATACTCCCCCTTACATCCCAATCACGTTAATGTGAGTGTCGTCCCCGGCGTCGAGAGCGGCCTCGTGGTTTTCTTGGGCCCGACTCAGTATTTTTGTCTGCATCGCCCTTATCGTCTAGAGAGGAGGGAGGCTCTGGTTCATCATTGTCTTCCTCTTCAACTTCGACTGTTGGAGACACTGCGACGGCTTCCTCTTCTTCGAATTCCTCTTCCTCCGCCGCTTCTCCCTTACGAGCGCCACAGTCACACGGTCCATCACCATGTTTGCTACAGCCCGCCTCAGCCTTTGATTTGAGTGCTTCAAATTCTTCCAGCGGAATCAAGTCCTCCCGGTTCACGACATGGTAAGCGTCCTCAACCAGAACGGTGACGGCATCGCGCAGGGGATGCACGTCAATGACGCGGCCTTCGCCGTGCGGCGTTCCCACGCGCTTATTCCGCTTGGGTAGCTGTTTGCGCGCTTCAACATACTGCTCATATTCATAAATCAGGCAGCAGCGCAGCCGCCCGCACATGCCTGTGATCTCCGATGGGTTTAGCGAAATGCCCTGCGCCTTTGCCATTTTGATAGAGATAGGGCTGAAATCGGTCAGAAATGTGCTGCAACAGCGGGGAATACCGCAAGCGCCCATTCCGCCCAGCAGTTTCGCCACATCACGCGGGCCAATCTGCCGCATTTCGATCTTCGCCTTAAAATTCCTCTGTAAAGCCGTGCGCAGCTTATTGGTATTAACCTTATCTTCTGCACTGAACAGGTAGGTGAGCAGTGTGCCGTCAAAGTTATACTGCGCTGCGACAAATTTGGCACTCTCCAGCCCACCCAGTTCCGCGACCTTTTCACGACAGGCGACCAGCGCCTCTAGTTCGCGAGCTTTCCAAAGCTGCTGGCTCATCATGTCGGTTGGGGTTGATCGGCGGAGGATAGGTTTATAATCGCGCTCGGTACTGCCTTCTTCCATGGGCATGATGTTCATTACCTGCCCCATCTGCCGCCCGCGCGTTGTCTCGACAATGACAAAATCGCCTACAACCAGATCGGAGATATGCCCGCAGCTAAAGTGATACAGTTTGCCCACTTCATAAAACCGCACTCCGGCGATCAATCCGGGTGCAGTCTGAATGTCATTCTCATTTTGTGTAATCATGCATAGCCTTCCGAACTATTCGGACACACTTTTGATGAATGGATGAACGGTATAACACCCCGCAAAACAACTATAGAAGATGTACGGAGCCTTTGCAACAGGAGAATATTTTCACCAAGAGTCACATTGTACAAACGGAGGGTTAGGTGTATCCTGAAAGTCGATAGTCCGATTTTCTGCTGTGGCGAACCACCTGAGAGGAAATTATGCTCAAAAGTCGTTTCTTGGCCCGGTTCGCGCTCGTCGTGTTCTTAACGATGATCACGCTGGGCGCGTCAGCTTGTTATAAAAATGCTGGCGAAGATACACCGCCTACCTCCAACCGGGTGAACCTGACGGACATTGCGCCAACATTACCAGCGTCGCCAACCACGTTTGCGTCACCCACGATGCTCGCCACACCGCAGGGAGCAGCGGGGGCAACGCCCACTGTTCGTTTGATGCCGACCATCACAGAGGCCCCAGCGGTCACTGTCACCCGGCCCCAGGTGATACCCAGTTTCACACCACCGTCCACGTTGGCGACTATTCGGCCCACTGAGCCAGTGATCACGACGCCGGGAATGAATGATATCCCTGCTTCATTCACGCCCATTCCAACGATCAACCCATCGCTGCCAGCCACGCCAACAGGCTTCGTGATCGAGACTACACCCTGCACCTATATGGTCCGGTCCGGGGATACGCTGTTCTCTATTGCGCGGGACAATAATGTTTCAGTGGATGATCTGGTCGCCGCTAATCCGTCCTATCTCGGCGGAAGTGCGAATACAACTCTTCAAATCGGGTGGGAATTGCAGCTTCCGGGGTGTGCCGCACTAACGGCAACCGCACAGGCAACGGCAGCCCCCACGCTAGAGGTAACACGGGGCACACCCGCAACCTCTGCCCCATCTGGCGCGCAGACAACGCATGTTGTGCAGCCCGGCGATACCATTTATTCAATCGCGCGCCAGTACGGAGTTACCCCCGACGCGATTATCGCCGCCAACAATCTGACGAATCCGAACCGTATTGATGTGGGCCAGACCCTGATTATCCCTGCCGCGCAGTAATTTCAACGATGTTTAACACAAAACGAGGCGCACCCGGTGCGCCTCGTTTTTTCTTTCTGCTATGGAATACGGCTTTTAGCCGTATTTTTTGGTGAGCAGATCGAGCACGGTGCTGGCATCAACAGCATCCTTGCCGCCCATCAGTGAGAGGCCGCCCAGGAACCCGCTCTTGGACTGGCGAGCTTCAAGGTCCATGGTCAGTTCATCAAACGCATCAGCATTGAGGTTGCGGATCAGTTTCTTTTCCGAATCGGAAAGATCGTAGTCGCTGAGTGCAGCTTCGGATCCGCCAATAGCTTCGAACGATACTCGCTGTCCGTCAGAGCACGGCTGATAATTGTGGTGAGATCTTCACGGGCCATTTCATTCTCTCCTTGAATACCCGATCTGGGGCAACGTATGGTATGCTTGATCTTATACGATCCTGGATAAGAGCCACAAGTCGATTGATTGACCTGATTATCGCAAAGCAGCGTGACCATACCGTGACTGTCGGCCCCAGGTTTTAAACGTTTACAGTCTTTTTATCTTTAGCCCAGATACGTATACCAATGATCCCTCAAACTCGCCGTTGGTTCGCCGTTATGCTTGTTTGTGTGCCAGTCTTGATGATGTCGTGGCATCCCGTGACAGCATCTTTCTCAGGAGCGGCACAACACGTACCAGCCTACTCCTGCGATCAGGCTCCGTGCAAGCCGATCGACTTAACGCCAACCGCGCCGCCTGTTGACCACCCGGTTGGTTATACAGATCTACCCGACCCGGCAGCGGGGCATTTTGTCTCTGGCACAACAGAGGACTCCCTGGCTGCCTTCTCGCGCCGCCCTCTTGATCGCTACATTATCATCGAGGGTGGAATGTTCATGGATACGCAGCGCGGTGAGCCGCACTATGGTATCGATTACAGTTATCCCGACGACTACTTGAACGGCAAGCCAATGTGGGTGCATCCGATTGCGCCGGGTTATGTGACGGCGCGGGCTTCCTGCGTGGCCTGTTTCGCGGATGGAGATCATCTGGGACAAGTCGAATACCGTTGGCCGCAGTATAACTTTGGATTTGGCGACTTGGTTATTGTCGAAACGCCCTACAGCCCCTTTGTGTCGATTTATGTGATGTACGCCCACTTTGGTCGCGACTTTGTGAGTCTGGGAGATTACGTCATGCCAGAGGATGTTATCGGCGCGGCAGGGTCTACCGGATATTCGGAGGATCCCCATGTGCACATGGAAGTGCGCTATGGTGCGCCCGGTCGCTTCTGGAATGCGGATTTTACTCAGATCGATGTTGAAACGCGCTGGCTGGAAACCTGGCTGATCAATCCGGCGTGGGCCGTCTTTCCGGAAAATCACAGCTCTTTTGCCGCCGCGCTCAGTTATTGGGTGAGCATTCAGAAACGTCCGCCGCAACTCCCTTGAGGCCGTTTTGGGGGTGCTTTTTTAGCACCCCTTTTTAGTACACTCATTACTCGTGATAAGACGCATTATCAGGAACTAATACCGATTTTGTCCGGATTTTGGGCGTTTATTCCACTTCGGAGCTTGTCACAATGCGGAAACCGATATGGTGATCGCCATACGTCGGCGGATCCTCAAAGTGCCGATAAGCAGACCGGGCCACAAAGGGATTGCTGCCGAACCAGCCGCCTTTTTCAACCTTATGCGACCCGTCCTCTGGGCCAGTTGGATCAGTGCTCTCCGCATCCTCATAATCTTTTGAGAGCCAGTCCTGCACCCATTCCATCAGATTGCCAGCCATATCGTGTGCGCCTACCCAACTCGCGCCATCAAGATAACTGCCCACTTCCGCCGCTTCCTGGCCATCGATATTGGCCCGTTCCGGATCCCAGTCATTGCCCCAGGGATAAACCAGAGACTCCGGCCCGCGCGCCGCATATTCCCACTGTGCTTCTGTGGGCAGAGCGCCGCCGCGCCATGCCGCATAAGCCTCCGCCTCAAACCATGTAACACAGGCGCGAGGAGCATTGGGCTGATCGTCACTCTCGCAGGCAGTGGGCAGACGTTTCAGGTTTTGGCCTTGCAGCCATGCCCAGCCAATTTCTGACCAGTAATCCTGTGTCGTGTAGCCGCCATCATCCACAAACGCCTGGAATGCGGCATTCGTGACTTCGTACTTGTCAATCCAATAGCCCGTGGTCAGGCAGACGTTATGTTGTGGCTGTTCGCTGGACAGGCGGCGGGCGGCCCAGCTTGGCGGATCAAGTGCAAGGGCGGCCTCGCCTTCGCTCTCACTGGTTCCCATCAGGAAACAACCAGCGGGAACCCACACCTGCTCAATCCCTTTGTCGTCGGTCCGCGTCTCGCCCGGCTTTCGATCACCGGAATCCTGGGCCGTTGCTGTGCTGCTTGTGGTCAACAAAATGGCTGCAAACAGAATCATCCTTTTCATCGCGCGTCTGCCTTCCTCCTTGTCGATAGGTATTGCCTGTTATACGCGCTCAAGATGTTCGTGCGTTGCGAAACCATCCTATAATGATGGCGACATCATGTGCATCAACAAAGGATACCTTATGAGCGAAACTCCTATTAAATCTGAAAACGATATCACGCTCGATATCTCGCTCGACATGCTCACCGCTGCTGAGAAGGTGATTGGCCTCGAATTTACGGCGGAGGAAAATGAACTGCTGCGACCCGGCGTGATGGATCACCGCAAGCAATATGCTGCCGTTCGCGACATCCCGCTGACCAACGACATCCCCCCCGCCTTTGCGTTTGATCCCCGGTTGCCCGGCATGACCTTCAACTTGGGGCCAAAACAGCCCCTCATCATAAGTGATGGGGAGGTGCCGCCGCTGCCCACCGATCTGGAAGAGGTCGCCTTTTGGCCCGTGACTCATCTCGCCCATTTGATCCGCACGCGGCAGGTATCCTCGCTGGACCTGACCGAAATGTATCTGCGGCGGCTGAAGCGCTTCGATCCGGTGCTGCACTGTGTTATCACGCTGACAGAGGAACTGGCGCTGGAACAGGCTCGCCGCGCCGATGAGGAAATCGCCAGCGGTCATTATCGCGGCCCTCTGCATGGCATTCCCTGGGGCGTTAAGGATTTATTGGCGGTGCGCGGCTATCGCACCACCTGGGGCGCGGAACCATACCAGGATCAGATCATCGACGTGAACGCTGCCGTAGTAGAACGTCTGGAAACAGCAGGCGCGGTGTTGATCGCCAAATTATCGGTTGGCGCGCTGGCCTGGGGCGACGTCTGGCTCGACGGGTTGATGACACGTAACCCCTGGAACACAGAGGAAGGATCGAGCGGATCATCGGCGGGATCGTCAGCCGCGACTGCCGCCGGGCTGGTTGGCTTTGCCATTGGAACCGAAACGCTGGGATCAATTGTCTCACCGTGTACACAGTGCCGCGTCACTGGGCTGCGTCCGACCTTTGGGCGAGTCAGCCGTTTTGGGGCGATGTCGCTCAGTTGGACAATGGACAAGATTGGTCCAATCTGTCGCACGGTAGAAGATACCGCGCTTGTCCTTTCTGCCATCATTGGCCCCGATGGGCGCGACTTGACCGTCACGGATTACCCGTTTAACTGGAATCCAAATCTCAATATCCGCGATCTGCGCGTCGGTTATGTGCAGAGTGCTTTTGATGCGGAAGGCGATCGGAAACCTCTGAACGATCAATCCTTAGAAGTCTTGCGCTCAATGGGATTGAATCTGATCCCGGTTGAACTGCCGTCCTACTCCAATGAAGCCCTTGAGGGTGTGGTCATGCTGCTTGAAGCAGAAGCCGCTGCCTACTTTGATGAACTGACGCGAAGCAACCGCGACGATCTGCTGGCCCGGCAGGTCAAGGATGCATGGCCCAATGTGTTCCGGCAGGCGCGCTTGATTCCAGCCGTTGAATATATTCAGGCGAACCGCGTCCGTACTCTGATGATGCGCCAGATGGCCGCTTTGCTGGATGAGGTTGATGTCTACGTCTGCCCATCATTTAGCAATACGCTCGTGATCACCAACCTGACCGGGCATCCAGCCGTAGTCGTTCCTGATGGAGTGACGGAAAAAGGGCAGTCCTCCAGTATTACGTTTACAGGACGCTTGTACGGGGAATCCACAGCTCTGGCTCTTGCCAAAGCCTATCAGGATCAAACTGGTTTTCACCTAAATCATCCGCAGCTTTAAGGACATGGGACAAAAAATCTAAGTCATCCTTCTTCACTTCGAAAAGGGGGATAACTCAGGTCACGTTTTGATGCGATAACTACTCCGGGATTTGCAGCCCCAGCGCTTCCACCATCAGCGGATCGGCAATCAGCTTCTTGCCATCACTGCGCACGAGATTAAATCCCTGTCCCTTATAGTTCCACAGCGCCCAGGAGATATTATATTTTTCGAAGGTTGCTCGGGTATCGTGCAGCCACTGGGCGCGATCTTCGGCAGCAGAGGCGAAGTTATAAACGCCAAATTCGTTGCACATCAGGCGCAGGTCGCCATGTGCTTCGCTCCAGGCCACGACCTGCTGGATACGCTGATCTATTTTGTTGATATCCCACCGTTCGTCTCCATAGGCGCGTAGTTCATTGAGAACCGCTTCCCGCTCATCATCAGCCAATTCGCTGGAAAGCTGCTCGATAACGGGTGCAATTGTTTCGGGCGAGGAGGGATAGGGTACATCATGCAGTGGCGCGACCAGTGGTGAAGCGGTAGTAATGCCTTGGTGCGTGAACGTGTGTAACTCATAAAAATGAAAATTGTAGATGATGTTTGGATCATCGAACGGCTCCAGTGCGATCAGCGTGTTGATGTTGGACCACAGCGCCCCGGTTACGATGATCGTGTGCTCAGGTGCGTTGGTGCGCATCGCGGTCACAATTCGCGCCTGGACAGGAGGCCACTGGGCTGTATCCTGTTGGTAAATCGGCTCATTTAACACTTCCAGGAAGACCATCTCCGGGTCCGTTGCGCTCAGATGTCCGGCGAAGGAGGCCCAGAACGCTTCGTATGTATCGATATACGCCGGATCGGCTTCCAGTTTGCCGGAATAGCAATTCGCAGGATTGTAGGGATCTGTACCGTGAATATCTACGACAACAGCCAACTGGTGATCGAGCATGGTTTGCAGCACCTTGTCGAACACATCCAGCGCCGCGTCATTCAATAGATCAGGATCACTCTTGAGCAGCAGGAAGTTCACATCAATGGGCAATCGCACATAGGTAAAGCCCATATCGTGAATGAACGTATAATCGTCCTCATCATAGACATCCTCGGCCCAGCTTGGGTTTCCCGGTCCTTCCCAGAACTGGTTGGTCAGGTTGATCCCGCGCGCCAGGTGAGCCAAACCGCTCATCACTGACGCCGGGATTTTCCTGAGAATGGACATCGGGGAACCAACGGCAGCAGCGCAGCCAACAGCAAGGCAAGTGAAGCAAGTCGTAAAAGCTTAGTCATCATCAAATGTCCTTTGGGTGAACTTTATTCGTAGCGCAGCACATTGAGCGGCTTCTCGCCCGATGCTCCCCACACCGACAGCAGCGCCGCCACCAGCGAGATGAGAACACACAGGCCCATCAGTGACAGCGCCGTAACATAGGGGAGCGTTTCCCCCAGATTATCTTTAAAGAGCTGGGAGAGCAGCAATGCAAGCGCCACAAAACTGATGCCGACGCCTATTAAACCACCAACCACCCCCATGAGGCCATTTTCTAGGAGCAGCATTCCCAGAACGCGCTCCCGCTGCAAACCGACAGCTTTCATGACTGCAATCTCGCGCCGCCGTTCCAGGGTGGACAAAGCAACGGAGTTAGCGATGACAATACCTCCTGTCACCAGGGCCAGCGCCGCCACCAGCAGCGGAAATGAAGTGAACTGGTCGATAATCCTGTTGAGCAGGTCGTTGATAAATCGGGTTTCCAGGATAAAGGTCCCTGGCACATGCGAAAACGTGCGGCGCAGCTCAGGAATCTTGTCTTTCTCAACATCTGCGATCCCTAACATGCTTTCCGGGCGCAGATTGCCAAACGCCGCCAGGGGCGCATACAGTTGGGAATTGCTGAAACTGAGGCCCGTAGCTTCGGTTACACCCACCACACGAAAAGAGATATCTTCCGACCCCGGCGATTTCATCACGGCAAATGTCAGCAGATCACCCACACCGATTTTGAAGGTATTAAGGTAGTCGCCACCCTGGACGACAATGGGCCAATAACCATCTGCATCCGCTTGATTATCCTGTGCGGGGTCGAGATTGCGCCCCTCGGCAAAATTGACATCAGGCAGATTGGAGGTGATGTCGCGCCCGTCTATGCTGTTAAATGTCCAGATGAGATTCTGCCTGTCGCGCGATCCCAAATCACGTCCAGTGGAAGCATCCCAATAACGCGACAGTCGAGCATTATACGAGCCAACGATAGTAAAGCTGTTGACCCCGTCTTGTTCCGACAATACGGTGCGAATATCATCCATATTGCCCTGGCTGGCTGCCGACAGGATCAGAACGTTGCCGCCAGTTGCGTCTTCCAGCATGGAAGCAAAGACAGAGGTGATGGTATCCACCAGCATCGTAATGATACTCAGGGTGAACACACCGACGACAAGGGCTAGCAGAGTTGAAGCGCCCCGGCCTTTGGTCGCCAACATCGAACGCATTGCCACTTTAAAATCGATAAAGGTAAAGCGCTGGATCAGCCGTCCCAAAATCCAGGTCGGAATGAGCAGCACCACGAGTACCGGGATCAGGCCCCAGAACAGCGGGAACAGCAGCACCAGGATTCCGGGCCAGATTTCCGATACCCGCCCGCCGCCAACGGCCCAGATAACCAGCCACAGCGCGATATACAGGTAACCGACCAGGATTACCGTTACGGTCATGATCAGAATAGCCGGAACCATGCCTCCAAAGAGGGCACCCAAAACAGGCAGTGCTACAAGCAGTCCCAGCCAGACCAGCATATGCAGGAACCAGCTCCGGCCTCGCCGCCGCTCGCGGAAAGACAGAATCCCGTTCAAGAGGACAGCGATGCCCACCACCAGCCCGTAAACCGCCCCAATTGCCTGGGCAATCTGTTGCAGATTTATTCCGCCGCTCACTTTTACGTTGTCCAGCATTGTTCCCATCAAACCCTGGACCACGAGGCTGATTGCTAGAATCAGGCAGACGATTGCGACAAAGGCGTTCAGGCGTCCGGTGCGAGGGATGATCGTATCGTTGGGTCGCAAAACGCTTGCCGGGCGAATCTTCCCGGCGGCAAGGGTAGGCAAAAAGCCAAAGATCGCGGTAATGACGATGCCAACCACCAGACCGTTGATCGCGGGGGCGGCGGCAATGTGGAACGAGAGTGACTGTCCCAGGAAGGTTTCAGCTATGCCTTTAACGCCCAAAGCAAGCAGCCATCCGCCGCACACGCCGATGATGCTGCCAACAATCCCCATCAGGATCGCCTCAACCAGGAACAGTGAAATCACTTCTTGGGGTTCGAGACCAACCGTTTTGAGAACCGCGACTTCAAGCGTGCGGCGGCTGACGATCACCAGCATCGTGTTGATAATGCCCACTCCGCCAATGAGCAGTGATACCAGGCCCATGACGACAGTCAGGTTATCAATGGTGTCGGATAACTGGGTATTCGCTTCCTTCAGGTCCGTCGTTGTCGAAATGGCCAGTGCATAGCTCAGGCGATGCAAGCGCCGCGCAGCCGGATCCACCTTGGAGGGATCACCCAGCTTGATATAAACGGTGGAAGCCTGTCCAGGAACCACCTTATCAAAGAGATCAGCAGATCGAACGTCCAGATAAAAATAGCCAAAAACGTGCGCAATGAAATTCTGCAACCCTGGCTCGGCCTCTGTCGGCACAATGCCGCGAATGGTGAAGTCTTCACTCGCGCCGGACAGTCGCAAGTGATCGCCCACCTGTGCTTCTAGATCATCAGCCAGGTTGCGGCTGATCACGATATCCGTTGGCTCCCGAAGCATGGATGCCAGTGCTTTGCCATCCTCTGATTCGACGGTTCCGTAGAGGGGATAATGATCTTTCTCGATGATAAAGTTATAGAGGAAGGGTTTGTAGGTATCACGTTCGGGAATACTGGCACTCATGGCGACGTTAAAACCGTTCACCGCCTGCCGGTAGGTAACCTCCGAGCCAGGATAATTTTCATCGAGCCAGCTTTGGATGCGCGCGATTCCATCCGGAGTGAATACCATATTGCCACTGTCCAGCGACAAATCTTCTTCGTGGAGTTCAATGATATATTGTCCCCACGTACTGCTGGGCGTAATCCGAATATCTCCCCGGTTGCTCTCCTGCAAGCTCTCTTCGAGAGTATCCTTCATCATGACGGCTAGAGTTTGCAGGCTTACGATGGCAGCGACTCCGGCGGCAATGCAGAGTAAGGCGAACAACGAACGCAGCCGGTTCACTTTTAGATCATTAAATGCGTGCCGGACAAAAAAGCCTAATCGTTGTAGCATGGTGCTTCCGCCTTTCAAACGCCAGGATGGTTGAATTATACTCTCAGCCTGAAGGAATTACGCAGTACAGGGGATATGAGTTTCCTCTAAGGCTTTTTTATCTTTTTGATCATGACTATGGGAAATATCACCGGGGGCGGTTGGGCCGTCCCCGGTTGTTTTTACGCGTTCTGGTGGGCGAATGCCGCAAAGTCGAAGGTTACCAGTGGTACATCATTTTCGATGCGTTCCTTACGTCCCTGCACAAATCGACTGGTCCAGGGATGGTCAATGGTCTCCAGATTCTCGAAACTGCGGTACAGCACAGCGTAGAGATCGATTTCGCGCAGCTTCAGAAAATGGGGGATTTCAGCCAGCCATGCCGGGTCTAGGTCGTGATACCGTCGGTAGCCGGACCAGAAGCGTGGCATAAACGCTTCGGTGAGAGACAGCGGATCGTCTTCGTTCACGATCATATAAAACACGACCATGGCGATGTCGTAGACGTACCAACTGTACACGCAGTCATCGAAGTCAAACAGCGTCAAGCGCCCCTGGTCGTCCACAAAGAAGTTGGCCGTATGGGCGTCCTGGTGGATCAGCCCATAAGAGAGGCTGTCGCTGCGGGGCAGTGTCTCGAGATACGCTATAACCTCGCGGAATTTCCGTGCAGCGATGGCTTCCGATGGCGGGAGCCATCGTTCCGCTTCCATATTGTTAGGATTATCCCATTCGGGGCGTTTACAGTCCGGATCCGGCGGGGTATAGGTGCATGACAGTGCATGAATCCGGCCCAGCAGCTCCCCGTATCGCTCATAAGCGTCGGGCGTCCACCCTATTTCCCAGATCGGGCGACCCTGTGCCTTCACAAAGGCTGTCGCCATGAACTGCCCGCCTTTGCCATCATCAATAACTTCCACAAGCTGCCCATTGGATGAGAGAATGGCTCTGGAGACGCCAGCCCCACCGTCGGCCAGATGGTTGATCCAGCACACTTCTCCCTGGATCAGTTGGATGGTGCGGCGTAGGCTGTGCCCAATGCGCAGAATGTATGCTTCGCCGTCGCGCTCAAACTCGTAGATGAAGCTCTCGAAGCCATCGAGCAGCCGGATGTGATCAGAAGCGATCCCATAACGGTGCATAGCTTCATGCAGAATAAAATCAGTGTAGCGAGCTTTGATTTCAGCTTCCATGTTGGTTTCCCCAATAGGTTATGCTTTTTCGGCGTGAGAAAAAGGAATTGAACAGCGGTCAATGACCGTTATCTACACGAAGACTGTTTAGTTGGGGAAGACCAGCATCAACATCACTTTCATTAACGCGGATAACAACACGATTTATACCAGCAGACCGCAAAAGCAACAAATTTCCAGGAGTAGTTCAACTGCCCGTATTTGTAGGGGCGGATTTGTTAACCCGCCCTTCTAGGAAATTGCGTAACGTTCGTTGTCCTACAGGCCTGTCTTCACGCCATATGCCAGAAAGATACTGACATCGGCGCGCTGCGTGCCACACGCCGAATCGGCGCAGCAGTTGCTCCCGGCGTTCTCAACGCGGACCTGAGTTAACCCGGCAAGCTCGAACCAGCCCGCTACCTCCTCCCGCGCAAACCCCATCCAGCGGTCATGATGTTCTTCGCGCAGAAAGGTAAAATCGTGGCTATCCAGGTCGGTGATAACCAGTTTGCCGCCGGGCTTGAGGATGCGCGCCATTTCCTGGATCGCTCTGGCAGGGTCTTCGACATGGTGCAGATACATATTGGCGAACGCAAACTCAACGCTGCCGTCCGGCAGAGGCAGGGCTTCCGCCGAACCCAGGTAGGTGGTCAGGGCCTGCCCCGCGAATTTGCTTTGCATAACCTCCAGCATCGCCTGCGATTGATCCACGGCAACCACTCGCAGCCCTGCTTTGAGCAGTGCTTCGGTCACAAACCCGCTGCCCGCTCCCAGATCGGCAGCCACAGCGCCTGCCTGCACACCTGCCGCGGTCAGAGCGCGTTCGCGCACGGATTCTGAGAAAAAGCTGGAACGCATCGAGTCCCAGTTTTGTGCTACGTTGTCAAAATACTGCTGGCTGTTCATATTCCCTCCGTTATAATAGACTGAATCGTATCCGCTTTCCGAACAGCTATCCAGCACTTTTCGAAGGTAAAACCCGGCAAACACTTTAAAAACGAAACCAAATAACTATGCCTGATGCCAGAGATGAAACCCCAGATAGCGCCCGGCTTCTCGACCCGGTTGGACTCCAGATTTTACGGCTGCTGCAAGATGATGCACGGCTGCCCTTTTCAGAAATTGGACGGCGCGTTGGGCTGACGGCGCCTGCTGTAGCCGAGCGCGTGCGGCGGATGGAAGAGGCGGGGATCATTACCGGTTTTCACGCGGCAGTAAATCCTGCCAAATTAGGCATGCCGCTCACTGCCTATATCCATGTAACGGCGGCGGGGGGACGCTGTGATCCCATTGAGGCCCTGGCCTTGCAGCAGTCTGCCGTTACGGAGTGTTACTGCATTGCCGGGGAACGGGACATTTTGATCAAAGGTGTCTTCGAGTCCATTGAACAGCTTCAGCAGTTTGCCGGCCTGTTCCGGCGCTACGGCAGCGTGAGTACAACCCTGGTTCTATCCACTTACCTGGATCGCAAAACCTTAGGATAATTTTCCAGCAGATCAGTGATGATAACATCTAACGGGGTGTGCTGGCCTCGTGCTGTTGCCGCCTCCACTTGGTCTGGTAGGAGTTCCACCATCAGAATCGTGTGTATCCTCTCGGCTCGTTGTTTAGTCTCACCATCCGCGGCAGGGTGATTGAGTACCAGCGTCACAAGCTCAAGAGCGCGTTCGCACTCATCCTCATCGAACATAATGCCAGCAATGCCCGTCAAGGCATCGAGCACAGCCGGAATGGCCTGAATCTCGCTGACAATTTGCAGCGCTTCCAAATAGAGTTTTCCGGCTTTTGTGTTCTGTCGTTGGGCCAGCAGAATGTGCCCCATTTGCAGCAGCGAAAATCCCGTACCCCAGCGGTGTCCGATATCGCGACAGATCGCCAGCGCATCTTTGAGCAGCGGAAGCGCGGCTCCGCTGTTCTCCATATCAGCGGCAATCTCGCCAATGCGAATCAGGGTGTAGGCAATCCCCCAGCGGTAGCCCAAAACCTGGAAATGACTGAGCGCCTCAGCAAACAGCGTACTCGCTTCGTCAGCTTTCCCCCGCAGAGCCGCCAGTGACCCCAGATTCGCCAGCGAGCCAGCGATACCAAGCCGGTCATCCACCCCGCGAAATAGATCTAGACTCTGCTGGTAGAGCCGCTCCGCTTCGTCTAATTCCGTCAGATTCTCAGCAATCAGGCCAAGATTGCGCAGCGCATCGGCCATGCGCAGCCGGTTGCCGCTTGCCTCGGCATAGTGCAGACTTTCCTGGAGCAGCGTCCTCGCCCGCGCATAATCCCCCGCGGCTTGTGCGATATTCGCCAGTATACGAGTTGCTGTCGACAACGTTACCTGATCCCGGCAGGCCTGAGCAAGGGGCAGTACCGTTTCCAACAATCGCCGCGCCTCGTCGTAGCGCCCCATGCTGTACAGGGCATCGCCAAGCTGAATACGCGCCTCCAACATTTTACACTGCATCGCTGCGCTATTTTGAGGCGATAAACTCAGTTGGTCGGCCAGTGCCGATGCGCGGCCCAGGTAGGCCAGTGCTTCCGGATAATTGCAGACCACCAGCATCTGTTCTCCGGCTTGGCGCGCATATTCGATCTCCTTGTCTGCTTCTCCGCCAATCTGCCAGTGATGCGCGAGATCAGCGGCGTAAATAGAGTTGCCCGGATAGACCTGCTCAATAGCCTGCGCGACCATCCGGTGCAGCTTAGGCAGTTGATCGGGTGCCAGCCCAAACAGGATGCCGTCGCGCAGCTTATCATGAGCAAAGTACCAGTGTCCATCATGAGCTTCGATAATGCCCGCCTCGTTGCAGCCCAACAGCCACAGATCCAGATTTACTGCATGGTCAATGTGGCGCAGAATAGCCAGATCGATTTCTCGCCCTGCTACTGCCGCCACCCGCAGCAGCGGGTGATAATCCAGCGGAATCCGTTCAATATAACGCTGGGCAATCGCCTGGACGCCCTTGGGAAACATTCTCTCTGGTAATTCCATTTTGGGAATGGCACTCAGCCTGCCTGCTTCGTCGGCCAGCGCGCGCACCGTCTCGATCATAAAAAAGACATTGCCTTCGCTCTCGCGCTGCAAAAAATCGACAATGCGCGGTTGGCTTCCCGCTTCGCCCAACATGAGCTCGCTCAGGGCCGTGATTGCCTCAGTCCCAAAACGGCGCAGGGCGATCACCTGCGCGCCGGGCAGTTCCCCGGGGATATCAGGACGTTCGTCATCTCGGTAAGAACCAATAATCAGGAGCCGCAGATCGCCGATATAGCGCATCAACGCACGCAGCGGCAGCAGGTTCTCACGCGCCCACTGCAGATCGTCCAACAGCAGCACAATTACCCCCTCCTGCCGTCGAAAAACCTCAACAATGGTTTGCGCCAACCGCTGTTGAGCCGCCTGACCGTCCAGTCGGGGTGCAGCATCGATGGCCCGTTCCAAAAGCAGATCGATGTCGGGTATGATCTCTTTGAGAATACTTGCTTCCAGATCACTAAGCTTTGTGGTGAGTACCAGGCGGCGCAGCGGGCCGCGCCAGAGTTGGTAAGTCTGGCCGTGTTCATCGTTGATCTGCCCACGCAGCACCAGCGCCCCGCGTACCAATGCGGCAATACGCACTTCGTCCATCAGGCGCGATTTTCCCACGCCGCTCTCGCCACCAATCAACCAGGCGCTGCCCTGCCCATCGGCTGCCCGAACGAGAGCATCGGTGAGCGTCGAAAGTTCCCGTTCGCGCCCGACAAACGGAGCCGCCTGTAAATAACTTTCGCGGATGGCAATTGTTTCCTGAATCAGCGAAATGCCCTCGACAGCACCATTAAGATCGACCAGCACATCTTGCGCGCTTTGATACCGTTTCGCCGGGTCTTTCTCTAGCAGTCGGTCAATAATGGGGATCATCTTGGGGCCGTTGATCACCCCTTCCAGCGGATTAACGGGTTGTTCGTCGCTAAACCGCAGCGGGGAGAGATCGGGAGCAGCCGTCAGAATCCGCCGGATCAACTGCGAATGATCACCAAAGTCGAAAGGATGTTTGCCTGCGAATAGTTCATAGGCCATAACGCCAACGGAATAGAGATCAGAAGCTCTATCGGGAGCCTCGCCTCGCATCACTTCGGGAGGAATGTAGAGCAGCGTACCGGCAACCCCTTCTTGGGCACGATTACGTGCTGCCGCCAGCCCAAAGTCCAGCACTTTGATCTGCCCATCACGGACGAGTACATTGCCGGGCTTCAGATCGCGGTGCAAAATGCCATGTCGGTGCAGATAATCAAGGGCTTGCAGCGTTTGTGCCAGCAGCATCAGCCGCCCCACTGGCGAATGTTCCCGTCCCGACGCCAGAATAGTCTCGGCATTCTCCAGGAACTCCATAGTGAAGTATGGGCCGTCAGCATCGAAGCCATAATCGAACACGCGGATAATATTCGGGTGGCGCAGGTCTGCAAGAGTTCAAATTCGTGCGCGAGAGCCAGGTTTAACGAAGTGCCAAGCGGCGTTATTCCATCTGCTTCCTCAGGCTTCTCTGCCCGCACCCGCTTGAGGGCGACAATCGTATACGTGAGCCGGTCCATTGCACGGTAAACAGCGCCCATGCTCCCAGTACCTAAAGGGTCGTACAATTCGTATCGTTGTCCAATGAGTGCTGTTGTCCCTGGTAGCACAGGTAAACTCCTCGGTGTCTGAACAATTCCCCCGTCAGGAAGATTTTATGGGAAAATAGGTTTATCGGGAAATAAACTCTCAACGATTACTCTTTCTGAGGAATCTGTGCCCATAAATGGACGCCAAATCTCAGGATGAAGTTCCACGTTGCCTTGACTCCAGCGTAGATGGTGCTAAAGTCCGGTCCAGTATAGTGTAGATCGGGAGAGGAGAAACCCAGGATGTTCAATGGCTACGCGCCGGTCAAGGGCAGCAAGCTCTATTATGAGGTTGCCGGAAACGGGCATTCTCTGCTATTTGTCCACGGCACATGGGTCGATTCGCGGATGTGGGATGATCAATTCGACCAGTTTGCCGAGTTGTATCAGGTCATTCGTTATGATCTGCGCGGGCACGGGCGCTCTCCGGTGGGCGATCAAGCGTATTCGCATATCGAAGACCTGCATGAACTTCTCACCACGCTGGAAATACCATCAGCGACCCTGATCGGGCATTCGGTGGGTGGGGCAGTCGTCATGGGTTACACCTTACAGCATCCCGAACGGGTTCACGGGCTTGTTCTGCTAGACAGCGGCGGCGTGCTGCCCGACACAAATCTCTCCGACCAGGAAAGGCAGGCTATTCTGTCAGTGGTGACGGCTGCTGCCATGCACAACCCAGGCAAAGCGATTGACCTGTTTACTCAGTTCTGGGTGGATGGCGTGAATCGCCAATCTGCGCCAGCCGTTCGAGAGCGAGTCAGCGCCATGCTCGGGGACCATAGTTGGCCTCAGTTCTCTCCTGGCTTTCCAGGTGAGCGCTGGCCGGATGTTGCCTATCTTGAAAAAGTAGAAGCAATCACCACGCCAACGCTGCTGGTCGTCGGAGAACAGGACCGCCCAGGGTTCCAGCGCGCAGCCGATACATACGCATCACGATTGCCCCGCGCGCAAAAAGCGACAATTCCCGACGCGGCCCATTTTTCCAATATGGATCAGCCAGATATCGTGAACCAGGCACTGCTGAACTTTCTTCAACGATTGGATAGGGATAGCGCCCGCTAGAGAGTGTTATGCGCTTTTTTCTCTCCCATATCTTCAAATTAGTACTTAAGGTTCAACTTTAAAGGAGTATTTTACAGGGCACATTGGGTGTATTCTACGAATAGGTTCATCTCCGTCCTGGCTGTTTGAGCCAACGTTTTGGAGCGCGGTAAGCAGCGTCCTAATGTAATACCCACCCTGAAAAATGGGCCAAAAATGGAAGTAGAGACGCGGTTAGGAAACGGTTAGTCGTGAAACCGAAAAAGGGGGGGTAGAAGATCCTCACGGCGGCGAAGTGATCAACTAATTTTTTCGAAAAGTTTGTTAGTAGGAACGAAACTCGCCCTGCAACACCCATAACAAGCATTAGAGAGTCTGATGTCGCTGCAAATTCTCACAACAAAAATCGGCATTCCCGTTATCCGCAGCGAGCAGGTTGCCCGTCCGCGCCTCTCTGAGCGCCTGGACGAAACATTGCGTTACCCGCTCACGATTGTGACTGCTCCGGCAGGATTTGGTAAAACGACCCTGTTAAGCGCGTGGGCGCGGCGCGCTCCCGTGGCGTGGGTTTCCCTGGAACCGGGTGACAGTGATCCCGTTCGCTTTTGGGCATACTGTGTTTCGGCGCTGCAAAGCATCCAGCCTGCCATTGGCCGTGAGGCGCTCAAGCTGCTGTATCAGCCTGATAATTTATCTCCGGAGTCCTTTTTAGTCGCGTTGCTCAACGATCTGGCCCGGCAGCCCGATCACCTGATATTGGTCTTGGACGATTTTCACGTTTTACACGACAGAATGGTCCTCGAAGGGATCTCCTTCTGGGTCGAACATCTGCCGCCAACGGTTCACCTGCTGCTCGCCAGCCGCATTGAGCCGCCTATACCGCTGGCCCGGCTGCGCGCGCGCGGCCAACTGCTCGAATTACATGCTGCCGATCTGCGTTTCACGCTCTCCGAAACCGCCGCCTTTTTAAACGAGAGCATGCGGCTGAACCTGTCCGGCGAACAGGCGGCTGCCCTGGATGGCTACACAGAAGGCTGGGCCGCCGCGCTCCAACTGGTCGCCCTGTCAATCCAGCGCAGTGCGAACGCCGCTTCGTTCATCCAATCCTTTACGGGTGACCGCCGCAGTCCGCTCGCCCTGGTAGAATACCTCGCCGGGGAAGTGCTCAACCAGCAGTCGCCCGCCATCCGCGATTTCCTCCTGCGCACCTCGGTGCTGCGCCAGTTATCGCCGTCGCTCTGCCAGGCGGTCACCGGGCAGGAAAACAGCCGGGAGATATTGGTTTCCCTGGTCAAATCGAACCTCTTTGTGGTTCAACTCGACGACACGCAGCAGGTCTATCGCTATCACCATCTCTTTGCCGATTTTCTCCGCGGTCAGCTTCGGGCGGAAAATCCGGACGCGGAATGGGAGTCTTGCCGCCGGGCGAGTGGTTGGTATGCCCGCAATGGGATGCCAGCCGAGGCCATTGATTATGCGCTTGACGCGCATGATTATGATCGCGCGGTCGCGCTCTTAGAGCAGATCGGCCAGCGGGCGCTGCACCTCGGCGTTTCCGTTTCCCAGCGCTGGTTTCAGTCCCTGCCCGAACCCATCCTGCTCTCACACCCAACTCTGACTCTGCATTACGCCTGGCTGCTCGTCATCCTGAACCAGCAGGAACGCGCCGAAAGATATCTCCAGTCTATCGCGTCCAATGATTTGCTGGCTGGTGAAATTGCTACTCTGCGCGCCTTTGCCGCTGCCCGCCAGGGGAATCTGTCGCAAACCGTCGAACTGTCCCGGCTCGCGCTTGAGCATCTGCCGGAAGATGATCGGGGTATGCGCAGCGTCACAAGTCTCACTTTAGCCTCGTTAAACCTGTGGTCGGGTAACTGGGATGCCGCGCGCGAGGCACTTGCCAGCATCGATCCGGGTGGCAGCGATTCCAAAAACCAGCATTTCAAAGCTGCTTTTCTCAGTCATTGGGGGCTGCTGCACCTCTTGGAAGGACATTATCAACAGGCCTGGGAGTCTCTCCAGCCTATGCTGAGTCTCGCCTACGAAAACGAGCCGTTTAACGGGATCGGCTACCTTGGCACAGGAGAAATCCTGCGCGAGTGGAACAGGCTGGACGAAGCAGAGCAGGCGCTTCGTTTGGGCTTGGACAAGATTGGCCCCATTGAAGGGGACGGTATCCGCGCCTTTGGCTATTTATCGCTGGCCCGCCTCTATGCGGCACGTGGGGAGATGGTGGAAGCAGCGACCTATTTTGAAGAAGCGGAGGAGGCCGCGCGCCGCGCCGAGGCACGTTTGTTGATCGCGGAAGTTGCTGCCCGCCGGGCGCAGTGGGAATTAGCTCACGGCAGGCTGCAAACGGCAGGAAATTTCGCGGTAGAACAAATCGCCCAGGCGCGAACCTGCATTGCCCAGAAAAAACCGGACCGTGCAGCCGCTCTCCTGAGCCAGCTTGTTCCGCAAACGGTGCAAAACCATGTTGAAATGCTCACCCTGCAAGCACTCCTGGCCCCGGGCATCGATCCGCTGCTGCAGGCGTTGGAACTGGCGGAACCAGAGGGGTATATCCGCCTCTTTGTGGACGAAGGCCCGGCCCTGATCGGTCTGCTGCGGCGCGTCTATGATCGCCAACGCAAAGAAACCGGGGCCGAACCTTCGCCAGAGTATGTGCGCCAGATACTGCTGGCCTTTAACGCGGCTCAGACACCGCCATCCCAGCCAGAGTCGCTCATTGATCCGCTGAGCGCGCGCGAATTGGATGTGCTGCGCCTGATGGCTGAGGGTCTGTCTAATGAAGACATTGCGGCGCACCTCGTCATTTCGGTGGGAACCGCCCGCAAACATGCCAGCAACATCTTTAGCAAACTCGATGCACACAGCCGTATTGAAGCAGTCACCCGTGCCCGGAAGCTCAATCTGCTGAACTGAGCGCCCACCGCATATAGTCGGCCACATCGGCCTTGAGCTTTGCCAGCGATGTCTTATCCAGGTACAGCATGTGCCCGGCGGGATAGTAGGCCAGCCGGATATTGTCTCGTAGTTCTGGGTCCAGGTCCATGTGGCTCAGCGTATATTCCGCCCCAAAATGCGGCGTCGCCAGATCAAAGTAACCCAGGGCCAGCATGATCTTCGAGAACGGATTCTTGGACATGGCCGAGCGCAGTGGCTCGCTGGTATCGGGGAATTTGCCCGCATCCCACTGCCAGCCCATATTCACACCGAAGCTCAGCGTCTCATAGACGGCATCCGTCTCATACTCAAGCTCAGCGCGCATGTACTGGTTGAGCATAGCGGTATAAGGCGGCAGGATGGCGCTCATCGCCGGATCGTGCTCAATGGTGCCCTCGACAGCCAGCTTATCGATGCCCTTGAAGCGCGAATCCAGCCGTCCAACGGTGCGCCGCTGGTCGCGCAGCAGTTCTTTAAAGAAGTGCTGATCCCGAATCCGCAGGTTGCTGCGGTCTATAAAATCCGGTTTCAGCCCGCTATAGCGCGCTAGCTTTTTAATGATTCGGCTCCGTTCCGCGTCCGTCAGGCGGCTGCCTTTTGCCAGCGCAACTGTATAGTCTGTCTCCGCCCACGCCTCGACCTCGCTGACCACATCTTCAACGCTCCGCGCCAGCAGATCGGGCGGCAGCATCTTGTGATACCACCCTGTCGCCGCGTAGGTGGGCAGAAACAGCACATAGGGCAGATCATTTCCTTGCTCAAACTCAATCGTTTGGAAGTTGAGCACCGTCGAGATCAGAACAAGGCCGCTAAAGGCAATGCCCCGGTCAAACAGATATCCTGCCAGCCCTGCCGCGCGGGTCGTCCCATAACTTTCGCCTGCCAGAAACAGCGGTGAATGCCACCGTTTGTAGCGGGTCAGGTACAGCCGGATAAATTCACCCACCGAGCGCAGATCGTTTTCCAGCGTCCAGAAGTCTTTTTTCTTTTCCGGGTTAGCCGCGCGGCTGTAACCCGTTCCTACGGGATCGATAAATACCAGATCGGCTATATCAAGCCACGTAAATGCATTGTCTTCCAGGCGGAAGGGCGGCGCGGGCATCCAACCTTCATCCTGCATGCGCACCCGGCGAGGTCCAACCGCTCCCAGGTGCAGCCAGACCGATGCCGATCCCGGCCCGCCGTTAAAAACAAAAATCAACGGGCGATCTGCCGTATCTTCCACGCCATCCAGGGTATAAGCGGTGAAGAAAATACCCGCCGTCGTCTCGTTTTTGTCTTCGTCCTTCAACAGGATCATGCCTGCCGTGGTTGTATAATCCAGCGTCTGCCCGTCCACTGTGATCCGCTTGTGGGTGACAACAGGCGGCTTATCAGGGATTTGCAGCTTGGGTGTTTCACTCTCGGCGGGTTTCTTCTCAGGTTGATCAGATTTTTGTTCAGTCATAACCTTCCATCCATAGCACCGAAATACAAAAAGGGCCGGTTCATTCCTCCGGCCCATTCCGTGATTCAATTCCTGAATCCAACTTATCCCTTTACCGCGCCTGCCGTCAATCCCTCGATGATTCGGCGCTGGAAAATGAGCACCAGGATCAGCACGGGAACCGTCACAATAACGGTTGCGGCAATCCGGTCGGCAACAGGGACTTCAAAGCCATATCCGCCAAAGTTGGCAATGGCTACCGGAACGGTCTGAGCTTTTTTGCTCACCAGGGTAAACGTCAGGGCGAACAAATACTCGTTCCAGGCAGAGATGAAAGCCAGCAGCCCGGTTGTTACCATTGCCGGAGCAGTGAGCGGGACCAGAATGCGCCAGAAGGTCTGGAACGGTGATGCGCCATCAACCAGGGCGGCCTGCTCAATTTCAGCGGGCAGTCCCTGGAAGAAACTGGTCAGCACCCACACCGTAAATGGCAGGGTAAAGATCGGATAGGTAAACATCAGCGCCGCTGTCGAGCCAAAGATTTTCAGATCGTTGACGATGGCAAAGAGGCCCGACAGGATCGAAATCTGAGGGAACATCGTCATTGCCAGCACCAGATACATCACCACCATCCGGCCCTTGAACTGCACCCTGCCCAATGCATAAGCGGCAAAAGATCCGATGACCAGGCAGGCCAGAACAGTTACAGTGGCAACGAGAGACGAGTTATACATGGTACGCAGGAAGGCATTGTCGCCCAACAGGTTTTGATAGTTGAGCAGGGTGGGTTTATTCGGTAGGTAGCGAGCATCCACCAGAACCTGGGCATTGGTTCGAAACGAGATGCTGATGGCATAAACGAAGGGACCCATCGTATAAATAACGACCACCAGCAGGATGAGCCAGAAACCAATCTTGCCTAAGATAGCTAGGCCGCGTTTTTCCACAGTAGGGGTTGCTGTTGTTGTGCTCATTCTCGCTCAATCCCCACAAAACGAACATATCCGACTGTAAAAAGCAAGATGAAGATGAAGATGATCACGCCGACTGCTGAAGCATAACCATCTGCGCCACCCAGGACCAATCGATAGTAGTTGTACGTTGCCATCGAAGGTCGATTTTCATCGAGCAAGACCTGGAACACATCAAAAACGCGCAGAGCGTCAAGGGTGCGGAAAATGAGCGCGATAGCGATGGTTGGGCGCAGCAGTGGAAGCGTGATCGTAAAGAACTGTCGCACTTTCGAAGCGCCATCAACTGACGCCGCTTCATAGAGATCTCCGGGGATGATCTGCAGACCAGCCAGGATCAATAGGGCCATAAAGGGTGCCGTTTTCCATACATCCACCGCGACAATAGACCGCATCCAGGGACCAGTAGGAGCAAACCACTGCTGTGGTTTATCAAAGATTCCCAGATCGACCAGAAGTTTATTCAGGATGCCGGTCTGATCACCGCGCATGATGGTTTGCCACAAAACCGCCGAAACGACGGTGGGAATCGCCCAGGGAACCAGCATGGCGGCGCGCATCAGGCCGCGCCCCTTAAAACTAGAGTTAACGACCAGGGCGATGAGCAGCCCTAAGATGAGCTCCAACACCACCGACATGAAGGTGAACTTGATCGTATGTCCAATGGCGTTCAGGAATGAGGGATCTTTTCCCAGTAAGCGGATGCCCTTATCACTGCTCGGTAGCGCCCAGGTAGTAGCAGCGGAATAGCTGGTATAGTTCTGGCGCGCTGTCCTGTCCATCGAACGCAGCTTCGCCCGCTCTTCGTCTTCTACGCTGGACAGCCCCCAGATGATTGCGCCATTTCGAGTGTGGGCACACGAATCTGACCCCTCATCTTTTTTACAGGTGACCGTATCGAGCTTAAAACTGAGCAGGTTCTGGTAGTTTTTGAGACCGATGTAACGCGCAGGCCGGTTCGTGCCAAATTGATCATCGGTCAGGCTCTTGATAAAAGTCTGCTCCAGTGGCCGGGCAGCAACCAGGATCAATACGACGAGAGTCGGAACAAGCAGGGTCCAGGCAAACCGGGTCTGGCGCGACGATAGCGGTTCCTCACCGACAAAGAGTTGTTCGATCACGCCTCCCAGCCAGCGGTAAGCAGCGGCTAGTGGGATGATAGCGATGAGAAAAGGAATGGCGTGAGAAAAGGCTTTATCAAAGCTGAACGGTTTGCTCGATACGATGCCGCCTTTTCCGTTTACCCAAAAGGCCCACACGGCAATAACGATCAGACCCATGATCAGCCAGATGAAAGCCACCAGCGCCCAGCGCGCAGAAACGACATCAAATTTGCGCAGACGTGTCCCCAGGCGGAAGAACATGACGCCCAGGATCACCACAACCACAGGAACGACAAATCCGAAGCTTTTCAAATAGGCAATGGCAAGTGTTGGAGCAACATTTTTCGTGACGACACGAGTTTGTTCTGTGGTACTGCCATCTGCGCGGAGTCGCAAAAAGCCGAGCTCAATCTCGAAATCATCAGCTTTCAGGCTAACATTGTCTTCTTTGATTAAAGCCCGAACCTGCTCCAGGGTCATTCCCGTAATATCATTGCCATCAATCGACACCAGGTGATCCCCATCCTGGATACCTGCTACATCGGATGGCCCCCTGTTGACAGGTTTCGTAGCAAAGTATGGGTCTTCGCCTTCTGGCTGAACCAGATCGACATTCAAACCAATGCCCGGTATTTTAGGGCCTTGTGTCGCTTCCCGAATGTTATCGTTGGTAACTATTGCGTAGAACAAAAGAACGAAGGCCAGCACGCCGATGACAAGTAACAGGCCGCTGACCAGTTCCAGAGCAACCATCTCCTGCTCTGTGGGGCGTCGCCGCACGGCTCCAAGCGGTATCAGGGCCATCTGCGCCCTCCTCTCAATGTAAGGTTTTAGGCGGTTGGTGAAAAAGCTGAGGGCATCGTCCTTGCCCTCAGCAGTTTAATACACGAGTGGAACGTTAGTGATTACTGCGCCGGAAGCTCGAAGCCCAGGTCAGCAAAACTCAGTTCCAGGTCTCCCATTGCGGTTGCCGCATCGGTGTTCCCTGCCAGGACATTGTTCACGGCAGTGTAGTATGCCTGAGACACATCCGCATACTGCGTGCCAGCAACACCGGGCCGTGCGGTCGCGAAGTTCAGAATGTCCTTCGTGAAGGCCAGGTAAGGCAGCGCTGCCTGAAGTTCTTCGTTGTCATACAGTTCGGGCAGGACGGGCTGTTCGCCGCGAGCCAGGTGGAATTCGACCAGAGCGTCGGCAGAGGTCAGCCAGTTCGCCAGGGCTGCTGCGGCTTCTGGATGAGCCGAGTACTTGGAGATAGCGAGGCCCCAACCACCAAGGGTCGCAGCGCTCATGCCAGCTTCGGCACCGGGCAGCGGTACAACCGAGAATTTGTCCTTGATCACGCTGTCTGCAGCCTGGCCGAGCGGGAAGGCATAGGCCCAGTTGCGCATGAAGGCCGCATTGCCCGCCTGCCAGACGGCGCGGGATTCTTCTTCTGTGTAGGTCAGAACATCCTCAGGAACGAAATCACCAACCCAGCTCGCGATCTTATCAAAGATTTCGATGGTCGCTGGATCGTTCACTTCGATGACACCTTCGGGGCTCAGGATGTGGCCGCCACCGTTAGAAACCTGCCACTCTAGTGCGTCGCAGGTCAGACCTTCATAAGCCTTGCCCTGGAAGACAAAGCCCCAGAAGTCAGGATTCTCGGCACGCTCGCCGTCCTGAATGGTCTTGGCTGCGGTCGCCAGATCGTCCCAGGTCTGCGGAACTTCCAGGCTGTACTTGTCCAGCAGGTCCTGGCGGTAGTAGAGCATACCAGCGCCAGCAAACCAGGGCAGCGCGACCAAACGGCCATCGACGGTGTAGGCATCAAGTAGAGCCGGGTAGAAGCGGGCAAGATCGTCTGTGCTGATGTATTCGGACACATCAAGGAGATGCTCAGCGATCATGGCTGGCCACACAACGTCCACCATGAACAGGTCGAGATCGGGGCTTTGGCCTTCAAAGAACTGCTGATACTGGGCCAGGGTCTCGGTTGTGCTTTCCGGGCGCTCAGCTACCGTCACGTGAATATTAGGGCAAACATCTGCCATGAAGCGATCAACGAGCTTGACATAAACCTCGTGCTCGCCGCCAACCGTCCCGGCGATGAACGTAATATTAACATCGTCTGTTGTACCGCAGTTGAAAGCGGCAGTGTCTTGAGCTTTGACAACTGGATGAGTTTGGGTGGGGAGTAACCCAATGGCGAGGATCGTTACGATCAGCAATACGGAAAGACGCTTGTACATGCTTAAGACCTCCTAGGATAGTAAATATTTGGAGAACTTTTTTGGATGCTGATGATGGTCAGACACCCTTTCTTAAAATATTTATAAGTCAAATACTGGATTAGAGCAATCCCATTAGCTACCTTTCGCTATATAGAGAAGTTGATTGGCGGATTTTCAGGGCACTATCTAATAGCACACGGCGCGGCTGATTTGTGTCACCATTGATAAGGCCAACCAAAACTTGCCCTGCGTGGCGTCCTAAATCGGCGGCAAAAATCCGCACGCTCGTTAAAGAGGGGGTCAGGTACGATGCAAGCGGAATGTCATCAAACCCCACCACGGAGATATCATCAGGAATGACAAAACCCCATTCTCGAATTGCCTGGATAGCCCCCAAGGCGACGACATCACTGGCGATAAACACGGCACTGGGTAGCTGGTTGACCGAGTTGAGAATATCAACCATACAGTCATAGCCGCTCGCACTCGTAAATTCGCCAAATCGAATCAGGCTGTCGTCACTTTTTATCCCATATTCAGCCAATGCTTTTTGATACCCCTTCAATCGATCCGCGCTGGCTGTATAAGTAAGCGATGCATTGGTGATCAGGGCAATTCGGCGGTGTCCCAGTTCCAGCAGGTATTTGACTGCGATGTACGCGCCATAGATGTTATCGACATCGACACAATACAAATCCGCATTATCGACCTGCCCTTGTATAACCGTAGGGACACTTTGATCAGACAGAATGCGGAGTTCTTCACTGTCTTTTTCCATCGGGCCAGATAATACAATGCCTTGTGGGCGATGCGTCACAACCAGTTCGAGATAGCGCATGGGGCCATCAATTGGCATGGGAAACAGTCCAACATGAAACCCATGCCCATCGATTGCGGCTGAGAGGCCTCGCAAAACCTCCCCTAATAGCGCGTCCTGGGCAATTTGTTCAGGGGTTTGGTGCATTGCAAAAGCAATGAGCTTTAAATCAACTGCTGTTTGCTCAAAATAACCGAGCTTTTGAGCGGCTTCCAGGACACGCTGCCGGGTTACATCGGGAATGTTTTTGTTTGGCGTGTTGTTGAGCACGAACGAAACCGTTGTCCGAGACACATTAGCTTCACGTGCAATCTGTTCCATCGTGACGTGTTTGGGGGACATGCGGCTGCTTACATTCCGTTAGTAACGCTGCGTTACTAAACATGATATGCCATTTGCCCTCGCCTGTCAAGAGGCTTTCTTCTTCATGGTTCTATCATGCATTTATAGAACATGGGGAAATACAACAGGGGCGTGATTCTGCTGCTCACGCCCCTGTAGAGGATGCTTGCTGTGCTGCTGTTACTATTATTCCGGCAGCCAGATGACCGGCTCCGATGACCAGGCTGGATCGGTTGGGTTGCAGATGACCTGGGTGTTGCTCCCGCTAAAGTTCACGCCCCAGGCAACGATACAGCCGTGATTCGTATGGTTGTCTGCGCCGGAAAGATCGACCTGCGTATGCGGCGCATAGATGTTCCCATCAAATGAGTTGTCTGAGCCTTTCAGAGAGACGCCCGTTGATCCACCGCAGGTGTTGGTCCCACCCGTGGCGAAGAAGAGCAGATCATCCTGATAGGAGACCAGATTGAAACCGCCGCTGATATCAATACCGTCTGTTGTCACAAAGGTGGCCCGGCCACTGATACGGTCCGTGACCTTGATATTGCACGTTGTGTAGTACAGTCCGTCCTGGATCACGCCGTTGGTGATAAAGCCAGCCAGCCAGGTCTTGAAGTTATTGCCGCCGCAATTGCTCGTATAGGCATGATACTGGTTGGCTGCTACTGCATTGACAGTTTTCGGACCGCCGGGTGCATAGTCGGAGACATGCAAGGTCGCTGCCAGCGGATCATTTTTCTGATCGCAGAGTTTGAACGGATTATGCTCTGGGAAGAACTCTCGCTCACAGGTTGGGGTTCCTCCTGGCGTTTCAAAACAACTTGAGCGGCACTTGCCACCCGTGGTTGATCCAGTTGGTCCCGGTGGAATATAGCTTCCCGTTTGGAAATCATAGGTTCCTGAATTGTTCAACTGGAGGGTCGTTTCATAACTGGCCGGGCCAATCACCGTAGCTGTACCGCCGCCACCCGATAGATGGAGATTATCGTTGCTATGCAGACCACCATCAATGAAAACACCCGCTCCACTGACAGTCAGTTGTTGCGCGCAGCCAGTACCGAGCGCAAACATCGCGCGTATACCAAGGTTGTCTGGCTCGTCTCCATTTTTATTGGGATTGCACGCGGCAATCGCTTGGCTAGTCGAGGCCAACGGGCCCTTGTAGAACATGCTGATGAAGGTGCCCGGAATTTGGCCTGAAACTACGGCTTCCACAAAACACCCCGTGCATTCCGCGCTGATAGTGATACTTGCGTTGGTAGGGGGAACATTGATGGCAACGGTATTCGTGCCGTCATTTTCAAAACCATTGGCTTTTGCCGCGTTTAGCCCTGCCGCTTGAAACTCCGGTATCGTCTGCCCGCTGCACATGGATTTAGCTGCGGCTAGAACAGCCAAATCAGTCGCATTTTGAGTCCGTCGGTTGAGATACAGCAAGCGCCCGCCATCGATAGACAACCCCATCATGGCGATCAGGCCAATAGATGCCAGGACGATCAAGACAATAGCCTGCCCGGAGTTGAATTGATTGGATGAAATCCGGGACCTAAGGATAGAGATGAATTTGTTCGACATAACACGCCTCATCCAGATTATGGAGTGACAGGATCGACATCTACTGAAAACATGATGCTGCGCTCACCACTAAACTTGAGCTGTAGGGGGCCGATTGGCAAAAACAACAGCTTTACATTGGCGGTAAGATCAATGTGAAGGACGTCGCCGCTGTTTACAATAGTCTTCAGGTCTGCAGTGGAATAGGAAGCACAATTAAGGGATTGGTTCTTATAGGGGCCGCTCACGATCTCGTACGTGATCGTGACGTTCTGATCGCTGGCATACCAGCCACGCTGAGCGACCTCAGTCATCTTCGCACAGTCGAGATAGGGTTTGGTAGCGGCTGCATCGGTGTAGTAACCCATAATCTCGGAATAGCGCAGCGCGCTCCGCAATTGGTTTGAAGCGTTTGAATAGGAAAATAAAACGATCCCAAAATTGATGATACCGACAATGAATAGAAGCAGGATAGGCAGGGTCAGAGCAAATTCAACCATTGCCTGTCCGTCTTGCGATTTGTTCTGGCCCTTCGGTTCCGCAACCATCGTTAGCTCCTAATCCAGGCGTACATGACTCGCTTTGCCGGTCAGAACGATGGTATCCGAGCCGACAATATCGCGAATAACAGGTGTGATCAGCGTGAAGTTGTAAGTCATCTTCACAGAGACCATATTGGGGTCGGTGGTAGTGTCAGGAGTAACCCCCACGTCTGGCCCTGACCAGTTGATCTGAGCGCCTGACGAATTTCTGGCCCGGTACTCAGCATTGTTCGGATCAGGGCAGACCGCATTGGTGGTACAGGTGGGATGTTGAGCGAGGTAAATCGCCGCAGCTTCCGAGCTGTCCTGCAAAGCGATATAGATATAAAAAATGCGCGCGACATCGACCACACCGAGAACAAAGAACAGCAAAAATACAGATGAGATGGCCAACTCAACAAAACTTTGACCGTGCTCCATCCTTCTTTTAAGACCGTTGCGCCTCATTCCGTCTAGCCTCCCTGGATCGTGTAACAGGTTATTTGACTGTCACGGTCCTATCACGTACCTAAAGGGGGATACAATAATCGGTTGTAATGGCTTCTAAACACATGTTAGCACGACATAAAGCGAAGCTAAGATTTTTTGACAGAAGATTAACAGGCTGTGGGTTCGGGCATCAGGGGAATAAATGAACGCATTAAAATAGTTACAACATTTTTACGAGCCGCGCTGATGCTTCTCTGAAAGGCCCAAACCTCTATTTCTTACTATAGGTGTGGAACAGGCCTCCTGGTGTAAAGCAACGTAAATTTTATTGTTAAGAAGTCCTTATACAAGTTAAGGGTTTATAAATAGAAAGGGGAAGGCAGGATCATTTCTGGGGAACAGCTATAAAAAAACAGGGGCTGTGCCGGTTCTGGCATGCCCCTGTGATGAACGAGGATCGATCTTTCGCTATTCGACCATTCCAATTCCAGGATTGGGTGTATACGTAGGATCATTCGGGTTGCAGATGACTTGATTACTGGAACCGCTGAGATTAATGCCCCATGCGACAATACAACCATTCGTTGTATTGTTGCTCGCACCAGAGAAGTCTACCTCGCCGTGCGGTGCATAAATGTTACCCGTGAAGTGATTGCTGCTGCCGGAAATCTTGATTCCTGTTGTTCCCTGGCAGGTTCCGCCGGGGCCACCACCGCTGTCTGCGAAGAATAACAGCCCATCCTGATACGCGGTCAGATTGAACCCGCCGCTGATCTTGATGTCGCCCATCGTGACAAACGTACCGATCCCGGTAACACCGCCCAGATCCAGATCACAGGTGCTGTAGAACAGTCCGCCCGTCAGCGAGCCGCCTGTCTTGAAACCATCGAGCCAGCTATCAAATCCGCCGCAGCTGCCCGAATAGGCGTGATAATTGCTGCCAGCCGCGTTTGCCTTTGCTCCACCTGGAGCATAAGCGCTGATATTCAATGCCAGAGGATCACCCTGTTTGTCACAGACTTTGAAGGGGTTAGTGCCTGGGAAAGCCTCATCAGTGCAGGTGGAACCGCCTCCCCCAGTTGACGGAGGCTTGAAGCAATTGCTGCTGCATTGGCCGAGAATAGTATGATCCGGTATCGTCTGCCCTGGCACAAAGGAACCGTCTTGAACCGTGAACTTCTTCTCATCAATCTTGGAACTGCCCACATAGCTGAGCGGTCCAATCAGAGTTCCGCCGCCACCACCGCCGCCAAACTGCACATCAGCGTTGCTATGGAACCCACCGGAGATATAGACGGAAGCCCCGCTGACCTCGACATTTGCCGGGTGACAGCCGCTGTCACCAATACCCCACAAGGCTCGCAGGCCTATCTTATTCGCATTGTCATCAGTCACGTTAGGATTGCACACAGCAATAGCTCTGGAAGTCGCCTCAAGGGGTCCACCATAAAACATGCTGATGAATGTGCCGGGAATATCGCCCTTCACAACTGCCTGTAGATAGCATCCCTGGCACTCTGCTGGGATCGTGATCGAGGCATCTGTGGCTGGCGTGATAGACACCGTATTAGTGACATTATCGTTATTAAAGTCGTTGGCAGCGGCAGTATTCAGCCCTGCCTGCACATAATTGACATCGCCCCGGCACATAGCCCGAGTTGCAGCGAGAACCGCCGCGTCAGCCGCGTTTTGCGTCCGCCGTTGCAGGAGGAGCACGCGTCCGCCATCAATCGACAGACCCATAATCGCGATCAAACCCACAGCCGCAAACGCGATCAGAACGATTGCTTGCCCGGAATTAAGCTTCCGTGATGAGAGTGATGAAGTGATGATTTTTCTGAGCACCTTGGTACTCCTGATGAATTAGTTCTTCTGCGCGTAGCCGAAGGTAACGGTCGTTGTTGCACCAGCAGTGACGGTCGTAATACTGGGAGAACCAGTATCTGTGTAAGATGCCAATGAGTTCACTTTGCAGGCGCTGCTGCTCGCCGCAGAGTTGGGCAGATAATTCTTAGGGCTTCCAGGGAATGAGGACGGAATGGTGATCGTGTAATTCCCCGGCGGCACATTCGTAAACGTGGCTGTACCCAGGCCACCAACAGACGTTGTAGTGAGCGTGGTATCAAAGCCTACGCCGACCGCCCGGATCGTAGATCCCGTATAGGTCGCGCTGCCATAGTTGCACAGTTTGTTCTTGTTTGGCTCGTCGCGCAGTACAACGATGAGCGTTCCGCCTGTCGGAGCAGCACAGTTCGCCGGATCCGTATTCGAGGACGCGCTGGCAACCGATTCGCTGGCTCCGCTTCCGTTATAGGCAACAATATAGTAGGTCCGGTTGCCACCCGAGGTGCTGATCGTGTCGCAGTCCGTGCAGGTCGTGCCACTGATCGTGTTGATGGCCACTACCACAGAGTTGTCGCTGGCATCACGGATTTCGGCGCGAGTAGGCATCGGAGACGTGCTTCCCCACACCCAGCTAAACGAAACATTGCCTGTTACGCAGCTTTCTGTCGCCAAAAAGCTGGTTGGTGCCGGGGGAGCAACTGCCTGGCAGACAACTGAATCTGAAGTGGAAGGGGCGCTGACCTTTTCACTAAACCCGGTGCCATTATAGGCGACGATATAGTAGCCCCAGCTTCCAGGCACAGGGATCGTGTCGCAGTCCGTGCAGGTCGTGCTGCTCGTGTCGGTAATACTCACGCGCACCGAATTGTCGGTAGCGCTACGAATTTCAGCGCGGGTGGGCATGGGAGAGGTAGTGCCCCAGTTCCAGCCAAACGAAACCTGCCCGGTTGCGCAGTTAATGCTTGTGGCAAAGTTGGTTGGTGCAGGGGGTACTTGCACCGGAGGTTCAGCTGTGCAGGCGGCGGGATCCGGGCTAGAGGCGGGGCTGACCTTCTCATTCGCTCCCGTCCCATTATAAGCAACGATATAATAGCTCCGGCCACCTACCGGAATGGAGATTGTGTCACAGTTTGTGCAGGTTGTGCTGCTCGTATCGGTGATATTCACCACCACCGAGTCATCGCCCACGTCGCGAATTTCAGCACGAGTGGGCATGGGTGATGTCGTTCCCCACTGCCACGTAAACGAGACGTTCCCCGTCGTACAATCTTCGTTCGCGGCAAAATTGAACGGCGCAGGCGGTATAACCACAGAAGGATCGCCGCCACCACCAGGACCGCTGTCAACAGGAGCGACCTTGATCTCGCTGACAATCAGACTGCGCTCGCCATCGAACTCGATATTCAGCTTGCCAATGGGTAAAAACAGCGGATCAACCGTGGCAAGCAGATGGATGTGGAGAATGTCACCATCGACCAAAACACCAGGGTTGGCGTTGACGTCAGCACAGGTGTATGGAGCATGTGAGCCGTCAGCCTTGATATAGCTGATATCAATATCCTGTTTCACGCCAAACCAGTCATCCGCCGCCTTATTGATCATGGTAGCGCAGTCGAGATAGGGCGGAATGGCGCTCGTATTTCTATAGCCTATCACTTCAGCAGAGCGAAGCGCATTACGCAGCGAATTTGAAGAATGTGAATAGGAAAAGAGAATAACGCCGAAGTCGATAACACCCATGATAAAAAACACAAGGATCGGCAGGCTCAAGGCGAATTCGACCAGGGCCTGTCCATCTTCTGATCGGGTTGAATGTGCTCTCAGTTTTATGCCCATGCTATTTCCTCTCAATTCGCCAGGCGAACATGAGTGGCATCTGCCTTTAGAACGATGGTATCGCTGTTGACGATGTTGCTGATGACCGGTGTGAGCAGTTTGAAGTTATAAGTCATGTACACCTTGACCATCGCGTCATTGCCACCCTGCGCCGGAATGATCTGTGTGTCGACATCGACGCCCGACCAGTTAATCTGAGCACTGGATGAATTTTTGGCCCGGTACTCAGCATTGTTCGGGTCAGCGCAAGATCCCCCCGTATTCGTTTCACAACCAGGATGTTGTGCCAGATAAATAGCCGCGGCCTCAGCGCTGTCTTCGAGAGCAACATAGATATAAAAGATTCTCGCCACATCCAATACGCCCAGGATAATGACCAGGAAGAATACAAATGAGATCGCCATCTCAACAAAACTTTGGCCTTGCTCTAATCGCTGCTTCATTCCATGTAGTCTCCTCGGACCGCCATTGTTTGGGTCTTGTTTATGAACCAATAAGAGATGAATTGGAGAGCCAGTCCTGAGGCGAGACTGTTCAGGTGCTGGGCTGTGACTTCGAAAAGACAAATGAGCGACGTGCAGTCTCTAACTACATGGTAGCACGGGATAAAATGGGTTGTGGAAGTCATAACAGAAGTTAGACAGTTAAGATCAAAAGGTTTGGGCCGCTGGACAGATAGCTTTCCCTGAGAAGTTAAAAAATGATCTATATCATTTTCATTTGACTTTTCACAGAAGTTGGCAAACGAAAATCTGTCGCGCAGAACCCCTTTTAGCCGGGGAAGTCAAAAAGGTATTGTATGAAATTTTTTACAAAAATGAAGAAGTGTAAATATCTGGTAGGAAATTGGTACTATGACAAATACGACAAACAAATCTTTAACAATTTCCTTGCAAATTACTAAGCTTTTGAACCAGCTCTCAACGCTGCCGCCCGTATAATGATGGTAAGTGGGTTCCAGCCGCCAGCGCCTTCGCGCCACCGGGAGCATACGCAATGATACGTTTGGTGGGACGTGCTAAATTTATTTAACCTCGTCTTAACCCATATTTAAACTCTCTTGAACCTTCCCTAAATCTTCCAACACTATATTCTCTCAGATGCTTTAATGTTCTCCTGGCAGGACTCTATGCACAAACAGCTAACGAAAGACCAGCCGCTTCGAATAATCCTGATACTCACCCTCCTTTCTTCAGCCATTCTATTAACTGCCTGCGGTTCTAATAACAGAGCCAACGGCAAAGGTAGCGCCTCACGAGCCATTCAAAACAAAGGTTCCGATACGCTGGTCAACGTGGCGCTGGCCTGGGCGGAAGCCTACCAGAAGGTAGACCCCAGTGTATCCATTGCCGTCACAGGTGGAGGCTCAGGCACGGGTATCGCCGCGCTCATTAATGGGACCGTTGACATTGCTAATGCGTCGCGCCAGATCAAGCCGGATGAGATTTCCGCTGCTCAGAAAAACGGCATTGACCCCGTAGAATTTGTCGTCGCAGTCGATGCCCTTGCCGTGATTGTCAACCCGGACAATCCGGTTGATCAGCTCACCATCGATCAGCTTTCCGATATTTTTACAGGGCGGATCGCCAACTGGAAAGAGGTGGGCGGGCGAGATGCTCCCATAGTCCTCGTCTCGCGTGAGAGTAATTCCGGCACGCACGTTTATTTCCTGGAACATGTGGTCCGGCGGGGCGATGCAACCAATAAAGACATATTTGCCGAACAAACGCTGATGATGCCCTCTTCGGTTGGCATCACCAGTGAAGTGGGACGTAATCCAAACGCCATTGGCTACGACGGGCTGGGCTATGTCACCAAAGACGAAAAAATGATCGCGGTTGCCAAAGATGCCGCTTCACCCTATGTATCCCCCGCAGTGGAAACGGCAATGGATGGCACTTATCCGCTCAGTCGTAATCTCTACATGTATACGGCTGGACAGCCCAGCGGCGTCATCGAACAATACCTCACCTGGATTCGCAGTCCTGAGGGGCAAAAAATTGTAGCCGACCTCGGCTTTGTGCCCGTCCAGCAGGAGCAGTAGCGCTATGAATCTGACACAGATTGCAAAGCAGCAGGTCAAGCAGCAGGTCGAACTGCAATCAGTGCGTCTGCGCACTGTGGGCCAATGGATGCGCCGCAATTGGCTGGAAATGTTTATCGAAACGCTGATCCGGGCAGCAGGCATTTCTAGTATTTTTATTGTGGGTTTGATCTTCTGGTTCCTCCTTCGCGAAGGAATGCCGGCTTTTCTCGATATCCCGTTGCGGCATCTGTTCAGTGGGCGCTGGTATCCCACTGAGGAGATGTTCAGCATCTGGCCGCTCATTGTCGGATCTCTGCTGGTGACGTTCGGCGCGGTTTTAATCGCGGTTCCCCTGGGCTTAACAACGGCCATTTATTTGGGCGAACTCGCTCCCCAATGGCAGCGCGAAATCCTAAAGCCGCTCATCGAAATGCTGGCGGGCATCCCTTCTATCGTGCTTGGCTTTATTGGCTGGATGGTGCTTGCCCCCCTTATCCAAAAACTCGGCGCGTCAACCGGACTCACCGCCTTTACCGGGTCGCTGATTCTGGCCTATATGGCCCTTCCCACCATTATCAGCATTTCCGAAGATGCACTCTACGCCGTGCCGAAGGAATACCGCGATGGAGCTTTGGCGATTGGTGCGACGCACTGGCAGACAATCTGGCGCGTCGTGCTCCCAGCGGCTCGATTCCGGCCTGTTGATGTCCATCATGCTCGGCATTGGCCGCGCCATTGGCGAGACGATGGCTGTCATGATGGTAACGGGCAACGCCGCCTATGTCCCCCCGTTCGGCCTGGGGATGACCTTCCACCCTGTCCGCACGCTGACCGCCACCATCGCCGCCGAGATGGGCGAAGTAGCTCAGGGCAGCCTGCACTACAACGTGCTCTTTGGTATCGGCATTGTCCTCTTTGTCATCACCTTTGCCATCAATTCCATTGCTGCCCGGCTGGTGGGCCAGAACTCCCACCACAAAGGAGTTTAAACAGGTATGCAGCGCCAACGTACTGAGAAAGTCGCCTTTGTTATCATCACCGCCTCAGCCGCCCTGGTCGTTACACCCATTGTGCTCGTTATTCTCCTCATCTTTGTCAAGGGGATTCGAGCGATCAGTTGGGAATTTATCACGGCTATGCCTAAGAACGGCATGGTCGATGGCGGGATTATGCCTGCCATCGTCGGAACGCTGCTCCTGACCACCGGGACCGCTCTGGTTTGTATCCCGATTGCCATTGGCGCGGCGATCTATCTGGCTGAGTATGCGGGGGACAACCGCCTGACCCGCTGGGTGCGGCTGGCGATTGTCAATCTGGCGGGCATCCCCTCTATTGTGTACGGCCTGTTTGGGCTGGGCGCGTTTGTCCTGTTTATGAATATGGGCACATCGATCATTGCCGGGTCGCTGACACTCGGCATTATGACGCTCCCTGTTGTGATCTCCACAGCCGAAGAAGCGATCCGGGCTGTGCCCAAAGATTTCCGCGTCGTCAGTCAGAGCCTCGGCGCAACCCGCTGGCAGACGATCCGCCACCAGGTGCTGCCCCACGCTACGTCAGGCATTATCACGGGTATCATCCTCGGCCTCAGCCGCGCCGCCGGAGAAACAGCGCCCATTCTGTTCACCGTTGCCGCCTTTTATCTGCCTCACCTGCCCAAGTCGGCATCGGATCAAACAATGGCCCTGCCCTACCATCTTTACGTGATTTCCACCCAGGTTCCCGGCATGCCGATCTCCATCCAGTATGGTACGGCCCTGGTACTCCTGCTGCTGGTCCTTTCTCTGACGCTCAGCGCGTCACTCATCCGGTCGCGGGTGCGCCGCCGCCGGGATTGGTAGGCCGATATGGAACCCAAAATTAGCGTACAGGACGTTTTTTACACCTATTCCGACGGTGTAGAAGCCCTGCGCAACGTCTCGATGGACATCGACAGCAACCAGATTTTTGTGCTGTTCGGCCCATCTCGCAGCGGCAAAACAACCCTGCTGCGCCTGTTCAACCGCCTCTCCGATGTAGTGGAGCATGGCACGCTCGCTGGAACCATCCTGTTTAATGGGCACAGCATTTTTGAGCGCGGCACAAATGTCACCGAACTGCGCCGCAGCATTGGGATGGTCTTCGCCGTTCCCACGCCGCTGCCCGGCTCGATCCGCAGCAACCTGACCTATGGGTTAAAGATGGCTGGCATCCGTAATGGCAGCGTGCTCGAAGAACGCATCGAACGCTCGCTCAAACATGCCGCCCTGTGGGACGAAGTGAAGGATCGTCTTGATCAATCCGCCTTTTCGCTTTCTGGCGGGCAGAAGCAGCGGTTGTGTATTGCGCGTAGCCTTGCCCTCGAACCGGAAGTGTTGATCCTGGACAATCCCACATCGGGGCTTGACCCGATTTCAACGGGTATGGTCGAAGAAACACTGCACGAACTGAAAAGCCGCTACACGATCATTATGGTTCCTCACAGCGTTCAGCAGGCCGCCCGCGTTGCGACCAATGCCGCCTTTATGCTCGATGGTGAAGTGATTGAGATCGGCCCCTCGTCTCAGATTTTCAGCCACCCCCGGCAGCAGCGAACAGAGGATTATGTGACAGGACGGTTTGGCTAATCATGACGACTAAAATCGACGTACGCCATTTCGATTTTTTCTATGGCACATTTCAGGCGCTCATTGATCTGAACCTATCGATTCAAGAGAATGAGATTACCGCCTTGATCGGCCCTTCCGGCTGCGGCAAATCAACGTTTTTGCGCTGTCTGAACCGGATGAACGATACGATCGATGGCACGCGAGCCATTGGCGATATGTTGCTGGATGGCAAGAACATCTACGATCCAGATGTGGACGTCGTTGAACTGCGCCAGCGTGTTGGCATGGTATTTCAGCGGCCCAACCCTTTTCCGCAAAGCATTTATGATAATGTCGCCTTTGGCCCGCGCGTGCTGGGCATGGCGAAACGCGGCGCTCTGGACGATCTTGTAAAAGAAAGCCTGAACGCGGCAGGCCTGTGGGATGAAGTAAAAACGCGCCTCAAAGACTCCGCACTGGGACTCAATCCGGGGCAGCAGCAGCGGCTTTGCGTGGCGCGCACAATTGCCGTCAAACCTAACATCATTTTGATGGATGAGCCTTGTTCGGCGCTCGACCCGGTAGCCACGCTGCATGTCGAAGAACTGATGCGAAAATTGGCAACCCAGTACACAATTATCATTGTCACCCACAACATGCAGCAGGCAGCGCGTGTTTCGCATAAGACAGGTTTTTTCTGGTTGGGCAAGCTGGTCGAATTTGATCAGACCGGCAAGATTTTTACATCCCCCCAGGAAGCACTGACCGAAGCTTATGTCACCGGGCGTCGCGGATAGTAGTCTTGCCAAACAAATCTCTGTACACTTCAATCAATGCTAATCGCTAAAGGAACGGGGAACGATGTCACCACGCGAACAATTTGACCGAGAACTGAAAACGCTGCGCGACGACGTGATCAAAATGGGGTTGCAGGTGGGCAGCCAGTTAGATCTCGCGCTCCAGGCACTCGACTCCCTCGACACAACCCTTGCCAAACAGGTAAAGGAGCTGGATCTGCAGGTGAATGCCGCCCGCTTCTCGATAGAAGATGCCTGTTTCAAATTGATTGTGACCCAGCAGCCTGCTGCTCGTGACTTGCGCGCCATCTTCGCCGCGATCAATATCATTGTCGACCTCGAACGGGTTGGTGATAAGGCCAAGGATATTGCCGACACAATTCCGCAGGTGACCAAAGTGCCCAAGCATCTGCGGCCCGAACTGACACAAATGGGCAAGATGGTTCGAAAAATGATCGGTGACTGTATCCAGGCGTATGGCGAAAACAATGTCGAACTTGCCAGGCAGGTGTCCGGTCAGGCTGAAGAACTGGATAAGCTGTTTGCTAAAGTGATCGAACAGGCCCTGGACGAGTTCGCCAAAGCCACCAAAGAAAAAGGTCTCAGCGACCTTTGGGGTTTTACGTGCGGCGCAGCACATGGAGCGAGTTGGCGATCTGGCTACCAATGTTGCCGAGCGTATTATCTATATCGCGACCGGCAGTTTGCAGGAAATGAAAACCCATCAGCACGACTCAGTAGACTAAATGATCTGGGGGGTTTTTATCCCCCAGATCATTGCTCTTCTTTTCTCTGCGCTCCCCCTTGAAAATAGAGTAGCGTCGGTGTTTTTTGTGTGCAGTCATGCACCTTAACAGCTAAATCTAAGCGCGACGGTCATATAGCGTAGGGGCTGGGCCAAGCGCAGCCGCCCTGCCCGATTTTCATCCCGTTGCCGTGCCGCGCCAAGCAGCATGTGCAACTCCGCGCTAAAATTGTTGTTTGTTCCTTCTCTATCTTTTACTTTGCGTTCTTTGCGGTGAGATATTTTTTCTCTTATTCACAGGAGAGTTTTTTATGTCATTTGCCATCCAACGAGGCACAAATATTTCGCATTGGCTGAGCCAAAGCAAAAAACGTGGGGCAGATCGTCGGGCATTTTTTACTCCGTCGGATGTCCAATGGCTGGCGGATCATGGCCTGGATCATGTGCGCATTCCCATTGACGAGGAACAGATGTGGGATGAAGCAGGCTGCCCGGAACCAGAAGCCTTCGATCTGCTCCAGTCCGCTCTGGATAGGTGCGCCGCTGCCGGGCTGCGCGCTATTGTCGATCTGCACATCCTTCGCTCTCACTATTTTTTGGACTCATCACCTAAACTCTACACCGACCCGGCAGAGGCGCAGCGCTTCGCCAATTTGTGGCGCTCTCTCTCCGATCAGTTGCGCAGCCGCCCCACTGATTTAGTCGCTTATGAACTGCTCAACGAAGCCGTTGCCCCCGATGCGCGGGACTGGAATCGGGTGTTAAAGGTCGCCTTTGACGCCGTGCGCAAGGCGGAACCGGAGCGAACCATCGTGCTCGGCTCCAACATGTTCTGTACTCCCGACACCTTCGATCAGCTCGCCATTCCCCAGGATGATCATCTGATCCTGACCTTCCATTTTTATTTCCCGCTGCTGGTTACGCACTATACTGCGCCCTGGGTTCCCTTTGGCGCGTATACTGGCCCGGTTCAGTATCCCGGACAGCCAATTCCTTCAGAAGCGATGGCTTCATTCCCGGAAGCGTTCACCAGTCATATCCCCTTCCTCAACAAGCCTTACGATATTGACGCCATGCACGCCGAACTCAGCAAACCGTTGGCTGTTCGTGAAAAAACAGGCCATCCGCTCTACTGCGGCGAGTTTGGCTGCTACATCCAGGTTCCCCAGCCGCTCCGCGTGGCATGGTATCGGGACATTATCCAGGTTCTGCGGGATCATGATATCGCCTGGGCGAACTGGAGTTATAAGGAAGATTTCGGTATTCGCCTGCCCGATGGTCCCGATCAGGAAGTCATCGATATCCTGTTCGGCTAAACAAACCATGCGCCTCGCTCGTACCGTGTTGTTGTTTCTGCTGCTCCTGGGATGGGTTGGGTCTGTTCATGGGCAAGACCCAACCCCCTCTTCTGCCCGGCTGAACGGTCTGCGCTTTGAATTTCAGACGTGGTGCAACTGCGGCCCGGTCAATCTGACGATGGTTCTGTCCTATTACGGCTGGCAGCACGATCAGACGGCAGCGGCAGGCTGGCTCAAACCGCGTGTTGAAGATAAAAACGTCTCGCCCGATCAACTCGTCGCCTTTGTCTACCACCAGACCGAACTGCCGCTCGGTGCCCTGTGGCGACCCGGCGGAACCATCGATCAGATCAAACGGCTGATCGCGGCTGGCTTCCCGGTCATCATCGAAAGCGGTTTCCAGCCGGAGGGTCTCGAATGGATGGGCCACTACATGACCATCGTCGCCTACGATGACGCCCAGCAAACCATGTGGGTCTACGACAGCTACGAAGGGCTTGGCCCCGATTATCTCGGCATCCAGCACACCTACGCCGAACTGGATTTCAAACTGGCGGCACTTCAACCGGATACTGCTGGTTGTTTATCCCCTGGACCGCGAAGGCGAAATTCAGGCGATACTTGGCCCTATCCTCGATCCATTAGCGGCAGCATCCGGCGCTCTGAAAATGGCTCTTGAGCAGGACGCCCCCGACTTATGGGCGTGGTTTAATGCCGGAACTTCCGCCGTGACTCTTGGACAGGTCGAAGACGCGGCGCTCTACTATGACGAAGCTTTTCGCTTGGGTTTGCCCTTCCGTATGCTGTGGTATCAGTTTGGCCCCTACGAAGCCTACTACCGCACGGGGCGTTACTACGATGTGATCCGCCTCGCCAAAGAAACAGAAGCCATCACCACCGAAATCGAAGAGACCGTCTATTGGCGCGGCTTGGCCTATGCTGCTCTGGGCCGCGCGGACGAATCCCTTGCCGATCTGAACACAGCCCTGACGCGCAACCCAAACTTTGATCCGGCCCGGCAGGCACTTGCTCAGATCGAGGCGGGCACATATCTCGCGCCCGCCCCGCTGCGCACCATCCGCCCCGACCTCCCTTAGTGCTTCATCCTCCAAATAGTGCAAATGAGTACCGGCCCGTTTTTTCCCTTTCTCCAGGCATACGAAGTATGCCGGAGAAAGGGAAGCAGAACGCTGCTTTTGCGTTCCGACGGGATAGGGGCTTTCGCACAATAAACCAATTCGCGTCAACTTAAGCCGTTAAGCGCCATCACCTGACCCTCTCCAGCGAAGCCTGGAGAGGGTCGGCTGAACATGCTTTTCCGTTCAGCCGGGGTGAGGTGTGCGCCCACGACCCACAACGTCTATTTCTTAACTTGACGCATATTGGGCTTTCGCACAATAAACCAGATGCAGCACTTAGCGCTTACCCCTCCATAGGCGTGGGCCGCTTCCCATCAACATCATCAAAATCATACTCTTGGGCCAGCCGCGCTACGATGAAAGACTTTCCGCTCTTCTCCATCACCGCTGGATCGCTGAACAGCGCGCAAACGGCCCGCCCGGTGAACTGCGGCGATTCCGAATTGGACATATCGAACCACTGCGCATCCTTCAGGACGATTTCCGTCCGCACCAGTCCAGGATGCAGTGCGATCACGGCTGTCTCATGTTCGCGCAACCGTGCCGCCATATCGAATGTCATCCGGTCCACCGCCGTTTTTGCCGCATTGTAGGCCGGGTTGCCGGGGGTCAATGGGCTGAACGAGATATTCACGATCAAACTGTGCGGCTGGCGCACGATCAGGGGCACGGCATAAACACTGGTCACATAAGTCCACCGCACCCCGTCCATATTTTCGTCCCAGAACGATATGGGCCGCTCCCAGAATGGGACAGACGGTGGTGGATAGGCCCCCGTTGCATACCCTTCATACCCACCCCAGGCGTTGTTAACCAGGATATCCAGCCGCCCCTGTTCCCGTTCGATCTGCTCGATCACGCCCCACACTTGCGCGTCATCCCGGTGATCGCACTGCACCGCAATCCCCCTGCCGCCCGCCTCCGTTACCGCCGCTGCCGTGTCGTGGATGCTTCCCGCCAGGGGAACCATTACCTGCTTCTCATCAACCGTTCGCCCCGTGATATATACCGTCGCCCCCGCCTCGCCCAGCGCCACCGCGATCCCTTTGCCCACGCCCCGACTCTGCGCCCGTTACCAGGGCCACTTTTCCACTAAGCGTTAGCTGTGCCATACCCACCTCCTGAATTTGGTCCTGTTCGTTATCGCCCTATTGTCCTTCTGAGAGGCGAAAAAGAAGCTCCCAAAATTGGTGATTTATGCGGCGGCGAGATATACTATCTTTACTTCGCTGAAGGGAAACGCTGCATGCCATCCATGCAGCGTTTTTTTGTCTCACGCCTATCTTCAAAATAGTACTTAAAGTTCAACTTTAAAGGAGTATTTTAGGGGGCCGATCCATGTTAAACTGGTAATAAGCTCTCCCGCGAAGCAGAGGATAAAACTGTTTTTCGCCTCTACTTATCTACGCTCTTGTTTTTCTTTGCGGGGCTAGGAGAAATCGTGAAATCAATCATGTGAACCGGGGGCGCTGCATGCGGCTGCCCAGTCTTTTAGCCGGGACTGTCTTGCATATGTAATAGCCTACGGGTTTTAACCGCTAGGCGATGAGGGGCGCGATTTTCATCCTGTTGTTATGCCTCGCCGGCGGCATGGCTAGCTCCGCGGTGATATTTGCTTTTTTCTTTTGTTCCGGGGTGTAAGTTAGAAAACGGTTAGCGATCCCCCTCAAAAAACATGATCCGGTGGATCGCCACGAGAAGAAAGAGGCGCGAAGTGAGTAACTTATAAGAATTTCCGGCTAAATTTTCCTGCGCCCGCTTATTATAATATCTATTAAGTCCCTTTAAATGATCACTTTTGCCCCCAATTTGCCCATTAAAGGCCGCTTTGCTGCATTTAGTGATCAACTAGTCTTCAAACAGCAGCGCGTTGACGTAGACATCCTCGAACTGCTCGTGCGTAGTCAGTTCAACATAGCGAATGGCCGCGATCAGGTCGGCGGCTTGTTGTCGTGCCTGCCTAGAGATGAGCATCTGGCGTGCCCCGCTGCCCGCTGCATTGCCGACCTGTTGAAATCGTTCCATCGCCAACCGGGGAAACATGCCAATCTCGACCGCGCTCTCCACATCCAGATACGTGCCAAACGCCCCGGCGATAATGAACTGGTCAATATCCTCCGCCGTCAGTCCGGCCTCCAGCAGCAGAATGTCGACCCCCGCCCGGATCGCCGCTTTCGCAAGCTGAATTTGGTAGACATCTTCGCGGTTGACAGCGATCTCCCGCCCATGCCCGGCCTTTGCCGCCTCCGCCAGAGTCAGACTCCCGCCGCTGATCTTGCCCATCGGATTTAGCAGTCCGGCGTGCAGCAGTTCCGCCACCACGTCCAGCATGCCCGACCCGCAGATGCCGACCGGAGGCTGGTGATCAATCGTTTGTAGGTACGGCTTGCCATCCTGAATCTTGACGTGTTCAATCGCGCCGGGTGCAGCGCGCATCCCGTTTCGAATATGCGCTCCCTCAAATGCAGGGCCAGAGGCGCAGGAGCAGGTCAACAGCTTTCCTCCTACTGCCAGCGAAATCTCGGTATTGGTGCCGATATCCAGCGCCACGACGGTTCCGCCGTTCCGGCCTGTCTCCGTTGCCAGCAGCATCGCTGTATGATCGCCGCCCACATACCCGGCGATATTCGGCGGCAGAAAGAGAGTGGCTCCCGGCGCGATGTCCAGCCCGATATCGCGCGTTGGCACATGCAGCGCTTCGTTCACCGCCGCCACGTAAGGAGCACGTCCTAGTGAGTTACTGGGCAGGCCCAACAGCAGGTGATGCATTGCCGTGTTGCCCACGATCACCGCTTCGACGATCTGCTCCCGCTTGGAACTAGCCCGGCGGCACAGATCACCGATCAACTCATTGAGGCTGTTGACCACCTCACGTTGCAGCGTCTGCGCCCCGTTTGGATGCGAGTCGGCATAGGCAATCCGGCTGACGACATCTTCCCCGTAGGATATCTGCGGGTTCGGCGTGCCAGCCATTGCCAGCGTGCGTCCATCTTCCAGATTTACGAGATAAGACGCGATTTTGGTCGTTCCCAGATCAACCGCGAACCCCAGCAGCGGCGTTCCCCACGGCAGCACCGCGATCACATCCTGATCCCGCTCTGCGGCTCGCATCGCGGCCCGAATCGTCCTTCGTTCGCCCGCATCTGCCCCACTAACTGCTGAGCGGCAGGCAGGTGAATGATCGGAGCCGTATACCCGGCGGCGCGCAATGCATCCAGTAGACGTGTGGTGTCGGAGCGCAGATCCGTCAGGTCGGGCAGCGGCAGCACCAGATCAACGGCGGTAATGACCGGGTCCCCGCTCTCGTGACCATCCTGCCCTTCCAGTTGCAGGCGTTGGGCTGTTGCCAGCGTGTCTGGCGGGATGTTGATCTTGACGTCGCCGCGGGGATAGGTTTGGCAGGCCAGACCGCCAGCCTGCCTCAATCTCGTCGTCGCTCAGTTCTTCCCGCTCGTCGTCGGTTGGTTCCGATACAGAGCCGGATCGCACCTGGATACGGCACTTGCCGCACCATCCTTGCCCCCCACAGACGGATGTAACGTCGATGCCTGCCGATTGGATTGTATCGAGCAGCGTAGCGTCTGGTTCAGAGGGGATCCGGCTTCCAATCGGTTCAATATCAATCATGGTTATGCGTTCTGCTGCGTTGCCTGCACAGCGCGATAGGCTTTGATATACGCCATTCCGTACTCGTCACGCCCCAACAGCAGATCGGCGGCGCGCACGGTCAGCGTGCTTTTCAGCGGATTAGTGATCGGCGCATTGATCCCGGCCTGGATCAGCAGAGTCAGGAAGACCATGTTGAGCACCTCGCGCTCCGGCATGCCAAACGAGACGTTGCTCGCCCCGGCGGTCATATTGCAGCCAAACTCGCTGCGAATCCGGTGCGCCGTTTCCAGCGTGATCTTCGCCGCCGTCGCATCGGACCCCACCGCCAGCACCAGCGGATCAAACAGGATATTTTCTGGCCCGATGCCGTAACTCCGCGCCGCTTCAAGAATATTTCCAGCCACTTTCAGTCGGGCATCCGCCGTCATGGGAATGCCGTTATCATCCATGCACAGCGCGATCACGGCGGCGTTATATTCCGCCGCCAGCGGCAGCACAGCCTTCAGTTTGGCCTGTTCGCCATTGACCGAATTGATCAGCGCCCGCCCTCGCACCACTTTGAGCGCCGCTTCCAACGCGGCGGGATTAGGCGAGTCCAGGCAGACAGGCAGATCGACGGTATCCTGCACAAGCTGTACCGCCTGGGGCAGCAGTTTGACTTCATCCACCCCCGCCGCGCCGACATTCACATCCAGCACCGCCGCGCCCGCGTTCACCTGCGCCTGAGCATCCTTGCTGACCCGGCTCAGATCGCCCGTCTGAAGCTCCGAGCTGAACGCCTTGCGCCCGGTTGGATTGATCCGCTCCCCGATGATTACCACAGGCAGATCAGGGCCAATGATCACCTCACTCGAAGGGCCTTTCAGCAGAGTTTGCATGGCTACAGGCCCAGCAGTTCTTTCGCTTTGCGAACCGCCGATGATGCATCGGATGCATAACCATCCGCGCCAATCTGTTTTGCATAGGCTTCGGTCAGCGGCGCGCCGCCAACCATTACTCGCACTTTGTCACGCAATCCAGCGCTGGTGATCGATTGAATCGTCGTTTGCATGTTAGGCATGGTCGTCGTCAGCAGTGCCGACATCGCGACAAGGCCCGCCCCATTCTGGATCGCTTCGATAAACTTTTCAGCGGGAACATCCACGCCCAGGTCCATGATTTCAAATCCGGCCCCTTCGAGCATCATCCCGACCAGCGATTTGCCGATATCGTGCAGGTCGCCCTTAACCGTGCCAATCGCCACCGTGCCAATCGGTTCTGTGCCGCCGGCAGCCAGCAGCGGTTTGAGCAGTTTCAGCCCGGCCTGCATTGCCCGCGCCGAAATCAGCATTTCGGGGACAAAATATTCACCCGATTCGAATTTTTCACCGACCTCGGACATCGCCGGGATCATTACCGTGTTCAAAATGACATCGGGCCTGATACCTTCGTCGAGTGCCTGCTTAACCTGCGCCTCGACTTCCTTGGCATTTCCATCAATAACACTCTGGCGAAGTTGCTCAAGAACTGTTGACATGACGTACTCCTAAAAGAAATAAAAGTTACCGATGTTTTTCGGCTGGAGCGGTCAGCCGTACAGACACAAAACGAACGTCCGGATAAATTTGGCTCGTGTGCTCAATCGCGTCATCAAGCAGTGCTCTTAACACCCGGAACGACGCCTCTGCACGAGCATTAACCATCAAAGTAAGCGATTGCCCGCCCGCCAGATCAGGAATATCATGTTCCCATCCTGGCACCTCTGTTGGCGCGTTCAGCGCCGTAAAGCTGATTTTAACATTGACGCCTGGAGCTTCAAGCCAGAATTTGACATGCCCCACCGGGTACCCCTGTTGGCGCAGACTACCCACCATCAGGCCGATCAGGGTTGTCACCGCCGGGCGTAGATCCTGTTCCCCGCCTGCCGAGGTCTCCACCATCAGCTTCCGATCCATCCAGCCCAGCCGCTGTTTGCCCAGGCCGTACCGTGCCTCATCCAGGCTGAGCCGAGTCTCACTTCCAGCGGGCTGTAAGCTGTTCATCCAGGCTATAACGCTCTGTAGATCAGTGGACTGCTGCAAACGAATCCGCTTGTCAGGATAACAGCGCTGCGCCAGTTCGGCAACTCGCTGTGCTTCGGTAGCATTCACGAGGTCCACCTTATTGATTACAATAAAGGGAGCCTCTTGTAACTGCTGATCAAACAGGTAGATCACGTTGTCGCTGAAGGGCAGGGGCTTACCTTCCAGGCGGCGTTTAAGCAATCGGATATCGGCAAAAACGGATAAACTCGTCCGGCGGATATCCAGCAGCGGTTTGATTACCGTTGCCACAATATCGGCACACGTGCCTATCGCCTCTGCGAAAATAACGTCCGGTTGCGCAGAGGCTTCCAGTTGTTGCAGCCGATCTTCCAGGTCATCGACGTGGCAGCAGAAGCACCCCCCCGCGATTTCAACCGTCGGAACCTCGGCGGCTTGCATAAAGGCGGTATCCACCAGATATTTGCCCTGGTCGTTAGTCACTACGCCCACGCGCTTGCCCTGCTGCATCAGGTATCGGGCAGCGTTGGCGATAGCGGTTGTCTTGCCGCTCCCCAGGAATCCCCCTACCAGATGCAAATCCGTCATAGATACTCCTGAATCGCTTCCAGCAGCTTATCATGGCTGGGAATAATCGATGAGAAGCGCAGGTCGCCATTAATATAAATGCTGGGCAGGTTTTTCACGCCCAGTTTTTTACAGCGGGCGATATTCTCCGGCTTCGTGAACTTATATTCGATCACGTCCACCTGTGGCCCCATCTCGCGGCCCGCGAGCCGCGCCGCGTCCCACATATACATACACGCCGCACAGGAGTCCGAGTTCAGGGTAAAGACCTCGATGAGCGGTCTTGGCAGATGGGCATAATCGGGTAGTTGGACGTCAATATCAAACCGGGCGCTTGCTTCGTAATTCGCCAGCAGCAGGCGCGCATGCTCCGAATTGCGGATCGCCTCGCCCACGCCGATCACGTTTTCGATAGGCGTGTCGTAGGGCATATCGCAGCCAGGCGCGATAATCAGGTTGTGATGTGGAAGTGAATCCAGCAAATCAAGCGTATACTTCATATTGTCCTGCTGTGAGCCGAGCAGCATCACGGTAGTCAGGGGCAGATTACCGCCCAGTGTGATGTTATAGCGATCCGTGATCTTCTTTGCCTCGACCATGTTGATATTTTCATCAATGGAAATCGCATCCGGCCCGGTCTGGCACATCACCTCGATATTTTTGGTCGCATCCCCGCAGACAAAGAAGGATGAGAAGACCCCCATCTGGTGTACATACTGGAAAACCGTTGCAAACGCCGGGCTGAGGAACGTGCTGAAGTGGCGCGGTGATATCTGCGACACCAGTGGATCCACCACCGCGATCACGTCCATCCCGGCTTCGGCATAATAGTCCGCCATGCGGTTGGTGACTTGCACGGAGTAAGCCAGTAGATCGTGCAGAAAATCGGGCTGGTCGAACATATCCATAAAAATATCGGTCCCGCGCAGGTGTGAGGCCAATGTAAACGGCCCGCAAACCAGCCCGTATAGGGCGGTCTGATCGCCCACCTGGGTCTTCATCGTCCGCATCGTATCCAGGATCATCGGGATGCGCCCATCCGTCTTTTCCGGTAGTTTCTGTGGGATATCCAGATCTTTTCGAGCGGGTGGCTGACCACCGACGGCGGTGCGACTTGCGACCACAAAAGCTGGCAGCCCAGCACCTCCGCCTCAATTTGCAGATCAAACACAATCGGCTGCCCATCCGGCGCATACAGCTTGTTGACTTCGAGCAGCGAATCAACCAGCTTATCGCCCTCAGTCAAAACCTCAAATGCGCTGTATCCTTTTAACTTGCCCGCGTGAACTCCAGCAAATGGAACCCAGGGGACTGACGGCACATCCTGATGCCGCAGCGCGCTGATCAGAAGTTCTTTTCCGTTCCCACCCATATTGATTTACTTCGTTCCTAACTGGCGCAGCATCTGCGCCTGGGCAATTAAATTTTCGTGCGGTGTGCGGTCAGGAATTTCGCAGCCAGCGCCGCTAAAATAAGCAGGTCCTGCCTGTTCCGCGCAGGTACGCACCGATTTGCAAACCTGATCGGGCGTGCCTTGCAGCATCACACTGACCGGATCAAAATTGCCACAGATGGCGATCTTGCCACCAAACATCTTTACTGCCGCCGGGATCGACACCATCCAATCCAGGTCGATGATATCCGCGCCGCTTTGTGCCATATGAGGTAGCAGGCGGCTGGTATCCCCGCAGATGTGCAGCCGGGCAACTGCGCCCATCTCGTGGACAGCGGCGAAGATGCGTTTCTCGTAGGGCAGAGCGTACTGCTGGTACATGCGCGGCGAAACCTGCGAGGCGATGGCATCTCCCAGGCCGATAATATCTGCCCCCGCTTTAATCTGCGCCTGAGCAAAGCTGATCGCGATTTCGGTGCATCGTTCCAACAGCTCCATCACCCACTCAGGACGATCATAAACATCCGTCATCAGGTTATTGACGCCGCGCAGATCGGCGGCCTCCGCCAGCGCGCCCTCGACCCAACCCATGATCGGCACCTTGCCGCCCACTCGTTCCCGGAACAGGCGCACCGCTTCCAGCCGGTCATTCATCCGCCGTCCCGATCCAGGATCAACCGGGTGGAGCTTCTGCAAATCGTCGGGGTTTTCAAGCAGAAATCTTTTCGAAACAGGCAGACCATCTTCAGGAAATTCAATGAGCGCGCCCAGGTCGGCAGCTTCGCGGTATGGATCGGAGATCGCCTGAACGATATCCAGATCAAAGGCTTCCATCACGGCAAAATTGGCTTCGCATAATACATGATAATCGAGATAATAGCGGGACAGCGTCTGGCCGATCAGGTGTGACGCAAACGTCATCATGATATCAAAATTGGGAATCCGATCAGCGGGTTGGTTGTGCAGAGTGGCTTGAAAGCGTTCGTAGGCGTTCATAAGAATAAAGAATCTCCCGCAAAAAAGATGACAGAAGTTTTACAAGTATGATACACTTTGTTTGGTTAGAAATCAAACAAAGTTCCGAGTTCAAGATTTGGACCCAGTCAGCATGGCTAAAAAAGACCTGTCCGCCGATTTCACCCGCGTGCGCCAGCACAATAAGGCGCTCATCCTCAACTATCTGCGCGCTTCGGGGGGCAGTTCCCGTGCGAATTTGGCAGCCCACAGTGGCTTGACCCGCGCCACAGCGTCCAGTCTCGTGAACGAACTGATCGAGCAGGGCTGGGTTTATGACGTGGGCCTCCAGCAATCATCAGGCGGGCGGCCCGGCACACGCGTCGAACTGAATCCCCAGGCCGGATGCGCCATTGGTATTGAGATTCAAAATGACTTTATCGCCGTAATCCTGGCTGATTTTGTAGCGCATGTGCGCTGGTGTGAGCGGATTCCCCTGGACGATTATTCACTGCCATCGGCCCTCTCACGGGCGGAAATACTGATCGAAGAAGCCATACGCCGGGGCCAGAACGAAGGTTTATCCCCTCTGGGCATTGCCGTTGGGCTGCCCGGCATGGTCGATACACATCAGGGGGTGCTGGTCTTTGCACCCAATCTCGGTTGGCGGGACGTGCCCGTGCGGAGCATTCTGATGGAGCGCTTCAACGTGCCTGTTTACGTCCACAACGAAGCGACAATGACCGCGCTGGGTGAAAGTTACTTTGGCACGGCACACGGCTGTCCCAACTTCATCTACGTCGATACGGCGATGCGTGGCATAGGAACCGGGATCATGTTTGATGGGCGGCTGTTTCTCGGCTCCAATGGCTACGCGGGCGAAGCGGGGCATATGCTTATCCAACTCGACGGCAAGCCCTGTGCCTGTGGGCGGCGTGGCTGCTGGGAAACACTCGTCAGCGGGCAGGCTGTTCTGGAGCGCGCGGCGGAACGGATCGCCAGCGGCGAACGATCTCTGTTATCCCGGCGCGATAGTCCTCTGACCCTTGAAGCCCTGGGCCGAGCCGCCAAACAGGATGATCCGCTGGCCCACAGCGTTCTGCAAGAAACAAGCCGCTTGCTGGCTGCGGGATTAGCTAATCTGGTCAATATCTTTAACCCGCAGTTGATTGTGTTAGGCGGTGTTCTGTCCCGCATCATCGAGCCTTACCTGGAAATGATTGCCCAGACCGTCAAAAGTGAAGCGCTCTATCCTCTGGCCGCTGCTGTCGACATCAAAGTGTCCAGCATGGGCGTCGATACCTGCGTGATGGGCGCAGTCGCCACTGTTCTGGATGAATTTCACCGTCCCTGGTTTAATGGAGATCGCTAACGATGCCGCACTATATCGTCCTATCCTGCGAAGCAATGGCCCGCGCTGTCTATGCCGAGGCTGCCACCGTCACACCCGTCGTTACCGTCCGCCTGCTGGCTCAGGGACTGCACAACACACCCAAGAACCTGCGCACCATATTGCAGGACCAGATTGACGCCATCCAGCCGGGTGAATGTGACGCGATCCTGCTCGTCTATGGCATCTGCGGCACGTCTACCACCAACCTGATCACCCGCCACACACCCGTTGTTTTGCCCCGCGCCCACGACTGCATCACCCTCTATCTGGGATCGCGCCAGCGTTACCAGCAGGAATTTGATACCCACCCTGGCACGTACTGGTACAGTATGGATTACCTGGAACGGCAGGCGGGCGACTCGATGGTTGCCTTAGGCGTCTCCGAGATGGATCAGATGTCGGATGTCTACGAGCAGTATGTCCAGAAATACGGCAAGGACAACGCCGACTATCTGATGGAAGCGATGGGCGAGTGGCAAAAACACTATGATCGCGCCGTGTTCATCGACAACAACACCGGAGACAGCGCTCCCTATGAGCAGCGCGCTGCCGAACATGCCCAGCGGCGCGGCTGGCTGTTTGAGCGGCGGCAGGGAGATCGGCGGCTGGTTCGTATGCTGCTAGCCGGGGAGTGGTCGGAAGACGAGTTCCTGGTCGCCCCACCCAACCACCGCATTGAACAGGCGGCAGGCGATGGCTTGCTGCGCGCCGTCCCTGTTGAATAAACAGACTTCCCCTCTCCAGTCTGCGCTGGAGAGGGGAACCCGAACTTGTTCGGGCGGGGTAAGGTGGCTTTTACCGCCCCTCAACCTGAGCTGCCGCCCCGGCGCTGTTCCCTGGTGCCGTGTTCTGCTGCGGCGACATCCCATGCTTGCACGCCACCGCGCTCACCATCAGCATCAGTCCAACCAGGATCAACATCACTTTGTTCTTCATTGCTCTTGCTCCTATTCATAAGCCAATACATCGCGCACGCTCATTCGCGACGCGCGGTAGGCGGGTATCAAACTCGCCAGCGCCGCGAGGATCAGCGCGATGACCATCCACAAGACCACACCGCCAAATGAGAAGGTGTAAAGCAGCGGCACGTTCAAAAACGTCTCACCAACGGCATCGCTCAGGTGCTTACCGGGCAGCACAGCCGCCGCGCTGCCAACCAGCCACCCGATCAGGCCGATCACCAGTCCTTCGCTCACAATCAGCCGCAGGATCGCCCGGTTAGATGCGCCCACTGCCCGCAGCACGCCGATCTCGCGCATCCGCTCGATGACATTGATGCCCATCGTGCCCATCAATCCCAGTCCGCCGACTGCCGCCAGGATCACCGCCATAACCATCAGGAACACCGTGATAATGTTGAAGTGGAACGCCAGGAAACTCCGCCACTCCTCAAAGGTGTAAGACGCGGTAACGACCATTCCTGCCCCGGCATACTGCTGCTCCAGGACTTTCACCACGGCGTCCTTATCCTTCGCTCCGGTCGTGATCCACACACTGTTCACGCCATCTCCATCGCCGACCAATGTGGCATAAGCGGGGAGAGTCATGTAAATACCTGCCTGGCCTGCCATTTCTTCGAACAGGCCGACGACCTGCACTTCGGTGGTTTGGCCTTCTACGGTGACAGCAATCGTGTCCCCAACCTGGATGCTAGGCTGATCTCGCTGCAAAGCCGTGTTGATCACAACACTGTTGCTGTCCTCAGGCCGCAGCCAGCGTCCTTCTTGTACAGGGGGTCGGAACATGACACTTGAAGGATTGAGGGCGAAGACGGAAATATTCTGGCTGTTCCTCGCCGTTGTAAATCGCGCGAGTGGTCGTGCTGAACCCTTCTGCGCCGCTGACGCCCGGAACGCTCAACGCCTGATCGATCACCGCGCGGGACGGGTAAGCCTGGGCGAAATCGATGCGGATATCGTAATCCCGATAGGCTGTTGCCCGATCCAAAGTGCGGTACAACGAGGCGCGCACGCTCATGATCGACACAAACAGCATCCCGCCCAGCGCCAGTGTGAGCAGCGTTGCGAGCAGCCGCCCCTGGCGTCGAAATGTATTGCGCACCGACAGCCGAGTTAGCCCGGACAGTCCCGGCGTCAGCACTGCCAGCCGCCGGATCAGCGAGGATCGAACGCCTTCCGCGCCATGAGCATTGATTGCCTGCTGAACCGTCATCCGCGTGCGAGTCAGGATGGGCAGCAGCGCCGCGATCTGCGGAATGAGTACTCCAACCGCGATCTGAGCCAGCAGCGCATACGGCGCGGCCCGCATCACATCGATATCCAGATTCAGGGTGCTGGCGAGGAAACTGGCAAACGCCATGCCACCAACAATTCCCAGCGGAATAGCGATCAGCAGCGCCAGTAAACTCATGATGCCAACCATGCTCAGGTACATGCCCAGCAGTTGTGCCGTGCGCCCGCCTAGCGCCTTCATCACGCCGATCTGCCTCGTCTGCTGGGCCAGCAGCGCCGAGATCGTGTTGAACACCAGGAAACTGCTTGCCAGCAGCGACATCGCGCCCAGCACGCCCATGAGCAGGAGCAGCGCCGAGATCGGCCCATTGAGCGGATGTTCGCCGGGTGGCGGGATAATTACGCTGTACACGCGGCGTCCACTGCTCTCAATGACCGTGCGTGCCTGATCGGTAATCGTGCGGATATCTTTCTCATTCAGATGATCGTCATCAACCGTGAGTTGAATGGTGTTCCAGGCGGCATCCCGGCCCAGGAGGGGCAGCGTATCCAGCGTGACATAGGCGTAGACGATGCCCGATCCCTGCGACGGCGTGCGGTTGAAGTCATAGGCAAACCCGGCGACGCGCAGTTGAGGCTGTGTCCCGTCGAGGGCTTGCACGACAATCGAATCGCCAATCTTCAGGTTTTTCAGCGCATCCGTATCCAGTGCCGAACGCTCGATCAGAATTTCCCCAGTCGCTGGAGGCCACGCCCCGGAATCGGACTCGAAGCGGTTGATCCGCACGGTCTCGAAGTTGGAGACTGCCGTCACTTCGATATTGCTCCACTCGCCGGGAGCGGTGCTCAGCCGGGTCATCAGGACATGCTTGCCATCTACGTCTGTCACACCCGGCAAAGCCCGGATCGATTGCAGCAGCGTCTCATCGAAGGTTTCCGTTTCGATGCTGGCGCTGGCGGCGTGCGTCTTATCGAAGCCGCGATCAAACCCGCTGCTCAGGATATACTGAGTGTTCAGGATCACGCCCACGCTGAACACGCCTGCTGCTACTGAGAGAACGATTAGGATGGTGCGCGACTTGCTCCGCCACAGATCGCGCAGCACTTTACGCCAGCGAGGACTGAGCATTACACCACCTCCATCGCCGGAACCCGCGCGCCCGGCTGGTTGATATATTCGTTCACGATTTCGCCGTCCGAGAGTTGAATCGTCCGTTTGGCGCGCTGCGCCAGGTCGCGATCATGAGTCACAATCACGATGGTCTTCCCCCCTTGACCAGCGCTTCAAACACCTCCGCGATCCGTTCCGCCGTGCGCGTGTCCAGGTTTCCAGTAGGCTCGTCGGCTACCAACAGCGGCGGATCGTTTGCCAGGGCGCGGGCAATGGCGACGCGCTGCTGTTCCCCGCCGGAGAGTTCGGAAGGCAGTTTGTGCCCGTAATCCGCCATATCCAGTTGTTCCAGCAAATCCATCGCCCGCGCGGGGCGCTCCCGTCGTCCAACCGTGCCGCACAGGTCCATCGGCAGCATTACATTTTCGATGGCGGTCAGCGTCGGCAGCAGTTGGAAGAACTGGAAAATCACGCCTATGGTCCGGCCCCGCCAGACTGCCGTCTGTCCTTCGTTCAAAGTGTGTACCGCCGTCTCACCGACCCACACTTCGCCGGAGGTGGGGCGATCAATGCCGGTGATCATGTTGATCAGCGTGCTTTTGCCGCTGCCCGACTTGCCCACAATGCTCACAAACTCGCCGGGCCGGATCGCCAAATTCGCGCCCTGCAAAGCAATCGTCTTAGTCCCATTGGTCTGGTAGACCTTGCTGACGTCTTTAATGGAGATGAAAGGCTGCATCATATGCTCCTTCAGTATGAGGCCCAGAGTCGGGCCTGTGTCTTTCAATCGCTGTTCACTTTACGTCAGGTTGGGCGCGCGGTCATGCCGCAAAATGCGTATTGGGATGTGTATTTGCAGGAGTATTAAGCCTTGCACGGAACCGCAAATCCGTTACACTAGCGGCGGAATCAACCAACGCTGCATGGAATTGAGGACTAGATGAGCGACTCTGACTTCTGGGATGATCTCTCGCCGGAAACCCTGGCTATTCACGCCGATAAATACTTGAACGATACGACCTCGCTGGCCCCGCCGATCTACCAGACATCGACCTTTATTTCGCACTCGCCCGAAGAATTTATGGAGATGGCGACGGAACCGCAGCACCCGCGCTTTTATGCCCGCTATGGCAATCCGACCCACGCCCATGCTCAGGCCGTGATCGCCGCGCTGGAAGGGGCCGACAATGCGCTGCTGGCGGCATCCGGCATGGGAGCCACGACCACGATTGCCCTCTCCTTGCTCGAAGCGGGGGCGCATGTCGTTGCCCAAAAAGTCCACTACGGCGGGACCATCGGCCTGTTTGAAAAGTTGATGCCGCGCTTTGGCGTCGAAACCACTTTTGTTGATCAAACCGATCCCGCGGCCTTCGCAGCGGCTGTCCGGCCCAACACCCGTCTGATCGTCGTTGAGACACCCACCAATCCCCTGATGCTGATCACCGATCTGCGAGCGATTGCGGCGCTGGGCTAAGGAACGAGGCATCATCACGATGGCTGATAATACATTCGCCACGCCCATCAACCAGCGGCCTCTCGAATTTGGGATCGATCTGGTGTTTCATAGCGCGACCAAGTATCTCGGCGGGCATCACGATCTGATCGCCGGGGCGGTTGCCGGGCGGGCTGAATTGATTGAGCGGCTGTGGCGCACCTCGCTGACCGTTGGCGCGGTCCTGAATGCCTTCGATAGCTGGTTGCTGCTGCGTGGGCTGCGTACCCTGCGGCTGCGTGTCGAACAGCACAACCAGAATGGGCTGGCCGTCGCCCGTGCCCTCCAAGCCCACCCGAAAGTCAAAGCGGTCTATTATCCGGGCCTGGAAAGCCATCCCCAGCACGCCCTCGCCGCCGCGCAGATGTCTGGCTACACGGGCATGCTGAGCTTCGAATTGGATGGCGGTTATGCCAACGCGGAGCACTTCATCTCCAGCCTGCGCCTTGTGGAACGCGCCGCTAGCCTGGGTGGGATTCACACCCTCGCGGTCCAGCCCGCCGCCATGCTGGCAGGAGTGATGAGCGAGGATCAATTTCGGGCGCACGGCGTCCCGCCTAATCTGGTACGGATGTCGATTGGCCTGGAAAATGTGAACGACATTCTGAAGGACATCGATCACGCGCTGGAACAAGCTGTTTAGATCGTTTTGCCACTCCGCCGCACGCGGTAAAATGGGGATGTGGCGGAGTGGTTTTTAGGTATACAAGGATCATTGAATGAATACTCTAGACACTTTAGAAAAAGCCTTTGCTCAGTTCCAACAAGAGTACCCTTCTTTTGATGCGGCAGCGCTGCAAGATCTGCGTGCCCGTGAATACAGCCGTCTGGACGAACTGGGACATATTTACCTGGACTATACAGGCGGCGGTCTCTATGCCCAGAGCCAGCTTGATTCGCATATGCAAATGCTGCGCGGCGGAGTCTACGGCAATCCGCACTCCAGCAACCCGACCTCGATGGCGATCACAGAACTGGCCGAACACGCCCGCGCCTATGTGCTTGACTACTTCAACGCCTCGCCCGGCGAATACACGGTGATTTTCACCCAAAATGCCAGCGGCGCGCTCAAACTGGTTGGTGAGTCCTACCCCTTTGGCCCCGGTGATCGTTACGTGCTGACCTTTGATAATCACAACTCGGTCAACGGCATCCGTGAATTTGCCCGCGCCAAGGGAGCCGCCTTTGCCTATGCGCCCGTTTTGCCGCCCGAACTGCGCCTCGATGAGACCCGGCTGAATGCGCTGCTGGATCAGGAGCATACGGGCAATCACAAGCTGTTTGCTTATCCCGCCCAATCCAATTTTTCCGGCGTGCAGCATTCGCTGGAATGGATCGAACGCGCCCAGGCGAAAGGCTGGGATGTGCTGCTCGATGCGGCGGCTTTTGCTCCCAGCAACCGCCTCGACCTGAGCCAGTGGCATCCCGATTTTGTCACGCTGTCATTCTATAAAATCTTCGGCTATCCGACGGGCGTCGGCTGCTTGATCGGGCGGCGTTCTGCGCTGCACAAACTGCACCGCCCCTGGTTCGCGGGTGGCACAATCACGATTGCCTCCGTCCAGGGCGACGGCTACTATCTGCGCGACGGTGAAGCGGCTTTTGAAGATGGAACCATCGACTATCTGAATATCCCTGCCGTCGAAATTGGGCTGCGCCATATCGCTTCAGTGGGTATTGATACCATTCATGATCGGGTGATGTGCCTGACGGACTGGCTGATCAAACACCTCCTCGACCTGCATCACAGCAATGGCGTCCCCCTCATCCATTTCTACGGCCCGATCAACACCGTTCAGCGCGGCGCAACCGTGACCATCAACTTCTTCGATCCATCCGGCAAGCTGTTTGATTACCGGGAAGTCGAATCGGAGGCCAACCAGATCAATATCTCCCTGCGCACAGGCTGTTTTTGTAATCCGGGAGCGGGCGAACAGGCGCACGGCCTGACGCGCGACGATCTGGCTGACTGTTTCGGCAAAGAAGAGCGTATGACGTTTGAAGATTTCATTCAGGCGATGAGTGGACGCGTCAAAGATGCCGTTGGGGCAGTGCGCGTTTCGCTGGGGATCGCCTCCCAATTCAGCGATGTCTACCGTTTTATCCAGTTCGCCAGCACCTTCCTTGATCGAACGGCCTGGAGCGCGTAGTTATGCCCTTTTATCAAGCTGTTTCTCCATCTCCTCACTCCTTTGCGTGGGTGAGGGGTTTGCCTGCGACCCACAACGCTCATTTTTAAGCAGACATCTACGGGCGCGGCGCAGGCTGGGGCTTTGGCCCACTCTGCGTAGCGGTCTCCGGCTCTCGCACCAGGACAAAAAATAAGATCAGGCCGAGAGCACGTATAGCCGCTGAGATCAGAAAGACATGCCCGAACCCAATCTGATCAACCAGCCAGCCACCAATAGCAGGTCCAGCCGCTCCAACCAGGGAAATGATGGTCGTGTTTACGGCGATGTAGCGTGGGCGATGTTCATCAGGCGTGCTCGCCAGAACGAGATTAAACGCGCCGAGGTTATAACCGGACCAGGCAACCGCAGCGATAGCATTTACCAGATAGGCTTGCCAGGGGTGCTGAACTAACATCCAGCCCACCATAAGCAGTGGAATTCCTACACCGAAGCGCATGGTACGGACAATGCCAATCCGATCATGGATCCGCCCCATATAGCGCATGCTCAACAGCGTTGTCAGCCCGCCAATAGTGGTGACAAATCCAATTGTGCTGACACTAAATCCGCGCTCTTCAGCCATATAGACGTTGAGAAATGGGCCGCCCATCATCACGCCGAGCATCATGACAGAGTGGCTGATCGTGAACCGGGTGAAAGTAGGATATTGGTGCAAACGTTGTAGAACTTGCCGGGTGCTCAACCGATCTTCGTGCTTTTCACGCGGGTGTTCAGGCAGGCGGCTGTAATAGTAAATCGAAAACCCACCTGCAAGGAGTGCTAGAGCCAGACTGACCTGGTAACCGCCTGGTTCGCCAACGGCGCTAACCAATAACCCGGCTGTCGGAATAGCTGCCAGGCTGGCCAATTGGATGATCATGTTTCGCGAGGCAAAATAGCCTCCGCGCAGTCTCGACGGAACCAGTTCTGCCGAAAGCGCCGTCCACCCGGCGTTGCCCAGCGTGCCCATCGCAGCAATTGTGACCCAGGCGACAAGAACGACCCAGATAGCGCCGTCTCCCGCCAGCCAGGGAGCAACCATCATGACTGGCCACATCAGGCGGCTGACAAAGCCTGCGAACAGGGTCACACCCTTATAACGTCCGGACCGGTCCGCCATCATCGCGCCCGGCATCGCTGTTGCCGCTCCCACAAGTTGTGTTAAGGTATTGACTAACCCAATTTGAGCGTTGCTGGCATTCAGAACTCAATAGATAGAGGGTGTAGTACGGATCGGAGAATCCACTGGCAACTGCTGCAAATAAGCCGTCCAGCCAGAACGCTCGCAGCCCTTCCTGCTGTTCCTTCGGCAAATCACCGACAGTCGGGTATCCAAGAGGGCGCACGATACGTGCAGGCAGCGGCAGTCGTTCCACGTTTATACCTTTAAGACAAAACTCTGAATATACGAATTAGCGTAGGATTTTACAGCAAAAATAATGAAAAGAAAGATAGCACCTCTTTCTCGAGAACCAGCTTTGTGCTACCCTTTAGCTCATGTCCAGCATAGATCGCCTTCTGCTTCAAAAATATCTGGCTCAAATCCGCTATTTTCAAGTGCTCAGCGCAGACGAAATCAAAGTCCATAGCACTGGAGGCAGTGGGGCATACCTTTTCGCCGGATCAACTCATTTTCTCTGAAGGCGACGTCTCGCGCGGGCTGTGGATTATCGAAGATGGAAATGTCAAGATTAGCAAACTCAGCCCGGAAGGGAACGAGTATATTCTGCATTTACTCGGTCCAGGCAGTTCCTTTAACGATATCGCGGCGCTTGACAGCGGTCCAACACCTGCCAACGCGATTGCCATCAATACCGTGATTGCCTGGTCTATTCCCGCCAGTGTGATGAGTCGACTTCTCGATCAATATCCGAAGGTGATGCAAGCCGCGCTTTACATGCTCACGAGGCGTGTGCGTGCCCTTACCCGCCAGATCGAAGACCTGACCCTCTATCCTGTCATTGCCCGTCTCGCCCGCTTTTTGTTGGCACAGGCAGAAAATCCAGTTCTAAGCGGTCCGGGTATCACGCGTGCCGCCATTGCCGCGCATCTCGCGACCACGCCCGAAACAATCAGCCGCATGCTGGTTCGCATCCAGGAAACAGGGGCGATTCGCTTTGATCGGCACCGGATCGTCATCGTAGACGAGGATCTGCTGCGAGCGATTGCCGACCTCTGAATAAACTTGATCTGCATCAAGGCGAATGGTCCCCAATCCCTTTATCCTTGTTATCATTGACTATGATTGTCTGGTGCTCTTATGAAAAACAACTGGATGCCCAAAATCAACCGTGCGCTCTGTACAGGCTGTGGCGACTGTATCGTCCAGTGTCCGGTAAATGCACTCGGGAAAGTGGACGGAAAAGCTGCCCTGGTCCACCCTGACATCTGTACTTATTGCGCTCTGTGTGAAGATATTTGTCCGGCTGGTGCTATAGAGCTTCCTTACCTGATCTGTTTCGCCAGAGACATGTCCGAATCCAAAAGGGACTCAGAATGAATCTGTTCGTCTTGACACGTATTCTTCCCGCCAACTCTCAAGTACGCCTCAAGCCCATAGCCCTGCCGCCAGAACATGGCTCCTGGGGATTTTTGCTTGAACCGATTATGTTGGGCCTGGCTGTTGCACCATCTTTCGCGGGCCTGTTCCTGGCTCTGGGTGTATTGGGCGGCTTTTTGCTGCGGCAGCCTGTCAAAATCGTTGCCAGCGATCTGCGCAAGGGGAAACGCTATCCACGTACCGAAGTTGCCCTGCGGATTGCGCTCTGCTACGGTTTGATTGCGGCACTGGGTATGGTGATCGCGTTGTGGTTGGGGAACCTGACCATGTTTGTTCCCCTGCTGCTGGCCGTTCCACTGGCCGCCACTCAGTTAGTGGGCTATATCACCAACCAGGGGCGGGATGTGCTTCCCGAATTGACCGGAGCCTGTGCGATTGCCGCCAGTGCGTCAAGCATCGCTCTCGCTGGCGGTTCATCCTGGACTGTGGCTCTCATGCTGTGGGCGATACTGGCAATTCGCGATATTCCCTCCATCCTCTATGTGCGCGCCCGTCTGCGCCTGGAACGGGGCGCTCCCAGTTCACGATTAGCCGCGTGGCTCTCCAATGGCAGCGCTCTGGTTGCGGCGGCAGTTCTGGCAGGCGCTGGCTTGCTACCGGTTTTGGCGCTTGTCGCGGTGACGATTCTCACTATTCGGGCACTGCTCGGCCTCTCGCCATACCGCCGCAAACTCCCCGTCAAAGTGATTGGGATGATGGAAATGGGTTACGGATCATTGATTGTAATTCTGACCGCGCTCGGCTACAGGCTGTAATCATGACGCCAGCGGTTTGACCCGGGACCAGATATAGAGGGCGAACAGCATAACGGCAAGCAGTTCGGTTGTTCGCCCGGCAAGCTGAGCCTCGTCAGACCTAAACCACGCCCCACCTGCGACAAGCAGCACACCGAGGTTAATCAGAGCAAACGCGCCCCACGCCAGCGTGATATTCCCATAACGCCTGTCCCCTCTGAAGCGAGGCAGGATCCAGACTGCCATTCCCATTGCGAGTTCTACCGTCCATCCGATCAGCGCCAATTCCACATGTAGTGGCAGCAAACGTCCTACGGATGGGCTGAACGGTATACCCTTGTTCCACAGCATAAGCGCGCCAAAGGTGAAGCCAACGCCAAAATGAAGCAGTGCAGCCCGGATCATCCAGACACTGAGACGTGGCATCATGGCAGCTAGTGCTCCTTAACTCGTGCCCAGGTGTTGAGGACAAACAGCCACCCCGCCGCCAACTGCAAAGCCGCGGACAGTGCCAGCGCCCAACCAAGCTTATCTCTGGCCCCTGTCATGACCTGCGGTTCAGCCCACACGCGCAGCAGCAAACCCGCGTTAAGGAGGAAAAAGACAGCCCATGCCACTTTTTCACTTCCACGAGGATTTTCTTTAGAGAATTTGGGAAACATCCAATAGGCAACCCCAATGATCAATTCCGTGATCCAGCCGACAACCAGCAGATGAATAGTGACAGGACAAATCCCCGCCATCCATCTGGGGAGATCAACGTACGGGCGAAGCTGGATCAGCAAACCTGCCGCTAGACCAAGTACGAAATAGATCAGTCCGGCCTTTATCGTCCACCGAGCAACGGTTGGCATAACATCTCCAATAAAACAGGTGGGAACTAGCAGTTCCCACCCACTTCTCGCTAGTGACCGAGCGTTTCCGTCCGGCGTTCCGTGTTAAAAATTCCGGTTGGCGTGGTAACCCCAGCGATTTCTGCGACTTTTTCAAACGTGAAAGCATCATAAGCGCGCACCACGTTTCCCTGCCAATCGCTAATATAAACATATCGACCATCAGCCGTGAGTTCAGGATGCAGGGTCTGAACCCCCTCCTCAATCACATGCACCACCTCAAAAGTTTCCTTATCGATGGCGTATATCCGGTTAGGCTGTTCTGCAAACATCGTATCAGCCCAGACATAGGGGTTATTGGGATGAGTACGGATGAACAATCCAGGCCCCGTTGTTTCGACCTCGCCAACGATCTCATCTGTGGAGAGATTCCAGATGGTGATCTTGCCCTCGCCCGCATGGACCGTTGCGCCGTACTGCACGTCTCCCACCGTCCATGTCGCGCCAGAACCCGGGTGGGGTGTGTTCCCCGTGTAGATCTGGCCCAGCAATTTCCAGTTCACCACGTCGATCACCGCCATCCAATCATCGGTCTGCGAAGCGATATAGAATTTTCGGTTATCGGGGCTGAGAAAGCCGTCATGCAAAATATGGCCCACATTTTCGACCTTTTCAACCGGAAAATCGGGTTGGCTGTAGTCAATCCGCCAGACCTGCCCCGCCTCTTTCAATCCGATGATGAAGTAGGGACCAGCCAGCTCTGGTGACACATCGCTCGTAATGGCAACGCGTGATTGCACAACATCCCCTTCCGGGTTAGTCGCTTCTGTATGGATCACCTTCAGAGGTTCAAACGTCTGCGCGTCGAGGATAACCGCGGAGGCAGGGATATAGTTACCAACGATGATATACTTGCCATCATCAGAGATCGCTAACCCACGCAAATCCAGGCCAACCCGCACTTTTGCCACAGCTTGCAGCGAATACAGGTCGATCTTGAACAGCCAGCCGTCTCGCCCTACGTTAAATGCCCATCGTTCGTCGGTCGGGTCAAAAGCATAACCGTGTGCCCGGTAGCTTGCTGGAATATGTCCCAGCAGCGTGTGGGTGTCACCATCGATCACGGCGATACTACGGCCCTCCCGCTCTGTCACCAGCAGCATATTGCCGAGATTACCCGTATGCTGCGGTTCCGATGGGAGTTCGTCCGGTGGAACGAGTACCTCCACACTGGCAGCAATCTGATCAGCTTCCCACTGCAACGCTTCGGCAGACGGCTCGGACCGAATGTAACCCACCAGTGCCCACGCTTCCTCATCCGATATTCCCATCGATCCCCAGGCTGGCATGACAGTTCCGGGCCGGCCATGTTTGATTACATCAAAATAAAAATCGTCATTGGAGGTAAGACGACCTGGGACCAACGCTGGCCCCGTTGCGCCTTCGCGGTTCGGCCCATGACACCCGCCGCAGGAATCACGATAGGCAAGTTCCACCGATTGCCCATCGAACAAAGAAGGCGCAACCGCACCTCCCGGTAAAACAATCACGATGCCCTCCATACCCGGATATTTGTCACAGCTATAACGGATAGTTCCCGGCTGTGTGGCTTGCCACGTGAAAGAGCTGCCAGGAGCTATCTCGCCGGAATCGAACCATCCTTCGTGGCTGTGAACGGTATGAGCGCTGGCATCATTGTTTTGCCATGTAATCGTTACGCCCGTTGCCACAACGACTGTGTGCGGATGAAAGGTTGTATTTTCGATGAGTATAGTTTGCTGTGTGACTGGCAAATCAGCAGGGGGGGGAGTAGGGGTGCTGCCCTGAAAAGACGACGCTACTCCGGTTGCATTAAAAATAAGCACTAGGGCGGCTAGACAGAGAGCAAATCCAATGAAAAAAAAGGCTCGTGGAACTCATAATTCCTCCTCAATTCACACCTCGTCTAATCTCACTATAAGCTAGATGAGGCTGTGATGTCTTGATCTATGTCAACTTCAGCAGATTTGGCGCGTTCTGTGTAAGGCGGTACAGGGTTAGGGCCGTCTATCGCCCAACAAATCATCGAATTGCACGATGGGCAAATCGGGGTAAGCAGCATCTCTTTCCGCCTGCTGCTGCCCCACCAGGACGATCTGCCTTCCGGCTGATTGTTGGGTATGATATCTGGAATGAGGTTTCAATCCGCAAACAAGAGGCTGTATGGCAAACCTACGTTGGTTCGTATTGATCGTTGCGCTGGTGGCACTGGCAGGCTGTACGATTACCGATCAAAACCCGCCGGTGGATACGGGGGATAATCCATCTGGACAGGAAACGGCTGCCGTCGTCCAGATCATCGACGGCGATACGATTGACGTGCGTATGAACGGCGATGTATACCGGGTTCGCTACATTGGCGTAAATACGCCAGAACGCGACGAACCCTGTTATTCAGACGCTACCGCTGCTAACCGCTCCCTTGTCCAGGGGCAGACCGTAACATTGGTTCGTGATGTCAGCGAGACGGATAGATATGGACGCCTCCTGCGTTATGTCTATGTCGGCAATCTTTTTGTCAATGCAGAATTGGTCGCTCAAGGATGGGCCGAAGCGAGAGACTACCCGCCCGATACCGCCAATTCGGCTTATTTCCACCAACTGGCGGACAATGCTCGCGCGTCCAATTTGGGCTGCTACCCGTCTGGCATTTTCGGTTGATCCATCAACTCTACTTCAGCCAGCCGCGCCGCATAGCATACTTCTCCAGTTCCACGCCCCAGAAGACGACCGTGCTTAGGACAAAGCAGATCGCCAGTTGTCCGGCTGTCAGCGGGTGCGTCTTGAACAGGTCGTTGAAGAAAGGTGCATAGATTGCCACAACCTGCAAACCAACGGTTGCAACAATCGCTCCAATGAGCAGGGGATTACCGCGTAATCCCAGCGTGAACACAAACTCCCGGTGTGAACGCAGTGCCAGAGCATGTCCCATCTGAGCAACCGCCAGAAAGAAAAAGACCATCGTATTCCAGGCCAACGCGCCATCAGCAGCCCGTAAATCCTGCTCGAATGCCCACGTACCCAACCCGATTCCGGTCATGCCCAACAGCAGGCCGACCAGCAGAATATGGCGAGACAGGCCGCGCCCGAACAGGCTTTCATGAGGCGCATAAGGAGCACGTTTCATCACGCCTTTTTCCGCTCGTTCCACCCCCAACGCCAGCGCCGGGATACCGTCCGTGATCAGGTTCATCCACAGGATTTGCAGTGTCGTCAGCGGGATCGTCATGCCAGACACAAGCTGGGCTAGCAGCAGCACAATTAATTCGCCTGTATTGCTTGCCAGCAGGTATTTGACGAAGCGGCGCACATTGTCATAAATGGTTCGGCCTTCCTCTACGGCGCTGACGATGGTAGCAAAATTATCGTCCAGGATGACCATATCCGACGCTTCTTTGGATACTGCCGTTCCCGTAATGCCCATCGCCACGCCGATATCACTGCGTTTGAGGGCGGGAGCATCATTCACCCCATCGCCGGTCATCGCCACGATGTGCCCGCGTTTTTGCAGCGCCCGCACAATATTCAGTTTATGTTCCGGCGAGACACGCGCATAGACCGAGACCTGCTCGACCTGTGTTTCTAGTTCATCGAAACTCATCAGGCTCAGATCCTGCCCGGTCAGCACCCGATCACCCGCCTGGATGATGCCCAGTTCCCGCGCCACTGCATACGCGGTCAGAGGATGGTCACCTGTGATCATCACAGGGCGGATCCCTGCTGCTACACAGGTTTTTACTGCTTGTTTCACTTCTGCGCGCGGTGGATCGATGATGCCGACCATGCCAATAAAGACCAGATCGCGCTCTACCGCATCCGGCTCAAGTGCTTCCGGCAGGGTTTCCATCCGGCGGTACGCCAATCCCAGGACACGCAGCCCCTCTTGAGCTAACTGCCCGTTGGCACTCTCAATGCGGCGGCGATAACGATCATCGAGGGGGACAACCTGCCCATCTACCCAAACCGCACAACTGATATCGATCAGTCCATCAACCGAACCTTTGGTAAAAGCGATCATCGGTGCAGCTTCGGCCCGCAGCCAATCGTCCAGCAGTCCTTCCATGTCGAGCCTCATCAATTCAGGACTGGAGCGGTGAATGGTCGTCATGCGCTTGCGCTCCAAATCGAAGGGCACTTCTGCTACGCGGGGTAGCAGTCGATCCAGGTCCGGTTTCAACAGGCCAGCTTTCGCCGCCCCGACCACTAACGCCCCTTCTGTCGGATCGCCTACCGCGCGGTATTCATCTTCCTTTTGCTGCAAGTCTGCGTCGTTGCATAGAATTCCGCCCGCCATGATCAGAAGCTGGGTATCCTGCCACAACGAGCCATTTCCGTTTCGCTCGCAGGTCACGCAGCCATCTTTGATCACCTCGTCTATTTGGGCGGTATGCCCTGCGATGTCAATAACCGTTAAAGTCATCCGGTTTTCGGTCAATGTCCCCGTTTTATCGGAGCAAATTGTCGTCACCGATCCGAGCGTCTCCACGGCTGGGAGGCTGCGGATCAGCGCCCGGCGGTGCAGCATGCGCTGTGCGCCCAGCGCCAGGGCAATCGTTACTACAGCGGGCAGACCTTCGGGCACAACAGCAACCGCGATGGCAACCGCATTAAGCAGCACATCTTCCAGCTTGTGCCCGGCGGTTATCCCGACGATAAAGGCCAGGACCATCACGACCAACGCGCCCCGGATCAAAACGCTGCCCAATTCGTCCATACGGCGCTGCAAAGGCGTTTTTTCACCATCGACTGTTTGTATCAGGCGGGCAATCCGGCCCAGTTCTGTTTTCATGCCCGTCTGGACAACCACCGCCGTGCCGCGCCCATAGGATACGGATGTACCCATGTAGATCATATTTTTGCGATCACCCAGAGTCAGATTAGGTTCGGCAATCGCTCCTGTACGCTTATCGACAGCCTCCGATTCGCCGGTCAGAGAAGCCTCTAACACGCGCAGATTAGCCAATTCAATCACACGGGAGTCGGCGGGAACCACACTGCCCGCTTCGAGCAGGACAATATCGCCCGGCACAAGCTGGCGTGAAGTTATATCCATCACCGCTCCGCCCCGGCGTACCCGTACCAGGGGAGCCGCCATTTTTTTGAGAGCCGCCATTGCCTGCTCGGTGCGATACTCCTGGACAAGACCTAACAGCGCATTCAGGACAACAATAAGCCCGATTGCGATGACGCTGTCGGCTTTACCCAGCAGCGCCGAAATGATTGCTGCGCCGATCAGCAGCAGTACCAGGGGATTCGTAAGTTGTTCCCACAGAATATCGAGTGGTGTTTTGCCGCGCCCTTCGATCAGTTCATTTGGCCCAACTTCTGCCAGCCGCATCTGAACAGTAGCATCATGCAGTCCCACAGCCGGATCGACTTGAAAATGGTTCACGACCTCGGCTGGTTCCAGCATGTGCCATTGCAGTTCTGCCTGTTTGACCGCCATCTATCCTCGCTATTTTTGTAGATATGGGTGATAAAAATGGAGAAAATACGTCTGAGCGAGATCATAAGGGATGTTCGTCAAGGCGAGACCCCCTAAATTTTAGGGGGATTCAGGGGGGAAATAAACAGGGACAGGTTGTTGCCTGTCCCCGTGGTTTCAGTAGAGACTTACTCCTCGAGCTGGTCGAGCAGATTTTGGACCATTTCTTCTGGTGCCGCGGGCAGATCGCCCCGTCCCCAGAACGTAAATATCATATCAAGCGGTAATTCCTTTGCCCATCCGATGACCTCTGTTGCCAGGGCTTGCTCCCCGGTTTCATTGGTAAACTGGGTGACTGCCTGCTCAAGGGTATCCTTGATGAGGGCTGACCCGCGCGGATCAGCCATCCAGTCCTTCAGCATACTGAACAGGTGCAGGGGTTTATGCAGGTTCTGCGTAGACTGCATCGTAATGGTCTTTTCGAGAGAGATATCAGCCGAAGACTGTCCAACCAGGATATCGTAGGAACCGCTTTCCGTCACCCAGGTCTTAAAGCTGGGATCATAATAGGCGAAGGCGCGTGGTTCGAGCGTGATCGAAACGGTCTTGGTTTTGCCGGGTCGAAGTTCAACTTTGGCAAAGCCTTTCAGTTCCTTATAAGGCCGAGCCAGCGCTGCCTGCTGCGGATGGACATAAATCTGCACAACCGTCTTGCCCGCGACTTTGCCTGTGTTGGTGACATCCACCGACACGGTAAGTTCGTCCATGTCTTTGATCGTTTCGCTGGACAGGCGCATATTGCTCAGTTCGAAAGTGGTGTAGCTCAGGCCAAAACCAAATGGGAACTGGACGTCCGCTTGCCGTGCCTCGTAATAGCGGTAGCCGATAAAGAGTCCTTCGCCATAACGAACCTTCCCATTCTCGCCAGGGAAGTTGGTATAGGCGGGAGTGTCGTTGATCTTGAATGGGAAGGTTTCCGCCAGTCGCCCGGACGGATTAACCTTGCCAAACAACACATCAGCAACCGCGCCGCCGCCCGCCTGCCCAAACAGGTAGGCCTCCACGACTGCCGCCGCCCCATCGATCCAGGCGCGCATATCAATCGCAGAGCCATTATTCAGGATCACCACACACTTGGGCTGAACTGCCGCGACTGCATTGATCAGGGTGACCTGCTGCTCGCTCAGTTCCATGTCAGGCCGGTCATTGCCTTCATTGTCCTTATAGGGCGGCAGTGCAACAAACAGCAGCGCCACGTCCGCTCCGACCGCGATCTTTACAGCTTCTCCGATCAATTCTGGCTGGAAACCGGGCTTCATTGTGTAGCCCTGGGCATACGACAGTTCTGCGTTCCCGGCTAATTTCTTAATTTCGTCAAAAGGAACATCCACTTTTGTTGGGTTGATGTGCGAACTGCCGCCGCCCTGGAAATGCGCTTCCTTGGCCGACTGTCCAATGATCGCGATCTTTTTCACGTTGCTCAGCGGCAGGAGGTTATTCTCATTCTTGAGCAGAACAATCGCCTCGCTGGCCAGCCGCCGCGCCAGAGCATGGTGGCTCGCTACGTCAATCTTGGTGTGCCCCTTCTTCGTTTGGATCGCTTTCTCAACGATCTTCAGAATCCGTTCAACAGCGGCATCGAGCACCGCTGGATCAATTTCGCCGCTGCGCACCGCTTCGATCACGCGCTCAACGCGCTTCGCCTGCGGACCGGGCATTTCCAGGTCTACGCCTGCGGCCAGAGCTTTCACGCGGTTATGAACCGCGCCCCAGTCAGACACCACGAAACCCTCAAACCCCCAGTCCCCCTTGAGGATATCGGTCAGGAGGCGGCGATCCTCAGAGCAGCGAGTTCCATTGATCAGGTTATAGGAGCACATGACCGTCCAGGGTTGGCTCTTTTTGACGGCGCGCTCAAACCCGGCGAGGTAAATCTCGTGCAGCGTCCGTTCGTCAATTTCGGCGCTGATCGTATTGCGCTCGGTTTCCTGGTTGTTGGCAGCGAAGTGTTTGAGCGACGTTCCGACACCCTTGCTTTGCACACCATCGATAAAATGCGAGGCCATTTCGCCAGCTAAGTAGGGGTCTTCAGAAAAATATTCAAAGTTGCGGCCACACAGCGGCGTGCGTTTCATGTTGTTGCCTGGTCCCAACACGATATCGACGTCAAGAGCGATGCATTCGTCTGCCAGTGCCTGCCCCATGGTATGAATTAGATCGACATCCCATGTTGCCGCCAGTGCAGAAAAAGTCGGGAAGCAGGTGGCTGGAAGGGCCTTACCCTCTCCCACACCCTCGGCCTTACGAACTCCGTGCGGCCCATCCGATACGTAGATGGACGGAATGCCCAGGCGCTCCACTGGAACCGTTTTCCAGGCCGTCATCCCAATACAAAGCGCCGCTTTTTCTTCAAGCGTTAACTGTTTCAAAAGTGATTGGATATCCATTGGTAATAATCCTCTGAAAAGATGTTTAAAGCGGAGATTGGGACCAAGCATAGCACGTGGTAACGTTCTCAACCAAAAAAGGCCAGCGGCTCCAGATTTATGTGGAGCCGCTGGGGTTTCTCGCTTTATGCTCTGGGATTATTCGGCTGCTGGAGGGAGCAGGACGCCGTCAATCACATGGATAACGCCGTTCGATGCTTGCAGATCCGTCTGGATGACATTCACGCTGTCGTTGAGCTTGACACCGCCTTCAGTGGCTGAAATGCTGATCTCGCTGCCCTGGAGAGTGGGGGCGGCTTCGAGCTGTGCAGCATCGGCAGAAAGTACTTTACCCGCAACAACATGGTACAGCAGGATATTGCTGAGGGCTTCGGTGTCAGCCAGTAGCGCTTCGGGTGTGATACCCAGAGCGGTGAACGCAGCTGCAAAGGCATCATCAGTGGGCGCGAAGATGGTCAGAGCATCTTCACCATTTAGAGCATCCAGTAGACCCGCTGCCTGGACTGCCGCAACGAGGGTTGTGAAGCGGCCATCAGCTACGGCAAGTTCGGCCAACGTTCCCTGGAAGATGCTGGTACCAACCGCATTAGGTTTAGCAAGCGTACCGACAGCAGAGACGAAGTAATTCGTGTTTGCAGTCAAACTCAGACCAGACAGGTCGATCACCACAGGATCCATAGCGCCAGTGGGAACAACCTTCAGATCATAGGTGCCAGCGGGTACTTCAGTCGTAGTGTACCCCCCAAAAGAGAGGGCGCTCACCAATGCTGTATCACCAGCCACGATATCCACTGCCGGAGCGTCTTCGATGGCATGGAAGATCGTAACGCGAGCATTCCCCTCCGTGATATCCTTGTAGTCTTCCGTCAGAATGACGGGCGCGAGCGTCCCGGCGGCAAGCGATCCGGTTGCTGCAATGGTCAGGTGGGCACCGGCAGGCAGTTCAAAGTCCGCCGGGCCAATGGCTGCCTCAGCAAGCGAAGTTCCCGCGGGGGCAACCGCCAGATTATAGGTTCCAGCAGGGAGGGCAACCCAAGCTGTTACTTCAGGGAAAGCTAGTTCGGTGATTGCGGCTTCCCCATTAACGTACACGTCGACTGCAGGCGTGTCGGGTGAGAAGTGAGCGACACGAATGAACACCGTATCTTCCGCCATCTGAGTTTTGCCCTGAGCAAAAACTGGGACAGCCGAAACAATAAGAACAGCAGCCATGACGAACAGAACGATCAGCTTACGCATTTCGTGCTCCTTGTGTAATGAGATGTGACTAACAGAGGTACTGAAAATGATGTTATGCGTATAAAGATAAGGGTTGAATATGAGTACAGATCGAAAAGAGGATGAGATTATTATGAGAGATTTTATTCACAATAATATTGTTTATTGGTAGCGCATGAAAAAGACCTCGGAGTGCGCGATTTTTCAACTGGTGAGAGCCGAAATGGCCGTATATGCTGGTTAATTGACCTTAGTATCTATCCGTAAATTCGGTTTGTAGGGGCGCTGCTTGCCGCGCCCGACAAATTATGGATAGTTGTTCAGAACCGTTGTGATCCTACAGACCTCCTGAGAATCTCTCAAGAGGCCTGCAACCTTAGACAGTCGGTTTAAGCGTTCCCGCCTGCCCTGGCGTCAGTACATTAGGAATGGCGTCCGGGCCAGCGGCGAACGCTTCGGTCATGCCGCGCCGAATTTCCGCCCAATACTCCGCTGCCGTCCCCATCTTATCCTCGCGGAAACGGGCCAGCCAGTGGGCCAGATCCGGATCGTTCAGGCCGCTGCGCTCCCAATGCTCCAGAAAGCCAATGACCAGATCGACAACACGCGCGCTTTTCCAGACAACGGCTTTCGCGCATTCGTGATTATAGATACTCCGCGCGAGATTAAACTGCTGCGCCTTATAGTCCACATCCAGCCCATAATGTGCGGCAAGAATTTCATCCGTGATCGCTTCAGCCCACTTGCGGTGGAAGCGGCAGATTCCGCTGTTATCGTTGAACAGTTCGTAGGTCCACCGTTCCACATTCTTTCGCCCAAGTTCCGCCGGGGGCAGATAGTCCATCTCGTAGAAGACATAATATTTGCCCATGATCGGCATCGGGCTGAGCATACCGGGCGTCCAATACTGGTTAGGAACCATATACCCTTCGTCGCCGTTGCACAGATAAACCGCCCGCTCGACGCTGTCGATCCCCAGGGTCTTTCTCAGATCCCGTGCTGCGCCCCGGATACCCTGTCGAAACAGCGCCGCCTGTGGCTTGAACAACAGTGCATTTAAGATGGCAATCGCATAATCCGCATTACGGCGGCTGTCTTCCACGCAGTCAAAAGGCTCAGCCGCGAAGCGAAAATTCATCTGATCGGCGGACGGAAAGCCATACACAATCGGATCAATCAGACCCTCGGATACGAGTTCCATGATCCAGGATACCGTACCACCAATCTGGATTGCGTCGAAGCCCATAGAGTCAACAGTGTGATTGAGTTTTTCGGCGGCGCGCTGGTCAAAGACGCCCGTCTGCGGCCCGAGAGCATGATAGGGTTCGTAGTCCTTTTTATACTTACCGTTGATCTTCTTGCAGACTACCGGGCAGGGTTCGCCGCAGTGTTCGAAGCTTTTGGTTTTGATCGTTTCCTCGTTAAACTGGGCCAGATAGTGCTTGAGGATCAATTCCTCATGCTGCGCCTGCCGTTCGGCATCGGTCGCATAGATACTCTGGTAGTTAAAGCTCATGATGCGTGAGCCCATATTGCGCATATTGACGCCAAACGTGCCGCCCGTCTCGAATTCCGGCGCGTAGCGATACTTGGTAGTGACAGCCAGATCCGCCTGGATCGTCTTCTTGCCAAAATGTTCAAGGAAATACGCGTCAATTTCTGCCGAATCGCGCAGATCAGGATCTTCCCACTCGCCGCCGAACACACAGCCGACAATGTTGTGATAACGCAGCAAACGGCTGCCCAATCCACCGCGCCCTGCCCAGTCTTCAACCGAGGTAAACTTCCCCTTGCGAATCGGGCTGGAACCAATCGCCCCTTCATTGGTATACAGCGAGGCCGGGCCAACTGCGAAGATTCGCACCCGGTTCGCTGGATATTCAGCGGCATAGCGATCATACAGCGCCTGCTGGATGGCAAAAAATCCGCGCAGGGGTTCACCTTCCGGATCAGCGTATCCGTTCCAGATCGGCTCAAAGTTGATCGGTTCCAGGCGGACGGTAATCTCGCCTGCCTTATGGTTCAGCAGCAGAACGCTGGGGCTGGGCGCTTGCCCGCGCAGAGCGACATAATTAACCCCCACGCCGTGAAAAGTGTAGGCCGCTCCACCCATGCTGGACACGTAAAAACTTTCCCACTGCGGACTCCAGGCGCAAAAGATGAGTCGCCGCGATCCGGGAATGCTGCTGCCCGCCAGCAAGCCCTCGCCGAAGGTGAAGCTGTCAGGATAAAGCTGGTAGCGCCGCCAACCAAAATCAACAGGACCGAGCACCTCGGGTTCTTCTGTCGGGCGCAGATACCAATGTCCGTTGTTTAAATGCACAGTGAGTTCACGTTGCAGAATGGGGTAGACCATCTTCACCTCCTGAGGTCAATACAGCCTCCATTCTATCCAGAGCTAGAAAAACCCTACAGCGTCATTCCTCACAACTGCTGCCGCCGATTGTATATAAGCTATAATCAAAGAGCATTCAAACCCTGCAGAAACAAGGAAGCCCGCCCATGAACTGTCCCTCTTGCGGAACAACCAACCCGGCTCAGGCACGTTTTTGTATGGGCTGCGGCCAACTGTTGGTGAATGGGGTTATCTGCTCAACCTGCCACACACTCCTCCCACCCTACGCGCGTTACTGCTTTAACTGCGGCGCGATGATGATCACGGCGGCTGTGCAGGCTCCTACCATCACTCAGAGTCTCCCGATTGCGGCACCGCCGCCCGTTCAAACGCTACCACCTGCGGTTGGGCGCAGCCTGCATGAAATGCTGGACTCACTGCGGCAGTTCTTGCCCGAAGACCTTTACGAGCCATTAGAACGCCGCCCGACAGAAGCACATCTTTACTCGGCGCGCGATCATCTGGCGGCGCTGCTCCGCACCACCAAGACGTATCTGCCCTGGCCTGTGGTGACAGCACCCCAACCTGCGGGTGTTCCGGCGGGCGGTATGGTGCAGGGCACCTTCCTGCTGTCGGATATGTCCGGCTTTACGGCGATGTCGGAACGGCTGAGCCGCTTTGGCCAGGCCGGGGCCGAACAGATCACGCACATTATCAACGAACTGTTTTATGAGCAGGTCAGCGTCCTGTTCCAATATGGGGGAACACTGCTGAAATTTGGCGGTGACGCGCTGCTTGGCGTGTTTACGGCTGACTCGTCTGCTGAGAGCATGGCCGAAAGCGCGTGGATGGCAACTCAGGCAGCATGGGCGATGCAGAAGGCCATGCAAAAATTCGCGCAGATCGAAGCGGGCGGCGAAACGTTTGCGCTCAAGATCAAGTGCGGCGTTTCCTCCGGGCGCTACTTTGCGGCGCATATTGGCACCCAACAGAATATGGTCTACGTGACAACCGGTCATACGGTCAACCGTTCGGACGAAGCACAGAACTTTGCCGAACCGGGCGATATCATCATTTCCCAGTCCACATTGGACCTGTTGGGAGATCGGGTCGAGGTGGAAAAGCGCGACGAGGGCTTTTATCTGCTGCGCATGGTCGATCCGATGGATAGCGCCCTGCCTATCTGGTCACTGGATGAGCCGCTGTCCGGCTCCACCCTTGAACAGATTGCTTATCTCGTCGATCGGATGGATCGCCTTGCACCCTATATGCCCGCCGAACTGATCGCGCGCATCGTCAGCAATCCGGATAATGCGCAAATCACCCCCGATCACCGCCCGGTGACGGTGATGTTTGTCAACTATGTGGGCGTAAGCGACTTGATCGAAGATGTGGGTGACAGCGACCCCGGCATGATCACGCATCACCTCAACGATTATTTCGTGCAGATGGCGGAAATCGTGGAACGCTATGAAGGCACGGTTTCGCGCATGGATCAATACATCATCGGAGATCGGGTGGTTGTCTTCTTTGGCGCGCCGCGCGCTCACGAAGATGATCCAGTGCGGGCCATTTATACCGCCCTGGATATGCAGGAAGCCGTGCGTAAACACTTCAACGCCCTGCAAACCCCGACAGGCATCTATCGCTTCCGCCAGCGCATCGGGATCAATACCGGGCATTTGTTTGCCGGGAATGTCGGCGCGCCCAATCTGCGCCAGGAATATACGCTGATGGGCGACGATATCAACATGGCAGCCCGCCTGATGTCCAAATCCGGCTTGGATCAGATCTTCATCACCAAAAAGACGCGTGAACGGGTAACCGCCTTCTTTGATCTGAAAGACGAGGGCGAACTCAAGGTCAAGGGCAAAGAAATTCTGATACCCACCTATCAGGTCATTGGCCGTCGGGAACAGATCGGGCGCGTGCGCGGTTTGGAAAGCGGAGACTCGCCCTATACCGGACGCCAGGAAGAATTAGAAGCGTTCAAAACATGTGGACAAGGGCTTCTCAGCAGCGGGCAAGGCCAGATTGTTTCGGTGATTGCCGACAGCGGCTTTGGCAAATCGCGCTTACTGCAAGAATTTAGAAGCTGGTTCTCGACGCAAGAAGGCGCAGATCGTGTCCTGTGGTCCGAAGGGCACTGCCTGTCATTTAGCGAACAGGCAACCTACTGGCTGGCGGTGCAGATGCTGCATGGCCTGCTCGAACTCCCCACGGATGCCAGCGAGGACGACGTGTTGTATGCCCTCTGGGAACGCGGCGAAGACCTGTTAGGCAAAGAAACCGCGCGCGAGGCCATCCCCTTCCTGGCGCATATTATGGGGCTGCCCCTCGAAGGCGAATGGGCGGAAATCGTCAACAGCCTGACGCCGGAAGTGCGCCAGAAACAGGCATTCTGGGCGGCACGAGAATTTGTTGCTGCGGCTGCTCAACAGCGCCCAACCGTGATTGTCCTGGACGATCTGCACTGGGCCGACGAAGCATCGCTGGCGCTGGTGCAGGATCTGCTTGAAAGTACGGTCAACGCGCCGCTGATGTTCTGCTTGCTGTTCCGCCCTCGCCGCGATAAGGGCTGCTGGCGGCTGCGTGACCGGGCTGTGAGCGAATTCCCGCATCGGCACACCGAGATCGCGATCAAACCGCTCTCCCATGATCTGGGAGCGCAGCTTCTCGCCAGTCTGCTGCCCGGCGCATCCTTTAGTCCTGCTCAGCAGCAGGATATTCTGAATAAAGCATCGGGCAATCCTTTTTATCTGGAAGAAATTGTCCGATGATCTGATCGAGAGTCGCGCTGTCGAACCGGACGGGGCCGGGCAGTGGCACCTCACAGACCGTATCGAAGCTGTCACCGTGCCGGATACGCTGGAAGGGGTGATCATGTCCCGCATTGACCGCCTGACCGAAACCGCTCGGCAGGCCTTGCAGATCGCTGCTGTCATCGGGCGCAGCTTCGAGATGCGCATCCTGCATTATCTCACCGAGACTAAAACGGAGCTGGGCGAATGGCTGGCCCAGTTAGAACGCGACGATCTTATCCGGCCTATCAGTGCCACAGAGCGGGAAACCTACGTGTTCCCCAATGCGCTCGTGCAGGAAGTCGCTTATGACAATCTACTGGTACAGCGCCGCCAGACTTATCACCGCCGGGTAGGCGAAGCGCTGGAAGTCGTGCTGGCGGAGCGTATTGGCGATCAGAATGATACGCTGGCAGTCGATCTGGATGGAGACGGCATTCCCGAACGGGGCAGCGAACTACTGGCCTATCACTTTAGCCGTAGCGATGATCGTGTCAAAGCAATGCTTTACCTGGAACGTGCCGGGCTGAAAGCCCAGTCCGATTTTGCCAATACCACCGCCAAAGGGAACTTCTCAATCTTGCTGGATTTGCTTGGTGAAGACGACGGCGTGTGGGAAAAGCGTTTTGACATCCTGGACCGGCGGCAGCGCATTTTTAAGCTGTCTGGCGAACACGAAGCCCGCCGCGCCGACCTGGAAACGATGCTCGCCCTGGCCCAGGCTCACGGCGATGACTGCCGCCGAGCGACGACGCTGCTCCGACTGGCTGATCTGTATGATACAACCAGCCGCTATGAAGATGCACAGACAGCGGCCCAGGAAGCGCTCCAAATCCGCACCCAACTGTGCGATCAGAAGGGGCAGGCAGAGGCGCTCTACCAGTTAGGCGTGCTGTCCTACTACCGGGGCGACCACGATCAGGCGTATCCCATGCTGCGGCAGGCCATCGAACTCCAGGAAACCGTCGGTGACAGCGAGGGTGAGTCGTGGAGTGTGATGTACGTCGGCATGATTCACTATGTGCGCGGCGAATACAGTGACGCAAGCCGCTGTCACGAACGCGCTTTACAGCTTGCTCAGGCCCGGCAGGATGGGTTGCAGGTGGGTATTCACCTGACCAATTCGGCCCGCGTCTGCCTGAACCTGGGCAAATATGAGCAGGCGATTCAACTGTTCGAGCAGTCGCTTCAGATGAAAATCCGCGTCGGGGATCGGATGGGCCAGGGCTTTAATCACTTCGGGATCGGGATGGCTCATCTGGCGCTTGAACACTACGACGAGGCCGAGCAGGCGCTGCACAATTCCCTGATGATCCGGCAGCAAATTCACGACGAGCGCGGCATTAGCTATTGTCTGCACGGGTTGGGCCAGTTGGCGCTCAAACGCGGGCAGTTCGGTCCAGCCAAAGACTATCTTCAACAGGCCCATGAACTGCACTCCCGTCTCGGCTTGAAGGGAGAAATGATTGAGGATCTCTCGGCCTTGGGGCAGGTCTATTTGGGTGCGGGTAAACTTGATGTTGCCGTGACCGCCTCGACCCAGGCCATGACTCTGCTGGCTCAGCAGTTAAATGTGCCGGGCGAGGAACACCAGATTTTATTCAACCACTTCAAAATCCTGGCCGCCCAGCAGGATACCTCGGCCTGTGATTTGCTCAAACAGACCTACGCCATGATGCACGCCCAGGCAGATCTGATCAGCGACCCGGCGGATCGGCAGGTTTACCTGGAGCAGCACAAGCTGAACCAGGAGATCATGGCGGAAGTCAGCAGCGGTAAATGGGATCTTCAGTAACGCCGCACAATACACCTTGTTCCGTTTTCCCCTTCCCCCCGCGTGCTTGCGAAGCAAGCCAAGCTGTGGGGGAAGGGAAGCTCAGCCGAACCTCACGCAGTGAGGCGCTGAGCCGGGATGAGGGTCTGCCCGCGATCCACACCGTTGATTTCATTCCATAAAGGTAGTGCCTTGTTTCTGCGGTGATATTTTGGCTTGAATGAGTCAGCCCTACAATTCGCTTTTAGGCGCTTGACATGACAGAACATTAGTTCTATCATAATAAGAGGGGTAAAGTAGCACCCCGCCTTCAAGCGTATCATCGTTAAAAAAAGAATAAAGGCGAACATCGGATCAGCGCCGAAAGTTCGCCCAGGGTTAGAGAATGGTTAGTCATGGAACCGAAAAATAGGGGGTGAAAAATCGTCACGAGAACAAAAGGCCTCGAAGTGATCAACTAAATTTTGTCGATTGTTAAGATCGAAACGCTCCGTAATCGATTTTATTATCAAAATGTAATCTACTTACTTCTATAAATGAGACTTTTCCCCCTCCAAACAGCCCTCAAAGCCTTAAGGCGGCCGCATCGATGATATTCATTCTTAAGAAATGAGGCTCGCCGCTGTGGCTAAGTGATCAACTTCTACCCCTCTAATGAAATTAATCGGGGCGGCTCGCTTCAATCTTCGGTTTCCGCCCCGCAGGTTATTACCCCCACAGGCGTTTTAAGAACGCCTTTTTCTCCTCGGTCTGGAATGGGCCGCCGCCTTCGTGCTGGTTGTGCCGGTAAACCCGAATTTCCTTAGGTCCGGCGATCTGGTTATACGCGGCATAAACCGTCGAGGGTGGGCAAGTTCCATCCATCAAACCAACCGAATAGAGCGCGGGCGCATTGGCGCGGGCCGCGAAGTTGATCCCATCAAAATAGGAGAGCGTATTAAAGACGATTTCCTCTTTGTGGCGGTGAGTGGTCAGGTAGACCACGATTTCCTGATACGGATAACTGTCCGTCAGGCCAACAGCGCGGCGGAAATGGCACAGGAACGGCACATCGGGCATGCTGGCGGCAAGATCGTTCACCAGTCCACTGACAGCCACCGTCAGCGCCCCACCCTGGCTGCCACCGGTAACCGCTACGCGCTTCGCATCAACGGCGCTGTGACTGCGGGCCGTTTCGACAGCGCGCACAGCATCCGTAATCACTCGGCGGTAATAATAGGTCTTCGGATCAAGAATCCCCTGTGTCATAAAGCCGGGGACAAACGGATTCGCCCCATCGGGAAGATCGGGCGTGTCGCCAGGCTGCCAGACGCTGCCCTGCCCGCGTGTATCCATCACCAAAAAGGCATAGCCCACACTCGGCCAGAGCAGCCACGCTGCGGGAAAGCCGCGTCCGCCGCCATAACCGATATATTCAACGACGCAAGGCAGGGGGCCTTGTGCGCCGTGCGGCTTCAGGAACCATCCCTTGATCCGCTGCCCTCCATAACCGGAGAAGGTCACATCCCACACATCAACCGTGCTAAATCCGGCATCCACCGGGATAAATTCGGGATTCAGGGGGTGCTGCCGGGCCTGTTCAAGCGTCTGCTGCCAGAAGCTGTCAAAATCAGCAGGTTCGCACCGATCCGGCTTGTATACTTGTAGTTCTTCAAGGGGCATATCAAAAAATGGCATTGTCTTTTCTCCTCAAAAGTTATTGCGAAGCAACAGCCCGGACTATCTCCGGGCTGTAGTCAAACATTATTCGGCAACCTTGGCAAAGGCAGTCCGAACGGTATCCACCAGGGGGCTAAACACCTCATCGCTGATAGGATCTTCTCCGTCGGCAGCGATCACGTTAATCTCCACGACGATCTCATTTTCCTGCATCAGCGCATAACGGACCATCCCCGATTCGGATTGGGCAAGCTGCGCCGTAACTTTCTTGGGAGCGCGATCCGCATCCAATTTCAGTTCCTTCATCATCAGATCGCGTTGGCGGTTATTGGAGGCAATCTCAGCAGCATTGGTACTGGGATAGGCATCAATGACAATGTAGGCAATTGCGTCGTTTGGACCTTCATACTCGTAGGTAATGTGGCCCTGATTGCTCACCGTGCTGCTGCCTAGCGTCAAAGTCCTGTTATCTTTGCGCTCCCATTCGCCAATTTCGGCTGGGATGTATTTGCCAAATTCATCGCTACGCTTCTTCGGACTGGGACCGCAGGCTGTCAGGGCGATCAGGACAATCACGAACAGTACGCTCATTCGTTTGATCATTTTTCCCCCTCTAGCTGCCTAATGCTCGCCCAGGTACGCCGCGCGCACCATTTCATTCTGCCGCAGCGCTTCGGCTGAATCGGACAGGATGATATTTCCCGTCTGGAGCACATAGCCCCGGTGCGCAACAGCCAACGCCATCAGCGCGTTTTGTTCGACCAACAAAATTGTCGTGCCTTGCTGGTTCAGGTATTCAATAATGCGGAAGATTTCGCGCACCAGCAGTGGGGCCAACCCCATCGACGGCTCATCCAGCAGCAGCACGCGTGGGCGGGCCATCAGAGAGCGCCCTATCGCCAGCATCTGCTGCTCGCCGCCGGAGAGTGTGCCACCAAGCTGTTTTTGCCGTTCTTTCAGGCGCGGAAAGGTTTCGAATACAAACTCCAGGTCGCGTCCGATCTCCTGCGGATCGTCGCTGCGGCTGTAGGCACCCATCTCCAGATTTTCCAGCACGGTCAGACGTTGGAAAATCTTGCGGCCTTCTGGCGATTGGACAATGCCGCGCTCGACAATACGGTGAGGGACTAACCGCGTGATATCTTCGCCTTCCAATAGAACTTGCCCCTCAGTAGGGCGTACAATGCCGCAGATGCTCTTGAGAGTGGTTGTTTTGCCTGCGCCGTTTCCACCGATCAGGGTAACAATCTCGCCCTCGTCTACCGTGAGCGAAAGCCCTTTCAGGGCATGAATCTTGCCATAGTAGGTATGCAGATTATTGACTTCGAGCAGAGTAGTCATGCGGGCCGTCCTGTTGTTGCGGGCTTGGCTGGTTCTTCAATATCATCTTCTGCATCATCCACAACAGCCACGGTGTGCGATGATAATACATCGTCGGCTGGTGCGCCCAGGTATGCCTCGATGACCAGCGGATCGCGCTGGACCTGTTCTGGCGTGCCTTCCGAAATCTTGCGCCCATAGTCAAGCACCGTGACCTGATTCGAAATGCTCATCACGACATTCATATCGTGTTCAATGAGCAAAATCGTCAGGCCGCGTTCGTCACGCAGACGGCGGATGAAATGCATCGTTTCTTCGGTCTCATTGGGATTCATCCCGGCGGTTGGCTCATCCAGCAGCAGCAGCTCGGGATCACTCGCCAGGGCGCGGGCGATCTCCAGGCGGCGCTGGTCACCATAAGGCAAATTCGTTGCCAGGGTATCGCCATCCTGAGCCAGATCAACAAATTCGAGCAGCGTATAGGCTTTCTCTAAAGCTCTGTCTTCTTCCGTCTTGTTGAGCGGCATGCGCAGCATAGCACCTACGGGCGAACTGAGCAGGTTGGCATGACAGCCGACGAGCACATTTTCAAGCACTGTCATACCGGAGAAGAGGTGGATCGCCTGGAACGTCCGGGCGACGCCGCGCTTGGTGATCTGATCGGGCCGCAGATTATGAATCATGTGGCCTAGAAAGCAGATTTCCCCTTCTTCTGGCGTATAAAAGCCGCTAACGCAATTGAAGAAGGTCGTTTTTCCGGCACCATTCGGCCCAATCACACTGGCGATCTGGTTCGGCATAATGATCAGGCTAAGATTATTCACCGCTGTGAGGCCGCCAAATCGCTTGGTAACTCCAACTGCCTGAAGCACAGGTTGATCGGTAGATGAAGTCATGGTTGGCTCTCCTCGGTTGGCTGGTGCCGGTGGGCAAGCTCACGAGCGCGTTCTTGGAGCTGAGTAGGCGGCATTGGCAGGAGGCCTTTGGGCCGCAGGATCACCATCGCAACCAACAGCGCGCCAAATGCCATGATACGGTAGGTGTACAGCTCCCGGAGCACTTCTGGCATACCGATCAGCACGATAGCGCCAATAATGACACCGGGGACGCTGCCCATACCACCGATGATCACCAGGCTGAGTACTTCAATCGAGACATCCAGCGTGAAGTTATTGGGGAAAATATTGCGCTGCCGTGCTGCAACCAGCACCCCTCCCAACCCTGCGAACATGGCACCCATCGCAAAGGCAAGCAGCTTTGTCTGCACCAGATTGACACCCATTGACTGTGCGATATCTTCATCACTGCGCATCGCGTTCCAGGCACGCCCGATGCGCGACAGGCGCAGGCGCGTAGAGAAGAAAGCGGTCAGTGCCACGCCGAGCAGGACGAGATAGGTGATCACCAGATACGTCACAGGCCCAGACGCGCCAGTGGGCAGGGGCCGGGGGATTTTCAAAACACCTTGCGGGCCACCTGTGTAATCCTTCAGGTTGTTGAACATCAGCTTGATGATTTCACCAAAGCCAAGGGTGACAATTGCCAGATAGTCACCACGCAGCCGCAGGACAGGGATACCGAGCAGCAGGCCGAATATAGCCGAGACCAGCATACCGATGAACAACCCCACAACGAAGGGCGGCGTTTCACTGAATATATCTTTGTAAAAACCGGAGCTGTCCAGGATAGCGGAAACGATCAGGCTGGTGAATACAGCGACCAGGATCAACAGCATTGTAACCGAGCCTGTCGGGCGAGATGGCAGGTTCAATAACGAGCGATGAGTTTCACTTTGCCTGCTTTGTGCGGATTTCCGGTTGTTCCATAAGTAAATTCCTGCGGCAACAACCAGAGCCGCAATGATCATTGTTGTGATACTCCACGCGGTAATGCGAACAACAGTTGCGTCGTTCCCCGGAAACTTGAGCGCGCCTGTCGTGTCGTCTCGCTGATCAGATGAGAGGAAGGCGTATGCATAAGCGCCGAGGGCAAAGAACGCCACATACCCCAGGTCGAGCAACCCGGCATAACCAACCACGATATTGAGACCGAGGCCGAGCAGGATATAAATGCCGACCAGTGACAAAACATCATTCTGGTACTGGTTCAGGGTAATGGGCAGCAAGACAATGCTCCCCACCGCCGCAGCAATAGCAACCTGCTGCTCTAGCCGTCCAGGCATACGCAGTGACCTCACCTGCATGGCGGCCAACCCCAGACCAACAGCTACAAGCGCACCAACCGTCAGCGCCTCGCTGCCCTTGGGAGCGCCAGAGGTGGCGATGATATAAGCGTGGTGGGCTGTAATGCGCCAGATACCCAGGAATACAACGAGTCCGGTCACAACCAGCGTGACAAGCAGACGCAGCGGATAGTTCAACTTCCAATCGTTAGGCTGAGCCAGCCGGATCGCAACCAGACCGCTAATGACGATCAGAAACGTCGTGAGAAGCTGCACTTCCTGCTGGCTGCTTCCCAATGATACGAACAGGCTCTTGCTGCCAGGCTGTTTGGTCACGGTCAACCACAGGAATACGAATGACAAGAGAGGCAAGAGCAGCAGGAACCAGTGAGCAAAGGCACTGATTACAGGCTGCTGCGACAGGCGAGTACGCATTTGCTTTTGGGTCTGCCCCACGTTGGCGCGGATAGCAGCCCAGGTGACAACAGCGGCAATCAACGCCAGAGCGACGAGCAGCAGCAAAAAGCCATAGAAACCGCCGATGTGCAGTTGGATGACAAACCATGCTTTACCTGCCAGCCCCAGCTTCAGATGCAGATCATCTTCCGAGCCTAGCGTCAGACGCATTGGATTGGTGCGCAGCGCCTCGCCTTCAGGGTATTTGTCTGTCAGAGGATCACGGGCCGGGTTAGGGAAGAGTTCCGACTCTGGAACCCCGGTAAAGACATTCGTCGTTCCGGTCGATACTGCGTCAAAGTATTTTCCTTTGACATCAACGCCGCTGGCCTGCCACCGGTTAATCTGAGCCATCAGCAGGTAAACCGTGAATGCCGCTACTAACCCCAGCGCCAAGGCATTTTTTATCACATGGACTAACGGTTCCGCCTTTAAACGGCGGGTCAGCCGGACGCTAAAAATCACCGTTACGAAAAAGAACGAAAACAGCGCCAGATTCTCGATATTAATCGGAATACCGATCAGGGTCAGAAAAATAATGATTAGCCCGACCGTAAAACCAGCCCCAATCCCTTTTCGGACGGGAGCAATAAAGTCTTGAAGGCGTGCGGTTGTCATGGCTAAACCTTCTTTTCCGAAAGCACTTCACCGAACAGACCCGTTGGCCGGAAGATCAGGATGAGAACCAGCAGGCTGAACGCAATCACATCTTTATATTCATTTGGGATACCAAGCATCGTTGGTCCAAATGCTTCGACAAGCCCGAGGAAGAAGCCGCCGAACATTGCGCCGGGGATGTTGCCGATGCCACCCAACACGGCTGCCGTAAAGGCTTTCAGGCCGGGGATAAAGCCGCTGCGGAAGTTAAACGACAGGTTGTGAAAGCCCATCATCACCCCGGCTGCTCCGGCTAACATCGCGCCCAGGGCAAATGTGACCACGATGACATGATCAACATCCACACCCATCAATGCGGCAGTGTCCTTGTCTTCCGCCACAGATCGCATAGCACGCCCTGTTTTAGTACGTTTTACAAAGAGATAAAGCATGATCATCAGAATGATCGAGAAGAAAACAATGACAATGCCTGTCTTCGTAAGCGGAATCGAACCCAGGCTGCCGATCTGAATTTTGACGGTATCTTTGATTAAGTCGGGCCGTTCATAGAAGCGCTGGCCAGGGCCAAAAATATTGAGCAGGCTTTGCTGCAAAAAGAAAGAGGCTCCAATAGCGCTGATCAGGGGTGTCAGGCGCGGGGCGCGGCGCAAAGGCCGGTAGGCTACTCGCTCCACGGTAATCGCCACAAGCATGGACGCTACCATGCCTAACACCAGAACAAAGAACAGTCCCAGCAAGGTAATCACGGCAAGATAGACATTCGGCGCAAACCCGCCCAATGCCTGCACGAGACCGTAGCCGATTAAGGCTCCAATGGCGAGCCGAATCGGGAGACCAAGATAGCGCTGCATCCACTGGCGAGACCCACTCGAAACTTCCTCAGCCTGACGCCGCCGGGTGAATGTGCCGGGTGGTAAAAAGAAGAGGGCAACCAGCAGTGGAATCACCGTTGTCGCCAGAATAGCCGCTCCATCTTCAAATCTGCCATGTCCGAGGTCGGTCAGATAGAGCAGGGCAAAGTAGCCGCCATAGGTTCCCACGACCAGCACTTCGCCGTGTGCGAAGTTGATCATGAATAGGATGCCATAAACCAGCGTATAGCCAAGCGCCACCAGTGCATATACGCCGCCTAAGATCAGTCCATTGGTTAGTTGCTGGCCCCAGAAGGTGAAGGGGTAGTAGGGGTTATTATGAGCGGTAATGACGGAGCTGATTCGTAGTTCGACGGCCAACAAGACAAATACACCCGCCACATTGATCAGAAGACGGGTTGACGAAACACTATCCTCTTGGCGCATCCGGTTGGTCAATATAATGAGCGCGGTAAACAACCCAAATCCGGCATAGAGCACCAGCCCGTATCCGAGAATTTGCTCAATCGCTTTAAGAAAACTGTCATCGGGGCTGCCCAGCAATTTCGACGTGCGGGCGATCACCCAAAAGACACGTAGAAGAGCCAGCAAAGCCCCTATACCAAGATATCGACCGCTGAGCTGGTCATAATCCAGATCCAGGCGGTTCAGCCAACGCTCCTGTGTTGCTTGCGCCATCCTATCCTCCGTAAAGAGCGCCACCTGGCAGCAGCCAGCCATATCTAACCAGTTCATTTTAAAAGGTGGCCCGTCATTATAACTTGACGGGCACCCTATTCGTCAAAATTACACCAGCGCCATATCTCATGGCGCTGGTGGTTTAGTAAATCACTAACCGGTTACTGCGCTGCTTCGGTCGCTGCTGCTTCCGGAGCCACGAGATCTTCTGGAATTTCCACAGGAACCCATTCGCCATTTTCAACGATGCTGATACCGATTGAACCAGCGCCGCAGTCACCCTTCTCGTCGCAGGTCAAATTGCCGGTCAGGCCTTCGTAGCCAGCGGTTGTGCGAACAGCCTGGATCAAGGCTTCACGGTCGATCACCAGGTTACCATCTGCATCTACTTCAGAGGCCTTGTCAATCGCCTGGAAGATCATCATCGCTGAGTCATAGGCATGATAGTGATAGGGGCCGAGATCCGTGGGATTGGAACCGAACATATCTTCATATTCGGTGTCGAAAGCTTCGGGGCCAGCAGGATCGACTTCTTCTGGTACGGAGAAGCTTGCGTAGGCACCTTCGGCAGCATCGCCAGCGCCTTCAATAAAGGCCGTGCCGTAGATGCCATCGTCACTGAAGAAGATAGCGTCTTCGAGGCCAACTTCCTTCATCTGAGCGACGAGCAGGATCGCCTGTTCCTTATAACCACCAAAGAAGACCGCTTCTGGTTCCTCAGCAGCAATCAGGGTCAGAACAGGGCGGAAGTCCTGGTCTGCAACGTTGATACCTTCGACGGCAACCACTTCGCCGCCCAGCGCTTCGAACTGCTGCTGGACAACTTCAACGAGACCCTGGCCGTAAGCGTCGTTGTCGTGCATCAAAGCAAGCTTGGTGACGCCCAGTTCTTTGTAGAGGTAATTCGCGTCTACGGTACCCTGAGTGTAGTCACTGATCGGTACACGATTTACAACATCCAGGCCGCGCGCTGTCAATTGGGCGCGGGTGGCACTGGGGGAGACCATCGGAATGCGAGCTTCTTCATAGATGTCCGAAGCAGCAATGGTCGCTCCAGAGCAGACATGACCAACAACCGCGACGATTTCAGGATTAGAAACGTTGCGATTCGCTACAGTCGTGCCTTCGTCGGGTGAGCACTGGTCGTCTTCAACAATAAACTCAACCTGGAAGCCTTTGACGCCACCCGCTGCATTGAAGTCAGCGAGGGCAACTTCTGCGCCATGCTCAATGTCGAGACCCATTTCGGCAATGGGGCCAGTGAGATCGGTGACAACAGCGACTTTGATCGTATCGCCAGGGGCAACAACGACCTTGCCAGCGTCATCCTGTGCAGCGCGGTTAGACGCTGTGTTCGTATTAGCAGCGTAGACTGGGCTGGCAACCATAATCAGGATTACTGCCAGCAAAAGGGCAAAACGCAATGGGTTCAACTTACGCATGATGCTTCCTCTCCTCAGCTTTAGCATAATTCTCAACGGCAAAAAACATTTACCCTGCCATTGGCAGGAACACACCTTAAATAAGTTGTGTTTTCCGATGTTCTACTCTCGCCGTATCACCTCCTTCGATCTCATTTAGAGGTTCTATCTGTATCTATAATACTTATTTTTAATTTATAAACAAGTTAAAGGAAGTATTTGCTCTGAAGTAGGTTTAGGCATTTAGACTATCTCCTGGACAGAGACCATATCATTATGTCCTCTCTGTCAAAATACGAGTTTGTTCAAAACAACCAATTACAAAAAACCGTTCGGCCTAATTTCTTTTTAGGTCTTATGGCCCCTGCAAAAACAACCTCGATGCTCTATAGCTTATCATCAATATATTTCTTAGACTAACTACAACAACTCCTTTTGGTTCAGAAGAGATGGAGTAAGAAGCCACATGTCAAAACCCCTCAGGGAGCAAGTCGTTGTCATTATTGGTGCATCAGCCAGTATAGGTCGAGCCGCAGCCGCGACGAATTCCCCATTCGGAACCACAAGCCCCGCCGGAACAATAGACGGGGTTTTATTTTCTGGCAGCCGCTTTTAAACTAGAAGCGGCTGTTGTTTTGGTTAAAAGGTGCTGGGTGTGGACTTTACTGTTCAGGATGATCTGAGCGACGCTGAAATAGAAGCGGGCCTTCGTAATCTTATCCGCGAGAACCTGTTCAATCAGGTGATGGTGTCTCTGACCAGCGGCGTATTTCTGGTCGCTTTTGCTGCCCAACTCCATGCCTCGAATTTTGTGATCGGGCTGCTTGCCGCCATCAGCCCGCTGGCCCAAACGATCCAACTGCCCGCCATTGCCCTCGTTGAGCGTGTCCGCAATCGGCGGAAGATATCGGTGATTGCAACGGTTTTTGCCCGCTCGATGTGGTTGCTTATTGCATTGATTCCGTTCCTGGTGCCGAACCGGAACGGGCTTATCCTGCTTCTGCTGGGTTATGCGGTGCATTCCAGCTTTGTCGCGATCTCCAACTGTAGCTTCGCATCCTGGGTCCGAGACCTTGTTCCAGCCGAACGAATGGGCGCGTTTTTCTCGCGGCGGATGTCACTTTCGGCTGCGCTCGGCATGATCCTGGGGCTGCTCAGCGCGCTGTATATGAACCAGTGGAAGCGGTTTTTCCCGGAGCATCAGCTTATCGCTTATTCAGGACTCTTCCTGGTGGGCGGCATCGGCGGGCTGATCGGAATCCTTCGCTTCACGGCGCGCATTCCCGAACGGCGTATGCGTCCCTCAGAAGGACGATTCGTTCACCTGCTGGCGCTTCCCTTCAGAGATACCAACTTTCGATCCTTAATTGCGTTCGAGGGATCATGGAGTTTCGCCATCAACCTGGCTGTTCCATTTTTCACTGTGTATATGCTGCGCTCGCTCAAGTTCGAGCTAACCGCGATCATCCTCCTGACGACACTCAGCCAGTTGACGAATATTCTATTCTTACGGGCATGGGGCAGGTTATCCGATCAGTATGGAAATAAACCCATTCTGAGGGCGTGCAGCACCCTGTTTGTCCTGTGCATTCTGGCATGGACTTTCACCACGCTGCCAGGACGGTACGCACTCACCATTCCTCTGCTAATCATCATCCACGCGGCGCAAGGAATCGCATTAGCCGGAGTCGCTCTGGCAATAAACAATATGGGCCTCCGGCTGGCTCCCCCTGGTCATGCAACGCCTTACCTGGCGGCGAGAAGTCTGATTAACTCGATTGCCGCAAGTCTGGCTCCGATCCTGGGCGGGGTAATGGCCGATGCCTTCCAGAATCAAAGCCTGTTGACCTTGCAGCACTGGGATTTCCCTTTTTTGGCAGCCTTTGTCCTGGGTCTATTCGCGATTTACCGGCTGGCAAAAGTTCAGGAAAGTGACAATATTTCGCGCCGCGCCGTGATACAAGCACTGATAAAAGAAGTCCGGCAGGGCGCGCGCAAACCCTCAAACTGAAAGTGCGTATAATGAGCCAGTGTTGTTTGGCGCATCCCCCACTTGCCAGGAGATAAATGATGAACACGCCAGGACTAAACCACATTATCCTGACCGTATCCGATCTGAACCGTTCGCGTGCCTTTTACCGCGATCTGCTAGGTTTTCACACCTTTGATGTCAAAACCGAAACCGTCGAGTGGTTTTATATGCCTGTTGGTGATCTGACTGTCTGGTTTCTGACACACAACAGCATCCCTCCTGGCGATCAGTTCAGCGAGTTTCGGATCGGCCTGGATCACCTTGCGTTTACGGCTCCTACCGAAACGGCTTTGCACGATCTGACCAGCAAACTGCGGAAGGCCGGGGTTGAAACAATGGGCGTTGAGACCTTCTTCACGGGGAACAAGTATGTCGTCTTTCGCGATCCCGACAATATTCAGCTTGAGTACTGGATGGAAGAATCGGGCGAGCTTCCGCAGGATTTCCAGATAACAACCGGCAGCACAATTCGCCGGGCAGAATTTGCGGATTTTCTGGTGAAAGCCAAACGGGTGACGTATGCCTCGATGGGTGATCAATATAAGATAACCAATCCTGCCCTGCCTGATTCCCACCAGTTGGAATACAGTGAAGGCCCATTCCTTTACCGGGACATCTACTTCGGAGGCAATTATTTCGTCGGGCAAGAAGTTGTGCATCATAACGGCACACCGATCTGGTCGATGGCCTATGGCGGCGGCTTCTGGAGGCAAGATATTGATATCACGGCTTTCAACGAAATCTTCGGTGAGGCACTGCGGCTGGTAGGACCAGAGCGTCCTTATCGCGGTCCGGATCGCTACAGCAAGGGCGATTATGAGTACACGGATCATACGCATGGTGGCATCGAACGCTTTCAGGGCCTTGAAGGTATCACCTTCAAAAATCGTCCCATTTACTCCCTGCGCTATCTCGGCGGTTTCCTTAAATAAGTCATAAAGGGGGACGACATTCCCCCTTTTTATAGGACACTTGGCCCATCAAAAAGTGGTCCGATAGACCGCTTGGCAAACCCCCTCTCTGCCTCATTTCTCCATCTCCTCTCTTTTTTATACTGAAGGTGATAGCGGAAACAGGAGGCTCGATGAAGACTCGATTAATGCTTACCGGAACGCTTTTAGGTGCCGGTATCGCTTATCTGCTTAATTCCAACCGGCGCGATTCCCTTCGCGATAAAGTGGCACAGATGCAACGAGAAGGCACAGAAGCCTTTGACGATGCCGCGCATACGATTGTGGACCGAACAAAAGATGCAGCCTATGAAGTTCGGGAGCGGGTTACCGGGCACGATATTACTGATGATGTGCTGCTCTCCCTTATCAACGCGGAGATGGAGCGTGTGGTCTCCAATGCCAGCCAGATCGAAGCAAAGGTGAGAGATGGACATATTGTCATCAGTGGACCGATCCTATCTACCGAAGTGGACGAACTGATCCGAAGATTAGAAGAGATGCCGGGCGTCAAATCCGTCGACAATCGATTGCGTGTCTACGGATAGGTGGCGCAAGAGGAACAGACACTCGATCTTTGGAAAACGGGGCCACAAATTCCGCTTTGACATGGATTTCCTTGGTAGGCGTAAGGTTCTGCTCCTTATCTGACTTTGCCAACCAGAAGGAAAATCGCCATCCGAAGCTAGCGCTGATTGGCACCCACCTTGGCGCTGCGGCGACCGCGATTGCCGAGTTGCGCTGTTTCGAAACCTTGCCAATCGTCAGGGCCCGTACGCTGCTAATCATTGGCGGCAAGGATTCACCTGGAATATCTCCACCAAGACCGTATTCAATCAACTGAGAGTACCAAAAAGGCTGGGAATTATGGCTACGGCATCCGATCTATTTGAAGAACTGGACGTGCTCGACACCACTGCCTGGCTGATCGAGGAATGGTTCCAGACCCATATAATGACTGCAGCCGCGTAAGGAGGTTGACAGGTGCAGATTCAGTTCGAGGATCGGCGGGAGGCTGGGAAATTCCTGGCCCCCAAACTGGCCGCTTACGCCAACAGAGGCGATGTACTGGTGCTGGCGCTGCCACGCGGCGGCGTACCTGTAGCCTATGAAGTCGCGCTGGCCCTTAATGTACCGATGGATGTATTTATCGTGCGGAAATTGGGCGTTCCCGGTCATGAGGAAATAGCGATGGGGGCCATTGCCTCCGGAAACATCCAGGTGATCAATCACAATTTGATCAAGGAATTAGACATTCCAGAAAAGGCGATCAGGCAGCAGATCACGGCGGAACAGCGCGAACTGGAACGCCGCGAACACGAATACCGGGATAACCGCCCCCCACCTGCTATTACAGGGAAAACCGTTATTCTGGTCGATGATGGGCTGGCAACAGGCGCGTCAATGTGGGCCGCTGTGCTTGCTGTGCGCCAGCAGCGTCCTGCTCGCGTGGTGGTAGCAGTACCTACCGCTTCCCCCGAAACCTGCCGCGCCTTCCAAGACCTTGTTGATGATATTGTCTGCGCCTTTACACCGGAGCCTTTTATGGCAGTCGGGCTGTGGTACAAAGATTTTTCTCAGGTCAGTGACGACGAGGTACGCGCCCTCCTCAAACAGGCGGCCCAGATGCCCGCTGACTCTGGAAAGAGGAAGTGAAAGTGGATAGCACGTTCTTACCGAAGCCATCAACCGAATAGCTGTCCCGCTCACCGATCCGGGTAGACTTGACCCTTGCTGGATATCATCGGGAATTCCCGATTTGTGCTTCGAGGAGAAGCCTCGCGTGGATCGCAGATATTGACGAGGAAGATATTCATCTGCGGGTGGATGCGGAGATGGTCGATAATCTGAACGACTATACTGAATAGGCAAAACTGGAACAAACGAAATGCCGGGTTTTCGCGAAACCCGGCATTTCGTTTATATTTCCGCTGCACTCTATGACTCTTTGTTCGTCTTGATGTTGATCTGCTTCGGCTGCGCCTGAGGCAGTTTGGGCAAAGTAATCGTCAGAACCCCATTTTCAAAGTGAGCGTCACACTTGTCATAGTCCAGAGTGTTGGGCAGGCGGACGCTGCGCTGGAACGAGCCATAACTGCGCTCGCGGTAATGGTACCGATCATCCTTCTTCTCGATGGTGTCGCCTATCTCGCCGCTGACAGTTAGCACGCCGTTTTCGAGTTCAACATTAACATCCTCGGTTTTCATGCCCGGCAGGTCCAGACGGATTGTGACATCGGATTCATTTTCGATCACGTCCATCGCTGGATGGAGCATGACATTGCTGCTTTCGCCGTTTCCAAACCAGCGGCTGGGCCACATTTCGTCAAACATCTGCTCGATTGAGCGAAATGGATCGTTCAGGGCCATTTCGCGACGCGGATTCCAACGAGTTAAGTTTGCCATTGTACACCTCCACTTGAGCATCAGTAGTTTTGTGAACGGCTTTTTGTCGTTCTGTAAATCGATCATAATGATCGATCCGTCATATAAAAATTACATCAACAGAATTTAAGAAAATGATCAGCAAACCCTAAAAAATTCGTCAGAGTTTTTGAAACAGATACAACCTTTTTCGGAAAACGTACTCTAAGGGAGTAGTGTTCGATGGGATGATGATTGAGGAGGATCACGCTGATGGCACTCATAGACTTTTTAGCAAGCAACCCGACAGGACGAGTTGTTCGAATCGGTGCTGGTATCATTCTGGTTGCTCTCGGCCTGCTTGTGATGAGCGGTATTGGTGGTGTGATTGTGGCGATCGTCGGCCTCGTGCCGCTGGTAGCTGGCCTGACAGATTACTGTGTTTTCGCCCCGCTGTTTGGATTGCCATTTTCTGGCAAGGCGATTCGCAGCCGATAAACCTTTAAGCTTCGTCCATTGATGCCGCTAGAGGACACCCTGCTAGCGGCATTTTTTGATATCCACCTAGCGCCTGATGCCAGGGAAAAGTCGGGCGGAAAATTTATTTCGGCCCCGAAAATGATCCAAAAGTCCCGCAAAAGACATCATTTGGGCCATTTTTGATGAAATTTGACTCTTTTCGATAGGTGCTGTCACGGGAAGAAATCGCGCTAGTTGATCATTAGCGGCTCATTTCTTCTCGTAGCGATCCTCGCCACATATTTTTTTGAGGGGATGTCCTAACTGTTTACAAACTTTGGGCCAGATCCTCGACAAAACCAAGGGGTCTATCATTCATAGTATAGCACATATGTTCTAATGAGTCAATATGCTCAACCGCATATCCTCGTAAAAAAGCCATAAAAGAAATTCTTGACAAGCCACGCCATTCCATGCTAGACTGATGGTAAGTTAGTAAGGATTACTTACTAACTCGCAGATTAGCGCAAAAGTGCACTCTCAGCCGCTCACACATTGCTAGGAGGCAATCGCCAATATCTGTAGCAAACTAATTTCCCACTCAACCGTTTACCCGCTCTACCTAATTGTTTTACAAGGAGAAACTGTAAGATGAAACGTAGTCTGTATCTTGCTCTTGCTCTGATCATGGTCTTTGGCATGGCCGTGACCGCAGCCCCTTCTGCGCCCGCCAAGGCTCAGGACGCACAGACCCTCGAACTCTACCTTGTCGGTCTGCCTCAGGATGGCATTGATTGGTTCAATAATGTTGCTTTCCCGGCGTTTGAAGCGGATCACCCCGGCGTTAAGGTTGAATTGTTGAACGGTGACTGGGGCAGCTTCGATACCACCGTTGCGGGCTGGATCACCACTGGCGAAGGCCCCGACATCATTTACCTCGGCTCTGAGTACGCCGCGACCTACTGCGACCTGCTCACTGACGTAGATCCCTATCTTGCCGACTGGGACCAACTCGCCAACTTCCTGCCTGCCGCTCTCGAAACCGTGACCTGCAACGGCCACATGCGCGGCTTGCCCCTGCTGATGAGCCCTCGCCCGATCTTCTACCGCACCGACCTCGTTGCGGATCCCGCCAGCTTCTCCGCTCCGCTGACCTTCGCTGATGCTCTGGCCTTCTATCAGGCGAACAGCGTTGTTGGTGAAAACGGGATGGCAAAGATGGGCTTCATGGACATCGGCAACGGCCTGTTCGACGCCCAGGAATTCATTGCCTACATCTGGTCAGCCGGTGGCGAACTGTACAATGAAGACGGCACGAGCGCCTTCGACAGCCCCGAAACCGCTGAAGCGCTCCAGTACATGTATGACCGCCGCCGCATCATGATGCCCAACCGAAGACACTGCCGGTCTGCCCGCCTTCGAAGGCACACCCCTCGGTTCGGGCGTGGTTGTCAGCGGTATCTTCCCCATGTGGAACGTTCCTCCCCTGGATGATCCAGTCTGGGACAATGTCGATGATGGCTCCTTACCCGGCGGGTGCGGGTGGTGCACCCCTGATCCAGGTCTTCATCGACTGGCTCGTCGGTCCCGCTCATACGTTGAAAACCCCGAACTGGCTGTTGAATTCCTGAAGTTCATCGGCAGCCAGGAAAATGCGATTGCCATGAGCAACACCAGTGCTGGCTTCACCCCTGTCCGTCAGGACGCCTGGGAAGACATCAAGGCTGCTCAGCCCGTGTGGGCGAAGCTCCTGGACCTGGCCGTAGAATATGGTCGCGCTTTCTCTGACATCCGCGCCAGCGCAGAACTCCGTCCTCTGATCGTGGAACAGGCCATGCTCTACCTGACCGACCAGCAGAGCCTGGAAGACACCCAGCAGAACCTGAAGGACGAGTATGACGCCATCCTGGAAGAAAACGGCTACATCGACTAATTAGCCTCACCGAACTCAGGTTTAGCACGTGGGGGGGCCTCGGCTCCCCCACTCAAAACTCTACTCTCCGGATCGAACCAGCATTTTATCCCGAAAGACAACACTGTTTAGTGAACAGGCAAGCAGACTATGGCAGCCGAATACCGTCTTCGAAATCTTGAATGGTCCTTTTACACGGTGGTTTTCATCGCCGTATGCAGTTTGGCACTTGGCTATTCGGCCAAGTGGATCGCCCGGCTGCGTGGCCTCTCGGAAGCTGAACAACGGAAGGTTTTCTGGGGGTTCCTCTTTGCCGGACCGTGGATTTCTGGTTTTATCATTTTCGTCGTTGGCCCAGCCTTTGCATCCCTCTTCTACAGCTTTACGCAGTATAAGCTGGGCGAGCACATGGAATGGACCAAAGGGAACACGTTTAATCTTGATAACTACCGGCGGATGATGCTCATCCAGGGCGCGCACGGACGCCGTTTTAACCAGGCCATGATGAACTCATTTTACTATGGGCTCATCGGTGTGCCCCTGCAAATTACCGCTGCCTTGGTGATGGCTCTACTTTTAAACAATGAAGTTCGCGGTATCAAAATTTTCCGAACCATTTTTTACCTGCCCGTCATTCTGGCAGGCGGCCCGGCTATCCTGCTTGCCTGGCGCTATATGCTGAACGGCAACGGTGGCTTTATCAATATCGCCCTACGAAAATTTGCCGACACTTTCTTTGTGTTCGATTACCTCTACCGGCTCTTCATCTATTTAATGGAAGGGTTCAACGGGTTCTATGCGGGCGTGCAGCGTGGCAACCCGATTGGCCCGTTAAAGTACACCATCCCGGCAGCACTTGTTGTGCTGATGCTGATCTCGCTCATCCGAGGCGACTGGTCCGAGGGAAAGCGTGTCTCTGGTTGGCGCGGGGCGCAGATTCTGGGCCTGATTGTCATTGGACGCCTCGCATCGAAGGGGTTATTCGTCAAGCCGGTGAGTTATTCCTGGATATACTTCTTCGGACTCCTCGTCTTAATCGGCGATTCTTTATAGTGCCACACAGCTAGCTAAACAGAAACTCAACCTGTGGCGGGTAGGCGGACTCATTTTCGCGGTCATCATCCTGGCCCTGGTTCTTGGATACGCAGATTATAACCTGGGCAGCAGTGCGGCACGCGGCTACCTGATCGCCACTGTCGCTGTCATCGCTGCAATCGCTGCCAGTTTCGTTGGCGGATGGTCGCGCACAAAGGTGCTCATTTTGAGCGCCGTCATCGCCCTATTCGCGCTGATCATCTTCATCCGCGCTATTCCGGGCCAGCTGGATGGAAATAACCTGACAGTTTTCACCCACTATCTGACCCTTGGCTCAACAATTGAACATCGCAGTAACCTGGACTATTTGAACGTAGGATACGAAAAGTCCAATATTTCGGCCATGTGGATTTATGGGCTGGGTGCGGCTGTCGTTTTGGGTGCTGCCCTGATGAATAATCGCTATGAGCGTGCGCGGCGTTATCTGCTCGCTGTGAGCCTGCTGTTCTTCACCCTTTTCCTGGTTTGCTCGGCAAAAGATGGCGCGAACTACTTTAAGGCATTTGAGGATATTGCGAAAGCAACCGGAAAACCCAATTATCACTTTGCCCTGTTCCGCCAGGCCGTCGATCAATTCCCCGGCAAGGATCGTGTTCCGCTGTGGATGACCAGTGAACTGTGGACCAAGCCCTCACTGATCCTGATCACCATGTGGAGTTCCGGCGCTGGTATGCTGATCTTCCTGGCAGCGTTGAAGGGTGTACCGCCTTCGCTGTATGAAGCCGCCGAAGTGGACGGAGCCAACTCTATCCAACGCTTCTTCCGCATCACGCTGCCCATGATCTCTCCCGCTATGTTTTATAACGTTGTGATTGGGATGATCGCGGCACTGCAAACCTTTGACACCGTATACATCATGCGCACAACCAATACGGAAGATAGCCTGGCTTCTGCCGCTTTTTACCTGTTTAACCGCACGTTCCGCCAGCTTGCCGTTGGCGAAGGTGCTGCGATGTCCTGGGTCCTGGTGATCATTATCCTGACCCTGACAACACTGCAATTCCGCTACAGCCGCAGTTGGGTTCATTACGAAGCATAGAGGATCGTTATCATGGCTAGCCAATCAAATATGTGGAATACGACGACCAACTGGACCTATGAAATGACCCATTCTGCCGGGTGGCGGAGCAGCATGCGTATTCTGCGCAAGGTTTTGCTCTATGCGGTGCTGCTGGCAGGAGCGGCTTTCTTCCTGTTCCCCCTGGCGTGGATGCTCGGAACGTCACTCAAAACGATAGAGGAAATCCAGGAGCCACAGATCCGCCTGCTGCCCGACGTTGCTCAATGGCGGAACTATGACAAGCTGCTGCACGAAGATACCTTTTACCGCTCCTATTTCAACAGCGTCTATATCGCGGTCATGGTTGTGGTCGGCACGATCTCATCTGTGTCGATGGTGGCTTTCGCCTTCAGCCGCCTGGAGTGGAAGGGTCGGGGTGTCGTCTTTGCTCTGATGATGAGTACGCTGATGATCCCCTATCAGGCAACGCTCGTGCCGCAGTATGTACTGTTCCACGAAATCAACTGGATTCGCACTTTCAATCCCATCACCCTCCCTGGTTTCTTTGCCGGAGGCGCTTCGCTGGTCTTCCTGCTGCGACAGTTCATGCTTGGTATCCCAAAGGAACTGGACGAAGCCGCCATGATCGATGGGGCCAGCCCGTTCCAAATCTGGTGGTGGGTGATCATGCCGCTCTGCCGTCCGGCGATTGCAACAATCTCCGTCTTTCTGTTTGTTGGGCAGTGGAACAACCTGATGCAGCCGCTCATCTACCTGCAGAAACCACAGTTGTTTACCATGCCGGTCTATGTGGCCCAGAAGAACAATCTTCAGGATTCGCCTATTCCCTGGCAAGACATCATGGCTGCCAGCGTGTTGTTCGTGATCCCGGTGCTGATTGTCTTCATCTTCACGCAGCGCTTCTTCATCCAGAGCGTAGCGCTCACCGGAACGAAGGGCTAAAGGGATTTGTCATGCAGCAGTTGATGCATACGTTTATCGGGACGACCGTTCCCGAAGACACCATCGCAGCCGTCAGGCGCGGGCAGATTTCTTCATTCTGCCTGTTCAAGCACCTGAACGTTGAAACACCGGCACAGCTGCGAGAACTGACTGATTCGCTCCACGGGGCGGCGAGAGAGGGGGGATTCCCGCCGCCCCTTGTGGGCATCGATCAGGAGGGGGGGCAGTTGATTGCCGTCAGTGGTGGCGCGACTGAACTGCCCGGCAATATGGCGCTAGGAGCTACCCGCTCGCCGGAACTGGCGGAGCAGGCCGGGCGCGTGCTGGGCCGCGAACTGCTGGCGATGGGCATCAACATGAACTTTGCTCCCTCCCTGGATATCAATATGAATCCGGCGAATCCCGTTGTTGGCATTCGTTCGTTTGGCGATAATGCGGAACTGGTTTCGACACTGGGTGTAGCCCTCATCCAGGGCATGCAGGCCGAAGGCGTCATTGCTACCGCTAAGCACTTTCCGGGGCACGGTGATACCACGGGCGACTCGCACTACTCGACGCCTGTTATCATCCACTCTATGAAGCGGATCTATGATGTTGAACTGGCTCCCTTCCGGGCGGCAATCCAGGGCGGCGTTAAAGCGATTATGTCGGCTCATATTCTTTTCCGCGAGATGGATTCGGTCTATCCAGCAACGCTATCCGCCGTCATCCTGGAACAATATCTTCGCCATGAAATGGGGTTCCAGGGGGTAATTGTTACCGACGCGATGGATATGCAGGGCGTAGCCCACTATGGGGCGCTGGAAAGTGTCCAGATGGCCGTCAATGCAGGCGCTGATCTGATCCTCCTGGCCCATTTACCAAATCAGTTCTTGCTCAGCGAGCAGTCACAGCGTATGGTCCGCCCCGAAGCAGTGGCCCGCATCAACGCGCTGCGCCAGACGCTTCCGGTTACACTTCCATCTCTCGATATCATTGGGTGCTCAGAACACTGGCAGATTGCGCAAACAATCGCTGATCGTTCTATCACGCTGGTCAAGAGTGACGGGCTGCTGCCTCTCCTACCCGGCAGTGGAGACGCTGTTGCAGTCATTACCCCGCAGCCCGTCGACTTGACCCCCGCCGATACCTCGTCCAGCGTCCGTATCGAACTGGCGGATGCTATACGGCGGCGTCATCCAGACACAGAGGCGTTTGAACTTCCGGCGAATGCGTCTGACAATGATATCAGCGCAATCTTGAGCGCAACTGAAAAAGCGGCTTATGTCATTGTGGGGACCGTCGGAGCGGACAAAGATACAAACCAGTCCGAACTCGTTCGGGCGATCCATGCGCGTGGACAGCGTCTAATTGTGGTAGCGCTGCGTACGCCATATGATCTGATCGCCTTCCCAATGATTGGAACCTATCTCTGCGCCTACGGTATACGCCGCGTCACGACAGAGGCCATCGCGCGGGTGCTTTTTGGTGAAATTGAAGCAGCAGGTGTGCTGCCCTGCGCGATCCCTGGCTTTTCGCAGACGCAGGTTGAGCGCACCTCATAAAGTAGGATAACAAGCATGACAACGCAGTTAGAACGTGAAATAGGTGAACAGCCCCAGGTTTTGCGATGCCTGCTGGAAGAAAATCAGTCCCAGATTCGCACCATCGCTGATGAGATCAAACGGCTCAGCCCAAAGTATGCTGTGATCGTCGCGCGCGGTACATCCGACAATGCGGCGCGTTATGCTCAATATGTGCTCGGCTCACTGTGCAAACTCTATGTTGGACTGGCGACACCCTCTCTGACGACATTGTATAATGCGACACCTCGTCTTGATGAGGCGTTGGTCATTGGTATTTCGCAATCAGGGCAATCGCTGGAACCCACGCGCGTGCTGGAACAGGCCCACGACCTTGGCGCGCTGCTCACCCTATCGATCACCAATGATCCATCATCACCGCTGGCACAGGTTGCCGATCATCACATTCCGCTTTGCGCCGGACCCGAGAAAAGTCTGGCCGCCACCAAAACCTATACGGCAGAACTGATGGTGGCAGCTATGTTAGCTGGATATCTAAGCGGCAGCGACGATGTACAGGCAGAACTGGCGCGCGTTCCTGAGTGGGTTAACCAGACTTTGGAACAGCACCAGCATACGCGAGAGACGGCAGCACGCTACACGTTCATGAGCCATTGTGTTACGCTGGCACGTGGGTACAATTACTCAACGGGGTTTGAAATTGCGCTCAAGCTCAAAGAACTCACCTACGTTGTGGCCGAAGCTTATAGTTCTGCCGACTTCCATCATGGGCCAAAGGCTGTCGTAGACCCCCGCTTCCCATTGATCGCCATCGCCCCACACGGGCAGGCGTATCAGACGATGGCGGAGTCCATTGCCACCCTACGCGAGCGCGGGGCCGATCTTACCATTATCTCAGATGTACCAGACCTGCTAGAAACGGCACGGGTGGCGCTGCCCCTTCCGGGGAATATCCCCGAATGGCTGTCGCCGCTGGCTGCTGTTATTCCAGGCCAGCTACTCGCCCTGGGCCTTTCGGAGTCACGCGGGATCAATGTCGATTCGCCGCGTGGGCTGCAAAAGGTCACTATCACAGAATAAGTAGAGTGTTATGCGATCCTACAGCGCGACCGACAAGGCGACACACAGCCAACTCAAGCGCCACAACCAGCAGCTTCTATTACGAGCCGTTTATGGTGGTCTGGCCGATAACCGGGCTGCACTTGCCCAGGAAACAGGGCTGGCGAAACCGACCGTATCGGAACTTGTCAGCGAACTGATCGAGGCAGGACTGCTGGTTGAAGAGGGGCATGGTCATTCAACAGAAGGGGGCGGCAAACGTCCACGCCTGTTGAAATTTGTCCCAGAGTCGCGTCACGTGATTGGGATTTCGCTTAACGAAGAACGGGCGCTAGGTGCGCTGGGCATCCTCAACGGGCAGATCACTGCCCAGCATTACATCGACCTGGAAGGCGCGCAGGGCGATGAAGTGGTGGAAATCTTACAGCGAAGTCATCAACGGTTTGCTGGCCCAATTGGACGCGCCCCTGTTGTGCATCGGGATCGGCATTTCGGGCGTGGTCGATGCTGAGGAAGGTGTCGTCCGTTATGCTCCGCAGATGGGCTGGCACAATCTGCACCTGGCAGAAGTTCTGAGTGAAGACTATCACGTCCCGGTTTACGTCTCCAACAGTACGGAACTCGTCGCTATGGCCCAGTTTGTGTACGGTCCCACCGATCACGTCGGCAGTTTCGCTACTGTGCGGGTGGGCGGCGGCATCGGCGTCGGGATGGTCGTCAACGGGACGCCCTATCGCGGCGGCGGAGAGATCGGGCATCTGCGGGTTGCCGAGCAAAGTCTCGTCGCGACGACACCGGAACGTGAAGGCTTGTTAGAAACGTTCCTGGGCTGGAATTCTGTTAAGCAGCGTGCCTATGCACTGCGAGAAGCATTCGGGGGAGGACTTCTGCCCGCTGAAGATGGCCCCGCCTTGAGCTATCTGCACATTCGCCACGCTCGGATCAAGGGCGACGCGGCAGCCCAGGCTCTTCAGAGTGAACTGAGCGGCTACCTGGCCCAGGTATTCGCCTGGATGATCGGTCTGCTGCGCCCCGATCATATCGCCCTCGCCGGGCCAATTGCCGACCTGGGGCAGGAATTCCTGGATCAGACGGTTACCCGCACCAGCCAACTCATTCTGCCCGAACTGGTACAGCGCGTCTCATTCTCACTGGCGGAGTCATCAAACTGGGTAGCGCTCGGTGCGATTGCTCAGGCGCTTCAACTGGAACTGGGGCTGGTCTAAGCTATGCACACGCTTGGGGTCGTTACGAATAACCAACATGATGTTTTCCAGCGGAATGTGATCGCTGGCATTCGCGAGATCGCGGCAGTACGCGGCTATGCTGTGAAGATTGACTCCTATGCCGAAGACCCGGAGCATCCCCAGCCCGTAACGCTCAATTATCGTGAGGTTGCTGGTGTGTTGAGCATCGCCAATGCGGCTCCTATCTCGCTGCTACAAGCGATGTATAAGGCGGATGTTCCAATGTCGCTGGTCAGCCATCAGGTTCCAGGGCTGCCGATCCCGGCGGTCATCGTTGATAACACGCAGGGTGTGGTTGAACTGGTCAAACATGTCGTGGAACGCTGCAACTGCCGCAAGCCGATCTATATTCGGGGACTTGTCGGTCAGCGCGACGCCGACGAACGTGAAGCGGCTTTTCAGCGCGAAATGATGCGCTATAACCTGCCTGTGTCTGCCGATAACCTTATCCGGGGCGATTTTTCGGCTGCCATCGCTGCCCAGTCGATCAGAAACCTGATCGCGTCGCGAATGGATTTTGATTCCATCATCGCTGCTGACTATCTGATGGGTGCGGCGGCTATTCAGGTCCTTCGCCAAGCAGGGATATCCGTTCCTGGACAGGTGTCTGTGGTCGGGTTTGGAGACGCGCCAGAAGCCGAAACTTATGGCTTAACCACCGTTGCAGCCGATGTTGTAGACCAGGGACGGCGCGCCACTCGCCAGTTGATCAGCCAGATCGAGGGACTGCCGATCAGCGGCGTGACGGTGCTCAGTATCCGGCTCATCATCCGCAAATCGTGCGGCTGTCTGGTAAGGACAGCCCTGGCTTAATCAGTTTTTCCAACTGGATGTGTCTCTCACATCACGTTTAAAGTGGAGCTAAAGTATCATGACGCAATCATTCCGGCTGATCGAACCCCGTTTTGTCCCCCCGTTAGATCCGGCCTATCGTCCGGCAGTGCTGGCGAACCGTGCCTTCCAGCAGGAAGTGGCAGAATCAGGAACAGGCGTGCCGCTGGTGCTTGGCCTGGAACGGGTAAACGGGACACTCTCGCGCTTTGAAACTATGGTTTTCCCCGAAGGCCATCCCCGCGCCGACGCAAATCTGATGTACGTGGAGCGGCTGGTTAAATTCCTGCTGTGGCAGCGCGGTGGTTGGAAAGTTTACGTCGGGGGTCCTCGCTTTGTAGGCGAACATATCAAGCGCACCTATGCTCCGGACGGCGCGCGCGCATTCGACTATCATTTTATGGGCGAGAAAGTCTACCAGCAGACCTTTACTGTGATGCCTTGTGCGCCTGAAGAAGTACCCGCCGAACATGAGAGTGAAAAATCGCTAGGCCGCCACCTGGATGGCTGCCGGATCGGCTTTGACCTCGGCGCATCGGACCTGAAAGTATCGGCGGTTGTGGACGGCCAGCCCGTCTTCAGCGAAGAAATTGTCTGGGAGCCGCGCAAAAACACCGATCCCACTTACCACTATGAGAAAATTCTCGCGGCGCTGAAGATGGCCGCGTCAAAAATGCCACGCGTTGATGCTATCGGCGGCAGTTCAGCGGGCGTCTATGTCGATAACCGTCCTATGGTTGCCTCCCTGTTCCGGGGTATCCCTGATGATCGCTACAGCGATATCCACAACCTCTTCCGCCGCATCCGTGAAGCGATGGGCGGCATCCCGCTGGAAGTGATCAACGACGGTGAAGTAACGGCTCTGGCTGGCTCGATGTCGCTGGAAGATAACAGCATCCTGGGCGTGGCCCTCGGCTCCAGTGAAGCGGCGGGTTATGCGACTCCGCAGGGCAATATTACCGATTGGCTCAATGAACTGGCCTTTGCGCCCGTCGATTATCGCCCCGATGGGCCAGTCGATGAATGGTCCGGGGATCGTGGTGTGGGCGCGCTGTATTTCTCTCAACAGTGCGTTTTCCGTCTCGCGCCAGCCGCCGGAATCGCCGTTCCGCAAGATGTAACCGACGCCGAAAAGCTGAAGTTCGTCCAGGGATATCTGGAGCAGGGGCACGAAGGGGCGGTTAACATCTGGCGCAGCATGGGGATTTACCTGGGCTACACAGTCGCGCACTATGCTGATTTTTACCCGATCAAGCACCTCCTGATCCTGGGGCGCTGCACTTCTGGCTCTGGTGGGACGCTGCTTTTGGACGGCGCGAACGACGTGCTGCGCGCGGAATTCCCTGAACTGGCGGAACAGATTCACATCCAGTTGCCAGACGAAAAGAGCCGCCGTGTTGGGCAGTCTATCGCTGCGGCCAGTTTGCCACAGCTTCAAAAGTAGGCAGGAGTAAAGTGTATGAAGTTCCATCTAAATACGGCACAAATCTATGTTCCTGATGGGCGGCCAGAAGAGCAGGCTCTGGCCCGCACCACACATATGGGCATCAGCGCCCACCAGGACGATCTCGAAATTATGGCGATGGAAGGCATTTTGCAGTGCTTCCAACGCGAGGATAAGTGGTTTACAGGCGTTGTGGTAACCAATGGCGCAGGATCACCCCGCACTGGATTGTATGGGCACTACACAGACCAGGAAATGCAGGCAGTTCGCATCAAAGAACAGAAAAAAGCGGCCTTCGTGGGAGAATATGCTGCACAGGCTTTCCTCGACTATCCAAGCTCGGCGGTGAAAGATGGCAAGAATCAGGCCCCCGTCGAAGATATCGCGCTGCTGATCCGCGCGGCTAAACCGGAAGTCATTTACACGCACAACTTAGCTGATAAACACCCGACACACGTGGGCGTAGCCATCAAAGTGATCGCCGCGATCCGCAGCCTGCCCGCATCAGAACGTCCAAAGAAACTCTATGGCTGCGAAGTGTGGCGAGACCTCGACTGGATGGTCAACTCCGATAAGGTTCCTTTCAATGTGTCGGACCTGGAAAGCATCCAGATGTCCCTGGTGGGGGTATTCGATTCCCAGATCGCTGGCGGGAAGCGCTATGACCTGGCGACGATGGGACGGCGGCGTGCCCATGCAACTTATTTTGCATCCCATGCCACCGATGTAACCACCGGACTCACCTTTGGGATGGACCTCACGCCGCTGGTGGAAGACCCCAGCAAAGATATCGTGGAGTATGTCCTGGCGTACATTCAGCGTTTCGCGGATGATGTGCGCGGATTGATTTCCAGCAGCGTCTAGATAAGTCGCTTCTTCTCCTTGAGTGATGGGCAGATGGCTACCATATAGCTGGCTGCCCATCTCTTTTTGTGTGGCTATTTGGGCTAGACGTGAGCAAGGGTTCAGGCTTTGATCAGCTTGTTCTGAATAGCCAGAGCGACTGCTTCGGTACGGGTCGCCGCGTTGAGCTTGGTCAAAATACTGCTCACGTGCTTTTTCACCGTGAAATGAGTGACGGTCAAATAGTCCGCGATTTCGGCATTCGTCCATCCCTTGATCATCAGGGCCAATACCTCGCGTTCGCGTCCGGTCAGGCTGTATTCCGGCTCGTGTGACGAATTCGCGAGATTAACCAGAACTTGAGCTGCTTCAGGTGCAAGAACCGCCTTGCCCTCGTAGGCGGCGCGGATCGCATCAGCCAGTTGCTCCGTATTCATATTCTTGAGAAGATAGCTAATCATTCCGGCCCGTAATGCTGATTGAACAAGTTCCGCATCATAGAAACTTGTAAGGGCAATAATACGGATATCGGGATGAGAATTCAAAATGATGCGGGCTGCTGTGACGCCATCCATTTCTGGCATACTCAAATCCATCAGCACCACATCTGGGCGAAGTTCGTCACAAAGACGAATGGCTCCCGTTCCGCAGTCCGCTTCTCCCACGAACTCTAAATCGTCGCACATCTCGAAAAACAACGCGAGACCATTTCGCAGTATGTCGTGATCGTCGACGACCAGTACGCGTATTCTGCGCTGCGCCATAAGCCTATCCTGTTAAATAGCTTTCTTCGGATACCTCTGAGACTATAGCGAATTGGGCCACAACGCATCAGACTCGTGGAGGATTTTAAGATAGGAAATATGGCTGATGCCTGATTTCGTAGGCAAGCAGCACCGTGTTGCAGAGGGAATTGCGATATTGGATGCTCATTTTCGGCTGGGCTGTCCAGCACGAGCCACGATCCTCATCCAATGTTGGCTAAAGCAGCGGCTTGAGGCTTTGAAAATCTTGCTGCAAGGTCGCTTTTAAGTCCGTCCGGTATAAGGCGACGGCGGGGTGGTAAAGAGGAACAATGGTTAAGCTGCCATAGGCAGCATGAGCAGAGAGCGGCTTGCCGTGCAGAACACTGATCTTCTGCCCATGCTCCGGCACATGAAACAACTCCAATATAAAATCCATCGAAAAGCGGCCCAGGGTAGCAATGACTCTGGGCTGTATGATGTTGATCTGTTTGACCAGAAACGGCGCATACAGCCGGATTTCTTCAGCAGACGGGTCGCGGTTTTCGGGAGGCCGATCCTTTACAATATTGGTGATATACACATCTTCCCGCCGCACGCCAATCGACTCGAACAGGGTATCGAGGAAACGGCCCGATGCCCCCACGAACGGACGGCCCGTTTTTGCTTCACTGGCTCCCGGCGCTTCCCCAATGATCATCAAGGCGGCATCGAGACTCCCCTCGCCAATCACCGGGTGATATTTGTTCTGCTGACGGTACGTATAGAGGGGCGAGTCAGTCAGATTTTTTACGGCCTCGGCAACGGTGTTCAACTGAGCGGCTTTATCCATCATTGGATCTCCGGTGAAGAATCGTTGTTGGTTTGAGTTTAGCAGCATTCTCAGGCACAGAAAAAACGGGAACCAGCGCTTGGTTTCTGGTTCCCGTCATCGTCTATCAGAACCCTGCCGTCGCCTCCTGCAGGGTATCGTAGGTATCGAAGAATTTATCAAATCCGATAATTCTGAAGACGCGCTCAACCTTCGGATTCAATGCTACGAGACGTAAGTCGCCATTATGATTCCGGTTTTGGGTCAAGATATCGGCCAGGGTACGCAGTCCGGCGCTGTTAATATATTGGACGTTGGACATCTCCAACACCATTTTATATTTGCCTACCGCTGCTACCTTTTGCAGAGCTTCGTCCAGTTCTCCGGCACCAACGCTGTCAATACGGCCTTCCAGAGTAAATAGGACTAACCCTTTGTCCTCGCTCTGTGAAATTTTCATCTTCTCTATCTCCCTTTGCGCATAAAGAGGGACAGCGAGTAGCCGATTCTCGCTGTCCGCTCCGATCTACCGTTCCGCCACGAGACGCTTATCGACTTCACCGGGGGCGACCAACTGACCGTCGCGCACCTCTTCGACACGGGGAATTTGCCCGGCGAGGTCGCGGTCATGGGTGACCATGATGATGGTCGTGCCCTGGTCGACCAGATCCTCGAACAGGGCGAACATCAGACCTGCCGAGACGATGTCCAGGTTGCCTGTTGGTTCGTCGCCGACCAGCACCTTGGGATTGTTCGCCAGGGCGCGGGCGATGGCGGCGCGCTGCTGCTGACCGCCGGAAATCTGGCTGGGATACTTGTGCGCCACGTCGGGCAGATCGACCAGTTCGAGCAGTTCCATGCCCCGTTCGCGCCGTTTGCCCTTGTAGGTGCCGACGTAGTTCATCGGCATCATCACATTTTCCAGCACGGTCAGGGTCGGCAGCAACTGGAAGAACTGGAAGACGACCCCCACATTCGCCCCGCGCCACTTGGCGACCGCGTTTTCGCTCATATTCGTCAGGCGCTGCCCGGCGACATGCACCTCGCCGGAGGTCGGGCGGTCGATGCCGGTGATCATGTTGATCAGCGTGCTTTTGCCGCTGCCCGACGGCCCGACAATCGCCACGAACTCGCCCTCGTTGATCGACAGGTTCACGCCCTTGAGCACCTTGAGCGGACCCGCTTTCGTCTTGTAAATCTTCTCCACCGTTTGCAGTGAGATCACTTCTGCCATTGTTCCGCTTCTCCTGTGCGCTTACTGGTAGCGCAGAATATCTGATACCGTCTTGCGTGACGCTGCGATAGAGGGCCACAGGCTGGCAATCGTCGTGATCACCATCATGCCGATGAAACCGCTGATGATTGCAGCAGGTACGATCTCAAACGAGAAGAGTTCCGGGCCGATAATTTGCAGCAGGAGTTTTTGGATAATCACCATCCAAACCAGACCCACCAGCCAGGAAATGAATCCAACGACCAACCCTTCCGTCAAGAACTGGATCGCCACTGTGCTAGACCCCGCGCCGATGGAGCGCATCACGCCGATTTCTTTCTGGCGTTCGTAGACACTCATGGAGAGAGTAGTGAGCAAGCCCAACGCCCCCACCAGAGCAATCAGCAGGGCTACGGCGCTTAGAATGGCCTGAATGGTGAAGAAGCCATCACTGATCATCTGCGTCAACTGGACAAAATTGAGCGCGAAGATCGGAATACCACTCGTCACCATTTTGTCATTGATCTTATCAACCAGGTTATCCATCTGATCCACGCTGGGATCTTTGTAGATGGTGTTAATGAAGTAGAGTTGTGGAGTCAGCCGCAATTCAACCGAGGCGTTATCCATTGTCGCCAGATCGCGCCAGAACATTCCGATCCAATCACCAGGAATAGCCGCTTGAGCGCTCATTGCGCCACCACCCGCACTACCCATCAGCGCAGGGGGGTCAAAGATGCCGGTGATGGTATACGAACCGCTTTGTCCGCCGTCCACTTCTGAAGCGATGTTAATCTGATCGCCGATGCTGTACCCGCCTTTTTCCGCCATCGCTTTGGTGATCACCAAACCCGCTTCGCCCGCGTTGGGGAAGCCACCTTCATCAAAGGTGAGATAGGGAATTATTTTGGGTGTGAAACCCAGGGCGAGAACACCGGGCATGGGGCCGGAAGTCTCATACCCCTCAACCTGCAGGAGCGTTGCGTACTTGATGATATCAGACGCTTCTGCCGGGATCGCCCCAGCGGGCAGCGGTGATTCAGACGTGATCGTGTCGTAGGTGTAATCAGCTATTTCAGCAAGGGCCTTCCAGCCCACCCAGACCTGATCCAGCGGGAATTCGGAAATGCCCACAATGGTGAACTGGCGGGTCTTGCCGGGGACGCGCATTACAACGTGATCCCCGACTTTTTTATTCATATTATTTGCCAGCCCACTGGCGAAGATAATCCCCTCGTCCTCGTTCTCCGGTGTGAGTTTTTCGCCCTTATCAATCGTGAACTTGAAAGCGGGGCGTTCACTGGTCACATCATAACCATAGGCGAAAATGCCAGGAGGTCCAAACGGCGAAATCTGAGGATCATATCCCTCAAACTCCACCTGAACCGAGAAGCCCGGTTCAACAGACTTGATCACGTTATTTTCTTTCGCGTTGATATCCTCAACCGTCATGCCCTGTGGAAGATACTGCTGAACCAGGGCATTCTTTTCATCGTCGCTCAATCCGTTGAAATAGGTGTCAAACTCCTCATTGCTGGAGTAGCCAAGCTTGCTCTTCAGATAGTCTTTGGTGTCGAAGCTTTGCATCAACAGCGTTTCAAACGGCGTCGGATCCCCACTGATCGTTGGCGCAATACCAATCTGGATATCGAAGGTGTCAATAAAGGTATTGATGCCGTCCTTCATTGAAGTGAACAGGCCATAAATACCCATGAAAGCGCCAGCGGCAATCGACAGGGTCAGTACCGTAAAAGCGAGACGGCTTTTCTTAAGACTGACGTTGCTGAAACCCTGGCGAACCGTAATGGGAACGGGCAGCTTGCCAATAAGCCGCGCCATCGGACCTGTGCCGTAACTGGCACCAATACCCAGGTCGGTCATCGCCTGAAGGATCTGGACGCGCGTGCCATTGTAAACTGGAAGGATTGACGCGATTACTGGAACCAGCAAGCCAACCACAACACCCAGAATAATGGATGGGACTGAGTAACGGAACCCTTCCAACACGGTATTCAATTGGCCTGCTAATGCATAGGCGGCAACGTTACCAAGGGGTATACCGACGATCACCCCAGGAATAACCGCAAGCACGCCATAGGCAAAGGCAATACCCGAATAGATCACGAAGTTGTCCGTGCGGGTTGCGCCCATCGACTTCATCACGCCGATCTGGCGCTTTTGCTCAACGACCAACGAGGAAATAACGTTGATCACCAGGAAGCCGGAGACAATCAGCGCGATCAGGGCCAATGTGCTCATCAGCTTGGTGAACAACTGGGCCGTTGTGATCAAGCTGTTCTTCGCCGGATCTTCGCTGAAAGCGAAACGGGGAATGTACGCCGTATCATTGGCGATGGAATCCTGGAAAGTATCGAGGGAGTCCTTGGCTAATTTGTAATCGTCGAAGCGTACCCAGAAATCATTGATACCGACTATTCCCGTCAGGTAGTTCGCATTGGTGAGATCGGTATAAACAGTCGTCTTGGGAGCCGCCGCGTAAGGGTCGAAGACAATAGCCGTAATGGTCCATGGCTCTATCGTGCCCGTTGCGCCTGATTCAGCGGGATTGCGGGACTGGCTCAACACGCGCAAATAGAGTGTATCGCCAACTTTCAGATTGTATTCGTCAGCCATGCGAAGCTCGACGGCCAGTTGATTCTGATCAGGAGACCATTGACCATCAACCAGGGTAAAGGGTTTGGGCCACTGTCCATCACTTTCATGGCGATCACCCGACTTCACCATTCGATAGGGTTCAATCGGCGTTGGAGCTTCAAATGGGGCAGAAAGCAGGCGAGGCTGATCCAATTCCGGGTCCAGAACGACATAGGCCTGGATTGAACCATCGGTAAATTCTTTGTCGTCAGGGTCGGTTTTGAAATAGACCGGGATATCTTCCATGCCAGCGGTAATTTCAGTGACCCCAGGGAATTGGCTCAACTTCTGTAGAGTGGCGGCATTATCGGGCTGCACACCGTCCTTGAGACTGACGGATACCTGGGCCATTGCCAGTTCTTCTTGTTTGACATCTTCTTTCAGTTGGCTGATGAGAATATCGCTCATCGAGAAGAGGGCAATAGTTCCTGTCACGCCAATGAAGATCGCCAGAGCGACCATAGCGGTGCGGCCTTTGCGCGCCCATACGTCGCGCAAAATCTTACGTCCGCGTGTTCTAATCATGATTGTGTGCCTCCACGAATAGCTGATTTGGTCCGTAGTGCGCGGAGTTCCTGAGTACGCCGTGCCGCTGCTGCTGCCAGCGTGGTTTCTCCGATCATGCCATCCGAAATCTCAAAAAGCTTCGGTACATTTTTAACCAGTTCGCGGTCATGAGTGACAATAATGACCGTTGTGCCGCTCTCGCTCAGTTCGCGGAACAGGTTAAAAACATTACTGGCGCTCATCCGGTCCAGGTTGCCGGTGGGTTCGTCACCTACAATCAAGGGCGGATTGTTTGCCAACGCGCGAGCAAGGGCTACACGCTGCTGCTGCCCACCAGAGAGCATATCGGGCGTTTTATACGCCTGGTCCGCAATGCCAAAACGGTCCAGTAATCTCATGGCAACACTGCGACGTTCGCCAGGTTTCCAGACATGCGCCAGATCCATAGGAGCCATGACGTTTTCAACAATCGTCAGGGTTGGCAGCAGTTGGAAGAACTGGAACACAATGCCTATGGTGCGGGCGCGCCAGTGGGTCAGCTTACGCTGTGCCACATCCGTGATGGTCACACCGTCAACCATAATGTCACCGCTGGTCGGTGTATCAACAGCCGTGAGCATGTTCAGGAAGGTTGTTTTACCACTTCCTGACGGGCCAACCAGGGCGACGAAATCACCCTTTTGGATATCCAGGCTGATCCCGCGCAGCACGTTCAACGGCCCGGCTGGGGTGTCAAACGTCTTGACTAACTTTGATGTTTGTATGAAGGGTTCTGCCATCGAACGAATCCTCCTTGGTTCGACTTTCCGTGGGCTGCAAACGCAGTTGTGGAAACGATTTGTCCTACGAGCAAAAGCAGCGCTTAAGGTTGCTTTTGCGAACACCCGAAGCCTGTCAGAAGATTACGTGAAATACCTCAAAGAGGTTTCACAATTTGAGATAATAACAACACAAACTGGTCGTTTTTGCCAGTTCCAGATGCAAAAAAAGAATTTAATGACAAAGGGCATTTGCAGCCCTCGTATCATAAGACGAGGCGACTTTAATCATACCGCCAATGCGGAGCAGTCACAATTTTTTATGTATTGGCGCAACTTTATGATTGTGCATGAAAAGCTACTCTTGCCATAATTAAATTGTTGTGTCCGAAGCATTCCTGGACGAGGTGAGGAAGATGGCCCAATTAAATGAACGTCTGCTCCGCCTGTCGCGCCGAGATTTTCTTAAGCTCAGTGCGGCAGGAATAGCCACCGCCAGCATGCATGCTGCCGGAATGCCCGTCTCATCCGCTCTGGCCCGCAGACAAAGCGGCACACTGCGCGTTGGCTGGGGAGGCGCACCTACCACCCTGGATCCGTTGTCTGCATCAGCGGATACCGAGATCGCCTTTTTGAACGCGGTCTATGACTATTTGCTTGACACCAATTCCCGTTCCGAGCTTGTGCCCCGGCTGGCAACATCCTGGTCTGCCAGCGACGATGGGCTGGCCTATACGCTCCAACTGGCGGAGGGAGCAAAATTCCATGATGGCAGCGATTTAACCATTGACGACATTATCTGGACATTTGACCGTCTGCGCGGCGAAGGCCCGACTGCTGATCTGTTTGCCAACCTGACTGGCATCGAAGCTGGCGACAATGGCGGCGTCGTCTTCCGGTTAAGTCAAACCAATCCCGACTTTCTCTATAACCTCACCGACAACCACTGTGTGATTCTGAAGGCGGGAACAACCGACTTCGAAAGTGGGTTCAATGGGACTGGCCCATTCGTCTTGTCCGATTACAGCAAGGCTGACCGGGCCACTTTCACAGCAAATCCCGACTATTGGGGTGGCGCACCGGGCGTTGAGACGCTGGAATTCGTCTATTTTGATGACGTTGAAGCGGCGGCAAATGCCCTGCGGGGCGAGGTTGTCGATGGTGTGCTGCGTGTGGATAACGTCACTTTTTTGGCGCTGCAAGGGGAAGGGGCCTATGATGCCCAGTCTGTTCCAACCAGCGGTCACGACCTTGTACGGCTGCGCGCAGATCGGGAGCCGGGTAATGATCCCAAGGTTCGCCAGGCGTTCAAACTGGCAACCGACCGGCAGGCGATCTTTGATCGCATCCAATTTGGCTTTGGCGCAGTCGGGCGCGACTCACCCATCAGCCCGGTTTTCAGCGCCTATTACACCGAAAGCACACCCATTCCGCCTCGTGATCCCGCAGCCGCCCGTGATCTGCTGACTCAGGCCGGATATGAGAATGGGCTGGAAATGACACTCTACGTGCCCAACCTGCCTGATCGCGTAGCGCTGGCTGAAGCGCTGGCTGCTCAGTGGGAAGAGGCGGGCATCCGCATCACCATCGAACCGCAGGAGGAAGCGGTGTACTATGCGGATAACGGCTGGCTGGAAGTGGACCTCGGTATTACGCCCTGGGGCGCGCGTCCTGTGCCACAAGCGTATCTTGATCTCTATCTGAAGACCGGAGCGCAGTGGAACGAATCGCACTTCAGCGACGCAGAACTCGACCAGCTTATTGAAACCGCCGGAACGTCGCTTGACGAGGCGGAGCGCGTCAACGCCTACCATGAAATTCAGCGCATCCTGATTGAGCGCGGCCCGATCATCATCCCCTACTTTTTCGCAGCGTTCGGCGTGATGTTAAGCAACGTACAGGGTGTTGAAGTTCATCCCTTTGCCGGGCGTACGAACTTTTTCCGGGCGTCGGTCTGATCGAACTGCAACCTGACGAATGCAGACGGGGGCGCAGCAGCCCCCGTTATGTTATCCACGGGACAACCATGACGGTTTCTAGAATAGAATTGAAACGACCATTCCGTTCGGCGCGGCACGCGCTAGAGCGGCGAGCAGCGGGAATTAGCAGACTGCTGCGAGAACTGTTCCGCAGTCCACAATCAGCCATCGGCACGCTGATCGTGCTGTTTTTCCTGTTTCTGGCGCTGGCTGGCTCACGGTTTGCTCCGTATACCACCAACGATCAGTCCTCACCTCCTCAGCAGAAGCCGACGCTGGAGCTTGGGCAGAAAATACGCGCTATCTGGCACGATCCTGAGCGCCTGATCCAGACCAGCACCTACACGGCAGGCAATTATCCGTTTGGCACAGATTACCTGGGGCGCGATGTCTACAGCCGGGTGATCCTGGGCACGAAGAGCATTTTCCGCACTGCCGGACTGGGAACCTTGCTGGCGGTACTGTATTGGCACCGTGACCGGGTTAATAATCGGCTACAGCAGCGGAATGTTCGATGAAATCGCGGGCAGGCTTATCGATGCGCTGCTGGCGCTGCCCGCCCTGCTGATCGCGCTGGTGATCCTGGGCATTGTGCGCGAACTGCATTTTGAGCGAGGCAGCCTGAAAGCGGAGATTGCCAATAACAGTGTTCTGCTGGTCATTGCCCTGGTCTATGCGCCTATTGTGGCCCGCGTGGTGCGCGGCGCAACCTTGAATGTCAAGGCCCGCGAATTTGTTCAGGCGGCGCAAATCCGGGGCGAATCGCGGCTGTATATTCTCTTCCGCGAAATCTTTCCCTCGGTGATTCCGGCGCTGGTTGTGGAAGCCTCGCTGCGCTTTTCCTATGCAATCTTCCTCGTCGCTTCGCTGGGTTTTTTGGGTTTTGCCGCCCGCCCGCCGTCGCCAGACTGGGGACTGATGGTTTCTGATATGCGCCGCTTCTACACCCTGACACCCTGGGCACTGGAATACCCGGCGGGGGCTATCGCGCTGCTGGTCGTTGGTGTGAATTTAATGTCCGATGGTGTGCGACGCTCATTTCAGAGGGGCGAGTAAACGATGGCGGCCTTACTGCATGTGGAACGCCTCTCGATCAGCTACCAGATCGCCGGGCAGTGGATTCGGGCTGTGCATGACTTCCGCATCGATATTCAACCCGGACAGATTGACGGACTGGTGGGGGAATCTGGGTCCGGCAAGACAACAGCAGCGGGGGGCATTCTCCACTACCTGCCTGCGAACGGACGTATCGAACCGGGCAGCGCGGTCGAACTACAGGGTGACAATTTATCGGCGAAATCACCCAGCGAGATGCGAAGCGTCTGGGGCAGGCGCATAGGGCTTGTCCCGCAAAATCCCGCTGAATCGCTCAACCCATCGATGCGCATTGGGGAGCAGATTGCCGAAGTCCTGCGCCGTCACATGGGGCTGAATCGCCGCGAAGCACGCCAACGCACGATTGAGATGTTCCGCCGTGTTCACCTGCCTGACGAAGAACAAATCGGCAAACGCTACCCGCACCAGCTCAGCGGGGGTATGCAGCAGCGCGTGATGATTGCCATGGCGCTTTGCACGTCGCCACAAATGCTCATTCTCGATGAGCCAACGACCAATCTGGATGTAACCACTGAAGCGATTATCCTGGACCTCGTGCGCGACCTGATCAGGGCAGAGGGAGCCGGTGCGCTCTACGTGACGCATAACCTCGGCGTGGTGTCCAAGCTGTGTGACCGGGTTACCGTCATGTACGCGGGCGAAATCATGGAAGATGGGCCAACCGCCGGCCTGTTCGCTCGCCCACTCCATCCCTATACGATAGGCTTATTAAACAGCGTACCCATCCTGGGCCAGACCAAAGAGAGGGAGACCTTACACGCTATCGAGGGACACCCGCCCGCCCTGACAGAACTGCCACAGGCCTGTGTCTATGTGCCTCGCTGCCCCTTTGCCATCGACATCTGCCGCCAGAGCAAGCCGCCGCTCGAACCATCCGAAGCAGGACGATCTGTGCGCTGCCACCGCTGGCAGGAAATCGCGCAAGGCGAACTGCACCTGGAGAACCGCGTCCCGATCATTCCCTCTGTCCGCGCTGCCGAGCAGCAGACTGATCTTCTCTCGGTCGAACAGATTACCAAGTATTTTGCGGTTCCGCGCAGCACGATCGATATCCTGCGCGGTGTGCCCCCAGCCCCGGTGCGCGCCGTCGACGGCGTATCCTTCCGCATTCCGCAGGGGCAAACGGTAGGGCTGGTGGGCGAAAGCGGCAGCGGCAAGACAACCCTGGCCCGCATCATCATCGGTCTCGAAGATCGGTCATCCGGCAGCATGGACCTGCTCGGCGCGGATATCCGAGGGAATGTGCAGGAGCGCAGCAAGGCCATTCTTGCTCAGATGCAGATGGTTTTCCAAAACCCGCAGAACTCCCTGAACCCCTATATGACTGTCGGACAGGCAATCCGCCGCCCGCTGATCAAGCTGGCAGGGATGAGTCGCGAAGCGGCAGATCGTGAAGTGGTTCGCCTGTTGGAAGGCGTGAATTTGCGGGCCGATTACGCCCAGCGTTACCCCAGCGAACTGAGCGGTGGCGAAAAACAGCGCGTTGCCATTGCCCGCGCCTTTGCCTCCGATCCGGCCCTGCTTCTGTGCGATGAACCTGTCTCGTCGCTTGATGTTTCGGTCCAGGCGGCAGTCCTGAATCTGCTGGCGCGTCTGCAAGCCGAGCGCGGCACAGCCTACCTGTTTATCTCGCACGATCTGGCAGTGGTCGGCTATCTGGCAGACATTATTCTGGTCATGTATCTGGGGCAGGTCTATGAAGTTGGGCGCAACCTCTTTAAACCGCCGCTACACCCCTATACCGAGGCGTTAGTATCCGCCATCCCATCGATTCACATCAGCGAAGGTCCGGTGCGATTGAGCGGCGAAATCCCCAACCCGCGTTACATGCCAAGCGGCTGCCGCTTCCACACGCGCTGCCCGCACAAACTGGGTGATATCTGCGAACAGGAAGAACCGCCCTGGCAGGCTGCTGGAGAGGGACACCTGATCCGCTGCCACCGCACACCAGAGGATCTGGCAGCGCGGCAAAGCTGGCTGGTGGAGCGGGCCGAAATGGACGAGGAAACTAAATGAGGCGATACCTGGCACGGCGTCTGGTTTTCTTTGTGCTGACACTCGTTCTCACCTCGATTCTGGTGTTCATCCTGGCGCGCGTGCTGCCGGGCGACGTGGCGCGAGTCGTCCTGGGGCGCGAGGCATCCGAAGAAGCAGTCCAGGCCAAGCGTAAGGAATTTGGTTTGACTGATCCACTGGTGATCCAATATACGAAGTGGAGCACCCGCTTTGTCCAGGGCGACTGGGGTAAAACTGTTACAGACCCGCGTGAACCCATCCGTCCTATCATTTTGCAGCGGGTTCGCAATTCAGCGCGTCTGGCGGTAATTACGATGATCATCGCTCTGCCGCTCTCCATTCTGCTGGGGACCATCGCCGGGTTGACTGAAGGCAAACTGCTGGACAGTGTCATTTCCATTTCGACTCTATCAGTGGTCAGCCTGCCGGAATTTGTGACCGGAATCTTTCTGATCCAGGTTGTTGCCCTGCGCTGGAGGGACAATCCTCTCGCGGATCGGTTCGGCTGGTTCCCGTCCAGTTCGGCAATCCGGGCTGATGCATCCTTCCAAGAGGCGCTGCCAAGTTTATGGCTGCCCGCTGTTGCCGCTACTCTGGTCTTGATGGCCTACATTGTGCGGTTGGTGCGCGCCGGGGTGATTGAGGAAATGAAGCGCGACTATGTGCGCACCGCTGTCCTTAAAGGATTGCCATACCGGACCGTGATTTTTAAACATGTACTGCGGAACGCGCTGATCCCAACCATTACGGTGATTGCCACCAGCGCGGGCTGGTTGATCAGCGGGATGGTGGTCATCGAATGGGTCTTCAGCTACCCTGGCATGGGACGGCTGTTGATCAACACGGCGATCAAAAACCGGGATGTCTTCATGATTCAGGCTATCGTCATGGTGACAGTTAGCGTGATCCTGATTGCCAACTTCATCGCGGATCTGCTCTATTCGGCGCTCAACCCGCGCATCCGTTTGCAGTGAGTGAGTTTGCGCCCGGATAGTGGGGAAAGGATGTGTTATTCGATGAAAGGGAGCAGGTGTGGGAATTTGGCAGTGTTTGATGTATGGTAGGCGCGTTGGCAACATGATAAACAAACATACTGGGTAAGTCGTCGTATGGTATAAGAAATTTGATGATGAACATAAAACCTGAAATCATGAGTCCGGCGGGCTATTGGCCCCAACTCCACGCCGCCATTGAAGCTGGGGCTGATGCCGTTTATTTCGGCCTCAACCAATTTTCTGCCCGTGCTAAAGTTGGCTTTGCGCTGGCTGAACTACCGGAGGTTATGCGCACGCTGCATACACGTGGGGTCAGGGGATATGTAACCTTTAACACGCTGGTTTTTGACCACGAACTGCGCGAGGCGGTCAAAACTCTTGAGCAGATCGCAGCGGCTGGTGCTGATTCCATCATCGTGCAGGATGTTGGTATCGCCCAATTGGCTCACCAGCTCTTGCCCGATGTGGCGATTTTCGGTAGTACGCAGATGAGCATCACCAGCGCCGAAGGGATCGCGCTCGCGCAGCGGTTCGGGGTCAGCCGGGTGCTGCTTGCCCGTGAACTTTCGTTAAAAGAGATTCGCGCCATCCGTGCCCAGACGGATTGTGAACTGGAGATCTTTGTCCATGGGGCGCTGTGCGTGTCTTATTCTGGCCAATGTTTTTCCTCCGAAGCCTGGGGCGGGCGCAGCGCAAACCGGGGAAAGTGTGCGCAGGCGTGCCGCTTGCCCTATGACCTGCTGGTTGATGATGTGTTCACGCCATTAGGTGAAACGCGATATCTGCTTTCGCCGGGTGATCTGTATGCCCTGCATCATATCCCAGAAATTGTCGACATCGGGATTTCGTCGCTCAAGATTGAGGGACGGTACAAAGATGAAGCTTATGTCGCGTTGACTACCAACGCCTATCGGCGGGCTGTTGATGCTGCCTGGGAGAAACGCCCCTATTTGCTGACCCGCCAGGATGAGATCGAACTTGAGCAGGTTTATTCCAGGGGCAGGGGGCCTTTTTTCCTGTCAGGGACCAACCATCAAGCAGTCGTTTCTGGACGGTCGCCGCGCCACCGAGGGGTGTTATGCGGCAGGGTAACGCAGGTCTACAAGGATCGGGTGCGCATCACTCCGACTGATATTGAAGATGTAGCCCCACTTAAAGCGGGTGATGGCCTTGTCTTTGACGCTGCTGATTGGCGCAGCCCGGAAATGAAAGAGGAAGGCGGACATCTGTATGCCGTTGAGCGGGTCAGTGATCAGCTTGAACTCCGCTTTGGTAACCACGATATCAACTTTGACCGCATCCGCCGGGGAGACTGGGTCTGGCGCACGCATGATGTGAACACGGACAAGGCAGCCAAGCCGTTTACTCAGGCCAATGTCCCGCTTTATAAGCAGCCGCTTCAGGTGCTGGTTTCCGCTGCCGTGGGACAGCCGCTGGAAATAACATGGCAATTGATCGAAAGACCTGACCTACAGGTCACGGTTCAATCGGACGAGGCGCTTGCCCCAGCCAACAATCGGGGGGTGACGATTGAATCTCTGCGTGAACAGCTTGGCCGGTTAGGGAACACAGCCTACCGGCTCGAAACGGTGCGGGCTGAACTTGTTGGCGAGCCATTTGTTCCCAGTTCACTGTTAAATCGTCTGCGACAGGCAGCGGTTCAACAACTTATCGACCTGCAGGCGAAGCCGCCAACCCATATCATTCATGATCCAGTCCACACGCTGGAAAGTGCGCTGTCGGAGGTCATGTACCAGCCCAATGGGACATCGGGTGATGTTCAATTACACTCTGTTGGTTCGCACCCCGTCACAACTCGAAGCTGCACTGGATTTAAGCCCGGCCAGCATCACGCTGGACTATCTCGATCTGTACGGTTTGCGTCCCGCTGTTGAACAGATCAAGGCCGCTGGGATCACACCACGTGTTGCCAGCCCGCATGTGCTTAAGCCTCAGGAAGGGCAGATTGTGAATTTTCTGCTGCGCCTGGACTGCCAGCTTGTGGTTCGTTCGAGCGGTTTGTTGGAAGCGCTTCAGGGCCGCCACCAACACCCGCTGATCGGTGATTTTAGTTTGAACGCTGCCAATCAGATCACGGCTGATACTTACTTCAAACTGGGTATCGACCGGATCGCACCGACGCACGACCTAAACGCAGATCAGATTTGCCGGTTGGCGCAGGGCGTCGGCGGTGCGCGTCTTGAGGTGATCGCGTTCCATCACCTGCCCATTTTCCATACGGAGCATTGTGTTTTTTGCCGCTTCCTATCACAGGGCACAAGCAAATTGGACTGCGGCCAGCCGTGCGAAAAGCACCGCGTTGCCTTGCGTGATATGCAGGGGCGCGTCCACCCGGTGATGGCTGATGTCGGCTGCCGCAATACGGTTTTCGGGGCAGAAGCACAAGTGGCCAGCCGGTATCTTGATCAGATGATGGACAGCGGCATCGTGCATTACCGGCTGGAGTTTGTACACGAAACGCCGCCTGATAGTGCGGCAGGTGGTAGCTGCTTTCCAGGACTATTTTACTGGCCATGTCAACGCTGCCCAATTGGATCGGACGCTGCAAAAGACGGTGCCGCAGGGAACCACCGAGGGATCGTTGTTTGTCCCTGCGGATGACCTGGAATTGCCCAGTATGGGGGCGCTTCCCCTTTAAACTGTCAGTAAGAAATTGATAGGACTCCGAAATGCAGAGGAGCGGGGTAGCTAACACCTCGCTCCTCGATTTTTATGCTTGATGAGCAGTTATTCAGGATTGTATGGGTTCAGGCACGCCCACTCGGCCCCGCGTGCCGTATTCACCCATAGCGGCAAGCTGAAGTACGTATACTTTTCGCGTCGCCAGCCCGGTCCCTGGCTTATTTCTCCAGTAAGCAGGTGCCGCCACTCCCCTTTCGGAAGATAATATGTGACCTCACAGTCGGAGCTAAAAATGGGAGCAACCAGTAACGCCGATCCCAACATATACTGTGTGTCTAAATAGCGGCAGGTTGGATCATCAGGAAACTCAAGGATCATGGCTCGCATCAACGGCCAACCATGATCATGCGCCTCGCGCGCCGCATTGAGCAAGTAGGGCATAAGGTGCGTTTTTAAGCGATTAAAGAAGCGCAGCACACCGACGGCTTCATCATCAAACAACCAGGGCATACGCACGCTGTCACTGCCGTGCAGACGGCTGTGTGACGACAACAGTCCAAACGCCACCCATCGTTTGTAGAGATCGGGGGTTGCTGTGCCGATAAAACCGCTAATATCGTGACTCCAATAGCCAAACGCACCTAAACCGAGCGATAGCCCCCCACGCAGGGTTTCAGCCATTGAGGGATAGGTTGAGCTGTTGTCGCCGCCCCAGTGGAGCGGATACTTTTGACTGCCTGTAGTTGCCGATCGTGCAAAAAGGACTGCTTCGCCCTCGCCTTTTTCCCGGCTCAACAGGTCAAACACGGTCTGAGTATAAAGATAGGTGTAGTAATTATGCATCCGTTCCGGGTCAGATCCATCATAGTAGCGAACCGGGAGCGGGATTTTCTCTCCGAAGTCGGTCTTAAACGCATCTACACCCATATCAACGAGTGTTTTCAGCTTGCTCGCATACCATGCACAAGCGTCCGGATTCGTGAAATCAACAAAGGCCAGTCCGGGCTGCCAGGCATCAACCTGGTAGACATCGCCCTCAGGCGTATGTAACAGGTAGCCATGCGCTTTGCCCTCATCGAACAAAGGCGAAGCTTCTGCAATGTAAGGGTTAATCCAGACACAAATCTTGATCCCCTTAGCTTTGATCCGGCTCAACATGCCTTCCGGATCAGGGAAAAAACGCCTGTCCCATAAAAAGCTGCACCAGGTTAATTCCTTCATCCAGAAGCAGTCGAAATGAAACACGCTGATTGGAATTCCCAGCGTTTCCATGCGTTCGATGTTCGCCAGGATATCCTGCTCGTTATAGTTCGTCGTAAATGATGTTGAAAGCCACAGCCCAAACGACCACGCTGGTACTGCCGCTGGGCGACCGCTGAGTGCGGTGTATTGCTCCAGCACGGCTTTCATGGTTGGACCGCCAAAAATATAATAATCCAGACTGTGGTCCTCGACACTGAACTGCACGCGCTGGACGTGATGTGAAGCGATCTCAAAAGACACCCGTCCCGGATGGTTCACAAGCACGCCATATCCCTGGCTGGTCATGTAAAATGGCACATTTTTATAGGCATACTCGGAATCAGTGCCGCCGTCGTCATTCCATGAATCAATCGACTGGCCATTTTTCACAAACGGCCCAAAATGTTCACCCAGGCCATAGACCGTTTCCCCAACTCGGAGCGATAACTGCTCACGTAAGTAGGTTTTGCCGTTCTGGGTGAACAGCCCGATTGCGCGCGCGCCGCTTTCCGTCAGCATTTCTCCTTCACGCTGAAAAGCAAAATGCCAGTCTCCTTCGGTGGGTACGACAACGGAGAGGCCGCCTGCGTTTAGCCAGGCTTGTTGTTCGTCACGTCCTGCCGATGCTGCCGGATTGGTCAGTGCATAGTCAAGATCAAAGGCGGGCTGCGGTTCTCGTCTGCCCTTAAAATGGGTGAGTTGAACCCGGATGACATCAGGCATGGGAGACGAGAAACGGGCGGTGATGAGTGTACCTTCAAGATAGTCACCGCGATGACGAATGGTATGGCTATAGCCGCTGACGACCAGAGCGTCTGGCTCGACCTGTACATCGGTTACGGTAGCCGGGTAGGCTGCTTCTGTTCCGGGCAGTATATTCCAGTGACCCCAATTAAATTTCATACTTTTACCTCTTTATGGTTGAGACGCCGATCCATGACCTTACTTGATGCTGCCTGCCACAATTCCCTTAGCCAGAGTGCGCTGGAATAGCACGAAGAAAATGATACAGGGCAGGATGCCGAGCAGGGAGGCAGTACTTTGAAAAGTAGCAGCAGCGCCGCGCTGTCCCTGGAACATGGCAACAGCCAGAGGAACCGTCTGTTTCGCATTCGAAATCAGGAAAATCAAAGGCAGGAAAAACTCATTCCAGGTCCATATGAAGAAAAAGACGAACAAGACCGAGAGAGAAGGCCAATTGATGGGCACAATAATTCGAAATAGAAGTTGTATTTTATTGCATCCATCAATCGCTGCCGCATCCAACAGTTCGGAGGGGAAAACGCTGAACACGGAAGATAACAGGTAGGTGCCAAAAGCGCTGTGCAGCACAGCGAAAACGATAATCACCGATAAGCGGGAGTTATAGAGTCCCACTTCTTTGAACATATAATAAAGCGGGTAGGCAAGTACTTCCTGAGGAAGTGTGATTGCCAGCATAAAAAACACGAGGAAAAAAGTTTTGCCTTTGATTTTCCCAATTCCCAGGGCAAATGCATTGAGAAGAGATAACGTTACCCCTGCTACAGCCGTCGTTAGACTGATGAGAAAGCTGTTCTTCAGTTTGACCGTGTAATCCAGGCGTTCCCATACGGCCCGAACATTATCCAGTGACATACGGCTCGGCAAACTGAGCGGGCCATTACGCGTATACTCGTCCTCAGTCTTGAATGAGTTGAGCGTGATCATGAACAATGGGAAGAGGACAATCAGTAGCAGCACAATAAGTGAAATCAGAGAAAAGTATTTTACGGCGAGAGTGCTTCTTGGCGTTTTAGGTCGTGTGAGTACCAGGGATTGTTCAGCCATCTTATTCACTCTCCCATCGCGTTTGCCGAGTCTGAAGGAAAATAAATCCAATGGTGAGCAGAACTATTATGCCAGTTAGCAAGGTGGCAATGGTCGCGCCATAGCCTACATTGGAAAGTTCAAAGAAATTTTTATACGAAAAATACGAGGCGACAATGGTTGCTTTATTTGGCCCCCCTTTGGTCATGGCATAAACAGGGGCAAAGACTTTCATCGCGTGAATAGCCGTTGTCAGAACCACGACGTAAATTTCTGGACGGATGAGTGGTACGGTAATACGGCTCACCTTTTGCATCCATGATGCACCGTCAATCGATGCCGCTTCATAAAGCTGCGGATCAACGCGCTGCAAAGCTGCCATAAAAATGACGAGTGGATAGCCCAGTTGGAACCAGACCATCATCACCATGATCGATTTCAGCGCGAAATCTCGATCTCCTAGCCAGTTCTGCGTATATTGATCGAGACCGATTGAAGTGAGCAGGAAATTTAGGATTCCCCAGCGCGGCTGGTAAATCCACCGCCAGACGATAGCCGCTACGACCAGGGGCATAATCTGTGGCAGGTAAAACCCAGCCCGAAAAATGCTGGCTGTGCGCGCCCCAAAGTGGTGGGTGATATTGTCATAGAGAAACACTGCGAGCAGCAGCCCCAGGAGTCGTTGGGATTATGGTCATGGCAATGACTAACTGCACGTTGTTTTGAAACGAGGTCCAAAAGGTTTTGTCGTCGAACGCTCTCTGGTAGTTATGCAAACCAACCCAGATGGGTGTGCCTACGCCTTTCCATTTTGTGAAACTGATGGCAATGTTGGCGGCAAAGGGGACGATCACGATCAGAAGAAAGGCAAGAACGCCGGGTATCAGAAAAATCGCATAACCTCTAGACCTTTTGTATGACATACCATCTCCTTATAAAAGGCAGTGCTCGTTTAAACGAGCACTGCCCAGAGACTCATGTTGTGGCGTGCTATTCCATTGATGATTTGTAATCGTCGTAAGCTTCACCCAGTGAATCCAGGAATTCATCGGGAGACATGCTGTCATCGATTAACCCCTGGAGGCCGGAACCGAGCACATCCATAAAACCGGGCACGGGCCAGTCTGGGTAGAATGCGAGGCCATCATTCTCAACGATAGAGGCAAAGGCCGAATTCAGTTCAAGAATCTTGGGGTTCTGTGATCTGGGAAAGATCGGCATTGATCGGGATACCGCCTGCATTAGCCATAGCTGTTTGCGCTTCAGGCTGGAGCGTCAGATCAATGAAATCATAGGCCAGGTCTTTGTTATTGGCATTTTCAGGGACAGCCCACAGATTGCCACCAGATCCCGTATTGAACTGCTTGCCAGGCATGATGAAGATGCCCCACTCAAAGTCTGTGATTTGGCTCATAAATCCGCCAAAGATCCAACTGCCTGTCAGGTTCATAGGCGTCTCGCCCTGTACAAACGCTGCGTTCGCATCATCGTAAATGACGCCGGTGGAATCGTCACCGTAGTAGCCTTTTTGCACCTGCTCCGCGAATTTTTCGGCCCCAAAGGTGAAGGCTTCATTATGGAAATCAACATCGCCTGTCAGAAACTGGAAATTGGAAATCAGGTCACGGTCAGCCTTGTAGAGTACCAGTTCATAGAAATTGTGAGTTGCGGGCCAAATGTCGCCTGCACCAAGCGTAAAGGGAACGATCCCCGCCTCCACGAACTTGTCAGCAGCCGCTTCAAGTTCTTCAAAGGTCGTGGGCACTGCAATACCATTCTGCTCGAACATATCCTTGTTGTAATAGACCATGATGAACTCGCCGTAGGTGGTTACACCATACAGGTTGCCCGAGCCCATAATGCCATTCTCATCATAGCGGCAAGTGGTTTGAATGCTGGGACTCAGGATATCGAGCCACCCACGATCTGCCGCAACCTGGCTCAGATCGGTCAGCAGTCCGGTGCTGGCATATAACCCCGCAGTTGCGTTGCCTTTGTTGATCTCCATCACATCCGGCACTTCATCGGAATTCAGAACCATCATGCCGGTTTCTTGGATTTGTTCAAAGGACTTTTCTTCAAACTCCACCTTGACATCGGGGTGCATTTCCTGAAACTGCTCGACGGCGTGCTGCCACGATATGCCCATCGCAGAGTCAGCAGGTTCGTAGTACCACAACTTAAAGACGCGCTCCTGGGCATGGGCGCGAGGCTGGGCTGTTGTTCCACCGAAGGCGACCAGTAGCGAGATTGCCAGAACTACAGATGCCAGTTTAAAGATTTTTGAGTGCATTTCAATCCTCCTTGAAAAGAACCGAAAAAGGATACGATAGGTCGTTAGTTCTGGTGCTCACCTCCTTAAAGAACTTTTCGTTATTCGCCAGAATTTCGGCGACAAGGGCCGGAACTACTCCTAACAATGAGACGACAGGGCAACAACACCTGCGGAATTGTCGATGGTTGTCCTTCCAACTGCTGGATTAACAGCTCTACTCCCAACCGTCCCATTTCAGCATTTTTGGGTTCTACGGTTGTTACTGGTGGTGTCATCAGTTCAGCCACGCTGGCTGAAGAACCAATCACAACCAGCGAAAAATCATCTGGAATACGCCAACCTTGATCAGTAATTGCCTGAACAACACCCGGCACAGCACGATCATTGATGGTGATAAGGGCAGTCAGGTCAGGGTCCTTGGCGATCAGGTTTTTAAAGGCCTCGCATCCCGCGGCGGGCGTGGTCTGACAATGTTCCGTTACCCAGGGAAGGCCCGCTGTTTGCATCACATGCTCATAACTCAATTGGGTACGGATGGCTGGCCCGTAGCCTGCATCGACAACCGAGTGGGATTGGTTTAAAAAACCGATATGAGAATGTCCCAATTGGGTGAGATAGCTGATCGTATCTTGTGCGGCTAACTCAAAATTCAGAATCGACATAACGGATGTTAGCCGTATCCTCATTTCTTCCAATCAGGCTGAACGGAAGTCCTATTTCACGCCACAGTTTGATGCGTTCATCCTGCAGGTATACTTCCATCGCTACAACGCCATCAACGAAGCCTTGTTGCGCTAAGCTCGCGCAGTTCCTCGATGTTGTGAATGACAGACATCCACAGCACCATTTCATAGCCATGCTCTCTAGCTGTATTTGCAGCGCTGGCGATAAACTCGATTTCAGTTAGCCCGACCCCGCGTTCGGGTACAGGAAAATGCAGGGCTATGATCCGGCTGCGTTTGCTGGCAAGGCCCCGTGCTAGAGGATTCCGCTTGTAACCAAGTTCTTCCATAGCAGCAAAAATGCGCTGACGTGTTTCCTCTGAAATTGGACGAGTGCCATTAATCGCATAAGAAACAGTGCTTACAGCAACTCCGGCCCGCTTTGCAACGTCAATAATTGTTGGCATAACGAATTCCTACACCACGAGCAATTTAGAAAAAACAAGGTCGTCGAAACGCTTAGTCGAAACGCTTCAACTACATAATGCCATAAATTGCTTTCCCTTGTCAACTTCGCGTGCAAATGTGGGCCCGTTCTTTTTTGTGCGAAATTCAATCATGAAAAAGACCTCTGTTCGACTGTCTACTCAGAGGTCTTTTTTGCGCCTGTTCAGTCATTCCCAAAATTCGGAATGGCTCATGTTTCTTTCGCGTCTGGAAGTGATTGATCGGCGCTGAGCGTTGGGGTGAGGGTTGCATCCACAGTGGGAACAAGTGCGAAATCTATTGTGGGAGTCTCAGTCGAGAAAAAAGGCGTCTCCGCCGCCAGCGGTGGGACATCCTGAATGGTGAGGTTGTCGATCCAGGTCAGGCAGTTACCCGCCCAGGTAAGCCTTTTGCACCTCGTCACTTTCTATGAGTTCCTGGCTGGAACCCGAAAGAACGATCCGGCCCGTTTCGAGCACATAGGCGCGGTTTGCTAATTTGAGGGCCATGTTCGCGTTCTGTTCGACCAACAGGATCGTGGTTCCCTGGTGGTTGATATCGCGCAGAATGGCGAAGATTTGCTGGACCAGGATCGGAGCAAGCCCCATCGAAGGCTCGTCCAATAACATCAGGTTCCCGCCTGTGACCAGGGCGCGGCCCACTGCCAGCATTTGCTGCTCACCGCCTGATAGAGTATCTCCCAGTTGAAGCTTGCGCTCGGCTAAGCGGGGGAACAAGTCATAGACCCGTTTGATGCTGCGCTCCAGTTCCCCCCGTCTATGTTGGAATCCCGCCAGCCGCAGGTTTTCGTATACAGTGAGATTACCAAAAATGCGTCTTCCCTCTGGAACCAACGCCAGTCCCCGTTTGACCACTTCATGGGCCGGAAGGCTGGCAATACTGCGACCAGAGTAGGAAATCTCTCCACTGTCGGGCGATTGCAGCCCCGCAATCGTATTGAGGATAGTCGATTTGCCTGCCCCATTCGCGCCGATCAAGGTGACAATCTCGCCCTGTTCCACCTGGAACGAAACGCCGTGAACCGCTTTGATACTGCCGTAGGAAACATGCAGGTCCTGAACATTGAGCAGCATGCGGCTAACCTCCCTGTTCCCCAAGATAGGCTTCGATGACTTTTGGATTATTCCGCACTTCCTCTGGCGTTCCTTCGGCAATGGTTGCGCCAAAAACCAGGACTTTGATCTGCTCACAGATATTCATGACGAGGCGCATCTGGTGTTCGATCAACCAGATGGTAAGATGGAATTCATCCCGTATCCAGTGAATGAAGTCCATCAAGGCTCCAATTTCCTTCGGATTCATTCCAGCGGCTGGCTCATCGAGAAGCAGCAGTTTTGGACGGGACGCCATCGCCCGCACAATTTCGACGCGGCGCTGTTCGCCATAGGGTAGATTCTTGACTGGCTCATAGGCATAGCGTTCCAGTTTAAAGAGCCGCAGAAGGTCCATTGACCGCTCTTCGATGGCCTTTTCTTCCCTGGAATAGCGGGGCAAGCGCAGAAACGCTTCAGCCAGGGTATAGGTGATATGAGCGTGATGGGCAACCTTGATATTGTCCAGCACAGTCATCATATTCCACAGGCGGATCGTCTGGAAAGTTCGGCTGATCCCCATGGAGTTAATCGTATGGGGCGTCAGCCCTACAAGTTCCTGACCCTGGAACAGGATGCTGCCTTCGCTGGCCCGGTATGCCCCAGTGACCAGATTAAAAACCGTTGTCTTGCCCGCCCCGTTCGGGCCAATGAGGCCAATCAACTCACCCTCGCTGAGATTCAGGTTGAAGTTATCTACCGCCAGCAGGCCGCCGAAGTGGTGTGATAAATCCTTAATCTGCAGCAGTGTCATTGCTCACCTCCGGCTGCGACTTTTCCTTGCCTCCCAGGTTCATCTTCATCTCGCGAAAGCCGAAAAGACCCTGCGGGCGTTTGAACATCAGGAAGATCAAAATCAGCGGAATAACGACCCATTTCAAAACTTCAAGGGGGCGGAATGCTTCAATCAATAGGGTGTACAGGACAGCGGCTATGACGGAACCGCTGATACTGCCCATACCGCCCAGGTAGACCATAACCAGCACTTCCGTCGATTTTTTGATATCGAACATTCCCGGATTGACGTAGGCCAGGGTATGGACCAGCAGCCCTCCGGACATTCCTGCAATGAATGAGGATACCAGGAAAGCGACGAGTTTTACGCGGCGTGTATTGATCCCCATCAACTCAGCGGCAACCTCGTCCTCGCGAATGGCGATGATTCCCTTACCAAACGTGGACGATACGAGCGCATAAATGATCCAGATAGACAAGAGTGTGAACGCAAATATCCACCGATAATTAGTCCAGAGTGGCACGCCGTTCAAACCTCGCGGGCCGCCGACTTTTTCAATGTTATTGATGACGCCCGTCACGATGAAGTTCACGGCTAACGTGACAATCGCCAGATAGTCACCACGCGTTCTAAAGGAGGGAAATGCCACCAGTAGTCCAGCTACCGCTGCCGCCACACCGCCAGCAATCAGCGCTATCGTAAAGCCTACGGGCAGTGCCATGTTGGAATGGGTGGATAACAGAGCGCTCCCGAACTCTTTACTGTCAGTGAAGGCCCACATCGTCAAGACCGAGGACACATAAGCGCCCACCGCCATAAACCCGGCGTGGCCAACTGAGAACTCACCCATATACCCATTAATCAGGTTCAGGCTCACGGCGAGCATGATATTGACGCCGATATAAACCAGCACCAGTTCTCGGTAGTCATTCAGAGAGCGCCAATGTGAAAGGGCCAGATAAAGCAACGCGACGGTCAGCAGAACACCAGCCGAACGCGGAAGCAGGCGCAGCAGGCGGTTCGCTGGGCCGCGCAGCAGGAGCGCCACAAGCAGGACAGGAATGATGAAGAGCACAAGGTCATACTTCAACACATCAATCGACAGGTCAAAGAATCCCTGTTGGCGCGCACTGTGCGTACTCAGCGCGTAGACAAAGTCCTCACCAAGCCTGTGAATCGCTTCCCACGATGCCCGAAGCGGCGCATCGTACTTATCTTTGGGAGCCGGGAAAAAGGGCGCAAGGATGCCCGAAAAATCGAGTTTTGAGAATGGAGAAAGAACTTTGTCGATCCCAAACAGGCTCATCTGCTTGCGAAAACCCAGCAGGCGAGAAAATGCCAGCCCTTCGCTGCTCTCCAATTCCGAGGCGGCGACGAATCCGATCAGGTAAGCTAATGGGGGAATGCCGTGTAAGGTGTGCCCGATCTGGGCAAAAAACCAGCCGATAATCGCTTTTAACCAGCTAAGGGTAAGCTTCAAGATTACAAACGGCCACGCCCAGACCCTGCGAGGCTTTCGGAGGGTCGGCGGCACCAGTCGCGTCAACAACAGGCGGGTAACCGGCTCTGGGCGGGGAATAAAGATCTGGATCAATAAACCAACAGCCGCGATCAGGCCAGCATAGAAACCATCTTTTATATAGTCCGCCGCGCCAAGACCCTCAATGCGGTTCTCAAAATAGAAAGCTCCGAAGTAGTAGCCAATGGCGGCCAGACCGACACACAGGGTGAGATTCGGCACCAGGCGAGAATTACGCGGCGAGATCAATCCCCATAGGGCCAGCAGTCCAGCACTTGCGGCTGTCACCGGGAATACTTGCAGGAACATGTGCGAGATTTTGACAGGCAGATCCAGGTTATCCTGAGTATCCTGCGCCAGACGGTAGCCAGTAGTGGTTTTGCCGTTGTCTAACTGATACCAGGGCATGGCAAAAAATGCGACCAGCATCACGACAGCGCACGCCAGCACAAACAGATCGCCAATCGACCAACGAAAACGTAGAGGCGGCTTATTCACAGGGCCTCCTACACTTTCTGGCGTCGCGCCACGCCAAACAAGCCTGTCGGCTTCACCACCAGAATGAGAAGCAGCAGGCCGAATGCGATGGGATCCCGCCACGTTGATGATATTCCGACACTTTTGCCGTACGCTGGAACAAATATTTCCACAAATCCGAGCAGCAGACCACCTAACATAGCCCCGCGAATGTCACCTATTCCCCCCACCACGGCGGCAGTAAAGCATTTCCAGCCAACGCGCATGCCCATATAGGGGCTGAGACTCGTGTAGGCCACTCCCCACAGAATGCCTCCGGCAGCAGCCAGGCTGGTTCCCAGGAAAAACGTAATCGAAACAATCTGATCCTGCGATACACCCATCAAAGGAACAGCAAATCTATCGTAGGAAATGGCCCGCATGGCCATCCCCCATTTCGTTCGTTGAACAATGGTATAAAGACCGCCAAATAGAAGGAAGGCAAGCACAATAATGATAATTTTGACGTTGCTGACGCTGACACCTGCTTGTTTGTAGACCTCAACTGTAATGAAATTGGTGGGGTAACGTCGCGGGTCAGCGCCCGTCAGAGCCAACATGCCATTTTCAAGCAGCAGTCCCACTCCTAAGGCCGTGATGACTGCCGATAGGCGAGATGCCTTTCGCAGCGGTTTATAAGCGAATCGCTCGATTCCAACGCCCAAAAATCCAGTCACGATCATGGCGAGCAGGAGCGTAGGCACAAAAGGAAGTCCCAACGCAAACCCGCCAAGCACGCCCATAAATGCGCCAAACATGAAGATGTCGCCGTGAGCGAAGTTGATCAGAAGCAGAACGCCATAAACCATCGAGTAGCCGAGTGCGATAAGGGCATAGAGACTTCCTAACTGTAGTGCGTTAAAAAGCTGTTGTACAAAAAACTGCATTTGTAATCTCTCCCGGCGCTATGACAAATTCAGCAGAAGAGCGCCCCAAAACAATCTGGGGCGCTCGGCAACCGGATTATTCACTTTCAGGTGGGAAACCAGCCGGACAAGCGGAGTCGTAGTAGGTAAAAGCACCGTCTTTGATCTGGATGATCACCGCGCACTTGATGGGATCCCCCTGCTCATCGAAGCTCATGATGCCAGTCACGCCTTCGTAGTTCTGAATCTCGGCAAGGGCATTGCGGATATCTTCACGCTCAAGCGAGTTCGCGTTTCTGATGGCGGTGAACAGCAGTTGGAAGGCGTCATAGGTCAGCGCGGCGACATCATCTGGCTTGGCCCCATACAGCTCTTCGTAGGCCTTGATAAACGTCTGTCCAACCTCGGTAGCAATATCGGGCGCGTAATGCGTGCTGAAGTACAGCCCATTGCAGGCCTCACCGCACAAGTCGAGTAGATCCGGCGTACCCCAGCTATCACTACCGACAATATCTCCTTCATAACCGAGTTCGCGTGCTTGCTGGACAATCAGCGGAACTTCGTTGTAATACTGCGGCACAAACAGCACATCCGGGTTAGCGTTGATGATGTTGGTGAGCTGTGAGCTGAAATCGGTATCGCCCGTGGTAAAGCTTTCAAACGAAACGACATCGACACCTACTTCTGTGGCAGCATCCCGGAAGTTCTCGGCCAGGCCCTTTGGGATAGTCACTGGCTACGTCGTAGAGCACTGCCGCTGTCTTCGCGCCAAATTTACTGGCCACAAAGTTCGCCATGACCCGTCCCTGGAACGGATCGAGGAAGGCGACGCGGAATACCCAGGGGCGATCCAATGTCGTGTTCGGGTTGGTAGACCAGGGGCTGATCATCGGCGTTTCGCGGTCATTAGCGACCTGTCCAGCGGGAACAGCCTGCTTGCTGGCCTGCGGGCCGATGATGGCGATCACTTCTTCATCAACAATCAGCCGGGTTGCTACTGCGACCGCTGACTCTGCTTTTGTCTCGTCGTCTTCCGTGAGGATCACGACCTCGTAGTTCTCGCCATCAATTTCGAGGCCGCATTGTGCGTTAATCTCATCCACTGCCATTTGGGCTGCTTCGACTGTACTTTGCCCAACCTTTGGAAGGTCGCCGGTCAGTGAGGCGATCACACCAATGACGGCTTCGCCAGCGAAGTTACAATCCTCCTGGGCAACGACCGCTGCGGGCTGGGGGCCTACGGCGACCAATACCAGGACCAGAGCAAGAGCCAAAATACCTAGACGTTTGGACATTTTTCTTCTCTGCCTCCATAAAATGAAAGACACAATTATCAGACTGCCGGACGATAGACTGATAAACATTCATTGAGAGAAAAGAGGTCCGAAAATAAAAGGCATTATTGCCGTTAGGCGTGAATGTACGTGAATCGAATTCGCTGCCGGTTGAATGTGTTCTGGTGAGGCCCCATAATTCTTGTTAAGTAAAAATGTGCTAACGGAAATTGAAATTTCATTGTAGTCTAAGGTGACAGAATAACACAAATGCATTGTCCTCAACACTGTGTAAACATACTAAGACTGCTGGCCAATGTCCTTAAGGAGTTGGGAATGGCTCTTGCTTCCGAAACCTTTAGGCCACTTACCTATATCGAAGTTGACCTTAATGCTATTGCGCACAATATTCGCGCTATCAAAGCTTTTATTGGTCCGCGAGTCAGCCTGTTTGCAGTGGTCAAGGCGAATGCCTATGGTCATGGGGCAGTCGAGGTAGCCTCCACTGCTTTGCGCAGCGGCGCGTCACGCCTCGCTGTTGCGCGGGTGAATGAGGGAATCGAGCTGCGGAAAGCGGGTCTCAGCGCGCCAATTCTGGTGATGGGCTTCACGCTGCCCGCCGAGGTGGAGTCGGCAATCGCCCATGATCTGACTCTGACCGTTACTGAAGCGTTCATCGTTGAGATGCTGTCGGCCCGTGCGGTGGCTCTTGGGAAAAAGGTCGCAGTCCATGTCAAAGTGGATACGGGTATGGGGCGCTTCGGTTTGCTGCCCGAAGAAGTCACTCCGTTTGTAGATCGCCTGGCCGCGCTTGCCCGGTATTATCCTGGAAGGGGTTTTTAGCCACTTCGCGGCAGCCGATTCCGCCGATGCAAGCTATACCCGGCAGCAGTATCAAACGTTTTTAGATGTCTTGTCTGCACTAGCTGATTATTCAATCCCGCTGCGCCATATCGCCAACAGCGCGGCGACCCTTGCTTTACCGGAAACGCACCTGGATGCTGTCCGCGCCGGAATTGCCATCTACGGTTTGCGGCCCTCAAATGAAGTTGAGCCCTCTGTTTCTCTCAAGCCTGCTCTCAGCCTCAAGAGTCATGTAGCGCGTATTCGCACGCTGCCCGCTGGCTCCGGCATCAGTTATGGGCGCACCTATATCACGCCGCATGCGATGCCTGTTGCCTTGATTCCGGTAGGTTATGGTGACGGCTACCACCGGCTCAACTCAAATCGCGGAGCAGTCCTCATCCGCGGCAAACGTGCGCCGATTGTCGGGCGCGTTTGTATGGATCAGTTTTCTGTAGACCTGTCGGAGATTGGTCCAGTAAGGATCAATGACGAGGTGGTACTCATCGGGCATCAGGATCGAGCCGAACTCTCTGCCGAGGAGGTCGCAACCTGGGCCGAAACGATCAATTACGAGGTTACCACGTCGCTGCTACCGCGCGTTCCCCGCTTTTATAAGACAGAGCAACCTTAGGGTAGGGTTGTGCTGAGCGGCCAGCGTACGGTAACTGTTGTTCCCTGCCCTGGTCCCGCGCTGGTTATGTCAATCTGTGCCCCGTACGCTTCAACAATGGACTGGGCGAGCGACAAACCGAGGCCCGTTCCCGGAATAGAACGTGAGCGTGATTTGTCAGCGCGGTAAAAGCGCTCGAAAACATGGGGAAGATATTCTGGCGCGATGCCTTGTCCGGAATCTTTGACGGACAGGACTGCCTCGTTTCCATCCACGCGGATAGCCCACGTGATTATGCCTCCCGGTGGTGTGTATTTGATCGCATTTTCCAGCAAATTGCGGAACAAAATGATCAGGTGGTTCAGGCTGGCACTGACTGAGACAGGTGATTCAACATCCATATCCAATCGCAAGTTTATATCTTGCTCTCGGGCTTGCTCCAGCATAGACGCGTACAGGCTGTGAGCAAACCGTTCGAGATCAATTTGCTCCTGCCCGGTTTCGGCTCGCTTGGCATCGAACCGAGAGAGCAGGACAAGATCATCCACCAATTCACTCAGGCGCGTTAACTCGTCGTCCAATTCCAGAATGTACTGGTCGTGTGTAGCAGGATCGAGCGAGGCATCACGGCGCAGCGCCTCGGTTCGCAAACGCATGGTCGTTAACGGCGTGCGGAGTTCGTGCGAGGTATTGCTGGCAAAAGCGCGTTGTTCCTCAATCATAGCCTGAACCTGTTCAGCCATCTGGTTGAAGGCTTGAGCGACCGCGGCGATCTCATCACGTCCCTGGTATGTCACCCGGTGTGAAAGTTCCCCACGCGACAACCGGAGAGCCGAATCGCGCAGTTTTTCGAGCGGGCGGATGAGTGAGGTAGACAGCCAGACACTGGCGAGCAGCGCGACAGCCGAAATTCCGGCTACTCCCAGTCCCAGTGTTTCCCATCGTTTGCGGACCGCCTGCTGAAGATGGCTGGCTGGTTCGCTCATCTGAACGTAACCGACAAAGGATCGACTGCGGACGATAGGAGCGGCAGTAAAAAGCATTTCCCGCCCGCGTTCGTCCTTACGCTGATCAACCGTGACTACATTCTGACTGGCTGCGACCATTTCAGGATATTGTTTCAGTTCGTCTGGCAGGGGATATCCTTGCGGCGGCACCCCATCCTGCCGGGGGCGATCATTGGGGGATTCGCGTCCTGTCTGGACCAGGATCAATTTGAGACTGGTATCAGATCGTGGGTTCAGGCCGCTCAGAGCTTCGGCCAACTGCGCCTCGGTTGGAATCACATCTGGCTCGCCTTGTGCGACTTCTACCAACCCGCGTGTAACCAGAACAACCTCGTTGGTCAGCCTCAATTCATAATCGCGCCGGGCCGTGCTGGAAATCTGTTGTCCAGCGAGCAGAGCTAACCCGCCAAATCCAAGCACAATCAACCCTGCATAGGCGATAATGAGGCGAATTCGGAGGCTGTACTGTCTCACATGGGTCTCCTTATGACACGACGAAGCGGTAGCCCACCCCGCGCACGGTCTGGATCAACTCCGGGTTACCTGGGTCATCTTCCAGTTTTTCGCGCAGCCAGCGGATATGCACATCGAGTGTTCGCATGTCACCTAACCAATCCGTGCCCCACACCTGATCAAAAATCTGAGCGCGCGTCACAACCTGTCCCGCGTTGAGCAGCAACAGACTTAACAGTTCAAATTCCTTATACCGTAAAGGCAAAACCCTGCCCCCTTTGGTTACCTGTCTGCTTTCCAGGCTGAGACTGATATCGCGGATGGTGATCATCTGCGGCTGTTTGGCGCTTTGGGTATCCATCTCCACGCGCCTCAGCAGAGCTTTGATGCGCGCCATCAGTTCTCGTGTGCTAAACGGCTTGGTCAAATAATCATCCGCGCCTAGTTCCAGCCCCAGCACCCGATCTACCTCATCACTCAGCGCCGTGAGCATCAGAATTGGTACGGTGCTGTGCTTGCGGATGGATTTACAAACCTCCCAGCCATCCATCTCTGGCAGCAGAATGTCGAGAATAATCAGGTCGAGAGTCGGGTCAAGAGCTAACTGGTATCCTGTGGCCCCATCGGTTGCGGTTTTAACCTGATAGCCCCCGGTAGTCAGCGCCCGCACGACAGGCCCTTGAATAAGTGGATCGTCCTCTATGAGCAATATCTGCGCCACTGGATTTCCTCGTGTTGTTCCTGAAGTGCCTTCATTGTGGCACTTTCCTACTCGGTAATCAATCCATGTTAAAGAAGATTTAAGGTTATTTGAGGTGGCGATAACCATAAGCCCGCCAGAACGTCATACAGTAGAGAGAGTTTAATGGAAAGGTCTGGCCGATGGGGCTGGGCCAACAAACGGGAGGCTCTATGCGTAAAGTAACAGGTATCGGTCTTGTGTTGATTTTAGCGCTCTCAGCGGTGATCACGGGCACGATTTTTGCCCAGGACGGTGGCACGACTCAGAATCAGAAGACGTGGCTGGGCGTTCGTTTAGCCGAAACAGAAGACGGAGTCGTTGTCAGAGCAGGTGTCGCCCGGTTCCCCCGCTGAGGCTGGTGGGCTGCTTGTTGGCGATGTAATCGTCAGCTTGGACGGCGAAGCAGTTGACTCGGCGGAAGCATTCGTACAGGCTGTCGAGGCTCACGCGTCGGGAGATACGATCTCGGTTGTGGTAACGCGTGACGGCAGCGAAAGCACGCTTGATATTGAACTCGGCACAGTTCCGGCGAACGAGCGCGGCGGCAAAGACGATCTGTTTGCAAGCGGCGACCTTGATCCCCAGGTAATGGCTGAAATGGTGCTGCATGTCGAACTGGACACCGTTGACAATGGGTATCAGGTTCTTGCAGGCCGTATGCGCGACCAGTCTGATCTTCAGGTTGGCGACGTAATTACCGCTGTAAACGATACCCCCATCCAGGACGTTGATTGGGCAGCGCTGGTGGCAAGCCAGACGAGTGCAGATAGCACCACTCTGACGCTCACAGTACAGCGCGATAGCGCGGAAGTAACCGTTGAACTCCCACTTTTCGCCGGACGTGGTGGCCCTGACTTCCGTGGACACGGTGGGCGGCAAGGCGAAGCCCCTCAAGACGGCGGACAACTTGATGATGGCCAGCAGCCCGGTAATGGTCAACAATCTGATCAGCAAGGTAGTAGTACCAGCACCAGCGGATCGATCCTAAAATCAAATAGTGTACCTGCATAAAGATCACAGATCACACATCGTCCATTCTCATTCGAGGGCTGCTGCTCAGCCCTCGAACGTTTTGGCGGAGGTTCAGAAGGTATGAAACGTTTTACAGTGGTTCTGGTCATCCTGATGGCATTTTTCATTGGGATGCTCGTCAATCTGGTCGCGCCAGATAAGACTTACATCGTTTCTCGCCCCGTTTCTGCTGCACAGGTAAGTCGATCGACCGAAGCCCTGAATCAGACATCACGGGCCGACAATGTCTTCACCCAAATTTATGATGATGTCAGTCCCTCGGTCGTTGCCATCCGTGTGACAATATCAGCCCGCAACCAGATCATCGGTACTGCCACAGGCTCAGGCTTTGTAATCGACCAGCAGGGATATATTGTCACCAACAATCATGTTGTGGATGGTGGGTCGCAAATTGAGGTCGACCTTTTTGACGGTACGTTGGCCTGGGCCGATATTGTCGGTGTTGATCCGGACTCAGACCTTGCTGTGCTCAAAGTGGATGTGCCAGCGGAACAGCTTCACCCCATCACCTTTGGCAACTCGAACGCACTTCAAGTCGGACAGACCGTTTTAGCGATTGGCAGTCCCTTTGGGCAGGATTGGACGCTGACGAGTGGGATTATCAGCGGCCTGGATCGGACCATTCAGGGGCTGAACCGATTTTCAATTGGCGGCGTGATTCAAACCGACGCGGCAATTAATCCTGGCAACAGCGGCGGTCCTTTGCTGAATCTGGACGGTCAGTTAATCGGCGTCAATTCGCAGATCGCGACCAACACGACCAGCAATTCGGGCGTAGGGTTTGCCATCCCTAGCAACCTGGCCCAGCGTGTTGCCCAGCAGTTGATCACTCAGGGATCGGCGGAATACAGCTATATCGGCATTTCAGGGACAGATGTTACGCTGTCGCTGATTGATGCCCTCGGCCTGCCAAGCAATACACGCGGCGTCCTTGTATCCGAGGTCATGCGCGGCGGCCCAGCCGATAGTGCTGGATTACAAACGGCAGGAACGGTGCAGTCAGTAAATGGGCAGGGTATCCCGACCAGATTTGATATCATCACGGCTATCGACGGCTACCCCCTCAAAGGTATGGAAGACCTGATCTCGTATCTGGCACGCGAAACAATGCCAGATCAGACAGCCCACCTGACTGTCCTGCGCGACGGTAAGCAGCAGATCGAGATCGATATCATATTGTCAGCCCGCCCCTAGCTCGAATAGGTTCGGTCAAAAAACAAAACCCACTGCCAATTATCAGTGGGTTTTGTTTTATTTAATGAGGATTTAAAGAAATTTAAGTCATCAATAACCATAAAAAGGAGGTTATCGCTGATAATCTGGTCATCGTTGGTTATCGGATGGAGATGGACAGGATGAAACAGAGGTTAGCGGTACTTTTTAGCGGGCTGATGCTGGTAGGATCCAGCACGGCTCTTGCACAGGGGGGTCCGAACGACAATTTCTTCAAAGATCCGGGCGCGACTGATAATCACTGCGGTTATACAGATGAATCCACATCTGGCCCCTATTACGTTTCGGGCGCGCCCGAAACCGATACCCTGGTCCTGCAACCGCTTGACGGTCAGGAAATTGCTTTCAGCGGGGTTGTTTATGATGGCAGCACGGGAGAACCAATCCCGAATGCTCAGGTGGAAGTGTGGCATGCCGATGCGAATGGCGTGTACTATCCTCAAGCTCACGGAGACGCAGCCAATTTTGCGGCTGATGCTCTAAATCTGCGTGGTACGGTGATGGCAGATGAAAATGGTGAATATCAGTTCACCACCATCCAACCCGGCCTCTACGAAAACCGGAGACGGCACGTTCACTGGTATATCACCGCAGATGGTTATATTCCACTCTTTACCCAGACCTATTGGCAGGACGACCCGAATGCGGCTGTTGATGGAACGGATCAGGACACGGAAGCTTGCCGCATCCTGACCTTTTCGGAAAATGAGGATGGGGTTCTCGCTGCGACCTTCAATATCTATCTGCGCCCCGATGCGTCCGGTGGCACGACCGCTGCCGTTCAAACCCCAGAATTCACGTTGTTGAATCTCAACACGGCTTCGGCTGATGACTTCCTGACGATTCCAGGCGTAGGCAGCCGCATGGTGCGCGAGTTTATGGAATATCGGCCCTACGTCAGCATTCAGCAGTTCCGGCGCGAGATCGGCAAGTACGTGGATGATGATCAGGTTGCTGCCTATGAGGCCTATGTCTATGTTCCGGTGAACGTGAACAACTCCGATGCCGAAACGCTGAAGCAGATTCCCGGCGTGGATGATGACATCGCCAATGAACTGATCGCCGCCCGTCCTTACAACTCAAATCAGGCATTTCTAAACGCCCTTTCCGAATACCTCTCGGACCCTGACGTTCAGTCTGCGGCGAACTACCTGGAGGCAGATTGATGATCAGCGCGGCAGTCGTTGACCTGCGGCTGCGCCGCGCGCTGCTCGGCCTGGCAGGGTTGATGTTCCTGGGCACAACCTTTGAACTCTGGCTGGTTGATCACACGGAAACCCGTATTCAAATGATCCCATTTGTGTTGTGTGGTCTGGGTGTACTGGCTGTAGCGGGAGTGTTGCTTTCGGCCCAACCCGTGACGGTGCTCTTCCTGCGCGGAGTGATGCTCCTCGTCATTGCCGGAAGTTCGCTGGGGATGTATGAACACCTGGCAGGGAACTTTGCCTTCGAGTTGGAAATTCGTCCGAACGTTACAGCCAGTGACGTTCTGCTGGATGCGCTCAAGGGAGGCAATCCCCTCTTAGCGCCGGGGATGCTGGCTGTAGCCGGAGCTATCGCGCTCATAGCGACCTACTCCCATCCAGGAGTGATCCGCCAGGAAAGTTGAAGACGTAAGACCGATCTACTCTTGCAAATGCGCCTGCAAGAGTAGATCGGCTCGTTATAGCGATGATGCACGTTGGATACTGGCCCCGTACTTGAGGAGTAACCTCCTTCTGGTTTCAGCGCACAGTAGATAAAGCAAATTGAACGGCGATATCGGGTGACATTTGCATTCGGTAATCCCGACCACCTTCTCATCGCAAAATCTGTTGTGAAGACGATCTCTGCTTCTACTATACAAAATACCGGAGAGGTCGTTGAACCTCTCCGGCACTTCCCCCATCCCGTGCTTACTGCTACGAGCCGCGCCCCGCTAGTTGAGCGGCCTGGTCAATGGTCCGCCAATCATAGTGCGGGCCACCAAACAGGCCATCCGTGTCGAAGGGTCCAGTCACCCACGGTTTGGTCAGACTAAATGTTATGCCCAGATACAATGGAATGATGGGCTGTTCACCATCGGGGCCAAAGAACATATCCTCGATCTGATAGTAGAGTTCAACGCGAGTATTGGGATCGGTTTCTCGTGCGGCCTGTGTGATCAGATCGTCCACTTCGCTGCAGGGACGCTTTTGATCATTTTCAGCTTCGCACGACAGCACATCGGCCACCCAGTTGTTGGCATCGGGATAATCCGACGACCAGCCGATCGCCCATATATTGGGGCGATCCTCGATAGCATTCTGCGGCTTGATCAACTCCAGCAGAACCGTAAATTCCTGCTGCTCGATGGTCATCGTGTTTGGATCACAGCCCAACTCGCGCTCTACGCTGGCAGCCACGAACTCGGCCAGCGGGCCTTGGCCAGTACTAACGACAAATACGATAGGTGGCAGTCCCTGGCAGTTCGGATAACCCGCCGCCCCGATTTCCTGCAGGGCAAACTCGGGATCGTAGCCGACCCCTACTTCGTTAATAGGCGGCGCGCCAAAAATGCCCGGCGGTGTAAAGTGAATCATCGGGATACCGCGCCCCTGGCGAATTTCCTGAATATATGCCTCACGGTCTATCGAAGCAGAAAAGGCGCGCCGGACGTGCACATTGTCGAACGGCGCTTTGTCGTGGGCCAGCCCCAGGTAACCAACACCCAGCGTCGATGTCTGGCTGAGTTGATCGGCGTACTGCGGATCGCTGAGAACAGACTGCACTTCGGCGGCAGGTACACCGGAGCGGTCAATCTGGTTGTCTTGATACAGGGCAAAAATCGTGCCCAAATCTTCAACCTGTGTCACCACAACCCGCTCGACATTTCCCGGCCCGCGCAGGTCGTCTGGTAGATACGGATTGCTCAGGTAAACCCACCGCACGCCGCGTACGAATTCATCCAGGACGAATGGGCCATTGGTGACAATGTTGCCCACTTCGGTCCAGTCATTCCCATACTCTTCAATCACTTCACGTGGTACGGCTTTGTACATCCACATCGGGGTCTGGCTGAAGAAAAAGCCTGCTGAGTATTGCAGGTTTACAACCAATGTACTGCTGTCCGGCGCCGAGACCTGGACCAGATCATAATCTGCATCGGTCACTTCCTCGATTGCCTTCTGCGATAGGTCATTGCAACCCAGGATAACCTTATCCGCAATGCTGGTGTAATAGGCACTGAGACGCGGGTCACAAGCACGTTTGATACCGTAGGCAATATCGTCGGCTGTCACATTGCGCAGCACACTGCCCTCGTGCGTGGTCGGATCCCAGTGCACCCAGGGAACATCATTGCGAATGGTGAACGTCCACTGTAAACCATCTTCACTGACTATCCAACTGGTCGCCAATTCGGGGTTGATGTTTCCTGGAGTTACAGGATCCGAATCGGTGATGCCCAAAAACAACTGCTCGATGACTGTATTTGAATACAAATCTGAAGCAATCTGAGGATCAAGTGTGGCAATCTGGTTCTGTTCGGTAATGTAATAGGTGATCGGTTCTTCCTGGCGCATCACACTCACCAGTTGGATGTCGGTATCGCTGGCGAGCGAAATGCCTGTCGGCACTAACCCGGCTGCCATTGTACAAACAATGAGAGCCACAAACGTTCTTTTGAACATGGTTCCTTCCTCCTTAATGAAAGTGTTCGAGGCGCTTGTTGCGAGAGGCCGCTGGGCGACATACCCGAATGCCGCCCAGCCAGCGAAAAAAAGGAGGAGCTAATGGTGAACAGGTGGAAAAGTTGCGGGCCAAACCATCCGTTCGCCATGTCACAGCACCGCCACTCGATCCGGTGTTGCCTCCCACCCAGCGAGTAACCTCACTATAGGGTGTTGACGTTCCCGGACCGCTTGGAAAACGTTCGGAAAACGTTTGCGCAAGCGTACAGGGCTTCACTTGACAGGTAATAGATAAATCAGGAAGAATGAGATAGCCATCTATGCGGTAAGCGGGCCGCCACAATGCCTCCTACTACGAGAGACCAATAAGCCTCTCTTTTTAAATTCACGGGGGGATAATAGAATGTTGCACATTCAAACGTTGGGCGGGTTATCAATACAACTGGACTCGGAACCTCTGACTGGGCTGGAGTTCGCGGAAGGCGGCGGCGCTGCTGGTCTATCTGGCCTGCACGCGGCGTGATTCCCCCCGTGAAGTGCTGTCCGAGATGTTTTGGGAGGAACGCTCCCAGACACAGGCGCTCTCCAATCTGCGCGGCACCCTCAACAGTCTACGCCAGAAATTAACACCATACCTGGACATCACTCGGGAGACAGTAGGAATTAACCGTGCGAGTCCGATCTGGCTTGACGTGGCAGAAATGCAGACCTATCAGGCAGTCGTGAACCAGCCGGGCAAGCAGCTCGATGTGGAATCGCTGGAAAAAGCAGCCGCGCTTTACCAGGGGGATTTCCTGGAAGGATTTCATATCGACAGCCAGAGTTTTGACGACTGGGCGCTGCTGGAACGAGAGCGGCTGCGCTTCAGTGCGACATACCTGCTGGATTTGCTGGTGGAAGAACATCTCCGCCAGGGAGCCACCCAGGCAGGGCTGACCTGTACCTCGCGGCTGCTCCAGATCGACCCCCTGCGCGAGAAGACCTACCGGCAGGCAATGCGGCTGCTGGCTCATTCCAGCCAGCGTGAAGCGGCAATGGTCCAGTACGACACCTGCCAGCGCGTGCTCTGGGACGAGCTGAGTATCACGCCCAGCCAGGAGACCGTCGACCTCTACGAGTCCATCCGCGCTGGACGAGTGCTTCAAATACCGCCATCACTTGCCTCCCCAAGCGGTCAATTTTCCCATTTGAAACACACCCTGCCTATCCAGGCCACGTCGTTCATTGGACGGCAGGTGGAAATGCAGGAATTGTTAGAACAGTTGAAAGATCCAGACTGCCGCCTGTTGTCTATTGTCGGTGCGGGGGAAATCGGCAAAACACGCCTGGGACTGGAAGTTGCCCGGCGCGCTGGCGCTGTCTTTGCCGATGGTGTCGCCTTTGTGCCGTTGGCTTCGGTTAGCACCTGTGAAACCATTGTCCCTGCCATCATCACCGCCTTAGCCCTTCCGACTGCCGAGGGGGAACACGATCTGCAAGCGGTTTTGCTGGACTATCTGGCGGAACGAACCGTTCTGCTTGTGCTGGACAACATGGAGCATCTGGCAGACGATCTGAGCCTGATCGACCTCCTCCTCACAAGCGCCCCGCAAGTCAAACTGCTGGTGACTTCCCGCCAACCTCTCAACCTGGGGTGGGAGTGGCAGTTCTTCCTGGAGGGGATGCCTGTCCCTGTTTCGATTCACGACGAACATCCGGATACTTACAGCGGCGTCCGGCTCTTTGTGGAGCGGGCACGGCATGTCCAGCGCTCTTTCCAACTGTCGGATGATCCAGCAGGGGTGATTCGCATCTGCCAGTTGGTCGAAGGTATGCCGTTGGGTATCGAACTGGCGGCGACATGGCTGCGGATGATGCCCTGCCATGAGATCGCGGAGCGGCTGGTCGAGTTGGAGACACCGCACAAAGCCGTCGAAACGCGCCACCGCAGCCTGCGGGCGCTCTTTGAGAATACCTGGGCGCGGCTCTCCGACCATGAACAAAAGTTGCTGATGCGGCTGTCGGTGTTTCGCGGTGGGTTTGACAGTGACGCGGCGCTCTCAGTAGCTCAGATGAGCCTGCCCGAATTAGCGGCTATGGTGAACAAGTCGCTCATCAGCGCCAACTACCGCACCAACCGCTATGACATCCACCAACTGCTCATCCAGTTCATCCGTGAGAAACTGAGCGATCATCCTGACGAAGAACAGCAGTCCCTCGATGCCCACTGTGCCTACTTTGTCGAATTTCTGTACGAACGAGAAGTCCAACTGCGTGACAGTCCGCAGGCACTGCTGGATATCCAGATCAACATTGACAACGTGCGCACTGCATGGCAGCACGCGTTAGCACAGCGCCGTTTTGACTGGATCAAACGCTGCTGTGCTACTCTCAACTCCTTTTACACCTTAAAGGCTCTCCACCACGAAGCGCTGGCTATATTCCAGCAGGCGATTGAAGTTCTCCTGTTGCATCCGGAGTCCCCGAACGTGATCCGTCAGAGCTAGCTTTGCAGTCATGCCTGATTTCCTCCTTAACCGCTGTTTATGGCTGGGAAGATCATAAACTGTGGCCCGTAGCGGAACGAGTCCGCGAATTATCGCAGCGGATAGGCGATGACCGGCAAACTCTGACGAGTTTCATCCTGCTGCTAAACCTGTACGCCAACGAGGAGTGGGAAAAAGCTGTTGAGATTGGTCAGGAAGCCGTCGCCTTCAGCCTGCGGATGGATAATCAGGCACAAATGGCGGCTTACATTGCCAATGAAATTCCTTTGTTCTGGACGGGACGCTTCTCTCGCACTGGAACATGCTCGCGCTGGGCAAGCCCGTTTTGATCCCAATGACTGTCTGTGGGGGACAATGGTCTACGGAGTTGATCCCCTCGTCATCTCCCTCTCTCATGCTGGCTATACACTGTGTTTGTTAGGCTATGCGGACCAGGGGCTTCGAACCTTAGAGACCGCCCTGGAACGGGGAAAATCACTGAATCATCCTTTTGCCCAAGCCTTCGCCTGGGCCTTTTCCGCATTGAGTTTCCTTTGTATAAGAGAAACCAGTAAAAGCAGGCCGGCTGGTCAAACCTTAACTGATCTCGCCGCCGAACACGGCTTTAAGCACTGGGCGATTTTTGGTCCCGGCTTCATCGGTATCGCCTTAATCCAGCAGGGAGCCTATGAGGAGGGGATCGCTGCGCTTTTGCCCGTTCTGGAAAAACAAGCGGAATTTGGGATAACGCATAACCTGTCTTCCTGGCACGCTCATTTAGCCTATGCCTACGCGATGACTGGTCGGCTGGAGCGGGGTTTGAGCGAACTTGAGAAGGCAGAGGAGCTTATAGAGCGCGTCGGCGAGCGGTTGTTTGAAATCCTTGGTCTATCGCTTCAAAGGCGAATTGCTGCTGCTTGGTGACGACGCTGCCGGAGCCGAAGCCAGCTTTGAGCAGGCGATCCAGATCGCCCAACAGCAAGAGGCCAAACTCTTCGAACTGCAAGCGACACTGAGTCTGTGCCGTCTGTTGCAGAAGCAGAATTGAAAAGCCGAGGCACGGGGTCGACTCTTGGCGGTGTACGATTGGTTCACCGAAGGGTTTGACAAACCCGATCTGGTCGCGGCGCGAGCGCTTCTAGACGAGCTGGCCTAGATAAATCAGTTATTTTTCTCTCCTATATCTTCAAAATAGTACTTAAAGTTCAACTTTAAAGGAGTATTTATCGTTATTGGTGTGTATCCTGTAAGTAAGGTTTGTGTCCAGACTCTTGCTTTCCGTTGCGCCTGATGACTAGGTTAGAAATAGTTAGCGAGACCCCCAAAAAACACTGCTTTGGCGGATCGTCACAGAGAAACGATCAACTTATTAGTTTCTTCGGCTGGCTAACAGCTTTTTGGCGGCCTAAATGCATCTAAAGCTCTGATAAATAGAGCGTAATCGCCTTTAAGATCATGAAAATCCGTTTTGTTGCGAAGTTTGTAATAGCCTCTTCCAAAAATGAGGTTGATCGTGAAGTAGGTACAAGGTTGGTGAATAGTTTGTGAGGGTAGTCAAAAAATAGAGTCTGTCAGATCGTCACGCGGAGAAGTGATCAACTAATTTTTTCTAATAATTTGTTAGTGAGAAGCAAACATGCTCTGGAGATGCGACCGGGCCGCATACAATCCGCAGCCCGGTCAGTTAAGGAGGATGAACCATCAGGCCGCCGCCGACACGGACAGCCCTCCGGTTGTTACCCCTCACAAAACAGTTGGAGATCGCTGTCTGAGAGCTTTGTTGTCGGCCAGGCCTCAGGAGCGGGCCAGCCAGGCGGCGGGCCATAAGGAGGGATATCATGATAGGTCGGATTGGCATATCCGTCTGCCTGACAGATGGAATCCATCAGAATAGCTCGCTCGTCGGTAGAGAGCTTTAACAGGGTTCCATCGAGGGTTAACAAATAGATCTTGATCTGGTATTCCCAGCCTGGCCCCAAACGCAGCCCTGTGCTGTAGCTGGTTACCCGGGTGCGTTCGCCGCTGCCACGTCCCTCGGTTTCATAGAGATATTCCTGCCAGGAGTGGCCCACTTCCTCAATATAAGTCGATAGCACATCATCGAAACCTTGCCGTGCGATTGCGCTGCCATCGAGCTGCGGGTTCGAAAAGAGGGAAACTCCGAACGTCACGAAATTTTCGCCTGATTGCAGGATCCCAGTCGCAATTGTCCATGAACCTGCTCAGGCGCGGGCTTTCACATTCAACAGGCCGCTGATCCACTACTTTGATCTTCCCGCGGGTATAGCGGGGAAGCTGTGGATCGTAAACTACAATATCTCCGGGCGCGGGTCCCCATCCTCCCCGCTCCAATGCGACAGTAGTCACCAGGGCGAGCGCGGCATCCCCCTCTCCTTGTTGCACCAATTGATAGAGGGCCAAAACATCAGGCTCGGAGGCGGAGATAGGTTGCGGAGCGTGAATGATTGCCAAAAGGACCGTCATGCAGATAACGAAAGCTACTCTCTGTAGATACATTGCCATGTCTCCTGTTGCTGTCGGACAACTAACCACAGCGTAGGAGAGAGCCGTGTACCTTTACGCTTGCTCAGCGTTCGGGAAGCATTCAGAATTCGTTCGCACGATAGAGACCATGCGGTTGATGGGCTATCAGAATGCCTGCGCGCTGTGCAATGGTTTGCAGGCGTAGCTGTTCTGAAGCAAAGCAATCGCTTCGAAATTTCGAAACAAAAAGCTCCGACAGGTGCCGAAGCCATTTGTGATGTTCGGGTAAAGCATGCTAACTGCTAAGCAGCGGTTCCGTATGGCCCACACTTGAGACATCCACCACGCTGCCCTGTACAAGGGGCAGAAAGGTGAGGACAGGCCGATCCTGAGGGTAGCCTGTACGGCTTATTCCCCGTTGGTTGCTAAGTGACAGAGGTGAGGGTGACGCAAAGCTAGTCTGACATATTCAGTAACTCGTGCAATGTATTGACGACTATTTCTATTTGCTCATCGGTCAGTTCTGGAAACAGCGGAAGACTGAGAATCACATCAGCAGCAGCTTCAGTATGAGGGAAGTGGCCACGCTGCCAACCATAGGCCACCATCGCGGGCTGAAGATGGATGGGAATTGGATAGTGGATTCCCGCTCCAATCCCCCGTTTGTTGAGCTCGTCTTTGATCTGATCCCGGTTGCCTGGCACACGAACACAGTAGATGTGATAGACATGTCGCGCCCCCGCCATTTCGACCGGAGTCACGACGCCTGACATTTTCTGCAACAGCCTGGTATAACATGCGGCGTGATGCCGGCGCGCCTCAGTCCACTCTTTGAGGTAGTGCAGCTTCACATCGAGTATCGCGGCCTGGAGAGAATCCATGCGCTCGTTATACCCAATTTCGCCATGAATATATTTGCTCTCACTGCCATGATCGCGCAGTCTCTTTAACCGTTCAGCGAGAGCATTATCATTGGTCAGAACTGCACCTGCATCCCCGTAAGCGCCGAGGTTTTTGCCCGGATAAAAACTCGTACAGGCGGCAATCCCCCAGGCTCCCGCACGTTTGCCGTTCAGTTCTGCTGCGTGCGCCTGCGCAGCATCCTCGATCACCAGCAAATCGTGTCTATGAGCAATCTCCATGATGCGGTCCATCGGCGCGATCTGTCCGTACAAATGAACTGGCAAGATTGCACGTGTATCTGGTGTAATGGCGGCTTCGATCTGAACAGGATCGATGGTGTATGTCATGGGGTCGATATCGGCCAGGACGGGCGTAGCACCGACATGGACAATTGCTTCTACCGTCGCAATAAAAGTATTGGCGGCTGTAATCACTTCGTCGCCGGGGCCAATTCCCAACGCCTGCAGTGCCAACATAATCGCAGATGTTCCGCTGCTACATCCAACCGCGTGTTGAGTTCCTTGAAAAGCCGCGAGGTTGTCCTCAAATATCTTTAACTCCTGACCTCCAATAAAACTAGTATTCGTGACTACGCGGGCAATAGCCGCATCAATTTCACCTTTGATTGAGGCATACTGAGCTTTAAGATCAACAAGGGGAATATGGGTCATCTAAACACTCCTTTTTTCCTGAATTCTATTTTAGTCAGCAGGCTTGACAGCAGGAAAACACAGTAATGCGCCGCTTCTTGCCTGAGCTCTCACGAAGATGGCTGCCGTTGTGTCCATCTTCGCTTTTCCCGGTTTAAACTCTATTTTACCTATCTCTCCACTAAATCCGAGCAAACTCACTATAGAAACCTGTTTCAAAAGCAGTCGTATCGAAGACAGTCCCTTTTACTTTCGAGGGCGGCACGCAAATCTGTGTTCGATTTCAGGTGCCGTTTCTCACCGCTAGTTCATACAGCCTTGTTTACTTCAAACTCAGCCATAGCAGGTTCTCTGCTGGATGCCTGTCGCTAGCTGTTTATCGCGAAATGCTGGCTGAATGAGATCAAGGTGCATCAGGAGATATAATCGGAATAGTAAGGTGAGTGCTGCCGCACAGGAGGAGCCACAACCATGCTAGAGACCATATCGACTCGTGTGGTAATCGTCGGGGCAGGACCGGCAGGTCTAGCCGTGGGGGCGGGCCTCCAACGGGCTCGGATTCCTTTTCTTATCCTTGAGCGTGCTGAGCAAATCAGTAGTAGTTGGCACAGTCATTATGATCGGCTGCATTTGCACACGGCCAAAGCCTTTTCGGCGCTGCCCTATATGCCATTTCCGGCACATTATCCTCGTTACCCATCCCGACAACAGGTTATTGATTATCTCGATGCCTATGCACATCACTTCCAATTAGTGCCGCGCTTCAACCAAAATGTCATCTCTGTGCGTTTTGAAGCGGGGTACTGGAACACATACACCGAGAAGACGATCTACATCTCGGATTTTGTCGTGATGGCAACGGGCCTCAATGAGTTCCCCAGGATTCCTACGTGGCTGGAACAGGAGCGTTTTAAAGGGCCAATTTTGCATAGTTCTCATTATCAAAACGGCGGCGCTTACCGGGGCCAGCAGGTACTGATCGTAGGTTTCGGCAATTCAGGCGCTGAGATTGCACTGGATCTGTCTGAGCATGGTGCGATACCGAGTTTATCAGTTCGCAGTCCGGTAAACGTAGTTTTTCGAGACCGTTTTGGAATCCCGGTGCAACTCATTTCGATCGCCATGAGCCCGCTGCCCACACGGATTATTGACGCAATCAATCGGCCTATCTTGCGCATGGCATTTGGTGATTTGTCACCGTATGGATTGGAACCAGCTCCTTATGGTGCGGCAACGCAAATCCGTGAGCATGCGAAGATCCCGGTGATCGACATTGGCACGATTGGCTTGATTAAACAGGGCAAGATCAAGACTCTATCCAGGAGTTGAACGCTTCACCGAAAATGGCGTTATCTTCTCTGACGGCACAAACCTTGTTTGCGACGCTGTGATCCTTGCAACAGGTTATCAGGTGAGGCTGAATACGATATTACATGGCGCAGAGACAGTCCTCGATGCCAACGGTGTTCCACTCCAGAGCGGACAGGCTACCTCGTTGCCGGGATTGTACTTCTGCGGCTTTCACAATAGTGCGACCGGCCTGCTGCGAACGATCCGTATCGAAGCGCAGCAGATCGGCAAGGATATTGCCCATAAGATTGATGCGAAGATATAGTCCCATTGATTTGATCGCTATCCGAGATAGTATTACCCAGCGCTATAATCTACTCCTGGAGTTATTCTGGAATGACGTGCAGGAAGGTGCAAGTTGAAGACAATCGGACTACTGGGTGGCATGAGCTGGCATTCGTCACTGGAATACTACCGGCTGATTAACGAGATGATCCAGAAACGACTTGGTGGCGTGCATTCCGCTCGCTGTTTGCTTTATTCGGTCGAATTCGCGGAGATCGATGCTCTAGAACGACAAGACCGCTGGGACGAAACTGCTCCTATTGTGGTCACAGCAGCCCAACACCTGGAACGTGGTGGGGCAGATTTCATAGTCATCTGCAGCAATACCACGCACAAGGCAGCCGAGCAGGTGCAAGCCCAGATCAGTATTCCGCTTCTCCACATCGCAGACGCGACAGCGCGCCACATTCGCGCAAGCGGCCTCCAGTGTGTCGGATTGTTGGGAACACGGTTCACGATGGAAGAAGATTTTATCCGGGGAAAGCTGGAGCGTGAATACGGACTAGAGGTATTCATTCCCGCCGACGAAGACCGAGAAACTGTGCATCGCGTCATATATGATGAATTCTGCACGGGTTTGTTCCTCGAACCATCTCGTATACAGTATACCGAAATCATGACCCGGCTTGTTGAGTCTGGGGCAGAAGGAATCATCTTAGGGTGCACCGAGATAGGACTTCTGGTTCGTCCTGAGGATTGCTCAGTACCATTGTTTGATACTACAAAAATCCACGCGGCGGCCGCTGTGGATTATGCTCTGGCGGGGTAAAAGCCTCCTATTGAGCGAGATGCGGACTAATGGAAAATCGTGAATTCTTTTTTATCCAGAATCTCACACCGATTGATGTAGCTTAAGCGGCTAATAAAAACCTTGCAATCCATTGTCCCTAAATTCACCAGCATACGCCAGAGATCCTGTCTGGAATGAACACGATCTTGTGCTGGTGGGCTCGGGTCTAATCACAGAGTACAGACGATCCAATCTGTAAACGATATGCCCGTCATGGCAGCTTCTAAAAAGGATCGGGTTGAGGCGGGAGATATCAGTTAAGCGCGAATTACCGCCCGACGATCTGTTCCTGATCATAGATGATGCAGAAGGATATTATCCGAAGCCCTGAACTGCCTCTTCCCTCGTGGCAAAAATATGCAACTCATCGTCCAGCCCAGTTAGTTTGAGCAGGTCCATCACCCGTTCCGATGGATTAGCGATATAAAGATCGCCTCCTCCTTTTTGGGCGCGTTCAACACCGCTGAGCACCTCACGCAGTCCGGCACTGCTGATGTACTCCACATTGCCGAAATCCAACACGATATTGTATTTGCCCTGTTCTGCGGCTCGCTGCAATTCTTCTCCGAGTTGGGCCGCTGTCACACTGTTGACCTGTCCTGTCACAGCGACGACCAATATATTCTGTACGTCAATAAGCTCGATCTTGATTGGCATGTGTGGTGTTGTTCCTTTCGACCATTCAATTATTGGACAGATTCCAGCATTCAACAGTGGCGCATAGTTCTGGAAGAATTGTGCCAGACACCTTCCCGAAGTTATCTAGCAGCCGTTTTTCTCTCGGAGCAATTTCCATACATTTTGCCTCCAAGTAAGGAGATATATCAGTAGGGCGTATAGTCACGAGAATTATGATCTGGCTCGATCATAGTGCAAACAGGTTTGCGAAGCTAAACCAGTGCATCATCCAATTTACGATAGTCGTCTATAAGCGGGCTTTGCAGGGGTTTCACAGGTGATAGTTATTTAGGCGATTCTCAGGTACATGGTTTATGTAACTCTTCGCGCACAAGTAAAATTTATCGATAAACCGATTTTGTTTGGCGGCGCGTTGCATGTCTCAGCCAGGGGCTGTAAGACGCTCAGCAAAATCTTATTTTTTCTCCGATGATACCTCTGAGGAACTTATAAAGAAGTGGATTTTGATCTTGACTGAACCCCGTGCGTATGTTATGATTTCAACCATTCTACATTGGGGGCGTGGTGTAGCGGTTAACATGCGGCCCTGTCAAGGCCGAGACCGCGGGTTCGAATCCCGTCGCTCCCGTTCTGGCTGCGCATCAGTAAAAATGATTGCGCAGCCATTTTGTTTTAGTACAGCAGCTAACTCATTCGGCATCTCATCCTCCCCAGAATCCAGCACCACACTGAAATTACCGTGTAAGGCGACTGCAATCACCTGATCGTTGTAGACAAAGACCTGATCAACAATCTTCTGTAACAACTGTTGGCGCGCTTCCATCGGGTTATCCATCTCCTCACAGCCATCCCAATAATTACCAAAGTACTGAATCAAATCCGCTGCTTCGTTCATCTCGTCATAGTCAATCGGGCGCAGGGCTTCCACTTCGCGCTGCAATTGACCGCGCTTTTCGACATACTCCTCCTGGCTGATGAAACCATGATCCCACCGCAGGTCGATGCGCTCAATGATCTCCCGGATTTCCTCCATGCGCTTTAACGCCACCTCGTTCTCCACGCGGCTGCGCACAGCGGCTTCAACCCGCTGCCGGAAGTTGTCGGGAATCTCCAGGTGAGTTAGCACGTCAATAACCTGCTCGTTCACCAGCTCTTCCTGGACCGCGTGCTGTGGGCAGGGACGGTAGCCGCGTTCTTTACATAAACAGCGGTAGTAACCGTACTCCCGCCGATTGTCCCAGTAGGGGCGCATTTTGCCATAGTTCTCGTCCACCAGACCGGACGGCATGTTTGAAACACAATGCGCGCAGTACACCCGGTCATGCAAAACATAGGTGTGCATAACTGACTCGGTCTTGAAGGTCTGGGCAAAGCCCGCTCGCACCGCCTGACAGGCTTCAAACAGTGGCTCCGGAATGAATCCCTCATGTTTGCCTTCAAACCAGATTTTGCGATTGCGGCTGGAACGTTTCCCTTGGCCTAACGTGCCGTTGTATTCGGTTTCACAGTAAGCGACATAGCCCAGGTACGTCCGGTTTTGTAGCATGTCGCGCACCATTTCCTTGCCAATCGGTTTTTTGCCAACACGCAGTTCCTGGATCAAAGGATAGGAGTTCATCCATTGAGCGATTTCAGCATCACTGAGCTTGGCCGTTGAATATTGCTCAAAGGCACGGAGTACAATGTCGGCCTGTTCCGGGTTAATATACAAACCTGCCGGACGATCGGGTGTGCTCTCCATCACAGTCACCAAGTCGTAGCCAAGCGGCGGAATGCTGCCGTTGAACTGTCCGTTCATCGCGCGCTGGTACTTGCCACGTTTCGTTTCACTACTTAGATTTTTGGAATAGAAGGCCGAGAACACGGCCAGCATCTGCTCCATCATAGCGGTGTAGGGGGAATCGTTGTCGTCTTCGCTGAAGCCTTCCACACAAAACAGCTTCAGGTTATATTCGTGCCGCAAAAGCATCTTGATCATCACCGCATGGTCGTGATTACGCGCCAAGCGATCGAATTTCCAGAAGTAAACCGCATCAAACCGTCCCCGTTCCGCATCCGCACGCAGTTGGTTGAACCCCTCCCGGTCCAGACTCCAACCGTTCTTTGCCCCGTCACTATAGACTGCAACAACGGCTCCACCACGCTCGGCAATATCTGTACGACAGCGATTTTCCTGTGCTTCGAGGCTGATTTCATTTTGCATTTCCGAGGAGTACCGGGTGTAAATCGCATACCGCATCCGTTTTTGACTTTTGTTTTCTGACATGGCTTTCGCTCCCTTTATATAATCTTGCTTTACTTCTGCTCTTAGATGAATAGGAAGTGAGCCTGCCCTCTGCTCCAGGCTCACGCAGAATCAGGCCAATCAGCGCTTGGCGGCATACTCTCGAAAAAGCTGCTGTATCCGTTCGGCTTGCTGGGGGTCGATCTGGATCGTGCCGTTCACCCAGATATAACCGGGCGGCAAAACCACTGGTTTGGCAACAGGTACGTGAGATGGTGCAGAAGATGGATTATCGGTAGGGGAAGACATACGATTGCTGCTCCTTATCTTGTGTGTTTGTTTCCGGTTGGTTGTCGTCAAGCGGCAGGCGAGCTGATCAAGGCCACCATTGCCACTCGCGATGCGCGTCGGTCACGTTTGAGGAGGGGAACATAGATCCCATTCTCGACCGTGACCTTGCCCTTGGAGAAGGCGTATTTCGCCATCGTTACGCCCTCCCCCCGACCGGAACAACAAAGCGGCCCAAACCGACAGGTGAGTCAGTAGGGCCGCACAAATCCACGCAAGACAAAGGATGCAGGATTTTGTATAATGCTTTGCAGCCCGTTCACTGGCTGTTTCAGTGTCGGGTGAGAACCGTGTGGAGTGGTGACACACTCTGCACGGTTCGCTATGTCGTTACCAGTTGTTACTAGCATCAAACTATACCATGTTGGCCCGTTTGTCAAGCGGCTGCGGGCCATTTGAGCGCTTCTGAAGGCCATTTTCATCAATTTCTCTCCTTCATTTATTTTCGCTCTCGATCGCATCTAAAATCGCGTTCTGGCGTACTTGGCGCAGTTCTCTGGCCAGCCAAGAATACAGATTGCCACCTTGCTGGTGAAACTCGGTCAAGTCTTTGCCCCAGGGTACATGCACGGGCTGCATCCGCTGCGAGAGCGCTCGTAAGCGTGCCGCACCTTTCTCCCCTGCCTCATCCATATCGTAAGCGACTAGCAGGATTGGACAGGTGACCAGATCACCCAACCAGCGGCTGTTCAGTCTGTTGCCGGCACTACCCAGTGTCACAGCAGCGACCAGTGGCTCAGCTTCCTGCTGGGCGAGCAGGGCATCGAATTCCCCTTCGCAAAACAGCGCGGCTTTCGCTCCCTTCAGCAGATCAGCCATGATACAATCCGCCGCTGCTGCCTCCTGCAATCTGGATGTATTTGGGCGTACCCGGCAGCACGGCGCACTTTCACCGCCCATAGAACTTCTTCGCCATCCGTGAACCAGGGGATGGTGATTCCGCACGGCACACTCAGCCCCGCAATCGTGCGCCACTGGCGGTAACTACCGGGGATATAGCCCAGGTGCGCTTCCTGGATCGTTCTCATCGCCAAGCCTCGTTGCAGCAGATAATGCAACGCCTGCTCACCCTGCCCTGACCACAGTGTTTCTTCAGCCAAGTCCACGACCTGCCGAGCCGCACCTGCCAGGAAGCAGGCGGGGGATCGTCATTCGGGTGGTTCTGCTTCGTGCGGCACTCCGGTGGGCGTAAAAACTGGATCTCCCCCAGCAGCGTAACAGTTTCCGCAAAACTCCAGATGCCGATACTGCTGCAACCAGTCGAAGATGTCGCCACCAGATCTGACACGCGCCAAAGCAGCGGTAGCCATCCTGCCCAGACAGCCAGGCTGTATCCCTTCTGCTCGTGATGAAACGGGCATTTCCAAAGCAGTGCGCTTCTGCTGCGGCGCGGTGCAGGGCCAAGGTCTTGTTCCACAATACGCCGCAGATCGTGCTGTTCCTTTAAGCCTGGTATTCAGTGCCCTATAGTGTCTCCTCGAATGTGTCACGGCAAAATGACATAGGACAGGTTGACAGGTTCGTGAATCTGTCACAGCTCGCGTGACGGATTCGGCAATGTTTAAACTGGACACTGGAGCGTTGTTTTTCCCTCAGATGACCTTATATCTCAGCTCTGGTTAAACGAACCTGTCGCGCCTTGTGACAGGTTGACAGGTTCGTCAATCTGTCACGAGCTGCGACCAGCCGGTAGCATTCTGCTTTGGGTCCATGCTGGCCGCTGCGCGCAAAATCCTGCTCAACCTGCCCATCCTGCTCCAGGGCCTTGAGCGCCTCCATCACCGGCTTGCGCGGCGAGCGCAGCGCGCGGTAGATATCGCGCACCGACAACCCGGCAGGATTGGACAGACAGCAGCTTGAGGATGCGCATTTCCAGCCGGGCTTCTTCACTCTCGCCCAGGTCATGCAGCAGCCGGTGGGCCGAGATGCCCGCCAGGTTTCCACGATCTGCTGGGCACGATACCAATGCGCCGCACGCACCACCGGACGGTTTGGCCGCCGCTCACCTAAAGCGATCCAGTCCAGCGCAGCCAGGATGATGGCAACTTTCAGCGCCTGGACGTGCAGCCGCCCATAGACCGTGCGCAGCCGGTCATCCAGCGAGGAGTTCGGTGCAGTCATCTGGCGCAGCACCTGCTCGTAGGTGTGCAGAGGCTCCCAAATCTCGGAGGCGACCAGCGACCAGGGCTCAAGCGGTGGCTGCTTGTCGCCAATTGCTTCTGGCGTCGGGTGGCTCGGGCAGTGCTTCATGCAGGTGGCGTAGCTGCCGCACCAGGTTTTCCGGCATGGTGGTGTCCGCTGCGCCTGGGCGTTCGGCGTAATCCGGTTCCGGCGTGAGCAGCACAAAGCGGGCCAGCGTGCCGTTATACCAATCGTTGGGCGTGAGAGAGGTGGACAGTTCAGCCGGTGTTGCTGCCCCCAGGATGGACAGGGCCGCATCGCGAATGACCACCAATCCCCGGTTGTTGGTGTTGGAATCCAGGTAGTCCGGGCAGTCGTAAAGCTGCATGAGCAGTTCTTTCATCCCCGACATATAGTCCCGGCCAAACGATTTGAACAGCGCGGACAGCTCATCCCGCAGGATGCCGCGCTGGGCGGCATAGCGGTTGCCTTTGATCAGCCGTTCCCGGTCGCGGTAGGCAATCTCATCGAAGTTGGGCGGCAAGATTCCCGCCCAACATACTCATGAATGCTTCGGGTGAACCGGGCTGGGGCAGAATGAGATGAGGCATGGCCGCGCGCGCCACATCATTGGCCAGATTCAGTCCGGCGGATTTCCGATAGTAGGTCGAGACGGCTACCGACATGATGTACAGGTTGGGGAAAACGCGCTGCCGCCAGGGCGTGTGGATGTACAACCGCCGCCCAATGGCCAGCGCGGCCAGCCACAACCCTGCTCCTTCATGAAAGCGCAGCGGCGTTTCATTCGCGGCACGGCTCGCCCAAGCCATATATTCATTCAGCCAGTTTCCAACTTCCGCCGCCTGTTTTTCCTGGTCGTCGGTAAGACAAGCCGCTTCCGGTAACACAGGAACGAGATTCACATCACTGGATCGCGGCTGGCACTCCTCCGGTGGCAAACCGTAGGGATCTATGGCGAGAATGGCGCGCAACACATCTGGCCCTAACCAGCGGCGCAGCACATTCATATCGTCAGGGCGGGCCACCTCCAGGTGCGACAGAAGCAAGCGTGCCAGTGGGCTGCAAGACAGTATCCTGCCAGTCCAGCCCGACCATTGCCCGAGCAAATACATAGACATCGTGAGGGGATAACTTCGTTTCAGTGGGAGACATCGTAGGTAGCTCGCATCCAATACAAACCAATCAATGGTGGTGGTGTCATGGTGGACTCCTTGCACTGGATCGTTTCATGGATTAAGCGTACCGAGTGGAGGGTGAAAAAGCCGTCGAATTATGTATAGTTCGCGGGGAATATTCCTCAGCCCCAATAGAAAATTCCACAAATGATTGTGGAATTTTCTATATCTTTATTAGTATATAAATTACAGGGAACTACTCAGATTTCTACTCACCAGACGGTCATCAGGCCCCATGTCAGGAGGACCGCCATCACACTGACGACAGCCCCGAGGCTCACTTGCCGCAGGGTGTGATGTCCCGTGACAACCCTCGCCCAGGCCGTCGCGCTGATGACACCAATAGCACCAACCACCAGCGGCACCCGATTCAGATCGCCCAGCACCAGGAAGGTGGTGAGAATGCCTGTGACGACGCCGACATGCGCCGAGAGTTTGGTATAGCGGGCATTCACCAGATATTGGAGCGGCCCCCAGACACACAAGGTCGTCAGCGCAAAAATGAGCCGGTAGGGTGCGTCCAACTGCACCGCCAGCCCAACGCACAGGACCATACTCAACCAGAACACCAGGTAGACCGGACGGCGCGTTCCTCGCTGATAGATGTATCGTCCACGTCGGCGAGCCACCTGGGCAATCGTCCAGGCGGGAACCACGATGATCACCGCCATGAACGCTACCCACCCTAACATCTCACCCGGCGTCGCATCCTTCAGCACGACCACCAACGCGGGAATAAATACGCTAACAGGATGAAACAGAAACCCCAACCAGTAGCCGAGACGGTTTTGGTTGTGCGGAGCGGGATCGCTCAAATCGTCACGCAGCATAGTGCCTCCACCAGGTGTTCATATTCTGGATGCCGAGAGACCGTATCCTGGATATGAGCGCTCAGTTTACAGCCCACCGGATCGTGTGGGTCCACGCGCTGATAATGATCCAGGATCGTGATCAACTTCAGATAAATTCCAATTTCCATGAGTTCCGGTCGTACCCAATGCCACCAGGGAATAGGTTGACGGCTTAAGGAAACCCGTTGGGACAAGCGATGTTCGAGCGCCGCAAGAACTCCGGTAGCGCCGCCAATAGCGCGGCAGCAGGAGGAAGGCCAGCCAGCGATGTGGAACCAGAAGAACGACCAGGCAAGGAGCCCCAATCGGACCACGCAGCATCAGATTAGGCAGTGGGTTTTCGTGTCCTGTGAGCAGGATCGGTGGGATAAAGACCACGGCTAACGCCGCGGTGAACGCAAACGTCCCCGTTAAAACCAGGCCAGCCAGATGTTTGATACGCATCACCTCCACCTGCTCCTGGTGAACCATGTGCCAGCTCATAGGCACAAACACCCCGATGCCCTGCAGCAGCCCATACAACTCCACGAACCACCTCATCAGATACGTCGCCTGAAGATACGACAACCACCTGACCCGATACGCGAGCAGCAGACCCGGCACGGTCAGCGCTAGCGGCGGTGCCATCCACACCAGCCACCAGTACTCGCGCCGCACCGGATAGACATGGGACGAACTCTCGACAAAATGCCGGGTAAGCAGCGCATAGGCGGTTGTAAGGGCGAGAATGGCCAGCAAACCCAAGGCAGTGGTGATGGGGTAATTCCCAAAGCTGCCGTCCAACCACGTTTGAACGGCTGGCACACGTAAGATAAACAGAGCGGTCATACTGGCAAACAACGACCGGATGAGCAGAACATCCCGGGTCAGCGGCTGTTGACGATGATGTCCGCGATACAGGGTATACGCCATGAAGCCGCAGACAACCAGACAGAGGAGCCAGGCTTCAATCATTGTAGGCCAAACTCCACGTAAAGCGCTTCAATTCATCAATACTGGTCTCGGGATGTGTGAGAGCGGTCATCCGTCCGGCAATCAGTATTTCACGCTGCAAGCAATAGACAAAAGCCTCTGCCTCCTGTTCCTGCCAGGACGCCTCCGGCTCCCACTGACGGCAGTGACCCGTAGGCGTGGCTTGTTCCATCAGGTTGGACAGCAGTTCCGCTGGTAGCACATCATCCAGCGGATGAGGCTCATGCTTCAGAATGAGATGGCCCAGTTCATGGAGAATATGATGCACCTGATGAATCGGGTGGGTAGCGCAGTCATAGAAGACATAGTCTGCCGTATCCGCTCGGATCCACATCCCATGCAGTCCGGGCTTGAACCGAGCTGGTTTGAGAACAATGTCGCGCTGTCGCATCTGAACCAGATAGGCAACAAAATCGGGGACCGAAAACTGGCGAAAATCGTACTGCAACTGGCGAATCACTTCAAGCGAGTGTCGCTTCACATCAGTCATGAAAATCCTCCTCGTGAACCCCCGCGCACGTGGCGTGCATGCAGCATGCCATTTTCACAAAGCTGATAAATATAAACCGATGTGGGGTAAGAGCCAAAACGAGAGTTGGACAAAGATCACAAGCGTAGGGAAATCGTGGGAAAGCTAGCCTGCTTCATCATCAAAAAACGCAGGAGTCTGGCGGCCCGCTTTACGTTCTCGCTCCGATGATTCGACCCATTTGATGATCTTGAGAATATCCTGCTGCGCTTCGGGAGATAATCCAGTTGCCCGAAAAGCGATTTCAGCGACAGGGCCAGGGAGTTCCTTTGACTGTTGTCCGGTCAGGGCGGCATAACATTCCTGATACGACGTGCATTCAAAGAACGTCAAAGGCACGTCAAAGAAGCGCGCTAATTCTTTCAGGGTAGGCACCGTGGGGTTTTTGTTGCGGCCCGTCCGTAGTTGGTTGATCGTCGCATGACTGATCCGAACCTGTTCCGCCACTTCCTGAGTGAGATACGGGCGTCCTTCCGGATGTAACCGGTTGGCAAACAGAAAGTTGATCAGGTCTTTCAGTGGAAGTGGTTCTGCCTCTTTGCTCACGCTATGTTCCTTTCCCCCATAACTAGCTTGATGATACCAGCAAAAACCTTCGGTCTCAATTAGTACTATTGTACCTTGTCATAAAATTTTGAAGATTATGAAATGATACTATAATAGAAGCTATTCTACGAATTTCATCGCAGCCGCAATTTTATCTACTCCTCCCCAGGAGTCAGACCTACGAGGGCTTTCTGAGAAAGGAAGAATGAGGTTGAATATCAGGGTTGCTGTCATCGATGACCAGGATATTATCCGGTTAGGCATTAAACAATTTCTTTCTGAGGTATCGGTTCTACGTTTTGTCGGCGGGTTTTGCTCTATAGAAGCCTTTTGCAGTGCTGATTTAGGCCGAAACGTCGATGTTATTTTATTGGATGATTCACTCCCGGACATCGAAACTCCGGCAGCAATCCAGTGCCTTCAGCGCCATAACCCGGCAGCAGCTGTCCTGCTGCTTGGGTCGCGGTTGACACCTCAAAACATTCATCAGGCCCTCCACCTGGGTGCCTCCGGCGTCGTCTGCAAGTATGAACCAACGGAAGATTTACTGGCTATCGGTATTCGCCATGCGCACGCTGGAAAAACGTACCTGTCCCCTATGGCAGCTTTGATAGCGAGTCGCTTAGCCGCTATCCCTGCCCTCTCTCAGGAATTGCGTGAAGTGCTGGACCTTATCGCCCAAAAATATACGGTTGCGCAAATGGCGGAAGCGCTCAATCTTGCTCAAAGAACAGTCTACAAACGTCGTGATCGGCTGCGTGAGCTTCTTGGCGTGGAAACCAATGAACAGATTGTACCTGCCGCGATCCAGCTCGGGTTGATTTGTCCTCCGGAGGATTAATCAGGTCGGAAAATTACCGAACCATCGGTAAAATTGCCCTCTGGGTATACCTAAATTCCATAGAAACTGCCTCATCGCCTGCGGTATGCTACAAGCAGGCATTCAGGAGAGGCACTATGACGGTTCAGGTCGTGATTGCGGACGAAATGGATTTGGCCCTCGAAGGCATCAAGACGATCCTGCGCCTGCATGCGATGTTTCAAGTTATTGGCACCCATCGGGCGCTTGCGGACTTAGTCGAGGCTCTCAAAGCCCAACCGCCCGATGTCGTTCTGTTCGGAGATCGCCTGGAGCCGGATATGGATGTCCTCCAACTCGTGGAGCGGGTGCAGCAAGCAGCGTCGCGCGCACGGCTCCTCGTCCTGGGAACGCTACCGAGCGGCTTGATTGTGCAGGAACTGCTCAGCTGCGGCGCAGCCGGATATCTGTATAAGAACGATCCCCTCAGCAGCTGTCTAGCGGAAGCCATCCACACAGTGCTGCAGGGTCGCCCCTACCTCTCTCCCACCGCCAACGCGGAATATCTGTTAGCGATGCAAACAGATCGCGCCGGTTGGCGGCTGGATCCCGAAGCACGCGATGTTTTGCGACTGCTTGCCCAAGGTCAGCGACCTCAGGAAATTGCCTTTCAGCGTCATGTTCCGGTCCGGCGTGTTTATAATGTCTGTGAGCGCCTCCGCCGCCGTTTCGGGGTGGAAACCAATGAGGAGCTTATGGTACGCGCAGCAGAAGAAGGTTTTCTTCACATGAAGGAACGTATGAAACAAACAACCCAAGAACTCCCTATCCTCGAATTCCAATCCTCCGACGACCTGCGAACATGGCTTATGGAAAATCATGAGACATCCGACGGAATATGGATTCGGATCTACAAGGCGAATTCCGGGCTCAGTCGATCTCTTTTGAAGAGGTGCTTGACGAAGGGTTATGCTTTGGCTGGAGCGAAAGCATGAGACGTAAGGTGATGAGCGCTCTTATCTACAGCGCTTCACGCCAGACGGAAAAAGGGTACTACCTCAAAACGCAACCTGGAACACGTTGAGCGACTCATCAGAGAAGGGAAAATGATGCCTGTCGGGCTGAAAGCGCTAGGAATCAAAGAAGGAGATTGATCTGAGCTTGGTGTATCACAGCAGTGAGTATATAAGTTTGCGAAAGGCTGCGCTGCTGCTTTGGGGCTGAGACGAATATCCATTTTATTGCCCTAGCTGCCAAAGAAGCTTTTTACCATGATACTTGCTAGCGTGCTATTCCAGCACGCTTAAGACGTTCTTCTACTTCTCCTTCAAGCTGAGTAGCGAACTCGAAAACGCTGCGTATAGATTTTTTACGAGCATCGAAAAGTCTCGCCCATAGTCCCGCAGCCCATGCTATCTGATATTCTTGAGTAGTCCAGCACCGACCAGATGCGGCAACATAAGCATCTAGAAATGCAGCACTCTCTTCAATAGTAGATTGCCCAAATGAGAACAATGCGGCAGCGACGCCCGCTATAGCTGGTTCCGATAGGGAGACAATAGAATCCCAGTCATCAACTGCCAAAAGATGCCCATTTTCCCATCGGATATTGTCAGACCACCAGTCCCCGTGGCCGATCACGGATGGGAGCTTGTTTTCTCGAATGACTGCCCGTGCTAGTCTGGCAGAACGCTCAATCCATTGAGGGTCTTGCTGCGTATTGAGGTCTTCAGCAATATCAGTAGCGGGAGGCCATGATTCTCCCGGATCATCCCAGCGTAGAAATCCCCATGCGGGAGATAGCTGGGGAAATGCTTCGGCAGGAGGAGCTAGTTTTACGAGATCTGCCAGGACATGTCCAAGTTTTTCCGCAGTCTCCAATCCGCGAGCGAGAGAGTGGCCGCCCGGCAAGTAGCATTCGAATGAGACGGCGAGACTATCCTGTTTTGCCGGAGGGCCAAGTGGTTCAGGACACGGAAAACCTGCTTCCCACATGTGCCGGTGCACTCGCCAGCATGACACCAACCGTTCATGCCAGGGTCTAACTTTTACGACTATACACCTATTATCATCCAAGATGACTCCGAAAACAGCAGAGGAGTAGCCAGCCTCGAACATAACATCACCCAGTGGCGATTTCAAGTTGGCTTCACACCAAGCAGAGAGATTTTCTTTTGACACAACGGGACGTTGTCGGCTACCCATCGATGAAACACCTCCATACTAACTGCTCAGAATTTGTTGTAAAGGGGCAAATTTTTCGTGTCCCCACTATGTTTTAGGCAATCTGACGTGAAGATGAATGGTGCTTCCTAGGCAAGCATTGGCCTTGTAACGAATAGCACCCGTTCCCTGAATAGCGATAATTACATGAGAAGAGTTTAGAACTCGTCGTAGGATTCTTCCAGTAGAATGCCGATGTTGGATGGGGAAATAACTCCTTGCCTATCGAAGACTATTTTACTTCATTGCTCATGAGTTTTCCTTTCGGGGACATTGTGCATGTCCCCTTTTATTGTCGCTTAGACTTGCATGGCTTCCAACAGTTCGTCCATCATCGACCAGCTTTCAGCCGCGCCGCTTTCCAGGCCTGCTTCCAACATGCCATCGCGAGCTTCCACCGATTGGAAAACAGAGGAATCTGTCACGAAGGTTTTGCCGTCTCGTTCTTCCAAGAGGATGGTTTCCAGCAGAACATGCCCCGGCATTCCTTCAAATTCAAAGGTATAAACAAGGCGTTCGGGGCTGGTGACATCATGATAGACCCCATGAAAGGCGAATTCATTGCCATCCGCATCACGGTCAACGAAGCGCCAAACGCCACCAGCTTTCGCTTCCATTTTGTCTACAGTCGTGGTTGTACTGCGGAATCCCCACCATTGGGTAACGAGTTTGGGGTCAGTCATCGCTTTGAAGACTAATTCACGGGGCGCGTTGAATTCGCGGGTCAAGGTCACCATCTGGCTTCCAGGTTCGGCAATTAGGGTGTGCTTAGTCATTGTTTTGCTCCTCTTCTTGCATTGTTTTTAACAGCTCGTCCAAGCGTTCATAACGTTCTTCGATGAGGCTGCGATAGTTCACCACCCAGTTGAAGACTTCCGCCAAGGGCTCAGGGCGCAGTTCATACCAGTGCTTTTGCGCCTCTTGGCGTACTTGTACCAGCCCTACATCGCGCAGAACTTTGAGTTGTTTGGAAACCCCTGGTTGGCTGATTTCCAGAAGCTCTGCCAGTTCGTTGACCGTATGGGGGCGCACTCGGAGCAAGTCCAAGATTTGCCGTCTTGTTGGGTCGGCTACCGCATCGAATGTCGTTATCATGTTTATAATATACCATATTGGTTATATAACTGTCAAGGAATATAAGATTAAATTTGTGTTAGAAAATTAGATAGTAAGTGATGCGAGCTCCAAGTTGTAATCAATGATAAACCATAAAGTCAGCCAATAGTGGTACTCATCGGATTTGGAGAAAGATAAGGTTTTACGGACATAGCGCCCGATACGCTGCCGTAAAGTATTATTCCAGCGTTCAATATGAGCGGTTTCTCCTGCTGCCGATGCTCTTGGTAGCTCGGGCGAATTTGCCGTTGAACCACTTATCGCCATCCTTCGAGATCCCGATGCACAAGTTCGCTCTTTCGCTGCCCGCGCTCTCGGTCAGCTAAGTGATGCTCGGGCTGTTGATCCCTTACTTGTTGCCCTACGCGATCCTGATGAAATGGTTCCCTTTCAAGCCTCTTCGTCCCTTAGCCAGTTGGGGCAATCAGCTGTTGAACCCCTTATCGCCGCTCTGGGCGATTTCAATAATCGAGTTCGCTTGCATGCTGCCAGTGCCTTGGGCCAATTAGGTGATGTAGCGCTGTCGAGCCGCTTATTGCTAAGCTACGTGATTTTGATGCTACTGTTTGCGACTTTGCTGCCAATGCTCTCACTGAAATCGGTACTCCCGAAGCTCTCAACGCGGTCAAATCTTGGCGTAAGGCGCAGAAAAAATAGCCCTGTTACTACCGGATACTCCTTTACAATAGAAAATCTCATCACTATAGTGTCAAACACCTCGCCATCCAGTGATGATTGATTATCCCCAGCGGATTTTTTCACGGAATTTTGCTAGGTCAATCTGGTAAATCTCCCATCCCAAACTGGTAAAAATACCAATTATCTGACACCCCACTTCGGTACGATGAAGGAGGTCAAATTCATCTAGCCTCGGAGTTGGGTATGGCACGTTTTGGAATACTTTGTCTTTTGGTATTGGTACTGGCTGCTTGCGGCGGAGATCATGACAATGATCCGGTCCAGATTACTGCCTCCGCCACGTCCAGCGCTACGGCTACCATCCAAATCACACTTACGTCAACCGCTATGCCGACACTGACGCCTACGGCGTCGCCGACGCCAACTGCTTCATCCACGCCAACTATCACGCCTACACTGGCAACACGGGTGTTGGAAGTCACAGCCGTCATGCCTGGTGTAATCGGCTTTGCGCCGGAAAACTCCACACCGGATGCCCTGCCGCTGGATGAATGGGTGCGGCTGGAGTCAGATCATCCCAACCTGGAATATGTCGCCGGGCAGTGGACCGAGATGTGGTCCTGGTCGGCGGGGCAGAACGAATACCGCTACAGCGTAGACCCGGATGCTGCCGTGCGCCTGGCCTTTGAAGGCGAAGGGGTGCGGGTGTGTTACGTGGCCTTCTGGAACGGCGGGATGTGGGAAGTCGTCATCGATGGGCAGGTCGTGGGAACGGTGGATTCCTACTCCGCCGAAGCGCACTTCACCTGCACCGATACCTTTCCGGTTGCGCCGGGTGCGCACACGCTGCTGGTCCGCAACACGGCTCAGCACAATCCGGCCAGTTCGGATACCATGCTCGCCCTGGATGCCGTGCTGATCTACCGCCGAGCATCCCGCCGCTGAGCTGGCATCTACCTCGACGCTCACGCCATCCCCGGAGCCGCAGCCCGCGCGGCGGATCGAGCTTATCCAGGGACCACCTGCCATCCAGCCCACCGCCACCGATGCGCCGCCGGCTGTCATCACGGTCGCGGTCATCATCGCCTACGATGAAAACGTCAACCGCTCGGTAGACCCGGCAGAAGGTGTGCGCGGTATCCCGGTGCGGATCGTGGATGTGGCGACCAACCGCGTGCTGGCGCAGGCCTTCACCGACGAGTCGGGTTATGCCCGCATCCAGATCCAGACCAATGCGCGGATCAGCCTGGTCGTGCCCTACTTCGGCCAGTCGTGGGACATCTCGCACGGGTATCGCGGCAACGAGTCCGCCTTCACGCTGCTGCTGCCTGCCGGCAACCAGCCCGGTCTTATTCCCTAGAGGAACAGCATGAAATACAACCGAAAGCGTCTCTGGATCGTTTCAGCGTGTATGCTGCTCCTGGCGGCGTTGGCCTGCACGGGAGCAGCGCAGAACCTGCACATTGATGGGCTGCCGCAGTATATCTGCCCGTCGACCACGCCGCGCGCGACCTCATACCCAGCCGCCGACCAGCCTGCCGTTCTGGCCGCCGTATTTCGCGTCCAATGTCAGTTGGTATCAGGTCGCGCCCAATTTCAACACGATCTACGTGCAGTGGACGGGGCAAAGCGCGGGGACAGTCTATGTCTCGTATTCGGGCAGCATGAGCACCTATCCCTACTATTGGATGGGCAGCGGCGGCTATTTTGCCGTCGATATCATCCCCGGTCCGACCCGAACCGGGCTGTATTCCCATCACCATCCCCACCGATGTGACGTCTGCCACCATCAGCATTTACGCCAGCGGCGTGGCGGCATCGTCCCGAAGTTACAGCATCATGCGGGTGTATTACCCCATCTATCCGACCCTGCTGATTCCGCCGCCGGGTGGCGCGCCGGGCAGCATGACGGCCACGCCGCGTCCCACCTACACCCCCTGGCCGACGCCGACTCAGTATGTCCGCACCAATGATTATTTCGTGGGTGATGCCATCTACACCTCCGACGCAGCCTTCCGGTTTGCGGCTGCGCTTTCGCGTGACGGACATCTACGACTTGCCTGCGGCCGAACCGGATGAGGATGGGCAGCCGCAGTCGATTTTCGTCTGGACGATTGAGATCAAAAACGTGGGCAGCGTGGAATACGATGTTTTCCCGGCGGCGCAGATGTATGTCAGCACGATCACCCTGCCCGGTGGGATCGAAACGGAAGGCGTCTGGGGAGCCAGCCTGGCAGCAGCGGAAGAAGCCGGGCTTCCACTCAGACTATCGTGATCACGGATATCCAGCCCGGACGAAACCAAAACCTTCACCCTGGCGGCGTATGGTCCACGCGGCACGGCGCGCCGCATCGCCTATGCGCTGGATACCACCGGGCGCGATCCGGGCAATCCGACGCAAGTGCCGGGGCGGAACATCGTCTCGTGGATCAACGAGGTCAACACGATCTGCTCCGGGGATATCGCGGAGGAATAGAGGAGCATGGGCATGTCCTGTGGTAGACGATCTTCTGGATGGGCTGCAAGTCCAGATCGACAAACTCTGGTATGACATCCTGCGCATGCTGGCGGTCAGCGGCTGGACGCTGCAAAAAGGGCTGTTCATGATGGGCCACGCCATCGAACTGATCAACCTGTGGCTGGTCAATAACGCCTTCGCGCCGCTCATCCAGCAGACCAACGACCAGATGCGCGTCACGGCCAGCCTGTCCTTCGTGATTGCGCTCATCGTCCTGGGCATCACCTACCTGCTGGCGGCTTTCGTCCGGCTGAACGTGGTCAGCCCGCGCAGCGCCATTGGCTGGTACCTGGCCGGAGTGGTGTTCTTTCAACTTGGGCCGCAGCTCTACCAGGGCATGTATGAATTTCGCCGCGACCTGAGTTCCGGCTTCTACCACGTCGCGATGGATAACATGCAAAGCGCAGGCAGCCCGTTCAGTTCGCTGGCGGCAGTGTCGAGCAGCGACCTGCCGCCGCTCGAAGCCTGTGATGCGCTGGGGCCGTATCTGCCCGGCGCGCACGATGACCACCTTTCGGCGAAGGCGTGGATGGACTGGATATCGCGCTGGCCTACCTGCTCGCCGATGGACAGGACGTGATGGGCTATCCCGCCCCCGTACCGACCGCCTGCTTCCAGCCGCGCGGCGCGATGTACGAACCGGATCTGCCCACCGCCTGGCAGTTCTATGAAGATGGCTACTTCTATGTCGCCAACGCCTCCTGGGGCTTTGACGATATGAGCGATGACGAACGGCAGGCGTCGATTGACAAAGCCGGAGCGGCGCAGTTTCGCATCTTCTCCGCCTGGCCGCTGGTCATCTTTGGCGTGATTGAGCAGATGATTTTCCTGCTGCTGACGATAGCCCAAGGGCTCACTTTTGTTAGTTTCAGCGTCGCCATTCTCTTCGCTTTTTTCAAAAAGACCGAGGTGATCGCCCGCTCGATTCTGGATATGTGGATTGAACTGATCATCCAGACGATCGTGATCGCCCTGATGCAGGGCTTGATCGTTTCCTTTTTGCTGGGAGCGGCCGCCACTCAGAATGCCCTGGTGGTGCTGGGTGTCAGCCTGATCTGCTCCATCTTCATTGCCGTTCTGCTGTGGAGCGGCATCAAGGCGGTGTGGAACAGCTTCAACCGGCTGTTTGGAGCCATTGGACAGGCGACCGGCGGCGTGATGGCTGCACCTGGTACGGTGGCGGTAGGTGCTGCCGCGGCGGGGGCTGCTGTCGCCACCGGCGGTGCTTCGCTGGCATGAATGTGGGCGGCAGCGCCCTGGCCGGAGCTTCCGCGCTCAATAATGGCGCGACCACGTCGCAAGCGGCGGGTGTGATGTTGGGTGGCTCGCGCGGTTTGAGCGCTGCTGCGCGCACCCTGGCTTATCTGCCTGGCTTGCGTGGAACCGATTTGGGTGAAGCGGCCGGCGAATTCACTGAAGGCGCGATGGTGCGCCAGGTCGGGCAGAGTATTCCCATTGGTGGGCAAAGCGGTTGGCCGCTGATCGGCGCGCAGCTGCTCAGTGACCGGAGCGAAAAGCGCAAACGGGAGGACACTCCTGACGCTGCCTGCTGAGCCGGTGGAAGGGGACCTGGAAACGACCGAAGGGCTGTTCACGCCCGTCCGCCCGCGCCGGATGGGAACCTTTACTCCGCTGGAAGCATCGCTTCCCCGGCTGCGATCGGAGACCAAGTCAGCCAGACTCGCGCTGCGGTAGACCGCGTCCAGTCGGCGGCAGAAATGCAGGGCGAAGAGGTCGAGGAGCGGGTCAGCGCGGTTGGAGCCGATGTGCGCTCCCAGGCAGGACAGGCGAAAGCCGACCGCGAGCGCAGCGACTATGCGGATGATATGCACGGCGAGGAAGTCGAAGACCGGATCACCGCACTTGGCGCGACGATGCATGCCGGGCAAGCGGCAGGCAGTGACACGTCTGCGCTCGACCGGGCTGCTGGGCGGCTTGAGCAGCGCCGCCGATGCATTGGCGCCGTACTGCCGGAACTCAGCCGATGCTGGGCCTGATGCGCGTCGAAGGAGCCAACAACGTCGCCGGAGTGATGGGAGATTTCGTCTCTCAAATGCGCGTGCAGCGCACCCTGGATGGGCAGCCGATGGCCGGAGGCGCGGATCACTTCACCGTCGCGCAAGGCGTGGCGCGAGCGATGGGCGTCACGCCGGAGCCGGGTGACCGCGCGCCGATGCAAGGTGATGTGGCACGCCTGGGGTTGTTTGGTGACCAGGCGCTGAAGCTGGGATTGACCGGCCAGCAGGCCCAGACCGTGATTTCGGAGGTCAAAGCCTCGCCCAGCGGGGAACTGACGTCCACCGACTCGCACCGCGCTGGTCGAACAGGCGCGCACGCACCCTCAATACCGGCTGGGACGGGGCGCAGAGTGCGGTGAATGCCCTTCAGCGCGCCGCCGCCATGCTGCCCAACTCCATTACCGCACGCGGCACGGTCTCTGTACCGAACATTACCGTTCATCCGCAGGTCCAGGTCAATGTCAGCGCGCCGGAGCGCAGCGGACTTGACCAGGCGCTGCTATCCCAGGCAGCGCTGGCAGGCAGCCAGAACGCCGCAGCACAACGAGGTGAAGCATGACCGAAAAACTGAACTACCACACGATTGAAGAACTGCGCGCCTTGAGCATGGAAGAACTGCGCGCCTTGTGGGAACTCGTGCCGACCGACCGCCAGCACCGTTACCAGTCGGTCTACCAGCGCGAGGTGCGCACCAACGGCGCATCCGGCTCGGATGCACTCGAACAGCAGGTGGTCGAGCGCGCTGATCCAGCGTTATGAAGATGGGGCGCTGGTTCCGGTGGGCGCGCGCTGGGCGCGAACCCCGGCCCGCATCCAGGAAGCCGTGCGCGGCGGCGAGTCACTGGTCCCGCCCGAAGCGGAATTGACACCTCCTCCAACCAACAAAATGCAGGTGCTCCTGATCTTCGGCGGCGCGGCTTTGTTCCTGGTGTTTTTCGCCCTGATGTTGATCTCGCGGCGCGGAGGAGATGATCCCAAACCGACCAGTACGGCGGATGACATCTCGCCCTATGCCACGCCGACTCGCGTTACACCCCCTCGCCGACACCGATTGCCCTGGAAGAGCAGGATGTGATCATCCGCGATGGGGTGCGCGACCGCGCCCCGGCTTACCCGGTCAACCTGCAAATCCTGCCTGCCGGGCAGACCCAGCCGCGTGTGTTTGTCGTGCAGCGGCGTAAGGTGGAGCTCTCCGAATGGCTGTACGATCCCAACCCCGATACGGCTTCCTTTATCCATGCCTTGAGCGTGCGCCCGGTGATTGGCGTGCCCTGGTCGGAGCAGAATGAAGCGCTGTTCGAGTCATTGGGACCGGGAGCGACCTTCAGCATCCGGCTCAATACCGGCGCGGTGCAGCAGTTCCAGTTTGCCAGCCGGATTGAGGTCAGCCGCAGCGACACCAGCGCCTTCCGCCAGGTTGAGCCAGGGCTGGTGCTGGTCCTGATTGGTGAGCGTGACAACCGGGGTGCGCCGACTGCCACCCGCCTGCTGATTCTCGCCACCTACCCGCCGGAGCAGGAACTCTCGCGGGACAACGTGCTGGCCTCCGATCTCATTGATCTGCCGGTGATCCCGGTGACACCTACACCGCCCATGCCGACCGCGACCCCGATCCCGGCCCGTGATCTGCTGCATGTGGAAGTGATCTCGGTGGAAACGATCGAAGGGCAGGTGACATCCGGCTGCGAGCCTACAACGGCCAATCTGAGCCGGTAGACATTCGACCGGAAGACATTTCCATTGCCTTCGGCTATGAGCCGCAGCCACCCGGTCCCTGGACACCCGCCGATGGGTTGGAGCCGTTTACGCTGCTGCCCGGCCAGGCAGTGGATCTGCACACTGCACTGGCCCTGGGCAGGCGAGCCGTATGCGATGCTGCGTGTTGGGGTGTACCGGTATGCCGTTGAGTTGAATAACGTAGAAAATCGGACTGATCGTCGCAAGAAGATCAGTGGGCTGGTATGTGTGTCAGCCTAAATATTGAATTATGCATCATTCCTGCTTGGAGCGGTCTTACTATAACGGCTTAACGATCACATGACTTTCAATTCATCTCTGTATAATGCCTTTTTGATGTATTCTACTAGAGTAATCAGTATTGGAATACATTCTGACCATTAGAGTTTGCATCGTTTGGATACACTTGGTATGCCTACTGGTAACCGTTCTCCAATTCGTGCTGTCAGGATAATTCAGATGATTGGCACTACGCGTTCTATGGGAAGAAATTTATTATATCCTTGTCCACCCTAACTATCAAAAGAGCTATTACGTATTCCGCTACTTAATTCAAAGTGCGTATTGGGACCACTGAAACTGCATAGTCTTTCCGTCTAGTTCACCATGTTCAATATTATTGAGATCTTCATATTATCTCGTTGTATAAATTGGTATCTTAGCAGTCTTGATTTCTAAGTTTCTGTGTTTGAAAAAAACCTCCCTTAGTTCTCTGGTAATCAATATCAACTTGACGGTGATCGATTATTATGATGAGTCCTTGATGGATGTCCTCGAAAATCTCCATAGGTTATGCTGTAGCTCGCCCATGAGTAATTCGCGACATAAAATACTGTCTCGTCTGGGTGAAGCATGTGGGTTTTGAACCTTTGCCAGTCTGCTAGAAATCCTTTGGCAATGTTCGCAAGAATTTGCTCCTCTGACATTGAGTGTAGGAGTGAAATTTGTTTCTGTTTCACCTTCTGCTTGTTGTTGACCTTCAAGTATTATCCTCTAATAACACTACTGATCACAAAGAAAATTCGTCCACGCTGCTGAGATCAATCCAGGTTTGGGTAATTGGCGGATAGTGCGCTCAATCTCAAATAGGACACTTTCGTAGTTACCATCCTGGAACTTGACTGCTTGCCAGGTACCACGCAGATGAACAGGCAAAGGTGTTTCATTTATTTGGACGGGCAAAATAACTTTTCCTTGTCGCGCAGCTTGATCAACTTCTTGATACACATGGTCAGAGTTATTCGATGCTTCTGTAATCAACACCACAACCAACTCAGCCCATTTCACGCGCTTGCCCAATTCTGGTTGCCAGTGTGTGCCACCAGTGAGGCTGTGTGTGTCAAGAAACACTTCATGATCCAGTGCTCGCAACCGATCCGCTAATTCATCAGCGATCTCTAAGCCATCAGCACGCGCATAGCTAATAAATATCTTTGTCATTGAGTTTCTCCTGAGTGCTTCTCTATAATTCATTGTTCAGTATATTTCTACCCCCCTTTGTCGCAACTTACAGCCGGTAAGACATTTTGCCTAAACTGATCGGTAATTTTGACTCCGCAACCTGGTACAGTTTACCACCTCAAACTGGTAAATCCTCCGCATTTCGCACCTCCCACTTTGGTATCCTGAGAATGTCAGGTAAGCGGGGTGGCGCGGTCGCGAAGAGACCCTACACACTCAGGAGGAGAAAAGCGTCTGATCGCGCGGCTCCCCACCCCGCCCCTGACACCTTATCCAACTTATCCACATGTGGAGGATTGTTACCGTGTCACTCAGTCAGACGCTCGAACAGTGGTTTGCCGAAGCGCAAGCCGTCGCGCAGATCGTCGCCCCGATGGCCGCTTTCCTTGGCTTTATCGGCTTGGGGCTTATGTATATGGGTTCTTCCTGGCCCATTATCGGCCAGTGGAAGCAGGACAACCCGCGTGCTGCCAACCAGGTCGTGATGGGGCTGTTCTTCGTCATCGCCGCCTCGACCGTCGCCAGCCTCATCTCGTTTTCCTAGTCCCGTCCGCTCACCAACTGCCGCAGCGAGGGCAGCCAGTATACCGGCTGGCTGCTCTTGCTCACGCGGTGGAAAGGCACTCAATGGCCGCAGATCTCAAATCACACGTGCTCCGCCGCGACGAAAAAGGGTTCATGGGCATTCCGTTCAAACGCCTGCTGTTAGGCGGTGTCAGCGGCGGGATGACGCTCATCCTCGCCCGGTTTGCCGTTGGGCAACCTGGCGTTTGTCCTGGCCGCGCTCACCTTCATCCTGGCCCTGACCCTGACCGGTCCACGCGGCGGGCTGCCGCTCTGGCAGCGCCTGCTCTACCGGGTGCGCGGCAGCCTGATGCTCGCCGCCGAACGCAAACCCAACAGTCTCGCTGGTCGGATTGGAACCGCGCTCGACATGCCTACCGGCCTGGTCGCGCTCGACGCGGAGGTCGTTTTTGCGCCGCCGGAAGGTGAAGTCGAAGCCGATATGACCGAATGGGTCACGTTTGCCCGCGCTGAGGAAGCAGATCACGACAGCGGGCTGGTGTTCGTGGAAAAACCGTTGGAGGAAGCCGCTGATGGCCGACAAAGACATTCCGGTTCGCACCTTTCTCATCGAACCGTTCGACATCATGCTGCACGCGACCGAAGAAGGCGTCCAGACGCTGCAGGCGCGTTTCGCCACCTGGCTGCGCACGCTGCCCGGTCCGGCGCGTTTTTTCTGCTGGCAGACGCCCGCCAGCCTGGATGAGAAAATCGCCCAGGTCAGCCGCGCCGCCCGCGAAACGGACGATCCGCGCCGCGCCGCCCTGCTGATGGAATACCGCCGCCACTACGAGCTGCTGCAAGCCGAGCGCCGACTACCAGCGCACCCTGTGCGGCATGGCGCTGTGGTCGGATGAAATGCCGCGTGCTCTGGCAGGCGGTATGATCTCCGCCTTCGATACGCCGGTCTTTGAAGCGCCGCTGCCGCCGCTGTTTGAAGGGCGCTACGAACTGCGCGAATCTCCCTTCTGGCATCTGGCTCCGGTCGGGCGTCCCGGTGGGCGTCCGCTGCTGGCGGTGCTGACCAGCTACGAGTTCCTGCCCTGCTACCTGGAACTTCTTCCGCCCACTGGCCGTCGTGCTGCGGCTCAATATCCCGCTGGCGCTGGTGGTGGATATCCCGAAAACCTTTGAGCGTAACGCTGGCGTGGATGCGGTGGAGAACATCATCGCCGCCTATCAGGTGCATCTGTCCGGCGTGCGCGGCGAGGACAGCCGCTCGGTCACGCGCATCAACGACTGCCGCCGCACCTTGCAGGAGATCAACGCCGGGGATGCGCTGCACCAGGTGCAGATCATCCATCGCCGTGTTCGCGCCTGATCTGGACACGCTCAAACGGCGGGTGCATGAAGTGATCAACGAAACCCGGCCCTGGTTCCTGCTGCGCCAGGAAGTCGGCGAACTGCTGTCGCGGTCGGTGAGTTTCTTCTCTCACACCCCGACCAAACACATCAACATCCCGGCCACCACCTGGCCGGTCACCTCGCGCGAACTGGCGCTGATGCTGGCTCCGCTCGGCTACCGCAAGCTGTCCACCACGGAAGGCGTCCTGCGCGGGGAAGCGGTCGGCGCAGCCTACCCGGTCTTTCACAACTCCTGGCGTGACAAACGCGCCACCCACGAGGTCTGGGTCGGCACAACCGGGTTACGGCAAGACATTTCTTTTAAACGGCTATCTCTCCCGTGAATACGCCGAAGCGGGCATCCCCTTCGACCTGCTCGAACCGATGGGCCATGGCCGGCACATCGCCCAGGCCTTCGACCTGCCCTGGTACATCCTGAGCGCGCAGCACACCTGCCTGAACCCGCAGGACGTGATGTTTCCCACGCTGATCGAGCAGAAATCCCACACCATCCGCATCTACGAGACGGTGTTGGGGCGGCAGCTTTCGGGCGGGCAGCGCGAGAACCTGGAACGCGGGCTGCTGGGTGAGGCGCTCGAAATTCTCTACAGCGGGTTTGGCGATCTGGAAGCGGTCACGCCCGACATCGCGCCCTTGTGTGAGACGGTGTGTGATGTGCTGTCCGGGTTGGGCGACAAGCCGCACATCCAGCAGGTCGCCCGCGACCTGGCCGACGAGATCGCCGGGCTTGTGTACCGGCTCCGGTCCCTGGGCGAAGTTCCTCAACGGGCACACGACCGTGGATTTTGGGCGCGGCGGCCGCGAGCGGATCGGCCCGCGTGTCTTCTCGTTCCACGAACTGGAAGGCGACCCGGTCATGACCGCGCTGGCCTATGCCCAGGTGCTCTCGGCCATCCGCCGCGACAGCCTGCGTGACGAACAGCCGCGCATCATCGCGGTGGATGAGGTCTACCGCCTGATGCGCCACCCGTCGCTGCTGGACTTCCTGATCGAAGCGGCCAAGACGTTCCGCACCCGGCGCAAAAAGCTGCTCGTAATCGATCAACAGATGAGCGTTTTCCTGGAGGGCAAAGCGCGGCTGGTGTTCGAGAACTGCCCGATCCGCGTCATTTTCTCGCAGCGGCAGGGCATGAATGTCTTTCGGGAGGATGCCGCCTTCCAGCACCTCAACAAACACCACCTGGACATCATCGCCTCGCTGCCGCGTTTCCAGTTCGTGCTGGACATCCAGGACGAGGGAATTTTCTGGCTGATCAACGCGCCCACCTGCGTCCGAGATTCGGCGCGCTTTGGAACGACATGATGGAGAAACATATGGCAAAACAACCCAGCACCAGCCCGATTCAAGGCCATGGAAGAGGAAGCGTACCACGCTTTTCTGGAATGGCCGGTCTGGCTGGTCCTTCGAGAAAAAGAACTCGCTGCCTATCTGGCCGCAGATCGACCGCAAGCGGACCCGCGAGCAGCTTCGGGCGCTCGTGCGGCTGCTCAATCTGATAAGGAGAACTGATCAATGACCTACCGATAACTGCTGATCGTCGAAAGTCCGTCCAAAGTCAAGCGGATTAAAGCGTATTATCGGTGACAGGCTGGCGCGTGGAAGCCACGCGCGGCCACGTCCGCGACCTGCCCCAGGACAAGCTGGGGATTGAAGTGAACGACGATTTCCGCCCGTTGTACGAAGTCCTGCCGCGCCAGGCCAACACCGTCCGGCGGCTGCTCAAAGCCATGCGCGAGGCGGAAGCGGTCTATGTCGCCACCGATCCCGGATAGGGAAGGCGAGGCCATCGCGTGGCACATCTTGCAGCTGGCCGAATCTGCCGCCCGATAAGCCCGTCTACCGCGTGACCTTCACCGCCATCACGGAAAGCGCGGTCAAAGCGGCCATCGCTGCCCCGCGCCCGCTGGATGTGAACCTGGTCGAAGCGCAGCAGGCGCGCCGCATCGTGGACCGGCTGGTGGGTTACCTGGTCTCGCCGCTGGCCTGCCAGGCGCTCGATGGGCGGTATTCGGCAGGGCGGGTGCAGAGCGCCTGCCTGCGCCTGGTGGTCGAACGCGAGCGGCAGATTGCCGCTTTCACGCCGGAAACCTACTGGACGCTGGATGCTCGCCTGGGAGCGGAAACGGGCGAATTCGACGCCCGGCTGTCCGTGATTAAGGGGCAGAAGGTCGAACGCCTTACCCACGAACAGGTCGAGAAACTGATGGCCGGGATGCAGAATGCTGCCTTCTGGGTCGGGCAGATCGTGCAGGATACCCAGGTGCGCCACCCGCAGCCGCCCTTCACCACCAGCACCTTGCAGCAGGCGGCCAGCAGCGCGTTGGGGTTGTCGCCGGAACGCACGATGCAGATCGCCCAGCGGCTCTATGAAGCGGGGCAGATCACCTATCACCGCACCGATGGTGTGTCCGTCGCGCCGGAAGCGGTGGAGGCGGCTCGCCGCGTCATTGCCACGACCTATGGCGGGGATTATGTCCCCAACCAGCCCCCGATCTATGAGGCGAAAACCAAACACGCCCAGGAAGCGCACGAGGCCATCCGGCCTGCCGATGTGACCCGTCTGCCGCAGGAGGTGGAAGGCGATGGCGCGGCGCTCTACGGCCTGATCTGGAAACGGTTTGTGGCCTCGCAAATGGCTCCGGCACGTTATGCCGTCCAGACGGTTCCGAGTCTGGGCTGGAAAAGCGCCCGGCCAGCCCTATCCGCTGCTGTTCCAGGCCAAAGGCCGCGCGTTGGTCTTCGACGGGTTCCTGAAAGTCTACCAGGAACCGCCCGACCCGGATGCTGAAGCGGAAGCGGAAACCAGCCTGCCGCCGCTGGTAGAAGGTGCGGCGCTGCGTCTGCTCGACTGGCTGCCCGCCGAACACCAGACCAAAGCGCCGCCGCGTTTCACCGAAGCATCGCTGGTGCGTGAATTGGAGCGGCTGGGCATTGGCCGCCCTTCGACCTATGCCAGCATGGTCCAGACGCTCAAGGAACGCGAGTATGCCGCGCTCCGCGATAAGCGGCTGGTGCCGACTGAGAATGGCATCACGCTGTGCGACTTCCTGGTCGCTCACTTCCCGGACCTGTTCGCTGCGCCCTATACCGCCCGGCTGGAAGACGCGCTGGATGCCGTCGCGCGGGGAGCCATACCGCGCCTGGCTGTGCTCCAAGCCTTCTGGTCCGATTTTGCGCCGCAGTTGGGTGCAGCCGGGACAAGTCTCCCAGCAGCAGGCGCAAGACCCGCCGCACCGCCGCCCGTCCCTACCGGGGAAACCTGTCCCGCCTGCGGTGGCGACCTGGTCGAGCGCAGCGGCAAAGCAGGCAAGTTCATCGGCTGCATGAACTACCCTGACTGCGGCTACACGCGCGGCCTGGAACACAAGCCGGTCACGCTGCACGGCATGTCGAGTTAAGGAGGGGGTGAGCCATGACTTACGCACCGGATTATCCAGCGGAAGATTTTCCGCCCGAACCGCCGCCGGAAGCATACGACTACGAGCCGCCGGATGAGTGCGTTTCTGGACGAGCCGCCGGAGGAGTACGACTATGAGCCGGAGCCGTTTCTGACCGCTCCGGCTCCCGGCCAGCCGGCGCTGCCCGGTTTCGAGCCGCCTCCGGCTGAACCGCCCAGCGAGTGGTCCTGGTTGGATGCGCGTTTCGTGGGCCTGGAACAGCTCGATCCGGCAGGCCAACTGACCGGCTATGAGGTGGGCTGCGTGGACCTCTACGCCAATACGCATGACGGGTGACCTGGGTGGAACGTTTCTGCGGGTGCAGGCGTTTGAGCCGGATGAACTCGACCAGGCGGAAGACCTGTTCAACCGTCTGAACGGTTACGCCTACGACAAAGACCTGGCGGCCCACGAACTGCCCGACCTGGCCGAAAAAGCCGCGGCGAAGATTGCCGGGCGCGAAGGACTTGAGCCGCCGGAATGGCGCGGCCTGACACCGGATGAATATGCCCTGTTCGAGCGTGAGTTTGGGCTGGTCCAGGATACTGAACCGGATATGCCGCCCGAACCCGCTCAGGCCGACCTGCTGCGCACCGCCTACGAGTTGGGCGGCGTGGAAGCCGACATCGAAGCGACCGGACTGCACCCGGCGGCGCAGGCGCTGACCGGCATTGGGCTGGCCGCCGGAGATTTCGACCCGGACCGTGACATGCCGCCCTTCTACGACGAAACGACGCAAACCGCCTACTGGATTGGCATCTACCAGCCTGACCCGGACGACCGCGAGACGTGTGTTGCCAGCATCCTGTCGCTGACCCGCGATCCTGATTCGGGCGCTATGAAGCCCAGCTTGCGCCCTGCGTGGCCGGGAGATTGGGACAAAGCCTACCAGTCCAGTGAACACCTCATCGGTATCGCCCAGCGCAGCGACGACATCGAGCGCGTCTTTGAGGCGGCTGAGGGAATGGCGATTGCTGCCGACCAGCGTGAGGCCTGGCAGCAGGAACGCGGTGTGGCGTCTGGAGCCGGAGTCGGCCCAGGACATCGGCGGAGTATGCGGCACAGCAGTGGGAGATTGACCTATGAGCGATTTGAAAGTCACATTTCACTTTCCGGCTGACGTGAGGAGGACAAGGCCGCGCTGGACCGGGTTGGCGGAGCGGATGGGCTGTGATCGCGGAGCGGCCCTGCGCCGCCTCATCCGGCGCGTCTCACCAGGTACTGCCGGGACGAGCAAGGCTGTTTTGTCGCTCACGGACAGGTGTTGCGCCTCAAACTGCAGTTCTCGGAGCGTGCGGAATGAAAAACGAACCGGCTGATTCAGAAAGCAGTTTCCGAACGGCGATGCGGTCGGTGGACTATGGGAATGGTCTGGTCTACCGTACCCCGGATGCGCTCTATACCGTCGAACTCGATCCGCCCGGCCATCCCTTGAGCGATGAGCCGTTTGGCGTGGACCTGGTGCGCACGACACGCAGCGAGCACGGCCTGGAACGCGAGCAGCGCCTGACGCTGGCCGAATACCACTCCTACATGGCGGCTGAAGAGCATGTCCGTGAGGTCGAGAAAACGCTGCTTGAACAGGGCCGCGATGGATTGCAGACGGACATGGCGCTGGTGGATGCCATGCCTTTTGAGCCGGACACGGCGATCTACCTGGTCGGGCTGTATCCGCCTGATCCGGAGGCCGAACGCGGCACGCTTCAACCTGATCCGCCTGGATGGGGAGCGGTTGGATATCGCGCCGGTGGCGCATGGTCCCATTGTGGAACTGGCATCCCATCGAGCAGCGCTTGTTGGATGTCCAGGCCGAAGGGGATACCGGCAGGCTGCTCGAAGCGGCTGCCCTGGAAGCCATGCGTGCCGATGAATTGGCTCCCAACACCCCGCTGTTTGCCTGGGAAGGAGAAGATTACTGAGCGTCAACGTCGCATCTGCGGAAGGGAAAACCATCCCGACTGGCCGGATGCCAGCGCCTGGGAGCAATTGCCAGTGCTCATTGGTGCTGCCGGTGACATTTGATGAGGCATGACGCCTTTGATGCTCAGGGACATTATGTGCCGCATCACCGCGACGAAGCGGATACGGTCCATTTCTTCTCGGTGTGATCGGACAGTCGGACAGTCTACTGCCGGAAAGTCTCACACGAACTGCGCTACTTCCGCGCGCAGCAGAACGACGAGGGAGCTTATCTCACACGACTCGCTGCCCGTGATGCCAGTGGCTGATCCCAGCCACATCACCCTGGCCGCTGCCTGCGCTGCAGTCTGTATCTGGAAGAAGGTGATCTCGATGCCGCGCAGAAACTGGCGCGGGATACGGCGCATGATAACGGTCTGCCGTTCCCGGACAAACTGCCTGCGTTGGGAGCCGAAGCACCACAGCGTGAGCCGGAAAAGGGCTGGTATCACTTCGATACGGCGCTGGTGGCTGCTACACCCCAGGGGGTGGATGATGGTTACAGCGTGGGCGTGGTGGATGTGTATGCCAATCACCAGACTGGCGCGTTCGCTGCGCGTTACCTGCCGATGGGCGAATATGAGACGTTCGACGAAGCGTTGGAACGCCAGCATGCCCTGCTGCATCGCCGCCTGGTCGAAGGGCGTGAGTCGGCTTTGACAACCAAGCGGCTTCAACGAGAGTCCTGCCTTGTACGAGCGTTTTGCCCAGCAGGAAGCCGCCGACCGCCTGACCGATTTGTTGGAACAGCACGACGGTCACTATCCGCCCGACTACGATGGTGATGAGGAACCGGAATGGGATGCGCTCACTTCCAAGGAATGGGCTGCTTACCGGGACCATGTGCAGACCATCACGGAGATTGTTCCCGGTACAGCCCATATCCACGACAGCCTGCCCACTGCCACGCCCGGATTTGCAG
>CAVWCQ010000009.1:0-185711 GCA_963753545.1 uncultured Chloroflexia bacterium
TTAGTGGACTTTTTTCTCTCAATAGCCTAGGGGTTTTAACCCTAGGCGACGCGGCGGCAAACGTCTATTTTCATCTCTGTGCCGTGCCGATCCAGGCAGCATCATTAGCTCCATGATAAATATTTTTTTCTTGCTTTTCTTTGCTTTTCCTTTGCGCTCTTTGCGTACTTTGCGGTGAATAATTTTTTGCCTTTCTTCTTTCTTTTCTCTATTTTTCTCCTGCTTTTTCTCTGCGCTCTCCGCGTTCTCCGCGGTGAAATTTTTTTGCTTTTTTGTTTTTTGCTTTTCTTTTCCGCCAACTTCAACTGACTTTTCCCCTCCCCGGCGCGCCATGTTATAATGCCCACCACGATGGACGACAGCGAGTGGATGCGACAGGCGCTTGACGAAGCTCGACGCGCCGCCGAACACGGTGACGTTCCGATTGGAGCCGTCGCCGTCCGTGCAGGGGAAATCATCGCCCGCGCCCACAACCGGCGCGAGATCGACGGCGACCCCACCGCCCATGCTGAACTGCTCGCCATCCGGGAAGCGTCAAAAGTGATCGGCCATTGGCGGCTGGAAAACGTGACGCTCTACTGTACGCTCGAACCGTGCGCCATGTGCGCGGGAGCGATGGTCCTGGCCCGGCTCCCCCGGCTCGTTTATGGGACAGTTGATCCCAAAGCGGGCGCGGGCGGCAGCGTGATGGACCTGCTGGCTCATCCCCGGCTCAACCACCGGGTCGAGGTGCTCGGCGGTCTGCTGGCGGAAGAATCCGCCGCGCTGCTGGTGCAGTTTTTTGGCAGACTGCGCGCCGAGGGCCAGAAATAACAACCGCATACGTCTACGGAGGGGTGCCAGAGTGGTTGAATGGGGCGGTCTCGAAAACCGTTGTGGTGCATCCGCGCCACCGTGGGTTCGAATCCCACCCCCTCCGCCTTCCCCAATTTGTGAAATTCCCCCAACGCTGAAATTGTGCGAGAAGCTAAAATATCGCTAAACTCATGCGGGTATCGTTCGCACAAGGGAAAACAAGCCAATGACAGAAGCCGAAATCCGCGAAAAACTGCGCGCCTTTGTCGTCAAAGACCTGATTCGTATGCCCAAGTATGTGCTGAAGGATGATGAGCCGCTCATCACAGGCGGGCTGATCGATTCCTTCTCGCTGGCTTATTTCGGGGTCTTTGCCGAAGAAGAGTTTGGCGTCAATATCCCCGACACCGATCTGACTGTCGCCAACCTGGACACCTTGAATCAGATGGTTAACCGCGTGATGCAGGGGCTTCGCTGAGGCAGGTTAGCTGCGTTTAGCACGCAGCGTCCTATGAAATCACGACGGGTTCTCCTTTTTTTGTTGGCTGGGCTGCTTGCCGCCTGCGCGGGTGCGGAGCAGTCATCCTCCCCTTCCCTGCTGATCACCCCCACGACAGCAGCAGAGGATCGGCTGTCGGCCAATGAACTGTTGACCGACGCGACGCGCCAGAGTTCCACAGCGACCCCTATCGTTCCCACCGCCACACCAGAACCGCAGATCGCCATTCATGTCTGGTGGCCGGATGAACTGTATCCCCTCCCTGGCAGCACTGCCGAAAATATTCTGCTCGACCAGTTCACCAGTTTTGGCCAGACGAATAGCGCCTATCAACTGGATGTGCGCCGCAAGCGGGCAAACGGCCTGGGCGGCATCCTGCCCACGCTGCGCACCGCCGGGCCAGTCGCGCCGGGAGCGCTGCCCGACCTCACCCTGATGCGCTACTCCGACATGGTAACGGCAGCGACCGAAGGGTTGATCTACCCGGTTGAGAACTGGATTCCATCGGGGATTCTGGACAACGTATTTCCCAACGCGGTTGGGTTGGGTGAAGTGAACGGCGTGCGCTATGGCGTACCCTACGCGATCAATCTGTACCACGTCGCCTATCGCTCTACCGTCCTCGAAACGCCGCTGCTGACCTTCGCGGATGTGCTGTCTCAGGAGCCTGTCTACCTGTTCCCGGCAGGCATGGGGCCAGGGACATCCGTCAACTGGACGGTGCTCCTGCAATATCTGGCGGCAGGCGGCAGTCTTGTTGATCAGAATGGTGAGCCGCTGTTGGATCGCGCCGCGCTGCTTGCCGTGCTGGAATATTATGAGCAGGGTGTTAAGGATGGCATTTTTGACGAGGAACTGCTCAATTACGCCCAGTTCGACAGCTATTGGGCCGCCTTTGAAAACGCCGATTGCAACCTGATCGGCGTGGACACGGTGACCTATCTCCAGCACAAGGATGGGTTGACCCACATTGAACTGGCTCCCATCCCGACGCTCAACGGCACAGCGATCACCGCCCTCGACGGCTGGATGTGGGTCCTGACCACCGATTTGCCCGATCACCAGGAAGCAGCGCGCTCGTTCCTGTCGTGGATGATGCGCATCAGCCAGCAGGGGTTTTATACCGAGTTGTTTGGCATTCTCCCCTCACAGCAGCGTGCGCTGCGCCTGTGGGACGATACAGGGTATGCCAGCTTCGCCCAGACGCTGCTGCCCAATGCCCAGGTGATTCCCGGCGCGCAGCGGAATAACCGGGCTGCTGTTGCCCTCCAGACAGCGGTAACAGCCGTGCTGCAAGGCGCTCCGGCAGCTATCGCCGCTGATGACGCGATCACTCAGCTTACGGCCACCGAATAACGCTCAACCAAGCGCGCTCACTCGAGCGCGTATACGTCGCCGCCGATATCCACGACAAACATCTGCCCATCCCCGGCTGCGGGAGCCGTGAGGATGCGGGTAGCAGCTTTAAAGCGCCAGTATTCCTCGCCCGTTCGCGCGTCCAACGCATAGAGATGGCGCTCCCCTTCCCGGTTCATTTCGTGATTGCCCGTACCCACGTAGATTATTCCACCTGCCACAACCGGATCACTCACTGCCCAGTCTTCTACCTCGAAGGACCAGACAAGGTTCCCACTCTCGGCGTCCAGGGCATAAACATGACGATCCTTGTTCCCAACAATGACGGTGCCATCCACCACCGCCGCACCAGACCAGGCGTCGCCGCCCGCGAAGGTCCAGATCGTTTCTCCGCTGGAAGCGCTCCTGGCGTAAAAAGTGCCGTCCTCATTGCCCCCGTAAATCCGCCCATTCGCGATGGCAAATGGATTCCACCGCTGTTCAGGATTGCCAGTTTCCACCGTCCACAGCTCATCGCCTGTTTCCGGGTTGACCGCGTAGAGCGCATCGCCAGCAGCAAAATAGACCGTTCCGGCATCATAGGCAGGTGGGCAAAAGATGAATTTGCCGCCTGTATCGATCTGCCACACTTCCGTTCCATCTGTCCGATCCAGTGCGTAGAACCGTCCGCTCTCCGTCCCCACATAAATCAGGTTTTCGACAATGAGCGGCGCGGTCCAGATGCCGCCCCGCGTCCGGAACTCCCACAGGTCGTCGCCCGTTTCGCTGTCCAGCGCGTAGAGTTTGTTGGCTAATCCACCTATGTAAATGACACCATCCGCCGCGGCAATCGATGGGATGTGCCCGCCCAGCCCGTCAAACGTCCAGCGGATATCACCCGTCTCAGCATCGAAGGCATAGAGCAGCCCGTTTTGCGCACCCACATAGAGTGTATCTCCAGCCAGGACGGGAGATCCCAGAGAGGATGGGCCTACCTGGTACTGCCACTTCACACCGGTAAACTGGGGCAGTCCCGCCACATCAAACGATCCTGTGCGCTGCGCATCCCCGCGATAGAGGACAATCGGGTCGTCAGCGTGGCCAGTGGCGGAAAGAGGGAAGAAAAGGGCAAACACGGTCGCAACGAAGAGGAGGACTTTCATGGTCGCCTTCCTTCTACTATGTTTCGGTGTGCAGTTATACGTGGGGATAAAAGCAGGTGGGTCTATGGGGGCGGCTTAGCTGTGCACGCTTGCCGCACCCCATCACACTTAAAACGGTTTGAACGCCTTCACCGCCGCCAGCACATCGGGCACAAGTTTGCGCACGGAGTTCGGCAGATCGTCAGCCAGCAGCAGGCGAAAATAAACACTGCGCACGAACGTTTTGCTGTTCATATACGCGGTGCGGGATTGTAGATCGCTGAGCAGCACTGTGCGTGGCGTCTGCTCGATCTTGCCGGATAACTTCGCCAGCCAGCCTAGCACAGCCTCGCGAGAGAGCAGATTTCGCCGCAGCGCCGACGAGGCCGTAACCGAGAGCCGTTCATCCTCTTCGCACAGAAACACGATATCGGATTGCATGACCTTATCGGCCAACGCATCGAGTATTCGTTCCAGTTCGGCAGGCCCGCTGTAGCGGCTGAGCGCGAGTTCATCGATCCAATCGGAGGTATGGGCGGCGCTGTGTGCCCATCCCTTCCCCGGCACAAATCCACGCAGATCGCGTTCGCTGGCGAAGTAGGCAAGCGCCCGATCCACCATCAGGTGAATATCGGCTTCCTCCAGACAGGGCTGGATGTGGTTATCAACATACGTGATGGCCGCCAGGATGAGCGCCGCAAAAGATCGCCCAAAAACGGAGTCTGTTCCGTTCTCACCCAGGCCAACAGTCAACGCAGCCAGCATATCCTCTTGCAAGGCGTGCATTTCCTCTGGCGAATAGAAGCCCTTAATGAGCCATCTCACCAGCACGGAGTTAGCAATTTCATCCCTCAGTTCGCCATCCGTAGAGCTGAGATAACCAACCAGTTCTGGCGTCAACTGCTGGACGGTGTACCCTTCGGGCACGGCAAACCCAGAGTCAATTACTGATTTCCAAAACGCTTTATCCACGCTTATCCTCTTTTTTCGGGGGTGAAGGCGGAGCAATCGTCACTGGCGGCTTGATTGCCTGGGCAGGGGCCGCTTGCGCCGCAAACAGGCGATCCAGGCAGGCGAGCAAATCCGGCAGACGGACAGGCTTTGTCAGATATTCGCTGGCTCCAACCTCGGCGGCATTCGCTTTCGAGGCCGGGTCTGTCCGTGCCGACACAATCAGGATTGGAATTCCCGCGAAGGCAGGTTGGGCGCGCAGTTCTCTGCACACCTGTAATCCATCTTTGTCAGGCAGCATCAGGTCCAACAGAAGCGCGTCAGGCCTTTCGATCTGGACCATTTCCAGCCCTTCATTCCCAGTAAAAGCGCTGCACACCTGATACCCCTTCAGCCGCAGGAAAGTAGAGAGCATATCGACCATCAGCGGCTCATCGTCCACAATAGCAACCGTCTTCGCGGGCATAATTCCTGTCCTTTCGACTTGAGCGGGATACTCTTTAGGGCGTCCCGCTGTTCTTCAATGAACGCTCATAGAAGCGATAGATCTTATACACATGGCCATTAAAGTTTTCGACCAGGCGCTGCATAGGCTCATTGGATTCTAACACCCAGCCGCCGTCGGCATAGTTCCAGCCCATATCGGCTGCCGCGTTGAAAGACGCGACAAACATCGCACTTTCGACGCCAATCCCCCGGTAGCCTTCCTGCACGCCCATCAACATAATACGGATGCGGTTGATCTTCCGTCGCACCTTCCAGTGCCAGCCGATTTGCAGCAGGCTCAAAAGCTCTGGCTTGCCGGGTCGTGGATAAGCGTGGAGCAGCGCCTGATTGAGATCGGGCAGCGCCATCAAAAACGCAATGGGCTTGCCTTCGACCTCGGCAAAAAAGGCGAGGCGCGGATCCACAAACTGGCCGAGCTGCTCAACCATTTCGTCAAGTTCCGGGTCTGAGAACGGCACATAGCCCCAGTTTTTGTCCCAGGCATTGTTGTAGATGCCCTTGAGCTTCACGAACTCGTCTTTCTGGTGTTTGGTGTCGATGCCCTTCACGACAATATGGCGTCGCTCATTATTCTTCTCGGTGATCCGGAAGAGTTTATTCAGTCTTTCCGCCGCATCCTGAATGCCTTGCAGGGTGATGTAATAACTATAAAGGTCCATCACCTTGTTAAATCCCGTCGCGTTTTCCATCAGCTTTTGATAGTAGCGGGGGTTGTACGGCATCAGAATCACAGGCGGATCGTCAAAACCCTCGATCAGCACTCCACATTCTTCATTGGTCGAGAAGCTGGCTGGGCCGCGAATAGCGTCGTACCCCTTCGCCCGCACATATTCCGCTGCGGTATCGAGCAGGGCGTTCGCCGCTTCCTGGTCGTCGTACACCTCAAACATGCCAAAAAAGCCAATGTGTTCATGATGAAATTCATTGTGGCGGTGGTTGATAAATGCGGCAATGGTACCAACAGGCTGATCCCCGCGCCACGCAATGAAGTAATCACCCTCCATATGTTTCCAGGTGGAATTCTTCTGTTTGTCTAGTTTGTGCTTCTGGAAGGCTACCGGCGGTGGAACCCAGAAAGGATCGCCCTTGTACAAGATCCAGGGGAATTTGAGAAAGATGTTAAAATCTGCTTTGCTTTCTACTTTGCGAACCGTTACCGGAGCAGCCATGAAGTTTTCTCCCAGATTTTATTAATCAGCCAGTGTTAGTTGCGGAATCTTACTCCGCTTGGGCCTATGGGCAAAATAGAGGTCCATAGAGCCACCACGAGAATAAAAGAAGTGTTAACAGTGCTTGTGAATTATTCACTATTCTTTACTCAGTTTACCATATAACTCCATTAAAATGGGATCATCTATGGGGATGGATTGCTCTAGGGGGAACATGATGGATGAGTTTACTGCGTTTGATTCGCAAACAGAAGTCATCGGTCAGATGATGATTGCCTTCCTGGAAAGCGGCGACAAAACAATCGCTCGGAAATATCTGGTTAAGCATGGTCTGAGCGATATCAAGCCCGACCAGTGGTATCCGCTGCAAACGTGGTTAAACGTCCTGCGCGACATGACCAGGGCCGGAGATTCACTGAATCTGGTTGATATTGGCATGCAGTTGGTTCAGACGGCAGTGCTGCCGCCGGGCTTTACGGATTTGCCGCTCAAAGACGCGCTGATGATGATGAACGAAGCGAACAAGCTGAACAATCGTAATGGAGATATTGGCGAATACACCGTCGAACAGATCGCAGATTACCATATCAAGGTGACAACCCGGTTGCCTTATCCCGATGACTGGCTTTATGGCATGTTTTATGGCGGCGCGCGCCGCTTTTTACCCCTCGGCACGGCAATCACGGTCACCTATGATCCGGTTGTGCCCCGCCGCAAAGACGGCGGTGATGTCACCATCTTCCACATTCGCTGGGAACTCAATACGTACTGGTAAGCGGGCCCATTTGTGAAAATTCGGGCGGAATTGACGCTTCAGGCGGCTCCCCTATACAATCCTAACAGGATCGATTGCGAAGAGGGGAACCCACATGAATTCTCAGACCATGCTTACGCCCCAAGCGCTGGCACGCCTGTCTGCATCGGGCATCACAAGAAATAGATCCAAGACGTCACCTATCGTTGACTTTTTTGCCGCGCTCAGCCAGGATATTCGCGACCAGATTAATACGGAGCACGTCTATAAACAGGGAGAAATACTCTGCCGCGAAGGTGAGGACGGCGACGCGATGTTCCTGATCTGGTCGGGACAGGCAGCCATCATCAAAGGCGATTTGGATGCGCCGACTCTGATTGATATCCGGGGCAGCGGCGAAATGATTGGGGAGATGGCTCTGCTCGAAAACGCGCCGCGATCCGCGTCCGTTGTGGCACTGGACGATCTGTATGTGCTGCGTGTTGGGCGGGATAACTTCCAACAGCTTCTGATCAGTCACCCGCCGCTGGCCCTCAATATGCTGTCCATTCTCAGCGCGCGGCTGCGGTCGGCCTCGCAGGATAGTTTTGTCCATGCTCGCGCCGAAGAAGAGATGGTCCACGAACTGGAAACGGCTGGGCGCATCCAGGCGCGCTTTTTGCCCGAAACGGTTCCAACTCTGCCCGGCTGGGATATCGCCGTCGAACTGATCTCAGTCTGGCAGACCTCCGGCGACTATTACGACTTCATTCCTCTGCCCAATGGCAAACTGGGTTTTCTGGTAGCGGATGTTTCCGACAAGGGGACCGGGGCCGCGCTCTATATGACCCTGACCCGAACGCTCATCCGTACCTATGCTGCGCTTTACCCCGACGATCCAGGGCTGGCGCTGCTCACCGCCAACGAGCGCATTCTGGTCGATACCACCTCTGATCAGTTCGTCACGGCGTTTTACGGCATACTCGATCCGCAAGCCGGAACGATGTTGTACGCCAACGCGGGCCACAATCCGCCGCTGCTGCTGCGCGCTCATGGCGACTGCGAACAACTCGACAAAACGGGGATTCCATTGGGGCTGTTCGTCGGGCGGAAGTGGCGGCAGAACACCCTTCAGTTTGAGCCGGGCGATATGCTGATTGTTTATACCGACGGTGTGAGCGAAGCACGCAATCTATCCGGCGAAGAATTCGGCATTCAGAAGCTGATCGACTGCGCTCGCAACCCTTGCCCCGACGGCTCAGCAAGCCAGACACATGCCGCCCTGATGCGCTCGATACGCGAATTTGTTGGCGAGGCCGAACCGTTCGACGATATGACGCTGCTGGTAGCCGTGCGCACGACGGTCTGAATCCACAAAAAGTGGTTTTTTAGCCAAACTTTGTCTTGACAGACCCCCGCCTGTCTGGTATCCTTTTGCCATCTTCCTGAGTAGCTCAACGGCAGAGCAATCGGCTGTTAACCGATGGGCTGTAGGTTCGAATCCTACCTCAGGAGCCAGTAAAAACCCCGGCCCAATGGACCGGGGTTTTCTGTTAATTCACCCACTGATGTCTGGTGCTGCGAGATTTCTAAATCATGAACTCGCCATCTTTGTAGAACAGATCGCCATCCACCAGAATTTCCCCGCCCTGCCGCATATCGCAGATCATATCCCAGTGCACGGCGGAGTTATTGACGCTGCCCGTCTCGCCATACCCCTGCCCAACAGCCATGTGCACGGTGCCGCCGATCTTCTCATCGAACAGGATCGCCCCGGTGAACTGCTGGATATCCCGATTTGTGCCGATAGCAAATTCGCCCAGCGTGCGCGATCCGGCGTCTGTGTCGAGCACGGAAAGCAAATACGCTTCGTTCGTCTCAGCCGTCGCGCCCACAACCCTGCCGTCGAGGAATTCCAGCCGGACGCCTTTTACCTCGTTGCCCTGGTAGTAAGCGGGATAGGTGAAACGCACCCAACCATCCACCGCATTCTCGACTGGCCCGGTGAAGATTTCGCCATCCGGGAAATTCTCTTTGCCGCCCGCGTTTTTGAAGATGCGCCCGTCAATCGATAGGTCCATATGGATATGCTCGCCGCGCACCTGCACGTGCTTTTTGCCCTTCAGCCATGCGATCAGCCGTTCGTGCGCCTTGTAGACTTCTTTCCACGCCTGGATGGGATCGTCGTGATCAGCTTTGCAGGCGCGGAACAGGAAATCTTCGTACTGGCGCAGCGACATACCCGCGTTTTGGGCATAGGCAAGCGTGGGAAACTGCGTGGTACAGCGGCGGAGTTCTCCCGCGGCTTCGCGGCGCATCTGGACCGTGATCAGCGCGTTATGAGCGGAGGCGCGGGCGCGCTGCAAGTTCAGCGGGTAGGCCGAGCGATCCCGCATATTTTCGGACGCTTCGATGCGGATGATCACCGGGGCTTCGTCGTACATCAGCTTGAGCATGGGGTTCACATCGGCAAGCTGCTTTTCGTCTGATGATGTGCCGATACCAATCGGGTCTTCTTCGCTCATATGGATATAGACGACGGGCAGCCCACCCGCCTTGAGCGCTTCTTCATAGAGCGCCTGGGCCAGCGGCTCCCCTGCCGGGCTGGTGCTGCGGATGAGCACGCGCTCGCCGGGTTTCACTTCCGTCGAATAGTTGATGATGGCATTCGCCATTTTTTGAATACGGCTGTCCATGAAAAATGTTCCCTTCTAATGGTGTTTTTTCGTGACTAGAAAAATTCTATCGGGAAGATTGTAACACGCTCAGTGCGTAGCGTCTCATTCTTCTGGCTCAAAATCGCTAAAGACAGCCCGCCTGCGTCCGCGTCCGAACAAAGGCCATCAGCCGCTTCCAGACGGGGACAAGCGCCTGCATCACCGTGTCAACCTGATCCTCTGGGCAGTTCGACAATCCAGCCGCCAGCCGCGTCATCAGCCGCAGCGCACCGAACACTTCCCACAGCGCACAGTCCGCGATCTCTCCGGCGTGCTGCTGGTACGCGTCGAGAAACTGGTTAGCGTAGGGGAGGCCATAAGCACTCAGCGCCGCACTGGTCAGGCCGATATCGATACGAGGATCGCCGAGGGCCGCATTTTCCCAGCCCAGGATTGACCGAATCGTCGTGCCCTCTGCGAAGACATCTTCCAACAGATACTCGCCGTGCAGCACCGCATAGGGCGCTTCGACAGTATTGTTCAAGCGTGGGATGAGCCAGCCTAAAATCTCAAGCAGTTCGGGCGTACGCAGATCACGCGCCTGATGGGTGAGTTCGGACAGTGTAAAGCGGAATGGCAGAATGGGCAGATCGGGCAGGTCGTGCCAGATGACGCGGTGCAGATCGGCCAGAGTGTGGGCGAAATCTTGCTGGATGCGGGCAAAAAAAGGCTGCTGTTGGCCCTCGCAGCCCCGCCCCTCGACATAATCCGACAGCAGCAGCACCTCGCGGCTTTGATAGCCCCACCCCACGTAATAGACGCGTGGGATCGGGAAGCCGCAGCGGTTAAGAAGCTGCATGGCAGTGAAGGCGCGGAACGCCCGCTGCTGGTGCTGCTCCCCGTAATAAAACACGGCGAGGCGTGGCGGCAAATCAGGATCCTCGGTGGCAACCGCGACCATCCGATCCCCCCAGCCCGGCGGCGCGGCTATCTCGGTGAGAGGTACGGTGCGACCAAACACCAACCGCAGCACGTTTTTAAGTCTTAGATCAGATGCTTCATCCATTATGCTCGATCAAGCTGCCGGATCATCTCATCGAGTCCGGGAACAACGTTCGGTGATTCGGCCAGGAATTGCAGAGTCTCGCGGAACGTTTGTACAAGACTTGACTGCTTCGTATTGGCCGCCAAAATCGTCCGCAGTTCCGACAGCGCCCCTTCTCGATCACCCAAAACGAGTTTCGCCAGCGCATAGTCGGCCCGCCGCCAATCGTTACGCGGATCTTTCGTCAGGTCTTGTTCGGCCATCTTGCGCACCTGCTCGAAAAAGTCGTTCGCCTCTTTTTGCTGGCCCTCGTGCTGGTACAAAATCGCCAGATTACTGATCGGGTAGGATGAGTTTGGCGTGATATCGCGCGCCCGGGTATAAGCCTGTAGAGCCGCCGGATAAAGTCCTCGACGGCGATATAAGCCGCCCAACGTCCCAAAATAGGATTCCCCGTCCGCGTCGATCAAATGCTCGTCTTCACGCAGCGCCCGCACCAGTTCAGTCTCAGCCTGCGACCAGAGTTCGTCCCGTTCCATCTGATCCTTCGGGTCTTTCAGGCTGTCCCCCATGCGGCGAAGCGCGAGTCCCCGCGCCGCTACCGCCGGGTAAAAATCGGGGTCAACGGCCAGAGCATGATCGAGGTGTTTGATCGCTTCAGGAAGCATCTTGCGCGAGGTATAGAGATAGCCGAGCAGATAATTGACGGCGTGGTTTTCCGGTTCCAGGGCGAAAGCTTCTTCCAGGGATTGAATGGCTGTGTCGATATTATGGGCGCGCACCTGCTGCTCAGCCAGCAGCACCAGCGAGATGACGCGGAACGATACGCGCGCCTGCTCCTGTACCCCAGCGATCTCCTGCCGTGTCAGCTCAATGTTTTGCTGCAAGCGAGCAGCAAACTCCTTTTCCAATTCATCCAATTCGTGCTCGCGCGCTTCGAACCGCTCCAGCGTCTTTTCCTCAAATTCCCTCGCGTCTTCGATCTGCTTCTGCACGCTGTTGCGAACGATCACCGTCCCGGCAGCAATAATCACGCTGGCAATGATCGAGACACCTTCCAAAAATCCGAGCAGGCTGTTGGCAAAGTTGACCGAATCGTTGGCCCGTTCCAGGATCGCCGCTTCGTCCACCCGCTGCGGATCCGGATTCAGTTTGACACTCACCCGTTTGTCATTCCAGACGGCAATAAACAGCGCAAATGCCGCAATGAAGATGGCAAGGATGCTCAAAATAAGATCAACATTCGACGGTCGACGTTTTGATGGTGTAGACAAAGCCTACCCCCTTCTGGTTGGTTCCTGATGTGCTGTCCTTAAGCATACGACAGCCCTGCTAATCTGAAAAGTGCATGCCGTGACTCTGTTTTTATGGCTGCCCCTGCTGGACCTCGATCCAATCATAGGCCAGGGACAGCGGGCGCGTATCGCTGGAAAGGCCCAGGTCGGCGGCAGAGGTCAAGCCGTCCGCCGTGAGCGACAGGATCATGTGCCCCTGCACCCGCCCGATCAGATCGGCGGGCAATGTCACCGTGGCGTCGTTCCAATCGCCCGGCTGAATGGTAATCTGTCCGAGAAACGTCCCCTGCGGCACGCCGTCTATGACATCGCCCGCAGTCACATTCACCGTCCGCGCCTGAGAGAAGGCGGTCGCGTGAAAACGAATCGTGCTGTCCGGTCCCGACGCCATGCTGGTTGGCAGATCAAAATAGAGCATCGCCTCGCCAATTCTGCCTGCCCAGCGCGCCGGCACGCCGCCGATATTTTCGTGCCCGTACCAGCCATGCCCGATCATGCCTTCGTCGCCCCGCGCACCCAGGTTTATCCGGTAAACGCCCGGCTCGCTTTGCGGCGGGAGACGCGGCGGGCAGGCCTTCGGATGGCTGGTCGTGCGGTAGACCACGGCGTCTTTTTCTGTTTCCAGATAACACAGCGCCGGACGGCTGTTGAGGAAATCCAGGGTTTCCTGGGCGCGGTCGGGGTCCATCCAGTCCTGGTGAACGACCACATAACCAATCGGCCACTCGTTCACAAAGCGAGTCAGTTCCCGCTCGCCCAGATCGGCATCAAGGGGGCGCAGCCCTGCCAGATAAGCGAGCAGAGCTGAATGCTCGTAAAAAAGATGCTCGTCAATCGGGATGCGTGACAGCAGGCCGCTGACCATACGCTTGTGATGGGTGATGCCGTAATACATCGCTTCGGGGTGCGATCCGAGGGGCCGCCAGCCGGTATAGGGGCCAGACGGCACTTCGAGCACGACATAATCGTAATCGTCGTAGTTCTCCCGGCCCATCATTTCATAAAATTGGTAGGACGGCAGCTTGTGGGTGGCCGGGTAAGGCCGGAAAATGCCCAGATCAACGATAAACAGGAAGAGCGCCCCCGCCAGGATCACGCGCCGCACCTGATCACGCCGGATTCGTTGCAGCCAGGGATCGTAGGTCAGGGCAACATAGGTGACGATGGCCAGCGTGGCGGGCGGGAAGAAGCGGTCCGGGGTGCGCATTTGCCCATCAAACAGCCAGTGGATGATCCGGAAGGGCAGCGGAACCTGCACGCCAAGGATTTTTTCGTCCGGGCCCAGGGCCAGCAGCAGCGGCAGAAGCCCCGCAGCCAGCCAGAACCAGCGCATCCGGTTCGCCTTCCGCACCAGCAGTCCGGCCCAGGCCAGCACCACCAGGATCAGGCCCCAGGTGTCGTCGGGCTCGAAGCCTTGCAGATGATTCCAGGCGGGTTTGGGCCAGTACAACGATTTGAGCGACAGCGAATAATAACGCAGGGTCAGGAAACGGGCGGGCGGCAGTTGGCTGGTATCGAAGTCGAGAGTCTGGCGCAGCGGCCCAATGATCCAGGCCAGAGCCAGCAGCAGGATCACGGCCAGCAGTCCAAGCAGGATCAGTTTCAGCCGCGACCGCCGGGCCTGGACCAGCGTCAGCAGCGCATAGGGGGCCAGCAGCAGCCCGCCCCACAGGATGATCAGCGTATCGGTCAGCCACATCCCCCACAGCACGATCCCCATGAGGACCGCCCAGCGCAGGCGGCGCGTGGTGGCGGTGCGTTCCCACACCATGAGGCCAACCGGAATCCAGAAAGTGGTCAGCAGGTTGAGATGCCCGCTCGCCGCGTGATCGAGCATATAGGGGCAAAAGGCGAATACCGTCCCGCCGATCAGCGCCGTGCCGGGCGAAACACCCTGCCGCCGCAAAAAGAGGACCATCACCGCGCCGGACAGCGCCAGCAGCAGCGCCATGATCATGTTGGCGGCCCGCAGATGCCCAAAGATGGGTTCGAGGGCCATATAAAACGGTTCGAGCGACGGCGTGAGAGAATGATAGGTCAGGTTGTGAGTGAAGGGAGCCAGCACTTTATTGGTATAAAACGGGTCCTGCCCGTGCGTGATAGCCTCGCGCACCCACCACAGATTCCAGTGGAAATGAAAATAGTCCCATTCGCCGCCGTACTGAGTCGGAACCAGTGAATTGAGGTGGTAACTGAGCGGCGAGAGCGCGATAAAGGTGAGCAGGACAAAAAACAGAAACACCGCCAGTGGGCGGCGCAGCGAACCAGACATAACATCCCCCAATGGTAGCCACACGGCCCGCCATTATAACCGGACCTGTCCAAAACGGCGCGTTTTCCCTAGAATCAGGTATACAGTACAATGCACCTTGCACAAGGAGGCGCAACGCTTTGAGAAGCTCTAACAATCCCGGTTTGACAGGACGGGAAGTCATGGCCTGGCGCGGCTATTCGGGGCTTCGCCGCCGCTCCCGCTACAGCAGCACGTCCTGGTGGCGCTACAAAATCATCCAGGGCCTGCTCACCGGCGGCGGGCTGATCCTGTTCGGCATCCTGCTCAGCCTGATGGGGGCGGTCTTAAACTCCGGAGGAATACGCGGGACCGGACTGCTGTTCGCCGTGCTGGGGATTCTGATTCTGGTCGCATTTCTCGCCGCGCCAACCTGGGGGCGCTGGATGGTCAGCATCCCGGAGAACTGGATTTACGCGGTGGAGGATGCGGACGGCTACACCGTTGAATATCTGGGTCCGGGCCGCTGGGTCGTGCCGTTCCAGGCCGGTAAGCGCGTGGTCGAGCACGTCAATTTCAGCACCATTCAGGTAGACGAGGTGATGGAAGACATCCTCGATTTCGCGCTCGCTGCCTGTTGATCTGGGAGTCTCGGTGACGCTGCGCTTCAACCCGCTTGAGGCCGATCCCGACAATTACGCCACCCTGCGCCGGATGCGCACGCCGGAGCCGTTCCAGAACATCGTTGCCCGCGACCTGCGCGACCTGATCCACCACTACCTGAGCGCCATCACGCCGACCGAAACGAGCCGCTTCAAACTGGACGACGTGGAATTGCTGGAAACGGTGATCCTCGATACGCTGGACTCCTATGCTCCGCTCGGAATGTTCCCCGCTGCCAACCGCCCGGTATCGGTGCGGATGATCGCCTCTCGCCAGAGCAAAGAGGCGCAGCAGGTGCTGCTGGCGCGGGCGGTTCGGATGAGGGAGCAGGCGCAGACGATTGGCGATATCAAGCGCATGGCGCAGGAACTCGGCATCCCGTTTGAAGACGCCTTCCAACTGCTCTACCTGCTGCAATATGGCGCGCCCGCCCAGCCAACCAGCCGGACCCGCCGCGTCCCGGAGCCACCCACGCAGCCCGTCGTCATCCTGCGGCAGGTCGCGCCCGGTGACGTCGATCTCGCGCCGACGCTGCCCGGCGACAGCAAGAGGATTACTGCCGAACATGCCGCCGTAAACCTGACCGATCTCGACGCGTCGACCCAGCCCGGCGGAGTCAAAATCCCGGCCCCACCCGTGCCGCCCGCCGCGATCCAAAACGCGAATCAAGCGCCGAACCCGATGGACCTGCGCCGCGAACGGAAAGCCGAGCGCCGCAGCCGCCGGGTGGAGTGAGCGTTAATCGACGCCGCAGATCAGGTTCCATTGGGCGAGGATCGTCACGCCGATGAGTTGGGAACTCTGAATCTGGTCGTAAGCGTACTGCGAATAACAGGTGTCGGGTTTCTCGGCCTGACAGCGGCGGTAGGCGGCCTCGCTTTCGTCCGGCTGCAACGCTAGCTGATTGACCACAGCCGAATAATCGCAGCCGTTCGCCTCGATGTTGGCGAGGCCATCCGCGAGAATGGCGCACCCTTGAGCGGTGATGGCGGCATTCACCACCTTGTAACGCGCATCCAGGCCGCCGGGGAGCGCTTCGCCGCTGGTGATCAGAGTGTTGGTAAGCTGAATATACTGGTTCGGACAGGTCCCGCTGTAGGCACGCGGCGATTGGCTGCTGGGACTGTCTCCGGCAAGGGTAACGCGAGAAACCACACCGAACAGCAGCAGGGCGAACAAAACGACATTCTTCATTGGACGGACTCGTCTCCCATAAAGGCGCGAATAGTGCACGACTATACAGTGACAGAGCGTTTCTAAAAATGCCGTTCGACCTGCTTTCTGGCGCTGTTGCTCCATGCAAACTTTTCAAAAAAGCGTCAGAAAATTTCATTTAGACCCCGAAATGATCACAAAAGAGCGCCAAATGATGTATTTTGGGGCATTTTTGCTGAAATTAGATGATCTTTGAAAGGTGCTGCTACGGGAAGAATTTGACCTAGTTGATCACTTTGGGGTCATTTCTTCTCGTGGCGATCCGCCGGACACTATTTTTTGGGGGGTGAGACTAACGGTTTTCAAACTTTGGCCCCTCACCCCGGCTGAGCGGCTTAGCTGCGCACGCTTGCTCAGCCACACCTCTCCCACGCAAAATAGCGAGGAGAGGGGAAAACAGGACTAATCATAATCATAGGATACACCCACTGTGGCCCCTAAAATACTCCTTTAAAGTTGAACTTTAAGTACTAATTTGAAGGAAACCGTCTTTTTTATTAGGCATTAGAGCCGGAGGGCAGCGGCGAGGGAGATGGGACGGAATACAGCCGATGATAAATTAGGAGATAAACATTGGGAAGCGCGGGCGGCTCCTCATCCCCTGCCCTTCCCGTCCGAACCAGTTCGGGCACGCAAGCGGAGGGAAGGGGGAGAGCCAGGGCGACAGCACAAATGTCCGCGCAAAATCAACTGCGTGATTTGGGCGTGATTTTGTCCAAAATGGCCTGGGGGTTTTCGTAGTAAGCAGCCATAAATTCTTGGGCTTCTTCGAGATTGGAGAACTCTTGATAGATTGTGTTTCCGGTGTCGATTTGCAAGGCAATCTTGATTTTTGTCACCTGGGAGTTTTCAGCTAAAGGCGGTGATTGGTTTTGCCCGTTTCTTCGCTTACATTGAGCTTCGGGTTCCGGTTGAGCAGAAAATGAAGAAAGCTTCGATTTATGCACTGTGTTCTATATCCTCGCAAAGGAAATATCATCTGAAGCGAAAATAGTCATTACTCAATAGCCTTCATTGATATCACCGGGTGAGATTGTGGTCTCTGAACCTGCCAAATTATAGGCTTCCATATGTTCTAATGCAGGGTTGTCAAATATCATTATCTCTGAATTCGCCCAGCAATTCGGATCAATTGATCGTAAGTTATAACTTCCACTCTCACCTCATCCGAATTCAAAGCTCTAAAGAACTTTTAATTGTTCACCATCGCCATCTCGACCAATAATAACTTTCGCCCGAACCTTATTAACTCGTAGCTTGTCGTCAAGCTCAATCCTAGTCTGGTCCTTTTCAAGCAGGGCTAAATACTTTATTCACCTGGGCGATAGCCTTAGACAATTCTCGACACGGATATAAATTATCGTAATCCGGGAATTGAATCGAAAAGCGGCTTTCCTGCTAATGGCCTTTTTATTTCAATAATATCTAGATAGCCATCAACAGTACGCCGCATAGGAAAATCTAGTTGAGACTTAGACACAATAATAGTTTAGGAATAAATTCACTGTATTCACTTCCAAACATCCAATAGTTTCCTTCCAGAAAATTCTGGAAGTAGCGTTCAGGCGAATCTTCGTTAATCATATCTCGTAGTTGAGCTAACGCCTTTACATATCTTCCATAGTTTAGAGCTGCAACAAGAGAGCGGGCTCTGCAATTATCATCAAATGCTAGTTTAACTAATCCATAGTTCGCTTTTGAGTCTGCGTTGACCCAACTTAAAATCTGGGCGATTAAGTCTGCGCTGTTATCACTTGCAGATACAGCCTCTAAAATTCTGCCCAACACGACCACTTAGGTTATTTGAATTAACTATAACATAATTACCTGGAGTGCTCAGCTTAGCCTTATTGGAAAGAATATCTATGAGGCATTGAATTTCATCTACCGGAACTTCATCAGTAAATGTAATAGTATTTTTCTCAACTTCTACCCAACCCTTCTTCTTGCAAACGGCGGATAGTTTGCAGAGTTAGGGAATGGTGATGCGTTTGTCCGGTATGGCTATCTCTAATAGTCCAATACTTAGCGATTTTAGAACAACCCTCTGTTTGACTTATAACAAACCGTTTATATCCTTGAATATTAGGATTAGCAGTTTCATCGATTTCCTGTACTCTAACTAAAATTGCATCGAGTTCTAGTTGATAATCACCTAGCTTTATAGCCATATAGCCTCCAAAGAGGTATCCCCAATGGTACGCTGGACAGGAAGAGCGATTTAGGAAAGCATATTACAAAATAGGAAAACAAACAAGAGAAATTTTACGGCCCTAGAAATTGAGATTTAACATAATTAAATAATATAAAAATCGGGGCGGTGTGAGTTACCTCACCCGCCCCGACAGAAAGCCTGTGTAGCAAATTGGGCGCTGCTTGCCGCGCCCCTACAGCGCCCTGGTATTTACATCAGGAGGCGCATGGGTTCTTCGATCAGGTCCTTGAACGCCTTCATAAACTGACCGCCCTCGGCCCCATCGCTGATACGGTGATCCACGCTGAGCGTCGCCTTCATGCGCATGCCCACGCCAAGCGATCCGTCTTCCAGCACCACGGGCATTTTCTTCGCCGTGCCAATCGCCAGGATGCCGGACTCCGGCGGGTTGATGATCGCGGAGAAGAAGTCCACGTCATATGGCCCCAGGTTACTCACGCTGAAGGTGCTGCCCGTCACGTCTTCGGGCTTGACCTTACCTTCACGGGCGCGGGCGATCATGTCGCGGTTCTGTGCCGCCATCGTGCCGAGCGCGGTTTTGTCGGCATCATGCGCGACGACATTCATCAGACCGCCGCCTTCCAGGGCCACCGCGATCCCGATGTGATATCCGCTTGTGGATCACGATTTTATCACCGTAAAAATGCGTGTTCAGGTTGGGGAACTGGCGCAGGGTCAGGGCCGCTGCCTTGACGATCAGATCGTTGACGCTGATCTTGTGTTCCTCGTCGGCAAATTCGTTCATCCGCTTGCGCAGATCGAGCAGGGCCGCGACGTCGATATCGCTGGTCACGTAAAAATGCGGGACCTGCTGCTTACTCTCGACCATGCGCTGCCCGATGCGCCGCCGCAGTTTGCTGATATCCAGCACCTCCACGTCCGGGCCGGATGGAATCTCGCCAAAGGTGGGGCCGGGCATGGGGGCCGGATCGGCGCGGTCGCCTGTCTGGCGGGCGCGGCTGCGGGCTGGCTCTCGACAGGGGCGGCGGGCGCTTCCCCGACCGGGAAATCTTCGACATCGCGCCGGACAATACGACCGCCGGGGCCGCTGCCCTTCACCTGACGCAGATCGAGACCGCGGTCATCGGCCAGACGACGCGCGACCGGGCTGGCTTTGATCCCGCCAGGATAATCGCCGTTGCCGCCGTGTACTTCACCGTCGCCGCCGTGCTGAACATTGAGGGGCGGCTGCGTGCCGCTGACCTGTTCGGGCGTCGGGGGCGGGGTCGGACGGGCTGTCCGCCGCGCTGCGCCTCCGCCATCCCTTCAGGATTGCGAGTCGGCGGGGGCCTCAGCGGCAACGGCGGATTTCGGCTGACTACCGGGCTGAGCGCTTGAGACCTGTTCACCCTCCGCACCAACGGTCGCAATGGGCGATCCAACCGCCACCACGTCGCCAGCCTGGGCCAGCAGTTCGAGCACCTTGCCGCCCGCCGCCGCTTCGATCTCGATAGTCGCCTTGTCGGTCTCGATATCCGCGATCACGTCGCCTTTTTTGACCTGATCGCCCACCTTGATCTTCCAGTCGATCAGGCGGCCTTCCGCCATGTCAAAGCCCAGCTTGGGCATCATCAATTGGTCAGCCATTGACCACCTCCTTCACAGCCTCGAAGACCTTTTTCGCGCTGGGCAGAGCCATCATTTCAAGCTCGCGCGAATAGGGCAGCGGTTGATCCATCGCCGCCACGCGCTTGATCGGCGCATCCATATAATCGAAACATTTCTCCTGAATCTGCGCGCTGATCTCCGAGCCGACGTTAAACATCGGCAGGCTTTCTTCGACAATCACGCAGCGGTTCGTCTTCTTGAAGCTCTCGAAGACGGGTTCCAGGTCCAGGGGACGCAGCCAGCGCAGGTCCACGATCTCCGCCTCGATGCCCTCTTTCGCCAGTTCCTCGGCGGCCTGGGTGGACCATTCCAACCCTTTGCCAAAGGTGACGATGGTCACGTCATCGCCCTGGCGTTTGATATCACTCTTGCCGATGGGCAGCACAAAATCGTCGCCTTCCGGCACCGGGCTGCGGCGCTGAAGCATCGTGCTGTGTTCGACAAAGAGGACCGGGTTATCGTCACGAATCGACGCCTTAAGCATGCCCTTGGCATCGTAGGCCGTGCCGGGAACCGCGACATAAAGGCCGGGGAAGTGCGAGAAGATCACTTCTGGGGCGTGGGAGTGAGTCGCGCCCAACTGCTTGCCGCCGCCTGTCGTGGTGCGGATCACCAGCGGCACGGTGTACTGCCCGTTGAACATATAGCGCACCTTGGCGGCGTGGTTGACAATCGCATCCAGGGCGAGGAAGGCAAAGTTGATCGTCATGATCTCAGCAATCGGACGGAGGCCCGCCATCGCCGCACCGACCGCGGCCCCGGCGATGACCATTTCCGAGATGGGCGTATCACGAACACGCTTCGCGCCAAATTCGTCCAAAAAGCCGCGAGTGACCGCGTAGGTACCACCCCACACGCCGACTTCTTCGCCCATGATAAAAACGCGCTCGTCGCGGATCATCTCTTCGCGCAGGGCTGCGCTCAGAGCTTCGCGGATAGTAATGGGTTTATCTGCCATAGGGGGCCTCAATCTACGTACACGTGACTGATCAGGTCTTCATAGGTGGGATCGGGGCTGTTGCGGGCAAACTCCACCGCATCATCGACAGCCTTCAGTGTTTCCTGGTCGATGGTTTCCAGCTTTGAATTCGACACCCTTAAAATGTTCGGTGAGATAGTTGCGGAAGCGCCCGATGGGGCCAACTGCCGTGAATTTTTCGACTTCTTCCTTGGTGCGGTAGCGCTGCGGGTCGCCCATGCTGTGCCCTTCGAGGCGGTAGGTGAGCGATTCAACCAGGATGGGGCCGTGCTTGCGGGCATGTTCCATCGCTTCGGAGATGCCATCATAGACGGCGAGCACATCCATGCCATCCAGACGCGGGCCTTTGCGCATGCCGCGCCCGTTGGGATCGCAGTAGGCATAGGCGCGGTTGACGAGTTCGGTGGTGCCGCTGGCGCGTTCGACGGATGTCCCCATTCCATACTGATTGTTTTCGATCAGCCAGACGACGGGCAGATTCCACACGGCGCTGAGGTTCAGCAATTCGTGGAAATAGCCAATATTGGTCGAACCATCACCCATCAAACACAGGACCGCTTCATCCTTGTCCTGGTACTGCGCCGCCAGCGCAATGCCAGCAGCCAGCGGGAGATGCCCGCCGACGATGCCGTAGCCGCCCCACATGTGCTTCGATTTGTCGGCAAGATGCATCGAGCCACCTTTGCCGCCGCTGACGCCTGTTCGTTTGCCAAGCATTTCAGCCATGAGAGCGTTGACGTCCAGCCCCCGCGCCAGGGCGATGCCATGATCGCGATAGGCGGTGATGACGTGATCCTGTTCACGCAAGGCCGCAACCGCACCCACCCCGGTTGCTTCCTGGCCGATATAAAGGTGAAGAAAGCCGCCGATCAGACCTTCCTGGTACAGTTCGGCGCACCGTTCTTCGAACCGCCGGATGAGGACCATCTGGCGGTACCAGTCAAGCAGTATATCCTTCTTAGGCGTTGCCATGTAGCTCTTTCCTTCAGACAGCAGAAAACAGGCGTGTTGAGGGGGACGCCCGCCATAGAACGGAAAACAAAAACACTCGGATCATTACGGGAGATTGTACATGAGGCGCGTATCTGCTGGCAACCGAATTTCCGCCTTCTGATGGAGGTTTTCCGATTGTCGCTGCAAGGCTAACTGGTATAGTATCTACCTTAGCAGCCGGACTGCGCGTTCGGGCTGCCAGTCATTGGGGAGCGCTACACCACATCACCGAACAGCCTGCAACCAGTCACGAGGGCAGGTGGGGGGCATGGCCGCACGGCGCACCGTCATTAACAAAATTTACAGCCGAGGCTTTTGCCATGCGTCACAGAATAGATACAGCAGTGGATGAACAGGCACGCGTCGAAGAGTTGGAACCAAATCACCAGCCCACCCATTCCAAGCGCCAGGATCAACTGGAACTGGTTCTTTCTACGTTCTATAAACTCTTGTTCACAGCTTCTTTTGAGGCGGTCATAGACGCCGTGATCGCCCAGGCGCAGGTTTTTACGCAGAGCGCTCTGGGCTGTGTCGCGATCCTTGATCCCGCCTCCGGGAAATCTGATCAGCCCCCAGACACCCGATCTGTTCAGGGAATATGCGTGCGGCATGTCGGAAGACAAGCGCGGCACGGTTTTTGTGCGCAACGTCGATGGCAGTTATCCCTGCCTGTGGGGTCATGCGCTGAATACCTGCCAGGGCTTCTATACGAACGCCCCTGCCGCGCATCCTGCTTCACGCGGGGGGGCAATCCCCTTCCAGCGCTTTCTGGCGGTTCCTATCATGCTCGATCAGGAGCCTGTCGGAGTGATTTTGCTGGCCAATGCGAGACGAAATTATACGGGGCGCGATATTGATACCGTCGAGCGTCTCAGCGATGTCATCGCCCAGGCCGTGAAGCGCGAACGGATCGAAGACGAGCGCGAGCGCAAGATGCGCGATCTCAGTTCGTTTGCCCACACCGTCGCCCACGATCTGAAAAATCCGCTGGCAGTGATGCTGAGCGCACTCGATATGATTAAGGATGAACTGCCCGGCGATTATCCGCGCCTGAACCAATACCTCGACATTGGGGTGCAGAGCGCGGAACGGATGAATGCCATCGTCGATGAACTGCTGCTCTTTGCCAGCGTGCGCGACCAGGATATGCCTATCGCACGGGTGCCGATGCAGGATTGTGTCGCCCATGCCTTGCACGATCTGTCGCACATGAGCGAGCATTACCAGGCTGAGATTGTGATCAACTGCTCGTGGCCCGAGGTGCTTGGTCACGCGCCCTGGATCGAACGGGTGTGGGTGAACTACATCAGCAACGCGATCAAATATGGCGGGTCGCCCCCCGTGATCGAACTGGGAGCGGACTCCGCTGCCGGACGGCTGGGTGCGCTTCTGGGTGCGCGATAACGGCTGGGGCATCCCACCCGAAGATATGAGCAGCCTGTTCAAGCCCTTCAAACGGCGCAGCCGCCACACGGACGGATACGGGTTGGGCCTGTCGATTGTGCAGCGCATTGTCGAAAAACTGGGCGGGAGCGTCAGCCTGGAAAGCACGGTTGGACAGGGGAGCGTCTTCAGTTTTACGCTCATGGCGGCACAGCGCGATTAAGTGTAAACTGAAGGCGGGTTACGGGTCGAAACGGAAAGGGAACCATGGTCAATAAATCCCGCTACTACCATCCCGACTATCGCAAAGCCGAAGTGTCCGAGATCGTGCAGGCGCTCGACCGGGGTCTATCCGTCTCGGTGATCGGGCCGCCCAGCGTCGGCAAGACCAATCTGCTGCGCTTCCTCGACCAGGAACGGCTCACCTCCGGCGACCCGGAAAATCCGTGGACACGCTATGCGCCGCTCAGCGCGCAGATGGGTCCGATTGTCGCTATTGATATTGATCCGAACGCGCTGCTGCCCTCGCTCTCCATGCAAACCGGAGATGTCGCGGCACGATCCTGGCCCGGCTTTGAACTGCTGGTGCACCGCACGACCATCGCCAACCAGCTTTACCCGATCCTGAAGCCCGGCGCGGAGGCTGATCTCGCGGCTGAAGTGGGCCGCTTGCAGGCGCGCTTTAATAACGCCCATCCCGACGTGACCGACTTTGAGGATTCGCTGCACGCGCATCTGGCCCTGCGCCACCTGGAAGGGATTATCGACGCGACGCTGCGCGCCCACCGTTTGCAGGGGACGCCGATCCGGATCGCCTATTTTATGGACGAATTCGAGCGGCTGCTGGATACGATGCCCAACTATTTCTTCGTGGCGCTGCGCAGCATCCGGGACCGCTTTAAATATAATGTCCTGTTCGTGACGATCAGCCGCAACAGCCTGCCTTATCTGGCGGGCAAGCGCATGCTGGTGCTCGAACCGTTCCTGGAACTGTTTAATGACTGCACGGTGTATCTGCGGCCCTTTGGCGATGACGACTCGTGGCGCATGATCGAACAGCTTGAACAGCGCACCATCTCCAAAGATGATTACGCGCTGGGACTGGTGATCCGGGCCACAGGCGGATTCGCCGGGCTGCTGCGGGCGGGATTCGTCCACGCCGACAAACTCCAGCCGATCCAGGCGCAGGATTACGGGCAGGCGATCACGCTGGCGGCGAACCGTCTGAGCGCCGAGCCGAATGTCCAGGCGGAGTGCGAAACGCTGCTGCGCGGCCTGAACAACGCGGAGATCAGCCAGCTTTATACGATTGCGTCCGGTCAGGGGAACGTGGATAAGGGTGTGGCGAAGGAACTGCTGCACAAGTCGCTGCTGATGCAGGACGCCAGCGGGCAGGGTGTCGGGTTGTGGCCGCCGGTGCTGGCTGCCCATGTCCGCACCCATCCGAACCCGCCGGAAGCGCGGATCAACCCGCCCCCGGTGACGCTGCCGGAGTAAGACCCCCTCATCCCGTCCGAGCGCAAAAACGGCGCTCAGCCACCCTTCCCCCACGCATAAATCGCGGGGGGAAGGGAAACACAAATCATTGTCTATTCCCCAATATCGCTTCGATTTTGGACCAAAACGGATATCTCAAATCAAAGTATGTAAAGTAGGTGTAAGGCTCAATACCTCGATCAGGGCGACGGCGCAGGACATCTTTGATCGTTTCAACCACTTCCGGAATTGTACCAAAATGTTCACTGAGAAATACTGCTGCCGTGAGACGTATTGGATCAGCATACTCAGGCTTGAGAAAGTTCCGCAATAGGAATCGATACTCTTCTAAAGCATCCGGTAACAACGTGGCCTTGTCAATTAAAAAAAAGCTTAGTGTACGTAGGGTCATAACGACGGCGTTGATATCTTCTTCTGTTTTCAATAATTGGATAAGGGGTGTAAATACCTGTTGAGCGTGCTCAGTAAAGATCCCGAGTAGTTCAGCAGCTATGTTTCGAACCCGGGGTTCGGGATGCAGAAGCAAGCGAGTGTAGGTCTCGAAACCGCTCCAAACAGCCGCTCGGACTTGCCTTGCCCGCTCCATATAGATATCGCCCTCATTTTTGAGATCAACATACCATGCCATGCTATAAAGCCAATCAAGAATTGTTATTTTCTCCTGTAGTCCGTCCAAACTGAGCATTTCAATCAAGAAGGGTACTACGAGAAGGGGCACATCATTCTTCAGAATCGAGGAGATACCCCATCCGAGATCAACATTTTCGAAACCCTGCTTTCCTAAAACTACTTCGTCGTGGAATCTACGGAGAGCTTCAGAGCGTCGTTCCCAATCATCAGAAAGCAGTCCCACGAATCCATACGAGGTACTTGCTCCGCATTCAAACGTTTCCAATCAATCTTGTCAAGACCTTCGAGAATCGCACTCATCATCGCCCCTACGTACCCACGGGTCCCCAGAAATCGGGACAGCGGCCCTCAGTCATGAGCAGCGCTTCCAGGAAGAAATAATCGCCGCAGATGAAATAGGAATTGACGCCCCATTTTTTGTGCGCGTGATAGGTGCCGCCGCGCAGCAAGCCCTGAGCGTCGGGATCGGATTCAAGCATGCGAGACAGTAAGGCATCGAGAAGGCGTTTGGCGTCAGCGCGGAGAGTCGAGGCGCGGGCAGGATCGACGAGGTTGGCGAGGCGCAGCATCCCGGAGATGGCAATGGCGCTGGCGGAGGTATCCGTATACTGCGGGCGCTCGGGCGGGAGGCGCAAATCCCAGCGGGGGATCAAGATCGGCGGGGAGTTCCGCCATAAACCGATCCGCCGCGCGGCAGGCGACATCTGCAAATTCAGTCAGATCGCACCACTCCGCCGCGACGGCGAACCCGTAGATCGCCCAGCGCCTGCCCGCGCGCCCACAGCGAGTCGTCGGCATAGCCCTGGTGAGTGCGCCCGCCGATGGGTTCGCCTGTGTCCTGATCGAATAAAAAGGTGTGGTAGGTGCTGCCATCGGCGCGGACCAGATATTTGGCGGCGGTGATCGCGTGCTGGCGGGCGATATCATGGAACTCTGGCTCACCTGTTTGGCGGCTGGCCCAGAACAGCAGCGGCAGGTTCATCATCGTGTCGATGATCATGCGCCCGCCATCCTGCGGATCGCCGACTGGCCCCCACGCCTGGATATATTCACCTTTCGGACGATAGCGCTTCGCCAGTTCAAACGCCGCGCGGATCGCCAGATCGCGGGCCGACTGATCTCCGGTAAGCTGATATTGGGCGCGGGCACTGAGCGTATACAGAAATCCGAGGTCGTGCGTGATGTGAATCTGCCGATCCAGCCGATCCTGGAAGTTAGGCAGCAGAGATCTCGGCTTTCTGGCGCAGCGAGTTGTCGCCCGATGCGTCATACGCCAGCCAGAGCAGCCCGGTCCAAAAGCCTGCCAGCCAGTGATCGTTGGCGGTCAACTGGTAGGTTTTGCCCTCGCCCACCGTCGGGAACTGATCCCCGAAAAGGTCTGTATTGCGCGTGATGCGTTCGATCAGCATGTCGATCACTGCGGCACTTGCCATAATCTCGCCGTCCCGTCCAGGCTGGCGGAACCGTCCGAGGACCACGTGACGGCGATCACATCTCCCGCGTGGCTGTCCCACAAAACCGCCGCGTCGTGCAAATCAGCCAGCTTGAGCACCAGCCGCGCGCCGTCAGGGGTTGAGGGCGGCACACCATAGGCCGGGTTGTTACCCCCGCTGCTGTTCGAATCGCCACAAGCAGCCAGCAGCAGGATGATCAGAATTAAGGGCAAAATGGGTTTCATGAGTTATCCTCGGAGGCAGCAGCACACGAAAATAATGGTACTGGATTCCACCCTGATCGGAAAGCAGCCATGACCGACTTCTGGACCTACATTGACACCCTGGTGACGAACCACCGCATCGTGATCGACCGCCCGAAGGGATCGGCGCACCCACGCTACCCGGAGATGATCTACCCCCTGGATTACGGCTACCTGGAAGGCACAACCGCGATGGACGGCGGCGGGATCGATGTCTGGGTGGGATCGGGCGGCACAGCGGGGCCGGTAGACGCCATTCTGTGCATCGTGGACCTGAACAAGCGCGACTCGGAGATCAAAATCATGATCGGGCTGACCGAAGCGGAAAAAGAAACCGTCGTCCAGATGTCGAACGACGGCGAGATGCGCTGCTGGTTGGTGAGAAGGCCGGGCTAGGGCTTATTCTATCATTGGGGAGCGAGTTTCGTTCTCACTAACAAACTTTTCGAAAAAATTAGTTGATCACTTCGCCGTCGTGAGCGATCCGCTACCCCCCCCTTTTCGGTTTCACGACAAACCGTTTCCTAACCCTGCACAAGCTTTTGTTTTTGACGATTTTTGGCGAAGCGTATTAGCATCACGCCTACAGAGTCCAGGGTGCAAGCGGCAGACGCTTACTCTCAGCATACACCCAAACTGCCCCGCAAAATACTCCTTTAAAGTTGAACCTTAAGTATGAATTTGAACATATGGGTGAGAAAAAAGGCGGGTAAAAAATGACAGCAAGTGAAGCAAGGGTTTTGGAAAAACTTATTCATTAGATTTCTGTTCTTCTTGAATTCAACTCGTCCACAAATTCCTTTACCACCAGCCATAATCGGTCAAAAACAATTTCTGGACCTGAAAAGATTTTTGTCGTCTGTATATCTTCAGGAACATCACAGAATTTTAGCCCAATACAGATTAGATTTATGCAGAATATTCCTAATGCTCTCAAAAAGCTCTATTTTTACCTCATACCCTTGTCCGGTTAAGAAGTGAGGTAACTCATGTGCTATCTGATTTCGATGATCTTTGATTTCTTTTACTTTTAGCACATCAGCTTCAGTTAGGGCCACATCTTTCATATAATTCATTAGCATATGCTGCTCTCTCACGGGATTTATACCAACCAGTTTTTATTTTACTTGTGGTCTTGCACCGCCTCCTGATTGATTAGTTATCTCCTCCAGCCCTAATGTCTCTCTGATGTGTTCTTCTTTTTCAGCAGGAACAGGCGGAATATTCTACAAATGAAAAGGCGACGCCATCAATAAGTGAAAATTTCAGCATTTCGTATGTTGATAAAAAGAGCGAAGTCAAAAGTAGATTTAACCGCATTAGATTGGAATTGAAGAATTTTTATATTTGAGGAGGGGCATTTTTTTAGGGTCCATCATTCCTTCCTAAGTACCCTTTTTGGGGAGCTATTACTGACGCAACTTTTGAAGTTTTTTGAGAGCAAGCAGATGGGCAATTTCTTGGGCGAGAAGCATTCCAGAATACCAAAGGAGCTTCAAACCGAGGTAGCCAAGCTTCTGCCTTAATATCGCCAAATTCTTCAGTATGAATAGTCCATTCTACTCCCTCCCCGATAGTGGACATATACATTTTAATTCGCTCACTTAGCGTTTTAGCATTGTCTATATCAGGGTATGAGAGAAAGCTATATGAAAAACTCATCTCACCAAGTGCCTGTCGTAAATTGCCATTTAAGTTACAGAGTGGATTGTGTCTGAACTCCTCTTCAGTCTCCACACATAACATCCAGTCTCGAGCAAGCTCAGCTTGCATCTCAGGATTAAGATTGTCAAATTCATCTTGGGAGTATCCAAATTCCTCTGAAATAAATCCTTGCCCCTGATCCTTTTTTGTATTGCTTTGCGCGAAAGAACTTCTCCAATAATTCCATCAACTATTGCTAACTCTACATCTTTTGATAAATTTCTAAATTCTCATAAACTCACTGCAAAGAAGGAAAGGCAGAACAATGAGCGATTCTAAGTTTTAACTCAGTGATTTTGCGCCTCCAAGGAGAAACTGTTTTGTTTTTACTACGTGAGTGATAGTTTGTTCCCACATTAAACCCCTGATTTAATCCATCAAACTCTATACAGAGTATGGGGTTATCATCATATTCCACACAGCGTGAAATCGATACTGGTCTTTTTTAGTCGATCAGTATCAGTTTCACTTACTTTTACAGGCTTTAAAATTTTTGGCTCAACAAGCGAATTAAGAGTGAAAACATTTAAGAAGGGTAGATTATGATAAATCGAATAATAATCTCCCACCGTTCATTAAGCATCTTAAAATGTTCTCTTTCTGATTGGCTACCAAATACATTTTTTTTCACTCCCATAATGTTCTCCCAAACAGGGTTGTTTTCAAGTATCCATCAATATTTGTCCTAATCAGATTTTACTTCGGCTGATTTTGCTGTTGACGGCGACGAATTAATTCCTCTTGCCGTTTATTAGCACGACGAGCTTCTACGCACAAATGTCAGCCAAAGAAATTAAACTGAAAAACATCAGCGCGCCAATGATTAGTAAAACTCCCTCAATTTCCTGAAAAACGGTTTCAGCCCCTACAAATGTTAATAGACCGCCCGCAAAAAAAATGAGACCAAAGAAAGCCGTTACCAGTTTGCCGAGAGTAGCCATAATAATCTCCATTTATGATAACTTGCTACTTATTTAGTGTATCACGTATTAGGAAATTTGGTGCGACATTGTACACTTCCCGTTCCCCCGACCATGTTACCCTTTCCACTGGTCTCGCACCCCGACAGGTTTAACTCAGCTATGCGGAGAGAGGAATGATATAGGTAACGAGCACCAGGATAGGATGTATAATGCTTTTGACTGCAGGACAGGGATCAAACAGCTCTTTGGAGATAAGCAAATGAACAATGACATTCGCTCTATTCGGTTTCCAATCTACTGCTTGAAATTGCGCACTGCCCATATGCGCACTCTATCTTTACTCAGAATGATTATTCCCATCCTTGCGCCCAAATTGTTCGCTCACAGGGCGTCAATAGTCAAGCGGGATTTCAGCTTCCAGAACCGTGGAATGGTAATATCGAGCAAGCGCCGATTTTTTCCTCGCGTCCAATCCATCTAGTGCGCTTGATGAAGCATTTCCGAAAACTACATGGGCAGATGAGGATATTATTTCATTTTTTACGGGTCGTTTTGGGAAATGGATCAAAGATGGAATGTATCCTCTCAAGGAAACGGGAGAATATTCCAAAGGTTGGGTCAAATTCTTAGCAGCAGTCCGGAAGCGAACGGCAGAACTCCTAGATACAAATAGTCGTGATGTCCGCCCTGGCATAGACTACGTCATTACCGAGGTTGTACACTGCAAATCAAGAAATGAAATTGGTGTCAATAGCGCAGCAAATACGTGTGTAAATCAGTACCTTCAGCGAGTTATAGCCATTTCTGGGGCCGCAGTGATTGTTCCTCTTGGTGCGTATGCGGCTTCTCACATTCGCTACGAATATAATGTACCAGCGAGTACATCACTCTTTGGCCCAATTAAGATCGGCAGTAAATCGCGCTTTTTTGCCTTTCTGCCCCATCCAAACTACCGGGGTAAGCGCACCTTTGCTGATTGCCTCCCACAGGCGGAATTGGAACGACTGCGACACGTTCTGCACAGAGACATGAACTGATTACAAGTTGAGTAGGTGCTTCCCTCCCCCACCTTCCTTTCACCCCGTTAAATACGTGACCCTTTCCACTGGTCGCGCCCCGGCAGGCATGTTATGTTTTGCTCACACTCAAGAATGCTGGTTTGAACGAGGAGAACACTTCCTTTGATTCCAACGGTTGATGTGATCGTGATCGGCGGCGGCGCGACCGGGGCGGCGGCGCTCTATGACGTGGCGCGGCGCGGCATGCGCGGGCTGCTCGTCGAACAGGGCGATCTGGCGACCGGGACATCGGGGCGCTATCACGGCCTGCTGCACTCCGGCGGGCGCTATGCCGTGCGCGATCCCGAAACTGCCGCCGAATGTATCGCTGAAAATACCATCCTGCGCCGTATCGCCCCCTTTGCCATCGAAGATACGGGCGGGCTGTTCATCGCCACCCCGGACGATCCACCCGACTACCCGGAAAAATGGGTGCGGGCGTGTATCGCGGCGGGAATCCCCAGCGAGCCGATGAGCGCCCAGGCGGCCCGCAATTTTGAACCCGCCCTCACCTCACAGATCGCGGCGGCGTTTCTCGTGCCGGATGGATCGTGTGACGGATTCGATCTGGTGCATGGCTTTGTCGAGGCGGCGCGGGCGCTCGGCAGCGAGACGTGGATTTACCACCGGGTGATCGATCTGCTGCGCGAAGGCGACGCGGTGATCGGCGTGCGGCTGGTCGATGTCCGGCGGGGCGAGGAGAAGACGGTCCTGGCGGGCTGCGTGCTCAATGCGGCGGGTCCGTGGTCGGGACGGATCGCGGCGCTGGCCGGGCTGGATGTGGTCATCCGCTTCGACCGGGGCGCAATGATCGCCATGAATACGCGCTGGGTCAATACGGTTGTCAACCGTCTGCGCCCGGCGACGGATGGCGATATCGTGGTCCCGGTGGGTACGGTGAACATCCTGGGCACAACGTCGGTGATCACCGATCAGCCGGACGACAAACGGATCGAAGCGTGGGAGAATCCGGCGCATTCTGGATGATGCGGAAGCGGTCGTGCCGGGGATCAAACAGGGGCGCGCGCTGCGGGCCTGGGCGGGCGTCCGTCCGCTGTATGAGCCGCCGGGGAACGGGAACGGTGAAGCCGTCGGGCGCGAGGTCAAGCGCACGTTTTCGGTGATCGATCACGCGGAGCGCGACGGTCTGCGCGGGCTGGTGACGGTCGTCGGGGGCAAGCTGACCACCTGCCGTCTGATGGCGGAAGCAGCGGTGAACGTCGTGGCGCGGCAGATCGGCAATACGCGGCCCTGCACGACGGCGGAGGAGAACCTCACCCCGGCCAACCTCACCCCCAGCCCCTCTCCAATCAAGTTAGAGAGGGGAACTAAGGTTCAATATCATCATTTGCAGGGGCGGATGGAGCAATTGGAAGGCGGCGAGATGCCCGCCGAACTGATCTGCGAATGCGAACTGATCACGCGGGCGCAGTTGGAAGAGGCGATCCGCGAATACGGCGATCAGCCCGTCGCGTTGGGGCAACTGCGGCGCGATCTGCGGCTGGGGATGGGTCCGTGCCAGGCGGGATTTTGCGGCTACCGGGCGGCTGGCATCTTACAGCAGGTGAAAGGTATCTCCAGCGAGGAAGCAACGCACGCCCTGGCCGATTTCGCCAACGAACGCTTCCGGGGCACGCGTCCGCTGCTGTGGGGGCACAGTCTGCGCCAGATGGTTTTGGATGAACTCATTTACCGCCGCACCCTGGGTCTCGATCTACTGACGCAGCACTCACAGGAGTCCGGCGATGCGTGATCAACAGGATATTTTGATCATCGGCGCGGGATTGGCCGGGCTGATGTCCGCCGTACACGCCGTTTACGCCGGGGCGACTGTGCGACTGATCGCGGCGGGATGGGGCCAGCAGATGGTCACGCCCGGCTGGATCAGCGTCTGTGATCGGGCGGATGACGACGTGATCGCGGAGGTACGCGGCTATGCGGCGCTCAATCCGGAGCATCCCTATGCGCTGGGGGGCGACGACGCGATGGTCGCCGGGATCGACGGTTTTCGGGCGGTGACCAAGGAGATCGGACAGCCGCACGACTGCCGTAAAAAAGACGGGCACAATATGCGGCTGATGACGCTGCTCGGCGCGGTGGGCAAGGCCATGATCGCCCCGCGCGGCATGGCGAACGGCGACCTGACGGATATTGCCGGGCCGGTGCTGCTGGTCGGATTCCGAGGCTGGCGGGATTTTCACCCGGAACTTGCCGCCGGGAATCTGTGCAAGCAGGGGATCGAAGCGCGTGCGGTCTGGGTCGATCTGCCGGAGTCGCGGCCATACTGGGATAACTGGGCGACTGACCTTGCGCGATGGTTCGATCAGCCAGATTTTCGCGCGCAAATCACCAAACAGATTCGAGCGGATGGCGCGGTTAAGGTCGGCTTCCCGGCGGTGCTGGGATTGGATCACCCGCTGGATGTGCTGGCGGATATGGCGGAAAAGATCGGCTGCCCGGTGTTCGAGATTCCGACGCTGCCGCCCAGTCTGCCGGGTATAAGGCTCAGTAACGGTCTACGGCGCTGGCTGCTGCGCAAAGGGGTTCGCGTGCAGATCGGGCATCCGGTCGTGCGCGGGATCGTGGAAAACGGGCGCTGCACGGGCGTCGAGGTGGAGGCGCTGGGGCACCGGAATCCGTTCTACGCGGATCAGGTCATCCTGGCGACGGGCGGGCTGTACAGCGGCGGGATCGAGAGCGACGAGGCGGGCCACCTGCGGGAGCCGATCTTCGATCTGCCGGTCCAGACTCCGCCGGGTGAGGGCCGGGTCGGTTGGTATGACGACAACTTGCTCAAATTGCGGGGGCACCCGATCCACCGCTATGCCGGGCTGCGTGTTGATCACCAGATGCGCCCGCTGGATGGATCGGGCGCGCCGATCCTGGAAAACGTCTATGCCGTGGGGAACCTGATTGCTGGATTCAACCCGCTGACGGATGGCTGCGCGGAGGGGATCGCCCTGGCAACCGCCTATAAAGCCGTGCAAGTCGCGCTCAGTTTGGAGAGCGAATAGTGCAAACACCTTTCACGTCCGATATGTGCATCAAGTGTAATATCTGCACGTTGGCCTGCCCCTATGCTGCCGTGACGCCGCTGTTTCCCGGCCCAAAAGTCGTCGGCCCGCAGGAACAGCGCTTCCGGGAACCCGGCGCGCCCTCCCCCGATCACTCGCTGGACTACTGCTCAGGCTGCGGCATCTGCACGCTGGTCTGCCCGCACGGCGTCAAGGTGATGGAGATCAACACGCAGGCTAAAGCGCGGATCGTGGAGAGTCGCGGGCTGTCATTCCGCAACTGGTTCCTGAGCCGGAATGAACGCTGGGGCCGCTGGGGGACGCCGTTCGCACCGCTGACCAACTTCGGCGTGCGGTCGCATCGGCTGCGGAAAGTGGCGGAGCGGATCATCGGTGTCTCGGCGCGGGGTCCGCTGCCGGGCTGGGCGGGATACACGTTCCGGGGCTGGTGGAAAAAAAGTCAACCCGCCATCCTCGATCCGAACCCACATCGGATCAGATGCGCGTGGTCTACTTTCACGGCTGTTCGACCAACACCTATGAGCCATATATCGGCAAGCTGGCGGTTGCCGTGCTGGAACATATCGGGCTGCACGTCGAAATCCCGCCGCAGACGTGCTGCGGACTTCCGGCGCAGTCCAATGGCGATTTTAAGGGGGCGCGGCGCTATGCCCGCCAAAATATCGGGTCGCTGGTCGGATACGCGCGGCGGGGAATCCCGATTGTGGGCACATCGGCAAGCTGCATGACGGCGATCAAGGGCGACTACCAGCATATCCTCGGCCTGGAAGATGAAGATGCGCGCATCGTCGCGGCGAACACCTACGATTTTATGGAATTCCTGGCGAAGCTGGCCCACGAGGGCAAACTCCCGATTCGATTTCGCGCCGATCCCGCTGGAACTGCCCTATCACGCGCCGTGCCAACTGAAGGCGCACGGCATGGGACGCCCCGCGCTCGATGTGCTGAACCTGATCCCCGGCCTGCGTCTGTGGGAGATCGACGCAGACTGCTGCGGGATCGCCGGGACGTATGGGTACAAGAAGGAAAAGCGCGAGATATCCGAGGCGGTTGGGCGATCAATGGCGGAGCAGATCACGCGAGTCGGGCAGCGATCTCGTCGTGTGCGATACGGAGACGTGCCGCTGGCAGATCACGGCGCTGACCGGGGAAAAAGAGTGTTCATCCGGTGGAACTGCTCGCGGCGGCGTATGGGATCCGCGTGGAGGGGTACGAGAGTCCGGTTAAGCTGACGGAAAAGCAGAAAAACTAGTTTTACCGCGGAGAGCGCAAAGAGCGCGGAGAAAAGCAGAAGAAAATGAAACGGATTTATATTCCCACAACAGGGCCGGGCGATTGGCAACACGGATTAGCGGAGCCGCAAAAGCAGTGGAAAACAGGCTATTCGGCTCGTTCACTGGCATACTGCTGGGAAGCTGCCAATGGATGGCCCCCTGAAATCTGCGATCTACTATCCGGCATCCCAGCTTTTCGACAGGTTGAAATGCTGCTAGCCCTACCTGAATATAAGGTCGATTTGCCCGGAGGAAGCCGCCCCTCACAAAATGATATTTTTGTCCTGGGTCGGGATGGTGAGGGGCATTTATTGGCCATGATGATCGAAGGGAAAGTGTCGGAATCCTTCGGGCCAACGCTAACAGAATGGAATGCGTCGCAGTCAGCGGGCAAGCAGCAGAGACTTGCTTATATCCAGAAGGAATTAGGACTATCGCAAGCGATTCCCGGCGCGATCCGCTATCAACTGCTGCACCGGGCTGTGTCAGCCGTGATCGAAGCCCGGCGCTTTAATGCAAAAAACGCGCTGATGGTTGTCCATTCCTTCAGCCAACAAGATGAGTGGTTTGAGGATTACCAACGCTTTGTAGCGTTGTTCGGGGTAAATGGTTGCGGCAAGGGGCTGGTAAAGCTGAGCAATTCAGGCAACGTGCAACTTTATTCGGGCTGGGCGACAGGCAGCGGTGAATACCTAAAAGCATGATTACTCTGGAAAAATGTCTTTCACCGCCAGCGTGAACCCCGGTAGCACGTCGCCGCCATCCACCGTATCTTTGATACCCAACTGCTGCACCTTCTCGCCAGGAACAAACACCTGCACCTGTTTCTTTTCAGGCATGACCACCCACACAACCGTTCCCGCCGCGAGATAGTTGCCAACTTTAGTCAGCATGTCGTGGGGATCATTGCCAGGAGACATGACTTCAACGGCGAGATCGGGTGCGACGGGGTGATAGCCTTTTTCAGCAAGCGGCCCCTTCTCTTTAGCGAGAAAGGCAACATCAGGGGCATACCGTTCGCCGGATACTCGATAGCCACCGCCCTCACCCGTAACATGTCCTATTGGATGCTGCATTAGATAATGCTTTAGCCAATAATTTATGTTACTGGCAATTTCAGATACATATGGATTGGATGGCACTTCGACAATCTCCCCCCCGATGTATTCAAACAATTTGTCCGCGTTTTCCGGCTGATCAACCCAGCGATCAAACTCCTCGACGGTAAGTGTCCTGGTTCCTGCGCCCATGCTCATCGATCTCCATTCAATCTATCCAGTGTCATTGTAGCGTGAAGCGGTTGCGCCTACAATCGCTTACCGCCTATATCTCGCTGTGAACTGATCCGCGAGCTGCTTTAACTGCCCATCGAGCAGCAGACGGACGCGGCCCAAAATATGTGGCGGGACTTCCCCATAAAACGCCTGGGCAATGCCGCCCGCGATGCAGGCAATCGTATCACTGTCGCCGCCCAGTGAGATCGCCTTGCGGATGGCATCTTCAAAGTTCTCCGATTCGAGGAACGCTGTGATCGCCTGGGGCACGGATCCCTGGCAGGAGCTGTCGAATTGATAGCTGGGGCGGATGGCATCCAGGCTCTGATCCAGGCGATAGTTGAAGCGATCCTGAATCATCTGCCGGATTGTCTCTTTGTCTTTCGTGGTGCGTGCCCAAAATACCGCCGCCGCAACGGCCTGCGCGCCGCAAATCCCCTCCGGATGGTTGTGGGTGACAATGGCGCTGAGTTTGGCTTCGCGCAGCACATCGTCCAGGGTGTCGAAAGCAAAGCCAATCGGGCTGACACGCATCGCGGAGCCGTTGCCATAACTCTGGTAGCCGTGCGTGGTGTCGGAGGCAAGCCACTTCTGGAACAACTGACCATACCCTACGTTGGGATATCGCCGCCCATAGAGCCGGAGACGGAACGCATATGTTTTTGGAGCCAGAAGCAGATCGACCACCTTGATCGGGTGGGGCGTGCGGCGCATCACGGCATCAGCAATAGCGACGGTCAGAACCGTATCGTCGGTGAAGCGCGAGAACTGGCTGAATAACGGGAAGTCGGTGGTCTTGACGTTCTCATTCTCAAAAACAGAGCCGATGATGTCGCCTGCAATTGCGCCCCACACGCTCAATTACTCGTCATCGCTGTTGGCCATAATCTCCGGGATGAGCATCCAGCGCAGCGTCCACACCTGCTCGATAGATTCAAAACAGGCTGTGCCGGAAGTAGCGAACGTGAGCGGCGTGGTGTTCGGATTTCCGGTCAGCAGTGCTGCCGCGAGACGCTCCATAAACGGGTTGTGCCCAACCAGCATGACGGGCTTCGATTCGAGGGCCAATTCGCGGGGCAACTGGTCCACCGGATCATCCCACAACAGCCCTTTCACCTCGATAATACCGTCCAGCGGCTTGAGCAACTTGCCCATGCTCTCGGCGGTTTGTTTGGCGCGCAGCAGACCGCTGTGCCGGATCTGACCGATCTCGATGCCTGCTTCTGCCATCTGATCCGCGATACGCAGTACATCCTCCCGCCCCCGCTTGGTCAGAGGCCGGTCATCCTCGTTGAACACCGGGTCTTTCGATGCCTTACCGTGCCGAACCAAATAAACTCGCATTATGCTTCGCCTTCCTCCTGATTGTGCTGCGGGTGCGGATCAATCTGCGCCCAGAATTCTTCCAATGTGATCGGCGTGTAGTCCTTTGCGCCGATAATGTACGCTTTGTCTTCCATATAAAGATAGAGGCGTTCGCCGCGTTCGCGCTTCAGGTTGATAGCGACATTGGGCAGCAGCAGATCGTCGCGCAATTCGTAGCGGCCCTTGACCTCCACCCAGCAGCGCAGATCGGGCAGATAAAAATCGACCAGATAATGCCCCGCCCCGATCCGTTCCGGCTCGTACTGCCAGTGGATGCCGCGCCGCTGCAATTCCTGGGCGAAACTGACTTCCAACTGGGAGCGCAGTTCGACACCGTTCACCGTGCCGGGGATTGAGATGATCTTGCGCGGTCCGTGCTGAACGCGTGGAGAGCGGCGATCATTTGCCATGTTACTCTACCTCCGTGCGGCGGCACGTCGTTGGCGCATCACTTCAAAGGCCAGAATCGCCGTCGCTGCCGCTGTGCCGAGCGACTGGTCGAAGTCCCGCGCATAGGGGATTTCCAGTCGCAGATCGGCCTGATCGAGAAAGGAGCGGGTGATGCCGCGCTTCTCCCCGCCGATGACCAGGAAGAGCGGCACAGTCAGATCGGTCTCATCAATCATCACCGAACGATCCTCGTCGGCAACGGCAACCCGTAACCCACGCGCGCGAAAGTGAGCCGCCGCATCCAGCGCAGTCTCGGCAATAGCCGTGGGAATCCACTCCGACGCGCCCGCCGACGCCCGCGCGACGATCCCCGCCGCCGACATCCAGTTGCGGGGCCGTAAAATCAGTCCATCCGCCCCGGCTGCATACAGCGCCCGCACCGCCTGCCCAAAGTTAAACGGGTCTTCCACACCGTCAATCATGGCGACAAACGGCGCGGGGTTATCGCGGGCGATATCGGTTAGTTCCACGAAGCGGCGCGGGCCAACCCGGGCGATCACCCCGCCGTGCGTATTGCCATCCACCGCCGCATCGATCCGATCTGAATCCACGCGCTCAAAGGGGATCTGCTGGCGACCCGCTTCGGCTTCCAGCCAGGCCACCCCTTTATCCCACTTGTCGCGGCGAACCCAGATTTGTTCAAAGGGGCGGCTGCCGGATTTGAGGGCGGCGCGCACGGAGACAAAACCTTCGAGAATCGTTTGGTCGTCTGTCATAGTTTAATGATACACCATCCCCTCACCCCCTGCCCCCGCCGGTGCAAGCATCGGACTCGCACACAAGCGAGGCGAAGGGGATAGCCGGGAAGGTGCGACTCTAACGCCCGGTCACATAATCTAAAATCTGTGGGAGGCGCTGGGCAAAATCGCGGGGGAATTCGTGGCCCAGATCGGCATGGTCCTCCAGCATACATTCAATTCCGCCCGCCTTAAACATCTCGACCATCTGGCGCGTGGGTTCGGCGGCATTATCCAACCCGCCCACGATGATATAACCGCGCACGCCCCGCCCCCACGCCTGTTCGATGAGCGGCTGCCACAACTCAGGATGGCTGGTATTGGGGCCTCCGGGTGCAACAGCGACAAAACCACGGGCAGGCAGCAGTCCGGTCAGAGCCATGTGGATCGACGTTTCCGCGCCCATCGAGAAGCCGCCCAACACGAGCCGTTCGGGGTCGAGAGGGTAATCACTGCACAGAGCGTTATAGTGCGCCTGGATTTCAGCTATGCTCTTGTCGCGGTCCGTCCAGACATACGAATTCACGCCGCTCACCTGGGAGGATTGGGCCAGCGTTACCAACCAGCCTGTTCGGCTGGGCGTGGACCAGAGGTCAGCCTCATAGGCGGCGTTGTGATTATTGCCGTGCATGGCGATCAGGAGGGGCAGCGGAGCGTCCAGATTTTCCGGGGCGACAACACACCGCTCTGGCCTTGCTGCCGCCTGAGCCTTGACCAGCCGTTCAGCGGAAAGGGCGCGGAGGCGGGTAAATTCAGGATTGGCAAACAGCGGCTCCAGGTCGCCGTCTGTCCAATAAAAGTCGGCATAAAAATATCCGGCGTCCATCAATTCGCGGAGCAGTTGCAGCGCCAGGGGGCTGTTCCCCAGCAGCGAGGCGAGGCAGGCCCGCGTGTGATAAACCAGCGGCGCTTCATGGGCAAATCTGCCGCCTTCGCAGGTCGCCAGATCGAGCGCCTTGTTATAGTCCCCCGCTCTATAAAGATTGAAGATCTGCGTGAAAAACCGTGCCGAATCAGAAAAGTCTGGAGTACTCATTCATCCAACTCCTCGTAAACCACCAGAACCAGAAGATTATACGAACAAATGTTATGGTTGTTCCAGGCCAGATTCCCACTCGCGGCGCAAAATGCCGTAGAGCAGCATATCGTAGACCTTCCCATCGCGGATCAGAAATTCGCGAAAAACGCCTTCCTGCTGGAAACCGAGCCGTTCATAGAGCCGGATCGCGCGCTCGTTATATGCAAAGACGGTGAGCTGCACGCGGCGCAGATTGATCTCGCCAAAAGCAAAATGCAAGGCCAACCGCATCAACTCCAGGCCGTAGCCCTGCCCCTGGTAGGCTGGCTCGCCGATGCCAATCGACAGCCACGCCACGCCCTGCGACCACAGAATATCGTCCAGTTCCAGGTTGCCGATCAGCGCGTCATTACCCAGCAGACGGATTCCAAAGGCATAGCCCGTGTTGGACTTTTGCAGCGCTTCATAGGCGGCGGTCAGTTCGCGTTCCGTTTTGGGATTGGCGGGGGCGGCATCGTACAGGCGCAGATAACCGCCATCCTGCTGCCAGCGGGTGATGATCGGGATGTCTTCGGGACGCAGCGCCGCCAGCCGGACGCGCTCCCCCTGAAGGAAGTTATTGAAGGTCATGAGTTATTCGGCCCAACCCTTCGCCCGCTCCAATGCCCGATTCCAGCCCGCGATCAGCGTATCACGATCTGAGTCGGACATGCGCGGCTCGAAGGTGCGCTCGACTTTCCACTGCGCGGCGACGGTGGGCGCATCGGTCCAGAATCCGGTAGCGATCCCTGCCAGATATGCGGCTCCCAGCGCGGTCGTCTCCGTCACGGCGGGGCGCTGCACCGGGACGCCCAAGACATCCGCCTGAATCTGCATCAGCAGATCGTTGCGGGCCGCGCCGCCATCCACGCGCAGGGCGGAGAGTTCGATCCCCGAATCGGCACGCATGGCGTTAAGCACATCGCGGGACTGCAAAGCAATCGCGTCCAATGTGGCGCGGGCGATATGGGCGCGCGTCGTGCCCCGTGTGATGCCGACCATCGTGCCCCGCGCATACGAATCCCAGTGCGGCGCGCCGAGTCCGACAAAGGCCGGGACGAAATACACACCGTCCGCGCTCTCGACGCTGGCGGCTAACGGCTCGATATCCGCCGCCGACTGGATAATCCCCAGGCCATCGCGCAGCCACTGCACCGCCGCGCCTGTGATAAAGACGCTGCCTTCCAGGGCATAGATCACGGGGCCGCCGGATAACTGCCAGCCGATAGTGGTCAGCAAGCCGCACTCCGATGGTACGCCGGACTCGCCTGTGTTCATCAGCAAAAAACTCCCGGTCCCGTAGGTGTTTTTCGCCATGCCAGGAGATAAACACGCCTGTCCGAAGGTCGCCGCCTGCTGATCCCCCGCCATGCCTGCCAGCGGGATCGGCGCGCCGAACAGGTGACTCACCGTCTCGCCGTAGACCATGCTGGACGGGCAGACTTTGGGCAGCAGGGATCGCGGGATGTTCAGGTGGGCCAGAATATCCTCGTCCCAGTCGCCGGAATAAATATTATAGAGCATGGTGCGGCTGGCATTGCTGGGATCGGTGATGTGCAGCGCGCCGCCGCTCAGATTCCAGAGCAGCCAGCTATCCACCGTGCCAAAGGCCAGTTCACCCGCTTCGGCACGGGCGCGAACACCGGGCACATTCTCCAAAATCCAGGCGACTTTGGTGCCGGAGAAATAGGCATCCGTCACCAGCCCGGTTTTGGCGCGGATCACCTGATCGAAGCCTTCCGCCTTGAGCGCGTCACACATGGACGCGGTGCGGCGGCACTGCCAGACAATGGCGTTATAGACGGGCTCGCCCGTTTTGCGGTCCCAGATGATCGTCGTCTCGCGCTGGTTGGTGATGCCAATGGCGGCGACATCGCGGGCGCTGATCCCCAGTTGATCCAGGGCAGCGCGGGCGACATCTCGCTGCGTGCGCCAGATATCATGCGGATCGTGTTCGACCCAGCCAGGTTTGGGGAAAATCTGGGGGAATTCCTGCTGGGCGCTGGCGACGGGTCGCCCATCCTGATCAAATAATATCGCGCGGGAACTGGTCGTCCCCTGGTCGAGCGCAAGAATAAACATGCAAAGAATCCTCTCAAAAAGGGTTTACGTGTTTCCCCATTATAGGGCAGATTTGAGCGCGGCAAGCAGCGCCCATATCCAATGTGTATAACATGCTGTTCATTGTGAGTTCGACTCTCTTTGTGATAAAATCAACAAGCGTCTTTTAAATCTTTCAGAATTTTCTAAACGTGAGGACTCCCCTCCTATGGCCTACGCCGATCTGCGCGATTTTGTCCGGCGGTTAGAAGAAGAAGGCGAACTGATCCGCATCACGACCCCGGTCAATCCCCGGCTGGAAATCACCGAGATCACGGATCGGGTGAGCAAAGGCCCGGCAATCCACAACAAAGCGCTGCTGTTTGAAAATGTCGAAGGCAGCGCCTTTCCGGTGCTGATCAATGCCTTCGGATCGGCACGGCGCATGGCGCTGGCCCTGGGTGTGAACGAGCTGGAAGATGTGCGCCATAAGCTGGGCAGCCTGATCGATCCCAAACTGCCGCAGGGACTCGGCCCGATGGTCAGGCGCGGGCGCATGTTCGCCGGGGCGCTGCGCGGGATCGGATTGGGACCAAAGAAAGTCCGTAAAGCCCCATGCCAGGAAGTGATCATCACCGAAAATCCCTCGCTGGATATCCTGCCGCTGCTCACCTGCTGGCCGGAGGATGGCGGGCCGTACATCACCCTGCCCCAGGTGATCACGCGCGACCCGATCACCCGCATACGCAATGTAGGCATGTACCGCCTGCAAAAATATGACAGCCAAACGCTCGGCATGCACTGGCAGCGGCACAAAGGCGGCGCGGAACACGAGCAGGAAGCGCGCGCTCACCACCGGGATCGGATTCCGGTAGCGGTGGTCCTGGGCGGCGATCCGGCGCAGATGTGGTGCGCGTCGGCTCCCCTGCCCCCCAACATCGATGAGTATCTGCTGGCGGGCTGGCTGCGCCATAAACCTGTGCCGTTCGTCAAGTGCATCACGCAGGATATCGAAGCGCCCGCCAACGCGGATATCGTGATCGAAGGTTATGTCGATCTCTCCGAACGGCGCAGCGAAGGGCCATTTGGCGATCACACCGGGTTTTACACGCCGCCCGACCTGTTCCCGGTAATGCACGTCACCGCGATCACCCACCGCGCCGATGCGATCTATCCGACCACCGTTGTGGGTAAACCGCCGATGGAAGATTTTTGGATGGGCAAGGCGACGGAGCGGCTGTTCCTGCCCCTGATGCAGCTATTCATGGGCGAAATCCGCGATGTGAACATGCCCGCCGAGGGGGTGTTCCACAACCTCGTGATCGTCAGCATCAAGAGCCGCTTCCCCGGCCACCCGCAGAAAGTGATGTACGGGCTGTGGGGGCTGGGCCTGATGATGCTGGCCAAGGGACTGCTGATCGTGGATGAGCATGTCAATGTCCACGATCTGAGCGCCGTGGTCGAGGAAGTGTTACAGCACGTCGATTGGCGGCGGGATATCACGGTGGTTGATGGCCCGGTGGATCAGCTTGATCACGCGGCGATCATGGATTCGTATGGCGGCAAAGTGGGCATCGACGCGACACGCAAGGCGAATCGCATGCCGATCCACCCGGCTTGCCTATCCTGGTTGAGGCACTGTCGCGGCTGCTTGGCGGCGAAAAGTGGGCAGCGTGGGGCAAATCACTGATCATCTTTGAAGTGAACAAAGAAACGCAATCCGTGCGCGACCTGTTCGAAAACATCTGGAATATTCAGCCCGAAGCCAATCTGATCGCTCTGGACAGCGGGAGCGACCTGCACGATATTTCGTGCGTGGCGTGGCGCACCTTCGGCAATGTCGATTGGCGGCGGGATATGGTACTCAAAGACGGGCCGATCAACCATTATGCCATCATCGATGAACCGCGCTCCCCGATCGGTCTTGACGCGACGAGCAAAGGCCCAGACGATGGACATCCACGCGGCTGGCCGCAGGAGATCCACATGAGCCAGGAGATTCAGGCGCTGGTCACGAAACGATGGGCCGAATACGGCATCGGAGGCCGGGGTGTTTATTCGTAACCGGGCAGACGCGGAAAAACGCGAACGGAACGGCCTGACATCTCAATTTATGTTCGGGCTGGGCGATGTGCCGGATGCGCGGCTGTCGGTGACGTGGGTCACGGTTGAAGCCGGGGCGCGGCAGATTCCGCACCACCACCCCGAAACGCAGGTTTACGTGATCATCCGGGGAAACGGCATCATGTCAGGTCGGGGAGGAGCAGCAAGTCGTCGGCGTGGGTGATCTGATCTATGTTCCGCCGGATGCGCTGCACGGCATCGAGAACAAAACGAACGATATTCTGATTTATATTTCCGCCGCCGCGCCCGCCTTTGATCTGCGCGAGGCGTATGATCGCGGGCCAGTTGACACCAGATCAGTTTGAGTGAACCCCTTACACCAATTATCAGGACCTATGGAGCACACAACGACTACCACCAACTCTTTCACGCACCGGATTCGCGTCTTTCTCGATCTGGTGCGCTTTGAACACACCATTTTCGCCCTGCCGTTCGCCTATATCGGCATGTTTCTGGCGGCGAAGGGACTGCCCACCCTCTGGGAATTTGTCTGGGTGACGGTAGCGATGGCGGCGGCGCGCACCCTGGCCTTTGCCATCAACCGCCTCGCGGATCGCGTCTATGATGCCCACAACCCGCGCACGAAGAACCGCCCGACCGTCACCGGGGCGATATCGGCGCGGACCGTGATCACCTACGCGAGTCGTGTCGCTGATCGTCCTGCTGATCGCGGCGGCGCTGCTCGATCCGCTGGCGCTCAAGCTGGCTCCGATTGCCGTCCTGTTTCTGGTCGGCTACAGCTTCACCAAGCGCTTCACCGTGTTCGCCCATTGGGTGCTGGGATTTACCGATGCGCTGGCGGTGGGCGGCGGCTGGATCGCCGTGCGCGGATCGTTCTTTTCGCCAGACGATCTGCCCGCGTGGCTCCTGGTGGCGGCGGTGACGTTCTGGATCGGCGGCTTCGATCTGATCTACGCCTGCCAGGATAGAGAATACGATATCGCGGATGGGCTGCATGCGTGGCCCGCCCGCTTTGGCAATGCCAGCGCTCTCCGGCTGGCAAAACTCAATCATATTGTCTTTTTGATCTTCCTGGTCCTGGCTGGGATCGCGGCGGGGTTAAGCTGGCCGTTCTACGTGGCGGCGATCCTCACAGCGGGGATGCTGGTCTATGAACACAGCCTCGTCGCGACCGGACGATCTCAGCCGGGTCAACGTGGCCTTTTTTAATATGAATTCCTATATCGCCATCACTCTACTTGCTGGAACGCTGCTCGCGCTGTTCATTTAGGGCGCAGCGCCCCACCACTTGCACAAGGAGAAACTATGCGTCACACAAAGTTGTTGGTTCTGCTGCTGATCGCCATCCTCGCCGCCGCGCCGATCTTTGGGGCAGCGGCTCATCCTGCTCAGGCAGCTCCCGCCCGGCAAGAACCCGTTACGCTGCGCATGGGACTGCTGCCGATCCTGGATGTGCTGCCGTTTTACGTCGCCCAGCAGGCCGGATATTTTGAGGCAGAGGGCGTGAACATTGAACTGATCCCGGTCAGCAGCGCCCTGGAACGCGATCAACTGATGCTGGCGGGTGAACTGGACGGCATGCTGAACGATCTGATCAGCACGGGTATCTTCAACCAGGACCAGACCTATATTCAGGTCGTTGCCCTGGCCCGCCGCGCCTACGAGGGACATCCCCAGTTCCGCATTCTCGCCGCGCCGCGCAGCAATATCACCACTGTACAGGATGTGGTGAACTTTGAAATCGGCATCTCGGAAAACTCGGTGATCCACTACATCACCCAGCGCATCCTGGAAAACGCGGGCATCAACGCGGACGATATCAAATACCGTGTCGAGCCAAATATCCCGGTGCGCTTCCAACTGTTGATGGAAGGCAGTATGAAAGCTGTCACCCTGCCCGATCCGATGGGACAGGCGGCGATTGATGGCGGCGCGATTTTGATCGCGGATGAACTCGTCGCTGGTCGATCCGCAGTTCAGCCAGAGCGTGCTGACGTTCCGCAAGACGGTGATCGATGATCATCCCGAAGCGGTGCAGGCGTTCCTGAAGGCGTGGATGCACGCGGCGGACGACATCAACGCCGATCCTGAAGCGTACCGCGATCTGTGGCTGGAAAATACAAATGTGCCAGACAGCGTGAAGGACAGCTACGAACTGCCGCCCTTCCCGACCTATGAGATCACGACGGAAGCCGCCTGGAACGATACGATGCAGTGGCTGGTCGATCAGGAGATCATCGAGGAGAAGCCGAGCTATGAGAGCGGCGTGAATCCGACCTTCCTGGACGCCATCGCCCCGGCAGCGGATACGCGCCGAAGCAACCGAGGCAGCGCAGTAAGTTTCGATTCTTGTAGGGGCGGGTTTGTTAACCCGCCCATTTGGACTTATTGGACAGCTCACATGGCAACAACGAACAATCCGCCAGGACCGGCGAGTTTTTTGCCGGGACCAGCAAAAAACATGCCGGGCACGGCGATGATCCACATGGAGAATCTGACCTTTCGCTACGGCGGGCGCGGGACGCCTGTCTTCCAGGATTTTAACTGGCAGGTCGAACCGGGCGAGGCGTGGTCGATCATCGGCGCGTCGGGCGGCGGCAAAACCACCCTGCTCTACCTGATCGCCGGGCTGCGCCACGCGACCCACGGATCGATCCGGGTCGGCGGCACGCTGATCGAACGGCCCCGCCCCGAAACCGGGCTGATCCTGCAAGATTACGGCCTGATGCCCTGGGCGTCCGTCTGGGATAATGTCGCGCTGGGGCTGCGCGTGCGGCGCTTTTATGGGCCGGATGGCAAACACGCCCCCCGCGCCGAACCACTGCCCTCCCGCAAGGAAGCCCGGCAGCGCGTCGAAAGCTGGCTGCGCCGCCTGAACATCTACGAGCAGCGCAATAAGTTCCCCGGCGCGATCTCCGGTGGGCAGCGGCAGCGCACGGCGATTGCCCGGACGCTGGCCCTGAATCCCGATCTGCTGCTGATGGATGAACCGTTCAGCAGTCTGGACGCGCCGACTCGTGAAGACCTGCAAAATCTGATTCTGCACCCTGCGCGACGAGATGAATCTGACCAGCGTGATCGTTACCCACGCCATCGAAGAAGCGGCGATTTTGGGCCGCAAGATTCTCGTCCTGCACGACCCGCCAAATAGCGAAGCCGTGATCGTGGATAATCCTGACGGATGCCGGCCCGGCTATCGCAGCACACGGACCTTTTTGGAAAAATGCAACGAACTACGCACCCTGCTTGGACTGAACTCATAACGCGCCAGATGGCGGAACATGCTCCCCTGCTGCGGCGCACCGGGCGGCAGATCGCCTCGCGCCTGATGAATATCGGGCTGGCGGTCGGCATCTTCATGCTGTGCTGGATCGCCCTGGCCTACTACCTGGATCATTTTTACCTGGATCGATCCCGGATGCCGTTCAACATCATGCCCTATCCCTGGCAGGTGTGGCCTGTCTTCGTGGAGGAGATGCACGGCAGGCTGTGGATGCACACCGTCGCCAGCGCGAAGCGAGTGCTGTACGCGATTGTCGCTGCCGTGCTGATTGCCACCCCGGTCGGATTGGGCCTGGGCCAGATTAAGCCGCTCAACCGCATCTTCTCGCCGCTGATCGCGCTGGTGCACCCGATCCCCAAGATCGTCTTTCTCCCGGTGATATTGGCTGTGCTGGGCATCAACGAAAACTCTAAAATCTTCTTGATCGCGCTGATCCTGTTTTTCCAGATTCTCGTTGTGGTGCGCGATCAGGCGGCAAGCCTGCGCCCCGAACTGATCCAGTCGGTGCGATCCTTGGGTGCGGGGCGGCGGGCGCTGTTCCGCTACGTGTATCTGCCCGCGTCGCTCCCGGCGGTGCTCACGGCGCTGCGAATCTCGGTTGGAACGGCGATTGCGGTGCTGTTCATCGCGGAGCAGTATTCGACCAAAGAGGGTTTGGGTTACTATATCGTCACCCTGACCTGGGGCCGGATGCGCTTCGAGCAGATGTACGCGGGGATCGGCGCGATGAGTTTGCTCGGCTTGACGCTCTACACGGTGGTCGATGTGCTGGAGCGGATTGTCGGACGCTGGCGCAGTGCGGGGGAATCGTAATCTAACTTCGGGCAGCAACGGGCGGATCATTCCAATCTCAGAGGAGATCGTCATGGAAATCATCAGCCCTGCTTTTGACCATAACGGTTTGATTCCGGTGCAGTACACGTGCGCCGGAGCGAACATCAACCCGCCGCTGCAATTCCGGGATATCCCGCCCAGCGCGCTCAGCCTGGTGTTGATCGTGGAAGATATGGACGCACCCGCGAATCCCTGGGTGCACTGGCTGGTCTTCAATATTCCGCCGACCACGAAACTCTGCTTCGAAAACACGTTTCCAGAGGGCGGGATCGAGGGTTTTGCCAACGGCGGCACACCGGGCTACGAGGGACCGTGCGGCAAGTATTTTCACGGCACGCATCATTATCATTTCCGGCTGTATGCCCTGGATCGTGTGTTGGATCTGCCGCCGGCTGCGGATCGCCGCGCCGTTTTGGAGGCGATGAACGGTGCGATTCTCGCTCAGGCGGAATTGATCGGGCTGGCGGAGGGGGAAGGGTCGGCACTGTAGCCATCCCTAATTTGTAGGGGCGCTGCTTGCTGCGCCCAGTTTTTGTAGGGGCGTATGGCAAGAAAAATGCTCGAAAGCGGGTCCGGATTGGACCGAGTGAGAAAGGAACTAAACGATGGATGCACTCCGTGAACAACTGCTGGCCCTGCTGCGGGGCGGTAACGCGCATATGTCGCTCGAACAGGCGGTCGTAGACTTTCCGCTGGATCAGATCAACTCCTGCCCGCCGAACGTGTCCTATTCGCCCTGGGAGCTTCTCGAACATATCCGCATCACGCAGTGGGATATCCTGGAATTTGTCCGCAATCCGCATCATATCTCGCCATCCTGGCCCGAGGGACACTGGCCTCCCCCCGGCGCACAGGCTGATCCCGCCCAGTGGACCAAGACGATCAACGATTGGCGAACCGATCTGCGGGCGATGGAGGCCATCGTCTCTGATCCCAAGACGGACCTGTTGGGCGATATGGCGCACGCGCCGGGCTATAACATCCTGCGGGAAGCGATATTGATCGCGGATCACAACGCCTATCACATCGGGGAATTTGCCATCCTGCGGCAGGTGATGGGCACATGGCCCACCGAGCGGGAAGGGTAGCTCACTGGCTCTATGGCCCATCTTATCGTAGGGGCGTATGGCAATACGCCCTCTCTTTGAATCCGACCATCAGAAACAGAGGACTCCATGACCCTCACGACCAACGAGACTCACGGCGCGGCAATCCAGGAGATGTTCGGGCGGATCGCCGCGCGCTATGATCTGATGAACCGCCTGATGACCTTCGGCCAGGATCGCCGCTGGCGGCGCTTCGTCGTGCGGCAGGCGCGGCTGACACCCGGCGATTGGCTGCTCGATATCGCCACCGGGACCGGAGATATCGCGTTTGAGGCGCGGCGGCAGACCCCCGATCTGCACGTCATCGCGGCGGATTTTACGCTGCCCATGATGGTAATCGGCAAGCGGCGGGCCGACGCGGAGGATGTCGCGTGGCAGGCCGCTGATACACTGCGCCTGCCTTATGCCGATCAGAGCTTCGACGCCGTGACGAGCGGTTATCTGTTCCGCAACGTGAACGATATCTCCGGCGCGCTGTCCGAACAACTGCGCGTGCTCAAACCCGGCGGGCGGCTTGTCACGCTGGACACGACCCCCCCGCCGCATAATCTGCTGCGCCCCTTCATCCAGTTTCACCTGAAATTCGTGATCCCCACGCTGGGCCGGATCATCAGCGGCAACGCTGACGCCTACCGCTATTTGCCGGAAAGTACGCTCGGCTTCAAGACGGCTGACGAATTGGCGGCTCTGATGCGCGCGGCGGGATTGGTCGATGTGGGGTATAAACGGTTTATGTTCGGGACAATGGCTGTTCACTGGGGGATCAAACCACGTTGAGTCCACAACGCCTGATTGTTGGCATCTCCGGCGCAAGCGGCGTGATCTACGGCATCCGCCTGCTGGAAATTCTGCGGCGGGTAGAAGATATCGAGACGCATCTCGTCCTGACCGCCGCCGCCAAAGTGACGATTATCCAGGAAACGGATTGGAAAATCAGCGACGTCGAAGCGCTGGCGGACGTGGTGCACAAGCCGGATAACGTCGGGGCCAGCATCGCCAGCGGATCGTTCAAAACGATGGGCATGATCGTCGCGCCGTGCAGCATCAAGAGCCTGTCCGCCATCGCCACCAGCAACGCCAGCGATCTGCTGTCCCGCGCGGCGGATGTCCAGCTCAAAGAGGGCCGCCCGCTGATCCTGGCGGTGCGCGAGACGCCCCTGCACCTGGGCCACCTGCGGCTGATGGTCCAGGCGGCGGAAATCGGCGCGATCATTATGCCGCCCGATCCCCGCGTTTTATGGCAAACCTGCCACTCTGGATGATATGATTAACGGCACAGTGGGCCGCCTGCTGGCGCGGCTGGGGATCGAAACCGATCTCACCGTCGAGTGGCTTGGTTTGAGGGGCAAACGCGATGAACGATAGTCTTCTTCCCGTCCTGCCGGAGGATATGCGCCCGGTGCTGCGCGAATTTCTGGCGCGCCATTCGACAATGGCCCTTGCCACCGCCGGAGAGCAGGATGGGCGACCCCAGGTGACGCCGCTCTTTTTCGCCAGCGATGATGATCTCAACCTCTATTGGGTATCGGACCCCGACAGCCGCCACAGCGTCAATATTGCCGACTGGGATGTCGTCGCCGCCACGCTCTTTGAGGAAACGTGGGAGTGGACGGGCATCAGGGGCGTGCAGATCGAAGGAACCGCCGCCGTGCTGCGCGATGACGACGAACGCACCCGCGCCCTGGCCGTTTATAAAGCCAAATTCCCCTTTGTCACCGGCAAATTCGAAGACCTGATCGCGGACAGCGATCTGTTTGTGCTGCGCCCGCGCTGGATGCGCTGGCTGGATAATGCGCGGCACTTCGGCTATAAGCAGGAATTCCGCCTCGAACCCGCCGATGGCGACACCAAAAGCTAAACGCCTATGCTGTTCTTTTCCCCTCTTCTCAGCAAATAAAGTTTTTCACTCCAGGTCTTAAACAAGGAGTGATTTGAGAAACGGGAGAACTCGCGGAAGAGGCTGAAAGAGTCCCTTTAGTGGACTTTTTTCCCCTCAATAGCCACTGATTAAAATCAGTGGCAACGCCGCCCCGAACGCCTATTCCACTCACTTTGCTGCGCCCCCTTAAAGTTTGTCTTCAACCATTTTGGGGTATTGCCTTTTTAGAATATATGTTCTATCATAAGAGAGATTAAACTCTGCCTGTATTCCGGTCACCATCCGGCGAGATCAAATACGCTTTTTGTAATAGGCGCGATGGAGTAGAGATACGGTTAGAGAATGGTTAGTCGTGAAACCGAAAAGGGGGGGGTAGCAAGATCGCCACGACGGCGAAGTGATCAACTAATTTTTTGCAAAAGTTAGAATCGGAACGATTTCACGATGTAATAATATTACTTATAATCATCCTCGTAGCCCTCCTTCGGGCGAATTTACAAATTTCATGATTTAGCACCCCCCTGACCTTGTATAATCTCCGTGTTTTGGCCCATGAAAGTGAGGCGCGCGTGGAGAGCAACCCCATCATCCAGTCCTTCCTGGCGATTGGCATTATCATTGCCGCTGCCCAGTTAGCGGGGGCGGCTGCCCGCATGTTGGGACAACCGCGCGTCTTTGGCGAACTGCTGGCGGGCGTGCTGCTGGGTCCCAGCCTGCTTAATATGACGCACTGGGGGCTGTTTGACGATCCCGCCGTGCTGAACCTCGCCATCAAAGAACTGGCCCAGTTGGGTGTGCTCCTGCTGCTGTTCGCCATCGGGATGGAAATCCACCTCCGCGAGCTGGTCGCCGTGCACCGCATCGCCGCGCTGGGAGGGATTCCGGGGGGCTGCTGCCCGTTGTATTCATGATCCCGATAGTCGTGCTGTTCGATCACTCCACAAAAACCGCTATTTTTGCCGGGATCGCGCTGGCGGCTTCCTCGGTCAGCATCTCCGCGCAAACGCTGCTCGAACTGGGCGTGCTGCAAAGTAAAGTCGGCTTTGGTCTGCTGGCGACGGCGGTGGTGGATGATGTGCTGGCAATCTTTCTGCTGTCGATTGCGGTAGCCGTATTTGGCAGCGACGGCAGCGTCTCTGTGATCGAACTGGCCTGGATTTTTATCCGCATGGCGCTCTATATCGGCGGCGCACTGCTTCTCTCCTGGACAGTGCTGCCCCGCGCTCTGAACGGCCTCCACCGCAATTCCCAGCTTGCCGCCAGCGTGACCGCATTTGCCCTGTTCGCAGCGCTGATCTTTGGCTGGGCGGCGGAAGAATTAGGCGGCATCGCGGCGATTACCGGAGCATTCATCGCTGGTATCGGCGTTGGGCAGACCAACGAGCGCACGCGCAAGGACATCATCACGGCGGTGCGCACCATTTCCTATTCGTTCCTCGTGCCCATCTTTTTTGTGAGCGTCGCTTTAGAGACGGATCTCAGCGAATTTAAGGCCGATATGCTACCATTAGCCCTACTGATCCTGATCGCAGCGGTGGGATCAAAGATTATCGGGGCTGGTCTTGGCGCACGGTTGGGCGGCTTTTCGGAAGCAGAACTCCTTCCGGCTGTCGGTCTGTATGATATCGCGCGGGGAAGTCAGCCTGATCATCACGTCGCTGGGACTTACGCTGGGCCTGTTGAGCGAAGACTTATTCCAGACGCTCTTCCTGGTGATTCTGCTCACGACGGTCATCACCCCGCCGCTGGTCCGCCTGGTCTTTCGCGGGCAAAAAGGCAACGGGAACGGTTTTTTGACAGATACCTCTCATTAAAAAGGGCGTGACGGTATGGCGACGAAACTGTTGATCCTGATCACCGCGCAGACCGATAAAGGGGTAGCCGTTGCCGAAGCCTGGGAACAGGCCGGGGCTGCCGGGGTAACGCTGATCGAGAGTTATGGGCTGCACCGTCTGCGCGAAAAAAGCAAATCGATGGAACTACCCCTCTTTGTCTCGATGGCGAGCGTGCTGCGCCAGATCGAAGAGACCAACCAGACAATTTTTACGGTTGTCGAGGAGGAACTTGTGGATAAACTGGTAGAGGCAGCGGGCCGGGTGCTGGGCGACATCAATAAGCCCCATACTGGAGTCGCGTTTACATTGGATGTGGAGCGCGTGTTCGGCATTCCGAACTTCCCGCGCGAGTAGGGGCGCTGCTTGCCGCGCCCGATTTTTGTAGGGGCTGGGCTTGCTCTGCCCGCGCGGCGATACAAATAGGAGAGACTTATGGCGGAAATTCCGGGGCGATTGATGGCCCTGATCCCGGCTTATAACGAAGAGGCACATATCGCAGACGTGATCGCGGGAGCAAGCCGTTTTTTCCCCGTCGTGGTCGTCGATGACGGTTCCAGGGATGCCACCGCAACCCGCGCCGAAGCAGCCGGGGCAACCGTCCTGCGCCAGATTCCCAACCAGGGCAAAGGCGCGGCGCTGCGCCGGGGATTCCGCTATGCGCTGGACGAAGGCTACGACGCCCTGCTGATGCTTGACGCCGACGGCCAACACGATCCCGCTGAGATTCCCGCTTTTCTGGGGTGTTATGCCGCCACGCAGCCCGATCTGATCATCGGATCGCGCAGTTTTAAAGACATGCCCTTTCCGCGCAACCTGAGCAATACGCTGGGGCGCTGGCTGTTCTCAAAGGCGCTCGGCCAATACGTGCCCGATAACCAGTCGGGATACCGTCTGCTCAGCCGCCGCCTGATGGAAGCGACGCTCGACAGCGCCGAACAGGGCTTTGAATTTGAAGTCGAAATGATCGTCGTTTGTGTGCGGCAAAACTTCCGGCTGGAATGGGTGCCGATCCGCACGATTTATGGGGACCAGGGCAGCCATATTCGCCCCATCCCGCACCTGATGCACTATTTTCGTGTTGTCTGGCATACGTGGAGCGCGCGGCGCACGCGGCGTGCGGGCCGCGCTTAGCAGGAATCCGGATTATGTCTACACTTCGTTCTGCTCTCTTTTCTCGTTGGGGTCTGCTGCTGCTGGTCGTTTTGCTCGGCGCTGTCGGTATCGCGCTGGTGCTCAGCAGCGAGTCCAATAATGATGTCGCGGATGGCCGTATTCACCGCTATCCGACGCCGCCCGCTGTGACCTTCACACCGCCGACGCCCCTGCCCTCCGCCACGCCTCTGCCCGATCCGCTGATCGGCAGCCCGGCACCCGCTGTGTCACTCAACACATTGGATGGCAGCCCGATCCAACTGGCGGACTATGCGGGCGATGTGATCTTTCTCAATTTTTGGGCTTCGTGGTGCGAGCCGTGCAAAGAGGAAATGCCTACCTTGCAGGGATTGCAGGACAGCATGGGAAACCAGGGCGTGCAGGTGATCACGATCACCGATCCGCAGGATGGCCAGACCGAAGCCGGTGTGCGGGCGTTTCTGGACACCTACCAGATCACCCTGCCCGTTGGCTTTTTGTCCGTTCAGGAACAGTACAACCTGTTTGGTATCGAGCCTATTCCCACCACATTGATCATCGACAAAGCAGGTGTCGTGCGCTTCCGGCATATTGGCCCGCTGCACAACGATGATATCGCCGCCTATATGGACGAGGTTCTGAACCAGTAGTGACCTGCCAGAACCCCGCCCGTTTACCTGTTTATTAGGCCCAGCCGCGCAGCCGGACGGCCTCGGCTACCCGCTGGATCGCCACGCAGTAAGCCGCCTGACGGTTGTTGATCCCCAAGCGCAACGCGAGATCGTGCACCGCGTGAAATGCCGCCGTCATCTTGTCGTCCAGGCGAGCCTTCACCGTATCGGCATCCCAATAATAATTGTAGGCGTTCTGCACCATCTCAAAATAGGAGACGGTGACGCCGCCCGCATTGCACAAAAAGTCTGGGATCACATAGACGCCGTTGTTGTACAGGATGTCGTCTGCTTCGGGCGTGGTCGGCCCATTCGCCAGTTCGGCGCTGATTTTCGCTTTGATGAACGGCGCGTTGTGTTCGTTGATCTGGTTTTCCAGCGCGGCAGGAACGAGAATATCGACGTCCAATTGCAGCAGGTCTTCATTCGAGATCGGCTGGCTTCCGGGGAAGTCCATCACGGACCCGGTCGAGCGTTTGTGGGCGACGATCTTGCTGGGATCTATGCCACCGGGCATATACACCCCGCCCCGCAGAGTCAGAGACGGCGACGATGGTCACACCAAGCAGTTCTTCGCCAAGCAGCGCGGCGTACTGCCCGGCATTGCCAAAGCCCTGAATAGCCATCGTCTTGCCCCTGGTGTCCATGCCCATCGCGAGGGCCGCTTCACGGATGCAGTACATGCCGCCGCGAGCCGTTGCATCTTCGCGCACCTTGGAACCGCCCAGGATCAACGGTTTGCCTGTAATCACGCCAAAAGCGTTATGGCCTTGCAGCACGGAATACTCGTCGGCCATCCACGCCATGATCTGAGGGTTGGTGTACATATCCGGGGCGGGCACGTCCATTTCCGGCCCCAGAATGCGCCCCACCTGGCGAATATAGGCGCGGCTCAGGCGCTCCAGTTCGCTGGGTGAGAGTTCACGCGCGTTGCAGACGATGCCGCCTTTACCGCCCCCCAGCGGAACATCGACAACCGCGCACTTCCAGGTCATCCAGGCAGCCAGCGCCCGCACCAGATCGATTGTTTCGTCGGGATGGAAGCGCAGCCCGCCTTTTGTCGGCCCGCGCGCGTCGTTGTACTGCACGCGGAACCCTTTAAACATCTTGACCGTTCCATCATCCATCCGCACGGGCAGGCTGACCTGCATTTCGCGGAGGGGTTCGCGCAGCAGTGCATGAATCTGGGGGTCCAGGTTCAGAATCTCTGCCGCAGCGTCAAGCTGGGCCTGGGCCATCGCAAAAGGATTAAACTGTTCAGAGACTTGTTCAGATAATATCGCTTGGACCATTGTTCAAAATCCTCAGTCTATTACGCGCCGGTGGGGATAAAGCGGGGAGCAATGTAGTGTTTCAGTGTGTACCCACTACCACTGTAGCACGAGTGATATCCCCCAGCTTTGGTCATTTTTACAAAAAAAGCACCAGGGGAAGGCGTTCTCCCCTGGTGCTCAATTGGTGATTTTGACGAGCAAGCAGCATTCTACTGCGGCAGCACAAACTCGGTCAGGTTATCGCTGGCCAGTTCAGCCGCGCCGCTGGTTGGATCCAGGCGGTAAACGGCTACGGGCAGGACGGCAAACACGTCATTCATCGACGATGTGACCGGGTCCAGTTGGCCGCTGACAATCGCATTGACCCAGGCGGCCTGGTTGGGAACGAGGCTGAACCACAGGCTGCCGTCAGCGCTGACAGCCATCCGCCCCACTTGATAGGCATCCCCCGTATAAACGGTCTGTTCCAGGTTCGTCGCCGGATCAAACTTGTTGATGCTCACCTGCCATGCCGAAAGAGGCATGCCCAGCCCGCCCGTCGCCGTATCGAAGACCTGCTGCTGTTCGGGGGTCAGGCTGCTAAAAATGTCGCCCGTTTCGATCCGCGAACTGTAGTAGAGCGTGCCATCGTTTGCCCAAGCGATCTGCTGTGGCTCCTGGGCGGGTACCATCTCCGTGACGGTCCCACTGGCCAGGTCTACCAGGACAAGGCTGCTTGTGATTGCATCGTTTTCGTAGACACTCTTGATCGCAGCAATCGTCTGGCCGTCCGGGGACAGTTTGGCGCGGGTGGTGTAAGCCTGGGGCATGTTATTGCCCGCAGCCGGAACGACGACCCGATCCTGCCCGGTCGCCGGATCCAGCAATCCCAGGCCATCGCCGCCGCACGACAGGCTGTGCAGAATGCCGCTGTTCGTCCATTGCAGGGTGACGTAACTGCCGCCAAACCCAAACTCCTGCCAATAGAGCCAATCACCGGGCAGAGGCGATCCGCCGCCGCAGCCGACGATAAACGGAATTATGCCCACGGTTTGCGGCTGTGCGCCTGCCTGGGGCGCGATCTGCATAATGGTTGCCTGATAATCAGCCGGAGACTGGAGATTCTCGACAGACCCCTGCTGGGCGTAGATGATGCTGCCATCCGGGGCGAAGATCGCCGGGAAGCCTGCTTCGAGTGCGCCCGTTTCGAGCATCACCGGGTTAGCGCCCTGTGCGTCTACCGTCCAGAGATGCGTCTGATAGGTCTGGTCGTAAATGATGGCGACAAGCTGGCTGCCGTCCGCATTCCAGTCCAGGCTTTGAACGGTGCTATTTTCTGGCAGTGGGATGGCTGTTTCAGTGCCATCCGCCGCGCGGAGGACAATCTGGCTGCCGCGCACGCCCGCGACTGATGTGCCGGAATTGGTCTGTGCAAATGCGGATCCCGCGAAGAGGGCGAGAACAAGGATAGCGAGTAAAGCTGTGTAGCGCTGCATGGTTTTTGGTTTCTCCGAGTATGACAAAGACAACGAGATTATCATACACCTGCTCTCTGTGAGGCAAGCTGACGGGCTGCTCACGGCTCCCCTACGCCTTTCTGCCTTGACACCGCCGCTGCCCTCCGCTAGAATTGCTAATTGAAAAACATTTTCAATTGGGCGTTACCAACCATGCAGAACCGTTTTGACCATCTCGCTGAACAGTTCCGGCAGCAGGGCCACAAGCTGACCCAGCCGCGCCGTGCTATTTTGCTGGCGCTGCTGGATGCATCCAGGCCGCTCTCACCCGCCGATATCCAGGAACAGGGGCAGGTCTTCTGTTCGGACCTGGGGCTGGTCACGGTCTACCGGACGCTTGAACTGATGGAACAGATGGACATTTTGCGGGCGGTACACATGGCCGAGGGTTGTCACGGTTATGTGCTGGTCACGCCGGGCCACTCCCATCATGTCGTGTGCGAACGGTGCCATGCCGTGGTGGAGATCATCGGCTGCAACCTGGACGATTTTCTGCGGTCGGTTGCCGAGCGCACAGGCTTTGCGGTAACCGGGCACTGGCTGGAAATTTCCGGGCTGTGCGAAGTCTGCCGCCGCGATTCACAAGGAGATTAGGGGATGGCCCGTTGGTTCCGCTTGAGCATGGTACTGCTGATCGCCCTGCCGATCCTGGCTTCGATGCCTGTCAAGGCACAAAACAGTAATCTGACGATCATCGCCAGCACGAGCATTTTGGCGGATGTCGCATCGCAGGTGGCAGGCGACGCGGCAAGGGTCAACTCGCTGTTTCCGCGTGGGACCAACGCGCACAGCGCCGAACCATCCGCGCAGGATATCGCCCGGCTGAGTGACGCTGATCTGGTACTGGTCGTCGGCGCGCGTTACGAAGAGGGCCTCAATGCAGTGTTAAACGAGGCGGCTGGTGATCGCGTGGTGGTGGTGTCATCGTGCGTGCCGTTCCGCCCCGTGACCATCGATGTGGAAAACAGCCAGGATGCGGGAACGGTATCCCCAACCAGCGACTCAAGCGATCTGCAAGCGCGCTGCGGCAGCGATACAGAAGCCGTTCAAGCCGCTTTTGGGCTGGACGATCTGGCGACGGCGGACTCGTTAGGGCCGCTCTACAGCCTGGACTGCGGCAATGAAGGGATCGGCGGCTGCGATCCGCACGTCTGGACTGATCCGGTAAACGTGGCGCTGTGGACGCTGTTCATCCGCGATACGCTGATCGAACACGACCCGGCAAACGCGGATGTCTACACGGCGAACGCAGAAGCCTATCTGGCCCAGTTGGTAGACCTGGATCAGCAGATTCGGACGACCATCGAGACGATACCAGAAGGCAACCGCATTTTGCTAACCAATCACCTGACCTTTGGCTATTTTGCGGCACGTTATGGCCTGGACCTCGTTGGGGTGATCATTCCGGGCGGCAGCACCAGCGCGGAGCCGTCGGTTCAGGATGTACTGGACCTGATTCAACTGGTGCAGGACACCGGCGTCCCGGCGATCTTCACCGAAAATGTCGTCAGCGACAGCCTTGCCAAGCAGATCGCGGACGAGACTGGGGTAAAGATGGTCCGGCTCTATACCGAGTTGCTGGGTGAGCCGGGCAAAGATGCCGACACGTATCTGTCCTATATGCTCTATAACGCCTCGTCCATCGCCGGTGCACTGAAGTAGCGGGGAGAACACATCATGGCTGAACTATCCTTGCGGTCGCTGACACGATCACGACCAGCCGAGATCAACACCGAAAGTCGCACCGATCCCGACCCTGGTAATGTCCGTGCGGAATCTGTCGGCTGGCTACAATGGGGATCGGGCCGTCCGCGATATCAGTTTCGATGTGCTTGAGGGCGAGCGCATTGGCATTATCGGGCCAAACGGCGCGGGCAAATCCACCCTGTTTAAAGCGATTGTTGGGCTGCTGTCCCACCAGGGTGAGATATCCATTCATGGCGCGCCGTGCAGCCGCAGCCATACGATGGTCGGTTACGTGCCGCAGTACGAGGCGATTGATCTGGCATTTCCCGGTCACGGTCTGGGATGTGGTGATGATGGGCCGCGCCCGGCAGATCGGGCTGATTTTGCCGCCGCGCAAACGAGATAAACAGGCCGTACTGTCTGCGCTGGAACGGGTCGGCATGGCGGATTTCCGTAAGCGGCAGATCGGGGAACTGAGCGGCGGACAGCGGCGGCGTGTTTTTGTGGCGCGGGCACTCGCCCAGGAGACCAGCGTCCTGCTGCTCGATGAACCCTTCAGCGGCGTTGATGCGCAGGCCGAGGCGGAAATTTTTGACGTGCTGGACGTGCTGCGTGACGAGGGAATTGCTGTGCTGCTGGCAACGCATAATCTCGCACAGGCCGCCACGCATTACGATAAACTGCTGATGATCAACCGGGGCCGCGTCCTGGCTTATGGCAAACCGGAGGAAGTTTATACACCAGAAAACCTGGGGCAGACGTTCGGGGACCGGATCGCGCTGTTCCCGCAGCCGGACGGTTACGTCCTGGTCGCCGATCATCCGTGCCACGGCGAGTGTGAAGATTAACCATGCCTGCTCTATTCCTGATTCTTGCCACATCTCGCCTGCAATGGGGCTGGACTGTGCTGCTCTACAACTTCAACAGGCTGATTCTGGAACCGCTGACCTATCCCCTGCTGGCGCGCAGCATGGAAGCGGCGATCATGGTTGGCATCGTCAGCGGCGTGCTGGGAACGTTTGTCGTCGTGCGCGGCATGGCCTTCTTTGGCGATGCGCTGGCCCATGCGATTTTGCCCGGCGTGGCGTTTATGTACCAGCGCAGCAACGGCAAGACGGACAGCTTATTCTGGGGCGGGCTGGTGGCAGGCGTCCTGAGCGCGCTGGGCATCGGCATATTGACGCGGCACGAAAAGATCAAAGAAGATACGGCGATTGGTGTCGTCTTCGCGGCGATGTTCGCCCTGGGGATCGCCATGATCTCGCGCATCGACAATTACGCGGGCGACCTGTCACACATCCTGTTTGGGCAAATTCTGGGCGTGTCTTCGGGCGATTTGCGGCTGATTCTCGTCTTTGGCTGCGGCGTGCTGCTGATCGTAACCCTGTTTTTTAAGGAATTTATGATCATCTCCTTCGATCCAATCCTGGCCCGCACGCTGCGCCTGCCCAGTGAAGTGCTGCGGCTGATGCTGCTCGTCCTGATCGCCGTGTCGATTGTGGTCTCGCTGCAAACCGTCGGCATCGCGCTGATGGTCGCCCTGTTGATCACGCCGGCTGCTACCGCCAACCTGATGACGCACCGCCTGCTGCCGATGATGCTCGTCTCGGCTCTGATCGGCGCGTCGTCCAGCATCCTGGGCTTTTACCTCTCCTACCACCAGGATATCGCGACCGGGCCAGCGATTGTGCTGACCGCCACCACGATCTTCCTCTTCGTGTTTGCCGAACAGCAGATCATTCGCAGCGCCAATCAGACAATCGAACGGCTGCGCGCCCTGCGGCACAGCGGGACTCTCCCAACTCGTTTTTTCACCCGTCCCGAACGATAATTGGCACAACTGCAAACGCCAGCGCGCCGCAACCACGCCGCAACCGCGCACGGCACTTCGCGTATAGATAGATACACCGGGACCAACAAACAGGAGAGGTGGGGTTTATGGACTTGATGCGCGCTTTACGATTCCCGTTTGAAGACCGGGATTGGATCGTTAAGGTCATGGTGGGATCGCTGCTGTGCCTCGTCCCATTTATCGGCATCGGCTACCAGGTGAGCGTGGCGCGTAATGTCATCCGCAATCGCCAGCACCCCCTGCCGGGAACAAATGAACTGGGGCTGGTCATTGCCGACACCGTGATGGCGGCTATTGCGGGGCTGATCTACGCCATTCCCCTGCTGCCGTTTATCTGCGTGATGAGCCTGATCTCCGGCGTTTCGGATGGGTCCGATATTGGGGCGGTGTTCGTGCTGTGCCTGTCGTGCTGCGTGGGCCTGTTCGCGCTGCTCTATGCCATTCCCGCCCTGGCGATTTATAGTATGGGCGTCATCCGCTATTCCGAAACAGGCAGCTTTTCATCGTTTATCCAGGTTGGCAGCCTGTGGCGTGATGTGATGGATAACACAGGCGTATTCTTGAATCTCTTGTTATACTCGCTGCTCGTTGGGCTGGCTGCCGTCGTCATCGCGCCTGTTGCGGTGGTGGCATGCGTCCTTCCGGTGCTGGCGCTGATCTTCTTCGCTTCGGTCGTTACCGGCCACCTGATCGGGCAGGCAGGACTGCAAGTTATTCAGGTTTAAGAAAGGTTTGCTGCATGAGTTATAAAGAACGCGTGATCGCTACAGTAGTCATATGGATCGCCTTTTCCATTATCTCCAGTACTCTGTTCACATCGGTAACAGGGGCGATTGCGAACGCCGATGGGGTCGTGGTATTCGGCATCTTTCTGGTCCTGGCCTTTGCGGCAATGATCAGCACGATAGCGGTCTGGTTCGGCGGGCGCGGATCACAAGACGAAATCCCCGTCTCGAAGCAAAAACGCCTGGAGCGAACCCGCGTGGACCGTCTGATCAGCCAACTCAGCGATGATGAAATCTACGAACTGGAAGCCCGTCTGCTGGCTGAGCGGGAGCAGGAAAGCGGCAGAAGCGATTTGCGCCGCTAACCCAGTTTGATAACTACGATGTACCTCAGGGACTGCTAAGCAGTCCCTTTTTAGTTCACTCAGCCGTCGGACCGCCCTTTTTTGTTGTGCCAATCCCTGTTTTCTTAATTTATATATTTTTTAACAATTTTTTTAGATATATGAGAGATCGAATCAGAGTAGTATTGAGATAGATGCGCTGCTTTTGTTTAACGAAGGGGATTTGCACGCTATGAAACATGCAGTACGGTGTTTTTTATTCCTCGCCTTGCTCGTTACAACCCTCACTGCTCTGCCTATACAATCGACGTCGGCACAAGGGACCGCCGGAGTCAGTCTGGCGGCTGCCCAGGTGGGTGTGGCTGAAAGCGGAGAGATCGATGCGACGATCACCTGCGATCCGGGTGGATGCGTCGCCTTTACCGCTTCGCTTCGTTTTGATCCACTCTACCTGCGCGTTGACAGCGCCGAAGTTGGCCCATTTCTGGGAACTCAGATTTTCAAAGGTGATAACGCGGTCGATAATGTCGTGGGCAGCATTCAGCTTTCCGCCGCGTCGCTCTCTGGCGCAGCAGCGGGAACTGACAATATCCTGTTTCGGATTTATGTAACCGGGCTGGTTCCCGGGGCGACCCAGATGACGCTCGACGCCTTGCAGGTGCAGGACTCGGCAGGCAACGATCTGCCCATCAGCCAGCAGGGCAGCGATATTGTGGTGGTGGAGACGGGCAAGATTCCGCCTTTCTCGCCGCCCGCCTACGACTGGGAAGTCGCCTTTGTCAGTGATCGCGATGGCAACCCGGAAATCTACGCCATGAGCGCTAACGGGAGTGATACCCGCCGCCTGACTGATAATCCCGCCCGCGACAGTTCGCCCGACTGGTCACCCGATGGCAGCCAGATCGTTTTTGTGAGTGATCGCGATGGCAACCCGGAAATCTACGTCATGAGCGCCGACGGGACCAACCCCGTCCGCCTGACCAACACGCCCGGTTCCGAATCGGAGCCAGCCTGGTCACCCGACGGCAAGCAGATCGCCTTTGTCAGTGATCGCGACGGCAACTCGGAAATCTACGTCATGAACGCTGACGGCTCGAATGTTGTCCGCCTGACGGATAACCCTGCCGTGGACGACGAACCCTCGTGGAAGCCAGACGGCAGCACGATCAGCTTCATCTCGACGCGCGACGGTGCGACCTCCGAGGTTTATCTGATGAACAAGGACGGCAGCAACGTCAGCCGCCTGACCAATGGATTCGGGGCAAACGCCTGGTATCCGGTCTGGGCACCCGACGGCACGCACATGGCTTTCACCTCCGAGCGGGATGGCAACGCGGATGTCTATGCCATGAACCCCGACGGATCGAATCTGGTCAAGCTGACCGATCCCAGCATTCCGCTGACTCTCAGCGACTGGGCACCCAACAGCCGCTTTGTCGCCCTGGCCTCCAACCGCGACGGCGATGCGGACCTGTATGTGATTAACACTGATATCAATCGCCTCTTCCGGCTCAATGATGATCCTTCGGTTGAACAGGAACCCGATTGGAAGGCTGGCCCGGCTGCCTGCTCGGTACGTACTGACCAGGAGGGGATTGGTGTGCGGCTTGGGCCGGGTTATGGCCGCAGTATTTATACCTACCTGAGTCCGGGCGTTGATCTCACCGTCACCGGGCAGTATGCCGACAACAGCGGCGCGATCTGGTGGCAGTTGGACAAGGCCCAGGTAGATCCCGGCTTTACGGGCGAGAGCCTGTGGGTCGCGGAAGCAGATGTTAATGAACAGGGAAGCTGCGCCCTGGTCGCGGCGGCTACCCCATCCGATTTTATCCCTGCTCAGCCGACACAAGTTCCTGGCACCTGGGGAGGCTGCGGTTCCTGCGACACCTGTGGACACCCTGGCGAATGTGTCACCTCGCCCGATCACCAGTGCCTGTGGGATCCCACAACCTGCGCCGCACCCCCGCCACCTCCCGTTAACGTTACCGTGCCGCCCGGTGTGACGTGCTACACGGTCTCACTGAGTGTCAATCCGCCCGGTGCAGGTTCTATTTCGGCTTATGGACGCCAGCCGTGCGGTGGCAACAGTTTTGCGGCTGGAAGCCCGGTAAATATCAGCGCATCGCAAACGAACATTGACTACCAATTCCTCAATATCCAGACAAGCTGTGGCTCACAGTCATTGCAGGGGCAGAACTTCACCTTCACGATCACCAATAACTGCCAGGCCACTGCTAACTTCTTGTCCATTCCCGGGTAAAAACATCAAGGGGGGAAGCATTTACGAGCTTCCCCCTCTTTTTCTCTATGGCTCCTGATACCAGTCATTTTTTAGATTATTTTTCACGAGATGCGCGGGTGTGCGATGATCATGAGTAGATAGATATGAGGGGAACACGTTCCATGAGACACTTCCTGCATTTATTCATTATCCTTGCAGCCGTCTTCGCGATGATTCCTCGACCGAGCGCCGCTCAGGGAACCGCCGGAGTCAGTCTGGCGGCTATCCAGGTGGGTGTGGCCGAAAACGGCGAGATCGACGCCGCGATCACCTGCGATCCGGGAGCCTGTGTCGCCTTTACTGCTACGCTTCGTTTTAATCCACTCTACCTGCGCGTGGACAGTGCCGAATTTGGCCCATTCCTCGGCACGCAGGTCTTCGCGGGCGACAATACCATTGACAACGTGCAGGGTACCGTAAAACTGGCAGCCGCAGCACTCGGCGCACCGCCCAGCGGAACAGAAAACATCCTGTTCCGCGTCTCTGTCACCGGGCTGGTTCCCGGCGCAACGCAGATTACCCTGGACAGCCTGCAAGTCCAGGGGCCATCAGGCACAGAAGTGCCAGTCAGCCAGCAGGGCAGCGATGTTGTGGTGGTGGAGACGGGCAAGATTCCGCCCTTCTCGCCGCCCGCCTACGATTGGGAAGTTGCATTCACTTCGGATCGCGATGGCAACCCGGAAATCTACGCCATGAACGCCAACGGGAGCGATATCCGCCGCCTGACCGATAATCCCGCCCGCGACAGTTCGCCCGACTGGTCGCCCGATGGCAGCCAGATCGTTTTTGTAAGTGATCGGGATGGCAACCCGGAAATCTACGTCATGAGCGCCGACGGATCGAACGTTGTCCGTCTCACCGATAACCCTGGTTTCGAATCGGAGCCAGCATGGTCGCCTGATGGCAAGCAGATCGCCTTTGTCAGTGATCGCGACGGCAACTCCGAAATCTACGTCATGAACGCTGACGGCTCAAACGTCGTGCGCCTGACCGATAACCCGGCGGTAGATGACGAACCTTCCTGGAAACCGGACGGAAGCGCGATCAGCTTCATCTCGACGCGTGACGGGACAACCTCCGAGGTGTACCTGATGAACCCGGATGGCAGCGACGCACACCGCATCAGCAATCTGTTAGGGGCGAATGGCTGGTATCCAACCTGGGCCCCGACGGCACGCACATGGCCTTAACGTTGGAGCGGGATGGTTATGCTGATGTTTATATTATGACGCCCGAAGGGTCGGACCTGATCAAAATCACGAATACCAGCATTCCGTTGACTCTCAGCGATTGGGCACCCAACAGCCGTTTTGTCGCTTTCACCTCCAACCAGGACGGCGATCCTGATCTGTTTGTGATCAATCCTGATATCAACCGCCTCTTCCGGCTCAATGACGATCCATCCATTGAACAGGAACCCGATTGGAAGGCTGGCCCGGCTGCGTGCTCGGTGCGCACGGACCAGGGGGGGATTGGCGTGCGGGTTGGGCCGGGCTATGGCCGCAGCACGTATACCTACATGAGTCCGGGCGTTGATTTCACCGTCACCGGGCAGTATACCGACAACAGCGGCGTGATCTGGTGGCAGTTGGACAAGGCCCAGGTGGATCCCGGCTTTACGGGCGAGAGTCTGTGGGTCGCGGAAGCGGATGTCAACGAACAGGGAAGCTGCGCCCTGGTGGCAACGGCTACCCCATCCGATTTTATCCCTGCTCAACCAACTCAGGTTCCTGGCACCTGGGGAGGCTGCGGCTCTTGCAATACGTGCGGGCATCCCGGCGAGTGTGTCACCTCGCCCGATCACCAGTGCCTGTGGGATCCGTCGAACTGTGCCGCGCCCCCGCCGCCACCGTCTGTTAACGTCACCCAGCCGCCCGGACAGCCGCCCTGCTACTCACTCGGTCTCAGCATCTCTCCGAGCGGTTCTGGCACTATCTATGCCTCACCCCGTGTTGGCTGCGGCTTCTACAGCTACGATCCCGGATCATCGGTGACCGTGATTGTCAATCCGAACAGTCTCTGTTGGGTGAACAGCTTCTCCAGCACATGCGCCAACTCGTCTCAGAACGGTGATTCGCTGTCCATCACCATGAACAGCAGTTGCACAGTGCAAGCAAACGTTAGCTGCACGATTATCGGCTAAGCCTCTTGGGAGCCGTCGGAACCTGACGGCTCCCATACGATTCCTCTCCGCATGTCAAGAATCACGCCATTTTAATCAGTCTTTTACGAGATCCCCTCATTGATCCGGTGTACGATGATTATGCGCGGATACCACTTTACTCAATACAAGGGGGAGCACGTCCTATGAGACATTTCCTGCATTTATTCATTATCCTTGCAGCCGTCTTCGCGATCATTCCTCAACCGAGCGCCGCACAGGGAACCGCCGGAGTCAGTCTGGCGGCAATCCAGGTCGGTGTAGCGGAAAGCGGCAAAATCGACGCCGCGATCACCTGCGATCCAGGAGCCTGTGTCGCCTTTATCGTTACTCTTCGCTTTGACCCGCAAATGCTGCGCGTTGATAGTGCCGAATTTGGCCCATTCCTCGGCGCGCAAGTCTTCGCGGGCGACAATACCGTTGACAATGTCCAGGGTACAATCAAACTGGCAGGCGCAGCGCTCGGCGCACCGCCCAGCGGAGCAGAAAATATCCTGTTCCGCATCTATGTCACCGGGCTGGTTCCCGGCGCGACCCAGATGACTCTGGAAAGTCTGCAAGTCCAGGGACCGTCAGGCACGGAAGTGCCCCTCAGCCAGCAGGGCAGCGATATTGTGGTGGTGGAGACAGGCAAGATTCCGCCCTTCTCGCCGCCCGCCTACGATTGGGAAGTCGCCTTTGTCAGTGATCGCGACGGCAACCCGGAAATCTACGCCATGAATGCCAACGGCAGTAACACTCGCCGCCTGACCGATAATCCCGCCCGCGACAGCTCGCCGGACTGGTCACCCGGTGGCAGCCAGATCGTTTTTGTAAGTGATCGGGATGGCAACCCGGAAATTTACGTCATGAGCGCCGATGGGACCAACCCGGTCCGCCTGACCAACACACCCGGTTCCGAATCCGAACCCGCCTGGTCGCCTGATGGCGCTCAGATCGCCTTTGTCAGTGATCGCGACGGCAATTCGGAAATCTACGTTATGAACGTTGACGGCTCAAACGTCGTGCGCCTGACCGATAACCCCGCCGTGGACGACGAACCCTCGTGGAAGCCAGACGGCAGTGCGATCAGCTTCATCTCGACACGCGACGGGGCGACCTCCGAGGTTTACCAGATGAACAGGGACGGCAGCAACGTCAGCCGCCTGACGAACGGCTTCGGCGCAAATGGCTGGTATCCAGTCTGGGCACCCGACGGCACACGGTTGGCCTTCACCTCCGAGCGAGATGCCAATGCCGACGTGTATGCCATGAACCCAGACGGCGCGAATCTGGTCAAGCTGACCGATCCCAGCGTTCCGCTGACTCTCAGCGACTGGGCACCCAACAGCCGCTTTGTTGCTTTTGCCTCCAACCGCGACGGCGACGCGGATATCTATGTCATCAATCCTGATATCAACCGCCTGTTCCGACTCACTGATGATCTTTCCATCGAACAGGAACCCGATTGGAAAGCGGGCGTTACCCCCTGCTCCGTACGCACCGACCAGTCCGGCGTAACCGTGCTCGTTGGCCCCGGTTGGAACCGCAGTGTCTACAACTATCTGAAGCAGGGCGTTGATTACACCGTCACCGGGCAGTATGCAGACGAGAGCGGCGCGATCTGGTGGCAGTTGGATAAGGCTCAGGTGGATCCCGGCTATACAGGCGAGAGTCTGTGGGTCGCGGAAACTGACGTGGCGGAACAAGGCGGCTGTGCGCTGGTCGCATCTGCCGTTCCATCCGAGTTCCATGTTGCCCAACCGACTCAGGTTCCTGGCACCTGGGGGGCGTGTGGCTCCTGCGATACGTGCGGGCATCCCGGCGAATGTGTCACCTCGCCCGATCACCAGTGCCTGTGGGACCCCACAACCTGTTATATACCCCCGCCGCCGTCCAATAACATCACGCCACCACCACCGGGCCAGACCTGCTATACCGTTTCGCTCAGCGTCAGTCCAGCGGGTGCAGGAACAGCGACCGTCTATGGTCGTTCGCCGTGCGGTGGAAACAGCTTTACGCCGAACACTTCGGTCACCATCAGCGCGACAGCGAACCCTAATTGGATATTCGACCACTGGAATCAGGACTGCGGGGGTGGCACGAACTTTTACATCAGCCATAATTGCTCCGCTACCGCTTTCTTCATCTTAAAAGGTCCAGCATAAAAGCGATAGGGAGGGGCCGTTCAAATCCTACGGCCCCTCTACGCTTTCCCTATTTCTCCAAACTTTATTTAGTAATACCCTGGCTTTTAATGAGTTTTTTACGAGTCCCAGAAACTATTCTGTTGTAGGATAAGTTAGCGCGTATCACCAACCATGCATCACTATTTGAGGGGGAGCACGTTCGATGAATTATTTACGGCGTATTTGTCTGATCCTTGTTCTTGCAGTTGCGTTCACTGCCATTCCAAAATCGTCGGAAGCGCAGGGAACTACTATCGTCAGTCTGGCAGCAGCCCAGGTGGGCGTGGCTGAAAGCGGCGAAATTCTCGCCGCCATCACCTGTGATCCGGGGGTCTGTGTCGCCTTCAACGTGACACTCCGCTTCGACCCGCAGATGCTGCGCGTAGACAGTGCCGAAGTTGGCTCATTCCTGGGTACACAGGTCTACAGCGGCGATAACACAATCGACAATGTGCAAGGCACAATCAAGCTGGGCGCGGCGTCGCTCTCCGGCACAGCCGCAGCAGTCGATAACGTTCTGTTTCGGATTGATGTGACCGGGCTGGTTCCCGGCGCAACGCAGATGACTCTGGAAAGTTTGCAGGTGCAGGATACGGCAGGCAACGATCTGCCCCTCACCCAACAGGGCAGCGATATTGTGGTGGTAGAGACAGGCAAAATTCCGCCCTTCTCCCCGCCCGCCTACGACTGGCAAGTCGCCTTCGTCAGTGATCGCGATGGCAATCCGGAAATTTACGCCATGAATGCTAACGGCAGTGATACCCGCCGCCTGACCGATAATCCCACCCGCGACAGCTCGCCGGATTGGTCACCCGATGGCAGCCAGATCGTCTTTGTCTCAGATCGTGACGGCAACCCGGAAATTTACGCCATGAGCGCCGATGGTACCAACCCGGTCCGCCTGACCAACACGCCCGGTTTCGAATCTGAACCGGCATGGTCACCCGACGGCAAACAGATCGCCTTTGTCAGTGATCGCGACGGCAACTCCGAAATCTACGTCATGAACGCCGACGGATCGAATCCGGTCCGCCTGACCGATAACCCCGCCGTGGACGACGAACCGACGTGGTGCCCGGATGGCGACGAACTTTCGTTCATCTCGACGCGCGACGGGGCGACCTCCGAAGTTTATCTGATGGGCAAGGATGGCAGCAATGCCCGCCGCATCAGCAACCTTTTCGGGGCAAATGGCTGGTATCCAAGCTGGGCACCCGATGGCAGCCGTCTCGCCTTCACCTATGAACGCGATGGGGCAGCGGATGTTTACGTGATGAATCCCGATGGCTCGAATCTGGTTAAGCTGACCGATCCGAGCATTCCCCTGACTCTGACCGATTGGGCACCCAATGGCGGAATGGTCGCCCTGGCATCCAACCGGGACGGCGATGCAGATCTGTACGTGATCAATACCACGATCAACCGCCTCTTCCGGCTCAATGACGACCCTTCCATTGAACAGGAACCGGACTGGAAAGCGGGCGCGGCTCCCTGCTCCGTGCGCACTGATCAAACAGGCATCGGGGTGCGTGTTGGACCCGGCTGGAACCGCAGCATCTACACCTACATAAGTCCGGGCGTCGATCTCGCCGTCACCGGGCAGTACGCGGACGAGAGCGGCGCTCTCTGGTGGCAGTTAGATAAGGCTCAGGCGGATCCCGGCTACACGGGCGAGAGCCTGTGGGTTGCGGAAACTGACGTGTCGGAACAGGGCGGCTGCGCGCTGGTTGGAGGCGCTACCCCATCCGAGTTCCATGTCGCTGAACCCACCCAGGTTCCAGGCACTTGGGGAGCCTGCGGTTCGTGCGATACGTGCGGGCATCCCGGTGAATGTGTCACCTCACCCGATCACCAGTGCCTGTGGGATCCCACGACCTGCGCGTATGTTCCGCCATCAACGGGCGGCGATCCTGTCGGGCAGCCCGGCCTACCCGGCGATACCTGCTACCGGATATCCGTCTCTCTCAGTGATGGGCGTGGTGGAACAATCGGGGTTTCTTCTGGGACTGCCTGCGGCACCTATAGTGGCGCATGGAAGGCCGGAACCGGGATCACCGTTACTGCATATCTCAATTCCGGTTGGGTAGTGTCGAGCTGGACAAGCTCCTGTTCTGGTTCAGGAAGCGGCACTACCTTTAATGGAACCATGACCAGCAACTGCTCGGTACGAGCGAATGTCATGTTAACGATGCCACCTCCTAAATAGGTAGGCAAAATAAAAAGTGGGGAGGCTGTTTGCAGCTTCCCCACCCGGCTTAAATATCGTCCGTATCGAGCCAGATCGTAACGGGGCCGTCATTATGGATTTCAACCTGCATCCGTGCTCCAAAAACGCCCATCTCCACGCGGGAGACACCTTCCTCGCGCAGCATAGCGGCGAACCGTTCAATAAGCGGCGCGGCAACTTCGGGCGCAGCGGCATCGGTAAAGCTGGGACGGCGACCTTTACGCGCATCGGCAAACAGTGTGAACTGCGAGACGACCAGGCAGCCGCCGCTAATATCGAGCAGCGAACGGTTGAACTTGCCGCTGTCGTCTTCAAAAACGCGCAGCCCGGCGATCTTACGCGCCAACCAGCGCGCCTGTTCTTCGCCGTCGGTATGCCCTACCCCAACAAGAATCACAAAACCCTGCTCAATCGCGCCTGTCGTCGTTCCATCCACACGCACCGCGCCCTGTTGGACGCGCTGCAGCACAACTCGCATCATGCCCTCCCTTTTGAAATTTATCCGGGCATTGTACTGCGGTTGGCGCGCAAATGGAAACCAGTGTATACAGCTAACACGGTTTATTCATCGGGATAACAAAATGACTCGTTCATTTCAGATAGAAACCGAACAACTTGGGGCCGTGATCGATCATTTCAGCCAACAGGCTCAAACCATCGAAGCGATCATCACCCTGCTGGCGGATCGGGAGGCCGGGCTGAAAAACAGCGGCTGGGACGCTGCCAGATCGGAGCACTTTTTCACCCAGATGGATCAGGATGTCCTGCCCCAGTTGGACAAACTGCATGATGCGCTTGCCTCGGCAGGTCTCGCACTCCAGCGGATGAATGAGCAGTTGCAGCAGATGAAGCCCGCGCTTGACCAGATTCAACAGGGTATGCCCCAAATTCAGGCCGCAGCCGAAAAGCTCCGGGCGCAGATCGAAAAATTGCAGAACCAGAACCCGGAAGAAGTCGCCCGCAAGGTTCAGGAGATGATGGAGAACCAGCATCATGAGTGAGCAAGAAGCGGTTTACCAGATGCAGCAGGCGCTTGAGGACAGTGCCACCCGGCTGGATGGCGTCGCCTCGGCTATGCAAGAGGTGATCGCGCTGTTCGACGCGGGTGCGCTTTCCGGGGAGCATGGTGAGCGCTGGCGCGCCCAGGTGCAGGATAAAGTCCTGCCCTTTATCACCCGCATGCAGGATACGCTGCGGACGTTAGGCAGCGATCTTCGTTAACCATCGTTGGTGCCCAGCGGGGCGGCCCAAATAGACAACCCATTTGGGCTATCTGTCTCACAAGGAGCAGAAAGAAGGGAGCTATGGATCTATTTCAAGCAGATAGTGAAGCTCTACAGGAGGTCGTCCAGATCTTCCAGGCAGAAATGGAATATTTGGAGCAGTCGCTCCAAAGCTTCCAGGGCGTTGCCGAGAACATCCGGGGATACGGCTGGATCGGCTTGGGCGCAGAAAAGTTCTTCGATGAATACAACTCGGAACTCGTGCCCCAGGCCAACAAAATCATCCAGAAGTTAGAGGGGATTACCAATCAGGTCGCAAAGGTAGCGCGGCTGATTGAAACGGTAACCGACAGAATTTTATCTGTCGCCAAGTCTCCGATCTAAACCATTCGTGCGTACGACTTTTAGAGCCTCTTTCCGGGGCAAGCGGTATTGGAGAAAGGACACACGATGAGCGGCTATGACGTCCGCATGGACTACGAAGCGATGGAAGAGCTGATTCGCCAGGCTCAGAATATGGGTGAAACCTTTGAAGGCATGATCCGGTCAGCCGAATTTGCTGCCAAAAAAATAGAGGGCGGCGGATTGGTGAACCAGCAGGGACGAGCCTGGGTCGAGCAGATCCGCCAGATCGTGATTCCCTACCTGCGCCGGCAGCAGGATAAATACGAAGAGTTGGCTCGCGATCTCAATGGCGCAGTGCGCGATCTGCGAGACGGTGATTCTGCAGCACGCAGCCGGTTTAGCGGATAGAAGGGGAGGAACTTATGAGTGTTCTCAGCGCACCATTGGATGAATTGATTGAGGTTGCCGACCAGGTTACGCAGTGGCTTGACGTGAACAATATGATCGATCAGGCCGTCAAAGCCGTTATGGAACCTATCTTCAGCCTTGCGGGATGGACGGGAGACGCCGCCAAGAACTTCGGCGAAATGGTAAAACAGGCGATCATCCAGGAAATGGGCGTTGTCCTGACCGTGATCAACGCCTTCCTGGCGGCAGTTCGGGCTGTCATTGATGCCATCAAAGAGATTATCCAAATGTTGGAAGCGCTCGATCCGTTCAGTTGGTTCTAGGCAGGGAGACGACGACCGATGGAAGAAATTGGAATGATCTATGGGACAGTGGCTGACATCGCCAAATATGTGATCGATGTTTCAGATACGCTGGACACGGGCAAAACCATCTGCGACGTGGTCGAAGGCGTCCTGGCGGCGGCTTCTGCTATCCCTTACGCTGCCGCCATCACGGGGCCGGTCATTGCCATCTATGAGGAGATCAAGCCGACACTGAGCATGTTGATCGATCTCACCAAGATGGTAGCCGATTACCTGAAGATGATTATCCAGATTATGCAGACAGCCGACCAGGTGTGCCAGGGCAAGTTCGAAGGGCTGGCCTCGCAAGGGCTGTCCTCGCTGCAATCGATGGTCGCCTAGGTAACGATGAGGAGCATTTACGATGCCACAACTCCGCGCAGAATATGAGGCTATTGATCAGGCTCTCAGCGCCATTGGCAACATGCACGACAACAGTAACTCCGCCTTGAGCACGCTGTCAGGCTCGGTTGAGGATATGATGGGTTCATGGACTGGCCTCGCCGGGCAGTCCTTCGGTAACTGGTGGGCCGATATCGCTTCCAAGCGTGCCCAGGAAATCCTGAGCGAATTTGAAGCCCTGGAAACCAAGCTGCGCCGTATCAAGCAGACAATCCAGGATCTGGACGAAAGCGGGGCTGCTCTCTTTAAGCAGCAGTAGCGGAGATAACCCATGGATATTTTTCTGAATTTCCCCTCTCTCGAAGGGTCGCTTAACCAGTTTAAGCAGAATTCGCAGACCTACTCGGACTGCTTTCAGGGCATCCAGCAGATCGCCTCGATGTTTGAAGACGGCGGTTTTATGGGTGAATGCGGCAACATGTTTAATGATCTGCTTCAGCGCGACATGGGAGTCATCCAGGAATTTGCGGATATCTACAATATGGCCGCCGGGCTGTTGGGCGACACCATCAGCGAATTCCAGAACACCGATGAATCCATGAACGCTCAGATTCCAACCTAGGAGAATGTCTGATGTCTATCTTTGACTTTATGACCGACGGTATGGAACAGGCCGTGAATATGATGGCCCAGCAAATTCAAAAAGCGGAAACGATGGACTCCAACTTGCGCAGCGTAACTGCGCCGTTGGAAGACGGCGGTTGGATTGGTGAAGGCGCAGAAGCGTTCTTCAACGATAAAAACCTGTTCTTGCAGCATCTCAAAGAAACGAACGAGATGATGCAGTACTGCCAGAACGCCTTCAACCAGGTGCTCCAGATGGTGAACGAGGCCATGCAATCCATCAACAGCATCACCAACGGCTAACGAGCCAGGAGGAACCATGTCATCAGCCGAATTTTCAATTAATTATGACCAGGTGATGGCTGCCGCGAATATGTTTGAAAACGCGAACGGCGAGCTGAAGCAGATGATCACGACGCTCACCCAACTCAGCCAGCAGCTTACCCAGACGTGGTGTGTCGGGCTGACGGGTAATGCGGCGGCTGCCTATCTTGAGCAGGTTCAAACGCACTTGCAGCAGCTTTCGCAAAAGGCGGTTGAAATGCGCCAGGATCTGCTGAACACGGTGCAGGACTTTGGCGACAATGTCGATCCGGGGATGGCCCAGCGCTTCCAGGATTAACGAGGATATCAGGAGGGGTGGGTTCTGGGTTGGCCTACCCCTGCTTCTTGTTCCTGCTCCGTCGCGGCTGGCAGGGTGAAGTAAAACGTGCTGCCCTGCCCGATTTGGCTGTCGACACCCACCTGCCCCCCCAACCGTTCCAGGATGCGGTGAACGATAGAGAGTCCCAGCCCGTACCCCTCCGATTCGCTGGTATGCAGCCGGGTGAAGGGCACAAACAGGCGTTCCTGCTGTTCAGGTGACAGCCCTGGCCCATTATCGCGCACCCAGAACCGGATCGTGCTGCCGCGTGGCTCTGCGCCCAGGCTGATCTGGGGTGAACTGCCGCCATATTTGAGGGCGTTCCCAATATAGTTAACCCACACCTCTTCGATCCAGGGCGCATAGCCCAGCGCGGTCGGCCAACGCTCCGGTTTGCGAAGTTCGACTCCGCACTCCGCGATCTGAGAAGCCATGCGGCTTTCCACCGCGTTGATCAGACTCTCCATATCGATGGGGTGAATCATGATATCCTGCTGGCGTACCGTCGCCAACATCAGCAAATCATCGATGATCCGCGTCACTTTATACCCCATATCCAGTTGTTCCTGGACCAGCGTGATCGTCGTTGCCGGGATATGAAGCTCCGTGAGATCCATCAGCACCAGTTCGCTGATGCCGATGATCGTCGATAGGGGGTTTTTGAGGTCATGGGCAACGGTATGAGCAAAGGCGTCCAGTTCCGCATTCCGCGCGCGCAGTTCGCGGGTCTGCTGGACCAGGGCCTGTTCGGCGCGTTTACGCCGCGTCACGTCCCGCATTACCAGCAGCCACCCGCTAACTGCCTCGTTCGCTGGTGCACAGGTGAAATCCGCAGATCAATCACCCGCCCAACTAAATCATCGAGGACAAATTCACCGCGAATCGTCGCCGTCTCACGCCACCGTGCTGACAGTTCCGGCCAGAAGGGCAGCACATCGGCGGCATTTTGCCCGATCACGGAGTGGTGATTATTGCCGAGGAAGCGGAAGGCAGCCGGGTTGAGATCCAGAATGCGGTTCTGCGAATCCAGGACGAGCACGCCATCCGGCATCTTTTCGATCAGGCGAGTGCGTGCAATGGGAACCAGATCAAAAATCTGAAGTTTTAAGACCGCGAAGGTCAGCAGCGCGCCCGACACTGCGAAGCCGATGGGCGTCCAGTCATACCCAGGAGTCAATCCCCCCACATAAATGATGTTGGCGACAAAGGGGACAAGGGTGCTGATCAGCAGCACAATAATGCGTGGTAAATAATACGTTGGGAAGCGGTAGGCCGCGCGGTACAGCAAAAACAATCCGCAGCCAATGCATGAATAGCTGTAGATCGCATGAATAATGTACCAGGCTGTATCCTGCTGGTAGGGAGGTAAATCTCTCGCCGCCGGGTGATCCAGCACGTAGGGCCACTCGTTGACGATGGCCAGAACAATGGTCACCAGCGGTATGATTGCCAGCAGGACATAGGTGCGGCGTGTCAGATAGCGGATGTGCTGTCCGAAATCCAGCGCGAAAATCAGAAACAGCGCGGGCATAATAGCAATACCAATATAAGCTATTTTGCCAAACCACAGTTTGTTATGGAGGCCCGCAACCGCCGCGTCACAGGTCGCGGCAAGCGACCATAGGGCGATGGCAAGACCCACCCGGAACAGCGGCAGACTGCCCACAGCGGGCCTGCGACGCCATGCAGCCAGCGCAATTACTATATCCATCAGAAAGCCGGATAAGAGAGCGATGCTGTAGAGTGTTAAATGGTATTGCATACTGAGACTGAATACCCCGCGCCCATAGGAAAACTGACCCACATCGCTCCCTACGCGAGTTCGTGTGTCACATCTATAAGTATGAGGCAATTCAGACAGATTAGCAAGTAAATTCTGAGGAGTGAATCAAAAACGCCATCAACCATTGATCAGGGTTTTGATGGTGGTACATAACTGGTCAATCTGAAAGGGTTTTCGTAAAAAGTGAGCGTTTTTGAACTTCCGCATCTGCGCTTCCATTTCATCGGTTGAGGTCGCGCTGATGAACAGAAAGGGTATTTGCTCATATTGGGGCCGAGAACGCACCGTTTCCATCAATTGAATGCCGGTGATGCCGGGCATAATGACGTCGGTCACGATCAGCGCGGGTTGATATCCCTCCTGACTTTCCAGAATTTCCAGGGCAAGCTCCCCCGATGCGGCTGTCTGGACCTCGTACCCTTCTTCCGACAAAATAATGCTTAGTGCTTCGAGCAAATTGACTTCATCATCGACCACCAATAAATCACTCAAACTGCTTATCTCCTCAGGCAGGCAGCCGGACCATCAGCAGCACTCTTCTCCTCATCCTATATTAGCACAAAGCGGGAACATGCATTTAGAGGCACATTCCCGCCGTGATCCAAAAAGAGTCTGTAGACGGGGAAACCTAATGCTGGAAGCAGCGCAGCCCGGTATGGAACATGACCATGCCATATTCTTCGGCAGCCTGTCTCACTTCCTCATCGCGCAGCGAGTCACCCGGCTGGGCGACATATTGGACATGGGTGCGGCTGGCCCGGTCGATGCTGTCCCGGAAGGGGAAAAACGCATCCGAACTGAGGCAGACTCCGTCGAATTGTCTGAACCATGCCGTCCGCGCCGCCCGGTCGATTGGCTGCGGGGCAATCTCGAAGCAGGATAACATCGCCGCCTCTTCGCGGGCAGACAACTCATCCCACAGCAAGACCTGATCGATAGCGTTTGTTTTGTCCACGCGGCTCAGGCCCGCTTTGAACTTGGCTTCGAGTACGGTGGGATGCTGCTGCAAAAACCACTTTTCCGCCTTGTCACAGGCCAACCGTGTGCAATGCACGCGAGACTGCTGGCCCGCGCCCATCCCCACCACCTGTCCATCGTAGGCGACGCACACCGAATTGGACTGCGTGTATTTGAGCGCAATCGTAGCGACGATCAGCGTTTCCAGAATGTCATCGGGTACGGGGCACCTCTGGGTGACCATGTTGCGGAACGTCTCCCGCGTCACCTGGGCATCGTTGCGGCGCTGCGCTAATGTGCAGCCAAAGATCTCCCGCGATTCCATTTCTGGCGGCTGGTAATCGGAGTCCATTTGCAGGACGAGATAGCCGCCTTTTTTCTTGGCCTTGAGAATTTCCAGCGCTTCCGGCTCATAGGCGGGCGCGATGATCAGATCCGACACTTCGCGCGCCAGCAGCCGGGCCAGCGAAACATCCACGACATCGCTCACTGCCGCCGCGTCGCCAAAGGAGCACAGGCGATCCCCGCCGCGCGCCCGGGCATAGGCCGTTGCTACCGGGGAGAGATCGTCGTCCGCGATCATCTGGGATCGTTTGAAGTTTTCGTCCAAAGGCCGGGCTATCGCCGCCCCTGCCGGGCTGACATGTTTAAAGGAGGCCGCCGCAGGCGTTCCGGTTGCGGCGCGCAGTTCGCGCACCAACTGCCAGCCGTTGAGCGCGTCGAGCAGGTTGATATAACCCGGCGCGCCGTTGAGCACCTGAAAAGCCCCTTCCGGCGCGCTGAAGGTTGCAGGCTTCTGGTGAGGATTACAGCCATATTTAAGTTCGATCCGCATGTCTCAAGTCCCTACGCCAAAAACTGCATCGCAGAAGTAGTCAACAATGTAGGGGCACTCGCCAACCGAGGTTGCACGGGCGCGCAGCGTGCGAAACAACCTAGTTGCGCGCCAGAGACGCATCAATAGAAAAACCTACGCCAATTCCAGCGGCGCGATCCGCTCCGCCATGAGCCGGATTCCCTCGACAATCAGGCGGTGCTCGGCGGCATGCATCCGCGCCTCGTAATCGTCCAGTCTGTCGCCCGGTTTGAACGGCACGTCCGCCTGACAGATGACCTCACCCGCGTCAATTTCGGGAATCACCGTGTGAATCATACACCCGCTGGCTGCGATTGCGCCGCTCTGGAAGGCTTCATAGGCCCGCCGGATGCTCTCCGTACCGGGGAATGTGCCGGGCAGAGCCGGGTGCAGATTGATCACGCTGCCGGGGAATTGATCAAGGAAGGCGATACTGAGGACATGCATCCACCCCGCCAGCACGATCAGATCGGGCGCATAGGCACTGACTGCGTCCGCAAGATCAGCGTCGTAGCGCTGGCGGCTCAAGCCCTGGTCGGTGTAGGGCTTCAACGGAAAATAGAGGGCCGGAATCTCGGCCTGGGCGGCGCGTTCCAGCGCATACGCGGCGCGGCGGTTGGAGACAACCAGCACGATCTCCGCCTCCAGGTACCCATTGTTTATGGCGTCAATAATCGCTTGCAGGTTGGTGCCGGAACCGGACACCAGGACGGCTAAACGCATTTTCAAATCCCCCCTATCGCGACGATCTGCGGCCCGCGCACAATCTCGCCCACCTGGAAGATATCGCCGGGCAGCGCGCGCAAAGCCTGATCGACCTGCGCCGCCGGGATGACGGCTACCATGCCCAGCCCCATATTAAAGACGCGGAACATCTCAGCCGTATCCACTTTTCCCAGCCGCTCGATCAGTGCAAAGATCGGCAGTTCGGGCCACGACCCGCGCTGGATGGATGCGCCAACGCCGGGCGGCAGGATGCGCGGCAGGTTGTCGATCAGCCCGCCCCCGGTGATATGGGCCAGCCCGCGCACGTCGATTCCCACGCGCAGAAGACGATGGACCGGGTTCAGATAGCAGCGGTGCGGTCTGAGCAGAATGTCCCCCACGGAAGCGCCGTCCAGCTCCGGCAGCGGCACGGACCAATCCAGATCGGCCAGTACCGCGCGCGCCAGGGAATAACCGTTGGTGTGCAGCCCAACCGACGGCAGGCCCAGGATGGCGTCACCGGGCTGGATGCGCGATCCGTTCAGCAGATCGCCGCGCTCGACCACACCGACGATGGTCCCAACCAGATCAATTTCGCCGGGCTGGTAAACGCCGGGCATCTCCGCTGTTTCGCCGCCCAGCAGCGCGCAGCCAACTTCTTCGCAGGCCGCCGCGATGCCGCGCACGACGGTTGCGACCTGCACCGGATTCAGGCGAGCAGACGCCACATAATCGAGGAAAAAGAGCGGGCGCGCGCCCTGCACCAAAATATCGTTGGCGCAGTGATTGACAATATCGTGCCCGATGGTGTCCCAGCGATCCAGGCGGGCGGCGACTTTCGTTTTGGTTCCCACGCCGTCCGTCGAAGCGACAAGCACGGGAAAACCCAGCCGTTTCAGGCCGGAAATATCGTACTGCCCGCCGAATGCGCCCGTCCCGGCAAGCACTTCCGGGCCATAGGTGGCTTTGATCGCGTCCGACATCAGGCTGACCGCCTGTGCTCCCGCGTTAATATCGACGCCTGCCTGTGCATACTGACTCATGATTTTCCCCCTGTAAAACGCTGGCCAATATCGTGCCGGAAATGGCTGCCATCAAAATGAATCTGATCCACCCCGGCATACGCATGCTTCAAGGCAGCAGGCAGATCAGGGCCGAGCGCGGTCACGGCCAGCACGCGCCCCCCGGCGGTGAGAATGTCAGACCCCTGGCGGGCCGTCCCGGCATGGAACACGATCACATTGGGCGGACGTCTGATCCAGCCCGTGAATGGGCAGCCCGGTCTGGTACTTGCCCGGATACCCGCCGGAAGCCATCACCACAGTCGCGCACGACTCAGGCCGCCAGCGCACATCGATCTGATCCAGTGTCCCGTTGATGCAGGCGCGGCAGATATCCACCAGATCGGTTTCCAGGCGGGGCAGGATCACCTGCGTTTCGGGGTCTCCAAAGCGGCAGTTAAATTCCAGCACGCGCGGGCCGTCCGGCGTGATCATCAGCCCGGCATAAAGCACGCCAACGTAAGGTGTTCCCTCAGCAGCCATGCCTTTGACAGCGGGTTGCAGGACGGTGCGGCACACCTCGTCTACCAGCGCGGCGCTGATATCGGGCGCGGGCGAATAAGCCCCCATCCCGCCTGTATTCGGCCCCTGGTCGCCATCGTTCACCCGCTTATGATCGCGGGCAACGGGCATCGGCAGGACGGTTTTGCCATCACTGAAGGCCAGCACGGAGATTTCCACGCCGTCCAGCCGCTCTTCCACCACGACGCGCCGCCCGGCCTCGCCAAAAATACGCTCGACCAGAATGCTGTGCAGCGCGTCCTTGGCTGCCTCCACCGATCCGCAGACCAGCACACCCTTCCCTGCCGTCAGCCCATCGGCCTTAACTACCACGTTGCGCCCGAAATTCTCGACGAAGGCACTGGCAGCAGCGTAATCGTCAAAAACGCCGTATTCAGCGGTGGGAATCGTGTGGCGGCGCATAAAATCTTTGGCGTAGGACTTGGAGCCTTCAAGCTGGGCGGCTGCGCGGCGCGGCCCCCAGATGGGCAGGCCAGCTTCCTGAAACCGATCCACGATCCCGGCGGCAAGCGGCACTTCCGGGCCGACCAGGGTCAGGCCAATCTGGTTGTCGCGGGCAAAAGCCAGCAGCGCCTCAAAATCGTCCACTTTGATCGGCACATTGTGGCAGGGCCGTTGATCCTGGCTGGCAGGCCATTCTGTGCCGCCGTTACCGGGCGCGACGATCACCTGATCGACCTGGGACGAACGAGCTAAGGTCCAGGCCAGGGCATGTTCGCGCCCGCCAGAGCCAATCACCAAAACGTTTAACATTCCAGAGCCTCCACTGTTTCGCGATCCTCTCGGAACAGCCATTCCGGGATATCAACCGGGTATTCGCAGGAAAAACAGGCTGTGCAGTATCCCGCCGCCGGGCCAACCAGCGAGCGGATCGCGCCCAAGCATCCCGCGCAGGCTGAGATAACCCAGCAAATCCGCCTGAATGTGATCGCGAATCTGGTCCACGTCCAGGTGATGCGCGATCAGTTCCGCGTAGGTTGCCATATCGACGCCCATAAAGCAGGGATGGCGCACAGGCGGCGAACTGACCCGCACATGCACTTCGACCGCGCCCGCCTCGCGCAGAAGCTGGACCAACGGGCCGGACGTATTGCCGCGCACAATCGAATCATCGACCAGCACGACGCGCTTGCCGCGCAGATTGGCATCCAGCGCATTAAATTTCAGCCTCACACCCTGCTTGCGGAGGCCGTCATCGGGCTGGATGAAGGTGCGGCCAATATAGCGGTTTTTGATCAGCCCCTCGGTGAACGGGATACCTGTCTGCTGGCTGTAGCCAATCGCTGCCGGGATCGCGGAATCGGGCACAGGAACGACAATATCCGCATCGGCAGGCGCTTCCTGGGCAAGCTGGCGGCCCATCTGCTGGCGGACGCGGTGAATGACCGGGCCTTCCAGGTTGGAATCGGGCCGGGCGAAATAGACATATTCAAATACGCAGAGCGCCCGCCGTTCCTCAGATCGCCCTTTGACCGAGGTCAGTCCATGCGCATCCAGCCGGACGATCTCGCCCGGTTCGACATGGCGGATGAACGCCGCGCCGATGGTGCTGAGAGCGCATGTCTCCGAAGCGACGACATACCCCTCGGCCAGTTTGCCCAGGCAGAGCGGGCGCAGGCCCAGCGGATCGCGCACGGCGTAGATCGCGTCACTGGTCAGCAGGACGAGCGAATAGGCCCCGTCAGCAATATGCATAAAGGCGCGGATGCGGGCACACCAGCGATCGGAGGTGCCGTTGCTGCCGCCCCACGTTTCCGGCGGCGCGGCGAGAATCTGGGTAATCAGTTCGCTGTCGGTCGTGGCGGAAAGCCCAACGCCGCGCGCCAGCAGCACCTGGCGCAGTTCATGGGCATTGGTCAGGTTGCCGTTGTGAGCTACCGCCAGCGGCCCGCACATCGTTTCGATCAGGTAGGGCTGCGCATTGCCCAGATTAGAGCAGCCCGTCGTGGAATAGCGGGTGTGCCCGATGGCAAGGTGACCCTGCATCGGGGCGAGATTGGCCTCATTAAACACCTGCGAGACCAGCCCCATATCCTTGTGGATCATGGCCCGCTGCCCATCATAAGTGGCGATCCCGGCGCTTTCCTGCCCGCGATGTTGAAGCGCGAACAGGCCAAAGAAGGTCAGCCGCGCGACTTCGCGCCCCGGTGCATAAACGCCAAAGACGCCGCACGCCTCGTGGGGGCGATCCTCGTTCATCGCTGGGTTGGCTCCCCGGCCAGGGCTGCGTCACTTTGCAGAACGGTTTCCACGGCTTTCAATTGAAAGGCCATCACGCGCGCTTTGACGGTTGAATCGACCAGCCCCAGAGATTTTCGCTGCTTGCAAAGCCGCGCCGCTCGGTTCCAGGACAACCGCTGGAGCCACGCCGCTGGTATTGCGCAAGGAGGAGAAAATATCCGCGCCGCCAAATCCATCCGACATCGGCGGGCAGGCGATCACCGGAGCCGACACCTGGGCATCGATAAAGCCACTGAGCGCGTTGGAGCGCCCAGCGATGGTGATAAACACTTTGGCGCGGGGATCGGCTTCATACTGGCGGCAGATTTCCAGCACATGGGACGGGGTCTTGTGGGCCGATCCGATCCGCATCTCGTAGGGCACGCCCAGTTTATCGAGCGTTTTAGCGATCTCGTGGGCATGATCCAGATCGGCGCTTGATCCCATAATAATCGGCACAACGATATGAGACTGGTGGTTGTTCATCGAATTTCCTCCTGAGTCAACAAACTCGCAATGCGCGCGTTATGCGCGATGCGGGTCTGGCGGGCTGTTCTCCGGGCATAAAGGACTGTCCGGTCAGACGTTCGTATGCGGCGATATACCGTTCGGCGGCCTGGGCGATAAACTCGGCGGGCATAGCGGGCGGTGTTCCTTCCCCACGATAGCCGCGCTCGACAAACCACAGGCGCAGGAATTCTTTATCAAAGCTGATCGGTTCACCACCCTGGTAGGACTCCTGAGTCCAGTAGCGGCTCGAATCCGGCGTGTGGACCTCATCAATCAGGGCCAATCGCCCATTGATCAGGCCGAACTCGTACTTGGTATCCACCAGGATCAGCCCGCGCCCACTGCGCGATCTGCTGGCCGCGCGCGAAGATCGCCAGGGCCGCCGCCTCGACCTGCTCCCACAGTTCCGGCTTGACGAGGCGCTGGCTGATGATCTCGTCACGGGTCAGCCGTTCGTCGTGTTTGCCGCCCGTCGCCTTGGTCGTTGGCGTGATAATCGGCGCGGGCAGCGGATCGTTTTTGCGCAGGCCGTCGGGCAGCGAAATACCGTAAGGGGTGCGTTCACCTGCCGCGTAGAGCGTCCACAGCGAGGTTGATGTCACGCCAGTGATATAGCCGCGCACGATGACCTCAACGGGCAGCGCTTCGGCTTCATGGACCAGCATCACATTCGGATCGGGCACGGCGATCACATGGTTCGCCACGATATCGCGCGTCTGCTCGAACCACCACGCGCTGAGCGTGTTGAGCACCTGCCCTTTAAACGGGATCGCGCCCAACACGCGATCAAAGGCCGAGACGCGATCCGTCGTGATCAGCAGGCGCTGCCCATCTTTCTGGTAAATATCGCGGACCTTGCCCTCTTGTTTTGGCCCCCAGCCCGGCAGATCAATCGTTTGAAAGGGTACGGCGTGTAGCAGTTCTTCGTGTGTCAGCATCATGAATCCCATTCAATGTTTTTGTAGGGGCGCTGCTTGCTGCGCCCTTTTTGCGGGTGGCTTGTTTCCCCGTCCAGACTGTCAATCTAAACCTATTTTTCCCCTGCTTCTCCCCTCTCCCCGCTTCTTTCTGCTTGTGGGAGAGGGCCGGGGTGAGGGCAATCTACGCCCGTTTGATCCCATTCTCGAACAGGCGCAGCCCCAACAGGCCGCTCTCGCCGCGATGAAAATGCGGGTGCTGCCAGGGGAACAGGTGATCCTCCGGGTGCGGCATCAGGCCCAGGACGTTCCCTTCGGGATTGCACAGCCCGGCGATACCCCCAATCGAGCCGTTCGGGTTGGCGGGATAGGCGGCGGGTGATCCATCGGCATGGACATAGGTCAGCGCGATCAGGCCGCTGTGCGTGCAGCCGATCCAGCGTCGCGGCATCGCGGACGGCAACCCGCCCTTCCCCGTGCGCGACCGGGCAGTAGATCAGATCGTCCAGCCCTTCGGTGAACAGGCTGCGGCTGTTGGCTTCCGGCTGAAGGTAGACCCAGCGGCATTCAAAATGGCGGGAGTCGTTCGCCGCCAGCGTCACGCAGCGATCCCCATTCGTGCCGAACGGCGCGCCGGGCAGCAGGCCCGCTTTGACCAGAATCTGGAAGCCGTTGCAGATGCCGAGCACAGGCCGCCCGCTGGCTACAAAGCGCGCCACGTCATCGCCCAGGCGGTGCTTGAAACTCATGGCGAACAGCGTCCCCGCGCCCAGGTCGTCGCCATAGGAGAAGCCGCCCGGCACGACCAGCATGGCATAATCGAGCAGGCGCTTTTCGCCGCTGATCAGTTGGTTGATGTGGACGATCTCCGCGCTGCCCCCGGCCAGTTCACAGGCCAGCGCCGCCTCCCGATCCCGGTTCGTGCCGTTGGCATGCAGGATCAGAACGCGCGGCGACCGCATCGCCTGGACAACGCAAGCGTCGTCCTTCTCTCCCCGCGTCGTAGGAGAGGTTGATCGCTCCGCTTGCTGCATGCAATCGGGCAAGAGGTTGGGAGATGGGGCCTCGTCCCCGCCACGCCCGTTCCAATTCGCTGATCTGTACGCAGATTCCAGCAGAACGCCGCCCCACGATACGCAGCCCGTCCGCCTCATCCGCCACCCAGCCAATCGGCGCGTGCGGCACATCCGTCAGGATCGCTTCAAACAGCGGCGCCGTCGTCGGGGCGCACTTCGACCACAAAGCGGCTGATCGATTCGGAGAACAGCAGCGCATCATCGCGGGCGATCAGTCGCCGCGCCCGGGATGCTGGACAGCTCGATCTCCGCGCCCAGCCGCCCGGCGATACACATTTCAGCCAGCGCCACGCCGAGGCCGCCTTCCGAGCAGTCGTGGCAGGACTGGACCAGCCCGGCGCGAATGGCGCGGTGCAGCGCGCGCAGACGATCCGGCGCAGGTGTGACAGGCTGGGGAACCGTGCCGCCCTGGCTGTTCTTGACCAGTCCATAATGGCTGCCGCCCAGTTCATCGCGCGTATCGCCCACCACATACAGGCGGTTTCCGGCGCGCTTCAAATCCATCGTCACGGTGCGGCGCACATCGGGAACCATGCCCAGCGCCGAGATCAATAGCGTGCCAGGGATGGCGCGCTTCTGGCCTGTTTCATCGGCATATTCATTGTTCAGGCTGTCTTTGCCGGAGATAAACGGCGCGCCATAGGCCAGCGCCGCATCAGTAGCAGCCCTGCACGCAGCGCACGAGACTCCCCAGGCGATCTGGCAGCCGGGTTGCCCCAGCAGAAGTTATCGAGCAGCGCCACCTGATCGGGATCCGCGCCGACGGCGACGACATTGCGCATGGCCTCATCAACGGCGGCCCAGGCCATCGCGTAGGGGTCAAGGTCGGTGTAATGGGGCGCAATACCCACCGAGAGCGCAAGTCCTTTGGGCTGATCGCCGGGCGTTGTGATCTGCGCATCCAGCGGAACGAGCACGGCGGCATCACTGGGGCCGTGATCGTCCACGCCAACCAGCGGTTTGACCACCGTGCCGCCCTGCACTTCGTGATCGTAGCGGCGGATCACCGCTTCTTTGCTGCGGATATTCGGGTGGGCCAGCAGATCGAACAGCGGGGCCGCGAGATCGGCGGGTTCGGGCGCGGCCGAATGGCTGATCAGCGGGCGGCTGCCAGTTCGCGATCAAATGGCGGCGCGGGATACCATTGTGCAAAAAGTCCACCGACAGATCGGCGACCGTACGATCGCCCATCATAAAGACGGAAGCGGCCTGTGGATTCAAGTTCACCCAGACAGACCGCTTCGACATTTTGCCCTTCACAAATCTCCTGCAAGCGAGTCCAGTTTTGCGGCGGAACCGCCAGGACCATCCGCTCCTGGGCCTCGCTCAGCCAGATTTCCCAGGGGCGCAGGCCGGGATATTTGAGCGGAACGCTGGCAAGCTGGACTCTTCCGCCCATTTCCCCGGCCATTTCGCCTACCGCCGAGGACAGCCCGCCCGCGCCGCAGTCGGTGATGGCGTTATAAAGCCGTTCGTCGCGGGCGCGCAGCACCACTTCGAGCACCTGCTTCTCGTTGATCGGGTGGCCGATCTGCACCGCGCTGCCGAGCGTTTCCCCGGTCGTGGTGTCCATTTCCATGCTGGAGAAGGTCGCGCCGCGCAGGCCATCGCGCCCGGTGCGCCCGCCGATGACCACAATCAGATCGCCGGGTTGGGCGTGCGTCGGATGCGATCCATGCGGCAGAATGCCCAGACAGCCGCAGAATACCAGCGGATTGGCCGTATAGCCGGGGTGGTAGAGGATCGCGCCGTTGACGGTCGGAATCCCCATTTTGTTGCCGTAATCTTCCACGCCGTGCACCACGCCATCCATCACGCGGCGGGGGTGCAGCGTGCCCGCCGGGAGCGCTGATCCGGCAGATCCTGCGGGCCGAAGCAGAGCACATCGGTATTGGCAATCGGCCGCGCGCTGACGCCCAGAATATCGCGCACGACGCCGCCCACGCCGGTATTCGCTCCGCCAAACGGTTCAATCGCCGAGGGGTGGTTGTGCGTTTCCAGCTTAAAGGCCACGTCCCACTGCTCGATCGAAGGCCACAATCCCGGCATTGTCCACAAAAGCCGAGCGAATCCAGGGTTTGTTCAGGCGATCCGTCACCCCGCGAATAGTCGATTTCAGCAGCCCGTCGATCCGCTGCGCGACGGGTGTGCTGTGGGCGGGCGCGCCGGGTAGCGGACCCGTATAATCGACCACGGCTTTAAAGGTCTTGTGTACGCAGTGTTCGCTCCAGGTCTGGGCCAGCATTTCCAACTCAACATCGGTTGGATCGCGCCCTTCGTCCGCAAAATAGACCTGGATCGCCTGCATCTCCGCCAGGCTCAGCGACAGGCAGCGATCCGCGCTGATCCGCTGCAGGGTAGTGTCATCCGCGCCGCGCAGGGGAACAACATCCACCAGATTATCCGCGCCATCAGTGGGCACAAACGGCGGCGCGATGGGGCGATCAATTTCGTAGCGCTGGATGACGGGGTTAGAATAGACGCTGTTCGCCAGTTTGTGCAGATCGCCGGGCGTATGTTCGCCGCGCAGCAGATAACGCGCTCCGGTTGCGACCCGCTTTACCCCGTCCATCCCCAGCAGATGCGCCGCCCGCAGCAAATTTTCCGCCACCGGATCGGTTACGCCGGGCAGAAGAGTTACTTCGATGGTATGGTCGGCTAACAGGGGAGAACTGATTTGATCGGCGGGGGAAACGGTGAAATCTTCGGTAACGGGATCGGCCAGAAGGCCGCTGCATAACTCGTGTATCTGATTGGGTGAAAGTTCGCCTTCTACAAAAAAAATTCGGGCAGTCAAGCAGGTCGTCGTGAGCCTGTGAGGTGTAAGATCGCTCTCTTTGTCGCGTTCCCACACCTCTACTCGAATCGGTTTTAAGTCTTCCACTGCGGGACCTCCTTTTTGCAGAAGAAATGCATCCCCGTGCAACAAATCTCATTCTCGGCTTAAAGAACCTGTTTCGCATCAGGCGAATTGCCCGATTTAACGCCACTATTTTTGTGCAACTTAACTCCTGGGCGATACACTTTTTTCCGAATCCGACCCCATCTGTACGGATTCACTAACTTCCCTTGACGCGCTTTGTGCCGTGGTAAAATACATGGTCCGGTGGCACTCTCACTTATCCTGAACTCGGGTTGATGGATGGACGCTCCGACGTCAGAAATGGCAGCAAAAATATGTCAGACATCTCAAACACGGTACTGATCGCGCGCGCCGCATCGCTGGTGCATACCAGAGAGTTCGACGGCCATATGACCGGTGACGTAGGCTGCGCCCTGGTCTCTGGGGCGGGTAATGTCTATCATGGCGTCTGCATTGACATCGGTTCCGGCATCGGATTTTGTGCCGAACACAGTGCCATTGCGGCGATGATCACGGCGGGTGAGTTCAAGATTCGCAAAATCGTCGCCGTCTGGAAAAACGAGGAAGGGGAGCTGTTCGTGCTGTCGCCCTGTGGACGGTGCCGTGAGTTCATGCGGCAAATCCACCCGGAAAATCTGGCGGAAACCGAGGTTATCCTGGGTATCGATCAGGTCGCTAAACTGGCAGACTTACTGCCCTATCCCAACTCGTTCAACAAAACGACTCTGTGATTCCGGCAGGTCTTAAGCGCTTAAGCCTCTATCCCGAATTAAGTTCACGTATATCTTCAAATTCGTACTTAAGGTTCAACTTTAAAGGAGTATTTTAGAAGGGGCTTTGGGTGTATGCTGAGAGTTGGCCTATAGTAGCGCTGCTTGCCCGTGCGCCGCTTGTGTAATAGCCTCCTCCAAAAATGAGCCGGTTTTCGAAGTTGATAGAAGGTTAGAGAATGGTTAGTGAGGGTGCCAAAAAATAATGATTTCAGAAATCGCCACGCGGCGAAGTGATCAACTAATTTTTCACAAAAGTTTGTTAATAAAGGTCTAACTCATATTTCTCGCGGGGCACCTATGCAGTCATTCGGGCACGACACCTTTATCTCTCCTTTCACCTGGCGTTACGCCTCAGCCGAGATGCGCGGCATCTGGAGCGAACATCACCGTCGCAAGCTGTGGCGGCGCGTCTGGGTGGCGCTGGCCTCGGCCCAATCCGAAGCCGAACTCGTGACTCCGCAGCAGCTAGACGATCTGCGCGCTCACCAGGACGATATCGACCTGCCCCGCGCCCTGGCCCACGAAGCGGAACTGCGCCACGATGTCATGTCCGAAATCCGCACCTACGCCGAGCAGTGTCCGGTTGGCGGCGGGATCATTCACCTGGGCGCGACCAGCATGGATGTCCTCGATAATGCCGACGCCCTGCGCCTGCGTGAAGCCGCCGCCCTGATCCAGCAGCGCCTGCGCGATCTGCTGAGCGTGCTGGCGGACCAGATCGACCAGTGGGCCGCTGTGCCCACGATGGGCTTCACGCATCTTCAGCCCGCCGAACCGACAACGATTGGCTACCGTCTGGCCCAGTATGCGCAGGATTTGCTGATGGACTGGGGAGCATTAACCGGGCTGGTCATTCGCGGCAAAGGGATCAAAGGCGCGGTGGGGACTGCCGCTTCTTACACCGCCCTGCTGGAAGAATCGCCCCTCAACCATGTTGAGCCAGCTCAACGACGTTGAGCACACTCAGCGCCGCTGATCTGGAAGCCCGCGTCATGGCCCTGCTTGGCCTGGACGCCTTCGACGCCGCGACCCAGACCTACCCCCGCAAGCAGGATTGGATCATCGGCAGCGCCCTGGCCGGGATCGCGGGCAGCCTGTACCGCTTCGCCTTCGATCTGCGCCTGCTGCAATCGCCTCCCATCGGGGAATGGTCAGAGCCGTTTGGCAAGAAACAGGTGGGATCATCCGCCATGCCCTTCAAGCGTAACCCGATCAAGGCCGAAAATATCGACAGTCTGGGCCGCTGGGTTGCCGCGCAGATTCCGGTGCTGTGGCACAACGCCGCCCATTCCCTGTTGGAACGCACCCTGGACAACTCCGCCAACCGCCGTATCGTCCTGCCGGAGATTTTCCTGGCGCTTGATGAGATGCTCATCCAGGCGCGCGGGCTGATCGAAGGGCTGGTCATCGATCAAACCGCTGTGAGACGCAACCTGACGATCTACGGGCCTTTTGCCGCCACCGAACGGCTGCTCATGGTGTTGGCGCGGGCGGGTGCGGATCGCCAGCAGATGCACGAACGGCTGCGCGAGCACAGTTTGCTGGCGTGGAGCGCCATCCGTGACGGCATGCCGAATCCCCTGGTAGAGTCCCTGGCAACCGATGAAACCATGCTTCGTTATCTCCCCGCCCAGGCCATCCGCGAGGCCATGTCCAGCAGCGCCTATCTGGGCAACGCGCCGGAGAAGGCACGCACGATGGCAGAAACAATTCGGACGAGTCTCGGCTGATTGCGTATAATCTTCCTGCCAGCAAACAGGAGCAAATCGACATGAAATCGGAAGAACTGCGCGCAATCCAGGCCCCCATTAAGGAGCAGTACCGCGCCAACCCGGAAAGCGCCGTTGTCACGCTAAAGGCACAGGGGCGCATTGGGGATGGCATCACCTGCAAGGTCGAAACGGGCAAGGCGCTTGTTCAGGCCGGGCTGCATCCCGCGACAGGCGGCGACGGTCTGAGCCTCTGTTCCGGCGATCTGCTGCTCGAAGCGCTCGTCGCCTGCGCCGGAGTGACCTTATCCGCGGTTGCCACAGCCATTGGCGTTGATCTGCGGGACGCGACGATCCGCGCGGAAGGCGATCTCGACTTTCGGGGAACACTGGCCGTGTCCAAAGAAGCGCCCGTCGGCTTCCGGGCGATTCGTCTGGCCTTCGACCTGGATACGGACGCCAGCGAGGATCAGATCGCCACGCTGATCCGCCTGACCGAACGCTACTGCGTGGTCTTGCAGACGATCCGCCAGCCGCCCGACATCAGCGTGACGGGGCACGGCTAGCTGAAACACCGCCCAACAGATAGCGCCGCGCGCCCTGGGTAAGCCACTTCCGGTGCAGGATGAGATGGGTGGTGGCGAAGACTGCGACCAGCAGCGCGCCCAGGTGATGCATGGGAGCCATGTGCCTCAGGGCAGGACTGCCCACCAGCGGCGAGATCATCAGCCCGCTAAATACGGTCCAAACGAAGGACAGCCCCAGCGCTGCATCCAGCCAGAACAGGCGCTGTACGCGGCCCGGTCTGGATTTGCGGTGCGCAAACACCGTCTTGATCCACGTCCAGTGCAGAAGGAGATGGATCGCCGCGCCCCCACCCAGCGCGATCCCAATTCCCTGGTGCAGATCGATTCCTGTTGCCCCTGGCAGCAGCACCAGTATAAACAGCATGAGCAGAACCGCATCGATCCAGAAATTGGCCTTCATCTTGTTCATCGTTTCTTACTCCATCCAGGCTAATGCCTATCAGGATGGCAGCCGTGATTAAAGAAACGATGAGACGAGTTTAAGAATACTCTTATTTTGGCAGATGAACGGTGAAGGTTGTGCCCTGCCCCACCCCGCTGCTAACCATGATCTGCCCGCCGTGCACCCTTGCGATCTCCTGGGCAATCGCCAGACCCAGGCCTGTACCGCCCAGGCTTGGATCGTTCACCCCTGCGCCGCTGTTCGCCTGACCCCGCGCCCGATCCGCCTCCACGCGATAAAAGCGCTCGAACAGGTGAGGTAGATGCTCGGCAGGAATGCCCGGCCCGCTGTCGCTAATGGCGATCTGGACCCCTGCGGCGGATTGGCATGCTTCAATCGTGATCGCGCCGCCGTCCGGCGTGTATTTGATGGCGTTATCGAGCAGGTTCAGGAACAGCCGGATCAGCAGGTCCATGCTGCCGCTGATCAACAAATCCGGCGCGATACGGCTTTGCAGGGTGATCCCCTTAGCCTCCGCCAGCGGCCTCATCTGATCTTCGACTGCGGCCAGCCACTCACCGAGATTGATTTGCTCGATCTGTCGCTGAGATTGGTTCGCGTCCAGCCGCGCCATAAACAACAGGTCACTGCTCAGGCGGATCAGGCGATCCACCTGCCCTTCCAGGCTGCGCAGCACATCGACATAATCAGTTGGAACGCGCGGCTGGCTCAGCGTGACGCCGATCTGCCCCTTCAGCGCGGTCAGCGGCGTGCGCAGTTCGTGGGCCGCATCCCCGCTGAAACGGCGCTCCCGGTCAAACCCGGCTTGCAGGCGATCCAGCATTTGGTCAAATGTTTTTGCCAGCCGCCCAACCTCATCGGTGGGACCGTCGTAGTTCAGCCGCTGGTTCAGATCACTGGCGGTGATGGCCTGCGCAGTGCGCGTGACGCTGTCGATAGGTTTCAGGGCGCGCGACGCCAGGAATAATCCACCAAGGGCGGACAGCAGCAGCCCGATAGGGACACCCAGGCAGAAATGGCCCCGAACCATTCCCAACAGGTGATCCTCGTCAAAGACGCGGCTGATTTGCAGCCAGCCGATCAGCGTGCCGTCGCTGTTCCGCACAGGCTGGGTATAAACTCGCCAGCTATCATTGTGCTCCCACTTTTCTTTATGAGGGTTTTCGACGGTTCCCGGTTGGTTTTCAACCGCAAACAGAGGCGCGTTCGGGATGCCGATATGCTGCAAAACCGTCTGCTGATCGGGGGTAAGCAGGGTAATGGAATAATCGTCATCCATATCAGCCAGAGCGCCGCCCTCCTGGATAGCTGGCTGGCCGTTTTCGACGCGCAGATAGGCCAGAGCGCGGTTCGATCCCAGGAGCAGCGTTCTGTCCGCTTCATTTTCCAGGTTCTCCAGCATCTGATTTTCCAGAATGCCCGCGAAGATGAACAGGATCAGGCCAAAGGCAACCACATACCATGCCGTCAGACGCAGCCGGATCGGAACCCGCTTTTGCCACAGTTTAGGGATCGTCGTCATCGTCACAAATGCGGTATCCCACACCGCGTATCGTCTGGATTACCGGGCCGATTTTGCGCCGTAGATAGCCGATATAGACATCCACCACGTTCAACTCGTTGTAAAAGTCGAAATTCCACACGTGCTCACCGATCTGCGTGCGCGTCAACACCTGATTCGGATGCCTCATCAGGTATTCCAGCATGGAATATTCGCGCGGGCTGAGATCGATCAGATGTCCGGCCCGGCGAACGATATGGGCCGCCGTATCGAGTTGAAGATCGCCCACGCACAGGATCGGATCGATTTGCAGCGGCGGGCGGCGCAGCAGCGCCCGGATGCGCGCCATCAGTTCGGGAAAGGCAAATGGCTTGATCAGGTAATCATCCGCCCCTGCATCCAGGCCCGCGACGCGATCATCGACGGTATCGCGCGCCGTGAGTAGCAGGGTTGGCGTCTTGATCCCACGCCCGCGCAGGTCGCGCAGCAGATCCAACCCGTTCAGCCCCGGCAGCATAATATCCAGCACCAACCCATCGTATTCCACCGCCAGTGCATAAGCAAGGCCGTCGCGCCCATCACCAACGAGATCGACGGCATAACCCGCTTCCGTGAGTCCCTGGCGAACAAAATGGGCGATGCTGGCTTCATCTTCAACAACCAACACACGCATAAGCGCTAACTCCTTTCTCATCCCAGTGTAAATCGGATTTTTAAGAAACGGATGAGAACCGTACAGCAGCCGACCATTGAGGGTCTGCCATTTACCCTATAATAAGCGTTATTGATCTGTCCATAGGGAGAGATAACGGTGCTCATACGCTTACTGCTGCTCACGGCTCTTTTGATCTTGCCTGTCGCCTGCAATCTCACAAGTGATAGTGACGGCTCTACCGCAGTCCCGCCCAGCGCGATACCGGGCGAACAGATGCCCCTCGTCTACTATTATTTTCCGGCCCTGGCAGGCAATACCTTCCCGGCTGGGAGTGTCGTCATTGTGCCTGACGCGCTGATCCTGTCGCCAACCCTGTCGAATATCCCGCGCTCCGCCGATCCTGCGGCAAATGTCCAGGGTGCTCTGCAAGCCATGCTCAACGATCCGCGCAATGTGTGGACCGGCAGTGTAACGATCAGTAGCGTAACGGTCAACGCGGGGCAGGCTGTCGTGGACCTGAGCGGAGATATCTCCGGCACGGGCGACGCGGTGCTGATCGCGGCTCGCTGGCAGTTCCTGCTCACTGTGTTTGCCGAAGCATCGATCCAGTCTGCGGTGGTCACGCTCAACGGGCAGAACATCGGCGACCTGGGGATCAGCCACAGCAGTGAGGCCCGCACCACGGACGCTTACAGCCGCGCCGAAGTCGAGAGTTTCATGGCGGAAAATGCGTTTCCCGTGCCTTAGGGCCAAACGTGAGCATTCAGATCACGCGCTGCGCCCGGCCCTGATCGAGAATGCCGAGGGCGATGACGACGTATCCGGTCATGTAGATAATGTCGCTCACGGAGGAAAACAGGTTGACGCCATCTCGCAGATCGCTCTGGTAAAGACCGTTCCAATCACCGTATGCGTAAAACAGATCCGCCAGGGTGATCATGAGGAATCCCATGAGAATGATGAGCCAGGATCGGGCAAGCTGCCCCCCGGCCATGACCATCACACTGAGCATAATGCCGAAGGCGATCACCAGATCACCAACGGGATAGAGCACAGAGATGAGACGTTCAGTTCGCGTGCTGAAATCGGGCGAGGTGATGATCGGGCCAATGACGAACACGGCGGCAAGAACCGTCACCGCCAGAAACGCACCGCCACCCCAGACCATCTCACGTCAGCTGGGTCTCACCCGCAGCGAACGGTAGCGCAGATAAAAGGCGGCAAACAGTGGAATATACCCTGACAGCCAGGCAGCATCGGCCCACGAAGGAAAAGGACTATCGCCCTCACTGCTAAGGTCGTAATAGGCGGCGAATATCTCTGCAATGGTCCACAGCAGCAGGCCGATCCCCAGCACGCCCCAGATTGTCCACAGCACTTCACCCTGGCTGAAGGATCGCCACAGCAGGAAACAGCCAATCATCCCGGTCAGCGCTGCCGCAATCGTGAACAGGTAATTGACCCACAGGTTGACGTCTTTTCCAAAAAAGCGATAAATCGGGTGGATATAGAGCAGAGTCATGATCAGCACAACGAAGAAGCCGGTAACCGCCGCCCGCCGCAGCAGGCGATCCTCTCGAAATCTGGAAAACAAGGCCCGCTTTCTCCTTCCGCAGGAAAAGCCCATCCATCTCATAATACGTCAGCTTGTTGTCTGCACCCCTATTTCTTGACGGAATCCTTATCGTTTGGGGAGGCGGCTGGCGAACAACCGCAGATGGGGAACAGCGTGTGTGGGCACTGCCAGCAGATACAGCATAAAACGGAGCCAGAAACGGGGCGATCCGTGTATATATTGCCCCGCCTGTTTGAACCGCCCAGCCAGGACATAGACGGCAGCAGCCTCGGCATGAAACTTGCGCGGCAGTGTTGTGCCCCCATAACGGTAGACAAGCTGCTCAATTTCTTCCAGGCGCTTGATACTGCCCGTCGCCGTTTTGGCCTGAGCATGCAGCCGTTCGTAGGCCAGGGCAACAGGGAGATAAGTCAGAGTGTGCTGTTCGGCGGCGCGAATCCAGAAATCATAATCCATCGTGTAGTGCAGTCTATCATCGAGTTCACCTACCCTGCGCCACAGATCAGCCCGCCAGAACGCGCCCGGCTGGACGATGGGATCATCCTCGTGGATGAGAATCTCGCGTGTGGTGGGACGGACATTCTTCCGCCGCCCGTACACTTTTCCCGCCTCATCAATGGCGATTACATCCCCATATAATAAGGACACGTCAGGGTGCGCCTGAAAATACGCCACCACCGTTCGAATCGCGCCAGGGGCATAAAAATCGTCGGCATTGATCCAGGCCAGAATGTCGCCGCGCGCCAGGGCAAACCCCTTGTTGATCGCGTTCGCCTGCCCGTTATCCGGCTCGGAAATCCAGCGCACCCGATCCCCGTAGGACTCCAGGATCGCCCGCGTCCCGTCCGTCGAGCCGCCATCGATCACGATATATTCCAGGGCGGGATAGTCCTGGCTCAAGACACTCTGAATCGCCTGCTCGATAAAGCGGGCCTGGTTATAAGAAGGGGTAATGATCGAAACCAGGGGCTGCTGCACGGCGGCGCTCACTTTCCGCGATGAACGATCCGGCTCAGGCGGCGGCGTTGCAGAATCAGCCATTCGAGCCGCCCGATCAGGCAAAAGGCGAGCAGGCCGTAACTCAGCGGATCGGTGGGCGCGGTGCGGATCGCCTTAAGCAGGGTGGATCGCGCCGCTGATGGGCTGCCGATCAGGACCTGTTTGACCGCGTGCGACGCAGCAATCCGGGCGCGTTGGCGGCGGCTCAGTTGGGCAAAGGCGGGCATGGCAAAGGCGCGCTGCTGGACGAGAAGTTCGTTTTGCTGCGCCTGCAATGCCTGCGCGGTGTAAGTGCTGCCGGGGAATCCCCAGCGGCGCGGATCGGCTGCTCCGGCTGGCATCCGGTAGACCGCCAGCGGCTCAGGCAGATAAGCAAATGGGCAGCGAGTTGCGAGCCGCAGCCACAGATCAAAATCCTCGCCCTGTTCCAGCGTTTCATCAAACCGATCACTGCCCAGGCAGGATCGCCGCGCCATGACCGAGGACACGCCGAAAAAACAGTGTTGGGCCAGTTCAGCGAAGACCATGCCAGAGGGATGTGCAACCGGGTAGCGCTGCGAAAAAAGCTCACCCTGCTCCTGGTTCAGATAGGCGTCGCTATAGACGAGACCCACCGCCGGATTCTGTTCCAGATAGATGGCGCGTCGGGTTATGCTCTCCGGCGGCAGCCAATCATCCGAATCGAGGAAAGCGATCAGGTCCCCCGACGCGGCCCCCAGCCCGGTATTACGCGCGGCGGATCGGCCCCGGTTGTGTTGCCGGATCACCTGCACAGGCGGACCGTAGCGCGCGAGTACGGTGGACGTGTCGTCGCTGGAGCCGTCATCAATCACGATGATTTCATCGGGTAGCCGCGTCTGTGCCAGCAGGCTGTTGATCGCTTGCCCGACCAGATCGGCCCGGTTATAAGTAGGCACAATCACGCTCACCAGCGTCATAACTGTTCTTCCACACGCAGCGCGATATCAGCGGCCTGCATCTGCTGCCAGAGCGGGATCGGCCATTCGCCGCTGTGGATGGCGCGGGCAAAAGCTTCTAATTCCTCTTTGTGCCCTTTATCCGCCGTGGGTGTGCTGATCCCTTTCCCCTTGATGCCGCTCACCGCCAGCCGTTTATAATCGTCCAGTTCGATCACCCGGCCCTCGCTGAAAATTTCCATCCGCTCTTTGGGATATTCCGTTGAGCCGAGCGCGGTATAGGTCAGGGTCGCCAGGGAGCCATCGTCAAAGGTGAGCGTGACCACGAAATTATCACGGCGCGAATAATAAGCCGTTTTGGGGTCGATGCTGCGCGCCTGCACCTCTGTCACGCGGCTGTCCGTCAAGAACGTGAACAGATCGTAGATATGGCACGCTTCGCCCAGATTGCGCCCCCCGCCCTCTGCACCATGCACCCAGTGATCGAGCGGAATATAGCCCGCGTTCATCCGGTAGTTGATGATCATGGGATCGCGCCGCTCCCGAACAAGTTCCTGAATCCGCTGGGTATAAGGGGAGAAACGGCGGTTGTAACCTGTCAGCAGGATCGGGCCGGATGGGTTAGTCTCGTAGAACGTCCGAATTTCGTCCAGTTCAGCCCGGCTGAGGGCCAGCGGCTTTTCGACCAGCACATGTTTACCCGCCCGCAGCGCCGCCAATGTGAGCGAGGCGTGCAAATTGTGCCGCGTGGCGATCAGCACGGCGGACACATCAGGATCAGCCAGAACGCGCGCCGCGTCGGTGGTCGCATAGGCCGCGCCAAACAACTCCGCCGCCGCTGCCGCGTGATCCCCTTTCCGGCTCATAATGGCCTGGATCGCATACTGGCCGGGCATCCGTTTCAGATTCGGCAGATGCACTTCTCTGGCGAAGTTTCCCGCGCCGATCACACCAATTCGCACCGCGCCGGGAGCCGCAGGACGCGCCGCCGGGTTGATCGTGATACGCGGATCAGTCCCAGCCGGACGCGGATAGGAGAGCAGGATCAGCGGCGGGCGATCCGCGCCATCTGCCAGCGATTGGTAAGCAGCGGAAGCCTGATCCAGCGGGTAAACCGCGCCGATCAGCGGCTTGATATCCAGTTTGCGTTCCGCCAGCAGCCGCACATATTCCGCCATGTTGCGGTTTTCCGTCCAGCGCACGTAGCCAAGCGGGTAATCGTGCCCCTCCTCTTCATACTGCGCATCGTAGCGCCCCGGCCCATAGGAGGTCGAGACCAGGAAGTCCAGCTCTTTTTCATACAGATCGGTCCGATTCAGGTTCAGCCCCACGTCCCCGACCAGCACGACGCGCCCCTTTTTGCGGCACATCCGAAATGCCCCTGCGATCACCTCGTCGGAGGGCGTCGCCGCCGTGACGATCACCCCGTCCGCCCCGCTGCCATCCGTCAGCCGGATCACCTGCGCCACGTCGCTGCCTTCGTCGGGATGAATACCCACGTCCAGCCCCAGCCGCCGCGCCAGATCGATCCGCCCTTGCACCAGATCGACGCCGATCACCCGGCAGCCGTTGATGCGCAGCAGTTGTGCCGTGATCTGGCCCAGAATGCCCAGCCCGATCACCACGAAGGTTTCGCCCAGAGTCGGCGCGGCCCGGCGCACCCCTTGCAGGGCAATCGCCCCCAGCGTCACGGTACTCGCTTCGTCCAATCCGAGTTCGGCGGGGACGGGCACGGTGAGGTTGCGGGGCACTGTGATGATCTCGGCGTGATGGGCATACGCCGCCCCGGCACATGCCACCCGATCCCCGACTTGCAGATCGGTGATCCCCTCGCCCACTTCCAGGATCACGCCCGCCGCCGAATAACCCGTTGGCGCGCCCAAACTGCCCGCCGCGAGTTTATCCTCAACGAAATGGCGGGCTGCGTTCACCCCCTGCGCGGCGACCATCCGCGCTACCTTTTTGATTTTGTCCGGGTTCGCCCGCTTCCAGATCGGCAGACCACTTTGCCGCAGGCCGCTGATCTCCGTGCCGCTGGAAATGCAGGAGTGATCGACCTGGACGAGCACCATCCCTGGCTGGACCATCGGCGCAGGAATATCAGCCAGAATCACCTGCCCCTGCTGTAGTAAGACCTGTTTCACTGCCCCACCCCCCGGTGGGCCACCTCGTGGTGGGCCGTCCTCGCCAGAATATCCAGAATCCGCTGCCCGGCCCTGCCGTCCCAATAGGGGATCGGGCGGGGCACACGCTCCCCCGTATCTTTCAATATCGCGTCCACACACTCCCGGAACAGCGCCCAGTTCCCTGCAATCACCCGGTTCGTGCCCTCCGTCACGGTGATCGGGCGCTCGGTGGTATCTCGTAGGGTCAGGCAGGGGATGCCCAGTGCCGAGCTTTCCTCCTGCAAACCGCCGCTGTCCGTGATCACCATCCGCGCACTGCTCAGCACCGACAGCGATTCCAGGTAGCCTAGCGGCTCAGCCATATGCAAGTTCGGCGCGGCGGCGAGCTTCGTGCCCCACCCCGTCTGATTCAAGCGGAAGCGGGTACGCGGATGAACGGAAAAAATAATGGATTCCTGATCCGCCAGCCAGAGAATCTGTTCGCAGACCTGCCCCAATTGCGCTTCATCGTCCACATTGGCGGGGCGGTGCAGCGTCAGATAAGAGTAGCGGCCCGGTTCCAGCCCATACTGGCGATACACATGCAAGCCATCTGCTTTCGGTTTCATCCGCAGCAGCGTGTCGATCATGACGTGTCCAACGAGGTGGATGATCTCCTGCGGACGACCTTCGCGGGCCAGATTCGCCACCCCCGATGGCTCCGTCACGAACAGTTGATCGCTGATGCTGTCCGTCACGATCCGGTTGATCTCCTCCGGCATCGTCCGATCAAAGGAGCGCAGTCCGGCCTCGACATGCGCCACGCGGATTCCAAGTTTGGTCGCCGCCAGCGCGCAGGCCACTGTGGAATTGACATCGCCTACCACGACCGTCCACGCGGGAGGGTTCCTCTGCACCCAGTCTTCATAGCGCGTCATGATCTGCGCCGTCTGCGCGGCATGGCTGGCGGATCCCACGTCCAGGTGGGCGCACGGCTGAGGCAGTCCGAGTTCGTCCAGGAACACGGCAGACATATTGGCATCGTAGTGCTGCCCGGTGTGGATCAGGCGCAGCGTTAAAGTGGGGTACTGATCCGCGATGGCGAACAGCGCGGCAGCTTTCATAAAATTGGGGCGCGCCCCGGCAATCACATCAATGATCATGGAATCATTTCTTTATGGGTGGCTGTTACTCATGATTTTATCATAGGCGGCGGCGATGGCCTCCACGCGGTAGCCTGACAGCCAGCCGTCCAGGGCCGCGCGATCAATCAGCGGCAGATGGGTGATGAACTGGTGCAGAGTCGCCACCTGAAGCCGCAGATCGTCCCCGTCGCGCAGATGTAGCACGGCAGGGTGCGGCTGAAAAACGCTACCGAACTGTCGTCCGCGATCTGGATTAGATTGAGGATCGGCTTGCCCAGGCTGGCAACTTCCACCACCTTACTCGGCAGTTGGTAAGCTGTCCGGTTGCCGATATTCACCAGCAGGCTCGCCCGCCGCATCGCTTCCATCACGCCCGCGTGAGGCACGACGCCGTGCAGAAAAATCTGGCGATCAATGAGCGCCGTGTAGGGTTTGAAGGCGTCGTAGACCTCCCGGATATAGCCATAAATATGCAGTTCCAGCCGATCTTGAAGCGGTGTATTGAGCAGCCCCGCGAACAATTTGAGCAAAAAGTCGGGTCGCCGGATATCAGGATAAAGCCGCCCGGCAAAAACAAGGCGAATCCGATCATCCGCAGCGGGATCAGGATCGTCAGACAGAGCCGGAACCGACAGCAGCGGCGGGATCAGGTGCAGTTTCGCGGCGCTCTCCGGGAACGCGGCGGCATACCGATCCAGCGTCGCGGGAGTCGTCACGCTGATCGCGTCCGCCTGCCGGAAGATATCCCGCTCGACCCGTCGGTTGAGCCAGCCATAGAGCCGCCTGTTATTCGGCGCGTCGATATCTTGCAGCGAAAACGGATCGCCCACGTCCACGATCCAGCGCGCCGCCGGGTATTGATGATGCACACTCCGCCCGACCAGATGCCCGGTGAATGGGGTCGAGACGCTGATCAGCACATCAGGGGGAGGCAGTTTAAGCGCCAGCCGCCGCGCCGGACCATACCAGGGGAACGAACCATCAGGCCAGTACATCTGCTTATAAACGGCATGATAAAACCAGCGGGCCGCTCGTGTGACCCTTCTCCGCAGGCCGATTTGTCAGGGATGGATCGGCGTGAGCAGTTTGTGTGCGAGGCGCGTTGACGTTCGCCTGTTTGAACCAGCCGTGCAGCTTTTCCAACACCATCGAATGAACGCGGTACACGCACACGCCGTTGATCACTTCTTCGCTAGGCAGCCCTGGCTCCCACGCGCTGATCACCGTCACCTGCTGCCCCTGCGCCGCCCAGTGTTCCGCCAATGCGCTCCACCGCAGCGCGCGTGGGCTGACATCCGGCGTATAAAAATAAGACAGGATGAGAATCATCGACTCTGGCCCCCGTATTTGAGCGAGACAGCAGGCGCATCCGGCCCAGGCCAGTGCCCTGCCGGAATAGTAAGCAGTGGCCGTTCCGCCGCGTCTTCGATCACAATCCGCTCCGCCTCAACTGTCACCACGCGGTACACCGGGAATCCATAGCCATAATGCACACCAATAAATCCTTCTGGTCCAAAATACAGACACTCCGCCCGCGCCTCGTCTCCCAGCCGGAACAGGTCGATATCCAACCGCCCCGGCTCTCCCTCCGCGATCTGGGGGGCGCAATGCGCCCGCACGGATCGATACTCGTTGCGCCTCTCTGGCAGTGGGGTATATAAATAGGTGCCGGGATCGACCAGGATATCTTCGCCGTCGATGCTCAGTTCGACGGACAGTTGATCGTTGTGGGCATGCGCGCCGTTGTATCCAATCGCTCCGCACCGCACAGCCAGATAGAGATGCGACGAACGGAAAATATAGAGGCCGAAATCAGGATAGGCGTAAAGGGTACTGGGCGCAGCAAGCAGCGCCCCTACAGGAATCTTCACAACGATGACTGTAGGGCAATCCGCGTACCCGTTCCTGCTGATCCGCCCAACTGCCACCAATCCGCACCCGTTCCGCCGCCGAGAGCGCCCCATCAGTCCGGTACGACGGCATCTGCCGCCCCCCCGCCAGCCCCCGCACGATCAAGGTTTCCGGTCCAGTAGGCCAATCGTCCCGCCCGAACAGCCCGTTCAGCGCCGCCAGCAGATGCCGATGATCGAGCACATCCTCATCCCAATAGATCGGCTCATCCGACTCGTACCCATCCAGATTGGCATAGCGCGCACAGGCTTCCTCGGTGGTGAGCCGTTCATAAGCTGGGAACAGTTTCAAAAACCGCCCGCTGTCGTTATCCCCGATCTGCGGCACGCGGCCCGATGGTTTGGTGATATGTTGGGTGAACTCGCCCATTTTTTCGATGCGCATGCTGTGCCCCAGCGGGAACTTCCCCGGCGGCAGATTCAGCGCCAGAGCCGCCGTATACACGATCATCTCGGCTGCCAATCGGTGATAACTGGTCGATGCCTCAAAATTGCTGCCATCCGCGTGGAATTGCAGCGCCGTCTCCCGATCCAGTTCCCGCCGCGCCAGCGCCAACCACCGCTCCGCATCATGCCTTGCTTTTGTATTTCTTGTTTTTGCGTTTCTTTTCTCTGCGCTCTCTGCGGTGAAATTGTTTTTTCTCTTTTCAGGGGACAAATACATCCCCACCACAAACAGCCCCGCCATCTCCGCCAGATAATGATTGCCCCGCCAGGCTGCATGCCAATCCCGGTTGCTCAGAAGATGCTTTCCATGTTGAATCGCACTTCTCGTAAGCTCCCGCTCAAACGCCTCATCAAACACGGCTCCGTAGGCGCGGAACAGGTCATAGGTAATCAGCCAATTCGTGACCCGGATCGCGGCATCCATCGCCCCAGCCCAGTTCACACCAAAGCGCGGCGGATTGGTGGCGATAAAATCCAGCACCTGGGAACGGAACTCGCGGGCGTACACTTCCGGCGCACCGAATCCCGGCTCTCCGGCAGAGGCCAGCCCATACGCCCAGGCAAGCTGCGGCAGATGCTGCATCCGTGCCAGTTCCCAGGGCACTTTAATATCCACGCCCGGCAGATGCCCATAGGGGATATCCAAATACCAGCAGGCTTCGGACCAGCGGTAACCCGACTTAAAATCGATCTGCCAGTCTATCGGTCTATACCCCGGCCCGATCAGTTGCCAGATGCGCCGCAACTCCGCCTCGTTGGCCCGGTTGATTCGCCCATTCAGCCATTCACCGTCCTGATCCGCCACAACAGGCGACCCGCTCTCATAGCGGAATCCCTCCAGCCCCCGGCACGACATCCCGTGTTTCACCTGCACCCAGCCGGAACCGAGCAGATCGAAACGGTGATCCAGTGCGTTCTGGGCCAGCCCCGCAATCTGATCTGCATAGGGGCGCAGTTCCTCAACGGGCAGCGGTTGGATATACCTCATTACATCCGGCTCACCGAATCGTAGGGGCAGTGGCTTGCCCTGCCCTCTGTTGTAGCGGCTTAGAGTTCCATACGTCGATCGGTGAAAATCGGCCCAGCGGCGCGGTTTGGTGGTGATCCGGCGCAGGACACGGCGAACGGAGGCCATTGTTTATTTCACCGCCTTGACCACGATAAACCACCCCCACGCATCGGGGAAAAATTGACTGATCCGGTTCGGCCACTTAACCCGATCATACGGCGTCAGGATCAACTCGGCGCGGCAGGTGCGATAGGCGCGGAACATTGTTTTGAGTTCGTCACAGGTGTAGGCTTTTGTCCCCGTACTCTCCATATGATGCGCGATCACGTCTGCCAGACTGCGCGTGATCCGCCCCCGCAGCAGCGCGTATTTGACCCACAGGCGCAGCGCCATCAGCGAGTGGCGGTGATAAAACATGCCTATAAACTGCCCGCCCGGTTTGAGCACGCGCCAGATTTCACCCACAATTTTTTCCGGCGATTCCGCGTGGTGAATGACCCCCCACGAGTACACCACGTCAAAAAACGCATCGTCAAAGTCCAGGTGTTCCGCGTCCATCCGCTGCAAGTGGGAATCCAGCCCGTAGACATTGAGGTGCGCGCGCGTCGTTTCAATGGCGGCATCAGTCAGATCGATCCCGTAGCACTCCGCCCCGGCCCGCGCCCACTGTACATGATCGGTTCCCGCCCCAACGCCTACTTCGAGCAAGCGCTGACCGTGAAAGCGCGTGAACTGCGCCGCTGCGTGGATAAATGGCTCAGTCTGGTAGCGGTAGGTTTCAATCTGGGCGAACCACTCCCGGCTGTGTGGCGGCAGCGCCCCGATCAACTCCGGGCTGGTCCCACACGGCTCCTGCTCCCAATAGGCTTTCACCTGCTCATTCAACGAGGCCATTTTCAATTGCTCCAAGATAGAAATTTTTGTGATAGCGCCGCGCCCGCAAATAGATCGACAGGTTGACCACCCCATAGGCGATCAGCGTTGCCCAGGCCGCACCCACCGATCCCGCAGCCGGGACCAGCACCAGATTGAGCGCCAGAACCAGAACCAGCCCGGCCCCGATCAGCACGAACAGAAATTTGAAGTCTTCAAAGCGCAGCACAACATTAGAATAGGGGCTGCATATCAACGAGACCGCCGCCGATAGAGTCAGCACGCGGAAGCAGGCCACCGCCGCCGGATATTTCCCCTCGTCCACCGCCGGGATGATCCACTGGGCCAGCCACGCGCCGATCAGCAGCAGCGGCAGCAGGACGAGCAGCAGGCGATTGTAACGGCGGTAAATATCGCTTAATTCACCCGCCGAACGCGCTCGCTGGATCGTCGGCAGCAGCACCGTATGCACCGAATTGAGGCCGAGCACGACCAGCGTATAATAGCGAAACGCTGATCCATACGTCGCCAGTTCCCGCTCGCTGCTGATCGACTTCAGCATAAACACGTCTACCTGGGCGAAAAAAGCCAGAACGAAAAAATAGCCGAACAGGTAGCGATATTTGCCCGCGACAATCGCTCGCCCCAGCCGCGCCGCCTCGCGCAGATGCAGCAGATCGCCCAGATTGATCGAGCGGAGATACATGACCAGGAAGGCGAAAAAAAATGTTCCTGCCTGAAGCAAAATCACCAGGGCCGCCGGGGGATGGTGGTAGCGAACACCAGCAGTGCCAGCAGACTCCCCGTAAAGAGCAGCGCCCGCAGAGTCTCGACCAGCGAATAACGCAGGAAGCGCATTTCCTGCTGAAAAGCCGTGCGCGCATATTCCGACAGGCAGATGCCAATGATCAGCGGCACGGCGAACCAGTACACGCCATCGATCAGCGCGGACAGCACCAGCAACCCCACCGAGATTACGCCGATGGCGGCTAACTGCAAGCCCAGAAATGAGGAGGAAATGCGCAGCCGTTCGTAACCAACGACGTAAATCCGGTTAAAGCTGGAGGTGAGGGTTCCTGTCACCACCGCTGCTACCGACAGCGTGAGAATATAACGCGCATATTCACCCTCGGTCATGTAGCAAATCAGCAAAATGCTGATGAAACTGGTCGCGCCCTTGGCGAATACATCGAAGAAAAAGACCTGGGCGATCTTTTTCATCCGTCCGTGCCCCAGCGCTTTGCGTGCAGGGCGCGGCGGATACGCGCATCAATCCGGCGGCGGTACGGTTGGGGATGGGCCGGGCCGTCCTCCGTCAGTACGTACATCCAGTCGCTGTTCATCCATGCCGGGAGGTGATCGGCAACCCGCGCGTTCCAGCGGATCAATCGTCCTCGCCTCACCAGCGTATCCAGTCCACGCCCGCACAAAAACGTCCGGGATCGCGCCTCTACAACTCGCAGCCCCGCCCCGCTGAACAGCCGCCGCAGATCGCCCCCCGTGAAAAAGTTGACGTGCGGGCTGATCGCCAGCGTATCGTGGGCCGTTGGCGTCCCTTTTCCCCCGTTGTGAGAGAAGGGCAGCCCGCCATCGCGCGGAAGGTTTGAGGGAATGATCAGCAGAATCAGCGTCTCCAACAGGCTCGCCCACTCAAACGGCCCGTATCCGTTCGGCGTCGTGATCACAATCTTCCCCCGCTCAGCCAGATAGCTGCGTAGTTCCGCCAAAAACTGATCGGGCTGCTCGACGTGTTCCAGCACTTCCGAGGCGATCACCAGATCGAAGTACTCGTCCGCCGGGGGCGCATCGGGGAAAGACAAATTCGGCAGGCGATTCTTTCCCCTGGCAAACAGGATGCTTGCCGCATCGCTGTCGATGCCCACAAACTGCACCTCAGGAAACCGTTCCGCCAGCGGGACCGTTAGAAATTCACCCGTCCCGCAGCCGACATCCAGCACATTGGCGGGCTTGTGCTGCTCGATCAGGCCGGAAATGAAATCGAACCGTTTGCGAAAGCCGTAGGCATTTTCCTTAAGCGATAGCGACGACATATTGTTTCCACCACAGCGCGAAGTTATAGAGGACCCACAGTGCTTCACTCTGCCGCCGGCCAGGAGCGCCATCCGCCATCCGTTTGACTGCATCCCGATCCAGAAAATCCGTCTGCTCACAAAATTCGCTCAGTTCGCGGCGGATCGAGTCGCCCAGCCGTTCGTGAAACCACTCGGTTACCGGGACGCCAAATCCCTGCTTGGGGCGATCAATGATCGTGTCGGGGATCAGGCCGCGCACCGACTTTTTGAGGATGTATTTCAGCGTCCCATTGCGCGTCTTGACCGGCTGCGGGATGCTCATCGCCAGTTCGACCAGCTTGTGATCCAGGAAGGGAACGCGCGCTTCCAGGCCGACACCCATGCTCATCTTATCGACTCGCATCAGCAGCAGTTCCGGCAGGCGCAGATTGAGATCGAGATAGGTCATCCATTGCAGCGGAGTACGCTCCCAGGCTTTATCCAGAAAACGCTGGTGAATGGGCCGGATGACTTCCCAGGAGGTCAGCCCGGCGAACTGCTGGCGCAAACGCGGCGATAGGATGCGGCGTTTTTGCTCGTCCGTGAACGCTTCCGCCCCGCCCCAAAAGATCGGCTGATCGAGCGATCCTCGCCGCAGGTATTCATAATAAAAGGTCTGCTCTTTGCCTGCCATCCGCGCCGCCGCCAACCCCATCCGCTTGACCAATCGCGGAACGGGCCAATCGTCATAGCGCTGAAGATTGAGCGCAAACTGCCAGCTCGGATAGCCCCAGAACAGTTCATCCGCGCCCTCCCCCACCTGGCAGACGATCACGCCGTTGTCGCGGGCAAGCTTGGAGACATAATACACGGGCACGCACACCGGGTCTGCGATAGGCTCATCCTGCAAGCGCACCATCTCCGGCAGAAAGGCGATCAGATCGTCCAGCGACAACAGGCGTTCATGATATTCCGCCCCCACCTGTTCCGCAATCAGGCGAGCATAGGCCATCTCGTTCTGGTACGTTTCAAACGCGCCCTGGTAGCCGATGGTGAACGTTTTAACGACGCTCGTCTCGCCTTCCGAAAACAGCGCGGCGTTCGTGCTGGAATCAATGCCGCCGGACAAAAACACGCCTACCGGGACATCGCTCACCTTGCGCAATTTGACGGCGATTCGCAGTTCGTCCAGGATGCACTGCGCGATCTCATCCTCACTCATGTCCACAAGCGGCGAGGTATGATCGAGCACATCCCAGTAGCGCCGCTCCGTGATCTGCCCATCTTCGCGCACACGCAGCCAGGTTCCGCCCGGCAGTTTGTGAATCCCCTCAAAGAGCGTTTGCGGCGCGGGGGTGGTCAGGAAAGACAGGAAATGAAAGAAGGATTCCTCGTCAACCGCTCGCCGCTGATCCGGGTCGCGCAGCAGCGCCTTGATCTCCGAGGCAAACACCAGCCGCCCATTGTGCATGCTGTAGTAGAGCGGCTTGATCCCGATCCGATCCCGCACCAGCCACAGCTCACGGCGGCGCGTGTCCCAGATCGCCAGGGCAAACATGCCCCGCAAGCGGTGCAGGCAATCGATCCCCCACTCCTCAAAGGCGTGCAGGATCATCTCCGTGTCGGAATGATCGGTTTTCCAGTGGTGCGATCCGATCTGTTCCAATTCGGCGCGGATATCAGTGTGATTATAGATCTCGCCGTTGAACACGATCCACAGCGTGCCGTCTTCGTTGCACATCGGCTGGCTGGCGGATTCAGAGAGATCGATAATCGACAGGCGGCGGTGGCCTAATCCTACCCGCTGATCCGGTGCGATCCAGAGTCCCGCGCCATCCGGCCCCCGGTGGCTCAGCGTTTCGGTCAGGCGATTGATATACGGTTCCGTGATTGGTAAGGAGCCGTTCTCAAAAACGAGCGCCCCTGCTATCCCACACATAACCCCTTCTTTTGGTTGTTTCACCCCACCGCAGATCATATCATAGACGGTCTTCCCCGCCTTCGTAGGAGCTGCCAGAGGTTGAATAGAGTAAAAAAGTGTGTTTTGGAAAAAACGGATGATGCTGGCACATAGCTGCTGGAGGAGCGCGGCGGCTTAGCGGCTACGCCGCACGCAAAGCAGCGCCCCTCACATGCCTCCGCAAAAAGCGCCCCGCAGGGCGCTCGTCACTATGGAACATTCGCAGTTGTGGAACACTCTCCCACATTCCCATCGTAGTCATGCGCAACCGCCCGGAATTGGTGTGAGCCGCTGCTCCCGCCGAAAGCCTGACATGAACCATCCCCATTCTGGAGGCAATACATATATTGATATTCCGTATTGGTCAGATGACCATCCACGTAAAAGTCAACCTTCCAGATGTTGTTCACTCCGGCATTGTCCGATACACCAGCCGACATCTTAAACGGGTTAGTGGATATAATGTTGCAGGAAACATCAATCGTTCCGGGGTCATCATCCGGATCAGGATCACCCGGATCGGAGTTATCTTGCGCATCGCACAGCGGTGCATTTGCATTTTCGTCGAGAGAATACACAATCTGACAGTACTGCTTCTGAATACCTTCTCCCAGAAAAGCGAGAGAGATAATAACAACTACAGCGACCAGTATAAGTGCGAGTGCATACTCAACCAGCCCCTGCCCTTTTTCCAGGGCAGCGGTTCCCCCGCGTTGGTAACGCATAGTTCCTCCCGAATAAGAACCAGAAATAAGATAGCCATGATGATGAATGATATTTCTATTGTACACTCATTTTCAATTTAGTATTGGGGCAATTCTTCGGCTAACAGGAGCATGACTTGGCTCCTAGTCATAGCTGAAGAATTAATTTTCGGGGGTTATAAGGACCGATAGGGTGACAGATTTTGGGAGGAAGACATTCTTCTGGCAAAAAACGACAGGGAAATCCTTCGATCTCCCTGTCGTTATCGGTTGAAGTATCAGTGCTTACTGGCGGGTTTGAGCAGCTTTAGCCGGATTGGTATCCCGATAGAGCGTCACCGTCGGGCTGAGGCTCCCAGTAGATAGGTACCGGACATAACTTTCGCAGCTCAGTTTTTCTCCCTGCCCTACCCGGTTAGCTTAGCTGGGCACGGATGATCGTTTTTGCTTCGTCAGGAATATCGGGTGACTCAAGAATTTCTGTTAGAAGATCGGGCGAAGCAATCTGGGCAAGCTCACCATCAAGGCAGCGAAACATCACTCGGCGCACCGCGTCAAGGATTGGCTGGGGAGCAAGGGGAAGAACGTCGTGGAAGAGCCACCTGCTGTGGGTTAGAAGTTCAGGTGTGGCTATAGGCTTATTGGTGTTGGCAGCCGTGAATCCGGCATTGACGTCCACTGTCGGGCTGTAAATACTGAGATCAGCCAGATCAATGTAGGTGATATCGGGTGGTTGACCATTCGTTAGCTTCAGGCGAGCAACGGTTTGCACCGTTTGGCGCATAAAATGTCCACCGCTCGCAATGGCCCCAGGATTGATCACCCACACGCCATCGACCTGAATCGACCAGGGAACGTGTGTGTGCCCATAGATGATCATGGATGCGCCAACGTCTCGGGCCAGCGTCGCCCATCGCGCCACTTTGGGATGCCAATCATCGATTTTGCGGTTTGCGTGTTCCTCGGCGCGGTCGGGATAGTTTCCGTGTGTCAGCAGGATGCGCTGCCCGGCCAGGAAAAGAATCTGCTGCGTTGGCAGAATGTCCGGCGCACCCTCTAACTCATCATTACCATGCACAGCAATCACGGGCGCAATCTGTGCCAGTTCATCGAGCACACTCAGTGCGCCCACATCACCGGCGTGCAGTATCAGATCCACGCCAGCGAGCGCGTCACATAGAGTTGAGGGCAGCATACGGCAGCGATCAGGTAAATGAGTGTCAGAAATCAGACCCACGGTCAGTGTCATAGGAGGATATCCTCATCTGCATTCTGTTTTGATGGACTATACACGATGGGCTTCCAAAAGCGTTAAGTCACGCGGGATCTGAGGGAGGACAAAAGCTGCTGCACGTACAAACATGCTGAGAACCGTAAGTTCATCGCCCTGAAGTTGTGCTACGAAGAGTCCGCGTTAAGACTGTGTGCCTGTCTTAAGAATAGTGTCTATGGTATTGGCCACCTGCTTGCTATAAAACCATGCGACGCCAGGTTTAACAGCAACCGGGCAGATCACAACTAAACTGACTACGTGAGGTTGGCCAAACCGGACGACATAGACCGTGTTATTATTCCCTTCGATGAAGGTCGAATGAAAGGATGTTTCACCCAGCATATTCATCAGATTCCCAGGGGTACCGGGATCGAGGGAGAGCGCTTTACTGAACAGCATGAGACTCAATTCTTCCAACGTGCCCGCTGCACCGATCAGGTTACTATCGGAATCCACCAGGCCCACAAATTTGGCCTGAACACGGACCTGAAGCGACTGTAGTTCAGCGCCAATGAGTAAAAATTGTGAACGGTTCACCATTAAAGCAGCAGCACGAGTTTCAGGGTTCAGGCGGCGTTCGCGATCCTGAGGGCTGTAATGTTTAGGCGGGACGATCGGGGTTGGAGGAGGTACGTGAGGCATCCGTACAAACTTCAATTCCCAATCGATACGCATGAGGAGAAAATCATAATTGATAGGTTGGCTCAGATAGTCTATCGCGCCCAGGCGGAAAGCGGCGACCGCCGATTTAGCCGACAGATTATCGTCAATCAGGATCACCGGAAGATGCGGGTACAGGGAACTCACCGCAGTCAGCAGATCGATGCCGCTCAGGTCGGGCAGTTGAATCTGAATGATGACCAGGGAGAAGGGCTGAAGCAGGATAGCAGCCAGTCCTTCCTCAAAGCTTGCCGTACTGATCGTCTTGTATCTGCCGACATTCTCCAACAGGTCAACCATTTGCCCGCACACGTCCTGGTCCTGGCTGACAATGAGAATGGTATGCTGCCTGATGTGTTCTTGTTCTGTTGAGGACATCTCACGTTTGTCCATCGAGTCTACAGACTCATAATTAACTATCATCGAATTTTTAGGGTTGCCACAAAGTCAGGGAGACGACGGCTGTCTCTCCATGCATAAAAACAATCTCGTCCACCAGCGTTCCCAGCGTGTGATGCAGCGCCCACTTGACCCCATTAACGGGGGCATCCATCAACCAGGGCACAACACAGGAAACCTGAATCCCAATGCGATTGCCATGCTGGACGCCATTAAAATTAAGTTCATGTACGGTTCTGGTTTGGAGTGCAAGTTCGGCCAGTACTGCTGCCGCGCTCGCCAACCTGGCCTGGTACACGGGTACAAAGCCCAATAAGGATGATGCACGGCGCGCTGTGTCACGCGTGATCATGACATCGACATTGTCTTCCACTTTCACGGATAAGATTGGCGGAATGACTGTGTAACCTACATCGTCCAAGGGTCCCTCTTTACGTCAATAACCCAAGTTCGCGCAGTGTATCGATCAGGTGCTCAGAAGCAAAGATATCCTTGGGAATATAATCATCTGCTCCTGCCTGCAAACCCGAAGCAGTGGAATTTGCACTGCTTTTTTCGGTGAGCATAATCACGGGAATAGACTTTGTCTGCGGATCGCGTTTGAGACGCCGGCAGACCTGAAAGCCATCCATATCTGGCAAAACAATATCCAGAATGATCAGGGCGGGATTCACTTCACAAGCGAGGCGCAAACCATCGAGTCCGGTATGAGCCAGCTCGACATGAATGTCACCCGCATTTTCTAAGACCAGTTTGATTTGAACCGCCTGAGTTTGGCTATCTTCCACCAGCAGAATTTGTACCGGCATTCGTAAACCTCTTTCTTTTCTTTAGTACGTTTTGCGACTGAAGTTCAGTCGCTGGTTTGGGCGGCTGACCGCGCCTCAATACCGAGTAGTGATGTGTTTAACACCAATAAGAGTTGCTCCGGGCTGCGGGCAACACCAACAATATAAGGCGATACCCCACTCGTAAAGGGAGCTATCTGCGCCTCGTCAATGGATTCGATATCATCAGCTTCATCCACTACCAGCCCAACCGTGCCATCAGGAGTCTCTACTGCAATAATCGGCGTTTCCAACTGGTAGGATACATCGGCCAGACCAAAACGCCGTCTCAGGTCGATGACTGGCGCAATCCGATCTGGCAGAGTCAGCAACCCCAATACATCAGGACCGGGCGCGGGCAGTTCAGTAAGTGCCACCAGATGCAGCACCCTGACTACGCTGGCGACATTGATGGCGTACCATTCATGCCCCACGCGACACTTGAGATAAATTCCGGTAGATGCGCTCATCGAGGTTCTTCCCATGGTATTCGGCGATGCCCGTTATCCCCAACCACTAATTCTACCTTTACTTTACTATGTAGCATATCGTTTTTCGGCAAAGTTTGTGATATGTTTGCCTTTTAATGCTGATTTCATACCATGTCTCAACACTATTGGCCGTGCCCGCTCGCTTTAGGTTCGGACAAACGTATCAGGGCCTGGGCGATATCCGGCAGCGGCAGAACTTGGCGAACAGCACCGGCAGCGAAAGCAGCCTTTGGCATACCATATACCGCTGAAGTCGCTTCATCCTGGGCAATAGTATAAGCCCCCGCCTCTGCCATAACCCGTAAGCCCTCTGCACCATCATCCCCAATGCCAGTCAGAACGACTCCAATTGCGCGATTTCCATAATTTTGTCCGACCGACTCAAGCAGGATGCTGCCCGAAGGAATGTGGTAGGCCGGGCTAGGATTTTCCTCCATCTCAAACCGGTGGTTGCGATCAAGACGCAGATGTTTGCCACCCGGCGCGAGATAAACTGAACCCGGCAGCGGCTGCTCACCGGGCTGTGCCACAACCACACTCAGAGAAGTCTCGCGAGCCAGCCAATTACGCAGCGAGGCAACAAAATCGGGCGAAATATGCTGCACAATGACAATCGGGATCGCGAAGTTCGGCGGCAAATCCCGGATAATGGTTACCAGAGCCGCAGGCCCGCCCGTGGACGAGACAATGGCAATGATATCGGGCGGTGCCGAAATGCCAGGAACAGCCTCTATAGGTTTGGGAGGTGCTGCTGGTGCATGGCCTTTTCGGTGGTGAATGACATGAACGTCGGCCATCAGGCGCAGTTTGTTCAAGAGAAGCGCGACCTGCGCGGCATGCTCGGCATGAGCCGGGCCATCGGGCTTGCGGTGAACTGCCAGCGCCCCAAGACTCATGGCTCGAAACGCGATATCTGTTTCGTGCAGTTCCAGGCTCGCCGTCACCAGCACTATGGGAGTTGGTACAGCGTGCATGATCTCGCGGGTTGCTTCCAGACCGTCCATGCTCGGCATGATCAGATCCATTAAGATCACATCAGGGTGCAGATCGTGCGTCATCTGCACGGCTTCCAGCCCATTTTTGGCGAGTCCAACCGTGCGCATATCTGGCGCGCTGTTCACAATGTATTGCAGTAGCTCGCGCACAGATGGAGAGTTATCCGCGATCAGCACATTCAGAATTTTAGACATCAGCCAGATGCTCTTTCATCAACATCCGCTCAATTGCCGCCAGCAGTTCCGCCTGATCAAAACCACGTTTCACGATATATGCATCAGCGCCTGCCGCCATGCCCCGCTCCCGATCTTCGCGGCTTTCCAGAGAGGTAACGAGAACAATCGGAAGTGAGCGGTATTTCGTGCTGTCCCGCAATTTCTCAGTAAGGCCGAAGCCGCCCAGGTGTGGCATTTGAACGTCCATCACAACAGCTCGATATCGTCACTGTCTTCAAGCTTATCCAACGCCTGCAAGCCATCAATAGCGGTTGTGACCCGGTATCCTGCTGCTTCAAGAATGTTCTTTTCCAGGGTTCGGGTTGTAATCGAATCGTCGACGACTAGAATGTGGATGCGAGGCGCAGTGCCGTCTTTCTGTGCATCAATAGCAGGCTGTTTGAGTGTGGGCGCGCCGCGTGCAGATTTGATCAGGTCAGCAGGATTGAGCACCACAACAGGCTGCCCCGTCGCCAGCAGGGCCGCCCCTTCCACATTGCGCACATGAAGCAAAGGATTCCCCAGAGGTTTAACAGCCAGTTCCTGCTCGGTCAGCACATCATCGATCTGCACGGCCAGTCGTTGTTCAGCCACGCTGAGGATGACAGCCAACTGCTTCTTCCCATTTTTATGCTCCGGTTGGGACGGTGCAATAGCGCGGCCAAAGATACCAGGGGCAGCGGCCTGTCACCAACCTGGATCGCCGCTTGCCCTCCGATAGTGAAGATATCGCGCAATTCGACGATCTTTTCTACTGAAATCAGCGGCAGCGCATACTGTTCAGGGCCTAACTGCACCAACAGGCCGCGGCTCATCGCCAGCGATACGGGTACAACCAACTCGATAGTCGCGCCCTCGCCAGGAGCATTCTCAATTTTGATCCGTCCGCGCAGATTCGACAATACCCTGGCGCACCACATCCAACCCCACACCACGGCCAGCCAGTTCGGTCACATGCTTCATCGTCGTCATGCCCGGCTGGAAGGCTACCGCGACAATGATGTCATTGGGATTGGCATCACCCTCGAAGACAGGCCCACCCGTTTCCGCGCTTTTGCGGCGCAGGGCTTCTACATCAAAGCCGCGCCCGTCATCTTGCACGATGATATGAACCTCACTGCCCTGCTGCCGGACCTCCAGCCTGATTGCGCCCTCAGCAGGCTTTCCAGCAGTCATGCGCGTCATCCGGCATTTCGATGCCATGAATAACCGAATTGCGCAGCAGGTGCAGCAGCGGGTCCTTCAGTGTCTCCAGGACTTTCTTGTCCATTTCAACTTCGCCGCCATCGACGGTGAAGGTGACAAGTTTACCGTCGCTCCGTGCTGCATCGCGCACCGCACGCTGCAGCCCAGATGCCAGCGACTGGATCGGGACCAGACGCACCCGCCGGACTTCGTCCTGCAGCCGGGTCATGACTCATGCTCAGATTCAGCGCGTCGCGGCTTACCGTTTGCTCAAGAGCATTGACATCGCGAGAAAGCGTCTGCATATACTCGTGATGGCAGGGACAGCAAATCGGCCAGCCGCCGTCCGGCATCCCCCTCGAGACGCGGCAGGAGCATCTTGATTTCGCGCCACAGTTTGGGCCAGCGTGTCATCTTATCGCGCAGAGCGCGCACATCGGTCAGATGCTGTTCGGTGCTGATCTCGGCCATAATTAACTCGCCCGCCTGAGCCATCAGGTCGTCGAGCTTGCTGATCGTTACTCGAATGGTGTCCTCGCCAGGCACAAGCGATGATTCGGTCGAAACGACCTCCTTCGGAACAGATACAGTGGGCGGCACTGGCGTACCGGATGCCTTCAGCATCAGGCGGAGCGCCTATCGGCGTCAATGTTGACGACGCTCTCCCCGCCCAATATCTGTTGGATGGCATCCAGAGCATCGTACATGGCGTCGCACAGATCCGGCGTAAGTTCCAGTTTGGCGTCCCGTGCCTGATGGAGCACGTTTTCCATCAGATGAGCCAGATTTTCAATGTCGGTCAGGCTGACCGCGCGCGCTGCCCCCTTCAGGCTGTGGGCCGTGCGGAAAACCTCCTGTAACAGGGTGTGACCGTACCGCCTCGTCAGGCTGGCGCTCGAGTTGTAATAACATTTCGTTGAACTTCTGCAAATGCTCTTGCGCTTCAACCTGGAAGGTCTTGAAGCAACTGGCGTTGCAGATCATCCATGGAGTCGGGCATATGATGTCTATCCTGACTACTACAATCTGTAACGGGCGACCGTATGTTCCATCTGTCGTGCCATCTCATCCAATTGCCGCGCGCTCTGTTCGGCTCGGCGGGTGCTGGCTACGGTTTGGGCGGTGGCATGTTGGATCGAAGCCATCGCCATCGTCAACTGCTCCATGCCATTCGTTTGCTGCTGCGTGCTGGCTGCGATCTGCGCTGCCGACTGGGCGGCTTCCTCAATCGTGGCGGCCAGGTTGCGGATAGCTTCACCCGCCCGCTCGACCAGCGCGACCCCTTTATCCGCGCCTTTGCTGCCCTCTTCAGTCACCATCACAGCCGTGTTCGTCGCCTGCTGGATTTCGTTGAGAATGTCACGGACCCGCGCCGTTGCCGCGCGAGACTGTTCGGCTAACTGCCGGACTTCCATAGCCACCACGGCAAACCCCTTGCCTTCTTCGCCTGCGCGTGCCGCTTCGATGCTGGCGTTGAGTGCCAGCATCTTGGACTGGTCAGCGATGTCATTGACGGTGCCAATGATCTCCCCGATCTGCTGGGTGCGTTCAGAGAGCATCAGGATATTCTCAGCGATACTTTCTACCCGCTCGCGCAGAAGCTGCATTCCGTTAACCGAGTCAACAACTGCGGACTGCCCAGCGCGCGAAACGTCAGCGATTGCTGCGAGACGCTGGCCACTGCCTGGGCACGATCGGCGGTCTGCTGCACCGTCGCCCGTACCTGTTCTGCCGTAGCCATGGTTTGTGTTACGGCGGCATCCTGTTCGGTAGAGCTGGCGTTCTGCTGGGTAGTGGCTGCCAGAATTTCCGCGGCGGCGGCTGCCACGCCTGACGAGACCTGGCGAATTTGCCGGGCTGTGTCGCTCAGGCCTTCGACCATCGCATTGAGGTTGATCCCAAGCCGGTGCAGTTCATCTTTGTTCCGGCCCTGGTGATTGTTCGTGAGTTGCAGGCGCGCGGTCAGATTGCCTTTCGCCACACTTTCTACAAAAGTCATATATTGAGTTACGGTCGCTTCTAAGGCAGAACGGTCATCCATCATGTACTGCACATTATCGATCATGGCATTCAAAACCTGGGCCAGGACGCTGAATTCATCCCCTCTATCCAGACCCAGACGCAGGCTCAGGTCGCCCTCGGCAATACGTTCGAGTGTGTCCGTCATTCGCCATAGGCGCGCTTTGATCAACCGGCTGATCCACCATGCAAGCGCCCCACTCACCAGCAGCCCGATAGCTGAGACGACTAGCATCAGGACAAACAGTCGATCAATGCGTGAAGCAAGGTTATTTTGCGAAACAGCCCCGCGTAAATAAATCAAACTGCCGATTCCAGTGCCAGCCACAACAACCATGAGCACCAGCAGGATGACATAGCTGATCGTTAGCTTCTGCCCAATGGTCTTGAAAAACCCCCGCCGATTCATGTTATCTCCTCAAATCAAGGTCATTCGTTGCTAGCACCAGATCGGGCCAACCATTCCTAACCAATCGTTTCATCGACAATCAATGCCGGATCGCTCAGAATAGCGTCCATGTTGAGCACGATAGTGCCATTGGGCAGCACACCCTGTAAGTAGTCCAGCTTGGGCAGGTCGAAAAGCCCAGACACAGGAATAAGTTCTCCAACCTTCACCAGGATCGCATTGTCAATCGAGCTGACGCGGAAAGCCAGAGTGATATCGTCGTTAGCTACCACAACAATTGCCGTAAGATCCGATGTATCCGTGCTGGATAGGCCAAGCAAAACGGCCAGATCAATAACCGGGACCACATGGCCGCGGATGTTCGTTATTCCGGCTATAAAGGGGGGGGTACACGGAACAGGCACAATGGTCGTGGTCAGTTGGTAGGCAGCAGTGAGCGCCCGAAGCGGCAGCCCATATGGTTCATTGCCCAGCCTGACCACGAGCGTATCGATCGTGGCGAGGACTTCAGGCGTATCCAGTGAAGTAAGGGCAGCACGTTCTGCGCGCATGCGCAGCAGCGCCTGTTGATCTTCTGTAAACTGATCATAGAAAGACATTATAACTGTTCCCTTTCGTCACTACCCAGCAGCCTGCGTACACGATAAGTCAGCAGTCCTTGAAGCATCTCAACAGTAAGTTCTTCAGAAAACAGCAGGCGGTGCTGCGGTTCGAGCTTAGCAATTGCCGCCATTGCCTGATGCCAGTGCCGCGCCGCGGCTTTTCGCTCGCCGCGCTGTTCGTATAATTCCCCCAGGCTGTAGTGTGCTAAAGCGAACATGGGATCGCAGTAAAGCGCCTGACGCCATGCCCAAAGTGCCATATCGGCATTTTCAGCAGCCATTTCACGAGGCCGCGCAAGTAGTGGAACTCAGGCCGGAACATACAGGAGGATTCCACTTGTGTCAGGTAGTTTAATGCTTCGTCCCACTTCTCCTGGTCGGCGGCCTGTTTGGCGTGAGACCAAACGACCTCCAGATTATGGTCTTGAGGGATCTCAGGCTCTGGACGCGGCAGTGGCTTGGGTTTCTGAGGACGCGGCAGCACTACTTTAGGGAGGGGTTCTGCGGGTGCTGGCGCAGCAGGTAATGGTTGGTGCTGCGCGACAGGATTTTTCTGGTAGTACACCATCCCCTGGTAAATTTGTGTGGAAAATTCATGATACGTCGTTGTAGAGAGTTCTGAGTGGCCAACGAGCAGAATGCCGCTGTTGTTAAGGGCCCGGTAGAACCTGCCAATGGTCTCATGCAAAGTGGCCTGATCAAAATAAATGGTCACATTCCGGCACACGATCAGATCGATATTCATCGTGAGGCTTTCGAACGATGGATAATTGTTATTCGCCAGGTTCAACAGCAAAAAATTCACCTTATCGCGGATGGTCTGATCGAGTTCGTATCCCTCCGCTGTGGGTCTGAACCAGCGTTTCTGAAGGGTGTCTGGCGTTTCATTTCGAAAGGATGATGCCCGGTATATACCCCGCCTGGCGCGCTGTAAAAAAGCCTGATTGATATCGGTACCCAGGACCGTAATGTGCCAATCATCGATATCTGGTAGCACCTCGTGGAGCAGCATCACGAGCGAGTACGGTTCTTCCCCGCTGGCGCATCCAGCGCTCCACAGGCGAAGGTGTTTGATACCCGTTTTCCGTCGCTCGTCAATAAGCTGCGGGAGGATATGGGTGCGCAGGACATTCATCTGCCCCTGGTCACGATAGAAATAGGTTTCCCCTACCGTGATTGCCTGAACAAAGATCTGCCAGAGAGGTTCAGTTAAGAGGGTGTTTTTGAGAGCAAGTATCAGGTCATTCACATCCACAAAATGCATGGATGCCAGGATATCGTCAACCACATACGCAATTTCATCAAACCGGCTGTCATGCACGCGCAGCCCGGTCTGGGTTTGAATCAGGGTGAATACTTGTTCATAGTCATTGATGCATCGATGTGCAGTCATTAACCCATCACCCCCTGTGGGTTATTTAAGATTGAGCGAGTGAACAGCCATCTTCACGATAGGTTTGTTCACCAACAGGAATTACCAGGATAGCCCATATTGCCGGGCGTAGATCAGGCTGACATAACAATTCACAAGAACCCGCTCTTGAGTGCCAGTGCCGAGGTAAGTGGTGCATCCATTTCCAGAAGGACGTTTTATAGCATCCGGCTCCGCCTACAGTGTAAAAGGGTTGTTCAGATTGTCCGGAGTACGATAAAGGCCGCACCATGATTTATGGAAAACCATTCAAAAATTGTATATTTATTGTACAATCAATTATAGCTCGAACGATCATCAATAATCAAGTTTTCATAAATTATTTAGGCAGGTTCGAAGAATATACTGGGTAGAATGAAGTAGGGCCACTTTGAGAGAACGGTGTCACGTGCTTATATCTGGTAAAACTAACTTCGATCAGGTTCTTCCATTCGGAATAACGATCGATACAGGCTATGGTTGATGGGGGGATTTCTATGATCGACCGATCAGAAACAGCTTATACAAACTATCGCAAGCACAACAACACGCGTCCGACCATCGGTTTAATCGTGCAGACCATCACTGATTCGCATGGGTCGAGAATCTGGGCAGGGGCAATGGATGCGGCTAAGGCCCATGACGCGAACCTGATCTGCTTCGCGGGCAACCATTTGGATGATCCCAACGGATTTCTGGCACAGGGTAACACCATCTACCGGTTGGCTAGCCCGGAAAATATCGATGGATTGATATTCAGCAGCGCCTCGATGGCGATGTATATCAGTGGTGATTCCATGCAGCGCTTCGCTGATAAGTACCGGCCATTGCCAAGGGTCAGTCTGGGATTGGACCTGAAAGGCGTGCCAAGTCTTATCGTGGAGAATTACCAGGGTATGCATGATGTGTTGGCCCATCTGATTGAAGTGCACGGTCATCGGCGGATCGCCTTTATCAGCGGGCCAGAGGGACATCCGGAGCACAAGATACGCTACCAGGCCTATGTTGATGTGTTGGCCGAACATGGCCTGCCTCTCGACCTGTCTCTCGTTAGCCCGCACACCCTGTGGAATGAAACCACCGCGCGAGAAGCGCTCAGCACGCTGATTGACGAGCGCGGGTTACAACCGGGCATTGGCTTTGAGGCCGTAGCAGCCAGCAACGATGAGGCAGCCTTAGGTGCCATGTCCGAACTGAGGGCGCGAGGCATTGACGTACCCGAAGATGTTGCGGTCACGGGCTTCGATGGCTTTGCCAAGGGTGAATACTGTACCCCCCCCATGACCTCCGTGCAGCAGCGGGCGTATGAACAGGCGTATCTGGCTGTCGAAATGATCATGGCGCAGTTAAGAGGCGAGGATATCCCTTTACAACATCAGATATCGACCGAGTTGGTCATTCGCCAATCATGCGGCTGTCCAGTACCGATGGTGGTTCAGGCGGCGGTAGGGCCGCTGGCGCAGCCCCTGAAAAAAGTGACCACCAAAGAAACATTCCCGGCTGTCTTGCAGCCCTATCGAGAACAGATCTGTGCGGAGATGATCAAGGCCGCGGGAACCTCATATAAAAGTCTTGATCCGGCATGGCCTGGGCTATTATTTGACGCCTTTTCGCACGATGTTCTGGATCCATCGTCAAGGAATTTCTGGACCGCGCTGGACAAGGTGACCGGCCAGGCGGTGATGATGAACTGCGATGTGAAAAAGTGGCACAGTGTCATATCCGTTCATCGTTGCCAGGTCTTGCCCTACCTGTCAGAGAAAGACCATCTCCGGCGCGCTGAAGATTTGTGGCAGCAAGCGCGGCTGATCATCTCACAGGCCATCTATCGCATGCAGGCTTACCAGGAGTATCAGTCTAATCAACAGGCAGATGTACTGCGCCGCATCGGTCAAACCCTGATCACAACATTTGACGTGACGGACTCAGTGGAGGCGCTGACGAATGGGCTGCCAGAATTAGGCTTTCCTGGCTGTTACCTGGCGTTGTATGATTTTCCTGAACAGCCGGAGACGTGGTCCAATCTGCTCTTTGCTTACAACGACGATGGCCCAATTGACATTCCGCGCGGCGGATTTCGATACCCTTCTTTGCAGCTTATACCGCAAAAAATGCGGCCTTCTCATCAATCGTATTCTGGAGTAATAGTGCCGATCTACTTCCGAGAGCAGCAGCTCGGCTTTGTCCTCTTTGAGGCAGGACCGTCAGACGGCGCGATTTACGAAAATCTACGCGGGCAAATCAGCAGCATGTTGCAGGGCGCTCTGCTGATTCAACAGGTCCAGCAGCATACCGCCCAACTCGATACGATAGTGACAGAGACACTGGCGACCTCGCAGGAAATGCGGGTAACAATCTCTGAAACATCCAGGCAAGCGCAAGCCGTTGCCACAGTTGCCCAACAATCCGTGAATGTGTCAAAAACGGGACAGGATTCTGTGGCTGACACAGTGGTTGGCATGGAAACCATCCAGCGTCAGGTGTCCGATATTGCCCAGAGCATCTTAGCGCTGTCTGAGCATACTCAGCAGATTGGCCAGATCATCAGCGCGGTAGAAGAAATCGCGGATCAGTCCAGACTGCTGGCACTCAATGCCAGCATTGAAGCGGCGCGGGCTGGTGAGGAGGGCCTCGGGTTTGCCGTGGTTGCCAGGGAAATGAGACTTCTAGCCGGGCAATCACGAGAGGCAACCACCAAGGTGAGCGGTATTTTGAACGAAATTCAACGCGCAGCCAACACCGCCGTCATGGTTACTGAGGAGGGCAGCAAGGGTGCTCAGTTAGGTATGGAATTGGCGAAACAAGCAGGTGTAGCCATCAGCGACTTAATGGCCATCATTGAAGAAGCGGCGCGAGTAGCGATTCAGATTGCAGCCAGCACGCACCAACAGACGAATGCTATGGATCAATTGGTAGGCGCGATGAAGTCCATCAAACAAGCCAGCGCACAAACGACAGCCAGTATTAAGGATGCTGGAATGTAGTAAGTATCGGATCCCCGTGATCGCTCTGCGCGCCCAAGCGAAATAGCCTTGGGCGCGCAGTTTATGTGCTTTTTTCTCTCCTATATCTTCAAATTAGTACTTAAGGTTCAACTTTAAAGGAGTATTTTGCTGGGCGGTTCGGGTGTATGCTAGGTGTGTAAGCACCTCACCGGAGAGGGTACAATCAAAACGTAGGGGTCGGGCAAGCCCGACCCGCTCAACCGGAGGTCGCACAGGGTAGGGTTGGTAACCCGCCCTCACGAGAACTTTTTCTTTGGGAGTTGTAGGATCAATCAGTAATATGTTCCGCCAAAAATCGGCCAAATCAAAGGATAGCGCAGGGTTAGGAAACCGTTAGTCGTGAAACCGAAAAGGGGGGGGTAGCGAATGGCTCACGACGGCGAAGTGATCAACTAATTTTTTCGAAAAGTTTGTTAGTGGGAACAAAACTCGCTCTGTGACTATTGTGCAGACAGGCCCTGGTTATCCTACTTTGCGCTGTTTTTCAATCATGTTGGCATTGACCGTCGCTTTGACCAACCGTCCGAGCATCGTTAGCAGCACCCGCACGCGATCCGAATCGCTCAGGTGGAAATCAAAGATCGCTTCATAGCCTGCGAGAGGACCGTGTGTAATCCGAACCAGATCGCCGTGTTTTAACCCATCAAGGGTGATGCCACCAGCAGCTTCGATAGCGTCGATCCGGTTTTTCAATTCACAAATAACATTATCCGGCACAGGAACGACATTTTGGTCAAAATGAACCAGGCCGATAGCATTTGGAATCCATCTCAACGCAGAAATGCCTACCGCTTCCAGATCGGTATAAACAAACATATACCGTGGAAAGTAGGGGCGGATTTTGGACGAACGAGGATTTACCGGGCAAACATGAATTACCGGATAAAACACCTCAAAACCTTGTGCGTCGAGATAAGCATAGACTTGATTCTCTTTATGCGGTTTACTCTGAAGAACGTACCAGGCACAAGCGCTCATCATTCCCCGATCAGCCAGCCAACTGGCGCAATGAAAACGGTTTAGTAGGCGTGCTGGCATTCCCAGGCCGTAATGATCGCCAGTAATTGGTCCAGTGCTTCGCAATCTTCAGCAACACCATCGCACAGCAAGGCATGAACCCTATTCCAGAAATCGGCTGCAATATATCCGTTTCTGTGGGCCATCAGTTGCACAATACTGGGATGGATAGTGGGAATGGTTTGTTCGTCCTCGGTATGCAGCTCTTCGTGCAGCTTTTCGCCAGAGCGAACACCTACGAATTCAATCGGGATATCCACATAGGGGCGTAATCCACGCAGGCGAATCATTCGTTCCGCGAGCTCAACAATGCGCACATCCTCACCCATGCGCAGCATATAGAGGGTGTCCCCGGTTGTCAAACAGGCCGCATGAATGACGAGATTGACCGCCTCGGGAATGGTCATAAAGAAACGGGTCATAGCTTTGTCGGTGACGGTCACAGGTCCGCCGCAGTCAATTTGACGAGAAAACAGTGGAACAACGCTGCCCCGGCTTCCTAACACATTCCCAAACCGGACGGCGGTGAACAGGGTCTGGGTTTGCTTTTGGCGCGCCAGTTCATGGATCATCAGTTCACAAATGCGTTTACTGGCCCCCATGACACTGCTCGGTTGAACCGCTTTATCAGTCGAAATCAGTACAAAACGTTCAGCACCGCAATCGCGTGATAATTCGGCCACATTCAGCGTTCCGCCGATGTTGACGCGGACAGCCTCGTTGGGATAGTCCTGCAACATGGGCACATGCTTATAGGCAGCAGAATGGAATACAACCTGGGGCTTATAGGTTTCAAAGGTGCGCTGCAGTATTTCCCGGTGAGTAATGTCAACCAGAACCGGATGGAATGATTTTTCGGGATAGATGGTCTTTAGCTCAGTGACTAAATCGTATAAGCCACTCTCATTGTTGTCCAGGCAAATCAATCGGTCAGGACAGTACGCCAATAACTGGCGGCACAATTCGGATCCGATTGATCCCGCCGCCCCGGTGACCATAATCGTTTTTTGGCAGATAGGCGAGTTATCGACATCTTCGTGCCAGCTAATCGCTGGACGGCCTAACAGATCTTCTGGCTGGATATCCCTGAGCAGTGGAGCGCCCTTTTTGTCCTGAATGAGGGCAAATACATCGGGTATGATTTTGATGCAGGCCGTAGTTCCCTGGCAGTACGTTAGAATATCTCGCAAATCAGGGCCAGAAATGTTGTGGATAGCCACAATAATCAGATCGATTCTGTGCTTTTTGACTATCGCTGGAATATCGGCGCGATACCCCATAACGGGTGATCCTTCGACATACATCCGCTGTTTCACTTTGTCGTCATCGACAAAGCCAATCACAGAATAACCGTTCTTACCACCCTGAAAGCGATGTTTTAAGCGTAATGCCGTTGTCTGTCCGGCCTCCCCTGCCCCCACAATCAGCACCCGCGTTTCCACATCGGGAAATTCGTAGTGCCAGATCGCTCTCCACCGCCAGGATAAGCCGCTAAACAGGCGTGAGCGGTAGCGCACGGTCATAAATCCCATGAGCGACAGCAAATTGCCAACCAGAATAACACTGAGCGGGACAGGGCGTGGTTTGAAGGAAAGATCCACTATTCCTAGAAAGACAGTTGTTAGGGTGACGGCCTTGACTAGTACGGATATGTCATGGCCGCTTGTACGCGCCCAAATACGATGATACGCGCCGAAGAAATATAAAGAGGCTAACGAAACAGCTACTGCCAAAACAAAGAAATCAATGATCTCCTGCATAATATGATGCAGGCTGACCATCCTCACCGTGTAAACGCTGATATAAGAGATAATGACGACGAGGCTATCGGCAACCGCGAGTGGTACGATCCGCTTCAAGCTGGATCGATACCTTTGGACGTATCCGTTATTTTTGATGAAACGGTCCATATATCCCCCCCCTAAAACGGTTCGTTCTATGGAACTGCTGATTTATCTTTTGTTTACACCTTCATTAAAGATAGGAAACCCAACAACAATCTCAAACCACGCGCTGATCTGAACCGTTGCTGTTTTCCATTTGACTGGCCTGTGCCTATCTATCTCCCCGCTCAAGATAGATAGAGGCCATCTTTCAGTTTGAATAGTGTCTCTAATCTCTTAAGGATGGCTGCTCAAACCTCCACATCATTTCCGACTCCGAACTTTTGCGAGAAAAATAGAGCAGCGCCAATCACTAGGGCATTAAAAGCCTGACTCATGCGATCCAGGGCCATTTGAACACATGTGGGATTGTTCTGCGTCTCGTCAGATTTCCCACTTTGAAGGCCCTTTTACTTATTAATCTAAAAATGTAAATATTGACAATATCTATACATTACAACATTAGGAATACCTATCTATAATTTCTACCTCATATTTGGTATCTAGTCAAAAACTCATTCCGTATAGAGCACTTCGATTTTTTCGTCCGCTAGCAGTTCCAGGCGAAATTCAAGTATTGGCTGATCAAGGGTATAGCTGGCAGCCACTTCAGGCGACGTATGGATTACCTTTGCTCCGGGAGGCAGTTTGATCTGAACGCTAACCAACTCACTAAGTGTTCCCGGCTGCTTTTGGATAACCAATTCATATCGCCGGTAGGGACCAATGCTTTCCACGAGAACAGGTGTTGTATAGGAGAATTGCAGCCGCTCACTACTGTTGTAATCCACGCGAATTCGGGAGACAAAATCGGTATGCGTGTCTGATTGAACGATATCGGGATCAAACGGCAAATTATGAGTGTCTGTTAAGGTGCTGTTTGCAGGTACAAAAACCTGGAGAATACTGTGATAATTGATGTCGGAATAGTGTTCTGGTCGGACAGCCGGATCTGCCTCAGCGGCCCGCGCCGAGAAATCATAGCTGACGGTCACGCGAGAATTTAGAATACTCTCAGGCAGAACTTCCACATCGTAGGTAACCTGGCGCACCACCGAACGGTTCGATTTGCTGCCCAGGTTTGCATCGACAACGGCCAGATAATCGTGATCAATGCCTGGTTCCTGATTGCCTGCCCACCCCACCTGTTCCAGAGCACGGTTAAGCTGCATTTGCTCACCCGTGAAATAGACCATGACGTGCTTTTCCTGGAGCGCGCGAAATACCGCGCGGCGCATTGCTACGGTGTCAGCTTCAGTGTTTTGCCAATCGTCCAGAATCTGCTTATACAAGGCAGCAATAAACTGCTTGTGAGGTAACTCCCCTTCCCCTTCTGCTCGAATCTCGTAAACGACCTCACGGAAGTTTTCAGGAGTTACAGTCACATCATAGCCAGGAACGGTAACACTTTCGAGTCCTTGCATCAGATACTCGAAACCTACAAGATCAATAGCAATCACGCCGTTAACAGGCGCGTGAGGATTATCTCCGTTGTCATAGTACCAGGCCGCCATTTTGGCAGTCGATGGAAAATCGACGTACCAACTACCATCCCAGGCAGCATAAATAGGTTCCTGGTACGATACCCACCAATAAGGAACCTGAACTTGTCCGGCCATCGAACTGGGGGGAGGATTAGGGCTGTCCTCAGTCGTCGGACTGTAATCGTAATCAGTGATACGCCCATTTCGGACGGTCATCCATCCATAAGTGCTGATGTATCCTCCTGATGGGCGTAGTTCATCGCTGTTCTGCGACAAAATCAGGTAGGTCTGGTCGTCTTCAAGCCCCAGCGCAATCGTCAACAGTTCCGGCGAATCAAGCAGGAGATCACCGATATCGTGAAGCTGCGATTGGTATTTGATCAGATGGTCAACCGTCACCAGCAGATCAGGTGAAACCTTAGCCAGATTAAGACTATCAATATATGTCTGAGCCGTTTCCAAATGGCTCCGGGCACTGATGAAGCGCCCTTGCCCCAGAGTCAACAATTCGACAGAACGTTCTGCCGATGACAATTGCAGGACGACTGTATCGCTCCCTTCACTTTTCGTTAAAAACTGGAAGGTTGGCTCCAATCCAGTGAGCATTTCCTGAGCAGCGATAGTCAGTTCCTGAGCCGCATCCATCGACTGCAAGTACGTTTCCAGATCTGCACTTAGAAATGTAAATGGGCGCAAAAACAGCGTCAGCCGCTTCGCACTGGTGATGCTGCCGTTGAGATCGGCCACACTGGCTTGCAGCCGTTCGAAATCGTCCAACGACAATTCAACACTGGGCGTTTTGCCAATATCGGCAATAACACGTTCCAGCTTTTGCTGAAGATCCTCGACGCGATTTCGCGCACTAACCGTCAACAGCAGCGTTCCCATGACCAAAATGGCAATAACGCTCAGAATCACGCCTATGGAAAGTTTGTAATTGATCTTGCGTATTCGACGTAAGATTTTGCTTCTCAGGCTGCGGCGTTTACGGCGGCGATGTTTTTCTGTGGCCAACATTTCAGGCAATGATGGAAGCTGCGCACTACTTGACATGGTAATCCTTACTGTCTATTCAAGTAACTCTTATGAGCGCGACGAATCGCTGTAGTAGTAGTAATAGTTATACCCCTGCCCGTATCCCTGATCTTTTGGATTAGCTGAATTCAGGACCGTACCAGCAACTGTAATTTTGAGTTGATCAAGCCGTTCTTTAGCCTTGATAGCCGCCCCGCGCCGCGTTTGCTTAGCTTCGAGTACAAGGACGGCAGGAATCTTGAGCGTGGAGGCCAAAACCGCACCATCCGCAACCACCAGAATAGGAGGTGTGTCAAACAGGACCACATTGAACTCGTTAGACGTTCGAATTTCTTGATAACGGCGTTGCAAATTAACCGATCCCAAGATTTCCGCAGGGTTGAGAGGGATATGACCGCTGGGAATGACAAAAAGTCCAGGAACGTCGGTGTTCTGGACGTACTGCATAAAATCGGGATGATTGTCCTGCTCATCGATGTCAACGCCACCCGCGGATAAGAGAGTTGTCAACCCCATCGTGTTCTTCAACTCAAAAACATCCTGAATGCGAGGGCGTCTCAGGTCAGCGTCAATTAACAAAACCTGCCACCCGGCGTTTGCCATAGTCACGGCAAGATTCGCCGCCGTGATACTCTTACCCTCTGAAGGACCTGCGCTGGTAATCACAAATGCTCGGCAGCCGGTCGCTCCGTCGGGAGAAAACAGGAGATTAGTTCGCAGGGCTCGGTACTGCTCAGAGATGGGTGAGCCTGGGTCTAAATAGGTGATGAGTTGTTTTGAATAACTATCATTCGCCCTGCCAAAACGACTGATTGTAGCAAGGTTGGGAGCAGAGAGGGTTTGAGTTGCTTCTTCGGCAGTATGAATGGTGTCATCGAGATACTCAATCAGCAAGGCGAGCCCAGCAGCCAAAGCAGCTCCCACCACCGCTCCGAGCAGGGTGACCATTAGGGTGCTTGAACCTGTCGGTGCACTGGGAATTCTGGCTCGTTCAACAATATCCAGTGAATTGGTTCGCTGCTGGAGCGAGGTGATCGTGCTTTGGAATTCCGCAATGTTGCCCGACGCCGCATTGATCCGGCTGGCAATGGTATTCAGTTCATCACGGTACTGCTGGATAACACTGGGATCAGTAGAGATCTGCAACTGGGCCACCGTCGTTGCCCGCAAATTACGATCCATTTCCAGCTCACTATTGAGCCGCTCGATTTCAGCATTCGCCAGATCAATCTGCTGGCGCTGTTCAGCCGTCAAATTGCTCGGGCTGTTGAGCAGCAGTTGCTCAGCCAGTTCATTAGCCATATCGGCGGCAAGAATTGGATCGGTGTAGGTAATTTGCAGTTCGAGCAGCGATGTTTCGGGGACAACGTGCGTTTGCAGGGATCCACCAAGTTGATCCGCCGTTACCGGAAAATCGCCCGCCTGAACAGTAGCATCCAGAACATCGACCGTTCTGGCGAGGGCAGCATAGGTTTGCGCCAGGTCCTGCCCTGTCATGATCTCACTATAGTCAGGGTTTGGCGATTGGATGAAACCACCAACCAGAATTGTAGCTTTCGCCTGATATTGATCAGGTTGGCGGCTCCGGTAGAGAAAGGCCGCCCCCCCTGCCAAAAACATCCCCAGGAAGATTAACCAGAACCATTTTCGAAACAAACGAATATAAGCGATCAGTTCCATTTAGCGGCTCCGCTCACAACGAAGTAACGTCTCGTCCCCACATAATACCGATATGGGCGTGATTTATATCCCTATCAGTTGTGGTTCACAAATTTTAATATGCCGAACGCAACTTTAGATCGTTAATTCTAAAGAATGGCGTTAGTAATATTCACGCAGGCCTCTAGACTTTTTGACAAAAACACTTAATGTCAGAAAGAATTGCTTTTGCTTCAATTCCGTAAAATAAAAAATAAACTTAGTAATATTCATATAAAACATATTTAAGAGCGAAGTTTACTATCTTTATGAGACAACTGTTATTAAAAATATTCTAGAAGCTTCACTGAACTCAAAAATACATTTTTGCTGTATTATTGCATTAGTTCTAATATAGAGCTGAGGATTGGGGGACTTGACTGGGAGGTCTTTATGAAACGTTTTCAACGATTGATTGTTGTCATTATCTTGGCAACTTTGCTTTTATCTAGTGGTTCGCACATTACGAGCGCTCAAGATGGCGGTAACACTGCGCAGTTTATCCGGCAGGTGCTATCTGATCTGGGAACTAACTGCGCGAGTCTTGAGCATAATAGTGGCTGTTATGGATACCAGCAGGTACAGGCCGCGTTCTTGGACGCTGTTGAGGACGATTTCTTCTCGGAGCCAGCCGACCGAACCGATCTGACTTCACTTGTCACGATTGCTGGGTCTGAGATGAACGTTAAGGATGAAATCTGGGGCATTAGCATCCTGAAGGTCCAGGCCAACATTCACAACGCACTACCTGATGATCACCTCATTCTCCTATCACTTGGCGATATCACGCTGGAAAATGCGGTTGAACCAGAAACTGCCCTGTTGCCACTTGAACCAGTTATTATCACATCCATAGCTGATGCGCCGCTGTACAAAGCACCCGACGTATCCTCAGAACAACCAGCGATTGCTACAACTGGAACGTCGCTTGCAGTGGATGCTACCAACCCGGATGGTCAATGGTTGCGTACCGTTTACAATGATGGAGAACGGAACTGGTTGGCGTGGGTTAGCATTCAGTCGGTCGATCAAACAGTTGATCTCAGCAGCTTGCCCGTAATTGACAGTGACACCTACGCCCCTATGCAGAAGTTTTTCCTCCGCGGAGGCAGTGCTCATCCTGGAACCGTGCCTTCAGTACTGCTCATGCAAGGACCAGCCGATACAGACGTCGATATCATGGTCAATGGAGCACCAATCCGAATCAGTTCAACGATTGTCTTACGCGTGCTACCCAACGGAAAATCGATGCGCCTGATCACGTTGTTTGGGATGGCGACCATCAATCCAGACACTCCAAATGAGTTTCTCGTCCCGCCAGGCTTCTTTACAGATATTTGCCTGTCAGACCCGGATGATTATGGTGGGTTAAATGGTGACAAGGACGACCAGATCGTGTCTTGCGATTGGTCAGGGCGCAAAGCTCTAACTCAGGGTGATCTCAATGACTTGGCCATGCTTGCCGAGCTACCTGAGAATGTTGTGAATTACCCCATTGAGATTCCAACGATTGCCCAGTCATCAGGAGTTGGTAGGGCCTTCGAGCGATTCTATTTTCATAACCCGAACGCGCTAAAGATCGCCAAGAAATTCTGCGACCAGGGCAAACTTCCAGAAGAAATTTGCCGCTATCTGTTCGACTAACCCCGCATCTTCGTTTTTGAGAAGCCAGGAGTTCCCTGGCTTTTTTGTTTATCCTAGAACGTGTTATGCCTTTATTTCGTCCCGATATTGACGAATTAGAACATGCGTGCTATACTGATATCAGGTTGCCCATACCATTTTGTGCCTGATAGGCCAATGTTAGGAAATGGTTTGAACACCCCCTCAAAAACAATAGGGTCGCTGGTTGCTACGAGAAAAAAAGACCGAATAGTGAGTAACTTATAAGAATTTCCGGCTGCTGTAATATCATCGCAAATAATGAAAGTTGATCAGAAATGGCCCAAATACTTCTTTTTCCCCTGCTTTTTGCCATTTAAGGCCCCACTTCTGATCAATTTGCTGAAATTTCGCCCTCATCGAAAGTGCATAACAGCCTCTAGATATACAGAGAGATTATTAAGCTTATCTCGAATGTCCCACGCATACGGATCCCAGTCTAAAATCTCCTCATAAACACGCTCAGCATCTTCAAAAGCGCCACGAGCTTCAAAAACCGTACGGCTAGCTCCTGCCAGGGCATATATGAAAACGAGAGTACCTCTGGCGTCCCATTTCGTTCCTCCTGATGATGGTCCATTGTACTATCACTCGGAGCAACGGTTACTCTATTTTAGTGGGGCCACACCAAACCCGCTGCCGACTGAGAAATCGACAGGCAGGTCATTTTATCGTATTATCCAGAAATTAATTTCCTCCGAAAACAGCGTTAGGAAACTGGCAATTCTGGCGGCGCTTTGAAGCTCATCCGCTCGGGGGCACGTGAGGTACTGTTGGGTTGAAAACGAGGGGGAACGGGATGCGTGACATAACCATGACGCGGCGCGGCGCTTTATGGGTAACTTATGCAATTTATGTAACGATTGGTTTCCTGAGCGCGGTGCTTGGTCCCGCGCTCGATGATTTGGCCGAACAGGTGGGCAGTACCGAGAGCGCAATTGGCATTCTGTTGACGGCTAACTTTCTCGGCGCATTAATCGCGCAGGCCAGCGTTGGGCCGCTCATGGATCGTTTTGGCCCGCGCCCACTGCTGCTTGCCGGATTGGCCCTATCCACGCTTGGCACGTTCGGGATTCTACTCAGCCCAGGACTCTGGATGATTGTCCTGGCAGGCGTTATCTTCGGGACTGGGTTTGGCACACTGGATACAGGATCAAACGTGCTGGTGGCGGAACTCTATACCGATCACAACGTCTCAGTGCTGAATTCGCTGCACCTGTTTTTCGGCATAGGATCGGTGCTGTCGCCCGCGGTAGCGGCGCAAGCCCTGGATTGGTCCAATTCCGCGATCCCGGCAATCTGGATAGGGTTTATCATGCTGCTGGTACTCTGGCCAGGGATTCTGCGCCTACCGGCACGGGTTATCCATCCGGAAGTAGAAGCTGCCCGTATTCAACTGGGCAAATTCAGCTACAGGAGTGTGCTGTTATGGGGTCTGGGGGGACTGCTGCTGCTCTATGTCTCCGCGGAGATGGGCTTGAGTGCCTGGATGACGCAGTATGTGGAGGATTCGACCCCACTCTCGAAAGTAGCGGGGGCACAAATCACCTCGATCTACTGGCTGGCTCTGACAGTAGGCCGGCTGGCGGGTATTCAGTGGGGAAAACGATTGGGTGGAGATGCCGTACTGCTCATCTGTTTGATCGGTTCGCTGGCGGGGGCCGTACTGCTAGCGGCGGGATCGGGGATCGCGGCACTGACCGTGATCGGCGCGATGGTCGTCGGCTTTTTCTTTGGCCCCATCTATCCCACCGTGATTGCAGTGGCAACGGCAACGTTCCGCAATGGTCCCGGCAAAGCGGCGAGCCTGGTTGCAGCACTGGCGAGCCTGGGTGGGATGATTGGCCCGGCGCTGCAAGGCGTACTGCTGAATGAGGTCAGCCCGGTGTCGAGCATTATCTTTGTGGTAGCTCAGTGTGTGGCATTGTTGATACTCCACGGTGCGCTGCGGCGTCAGCAGCGAGAAATCCGCAGCGTGCAGGCAGGTGTGGCATCCTAGTATTATGCTGACTCTTGGGGTTGTTGTATAACGGACCAACGAAACGGCGCGCATGGATCAGCAGTAGTCTAACTCCTGAGCTTGCCTATAGAGGTATTCGCATGAAAGAGTGCCATGTCATTGCGGTGGATTTAGGCGCAGAATCGGGGCGCGTGATGGATGTCGGGTTTGATGGGCAGACTTTGACACAAACCGAAGTCAGGCGCTTCGCCAACACCCCAGTTCGCGTTCACAACACACTGTATTGGGATATTCTACGGCTGTGGCACGAAATTCAAGCTGGGATTGAGCAAGTCCCTGCCGGAGCTTGCAGCATTGGAGTTGATTCCTGGGGAGTCGATTTTAGCCTTCTTGATCGAGACGGGACTCTGATCGGAAACCCTGTCCATTATCGTGATGCTCGAACCGATGGTTTAATGGAATGGGTCTTTGAGCGTGTACCGCGTGCCACCATCTTTGAGCGCACGGGTATCCAGTTTATGCAGTTAAACACGCTTTACCAGATCGCCAGTCTGGTCAAAAATAACAGCCCCCTGCTTGGATCAGCTCAAACATACCTTTCCCTCCCTGACCTCTTCACATACTGGTTATCGGGTGAGATAGGCTGTGAGTTTACCCACGCAACCACAACTCAGTTGGTAAATCCGCGCACAGGCGATTGGGATCGTGAGACAATGACTGAAGTGGGCATCCCAGCTCATATTTTCCCAGCGATCATCCCCCCTGGCAGTTGTCGTGGTACGTATCAGAGGATGCAGGTCATAGCGCCCACGACCCACGACACAGCCTCGGCTGTGGTTGCGGTACCAACGCTCACCGAAAACTTCGCCTATTTGAGTAGTGGAACGTGGAGTCTAATTGGTTTGGAAGTGACACAACCCATCATCAACGAGGCGGTTGCGGCGGCAAACGTAACCAACGAAGGTGGCTTCCAAAACACATTTCGGTTCTTGAAAAACGTCGTGGGACTGTGGATTATCCAACAGTGCCGGGCAACATGGTCGGCTGAGGGAGCAGATTATTCTTATGACCAGCTTACGTCTCAGGCCGCCGAATCCGAACCGTTCCGCAGCCTGATTGATCCTGATTCGCCCGATTTCCTGCCTCCCGGAGATATGCCCTCCCGTATCCGAGCCTTTTGCCGCAAAACCGATCAAGCAGAGCCGGAAACGGTGGGGCAGATCACGCGCGCCGTATTTGAAAGCCTTGCCCTCAAATACCGGGTCGTCCTCGATCATTTGATTGAACTGGCGAACAAACCGGTTGATCGTCTGCACATTATTGGCGGGGGAGGCCGCAATCAATTGTTGAGCCAGATGACTGCCGACGCGACAGGAAAGGAGGTTGTCGTTGGACCCTATGAAGCAACCGCGCTGGGGAATGCCATTGTCCAGCTTATCGCCCTCGGTGAAATCGAAAGTCTGGCGAAGGCCCGCGAAATTTTGAGCGGCACGCCAGAAAAATTTCAGTTTAAACCTCAACAAACGGCGGCCTGGGATGAGGCGCTGTCTCGTTTCAAAAGTTTATGTGATCAAAGCCAATGAACCGCTCTACCAACAGGAGAGTCTCAAATGGGCAGTAATCCCACAAGTACGCAGATTAACGCGGCCTATGAATTGGCGCGGGAACGGTATGCGTTGCTGGGCGTTGATACCGATCAGGCGCTCGAAAAACTGGCCCGGGTGGCGATTAGCTTACACTGCTGGCAGGGAGACGATGTTGGCGGCTTTGAAAACCCGGACGCAGCGCTGGGCGGCGGTATTGCGACAACCGGAAATTATCCGGGCAAAGCACGGACGGCAGATGAACTGCGCCGCGATCTGAATCTGGCCTACCGCCTGATTCCGGGAACCCACCGCCTCAACCTGCACGCCATTTACGCCGAAACAGATGGCCGAAAAGTGGAGCGTAATGCACTGCTGCCGGAGCATTTCCACGCGTGGGCAGACTGGGCTAAAGAGAACAAACACGGGATTGACTTTAACCCGACCTGTTTTTCACACCCTCTGGCGGAGAGCGGTTTTACCCTGAGCAGCCCCGATCCGGCAGTTCGCCAGTTCTGGATCGAACACTGCATCGCCTGCCGCAAGATCGGAGAATACTTCGGTAAAACGTTAGGAACGCCATGCATCACGAATATCTGGATACCGGACGGCTATAAAGATACCCCGGTTGATCGCAAAAGACCCCGCGATCTGCTCAAGGACTCCTTAGACAAAGTTCTCGCAGAACCGCTTTCGAAGGCGTACAATTTGGATTCAGTAGAAGGTAAACTCTTTGGGCTTGGCTCGGAAAGTTACGTTGTTGGTTCACATGAGTTTTACCTGGCTTACGCAATCATCAAAAAAACCTTGTTAACGCTGGACAGCGGCCACTTTCATCCTACCGAAACTATCTCGGATAAGATTTCCTCCGTGCTGATGGTTGTGGACGAACTGCTGCTGCATGTCAGCCGGGGCGTCCGTTGGGACAGCGATCATGTCGTGACGCTGACCGACGATCTACAGGCCATTATGCAGGAAGTTGTCCGGGGGGGCTACTTGCCGCGAGTGCACATTGGCCTCGATTACTTTGATGCGAGCATCAACCGGATTGCCGCCTGGGTGATTGGCACTCGAAACGCACTGCGAGCACTGCTGATGGCGTTTTTGGAGCCGCTGCAGACGATGCAGGAATTAGAAATTGCCAGAGATTATTCGACGCGGCTGGCTCTGCTCGAAGACCTGAAAGGGTTGCCTTTCGGTGCCGTGTGGGATGCCTACTGCTTGCAGCACGATGTGCCCGCCGGTATTGGCTTTATGGATGAGATCAAGGAATACGAAAAGTGCGTTCTCGCTCAGAGAGCATAGAGAGGAAACCGCCAGACCGTTATGGAACTTAATGTGATTGATCCCCGTGAACAGCTTGTTGAGATCATGAACCGCATCTACTACATGGGTATGACAACACTTTCGGGCGGGAACTTATCGATTAAAGACGATAGCGGCGATATGTGGATCACGCCTGCTGGGGTGGACAAGGGAAATTTGAAGGCCAACGACATTATCTGTGTCAAAGCTGGTGGGGCAGTTGAGGGACCGCACAAACCCTCCTCGGAATATCCTTTTCACCAGGCTATCTATGCGCGGCGGCCCGATCTGAAGGCGATTGTGCACGCCCACCCTTCAGCCCTGGTCTCATTCAGCATCGCCCATCAGATCCCGAACACGGCGATCATTCCCCATGCCCAACGCATCTGCGGAGCTGTTGGCTACGCTCCTTACGCGCTGACTGGCAGCACACAGCTTGGGTCCATTATCGCGGCCACCTTTGCCGAAGGTTTTAACACGGTGCTGCTGGAGAATCATGGCATCGCAGCAGGCGGCAAAAACCTGCTGGAAGCCTTCCAGCGTCTTGAAACGCTTGACTTCTGCGCACGGACTCTGCTCAAAGCGGGGAGCATGGGGTCGATCACGATTCTGACTGAGGAACAACTCGCGCTTTTTGATGAACCGTTCCATCTGCTACCGGAATTTGTGCCAGATCCTCAATCCAGCCATGAGCGCACACTGCGCAAACAGGCCGTCGAGATTGTACACCGAGCCTATGATCGCCAATTGATGTTCAGCACCAAAGGCGTCGTGTCTGCCCGCGTTGATGAAACGAGTTTTCTGATCACGCCAACAGGAATTGACCGCCATCGTCTAGAACCTGAAGATCTTGTACTGATCCATGATGGGCAACGCGAACAGGGGAAGATTCCCAGTCGATCCGTTCGTTTGCACCGGGCAATTTATGAGCGCCATCCCCACATTCAATCGGTGATAACGGCGCAACCGCCCCATGCGACAGCATTCGCGATCAGCTCTGCTGTGTTTGACACAAAGACTATTCCCGAAAGTTATATCATGCTGCGCCAGATCCTGATGATCCCGCACGGGATGCAGGTTATGGAGCCGGAACGGATTGCATCGTGCATTTCGCAGCGTGTACCCGTCGTCCTGATCCAAAATGATTGCATTCTGACCACTGGCGGCAGCATTTTACAAGCCTTTGATCGCCTGGAAGTGGCCGAGTTTAGCGCGCGGGCGCTTATTGAAACGGGGAGCATTGGTCGCCTGATCCCCATTGGAGACGACGAAATTCGCGATCTGGATAGGGCATTTGCCTTGCCCTGATCGACTTTCGCAGCGGGAAACCAGATTCACAAACTGGTGTCTTGTCTCCACATGCCTCACGAGTATTTTGAGCGTGTGATTGTGCCTGTCTGCGAATCACACCGCTCACCCTTCCAGCACGCCAGCTCCTGGAGCAGGAAAAACTGGATAGACATTGGGATTGATTTGTGTTGCCGCCGTATATCTGGCCTGAACATGCTGCGCGAAGTCGGCTACGCATTCGCGATGAACAAAAGCGACCATACACCCGCCAAATCCGGCCCCAGCCTGCCGCGCCCCGATCACACCGGGACCGCTCAACATCGCGCCCATCATGGTTTCCATCGCCGGGATGGTTATTTCGTAGAGATCACGCGCTCCGGCAAACGATGCCGCTGCCAACCTGCCGATTTCCCTTTCGTCACAGGTGGAGAGCGCTTTTGCCAGGGCCAATACGCGCTGATTCTCCTCGACGATAAAGCGCACTCGTTTCGCCACAATCTCGGGAAGGTCGGTACCGTCAAGCTGGTCGATGGTCGCCACATCCCGCAGCGCTTTGACGCTCAGCCGCGCCGCACCGTCTTCACACTGGGCGCGCCGCTCAGCATATTCTGACCCGCTTAACTCCCGTTTGGCCTGCGTGTTGCAGATCACAACCTGGATACTGGGATCAATAAAAATCGCTTCGCTGGTCAAGGATCGGCAGTCCAACAACACCGCATGTCCAGCCTGTCCCAGCGCCGACGTGTATTGATCGAGGATGCCGCAGTTGACGCCGACAAACGTGTTTTCGGCCTTTTGACACAGCAAGGCAAGCTGCACTGGCTCCATCTTCCAGCCTGCCAGCGTCCTGAACAACACAGCCGAGGCGACCTCAAGGGCCGCCGACGAACTCAGCCCGCTGCCGAAGGGCACAGTGCTGTGAATCAGGCCGTTAAAGCCGCGCACATCATACCCGGACTCCTTGAGAATCGCGGCGACGCCCTTTATGTAATTCGCCCAGAGAACGGTCGTATCGCGCCGCAAATCATCCAGGTCAAATTCCAGGCAGCCTTCGGCATTCATCGAACAAATTGATACCTTACGATCCGAACGGGGTGCAGCCGCGATCCAGGTGCTGCGGTCGATAGTCATGGTGAGGACATACCCCTGGTTGTAATCCGTGTGGCTGCCCATTAAATCGACACGCCCTGGGGCCTGAACCCAGACGGTTGGCTCGCTGCCAAATACGCCGCTGAAACGTTTAACAATCTGAGCCTTTCGTTCGGATGTGGTCATAAAATCCTCCCCATAGTTTCCAGGAATACTTCAACATTTTCGGTTGGAATATCAACCATCATGCGGTGCGAGGGAGATACGACCATTCCTGTTCGATCTGGCGCAAGGATGCTGATCGCTTTCAACACGGCTTCTTTGACCTCGCCTGGCGTTCCACCAGGCAGAACGGTTTGCGTCGATACACCGCCATAAAAAGACAGCTTGCCCGCAAATGTCTCATGCAGCCACTGGTGATCGATGACTTCCGGCTGGACAGGGTTCAGGGTCGTCAGGCCAATTTCGACCAGATCGGGCAGAATTTTGGCAATCTGTCCGTCGGAGTGCATCAGAATGGGCAGCCCTGCTTCGCGGAAGGGGGCGAACAGCCGCGCCAGCCGGGGTTTGATTAAGGCCCGCCACGTGTTGGGCGAGAATAGTAGATTTTTTTGCGCGCCGTAATCGTCGCCAAAGTAACCGCCATCCATCCCCAACGTTATAAACCGCCGGATCAGCGCCAGTTGGATTTCGGTAATGCGATCCAACAAGTCGGCGGCGAAGCCCGGATCGGCAGCTATATCGATCAGGAATTTCTCGAAGCCGCGCAGGACCCACGCTCGCTCGAACAGCGCAAAGCCAAAGTTGGGCGTAATGAAGTGTTCTCCCTGGTCGGCGCTGATGATGCGCGCGGCCTCGTCCAGCAGATGCGGATCATGCGGGTCGGGCCAGGGGAACTGGTCCAGATCATCCGTTTCCGCCAAAGGACAATAGCCTGGGAAATAGCCCTCTTCCTGGGTGTCGAAACCTACGCCCCACCAGTCATAGCGAATCTTTCCATCGGTGCTGAGACGCGACGGAAAGGAGAGATCAACGCGGATCATATGGTTGTCCAGCCGCGCGGGGAGTTCTGCCAACGTAACATTAAAATGCGCGGCTAACTTCTCGCCCATCGCTTTGGTATAGCCAATCTGCGTGGGAAGGCGATCAACGGGTTCATGGCAAACAGCACACCGCATGCGCTCTTTATGGTTCATAGCCAGCCTTTCATCCTGTTGCAGGTGCGGTCAATTCACGGATCACAAGATGGGTAGGCACTGTTTCGACTTCCGTCTGATTGCCCGTTGCGCCAAAAACGTGCAGGAGCAGTTCCATCGCCAGGGTGCCGATATGGTAACGAGGGAGTTCAATGGTGGTCAGGGGTGGGTCTACTTCCGAGGCCAACCAGATGTTATCCATGCCACAAACTGATACATCGCCGGGAACCCGGACTCCTAACGCCCGCGCCGCTGCGATGCAGCCAATCGCCGTCAGATCATTGGCGGCAAAAATGGCAGTTGGTGGATCGGGTTGGGCGAATAGCTCGGCAAAAGCGCGCCGCCCGCCGTCGATCCGCAGATTGCCCTCAGCTACCTTCACATCGTAGATGCCGTGTTCGTTGAGCGCGCTCATAAAGACGTCGCGCCGCCGCTGCCCGGTCTGTAAATAGAGGGGGCCGCTGACATGGGCCAGCCGCGTATGGCCCAGCCCAACCAAATGATCAACGGCTTCGCGGATGCCTCTTGAAAAGTCGATGATCAGCCGGCTGACACCCGGCTGCGGTTCGCGCATTTCCCAATCAATGACCACCACGGGAATCCGCTTTTGGGTCATTTCGGGCAGCCAATCATCCGACATGGCGCTGGACATGATCAGCACGCCGTCCACGTTTTTGTCGACCAGCGAGCGGACTAATCGAAAGCCGCGTTCCATGTCGTAGTTCGTATTACAGAGAAAAACGTTGTAATCGTATGCCAGCGCCGCATCTTCAATACCCCGCACTACGTCGGGATAGTACGGGTTCGTGATATCCGAGACCAGAATCCCGACTGTTTGGGTTTGTTTGGACACAAGACTGCGAGCGACACTGCTTGGACGATAGCCAAGCTGCTCAATGGCTTCCAGCACCCGCGCGCGCAGTTCCGGGCGAATATAGTCGCTCGAACGGTTGACCACGCGGCTTACGGTACTCTTGGAAACACCCGCTGCCTGGGCTACATCCTCAATCGTCGGACGGCGCATCACACAGCCTCGTAGAGAGCGCGCTCGATGACGTGATCCTGGTATTCCGGCGATAGTTCGCAGAAATAGCCGCTCCATCCCCACACGCGCACAATCAGATCCTGGTACTGTTCGGGATGCGCTTTGGCTTCCAGCAGCGTTTCAGCGCTCAGGCTGTTCAACTGAAGCTGCTGGCCTCCCAACTGGGCAAACGACCGGACCAACATCGCCACTTTGCGGATCGCTTCGGGATGGCGAAAGACAGTTGAGGACAGTTCGATGGTGATCGGACCGCCATTGCAGATGCGCGTGTAGTCGATTTTGCCGAACGATTGGAAGATGCTGATCGGCCCCGGCACGCGAACGCCCGGTGCAGGAGCGAGATTGGCGCTGAATGGTGAGCCTTGCTTGCGACCATCGGCAGTTGCTCCCACGACTGGCTCACGCATGCCTTCGTGACCGCGGGCAAGCCAGATGTAGTACATGGCGGAACCCGTGCCAGGACGAACCTTGCGCTTCTTGTCGCTTGCCTGTTCACAGGAGTTTGCCAGCATGTCGAATAATTCCATCATGAGTTGGTCGGCTGCCACATCGTTTTTGCCGACCTTAGGCCCTTCCTCTTGCAGCAGCGAGAGCAACTGGTCCGCCCCGGCAAAATTTGTTTCCAACGCATTCAGCAATGTCTGCGGCGAGACACACTTTTTCTCGAAAACGAGCGACTGTACCGCTGCCAGCGCATCTGCCCCGTTAGCAACACAGGCCCCATGAATCCCGAAGTTGTTATAGAACAGTCCTGTGGATAGATCGCGACCTCTTTCCAGACAGCCGTTCATCACTACCGAATAATAGGGAGCAGGCGGCAGCAGTAGCCGCGCGTAGGCATCGACCAGGGCGCGCACTTGCGCCTGGATATTCTGTCTAACGCGCTGCATGATTCCCGCAAAGGACTCTCCAGCGCTCAGACCGTCGCGGATAGCGCTGTCGGCGGCTGCCGGGAACGAAACCGCGCCAATATTCACCACATCCAGGCCCTGCCCTGGGATGATAAATTCCCAGCAGGCGGCTACCGTGTAGTTTCTGGCATCTTCCAGCGTGTAGCCATGTTCGACCAGCCCTGGAATGACCACATCGTCATTCGAATACTGCGGGAAGCCCAGCCCTTTGCGGGTCAATTCACTGGCAAGACACAGCAAATCCAGATCGGTGTTGGCGGTGATGCGCAAGTTGATCTTTGGGTCGATCATGCTGACATCCCGCGCGACACGCAGGACCAGCCGCGTTAATTCATTCTCGCCCGGTGTACCGTCGGATTTGACGCCTCCGACTGTCAGTGATTGGCCATTATCGCCCTGCTGTACACCAGGATACAGGTCGCTGTCTTTGTTGAGCGAGATGAAAAACTCCGCGAGCAGGTCTTCGGCAGAGGCCAGATCCAGCCGCCCCGCCTCAAGATCGGCTTGCAAGTAGGGCCACATGATTTGATCGAAGCGGCCCAGCCCAACGTGATAATGCCCACTGAGCCACACAACCGCGTGAACCAGCCGCAGAAATTGCAGCGCCTCGTGGAATGTTTGAGGTGGATGGGCGGGCACGCGATCCAGAATGCGGGCCATATCGAGCCGGTTCTGCCGCCGCGCCTCGCTGGCGTAGCGCTCTGCCAGGGCTAACACCGCGTCGATTGTTTCGATGGCGGCATCTGCAAATTCGACCGCCTGGGGATCGTTGGCGGAGCGCGCGCGCGCTGCCAGAGCAACCTGCTTGCGTCCCAACAACCCCTGGCTCAATACCATGCCCCAGTCAGCACAAATATTGCTGATCGGTCCCAGTTCGTGCAGCGTGTGCCCGGCGGTTAACTTCTGCCATTCTTCAGGGGAATAGACGGAGGGAACGCTGGGCAGCGTGCGCATAAAAACGATCTGCTCATTGGGCTGGATCATCACTTTTTCAGATTCGCACATGCGGCGTGTCAGGCGCGCCTGACGCTGCATCCACGACAGACCTTCACATTCGGCGAGCAAGTCAGGTTGATCGGACTGCCGCGCTGCCCGGTGATCGCCGCGCCGTACTGCTTCTCGTAGCTGGTTTAATCGCTCATTCATTGGATTACAACCTCAATTCCTCTATCAATAAACAGATCGGCTCGGACGTTGACTGGGCGATGTTCAATCGTACGCAGTGGATATTCTATGCCCAGCAAGGGGTACTTGGCCCCGGCGAGATGGTTATAAGGTAACAAATCGACTCGCAGCAGTCCCGGCAACCCCTGGACCAGATCAGCTATCGCCGTCAGGTTATCATCGGTATCGGTGATCGTGGGGACCAGGGGAACACGAATGACAAAGGGAACCCCGCTCTGGCTTAACAGGCGCAGATTTTGCAGGATCAAGGTATTGGGCTGGCCTGTCACCTTGCGGTGGGCTTCGTTGTCCATCACCTTCAGATCGAAGTAAACCAGTTGGCAGCGCACGATGAGGTTGGTGAAGGTCTCAGGGCTGGCATAGCCAGATGTGTCGAGCAAGCTGTGGATATCGTCCAGCAGATCGAGCGTGGCGTGGATAAAAGCTGCCTGGGACAGCGGCTCTCCGCCAGACCAGGTCACGCCTCCTTCATTCGCCCGCAAAATAACCGCCTGATTGTTCAGATAGGCTGCAAGTTCTTCCGCCGTATAGGTTCGGCCTACAACCCGTTCTCCGCGCGGCGTGCGCATCAATTGAGGCGCGGCCTGTTTTCCTTCCGGGTTATGGCACCAGGCGCAGTCGAGCGGGCATCCTTTGAAAAAAACCGTTGTACGGATGCCAGGACCATCGTGAACCGTAAACTCTTTAATGTCGAAAATATTTCCGGTTTGCATCGATTGACAGAAATAGGTGGTTCATGCTAATCTGAAAACGGTTTCAGATTAACATAGGTTCACTCTGTTGACAAGCACCTTAAACCTGATCCATGATGGAAGTACACTGCTTGACAATCAATCTGATGGGCTTTTCCAACGTTGCACGGCTGCAAAAATTATTTCAAACAAGTGACCGGCTCAGAACAGTCCACTTGGTGGAAAATTTTGTCTGAAGCTGTTTGCGCTAACATAGGGAAAGGAGACGATTTATCGAAGCAGAGCCACTATGACCGCGTTCCAAAACATCTCGCCTTGCTAAATGTTTAAGGAGATAGTCAAAGATGTTAAAAAAGATTGCAACAGTCATTGCTCTCCTCGTGGTATTCAGCCTGGTATTTGCGCCCCAGACACCCCAGGTCGGCGCGCAGGGATCCGATGGCGCTAAGGAAAAATGGTGCAGCGGCGTTGATATTGTCTTCTTCCCCGGCGGTCCAGCGGGCGGTGTGTTCGCAGTGAACGTCTACAACGGCGCAGTTCAGGCTGCTTCGGACCTGGGTGCCAATGTCGAATATGTGTGGTCGGACTGGGACCCGCAGAAGATGATCCAGCAGTTCTCTGAATCCATGGCGACCAATCCCGATGGTATCGCGATCATGGGCCACCCCGGTGAAGAAGCTTTCGCGCCCCTGGTGGACGAAGCTGAAGCGCAGGGCATCATTGTGACCAGCCAGAACACCGACCTTCCCAGCATTGAATCTAAGTATGCGGGCAACGGTTTTGGTTATGTCGGCCAGGAACTCTATGCGACAGGCTACAACCTGGGCAAGGAAACCATTAAGCGCGCTGGCCTGGTTGAAGGCGACCGCGCGATGGTCTGGGGTCTCGTTTCGCAGCCGACACGCGGCCTGCGTACTCAGGGCGTCCTTGATGCCTTCGACGAAGCCGGGCTGACTGTTGACTACCTCGAAATTGACGGCGCGACCAATGCCGATCCCCCGGCGGGTATCCCGACCTTCGTGGCCTATGTTGCCTCGAACCCCGATGTCAAGGCCGTCGTGACCGATCATGGTGGTCTGACTGCAACACTGCAATCCTATCTGGAAGGTGCAGGCGTAGGACCTGATGATATTTATGCCGCTGGCTTTGACCTCTCTCCGGCGACCATTCAGGCCATTCGCGATGGCTGGACCGACCTTGTGATCGACCAGCAGCAGTGGCTCCAGGGCTACCTGCCCATCCTGCAGATCTGCCTGACCAAGCAATTCGCTTTCTCCGGCCTGCACGTTGACACGGGTGGTGGTTTCGCCAGCAAGGATAACATTGAAGTCCTGGCTCCATTGGTGGAGCAGGTCATCCGGTAAGGAACCTACGGTCTTCCCTCCAAATCACCAGGGAAGACCGTTATTTTTGAATAAAACAGGTTCCAGCAGGTGGGTTTATAACTCTCGCTTGCTGGAACCCCTTGTATGAGGGACATCTCTTGCCCCTTTGTCTGAGAATAGGGAGGTTCTTATGGGCGAATACATCTTTGAAATGCGCGACGTCTCAAAGTCTTTCGGCGAGGTGCAGTCCCTCCACAACGTCAACTTTAACGTTGGCCAGAATGAGATCGTCGGGCTGTTGGGCGACAATGGGGCGGGTAAATCGACCCTGATCAAAATCATCACGGGTTATCACCGGCCTACTTCAGGCGAACTGTATTTTCATGGGAAAAAAATTGACAAGCTCAGCGTACCTAAAGCTCGTTCTTTGGGGGTTGAAACTGTTTACCAGGAGCGCGCGCTGGCCGATTTGCAGACCGTGTGGCGTAATATTTTCCTGGGGCGGGAGATTTCGAACAAGCTGGGTTTTATGAAAATTGGACAGATGCGGAAAGAGACAAGCCGTCTGATGGTTGAGCAGATGGGCTTCACCTCGTCTGCGGTGGATCCTGCCTCCGTAATCAAGACCTTTTCCGGCGGTGAGAAACAGGGTGTTGCCATCGTCCGGGCGCTCTACTTCAAGGCTGATCTCATCGTCCTGGATGAGCCAACTATGGGGTTGTCTTTGCAGGAAACACGCAAGCTGTTGGACTTTGTGCGCGGGATCAAACAGGCGGGCAAAGCGGCCATTTTTATCGATCACAACGTGTTCCATGTTTATTCGGTTGCTGACCGGGTCGTGGTGTTGGACCGGGGAACAGTTGCTGGTGAATTCCTCACAAAAGATATTACGCTTGATGAATTGATGGAAAAAATGTATCGTGTCGCGCAGACCGGCAGCCTGGATTAGCGCGGTTTGGAAAAAATGAATGGAGCTTTGCTATGAATGCGCAGAGTATTAAAAGCCTCAAACTATTTGCGCCGGGCCGTATTAAGGGCCTCGGACATTTTATCGCCATTCCAGCGACGATCCTGCTGCTGATCGCGTTTTTCCTCCCGTGGATTACCGTATTAAACCAGAATACTGCATTGGGCCACGTGACCGGATACGAGATCGCTAATGGGGTGAAAGACGAAACGATCAAACAGGCAGGAGAAGCCTTCGATACGGGAGCAAATCTCTATCTCTGGTTGATTCCAGTGGTGGCGATCATTTCGCTGGTAGTAGCAGGGATGGCTCTCAGTTCTCGCGGAGCGCCGGGCCTTATCTTAGGTTCCTACTTGCTGACGTGCATCGTTGGGCTGGGGGTAGTCTGCACCAAATTTATCCAGATGCAAGCCGACTTTACGCGCGTTGATAGAGAAGCGAGCAGCCTGATCAATTTTGGCTACGAGACCGGTTGGTGGTTCACCGTTGCCGCGTCTTTCTTCATGCTGGTTGCCGCTTATGTGGTCTTCCAGGCCGAAAGCCAGGTCCATGATCACCCTACGGTCGTCCGCGTCACGCGGCTTGTGCGCACCAATGGGCTGCAACTGGGTATTCTGGGCGTCATGTTTATCCTGTGGTTTGCTTTCATCGTTGGTTCACCGGAAACCTTTCTGAGCAAGCAGATTTACCGCGCTTTGATGACTTCCATTCCCTACTGGGGCATTATCGCGCTGCCGCTTACGATGGTCGTGATCGCAGGGGAAATTGACCTCTCCTTCCCCTCCACGATGGCTATTGGCATGGTGGCTTTCTTTGAGGTGTACACCCGGCAGGAGAGCCTGGGGCTGGCTTTAGCGGGGGCATTAGTTGCCGGGTTCCTGGTAGGTCTGCTCAATGGCCTGATCATTGTCAAGCTGGGCATCCCGTCGTTGATTGCTACCATCGGCACCCAGTTCTTCTGGCGAGGTGTGGTCGAAGTGATCCGCGCCGGACAGGGTGAGTCGATGGTCTTCACGCGGGATACGGCCTTGCGCAACGCACTGGTGAGCAAGGTTAATAATTATTTTCCGGCCCAGGTGATCTGGATGGTCCTGGTGGGCATTATCGTCTGGGTTCTCCTGAACCGGCACAGATTCGGCGCGCATGTCTATCTCATTGGTGACAACGAAGACAGCGCCAAACTGATGGGTGTCAACGTCAACCTGACGCGCGTGATGCTCTTTGCCCTGGTCGGCGTCGCTGCCGCCTTTGCCGGACTTATTCAGAGCGTTGATAACTGGTATTTTTGGCCAAACCTCGGTGAGGGTTACCTGATGCAAACGCTGGCTGCTGTGTTCCTGGGCGGGACCTCAGTCTACGGCGGCACAGGGTCGGTCTTCGGCACATTCGTCGCCTGCTTTATCATTGGGGGCATCCAGCCAGGGATCGTGGCAGTTGGCCTAACGGGCTATTACACCAAGCTGATCTACGGCCTGATCATCACGGCTTCGGTAGCGATGCACACCATGCTGCGCAAGCGCCTGCAGTAAGGAAAGAGGCGGCATGATACACGACAGATGGCCTCTGGCACTGGAAACAATGCCAGAGTGCGAGAAGGCAATCGAGCGCGTCTATGCCTGGTTCGCGGGAGAAATCATAGACCGTGCTCCCGTGCGGTTTATGGCGCATAACGCGTTTATCGACGACGCGAATAAAGCCTACCCGTCGCCGCACCTGAAAGATCGCTGGTTTGACGCGGAATTCCAGGTCGAGAGTTACCTCAAGGCGATTGAGGGCAAGACTTTTCACGGGGAGACATTCCCGGTTTTCTGGCCGAACCTGGGGCCCGAAGTCTACTCGGCCTTCTACGGCTCGGAACTGGAATACGGCGAAGTCACGGCATGGTCTACGCCCTTCGTCAAGACGTGGGACGACATGGCTCGGCTGCGGCTGGATCAAACCAACGAATATTTCCGCAAGCTGGAAGATATGACGCGCTGCGCAATTGAACGCTGCGCCGGGAAAGCTCTGGTCGGTTACACTGATCTGCATCCCGGAGTAGACTGCGCGGCAGCGTGGCGCGATCCAGTCCAGTTGTGTCTGGATATGCTCGAAGCGCCAGAAGAGGTTCAGAAGCTAATTGAGATCAGCATCGAGGGTTTCGAGCAAATTTATAACCATTTTGATGCGATGCTCAAGGACGCGAAACAACTTTCCGTGAGCTGGATGGGTATCCCTTCGTTTGGAAAAATGCACATTCCAAGCTGCGACTTTTCGGCGCTGATTTCCCCGAGGATGTTCGAACAGTTCTGCATGCCCGTCTTGCAGTGTGAAGTGAAGACGATGACGCACAACATTTTCCATATGGACGGAAAAAATGTGGCGAAGCACCGGGAGCGCATCTTCAGCGTTCCAGAAGTTCACGCTGTCCAATGGGTGCAGGGTGTAGGCGACGATCTGCCGATTATGCAGTGGGTGCCGCTCATCAAAGAGATTCAGGCACATCGACCCGTCACAGTGGACCTGAACAAAAACGAACTCGATGCGTTTATGGAAGCAGTCAACCCAGAAGGAATCTTCTTGTGGATTGCGACCGAAAACGAAGAAGAGGAATTCGAACTGCTCAAGCGCATCGGCAAGTGGACGCGCAAGCAGTAAAAAACAGGGGCGGGGCAACAATAACCCGCTCCTCTTTTTTTTGCCGTTTGGACAGTTACGGACGTGTCTGCTTGCCACCCCTTCTGTTCTGCGCCAATCGCTTCGCAGGCGTCCAGCGATCACAATGGGCCGCAACTGGCGCAGGAGACCCGCGATCAGGGCGAACGACCCGAAGATATTTGCCACTACTACTTTGGCTACCTGCGGTCGAATGTCGTCAACAGCCAGGGAATGTCCTGGCTGTTTTGTTATCCTTCTATCGCACAGATTGCTAATTATTTGCAGCATCCGCGTTTTGAGCGAGCGCCATCTGGTGACAGCTATCGTGAGAGGTTGTTACTTTGTAACGCTCCGAAACAAACACAAGTTTTCCAGGACTGCGCGGTCAGTAGCTGGAAGGGTTTGCAAAGAGGGTTCAATCACGGCGCGGATATTGCGGTGACGATCCGGGCAATCACGTCGCCGGGTTTCGAGAAAATCCAGGCTGCGAGCAATCTCCTGGGCAATCTCTTGGAGCGATAGAGCATCTGCCCAGCCAGCAGCTAACTCAATAGCGAGCGGCAACCCCTGAATCTGACGACAAATGAGACTCGCATCCGCTAGCAGCTCAGGTGTAGCAGCCCTAAATCCAGCCGGTGTAGACGGTTCAGGAACAACTCAACGGCGGGATACTGCTCAGGGTTAGTCACCTCTTCTTGTTCAGGATAGGCTAAGGGGCCAAGCTGGAGGACCATTTCCTCCTGGATGTTCAATTTTTCGCGCGAGGTGATAAGGCATTTGACTTCTGGGGCCGATTGCAGAAGGTCTACAATGATTGCCACTCCGGACAGCAGATGCTCAAATCCATCCAGCACCAGCAGTTTGCGTTTGTGGTCCAGATGTCCGAATAACTGATCTTTCAGATCAATGCCCGGAGACAGAGGAATTCGCATCTTTTCTGCAATAGCGGGCAGAATCCCTTCCGGCAGATCCAACGGCTGCAACGGCACAAAAAATACACCCTCAGGGAAGGCGTATGCGTTGTGATTAGCTGCCTCAACCGCCAGCCGTGTTTTACCGACGCCGCCCAATCCGACCAGGGACAGCAAGCGACACGCTGGATCCGCTAGCCATTCGTTTATCCTGGCCAGTTCGGTTTCGCGTCCAATGAAAGGATCTGATATCACAGGCAAAACGTGATTTGCCATCGTTTTTTCACCGGGGCCCAAATCTTTTAATCTAATCGTACCATTATTTTTAATAGTAATCAAAGCAGGCTGCAAGAAGTAAAGTAAAGTGAGATGGCGGGTAGTGCTGTCACAACAACTGAATAAGTCCTATGGGTTTACCAGAACGACGATCCTCCAGAATAACACGGATCGCCATTCTATATTTTTGATCATCTGAACAAACGTCCTCTTGCCAGATCACTTTTTCCAGACACTAACACTCCGCAATACTTCAATGGACGTTGATACACTTCCCCTACTGAAAAAATACGTATATACTAAAAAAACAAGTTTTTATACTGGGATAATTCCTATACGTCAGTTGGCAATTTAGCACCAGATATTCACGCGTTTTTCATCCTTTTGCTCCATGTGGACGATCTTGTCCACTTTGATCGTCAGGGTAGACCTTTTTTGCTCAGGAGGATCAGATGAAACGTGTATTTCTCTTACTTGCCGCCCTATCTATTATTATTCCGTCAGTTAGTTCTTCCAAAGTTATAGCCCGCCAGGAAGAAACGGTCGTCATCGGCTTCACCGCCTCTCAAACCGGTAACTATAATGTTAAATCAACCAGACAGCTCAATGGTTTGAACCTGTGGCTCAATCAAGTTAACGAAGCCGGTATCACCCTCAGTGATGGAACCGTGATCAAGTTCGAAACAGTTTCCTACGATGACGAGTCGAGCACTGACCGGGTACAGGAACTCTATACACGACTGGTTACAGACGACAATGCCGACTTCCTTATCAGCCCGTATTCAAGCGGGTTGACTGATGCCTCCGCAATCATCGCTGAGCAATATGGCACAGTGATGATTACGTGTGGGGCGGCTTCTGATAGCACTTACCAAAAAGGTTTCTCTCTTGTCTACCAGACTTATACGCCAGCAAGCCGCTACCTGACCGGAGCGCTCGACTTACTTGCATCGATTGATCCGGATGCACGGAAGATCGCGATTGTTCATGAGAACGATAAGTTCTCTACCGACGTGGCGAATGCGCTAAACGACTATGCTGAAAAGCAAGGTTACGAAGTCGTCCTGTTTGAGGGATATGACTCCGGCACAACAGATTTCGCACCGTTCATCAATAGAATTGAGAGCGCAAAGCCGGATGCGGTGTTAGGTGGTGGCCATTTCCAGGATGGCAGTACCTTTGCCCGGCAACTGTACGAAAAGGAGACCACTGCTCAGTTTGTGGCCCTATTAGTTGCACCCGCTGAACCCAGCTTTGCCGAATTGGGTGACGCCGCGCTTGGCATCATCGGCCCGAGCCAGTGGGAACCACTATCCCAAATCAGTGCTGATTCGGCTGAACAAGTTGACCTTCCATTCTATGGCCCCTCCAGTCAAGAATTCGTCGATGCGTATATGGCGGCTTACGACGAAGAACCGTCGTATCATGCAGCCGGTGGTTATGTGGCTGGCCTACTGCTGCAAAAAGCCATTGAGGACGCCAACTCAGTCGATACCGAGGCTGTTGCAGAGGCGCTGGATAATCTGGATATCCTCACCTTCTTCGGACACATCCAGTTCGACACGAGCGACGACTCTCATGGATTGCAGATCGGCCATTCAATGATGTACATCCAGTGGCAAGGCACGTCCACGGATCTCGCCAAACAGATTGTCTGGCCGCTGGAGGCGGAAACTGCCGACCTCGTGTATCCATTACACGGCGAATAGGTAACTTTAGCCTTGAGGCGAGGTTTTCCCTCGCCTCAACCATCCGATACAGTTCTACAGAATATCAGTGGGAACTCTATGGATATCCTAGCCTACATCGTTGATGGTCTGCTCATTGGTTTTGTATACGGCATCGCGGCTATGGGGTTGACCCTCATTTGGGGTGTGATGAATGTCATCAATTTATCGCACGGGTCGATCATTGCTTTAGGCATGTTTGGTGTTTACTTCGTTTTCGTTGATCTCGGTTTCAACCCATATATTGGCGTAATTCTGGTCGGTATCGTGGGACTGGTGTTCGGCATGTTGATTTATGCTATTGCGATTCATCGAGTCATCAATGCACCTCATCTGTCCACGCTCCTGGCGACATTTGCCATCAATATGATCATCATCGGCCTTGGCACATCCGCATTTAGCACCTCATTCCGCAACGTCGATTTTTCACTGGGCAGCTCCACGATTGGCCCTGTCAGGCTGCAAGGAACACGAGTGGTAGCCGCGATTGCTTCTGTGGCTGTCACTGGCGCGCTCTATTATTTCCTGTACCGCACGACCCCCGGCAAATATATCCGTGCTGTAACCGATAACCGTGCAGCCGCCGAACTGATGGGTATTCCTTCAGCGCGTTATCTTGCCTTCAGCTTTGGTCTTGGCACTATGTTGGCCAGTATTGCGGGTGGACTGATCGCCACCTTTTTCCCATTTACGATCCTGTCTGGTTCTACCTATGAACTCAAGAGCTTCGTAATTGGCGTCTTGGGCGGGGTAGGAAATCCTTTGGGCGCGCTCATCGCTGGGCTAATGCTCGGGGTGTTGGAAGGAATTATTCCGTACTATATGGAAACATCCTGGGTTCCAGTCCTGGAGTTCGTTCTATTCGTGGTTATCCTGCTGGTGCGGCCCACCGGTTTGCTGGGGGTGAAAAGATGAGCACAACGCTGCGAAACCTCAGCAATCCAGGGCTATGGCTGCTCCTGATTATTGTGCTGATAGCGGGTATCTGGCCCGTTTATACTGAGAATGCCTCTGCCCGAGAAGAAATGTTTACCATCTTACGTTCCATTATCCTGGCAAGCAGTCTCAACATCATCCTGGGTTACACGGGCTATGTGAGCTTTGGCCATATTGTTTTCTTCGGCCTGGGTGGCTATGTTGGTCTTTATCTTATGATCGAGCGGGACTGGAGACTGTGGCCAGCGGTCGCCGCCGGAGGAGTTGCTGCCGGACTGCTGGCTCTGGTGTTAGGTCAGGCCATCTTACGTTTGCGTGGAGCTTATTTCGCTCTGGCAACGATTGGGATCAACGAAGCGATGCGCGCGTTTGTCAACCAGTTTGAACCCTTCGGAGGTGCGACAGGGCTTTCATTGAACTTTCGCGTCTACAGGGATTATGGCGGCCCGCAAGAGGCTATGTGGCTGATCTATAAGGTCGTCTTGGGTCTTGCATTAGCAAACATCTTCCTCAGCTATCTGATCAAAACCAGTAAATTCGGGCTGGGACTATTAGCAATACGCGAAGATGAGGAAGCAGCGGAAGTGATGGGTGTTGCCGCTCCACGCGCCAAAACATGGGCTTATGTACTGTCTGCTATCTTTCCCGGTGCCATGGGAGTTATCTTTTTCTTCAAGACGAGCATCATCGAACCACCTCTAGCATTCCGACTGCATGCATCGATAGAGTTTCTTGTGATGGTGATGCTGGGAGGTTTTGGCACTGTACTTGGGCCTGTGTTGGGCGCGGCAGGCTATCAGCGACTGCGAGGGTATCTGCTGACGAGCGAACAGTTCAAAGATATTCAGCTCTCTGTGGCAGGCGGCTTGCTGCTGATCATCATCCTCTTTGTTCCGTCAGGTGCCGTGGGATGGTTACGCCACCGGTTCCCCAGACTCAGGAGGTTCTTGCCATGATTCTGCAAGTTACCGACGTGGTCAAACAATTCGGCGGGTTGCAAGCGCTAACGGATGTTTCTTTTGAGCTTCAAGAAGGACAAATTCTAGGGTTAATTGGTCCTAACGGCGCAGGCAAAACCACACTTTTTAATGTGATTAGTGGTGTGTATCCGCCTGAAGAGGGAATGGTTGTATTTCGGGGCAAGGATGTCACCGGAAAGAGGCCCTATCATCTGGCTCATATGGGCCTGGCGCGAACCCACCAAATTGTGCGTCCCCTCAATGAACTTACGACTCGCGAGAACGTGATAGCTGGGGCCTGTTTCGGGAGAGAAAACCGATCGTTGAGCAGCGCGGCCAAAATAGCGGATGAAGTGATGGAGTTTGTAGGACTTTCTAACCGCGCTAATCAACTGGCTGAAAGTCTCAATGTGGGGCAAAAGAAACGGCTGGAGATGGCACGCACACTCGCCGCGCGCCCCTATCTTTTGTTGCTGGACGAAGTGTTATCGAGCCTGAATCCATCTGAAATCAGCCAGATGATCGAGATTATTCGCCAAATTCGTGAGCGCGGCACGACGATTATCATGATCGAACACGTTATGCAGGCGGTGATGAACGTTTCCGACCAAATATTGGTGCTGGATTTCGGCAAACCGATTGCTTATGGACTGCCTGAAGAAGTGGCAAATGACCCGACGGTGATCGAAGCTTATCTAGGCGATCCTGAGCTTGCCAAGCGGCTGCTCCAATCAACGGACGACGAATAGATCGAGAGAGGCCGCTCATGGCGATTTTAGAGATTCAAGACATCACGTCGGGATACGGCGAAGTTCAGATTTTTTGGGGCACGTCGATATCCCTTGAAAAAGGGAAAATCACGGCGTTGGTCGGCGCGAACGGCGCGGGTAAAACAACGCTGCTCCATACAGTCATGGGTTTGGTTAAACCCCGGAGCGGCGTGGTTCGATTTGACGGTAAGGATATCAGCCGTCTATCAGCGCATGCAAAGGCAGAATTGGGATTGATCTTGGTGCCGGAAGGCCGTCAGCTTTTCTCAAATATGACTGTGGAAGAGAATTTGGAGATGGGTGCGACTCCCAGCCGAGCTAAGCCCAATTTTCACCACAATTGTGAGCGAGTTTACGAAATTTTCCCTCGCCTTAAGGAACGACGTCGTCAACGCGCACGCACATTGAGCGGCGGCGAACAACAAATGTTAGCTGTAGCGCGGGGCATCGTCGCTGAACCGATCATCTTGATGATTGATGAACTATCACTGGGTTTGGCACCGCTATTGGTGTTGAACCTGTTTGAAATACTACAGAAACTCAAAGAGGAAGGTTTGACGCTCCTCCTGGTAGAGCAAAATGTGCAAATGGCCTTAGCGGTGAGTGACTATGGATTCATCCTTGTCAATGGGAAAGTAGACTTGGAAGGCCCTAGTCGGAACCTGGTTGACGACGAGCGTGTGCGTTCTGCCTATTTGGGGATGTAATCGCCATCAATGACACCTCACAGACGAACAGTTAGAGCAGGTGGACCATGCCATTGCCTATAATCCATGCTCCGGTCAACTGCGATTCAGCTGTTCCATCATGGTCATTCATCTCAGGCCGTGGACGACATGCTGGTCGCGAGTTGGGCCCGTACCCGCATTCCGCACCAGTTTTCAACGAAAATGAGTCTCTTGGGTGCACGATGTCGATACTGATCGGTGTTGAAGATGTCTGGTTGACCGTGCTGTAAGGCGCTCTCAAGGGCCGTCAGGCAAAGCCCCTTCCAAGGTATTGGACAACTGACAAGCCAACACATACCGACTGTACCAATCGATGACCAACAGTGAATTATTGATGTTGGATATGATATACTCTAGGCGTGTTAACAATCACCATTAGAGGAAAACCATGTCCGATACTGCCCTTGTAGATTCGCTTCGAGAGTTGTTGGATACCTATATCCAGCGGGCGCGGAGCACGAATGCTCTGATTGCTGGCTTAAAAGGCGCAACCAGTACGTTGACCAAAGCCAATCGCGGTCTCAATGAGTACACTGCGCAAAATACAAATCTGGACGCGACCCTCCTCACTCAGGCACGGCAGGCCTTTGAGGATCTGCATTTTAAGGAAACCATCTCCGATATCCTACTGCCCGATTTGCGGCGCGAGGCCAAGGCCCTTGCTGTGCAGATAGGCGCGCTTAAAAATGCAGTAGCCGCGTTACAAGGCGAAATTGTGGATGTGATCCGGCTCGATCATGCCTATCAGACATTTCAGACCTCCCCTATAGATGATGCGGATCTGAATACGCTCATGCCTGCCCTCTCACAGACATTAGAGCAGGCACAGGCCCAATTAGGGAATGAGTTTGGCGAGGCGCTGCGCCATGCGCTCGGAGAGATGGGGATCGTAGTGGGTGGACGTCCACCGCGTTTTGAAATCGGGCGCTTTGAACTAGAAGCCGATTTTGTTAACCGGAACGGAGCACTGTATTATGGCAAAACGCTGGTGGTTCCCAAACTCAAACTCAGCATGGATGCCGTGATCAAGACGTACCAGCAGGAAAGCAAAGCCATCGAAGGACGCAACGAAGACGGCGTACGCTGGATGCAAAACCTGCATGACGCCTGGGAACTGGCACGGCGCAAAAGCGAGCGTTCGACGGCGCGTATAAATATCGTGGACTGCTACTATGAGATGGTGCTGCTGCGCCAGGGTCGAAACTTTAATAGCGCGCCCAGCAAACGCAGCTTTGTCGATTACAGCCGAGCTCAGTTTGCCTTTGATTTTGATGAATTCACCCGCCGCCAGCGTCTTGCGTATGAGGGACTGGTGGTGAACGCACATACCGCGATGAAATCCCAGGCGGACAGCCCTAGCAAAAGCCTGTGGATTGTCGAAGGCAACAGCCCGCATGATGGGCGCTATATTGGTGATATCGAGTTTGTGAAGGATTAGATATGCTGCCAGAACCACGCCTTGCACGCCAGATCATTGAAGTCTTAGGCCAATCCGGCACGCCGTTGTCAAAGGGCGTCAGTTACTACAATGTAGGGAATGACTCGCTGCTCAACACAATTGATACTCACTATCTCGGCTCCTTTCTGGCGGATGGAGGCGCGATCTTCAAACTGGTTGTAGGCGATTATGGCAGCGGCAAATCGCATTTTCTCTACTGTGTGCGGGATCGGGCGTGGCAGCGCAACTTTGCCGTGAGTAAAGTGGATCTTAGCCCTAAAGAAAGCCCCTACGATGATCAGCGGCTGGTCTATGCGGCGGTAGCGTCCAATATTATCTGGCATGAACTAGGCAGCCAGAGCGAGGACGAAAAAGGCTTAACCCGCTTTTTAGAAGGCACCCTGCGCCGGCTGGTTCATCCGCATGGGCTGGATCTCGAAGATGCGGGCGCGGCTGAGATCCCTGATGTGCGCGCCCTGTTACAAACGTTAGCGGCGACTCCGGTAGACAGCCTGAGCTATCATAAGGCGGTCATGGGTTATTTTCATGCGCTGCTGCGTGGGCAGGAACTCCGGCAGGAATCGCTGCAACGCTGGCTGTATGGCGAAGCGCTGACTCCCGAAGACATGCGCGATCTGCGGCTGATCGGGGTCACCGAAAAGATCAATAAGAATAATGCGTTCAAAATGCTGCGCTCATTGTGTCAGGTGGTGCGTGCCATCGGCTACACCGGGCTGATCCTGCTGTTTGATGAAGGGGATCGTATGATGAGCGTCGGCGGCAAATCCGAAAAAGTGGCAACGGATAATCTGCGCGAAGTGATTGATCGCTGCCGTGAAGATTTGCCAGGGGCCATGTTTATGTATGCGGTTCCACCCGCGTTTGTCTACGATATCGTGCCAAAGTATCCGGCGCTTCAGCAGCGAATTCAAACGCCTGGTTATTTCGCGCGTTCTAACCCATTCAGCCCGCAGATTAATCTGGATCAGTTGGATATCCCCGATGAGCAGCTTCTCCCAGAGATCGGCTACCGGTTGCTGGCGATTTTTGAAATTGCTTACGATATCAAACTCGATCCTGATATCCAGAGCCAGAATATCGCGCTGCTGTCAGAGGTAGCCTGTCACTCCTATCTGGCGATCAGTCATCGCCGCCTGTTCGTAAAAACGCTGGTGACTGAGTGGTTCCGCCAGAAAGAACAGGGCGAGCTTGTGATCAATACCGACTACGCGGAAGCCGCTATTCGCGGTCAGAGTGACGCTTTGATGGCATTAGCCGACGAAATGCAAAGGCCCTATTGAGATGCAAACGGTTGAACATCCGCAGCTTGGCCCCGGCAAGTTATTAAAGACCTATATGGGCGGCTATGAGTGGGAAGTCGAGTTCGAGTCGGGACGCCGTTTCCGCCTGCCTGCGCGTGAATTTGAGACCATGCTCGAACAGGAATCCGCCCCGTCCCTGCCCCTAATTCGTCCCGCCGTGCTCGAAAGTGATCAGTTTCGTGCACGCCAGACTTTAGAAGCGCTCCGGTTTGGGATTGTTCCGGTGCAGGATGTGGAAACGCTGACGATTGGCCTGGAAGCCGAAAGCGTCAGCCTGAATCGCGCCTTGGCCCGCAGCAAAGAGCGCGGCGGCGATGTGCAGGCTGTGATTGGTGATTATGGCTTCGGCAAAAGCCACTTTATTGAATTAGCTGCCCGGCGCGCCCTGCGTGAAAATTTCATTGTTGCGACCGCCAGCCTGGATCTGTTAGAAGTACCGCCCGCCAAACCCTTCGAGATATATCGCGCTCTCACAGCATCGATCCGATATCCGGATAGCAACGAACGGGGCTTGCAGCCCCTCGTTGAAGGAGCCAGGGCGAATCCCTCTGCTGCCAGCCAGTTCATTGACCTGTCGCCCATTCCCGATCACTGCCCGTTATCCAGAGCCATCCAATCCGCGCTGGATTGTCACACGCAGGCCGCCTATGATGATCTGATCGCCTGGATCGGCGGGCAGATCAAACCAACAGCCGATCTCAAAACCTGCCTACGCAAACCGCCGACGTTGTATAGCGCGGGCGACGTCGCGCGCCAGTATTCCTATCTACTGTCCGGGATCAGTGTCCTGGCCCACCAGTTAGGCTACAGTGGGTTAGCTGTTCTGATCGATGAATCCGAGCATTATTCCTTGCTGCGCGCACGGCAGCGCGTTCGCGCCGATTCTGTTTTTCCAGGCGATGATCTGCGCGGCGTTGGGCTTTAACAATGGGCGAATCGATCCCAACCAGATTCCCGATCTGCGTTATGCGGATTACCCGGTGATGTTCGCCAGTAATCCGCATCTCTTTTTCCTGTTTGCCCTGACCGAAAGCGAAAACCGGATGCCGGTTGATGCGTGGCTGGCCCCAACGCAGATCGTGCGATTGGATGATCGTTTTATCGAACGGGATATCCGCAAATTTTTTAGCACCCTTCTGGATTATCACGGGCTGGCTTATAGCTATGCGCCGAATCGCGCACTATCGATAACGGCGCGTTAGCGGATGTGCCGGGGATGTTATCGCGCGCGCTCAGCCAGCACCGGATCAACCTGCGTGAATTGATTCGCACGGCTGTGACCATCTACGATCTGCTTTATCTACATGAGGATTATCCGCCAGATATGGCGTTATATGATCTGGCAGCGGGACTTCATATGTGAGTGAGCATGCCTCGCGGTTGGCGCTGAAAGCTCGCCTCAAACGAACGTGGACACCCTTTTTTGAGCGGCACGGGAATTTTACGGCTATCCAACTCGCAGCCATTCCCGCCGTACTCGATGGTCAGAATGTTGTCATAAGTGCGCCAACCGCGCAGGGCAAAACCGAAGCGGCAGTTGCTCCCCTGGTTGAGCGATTTCGTCCCGATACTGGTTTAACCATCCTCTATCTGACTCCGACACGCGCCCTGGCAAACGATCTGCTGGCGCGATTGGAATCTCCGTTCCAGTCGCTAGGGCTGTCGGTGGCGATCAAAACGCACGATCTCAACACCTTTGATCCAAAGCGTCCAGCCCTACTGCTTTGATCACCACACCAGAATCGGTGGATTCGCTGCTCACTTCGCAGACACGCGTTTTTGCCGATCTGCGCGCTATTGTGTTGGATGAACTGCATCTTTTGGATGGAACACCACGCGGCGATCAACTGCGTGTCCTGCTCAATCGTATCCGCCACATCCGGGCTTATGCTTTTTCGCAGAGGCAGATCAGTGATGCCACGCTTCAGTATGTCGCGCTGTCAGCCACGCTCACCGATCCCAACGCTGCCGCTCGTTATTTCCCAGTCGATCAGGTGATCCATGTGGCAGGCCAACGTCCGCTCGATGCTGAACTGATCTCGATGTTGCCCGATACGGTAGATGCTCTGATCGACTACCTCTACACGTTTCGCGCCAAAGGCTGGCAAAAGACCCTCATTTTTTGTAACAGCCGGGCGGAAGTCGAAAGTTATGCCGCCGCGATCCGGCAGAATTCGCCGTTTGGAGACGCTGTATATGTTCATTACTCGAATCTCGCTCCTGCACGCCGCCGCGAGATCGAGGAGCAGTTCGGTCAAGCCGAGGTTGCCGTGTGCTGCGCAACCAGCACACTTGAATTGGGAATCGATATTGGGACGATTGATGTCGTACTCCTGATTGGGCCGCCGGGAAATGAAGCATCCTTTGTCCAACGAATTGGACGTGGCAATCGCCGCCACCCTGTGAGCCGCGTAACCTGTTTTTACCGTTCGCCTCTTGAAAAACTAATGTTTGAAACATTATGTGCGCCCCTTTTGGATGATATTGCGCCCCCGGCGCTGCCGTTTCGCCCTTCTGTCGCTATTCAGCAGATTTTCAGCCTGATCAAACAAAGTCCAACCGGCTCGGTACGACTCAGCGAACTGGCATTGTTATTTGAGACAATGCTCTCTCGCGATGATCTGGCATCGATTCTGGGAGAATTACAGACGCGGCGCTATCTCCAACCTGGAAGGCCCGGAGAATGGAAACCCGGCACGGCGCTAAATACACTGTTCGATCTTCAGGCCAGCCAAACGAACAATCTGAGCATCTACAGCAATATTCAAACCAGTGATGCGCACCATGTGGAGATCCGCGATCTGCACACCGGGCAGCCGCTGGCGCGTGTCGATAGGCATTGGCTGAATCGCCCTATACTGACGCTGGAAGGACAGACTGATCAACGTCGAATGGGTGGATGGCGAGGCAATCTGGATCACCACAGGCCGGTCTGAGGGCGGCAGTGTTCAACACGCCTATCGTTCTGCTCAAAAACATCTCTCGTATGATTTGGCGCGGCGGCTTCCGCTGCAATTGGGTTTTGCACCAGGGGCGGCTCCGCTGATCTCAGCGCCGGAGGGCTGGTGGTGGTTTCATTGGCTGGGAGACGTGTATGGGCGCGTGCTCGCTGGTTTGTTGAACTATCGTTTTCCGGTGGAAGAAACCACACAGCCCGGATTGTGTGTCTGGTTGGCGGAGGCGGACTCGCTTGCACTGCCTGCATGGACATCCGAACAGGTGCGGCGTTACCTGGACGATCATTACCGTTCGTTAGAGCGTTTAGTGGATTTAGGGCCATTTCACCATTTGCTACCCGTAGCACTGCGGCGGCAAGCTGTGGTGGAACAGTTTAATATCTCTCAATTTTTAGCTGCTGTGACGAACTTACGCCCAATACGAGATTTCGATGGTAGTTTATTGCCCGATTTGCTGCTTAAATAACTGCGTTCCGTATCAGCATGGATGGTCGCGGGCGCGCGCTCGACAACATCTTTATTGAACGACTCTGGCGCTCAGTCAAATATGAGGACATTTACCTAGTTTACGGCGCGTTTCTAGGGCGCGGATTTTGGTGACAGATTTCATCTCCTGATGCCGATTTTGAGGGAAAAACCTTAGCACACTGAAGCAAGAAAAAACAAAAAACCAATCCGAAAGTTGGTTCTGGTGAAACCGCGTAACGGGAAGAATCGGGTCGGACGATCGCTACGTGACGAAGTGATCAATTATTTCTTCAGAAAGTTATCAGTATATAGCTAATTGGGTGCTATCTCTATCGCGACCAATTGGTACAATCCGGCAATGACCATATCAGCTTCTTTCAGGGTGGATGGGTTGCCAACGCCGATCACACCCATCCCTGCTCGGATGGCTGCTTCGATCCCGGCTTCTGCATCCTCAAAAACGATGCAGCTTGCCGGTGGAATGTCCAGCGCCTCGGCAGCGCGCAGGAAGACTTCCGGGTCGGGTTTGGCTTTGCTAACCTTGTTGCCATCTACAACCACATCAAATAACGGTGTGATGCCGAGCCGATCCAGGATCAGCGGTGCATTTTTAGAGGCGCTGCCCAGTGCAGTTTTGACGCCTCTCGACCGAATCAGCTTGAGATATTCACCTGCGCCGGGTAAGATTTCGCTGACATCCATGTTTTTGATGTAATCGACATACCAGTCATTTTTCTTGGCGGCTAACCCGGTTTTGGTCTCGTCGTCGAAGCTCGTCAGTCCGCCAACTTCGAGCAAGATATCCAGCGAGCGAACCCGGCTGACACCCTTCAACCGTTCATTGTCAATCTCGGTGAACTCGAAACCAAGTTCCGTCGCCAGTCGCTTCCAGGCCAGGTAGTGATATTTAGCCGTATCGACGATCACGCCGTCGAGGTCAAAAATAGCAGCGCGCATCTCGCTAATCATGAAGGTTTCCTTTCAGACTGAGAACCTGAGATAGTTGGGTCCACCGTTGAGATTCTAAGCTCATCGGCGGATGCCAATGGATAGATCACATCACCAACCGAAATTGATAAGGGTGTTTTGAGGGGCTGAACGGGTCTCACAGTAACGCTCTCGCGAGTGAGAGTCAGATGCAGTTTCTGCCCGCGAACAGTGAAGGGAAGCGTGACTGTCTGCCAATTGGCGGGCAAGTGTGGATTGATTGAGAGCGTCGTACCAGCACAGTGGATCCCGCACAAGCCAAAGACCGCCGACATCCATGCGCCGCCGTTGCCTGCCGGGTGCGTACCGCCGATGTAGAGCGTTCCCACATACTGTTTGCCTTCGCCCGTCAGATCAATCGTCGCGGTTTTCATGAAGTATTTATAAGCCCAGTCCACTTTGCCAATCTGGGCGGCAATCAGCGAATAGGAGCAGGCGCTCAGGCTGGAGCCGTGTTCGGTGCGGGGCTCATAGTACTCCCAGTTGGCGGCTTTGGTCACAAGTGGGTAGCGTTCGCCAAACAGGAACAACATCAGCACCACATCCGCCTGTTTGAGGATTTGTGTGGTCGTGGCGAGGCCGTTCCCGCCGCCGAGATATTCGTGCGGGTGCAGCTTGCGCGCCAATAAGTCTTTCAAAGCCGGGTCTTCAAGCTGGAAATAGCCATCAAACTGCGGGATCAGGCCGCCGGGAGTAGTCACATCCGGCTGGTAAAGTTCGGGAGCCATCTCGCGGATCAGAGCCAGATCGCTCTGAAAATCAAGTTTTTCGATCAACTGCGCCAAAAAGTCGGGCGCATGGGTGTGCAGAATATTCACGACTTGCAGGCAAATTTCTAAGGTGTGCATGACCAGGCGATTGGTAAAGGCGTTATTATGAACACGCTCGTGGTATTCATCCGGCCCGGTGACATCGAGAATTTCGTAGCGCTGCTTATCGGGGTTGAAATAGGCGTAAGACAGGAAGAATCGTGCGCACTCGAAGATCACTTCCGCCCCGCCGTCCAGCCAGATCGAGATATCGCCCGTCGCGACATAATAGTGCCAGAAGGCATAGACCACATCGCCGCTGATATGGACCTGTTTATCGCGAAAATAGGTGCGCATCGGACGGTTGGTGAACACATCAGTAACATCGTACAGGGTACAGGCATCGTCGCCCGCTTCCTGGCTCTCCCAGGCATAATAAGCGCCTCGGTAGCCGTATTCACGGGCTTTGCGCCGCGCGCCATCGAGAGTGTGATAGCGATACAGGAGCAGGTTGCGGGCCAGCGCCGGGAACGTGTAGATGAAAAACGGCAGCATAAAAATTTCGGTGTCCCAGAAAATCGCGCCTTTGTACATCTGCCCGGACATGTCCGCGCGCGGGAATCGAGCAGCGTTCGGTGTGCGTGGGCACAATCGCGAGCAGGTGATACATGCTGAAGCGCAGTGCTTGCTTGGGCTTCGTCATCTCCATCAATCTGGATGTCGCAGTCCTCCCAGCGCTGTTCCCACAGGGCTGCTGTGTTCGGCAAGCAGGGTCTCGAAACCGAGCGCTGCTGCTTGCTGGCACAATTTGCGACTGTGCAGCAAGGGGATTATCGGTTTCCACCCCGTGTAACGTAGGCGACGAATTTATGGAGAGTAATGGGAATGTTCTTTTCCAGACGGAGGCCATGAATCTCACGAACTATCGCCGCTGCTTCCCGCGTTCCTTCCACCGGAGCGGGGAAGGCAGGCTGTATGGCTTCTGAAACCGCTATCGGAACTGCATTTTCGTGGGTTACGGCGGAGATCGAGATCACGCCATCCTGTGTGCTGGCGGTTAGTTGCTCCAGGTGCGGGCCGTTGATATCCCACACATCGCCATCGATGCCCGTACAGATATCTATCTCGCAGTCGCGATCGGCTGTGACAGTGTATTCGATGCAGAGCAGATGAAGCCGGGCCAGACTGGCAAAACGGCGGGCCTGAACCGTGATACGGGTTCCGTCAGCAGCCTCAAAGTGAGTTTCCGCGCAGATGGACGGCGTGGCGAATATCAAGGCTCTGGACGTGCTTCTGCACCGTGCTGGTCAGCACGTGGAGTGGCTCGTCGTTATATATCACCTGCATAAAACCGCCGTTTGGCAGGTTGATCGGCTCGCGCCATTGGTCGCCCACTTTGTCATACAAGCCCGGAGACAATGGTGGCGGTTTTCTGTTCTTTGTTGAATTCCTCCAGCGTGCCCCGGTAGCCGATGTAGCCGTTGCCGATCAGCAGTTTATTGCCCCTGGCGGTCCACGTCTGCTGGCGCAAGCTGGTTAATTTCGCTAATAATCCAGTTCATAAGAACCTCCTATAAAGCCACCGAAATTCCAGCCTGGCTAACTTCCTGGACCTGCCCTGCATATCTTGACAACGACTGGCGCGCCGTCTTTCACTCGAATGACTGCCCGCTCCTGTGAAACTTCTACGCGCAGCACTGAGCCGTGGTAGGTCACCTCGAAGCTGTAGCCCTTCCAGTGCGCCGGGATCGATGGGTTGAATGACAGCATCTCGCCGTCCGAGCGCATCCCGCCGAAGCCGTAGACAATATTCATCCAGGCGGCGGCAATCGATGTGGTGTGGATGCCTTCGCCCGTATTGCGGTTGTAGTTGTCCAGGTCGATGCGCGCGGCAAAGCGGAAGAAATCGAATGCTTCATCATGGCGGCCCAGTTCGGAGGCAAAAATCGAATGCACCGATGGCGAGAGCGATGATTCATGGATGCAGCGCGGTTCGTAATAGTCGTAATTGGCCCGCTTCTCGTCCAGGGTGAACGATTGGTTGTAGAGGAACATAAACATCAGCACGTCGGGCTGCTTGATCATGTCGTTGCGGTAGATGCGGTCATAGGACCAGTGGTGATAGAGCGGGAAGTCCTCGACAGGGATGGCGTCTACGTCGATGTGCGGCAGATTGAAAGAAGCCTTCGTGCTGCTCGTAGAGCCTCGTTTCGGGGTCGTAGGGGATGATCATCTCCTCCGCCATGTGCCGCCATTCATCCAGTTCGGCAGGCGTGCAGCCCAGTGCCGCCAGATCCAGCCCTTCCAGCGCTTTCAAGGCAAATTCGAAGGTCCGTTTGGCCATGTAATTGGTGTAAGCGTTGTTGTTGACCATCATCTGGAATTCGTCGGGCCCCATCACCGCATAATAGCCAAACTTGCTCCTAGGCGACCACTGCCCGCGGCTGGCCAGGAAGCGGCAAATCTGGACCAGCATCTCGGCCCCTTCAGTGTGCAAAAAGGCGGTGTCACCTGTCACGTTGACGTAGTGCCAGATGGCATAGGCGACTGCTGTGGTCGGCTGGAATTGCAGGCTGGCATGCTGCCAGAGCGTGCAGCTTTCTGTTCCATCGGACGTGGCTACCGGGTAACACGCGCCCGCGCAGTCCAGCTCTTTGGCGCGGGCTATCGCCTGTGGCAGGGTCTTGTAGCGGAAATCAATCAGGGATTTTGCCGCCGCCGGATTGCTGAACAGGTAAAACGGCAGGCAGTAGGTTTCGGTATCCCAGAAGGTATTGCCATTGTAGGCTTCGCCGGTCAGCCCCTTAGCGCCGATGTTCGCGCCGTCGATCACGCCGCGATAGGTCTGCTGCATCTGGAAAATACAGAAGCGGATGCCCTGCTGCGTATCGGGATCGCCGTCAATTGTAATATCGGATTTCGCCCAGAAAGCAGCCCAGTATGCCTGGTTGCTGGCAAGTGCAGCAGCGTAATTCTGAGACGTAGCGCGCAGTTGATCCATGCCATGATTCCAGGCAGTTTCCAGTGATACAGTGTTGTCGCGATCCGTATGCAGAATGACCGTTTTTTCGACAACTGTCTCCTGCCCCTCCGCAACTGTCAGTCTCAGGCGCGTCCCGATGAACTTCTCGCCTGCCAGGGGCGTCTGCCGCGTATCAGCTTGGACCTTCATGCCAGCAAACAAACAGTGTTCGATGGATTTGCTCACGCCAAGAAGCGCTCCAGCTTCCTGGCGCGGGCAGTTCCAGAAGTTTTGCCCGTACATCTCATGACGGATGGAAAAATCCAGGCCCATCGTCAGCATCACTGAGCCGGAGAAATTCAGCGGCGTTAGGCGGATTTGCTGGTAGGCGAGTTCTTTGGTTTCCATGCTGAGCAGGCGCAAAAAGACCAGTTGGAGTTTCTTGCCCGATGCCATTTCCCAGATGAATTCGCGACGCAGTTCGCCCGTGCAGAAATCTAGTGTGCGACGGAAGTTGGAGAAAGTACTTTTTGCCAAATCTAGTGTCTCGCCGTCTACTTCGACGCGGGTGTAGAGCCAATTGACGGTGTTAACCATAAAAGCGAGGCGATTCGAAATTCCCTTGTAGGCCATACCTTCAATAATACGCTCTTCATAAATGCCGTTTAAGTACGCCCCGATTAGGCTCTTGCCGGAATAACCTTCGTCGAAAAATCCGCGCACACCCTGGTGTTCATTCGCCAGCGAAAACAGCGATTCCGATACCGTGCTGCGATCAGGATGAAAGCCATCCTCGATGATTTTCCAGGGGTCCACCAGTAAATATTGATCTGCAACCTTTGCCATGATTGATGCTCCTGATTACACTCGGAGGACGAAACGCAATTTTCAGCGACTGACAATGCAAAAACTGAATCAACCCCTTAGGATCAAGAAATGGCTGACGACCCTATAAAATCGACAGCGTGTTGGGCGTGAACTTCTCACCTGTTTGATAACGGAGGCGCAAATAAACCGTTTCATTTTCGACGGTGTGGGACGTTATTTCGGCGCGGGCACCGGCACAGGTTGCTCACGAAACCAGAATGATTGGCACGGTCTTCAATGCAGTTATCGGAATGAAATTCAATACGCAGCAGGCTCATAAGAACAATAAAATACTGTTATCACTCTGTACCATTGCTTCGGCGTCCGCCAACAGTCTAAACTCCAAATTGAAATCTTCAGAAACGGCGATAGAGTCTTGTAAATTCGATGCTGCTTTTACCCATAAAAGACTCTGCGAAACTATTTTTGAGACGTCTCAATTTCATAATATGATGGGTTTTGTGATTTGTCAAGCACTTAGGATGGGTGTATAGGGTAATCGCTTCAAAATGGGCGAAGGGGGATAATGGGGTAAAAAAGGATGCCCCATGTCGAACAAACTGCAAAGTAGCCTGGAAGAATGCTTCGGTGACTTGCCGGACCCACGAGTGCAAGGGCGCTGCGATCTCAACCTGTTGAAATCAGCGCGAGCGGCATCAACCGGATTACCTGTTCGGATATTGGCTTCACGTGCGATTTTCGCCGCGTACGCCAGGGAACCGACGGGGGGTTCAAGCGATTTGAGTTCGGATTTCAGGCGGGGAATACCTTCCCCGTCGAACATGCCGAATTGTTCATCCAGTTCCTCGTCATTCAGAGCGGTCTTAGCGGTATCTCCCATCGACTGCCAATAGTGACGGGCTTTGGCATAGGCCGTGCGGAGAACCCGCTTGACAGCATCACTTGTTCCGTGTATATCGGGCTCAAGAGAGACTAAAGTGAACCCCGATGTCAAGACCAAAAATCGGGCAAAATAAGGTGGATCAATCGATCACGGACAAACCACCTGCGCTGCGAAATGAGCCGCGGCAGGAGTACGGTAGGCAAGACTCTGGTGCGGACGCTCGTAGTTGTAGAGCTGGAAGTAGTCGCACAGACCAATTTCCAAAGCCGGCACTGTCGGATACTCGTTGAGATAGAGGTCCTCGTATTTGACACTGCGCCACAGGCGCTCGATAAAGATATTGTCAAAGGCGCGTCCGCGTCCATCCATGCTGATGCGGATCTGGGCGGTTTCCAAGACCCCGACGAAGGCGTTCGCCGTGAACTGCACCCCCTGGTCGGTGTTGAAAATGTCCGGGCGACCCTGTTGTCGTGCTAGTGTTTCGAGGCGCTCCACAATTTCACCGGGCAATGTAATGGTTCTGGCGGTCATGTTCTGAACCTCCTTGGAAACAGCTTTCCCTTAGTTTAACGTACTTTCAGGCCTATAAGCTCCAGCCCACAATCGACTAAGCTGTTCTCATCAGACGCCTAAGCCAGTGTCCGAAAGTCAGCCAACAAGATAGAATGTTGGGGCATGAGCTGATCAACGTATATCAGTGATTTGAGTGATGCGGAATGAGGGCTGCTGGAACCCTTGTTCCCAGCGCCGAAACGGTGGGGCAGAAAGCGGAAACATCCCTGGCGGGAACTGGTCAATGCCATTCTCTACGTGCTACGCAGCGGGGGCGTCTGGCGTCTACTCCCGCATGATTTCCCACCGTGGAAGACGGTCTAGGGCCTGTTGTAGAATCACAATATGAGGACAGGTTCTGACTGCTTGTGATGGTAACATGTTCGAAAATAAACAGAACGGCCAAGGGGAAAAACTTGACCTCTTGACCGTTAGAGGAGCAGATATGGCTAATCAACTTCGGGTGACGCTCGAAATCGGACCGAAAGGCAAGAAGGTGGCGGCTGTGGCGCCGGATTGGCCCGGTCTAGAGCGTGGTGCAAAGACCGAGGAGGCCGCGATTGAAAGGTTGCAATCCTATCTTCCACGCTATGCCCAGGTAGCGAAGCTGGCTGGGATGGATGGAGAGTTTGCAGCTATCACCACGGTTGACATTGTCGAGCACTATCCAGGCACGGGATCAACCGACTTCTGGGGCATCTCGTTTGCGTTCTCAAGCATCGACAGGCAAGACATGTCGAGCGGAGAATTGGAACGTGAACTGACCCTGATGCGGGCGTGCTGGGCGTTTTTCGACGACGTGCGCTTGCGCGTGTCAGCTGAGATGCAGAAAGGTCCACGAGGAGGTGGGCGGGATCGAGACCACATCGTCCGTCATACACTTTACACGGAGCAGGATTGGGCGAAGATGATCGGTGTGCTCACCCCCGACGGTGCGATGCTGACTGACCAGGGGCTGAAAGCGCATCGCGATGCCTATTGCCACGCCATACGGGACTACCACTCACAGGGCAAGTTGGCCGGCAAGATGGCGAAATGGCCGCTCCGGTATCTGATCCGGCATACCGCGTATCACACCCTGGATCACGCTTGGGAAATGGAAGACAAAGACCTGACGAGACCTTAATTGGAGGCGGTCTGAAAGTCAGCCAACAAGATAGAGTGTTGGAGCATGAGCCGACGGATTGATTTTACCCTAACCGAAGAACAACTTGCCCAGCTTGAGCAAACGATCAACGCCTCGCCCTATCCAGAAGTACGCCAGCGAGCTATTGCGGTGCGAATGCTGCATTTGGGACGCGATATAACACGCGTTCAAGACACACCGCTAGCAGGTGAGCCTGACATGGCGGTTCTGGATTGGGCCGCTGAACAGGGTTACATTTATCTAACATGAATCATCCGTACCGCCTCTATACAAGACAGTATGTTTCTTTCGGAAAGGATATTTCCCTGGCAAACAGCGTTCAAGCGGCTGAGGCTTCAACAGGCTCACCTGCATAGGCCAGAACAATTTGGTGGCGTGGTACATGTGCCTGGAGTAAGGCATCGACCAGAGGTTTGTCGTTGACATCGCGTTCGATAATGATTCGGTCACCTACCACTCGGACAATCAAACCAGCATCGACAATGCGCTTATCGGAGAGATATCCGATGGACACGACTGTGAAAACAGTACTGTCACGGCTCTCTGTCAGATAACTATACCCGTTGAGCGCTTCACCCGTATAGCCTTCCAGAACAGTTCGTAGCGTTTCTATCAATCGATCCATGCCAGTATTTCCTCTCGTGCTGGATCAAAAACCAGCCATCGCTTTTGAGCCTTCGATCAAGATCCGCTCATCGATCAAAAAATACCAATCCGATCCATAGCCGTTATGAGCAAACCGATAGTCAGACAGGCCGGAGTAAGTCCATGGATGTCACTGACAAACAGGGCGTTTTGCATGTGATAGGGATGGATGTCCTCCAAATACTTGCTGTATGCCTAGTTTTCAAGTGGTTTGAGAGGGCAAGCCCTTTGAAAACTAGGCATAAACTGGAGTTCGATATTCCCCTGCCAGCTTCAACTGTGACTAATCAGCAGTTAGCAGATAAGGCCAAAGTCCGCGAGACAATCTTTACATTGCGCAAAGAAGGAAAGAGCTATCGCGAGATTGCAAAAGTTGTAGGGCTGCATTTCACCCGGGTGCGGCAGATTTTGAGACAGTCAAAATATAAAGCATTGAAGATGAAGGGTTGTTTACAAAAGTACTTATAATTGGTAAAATGTAAACGAAGAGATCGAAACAAGGAAACATTGAACATGATTGGAGAGCGACTGAAACTCGCGCGCCAAATGGCACGCCTAAGCCAACAATCGTTAGCGGACCAAACGGGCGTGAGCAAAATGGCAATTTCCAAGTATGAGCACAATCAGATGATGCCAGGGTCTGACGTGTTGCTCAAACTCGCCGACGCACTGAATGTCCACATGGAATTTTTTCTGCGCACTGCTCCTGGACTGGACATCAAACCTCTCTGTCGTACCCACAGTCAGCTTAACAAAACCGAGCAAGAGGTTATTATGGCTCAGGTGCAGGAATGGCTGGAACGATATCTGACCGTTGAAGCTTTTTCCCTTCAGAGGAACAGCCGTCCTTCGTTTTCCCTTACAATTTTCCCTATCCCGTCACACGAGTTGAAGACGCCGAGATCGCGGCTGAAGAACTTCGTGATGCCTGGCATTCCGGTGGTGATGCCATTGAGCATCTCATCGACCTGCTCGAAGCCCAGGGAATTAAGGTCGGTTTGGTCGACGGGAACACTCATTTTGATACCTGTACCTTCTGGGTCAACAGTCAAAGTCCAGTCATAGCGGTAAAACAGATCTGCCTGGGGATCGCGAACGGTTTAGTCTGGCGCACGAGTTAGGACATCATGCTTGAAATCAGTTCAGAAGTGGACGCGGAGAAAGCAGGTCATCGTTTTGCGGCCGCTTTTTTGGCTCCAGCCAGAGCTGTGCGGCGAGAACTAGGACGTTCCCGCCAGACGCTGGACGCTTATGAACTGCTGCTACTGAAAAAGAAGTACGGAATGAGTATGGCGACCTGGATTTATCGGGCAAAAGACTTGGGCATTCTCAATGACAGTGACACCCAACGGCACTGGCAGGAATTTGGTACTCGCAACTGGCATAAGCGCGAACCGGGCGAACCGCTTCCAACTGAACAACCCCAGCGTATGGTCCGCCTAATCCGACGCCTCCTAGCTGAAGACATTATCTCGCGTTCCAGGGCAAAAGAACTGTTGGGTGAGCCGATTGCACTGTTCTCCGAAAAGGAGCGGGCGGCTCTTGAAATGCGTCATTGATGCGAATATTCTGATCGATCTGAACAATGGCGACATCCTACCCCTTCTGTTTAAACTGACGTTGCTCCTCTCGACCCCTGACCTGGTGCTGGACGAACTCATCAAACCGGATCGTATCACGCTGCTCCAGATGGGAGTTAGAAAGCTTGTGTTAAGCCCAGAGCAGCTAATTGAGGTCGTTCAAATGCAGGCCGATGAACCTCGGTTGTCGTTAGGCGATTGTGCTGCCTTCGTTCGTGCACGAGATGATAAGGTCATGCTAATCACCGGCGATAAACGATTACGCGAGAAAGCAGTTGAAATTTCTCTGGAAACACATGGCGTGTTGTGGGTTCTGGATGAGATTGAAGCTGCCCAGTTGCTTAATCCTCCTCAATTAGCGACCAGTCTTCAAAAAATGCTTGACGAAGGTGCCCGCCTACCTTATGACGAATGCCAAAAACGTTTTCAGCGCTGGACAGGAAGAGGATAATCTTTTTGATATTCGATCAAATCATGTTGTTTTCGATAAAGCAAGGGGGATGCACCCGTCTCTAAAATGATCAGGTAACCCGGACTTCAGTTCGCAGGGTTCTCATCAGTCCACCCAAATCTGCCGGATCTATGCCTATTGCACGACATAGCTCTTTGGTCAGCAACGGGCCACAGACGTGACAATACCCGACCCCGGTAGCTGTGTTGTATCCGAACGAAGGCCGAGCGTCGCCATGTTTATGGTGCTCGGGATACACACATGAGCCATTCAGCCAAGTACCATTGACTTTAAAACCCTGTGCCAGGAAGTGACTGGCCAGTGCCTCGACCACACGCGGATTGAGTTCGCCTGTAGTCTTACAGTCGGCAATAAGGAACTGGATGTCTTACACGGTAGACGGCAGACTGTGCAAAATCATCCAGAGTGTAACGCCGGTCAGGATGCAGCTCAGATTAATTCGCATCGAGTTGGGTCGCGATGCAATTTGACGTTCATGGTCCCCACCAGGCGCATACTTTGGGCGCTCGTCAGCCGGTCCGCGTGTAAGACAGTCGCCAGCCCGTGTAAGATCAGATCCGTTAAGACGAAATCCTTCGAACAATGGCTCAAGAAGAAGTAGAGATGTACACCCCGACCTGAAGCCACGATGCACGAAGGAGCGGGTTGGAAGTCTTGTATCTCGCGTAAGACAAGTTCCGGTGGGCGGTCGATGTCGACAAACAGCGCGGGCAGCGCGAGCAGATCCTCCTTCCTGCCGCGCCGCCAGCGTCCAAGGTCTGTCTTACGGGTGGCAATCCCTACATACGCTCCCCATCCAGCACGGTTGGCCTCGATAAGACGTTCCAGAGTGTGTGTAAGACATGCCGGATCAGAGATTGGAACATGGCGTGACGGGGTTGGATGCTGCCCATCGGGATGAATCGCAGTGAACGTAAGAAAGCCCTGCTCACACGGAGCAAACAGGGCTTCCAGGAACGCTAATATATCGGGGTTCATGCGGCACCGCCTAAAACAAGGCCAACTGCTGCACTTCGACTGCCTGCTCGCGCGGCGCAGGTTCGGGCTGGTGGATTGGCCAGTTTGGAACCTGGATGGGTTCTGTACCGTCATCAGGTGCATCCAGGATACCGACTTTGCGGCGCCGGACACGTTACGCGGCGGTAAAGGTGTAAGACGCGGCACTGGACGTTTTCGACGCTCTCCGGTGTTTCGACCACCACACCGCCCAGTTCTTCGACTCCAAAGCGGACGAGATCGTCTTCACCTTCGGCAGCGTAGATCGGTTCGGGTTCCGGCTCGGCCACAAACCATGCGCTTTCGGTAGGACTGGGCTTGCTGCGCATGTCGGGCGAATAGATCGCGGAGATCCGTCACGGTCTCGTCCTGGTCGATAGCTTTGGCGAGTTCAGCCATCAGGTCGCCGCTGCCGCCGTTCGCACCGGTGAGTTCACTCAAGCCGCCTGCGCTGGTCTCGCCGTAGAGCAGGTTGGCCGCCTGCTGTTTACGCCCGATGAGATTCACGGCCTGATGTTCCATCGTCTCGCAGTAGTACGGGTAAAAGACCTTACATGGCCGGTCCTGGATGATGCGCCACGCCCGGCGCGAGGCCTGCACCATCGTGAACAGCGAATAATCGATCTCGAAAAACAACAGGGTAGGAAAGGCGATCAAATCCAGTCCGGTGGCGACCAAACGAGGATTGGTGATCAACACATTGCAGCCTGCCTCCAACTGCTGCTGGACCAGGCTCTCGCGTCGTTCAGGCGCGACACTGCTCCTGAGCACAAAGGGCTTGGCACCCGGGATATGCTCGCGGATCAACTGCTCGAGGCGAGGCTGTATATCTTTGGTTCCCGTCTGACGCAGAAAGACGCCGACGTTCCGGCCTTGAGCGAGTTCGTCTCGCACGAGGTCAAGCAACCACTGTTCTTTGGGATACAGCCGGTCTTCAGCCAGTCCAGGCATGTCGTGCACCGGGATTTCGATGAAAGTGTCGCTCTCGCGGTCAAAGCGGCGCTTATGGATAACCATCTCGCCTCGAAATGGCGCGGTCGGCCAGGACAGCAGGGTTTGCAGGTAACGGCCCAGAAACGAAGCGTCGCCCTCCATGCGGCACTGGAACAGGTAGGTGCTCAGTTTGTCTTTGGCACGTTGATAATGCAGTTCCATGTCGGCATCCATCGGGATGGGAACCGGGATTTCCTCAAAGTCCGGCATGTTCCGTCCGATATCCGCTAATCCCACAAAAACGGTGTGATCGATAATTTCGCGGACCAACAGCGGAGAGCAGCCGGGTGCTTCCTTCGGCTTCTGTTCGATCCGCCGTTTGCCCGTGTAGTGCCCACCCTTGTCGTATTCCGGGCGGTACTCGATGATCCGTTCCAACGCCCCCATATCGCGCACCCAGCCCGCTTGCCCCTTCACGCCCCAGGGATAGTTCCGGCGCACACGCGGATTGAACACAAATTGCAAGCCCATACAACGACGATGCCGTTCCGCCATAAAGCGTACCCGTCAATCCAACGACCTTTTCAGCTGTTTGGGCGAGAGTCATCATGGCTGCTCCCTGGTCGGTGTGCGTCGATTTCGCTTCATGGAGCTCGTCACTCAAAAACAGATATACGCGGTTGGGAAACACGGTCGCGATGTACTCGGCCAGCGGCATCCGGGGATTCCGTTTGGGGTACTTCTCGCCGGGTTTGGGAGCCGAGAAGGTGCGCGAGAACTGCCACAGTGCTCCACCGCACGACGGGCATTTCTGCGGGGCGCGGGAGAGCCAGTGTTCATCGGCGAGGATCGCTTCACCGTTTTTAGTCCGGGTGACGGTGGCCCCACACGACGGACAGAGCGGAACTTTTGCCGTCAGAATACGTTCGCCAGCCATGTTTTCGGGACGTGGTTCACCATACGCCCAGCGGGGAGTACGCACGATACGCCACTGGACCGCCGGCTGCCAGCCCTCGCCTAACTTTGCGAGTTCGCGGGGGATGATGCCGATTTTGAGGGTTAGCGGCAGGTTCGCATCCATGAATGCACGGGTATCATCGACGGTCTTGAGCACCTTCGCGTACACCCGCACGCCGACTGATTTCCCGATCATCTCGATCTCCCGCTGCCATTTCCCCGTCAGGTGCGGTGGACTCATCACGATCACGACCTGGTCGGGTTTCATGTGCGGGCGTAAGATGATGGCCAGAGTTGCTCCGAGGGCGGTTTTGCCGACCCCAGGTTCTCCGACAATGATCACTCCTTTACGCTGCTGCAAGGCGGTGTAGGTGGCGGCGATGACATGCTTTTGCGTTGGATAGAGGGGGTTACCTTTAATCTGCACGCGGTTAAGGATAGGCGCGAGGTCGCCGAGTTCGAAGTTGTATCGAGGGGCGAAATGCAGGTCCAGGTAATCCAGCAGAGCGCATTTGTGCCGCCCGATGAAATCCACCAACGCTGCATCGCCGCACTGGGCTGCCGCTGCGGCCCAACTCCCGCGCCCGACGAGGCGCGTGGGCCGGACGAAAGCCCGGCCCCTAGGGGACTGGGGACCGGGGTCTTCACCACCGGGTGGGTGCGGTTTGTCGGGATTGGGGTGCAACGCCACCCGACGCCAAACCAACGTCCCCAAGCAGCAAGGCGTTCCGGCTGCTGCCCTACGCCAGCCGCAAAGCAGCGTCAGCCTGTTTGCTTGGCTACGCTTCCGCGTGTGGGGACACTCAGGGAAGCGGACAAGGGGGCGCAGGGGTCCAGCCCACCTGCCTCTGCGCCTCCTTCAACCAAAGGCGTGATGCAGAACGAGCGCCACGGCAACGCCAAGCGCCACGCCAACGCCCAGCGCGGCAGCGCCAATCAGCACGCCGATTACGATAGAATCCAGCTGAGTGTCACGGTCGTGGATTGCCGCCTGCTCGTAATCGCGACTGGCGACACCACAACGGGAAGCGCTACGCCTCAATTCAATTGGAGCCGTGGCATTGATCGCGTGAAGACGGAGGCGACCCCAAAGCAAAGCGCAGCGGCCAAAGTGATTGTTAGTAAGGGGAGCCAAGCCTGAGCATAGAGCCACATCGGATCGTGCTCCTATGTTTCGCCCTTAGGTTGAGGTGGTGCTTTGAGGCGACTTTCGCCAGTGGTGGCTAAGAGAAAGGCCGCCGCCGCGCCAATCGTGGGTGAGCGAAGTCACGGCGCTTTGGGCTCTGTCGATCTCTGTCAAAGCACGCTGGTAGTGTACCGACAGAATGGGCACTCACAAAGCCGGACTTGATCCGGCAAGCCGCGCGCTCGTAGAGGCGACCGATATTTCCGCTCGCCACTGAACACGCTGCAATCGACCCTGTCCATGTATACGCCGTGCGGCGTGGCCATTTGCTGCGCGTGCCAGCAGTCGACGAAAGAACGATACAAAAATTTCGTGCTCTGTGGCGGTTGTCTTATTTGAGCGCGGCTGACTTCGGCGCAAGCAACAGCGTGTAACACGCGTCCGCAAGGGCAGAATTCGGGTACGATTCACCCGGCAGGGTCACGAACTCCTTGGGGATTTCGTCCCGACGCTTCCACGAGTCGACCTTCGAAAGCGCGACTTGTTTCGCCGCGGAGTCAGGCAGTGCGCGGAATTTGTCGGCACACACGGGAGCCAGCGCCGCCACGACCGCGTGCTCTGACCGCTCTTTTGCCATCTTATCAGCAGTGCTGCTGAGCGACCAGCCACCCCAGTAAAAGCCAACAAAGATCGTTGCGACGGCACCAGCGGCTGCGCCTTGCAGCAGACGTTTCAGCGATCCTCCTTCCAGCATTGAAGGTACTTGCATGGTATTTCCTTTCGCCCGACAAATTTCGGAGCGAGGCCACGGAGACCCGAACAGGCTCCCCTTGAAAACGTTAAATTGAAAACCGAACGCGTTGCGATCGCGTATCGATTATTATTTGTTTACCCCTTTGCCAGTCCGGAGTCTGAGCAAAACAGCTCACATCAACGGATTAATCGTGATTAAGTTCGGACCGTCGAGGTCCCCGCTTACGACGGCTCGTTCGCATGTCGAATCTGCGTGGTCGATACCGTTGATAAGAGGGACGATGGGCTGATGCTTTCTGCCCAATTGCTTTTTATTGGGTGTGAGTGTCCAATCCCGGCGGAGCAAGGCTTTTAGAATTAGTCGAAGTGCAACTCAGAGCACCTTCTCGCGTTGTCCAACTAGCAGACGCGCACCGGTCCGAGGTTCCAAACCACATGAAAGACGCTTGCCGGTACGCTGAGCGTCCATTTTCGCTTCTCGCCCGCTACACAATGGTTCGACCAGTGGCTCATGCCGCGATCGTGATGGCGGTGCTTGGGGCCGTCGGCTGTTCGGTGGGCGCCCAGTACGGGGTCAAGCTTCTGGTTGATACGCTGTCGGGAGGCTTATACGCAGACGGCAATATCCGTAATGCTTGGCTTGGCGTTGTACTGCTCGCGACACTAATCGCTGCCGATAATCTACTGTGGCGCGTAGCCAGTTGGATTGCCAGCCTCACCTTTGTTTCTGTCTCGGGTGATCTGCGCCGCGATTTATTTTGCCATCTCACCGGACACGCACCAAGTTACTTTGCCGAGCGGATGCCTGGGACGTTGACGAGCCGCATCACGGCCACGTCCAATGCCGTCTACACCCTGCAGAACATGCTTGTTTGGAACGTGCTGCCACCCTGCGTGGCTACCATGGTGGCTATCGCTTTCGTGCTGACGGTGAGCGCCCCTATGGGGGCCGCTTTGATGGTGCTTGCCGGCATTCTGGTATTGGCCATGTTTCGTCTGGCCGCCGCCGGCCGGCCGTTGCATCACGAATTTGCCACACGAGCCGCGGCGGTGGATGGTGAAATGGTGGACGTCGTCGGCAACATGTCGCTGGTATGGTCGTTCTGCGGGCTGGGTCGTGAACACAACCGGCTCGACGCTACTATTGACCGGGAAATGTCGGCGCGGCGGCGCAGCCTGTTGTACTTGGAGAAGCTGCGTCTGCTACATGCCGCCGTCACGGTATTCTTGATTATCGCGCTTTTGGGCTGGGCACTTGTGCTATGGCAGAATGGCGCCGCCACGACCGGGGATGTCGTCCTGGTGTGCACGCTCGGCCTTTCTATCTTGGGCGCGACGCGGGATTTAGCCGTCGCTTTGGTAGACGTCACGCAACATCTGGCGCGCCTCTCGGAGGCGCTCGCGACCCTTCTCATTCCACATCACCTGCTTGATCACCCGAAAGCGACGTCGCTGGTGCGCTCCGGCTCGACCGTCGCATTCGAGGACGTCGCTTTCTGTTATCCCGATGGGCGAAGGGTGTTTACTGATTTCAGCTTGCATATCAACTCCGGCCAGCGCGCCGGTCTCGTCGGACAATCGGGCTGCGGTAAATCAACTCTATTTGCTTTGCTGCAGCGCTTTTACGACGTGCAGGGCGGACGCATTCTCGTCGGCGGCCAAGACATCGCCGGGGTGACTCAGGAGAGCCTGCGGGCGGCCATGGCCGTTGTCCCGCAGGACATATCCCTGTTTCACCGCTCGATCATGGAGAACATCCGCTATGGCCGGCCCGATGCCTCCGATGCGGAGGTGCATGAAGCGGTCGTTGCAGCCAATTGCATCGACTTCATCGAAAACCTGCCCGAAGGCACTGCGACAATAGTAGGTGACCGGGGGGTGAAGCTGTCAACCGGCCAACGCCAGCGCGTCGGCATTGCGCGCGCGTTTCTCAAGGATGCGCCCATCCTTCTGCTTGATGAGGCGACTTCCGCGCTCGACAGCGAATCGGAAGAATTGGTCCGGCAGGCGCTGGACCGGCTAATGGGTGGGCGAACCGTAATCGCAATTGCTCACCGCCTCTCGACCTTGCGCAGTTTCGATCGGATCGTCGTGCTGCAAGGGGGGGCGGTGTGTGAGGACGGCGCGCCCCAGATCCTTGTGGAACGCAAGGGCGTATACTGCAATATGGTGGGGCGAGAGGTGGCACGCCTAGGAAAGCAGGGTCTCCCTCCGCGGAGGACCGCCTTCCCAAATAGCTTCATTTCGCCGAGTCTGATGTGATCATTGGCGTTGTGAGGGCGAGAAGTGTCCACGAAGTCGGTTATGGGCACAAATGGGACTGGGAGGCGTAACCGGTCGTGGCCGGAGGCGTTGAAGCGGGAGATCGTGGCGGCGTCGTTTGCGCCGGGCTCGTCGGTCTCGGTAGTTGCCCGGCAGTACGACGTGAATGCGAACCAGGTGTTCGGTTGGCGGAAGCGCTATCGCGACGCTTCTCGTGCGCCGGCCGTCCTGTCGGCTCCGCAATTGATCCCGGTGATGGTTACGGCGGAACCGGATGCTGTCGCCGCGCAGCCATCGACCGTGGCGGCAACGATCGAGATCGATCTTGCCGACAAGTACCGTGTCCGCATCAGTGGCGGCATCGATGCGCATGCACTACGGCGGGTGCTCGATGTGCTGGAGCGGCGATGATCTCGGTTCCCTCTGGTGTACGGGTCTGGCTGGCGGTCGGACGAACCGATATGAGGCGCGGGATGAATGGCCTGGCTCTGCAGGTCCAGGAAGCGCTGCGACGGGATCCCCATGCAGGCGATCTCTTTGTCTTCCGAGGCGCCCGTGGCGATCTGATCAAGATCATCTGGCATGACGGTCTCGGGATGTCGCTCTATGCCAAACGGCTTGAGAAGGGACGCTTCATCTGGCCCTCTCCTGCCGATGGTGTGGTTGGAATCTCGGCCTCGCAGTTGGCTTACATGCTCGACGGAATCGATTGGCGCAATCCGCGTCGTAGCTTTCGCCCGGAATGTGCCGGATAGTTGAAGCTGCATTTTTTTACAGAGTTCGTCCGCCGACATTTATGATTCTATCAGTACATGGATTCGGGTGGTGAAGCCTTTCCAAATGACATCGCGGGGCTGAAGGCGGAGCTGGCTGCGGCGCGCGACAGGCACATCGTCGAAGCGGCCAGGGCCGCATACGCCGAAGCGGAACTCGCGGTGGCGAGAGCCAAGGCCTCTGATGATCAGGCTCTAATAGCTCACCAGCAATTGCGGATCGAGAAGCTGACGCGCGAGCTCTATGGTCCGCGCTCGGAACGCACGTCGCGCCTTCTCGATCAGATCGAGTTGCAGTTCGAGGAACTGGAGAGTTCGGCGACCGAAGACGAGATCGCGGCCGAGATGGCGGTGGCCACGACCACGACGGTGGCGGCCTTCACCCGCAAGCGCCCGGCGCGCAAGCCGTTCCCCGAACATCTACCGCGTGAGCGGGTGATCGTGCCGGGACCGACCGCTTGCCTTTGCTGCGGCGGCGGGCGGCTGCGCAAGTTGGGCGAGACCGTCACCGAGACGCTGGAATCGATCCCGCGCCAATGGAAGGTAATTCAGCATGTCCGCGAGAAGTTCACCTGCCGTGACTGCGAGAAGATCAGCCAGGCTCCGGCGCCGTTCCATGTGATCGCCAGGGGCTGGGCCGGCCCCAGTCTGCTTGCGATGATCCTGTTCGAGAAGTTCGGGCAGCATCAGCCGCTCAACCGCCAGGCCGAACGCTATGCCAAGGAAGGTGTGCCGCTGAGCTTGTCGACCCTGGCTGACCAGGTGGGGGCCGGCTGCGCGGTGCTGGAACCGATCCTCCGGCGTATTGAAGCCCACGTCCTCGCAGCCGAACGATTGCATGGCGACGACACCACGGTGCCGGTCCTGGCCAAGGGCAAGACCGACACCGGGCGATGTTGGGTTTACGTGCGCGACGATCGCCCGTTCGGCGGCACCGTGCCGCCGGCAGCGATGTTCTATTACTCGCGCGACCGCGCCGGCGAGCATCCCCAGGCGCATCTCGCCAACTACGCTGGGATTTTCCAGGCCGACGCTTATGGCGGATACAACAAGCTGTACGAGCCGGATCGCAAGCCGGGGCCGATCCTGGAGGCGGCCTGCTGGGTCCATGCCCGCCGCCCATTCTTCATCATGGCGGATCTGACCGAGAATGCCCGTCGCAAGGCGCAAGGCAAAACCCCGGCACCGATCTCGCCGCTGGCCCTTGAGGCGGTCCGTCGCATCGATGCTCTGTTTGAGATCGAACGATCGATTAATGGCCAAAGTGCTGCGCAACGCCGCGCCGTCCGGCAGGAGCTCAGCGCGCCGTTGGTCGCCGATCTGGAAAGCTGGATGCGCGAGCAGCGCGCCAAGCTCTCGCGCGGCAACGATGTCGCCAAAGCGATGGAGTATATGCTCAAACGCTGGACCGCGTTCGCCCGCTTCCTCGACGATGGGCGCATCTGCTTGTCAAACAATGCCGCGGAACGAGCGTTGCGCGGAATAGCCCTCGGAAGAAAGTCGTGGCTATTCGCCGGCTCCGACCGCGGCGGACAGCGCGCTGCCGCCATGTACAGCATCATCGTCACGGCAAAAATGAACAACGTCGATCCGCAAGCTTGGCTGGCCGACGTTCTGACTCGCATCGCCGAGCACCCGGCTCACAGGCTCGACCAACTCCTGCCGTGGAATTGGCAACTGCTTCGAGAGAGCGCTAGCCAGGCGGCCTGACGCCACCCCCGATTAACTCGACGGGATGGGGAAGCTGCTAAGCTGCGGTGCTCACCGAATGCTGACAAAGCAGGCGGCCTAGTTGGGCTTTCATATTTGCAATAGTGATCGCCGCAAGACGGGCCCCGCGGCACATCACAGGGCAGGAATTGTCTTGAGAAGTGATGCTCTCCCCAACGGATGCGTGTACCGGGATTGGTCTTCTATCCGGTCATTTGCGCAAGAGACGAAGCCTTTTCATCGGGGCGATTGGGAAGCGATCGCACAATTTCTCGCCTTCCCACATTTTGGTTAGCGTCTCTCAAGAGCGTACTTCGTCAAACTGGAACGGGAAACGCGAGGCGTCCGCGTGCGTTGCCATTAGGATATGCGAGCACAGTTCGCAGACAAAGCGTTCCGATCCGGCCATGTGGGTGTCCGGAATGCCGTGGGCGCAGTCATGCAAGTGCTGATGCGCAGTGACATTCCCGCAGCCAAGGCATTCCTTCACAACCATTTGCGCGTCTCACCGATTGACTGAAATCTGCAGCGTTGCGAGTTGGGCCGGTCTTCTACTCGAAGGGCGCGCGGTGCACGGCGCACGGGCGCCGTCCTTCGGAAGCCCTGCACCAGCAATCAGCCGCGCGCGCCCGCGGTCATAATAGCTTGCGTCGTTTGATCCGGCCCGAATCCGTGGGGGCTGTCGATGGACAGCAGCTCCACGAGCCGCGTGCGGGCACGATGAACCCGGCTCTTGATCGTCCCTACCGCACTCTCGCAGATGGCGGCGGCCTCCTCGTGGGAGAAGCCCGCCGCGCCGACGAGAATGAGCGCTTCGCGCTGGCCCGGCGACAACTTCGCGAGCGCCACGCGGAATTCATCGAGTTCCACTCGGCTGTGCTGCTGGGGAGACGATTTTAAGCTGCCGACGAAACTGCCGTCAGTGTCTTCGACTTCGCGGCGGCGCTTGCGGTATTCCGAGCGGAACAGGTTGCGGAGGATGGTGATGAGCCAAGCGGGCATATTCGTTCCAACCTGGAACAAATCGATACTGGCTATGGCACGCAGCAAGGTTTCCTGCACAAGGTCGTCCGCGCGGTCGACGTTGCCACTGAGTGAAATCGCGAACGCGCGCAGGCTCGGGGTGGCGGCGAGCAGGGCGTCACGGACGGATGGTTGAAGCGGATCTGATCGATCCTTTGTCGTCTGGATTGTCGCGAGTGCAGTCATTTCATGACGATCTTTGGTCACGCCTAGAAACGCGCGAAGCCGACCTGGAGCGGCTCGCCGTCGATCAAGGACCACGCTAATCCTTTCGTTGTGACCGCAGACGCACTCGTAGGTGCGTGTTTCCCTTCCCTCCTGGGCTGGTGTCGCCATCATGATTCTCATTTTCTGCGAGCATTCTGCGCAAAATAATGTCCAGGGGTCTGGACGGACTACCTGTTCCGGCAAACGATGCTGCATAGACATGATGATTTCCCTCCGTAGGGGAAACGACCGATCAGGCTAGGTCCGATGGCCGAATGGCGTCTGTATAAAATTGCTCATAGGGCCACGCGTTGCCATTTTTCCACGTCGAGGGATCACCAAGAAAAACCCCGCCAGCGAGGCCACTCGCGCGGGGTAGAGCCCCGTAGGTTCGGGACTCGTACGCATCACTCTGTCAGATGCCAGCCAATCGGCCAGCGTCTCGACGCTCTGAAGTCGGGGGACGACTGAGAGAGCGTGTATCGGTGAGGTTGATCCGATCTCCCGTCCCCGTCTGTATAAGATTGCTCACACAGTGCGTTTGTTTCAAGCGAGACTACTGCCTCGGAGCCTTTGGACTCGTATGCCGATCTAGGTGGTTTCCTGGTCGGCCATTCTTGACCTAGATGATGTGAGAGCCGGGAAGTAAGGTAATCCGCCGAATTGACGCCTTGTTTTCGGGCAGACCACGGCTGCTGACGGCCATGCGGATGCCTCCGCGTCATGCTTTCATTCCTTTCGTTTTCGCATGCAGGTCGCTTTTGTCGTGAGTGGCCGCACCACGCGATCAATCGACGCTCGAACCACAGGTGAGATTTGCGACTGTGCCGGTGATCGCGCCGGCGCGATCCGACGCCAGGAACGCCGCTGTGTCGGCCACCTCGGCAAGCGTGGGCAACCGTTTGAGGAGGGTCCATCCCTCCAGGAGTTCCCGGAAGCTCTCGCGTTCCATCGTGGGGAATTCCGGAGCCTTAGGGAGGGTATCGCCTATCCGATGCGGCCGGAGACAAACGACACGGACGCCCTGAGGGCTAAGTTCCCCGGCAAGCGTGCGGGACAGCCCCTCTATCGCTGCGCAAGCGACGCCAAAGCCGCCCGTGAGGGGGATAGCTATCCGCGCAGGTGAAGCCGAAAGCATTAGGATCACGCCTGATCGCTTCGTTACCATTCGCCGCGCCGCGGATCGCGCAGTCAGAAACTGCGCCCTTGTCCAAGTCGCGATAGGAAAGCTGAAATCTTCGAGCGCTAATTCAAGGAGCGGCGTGCCTTGGCGACTGTCAAATCCAATGGCATTGAAGACTACATCGATGCGATCCACCTTTTTCGCCACCGCGTCGATGTGCTGTTCGACGGCGTTCTCATCGAGCGCATCTACCTGTGCGATTTCGACAACGCCTCCATCGGCAGCGATCTCCTTGGCGACCGTATCGATTGGTTCCAGCATACGACCGGCAAGGAAGACGTTGGCGCCCTCACGGGCGAAGGTTCGGGCAACAGCACCGCCTACCGCACCGCCGGCTCCGTAGATCACAGCGTTCTTTTTTTGAGCAGCACCTCTGTTCCCCGGGCGATGCAAGCCAATTGGACGAATGGACCGGAAGTGAGAAAAGAAAGACCTGCCGAAGCGGCGCTAGAAACGCTGTCAGACAGCCCGCCCTCTAAGCGCCGAACTCGGCCTAGCCTAATCACCCATGCCGTGGCGCGTCTGTATCGAATTGACCACGTCGACAAGCGAAAATTCACCACCGCCCCCACCGCCGCGCATTCCTCCATCACCGCGCTGGGCAGTCGCCTGCCCTCCGCGGGCTGTGGCTGCATGAAGCGTATCTCTTTCTTGTTGAGCGAACACAAAGTGCATCGCCCCTGACGGACCCGGATGCTGGATAATTGACCGCGCCATCGCGAGGATCGACGATCCCCTGACGATTGGTTTCCGTCACTGGGACGCTATCCCTGTTCGGCGGCGGTATGGTCGTATCGCAGTCGGCGATCGGCCTGATCTGGTCGGTCGCCGAAATGAGGAGGCTTGACCGCCGTACCGCGGGCACACGCCGGGCGGGCGGGACCGATTCACGAGATTATTCGCCATTAACCAAGGCTTTGGGGTTCCTCTGTCTTGGCTATCAAGCTCTCGAGGGGCCCAGCTCGCCCTTCATTGGCGAGCCCGATGCCTTCGTCATCCTCGCCTGCGGCGACTGAAGCACCTTCCAACTCTTGTAGTTGTGCAAGGACAGCGCGAGCCCGTTCCTCGACCGCCTGGCGCGTTTGGCCAAGAATAGAGTGTCCACACGCGGGCATTGCTGCCACCTCGAATTCAGCGGCCCCAGTTTCTGCGATGAGCG
>CAVWCQ010000010.1:0-79103 GCA_963753545.1 uncultured Chloroflexia bacterium
CCAACCCTTCGGGGTTTTCCGGCATGGCCCTATCCCAAGGACATTCTTCACCCTAAAGTTCCTCCTAAAGGCATGCTAAAATCCGAAACCCTATCAAGGGTGGGATTTTCTCAATGACATAATGCCAAATTCTAGGGTTAAGGATAGGATCTCTCCCCTCCTTAGGGTGAATCCTTATCCTTATCATTACCCTAATTAACCCTACGCTCCTAGGTCATCCCACAACTCATGTGAGGAAACCCTAGGTTACCTAAATTCCGAAATCGAAACCCTAGGCCTATCCATGATCCTATCAACCCCACGTAGGGTCGTTGATAGGTCATCTAAAGCTATCAAACCCTATCTAATGTCTAGATTAAGGATAAAAGAAAGAGAGTCATGGATACTTAGCTGGAAAGATTCGATGGAGATCGCTTGCCGGGATGGATTGGGTTGATGCCGGTGCTTGCCGATGCTCCCGCCTCCCGTTGCCTTCGTAGATGGTCGTCCCACTTGCGGCCACTTGTTGGAGATGACGTCCTCCTAGCCTTCGCGGCTTCAAGCTCTCACGATGCACCAATGCCTTGGAAACCCTAGGCTAGAACCTCCTCTAAGCTACGAAACCCTAGGGAATAGAATGATGAGGATGAGGGAGAAGGGGACCCCTATTTATAGGTAATGGCTACTCCATGGCTAGCCTCACAAGGGGGGTAGGCTAGGCGGTTAGAGGTCACCGCCACCTCCTCAACCGTCCCTATCCCCCACCTCTTGAGGTCCCTTTCAATGGCCTCACCTCTTGAGGTCATTGTCAAAGGGGGAGGCATCTCCACCTCTTGAGGTCACATCAAGAGGGAGATCCTCACTCAAGAGGGGAGAATCTAGGGTTCTAGAGGCTTCCTAGCCTCCCCTATTTCCTCCCTCTATAACCCCTACTCAATCCTCCTCTTCTCCTTCTAATCCCTTCTCTTTATGCCAAAAGAAGAAGAACAAGCTTTATAAAGGGGGCTTTATGCCCCCCTATTGGATTTTCCACATAGGGGGGTAGTTTTTTCCCATACGCTAGGCGTATGGAAAAAACTACACCCCTATGTGGAGGTCCAAAAGTAATAGGGCTTAAAAAGCCCTATTAAAATCATTATTATTTATTATTTAAAAAACTTGCTTTACCTTTTCTCTCCTTCTTCTCTTTCCCTTTAGGTAAAGGCCTTTCCCCCGAGCCTCACTCCATAATACTAACTATTATATATGTACATACATATTAATATACATTCCTACATGTCTCATACATAAAGTATTTATCTAAGTATATCTTAATATCATGAATTCAAACAAATATACATACATACACAAAAATCTACTTAAGTAAGCCCTTAAATAACTAATCGAACCCGTTAGGACTATTAATCGTTCAGTGGTGAGATCTCCTCATAGGGTTAGGTCTAACGGAAACCCTACTCTAGAGTACGGGTCCGTTACAATCTCCCCCCCTTAAAATAAGGAGTCGTCCTCGACTCAAGTCCCATCAACAGATTAACTTAACCCCAACAACATCGGAAAAAGAAGGAATATGGAAACTACATTCAATAGTTATTCGAAAAAGAAAAGAAAAAGATCACAATAATGAAAACCGTACCTCATTCGGGAAATCCTTTCGCAACTCCTCCTCGCTAACCCACGAAGCTTCTTCTACCGGATAGATGGTCCACTTAACAAGGTACTCTCGAATCGTCCTCCCACGCAACTGTTTAGTCCTGGCCTCAATAAGAAATTCCGGAGTTACAGCAAACGAACCACTTTCATCTATGGATATAGAGTCATCTAATCGAAGGAAAGTGTCAGGCACATATGGCTTTAGCAAGCTCACATGAAACACATCATGTACCCTAACATGATCGGGTAACTCTAGCTTATAGGCCGCTTCTCCAATTCTCTTAAGCACTCTAAAAGGACCACAGTATCTAGGGGACAACTTACTGTACTTCCCAGTAGACAAGGTTGACTTCCTCGGCCTTACCCTCAACCAAACTCGATCCCCCACTTCAAAACTTCTGCTACTTCTAGCCCTATCCGCATAGCTCTTCTGCCGACTCTGAGCTTTCCTCAAATTAATCTTAATCCTCTTACTTTGGTCCTCCATGTTATCCAACATCTCCTTAGAAATCTCCACCCTTCCTACCGGATCACACCATGTTACCGGCGATACAACCTCCTGACCATAGAGAGCACTAAACGGAGTCATACCTAGACTACTATGGTGTGTATTATTATAAGCAAACTCTACCAAGGGTAAATACTCATACCACTTGGAGGGTTCCTCTAAACAATACATCCTTAGCATATCTTCCATCACTTGGTTGACCCGTTCCGTCTGTCCATCAGTCTCAGGATGGTAGGCGGTGCTCATTTTAAGAGTGGTCCCCACAGCATCAAAGAATGCTCCCCAAAAATGAGAGGTAAACTTCACATCCCGATCCGACACCAAAACCTTTGGCATGCCATGGAGCCTAAAGATCTCCCTAACAAATACCCTTGCTATATCTACCGCAGTAGCTGTAGACTTCACAGGGATAAAGTGGGCCACCTTGGTTAGGCGATCCACTACCACAAGTATGGAATCAAATCCTCCTCTCACTCTCGGCAAAGCCGTCACAAAATCAAGACTAACACACTCCCATTTCATCTCTGGGATGTCTATGGGTTGCAATAATCCTGGCTTCCTCACCCTCTCGGCTTTCGTCCTCTGACATGCACTACATCCTAGTACATAGTCTCTAACCATGGTCTTAATCCCGGGCCAAAAGAAACTCTTCCTCACCGTCCTATACGTCTTCTCAAATCCTGGGTGTCCCGCTATCGGTATCTCATGGCAATCTCGCAAAATAGACTCTTGGATCTCCTTAACCTTAGGAATGCACAACCTCCCCTTATAGTAAAGAATCCCCTCCACTAGACGATAATTCTTATGCTTATCCATCATCACATTAGATATCTTTCGATAGGTCCAAAAAATTCCTCCAAAGTACTCATCACCTTCTAAGCTAAACCTCACTAGAGCTCCTAAAGGGGTTCTCTATAACGGAAAACTTAGTGACCTCCAAAAGATCTCTTACCCAAGATACTGACAACTATGTTATCACTCTCCAATGGAATTGTACTCTCAAAAACAACTCACCATCTCTTTGGTCTAATCCCTTCTCCTCATAGAGTGACGCTCCAAAATTGCTCTCCCTTTGACTCACAGTTGCCCAATGTGTTCTTACATTATGATTCATCTCTAACGATTCGGTCTTCAAACTCAATTATCACAAAGTCAGTTATTCCAAGATCCCTCTGGAAATCTATTCATCCTTGCAACCCCATTTTCCAAACTTAGGGATTTCTCACAATCCCTAGTTAGGTAGATTACCCACGATGCCCTCCAAAAACTTGCTATCATAAAAAGGTTCTGATACTTGATACCCTCCACTTCTTCCAACTCACCCCGAACTCCATGTACGTCCCACGGCCATAACTTCTTCACTCTATTAAGTTAGGTACTCCATCAACTACATATTTCCCTAAACTTCTCTTCATCTTTGTCAACTCCCCAAAATCTAGGGTCACTCACCCTCAATATCGGTATCTCCACCCCCTTATTGGGCTCATCTATAAGAGTCCTCTTGTTAATATTGCCCATTATTAGGGTACTTTCTCTTGTGATCCGTCACTCCTCCAAACGTAATGTGATTACAGCCGCCTATACTCGTATCCTGGTTCACCAAAGCCTATGCTTTATCTTAGGTCCATTCTTCAAGATAATTGCCCCATAACAACTACCTCTTATCTACAACCCTCTACAAACAGTCACATAGTTAATCTTGAATAATCCCATCTCCTCCTCTTGGCGTCCCAATTAGAGTGAGGTCTTACTCAAGATATCCCTATGTGGCACACAAATCATTCCACAATGATATTCCCCAACTTTTTGATCGGCCGCTCAAAAAGTTCGAGTAACCATTTCTGGAATATTATGTGAAGATCCCTATCACGTTCGGTTATACTAGGTCCCTCTCATACTCTACCAACCACTTCTGATTAATTGAGTAGGGTTCTCCCTAGTTTTAACCCTCGTCCATCTAGCATATCAAGCTAGTATCGACCACCACTTCTCAACTCCTACACTTAGGAGCTTCCCTAACTTAGACTATTCAACCATAAACCTTCTTCCTATCCTCCTTAGTAGTGAGGTACTAATATTACCCCAAGTAAACCCTAATGACCTTAGCTCAACCAACCTTCTTCATAGTATGAGATAGGCTTCTCCCCTCTTGACTCCCTAAGGTTGGATCAATACATAAGCTTGGATTATCTCATAATCAAACATCTTTTCCATTCATCCGTATCCAAAACTACTTACGTCATCATTTGGGTGGATATGCATCCACACCACCATATACCACGTATATAAGAGGAAATCCATACCCTATATTTCATCCTCAAATAGAAACTACTCAAACAACACCACTTTAGTAGGCTCCTATCCTTATCCTTCTTAGTCCCTAGGTTGAATGGCCACCTATGACGCTAACGAGTATGCCAACCTCATCCCACAAACCCTTGGTTTATGCATTAACGCTCCCATACGCCCCTAACCTACTCTGACAAGGCCGCCCTTATCCAAAGGTCCTTGTAGACGCTCAGTCATCGTATGTCGTTAATTAACTAGGCTACATATGTCACTCGCCATAGTCCAAACTAACCTAAGACACAAAAGAACGGACTCCCTAGGAACCTAACTTTTTCTAGACAAGAGTCCAACTCTCTCACTAGTGGATCTTGCCTAAACTCAAGTGTGCTCAAAATAAGCCGAAGAACCTCAGAGTTACTTTCCCATATCTTCTCCCTAGGTCATATAAATGACCCGAGATGAAAACCTAGGCTCTGATACCAATGTAACGAGGCCTCCCACCACCTAGCCACTAAGGGACAAGTGCTAGGGGGAGCCCCGTTAGGCCTACTACAAGGAGAGGCTACTAAAAATTCTAGAGAGATTCTAGACTTGAACCAATCCCACTTAAGGGAAAAATAACAACCATTCTCAATAGCAAAGAAACAAGTACAAATACTTATAAACTATTACTAATGGAATGGAACAGGACTCTATATATCTATATTCATGTAAAAAAACAGCGGAAGCAATTATTCACACAACTATCCTTTCTTAACAAATTCCTTATTAGGGTTCATAATGTCCCTTAAGTGAATGAGATCTTTTTGTATTAATGAAACAAAAACAAGAATGAATAAAGAAGACCATGTATTAACACAAGATGAATAATTCCATAAAAAAAGAGATTATATATTCCATCTTTCAATCTACAATCTCATTAGTTCAAAATGCAATGTTCAAATTATCAATGTCTCATTACTACAAACCCTACTAGAGTTCAACATCATTAGAAAAAGAAAAAATAGGAACTAATCAATCATCCGTCATCCAATTCTTGCTCATTTCTTTTAGTCTTCCCTAATCTCCTTCCTCAATGCTTGCAATGAGGGCATCCACCTGTACACAACAATATATATATATATATACAAACGGAAAAAATTTGCACCCATAAAGGGTGTTAGAAAACATCAAAGTTTTCTAGCTAAGTATGATGTGCTTTCAACCCTAATTCCTAAACCAAACATTGAATATGAGTTTTAAGAAAATTTAAAGAAATCAAAATTCTTCTCTCTCTACTCTTTTTTGGTCATTCATAGATCAATTTTCAAATAAATTCAAAGACAAATTCAGAATTTCAGAAAAAAAAAAAAAGAATCGATATTCATTTTTCTTGCAAAACCCTATACTTAGATTTCTTTCTCAAGAAGGTCTAAAATTCAGGTTTTCTACCATCTTTCTTTCATGTTAGCATTGTGAATCAAATTCTTCAATTAAGTATGCTGATCAGAAAAATTAACCAATATTGAAACATTCACATAATTGTTTTTAGTTTCTGAAAATATTTCAAATTCCGAAAAAAAAACAGAAAAACAGGTTTTTGAACAGTTAGGGTTTTCAGTTTTTCGTGATCTTAAAAATTTCGGATTTCCTTCAAACTTGACGGGTGCATACTATAAGTTTTATTAAGGCCTCCCATAATTTAAAATCCAGGTTTTCAGAAAAAAAACAGAGAGAAAAAACAGTTTCGGTTTCCTAGGTTTTCCGTAATTTCCCGTAAATTTCCCGTAAGTTTCCGTAATTGTCAAACGGAAACCCATTTTCTTATCTCTATTTCATTATTTCTTAATTTAGGAGATCACTCCTACTTCTAATTAACTAAGGGATCCTTATGATCCACAAAAATTATCATGTTTAACCCCTCTCTCTTTCTACAATTAGGTTATTCCTAAAACGTAAGAAACTAGAGGAAACGGATTTTAATCTCAAGTCTCGAATTGGGATATCAATCCCAATTTTCTTTTATGGCCATCATTGTTTAGATTAGGGTTTCCTTACTCAACGTAGGGAGACCGAAGTCACCACCCTAGGGTCAAGAGAGGGATCAATCTCCCTTGATCCCCTTGTAGCCGCCGTCGCGGTTCCCTACAAGCGCAATGGGCACCCCGATCACGGGAGAGTCCTCATTACCCCTCCACCGTAGTGCCAAGGGGGAGTACCTCTAATCACGAAGAATCAAGAAACGTGAAGAGGATAGAAGCCTCAATGGGCCCTACCCAAGGCTATTCACCTATCCCCCTCTCTCGATCCTCTACTATCTAGGGTTTATGCCCAATTCCGACCCCTCGGAATGGCATAGCCCTCCTAGGGCCCAAATCACTCTCTAGTATACCCTACTAGATCAATTACCCCTTTAGGTTCCCGGGTTCCAAGAAGTCATCAAGGGATTCACATGCCCGGACCCAACCCGTCGGGGTTTTCCGGCATGGCCCTATCCGATGTCCTTCTTCACCCTAGGCCCTTCCTAAAGGCAAGCATAAAATCCGAAACCCTATCAAGGGTGGGATTGTTTCATTCATACCATCATAATTCTAGGGTTAGGAGATCTCTCCCCCTTAGGGTGGATCCTCATTCCTTCCCCTTACTTAACCCTAATGCACCTAGGTTGCCTCACAACTCGTGTGATGGAACCCTAGGTCTCACGACATCCAAAAACCCTAACCCTAGGCTTAGCTATGACCCTATCAACCCCACATAGGGTCATTGATAGGCCGCCTAAACCCCCCTAAATCCTATCCAATGTTGAGTTTAGGGTAAGGAGAAGAGAGTCATGGATACTTAGCTGGAAAATTCGGGGGTTGCTTGCCGAGACGGTCGAGTCGATGCCGGTGATTTGCCGATGATTTCGCCCCTCGTTGCTTGTAGACCGTCGCTTCTCTCACGGCCGCTTGTCGGAGATGATGCTTGCTTGGCTTCGCGGCTCCACGCTCACCAATGCACCCACACTTCGAAACCCTAAGCTAATACCTCCTCTTAGTATGAAACCCTAGGGGATAGAATGATGAGAATGAGGGAGAAGGGGACCCCTATTTATAGGTAATGGCTACTCCATGGCTAGCCTCTCAAGGGGGATAGGCTAGGCGGTTAGAGGTCACCGCCACCTCCTCAACCGTCCCTATCCCCCACCTCTTGAGGTCCCTTTCAATGGCCTCACCTCTTGAGGTCATTGTCAAAGGGGGGAGGCATCTCCACCTCTTGAGGTCACATCAAGAGGGAGATCCTCTCTCAAGAGGGGAAATCTAGGGGTTCTAGAGGCTTCCCTAAGCCTCCCCCTTTCCTCTTCCTCCTACTATCACCCTTCTCTTCCCTTCTCTTTATGCAAAAGAGGAGGGGTTCTCCTCTTAAAGGGGGCTTATGCCCCCCCTATTGGGAATTCCACGTAGGGGGGTGTATTTTTCCCATACGCTAGGCGTAGGGAAAAATACTCTCCCCTATGTGGAGTTCCAAAAGCATTAGGGCCTAAAGTCCCTATTAGCCTTATATTTTATTTTTAAATTAAAAACTTGGTATTATTTATATCCCCTTCTTCTATTCTCCTTTTTGGAAAATCACTAAAATCCCGAGCCTTTTAACCCCCATACCATTACATATACATGTACATAGGTATATATATCTATTAACATATACTATTACATATTGTATACATAAATTATTTAAACTATTACGGATCAAAAAAACAAATTATACATACATACACTAAAATCTACTTAAATAAGCATCGATACAATTAATCAATCCCGTGATAAGATTACTCGTTAGTGGTGAGACCACTTCATAGGGTTAGGTCTAACGGAAACCCTACTCTAGAGTACGGGTCCGTTACACTTGCAAGCCATCCATTTGCAGAAACTGAGGATGACTTGGAACTTCCTCAACATTTAGAGCATCTTGTTAGACCATATGATAGACATATGTTAGGCACATGGTCACATAGGGACTTGCCAATGTTAGGTGTCTTCATTCTCTTATTGGGGATGTCAATATATGATAGGTCCATCTAGAATTAATCGTGATGGGTAGAGGGTTGTTTATTTTGCAAGATGTTCGTGTGCCACAAGGTTGTATTGTAACATTGATGAGTTATGGTGGCCCTGAGTATTCTTGGAGTGAGTGGCATCAATTATCAACATATGTTCATAGTATGTCTATTTATGGTATATTGTTTTTTGGGGAACCTAGACTATGGATCAAATTGGACCCTACCTAGGCAAGATATGGGTTCTAACTTAGAACGGTCAGAGTACGGTTATAATTTAAGAGAAGGTAGTGAGGTGAAGGGTACAGTTATCCAATGATATATCACAGAGTCATGAACACAACACACTTGCTACAGAGATATTCACAGTTTATACTACTCAAAGTCATATTTACACAAGTATATACAGAATCAATGTTTGTTTGTATTACTCAATCATACAGGGATACACCCCAAAGTATATACAAATTGACAATATACAAAATATACAAGATAGAGATCAACTGTAGTCTCTTATTACTGCGCATAAGGCATACAACAAGGGTGGATCATATCCCTTCCCTTCACAGCAGCAGCCTACACCGGCTATAAACTGCACTCAGCTTCTTCAATATAGGTACGGCAACGACTTCACTTGCTCACCGACTCTATCCAACAACCTCTTCCTCCAACAACTTCAGCCAACAACATTAGCACCCGACAACCCGTCAATAGCTAAGCTCCTCGGCACTTCACAGCTCTCGCGGTAATCAGGCTAGGATGATCAACAACAATCCGGCCCTGCACTCTCTATCTTCAACACAACAATACACAGCTACACAACTGGTAAACAACTACTCAGCAACACCTCAGTTGGCCTCAACAACCTTCGTACTCCGCAGCACAGCAATAGGTACACAACGTCTCAATACTCGCTATACAGCATCACAGCCTCTCTTGGTCTGCAACTGTTGTCTTACTTCTCCGCTTCTCCTTGTTGAATCAACTAACAACCTTCCACTAACTAACAACTTCAACACCTCAACTAACTAACCAACCAACCCTTCAACAATCCTACAACAACTCCTTTTATACGCTGGTCGCACAACTCGGAAACTGTCGTTGTCAGGTAGTTAGGTTGTCGCAGTCGAAACCGTTACAACAACATCGCACCGCCATCAACTGTCAGCATCAGATCGTAACAACATCGCACCGCCTTCAGCTGTCAGCATCAAATCGTAACAGCATCGCACCGCCTTCAGCTGTCAGCATCAAACCGTAACAACATCACACCACCTTCAGCTATCAGCTACGCCGCAAATCACAAAAAGTCGTCCGCAAAACCGCACTTCATCATAAAACAGCTACGCCGCAAGGTATTCCCGCAAGCCGCAATTAATCAGTATGTTACCTGCACTACAAGGCACACAACCAACCGTACATCAGCTAATCACATAGCTTTCCCCGTACTCTCCGGCTTCCCCTCATAGATACGGTACATCCTCCTAAGTATTGCCTAAGGGTTTCATTACTGCATAGATGCGCTATAACTGGTTACGCTTCCACTTCCAACTACGGGAAAGACTTAGAAATGCGCTACTCCTCTAAGCAAGGTTCCTTTATTTATGTACAAGGTTCTACACCTATAAGCTACGCTACTCCACTTATATACAAAGACTAGTTACGCTTAGGGATAAGTCTTCTACCTACAGGGTACAAAAAGGTAAATCACTACTACTTAATGGCTAACGCAACAAGCTCATCAAGTGTAGACCGCGGGAATCTAAACATAGGTGCCGCATCACATCCTCGGAAGGAGCCCACCGCAATACTGTCTCTTGCGCAGCTTCACCGCCAACACTTGGCACACCTGGTGGAGCATTTGTCGAGACAAATGTGGTAACCCGATCCCCTAGATCAAACATCTGGTACTGGCCGCGCCAGCCGAGACCATGCTTCTCAAAAGTCTTCTGCGTGTGCACCGCAAGCATGTCATCAATCACTCGACCTGAATTCTTCTCTGCATATCGAATATAGAATTTCTTGTACGCTTCAGGGAGTCGATACATCCACTGAGGAATTACGGCATGTTGGGGAAGATCTTCATTATCAGCTTCAGTATGCCACCTCAAAGTGTCGTGATAGTTCTCCTGGAGATCATTGTGGACGGTCAGCCACTCGTCACACATCTGCTTCTCTGACTGCACTGGAACAAAGTTCCGCAATAATTGCTCCTCCGCCGTAGGTATCAGCATCACCTCCGACTTATCTGCTACAGGGGCTTCCGCTACAGGGACAAACGGAACAACCAAAGGGGTACTAACAGATAGAGGGTCAGATAGAGGTATCACCTTAGAAAGGGGTCCAGGAGAACTTGCGGTAGAGCTCATCGGCTGGGCTTGCGCTATCTCCAAAGGGCTTTTTCTTTCCTGCATAGTAAGGGTAGGATTGATATAACTAGAGGCAGAAGGAATGGCTACTACTGTAGAATCATCATCTTCACACCTTTCCTCTTCTGTCCGCAGTCTAGCCGCTGCCACCGCAATGTTGGATGTCAGGAGTTCGATACTATCTCTCGGCATACGGAATTCATCGAGTGATACGCCGAACACTTTACTCTGGTACAGGGTACGCTCCTGGAAAACATCCGTTGTAAACTCTGCTGGTTGTTCTGGCCACGGGATATCGCCGTACAACAAATCTGCGATCCCTCGGCCCAACCGTCATTGATCAGTGAGAGCACTGGTTGCGTCAGCTGCCTTGGCCCTCCGCTCAGCTTCGCGGGCGTCCATAATATCTTTGTTTGCAGGCATCTCGTTGAAGGCTGACCGCAACTCGGTGATATGGAATTCCTGTACATACGACAAATTAAAAACGAAGGGCTTCTTCTCTGCAACTATTTGCGCGTAATGCAACTGTACGAATTCCACCAAGTGCTCCACTTGCGCAGCTCTGTAGTTGGATTCAGCAGGTTCATTTTGCAGTACGAGGGCGAGATCTTCAATAGCCTTCCTGCTATCCGCACACACAGCTGTTGCGCTTCTGCTAGGTGTTTCAATGCCGCTTCCCACAAGGTCTGGTTCACCTTGGAGCGCAAAATACCTGCAGTAGACTTCTCCGCCGTATACCGTCTGGTTACGTTGGTCCAACCCATAGAGGGTAGCTGGCGTCTGTTGGATTCTATGGTGCGATACTGCAACCGTATATAATACAACACCTGCCAGATCGCCAAATCTCCCGCAATAAGATTCATCTTATTGGGGTCACCTGATGTGTACAGGTCGCCTTGGAGCAGGGCAAACGCTACTAGCGCACGTAGCTGATCATTTCCTTTCATCCAGAGCAGCTCCATCATCGGGACAGTTATAGACATCGGTAGGTTGAAACGCTCAATCCCTCTGGATATCGCCATGGCCAGGCAAATGATGTCCCAGGTGTATACTTCATGTGCGGTACGCAGGTGGACAGGGAGTTCTATCCGCAACATGTTCAGCCATATGCGCAACACCATGCGTCCGGTCTTATCAGCCTCACCCTTGGCCCATGACAGCTCTCGATAGTGCGCTAGCGACTTGCTGGCATCATCGTACAATTTCTGTAAAATCTCCAATTCTGACTTGTACTCAGCCACCTGCTCCGAATTTGTCGTGGCCGCATCCTTCAGTACCTTCACCTCCGATTCAAAACGTTGTAGGAGGTCCCCTTGCATCAACCGTCGCGCCATCTCCTCGTCTTGAGCAACTTGCTCTTGATTCCTGGTCGCAGCAATTTCAGCGCGGGTGTTCGGTACAGTCAATAGCGTTGTAGAGTTTGGATGCGGCACTCCCTCGGCAACTCTCTTGGCCTCTTTCACCTGTTCCAGGTACAGGCTCTTATATCGAAACAACTTCTTCTCCTCCGCCTGAGACTTCTTCAATGCTTCCTGCGTCGTATTCAACTGGAGTTTTAGCGCATTGAGCTCATACGTAATGTTGCTCAGCGCAACCGCATTCACATCTCCATCTCCAGGCGTACTGGAAGAAGGTACAACGGCCACCGTGAGCGCATTGATATCTGTCTGGCTCTCCTGGTTAATCTGCTCTTTCCGCTTATCAGCTGCGCCATCGTCATGATCAGGGTCCTTTCTTCGTCCTGGGCACTTATCGCCTCCACAGGTCCCTCGTGGCCTCTCAAGGACTTCCTTCAATGCGGCAATGTGAGACTCGAATAATGCTTTGATCTTTTCGCGTTGCTCCTCCTCCAGTTGAGGTATCAGGTTGGTGTCCAAATAGGCCACCTCCTTGTCTTCTTCTTCATCCACATACGGAGCTAGTCTCATTCTTGCCACATCGAGCTCGCCTTGCAGCTTAGCGTACTCCTCCGCCAGACAGGATGTCACCGTAAGGCATGACTGCTTCGTCTCTTCCTGCAGCATCTGCGCATTCTTCAGCAGTTCATCCTTCTCTTGAAGTGCGTTCTGGACCTGAGCTAAGTCCCGCAATGCCTTAACATGGGCTTCTTCAACGCTGGTCTTGCGCTTGAACAACTCGTTGTAGTCGCGCGTGCAGATTTTGACTCGGAGTTCTGCGGCTTCCAACTTGTGTTGCATTCTTGTTGCTTCTTCCTTAATGGCTATATTCTTTGCTGAAAAATCTGCCACCTCCGAGTCTCTGGCCGCAAGTGTACACCTCAAGGATTCAAGAGCAAACATCGTTGCTGCAGACGGTAGGACTTGAGGCACTGGTGCGCTGACCACCATTTCTAACTTCTTCTGCTCTTCCTCCCCCCCATTGTCATCTGTAAGGTTGATAATATCCTTAACCTGATCTGTTTTAAGGGGTTCTTGGTCTGCTGTCTTGGAAGAGCCTGGTTCAGTTTTATCTGCAGTGTCCTCCGACCGATCCGACCTCTTCCGCTTCTTGAAGGTTACCTTCTTGTTGTTTGAGGTTTCCAGGATACTCTTGCCAGTAGGCTTCTTCTGCGTTGATCCTCCTGGGGTCTTGGTCAGCACTGCAGTTGAGTCATCCGTCGGTACAGGGATCACCGCCGGGTCAATTGCCAGGAGCATGTAAATATGGGCCGCCATTCTGGTCTTGCCCTTCGTCACATCGATCACTCGCAGCTCCTTCTCGAGGCTTTTGCAGAGGAACTCGGCCCAGTCGACCTTCTTCCCATCCTCAGCATCAATGACGGGCCCCATGACACCCTTTGAGATATAGGATGCAACATGTTTCAGGTTCAGTAACTCGTTCACGAATCTGATCCCTGCACGCCTGACCGGATCAACCATCTGACTAAGGCAGTGCTCTGACGTCTGGGCTCGCTGGCCGAACAAGTCCGTCATCTCTTCGTCTGTCACCACTCTGGGCTGGGACAACGGGGGATGCCTCTTCAACTTGAAGGTTCTGGCTACTACATCCGGGGTTATCACAATCATCTTCCCGTTATATCTGAGCAGCTTCGTCTTCTTAAAATCTGCAATAATAGCCTTAAACACATCAAGACGGACTTCCATGCCCCATGGCAAGCTGGCCATCTCTGCAAGTCCACACTGCTTAAGCCAATCTTGAAGTGCTGGTAATTCGAGATCTCGCAGCGAGATGTTCGTCTCCAAGGTTAGCCCCGCCATATCTGCTACAACCGAAATCGTCGTTGTCGTCGCTTCTGTTATTGTCGTCGTCGCCTCTGTTGTTGTCGTCGTCGCCTCTGCTATTGTCGTCGTCGCCTCTGCTCTCTGGGCTGCCTGCTGCTGCAATCTTGCTCTGCACAAATGAATAGGGGCTTGTAATTTTGTGACCCCTTTTAAACCAACCCAAGAATTGGTATTAACCACCTGTCCCATCCATTCATTACCAACATACTCCTCATTAAATGCCACTTTTGCATGGTGATTAATCATAAATGATGTGCCATTTAGTCCATTTAATAATGACACATGCACCATATTCGCAGCGGTCACATCGGATTTAATGCTTTCGGATCGTGGTAATCGTCCGTAGTACGGCTTCAAGCGAAAACCGTTGATTGGCTTCGGAAGATCTACACCGTCCATCGTAGCCAGCGTAAACGTACCTGTTCCCAGAAGATTGGTGATGCGATACGGCCCTAACCACCGCATTTTCATTTTACCTGGATGCGGTCCCATGCGTGAGTTAAACACCAACACCGCATCCCCCTTTTCAAATATTATGTATTTGCGGTTGCGGTCACACCAGATTTTGCGGCGCATTTGAACAACATCTGATTTCCACAATCCTTCCAACCGTGTTTCCTCCAAGCGCAATAGCTCGCGCAGACGGACTATTTCCGATTCCTTTTCTGGCATCCTCTCCGCAACCGCAATGCGTAGACTGGGAACCAAAAACTCCATTGGGACTACAACTTCAAGTCCATATGCCAAACGAAACGGCGTTTGTCCCGTGACTGTTTTATATGCGGTTCGATATGCCCATAACGCAGAACTCAGCTTCAGGTCCCAATCCGTTATGTTGGCTTCCACCGTTTTCTTCAGGACATTCTGCAACACTTTATTCGTAGATTCAGCCTGTCCATTGGCTTGAGGATAATAGACTGTTGACTTTTTATGGATAATCATATGCTTCTTTACCAGTTCTTCAATGGTTGAGTTAAGGAAATGGGTTCCTTGATCACTAACCAGCTCCATCGGACAACCATAACGGGTTATAATCATCTCATACAAGAACTTTGCCACCGATGAGGCTTTATTATCTCTCAAGGCTCTTGCCTCCACCCATTTGGTACAGTAATCTGTCGCAACTAGTATATATTTTGCTCCTGTAGCTCTTCCAGCCGGTTTGATTGGTCCCACAAAATCAAGGCCCCACTTTTGAAAAGGTTCTAACGGTAAAATCGGGTTCAATGGCATACGATTCATGACTTGAGGCTGCCCGATACGCTGGCAAGAATCGCATTGCTTTGCGGTGCGATAGGCATCCTTAATTACGGTAGGCCACCACAATCCTGCTTGAAATATTTTCCGACTTGTGGTTTCTCCCGAAAAGTGTCCTCCGCATACTCCTTGATGCGCTTCAGCAAGTATGGCTTCCTGCTCATGTGGCCTGACGCAACGGCGCATTACTTGGTCAATACCCATCTTGTACAGTTGTCCCGCAATTACCATAAAGGTACGACTACGCAGTGCCAAACGTTTACGTTGATCTCTCGTGCGGTTATCTGGGAACGTACCCGTTGTGAGGAAATACAACATCTCATCGTACCAGTCAGTTATTGGCTCTATCTGAAATAGATGCACATCTGGCAACTCATCCTCCACACCTTGCGCTTCCTCCCCAGTAGTAATTCTCGACAAAAAATCGGCCATCGCATGATCTTTGCCCGGCGTGTGTTTCACGGTAAACTCAAATTCTTGCAGCAGCAGCATCCATCTTGCATACTTCCCCGTGAGAACTGGCTTATTCAGCAAGTAAAGCAAGGCTTTATGATCTGTGTAAAACACAAAGTGCTTACCCAACAAGTAATGACGGAATTTATTCACAGAATATATCATCCCCAATGCTTCTCTTTCAGTTGTCGAATAATTGCGCTCTGCTTTTGTCAACCTCCGCGAAGCGTAGTATATAGGATAATGATATCCCTCCTCGGTACATTGCGTAAGGATGGATCCAATAGCGATTTCCGAAGCATCCACATGTACTGCAAATTCTTTGTTCCAATCAGGGGGTCTTAACACAGGGGCTTTTGTCAACAACACTTTCAAAGTTTCAAAATTCGCTTGGTGATCTGTTGTCCATCTGTACGGTACATCTTTGTGCAATAAGGTGTAGAGTGGTGTAGCTAAATCAGCCATGAAGCGAATGAACCTGCCATGCCATTTAATTTTTCCTAGAAACCTTTCCAGTTCCTTCTCATTCTTTGGGGCTTCTAAATCATTAATCGCTTGAACTTTCTTCTCATCCACTGCTATACCTTCTTTTGATATCACATGCCCAAGCAGTACCCCACTGTTCACCCCAAAAACGCATTTCGTTGGGTTCAAGCTTAGCCTTGTTTCTTTACACCGTTGCAGGCATAACCGTAATTGCGCCAAATGTTCAGTTTTTTCCCCAAAGACGCTGAAGTCATCCAAGAACACTCTCATGAACGAGGTCAAATAATCACGGAATATTCCCTGTACCATCCTTTGGAATGTTGCCGGCGCATTCTTCAAGCCGAAAGTCATGACATTGGATGCAAAAGCCCCCCATTCAGTCACAAAAGTCGTTTTCTCCCTATCCTCTTGCGCTACCAACACTTGATTATATCCACTAAATCCATCCAAGAATGAGTACATCTCATGACCCGCAACTGCGTCAAGTACCGCATCAGTAAATGGGAGTGGGAAAGGATCAGTTATTGTTACGACATTCAACTTTCTATAGTCCACACAGACACGAAGTGAACCATTCTTCTTTGGAACAATCACAATCGGGGATAGCCATGTTGCTTGGTCAATTGGGTAGATAAAACCTACTTGCAGTAGTTTATCAATTTCCTCCTTTACTCTCCTTGCGTAGTTTGGGTTCATCCGGTACCGTTGTTGCTGAACAGGTTTAGCATCTTTTTGTAAGTCAATTTTGTGTTGGCAATACGTTGGTTCTATACCCCGCATATCTTTATATGACCACGCAAACACACTCTTGTACTCCGTAAGCAGTTCTATCAGTTCCCTTCTGAATTCCTTGTCCAAATTTTTGCTGACTCTCACGGTTTGCGCTACTCCTGCTACTGTACTTAAATCCACTTCTTCTGTTGCATCTTCCGGCACTCTCTTGGGTTGTTTTGTCATGCGCAACTTAACATCGGCTTCGTACAGTAGGGAATCATCTTCCTCATTTTGCAGGTTCATATCCATCTCGTATTGTGCTTTGATTTTTTCTACTTCCACATCAAACAACGATACCAGCGTAGGGTAATCTTCCAACAATTCATCTTCTTCATCCTTCATTGCTCCTTCCAGCCAATTCAACCCTTCCAAACAAACTGGTCGTATGTTCCCCAACGGTGCATGTAGCTTTGTGACTTTTACCTTCCTTTTACTTTTGCCCCTTCGTATCACAATCTCATCGTCTGCCCAGTTATGCTTAACTCTAGCCATTCTAAGCCACGACCTTCCTAAAAGCATCGGGTAACTGCCATCATCACCTTCCATCCGCAATACGGTGAACGTTGTTACAAATTTCAGCCCCGCAATAGTAATTTCTACATTGCGTATTAATCCGATCGGATTCACTCTTCGTTGATCTGCCATTTTTACTGTAAATGTTGCAGTATTGGTGATGGGAAACCCCAAGGCTTTGCGTGTTTCTTCAGCCAGGATATTCACGCCAGAACCTCCATCAAGGACTACTCCCGTTATATTGGTCTCGTTAATCAACACTTCAATCTCTGGAACTACACCGTCCCAATCAACACAGGGCATTACGGAACAACTTGTTGATGTATTGGTTGGCCCCGTATCCTCTCCATCTTCCTTCGTTGTACTCCACCTCTTTCGATATTCCGGGACTAAAGATAGCAATTCCCCCAGGTTGATATTTAGTTGCAATTTTTCCAATTGTTGTAGAATGTCGCAATTCTTGGCTGGCGCTGTCATCTCACTTTTATCACCCAGCTCGGTTGCGGTAGTACTTGTACACGCACGTATCTCCTGTGGCCTAGCTTTGTTCTGTTTTTGCGGCACATCAGCCTTTATCCTCTCCATAGCCTCCTTATACCAACTGCGTATACCCAATTGGATCTCTGTAGGCTTATTCTGTTTGCGGTACACGGTCTCTCCTTGTTGCGTTTGCTCCCCTGTTACTGGCGGAACTCCTTCGCCCAGGGTACTCCCCTTATGATTCATACTTGTTGCGCCAGAGCCTTGCGGCCCTCCGCCTTCTGCCTCACGCAGGTCCACAGCATCATCCTTTTGTTTGGTTTGTCTTACGCTAGAGCTTTGCGGCTCTACGTCTTCTGCCTCTCGCAGGTCAGCAGGATCGCTCTTCTGCTTATCGCTTCTTACATCCGAGTTCTTACGCTCTCCATTTTCTGCTTCACGCAGGTCAGCAGGTTCACTCTTCTGCTCAATTTTTCTTACGCTGGGGCTTTGCAGCTCCACGTCTTCTGCATCACGCAGGTCAGCAGGAATAACCTTCTGCTCATTACTTCTTACGCCAGAGCTATTACGCTCTCCGTCTTCTGCCTCACGCAGGTCAACAGGAATAACCTTCTGTTTATTTTTCTTACGCCAGAGCTATTACGCTCTCCGTCTTCTGCCTCACGCAGGTCAACAGGAATAACCTTCTGTTTACTTTTACTTACGCCAGAGCTATTACGCTCTCCGTCTTCTGCCTCACGCAGGTTTTTATACATCAAAGCGGTAGCGCATGGGTTTATTTCTTCCATCGCATCTACTTTCGCCTTACCTTTATCTTGGGGGAACTCGTATCCTGGCATACCCAAACCATTCTTCTGGCTTTCATTCCAACAGTCTTTATTTCCGCACACTTGCGTCACTTGCTCCTCTGTTCGGCTCCCCGAGGCTGTACCCTGCTCTTCTTGCAACCATCTCACCGTTTCGCGGCGTACTTTATCATGGTCTTCCCATGTAACCGTTTTCTTAGCTTTCGGTTGAGGACACGCTTGGACTCTCCCTTGGCTTCGTGTAACCGCATAACCGCCTACTTCCTCGACATCTTCCAGTGGCGTAATGCTCACCATATTAATATTAGCTTGCTGACCCGACTGCTCCTGCGGCGCAATGTCTTCCAATTCCGAACGATGCCGCTTCCATAACTGGCAATCCGGTTTACGATGTCCTGGCTGCCTGCAATACCAGCAAATACCATCGGGTAATCTCCCTCTCCCGTATGTCCGAGGTGGCGGCACCGCATTCATGTGGTTTGGCCCTTGTGCTACTACTGCTGCGACTTGCGGTTGCGCTTGAACTTGCAATACCGGGGTCTCAACTGGAACCCTTCTTCTTGCTCCATTAAACCTGCAGTTCTCAGTAGTATGGTTATTCGTGGTTACGCATATAGCACAATACCTATCATTCATCCTGCATTCTTCCTTCGTATGTCCTTCGTTAGAACAACGCGGACAGTAGACTCCAGGTCGATACGTAGACGTGGATCCACCAGTAGTTAGCTTGGTCATTAATGCTTCAACATTCTTTACCTTTACTTTAGTCTTACGCTTAGTTCTTTTCCCCCCATCGCTCTCCGAGCTGCTTGACGATGATGCCTCCGAATCCGACTGCGAGCTGGAACTGGAACACGCTTCCTTGTACTTTTTTGCTCCTTTCTTCTGGTTGCGCGTGTTGCGCTCAACCCGCGATGCTAACTCCACCGCCTCATCTAAGCTATTCAAGTCTTGCGCATTCAAGGATATGATACCTCTATATTCCCTGCGCAGTCCAGCCACGAACCAGCCGATAAGCATTGTCCTAGTCGGCTTTGAATCCTCATCCAGTCTTTTATAAAGTGTACGCAGTCGCCCCGCATATTCATCAACTGGCTCCTTGCGCCCCTGCTTCATTTTATACAACTTCTGCAATAGTTGTACTGGGGTCTTCTCCTGCCTAAACCTTATCAGGAAGGCATTACGCATCGCGGCCCATGTTGCAAAATGGCCTTGCTCATACTGAACATACCATTCCATTGCCGTATCCCGCAAGGTACAGGGAAAGAAACGCAATTTGTGCATGTCTGTTGTGTGGCCGTTGGCTGTACACACCGTATCGAACTCATTGATATGGGTGTCGGGATTATCACCTCGCTTCCCCTTAAATTGTGGCAACCGAATTCTTGCAAAACTTGCGCCTGCCTCTTGCTGCATTGCGCCTTCTCTGTTCAGCCGCGCAAGTGTGCCCTGGTTCTGCACCGTATTCCCTCGCCCACGGATTCTTTGAAAACAGTGACTGCGATGTCCCGTATTGAAATTCTGCTGTCGTAAACCAATTTTTTGGGCTGGTCGGCCTATGATACGGATTCCACTCGTTCCACGGTATACTAGCCTCTGGTTCCTGCGCTTGGTGCTGGTGCGATTGTCCGTTCTCCGGTACGTAGCATTCCCACCCCGGGGGTAGATCTTCCTCGATTCCTACTGCCGGTTCCTTCTGATTCAGTGTCCTCGCCCTATAGCTTGATTCGCCAATTGCGGCTACTCCGTCACTGTGACAGGTACTCTTTTCGGTCCGCAACCTGTAACGCCGTTCACGATCTGTCACCAACTGGTCATACGACGTTCGTTCGTCTTCCGTGACTCCCCTCGACATAACATTTCACCCGCACTTCTTCTTCAAAAATTATACATATCCTGTCGTTCCCCAGCGGAGTCGCCAAGTGTTTTTTGGGGAACCTAGACTATGGATCAAATTGGACCCTACCTAGGCAAGATATGGGTTCTAACTTAGAACGGTCAGAGTACGGTTATAACTTAAGAGAAGGTAGTGAGGTGAAGGGTACAGTTATCCAATGATATATCACAGAGTCAAGAACACAACACACTTTCTACAGAGATATTCACAGTTTATACTACTCAAAGTCATATGTACACAAGTATATACAGAAATCAATGTTGGTTTGTATTACTCAATTATACAGGGATACACCCAAAAGTATATACAAATTAACAATATACAAGATACACAAAATACAGATCAACTGTAATTTCTTATTACTGCGCATAAGGCATACAACAAGGGTGGATCATATCCCTTCCCTTCACAGCAGCAGCCTACACCGGCTATAAACTGCACTCAGCTTCTTGAACATAGATGTGGCAACAGCTTCACTTGCTCACCGACTCTATCAACAACCTCCTCTACCAACAGCTTCAGCCAACAACATTAGCACCCGACAACCCGTCAATAGCTAAGCTCCTCGGCACTTCACAGCTCTCGCAGTAATCAGGCTAGGATGATCAACAACAAACCAGCCCTGCACTCTCTATCTTCAACACAACATACACAGCTACACAACTGGTACTCAGCTACTCAGCAACACCTCAGTTGGGCTTATCAACCTTCGTACTCCTCAGCACAACAATAGGTACACAACGTCTCAATTCTCGCTATACAGCATCACAGCCTCTCTTGGTCTGCAACTGTTGTCTTACTTCTCCCTCTCTTCAACAACTTCAACAACTTCTTCAACAACTCTCAACAACAACACCTTCAACTAACAACCAACTACATCAACAACCCTTCAACAATCCTACAACAACTCCTTTTATACGCTGGTCGCACAACTCGGTAACTGTCGTTGTCAGGCAGTTAGACTGTCGCAGTCGAAACCGTTACAACAATTACGCACCGCCATCAACTGTCAACATCGCACCGCCTTCAGCTGTCAGCATCAGATCGTAACAACATCGCACCGCCTTCAGCTGTCAACATCAAGCCGTAACAACATCACGCCGCCTTCAGCTATCAGCTACGCCGCAAATCACCAAAAACCGTCCGCAAAACCGCACTTCATCATAAAACAACTACGCCGCAAGGTATTCCCGCAAGCCGCAATTAATCAGTATGTTACCTGCACTACAGGGCACACAACCAACCGTACATCAGCTAATCACATAGCTTTCCCCGTACTCTCCGGCTTCCCCTCATAGATACGGTACATCCTCCTAAGTATTGCCTAAGGGTTTCATTACTGCCTAGATGCGCTACAACTAGTTACGCTTCCACTTCCAACTACGGGAAAGACTTAGAAATGCGCTACTCCTCTAAGCAAGGTTCCTTTATTTATGTACAAGGTTCTACACCTATAAGCTACGCTACTCCTCTTATGCACAAAGACTAGTTACGCTTAGGGATAAGTCTTCTACCTACAAGGTACAAAAAGGTAAATCACTACTACTTAATGGCTAACGCAACAAGCTCATCAAGTGTAGACCGCGGGAATCTAAACATAGGTGCCGCATCACATCCTCGGAAGGAGCCCACCGCAATACTGTCTCTTGCGCAGCTTCACCGCCAACATATTGAAATCTCTGTTTTATTTGTATTATCGTAATTATTTATATTACATGTGAGAGTTTTTGAGAAGTTTCGGCGAATTTCAGCAAGCTTCTTGCACTTAGTATATTTCTTTCGTATACTTTGAATTAGTTAAGTGATCTAAATAAATAGCTTTACTCTGGCTGGGCTGCGGCTTCACGATTGTGGACAGCAGCATAACAACACTTTTAATGGTTGAAGTGCAGCCTGTTTTCCCCCACTCATGCCCCAAAATTGACCTGACCTAATGGTGTTATTGTTTTATTCAAAGCCTTACCATGCTAATTCAATTTGCGGCTCGTCCCGATCGAATTGTAGGCGAAACCAACTTCCCGCATGTTTTAGGGCAGGATCGGTGTCGTTCGTCTCTGTGGCATCAAGAAGTAAATCAGAGACCGAGCGGGGTAACGCAATATCTCGAAGGCCAGCACGTGATGTCATGTCGCGAGTTGGCCTTTTTGTTTGGCTATATTCCCAGCATTAAGCCGGAGCGCTGTCCAACACGCCGAAAGGAGGACATTCCTCAATACGATAGCACGAGAAAGTGACATCAGTTTTTGTATAGTTCTGTCAAAAACGGACATTTACCAGGAGGAATAGAAAGAAAATGTTGAAGAAAACCATTAGTCTTCTCGTTCTCGCCTCGGTAGTTTTAACGCTTACGTTTGGTTTTGGCTCGTCGAATGTGTCCGCCAAGCCCGAAGCACGTCAAGTAACAGAGCTGACAATCCTCTGGGCGGAATGGGACCCGGCCAACTATTTGCAGGAAATCGGCAACCGCTACGAAGCCGAAACCGGCATCAAAGTCAATGTCATCCAGGAACCCTGGGGCAGCTTCTATGATCGCATGGCTGCTGAATGGGCCGCCAAGGGCGATGCCTATGATATGGTCGTCGGCGACAGCCAGTGGATCGGCCAGGGTGTCGAGCAGGGCCACTATATGGACCTGACCGATTTCATGGTCGAGAACGGCATCAACGAAACTGTGACCCCGGCGACCCTCCAATTCTACGGCGAATATCCGGCGGGTTCGGGCACGCTATTATGCTTATCCCACCGAAGGTGATGCGGTAGGTTGGGCCTATCGTAAAGACCTGTTCGAAGATCCCGACAATATGGCCGCGTTCGAAGCCAAATACGGCTATCCGCTGGCCGTGCCCGAAACCTGGGTGCAGCTGCGCGACATCGCCGAATTCTTCACCCGCCCGGATGAGAATCTCTACGGCGTGGGCGTTTACACCCAGATCGACTACGACGGGCTGACGATGGGCTATGAAAACGTCCATGTTCAGCTGGGGTGTCGACTGGTAGGGTGAGGACTATCAAGGTGCTGGGTGTGGTGAACTCCGAACGCGCGGTCGAAGCCCTGGAATTCTACAAGGGCCTGTACCAGTTCGCGCCTCCCGGCACGAACAACGCCTTCTTCGCGGAGATGAACGATGTGTTCATCAACGGGCAGGCCGCGATGATCATGAACTACTTCGCCTTCTTCCCGGCGCTGGCGAACCCTGGCATCAATCCCTATGCCGAAGTGACCGGCTTCTTCGCGACGCCCGCTGGCCCTTATGGCGATCGTTATACCGCGCTTGGGCGGCCAGGGGTTGAGCGTAATCAACTACATCAGCGATGAGCGCAAGCAGGCGTCGCTGGACTTCATCAAGTGGTTTGCCAGCAAAGAAGTCCAGGCACAGTGGGCCGAAGTCGGCGGTTATACCTGCAATATCGAAGTGCTGGAATTCGGAAGCATTCCTGACCAACACGCCCTACAACCCCGCGTTCGCGGAATCGATGACCTTCGTCAAGGACTTCTGGAACATCCCGCTGTTTCGGCGAACTGCTGGAACCCGTCCAGCGCAACCTGCACGCCTTTGTCGTCGGTGGTGAAGGCACCGCGAAGGAAGCGCTGGACAATATGGCTGTCGAACAGCACGAAATCCTCGTCGAAGCACGGTGTGATTGAAGAGTAAGCTGTTCTGTCACGTATCACTCTTGGGGGAGGCGGTCGTCGCGCCGCCTCCCCAGATGACAACTATCGAGGTGCACATGGCTCATGTCTAATGTCAATGCTCTAGCAGGATCCTACCCGGCAGCCGTGCGCACGCCGTTTCGAGGCGGCGTCAGGTTGAGCGACAGGACATATCGCCATGTTGTTCATCATGCCGACGCTGATTCTGCTGATTGTGATCAATATTTTTCCGCTGCTTTACAGCCTCTATCTGAGCTTTACCGAATATTCGGTGATCGCCAACGAGCCGCCGCAGTGGATCGCCCTCGAAAATTATCGAAAAAATTCTGACCACGACGCGGCCGTTACTGGCACAACTTCACCGTGACGGGCAAATATGCGCTGCTGTCGGTCGGCATGCAGCTCGTCTCGGCTTTACGCTGGCGATGCTGCTGCGCCAAAAATTCAAAGGGAGCGGGCTGGTCACAACGCTGATTCTGATCCCGATGATGCTCTCGCCCGTCGTCGTGGGGCTGTTCTGGAAACTGATTTTTGACCCGTCCAAAGGCATTTTTAACTACCTGATCTATACCGAACCGCCACCAGCGGAGCAAACAATGGCTGGCAGATCATGATCTGGCGCTGTGGGCGATCGTGATCGTCGATGTGTGGATGTGGAGTCCTTTTGTGATGCTGCTGTGCCTGTCGGGCTTGAGCGCCATTCCCGACTATCTCTACGAAGCCGCGGCCATTGACCGGGCCAGCGCGTGGTTCCAGTTCCGGCGCATCACGCTGCCCCAGGTCGATGCCGCTGCTGCTGATCGCGGTGCTGTTCCGCACGATTGAGGCGTTAAAAGCGTTTGACCTGGTGATGGGCCTGACTGGCGGCGCGCCGGGTGATGCGACCGAAACGGTCGCCGTGCGCTCTGTACAGCGAGGCGTTTCTTGGCAAGTTCAAGACCGGGCAAATCCAGCGCGCTCGCCTATATTGTGCTGGTGATCATCATCGCGGTCAGCAACCTGTATATTCGTGACGCTCAACCGGATGAGGGAAGGGTAGGCCGTGATCAACTTTCCACTGCCAGGATCTTCCTGGTTCTGGATCTACTTCTTCTTTTGGGTGTGGTCGGTCATCGGACAGCACCAACCGGATTATCTTCCGCCACAAAGGTCAGCATCCGCTTGCTGGAGCGGCTGGCCGGAGTGCGTCGTTGGGCGCTGATCGGCGGCGTGGTGTTCATGCTAATTGCTGGTTCTGGCCCTCGATCTTTTTGCGATTGACGCGCTGGAGTCGGTCCGTCTGGTTGGCATGCTGATCGCGATGCTGCCTGATCGCTGCGCTGATCGGTTCTGGTGCTGTTGAATTCCTGCCGGAACACTGCACCCGGTGGCTGATGCGGCATAATCCAGGCGGTAGGCGATCCTCGACCTGCCCGTCGAACTATTCGACCCGCGTGGACAAAGTCGATCCGACGCTGGCAGGCGATGCAGGCCATCCGCGCCAGCGTCGTATCATGTGGCCTCGCATTTCTGACGCTGATCCCGGTGTTCTGGATGAGTATGACGGCCTTCAAATCGCGCGCGGATGCGGTGGCGTCACCGCCGAAAGTGGTCGTTTGAGCCGACGATGGAAGGTTATATCAGCCTGCTGACCAAGCGCCGCCAGTTGAACGAGCTGAGCAGATACCGAATATCGAGCAGCGAACATGATCTCAACTGGGCGACGAAGTAATGCTCAAACGCGGGCAGGCCATCATCGGCCAAAGCGACTATGTCAAGCAGCCTGCGCAACTCGCTGATCATCGCCGGGATCATCGACGATTGCTTCGGTGGGCTTGGGCGTGCTGGCGGCCTATGCGTTCAGCCGGTTCAAAATCCCCGGCGAAGGTGATTTGCTGTTTTTCATTCTCAGCACGCGTATGCTGCCGCCGGTCGTCGTGACGATCCCCATCTTCCTGATGTATCGCGAGGTGGGCTTGTACGACACCTACCCGGGCTGATCATCCTGCTTACACCGCGTTTAACCTGTCGTTCTCGGTCTGGCTGCTCAAGGGCTTCATCGACGAGATCCCGCGCGAATACGAAGAAGCGGCGCTGGTCGATGGCTATACCCGCCTGCAGGCTTTCCGTAAGATCGTCCTGCCGCAGGCGGTTACCGGGCATCGCCGCCACGACCGTGTTTTGTTTCATCTTTGCCTGGAACGAATACGCTTTCGCGCTGATGCTGACGTCAGACGCGCGCGCACCGCGCCGCCCAGCATCCCCTCGATGTTGGGGACGGGCGGCATCGAGTGGGCGGCGATTGCGGCGGGTTCGCTGGTCTTCCTGATCCCGGTGGTGATCGTGACGTTTGCGCTGCGGAAGTATCTGCTGCGCGGCGTCACCTTCGGCGCAATTCGTCAGGGATAAGGTCGATGGCAACCATTGAACTAATCAACGTAGAGAAGAAATTTGGCGAATTCCACGCCGTCAAGCCGATGGATCTCACCATTCACAACGGCGAATTCGTCGTGCTGCTGGGGCCGTCGGGCTGTGGCAAAACGACCACGCTGCGCATGATCTCCGGTCTGGAAGCGGTCACCAGCGGGCAGATTCTGCTGAACGGGCGCGACGTCACCTGGGCGCATCCCAGCGACCGCGATATCGCGTTTGTGTTCCAGTTCTTCGCGCTCTATTCGCACATGACCGTGCGTGACAATATCGCCTTTCCCGCTGCAAGCGCAGGGCGAAACGCAAAGAGACTGATCAGCCAGCGGGTGGCGCGAAGTGGCCCAACTGCTGCAGATCGAACACGTGCTGGACGCGCGTCCCGGCTGCGCTCAGCGGCGGCGATCAGCAGCGGGTGGCGCTGGCGCGGGCGTTGGTCCGCCGTCCTGCCGCCTTTTTGATGGATGAGCCGTTGGGCGCGCTGGATGCGGAGTTCCGCGAGACGATGCGCGCGGAGATCAAGCGGCTGCACATCGAGCAGCACGCGACCTCGGTCTATGTCACGCACGACCAGATCGAAGCGATGGCGATGGGTGACCGGATCGTGGTGATGTCCGACTGCGGAAGTGCAGCAGGTCGGCACGCCCGCCGAGGTCTATCACAACCCGGCGAATTTGTTCGTGGCGCGTTTCATCGGCAGTCCCGGCATGAATCTGATTGCCGGGCAGTATGCGGATCGGCGATGTTCATCCTGACTGCGGTGACAACCACTATGCCGTCCCTGCTGACTGGCGGCCTGCGCTTAACACGGCGAGGACGGTGAGGGTGAGGTGGTCCTGGGCTTCCGTCCCGAAGCGGTGCACGTGCATCACGCCGATGGGCGAGCTCCCTGGCAACGGTTTACGCGACCGATCTGCACGGCGGTTACACCATGCTGCACATCGGATCTGAGCGGGGACCAGCTATCGTCCATGCCCGCGCCAGCCGCGAAGTGCAGTACCCGATCGATACCGCGGTGCACTTTGATCTCAATCCGGCGATGGTGCGGTTTTTCCATCCGGAAACCGAAACTGCCATCGGCGGGAGGTGCAGCCATGAGCAATATCGAACTCGACCATATCACCAAACGGTTCAAAGCAGGTCACCGCTCTGCATGATGTCTCGTTTGACATCAAGGATGGCGAGTTTTTCGTGCTGCTGGGCCCGACAGGGGCGGGCAAAACCACGACGCTGCGCGTGATCGCCGGGTTGGAACAAGCAGGATGCGGGCGATGTGCTGTTCGACGGGGTGAACGTGAAACGTTTACCCCGGCGGATCGTGATATGGCGTTTGTGTTCCAGCAGTATTCGCTGTATCCGACCAAGACGGTCTATGACAATCTGGCTTTCCCGCTGCGCTCGCCGCTGCGCACGGCTGCCCGAAGACCGAGATCGACCAGCGCGTGCACGATGCGGCCGAAAAACTGCGCATCACGCACCTGATCGAGCGCAAGACCGCCATCTTTCCGGCGGCGAAATGCAGCGCGTCTCGATTGGGCGCGCGCATGGTGCGCAATCCGCGCATCTTTCTGATGGATGAGCCGCTGTGCAACCTGGACGCCAAACTGCGCGAAGCGCTGCGGGTCGAACTTCAAGCACCTGCAAAAGACCGAGGGAACAGCACGACGCTGTTTGTCACGCACGATCAGATCGAGGCGCTGACGATGGCCGACCGTATCGCCGTGCTGGATCGAAGGGCAGATCGTGCAGATCGGCACGCCGCACGACATTTACGACCGCCCGGCGACAACCTTTGTCGCGCAGTTGGTCGGCATGCCGCGTATCAATCTGCTGCCCGCCCAGCCGCGAAAACGGCAGCCTTGTTTCGTCAAGGACAGTACACATGCCAACTGCCGGCTTTGGGCGAGATATCCCCACCGATTTCCTGCTGGGCATTCGGCCCGAAGATGTCCGCGCCTGACTGCGGAGGGTGAATTCGATCGGCGCAGTGGCGCTCACCGAGCCGCTCGGCGTCGAAACAGTCGTCCATATCAAGAGCGGCGAGCAAACCCTGCTGAGCATCGTGCCGGGGATCACCGATCTCAAGATCTGTCGGCAGATCATCGTCCGGTTCAGTATCGATTCAGCGAGCGGCTTCACTATTTTGCGATCCGGACGGCAAACGCGGCATGTACGTGCCCAATTAACTTGAAGACATACCAGTTTAGGAGGAATGAAAATGAAGTTTGGCGTCAATACCTGGGTTTGGGTTTCGCCGCTGACCACCGCTGAGGTGCTGAGCTGGCCCCGATGTCAAGAAGATGGGCTTCGATGGTTCGAAGTGCCGATCGAAGGGACCGCGATATTGATTATAAGCGGGCGGCGCTGTCCTCGGACAACGGGCTAGGCGTCAGCGTGTGCGCGGCGATGGGGCCGGATCGCGATCTGATCCACCCCGATAAGGCCATCCGCGATAACGGCATGGCGTATATCCAGCCACTGCATCGACGCGGTCACGACGCTGGGCGGCACCAATCTCGTCGGTCCGCTCTATTCGGCGGTGGGGCGGGTCTGGCAGCAGACCGACGAAGAGCGCGCCAGAGATACCGGATCTGCTGGTGCAGCAGTTGCGCGGTCTGGCCGAGTATGCCGGCGGATAAAGGCGCGGTGCTGTGCGTCGAGCCGCTCAACCGCTTTGAGACCAGCTTCATCAATCTGGCCTCTCAGGCGATCGAAGTCGTTGACCGCGTCGATCACCCCGCCTGCCAGATCATGCTGGACACGTTCCACATGAACATCGAGGAGCAGTCGATCGGCGATGCGATCCGGCGGCGGGTAAACGTCTGCGCGCATCTGCACACCTGCGAAAACGACCGCGGCGCGCCGGGCAGTCGGGCATGTGCCGTGGAACGAAGTCGCCGCTGCGCTCAAAGATATCGGCTACAACGGTCCGGTCGTGATCGAGTCGTTCACCAGCAAAGTCAAGAGCATCGCCCGCGCCGCTGCGATCTGGCGTCCGTCTGGCGGCCAGCCAGGACGCGCTGGCGACGAACGGATTGACATTCCTGAAGCAGCTAATCTGTAGTCTAAGGAGGATAGACGGCATGGCCGATAAAAAGATCAATGTTGCGATTATTGGGTCTGGGTTTTGGCGCGGAGTTTATCCCGATCTATCAGGGCCATCCCATACGCCAATATGTACGCGATCTGCCAGCGCACGCGAAGACAAACTGAATCGAAGTGGGTGATGCATTCGGCATCAGAGAAGCGCTATACCGATTATTATGAACTGCTCGAAGACCCGAACGTCGATGCGGTTCATATCAATATCGCCGATCCACGAACACGCGCAAAATGAGCGATTGCCGGGCTGAAAGCGGGCAAGCATGTTGCCTGCACAGTCCCGCTGCCACGACGATTGAGGAATGGAACAGATCGTCGAGGCGCAGGCGGTATCTGGCAAAAAGTACATGATGATGGAAACAGTCATCTATTCCCGCGAGTTCCTGTATGTCAAGGAGCTGTAGACACGGGCAAAATGGGACGCATCCAGTATATGCGCGCCACGCACCAGCAGGAAATGCTCGGCTGGCCTGGCTATTGGGAAGGTCTGCCGCCAATGCACTACGCGACCCATGTGGTCAGCCCATGCCTGGCTCTGGCCGGCAAGGACGCGGAATAGGTGACGTGCTTCGGCTCCGGGCGGCATTCAGGAACACCTGATCCCCAAATACAATTCGCCGTTCGCCATCGAAACCGCGCATATCAAGATGAAGAATTCGGACATCGTGGCGGAAGTGATGCGCTCCCTGTTCAACACGGCTCGCCAGTATCGCGAGAGCTTCGATGTCTATGGCAGCAAGATGTCGTTTGAATGGCCGCTTAGTCGAGCATACCGCGCCCGTCGTGCATATCGGTGAGACGACTCGCACCGAGTGAGTGTGCTGGACTATGCGCACCTGCTGCCCGAACCGCATTCAACCGTTTCACGACAACGGGCGTGTATGGCGGCGAACAGCAGCATCTGTCGTTCATCCAGGGCAGGGCATGGCGGATCGCACCCGCATCATGGCGCACGAGTTCATCATGAGCATCGTTGAGGACCGTGAGCCGTTCCCGAACGCCAAGCAGTCCGCGAACTGGACCTGCGTCGGCATCCTGGCGCACGAATCCGCGCTGCAAGGCGGAAAACGATCCCGCTGCCCGACTTCACCTGGTCATAACGCTCGCTGGTGGACAAAGGTGCCTTATGAAACAACGTATAACCAAGATTGTGATCAGATTTGCCATAGCGATTGCATTGTACTGGCCTTCGGCGTTGCCTTTAGCGTGTATGCGAACACCCTGCCCGATGATCGGCAGGACGATGTACTGGTAAAGGCGATTCCCTTCGTCGCACGTTTGTGGCGATTTGCTGGCCTATATCTGTCTGATCGTGATCTCCGCCGTCCTGTTGAATGGTCGCATTCCGCACCGTGTCCACCGTCCGATAGAGATGATGATCATCCGGGCATTCTGTTGGGCGTGGTCGGGTTGTTCCAGCCCTGGCAGGAACTCAGCCTACCAGTATGGCTTCGTCTGCTGCTGATTTCAACGCTGGCCTTTACGCTCTGGAGCCACGTCATACCCCATGTGCCCACAGAGCGATGGGCCGCCGCTGGATATCAAGGCCCATGTGATCGGGCTTGTGGTGGGTTTGCTCATCGCTGCCCCGATAGTTCTGGCATTCAATAATGCAGCCAAACCGGAGCCTCCCTACGGCACTGAATCCGACGTTGTGGGCCAGATTGTACGAGGGCAAGGAGAAGGGCAACGAACTCAAGGAAGAAAAGAGCGCCAGATACCGCGAGGCGCTGCCTGTGTTCATCTTTTAATGCGCCATGGCGGGCGCGATTGGATACGTGCTGGTGCGCGAAGTGGCAGCACGGGTCTTCGCGGACTCGGCGGTCGCGTGTCAGCGCTGTTCCGCAGCGCACCTGATCGGTAACGGCATAGGGCGAAGCCGCCCTATGTTATCTAAACTATTTACAGGTCAAACTATCAGGAAAGGATATGATCTTATGGCAAGGCCAGTAACACTTTTTACCGGCCAGTGGGCGGACCTACCTCGAAGTCTGGCTGCAAAAAGCCAGCGATTTGGGTATGATGGCCTTGAACTGGCCTGCTGGGGCGACCACTTTGAAGTCGACAAGGCCTGGAAAACGATAAATACATCCAGGGCCGCAAGGATATCCTTGAAAAGCACGGCTTGAAGTGCTTCGCCATCAGCACCCATCTGGTCGGGCAGTGTGTTGCCGATGCGTATCATCGACGAGCGCCACCGCGCATTCTGCCTGACCGCCTGTGGGGCGATGGCGATCCCGAAGGCGTACGCCAGCGCTGCGCCGAAGAAATCAAGAACACGGCCCGGGCCGCCAAAGAGCTGGGCGTGAAGGTGGTGAACGGCTTCACCGGCAGCCCGGTCTGGCACATGCTCTACTCCTTCCCGCCGACCTCGCTGGAGATGATCGATGCGGGTTTCGCGAATTTGCCGATCGCTGGAATCCGATTCTGGACGTGTTCGATCAGGTGGGCGTTCGATATCGGCCTGGAAGCGCATCCCACCGAAATCGCCTACGATATCTACACGGCGCAGAAAGCACTGGAGGCCCTGAAGCACCGCAAGGCGTTTGGCTTCAACTTCGACCCCAGCCACTTTGTCCACCAGTTGTTGATCCGGTCGAGTTCATCAACGCCTTCCCAGATCGCATCTATCCATGTGCATGTCAAGGACTCGAAGGTCAAGCTGAATGGGCGCAACAGCATCCTGGGCTCGCATCTCCATTTGGCGATCACCGGCGCGGCTGGGATTTCGTCTCGCCCGGTCATGGTGACGTGGACTCTGGAAGGCATCGTCCGCGCCCTGAACCGCATCGGCTACAATGGCCCGCTCTCGGTCGAGTGGGAAGACAGCGGCATGGATCGCGAACACGGCGCGCGTGAAGCCGTGCGAGTTCGTCAAGAAGACCGATTTCACGCCGTCCGATGTGGCCTTTGACGCGGCGTTTGCCGAGAAATAAGGAGGTAATGACCATGGCAGAAGAAGTCGGATTTACCAGCATGGCTGGCGCCAAAGCCGAAGGCGAAGCGCCGACGATTGGCATTGGCATGCTGGGCTATGCCTTCATGGGCAAGGCGCACTCCAACGCCTTCAAGAAACTGCCGTATATGATGTATCCGCCGGTCGCGATCCCGCGCCTGGTGGCGATTGCGGGCGCAACGAAGAGCGACGCCGAGGCGGCGCAGCGCTACGGCTACGAAAGCGTATTATACCGACTGGCGCAAGATGCTGGAAAACGACGCCGATCCAGATCTTTGACAACGGCGGGCCGAACGATGCCCACGCCGAACCCACGATCGCGGCGGCGCAAGGCGGGCAAGCACGTTTTCTGCGAGAAACCGCTGGCCCGCACCGCCGAAGAAGCCAAGACGATGCTCGACGCGGTGGAAAAAGCCGGCGTCAAGCACATGGTCGCCTTCAACTACCGTTTTGTCCCGGCGATTGTCCAGGCTCGCAAGCTGATCGAAAGCGGCGCGCTCGGGCGGATCTTCCACTTCCGCGCCGTGTATCTGCAGGAATGGATCATCGACCCGAACTTCCCGAAGGTCTGGCGGTTGGAAAGAAGGTCGCGGGCAGCGGCGCGCTGGGCGACCTCGGCGCGCATATCATCGACCTGGCGCGTTTCCTGGTCGGCGAGCCGAAGCGCGTCATGGGCATGACCAAGACCTTTGTCGAGGATCGTCCGCTGGCCGGATGGCATCGGGTACGGGCAAGGTCGACGTGGACGATGCGTTTGTCTCGCTGTTCGAGTTTGAGAACGGCGCGCTCGGCACGCTCGAAGCCTCCCGCTTCTGCCAGGGCCGCAAGAACTATCAACTGCTTGGAGATCAACGGCGAAAAGGGATCGATCCAGCTTCAACCTGGAACGGCTCAACGAACTGGAAGTCTTTTGGGCGGGTGAAGAGCCGAAGGAAACACGCGGCTTCCACAACGTGCTGATCAGCGAGTCGCTACCATCCGTACTGGGCGAACTGGTGGCCGCATGGTCACATGATCGGCTGGGAACACTCATTCGTCCACGAGTTCCACCACTTCTTCGACGCCATCGTCAATAACGAAGCCGGTTGCCCCGTATGGCGCGACCTTCGTGGATGGCTATCGCAACGCGGTGATCTGCGATGCGATTGTCGAGTCTGCGAACAAGAAGAGTTCGGTGGACATCAAGTACTAGCCAACATTGCCCCGCAAGTGAGTTTTACTTGCGGGGCAGTAGAAATAGCTCCGAAAAAACCAGGAACAAAAATCGGGTAGTTTGTTGTTAATCAGATCGCGCAAGGCGCGGAATTACATCTGAGGTGATTATTTCGCTCATTTCACAACTACTGACGAGATGATCGAGCCCTGTCCCGGCTACTCTCATCATCCAGGGAGTTTTAGGATACATGTAGTATAGTCCCCACTCGAAACCCACATCAATTCTGCTCAATTCCCTCAAAAGGCAAACAATGGCTGGTTGTGGGGGCCAAAAAATCAATCCAGGTTGAAATCGGGTAGAATTCCTCGCAGTAACAAGCTGCAATGAGCAGCATGGTCCTAACTGTTGAGCGTCAACCAGATAGAAGGAAAGATAAACCAGATCATACAACAGGGTGTGGTCTGGCTTGAGAGGCGGTTCAAGTACTGGACCAAGCCACCGACCAGCCATCAGGTGCTCGGGACGCTGGCTGATTTGAAGCGAAGCAAGCGCGAATTGATCGCGGAGCCTCTACCATGTCATCGGCGAGTATGTCGCGTATTTCAATTGTGCTCGGCCTCATCCAGGCATTGGCCAACGTATTCCAGATCTACCGGAAGATACGCTGAGCGCAGATAGGTTGTCATCACGGATCGTTGGATGTCCGGTACTTGGGGGTCTTCACCACGACTATCGACGGGTTGTTTGAGCGAAGAATTGGCGGCTGATCGACTTTTTAGCCCCCACAATTGAGAAAGAGTGTGTTATATGCGGAAACACAGCTTTCATATGGGTATGATGTTCCGACGGGACTATCCGCCGGGATGGATACAGAATTACGTTCAGTTCGTTGAACAAGCAGGTTTTGATGAGTTGTGGGTTGTTGAAGACTGTTTCTTTACCAGTGGTGTTGCCTCGGCGGCAACCGCACTTGCTTGTCCTTCAAGACTCAGCATCGGGCTGGGAATTATGCCAGCCGCCGCCAGGAATCCGGCTGTGACCGCGATGGAAATTGCAACCTTAGCCCAATTGTATCCAGGGCGCTTCTTGCCCGGACTTGGGCATGGCATACCAGCTTGGATGAAACAAATCGGAGCGCTGCCAAAGTCCCCGGTAAAGGCATTAGAGGAAGTAGCACAGACGATTCGCGCCCTGTTGCATGGAGAGACTGTCACCTATGACGGACAATACGTTCACCTCGATCAGGTGCGTCTAGAGTACCCTCCCGGTAGTGTTCCCCCGATTTCGTTAGGAGTACGCGGTCCGAAATCATTAACTATGTCAGGTCGGGTCGCAGATGGAACTATTGTGCCGGAGTGCTCGTCTCCTGCCTATATTGCGTGGGCAAGGCAGCGTATTGCCGAGGGCCAGACCAACGACACCCATCATCGGTTGACTGTCTATGCCTTTTGTGAAGTGGCAGAGGAGGGGCAGGCAGCCCGAAACCGCTTGCGTCCCGCGATTGCCGCCTGTATCGCTGACAGCGCCTATCAGAGCCAGTTATTACCCACCGGCATTGTTCCCCAGATCAACGAGCTTCTGGCGAATGGCGGTCAGGCGTATCTTGAGGCGGAAATGCCCGATGAATGGATCAGCCAGTTATCCGTCGTTGGGACACCTTCAGAGTGTGTTGCAGCAATCCATGCACTGGTCGATGTCGGAGTCGACAGTGTTGTCTTCATTCCACCCTATCAGGGCTGGGAACAATGGCTTACCATGCTAGGTGATAAAATCATCCCTGCACTTTGATATCATGTCTTCATAAAGAACGCGCGTAGAAGATGAGTTTGCGCGCGTTCTTTGTATTATATGTTCACGCTGCCGCACACATTGACCTGAACATTCATCGCCTGGAACATGGCTGCTTTGGCTGCCAGAGCTTTGTCGGCTGCTTCTACCGAGGGTGCATACGCCACCTGAATATGGTTCGCCTTGTGGCGTGCCATGAGTTGATCGCGCGATACGCCGTGTAATACGGCGTGCATAATCGGCCACTCCGGGGTAGTCGCTTGCCAACGCCGTTGAGTTTCCGCTTCAGGGAGTTGAACGACTGTTCCGCGCCCTAAATCAACATGCAACTGTCCATCCATGACAAAGACGCGGCTCCAGACAATTTCGCCTGGTTTGCTCACACCTTTGAGTGTTCCTCCGCCGAGGGGGAAGTACATGGGAGGTTGGCGATCACTGCTGGCATGTGCGTAACCGCCAAAATGGGATGCGGGAGCCGCCCCAGAGATGAGAAACACCCAGACAAAATCATCGATCCCATTGCCTCGATAATGTTCACCCCACCGGATGTCATGCAGCGTCGTCGCTGGATCGAGCCCCATCGCTGTCCAGACGCGGTTAGTCACCAGCGCATCCAACCCGGCGCCTTCATCCACTTCATTAAAATGGGGGACTGGCTGTCCAGCAAATAATTCTTTCCCTGTGGCGGGATCGGTGACGGGTGGGCGGTCAGCGTTATTCAAGAGGCCTTCGGCTAAATCGGACGCAGGAACCATGTCTTTCAATCCCTGTTGATACTGGATGCCTATCGTGGCACAGCCAAACGTATGGGCCATGCGTACGGCTGCAATATACATCTGAAGCTGTTGGCTGATCTGTTTGTCCGTCAGTTGAGTCGCTTCGTCCTGTCCTGTATTGAAGGTCATACCACGTTCTTCGAGCCATCTACGCGCCTGCATCGCTTCCTCAGGAATGACCTGACGCATCGCCGCCACCAACGCAGACTGGCTGAGACGTTCTTTATAAATGCCTATCGGATTCAACAGCTCGTCTTCAATGATGCCGTTGTACATCCCCATACAGCCTTCATCGAATACGCCCAGGATCGCTTTTTCACGTTTAAGCTGCTGAGCGAGTGCGCGGCCCAAAGCTGCCTCAGACTCTGGAAGCTGTTGAGCGTCAAGTTTACGCACATGGCTGGTATCGTGTGTAATCCGGCCTTCTCTGATCCACTGGCGAATCCCGTTCAGGAAAAACTCGTCTGTAAAGTTCTCACTCCAAATCGTGCTGTAATGGACACCCATTTTAGTCAGCGAGCCGTTCAGATTGAGCATCCCGACCAGTCCAGGCCACTCTCCGCTCCAATTGGCAACTGTGAGGATGGGGCCGCGATGGTCACGCAATCCTGCCAGTACATGATGGCTGTACTGCCATACCGCTTCTGCCACGATCAAACGAGCTTCAGGGTGGATATTTTCAAACACATCCATTCCCATGCGCTGGCTGGAAATAAAGCCGTGTTTCTCAACGGGATCATAGGCATGTCCCCGCTTGACAGTGATTTCTTGCGCGAAAGCCGCTACGATTTGCTTTTCCATTGCTTCCTGGGCTGGCCAACACATTTGGTTTGCTGACAGACGTAGATCTCCACTGGCAACGAGTACGGCTTCATTGGACTTAAGCGCTGTAACTTCTTTGAGTTCTGGTAGATGATAAGTAGACACTACAACCTCCGCTTGGCTGATCCCATCTGTGCAGCCTAAGTATACGAGGGAGAAGTATACCTTCTCCCTCATATTATTATCTACTGCTTCGTTATCTTATTGGGCATTGGGACAGGCGAAGGTATTGCACACATCCTGCGCGTTGTCCGGTGAAACGGTATCGAAGGGCAGCACGACCCACCGCGGCGGAACCACGTGCTGAGTGAGAATTTGATGTGCCCATTCGATGGCTTGTCTGCCGCCGGTGGGATAGACAAAAGTCACGCCAAGACGACCCTCAAGGACGGACATGATACCGCCGTCGGGGGTGGGCAGGGCGTCGATGCCGATGAACAGCACGTCATCGACGTTAATGCCCGCATCCTGCGCGGCGATATAGGCACCTTCGGCCATTGGGTCGTTATGCCCGTAGAGCACGTCGATGTCAGGGTTGGACTGGAAAGCAGCGGCGGCGGCTGGCACAGCCCGCTCCCGCAGCCAGTCGGCATTTTGCGAGAAAACGATATTATCTTCGCTCAAGCCGCCATCTTCCAGACCCATCCGGAAGCCATCTCCGCGATCCTGCGCGGGCGGTGCGCCTTCCAGACCCCGGATTTCGGCGATCTGGCAGTCTTCGCGACCATTGTCCTGGCACCACTGCGCCGCATACTGACCGGCACCTCGTCCAATCGCCACATTGTCCGCACCGATGAACATCGAGTAGTTCGGGTCCACCAGATTACGGTCCAGCACGATGACAGGGATGCAGCTTTCCCAGGCCTGCCGTACAATATCGTTCAGCGGAGCAGCTTCGTTCGGGGAAATGATCAACAGGTCGATGCCCTGCGTCAACAGGTTTTCCACATCACTGACCTGCTTGGCATTATCCTGAGCGGCATCCTGGAAGACGACCTCGAATTCCGGGTACTCCGCTGCCGCCGCTTCGATCTGGCTGTTCATCGCTTCGCGCCAAGGCTCAGCTTTGTTCGCCTGCGACATGCCGATCACATAGTGATCTTGCACTTCGGGGACCGGACAGCCATCGGGTAGGGCCGATCCATTCGCAGGATATTCCCAGCCGGGCAGTACCGTACCTGTGACCATGTCAGGCGTGTACATTGTCCACCCTTCGGCGGCAGGGGGTGCAGCAACCGCTTCTGGCTCAGCCGTTGCTTCGGGTGTTTCCTGGGCATTAGGGCAGCCAAAGGTATTGCAGACATCCTGCGCGTTGTCCGGGTTGACTTCATCAAACGGGAGCACTTCCCACAGTGGCGGGTTTACATGTTCTTCCAAAATGAGACGCGCCCATTCGATGGCTTGCATACCGCCAGTAGGATAGACGAAGGTCACACCCAGACGACCCTCAAGGACGGACATGATACCGCCGTCGGGAGTGGGTAGGGCGTCGATGCCGATGAACAGCACGTCATCGACGTTAATGCCCGCATCCTGCGCGGCGATATAGGCACCTTCCGCCATGGGATCGTTGTGCCCGTAGAGTACATCGATATCAGGATTGGATTGGAAAGCAGCAGCCGCAGCGGGCACAGCGCGTTCGCGGAGCCAGTCGGCATTTTGCGAGAAGACGATGTTGTCTTCGCTCAGCCCGCCATCTTCCAGACCCATGCGGAAGCCATCTCCCCGGTCCTGGGCAGGTGGAGCGCCTTCCAGACCCCGGATTTCAGCGATCTGGCAGTCCTCGCGACCATTGTCCTGGCACCACTGCGCCGCATACTGACCCGCACCTCGTCCAATCGCCACATTGTCCGCGCCGATGAACATCGAGTAGTTCGGGTCCACCAGATTGCGGTCCAGCACGATCACGGGGATGCAGCTTTCCCAGGCCTGCCGTACAATATCGTTCAGCGGAGCAGCTTCGTTCGGCGAAATGATCAACAGGTCGATCCCCTGCGTCAACAGGTTTTCCACATCGCTCACCTGCTTGGCATTATCCTGAGCGGCATCCTGGAAGACGACCTCGAATTCCGGGTACTCCGCTGCTGCCGCTTCGATCTGGCTGTTCATCGCTTCGCGCCAAGGCTCAGCTTTGTTCGCCTGCGACATGCCGATCACATAGTGATCTTGTACTTCGGGGACCGGACAGTCCGCTGGCAGTGGGCCTTCAGGACGAGCATCCTCTTGTACTGTACCACCAGCCAGCATGTCTTCGGTATAGGGTACCCACCCGCCATCATCCTGGGCGGCGATCTGTTTCGGTGCCATCTGAGGCATCAATGCTGCCACAACGACAAACACCACCAATAAATTAAAAACGGTTTTCTTGCTCACGAAAAATCCTCCTTGTTAACTGCATATGGACTATTTGAGCAGGAATTGCACTAGCTGTATCTCTCCTTTCCATATGCTACTCCACTTCCGCAGGTCGAAATTGTTGTAATGCGACGGCTCCCACAACTAAAAGCCCTTTGACTACAAGTTGAGTGTTGCTCTCGACGTTGTTCAGGCTGAGCATATTGTTCAGGATGTGAAGAATGAACGCGCCAGCAATGGCCCCGATGACAGTCCCTTTGCCCCCGGTCAGGCTGGCCCCACCGATGACAACTGCTGCAATCGCATTCAGTTCATAATTGACAGCTTCGTTCGGGCTGCCCTGGTTTAACTGCGCGGCATGGACGACCCCTGCTAGCGCCGCGAAAAAACCGCACAGCATGAACGCCGCAATTTTGATCCGTTTGACAGCCAGACCTGAGAGGCGCGAGGCGGTTTGATTGCCTCCAATGGCATAGAGGTACCGCCCAAATGTGGTGTAGCGGAGGACAAGCGTCATGATGATTGCCCCCGCGAACATGATAATGGCAGGTACCGGGATGATTTCGTTGTAAATGCGCTTATGCAAAATTTCAAACGCTGGATCAGCGCCGCCCGCTCGGTAGGAAATCGGCACGGCAATATTGTCGGACCAGATGTGGGCCACGCCGCGTGCAATACTGAGCATGGCTAGAGTCGTCACAAAGGCGGGTATTCGGAATCGCTCCGAGGACCAGCCGTTACACCATCCGATAAATAAACCTAAGGCAAGGGTGAGCAGAATAGCCTCTTCGGCTGACAAGTGCGAGAGAACGATATCGGTCCCGATTAAGGGAATATGGATGGTCTGTGACCGCATTAGCAGCAGCGCTACCGTTGTGGCAGACAGCGCCACGACTGAACCCACGGACAGGTCAATTCCCGCGACTAAGATGACAAGGATTTGCCCGGTGGCGAGAATGCCCGTTTCAGCGACATCACGGGTCACATTACTAAGATTGCGCTGGCTCAAAAAGATATTTTCGCCGTTACGGATCGGTGAATAGTAGACGGCAAGTAGAAAGACAATAATCAGACCGAAGAAACTTTGAAAACGGAAGACAAAAACGAGAGCTTGTCTCCCAACAGTTTTAAGTTGCTGAGCCAACGTAGACCGAGTTGGAGTATTGGTTGTCGTTCCCATCTTTAGTTCGCTTCCTGTTCAATGGTATGTTCTTGCTTGCCATTATTAAGTCTCTCGGTGAACCTTGTCGCCGCGTCCATAATCGCATTCTGATCGAACTCGTTGCGGTTAAATTCGCCAGTCACTCGTCCATCGCAGAGTACATAGATGCGATCGCAGACGGCGAGGAGTTCTGGCAGCTCACTCGATACCAAGAGGAAGGCCGTTCCTTGTTGGGCAAGTTGTCCAACAAGATTGTAGATTTCTGCCTTAGCACCGATGTCAATGCCCCGCGTAGGTTCATCCAATAAAAATAATTTGATCTTTGCCAGCAAAAATTTCGCTAAAACTACTTTCTGCTGATTGCCGCCGCTCAGATTGCCAACGAGAGTTTTGATGCCAGGAGTCTTAATGCGTAGATCTTGTACCACTTTACGGACGGATCGCCGTTCGGAGCGCGAGTCAATAATGGATAAATAGGCGAAGTTTCGTAACGCGGCTAGACTCGCATTTTCAGACACCGGACGCTCTAGCACCAGGCTTTGACCTTTGCGGTCCTCCGCGATCAATCCAATTCCGCGCGCAATTGCCGCTTTGGGGGAGCGAATTTTGACCTCGCGACCTTCTAACCAGATTTTGCCGCTTACAGCTCGGCTGGGATAAACGCCAAAGATCGTTTCGAGGAGTTGGGTTCGTCCTGCTCCCATCAATCCGGCTATCCCGACGATCTCGCCTCGCTTGACGTAGAGAGATACGTTTTTCACAAGATGACTGCGCCCTTGCTGCAAGTTGAGACCATCCAGTTGCAGCATGATATCGCCCAGGTCGACCTGCTGTTTGGGATACAGCACTTCGAGATCACGTCCAACCATCAGGTTAATTAACTGGCGACGAGTTATATCCTGAGCTAGTGACGTTCCAGCGACCTTACCGTCACGCAGCACCGTGATCCGATCGGCGAGCGTGAAGATTTCATCCAATCGGTGCGAGATGTAAATCACGGCTACATTGCGTGCCCGCAGACTTCGAATCACATTAAAGAGGTATTCGACTTCGGTATCGCTCAGGGCCGACGTTGGCTCATCCATAATGATGATCCGTGAATTTAAGTTGAGCGCTTTCGCTATCTCGACAAGCTGACGCTGCCCGACTCTTAGGCGGTTGATATGACGATTCGTGTCAATATCCAGACCTAGATCGGACATGATTTTTTGGGCAGTACGGCGGATACTCCGTCTGTTGATAATCACCCCGGCTATTTTGTGCTCACGTCCTAAAAATATGTTTTCATACACCGTCAGCTCAGGTATCAGATTGAGTTCCTGATGGATCATGGCGATCCCGTTATGTTGAGCCTCGCGGGTGTTATGGAACGTCACTGGGGTGTCGTTGAGTAAAATCTGACCATCATACCCTGTATAAACACCACTCATGATATTCATGAGCGTTGACTTTCCAGCACCGTTCTCTCCGACCAACGCATGGACTTCGCCTAAACGAACATCAAAGCTTACATTATTGAGTGCTACTACACCTGGAAAGCGTTTGGTAATGTTCTTCATCCGCAAGATGACTTGCGAGTCGTCCTGTGGATTGTTTTCTGATATTTCAGGTACTGCTACCATAGCCTACAAACTCCTCTTTTGCAGGTTAGACCCACATGATTCGCGCACCACCAATCGCGGCTGCAACGTCACGGTTCGGATTGGGGCATTGGGATCTGCTAAACGGCGCAGGAGAAGTTGGACGGTTTCCTGACCGAGTTCATATGTTGGCTGCGAAACAGCGGTGAGGGGAGGGCAGAGTTCACTAGACCAGGGCATATCGTCAAAACCCACCAGGGCTATATCCTGAGGAATTCGGACTCCTTGTTCACGCATAGCTCGTAGTGCTCCCAGCGTCATTAAATTATTGGCGACAAAAATCGCCTGAGGCGGCTTCGCAGCGGCAATGAATTCCTGTGCCAGACGATAGCCACTTTCCGTCTTAAAATCACCGACTTTGATCAATCTCTCATCGATTTTGAGTCCAGCCGTGGTCATCGCTTTGCGATACCCTTCGTATCGCTCTTGCCCTGTGGTTAAATGAGGTGACCCACCGATGATACCAATTCGTTCATAGCCAATATCAATTAAATGTCTAACGGCGAGGTACGCACCGTTCACATTATCAATTGTGACGGCATCTGCCTCGAAATTAGCTGCGCGACGGTCCAGAAGAATTATTGGTATTTTCAGTCGTTGAAGTTCCGTGAAATCCTTACTGGCGCTGGTGGGGGAGATGATCAGACCGGCAACCTGTTCGGCTTGCATTACCTGTAGGTACATCTGCTGCTTGGCCGGGTCTTCATCTGTATTGCATAAAACTACGCTCATTTGGTGAGCATACGCTGTATCTTCGACACCTCGAACAACCGAAATAAAAAAGGGGTTTTCGATATCGGAAATGATAAGCCCCAGGACATCGCTGGAACTAGCCCTCAAGCGGCGGGCCGCACGATTAGGCTGGTATCCTAATGAGCGCACCGCCTCAAGAACCCGGCTACGCAGTTCTTCAGCAACCTTCGGATTGTTGTTCAGAACCCGCGATACGGTTGCTTCAGAAACGGCAGCGAGATCGGCAACATCTTTAAGTGTAGGGGTTGTCATTAAAAGCCCTTAAAAGCGACTAGTTCGAGTAATCGTTTTCTCGTTTTTCTTTTATAGACAGGTTAAGACCACTACTACAAGCTGACGATTATTTCACATGTTACAGGAGAAATTAGATGAATGAACGGCAAGAGTTTTATGAGTTGAGTCGTCTTGGTGCGATGTTGAGAAATCGATTTCTCATTATTACCATAATAAGAGTGTTTGTTTGTATTGTCAAGTAGCTTACCTGAATAGAAAGGGAAGGTCTTGTATTTCGTCATTGCAGGGCAAAAAATCAATCCCGTAAATCGCGGAAATTACATTTCAGCCTCAAAATCACTGTTATGCCGCTCGATAGTAATCGTGGATGAGGCCCCCTAAAACGTCACGGCGATGAATAATGTGAAAGCTGGCCCCCAGGCTTATGTTCTCGCCAACCGACAGTCTGTGTCCAGGTTGTATGAAATGCAGGGCCAGTATGTCAGAGCCGTCGAACTGCTGGCCCTGCTCATCAACCATCCGGTAACGATGCCCTACGACAAACCTCCCGCCCAGGTCGCCCTAAACAGCTTGCGTGCCAGGTTATATTTCCCCTGGGTTACGAGCGTGGGAAAACGCTTGACCTCAACGTCGTGGTTGCGGAACTGCTCGAGGATAACTGAAACTCTGCTTCGACCGCCTTTTAGATGCCTGAACCGTAATTTTCAGTGTTCCCGTCGATAGGGGATTATTGTTGGCATACAGCTATCCTCAAATACGTAAAGGGAAAAGCTGTTCGGATTGAGTTTTTCAATCCTACAGCCTCATTCACGATTACTATCGAGCGGCGTAATAGCTATTTTTGAGTTCAGATGTAATTTCCGCGCCTCACGACGTCCGAAGTTTATGTTTTCGAGCCGGACGAAACACTGTCGCCACGGTCACAGCCTGACTACGGATTCGTTCAGCCCACTCTTTTTAGACCAACGCCTCATACCTTGTTCGACTTTCGGCTGATGATTGTCGGAGTACTTTCCTCTACAATGAACACAGAGAAACATCCGCCCTCTGTGCTAGCCTCTAAAATGAAAGGAAATTGAGCCATGGAATCGCGCCGGATACTGATGTTACTGCTCCTGATGGTCGTCTTCGGACCACGAGTGCCGACCCATGCCCAGGAAGAGGTTGGCTGAGCGCGATATAACCAGCCTGATTGAACGTGACGGCTGGCCGGAAGATTCGTTGATATTGGAAATAGGGATGGCTTGGTGACCGGTGTCTTTCGGCTTGCGAGCGTCCTGTTTTGTGGGGAGTGTGTGGCGGATTACCAGGGGAGATGGAAGCGATGACTGATCGAGCACAGATTATATCCAGAGGATACCTCCGGTGGGGTCCCCTGGCCAATCGGAATTTCCGGCTGCTGTGGATGGGCGAGAACGTGTCGTTGCTGGGTGACCAGTTCTATTTCATCGCCCTTCCGTGGCTGATCTTTCAGATGACCGGCTCGGCCTTGGCGTTCGGTGCAATCCTGATGGTTGGCGGGATTCCACGCGCCTTCTTTACCTTAGTCGGTGGGGTGGCCGCGGACCGCTTCTCGCCACGGTCCATCATGATCGTGTCCAATCTGCTGCGCCTCCTCCTCATTGGGCTCTTGACGCTGCTCGTGAGCGCACATGCAGCCCACCTATGGATGCTGTACGTGATCACGTTCTGTTTCGGCGTTGTCGATGCTTTTTTCCACCCTGCCTATCGTGCCATGATCCCATCCCTCGTGGATCACGACGACCTCAAGGCCAGCAATTCGCTGATGTTAAGCACATCGCAGTTGGCGCTTATCGCTGGGCCTGGACTCGCTGGAATGCTGGTGCACAGTGTAGGGGTCGTGGTATCCTTTGCCTGCGATGGTGCAACTTTCCTGTTCACAGCCGTGATGCTGCTGCTGATACGCCCTGCGGCCAGGCAGCAAAACGCGACGTCGCTCGAAACTCCGCCCACGGGCCTTTTGACTGGAATAGGCGAGGTGCTGTCCCTGGTTCGCCGCGAAAAGCGGTTACGAACCCTGGTTGGGGTTATCGCGGCCATCAATTTGCTGTTTGTGGGGCCGCTGGTCGTTGGGTCGGCGGTGCTCAGTCAGGTTCGCTTCGATGCCAACTCCGCTGCCTTTGGCGCCATGCTGTCGACCTTCTCTGTCGGCGCCTTAATTGGGACGGTGGCGGCAGGGGTTATTCACCCCCGGCGGCCTGGTTTGGTGAGCTTGCTGATGGTGGCGGGACAGGGCATCCTGATGATAGTTATCGGCAGTTCCTCATTATTATTCGTCATTTGCGCCCTATGGTTGGTGATCGGCTGTGGTGCTGGTTTTGGCAATGTCAATGCCACCACCTTGATGCAGCGCTATGCTCCTCCTCAGATGATGGGACGCGTTATGAGCCTGATTGTCTTTGCTGAAGTTGGACTAACCCCATTCTCCAATGCGCTGGCTGGAATCGTGGGAGGTCTGAACATCACAGCCTTGTTTGTCGGGGCGGGAGGATTGCTGACGGTCGTGTCGCTGGTAGCGGCGCTAAATCCTGAGATGCACGCCGTCGAAACCTGATCTGCGTATCTCGGGCGCAGTTGGAGCTAGGAGGCATTCAAGCGTTCGATCTGTGCATGGAAATGCAAAATAACCATGGTCCCCAATATGATTGTCGACCGGCAGCACGACCGAAAAATCAGCTATTGACAGACTTTGGGACTCCCGCAGCGAGTAGCCATCACAGGCGTCGCGATATTAGTCGTGATATAGATCATAATCTCAAGATCAACAATATATCAGGCTAATTAACGAACCGACAAATTTGCTTCAGCCAGGACCTGATCGTTCGACCCTCCCAGCAGCGCAAATCCATCGGGCGGGCTGCGCTGTACAGCTCATAAATTGCCTGGTATTGGCGCCTGACCAAGGATTATTCTACGGCAAACACAGGTGCAAAGATACTTGTGCATCCTTCCCCAATCTTATACCATTGGGAAAGATTATTTTAGGAACGGGGGAATACCATATGAAACATCGAGAGCGCGTGCTGATGGCTTTAAATCATGAGACACCTGATCGCTGTCCCATGCAGATCAGCTTCACACCGGAGTTCGCCCTCCGATTGCGGGAGAACCTCGGTATCGAAGATAGCAAGCTGCACAACCCGCATGGCGGCGGTAATACTTATTTGCTCGAACGAACCCTGGGGGAGGATGCGCTGGTTACCTCAGTAGGGTGGGCTAATTCTTATTATCAGGACGCTGAAACTTATTATGACGAATGGGGCATTGGATGGATGTCCGAACGGTATAGAGACTCCCTTTGGCGTAGGGCGCTATACCGAAATTAGCCATCACCCGCTGGCAGCCGATGACGCAATTCTGACCTACCAGCCGCCCGATCCAACCCGCCCGCACTTGTATCAGTCCGCCGAGAGCATGATCCGCGAATTTAAGGATGAATACTGGATCGTTGGTGCTACCGTCACTACCATTTTTGAATGCGCCTGGGCGCTGCGGGGTTTGGAGCAGATGCTCCTCGATCTGGCTCTCGAATCCGGATTTGGCCGATCAAATCCTGGAAATCCCGTATCGCTACCATTTGGCGGCGGCGAAAAAGTTGGTCGAAATGGGCGTGGATATGATCTGGACCGGGGATGATGTTGGGACACAGCGCGGCATGCTCATGTCACCGAAGATGTGGCGCAAATTCCTCAAGCCGCGTATGGCTAATTTTATTGCTGAACTGAAGGCAATCAATCCAGCAGTGAAGGTCGCTTACCATTCCGATGGTAATATCCTGCCGATTATTCCCGAACTCATCGAGATTGGTCTGGATGTGCTCAACCCTATCCAACCCGCTTGTATGGACCCGGCAGAATTGAAGAAGCAGTTATGGCAAAAACCTGTGTTTCTGGGGATCGATTGATGAGCAGTACACGCTGCCGCTTGGATCGGCAGACTATGTCCGGGCTGAGGTAATCGAGCGGCTGAACACGATAGGTAAGGGCGGTGGATTGATTATTGGCCCAACACATCATGTTCAACTAGATACACCGGATGGAAAATTTCTGGGCGATGGTCAATACTGTAACCAATACGCCGCTGTCCAGCTAGCAACAAAAATAGGGGCGGGTTTCTGTTTGGCCCGCCCCTGGAAATTTCTACTGCTTGCGCACCCACCTGGTGATGCGCTTGAGCAGTTCAGACTCCTCTTCTTCGTTTTTGGTTGCAATCCAGGAAATTCCTTCCGGGTTGAGACGGCTTCCATAAATGCGTCGAGTTCGTTCTTATTCAGGTCCACTATCACTGGGCGGTGCGCCTAAATCTCTTTGATCAGCGGCACCCACTGCATAATCGGCAGATCGTCGCCCACGCCCTGCACCCATTGGACGGCGTGAACTTCTGGCACCTGAAGATGCGCTCCCGGTGCCTCGCTACATTTTTTCCGTCCATGATGGAAAATATTGTGCGTCATCGTCTTCACTTCACGCTGCAAGGACGGGCATGCAGAACGTATCGAACATCCTCGGGGCAATCAGCGCCGAGAAGTCGCAGCTTGGGATGTGCATTCTCCCGAGCGGGAATCCCCATCCAGCTCACCGAGAGTTGTTTCGCGTCCTTGAGCATGGCATCAAAGTGATTGTAGATCGGCTCGAAGTCCTCGATGCTGATCGGATAAGCTTGTGTATTTCTTCGGGTGCCTCGATCATATCCATGCACAACTGCGGCGGATCGCGCCATGCTGCGGCACAGTCTATGCCAGGATGCAGATCGGTATAGCCGACCAGGGCTTGCCCGGCGCACCGTTCAATCGCGCAGCGTGTCAGTATCTTCCAGCTTCCGGAAGTACTCGTTGGTCATATCCAATTGCAGGCGAGCCATGTCGTCCCAGGTCTTGACTAAGGGCTTGGACCATGCCGTGACTTCGCCGTATTCCAGCTCTGAGCCGTAAAAGGCCGCGTAAACTTCGGGGCCCAGGTTGGCCAGAAGACTGGGAATGTTTCCCCGTGAAAGGTCTTGCCCTCGATCGACTTGAGGTACATTTCGACCTGGAATTCATCGTCAAACCAGCGATCTTTCAGATGCGGCGACGGATAGGCTTTGTTCGCTTGTCGATAAACGCGTTATGCGCCATAAATCGCACCGGGGCACGGTCGATGATTTCTCCTGAGAACCAGGCATAGACGCGCTCGATTGCCTTCTCGCAGTCGGGCATCGTTTCCAAATCGAGGGGCCATCTGTCGGAGGATCATGGTTACTCCATACGCTTGCGCAGCATGGTGTGCATAGCTACCGAAGCCGTGATGATCATGCCGTAGATCAGCTTGGTATAGTAGCCTGTCAGCCCACCGCCACGATACCCGGCTGGATGCCGCCAATGATGAAGCAGGCGATAAATGTGCCGAAGACGGTACCCGTCCCGCCAAAGACCGAGGTCCCGCCCAGGAACACGGCGGCCAGCGTCTGCATCAGGTAGCCTTCGCCCATGTTCGGCCAGAAATACCAGTTATCCACGCTCTGAATGACTCCGGCAAAGGCCGCGGCGACGCCGACCAGGGCGAAGAGCATCATGCGCGTCAGGTCCGACGTTGACACCCATCAGGCGGGCGCTGTCCTCGTTGTCGCCAATCAGGTAGACATGCGCGCCGAATTTGTGCCGGTTGAGGATAATCCACACCACAATGCCGACCAGCACCATCCAGATCACCTGGGCCGGGAAATAATCTTGACCTTGCTCACCAGCGCGTTACGCATGGCGGTGTCCCGGGTGAAGGTCATCGACTCGCCCTGTCCCGCGCGGATGACTTCGACCACGCCGCGCCAGAAGAACTGCGTGCCAATGGTCGCGATCAACGACGGAATGCCCGATCTTGACAATGATCAGACCGTTGAGCAGCCCGACCAAAAACCCTGCGACCAGGCGCCCGCGAAGGCCAAGCCCAGGCTGCCTGCGCGTGTAGACCTCAAAGAAGGCCACCATGCCAACGGCCATCGTCGAGGGGAACGACAGGTCGATTTCGCCGGCGATCACCACCATCGTCAGCGGCAGCGCGATGATGCCCCAGTAGGGGATCGAGGTCATCAACGCGCGATAAATCTGCTTGTTGAGGAAGGTTCGGGTGATCCGATGATGAACGCGAACCACAGGATGACCATCACGCCCACAATGCCCAGTTGCAGGCTGTTTTGCCGTAAACCGCGTGTCACCCGTGATCCCGGGCTTCTCGCGCAGCGTGGCTCTCGGCGCCTGGTAAGACCAGGCCGCCGCGATCAGCATCAGCGAGGCGCGCAATGCGTAAGCCACCAGCCCGCGTTGAATAGCAAATTGATCGAGCCGGTCTGCGCGCGTCATCGGCGTTGGTCACGTCGAGCTGGATGCGGACAAATTTGAAGATAATCACCCGCAGACTGACGATCCCCGTGACACAGGTAATGCCCGCGAGCAGCCCGGTGACCGGCGCATATACAGGTTGGCCCCCGTGAGGACGAGCGCCACCACCGCCGCCAGGAAATAAGCGCGATACAGGTCGGCCCCGGCATCAAAGACGGGCGCTGCGCCCTTAACGTCGGCGTCATTCGATCCCCTGCGCGATCTCCAGCCCGTGGCCTTGCCCAGTTCGTAGCCTGGTCCAAGATGGTCATCCAGGGAGGAAGAAGGCGATCAACAGCAGGATCGCTGCGGCGGGATGGCGATCAGGTACCCGAGTTGATTTGCTCCGAGCGCAAAAAGTATTCAAGTGTTTAACATTCTGTACGTCATTCTAAAGCTCCATATGGTGCGCTGAAGCTCCCAAAATTTATCGTTTGTGTACCTGCCACCCAGAAATCTAGCCGGCTTAGTCCAGGCTGCCGGTCTGCGCGACACGGTACATTTTTTCCATCAGGTCATCCAGCGTAATATCTTTGGTCAGGAACTCGCCGGCGACCGTGCCGCGATCCAGCACCACCACGCGATCCGCCACCGAATAGACATGGAAAACATTGTGATCGATGAAAACGGCCGACTTGCCCGCCTCGTTTGATCTCGCGCACAAAATCGATCAGCTTGCGCGTTTCCTGCAGCGACAGGCCCATCGTCGGCTCGTCCAGGATGATCAGGTCGGCCTCGAAATACAGCGCGCGCACGATGGCGACGCCCTGTTTTTCGCCGCCGGAGAAAGTCTTGATCACCGAGGCGGGGTTCACCGCCGACGAGGTAAAGCCCATCTGCTCCACCATCAGCCGGTTGGTTTCTTCGCCGCATCTTCCTGATTTTCATGAAACCCAAACCGGTTCGAAAGTTCGCGCCCCAGGAAGATATTGCGCCACAGCGTTTGCAGATCGGCCAGCGCGCGTTCCTGGTAGACAGTTTCAACGCCCAGCGCGCGCGCCTTGGGCACGGTCAGGTTGGTCACCTTTTGCCGTTGAAATAAAGCTCGCCGGTTGTGGGTTGGTGGTAGCCCGTGATGATCTTGATCAGGGTCGATTTGCCTGCGCCGTTGTCGCCCAGCAGCCCGACGATTTCGTTCTGGTCCCACGTGAAAATTGACGTCGTGCAGGGACTGCACCTCGCCAAACGATTTGGAGACATCCCGCATTTCAAAGATATTCGCTTCCATCAAAGTCCTCGCATTTCTCACCGCAGAAAGCGGCGGTCATCTCCATACATGATGGGTTCCAGCAAGCGAGCGATTCTCACCTGCTGGAACCGCTGTATTGCGTCGAACAGACGGCCTTCCAATGCGCAAAGACCCTGCCCGCAGCAGGAAGACCGGTCAGGCTTAGCGGATCACTGCTCCACCAGCGGGGCCAGCAGCTCGATATTGTCCTTGCTGGCGAAACCACCGCCGGTATCGACGTGCAGGCCGGAGAAGGCGAACTTCTCGGTCAGGCAGATTTGCAGGATCGGCAGATAGCCCTGGAGCCACTGCTGCTGGTCGATCACCAGGTCGGTCCAGCCATCCCGGATGGCCTGGATGGTCGCGGGAGACAGGTCAAAGCCGGCGGCGTAGATCTCATCCGGACCTATGCCCGCGCCTTCCAGGTAGGACTGCAGGGTGGCGGTCAGGCCACCGTGATCGGTCACGACGATCTTGACATCGGGGTTCGAGGCGACATAGGCGACGAAGGTCGGGATACCCGCCGGCGGATCGGCATTGGTCGCGCCGTCGATTTCGAGGTAATCAACCGTCAGACCAGCTTCTTCGAAGGCATCGAGAACGCCCTGGGTGCGCTGGCCGCGTGTGGGCTGCGAGAGCAGACCCCAGACCATCGCCCGGTCGCCCGCCTGCAGGCCGGAGCGCTGAATGGCTTCCTGGCCCAGGTTGTAGCCGGTGGCATAGAGTTCCTGGCCGACATAACCAAAGCCGTTGCCCGCGTACTGGGTTTCGATGCTGGGCAGGTCGGTGTTCTGGCTGGTCACGATGATGCCCGGCGCTTCAGCTTCGTCCACCAGGGGCTCGAAAGCTTCTTCGCCGGGATGGCCCATGATCGCGATGCCATCAGGGTTGGTCGCCATGGCTTCAGCGAACTGCTGGGTCATCTTCTGCGGATCCCAGTCGGACCAGACATATTCGACATTCGGGCCCAGGTCGGCAGCCGCCTGAACCGCGCCGTTATAGACGTTCACAGCGAACACGCCGCCCGCCGGACCGCCGGGGAAGAAAACGATATTAACCCCACTGCACCATTTATCTGCGGGGCCATCAGATCCCTGCGCGCCGACCTGTGGTTTGGGCGCAAACACTTTAGACTGAATACTACGAGGAGAGCAATGACGATTGCAATCTTTTTTAACATCTTTGACTATCTCCTTAAGCATTTAACAAGGCGAGATGTTTTTGGCGTCATGGAAGTGATCTGCTGCGATAAATTATCTCCTTTCTCATATGTTAGCGCAAACATGGTCCGATAAAATGTTATACCAAGTAGATCGCTAACTTGTTTGAATTACTCTTCAAAAACTACACAATGATGGGAAAGACCGTTCGATAGGTTGTAATGCAGATTATTACATCATGGATCAAGTTTGAGGTGCTTGTCAACAGGATGAAGCTATGTTAATCTGAAACCGTTTTCAGACTATCACGAACTGTCAATCAATGCAAACCGGAACTATTTTAGACATCAAAGAATTCCGGTACACGATGGCCCTGGCATCCGTACAACGGTGTTTTTCAAAGGATGCCCGCTTGACTGTGCCTGGTGCCACAACCCAGAGGGAAAACATCCTGCCCCTCAGATGATGCGCACGCCGCGCGGGGATCGGATCGTGGGCAGAACTTATACGCCGGAAGCACTGGCCGCCTATTTGAACAGTCAGGCGGCTATCCTCCAGGCGAACGAAGGGGGGGTAACGTTGTCGGGTGGCGAGCCGACGTTCCAGGCCCCATTCATCCACGCCACGCTTGATCTGCTGGACGATATCCGGCTTGCTCGACACATCGGGCTATACCACCCCGGAAATGTTCGCCAAGTTGGTTGCGCGCTGCCAGCTAGTTTACTTCGATCTGAAAGTAATAGATCACGACGTCCATCGTAAAGTGACAGGTCAATCTAACACCCTGATCCTGGAAAATTTACGCTTGCTGAGCCAGTCCGGAGTTCCTTTCGTGATCCGCGTGCCCCTGATTCCCACGATCACGGATACGGACGATAACCTGGGCGCCATCGCCGATCATCTGCAAGGGCTGCCCGGGACTGCTGCGTGTCGATTTGCTGCCCTATAACCAGCTCGCCGGGGCCAAGTATCCGATGCTGGGCATGGTGTATGCGCTGCACGACGCTTGAAAGCACCCGTCAACCTCCGACCCGATCTGTTTGTGAGCAAGGGGATCGACGTCCTATGCCACTGAGCGAACGATTGATCAGCATGAAAGAAGCGGTCCGGCGCGGGGATCACCGACCAGTACCGCCAACAGCACGTGCCGCTGTTGACCGCCGAATTCGAGCCCTGGGTTGATCGTGGATGCAGCGGCAGGCCCGCCTGATCACGGCCATGTGCGAGGCGGAACAGGTCGTCATCCAGCCCGACGAGCGGATCGTGTTCACGCGCACGCTGCCCAGCCGTCCCGCCTGTCTATCAGGCCGAAGACTGGGCCGAGCCTGACCGCCGGGCGCACCCTGCACGAACTGGGCCCGATCAGCAACATCTGCGCCGATTGGGGCATCGTGATGAGCCAGGGGCTGCTGGGACGCCGGAGGTGCAGCGCTCGCGACCCGCCAGCGCTGCGCCAACCAGCCCGGGACGGTTGAGTTCATCGACAGCGCCATCGAGACCATCGACGCCGTGTTGGCCCTGGCTGCGCGTTATGCCGAGGCGGCCCGCGCCATGAACCGGGCGGATATGGCCGATATGCTGGAGCGCGTTCCGGCGCAGCCGCCCCGGACATTCCACGAGGCGCTGCAGTCGCTGCGGCTGATCCACGCCGTGGTATGGCTGAGCGGGCACTATCACGTCGGCCTGGGGCGCTTCGACCAATATATGTGGCCGTATCTGGAAGCGCGACCTGGACGCGGGCCGGCTGGATCTGCGCGGCAGCTGAGGAACTGCTGGCCGAGTTCTTCATCTCGCTCAACAAGGACAGCGACCTGTATCCCGGCGTGCAGCAGGGCGATAACGGCCAGATCGCTGACGCTGGGCGGCGTGACGCCGACGGCGACGCCGGCGGTCAACGAGCTGACGCGGATGGTGCTGCGCGTGTCGCCGTGATGTCAGCATGATCGACCCGAAGATCAACCTGCGCATCACAGCCAACACCGATCTCGACCTGCTCGTGCCTGGCCACCGAGCTGACCCGCAAAGGGCTGGGCTTCCCGCAGTATTCCAACGATGACGTGGTCATTCCGGGCCTGGTGGCGCACGGCTACGCGCTGGAAGATGCCCGCGATTACACCGTCGCCGCCTGCTGGGAGTTCATCATTCCCGGGCAAGGGCATGGACATGGTGAATATCGGCGCGGTGTCGTTCCCGCTAGCCGTCGATCCGGCGATCCGGGCCGGGCTGCGGGCCGGGGACGCCTTCGCGGCGATCATGGAGCGCGTGCGACAGAGACGTATCACGCACAGGTGAACGCGGCTGGTCGAGCACTACTGCAGACTCTGCTGCTGCCGCCCGCGCCGTATTATTCGGTGCTGATGAACGGCTGCCTGGAAAACGGGCGCGATCTGTCGCAGGGCCTGACCTACAACAACTTTGGCATTCATGGCGCGTGCTCGGCCAATGCCGCCGATGCGCTGGCGGCCGTGCAGCAACTCGTTTTTCGAGGACAGCCGTTTACCCCGCAGAACTGCTGCACGCCCTGGAAGCCGATTTTGCGGACGACGAGGCGCTGCGCCACCTGTTGCAGGAGGAGGGGCCCAAGGTCGGCAACAACGATGCCCAGGCGGACCGATGCTGATGGTGCTGTTCGAGATGCTCGCCGACGCCTGCGAGCAGATCGAGGAGAACGGGCGCGGCGGGATCGTGCGTCCGGGCACGGGTTCGGCGATGTATTACGTCTGGCTGGCGCGCGGCCACGAGGGCATGCGCGAGCCGGTCGTCGGCGCGACCGCCGATGGCCGCAAGGCAGGGACTCCTTCAGCGCCAACCTCGCCCCTTCGCCCGGCGTGCGCGTGCCGGGACCGTTCAGCGTGTTCCAGACCTTCGGCAAGCTCGACTACCAGCGCATCTTCAACGGCGGGTCCGATCACGATCGAGTTGTCGTCCAGCGTCTTCCGCATCCGGAAGCGATCCGCAAGGTGGCGATGCTGGTGCGCACCTTTGCCCAGCTGGCGGCCAGCAGCTTCAGCTCAACAGCCTGAACGCTGAAACCCTGCGCGAAGCGCAAGCGCATCCCGAACAGCACCAGGACCTGATCGTGCGCGTCTGGGGCTGGAGCGGCTATTTCTGCGAACTATCGCCGGAATACCAGGATCACGTGATTCAGCGCGCGCTCTACGAGGTTGTCTGATGAACCACAAAGAACGCATGCGACGTGCTGTCTGCCATGAACCCGTAGATCGCCTTCCAACGCAGATTGGCTATACCAAAGCGATGGGCGAGAAGTTAGCCGCGCATTTTAATGTCACTCTGGAAGAACTCCCCGCACGGCTGGACAACCATATGATCCGCGTTGATCTTTCCTTTCCGACGCGTCTCAGCACGGATAGACTCATTCGCTATGACTGGTGGGGCGTAGGCTTCGCTACACAGGAAGAAGGCTATTTTCCAGCTACTGCCCTTTGGCGGAAACCACTGATCTGGACCAGTTCCCCTGGCCCGACCCGCATGATCCGCACCTGCTGGACGAGGCGGCGCGCATCATTGCCGCTGACCATGGCGAACACTTCATTACGCCCAACTTTGGCTTCGCACTGTTCGAGCGGGCGTGGTGCTGCGCGGCTTCGAGAATTTTCTGACCGATATGGTTGCCGATCCGGGCTTTGCTGCTGAACTGCTGGATCGTATTACCGATATCCAACTGGCGCTGATCCGGCGGTTTATAACGCTGGGAGTAGATGGCGGTTATTTTGGCGACGATTACGGCGCGCAAAAAAATCTGTTGTTCTCTCCCAATACCTGGCGGACCTTAATCAAACCCCGGCTGGCACGGCTGTTCGTCCCCTTCCGCGAGGCAGGGCTGCCCATTCTGATGCACTCTGACGGGCAGATTGCCAAAATTCTACCTGATCTGGTCGAAATTGGTCTGACCACACTGAACCCTGTTCAGCCAGAAGTCATCGAACACTCCTGGCTGCGTGAGACGTTTGCGGGCAAACTGTCTTTTTACGGCGGCGTATCGACTCAGACGGTCCTGCCTGCCGGAACGCCGAGCGAAGTCAAAGAAGCCGTGCTAGAAGCGATCCGCATCCTTGCGCCAGATCGAACAGGAATGGTCGTATCCCCCTCGCACCGCATGATGGTCGATATTCCGGTTGAAAATGTTGAAGCATTCCTGGAAGCTATGGAGGAGATTTGATGAATATATCTGAACGAAAGTATAAGATCACCCAACGTTTTTGCGAGGTGTATCACCGCGAACCAACCGTTTGGGTTCAGGCGCCAGGGCGTGTTGATTTGATGGGCAGTCACACGGACTATAACCAGGGGTATGTTCTCACCATGACCATCGACCACAGCACCTGGATAGCGGCTGTGCCTCGTTCGGATCGTAAGGTGTCGATCTGTTCGATGAATGCCGACGGCTGCCTTGAATTTGATCTGGATGATTTGCGCCAGGATGCAGCCGTTCCCTGGACGAATTATGTTAAGGGTGTCGCTGCGATTCTCCAGGATGCAGGGTATGCAGTGCGCGGCTTTAACGGCCTGATCCACAGCACCGTGCCCTTCAGCAGTGGGCTGAGTTCGTCGGCGGCCCTCGAAGTCGCCTCCGCCATGTTATTTAAGACACTGGCAGGCTGGGAGATGGAGCCTGTGCAGCTTGCTTTGCTGTGCCAGAAGGCCGAAAACACGTTTGTTGGCGTCAACTGCGGCATCCTCGATCAATACACCTCGGCTGTGGGACAGGCTGGACATGCCGTGCTGTTGGACTGCCGGTCCTTGACCAGTGAAGCGATTTTCATTGACCCCCGTATTCAGGTTGTGATCTGCAACACCCAGGCCAAACGCGAGTTAAGCGGTTCGGAATATGCAGAGCGGCGCGCACAGTGTGAAGACGCGGCGGCACTGTTGGGCGTCAAAGCACTGCGGGATGTACCGACTATCGACCAGTTTGCGGGCGCGGATCTCCCGGAGATCATAGCGAAACGCGCGCGCTTTATCATCGAGGAGAATCAGCGCGTGTTGGCCCTGGCAAAAGCACTCTCCGCCTGCGACGAAAGTGAAATCGGCAAGTTGACGGCTGCCTCATTTGCCGGCGCGCGTGATCTCTACGAAATTTCCATCCCGGCAATGGACACCATGATGGACGCGATGTTGAGCGGTCCCGGCGTGATCGGTGCGCGGCAGGCTGGGGCAGGATTTGGCGGGTGTATGGTCGCTTTTGTTCATCGCGAGTGCGCAGCCGACTTTGCGCTGCATGTTCAGTCCAGTTATGCGGCTGCAACCCAGATCAGCCCCAATGTCTATCCGGTTTTTCCCGCTCCGGGAGCTGGCGTGCTGGAAGGTTGATACTCTGCTTGACTGCGCTGATCACGTGTCGGCGCAAATAATTGAATCAGGCATCTGAACCTACACGCCCCGCGTCAGCAAATACGCCGCCTCATTCCATCGCAATTCGTTTTTAAACTGGCGCAGATAGGTGTTTTCGTCAATCAGCAGGCATTCGATACCGGCAATGTCGGCAAAATCGGCAAGATGCTCAGCCGTGAGTGACTGGCTGAAACCGGTATGATGTGCGCCGCCAGCGTAAATCCAGGCGGCGGCAGCAATTTTAAGATTGGGGCTGCGGTACCCACAATGCGCGCGCTACTGGCAGTTTCGGCAGCGGCGCGTCGGGTTGCGACAACATCCACCTCATTGACCACCAAGCGGAAGCGGTTACCCATGTCGAGTAATGACGCATTCAGCGCCGGGCCGGGCCGCGTGTTGAAGACCAGCCGCGCCGGATCGGCCTTGCCGCCAATTGAGAGCGGGTGAATTTCCAGGCATGGCCTTCCGTCTGCAATGGTCGGGCAGACTTCCAGCATATGTGCGCCCAGCACCTTCATCCCTGCTGGATTAAGTGATAGGTGTAATCCTCCATGAAGGATGTGCCGCCGTCCAGCCTGTGCCCATGACTTTCATTGCCCGCAGCAAGGCGGCTGTTTTCCAGTCGCCTTCCGCGCCGAAGCCGTAGCCGTCGGCCATCAACCGCTGGACGGCCAGCCCCGGCAGTTGCGCCAACCCATGCAAATCCTCGAAAGTGGTCGTAAATCCCTTGAAATCGCCGCTTCGGAGGAAATGCGCTGCATGCCAAGTTCGATCCGCGCTGCTTCCCGCACCAGGCGGATGCCAGTGCGCCGTTCGACCGCAGGTCTGGAGCAAGCGTCATACTGGCTTCGTACTCTTGCAGCAGAGCGTTGGTCGATCTGGCTTCGGTACCTTGTTGACCATCATCGACCAGATCGCCGACCCCATAGCCATGAACGGTATAGCCCAGCCGTATCTGGGCTTCGACTTTATCCCCCTCGGTGACAGCTACCTCGCGCATGTTGTCCCCAAAGCGGGCAATTTTGGCTGACCTGGGAATCGTGCCAGGCGCAGGCCGCGCGCGCCCAGACCCCCAGGCTGTGCCTGCACTTCCGCATCCTGCCAGTGACCGACGACGACTTTGCGGTTCATGCGCATGCGGCTGACCATGAACCCGAATTCCCGGTCGCCGTGTGCGGACTGGTTCAGGTTCATGAAATCCATGTCGATCTCAGCCCAGGGAATATCCCGGTTGTACTGGGTATGCAGATGGGCGAACGGTTTCTGCAGGATGGCTCAGACCCGCGATCCACATTTTGGCCGGGGAGAAAGTGTGCATCCAGGTGATCACACCGACGCAGTTGGGCGCGGCATTCGCTTCCAGACAGATCGCGCGAATTTCCTCAGCGGTTGTCAGCACTGGCTTAGACACAACTTTCGTGGGGATCAAAGGAGCAGCATTGAGTGCCTGCACAATTTCCTGCGAATGCTGGTTCACTTCCCGCAGAGTGTCTGCACCATAGAGATGCTGGCTGCCTGTTAGAAACCAAATCTCGAAGTTTTTGAGGTCAATCATCGCTATAATTCCTTGTCAGACTCATTGGCCGTATTGAGTTGTACACTGCTAAGGTCACTGGTGTGGTGAGAAGCCTCACGTTTTTTAAGAAGTGCGGGGTATAAAATGAATGAGGCGAACAACAAAGAGGAGTATAGCACGGAAGGGCATAGGGACGGCAAAAAGTAGTTACCTCTCAGCGGAATTGCAGATGAAGCATGAAAGCTCTGTTGAAGTGTTTCCAGTTCAGGCCAACTTAACATATGTTCAATGACTTATCTCTAAAAGATCCGAAAGTGACCACTCATCCTGCCATTGGATCACCAGGGGTATCGTTCTCAAAATGAATTGGCAGCCAGACATAACAGGACTTGCGAAGATCCTGTCTATTCCAGCGATCCGCCATAAAGATGAAAGCATCAGGCTTGTCAGGTAACGGCAGTACAAAAGTGCTCTGGGCAAGAAATGTTTTATCGGCATCGGGACCAATGCAAGGGTTTCCGCACACCTGCCAGGGGCCGAATATGGTTGGCGCTGTCGCAACCAGTGCCTCATTAGACTCCCAGCCTGTGCAGCCAGAGGTGATCAGATAATACAAGCCGCTGCGTTTCAGGATGGCTGGTGCTTCCCGGTGCAGGTGAATCAGGCAGCGAGAATTCTCGCCCGTTGTTGATAGATAATCATCCGACAGGCGGGCGATGCGCAGAGTTTGATTCCACTCGGACGCAAAGATGATATAGGCGCTGCCATCGTCATCCTGAAAGAGTGTCATATCCCGGCTGTCATTGTCTACAGGGCGAAAACTGCCGCGATAGTCATACGGACCTGCTGGACTGGCGCTCACCGCTACGCCGACACGCGCCAATTGATAATCGCGACTATCCGCATGAAACCACAGCACGAAACACTTGAACTTGCGATTAAACACAACCTTGGGCCGTTCGATCACGTGCAGTGTTTCTGTTTCCACTGCCTGGATCTGGGATGCAGATAGAACAATCCCTTCATTTTTCCAATGGGTGAGATCCTGCGAGGAATAGCACGAAATACCGACGGGATCTGCTATTTGGAACTCGATCACATCATTCCTGATCGTGTCAGCATCCTTGTTTTCGCCAAACCAGTAGTAGGTCCCTTCATGGAACAACACGCAGCCTCCATGGGCCTGGATCGGGTTTTTATCGGTATCTAGCCAGAGTTCACCGGGACGAAACATAATCATGACCTTTTTCAGCGAGAATGAGTATATCGTAGGCCGACAGTAGGACATCACCCGATTTCGGTGTGTTTGTCACTATATCCTGGTAACTGCCGTTGAGTTGAATTTGGTGCATTTCCGGTGTGTGATTCAGGATAAACAGGAGTTCTGCATCATGTTGTACTCGGCGGGTTATTTCGATACCTGATGGTGCAGTCTCTGAGGCCTCGAGTTGGGACCATTCGAGCGCCAGATCAACGACCTGCTGCACTAAAGCGGTATCGCCCATCGTGCCCACATAGATTACTTTGCCCTTGCCCACGTGATTCAACGCTATCGCAGGTTTCTCAGCGTAATAATCTTCACTGTAGCGGCCAGCGCCTCTGCCGTTTTGAGTGTTAATACCTCACATAGAGCTGTTGCTGCGCCATCGGTCCCTTTCGTAAAGTTCACCTTGCGCTGCTCATTGGCACGAAGGACATCCATATCTTCGATCTCGATACCACATAAATCGGCAAACAAGCCGGGGAGGGGTAGATCGACTACGGCGTTGTTCTGATCCTTGAATCCAGATCGCATCGTGAGAATCAGGACACCTCCGTTTTCGATATACTGGCGAAGGCGTTCAACAATGGTCTGCTCCGTAATATAGAGCGAGGGGACAATCACAAGTTTATAGGATGTCAGATCAGCGTCAGGAGCGATAATCGCTGCCGGAATATGGTTTCGGTGCAGGGCCGTATAGTAATCGCGCAGGTGCTGGGGATAGCTGAAGGCAGGGCTGTTAGGTTGGGCTTGCAGCGCGAATCGGGAGTCGTATGACAGCATGATGGCTGCCTTCGCCTGAACTTTCGCTCCTTCGATGCGGCTGCCGATCCGCTGTAACTCTAGCCCCATCTGTTTGACTTCATCATAACGGCGGCGCGGGATACCATCATGATCCAGAATACCCTGCCAGAGCTGTTCTGTACCGAACCGCCCACTCCGCCAGCGGAAAAAGACAACAGCGTCTGCCCCGTGCGCAATGGCCTGGTAGGACCACAATCGTATTTCGCCAGGGCGCGGCACCGATCCCATTACATGCCAGCCAGACCGTCCACTCTGCGCTTCCATCACCCAGAAATTCTGGTTTTTCAGGCCATACATGGTGGCATGTTCCAGCGCAATGTCAGCGGTGGGCATTTTGTCATCGCTGCGCCAAAACGCACGCGGATAATTATCCCAGGCCACCAGATCGAGCGGCTTGGCGAGATCGAAGTAATTCAGTTTGTCATAGCCAAAGCCCATGAAGTTATGCGTTACAAAATGATCTGGACAGTGCGCGCGCAGCACGGCAAGCTGATTCTGCTGGAAATCTACATAGGTGTCGGAAACAAAGCGCATGAAGTCCAAAGCCAGTCCTGGGTTAGCGACTGGGCCGCTGTTAATCCCTAACGGAGTACGCGAGGTCAGCGCTGGCAGCGGGATTTGGGTCCAATCCGTATACTCATGGCTCCAGAACATAGTACCCCAGGCTGCATTCAGAGCATCCAGCGAACCATACTTGTTGGTCAGCCATTTCTGAAACGATGCCTGACACAGGTCGCAGTAGCACGGATCGCCAAATTCATTATCGATCTGCCAACCGATGACGCGCGGGTGGTTACGGTAATGTTCAGCCATCGCTTCTGTAATCGCTTTGGCACAGCGGCGGTAGGCTGGGTTGGTAGGGCAGTATGTGTGGCGGCTGCCAAGGTGGCTCGCATACCATCGGGCCAGACATTAAACACATCCGGATGCTGAGCCATCAGCCAGGGGGAGCGGATGCGGTTGGTGTTCCCAACACGATATCGAGTCCCAGCACATCGATAGCGCGATCCAACCACGCGAAATCGTAACGGCCTTGCGATGGTTCCAATCGACTCCACGCAAATTCAGCCAGCCGCACCACATTGAAGCCAGCCTCGTGCATCAACTGCGCATCGAGATTTCATCGCTCTTCGGGCCATTGTTCAGGATAATAATCTGCACCGTAGCGAAACACCATGTCGTTATTCTCCCCAGATGTGGAATGCAAAGTTTATCCTGTTTGCTTATTATTCTTTGAGTGCACCCGACGTGATTCCTTCAACAAAACGCCGCTGGAAAATCAGGAAGATGATGAGCAGTGGGATGATGCTGATCACAGCCACTCCCATACGCTCACGATAGAGAGAGAAACCAAGTGGTCCGGTCATCTGCATCATCATCAGGGGCAGGGTATGCAGCTTAGGCGACTTGAGATAGATCACCGGGTACATGTAGCTGTTCCAGGATGACATGAAGAAGATCAGGCCCAAACTGGTTAATCCAGGCTTGATAATCGGCAGGATGATCCGCCAGAAGAGGCCAAACTCACTACAGCCATCGATGCGCCCAGCATCGAGCAGTTCTTTGGAAATGGTCGAAATGTACTGGCGCATGAAGAAAATACCAAAGGCATTTGCCACTCCAGGGACAATCAGCGGCCAATAGGTATTGATCCAGTCCAATTTCAGCATCATGGCATAGGTGGGCACCATTGTCACCGCTGACGGGACAATCATTGTTGCCAGCAGGAAAGTAAACAAAATCCGCCGCCCCGGAAAACGATACATGGCAAAGCCATAACCGCCGAGAGAACAAAAAAACAGGGAGAATACGGTGTAGAGGAATGAGATGCTAATTGTGTTCTTCAGGACATTGAGTACGCCGTTGGTCTGCTTGTAGTGATAAATATAGTCGTAGCCGTCTAAATTCATGTTCTGCGAAATCAGAATCGGCGGGCGTGTGAAAATCTCGGTCTGAGGTTTAAAGGATGTGCTGACCATCCAGATAAACGGCAGCATCATGAACACCGAAAACGAAATCAACACGAAGTGCATGAGTAGAGTACCGCTGATCTTAAGCACCCTCTGGCGTTGTGTATAAGTCTGGATTGTAGGTTTTGCAAGGGCTGCCATTTTAATCTTCCTCTCTACCCACGTACCGGAGCTGAATCAAGGTCAAGATGAAGATGAGCGCAAAATAGATATAACCAGCGGCGGACGCACGTCCTAGCCGGAATTGCCCAAAAGCTTCATTGTAGATGTAGACCAGCGGCGTCAGCGTGGACCGTAAAGGGCCTGCTCCTCGAGTTGATGAAAAAAGCGATACAGTTTCATTGAACAACCCAAAACTGCCAATCGTGGACAAAATGACTGAGAAGGCTATCACAGGGCGCAGCAATGGTATCGTGATGCGGAAGAAAACCTGGACCGCATTAGCCCCATCAATCCGTGCCGCTTCATTCAGATCGCGTGGGATGGTTTGCAGCCCTGCCAGCATAATCACCATGTTGTAACCCAACCAGCCCCAGATGATGAGCAGACTGAGAGACGCTCGTGCCAGCCACTTCGTCTCCAGCCAGGGTTGGGGTGTCAGCCCAATGCGCTCCAGAACCACATTTAACAAACCGCCATCCTGCTGAAAGAGCAGTTGAAAGGTGATTCCAGCGGCAATCATGGACGTGATATACGGCATAAACAGCATGGTGCGAGAGATCTCTAAATCCCCGAACCTGCTTCGAATTAAGGAGGACAGCCAGAACTATAGACAACAGCGTCATGATGGGGACGTACATGAAGAACAGGATGATGCCGTTACGCAGAGATTGCTGAAACGCTTTTCCTCCTGGCCCCATCAAAAACTCATAGTTCTTGAGTTCAACATACTTCATCGGGCCAATACCATTCCACTCGTGCAAACTCAGATAGACTGAGTAGCCGATTGGAAAGGCCTGGAAAATAAAGAATAGGATGAAAAAGGGCGAAATAAAAGCATAAGCCCAGCGGTTTTTTATAATATCGTGCGTTAGTCTCCGCACAGGACGCATCACGAGTAACATTGGTTGAGCCATGGTGTAACTCTCCAGAAAGGGGAGGAAGAAGCTTCCTCCCCTGGCTATACAGCGAGATTACTCGATGCCGTAACGGATTTCGTCCGCCGCTTCCTGAAGAGCGTCTTCAGCGGACATACCCGCTGAATATTGTTGGATAGCGAATGACACGATCCCGTTGATCTCACCATAATGCGGGCCGTAAACTGTCGCGCTGGGGATATCTGTCACGACTTCGGCATAGATCTGGCGCGTATTCTGATCGGCGAAGAAGGGATCGCCTTCCGTGAAGATGGGATCATCGTAGGTGGTTTCCAGGGCAGGGATGAAACCGCTGGTTCCAAACATCGCGAGTTCGCTTTCGCGGCGTCCCAGCACGAATTCCACAAACGCCCAGGCTGCGTCAGCATTATCCGTATTGTCGTTGATCACGAAGGTCGAGCCGCCGTCGTTTGCCGCGCGCGCACCACCATAGGGGCCAGCGGGCATGCGCGTCACACCCCATAATCCGGCTGTTCCAGGAGCAATCCAGGACTTGAGGAAAACTTCCATCCACGACGCTTCGATCAGGGTCGCGACAGGCTCATCCATTGAGGCAAATTCGTTGTACCAGGCATCCGTCCACTCCAAATTATCGGACGCCAGATCTTCATCCCAGAACTGGCCCAACATTTCCAGGGTTGCGACGTTTTCTTCACTATCTACCGTGATATCGCCGGATTCGGCATCGTAGTAACCCAGACCTTGTTCCCACAGGGCCATTTCATAAAGTCGTCCAGAGTTATTAGCCCGGTTATTGGCAAAGCAGTACAGACCTGTTGTTTCCTTGATCGTTCGGCAGACTTCAAGGTATCCTTCCCAGGTCGCAACCAGTTCGCCAACAGCTTCAGGATCAGTCGGCAGTCCAGCCTGCTCAAAGACATCGCGCCGATAGTACATCACGACGGGGCCGGAGTCCCAGGGCATGGCATAAATCCGACCATCCAGAGTTGCATCGGGCCAACGATAGTCATTCATGACATCGACATAGGGTTGGACCTTATCGGTGAGATCCATCAAGCCGCCTAACGCGACCATCTCCGCCAGGTGGCTGCTCTCGATCAGGACGACATCGGGATCGCTCTCGCCAGCGGTTAGCGCCAGCGGGAAGTTCACATAGACGTCGGCAGGTTGGTATTCTACGATTTCCACTTCGATGTTGGGGTATTCAGCTTTAAAAGCATCGAGAACACCGCTGGCAACCAGCGTATCGGTCATGGCGGCTTTCCATCCCCAGACGACGATTTTTCCCGATGGCTCATCCTGGGCCGTCGCAGGTGTATACGAGATGGTGGGTGCTACCAGTGCCAGAATTAACAAGAGGGTCAAGCCGAGCAATTTTTTGGACATTGTTTTTTCTTCCTTATAATTTAAAAGGGTACGCGTGGTAGGTTGAATTGGCGGCAGACTCCCTGGTAGGATTGCTGTTTACGATACGACCTGCCGCGCCTTCTTTCACTCCTTGTGTTCGATATTGCCGCATTCTCCTTCTTATCGAGATCCACATGACGCACGCTGGATAAACTCCGATTTAAGCAGAACTTCTTTCTTCTCTGCATCCGGATTCTCAATGGCTTCAATCAGCAGGCGTGTTGCTACTTCACCAACGTTCTTCATCGGCTGCCGAATGGTACTGAGTGGAGGACAACTATAGGCTGCTGCGGGAATATCGTCGTACCCAACCACGGCGATATTATCTGGAACATGTAAATCTGCTTCGTGTAGAGCTCGGATAGCTCCAATGGCCATGTTATCGTTTTGGGCAAAAAGGGCAGTGAACGATATTCCCCGTTCGAGTAAGCGCTGTGCTGCAAGATGTCCGCCCTCATACGACCAATCGCTGTATTCTATCAACGCCGGATCAACGGCAAAACCTGCCTGTTCCAGTGCGATTTGGTAACCGTGAATTCTATCGTCAACCGATTTCCAGCCCAATGGTCCTGCGATCATAGCGATTCTAGAATGCCCAGCGTTGACGAGGCAGTTGACAGCCTGAAAACCACCATCGACATTATCAACATCCACCACTGTCAGATGTTGGCCCGGTACATAATATGCTGTCGTAACGAGGGCCATGCCTTGTTCTACTAAGGCGATAATGTGGCGGTTGTCTTGTTCGGTGCTGGGGCGGGCGAAAAGGATTCCATCCACATTCCGTTCAGAGAGCAGCTTAAAATATTCCGGTTCATCAGCGGGGTTGCGCTCTGTGCTGCACAGCATAAAAAAATAGCCATGTTTTCGGGCTTCTGCTTCCGCTCCCACAATCACCTGAGTGAAAAAATAGTCGCTGAAATCGGCGGTAATCAGGCCCAGGGTATAAGTCCGTTTTGAGATGAGGCTGCGTGCAATTGCGCTCGGACGGTAGCCCATTTCCGCAATGACTTCCTGTACTCGAAGCCGCGTTTCGTTTGAAACATCGGGGCGCTCATTGAGAACGCGCGATACAGTCTGATAGGATACACCCGCTTTGGACGCCACATCTCGAATAGTAATCTTGTCCGACATTGAAATCTATCCTAATAAATCAGTATCGCCGTGACCGTTCCCGTGACCGGTCACGAAACTATTTACATCTTATGACGGTTAGTTGGATTTGTCAACAGGGTTTTGGGTACACCCCGTAGTATCCATAAATTAATCAAGGGGAGAATTTCGGCTGAAAGCGAGCATTGACAAGCTGTACAACTCTGCCAGCGAGGTACACTGGCAGAGTTTTTTGTGCTGGGTGAACAGAAGGCACGGTGCGCTATCGAAACGTGTTGGGTGGCATCCTTCGAGATTACTACCGCGACGCCGCTTAGGGCTGGGTTTCCCCGTAAATTAGTTTTTGGATACTACGGGGTGATCTGATCCTATTTTTTTCCGTGACTAACGTTTGTCAACAGGGGTGGTGGTAGACTTCCCATCCCATGTAATTTTCAAAGGCGTCCGCCAGAATAGCAGCGGTCTGATCGGCGGTCATGGCGGCATGGTGTTCGAAGCCGTTTTTGCAGATATACTGCATCAGTTTTTGCAGGTTCGGCACCTGAACCACGGCGCGGCTGCCAAAAGTATCGAGTGGATCGTCGGTGAACATGCCATCGCCCACATAGGTGCGAATGAGGCCGTGCCGATCATCTGTAGTGACACGGGCATAGCTCATGGGTCCGGCGGGCGTTCGCCCGCGATGGTGCCGTAGGTGTTTTCTGTGCCGAGGGTTGTCGCCAGAATTTCGGCGTTCGCCATCTTGCTCTCGGTGAAGAAACTCTTGGCCCAGTTGCCGCAGTGGAACAGGACGCATTTGTCGGGATCGTCGCGTAGTTGTTGTTCCAATCGACCAGCGCGGCGGGTTTGGTAGAGGCGAGTTGCAGCGCGTACATGGAAGCGACGCCGGTCACATCGACTTCACAGGCACTCGGCATCAGCTGTTCGCTCATCATGCTCATCAGCGTGCAGACATTGATCCCGAAATTCTTCTGCATCGAGGTCCAGCATTGGATCGCGGAGGCGTCCAGGTCATATTCGCGACATCCAGTCGTCAATTACGACACCGACTTTCGCCTGTTTCACCACTGCGGCTGAAGGAATGCCGTCCGTTGTGAGATAGCCCCGGATATTCGCCAGTTTTTGCTGAACCCGCGCATCCTGATCGCCCAGGCGCTGTGCATTTCCCAGGATTTCCGACAGGTCAACCGTGACGACACTCATCCCCGCCGCCTGCAATAATTTCTCGCTGTAGCGGGTGGTGTTGAAATTGCCGGGACGCGCGCCAATGGCACCGAGACGCGCACTTTTCAGCCCCCGCACGACACGGCACAGCCGCACAAATTTCGTGAGATCGGCTTTAAAGAATCCGACTTGGGATGAACGGTATGCAGTTCGGTTAAGCTGAAGGGATAACCATACTGGTAAAGATTGTTGCAGACCGATATCTTCCCGCAGAAGGCATCACGACGGCGTTCGACAGTGAATTGCTCCAGATCATCAGGATAAGCCTGAATCAGGATGGGAACATTCAGCCCAGAGAGCTTGATCGTATCGGCGACACCCTTTTCATCCCCAAAATTAGGCAGAGTGACCAGGATGCCATCGATCTGATCGCGGTGCTGGCGGAACAGGGCTGCACATTCCTGCGCATGCTTCCAGGTTTCCACCGATCCCAGTTTCGTCGCGTTTCCATCGAGGATCACTGGCTCAATATTGAATTCGGCCAACACATCCAGTATATCTTCGCGGCCTTCCGTGATCAGTCGATCCGGGAAAAAGTCGCGGTTACCGACGATAACCGCAAGCGTGATTTTGCCGTTAATCATTTTATAGAATCCTTTCATCTCACTTCAGGAATAGATCGAGCACTACCCACACGTAACCCATATGCCTTTACAATAAAACCTGCTGCACAGCAGCACGCCAGCCATCGTAGTAGTGTTGAACGGTTTTATCATCCAGGACGGGATGGTAATCTTCAAAGGTATGCGGCAGATTGTCGAGTTCGGATATTGAGGTGTAAACATTCATTCCCAGGAATCCCGACATCACAGCACCCAAGGCCGAAAGTTCGGGTAGGCGGGAAGCCACGGACGGTAAATCCGGTCATATTGGCGACAAACTGCATCAGAAAATGGTTGCTGACCATGCCGCCATCGCCGTGAATATGCTGTAAGGTGACAGCCCAGCTTCATGCGCTCATCAGATCGAGCACATCTTTACCTGATAGGCAATGGATTCCAGCGCGGCGCGGACAATATGATATTTGGTGGCTGGCGGGCGTCAGCCCGACAATCGCGGCTTTGGCATCGGGTTTCCAGTAGGGGGCGCTCAACCCGACAAAGGCCGGCACGAGATAGACGCCGCCGTTGTCGGGCACTTGCAGCGCCAGGGCTTCGGTTTCAGCGGGGCTGCTCGATCAACTGCAGCTGGTCGCGCATCCACGCGATGGTCGCCGCCCGTGAAGTTGATAATCCCTTCAAAGGCATACGTCGGTTTGTCCGTTGTAGCACCCAGCCAATAGTGGTCACGATGCCATGCTGGAGCGGGACGCATGTGTTGCCCGATATTCAGCAAAACCGATGAACCAGTGCCAAACGTACTTTGGCATTACCAGGCGTAAAGCAGTGTTCGGCAAACAGCGCAGCCTGCGAATCACCCATCACGCCGCAGATCGGGATCGGCGTGTCGAGCAGCGCCATCCAGATCCGTGTCTGCCGAAGTGTGCGCTGCTCTCGCGAACTTCGGCAGCGCTGGCGTAGGCACGTGGAACAGATCGCACAGTTCTGCACTCCATGCAAGCGTCGTGGATGTCAAACAGCAGGGTGCGGCTGGCATTGGTCGGATCGGTGGCGAAGACGGCCGCCATGGTCAGACGGTAGATCAGGTAGGCGTCGATCGTGCCGATCAGGGCTCGCCGGCACTCCAGTTTGTGGTTGAGCTCCGGGTCGTTGTCGACCAGCCACGCAGCTTGGAGGCAGGGAAATAGGTATCGATTTTCAGGCCGGTCATCGCTGGACGCGATCCGCCGTATCCTGCCTGGTCCAACGCCTCGCAGATCGGCGCGCCGCGGCGGCACTGCCAGACGATGGCGTTATGCAGCGGTCGCCCGCTGTCTCGTTCGAAGATGACAAACGTCTCGCGCTGGTTGGTGATGCTCAGACAGGTCACGTCCTTTGGCTGCGTGTTGCGTCCAGCAGGGTTCGCAGACCGCTTCAGCGTATTCTGGTAGATTTCTTCCGCGTCATGTTCGACCCAACCGGGCTGCGGATAATACTGGTGGTGTTCCAAGGACGTTTTGGTCGAGTAGATTGCCCTCAGTATCAAACAGCAGCGCTTTGGTTGCGGAGGTGCTCTGGTCAATCGCCAGAATCCCGCTCATGCTGCTTTCTCCTGTTTCAGAGCGGCGCGCGCAGTTTGCTGCCAGGCCATCCGCCGAAATGCCGTAATGAGTTAAAAATTTCCTTCTGGCTGCCAGTAACCATATACTCATCGGGGAAGCCCACCCGGCTTGAACGGTACATAAATGCCACGTTCCATCAGGAGTGCGGCGCAGCGTTCGCCCAGACCGCCATAGACGCTGTGTTCCTCAACGGTGATCAGCGCCCTGGTATGCCGCGCTGCATGCAGCAGGGCCTCGGTGTCGAAGGGCTTGAGCGTATGCATACTGATCACCCGGCACGAGAGGCTGAATTCTTTTTCCAGTTTTTCCGCTGCTAGCAGGGCCGGATACAAAGGCTCTCCGATGGCGATAAAGGTGACATCGATCGCCTGTTTAAGGGTGATCGCTTTGCCAATTTCAAAGGACGCATCATGGCGCGTGCAGATCGGGCATCGATTTCTTGCCAAACCGGATATAGATCGGTCTGGGGTGGATATAACGGCCCGAATCGGCCTCGGGTTTCAAAATTATCGGCAGGGGCAACAATATCAATGTTATTGATGGTGCGCACGCGGCATAGTCATGCAGCGAATGATGGGTGGAGCCTAGTGCGCCATAACTGACCCCCGCACTGATCCCGACCACCTTCACCGGATGATCCGAATAGGCAACATCATTTTTGATCTGTTCCAGACCGCGCGCGGTGAGGAAACAGGCAGGCGAAACTGCGAAAACTTTTTTGCCGGTGGAAGCCAGTCCCGCCGAAACGCCGACCAAATTTTGCTCCGCAATGCCGATTTCAACAATCTGATCGGGCAGAGCCTCTCACGAAAGGAACCAGTTTACCCGATCCACGCAAATCACTGGTGACGACAAGAATATTCCGATCCTGTTGCGCCAATTCAAGTAGGGTGTCGGCAAAGACATCTAGGTTCGCTTTCCCATGCGATGTTTTCCTTTAACAACTGCGCGCGCGCCTGATCCAACTCCTGCATCGCCTGCTGGAACTGTTCATCGGTGGGTACATGGTGATGCCAGACGCGCTGATCTTCCATAAAACTGATGCCTTTACCTTTGACGGTGTGGGCTAGAACCAGATTCGGTTTACCCGGCTCAAATGGCACCTGAGCGAATATCTCGACCAGGGCTTCGATATCATTGCCATCCACATGGCGAACGGCATATCCAAACGCGGTAAATTTATCTGCCAGCGGTTCAAGCTGATTGACTTCTTCGGTACGCCCGCTGATTTGCAGCGTATTGCGGTCAACGATGACCACCAGGTTATCCAGTTTGTAATGCGCGGCGGTCATGGAGGCTTCCCAGTTGGACCCTTCTGTCAGTTCGCCATCACCCAGCAGGGTATACACACGGTAGGGACGCCCATCTTTTTTAGCGGCGAGCGCTATACCCACCGGAGAGCGATAACCCATGTCCCAACGCACCCGTATTCTGTTCTATACCGGGTACTTTACGGGTCGGATGCCCGATAAAATGCGATTGGAACCGGTTGATCGTATCTAGTTCGGCGCGAGGATAAAATCCCTTGTCTACCAGAACCGAGTAGAGTGCTTCAACCGAATGGCCCTTGCTCTGGATATATCGATCCCGGTTGGGATCGGTAAAGGTTTTGGGATCGATAGTCATCACATCGTTGTACAGCACATTTAAGATGTCTACGCAGGATAGGCTGCCGCCTGTGTGTCCCGCGCCACCTTTTTTGACGATTTCGAGAATAGTCCTTCGATACTCAACCGATTTAAGCTTTAACGTTTGAATATCCATCTGAGAATCCTTCCTACCTTGCATGATGTCGATGGTTATTCTTAAGGCTGGATCACGCCAATCGTGAGCAAAATGCAGGCCCAGGTGCGCTGCTCACCTGTCGCGATAACCAGGGCAGTGTCTAACGAACGCGCGGCTTCATAAAAGGGAATACGTTTTAAGGTTTGTAGTTCCAGTCCGGGCAGCAGCGCGCGATATTCGGCAAAGATAGCTGGCTCTGGTCCGGTGTCGGGTGAGATAGCATGTGCGGCTTCAATCGGTATTGAGTTCACCAGCACGCTCAGCACTTCGGTTACTTTAACAATGCCAGGGGTCAGGTTCAGATACACCCGTTCGGCATGGGGATGAGAACCCGTCGAAAAGGGATAATTGCTGTCGGCAATCAACACTTTGGAGCCGTGTCCAGCCGCACCAAGCGCGTGCAAAATCGTAGGGTGGGTAAGTTTAAATTTCAGCATTTTGGTTGTCCCTCTAGTTAGGAAAGTGAGGGAAGCGAGTTTCCCCGCTTCCCTGATTGTGACTACTGCGCGACTGGTGCAAAGACACCGTATTCGTCAACGTTTTCGGGAGTGATCAGGATGCAGTCGATAGACTTTTTCTTCACCGGGCAGTTCGCCTGTCTGGATGTAGCGGTGCGCCAGATCGACAGCGATTTCGGAGAAGTTGGCAACCGGCTGCAGACGGTGGCATCGATTTCGCCCGCGCGGATGGAGTCCATCACTTCGGGGCTGCCGTCGAAACCAACGACGATCACATCGGTCATGCCAGCGGCATTGAGGCGGCCTGAGCGCCGAGAGCCATCGTGTCGTTACCGGAGATGACACCCTTGATGTCGGGGTGCGCCTGGATGCAGGGTTTCCATCACGTCGAAGGCTTCGGTCTGGCTCCAATTGGCGGTCTGCTGCGCGACCAATTCCAGGTCGGGGAAGTCGGCGATCACGTCGTTGTAGCCCTGCGAACGGACATGGGCGTTGGTGTCGGTTTCGCGCCGAGCAGTTCCACGTACTGGCCTTCTTCGCCCATCAGTTCCACGAATTGTTCGGCACCGAGGACCGCGCCCTGGTAGTTGTTCGAGATCAACTGCGAGGCGGCAATGCCCGTCTTCATTGATTTCGCGGTCAATCAGGAAGGTCGGGATCCCGGCGTCTTTCGCGCGCTGGATCGGGGCGATGGAAGCATCGGCACCGGCATTGTCGAGAATAATCGCGGCAGCGCCCTGCGAGATTGCCACATCGAAGTGCTGATCCTGCAAGTTCGGGTCGTCATCGTGGACGAGCACCAGCGTCGTGTAACCCAGGGCTTCGGCCCGCGCCTGAGCGATGTCGGCTTCGGCCTTGAAGAATGGATTGTCATGCGAAGGGGTGATGATCACGATCAACTCGCCATTGCCCATCGGCAGGCCTGCGGTGATATCGCTTTCGTCCGTGCCTTCGCCACCGGATTCCAGCGGTGCAAAGACACCGTATTCGTCAACGTTTTCGGGAGTGATCAGGATGCAGTCGATGGACTGTTTTTCTTCAGCCGGAAGTTCGCCCGTCTGAATGTAGGTATCAGCCAGATCCACGGCGATTTCGGAGAAGTTGGCAACCGGCTGCAAGACGGTGGCATCGATTTCGCCCGCGCGGATGGAGTCCATCACTTCGGGGCTGCCGTCGAAACCAACCACGATCACATCGGTCATGCCAGCGGCATTGAGAGCGGCCTGAGCGCCGAGAGCCATCGTGTCGTTACCGGAGATGACACCCTTGATGTCGGGGTTGCGCCTGGATGAGCGTTTCCATCACGTCGAAGGCTTCGGTCTGGCTCCAGTTGGCGGTCTGCTGGGCGACCAGTTCCAGGTCGGGGAAGTCGGCGATCACGTCATTGTAGCCCTGCGAACGGACATGGGCGTTGGTGTCGGTTTCACGACCGAGCAGTTCCACGTACTGGCCTTCTTCGCCCATCAGTTCGACGAACTGTTCGGCACCGAGGACCGCGCCCTGGTAGTTGTTGGAGATCAACTGCGAGGCGGCAATACCTGTCTTCATTGATTTCACGGTCAATGAGGAAGGTCGGGATTCCGGCGTCTTTCGCGCGCTGGATCGGGGCGATGGAGGCATCGGCACCAGCGTTATCCAGAATGATCGCGGCAGCGCCCTGCGAGATCGCCACATCGAAGTGCTGGTCTTGCAGGTTCGGGTCGTCATCGTGGACCAAAACGAGCGTCTGATAGCCTAACTCTTCCGCGCGCGCCTGGGCAATGTCGGCTTCGGCTTTAAAGAACGGATTATCATGCGAGGGGGTGATGATCACGATCAGCGGGGCATCTTCCTGCGCTTTCACAGGGATCGAGCTTGGCTGAATCACACCTCCAAAAGTTACTGCCAAAACCAATACCAGGGTTACTAGTCTAAGCCACTTTTGCATTGTTCAATCCTTTTTCCTAGTTAGTTTTTGGACGATGAAATTCTGTAAAAGTATCAAATCTGTTGCTGTTCGCCTCCTTATTTAAATCATGTTGCGCTTTTGCAACCGTTCCTGTAACTGGTCAATGATGACCGCGAGGATAATGACAACACCTTTAATCACCATCTGCCAGAATGAACTCACGCCTTCAATCAGCATCCCATTATTCAAAACACCGATGACGAATGCGCCAATGACGGTTCCTCCAATGGTGCCGCGTCCACCGGAGAGTGAGGTGCCGCCGAGAACAACAGCGGCGATAGCATTGAGTTCAAAAGACTCGCCTGTCGCTGGGTGCGCTGAAACAAGCTGAGAAGTGATGATCAAGCCGACCATAGCGGCGCAAAAACCGGAAATAACGTAGGTTAACATCGTGATGGATTTGACGCGCACACCGGATAGGCGGGCGGCTCGCTGATTCCCACCAATGGCATAGACCTGACGGCCAAAGGGAGTTTTCGAGGCGAGGAACATGGCGATCAGCGCAAGCCCGACCATGATCCAGATGGAGTAGGGGAGTCCTAACAGATGGTCGGCCCCCAGTTTTGGAAAACCCGTATTATGGAGCGCCGGATCACCGACGAGACGCGGGAAGGTTGCGCCATCGTTGTAGAGCAGGGCGAAGCCCACGGGCCACATACAACATGCCCAGGGTCGCGATAAACGGCGCGACATTAAAGCGGGTTATGATGATTCCATTCATCAGGCCGATCAGCATTCCAGCCAGCAGGGCGATGATCATCACCATCCAGACGCTGAAATAGACGACGACTCCGAACATGGGCAGGATCAGCCCTTCGTTGATCAGTCCACCCGTGATGATGCCCGCCAGCCCGACAATCGAACCCACCGACAAGTCAATGCCGCCCGTCAGGATCACGAAGGTCATGCCAATACCCAGAATGGCATTGATCGCCACCTGTTTGGTGAGGATGATCAGATTGTTCCTGACGAGAAACGAATCAGAATAGATCGCAAAAAAACCAAACAGTATAATGAGCGCAATAAATGCTCGAAGCTGGAAAAGAATTGTTTGAGCCCGAACCCGGCTGCGCCGGGAGCTGAGCGCGCTCTGACGCGCACCGGCAGTATCAACGGTTTGCATTATTTAAACTCCTGTCTTAACCAATTCATGGCCAATAGCTGATGCTTCCACAAGCGCCTGTTCAGTCGCATCTGCCCGCGCGATTTCTGCCGTTATACGACCTTTGGACATCACCAGAATCCGATCCGCCATCGCCATCACTTCTTTAAGTTCAGTCGAAACAAACAGGACTCCCAAACCACGCTGGGCGAGTTCGGTCATGATGTCGAAAATTTCTTCTTTCGCGCCGACATCAATACCGCGTGTCGGTTCATCCATCAGCAGGACTTTGGGTGTCGTCAGCAGGGCTTTCGCGACGACGACTTTCTGCTGATTTCCACCGCTGAGCGAACTGATCAGCGTTTGCGCGCTGGGAACTTTGATGGAGAGTTCTTTGATCAGACGCTCGACGCTGCTTTTTTCCTTGCTTTTAGAAATGAAAAATGTGGAGAGATAACGTTTGAGGCTGGCGAGAATCATGTTGTGTCCCACCGACAGCGTTTGTACTAATCCTTCGCGCTGGCGATCTTCGGGAATGAGCATAATCCCTTGTTCAATATGAGCGGTGATCGACTTGGATTTAATATCCTGCCCACCCAGCCAGATGTGCCCGCTGGCGTAGGGGTGCAGCCCCATAATCGTCTCGAAAAGTTCGGTGCGTCCCGCGCCCACCAGCCCGTAAATGCCCAGGATTTCCCCTGCATGCAGCGAAAACGAGACATGATCGAGCAGATAACTATTGGCCCTGCCGGGGCGTTCCAGGGTTATATCCTGAACCTGGAGGACTTCAGCGCCAATGTCATGCGGGGCAGGAGTGTAGACAGCGGCGGCTTCGCGCCCAACCATGTTTTCGACCATCCACTTGAGCGATACCTGTTCCATGGGCGCTTCCGCGATCAGATGACCATCCCGCAGCACGGTGACATAGTCGCCAATTTGGAGAATTTCTTCCAGCTTGTGGGAGATATACACGATGGAAACATTCTGCGCTTTGAGTTCCTCGATGATGCGGAACAGGATGTCAACTTCGGTATTGCTGAGCGCGGACGTCGGTTCGTCCATGATCAGAATTTTGGTGTTCAGCGTCAGGGACTTGGCGATTTCTACGATTTGCTGCTGCCCAATACGCAGATTTCCAACGAGTGTTTTCGGGTTGATAGGTTGTTCCAGCCGCGCCAGCAGTTTGATAGTGCGTTTTTCCTGCTCACGATGGTTAATGACGGCTCCGCCAACGGCCATTTCGTGAGCCATAAAAACGTTCTCGCTGATGTTCATGTTGGGGAACAGGTTGAGTTCCTGGTAGATGATGCCAATGCCCAGGGCTTCTGCTTCACGGGGGGACTTAGGCTGCAATGTCCTTGCCTTCCAGCAGCAGGCGTCCACTGGTCGCTGATTCTACGCCAGCGAGAATCTTCATCAGCGTTGACTTACCCGCGCCGTTTTCACCAATAAGAACGTTGACCTTCCCCCGGTAGATATTGAAATCTACGCCATCCAGCGCTACGGTGCCGGATAGATCTTCGTAACCTTTTCTGCTCGGAGAATGACATCGGGTGGCTGTATCATTAGTCCACAACCTCAATGCTGACCGGGACAATTTCCACATCACTGGGATCTGACCACATAAAGGTTCCGTAGAAGTTGATGGTTTTTCCGGTGATGGTATTGAGATCAACTTCGTTGAGGACGGTATTCAGGACACGATCTTTCAGTGCATCCGAAATCTGGGCAAACTCGGTTTGGTTGGTGAAATTGTTGTATTGGATAAAACCAACCGCATCGCGCAGGGAAGTGTCACGTCCCCGGATCACAGGGCCAATCGCCATCGACGCATCGGCTTCGCCATCGAAGGGGGCGATGTCGAGCGTCATAAATCCGATACGCGATTCAGTTTGCACTTCAAGGACTTGCGCCTGCCCATACGTCATGAAGCTGTACGAGCCTGTACCCGAACGGCTGCCATGCGCGGCGATAGCCGCTGATTCATCGGCTTGCAACAAGGTCATCAACTCACTAAATTCAACAGCCTGGGCATGAATAGTCTCTGTAAACTGCCCATCCCAGATCTCATCCACATACTGTGTAGCCACAAACCCACGCTTGGCTTCTTTATCTTCATCAATCGAGCGAATGGTGGCAAACGCACAACTTGAGGTAGTGAACATCAAAATCGTTAAGATTAATAAGCTTGAATAAATATTCACAGATACCTTTTTATTCAAACTCTGGGCAAAAAAAAGTTGAGGCATAGTTACCTTCCTAACATTCTTGCTTATCGATCTAACAAACGTTGCGCAGTGAAACAATCGGTAATCAAAATGTTGATCCAATGGCCGGCTACAGCGCCACGAATGGCGGCGACCTTTCGTTTTCCTCCTGCAACGCCAATGGTACGTTCAAGGTTGCCTAACTGCTCAAGGCTCATCCCGATAACACGCTCTTTCAGTGGAGTTTGAGCAGGATGGCCTTGTTCATCAAAAAATTGCAGGCAAATATCTCCAACAGCACCAACCTGGCTTAACAATTCTAATTCCGTATCCAGAAACACATTGCCACTGCTGGCAAGCAGCTTGGAGGGTTCCAGGGACCCAATGCCAACGAGTGCTAAAGTAATGGTGTCGAACATCTCTATGGTGGATTTTACAAATGGATCTTGTCAGAAGATCTGCCGCGCACCGGCACTGCCAATGACTCCTGGGGCAGGGAGAAAATGCGTTTCCCCATGAACCAGATTGGCCAATCGTTCATTAAGATGTGTGGCATGTGTTTGAGCGGCTGGATTGCCAACTCCACCCAAAATCTGAACCACCTTAGCGTTCATTTTGTAACTCAGCGGCGCATGGCATCCACCATATGCAGCAGGGTGGAACTCCAGGATGAAATTCCAATCACCTCATTCTTTTTTAAGGTATTTTCAAGATAGAAAGCTGCTGCCGAACCGATGGCCCTTAAAATATGTGGGTCATCGTCTTGTGAACAGTCTGCGACGATCACTTCTTTTAGGCCATACTGCTGCTGGATAGCTTCTTCCAAATGGGCATACACGCCGGGCGGCATTTGAATGGTAATGTGGACGATGCGTTCTTCTTCGGCCCGCTTGAGGAGTCTGGAGACAGATGCTTGTGAAATATCGAGCTGTTCAGCGATCTCGGATTGTTTGTGTCCGATTTCGTAGTATAACCGAGCCACTTTAGCCATCAATCGCTGCTCTTCGAGGCTAGTCATTCAGAACTCCCTCAAACAAGAAATGAATATTCATTCAAATCAGAATTTATATTCAGGTAAATATACGATAACATGCAAATGCGTTTGGTGTCAAGCGACGCTTGTATTTCTGTCGCCCAGGTTAATTTACAGTCAATGGGGGTGTGGGAGTCAAAAAATCAACCTTTCTGATCGAGAACTCATGAATGGTTGAGCGAAATTACGGGAAGATAGACTTTTTGACCCCCACAGGGCTAATCGACGTAACCCGCCCACTGACTCAGCCTGTTTTAGTAGATCATGTGGACGTAGGCGTTCGTCTTGGGGAAGAGCACTGCCAGCAGGTTGCGCAATTCGCCCCAGGCCATCATGTCCGGGAAGAAGTCGCGCAGATCTTCGACGGTGCGGTATCCCATGACAAGCTGCGTGAAGGCATCGGGTGGGATGCAGATCATGCCGGCC
>CAVWCQ010000011.1:0-1047502 GCA_963753545.1 uncultured Chloroflexia bacterium
TCCCAGGGCGTTGCCCTGGGCTGATATGTCGCGCCTTTCGGGGCTGAGGCTGGTCGCAACACAAGGTGGAACGCGCTTACACAGAGCGCGGCGAACATCTGCACGTTATCAGCCTGCGCAAGGCCGAAAAGCATGAAATTCGATACTTTGCCAGAGGGCTTTCCGGCGAGTCCTGAAGCATGGCAACAACTGATTGCCGACGCCCCCGGGGAGGATCGCCCGCCGACCCCAGCGGAAGAGGCCGCGTGGAGCAATGCGGTCGTCGTGCGCCGGGGAGGGATTCCAGCGGTCCGCGCCGCCTTGGCGGCACGGCGCCGCGGACCACAGCGGGCGCCGACCAAGGTCCCGACCACGATCCGCTTTGACGCTGATGTATTGGCCGCCTTGAAAACCACCGGCCGCGGCTGGCAGACGCGCGTTAATGACGCCATGCGGGAATGGCTCAACGAGCATTCGCCGCCCGACACCGGTACACATCGCTAAAGGCCCGCGCGCGGTACCGCCCCGCCAGGGCGAATGTCACCGCCGTACCCACGCCGAAACTCCGGCAACCTGTACGTTAAGAATCTGCCGCCCCAATCCCCTAGTCGGTGATGTAAAAACACTCTTCTTATTGACTTTTACAGGGAGCATACTTACACTAATATTCTCGGTATACGCATCTGCAACATTTGTAAAAAACAGGATCGATCTCCAAGCGCTAACTTCCATCATCTCAAAAATCACTCAGGCAGTAATCATCCTTTGCCTGTTTACTCTGTTTACACCGAATATTGTGTATTTGGGGATATCATTTCTTGGTCTTGCGCTGACTTAGATTGCGCTCGGAATTACGTTCAAGCGAAAACTCCTGCCTGATTTCAGCTTGGACATCCGTATGTTCAGCAGGGACATAGTGTTCACATTGTTAAAGTCCGGAGTATGGCTCTCCTTGAGTCAGATGAGTGCCATTTTTCTCATCGGACTGGGATCTGACAATTGCAAACTTGCTATTAGGTGCTTCAGCTTCAGGGCTTCTAGCAATTGCCAAGACCATCCCAGCCCTGATTTACACTTTTTCAAACACCTTGGCAATTGCCCTAGTGCCCAATCTCGTGAAGTCTATGCCCAAGACAAGCCTCGCTTGATAAAGGAACTTAAAATCTCGTTTGTACTACTAACGTTATTTGCACCCATTATACTCGGGGGATTCATCTCGCTAGGCTATGATTTTTACCGGATATGGCTTCCCGAACAAGATACTTCTTTGCTATACATTCTTTCTATCCTGACTTTGCTCCCCACAGCGATAAGTTGTGGTGTAATTTCCCTGGAATATGTTTTTATGATCACCAACAACCTAATTGCAGATGCTATATTTATGTTGGCAATATCAATAACAAGCATAGTTATCACCTTATACCTGATCAACACTACATCGCTTGGGCTATATGCCATTGCTGGTGTAAGCTCCTTACTCGAAATAGGCAGAAGGACTATATTTTGGCCGATCTACACCGCAAAATACAGCGATGCAAAATGGCACACATTCTATCCCGACTACTTCAAATCATGGCTTTGTATGACAGTGGTAATTGGTATCGGGATTTTAATGCGCAAATTAATTCATATTAAATCCTGGCTCACTTTTGTCAGTGTGGCTTCTATCACAGCTTTTGTCTCTTTTCCAATAAACGCCATGCTAATTACGCGCAAACAATCGCGTCAAAGGGCGCTGCGCCTTCGCAAAATCCAAATTACTTACTATGTTGAAATCAGATCCAGGGGTATCTTAGTACAAACCTTCAGTTGCTCATTATTGCAACGAAACCAAATCTCTGGTGATATTTTTACAAACAAAGTCGAATAGAAGAACGATATGAATATTATTTACCTCCATCAATACTTTGTACCACCTCAAGGTCAAGGGGGAACACGCTCTTATGAGTTTGCCCGGCGACTAATCGACAGAGGGCACAGCGTATGCATGATCACTTCCTCAGCCATGCTCTCAGATCGATATGGCCCATTCCCTAGAACCACTCGAGTTGATATTGAGGGAATTCCTACTGTAGTTATTCCTGTTGATTACTCAAACAAAATGTCATATTCTCGGCGTATACTGGCATTTATCAGATTCGCCCTATTGGCCTCGAGCGAGGCCATGCGTCAGAACGGTGATGTGGTCTTTGCAACAAGCACACCGCTGACCATCGCTATTCCTGGCCTAGCTGCTCATCTATGGCATCATATTCCAATGGTATTTGAAGTCCGCGATCTGTGGCCCGAATTACCCATTGCTCTTGGTGCATTGAGAAATCCTGTAGCTCGATTTGCTGCAAGTCTTTTAGAATGGCTTGCCTATCATAGTTCCAAACATATAATCGCTTTATCTCCCGGTATGGCAGAGGGAGTGATAAGGCGTGGCATTCGACCAGAACGGGTTACGGTTATTCCGAATTCCTGCGATATTGAGTTATTTGATATTCCTGCAAGACGTGGACAACCTATTCGCCAGCAGTTAGGGCTTACCCTAAGCAGCCTTTAGTAGTCTATACAGGAACCTTTGGATATATCTATGGCCTAGATTATTTAGTCAAAGTTGCCTCTGTCACTCAAACTGTTGCACCAGAGATTCACTTCTTGTTAATTGGAACTGGGGCTAAAAAGGATGAAGTTCGTGCCAAAGCTGAGTCACTGGGCGTACTCAATCAAAATCTGTGGATTTGGGATACCTCTTCCTAAAACTGAGCTAGTTAATGCAATCGCTGCTGCGACAATTGCTACTTCAATAACGATACCTTTGCGTGAGTTATGGAATAACTCTGCCAATAAGTTTTTTGACGCATTGGCGGCCGGTAAACCTATAGCAATTAACTATGGCGGGTGGCAGGCTGATCTCATAGAAGAAACTGGATCCTGGCATTGTTTTGTCAGCTGACAATCCAAAACAAGCTGCTGAACAACTTATTGATTTCCTATCTAATGAAAAAAAAATCGAGGCAGCTGGTGCCCAGCTCGTAAACTAGCTCATACACGTTTCGCCAGAGTTGATATGGCTAACAAGTTTGAAGAGATATTGCAGTCAGCAGTAAACAATCAAAGATAATTACTCGCCCTTACATACTTGTTATTTTCTCTCTCCAGTTTATAAGCATACGAGCCAATGAGGTAATCCTCCAATGCGTATCCTATATCTACATCAGTACTTCGCGCCACGTGAAGCTAGTACTGGCACGCGATCATACGAATTTGCGAGGCAGTTAATTGAACGTGGGCACGAAGTTTGCATAATCACCTCCTTTGCCGCGCTACCTTCACAATACCAACAAATCTCCAAAGTGACTAAATTGGAGATATCAGGCATTCCAACGGTAGTGCTACCAATTAGATATTCTAATCATATGTCTTTTGGACGCCGCATTTGGGCATTTTTTCAATTTGCTATCCAGGCATCAATACAGGCAATTAAATATAAAGCAGACGTCATATTTGCTTCAAGTCCCCCTCTCACAATTGCAGTTCCAGGCATGGTAGCTCATTTTTGGCACCGTATACCTTTCGTTTTTGAGGTAGCTGTATCTTTGGCCTGAATTACCAATTGCAATGGGAGCACTAAAAAATCCTGCTGCAATTGCCGCAGCGCGGGCTCTAGAATGGATTACGTATCACACCGCTGCACATGTTGTTGCCTTGTCTCCTGGGATGGGGGCAGGATCATCCGGCGAGGAATTCCTGAAAACAAAATTACTGTTCTACCAAATGGTTGTGACGTTGATCTATTTGCAGTTGATGAAACCTGTGGATATAGCATCAAGCCCAACTTGGGCTAACTAAGGATCAACCTCTGATTGTATATACAGGTACATTTGGATTTGTCAACGGCGTTGACTATCTAGTGAACGTTGCAGCAGCAATGCAGACCATTGCCCCAGACGTTCGTTTCTTATTAGTAGGCGATGGTATTAAACGTGAGGATGTTATTGCTAAGGCTAAAAGCAGTGATGTCCTAGACAAAAATCTATGGATTTGGGATCCCATTCCTAAAAGCGAAATGCCTAATGTTATGGCAGCGGCAACAGTAACTACATCGACTGTTATTCCGCTTGAGCCCCTATTCAATAACTCTGCAAACAAGTTCTTGATTCACTAGCAGCTAGCAGACCCATAGCAATCAACTATGGGGGATGGCAGGCTGATTTGTTAAACAATACTAATGCAGGAATAGTGTTACCCCAAGATGACACTACCCGTGCGGCGCATGAATTAGCAAATTTCGTCCACGATAAAGCACTACTTGATACTGCTCGAAAAGCTGCACGTGAAATAGCTGTAACCAAATTTGACCGTAAGCGCTTGGTCCAAGACTTAAAGTCAATCTTTAGTTCTTTGGTTAAACCTTGAGTGCCAGTTGAAGGCGTTCACATTGTACTTGTTAGAATGGTAGTCGCTAAACAACCACTGATGCAAGAAACGCCATAAAACAGTTCTCTTAAATGAGTGAAAATGTATGAGATTATATTCTGTCTTTATAAAACGCCTATTTGATGTAGTAGCAGCAGTCGCTGTCTTGATTGCGGTTGCGCCTATAATGCTAATCCTGATTCCTTTACTCAACATTATGCTTGGTAAGCCCATATTTTTTCGTCAGCAACGTCCTGGCTTCGCGGAAAGCCATTCACACTCTCAAATTCCGCACGATGACAAATGAGCGTGACGACGAGTGGGAATTACTTCCTGACGTGAGCGCCCACCCCGTTGGGCAAGTTCCTGCGCCGAACAAGCCTGGACGAACTGCCGGAACTGTTCAACGTACTCAAGGGCGACATGAGTCTGGTCTGGGCCGCGTCCCCTGCTGATGCAATATCTGGACCGCTATACACCTGAACAGGCGCGGACGACACGAAGTCCGTCCAGGCATTACGGGTGGGCACAAATCAATGGACGCAATACACTATCCTGGGAAGAAAAATTCGAACTGGATGTCTGGTACGTTGACCATATGTCCTTATGGCTGGACCTAAAAATTCTCGTTCTTACTGTATGGAAAGTTATTAGGCGAGAGGGGATTAACCAGGATGGACATGCTACAACAGCGGAATTTATGGGATCAGCAGATCATCAAACCAGTTAACGTTAAGACGGGGATACTTATCCTGGGAGCTGGTGGGCACGCAAAAGTTATTGCGGATATTCTTCAATCTCAGGGAATAACAGTAGCAGGTTTTCTCGATGATGATCCTCGGACATGGAATACTTGCCCGTTGAATATCCCTGTACTAGGCCCAATAGCACTGCATTCCGAATATCCTGATAATCCTCTTATCATTGGTGTTGGCTCAAACTGCTGTGCGACGTGCGCTTGCTACAAAGTTAAATGGTAGACAGCTTTTATGCAATGCTATACATCCCCAGTCAATCGTAGCTCCATCGGTTCGCTTTGGCGTTGGAGTTGTCGTCTCTGCGGGCGCGATCATCAATCCTGATACAGTAATTGGCGACCACGCAATTATTAATACAGCGGCAATTGTGGATCACGATTGTCAGATCGGTGCATTCGTCCATATTGGTCCAGGTACTCGTCTTGCGGGCGGTGTCCAGGTGGGTGAGGGAACACTGATAGGCATCGGCGCAATTGTAATTCCTTATAAAAAAATAGGCTGCAATTCGATTGTCGGAGCGGGAGCAGTCGTGGTTGATGATGTGCCAGACAACGTGACTGTCAAAGGCGTTCCTGCTCGTTAAGATAGTATTCAATTCCTCCAAGGATGAATACTGCTATGAAAATTCCCATGTCCTCGCCAGATATTACAGACGCAGAAATCGCTGCAATCAATCAGGTCATTAGAACGCCGTATCTGAGTCTCGGCCCACAGATACGCGAATTTGAGCAGGCGTTTGCAGCGTTCAGCCAGACCAAGCACGCTATTGGAGTTAACTCTGGCACCAGTGGTCTGCATCTTGCTGTAATCGCTGCTGAGGTAAATGAAGGTGATGAAGTTATCACCCCCTCGTTTAGCTTCATCGCCTCGGCTAATTGCGTCCTCTACGAACGCGCTAAGCCTGTATTTGTGGATATCGATCTTCGAACGGGCAATATCGATCCGGCTTTGATCGAAGCTGCGATTACACCGCGTACCAAAGCAATTATTCCTGTCCATGCATTCGGACAGCCAGCAGACATGGACCCAATTCTGGCTATTGCGCAAAAGCACGGATTAACTGTGATCGAGGATGCCTGCGAAGCTATTGGTGCGGAATACAAAGGTCGACAAGCAGGAACAATGGGAAAAGCTGCCATATTTGCTTTCTATCCCAATAAGCAGATGACCACTGGCGAAGGTGGCATGATTGTCACGAACGATGAGGAATGGGCAAACCTATTCCGGAGCTTGCGAAACCAGGGACGCGACATCTTTGACGCCTGGCTCAATCACACCCGCCTTGGCTACAACTACCGCATGGATGAGATGAGTGCAGCGCTCGGTTTGGCTCAGATTCAGCGCATCGAAGAACTTCTGGCAAAGCGCGACACAGGTTGCAGAGTGGTACAACGAGCGTATCGATCAGATCGATGGCATTGAGAAGCCATACATTGCCGAACACCACAACAAAGATGAGTTGGTTCGTATACGTTATCCGCTGCGACAGATGGTGTTGATCGCAACCGCCTTATGAGCTTATCTCGAAACACAAGGTATTCCTTCACGACCATATTTCACGCCAATTCACTTACAACCGTTTTATCAGCAGCAATTCGGCTGGAAACGTGGCGATCTGCCAAACACAGAAAAAGCTGGCGACACCTTCCTGGCAGTACCCTTCTCGGGTGTCATGACTGAGGAACAAGTGAATTACGTGTGTGAGCACCTGCGTCAGGGGATTGAGGTTGCGCAACCTGCTGCAACTATGAGTGCGGCAGCCGACTGATCGAAACTACCGCCAAATGCATAGGTAGCACCTCAAGCGTACGGTTTCAAAATCAAACTAAAACAGCAAAGGACTAGCCAACTCGCACAAAGTCACTGGTCCTTTTTATTTGCGCTAATCATTCCAACGCCTATTCTCGGTTGACTTCCCTTCTGACTCAGGTGTACTCTTTAGCTTCTCATTGCTTTGCACCGCAACCACTAGCGAAATCTATGTCAGCGAGTCGCGCTATAAGCATCAGATAAGGTAAATACATTGCACAAAGCTGGTGAACTTAATCATCTATCCTCGTATTTTCAGAAGGCAATTGTCCGATGGACTCTCGCGCTCGCCTGGACAGCCCTCGATGTATTCTTGATGCTGTCGCCTGGGAGTAACGGTAGTGGGGCTTCCCGGATTTCAAACTTATTTGGTGGTACCGAAACGACGGATGCTATCGGTCACGTTATTCTCAAGACGATTTTGGCGCTGCTGTGGTGCTGGACGCTTAAGCTCTATATCGACAACTCAAAATTAATCCGATGGATTCTCATAGGTGGCCTCATCTGGTCTTTTGTGGCTGAACTTTCGCAGTTTTTTGTGCCTGAACGTGGTGTTTCATTTCTAGATATAGGTGCAAATATTCTGGGCATTCTGCTCGGATTATTCGTCTATCGAACACTATCTAGCTCATGGCATAGATGTCCGATATGAAGTTATTAGCGACATCAAGAGGAAATTGTCATCTGCTGTCACACTGTCACAGCTGTCACAACCTCATTTTCTACACTATAAAAATATTTTTTGAGGGGTAGCATTTTTTTGTAATTTTGGTAAAAGTGATTGTCACAGCCTGTGACACCTGTTACGCTGTGACAATCTCGGTAAAGATTTGAAGACCCTGTCACATTGTCACAACTGTAACAGGGTCTTTTTGCATGTGTACACATGATTTTTTGCGCTCAATTACTCGCTGTCACAGGTGTCACAACTGTCACAGCCCCAAATTTCCGACTTGAGTCGCCAAAAACGCGTCGGATTGCCTCGAACCCGCCGCTGCACAGTTAAGCTGTTTCCGCCTGGAAGCAGCAAACCGTCTTCTTTCAGCTGGGCACCAATCGCTGTTGTGGTGAAGCGAAGCGGCTGCACCTTGGTGATTTCGCGGTAGGCAATTTCGGGCAGCAGATAGATATATTCGCCATCCCGGTAGCCAACGATCGTCGTACCAGGAGCGGATTCTCGCGGGGTGCGCATGTTTCCATCCAGAACAGCTTGACCACCGGCTAGCAACTGGCCCAGCAAATCCAGAAACACCTCGCTGGCGCGCTCCTGGCGCACGGTCTGCGCGGTTTCCAGGATCACATCCTGCCAGCCGGGCAGCAGCTTCGTCGGCCTCGTGGGTTTCCAGGAACTTCCGCAGCAGTTGGTAGACCGTCACCAGCACCGCCCAGTTCTGGATAATGCGCCCGGTATTGGCCTGGGAACCGCCCAGCGCTGCCAGCTTCTTGCGGTAGCCGTTCACGTTGTTGGTGAAGCGCCGCGAGATGTCGGCGATCAGATCGTGTTCTTCGACCTGCTGGGCAATCCAGGCCGCGAACTGGACGGTGAAACCGGACAGATGCTGGCGCAGCAGGTCCGCCTGGGCGAGCAGCAGCCCGCCCGGATCGCGATGTTCCCACGGCGGCACATCCAGCACCAGCATCCGCGACAACACCGAGGCCTCGCCTTCCAGCACGGTTTCGCCGGTGCTGAGAACCAATCCCCGGCACGGACGCTCCTGGCGCAGTTTGGCTTCGCGGGTCAGCCGTCCACGCCCCATCCCGCGCGAGTAACTTTGCAGAAAACGAGTGAAGGTGCGCTCGTCGGCATAGATGCTCTTGTAGTCGTCCACCCAATACAGCGCATTCGCCAGCGGATAACCCATCGCCTCGACGGTGTTGATCGTATCGCCCCACTGCGCAGGCGGCGTATCGCGCGAAAACGTCCCGTAGAAGCTGCTCATCAGCGCGGCCAACTCCGATTTGCCGCTGCCATACGTCCCGGCCAGGTGGATCGCCGGACGCGGTGCAGCTGTCGGAAAAAATCGCTGCACCAGCGGCAGCAGCGCAAAGGCGATACACGCCGGCGCGAGCTGTTTGGGAAAGACCGGGATCATCGCCTCAAACGCGCTCAGACAGTCATCCCAGTCGGCGTCTTGCAGCCCATAATCGCGCAGCCGTGCATCCAGTTCGACTTCCGGCGGATTCTCGATCTTGCCCTCCGCATTCACACAAACACCCGGCGAGACATACGTCCAGCGCTCGTCGATCTGCGTCCAGCCCATGAAGCGGTAGCAGGTCCGGGTCGGATAACTGCCCGACAAGCTCAGAATCGCCGGGGCGAGATGTTTCCCCATCCCAGCGCGCACGGTGAAGGCTTCCCCGCGCGCCCAGCAATAAAACGCCGCAGCGCCGCATCATCGCCAAACATTTCGCTCGGCACTTGCAGCGTCAGCGTCTGGTGATCATTCCGCAGTTCCAGCGCGGTGACATGCTCGACCTGCCCATCATCATTGACCTGCGAGATCCGCTCGGTAACGCGCCCTGTCCAGGCCGCGACCGTCTTTTCGATCGGGCCGTGATACGTCGTATGGCGGTAGACCATGCGCCCATCCGCCTCGTAATACTCCTCGTTTTCGCTGTACTCCTGGCGCTTTTCACGTTCCAGCGCTTTCCGCGCCTGCCGGTACTGCCGATCCAGATCCGACAAGCGCAGCCCATCCCCACACAACGCTTTCAACTGCTGGCGCTGCACCGCCCATTCAACCGCATCCAGATGCGCGCAGGCCTTCACCGCTTCCGCGATCTGCTTCCGGCGGCGGTTTGTTCTCCGATCCATACTGCTCAATCAAGCTCACGAATTGATCGTCCACCTGTCGTCTGTCTGAGTCGGCAGATCGGATCGCGCGGCGATTGGTGGTAGGCGCTGGTGATCGTGGCACGGGCTTCTCGTTCGCGCGCAGCAGGATTCTCGTTCCCGATACCATCTGCTACATGGCGCGGAATAAGCTGCGCTTCGGCTTCTGCCTGGCTGTATCCCGCATCCCGAAACTGGCAGGCGGCATCGAACAAGCGAATGGTTGCGGTTGCCTTTCCCTGCGCCCTGACTCAGATAATCCAGTGTGACCTGCGGCAGCGGCGCGTGCTTGCCATTGGAAGGCAGCGCTTGAGCCTGATGGATGACCGGCTCCGGCTTGACCGCCAGCCATTCAAACGCGGACAAGGGATAACGCCGCTCCGGATGGAATTCGCGGATCGCGCAGATCACACCCCCACGATCCGGCTTGGTATTGACCGAATCCGGCAGGCGCATCAGCGACGCCACCGACTTCGCATACTCCGCATCACCGCCCACCGCCGCAAATAAGCCCATGCAGGATATTGGCGACATGCTGCCGCGCATCGTTATCGGCCAGCACATAAGGCTGATCGAGCAGCCAATACGCATGCCAGCCTCCGCCGCTGTCCAGGATGATCGACGGTGCTGGATCGAAGGCGTGCAGTTTTGCCAGTGCTGTCTCGCGCTGCTCCGGATCATCGTCGCAGTCGATATCGATCCACAGCGCCGGGAGCATCGCCGCGGCGTCGGCACTGCCTTTCTGCTTCTGGCGCAGGCACGGCGCGAAGTAGATGCCGAAGCCGGAGCGATTCATAGCATCCGCCTGCTGCAAGGTCATTGCCAGACGCTTCTTGCTGCCAATCGTCGTCCATAAAGTGCGGACCGCTGCCGTTTCAGGATGAATGCCGCGCAGTTCCAGGAATAACGCCGGATCTGCGTTCGCATAGAGGGCGGCTAAAAAGTCGTCGCGGCTGGCTCGTACCTTGTTACTGCTGTCGTTGTGTGTCATAGTTATTCCTAGTTTGATGGAGGGGACCGAGGCGTTCTTGGCGACCAACCTTTCGCGCTCCGGTCCTCTCCGTGCTTCTACATATCAAGCGATAAATCAGGTGATTCTCGTTCCGGCGCGGTTTCAGGATGCAGCGCGTCGTAGCGCTTCTCCCAATCCGGACCCACGTAATACTCCATCAGATACGCCGTGTTATGTTCTGTGATCGAGTGCAGCAGATCGATGTGCTGCGCTTTTTTATTCTGCGTGAAGTACAAGGGAACTCGCCGTTCTTCATCGGCGTTGTAGTACGTCCCTGGCAGCACCACATGAGCGTGGGGATCATGTTTCCCGGTGTCGTCGGTTTGGCGATGGTGGATCACCATGGACCACTCGACGCCCGTATCGATACCACGGGCATCGAAGAAGTCCTGCACCGTGAACTCCGTCAGCAACTGGACAAACTGTTCGCGCCGTTCGTAGGGAACCATCTCGATCAGATCGGGATTCGGATTGATCACGAGACTGAACAGCAGCACATGCTCGCTCTGATAGTTGTCACAGTGCTTCGCGATCTGAGCCACCGACTTGCCCATCCCGTGATCGATCCATCGCTCCTTCCCCGATACCTGCGGCACATAATCGTCGCGGCTGTCGCGATACGTTAGATATTTGAGCAGGTTCTTCATGCGGCGGCTCTCGTTCTGAGTCGGCTTCTTGTACTTCAGATTTGCCACGCACATCTGCTTGCGATCCACCGGCTATCCTCCCGGCCTGCGCTGCGAGAAAAAGGCCACCAGCCGATCCAGCAGATCCGCCTGCCGCGCTAACTGCTGTTCCATGAGATCCATCCGATTTTCCAGGCGGCGCGTGATGGCGGCGCGAGTGCCAGGAATATCATCCTGCTGCGCCAGATAGAGATTCACGGCTTCGCGGATGAGATCGGTTCGGTGCTGCATCTTGCCCTGACGGGCACGGACGCGCAGCAGTTCATCGATCCGCCGCATTTGCTCCGGCGTGACACCGACCGATAACCGTTCTGTGTAACCATCGTTTTTGCCCATTGTCTTACGCTCCCCAGCGTGCTTTGAACGATCTGAACAGACGCAAGCGACCATAACGACGCGGGATGCTCTGCGGCGCATCCGGACCAACCCAGTGTCTTACGAGCTTGGAAACTTTCATGCTGTGCACTTCAATTTCCAGTTTTCCAATCCCCGGAATGGTGACCTCGTTGCCCTGTCCGAGTTCGGCTTCCCAGATCTCGAACAGCAGATCGAGCACTTCCGTAACATCCCGCTGCGTGCGGTGCGGCAAACGTCTTGCGATGGCCGCGACTACATCATGGTGATACATAACCCCTCCATATGTCTGCACCGGTCCCAACTGCGAAAATGGCGCGGAGTGCTTTTTGTCGGCCTGGGACGCCAGGCCGACGGGCGCTGAGGGTGCGCAGCACCGATGCGCCCTGGCAGCGACGTGAGTCGCTGCGGTAAGCCCTCCGGCGTTTGAGGAGCCAGCGAATTTAGCTGGCTTAGGGGGAACCTGACGCGTCCTATCGTCCCAAACCGCTCCCGGTTCCCCCGTATCCGGTTGTGTCTTACACAACCGGAGGGCTGCATTCGCAGCCCACAAGCGGAAAGCGCTCACCAGCTCACCCGCTTCAATTTGCGCGCACGACGCTGGCTTTCAGCATCGTTCAGCACAGCCAGATCGGGTCCTCTGGCAACAGGCACGACAGCCGCTGGCTGCAAGTGTGTTACAAGCTGTTCCAGATAGGTCGGCATGTCGTTTAAGGTCTGGCGTATCCAGCGCGTGTCTTGCCGCAGATCTGCCAGTTCCGGCAGGTCGTATGTCTTACGTCGTTGCTGCGGTTTCAGGCCCAGCGCTTCATGGAGCAGATCGCGGATCGCCGTGCTGCGGCTGCCATCATCCAGGCTGTCCCACCAATCGATGATCGCTTGATCGCCATCGATGTAGGCCTTAAAACCGATCAGACGATAGGGACGTTTTGGTTTGCGTTTTCCCATGCTGCGCCTCGTGTTTAACACGTTTAACCGATTGGTTTAACGTGTTAAACTGCCTCCTGCCGGGCAACAAAATTGGCGTAATTCAGATAGCCGCGCGCATTGGCAAGCTGGGCATTGGATACCAACTGCGTTTGCGGATAGGCTTCCAGATACCTGCTCGTGGACCAGTTCCGCGCCGCCGCCAGAAAGGTAGATCACTTCGACGGTGGCACCGCGCTTCCACTTCTCGCTGATCAGATTGAGAGTGGCGCTGCGCAGCGGGGACAGGGCATCTTCGACTTCGGCGCTGTAGTCAATCGCTTTGCCGTTCGCCATAAAAATGCCTGTGCGCATCACGCGCTCGATGATGCTGTACGGGATTTTCTGGCGGTGGTCCCGTTCCAGCAGAGCGGCGATGCGTTCCTGGGCGGTATAGACCCCACTCTCCACACTCCCGCTTTCGGCATCTTTAAATTCGCCATCTTCATCCAGGGCGATATCGACGGTATACGTGCCCACATCGACCACACCTGTCCGCATGTAAATGTGATGGTCGTTGATCTCGCCATCCTCAGTGAGCAAATTCAGATAGACGGTGCCATATGGCTGCGGCATGACCATCACATCGGTGACGTTGGCGACCAGTTCAGCGCAGTCCGTCCGGATCATGTGCTGGCCCATCAGCGCGGCTTTTAACTCATCAGCATCCGGCATGTGATCCACCGGAAGCCCAGTCGAGATGCGGAGATGCACAGGATCGCCATCCCACACCCCCTGCATGAGTTTGCTGATCGCGACTTTCGCTAATCGCAGCCGGAAGGCGTTACCCATCGTTCTCTCGTTGGCAGTCCGTCCCCGCAGCCGGAGCAGTTCGCCCTGCGGAATTTGCGAGAGCGCCAGATCGCCGACAAACCATGTCCCCTGATCATCGGTGATCTGATCGCCGGGGTATTTGGTGTGCATCGTCTCGTGACCGAATTTCAGTTCGCGGGCGTGTCCCATCACAGCCGGGAAAACTACGGACTGCTGATCGGTGATCGCTTTGACAACACCGTAACCGATATCCAGGCCGATGGTGATCACACTGCCGGGGAGAGATGTGTTTGACTTACGCTTCGTCATTGCAGTTCTCCTTTGATAACTTCAGGTATGAGGTGCGCCCGGAGCGCCTGACGAATGACCGATCCAGCGCGGCGGTAGCGTAACGATGGCTTTAGCGCGCGATAAATTTCCGCCTCTTTTGGATCGTCGAGATTGAGTGAGAATTCGATACGTTTGATCATAGGATCACTCCTGACTCACTACGGCTTGAGTACGGGATGGTGCGCTAAATAAAAAAGCACTCACCGCGCAGCGATGTTTCCGGCTTCAGCGTCTTCGTCTGCTGGCCCCTCAAACACCACAGGTTCAGGTTCCGCAGGCTCTGTCTTGCTGCGCAGAATCGCAGCGAGAGTGGTGGTGCTGTCCTCAAGCGCCTCCTGCAAGCTGCCGAAACGCCACAGATTGGGATCGTTTCCGATGAGCAGAGGTGTGCATTTGGTGCTTCTTCCGCGACGTTTCGTCATGTTTTTGCGGCCCTCTATTATCGAAATTCGTATTTTAGAACGAATTCAAGATCACAAATTTAGCAGCAAAAGAATCACTGCACGTATCGACTGAAAAACGAGTATCGGTTCACTATGCAATAGTATAGTGCAAGTTGCATTTTTCAGTCAAGCCGATCTCTCAGCATTAAACAGAGTATCAGGTATAATGAAGATGAGAAGTTATCAGCTAAACAGGACGTGCGATAAATAGATGACATATGCTCCGAACACTTTAGGAAGTTTTATCGCTGAACTTAATGCAAGAGCAGGGACATAACAACAGTTCTCTTGCTGAAGTTGCTGGTGTATCGAAGTGCGTAGTTCGGAATATCCTTAAACACGGAAATAACCCTAAAGCTAAAGACCCTGATGCTCGAACGCTTCGCCGGATTGCCGATGCTCTCGGAATCAATTCATTAAAGCTGTTTCGTTTGGCGGGTTATATACCTCCTGCTCCTGATGCGAATACAGTACGTGCCGAGTATCTTGCTGATGTATTCGACGAGCTGCCACCAGAAAAACAGGATGCTGTGATGGGTGTCGTGGAAGCAATGGCAGAACCTCGGAAGATCAAAAATACTCTCAACGAGATGCGGCGAGATACACGCCACGCATTGGCGGGAATCGATTTGAATTTTCCCGCTATGATCCGTGAAGCTGCAAACCAGTTGATTGCGCAATATGCCATCACAACCTCTGCTGATATCAAGCGCATTGAAGCTGATGCCCAGATCGGCCCGAACAAGTGGAGCGATTTGCCCGTAGAAACTCGCGAACGTATCAAAGCCCTTATCCGTCACAAGCTATCGTTAGACTACGATCCGACGATGGTCGATCCCGATTGGCGGAAATAGCCCACGAACGACATTTCTAGCGTACCATCCTCAAAATCAGAAGTCATGAGGAATATGGGAACCTTTCATGAGGATTTTTCCCCATACTTGAGGGAATATTCCTCAAATGATAGGAATTAATAATTTCCCCTAATAGGCCACCTCATGTTGTGAAACAGTTCTAGGATACCCGGCTCCAAACAGGAAGTCTGTAGAATTTTGCTACATTTGCGGTGGAAAATTCCCGTCTTGCGGTGGAATATTCCCTTTAATGTATAAGGTCCTTCTTACAATATCCTCCTTAAACCCGACTTTAGGAATTTCCCCAATTTCAAAAATGACGTACAGGCCGCTGCACTCAGTGTAACGGCCTTATTTGCTGCTTGGTGATTTAGAATGTGTGTATAGACTAGGCTTTAATCACAGGGGTAAATTGATGGAGGGTAGAATCAAATGCACAAAAGCGAAACCAATAAGCTCTTAGGATATCCGGAAGATGCCCGGTTATTGCTTATCAATGCTGACGACTTGGGAATGTATCAGGCAATCAATGAAGCGATAGTGCACGCAATCAAGGATGGCATTGTTCGATCCACAAGTTTGATGGTTCCCTGTCCCGGCGCTGCACATGCGATGCAACTGCTCAAGGAGAATCCGGACATCAGCTTCGGCGTTCACCTATCGGTTATCCGGGATATCGATCACTACCTTTGGCATCCCCTTGTTTCTAAAGACAGAGTGCCATCGTTATTGGACGAAAACGGGAACTTCTACTTCGACGAGCGGATGTCCGAAATGCTGGCTCTGGCGAAAGTAGACGAGCTGGAAGCAGAGTTTCGGGCACAAATTGAAACTGTACTCGCGGCTGGGTCTCAAGCCAGTCCACCTGGATTGGCACTGCCTGCACAGTGGAGGGCGTGCTGACATTTTTTCCATGACAATGGAATTGGCGAAAGAGTACGGTTTAGCTCTTCGTGTTGGCTCACAGCCGTTCATTGATCAAGTCCAGGGTCAAGGGCTACCTACCGACGATTATGATCTCTTGGACAGCTTCAGCTTGAATCTTTGCCGATAAATCAACCCAATATATCCAATTGCTTCGTGAGCTACCTGTGGGCTTAACGGAGTGGGCGGTGCATCCCAGCACGGGCAGCGCCAAATCACAAACTCTCGATCCTGGTGGTTGGCCGGTGCGGCGAACAGACTTCGATTTTGTGATATCGCCAGAAGCGCGCGAAACCATCCAGCAGGAAGGGATTATCCTGATCGACTACAAACCACTTCAACGAGTGTGGCAAGACAAATTGTCATAAGTTTCATCCTGATCGCATCCTGATGTTTTCATAGGAGATAAATAATGTACCGACTCCGATAACCGCTACCTGCATCTCGTTCGCCCGGACTGCCCGCTGCCGCCAGGAACGCATGTCGTTGGCTACTGCCGCGAATTCGGGCGGTGAGGATCAGGATCGATCCGTCACGCAGCAGAACGAAACGATCCACGAATACTGCATCTGTCACAATCTGGTGCTCGAAAAAGTCTATACGGATGAGGCGCGGAAATCGTCGAATACAGACAAGCGCGAAGCCCTGCAGGAAATGATGTATGACCTGCACCGCCAGTTCAAGCGGATCAATGATCGCTATAAGCGCGAGAAGATCACCAAAGAGCAGCCGTTTGGCGTCATCTTCTGGAAGTCCAACCGCCTGGGGCGCGACGCCATCGAGTCAACGAACATCAAGACAGATTTGAAGCTGCGCGGCATCACGATCGTGGATCTGGTGACCTCAGCCAACACGGGTAATGCAGGTATCAATGCGCTGATCGAAGCGTTCCAAAGCTGGCAGGATGAGCAGCTGCTGGACGAAATCTCGCAGAACGTCAAACGCGGTGAGGCGCAGCTTGTCGGCACACGTGACAACGATCCAGAGTTCCTCCAACACAATCCCGGCTGGCCGAGCACGGGCGGCTATCTGGGCGTGACTCCAGGCCGTGTGCCGATGGGCTTTATCAAAGAGGATATCCAGATCGGCGTACACAAACGGCGCAAGGGACGCGCGGCAGGCGAACCTCGAATCGTGGGCCGGTTGGTTCCCGATCCCGAAACGTGGGATCGCTGTTACCGTGCCTGGGAGATGCGCCACAACAAAGAGGGATTCGCGGAGATTCACAACGCGACCAAGCTGTTCAAGAATAAGAACGGCTACACGTCATTCTTTGGCAATCTCATTTACACCGGCGATTTCGAATACGGCGGCAAGATCTACAAAGACTTTGTTCCGGCGATGATTCCGCGTGAGTGGTATGACGAAGAACAGAAGCGAAGAGCAGCTCATGCCGAAAAGCTCGCGGGCAGGAAGGTGAAACGGGAGTACGAACCGCGCCGGATCGGAAACGATTATTTGCTGTCCGGGCTGGTGGTGTGCGGCGCAGTCGATGGCGAAGAACATCCAATGAACGTTGAAAGCATCCCTGCTGAACCGGGTAAACGCGGCGAGTATGTGTTCTTCATCTGCGCAACGAAGAAAAATTCTAAGAATGGAGCCTGCCAGGCGGGGCGCATCAGCTACAAAGCGATGGAACAGGCGGTGATCGATAATCTCATGACTCATGTGCTGACAGTTGAAAATCTGCGGCCTATCGCGGATGAACTTGCCGCGCACCTTTCAGAGCGAAACCGGGATGCGGATATCCGTATAGCCTCCGTCGAAGGGAAACTGGCAGAGATCCGCCAGTCGATGGAGAACATCATCGATACGCTGGAAAAGATGGGCTATGCGGTGCATCTCCAGCAGCGCTACGACAAGCGGAAGCGCGAAGAAGAAGAACTGCTCTTTGAACTGGACAGCCTGAAGCGGTTTTATGTGAAACCCATGAAAATCAAGGAGGTGACCAGCGATCTGCTTGAGCAGTGGATTGCCGATACTCGTGAGGTGTTGGAAAGTGGAAACCGGGCGCTGGCAGCACGGGCGGTGCAGCAGTTCGTAGCGAAAATCGTGGTAAAAAATGGAACGGGAACGTTGTATTACACGTTCCCGCTTGAGGGTGAATTGTATATGCCTAGTGTACAAGAGGTGGACCTGAGGAGATTCGAACTCCTGACCTCTACAGTGCGATTGTAGCGCTCTCCCAATTGAGCTACAGGCCCATTTCGGCGGAACAGTTGCTCCGCCTGACACTGTGCATTTTAACAGTCTGAGAAGCGGCTGTCAAGGTTTTGACCATCCAGCGCTGCTGCTAAGCATGAACAACCATCGTGCCAGCTAACTTATCGTGCAAGCCCTGGCCTTTTCCATCGAAAATAGCCCAGATCCAGCCAAGCAAAAAGATAGCAGTGTTGATCCAGTAGCCAACATAGCGGATGATGGCGCTCAACACGCCTATGTTGCCGCCATTAGTTTTGACCACCCGCAGCCCCATCACCCTCTTGCCGGGAGTCTGACCTTGATTTGAGGTCCAGAAGTAAGTGTTGTAGAGAAGCCCAATGATAAATCCGACACTGATTCCCAGGATATCTTCCCCGGTGATCTGGCGAACGATCAGCCCTACGAATGAAATGACGATTGAGTTGAGGATCAACGCCACCAGCCGAGACAGTAAGCTTGCTTTTTGCACGATACGTTCCCTCCTTATACCGTTAACAGTGGCTCACGTATGCCTATCATTAATCAGGTTAGGGAGATTATAACAAGTGTGAGTGACAGATCGGGAGCAGAGGGCTAAAATCCGCCGCAGACTGCACCCCTGTGAGGAATAGCTCATGAAATCGGACTCTTCTTTTGTCAGCTTCGCGGATGGCTATGTCAAGTGGCTGCGTGCTCATGTTGGCTCGGAACTGATCTATCTCGTTTATACGACTACCCTGGTCTTTGACGACGAGGATCAGCTACTGGTGCAGCGCCGCTACGATTTTGACTGGTTGGGACTGCCGGGCGGCGCACTGGAACTGGGCGAAGGGCTGCGCGACGGGGCAAAACGCGAGGTGTACGAGGAGACCGGGCTGCACGTCAAGATCGAGCGGCTGGCAGGCGTATTCAGCCACCCGACCTATAATTTGCTCTATCCGAATGGCGATCAGGTCCAGCAGTGGTCGGTGTGTTTTGTGGCGCGTGCCTGTCGGCGGCAGCTTGCGCGCAGATGGAAAAGAGACCCTAAAAGCGCTGTGGATGCCTGTCGAGGAGGCTTTACCGCAGTTTCCCCCGCTTACCGGGCAATGGTCAATGCAGCACGCACGGCTCCTCAGGGCGCGCTGGAACCCGTCTACAGCCAGCCCATGCTGACGCCCCACTATCCTATCCTGCGGCGGCAGATCGGGCACCAGCGCGTGATTTTGCCTGGAGCGATGGCCATTGTGCGCAACGAGGCGGGCGAAGTGCTTTCGGCGCGGCGCAATGACGATCATACGATTGACGTTCCCGGCGGATTTTCGGACCTGGGTGAAACCACGACCGCAACCGCCGTCCGTGAAGTACGAGAGGAAACAGGGCTGGAAGTCGAGCCGGTACGTCTGATCGGCGTCTACAGCGAGGGCATGGAATACACCTGCCCCAACGGCGACCAGATTCATGCCGTCGGAGTGGCCTACGAGTGCCGGGCGGTGGGCGGCACACTGCGGGCGGACCGCAGCGAGATCAGTGAACTGGCATTCCGGCCTGTGTCTGCTCTCACTACGCAGCACAACCCACTCGTCATACGCGGCGCGATGCAATTATGGAACGATATCCAGCACCCGGAAACATGGCCCTGCATCCGCTGAAAATTTAATCTATTATTGAGGAGGGGTTTTATGTTCGACCTGGAGAAGGAAACCTCGGTTTCGCTCAACCGTCTGCTGCCCCGCGTAACCGCGATTCTGCAAGACAGCACGGAACAAGATATTTTTTGTACGCGGCTCCAACGCCATTTTCCCACAGCATTCAAGCTGCTCTACGATCTGTATGGTCAGCAGTACGACTTTTTTTATCACCTGGAGCAGATGGTTCTCACAACCGCTCGTTTTTATGCCGCTCGTTCTGCCGATCTGAAAGCCCTCGACCAGCAGCGAGAACAAAACCCATACTGGTTTCTGAGCGAGCAGATAATGGGCGGCGTGTGTTACGTCGATCTGTTCGCAGGCGATCTGGCGGGAATCTCGGCAAAAATTCCCTATTTTGAAGAACTGGGCCTGACCTATCTGCATCTGATGCCGCTGTTTCGCTGCCCGCCGGAGCACAACGACGGCGGTTACGCGATCAGCAGTTTCCGCGAGGTAAATCCATCACTCGGCACCATTGAGCAGCTTGCTGATCTGGCCCGCGAACTGCGTGAGCATCAAAATCAGTCTGGTACTGGATTTTGTCTTTAACCACACATCCGATGAACACGAGTGGGCGCAGCAGGCGTTGGCGGGCGATAAGGAGTACCAGCAGTATTATTTGATGTTCGATGATCGCCGTATGCCCGATCTTTATGAGCGCCACCTGCGGGAAATCTTCCCGGAGCAGGCCCCAGGCAACTTCACCTACCGCCCGGAGATCAATAAGTGGGTCTGGACAACGTTTAACACGTTCCAGTGGGATCTGAACTATGCCAACCCGGCCCTTTTTACCGCGATGTTGGGCGAAATGCTGGCGATTGCGAATGTAGGTGCCGAAGTACTACGCCTGGATGCGGTGGCCTTTGTCTGGAAACAGATGGGAACTTCCTGCGAGAACCTGCCCCAGGTCCACACCATCATTCGCGCCCTGAATGCCCTGATGCGTATGGCGGCCCCCGCCCTTATCTTTAAATCAGAGGCGATTGTTCACCCATCCGATGTGGCCAGTTACATCGACTTTGACGAATCACCCATCTCCTACAATCCCACCCTGATGGCGCTGCTGTGGGAATCGCTGGCTACCCGGCAGGTCCGGCTGCTGTGCAAATCGATGCAAAGGCGGTTTGTCCTCCCCGCCAACTGCTCGTGGGTCAATTATGTGCGCTGTCACGATGATATCGGCTGGACGTTTGCCAATGAAGATGCGGCGGAAATTGGTATCAATGGCTTCGATCACCGCCAGTTTCTCAATACCTATTATACTGGGCGCTTCCCTGGCAGCTTCGCAAGAGGCGTGCCCTTTAACTACAACCCGCAAACGTTGGATATGCGCATTTCCGGCATGGGCGCATCCCTCGCAGGATTGGAACAGGCCCTTGATGCAGGCGATGAAACGCTGCGCGAGCTGGCTCTGCGCCGGATTGAGTTGATCCACTCGGTGATCCTGAGCGCGGGCGGCATCCCGCTGATCTATCTGGGCGATGAAGTTGGCGCACTCAACGATTACCGCTATGAGGAAAATCCCAGCAAGGCAGATGACAGCCGGTGGGTCCATCGCCCCGCCTTCGACTGGGATCGCGCTGCAAGCCGTTCCGATCCATCGACCGTGCCAGGGCGCATCTTCCAGACTCTGCGCAAGTTGATCGCCATTCGCAAGTTGACCCCGGCCCTGGCGAATGGCACGTCCGAATTTTTCGATACGGGGAACGAACACGTCTTTGGCTATGTGCGCAATGGGCAGGTGCTGGTACTGGCAAACTTTTCGGAGACCGAGCAAAATCTGCGGTGGACCATGCATATGGCTGTTGATCTGATCACTGGCAAACAATACGGAGGCAATGGCCTGCTCACCCTCCAACCGTACCAGTTTGTGTGGCTGGCTACTAACCGTTAAATAAACAACCAAGGAGAAATTATGTCCCGTGAAGTGATCGCTACCTCGAATGCTCCCGCCGCCATCGGACCCTATTCGCAGGGCATCCGCGCCAACGGATTCGTCTTTGTCTCCGGGCAGGCCGGGGTAATCCCCGGCACCAAGCAGCTTGCTGGGGAAACCGTTATCACACAGACCGAGCAAACGCTAAAGAATATCGCCGCCATCCTGGAAGCGGCGGGCACCAGCATGGAGCAGGTGGTCAAGGTACAGGTGCTGCTGGCGGATATGGCTATGTTTGCCGAGATGAACGCTGTCTACCAGACGTTTTTTCCTACGGAGCCGCCCGCCCGCATGACTTATGCCGTTAAAGCGCTGCCGCTGGGTGCGCTGGTAGAAATTGATGCCGTCGCCGTCATGCCGAAGGCTGATAAGCCATGCAAATCGAGATTTTAGGCTCTGGCGGCGCGATCAGCACACCCAGGCCGCGCTGTACCTGCCGTATCTGCACCGAGGCGCGCCAGAAGGGTATTCCCTACAGCCGGACGGGGCCAGGTGTGTTCGTGCATGGCCCCAACATGCTGATCGACACGCCGGAGGAAAGCAAACTGCAAATTGATCGTTCGCGCATCACCCAAATCGACGCGGCGTTTTACTCGCACTGGCATCCCGATCATGTGGCTGGGCTGCGCGTCTGGGAGACCATGAACGCCGACTGGTTCCACTGGCCGCCTAACCACACGCGCACGACGATCTACCTGCCCCAGCAGGTCGCGCTGGACTTTCGCCAATGGCTCGGCGCGTGGGAGCAGATGATGTACCTGCAAAAATTCGGCGTGGTGCGCGTGGTCGAATTGGCTGATGGCGATGTGGTGACAGTAGGTACAACTACGATTCGTCCCTTCCGCGTGGCCGAGGATTACGTCTACGCCTTTCTGCTGGAAGACGGCCCTCAGCGCGTGCTGCTGGCTCCCGATGAACTGTTTAACTGGGATCCGCCCGACTTCGTGCGCGGGCTGGATCTGGCCGTGATCCCGATGGGGCTGCCCAAGAGACATCCCCTCAGTGGCATTGAGATGATTCCCGATGAACACCCGGTTCTGAAGCACGAAGCGACTTTTGAGCAGACGCTTGATATCGTGCGCAAACTGGACGCCAAAAGGGTTGTATTGTCGCATATCGAGGAACCCATTAACCTGAGTTATGATGACCTGTTGGCTGTGGCGGATCGCCTGCGCACGCAGGGATTTAACATCACATTCGCGCACGATACGATGCTGATTGGTCTTTAGGGAGCACTGAGTGATGGGTAACGAACTGATCCTGTTGGTGGATGACGAACCCAATATCATCGAACTGGCGAGTTTGTATCTCAAACAGGATGGTTTTCGCGTCATCAGCGCCGGGGATGGCCTGACGGCTCTCAATCAGGTCGAACGAGAAGCGCCCGCCCTGATGGTGTTGGATCTGATGCTGCCCAAGATGGATGGCTGGGAGGTCTGCAAGCGCATCCGCGCCGAATCCGATCTGCCGATCCTGATGCTGACCGCCCGCGACGACGATATCGATAAGATTGTCGGGCTGGAACTGGGCGCGGACGATTACCTGACCAAGCCGTTTAATCCGCGTGAACTGGTCGCCCGTGTCAAGGCGATCCTGCGCCGCACGGAACCGCGCCAGAACCAGCCCGAAGGTAAAATCCTGCGGCTGGGCAATCTGAGCGTGGATCCGGCCCGGCGTATCGCGATAGTGAACGGTAAGGAAGTCGCTCTGCGCGCCAAGGAATTCGATCTGCTGCTGGCCCTGGTCGAAAACGAGGGGATTGTGCTCAGCCGCGAGAAGCTTCTCGATATTGTCTGGGGTTTCGACTTTTATGGGCAGACCCGCACGGTAGACGTGCATATCGCCCACCTGCGCAGCAAACTGGCGGGCTGCACGGCGGACATTGAAACGGTCTGGTCGGTAGGGTACAAAATCACCGGGCCGTAGGTAACAAATTGTTAACACATTGCGAGTAGCCTGGAAGCAGCGAGGAGAAAAAAGCATGTTGAATTCGTTGCGATCCAGGCTGTTTGTTTCGTTCGCGGTGGTGCTGCTGATCACGGTCTGCCTGATTGGTGTGTCGGTGCTGGTCTTTTTACAGTCGCGACCTCTGCCCACTGGCGAGACAATCAGCAGCCTGACGGCGACCCTGCTGGATCTGCGTTTTGTCGAAGTCGCGCAGATCGGCGGGATGAATGGCGCGCAAACGAGCGTCTGGACCCAGGTGATCACCAATGAAGCGGGCTTGCGCGACGTGCGCCTGCTGCTCGTCACGTTCGAGGGGCAGGTACTCTACGATTCGTCGGGTAAGTTCGAGACAGGCAGTTATCTGAAAGCGTTAAACCAGCAGCAGCTTATCCCGGACGCCAGCCGCCCAATGTTCGTGTCGCTGTACGAGGGCCGGTTTCGCGATCCAAACGGAAAACAATGGCTCTACGTTGCCCAGGCCATCCGCCCGCATATGGAAATGCGCGGCAACACGCCGCTGCTGCTTGCCGCCGCGCCTGTCCCCCGCCCCACGCTGCGTCAGGTAATCCGCGTCTTTGGCGATAACCTGCTGTCGCCGCTGGCCCGCGCTCTTCTGCTGGGACTGCTGGCGGCGCTGGTGCTCTCGGCGCTAATCGCCCGCTCGGTTGCCCGCCCCCTTCAGCAGATCAGCACCGCCGCCCGCCGCATCGCGAACGGGGACCTGGGACAGCGTGTGCCTGTCAATGGCCCGCAGGAAACGCGCACCCTGGCCGGCTCCTTTAATGTCATGGTCGGACAGGTCGCCGCTTCCCAGCAAGCGCAGCGCGACTTTATGGCGAATGTCTCACACGATCTGCGCACGCCGTTGACCAGCATCCAGGGCTTTTCGCAAGCGATTATGGATGGCGTAGCCTCCGATCCCGCCTCTGCCCAACACGCCGCCCAGATCATCCACGACGAAGCCGCGCGGCTGCACCGGATGGTGGAAGAACTGCTCGATATGGCGCGCATCGAAGCAGGTCGCATCGAGATGCGCCGCAACGCAGTCCAGGTGAACACCCTTTTGCAGGCGATCAGCGACAGCTTATCGGGCAAGGCGCAGGAAAAAGGGCTGCGGCTGGAAACGGATATTGCACCCAACCTGCCGCGCGTCCCTGGTGATGGTGACAGGCTGGCCCAGGTCTTCACTAATCTGATCGACAACGCGATCAAACACACGCCCGCCGGGGGGGTCGTTCAGGTGCGCGCCGCTGCACAGGATGGGGTTGCCGAGATCAGCGTAGCCGACACAGGCGAGGGCATTCCGCCCGGACGACCTGCCGCGCGTCTTCGAGCGGTTCTATCAGGTGGATAAAAGCCGCCAGCGCGAGCGCCGCTCCGGGGCCGGGCTGGGGCTGGCGATCACCCGGCAGATTGTCGAGGCGCACGGCGGCACGATCCAGGTTGCCAGCGCACTCGGACAGGGATCGATCTTCACGGTGCGGCTGCCGCTGGCCGGGCCGGAGACGAGTACAGTGCACAGCCGCCGCTAACGGACTATTTTTTATCATCCCCATCTCGTAATTAGTACTTAAGGTTCAACTTTAAGGGAGTATTTCCGGGGAAATTCTGTGCTATCCTGTAAATACACCTGTTCTTTTTCTTTGCCCGCGCACCTTAACAACCTGATCAGAGCACATGCTGCTTGCCGTGACCACCCTCGCCAACCAGAGCCTTCAGTGGACTTTGTTCTCAACAGACACCGATTTTAATCGGTGGCGACGCAGCAGGCACACCTTTTTACTTCCCAACGCCTTTGAGATAAAAATGCTCTTAACTGATTTTTTCTCTGCTTTTCTTTGCGTTCTTTGCGCTCTCTGCGGTGAAATTTGTTTTTCTTTTGAGGGCCGGGGCCAGAGTTAGAAAACGGTTAGGAACACCCCTCAAAAAATATATACCGGCGGATCGCCACGAGAAGAAATTGCCGAATAGTGAGTAACTTATAAGAATTTCCGGCTAGAAAAACCGTCGTTGTGAGGTCTAATTTCATCAAAACAGGGCTTAATGAGTCAAAATCAGCCCCTAAATGATCAAAACAGGGCTTTTAGTTACATTTTCCTGCAAAGTCCGGATCTTCTTTCTGGTGTATGAGCCGCATCCCCCCATTTTCGGGGATAGCGTTTCGGCGGAAGCCGGTGTACTGTACTGAATGAGACAACAGGTCACAAAGGAGGGTTTAGCATGCGCCGTTTCGGCTGGCGCGGGATCATCTTCCTGCTTTTGGCGGCAGGACTGTCCGGCTGTCTCAATGTGACGCAGGGCCGGACGGTTGACGACGATCTGAGCGACTATGAACAATCACTGCGTGAGGAGGCCGGATGGCTGTGGGACAATATGAACGATGCCCGCGCCAGCTTCAGTCCAGACGCCGAACACTGCCGGGTCAGAACCTTCGACCATACGCCTGTGCTGGCAACCGAAAGCCTGCGCGATACCGACGGGACCGCCGCCGACCTTGCCGAGCAACTAGTTTATGCGAAGCTGCTGATCGATGAAGCACAGGCACGCTGGTTCGCCTTTTGCCGGGGAGAAGCCAGCGCGTCGCTGACCGCCTCCACGATGGAAGCTCAACTGCGGCCCGCCTACAACAGCCTGAATACGGTGCAATCCACCCTCACTCAGCGGGCTGCGGCAGCCGCGAAGGGCAAGTGAAGTAAGGACAAATGATCCCGCCGTGCGCGGGAATACACGCAGAGGTGAAGGGCGGGTTAACAACCCGCCCCCAACTGTTTTATTGGCCGATCTGGATCAGATCACGGGGGAATGTCGTCAGGCTTTCCGCGCCAGACTCCGTGATCACCATGTTATCTTCGATGCGCACGCCAACTGCGCCTGGAATATAGATCCCCGGCTCGATGGTAAAGACCATACCCGGTTCCAGAATCATCGTGTTGCCTTCGACCATATTGGGCTGCTCGTGTGGTTCCAGGCCCAGGCCGTGCCCGGTGCGGTGGTTGAAGTACTGCCCGTAACCCGCCGCTTCAATCACCCGCCGCGCGGCGCGATCCACTTCCTGCGCCGGAATGCCTGGTTTTGCCGCCATCCGCCCCGCTTCGTTCGCCGCTTTGACTGCCGCGTAGACATCCGATAACTGCTGGCTTGGAGCGCCTACCGAGAAGGTTCGGGTAATGTCCGACGCATAGCCGCGCACCGTTGTGCCAAAGTCGAACAGCAGTGGCTGCCCAGGCTGGACACGATCATCGCCCGGTTCACCGTGCGGCAGAGCGCTGTTCGGCCCGGCTCCGATGATAGGCTCAAAGGGGTGTTTGCCCCCGCCGCGTTTAAGCTGTTCCACGACCAGCAGACCGCCGACCTCACGCTCGGTCATGCCGGGGCGCACCGCATCGATGGTCGCTTGCAGGGCGGCTTCGCTGATAGCGATAGCTTCGCGCATAGCCGCGATCTCGCTGGCGTCCTTGTGCAGACGGAGGGATACCAGTGCCTCCCCGGCGAGGCAGATCTGGGCTTCTGGCATGTGCTGGCGGATGATCTCGGACTCAAAGACGCGCAGACGCAGTTCCTCCACACCGAGCCGTTTGCCGTTCAGCTTGAGCAGATTGGCTGCCGCCGCAAACGCGCCGTGGTACCCTTCCGTATCATTCCAGGGGAACAATCTAAAGGGGATATCGCCGAACTCCAGCCGCCCGGCTTCCAGAGCGGGCACGACGGCCACCGGGTTCTGGCCCGGCACAAAGAAGACGACCAGAGGCCGCTCCATCAGGTGAAATTCGTGTCCAGTGAGATACTGCAACTGCGCGCCGGGGTTCAGGGCCAGAGCGTCTAACCTGGCCTCAGTGATAATCCGGTACAGCGTTTCTAGACGGGGATGCGCCATGCCGCTTTCTCCATTACTACAACATGATTGATGAGCCATTCAGTTGTTGCAAGCCTAAAGCGGCGCGCGCCGGATGTCAAATTTCTGCCCCGTGACGTGCTATAATTGCAGCAGGAGTTTGTTTACAAGGAGAGCGGGACATGCGGCGGTTAGTCACATTTGCGGGTGGGGTGCTGGGCGGCAGTGTCGTGGGATCGATGGTCGGGCTGCTGTTTACGCCCGCTTCGGGGGATGAAATGCGCGGCGGGCTGCGCGAACGTTACCACCGCGCGAGGATGGCCGGGCAGGAAGCGGCCCAGCAGAAGCGCGCCGAACTTGAGGCGAAACTGAATGCGATGATCGAACAGCAGAAATAATTCTGCCTGCAAGAAACAGTCAGCACAGCAGATGGATGGCTGCCGTTCCTCGCTGTTTTTGCGGCTAAAAACGAGTAATGCAAGCATGGGCGCAGCTTGCTACACCCCTCCAGTTCGATTGAGGTTAGTTTTGCGGGAGAAGCACGAGTTTATAGGTGGCCGGGGCTTCGCTGAAGGGCGCGGCGGCTCCCACGATAATCGTAGCCGTGCCGCCATCAGGAATAGTGACCGTCAGCCGCCCGGTGTGCAGATCGTCCAGGGACATGCGCTCTACCGTGGCATGCTGCCCCCGCTGCTCATAAACCACCCACACCGTCCAGTTTTGATCGACTTCGGACGGGATGCGCAAAAATCCGTCGGGGTTCCACACAGACTGCCCCGCTTCTACGTTGTCATTGTAACCGAGTTCAACAATGCCCACGTCATCCAGGGCTACGCCGGAGTTTGTCTGTGAGCCGTCGGTCAGATATTCAAAACGGACCAGAACGGGCTTGCCCGCGTAATCACGGAGATCGATGTGTTCTTTGACCCATGTCCCAGATCGCCCGCTGTAATAAGCGCCAGGTGCCTTCTCACCGCCAGTTATGGCCCGGCTGCCGCTGACGATTTGCCAGTCGTGCCCACCATCGGCGGAGACCAGCACCTGGAACCAGTCATAATCACTCTCGACATCCCACCATGCGCTAAATTCCAGGGTGGCTCGATCCAATCCTGAGAGATCGAATGCACCGGTCAAACGCGATGCGCTGTTGATATTTTTATTGGACCACCACATCCAATCGCCCGACTGCGGCACTGTATTCAGGATATCGGATCGTTCGCTGCCATCGAAACTCAATTCGTAGACACCGGAACCGCGCACCCGCAGATAATCCGCCCCATATTGATTCACGGTGTCATGATAGGGTGTGCCCGTGTCAATCGTTTCCGGGCGAATGTGGCGCGGCAGATCGATGGTCTGGTAATAATAGTGCCCCGCCCCAACATAGGGATCATCGAGGTAATTAGCGAGAATCCAATCGGCAAATACAGCGTCCAGCGTTATTCCGGCCCCCGTTTCCTCCAGAGCGTGCTCTACAGAGGCCAGCCCATCATAACTGGATCGGACGAGGGCGCGGATAAAGTCCAGGCCAAAACGCTCGTAGAGATAGACCGTGAACAGGTAGCCCGCTCCATAATAGCGCCCCAGGTCATACACATCTTCCGCCCATCCATTGAGCAGCAGATCGGGAGCGGCTAAAAAGTCGGTGAGGTTGCTGCCGCCAATCGACTGTGGATCAAACCCGTTGAGGTGTTCGGCAAGCTGGGAGAGTCCCTCGTCAAGCCAGCGCATCTCGTTACCATCAACCGAATACTGGATCAGATGCTGGTGTTCGTGGGCGAGCGTCGCCAACCATTCTGGAGAATCCAGGGGAGCAAGACCGAGGTTGATATAGACTATTTCGCGCTGGTTGCTGTCGGGACAAATAAACTGCGGGCATTGATCATCGGGATTAAAGGCACCCATCACACCAGCGTTCATGCTGGATTGGCTGACGACGTGCAGGCGGATATCGCCATCGATGCCATTGGTCACCAGCGAGCCATAAATGCTCGTATTGAGCGGCCAGATGTGATCCTCAAAGAACAAGGCGGCGGCCTTCAACTGATCGGGATCAATAATCTCGCCCTGGTTGAACCAGTAATAGGCATGGTCGCTGCGGTAGCGCAGCACAAACGTCTCAGGCTGGTTATCGTACGTCCCCAGAGGAATAAACTGCTCCTCTTCGCCAACCTGATATTCATGGGTCGGGAATGGCCCGTAGACCTCCGGGAAGGTCTTACGGCCCACGTCCAGCAGCCAATCCGCCTGGGAGCGGTGATAGGGGAGAACCGGCGCATCGTTCCAGGACAAATGAGCGGGGTGCTTACCATCCCCCTGCGCTCCGGCACGCAGCGGTCCCATCCATACCGCCAGTAGCGATCCAATCACGAACCAGCTCACGATCATTACAACTCGGCGGCTGTTCCAACCCTGTTTACCCATCTCTATTCGCCTTCCGCTTAACTTCGTTCCCGGCTCCCTCCCCATCTGGAAGCAGTTCGACTTGTTTCTTAAGGCTCTCTTTATTTTACAACACTATTTGTCGTTCAAAATCGTTCGGTAGGGTTACTTTCATGATAGTTTCATGTCATGATCAAAGTCTGGAGGGCGGGTTTGTTAACCCGCCCATAGCTGCCAACACTTAACGAATTTACCATTGTGGACAACCCCTTATCCCCTGCGCCTTCTTCCACGCAAAATAATGGGGAGAAAGTGCAGGGAAGGTGAAAAACGGGTGCAGCGGCTTAGCTTCGCACGCTGCACGCAAGCAGCGCTCCTACTGGGTCAGGGTGTACTGGAACTCGGCGTGTTCCGTCGTCACAGGAGCCAGCCCCGTGACGCTGATCACCGCGCCGCTGCCGACTGTGATATCCCATTCGCCCTGCGGTGCGTCCTCCGACCCCAGCAAGTGGGTCACCGGCTCGTTACCGCCCGACTGCATCAACTGCACCAGGAAGCGCTGCGGCAGGATGTTATTGGTACGGATCCAGCCTTCGCTAACCCAGCCGCCGTCGCCGTTCTCAAAGTCTTCGCTGTAGCCCAGTTCCGGGAGGCTCACATCATCGATGAGCATGCCGGGCTGCAATACCGCGTCATCCGTCATGTATTCGAAGCGCAGCAAGATTTTCTGCCCGGCATAGGGACTCAGATCGACCTTCTGCTGCACCCAGTCGCCGGACTGCCCGGTGTAGGCGTTGCCAAAAGCGTTGCCGTGCGGGTCTTCGGTGGTGGTCAGGGTTGTTTCCAGCGGCGTCCAGGTCGCGCCATTATCCGTCGAGACCATGATATAGCCGTAATCCCACAGATCTTCGATGTAGTACCACGTCCAGAAGCTGAAAGTGGCATCGGTCAACCCAGTCAGATCAAATTCGTGCGTCATACGCAAATCGCTGTTATTGGAGCGGTTGCCCCACCAGACATACTGCCCGCTGTGCGCTTTCTCGACAGGCACCAGCGATACCGTTGGGCTGCCGTTAAACGACAGGTGGTAGGTCCCCGGACCGGGCAAGGCCAGGTAAGCCGCGCCCCACTGCGGTGCCGATGTGGAGACAGGCAAATCACTCACCGAGAGATTCCCGGTCGAATTGGCGGTTGCTAACCCTTTGAGATCGGGCAACGTGTAGGCATAGGCACCGTTGTTCAGCCAATTTGTCGCTACCCAGTCGGCAAAAAGGTCGGCTATCCGAATTGGCTGCCCGTTAGCATCCGTCGCGTTGATGGCGACCAGGGCATTATCCATCGCGGCCAGTCCATTTGCCTTTTCAGCCAGCAGAGCCTTTACACCTTCGTCGCCAAAGCGCTGGTAGTAGTAGGCACAAAACAGGAAAGCCGCCCCATAGTAGATGCCCCGGTCTTCATTTTCGGGCCAATCATTCAACTGGATGGCGGGCGTAAACAGGAACGACTGGGCAAAGCTGAGCGATGTTTCGTGGGTGACGATCATCGATGCGAGTTCGGCCAGGCCTTCTTCCATCCAGGTATCTTCGTTCTCATCCATCGTCCAGTGGACCATATGCTGAAATTCATGAGAGAGCACACTATCATAGTAAGGTGTGCCAACCCAGCCGCTCATCGAGTCGAGATTGACATAAAACATCTCGTGCTCGTTGGAGGTAGGCACGGCTTCGCGGGGATATTCACTCTCACCCGCAAAATAAGCCGCCGTGCTGCTGCCCAGGTTGTAGGCGTGCAAAATGTAGATATGGGGATCACCATCAATGCCGGGTGACCATTCGGAGCCGAAGGTTTCATGTTCACGGGGCAGCGTATCATTTTCAAAGACATCGGCAGAACGCTTCACGGCAGCGAGATCGTAATCCGCCCCCTGCTGGAAGAACATGTAGACGTGCGGCGTTTTAAAAACCAGTTCGGCCTGGACCTGGAATGTCTGATCTTCCTCCAGGTTTTCGGCATTAAAGGTCACGACATCGCCAATTTCGTATTCGGGCGGCGCGCTGGTCGGCGGTTCGGGAAAACTCGTCACGCCCATCAACCGTTTTGCCAGATCCAGCCGGTCTCGTTCGGGAACCACCGTATTTTAAATCAGAGCCAGCGTTTCATCTCCGGGCGGATCACCGCCAGGGGGAAGCGGGGTGGGCGTATTTTGGATTACATGGGGCCGGGGCAGAGATGAGGAGGCCGAAAAGCCCGGCGCACAAGCAGACAATATTAAAAGAACAGCGCCAAGCATCGGCAGCAAACGGCGCAGACTTCCGTGTGGCATACTTAACCATCCTTTAGTGGATCAACGATACAATCCGCAATTATAGTGGTTTTGGGGTGGCTGCTGTCTATATGAATGATACGTATCCGCTTAGGTTTTCATTCAATTTGGCGCTAGCGTACAACGCTGGCGCTTTTTATTTGTCCTGATCGGCGGCATAATCGGCTGCCGTGTCGGTCACAAAAGAACGGACGAGACTCATGCCAAGCATCTTAAAGTGCATCTCCTGCGGTAATACCTACCCCCTGAAGAGCCAAACGGTTGACTGCCCGGCGTGCGACGGACTGCTGGATGTCCAGCACGATTGGTCGCAGATCAACATCCCGGCACTGCGCGACCTGTTTGATCAGCGGATGGGAAGCTGGACGCCTGTTGATCACTCCGGTGTGTGGCGCTACCGCGACCTGATCTATCCCGATCTGACCGCTGGAACCGCTGTGACGCGCGGCGAGGGTAACACGACGCTCTACACGGCAGCGACTCACTTAGCGGATTATGCCGGGGTGGGCCAGCTTCAGTTGAAACACGAAGGGGAAAACCCAACCGGGAGCTTCAAAGATCGCGGCATGTCTGTGGGCGTAACGCAAGCGAAAATTCTGGGGGCGCGCAGCGTGATCTGCGCCTCGACGGGCAATACCTCGGCTTCGATGGCCTCCTACGCAGCGATCAGCGGACTCAAGGCACTGGTGTTCTTCCCAGCGGGCTACGTGGCGCTGGGCAAGATCGCGCAGAGCGTGGCTTATGGGGTCATGAACGTCCAGGTAGAAGGCGATTTTGACGATACGCTGCGCCTCGTGCGCGAGGTTGCGGAGGAACTACCCGTTTACCTGCTCAACTCCGTCAATCCGTTCCGGCTGGAGGGGCAAAAGACGATCATGATCGAACTGCTGCACCAGCGCGGCTGGCGCGTGCCCGACTGGATCGTTGTACCGGGCGGCAACCTGGGCAATTCATCGGCGTTCGGCAAGGCGCTGCACGAGATGCACGCCATCGGCCTGATTGATCGACTGCCTCGGCTGGCGGTCATCCAGGCGGAAGGCTCCGCCCCGCTCTATCACAGCTACCGTGATGGCTGGAGCGCCATGCAGTCCGTACGGGCTGATACCGTCGCGACAGCGATTCGCATCGGTAATCCGGTCAATTTCAGCAAGGCCAGCGGGCGATTGAGTGGACGGGCGGTGTCGTGACGGCGGTGAGTGATGGCGCGATTATGGATGCCAAGGCTCAGATTGACGCGGCGGGGATCGGCTGCGAACCTGCTTCGGCGGCAACGGTTGCCGGAATCCGGCGGTTGGTCGAGGAGGGAATTATCGACAAAAACGCCGATGTCGCCGCTGTGCTGACGGGGCATTTACTGAAAGACCCGGACGCGGTGATGAAATACCATTCGGACACGCTGCCGGACATCACGCCCGCGTTTGCCAACCCAATGCGGACGATCAAGCCGACGCTGGATGCGGTAGCGAAGCTGTTGGAGGAATAAAACAAGAAAAAAATTTCACCGCGGAGAACGCGGAGAGCGCAAAGGAAAGAGAGAAAGAAGAGATAAACAAGAAAAGGGTAGAGATTTTCAGAGCTTCGACCAAAGGGGTATAATCTGCACACGCAAAAGCAGATGAGAACGAGCAAAAAGCATGGCGACCCTGATTGACGAAGCAGAAACGCTGCTGCGCGAACGCGGCTTCAAAGTGACTCCGCAGCGCACCCTCCTGCTGCAAGTGATGGCGGGGCAAACCGCTTATCTGGACGCGGAAGAAATTTACGAACTGGCCCGCACTCAAGATGAAAGCGTGAGTCTGGCGACAGTGTACCGGACGCTCAATCTATTCACCGAAATCGGCCTGATTGAACATCGTTATGTCGAGCCGGAACACCGCCGCGAAGTCTTCCGCCTGTCTGCCGGACCGGAGCAGCATTACCTGACCTGTGTGCGCTGCGGCACGCGCGTGCTGATCCACGCCGATTTGCTGCACCGCATGGCGCGCGAACTGGTCCGCCGCAAAGGGGTTAGCGTCGTCAGCGCGTGTGCGTGCTTTACCGGCTACTGCCAGGACTGTACGGCAGAATTGCAGGAAGTGCCTTAGCCTTGATGCGTCTCGAATTTCTGCGCGTTCGAAATCGCCACTGCGGCCTGATCCGCCAGGGAGTTGAGAACGTTGAGGTGATGCTTGCTGTAGCGTGTCAGGGGGCGCTTGCTGTCCACATAAATCAGCCCAATCATACTGCCGGATACAGTCAAGGGCGCAGCCATGATGGTCCGCAGTTCCAGGTCTTGAACACTCTGCCGCTTATTAAACTGGGCATCGGTTTGCGCGTCGGAGAGGATCACGGATTTTTGCCCGTCGAGAACTTCCTGGACAATGCCCGTTGAGATGATAAAACCCGCTTCGCCCAGGTATTCACCCTCATACGTCCGACCCATCTTAAAGCGAAGCTGGTCATTGTCGTCAAACAGCATCAAGAAGGCGCGATCCGCTTCGGCAAAGGACAGCGCACTATCCAGCACCAGCGTGATTAGATCGTAAATATCGCGGCGGCTGTGCATAGCCTTGGTGACCTGGAGAAGCAGTTGCAGGGCGCGCAGTTCATAGACATCGCCCTGTTCGTGCGAATATTGGAGTTGCTCACGAACTTCAGAGAGAACATCATCGACACTTTCAAGTTGTTTACGCTGTTTATCATCCACGTCCACAATCCTTCCATCTTTCACAACACAGTCTTAATTTTAACTGCTAACCACCTTGTCGCGCCAGTTGAATAAATGCACGCGTCCCCAACACGCCGGAAACGACAGGCGGCCAGAACGCGCCAAAGCCGGTTAGGATCGCGAACAGTACATCACTCTGTGTCGAACTATCACCGCTGCCCGGCAGATGATAGCCCAACCATCCTGCCAGTAGAAACGGCATGATCAGCATCAGCCATGCGGCGGGATTGGGGCGGCGCGGCGGAGTGATCAAGGCCAGAAACGATAGTTTGCGGCGCGGGGGCCGGGCCAGGAACAAAACTCCCGCAAAAAAAGCAACGAGCGCCGCGACCAGGAAAACAGCCGAGGCCGAAATTACATCTCGCGCCGCGCCAATGAACAGCGCCACGACCAGCACAGCCACACAGGCGGCACGTTCTATCGAGAGCAGCCGCCAGTCGTCATGGCGATAGATGGCTGGTGAGCCAAGCATCAAGCGCAGCAGCCAGCAGGCGACCAGCGCGCCGCCGACAGCCAGCAGCGCCGGAGCTATCTTCACGGTTGGGATCGACACGTCGGAGACCACAGGGAACCAGCGCACCCAGATACCCCACAGCAGGCCCACCAGCAGCGCGATCATAAACTCGAACGGCCCGGTTGCCCGCTCACTGTTCAGGATACGAAAAGAGGCAAGCGCGCCTAAAAAAGCGAGGGGCTGCGCGCCCAGGGGCCGCACAACCAGACTCAGCGGCAGATCGTTTGCCGTGATATGGCTGATCAGCGTACTGTTGATCAAACCGTACATGCCTGCAACGAGGAGTAAGCCCAACGGATCGTTCACGTTGAAGCGCGCGATCAGATCAAGCGCCAGAGCCGATAGGGCCAGATAAAGCAGCGCCAATCCGAGCCATTCCAGGATGGTGAATTCAGTGGGACTCTGCCAGACAACCAGTTCCGAAAACACGAACAGCAGCGCCGCGAAACTCAGGCGCGCACCCCAGCCGGATATCCGTTCGCGCATGACTACTCCCTTAAACAGAGCGCAAGATAAGGGAAAAGAAAAAGCTCTGTCTGCAACTATACCTTAATTGCCTTTTCCACCAAAATGGCCTACACTGAGGCCGGTTACTCCAGCGACACGAAGAGGATATTTATCATGAAAAAAGCTGCGCTCCTGCTGGTCCTTGCATTCATCGCAACTATGGTGCTTTCAGCGTGCAGTTCTGGCAACCCAACCGATGTGGTTGACAAATATCTGAAAGCTTCCAACAAGCTGGACGGTAAAGAAGGCGATAAATACACCTGCAAAAATACGTCGAAGGAATTCGACGGCATCCAGAGCATGGAGATCACGAATATCCAGATCACTAAGGAAAAAGAAGATGGCAACAAGGCCGAAGTGCGCGCGACAGGTCATATGAAGGCGACCACGGACAATGGCGTAACGGCAACTGACAGCGATTTTAATCTGCTGTTCAAACTGAAAAAAGGGACGCTTCAGCCCTGGTGCATTGACGATATGGTGCAGGAATAAACAGGCTCTAGCGCTATTTGAAACCAGTAACCAGTGGGGCCACACGGCCTCGCTGTTATTTAAGGACAGGATGTTGAACGCGCAAAATATTTTGATCCGCCCCATGACCGAAAGCGATGTGCCCCGTCTGCCGGAAATTCACCCCAGATTTGTCAGCCCTACGGTTCTGGCCGTCGAGAAAATCGGGAGCGGCATTGAGGCGGGCTGGCGGCTGGTAGAGCGCCCTCTTTCCCGCCCCTACGACAAGGGTCATGGCTACGATTTTGACATCAACGAACAAGCGTATATACTGCGGCGGCTGCGCCAGCGCACTGGGCTGCACCTGATCGCGGAGCAGGAGGGCCGGTTGGTCGGCATCCTCGACGCCATCCCCGAAGAGTGGAATCACACCGTCTGGGTCTGGAATATCATGCTGGATGAATCGATACGAGGGCAGGGTGTCGGGCGCGACCTGTTCCAACGCACCGCAGACTGGGCGCGGCAGTTAGGGTATCGCGCGCTGGTGTTTGAGACGCAGACCAACAATGTGCCCGCCTGCAAGTTTTATGTCGCGATGGGTTGCGAACTGGGCGGAATCCGCAATTCGTATTACACCAATGAGGATATCGAGCGCGGCGAAGTCGCCGTGTTCTGGGTCTACAAACTGGTCTAGGCGAGGTCTTGCAGCAGCGCCGCGATCTCTTCGGCTCCCGCCGCCGCGCCCATGTGATCCAGCACCGGGGAAAGGGCCGCCAGATCGAGCAGTGCTTCCAGGTAGGATTCACGGCGGAGCGCGCTGACGATGCGCCGCCAGAGCGGATAACACTGTGCCGGAGAGAGCAGCCGGATGATATGCGGCACAATCTGGCTCAACAGCTCGACACGCTGATCGGTCCCCTTCACTTCCAGGCAGGCATCCAACACCATATCCAGGGCAGTCTGCTGGCGGCCAAGCGAATCGCTGCGCGTATCCATAACCAGCGCAAAACTGGCTAAAGCGCTGGCCCGATCATACCCATCTTCAATCATGCGGGTCATTTCCAGAGCTTCATTAAACACGGCCAACCGTTCGGCAGGTGGCAGATGCGGGATGAGATCGAGCAGGGCATTGACTCGCCCATAGGCATCCGGAACGGCGCGAACCGCAGCCAGTGCCTCTCCGCGAAGCTGTTCCGGCTGGCGCGCTAACAGCGCCGTCAAGACGTGCACACGCTCATGCGGTGTTTTGATCTGCTCCGCTACCCTTGCTACAGCCTTTACCTCATCGTCCGGCAGCACAGGGGCCAGGGCTGCCAAAATGCTGGCCCGCACGGGTTCTGACAGGATTTCGCTCGCCATTTTGATCGCGTCCTGGGCCACACGCTGGCGCGGTTCAATCGGCAGCCGGGGCAGCAGCGCCGCCAAGACAGGCGCTTTGTCGAGCGGGTTGAGAATGGTGTAGGCATCGGCCAGAGCGTCGGCAAGCCGTTCTTCTGGCAGGTGAGGCACCAGGAACACCAGAGCCTGGCTGCGCTCTTTTTCCGCCGGAATGGACCGTGCAGCCGTCATCGCCTCTAACAAGGCGCGGCGGTGCAGATCGCTGGGGAGGTGGGGAGCCAGATCGACCAGGGCCACCACACGATCATAGCGCCGCTCAATCGACAGCGCTGATGCCAGGGCATCGGCCAGAGCCTGAGACCGTACCACCGGTGATAGATATGGCGCAATCGCAGAGAATGCCATCGCCCGCGCATCTGAGGCCGTCAACTGCTGGGCAAGGTTGAAGGCCGCTACATTCAGCTCATCGGGCAGCCGGGGTGCCAGCCGCGCTAACACTGCCGCCTGATCGTGATCGTCGACGATTTGTCGGACGAGTGGCAGAACCTCGATGATCAACTCCGGAGACAGGTACGGGGCAAGCGCAGCAAAGGCGCGTGCGCGCGAGTCGCCATCCATAATGGAAAAATTAACCTGGATGGCCTGCTGCAAAACTTCGGGATCGGATTCCAGCGTTCCCACTGCTTCGATCTGCGGAACCAACGCAATGAGCGCCGCCGCCCGCGAATCGTCGCCGCCAATTTCGCCAACCGCATCCAGCGCGCCAAGCAGCACATCGTGGAGCAGCCCAGCAGGCAGGTACGGAATCATCCGTCCCAGCAGCAGCGCGCGTGCATCCGGTGACATGAGGTTCCGCGCGATCTCAATCAGATCGGCATAAAACTCGGATGGCAGATGCGGCGGCATCATGCTGAGTGCGGCAGCACGGGCCATCTCATTGGGTATGCAGCACGAAGCCGTCGTGAAGGCGCGGGAAACCGCATCGTACTGGAATGATAAAGTAAGCTTTTCCATCAACGCTGCTAGCGCCCGTACGCGGGAAGCCGGATCGTCAATCGTTTCTACGGCCTCCAACAGTCGCTCCTGGATCGGGGAAAGATCATCTCCCGGTTCAAGCCGAGCCAGATGGGGCAGCAGCGCCAGCAGTACTTCAACACGCAGGGCCGGATCAACTGCGCCGGACAACTGGAATGCTTCGCGAACCAGTGACAACGCATCGGCTCCGTCTGTTTGGGCACGATAGGGAGCCAGGTTGCCAATCAAGCGCAGCCGCAGCGCCGGATCAGCGAGGCCAGCTACTTCATCCCACAGCCATACCTGAATATCTCCGTCCAGATAGGGGGCCAGATGCGCCAGAGCCGCCAGGATCGAGCCGCGATCACTACCTTCCGGCGGCGTTGATCCGGGTGCTGTCAGCTCCAGCAGGTGCCGAATCTGGCGCACGAGCGTTCCCGGCCCAGCCACCATTGCAGCATCGAGGAGGCGATCCAGGTCTTCGTGAGACAGGGGAACTTCACCAGGCGTCGAGGCGTGGGTCTGGGCCAATCGCTGAAGAGCCAACCGGAGATCAGCCGTTCGCCAGAGTTCGTCGGCCAACAGGGTAAAAAAGCGCTCGGCCTCAGCTTCCAGATTCAGATCGCCATCTTCAGGAGACACTGCCAGCCAACAGCCAGCGACTAACGCATAGTCAGGCGATGCCTGGCCCGGCAGAAACAGTTTGAGCAGTTCCATCACCACGCGCGGCTCGGCCAATACCTGCCCATTGAGCAGGGTATGAGCAAAAGGAGCATTTTCGATGGTCGTATAACGATCCAGCGCATCACGCAGGGCAGACCAGTAAGCCTGGCGCAACGTGTCGCCATGAAAAAACTGGTCAAACATGTTGCCAGGAAACAGGTCATGAAGCGCACTGACAAATGTTTCGGCGGCGTTAGCAAACTGCTGCGTGCTGCGAATCGAAAGCGCCATACTGATCTCATACCCCACATAGATGCTTTTTAGTATACAGCCCGCTATGTGTAGAATGCGATACCACGCAAGTCCTACAGACTAAATCGCCCCGACCTATGTGTCGGGGCGATGATGAGCAGAACGAGGCGCGGTTACTGGTCGCTGATCGGCAGTGAGGTTACGTCGCCCTGTATCGTGCGATACCAGGCACCATAGGACCAGCCGACCACGTCGCCTAACTTGACTTTCCACCACAGCAGGTTGGTGCTGCGGCCCAGGACCTGCACTTCGGTCCCCCATACTGCCCTGGCAATCTTCGGATACTGGAAGCCAGGGCCGCTGCGGATGCGCATGTTGCCATACGCCGTCGCGATGACGCCTGTCGTAGGCGGCGCGGGCGGGTATACCGGCTGCGTGCCATCCAGATAGGGCAGCATATCAAACGTCCCCGTTATGAGCCGGATCCACGGCGCATAGGCCCAGCCGATCAGACCGTTAAAATTGACCTGATACCAACTGTGCCCACCGTCGCGCCCCAGGATATCAACATTGGTGCCCCACGGCATCAGTCCAACCTGCGGATAGCGGGTTCCGGGGCCGCTGCGCACGCGCAGATTGCCCATGACCATCCCACGCACGCCTGTTGGCTGGCCGACTACGGGGGCTGTCGGGGTAACAGTCGCTCCGGCAACGACGGTCACCGTTCCAGTTACGACAGGCAGAATGGCTATGGGGCCGTTCAGGGCGACATACTGCGCCATGACCCAGCCAAGCTGTCCACCCATGTTGAGTTGAACCCACTGCGAGTCCGCGCTGCGACCTGATACCGGGTACGATGCGCCCTTTTTGATCTGGACAATCACCTGGGCTGCCGGATCGGGAGCGGCGCGCACGTTCAGCACGTTCACATTTACAATCGCCGTGATACCAGTGATGGCGGGGGTCGCAGTCGCCGAGATAGTACCGCCGCCGGATGATCCACCGGGAATAACGCCGTTGCTCGGAATGGCGACCACGGGATTCTGACTGTAGGGGGGAGTCCAGGTCAGGTAGACAAATGCGGACGACGACATTTCCCGGTATTCCAGCCTAAAGGTATGCCCGCCGTTGAGCAGCGTGACATCGGCCTGGAACACCTGATTTTCAAAGCCGCCCCAGTGATCCATGATCAAGGCCTGGTCTACATAGAAACGGAAAGCATCGTCCGATTTAGCATAAAAGGTGTAAACGCCCTCTGGCATATCAGTGGGCACGGTGACAGTACGGGTAAAGCGTGCCGAGAAGTTGTCGGGAGGAACCGCGCCACCTGGGGATCCGGCACCCCAGTTGATATTCAGGCCACTGGCCGGATACGAATTGACAAAAATTGGCGAACCTGCCAGATCGATGCCAGAGAAAAATTCCGCGTACCAGGGTGCGCCCGTTCCGGTTCCTGTCTGCGGAAGCGAACCGGAAGCAATCGCCCAGTTGAAGGTGATAGTCGATTTAAAGGTGACATCGAACATTTCCACTACAACGGTATGGTTTCCATCGGTCGGAAAAGTGTAGTCCTGCTGGAGCGTGCGGACGCTGCCGCCCTGCCACGAATTGATCACCGGGATGCCATCAATTATCGCTCGCCCGCCATCATCCACCATCATGGTAAAACGATAGGTTCCCGCGGTGAAAAATGCCGTCGTCGAAAAACGGACGGAGAAGCCATCTATAGGAGCGCTGGCCGGTTCACCACCGGAAATAATCGGCGCACCCTGCCCCCACATATAGTTAATGGCGCTGGTCGTTCCACTCCAGATTTGATTGGCCAGGTTACTATCACTGAACACCTGGACGTTCCAGGTTACGGCCTGTGCGTTTGTTTGCGACGGTGTGGACGTCAGGCCCGCGACAAGCGAAACTGCCACTGCCACCATCATCAGCCAACGGGCAAACGCTTTCATAATCCTTCCTCTTTTCAAAAACTGTGCAGCACGCCCCACATATGCGCTGAACCCCTGTGACTTGTGGACGTGCCCGGTCAAACTGCGCGTGAGGTTAATCCATTAAGCGGCACACAATGATAACTGTTAAGTAGTTTAACACGGTTTCGAGAAACACGCTTTGCCCGATCAGTACCACCGGTCGGGCAAAGCAGGTTCATCATATAGGGATGGTACAAAGGTACGGTGGTGTTTATACGCCTATGAACTTGTGAATGATGTCCACCAGATCGCTCGTGCTGATCGGTTTGGGCAGGTAATCGTCACAGCCCGCCGCAATAAACCGCTCCCTATCGCCGCGCATCGCGTTTGCAGTCAAGGCGATGACAGGGATAACCGCGGTGCGCTCATAAGCCTTAATGCGCTGCGTCGCTTCAACGCCGTCGATACCCGGCAGACTGATATCCATCAGAATGAGATCGGGCATCTCTTTACCCGCTAATTCGACACCTGTCAGCCCATCGTCGGCCTCAAGCACCTCATATCCCTTGGCTGTCAGGATTTTACTCACAAGGCGCTTATTCTGAAAATTATCTTCAATATACAGAATCCGTTTTGACATACGCCCGATACTCCCGCCCAAGCGGTTCCTCTCAGCCCTTCAAATAGGTCTCAACTTGCGATGGAAACACACGTGTATCAATCGGCTTGGGAATGAACCCGTTACAGCCAAAAGCAAGCGCCAGTCTCCGTGCAATTGTATCCGATTTAGCGGTTACAGCAATGATAGGCACTTTAGCCACACTTGGACGAGAGCGCAGCATGGTTGCTACGACTTTCCCGTCGAGATCCGGCAGGTCCATATCGAGCAGGATCAGATCGATCGGCTGATCTTCCGTAAGCTGCAAGCCGCCCAATGCTGTCGATGAGTGAATGATATGATGACCCAGGGGCTGCATGATCTTTTTAACCAACCGCACGAAATTTCCATCGTCTTCAATCATCAAAATCGTTGCCATTGGGCCTCACTCAACCCCCAACTCGATTATTCGTCGCTGAGGGTTTCATTGACATAATCAACCAGCGCCCGGCGGTCCAGATTTGCTTTTTCGAAGAGTGAGATAATTTTGCCCAGCAGTTTTTCTCGCTCTGCCGACTGGATATCTTTGGCCGTGAGCACCACGATTGGAATATCGCGCGTTTTTTCGTCGGCCTTCAGCCGCTCAATTAATTCTTCGCCAGAAATGTCAGGCAGCATCAGGTCGAGCACCAGCAGATCATATTTTTGCTGAGCCAGCATACTCAGCGCAATCGTGCCGCTGGCAGCTTCGTGCACCTTATAGCGCCCGGTTGCTTCCAACAGGCGGCGGATCAGGCGGGAATCACGCGGGTCATCGTCAACAACCAGGATATCACGCGGGGGGCGAGGTTCGACAACAGCCTGGGCAATTGCTTCCTTAGAAGCAGCGACAACCTTACCCTGGCTGGCTTCGGCCAGTGGATCGTCAGAAGCATTCACCGGATCGCCGCCCAATGTCCGCACGACATGATCGACCAGTTCGCGGGTGTTAAAGCTGCCCTTTTGCCACAGCGACTCAACACGCCCTTCCAGCCGCGCCCGGTCTGCCGCCGTCAGCGCCTTGGCGGAGACGACCACTACCGGGATATTCACCACTTCGGCATCCGTCTTAAACGCTTCGAGCAGGGTGAAGCCATCCAGATCGGGCATCGTCAGGTCCATCACAATCAGATCGGGTTTGCGCTGGCGAACCAGATCCAGCCCATCGAGCGGATTATTCACTTCGAATACGCGGTAATTTTTGTGCGCTTGCAGCAGGCGGCGGATCAGGCGGCTGTCTTGCGGATTGTCATCAATCACGACAACCGTTGTCACCTGCTCATCAAGGCGTTCCAGGGCCGCGCCCAGCCCTTCTTCAAGCTGGGTATGGTTGGCACTGCCGCCCTTCTCGCCAAACTGAAGATCGAGCACATACTGATCTTCGAGGATGTGCTTTTCCGCCGGGAAGGTGTGTCCTGAACAGTTCACGATTACGGTTTCGTCCGGGCCGATCACCTTACTTTCGACCAGCTTCTGCATTCCGGCAAAAGCCACGGCGGCGGCAGGTTCCATGCTGTAGCCTTCAACACGAGCCAATAGCCGCATGGCCCGGAATGCTTCGCCATCCGAGGCGGTGATCATCGTTCCGCCCGTCTCGCGACAAGCCGCGCGGAGCAGGGAGTAGGATCGTCCAGGGCTGCCAGTCGCCAGCACTGCAATGCGCGTATGCGGCACAACGGGATCAGCGTTTTCCATATTGAAGCGCCACGCTGTCACCATCGGAGCGCAGCCTTCCGCCTGGATGATCGCCATTTTGGGCAGACGATCAATCAGGCCCATCGGCGAGCAGTTCTTTGAAACCCTTCCAGACGCCCAACGGTCCAATGCCGCCACTGACGGCCTGCACATACCAATCGGGTACGCGCCATTTGCCCGCCTCGGTAGGAACCAGCCGGGCAAGCTGCTCAGCGATTTCGAAAGCGACAGTCTTAAACCCTTCACGCCCCGGGATCAGACTCGGCCCCGGCATCATAATAGAGATTGCGCCGCGCCGCGAAGTCTTGAGCGACCTTTTTCGCCTGATCATATGTGCCGGTGATTTTGACCACCTCGGCCCCATAAAGAGCCAGTTCGCGCAGTTTTTCGTTCGGGAACGGTGCTGGTCAGGAAGATCCACAGCCGGATACCCGCCCGCGCACAGAACGCGGCATAGGCGGCGGCTTTATTGCCTGTTGAGGCCAGCACACATTCGCGGATACCGCGCTCTTGCAGGTGGGTGATGGTCACCGAACCCTGGCGATCTTTGAAACTCCCGGTAGGGGACTGCCGCTCATCTTTGATGTAGATATGTTCATGATTAACTTCGCGGCCCAATCCTACCGCATGGGTGAGCGGGATCCAGCCCTCCCCCATCGACACGATCATGTCGGGGCGTGTGATCGGCAGCAGTTCCAGTAGCGCCAGATGGTCGTGTCGCGCAGGTGCAGCCCGGCTTTCCAGACAGGCGCGGCCTCCTCATAATCGTATTTGACATCCAGCCATACCGATCCACACGCCGAACACTTCGACGGCAGCGGCTCAAACGGCATCGACTGTCCGCAGTCCATACAAACCACTGATTTCATCAGCGTGGGCATCGTTCCTAATCCTTCGTTAAGCATTTTGAAAATCAGTCCCCCCGCCAACGACTTCGGCGGAGGGACCGACGCGCCATCATCGTTATTCTTCTGTCGCGGCTGGGATGGTGAAGATGAAAGCCGATCCAACACCGACTTCACTTTCCACCCAGATATCCCCATTATGCATCTGAACCAACTGGCGCGTAATGGCAAGGCCGAGACCTGTACCACCGACGCGGCGTGTCGCCGACTGGTCAACCTGGCGGAAACGCTCGAAGATCAGCGGCAGATGTTCCTGCTTGATGCCGATACCTGTATCAATCACGGCAACCGCCAGCATAGCCGGGTTCTCGTCGTATGGCCTCACCTGAACGGTGATGCTGCCGTCCTGCGTAAACTTGATGGCGTTGGTCAGCAGGTTGCTGATCACCTGACGCAGACGCAGCGGATCGGCCTGGACCTTTGGCGTTCCTTCGGGAACATCGATTACCAGTTCGACCTCTTTACCCTTGAGCAGAACCCGCGAGGTATTCGTCAGTTCGTGGACAAAGGACCGGAGGTCGACGGGCTCGGTGATCATGTCCATCTGGCCAGCTTCGATCTTCGCCAGATCAAGGATGTCATTAATCAGGTTGAGCAAATGTTTACCGCTGCCATGAATGGCAACAACATCTTCCTGCATTTCGTCCGTCAGATCGCCATCGATGCCATCCAGCAGCACTTCGGCATAACCGATGATCGAGTTCAACGGCGTTCGCAATTCGTGGCTCATGCTTGCCAGGAATTCACTCTTCAGCCGGTCCACTTCACGGAGCTGCTGAGTGCATTTCGACCTGCTCCATGAACATGTAGGCGTTTTGCAGCGCCGCTCCCACCTGGAAGGAAACACTTTGAACCAGGCGGACATCACCTTCCTCGAAGACGCGCGAGCCGCGTGTATCCGAGAGAATGAATAAACCAAGCACCGAATCGGCAACCAGGATGGGGACCATCAGAGACGACGTAAAGCCCAACTGCTTGGCGAGATCGTATGCTCCCTCTGCCGAGCTGAAGATATCCGGCTCAGCCAACACGATGCGCTCCCGAACCACACGCGCTGCCTCTGGACTGGCATCAACCGGCATGACCAACCCTTCAGTCTGTTCGCTGACAGGACCAGTCGCGCCGATTCTGCTAAGCATGTCACTATTCCGGTCAAAACGGAAAATAGCCACTTCGGGTACATCCAGCAGCATCGATACACCGGACGCTGCCGCGTTTGCAATCGCTTCCGGTTCCAACGACTCAGACAGACGTTGGCCAAGTTCATACAGCCAGGCGCGGCGTTCCGCCTCAATCTGGACTTCACTAAACAACTGAGCGTTCTGAACAGACACGGCAATCTGGGCAGCCAGCGTACCCAGTACGCGGGCGTCTTCTTCGGAGAAGCGTCCCTTTTCACTGGCTTGCACGTCCAAAACACCCAACATTTGTTCGCCAGCCATCAGGGGGATCGCCAGTTCGGACTGCGTTTGCGGCAGCAGCGGGTTGGGCAAGAAGTCGGGCACGCTGCGCACGTTGTTCACACTCACGCTGTGCCGGTCACGGAAAGCGCGAGCCACGAGGCTGCGTTCGTGCGAGGCGGCGATGCGGTGCCCGGCGGCAACCATCTGACGTCCGGCTTCACCCGCTCCTGCGGCCAACACAAGATTCTCGCTAGTCTGATCGAGCAGGTAAACGTGAGCGTGGTAAAGCCCAAACCGCTCCGTTACCAGATCGATACTGTCCAGAGCAGTTGATCAACTTCCAGAATGGTTGTCACCTGCGCGCCTACTTCGGCCACCGTCCGCAGTTCAACAGCACGGCGGCGAATTTCTGCTTCGGCACGATTGCGGTCCGTCACATCCAGCATCACGCCGACCAGACCAGCGACTTCGCCACTGGCGTCCAGGAACGGAGCACGGTTGAAGACCACATCACGCAAGGAACCATCGGCAAAGGAAATACTGGCCTCGTAAACCTGGAGAGCTGGTTCACGGAAGAGTTCAATGTCTTTTTGGTTATAAACTTCGGCCTGTTCCAGGGGGAAAATTTCATTGGCCGTTTTGCCGATGATGTCCCTGGTCGGAAGGCCCACAAACTCGGAGAAGGAGCGGTTGCAGCCGAGATAAGCCCCGTTTGTACTCTTATAGAAGACCGGGTTAGGAATGTTGTCAATCAGGTTTTGCAGGAAGGCAAATTGCCCTTCAAGGGCTCTTTCTGTCTCCTGGACCTGAGCATAAGCGCGGGCGTTGCTGATGGCGGCTGCCGCCTGGTCAGCAAAAGCTTGCAGTCGAGCCGCACTATCCGGAGTAAAGGCCCCCGGCGTGGCGCTGTCAAGGTCCAGGAACCCGATGACTTCACCTTCTGCCTGGATGGGCGCGACGATGTGTGAACGGATCCATGCCGATTTTGGCGAAACTATCCATCCAGGGTAAAGCGCCGTATCAGAGATGATGAACGGCTGCCGGGTGCGGATGATTTCCTGCATGTGCGGAATCTGGCTGATATCAAACCGCAGCGCGAGCAGTGATTCCGCCAGATCTTCGGGATAGCCCCAACTGCGCACAATGCGCGCCATGCTGCCGTCAATCAACATGATGTCCGATGCATCGTGCGGCACCACGCGCCGGGCATAGAGCAGAATTTGTTCAAGCACCTCTTCAAACTTGAGGGTGCCGCTGATGGCGGCAGCGGTCGCGCGCAGAGCATCGGATAGTTCACGTTCTTCACGTTCCGAAGCGAATGAGCGTGCGTTTTGTACCGCAATTGCAATCTGTGCGGTCAGCGTTTCGAGCACGCGGGCGTCTTCTTCGGAGAAACGATCTGCTTGCGATGCCTGCACGTCGAGCACACCAATTACCTGCTCACCAACGACCATAGGAATAGCCAGCTCGGATCGCGTCAGAGGCAGCAGTGGGTTCGGCAAAAAGTCGGGCACATGGCGCACATTGTTGACGCTCACACTCTGCCGTTCACGAGCGGCCCGCGCCACCAGACTGCGTTCGTGCGAGGCTGAGATGCGGTGCCCGGCAGCAACCATCTGTTGTCCGGCTTCACCTGCACCCGCCGCTAGAACGAGGTCATCGCCTGTTTCATCGAGCAGGTAGATATGAGCATGGTAGACATCAAAGCGATCTTTTGCCAGATTCGCTACGGTCCACAGCAGTTCATCCGCATCGAGGATGGTTGTCACCTGCGCGCCTACTTCAGCCACCGCTTGCAGTTGGATCGCGCGGCGGCGGATTTCAGCCTCAGCGCGTTTACGGGCAGTGATGTCTGTCGCCATGATAGCCGCTGCTTCTGGCTGGTTGTTCTCATCTGTGAGAACGAAGATAGATTCTTCGATTGGGATCAACCGATCGTCACCGCCGCGAATGCGAGATTCACCGCGCCAGATACCAAGCTGAAGGGCCTGCGGGAAGCCGTCTCGCAAAAGCACTTCCATGTCTTCCGGCGCATACCATTCTGCCATATCCCTGTTAATGACATCGGTGACTGAACTCGCAGCCGAGCATACGCAACCCAGCCGGGTTCATATAGAGAATTTTGCCTTCGATGTTCGTTAGCGCGATCAAGCTGTCCGAGTTTTCGATAATGGATAGGCGCTGCGAACTTTCAGAGAACAGCCGCGCGTTTTGTACGGCGACCGCGATCTGCGAGGCCAGGGTGCCCAGCACGCGGGCATCTTCTTCGCTGAAGCGGTCCACCTCGGCAGCCTGAACGTCGGCCACACCAATGACGGTATTACCAACCAGCAACGGGATTGCCATTTCAGAACGTGTTTGCGGTAGCAGCGGGTTGGGCAGGAAGTCGGGCACGGCGCGCACATCGTTTACAATGACACTCTGCCGTTCACGGGCAGCACGGGCCACCAGGCTGCGTTCATGCGAAGCTGAAATTCGGTGCCCGGAGGCAACCATCTGACGCCCCGCCTCACCCGCGCCTGCTGCCAGCAGCAGATACTCACTGGAGGAGTCCAACAAGTAGACATGCGCGTGATAGAGATGGAACTGATCTTTGACGAGGTTAGCCACTGTTTGCAGCAGTTGATCAACATCGAGGATCGTTGTGACCTGCGCGCCTACCTGGGCAACCGTTTGCAGTTCGGCTGCAAATCGCTGTGCTTCAGTAAACAGACGGCGGTTTTCGATCAGCGCGCCTAGCTGCGGGCCAAGCACGTTGTAGAGAAGCTGTTCATCCTGGCTTAACACATGTGGTTCTGTCCAGCTCAGGGCCAGCATCCCTACCCAACTGTCTCGGAAGGAAACAGGAATGATAGCCATCGCGCCAACACCACGATCCTGGAACAGGCGCAGCCCGCGTTCATCGACCAGGGGGTGCTCTGGGTTGCGAGTATCTGGAATAACCTGAATTTGGTGTACGTCAGCCGTTAGCAAGCTTCCTAAGGGCGATTCGGCCAGACTGAGCCGCGCGCCGACAGGGATAAAGGGCATTTCAACAGACTGCGTGTGAGCCGCTACTTCAACAGCTTCGGGTTTGCCTGTGTTGTCCGTAAAGACATAAAACAGAGTTGCGTCGCAGGGAGAGCTTTTGAGAGCAGGAGCCGCCGCAACATTAAGCAGATCGTCGGGGGTAGCTGCTGCAATTAACATCCGGCTGGCATTATAGAGCGTCTGCGTCTGCTGCAGCGAGTACTGCGTTTCGTCAAAAGCACGGAACTGCTCGACAGCCAGCGCTACACGGTCCGCCACATCTTCAACCAGTTGCAGTTCTTCGGGTGTCAGCTTGCGGTCACTCAGTTCAGGGAACTGGATCGCGCCAATCGACTGCCCATGGAGGGAAATCGGTTGCGCAATCAGATGATTACCGTTCGCTGCCTGCGGCTGGCGCTCTTCGACGCGAGTCAGATCGTACTGATAGCTGATACACTCACCTTGACCAGCGCGCCCCAGGTAGCTCTGCCAGCCTTCACGCAGCAGACGCTGTGTCACCATGTCGGCTCGTTCGGCAGCGTGCGTCGCCTCTGCATAAGCCTGCGAACTACGAAGAGCCGCAGCCAGTTGGTTCGCCATCGCCTGGAATACCGGCAGATTGTCTTCGTTAAACGTTTCTGCCTGAGCCGCCTGCATGTCCAACACGCCGATGATTTGATCACCGACAACCAGCGGAATGGCGACTTCGGAACGGGTATCGGGCAGCAGCGGGTTCGGCATGTGGACCTTGCTGGCTGTTGTGTCCGCCACCAGGACCGGGCGGCCCATCTGCACCGCACGGGCCACGATAGAGGTTTGGCCGAGTGCCAGTTTGTGCCCAAACTTCATAAGCTGCTGGCCCACTTCACCTGTACCGGCGTGCAGCACTGCATACTGTTTCACATCGTCCAGCAGGAACACCTGAGTGTAATACAGACTGAAGCGGTCACGGATAAACTCCGTGACGCGAGGCAGCAGTTCTTCCTGCAGATAAATACGGGAAGCCAATTGGCCCACTTCAACTGTCAGGAACAGGTCTTCCGTGCGGTTGGCAACACGCTGCTCCAGCGAGGCGACCAGTTCCTGAAGCTGTGAGACCAGTGTATTAAAGGCGCGCCCTAACTCACCAATCTCGTCCTGGCGCTTGACGTTCGTTCGTGCTGATAGATCGCCTTTTTCAGCCTGACGAGCCTTCTGGGTCAGATCGGTAATCGAGCGAGTGATGGAACGAGAGAGGAAATAGCCCAAGAGCAAAGCAATCAGGGCCGCCAGCAGAGCAATCAGGGCACTCAACAACTGCATCTGCCCCGAAGCTGCGAACGCTTCAGAAATCGGGCGTTCGGCCACCAAAATCCAGTTGGGGCCTTTAATCTGATAGGCACTGCCCAGCACCTGACCAGAAATTGGGCTGTCGTACCGATCAACAGATTGTTCACCCGCTAAGGCGTCACGTACAGGCTGCAGTTTGACGAAATCCAACTGCTGGCCAATACGATTGGCATCCTGAGTGACCAGCAGCGTGCCGCTGCCGTCGATGAGATAGGCATAACCCTCATCGCCGATTTTCATGTCGCGGATCGATGCCCAGGACTGCGACAAGTCGATATTGGCGGCGACGACTCCGACCACTGATCCGTTGTCAAGAACAGGGACCGACAGGGTAATCTGCGGCTGGCCTTCTTCGAAGCGTACGAGACTGTAGTATGCTCGGCCATATCCCAGGCGTTCCGCGCGGAAGAAATATTCGACTTCGCGCCGGTTCTCCAACCAGTCGCCAGGAACGGGCGCTCCGTGCTCCACACGAGCAATTTCCTGTCCAGTGGAGTTCCATTATCCAGATGGACTGGAAAATAGTCTTCTCTGTTGACGTTTCCTGAAGCAGCCCATTGAGCTGATATGGTGCCAGGTGGTAGTCGAACCAGAACTGGCCGACCTCTTCCAGGTCTTCACGGGTCGCGTCGATAAAGGTCGCCACCTCGCGGGCAGCAATTTGGGTTGTGTCTTGCTGCCGCGCTTCAATTTCGCGGCTGAAAATACGACCAGTGTTGATCGTACTCACGGTCACGAGCACAACTATAGGCGGAATGATGGCCATGACAAAGGCCAGGATCAAACGCCGGTTTAGTCGTTTTCGCCAGAAGAAAACCTGTTCTAGTTTCATCCTGCTGTTTCCGGATTAATCCACTTGTTAAATAGGCGATCAATTTCGCCAGACTGTCTAAAATCAGTCAGCGCAGCGTTGACAAAATTCAATAGGTCAGCATCCCCAGTTTTCACCGCAATGCCCAACCCTGCCGGATCAAAGATTTCGCCCTGAACCCGTATATTCGGGTGCGTTTTGATGTAATCCAGGGAGTTGTTCCGGTCGTTAAAGACCACATCCACCAGATTGTTGCCCAAATCATCCAGGGAAGCTGGAGTTGTTTCATAGCGCAGAATATCCACGGCGATACCCTGTTCGTCCCGCAGTTGGTCGGCCCATTTTTCACCTGTGGATCCCTGCTTGACACCAATCGTCTTTCCGGCAAGGCTGGCGAAGTCGGTGATAGAGGTGTCATCGGTGCGAACAACCATGACAAGACCGGTATCCAGGTATGGCTGAGCGAAGTCTACCATTTCTTCGCGCTCAGGCTTGATATACATGGCAGCGATCACCATATCGACATCACCAGCATTCAATTCGTTGAGCAGGTCGGCAAAGGCCATCTCTTTCCATTCGACATTGACATGCAGGCGATCGGCAATTTTGTTGGCCAGTATCCACGTCAAAGCCTACCAGGTTGTTGGTTTCTGCCTCATGATACTCAAAAGGAACAGTCAGGGCCGTTCCGACAACCAGTTTGCCGGCGCGTTGGATTTCTTGCAGGCGCGGTGGCAGTGAGTTGTCAACCTTATTTTTGTCTTTATCACTGTCACTTTTACCACACCCAGCCAACAACACGAGTACGATCAGGAGAAAGGAGAGCATTGATTTGAAGTGGGACATGGTGGTTATTCTCCTAAATAATTTATTGTCGTCCATTAGCGGCTCTCTGGTTTCATATGCAACTCGACAACGGTCTGCGGCATACGCAGTGCCTTGCCGAGCTCACGGGCTGTAACTTGCAGAACTTCCTCGACATTAACTGCGCCTTGAATTTGCTGCGTAATCACGCTCAGGGCCTGGTCGTGCCGAGAAGATTGGTCGAGTGAGGTAAACAGGCGCGCGTTGCTCAACGCGCCAGCAATCTGGCGGGCCAGCGTTTCCATCACCGTTACCAGTTCAGGGCCAAAGTGATCCAGTTTACTGCTCTGAACGTCGAGCACGCCCATGAGTTGCTCACGAGAGACGAGCGCGACAGCCAGTTCTGAACGGGTGTCCGGCAGCAGCGGGTTGGGCAAAAAGTTCGGAGACTTGCGCACATCGCCCACAACCACAACCTGCCGCGAACGGGCTGCCGACGCAACCAGGCTGTTCGGGTGATCGAAGGCGATACGGTGACCTCCCGCCGCCATAGTCCGGCCAATATCCCCTGCACCAGCGTTCAGCGTCAGGTATTCACCCGCTTTATCGAGCAGGTAAATATGGGCATGGTACAAACGGAAGTCTTCTTTAGTAAGGTCACAAACCGTCTGCAGAAGTTGAGACACATCAAGGATCGTTGCAGTACGCTGGGAAACTGCCGCCACTGCGATCATGTCACGGGTACGTTCTGCAACGCGTAATTTCAGCGTGCGATTAATCTCCTGGATTTCGGCTTGTGACTCCTTAAGACTACCAGCCATCTGGTTGAGCGAGGTAGAAAGGTCGCCCATTTCGGTGGTTTGAAAAGACGGCAGGCGGTAGTCAAGATCGCCCGAAGAGAAAACGGTTAGCCCCTTGTTCACTTCGCGGAGGGGGGCGATCACGCTGCGCCGCACAAAGCGGAAAATGGCATAAACCAGTACAATCACGATAAGGATGAGAAGGATCAAAACCAACATCATGTCAAGGTAGTCGTCCATCACGTCATCGACGGATTGTTCAGCGACGATATACCAGGGAGCCAATTTGAGTGCTTTACTGACTCCAATCGTCCGGTCGCCTTTCATCCCCTTATAAATGCTGATTTCTGCGCCCAGCATCGGGATGCTTTGGGTACCGATCTCAGCGGGTGTTTTACCCGTGACATCTTTAATATTGACGCCCTCTTGCACTTTTTCCAGGTTGGAATAGACCAGCAAGCGACCATTGCTATCAGCCAGGTAGCCATAGCCAGAGTCGCCAACTTTGATGGCAATCACTTGGCTCCATAAGGTCGTCAGGTCGAACTCGGGCCACGATCGATCCGGCAATTCCTTCCTCCTCATTACGGAACGGAACGGCGATATTGACCAGCGGAACGCCATAATCTGCCGTACTGATTTCACCCACATAGATGCCACCGGACATGACACTATTCAACCAGGGCTGATCATCGACCCGCTCAATCTGGAGCGCATTGGAGCGATGGCGGTGCGCCTCGACATTGCCATCGGGATCGACAACCGTTATTTCCAGGATACCCGGATTTTGGCCGAGGAGGCTTTTTAAGGCGAGACTTCGGGTTGGCCACGGTGGGCCATACATTGCCTACACTCTGCAAATCGTTTTCAATCGAGTTCAGGAAGAGGTCGAAGTCACGCGCCGAATCGGTGGTAACTGCGCTCATGTCCTCCTGAGATAGGAACAGGGCCAAAAGCGTCGTGGCGACACCTGTTCCCAAAACGCCAACCACCGCAATCAGGCTGAGGATAAATACCTGACGGCGGATTTGACTGAACAGAGAAATTGGACGGCGAAAGAACATAGCCTGGACCTCACTCAATAATCTCAATAAATTTCCATGCACCGTCTTGAACCTGCCACGCGGTAACAATTGCCGGGCGCATATCGCCGTTGGTATCAAAGCTCCACGTTCCCAGCACGCCAGAATAGGATTGCAGGGTGTTGAGAGCATTCAGAACCCCTTCGCGCGTTGGTTTGTCTGCTTTTTCGATTGCGTAAAGGGCGACTTTCATTGCTTCGTAGGAATTGACCGCATAGAGAGGCACAGCCGTTGTGCCGTATGTCTGCATGTAGCTCGTTATCATATTGGCGGCATCGGCATTATTCAGCGCTTCGGCTGGAGCGAAGACATTGGTTGCCCAGACCTGTTCGGCGGCTGCCCCGTCGCGGGTAATCAACACATCGTCCAGCAGAGCATCTGCCCCCATGATCGGAAAATTGGGCGACTGCGCGCGCAGCGCAGCGACCAGTTGATCGCCCCCTTGAGATGCATACCCGCCAATAAAAACGAGATCGGGGTTAGCCGCCAATGCCTGCTCAGCTAATCCTGCATAGTTGGTTTCTGTTAGGGGATCAAACAGCGTGTGCCCGGCGATCTTAATGTTCTCATCCTGGGCCACTGCTTCAAACAACCCAGCGACGCCGGAACCGTAGCGTGAGCCGTCATCGAACAAATACACGTTTGTGAAACCCATCCGCCCAACCCAACGCACCGCCGCGTCAATTTGCACATCGTCTGTGCCTATGACGCGGAAAAATGTTCGTTGTCCGCTCGGATAAAAGATTCCTGGCGCACCTACAGCAAAGCCGGGCTTCGTCAGTCCGGGCCAGGTGGCAATACCCAGTTGAGCAATGCCAGCCTCGTTTAAGATGGGCAGGGAAACGCTGGTCTGTCCGCTGGTATATGGGCCAAGGTAAGCCACTACGTTCTTCTCTTTAGCGGCCTCATGGGCGGCATTCGTCTCCAGGTCACTCGAAAACGGATCGACCTCAGGATTGGCGTAGGCATCTATAACGAACAGTTCAACTTTGACACTGCCCGCTTTACCTCCGGCCTCATCCAACGCCAACTGCGCACCATTGAGCATATCCTGACCGATAGCAAGATTTAAAGGGAAGCTGACCGCGACCCGGACGGTTTTGGTTTTCTGATTGCCATTACCACTTCCGCACGCCGTTACCAGCAAGCTGATTCCCAATAGGATTGCCAGGATCAATTGGGGCTTTCGGTTGCCCTTCATTTTTGTCATTTACTTTTCTGGGTTTTATCCCGCAATGCTCGTGTCCAACATCACCCACTATGGCATATCATAAATATAAAGTCAAGTTAGTATAAAGAAAATTTAGCCTTGATTTATGGATTTTTGCTTAAATTTTCGTTAATTTTTCTTCGAAAGTTTATTATTTGAAACCTTTACCTTTTGAGGGAGTACTGAAGTCCTGAACAAAATAAAACGATATTGTGTTGATCAATACCAATGAATCGCGGGCGTTGTGGCACGGCATCAAGATTGAGAAAAGCGTCCTACATCTTCAGTGAGGAGAGTTCTACGTATTTCTATTCTCCATCCTGAACCTGCCAGAAACGAGTGCGAGGGAGAGTATTTGCGCACGTCCAGTTCCTTTGATAGTTGTTGTGCATTGATGTCTGCGCGCATTGACAATTTTATAACAATTGTATTGCCGTACAGATTAAGATCGGACCGGATGTGATGGCCTGGATTCAATAGAGGCAGTTCATAAAAAACAGGCTGCCCATTGAGGGCAGCCTGGCTATAAATGGAGAACAAAGGGAGATACCTTGATTGCTAGTTGAAGTCGTTCATGCAGGACCCGTTAGAATGGAGTTACCACACCACATTCAACGGAGGTCCCACATGAACGACACCTATATTGTAACGGCTTATAGCGTGCTTGATGATGTGCTGAAAGCACACGGCTACACCGATGATAAACGCACGACCATCGGTGCGGCTGAAATCTTGACCGTAGCCGTCGTTGCCGCGAAGTATTTTCAGAATCATCATGAACGAGCCTTGTGTATCCTGATCCAAGTGGGTGATATTCCACCGTTGAGCGTGTCGCGTTTCAACCGCCGACTGCACGCCTTGAGCGAGTGGGTGTATGGGATCGTGACCTTGCTGGGTGAACTCTTTGCGACGGGGGAGGTCTTTATCATCGATAGCATGCCGCTGCCGGTTTGCAAGCGAGTCCGTGCGCGACGGTGTAAGAAAGTGCGGGGCAAAGTCTATTGCGGCTATTGTGCCGCCAAACATGAGAAGTTCTTTGGCTGGCGGCTGCATCTGATTTGCACGGCAGAAGGTGTCCCGGTCGCTTTCGATTTGTTGCCCGCATCCTTGCAGGATCTGACCCCCATTCATGAGTTGACGGTCCGCCTGCCTAAAGGCGCAACGGTCTTTGGCGACAAAGGCTACATCGCTGCCCCGGATGCCCATACCATTTTTGAGGCATGCGGGGTGCGGTTGGTTTCGGCTCGTCGCACCAACATGCAACCGAATTGCTGGGCTGACGATTTTGACCTACACCTCTATCGTAAACGGATTGAGACGGTTTACTCGCAACTGGAAAAAATGGGCATTCAATCCCTTCATGTTTGGACTAATCTTGGTTTTGATCTGAAAGCCTGGGCGAGCTTGTTGGCTCTTGCTTTCACCAATATCATCGACTAGCAATCAAGGTAGGGAGATACTATTTCTATGCCTCAGAACGTTTGACAAACTTCCATGTGCCGTCCTGGATTTGCCAGATGCAGAGGCTGGACAACGTTGTGTCCCCGTTCGCATCAAACGTCCAGCTTCCGAGCACGCCTGAATAATCACCCAGATTGTGCAGCGCCTCTACTACTCCGGCCCGGTTGGGAGTTCCGGCCTTATCGATGCCAACTAGCACAGCTCGCATTGCTTCATATCCCGCAGCCGCCAGAGGAGAAGGCGGTTCGCCGTACTTCTGCTGATACGCGGCTGCGAATTGAGCAGACAGTTCTGTGCCAAGCTGGTCAGCGGGAACAAAATTATTGGTCGCATACAGCCCGTCAACGAGGTCAGCACCATACTGGCTCAAGCTTTCATCGTAGCTCACAATACCATCGGGGCCGATAATCGGAATGCCCGCCTTCTCTTGGCGCAAGGCAGCGATCATCTCACCAGCCCCCTCGAAAACGTTGCCTCCAAGATAGACCACATCGGGGTTGGCCGCCACAATACGACCAGCAACTTCACTGTAAGCTTCCACAGACGCGAGAGTCGGATCGTATTTTTCACGGCAAACGATCTCAATGCCGAGATCATTGGCAGTGAGATCGAAAATACCCGCTACACCTGCACCGTAGGTTTGGCCATCATCAAGCAGGCAGGCCGTTGTAAAGCCAAGCTCTTTTGCCAGATTAGCGCCAACCGCGCCCTGCACTTCATCGCTGGTCACCGTGCGGAAGAATGTGCGCACACCAGAAGGATAGTAGAGACCCGGTTCGCCAGCGCCAAAGCCTGTTTTGGTCAGGCCTGGCCATGTCGCGGTAAAGGACAGGCTGGAGATTCCCGCTTTATTAAGAATCGGGACAGCAGCTTTGGCCTGACCGCTCGTAGCCATACCAATATAAGCAACTACATCTTTATCGCCAGCGGCCTGGTTAGCAGCGGCAGTTTCGAGATCACTCGAATAGGATTCCTCGGCGGAAGACGTTGTGACAGAAACAATCTCAACATGAGTACTGCCGACCTTGCCGTTCACTTCATCCAGTGCCATCTGAATTCCGTTCAGGCTCCCCTGCTGAACTTGAAAATCAGCAAGAGCCACAACCACCTTAACCGTGCGTTCTTTGTCTTTCTTCTCAGACCCGCATGCCGCAATGCCCAACGTAATAACCAGAATGATTGACAGTAACCTGCGCATCTTATCCTCACCGATAATTAACGAACCGTTACGAGCTTATCATAATATCAATTTCCCCACAAGCTTTAATGCCGACTTTGTTGATTAAACACGTACCTCCCTGGCGTAAAGCGGATATAATAAACATATGTTCCAGCTAGAGAGTAGAACGGTGAGTAAATAAGTATGCCTGATTCTTCCGCTGCAATCCGGTCCGATGATGTGCTCAAGCGCATCCACAATGAGAATATCCGGTCCATCGATCTGCAATTTACCGACGTAGTTGGCATGGTTAAAACCGTGACGATTGACGCCGATCTTTTGTCGGCAGCACTTGCGGAAGGAATCTGGTTTGATGGGTCGGCTGTGGAAGGCTTCGCGCGGATCGCGGAGTTGGACATGTACCTGATGCCCGACCTATCTACCTTCGCTATACTCTCGTGGGAGCCGCCAAACGTCGATGGCGAACGGACGGCGCGCATTCTCTGCGATGTCTATACTCCTAATGGACAGCCGTTTGCTGGCGATCCTCGCGGCGCACTGCGGCGAGCTGTCGCCATGGCTGAATCGATGGATGTGCGCTATGTCGTCGCGCCAGAGTTGGAATTTTACTTGTTCCGCACCCCGCCCGAAGCTGGGCAACTGGTGCCCGATGACCAGACTAGCTATTTTGACGCATCGGATGGAACGGCGCGCATGATCCGCAAGCGTGTCAGTGACGCCCTGCGCCCCATGGGAATCGTGGTCGAGTTCCAGCCATCACGAGGTAGGCGGTGGACAGCATGAACTGGACCTGACGCCGCTTGATGCCCTGCGCATGGCGGATGCGGTGGTCACGGCGCGTATGGCTGTGCGCGCTATCGCCCGGCAGGAAGGGCGTTTTGCCACCTTTATGCCCAAACCGCTCAGCCAGAATCCGGGCAGCGGTATGCACGTCCACCAGTGGCTGCAAGATATCGAAACGGGAGCCAACCGTTTTACCGACTTGAGCGATACCTACGGCCTGTCATCAGAAGGACAGGCTTTCCTCGCCGGACAGCTAACCCACGCGCGGGAAATGTGCGCGGTACTCGCGCCGCTGATCAACAGCTACCGGCGGCTGGTTTCGGGCCAGGAAGCCCCGATCCATGTCACCTGGGCCCAGTTGAACCGGGGCGCACTGGTCCGTGTGCCACGTCTGGCCGATCACAATCGGGTCGGAACACGCATCGAAATGCGCTGCCCGGACCCCAGTTGCAACCCGTATCTGGCTTTTACCGTACTGCTCCACGCCGGGCTGCGCGGCATGCAGGACGGCATGGTGCTGCCACCTGCTGCTGAAGAAGAGCTTTACCAGGTCTCGACCCGCCGCCGCCACCTGATCACGCTGCCAGCTTCGCTGCAAGAAGCGCTGGACGAGTTTGAAAAGAGCGATCTGGCCCGTGATGCTTTGGGGCTGCATCTCTTCGAACGGTTCCTGGATGCCAAGCGCCTGGAATGGCGGGAATATCTGCCAGTTGTCAGTCCTTGGGAACTCGATCGATATTTAAGTATGTATTAGCGCCACATAAGGACACGAAGGGCCTTGCCAGGACCATCGACTGAGATTACTGTAGCTGACCTGTTCCGACTGGCGCTGCCAGCCGGGACAACTGTTGTTGCCGGGGCGCGGGGCCTCTATCGCCCTGTGACCTGGGTCAGCGTCCTCAACACACGCCCGCCCGCTTTTCCGGACCTGCGCGGCGGCGAAATCGCCTTGCTATCACTGGACGCAATGCGCCTGTTGAGCGATAAATTGACCCTGGCCGGGCTGGTGCGCGATCTGGCGGAAATGGATATTGCCGCGATCAGTGTGCTGGGGGAAATCGGCGCGCCCGCCAAGGCTGCCGCCGAAGCACAGGGGCTGCCCCTGCTCCAACTGCCCGAAAACGCCACGCTGCGATCCATCGAACGGCAGATCGCCCAGATTCTGATGGGCAACCCGATCCCGCCCGAACAGCGCGCCCAGGAAGTGCGCGAACAGCTTCTGCAGCTTTCCACCGAAAATCGCGGTCTGGAAGCACTCACTGTTGTCCTGGCAAATGTGGTAGGCAAAACCGTTGTCGTTCAGGACAAGCGGCTGCGTCCCCTGGCATCTGCCGGGCTGCTGACCAAAACAGCGGATTGGCCGAATATCGAAGATGCACTCTATGATGCTGATCCACTCCCGGCACTGTTCCGGGATCGAATGGAAGTTGCCCAGGCCAGCCCTGATCCGGTGGCGGTTCCCCTGCCCAGGGTAGAACTGCGGCGGCTTGTCGCGCCGATTGTCGCTGGCAAGATGGGACGCGGCTTTTTGTCTATCGTCTTTGCTGAACACGAGTCCTACGACGATCTGGATATAGCTTTCGCCCGGCATGGCGCGGCGGTTTGCGCGCTGGAAATGGCGAAAGAAAAAGCTATCCGTGAGGCGCAAAAGCGCGTGCAGGGAAATGTGCTCGAACAGTTCCTCGGCGGCGTAATCAGCGAGCACGAAGCGCTGCTGCGGTTGACCCGGCTCGGCTACCAGCCCGAACAGCGCTACACAACACTGTACCTGGGCGGCATCCGCGAGAATGTGCCGACCGCTCGCCAGGTCGAAGCGCTGTGCAACGAACAGGCGGCTGCTCTGGGTTTTGGCGCGCTGGTGCAGCCCTATGGCGGCGAGGTCATGGTGTTTTGCGAAGGCGAAGAAACAACAGCCCGCGACTTTGCCCTGGCGGTACAAGGCCGCGTCGTCGAACGGTATCACGCTGAGGTCGCAGTTGGCATCGGGCAGTGTGCGGGCGATCTGAGAGCGTGGCGCGAGAGTTTCCAACAGGCCGTTGCTGCCTACCGCACCGCTCACCAGTGGCGGCTGACCACCCCGCTTGCTTTTTGGGAAATGGGCGTTTACCGCCTGTTGTCTCTGCTGGCTGGATCGCCGGAACTGAAAAAATTCTATTATGAAACGCTGGGCCAGCTCGCCGATAATTCGCCCAGCAACTCTGAGTTTATCCAGACGCTCGAAGCGTTTTTCGAAGAGCATGGCAACCTGACACGCACCGCCAAACGGCTGCACGTCCACCGCAATACGCTGCTTTACCGCATGGACCGGATCAAAGAAATCAGCGGGCTGGATCTCGACAACCCTGAGACACGCCTTGCCGTACACCTGGCGCTGCGCATCCGGCGGATTCTATAGAGGGGGATAATAGGATTATGATCAGCCGCATCTGGCATGGGTGGACCACACCTCAGAATGCAGAAGCTTATGAGGAGCTGCTCAAAGAAGAGATTTTTGTCGGTATCCAGAATCGCCAGATTGTGGGATTTCGGGGAATCCAACTCTTGCGGCGCACGGTTGGCGACGAGGTCGAGTTTGTGACCATCATGTGGTTCGATTCGATTGATGCGGTTCGTGTTTTCGCCGGGGACGATTATGAAGCGGCGGTCGTTCCTCCCAAAGCCAGGGCCATCCTGAGCCGGTTTGATGCCCGATCCCAGCATTACGAGGTTGAGGCCGATCTGCCGGGCTAGCCATATCCCGCATGTAAGCCCACGCTTATCCCAAATCGACGTATAATACGCCCCTACAACACAACTATCATTTTAGGAGTCCTTATATGCCCCCTATCCGTCTTGCCCTGGCTGGGGCGGGCCTCTTTGCCCGCGATGCCCACCTTCCCGCGATTAAAGGGTTGGGTGATACGTTTGAGATTGTCGCTGTCTACAGCTACCGTAAAAGCTCCGCAGCGGGACTGTTAGAAGCGCTGCCTTACCCTGTCGAACTGTACGACAACCTGGAAACCATGCTCGAGCGCACCGATATCGAGGCCGTTGATGTGATGCTGCCCATCGATATCATGCCCAGCGCCGTTGAACAAATCCTGAAAGCCGGTAAGCACGTCGTCAGCGAAAAGCCTGTCGCCGCTGAGGTATCTACCGGGCGGCGGCTGCTGGCGCTGCACGCTCAACACGCGCAGCAGGTGTGGATGGTTGCGGAGAACTGGCGGTATGAACCCGCCTTCCGGCAGGTTGCTGAGATTATCGGCAGCGGCGAGATCGGGCGGCCCTTCCTGGTAACGATGCTGCTGCGCATCGATATGAGTCCCAGGAACAAGTATTATCACACTGAATGGCGGCGAACCGGGACATGGCAGGGCGGCTTTTTAATGGACGGGGGCGTGCATCATATCGCGGCCCTGCGCCAGATGATCGGGGAAATAAGCGAGGTGAGCGCCATCAGCGCCTTACAGCGGCCCGATCTGCCCCCTACTGATACGCTGAGCGCGGCCCTGCGCTTCGATAATGGCGCAGTCGGCTGTTATAGTGTGACCTATGCCGCCGGATCGCCCTGGCCCTCAGTGGTGCGCGTCGTTGGAGAAAAAGGATCGCTGGCCCTCATCGAGCGGGAACGCATCGAAATTACCGTGGATGGAACCACGCGGGAAATCAGCGTGCCACCCGTCGGCAGCGTCGGGGAAGAACTGGCCGCCTTTGCCGCGTCGATCCGGGACGGCGTGCCGCATGCCAATTCGCCAAGCGAAGCGCTGCAAGATGTGGCTGTGATCGAGGCGATGTTACGATCCGCGCAGACCGGGCAGCGTGTCCAGCCGGAACGGGTTTAAAGCAGTTTCACCGCGGAGAGCGCGGAGAAACGCAAAGAAAGAGAAGGGCGTGTTTTCATTACACGCCCTTATTTATGCCAATTGCGCAGCTAAATAGCATAAAAGACCCTGTTGTTGATCACTTCAGACCGTTTCATTGATCATTTAAGAATAGTGTCATAGATATACTTTTAGTGTGTTTTTCTCGTGTTCTAACTTTCGGTGAAAAATAGTTGATCACTTCTTCTCGTAGCGATTCCCAGAATCATATTTTTTGGGGGGTGTCACAAACCGTTCTCTAACGGTTCCTATACTTCTGCCGCGACCCCCCCAAAACGGGCGCAACGGGGCAGGGTTATACCGCATCTATTTCAAGCATAGCACAGATTTCTCCCTAAAATACTCCTTTAAAGTTGAACTTTAAGTACTAATTACGAGATAGAGGTCTTGCAAAACACAAAAAAGGGTAGGGCGGCTGACAGGAGGTCGCCCCAATATGCGTCAAGTTAAGAAATAGACATTGTGGGTAGCGGGCGCACACCTCACCCCGGCTGAACGGAAAAGCATGTTCAGCCGACCCTCTCCAGACTTCGCTGGAGAGGGTGAGGAGATGGCACTTAACGGCTTGGCGGCATCAGTACAAAAATCAGGGCGCAGCGGCTTAGCTTCGCACACTGGCAGCGCCCCGACGGATTAGGGGCGGAAGGGAATTTGCACGGTGATGACCGTGCCCTGCCCCGGCGCGCTGTCCATATGGAACTGACCACCCAAGCGCCGCGCCCGCTGCTCCATATTGCGCAGGCCGAAACTCGTGGAATGTCCGGCTTCTGTCAGGTCGAAACCGCGCCCGTTATCCTCGACGGTCAGATGCAGCTTATTGCTCACTTCGCGCACGGTGATATGAACCTGAGTCGCCTGGGCATGGCGCGCTACATTGGAGAGCGCCTCGCGCACGATCTGGGTCAGAGAGTGGCGTTCCTGCTGGGTGAGCACGCGCAGTGATGACGGCACATCAACCACCGCTTCGATGCGAGCGAAGTCGTGGAAGTGGCGGGCAAGATTGGCAAGCTGCTGGCCGAACGTGACCTGTTCGTCCCGTGCGGTTCGCAGATTGCGGATATACATGCGAATATCCTCAATGATTGTGTTCAGATCGTTGAGGATGCCGTTATACTGCTTTTCCTGCTCCGGCGTCATGGGGAACTGGCCTCGCAGAATCTCCAGTTTCATGCCGACCGCATAAACCGATTGAATCACGCCATCATGAAGTTCCATACCAATACGGTCGCGCTCACGGCTGACGGTCATTGACTGGAGCTTTTCGGAAAGCTGTGCATTCTCAATGGCAACCGCAGCATGTTTCGCCAGCAGGGTGATCAGCCGCTCGTCATTCTCGCTAAATGGTTTGCCATCCAGTGGATCGGTGAGATAGAGATTGCCCAGCCGTTCACCCCGGCTGATAATCGGCACGCCGAGAAAGCGAGTCATCGATGGGTGATGACCGCAGAATCCGGCAGAACGCGGGTCTTTGGAGAGATCATCCAGGCGGATCGGCTCATCCGATTCGAGGATGGCCCCCAACAGACCCAGTCCGCGCGGCTCATGTTCAATGCCGCGCACCGTTCCCGCATCCAGACCGGATGTAATAAACGCTTTGAGAGTGCCATCTTCGTTGGGCACGCCAAGAGCCGCGTAACGGGCTTCAGCCAATTCGCGGGCAATATCGGTGATTGTCTGCAGAGTGCGGGGCAGGCTAAGCTCGCTGGTGACGGCTGCCGCGGCCCGGCTGAGCGCACTGAGCATGCTCTCGTGTTTGCTAAAAGGAATTGACGCATCGGTCATGGGTTTTCGAATTTGACCCCTGTTCTATTCTGGCTTAGTATTTGTTTTCAGTTATAACTCGCATCGATAACGATAAAATTAAAAATCAAGAAAAAATGATGTCAAGGTATTTTTGACTGGTTTTTAGCCCGCCACATTGTATAATTTGGGCGGCGACCAGCTGTCACACAACAATTCGTCAAGATATTTTAGAAACCAGCCATGTCGGAGAAACAAGTGACCCCACTACGTATCCTGATCGTAGACGATCATGCCGTCGTTCGTGCCGGACTTAAAGCGCTGCTGGAACAGCAGCCCGACTTTAATGTCGTGGGCGAGGCCGAAAACGGGATCGAAGCCGTTCGCCAGTCCGTCGCTCACCAGCCGGATATTGTTGTCATGGATATCCGCATGCCGGGCGGACTGTCGGGCATCGAAGCCTGTGAACAGATCGTCGATGCACTCCCTGGTATTAAAGTCATCATGCTCACCTCGTATGCCGAGGATGAACTGGTGATGGATGCCGTGCGGGCGGGCGCAGTCGGATACGTTCTCAAGCGTGTCGGCAGCAGCGATCTGATAGATGCCATTCGCACTGTTGGGCGCGGCGACGCACTGATCGATCCCAGCATGACCAAAGCCTTACTTGAAGAAGTCCGCCAGGCCGCCCAGGTCAAGGAAGCATCGGCTTTCTCTGAACTGACTCCCCAGGAAATGCGCATTCTGGCCCTGATGGTCGAAGGTCTGACCAACCGCGAGATCGCCGCACAGTTGTTCCTGGGCGAGGGCACGGTTCGGAACTACGTTGGTAACATTCTGAGCAAGCTCCAGGTATCCAACCGGGCCGAAGCCGCCGTCTTTGCCGTTAAGAACCATATCGAGCGCCATCTTCCCACCGACGACGATCACTAGCCTCTCCCTATATCCCTCCCCACTGAGTGGAGAGGGACTTAACTGTTCAGGGACAGTCTAAGCCTGTTCGTGAGGCGGAATGAGCCGTTTCGACACCAGCCGCAGAACGGTCAGCACGAACCAGCCCATTAGAGTCGCGCCTGCTGCCAGCACATACAGCCTGGATCCTGTCGTCATCCCAATAATCGCAACCAACCAGATCGAGGCGGCGGTAGTCAGTTCGTGTACCTGATGCTCACCGCGTATGATGACCCCGGCTCCCAAAAAGCCGATGCCGACGATCACATTTGCCAGAATGCGCGATGAAGCGTCAGCCCCATAGAGGCCGCGTGCCAGGACGGTCACCAGCGCCGACGCCAGCCCAACCAGCATATGGGTGCGCAGGCCAGCGGGTCTATGCCGCCATTCGCGGTCCAGCCCGATGAGACCAGACAGCAGCAGCGCCACCGTGATCGGAATCAGTGCATCGAGTTGTTCGTGAATGCTCATGATCAGTCCTGGTGCAGCGGCTTAGCGGCTACGCTGCACGCATACAGCGCCTACGAAATTGGGCGCGGCAAGCAGCGCCCCTACAAAACTGGACGCAGCGGCTTAGCTTCGCACGCCGAACGCAAAGCAGCACCCGTGCAACCTGTGATTGCCTCACGATTGTTCAAAACTATAATCTTCTGGCAGGGGTAGCGGCTAGTGCAAAAGATCATGGGCATCCTGTGCGATTAGCACACGGCTGTATTTGAGGCGGTACGCAGAGAATTAAGCCGGACGCAGGGGTGCTACAAATCGTCAGCTTCGTTCTCAAAAGGGGTGCGGCGGTCATGCTCCTCGACGCCCGATCCGTAGCCGTTGCCACCCGACGATCCAAACCCCATGTAGCGGCGCGGCATCAGATCGTCGCCGCTGCTGAGCTGGTTGGTCAGGCTGCCAATCGACTGGCGCAGCGTGGCGAGGGTCACGATCCGCTGGTGGTTGTGCGCAGCCAGCATGCGGGCGTGCAGGGCCACTTCACGGACAAAAGCGCCCGTCTGCCCCACCAACTCCGGCACAACGGCGACGTGTTCCGCCTGCCACTGCGGACCCATGTAGTGCTCCAACATGGTGCGGGCAAGGTCTTCGTCCTGGATGGGCGGGATCACGACAATACGATCCATACGGCCCGGACGCTTGGCGATTCGTTCATCAATCACTTCGGGATAATTCGTGGTTGCCAGCAGCAGCGCGCCGCGCGGATTGTTGGGCGACTCCAGGCCGTCCAGCACGTTGAGAATGCGCGCCTTGTCGTCCTTGCGCAGATAGACGTCAATTTCCTCAACGATAAGCAGGACGGGATAACCCGCGTTCGCCACCACGTTAAGCGCGTGGTGAATCTTGTGGAAGGACGCGCCATCATCATCAGCCCCAGAGACATAGACAACCACACGCTTTTTCCGCAGGGCGAGTTTAGCCATTGCCGCGCAGAGCATCGTCTTGCCCGTGCCAGGAGGACCAACCAGCAGCAGCTTGCGGAACGGCGCGAGGTTCAATTCCTGGTAGATCGGCACGCCGTCCTTAAAAAAGGCTTCCATATCGGAGCGCAGATCGTCCTTGATGCGCGCCGGGAGGATCACCTCGTCCCATTCCACCGTCGGCTTAAAATAGGCGTTGGTCCCGCCGATGATATAGACATCCTGGCGGCGGCTGGGACGGCGCACCGCTTCATTACAGAGCGACTCGAAATGCACCCAGGCGTCAAGGTATTCCTGGGGGACAATGGCAATCGAGATAATATTCGGATCGTCGTCGCGATAGTAGGAACTGACGTAGATGACCTGGAAGGGATCGGAACCCGCTTTGAAGTGAAAGGCAAACGCGCCGACGGTTTCGCCCAGCACGGCTTTACGCCCTGGCACCACGTATTCACTGATCGAAATCACCTGATCGCAGTCAAGCTGCTCGACGCTCACATAGGACGTTTTGCCACGCAGGCGGCGGGGGGCTTTGATCCGGGATTGGGCAAGCTGGTTACCACAGCTTTCGGATGCCCACAACAGGTGATAGGGCTGACCAGCGAACCGTTCTTCCCACAGCGCCTTGGCCCACAAGGCCAGACGTTCGTATCGCATCATCCAGTTCGGTGAATTCATCGCATCCCCTGATCCCATTCCCGCGTTAAAATTTTTCCGTAATAACAATGAGCGTCGCACGTCACGAGTTCCTTTCATACCTTCCTCGATTGTAACATGCAACCCGGCAATTTCCAGCCCCCGGATGTTTGGGAATGGGACAGCAGAAGATAACCAGGACTGAACACAGCCCCGGCTGGGGATCAGCGCACGCGGAGAAACCTAGTGAGGCGCAGTTCCGCTAAACACAAACCGGATTGTCAGCGACAGGCGGCCCAATTCTAAATGATCGCCATCCTTCAGAACGTAAGGCACAAACGGAGCGAGCCGCCCGCCATTGAGCCATGTTCCGTTAGCGCTGCCCAAATCTTTGACCAGATAACCGTCAGGAGTCTGGGCGATTACCACATGATGGCGCGATACCCCCAGCAGATAGCCCCGGTACGGTGACAGATCGATGATGTTAGCCCGATCATTGACCGTGATACGACCCAGCACAAATTCAGTATCCGTAACCAGAACTGGTGCCGGTCGATCTGGGATGAAAAGCGCCACCTGGACAAGGCCGGGCATCATCCCCGGTTGAGGCACCGAAGATAAGGGCGACAGAGTTGGTATCTCATCGCCACCCGTGCGCGGGGGTACCATCAGGGTGTCGTTGTCATTATCTACCGGTTTTTCAGGGGGTCGTTCCTGATAGGAAAGAGACCGGTTCCCCACAATTCCGTCGGACATCATATATCCCCTCAAGACTAATCCCGTTTTATATGCATATATTAATCATGCGCCTTTTTGTCATTTTTGGCTACTCCTTATTCATGAAATTCTGTAAAGAAATGTAAAAGCCAGGGAAAACCTGGCTCAAATGAGTGTCAGGAAAAGGTTAGTTGGAAAGAGTTTCGTTAAAAATATAACGGAGTGTCAGTGAGAGGCAGCCCAGTTGAATTTGATCGCCGTCAGTCAGGAGATAGGGCACAAACCCGGAAAGGCGAATGCCATTCAACCATGTTCCATTGGCACTGCCCAGATCTTTGATGGTAAGGCCGCCCGGCGTATAAGTGAGGGACGCGTGGTTGCGTGAAACGCCCAGCGCATAACCTCGGTAGGGCGACAGATTAACCGTATTCGAACGATCCTGCTCCATCGTCCGGCCCAGCACACATTCGGTATCGCTGATTACAAGCGGCTCTGAACGGCCAGAGAAATACAACAAAATCCGTATGGAAGGATGCACAAGACGAGGCTGGACATGATCAAAGGCTGATGCAGAGGTGTTCAGCGGTCCATTAGCAACGTCAGCCGTTTGGAGGACCGGAACTGGTTCGCCATCATCTACGGGGGCAGGACCAACGGGCGCAAGGTGGCCTAATTCATCTGACATTGTCATTGTCCTTACAACCTATCCGTAAATCATTGGGCGCAGCGACTTCGCGGCTTAGCTTCGCACGCAGCACGCAAAGCAACGCCCCTGCAAAAACGAATATAAGGATAGATACTTAGAACTAACCCGACGCCACATATTCCTATGATGCCTTGTTTTTCGCCGTTTGCCTAGCCTATTTCTGTGAATTCCCGTAAAGAACAAGGGACTTAACGAGCCAGAATCTGGCGCAAAGCCTCTTCCTCAATGGGTCCAGCACGCAGCACAACAGGCTGGTCGCCGTCAAAGCCCACCACAGTGGACGGAACACCGCCAGGGCATGGGCCGCCGTCCAGATAGAGGGCCACCGAATCGGACAGGTATTCAATTGCTTCGTGAATGGAACAGGCCGGTTTTTGATCGGAGATATTCGCGCTCGTCACCGCTAACACGCCGCCCACCGCCGCGATGATTGCCCGCGTCCGTGCATGATCCGGCACACGCACGCCCACCGTTGGCAATTGCGATAAATTGGCTGGCAGATCGTCCCGCTTGGGCAGAGCCAACGTGAGCGGGCCGGGCCAAAAGCGTTCGGCCAACCGCCGGGCTGCCGGAGGAAATACACTCGCCACCCATTCAACGGCTTCCATATCTGCCAGCAGGACGGGTACGGCTTTTTCGGGCAGGCGATTTTTAGCCGCATAAAGGCGATCAATGGCCTGGGCATCCAGGGCGCATCCCACCCCATAAACCGTATCGGTTGGCAGCACAATCAGACTGCCCGCCCGGATCGCCTGCGCCGCCAAACGTTCCGCTTCAGGATAGGCAATTGATAAAACGTGCGACACCTATTGAACTCCTCTCGATCCACACCACGCGATCAAACCCCGCATAATCGGGCAGAACTCGAACCCGCGCAGCAGGCAGCGCCGCCTGGGCCAAAGCCGCCACCCGCTCCCCCTGCCCCGCGCCGATCTCAAGCAGGGCCAACCCTGGAACAGCCAGCACGGCGGGAAGCTGGACCAGCAGCCGCCGGACAAGATCAAGACCATCCGCGCCACCATCCAGGGCCAGACGCGGCTCCCAGCGCGCTACGGACAGGGTTTCCAGGTCGCCAGAAGGGATATAGGGCAGATTGGCAGCCACCAGATCAACCGTTTGCTCCGCCTTCACCAGTGGGGCGAGCAGATCACCCTGCACGAATTGTATCCGATCAACCATGCCCGCCCGCGCCGCGTTTTCCCGCGCCACAAGCAGCGCCTCCGCTGAGACATCAACTGCCGATACGACCGCGCAGGGAAGATGGACTGCCAGGGTGACAGCAATCGCCCCGCTGCCCGTACCCACGTCCACCACACGCTGAACATCGTGCTCACGCGCCCAGTCCAGCGCCGCTTCGATGAGATGTTCGGTCTCCGGGCGGGGAATCAGCACAGCCGGACTCACCAGCCAATCGCGATCAAAAAAAGCGCGCGTCCCGGTCAGATAGGGAACCGGCTCACCCGCTGCCCGCCGCTCGATCAACCGCTGGAACGAGTCCGACTGTACTGGGGTCAGGGTCCGTTCCGGATGGGCCAGCAGCGCGGGGCGGTCGATGCCCAGCACCGACATCAGCAGCAGAGAGGCGTCAATGGGTTCGGAATCAGAAGCCCCCGCCAGCGCCTTGCGCGCCCAGGCGAGGGCCTGATCAACGCTTTGCAGGAGGACATTTAGATTCCGACGGCTTGCAGGCGATCCGCCTCGTCGCGCGTCGAGAGTTCGTCAATGAACTGGTCAATGCCGCCATCCATCACGGCAGGAAGGTTGTAGCTGGTCACGCCGACCCGGTGATCGGTCACGCGGTTCTGCGGATAGTTGTAGGTGCGGATTTTTTCGCTCCGTTCGCCGCTGCCTACCTGGCTGCGGCGGGCCGCGTCCTGCTCACTGCGCAGCCGTTCCTGTTCCATATCGTACAGCTTGGCGCGCAGAATACCCATCGCCCGCAGTTTATTCTGAAGCTGGCTGCGCTCGTCCTGGCAGGCGACGACAATCCCGGTGGGCAGGTGGGTGATACGCACCGCCGTCGAGTTCTTCTGCACGTTCTGGCCGCCCGCGCCGCCGGAGCGATAAACATCGATGCGCAGGTCATCGTCTTTAATAGCGACGTCCACATCGTCCATTTCGGCCAGCACGGCAACCGTTGCGGTCGAGGTGTGGATGCGGCCCGCGCTTTCCGTCAGAGGGACGCGCTGCACGCGGTGCACGCCGCTTTCATATTTCAAGCGCGAGAAGGCTCCCTTGCCTTTCACTCCAAATATGATTTCTTTATAGCCGCCCACGCCCGTATCATGCGCGCTGAGAATATCCACTTTCCAGCGGTGTTCTTCCGCATAGCGGGAATACATGCGGAACAGGTCCGACGCAAAGATTCCGGCCTCGTCGCCGCCTGCTCCAGCGCGGATTTCCACGATCACGTTTTTATCGTCGCGCCGATCCTTGGGGAGCAGCATCCGGCGCAGGTTGGCTTCCATCTGGGGAATCAGTTCGCGCAGGCGATCCGCTTCTTCGCGGGCCAGATCCGCCATGTCCGGGTCTTCGAGCATCACTTCGGCTTCCTGAAGTTCCGCCAACGCCTGACGGAATTCGCGCGTTTGGGCCACAATGTCAGCGATATCGGAGCGTTCCTGGGCATACTCCGCTACTTTTTCATAGTTGCTCAGGTTTTCGGGGTCCGCGATCATCCGTTCCAGTTCTTCATAGCGCGCTTCGATGCCCGCCAATTTTTCTAACAACATACCGGCTACCTCATCCTTATTTTACGTTACCAGGGGAGATCCCCTTCATACCCCAAGACCACCCTGATATCTCGTCCTCTGGCGTACACCGCACTGCATGGAGGGCACAAGTGGGTTCTCGTGTTAGGCGGATTATACCATAGGGAATCGGGGCATGGGAGGGAGAAGGCTGTCGCCTGCGGCTGTACAGTTTCCGATAAGCCTGTGCTATACTACTGCCACTTTTTGAACTAACGTACTGTAAGAAGGATGTTTATAGAGAGGGACGAAACAATGCCTGTTGAAATAACTCACCGTTCTGATTTACCCGTTTTAATCTTTACCGTTGTTAGCCATATTAAGCCGCCTGAAGATCAAGAACTGATTCTCAAAACCGTTTCTGACTTTAAGCAGAAAACAGGTGGTCACGTTTACCGGGTCATCGATATCACAGGGATCAAGCTCGATTTTGGCATGATGGTGGCTTCGATGGGAGCTGAGCGCGGCCAGCCGGGTGGCGCGGATGATCCCGATGTAACAACGATCTTTGTCGCCACCGACGAGATAGCAAAAATTGGAGCAAAAAGCCTGCGCGAGCAGCCTCAGTATGGGCAAGGCGACGTGCGCATGGCCTCCTCAGTAGAAGAAGCACTGGATATCGTTCGTCAAGACGTGCAATAGACGAAGGCACAGTTCAATCCCGATTAGAAATAAAACGGGGGCCAGCCGGCCCCCGTTCTTTTTGACAGGTAAAACCGCCTAAGGCATTTGCGGCGCTTGAATGCCCTTGATGCCTGCCATCAGCAGACCCAGTTGTTCGCGGGTGGCGTCCTTCGCATCCAAGGTATCAATGATCTCACCCTTGTACATGACCGCGATGCGGTCCGAGAGGGCCATGATCTCGTCCAGCTCCGCCGAGACGAGCAGCACCGCCGCGCCCGCGTCGCGCTGGTCGATGATCTGGCGGTGGATGAACTCGATGGAACCCACGTCGATGCCGCGCGTCGGTTGGGCGGCAATCAACAAGCGGGGTTCGCGGCTGAATTCGCGGGCGACGATCATTTTCTGCTGGTTCCCGCCCGACAGGTTGCCACCGTCCAGGGTTGTCGATGGGGTGCGGATATCGTACTGCTCGATCAACTGCCGCGCGTGTTCATCAATGGCCTCGGCATTACGCATCAGCCCACCCCGCTCCTCGGGCGGCTCACCCTTACGGCCCATCAGCCTCCAGAGCATGCCTCGGAACTGGCGGTTGACGCGGTGGAACAGATCGCTCACAGCCTTTATGCCAAAGATACGCACCGTCACCAGATGCGCTACCAACCCAAAGAGCAGTTCCGAACCCAGAAGGAGCAACAGGCTGACGATAAACGGCCATTGCAGTTGAAGCTGCTGGTCGGCGGGCATGCGCGTCGTCATGGAGTAGGTGCGGTATGATTCCGGCACGTCAAACGCATCCAGGATCGCCGTCCACAGCCACTTATCCCAGGCCCACAGGGACAACAGAGTCAGGCCAGCCACGATCAAGCCAAAGAGCAGCGCGTAGCGAAGCAGCGTAATGGGTAGTTCTGCCGCATTCGGTTCCTGGGCATAGGGGCGCTCGTAGTAGTCATCCAAAACGAGGTTGTCCGCCACGCTGTAATCCTTGACCAGACCATGACGCTGCCGATCTTCGGGGACATGGCTGGTACCCATATCTTTGATATGCCGCGAGGTAATCCGTTCGCGGTGGATCACCTGATAGCCCAGTGCAGTGAGAATGCTTTGCAGCGCCGCGACCCGGCTGAGCAGCATATAAGCCACCTGCCACGCGACCGCGAAGAGTGCTACCACCAGCCCCAGACCAGCGGCGATACCGAGGATCAGATCGCGCACGTTGTTGGCTGTTCCAGTTGAAGCCAGTTCTTTAACCACCAGCCGGACGAGCGCCGCCACAATCACCACCCCAACCAGAGTCAGGATAGGCGCTACACAGCCAGCCACGCCGTAGGCGGGCTTCTTCTGACCGACGCGCCGGACAAATTCCAGGCCAAAGAAAGCCATGCCGAGCGTGGTCCCGGTGATGCTCCAACAGGCAAGGAAATACCATCCTGCCACGCCAAGGGTCAGGGCGATATCGAACAAGACATTTTTGGTCTGGCTCCAACCTTCAAACGTACTCTCACTAAAATAGCGGGCAAAGTAGCCGATAAAGTACGTCGCTACAGCGATGAAGACCAGATCGATCCCAAAGGAGAACACGCGGGTCCACAACTTAGCTTCCGGCTGCTCGTCCGGCTGAAGTTCGTTGCCCAGCAGCTTAACCGAGCCGCCCTCGGCGCTGCGCAAACCCGTCAGCACTTCGACCAGTTCGGTCTGACCGTTACCCTGCACCCCGGCGATGCCAAGCACTTCGCCCGCGCACACGGCAAAACTCACGCCATTGAGCGCTTTTGCGCCCCGGTCGTTTTCGGCACTCAGGTTGTCCACTTCAAGGACGGCTTCAGCGGGCTTCGCTTCCTCTTTTTCGACCTGCAAGATCACTTCGCGGCCCACCATCATCGCCGCGAGGGATGCTTCGGTGGCCTCATCGGGCGTCGTCGCGCCGACAACGCGCCCGCCGCGCATCACGACGATATTCGAGGCAACCTCGAACACTTCCTTCAGTTTGTGGGTGATAAAAATGATCGACACGCCCTGATCGGCCAACGCCCGCATGATCTTAAACAGTTCCTTGCCTTCTTGCGGGGTCAGCACAGCCGTCGGCTCGTCCAGGATCAGGATCTCGGCATGCCGGTAAAGGGCCTTGATAATTTCCACGCGCTGCTGCGTACCAACCGGGAGCTTTTCAATGACGGCATCCGGGTCTACTTCCAGCCCATACTGCTGCGATAGTTCGCGCACGCTGCGTGCTGCCGCGCTGGTATTGCGAATCTGCCCCAGGTTTTGCAGGGTATCGATCACAGAATCAATCACACTGTCGAGGGGTGACGTGATCGTGCGCGGTTGTGCTGCCCAATAGCGGCGGCGCAGTGTTTGCCAGATGGCAAATCCCAACCCAACCAGGGTGAGGGCGCTCAAAACCAGACGCAGCCCGGCAGAAACCTCGTCCAGTTCCGACCAGATCACGATGACCAGGAGCAGCGCCAGCCCGGCCAGCACCGGGAGATCGCGGCTTTGCAGCCGCCCACCGACAGGAGCGATTCCCCGCCATGTGGAGATGCCGTGCCAGCCAAAGAGAAGCGCCAGCAGGACCACACTGATCGCACTGACCTTCGGCGGCGCGCTATCAATGGCGTCGAGCAGCCAGCCGGGAATACCGTTGTCACGATAGGGGGCCATTTCTGTCTTGGCGACTTCAATGACGCCGTTGATCCCTTTTCCCGATTCATCGGCTTCGCGTCGTTCGCGCCGCCAGTCGAAATCGATCCGGTTATGCGTGGTCGTACTGGATTTGACGCTGTACCCGTCCATCTCCTTCGGGCGATTTTCATCGACGATATCCACTTTTTGGCGCAGCGCGAGATCGGTCAGGCCGACCCGCGCGACCATCTTGATCTGCGAGGCTATCCAGACCGTCACCAGCACCAGGCTGATACGCCAGGCCAAGCCCCACAGCAGACGAGCCAGGGGGGGAATGGCGACAACGACACCAGCCGCCGCACCAACCAGCAGGCTTCCCAGGAAGTACTTTGTCTGACCGAGACCCATGCCGACAATGGCAATCAAGGTAAAGAGGAGCAGGCTGGGCAGGTATTTCATCACCAGTTCGGTGATCCGGCTGCCTTTACCCTGGTAGGCGGCGCTGCCTTCTTCGCCCAACACCACGTTATCGGCAACGGTCATCACCTTCACCAACTGGAAATGCTGGTGAACCATGCCAATGCCACTGCGGATCGCTTCACGCGGGCTGGCGAATTTCACCTCGCGTCCCTTGACGCGGATCAGACCTTCGTCCGGGTGATACAGCCCGTAGATAATATTCATCAGGGTGCTCTTGCCCGCGCCGTTTTCACCGAGCAGAGCCAGGATTTCTCCCCGGTGCAGCTTCATGCCGACATCATCGTTAGCCAGCACACCGGGAAATCGCTTAACAACACCTTCCACTTCAAGGACGACTTCGCGTTCGTTTTCCATGTTTTTATTCCTGTTCGTAGGCTACGCCTTCAGCAGCAGGCGGCTGGGCGCGGCCTACAAACCCGGCCAGCACGACAATAGTCAAAATGTAGGGCAGCATGCCTACCAATTGGTGCGGGAGGTTGATCCCAAAGAACTGAAGCTGGCTCTGCATGGCCAGGGCGAAGCCGAAGAGCAGTGATCCTTTCAGCGCGCCGGAAGGTTTCCAGTTGCCGAAGATCATCACCGCCAGGGCGATAAAGCCGCGTCCGGTGGTCATGCCGCGCTCAAATGATCCGACAGCAGCCAGCGTCAGGAACGCGCCCGCTAACCCGGCAAACATACCACTCAGGAACACGCCCGTATACTGCGTCCGGTAAACGTTGATGCCCAGCGTATCGGCGGCGCGGGGATTTTCACCCACAGACCGGGTGCGCAGACCCCATGTGGTGTGGAAAAACGTCCAGCCGACGATGAACACCAGGACAATGCTCAGATAGGTAATGAGGTCTTTATCAAAAATCACGCTGCCGATGTTGTAGAGCACATCGCCGATATCGTGCGGCAGGGTCTCTTTGATTCCAAACAGGCGGATCACAAACTCGCCGCTCGATTTGTGAACCGGATTACCGATCAGGTTCGGCATCTTGCCGAGGGTCTTCGTCTGTTCCTGGTAAAAATACCCGGTCAGACCACCGGCCAGGATGTTGATCACCGTACCGCTGATGATCTGGTTGACCTTGTACTGGATCGACATCAACCCGTGCAGCAGGCCCATCAAACCGCCTGTCAGCAGGGCGACAGCAACCGCAATACTCAATCGAACCGGGGTCGCTTGCAGGGATGCCGAGACCCCCGGCTCGCTCAGGGCAACGTTCGTCATATAGCCGGTAAACGCCGCCATCAGCATCATGCCTTCGATGCCAATGTTGACGATACCGGATCGTTCGCTAAAAATGCCGCTCAACGCACCCAGGGTAATCGGGACTGAAAACCGGATGGTCGCGTTGATCGTCGCTATAATGGCAACTCCGAGTGCTACTTCTCCCATTTTTTCCCCCGCGCCCCTAGCGCTTGCCGCCCAGCGTCGTTGTCAGCCGCGCACCTTGACCGCCCCGGCCTCGCACACGATAGATCTGGCGAATAATCTGATCGGCGGCAACAAACATCAGGATCAACGCCTGCACCACCTGGATTAACTCCGGCGCGACATCCGCTGCCAGCGACATGCGCCGCGTGCCCTCATCCATCGCTCCAAAGAAGAAGGCCGAGAAAATCATGCCGATGGGATGGTTCCCTGCCAGGAAGGCGACGGTGATGGCGTCGAAACCGAGGGCAAGACTCTGGTTGCCTTCATAGTCATGGTAAACGCCGAGTGTTTGCACACCACCTGCCAACCCAGCCAGACTACCCGCGATCAGCATGGTGACAATCGTCACGCGCTTGACGTTCACCCCGGCATACTGCGCGGCGTGCGGATTCAGACCGACCATGCGCAGTTGGAAGCCGAAGGTTGTTTTGTAGAGCACAAACATGATCACGACGGCAGCGATAATCGCCAGAAAAACACCCGCGTGCAGTTCAAAGTTGGGCGGCACGGTGAAGATGGTCGGTAGTTCGGCGCTTTTGAGGATTGGCGGTGTGCGGGCAATCGCATCTACCGATTTGGGCGCGGAGAGCGGGCCGGGTTTGATCGTGCCATCTGCGCTTCCCGTCGAGATCAGCCACTCGGCAAAGCGGCTCGCTATAAAATTCATCATGATGGTCGTGATCACTTCGTGGGCATCGGCATACGCCTTCAGCGCCCCCGGGATAGCTCCCCAAATGCCACCCGCGACTGCGGCGGCGACGACAGCTAACGTCACATGCAGCACAGGCGGAAGCCCATGCACGGAGAAGCCAATCCAGGCGGAGACAATCGATCCCATGATCAACTGTCCCTGCACGCCAATATTGAACAACCCGCTCTTAAAAGCGAAAGCGACTGCCAACCCCGACAGGATCAGCGGCGTCATCTTGCGGAAGGTCGCAAGCAGGCCGCGCGGTTCCAAAAATGCGCCTTCAAACAGCCCTTCGAAAGCCGTGATGGGGTCGCGCCCGTTCAGCAGGATCAAAATCGATCCAACCAGGATCGCCGTGACCACTGACAGCAGCGGGATGAGCAGCCCCTGGAACGACATCCAGAAGCGAGCCTGAAGTGCATCAAAACGGGGCAGAGGTCGCGCGGGGACAGACCCAGAATGTTCTGTTGTTGCCATAAAAAATCCTTTTCCCGCAAATCGTACTAGAAACTATTGAGAGTCGGACAAAATTTGCGGTTGATTATAACGGGGCACACGAAACAACGATAGTGAGATTTGGTTGACAGAAACAGATATCCGATCTACAAATTCATGCACATGAGATTGAGGCCAACCATGAAAACGATCACCTATTCCCTGAAAGCCGATCAGCCCCGTTCCGATGCTTATTACCGGGATATCGCGATCTTCACGGGCGAAGTCATCGAGCAGGCAGAAAAGCGCGTTGGCCCGCTGGTTGATCGATTTCAGGCTTCGGCTAAAGAAGCGCGTACCCGTGCCGAATTCTTTTATGAACTGCTGGCCCTGGGCGTGTTCTGGCAGGTTTATGCTGCCCGCGCGCTTCAGCTATCTCGCCCTCCCCAACGTCTGCTCAGCCTTCTGGCGAACGCCCGGCAGCGGAGTCCTGCGCTTAAGCCAATCATTGACGGGCTGCGCGGCCCGCTGGCGGCGCTGTTTCTCGCACGAAATAAGCGTGAGCTATCTGCTTCCGCCGTACCAACACGATCCCAACTGGCGCGCCTGCTCGATTGGATGGAAGCAGCCGGGGACTTTGATCAGGAAGTGGAGCGGCTGCGGGTGTGGTTGGGCGTCCTGGACGAGCAGCAGATCGCCCCCGTGATGGCATTCGCGGAGTGGTTCACCGCGCGCAGCCTGGAAAAACTGGGCTGTTATACGCCGAACGTCGAGACCTTTCTGGCAGAGACACACCCACACTACCGCTGGCGCGAGGACTACATCTTCTGCGGGCGGCAGCGGGTTGAGTACCATCTCGGTATGGTTGGCACGGAGATATTGAACCGAGCCTTCCGCAACTCGTTTTTAACCACCCAACAAAAAATCGTCCTGGTTCCGCCGTGTATGCGCGCCCGTCCCGCTGACGAGTGCCAGGCCCGCGAAACTCCTTTTGGCGCACAGTGTGCCCACTGCGAACCGCGCTGCCATGTGCATCAGGTGACAAAACTGGGCGAAAAACACGGATTTGCCGTCTTTATGCTGCCCGACGAACTGGCTTCCTTCTCACCTGCGGGTAACTCGCGTCTGGCCGAGGTGGGAATTGTCGGGGTGTCCTGCCCGCTGACCAATGCGCAGGGCGGTTGGAAGGCGCGCAAGATGGGCATCCCGGCGCAGGGACTGCCGCTGGATTACTGCGGCTGTTCGTGGCATTGGCACCTGGACGGCGGCATCCCGACGACTATCAATTTCCAGGAACTGCTGCGCATTCTGCGCCCTGAAATCAAAAGACCCCCTGTGAGCAGGAGGTCTTTTTCTGCGAAAACTCACGATTGGTTCACCCTTATATGGACTTGAGGTATTCGGCCAGATCGTGAATCTCGTCTTCAGTTAAGCCAAGACCGAACAACTGATTGTAGTGTCCAATCACGTCTTCCAGCGTGGCGAAGCGTCCATCGTGATAAAAACCGCCATCCATGTAAGTCCACAGCCCGGCCAGCGGTGCGGTACGATAACCTTGCGCGGGTGATCGCATCGCCTGAAAATCGTCTACCCCGATTTCATCCGCTGTGTGCAGCCCATAACCCGGTTCGCTGAAGAGCGGCGGAACATGGCAGGTTGAACACTGCGCCTTTCCATTGAAGAGTTCTTCGCCGCGAGCCGCCGCGTCGGGATCAAAACTGCCGTCGGGAGCAGGAGGTGCAGCCAGCGACAACTGGTAGTAGAGCAGCCCAGCCAGCTTAGGAGTCACCCGATCAGGCGAATGAGTGATATGGCCAAATCCGGCATTGGCGGCAAGAGGGAACTGCTCAGCATTATCGAGACGCGGATCGTAGAACGTTCCCTGGCCATGCATGAGCACATTCGCTACATATGCATTCCAGTAAGTCACTGATCCCCAGCCTGTCCATGTGTGCAAGTTGACGCCGGCAAGGCCAAACGCCGGGGGCAGCAGAGTCGCGGCGGGGGTGCCATCCGGGCGGGTTGCCTTGCCATCCAGGACCAGTTCAGCGTCAAACTTGCCTGGGCCCCAACTGTTGAGCACCTGGCGTACCGTAGCGTCATCGACGCCTAACAGATCAGTAAAGGGTGTCAAATCGGGGGCCAGCGCAATGATCGCGCCGACATTCAAATCGCGGTTAGCCCATCCATCCAGGCGCTTACCGATGCCTGGAGCGAAAGAGTCATCCACGGTGGAATGGCAAAGCGCGCATTGAATACCAATCGACTGAAGATTTCCAGCATCGTCGAAAAAACCAGTTACACCCACAACGGCATTCAGTTGGAGCAGAGCCAGCGTTGTTGCTGGATCATCCAGATTCACCTCGCCTGCCTTGATCTGATTGACCAGATCTTCGGGCAGGGCCTCGGCATCTACCTTCAACCCAACGGAGAGTGCTGTATTAGGGCTAACGCCTGGACCGACACCCCCCAGTTGTTCGCCCGCGATGGCCTGATGAAGCTTAAGCGTGTCACCCCAATAGGCTTCATCGCCAAAAGTATCAAAGCGGAATGTCTGGAGGCCTTCTTCAAGAAGTTGCTGGCTGTGATCATCGGACTGCGCCGATACCTCTGAAAAAGCTAACCATGCAGCCAGTAGAATCAGCAGCACACCTACAAAACCGATAATAAGCCCAAATCCTAATTTACGAGGTCGCATTTCGTCCATCTCCTATCCTAGGAACGATCTTGCTGGTGAGCAGCAGGTGCCTAGCCAGGAACGATCCCTACGAGATATCAATAGCGCCTAGCGTCGAATAAAGGGAAAATTCATCTGGGAAATTAATAAATAGCCTTTCCGTATTATGACTAATATAAATATAAAGATATGGGGTTTGTTTGCCCAGAATGGCGAGTTCCCAATATTGAGTGAAGCCAGATTTGGTTCACTGGACTTGCAGGCAAATCCGCACTACACTTAACATCATCAATGTAATAGAAACATTCTCGTAACCAAAACGAAATGGCTTTATCCATGCGCATCTGATCAATAGAAAATGGAGAAGCAGGTATGACGGTATGGCCCCTGCCCCGTGTGACCTTCCGGGAACTCAGTACAATTGACGAAAGACGTCCTGTAGCGCTGCTCACCAACGACGATGTATGGGCTGTGTTGGGCAGCCAGATTATCCTCCCGATTCTGATTCAGGCGGAACCAAGCCGCTACAGCCGGGAACTATTCGAATATCTGGCAGACCATCTGCCGACCCAGGTTCAGGCGGTCTATGCCGTAGGCTACGGCGCGCCGATCCACGCGGGCAAGGTGATCGCCGCCCGCAACCATAAGCCGCTGGTGATCATCCCCACCGTGCTGGACAGCGATATGCTCTTTACCCCGACTGCCTTTGTCGAGGAGTTGGACGAGAACGGAAACTGGCTGACGGTTGAAGAAACGGGTCCCGCCGATGAAATCATTATCGACTGGTCGTTGATTCAGACCGGGCCAGACCATCTGCGCGGCGCGGGGATCGTGGATGTGCTGTCGGTCGTGACGGGTCTGCTCGACTGGCGCTACGCGGCGCAAAAGGGCAAGAATCCGCCAGAACAGCGCTTTGCGCCCTGGGCAGCGACGATCACTGCCGGGCTGGCATCCCAGGCAATCAAGAGCGCAACAGCCATCGGACAGGGCAGTCCCGACGCCCTGCATATTCTGCTGGACCTGATGATGCTCGGCGTGCAGCTTTCCAACCAGTTTGGGCACGCCCGCGCCCGCGCTGGCAGCGAGCACTATCTGGCGCAGATCGTCTTTGGGCAGACCGGGCTAAGCGGGTCGTACAGCGAGATTGTCGCCCCGATGATCCTGTTTGTCTCGGCGCTGCATGGGCAGGACCCAACAGCACTACGGGAAGCGCTGGAGCACGCGGGCGTCCGGCTCGATCAGGTCAAGGGAACCGACGTGCAGGTGGCGCTGTCCAATCTGGCTGCCGCGCTGGAAGGGTACGGCTTCCCGTACAGCATGCTTAACGACCTGGATCCAGCTTCGGAACTGGTGACGCAGGCGCTTCAAACGGCTGATCTGAGTGTGAAGGAAGATACGTGGCAGGTTCCAGCGATCATCACCGAAGAGGTTACGGAGGAACAGCCTGCACCCGCTGAAGAAGCGCTGCCCGCGGGTGAGGTCTCACCCGTGGCGGAAGTTCCAGCGGCTGATGACGCTCAACCGAGCGACACGGTTCAACCAGCAGATACGCAGCCCGCCGATGCGCAGCCGCCCGCCGAGGCTGCCATCGAGGAACAACCCGCCGACAATCCACCCGTCGAGGCTTCGAACGGGTAGCGACCACCAAAGATAAAAAAACCGGGCCAATACAGGCCCGGTTTTATTTTGTCTCAGCGCTTACTTCTTATTTTCCAGTTCGATGATCTCAACATATTCATCCGAATCACCCTTCTGCCAGTAGATGCGCGGAATGATCGAGTGCGGGATGATGCGATCCTTGTATTGAACGACGCGCTTAATTACGCTTTCGACGAGTGTATCGGACAGCAGGTGCGGCTTCAGGCCCAGATCGAACAATTCTTTGTGGTCGGGATTGTAATAATGCTCTTCCATCTCCACGCGCGGGTTGCGATAGTGGGCGATCTTAACGTCCATACCAAGCTGCGCGGCGGCTTTCTGCACGTGCAGCGCCAGTTCCATCACCGAAAAATGTTCGACCCACTGGTTAAAAACGCGCATCCTGCCGGGCGCGGGCGGGTTGAGCGTGGTCAGTTCGACGCATTGCAGTGTGTCGAGAATATTCAGATAGCCCCGTGTCTGCTGGCCCTTACCAAAAAGCGTGAGCGGAATGCCCGCTACCGCCTGCACACAGAAACGGTTGAGCGCCGTGCCAAACGACTCGTCATAGTCGAAGCGAGTGAGGAGGCGATCATCCAGGTTGGATTCTTCCGTCTCGATGCCATAAACAACGCCCTGGTTGAGATCAGTGGCGCGCAAGCCCCACACCTTGCAGGCAAACATAATATTATTGCTGTCGTGGACCTTGGTCAGGTGATAAAACGATCCAGGCTGGCGCGGAAAAGGGAGGGTATCTTTGCGGCCCCGGTATTCGATCTCGAAATAACCTTCGGGGATATCGACGTTTGGCGTGCCATATTCGCCCATCGTGCCCAGCTTGACAAGATGCGCGTCGGGGGCAAATTCGTGCATGGCCCACAGCACATTGAGCGTGCCGTTGACATTATTTTCGTGAACATGCACCGCGTGGTGCACGTCGATCATCGAGTAGGGCGCGCTGGGGATTTCGCCGTAATGGATGATGGTATCGGGCTGAAAGTCGCGGATCACCTTACTGATAAAATACCAGTCCTGAATATCCCCGACAAACGACTTAATGGTACAGCCGGAGACTTCACGCCATGTTTCGACGCGGGTTTGCAGCGACTGGATCGGCGTCAGACTGTCCGTACTGCGTTCCAGGTGCATCATCCGGCGCAGGAAATTATCGGCTACTGCCACCGTATGACCGCGCTTACTGAAATACATGGCCGTTGACCAGCCGAGATACCCATCACCACCAAGGACAAGAATCCGCATAGTCCTGACTCCTAATAAGTGAGTAAAGTTCAGCGCATTTCAATGACGCGAGGCGTAACACCATCCTCCAGGTCTTTCACGCCGATCACCACGTCGCCGTCTGCGACCTCATATTCCGCTTCCAATGTTTCAGCAAGATCGAGGTTCACGGATGAATTGCCGTGCTCTGGAATGATGATCGTGGGCTGGAGCTGGTTGATCACCTCTATGGCTTCATCGAGCGACAGCTTATCTGGCACATCGTCGCCAAAGACCTGGATGAACAGCACATCGACATCCCCGATCTGGTCAAGCATCTCGTCGCTGGGAATCTGCCCCTGCGAGGCAAATTCGGCCACCCGCATACCGCCGAAATCGAAGACAAAAATGGTATTTGTCACGCGCCAATCGCCCTGGTTATGCTGCCCAGCAACGCCGACAATACTGATGCCGCCTACTTCGTATTCACCGGGTTTCGCCAGCAGGGTGTAATCCGTCCCTCGCAGATGGCTCAGATCGGAATGATCGCTGTGGTCGTGGCTAACCGTGACAATATCCGGCGCGATGTTTTCCGTCATGCCATAGGGATCCGTGATAATCGTCACGCCATCGCTGGTTACGATCTTAAAGCAGTTGTTAGCCTCTAGATCATGGGAAATGGTGATCTGAAAATCTTCATCGGCGCGGCGCTGCGCATACGAATTGGCGGCAATGAGCAGCAGCGGAAACAACATGATGACGGTAAAAAAGCGTTTCATGAATTGTGACTCCTGGTTTCCAGCCGAAATGAACGGTTATCGAGGGGGCTGGAAGGGACCGGGGGACGATTATAGCGCGTTCAAAGGAACTGGCGAGTTCCTGGCTTGCAGTTGTGCAGAACCCAAGTTCGTCATAAGATCATTATCGACCTTATCATCTAGGAGGCAGAGGATGAGCACATCGAACGAACGAGATAAGTTGCTCCAGGCCAAAGAACTGGTCAGCCAGAAACGCTATGACGAGGCACGCGCTATCCTGGTGACGATAGCTGATAATCCAACCGCTCAAAAGTGGCTGAGCCAGCTTGCCAGCGTTCCCGGTGGAACACCACCACCCACACCATCGCAGGCGCAGTCGCCCTATCCGCCGCAAATGGGGACAACCCCGCCTGCAGGTGCTGATCTGCGCCAGCAAATGATCGGCCAGGACAAACCCAAACGCCAGATGCCTAATATTCAGGCCGATCAGATGCAGCGTCAGGCGCAGGAAGCATTAGCCCGCTTTGACATCAGCCTGAACAGCGCCGTGCTGGTACTGATCCTTGCGGCAGTATCCGGCATTCTGGCCGCCCTCGTCGATAACATCCTTGGTTTGCCCTGGGGAATTCTTAACTTGACCTTTGGCTGGTTTGTCGCCGTCCTGAGCGGCATGACCTACCCCATGATCAAGGGCAAAGCGGACCTGGGCGGGCTGATGGTCGCTGCCGCTGCCGGGCTTGTAACCATGTTCTTCTGGTTCATCCTGGCGGAAATTATGATCAGCGACAAATATTCCTACACGGATATCAATTCCCGGCTGGTTTATCGCGGGTGGTTCAACGAATACATGAATCCGTTTAAAGCCATTCTAGCTGGTATCGTACTTGGCATGATTGGCTTTGGCTGGTATGCGCTGATCCCCTTCCTGCGATCCAAACTCCAGCCACTTCTCCCCGACCTGGAAAAATAGCGAATTCCGTCAGGGGCGCGCTTGATAAAGGCACGCCCCTTTTTCTTAGTGATCAGGAGGCCCTTGTGTCCGATTTTCCACGTACTCTGGTCGGAGGAGTCAGTTTGCCCCGGCTCATCATTGGCACAAACTGGATGCTCGGCTATTCGCACACCAGCCCAGCTAAAGACAAATTCATCAAGGAATACCAGACCCCGGATCGTCTGCTGGCGATCCTCAAGGTGTTTGTCGAGCGGGGCATCAACGCGATCATGGCTCCCCTATCCGACACGCTGGAAGCGGTGATATCCGAGGCGGAGCAGGCGACGGGCGTCGAGATCATTCGCATCCTGACACCGAGTTTTGCTATCGCGACGGGGGGAGCGCCCGATGAACAGCCGGAGGTCGTCCTGGACCGGGCCAAAGGACTCAAGGCAACGTTTCTGCATGCCGCACCAGTGTGTGACCGACGCACTGATTGATCGCCGGACGAGCGTGATCCGCGATCTGGACATCTACACGAAGCTGATTCGCGAACGGGGTATGATTCCCGGCCTATCAACGCATATGCCGGAAGCGGTTGTTTATGCGGACGGTCAGGGCGCGGATGTGGAAACGTACATCCAGATTTACAATGCCGCCGGATTCCTGATGCAGGTCGAGGCGGATTGGGTGATGAGCATCATTCACCGCGCCAAAAAGCCCGTTTTGACGATCAAACCGCTGGCGGCGGGGCGTTTGCTGCCTGTCGTGGGATTGTCGTTCGTGTGGAGTACGCTGCGCCCAATTGATCTGGTGACGATTGGCACGACCACGCCCGACGAAGCGCGGGAAGTGATCGATCTGTCGCTGGATTTGCTGTGTGGCAGAGTGCCTACGGCTGAGTTGCAGAAAACGCGCAGCAAGGCATCACTGACGTATTAAAAATCCTCCGTTGACAGGCGGAGGCAGGCCCGCTATACTTTGCACGGTTTTATATTCTCGTCCATATGACTATCGCAGAAAGGAGGCGTCCCGTGTTGCGTGCCAGCTCCATACCTTTAGACGAACGACACTCACTGCATGCACTGGGTATACCGGGCAACGCCTCTACCAACGCAGGCTAGCGGCTGCACCCGACTGTAATTCCTCATGCCGTGAGTGTTGGAAGTGACACATCACGGCTTTTTATTTCTATCTGCGATCATTCACGAACAATAACCGTAACCAGGACGGCACAAAACAACCAACGATGAACAACAAAGTAGTGCAGACGCTAGAACTATCCAAGATACTCGAACGGCTCAGCCGTTATTGCTCCTTTTCGGCCAGCGCGGAACTCGCGCTCAAACTGCAACCGACGTCATACCTGGACGAAGCCCAGGATCGACAGCATGAAACCAGCGAAGCGCGCAACCTGCTTGACACGCACGATCACATCACAGTGGGCGGCGCGCGTGACGTGCGCGGCGATGTGATGGCAGCAGCGCGCGGCATCGCGCTCGATCCGCAGATTTTGCTGGATATCCGCGCCACGCTGCGCCAGGGCACTACCCTGCGCCGGACCATTACCCGCCTGGGCAACCAGTACCCAGCGCTCGCATCCCTGGCAGAACGGGTGGAAGAATGCACAGCTCTGCAAAACGAGATCGCGCGCATACTGGACGATACCGGGCAGGTGCTCGATTCAGCCAGCGCCAAACTGGCGACCGTCCGCCGCGAAATGCGGATCGCCTTTGACCGCCTGCAAAGCAAGCTGAACAGCATCGTGCACAACGCCAACAACGCGCCCTATCTGCAGGAAGTGATCATCACCCAACGGCACGGGCGCTACGTGATCCCGCTGCGGGCGGAGTTTAAGGGGCGCATCCCCGGCGTCGTCCATGATCAGAGTTCAAGCGGGGCGACGCTCTTTATCGAACCGCTCTCAACCGTGGATTTAAACAATGCCTGGCGCGAACTTCAGTTGGAAGAAGAGGCGGAGGTCCGGCGGATTTTGCGCGAACTATGCGAGATGGTTGGCGCGGAGGCGAAATTCATCATTCGCACCGTCGAAACCCTGGCGGAACTGGACCTGATCTTCGCGAAAGCCAAATATGCCGACGCGATCCGGGCCAGCGCTACCGAACTGGTGGGCTTCCGTGACGCGCCGCACCCGCACCCCGGTACCACCATCCATCTGCTGTCGGCGCGGCACCCGCTGCTGGACCCGCACAAGGTCGTGCCCATCGATGTGGAGATGGACGAGGACACCTACTCGCTGGTCATCACCGGACCCAACACAGGCGGCAAAACGGTTGCCCTCAAGACCATCGGTCTGCTGGCGCTCATGGCGCAGTGCGGCCTCCATCTGCCCGTCACACCCGGATCGCGTCTGACTGTGTTCAAGGAAATCTACGCGGATATCGGGGATGAGCAGAGCATCGAACAATCGCTCTCGACGTTTTCGTCGCATATGCGCAATATCATCGATATCCTGGAAGAAGCCGACGAGCAGTCGCTGGTCATCCTGGACGAACTCGGCGCGGGCACGGATCCGGCGGAAGGTTCCGCTCTGGCCCGGTCGCTGATGGACGATCTGGTTGATCGCGGTGTGACGACACTGGTCACGACGCATCACCCGGAACTGAAAATCTACAGCCACGAGAAAAAAGGCGTGCGCAACGCCAGCGTGGAATTCGACCTGGAAACACTCGCGCCAACCTACCGCCTGATCGTCGGCCTGCCGGGACGCTCCAACGCGTTGGCGATTGCCGAACGGCTCGGCCTGCCGCACTCGATCATCGAAAGGGCGCGCGGACTGGTCACGGATGAAGACCTGCTGGCGGATGATCTGCTCGAAGAAATCTACAAGACGCGCGACGATGTGCGCCGCAGCCGCCAGGAAGCGGATCGCATTCGCACCGAGGCGGAAGATCTGCGCGAAGAGTTACGCGCCCGCCTGGAAAATGTCGAGGAGGAACGGCGCGGCCTGATGGCAGACGCGCGTTCCGAGGCAGAACAGGAACTCGAAGCGCTGCGCAGCTGAGATTCGCCGCATCCGCAAAAAGCTGATGGCAGCGGGACAGCCGCTCGAAGCGATCCGGCTGGTCGAAGAGGAAATAACCGACCTGGATAGCGAGGTCATGGCCACGCCGCAGCCTGTGACGACCCTGCCCGGCGAGGAAGCCAATCCGGCCTTCCGCGTGGGCGATCTGGTGTGGGTCAACTCGCTGAACGCTGAAGGCCAGATCACCGAACTCTCGACCACAGAAGCGGAGGTCAGCGTCGGACGGCTGCGCATGCGCGCCCGGCTGGACGAACTCGCGCCCCGGTCGCGCGGGGAGAGCAAGCGCGACAAAAAGAAGACCAACAACCGCCGCAAGGTGGGAAACGGATCAGGCAGCGCGGCTGCTCCGGCCCCGATGCGATCCATGTCACCCGGCCTGGAACTGGACCTGCGCGGCGAAACCGTCGAGGACGCGCTGCCCCGCATGGAAAACTACCTGGACGCGGCGTATATGGCGGGTCTGCCCTTCGTGCGGATCATTCACGGCAAGGGGACGGGCGCGCTGCGCCAGGCGATCCGGGATGGGCTGCGCGGGCATCCGCTGGTCAAGAACTATGCGCGCGGTGAAGAAAAAGAAGGCGGCGACGGTGTGACCGTCGTCAATATCGTCTCGTCGCACTAAACACGAAACCCGGTAGACCACAAATCCACCGGGTTTTAATTTTCCAACAAGCAGTGTTATGCTCTCCCTGCGTTTCGCTGCGGCGCGATTGGAGGGCTGTATGAAGAGCATTTTTGTGGCAGGCGATGTCACGTTTAACGCCCTGGTCTATTTTGATCACCTGCCGGAACCCAAACCCGGCGTAGTATACAGCAAACGATTCTGGGAAACGATTGGCGGGACAGCCGCAGGTAAGGCGCTCAACCTTAATCACCTGGGGTTCGATGTGACCCTGCACGGGCTGATTGGCGATGATCCACAGGGCCGAAGTATCCGCGACTGTTTCGAAGCCGAACGGCTCTGCTTTGTCTACGATCTCGATCCGGCAGGCACGCAGCGCCACATCAATCTGATGGACGACAGCGGGTCGCGGATGTCCATTTATGCCGCCTACGCGACGTTTAACCCGGAGATCGATCTGGATCGGCTGGACGAGCTGATCGCGGGCAGTGATATTGTGATCCTCAACATCAGCAATTACTGCCGCCGGCTGATCTCCCTGGCGAAACGGCACGGCAAACGCATCTGGTGCGATATCCACGACTACGACGGGAAAGATCCCTATCATCAGGATTTCATTGACGGGTCCGACTACCTGACGATGAGTTCCGACGCCATGCCGGATTATCGCTCCTTCATGCAGCACATGATCGCCGCCGGGAAGCAGTGGATCGTCTGCACGCACGGCAAAAACGGCTCAACAGCGCTCTCCTCAGATGGTGCGTGGATCGAAACGCCCGCGCTGCCTGTTACGCTTGTAGACAGCAACGGCGCGGGAGACAGCTTTTTTGCCGGGCTGGTCTATGGGCAGTCCAGAGGCAGCGATCTGCAAACGTGTTTGCGCTGGGGAACTGTCGCGGCGGGCTTGTGTGTCCAATCGCCGGAATTGGTCCATCCCGATCTGAGCGAGGCCACCCTGCAAGCGGAATATCAGCGTTGGTACAGGCCGCGCTCGTAGATGAGCATGAAAAGCCTTCCTGCCCCGATGAATTGACCATATGCCAATCATTAAAACTAAGAATATAATCTAATTGGCACTAACAAAAGCACAAAGACAGGAAGGGTATTGTGCAAATCTGCAAGGATGTCGAGCAGCGGATCGAAGAAACCCATCATGATATTGTGGAACGGTGGGACAGGATCGAGCAGACTGTAAAAGAAAAGATTTGCGACTGGCTGCCCTGGCCCGTCGATGAGATATGCGATTGGGTGACGCACGTCATCGTTACATTCGTCAAAGTAGTGATTGAAGTAATCACGGTGATTGTGCGGGTTTTTACGATCGTGGTGTGCAAAACGATCGAAATCACAGGCATGATCGCTGATGCGATCCTCGGTGTGCTGCTGCGCTTTCCGTTGATCGGGCGAATTGTAGGGGCGATTTTAAAGCTGATCGGCGAGGTGATATCGTTGTTCACCTCCCTGTTGGACAGCATTGGCTATCTGATCGGTATCCGCGTGACCAAGTTCCTACGGGTGGGCATCATTATTCTGCGCGACGAACAGGAAAACCCCGTGGTCCAGCCCGAAGACTTAAACACCGCCATCGCCTATGCCGAAAGGGTATTTTATGACCGGGCAAAGATTTGGCTGAAGGTGCTTGGCGTCAAAACCATTGAAGGATCGGCCCCTTCGGAAAATCTGGATGTTGGGTCGGAGCAGTTCGCGATACTCGATGAACTTTTCCTCGCGGGCGGCTGGTTCGATTTGCAGGCGCAAGAGCTTTTTCGCAGCGAGGGCTTTTTCCGTGTTGTGACGATTGGTGCTCCCATCTACGTGTTCATCACCCGTTCGGTCCGCAATCAGGCTACCGGGTGTTCGTTGGGACCGATTACCGATTATGTGACGGTTGAGCGCAGCCAATTCGTTGATCGGACCGCTGATGAAACGGTCATGACGCACGAGATGGGACATGCGTGCAAACTGCTGCATACGGATGACAAGACAAATCTGATGGATGGAACAAGTTCCCCTTCAGCGAAGCGCGGCAACAACCTCTCGCCGTTCCAGGCGGTGGTGGCGCGGGCCAGCCGTCACGTCACGTTCTGGTAACATCCAGTCCTGATAAAAATGAGGGGCGGGTTTGTTCTCCCACCCTTCTGTGCCCGTATTAATACGCTGCCAGATGCTTACCCGACCGGCATTATGCCGACCCATTCCTCGAAGATCGAATCCAGGTTCTTGCCGGAACTGGCCTCAAAACTGTTGAGCATATCCTCTGGCTTAACGAGTCCGTAGCGGTAGCTGGCAAAATAATCGCGCAGCATATCGATCATCGTGTCATAGCCGAGTTCATCTGCCAGGGCCGCGAAGAACAGAGGGCCTTTTTCGTAGACAATATAAAAATAGGCCTGTTCCTTATAATCAGCGACCGGAAGGCCGATCACTTCATCCTCGCCTACCGCGCCCTCATAACTTTTCGCCAGCCGTTCGAAACTGTCCAACGCGGCCTGATAAGCGTCTTCGCCCTCCGTATCATGGATGTAAACTGCTGTCGCAAACTGGGCCAGCGATTCGTCCATCCAGGGATCGGTGGTCTGGTCATCCCCGACGAGGCTGTACCACCACTGGTGCGCCGTTTCGTGGACGATGACGAACGGGAAAAATTCGTCATTCTCATCCCAGGTGGATTTGGCGACGACGATCAGGCCCGGGTATTCGATGCCGCCCGCCGTCGTGGGCGTCTGAACGTAGTCCAGTTCCTTAAACGGATAAGCCCCGAAATCCTTGTTAAAGGACTGTACGGCTTCTTTCGCTGTTTGCAGTCCAAACTGCGCGTTTTGCTCCGCATTGTCCAGCTTCGGGTTGTAGTAAACCGTGATCGTCACGCCGTCCTGTGTGTCAGACGCGGTGACGAAATCCCGGCTGCCCATCAGGGCGAAATCGCGCATCAGCGGGGCGACATACTGGTGAGTCAGGGTGCCGTCACCGTTATCAGTCAGATCCACCTCGGAGCCGCTGGCTGCCAGGATGAGATCGCTGGGCGCGGTTACGCTGACGGTATAAAACGCGGTTTCGCTGTAAACAGCGTCGCCCTGGGGATGTGACACATTTTCCCACCAGCCATTGCCCGGCTCATAGACGGACAGCACCGGGTAGGCGTTCGGCAGGGCGAGCACGCCCTCCAGGTAGCTGAACTGCCCGTAAAGATGCAGATCGTCCGCCTGAAGTTGGATACTGTAATCCAGGCCTACCGTCGCGCTGGCCCCCGGTTCGAGCGGCGCAGGCAGTGTCACGGTGAGCACCGTGCGCGTCTCATCCAGCGCAAAGTCAGCCTTCTTCCCGTCCACCGACAGATTGCTGACCTGCATCTGCGCGCCATAACTCTCCAAATTGGGATATAGCCGGAAAACAAACTCATCCAGCGAGATAGTCGTCCGGTTGGTATAGGTCGCCGCCTGGTGACCATCAATCGTCGCGTCGTTATCCGTTACGCTCAAGGTCATGTCGATAGTATAGTGCGGCGAATCCGCATAGGCCGCCATGTCCGATTGAAATTCGGGCCGCAGCGCGGATCGGTACAGAGCGGACCAATCCCCCTGCGCCGCCGCACCGCCTACGCTTATCAGCAATAAAACCATCAGGCAGATGAATGCGAGTTTTCTCATTTCAAACTTGCCCCGTGTCATACGCGCCTACGTGAACGAGAGAAAAGTGGTTACTGGCTCTGGCCCTGCTGTTGGCGGGCGTGCATCTCCGCGACGACGTCGGGATCCAGGCCAGGAAATTCGCCAACCCACTGGTAGAACAGTTCATCCAACTGCTGCCCGCTGACTTCTTCCATGGCATTCAACATATCCACCGATTGGACGACTTCGTAGCGGTGCTGTTCGAAGTACAGTTGCAGCCCCTTCAGGAACGTATCGCGGCCCAACAGCTCCTCGAGTTCCGCAAAGAACAGCGGCCCCTTGCGGTAGATAATCATCCCGTAATTGTTGTCGGTGTAGGAAGAAACGGGCAAATTTAAGGGAAGGTCTGGCGCGCCTGTCCCGCGATAGAAATTGTAATTATCGCGGTGATTGTTCTCCCAGTCACGGGCACGACGTTCACCATAAACCTCGTAGGCGTAGACGTATTCAGAATAGGAAGTCAGCGATTCATCCAGCCAGGGTTGATCCACCTGATCGTTCCCAACCAGACTGTACCACCACTGGTGGGCGGCTTCGTGGGCGACTGTTACTTCCAGGAACGGATCGCCGCGCACCCAGCTTTCATCCGCGATGATCACGATTCCGGGATATTCGACACCTGTTGCGTTGAAGGTCTCAACCACGTCAAATTCGGCAAACGGATACTGGCCGAAATTTTTGTCGAAGGCGCGCACCGAATTCACCGCGACCTTGAGCACGTCTTCCGCCGGACTCTCGCCGCCCGGCCAGTAATAGACGTTGACCGCGACCCCGTCCACTTCCTGCGTGATCTTGCCAAACAGAGGGCTGGCAACGAGCAGCGAGTTGCGCATCGGGCCGCTGACATAGTGCAGCGTCTTTTTGCCATCCCCAACCGGAATAGACTCGATCTCGGAGCCGCTCATCGCTACGACAAAATGTTCGGGCACGGTCAGGTAGGTTTCATACAGGCCGGATTCGGTAAAAGCGGCATCGCCATCGGGCGGAGCAATACCCATCCACCAGCCTTCGCCCGGGGTGTAAACGGACAGGGTGGGAACCCACTCTGGCCCGGAGAAGACATTATCCTGGAAACCCCACTGTCCATACGAGGCGTACATGCCGCGCTCGGAGGTAACGCTGAATTCCAGCGTGATCTCAACCGATTGATCGGGCTGAAGCGGTTCGGGCAGGTCGAGCAAAAAAACGGTATTCCGGTAGCCATCCGGCATATTCGGATCGTTCGCATTGGGGTCGGCGGGCCGTTCGTAAGCGGGCTGATCGTTGATCGCCGCCCGGTAGATGATCATCCGCCCGCCAAAGGAGGCAAGATTGGCGTAGAGCCGGAACACAATCTGATCCAGGGCGTCGGCGCTGTGGTTTGTATACCGCACGCGCTCAGCTCCGCGGATGGCAGCAATAGGCTCCTCATAGTCGAGACTCGCCTCAATATAATACCGGTTGCGGTCCACAAACTGGTCAATGTCCCCGGCATAGGCGGGAAGCATCGCCGCCCGAAACTGGTCCACATTATTCCAATCCACTGCCGGAAGCTGAATCGGGTCGGGTTCTGGAATGTCGGTTGGTGTAGCCGGGGAAAGCGGCGTCTGTGAGGGGCGCAAGGGCGGCATGAGAGAGTCGCCAGTCCCGTCCTTGCCGCAGGCAGCCAGCAGCAATAAACCGGCGACGGCTGCCGGCACAACACTCCATAAACGATTTCTACTCATCAGAAATAGAACTCCTCAACAACGAAAGGCGCTATTCTAGCGGCGCTATTATATACGTGATCATTGCTTCAATTTTGATCGCTGTTACAAACTCGGCACACTTTTGCGATCCGTGCCCTGTACCGAGCCAATGTGTTCCCCTCAAAACCCCTGAATTTCGCAAAGCTTTTCCATTTTGGCGCAAAATGATACGGAACAGGATAGTTCAGTACGCAAAGAAATTTGTCAAATCTCCCAAAGGGTTGTATAGTGATAATGGATTGCTTACCACTGCCGGGTAAAAGCATCTCAACTTGCTTCTAAAAGTTCAATGTGCTGAATCTTGAAAGGAAGAACAAGGATGCGTAACAATATTAAGATGCTGGGAGTATTTGCACTCCTGGTTGCTATTACAGTTGGTTTTGCAGTACCTGCCATTGCGTCCAACAACACCCCCGCCCAGTCAACCAATCACGCTCAGCTCCCCGCTGTTGACTTGACGATGTGGACCAAAAAATCTCCCGAATTTATGACCGCTATTGATATGCAGGGCGCTTTCGATACCTGGGCGGCTGACAATGCCCCCGGTTCGACCCTGACCATTGAAACCAAGGACGTCGAGCAGGTCCGTACGGAACTGCAGACTGCTGCCCACGCCGGTGAAGGCGTTCCCGACTTCATCTGGTCCGTGGCCGACCAGGCTGGCCCCTTCGTGCAGGCCGGTATCATCCAGCCGCTCGATGACCTGTTCGCGATGGAAGACTACCTGAACACGGTCAACCTCAACGGGCAGACCTGGGGTGTTCCCTTCAGCGCTGGCAACCACCTGATGCTGATCTACAACAAAGCAATGGTTGAGATCAGCTCCCGCGACCGTTGACGACATGTGTCGCTATGGCCCCGATTTGGCAACAGCCAATGCTGATGTCGAAGGCTTCGTGCCCTTCCTCTTCAGCCAGGAAGAAAGCTTCTGGGTCTTCCCCTGGATGCAGGCGATTAATCCCGACGGCGTTCCGTTCGTTGGCTTTCGCCGCAGACGGCGTGACCCCCGACCTGAACAACGACGCGCTGATCAAGACCTACGCCATGCTCTACGGCCTCAAGGAACAGGGCTTGACCGCCAGCGAATGCAACTATGACTGCCTCGACGGAACATTCAAGTCCGGCGGCGCAGCCATGACCATCAATGGTGACTGGAGCCTCGGTGGTGACACGGGCATGATCGCCATGCTCGGTGACAACCTCGGCCTCGCTCCGTTCCCGATGTTCGAGGGCGGCCAGCCCGCTCCCCTGATCGCCGGAACCTACGCCATGATCCCAACAGCAACCGAAGGTGACAACCTCGACGTCGCCGTTGCCTTCCTGACCTGGTACACCACCGATACCGAACAGATCCTGAAGTACACCATCGCTCAGGGCCGTCTGCCCGGCTACCTGCCCGCGTTCGATGATCCCGCCGTTACGGAAGATCCGTTGGTGGCTGAGAGCGCTGCTGCCCTGGCAACTGGCGTGCCGCAGCCTGTGAACGTTGAAATGCGCTGCTTGTTCGACGCTGTCAAGCAGGAATACCAGGCTGTCATGAACGGCTCGGAGACCCCTGAAGAAGCAGCCGCGAACGCGCAGGACTTTGCAGTGACCTGCATCGAGGATCTGCAGTAATTTCTAAGGGTTAACCTCCGGCAGTGGATATAAAAACAGCGAGTAAAGCCGGACTTTACTCGCTGTTTTCTTTAGATTATTTTCCGGGGGAAGTCCCCCTCATACCCCGAGAGCGTTTTGATAAGCAAACTGTTTGTGTATCAGAAGCGTAATAAGGGCGTGTGATCAAAATCGGTTTTCCGGGGGAAGTCCCCCTCACACCCCGAGAGCGTTTTGATAAGCAAACTGTTTGTGTATCAGAAGCGTAATAAGGGCGAGTGATCGAAATCAGTTTTCCGGGGGAAGTCCCCCTCACACCCCGAGAGCGTTTTGATAAGCAAACTGTCTGTGTATCAGAAGCGTAATAAGGGCGAGTGATCGAAATCAGTTTTCCGGGGGAAGTCCCCCTCACACCCCGAGAGCGTTTTGATAAGCAAACTGTCTGTGTATCAGAAGCGTAATAAGGGCGAGTGATCGAAATCAGTTTTCCGGGGGAACAGTCCCCCTCACACCCCAAGAGCGTTTGGATAAGCAAACTGTCTGTGTATCAGAAACATAATAAGGGCGAGTGATCGAAATCAGTTTCCGGGGGAACATCCCCCTCACACACCGGAGGGAACCCTCCTCACACCTCAGCGCGTTTCGGCGCAGAAGTCATTGGCGTATAATGTTTTCCACAAGAAACGCGAGTGACTTATCCGAGAAAGGGAGACAACTTGATGTTTCTGTTGCTAGCGAAAGGCCTCACCCTGCATATCGCGGTTGAGCGTCTGATAGACCTGCTGCCCCTGCTGTTTGTGGCCCTCTTGGGCACAGCGGTCTTGGAAGTCGTGGTCTATCTGTTTCTCAAAAAAGTGCTGCGCAGCAAATATACATTACCTTATACGCTCGTAGCGCCTGCCGCAGTCGCGTTACTGCTCTTTACGGTTTACCCGTTTGCCTACAATATCCGCCTTTCTTTTTCAGAATCTGCGTCTTAAAACTTTTTCGTGCTACATCCCCAACGAAAAAGTTACAAACGAACCCTGCTCATTAGGACAGGCTGCCCCCAACGCAGATGTGAAGCTAAAAACGCCGCAGACAGCGCGCGTCGAGCCCAACGAGACCGCTGAAGTCGCTTTTGCGCTGGATAAGGGCGATCAGGTTCACGTTACAGGCAAAAGCTCCAAGATTCCCAACTATATTCGTTATGCCGGAAATCCGCTCAAAATCAACCCGGACGGCACGCTGTCAAACAAGATTTGCGGCGCAGACCCGATCTGCGTCCGCCAGTTCAACGAATATAAACGCACCGTCATCGATGTTCAGGACGAACGCGACTGGTGGCCCGTCCGCAACAGCGAGGGCCAGACGGGATGGATTCCCGATGACGTGTTTTTCGTCCGCCAGGATGAGCCGCTCTATGCGGACAGCACTGGCAGCGAACCCGTCGAAAACGGAACGGTAACCAACGGCGAAGAAGTGCGCCGCATCATTGACGCCAACACGGTTTGGTATCCGGTTCAGGTCAACGACACTACCGCGGGTTGGGTCCAGGCCGACCTGGTCACAGCCAATGAACAGTTCATTCCCACCGAGGCGGGCCAGGTCTTCAAAGACATGAATGCCAGCAGCGAGGTTGTGGGCGAGGTGAGCGAAGGCCAGCAGCTCCGTCTGGCTGAGCAGAAGACGATCACCTGGTACAACATCGTGGCGAACCCGCAGAGCGAAGATGGCAGTACTGCCGAATTGGTCTCCGGCTGGGTCAACATCGAAGCGCAGGAGATCAGCCAGATCCAGGTGTTCAATACGTCGGCTGATACGGACATCTATGCCGAATTGGGCGGTCAGGGTGAAGTCCTTCAATCGGTCAAGGCTGGTGATGAACTGATCCTGCTGCAAACTGACACATCCACCGAGACAACCTGGTATCAGGTCTCAACCGCCGACGGCGCGGTCACAGGCTGGGTATCGGTCACGCCCACCAATCTGAGCGATGTGGATGTTCTCTCGCTGCCCGACGACAGCCCGGTTTATGAAAGCAACAGCACGGACAGCACCGTTTTAGCCACGCTGCCCAAAAAAGAGCGCGTCCGCGTATCTGAACACAATACCGATAAGGACGTGACGTGGAACCGTGTGACGACCACCGACCGCCAGACCGGATGGACCACCGCCAATGGCCGGATCGAAACCCGCTTTACGGCGGCAGACGATGGCGCTGTGTTTGCCCAGGTGGGCGGCGCAGGCGATACGCTGGTTGAATTCAAAAAAGACGATCCGCTTACGATCACCGATCCCACCCCGACCACCTTCACCCGTTATCAGGTGCGCAAGGCCGACGGGACGATTGGCTGGATCGACAATAACCCGCGTACCGTCATCACCACCAGGCGTAATGTCGTCCTCTACAGCTTCGACTACGCGTGGCGAAACTTCAAGCGCGTTTTTGTCCGCAAAGACACGCTGACGGGCAACAACACCTGGGGACGTCTGCTGCAAACGCAGAACTCCACCTTCCCGCGCCTGATGCGCACTACGATTGCCTGGACCAGCCTGAACGTCATCTTCCATCTGATCATGGGCATGATGCTGGCCCTGATGCTCAACCGTCCGGGGCTGCGCCTGCGCGGGTTGTACCGTGCCATTATCATCCTGCCCTGGGCTATTCCGCAGCCGATCATTGCCCTGGCCTGGAAGGGTGAATTCCACTACCAGTACGGGTTTGTCAACACCCTGCTGACCACTATCGGCCTGGATCGGGTTAACTGGCTCTACACGCCAACACCCGCCTTCATTGCCGTCACCTTCGTCAATATCTGGTTGGGCATCCCGTTCTACATGGTCACTCTGCTGGGTGGCTTGCAGTCGATTGCCGGGGAATATTACGAAGCGGCAGAAATCGACGGCGCGAACCCCTGGCAGCGCTTCCGCCATGTGACGATCCCCTTGATTCGCCCGGTTGCCGTGCCCATCGTCACGCTCGATGTGATCTGGACCTTTAACAACTTCAATGTGATCTACCTGATCACGAAAGGCGAGCCAAACGAAAGCACCAACATTCTGGTAACGGCGCTCTACAACGCCGCCTTTGGTGAGAACGGGCAGGTCCAGTTGGGCTTTGCCGCCGCCTTCTCGCTGGTGATCTTTGCTATTCTCTTCCTGTTTGCCAGCGTGTGGGTGACGAGCAGTGGTGCTCTGAAGGGAGTTTATGAGGCATGATAAACGCTGATACCTTTGCCTCGTGGCGCAAACAGATCTGGGACATCCGTCCCTATGAAACCGCGTCCGATGTGTGGATGCGCCGTTTACGCTGGATTGTCGGCCCGCTTGCTGTGCTGATCGGCATCATTGCCGCGCTCACTGCCGGGACGTTTGGGACGGGGATCGTCTATCTGGCTATAGCTCTCTGGATCGCGATCCTGATCCTCAAGCCAACGCACGGCTTCCTGATCTTCTACTCCCTTTTCACGATCTACCCGATCTCGCGCGTGTTTACGGTGTCGCTGCGTGATGTGCTGCTCTCGACCTCCCTGCGGCTTATTCCCACCGACGCGACCTTCGATAACTATATCGATCTGTTCACCAAAGAAGACTTCACGATCTGGTTGTGGAACAGCTTCCTGATCACGATCACCGTGTCGATCATCGGCGTGATCGTTGCCGCGACAAGCGCTTACGCCTTCTCACGCTGGCGTTTTCCAGGGCGGTCGGCTGGCCTGCTGATCCTGCTCTCCACGCAGATGATCCCGGCGGGCATGCTGCTGATCCCGATCTTCATCATCGTGGCGCGCCTGGGATTGCAGGACAACCTGCTCGGCCTGTCACTGGCCTATGTGACGACAGCAGTGCCGCTCTCCGTCTGGATTCTGCGCGGCTACTACGACACGATCCCGTTTGACCTGGAAGAAGCGGCAATGGTTGACGGCGCGGACCGCCTCTCGACCTTCTGGCGGATTATCCTGCCGCTCTCCACGCCCGCCCTGGCCGTGATCTTCCTGTTCAACTTCCTGAATGCGTGGTCCGACTGGCAAGTAGCGAACGTTATCCTGAAAGCGGATACGATGCGGACGTGGCCGCTGGGCCTGAACGACTTCATCGGCAACTTCCAGACGCAGTGGGGCCTCTACGCGGCAGGATCGGTGATCATCACTGTTCCGGTTGTGATCATGTTCCTCTACAGCTCGAAGTACCTGATCAGCGGTCTGACGCTCGGATCCGTTAAGGGCTAGCTCTCTCGCGGCTGTGCTCCCTTTCTCCAGGCATGCGGAGCATGCACGGGGAATGGATGGGGTATAGGAGCCATACTCTCCAATAATAAGTTGCTTCGCTAGGGGGGCGGGTTTATCACAAACCCGCCCTTATAGATAAAATAAGGAGCCATTATGTCTAAGACTTATTGGCGGCACGCAGCGCTGATCGTCCTGATCATCGCGCTGCTGCCGTTTAACACGCTCAGCACACTACCGGCCCGCGCCGCCGATCCCATCGATCAGGCTGCACTGCTGCACGACAGCCGGAGTGATTTGTACCGCACGCCCGGCGGCGCAGTGACCACCGGAACCCCCGTTACGATCCGCCTGCGCACGGCGGCGGGCGATGTCGATTCCGTCTCGATGCGTCTCTACGATCAGATGGCCGGAACGGAAACGCTGCTCCCGATGGCTGTGATCGCCACGACGCCGGAGGGCTATGACCTGTGGGAAGTGACGATCCCCGCCACCCGCAAAGCAACGATCTGGTGGTACCGCTTCCTGGTCACCAAGGGCAGCGATACCGTTTATTATGAAGACGACACTCGGCCCGACGGCGGCAATTATGTCCTGCAAAACGAGGGCGGCGTTGGCACGGTTTATACGCAAAGCCCGGACCTGAGCTTCCAGATCACGGTTTATAATCCCGACTACTACACGCCGGAATGGATGCGTAACGCGGTGATTTACCAGATTTTCCCGGACCGCTTCCGCGATGGCGATACCAGCAACGATCCAGCGGACGGCTCCGATACCTTTTATGGCAGCCTGCCCCTCCTTTTCCATGAGACCTGGAACGAAGCGCCGGTTGATGGGCGCGTGACTACTGCACCCGATGGCCAGGGCTACTACAACAGTGACTTTTTCGGCGGCGATCTGGCCGGGATCACCGAAAAGCTGGACTACCTGCAATCACTGGGCGTCACGGCGATTTATCTCAACCCGATCTTCGCGGCACGTTCTAACCACCGCTACGACACCGCCGACTACAAGATCATTGACCCGATTTTGGGTGATATGGACAGCTTCCGCACGTTGGTGAGCGAAGCGAAAAAGCGCGGCATCGTCCTGATCCTGGACGGCGTTTTTAACCACCTCTCCAGCGACAGCGTCTTTTTTGATCGCTACCATCGCTTCAACACGGACGGCGCATGCGAAAGCACGGACTCCGAATATCGGAGCTGGTTCTTCTTCGTCGCGCCCAAGGCGTCCCAACCCGCGCCATGTGCCGAGACGCCCAACAACGAGACGTACTACATCTCCTGGGCCGGGTTCGACAGCATCCCCAAGATCAACAGCGGCGAAATCGGCCCGCGTGAATATATCTTTTTGGCGGATGACAGCGTGGTCCGTTTCTGGGGCAGCGAGGGTATCGGCGGCTGGCGGCTGGACGTAGGCGGCGATATCGACGCGGGCGGCCCGGCTTCCAACTACTGGGAAGCCTTCCGAGCGGTCGTGCGCCAGACCAATCCCGAAGCGGTGATCATCGGGGAAGAATGGGGCGATGCCTCCAGGTGGCTGCTCGGCAAGGAATGGGACGCCACGATGAACTATCGCCTGCGCAATGGTATTCTAGGCTTCGTGCGCGACACGGATTACCAGGATAACGACGCCAACGGCGACCGGATCATCTACGCCCTGACGCCTTCCCAGACAGACAACATCATCCGCGCCATCGAAGAAGACTACCCGCCGATGGCCTACCATGCCATGCTCAATATCCTGGACAGCCATGACACGTCGCGCCTGTTTTTTACCGTAAACAATGATCCGCAGCTTCAAAAGCTGGCGGCGCTGTTACAGTTCACCCTGCCCGGCGCGCCCACCGTTTATTATGGTGACGAAATCTCGCTCGATGCGCCCAGCATCCCGGACAGCGGCGGCAATCTGCAAGACGACCCGTACAACCGCGCCCCCTATCCCTGGTCGGATGCCTCGGGCGATGCGTACCCCGCGCCAAACGAGGATACGCTCAGCTTCTACCAGACGCTTGGCACACTGCGCAGTGAACATCCCGCCCTGCGTGAAGGGCCGATGTTTACCCTGCTGGCCGACGACGAGAGCGGCGTCTATGCTTACCTGCGCCTCGATCAGGCTTCCGGCGATATCGCACTGGTGGCCCTCAACAACAGCGACTCCGAACAGACGGTTGATCTTTACTTCCGCGGCCTCGTTCCCACCAATCTGACGCTTGATCCTGCGTTCGGCGGCGATCCTGTAACGGTAACAGCCACCGAAGCGACAATCACCATTCCCGCAAACGGCGGTAATGTCTGGACGGCCAACGCCTCTCTTGAGCGGCCTGCCGCGCCGACCAATGTCACGGCTGACAGCGCATCGGGCAGCGTGCCGCTCAGTTGGGATGTGGTGGATGGCGCGCTCGGTTATATGGTCTTCCGCAGCCCGGTTGCCGTTGGCGGTTTTGAGCCGCTGATGGACCAGCCTATTATCGGCGAGACGACCTACACCGACGATACCACGGTCAACGGCTTTAAGTATTTCTACGCGGTAGCGACGATTGGCGCGGATGGCCTGATCGGGCCGTTGAGCACCAGCGTCCAGGCGATCCCCAGCGCGCAGATCGATGCCGCCTTCTACGTAGGCGACGATGCGACGGATGCCGCCGTAACCACCTATGAAGCGACCACCCTGCCGCTGACCGTTGGCGCGAGTGTGGATCTCCAGGCGGGCGTGCGCATCGCTGGCGTCACCGAGACCGAAGGACAGGCCCCCGGCGTGCGCGCCGAAGCAGCTCTCATCGCACCCGATCAGGACCTGGACAGCGCGACCTGGATGCCGATGACCTATAGCGAAGACCTCAACGGCGCGGACGTCTACACGGCAACACTCGCCCCCACAACAGCAGGCGAATACTCGATGGTTGCCCGTTTCAGCATCAATGCGGGCGAAAGCTGGACGGTTGTCACCCAGCGCGATGGTACGTACCCGGCGCTGATCGTGGAAGCGTCGGATGACACAACCCCGCCCGATGCCCCGGCCAGCGTCACTATCGAACGCGCGTCGCTCTCTGGCGTGTTGATCTCGTGGGAACCATCGCCATCCGAGGATGTCTACGCCTACCGCGTCTACCGCACAGGCGAGGATGGCACAGCACAACTGTTAGGGGAAGTGACCGACGCGACCCGCTACACCGATAAGAATGTAGCGGCGGGCGATGTCTACACCTACGGCGTGTCGGCCGTCGATACGGCGCTTAACGAATCCGCCCAGACCGCCAGCGAGGCAGCTACCGTCACCAAGGGAACGGTCACGACGATCTTTAATGTCACAGTACCGGACAACACCGAAGGAGCAGGTGATGTCTATCTGGCGGGCGCGCTGGGCGCGGATTATCCGAACTGGGACCCGGCAGGGTTGGTTATGACGCAGGTCGACGCGACCCATTGGACGATCACACTCGAACTGGCGGAAGGCGCGAACATCGAATACAAGTACGTGCGCGGCACGTGGGACGCGGTTGAGAAGGACGCGGACTGCCAGGAAATCGCGAACCGCCGCCTGTCCGCAACTCTGCCCGAAGGTGAGACGGAACTCACCGTCTCCGACACCGTTGCCAAGTGGCGCGATCTGGACGCCTGCGGCTAGGTCTACTCTCGTTTATATAGGGGCGCTGCTAACTTGCTTCACAAACCCCGCGCCTAATTTTGTTGGGGCGATCCAGTGGATCGCCCCTGTTATTTTACCAGCTAAACACGCCGATCCGCCCCTCGGTGATCGGCGTCGGATGCCGTGCCCGCCTGCGATACATCCTGGAGCGAGATCACTGGCCCCTGGTTGGGAATAACTTCCGCGTACACGAGATACCGGCTGTCCGGCGACCAGAGCGAATGGCTGTGCGCGAATTGATCGAAATAAGTCAGGTAGTAGATCATGTCGCGGGTGGGCCAGAATCGCGCTAACGGTGTAGAAGTCCCTTCCGCCACGTCATAAACCGTCCAGCGCAGCAGCACATCTGGCTGTTGGGCGGCAGGTTTGGCGGCGACACCCGGCGGCACGGCGTCGGTCAGCACCAGATAGGCGATCTTTTTGCCATCCGGCGACCAGAAAAAGGCCAGCACGCCGTCCGCAATGGGATCACCCACTTTTCCGGTAGCCGCATCTACCACAAAGAGATTACCGCCATCATCGTCGGCATAAGCCACGCGCGTCCCGTCCGGCGACCATTCGCTCGACACCACCCCGTTCAAGCCGCTTGCCAGCACGGTACGGCTGCCGCTGTCCAGAATCACCAGATCGGATGCGCCCCGGCTCTTGGTGACCGTTGCCAGCAGGCGGTTATCGATGGGCGACCAATCAACGGACCGGGCCGAGCCGACGGTTTCGGGCAGCGTTTCGGATACGCGCCCCACTGCGACATCATATATTTCAAGCTGACCCCCGTCCCGCGCCCAGAGCATCGACTGGCCGTCCGGCGACCAGTCCCAATAAAACGGCGCGCCCTCGGCAAGTTCGGTAATCGATCCCGCGCCGCCCGTCCGCACCTGTCGCAGTGCCAGCCCGCCGCCTGATTTGTTGTAAAGCACCGCCAGATCGCGGCAGTTCCCGGTTGGGCAGTCACCCGGCGACCAGTAGGCATAGGCGAATACTTCGTCCGGGGATTCATAGACCTGCACCGGATCGCCTGTCACCGGGCGAATAAAGATTCCCAGGCGATAAGCGTTCTCTTCCACGCCAAAATAGGCTAACTGCCCATCGGTGGACCAGGTGGGCCAGCTATAAATCTTCTCGCTGCGGATCGCGTCGTTGGTGACATTCGCCAACACGCCGGAGAGCATATCATAGAGGTAGATGTTGCCATCCCGCCCGGCAATCGCAATCTGGGTCGGCCTGGAAATTGTCTGGGCCTGAGAGGCAGGCGTGTGTAATGGCAAGCAAAGGAAAACGAGGATCGTCAATACAAGTACTCTTCGCATGGCTTTCGTACCCCGCTATCCAGTGAATAGTGTCGATTATGGCAGACTCGGATATCGGGGGGCAAAATATGAGGGGTGGATTTGTTAACCCACCCCCCGTGACCCTGAACTACTGGTTATTGTTGCTCGGCTCGGTTGTCGTATCAGTTGACAGATCGGCCCCGGCAGCGGTTGTCAGTTGGTTCATATCAAACAGGAATGGACTGTTCGACGGAATGACCAGGATTTTCACGTTGTCCGAAAGCGTCTCGACATAGCGCCACTGGAGCAGCAGCGGGTTCTGCTGAAGCTGTTCATTGATCAGTTGCAGCGCCGCGGCTTCACCTTCGGCGCGGATGCGGGAAGCATCGGCTTCACCCTGGGCGACAGCGCGGGCCTGATCTGCTTCCTGCTCTTTCTGCTGGACGCGGAAACGCGCTTCTTCGGACTGCTGCTGAGCAACCTGTTTCTGCTCGATAGCCGCCACATATTCCGGCGAGAAGGTGATGTTGCGAATCAGCACGTCGGTCACTTCCAGGCCGTCGTCCGACAAGTCGCCGCGCACCGCATCTTCAATCGCCTGCTGCAAGTCATTATGTTCCGCGCCGTAAATCTGCTCAACACTGAAGCTGGTGAGCGCCGAACGAGTCTGGTTACGCACCACTGGGCGGACCAGTTCATTCTGGTAACGATGCTGCCAGCGCAGGTGAAGGTCGTTCGCCTTGGCGGGATTGATGCGGTAGAAGATCGTCACGTCGAGCATCACCTGCTGGCCGTCACTGGTCAGCGCGACCACTGCATCGTCGCCGCGAACTGCGCCTTCATTCATCGCGCCGGACATCGTATATTCCTGCTGGGCAGTGGAATAGATCGTCGCCTGCTGCACGCCAGGAATAATAATATGGAGGCCCGGTCCAAGCGGTGTACTGCTCAGATCACCGTTGAAGGTGTTAAAGACAACGGCAACTTCATTCGCCCCCACTTCGACCAACCCGGCGTTCATGGTGAAAAACAACACGGCGATGATCAAACCGACTGCCGCCAATAGGACACCGGGCCGAACCGAACCATTCCGCTGTACTGCCTGGATAACCAAAAAAACGCCGAAGCCCATCAGGGCGAGTCCGGCAATCGCAATCACACTCAAAACGAGGCCGATCATTGCAGTCTCCTGTTCTCTCAAGTGGCCTGTTCTAACGGCCAACAAACGGTATTATACCCGTTAACGCCGGTTTCATGCTGATTTTTGGCTGACATCCCGCCGCGAAAGTTGACAACGCGCGCGTTTCGCTTTAACTTTTGCAACGGTGGGCGCAAACATGGAACGAATATGAACCCGGTACTTTTTGAAATTGGCTCGATCAGCATCCGCAGCTATGCCGCATGGCTTGGCGGCAGTTTATTGATCGCCCTGGCTATCATCGGCTGGCGCGCTTACCGTTTTGATCCGGGAGCCGTCATGCCCTGGCTGGACGTTGGTATCGCTGCGTGTGCCGCCGGGGTGATCGGGGCGCGGCTGCTGCATGTCACGCTCGAATGGGACTATTTTGCTCACCACCGCAATGAGATCGATGAGATCGCGCTGGGCGGGCTGGCCTGGCACGGCGCGCTGCTGACCGGAATCCCGGCGGCGCTGCTGGTTGCCTGGCTGCGGCGCGTTCCACTTCGCCCCTGGACGGACGCAGCGGCGCTGGCCTTCCCGGTGATTTTGATCGGCGCGTGGTTGGGATGCCGCCAGAACGGGTGTGGCTACGGCTGCGAAGTGCGGACAATGGCCGATTTTCCCGGCTGGCTGGTTGAAGAACTGCCGGATGTGTATGGGCTGGTCGCGCCGCGTCTCGATCTGCAACTGGGCGGCGCGTTCTTTGGCGGCCTGCTGCTGATCCTGGCCCTGCTGCTGACCGGGCTGAACTGGCTCCCCGGCCTGCGGCTCTGGCTGGTCCTGGGATTGGGTGGGCTGGGCCTGTCGATCCTCGGCTTCTTCCGCGCCGATCCCGCACAAACGATCTACCACCGCCGCGCCGACCAGATTTTTGACCTGCTCACGCTGCTGGGCAGCACGCTCGTCGGTTGCACGCTCTGGCTGCTGGATCGCCGTTCCAAACGAGATTTGATCCGCCGTATGACACCATATCCACCTCTTGATTCGCACATAGCAGAGGAATCTCCCGATGAAACTGACCCTGGGACTGGCCCAGTTCACGCCGAAACTGGGTGACGTGCCTGCCAACCTGCACAAACATGTTGAGCGGATCGAAAAAGCCGCCGCGCAGGGTGTGGAACTGCTCGTTTTCCCCGAACTGTCGCTGACAGGCTACAACCTGCAAGATCTTGTCTATGAGGTCGCCGCCCGTGCCGAAGCCGTCGATCCGATCTTTGGGCCGCTGCTGGCTGCCAGCCAGGAGCACAAAATGGATTTGCTGGTCGGCTTTGTCGAGGAAGATCGCCGCCACCGCTTTTTTATCTCGCAGGCCTATCTGAGCGCCGGGCAGGTACTGCATGTGCACCGCAAAGTCTACCTGCCGACCTATACCATGTTTGACGAGGGGCGTTATTTTGCCTGGGGCGATTCGGTGCGCGCCTTTGAGACGCGCTTTGGGCGGGTCGGGGTGTTGATCTGCGAAGATTTCTGGCACGCTTCGCCGCCTTACCTGCTCTGGCTGGATGGAGCCGATCTGATGTTGTTCACCAGCGCCAGCCCTGGACGCGGCTTGGTCGAGAGTGATCGCCTGGGCAGCGCCCGCTGGGTCGAACTGGTCAATCAGGCTTACGCCAGCCTGTTCACAAACTTTGTTGTCCACTGCAACCGGATCGGCTTTGAAGGCGGCATGAATTTTTGGGGCGGCAGCACGATTGCCGATCCGAACGGCGAATTTTTGGTCCATGGCCCCTATTTTGAAGAGGCGCTCGTCGTCCATACCATTGATCTTAACCAACTTCACCGCACGCGAGGCCGCCTGCCGCTGCTGCGCGATGAACGGACCGGGCTGTTTGCCCACGAATTGAGCCGCATCTTAAACGAGCGTCCCAACGGGGATCGATAGCGTTTCTTCGGCAAAACGCACATTCATAAGATACCGCTCCCTGCGCTATAACCAGGGAGTGTTTCGTTTTGGGGAGAATGGCGCGTGTCCTGCACCTGCTGATCAAAGGCTTCATCATCGGTTTTTCGATTGCTGCCCCGGTGGGTCGGATAGGCGTGCTGGTCATCCGCCGCACGCTCGCCGCTGGGCGCGTCGTAGGATTTATCTCCGATTTGAGGGCTGCTACCTCAGCTTTTTAATCTTCTACATTCCTCTAATAGTCCTCCAACACTTTTCCTATAAGCCAGAGCTACACTGTGATTATCCGCTTCTGTAGGGGCGCAGCAAACGCCCCTATTTTTGTTACTCGTCAAAATCAGCGCACAGTGTACCGATTGATCATGCCGTATTGCGCTCCTCAACGGGGTGTTCCTTACGACGAGCGTGATCGATTCGCATCAGGTCAATGCTCACCAGAAGCAAAATAAGCAGCATCACCCCAATCGTCTCCAGCGCACCCGATATACGCCGGGGGCAGAAGCCCAATATCGGCATAGAAGCGCAGTGTTCGCACTGGAACACGAACCAGGGCGGAAAAATCGCCTATCTTAAACACATGTCCTTCTGAAGGCCTTCATGATGGCAGTATACAATTTACAGTGATTGGAGAGTCAATATCCTGACTGATTCAATTTGGAGATGTTATAGGTATCAATGGTAAAACGAGCGGCAAACTCCTAAACTCTAGAGGAAACCAACAGCGCTATCATCGAGAGGATTATCTGTGCAAGCTCCCCAATCTACTACTCAATGTTTTGTCTGTGGACGTTCTGATCTCACCGTGCCGCTCGTTCAACTGCGCTACCAGGGTAAAACCCTCTGGATCTGCCCGCAGGACTTGCCCGCCCTGATCCACCACCCCGAACAGATCGCCGGAAAATTGAGCGGCGCGGAGAGTCAGACAGGCACCGAAGACGATACTTATTAGCGAAATTTCCTCTTGCCAAATCGAAATTCCTGATCTATACTCTTGGACAGTTAACCATGCGGGCATAGTTCAGCGGTAGAACGTCTCCTTGCCAAGGAGAAGGTCACGAGTTCGAATCTCGTTGCCCGCTCAGAAAAAATGCGCTCTGATTAGAGCGCATTTTTGTTTCCTGTCCAGGACAAGTTACGCCGTTCTCTTCCCACGCACATAGACAAACCAGTAAATCAGCGCCACCAATACCGCCCCGCCAATGATGTTTCCAATGGTTACTGGGACCAGATTTTTGATCACGAAGTTCTGCCACGTCAGTGCGGAGAGATCAATACCCGACGCTTTGGCCCAGGGCGAATCGTAACCCTTGATGAACAGGCCCATTGGGATGAAATACATGTTGGCAACGCTGTGCTCAAATCCCGCCGCTACAAACGCCGTGATCGGGAAAATAATCGCAAGAATTTTATCACCCGTGGTGCGCGCGCTGTACGTCAGCCAGACGGCGAGACAGACGAGGCCATTGCATAGAATTCCCAGCGCAACAGCCTGCATAAATTCCAACTCGCATTTGTGGGCAGCCGTGGAGAGCATCGCTTTGCCAATGGCTCCGTCGCCAAACGTGTACTGCTTGCCCCAAAAGACCAGCGCCGCCGTACCAATGGATCCAACAAAATTCCCCGCGTAAACCAGCCCCCAATTGCGCAGCAGAGCCAGGGTTCGCACTTTCCGCCCCGCCCAGGCCAGGGTGATCAGCGTATTGCCGGTAAACAGTTCCGCGCCGCCCACCACGACAAGGATCAGGCCCAGGCAGAAGGCCAGCCCCATCAGCATCCGCGTCAGGCCATAGGGTAATATCCCGCCCGCACCAGCTCCCGTCGTCGTGGCAAAAATCGCGCCCAGGCTGATAAACGCGCCCGCCAAGATCGCCAGGACGAACGTTGAAACGGCACCGAGCGCCGACTTGCTCACACCAATGGTCTCGGCCTTACGCGCCATATCGGGGGGAAGCAGCAAATCCAGGTTAAAAGAAGATTGTTCCAATTTTTGCCCCTGTCAGTAATAACAAGTCCATTGGGGCCTATTGTAGCGCGCTCCACATTTCGTGCGAGAGCGGATGGGACAATAGAACTATTTTTACAACTATTAGCGATATTTTATCTTTACAGGCCTTTTGAGACGTGGTATAACCGTGCATAGACCTGCCGTGCGCGTGATCCGCACTAGGTTTTGAGCCAACACCCAACAATCGGGCATCCTCGTCTGGAAGCTAACGCATTAGGACTTTGTCCAAAGCGGCGGCTTTAGCCAGATGCCCACCTGCGAAAGCAGGTTCAAAACATCGCGGCACACGGCATGGCGGGCCGGAATTATCTCAAACGCCTCTGCAATTCCAGCAGGGGCGTTTATTTTTTTATCATGGCTACTAGCATTATGCATAACCAGCCTTGATTCCGATCTGGCAACTCGTTATACTTCCGCCCGAATTCGTTATGTGCGCAAATCATCCAGGACAACGGCATCTTGATGCAGCGAGAACGAGTTGCAGACGACATTTATGTTTTTACCAGTGAACTATATGCCCAGGTTACAGCCGGAGCGATCATTACTTCGGAAGGGGCCATCCTCATTGATACCCTGGTCTTTCCCGAAGAAGCCCGCGCCATCCGGTCTTTTCTCGAAACGAGGCTGAGCTGTCCCGTTCGCTATGTGATCAACACCCACTACCACGCCGATCACACCTACGGAACATGCTTTTTCCCGGAAGCCCAGGTCGTCGCCCATTCGCGCTGTTATGAACTGCTGGCGACACGCGGCCAGGAAGGATTGGCGCAGGCGCAAACGAGCACACCCGAACTGCGCGATGTGCAGGTCATCCTGCCGCACATGGTGCTCGAAAATGGCACGCTAAGCATCCATCTTGGCAACAAGACAGTTGAACTCTCCCATTCCCCCGGTCACAGCCCTGATTCAATTGTCTGTCTTGTGAAAGAAGATCGTGTTCTCTTTGCCGGGGATACGCTCATGCCCGTGCCCTATTTTGTCGATGGTAATTACGATGATTTTGTGGCCAGCCTGTGTGCGCTGCGCAACGGCGGCTATGAGAATGTCGTGCAGGGTCATGGCGAAGTGATCCTGCGCGGTGAGGTCGAAGAAAAAATCCAGAGCGATCTCAACTACCTGGAACGTATTCGCCTCCACGCCGAAAAGGTATTAAACCGGGGCCGATCTTTGAGTGAGTTGTACAATCTTGATATCGAAAGCTGTGGTAAGAGCCGCATTCCACTGAATGGATTGGTGCAGGAACTGCACCGGGCAAACCTGAGCGCGCTCTATCAGGCACGGCAAGAAGAGCGCGAGGCCGAACCACTAGAAAGCGCTGGATAGGATGCATCATGCATCCGTCTGTTTTTATAGATGGGGGAAACAATGGCATTCAAAGATCTGGCCAACATTGATTCTCGAGAAGTGATTCCCGGTTTTTGGGGCAAATTTGTCCACAGCGATCATATCACAGTGGCATTCTGGAACGTGGACTCCGGGGCCACCCTCCCCGAACATTCCCACCCGCATGAGCAGGTGACAACCGTCATCGAAGGTCAATTTGAGCTGACTGTAGCGGGCGATATCCGGATCATCAAAGAGGGTGGGGTCGCCGTTGTGCCGGGCAACACCCGTCATTCTGGCAAAGCGCTGACCGTGTGCCGCCTGGTCGATGTTTTTCACCCGCGTCGCGAAGATTACGAATAAGGGGGGTTTTTGATGCGCAGCAACCCATTTTCTATTTTGGAGAAACAGCAGTATATCAGCCTGACCACCTACCGCAAAAATGGACAGGCTGTGCTAACCCCGGTCTGGTTTGCCCAGGTGGATCACAAGCTGTTCGTCATGACCGACAAAAATTCTGGCAAGGCGAAGCGCATCCGCAATAACCCCTGTGTGTCTGTCGCGCCGAGCAATTATAAGGGAACAGTCAAAGGACCAGCCGTGCCAGGATCGGTACGTGTCCTCTCATCTGATGAAACGAAAGCCGCCATCGATGCGCTCAACAAAAAATATGGATGGCAAAAACGCCTCTTGGATTTAGCGGCTGCCTTGCGACGGAAAGAAGATACCAGCATCTATCTGGAAATCATCCCTGCTTAACGCAACTGTGCTGGAGTTTAGCTCCAGGTCGTCATTCGCTCACTGTTGCCAACTCGGTAAAGTCGAAGGTGAAAAAGTCCTTGCAACTTAGCTCGCCCCTGCTGGCAAGATCAAATAATGGCAGCATTTGATCGGCCAGGGGGCTGTCCTGAACAGCCTTCATATCTTCCATCACGCCAGTCAAATTCTGTTGGCGCGCCCGTGCCTCAGCCCTCAGAACATACAGCACCGTCAAATTAGGGTCTAATTCGATCCCCTTGCTATACGCTTCTTCCGCTGCTGGATAATAATCCAGGTTGCAGTAGGCCAGCCCTTGCACGAAATACATATCCGAAAAGGGCGGGTAGATGGCGAGAGCCGCCTGCGTATCCTCCACCGCAGTCTCATACTGCCCCAAAAGGACATTTCCCATAGCGGAAAAGGCTGGACCCCAGACGCTTGGCATTCCTGGTCCAAATGTGGCATCCAGAATCCGAGCAGACTGCGTGGGATCAGGAAAACGAGTGATGATGGTAGTGAGCATATCTTGCATAGTCACAAACTGCCCCTCGCGAATCGCCATCATCAATAGGACTGCGTAGGGGAAGTTGGCGTTCGGCCCCAGTTCCAGCGCTCGTTCATAATCGGCCTTCGCCAGATCATACTGCCCGGTAATGTAATACAGCGCCGCCCGGTAATTCCAGGCAAACCAATCATCGGGGCGTAGTTCAATGATCCGGCTATAATCGCCAATTGCCGCCTCAAAATCGTTAATGGCCGACGTATAACTCCCTTCAAGATAATCGGGAGCTGCCCACTGATCAGGTCCAAGTCTCCGCGCCGTAGCGATATCCCGTAACGCCTGATCAAATTCACCTCTCCGCTGGTACGACGCCGCCCGAAAAATATAGAGCAGCGGATTGGTTGTGTCGAGCCTGATCGCCTCATTATACGTATCCAGAGTGGCAGGCGTATCGTCAAGATAAGTCGCAGCGCCAGCATGAAACAAACTACTGACTCCGCTGCTGATGATCTCAGGGCTTTTCACATGAATCTCATTGAGAACCGCCATTGAGCGCGTCACTTCGTACCCGTCGCCATCGGCTGTTTGCAACACATCCAGGATGCCCAACACAAACATAGCCAGTGATTCCTGGCGCTCATCGATCATCCGCACCCGGACATTTGCCGTTCGATCCACGATCTTTTGATCAACCTGTAAATGTGGGAAAGCGGTAGTGACCCCAACCTGGATTTCCAGCTCCACAAAATTTGCCGTGTAATTCCCCCACACAACGATGGTCGCCCCATTGGCCTCTGCTGCGGCACGAGCGCCTTCGTCCGAAGTAATGACATTGGGATACTCACGAATACGGATGTCGGAAAAGGGTACGCCATTTTGTAGCACATCGGTCAGATCCGTCACAATGAAACGCGTTACGTCGCGTTCACTGACACCGGATAAAGGTTCCAGTTGCGCCACCAGCACCATATACTCGCCGGGTTGAACAGGAGAGACTTTCGCAATCGAGTCTTTCTTTTCTGGTTCGCCGCCCAACAGTAGCAGCGCTGCCGCCGCCCCCCCAACAATAACGATCAGAGTCATAATGGCAGCGAACCACACAAGTTTTGAGATTTTTTTAGGGTGAACAGGGGCTGTTGATTGTGGAACATCCTGTCTGGCGGTTCCTGTGGTGGGAGTAGGCGTGACAAACCGCACCAGATCGCCATCGGCCACCTGGCTTAACACGGGACTTGAGGCAACAATCGGAGTATCCGCGTCACGAATGATCGCTTCAAGCTCCAGCCCGACCTGTCGCACACTGGCAATCCGATCATCGCGATCTTTAGCCAGCATGCGCTCAATCAGGTGTGCAAGCGCCGAGGGGACATTAGGACGAAACTGAGCGAGGGGCGGCACGGGGTCATTCAAAATTGAGACTAGGATTGCCGCGCCCTGCTCCGCACTAAAGGGCAGGCGTCCCGCCAGCATTTCGTAGAGCATAACCCCAAACGACCAGATATCCGTCCGTGCATCCAAATCTTGTGTCCGGCATGCTTCTGGGCTGAGATAGGCATAGGTTCCAATCAACGAGCCAGTCTCAGTGACGCGCGTGCGGCTCCCAATTCGGGCAACACCAAAATCGGTCAGGCGCGGAGTGCCATCTTCAGCGATCAGCACATTGGCGGGCTTAATATCCCGGTGCGTGATTTTCAACCGGTGCGCGCGCGTTAAGGCGTCAGCTAAATCGAGGGCTATTTCTAAAACTCGTGTGATGGATAACTTAGGCTCGTGCCGGAGCAATTCCTCCAGCGATCCTCCCTGCACATATTCCATCACCAGATAATGCAGATTGTTTTCCTCTACCGAGGCGAGCATTTTCACAATGTTGGGGTGGTTGAGCTGGCGCAGCGCCTCGCCTTCACGTTCGAATCGCTCCAATAAACCGGGCATCGAGACATCGGGCCGGAGTTGTTTGATTGCGACAAATTCTCCGGTCTGTTGGTCACAGGCGCGGAACACTTCGCCCATTCCGCCCTGCCCAATCGATTCGATGATCTCATACCGGTTTGCAATGATCTGTGCCCCGCCCATAAATCCCCCTCCATCATGCGCGCCCGCATCCTACCTCCATAGTGTAGAGCAGATTTAATAGGAGGCAACTGGCCCGTCACGCCATCCCATCATTGGCAATTTTGCTCTCTTCGACATAACGGCGGGGCATGGCGAGGCTGTTCCATCCCCCGGCCTCTTGCAGCCGCAGCACATCCACTTTGCCCGCCCAATACGTCGCCCAATAATGGCGGCAGTCGTGCGCCGACAGTTTCGTTAATCCGACGGCTTCGCCCAGCACCCGCACCCGATCCGTGATTGCCCGTTCGCTCAGGCCCGCATCGGTCAGCATCCCATTTTTACGGCTGCCGCGCAGCAGCGGCCCATCCTTAGGAGCATCCCCACCGAGGAACCACGCAAATGCGGCACGCAGCGTATCCGAACTCAATTTGTGCGTCTGCTGCTTATCGACCTTCGGGCGATAGAAGCGCATCTCGCCCGCCTTGAGATCAAAGTCCGACACTTGGAGCCGCGCCACCTCGCCCACCCGCAGCCCATGATCGAGCAGCAGGCAGATCAGCAGCGTATCGCGCCGCCCCTGTGGGGTATCCGGCTGGGTTTTGAGCACCCTGGCCTGTTCCAGCGTGATATGCACGGCGGCATCCTTTTTCTGCCCGCGCCGGATGATCAGCCGTCGTTCATTTACCCGCCGCGCCTCTTTGTGGGAATACCCCGTCACCGTGCGGATCAGGGCGTGATCTTCCGGGGAGAGTGTTCCGGCCTTCGTCGCCAGCTTGGCATACGTCTTGACTGTCGACAGCCGCACATTGATGCTGCCTATCGCGTCCCCCTCCGCGACCATCCAGTTGCGGAATGCTTCCAGTAATCCCCACGTCAGCCCGCGCCACGCTTCTGCGTCCGGTTCCGGTCCATCCGGGAAATCCGCCACCGACTGGGCGAACTGTTCCAGCGCCCCGCCCAACTGCTGCCCGATCCGTTCACCCACCTGATTTCAGAAAATCGGCCAGCCGCGCGATATCCGCCGCCTGCCGCCGGATCGTGTTATCCGCCTTACGCGCCAGATAATCGCCAAAGACTCCGCGCGCCGCGTGTTGGTTGGCGACCTTCCCCGCCAGCGTGAGGGCACTGGAGTCGATTTGAGGATCATTGGAGAGTGTGATCAGACTGCGTGTCTTGTGGGGCATCCTGGCGGCTCCTGGTGTGTTTTACAGGCGAATTCCAATAGCTTCCGATTACCTTTAATAATCAGAAGCTATTTTAGCACGGTTTTTGAGAGCGGCAAACCGCCCCTTGTGATCTGCATAAAACAGACCGTATACTCTCCAATAGAATACGGAGTGCAGAACGATGCTAACGATTTACATTCATGATGAAGAATTGGCCCAGCGGCTTCGGCAGATTGCAGAACAAGAAAACCGTCCGGTTGAAGAAGTGCTGAAAACGCTGGTTGAGCAATATGCCGGGGAAACGGTCATTGATTTCACGGATCAAGACGAGAATGATGCTGCTCAACAGATCAAGCAGGTCAGACGTAACGCCTATGAAAAGGCCCGCCGCTATTGGCACGCTGTTGGCGACACGGAAAAAGCTGCCCTGACCGACGAAGAACTTGATCAGCAGTTCGGCGTGTTTGATGAAGAGGGTATTCCGCGCCTGAAATCCGAATTAAAGACCCTTGAACCGCCTGTTGGCTCACTCGCTTATGCCGCCAAGATCATTCGTGAGATGGGCGGAGTTCGCACAGATGGCGAATTAGATGTGACAAAGGCGGATGACATCTTAAATGATGAATTCGCGGACTATCTGCTCAAACGAATGAGTGATGAAGATGCCTCTGAATAGACTCTTGATCGATAGCAGTTATCTTTATGCTGTATTATGGTGCTAGCCGAACGAATGAAGATCACGCAAGTTTGTACGTTTGACCGCCGGGATTTCTCTATCTTCCGCCCGGCTCATTGCGACTATCTCGAACTACTGCCATAAGCCTGCCCTGCCGCCGCCAAAATAAAAAGAAAACCCCTCCGTGAAGAGGGGCTGTTTGTTCTATTACTGCTCCCGGCTGGACCGATCCACCGGGCGAGCCTCGTTGTCCGGCGTGGACAGGCGTGAGCCGTTGCCGCTGTGATAGCGCGATCCGTAAACGACTGGCCCCGTGAACAAGACATCGTTCTTGACCTTACGCTTGCGCTTGCCAGATACCCAACACGCCAGTATTCCGCAGCAGAATAAACGCCCCCGCCGCGATCAGCAGCAGCGACCAGCCGAGCGGTCCCATGCCGCCGCCCACGTTGAAGACCGCTTCCATCAGGAAGGCGAAGACGGCAAAGGCAGATACCCCGGCGATCATAAAGCCGCGCCCAACGCCTTGCAGGTTCTCATCTTCGGTCATGCGGCCCATCAGCCCCAGGCCCATGCCCAGGAACACAAAAAACAGCGTCCAGGTATAACTCCAGCTTTCCCAGTACCCGGTGATATTGCTGATCAGCAGCAGCGCACCCAGCCCGGAGATCAACATCCCAGGAATGAGCAGGCCCGCCGTTGCCTTCTTCGCGAATCCACCAGCTAGAAAGGCCATCCCCGGCACGAGGATGAACATCGGCCAAAACACGCTGATCCCCGACCACAGCATAACACCCAGTGCGATCAAACCGATTCCCGACAATCGCGCGCCCGGTAATGTTCTCAGAGCGAAAAGCGCACATAACGTCCTCCACAAGAATTCCATGTTTTCTTTCACACTATTACGCAGGGTCCTTTAAAAAGTTTTGCGGTGGCAGATGCGTAAAGAGAATGTCGTGTATAATCGGGATCAGATTTGACCGGAACACTGGGAGAAAAAATTTTATGGCCGATTCTGATTACACTAAGCCGTCAACCGTTGCCCCGCCGCACTCGATCCCGGAGGCCGGGACGACAGCGCAGACGGCATCGATTCAGTGGCGCTGTACGCGCTGTGGATCGGTAGAGTCTTGGCTCTGCCTATCTGGTCGATTACAGTGACAAATTCCGCCAGCTTCAACTGGCTCCTAAAGCGCTTAAACTGAACAAAATCGCGCGGCTGCTGCGTCCCTTCCGCCACATGATCAAAGTGAATGCCCAGGTATGCCGCAACTGCGGGGCCGTAACGCTCGAAGTGAACCCCGATGATTTTGAGGATGTGGAGAGGCGTTACGGACGCCGTTAGCGCGCATGGGTCGTAAAATTACCTATGATCCCAAGCGGGATTATTATGTGGTCCTTGGCGTAGAGACGAGTGCGTCTGCCGGCGATATCCGCCAGGCATACCGCCGCGCGGTCCGTGAGGCCCATCCCGATCTGCATCCGGATCGAGCGGATTTGGCCACCGAACAGATCAAGCTGATCAACGAGGCGTACACGGTGCTGCGCCAGCCTGTCCAGCGCCGGGAATATGACTTGCTGCGCTGGGCGTTTGTGCCGGGTATAAGAGTTTACGAAGAGACGGATCGTTCACAAAACAGTGGCTCGCCGCATTTCAGTTCGCCGAGTTTTAGCGCGACGGATTTTAGCCAGCCAGGGTACGCATCGAACCGGCCCTGGTGGGAGCAGGCTCCGCTGGGAGAAGATTTCCGCCAGTATATGGCAGGTGGAGTGGTCACCATGCCGCGCCGTGAAGTGCGCTGGCTGCGGCGGGTGAAGTTAGGCTGGCTGGAAAATACATGGCTGATGTTGGTCGGGGTCTGGCGCACGCCTTACGCAACCCGGTTGTCCGTGCTCTCCACACTGCTGTCAATCAACATGGCCCTGATCGTGTATATGATGATCAACCCGGCAAACGGGCAGCGCCTGGCAGATGGCGTCCAGAACTGGCTGGACGACTTCCAACCTTCTGGCGCGGAGCATGAGGATTCAGCATCTGCCGCAGATACCGCGAGCCGGATTCACTTTAATTGTGAAGGATCAGGGATTCAGATCAGCCTGCCAGAAAATAATGCGCCAGAGTACAGTCTGTTCCTGGTGTTTGGCACGGTCGATCATCCACAGATGTGGAGTTATCGGGTGCGGATGGCCTATGTGGGGGTCTTCTTCACCGCCGATGCAATCATTAACAATTGGACGACACTGCGTGAACCGCCTGTCACACAGAGTATCCCGCAGCCGCCGATCCGCGTGCCGCAGGTGCTGGCCCTGGTGAATCTACATGATCAGCCAGCCGGATATTATGTGATTCGTGTAGAAATTGTGCCGCAAAATCAGACCGTGCTGCCCTCCTGTGATATTGTCGTGCAGCGGAAATTAGCATCTGTCGAGAAAAAATCATGAGTCAACCTGAAGCAACGAACCTTTGCCCGGTGTGCCAGCATGCGAACCCGGCTGGTAAAGAACGATGCGAAATCTGTGGAGCAGAGCTAAGCTCCCTCTCCACCATTCCGGTCTCCGAGACCATACGGGGGCAAGTTGTCGAAGCAGCGCAAAAACAGGTTGTCGCCGAGCAGGTTTCGGCGGAATATACGGGTACGCTTGCCCTTTACGTTGCCGGGGAAGGCCAGCCGATCACAATTCAGCCCAAAGATGAAATTGTCCTTGGCCGAAATGTGGTTGGAGAACTGCCCGTCACAGTGGATTTCACAGCCTATCACGCTCATCTGCTCGGAGTATCCCGCCGCCATGCGCGCATCAGTTGTGAAAATGACCGTTACCTGGTTGAAGATCTGAACAGCAGCAACGGCAGTTGGCTGAACGAAAACCCCCTGGTCGCGAACCAGCCGCAGCCGCTCAAGAGCGGCGATCAACTCCGGCTCGGACAGCTTATTATCTTTGTCTATTTCCTGCCGTTCCACTCCATTTTTCTGAAAGACGAAACAAACCTGCCTGTATCCTCCTCGCGCGGCAAGATCACGCCCGACTATATCGCCGCCTACCTGATTCCCTACCTTGGGGCGCTGACCTCGCTGCAAACAATTCTGGATACGCTGCGCGGACAAAAAATACCAGAGATTGGCATCCACAGTATCACCATCACTGCCGACAACGTCCTGCATATTAACCTTAGCGGGGGCAAAGACGCGGCCCAGTTGATCAAAGATCAGGTCGGTCCCTGGCGAGCTAAATATGCCAAGAGCATCGCGGAATTTAACCTAAAAGAGAAAACAACGAACTCTGTGCCCAGCCCTCTCCCGGAAGACCCAGCCGAAGCCGCCGTTGCTCACACGCGAATGGTGAGTTTCTTTGCCTGGGAGGTGATCAATCAGGTCAAGCCAGAAGAGCCGGATGACAAAAAGCGAACCGTGGTCGAGCAGTTGATCATTCCGCTGCAAACGCTGATCTTTGGGCCAATGGAAATGACCAATCCAAAGTAGGCTGTTTGGCGCTAATGGGTCCAACAAAAAGGCCCGATCTGGTGAGATCGGGCCTTTTTGTTCTCCTTTAGGAGGAGCAGCCAGTCCTTTCTCCACGTAATTGAGGAGAGGGCCTAGCGCCCGGTGGACATCGGCATGATGACGTGAATAAAGTCATCCCGCCCAGAGGGACGAACCACGCCGGGAGAGGTGGGGCCGCTGGTCTCCAGCACAACCTGATCTTCATGGATGACATTCAATACGTCGATCAGGTAGCGGATATTGAAGGCGATTTCAACCGCCTGCCCTTCAACTGTCGCTTCGAGGGGTGCTTCGGCGTCGCCTTTTTCCTGCGATTTCCCCGCGACGACGACCTGTCCCGGAATATTGGGATTATCGCCGGGCTGCACCAGAAGGCGAGCCGTATTCGCTAAATCCTTGGCGAACACTTCCGAGCTTTTGCAGGCAGCCAGCAGATCAGAGTGTAGGCCAAAACGCTCGTTTCGTAGCGGCGGGGGATAATCGCCTCGTAATCGGGGAATTTGCCCTCGATCAGTTGGCTGACAATCACGACGGACTTCAGGCTGAACATCACCTGCCCGCGTCCTTCTGGCAGCGCGATCAGTATTTCTTCATCTTCATCGGTGATGATGCGGCTCAGCTCCGCCAGCGTGCGCGCCGGAACGATCAGCGGCTCATGATCGCCTACGTTCATTTCCAGTTCGGTGGTGCGCACCGACAGCCGGTAGCCGTCCGCCGACGCGAGCGTCAGCACGTCGCCTTCAAACCGCATCAGAATTCCGGTCAGAATGGGACGGTTGTCTTCCTTGGCGGCGCAGAACACCACCTGGTCGATCATTTCTTTAAAGGTCGTAGCAGGCACAGAAATCGCCCGGTCAGCATTAAATTCGGGCACATCCGGGAAATCAGTCGCATCCATGCCCTTAATGTTCGCGGTTTTTCCGGCGCAGCGCAGATGCAGCGTCAGAGTGCGAATATCGAGGTCCATATCGACGCGCTCTGGGGGCAGCGTGGCAACCAGATCTTGCAGGGTGCGAGCCGGGATCGTCACTGCGCCGTCATCTTCGACTTTCGAGCCGATCCACACCGAAATACCGAGGCCGGTGGACATATTCGCCGCGGAAAGGCGAAGGCGCGCGTCTTCTGTCGAAAGCATCACGTTGGCCAATATGGGCAGCGTGGGACGACTCTCCACGGCGCGGCCTACAATACTGAGGCCTTTATAAAGATTGTCCTGCAATACCGAGACTCGCATATCTACTCCTGGCGGCTTGTGAATTTTGAGCGTAATTATACCTGAGCCAGCCTCACAATGCTAGCACCCGTGAGGGACAGAAACATTCGGCTCCGCGTCCAGATCCGGCACGCTGAGATCGTAGCGCAGATAGAGCGTTCCTGATACCGCGCGGCTCCCCCACAAAATCTCAACATGCTGCATTTCCAGGTTCAGTTCAAAGCGAAGAACCACGTTCACCGCAGGAGCGATCCACAAATCCGCGCCGATATCAACCGTGCTCGTAGCGTCGCGCCGGACCGCGGGCAGCCGTACACTATCGGGACTGAAGGTATACTGCCACGCTTCGAGACCGTCAATCTCCTGGCGGTGCCCGGTTGGGACGGCGTGCGTCACTCCGCCCAGAATTTGCCCCGCAGAGAGATCGGCGATCGCGGACGTTTCTTCTCCGCCCTTCGTGCAGGAGCCGTTCGCATCGACTATATAATAGTCATTGATGATACGCACCCCTTCAATGCTCAGAGGCGTTTCGCTGGACGATACCGCCGCCCCTTCCAGGTTCAGAACAACGCGCCGTTCGCCGCTTAATTCGTTGGCCTGGACGGTAGCATCAAACCGTCCATCGGCAGGCTCGCCCGTATCATCAAAGGTACCCTGGAAACTGCCGCTCATCCTGGCAACCCACCCCGGATGATCCGCCAGATGGGCCTCAACAGGGTCGTAGGTCACATCACCGAATCCCGGCGGAGGGGCATTCTCTGTTAAATAAATGGAGGTAGGCAGAGTGGTGAGATCGATCAACGTTGGAATAGGTTCATTGTCTTTGTTTGTATCACCGCCCAACCCACTGCAAGCGGTCACAACCAATCCGTACAAAATGGCTATTCCATAATTGATGATCCTGCGCATAATATTCACTCCGTTCCTGCTTTGCAAGCGGCTGCCTTGAGAATTATAACACGACGCTTCCACCTCAACATTGTTGCGGATTAAGATGAACGTTACGGTTCATATTTATGAGAACGCTCACAATCAAGGTGGGGTTCCCAATTGCAGGTTGCTCAAACAGATCAATTTGATATCATTTTGACAAAATACAATACCTGAGATAGAATGATGTTAAGTTGTACCCGATCATTACAAAATACGGGCTACCAGACTAGTCTAACTTGTATCATCCGGCCCCCTCTGCGCAAATGGGGACAACAACTTTCATATTAAAAGCCAAAAGAGGTGGGTGAGGCTGAAGAAGGCTTATTGCGAAATAGGCCGTTTTTGGTATTGCTGGACCTCTTTTTTTGCCTGTGTGGTGTGAGGTTTCTATGTCGTTCGATGTGGTAGAACTCGTAGCCGAAACTACATTTAGTCAGTTTCAAGGGAAAATGCGTGAAAAATCCGTGGTTCTGATTTATCCGCGGAACCGGGCACGCAACGCACTTCTCGCAATGTTCCTCCAGACTTACCAGGAAAATGTCATCTACTACAATTTGGGCGGCGAAGATACAACACTCAAAAATTGGCTCAAGAATTTCGTAGACGACATGATCTTTCCTGGCTCCTTTGGCGACCAGACACGCGCGGCGCTGAAATCGAAAGCGGAACCCGAAGAACTTGCAGCGGCATTGGGTGCCGATCTCGCTAAACTGCGCTCTGAGTCGTTTGTGATCGTTCTGGATTCATTCGACCAGCTTGAAAGCTCTGAGACACTTAACCGCTTCTTGAGCGCCCTGCCCTCTGCTGTACCCCATCATGCTCAGATCGTCATCAGCGCCCGGCTCCTGCCGCTTCAGCCCTGGAACGATCTGATCCTGGCGGGTCAGGTGGGTGTTGTGGGTGACGACGAAGCGCTCAGCGGCAGTATTTATGGGGATGAACCCCGCCGTGGGCAGTTGGAAGTCTACACCTTGTCGGGTGGACATGTTTATATTGATGGTCGGCCCGTCACATCCTGGGATGGAAGCTTACCGAAACATCTGTTCTACTTTTTTGTCGATCATACCATGATTACGCGTGATGAAATCTTCAGCGTATTCTGGCCCAATATGTCGATCAAAGAAGCAACCAATGTCTTCCACGTCACCAAGCGGAAAATTTCGGAGCGCCTGGGCTACGAGCTGACCAACTATTCGGGTGGTTTCTATGTCCCATCCAGCCGCTTATCCGTCCATTATGACGCCAAAGTCTTTGAAACGGCGTCTCAAAATGCAATTGAATATGAAAACGAAGCGGCGCGTTATTGGTACGAAGCCGTCCAGGTTTACCGCTCCGACTATTTACCCAACATCCATACACCCTGGATCGATCAGCGGCGTGAAGAACTCCGCCATCGTTACACACAGGCACTGATCGCTCTGGGCCGCTATCATCGCGGGTTGGGTGAACTGGATCGTGCCCTGGGCTACCTCGTCCGCGCTCTGCGTGAGAAGCCGGACTGGGAAGATGTGCACCGCGATGTGATGCTGATCTACTACCAACAGGGACGGCGTGAAGATGCGGTTGCGCAGTATAACCAGCTTGCCCGCACGCTCCAGACCATGTTCAAAATTCAGCCATCGAGAGACACGCGCAATTTGCTGGATGTCATCACCGCGGTCTAAAACTTTACAAAATCAAAATCAATTGTAAAATCGATAAAAGATGCGCCGTTCCCTCGAACGGCGCGTTCATTTTGCTGTTCCAGGTGGGGTAATAATGCCTGATCCCATTGTGCGCCGCGTCGTAGATGGCCCTCACACCCTCACTGTAACCGTCAGGCGAGATAAACGGCTGCGTTCGTCGGCCCGCTGGACGTTGGACCAGGGAACCATCCAGGTGCGCATCCCCGACCATCTGCCCGCCGACCAGATCGATCCGATCCTGGATCAGATCATCACCCGCGTGCTCAAAAGTCGCCACCGCTCCCGCAAGCTGAGCGATCAAGACCTGGAAGCGCGTGCCCGCGATATCAACCGCAAGTACTTCAACGGCGAACTGCACTGGCATACGATCCGCTGGGTGAGCAATATGAACAAGCGGCTGGGAAGCTGCTCCTCCGGCGGGACCACCGACGGCGATATCCGTATCAGCGACCGTATCCAGGGCTGGCCCCCCTATGTGATCGATTACATCATTGCCCACGAACTCGCCCACCGCAGGTTCCCCGATCACAGCGATGAGTTCTGGGCCTTCCTCTCCCGCTATCCCTTGGTCGAGCGTGCCAGGGGTTTTGTCGATGGTCTCGCCTACGGGCAGGACACATCCCCCGATGACCTGATCTGAATATCTTTTGCAGGATATTTACATCCGCACCGCGCAACCCTGCGTTATAATGGCAATGGACAGGTGTTCTAGTGGGGATGAGATGCATGAATAATTCAGCGCGTATGAAATACTTCATTCGCGTAACCAACGTGGCGCTCTTTAACACCCTGGTCAAAGCCGCTGAGCGGATGGCCTCTGAAAAATCCTTCTCATTCAGCGCCGAACGGCGGGGCGGCTATTACGAATTGCAGACCAACAACAGCGCACTGTGGCAGGAACTCTATCTTTATGGGCAAATGCTGGCCCAGGCTGGGGACGAAAACATCGAGGGCGGCGAACTTTCCGCCTGATAGCCCGGTAACATCACATAAGCAGCAAAAAACCGCGACATATGATGTCGCGGTTTTTGTTTTGTGGCGGGGAGGACAGGATTCGAACCTGCGAACCGGATTTAAAGGCCGGTTAACCGCTTAGCAGGCGGCCCCAATCGACCACTCTGGCACCTCCCCAAGTTGGGTCTTTCTTTCAGGCGGAGGGAGAGGGATTCGAACCCCCGGAGACGTCAGACGCCTCAGTGGTTTTCAAGACCACCGCCTTAAGCCACTCGGCCATCCCTCCGGGCTTTCTCCCTATGGTGCGCGAAAAGTATACCATATCTCATAGATGTGGGTCAACCGTCAGTTCAAAGTCTGGTTCGCCGTTTGCGCTCTCTCAAAACCGGGTTAAGATCGCAAGAGAACCAGTCGTGGTTATCTACACACACAAGAGGATAACAAAATGGAAGATCTTGTAATGATCAAGCGCTTGAGCAAGCGCCGCCCGGAATTCTGGCTCCGCGCTATTTTCTCGCTGGGCATCTGGCTGCTGTGGTGGAAAAATAACTATCTGGCGCTGACCAAGCGTTCCGTCATCCGCCATATCGGTGTTTTCTCCCGCCAGGAGCGCGCTCTGCCTCTCAATCAGGTGCAGGATATTTCGATTGATTACGGAATCATCCGCCGCATGTTGGGGCACGGTGACATCCGCATCGAAAGCGCTGGCAGCACATCGGGTACGGAAATTATCATGAAGAACATCGATAAGCCCGAAGAATTTCGCGCCAAAGTGTTCCAACTGATCGACGAATTCTACGGCGACGATCTCCACCGTCCCACGACCAGCGACGACAAGACCAAGAAGTAATCCATTCCTCCGACAGTTTTTGTTTTGTCCAATGAGGGGCTTATGCCCCTCAGATTTTTGCCTCTAAGTATCCTTGCGCCCTTTGCAGTGAGATTTCTTTGTTCCCCAGGAGACGATCCCATGAACGAACCAATCGCCCTCAAAGCCTATGCCGCCTTCGCCGCCCGTTATGCCGCCCTGGTCGATACCAAGCCGCATAACGCCTATTATGACCGCCCTGCTGTGCTGTCCCTGCTGCCCGATATCCAGGGAAAACAGATCCTCGATGCGGGCTGTGGCACCGGAGTCTATTCGGAATGGCTGCTCAATCACGGCGCGTCGGTCGTGGGCGTTGATGTGAGCCCAGAGATGCTGTCGCATGCTCAGCAGCGCGTCGGAGATCGCTGTTCGCTCCATCAGGCGGATCTGGGCCAACCGGTACCCTTCCTGGCAGATCAATCCTTTGATCTGGTGATCAGCGCCCTCGTCCTGCATTACATTGCCGATTGGTCCATACCGTTTGCTGAATTTCACCGGGTGCTGCGCCCCGGCGGCCTGCTGATCTTCTCAACAGGTCACCCCCAAAACGATATGCGCTATTCCATCAGCAAGAACTATTTCGAGATCGAAAAAGTAAGCATGTTCTGGCGCTTTGGCGGCGATCCCATTGAAGTGCCCTGGTTCCGCCAGCCCCTCAGCGCCATCACCGAATGGCTGTGGCACGCCGGGTTTGTGATCGAGCGCCTCATCGAACCCCGCCCCACCGAGGAATTTAAACAGGCCGACCCGAAGGAATACGAGCAGTTGACGCATGAACCCGGCTTTATGTGTTTCCGCGCCCGAAAAGACGCCGTTTAACCGCCCCCTGTCCGTAGGGTGACGGCATAGCCAGCGTTGATCGCCACATGTTACAATGGTAGGAGGTATGATAGACCAATAAGCTGGGCTTTTTGGAGCCTGGAGATTTCATGAACTATTCGCAGCAAAACGGATCTCCGCATCCGAATGGACGACCAACCGGGCGACAACAGAATGTCCCGCCTGGATACCAACAACCAACTCAGGAACAGCAGCAGTGGAACCGTCCGAACGGGCAGCCCGGCGGCTACCAGCCAGGATATCCACCACCCCAGGAACCGCATCGCGAACCACGGCGTCAATCGCGCCGCAGAAGCCATCGCCGCGGGTGCAGTATCGGCCCCGGTTGTATTTTCGGCTGTATCGGGTTGGTTGGCGTGCTGGTCATGAGCTTTCTGATCACGAGTTGGGCCGTTTATGCCCATTACAGCAACAAGCTTGAGGATAATCTCAACCGGCTGGACAAAATTTCCGGCTGCGGCGAGTCCTTTGAAACGACGACCATTCTGGATCGCCAGGGGCAGGAACTCTACGAAGTGTTGGGCGAGGGCCGCCGCACCTGTGTCGATCTGGATCAGGTGTCGCAAGACCTGATCGACGCGACAATTTCGGTGGAAGATGATACCTTCTACGACAACATCGGCATCGACGTGCCGAGCATTGCCCGCGCCGCCAAGCAGTATGTCCAGGCGGGCGATGTCGTCTCCGGCGGCAGCACGATCACCCAGCAGGTGATCCGCAACATCCTGTTTTCCTACCAGAAACGCAACGAGCGCACAATCAACCGCAAGATCGAAGAAGCGCTGCTCGCCGTCGTCATGACACAGCGCAAGAGCAAAGACGAAATCCTCACGCTCTATTTGAACAACATCTACTACGGCAATCTGGCCTATGGCATCGAGGCCGCCTCGGAAACCTATTTTGGCAAACATGCCTCGGAACTGACCTTAGCCGAGGCGTCGCTGCTGGCGGGTCTGCCGCAGGCCCCCGCCGATCTGGACCCGCTGAATCCCGATCCGGGCGTGCAGATGCGCGTCATGGAACGCCGCCGCCTCGTGCTCGATCTGATGGTCGAAGAAGACTATATCACCCAGGCCGAAGCGGACGCTGCTTTTGCCGAGCCGCTCAATTTCGTCAGCCCCAACATCGATCTGGATTCCGCGCCGCACTTCGTCGTTTATGCCCGCGATCAGCTTGAAGACCTGCTGATGACCCAGTTGGGCCTGAATGAAGGCGATATTCGGCGTGGTGGACTGCGCGTCTATACGACGATTGACATGGACATCCAGCGGCTTGCCGAACAGACCGTACAGGCCCAGGTCTCGCAGCTCATCAACACCAAGAACATGCACAATGCGGCACTCGTCGTCTTGCAGCCCGATACCGGGGAAATTTTGGCGATGGTCGGCAGTGTCAACTACAACGACGAGTCCATTGACGGCAACGTGAATGTGACGATTGCCGCTCGCCAGCCCGGCAGCGCCATGAAGCCGTTCACCTATTCGGCAGCGATGGAAAAAGGCTACACGGCGGCGACCATCATCTGGGACACCGAAACCCACATCGGCATTGAGGGCCAGGAACAGTACTCGCCGCACAACTACGATAATTCGTGGCATGGTCCGGTGCGCGTCCGTGAAGCCCTCGCCAATTCCTATAACATTCCCGCCGTGCAAACTCTGCGCCAGATTGGGGTCGATTACCTGCTCTGGATGATGAACCGCGTCGGCGTGACCAGCCTGGAAAACGATCCGTCGCGCTACGGCCTCTCTCTGACCCTCGGCGGCGGCGAAGTCACCCCGCTGGAACTGACCAATGCCTATGCGGTGCTGGCCAACGGCGGCGTTTACGTACCCAGCACGCCGATCCTGTGCGTCACCAATTCCAAGAAACAAATCCTGTACGAATATGAGGATGGCTGCCCGTCTGATGCTACGCTCACCGATAAATCGGTCAGCGTGATTGCGCAGGGCCAGCAGGTGATGGACCCGCGTATCGCCTTCATCATCAGCGATATCCTGGCGGACAACAACGCCCGCTCCACCGCGATGGGCAGCAACAGCCCGCTCTATACGCCCGGCATCCCGACCTCGGTCAAGACAGGCACAACCAACGACTTCCGCGACAACTGGACGGTTGGCTTTACCCGCAACGTCGCCATTGGCGTCTGGGCGGGTAACACCGACAACACGCCGATGGTCAATGTGTCGGGCATCGAAGGGGCCGCGCCGATCTGGAATCAGGTCATGAACGCCATCTACAGCAGTCCTGATCTGCATGCCGCGATTGGCTCCCTGCCCGACGATGGGCATCTTCAGCCCCCCGGCGGCGTGATCCAGCAGCAGATTTGCAACGCATCGCGCGGCAATTTGCAGGATCCGGCGACGGGCTGCCCGCCGAGCATCACCGAATGGTTTCTCGACAGTCCGCCGCTGGTTCCCGATGGCAACGGCGGCATGGTCCAGGCCGCGCCCGCCCCGCAGCCGGAGTATGGCTCGACAGGCCCGCAGCCCGTCGAAGTGCAGCCCAGTGTGATCCGCGTCGCGGTCTTCCCGGTGTCGCCGGATTATGCCAACGCGATTGCCGCCAATGACGTATCGGGCCACACCGTCCCGCCGCGCTACTGCCAGGTTCCCATTGAAGTGGCGGGACAGGTTCCGGGCGTTCAGGATCAGTTCTTTATCGCCCCGCCGCCCGACGAGCAGGATGCTTTTTATGCGCGGCTGTGGGCCCAGGCCAACGGAGTCGCCATCCTGCCGCAGTTCGCCTGCAACTCCGAGATGCTGTCGGCTCCTATGGCGAGTATCGGCGGGGGCGGTGGCCCTCAGGTCGTGGTGGCGAACATCACCTCGCCCACACCGGGACAGGGCTTCTCCTCGTCCCAGCAGATCGATATCGTGGGCAGCGCCGTCTTTTCTCCGGATCAGGCCGCCTATTACAAGGTGGAAATCCAGGGCGGACCCTACGCGGGCTTCACGACGCTTGGCGATGTGAACAACTGGAAGAATCGTTCTGGTGTGTCGAACGACGTGCTGGAAAGCATTATGGCGGGTGGGCTTCCCCGGCTCGTACATCGTGCAGTTGGTGATCGTCGCGCCGGATGGCAACATCGTCCAGCAGCCCTATCAGGTTCCGTTCAACGTCTATTGATGCAGCTTGCGGCGAGGCGGGTGGAAACACTCGCCTCGCTAGAGCTTGTTATGCACTTTACATTGCATTGTAGGGCGTGTTACGTTCCCACTAACAAACTTTTCAAAAAAATTAGTTGATCACTTCGCCGCCGTGAGCGATCTGCTACCCCCCCTTTTTCGGTTTCATGACTAACGGTTTCCTAACCGCGTCCCTACTTCCATTTTTGGCCCATTTTTCAGGGTGGGTATTACATTGGAGCGCAGCGGCTTCGCACGCCGCACGCAAAGCAGCGCCCTTACACGTGGGTTCAAACAGCCAGAACGGTAATGAACCTATTCGTAGCATACACCCAATGTGCCCTCTAAAATACTCCTTTAAAGTTGAACCTTAAGTACTAATTTGAAGATATAGGAGAGAAAAAAGTGAATAACCGGCTCTAGTATAGGCCACCTCTCCTATCTTTAAATCGCCCTCCTGCCCGGTCCTGAAATGGTCCTTATGTCTCATGTTCTAAGGGACTAAAATGGCTTAAAGTGTACCTATCGGAAGACATATAAGGAACTTGAACCATGTTCCGTTGGGCTTTGTTCTTTCTGATCATTGCGTTGACAGCGGCCTTGTTTGGCTTTGGTGGAATTGCCGCCGTCACGATTGCCCAGGTACTGTTTTTTGTCTTTCTGGCGCTTTTTGTCGCTGTGATGATGGTGGAACGGCGCACCGTCATCTAATCCATTTCCTCTCACGTCTTCAGATAAACATCCTGCGGGGCGAGTGACCACACTCGTCCCGCTTTTTGTGTATACTTCATATGTTGCTTTTCTCGGTAAATCAACGAAAAGGGCATACCAAATCGTAGGGGCAGCGGCTTGCCCTGCCCGCTTTTTCTTTAATTTACTTGGCTTTTTTTTGCGTTCTTTGCGCCCTTTGTGGTAAATCTGTTTTTCGCTTTTTTTGAGGAGTTCTCACGATGGACCCAGACCTCCGCACCTTTTTGCAGCAGCGTTTGATCACCCGTATGACGACCATCGCCCCGGACGGTTACCCGCATACCGTCCCGGTCTGGTATATGCTGGACGGCGACGATATTCTGCTGGCGACAGGCTACCACACGCGCAAGGTCAAACACATCCGGGCCAACCCGCGCGGATCGCTGGTTTTCGGCGGCGAACCACTTGACCGACGAACAGTTAGCCTATCAGACATGTTATCTGCTGCAAGGGGATTTTTTCCTCGAAGGTGAGCCGGGCTTCGACGTGATCCGCACCATCGCCCATCGCTACCGCACCGATGATAAAATTGAGCGCGATCTGGTGGAATGGGGGCCGCACCAGGCCATCCGCTTTAAAATCAAAAAAATCTCGAAGGTCATGCCATAAAAGATTTATCCCCCCTCCCCGCGCGGACACGAGCGAAGAGAGGCCGCGCAGTGGGAGAGGGGTGGCGAAACGAAGTTTCGACGGGGTGAGGGTGAATCTATACCCCTTCCAACTCGCCCAGCGTTCGCTCGATCAGGCTGATCATCCGGCCCAGTGTCTCCGCATCGAAGGCCAGCTTGACGCCCGCCGTCTCATAAAGCTGCGGCAGCGTAGCCGTATTTCCCTTTGCCAGCGCCTGACGGTAATCCGCGACGGCCTGCCCCTGATTGTCCAGCGCCCGTGCCCAGACCTGCACCGCCCCCAACTGGGCCAACCCATACTCGATATAGTAGAACGGCGCGCTCATGATGTGCCCCTGGATATACCAGTACAGTTCCAGGCCCTCCTCAATCCCGGACCAGTCCAGATCGGGCAGGAAGCGCTTGTGCAGGGACGCCCACGCCGCGTCACACTGGCGCGGATCGCGGGCCTGATCGGGGTTCTCATAAACCCAGTGCTGGAAGCTGTCTACCACGGACATATACGGCCAGAACTGGACGATCTTTTCCAGGTGTTCCGCCCGCGCCCGTGCGGTATCTTGCCTGGAATAGAAGCCGCCCTGATCCGCTGCCAGGTACGGCGAGGCCAGCAGTTCCATCGCCATTGAGCCGACTTCGACAAACTCCATCGGGATATATTCGAGCTGGCGCTGCGCATAATAGCGCTGGCGGCTGGCTTCGAAACCGTGAAAGGCGTGTCCGCCCTCGTGCAGCACGGTCACTACCGAATTATGCGATCCCACTGCGTGACCAAATATAAAAGGCCGCCGCGAGAACGGGAACTCGGTCATATACGCGCCACCCGCCTTGTGTTTGCGGCTTTCCAGGTCCAGCAGATTTTCATCCCGCATGATGTGATAGTACTCGCCTAACTGCGGATCGACGCGGTGGAAAATGGCTTCCATCGTGTGATTCAGTTGATCGAGCGTCTCATACGGTTTGAGCGGCGGGCGGTTGAGTGGGTCCGGGCTGAGAAACCAGTAATTGTCCCACACCCGCAGCCGGTCCAGCCCTAGCTGCGTCTTGCGCCGCTCATTCAGGCGGCTGACCACCGGGACAACCGTCTGCTCGATAGCCCGGTGGAACGATTTACAGTCCTCCGGCGTGTAATCGAAGCGCGCCAATTCCTGCCAGCGGTAATCACGGTAGCTCTCAAACCCGGCGTTATGCGCCATCTGCAAGCGCAGATCGAACATCTTGATCCACAACTCGTCCAGCTTATCCCGATCCTGCCTGACGCGATCCACGATCCGCCGCCAGATTTGCTCCCGCGTGTTGCGGTCCTCGTCTTGCAGTTTGGTGAGGGCCTCTGTCAACGTGAGTTCTTTGCCGTCCCATTCCACCGTCCATGCGCCAACGATCTTGCTGCGTTCGACACCCAGCTTTTCAATCTCCGTGCGCAGCGGCAGGTTTTCCGCCCGGTAGATTGCCGTCTCGGCCCGCATCCGGCGCAGCGGGATTTCCATTCCTCTAGGTTCCAGCCCGCTTGCCAGCAGTTTCTCTTTCATCCGCTGGTCAAATTCCCGCGCATGGGGCATCACCGTCTCGGCATATTGGCTGAAGCGTTCCTGCCCGGCTTCATCGTTGGTATGCGTGGTTGTGCGCACTTCCATCCGGTTGAAGGTCTCCGTGATCAGGCTCGCCAGTGTGGACCAGTCATCCAGCCAGTCATCCATCGTCTCGGCAGTGACAGGCCGCGCGACCAGATCATCCGCGAAGGGCTTAATCTGATCCCAGGTCCAATTCATAAATTCATCAATATTTTGAGGCAGTGTTTCAAACATAGGGCAAACATCCTTTTCTATTAGGCTGCTTCTCTGAGCACAGGGTAGGGATAACAACACGCTTGCGGACCGCAGCACTCATTCCACCGCCGCCCTCACAGCCGGAACGATCTCGCTGGCAAACAGGTTCATCTGTTCAACCGGATCGCCCTCTGTCGGCCAAAAAACGAACGAATCCTGGCGGCAGTCACAAATCAGCATCACCAGGTGATCGATCCACTGTTGAACCGTTCCGCTGTACGCTCTACCCTCAAATCCGTTGACCGTCTCGCCCGGCGTGATCACGCCCATCACATTATACAGGCGGCGCACGTCGTCCGGATCACGTCCCGCTGCCTGCGCGCCCGCGTCGATCTGCTCGTTCACCGCGCCAAGCTGCCTGTATAACACATACGGCGTCGACAGCATCACCCCATCCGCCTGTTCGCCAACCAGCCGCAGCATCTTTGGCCCCTGCCCGCCCACCCAGATACGAGATCGGATGCGCCGGAGCCGGACCAGCGCCCGCGCCGGGTACGTCATACACCTCGCCTTCAAACCGGAACGTCTGCCCACTTGCCGCCCACATTCCGCGTATAATCGCCAGCGCCTCCTTGAAGGCGGTAAACGGCATCTCCTGCAAATCGTCCCGCCCACCAAAGGCCTGGATGCCGCGCCAGAACGCACCGGCCCCAATACCCAGTTCAACGCGCCCGCCGGAGATCACATCGAGCGAAGCCGCCATCTTAGCCAGCATCGTGGGCGTGCGCAGCGGCAGATTGGCGACGTTCGTCCCGATATGCACCCGGCTGGTTAACGCCGCGACCGCTGTGATCAGCGTCCAGGCATCCAGGTGTTCTTTGTTATACGGGTGATCCTGCGCTGTCACCAGATCGAGGCCCAACGTTTCGGCAGTCTGAGCCACGGCCAGCGTCGTCTTGAGCCTGTCTGCCACCGGGTCAAGATTGGCCCCGAACAGCGGTGTATTCATCAGTTCCCCCCTGCTTGCTGCTTATGGCACCACAATCGGCTTGAGATTGCCCTCGATCTGTTCCCGGTACGGTTCGAGGAACGGCGGCAGGGCCAGTTTTTCACCGAGTGTCTCCAGGTCTTCATCAGCGGCAAAACCCGGTCCATCCGTAGCGATCTCAAACAAAATGCCGTTCGAAATGCGGAAATAGATCGAATGGAAGTAGAAGCGGTCAATAATGGGCGACACAGGCAGGCCCGCTTTCATCAGCCGTTCGTGCCAATCATGCTGCTGATCGTCATCCGCCACGCGGAAAGCGACATGGTGAACGCCGCCCGCGCCCGTCCGAGCGGCCATTTCGTTTCGCTCCTCAATCACCCACACTTCGCGCCCCGGGCCGCCCTTGTCCATCGCATAAATGGTGACTTCGCTCCCGTCGGCGTTATGCACGCGCCGCTCCTGGCGGAACTCCAGGATGTCGGTCAGGATGGGATCGATCCAGTCCAGCCGGGGAATGGACAGCATGACGGCGTAAAAGCCGCGCAGCGCACATTCCACCGGAACCTCGCTGCCATCCCAGATGATGCCCTCATACGGCGCGCCGCCGTCATCGACCAGCATCAGCCGCTGTCCTTCGGGATCGACAAAACTTAATGTCTCATGCCCCGCAAACGTCTCGATCTCCTGGTGATCAACGCCATAGTCGTCCAGCCGCCGCGCCCAATAATCCAGTGCTTCCCGCCCATTGACGCGAAACGCGGTCAGCGCGATGCTGTCCGTTCCCCGCCGATCCGGTCCCGTTTGCGGCCAGTCGAAAAAGGTCATATCCGTGCCGGGGCTGCCCACCTTGTCTGCGTAAAACAGGTGATAGGCCCGCACATCGTCCTGGTTCACCGATTTTTTGACCAGCCGCAGGCCGAGTACTTCCGTATAAAAACGGGCGTTTGTTCCGATTTTGCCCGATACAGCCGTTACGTGATGGATGCCATGCATAGTGTCGTCCTCTAAGATAAGTGTAATTAAAATATAACAAAACACGATGTTTTAATGCTCGCCGTGATAAAATAACGCAAGAATGGGTTGTTGAAGAGGAAGCATTGGCGACATGACAGGCCCTTTTCTTGCAGGTTATCCTCAAGGGAAACCGGGCGGAAGCGCTGCGCCGCCCAAACGGAGCTGAGCAACGCCTTCATATTTTCCTATCCCGATACCACCGTTACGATCCGTGCCCGGCAGACGCCGCGTAGCCAGTTAGCAATCTCCGTGATCGATCAGGGCCAGGGTATCAGACGCGACGAACTGAACCGCGTTTTCCTGCCCTTCCAGCGGACCAGTACCCGAGCCACCGGGGGCGAACACCGTTCTGGTCTGGGGCTGGCTAGCTGCAAACGGCTTGTGGAACTGAGCGGGAGCAGATTGAGGTGGAAAGTGAACCGGGCAAGGGGAGCCGCTTCAGCTTCACACGACCTTTGGTGGGATTCGTTTCTCGCTGTAGGTTGTTCCGTAGTGGACTTTATGCTTGATAGCCCGAATGTTTTAGCGTCTGGCAAAGTAGCATACAATACCTTGATTAACATCCAGGCGCTTTGGCGTTACAATGGTTGTCACTTGCTCGATCGGCGACCTGTTTCTGTTGCCCAATTAATCCGTCCCTCAACACCTTCTAAAGATGAAGGGTGAATTTATGCTCAGTGTATGCATCTTCGCGATCCAAATCGGTCTGTTCGGTGCACTCGCCCTCTATTTACACTATCTGTCTGAACACTATGGCTTGGCCCCCCTTTTGTTTTTTGTGGCAGGTATCGTGGGGGTATTCAATTTTATTGAAATAATGGCAATCTTTGTCGAACCTGCGCAGAACGTCATTATTCGGCCTGGAGGACATGTTTTTGTCCCGATTATATTGCTTATTGTGGTCGTGCTTTACATCACGAGTGGGACGCGTACAGCACGCATGACTATTCTTGGCTTGATTGGCATTGATGGACTCGTCCTTGGTGTTTTGATCTTTTTATGGCTGTATGTGAAGGTTCGAAATCCATCTACGACTATTCATGGACCTTTTGCTGAACAGGATATTAAACTCACACCTCTGTTTTTCCGAGGTGTCCTCGCTTCAATCATCACCTTTGCTACAGACATGTTCGTCATCACAATCATCTATCAAGGGATTAAAAATGCGTTTCCCACTTTTCCTGAGAATTCTATCCCAGGTATTGCCCTGCTGATTGCGCTTTGGGTAGATACCGTCCTCTACAATATCCTGGCACTATTCGGCACGGCACAATTTGCGTTGGGCCTCCCGGGTGATATTTTGATGAAAACACTGGCGGGACTTTTGTTATCGCCGCTGGCTGGTTGGTATCTGACGCGTATTGCGCCTGGCTTAACCCATTATTTAGGAGCAACAGACCGCCCAACGCTTGATATATTGGTGGGAGAAAGCAAGTTTAGTTCTCGGCTTGTTCAGTTACAAGATGAGCTGCAGGTCAGTCGTGCCATCTATGAACAGATCATGGAGCATATTGGTGAAGTTTTTTGGCTGGTCGATATTAAAAAAGAACGTTTGATATACCTCAGTCCCGGCTTTGAGAAACTGACCGGTGAATCAACGGAAATATTCCTTAAAGATCCGCGCGCCCTATTGAGGTTGGTACACCCTGATGATCGCTCCAGACATTTCATCAGGCAGATGTTGCTCTCTCCGGAAACAGAATTTCGGATCCAGCTAGCGGATGGAACAGTCCGTTGGCTGCGCAATCGTTCATTTCCGATTGTCACTCACGATCACCAGACGGTCCGATATGCTGGCATCGCGGAAGACACTACGATCCGGAGAGAAATACGGGCCCAGGCTTTCGAATTGGAACTTGCTCGCGAAAAAGCACGCCTGTTACACCGTTTTGTTCGCGATGCTTCGCACGATCTACGGACACCGCTATCAGCCATCATGCTCAAGGTCGATCTGCTGGAGAAGGTCGATCCCGCTCGGCAAAAAAAATTGCAGCATGAAATGCGTGATGCTGCCAGGCATTTAGGAAATTTGATTGATAACCTGTTTACGTTATCCCGTATTGAGAGCCAGGAGCCGATCGCGCAAATATCGGTGGATTTCAACGAAATCGTTCAACAAGTTGGCGAAAATCATCAAATCATTGCTCAGAATAAGAACCTGAGCCTGGTCATGAATTTGACCGATAAGGCACTACGAATCATCGGGAATCAGGACCAGTTGACCCGATTGGTGGACAATTTGCTAGAAAATGCCATCCACTATACACACCAGGGGACAATAACAATAAGAACACTTGTCAAAGGAAATCAGGCTGTTCTTGATATCGTTGATACAGGAATCGGTATTCCTGAGGCGGATTCGTCATCTATCTTTGAGCGTTTCTATCGCGCAGACGAAGCACGCTCCATGCGCCATGAAGGGACTGGATTAGGATTGGCAATTTCGAAAGCCATTGTTGAACAACATTTCGGGACAATCACTGTCCAGAGCGTGGTAGGGCAGGGAACAACTTTCCAGGTCATTTTCCCGATAGACACCAATTCATAATGTACTATGCCTGGTGGTGGGAGCGACTGAGCTTGCTCGGATTCGAGCAAAGCTCAGCCGGGTGAGGTCAACTCCCTACCTCAAACCGCGCAAACCGCACGATCCGCACGGGTGCGCCCATTTCCTTGCTCCACTGATCGAGCAGCGCGGCAATGGTCAGGCTGTCATCCTTGACAAACGGCTGCTTCAACAGGCACACATCCTGGTAGAAACTGTTCAAACGGCCTTCCAGAATCCGCACTTTGATCGAATCGGGTTTGTTCCCCACATCCGCCAGCCACGATTCCCGCTCCTGCTCGATCACGGCGGCAGGAACATCATCCGGTGTCAGCCAGCGCGATCCAGCCGAAGCGATGTGCAGCGTCAGGTCGTGCGCCAGCTCGTCCAGCCGCGAACCATCTCCGCCACTGAGTTCCACCAGCACGCCGATCCGCCCTTCTCCTGGCCCGTAGGTTCCTTCCAGTTCGCCCGAATGCACGTAGCTCGCCACCATGCCGGAGTAGTATCGTGCCGCGCCGCCGTACCGCGCCACGCGCCCCAGGACGATATTCTCGCCCAGCGCGCCGATCAACTCCTGGATCACGTCGCCAGTGGTTTTACCATCGAAATACGCGGTAGCCAGCAGTGCCTCGCGATCAACCATCGCCGGATTGTCCAGCACGAGATCGGCGGCCCGGTGCGCGAACTGCTTAAATGGATCGTCCGCGCGACAAAATCCGTTTCGCACGTCACTTCGACCATGCACGCCGCCGCGCCCCCTGCCTTGACAACCACCAGCCCGGTTTTGGTTTCGCGTCCCGCTTTTTTAGCCGCTTTCGCCAGCCCTTTTTCGCGCAGGAAGTCCGCCGCCTGTCGCAGATCGCCCGCGTAGGTTTCCAGCGCCTTTTTGCAGTCCAGCGGCCCCACCCCGGTTAACTCGCGCAGCTCTTTCACCATCGCCGTCGTGATCGTCATTCCAACCTCTCCTTATAGTTTTCCAACTAGCAAACAACGGGGAAGTATAACGACGAATGTATTACATTGTCAATGGTTCAGTATGGATCATTAAGGTATGTAGGCCGCTGTATGGGCGCTGCTTGCTGTGTTTGAAAGTATCGGTGCTGTGGGAACTGCTGCACGGCGGGTTGACCGCGCTTGAATTGCTGCCCGGCAAAACGCATGACCAGCGGGCGCACGCCGCCCAGCAGCGCTTGCCCAGCCACAGCCTACGCTTAGCGGATTTGGGGTATTACAAGCTCGAGGCGTTGGCGCGCATGTCGCGCCAGGGAGCCTACTGGATTTCGTCCTACAAGGCGGGAACGGTGCTGTTTGTCGAGGAAAACCGGATCGATGTCCTGACCTATCTGGAAACGGCTGGGCAAGCCCGCCTCAGTTGCCCGGTGCTGGTCGGTCTCCGCCAACGTCTTCCTGCCCGTCTCGTAGCCGTGCGGGTCTCTGAGGCAACCCTGGCTCGTCGGCAAGCGAATCTGGCGGACTGGGAACGCAAGAAACAAGGTCGGGCCAGTGCCGAGACCTGGGCGCTGCTCGCCTGGGACATCTTCTTGACTAACCTCCCCGCCCCCGTCTTCTCCGCTGATGCAGTCTTGGTTCTCGCTCATTATCGCTGGCAGATTGAGTTGTTGTTCAAGCTTAGGGGCGCTGCTTGCTGCGCCCAAAGCTAAGCCGCTCAGCCGGGATAGGGCGCTTGCAATCTACCGTCTCCCCCTCTAAACGCTTCGCCTTAACACTCGGCCCAGTGACCAAATACAGGACCAGCCAGCCCAGCAGATACCCCGCCGCGGCAATGGCATAGAGCCAGCGCGCCCCCACCAGATCGTAAATCGCCCCGGCAATCGGCGGCGCGATCATCCCGATGATGCTCACCAGCGTCACGTTATAGAGGGCCATCACCGTCCGCGTTTGCGGCATCGTCGTATGTTGGCTGATGAACGTGAACATCCCGATCACGTAGAAGCTGAAGCTGATCCCGCCCAGCGCGCGCTCCACCATGATCGTCCCAACCGCCGGGATCATAAAAACCAGTGACCGCAGCGCGACATTCATGAGCATCGCCGTGAGCAGCAAGCGATACGCGCCCTTCCGCACCATCAGCCGATCCGTCACCAGCATAAAGGGGATTTCGACCACCGCGCCCATGATCACCGCCACGCCGATCAGTTGATCCGACGCGCCGAGTTTGTCCAGGTAGACCGTTTCAAACTGGCCCACACCATTGTTCATGATGCCGATCACGACGATCATCAATCCGACCCCGACCATCGCCCGATCTTGCAGCACGCCGCGAATGATCGTCCGCAGCGGAATTCCGGATGAGGCGCGGGATTGGCCCGGCGCGGCATGGAAGTTTTTGCCGTCGATCAGGAACAGGATCAGCACCGCCGCCAGGGTTGTCGCGCTGGCAAACAGGATGCTCGACCGCACATTGGTCTGTTCCATCAGCCATCCGGCGAACAGCCCGGCGACGGCCCACCCCGCCGACGCCCAGACCCGCACGGTCCCGAATCCTTTGCCCACCTTGTTGATCACCGACAGGGCCAGCGAATCGGAGAGCGGGGAGACGCCAGCCATCACCAGCGTGCGGATCACCGTGACAATGATCACGCCCCAGAACAGGTGCTGTTGGCTGAGCCACAAATAACACAGGGAACCGGCGAACAGCGCCCCCTGCAGGACAGCGCGTGGATTGCGCCACTGATGGCTGCGGTTGGTCCACACCGGGGCGACGACCAGCGACACCACCGACCCAATCGCCGTGATCCAGCCGATCTGCGTCCCCGAAAAATCGAGCCGCGAATAAAACAGGGTGAGGAAAGGCAGCGCCAGACCGCCGCCGCCGAAATAGACGAAGTAGTACAGGCGCGTCAGCCAGAGATCCGGGTTGCGCCGCATATCAGCAACAAGATTCATAAGGATTGGGTACGCTCACTCGATAGAAATTAGGCAGCCCCGCATTGTACCACCGTTATGCCGCCGCCAGATACAGTGGGCATATAATGATGTCCAACTCGTATAATGCTTCACTCCCCATCATCCCTTATTTCAAGGAGGAATTGCCCTGTGGAATCCAAATTAAACGATCTGAAGACCCGCCTGATCGAAGTCAACGATCTGAACTCTGCCGCCGCCCTGCTCAACTGGGACCAGACTACCTATATGCCGCCCGGTGGAGCCAAAGCGCGGGGCCGCCAGCTTGCTGTCCTGGAAAAGCTGGCCCACGATAAATTTGTCGATCCGGCCATCGGTAAACTGCTGGACGATCTGCGCCCCTACGAGGAGAGCCTGCCCTACGACTCGGACGATGCCAGTCTGATCCGCGTCGCCCGGCGGCTGTACGAGCGCGAAGTGATGGTCCCGGCGGATTTTGTCGCCAAACTGTCTGAACACGACGCCGAAAGTTATCAGGTCTGGACCGAAGCGCGCCCCGCCAACGACTTCCGCCGCGTCCAGCCCTACCTGGAAAAAACGCTCGACCTGAGCCGTGATCTGGCGAACTTCTTCCCCGGCTACGAGCATATTGCCGACCCGCTGATCGACTTTGGCGACTATGGCATGAAGGCATCGACCATCCGCCAGATTTTTGGCGACCTGCGCCAGCAGTTGGTGCCCATCGTCCAGGCGATTGTCAGCCAGCCGCCCGCCGACGATTCCTGCCTGCGCCTGCACTATCCCGAAGATCAGCAGCTTGCCTTTGGCCTGGAAGTGATCAAGCGCTTTGGCTACGATTTCAACCGGGGGCGGCAGGACAAAACGCACCACCCCTTCATGACCAAGTTCTCGCTCGGCGATGTGCGCATCACGACCCGCGTCAAGGAAGATTATCTGGGCGAGTGTATGTTCAGCACCATGCACGAATCCGGTCACGCCATGTACGAGCAGGGCATCAATATGGACTACGAAGGCACGCCCCTGGCGCGCGGCGCATCGTCCGGCGTCCACGAGAGCCAGTCCCGCCTCTGGGAAAATCGTGTGGGCCGCAGCCGGAGTTTCTGGGAATTTTTCTACCCGCGTCTGCAAGAAGTCTTCCCGGAGCAGTTGCGCGGCGTGTCTCTCGATGCGTTCTACCGGGCGATCAACAAAGTGGAACGCTCCCTGATCCGCACCGATGCCGACGAGGTGACCTACAACCTGCACGTCATGCTGCGCTTTGATTTCGAATTAGCGCTGCTGGAAGGTCAACTGGAAATCCGCGATCTGCCGGAGGCGTGGAACGAGCGTTTTGAGTCCGACTTTGGGATCACCCCGCCCAACGACAGCGACGGTGTGTTGCAGGATGTTCACTGGTTCGCGGGAATTGTTGGCGGATCCTTCCAGGGCTACACGTTGGGAAATATCCTCGGCGCGCAGTTTTACCAGTCCGCTCTCGCCGCCCACCCGGAGATTCCCCAGCAGATCGGGCGCGGTCAATTTGAGACGCTGCACAGCTGGCTGCGTGACAATATTTACCGTCACGGGCGCAAATTCACCGCCTCGGAACTGATCGAGCGCGTGACAGGCAGCCCCCTGCGCATCGAACCGTATATCGCCTATCTCCGCTCCAAATACGGGGAACTCTACAAGCTGTAGGGGCGTATGGCTAGGCAACCGCAGGTTGCACACGACCGTTTTTAACGTCTTGATTTCTACTTCCCCTCTCCCAGCGCAGTCTGGAGAGGGGAGGCTGAACGCTGCTTTTTGCGTTCAGCCGGGGTGAGGTGTCGGGATGGGGCCTAAAACGCTCCCCGGTTATACACATATTCCTCTTCGAGCAGCTCCCGCAGCCGCAGATAACTCTCGTACCGTTCCTCGCTGATGTCGCCCCGCTCGATAGCCGCCAGCACCGCACAGCCCGGTTCGTGCGTATGCGTGCAGTCCTGGAATTTGCAGTCGGGCACGTATTCCGCGATCTCCACGAAATAGCCGTCCAGTTCGTCCGGCTCGACATCCCACGGCGAAATGGTCCGGATTCCCGGCGTATCCGCCAGATAGCCGCCCTCCGAGAGCGGGACCAGTTCGCTGTAACGGGTCGTGTGGCGGCCTTTGTTCGTCGCCCGGCTAACCTCGTTCACGCGGCGGCCCAGGTCTGGCTCGATGGCGTTGAGCAGACTCGTCTTGCCCACGCCGGATGGCCCGGTAAAGACGGAAATCTTGCCAACCAGCGTATCATGCAGCGTCCGGATTCCCTCGCCCGTCTTCGCGCTGACGAACAGGACCGAATAGCCGATCTTTTCGTAGACAGTGAACAGGGACTTGATCTCGTCCAGCCGGTCCGCTGCGAGATCGATCTTGTTCACACAGATCAGGATGTCGGGAATTTCAGCCTTTTCGCCCGCGACGAGGAAGCGATCCAGCAGGCGTACATGTGGATCAGGATTCGTCGCCGCGAACACGAAGATCGCCTGATCGGGGTTGGCAATGATCACCTGCTCCCGTTCCGCCGACGTGCCTACCGCCGACGAGGGCGCAACCCGCGACAGCACGCGCTCGCGATCCTCTACCTCAGTAATTGTGCCGGTGCCGTCAGGCGCGAGTTCAATAGTTACCCGGTCTCCAATGGCGACCAGATCTGTATCTTGATACTCTTCTTTGAGTTTGCCTCGTAGTTGGCAGACGACGGGGCCTTGGGGGGTTTGTACGCTGAAAAAACCGCTCTGTGTCCGTATGACTAGTCCATGTTCAACCAATGTTGTTCCTCATAGTTCGCCTCAACGGACTCAAGCATATCACAGCGTGAGGGAGCAAGTCAACCAAATCGCGCGCACCATGCACAGCGACAAAACGGCCTGCATGACGATCAGTTATACAAAGTCATCAACTCAATAAACTTGACCGCTATCTTTATATTCGTACTTAAAGTTCAACTTTAAAGGAGTATTTTAGGGGAGAATCTGTGCTATCCTGTATTTAAGTCCTTTCTCCAAATGGGGAGACGATTAGGAGAGGGGTTGGCATGCACGGGGAGAGGGCCGTAGGGGCGCTGCTTGCCGCGCCCGGTTGTTGCAGAGTCTACTAAGCGTGGCCTTCGCCCAAGTATATTCCCAGTTAGAAAACAGTTAGTCGCCAGCCGTTTTAAGGGGGGTAGCAAAATCGCCACGAGAAGAACAGGCCAAATAGTGATCAACTAATTTTCCTGCAAAGTTAGAATACGAGAAAAAAGCCCTAAAACTGTAATTCAAACAGTCTTCTTAAGTGATCAATGAAACGCCCTGAAGTGATCAACAATGGGCGGTTTTACGCAATTTAGCCACCATAAACACATCAAATCAGCCTTTTAGTGATCTTTTCTCTCTTTGCTTTTCTCTGCGTTCTCCGCGCTCTCCGCGGTAAAATTTTTTCTCTTACTTTTCTTTGCTTTTCCTTTGCGTTCTTTGCGCCCTTTGCGGTGAAATTTGCTTTTGCTCTTCTTTCCTTTACCAGTCCTCATCGAACCCCGTGAACCCCTCCGGCAGATTGTCCATCCCCGGTGCGGCGGGACTGGGCGGCGAGGTCATCGTCGGGATGTACGGGCGGGATGGGATCGTGCCAGCCGGAATGGACGGGAGTCGCGGAGCCAGCAGCGGGACGTTGTTCATCGCCGTGCGCCCGTACATCGTCACCGCGCCGATCCCCGCCAGCGCCGTGATCAGTTCCATCGTCAATCCAAAGGCGGGCAGCGGCACATGGATCAGCAGCGAATAGAGCACCACGCCCAGCGCCAGGACAATCAGCCATTGTCGGAAGCCGCCCAGTTCCGGCAGCCGCAGCAGGTATTTGTAGACGATGTGCCCGATGGCATAGCTGATCACCACCCGGCCCAGGAACAGCAGCAGGAACCAGAATCCGCCGATCAGCGCCAGGTTGAGCGCAACCAGTCCCACCGCCGTGATAATCGTCAGTTCCGTCAGGGCTAGCAGCACCATGATCAGGATGATCAGCAGGCTGAACAGGATCAGCAGGATCGCCAGCGGGAACGACAACATGAAGGAGATCAGCCCCCAGCCAATGGTGGGAATCGTCCGCCGCCGCACGTATTGGGCGGGCTGCCGGATCACATTCGGCACGAAGCGCAGCGCCAGCGCGCCGATCACCAGCAGCGTGAACACATCCCGCAGGGACGACGTGAAATAACTGCGCATGATCCGCGCCGCCACACCCGGCTGTTCCGCTTTGGTAATGTCTGGCTGGCTCAGGTTCTGCACGAAATCGATGGGGCCGTGCACGACCCCCGCCGGAATCGTCGTCCGAGAGGGAGATTCATACGCCAGCGCCCCCTCGATCACCGCCTTATCACCGATGCGCAGGCCGGGGTTGCTGAAGGAGACGTCATAGATCGGCAGGCTCGGCAGATCGTTGTTGCGGCGCGTGTCGCCCACGGTTGCATCGACCCGCCCCTTCACCACGCCATCAATCGTCAAAGACTCGCCGCTGAAGTCAACATCCCCGCCCACTGTACCGTTAATCTTGGCCTGGTAGCCGTACACCAGCAGATCGCCGGGCAGCGCGGCATGTTCCGAAATGGTTGTATTCAGCGCACCCGCCGCCAGATCAGTGCGATCATTGGTGAAGCGCGCTTTATCCGCGACGGTGACGGTCAGGCCAACAAAACGGATGTCGTCACCCACCGTGCCCGAAATCGTCGCCCGCCCTCCGGCGATCCACACGTCGCCTGTCACAACGGCTGTGGGCTGGATGATCACCTCCGATGCCACGCCGACCAGATCGCCATCAATCGTCCCGCGCACTTCCAGAATCCGGCAGAAGAAGTAAAAATCCTCGGTGATATAATCGGATTCCGCCACGATACAGCGATCTCCGCGCATGCCGTCCGAAGCCCGTGCGCGTTGGGTTACGCCAAACAAGGCAGCAGCAAGCACCAGCGCTAACAGCCAGAGCCTTCGTCGTCGCGCCTTTGAACGTCGTAACCGCATGTGTTTTTCCTTCTAAGCGAGCAACGCAAGTACAGCTATTGTATCAGGAAGCCGTGTCTTGTGAGAACATCCCCAGGTAGATGGCCCGCGCTACCGGCTGGATAGTCCCGTCGATCAGACTGAGTTTATAGGTTCCCCCGTCCGTCCCTGCCCCGACCAGCAGTAAAGCGCTGTCCTCGTCAATAAACGCCAGCGGGCGGTAGCGGATCGGGCCGAGTGACAGGATCAGATTCTGCTCCTTGGCGACCACGTCGACCAGCACCAGCCCATAGCCGGCCCCCTCCGGATCAGAGTCGGCGCGGGCCACGCTGTAAGCCACCAGCGTCCCATCACTGTTGATCAGCGGATCGCCGCCCCAGGGATAGGGCAAATCGGGCGTCGGGATCGTGATATCCGCCGTTACGGTCAGATCCCACACATGCAGTACAAATGGGCCTAAGCCCGCTGCCGCTTCCAGCCGGGCGAAGATGCGGCCATCGGCGCTGAACGCCGCGCTGCACGAACAGTTGGGTTCCTGGCTCAGGGGGAGGAACGTCTCATCAGCGATGCTGTACTCGTTCAGGTTTTCGTAGATGGTATAGGGTGTCGGCACGACAGGTTCCGCTGGATGGGCCGCGTCATAAAAAAAGCGTGTCATGCCGTTGGTCAATGCCACAGGTTCCAACTGGTAAGGCGCTTCCGGCGAAGGAATGGGAAGCTGCCGCAGATCGCGCCCATCTGCCCAGGCGATATACGCCTCCGATGTCCCGCTCATGCTCACCTGCACCCAGGCGACAGCCTGTCCATCTGGCGACACCACCCAGCGAATAGTACGAATGTCGGCGGTGCGCCGGATAAAGGGGTGTTCTTCCAGGATGCCGTCCGACGTGGCCCGCATAATCAATCCGGTTAGGGGGTCTTCATACAACACGTAATCGCCCAACAGGGTAAACCCCCTGCCCCGGCTGGCTGTGACCGTCGCACTCAATCCACTCAATGCGTCTTGAAAATAAACAGCGGCGCTTCCGGTGTCCGGGTCCTGTTCGACAAACACGTCGATCCGGCGCACTGCCTGGGCATGGGAGGGGCCGGGCAGCAGTATGATCAGGCACAGGGCAATCAGGCACAATCTATGAGTCATGGTGCGGCTCCGCGCTCATGTCCGGGGCGATCAAATACAACTTACAACTCATGGGGCGGCTCCATCTGCATAGCGGCCAGCACACGCGGCTCCGCGCTCATGTCCGGGGCGATCAAATACAACTTACAACTCATGGGGCGGCTCCATCTGCATAGCGACCAGCACGCGCGGCTCCGCGCTCATGTCTGGGGCGATCAGATACAACTTAACTCATGGGGCGGCTCCATCTGCATAGCGGCCAGCACACGCGGCAGGATATCTCCCGCTGCGCCAGACAGGTGCCACTTGGCAACCGTCGTAATCGGTGTAATTTCCGGGTTCACTTCAATCACCTTCCCGCCGTGATGGACGACCACAAAGGGCAGGCTGGCCGCAGGTTGCACCACGCCGGATGTGCCGACGACCAGCGCCAGATCCGCCGACAGGCACAATTGGTAAGCCCGTTCCAGCGCATCGGGCGGCAGCATCTCCTCGAACCACACCACGTCAGGCCGGACATATGCGCCGCAGTGCGGGCAGCGCGGCGGCCCTGCCTCGCGGTCCCAATCTGCCAGCGTGTTGACATCAATATACGTCGGGTTGCCCTGGCAGTCATCAAAGCACTTGTTCAGGCGGATATCCCCGTGCAGCGCGACCACATCACTGCTCCCTGCACAGATATGGAGTCCGTCAATATTCTGAGTAATCACGACCAGATGCGGCAGCATCTTTTCCATTGTAGCAATCGCTTCATGAGCGGCATTGGGTTTGGCCTGGGCCAGCAGCCCACGGCGGTACTCGTACCAATCCCAGACCAACTTGGGGTTGCGGCGAAAGGCGCGCGGCGTGGCGACCTCCTCCGGGTTGTAATCGGCCCACAGCCCGTCCAATGCATCACGGAAGGTCGGAATACCACTCTCTTTCGAGACGCCCGCTCCGGTCAACACCACCAGCCGCTGACTGATCAGCAGTGCCTGGGCGACTTCGAGAAGTGTATGCTGCTGGGGATGATCGACTCCGCCGCTCACGGCCTCACCTCCTGAAAAAGAATATTTCTCTCTGGTTTTCCTTTGCGCTCTCCGCAGTAAAATTCTTTTTTTGCTCTGTTCAATGCGGGCGCAACTCCATTCTGCCCCCGCTGCGTCCGTTGCGCAACCTGTAAAAGCGGGGATTGGTCTCTATGGCGTGTCGTGTTAAACTACAGACACCAATGCTCAGCCCTCATGCTAATCGAGTGATATATCTTATGTCCGATGCAAACGGAACGCCCGATCCCAACACCATCAAATCAGCTTTCGCCACTGACGAGGAGTACGTGGTTCGCTCCCGCATACACGAAATGTACAGCCGCCCCCAGATCGACTTCCGGCGTTGGGTGCTCGATACGCAGCCCTGGCGGGGTGCCGAACGGGTGCTGGACATTGGCGCAGGGCCGGGCAGTTATTTCGAGCAGTTGCGCGAGCGTTCTCCCAAGGGCGCTATCATTGCGGGCGATTTGTCGGTAGGCATGGTTGAGCGAGCGCGACAAACACCACTGGGTAAAAAAGTCCGTGTGCTGACGATGGATGCCCAGCATCTCCCCTTTCCCGACCAATCGTTTGACGTGGTGCTGGCCAATCACATGCTCTACCATGTTCCCGATATTGACCGGGCTGTGAGCGAAATCCGCCGCGTGTTGCGTGACAGTGGCTATCTGATCGCGGCCACCAACAGCGAAAATACGATCCCCGAACTGGAAACGCTTGCGCGGCGTGCCTGTACGCTGCTGGGCTATCCCAAGCAGGAATTGCGGCCCGCTCACAACCGCTTTACGCTGGAAAATGGATCGTTTCAACTGGCCCACCATTTTTATGCCGTCGCCCGCTACGATATTCCCAGCGCCTTCCACTTCCCCGAAGTCGAGCCGGTTCTTGATTATCTCAACAGTCTGCGCCCGCTGCGCGAGCTTCAGCTTCCCCAGGATGTATCGTGGGCCGATTTTATGGAGGTGATGGAGAAACAGATCGCGCGGCTGATCCGTCACTTTGGGGAGCTTCAGGTTCACAAGCTGTCAGGGGTGCTGGTCGCAACCAACGGCGGGGGGTTTGCCACTGACTATCTCACGAAGCTAAATCAGTAGGCGGCTCATCGCCTGGACCTTGCGGTTCGTCCGGTGGCTCGTCGGGCGGAACAAAGCCATGCCTGCCCAGCAGTGGAACAAACATCACCGGAATAGAAGTCTCCATATTCCACGAATCGCCTGACCGCCGCACCCGGTGTAAAAACTGCTGGTGATGGTCACCTACGGGCAGCACGAGCCGCCCTCCATTTGCCATTTGAGCGCGCAGTGGGCCGGGAATAGCCGGGGCTGCTGCCGAAACAATGATCGCGTCATAGGGGGCCATATCCGCTAATCCCTGGCTGCCATCCCCCAAATAGACTTCCACATTATCATAGCCCAGCTCACCCAACAATCTGCTCGCCCGTTCGCCCAATTCGCCATGCCGCTCCAGCGAATAAACAAAACGAGCCAGTTCGCACAGCACCGCCGTCTGGTAGCCGGACCCCGTCCCGATTTCCAGCACAGAATCATCCGGTTTCAATTCAAGCATCTGCGTCATCAGGGCGACAATGTAGGGTTGGGAGATTGTCTGATCGCGGCCTATGGGCAGCGGGCCGTCCTCATAGGCCATATCCTGAGCGAAATGAGGGACGAACAGGTGGCGGGGGATGCGCCGCATCGCATCCAACACGCGTGGATCGGTGATATTGCGCGCGGCTAGCTGTTCACGTACCATCCGTTCGCGTAACGTTTTGAAATCAGGCTGAGAGGACATGATGCATCTTTCACGAACGAAGGTTTAAGGCTTCTTGTCTTCAAACAAAGCGCGGTGCGGAAAAACCATCCGCTCTCCCTCATAATCCTGATGGCGCAGCATATGCTGGTTGGCGCGTTCAAAGTCACGGTGAACATCCTGCGTGCGGGCGATCTGCACCGCAGAGGGTTCCAGCGAGAAGATCGCGACTGCCGTCGTAAATTCCCCCGGCACAAAAAGCACATAGCGCCCATCACTGATTTTTTTTGTCGCCGGGCCAGGATCGCCGCGCTGCGCTATGACCATCGTCAGGCGGCGCAGCACCGCTTCAATCTGCGCCTGGTCAAGCTGAACGGTTCCCGTGATAACGATTTGAGCAAAGGCTATCTGGTCGTAAATGGCATACGATACCAGATGGGCTTCAAACTGCTGTTTCAGGAATGTTGTGTGCCCCGGCTGCATAACCGACTGCCATGCCTGGCTATCCGGGTTGCGCGCCAACAGCCGCTCGGTGATCACGCGCTGTTCACTGTAACGGGCATAGATCGCGTCGAATTGGGCACGGTTGAGCTTCCCCTGGGCAAATTCGGCGGCAACCTGAGCCATTTTTTCACGCAGGTGAATCAGGGCTTCTTCGGCGCGCTGCATCTGGTCACGAGGGGAAAAGGATGATGCTGGTCCAAACGGTTTTGAAGAGGTGCGTTCCGGAAAAGACGGGGCAAGAGGTTCTTGAGGCTGGCTGTCGTCCTGGAAAGTGGGCCGGATCGGTGACAGCATTCCTCCCGTCCGCTCCGTCTTCTTTTCCTGGGGCCCCGCGTTTTCATCTGGGCGGGGATCATCAGGAGTAGAATCCTCGTTGAGTTTGCGCCGCATAAAAGACTGCGACGGATCATCCTGATTACTCACCGTATTCGCCTCACTCAGTTCTGCCGGATTCAGAGCCTCCACCCGAAACACCGCCAGAGCCGCTGCCCGGCAGATATTGGGATTTCAGCCGTTCCAGTTCCTTCAACGTTTCGTTGTGCTTATAGGCCAGGTAAGCCAGACCCTGGAAGAACTGCTCGACATTTTCGCCCGTCATGGCACTTGTCTGGAGAAACGGCATGCGCCCTTCAAACTTAGCCCATCCCTCCGCCTCACCAGGAGGAACAACTGCGCCCAGGTCTTTTTTGTTGCCAATGACCACCATCGGCACGCCAGGAGCGACCGAAGAAACATCATCCCGCCAGCGCGACAGGTTAAAGAAAGATGCGGGAGCCGTTACATCATAGACCAGGGCTACCGCCAGTGTTCCACTGAGAAACTGATCGCGAAAAGCGCGAAAGCGATCTTGTCCGGCAATATCCCAGATCGAAAGGCGGATGGTACGTTCACCCAATTGCACCGTCTTGATCTGGAAATCCACCCCAATCGTCAGGATGCGGGACTCTTCAAACTTGCCCTCGCAAAAACGGCGTACAAGGCTTGTTTTACCCACATTACCATCACCAACCAGCGCAACCTTGTAGATGGGGGATTCACTCACGCTTCAGACCGCTCCTTACTTTTGGGCACTATATGGTTCCCAGTATAACATAGAGCCATTTTTAGGGATATTGAGGCACCTCCTGTTAAAATTGAGGGGAAGGGAAAGCAAAATGACAGCACAACCCTGGTGGAAAAACACGCGTGGGGAATGGTACGTCATCATCCAGATTTTCCTGTTCGCCCTGGTTCTCCTTGGCCCGCGCCTGTTCGACGTGCAGATCGATCTGCCGGGCGCGCTAGATACTGCCATGCGGCTCGCCGGACTGCTCCTTGGCGCGGCAGGGGCGCTCTTGATTGTGCTGGGTATTCTGCAGCTTGGCAGCAGCCTGACTCCGTTCCCGCGCCCCAAAGACAACACGCAGCTTGTCCAGAATGGGGCCTATGGATTGGTTCGCCACCCCATCTACGCCGGAGGAATCATCGGCGCGGTGGGTTGGTCGCTGCTCACCGCCAGCGTTATGGCCCTCGTCTATACGGTCGTGCTGTTTGTGTTTTTCGATATCAAATCGCGCCGCGAGGAAGGCTGGCTCAGTGAAAAATTCCCTGAATATGCGGCCTACCAGAAGCGCGTCAGGAAGTTGATCCCATTCGTCTATTAGGAGATTCCATCGATGCCTGTTCGTGTCTTGTTCGTCTGCCTGGGCAATATCTGCCGCTCCCCAATGGCCGAAGCGGTATTCCGACATCTTGTGGAAGAAGCCGGACTGAGCGATGAAATTCTCATCGATTCGGCGGGGACGGGCGCGTGGCATGTGGGACAGAGCGCTCATCATGGCACACTGAACATCCTGCGCAAAAACAACATCGTCCACAATGGTCGCGCCCGCCAGATCAATCGGGCTGATTTTGACCAGTACGACTATATCCTGGCGATGGACGAGGAAAATCTGGCCGATCTGCGCGCGATGAAACCCGCCCACAGCCGTGCCGAACTCGGCCTCTTTCTGGAATATGCTGGGGATTTGGTTCCTGTGCACGAAGTTCCCGATCCGTACTACACCGGGCGCTTTGAAGAAGTTTATAAACTGGTCCACACCGGAGCCGAAGCACTCCTGCGGCATATTCGCCAGGAGCACAACCTGTGACACTGCCCCCTGCCCTGAGCGCGGCAATCAGTGACCGCATCGGCGGCACAGTGACCAACGTTCGCCCTGTGTACGGCGGCGATATTAATCAGGCGGCGCGTTTCCAGGTGGGCGGCGCAGATTATTTCGTCAAATGGAGCAATGAAGCGCCTCCCGCCATGTTCCCCGCCGAAGCGTATGGCCTGTCGCTTCTAGCTGCTCCCGGCGTGATTCGCGTCCCAGCGGTGATCGTCCAGGGAGATGCCGAAGGCCCATATCCGGCCTATCTGGTGCTGGAATGGATTGAAACGGGCAGTAAGGGTGAGCCTCTCACGATGGAGCGTTTTGGTGAAGCGCTCGCCGCGCTGCATCGCCAGACCGCTCCGGCACACGGCCTGGATCGGGATAACTTCATCGGACGCCTGCCGCAGCCCAATGCTCAGAATCCGAGTTGGATCGCTTTCTATCGGGACCACCGGATCGGCTTCCAGGTGGAACTGGCCCAGCGTTATGGGCGGCTGCCCAAACATCGCGCCGATCTGCTGCACAGGCTGATGGATCGCCTGCCTGATCTGCTGGACGACGAGGCGATGCCGCCCTCGCTGCTGCATGGCGATCTGTGGGGCGGCAATTATCTGGTGGACAGCAAGGGGAACGCCGTGTTGATCGATCCGGCAGTTTGTTACGGTCATCGTGAGATGGACCTCGCCATGAGCGAACTGTTTGGTGGATTCTCGCCGCGCTTCTATGACGCCTATCACGCCGCGTGGCCGCTGGAAGGATACAACGAGCGCCGCCCGCTCTACCAGTTGTATTACATCCTGGTCCATCTCAATCTGTTCGGGGAACACTACGGCGGTCAGGTTGATTCCATCGCCGCGCACTACGTAGGACGAAGCACTTAGCGCAAATTGAGTAAATATTGGATCACTTCTGTAGGGGCAGAGGGAAGATCAACACCCGCCTTAATGATTTGTGGCCTAAGCTCAAGCATCCGTTGCATGAGCGTCTGGCATGTTTTACGCTGTGCCTCATCAGTTGCCTGCAAGCTCATCAGTGATCCGCGATGATATACCGGATATTGTCTCTCTAAGAGATGTTCTATATCAACCAAAAGATGGTGCAACATATCAAGAAAGCCTTGTACCTTCACATCATCTCGCCTGACCACATATTTTGCCGTAACAGCCAGCATCATCCAGAAGAAGGCGCTCCTTTCCGCAAGGGCATCAAGACGCTGCCCTGGTTCAGGTTGAGCAGCGGCTTGCATCCCGATAGCGGCCTTATCGAACAACAGATGCGTCATTGGTGGCCGTTGCGCCTCGGTTTGCGGGATCAGAATCCAATCGACCATCATGGCGCTGTCTGCATAAAGCACAGAAGTTAACGATGCATGGGCGGGGGCGTTGAAATGATTTTCGTGCAGAACCGCAGGATGTCCGAACTGGCTGATGAGAGCCAATCGTGGTGGAATGGTACCCGCCTGGACCATCTGTGGATGCGCACATAACTCCTGGGCGTAGACATCCATAACGACCACATTTAAATCCAGATCACTGACGGCATCAACCTCGCCGCGCCCATAGCTCCCAGTCAACCACGCTGCAACAAACCGGTCATCTTGACTTAATGTATCGACGATTTGGTTCAGTAATTGTGCACGGGCGCGTTGATAGGCGGCAAGCGAATTGGACATCCATATCACCTAAGGCTACCTGAACTCGAAGATATGCGACTGCCAGGGCAGCAGGTCGATATACAGCCCGTGCTCAGCCATATCGTCGCCGTCCCGATCATACTCCGCCTTTGCCAACACATCGCACAGACGCCACTGGTTGCCCGCCACATCCAGATCAGGCAGCGCGACGCGCCCCTGTGAATGGATAGCAGAATAGTTGACCACAATCAGCCGCCGTTCATCGCCGCTGCGCCACGTATAGGCGATCAGGTTCTCGTGCGTCCGGTTGCTGTCCCAGGCGGGCGCGACCTGATGCAGGGACCAGTCGCCCTGGTGATAAATCGGCAGCGTGACCTCATGCATCAGGTGCCGATAGAAGGCTTCGGTTTTGGCGCTGTCTTCCTCGTAGGGGCGGCGGCCCAACTGCACCGGAATCTTGATGCGGTGGCCCACGAACTGCCCCTCGTGCAGCAGCGTGCCGCCCGGCAGCGTCGTGATCAGCACAGCAGAGGGAAAGTCACGATCCGGGCCAAGCGTTGCCGCCGCGCACTGTTCGTCGTGGTTTTCGATCAGCCGGATCAGCCGTTCCTGGTAAGCGATATCCGCGATCAGATGTCCGCGAATCGAGCGCACGGGTTCCGTGCGCAGGCGATCATAGAGCCGCTTGTCGTAGGTGTAGTCGAAGCCCAGCATTTGCAGGTCCCATTCCATATCCCAATACACTTCTCCCAGAAAGAGGAAGTCGGGAAACTGCGCCTTGATCGCCGGGATAATCGCCTCCCAGTATTCCTCCTGCGGGATATCCGCAATCCGGCTGCCCCAGGTCTGGGCGAAAATGGAGTTCGTCATCAGCATCGCCATATCGCAGCGCACGGCATCGCACTGCCCCGCGATAGTGAGCAGCGTATCCCGGACGAGCTGGCGCAGAACAGGGCTGAAAGCGTTCAACTGGGCCGTATCGGTCCAGGCGGGAAAGTACGGATCGCGCCCCATCGCAAAAAACCTGCCGCCCGGCCCCTTGAAAAACGCGTCTGGTTCAGTTTTGAGATCGGCCTGTGTGCCCTGAATGAACGCTTCGGGATGGGTGTCCAGCCAGGGATGGTCGGGGGCGACATGGTTTGGCACGAAGTCCAGCACCAGTTTTAACCCGCGCGCAGCTAACCGCTGGCGCATGGCGCTTAATTCATCTCCCCCGCCCAGGTTTGGATCAACCTCATAGCGATAGACACAGTAGGGCGATCCTGCCACGTCTTCGGGCATAAAGTCGGGCAGTGCCTCATGGTATTCCTGCTGCAAATCAGGATGTTCCAGGGCGATCTGACGCCCGCGTGGGCTGCGTTCCCAGACGCCCATCAGCCAGATCGCGTCCAACCCCCAGCCGAGCAGCGTGTCCAGTTCGTCATCCGGCACACTGCCCAGCGTGATTGGGTGTCCATATTTGTCGCTTAAAAACCGCATCCATGTCCAGGCGTTAATCTCATAAATCAGCGGATTCTTCCGCCATGTGGTATTCATATCCGTCCTATTTGGTGAAACAACGAGGCCGTGTCTTCGCGTATTATAGCGGAAACACGGCCTGATAGGATCAATTATTTCGGGGGGTTGTTTTATTCGCGGGATGCCAGCCAGCGTTCACAGGCCATCGCCGCCCCGGTACCCTGCCCCACTGAGGTAGCAACCTGGCGGAAGATGCGGTCCTGGATTTCGCCCGCTGCAAATACACCTTCGACATTGGTCCGAAATTCCCGGTCGGTGACCACATAGCCGAAATTATCGCGTTCCAACTGCCCCACGAACAGATCGCTGTTTGGATCGTGGCCAACGAAGATGAAAACGCCATCGGTCGGATAGGCTTTCACGTCGCCCGTTTCCAGGTTCTTCAGGCAGACGGATGTCACCTTGCCGCCCTCGCCGCGAATTTCTTCAATCACCGTGTTCCACATGAAGTGGATCTTCTCGTTGCCCAAGGCGCGCTGCTGCAAGGTTGGTCCGGCGCGCAGTTCGCTGCGGCGGTGGATGATATCGACCCGGTTGGCGAAGCGGGTCAGGAAAATTGCTTCTTCCAGGGCGCTGTCGCCGCCACCAACCACGACCACATTTTTGTTGCGGAAGAAGAACCCGTCACAGGTCGCACAGTAGCTGACACCATTTCCGGTTAATTCCGTCTCGCCCGGCACGTTCAGGCGGCGCGATGTAGCCCCAGCGGTCACAATGACCGCATCAGCCAGGAAAATGCTGCCGTCGTCCGTCTTGACGGTGAACGGCGATCCCTTGCTGAAATCCACTTCGGTGACGGCGGTGAACATCTGAATGCGCGCGCCAAACCGCTCCGCCTGCTGTTTCATCAATTCAACCAGTTCCTGACCGCTCAATGCGGTTGGAAAGCCGGGATAGTTTTCGATCTCGTAGGTCAGCGATACCTGCCCGCCAAAGAGATGTCCCGAGATCACCAGCGGATTCAGGTTGGCCCGCGCCGTATAGAGCGCCGCCGTCAATCCGGCAGGGCCAGAGCCGATGATTACGACTTTTTCGTGCTGGACCTTTTCGGACACCTCTGCTGCCTGTGCAGATGAAGTTGTCAGGGTAAAGCTTAGTTTGTCAGTCATAGGTTCTCACTTGAATAGGATTTACAGAACGCGCCTACAACGCGCACACCGCTGCCGGATTACGGCGCGCCATTTCTTTAGATTATAGCCAATCTGCTCACTTGTTTGGATGCAGCGAGTGGGCTGTCTGTTGCTGTTCCAGACTGATTCTAACAGAACATTTGCGGAAAATCTGCACGGCTAAGTACACTGATAGGATGAGCCGAGCAACAACCGCTACCCGCCTTACTCCCGAACTGTAACGCAGGCAGATCGAACAGCCTGGATCACGATGAACTTTCCTGAACTGGATGCCCTGATCGAAAAGCGTTCAGGGCAGGCGGGCATCATGTACCAGACGCATGATCTTGGCTCGTATCATGTCTACACTGATTTTTCGCGCCGCATCGCTCCAGCCGATTTTGATCTTAACTCAACTCATCCCCTCAATTAGGCGAGTGTCGTGCTGGCAATACACCCTGTTTTGTTATATCCTGAGTGCAATGCATAGCGTTCCTCGCACGCATGTTCTAATGTGTTATAATTAGAATAGATAAATACGACTCTTTGTCAGGCCATTCGTATGATCGATCAGAGAGAATGGCAGGTATCGCAAAGCGCTTGCTGAGACAGATATATCAGGTGTGGTAGCAATGAATCGATTTAGCAGACAGCGTGATGATGGTGACGACGACAAGGGCCGGAAGAAACCTTCCGGTGCTCCACGCGATGACGACAAGGGGCGGCGGTTGCCATCGTTTGGTCGCGGCGATGATAAAGACGAGAAAAAAGGCAAACCAGGCGACGAAAAAAAGGGCAAGCCCGACGATTCCGGTGGGCGGCGATTCCCTTCGCTTGGTCGAGGTGGCGACGACAAGGATAAATCAGGCGACAAAAAGGACGACAAATCGCGTCGCAGCGGCCCCTTCTTAGGCGGCAGGTCCGACGCGAATGACAATAAACCGGGTGATCGTTCCAGCCGTCCCGGTGGGTTCGGCGGCTCTCGCCCACCCGGCGGCGGGAAAAATGACGAGGATGAACGCCCCGGAGCACGGCCCGGCGGTAGCACGTTTGGCAACCGCCCAGGTGGCGGCACGCCTCCGGCTGGGTCACGGCCCCCTGGCGGCGGGTTCGGCAGTCCTCGTTCACCCCTCGGCGCAAAAGACGACGATGAGGATGAACGCCCCGGAGCACGGCCCGGCGGTAGCACGTTTGGCAACCGCCCAGGTGGCGGCACGCCTCCGGCTGGGTCACGGCCCCCTGGCGGCGGGTTCGGCAGTCCTCGTTCACCCCTCGGCGCAAAAGACGACGATGACGAGGATGAACGCCCCGCAGCACGGCCCGGTGGTGGGACCTTTGGCAACCGCCCAGGTAGCGCCCCGAGTGGCGGGCAAAACCGTCCGGGTGGTTCCAGCTCATTCCGCTCACCCTATGGCGCGAAAGATGATGACGACGATGAGGATGAGAAGGACAATCCCCCGCCCCGCTCAGCTTCACGGCCCAGTGCGTTTGGCGGTTCGCTGCGTTCTTCCCCCATTGGCGGGAAAGAGGATGATGATGAGCGCCCCGGAGCACGACCCGGTGGAGCGTTTGGCAACCGTCCTTCTGGCCCACCCGGTGGCGGCCAAAACCGTCCGGGCGGTTCCAGCCCATTCCGCTCTCCCATCGGCGCGAAAGATGATGACGACGATGAGGACGAGAAGGATAATCCCCCGCCCCGTTCCGGATCGCGGCCCGGTGGTGCTTTTGGCAGCACAGCCGCCCGTCCTGGCGCGCCGGGCGGTGCGCCGGGCGGTGCTCCTGGCCAGCGTCCCGGTTTTGGTGCACCCAACCGGCCCCGCGATGAAGACGATGAAAAAGGCGGCCTGCCCCGCAGCGGATCACGTCCGGGCGGCACACCAGGCAGCACACCGGGCGGCCAACGCCCCGGTTTCGGATCACCCTCAGGCAACACCGCACCCGGCGCTCGTCCGGGCACGCCCACTGGTGGCAGCCCAGGCGGATTCAACCGTCCTGGCGGGACAGGACCGGGCAGCCGCGCCCCTGAACCAGCCAAGCCAGAGGAAAAACGATCCTCGCGCATCCCATTCCTGGGCGGCAAGGACAAAGATAAAGGCAAAAAAGAAGACGAGAGACCTGCCCGTCCTGTGGGCGGCACTGGATCAGCATTCGGGGCAGCGGGCGGCGCGGCAGGCGCGGGCACATTCGGCTCTGGCTCCCGGCCTGCTCCCAAACCAGGCGCACCTCCCGCCCGACCTCAGGATAGGCCACAGGACAGCGGTAGAGATAAGAGCAAAGCAAAACCCGAAGCGCCAAAACAGAGGGCAGGCACACAGGCCAGGGCGCTGCCCGATAAATCGACCAAGGTTGCCCCGCGTATTGTTGGCGGCGGCCTGGATCTGGATCGCAAGTTAGACCTGATCGGTGTGACCCTGGCAGCCTTTGCGCTGGTCGTTTTCTTTGCCGTGCTGCCGTCATTCACCTTTGGCGTGATGCCCCCGGCAACAGGCGGCCTGACCGGAACCATCAACGATTTCCTTTCGTCGCTGTTCGGGTGGGGCAAGATTATCTGGCCGATGGCAAGCATGGCGATTGGCGTATGGCTGATGCTCCGCTACTTCGGCGGCAGGATGTTTGATATCCCCTTTTTCCGGGTGATAGGTGCTGTCTCGCTCTATTTTTGCGCGCTCACCTGGATCCAGATGCTGCAACTGGTGAACGATGCAGCACCGACTGTCGAGGCCTTCCGCCCAATTTCCTACCATCTCGCCGTTGATCAGGGGCAAGGCGGCGGCTGGTTCGGGCACCAGTTCTACCTGTTCCTGCTCAGCCAGTTAGGAGACTGGGGCACACTTGTCGTCCTGATCTTCTGGCTGGTTCTCAGCCTGATGTTTGCCTTCGACCTGTCGCTTGTTGAACTGGGCCACTACGGGGCAGCCATCTTTGTCTTCCTGGGCATCGGCGGGATTCGTGCCAAGCGCAAAGCTGCGCTTGAGGCAGCTAACGCGGAAACAATTGAGCCGGGTCGGGTTGGCGAAGAACCGCCATCGCTCATCCCGGCTATGGCTGCGGGCGCGGCGGTTGCAGCCGCAGCCGCTCCATCCCGGCAGATGCCGCTAGGAGGGGCAAACCCTGCCCCAACGGCCCAGCCTGCGGCGACCATACCGCTGCCCGGTTCACCCGTAGAAACGGATAGTACAGCCGGACGCATCGGCCCAACCATCAACCGCCGCCGTTCCATCGGAACGAATGGCGACTCCGTCGATTCGACATCGCCCGCTGTTGAAAAGTCGAAGCCCGCCGCGTCTCCGATGACAGCCGGGCCAGCAGTGCTGGCGGCTGCTGCTGCAACCGCGGGCGCGAAACCAGCGGAAGAAGACAACACACCTTCACGGCTGCGCCTGCCTCATTTGAGAGGACGGGGATCATCTCCAGCGGAAGCGGAAAACAATAATCCCGAAGAGAAAAAAGAAGAAATACCAGCAGAAGCAAAATCACCCGAACGCGCGGGAGGCCGCTTTGAACTCTCCCGGCGCAGCAGCAAAGCAGACGAACTTCAAGCGGAGATGGGAGCACAAGCCGGAGCGCTCGCTGGCACGCCAGCCGGTAAGCCAGCCGCTGAGGAAGCCCCCAAACCCGAAGAGAGCAAACCTGCCGAGCCTCGCCGTCCATTCGGTTTAGGGCTGGGTAAGCCTGAGGAGCCTAAATCGGAATCCGAACCTGCCGCGCCTATTCCATCTTCAATTCAAACCGGCATCAAGCCGCAGGACGAAGTTAAACCAGCCGAGCAGCCGCCTACAGCGCCCCGCCCCGGCCTGGATCGGGAAGCACCGCCGCGCCGTTTTGGTGGCATGACAACTGGTGATCAGCCCTTGGCTAGCGCACCACGTCGCGTTGGTCTGGACGATGAGAAAAAGCTGGACGAGGAAAAGCTCACTACCGCTGAGAATCCCGGGCAGGCAGCACGCCCGTCACCCTTTGCGCGTCCCCTACCCGGATCGCCGCTGCCCGGTGCGCGTCGCCCGATGGGCCTGGGCGACGATGAAAAACCCGCCGAGGAAAAACCCGTTCCAAGCGGGAATCCGGCACCACCAGAGCGAACTTCACCCTTTGGCCGTCCTCTACCCGGATCGCCGCTGCCCGGCGCGCGCCGCCCGATGGGCCTGGGCGACGACGAAAAACCCGCCGAGGAAAAATCAGCGCCAAAACTCGACCTGAATGAAAAAGCAGCCGAACCGGAAGCGATCACCAAAAAGTCGCCTTTGACACTGGACGAGGAAGACGATCTCGACCTTGATCTCGAAGACGATCTGAATCTGGACGAGGACGATGCAGACGAACTAACGAGCAAACCAGCGGCCCGATCACTGGGTGAAGAACCGCGCGCGCGGCCCGCCTTCCCGCCCGGAACGCTGCGCCCGCCCGTTAATCCTGCGGCGCGCCAACCGTTCAACCGTCCTGGCATGCCGGGGCAAAATATGCCCCCGCTGAACAGGCCAGCCGAAACGAAAGCGGAGGAGTCCGGCGACAGTGCACCGCCCAGTCCTGCGCCACGTGCCAAATCTGCACCGCTAACAGCGCCGACAGCCGCGCCACGCGCAATCGAGCAGCCGACGGAGGCGGCTCGACCTGTTGTGGCAGAAGAATCCGCTCCACAGGAAGCGATCAAACCGCCGGAACAGCAAGCGGAACCAACCGCACCCGCCCCAGCTCCGGACCCGGCTCCGGCTGGACAGGCAGCAGCCAGGCCATCCGCCGCTCCCACTGGCCCAACGGCTAAATCAGCAGCACCTGGACCAGCCACGGCTAACCCGGCAGCGCCGCCTCCTGCACCTGCCAGCGGTTTGCCGTCGCGTCCATCGGTGGTCGGGCGACCTCTACCAGGGGATCGCCCCTGACTGAAAATCGGCCAGTTGGAATGACGCCGCCAGAGCGCCCTGCACGCTCCGGTATTATTCCGCCAGGACCGACTGCCCAGCAGCCGCCCGTTGGACAACAGACCCAACAGCCTCCTGCTCAGCGGCCCGAAATACGCCCTGACAATCGCCCAACGCAGCCACCTGCCGGACAACAGGCCCGCCCCGGCATGCCAACAATCTCTTCTGGCCCACGTCCGAATGCGCCTCCGCCTGCCAATCGCCCGCCAGCCGCAGCCGCCGCACGTGGCGACAATGCCCCCGACACCAGAGCGCAGACGCGACCCGGCCCAGGGCATTATGAACTGCCGGACTTCCGCAAACTGCTGCGCCCCGGTACCGAACAGCACATCAACGACGAGATCCTGCTGGAAAAAGCGCGGGTGATCGAAGATACGCTGGCGAGTTTTGGCGCGCCCGGCAAGGTTGTTGAAGTGAATCCCGGCCCAGTAATTACCCAGTTTGGCATTGAACCGGACTATCTGCTTGGTAAAGGCGGCAAAAAGACGCGCGTCAAAGTGGGATCGATTGCCCGCCTGGATGCCGACCTCGCTCTCGCGCTTGCCGCGAAATCGATCCGTATCGAAGCACCTGTGCCCGGCAAGGGGTTTGTGGGCATCGAAGTGCCGAATCCCGAAACGACGCTGGTCAGCCTGTATGACGTGATGGATTCGCCGGAATTCAACCGGATCAACTCAAAGCTGCGCATATCGCTTGGCCTGAGCGTGGACGGTTCGCCCGTTGCCGCCGACCTGACCGCTATGCCCCACCTGCTGATCGCGGGTACAACAGGGTCCGGTAAGTCGGTCTGCGTCAACACGATCATTTCCTGCCTGCTGCTGACCAACACGCCTGATGATCTCCAGTTCATCATGGTCGACCCGAAGCGCGTGGAACTGACCGGATACAACGGCATCCCGCACCTTGTCGCGCCCGTCGTGGTGGATCTGGAACGCATCGTGGGCGTGCTGCAATGGGTCCAGCGCGAGATGGAGGAACGCTACCGCCGTTTCTCCGCCATCGCCGCCCGTAATATTGTGGACTACAACAACAAGATTGGTCCAAACGAGAAGAAACTGCCCTACTACGTCGTGATCGTGGACGAGTTGGCCGACCTGATGATGCTGGCTCCGGACGAGACGGAACGCCTGCTCGCCCGGCTGGCGCAGATGGCCCGCGCGACGGGTATTCACCTGATCATCAGCACGCAGCGGCCCAGCGTCGATATCATCACCGGGCTGATCAAAGCGAACTTCCCGGCTCGTATCGCTTTCGCGGTGGCCTCGTCGGTAGACTCCCGCGTCATCCTCGACCAACCGGGCGCGGAAAAACTGCTGGGGCGTGGTGACATGCTCTTCCAGTCACCCGATGCCGCTGCTCCGCTCCGTATGCAGGGCGTGTTCGTATCCGATGAGGAGATCAACCGCATCACTCGCTATTGGAAGGGACTGCTGGTTGATGATGGACAGAGCAGCAGCCCCGCGCCGCGTGAGATCAACTTCCCACCCGCGCAGATTGGGGGCAGCAGCCAGCGTAATGCACCTCAACATCAACAGCAGCCGCCCCGCAAACCGGATACTGCCCAACGGGCCTTCTGGGATGACTCAGGCAGCGCCGCTGTCGTCACGGGTGGTGGGGATGATGGCGATGGCGGAGACGACGAACTCTACGGTGAGGCCGTCGAACTGGTACAGCGGCTGGGCAAAGCGTCCGTATCGCTGCTTCAGCGCCGCCTGCGCATCGGATACACCCGCGCCGCCCGCCTGATCGATCTGATGGAAGAGGATGGGATCGTCGGCCCGGCGGAGAGTGGCAGCAAGCCGCGCGAAGTCCTCAAGGGCGCGGATGGCGCGGCGGAAGGTTTTGACGATGAAGACGAGGACGACGAAGAAGACGTGTAAAGAGGCACGGTTCTATTGAGCCGAAAAAAGCCCTGGTTATCGCCGGGGCTTTTTGTTTGCCAGATCTGACACAAGACAGACAGTCCGTAAATCGAGTGTGTATGATCTGGATAACGGAGGCTTATCCAATAGAGGCACAAGGATGAACACAACACCAGTTATGAAACAGGAAATTGTCGGAGAAGGAAATCCACTGGTGCTTGTTCCTGGCGGGTTAACCGGATGGCTGAGCTGGATTCCGCATGCTCAAGCGCTGTCTGCAACACGAAAAGTAATCCGCCTGCAATTATTCGTCGTGGAAGCAGGATTAGAGGGCATTCCGCTTCCTCCCAATTATTCGATTGACTATGAGGTCGAGGCGCTGGGAAATGCGCTTGATAACCTGGGACTTGAACAGGTTGATCTTGCCGCCTGGTCCTATGGCGCGGCAACCAGTCTCAGTTATGCGATCCGCAACCCGCACCGCATCAAATCGCTGACTCTCATCGAGCCGCCTGCTATGTGGGTTCTGCGCACGCGAGGCCCGCTCTCAAGCCAGTTATTAGAGGAACAGAAGTACATCCAGACTCTGGCAACCGATGATGTGAGCGAAGAACAGCTCGTTTGGTTCAGCCACTTTGCCGGGTTTGTTCCGCCCAACGTCGATCCCCGATCCCTTCCCACATGGCCCTCCTGGTTTAAACATCGCCAATCGCTGCGCAATGGGGATGCCGTGTATCGCCACAATGACGATATCAATCTGGTACGCGCTTTTTCAAAGCCTGTGCTGCTCTTTAAAGGCGAGGGATCAGCGCCGTTCTTGCACCAAATCATCGATATCCTGGCGGAAGAGTTTCCGAACGCACACGTGGAAACGCTGCCAGGAGGACATGCCTTACATATCCTCTCCATGCCAGCATTTATGGATATCTTCTCGCACTTTCTTCAGGAGACCAAGAAGGCTACGGTTGAATGAACACGGGTTGACTATCTTTCACAGCCCCGGCGAACAACCGGGGCTTTTTTTATCTGGCAACCGGGCTGTCAGTCCGTTACAATAGCACCTATGTAGAACAAAGGAGCAAGCAGCGTGGCAGCCTCGAACATTCTGGCAGGACTCAATAAACAGCAGGTAGAAGCGGTATCGGCGGGCGAAGGTCCGATCCTGGTGATGGCGGGACCGGGCAGCGGTAAAACGCGCGTCCTCACCCACCGCATCGCCTACCTGATCGAAGAGATGGGCGTGCAGGCGTGGCATATCATGGCTGTGACCTTCACCAACAAGGCCGCCCGCGAGATGGAAAACCGCGTCATGAAGCTGCTGGGCGAATCCGGCAAGCTGGACGGCCTGAGCATCGGCACGTTTCACGCCATCTGCGCGCGGATGCTGCGCCGCGAAGCGGAATACACGCAACTTCACCCGCGATTATGCGATCTTCGACACCGACGATCAGCTTGCGCTGCTGAAACAGGCGCTGCACGACCTGGACCTGGACGAAAAAAAGAACAATCCGCGCACGATGCTCAGCTACATCTCCGGCGCGAAGAACGAACTGATCACGCCGGACCAGTACCCGACGAACGATTACCGCTCAGAGATCGTGCGGCGCGTCTACAAGCGCTACAACGATCTGCTGCGAGCCAACAATGCCCGCGACTTTGACGATCTGCTGATGCACACCGTCGAGTTGTTCCGCGAGAACGAGAGCGTGTTGGAGCGCTACGAGCGCCGCTACCATTACATCCTGGTCGATGAATTTCAGGATACGAACATGGCGCAGTATGCCCTGGTGCGGCTGCTGGCGGGCGAACGGCGCAACCTGTTCGCGCGTAGGCGATCCCGATCAGAGCATTTACGCCTTCCGAGGGGCGGATTACCGCAACGTAACGCGCTTCCGCGAGGACCATCCCGACTCGCAGATGATCATGCTGGGGCAGAATTACCGCTCCCACCAGGCGATCCTCGATGCCGCTGTCGGCGTGATCAGCAAAAATCCGGGGCGCATCGCCAATCCGCTGTTCAGCGAGCGCAAGGAAGGCCCACTCCTGACAGTCTATGAAGCTTATAACGAGGACGACGAAGCGCAGTATATCGTCAATTCCATCCTGGAACTGATCGCCCAGCGCAAATATACCCCCGGCGATTTTGCCATCATGTACCGCACCAACGCCCAATCCCGCGCCCTGGAAGATGCTTTCCTGCGGGCCGGACTGCCCTACCGCCTGATCGGGGCGACGCGGTTCTATTCCCGGCGCGAGGTCAAAGACGCGCTGGCTTATCTGCGCCTGATCCATAACATTGACGACACAGTGAGCGTCAACCGGATCATCAATGTTCCGCCACGCGGCATCGGGCAAAAGACGGCGCAGGAACTCGAAACGTGGGCCGAGTCCAAAAATATGACGGTGGGGCGGGCGCTGCTGACCCTGTTGGATGGCGAAGAAGCGCCGTTCACGGGGCGATCCCGCAATGTGCTGGCGGGCTTCGCGGAGATGCTGGTCGAATGGGGCAAACTCAAAGAGACGATCTCCCCGGCCGATCTGCTGTCCGACGTGCTGAACCGGACGAATTATCTCGCCTACCTGGACGATGGGACGGAAGAAGGCCGCAGCCGCGCCGAAAACGTGCTGGAACTGCGCGGTGTGGCACTCAGCTACGAAGGACTGCCGCTCTCAACCTTCCTGGAAGAAGTCGTCGCTGATCTCGGATGTGGACACGCGCGAACAGGAAACCCAGGCCCCCAGCCTGCTCACGCTGCACGCGGCAAAAGGGCTGGAATATCCGGTGGTGTTTATCCCCGGACTGGAAGAAGGCGTGCTGCCCCACATGCGCTCGATGGAAGACCCAAACCAGATGCAGGAAGAGCGCCGCCTGATGTACGTGGGCATCACCCGCGCCAAGGAGCGCCTGTTCCTGATTTACGCCTTCCGCCGTTCGCTCTACGGCGACAGCAGCGCCAATATGCCGTCACGCTTCCTCTACGATATTCCCGAAGAAGTGCGCGAGGGGGCCGCCCTGCGCAAGAAGGGCAGCGCCGCCTCGGATATGCAAAGCTATCACGCCATGACACGCTGGGAGGAAGCGGCTACCACACAGCGCCGCGACACGCGCCAGGATGCACGCCGTGATGCGTCCCGCGACTCGCGCCAGTCTGCACCGACCCCTAAAAAGGAAGGGAAGTTTAAGGCGGGAACCTGTGTCTGGCACCAGAAATACGGCGAGGGTGTGGTCGTCAGCAGCAAGCCACACGGCGATATGGAAGAGGTCGATGTGCTGTTCCCCGGCAACGGACAGAAAACGATTATCGCGGACTTTTTGAAGCCGATGCCGAAGTAGCCCGTCCGAGCAAGCTCGGATTCCCCTCTCCCACGGCTTCGCGGGGCTGAGGGGTATGATATCGGGAGGTTTGCCGTAGACGCCTACCTGGATCGCATCCGCGCCCATTTTCCCGATCTGCCGCTCGTCAATGCCCGTCTGAACACAGACGGGCTGATCAACGATGTGGTGATCGTAGATGAAAGCTGGGTCTTCCGCTTCGCCAAAACGGATTGGGGGCGACAGGCGCTGAACCACGAAGCGCAAATTCTCGATCTGGTGCGCCGCCATGTGTCGCTACCTGTGCCAGCCTTCGAGTTTCAGGATACTGGTTTTGTCCTGTACCGTCTGCTGCCCGGCGAGGCCCTCCACCGCGAAACTATTCTACGGCAGGATGAAGCGACTCAGGATCGATTGGCGGAGCAGATCGCCGGGTTTCTACAGGCCATGCACGCAATTCCCCATGACGATCTGGAAGCCGCCCAGATTCCCGTCTCGGACGCGGCGCGCACGCGGGAAACGTGGATCAGCTTCTATCATGATCTGGAGCGCGACGTCTTCCCGCTGCTGATGTCGCATGCCAGGGAATGGGTGATTGATCACTTCGCCCCACTGCTGAACGGCAGTCTCGACCTAACCTATGATCCGGTGCTCATTCACGGCGATCTGGGACCATACCACATTCTGTATGAAGCGCGACAGATCAGCGGTGTGATCGACTTCGGGACGGCAGGGCTGGGCGATCCGGCGGACGACTTCGCCAACATTATTCACGGCCTGGGTGAAAGTTTCCTGCACCGGATGATAACCCACTACTCCGCTATCACTTCATTTCTGGATCGCGCTCGCTTCCACGCTGGAACGCTCGAATTGCAGTGGGCGTTACACGGCGTCCGATCTGGCGATCTGACATGGTTGGTCAGTCACATAGGGCGCGCCCGCGATATGTGGCCTATCGGTCTCTAGAACATGGTATTGCTATTGGCGGATTCCTTCGGGATGGCTTGCAGCGTGTCCCAGTGTTCGACAATCTTGCCGTGCTCGTCGAAGCGGAATATATCAATGCTGGCCCAGTCGTCGTCGCCCGGCCATTCCTGAAAACAGTGCAGAACCACATAATTTCCCTCGGCTATTGCACGCCTAAATTCGACGCGCTTGCCCGGATACTGCGCCGCCATCCGGGTGAAATAGTCAATGAACGCTTCTTTGCCGTCGGCAACGTGCGGGTTGTGCTGAATATAGACATCCCCGACATAACGCTCAATGGCCTCGCGCGGGTCGTTCTGATTAAACGCGAGAGCGTAGAAGGCCATCGCGTTCTGTTTGTTCTGCTCAAGCTGATCGGTCATGAGATAAGCTCCTGTGCGCTCTACCCTGAATACACAGGGTTTAGCACGACGCACCCCACGATCAAACCTGGGCGCAGTAAACGGCAAAGTTATAACGCTTCCAGAGCACATCCACCGAGCGGAATCCAGCCGCCCGCAGCAGGGCCAGATGCGGCGCCAGAGAGATCGGCGTATCCTCGACATGGTAGCTGGCGAAGATGTGTTCGATCTGTTCCTCGGTAAAATTCACCTGCCGCAGATAGTCTTTCCAGCCGTTTTCATTGATGGCCGTCCAGGCCGCCAGTATCTCCGTTCACCACGTCGCAGCAGGCAAACACGCCGCCCGGTTTGAGCCACCCGTAAATGCGCTGATACATGCGCGCGTATTCAGCTTCCCCGCGCGAGTGGTGCAGGGCAAAGCTGGAAATCACCGCGTCAAAGCCCTGGGCCGGGAATTCGACTTCCAGGAAATCGCCGCAGATGGTCTCGTAGCGGCCCGGATAATCGGCCAGAACAATCGATGTGCCCGCCAGCATATTGGGCGAAAAATCGAGCAGGGTAGCGTGGCTGTTGGGCAGAGCAGCCAGCACGCGCCGAGAGAGGTTGCCCGTGCCCGCGCCGAGGTCCAGGAAACGCGGTGACGGGGGAAGAGTCTCGACCACCAGGGCAAAGGCGGCGGCAAAATCGGGCAGGTAAACCGGGCTGTCCTGGCTGTAGACGGCGGCTGTCTCCTGATCGAAGCGTGCTTTGACTTCCTCACGAGTTCAGAATACGGCCCTCACGCGGGCTGTTGTAGTCGGGAATGGACTGTAAACTCATCGGGACCTCTCGGTGTGATTTGCTAGAGCGTCTGATGGTAACGGTCCGATCCCGCGTCGTTCAAGGGCGATTTGTACAAAGAAGCGTCGAAAATTCAACTAAACAGCCTTTTGTGATCATTTAGGGGCAAAAAGTGCTCAATTAGGCCGATTTTGATGAATTTTGCCCCTTTAAAGGCGGTCCGCTCACGGGAAGAAACAGCGCTAGTTGATCACTTCGGGCCTATTTCTTCTCGTGGCGATCCGCCGCACTATATTTTTTGAGGGGGTGTTCTAACCATTTCCTAACTCTGGACTCTGATTTGGTTAGAAGGGTCGGAAAATTAGTTGATCACTATTTGGCCTGTTCTTCTCGTGGCAATTCTGATACCCCCCCTTAAACGGCTGGCGACTCACCATTTTCTAACGCTATCGATACCTTCAGGCCATTGTGGTCTTGGGGGAGATGGGCTCACGCCCAATATTCTATTTTAGAACAAAAGTTCTATTCTGTCAAGACACATATCTACCTATTACCTAGCTAATCCTTTTTGTGTTCTTCTTGATATTGAGTTGGCAACTGGGGATCAATACCTAGTACACGCCAAAAAGCTTTGTGTATCAAATATGTTGCTTTTTGATTGATATCAACTTCTAATATTGTGTGCCCCAGATACGCCCAATAAGGACTGAGATATTCTTCTTGTTTTATGCCAACAATCCCAACTTTGTAGAATATCTTAAACAACTCTCTAAGTAACTCATTAATTTCGCCATTTAGCAACTTTTCTTCTACAAATTTGTATAAATAATCTTGCTTATCTTCATGCTGCTTCAAAAAATCGTAAAGAACCGTTTCCATCTGATTGATATTAAGGTCCGTAATTTTAAAAGAATGTTTTTGCCTTTTAAGAATAAAAAGAACTGGCAATAGATTAGGATAATCGGCAGACCATTCATCACGGAGAGCGCGAAGGCAATCTACAGAATATGTTCCTTCTGCGGCCAGTATGTTCGTCTGGCTAATACTTGTTTTTCCTTCAGATGCTTGTATACATTCATTGAAAAATGTGATGACATCTCTAGGAGTATGCAAAGTTCTATCGAGGATATAGGTGAGAGCATCATGTTTTACAACTTTGGCTGGCAGTAAATCCTGAGCAGTAAGAGATATACCTGTATATTTATCTTTGAATAAGTGATTAATGCGCGCATCTAAAAGGTTTTTTAGGTCACTTTCTGTCCACCTTAATTTCAGATATAGAGATTTATATTTTTCCTCTTGATCACCAGAATCCTGAGTATATCTGAACACTCGCTGTATTAGATCCACTCGAACGGCAAGGATAATTTTTACGCTGGAAAGCTTACTATTTAGGTGACGCACAGTTTCCAATAAAGCACGTAGAAGACGGTACCGTAAAAGATCGTTTTAAATCCACCTCAAATCCAATTGATCGATAGTAATAAAGCATTTCTGTTGTTTATCATCAAGCAGTTCTTTCGAGAGTAGAGAGACGACTTCATTCATATCACGCATCTGCATTGCATCAACAGCTGTTTGACCGTATCTTACTATCTCCACTTTTTGTTCTTCTGTCAGATTTTTGGCAGTAGTCGCGTTTAGTTGGATTTTTCCAGTTACAAATCCCGGCAATGCCGCTTCAATGGCAGCACCAGCTGTTTTACTAATATCTTGTTCTAATTTTTGCGTATACTCTGTAATTCTATAATCAGTTTCTTTCCAAAAAAAACTCACCCCACTCCACTAAGTAATCTCGAGCCTTTTCTTCTGATTTTGTCTTAAACATTCGTGTTTTCAAATTCAGAAGGAAATTACGATTTATCCGCTCACTAGTGAGTTCAAAGTATGTTTTTATAATTTCAACAACAAAAATGTGCCGCCATAGCATTGCGTAAAATAGATCCATGTTAATGCCTACTTCAGCAAAAAAATTTAGTGCACCATTGTTTGACAAGTAAGTTAAAGCAAGACTGTAAGGGTCTAGCGAGACAACATGTTCTTCACACTCAGGCAGCATCTTTAAAAGGGCAGTTTTTCCAGAACCCGTTCTTCCTAAAATAATGCATTGAGGTTTTTCGACATCCTTAAGGATTTCCAAATCTCCTGTATCTATAAAAACAAGCCTTAAGAACAGTAGCATCCTCCAATGCATCGACTGCACCAATATTTTGATTTTTTCTGAAAACAATTTGACCAGAATTTTGCTTCTTTTTAATTGCCATTTTTTCCTCCTGGAGAACACAAGAGGATGATAGTATATATATTTCAAAAAAGCAATGTAAACCAATGTCTTAGCTTACATTGCTTGCTAAAGAATTCCACTAGATTTGCGGGCTTACGGCGTTGGGGCCGGTAAATTGACCGAGAGAAGCTGCGAATAAACCGGATCGGCATAAGGATCGCAGGTGCCGGGGACTGTTCCCTCACGGCTGGCTTCGACGGGGTTGTCCGGGTTGAAGTAATTCCAGACCATGCGCGACAGTTCCGCGATAATCACCGACGAGTCTTTAAATTCCAGGTAGTCGTCCTGGTAAAGCGTCACGACGAACACATAAGCGCCCTTTGAGCCGATGACGAGGGCCGCGTCGCCGTGTGTATCGCTGATCCAGCCGTGCTTGTGAATGACGCGCGTTCCGACAGGCACGCCCGCCTCGGTGAAGACGTTGATCACATTGGAGTCCATCGCGGCAAGCATCTGGCGGCATTCCTGCACGGTGAATTTGTCGGGCAGACGGTCCATCAGCAGCCCGGTTCCATCCAGCGCACACTGGTAAATTCCGCCCAACAGCCAGCCGAGATCTTCGGGCAGGACTTCATTATAGAGATCGGGCCTGGCGCTGACCTGATCGACGCTGGTGTGGATGGTCTCGGCGTGAACGGGCGGATCATCGTCTGAAACCACATACTGCCGGGTGATAAACGTCCCGCGCATATTGAGCGATTGCAGCGGGCTGTCACGCGCTGAGCGCCGCGCAGCATATCCCCATCCCCAATCTGGTCAAGCAGGCGGTTGGTGGTGATATTCTCACTGCACATCATGGTATCCGCGACGAGATACGCCTCATCATCGGTGAACGGCCCCTCGTGGCGGGCGAAATAGGTGATCAGGATGCCGATTTTGGTCAGGCTCATACCGCTAAAGGCTATGCCGCCGTTGATCGTAAATCGATCCCCCGTCTTGAGGTCCATGACAAACACGGAGCCAAATTTGTGGGTAAAGGGGATAAAGCCCTGCGCGGTCAGATAGGTGTAGACCTGCTGGCCGAGCGTATTCGCCAGTTGGCCGGAAGCGACAGGCGCACCATCCCAGGGAGCGCCGTTCGCCAGGACGATCTGCGGTGTCGGCGTCAGATCGGGCAGATCGAACTGCAAATTTTCTGTCACCGGGACCGAATAAATATCGCCGCTGACTTCGATCACTTCGTTATAAATCCAGCCGCTGCCCGTTGGCGAGTCCGGTAGTTCGATACGCACCCAGGGCACGATGGCGTGACGCTCCATAATGCGGAAACTCGACCCGGCAGGAACTTCGACAATAATAGGATATTCCAGGCCGGGGCCATAACGCACATTGCCCTCGCCAATCGTGGTAGCCATCGCGCCTACCAGCGTTGGGGTGAGAGTTCGGCGGCTGCACAGTGAGCTGTTGGTGAGCCGACAGCAGCGGGATCATGGGTAGGGGGAATCTGTGTGGTAACAGACGCAAAATCGTTGACGGATGGGACCAGACTGAGGCTGCCTGTCAGACTCACCAGATCGGTGTAGACCCAGGCTTGAGCCGCTCCCGGAAAATCGATACGCAGCCAGGGAACCAGGGTATGCTGGGCCAGCACGCGGTAGCGCGTCCCCGATGTGATCTGCCCCACAATGGGATAATCCACCCCAGGGCCACCGCGCAGATTGGCCTGCCCCAACGCTTCGGCATAAACCTCTGGGAATGGTGTTCCCTGCAATTCAGCATGTCCGACAAAAAGTGGCGGCTGCACGATCAGCATGAGGCCAATGATCAGGGCGATGGCAGACAGACTCAGGATGCGGGCGCGCATAGATCCCCTCCCTAAAAGCGCAAGCAGTAGAAAACAAAAGAGCGATCCTATGCAACCTTCGCTGCTGGATCGCCCCCACAGTGAGCGTGAGAGGACTCGAACCTCTAACCAATGGCTTAAAAGGCCACTGCTCTGCCATTGAGCTACACGCCCGCCGAAAACTGGTGGAAGTATACCATAGTCCGCACATATTTCAACGGCGGATTTTCCGCTTTGGTTTTCATTTCTTTGTGAGGATTCGCTAGAATCATTTTTACCGAAAAACAAGAGACCGTAGTATGATATTGCTGGGTTAGCAGGACCCAGCCTGTCACTTAATCTAAAGAAGTTTGTTTTGCCTCAAGGCATATAATCATAGTGAGGAGAAGCCATCCATGTTCAAAAACAGACGTCTGATCGGGCTATTCTTTGCATTGGCCCTGATCGCCGTGCTGGCCCTTGCTGCTTGCGGCGGGGATGACGACGGGGGTAAAAAGGAAACCAAAAAAACACCCACCGCTGTCCCCACGGTCGAAGCGACCGAAGTAGCAGCTCCGGTAGTCACGGAAGCAGCAGCTCCTGTTGTAACTGAAGCAGCAGCTCCTGTTGTCACCCAAGAAGCGGCTCCGGTTGTCACGGAAGCAGCCGCCCCTGTTGTCACGGAAGCAGCCGCGCCAGCAGCAACACAGGAAGTCGCAATGGCCGTGACCGAAGCCGCAGCCCCCGCTGTGACTGAGGAAGCCGCCGCTCCTGCTGCGACTGAAGAAGTTGCCCCGGCAGCGACCGAAGAAGTCGCAATGGCTCCTGCCGCAACCGAAGAAGTTGCTCCAGCAGCGACCGAAGAAGTTGCTGCCCCCGTAGCGACGGAAGCTCCAGAAATCATCGCGCCAGATCTGATCGACTGCACGAAGTACGATCTGAGCAGCATGAAGATCGGCCTGGTCACAGACGTGGGCCAGATCAACGACAAGAGCTTCAACCAAAGCTCGTGGGAAGGTGTCCTGTCAGCGGAAACCTGCGGCGCGGAAGTGAACTACATCGAGACGCAGGACGCGGTGGACTATGCCGATAACATCGCCGAGTTCGCCGAGCAGGACTACAACATCATCGTGACCGTTGGTTTCGCGCTGGGCACAGCCACGGCGGAAGCCGCCGCGACCTACCCGGACATCACCTTCATCGGTGTGGACCAGTTCCAGGGCGCAACCCTGCCCAACGTCATCGGTCTCATCTTCCATGAAGATCAGTCCGGTTATCTGGCCGGTGTGCTGGCTGCGCGCCTGACCCAGAGCGGCACGATTGCCGCCGTGCTCGGAACCGACCAGGTGCCGCCCGTCGTCGCCTTCAAGGAAGGCTACGAAGCCGGGGCGCGTTCGGTCAATCCCGACATCAACATCATCTCAACCTACCATCCAGGCGCTATCGACCAGGCCTTCACCGACCCCGAATGGGGCGCGACCACCGCTCGCCAGGCACTTGACCAGGGTGCGGATGTCGTCTTCGGCGCGGGTGGCAAGACCGGAAACGGTGCCCTCATCGAAGTCGCCAATGCCGTGGGCGCGGGTGGACCGCCGCCCTACTGCATCGGTGTCGACTCCGACCAGTGGCTGACCGTCCCCGAAGCACACCCCTGCCTCGTCTCCAGCGCCATGAAACTGCTGGACAAGGGTGTCGCGGCCATCATCATGCAGCTCGCTGATGGCAATGTCCCGGCGGGTAACTTCTTCGGTGATGCGGGCCTCGCTCCGCTGCACGATTTCTCCGACGTTGTCCCACAGGATATCCAGGATGAACTGGCGACTGTCGCCGCTGGCCTCAAGGCTGGCACCATCAGCACCGGCTACGGCGTCGCGGCTGAACCTGCTGCCACTGAAGAAGCTGCTGCCCCGGTAGTCACGGAAGAGGCTGCTCCAGTTGCAACTGAAGAAGCCGCCGCAGCCCTTGCCGCAACCGAAGAAGTTGCAGTTGCGATGGCTCCTGCCGCGACTGAAGAAGTTGCCCCAGCCGCAACCGAAGAAGTCGCCATGGCTCCTGCCGCGACTGAAGAAGTTGCTCCGGCAGCGACCGAAGAAGTCGCCGCTCCTGCCGCGACCGAAGAAGTTGCAGCCCCCGTAGCGACGGAAGCTCCAGAAATCGTTGCTCCAGAATTGATCGACTGCACGAAGTACGATCTGAGCAGCATGAAGATCGGCCTGGTCACAGACGTGGGCCAGATCAATGACAAGAGCTTCAACCAAAGCTCGTGGGAAGGTGTCCTGTCAGCGGAAACCTGCGGCGCGGAAGTGAACTACATCGAGACGCAGGACGCGGTGGACTATGCCGATAACATCGCCGAGTTCGCCGAGCAGGACTACAACATCATCGTGACCGTTGGTTTCGCACTGGGCACAGCCACAGCGGAAGCCGCCGCGACCTACCCGGACATCACCTTCATCGGTGTGGACCAGTTCCAGGGTGAAACCCTGCCCAACGTCATCGGTCTCATCTTCCATGAAGATCAGTCCGGTTATCTGGCGGGTGTGCTCGCCGCGCGCCTGACCCAGAGCGGCACGATTGCCGCCGTGCTCGGAACCGACCAGGTGCCGCCCGTCGTCGCCTTCAAGGAAGGTTACGAAGCCGGGGCGCGTTCGGTCAATCCCGACATCAACATCATCTCAACCTACCATCCAGGCGCGATCGACCAGGCCTTCACCGACCCCGAATGGGGCGCGACCACCGCTCGCCAGGCGCTTGACCAGGGCGCGGATGTCGTCTTCGGCGCGGGTGGCAAGACCGGAAACGGTGCCCTCATCGAAGTCGCCAATGCCGTGGGCGCGGGTGGACCGCCGCCCTACTGCATCGGTGTCGACTCCGACCAGTGGCTGACCGTCCCCGAAGCACACCCCTGCCTCGTCTCCAGCGCCATGAAACTGCTGGACAAGGGTGTCGCGGCCATCATCATGCAGCTCGCTGATGGCAATGTCCCGGCGGGTAACTTCTTCGGTGATGCGGGCCTCGCTCCGCTGCACGATTTCACCGATGTTGTCCCACAGGATATCCAGGATGAACTGGCGACTGTCGCCGCTGGCCTCAAGGACGGCACCATCAGCACCGGCTACGGCGTCGCGGCTGAACCTGCTGCCACCGAAGAAGCTGCTGCTCCCGAAGCGGGTGGCACTGGCGCAGACCTGGGCGTGATTACCGTTGGCACGAATGCCGAATATCCGCCCTTCGAATTTGTTGACGAAAACAACAACGTCGTCGGCTTCGACATGGACATGCTCAACGCTATCGCTGAAAAATCGGGCTTCAGCCTCAATATCGTCAACACCCGCTGGGACGGCATCTTCGTCGCCCTACAGTCTGGTGAATTCGACGTGGTGTGCAGCGCCGCGACGATTACCGCCGAACGCGAAGAAATCGTTGACTTCTCCAACCCCTACTTCAACGCAGGCCAGATGATCGCCGTGCGTGAATCCGATGCCAACACCATCTCCAAGCCGGAAGACCTGGTAGGGCTGCGCGTCGGCGTTCAGGCGGGCACAACGGGCGACATCGCCATCAGCGCAGTTCAGGGCGTGGAAGTCGTCCGTTATGACGAAATCACGCTGGCGTTCCAGGCGCTGGGCGCGGGCGAAATTGACGCAATTGTCAATGACGGCCCCGTAAGCGCGGATATCATCGCCAAGAATCCTGAACTGGGCGCAGTCCTGGTTGGTGATCCGTTCACCGACGAACTGTACGGCATCGCCGTCCAGCCCGACAAGCCCGAACTGCTCGACGCGATCAACAGCGGTCTGGCCGCTATCATCGCTGACGGAACCTATGCCGACATCTACGAAAAGTGGTTCGGCATGCAGCCTCCGTCCGCTTTCCGCCCGACCAAGTAAGTTGTACCTGCTCTAAACTGGATGGCCGATCTGTGTAGACCGGCCATCCTTTCCGAATGAGGTCCCAAACGGGACCTCTCCATTTGAATGCAGTCAGCGTTACCCGTTCAATTAAGTTGCAATCTGGGATTGATCATGGCAGAAGAAAGCACTCAACCTCCATCCGTTCCTCTCAATGAGGACGCAGACGTTCCCCTTAGCCGCCCGAAGCTGACCGATCAGGCTCTCAACTGGCTGGCGGCCCTACCCTGGTGGGCTATTATTCTTGGTGTTGTTGCTATCTCCGTTCTCTATTCGATGTTCTCCTCCACTATTTACCAGAACATCATCAAATTCGTTACCGATAATCCTCAGGTCACGACCGACGAATTTCTGAGGGTCGTCAAGGTGTACGAAGAGAAGAAGACGGTCAGCGGCACATTTGTCTCACAAACGGAAGACTCCACCCAGACCGTTACGCTTGATTTTTTACGTTCCGTCATGAACGCCGATCAGGAAGGCTACCATTTTAAGGTATCCGAACTTCCCCCGGCGGTACTCGTGATCAAGGATGATGCAACGGGTGAACAGGTGGCGATCCAGAAAGACTGGATCACCCACCAGGAGCCAGCCAACCCTCAGCCCAATGACCCGGTCACCATTGATTACGTGATTCCGAACTCGGTTGTGACGGGCACAGTGGTCGATGAGACCAGCGATTCACTCAAGATCCGCACCGTCGATCCGGTGGATATCACCTTTGACGCCTCACGCATTATGGGCGATCCCACCCCGACCCCGTGCGATGAAAATTCCGGGCCAGCCTGCCAGGATTGGGTCACGATCGAACGTTCGGGTGAAGTGCTCAACGGTACGCTCCAGACTCTGTCCCAGACGAATCTCCGCATCAAAACGTCCGATGGAACCGTGCGCGAAATCCGGCGAGGCGATGTGGATTATTTTTATGTGCCGACGCTCTCGGTCGCCCTTTACGAACCATCGGCGGAGGAAGTTGTCACGCCGGACGAGGCCCTTCATTTTGGTTTTGTAGACAGCCCTGATATCCGCGCCCTGCTGGCGGATAACAAAATCGAGTTGCTGACCGGACTCTCTGTCCCGCTAGAATATGCGGGCGGCACGGCTCAGACCGATCTGACTGCCTACGATACCCTGGATGCCGGACTGGAAGCGGTCAACTCTGGCGAGATCACCGCCCTGTTCTATGTCGATACGGGGCCAGACCGCCGGGCAATCGTGGATTGGGACGACGAAAACCCGGATGCCCAGGTTATTTTGCCGGAACTGACGAACGCTTTTGGCTCGCAGCCGGGCGTGATCGAATGCGCCAAAGACTGCCAGGTATCGCTCAAGCTCAAGGACGATACGATTACCGGGCGCATTTTGCCGCCCAACGACACCATTCTGCAGGGTGTGAGCACCCTCACCAACCAGTCGCAGGATGAACTGGTTGGCGATCAGAGCAGCACGGCCAAAGCCGATCTGCTCACGGTGCGGACGGTCGAAGCGCAGTACCGGACGATCAACCGCAGTGCAATCAACGAAGGCGCGCGCCAGGATAAAGAAGAGCCGGGAGCCTGCGCCCTGAACAACATCCGCGGCTGCAACGCAGGTATCTTCCTGACGCTGCGCGTCACCTTTTTGGCATATGGGCTGGCGCTGATGCTCGGCCTGCTGTTTGGGCTGCTGCGCGTCTCGAAGAATCCGATTTTTTACGCCGTCTCCACCCTCTATGTTGAGGTGATTCGCGGCATCCCGCTGCTGGTCATTCTACTCTATGCCGGGTTTGTGGTCAGCCCGCAAATCCGCGATCACACGCCCCTGGACCCCGGCACTGAAACGATGGCGATTGCGGGTCTGGCTTTTGGTTACGGCGCGTTCATTGCCGAAATCTTCCGGGCAGGCATCCAGAGCATCAGTCGGGGGCAGATGGAAGCCGCCCGCAGCCTGGGCATGAGCTACCCGCAGGCGATGCGCTACGTCATTTTGCCGCAGGCCGTGCGGGTTGTACTGCCGCCGCTGGGCAATGACCTGATCTCGATGCTGAAAGACTCAGCGCTGATTTCCGTGCTGGCCCTGCCCGACCTGCTGCAACTGGGCCGCCTGTCGATGTCGCGCAACCTACGCGCGTTCGAGAGTTTTAACACGGTCGCCATTTTGTATCTGCTGATGACCATTTTCCTGTCGGTTGTGGTGCGGGTGATCGAGCGCCGGACTCGGCTGCCTCGTTAGTGTTGGGAGTAAAAAACGATGAGCGAGTCCGCTGAACCTATTATCCGCATTCAAAACGTACACAAGCGTTTCCACACGCTGCGCGGAACTGTTCACGCCCTGAACGGCGTGAGTCTGGATGTCAAACATGGCGAGGTCGTGGTGGTTGTCGGGCCGAGCGGCTCTGGCAAAAGCACGATGCTGCGCTGCATCAACCGCCTGGAAACCATTGACGGCGGTAGCATTGTCGTTGATGGCATTCCGCTGAGCGGCGGCAAAAATATCAATAAGGTTCGCACCGAGGTTGGCATGGTCTTCCAGAGCTTCAACCTCTTCCCGGATCGCACCGCGCTCGGCAATATCCTGCTGGCGCAGCGTATCGTCCGCAAGCGCAAAAAAAGCGAAGCGCTGGCGAGGGCGATGACTCTGCTGGAAAAAGTGGGCATCCCCGATAAAGCCGATGCCTACCCGATCCAGCTTTCGGGCGGGCAGCAGCAGCGCGTCGCGATTGCCCGCGCCCTGGCGATGGACCCCAAGATCATGCTCTTTGACGAGCCGACCTCCGCGCTCGACCCGGAGATGATCAAGGAAGTGCTGGACGTGATGCTCCAGCTTGCCAAAGAAGGCATGACGATGGTCGTGGTCTCGCACGAAATGGGCTTTGCGCGGGCGGCAGCGGATCGCGCCGTGTTCATGGATGGCGGCAAGATTGTCGAGATGGATACGCCGGATGTGCTGTTCTCAAATCCTTCTCACGAACGTACGAAGTTGTTCCTGAGCAAGATTCTACACTAACCCCTCCTGCTACCTCTATCGAAATCGCCCGGATCATGAAGATGCGGGCGATTTTGTCTTACTGGCTAGAAGCTAAGCACAGTTATCATCCTGTTTTTTCTGCTGGTTCCGGCATCACTTATTTTTGCGCTGACTGAGCCGAATATGCGAGCAAGCTGCAAGCTGCTGATTGTCTCAGGAGCGGTTAACCTCGCATGGATTGTTGTTTGCAGAACGTTAGTGCTGCGACAACCCCGACAAACAAATTTGCAGCGCCGATTTGTTCTGTTTTACCCTTCCAGTTATCGCCGTCGTGAGCGTCGTTTATCTCGTTGTGGTGATATTTGTTGGCTGGCGCGTGAAAGAGAAGCTATGAGCTAATACGGTTTTTGAGCCAACTGATCTAAAAGCGGACCAAAATGCTTCAGATTGTGAGTATAAAGGGGAAGGCTTAAACGATAACTGGCAGACGCTATGAGGCAATCCATTGCGTCAATTCCATGAGTGAGGTGCAGGTGTGCTAACTGCCGGATTGCCCATTGCATATCTGAAGGCAGGATGTCTATATGTTCAAAACTCTTCAAGAGATGAAGTGCAGCCCGTTGAGCGCGGCGATCTGGCGCTCCTTCAATGATTTCTAACCATACATGCCAAGATTGCGTTGAGAGGCTAACCACGCAACAGCAGGTGGATAACCTCTCAGTATATCAACCAGGATCGCTGTATCGAGCAGCGCATCTACCACGACGAACGCTTCTCTTTTCGTTGGCGGCGCATATCCTCAACCCAGGCTGCGCTATCGCGGATATCCAGATCGCTCCATCCACCAGTCAGCCCAGCAGCGACTATCTCGGCCCCGGTCAGAGGAGTCGTCCGCAGCAGTTCATCGATTTCGTGTTCGCTTAGAGGAGGGATATCTTCGCCCAGTTCAATTCGAACACGAACAGAACCGGGCGGCAAACCCTCTGGAAGCTCAATTTCTAGCTTTCCCGCTTCGTTAATCCGTCCCGATACTTCAATGACCTTCATCCGCCAAACTCCAACTCATAACCGTTTTAGTTCTATTCTACTCAATTTCGGGCACCGTGTTCGTCGCGATCACGGACTGGTAGAAGCGGGCGCTGTCCTTCAGGCGGCGTTCCAGGGTGACATAGTCAATATAGACGAGGCCAAAGCGCGGGCCGTAGCCGTGTGCCCATTCGAAGTTATCCATCAGGCTCCAGACAAAATAGCCGCGCAGCGGAATGCCTTCCTGAATCGACTGCCATGCCACTTTAAAATGTTCGCGCAGAAATTCGACACGCGGCTCGTCATGGACCCGCCCATCGGGGCTGACGATATCCTCAAAAGCCGCGCCGTTTTCGGTAATATAAATTGCCTTTGGCGCGTAATCATCATTCAGGCGCTTGAGCACACTATACAAGCCGGGTGGATAAATTTCCCAACCCACAGCCGTGCGGGGCAGTGTCTCTCCGGGCAGTTTCTGGTTGGAGGCATAACCGCCCATCATCGCAACCGCCGTGCCCTGCACGTGATCCAGTGTGATCATCGTGCGCGAATAATAATTCACACCAACCCAGTCGATGGGCCGGGAAATGATCTCCATGTCGCCCGGTTCGATTTGCAGCCCGGCAAATTCAGGGAGTTCCAGCAGTTCCGGCGCGTAACAGCCCTTCAGGACGGGTTCGACAAACCAGCAATTCGTGCGAGCGTGTTGAATGCGGGCGCGGGCCAGCACGTCGGGGTGATCACTGGATGTTTCGACAGCGCTCAGGGCGTAAACGATGCCAACCTGGGCATGGGGAACATTGGCGCGCAAGATCGGGACGGACTTGCCGTGGGCCAGCATCACGTGATGTGCGGCCTGCACCGAGAGCCGTTCATCCGTCAGGCCCGGCGCGTGCGTGCCGCGATGATAACCCAGCATGGTAAAAATGCGAGGCTCGTTGAAGGTGGCCCAGTACCGGACGCGATCCCCCAGGCGGCGTGAAACGACATCAACATAGTGGGCGAAATGATCGGACATCTCGCAGGAGGCCCAGCCGCCCAACCGTTCATAAATCTGCTGCGGCATATCCCAGTGATAGAGGGTGGCAAAAGGGGCAATCCCCGCTTCAAGAAGCCCATCCACCAGACGATCATAAAAAGCGAGGCCAGCTTCGTTCACGGCTCCATCGCCAGCGGGCAGGATACGCGGCCAGGCAATCGAGAAGCGGTAGGCTTTGACTTCGATATCGCGCATGATAGCGATATCCTGGGGATAACGATGGTAATGGTCGGCGGCAATATCGCCTGTATCGCCGTTTTTGACCTTGCCCGGCGTATGCGCAAATCGATCCCAGATTGACTTGCCCCGGCCATCTTCCCTCGCCGCGCCTTCGATCTGGTAGGAGGAGGTCGCCGTTCCCCAAACAAAATCGGATGGAAACCGCTTCTGATTCACTGTCTAACTATCCTTTGCTCGGTCCTATTTCCCTAAAATAAGAACTTCATAAGGAGCCAGCAGCAGCCGCCCAATGCCTGTCTGCGGGCCGCGTGAATGGCTGGAAAAAATCACTGTGCAGCCGTCTGTCCCTCGAACCTCAAGCGCTGACTGCTTGGCGGACATGTTCAGCGCGACGAGGCACGTTTGCTCTTTGTGACGCCGCCAGAAAGCCAGCACCGGACCTGTATTATCGACCAGATCGAACGAGCCGCGCCGCAGGGCAATGTTGGCGTGCCGTGTCTGGGCAACTCGCCGGAAGAAATGGAGCAGCGATCCATGATCGTGGCTCTGCTCGACCGCGTTTATACCTTCGGCGTAGTCGGGATTAACGGGCAGCCACGTTTGCACATCGTCTGAGGAGAACCCAGCGTTCGGGGCATTCTCCCACTGCATCGGAGTACGGCAGCGATCCCGGCTGGCAACGTTCGCCACGCGCAGTGCTTCGCCAGCGTCTTTCCCAGCACGAAGGACGGCTTCATAGGCGCGTGTGCCCCGGTTGTCACGGAACAGGCTGATATCCGGCAGGAAAAGATCGCGCATACCGATCTCTTCGCCGTTATAAAAGGTCGGTGTGCCCCACAGAAAAGCGACCATTGCCAGAGCGACCTGCATGCGCTCCTGGTCGTACTGACCGTCGGCAAAAATGGTCATAGCCCGGCTGCGGTCATGGTTGCCAATGGTGTTCGATTCCCACGCACCTAACGGTACGGCAGGTATTCGCGAGCGCAGCATGCGGCGGATTGCCTCGGCATCCAACGCGCCGATATTGGTCAGGTCAAAGTTAAAAACGGAATGCAGATAGGGATCGTCACTGCTGCCGTAGTAGGAAACTTCCTTTGTTTCACCCAGCAGGACACGATCTTCGTATTCGTCGCACAGCCTGCGCAGATCGCCCATCAGTTGGAACGTCTCGGCCAGTTCACGCTGGTACTGGAATTTGAGCCGCATAGCCTGCTGATCCTGCTTGGAACGCTGCCCGGTGTAGTATTCGACCATCAAATCAACGTTCGGCTTAACTTCGGCAGGCGAGTCGGTCAGATTCTCGTCCTCGAAGATTGTGCCCAGCGCGTCCAGGCGGAAGCCGTCCACGCCGCGATCCAGCCAGAAGCGCATGGCGTTAAACATCGCCTCGCGCACTTCAGGATTACGCCAGTTCAGATCCGGCTGTTGGGTGAAAAAGAAGTGGTAATAATACTGCCCGGTGCGCTCGTCCAGCGTCCAGGCCGGGCCGCCGAAGATCGATTCCCAGTTGTTGGGTGGGCCGCCATTTTTACCCTCGTGCCAGATAAACCAGTCTCGCTTGGGGTTATCGCGGCTGGAGCGGGACTCCTGGAACCAGGGATGCTGGTCGGACGTGTGATTCAGCACCAGATCGAGCAGCACGCGAATACCCCGTTCATGAGCCTTCGCCAAAAGGTCGTCAAAATCGGACAGGGTGCCATATTCGGGAGCGATCCCGGTATAGTCGGCAATATCATAGCCCACATCAAACAGCGGTGACGGATAAAACGGCGAAATCCACAGCGCCGTGACGCCCAACCACTGCAAATAATTCAGCTTCTCGATGATGCCGGGAATGTCACCGATCCCATCGTCGTTGCCGTCGGCAAACGAGCGGGGATAAATCTGGTAGAGAATCGCGTCCTGCCACCACTGGGGAATAGGCATAAATGGTCCTTTCGCATAAAAAGAGCGCGAGACGCGCACCAGAGATCATACCAGCAAGTGCAGAGCAAAGGGAGGCTCAACCATCATTTATACCAAGTACCACAGCTTCCGCTATAGCGGGCATGTTCTCGTCCAAAATCGGCCCCAAGTAGTTCATCTCGCTCGGCATGGGCATCGAAGCGCGTATGGGTTAACAAACCCGCCCCTACCAAACAGCACCCCACCAAAAAAATGTGCTATCCTTCTGGCGTAGGACGAGACAGGAGGATAACACATGTATCTGGAACGTTATATGGCAGGCGAATATGAACAGGTCTGGGCCGAACTGGTGGCGCTTGGCCCCGCTGTGCGCGACAATTCCATCTTGCCGGACGCGTGGGCTGTCGCGCAGGAAACGATGCGGCGGGCGCGTACGAACATTGAGCGCATCGTCGCGCACCTGAAAACAATGGGGTACCAGTTCCAGGATGCGCAGCCCTTCAAACCGCCGGATGACGATCAGATTGCTGAACTGGACGGGTTTGAGCAGACAGTTGGTCCCGTGCCGCTCTCTGTTCGCGCCTGGATCGAAATCGTAGGTGAAGTAGAATCTGACGGGCACGCATCCGGGGCTGTCGTACTATGAACCACCTACCACCTTCTTCCAGGCCAATTTTATGGTTGGGCCTGAATCGCTCGATTTTAACCAGATGCTCGCGCTCTTACAGGGCAGCGCCTCTTCGCTCGATCCCGCGATGCTCAATACGCTCAATGATATGCTCGAATCGCTGTCCGGTTGGCAGCAGATGGAGCACCTGAAAAATCCCATGAAGCCCCTCAACCCCGAAGATCAGGTGATATCCGATCCGCTGGTCGTGTGGATGGGCGATATCAATGCGGAAGGCGAGAGCGACTGGGAGGGCGGAGATCCAGATATCTTCCCCCTGATCATTGCTCCTGACGCGGATTCAAAGTCGAACCTGGGCGGCGGCGGGGTTGGATACGAGATCGCCCTGCCCAACCCGGCGGCAGATGTTCCGCTGCTGGAAGAGCCGCACAACACGACCTTCGTTGATTATCTGCAAATCGCTTTTCACTGGGGCGGCTTTCCGGGGTTGGAGGAACAGAACGATGAGCGCGCGGCGGCTTATCTGAATGACATCCGGCCCAAGCTGCTGCCGCTGTAAGTTCGCTAGCGCGAGTTCATTTGGTTTGCCACCAAGGAGAAAAAAGTTTCATGCTGTATCGTCGCCTGAGAAACACAGGTCTGGCAAAAGATCTGCTCAACGCGGCACTGGCAGGCGTGATCGGGTAACATGCGTGCCGGGCCACGGATCGAGACGCGGACCTTTGCCATCCTGATCGCCACTCAGATTTTTTCGCTGATCGGCAGCCGCATGACCGGGATTGCCATCGGCATCAAGATTTTTCGCGATACGGGGAACACCGCGCCGCTGCTGATCGCGGCGTTTTTCGCGGAACTGCCCAGCATGATGATCGGCAGCCTGACCGGGTTCCTGGCGGATCGCTGGGACCGGCGGCACGTGATCATCCTGGGCGACGTTGGGCAGGCAGTGGGCACGGCGCTGCTGCTGGTGGGCTTCCTGTCGGGTTCGTTCCGGCTGTGGCATCTTTACGCTGTCGTGCTGCTGCAAGGGATATTCGCGACGCTGCAAAGCCCAGCGAGCAGCGCTACCATCACCATGCTTGTCCCGGAACGGCACCGGGATCGGGCGAACGGCATCACTGAGATGGGTTTTCCGCTGGCCAGCGCGGTCGCGGCAGGGCTGGCGGGACTTCTTTATACGATGGTGGGTGTAACGGGCGTGATGGCCTTTGACCTGTTCACCTTTGCTGTCGCTGTGCTGGTCGTCTCCCTGATCACCATCCCCCGCCCGCCCATCTCCGCCGAAGCGGAAGCGCTGGGCAGCAGTTTTCGGCGGGAACTGCTCGGCGGGTGGCACTATCTGGTACAGCGCAGGGCGCTGCTGGTCATGGTGATCTACCTCTCCTTCATTTTTTTCCTGATCAACGGACCGCTCGAACTGGCGATCCCCTACATTATCAGCGTGACGGGCAGTGAGTCCGTGCTGGGCCTGCTGCTGGCGATGATAAATCTTGGCGCATTGGCAGGCGCGGCATCGATCGCGCTGTTCGGGCGCGTACAGCACCGCATACGGGTCATTCTCGGCTGGTATCTGTTTCATGGCCTGATGCTGATGGCTTATGGCGTGGCGCGGCATCCGATTCTGTTGGGCGCGGCGCTGTTCGCGACTCTGTTCCCGCTGCCCTTAGCCGGGGCGCTGTTTAACACCATCCTGCAAAACAAAACGCCGCCCGATTTGCAAGGCCGCGTTTTTGCCATCACCGGGCAGCTCTTTACCCTGATGACGCCGTTTTCCTTCCTGATCACGGCGCGGCTGGTCGATCATGTCTTGGAGCCTGCCGCGCGCCGTTCCGGCTGGGATATCGTCGCGCCGCTGGTGGGCCGGGGTGCAGGAGCGGGAATGGGCCTGCTGCTGATCGTGGTCGGCGGGGTGATCATCCTGATCGACGCTGCTGATCATGCAGTCGGCACGCATCCGCCACCTGGAAAGCGACTTGCCAAGCTACGAAGCGCAGCAGTAAGATGGAGGGGTTCCCGGCCATCAACAAGGTAGCATCCTATGCATTATACAAATCCAATCCTCCCTGGTTTTTATCCCGATCCCAGCGTCTGCCGTGTGGGAGATGATTATTATCTCGTCACCAGCAGCTTCGAATATTTCCCAGGCGTCCCTATTTTTCACAGCCGCGACCTCGTTCACTGGCGGCAGATCGGTCACTGCCTCACGCGACCGAGCCAACTCCCGCTCAGCGGCGCTCCCAGTTCAGGGGGCATTTATGCGCCGACCATCCGTTACCATAACGGCACGTTTTACATGGTCACGACGAATGTGAGCGGCGGTGGTCATTTTTACGTTCACGCCCAGCAGCCCGAAGGGGAATGGTCGGAACCGGTTTGGATTTCTACGAGCGGCGAACTGGAATTTTCGATTGATCCGTCCCTCTTCTTTGACGACGATGGAAAGGTTTATTTCACCTGTACGGGCGCAGGCCAGAAGGTTTACCAGTTTGAAATCGATCTCCCGACGGGCAAAGCGATATCCAAGGCGCAGATGATCTGGCCCGGCACAGGCGGAAAATATCCGGAGGGGCCGCATCTTTATCAGATCAACGGCCTGTATTATCTGCTGTCAGCGGAAGGCGGGACGGAATACGGGCATTTCGAAACGATAGCGCGGGCGGACAACCCCTGGGGGCCGTTTGAGGGATGTCCCCATAACCCGATCCTGACGCATCGCAGCATCGAGCATCCCATTCAGGCGACCGGACACGCGGAGCTTATTGAGGCGCACAATGGATCGTGGTGGCTGGTCTTTTTGGCGGTGCGACCGCATGGGTATCCACCTGTTTATCATCTGGGGCGGGAAACGTATCTGGCTCCGGTTCGCTGGACAGCCGACGGTTGGCCTATCGTGGGCAAGGTTGATCTGGTCATGAACGCCGATCTGCTGCCCCAGCACCCCTGGGATCAAACTCCATCCAGCCGGGATGATTTCGACTCGCCGCACCTGCGGATGGAGTGGAATTTCCGCCGGAATCCCCAGCCAGCCAGTTGGTCGTTAACGGATCGCCCCGGCTGGCTCCGGCTCAGCGGGTCTGCGGCGACGCTGGATGATCCCGAACTAACCGCGTTCGTGGGACGCCGCCAGCAGCATTTCGACTGCACCGCCACCGCCTACCTGGATTATCAGCCTGCGGATCGAGATGAAGAAGCGGGGCTGACCGTGCTGATGAACGAACGCCATCACTACGAGATTGGTCTCAGGCGGATCGATGGGCAACGTCACGTGATCGTGCGGCGGCGGATTGGCAGCCTGGTTGCCGTTGTCGCTCAAGCAGCCATTCCTGATGGGCCTGTGATTCTCGGCATTCAGGCGGATCAGGAGCAGTACCAGTTTTTCTATTCCGCGGCGGCCCACGAACCAACCACTCTTGCCTCTGGGGAAACGCGTTATTTATCAACCGAAGTGGCGGGCGGTTTTACGGGAGTCTATATGGGGATGTACGTGCAGGGAACTACCCCGGCGTACTTTGACTGGTTTGATTATGAAGCTTGAGTGCCGAGGCCAGGCGCGGTAAGCAGCTAACGCGTTGAGGGGGAAATGATGACAACGGTAGAGTTCTTTTTCCTCATTTTTGGTGTATTGGCCCTGCTGGGAGGAATCGAGGCGGTGCGCTCTCACCGCGCTACCCTCTCCAACACGGCTGGAGAAATCGAAGTCGAGGGGCGTCAGGCGTTCGGGCACGGCCTGATCGCATTGGCGTCGGGCAGCATCACCCTGATTGGGTTGGCGGTTGGATCAAAACCACTGGCAATGGTCGGTTTTATGGGGATCATCCTGGGAAGCACAGCCCTCGCCCTGATCACGATCACACATGAGGCGGTGCAAGGCTACCGGGCAAAAAAGAAGGCCAAATAGGGGCGCATGGCAAACATACGCCCCTCGTGTTGGTCATCAGCCCAACTTAAACACAGGATGTTTCGCCGCTTCATTGGCAAACGCCTCGGCGGGCGCGGCATAATGCGTGTCAAAATAGGGGCGGGTGATCGGAGCCACCTGGACATATTTCTTCAGAATCGAGGCGCTCTCTTTCGGATCATTCAGTTCGATGATCTTCAGCGTCTCGATCTTACGCCCCCGCCGGATCGTCACTTCCCCGGCAGCGCGCGCATTCTTCACCCAACCGACCTCGCCATAGGGCGCAACCAACCAGCGCGTCCCGTTTTCCTCCACCAGCGAAACAGGTGTCGAAATCAGATTGCCGCTCTTGCGACCGCGCACCGTGAGAATCGCCATTTCTTTCGGGCCTATTCCCAGGCCGAGCGCGGTTTTCAGCATCCGATTAACCACGCGGCGCAGCGGTGACAGTTTGTAACTTTTTGCCATGTTGATAAAACTCCCCTCAAGTGTTTCGAACCATGCAGTTATACGCGCAACGGAGCGTAAAAGTCGCGCCACAGTGTAGCGTATGCCAGAATATTGGCATTGATGGAAATGCACAGAAAAGCAGGCATCATGAATTTCTCAACAACAGAAAAACGCGCGCTACGAGAATTAGAAGACCTGATCGGAAGGCCGATCCCGATCATGACGCGAGATCGGCTTGTGAGTGATGGCTGCCGGGCGGTGATTGATCCGAGTTGATCAGACGATTGAGGCGCTGTTCGTCCCAGACTGTAACCTGACCGCCCTGCCCGATTCGCTGGGCGGTCTGGTGCACCTGCGGCAGTTATACGCCCACAACAACCGTCTGTTACGGCTCCCGGACAGCATCGGGAATCTGGCCCAGTTGCGGGTGCTGGATATCAGCGTTAACGAGTTCACGGCTCTGCCGGAGTCGCTGGGGAATCTGCACAATCTCCAATTCCTCTATGTCAGCCATACGCGGCTGGAAACGCTGCCCGACTCTCTGATCCATCTGAACAATCTGATTTATCTGAACATTACCCACAACCGCTTTACGACGCTGCCGGGAACGATTGGCGCGTTAGCCAATCTGCGGGAGTTCAGGTTGTACAACAACCAGATAACCGCGCTGCCTGAATCGCTGGGAAACCTGAAAAATCTCTTGGAACTGCACGCGATGGAGAACGAGATTACCGCACTGCCGGAATCTATTGGCGGGCTGATCAGTCTGCGTAAACTGCACGTGCGCGATAACCGGATCGCCGTGCTGCCCGATTCGATTGGCAGTCTGGCGCAGCTCACGGTGCTGGATTTACGGAATAACAGCCTGACCGCCCTGCCCGATTCGGTTGGACGGATGGCGAACCTGTTAGAAATCGATCTGCGGGCGAACCAGTTGAAGGCGCTCCCGGCGGGACTGGGGAATCTGCCGCGCCTGGAAAAACTCGATCTGCGCTGGAACTGGATCGATCCGCTGCCGGATTGGGCACAGGGGTTAGAGAAACGGGGCTGTGTTGTCTACTCGCATTAGAGGAAAATTCAACTTGTGAAACAATACGCATAACATATTGACAGACATCGATATAAGCTATATCATATTGATGAACATCAATAGAAGCGCTCCAAACGCGCTTTTATTGTGCGAAAACATATCGATATTCGTCAATATATTAGGGGGACTAATATGTTCAGCGATATCCAGTGGATATTGGAGTTCATTGTCAAGAATGTGATCCATATTGCTCCAGCGTTTCTCATCAGTGTAAGCCTCGGTGTATTGATTCGCTTTCTCAAACTGGATGGAATGATCCGCAATGCTTTCAACCGGCGGCTCGGTTGGGCAGTTCTCCTGGCTACCCTCGTGGGAGCATTCAGCCCATTCTGTTCATGCAGCGTCGTCCCGGTGATTGCGTCCCTTCTCTTAGGCGGGGTTCCCCTGGCTCCCATCATGGCCTTCTGGATCGCTTCGCCAACGATGGATCCCGAAACATTTGCCCTGAGCGTGGCAACCCTCGGCTGGCCTCTTGCCGTGGCCCGGCTCGCTGCGACCTTGATCCTCAGCCTCGCCGGAGGGTATATCACTTTAATGCTCACCCAAAGCGGTATGTTTTCAGGATCGCTGCTGCGCGAAAAAACAGAGAAGGCAAAAAACGCCCCCATGCTCGACCGAGCCTATTCCCTGGTTAGAGCACCCATTCTCAAACTCACCACTGCTGGCAAATCGTTGGCTTTGGCGAATTCTGGGGGAAGCGCTTGCGGCTGTTCAGCGCCATCGGTCGAGGTCGCTGCTCCCCTGCGCGAAAGAGTGTATTCGCCTGCGGTATCACCGCTCGTCCAGTTTGCCGCTGCCAGCGGATCATATAGCCTCCCTGAGCCGAATGCGGTTTCGTGCGGCTGTCAAGAATCGGCGGCTAACGTTTCTTCTTGTGGCTGCGGCGGCCAACCTACCGTTTCAGATTGCGGATGCTCTGGCGCGGCTTTAGCAAACAGCGACAGTCAAGGCGTCATCGATAGTTTCCGCGCCATAAACTGGCGGAAATTTGGGGTGCAATTTCTGCATCAGTCCCTCCAAATGGGCCGCTGGATGCTGCTGGCCTATCTGATGGAAGCGCTCATCATTCTCTATGTGCCCCAGACCACTATTGCCCAATGGGTCGGTGGAGATAATATTTTCGCCGTGCCGCTGGCTGCCTTGATCGGGATTCCACTGTATCTGAGCAATGTAACGGCCCTCCCTATCGTCTCCGGGCTGCTGGATCAGGGGATGCAATCGGGTGCGGCTATCGCTTTCCTGATCGCTGGACCGATCACAACCCTTCCGGCAATGGCGGCGGTTTGGGGGATTGTTCATAAGCGCGTGTTTGCCCTCTATCTGGGGATTGGGCTGTTCGGCTCAATAGTCTTGGGTTATCTCGTCACACTTGTTTTGGGATAAAGGGCGACATGGCAACCGTGGAATTTCCCAAGGACTTTATCTGGGGGGCTGCAACATCCTCCTATCAAATCGAAGGTGCGTGGGATGAGGACGGTAAAGGGCCGTCCATCTGGGATACCTTTGCCCACACGCCGGGGATTATCCTGGATAACATGAATGGCGATGTGGCCTGCGATCACTACCATCGCTGGGCCGAAGATATCGCCTTGATGAAGCACATCGGCTTAAATGCCTATCACTTTTCGCTAGCGTGGTCGCGCATCCTGCCAAAAGGTCAGGGGTCTATCAACCAACCCGGCATCGACTTTTACAGCCGCCTTGTTGATGGACTGCTCGAAGCCGGAATTACGCCATTTGTCACCCTGTATCATTGGGAGCTTCCCCAGGCGCTCCAGGATGCAGGCGGGTGGGCAAATCGGGCTGCGGTCGATGCTTTTGTTCACTATGCGGATGTCATCTCGCGCGCCCTGGGGGATCGAGTTCAAGAACTGGTTTACGTTTAGCGAACCGTGGGTAAGTGTCTTTGTCGGCCATTATCTAGGAGGGCACGCGCCCGGTCATCGAGACATCGATGAAGCGCTGCGGGCGGCGCACCATCACTTGCTGGCGCATGGCCGGGCTATTCCTGTCTTGCGCTCCAATGTACCGGATGCCGAGGTCGGGCTGATATCGAATGCGCCTCCAATGCACCCCGCGTCGCGCAGTGCTTTTGACCGGGCAGCGGCCTGGTTGGAAGATGGGTTTCATCTGCGCTGGTTCCTGGATCCGATCAGTGGGCGCGGTTATCCCTGGGAAGTGATTGAGGCCCGCCAGTGGCGGATGGATTTTGTCCAACCCGGTGATTTAATGGAAATTGCTGCGCCTATCGATGTCCTTGGCGTCAATTACTACAATCGCCAGATTGTTCGCAGTGCTGTTCCTGAAGCCCAGAATCTGCCGCGCGAGGTTTTCCCCAACCCGAATTATACCGCCAGCCAATGGGAGATCTATCCGCCGGGTCTGCTCGAAATTCTCGCCCGCATTCACTTTGATTATCGTTTTCCGGCGTACTATATCACCGAGAATGGTATGGCGAACGACGACAAAGATGGTGCAGACGGGAAGATCGACGACCAGAAGCGGATTGCTTATCTCCGCGATCACATTCATTATGCTGCACGAGCCATCAGCGCTGGTATTCCACTGAAAGGATATTTTGCCTGGTCGCTCCTCGACAATTTTGAATGGAAAGTGGGCTACTCTCAGCGCTTTGGGCTGGTTTACATGGATTACGCCAGCCAGCGCCGCATCCCCAAAGCCAGTGCCGAATGGTATCGCTGCTTGATTGCCTCAGGAGGATTAAACGGCTAACGATTGCGTTGACAATCCCCCTTCGTTTTTATTATACTAAGAGATATGAACGAACATGTGTTTGTCCTACGTTTCCTGATGCGCATGCGTTGCTTGCCGTGGTCGGGCTTCATCCGGCGACGGCGTGCGGCGTTACCCTAGCGCACGTTGACCACGGCAAGCTAAACCGTCGAAAGTGAAATTCGGCGGTTTTTTGTTGTCGGTTAGGGGAGCCTGTTACAATGACGCCGGTTTAGCGCCGAAAAGGAAAATAGATACGATGCCAGAATTCATTCACGTTTCCGTCGCCTGGCCCTATGCCAATGGCGATTTGCACGTCGGCCACCTGGCGGGCGCCTATCTGCCCGCCGATATTTTCGCCCGCTTCACCGTCTGAAGGGCAACCACGTGCTGATGGTCAGCGGATCGGACGCGCACGGCACGCCGATCTCGGTCGAAGCGGACAAACGCGGCATTACCGCGCGCGAGGTCTTCGAACATTACCACTACGCGATTTCTCGAAGCGCAGCGCGCGATCGGGCATCAGCTACGATCTGTTCACGCACACCGACACCGAGAATCACACCCGTGTCTCGCAGGACATCTTCCGCACTGCTGCTGGAACGCGGCTACCTGTACCGGGAGACGCAGCGCCTGCTCTACAGCGAGACGGAGAACCGCTTTCTGCCGGATCGCTACGTCGAGGGCGACGTGCCCGATCTGCGGCTTTGCCAAGCGCGCGCGGCGATCAATGCGACAACTGCGGCAATCTGCTCGATGCGCTGGACCTGATCAACCCGCGCAGCAAGAACGATGGCAGCACACCTGTCGTCCGCGAGACGGAGCACTATTTCCTCGATCTGTGCGCTCTTCGCGGAGCAACTGCGCGAGCTATCTGAGCAACGGGAAAGAACACTGGCGCAGCAACGTGCTGAACGTCTCGCCGCAACAAGGTGGACGATCTGCACGGGCGGCCCATCACCCGCGACATCGACTGGGGCATCCCGGTCCCGCTCGAAGGCTGGGAGGACAAGCGGCTGTACGTGTGGTTCGAGGCGGTGATCGGCTACTTCTCCGCCAGCATCGAATGGGCGCACAACATCGGCCAGCCCGACGCCTGGAAAGAGTGGTGGTACAACCCGGCAGGCGAAAATCTACAACTTCATCGGCAAGGACAACATCGAGTTCCACACCATCATCTGGCCCGCCGAACTGATGGGCATCGATGGCCTCTACGCGCAGGACGAGTGATGGACATCTCAACCTGCCCTACGATGTGCCCGCCAACGAGTTCATGAACATCGAGGGGCAGAAGTTCTCCAAGAGCCGCAACTGGGCGGTCTGGATTCCCGACATTCTGGAGCGCTACGATCCCGACGCGATCCGCTACTATATCACCATGACCGTGCCCGGAAACCCGCGACTCCGATTGGAGCTGGGAGGGGTTCGTCACCCGCAACAACAACGAACTGCTGGCGGCGTGGGGCAATCTGGTCAACCGCGTGCTGACCTTCGCCATCAAGAATTTTGAAGGCCGCGTGCCCGATCCCGGCGATCTGCGCGACTATGATCGCGCAATCATGGAGCAAGGTGGAAAACGGCATTCGAGACGGTAGGCGATCTGCTGGCGGCGGTCAAGCTGCGCGACGGCCTGACCGAAGCGATGGCCCTCGCCCGCGAAGTCAACGCCTACCTGGATCACGCGCCCTGGTTCAAGGTGGTCAAGGAAGATAGGCGCAGGCGGCGACGACGATCTATACGGCGCTGCGCTGCATCGATACACCTGAAGATTCTGCTCGCGCCGTTCCTGCCGTTTACGTCGCAGAGGGTTCATGAATTTCTGGGCTATGATGGGCAGTTGTTCGGGGAGAGCCGGATCGAGACGTTCCAGGAGTCCACGCGGGCACACGGCGCGCTGACCTATCACGCCGGGCCGGAAGTTGTCGGGCGCTGGGAAGTATCCAGCTCCCCGTCGGACAGGCGCTCCGCCAGCCGCAGCCGCTCGTCCGCAAGCTGGAACCGGAACGCATCGAGGAAGAACGCGCTCGCCTGGGCCAGCCACGTCTGGTCGGACAGCCGGGGCAGTAGGCACTGAGCTTGCTCAGATTCCCCTCTCTCATATGATAAGGCCCGGTCAAATAGCCGGGCCATGTTTTTGGTTACGAAACTGACTGACTGGGATGAGCTGGCAGCCAGATGGTGAATACAGTACCCTGACCGGGGATCCCTTCGCTGGCAACCGTGATGCGGCCCTGATGCAGGTCTACAATTTCTTTGGCAATCGCCAGCCCTAGCCCGGTACCCTGCACGCCTGAGGTATATCCAGCGCTGCCCCGGAAGAACCGGGTAAAGATTTGAGGCTGCTCCTCAGCGAGAATACCTAATCCCGTATCGCGGATGGATATACCCGCGCGCAAAAGATCGTCGAGAGTGCAGCATTCGGTTTTGACCGCCACCTGCCCGCCTTTGGGCGTATAGTTGAACGCATTCGTCAGCAAGATACTCAGGGCTTGCCCCAGAAGAAACCGGTCACCGCTCACTAAGGGCAGATCGGGGAGTAACTCAAAGTGGAGGGACAGCCCCTTACTTTCAGCCAGACTGGCTCTATCAATCAGGTACTCTTCGACCAGATGGTTCAGATTTAATGGGCTAAGAGAGGCCTGGGTGCGGTGCTGATCCAACCGTGAGAGAGTCAGCAACGCTTCGATGAGTTCTTCCAGCCGTTCCGTTTCGCGGCGAAGCACAGCACGATGTTGATTCGCCTGCTCAGGCTGCTTATCAATGAGGAATTGGCGCAGTTTGAGATTGGAAATCGGGGTGCGCAGTTCGTGCGACACATTTGCGACAAATTCATCCTTCATCCGGCTCAAGGTGCTGAGTTGTTCGTTAGCGATCTGGAGATTCTCGATTGACTATTTCGAGCTGGGCGGTACGTTCTTTGAGTGCTTCCTCGGCCCGCCGCCGAGCCGTTATGTTGCGCAGGATAGCCACTCGCCCTGTCAGTTCTCCCCATTGATCGTTCAGCGGAGAAATGGTCACTTCGAGAAACCGCTGCTCCCCGTCCACTTCGACCACCGCTTCAGTCAACACCCGCTCGACGTCTCTAAATCGGTCAATAAAATCTGACCATTTTTCGAAAACCTCGTCCATGGATCGACCAATCACCTCGACAGCCGGGCGACGAAGCACCGCCAGGGCAGCAGGGTTCAGATCGACCAGACGCCCCCGCCGATCCACGACAATCACTGGATCGACCATATTCTCGATCACCGTCGTGCGGGCCACGGGAATGAGATCAAATAACCGGAAATGGAACAATCCCCAGGTGACAATGAGGTTACGAGCTGCAAACATTAACGGGCTCGTATCGCGATGAAAGGAAACCCTGACATCTGCCAGGATCAGGAGTTCGCCCAGCATGGGCGGCAGCATCCCGATCAAGATCACCAAAAGCTGCTGCCTGAATATTCGTTGGGCATTGGCAAGCGCCTTGATCAGCAGATAGAAAACTATCAACAGCACCGCGTAGGTAAACCCGCTGACACCCCAGGCAGCGACGCCAAATGGATAATCGAGTTCAGAAAATGGCGTACCCGGTACCAGGCGCTCTTCAGGGCGTACCAGATGGTGCACCGGATCGGTAAAGACAAGCACACTATTCACGAAGGCAAGGGTAAACAGAACGATCCAAAGGGGGCGTGAATACCGGACGGTGTAGCCCGTATAATTTATAGCAAAGGCCAGCAGGGCCAGCGGCGCGGTTAGTATGCCAATAAACTGGATGTTGTCCCAGAACACTTTCCCAGCCAGGCTCACCGCGTTGAACTCAAAAATGTAGCCGAGCGTCATCGAGGCTTCAATAAAAGTTGCCAGTGCGTAGGCCCTGGCGCCGGGTACAATATGCCGTCTCCAGAGCAGAACTCCAACGCCCAACGAAATGGTGAGAGAGATCAGGTACGGGAGCAGATAGAGCAGGCTGTCAATGTTCATCGGTTATCCTGGCAATACACCATCACCCCAAAGGGGGTAAAGCTGATATTTTTGATTGACCGATAAACCAAGTATATAGGAAATCGATCAAGAGTGAGGACAGATCATTTGCTGTTGGGTAACCTGACCCCAATCATCATAATCTATTGAGAACGACATTTGCCAGGAAGCAACCTTATGACCACAGAATTGATTATCTCTAAGCAAACCCAGCGGCAGTTCATCCTGGGCAAGCAGGGCCTCTATCCGGGGCGGCGCTGGACGGGCAAAGGCGGCATCGCCCAGGCGATCCGATCCGGCTGTGTCATCCAGATCGACCCGCTGAACGTCGTGGCACGCAGTCACGATATCGCGCTGCATGGTCGCATTCTGGACTACAACCCGCAGGATTTGCTGGACCTGATGTACCAGGACCGCGCTTTCTTCGATTACGGCGGCACGGTGATGATCCACCCCATGCGGGAACTTCCCTACTGGCGTCAGGTGATGGCCCGCCGCGCTACTGAGCCACGCTGGGTACATTTCGCGGAGTTGTTCGCCGATGCAATCAACTCTGTGATGGCAGCCGTGCGCGAACGCGGCCCCGTGCTGGCGCGCGACTTCCCGGGTGGGCCGCGCAAAAAAGGGGATTACCGCTCTGGCAAAGACGCGGGCAAGGCGCTTTATTACCTGTGGCTGACCGGGGAACTGATGACCTTTGGGCGGCAGGGTGTTTTTGACCGCATCTACGATCTGAGGGAGCGCATCGCGCCGCCGGAATATAACCGTGTTGCCCCCGTTGAAGAGACCGAACGCTTTTTCGCGATAAGGCCCTTTCGCTGGCTGAATATCGTCACGGCGAAAAGCTGGCGCGCGCATTTCAGCGGCATGCTGGAGCGCAAAGTCGAGGTCAGTGAGGCGGCTGGTTGGCTGGACAAACTGCTGGCTGAGGGACTGATTGTGGAGATCGGGCTGGAAGGGGACTCTAAAACGCGGCGTCTGGTTCTGACCGAGGATATCCCCCTGTTGGAAACCCTTCAGGCGGGGCAGATTCCAGCCGAATGGCAGCCGCTCGATACCACCACTGATCAGGAAGTGACCTTCCTCGCCCCGCTGGAAATTGTCAGCGCTCGGGGGCGGGCGCTCCCGTTGTTCGATTTTGAATACCTCTGGGAAGTGTATAAACCGGAACATCTCCGCCGCTGGGGATACTATACGCTGCCGATCCTCTATGGAGATCGGCTGGCTGCGCGTTTTGATCCCAAGCTGGATCGAAAAACCAATACGCTGGTCCTCAAGGGCTTCTGGCTGGAAAAGGATGTTACCCTGGACGAGCCGTTTGCCTCCGCACTGGCAGCAGGATTAGCACGCTTTCAAGGTCTGATCGGAGCGCGGGCGCTGGATGTCTCGGCCCTACCGGGCGAGATACAGCGAATCGTCTTCTAGCCGCCGCCGATCTACCTTTTTTTCGATGATCTGATACACTTCCCCATGAATCTTCCCGGCAGTAAGGAGAAAGTTTGCCGTGATTCGCCGTGTTGAATGGATATTGATCGGCTGCATTGTGGCCGCTTATCTTGTTATCGCCTCGGAATATGCGATTCGTACCCCGGATTGGCAGGCTCCCGACGAACCCGCCCACATCAACTATGTGCGCCAGCTTGCCGACGATCACCATTTCCCGGTGTTGCAGATGGGCGACTGGCAGCAGGATTACCAGCAGCAGCTTGTAAGCAGCGGCTTTGACCCGGCATTGACTGGACGGCTGGATACGGTGCAGTACGAAGATCACCAGCCGCCGCTCTATTACCTGCTGGAAGCGCCCATCTATGCTCTGACGGACGGCGACCTGCTGGCAATGCGCTTACTTTCGGTGCTGCTGGGCGCGGGTGTCGTCCTGACGACATGGGCGGTACTGTGGGTGCTCGTCCCGCGCTGGCCGAACATGGCGATCACGGGGGCGGCGTTTGTCGCCTTTTTGCCTCAGCACCTGTCTATTATGGGCAGCGTGAGCAACGACAGCCTTGCCGAATTGATTGTTGGGCTGACTGTGCTGGCTTCCGTGGTCTACCTGGGGAACCGTCGCACTCTGCCCGAAGATGAAGAGTCAATGACACGTACCCGCGCCATTCACCCGATCTGGTTGGGTCTGCTGGTTGGCGCGGCGCTGCTCACCAAGACGACGATCTATTTCCTGGGCGGCGTGGCGGTGCTGGCGGTGCTGCTGCGCTGGCGGCGAGAGCGCTGGCCCTGGCAGACGGCGGCCCGGCAGTTCGCCTTTGTCCTGATCCCGGCGCTGCTGATCGGCGGGGTGTGGTGGGCACGCAACGTGAGCGTCTACGGCGGGCTGGACTTTACGGGACTCAATCGCCATGAAAAAGTGACGGTTGGGCAACTGCGGACGGATGACTATATCGAGGATATCGGCAGTTCCCAGTACCTGGACAAGTATACCAAAACGACCTTTCACAGCTTCTGGGGCCAGTTCGGGTGGATGGCCCTTCCTATGCCGGGGCGGGTCTATACCCTGCTGCTGCTCTTCTCACTGCTGGTGTTGACCGGGGTTGGATTGTTCTTCTGGCGACACGGTTGGCCGCGCACGCTGACACCTTCCCAGCGGGACGCGCTGATCGTGCTGGCTGTCGTGCTGATCTGCGTGGTGGCGGCTTATATTCTCTATAATCTGAGTTTTGTTCAATTCCAGGGGCGCTACCTGTACCCGGCGCTGATCGTTTTTGCTTTCCTGGTAGCGGTGGGTTTAACAGGCTGGGCATCGCTGCTTGAGAATATGTTCCCGGCGCTGGCCTGGCTGCCTCCGACTCTGATGGTCGGACTGGCCGTGTTTGCGGTCTACGCGCTGAATACCTATATCGTCCCGAATCTTCCGGCACGCTAAGGGGGTAGGATGGAACTCAACGATTTGATGCGGCGGGCGATGGACATTCGCCAGCGCTACGCGGAACTGGAAGCTACGTCACAGGGACAGAGTTGGACGCTCAATGACATAACCCTCGGTTTTGTGGGCGATGTGGGTGATCTGGTCAAACTGATCCAGGCCCATAACGGCGCGCGGATGATTCCCGACTGGGAGACCAAGCTGGCCCACGAATTGGCGGACTGCCTGTGGTCCGTACTGGTGCTGGCAAATCAAACTGGGGTAGACCTGGAACGCGCTTTTATGCAGACGATGGATGACCTGGAACAGCATATCGCGGCAGCACAGAACGATTAGGAGCAAAACATGGTCTTGGAAACAGGCATCATGGGTGAAGCATCGATTGAAGTCACCGAGGACTTAACGGCGGCAGCGTTGGGCAGCGGTAATGTCAACGTCTTTTCCACCCCGGCCATGATCGCCCTGATGGAAGAAGCGGCGGTCAAATCCCTGACAGGCCGACTGGAAGAGGGGCAAACATCGGTTGGAACCAGCCTCACTGTCAAACATCTCGCCGCGACTCCGGTTGGAGTCAGCGTCAAGGCGCAGGCAACTCTGATAGAAATTGACGGGCGGCGGCTGGTCTTTGAGGTGTCGGCCTCGGATTCGTATGAGAAAATTGGGGAAGGCACGCACGAACGGTTTATTGTCGATCTGGCGCGGTTCGAGAGTAAGGTGCTGCGCAGCAAGCCCGCGACGACGTAAAGCCATTACTGAAAAAGGGCAGGAAAGACCTGCCCCTATAGGCATCAAGTTAAGGAAATAAACGCTATGAGTCGCGGGCGCACACCTCACCCCGGCTGAACGGAAAAGCATGTTCAGCCGACCCTCTCCAGACTTCGCTGGAGAGGGTCAGGAGATGGCGCTTAACGGCTTAAGTTAACGCGAATTGGGCAAGAAAGACCTTGCCCCTATATGTTCAGCAACGGAAGCTTCTACAGCTTCTTGCGGAAGAACACTTCACCAATCCCACCTTCATTCAAGCCGTTGATGATGCCGCATTCCTCGAATCCCACGCGGCGATGCCACGCCTGCGGCTCCGGTTCGTCAAGCTGTGACGAACTCATCAGGACGTTATAGCCCCGTTCGCGCAGGTACGCTTCCAGATAGGCCAGCATCGCCCGCCCGATGCCCCGCTTGCGATGATCATCCCGGACGCGGATGAGGGCAATATACGGGACCATCGACCACAGGTATTCCAGCCGCAGATAGCCCACCCGCTGCCCGTTGGCTTCGGCCAGCAAAATTTCTTCGGCGGCGATCTTCCGGCGGAGGATCGTTTCGTTGGGGATGTGGTTATCCAGTTCCGCGCACCAATCAAAATCGTCTATCGTCGCAAAACGCGCATTGATGATCATCGAGGTTCCTCAAGCAAAATGCGGGGGTGCGGATAAAATTTTCGCCTGCCAGGTTGAGCCGTTCGTTTGCAGTTCGAACACACGACCATCCGGCACGCGCACCAGAATGTGAATGCCGTCATCAGACTTCCAGCGGCGGCCCACATCGACCACAGGCAGCGCTTCTCCGGCCCAGTGCAAACGGACCGGGATCGGCCAGCCATCCGAGGTATAGGTTGCTTCAACGTCCGTCGGATAAAAGCTCACAACAGACCCTCCAGATAATCGAGAAGCAGTCGGAACGCCGCATCGGCAGCAGACTGCCGGTTGCTCGCCCGGTCGCCCTCCCAGACAAAACGGCGCACCCACGTTCCGGTTGGTGTGCTTAACCCTACATACGTCAAACCAACAGGCTTGGTTGCCGTTGCCCCAGTTGGCCCCGCGATCCCCGTCACGCTGACGGCAAAATCGGTGGCGAACAAGGCGCGCGCACCATCCGCCATTTGCCGGGCAACGGGTTCGCTCACCGCGCCGTGATCAATCAGAGTTTGTTCCAGCACCCCAAGCACTTTTTGTTTGATGAAGTCCGCATAGGCCACCACCCCTCCCATCATGTAAGCGGAACTACCGGACAGGTTGGTAATGCGGGCGGCGATCAAACCACCTGTGCTGGATTCAGCGGTGGCGAAGGTTTGCTGACTGGCACTGAGACGCTCATGAACCTGCACTTCGAGCGGAATATCGCTTGCTTGCATGGAACTCTCATCCTGGGTAAACACTGCTCGTTTGTTTCCAGAAGTATAGCGCACGACGGGCAGGACGTAGAGGCCGAGTAACAGATTCTCGTTAGAAAACCTCCGCACCTCTATCTTCAGCCTTGACGATCAGTTTTCCGGCTGTTATACTTCTTCTCTGCTAGCAAATAATGTTAGCGACGTTGCGGGGTAGAGCAGTGGCAGCTCGTCGGGCTCATAACCCGGAGGTCGTAGGTTCGAATCCTACCCCCGCTATCAAAACAAAACCCTGGTCCAAAAGGCCGGGGTTTTTTGTTACCTGGTGTAAGATAAGGGAGTATGCTGGCCACAAAATAGAGAGAGACTTTCGGATGAAACAGTTTACTCTGCTCACGATGTTACTCCTACTGCTGATCCCAACCGCTTCACCTGCCGCCGGACAGGGTGACGAACAACCGCCGCTGCTAGAGATGATGACTCTGGTTCCCAATCCTCTGCCCGACAGCCGGGGCTGGGCCCCGGTGCAGTATGTGGACTATCAAGCGCTGTATACTTCTGAGGGCATCGAGGATCAACGCGGCGATGTAGAAACGCTGCTCGAAACGGTGCCGCTGCCCGGCATATTGTCGCGCATCAACCCGGCACCAGAGGCGCTTCAGTATGCACTAAGCAGCGTAGAAAAAATGCCGGAAGTCGTCGGCTTTAGCTGGATATCCGACGTCAACCGCAGCCTCGACTATGGCGCGCCTCCCCAGATGGCGCTGATCCTGCAAGGATCATTTGATCCGGAGAAAATTGGAGCAGCACTTCAGGCACGCGGCTTTGAACAAACGGACGTCAATGGCGTCCCCGTCTGGAATCGTTTCGAAGATTCGGCGACGAATATCGATGCGATTGAAACAGCCGATCCCTTTGGCGGGCGGCTTGGCATGGCAGCACGGATCGCCATCCTGCCCGGTTATCTGGCGAACTCACGCTTTTGGGACATGACGAATGCGGTCATCGACACCGCGCAAGGAACTCAACCTTCACTGATTGAAGATGCAAGCTATCGCGCGGCGGCTGAAGCAATCACCGCTCCTGAAGGACTGCTGCTGCAAGCGCTGTTTTTCAATCCAGCGGATATCGGTGTTGTACCGCAAGGTATGCCCGGTAGTGACGTGTCTGGGCAAAACTATGGCCCCTTGACGCCTTACACACTGGCCGTATTAGCTGACCGGCAGGAAGGGCAGGATCAGGTCCATCTGATCGCGCTGGTATACCCTGATGCAGACCTTGCTGAAGCCGCCGCAGAAGAAGTTGCCGCCCGCATCCGCACGTTCAGCCTACCCCGACAGCCGGATACCGTTCTCGTTGACCGATTCGGGGCCGAGGTGAGCACATCGGTTTACGAAAGCACGGGTAAAGCGGTAGCTGTTGTTGAAGTTCGATATCCGTTCCCCAAAGAAAACATTGATCCGGAAACAGGACAGTTTGCCCCCAGAGGATTGCTCTACCGCGCATGGATCAACGCGCTGATACAGCGCGCATTTACCCCTTTGTTGATTAGCGAGGGACCATGAGTAAAGACGCATACGATATCCTGTTGAGCTGCCGATCCATACGGCATTTTCAAGAAACGTCCCTTCCAGACGATGCCCTGACCCGTATTTTGCAGGCGGGTCGCTGGACAGGCAGCGCCAAGAATGTTCAGCCCTGGCAATTTGTCGTGGTGCGGGCAAAAGAGACTCTCGGACAACTGGCGTCCTGCGGACGGTATGCCAGCCATCTCAAAGGAGCGGCGGCGGCGGTTGTGATCGTAACATCATCGGGAAATTGGGCGGTTTTTGATGCCGGGCGAGCCGCGCAAAATATGATGCTGGCTGCATGGGCTGATGGGATTGGCTCGTGTATTGCATCGCTGCATGATGAGGCTCAAGCGCGCGATATTCTGAGAATTCCGGAGGATTTGCAGGCGACTATCGCCATTTCATTTGGTTATCCGCTTGAAGATGCGCCGCAAACGATTGAAGGGAGGCCGCGCGAGGATGTCCTGGTCTATATCGGACGGCAGCCATTAGACAAACTGACTCATTGGGAGAAGTGGTAGGCCCATACCCAACTGGCAGTCGTTCTTCGTTTAATAGTCAAATTTCCAAGCAACTTTGCACCTGTTGTACTTTGCCTTCCTGCGGTGATTTTTTAATCCATTCTTGCGATTGCGATAAACGGTCAGAACAAGACCCGTTTGAATATCCATCAGCACGACGGTTCCTTCAAGCTGAGCGATACGCTGCCGCGCCCGATCTCCGGGGGGGATATCATTCCTTCCCAGGAAAAATTCGCACGTCCCTGCGTTTTGCACCTGCCGACCGTGCCGAATCACATACTGAACTTCCTCATAGGATAGATTGCGCTGGGCACACCGTGCCTCAGCATGGACTGTCAATAAGAAATCGTCCGTGTCCATGGCTAAAAGTCCTTTCACCCACCGACTGCCAGGAGGTATGAGATTGTTAATGTGCTTTGATTCTATGCTACACCTTATTAGTCGCACTGCAAGCTAAAAAGAGGCCAAAGCCATGAAAAATTTGTGAATTGCGTATATGCAGGCCGAATCGTTGCGCACTCTGTCCTTTGGGTGTTTACTAAAAACGGGTTAATAAAGGACGGTGCAGCAATGGCAGAATTTCAACTGAACGGCGATCCGCTTCCCTGGTTGTTGGAGCCGGATACGGATAATCCGGGTGTGCGCTATTTCGCTCTGCGCGATTTGATGGGATTGCCCGCCGATCATCCTGACGTGGTGCAGGCGCAGGCCGCAGTGATGGTTACAGGCCCAGTCCCAGTCATTTTGAACGCACAAAACCCCGATGGGTACTGGGATAGGCCGGGAGCGGGATATGTGCCCAAATATCGGGGAACACTCTGGTCGCTGCTGTTCCTGGCCCAACTAGGCGCACAGATGGGCAGTGATGAGCGCATCCAGCGGGCGATTGAATACGTGTTTGTCCATGCGCAAACCAAAGATGGTGCGTTCTCGTGCAACGGGACTCCCAGCTTCGCTATTCACTGCCTGTGGGGAAATGTGGTGCGCGCGATGCTCGATCTCGGCGTGTGGGGCGACGAACGACTGAACCAGACGATTGACCGATTGGCGCGTTCGGTGACAGGTGAGAGTTATGGGCCGTACCTCAGAGGCGGCGTGCAGGGGCCAGGTTTTCTCTGTTCGGCTAACGATGGGCTGCCCTGTGGATGGGGAGCCGTGCGCGTTTTGTGGGCGCTCAACGCCGTTCCTGCGGTGGGGCGCACGCCCGTTGTGGAGCACGCAATCCAGGAATGCATCGATTTTCTGCTGCGGTACGATATCGCCCGCGCCGATTATCCCTATAGAGAGCGGATCAATTCAAGCTGGTTCCAGTTTGGCTATCCGCTCGGCTACGTGACAGATGTGCTGCTGAACCTCGAAGCGCTGACCGAAGCCGGGTGCCTGGATATCGCTCACCTGAATGATGCGGTTGCTCTTGTCGTATCCAGGCAGGATGAGCAGGGGCGCTGGAAAATGGCCTTCAGCTATCACGGCAAGATGTGGATCGACGTGGAGAAGAAGGGCAAACCCAGCAAGTGGGTCACGCTGCGGGCCATGCGCGTGCTCAAGCGGCTGGGGTTGCGAGATTAGGAAGCAGAGATGACGCCAGAACCGCAGTTCCTCTACCTGACCACAACGGGCTGGAAAACGGGCACGCAGCACCAGATCGAAATCTGGTTCGTTGAGCGCGAAAGCCGTTATTACATGGTTTCTGAAATGCGAGAGCGTTCGCATTGGGTGCAGAATATCCAGCGCAACCCGGCAATCACCTTCCGCGTGGACGATATCACCTATGCGGGAACCGGGCGCGTCGTGGATCCAACCGCTGAACCAGAACTCGCTGCCGCAGTGGTGGCGTTGATGGAAGCCAAGTATGAATGGGGCGATGGGGTGATTGTCGAACTCACCCCGGAGAGCCGCCTATCATGACGCGGATCGCGTTGGTAACCTACCAGGGCAGCCCGGAACTAACTGCGTCGGATCGCCTGCTCATCGATCCGCTGGCGAAACGCGGCATTCAGGCGGTTGGTGTGCCCTGGAACGATCCAGCGGTGGACTGGACTCAATTTGAGGCCGCTGTCCTGCGCTCGACATGGGATTATCATCACCAGATTGAGGTATTCCGGCAGTGGTTGGATCAGGTCGAGGCTGCGGGGCTGCGCCTGTTCAATCCGTACCCCCTGGTGCGCTGGAACATGGATAAAATTTACCTGCGCGATCTGCAAGGCGTCCCGCACATTCCAACGATCTGGGGCACGGAGGACAGCGAACTCGCGCGCGATCTCGCGCTGATCATGGATACCCAGGGCTGGGATCAAGTGATCGTCAAGCCGCGTTATGGGGCCAGCGGCGACGGCGCGCATATTATTTCCCGTTCCGAAGCAGATCACCAGCCTGTTCCCCTGTTGAATCACTTCATTCAGCCGATCATGCCGCAGGTGCTCGACGGCGAGTATTCGGTTATTTTCTTGGGCGGAGAATACGCCTATACCGTGCTCAAGCGCCCTGCTGCGGGGAAAATATTCGTGCAGAAGGAACACGGCGGCAGCGAAGAGGTGATCGCCCCACCCGGTTCGCTGGTTGCCCAGGCGGAGGATATCCTGGCAACGGCGGCGCGAGTCATCCCCGCCTCCCCGCTCTATGCCCGCGTTGATGGCCTGCTGGACAGGGATCGGTTTCTGCTGATGGAGTTGGAACTGATCGAGCCGGACCTGTTTCTGAAGTATCACCCCGCAGCGCCAGATCGGTTCGCAAGCGTGATTGCCAACGCGCTATAATTCCAGAGGCTAAACTCAGGAAGGACGCCGCGTGGAATCGGAACCAGTCGAAAAACAGGACTCTCAGCCACAACATATCAAACCGATCCTGATCATCGCGCCTCTTGCCGCCGCGTTGATTATCCTCGCCGCGATCCTGCTGCTGATCATCCGCCAGTCGAAAAATGACTCTGACAACTCGCCCACCCAGATCGACGGCATCGCCTACCTGACACCCGCCAACGAATATACGCGCACCCTCGTCATAACTGATCCGAAAACGGGCAAAACGACGCCGCTGGTGTCCGCCGAAGGGCTAGAAGAATACGCCATCAGCGCGGATGGAATGTTGATCGCCTACACCGTCTTTGAGGAGGGCGGCCAGGGGGATATCTGGCTGGTGGATCGCCGTGACAAAATCCCCCACCCGATCACCGATTGCGTCGATTCTTTCTGCCATGCGCCCGCCTGGAACCCCGACGGCTCTCAGATCGCCTACGAGCGCACGGATCGCACCGAGTCGGGCCGCGACAGCCGGGTGTGGATCGTCAGCCTATCCGATCTCAGCACGCACCTGTTGTTTGATGATCCGCAGATTTTGGGGCAGGCTCCGTCCTGGTCGCCGGATGGATCGCGGATCGCGGTGTTTGATCCCTCCCTGCCCGGCATCCGCGTTCACGAACAGGGCCAGGACGATGTGATTCTGCCGACTCTGCAAGATGTATCGGGCCACTTTTCGCCGGATGGGACGCGCCTCGTCTACCCGGTGCTGACCAATGGCGCATTGGGATCGGAGTTTTATACACACCTGCTGCTCTACGATTTCACCAGCGGAACGACCACCAATCTCAGCGGAGAGGACGCGCCGATTGATGACGGCGAGGCATCCTGGTCACCGGACGGCACGCGGCTGATTGTCGCCCGGCGCTACCTGGATTCGGCTCGCTTTCAGCGCGGCAAAGACCTCTACCTGCTGGATCCCGCCAGCGGCGATGTGCAGGCACTGGTCACGGATCGCGGCACAAATCACGCCATCCCCCGCTGGGACAAATCTGGGCGGCGGATCATCTTCCAGCGCTTCTCCCTGGCTGATCCGGAGGCGGGGCCGGAAATCTGGCTGCTGGACCTGGACACGGGTGAGTTAAGTCTTGTCGCGGAGAATGCCTTTTTACCCGCATGGGCCGAGAACTAAAACAAGCAAGGAGCGTAAACAATGTCTACTGAGCCTAACAATTTCCTTGGCAGCCTTATTCGCCGTGTAGGCCGTTTTGTGCGCAAGGCAGCGCCCGTGATTGGTCGTGCCACGCGGGCTGCTGTTCGCGCCATCCCCACCATTGTTCGCCGGGTTGTTTCACTCTTTCGGAAAGATACGCGCTCATCATAACTCACATTTCTGCGCGGCGGGGGCGGATATGCCAGGATTGAAGGCGCTTTCCCCCCATACAGGAGCCTGATGCATGTCTGCCACCGTATTTTCCGATTCGTTTGAGGGTCTGGATGAAGCGACCTACCAGCGCCGCAAGCGCGCCTGGGCCATGTACGACTGGGCCAACAGCGCCTTTGCCACAACGATTCTCGCCGCCGTGCTGCCCGCCTATTACAGTTCGGTAGCCGGGGCGAACCTGCCCAGCGAGGCCACCGCTACAGGCTATTGGAGTCTCACCCTATCGATCAGCCTGATGATTGTCGCCATCATGTCTCCGATCCTGGGCACGGTCTCCGATGTGATGCGCGGCAAAAAGAAATTCCTGTCGGTCTTCATGGGCATCGGCGTCATTTTCACCGGGCTGTTGGTCCTGGTCGGGACCGGGGATTGGCTGCTGGCCTCCATTCTGTTTATGGTGGGACGCATCGGCTGGTCGGCCTCACTTATTTTCTACGATGCGCTGCTGTCTCACGTCGCCAAACCGGAAGAAGTCGATAAGCTGTCCACGACAGGCTACGCAGTCGGCTACCTGGGTGGCGGGCTGCTGCTGGCAGTCAATATCGCCATGATCTTTGTGTTCGGTGGCGAACTCGGTGCGCGGCTGTCCTTCGTCAGCGTGGCGATCTGGTGGGCTGTTTTTGCTATCCCGCTGTTCCGCACCGTGCCGGAGCCGCCCTCCGTGACGGGGGCGCTCAAAGCTGGCGAATCGGTCATTGGCGTGAGTTTTGCCCGTCTGCGCGAGACCTTCAAAGACCTGCGCCAGTACCGCGAATTGTTCAAATTCCTGGTCGCCTTCCTGATCTACAACGACGGGATCGGCACAATCATCGGGATTGCCGTCATTTACGGCGCGGAACTCGGCTTCGGGACGCTGGAACTGGTCGGGGCGCTACTGCTCGTCCAGTTTGTAGGCATCCCCTTCAGCCTGATCTTTGGACGCCTGCCCTATGGCGACGATCCGCGCCGCGCTTTCTTCCTGGCGTTCATCCTGTGGAATCTGATCGCGCTGCCGCTGGCAGGTCTGATCGGCAAGGCGGTCATTGATGAGAAGCTGATCGGCGCGCCGCTGCCCGACTACAAGACAGTGAGCAACTATATCGGCACAGATGTTTATCATGCTGACGATCCGCAGGCCATCCAGCGCGGAACCGTTTCAGCCGACGGGATTTTTAGCTTCCGGCGCGGATGGTTGGCAGGCAGACAAAGTCAAGGATGCGGAATTTGAGGATGAGACGCTGACTTATATTTCCAGCAGCGATCCGAGCGCCGCCTACCAGATCACGTTTAACGGGCAGTCCGTCGATTTGTTTTACTCCGAGGGGCCAGATCGCGGCATTTTCGCCGTGTCGCTGGACGGCAAGCCCTATGATTTTGAGGGCGATGACGATCTGCCTGAGGGCCAGATTGACGCCTACCGGAAGACCGTGCGCTGGAACAACCGCCTGACGATTGAAGCGGACGACGAAGGCCAGCACACCCTGCTCGTCAGCAACACGGCGAACCAGAACCGCAAAGCGAAAGGCAGCCGCCTGGACCTGGGCCGCGTCGAGGTGCTGCCCCCCGCCCGCCAGTCCAACCTGGGGCTGGTGCTGGGCATCCTGCTCGGCGTCGAGGTGATCGGCGCGGCGCTGGCGTGGCTGGCGGGCAAGCGGCTCGTTGGCCGATTAGCCGATCTGCTCAATACCAAGCGCTCGGTGCTGCTCTCGCTGGTCATCTATTCGGTGATCGCCATCTGGGGCTATTTTATCAACGCCGTGCTGGAATTCTGGCTGCTGGCATGGCTGGTCGCCATCGTCCAGGGCGGGAGTCAGGCGCTCAGCCGCAGCCTGTATGCGAGCATGAGTCCGCGTGCCAAAAGCGGCGAATTTTTCGGTTTTTTCAGTGTGATGGAAAAGTTCGCCGGGATTATTGGCCCAATGATTTTCGCCGTCGTGGTAGCACTCTTCGACAGCAGCCGCCCTGCCGTGCTCAGCCTGATCGGGCTGTTTATCATCGGCGGCTGGCTGTTGATCTGGGTCAATGTGGACGAAGGACGGCGCATCGCCAAAGCGGAAGACGACACGCTGTTTGCCAGCGGCGCGGTACGGGGAGAGTAAACGATTACCTCACCACCCGACCTCCTCTCCAGCTAGGCATGCGAAGCATGCTAGCCGGAGAGGAGGAGGCAAGTCTCCTCTCCAACTTGATTGGAGAGGAGATTTAGAGGTGAGGTAAGGTTACGCAGCGGTTCCATTGCCAGCCGGGGCATTATCCTGCTGCTGGTTGTTGTTCGAGCCAGAGCCGTTGCCGTTGTGATTCGGCCCCATCCCATTGCCTGGACCCATCCCATTACCCGGTCCCATGCCGTTGCCGTTCCCCATGCCACCGTTTGGCATCATGGGGTTCATGAAGGGGTGCTGCTGGAAGAACTGTTCCGCACCGGGGATCATGAAGAAGAAGGGCATCATGTTCCGCATTCCCTGCCCCATCATATTGCCGTACATGGACGGGCCAACGGTCACATCGATATCCTGGCTCGCGCCATCACGAGTTACCGAGAGCGTCACCACGTCGCCTTCTTCATAGGCCACCATACGATCCCGCAGGGTGTGTTCCTCGTCCACTGGCTCGCCATTAACAGCGGTTACGATATCACCAGCCTGCAAGCCCGCTTTATCAGCGGGTAAATCGGCCTGCACGTCTTCGATCAGCGCGCCTTCCGTCACATCGAGATTACGCTGCGCCGCGACATCTGCGTTCAGAGTGACAAAGCTCACGCCCAGCGATCCACCCATCGGCATCATCTGGGAGAAGAAGTCCCCGCCGTTGGGCATGTTGAAATTGAAGCCAAAGTTCGGCAGATTGATCTGGGACAGATCAATGTCGATATCTTGTTCCGCGCCATTGCGCTGGACGGTTACGGTCACAGTTCCACCGCTGCGCAATGTTTCCATCAAGGTCTGCGCGTTCAGATCAGCAAGCGCCGTGCCATTCACGGCGGTGATTACGTCGCCTTCCTGGAAGCCCAGATCGGCCAGCGGGGAATTCTCATCCAAGGAGGTAATCTGCACGCCCTGATCGGTGACTTCAACCGTCACGCCGAGCATATTCAGCATGCCACGGAAGCCGTTGCCGCCCATCTGACCGTTCATGTGACCGCCCATTGGACCCTGGTTGCCCTGGTTACCCTGATTACCCTGTCCGCCCTGCTGTGTGCCAGTTTCGGGCAGATTGGCAGGACGTTCGCCCAGCGTGACATCCACATCGCGCGATTCGCCGCCAGACGACACGCTGAGAGTCACGCTGTCGCCAGACTGATGGCCCTGGATAGCTTCTGTCAGCGCCTGAGCCGAGTCAACTGCCGTGCCATCAACCGCTGTGATTACGTCGCCTTGCTGCAAGCCAGCCGTTTCGGCAGGCGCACCGGGAACGACGGTGACCACTTCAACACCCTTATTCGAGTCCCGGATCTGGATACCAAGCCATGCGCCGCCACCATTTTGTGACGCTGCGCTGTGTAGCGGCGTGTCATTCGCCGCGCCAACCGTCAATACACCCACGCTGCTCAGTGCCAGCGCGAGAACAACTGCCAGAATAGACCAACGTTTCAACATCACTTTCTATCTCCTTTAGTCTGTCGTTACCGGGAGAATCCTCCCTGGCACCCGATTACCGTCGGGGCATGAGTAACTTTTGATTCGAGCTTCATCCATAGTTTGGAACACATTTGTAAACAATGTGTGAACTGAATCTGAGAATCTGCTGAGTCTCAGTTAAGCCTGCTCTCAATAAATTTTAGCAGGATGAATAAAAATACCGTGTGACAGTTCTGAAATATTAACGCGGGCGCGTCAGGCGAATGGCGTGCATGTTGGGGTGTGTGGGATGGAGCGACTCCGGGGGAACCGGCTGATCCGGTTTGACCGGCAAACTGAGGGTAAACGTTGACCCTTCGCCCACCTTGCTCACAACGGATATCTGCCCGCCGTGTGCATCGGCAATCCACTTAGCGATGGAGAGGCCCAGCCCGGTGCCGCCCTGGGGTCGCGCTGGATCAACGCGGTAGAAGCGGTCAAAAACATGGGACAAATCTTCTTCTGAAATGCCGATCCCGGTATCTGTTACCGTCACATAGGCCATTTTCTCATCCTGGCTGAGCGAGAGGGTAACTTTGCCCTCCGGGGTATATTTGATCGCGTTGGAGAGAAGGTTGAGCACCAGTTGTTTGAGACGATCCACGTCGCCCAAGACCTGTACCTGATCGATCTGCCCCAATTCAACAGTGGTCGTGTCGCTCTCATTGAGCAGATGCGCCTGATTATAAACCTCCAGGATCAGGGTATCCAGTTCAACAACCGCCTTGTCGAGTGTCAGACGCCCGGCGTCGGCTTTCGCCAGCAGCAGCAGATCGCCGACCAACCGTGACATTCGCGCCGCCTCGCCTTCAATGGCCTCCATCGCTTCGGTATCCATCCCAATACGGCGCATCAGGTCCAGATTGCCCTGAATGGTCGTCAGCGGCGTGCGCATTTCGTGCGAAACATCTGCGACAAAGCGGCGCTGTGCCTTAAAGAGTCGTTCCAACCGCTCCAGGGTATCATTGAACGTTTCGGTAAGCTGGCCGATCTCGTCCGGCGGACCATCATAGGGAATGCGGCGGCTGAGATCGTCGGCGGCAGTGATCCGGCGGGCGGCCTGGGTGATCGTGTCGATGGGCTTCAGAGCGCGCTGGGAGAGCATATCGCCCAACATCAGCGAGGCCAACAGGACAATCGCGCCGCCAATCAACATGATCTTCAACAGGCGATCAATTGCCGCGTCAACCGTGCGCAGCGACTGGGCGACCTGGATATGCCCATAAATCTGCCCGTTGGCGACCAGAGGAATCGTGACAACCCGCAGATGCGCACCATCGGCAATCACGTCGCGCCGGACCTCGTGATCGCGATCCAGGGAAACCGGATCGAGCGCCTCATCATAGTTCATGCCCACCAGATTCCAGGACTGCAAAAACAGATCATTTGTGGTGGTGTTGTGGAGCCAGAGCTGCCAGTAGACGTTGGATGCATTCATACTTTTATCGGCAGGCGGATCGCGGAAGGTATTGGCGGGGTTGGAGGTGCTGGAGAGCGGCACAATGATCGTCTTTCCGATCTGGCCGTGCACTTCTTCGGCCACATCCAACAGCGTACTATCCACATTGTTGCGCAGCGTCCAGTTGAGGATACTGGACGTTGCGGCGCTGAACATGAGGATCACGATAGCCAGCAGACTCGAATACAAAAACGTCAGGCGCGTTCGGATGGTCATACAGCACCGGGCAGCACATCATAACACGTCACGGATGACAACACCTTCAACTTATGTGATGTTACCAGGGAGATCCCCTTAACACCCCAAACCCATTCTGCTATCCCATCGTTTGACGCGTACCGCCTTTGATGAGAGCATTTCAGACAAGGTGATTGTAGCATCCGAAGGTTAGCATCTGATGAGAAATTGGCCCAACGTTTATGAGTTTTTTCCGTCCTGAAGCCTCACTCTTCCTCGCGCAGCACGTAGCCGACGCCACGCACGGTATGAAGCAGGCGCTGTTCAGCGTTTTCTTCCGTCTTCTGGCGCAAATAGCGCACATAAACCTCGATGATGTTGCTCTCACCGCCAAAGTCGTAGCCCCATACGCGGTCAAAAATCATTTCGCGCGTCAAAACGCGGCGGGGATTGCGCATAAACAGTTCGAGCAATTCATATTCCTTGGCTGTCAGATCGATGTAGCGGTCCCCTCGTTGGGCGCGGTGCGTACCTGTATCGAGCGACAGATCGTTAAAGCGCAGCAGTTCGGGACGAGTCGATGGTGAGACGCGCCGGAACAGCGCTTTGATACGGGCCAGCAGTTCGTCAAACGAGAACGGCTTGATCAAATAATCATCGGCCCCAGCGTTCAATCCCGCGACGCGATCCTGCACTTCTTCTTTGGCAGTCAGCATCAGGATCGGCACATCTCCCGCCGCGCGCAGCCGCTTGCAGACTTCCAGCCCATCCAGCCCTGGCAGCATCCAGTCGAGAATGACCAGATCGGGCGGCTGGTCGCGGGCCATGTCCAGGCCGCTCTGCCCATCGTAGGCCACATCGACCCGGTATCCTTCGTAGATCAGGCCGCGCTTCAAGAACTGGGCAATGCGCGCTTCATCTTCAATAACGAGGATATGTTCAGCCATCAGTACTCTTATCCTTTCTTATGCCGATCATGGGGCGATCAGCAGCAGTTCTTCGGACCCTCGTGTAGACAAAACATATTTTTGATCCTGGTGCGCCTCAATCACGCGCCGCCCGGCCCGCCGCAGAAGCCCTACCAGATCGTCGTGGGAGGGAATGCCATCTCCCCGGTAAGACACCACCAGGATACTTTTCCGGTAGCGGTCAAACAAATCAGCAAAAGCTCCCCGAATGCGATCCGAGTTCGTCCAGGGAGATGGCGGGCGCAGCTTCAAACGGCGGTGTTTGCTGGTCGCGTCGATCAACGCGGGCCACTCCGCATAGGCGCTTAATCCCTCTAAAAAATGATAGAACGCATAATAATCGACGCCAATCCCTTTACCGTTAATATACGGCGGATCGATATAAACCAGATCGACCTCCGTTGGCGCATCGAATACATCACCGCACAGGGCAATGTTCGCCTGCCCGTTGTCAAAGACTGCCGCGTTTGCCTCTGCTGCGAAAGCCCGGAAATGTGCCTCAAACGGCTTATCCCAACTGGACTTGTTGCCAAAGGAGCGCTGCACCTCTGCCTGCCGCATATAAAGGTTGGCCCGGTGAAACAAATTGTAGGGCCGCTTGGTGATACACGACTGGTAGAGGGCAAAACGAGCCAGCGCCTGTTTGATCGGATGATCGAGTGAATGATCGATATGGAACACGGCGCGATCCAACCAGACGTTTTCTTCGGACGTAAAGTAGATGCCCTCAAAGGTGCGGGCGATGAAACTGGGATAGGTTTCGATCCCCGGCAGCGGATTGACGACGCACTCAATATCAGCGTTATCCAGGCGTACAGCGGCGTTCTGGATCAACGCCAGTCCGATATTCCAGTTAAAGCGCAGCATATCATTGTAGATGACGCGCTTACCCGCCGCCTTGAACTCGTAGGCGACACAGCCTGTTCCGCCAAAGATATCAAGCGCCGACTCGAAGGCCAGCGGCGCGACATTCTCCCAGATCCACCCAGCCAGTTTGCGCTTGCTGCCCTGATAACGTGTGGAGGGAAAGCGAGGCACCGTTAAATATCCCCGTGCGCCTTGTACCACTCGTAGGTATCTTTCAGGCTCTGGCGCAGTGGAACACTCGGTTCACCCAGTTCGCGCCATGCTTTCTGGCAGTTATAAAACATCATGCGCGTGCTCAGGCGAAGCTGGTTCCCCTCGACAGGCAGCGGCACGCCAAAACGCCGCAGCACATCCACCGCTGGGGCTGCCATATGAACCAGACCCGGCGCAAGGGGAATGACGTTTATCCGCTTGCCCATGACATCCGCGATCAGCTTCATCCAGGCTTTATGCGTCAAATCAATTGCGCCGAGCAAATAACGCTCCCCGGTGCGCCCTCGCTCCGCCGCCACGACATGAGCCGCCGCTACATCGCGCACATCGATCATCGTCACGCCGCCAGGGGGCACTGTCGGGGGCACGTTGCCCCGCCCCATCTCCAGGATAACACTGCTCGAAATCTGGTTGAGATCGCCCGGTCCAATAATGACGGTTGGGTTGAGAATCACACAGTCCAGCCCGCGCCGGATCGCCCGGTAGACTTCGGCTTCGGCCAGAAACTTGCTGTGCCCATAGGGGGTCAGGTGTTGGTCCAAGTTGAAGCGCACCGTTTCATCAACAGGGCGCAGATCGCCGTTATCCCGGCAGCCCACTGCCGCCGCGCTGCTGGTGAAGATCACCCGGCGAACGCGCGCTTCTTCGGCAGCGCTCAGCACATTGCGCGTGCCATCAACGTTCACTTCATAGATACGCGCCGGATTGTTGCGCCAGTAATCCGCGACTGCCGCCGTGTGGAAGACCCAATCAACGTCCTGCATCGCGGCGCGCAGCGAGTCCATATCCATGACATCGCCAATGAAGTGTTCGCAGATCAGGTCTTCGATCAGATCGAGGCGGCTTGTCTTGCGGCGCAAAATGCGCACGTCGTATCCGCGCTCGATCAGCGCCCGCGCAAGGTGAGAGCCTACAAATCCCGTTCCGCCAGTGACCAGTGCTGTAACCATCCGATTACCTCTCCGGCTGTGTTTTTTAAGAAGATGCGCTCACCTCACCCCCAGCCCCTCTCCCGTCAAGCTGGCGAGGGGAGAAGGGATTTGAGGGGGCGAGGTAAACAACCTAGACCAGATAATTTCCACCCTGAATCAACATCTCGCCGTCCACAATCAGAGTCTGGCTCTCCCATCACCCCATCGAGGTGGATCGGAGCGCGGTTTTTGCCACCGTACGCGTCCAGGGCGTTATGTCCGATGGCGATATGGACGGTACCCATTACCTTCTCGTCGGTCAATACGTTCCCTTGCAGGCGGGCATTGGGATTGGTGCCGATGCCCAGTTCACAGACCACGCGGCAGCCTTCCCCATTTGGCTTGCCTTCGCCGTCCCGGATCATTTCCAGCAGACGCTTCGCTTCCGCCCCACCCTCGATCTCAACGACCCGGCCTTTTTCCACCATCAGGTAAATAGGTTCCTGGATCAAAATACCGGGATACGATTTATCAACGACAAACATGCCGTTGGTTCGATCCTCAATGGGAGCTACGTAACATTCACCCGCCGGGAGGTTGCCATGCTGGTGCGGCTGGTGGAACAGGCCCGTATCCCGTTTGATATCGCGCCCGGTGATATCCAGTTCCAGGTCAGTGCCAAGCGGTGTGGTGACACGGACCATCGAATGTCCCTGCAATTTGTCGCCCAGACGGTTCGTCAGCGCGGCGATTTCGCGGTAATCGGCATTCAGTTCGTGCTCGACGATATCCTCGTTGATCATGGGGCCAGACGCCCAGCGTGCATGGCCGCGTTCCAGGGCTTGCAGCATCGACAATGCGCGGGCCGTCTCCACTTCGGGATAACGGCGGTGCTCAAAGATCAGGGCCACATCGGTCTGTTCTGCCACCTGATAGACCAGATCGGGATACTTCGGCGCAGGGCGTACGGCGTCGGGCAGCACATAGGACCACATTTCGCTGGGGCCGATTTCGAGGATGCGTTCAACGAGCGGCTGGCGCATCACGCGCATTGGCTCGTCTGTCACCAGCAAAACCTTCTCGCCCGGCTGGATCGCCATGCAGACATCCACGACGTTTTCAACCCATTTTGGATAACTCATTCCTGCACTCACCTTCAGTTTGTTAGACAAATCAATTTTGGGTTCAAGTATACCTTACAAGGTTCTGCCCGGCGATTGGCCCTTTAGCGCGGTCTAGCTAAAATTAAGAGCGTGCATAACTGTGTATTGGAATAGAAGGGGAAACTATGCAGGGAGATGCGTCTGGCCTGATCAAACAGATTCAAGATGTTCTTGCCGACAGCGACAAGATTCGCGAAGGGCTGCACGACGATGAAGCGATGCCGCTGATGGATTGGGGAATCCAGCAGGCAGAACATATCGGGAAACGGCTAGCAGCGTCGCCAACGCCGCCCACAGACCCGCAGCAGATATCCGATATCGGTTTTTCGCTGGCACGGTTGATGACCCGCGTCACCTGGCTGGTAGTCTACCGCAAGAAAAAAGACGCGGCCTGGCTGACTCGCACCTTTCAGACGATCAACGAGATAAATCGCCAGCTTCATGGGTCAGATGCTCTTGTGTTCTCCGATGAGGAGATCGCGGCCTGGATCGCGGCTGAAAATCCGGGCAGTAGCGGGGATCAGATCAAGGCGCTGATCGATCACTTAACGCCACCTGCCCAACAGCCAACCGCGCCGCCGCCCGGCACCCCGCCGCCTGGTAGCCCACCACCCGCCAGTCCGCCCGCCAGCCCACCGAAGCCCTCCCTGACAGGATTAGCTGCGCAGATCGCACAAGCTTTGTCGCCAGACCCAAAACCCGCGGAGACCCCACCAGATCCACCGCAATCACCTGATTTAACCGAGGATTCCTCTCAACAAGGAGAAAAATATGACTAAGCGACGCACGCGCAAATCCACTGGGCGCGGTTCAAAAACTTCCCTGTTCCTGGCGGTAGCTGTGGGGGTTGTTCTCATCATTCAGTACGGCCTGGGTATCAATCTTCTCGGCAAGCAGGAAGATAATAAAAACCAATCGGGCACGACCACCGCGCCTGTCGTGACTGCTCCGCCCGTCGCGACATCCGTAAGCGGGGGGACCCCTGTGGCAAATTCGGGCGTCGTGGCCATTCCGGGCGGGATTGACGGCGGCTGGTTCCAGCTTTATTTCACCAGCCCGATCAACACGACCGATGAAAGCCGTTTTACAGGCGCGCCCATCGAAAACGCGATGGTGAAGGTTATTGACGGTGCGCAGCAGAAAATTGATCTGGCCGCTTTTCAGTTTAATTCGCAGCCTGTAACCGATGCGCTGCTGCGCGCTAAAAACCGGGGCGTGCAAATCCGTATGGTAGTCGATGGCGACTTCACCATGAAATCACCGGACAGCACCATCGACCAGTTGGAAACGGTCGGAATTTCGATTGTGTCCGACGGCACACGCGGCGCGTACATGCACGATAAATTCATGGTGATCGATGGGCAGTATGTCTGGACCGGATCAACAAACTTCACTGTCAACGACATTTACAACAATAACAACAGTTCGATTTTCATTCGCTCGACCCAGTTGGCGCAGAACTATACCGACGAATTTAATGAACTATTCGCCAAGCAGTTTGGCATCACGTCACCAAACACCGTTGCCAACCCATCGATCAACCTGAACGGCACACAAATCGAAACGATCTTTGAGGCCGAGGGCGATCTTCCAACGCGGCTTGTGCAGTTGATTAACAGTTCAAACTCGATTCGCTTTATGGCCTTCTCGCTGACACGCACCGATTTGATGAACGCGCTGCTGGCTCGCATGCAGGCCGGGGCGGACGTAATGGGCATTGTCGAAGCATCGGGACGCCGCTTTAGCAAACCACTGTTCTGCGGCGGCCTGGACATCAAACAGGATGGCAACCCGGATGTGCTGCACTCCAAAAACTTTATCTTCAACGGGCAAACTGTGGTTATAGGATCGTTCAATTTCTCTGACAGCGCCGCCAACCAGAATGACGAAAATACACTGATTATTACCAATCCAGATATCGCGCAGGCCTATTTGCAGGAATTTGCCCGGCGCTGGGCAGAAGCGCAGACTGTACCGCTGTCGAATTTCGGATGCTAAGGTAGAAGGTATGGGCGAAGCGAACGACGCGAACATCAACGATATCCGGCTCAGCCTGGACCTTATCCGCAGCGCCAGACCGGAAGACCGCATGCGCGGTATCGCCATCTTAAGCCAGATGAAAAGCGATCCGCGCGTGGTGCAGGTCTTTCAGATTCTTTACCGTGATGATCCGGACCTCAGGGTTCGCACAGCCGCCTGGAACGCGCTCAATCCGCAAGGGGCATCCCTCCCATCGGTTCCTTTACCGATGGCAGTCCAACCGCCCCCTGCCAGCCAAATGCCAGCCGGGCATCAAACAGGACCCTTTCTGGCTAACCCGGCCAATGCGCGCATCATCGCCCGCTTTACCCGGAAATCGCGTAGAGGCAGACGGATCATCTGGACCATGATAGGCGTTGCCCTGCTCCTGTCCGGAATCTTTTGGGGGATGGTCCTGCCCGACTGGTGGCGGTGGTACCAACTGAGCGCGAACGGTGTGACGACTAAGGCGGTAATCACCAGCCTGCAAGAGCGCGGCAAGGGTCGCCACATTGTGACGTACCGCTTCGAGGTGGGTGATCCGGAGGACGAGAACGCCGCTGGTTATTCAGGCGAGTGGCGGGCGGTGCTCGGTGAGTTTCGGAACCTTGAGGAAGACGATCTGGTCCCGGTTGTCTACCTGCCCAGCGACCCGACCATCTCCCGGCTGGATATGCGCAGCCCGGACATCACCCGGCGGCTGAGGCGATCACTGGCGGCTATCGCGCTCACCCTGTTAGCGGTTTTCCTGATGCTTTACGATCTGCACCGCCGCCGCACAACTCGGCCCAGCCGCCTGATCCGGGGCGAGGTTGTGTCGTGTACCGGGCACATGAGCGAGGATGGCAACTACCACATCAAGCTGCACTATCGCTTCAGCACACCCAAAGGCCAACCTGTCAGCGGGCAGATTACGCGCACGCGCAACGATCTCAAAAACCGCGGCCTGCCTACCGCCGGGACACCGATTGCTGTTTATTACAAGGGGCAGCGCTCGTATCGTGTGTTGTAAAAAACGTGCGGCAAATAACCGGGGCCGGATTTCCGAAATTAGAAAATCCGTGCTATATTTAATACCATACACCTCAAAACTCTGAATACCCATAAGGCAGGTTGACATGCCCTTTATTGAAGCACCGACAACGTTTTATATGGGGCGGCGGTTTGATCCTCAAACACGCCGTCTCGTAGATGAAGTGGTCTACTACAACTCACGCGATCTCACGACGCACGCGGTCGTCGTTGGTATGACCGGCAGCGGCAAGACCGGGCTGTGCATCACCCTGCTTGAAGAAGCGGTGATGGACAACATTCCCTCGATTATCATCGATCCGAAAGGCGACATTACCAACCTGCTGTTGGCCTTTCCTGACCTGCGGCCCGAAGATTTCGAACCCTGGGTGAACGTTGATGATGCCCGCCGCGCCGGGCTGGACATTCACGAATATGCACAGGATGTGGCCCAGCAGTGGCGCGATGGATTGGCAAGCTGGAGCATCACCCCGCAGCGTATCGCCTACTTCAAACAGAATGCGCGCTTCAGCATCTACACACCGGGATCGGACGCCGGGCTTCCGGTGAGCATTCTCGACGCGATGCAGGCTCCAGCAGCCGGTTTTGACAGCGACGAAGAAATGAACCGCGAGCGAATCAGCGGCACGGTAACAGCGCTGCTGGCCCTGGTGGGCAAAAATGTCGAGCCAGTCAAGGACCGCGAGCACGTCCTGCTGTCGAACATCTTTGAATACAACTGGCGGCGCGGGATCGATCTGACGCTGGAAGACGTCATTCTCCAGGTACAAAAACCACCCTTCCCCAAACTGGGTGTGTTCGACGTGGATACGTTCTTCCCTGAAAAAGATCGGTTCGCCCTGGCAATGGAACTGAACAACATCATCGCCTCGCCGCGCTTCCAAAGCTGGATTCACGGCGAACCGCTCGATATCCAGAGTCTGCTCTACACGCCAGAGGGTAAGCCGCGCGTCAGCATCTTCCATATCGCGCATTTGAACGACGCCGAGCGCATGTTCATCGTGACTCTGCTGCTGGAAAATATGCTGTCGTGGATGCATTCGCTGAGCGGCACGACCAGTTTGCGCGCCATCCTCTATTTTGACGAGGTATTCGGCTTCTTCCCGCCATACCCCTACAATCCTCCCAGCAAAGACCCGATGCTGCGGCTGCTCAAGCAGGCGCGCGCTTTTGGCGTCGGCATGGTGCTGGCGACGCAGAACCCTGGCGATATTGACTACAAGGGCCTGTCTAACGCGGGAACATGGTTTATCGGCAAGCTGCAAACCGAAAATGACAAAAACAGAGTTTTGAGCGGCCTGCAAACCATTTCCGCGACTGAAACGAATATCAACGTTGAGGATGTCGGCAAGCTGTTGAGCAGCATCGGCCCGCGTGTGTTCGTGATGAACAATGTCCATGACAACAGCGGCCCCATCCCCATCCACACCCGCTGGGCGATGAGCTATCTGCGCGGCCCGCTGACTCGCCAGCAGATTCGCATCCTGATGGCCGATCAGCGCGATAAACCCTACTATCCAGATTACCAGCAGCGGCAGCCCGCGCCACAGTACACGCAGCCCTATGGGACGCCTGTTGTCCCGCCGCCGTCTCCGCTGCAAGGCCGCCAGGCCGGAATCGTTGAACCGCCCATCGCGCGGGGATCAACGCCGCCCCCTACCTATCTGCCAGAGATGCCCGGGGACGCACCCTCTGCGCCGCCATCCGGTCTGCCGGAGTTTAATGCGCCGCAAGTTTCATCTGCGCCACCCATCCGGCCCGCTGCCGTCCAGCCAAATCTGACACAGCCCGTTGCCAACAATGTCGGGTTTACGCAGCCAACCGGGGGTGACGTGCCGTCGCGCCCGCTGACGCAGCAGATCAGCCGCAGCACGGGGCAGGACAGCGGCCTGCCGGAAGGATTCTCCACGACCCAGCCGCCGCTTCCTGCCGCAATGGCCCAATATTTCCTGCCTTCTCAGGTGTCTATGGAACAGGCCGTTTCGGCCTGGGAACGCCAGACGGGTATGACCGCCAAAGCCTATGGTGGATCGATCATCCTCTACAAGCCGATCCTGATCGCCCAGGCCCAGGTGCGTTATGCTGACCGCAAAACCAATGTGAACATGATCGAGTCCTACGCCTACCACATCCCGAACCTGGAACGGGCCGGGCTGGTCCAATGGGATGAGTACACCACGACTTATATCGATCCGAAAGATATGAGCCAGGAACCATTTGGGCAGGCGGCCTTTGGCTCGATCGCGCCCGGCCTGATCGACACGAAGCGGCTGACCACGCTGCGGGGCGAACTGGTGGACTATCTGTATAAAACGGTGGGCGTCTCGCTGATGTACAACTCCCAATTGGAGTATTACGGCGAACCAGGCATGCGCCGCCGTGACTTTTTGGTGCAGGCCCAGGGAATAGCTCGCCAGCGCCGCGACGAGGAAATCGACAAGGTAACGGCCCTGTACGAAAAGCAGTTCGACGCCATCGAAACCCGTCTGCGCAAACGTGCCCGTGAACTCGCCTCAGCCAACAAGCAGCTTGACGCGATCAAGAGCGAAGAGATGTTCACAACAGGCGAAGCGGTGCTGAGCCTGCTGCGCGGGCGCACGACCTACACGCTTTCCCGTGTCAGCCGTGCCCGGCGCTACAAGGGTAATGCCCAGGATGATGTGTTTTCGTCCGAAGCCGAGATTGGGGAACTGGAAGCGCAGCTTGACGAGACGCAGGCGCGTCTGGAAGACGAACTTGCCCAGCTCAACAAGCGCTGGGGCGACGCCGCTGCCATCGTGGAAGAATACCGGCTCACGCCATTCAAAAAGGATATCTACCTGGATGCCTTTGGTATTGGCTGGAAACCATATTGGCTGGTCGTTGTGAATAACGCGCCAATGCTGATCGCTGCCATGGAGGAGCCGAACCCGGCCCCGCCGCCATTGCCCGAACAGGAATAAGTAAATGAGGGGCGACCCAAGATCACATGGGTCGCCCCTCATATGTTGATCGAGAGATGCTTACGGTGTCGGAACCAGGGTTTGCAGGTACGAGCCGTTGTCGTTTACGCCTTCCACAGCCCAGCCACTCTGCCCACTATCGGTCTAAATCCGCCACCACCAATAGCCATCGCCGCCCGTTGGCCCTTCCAACAGCGTGACACGCGTCCCATTCACCAGTTGGAATACCACGCTAGAGGAAAAGCCCGGCCCACTGCGCACGCGCAGCATATCACCGGCGGTCGTATGGGCCAACGCATGACCGCCCACAGCTAACGTTCCTGGCACAACAGTTGGCGTAACCATCACCGGGGGCGGCAGTGTTGGGAACGGCGTGTTTATGACCGGAGGCGACAGCGTTGGCAGCGGCGGCGGTCCCAACACGGCGGTCTGGGGGAATGGCGACAGTCCCGCCGCGCTCGACATGGGTGAAACCCAGATGATCTGCCAGTACGTCCCAGCCGTCCCTGTCCAGGCCGTATACGTCTCAATTGCCGAGCCGTTAAAGCGATCATAAACCACCTGGGGAGCGTCACCAGACTGGATGAGATAGACATAACCGTCGTAGGTTCCCCACACCTGATAGACTTCGGGATCAATCGGCAGCCACCCGTTGGCCCCGTAACGATCCAGGAACATCCAGTCCTGAAGCCCGCTGACAGCGTCATACACCATGAAAGCGACGCGGCGGCCCTGATCGACCAGCGTGGGCGAGAAAATCACCGCCCCGTTATGGAAGATGGGGTACTTCGCACCCGTTTTGTTGCTGTACATGATCACGTTGGCTGGCAGGCCCGGCCCTTCCAGCGCACCCGTCGGCAGACTAGGGTTGTATTCCGGCCAGATTGCTTCACCGCTGCCGGGCAGCAAATCGAGGCCCATGTGTTCGTAGCCACCCGAACCCAACAGTACCGAGTTTGTGCTGAGCGACCAGAAAATGCTCGATACCGTATCAGGTCCTTCGGTGCCCCAGGGCACGAGGGCGAAAGCAATGATGGACGAGTCGAAATATTGGAGCATAGGCATCATGCCGCTGGTTGTAATGCCCAATGCAGTTACAGACGGCATGCTGGAATTCAGATAGTAGATAACAGCGCTCGTGTTCATCTCAACGACGAACACTTCCCAATCGGGGCGTGTATCCGCAACATCTCCAGGCCAGTGATTCAAAACGCCAAAAGCAACCTGGTTGCCGTCTTCGCTAAAGGAATAGCCTCCCAGCCAGCAGTCCATAATCGGACCGCTGGGCAGCCAAGCCGCGATATAACTTGAGATGACGGTATCGTAAACGTGCATGCTGGTGAGCCCGCTGTCATCCGTCAAACAAGCCGCCATGCGCGTCCCATCGCGCGATATGGCGATGGATGACGGATAGTTGGATGTGCCGGGTGGCAGGGGAAACAGGGTCGATTCTGCTGGCAGCCCATCAGGATATACATGCACCAATGCTCCAGTGAGAGAATTGTAGAGCCATGCCGACCAGGGGCCGCCCGCCTGTGCCGTATGCGTAGTTCCGCCACTGCTTAATAAAACCAGCAGGAGCGCGAGCATCGGAAGAAGCCAGTAACGCCGGTTGCCAAACATGGTATTACCCCCCTATTGCGCTAGTGTCGAAGATGGGGGCACGGATGCCCCCGGGTTGCGTTTAGGATCCCTGGCGGGCTTTGAGATAGGCGTGCCGGGGATCACTCGTAAAGGGTACGTTCTTTTCGGCAAGCTGCTTGACATCGTACAGCATGTCGTCGGCCTCTTTTTCATTAATGGGCCAGTAGTTATCACCGTGATCTTCGATATAAGTCGCCAGTTCTTTCCAGCTTTGCGCCTTTGATTCGCGCAGCATCCGTTCCATATCCGCTTCCTGATACGATTTTTCTGCCATCACTGCCTCCTTACCAATAAAAGTGTTAGTATCATTGTAGCAGTGATGGCAAAATTTGGTCTGCGCGCCTAGTCGCTGAAGAACACGGACACCCAATCCGGTCGAGCAGGCATTTGCCCCGCATCCACCTGGGCGCGCCACTCCTCATCCGTCATACGCTCGTTGATGTTGCCGATCCATTCGTAATAGCTGAAGACGCCGCCGCGCACCACCTGCAGCTCACCACCTGGCGCGGGAACAACGACGTAGATCATGTCCACCGGGCCAACAGCTTCCTGCAGCACGGTCTGTGCCGCGGGATTGCTGGCAACATCTGTCACCAGTGCCACCGGGTCCGGCTCGCCTTCGCCCTGGTAGAGCGTATAGAGCAGCGTGTACAGGAAGTTGTAGTAGCCCTTGATCTCCCAGTATTCGTCTTCGGTCAGCGGCTCCCCATTCAGTTCCTTGACCGCTATCTGAGCAAAGCCAAGCGACACGCGGCCAAGGCTGAGCAGTTCATTGGCTGACGCACTCAGGCCGGGATCTCCATACTGGCCGTGCGTCGAAGCCAGCCAGGTTGCATCTTTGCCCGGCGTATCGCCGCCCGGCGTGTCGCCGCCCGGCTCGTAGCCGCGCATATCCTGCATATCCAGCAGTCCGCGATTTTGCAGTTCGGTGTAGAGCATCAGGCAGACGACGCTGATCCGAGCAAACACCTGTGGATTCGGTTCGACATAGCCGAATGTTGTCATGGTGGGATCACCCCCGCCGCCCCAGCCCGTCGGCTGCTTGACATAGAGCACCGTATCGTGCTTGAGTTCGGTCCAGCTTGCCAGCCCGGTTTGAAGATCGCGCCGCACCCACGCCTGGGTATTCAGCATCGGCGGGAAGGAAGCCGGGTTGCGCACCCACAGCGGAGAAATCGCCATCAGCCAACTGCTATAGGTATTTTCCAGCCATTGATCGAGGGTAAACGCGCCCATTTCGCCGCGCAGTTTGTCCATCTGGCTGTCATAGTTCACAAATAATCCTGCCCCTGCCGCCTGGGCGAGATTATAGGCCTCTGTCGATCCGAACACGGCGGCGACATCAACGCTCAGCGGCAGCAGGCGTGGATTGGTGTCATCCCCGACATTGGGATAAATCAACTGCTGCATCAGGTAGCCGTCCATCGTGAAGCGCTGGCCCATCAGCCGGAAGCCGCGAGAATTCGCCTCGGCTTCTTCCGCCGTTGTGCCGTTCTGCTGCACGATACCGTTCACGCGTGGCCCTGGCAGTTGGTTGACCCGTTCGCGGAAGGTCGCCAGCAGCGCCGGATCGGTCAGCTTATCCAGCGGCAAATCGGCCCCATAGAGTTCATCCGCCAGCGGTCCATATTCATACGGGCCGAGATCGTCAGACGGGCCGATCATGAAAGTGATCGTATCATACACATCCTTCCACCAGCGGTAGCCCTCATCGGAGGCACGCAGGGCGCGCAGAACCAGCAGCGCGGATAGAGTCTCGGTGTCATCCTTGGCACGGAAGGTAATGCGGCCCATCCACATCATCGCCTTAAAATACTGCACCAGCGTTTCATCGCCAGCATAGTGACCGCGCGGGCGGTACTGGCTGAAGTCTTCCACATACCCTGCCAGGAAGGGGAGTTCCGACTGGCCCGATCCGGCGTTGACCATACCGACGAGGGTTTCAACATCCGGCAGCAAATCGGCGCTGATCACGGTCGGTGTGACGCTGCCCAGGAGCAGTGCTGCCACCGAGAGATATAGCTCGGCATCGCGGGCTGGTTCTTCGAGCGGTGTGCCCATTACCTGCTGCCGCTGCTCTTGCGCCGCCTGAAGCGCCTGGGGCAGCATATACCACGACATCGCCGGGACAAACGCGCCGCGTTCCAGGTCTCCCAACAGATTATCAAAGACATAGTGCAGGCTGTGCAGCATGGAATCGGTTGTCACAAAATAGGCATGACCGAAGCCCATGGTTGCCGGATCGTAGGGAACATCCGGGTTCCATTCGTACCCTACGGGCCAGGTATCCCAGCCTTCGCTTGAATACGCATCATCGAACTGCCTGAACCCGCCGGGCACGACGACAAAGCCGTTTTGCGCCAGCAGCGCGAGTTGGTCCTGATTCAGATTCGCATCTTGCAGGAAATGGACGTTGCTCAGATCGACGGGCAGCATGGGCATGTTGCCCCGGTAAACATCCGGCGGGACGAGCGTCAGGGGATCGGGCGCATTCTCCAATTGCAGATTGAGTGCGATGCCGTCCCAGTCATATCCGCCCATACCTATCCCCGCCGCGCCAGGGTCCCCCGCCGGATTTTCCGCTGGAAAGCCCTCTGCTGAATCGGAAATTTGAGCAATGGGATCAACGAAATATTCACCGCTGGCCCCCTCGGCGATCCAGCCATCAATCGCCATGTAACCAATATGCCACCAGTAGATATTGTCGGCGCAGACTGGCCCTTCGTAGATGTAAAACGGCGTGCCTTCGGGAAGCTGGCCTACCTGATTTCCCGCCAAACCCGGCGTATCCCGGACGTTCAGCGGGCGGCCATCGGTGTAGGACACCTGCCCGTTAAAGGTAGGGAACAGGCGCGGTTCCGGCGCATCGCCGCAGCCACCATCCTGGGCGCGGGCCGTCGAATGGGCCAGTGGAGCGCCCGCCCCGCTTACAACGAGTGCGATCAAGATGAACGAAAATAGTTTTTTGAACATGTTTTCTCTCCTGAGTTCATGCTGATCGATTCTTATTGTAAGCCAGGACTATTTTTGCGCTGGCAAACGGGCTGCCGCTCACCCTTCCCCTGCCCCACGCTTGCCCACTTGTCAGGAAAGCGAACGTTGTCGTTTCCCGTCTCCCGCTTGTATAATCGCCGCCCATGACAACAACCACCCGCTCCCTCACCTTCTTTGGCTTTCGACTGCGCACCCTGAGCCTGATCGCGGCCCTGCTGCTGATCGGCGTCGCGGCGCTGGCATTGGACCTGCTCAATAAGGGTTTGGTCTACGACTATCTGTGGAACAAAACAGGCGAAACCGAGCCGGAAAAACAGCTTCTCGGCTTCGGACAGTACCTGATGAGTTTCACCCGCCGCCAGCCCGATACGCGCCCCTATGCCCACGTCAGCTACACGGACGTGAATCCATTCGGCGTCAATACATTTTTGGAACAGGAAGTGCTGCCGGAGAACCGCGAACGCCAGATGCAGATGATCGACGATGCCGGGTTCCACTGGATTTGCCAGCAGTTCCCCTGGTACGACATCGAGATCAACGCCAAAGGCGACTACCGGGATTATCGCCACGATTACAACGGCGATGGCACAATCGACGAACAGGACGCGATCAGCGCCTGGGGCAAGTACGATAACATTGTCGATCTGGCGGAACAGTATGGGCTGGAGATCATCACCCGGCTGAGCGCGCCGCCGAAGTGGGCACAAACCGAGGGTATGGGCGATTTTGCGCCGCCCACTGATATTCAGGATTATGTCGATTTTGCGACGGCGGTTGCCACGCGCTACCAGGGGCGGCTGCACACTTATCAGGTCTGGAACGAGCCGAATCTCTATCCCGAATGGGGCAACCAGACGGTCAACGCGGAAGCCTATACCGATATGCTGTGCCGCACGTACAAGGCCCTTAAAGCGGTTGATCCCGAGAATGTCGTGATCACCGGGGCCATCGGCCCAACCATCGATCTCAGCGGGCGCAACGCCTACGATCTGCTCTACTTGCAGCGGATGTATCAGGCGGGCGCGGGCGACTGCTTCGATATTCTCAGCGTGCAGGGCTACGGTCTGTGGAGCGGCCCCACCGATCACCGCCTGCGCCAGACGACGATCAACTACCAACGGCAGGTGTGGCTCCGCGATATGATGGTCGCCAACGGGGACGAGGAAAAGCCCATCTGGATCAGCGAAATGGCCTGGAATCCGGTACCCAACGATCCAGGCATCTCCGACATGACCTATTATGGGCAGGTGACGATGGAGCAGGCCGCTGAGTGGGCACCGCTGGCCTATGAGCGCGCTATCGAGGAGTGGCCCTGGATCGGCGTGATCAACTACTGGTATTTCAAACCCGCCGACGATCACGACAAAGATAAGAGCTTTTATTATTTCCGTATGGTCGAGCCGGATTTCACCCCCACGCCTGTCTATACCGCCATGAAGGACACCATTACAGGCCGTGATGAATGGGGCTTTACCCTCGGCGCGGGGCGGCATGGGGCAGCGAGCCACAAGATTCAGGTTGACAATACAACTGGGCTGACCACCTATCACTTCCGTATCAAGGGCACAGGGGTTTACGTCTGCGCGGGAGCGGCGTCCATCTTCGGCGCGGAAATTGACGGCAAGCGGGTCGATCTTCCCTCGCCTGCGGTGGGATGTTTCGCCCTGCCGGATGATCTCGACGCTGGCAAACATACCCTATCGATCCTGTCCTCTGGCAACTCTGTAGACAGCATCATCGTGATTGACGACTCGGCGCGGCAGCGGCTCCCCTGGATTCTTGTCGGCGGGATCGCGGCAGCGTTCACCCTGGTCGTGCTGGTCGCGGCTGTCAATCGCAGATTGAGGCTAGATCGTATGCGGCGCGGACTGTTCCTCCTGCTGGCGCTGATCGTCCTGCTGCTGGGCGCGTGGACACGATTCCACCACCTGGACGATCAATCGCTGTGGAACGACGAGGGCAACAGCCTGCGCCTCGCCCAACGGGATCCCGGCGATCTGATTGACGCTGCCGGGCGCGATATTCACCCCCCTGGCTATTATCTCGCGCTCAAACTGTGGATCGGGCTGGTTGGCGACAGCGAATTGAGTCTGCGGATGCTCTCCGCACTGGCGGGACTGCTCACCGTTGGCGCGGTGATCGCGCTTGGGCGGGCGCTCTTTGGCCGATCCGCCGCGCTGGTCGCCGGACTGATCACGGCGCTGCATCCCTTCGCCGTCTATTACAGCCAGGAAGCGCGCATGTATGCCGCGCTGGGCCTGTTTAGTGTGCTCAGTACGTGGCTGTTCGTGCGCTGGATTCAGGCTCAAGACGCGGCACAACAAAGCGTGTTTCGCCGCCGGAGGTTCAAAACCCCCGGCTATGAAGTGTCAAAAAAGTCCACTGAAGGGACTTTCAGCCCCTTTAGTGGGCTTCCAGGTTTTTCTGCTAGCCCCAGGTTTTAAACCTGGGGTGCAAAAACCGCACTCTCCCCTCTCCATGCGATGGGGTGGGGCCTCGCCCTCGTCACCGCCGCCGGACTCTATACGCAGTATTCGTACCCCTTCACGATGCTCACGCAGGGACTCTTTTTCCTGCTGTGGATCGTCGGGCGGCGCTTTGACTCGACGGCCCGCCGCGCAATCGTCCATTATTCCGCGTTGAACGTCCTGGCTCTGCTGATCTTCCTGCCCTGGCTCCCCACCGCCTGGGATCAGGTGATGAACTGGCCCCGTACAGGCGTGGATTTGCCCCTGACTGATCGGCTGCATACGGCCCTCACCTGGATTCTGGTGGGGAACACAGCGGGTAATCTAAGCTGGCTTCGCTTCATCGTACCAGGACTGCTCATTCTCGCCGCAATCATCCTCCCGGACCGCCGCCGATCCTATTTCTGGCGCGTGGGCCTGCCCTTCGCCTGGGGATTGCTCGTGATCGGCGCGCTGTTTGCTTCCGGCGCATACCGCGAAGCAAACCTGAAATTTTTGCTGCCCGCCCAGGCAGCAGCGGCGATTCTGATCGGGCGCGGTGTATCCGCATTATGGACGACAAAACGAATGGCTCTTGCCGGACGTATCGTGGCGGCAGTTGCCTGTCTGGGAGTGATGTTGATTGGGCAGATCGGCGCGCTCAATGCCCTCTACACCGATCCCGCCTATGCGCGCGATGACTACCGCTCAATGGTGGCCCGCATCACCGCCGATCCCCATCCCGGCACTGCGATCATCCTCGACGCGCCGAATCAGGCCGAAGTCTTCACCTATTATTATCACGGCAGCGCCCCCATTTATGAACTGCCGCGCGGCTTAGGTGGGGACGATAACGCCACCCGCGCCGAAGTCCAGAACGTGATCGACCAGCACCGCCGCATTTATGTGCTGTTCTGGGGTGAGGCTGAACGCGATCCGCACCACGTCGTAGAGGCCACGCTCGATGCACAGGCGTTTCCAGTGGCGGAGCAGTGGTATGGAGATGTGCGGCTGGCTCAATATGCCGTGCTGAGTAAACCACCCGCCAGCCCTCAGAGCGAAACCAATGCCCGCTTTGGCGATCATATCACGCTGCTCGGCTACACCCTGAGCGATGATCTCCCGCAGCCGGGGGATGCTCTCGGGCTGACCCTCTATTGGACCACTGACGCCCCGCTGGATACGCGTTATAAAGTCACGGTGCAGATCCTCGCCCCCGATGGCAGCTTGATCGCCCAGCATGACGCCGAACCGGGTGGAGATCGCGCCCTGACCACCACCTGGACACCCGGCATAACGGTGCTCGACACGCATGGGCTGATCCTCCCGCCCCGTCTTGCCCCAGGCAGCTACACCCTTATTATTGCCCTCTACGATATCAACCAGCCATCCTCGCGGCTGCTGGTGGACGGCACAGATCGCTATACCCTACCACCGTTACAGTTTCATTAAATTAAAAGTCCAGTACAATAGGAAGACTGGGGTTTGCTCTGGTTAAGGGAGTCATTTGTATTTGGGGAGAAATAACCTTGGAACGATCACATATCATCCTTGCCCTTCTGTTTACGGATGCTCAGGGCGTGGTCATCTTTGCCGACGGCCACTTTCTCAGGCTGTTTAACTACACTGAGGCCGGTATGGTGGTGGGAGAACCCCTCCATCAGGTGCTGCACATAGAGTCTCAGACTGCGGCCCAGCTTCTGCGCACCATTGCTCAGACAGGCTATATCATTGATATGCCTCTCTCGGCTCAATCCAAAAGCGGCGATGCGATGCAGGTGCTTTGCGCAGGGGTAGCCACCTATGACGACCGCAATAATTTTATCGGTGCGGACCTTACGCTGCGTCCATCGACAAGCGCGGCTCTTGCTAGCCACCCCTTAACCCACCAGGACTCGCTGAGCACTCACATCCAGCAGGTGCAGGCCCAGGCAGAAGCTTTGGAAACCCATGATCTGCTGAAAATTTATCTCACTACTCAACTCAGCGCGCTGGATATTCTGCTGGCCCGTATGGGCGGACCGCGCGTTCGTAAAACACTGAACGGAGTAGCACTCAAAAAAGCGGAGCAGTTGGGGCTGCCGCTGCGCATGGCTGACGGTGACATTCACATTGACTGCGGGGCCGCAGAGACCAATTGTACGGCCCTCCTTCAGGAGGTCGCTAACTATGCCTCCAGCATCATCGGGCGGCGCATGGTGATCGATGAGATGCGGGCGGTAGATGGGCATATGGATGCCCACATCCGGGACATAGCCGACCACACTGGGCTAAGGAAAATTTTGAACGGGCAATAATTGAATAGGGGGACATCATGATTGTTGCTGTTGACAAAGCTTTGCACGATCACCAGTTGCGTTGGGTTGCCATGATCGGCACGCTCTTCTTTGTTTTGCTCATGGCGCTCTATTTTCATCCGATTTATCAGGCGCTCACCCCTCGCACTGTCTCAGCTTTTTATAACTTCACAACGACCCTGCTGGCCCTGTTAACCACAGTGCTGGCGTTCCTGTTGTGGCGCGAAGCTGGCTGGAAGGAAGTGTTAGGCCGTGTCTGGTTCTACCTGATGGCAGGGATGATCCTGTGGACCATCGGTGAAGCAATCTGGGCATATTATGAAGTGATTCTGAACAAAATTACGCCTTATCCATCGGTGGCTGATATTGCCTGGGTGCTTGGCTATATCCCCCTGGTGTTATCAATGGTTATCCGGCTGCGTTCGCTGCACACCCTCCCCGAACGACGGCAGACGTTGATCAGTACGGGAGTCTTTGCGGTTCTGGCGCTTATCTCGCTGATTTTTGTCATCGGGCCGATTACGCTGGCGAAAGACTACAACAGTCGTTTCGAACAATTTATCGATCTTCTTTATCCACTGGGCGATCTCGCCCTGGCTTATGTCGCAATGCTGTGCATGGCAGCGCTGGCCGGGGGTCTGCTCTCACGGACATGGCTGCTCGTCACGTCCGGGTTTCTGCTGCTGGCGATTTCGGACAGCCTGTTTGTTTACACGACCTGGAACGACCTCTACACAATCACGGGGCATGGCCCCAGCCTGATCAGAGCCATTGTCGATTTCACTTATGTTCTGGGCTATATGCTGCTCGGTTATGGAGTCTATGTCCAGGCGCGGCTGCAGCGGGTTATTTAGGGAATCGTTATGACAATTTTAGTGACGGGCGCAGGCGGTTACATAGGCAGTAATCTGGTGCGGCGGCTGGCAGCGGCTGGCAGACCTGTGCGGGCACTGGTCCACAGCGCGGCAAAAGCGGAAACGCGGCTGGCTGATGTGCGGGATCGGATCGAGATTGTCCAGGGCGATGTAACCCGGCCTGAAACGCTGGCCCCAGCTATGCAGGGCATCAGCGCCGTCATCCATCTCGTCGCCATTGCCATCGAAAAGGGCGACCAGACGTACGAGGCAATCAACACGCAGGGCACGATCAACGTGGTCGAGGCAGCCAAAGCAGCGGGCGTCCGGCGTTTGATCAATATGAGCCAGAACGGAGCCGACAGCGCCCTGCCGTATCGCTTCCTGGCGAGTAAAGGCCGCGCGCAGGATACTGTTGCCGCGTCTGGGCTGGACTGGACGGCAATGCGCCCCTCCGTCATCTGGGGGCCGCAGGATGAATTCGCGAATGTGCAGGCGCGCCTGATCAAGTTGACACCCCTCATCTTCCCGGTGGTGGGTGACGGCAAGGCGCGCTTTCAGCCTGTTTATGTTGGGGATGTGGTGGAAGCCATCACGCGGAGCCTGGATGATAATCGCACCGTCGGCCAGGAGCTTGGCCTTGGCGGGCCAGAAGTGCTGACCTATGAGGAGATTGTGCGGCGTGTGCTGGCGGCGCTTGGTGCGCACCGCCTGACGATCAAGGTCCCTGTCCCGCTGCTGCGCCCCGTCGTCAGGCTGATGCAGATCGCGCTGCCCAACCCCCCGGTGACAACCAGCCTGCTCGATCTGCTCAAAGTGGACAACACGATTGCCCATAACGCGCTGGTGGATATTTTCGGCATCACGCCGCGCCCGTTCACGCCGGAGAATCTGGATTACATGCGGCAGTTCTCAACACTGGGATCGCTCAAACGGTTCCTGGGAGATCGCACCGCAGACGAAGCAGGCAGAAATACATGAGCCGCGATCCTGAGATTTACTGTTCTGACCTGTCACGCCTTGCCGGGGAATCGCTGTTCGGCACAGCGACCCGCGTTTCTACCTGGTTCCTGCTGGAGTACGATGATCGCTGGGATCCTAAAGCTTTTGAAAAAAGTATGCTGCCAGATGAAGTTAAAACGCGGCTGAGCGATCTCGTGGACACACTGCCCAATGCGCGGATCGGGTTGATCCGCCAGCGGCCCCGCTCTGCCCCACCCGGCTTGGCTTTTTACGTAGCGCTGATTCGGGAGCATCACCCCGTGTTATACCGTTTTCGTCTCAGCCAGATTGAAGACCTGCTGGCCCTCGATCTGCCGGGGCTGCTCCGCGAAGACCCTGCTTATGAGGCATCCAGGACAACCGACCCGCTCTACCTCGTCTGTACCAATGGACGTCGTGATGCCTGCTGCGCCCGTCATGGCGTAGCCGCCTACGAGCAGATGAGCATTTATGGCGGCGCGAATGTCTGGCAAACGACTCATGTGGGCGGGCATCGCTTCGCTGCGAATGTGGTCTGTCTGCCTCATGGCCTCACCTATGGGCGGGTCGAACCGGAACGTGCCCCTGCCGTAGTGGAAGCCTACCGCCAGCACCGCCTGATCACGGATATCTACCGGGGGCGAACCTGCTATGATGCGCCTGTTCAGGCCGCTGACTATTTCCTCCGCATGCAGACGGGAATTACCCACCTCGACGCGTTCCGGTTGATCGACGCACAGCCCGGCACATCCGGCCAGTGGATTGTCCGTTTCGCCGCAGTCTCCGCCGATGAGCGCTACACAGTTCACCTCGATACGGAAGTCATTGCTACGCGCCACAGTTGCACCGACAGCAAACCGTCAGAAAGCACCCATTACAGATTGGTCAATATCGAGTAAAATTGCAACTGAATAGAGAGAATCTGCATCTAATATAAAGATGCCAAATTTTTCTGCGGAAAATACGAGGAATCATGGATCGTTTGCGCCCAGCCTTTTCTCTGGTTATCGATCCCCAGCTTTGCCAAAGCTGCGATCAATGCCAGGTGAAGTCAGTCTGCCGGGGTAATGCCGTTCACAACATCGACCCCGGTGAGCCTCCCATCATTGACGTTGAGAGGTGCTGGGGCTGCCGTGTATGTGTGCGCGTCTGCCCGCACAGCGCGGTTGTCCGCGTGGACGATCCCCTGCCCCCATCTTCCAACTAGAGTGCTTGATAGGCGGCTTCCATCATCAGGAAGAACGACTGCCCCTCTGCCGCTGTCCCTGAATGATCGAACATCGGGGAACCGCAAACCCCCTGCACCAACCCATATTGGTCTACTTTGCCGTGCGCCGCTGCACGCATCCGATCCGCTTTTTCCCGGTAGCTGCCCTCCAGCCAGCCCTGTTTCACGGCCCGGTAAATGGAATAAGCTAACATCTGCGCCAGGTTCGTTTCGATAAAAGTAGACGGGTTATCAACCACGTCGTAAAACAGCCCATCGTCTCGCCAGTAAACGAGCAGCCCATTCACCAGTTCGCGCAGATAACCGATCAACAGCGCTTTTTCAGCAGCCATACTTTGCGGCAGAGCAGCGATTACGCGCACCAATCCCGCCGCCGTCCAGCCATTGCCCACCCCCCAAAAATCGCGCCGCGCAAACGCTTTTTTCCCTTCATCCCAGATATGCGAATAGAGATGCTTTTCCGAGTCCCAGAGCAGATCGCGCATCCCGCAGATTTGTTTGACCGCTTCGGCTGGCTGCCCGGCAATTGCCAGGAATGGCGGGGACATATACATGGAGTCGATCCAGATTTGCGGGGCAGAATAGATGTGATGGATCACCCCGCGCTCTGTACGGGGGGCGGTGTGCAGCAGATAATCGAGCATACGCTGCGCGGCGTCCGCATACCATCGATTTTGGGTCACCCGCGCCGCAAACAGCACCGCCTCGCCGCTGGATGCCGGATCGGTAACCGCATCCTCAGAGCCAAGCATCCCCAGGCGGCCATCTTTGTGCTGCCGCACCACCGCGTCATGCGCCATCAGGATCACCTGTTCCGTGTCACCCAGCTCTAAAAACGCCTGAGCCACAACGCCTTGTTCCCATGCAGCGCGCTGCATGGCCAACACTGCCTGTGCTACTTTTTGCGTAACTTCATCCCTCATACGGTCTCCTTATTGAAATAGGCGGATATAAAAACTGTAAATAATGCCGCTTTTAATTGTATTTTGATCGCCCTTTGATGGGATAGCAATTTGTTCGCATCTATGATTAGAGAAGACACACTATGATGTATTTACGTTCTTAATAATTTAAATCCCTTTTTATGAGAAGGCTTTATCGTCATGATTTTTGATCTTCAGTCTCATGTTTTTTGCAATCAGGAGCTATATTTATGCGTGGCACCATTCATCCACCTGTTCGTTTAGTCGTCATTATCCCTTTCATTGCTCTCACTCTCATCTTTTTAGCCAGTGGCATCACCCAGGCCCGCACGAATACCTACGATCAAAACCCTGGCAGCACACAGTACATCAACAGCGGTTATGGAGAATACACCTTCACTGTGCCTGCGTCGGACTATGCAGCCGGATCACAGATCACCGACGTCAACATTACGGTCACGTTCTATCGCACCAATGGAAATGACTGCTCGGCACAAGGGGGTCCAAGTCCTAATCAAATATACATGACTCTGTACGGCCCGAATAATAACGTTGTTCTGGTTAATGGTTCGGGTGCTGACACGACTTATGGAGGAGGCGGTAGTGTCAATCAAGCCAGTGTCACGTTTGATGATTCAGGAGCAGCCATACCCCATAATGCCATGCCAGCAACTGGCACATTCCACCCTAGTGGCACTCTCTCGAACTTCAACGCAGAAAATCCTGTAGGAACCTGGACGCTGCGTGTTGGAGACCAGAATGGAAATGGATCGACCTGTTATGTCTCGGCCAGCCTCCAGATCACTGCCAAAGGCACGCCTACAGCCACCGCTGAAAGCTATACAATCAGACAGAACAATATCCTGACTGTCACCGCACCCGGCGTATTGGCTAATGACACTGATCCCAATGGCGATCCGCTCACCGCAACCCGCATGAGTTTACCCTCTCATGGAAGCCTGACCTTCAACAGCGATGGCTCGTTTGTTTATACTCCAAACGCGGGCTATTCAGGCCCCGACAGTTTCACTTACCAGGCGACCAATGGCTCGTTTAACAGCGGCACAACGACTGTTTCAATTAACGTTCAGCAGAACAGTGCGCCTGTTGCCAACAATGATACCTATACCACCCTCGAGGATACGCCGCTTTCCGTTCTTGCGGCGGATGGCATCCTCTTCAACGATACCGACGCAAATCAAGACCCGTTGGCAATCATCCAGGTCAGCAGTCCGTCTCATGGCACGCTGAAACTGGCAACCACAGGCGCTTTCGATTACACGCCAGATCCTCAATTTCGCTGGCGAGGATACCTTTACCTACAAAGTCAATGATGGCCTGGTTGACAGCAATATCGCTACCGTAACCATTCATGTGACGCCAGTTAATGATGCTCCGGTTGCGTTCAACGACACCTTTACCACGCCCGAAGACGGCGGCTTTAGTCTGGGCGGCATCAGCCTCGGCGATCCTTGCAGCGGAAACTCTGCCGTACTGGGGAACGATACCGATCCAGAGAACGACCCGCTGACGGCGATCCTGGTTGCTGGTACGAGTCACGGACAGATCAACCTGTCGTGCAACGGCTCGATCAGCTATATACCCAACCCGAATTTTTACGGCATAGACACCGCAACCTACAAAGCGAATGACGGTGCAGCCGACAGTAACATCGCCACGATCACGATCACCGTCACTCCCATGCCCGATCCGCCCGTTGGTTACGATGATCTCTATACCACCAATGAAGACACGCCGCTGGTCACCGTTCCAGCAGCAGGAGTGCTCGCTAACGACGACGATCCGGACGGAGATTCCCTGACCGCGACCCTCGTCACCGGGCCAGCCCACGGCACGCTCGATCTGTCCGATCTGGGCGGCTTCACCTATACACCCGATGCGAATTATCACGGTACGGACAGCTTCACCTACAAAGCGAACGATGGTGCAGCCGACAGTGCAGAAACAACCGCTACAATCATCATCAGTTCGGTCAACGATCTTCCTGTCGCCGCAGATGATATCTATACCACCAGTGAAGATACGCCGCTCAGCGAGGCTATTCCCGGCGTGTTGGGCAATGATACTGATGCGGATGGCATCGAAAACACACTGCACGCTATTCTGATAGGCTCTCCCGCTAACGGCTCGGTCAGCCTGTACGCGGATGGCTCCTTCCTCTATACCCCCAACCCCAACTTCAATGGGGCCGACCAGTTCACCTACAAAGCTAACGACGGCGCTGCCGACAGCAACATTGCGACAGTTTATATCACGATAAGTCCGGTTAACGACGCCCCAGTCGCGGCTGCTGATAGCTACGGTACGAATGAAGATATCCCGCTAGCCGTTTCAGCCCCCGGTATTCTGAGCAACGACAGCGATATCGACGGCAATCCCCTGAGCGCCGCCCTGGTAAACGGCCCATTGCACGGTCAGCTCTCTCTCGTGGCCGATGGCTCGTTCTTCTATACGCCCGACGCGAACTTCAACGGCGCGGACAGCTTCAGCTATCACGCGAACGATGGCGCGCTGGATAGCAGCGACGTAACCGTCACGATTACAGTTAATCCAGTGAATGATCCGCCAGTTGCGGTGAACGATGTCTTCGCTACCGATGAAGATACGCCCCTGGTCACCTCGTCCAGTGTCCTGGACAATGATCCTGACATCGACGGCGGCACGCTCAGCGCGATCCTGGTCAGTGGGACAGGCAGCGGTGTGTTGGTGCTCAACGCGGACGGCACATTTAGTTATGCGCCAAACACCAACTTTAACGGAACCGACCAGTTCACCTACAAGGCGAACGACGGCGCAGCCGACAGCACCGTGGCGACCGTTTTCATCACGGTGAACTCGGCCAATGACGCGCCTGCTGCCGACAACGATGCCTATATCATCGATGAGGATACAACACTCACCGAGGCTGCTCCTGGCGTGCTGTTCGGAGACACCGATCTGGACGGTGACGTGCTGGCTGCTATCCTGGTGACTGGTCCAGCGCACGGCGTGCTCACGCTCAACCCGGATGGCTCATTTAGCTACCAGCCCGGCTCTGGTTATAACGGCGCGGATGCTTTCACTTACAAGGCCAATGATGGTAGGGCCGACAGTAATGTCGCCACCGTCGATATCACCGTGAACCCGGTTAATGACGCGCCCGTTGCGGGTGACGACAGCTATTCGACTCAGGAAAATGTGGCCATCAACACGGCTGCGCCCGGCGTGTTGGCGAATGACAGCGACAGTGACAGCCCGTCGATCAGCGCGGTGCTCGTTACGGGTCCGGCGCATGGTTCGCTGGCGCTGAACGCGGATGGATCGTTCACTTATACGCCCACCACAGACTATATCGGCCCCGACAGCTTCATTTATCAGGCTAGCGATGGCACAGCTACTGGCAATAGTGCGACGGTGAGTTTGACGGTAAGCCCGGTCAACCATGCACCTGTCGCGAATGGTGACAGCTACGCGATGAACGAAGATGGAACGCTCAACGTCGCGGCGCTGGGTGTGCTGGGTAATGACACCGATGTCGACCTTGATACACTGAGCGCGGTTCTGGTCAGCGGCCCGGCAAATGGCGCTCTGACGCTCAACGCCGACGGCTCATTCAGCTATACGCCCACCAGCAACTACAATGGCTCCGACAGCTTCAGCTACAAGGCCAATGACGGCGCGTTGGACAGCGGCCCGGCTGTAGTGAACATCACTATCGCCCCACAGAATGATGCGCCCGTCGCCTCAGATAACAGCTATTCAACCGTCGAAGACGCAGCGCTCAACATCGGCGCACCGGGTGTCCTGGATAACGATACCGACACTGAGGGTGATCCGCTCTCTGCCGCTCTCAGCAGCGCCCCCGCTAACGGCTCCGTGACGCTCAATCCGGATGGGTCCTTCACCTACACGCCCAATGCGAACTTTAACGGGTCCGACAGCTTCACTTACAAGGCCAACGACGGCGCAGCGGACAGCAGCGTGGCAACGGTGAGTATCACGGTCGGAGTGGTCAATGATCCGCCAACCGCTGGCGACGATGCCTACTCAACGGACGAAGACACACCGCTGACCATTGGCGCACCGGGTGTTCTGGGCAACGACAGCGATCCCGAAGTCAGCCCATTGAGCGCGATCCTGGTCAGCAGTCCAGCGCATGGCACGCTGGCGCTCAACGGCGATGGCTCCTTCACCTATACGCCTGAAGCGAACTATGGTGGCCCTGACAGCTTCACCTACAAGGCCAACGACGGCGCAAGCGACAGCAGCGTGGCGACAGTAACCATTAATGTAGCAACGTTAAACGATCCGCCAACCGCAGGCGACGACAGCTACTCAACGGGCGAAGATACGGCGCTGACTGTTAGCGCGCCGGGTGTCCTGGACAACGACAGTGATCCCGAAAGCAGCCCGTTGACCGCGATCCTGGGTAACTACGTGTCACATGGCACGCTGACCTTCAACGCTGACGGCTCCTTCAGCTACACGCCCGACGCGAACTTCACAGGCATCGACAGCTTCACCTACTCGGCGAGTGACGGCAGTGCCCAGACAGGCGCGACAGTAACGATCAACGTAGGCGCTGTCAATGATGGGCCGCAGGCAGCCGATGATACCTATAACACCGCTTTGAACGTGCCGCTGACCATCACGGCACCAGGCGTGCTCGGTAACGACACGGATCCTGAAAACGATGCCCTGACGGCGGCGCTTGCCAGCGACGTCAGCCACGGAACCCTGCTCCTCAACGCGGATGGGTCATTCAGCTATACGCCTGGCCCGGATTATGCCGGAGTGGACAGCTTCACCTATACGGCGAGCGACGGTGCGACCCAGAGTCAAGCGGCAACCGTCATGATCAATGTCAGCAATCCGAACATCCCGCAAAGTTATGGTGAAATCCCAGGCGCGCTGTACATCACCGGGCAGAATATGCCGAGCGTGATTGACGGACTGGGTAACAATCCGGGCGGCGATCCGTACAACGTCCAGAGCTTCGGCGAGACAGGTCATGGCACGCTGGAGGTCAAAGATGGGCAGTTGGTCTACACGCCTGAGGCTGGCTACTATGGCGAAGATGGCTTCAGCTACGAAGTCACCGACAGCAGCGGAAATCACTATCGTGGCTATGCTCGGATTATTATCTGGAAGCCCGTTCCAACCTGCCGCAGCTTTGATGGATCGGACGCCGGAGCCATTGTCTACGCCTCGATGAACGACGGCGGCGCAACGGGTCCGGTTGAGGTCTACTGCCGCACGGTCGTCGCCAACAGCATTTACGAGCGCAATGGCGGTGAAATTGGTATCCAGAGCGTGATCGATCTGGGCATCATTCAGGCTGTGGAAATCTTTGGCCTCACAGGCAACAACGGCCAGTCCTATGTGGGTCTGAACGCAGGGGCAACCCTCTGCCTGCGCGGCACCGGGCATCTGATCTTCCTGGATGCGGTCGGAATGCCTCGCGTTCCCACGTGGCTGGACTCGTGGGCCGCCAACGGCTTCACCTGCGCGAACCTCTCCAGCACAGGCACTCTGATCCTCGTCCCGTAAGTCACCGATCAAATAGGGGCGGTCGTAGCTGTGACCGCCCCTTTTTATAAGGCTGCACGGGTCTGTCTGGCGGCGTGTTTCTTTCAAGCATAACGCGCCATTTTTATTGTCTCTTGTTCCCCTCTTCCAATGCCGTAAAGCGAATAAATGCCTGTTCCTGCGCGCTCATAGCCGGGGGATAAACCGTTGTGTCGTATGCCTCCAGGATGCGGTAGCCTTCTTTGACATAACTGCGCACCGTGTTTTCACTGATCCCCATCTCATCCGCTGCCAGTTTGGCCGATAGACCCTCCACGACACAAAGCTGCAACGCTTCGCGGATGCGCCCCGTCAGTTCCGGATAGCGGCGCTGTTCGGGGATCACAACGGCGCGGAACAGGCGGCCTTCAAATTCATCTTTCAGGGCCTCCTTCACGCTGGTCGTTACGACAAAATCATAATCCATCGCCCAGACAATCACCCAGTTGATCCGCACCTGAACCTCGTCGCGCAGCAGATAGCCATTGGCGTTCACCTCGGCAACAGCGCGCACGGTTTCCAGGTTCAGGCGGCGATCCAAAACAAGCGTCATTACGTTAGGAATGGTATCCTCAATATGCTTGACCAACAGCGCCAGGGCCGCAGGCGAATTTGCTGCCGCCGCATCAAGCAGCACAACGTCCGGCCACTCCGAATGGGGCGCGTTGTTGACGTAATGCCGCACCTGATCCATCGAGCGGGCCAGTTGTACCACCCGCGTTCGCCGGTCCCAGGCCATGTAGCTGTTGAGCGCCTGCCGTGCATAATAGTCGGTGTCCAAAATGAGGACTTTGAGATTGTTCTTGTTGGGCATTCCCTGCCTCCGTCAGTGAATTGAATCCTTAACAAATTTTTAATGGCTTCTAAGGGTCTATTTAATTCTGAAACGGTATGCTCATTATAGACGGACAGGAACCGGACAAATAAAGGACACCGATGGAAATGCCAATTAGACCGTATAATGTCGTCTGCATCGAAGACGATAATGACCTGTCCAGGCTAATCTCAATTTCTCTGCGTACCTGGCCTGCCATCGTCCACATTGCGCACGATGGCATTCACGGTCTGGTGCTCATTCGTGAGCAAAAACCCGATCTGATTCTACTCGATCTTGGCCTGCCTGGGTTGAACGGATGGGAAGTCTGTGAGGCCATCAAGCGGGACGAAAATCTGCGCCATATTCCCATCGTCATCCTGACAGCCATTCCTCCCGAAATCTACGATGATCGCTGCGAAGCCAAGCTGATTGCTGGCTATCTGCTCAAGCCGTTTACACCCAGTACCCTGCGCGATCTGCTGCAACCCTATCTTCCCCTGCGTTCGGCTAAGGTCTGACCACCTCCAACACCAGCGGCTGGTACGGCGCAAATTCCAGGGCCGATTGAAACGCGGAGTGATCGGCAAATGGTCCCCGGCTGATCTGCCGCGCATCAATCCACAGCGTGAGCGGCTGGTCGAGCGGAAACGGGTCTATTTCCAGCCCGCGCAGCCCGCAGGCCGCTGCTGCCAGTACACCGCGTTCGCCGCTCTGCAAAGGGACATCATCCAGAGTCTGATCATTCACTGGCCCCATACAAAGCAGCAGGGAGAGATAATCCCAGACTTGCAGCAGGCGAAGGTTCTCGGCCAAACGGTCCGCCTTTATTGCTGATGCATAGCGCGGATGCTCAGCCAGCGCGTTGATCAGGTGCTTTTCCCAGGCGCGGCGCTCGCCTAAAAACGACTGCACTTTGGCCCGATCTTCCGGGTTATCCTGGATATAACGCAGCCGCTGGTCGTAGAGTGCCGAACAGTGCAGGCTGGTCAGCAGCCCCGCATACCGGTTCTGCAAAAAAACAGCGTTGATGCTGCCCAACCAGATCGTAAAATGCTCCTCCAGGTCCATCTCGGTAAAGGTGCGCGGCAGTCCTCTGGCATTCAGGCGCGGAGTGCGATCCGCCGCACTCCATCCCGTGTCGTGCGTATAAGCAGCGATCAACAGTTCTTCGCGAGGGGCATAAGCCATCCGCCAGTGCTCGCCAATCTGCCCGGATAGGTAAGCGTGGGCCGCCTGATTGATCACCCATATTGACTCTGGTTCTTCACGACGAATCATGGACTTCCCCCGATCTTTGAAGCATTCCTGAAAGTTTACATCAAGTGGACCAGAGACGCCTTCCCGCTTTCCTGTTGACGGCAGGCGCGCACCTTTGTACACTTCCCCGCATGAAGAGCAGAGAAAAAAACGATGACTAAACCGCATGTCCTGATGCTGACACCCTATCTCCCCTATCCGCCAACGAGCGGCGGGCGGATGCGTACCTATAATCTGGTCAAGCGCCTGAGACTCGATTTTGACATCACACTGGTCTGTTTTGGCCGCCCCGAAGAACAAACCTTCGACCTGTCGCCCATGAACGACCTGTGTGAACTGATCATCGTGGATCGCGCTTCCAGCCCCAGCACGCTCAAGGCAGCGTGGCTCAGTTTTACGTCGCCCCGGCCTGTTACGATGCGCCTTTACCGCACGGCTGAGATGCAGCACACGGTTGCCCGCCTGCTCAACGAACGGCAGATCGACCTGATTCACGTCGAGTCATTCTATATGCTGCAAAATCTGCCCGCCCAGCCGCGCGCGCCTGTTCTGCTCTCGGAACCAGCGATTGAATATGTGGCGTGGTGGCGGCATGCGCCTGTCGCTAAGCCCTGGTTCACCCGGCCCGGCATCGCCCTCGAAGCGCTCAAAATGCGTTTCTGGGAGCCGCGCGCCTGGACCGAAGCGGCTGCGGTAGGCGTGATGTCCGCTGTCGATGCCGCCGTGATCAAGAAGGCGACGCCCGGCGTGCTGACCGTTCCCGCTCCCAACGGCGTAGATGTGGACTATTTCAACACGAATCCGGCTGTCGAGCGCGACAATCGCACCGCTGTCTACATGGGCGACTACAAATATTTTCCGAATACCGATGCCATGCTCTATTTTGTCGAGGCGATCCTGCCTCTCATTCGTGCCCAACGGCCCGATTTCCGGCTGCTGCTGATCGGCAAAGACGCGCCGCCCGACCTGATCACGCTCAGCCAGGACCCACAGAGCGGTGTGGAGATCGCCGGGTTGGTAGACGACACGCGGCCCTATTTACAGGGCAGCGCCGTGTTTGTCTGTCCGCTGCGCAGTGGCAGCGGCACGCGCTTTAAACTGATGGAAGCGCTGGCCTGTGGCTGCCCGGTAATCAGCACGTCGGTGGGCTGCGAGGGCCTCAACGCGGTAGACGGTGAGCACATGCTGATCCGTGACACGCCGCAGAGTTTTGCCAGCGCGGTGCTCGATCTGCTGGACCACCCCGAACAGGGGCAGGCAATTGGCAGCGCGGGACGGAAATGGGTGGTGCGCCAGCATGGCTGGGATCGCAGCGCTATGTTGCTCCGTGACACCTACGATAAATTGATCGGACATGAATTTCCGACAATGACGGTAGATCGGCACGCGCTCAGCGCCCGCATCGAAGCGGCGCTCGACAAAGACGAAGAATAGGTGCCCCTATCCCCAGGCATGCGGAGCATGCTCGGAGAAAGGAAGCGGAACACCGCTTTTGTGCTCCGCCAGGAGAGGGGTGGGCTTTACAGATGAATTTGAAATTTGAGGGAACTCTTTGACCGACGACAACACATTTGAACTGCATCTGGACGAGATGGTACACGGCGGGAACGCCCTCGGACGGCACGAAGGCCGCCCCATCTTTATCCCCTATACTATTCCCGGCGAGCAAATCATTGCCCGCATCGTGGATGATCGCAAGCGTTTTGCCTTTGCCGAGGGTGTGACCCTGCTCGATCCACCTTCCCCGGATCGCGTTGAACCGCGCTGCCCCCATTTTGGGCCGGGACGCTGCGGCGGCTGTCATTTCCAGCATATCGACTATCAGGCGCAGGCCCGTTTTAAGCACGATGTGGTGATCGACCAGTTTAAGCGCATTGGCGGGTTTGCCAATCCGCCTGTGCAGCAGACGATTGCCAGCCCTGACGACTGGTACTACCGCTCACACGTCACCTTTCATGTCGATGCCGAGGGTAACCTGTGTTTTGTCAGCACGGACGGCGAAACCCTGCTGCCCATCGAAGAATGTCACATTATCCGCCAGGAGCTGCTCGACCTGTTTGGTGAACTGAACCTGGATATTCCCGAACTGGATCGCGTGCGCTTGCAGGTCGGCTCCGATCCCGATGATCGCATGGTCATCGTCAGCACGAAAGACGATGAACCACCGGAGATCACAGTGGATCTGCCTGTCTCGATCAACTTCCTGTTCAACGACAACGAGCCGATGAACCTGATCGGACGCAGCTATGTGACCTATACCATACGCGGGCGGAAGTTCCGCGTGACGGCGGGCGGCTTTTTCCAGGTGAATCTGGCGCAGGCCGAAACACTCGTTGATCTGGTGCTGGGCCATCTCAATTTGCAGGGAACCGAGTCCGTGCTCGATCTTTACGCGGGCGTGGGGCTGTTCACAGCGTTTATCGCGGAACGCGCCGGGTTAGTCGTCTCGGTGGAAAGTTACCCGCCAGCCGTGACCGACGCCGACGAAAATCTGGCTGACCTGGATAACATCGATCTGGTGGAAGGCAATGTCGAAGATGTGCTGGACGACCTGGAAGGCCCCTTTGATGCTGCGGTGGTCGATCCGCCGCGCGCCGGGCTGGATGTTGATGCCCTGGACGCCCTGGTCGATCTCGCGCCTCGCCTGATCGTCTATGTAAGCTGCGACCCGGCAACGCTGGCCCGCGACGCAAAACGGCTGGTCGGCAAAGGCTACAAGCTGGTAGACGTGCAGCCCGTCGATATGTTCCCACAGACCTATCATATTGAATGCGTAGCGCGCTTCGAACGAGACGTTTAAGAACAACGAAAGCAGTACACAGAATCGTAAGGGTAGGGCCTCGCGTCAGCCGCCCTGCCCTCCTCGTTCTTTGCGGGGTGAGTCCGCGAAATTCGTTAGAGTGAACATGTAGGGGTGTATGGCAATACGCCCGGTACTTTCAATGAATTACCGAGAAAGCGCCGTATAGCCCCTACATTCAGGTATGGGGAAGGTCTTTATTTTTTCTCTCTCAGATAGGGTATAATCGTCTCTAGCACCTTAACAGACGTATCGGTGAGCGGTTGCACGGACAACTCCTCTCCGTGCGTAAAACCGGTAGAGGCGATAGGTGTCGCTCGGGGAGATGTTGCGCTTCAAAGCCCGCTCCCGATAGAGCCAACCCAACTTGTGGGGTGGGACGCACCCTTGTCGCTTAACGTAGACCCTCTGCTCAACCTTCGGGTGAAAGTAAGGTCAAGCGTGCGCCAGAAGCCCCCGCCTTTCGGCGTGGGGAGCGTCACACAAACCGCCACTTGTTACGCCCAAACCAGATCAGCACCCCAACCATCAGCAGCAGCAAACCCAAACTCAGGAGTTCGCCGCTGATCAGCCCCAGCACCCAGATCAGGGACCAGAACACGCCGTTGAATACGAACAGCCACCATCCCCAGCGCTTCATCTGCCACACGCCAACTGCCATCACCGCGACCAATATGGCCAGCCCAACCAGTGATCACCGCCAGCGTTTCAATCGAGATGCCATAGCCCTTTTCGATAGCCTGGACCATCACCTCGTTGGTTTGCCCGCAGATTTTTTCGCCCTTGACCTCATAGCACTCATGCGTGTTTTTGTACGCTTCATCGGCGGAGGGCAGATACAGAAACGAGAACCCGCCGCACAGCATCATCAGAGCAGCAAAAGCCGCTACGAGTACACCAACCGTCACGCAGCCGGGACGGAAACCGGGCCGCCTGTCCATCGGGACATACGTCGGATAATCATCCGGTCCAGAGGGCAGTGAGGGGCCAAAGATTCCAGGCGTGCCATAGGGAGCAGGTGGAATAGGACTGCCGTAGGGAGGTGGTGTAATCGGGCCGGGGGGCGGTGCAGGTGGCTCTGGGCGATGATCACCCGGCTGCGGGGGCTGTTCAGTAAAACTCATAACGTTCTCCTTCAGGTACCACTAGAGGCAAGCAAATTCATGGTAGCACAAATCGCCCCAATATGCCCCAGAGTGGCTATAATCTGCGCGTTATTCGTTATGCAGTCAGATAGTCAGGACAATCATGGAACAAACGATGCTCGATTTACGTGCCACCCTCGCCACTGCCGAAACCATCGCTCGCCAGGCCGGGGAAATTCTGCGCAGCTACTATGCCCGTCCGCGCCAGTTTGAACACAAGCTGAGAAGCATCGATCTCGTCACCCAGGCAGATCGCGACTCTGAAAAGCTGGTGGTCAACTCCCTGCGCGAAGCCTTCCCGGATCATCACATTCACGGCGAGGAAGGCGGCGGTTATGGCCCTGCGCCGGAAGTTACGCCCTATCATTGGCACGTGGATCCGCTCGATGGCACGACGAATTTTGCGCACCGCCTGCCGATCTTCTCGGTCAGCATCGCCCTGTCCGATCCTGATCTGCACCCGCTGCTCGGCGTGGTCTACAATCCGATGCATGAGCAGTGCTTCACGGCAATTCGTGGTGAAGGCGCTTGGCTGAACGGGGAACGGATGCAGGTCAGCGCCATCGACACGCTCGGACAGGCGCTTACCGCCACCGGGTTTTCCTATGACAACTGGGCCAACCCCACCAATAACATCGACCACTTCACCCATTTTATGTCGCGGACGCAGGGCGTGCGGCGGCTCGGATCGGCGGCCCTCGACCTCTGTTATGTCGCTGCCGGGCAGTTGGATGTCTACTGGGAGCGCAACACCAATCCCTGGGATGTCCAGGCGGGGCTTCTCTGCGTGCTGGAAGCTGGCGGGCAGATTTCCGATCATGAAGGGCAGGTCAACCACACTGCCTACAGTGGGAAGCGAATCCTGGCAACCAACCGGCTGCTGCACGATCAGGCTCTCGCCGTGCTCACACAGGGCGACGCGGCCCCCCGCCCCACCGCCTGACCGAATCGTAGGGGCGGGTTAACAAACCCGCCCTCTAATCTTTCCTCTTGCTTTTCTCCGCGTTCTCCGCGGTGAATTTGTCTTTTAGCTTTTATTTCTCGCCAGGCCGCATGGCATCGGCAGGTTCCATCTTCGTCTGCGTGATATACAGCCTGCCCGACACATAAGCCATGTTGCCGAACGTGCCGATCCAGACGTTGTAGACGCCCGCACGCGGCGCGCCGATATCCACTACCGGGTGGAACGTACCAGACGCATCATCCCCGCACAGCCATTTGCCGCTCGGATCCTGAATCGCCAGCGCTGTATCATCGGTCCCGATAAACATCAGCCGCAGATTGTTGCTCCGACCCGACCACGTCAGCCGGAAGTCCGGCGCGCTGGTGACAAAGCCCGTGCACGCCGGATCGATAGCCGCCATGTTGATATCCCCGCCCGCCACAATGTTATCAATGATCGTTGGGTCGGGTGTGAATCCGGCAGCCAGCGTGCGCGAGTCAAAGTTCGGCGTCGCCTGGGGATCCGGCTGCTGGTTGCTCTGCGCCTGCGGGAGGGTGTCTGGCGTCACATCCGTCTGGCTGATATATATTGTTCCGCCGATATAGTCATTGGTGGGATCAACCGAGCCAATCCACAGGTTATAGGCCCCTGCCGCCGGGTTCGGGATATCCACCGAGGGATGAAAGCTGTTGAAGGAATTATCATTGCACAGCCAGTTACCAGCCGGGTCTTGAATGGTAAGCGTGGTATCGTCTCGCCCCACAAAGAGGATGCGCAGTTTGGCTGTTTGTCCGGTCCAGTTCACGCGCAGATCGGGTGCAGCGGTCACATAGCCGCTGCAATCCGTGCTCACCGTTGAGGCGTCGATTTCTCCCCCGGCAGAAGTTTCCTTTGTAAACGGATCGGGTGTAAACCCGCCAGCCAGATCGACCTCGCCGTAGTTCGGGTCCAAAGCCGCAGACAGCGTGTCGGTTGGTATGGCTACATCCGTTGGCGATAGGGTCGTCGTGGTGATATAAAGCTGCCCGGAGACATACGACGAGCCGTGAAACGCGCCGATCCAGATGTTATAGACGCCCTCCGCCGGGCGGATCAGATCGAGAGCCGGATGAACCGTGTTAAAGGAGTCGTCGCTGCACAGCCATGATCCGCTCGGATCATTGACGATCAGAGTTGTGTCATCATCCCCCGCGAAGAAAATGCGCAGGCGGTTCGTGTTGCCCGACCAGACCAGCCGCACATCCGGCGAACTGGAGACATACCCGTCACAGTTTGGGTCCACGCGAGAGGCGTCGAGATTGCCGCCTGCTACAATATCAGCCGTCGTTGGATCGGGCGTAAATCCGCCAGCCAGTTCCAGAGTTGTGAAATTCGGAGTGGCGTTCGGGTTCAAAGTGAGCGCGGCGTCGGGTGAAGCTTCTTCCTCTGTAGGTGTCAGGGATGTCTTGGTGATGTACAGGGTGCCAGAGACATATTGCGTCGCGCTGTAACTGCCCACCCACACAAAATAATCGCCTTCATCTGGCCCCGCGATATCAATCGTGGGATGCACCGAGTCGTATGTGTTATCGCTGCACATCCACCGTCCCGCCGGGGTTTGCACGATCATCGCGGTATCGTCTGTGCCCAAAAAGAACAGACGCAAATTGGACTCCCGCCCGCTCCACTTGATGCGATAGTCTGGCTGGAGGGTGACATAGCCCGTGCAGCCCGGATCGGTGCCAGCCGTTGAGGCGTCAACCTCCCCGCCCGCGACCATATCCTGCGTGAACGGATCAGGAGTAAAGCCCTCGCTGAGTGTGACACCTCCAAAGTTGGGTGTCAGCGTTGGATCGAGAGTATCGGAGGTCTGCGCGGCGGCCTGGACCGCCCCTGAAAAAGCGATCGTCAGTAAAAACGCCGCCAGCAAAAGTCGCGCTCGGATCATGGATTTCTTTTCTGTCCTCCGTAATAGAAGTTTTTACATCCCCATGATATACCACTTTGGGGCAGGCGAAAAGACGGACAGGTTGCTTACCCTGCCCGTCCTTTTTCTCTCTTGCTTTTCCTAGCGCAGCCGCGCTCTTTGTGCTCTTAGTAGTTTAACAAAGGTCGCGTGATTAATGTGTAGGGGCGTTGCTTTGCGTGCGGCGAAGCCGCTAAGCCGCCACGCCCAACTCACACCGCTGCTGCTTTGCGGCGCTGAGTACGCATCCGGCGAACACGGCGGCGCACCCGTGTAAAGGCGAAGAAGCCCACAATCAGGGCGATAATGATCAAACCGGGGATCGTCTGGGCAAAGCGCAGCACATAGCCACCCAGCGCAAAGACGGCCAGCGTCAGCGCGATCACCGTCCACAGCCCGGCCAGAATGCCGAAGATGGCGAAGATGCGCTCCTCGCGGGTGAACGCTTCGCGGTGGCGGAGTTTTTTCCACAGCGATCCGCCCAGCACAAAGCCCAGGCTCTTTTCACGCAGGCGGGGGATTTCCAGCCAGTCCATCAGAATATAGTACCCGTCCAGCTTCAGCAGCGGATTCAGGTTCATAAAGCTGGTCAGATAGGTGAGGATGGCGAACTGGTAAAGCACGGACTGCAGGAACGCGCCCGGCCCGGTCAGGATCAGCAGGCTTGCCAGCCCGCCCAACAAGAATCCCGAATGCGGCCCGGCCCAACTGACGATAATCCGCGGGCGGCGCGGCTCCATCCAGATATCCGTCGTATCGACAAACGCGGCAGGCATACCCATATAGAATAGGAAACCGCCGCGCCGGACATCGCGCCCAAAATGTTTGGTGGCGACAGCATGCGACCATTCGTGGATGAGCAGCGTGATCGCTTGCAGCAGGTAGATCGACACTGCCGCAATAAACGCTCCTCCGGACAGCACCGAGATATCCCGATCAAAGACGCCTGTCAGCAATCCGAGGAAGGCCGCCCCACCCAGGATCATGACTGCCACCATAATGAGCTCGCTCACCGGGGAAAACAGGAATCGCCCGCCAGCCCGGTAGGATCGTGTGATCCAGTTATCAATCCCGCTGATGGCGATTTCCGTGTTCATAAAGCCGCGTCCCAGCCGCCGCCACAGCACATTTGACTTTCGCTGGGCCACAAGTTGGTCCGCCGCGCCGTAAATATTGACCAGCGACTCAATAAATCCTTTGGTTTGAAGCTGATCGAGCAGGCCGATCAACCCGCCAATCGCCAGTTTGCCATATTCCAGCATGTAGGCAACAGCGATATCCTGTACCGTGGATTTGCCGTCCATCTGGTTCCACAAAAAGACCTGCTCTGCGGTCAGCCGTACATAGGCATCCGTGCGCAGGTTCTTGAGAATCCAGTAAGTTTCACCGCGCGCGTCGGTCAGCTTCTTGAGCGCGTATCCCTGAATCTGCTTGGGGCGGTAGGTGCTCAAATCGCGGGCGCGTACTTGCTGGCTGAACACGCTTTCGGTGGGGCGATGCATGAGCAGCGTCTCGTCAGCGGAGCGCGACCACACCGAGTCGATATCCTCGCGCACGAGGTGCATCGTCCCTTCCACGTCCAGCGCGCCAGTCGAGTCGGTCTTTGCCAGCGCCGCATCCCAGATCGGCAGCAGTCCCTCTTTAGGCAGAATCAGCGTCTCTTCCGAGGCTTCGGTCCACAGGTCGAGCCGCTTTTGATCCAGATGTTCGTGCCGCAAAAAGATTGTTTCGTTGTCGAACTGGTCCCAGACGCCGCTTGCCGCCTGCGTGACGATCAGGCCCCAGATGCCGCCCATCCCCTCTGTCGGAGGTTTGGCAGCGTTTTTGCTCATCTGCTCGTCCAGGCGATCCCACAAACCGCCCGTGTCTTTGACAACGGCCCCGAGATGCCGGTATACGTTCGCCATTAGCTTCCAGCTCTAAATAACATCGTCGTTTCGCCCATCGTGATCACCGTGCCGTCATTCAGCGCGCAGGGTTCGTTCGCGCTGATCGGCACGCCGTTGACAATCGTCCCGTTCGCGCTGCCCAGGTCAGTCACCGTCCAGGAGCCATCTTCCGCCTTAGTGATTTCAGCGTGTGGGCGCGATACGGAGCGATCTTGCAGCGAGATGTCCCAGGCGGCATTGCGTGTCGCCCGCCCAATTCTGATCATAGGCGTCAGCAGTTCAATTTCCGCGCCTTCCTGTGGGCCAGACGTGATATGCAGCTTGGGTGTGCCGCCCTCGCTCATCGGAACGATCAGCGTGCCCGTCGCTTTGGCCTGTTCGTGTTCCTCCTCCGTCACCACGGCGGAGAATTTGAGGATGGGCACGTAGAGCCGGATCACGTCGCCATGTGCCAGCGGGAAGGGATCGGTCAGCAGTTTATCATTGACATACGTGCCGTTCGCGCTGCCCAGGTCCGCGATCATAAAAATACCATCCCGGAAGCTGATCACCGCGTGTTGGCGAGAAACGTGCCGCTCTGGAATGGCGATCTGGTTGTTCGGGCTGCGGCCTATCGTCGCGGTTGCCCCTTCAGCCAGCACAAACTCGCGGAGACTGCCCGATTCCGGGTCTTCCCAGGTTACTTTTGCCAGTCCTTCTTGCTCGCTCATAGGGTTTAATCCAGGTAAGGCATTTCAATGGGTTCGGGCTGCGGTTTGCACTGCCCGCACCAGACCGCATCGGCAACCACCAGTGACTTAGGCACTTTTTTACCACCGACATAAACCGAAATAATGTAGGTCATTGTTTTAATATGAGCGCCACAGACGGCGCGCCCACACCACCGGCAGATGGCTTCGGCCTCTTTACCGCAGTGAATACATTTCATCGGACAATCCTTTTGGCCCCAGGGTGAATATTGAGATTGGAATGAGTATACACCAAGCGCCCCTGGAATGAGAAACGCAGCCCATCCCGGCTTCCTGGTATGATCCTGCTGCCGAAGACTGGCCTGTAGGGGCGTATGGCTATACGCCCTTTTCGTGTCAACGTAAGCGGCGCTAAGCCGCTGCGCCCAGTTTTTGCAGGGGCGGGTTTAATAAACCCGCCCTCAGTGCTGCTTTCCAAATTCGAGCGTTGCTCGAAGCGGGATGAGCGGGTCGTTTGAAAGGATCATCCCCCTACCGTTTTACAAACCGCCTCTAATCCATTAGCCCACTTGTCTAATATATTAAACTATTTTTAACCGTCGTCAGGAAACCATCCCTTACTCTTACATCAAAAACTTGACGAGAAAGAACATTAGTGCTAGACTGACTCTAGAATAATCGAACAACCGTGTCATTTGAGTCAGGTTTGGAGCACATTTAGGTGACGTTAGAGTTTGAAAAAGTAGTGCCGCAGGTTGAGCGGATGGGCCGGGCGCTGGCGGCGCGCAACATCACGATGGGAGAGCGCGCAGAACAAGCGTGGGCACTGTTCAGAGAACTACATGACCTTGACGCCATTCACGAGCGCGTTCAGTTAGCGCGAGATCGCGACGCTGGTTTTCGCGGGGCCGCCCCACGTAACGAAACGATCACCAAACCCTACCCGCTTCCGCCCGCTCCCGAACACGCAACGATTATTGCCGCCGATGGGTCCCAGGTGTACCCCAGCATTCACTCCGCTGCGCTGTACTACCTGACCAACGTCGGCATCTTTGTGTATCATCATGGGCGCGACGACCTGCCCGAACAGTTCACCGAACCCCATCTGTTTTACAGCGAAGAAGCCGTCCGCGACGGTCAGGGACAGGTCATCACCAACACCGCCGTGAACGCTCGCCGCACAGTCACCGAAATTCAAACGTTGGCCCGCGAGAGCTGGAACCGCCGGGCGATTGAATGTCCTATGCTCTCCGTTACCGATGGGCCGCTGATGTTCTGGGTGGGAAAAGACGTGCCCGACGGTAAAGAACTGGAAAAGGATTACATGGGGGCGTTGGTCCACCTGCACGACACACACGCCTCGATGCAAATGGAGCACAGCAACAGCACCAGCCTGATTGGCTATGTGGACCGCCCCACCAGCACCTTTGTCGTCTCGCTGGTGTACCTCATGAGCCTCCTGGACGAGGAAGTCTACCGCAGCGTGCTGCAATCGAACGGCATTCTGGAAGGTCTGACCGACCAATCGTTGATGTTCCGGCTGCTCAAGCCCGGCCAGCGATCCGCGCTGTTTATCCAGCAGTCGCCGCAAAACAAACGCTATCACGACAAGGGCGAGAGTTACGAGATCGCCTTCTTTTACTTAAATGTTGGGAACGACCAGGGATACCACCTCGCGCGCATCGAGATGCCTATGTGGGTTGCCCGCCATCCTGTCCTGGTCGATCAGGCGCATGCGCTGGTCTACCACCAATGTCAGGTGATGTGGCGCTATCCCTATGTCTTAACCCGCGCTGATGAGTTAGCCGTTGTCCGCGCCCACGAAAAATCCCAGTTGGACGAAATGATCGAGATCGAACTGCGCCGCAACGAGCAGTTGGTCGAACATTCCGAAAAGCTGGAAAGTAAAGTCGTGCGGCATGGGCGGCGGCGTTATGGTCAAAAAGTGCGCCACTAGAGGAGATGATGATGGTTCGCGGGTTCCAAAAGTGTTTGTTTTATAGCTTCCTGCTGCTGGTGATCAGTCTCGCACCCCTTGCGACTCGGATGCCAAAGTCTGCTTCCGCGCAGGATGATGAGCAGGCGCTGCTGGACCGGGTGATCGCGGCCTTTGAGACTGCTGCCACCTACGGCAGCTACCAGGCAGCCGCCGATACGGCAAACAGCGCCGCCTGGGAAAGCCTTGTTCCTGGCGTTGAGATGAGTTACAGCGGCGAGAGAACCGTCAGCCAGACGTATACCTTCGCGACAATCAATGGGCAGATAAACCTGCTCTTAAACGGGCACTTCGCCATTTCTGAAACACAGCCCGGTTCGACAACAACCAGTTACGTGCTCAATAGCGAATTTCGGATGGTGGATGGGACGGCTTATGTCCAGGCCAGCTATGAAAACCCCGCCGCTGATCTGCCTCCCCTGCCCGAAGGCTGGATCGAAGCTGACGCCGATAGTGATCTGACCTATCCCGGTCTCGGCGCGATGGATGTTGGGGGTATGCTTGACGAGTTTGCTCCCGGCGCGCCCTTCATGAATATTGACATGGAGTCGCTGGCGGCGACGCTTCATGACTCGCTGAGCACGGTAATCAGCGAGCCGGACACGTTGGCCGGTGACACCGCCGTTGACCGGATCACACTCACCCTCACCCCGGACAGTTTAAATAGTCCCTGGCTCGGTGGTTATGATCAGGACCCAACCGGACAGCGCATCCTGGAAGCCGTCACAGGCGAACCAGTTACCCTCTCGGTGCTGGTTGACGAAAGGGGTTATCTCGTCGGGCTGGATCTGGCGATGAACTTTGAAGTACCCAGCGTCGATATTGGCGGCTCCGATCCTTCCATTCCCGAAGGCTTCACCATCTCCTACACCGTCTCCAACACGATTTCGCTGCGCTTGAGCGGCATCAATGAACCCGTTGAAATGGCATCCGCCCCGGAAATCGAAACTCCCGAACCTGTCGCCGCACCACAGGAAGATCTGCCCTGGTGGAATGACCGGGTTTTCTACGAAATTTTCGTGCGCAGTTTCTACGACAGTGACGGCGACGGCATCGGTGATCTGCGCGGCGTGATCGAAAAACTGGACTATTTGAACGACGGCGATCCAACCACGACCACCGATCTCGGCATTACCGGAATCTGGCTGATGCCAGTGGCTCAGTCACCCAGCTATCACGGCTACGATGTGACGGATTATTACACGATTGAAGAGGATTACGGCACCAACGAGGACTTTCAGGAATTGATCCAGGCAGCGCACGACCGGGGCATCGCCGTGATCGTGGACCTCGTGCTGAATCACACCTCGTCGCAGCATCCCTGGTTTATCGCTTCCGAAGAGGGTGACCCACAGTTTGCCGACTGGTATATCTGGTCGGATGATCCACCTGCCTATAAGGGACCCTGGGGCCAGAATGTATGGCATAAGCGGGGAGATCGGTATTTCTTCGGCCTGTTCTGGTGAAGGTATGCCCGATCTGAACTATGAAAATCCCGCCGTGACAGACGAAATGGAGCGCGTCACTCGCTTCTGGCTGGAAGATATGGGCGTCGATGGCTTCCGCCTGGATGCTGTTAAACATATGATCGAAGATGGCCCGGTGATGGAGAACACGCCCGCCACGCTTGACTGGCTGGTGAACTATCGCGACTTCATCACATCGATCAAACAGGATGCGCTGGTCGTGGGTGAAGTGATGAGCGGCAGTTCCGTTGTCGCCCAGTACATCGGCCCGCGCCTTGATCTGGCCTTCGAGTTTGACACGGCAGCGGCGATCCTGAACAGCGCCAATTCGGGCACGAATACGCCCATCCTGCGCGCCGCCAGACAGGACGCCCAGTTGTACCCATTCGGTCAATATGCTACGTTTATCACTAATCACGATCAACCGCGCGAAATGACGCAGTTGAATGGCGATGAAGCAGCGGCAAAAGTCGCGGCGACCATTTTGCTCACCAGCCCCGGCGTACCTTTCATCTATTATGGGGAAGAAATCGGCATGGTCGGCCCCAAGCCGGACGAGCAAATTCGCACCCCACTGCAATGGGCCGCTGGGGACGGCGGTGGATTTACCACCGGGACGCCCTGGGAACCGCTGGCCGCCGGGTCTGACGACGTGAACATCGCCAGCCAGGATGTCGATCCCGCGTCACTGTTGAATCATTACCGCGCCCTGGTGCACTTGCGAAACGATCATGCGGCGCTGCGCGAAGGCGCGATGCTCTTGGTCGTGCCGGGGAGCAAGAATGTGTACAGCTTCCTGCGTTTTACGGAAGATGAAACCCTGCTGATTCTGGTGAACCTGTCCGATGAAGCAGTGACCGATTATGCGCTTACTCTCAGCGAGGGGCCGCTGAGCGGCCAGCCCGGAGCCGAAATCATTTTTGGCGAAGGTGAAGCTGCACTCCCCACGCTGAACGCTGCTGGCGGCTTTGATGACTACAAACCATTGGACACTTTGCCGCCGCAAAGCAGCACTATCGTCCAGCTAAAATAACACCCTTTCCGGTGTATCATGCCTTTTCTCCCTTCCCCTCGCTTGCGTGACCGAACTTGTTCGGACGGGAAGGGGTAGGGGATGAGGGGTTTACCCCACGCGGCCCAGGCCGCACCCGGAAAGGTCCAACGTCAAAAAAGGTGGGGAAGTGTCTTGTCGGGGCACATCCCCACACGGGGAACGAAAATGATCGAGCAAACACAGCAGCCTATCATCGGAAGTGTGCTGAGAGCCAGCACCATGGGGTTCGTGTGTGGCACACGCAGCCAGGATATTGCCTATCCGTCGTTCGGCGCTTTTGTGCGAACCTACCATGCGCAAACGGCTGACACCGAAGTGATCGGCCTGATCTATGCCATCAGCATCGATGACGATCCGCTGGTCCGGCAGTTAATCCTGACCAACAACCTCAACACCGCTACCGTGCGCGACCAGCGCGAAAACCGGATGGTTCCGGTGGAAATCAGCGTTGTTAACATCGGCTACATCCAGTACGGGACGATCTTCCACAACCTGCCACCGCGCCCGCCGCTCAGCCTGGACCCGGTCCAACTGTGCGACGAAGATTGCATTGTCCAGTTCACCGAAAAACTTGATTTTCTGCGGCTGGTGTTGAGCACAAGCGAGGTTCCTGCGGAAGAACTGGTGGCGGCAGCGCTGCTTTATGCGGCTCAGGCGCGGCCCAAGGACGAACGATATCCGTTTCTCGTTGGAGCCGGGCGGCGATTGGCTGGGCTGTTAAGCCACGATCTGCCGCGTTTGCAGCACTTACTGCGCTTGATCCGGCCTGCATAGGGATGATCCAGATTGCAGTTCATGATCTAAACCGGTATACTCAATTTCTAGAACAAAAGTTCTTACAGCACAAGGATGATTCGGATGCCAGCGCGCGATCCTTTGTTCCCTCAATCTGATAATCTGGATGAATGGTTCCCCCGCGAGGGGTTAGATGGAAAAAGTCCGCTTGCGCTAGCCGGGAGCCGGCTGGGCGTGGTGGTTGGCGGCTCTCTCAGTAAAGGGCTGGATGTCAAACTGGACCGGGAAACGGTCATTGAAGATCTGGCGGTAGGTCGTTATGTCGTGGTGCGCGGGACCAACAAGCGTTTTTTCTGCATGATCACCGATATCGTGCTCGACGCCACCAACCCCGCCATCCGCAGCGACCCGCCCGACCTGTCCGATCCCTTTTTGCGTGAAATTTACAGCGGCACGGCGGCTTTTGGGACGATCCACGTCGCGCCGATGCTGTCGATTGACGAGACGGAAGCCGAGCCGAAGCCTGTCAAAACAATTCCCAGCCATTTTATGCCCGTTGAAATCGCCACCGCGCGCGACGTGAACGACGTCTTTGGTGAAGAAGGCGGCACACACTTCAACGTCGGCTCCCCGCTCGAACTGGAAGAGACGCAGATCAACCTGGATTTGCGGCGGCTGGTCGAGCGGTCGGTGGGGGTCTTTGGCAAAAGCGGCACGGGCAAGAGCTTCCTCACCCGCATCCTGCTGGCGGGTGTCATCAAAAACGATGTCGCCGTCAACCTGATCTTCGACATGCACAACGACTACGGCTGGGCGGTCAAAGACGAGCGCGGCTCACAGGCCAAGGGCCTCAAGCAGTTGTTTGGCAGCAAAGTCTCGATCTTCACCCTGGATGATGAAGCCACGCGGCGGCGCGGGGCGCGGGCCGATCATGTGGTGACGATTGGCTATGATGATATTCAGCCCGAAGACCTGGCAATGCTCAAGACCACGATGGACCTCTCCGACCCCATGATCGATGCGGCCTACGAACTGCAAAAGCTGTGGGGACGAGATTGGATCATGCGGCTGCTCGAGGCCGGAGCTGAAGTGATGGAAATGCTCAAGGAAGAACTCGCCGCCGGAACGCCCTCCGTGATCGCGCTCAAACGGCGCTTGCAGCGCTTCGAGCGGTTCGGCTTCCTCGTCCCCGAAGCCATTGACGACTCTGCCCATACGATCCTGGAATACATCATGGCGCGTAAACACGTCGTGCTGGAATTCGGGCGCTACGGCAACGCGTTAGAGGCGTACATTCTGGTCGCCAATTACCTCACGCGGCGCATTCACGAGATGTATGTGCGCGAGGTTGAGATGGCTCTGGGCGATGAAAACATGGAGCCGCCGCAGCTTTTGATCACCATCGAGGAGGCGCACAAATTCCTCGATCCGATGATCGCCCGCCAGACCATTTTTGGCACGATTGCCCGCGAACTGCGCAAATACAACGTCACGCTGCTGATCGTCGATCAACGGCCCAGCGGCATTGATGAAGAAGTGATGAGCCAGGTGGGAACGCGCGTCACCGCGCTGCTCGACAACGAGCGCGATATCGCCGCCGTCCTGACCGGGATCAGCGGCGCGGGCGGCTTGCGTGAAGTGCTGGCCCGCCTGGACACCAGGCAGCAGGCGATCATTCTCGGTCATGCCGTGCCGATGCCGGTGGTGGTCAAAACGCGCAATTATGACCTGGACTTCTACCGGAGCATCGAGTATGGTTCTGCCTCGAATGGCGGCGGCACACCCGCCCCAGCAGACAAGCGCCCGCCCCGCGATGATCGCGAGTCCCGCCGCATCCGCTAAAGTGCACACGCAACGATCGTAGGGGCGTATGGCAATACGCCCATTTTTAGGGGAAAGCCGCATCTGCCTAAATGCTTTCGTAGGGGCGACCCGCTGGGTCGCCCTCCAACGAATCGGCAATTGCGTAGGGGCTGGGCTTGCCCTGCCCGTTTTTTGTAGGGGCGCCGCTTGCTGCGCCCGCTTTCGTGGGCCTGGGTTTGTTAACTCGCCCATGTCTCCTCCTCTCCGCGTATGGAGAAATTGGAGGTGAGGTTTGCGCCTGAAACAAATTGCCGAAGAAACCGTCGCCGCCCTGGATCGCGGGAATTATACGGCTCCCAGCGGCAGCGTTGTGGATATCGCTCCGCTCCTGCAACGCTGCCTGGACGGAACCCAGTGTTATCCACCGGAAACCCTGTCACCCATCCGTGATCAAATTCTGTCCCGCCCGCCGCTTGCCGCCACCACCGATATCGAACTCGCCAACGAAACGACGCTGCAAGGTTCAGCCCGAATGACCGCTCTCGGTCAATACCAGCACCTCGGCGTTCTGAATTTTGCCTCAGCCAGAAATCCGGGCGGCGGTTTTCTCGGCGGAGCCAAAGCCCAGGAGGAAAGCCTCGCCCGCAGTTCCGGTTTATACCACAGTTTGCTGCACTGCCCCGGCTATTATTCCTACCATCGCCAGTTAAGAACGTGCTTGTACTCCGATTGGATGATCTTTAGCCCAAGCTGTCCCATACTGCGCACGGATCGTGGGGATTGGCTGGAAACGCCGTTCACAGTGAGCTTTATCACCAGTCCGGCCCCTAATGCGGGCGCGATTCGCTCCAACGAACCGCACAACCTGCCCCAAATCCCATCCGTCTTTCGGGAGCGGATCAGCAAACTGCTTGCTCTGGCTGTCCATCAGGGCTGTGATGCCCTGGTGTTGGGCGCATGGGGTTGTGGTGCATTCCGAAACGATCCTCAGGTAGTCGCCTCGATTTTCTGGGAACATCTGAAACCCACCGGGCCGTTTTGGGGATATTTCAAAATGGTTCGGTTTTCGGTACTCGATACATCAAGAGAACAGAACATCTACAACGCGTTTGCCAAATTCTTCGCCGAGAAACTGTGAGTACGATCCTTCCCTCTCCGGTGCTGTAAGAGCCTTATTATTCGTACTTAAGGTTCAACTTTAAAGGAGTATTTTAGGGAAAAATGTGTGCTATCCTATAGCTAAGTCCTCCCTGCGAATAACTCTCGTTGCTCTACTGCGGAGAGACGCATGCGCGAAAGTATATCCAGCGTTAGAAAACAGTTAGTCGCCAGCCGTTTAAGAGGGGGGTAGCAGAATCGCCACGAGAAAAACAGGCCAATTAGTGATCAACTAATTTTTCCCGAAGGTTAGAATACGAGAAAAACGGCCCGCCAACAGGGCTACAACAAAATACTTAAGTGATCGATGAAAGCCCCTGAAGTGATCAATAACAGGGCAAATGTGCTGCATAAACGAGTGTTTTCTCTCTTTTAATGTAATTTTCTCTGCTTTTCCTTTGCTTTTCTCCGCGCTCTCTGCGTTCTCCGCGGTGAAATTTGCTCTTTTCTTTTGGGCTGAGACGTGCACAACCTCCCCCTTGCTTTGACTTCCACTCCCAGCCGTGCTACCATTCGCTCAGTTTGGGTGGTGGCTAGAGGTTACGATGAGTCTGGATTTTTTCTCTGGTTTAACGGAACGGCGGCAAGCGCCGCGGTTTATTTTGCTCACGATTATTTTGATGACACTGCCCTGCTACTGCCTGGGCGCGGTCCTGCTGGCGACGGCCCCCGACAATAACAAGTCGAACCCCAGGACAGATAGCACCATAAGTACGCTCAGCGTGAGCACATCGTCTCCGGCTGCGACCGTTGTCTCACCCGCGGCCTTTCACACCTTTACGCCCATCGGCCAACCCCTGCGCCCCACCTCAACCCAGCTTTACCTGCGAACCGCAGTGCCGATTTACCCGACCTGGACATTCATCCCGACCATCTTTATCACTGCGGCCCCGCCTCCGACCTCGACCTTTGCCCCGACCCTGACGCCGCTGCCAACTAACGCTCCACCGCCTACCAATACGCTGCCCCCATCAGAGAACTCCGGCTCCCATTCCTACCAACACCGATGTGCCGGTTCCGACCAACACAGAAGCCGCTGCTGTAGAGCCTTCTCCCACTCAGGAGACGCTCGGATCATGATCGGTCCTGCGAAGCGGCGGGAGAAATCATGGATGGTTGAAGACTTGATTAAACAACTGAGCGCGCTTCATGCGCCCTCCGGCTTTGAAGGCCCGGTGCGGGACCTGCTGCGCGAGGTGTGGGGCGGGCTGGTTGATGAATTTCAGATGGATGGCCTGGGCAGCTTGATCGGGCTTAAGCATGGCTCTGGGGCCGAACCGCGCCGCCGTTTGATGATCTGCGCCCACATGGACGAAATCGGCCTGATGGTAGCCGAAGTGCGCGACGGATTTATCCGCACGGCGACCCTCGGTGGCATTGATTACCGCCCGCTGCTGGCCCAACCCGTGCTGGTACATGGGCGGCGCGATCTGCCCGGCGTTTTTGGCGCGGCTCCCCCGCACATGGCGCGCACCCGCAAGAAATATCCTGAGGCCGACGATCTGTGGATTGACGTGGGCCTGCCCGCTGCTGAAGTCGCGGAACTGGTGCGCATTGGCGATCCAATCACCTTCGATTCGCCGCCCGTTGATCTCAAGGGGGATCGCATCGCCGGAAAATCAATGGATAATCGCGTCTCGCTGGCGGCGCTCACCCTCTGCCTGCAAGAACTCCAGCAGCGAACGCATGTGTGGGATGTCTACGCGGTGGCCTCGGCCCAGGAGGAGATTGGCACCTATGGCGCGATCACCTCGGCCTACCAGATTCAGCCGGATATTGCGGTCGCTGTCGATACAACCTATGGCATCCAGCCCGGCGTAGGCGATGACGAAGGCTTCGCACTGGGCGGCGGCCCGACGATTGGACTGGGGCCAAACTTCCACCCACGACTTTATAAAGCAGTCCGCGATATCGCCAGCGCGAACGAGATCAAGGTGCAGACGGAACCGCTCCCCGGCAACACCGGGACCGATGCCTGGGTGATCCAGGTCAGCCGCGACGGCGTGCCCTCGCTGCTGCTCAGCATCCCGATCCGCAATATGCACACCCCCGTTGAAGTGGTCGACGTGCGCGACGTCAAGCGCACCGGGCGCTTATTAGCCGCGATTGTCGCTCATCTGGAAGCGGACTTTTTGGCGGAGATCGCGTGGCCTGTGCCGGGGGAAAACGTCATGAGCCTGGAACTGCTGCGCGAATTATCGAACGCGATTGGCGTCTCTGGCGATGAAGGCGAGGTCCGAGACATCATTCTGAAGCATATCCGGGGTTATGTGGAGGATATCCGCATTGACCCGATGGGCAGCATCCACGCCGTGCGGCGCGGCACAGGAGCCGTGAACCTGCGCGTCATGGCCGCGGCCCATATGGATGAAGTCGGCATGATGGTCATGGATATCGAAAGTGATGGCACGCTCAGCTTTAATCAGGTGGGTGGGCTGGACGCGCGCATCCTGCCAGGGCTGCATGTCTTGGTCGGTAAGGATCGTTTACCCGGCGTGATCACCTGGGTTCCTATTCATCTGAATACCAGCGATGAGGCGGTAGCGATCACCCGCCTGCGCATCGATATTGGCGCGACCAACCGTGAAAGCGCGGAAAAGGCCGTTGACGTCGGGGATCGCGTCGCTTTTGACAGCAAACTGCTTGAACTTGGCCCGACGGTGCGCGGCAAAGCCTTTGATGACCGGGCGGGATGCGCCTCTTTGATCAAGCTGATTCAGGGCGATCCCTTCCCGTTTGATCTGCATGTCGCCTTCACTGTGCAGGAAGAAGTTGGGCTGCGCGGCGCACAGGTCGCGGCCCAGCGCATCCAGCCAGATGTGGCTTTTGTGCTGGAAACGACGGCCTGCCACGATCTGCCTCAGGACCCCGACGAGCCCGATCAGACGACGATTACACGGATGGGTGCTGGCCCGGCGATCACGGTCATGGACGCGTCGATGATCAGCGATCCGCGCCTCGTGCGCCATCTTGTGCAGGTAGCCGAGCAGGAAGGCATCCCCTGCCAGTTCCGGTCACCGCAGCATGCCGGGGGCACGGATGCGGGGCAGATTCACCGCAGCGGGACGGGTGTGCCGAGTATCGTAATCGCCAATCCCTGCCGCTATCTGCATGGGCCAAATCTGGTTATGAACCTGTCCGATTTTGAAAATCAAAGCCGGCTGGTGCGCGCTGCGTGGCTGGCGCTAACTCCGGCTGTCCTGGAACGCTGAAGTTGATCGCACGGCTGCCGCAAAGCAAGGGGATAAATCTTGCTTATTTTTCTCTTGCTTTTCCTTTGCGTGCTTTGCGCTCTTTGCGGTGAAATTGCTTTTTCCTGTTTTTAAGGGAGGACCTTTCGTGGAAGATCTGATTAAGAAACTCGCTGAAACCTGGGGACCTCCGGGGTTTGAACATCTCATCCGCGATGTGATCCGCGCCGAAGTCGAGCCGCTGGCCGACGAAGTGCGCGTTGATGCGCTGGGCAACCTGATCTGCCGCATCGGTCAGGGCGAACGGCGGGTCATGGTCGCCGCCCACATGGACGAAATCGGCCTGATTATCAGCCACATTGATCGCCAGGGGTTTGCCCGCTTCAGCAGCATGGGGACTCTGTTCCCGGCGGCGCTGCTGGGCGCGCGCGTGCGCTTCGAGAACGGCGTCATCGGCACGATTGGCGTGGAGCACCAGTACACCAAGCGGCGCGAACTGCCTGCCGTCGATGGCTTCTATCTGGATATCAGCCAGGATGCCAGCGGCAATGCAGCGGTGAAGGTGGGCGATCCGGCGGGCATCGTTGGGACGGTTTTCACGCGCGGGGATCGCATCATCGGCAAGAGCCTGGATGATCGCCTCGGTTGTGCGGTCCAGATCGAGGCCATGCGCCGGATCAAACAGAGTGGCACGCCTCATTCGATCTATTTTGTGTTCACCGTGCAGGAAGAAGTCGGATCGCGTGGGGCGCAGACCTCCGCCTATGGCGTCGAGCCGCATTTTGGCATCGCCGTTGATATTTCCCCGGCGGGCGACGTGCCGCACGGCAAACAGTCCGAACTGGCGCTGGGCGCTGGCCCGGTCATCAAAACTCGCGATACGTCGCACATTGTACCCGCTTCCGTGCGCGATCTGATGATCCGCCGGGCCGAGGAAAACGGTATCCCCTATCAGTTAGAGGTGCTCGATCTGGGCAGCACGGATGGCCGCGTGATTCAATTGGCGAAGTCCGGTGCGCCAACAGGCGGGCTGCTCGTCCCGGTGCGCTACACCCACACGCCCAGCGAAACCGCCGACATGCGCGATGCGCGCAGCGTGGTTGATCTACTGGTGGCCGTTCTCAATGGACCTTTGGAATTATAGGAGAAGTTTATGATCGTTTTTGGAACGCGCCCTAAATATAAAACCATCGATCACGGACAGTTTTTTTGCCCCCGCTGCCAGCAGCCGCGCACCTATGCCCATAAAAAAGCATCCCGCTATTTTACGCTGTACTTCATCCCAATCTTTCCGATGGGCAGTATGGGCGAGTTTGTCCAGTGTGAGACCTGCCACACGATGTTCGAGATGGGCGTCCTGCAAACCAAAAAGCCTGCTGCGCCGCGAGCCGCCCTCGCTCAGGTCTTGAATACCCTCGGTGATCGCCTGAGCAGCGGCGTCCCTGTCGAGTATCTGGTCCGCGATCTGACGGCGGCGGGACTGGATCGGGATATCGCCCTCAAGATGGTCCATGAAAATTTAGGAGCTGTGACCAAGACCTGCCACGACTGCGGCCTGACCTACGCCCCCAACGTGACAACCTGCGTAAGCTGCGGCAAGGCGATTTGAGGGAACTGAGCAGGTCATTCCTGCCCAGTTCCACAAAAACATTTAGGGGATTGTAATCGCGGTTGCGATAGGATCGGTTAGATGTACTCTTTCTTCCAGGGATTGAATAACATCCGTCAGGTCGGGCAGATCTGATGTTGCGTGATCTGTACTCGTATCGCCCACCCGACATTTTTTTTCGCGCGGACAGGAATAGCTGCCGTAGAGTTCAACGATATCCGAAGCGCCCGTCTGCACATCAACCACGCTTATTCTGATCCCTTTGTAGCGAATTTCGGTGCTGCCACAGTTGGTATACCTGCAATAGTCCGTTTTTTCAATTTCGCCAGTAATGCAGGCCACATAACGAACCGTCTCGGCTCTTGTCGGCCACCAGGATCGCGGGAGTTGGTAGGTCAATTGGTTCTCACTGCCATCGGAGTCTAACAAAACCAGTGGCGAAAATATATTGCTAGTTGTCTCATACTGAACCACACTGGGCAGCGTTTCCCCTCGACAAACAGCACCAAGCTTCGCGACGATACTTACCCGTTCTTCAAGAATGAGACCATGCCAATCTTGCGCCAGATCGAGCTGCTGTCGTGTCAGTCCTGTCGTCGCATGGGCATCTGCCCCGATCAGAGTCGCCCCGTCCAACTGCGCTCCCGTAAGGACAGTATGGCTGAGATCGGTTGTATTGAGGTTAGAGTTTTGCAGGTTAGCGTGAGACAGATTCACGTAGGAAAGATTAGATCGTTCAAAAATGGTTCCATGTAAATCGCGGTTGGAGAAATCCTTGTGCGTATACGTACACTGGCGCAGTACCCCCCCCGCATGGACATTGTCGCATCGCTGTTTATTTTGTACCAAAACAATTCCGACAAAAGCGATAGTCCACAACATCGTGATCAGGAGGGGGCCGAAGACTGTCGCTTTATTGGACCACGATGCAAGAGAGCCAGATAGTTCAATAGACATCCTTTTGGTCAAAATCTCAAGGTAGGTCAGACCCAAGAATGGCAGGATAACGCAGCCAAAGGCCCAGGTTAAGCTTTCGGAGGTGGTTCGCAAATTTTTCCCAGGCGTAAAAACGAGTAAAAGAAAAAAGCCAAAAATGATAGAGAACATGAGCCAAAAAGAACAACCGACGGGCTTACTCTTAAACCGGATACGCATGATTCCCCCCATTGGATGGCCGCAGTGAACACGGAATTTATTGTATTGCTCGATCCAGTTTTGAGCTACTTGGGGTCGATCGGGAGAAAATAAAAAGGGCAGGATAAATCCTGCCCATCTGCACGATCAGCTTTGTGCTTCATTTTACCAACCTGTTTTTCTCCCATCGCCAGCTTGACTGGCAATGGGGCGGGGGTGAGGTTTGACACACCCTTAACGCTTATTTCGAAGCAAACGCCTTTGGGCTTGCTCTATAAATCGGCCTTACTCCACCCACACCTCGACGCGTTCGCCGCTTTCCACGTCCTCCACATCGACGATCTTGCCGCTGGCCCCGCTCTTGATCGCGTCCATGATCTCGTCGTAGTCGATATTCGCGCTGGTAGGAGCAAAGCGCGCACCCAACTTCACACCAACATTGACCAGCCCCATCGGAATGTTGACGTTGACCTTGGTCTTTTCCGAGTGGAGATCGGTGATGCGAACGCGCAGCAGGCGCGGATCGCGGGCGGGCGACGAGGGTGCTTTGGGCTTGCCGCTGCTCAGGGCTTGCAGCAAACCTGCGCCTTCCTCCGCCGTGATCTTGCCCTCGTGGATCATCTGGAGGATGCGCATACGTTCTTCTGAGGTGGTCATTCCAATTTTCCTTCCCAACAATTCCCGCACCTGGCGGGACTCTGTGATACGCTACCGACCGCTACCGCCACAGCATGTGAACCAGTTCACGCTCCGGCACAAAACCATTTGCCTTTAAGATCTCGGCCATCACGTCATCGTCCGCGGGATGGTCCGTCACCAACGGCTGGTGGCGTCCGGCAATGGTTCGTATGGCGTGATTAACGAGCGGTGATTCCAACTCCCCTTGATGTTCCGGCGCGACGAGCACATCGAATAAAACGGTCGTCAGGCCGAACCGCTGTTCCGCCAGCAGTGCCCCATTCAGTTCTGCGCCGGACTCAGATGGCACGCCCCAATAAAACATCCGGTGCTCACTTAACAGCCCCAGCCATCCCCCTAAGCGAGGCGGGCGCAGCCGCTTTTTATCTGCCGGACGCAGCCAGCCCACCCCACCCCGCTCATTAGGACGGACGCGCTCCGCCAAAGCGAGCAGACGGGCCGAGTCGCGCCGGATCAGCGGGCGAATATCGGCAGGATGTAGAGGCGGTAAAAAATGGTGGATAGGTCGCCGCCACCGAATAAAGGATCGCTGCGTCGCAAAGCCCAGGCTTTCATACAGCGTCCGCGCGTTCGGATTGTCCGCCTCGACTTGCAGCGTCGCGAATCCCCCACGCCGGGAAATCCAATCGAGCGACGTCTGCATCAATTGCCGGGCGATGCCGCGCCGCCGGAATTCGGGATAAACGGCGACATTGGCGATCACCCAACCCCGGTCATACCCTGCTGGCGAGATCGAGACGTTGCCAACCAGTTTGCCGCCCTCGTACCAGACAAAGCCGCCGTTGAGGCCGGGCACTGCATTGTTCAGACGGCCCAGCGCCCATAACAACGCTCCTGTCCGGCTGATGAGGCGCATCTCCTGAATGGCAGAGCGCCCAGCAGCATCGAGACTGGGCGCAAAAGCGTACTCAATTAAATCCGCGATAGCGGCCAGATCACGCCGCATCTGCATCGGCTGTAGGCCGTTCAGAGTCTGCTGTGCCGTAACCAGTCCCGCTGCCATACCACTCCTTCTAATCCTGGGAGTCGAGTGCTGCCAGCAGCCGCTCAGCCTCCTCAATGGAAATCTTGTTCTCGCGAACCATCTGCAGGATCATCAGCCGTTCCTGCTCCGACACCGGGTCCGAGCGGCGGCGGGGCGCAGCGGGTGTTGGTGGCGGCGGCGGAGCTCCCCAAAACGAAGGCGGCTCGCCGCGTTTGCCCTTTGGACCTCTGGGCCGGTCGCGCTCCATATTGCGGCGGAAGCGCTCTGCTGCGCGCTGCGCCTTTTCCTGGGCCTGACGCGCCATCCGTTCGGCCTGTGAGACGTACTGCTCGGTCTTGGCCTGAATACGCTCGTCCAACCCTTCAAGCTGCTGGCTGAGCTTTTCTTCGAGCGTGGACAGCCTGGCCTCAACCTCTTCTTCGATCTGCACACCCAGGTCTACGACATAGTCTTCTTCTTCACCAACCAGCCGCAGGCCGCTGCCAGCTTCAATGGTAATGGTGGCTCCGCCTTCGCCTAACGTCACGATCTGATTATCGCCCTCTTCCTTTACATCAGCGGGAACATCCAGTTCAAGGGCCATGTCCAGCGGGACGATAAAGCGGGCGTTGGTGCCAGGTTCGACACGACATAGAATATCACCGCCTGCCTTAAAACGATACTCAAGTTCAGGCAGAAATTCAACATTCAGGACCAGATCGCCCCCTACCGAGTGAGCGATACAGGTACGGCCCACGTTGCGGATATACAGATCTGCACCAACGGCTTCCACCACCAGACTGCCGGATACTTCGCGTACGGTTGCATCCGCGCCAACGGATTTGACCGTCACGTCGCCATCAGCACGCTTGATCCGCAGGTCACCGCCAACGGCTTTTACCTGGACGCTCTGCACTTCACGCAGGGTCAGATCGCCGCCAATATGGCTGATATCGGTATGCCCAGTCAGATCGGTCAGCTTGGCATCGCCGCTAACCTGCTGGACGACAATGGTAACCTCAGCGGGAACAGTCAGGCGGCAGTCGCCATCGCAGCGGACGAGGTAAGGCTGCCCTTCCCCGATCTGCTCGGCATGCGGATTATCGCCTTCGATGATCAGGTTACCATAACTGCGCCCCCGGACACGCAGATCGCCTGCCACTTGCTGGATGATGACCGGAACATTCGCGTTCGGTCGTTCAATGCGGGTCATGGTTATTGCTCCTTATTGGCTGCGCTGGCCATTTATTGCACTCGCCATTTGTGGCACCGGCCATTTATGGCACCGGCACGGCGCGATCAATCCACAAAAATGTGGACGCGCTCGTTATCGTCCTCGTCTTCAACCTCAACCAGCGTGCCAGATACTTCCTCGCTGCGGAGCGCTTCCATCACGCTTTTCATCACCTGCTCGTCCACTTCGTTGGTGAAATGCGCGCCAATTTTGAAGCCGAACTGCACCAATCCCAGCGGAACGTTCACTTTTACCCGGTTGCGGCCTGTCTCAAGATCGCTGACATGAATATGCAGCCAACGTCCGCGCTGGCGCTCTGAGCGCGGCGGCGCGACGGGCAGCGATGGAACAGCAGACTGCGGCGGTTCAGGCGGAACAGGATCACGCCCTTCGCGCACCTCGCCCAGCATTTCAGTAGCTCGTGTTACGTCAATCTCGCCTGCGGCGAGCATTTCGAGAATCTGTTTTCTTGTGACCATCGCGTTCACTCCTCTTTTTGAGTGGGTGTTGATTTATGGAAGTTCGCCGCGCAGCAGCTCGATAGCTTCTTCCGACGAGATGCGCCCTGCTGCCAGATCATCAAGCACGCGCCTGCGTTCCTGGGGGCTGAGTTCATCATCCCCTGCTTCCTCGCTGCCTGGGGCTTCATAGCCCATTGCCGTGATGATCTCGGTCATTCTGCTGCGAACGGTTGGGTAGGAAATACCGAGTTCTTTTTCTACGCGCGTGATCTTGCCCTCACAACGCAAAAAGACTTCGACAAATTCCAACTGTTCCGGTGTTAGCATTGCCAATCCACCCAGCGCAAACCGCCCTTCAATTGTGACATCACACGTAGGGCAGTGCAGACGAGTAATAGTCAGGCTTTCGCCGCAGACGGGACAACGACCAGGGAACTGGATAGACAGGGTACATAACACCTTCCTCAAACAAATGCGGATTCAAAAGGCCTTTGAATTACTTTAGATATTATCAAAGCATCTTGAAAAAGTCAATGCGTGATATCAAGAAACTCAATCTTATATTTCAATTATTTAATTGAAGGGAAATGCAATGTCATGCTGGCTATTAAAAGTTTTAAGAGGTTTAAATGACATTCGATCAATATCTTTACAAATTTAGTACCCCGGTACTATCGGTTTGGTGATATAAATCCAGTTAAGCTCAAATAGTAGAACTCTCCTGCTTCATTCATTTCTCCGGAAAGGAGGTATCTGCGAATGACCCTGCTACAGTGGTTTATGTCGATGAGTCGACCATACACACGTAATTTGACACGTGGACAGGGACTCGTGGAGTATGCATTGCTGTTGATCTTTGTTGCCGTTGTAATGATCGCGGTGATGACTATTCTTGGCCCTGGCATCCAGAACATATATCAGGATATCATTGACCAACTGCAAGCCATCTACTAAATTCACCCGTTTTTTATCTGCGTCATAATCCATGGCCCTGAATATCCAGGGCCTTTATTTTTAATCGGGCAGGTGATCAGGGGGTGGCGGATAGGGAGATCCAGGGTCGCGATCTTCTTTTTTGCGGCGCATCAACATTGTTTTGCCCATACCCGGCTGCCACTCATCAGCCAGAGCGCCAGAGGTGCGCGTAAGTTCCAACCCACCGAGATTGCGTGCGATCACTTCCAGCACACTGGGGCGCGTCCAAATTGCTGTGTCGACCTGCACAGCAACTGCGCCTGCCGCGATAAAGTCTCGCGCATCATCGGCAGAGTGGATGCCGCCGCTGCCGATCACCGGCACGTCCACTTCCTGGACGACTTGCCCCGTCGCACGCAGGGTTTGTGCTTTCAGCCAGGGGCCATAAACCCGCCCACCGACTAACTGCCCAGTGTGCAGATCGCGCGCGGTGCCACGCGGCGGCGCACTGACGACAATTCCCCCTGCCCCGGCATCGACGGCGGCTTTGGCCAGCACAACCGCACTATAGAGCGGAACACGGACGAGCAGTGGAATCTGAGTGATGCTCAGCACAGCCTTAACAAGCAAATTGGCGTCTCGCGGCCCTGCCTGGTCATGCAATCCCAATTCGATCCCGGCGACGCCTTCTGCCCGGTCCAGTGCAATAGCACAGCGCGCGGCTTCGTCGGGCGTGTTGACAGCCAGGTGAACAATAATCGGCGTGTAGCTGCGCGCCCATCGCTGTCCGTACTGGCGAATCACACGGTTGATTCCCGGATTGGGCAGCCCGGTATGGACCAGCACACCCGATGGCAGCGGAACCACGCGCGGCCCCTGTGCCACATGGCGCGGTTTAAGCGTGACTGGATTGGTCACAATAGCGCCGATCTTGGTCATGTCAATCAGATCGTGGTAAGCCGAGCCGTCAAATCCGAATATCCCAGCAGCGGGCATAACCGGGTTCTCAACCATCAGAGTGGTTTTGCCGGATCGCGTCAGTTCAATCACGGGCGGGCTGCCTTTCCAACTTTGCTAGGCACTAAAAACAATCGCAAACACTACGGCGAGTATAGCAAGAACGCTGAAAATTACCGATAGCGCGATGATAATCCCCAGCCGCTGCGCGCTCACGCCAAAAATGCTGCGATAGGGGTCCACGTCTGGGCCTAACAGATAATCTTTTTTGCGAGCACTCATCGGGCGTTTAAAGCGCACACGCATATCATCGAACTTTTCGACCATGATCCACCCGGCAAGCGCTTCTTCCTCGATCAATCGGCGCAGATTTTCCGGCTTACGAAAGGTGTTGAAGCCGTAGCTGCGCACGATCTTAAATTCCCAATCGTTCTCAAGCTCTTCAGTTGAATAGTGTGTCATCTCTTCTTCTTCCTGGAATAACGCTGTGCGCTGGTTTCTTTGGGACGTGCCCGCTGTTGATGTTGTGGCAGGCATAATCAATCCTCCTGCTGGCTGATAGGGATCTTTTAAGCGTACTGCGGCATGAGTTGAGGGGCAAGCCCTCATTTTGTGGGGAATTGCGATGGGGCGCAGCTTAGCGCGCCCCGTGTTCTCAGGCGATTAGCGGCGCAGCGAAACCACTGTGGGTATGTAATCATAGATCAGCACGGCAACGGGCAACCCGATAAGGGTGAGCATGAACAGCCATGATATTTCGACCAGCAGAAGCCCCAACCACCAGCCAAACAGCAGAAAATAAGCGGCGCGAATAGCAAAGCGGTACTGCTGGCGATGTTCGTGCGTAATAAATGTCGTTCCGTTCACCTGCCGCACGGTCAATTCTTTTTTTGGCCCGCGCAGCGCCACAATAGCGGGGAGCCGGTTCAGGATCATGACGCCGAGCGGCATCCCGACGATGGATAAAATAAGAAGGTAGGCCGTCAGAATCGCCAGTTGGCTCGCCCACCAGCCGATGAACAGAAACCACATACCCTGGACAAACCAACTCGGCTGCTGCGGCGTGTTGACCACCACCACCGAACCGCCTTCGATATTCTGGACAAAAGCGTTCGCTTCGGCCTGAACACGTTTGTTTTTTCCCGGTTCGGCAGGGGGCAGCAGTTGGCTCAGCCGTTTGGGCTTTTCGATCTGGACGCCTACCATATCCAGGCGGCGAAGCATCTGCCGCGCGTCGGGATCGCCCAGTTCTTCCAAAATTTGCCGTGCTTCATAATAACAGCCGTCGCGGATCAATTCCTGTGCATAGGCTAGTGCCAAGTTATCCATCATTCAAACCTCGGTCTTTAAGTATTTCCTGCAATTCATTACGTAGAAGCCATCTCAGGTGTTGCAAAAATCGTAACTGTGGAGGTCGATTAACGAAAGTAGGGGCGATCAAGGCAATCGCGGTCACACTGGATCGCCCCTACCAATCGATTTATTCTGCTTCGGGCAGCACACCTACCGGGATATCCTGCGGTTGCGGGCCGCTTTGCCGTGAGCCGCGTGCCAGCAGGCCCAGTACCGGGGAGAGAATGATCGCGCTAGTGGTCAGCGCCGCCCGAACCGATCCGGCCTTGCCGATGTAGCCGACGGCAGGTCCGCCCGCAATCTGCCCCACCGCGTTCAACTGTGACGACATCGAAAAGACCGTCGCCCGCACATTCGAACTCGATGTGCTGATTCAGCCATGCGTCCAGCAGGGGATAACCCGCTCCGCGCAGCACCTGAACAGTCCACAGCGCGGCCAGGGCCAGCCAGAACCCGCCAGTCAGGGCAAAGACCAGCATACCGCCTACCATCAGCCCGTTGATACCCATCAGGGCGCGAGCGACGCGCCGCTGGTCGTTCGTATTCACCCTCCGCCTCAGGAGTTCCGTCACCCCGATAGAGAACAAGCTGGCTCCGGCGTAAATCAGGGCAATCCACGTCACAGGCTTAAGCGTTCCTGCCCAGGGCAGCGCAAAATCGTGCAGCACATGGGCTGTCCACAGCCGGTCAAAACCTTCGCTGTACAGGCCATAGATCGCGGAGATGCCCAAAAAGGTTAAAAGGATAGGCCGCCCCCGCACCAGTTTCGCCCCTAGTTGAAACGTGTGGAGCATGGCTTGAAACGTGGTGCGATCTTCTTTGGGAGTTGGTTTGAAGCCGTTTTCGGGCATAATGGCGATCATTAGAAGGCCCGTGCTAACGATCAGCGTACCGCCCAACACAATGGGCAGTTGAACGTTGATATTGCCCAGAATGGCGCTGAGACTGATGCCCACCAAACCGCCGATCTGCCCGATCTGTGCGCCGCGCATGAAGGCGCGCCCGGCCCGTTCTTCACCTACTTCGTCTGCAATCCAGGCTTGTGTCGCGCCGCTGGTGAATGTCGCGCCCAGACCCCAGAACAACTGGGCCAGCAGGACAATGCCAAAGTGTGGGAATAACCCCTCAATCACAAAGCCAGTCCCGATCAACAGCAGCCCGATCCAGACGGATAGGCGGCGGCTGAATACATCGGCAACAATCCCGGTGGGAATCTCAAAGACCAGCACGATCGATTCGAGAAGCGTGCCAACCAGGACCAGTTGCAAGGGGTTGAGGTGAACCACCGTCACCTGGTAGAGCATGCTGACCGTGAAGATCATGGCAAAACAAAACGCGGTGATGCTCTCCATCAGCAGATAGACTTTGTAAGCATCGCGTTTGCGTGTTAAACGGTGAAACATGGAGGTGTTTTCCTCTCAGGATAGTGGCCAATAGGCTGGCCTATTGGCTTGCCAACAGGAATCAAAAATCCACAGGCATCTGTGGCCGGGTGGCAAATTTTCCTGAAAGGAGGAGGTTCTAGCCGCTATCCGGTCAGCAGATGTACGACGAATCGGATACGATGGCGACTAGTGTTGTCATAGACGGTCCCTCAAACTAGAGCGGCAAACTGCCGCAGGGCAACGTGAACAATCGTATCATAACGGCGGGCCGCAAGTCAACACGGCTTTTGTTGGAACTCTCATAATACATTAATAAATCCAATCGGGACGCTTTCGACGTAACTAATGCATACAATGAAGAGTTGGAGGAAACGAGGTCAAAATGGGTAATCGAAAGCTGTGGATCACGCTGTTTATCGCTATCCTGGCGGCAGCGGCCCTTTTAAGTGCGGGGGCGGCATCGGCGCAGGACCAACCAACACCAACGGTCAAGTTGGGCAGCAGCACCGATTTAGGGTCCTTCCTGGTTGGTCCAGAGGGGATGACCCTCTACTTATATACGGCAGACACTCCGGGCGTCAGCAACTGTTATGATCAATGTGCCACGAATTGGCCGCCGCTGTTGGTTCAGGAAGGCGAAATGCCGACCCTCGACGCGGGTATTCCGGGTATGCTTGGCGTCGTGACGCGCACCGATGATACCTACCAGGTCGCGTTTAATGGGATGCCGCTTTATTACTGGAAGAACGACGCGGCGGTGGGTGATACGACTGGACAGGGTGTGGGCGATGTCTGGTGGGTGGTCAAACCAGCAACCGTGTCACTGGGCAGCAATGCGGATCTGGGATCGTTCCTGGTTGACGCCAATGGGATGACGCTCTACATGTACACCGCAGACACGCCAGATACAAGCACCTGCTATGATCAGTGCGCGCAGAACTGGCCTCCGCTGATGGCGACCGAAGGCGAAACCGCCAGCTTACAACCCGGACTGGCTGGCACACTGGGCACAACCGCCCGCACCGACGGCGGCAATCAGGTGACCTATAATGGGATGCCGCTCTATTTCTGGAAGAATGACGCGGCTCCTGGCGATGCCACCGGGCAGGCTGTTGGCGATGTCTGGTATGTTGTCCAACCGCCCACGCTGGCGACTGCCGACAGCACCGATCTCGGATCGTTCCTGGTCGGGCCAAACGGCATGACGCTCTACATGTACACCAAAGATACGCCGGGCGTCAGCAACTGCTACGATCAATGCGCCGTGAAATGGCCGCCGCTGCTGGTTGGTTCGGGCCAAACCCCCGCTGTTGGCGATGGCGTGACGGGCGAGGTGAGCGTTATTACCCGCACCGATGGCACGATGCAGGTCGCCTACAATGGTATGCCCCTCTATTACTGGATCAAGGATGTCATTCCTGGTGATACCACCGGGCAGAATGTGGGTGAAGTCTGGTTCGTGGTAGCCCCGTAACGAGTGCTGGACTGTTGTACAGAGGGGACGGCCAGTACGTAGGCCGCCCCCTCTTTTTCTTTTTACGGTCCCCATTGGAAGCGGGAAGTCTGCCCCCGTGTTTCCGGCTGGGTAACATTGCCGCTGCTCATGTCAATCACAATCAGATCGCCTGCGGTACAGCCGTTGTCGCTGTACTCCATATTGCGGAACCCAGCGATCATAGCCGGACGTGATCCATCCGCGCTGGGAGCGGTTAGCTGCGGCAGTTCGGCGTAGCCGCCGGATCGTTCTCCGTAGAGTATCTGGTATGGCCCCGTGACGGAATCTGCGACCAGCACGCGCCAGTACTGCGGCCCCATCGTCGCTGCCGAACCAACCAGTGCATAAACGCGCCCCTCGATTGCGACATCTTCCACTGGAAAGGTTTGATCGAGGATCACGCCTGGCGGCGCATCCGGAGCAGCAGGATCAAGGAGGAACAGGCCGGGTACTTCCATACCCAACTGTGAGTTCCAGGTGAGGACGCGGCCATCTGCTGTCCATATAGCTGGTCCCATCCCACGCCCGGTTAATTCGGTGATGCTGCCTGTCGCCACATCCGCCACGCCCAGGAAACCCCATTCCCAATATCCCACCCCGACGAGCAGTTTCGCTCCGTCAGCACTCCACGACGGCGAGAAATAATTCCGAATCTGGTCGATATGGGCCGGGTCGCCCTGGTTTTGCAGGAATGCGCGGGGCGGCGCGCTGCCATCGGACGGAACAAGCCAAACTCCGCGCCCATCGCTGTAGGCGATCTGCGCCGCATCGGGACTCCAATCCAGGTTGATGCTGCCGCACGTCACATCGAGCGTTGCCAGCGTGCGCCGATTGGAGCCGTCGCGGTTGACTGCCGTCAACGTGTTCGCCGTGGCAAAAGCGATCTGGCTGCCGTCGGGTGTCATATCGAAATTGAGGACCGGAACGCTTTCTGCCGTGAGCGCCTGCGCTGTCCCGCCCTCTCGACCCAGGAGCCAGATCTGGGCCGTGCCGTTAACATCCGGGGCCGCATAAAACAGATCGGCGGGTAAAAGCGTGCCAGATGCAGCGGCGGGCGGCATGGCACCCCAATCAAACTGAATAGCTCCGGCAGTTCCCGGCACAACCAGCCCGTTTTCCAGAATCACGCCTTGAGCCGGGGCCAGAGATGGCATTGGGCCGCCTGACTCGGCCTGCGGATTTTCGCCAGCAGGCTGAACAACCCAGGGTTGATCGGGCTGGCGGCTGATCTGGTCAAAGCCCCCGCTCTCTTGTTGGGCAATGATCGTGGATGGATCGAGCCAGTAAAGGCTGATCCAGTTACCAGAAACATTGTTGAATATAAAGTTACCCGTTTCGTCGGGGCGCAGATCGGCAATACGGATACCGCCCGGTATCAGGTACGCAATAGACGCCGCATCTGGAGACCAGGCAATCGAAGTCACTCCTGGCGCTATAGATACAGGCAGTGGAGAGTCAAATTCCAGCACAAAGCCGCTCTGGTTGTTCAACGCACTAACGATCACCGCGCTGTTAAGCATGGTGCGGTAGACATACCACGACCCATCCGGCGCGATATCAAAATCCAGGACTGGCTGATCGGGCGACGATATCACCGTCTGCTCCCCGCTGTACCGATCCACGCGGATCAACTCCCGCTCCGAAGTCAGAATATAGAGATCAGCAGGCAGGGGGAAAGCCGAGCCTTGGGCAAATACGGCGCTGCTCGGCAGCACCAGCACAACAAGATAGAGAACCAGGTACAGAAAGCGTTTCATGATGGCAGCCCCTCGTTGGTCCACAAGGTGTTAATATACCTGTGCAGTATAGCAGGGATAGTGCTCCAGCGGCTAGCAGGGCCATTTGCGACGCGGTATGCTAGGGCCGTTTCTATTCGTCATAAGGTTTCAACGACATGACCGTCCAACACCCCCTACACATCGCACGCGGCGCGGAGCCATTTCTGCTGGAGGGCGGCGACGTAGGCTGCGTCTGCACGCATGGATTCACGGCCTCTCCTGAGGAAATGCGCTGGTTGGGCAGCTACTTAAACAAGCGCGGGCTGACTGTTTATGGACCGCGCCTCGCCGGACACGGCACGAATCCCGCTCAGATGCGCCGCCAGACGTGGCCGGATTGGTACGAGAGTTTGCTGGATGGAGTTGCACTGCTGCGGGCGCGCTGCCGCAAGGTGTTCACGCTCGGACTATCAATGGGCGCGCTGCTCAGCTTACGAGCGGGGGCGGCAGGCGAAGTTGATGGCGTGGTGGCAATGGCTGCGCCGCTGCGTCCGAACAAATCAAACATGAAATATGCCAGACTTTTAAAATATGTTCGTCCCTACTGGCCCAAGACAGATTGGCCGAGCGACCTGGACCGCCGGGTGCGTGAGACTCAGCGGTTGATGGGCCAGGAGGATTATGGGCGCGGTGATTATCCGGTGATGCCAACTGCCTCTGTCGAACAGCTCTGGCGGCTGATGGGCGAGGTGCGTAACCACCTGCACGAGATCACCGTTCCACTGCTGCTGATCTATTCCAAGGGCGATCAGACTGTGCCCTATGACAATATGGCCCTGGCTGCCGCGCGCGTGCAGAGCGCTGATCTGGTGCAAAAAACGCTCGAACGCAGCGGTCACTGCCTGCCGCAGGAGATCGAGCGCGAAACCGTCTACGAACTGGTGTGGGACTTTTTAGCGGCGCGATTGGAATAACCAATCAATTGGGCGCGGCAAGCCTGCGTTCGGAGCTAAGCCGTGCTCCTACAGAAGGAATTATTTGTGCTAAGGCTGTGGCGAGACATTGGGCACGATGCCCGTTGGGTGATGGGTTCCTTCATGCTGTGGGGAATGGGCGAAGGACTGTGGATTTACATTCTGCCCCTCTACGTCAAATCACTGGGAGCAACGCCGTCCCAAACAGGCTTTGTGATTGGCATGTGGGGGTTGGCGCGCCTGCTGTTTATCCTGCCAACCGGCATCCTGGCTGACCGGTGGGGCGCGCGGCGGCTGATGCTGCCCGGCTGGTATATCGGTCTGATAGGCGGGCTGATGATGGGACTGGCCCCCGACTGGCGCTGGGCCGCACCCGGTTTTTTTGTCTATGGCATCTCGTCGGCAGCCATCCCCGCCACCAATCTCTATCTGGCACAAAGCGCCCGCCACGATCCGACCCGGCACCCTGACCTGCCCGTCCAGGCATCACTGACCATGCTCTGGGCAACCTACGCGATTGGGTTGATCCCTTCGCCCACCATTGGCGGTCTGATCGGAGACTGGATCGGGCTGCGCGCCGTGTTTCTGATTGGAACGTTCTGGTTTTTCCTGAGCACACTGGCGATTCTCCGCACCCGGCCCTACCCCACCCCGCCTACCCCCGAAAGGGGATACGATTACCGAGGCGTGCTCAGCCAGTGGAGTGTCATTCTGCCGTTTGCGATTACGACGCTGGGATTTATCTGGCTCTACGTGGGCCAGACCCTCGCCCCGCAATTTTTGGAAGATGTGCGGCATTATTCACCCTCGACAATTGGCTCAATGGGCACGCTGATCGCGCTGGGTACGACGATCTTCAGCCTGCGCCTGGGCGTGCTGTCGTCATGGCGCGGTTTTTTTGCTAGTCTCTGCATAGTGATGATGGGTTTTGTGCTGCTGCTGATCAGCGGCGCATGGCCGGTTGTGGCGGTAGGCTATTTCCTGGTGGGGGCCTACAACACAGCCCGACCGATGGCGGTCAGCATCATCAGTGAGCGGGTGGACGAACATCAGCGTGGGATGGCCTATGCCCTTCTGGATACACTCGCCGGGTTAGCCTCGGTAACGGGGTCCAATCTGGCAGGTATTCTCTATGGCTACAGCCCCAACTGGCCCTTTGAAGCGGCTGTCGGAGGGATTATCTCCGCCGTGGCACTGGGCTGGCTCGTTCAGCGCCGAATCGTCTTTCGCCACCGGGTTGACTCTGTATTGGTAGACTAGCTTGAGGTGTTAACGGAATGGCTGAGAAATACCGGCGAACCGATCCTGCTTTTTTAGGTCGCCTGTGGAATAATGTTTCGCTGTCGGCGCGTTTGATGCTTGACCGGCGCGTGAGAATGTCAACTAAATTGATTCCCCTGGCGATGATTGCCTACATCTTATCGCCTATCGATCTGATCCCGGAGTTTTTGCTCCCGTTTGGTTTGGCCGACGATCTCAGCGTATTTTTGTTGGGATTGCAGTGGTTCATTCGCAGCGTGCCGCCTGATATTGTGGCCCAATATCAAGCCAAACGCAGCCAGCCGAAGCAGATTATTGAAGGGGACTATCAGGTCAAGGAAGAGTAGCAATGCCATTCTTATACTTGATCCGGCATCCGAAAACGCTGCCCGATCCGACTGTGCCTGGATCACAGTGGCAGATCAGCGAGGAAGGGTTAGCCCAGGTGGATGCTCTGCTCACCGCGCCATTGTGGGGCGGCGTAGCAACGATCTATACCAGCCAGGAACACAAGGCGGCAGCCGTTGGCGAGGCAGTTCAGGCCGCCTTTGGGATTCCTTTTGTAACGGTCGAAGGGCTGCACGAAGCCCGGCGGGATGATTGGGTCGATCCCGATACTTTCCCGGCGGCCCAGGCATCCTTTTTCAGCCGCCCCCAGCAGGCCCCCCTGAGCGGATGGGAGTCAGCGCAGGAGGCGAGCGCGCGCTTTGCCGCCGCCATGTCTGGCATCCTGGCCCATTCGCCAACGCCTGATACCATTGCAGTCGTGGCTCATGGCACTGTGTTAACCCTGTATCTCGCGCATCTCCAACGAGAGCAGCCTTCCTTCGAAGCCTGGAGACGGCTGGGTTTTGCCGAGGTGATGGCGCTGGATCGGGCCACCTTGCGTCCGATTACGCCATTTCTGGCAGCCCCCTACGATGGAGTGCCTTATACACGCAGGCGACCTCATGAAGATCGGCATCCTGTCGGATACCCATAACCACAGCAGCAATACCAAAACGGCTTTGGAAGCTCTGCGCGAACGCGGCGCTTCCCGGCTGATTCACTGCGGGGATATCACCACGCCCGATATCATCTACCTCTTCGCAGGGTGGAATGTGACCTTCGTGTTGGGCAACACTGACCAGGATCGATATGACCTGGGCATCGCGGCACAGTCCATTGGCGCGCCGCTGCCGCAGGCCTGTCTTGAGGTGGACGCGGGCGGAAAGCTGATCGGCGTGACGCACGGCAACGATCACAACGCCCTGTTCCGGTTGATGGTTTGCAGCAAATATACGTATATCTGTCATGGGCATACCCACGAGCGCCGCGATGAATACCGCAGCGCCTATGCTGTGCGGGTGATTAATCCCGGTGCGCTGGGAGGCAGCCAGCGGCAGGCGCGCTCGGTCTGTCTGCTGGATACCGAGGCCGATACGGTGGAATTTATCCAGTTCCCTGATATGTTTTAACTGCCCTGACCAGACACGATATCTTCGAGCGCCTCGCCATTGATCAACACAGAAACACCCGTCACTTCGGGGAACTGGCGGATCGTCTCTTCGATCTGGGCGCGGAAGCGCGCATCTTCGCAGACTCCCGACAGCGAAAACGTTCCTGACAAATTCACGGTAGCGTGCCCGGCCTCATCCAAAACGACACTGTCCACCGCCAACTGCGCCTGATAGAGCGCGTTATAAAGGCCAAACTCGCCGTAAGTCTGGTCATGGATCGAAAATAACTGGCCTAAGGCAGTGGTGATGATCCCCTCGATATCCGATGGCAGGGCCACGTCCCGGTTCACGGCGACTGCACTATCACCACAGCCCACCGCCGGGCCAGACGTGCCGTTATCCTCCAGAGCGATCAAAAAGACCTGCACCTGATTACCCGCTCCAACTGTCGCAATCCCAGTTGCACTGGCTGTTGGATTGGGGGTCGCCGTCGATTTATTCTTGTCCGTATCCAGGGTGCAGCCAACAACGGCGAGCAGCAGGATCAGGAAAAAAGTGAATCGTTTCATAATCAACTATTCTCCTCATCGGCCTATATAAAAGACTCTAGGTGTTTGAGAAGAAACAGCCCACCGCGACACATCCAAATACAACAAAGCAGGCCTAATGATCCATTAACGGGCGATTTTGACTTATTTACCAGGGCTTTAGTTGCATTTAGACCCCTCAAAACCCGTTCCGCCAGCCGAAGAAACGAGCTAGTTGATCGTTTCTTCTCGTGGCGATCCGCCGAATCACTATTTTTTGGGGGTATCGCTAACCATTTCCTAACCTGTATCCCTGGCTCAAAAGAAAAGATAAGTTTCACCGCACATGAAAGGAGAACAGTCTATTTCTAGCATACAACAAATTTCCCGCAAAAATACTCCTTTAAAGGTGAACTTTAAGTACTAATTAGAAGATATAGATGAGAAAAATAGGGGGACTAGGAAGGCTTCGTGTCTTTTTCCATGATCAATCCCGCTTCGCCGTCGCGATAATAGGCAACCTTGCGTTCGATCACGGAGTATCCCATACTGTGATAGAGAGTGATGGCGGGGGTGTTGCCAGCGCGGACGGTCAAACGGACAAAAGGCTTATGCAGGCGCTTTTCCGCCGCTTGTGAGCATCAGCCGCCCGAGGCCGCGCCTGCGGTGCGACAGACTGACACCAATCGTAATGATCCAGCCACGCGGGCGGAGGAAATTACGCGTTGCGGAGACAAACCCAGCCAGCGAACCATCTGGGGCAACAACCTTCATGTTGATGATGCCCGGCCAAAAAAACAGCAGGATCAGGTCCAGATAGGGGTAAGCATCGAGAGGAAAAATCGCCCGTTCCAGGCGGTAGACGGCCCGAACATCAAAAACGGTGGCGCGGCATAAGCGGTAACCGTGCCCATCTGGTGAGTGAGCGTCTGATAGACGGGTCACGGTTGGCTACCTGCTTATGCTGCTGTGATAGCTCTGAACCTCGTCAATCGCTGAAATGGTGTCTTGCAGAGAGAGCACTTCCTCGCGGATTTCATCCTGAAGCCGCCGAGCATGCCCGCTGTCGGCATCTCTGGTATCAATCAACTGCACCTGTGTGTAAACGGTTCCCAGAGCAGACAGGGTGTGATCCAACTGGATATCGGCCCGCTTGATGTTATTTTCCAGGCTGCGCAGATTGGCTAGCTGCGTCTCTTTGGTCTGAATCGCTTCTTCCAGTTCGGCGCGCACACCAGAGTCCTCCTCTTTTTCGAGGCGGCGGCGCAGATTTTGCAGATCCAGCGGGACCATTCGGCGGTCCCGGCCAATGATCGCGTTCTCCTCGAAGGTGTCCATCCGCCGGGCCAGCATATAAATCTGCTCGATCCAGTTATTGACCTCGCTGCTGGTTGCTTCGATATGCCGGCGCATGGCGCTGCTGTGGCCCCGCGCGGCTTCATCAATCAGGCGGCGGTATTCCAAAGCGCGTTTGAGACGGTCACGGGCAATCGGGTTGCGAATATCGCTCGGGTCAAACCGATCCGTGAGCATCTGGTTCACCGCGCGCTGCGCCGCCTGAGGATCAGACACGGTTACGCCCAGGTAGAGCGCTTCGGCCAGCACGCCAAAAACGAGCCAATACCAGGACTGCCAGGCATCGAAGGGCGCATATCCCAGGCCGAACAGTAGAATCGATACGGCAATGATTACTGCGCTCTCGATGCTAAAAAAAGCGTTGCTCAGGATTGCATTCCAGGCGCGTTCTCGCATCTGCTCTTTCGCTTTCGCCATCCTGCTTATTCCTCAAAATAGAGCAAGCCCCTATCCTCACACCCTCCTTTCCCCGTGCATACTTCGTATGCCTGGAGAAAGGAGGAGACGGCAATGCCAGGCATTGCCGAGGATGGGATATGCTAATTGTTGTTATACACCTATTCTACGAAGGCTTGCCGCCATCGGTTCCGCCGCCCAACCCCAAACGCTGGCGGCGTTCTTCCAATTGCAGTTCGATCTCGGTCGTGCCAATCGCCTCGTCGATCTGGTCGCGGACGCTGCTGCTTGCCATTTCGAGGCGGGCTTCTTCGCGATCCAGCCGGGCGCGGATCTGGTCGCCCAGGCGCTGCACGTCGTCATCGCCCACACCTGCCAGATCGTCCAGGCTCTTGATCGACTTAGTGGTCAGTTCCTTGGCCTCGACCAGTTCGAGCAGGGCCTTCATGTGTTCGCGTTCCTGCTTGATCGTCGTCAGCTTGGCTTCCAGTTTGAGCTTGGCATCCAGCATACGGCGATATTCCTGCTCTTGCTGCTGCCACTGCTCATAATATTCCTGGGAAAGCTGCTGCTTCTGGTTCAATTCGGCTTGAGCCGCCCCGGCAAGATCGGCTTTGCCCCGCGTGAGGAGCGTATCGATATCACGGTCCAGCTTTTCGGAGGCGGCGGCGAACTCCTCATACTTCCGCTTGAGGGTTTTTACCGTTCCACCAATCGTCACCGCAGCGTCTTCGACGGCGGTGAGATTCCGTTCGGCCTGCCGGATATATTCGTCCATCACCTTCACAGAGTTATTTTCCAGCGCCTGATCGACCAGAGCATGCACGTTAGCCGAGATCAGCGTGTTAATTTTCTGCAATAACGAGACCATCCCAAGTCCCTCCTGTGGGGCTGATTTTTACTAAAGCGACGGGCAAGCCCGGAGGGTTGCCGCCGCGAGTATCATAACATGGGTTGTGGCGATCCTACTGACGAGCGCCTGACGATCATCTGACAGTCGGTAGGTCAACCTTAGGGTTAAGAAATCTGGTTCTCTTTGATCACGGGCAGTTGAATGGCAAATGTGCTGCCCTCGCCAAACGTGCTCTCAATCGAGACACTGCCGCCGTGCAGTTTGATGACGCCGTTGACAATCGCCAACCCGGACCCGGCCCCCTGATCTTCATACTTCTCACGGTTGATCTGGTAGAAGCTCTCGAAGATATTCTGCAGTTCGTGTTCGGGAATGCCGCGTCCCTCATCCTGGACCGCCAGGCAGAGATAACCGTTTTCCAGGTACGCATGCAGCAGGATCCGTTTGCCCGGCTTGTCCGAGAATTTGATCGCGTTATCGATCAGACATTCCAGGGCGGCAACCAGGTACTCGGCATCGGCGGTAACGGCGGGCAGGCCGTGGCCGACCTCTACCTCCAGCGACACCTGCCGTTCCTGGGCCAGCTCCTGATATTTGTTCACCAGTCCGCGCAGCATTGCCTCATAATTTTCGAGGCGGTGACTGCGCCAGGCATAGGTCAACTCGGCTTCGCCCGTCTCCAACTCGACCAGCAGAATAAAGTTTTCAACGAGGCGGCGCAGGCGGTTAGCCCCAGCGTTAATCCCCCGCAAAAAGCTGCGCATATCGTCCACGCTGAGATCATCGGCGTCCCGGTGCAGCATATCGGCGTAAGCGACCACGTAGGTGAGCGGGGTGCGCAGTTCGTGATTTAAAATAGTCAGAATGTTGTGCTTGATATCCGAAACTTCACCTTTCCAAACCGCGTCCAATTGTTTTCTGCGGTTTAGACGGGCAGCGACCGCCGCGAGCAGTTCGTCCGCGTCAAAGGGCTTGACGACATAATCTTCTGCTCCTTTGGTCAGACCCCGGCGGATATCGGCCCGTTCGCCCTTGGCGGTCAGGAAGATGAAGGGGATAGCCAGCCAATCCTGTTCGGCGCGCACGGCGTCAAAAAACTCGTAGCCATCCATGCGCGGCATCATAATGTCCGATACGATCAGATCAGGTGGCCGGGGCTGCGCGCGCAAAATTTCCAGGCCCATCAGTCCATTGGTCGCTGTCAATACATCGTACCCGCTCAGATCCAGGATATCCCGTATCCCTTCCATCAAATGCAGATCGTCTTCCACTACGAGAATAGTGGTCTTCATCGTTAAATCCCCTCCGCCGGGTGCATTACCGAAAAACCCTGTAAAGCCCCTACCCTTAATTAGGCGTGCCCTGCCTCCGACAATGTACTACACTAAGACCAACAATACGACTGCACCCCAAACGACAGAAGGATGAGAGCCTCAGCGTTGATGCAGCTCGGCTCTTTTACCATTTCAGTAGACGGTTGGGGCGAACAGGTCGCCCCGTAGGGGAGCGTCACTCCCTTAAGTTTATCACAGGTAGCTTGATCCGAAACGTGCTGCCCAGATCAACCTGGCTTTCAACGCTGATCTGCCCCTCGTGCAGCTCGACAATTTCCTTGATAATTGCCAGTCCCAGACCTGTCCCAGGCGTATTGAGATTAACATTCGATCCCCGGTAGAACCGCTCGAATATCTTTGGCAGTTCGCTGGCAGGAATACCAATCCCCGTGTCCGCCACTTCAATAATAACCCATTCTGGTCTCGCTGGCTTCTCTGGGTAAACCTGGCTGGACACCTTGATCCGTCCACCGTCCGGCGTATAGTTAATGGCGTTGCTAACCAGATTGCCAATCGCCCGGATCATCTGATCGGGGTTGCCAACAATCTTCGGCAAGGGTGAGGATAGGCACTCGTGATAGAGTTCATTATGCTTGCTTTCGGCCCATGCCGCGTTATCGTGAATAAGGGTGTTAATCATGGCTTCCAGATCAATTAACTGGCGAACCAGGGCACGTTCGGCGCGGTGTTCACTTTGCAGCCGTGACAGATCCAACAGATCGGCAATCAAACGAGCCAGCCGTTCGACTTCGCGCTCCATCACTTCCAGGTAGCTGGCGCGGCGTTCGGGACGCCCCTGCTGAAGCAGAGACAGATAAAGTTTGAGATTAGCCAGCGGCGTGCGCAGTTCGTGCGAAACGTTTGACACGAACATGTCTTTCATCCGGTCCAATTCCTGGAGGCGCGAAATATCGCGCAGGCTGACGACAGACCCCATCACCCGTTCGCCCTCGACCACGCGCGCGGCCTTGGCTTGCAGCGCGACTGGCCCCAATTCGATGATTTCCGTCGAATCAGCGCCTGCCTCGGCGTCCAGCGTGCGTTCGACCAACTGCCGGGTGCGGCTGCCCAGGTCCATTTGCAGATCGTACTGGTCAAACAGTTCCTTGGCTGCCGGGTTGGTATCGATCACCTGACCAGCAAGATCAAAGACGATCACCGCGTCGGCTACGGAGCGTAAGATTGCTTCAGTCCGCTCCTGCTGCTGGCGAATTTCCGTCGTCCGTTCGATCACCCGCGCTTCAAGTTCGACTGTCTGCTGGCGCACTTTTTCAAACAGGCGAGCGTTTGAGACCGAGATCGCCAACTGCGCCGCCAGGGGTTCGAGCACGTCGAGATCATCCTGAGTAATGGTATGCGTTCCCTGGCGTTCAACCAGCAGCACGCCGATCACTTCGTCAGCAATAATCAGCGGGACCGCCAGCGACGAACAGTCAACAGGCTTGCCATCCTTTTCCAGGTGATTCGGGATGTAGCGAGGACGGTTTTCGAGCACTGGCTCGGCCCGCCGGACCGACTGCCCGGCTACTCCTTCCAGCGGGGTATACCGTTCAGGCATCTGATCGGGTGGCAGTGAGTTGCCGTTGACAAAAATAGATTGAATATGCAGATAATCTTCTTCCACCTGGAGCAGGCTGATCACGTCGTAATGGAGAATACTGCCCAGTTTGCGGGCTACTCCTTCGATCAGGCTCTGCAGGCTGAGAATCGCCGTCGCATAACGGCCCACTTCGTTCACAAGGCGCAGTTGATCGAGACGGCGGCGAATTTCATCAAAGAGCGTCACGTTCTGGATCGCCAGTGCCGCCTGGACGCCCAACAGCCCGACCTGATCGATCAGCCATTCGGCAAACGCTTCGGGGTTTTCGGTGTTGACCAGCAGCAGTGAACCAAGCGGGACATCGGCTTTTAACAGCGGCAGCGCCATCACCGAACACGGGTGCGCGCCGTCGAGAAACTCGAGGTCTAACCCACCGTTTTCGTTTATGCGGTTGATGTAACGGGGCCGCCGATCCTGGATCACCCGCGCCGGAAGCAGGCGAGTGTCGTTGAGCGACATGGTGCTGCCCACAAACTTATCCGCTCCGGGGCCAACGGCTGCCGCTCCGACCAGCATTTTATCATCCAGCAACCACAGATAAGCTCCCTGCGCATTAAAGACCGCCCGGCTCTCATGGCAGATCAGGTTTAATACCGTCGTTCGATCCAACTGGGCGCTGATCGCCAGACTCAGCCGGCCCAAATCAGTGGAGAGCGCTTCACGGCGCACCGCATCTTCAAACATTACGGCGTTGTCCATGACCACACCCAACTGCTGCCCGATGTTTGCCAGCAGCCGTTGTAAATCTTCCTCGATAGGCTGATCGTGGGGGTGAAAAACGCTCAGGAGGCCGATCTCTGTTCCATGAGAGACCAGCGGGACGCTAAACACATTGATGTCAAGCCCTTCGGCAAATGGGAGAGCTTGTCCCAGAGGAATACGCTTCAGACGAGCTAATAGCGGAGCGGGGACTATCCCGGCAGAGGCCCGCAGAACCAATTCCTGGTGCTGAATATCGCGCTGGTGGATGGTACCGCCGCGCAGGTTGAGCATTTCAAGCACACGTTCCAGCGAGACAATCAGCAGGTTTTCCTGGGTCAGCGCCTCGTTGCTGGCAGCCAGAACCGTATTTAAGGCTCTGAGCGCTTTATTCTGGCGGCTGGCTTCCTCGATCAGACGGAAATTCTCGATAGCAGCGGCGATCTGGTTCGAAAACAGCCGAACAACCTGCAATTCTTCATCGGAAAAACGATGCGGCTGAAAGCTATCGACGTTCAGCACGCCGATGACCCGGTCCCGCACGATCAGTGGCACACCCATCCAGCAGCGAATTTCTCGCGGGGCGTACCGTCCAGGTCGCCACCAGACGTTCTGGCGCGTTTCGGGCACCATGATCACCCGTTTCTCGTCAATCAGGCGCTCGAACAGGGGGTACTCGCTCAGAGGGATGGGCGTATGAAAGTGCCTGATGGGAAATCCCGCACGGGGTGTCCAGGTTTGTGTCGCTGGATCAAGCAGGCCGATGCTGGCACGGTCAAATTGCAGCAGTGTCGCCAGATTTTCCAGGGCCGCTGAAAGAGCGCCATCCAGGTTGGGCCGCGTCACCAGATCATAAGACGCCTGCTGCAACCGCTCCGCCTGAACACGGCGGCGCTGCTCACTTTCAAACAACTGGGCATTCTCGACGGCCACGGCTATCTGCCCGGCAAAAGCGTCTACAATTTGTTGATCGATGGCTGTCAGGTGATCCGGTTCGTTGTGATTCACGCTCAAACAACCAACGACTTGTTCGCGCACAATCAGCGGTGATCCGATCCATGCGCCATGATTCGCCTGACCTTTTGTCCAGCTCGGATCACGATTGGTATCCAGAACAAGCTGTGTTGTTCGCTGGGTGAACAGATTGAGTAAATAGGGAAACTGAGCGACCTCAACGCGAATATCACGCGGATCGCCCTGCTCTGGCTTAAATTCAAATCCAGCATAGGCACGCACCGAGAGCTTACCCGGTTCCGCCAACAGCATGACCGTCGCGCCGGTGTATTCCAGCAACCCGGCCATCTGCTTGAGGATCAGAGACAGTACCTCGTCCAACTGTTTTGTGCTCACCATGCTGGCAACCGCGCGCAGAGCTTCGGCAACCTGGCGCTGGCGGCGTTCGGCGCTGTGGAGCCGGGCGTTATCGATGGCGATTGCCAACTGCCTGCCGATACTCTCCAGCAGCGCGATTTCTACCACATCAAATTCGTGAAGATGGATGCTCCCGACTTGCAGAACGCCAATAGCGCGGGCACGGGCGATCAAGGGAATGCTGAGCGCAGACAACATGCCACGCTCGGCCCAAAGCATATTTTGTGCGCTCTGCTCAGTATTCGAGATAATGACTACCTGCTGCGTCTTAATCGTCTGCCCGGCGATGGTATTCGCCAGCGGGAGTTTATCCGGGGCTGCGCCATCCAGACTTTTGAGCAGACCGCCCCCCAGTTTTAAGAACTCCGGATCGGCCTCATCCCCCAAATAAACGACGGCATTATCGAGCCGTGTGATAGCCAGGATATGGTCCAGGGCACGGCTGATCACCTGCTCTGCTTCGAGCGATGAAAAAATATCGGCGCTGACCAGACTGAGGGCCAGGAGATCGTGCCGGCGTTCATCAAGATCCCGACGAATGCGGGACGCGGTGATATCATGAAATGTGAGCAGACTCGCGTTGGGTACATGGCGCAGGCTGAATGGCTGAATCTGAATCTGGATAATATATTCTTCGCCGTTGAGTTTGATGACGCAGTCATCTTCGACACTTTTGTTATCGAGCATCCAATGGACTGCATTTTTTAACGGTGTGCCGCCCAGCAGATCGTCCAAATGGAGGGGGAACATCATACCGGGACGGTGAGAATCGATCCACCGCTCCATCTGAATGTTATGCCACAGTGCCCGCTGATGATCATTGATAATCACTGCGCCTGCGCTGGGGTCTTTTAGATGTGTATTGATGGAGTTGGCAGAAATATCAAGTTGAGAGCGAAGCACGAGAATGCCGAGCAGCAGGGCCGGAATACACGATCCAAAGCCAGTGATGGTCAGACACCACGTTTCGCCCCCTAAAACGGCCAGGATCGGAATCAGGATGCTGAGCACGGCGGCAATTAAGAACGGAATGGCACTATGCCAAAAATCGGCTCGTTTATAATAGATGGCTATTCCAATAATAATTATGACGGGCAGTTGGCTAACCAGCACCGCTCCTGCCGCCAGCAGCCATGATTCAGCAATCGGCCTGAGTGCCCAGCCCAGCCAAAAACCCATCTCGACCGGATAAACAAGAGGGCCGTCGCTTGAAATAAAAGACCAGAGCAGAATCCCGCTCACAATCCCCATGAAGCCTGCGACGAACAGCCATACGCGGCGGCGAACCCGTTCGAACCAGTTTTCGAAGTAAAGGCCGAGCAGCAGCAACGGCACGATAGCCAGATAGAGCCAACTGTCAAGCAGCACCGTACTGACCGTTGTGATTTCAGCGATCTGACGGTCGGAGGTGGTGCCGATGATCAAATATCCGGACGTGACCGCCGCGCAACCCACAAAATAGATGCTCAGGATGCGGTTTGGGGTGCCGTGCGGTTGGCGCAGCCAGATAGCCACCGCCAGACAGATATAGATAAAAACAGGCAAAATCAGTAGATATGCCATGATGAAATTACGCCAGGCCTCAATTTAGCCTTAATCTCCCATTAAGTATAGCACGGGATTGCCAGCGCCGTGATGGTACTCTAAAGCCCCTCATCCTGATCAAGCATCGCCTTCGGGCTGTTCAGTTTGTAGCCGCGCCCGCGCACTGTGGTAAGAAGCTGGGGATGCGCGGATCCGATTCAAGTTTGGCCCGCAAACGACTGATCAGCTTTTCAATCCGTGCATCGTCCACCTCGCCCAGATAATCCTGGCCCCAGACGGTCTCAACGATCTGATATTTGTCGCAGATTTTGTCCAGGCGGCCATACAGCAGCAGAAGCAGCCGGTATTCGAGGTCGGTCAGGGGTTCAATCTGCCGCCCATTGACCATCACCGCGCCCGCGTCGACATCAATCCAGACGCCTTCGGGCAAATCCTGCTGGATCAACCCCTGGCGGCGGGCATAACGAGCAAAAAGCTGGCTGAACAGGCGGAGGCCGTGTTCATCTTCAACAACGAGTCCTTGCCCCGCCAGATCCGCCCGCTCCGAATTCGACAGGATGGAGACGCCGCGTGTCGCCGCCAGTGTCACGAGTTCCCGTTCCGCAGGCCCCAACTGTTTCCACAGCTTACCGAGTTCGGTGCGCACCAGACGGTGATTTTCCAGGACATCGCCCACCATATCCAGTGCCTGCTGGGTGTAGGTTGCGGGCGCGCCCGAACTCGATCTCCATTACAACGCGAGAAACGGCCCGCAGCAGGCCAGGATGCCCCCCGGCCTGTTCCAGAATATAGTCACGTTCCGGCGGATCAAGTGTGTCGTTGGCCTGCCGGAACAACTCAGCGGCAAAATCAGTCGAATCCGCGTTGTTGAGAGGCTTGAGCTGCACCTTAAAGTCAGCAAACAGTTCGAGGAACTCAGCCAGATCCTCGCCGCCCCCTGCCGAGGCCAACTGCTGGACAGTAGCCGTGACGTAATTCAGCCGCTCGCCATACTTGTCTTTAAGGGCGCGCATATTCAAAAAGACGCGCTCATCCAGCCGGGTCAGGACCGTGTCAAACTCGTCCAGCAGTAGGATGACGTCGCGCTCATCCTGATCGTCGAGAAGAGCGATGAGCGCGTCGTTAAAGGCCAGTGGAATAGCAAATACGCTTTCCGATTCCACAATGCGGTGGTAATACGTCTCGATGCTGCCGCGCAGAGTCGTATGCGGATCTTTGACAGCGGCCAGTGTTTCGAGGATGGAGCGCAAAATCACTTCATAAAATCCCTGCGCGCTCATCTCCAGCATGCGATTGCAATCGACATAGACAAACAAAGCCGAATGCCGGGTAGAACGATCATAAGTGGCAGCGGCCTCTGGTTCAGCCATATAGCGCAGCAGCGTTGATTTACCAAAGTTGCTCAGTCCCACGACAGCAACGGGCTGTCCAGTGGCTAGCATATCCAGAATGGCGGCGGCATCATCGGAACGGTAGGGCGTCAAACGCGAAGATCGAGACATAGTTCAAAACCGGAACGCTTGAAAAAATCGAACAGGATAAGATTTAGCCGGGGGAAAACGCGCCCGGCCCAGTTCTCAACAAGGGGCAGGTTTTTAGCCTGCCCCAAAATTTGCCCGGCGCGCCTTTAGAGGCAGCGATCAGGAGGTACGCAGCTTGCGAGCCACAAACACGACAGCCACCAGACCCACTGCCGCAATCACCAGAATGGTCAGGCCGCTGGTCCCATTGCCATCGCTGAGTGAATCGGCGGCGTCAGAGAGGACACCCGTGTTCTGCAGGGCCGTTGGCGAAGCAATCGTTCCAACCACTTCTTCGGTCGGTGACGGCGTGACTGTGAGCAGACCCGTTGGCTGTGTTCCTGTCACCAGCGGCGATGCCTGCGGTGTGATGCGCGGCGCTGTGGTTACAGGTGTACCGCCCACTTCCGGCGTCGTGATCTCAAAGGTCGTTTGCCCAAAGGTTGGGACAGTCACTTTGATATACACGAGATCGGTTGGCGTGGTAATCTGCGCCTTCAACTCGTCAGGTAGATCTTCGTAGCGCACGACCAGGAAATAAACACCCGGTTCCAACTGGCCGAAGTCGAATTCACCCGCGGGACCAGTTGTTGTCTGACCCAGGAGTATATCGCCCTGTTCCGGTGTGGGCGTGCCCGCGCCTGCCTGGTGATAGGGCAGGAAGTCTATCGAGCCTGAACCAGACACGGGGAGAACATAGCCAGTGCTGGGCGTCCCGGTGTTCAGCGTAATCTCGTACGTGCCCGTCCCGGTCAGCGTGCCCACCTGGATGGTGTACTGCCCTGCCGTCACGAGCGAGTAGTTGCTGATCGTTGCGTCGGACTTGGCATCGGACGCGCCATCCTGAATCAGGCGTGGCTCCATCTGGGCCAACCAGCGAGAGGACGATATCAATCGTTGATCCCTCACCGGGGAAGGCGCTGATCGTCACGGCGTCACCCGCCGCGCCCGTGAAGGTCCAGGATGATACCGCACCCGCCGCAAGCGTACCCTGCCCGCTCTCGCCATAACCCAACGTCTGAGCACCCGCTGGCGCGGTGGCAGCAGCCGGAGGCGCGACAGCCTGGGTTTTCTGAACAATCGCCGTTTCAGTCTGGCTGATCGGGCCAATGTTCGAGTTCGACGGCGCATTGTCCCCGCTTGCAAGAGGCTCTGTCGCGGATGGCGCAGGCGTAACCTGCCCGGCGTTGAAGACGCCGTCGCCATCATCCCGATAGAGCATCAGCGGCACATTGGCAAAGGGTTCCTGGTTTGGCAGCAGCAATTGGCCAGTGAGGGCATTGGCCGAGGCGGTAGCCGCAACCGATGTCTCCTGGGCGACCTGTGTCGCTTCCTCTTGGGCGGCAGCGGTGGCGCTGGAAGCAGCGTCGGCGGTCTGCCGAATGACGGCCTGAGTTGCCGTCCCTGCCTCCTGGGTTTGCCGCGCCTGCATCGTCACCGTCGCCGTCAGTTCAATGCCAAAAGCGGCAGTCTGGCTGGCTTGCCCGGCAGCAGCGATAGCGGTCAGGGTAGCATAATAGTTTCCCTGAGTTGTCGCATTCGCCTGAGCAATAGAAGTACGCTGTTTATCGGTGTCGGAGATTTCGTTTCCGCCGCTCAAGGCGACAACCACCAGGAGGATGACGACAACCAGCACGACAATGAACATCAGCGCGCCAAGAATCTTAAACGTCCGGCTGATTCCCCCTGACTCTGGTCCGCCCATATTGGGGAGATCATCCATATCGTCATCAAAAGGTGGCAGTTCGTTGAGGTCGTTAAAATCTTCTAGGTCTTCAAAGCCCATGTTGTTAAACCTCCGCGTGAATGGCGGCGTGACCGGCCAGGCATAGCCAGGCTTTAGCCAAGCAGTTCTAAGTTAGCAAGTGGGACAAGCCCGGTGCGTCCATTGGCGAACCGCACTTTCGCACAGGGCAGCCGCAGTCCATTTTCAATAACTTGAGCAGAAGCCGGAAGTTCGGCCACCTCGCCCATCAGCCCATCCCAGGGCGCGCGCACAGCCCGGACCTGCGCGCCGACTTCTAGAGGTTGATCCACAGCCGGAACCGGCGGAGTCATCCCCCCTGAGGGAAGTGGAATGAGTATTTCGGGCCGGTTCCAGGACCACCGATCCGGAATGACGGCATCGAAGGTAGCCTGGCGTCCGACATTCGTCTGCAACAGATTATAAATCGCTGCGGTTGGTCTGCGCTGACCAAAACCTTCTGTTAATAATACAGGGAATTTAAGCTGCATTGCGAATTTACGCAAGTCAGAGGGCATGCTCGGCGCGACGACACCAGCCGCTTCCTGCTGTTGAGCGACCAGCAGATCGCCCTTGGAAACCGGATAGGGGCTGATGAGCACCGTTTGCCGGTATTCAGAAATGCGCACATCGAGTTTGCTGAGGCTGACGAATCCCTCTTCGGGCAAAAAGCGGTAGACCCCATAACAAAAGCCGCCGTTGCCCCAGGCGCACTGGATCAGCGCGCCGCTGCCCATCACCTGGACGGCGTTTCCGGTAGCGGCTTCAACCTCGCCCTGAATTTTTGAGGGGATTTCCAGCGTCTCCTCGGCCAGTTGGAGCACAATGCGCCCTCTCTCGATCTGGGTCACGATGCCGGCGGACGGCGACTTGAGCACCTTGCCGCGCCTACCGCGACCGCGCCGGGCCAGTTCCTCCCCCACTTTAACGCTCTGCCCGGCCTCTACCTGGATGATTCCGGCCAGCCGTTCCGGGTCGTGCGTGTTGAAAAAGTCGCCCACATCGATAATGCGGTAGTCCTTCAACAGATCGCCCTGCAAGACGATATTCATGGCCTCGACGGGCATGCCGACATGCATATGTGTGTTCTGGCGGGGCACGGCCTGCGGCGGCAGTTTCCGTTCGCGATGGATGCGCACCAGCCCGCGAACAACCGTTGTTTCAGGATAGTAGGGCATTGGCGGCCTCCTCCGGTTCCAGCAGGTCATCCGGTGGGGCCACAACAGGCGTTTCAGCATCGCGCCCCAGCATGGCCTGCTGCCAGCGCGTATAACGCATGGCTCGATCCTTGGGGCGTGGCATCACCAGGGGACGCCCGCGCCCATCAAAAATGATACCTGCTGCCCCGGCTGTCACGCGGACTTTAAACTTCCCCTTGCCATTGATCGTCAGGCCGTGGCGGAGTTTCACGGTCACATCGCAGGTCATGCCGGGCAGCACGGGGGCCATCCAGATATCGCCGCCGCGCACCGTCCGGTTGAAGACCTGTCCGCTCGCCACAGGTCGCACCTGGACATACATCACATCCTGCCCATAACGGACGCGTCCCAGCGGGCAGAAAGCCGTCCCGAGTTTGACCAGCCCGCCCGATTCGAGTGCCTGCACGGTCATAACGGGCTTGAGATAGGCAATCACGCCCAGTGCCGAAATCAAGTTATGCGGGTCAAGTTGAAGCTCGACCATCCCCGTGGGCTGCAAGGCATCGAGAAGCAGCAGCGCGGATATCCCAGGATGCGGCACATCGGTCAGGACCGCCCCCGCTCCAATGATCGGGTTAAAGTCGGGCAGCACTTCGCTCTCCCCTAACTTCCATGCCGGGCGTGCCTCGGCAACCAACGCCCGAACAATCTCCCGCGCGAAGGCCTGTTCAATCATCATTTCTTCGCTGGTACCGGGAATTGTCGCCGGACGGAGTTCCTTGTTATAGGCATAATCCCACAGCGCGTCGGGCGTGATATCAAAGGGCAGCCAGCGCCGGATCGGGTCGATGCCGATTGATTCCAAGGTGCTGACCATGTTGTGCCCCACACCCAGATTGGTATGGATCGTAAAATGAGGCTTTTTGTGAACGCTGGACATAATCACGCTGTTGGCGCTGCCCACATCCACGCACAGCGGGCCAAGGCTGCGCTGCGGCAGTTCACCCATGTAGCGGATCGCGCTGATATACCCCTGTGTCGTCGGGACTACCCCGATCTGGCTCTGCCGCCCTACTTCGGCAAACCCGCCGGGACTTTTGCTGCGGTAATCGTCATAGACCAGAGATAGTTCGATCTGTGCCGGGAACAACTGCTCGTCCTGAGCCGTTGGCCGCACATTGCGCGCCGAGTAGACCTCGGTCAATTCCGAGAACAGACCCTCTATTTGCTTTTTGAGGGCAGCGTTTCCGGCAAAGAGAACGGTGGGCATTGTACCGCGCCGGATCAACGACAGAGCGCGCTGCACGGTTCCGGCCAGTTCCATCAATGTCTCATCGGCACCGTTATCTGTTCCCCCGACAATCAGGACGATGTCCGGATCGCCACGCAGAATGTCATTGATCAGTTCTTCTTCGCCGCGCCGGTCGTCCGGGCTGAGCGTATCGGTAATGCTGGCATAGGTCCCGGCCAGCACGCGCCGCCCGCTGGTCAGGCTGAGTTCCGGCGTGACGCCCACCAGAAAAACGCGGATCGGTCGCCCGGCGCTGCTGGTTGCCAGGAATTCATCGATGCCATGCCCATCCTCTTCGGGCATCTGAAACATCTGAGCTTCCTGACCGCTCAACAAGCGCCGTCCCGTCAGTTCAGTCAGGTTTTCGGCGGCGCGATCCAGCCCCAGGCTGACATTGCCCAGGGGCGGTTCGGCGGTGGTGTGTGTGCGAGAGGAAGCAACCATGCGGTACTGCCCCTCAACCAGATCGATCAACACCAGGCGGGTATGGACATTGCCAAAATCGGCAACCAGGATCGAGTTGACTTGCTCAAACGACATGCGCTACCCGCCCCCTATCTTGTCGAGGACAAACTGAAACTGCGTGCGGAAAACCTCGCTGAAGATCGACTGGCTGGTGATGATCGCCCCAGCGTAGAGCGCGCCCAGAGTTAGCACAATGAAAAACTGGCCGATCAAACTCAACGGTTTTAACGGGCGCGCCCGCTGAACTTCGCCGCCCTTTTCGACGGCGATATATTGAAAATAGAGCAGCGTGGTAATGGTGCCGATCAGGATCACGATACCATCTACGGCTTTATCACCCAGCGTCTCGCCCGCCTCCCGCGATAGAGGCACAATCGATCCGGCGACAGCCCCCACCAGAGCAACAGCGGTCCCGGCCCCAATGATGAAGGCCATTCCGAGATTACCAATCGGAGCGATGCTGGCCGACGATTTAAAGAGCAGTAAGACGCCGAACACAAATGGAACGGTCCCAACCGCGCGCAGCGCGGTCATGATCGCATCGTTGCGGCTTCCCTGATCGGCTAAAATCGTATCGTTAATCCAGGGAACAATCACGCTTTCAACGGCGACAATCGCGATGGTTGCCGCCGCCACCCCAACGAGAATATGCACCGCGATCCGGTACAAAAAGTTGTCACCGAGCAGGTAGCTGAAGACCAACAGCGTCAGCACCAGCGATACCCACCCGGCGATGGTGTCGAGTGTTTCAGGAGTCAACGGCGCGTCCTCCGTATCATAGCCCGGAACAGGTTGAGGACCATCCCCAGCGCGATTAACCCGGCAGCAGCAGCGGCTCCCAATGACAGGCTGTGCCACTGCGCGTCCTCGGTGTTCGGCAGATCGATCTTGATATCGGTGGGGATGGTGTAAGGCTTGCGTGAACCCGTATTACGATCCGCGTTATAACGATACGTATCGCGGTAGCCAGCCAGATAACCCCGATATCCATCTTTGTTCACATAAGGGGGAACCAGCGCTTCCGCCGCCGCCGTGACCAGGGCGATCTTCGGCACGTCTGCCCCTTGTAGCTGTTCTGCCCAGAGGCGCACATCTTCGGAACCTTCGCCGATGACCACGATCAGCGCGATATCCTGCTCGATGTCGCCAACATTTAATCTGGTATCATCGCCGCGCAGGTCCGTATCGAAGGCAGGATGCACCTTCAGGTTGTCCTCGTCGTCACGGTAGGAATCGCGCAGGGAACGGACGCCCATCGCTTCGCCCGGCAGGTAGCTCAGAGTGAAATAATCTCTCCCTGCTGCCAGTTCCGAGATACCGCGCGCCGCCAACAGAGTATCATCAGCGGCCAGGCGATCCAGCACCGATTCAGCATGCAGCGCCCCTGCCGGGTCTGTGCTGATCGTAATGGGGACTGCCCCATGCACCAGCGCATCGCGCAGCACCGCTTCGGCTAGCGGGTCGAGTTCGCCCGCCGACGCTGGGCCATATTCAAAAGCAAAGAGAATGTACGGCGGGTGTGTAACCGCACTGTTGGGCTGCATGGCTGTATCGATGGCAGCAACCGCGCTGGCCCGATCTCCGCTCAACTTGGGCGGATTATCAGCAAAGTGGATCGTGTCTGTCGCAAATGGCACAATCAAGGCGACCAGCATCAGCACGGTCACCAGCAGACGATCCGGCTTAAAGCGAATACGGCGGCGGGCGCGGGCGGCGGGCACGGCCTCAACAGCCTGTTCCGCTTCTTCCCCCTCAGCGGCGACCACATCCAGCAGGTTTTGCAGACGGGTAACACGCATCTGCTGTTCCGGCGTGACGATCAAACCGCGCGCAGGCGAGCCAGCCCGTTCCTGGGCCAGCACCGCATCGACCAGGGGCAGCGCCCCGTTAATTCCTGCCAGCGATCCAGAGGTAGCCGGGGGAACCGGGGGCTGATCGATGGCTTGCAGCGCTTCGTCGCGCAGGGTGCGCATCCGCTGCGACAGGTCCAGGACCTGCTTTTGCGTAACACTCATCTCCGCGCCACCCGCCTTGAGGGTCACAGGCAGATTGCTGGGGCGCATCTCCGACAGCCACTCGGGGTGCAGATCGGCGGGCACAGGAGCCTCTTCGGCCAGCTCCGGCGCAGCCATATCCGCGTCAAGGCCCGCAAAGAGATCGAGTTCAATGGCTTCTTCGGGCACTTCCTGGCGAGCAGGCAGGCGCAGCGTATCCAGTTGATCCTCTTCTTCCACCGCTTCCACCGGCAGTTCCAGTATCCAGGTCGAGTTCCGGTTCAGGCTCCGGTTCTGGCTCTGGTTCCGGTTCGGGCGGCTGGTAGAGGCTCAGCAGTTGATCGATATCGCTGCTGCCAATGTGTTCGTCAGAGAAACTACCCTTCGGTTCTTCGACCTCCGGGAGCGGGGGCAGTTCTGGCTCGGCCTCCATATCTTCGGGCGAAAGAGCCGTCAGCCAATCAAGCCCTTCTTCAGCGCCGAGCGGTGTCGCGCTGCCAATCCCATAGCTGGGTTCGGGTTCGCTTCCAAAAATATCCAGCGGAACGGGCAAAGGTTCTTCACCAGAGGCCGCCATATCGCGCAGCCATGCGGGAGATTCGTCATCGACAGGGGTGGGATTAAGCGCCTCTGCTTCCCCTTCGAGCGGGTCAAAGCGCTCGACAAAATCCTCAATTTCAGGTGAGGGCCGGAGCGCTGGCCGGACGGCAGGTGCTTCACTGGGGATAAAGCTTGACATCCAATCCTCAGTCGCCTGATCCTGTCCCTCGGCATCCATCTCTGGGAAGGAGATATCTTCGGGACGGGCAAACAGATCAGGGCCGCCGGGAACGGCATCTCTCCCCATCAGTTCTCCCGTGCCGGGCAGCGGGAAATCCCAACTGCTCTCAGCGGGCTCCTGTGGCTGCGGCGCGCCCATCCATTCGTCCAGATTCGATAAATCAGCCGGGGCGTTCTGCCTATCGGATTCCCACTCATCCAGCGATGGAACCCGGATTTCTTCGGTAGAAGGGCCTTCTTCCTCAGTTGATCCTGCACTCCAATCGGGTACAGGGGGCAGATCATCCATCGCGGGCTGTTGTTCGCCTTCGACCCCGACGAACCAGCCAGCGTTATCAGCTTCCGCCTGGGGAGTTTCTTCAGGTTGAGTGTCCCAACTTTGTTGGTCGTCCCAGTCCTGGCTGGTTGGCTGTTCACCTGCCGCCGCGAACCAATCAGCAGCAGGCTGTTCGGCCTGAGGCGACTCTTCAGGCTGAAACGTTTCCTCAGGCTGCTGAGTTTCTTCAGGTTGGTATACTTCTTCGGGCGGGGCGGCCTTCTTCTTAAAGGTGGGGCGTTCCGGCTCCTCCTCGGCGGGCGGCTGCGGCGCTCCAAACATACTCGCCCACTCCTCGCTGCCAGGAACGTCAGCCGCTCCCGTGAACCAGTCCGGCACATCATCCAAGGATGGCGCAGGCTGTTCCGCAGGCGGCGTGGGTTCCGGGATCGATGGCACAGCGAGAATATCGGCGGAATAGTCAATATTTTTGAACCAGTCAGGCGCTTCTTCGGCAGGCTGTTCTTCCAGGCCCAGGAACCATCCCGGCACAAATTCTGGCTCACTCGGCTTGCCGGGTTCACCCGTTTCCGGTTCTGGCGTAGGCGTTCCGTCCAACCGTCCAAACCAATCGGGGACTTCTTCTATCATCCGATCTTCGGCGGTTTTGCTCGCTTCGTGCTCCCGATCAATCTGCCGCTGCTCCCACTCATCGTAGGTCAGGCCTTCGGCTTCGTAGGGAGCCAATTCTGGTTCATCAGCCGGGCGGATGCGCCGGATACTGGAGCCAGGACGCTGGGCTGATTGGTCAGCAGGTGGGTTGAGCACCCAGTCGGGAACGCTCCCCTGCTCTTCTTCGGGTTGTTCGGGTTCATCAACAGGCTGGATGCGCCGGATGCCGGAACCAGGGCGCGCAGCTTCGGCAGGCGGCTCCTCATCAGGTGGGTTCGTAATCCAATCGGGCAGATTGGCGGCGGCCCCTTCTTCTTCCGGTTCTTCGGGTTCTTCCTCTTCGGGATAGCGCCAGCCGGGGTCGTCTCCTCCAGTACCCATCCCACTGCCGGACCCGGCAGCAGGCGGCTGATCGGAGGTATTGTCAAAGGCATCTTCGGCCAGCCAGGGCAGATCACCCTCGCCCTCTTCTTCCGGCTCGTTTTTCATAAACTGCTCGTCGCTGCTTGACATCCAGCGGGGCTTCTTCCTGAGCGGCAGGCGTTTCCTGCCCGGTACCCAGATCAAACATCTCTGCGGCGGACCACTCGTCTTCACTCGCTGCGGCAGCAGGCTCGGCGGCCTGTTCGGCCTCGGCGCGCAGCCAATCCAAGGCTGAACGCGGTTGAGCGGGCGGCGCGGAAGTATCTGGCTGATCCTCAATGATGTCCTCGTCGCCTAACCAGGGCGGCAGTTCCGACTCAACAGCAGGCTCGGCGGCCTGTTCGGTCTCGGCACGCAGCCAATCCAGGCCAAGCGCGTCCTCAGCATGGGCAGCGGGCGGCGCGGCAGCGTCCGGCTGATCCCCGAATGCTTCCTCGTCCTCCAACCAGGGCGGCAGCTCCGACTCAGCAGCAGGTTCACCTGATGGAGGCGGTGCAGCGTCATTCAGCCAATCCAGAGCTGAACGCGGTTGGGCAGGAGGCGCAGACTGTTGAGCTTCAGATCGCAGCCAACCCAGGTCCGTTTCGTCGCTGGTTGGAGCCGACATGTCAAAATTGGCGGCCTCGCCAAAACCACTCAACCAGGCGGCATCCTCAGCCGGTGGCTGAACTGGTTTGGACGGTTGCTGGTCGGACATCCAGGGCAGCGCGCCTGTCAAGCCGCGCGGAACTTCTGAGCTTTGTCCGCCGCCTGAGCGGGGCGAAAAGGCTGGTGGAGCCTGTTCTTCCGGCGTTCCACCACCCGGCCCTTCGGCCCAGGGAACAACAGCACGATCAGGAGGCGGCGCATCTGGCCCTTGCAGTTGAATCCAGGGTGCAGGAGTATGGCCCGGCGGCGGTGGAACAGGTGCTTTGCTACCCGGCATACGATCCCAGGGGGCCAGAGCCGTGCCACGGGGAGATGATCCTGCCCTGGGGGGTGGGGCTGATCCCGCTCGAGGCGGCGGCGCATTATACGACTGCCCTGCCCCGCTCCGATCCTGGGGTGGTTGATTTTGTCCCCGCGGCGAATCGAAATTCCGCAGCCAATCGGGGGTCAGGTCGTCATCAAAATTTCGCGGATTATCAGGCATAATCGGTCCCGTCTATTCAAAAGCGCGGCCTAACTACGGTAGGATCGATCCTGTCCGATCAGGACTCGAATGCCAACCATCACGGTTCCAAGGCCCACGCCGATCAAGATGCCTCGCGCCCCGGCGCTCACTGGCACACGCTGAAGCCAGTCACGCACATCACCCAACGCATCCAATTTATCTAAAGGAATCCAGCCGACCAGCATTACGATCACGACCGCACTAAATAACACGTTCCAGGGAGTGACACGGCGGCGCATCAAACGGAAGGCGGCAAATACCAGGAAAAACAGCACCAACGCTGCTAATGCCGATTCCAGGCTGACCTGCACCGCCTCGAATACGCGAGGCATCATCTCCTCGCCTTTGAGATCACCCGACCAGAAATCGGCCCGGTCAAGGATGCGCAGCACCACGACAAATAGCAGCGACAGCAGCGTGATCAGGCTGTAGGGCCAGCCATGTTCGCCGTGGCGCATCCGCCGCAGGTGAACACCCAGCAGATTCAGTACGCCAACCAGCAGGGCAACGGCGATAGTCACCGTGATGATCTGGATCGAAAACGCGGCTAGATTCCCTGCCGCCGATCCATCACTACTGAGCAGGCCGATCAGCATAACCAGCCCGGTGCTCATCACCACGATGGTCGCCAGAAAATCGAGTAAGCGATGGCGTTTCACGCCGCCCCCTTCTACAGTGCCTGGAGCGCTGCGACCAGGATGCCAAAAATGACCAGCCAGCGCAGCAGGTCAAGGGCAAGCACAGCGCCCACATCGAGCGCGCGGCCATTGATATAGGCCGGGCCAGCATACAGTTCTTCACCGATCAGCAGATGATCGGCCTGAGCATAGGCAATCGCCGCCCCTTCAACCCGGTCACTATGAGCCACTAACATCTGATCATGCCGCAGCGCACTTTCGCCCAGCAGCGCGATCTCGATGCCAAAATTGCCGAGCAGCGTGCTGTACGAAACATCGGCGTCCGCAGCCAGACTCGACGCGCCAGCCGCGAAAGCAAAGGAACGCGCTCCCTGCGGGAACCAGACAGCAGCAGTGCTGTGATAGCGGTTCATCCGCTGGCGGTATTCATAGGCCCGGCGCAGGGTATCCTGGGCCAGGGGCAGCGTCAGCGGGCTGCTGGTGGTCACCAACGGTATCTGCTGGCCCACAGCGAGTCGTTCTACCAGACGGTAGATCACCTCGGCTGAAGCAATGGCGCTGAGGGTACTGAACTGCCCAAGCGCGCTGCTGCCCATCGAAAAATGAGTATTGGTATCACTCTCAACGGCAGTAGCCGCCAATTCGGGAAGCACAACATAGGCCGGAATCGGGCGCAGCGGCACTTTCCGGTTGCGGGCAATCATACGCCCGGCTACCATCGCGGCAAAGGCTACCAGCAGAAGTATCAGAGTCAGTCCGCTATTTTCCATCACGTTCACCTTCGCCAAGGGGCGCGTCGTCCGGCCCGATCAAGTTTTCCCGCAGCCACGAAACCCCGCCAGGAGCTTCTAATAAATGTGCCAGCGAGGCGATATCCTCACGCGGAACCACCAAACCCAGCGTTGGCTGAGCAACCAGCAGCGCCTGCGCGCCAAGTGGACCCAGCGGTTCCAGCACGTCCAGCAGCAGCCCCGCCACTCCATCGAGCCGGGTGGCATGCAGGCGATTGGACCACCGCGCCAGGCGCGGCAGCCAGCGGTCGGCATCGGGCTGGTGTTCGTCAGTCATAAGGTCAGTATAGCACAGCGGCGGAGATGGTGAAAATCGGACCCATTGCCTATATTCACCCAACTGCTAAGGTATCTAAAAAGCTTACTATATGCAAACCGTTTGATCTGCCATACTGCGCCTTAACAATAACTGTTAAATTTCTACAAAAAATATTGACAGTGCCGCCTGTTTTGCGCTATTCTTCTATCAATGCGTTGACCGGGACGAGTACTGGCAGCACCGGATACAGAGAGAGCGGGTCTTCGGCTGGAAACCTGCTTATCACAGCCACCAGGAAAACCCCCCGTGAGCGCGCCGCAGAACGGCTCATTGGAGTCTCAGTAAGCGGTGCCGGATCGCCCCGTTATAGGCAGCCTTGAGGACACAATGTTTGCTGCGTTGTGTCGAAATTGGGTGGAACCGCGTGGTCTGATCAACCCTCGCCCCAACATTGGGTGAGGGTTTTTTGATCATTTTGGGCAGAATCTGTTGTAGTATGGGGGTATGTGTAGAAAACGATAGTCTGAGGGTGTTGAACCGTGCTAGTCAAACGCGTATGGATTGAACACGAGCCAGAGATCGCCTTTGATCCCTATAAGGACAGCGCCGATGTCCTGGTTGAAATGGAAGATGGCAGGTTATGGCAGGCTCACTTCGTTACCCTGGCCCACCTGCGAGAGGAATTACAGCTCAGCCTGTCAGTCGCTTATGAACACAGGCGAGCGCTTGCCCCAACCAGTTTCCTGGCGCTTGAAACACCGCATGTGATTGTTGAAGATTTGTACCAGGACACGATAGAAGATGTCGTGGATAATCTGGTCGTTCTCGGCGTGTTTGAAAGTGTTTTTGCCGAATGTGTCAACGAAATGCTGGAACCACAAGTCATGGAGGAATAACCCGTATGTCAGACATGAAAATAGAGGACACAATCACAGACGGCACTACCGGGCGGCGCTGGTAGGGACCTCCTGCACTGGTCCCTGCCGGAGATGCCGCACTTTCCGGCAGCAGGGATCAATGCAGGATGCCCCTGCTGGCTGTTTGGTAAAACAGTTTGTGTTCGGTGGGCAGCAAACACATGCCGCCCACAGCAGTCAACAGGAGTAACGCATCATGGCACGTGAAAGTAAATCCCCAGAGGATCGATCTAAGCTGGAACGCATCCAGGCGGAATGGGCTAATGTCGCCCTATGCGGTTGTTTGCACCCCCCGGCGCAGCAGGCTCAAAATCTACCTCGCCCGGTTGTGCATCCCGCCGAATGGCAGCCGAATAACCGCTGCTGCTCGTAGTGTCTGGGCAGCTCAAACAGGCATAACAGGTGTGATAGGCGGGGGGATCAACCATCTCCCCGCTTCGATATGTTATTTAGGAGAAATATGGAACGCTATCAGGACAGCCAACTCTATCGCATCCGGCACTCGGCGGCGCATGTTATGGCACAGGCCGTGCTAGAAAAATTCCCGGAAGCCAAGATTGCCATCGGGCCGCCTATCGAGGACGGATTCTACTACGACTTTGACCTGCCGCGCCCGCTGACCGAAGAAGACCTTGCCGAGATCGAGGCCCGCATGCGCGCGATCATCCGCGAAGGACACACCTTCGAGCGCCGCGAAGTCAGCGCCGAGCGAAGCCAAGCAGATATTCAAGGGCCAGCCCTATAAGATCGAACTGATCGAAGGGCTGGAAAAAGGTGGTCTGGACGAATACGGCGAAAAGACGCAGGAACCCGTCGTCATCAGCACCTACCGCCAGGATAAATTCGAGGATCTGTGCCGGGGGCCGCACGTCGAGAATACCAAAGAGATCAATCCCGACGCGGTGAGCATCACCTTTAAGGCTCCGGCGGGCGCCTATTGGCGCGGCGACGAAAAGCGCGAGATGCTGACCCGCATCTACGGCACGGCGTGGCGACACCCCGCAGGAACTGGAAGAATATCTGCACCTGCTGGAAGAAGCCCAGAAGCGCGATCACCGCAATCTCGGCCCGAAACTCGGCCTGTTTGTGATTGATCCGCTGGTTGGCAAGGGTCTGCCGCTGTGGAAGCCAAAGGGCGCGATCCTGCGCGAGACGCTGGAACAGTTCCTGCGCAAAGCGCAGTTGGATCGCGGCTACCAGCCCGTGGTCACGCCGCACATCGGCAAGCTGGACCTCTACCGCACGTCCGGGCACTATCCGTATTATAAGGACAGCCAGTACAGCCCGATTGACGTGGACGGCGAAGAGTTCCTGCTCAAGCCGATGAACTGCCCGCACCACATCATGATCTATAAGAGCGAAATGCGCTCCTACCGCGATCTGCCCGGTGCGCTACGCGGAATTCGGCACGGTGTACCGCTATGAAAAAAGCGGCGAACTGAACGGTCTGACCCGCGTGCGCGGCTTCACGGTGGACGACTCGCATCTGTTTGTCGCGCCGGAACAGCTTCTCGAGGAATTTATCGAGCGTGGTCGATCTGATCCAGTTTGTGTTCAACAGCCTGGGCCTGACCGACTTCCGCGCCCGCGTTGGCACGCGCGATCCGAAGTCGGATAAGTACGTGGGCGACGACGAGAACTGGGAGAAGGCGACGGCAGCCATCATCGAAGCGTGCGAGAAGCTCGGCCTGAATTACATCGGTGGAGGAGGGCGAAGCGGCCTTCTATGGTCCCAAGCTGGACTTCATCTTCCGCGATGTGCTCAAGCGTGAATGGCAGCTTGGCACGGTGCAGGTGGACTATAACCTGCCGGAGCGCTTCGACCTGGAATACATCGGCGAGGACAACGAACGGCACCGCCCGGTGATGATCCACCGCGCGCCGTTTGGCTCCCTGGAGCGCTTTATCGGCATCCTGATCGAACACTTCAACGGGGCGTTCCCGGCGTGGCTGTCTCCCGTGCAGGTTGTGCTGATCCCGATCGCGGATCGCCACCTGGACTATGTCAAACAGGTTGCCGAACAGCTTAAGGCTGAGGGCTTCCGCGTGACGGTAGACGACTCTGAAGGGCGCGTCGGTAACAAGGTGCGCGAAGCCTCGATCCAGCGTATTCCCTGGATGCTGGTGGCGGGTGATCGCGATATCCAGAACAACGCGGTCAGCGTGCGCCTGCGTACGGGTGAAGACCTGGGCGGGATGAGCGTCGCGGACTTCATCGCTCAGGCGAAGGCGATTATCAACAACAAGTCGCTGGAACTGCAAGCGGCGCAGTAGCCCCTCCCTTTCATTCCCTCCTCCCCATTTCATAGAGAGGAGCCGGAAGAGGGCAGCGGCTAAACCAAAAAACGGTGGGCGTATGTCGAATCTGCATACGCCCCCTTTTTGTGTATTCGCGGTATGCTCATCGGCTTGCGCAGCCTTTAGAAAGGTCGAAACACCCTTGCCAGCCTATACCGGCGAACTTGCCGCTTTGGGAACATCGATTTGTTGGAGCTTTACCTCCGTTATGTTCACCCTGTCAGGGCGGCAGGTGGGCTCCCCCGTCGTCAACCGGACGCGCCTGCTGCTGGCGGTGATCCTGGTTAGCGGCGTGCATCTGCTCACCCAGGGCGAGGTCTGGCCCGTCCATTCCGCGCCGTCACGCTGGATGTGGATGGGATTGTCGGGCGTGGTCGGCTTCGTCATCGGAGATGCCTTTTTGTTCCAGGCGTTTGTTATGATCGGGCCGCGTCTGTCCATGCTGATGATGGCGCTCGCCCCGGTGCTGAGCGTCGGGATGGCCTGGGTGCTGCTCGGTGAATCACTGAGCGCCGTTGAACTGCTGGGCATCTTTGTGACTGTCGGCGGCATCGCCTGGGTGGTCACAGATCGGGCCAAAAACTCCGACGACACCGAGCACAATTTACCGCCGCGCTACTATCTGATCGGCATTCTGTGCGGCCTGGGCGGCGCGCTGGGACAGGCGGGCGGCTATATCCTCTCGAAAAAGGGCTTAGAAGGGGATTTTCCAGCGCTGTCCGGCAACATGATCCGGCTGATCGCATCCACGCTGCTCATCTGGCTGATCGCTGCTGGCGGGCGTCAGGTGCGGCCCAATTTCAGAGCGCTGCGTGATCATTCTGGCGCGGTAAAATTTATCATGTCTGGGGCGCTGTTCGGACCCTTTATCGGTGTGTGGCTGTCTCTGGTAGCCGTGCAAAATGCCCCGGTTGGCATCGCTTCGACCCTCACCAGCCTGATGCCCGTCTTTTTGCTGCCGGTCGGCCAGATCTGGTTTAACGAGCGCATCACGCGGCGGGCGATCATGGGTACAGCTCTGGCCATGATCGGGACAGCGGTGCTGTTTCTGGTCGGATAGCAATCTGTGAAACAGCGCGGTAAACTCCGGCTGTTATCCCTATAATCTGAATCATTCTTGCGAAAGCATCGTAACGAACGAGTGACATTCTATGCAAAACCCGACTGAAACTATCCGCGCTGCGCATAATCTGACAATTGAACTCGGCCTGGCTTCCTGGCGGCTGGTGAATGGAACGGCGGATCCCAACCGGCCCGGCGTTCAGATTGCCCTGGTTGAGGCGCGTGCAGACAGTATCATTTGTTCACCTGCCTTTACCCGTGCCCGCCAACTGCCCAACGATGGGCAGCTGCTTCCGGCAGATGTGGCGCGGGTCGTCGTCGGATGGGCACCCGAAAGCCAGAACTGGCACCTGGGCCTGTGGATGGCCGCCCGTCCTGACTCAGGGTTCAAACCGCGCTGGTGCGGGCTGGCAAGCTGGCCCAGCAGCGGGGATGATTATGGCGGTTGCAGCAAAAACAGCCGGGCAGTCTCTCTCGCGCCTGATCAACCGCCCTTTCCATCTGGTGCCTGCTCCCCAAGCGCCGCGCTTGCCCGTCCTCACGGAGACACAGCCTCTTCAGGCAACGACGCGCATGGATCCGATAGTGACAAGCGAACAGTTGGCCGTCGCCCCGATCATTAAGCCGCAGGAGCCGCCCTTTGAATTTAATGACTGGCTGCTGGTGCCCTACGCAGGGGGATATGTCTGGAAACGCCGCACACGCTGGATGCTGATTGCCGGACTGCGCGCTCTGTCGCTGGCTGTGGTAGCCGTGCTCTTTTTCGCGCTGGCGATTGGCTCCCAGACGACGCGGCTGGCCGAAGTGGATCCGATCTGGCTGCCCGATGTCGGGATAGTGGTTGCTGTCCTGTTGTTCCTCGTGGCGCTGGCGAATACATGGCGCTTCCTCTCCGCCAGTGATGTGCTGATCGACCTGCGCAAGCGGGAAGTCCGGCAGCGGATGCGCTTAGGCGGCCTCACCCGCTGGCGCATTCCCATCGAGTCGATTGCTTACGTGCTGGTTTCGCAAACCCCCACCCGTCCACTGGGACGCAAGGGCAAAGATCAGCCGATGCGCACCACGCAGGAAGTCTGGATGCACGTTTATGACGGCAAACGCTTCTGGCCGCTGGCTGACGTGGGCCGTTCCGATGGGCTGTGCTACGACTGGGATAATGCGCGCCGCTTCCTGAAGATACCGGGACGCCGCGCCCTCAGCCTGTCCGAATACGATACGCCTGCCCATCATGCCGCCCTGCTAATCGCCCGCGAGATGGGCAAAGCAGTCTGGCTCGACGTGCGATAAAAACAATTCAGCACGGAAAGCTCAACGAAGATAATGCACATGGAGAATACAAAATTCTCGATGTCTTGTTCTTGCTGCCTCTACTCAGGGCAATTACCCTGAGCCTGCACCACATCCCCTCGCACCCACCAGTCATTTGCCAACCGCAGCCAAGTATAGGAATCGACCATTTCACTTCCATAGACACCAAATCGTTCACCAGGAAACATTACCCGTTCAAGAGACGCATCTGTTGTCGGAGCAGATCGGAGATTCACCTCGTGGTCAGAGGTTATCAGGCAATCGAAGACCGCATAAATTTGCAGCTCCTCTGATTGGAGCACTGCCAACAGATTTCCATCCGGGGCAAACACCCCCTGAACGTGATAAAGGTTCTGTGTCCTTGAATAAAAGATGTACCGCTGCGCTGTCACCCGATCGAGCAGCAACAGCCCTTCATCGCGGGCATATCCGGCGAAAATCAGTGAGCCATCCGCATTGAGCACGGCTGACCCAAAACCAGGAGCAAGCGTGCTTTGCTTCAAGCGGTCCAACGTGTCGAGTTGGTAGAGCTGGTAGTGATATTCATTCCCATTATCTGCGTTACACGTTTCGATTACGGCAAACTGTTCTCTATTGGACGTAAATCCGAGGAAGCTTGATGAAAAACAGGGGTCTTCGGGCGGTGTAAGCTGTGCCAGAAGGAGGTCTATCTCGCGTGTGGGCCAGACATCAAAAAGCTGGCAGAGCGGTGAATGGGTAAAATTTGTATCCCTACAGCGGCGCAAACTGATCCGGTTCAGTTCGCGCTGTCCGTCAATATCCCACAGGCTGGCAAAGTCTCCATCCGCAGCGAACAAAATAAGCTGATCAGGATCATCTGGATTAATCGCGCTTCCTCAAGGGTCACGCCTTCACGATGCAGCATCACATTTCCAGAGAAAAGAAGCTGACCCTGCCGAGCATCCCATACTCGGAAGGGTGCGTAATCGTCGCCGAACGCAACGAGCCTTGTACTGTCGGGCGAATAGGTCAAGTCATAGGCCCACCTTGAAAGGTCAGACACCTCCAACACATGCTGAATTTCAAATGTTTGGGTTGAAATAAGAAGTACCTGTGTTTCTATGGCAAGGGCTAGCTGGGTTCCATCCGGGCTAAAGGCAACCGCAAACAGGCGATAGGGTGTTGGGATGTTTTCTCTGCTAAACAAAGCGGCAAGAGCAAGTCGATTGGCATTCTCAGGCGAAATTGGCGGGAACGAGTTCCCCTGAGCCGTGACAGGTGTACTTAGCCCTATAGTGAGTAAGATCAGCAGCAGAACTCTCATGATTCCCCTTCCCGAACACCTAAGAAGTAAATAGGACCATCTCTGCGACCCAGGATCAGGAGATCAGGGGTTAAGGCTGCTGTTGTCCAGGAAGCATAGGAGCCGTAGGTAGTAAAGCGATTTTCATAGCTGTTTGTCCAGAGCGTTCGGTTCGTAGCTGTACTGTGTAACCAGGCGTCATCTCCTCTGGAGTAGTATTCGGCAAAAAGGATCATCTGCTGGCTAGCATCGCGCCCAATAATTCGCTTAGGGTCTTGTAGATGATAAGCCAGGACAGTTGGTGGAATATGCTCTATATCCTGCCAGTTTCTGCCAGCAATCAACCTGCCCCCATCTTCGACGCGCCACAGATCGGTTCCATACACCAGCCATTGATCACCTTCAACAAATAAAACATCTTCGTCTACCCCTCTGACGTTGTTAGCTGGTTGATGATTTCACCGCCATTGATATCCCAGATTTGGATGGACTGTTGGGCAACAACTGCGAGCAGGCGACCATCGGCACTAAAGCTCAATGACTCTGGGCTGGAATTTCCCCACAGCGTAAACTGGCGTGTCAATGTGTCTGCATCATAAAAATGGAGCGTACCGCGCCGTTCTGCCACTACGAACAGCGTCCCGTCGGGATCGTAGGCCGTAGCAAGAAATTCGCTGTCAGCCTCCTCGACAATGGTTTGCTGTTCGCCCGTCACCAGATCATAGATTGCGCGCTGCCTCGTCCCGTAATGATCAGCCTTTTTCGTCCGGGCTGGCGGCAAAATCAGTCCACCGTTCCGGCAGCGTTCGATAATCGCGGACTAGAGGCGCAGAGAGATCGGCGGTGTTAAAGAGATAGAGGAGTTCCATTTGTGTCGAAAGCTGCAAGCTGCCTCCCATCGGGGCTAAGCACTGGAAGGTCTTGCTTGGCATACTGCGTTGCGGGTCTTTCGATTTCGGTCAATGTATCGGTTGCCCATTGATACCAGACAGACCCGGTAAGCCCTGTGGTGATGAGAACACCCTCATCGGAAAATTGGACAAAACGGCAGTCGACCGCACCCTCCTGGATAAGTGGCGTTGTCCTCGTTGAAGTTTGTGAAATAGCCAATCTGGCAGCTTTCCGAACCACGAACGTAAATGTCCCGAGCATAATTCCAGACCGAGATAAAGCCATCAGGCGGTTCGTACGGGGATAGTTCCTCCCATGTATCGATCTGCCAATGGCGTAGCACATAACGGTAACCATTCCGGGGCCAGTCGAGTAGCAACAGGGCGATTTCACTCTCCGCTGCGTTAAGCTGGAGTCCCAGTTGAATCCAGATCATGTCTGGTAGAAACGGCGTCTCGAACACAACCTGGGACTCACCAGTCGCCAAATCCCAGGACAGCAGCACGATCTGGTCGCTGATCACTGCCTGAGACAAGGTAAAAAGTCGTTTGCCATCGTGTGTACCAATGACATACAAAATCTCATAATGAGTTTGCTCGCTGACCGGATGAAAGAGTTCTACAGCAGCCTGGTCATCCGCTTTGTTCAGATCAATCACCAGCAGCCGATCCTTATCAAGAATTCCGTCAAAGAAGGCAAAGAAAAATACCGTCCCAGAACTCCACCCAACCCGATTTGACTGGGCTGTAATCCCTGACGCGAAAATAGTAGTTGGCACCAGATAGAGGGATTGCACGGGAGATTGCCGGTATACGTGTTCCAGAAAATGGCAGCATGTTTATCGTGATCAAACAGGCTTTCTGTAAAAACGAGCCAGTTTCCAGTCCGGTGAGGAGAGTGCGTGTCCAGATGCGGGAATGACAGCTTGGGGCTCATCGAGATTAGATAACTGGTAGACAATCGTGTGCTGAGATTCCTGGATCGCCAGGCGATCCTCCGTCAGCCATGTAACGCCTTCAACCCGTCCTGTTCGCCACGTCGCTAGCAGCTCTAAGTTTGCGGCATTTTTGCGGGGTAATCGGTTGTCGATCTGCGGGCGGCAGCGGGGGCCAATCTTGCGCCGCGACGTTTCCTTCGGCGGCAAGAAGCACAGTGATAAGCAAAATGAAGTGACAAGTGACTTCATTGTTCACCTCCACTTCCATAACATACACATTCCTTATTTTAGGGCAAAAGCGGAGAGGTAGCAGAAAAACTGTGATGCGCTCTTTGCCGTTCGCCCTCATCTCCGTAAAGAATCTATTAGAACAGGTCTAAAGCGCAACGCGAAAACCGATTTTCGCGTAAAGTATACATAGACAAAACCATCTAACCTGTTTGTAAAGGATAAGAGGGATACAAGTATGGCAGAAAATAAGGATAACAACGGTCAGACGCCCCGCCCCGAAGATATGGGCAAGCGCCTGGATGAAGAAATTCGTGAGACGACGCAGAGCTGGTCCGAGACTGGCAGCAATGACTACGACGAACTGAACGCCCGTCTCGACAACAAGGTTCGCCGCACCATCGCAAGCTGGGTCGGCGCGTCGGACGATGCTGGCTGGAAAGAAATCACCAACAAGATGGACGCCAACACCCGCAGCGCGATTGCAGGTTGGGTCGGCGTGCAGGAAGATGCCGACTGGCAGACCATCAGCAACCGCGTCGAAAACGAAGTGCGCGGCAACGTCGCCAAGCTCGTCAACGCCAAGCGCGAAGCGGGCGAAGAAGTCAAGTGGTCCGACATCGGCACGAAGATCGAGAGTGACGTGCGCGGCTTCGTAGGCGGCCTCGTTGGGACGTCAAAAGATGCCGACTGGCAGACCATCGGCAATGAGCTTACCAGCAAGATGAAGCAGGCCTTCGAGCACTTCCGCACTCCCGAAAAGACTGGCGACCAGCCCGAACACAAGGCTGTGAAGATTGAGATCAAAGGCGAGGACGAACCGCCTGCCGTATCGAAGAGCGATCCGGTCGAATAACCAGACTGGAATCAGGTGTTCTCAGAGGGGGCGTATAAACTACGCCCCTTTTTGCTGTCTAGAGCGCGGGTGGACCCTGGCGGATCATCTCGCGGAACGTCTCCAGCGGCCAACTGCCATCCCACTCGTTCCAGAAATTGAGGGGCAGCGTATCTTCCAGCCACCACGTTAAGCCAGCATCGGCAAATGGTTTGATGATCTCGGCGGCCTGCGCCCGGCTGTTTCCAAACAGGGAATGCCCGGTATAAACCACGTCGAACGGTTTGTCCTCCGCCATCTGCGCCTGCACAAAGGCAACTGCTTCGCCAAGTTGGGCCGCATGCGTCGCCGGATCCCCTCCAAAAATCGGGCACAAACCATCCCAGCGGGCCGCGCGCCGGAAGGGAGCCTTATTCGGCCAGAATCCGGCTACCCAGATCGGGATGTGGGGTGTCTGGACGGGAGTCGGCTGGAAGCATGTTTCGCTGACGTGGTAGTGTGCGCCGTCATAGGAAAACTTCTCGCCGCTCCACAGACCGATCAGCACGTCCAGCGCTTCGTCGAGCATCGCGCCGCGCGCTTTTAAGTTGGCTTCTTCGCCGAGGTTATCCCATTCCATGGCGCGAACACCGATCCCGACGCCCAGCGTCAAGCGCCCACCAGACAGACGATCCAGCGATACAGTCTCCCGCGCCACTTTCCAGGGGCGGCGTCTGGGAAGGGGTGTAACCAGCGTGCCCAGCCGGATTGATTGGGTGACCATCGCGGCTGCGGTCAGGGCAATCCAGGGATCGACCAGATTCTGCGGCCACCAGACATCCGGCGCGACATGATCCCAGATAAAGAATCCATCCCACCCTGCCTGTTCCGCGTCGCGCGCCATTTCAGCGACAACTCGCGCCTCGCCGTAGGGTCCAAAATTCGCCAGATTGATCCCAAACTTCATTGGTTGCCTCTCCTTTGTGTGTGCCTGATGGTATTCTGACGCAAAGGTCCCATTTTCGCATATCTGTTCCATGCGTTAAAATCAACGATGAATTTTAAGCAGGTGGGAGCAACAGCGTGACTCTGACCAACGAGTTAGAAAACATCAAGACAATTGCCCGCATGGCGGCTTCGCTGTGCCAGAATATCCAGGCTGAACTGGTCGGACCCGCTGAAAAAGAGGGGCGGGAACCCGTGACCATTGCCGACTATGCGTCACAGGCGATCATCGGTCACGCCCTGTCCTCCAACTACCCCGATGACGCGGTGATATCGGAGGAACGGTCCGAAGAATTTATGCTGCTGCTCTCCGATCAACAGCGCAGTCTGGTTCAGCAGTTTATCACCGACGCGCTGGGCGGCTATGTGTTTGAAGAAGATGTCTGTGCCTGGCTGGATTATGGCAAGGGTAAAACCGCTGAACGCACCTGGGTGATCGATCCCATCGACGGCACCAAAGGCTTCCTGGGCCACCGCCATTACTGCGTGGCGATTGGACTGCTGGTGGGCGGCGAACCGGTGATGGGCGTACTGGCCAGCCCCGGCTTTTACAGTGACGACGAAGACCCACCTCCCGATCTCGGCGCGTTGACCTATGCCCAGCAGGGCACGGGCGCGTTTATGGAGCCGCTCTACGGCGGCAGCCCGGAACCGATTCGTGTTTCCTCCGTGACCGATCCGCTGTACGCGACGCTGCTGACCAGCTACGAATTCGGCCACACCGACGTAAAATTCTTCGAGCGCGTCGAACGTGCCCTGGGACGCGGCCCCGAAGCCCCGCACCGCTATCTCGACAGCCAGGACAAACATGCGATGCTTGCTGCCGGGATGGGTGATGTCTATCTGCGCCTGGTCCCGATGGCCGACTTCCGTGAAAAGCTGTGGGATCATGCCGCCGGATATTCCATTGTCACCGAAGCCGGTGGCCAAATTTCAGATATTTATGGCAAATCGCTCAGTTTTTCGGACGGGCGGCGCATGTACAATAATCGCGGCGTGCTGATGACCAACGGCCACCTGCATAATGCCCTGCTCGATGCCATCAAGCAAAGTCTAGAGTAACGAGTGTTATGCCCTCAACGCAGGCCACTGTTGATGACGCAGGGCGGCTGATCCTGCCGCCGGAGATCGCGGCCCGCCTGGGACTGGTTCCCGGCGCGGTTGTGCCCATCGATCTCGAGACAAACGGCGCGCGGCTGAGGTCCTCGATCACCCGGCTGGCAAAGCTCTACATTGAGCCGACAAGCCGCTGCAACCTGCACTGCCGAACCTGTCTGCGCAACGCCTGGGATGAAGATCAGGGCGATATGAGCGCTGCTACTTTTGATCGGATTCTGGAAGCGCTCCGCCGTCTCGATCCGCCTCCCAGTGTCTTTTTCGGCGGATTTGGCGAGCCGCTGGTCCATCCTCAGATCATCGACATGGTGGCCCAGGTCAAGGCGCTGGGAGCCTCCGCCGAACTGATCAGCAACGGCATGCTTCTGGACGAAACACGCGCGCAGGGATTAATCGACGCCGGGCTGGATATTCTGTGGATATCGCTCGATGGCGCGACGCCGGAAAGTTACACCGATGTGCGCCTGGGCGCGGCCCTGCCCGATGTGATGACCAATGTCGCCCGCTTCCGTGATCGGCGTCCGCTGGGCACAACGCCGGAGATCGGCATTTCTTTCGTGGCGATGCGGCGCAATATTTCTGATCTGCCTGCTATGCTGCGGTTGGCCCAGGAACTCGGCGCGGTACATTTCCTGGTGACAAACGTGCTGCCCTATACCCGCGCTCTGTGCGACGAAGCGCTCTATACGCGCACCCTCAGCAATAACGACTGTTTGCCCTCACCGACTTTGCCGCATCTCTCCCTGCCCCGCATGGATGCCCTGAATGATGATTTACGGGCGGCGGTGCTGGGCGCGGATTGGAATGTGAGCTTCAGCCGGGAGCGCCAGACGGTGCCGCCGGATCGCTGCCCGTTCATCGAACAGGGTGCAGCGGTTGTCGGCTGGGATGGCGGAGTTAGCCCATGCCTCGCCCTGCTGCACAGCCATTCCAGCTATCTCCAGGGTGTGGAGCGTTTTTCGCGCCGGTACGTGGTGGAAAACATCAATAAACGCGATTTACTTGATATTTATGCCGACCCGGTTTACAGTAGGTTCCGCCAGCGGGTGCAGGCGTTCGACTTTTCGCCCTGTGCCTACTGCGATGGCTGTCCCATATCAGGGGACAACGAGTCAGATTGTTACGGGAACACCTTTCCAACGTGTGGTGGTTGTTTGTGGGCGCAAGGTCTGATTCGCTGCCCATGAGCGCCACCCAGAGCAGAAAGTAAAGAACGACTATGAGCGATCCCATCCGACTGCTGCACTTTGCCGATATTCATATCGGTATGGAAAACTACGGGCGCACCGATCCCAACACCGGGCTGAGTTCGCGCGTGGTGGACTATCTTCACTGCCTGGATGAAATGATCGAGTATGCGCGCCAACAGGAACCAGATCTGGTGATCTTCGCCGGGGACGCGTTTAAATCCCGCAGTCCATCGCCCACCTTCCAGCGCGAATTTGCCTTCCGTATTCAAGACTTAGCCGCGATGTGCCCGGTTGTGCTGCTGGTCGGCAATCACGACCTTCCGACCATTGATAAGCGTGCCTCCAGTATTGAAATTTATGAAACGCTGAATGTGCCAAATACGATTTTAGGGCGCAGTTACCGCCTGCAGGAGATTGAGACGCGGCGCGGCCCGGTGCTCGTCGCCACTGCCCCCTACCCGATCCGCAATCACCTGATGCGCGATGTTGAAGTGCCGCACAACTATACGATCTCCCAGATTGACGCCGAGATGGAAGCGCGTGTTGGATCGCCGCCTGATGGAACTGGCCCAAGAAGCCAGCGAATACGATATGCCGCGCATCCTGACCGGGCATTTCACCATCGACGTGGCGAAGGTCGGGGCGGAACGTGGCATTATGTTGGGGCGCGACGTGACTGTATCGCTCAGCACCGTTGCCGATCCGGCCTGGGATTATGTCGCGCTGGGACACATCCACCGCCACCAATGCCTGACCGACGGGCGGCCCGATCTGCCCCCCGTGGTCTACAGCGGCAGCCTGGAACGAATCGATTTTGGCGAAGAGAGCGATCCGAAGGGGTTTATCTGGGCCGAAGTGGAACGCGGGCGGACGCGCTGGACCTTCAACGAGGTCAACTGCCGCCCCTTTATGACTCTGCGCGTGGATGTGCGCCGCAGCAGCAATCCCACACAGGCGGTTCTGGATGCCATCCAACGCCACGATATGCAGGAAGCGGTAGTTAAGGTTATCGTCCAGGCCGATCCCGAAGCCGATGGACTGCTTCAGGATCGCGTGATCATGCAGGCGCTGCTCGAGGCGCGGGTCAGCCATGTTGCCGTCATTCAGCGCGATGTGGAACGCCCTGCCCGGCTGCGCCTGGGTGGATCGCCGGAAGGACTGCTGCCCGATCAATTGCTGGAACGTTATTTGATGACCAAAGAAGTGTCGATGGAGCGTATCGGCACGCTGTTGGAGCACGCCCGCCAGATTTTCGACCAGGACGAATAGCGGCATGGCTCAGCCCTTTTACAGCACTTCCGCCCGGCAGAATGCGACCCGCCAGGATGTGCTTGCTGGACAGGCGATCCGGCTCAGTCCGGCGCTGATTACGATCACCGATGGGCGATCTGGCTCCCCTGCCGTTCTGCGCCGTGAAGTGCTGGAACTCTCGGCGCGGCTGCTGGCTTGCGGCATCCGATCCTTCCATGTGGACATCAATTTTGACGATTACAGTGGATTCGGTACAAACGGCCCCGACCTGAACGCGCATATTTTTACACCATCGTTCGCCGCCGATCTGAGCACCCTGGCTTGTTCCTCTGATGCCTACGTGACGGTCCACCTGCTGACCGATCACCCGGCTCGCCATCTGCCCGATTTTGCCGCCTGTGGGATCAGTGCGGTCTGCTTCCAACTGGATGTGATCGACACGCCCGATCAGCTTGAGTCGCTGGTTAATGAGATCCTCGATCTGGATGCCTGCGCCAGCCCAGTAATCGAAACCGTCGGCACAGACCAATTGATTCCGCGATCTCCCGCCGAGGTACGTGCCCTGCTGGAACCCGTGCTGCCCAAAATTGGTATGCTGACTCTGCAAGCGGCAGGCACGGCGACGCGCTCTAACCTCCCGGCGGGCGTCTTTGCCAGGGATCGAGTCGCGGCGTACCTGGACTGTTTGCGCCCCGGTTTTAACGGCACAATCCAGATTCAGGGTGGCATCACGACGGCAACCGTAGGCGAAGCGGTGCGGCTCGGCGCGGATTTCCTGGTGTGCGGGACGCAGCTTTTCCGCAGCAAGGATGGGCGCTCCCCGGAGCAGGTGATCGAGACCATGCTCGTTGAGGCGGCGAATGCGCTATACGATACTGATAGCTGAGGTCGAAACCAGCCTCGCCTTGAACCAGTCTAGCGTGATCGTCTGAATTGAGTAAGCATCTCTTTCATCGAACTCATGCCGCCCTTGGATATCTGATTGCTGGACAGTTCAGCCATCGCCAAAAAGTGCGGTGCGGGATCAATCCCGGCAAGTCTGGCTGCCTGGGCGAGCCGGTGGATAGCAATCGACGTATCACGGTAATCGGAACTGCAATCTTCAATCGAAATAGCTGCCAGCCCAAGCCGCAGGGTACCGACATCGGGATTTTGTTCAAGCCGGGTGTAGATGATATTGAGGTATCTGAACGGAGCGACGTAGTACCAAAACTCCCGTTCTTTGAACATCGCCCGAATCGCGGCTCGCTGCTCGGCGGTTGCCGTCCAATAAAAGGGGCATAGTTCATCGAACACCTGGGCACTTTCCTCATATGGGTTGTAGACCTTGAGCCGCTCCTGCTCCAAAGCGGCGAGTTTCTCTTCATAATCGGGAGAACTTGAGGAAAGCATCCTCCTTTGCTGGGCGAGGAAAGCATACCATGTATCATAACGGGCCTGAATTTCGTCCAGACGATTTTTGAGTGTATCCAGTGTTGAATCGTTCATAATAGCGCCGCTCCTCGAACAGATCGTAATGTCCTCATTTTATCTGTATACTGCCAGCGTGCCATTGGCGTGGAATGAAAGGCAATCCTTGCCGTAACCCACACACGTGTTCTACAATTTAACCGACTAATTTTGTTACTAAGATGGTGAAATCATGCTGCCAACTCGCCTTGAGCTTAAAAACTTTCTCGCCTACCGCCAACCCGATCCCATTGTCTTTGACGGCATTCACCTCGCCTGCCTGACCGGGCCAAACGGCGCGGGGAAATCCTCACTGCTCGACGCCATCACCTGGGCACTGTGGGGCCGGGCGCGTATGCGCAGCGACGACGATCTGATCCACCAGGGCCAGAGCGATATGGTCGTCGTGCTCGATTTTCGCCAGGGCGAGAATCTATACCGGGTTGCGCGCAAACGGCAGCGCGGTAAATCGCAGCGCAGTGCCGGAGTTAGCAGGCTTGAACTTTATGCCTTCGATCAGCCGAACGACACCTGGCGGCCCATCACCTCCCCCTCCATCCGCGAGACGGAGCAGAAGATCACCGATCTACTGCACATGGATTACGAGACTTTCGTCAACTCGGCTTTTTTGCAGCAGGGCCGCGCCGATGCCTTCACCACCAAGACACCCGCCCAGCGCAAAGATATCCTTTCCGATATTCTCGGCCTGGAACGCTGGCGGATGTATGAAGAGCGCGCCAAGGAAGAACTGCGCCTGATCGAGCAGCAGTTGAGCAATATTGACTACAGCCTGCGCGATATCGAGCGCCAGGAGGCTGAAGAACCCGCCTTGCTCCGCGACCTGGAAGCCGCCGAGATCGCCCTGGCAGACAGCACCCGGCTGCGCGAACAGGCCGAAGCCGACTATGCCGAGGTCGCCGGGGCACAGGAAGCGATGTCCGGCGCGCAGGCACGGCTGGCCCAGGCTCAACACAGGATCAAGCAGCGCCGCCTGGATTTGTTGGATATCGAAGCGGAACAGGCCCGCTACCAGGAGCAGATGGATCGCCTGACCGGAGTCATCGAACAGCGTGAGACTATTCATGAAGGCTACGCCCAGCTTCAGGCCGCCCGCGCCGCCGATCAGCAGCTTGGCGAGAAGCTCCAGGTCATGAGCGCCATCAAGGACAGGCTGAACGATGTGTCATCGCGCATTCAGGACGCCCGCGCCGCCCTCGAAGCGCAGGCCAGCGTCCACCAGGATCGCCTGCTGACTGCCGAGCGCACTGCCCAGGAAGTTGAGTCGCTGCAATCCGACTTGGCCGATGTGCAGGCCCAGGTCGAGCATCTGGAAGCCCAGGAAGCCTATCGCGACGAACTGCGCGAGGATATCAACACGCTGGATAATGAAGCGGCTGGACTGCGCGTGCTGAACAAGACGCTCTACGACAACATGCAGGCCATCAAAGCGCGCATTACCGATGTGCAGGCGGCGGAAGCGATCTGCCCCCTGTGCGGTCAGCCGCTGGGTGAGGAACATAAAATGACCCTCCTGGCCGATTTGCAGGTCGAGGGCACCCAGGCGGGCGATACCTACCGCGCCAACAAAGCGCGTTTAGCCGAAATTGGCGAGACGATCAGGCAGTACCGCGACGAGATCGAAGATATCGAGGTCGAACTGCGCAAGCTGCAAGCCCTGCGGGATCGCGCCGCCGCGCTCAGCGTCAACCTGGAAGCGTCACTCTCGGCAGCCGATACCGCCCGCGCCGAACGCGCCGAACTGCTGGCGATTGAAGTCATGCTTAATTCGGGCGAATATGCGCAGGAACTCCAGGCCCAGCGCGAGTCCATCACAGGCGAGATCGAAGCGCTTGGTTACGACTCTGAAGCGCACAGCGCCGCCCGCGAGACGCTGTCCGCCTACTCCGATTATGAGCGCCGCCAGCATGACCTGGATACCGCGATGTCCCAGGTTCCCGATGTGCAGGCCGCCATTGATAACGCGGAAGCGCGCCGTATCCGCTGGCTGAAAGTGCTGGCGGAAGAGGAGGCCGAGTCGCAGGCGGCTCAGGTCGATATCGACAATTTACAGACTGCCGTCGAAGAGGCACGCCGCCGCGAAGAAGAAGTGCGCCGCCGCCGGTCCGAAGAAAAGCGCATGCAGGAAACCATGATCCGCGCCCAGCAGGCGCTCTCCGCGCTGGAAAATGCCCGCAAGCGTAAGGCCGAACTGGCCCGCCGCCAGATAGAATTGGCTGAACGAAAAATGATCTTCGAAGACCTGCGCGCCGCGTTTGGTAAAAATGGCGTCCCGGCCATGATTATCGAGGCCGCGATCCCCGAACTGGAAGAAGCCGCCAACCGCCTGCTCTCTGCCATGTCCGACGGGCGTATGTACGTCCGGCTGGATACGCAGCGCGAGAAAAAGACAGGCGGCGTGGCGGAAACGCTGGATATCCTCATCAGCGACGAACTCGGCACGCGCAGCTATGAAGCTTATTCTGGTGGCGAGGCATTCCGCATCAACTTCGCCATCCGTGTCGCGCTCAGCCAGATGCTCGCCCGCCGCGCCGGGGCACAACTGCGCACCCTGTTTATCGATGAGGGTTTTGGCACCCAGGACGAAGCCGGGCGGCAGCGGCTGGTTGAGGCCATCAACGCCGTCCAGAATTACTTTGATCTGCTGCTGGTCATCACCCACATTGAAGACCTGCGCGATGCTTTCCCGGTCCAGATTGTCATCACCAAAACACCGGAAGGCAGCCGGGTCACCATGCGCTAGACTTGTTCGGCCCGGCTTTTGAGCACTTGCAGCGATTGCCGCATGGATTTCTCCAGGAAGGCCGGGTTAAAAATCTTCATCATGCGCGGGAACCAGCCAGACAGAGACTCCTCTACCGTCACACGAGTCCCGCCGTCGTACGGTTCGAAAGCCCAGATATGAATGGCGTTCATGCCCAGCGCCCTGCCCGTCCAGCTAATGCGTGTCTCCGGCTCGTATTCACGGATGGTCGAGACAATCCGCAGCCCCTTCGCTTTCCAGGCAAAGACGGTTCCCACTGCCAGCGGCCCTTCCAGGCGAGCCACCGAAACTTCTGGCTGCCAGTCGGGCCAACGGTCTATATCCGTTTCCAAAGCCCATACTTTGTCAAGCGGCGCGTTGATCAAAACTTCCTCGCGGGCAATCAGCGGTGCGTGTGGATCGGTTGACACCTTTCACCTCCCAGTTGAAAGCAAGTCCCTCTCAGATTATGCGAGGAGGAGCAGCCAAACCGCCATTCTTTGCTGGCAGGTTTTCCAATAAAACACGACGGGCCAGTTTTCACTGGCCCGCAATTGTAATTCTAGGGGAAACAACTAGTCGGCGGCGGCTGTAGCAGGAACCTGCTGTTCTTCCAGCTCCTGCTCGGCTTCCGCGCATTCCTCCTCGATGCAGCGCACTTCGGAGGGTAGGAACAGGAACGTGAACAGCGACGCCCCGGCCATCACAAACGCAGCAATGAGCATTGCTTCGGTCATTCCTGTGACAAAGCCGTTATTCGCCACCTTGAGCATCTGCCCAGCAAGTTCCGGCGGAAGTTGGGCCGCAACAGCGTGCGCGCCCTGGATACTGTTTTCAACATAGCCATATGCCTGGGCCGGTAGAACGCCCTTCAGATCGGTCACCTGATGCAGATAGCGATGGTTCATGATCGTGCCCAGCACGGCTACACCCAATGCGCCGCCGATCTGCCGCGTGGTATCGTTCATCGCGGAACCAATTCCCGCCTTGTTAACCGGGACCGATCCCATGATCGAATTCGTCGCCGGAGCCATCGCCATACCCATGCCAGAAGCCAGCACCATCAGCCCGGCCAAAATAGTCCAGTAGGAGGTGTTCACGTCGAGCACCTGCGACATGAACAACATGCCGCACGCCGCGATCAGGAAGCCCAGCGACACCGTTCGCTTGAGGCCCAGTTTCTGAGCAATCCGCGCCGATGACGCCGCCGCCACCATAATCACCAGGGCCTGTGGCAGGAGCCGCCAGCCCGCTTGCAGGGCCGTGTAGCCCTGGACTGTCTGAAAATACTGGCCGAAGAAGAACAGCGTCCCAAACAGGCCAAAGAACATCATGGTCATGGCAACATTCGCGCCCGTAAAGGACATGTTGCGGAACAGGTACATCGGCAGCATCGGGTGCTTCGTGTGGCTTTCCCACCAGCCAAACAGACTGAGCACAATAGCCGTAATCCCAAAGGAAATCAGTACCGTGCTGTCCGTCCAGCCCTTTTGTCCGGCTTCGATAATGCCGTAGACCAGGGCAAACAGGCCCACGATTGACAGCACCACGCCAGGGAAGTCAGGCGGCGGCGCGTTGAGATCGCGCGATTCTTCCAGGAAGAACTGCCCGCCGATTAAGGAGATCGCCACCACGGGCAGATTGACAAAAAAGACCGCGTGCCAGGAGAAGTGTTCGATCAAAAAGCCGCCGATCAGGGGGCCAATCCCCGCGCCGAGGCCAAAGATCGCGGCCCAAAGCGCAATCGCCTGAGCACGTTCTTTCGGATTGCGGAAGGAGGCTGTGATCAGCGAGAGGGTAGCTGGCATAATCGTTGCCCCGCCCAGGCCCAACAGGGCACGCGTCCCGATGAGCATGTTCGTCGAGTTCGACAAAGCAGCCAGCAGCGAGAAGACACCAAACCACAGAATACCGAACTGCAAAGCGCGCTTGCGCCCAAAGCGGTCGCCAATCGATCCCATCGTCAGCAGCACGGCTGCGAAGACAAGAATATAGGCGTCTACGATCCATTGTAGCTCGCTTGCACTGGCTCCCAGGTCGCGGGAAATGGCCGGGAGAGCAACATTCAAAACGGTATTATCCAGGCTGATGATCAGCAGGGATATTCCGATAAAGATCAACCCTATCCAACGGTTCTTGCTTCCTGCTTGTTCCACGCTTTTGTTCTCCTTGTGCTGCAACATTCAACCATTATTAGATGCAGGCACGGCCTGCGCGGTTTCATTTTTTTAGTTTTCTTTTAAAAAAAAGATGGGAATGTGATTCGATAACCAGGATAGAGCTTAAGCAAATTTCTGTCAGGAGCCAAGTGGAGTAAGATAGATCAGAACTTTGACCGCCGCTATAAATCTTGCTGTCGATATTTTTACAAGGAGAAACCCATGAGATCCTGGGATTGGACGCCCTCGCCGTTTATGAATCGCATGATGACGATCTGGCTCCGCACGCCCGGCTTGCACCGTATGCTCAGCGGCTCGATGCTCCTCTTGACCTTCACAGGGCGAAAATCGGGCAAGCGGTATACGATTCCAGTGGGTTACACGCGGGAGGGAGACTGCCTTACGATAGTCACCAAGCGGTTCCGCGGTTGGTGGCACAACTTTGAAAACCCTGTTCCGATTCAGGTGCAGATTCACCGGAAAACGGTTCACGCTGAGGCACAGGCAATCACCGATGAAGCGACAATCACGCCTGTCTTTGCCCATATCCTCACCCAGGAACCGCGCCAGGCTTCCTTTTATGGCCTGACGATGAGCGCACAGGGAAAACCGGATATCGATCAGGTGCGCGCCATTGCGCCCAAACTGGTTGTGATCCAGGTGACGCTGGAACCGCGCTAGTGGTCATGTAGGGGCGGATGGCCATCCGCCCTGTCCTGTCAGCTTCCAGAATAAATCCGTAGGTGATTGGAACGCATCAGCAGAGCGCTCCGGGTCCAGCGTAAAGGGCGCGCGTTCCTCACCTTAATTGGGTACGCCTCCCACCACAACGGCCTCTCCTCCGAAGAGATAATGCGCTGCCAGGGGTTCGGCTGACGAGCGGAAGCCCTGGCCAAAATCTGTAACATGCAGCACCAGACCAGTATGCCCGAACTGGTAAGACTGGCCGTTGATGGTAAACGGGGTCGCGCTGTCCTGAGTCCCATCCGAGGAGGCCAGCAGCACGCCAACATCGGGGGCCTGCACGTTCAGGATACTGTGCAGCCGCATCGTGATTGTCGCAATGGGAACACCCTTGCCGAATGAACTGGGATCGTCCCAACTGATCCCGGAAGGGATTTCATTCCAGTAAAAGGTCAGAGTCCCGTTGACATCGTTGGAAAATATATTCTCATGGACGGAGCGCGACAGCGAAGAGCCTGTGCCTGTGAAGGTCAGGCGGGCCGACGCTTCATCCCGATTTAAAGGGCTGGTCCCTTCCACAAAGAGTAAATCGGTGACAATACCATTCGCCCCCGTCACATACCCGTAGGTCGTCATGGTAAATCCTACCTGATCGATCTGGCCGAGCACTTCATAGGCTGTTTGACCAGGAGCAGCAGTCCCAAATTCAGTCGATAAATCCTGAGCAGTGGCAGCGGGGGAATTGGAAATCAGCGCCAGTGCAACAAGCAGAACGGCGAGCATCACTTTTCGGATCATAAGAGTGCCCCTTATTCACTTGGTTAGATAAGCTGCTGGATATAAAAAATATAATACATCCATATATTTGAAAATGAAATAGGGGTAGAGGATTGGCGATAACCAGGCGTCCGGTGGTATAAGATTGAGGCGCTGATCGCCTGTACCTCAGAGGAACCCTATGCCGCTGTCACTGGATCAACAGAATGTCTACCGTGCCCGTTATGCAGCCCTGCGTCCCGGCTGGCGGCCCGCGACCGAGCAGTATGAAACGCTGATCCGTGCCCGGCTGCAACCCGGAATGCGCGTGCTCGATATTGGCTGCGGGCGCGGCGGCGTGTTGGAGCAGCTAGGCCCAGCCGCCGAACGCCCTTTTGGCATCGATCCCGATCTGATCTCGCTGGTCGAGCATCGTCTGCCTGATCTGCCGCGCGCCGTAGCCGTCTCCGACGCGATCCCGCTGCCAACTGCCAGCGTTGATCTGGCCCTGTCGAGTTGGGTGCTGGAACACCTGGCCGATCCGGCCCAATCCTTCCGCGAGATCGCCCGCGTGCTCAAACCCGGCGGCGCGTTCATCTTCCTGACACCGGGCGCGAACAGTCCCGCCGCGCTGCTCAATCGCGTTTTTGGTCCGCTGCAAAGCTGGCTTGTCCCGCGTCTGTATGGTCGCCACGAAAGCGACGCCTTCCCCGTCACATACCGCGCCAACACGCGCCGCCAGATTGAGGCGCTCGCCCGGGCAGCGGGGTTCAGCATGCAGACGCTGCTGCTGATCGAAGACCCGACCTATTTTGCCTTCCACCCCGTGCTGTTCCGGCTCAATGTGGCCCTCGAGCGATTCCGCCCGCGCAGTCTGGCGGAACATCTCATCGCCGTGTGTGTCAAACTCGGCTAGACGAGCACTTGCAATTCGCCGCCGGGCGTTGTACCCTCTGCACTATGAGAGAAACACAAGCCATTATCGAACGTGTTCGCCGCGTCTCCACCGATCTCCAGCAGCTTGAGTTGGGGGTCGATTCGTCCCTGGTCCAGCTTCAGCCGGGCCAATCGCTGTTTGCCTGCTCGCCGGAAGATGACGGCTGGCATCCTTATCTGCGCAAGCAGATGATCCCGGTTGGCATCCAGGGGCAGCGCCTAACCGTCGAAATAACGGTAGAGCATGTCTATGCACCGGGCACAGTGCTCAGCGTGTTAGCGCCTGTCGGCAAGCCGATTCCTCAGCGCCCGGGCGCAAAACAAATTCTGCTCATCGCCCAGGACACAACCCCTACCCCGCTGGTCTGGCCCGCGCGCCAGTATATCAGCAGCGGGGCCGCCGTGACCCTCGTAATCAGTGGGCAGGCTGCGTTGTACCCGCTCGAGTTGTTCCCGCCGGAGATCGAGATTCTGCGCGGTGACGCCGACTGGACCTGGAACGATCAGGTGCAGACCCTCGGCTGGGCAGACCAGATTATCGCCCTGGCCCCGTCATACCTGCACGACGAGACGTATGGGCATCTCTACAACCGCGTCAGCCAGCTTCGCCAGCAGTCTATTCCCGATGGTTTCCTGTGCGGGCTGTATTATGCGCGGCTGGCCTGTGGAACGGGTGCTTGCCAGGCGTGCCAGATTCCCGGCCACAAACACAACGGCCTGTCCTGCACGGATGGTCCAGCGATTGATCTGAAGGAAGTCTCATTTAAGTCATGAGTGAAATATCAGGTGTGATCTTCTTCGGCGCGCATCCTGACGATGAAACAGTCATGGCGGGGGGCACGCTGGCGATGCTGCACGAACGCGGCATCCCAACACACATTGTCTGCGCGACAGATGGGCGCGGCGGCGAAGCAGGGGGTGTGACCGGAATCGATTCCACGGATGATCTGGCCCGTGTTCGGGTGGAAGAACTGCGCTGCGCGGCCCTCGCCCTCGGCGTCAGCAACCTGACGACTCTCAGGTATGAAGATCCTGTGGTGGGGCCGGGCGAAGAACTGTACGGCTTTGCAGCAGACGAGGAAACGCTCGCCCAGCAGATTGCCGGGTTGATCCGCGAATTTGGCGCAAACGTGGTGCTCAGTCATGGCAGCAGCGGCGAATATGGCCATCCCGCTCATATCCAGGTGCACCGGGCCGTATTGCGCGCCGTTCGGGAACAAACGCCCGATGTGCTGTTTTACACGGTGGCTGCCTTCGTGCCGGGTCAGGAAGATCGCCTGTTGAACAAAAGCGATCCGGCCCACCTTGTGCTGGACATTAATCCCTGGCTTCAGGCCAAGCTCAACGCCATGATCTGCCACGCCACCCAGCACGAGCTTTTTAAGCGGCGGCGCAATCTCACCGATGTGCGGGACGCGGTGCGCGCCACCGAATCCTTTCACCGCCAATGGCCCCAGACTCCGCCGGATGCCAACGATCCATTCTTCGCCATCCTGCTGGCGGCTGGCGCATCAATTCCCGCGTTGTAAGGGCGTATGGCAATACGCCCAATATGGACTGCCCTGCCTACTGCTCCGGCGGCAAAAACACGACCGAATCGAGGATCGCTTGTAGATTGGGATTCTGTTCGGGCAGCGTATCCAGCGGCTCAACGGCGGTGAAAAACGCGTAACTACCCCCGTACATGCGCAGCGCGGCAAACCACCCGGCGGTATCCGTCTCGCCTTCGCACGAAACAGCCGTATAGTATGTTCCAACCGCCTTCTGTCCGCCCACATAAAAAGTCTGCTGTTGCTGGTTGATGCCCAGGTTGCACGATTTGCTGACCAGTGAGCCGCGCAAAATTTGCAGGCCATCAGCCCACAGGTTGAATTCCCCGGTTGGGCTGGTCACATTAGGAAATCCCCAAAACAGATAAATATAGCCGTTCACACTGGCTCCATCGACGTTGGGGAGCGGCCCATTATAGATCGTCAATGGCACATCGCGTATGGCGTTCACGGTGCGGAAGGGCACGATCAAATCAATCTCTTGCCAGCCCTTAGGCAGTGAAATCGTCAGCGGCGGCGGCGACCCGGCCCGGATCGCGGCACTGGTGGCGGCAGCGTTGGCGTCGGCGGTTCCGGCCTGGATCGGTACGTTGGGATCGACAACTTCGCCGGGGTTGGTCGCAGTCAGTGTGGGCAGCGGCGTTCGTGTCGGTATGGCAGTGCCTGTCTGTGACTGGGAGGAGGAAGGTTCCAGCGGCATGGGCGAACTGATGACGGTGGGCGTATTCATCATGACTTCAGGCGCAGTGGCAGAAGCCGCAGCTACAGGGGTTCCAGCATCCACTACAGCAACACTGTCCAGGCTGCCGCTGAGATCAACCTGGGCGCGCAGAATCCAGCCAATGGTTTGATCGACGGTGACCAGCAGATAGGAACCATCGGCGGATTGCCCGGCTATGGGGATTTGTTCGCGCTGGTAAAGATAGGTGATGGGGGTTGTATCCCGATCCGGCACAGGAAAAACAGCGGCGCGTTCAACCGCAATAATCGCTTCAACGACGCCTGTTTGTGGAGTTGATTTTTCTTTGTTTTTATCTTTGCCACAGGCCGCCAGAATCAGCAGCAGCGCTAAACCCAGCCAAAAACGCCGCGATACATGCATAGCTATGCCCCGTATTTTGAATGAGATGATACGCAGGGGATTGTAGCGCGGCTGGCTCAGGAGAACCAACAGGCAGGATCAGGCTAGCTTCTCGTTAGCTGCGAGCGGTGGCACAAGTGCAGCCAGCGCTTGCATCAGATCGTCGGGTTTGATCGGCTTCACCAGAAACAGGTCGGCCTGGAAATGCTGAGCCGATTCCCGGTAGCGCGGGTAGGCGCTCAGCATAATGATTTTCATCGGATCGAGGGAGGGTGTTTGCCGCACACGCTGAATAAGCGCATCGCCATTCAGCAGAGGCATCAACATGTCCATCACCATCACATCGGGAATTATTTTCTGGGTGGTCAAAAACTGCAATGCTTCTGCCCCGTTCCCAGCCTCATAAATCGTATATCCTACCCGTTCGAGCAGGGCACGATAAATTTTGCGGAGTTCTTTGTCATCGTCAACAACCAAGACAGAGTATCCCATGCTGCTTTTTCGCCTTCCCTCCCCATTGGTATCTAATCCCCCACCCCTACTATTTAGTATGCCTTAACAAACTAAAAACATAATAGAGAGTAGGTAAGGATTTGGTTAGAATACGAAATTTTGACGGTGTTTTGTAGGAATCGGGTAAAAAAACGGGGGCAGTCCTGTTTGAACTGCCCCCGAACATCGTCAGGCGGGTTCGCCCTCTTCACCATACGGCTCTGGCTCTACTTCCGAAAAGACAAGTTCATCCTTTTCGGCGCTATAGTCCACCAGAACCGTGCTGCCAAGCTTGATGTCGCCAGCCAGGATCACATCCGAGAGCCGGTCTTCCACCAGATTGGTGATCAGGCGGCGCAGCGGGCGTGCCCCAAAGTCGGGATCATAGCCCTTCTCCGCCAGATGCGCGCGAGCGGTTTCGGAAGCGGACAGGCTGATGGCCCGATCCGACAGCCGGTCGTTGACCTTCTTGATTTCCAGATCCACGATCTTCTTGATCTCGTCCCGGGTCAGCGACCGGAAGACGATGGTCGCATCCACGCGGTTCAGGAACTCTGGACGGAAGGCACGGCGCAGGCTCTCCATAACGGCCTTACGCATGTCGTTGTATTCGCTCTCCTGCTCCTGGCTGTCTTCCAGGGTTGGCAAGCCAAAGCCGAGAGTTGTTCCACGTTTGATCTGTTCCGCGCCGATATTGCTGGTCATGATGATGATCGCATTGCGGAAGTCTACACGGCGTCCGCGCGCATCGGAGAGGTGTCCCTCTTCCATGATCTGGAGCAGCATATTGAACGCTTCAGGATGCGCTTTTTCGATCTCGTCAAAGACCACGATGCTGTATGGGCGGCGGCGGATTGCTTCGGTTAACTGGCCTGCGTCTTCATAGCCGACATAGCCTGGAGGCGCGCCCGTCAGACGGGCAACCGTATGCCGTTCCATAAACTCGCTCATGTCAAGCTGGATCAGAGCATCTTCACTGCCGAAGATAAACTCTGCCAGGGCTTTGGTCAGTTCGGTTTTACCAACACCCGTCGGCCCCAGGAAGATAAACGATCCGATGGGGCGGCGTGGGTCTTTAAGACCAGCGCGGGCACGCCGTACAGCCTTGCTGATCGCTTCAATCGCCTCGTCCTGGCCGATGATGCGCTTGTGCAGTTCTTCTTCCATGTGCAGCAGGCGCTCGGATTCTTCCTGAGCGATGGTCGTAACCGGGATACCCGTCCACATGCCGACCACTTCCGCGATATCTTCCGCCATCAGGCGAGCGCGGTTCGTTTCGGGGTTCCAGTGGGCGCGATAGGTGTCCAGTTCGGCTTCCAGTTCGCCAAGACGCTGCTGTAGGCTGTCCCGCTCCACGTCAGACATATCCGGCCCCAGCAGTTCCAGGTCTTCACGGACAGTCGCCATGTCGTTCTCGATCCGCTTGACGCGGGACGATTCGGGCGACTTGTACATGCGCACCCGGCTCGAACCTTCGTCAATCAGGTCAATAGCCTTGTCGGGCAGGAAGCGATCCGGCACATAGCGGGCCGAGAGTGTTGCTGCCGACTTCAATCGCTTCGTTGGTAATCTCCAGGTTGTGGTGTTCCTCGTATGGTTCACGAATGCCATACAGGATGTCGATGGTTTCCTCGATGGAAGGCTCATCGACCATGACCTTCTGGAAGCGCCGTTCGAGCGCCGCATCATTTTCGATATGGCGGCGGTATTCATCGAGCGTTGTTGCACCGATGCATTGCAGTTCGCCGCGAGCCAGGGCCGGTTTGAGAATATTCGCCGCATCGACACTGCTGCCTGCGGATCCCGCACCGACCAGCATATGAACTTCATCAATGAACAGAATGCTGTCCGACGATTTCAATTCTTCAATGACGCGCTTGAGCCGTTCTTCAAACTGGCCGCGATACATGGTCCCTGCCACCAGCGACCCGACATCCAGTTGCAGGACGCGCTTGCCGATCAACGGGGCGGGGACTTCACGCGTGATGATGCGCTGGGCCAGCCCTTCGACAATAGCGGTCTTACCAACGCCGGGTTCCCCGATCAGAGCCGGGTTGTTCTTGTGGCGGCGGCTGAGAATTTGAATCACGCGCTCAATCTCGGTCTGGCGGCCAATAACAGGATCAAGCTTGCCCTCTTCGGCAAGGGCGGTCAGGTCGGTTGCCAGTTGGTCAACCAGGGGCGTTTTCGCGCTGGGGCGAGATGGACGCTCCTGGGGTGCTTCTAATGAGCGCCGGGGCGACTGCAAAGGATTTTCTTGCAGCACTCGGCGGGTCTGGCGACGAATTTCGTCTGGGCTGATATGCAGTTCTTTGAGGACATCAATCGCTACCCCCTCTGGGTGGCGGACGAGACCGAGCAGCAAGTGCTCCGTTCCGATATAGTGATGGCCCATCCGCCGCGCTTCATCCACGGCCAGTTCAAGAACACGCTTGGTAGCTGGAGACAAATCCATGCGCGTGACCCCGGCCCGTTTGTTGGCGCTGGTCATTTTTTCGACCAACTGCTCAACTTGATTCTGCCGCAGTCCCAATTCGCGCAAGACGCGACCGGCCACACCACCCTCTTCACGCAGCAAGCCCAACAGCAGGTGTTCAGTGCCGATATGGCTGTGCTGCATCCGCTCAGCTTCTTCCTGAGCCAGGCTCAGAACTCTTCGGGCGCGCTGAGTGAAGCGCTCCATTTTATTCGACATAGACTTCTCCTCATCCCGATCCTGATGCCCAGTCTAATTCTGTGATGCAAGAACGGGTAATTGTTACGGTAACAGTGGAGTGCCCTCTGGAACTATCATGCTTCTGATATCTATACGGGATTTTAAGGATTACTTTAACTGATTTACCAATTATTTCCATCAAAATATCGTAAAAATGCACGACAAAAGGGCTAATGGAGCGATTTCTTATGGAACCTTAATATTCTGCTTCTATTGTATTATATCATTCCACGCTGATGAAGCCGTTTACAGTTCCAAACAGGTGGCTGCTCGTAGGGGAGTGGAAGGATTATTTCCCATTCACATCGAACATGAGCGAAAAAGTCTCATATATGTATGGAGTATGCCAAAAAAGGCCCCATCCTGCAAAGAATAGGACCTTTTCTATTATCGGGGGTTATACGCCGCGTCCACCTGAAAAACGTGGATTATTCGCTAATGTCTGGTACATCGGGCGTCTGATCGCTGGGCGAATTTTTTGCTTCGTCCTCAAACTCGTTGGCAAGCGCCTGCCAGTCCTGGTCCATAAATTTAGCCGAGTCCACCTGACGGAGACTCAGGCCGAGGCGGCGCTGATCGCTGTCAATCTTGACGATTCGCAGGGTCAGCACATCGCCCACCAGGACGACTTCGCGCGGGTGATTCACCCGGTAATCGGCCAACTCGGAAATGTGGATCAGGCCTTCGATCTCCGGAGCATCCACCAGACGGGCAAACGCGCCAAACTTGGTCAGTTTGGTGACGGTTGCCTGAACCAACTGGCCCACGTTGTACTGGCGAACAATCTGATTCCAGGGATCATCTTCCTGGCGCTTCATGCTCAGTCCAATGCGCTTGCGTTCGCGATCAATACTGATCACCTGGACTTCGACCATCTGGCCGACTTCGAGCACTTCGCGCGGATGCGTGATGTGCTTCCAGGACATCTCAGTGAGATGTACCAGGCCATCAGCCCCGCCCAGGTCCACAAACGCGCCAAAATCAGCGACGCTGATCACGCGGCCCTTGCGGGTTTCGCCCACCTGCAGGTCGTCCAGCAGACGAGATTTTTGCTGTTCACGCGCTTCACGCGCGGCGGCCCGTTCCGAGAGGATCAGGCGGTTGCGCGCCCGGTCAATCTCGACTACCTTGACCGCGATATCCTCACTGACCATCTTGCCCCACCGTTCTTCGGGGCTTTGTCCGCTGGCCCGGCGCTGCCGATCCCGGCTGATCTGGCTGGCGGGCACGAAGCCGCGCACTTTGCCAAACCGGACGATCAGGCCGCCCTTGTTGTACCCGGCCACTTTGCTGAAATAAACTTCCTGGCTCTTAAAATAGTCTTCGGCCATCTGCCAGTTATTTTCTTCTTCAGCACGCGCCAGTGACAACACGGGCCGTCCATCCGCGCCCTGCGCCTTGAGGACGTAAGCCGTTACCGTGTTGCCGATCTTGAGCTGTTCGAGAGCGGTGCGATCCATCCGTTCGAGTTCACGGCTGGCAACGACGCCGGTCACGCCTTCGCCCAGGTCGATCAACACTTCGGTTGGGCTGGTTTCGAGGACTGTGCCTTCAACAATCGAGCGAGGACGGATGCGCTGGGTTTCATCCACCACTTCCGCCGGGCCGTCGTCTTCGGGCAGCTCGTCTACTGCCGCCACCGCATCGTCGTACTCGGACGCGCTGGCTGTTTCCAATTCAGCTTGTGGTTCCGCCGGCAGGTCCGAGGCTGCTGGAACTTCGGGCAGATCGTCTACTGCGGCCACCGCATCGTCATACTCGGACGCGCTGGCTGTTTCCAATTCAGATTGTGGTTCCGCCGACAGGTCCGGGATTGCTGGAACTTCGGCCATAGTGTGCTCGGTTTCGGCCATTTCATTCTCCTCGCCGAGATCAGGGTTGTTGGACTGCATGGGAAGCTTCTCCACTACTATAGAGTGCAGGGGCATTATACACGTTGGCGCTTCAATAATCAACCGTTTTGCCCTTTGTTTCAGAAAGTTCGTAGGATATGGTGATTAGTGCTAAATCAATGCGGTCCAATAGGTGGAAATAACCAAAACTTTTGGGTACTCAACAGCCGCCCCAACCCTCCGTTTACTCACCGTTTATCTGAACTCGCCATGCCATATCTCTCAGTACTGCGATATAATTGGCCCTTGTAGGACCTATAAATAAACATCTCTATCGCGTATAGATTAGTAGACACAAAAAACTTGAAACCAGGATTGGTTTTGGGTTATGAGGGGGAATTCCCCCGAAAGTATAAAAAAGTCGAGGCCCACAGTGCGACAAGCTGTTTATCCATTCACTGCGATAGTTGGTCAGGAGCGCATGAAGCGCGCCCTGGTCTTAAACGCCGTTAACCCCAGCATTGGCGGGGTGCTCATTCGCGGCGAACGCGGTACCGCCAAATCGACGGCGGCCCGCGCATTGGCGGCACTGCTGCCCGGAATCCAGGTCGTGGCGGACTGCCGCTTCGGTTGTGATCCGCATCAGCCGGATCGGTTTTGCGACGAGTGCCGCGAACGGGTTGCCAGCGGCGAGCAACTCCCCGTCAAAGAGCGCCGGACGCGGCTGGTCGATCTGCCTGTCAGCGCCACTGAAGACCGCGTAGTTGGTACACTCGATATCGAAAAAGCCATCCAGAAGGGTGAGCGCCATTTTGATCCAGGCGTACTGGCGGCGGCGAATCGCGGCATCCTGTACGTGGACGAAGTGAACCTGCTCGATGATCATGTCGTGGACCTGCTGCTCGACTCGGCGGCGATGGGCGTCAACGTGGTGGAGCGTGAAGGCATCAGCTTCCAGCACCCCGCCCGCTTTATCCTGGTCGGCACCATGAACCCGGAAGAAGGCGAACTCCGCCCGCAGCTTTTGGACCGCTTCGCGCTGTCTGTGGACGTGCGCGGGCTGCCCAGCGCCGGGGATCGCATGGCGATCTTGGAACGGCATATCGCTTTCGACGCCGATCCCGAAACCTTCCGCCGCGAATGGTTGCCGAGAGAAAAAGTGCTGTCCGATAACATCGAAGCGGCGCGCAACATCGTCGAAGGTGTGCGTTACAGCCGCCGCGATTTGTTCACCATTGCCAATCTCACCGCTGGCCTGAATGTAGACGGTCACCGCGCCGATCTGGTGATCCTCAAAGCCGCCCGTGCGCACGCCGCGTTCGAGGGCCGGAGAGATATCACCGAGCGTGATATCTTGCTGGCGGCAGAACTGGCCCTGCCACACCGCATGAAGCGCGGCCCCTTCTCCGAGACGACGCTCTACGAGGGCGAACTGGCCGAACGGTTGGAGCATATCGCGGAGGAGTACGACGAAACAGGCGAAACAACACCGACCTCTTCCGACGAGCGCGTCGAAGCTAAAAAAAAAGTGAGTCGGTAAGCGACGAGACAGCACCCGCGGAAGACGCCGACGTTAACCAGAGCACGCCGGAGCCTGCCCCGCGTGATGTCTTCCAGTCGCAGGATTTGCACTGGTGGGAAGGCGGCAAGCAGGTCAAGCCGACGGAAGAATTTACGACCCGCCGCCTCGATACGCCGCTGGACCGCCTGACGCGTAAGATGCGGGGCCGCCGCAGCCGGACTCTGACGGACAAAAAACATGGGCGATACATCCAGGCACGCCCCGCCGGGGATAAGCTGGATGATATCGCCTTCGACGCCACCATTCGCGCCGCCGCCCCCTTCCAGATCAAGCGCCGCGATCAGACGAAACTTGCCTACAACATCCAGAAAGCCGACTTGCAGCGCAAAGTACGCGTGCGCAAAGCGGCTAATCTGATTCTCTTCGTGGTCGATGCCAGTTGGAGCATGGCCGTTGCTGAACGTATGAACGCGACGAAAGGCGCGATCATGTCGCTGCTGACCGATGCCTACCAGCGCCGCGACCGCGTGGGGCTGATCGTTTTCCAGAAGGACCGCGCCCAGTTGATCCTGCCGCCGACGAACTCGGTCACCCTGGCGAAAAAAGCCCTGGCAGATATCCCGGTAGGCGGCAAAACGCCGCTCTCGGCAGGGCTGTGGCTGGCGCTGCAAGTTTTCACCAAGGAAAAGCTTGGACACCCGGACGTGATGCCGCTGATGATCCTGCTGACGGACGGCGCGGGCAACGTCTCGATGTCGGAGATTCCGCCCCAGGAAGAGGCACACCGGGTCGCGGAGCAGATCAAGACATCGGATATTCGCAACGTGACGATCAACATGGAACATATCGCCTTCGACCAGGGATTGGCCCAGCAGTTGGCCGAGCACCTGGGTGGGCCATGTTATACCCTGGCAGACCTGCACGCGGCAGCGCTCTATGATGCCGTGCGGAATGAGTTGGGCCAATAACAAATTAGAGAGTCGCCCGGGATAGGAAGCACGTAATGCTCATCCCGTGCCAAGCCTCACTACCCCGGCGACTCGCCACTGCCTACAATGAGTCCATTGAACATGAGCAGTGGAGTAAAAACCTGATGCCATCAGCTACCCTTCAGGAAAAGGTCAACGATTTTCTGTCTCAAAAGCGGATTGCTGTCGCCGGAGTATCGCGCGATCCGAAATCCCCGGTAGCAGGTAACGCGATCTACCGCCGCCTGCGCGAGTTTGGTTACCAAGTCTATGCCGTCAATCCGAACGCCGATCAGGTCGAAGGGGATCCCTGCTATCACAATGTGAAGGACATCCCCGAAAAAGTAGATGCTATCGTCATCGCCACCCCGGAATCAGCTACCGAACAGGTCGTTCACGATTGCGCCGAAGCGGGGATTCGCCGCGTCTGGATGCACCGCAGCTTTCACAGCTTCGGAACGAGCGTTTCCAAGAGTGCGGTTGAATATGCCAAACAGCAGAACATGACCGTCATCGCCGGAGCCTGCCCCTTGATGTACGGTAAGACCTCCGACGGCTCCCACCGCTTCATGCGCCGCGTGCTGGAGTTTCTTGGCAAACTGCCGAACTAACCCACACCCTCTGTAGGGGCGCTGCTTGCCGCGCCCAGCCTTTGTAGGGCCGCTGCGCCCAATACGTGTCAACGTAAGCAAGGGAACGCTCTTTTCTAAATCGTTTTCCCCTTCCCCCCACGATTTTTGTGTGGGGGAAGGGGCAGGGGATGAGGGCTTGCGCCCGCTACCCACAACATTCCTTTCTTGACTGAACACCTATCGGGCAATCCACGTTATCTACGCTCGCGCCGGGTCGCCCTCTATCGTTTCCTGCCCCAAACGTTTGCGGTACAATGAAAGCGTCTGCATCCAAATGTTAGGACGGGAACATGCCGAGCGAATTAGAAGCATTTGTCGGGCATCTGCTTGTGGTGGGCGGGCGCGCTGTCAGCATGCCGCCGCCAGGAGCGCTGGCGGAAACCCCTCCCAGGCGTGCCCCGCACATTCGCGAAGGGGATCAACTGTTTGTCCTGGTCACACCCACGGACGACACGCGCGCCCCGGCTTCTTTTTACACAGATCTGGCCCGGTTAGGCGCGGATATCTATTTTGGCAGCGGCGGCGGCATAACGGGCGGTCTGCGCGAAGCGTTTGCCTCCATGCATCGCTACCTCAAAGCGGAATCCCGCCACGTGAACGCGGCCATGCTGGTCCTGCGCGGCGAGGAAGCCTTTGTGGCACGGAGCGGGCGAACCTTTGGGCTGCTGCGCCAGGGCGAGACGCTCATCCCCTTTCCCGCCGACAGAAGCGATCCGCTGGACATGAATTTGCCGCTGGGGTCCGGCGAAGAACCGGATATCCAGTTTGGGCATTACACGGTTGCGCCGGGGCAGATGATCCTGCTGGCTGACGCGGGATTGAGCAGCGCCAGCGATGATACCCTTGGAGCAGCCCTCAACAACAGCGAGATGCGTCCGGTATTGGATCGCCTGAAAGAGATGGCGGGGCAGCAGACCTCCGCCACTGTGATCCAATTCCTGGCACCCGGTACGCCCGATCCCGATCATCTTGCGCCGCAGGCCAGCGAACGCTCGCCGCGTTTTATGACCGCCCGCACTTCCAAGCCGCATCCCCTGGCCCCCGATGCTTTGCTGCTCGAACCCAGCGATGAACCGGCAGCGGAAACGGACGAAGCGACGCCGGGTGAGCGCGCGCGCGCCACATTGGAACGAGTTGGGGAAATCACCACAAAAGTCGTTGAGCGCGGCCCATCCATCTTTGAGCGCGTATCGCTGGCAGTACAGCGCACGGTGCGCGATATCGTGCGTGGGGTTCTGGCGGCAGTGTTGGCTGTCACAAATGGCTTGCAGTCCGGACTCAATAAAATCCTGCCGAAGCCGGGTGAAAACGGCAAACAGGGCATCCCAACCAATATGGCTGTTGCTATGGCAATTCTGATCCCGGTGGTGATCGTGATCGTTGTCGTCGGGCTGGCGATGACCCACCAGGGGCAGACACGTTTTGAACGCGACCTGGCCCGCGCTCAAAAAGCTTATGACGACGCGCTGAGTCTGTCGGGCGAGAGTTACCAGGACCCGGCCCTGCGTCCCACCTGGCAGGAAGTGCTGCGGCTGGCGAATATCGCCTACAACGAGCGCCCAGGTGACGAAACCGTCCAGCGCATCCGGGCCGACGCGCAGAATTATCTGGATTATTATGACGATATCGTGCGGCGCAACCTGAAACTGCTGCATGAATTTCCCAATGACGCGGAACTGATCGGGCCAATTCTGCATAGCAACGGCGTAGACCTGTACACCCTGGATCGCAAAAACGATGTGATCTATCACGATACTCTGAACGAGCGCGGCGACGATCTGACTTCCAGCAACGATCAACCCGTCCGGCGCGGGCAGGCTATCGGCGTGTATACAGTCGGTGACCTGATCGATATCGAATGGCTGCCCAACGGTGGTACGGTTCACAGCAACGTGCTGATCGCCCTGGATCGCGACGGTTTGCTGATTTCCTATTCATCCACGTTCTTTGAAAACGCCCAGCAGTTGGTGAGCGAAGGACTGTGGCAGAACCCGGTCGCGATGGCTGTCTTTGAGGATAATGTTTATGTCCTGGACGGCGGCGCGAATCAAATCTGGAAGTACGTACCTACCGCAGGCGAAGCCAGCTACAGCAGCACGCCCGAAGAATATTTCACGGGTGAGGATCGCCCCGATCTGAGTCACGCCGTCGATTTTGGCATCAGTTCCGACGAGGGCGCGGTTTATATTCTGTTTGACGATGGATCGGTGCAGCGCTACCGGCGCAATATTCAGGGCGTAGTTGTCCAGCAGCCATTCGAATTCAGCGAACGCCCGGACGGATCGCTGGTCAACGGCACGGCCCTGTTCGTCGATAACGATCCGGCCTCGCGCAATCTGTACATTCTCGACAATGTGAACGAAACCGTCTACGAAACGTCATTTGCCGGGACGTACCACAACGGCTACCGCCCGCGCAACGCCACGAATGCGTTCCGGAATCTGTCGGGGCTGTATGCGGACAGCGTGGCGCGCAACAATATGTATGTCGTGGCGGGCAATAAGCTGTACTATTTCTCGCGGAACTAGAGTTTTTATCATGCACATCTTCAAATTCGTACTTAAGGTTCAACTTTAAGGGAGTATTTTCCAGGCCTTGTTGGGTGTATGATGAGGGTAGATGCACAGGGCACTGCTTGTTTACGCGCCCAAGCCTGTAATACCCTCATCCGAAAATGGGCCATTTTTGCAAGTAGGAACTGGGTTAGGGAATGGTTAGTCGTGAAACCGAAAAGGGGGGGTTGAACAGATCGCTCCGTCGTAGAAGTGATCAACTAATTTTTTCAGAAAGTTTATTAGTAACATTCATACTGTACCGAAATGATGGCAGCCAGGGGTAGTCCGTCTTTGGCGCACCACCGGACAAACGACGCCCGTCAGACAAGCGAGGGCTGAACGCGGGGAACATCCTCGCGTTTTTGCGTTATAATGGCGCGCGGTATCGTTCTGGAGGGTAACTGCATGCGTATTCCACAATGGTTGGTCATGGGTTGGGTCGTCGGCATGGCGATTCTATCGGGAGTCGTGGCGGTGCTGACCTACGGCTTTGTGCGGAACCGCACCGTCGAACTAGATCGCATCATCCAATTGCCGGAGTCGCCCAAAGCAGGTGAAGTCGCCGGTGTCCTGGGCGATCTGATCAACCCGCCAGACGAAAAACAAGGTGAAAGCTCCGCGCCTCCTGTGGTATCGCTGCCCCAGGAAACACCAACGTTGGCTGTGACCGTGCAGCCCAGCGCGACCGAAGAGAGTGCCGCGCCTGTACAAACGCCTGAGCCGGATGCTGCCGCCCCGCTGGCAACCGCAGAGGTTACGGAAGCCGTCGCTGCTGCCGCACCCGAAATCCAGCCCTGGCAAGACCCGCGCCGCGTGACGGTGCTGCTCTTGGGCATCGATCAGCGTGCCGGGGAAGAAGGGACCTTCCCGACAGATACGATTATCGTCCTATCGATGGACCCGGTTGCCAAAACGGGCGCGATACTGTCTGTTCCGCGTGATCTGTGGGTCACCTATCCCATGCTGAACAATCAGGCAGGCCGCATCAACGGCGCGAATATCATCGGGGATCAGGTCAGTTATCCTGGCGGCGGCGGCCCAGAACTGGCCCGTAAAACAGCGGAAACGGTGTTAGGTATCAAAATTCAGTATTATGTGCTGCTCAATTTTGAGGTTTTTAACACGCTGATCGATACGGTTGGCCCCATCCAGGTCTGCCCGCAGGAACCGATTGATGATGATCGTTATCCTGATGGCAGCTACGGATATATCACCATCCACTTCGATGCGGGCTGCCAGGAACTCGACTCGGAAAAGCTGCTGCAATATGCTCGCACGCGGCACGGCGACAGCGACATTGGCCGGTCCAGCCGCCAGCAGGAAGTGATTCTCGCCGTCCGGGATAAGATTCTCAGTACGGGCGGCATCATGGCCCTGCTGCCCAAGGCGCAGGACTTGTGGAATTCGATGCAGGATAACATCCGCACCAATCTCACCTTTGAAGATATCCTGAGTCTGGCGCAGCAGGCGCAGGATGTTCCCCAGGACAATATCCGGCAGGGACAGATCGGCTTTGAAGAGGTTCAACTCGGCCAGACCGCCGAGGGTGACGAGATTCTGGTCCCGATCCAGACGGATATTTTGCTGCTGGTGCAAAATCTGTTCCGGCCTCCCGACGCAGCCTCCGCTGCCGGGCAATAGCTCCAGCCCTCACCTTTTTCCGGTTGGTCACGGTATGGTCACGCTGTGTGATGATACTGGTCCAAGCAGCAAGGGAATTGTTATTATCGATTTATACCTTCCTGTGGCGAGCAACCTGATTAGGAGAAAAATTCATATGCGTAAATGGATCGCGTTCAGCCTTACGGTCGTTTTGGCGGCGGCATTTGTCGGAGCAGCACTTCCGGTATCAACAGCTAAGGCGCAGGGCGGCGCACTGACTTTGGGCGAGTGGGCAACAGGCGAACTGACCGCGACTGCCTGCACCGTCAACTATACAGTTCAGACCAATGCGGGTGACCTGATTATGGTTGAGTTCGTGCGCAACATGGGCACAATGGACCTGGACCCCGCTATGGTAATCACCGACAGCACAGGCGCGACAGTTGCCATCGCCGATGATACGCTCTCCGGCTTTGGCGCGGCAGCCATTTTTGAGGCGTCTGGCGGCGAGTATACGATCACCGGCATGTCAAGTTCGCTCTACTACAACCAGGCCGATTTCAGTTTGCCGCTGGCTCAATGGGACATGACCTGCCCCACCGATGCCACTTATGGCGAGTACATGATCCGCGCCTCCGTGCCGGACCTGATGACTCCCGGCAGCACCGCGACGGCGACGATTTATGCGGACTATGCCAAGGATGCTTCATCGATCTTCGTGCTGCGTCCCGATGCGGCTGCGACCTGGGCAATCAGTTTTGAACAGCCTGCCAGTGAACTGCGCGCCGGATTCGAGTTGATGAAGATGCCCGATGAAGAAACAGTCCTCTCCATTGGGGAAACGATGGGCGTGCGCAGCGGAACACTCAATGTGGACCTGGAAGCCGGGCAGGTCTACTTCCTGGTCGTCAGCCAGAGTCCCTACTCCTTCGTATTCGATGACACCCTGACGATTGATGTAACTGTTTCCATCAGCGAAGCACAATAGGTCTACCCGGGCTGCCCCTACCTCAGCCCTACCCAACGCGCCGGAAGCCCCGGCGCGTTTTTTTAATCATTATCAAGGCGTTGCTCAAATGCGGTGAACCAGTTCATACAGCCGGGGAACCTGTTCAGCAATGACGGACGACTCGCTGCGCCACTCGAAATGGGGGCCGATGCCGCCATACTCAAAGGAGGCGATCCAGGGTTCGGACCAACTCGCCGCCCCTCACCCGATCTAGCACCCATTCGACAAACGGCCAGTCCTGATCGGTCATGCCCATGTGATCGCGCCGCTCGCCAGATGCATCGGTAAGCAATCCCCGTGATATGAATCTCGCGCAGCCGTTCGCCGGGCATCTGGCACAGATAGTCTATGGCGTCCATGCCAAGATGGGCCGCTGCCAGCCGGGCATGAGAGATATCCAGCAAAAAGCCGCAGCCCGTTTCCTCGACCACCTGCCGGATCACGCTGGGCAGGATCGTGGGGCGCATCAAGCGGTGAGAAGGAGCGGACAGCAGGTTTTCAACAATAACCCGATCCGCGCCGAAGCGATCCACTGCCGCCCCGACATGTTCTATCAGCCGCGCAGCGATGGCGGCGACATGAACCGGATCAGTGGTTTCAACCGGAAAGGCGGGAAAGTCAGCCGGACGTGGACCCAAATGCAAATTGACATAGGGCGTGACTGTGCTGGTCCGCAGTGCCTCAACAGGTTCCCAATCAATGGGACCATTGGGTGCGCCGCCAGCTCTAAGGTCGAAATGGACATAAACAGGCAGCAGCGCCCGCGCCTCCGCGATCAGATGCGGCCAATCGGGGCATTTGAAGCGATCCACCACAATTCGGCCCGCGCGAACCAGTTCGGCAGCTTGAGGGGAATAATTGATGGCAAACAACATAATCGGTAACTCGATTCGTGAACCCAACGCCCAGAATCAGGTTAACAGGCAATCATATCCGCGGGGCGACCAGCGGACAACCTGTGACTGCCTGACAATCAATGCTCAAATAGGTTTATAGCTTGGCGGGCGATTCTGTCGTACTTGTAGAAGCCGCGCCCGGTCTTTTTGCCCAGATGCCCGGCAAAAACCTTTTGGCGCAGCAGGGGAACGGGGCGGTAGCGATCATCCCCATAAAAACGCAGTAAGCCTTCCAACGTACCCAGCACCACGTCAAGCCCGATCTCGTCCGCCCACGACAGCGGCCCGCGTGGGTAATTCATGCCCTGCTGCATGGCCAGATCGATATCTTCAACGCTCAGGTTATGCTCGCCCATCGTGCGGATCGCCTCGTTGATGATGCTGCACACGATACGCGGGCGCACCAACCCGGCGCAGTCCGGCACGCGCACGACGCCAAAGCCGACTTCTTCCCAAAAACGGCGGGCGCGAGTCGCCATCTCAAAATCGGTTTGCAGCGCGGCGGCAAACTCCACCTGCCCGGTGATCGTGATCGGAGGCAGCAGGCCATAGCCAACGACACGCTCCGGGTGATCGGTCCAACTGGCGATCTCTGTGGTGCTGGCCGCCAGAGCGCTGACCAGCATCGGGGATTCCGGCGGAACATTGACTTCAATCCCTTCGACCAGCCACTGTTTGGCGGAGAGCGATTCGTTCAGACATTCGATGGCGATCTGGCAGCGCGTCGCGGCGCGCACCATATTATCCAGAATTTCCTGGTCATCCAGGCGGTTGCTGATGAACAGGTCCACCCGAAAATTCTTGGCGCGGCACAGCCCGGCCAGCGTATCGACAAAAGGCACTTCACCGACGATCAGCACGCGCACAGCGGTTGCTCCGATCAGAGTTCGTCACTATAAAAACGGTTGCCGGACTTTCGCCCAAAGCGCCGGGCGTCCACCATCCGCCGCAGACGGGGGTGAGGCCGGTAGGATGATGCATAAAAATTCGCTTCGTACAGCGTTTGTGTCACATTGAGCACCGTTTCCACGCCCAGGTAATCGATCAGGCGGAACGGCCCCATGGGGAAACCCTCTGCTTCCATCAGTTGATCGACCGTCTGTGCATCCAGCCCGCCATCATCCAGCAGGCGGAGCGCCTCTCCGTAATAGGCCTGAGAGATGCGGTTGACGACCAGACCGGGGATATCGCTCAGCAGCAGCGGTGTCTTGCTGCTGTCGCGGATCAGATCGAGCACCCGGTCGATCACGTCCTGGGGTGTATTATCGCAGCGCACAACCTCAACCAGCCGCATGATATGGGCAGGGCGGCAGAAATGCAGCCCGATCACCCGCTCCGGATGCTGTGTCTCGGCGGCCAGCGAGGTGACGGAAAGCGTGTTGGTCGTTGTCGCCACGATGGTTTCGCGCCGGACCACCCCATCCAGCGCCTTCATGAGCCGCTGTTTTTCCGCCCGATCATCCGGCACGGCTTCGATCACCAGTCCGGCAGCAGCGCAGCGATCCAGTTTGGTGGTGATGGTAAACGCGCGCCGCGCCCGCCGAGCATCCAGGGGGTCTGTTTTTTGGACCGATACGGCCTTGTCAATGCCCCGGCTGATGCGCGCCAGAGCATGATGCAGCTTACGCTCCTCAAGATCATGCAGAATAACGTCGTTTCCGCCCAGCGCAAACACCTGAGCGATATCCGCGCCCATCGTGCCTGCGCCTATGATTGCAATTGGCATGGTTGCTCCGAGTTGGAAGAATCTCCCCTGACTTTATTAAAAATCGGCACTCATTGCAAGCAGGGGATAAAAGACCGGGCTGCTGGCCCGGTCTGAAGGTGTGGCAATGACGGCTAGGTGCCGGATGACTGCGGTGAATAGTTGGCGACAGCGGTGCGCGCCTCTTCTATCGTCCTGAAGGTTTTGAGCCCGGTGATTCCCTTAACTGAACTGCCAAACAGTTTGACAAACATCTGCACAACCGTTTCGAACCACATATTGTTTCCGACAACGATAACCAGCCCCAGTTGGTCGCTGATCTGTCCAGCCACGCTGCGGAACTGCGCCCCTGGGTTCGGCGGAACAGCGCGCGCCTGCCGGAAATCCAGGATCATGTGGACGGTGTGAGGGACACTGGCGATCATCTCGTCATCCTGTTGCAGGGCGGCGAAAAATTCGCTCCAGGTCCATGTTGCGCTAAATTCGTAGCGGATTGCCGTTTTTTCGGCATTATCCCAATCAACTAAAATCCCCACTGCCTCATCCTCTGATTATGAAAAAGGTATAGGGTATATTGTTGTCACGTTGTTAAGGAAACGTCAAGATACAATATATAAACAAATAGTAAAAGAGGCGGATTGGGGATAAAAAAACCGGGCTTGTCGCCCGGCTGATCTTCTATACAACGCCGATTTGTTGAGAATAATTGGCGATGATTGCCCGCGCTTCTTCCAGCCCAAGCACTGCTCTCACCCCTCTGATGCCCTTGATTTTGGGGCCATACAGGTTGAGAAACATCTCGCTGACCGTCAGAAACCAGGCATTCGCGCCAACAATCAGGATCAGGCCAATGCGGTCATTGATCTGATCGGCAATAGTGCGGAATTTGGAACCCGGATTAGGTGGCACAAAGCGCGTGAGCCGGAGATCGAAAATCAGGTGAACAATATGATCAACACTGCCGATGAGTTCATCATCAGCTTTAACCGCTGCCCAAAAATCATCCCATGTCCAACTTTGGCCAAAATCGTAACGGATGATTGTTTTTTCAGGGTTATCCCAGCAAATCGAGATGCCCACAGACGTATTATCCCCCATGCACTGACGAAAACGAACGCTCGTCTCAGTATTCTCGTCCCGCGCTTACCTATCAGTCAAGGCATAGATTCAAAAAAACTTGTAAAAAGCCGTATCCATATAATGATACGCATGCTGGCTTAAAAGGATGCAGAGTGGATCATCAGATCGAGGGAAGCCGCCCGGAGATCATATCCGCGTAGCAGGTAATCAATTCATCCATCATCGTCGGCCATGATTGAGTTTCGGCAAACAACCGGGCATTACGGCCCATAATCCGCCGCTTGCTTGGCTCCGACACGATGGCCCGCACGCCATCGATCATGCCGCGCACATCGCCCACGTTGAACAGGTAACCATTCACACCGGGTCGGACCACATCATCCGCACCGCCCACGCGAGAAGTTACAACGGGGAGTCCCGCCGCCATCGCCTCGACCAGCACCAGCCCAAATGTTTCCATAGCGGAAGGGAAGACAAATATATCGGCGCTGGCGAAGGCTGACCACAGGTCTTCGTTCCGGAGATAACCCATGAATTTCGTGCGCGTCCCGGCAAACTGAGCGTGCAGATCCTCGCGGGCAGGGCCATCCCCCACGACAGCAAGGCGCGTATTGGGGACAGTTTCTAAAACCGCACCAATCTTGTCGATCTGCTTCTCGGACGACAGCCGCCCCACATAGAGCAAAATAGTATCGTCTGGATGCCCATCACTCAGGCGGCTGCGCATCTCATCGCTGGCATAACTCGGGTGGAATTGTTCGGCGTTCACCCCCCTGCGCCACAGCCCCACCTGCCGTACGCCGTGTTCCAGCATCTGCGTCTGGATACGGCGAGATGGAGCAAGGGCATAATCCGCCGCGTTGAAGTTGGCGCGCGTGTACCACCAGACCACCGACTCTAAAAAGCCCAACCCAAAAAACTGGGCCATCTGTCGCCAGATCGAGGTGAAATGAAGCTAATTTCGGCACGTTGAGGCGCTTGGCCATGACCAGCCCGCCTGTACCGACCACCGTCGGGTGGATAAAATGGGCGATATCGGGCTGAAAGCGTTTCACTTCGCGGTAAGTATCCAGCGTGGGCGGGCCAATTTTGAGTTCGGGATAAAGGGGCAGGCGCACACCGGGTACGCCAATAACCGGGTTGCCGCGATACTCACTGGGCAGCCCGTCCAGCCGGGGAGCAATGACCATGAATTCAATTTTACGCTGGATCAGGTGATCCATGAGCAGGACCAGAACCGTGACGATCCCATCCACTTTGGGCAGGAACGTCTCCGTAAACAGCGCCACGCGCATAGGCGAGCACCCCTTGTATCAAAGAATCGTTGGATTGAAGCAACCCCGCAAGCATTAAAACCCGGCGCGGGGCCTGAGGTTGCGCGTCCGGGTGGATAGACCCTCTCTAACTATAGCAGGTGGCAGCCCAAAGACAAAAGAAAAATGTCACCGCCAACCCTGCTATGTCTCGCTCAGGGCTTCTTCCAATTCCGGGACTTCGGGGCGTGGCATAGGGCACAGGCTTTTCCATATACAGCCAGCGCTGCACACCAAAAGTCAGCTTGGTGAGGGGGTTGATGCGAGTGCGCGTCGTTTTATACCCCATTTTTTCATACAGATGGACGGCCTGTTCATTATTTTCGGCCACCCACAGCGTCATACGCAGGCGGCTGTGCGCCTGTGCCCATAGTTCCGCCTGTTCAAGCAGCATCTGGCCCACGCCCTGGCCCTGAAAGTCCTGCGCCACTGCCAGATCACTGATATGGGCTTCTCGATCATCGGGCACATAGCTGGTCAACCACAGCAGAAATGCGGCCCACAGCATGCGAAACATGCCAAGTTCCTGTGTCGAGAGGTGCTCGAACAGGCGGCTCTCGCGCTGGGTGTAATACATCGGCTGAATCAGCAGCGTCCCGATGATGCGATCATCGCGCTCGGCCACAATCACGCCATCATAGCCGCGCTGGATCGGCCCCGTGTAGGCCGCTTCGAGCAGCGTCCGCACTTTTTCAGGATTCTTACTGAAGATGACCCGCATTTTGCTGCTAAAGGCTTCTTGCAGCACGGCGGCCAAGCCCGGCAGATCGGCCAGACGCGCTGAACGGACTGACGTTCCAATCATAATTCCCCACCCTCCAAATGAGCCAGAGCCAGCCCGACGGCGGCTACGGTTGCGATGTTAGGCATCTGCCCGCCGACCCAGGCGGCCCGCACCTCCTCCAGAGTCAGCAGATGCAGCGTCATGATTTCCGATGCTTCATAGTGCGGCTCAGCCACCTGCCAGGCCCCACGTGCTACAAAGATATGCGATCCGCCGCAGCCCCGGTTGCCGTCGATAAAATAACGGCCCAGGTAGTTCCACGACGACGCCTCAATCCCGGCTTCTTCGAGCAGTTCGCGCCGCGCACCCATCTCAGGTTCTTCGTCGGGTTCCAGGTATCCGGCAGGTAGTTCGAGTGAAACCATATGAGCACCATGCTTGTAATGCTCGACCATCGGCACGTGCCCATCATCAGTGACGGCGAATACCTGCGCCCATTCCGGCATATCGATGCGGTAGAAGTCGGCAATCTCGACCCCATTAGGCAGACGGACATGTTCGCTGCTGACGCACAGCCAGGGTGAACAGTCAAGCAAGACACGGTTTGATAGGGTTTCCCAGGGTTTCATGCATCCCTCATAATTCTATTTTCGCAGATACAGCGGCACATCAATAATGACCCGGCCCCGGCCCGCCTGCCGCCGCCTGTAGAGCAGTGCCAGTTTGAGCGACCAGGCGGTCTGGTTATGCAGAAGATTCTGCCACCACTTGTGCGGCACAAATTCCGGCAGGATCACGGTTGCCAGTTCTCCATCACCGCTCTCTTTGTCAACCCGGTCCAGATAATCGAGAATCGGCCCAACGATGGAACGGTAAGGGGAAGGAACGACTTCCAGCGGCACATCCCGCCCCCACTGCGCCCACGCTTCCCGCACCCGATCCCCATCGCCAGGATTGAGTTCGACATAAACAGCGGTCACGCGGTTCGATATGGAACAGGCATACCGCAGCGCCTCAATCACGCCGCGCTGCACGCCAGAGATCGGCAGGACGACACGCGGCGAGGGCAAATCTTCGTTCGCTTCCGGCGGCACGTTGCGGAGTGTCAGTTCGCCGGAAATTTCGCGGTAGTGGCGGTTGACGGTGCGGAAAGCAAACACCAGCATGGGGATCAGAAAAAGAACCATCCAGGCCCCATGCGTAAACTTGCTGGAGGCAACAATAAGGAGCGTGACCGAAGTAGCAATCGCCCCGGTTCCGTTAATGGCTGCTTTTAGCCTCCACCCTGCCCCTTTTTCTCGCACCCAATGCATCACCATTCCGGCTTGAGAGAGCGTGAAAGCGATAAATACGCCAACGGCAAACAACGGGATCAGCGCGTGGGAATCACCCTGGAAAATGACAATCAGCCCTCCGGTTAGCGTTGCCAGCAGCATCATTCCATTGGAGAAAACCAGCCGATCTCCCACAAAGGAAAGCTGCCGGGGCAGGTAACCATCATGGGCCAGAATTGAGGAGACACGGGGAAAGTCAGCAAAACTCGTATTGGCAGCGACGGCAAGAATAAGCAGTGTTGAGATTTGTACGATGTAGTACAGCGCTCCATGCCCGAGGATATGGCGTGTTAACGCCGAGAGGATTGTCTCGTCCTCGTGAGCGATAACACCGAAATACTCCGTCAGACTGATGCTGCCCAGAAACAGAAAAGCCATCAAAAACGCCATGATGACCAGCGTGGTCCGGGCGTTTTTAGCTTGTGGCTCTTTAAAGATCGGAACGCCGTTGCTGATCGCCTCAACACCCGTCAGAGCCGTGCATCCCGAGGCAAAGGCGCGCAGTACCAGGAATAATGTGAGCGAATCGGTTGCGCGCGGCGCAGTTTCTTCCAGTGAACTGGGGCCTTCTACAATCGCCTTGCCAATACCAAAGAAGATCATGAGCAGGTAGCACAGCACAAACAGGTAAACCGGGATTGAAATCAGCGTTCCCGACTCGCGCAGGCCGCGCAGGTTGGCAACCGTGATGAGCACCAGCAGAAACAGTGCAATGATGGTGCGGTAAGGCCACAGATCGGGAATAGCGGAGGCAATGGCCGCTACACCCGCTGTCAGGCTGACGGCGGCTGTCAGCACATAGTCGATCAGCAGTGCGGCTGCCGCGATTAATCCCAGGTTTTGCCCCAGATTCTCGCGAGCAACGGTATAGGAGCCGCCGCCGCCGGGATAGGCGCTGATCGTCTGGGTGTAGGAAATTGCAACAATGATCAGCAGCAGAGCGATCACCAGCGCGATTTCCCAGGAGAGGGTCAGTCCCGCCGCGCCTGCGACAGCCAGCCCCAGGTAAATTTCCTGGTTGGCGTAAGCAATGGATGAGAGCGCATCGGGGGAAAGTGCCGCCATCGCCCGTATTTTGTCCAGCTTTTCATGCGCCATGCGGTAACTGGGCAGCGGCGGACCGATCAGATATTCTCGGATAATATGTAGCAAAACAGGCGTCTCCTAGACGAAGCGGCCCGCTTCATAGTGAGTCGGGCCTGTGTGCACATACCGTCAATTATACGCTTGTCTGGAGTTTATTGACTGCCCGCCGCAATGGGGAGGGTGAGAAACGGCACAGGATCAACCCACACGCCGCCAACCGCCATTTCGAAGTGCATGTGCGCGCCGCCGGATCGCCCTGTCGAACCGCTGAGGCCCAGCACATCACCCTGCTGTACCCACTGGCCGGGGACGACCAGAATCTGCGACATGTGCGCGTAGCCGCTGTAAATGCCCCACCCATGATCGACCAGGACATAATTGCCGCGAATCGGCAGGGGTTCCGCCAGAATGACCCGCCCATTGGCAGCGACTGGCACAGGGGTTCCCGTACCAACGCGGATATCAACCCCGGTATGGCGATACCAGTACGATCCGTTGTACAGCCGCCATGTGCCAAACCAGGCGATTTGTTCGCTGGTATTTGGGATGACAAAGCCGCCTTCCCAATACCGTTCCGGCGTGAAGCGGTCCATGATATTAAACAGCTTGTCCATCTCGGCCTGGTTGACATCTTCGGCCAGCAGCGGGGCAAGTGATGCAGGCAGGGTGAGATCGACCGCCGCGTAGCCGCCGTTGCTCACCTCGACAGGTTGATCGATCTGTTCGGTGCTGTCGTCGGCATGGCGCACCCAGACCGAGAGTGAATACGTGCCCGGATCCATATCGACATCAGAGGACAACACGGTAAAATAGGCCGTGTCCTGCGCGTAAAAAAAGAAGACCCGTTCCTGGAAGATGGCCCGCGCCTCGGCAATATCGGAACCGTTCAGCCGGACCATGCCCGCCTGTCCCTGTGGCAGATTGCTGAAACCCAGGGTCAGGACAACACGGCTCTGCTGCGGGTGCGATGCCGATGCAGATGGAACCCATCCAGCTAACAGGATAGAGATGATAACAAGATAAAATAGACGATGTTTCACGATAAGTTCTCCTAGGATTCTGGTTCGACTAACCCGCCCCGGCACTGCAAAATCAGTTTGGATAAGATCAGCGCGGTGTTCCAGGCGTCATCAACGCCCCGGTGATGCACGCCCTCGACGGGCAGGCTGAGAAGCTGCATCGACTTGAGCATGCCGATTTCCCGCGGGAGGCCGTAGACAAGCGCCAGCAGGCTCTTGATATTGATATGGCTGTTGCCGAGCGGATAATCAATCTCCTGCCGGAGACACTGCTTTTCCATCTGCTTGCGGTCATAGTCGCCATAGCTAGCCCACACCCGGTCACGGCCCGCATACTTCCGGCGCAGAATAGCACAGGCATGGGCAAAAGGCACGCCCTGATTGACCTGAGATTGGGTGAGCGTAGTCAGGTCGGTGCAGAAAGGGCTGACTTCGGAGCGTTCTGGTTTGACCAGAATGCTCTGGCGATGAAGCCGTCTCCCACTAGATACGTCGAGCGTACAGACGCCAATCTCGATAATTTCGTTTTCCTGGCCCTCGGGGGGCTGGCCTTCCCAGCAGGTTGATTCAAGGTCGATAACGATAATCTGATCCAGTTTCCCAGCCACAGAACACCTGTTACTCAGGGGAAAGGTTGTTCCCCACGTGAGGCTTGATGCAAAATTGGGGAAAAGTATAGCTGCCGCATCGCTGCCCGACAAGGTGATCTTAGTCCCGTAAAGGAGATGTTCATGAAATACGGGTTCATTTTGCCATTTGGTGACGCCCGCCTGGCCGCTGATTTTGCGCATGAAGCTGAACAGGCAGGATGGGATGGGTTTTTCGTCTGGGAAGCCGCCTGGAGTACCGATGCCTGGATATCCTTGACTGCCGCCGCAATGCGCACCGAACGCATCCGGCTGGGCACGATGCTCACGCCGCTCTCGCGCATGAGGCCCTGGAAGCTTGCCAGCGAAACGGCGACTCTGGATGCGCTGTCAGGTGGACGCGTCATTTTGTCAGTGGGGTTGGGAGCGGTCGATACCGGGTTTGCCGAATTTGGCGAACAAACGGATCGCAAAATTCGCTCCGAACTCCTCGATGAAGGGCTAGATATCCTGACAGGGCTGTGGAAGGGCCAGCCGTTCAGCTACCAGGGAAAACACTACCAGATCAAGGAAATCACCTTTTCTCACCCTCCCCCGCCTCCCGTCCAGCAGCCGCGTATCCCGATCTGGGTCGTCGGTGCGTGGTTCAAGCCAAAATCGATGGCGCGGGCGCTGCGCTGGGATGGGCTGCTGCCGAACAAGATCGACGGCGGCAAGCACGTTCCGCCAACGCCGGACGATATTCGGGCGATGAAAGCTTACATCACCGGGCATCGCACGGAAACCACGCCCTATGATATTGTCGTCGAAGGGAAAACGCAGTCAGCCGCAGACGTTCAGCCCTGGATCGATGCCGGGGCGACGTGGTGGTTGGAGGCCATGTGGGAAACGCCGAAGAGCACGCCCGATCCTGTGCTGGCCCGTATTCGCCAGGGGCCACCGCGCTGAGAAAAAGACACATCAACGGGATGAATTCGCGCCCGTTATAAGGCTTTTCAGCCCCTTGTGTGGGCTTCCAGGCTTTTCTACTAGCCCCAGGTTTTCAACCTGGGGCGCGAAAACCACTTACTTACCCATATAAACGGGCAGGTAGTCCAGCGCATTGGGCACGGCTTTGAGCAACTCCTGATCCGGTGGGATCAGCGGCATGCGGGGCTTCGCCTGGCGCAGACGGTGCACCTGATAGGAGTCGCGCACCGTTTCGAGCGTCGGGAGCCGCCAGTTCGCCGGGAGTTTGAGCTGCTCGGCAATGGCGCGCAGCCGCTGCCCATGCAGGCTGTTCCAGATATCACGCCCGCCGCCCATCAGCACGGAACGGGCCTGTTCCTGTTCCTCGCGCGACGCGCCCGATTGTTTGCTCAGGCGGCCAAAAAGCTGATCAGTCAGGCGCTTTGCCATCTTGTCGGCTTTTTTCGGATCGACACCCTGATCAGCGGCAAACTGCTGCAATTCCGGGGGGAGTGAGTCGGCCCCAACAACCATCACGGGCGGTTCGCCGCCCGGTTCTACGGGTGATACCTTCAGTTTGCCCGCAAAAGCCTGCTGAAGCTTCTCAACCGAGGTCTCATGACGCAGATAGGAGGCAAACGATGCCGGATGGTCATGGCGTTCGCCGTCACGGTAGAGGGCCATGCCGCCGTCTTCTTCATCCAACCAGGCATGGAGCACAGGCGTTTTGAGTACCCGGCTGAGATCGGGCAGCAGCGCCTGATCCACCTGCCCCAAAACGCGCACCCAATCATCCTGGACGGGCGCAACAAACAGGCGCACGGTTTCTTTTTGACCGGGAGGCGTGCCCGTACCGCCGGGGAATGGATCGTAAGACTGATATCCCTGCTCTGCCAGCAGCGACCGCAGCGCGTTAGCTGCGGCAGACGAATCCGTGAGCGGCATATAAAGACTGGTCCAGTTTTGGCTCATCTGTTTATGCTCCTTCTTTCTCCTGCCGCCAGAAGGTCAGCATCCGGGTCAGATCGATAAATCCCAGGCGGCGATACAGCCCCAGCAGTGACTCCGGCGGCGAGGCTGTGAAGATCGTATCACATCCCCGGTCCATTGCCGCATTCGAAGCGGTGCTGATCAATGCCGCTTCCAGGCCCATGCCATGCCACAGTGGAGCGGTTGCGACCGCTTCCAGTTGAGCCGTCGTCGAGCGAAGCTCGACCCGCGCCGCACCGAGCACCGTTCCCTCGTAACTCGCCAGCACAAACAGATTTTTCCCTTCGCTGCTGGCTCTTTCCAGAGGATCGATATCGGCGGGCTCAACTGACAGCAGTTCCGTGTTGTAATACCCGGCGCGAAAGACTCGCAGCCACACGGAGAGATCAGCGCGGGAGGAGGCGACTGAGGTCGTAATCTCCGGCTCGAATTTCTCCGAGAGCCGCCCCAGCGGTGTTTCATCGGGCAGCGAGGGACCGATCATAGGACGGTAAGCCATGACCACTCCATCAGCTTCCAATCCCAACCCCAACAAGGAAAGCTGCTGTTGGAAAGCGATGGGGAACAGTGCATCAAAAAATGCCAGCCGGGGAATGCGTCCCAGCCGTTCCAGTCCCGCGAATCCATCCAGCAGGTCTTCGCGGCGGATCCAGGCGACGCCCTTATGCGGGGTCGCACAGTTCAGGCGCGGCTCTGGGTTTGAGAGATGAAAAAATATATCGACGGTGCCCAACTGCTCTGTCACGGCATGATCTTCTAAAATAGCCGCGCGCAGATGCTCCTGAATGCTGCGTAAAGTCTGCCGTTCGTCCCGATTCAGTGAACCCATAAACTATCTTTCTTTCCGACGTAACCATACCTGTGTACCAGTTTACCCATTTTGTGCAGGAGCGCCATTAAGGATAGGGGATAAAACAGTGAGGGCGAGGTTTCCCCCGCCCAAGGCAGCCGTAGGCTGCACGCTTACGGCTGGCGTTCGGAGAGGGTATGCGCGGAGAAGAACTTCCAGATTTCCTCCGCACCATTGATATCAATAGTGGTTTGCCCGGCGATGGCCTCGTCCAACCGCCCCCGGATGCCGGGAATATTATGCCCCCCGCCCTGAATGGCATAGAACAGCACATCGCTGCCCACCGCGCAGCCGCCGAAAGTGTAGCGGTAAACGGTAGTCGTGGGATTCGGTTCCAGCGAGGGCATCACCATCGACTCGACCAGATCGGGTTCGCACTGGTCATGCACGGCCCAGAACAGCACTGTATCGGGCACGGACAGCGATACTTCAAAATCCTGAACGGTCACGCCATTCCAGAGAATATTATTATCGTCCGTGCCATGAATGACCATCATCGGAACGGGCGGCGTGCTCTCGCACAGGTCGATGAAATAGGGGTAGAGCGACGCGCTGATCGTGGCAAACGCGGCGAACCGATCCGGGGCATCACAGGCGGCGCGCTGGGCCATAAAGCCGCCGTTGGAAAAACCCGCCACATAGAGCCGGTCCTGGTCGATTGCCAGGTCTTTCGCCAGATCATCCACTAGTTTTACAAAAAAATCCGAATCATCCACCGAGGAATAATCCTCAAAACCCGGCGTACCGAGCACATAATCCCATTCGTTGTTGACACCATCGGGATAGATGGCGATAAATCCCTTTTCGCGGGCCACGCGGTTCATATCGGACAGGTAAGCAAAGCCCAGCCCTGTACCCGATCTGCCGTGCAAGCCGAACACAACAGGCATCGGATCGGCAGAATCGGTGGAGGGCGGCACGTAGAGATCATAGCTGCGCGCTGCCCCGCTGTAGGGTTCAGCGGGCGTAGCGATAGCAGACTTCAGTGGATCGTCCCAGCCCTCCCGTTTCATGAAAAAATTCGCCATGACCGAAGCCGTATCAAAGCCAATCTGGTTAAGCGTGTAATCGCCCATATGCGGCCAGTTCGCGCCCATGCCGGGGATATGGAAAAAGGCCAGAGTCGTACCGTCCGCACAGTCGGGATAAACCTTGCTGAACGAGTCATCAATCTTTTGCACCGTCTCACGATTGCACTCGTTCCGCATATTCCAGAAGGCCAGCGTTTCTTCCGAACTGAGGATGCGCAGATCGGGATCGTCCGGCTCGGTCGTCGGGATATCGCGCCCCTCAATCGGATACTGAGCATCTTCCTGTCCGATCAGGATCAGCAGCGAGACGAGATCGGAGGCCGCCGGGCACTCGTCTACATGAAAATTCCATGTCAGCGCATCCACTACCGCCACCCCCGCGAACCGATCCGGCATTTCGCAAGCCAGCCGCAGGGCCATCGCGCCGCCGCTGTTCATGCCGGAGAGATACACCTGATCGGGATCGATGCTGTATTGGGAGGAGAGATCATCGATCAGGGCGGGGATAAAGCCGATATCGTTGGTCCCGTCCAGCCCGTTATACCAGCCGTTCGTCAGGCGACCATCATCCCACAGCACGTCGACGCTGTCAGGATAAACGACCAGAAACCCTTCCTGCTCCGCGATAGCGTCCCAGCCGGAGATGGCTTCCATTCCGCGCCCACTCGATGCCGCGCCGTGCAGCACCACAATCAGCGGGACAGGCGTCGAGCCATCATAGGAGGCGGGCACGGTGAGGGCATACGTTCGATCCCGTCCTTCGAAGGTCAGCGTGCCGCTGGTGCTCTCGGCGCGGGCGCGGTGATTTTTGGTGAGCGGGGATAATGCCGATAAAAGCGCGATCAGCAGTGCGGCGGCTGCGAGTTTTCGTCCCATCGAAGCCCATCCTCTCGTTGTATGCTCTGTGCATGAATGGTTATACGGGATGAGCCATGCGGAGGGGTGTGTACGACACCAGAGCTTTGTTGCTTACTCTATGTACGAATTAGCATCACCATAATAAAAATAGTCCATCATATCGAGAACAACATCTTCATCTTGCTCACTTCTGACAGCAGCTAACTGTCGGAACGACTGAAGTTCATTCAGTAACGTTTCCTTTGGAACTCCCTGCTGGCGTAGATTGACTATGGTTCTATGTAAAGCAGAAAGGGGATTTTCCTCGTTTAAGGCTATCCAAAACTGTTCCTGATAACTCATCTCTGAGCCTCACTCCCTCATCCGCCAATCCAACGCGCTCCAACGGCGGGCCACCTGATCGTTATTGACCGCAATCGCAATCGCCTTGCCGCGTGCCGACCAGCACGACGAGTTGTTTCGCCCGCGTGACCGCCGTATAGAGCAGGTTGCGCTGAAGCATCATGTAATGCTGCGTCATAACCGGGATCACCACGCAGGGATATTCGCTGCCCTGCGAACGGTGGACGCTGATGCAGTAGGCGTGAGTCAGTTCGTCGGCCTCGGACCAGTCGTATTTCACGAAGCGCCCATCCACCGTGATCACCATCTCCTGCTCGGTCAGATCCAGGCTGTGGACGCGCCCGATATCGCCGTTAAACACTTCTTTTTCATAGTTATTGCGCATCTGGATCACTTTGTCGCCCACGCGGAACAGCCGCCCCGCTAATCGCCGCTCCGCCAGCCGTCCCGCCGGGTTGAGCTTCTCTTGCAGGATATCATTCAGGGCCGAGACGCCCACCGGGCCGCGATACATGGGCGATAGCACCTGAATATCCTTCATGGGGTCGAGTCCGAACCGGCTGGGAATCCGCTCCAAAACGACGCTGACCAGCAGTTCGGCGGCGGCTTCGGGCTCCTCCTCAGCAAAGAGGAAAAAGTCGTTGGACTGGTTCGACGTATCCGGCGACTCGCCGTGATTGATGCGGTGCGCGTTGCGGATGATCGCGCTCGTCTCCGCCTGCCGGAAGATCAGATCGAGCCGCGTCACCGGGCCGATATTGCCCCGGATCACGTCGCGCAGCACATCGCCCGCCCCGACGCTGGGCAGTTGATCCACGTCGCCCACCAGCAGTAAATGTGTATCCGGCGGGATCGCTTTGAGCAGGTTGTAAAACAGCACCAGATCGATCATCGACGCCTCATCGACCACGATCATATCGGCATCGAGCGGGTTATCCTCGTTGAAGTTAAATCCGTTCTGAGCCGGGCTGTAGCCCAGCATGCGGTGAATTGTCCGGGCGGGGTGTCCGGTCGCTTCGCTGAGACGTTTGGCAGCGCGTCCTGTTGGCGAAGCCAGCATAAAGCGGTGTCCCGTGCGTTCCAGCACGCCGATCACCGTGCGGAGCGTGGTGGTCTTGCCTGTGCCGGGGCCACCTGTCAGGACACTCATTTTGTGGGTGAGTGCCTGCCGCACCGCGTCACGCTGCTGGGCGGTCAGAGTCACCTGCGCGCCGGAGGCGGGAGCCAGCAGATGCTCCCAATCGGCCTTTTTGAGATCATACAGGCGGCTGGACGGAAAATCCGCCATCTGTTTGAGCCGCGCCGCCGATCCTTTTTCGCTGTAGTACATCGGCGGCAGATACACCGCTTCGACGCGCTCCAATCCTTCCGGTACGGCCTCGATCATCACGTCACTCCGCGCGGCGCTGCGGCTGATGGCCTCTTCGACCAGGGCCGGATCAACTTCGAGGATCGAGACGGCTTCATCCACCAGCGTATGGCGCGGCAAAAAAACGTGACCATCGTCGCCCGCATTGTTCAGGGCAAAGGCGACCCCTGCCCCGATCCGCGCCGGAGAGTCAGGCGGCAGACCCAGATCGCGGGCGATCTTGTCCGCCGTGCGGAAGCCGATCCCAAAGATATCTTTGGCGAGGCGGTAAGGGTCTTTGCTGACAATCGAAATCGACTGATCGCCGTAGTGTTTGTAAATCTTCACCGCTAATCCGCTGCTGATGCCGTGCCCCTGCAAAAAGAGCATGACCTCTTTGATCGCCTGCTGTTCGATCCACGCCTTGCCGATCAGCCCGGTGCGGTGTTTGCCGACTCCCGGCACTTCGAGCAGGCGATTCGGCGTGCGATCCAGGATGTCAAGCGTGTCCTTGCCGAAAAAATCCACGATCTTTTTGGCGGTCACCGGGCCAACACCTTTGACCAGCCCACTGCCGAGATAACGCTTGATCGCTTCGACGGTTGCCGGGCGCACCTGAGTCACGACATCCGCCTTAAACTGCCGCCCATGTTTGGGGTGCGACGTCCATTCGCCCTGGATGCGCACGCTTTCCCCCGGCTGGATTTCGGGCATATTGCCAACGACGGTCACCAACTGATCGCCGCGCAGGACAAGCTGGTGCGGGCGCAGGCGCATCACGCAGTAATTCGTCTCTTCGTTGTAGTACGTTATCCGTTCAACCGTTCCATCTAGCGTATCGGGTGGCATAAGTTCAATCCGTTTGGCAGAGTGTTAATTCTTCTGCTATTTTACCCTATTAGAGATCCATTTCGGAGATTGATGATGGCTAAGACTATTCCCATTGAACTGTACTACGAAGAAACCGGGCGCGGCACGCCTGTTGTGCTGCTGCACGGCTTCCCGTTTAACCACCATCTGTGGGACGCGCAGCGCGCAGCCCTGGGCGGTAATTACCGCGTCATTACCCCCGATCTGCGCGGGCATGGCGAGAGTCCCGCGCCGGATGGCCCCTACAGCATGGACGAACTGGCCGACGATGTGTTTGCCCTGCTGGATCGCCTCGGCATCGAGCGCGCCGTTTGGGGTGGTCACAGCATGGGTGGCTATGTGCTGATGGCTGCGCTGCGCCGCGCTCCAGAGCGGATCAACGCCGCCGTCTTTGTCGCCACACACGCCCAGGCCGATACCCCGGAACGCCAGATCACGCGCCGGGAGAGCGCCGAACTCGCTCTCAAGAATGGCAGCGGCGATGTCGCTTTTGGCATGATGCCCGTCCTGTTTTCGACGGCAGTGGAAGGCAAATCTACGATGGCGCAGAGCATTTATGATATCATGGTCAAAACGCCCCCCGCCGGAGTCGCCGGATCGCTCTATGGCATGGCGGCGCGGCCCAGTTCCGCCGATTCCCTGCGCAACCTGGGTATCCCCGCCCTGGTCGTTGGAGGAACCGAGGATCAGTTGGTCAAGCCGGAACTGATCGAAGAACTGTCCTCCCTGATCCCGCAGGCGACTCTGATCTGGATTGACGGCGTAGGTCACCTGCCGATGATCGAGAAGCCCGACGAAACCACCACCGCCCTGCGCAGCTTTTTGCGGTCGGTCGCCGGGTAACATTGTTCAGAAATTGTGAACAAGCATTCTCGTCAGGAGGTTGCAGCGCACCCATGAGGGTGCGTTTTATTTTTCATATAGTCTGGCTATGCTTCCTGGTACAAAATGCCATTTCCTCTGTTCCAACAGACTGGGATATACTAGTGGAAACTTTATACGGCGCTGGTTCCCGGCGTCAGCTTAGTCGAGAATAGCTCTTATGTCTGCTGATCCGCTTATTGGAAGAAAATTAGGCGACTATTCCATCCAGCTACTGCTTGGTCGTGGGGGGATGTCCCGCGTCTATCGCGGTCTTGACGAAAACCTGGATCGTTTCGCAGCGGTCAAGGTCATCAGCGGCGATTTTGTCACCACCACTGAGGAAGAATACACCCGCCGCTTCCAGATCGAGGCCCGCGCCATCGCCCGGCTGAGGCACCCAAACATCGTCGGCATTTACCAGTTTGGGCGCACCGAAGGCATCTACTACATGGCAATGGTCTTTCTGGAAGGCAGAGATCTTCGCTCTCTGCTGAAGGACTATGCCGACCGTGGCCAGCGCATTCCCACGACCGACCTGATGCGCATCATCCGCGATGTCGCCAGCGCGCTTGACTATGCCCATGAGCAGGGCGTGATCCACCGCGACATTAAGCCTTCGAATATCATGCTGGAAAAAAATACCGGGCGCGCTATTTTGATGGACTTCGGACTGGCGCTCAGCATCCAGGAAGGCACGACGGGCGATACCTTTGGCAGCGCCCATTACATCGCGCCCGAACAGGCAATATCATCAGCCAAATCGGTCCCGCAGAGCGACCTCTATTCGCTGGGTATCGTGATCTACGAAATGCTCACCGGAAAAGTGCCGTTCGATGATCCCTCCGCGATGAGTGTTGCTCTCAAACATCTGAATGAACTCCCGCCGCCGCCCAGCATGTACAACCCCGATCTGCCCCCGGCAGTCGAAACGGTGATCATGCGGGTGCTCGACAAAGACCCCAACCGGCGCTATCTGACCGGATTTGAACTGGTTAAAGCGCTGGAAAAAGCCTTTAAGATATCGGGGATCGATGGCGCTGGTCCGAGCCAGGTGCCCGTAGCGGCTCCCAGCCTGCCCCAAACAGAGTCTCAACCTTCGCGCCCCTCGTCCCCTGGCCTTGCCGGGGATGCGCAACCCGTCATGGAACCGGAAGCCCACGCGGAACGCGGCGTAGCGGGGCGTTTTGCCCGGCGCAAAGCGCACAAAGAAGAACAGGCCGCGCTGCAATCGATGACAGAGGACGCGCTTCAGATCGATACGGCGACTCTGGACTCAATTCTGGGCGGCTACTCGGATCCGCGTGACATCGGATTGGTTGGCCCAGATGCGAAGCCGATTACGATACCCGAACGTCCTTCGCAGTTGAGCCGTGAGGTGGGGGGCAAGAAGAAACGGTCACGGGTTGGCCTGCTACTGGCTACCGTGCTCATCTTTATTGTGGTGATCTCGGCGGCCTGGTTTGGCTTCGTAGGGGGCAAGGATAAGGATAATACGGAGGCTGCCATAGTCGGTACGGAAGATGCAGGGCAAGCGGTCGCCGTGGTGACGGATGAGGCCACTGCCAGCGTTACAGAAGCGGTAGAGACTGCCAGTGCAACAGCAGCGAGTACGGAAGACTCAACGGGTGAAGCAGCGACCAAAACGCCGACTGAGGATAGTGGACAAGTTACCAGCGATGCCAGCTCCCACGCGACCATGACCGCCATTGCCGAAGCAGGGTCTGTTAGCCAGCAAACACAGGAGGCGCTCGAACCAATCGCCACTGCTACTGCCGAGGCGCAGCCCGTCCAGACCTCCGCGACGGACACACCGCGCCCCTCTTCGACGCCTCGCCCGTCCACATCCACAGGGACGACTTCGCCTACACCTGCCCGCCAGCCGAATATCCGCCTGATGTTTGATGAAGACGTGTTCAATCTGATCAATGTGACAGATGAGACGCTGAACGTCAGTGAGCTCATTTTTGAGCAGGAACTCAACAATGGCGCGCGGCTGATTTTTGAGGCGAATACGTGGAATAAGCCGTTTATGATCGAACCGCCCGCGCGAATGGGGATGCGCGGCTGCTTTCAGGTCGTGACTTCCACCGGCACCCAGAGCACGCCGTCGCGCAGCGACTGCCCACGTTTCCTCGGCTGGTACCGCGTCAACGATCCGGCTCACTATTTTTGGCTGGCAGAAGACGCAAACTCTGCATTCAGTGTCCGCGTCGCGGGCGATCCAACGATCCTGGCGACCTGCTTGATAGCCGAGGGCGAGTGCTCGTTCTACTTGCCGCAGGACTAGAAGTTGATCCACGAAAAGATGTAATTTTCTGTGGGGCGGGCTAACAAACCCGCCCTGCGTGCTAGAGGACGGAAAACGATGTTGGCGGTGAATTTATCGGGCAGAGTCGCCCTGGTCACCGGAGCCGGACGCGGCATCGGCAAAGCGATTGCTCAGGGTCTAAAGCAGTCCGGGGCCACTGTCGTGGTCAATGATATCGACGCCGCCAGCGCAGATCAGACAGCATGGGAAATCGGCGCGATGGCCCTGTCAGCCGATGTATCCGATCCGCAGGCCGTCCAGCAGATGATCGAGACCATCCAGCAGCAGTTCGGCGGGCTGTTTATCCTGGTCAACAACGCGGGCATTGAACCGAAAGCGCCAATCCTGGAGATGAGTGTTGAGGATTGGCAGCGCACGCTTGCCGTTAACCTGAGCGCCGCTTTTTATACGAGTCAGGCGGCTGGGCGTATCATGCGCGAACAGGGCGACGGCGTGATTATCAACATCGCCTCGATTGCCGGGCACAATATCCCCATCGCCAACCGGGCCAGTTATGTCGCCAGCAAAGCAGGGCTGGTCGGTTTCACCAAAGAGTGTGCCCGTGAGTTTGCCGCCTATGGGATTCGCGTTAATGCCGTGTGCCCCGGCGTGATCGAAACAGAAATGACTGCTCATCTGCGCAGCAATCCGGCCCAGATGGAAAAATGGCTGGCCGATATCCCACAGGGGCGGCTCGGCAAACCTGAAGATGTCGTCGGGTTGGTGCTCTATCTGGCGTCGGACGGTGCGCGCTACGTGACCGGGCAGGCGATCAACATCGACGGCGGCAAGGTCATGCTCTGACTTTATCCCCCGTTTGAACTGCCTCAGGGGCGAGATAGGAAACGCCCTGCCATCGTTCGGCAAATCCACCCAATTTCTGCATGGTAAGCCAGAGTCCTGGTATACTTGGAAGCCTACGGATAGTTAGTGAGGTGGGAAGAAACGCGCATGCCACAGTCGCCCCTGGATATCAGTGAGCAGGAAATTCGCAAACGATGCGCTCCCCTGCTTGAAGGTGCTATCGAAGAAGCGACGCGGCTCCGTCATAATTATATCGGGACGGAGCACCTCTTTAACGCCATGACTCGCACCCCCGGCGGGCCAGCCGCCCGTATGCTGTTGGAAGCAGGGCTAGAGCCGCGCGAAGTCCGCAACCTGATCCGGCGTGAAGTGGGCGCAGGCGATGACGTGGTGAGCGAATGGCCGCCGCTGACCCCGCGCGCACACCGCGTCCTGGCGATGGCTGTTTACCAGGCGGACGATGCCGGAGATCGGTTTGTCACCGAAGAACAACTCCTCTATGCCATTCTTCAGGAAGGCGAAGGAATTGCTGCCCGGCAGTTGGCAAAAATTGGCGTTGATATCGCCCAGTGGATTGACCGGCTGCTCGATCAGATCGAAGAAGAAGATCAGGCCGAGGAATTTGACGAGTTTCTGTTCCACGATGCGGATGCCGCCTTTGGCGGGTCTGATTTTGAGTCCTCGGACGACAATTCGCGGCGAATGCCGACTCCTCTCCTGGACAAATATGGGCGCGACCTGACGGAACAGGCCCATCAGGGCAAAATCGGCCCGGCCATTGGGCGCGAACGCGAGATTCGGATCGTGGCCCGCACTCTGACCCGCAGCAAGAAAAACAATCCGCTGCTGCTGGGCGATTCCGGCGTCGGTAAAACCGCTGTTGTCGAAGGGTTGGCCTATAACATCGCCCATGGAACCGCACCCAAATTCCTGAACGGGCGGCGCATCGTGCAGATCGAGATCGGCATGCTGGTCGCCGGAACGAGCCTGCGCGGTCAGTTCGAAGAGCGCATCGTCGGCATTGTGGACGAGGTGAAAAACGCGCCCGAAGTTATTTTGTTTATTGACGAAATCCACACGATTGTCGGCGCGGGTGATACCATCGACAGCAACCTGGATGCCGCCAATATTCTCAAACCGGCCCTGGCGCGCGGCGAGATCACCTGCATCGGCGCGACGACCTTTGAAGAATATCGTAAGGCCATTGCCCGCGATCCGGCCCTGGATCGCCGCTTCCGCACGATTGACATTGGCGAGCAGAGCGTGGCGGAATCGCTGGTCGTGGTCGAGCACGTTTATGAAAAATACGAACAGCATCACAGGGTAAAAATTATGCCCGAAGCGCGTGAAGCGGCAGTGCGGCTCTCGGATCGTTACATGCGGGACCGGCGTCTGCCCGACAAAGCGCTCGATCTATTGGACGAGGCGTGCGCGCGGCTGGTGATCCAGACCAATGGTCCGGACCAGGAACCCGCGCCCGGCGTGGAACTGGAAGTAACGGCGCACACCGTTACCGAAGTATTGAGCGAATGGACCGGGATTCCGGTCAGCGAACTGACGGCCAACGAGCGCCAGCGCTTCGCCCACATGATCGATACGCTCCGCCAGCGGGTGCTTGGGCAGGAACACGCGCTGCGCGTGCTCTCCGACGCGATCAAAACGAACCGTGCTGGGTTAGGCGATCCGCATCGCCCGGTAGGAGTTTTCCTGTTCCTGGGGCCGAGCGGTGTCGGCAAGACGGAACTCGCCAAGGCCCTGGCGGAATTTTTGTTCAACGATGAAGACTCGATGATCCGGCTGGATATGTCCGAATTTCATGGGGAGCACACCGTCGCCCGGCTGATCGGCGCGCCGCCCGGTTATAAGGGCATGGAACAGGGCGGGCAGCTTACCGAAGCCCTGCGCCGCAAACCCTACAGCGTCGTGCTGCTGGACGAGGTCGAAAAAGCGGTGCCGGAAGTCTTCGACATCTTCTTGCAGGTCTTCGATGAAGGCCGCCTGACCGATTCGCAAGGGAGCACGATTGATGCCCGCCACGCGGTCTGGATCATGACCAGCAACATCGGCACCGGGGATATTGGTAAAGGGCTGGGCTTTTTCGCCACGGCGGACCAACTGCCCGATTATGATTTTCACCTGAAAAAACACTTCCGCCCGGAGTTTCTCAACAGGCTGGATGAAGTGGTCGTTTTCCAGCCGCTGACCGAGGAAGCGCTCAACGGCATCCTCGATTTGCAGCTTCAACATCTCGTCGAACGGCTGGAAGTACAGGGACTCTCCCTGGTGCTGGACGACAGCGCGCGGATCTGCTGCTGCACGAAGGATACGATCCCGCCAATGGGGCGCGGCCTTTGCGCCGGGCTATCGAACGAATGCTGGCCCGCCCGCTGAGTAATGCTATTTTGGATGACCTGTTTGGCACAGGCGATGTCATCGCCGTCAAAGCGGAGGGCGAAGGCCTGACGCTGTTAGTGCAAACGACACCTGTTGAGGAAGTTGGCAGCACCGCCGATGGGGGCAATCCCGGCTCATATAATGCAGATGGAGCTGAACCGGCCCGCGCCGATGCGGGAAGTGAATAAGTACACTTATGGCAACCAATAATGTTCCCCCCGTGCCGCAGACGGGCATTCCACATCTGGCGCTGCCTCCTGAGCAGGAGCAGCAGCTTCTAAACCGGAGGCGCAAAGCTGACCAGAACGATCCCTTCGCCAGCGATTCTGATGAAGAAGTGCGGCGGCTGGGGCGGCTGGCGCTGCGCCGAGACGTAATCCATTCCTACGATTACCTGGCGTTGGGCGACCTGTGCGCCCGGCTGTCGATCCTGGTAACTGAGCAGCGGCTGCGTGTTTCATACGTGGGCAAGACCCTCTTTGCCTACCGCAAAGCCGCCGACCTCGCCAACGGCGACAGCCCGGATCACGAGTTGGCCCGGGCCGCGCAGGAAACCTACCTGCGCTGGCTGGTGCGGGTGACGCGTATCGCACCATCACGCCGGAATATTGCGGCGACCCTGTGGGCGGTTGCCGAAGCGGAACAGGACGGCCCGGTTGCTAACCTGACCGACGAAGCGCAGTTGCTGGCGCTGTGGTACGTCGCCCCGCCGCACATGGATATTGACGCCCCGCTGGCCGATCCGACACCGTCCCCGGAACGCGAAGACGTGACCAGCGTTTACCCGGAAGAGATTTCGACTAACTGTGATGAAGGCGTTGAGATCGAAACAGGGCTGCTGTCCATTGAAGATCGCGACGTCATGAGCGAGACGCGCTCCGACAAGTCCGATGTTTTTGTGCCGGAAGTCGAAGCCACCCAGGGCATACGCCTGGCTGCCGCCGCGCCCATACTGACCATCCCAACGGCGATCCGGCGCGTCGATGACGGCGACTTCCATTACGGCGACAAAATCGATGGACGCTACGAAGTGGCCCAGGTGCTCATCGGTGGCATGGGGATTGTTTACCTCTGCTACGACCACGAGGATCGCAAATCGGTTGCGATTAAGACCTTCCAGAGCCGGTTTTTGAATAACGAGCATGCCGTCGCCCGCTTCACGCAGGAGGCGCTGACCTGGATCCGGCTGGAAAAGCATCGCCATATCGTGCGCGCCCAGCGAGTCCAGAAATTTAACGGTCGCCCGCATATTATTTTGGAGCATATCTCCGGGCCAGAGGGATTGGGGCCGGACCTGCGCAGTTGGATTCGCCACCACCGTATCGATCTGCCCACCGCCATCGAGTTTAGCCTGCATATTGCTCTGGGCATGCAGCACGCCGTGCGTATGGTTCCGGGGCTGGTCCACCGCGATCTGAAGCCTGCCAATATCCTGGTGCGGCACGACGGTATCGCCAAAGTAACCGACTTCGGGCTGGTGCGCTCGCTGGACCTGGAAGATATCCCCTCTGCTGCCGAATTTGGCTCGACAGATTCGATCCGGCTGACGCGGGCCGGGGCGGTTGTCGGCACGGCTCCTTACCTGTCGCCCGAACAGTGCCGTTCAGAAACCGTCGATCTGCGCTCCGATATTTACGCCTTTGGCTGCGTTCTGTTCGAAATGTTGAGCGGGCGCGTGGTCTTTGAAGCCAAGCGTTTTGACGAGTGGATCGACGCGCACCTGACACAGACACCCGTCTTCCCCGACACAACGCTCGAAATCCCCTCAGAATTGCATAATCTGACGCTGGCCTGCCTGGAAAAAGACCCGGAGCGCCGCCCGCAAACATGGGGCGACCTGGTCGATACGCTGGCCGGGCAGTACGAAGTCATCACCGGGGAGCCGCCGGAAATGGAATTAAGCGGCCCGGCGCTCGAAGTGCGCGAATTGATGGACAAGGGCTACAGCCTGACCGAACTCGGTTACGCCGACGAAGCGTTGATCGCCTATAACCGCGCCCTGGAAATCGAACCCGACTCGGCGTGGGCCTGGGCGCGCAAGGGCCGCACGCTGCGCCTGCTGGGGCGTTACGAAGAAGCACTGGGCAGTTACGATCATGCGCTGACCCTCAACCAGCGCTTCGCCTGGGCATGGACGGGCAAGGGGCAGGTGCTCGAACGGCTGAACCAGATCGAGCGCGCTCTGGCTGCCCATAAAACGGCCACCGAACTCCAGCCGGGCAATGTCTGGGCGTGGTACAACCAGGCCGAAGCGCTGCACACCCTGCACCACTATGACGAGGCAATGGACGCGCTGGACCGGGCATTGGAGATCGATCCGCACCACGCGGAAAGCTGGGCCAAACGCGGGCAGGTGCTGCGCGCCGTGGAACGTTTCCCCGAAGCCCTGAACGCCTATAACCGGGCGCTGGAACTCAACCCGCCTTATGCCTGGGCCTGGAACGGCAAAGGTCTGACCCTCAAGAGCCTGGGGCGGTTGGATGAAGCGCTCGAAGCCTTTGAGCAGGCGGCGCGCCACCAGCCCGGCGAAGTCTGGCACTGGTACAACCAGTCGGAAATGCTGGTCGAGATGGGCCGCTATCAGCAGGCGCTCGGCCCCACCCAGCAGGCGACGCGCGTCATGCCCAGCCATGCCTATTCATGGGCCAAGCTGGGGCAGGTCTACCGCTACCTGGAACGGTACGAGGCCGCCCTGGACGCTTACGATCAGGCGCTCAAGCTGAAGCCGGATTACGCCTGGGCGGTCAACGGTAAGGGCATCGTCCTGGAACGGTTGGGCCGCTTTGACGAGGCGATTGCCATGTATGGGCGCGCCTCCGATCTGGCCCCCGATGATGTCTGGCACTGGTACAACCAGGGCAATTTGCTCGTCCTGCAGGACCGCTACGACGAGGCGATTCCCCTGCTGGAAAAAGCGATCTCGGTCAATCCCGATCATGCGCGCAGTTGGGCGCGCCTGGGTAACACGTACCGCCACCTGGGAGAACCAGGCAAGGCGCTCACCTATCTAACGAGAGCTATCAAGCTCGATCCGAGCTATGCCTGGGCCTGGAACGAACGCGGCGTCGCGCTTGAAGTCCTGCAGCGTTACGATGAATCCGTCGAAGCCTACAACCGCGCCGCCCTGTCCGAACCGGAAAATCCGCTCTACTGGTACAACAAGGGTGATACGCTCGTCTTTATGAAAAAGCACGAGGACGCGCTGGAAGCCTTGCAGCGCTCCCTGGAAGTCGATCCGCGCTACGTGCGCGCCTGGGCCAAGCAGGGACAAACGCTGCGCCGTATGGGCCGCTTTGAGGAAGCACTGGCGAGCTACAGCCGGGCCGTCGAACTCTCGCCCGATTATGCCTGGGCCTGGAATGGGCGCGGTCTGGCTCTGAGCGCTTTGGGCCGCCACGAAGAATCGTTAGCCTGCTTCCGCAAAGCCGCGTCGCTCCAGTCGGACGATGTATGGTTCTGGTATAACCAGGCCGACGAACTGATCATGATGCACCGTTACGAGGAAGCGCTCGTCCCATTGGATCGCGCCATCCGGCTCAACCGCGATCACGCCGAAAGCTGGGCCAAGCGTGGGCAGGCGCTCCGCCGTCTGGGGCGCTACAAAGAGAGCGTTGCCGCTTACGATCAGGCCCTTAAAGTGGAGCCGCGCTACGCCTGGGCCTGGAACGGGCGCGGGCTGGCGTTGGAAGCGATGGATCGCCGCGAAGAAGCGCTGATCAGCTACGAACGCGCCTCGCAGGAAGACCCGACGAGCATCTGGTACTGGATCAACCAGATCGAGCCGCTGTTGGCCCTGGGGCGGCGCGATGAAGCGCTCTATGTGGTCGATCAGGCCATCAAACTCGACCCAACGAACGACTCAGCGTGGGCGCGCAAAGGGCAGATTCTCCGCCGCCTGGATCGCCATATGGAAGCGTTGGATGCCTACCAGTCGGCACTCAATATTTCGCCGCAGTACGGCTGGGCGTGGAATGGGCGCGGGCTGGCCCATGCCGCTATGGCTCAGTGGGAAGAAGCACTGAAGTGTTATGAAGAGGCGACGCGCGTCACGCCAAACGATATCTGGTTCTGGCACAACCGGGGCGAGGCGCTGATGCAGATGGGCCGTTATGACGAGGCCGTGAGCGTCTTTAACAAGGCGCTGGAAATCGACCCGACGCACAAACCCTCCCGCGACAAGCGCACCGACGCGCGCAAAAAACTGGGACAGGAAGACGAGTAATCACTACACTCGAGATTAACCATTAAGTCGTTTTTGTAGGGGCGCTGCTTGCCGCGCCCAATAATTTACAGATAGCATAGACGTATTGGTAAGGAGTGAGATTGGATGGATGAGATCGCCATTGCGTTAATGAGCGGCCCGCAGGATGGAGCCGTGCTGTCCTTTGAGACACGGATGGAAAGCGAAGAGACGGAAATCACCATCGGGCGGCGCGAGGGCTGCGACGTCTGCCTGAACTACGACAGCCAGGTCTCCCGCGAGCACGCGCGGGTACTCTATGACGGCGCTCAGTTCTGGCTGGAAGATACCAACAGCACCAACGGTACGTTTCTCGGAGAAGATAAAATCAACGGGCGTGTCGAGGTTGAACCGGGTGACCTGTTCCGCGTGGGCCGCACCTGGCTGCGCATCGAAACGCTGCCCAACTTCACCACATCGGACGATAACGATCTGCCATTTTAGAGGTTTCGCGCAGGACCTTTCGGGGAGGGCCGCACGATGCACAAAAAACTCGGACTGCTGGTTATTCTGCTGGCCCTGGTCGGAGCGGGAATCCACCCTGCCGCGCGGCTGAATGTCCCGCTCAGCGGGCCGCCTGCTGCCCATGCTCAGGGGGGCAGCATCTCCCTGCCGACAGCGGCCCAGGGCGAGCATCCCCGGCTGTTGATCACCCAGAGCTACGTGGACAACACGCTCAAACCGCGCTTTACCCAGGGCCAGTTCACCTGGACTGCCTTCAGCATCTACGTCTCAAGCACCGATCCCGAAGATGACGCGCAGTGGACCCCCGGCACAGCCCTCAAATCTCTGGCGCTGGCCTGGCTGGTCACTGGGGATGACAGTTATGTGCAGCGGGGCCGAGAGATCATGATCGAGCTGGTGAACCGCGTCGAGTCGGACCCGGTTATGACGGGCGGAGATGGATTATCCGGCAGTTTCATGGAAGATGTGTCCGTCTCTCGCGATGAGCTACGACTGGTTGTACAACGCGCTGAACGAGGAAGATCGGGCGGCGCTGCGCGGGGTGCTGTGGCGGGCGGCTCAGGAACTGCGCGATCCCGGCAACGACACGGACGGGATCGTCTGGCTCGACGGGCAGTTGATGGCTTTTGGCAACTATGAGCCGCGCTGGTTATGGGCGCTGACCGCCGTCGGACTGGCGATTTCTCCCGAAATGCCTGACGCGGCGGAACTGGTCAGTTTTTGCCGCGAGACGCTGGTTAACACCTTCATCCCTGCCCTGGATTTGCAGGAGGGCGGCGCGTGGGCAGAAGGCCCGGTCTACGGCTTTCTCTCCAACTGGCCGAAGGTCCAGACTGCTCTGGCCTGGTGGACGGCGGCGGGCGAGAATTATTTTGATGATACGCGCTGGTGGTATGACCGTCTGGCCTACGACCTGTTCCTCTACTATCCGTCACAGGGCCGTACCTACAACCAGAATTGGGGCGATCCGATCCACAACTACCCCTCGATCATTGGCGATTCGGAACGGTATCACCCGGTAGTCGTTTATGGCCGCGCCCAGGATTTACTGCTGCGCGCCGTGTTCGAAGGCACGGATCACGGCGATTGGATGGACTGGTTCCTCGATCAGCCGCCGGACGGCATGCCCGCCTGGATGGCAGTGGAGGAATTTCTCTGGCGCGATCCAACCCGCACAGGGACGCCGCCCCCTTCCCTGACATGGACCGCACCCTACAACGGGCATGTTTTCATGCGATCCAACTGGTCTACCGAAGACGGCAGGCTGGATGATACGGCGACCTATGTCAGCTTTAACGCTGGGGATCGCCTGAGCTATCACCAGTTTTATGATCAGGGCAGCTTCACGATCTTCCACAATGGGTCCGATCTGGTCGTGCACAGCGGCGTCTATAGTGGGGATGGCACCTCCGACGAGGATGTGAATTATTATGTGCGCACCATTGCCGGGAATACCATCCTGGTCTGCGATCTGGCGGAAAACTTCGACGGTATCCGGCCCAACGGTGAGCGGGATGTCTGGCTGAACGACTGCGGGCAGCGCACGATGAATCCGGCCTCGCGCACGGCAATCAACCGGGACTATCTGGTGGAAAACTGGCAGATTTACGATACCGGATCGATCACGCGCTTTGGCGAAGAGGGCGATATCACCTATCTCCGCGCCGATATCACCGGGGCCTACAACAGCACGTTTTATTCTACGCCGGAGAATCGTGCCAAGGTCGACAAGGTGATCCGCGAGTTGATCTACTGGCGGCCCGGTACGGTTTTTGTCTATGACCGCGTGGTGACGACTGCCCCCAGCTTTACACCGATGACGGTTTTTCACTTCCAGAATGAGCCAACTGCCTCCGGCCTGTTCTTTGGCACACTGGTTGGAAACAGCGCCATCTATATGCAGAATATGCTGCCGAACAGCCGTGTGTCGATGGTCCCTGGTTATCAGGTTGCCGGGCAGACGGTGGATCAAAGTTGGGGCGAACTCGCCAGCAACGACTTCGAAAACACGCTCTACGGCCCCTACCGACTGGAAATTACGCCAGGAGCAGCGCAGTTGGATAACTGGTTTATGTCCACCTTCATCGCTCAGAATGCGTCCGATCCGCCGCCCGCCGAGGGGATTTTGGTGTTGGGCGACGGCATGCGCGGCGTAATCCGGGGCAACGTGCAGGTGATGTTCGACCTGACGCCCGGCGACGCGACAAACGTCACTGAGGCGACCTTCCAGATCGGATCTGGTGTGTTGTACACCCTGCTGACCGGGCTGGAACCATCGGGGACATACCAGATTCAGGGCGAGGGCAGCTTCAGCCAGACGTTAACCGCCAGCGACGCGGGGTTGATCCTGTTAGCCAATGTACCGCCCGGTGGCACGCGCATCCAGGCGCAATAACCCTCTATCGCTAGAAGCGCTGGCTTCTCCCGATATCCATGATCATGTAGGGGTAGGGCCTCGCGTCAGCCGCCCTACCCAGCAACCGAGCACTGTAACCGCAGGTTGTGGGCAGTCTTACGGCGTGGGGGTGTTATTAATCACGTTGGAAAAAACCTGCCCGATAGTGTCGCCGTAGACCGTACTCACGATGATGATGATCGCGGTGATAGTGATGCACACAAGCAGCGTGGTCAACCCGACAACGATCAAAAACCGCCTGGAATTAAAGGGGCGTCTGTACCTTCTTGAAGGCGGCGGATCGTCGGGGGGAAGAGTGGATTCAATCATCAGCAGTCCTGTATCGGCTCGGTTTTATACCCCCATTGTAACTTAGCCCCCCTGGTTCATCAATCCACTAACCCGGATTGAGAGTCGGGGTGCGGGACGGGCGCGGCGTATTGGTCGGCAGCACCGTTGGCGTTGGCGTCGCGCTCGGTCTCAGAGTCGGCGTGATCGTTGGGCGCGGGGTGCGGGTAGGTGACGGCGTGATCGTTGGCGTGTTCGTCTTGGTGGGAGTCTGAGTCGGTGTGCGTGTCGCGGTAGGGCGAGCGTCTTCAGTCTCAGTAGCCTCAATCGACTGCCGTGTCGCATCCAGGTTCAGTGACAGCGTGGCCGTTGGCGCGCTGTGCGATTTGCTCGTCGAGGGCTTATCATCACCCCCATAGAGGCCCAGAACAGCCCCGGCTCCCAGCCCAGCAGCCAGCAGCAGCACCAGGATCAACCCGACGATTGGCAGCCATCGCCCTTGTTTGCGCGCCTGAGGTTTACCCTCTTCCGGCAGAACCGTATTGGCGCTCACCCACCCGGCGATCAGATCGGCAGGCAGCCGGTACAAGCCGCCAGCCGCATCCATTTTGACAAGGCCCTTATAATCCAACCCGCGCAGCGCGGCAGCAAGCTGGGTCTTGTTGAGCACGAAATTCGCACTGGTCAGCCAGATATAAAGGGCATCAAACGGCACGCTGGCTCCATCGGCTTGTTGGAGAGCAACCATCGCGGAGAGGGCCAGCCGTTCGTTGCGCGGCGCGCTTTGCCAGAGCGGGCTGTAGATCTCGTCGGCCTGCTCCAGAACGGCGGTATAAATCGCATCCAGATCGTGCTCCGTGACCGGGCCGTTATGATTGCGCTCCTCCGAGCGGCGAAACAGCAGGCGGCAGATCGAATGGATCAGGAAGGGATGCCCACCTGCCAGTGCCAGAATGTGCTCGACCACGCCCAATTCATAGGAATAAACATCCTGCACCGGGTCACGAACCAGCCGATCAGCGTCTTCCAGTTCCAGTTCCGACAGGCGCAGATGGAGGGCGGGATCATGCAGCAGATCGGTGGTTAGGGCCTGATCCTCATATCCGGCATCTACGGCGCAGATGATATCGAGCCGGTCATGCGCCGCCAGCAAATCCGTGAAGTAGGTCAGCAGATCACCGGGCAGCGCGCGGCGTTCGATCCCTGCCAGCAGCGTGTGAGCATCATCCAGGATCAGCAGCAGGCGGCGATGGCGCAGTGCCGCCAGGACAATATCGAGATATTCGCGATCAAACCAGTCGCGCAGGTCCTGGCCCGTTGTGCCGTCGGGCCATTCCGGTAAGCGCAGCGTGCTTACCTCTGCCCGTTCGAGCATCAGCCGGATTTCATCGACCAGCGCCGCCAGCAGGTCCGTCTCTCTAGAAAGGTCATAGGCTCCCAGCGGCACGAAACAGGCCCGGTAGCGATCATCGACGTGATCGGAAAGCTGGTGCAGCGTCGAACTTTTGCCCAGTCCGCGCCAGCCGATCAGGGCGATGGCATGGCGGTGCGGCGTCCCCACCAGATTTTGCCGGAAAAACGCGAAGACATCGCCCCGGTTGATAAAATAATCCGGGTTTTCGGTGGGCAGCAGCGGATTGTAAGGATTCGCATCAGAAATCATAGCTGGCCTTTGTCGCGGGTGGAGAGACGGGTCATGCCCCGTAGTGTACCGCCACGCCAACAGCGGAGCAAGCGCCGCCGATCTTTCTTCTCGTATATGGTGCTTTTATTTGTGAAACCACAGAGAGATGACTTGCTGCGGAGGGGGTGAGAGTCTGCCCGCGCCCCATAATAGGTGTTTCTTTTCAAACTATGTTTCCCTTGTTTTTTATTTTTCTCTCTTGCTTTTCCTTTGCGTCCTCCGCGCTCTCCGCGGTGAACCTGTTTTTTCGCTTTTGTTTTTTTGCTTTCCCGGCCCTATATGGTCTGGGGATGGCCTGCCAAAGGCGCTATAATGGAGGCTATCGGTACTGCCTGTTCCCGAAAACGAATGAACGGCACAGCAATTCTCAAGGAACTGGTATGGATACCCTCGTAAAACTCTCATCGGAAGAACTTATTCATTTAGAAGATCAGTACGGCGCGAACAACTACCATCCTCTGGATGTCGTTTTGAGCCGGGGCGAAGGGGTGTGGGTCTGGGATGTCGAAGGCAACCGCTACATGGACTGCCTGAGCGCCTACAGCGCCGTAAACCAGGGACATGCTCACCCCCGCATTCGCCAGGCACTGATCGACCAGGCCACCCGCCTCCCACTCACCAGCCGCGCCTTCCGCAACGATCAGCTTGGCCTGTTTTACCAGCAATTATGCGAGCTAACCGGCTATGAGATGGTTCTGCCCATGAACACGGGCGCGGAAGCGGTCGAAACGGCGCTCAAGGCGTCGCGCAAGTGGGGCTACAAGGTCAAAGGCGTGCCCGAAGGACAGGCAGAGATCATCGTCTGCGCTGGAAATTTTGCAGGACGAACAATTTCAATTATTAGTTTTAGCACCGAAGCCCAGTATCGCGATGGGTTCGGCCCCTTCACCCCCGGCTTTAAGGTGGTTCCCTTCGGTGACGCGAAAGCACTCGAGGCAGCCATCACGCCCAATACGGTCGCTTTCATGGTCGAACCGATCCAGGGCGAAGGCGGCGTGATCATCCCGCCCAATGGTTACTTGAAGCGGGCGCGCGAACTCTGCACGAAAAACAATGTGCTGATGATCGCGGACGAAATCCAGACCGGGCTGGGACGTACGGGCAAACTGTTTGGCTGCGATCACGAAGGTGTTCGGCCCGACGCGGTGACGGTTGGCAAGGCGCTGTCCGGCGGTTTTTATCCCGTCTCAGCCATGCTTGCCAGCCGTGAAGTGTTGGGGGTGTTCAACCCCGGCGATCATGGCAGCACCTTCGGCGGCAATCCTCTGGCGGCAGCGGTTGGCCGGGCGGCATTAACCGTGTTGGTCGAAGAAAATATGATCGAAAACGCGGCGAAGATGGGCGAATACTTCCTGGATCAGCTCTCCGAAATCAACAGCCCGCACATCAAGGAAGTGCGCGGGCGCGGCCTGTTTGTCGGCGTCGAACTCAAGCCGGAAGCGGGCGGCGCGCGCCGTTTCTGCGAAGCCTTGCAGCACAAAGGCATTCTGGCGAAGGAGACACACCACGATATCATTCGCTTCGCCCCGCCGCTGATCATCAGCCAGCAGGATATTGATTGGGCCGTCGAGCGGATCCGTCCCGTCCTGCAGATGAAATAAACAGCCATAATAATCTCCATCGATAAAACCGGGCCGCGCGCCCGGTTTTGTGTTTTGTGCTATCCTCCTTGGAGGGTAACAATCAACTGAGGGGGGAGATGCTATCTATGATTAAAATCGCTACCGACACGATTGCCGATCTACCTGCGGAACTGGTTAACCAGCATCATATCCACATTATTCCTGCCTGGGTTTACCTGAAGACAGGTAAGGTTCGGACAGACGCGTTTGATGTGCAGGAACTTTATAATCTGCTCGCCGAAGAACCGGAAATTCCCCGTACGGATCCGCTCTCGGAGGAAGAGTACATCACGATCCTCAGTGATCTTGCCGGGCAGGATGATACCGTGATTGTCGTCAGCGCCTCGCAGAAAATTAGCAAAGTGATGCAAATCGCCGGTTATGCCGCGCAAAAAATCGCCCCGAAGCGCATCACTGTGCACGACAGCGGGGGTGTATCGTTGTGGCAGGGCTTCCAGGCGCTTCGGGCTGCACAAATGGCTGCTGCCGGGCAGAACGCGGAGGTGATTTTGGGTACGCTCAACCGCATGCGCCAGCAGTCTAACTTCTTCTTTGTCCTGAATGATCTGGCTTACCTGCAAAGAGGCGGGCGTGTCAACCTGGCCCAATATATGCTCAGCATCGTCTTTGATGTTAAGCCCATCCTCGCTATGCTGAATGGTGAAATTGTACCCGTAGGCCGGGTGCGCGGGCGCGAACGGGGCGCGATTGATATGCAGATGCGCATCCTGGAAGCGATCAAAGGGGTTTTGAGCGTCTGGGTCGGCGTTGTCCACACCAAAGCGCCCGACGCCGCGCTGCGCCTGACACAGCAAATGCAAACGACGCTGCGCCCCACTTATATACTGACCACCGATTGCGGGCCAACCATTGCCGCCCATGCCGGGCCGGGAGCGCTGGGCGTCTGCGTGGTTCCCTATTAACAAAGCTGAGCGGGCAAAGGAACCTTTCTCCTCTGCCCGCTCTTGACCTCGTCTTCTCTAAACTTTATATATACTCGTCCGCTGTCCAACCAGGAGAATCCTGTGCAAAACGATACCTACGATTTCATCATCATTGGCTCAGGGTTTGGCGGCAGCGTCTCCGCGATGCGCCTGACCGAAAAGGGCTACCGGGTGCTGGTTCTGGAGCGAGGCAAACGCTTTCGTGATCAGGACTTCCCGCGCACCAACTGGAATCTGCCCAAATTTCTGTGGATGCCCGCCCTGCGCCTCTTTGGCATCATGCAGCTTTCCCTGCTCAATGGGGTGCTCGTCCTGCATGGGAGCGGCGTAGGCGGCGGCAGCCTGGTTTATGCCAATGTCTTGATGGAACCGAGCGACGAGCTGTTTAATGCCCCGGCGTGGCGCAATCTGGCCGACTGGAAAACGATTTTACGCCCGCACTACGACACCGCCCGCCGCATGTTGGGCGTGGCGCTGAATCCCTGCCTGTGGCCTGCCGATCACACCCTCAAAACCCTTGCTGAGCAGTTGGGCCGGGGCGATACATTCCGCGCCACCGATGTAGGCGTTTTCTTTGGGGAAGCGGGTAAAACGGTGCCCGATCCCTATTTTGGCGGCGCGGGTCCGGACCGGGCAGGATGCACGCACTGCGGCGCGTGTATGGTCGGGTGTCGCCACAACGCCAAAAATACGCTGGTCAAGAACTATCTCTATTTTGCCGAAAAACAGGGCGCGGAGGTGCGGGCCGAATGTGACGTGCGCGATATCCGTCCCCTGCCCCCCAACCAGCCGGACGGCGCGCGTTACGAAATCCTCTACCGCCGCACAACAGGTCTGCCCTTCCAGCGCCTGCAGCGGGTGCGGGCGCGGCAGGTTGTGCTGTCGGCTGGCGTGCTGGGAACCATGCGGCTGCTCTTTCGCTGCCGCGACATCACCCATTCTCTGCCCGATATCTCGCCCCGGCTGGGGACGCATGTCCGCACCAACAGCGAAGCGCTGCTGGGCGTCACGGCGCGGCATGGCGACTGTGAATTACGCCGATGGTGTAGCCATCACCTCAATCTTCCAGGCCGACGATGTGACCCAGGTCGAACCCGTCCGCTATCCGCACGGTTCCTCGCTGATGCGCTTTCTCGCCGCCCCGCTGCTTGAAGCCGGGAACAGTTCAGCCGTCCGCCTGTTGAAAATCATCGGTCTGACCCTGCGCCACCCGCTCGACTTTGCCCGCGCGGCTGTGTTCCCCAATTGGGCACGGCGAACGACAATCCTGCTGGTGATGCAAACGGCAGATAACCTGATGCGCCTGCGGCTGGGGCGTGGTCTGCTGACCTTCTTCCGGCGCGGACTGGTGGTCGAACAGGATCCTGAACACGCTGTTCACGCTCAGATCGATATCGCGCACCGGGTCACACGCGCCTTTGCCGAGCGCACGAATGGAATTGCGCAGAGTTCGATCCACGAGAGCCTGTTTAACATCCCAACCACGGCCCACATTCTGGGCGGCGCGCCGGTGGGCCGTACCCCAGAAGAAGGCGTCGTTAGCTTGTCGTGCGAAATGTTCCACTATCCGGGGCTGTACATCGTAGACGGTTCGATTATGCCCGCCAACCCCGGCGTCAATCCGAGTTTGACGATCACGGCCCTGGCGGAATACGCCATGAGTCTCATCCCTCCCAAATCGTCGGGGCTGGGCTAAGCGCAGCCGCCGACGCCGCTGCGCCCAGTTTTTTGTGAGGCAGAGCCTACCCTCCTGCCTGCATTCTAGCCGCCATGCCCTTTTTTGTAGGGGCGCTGCTTAGCTTGCGAAGCAAGCCCTGCGCCCAATTCGTGTCAATTTAAGCAGGGAACGCGCTTTCAAATCATCTTCACCCTCTCCACCGTTATTTGGAGAGTGGTCGGCTGAACAGTTTTTCCGTTCAGCCGGGGTGAGGTGCTGCGCACGCTACCCACAACGTCTATTTCTTATCTTGACGCATAGGAAGAGTTGCAGGGCGCTGCTTTGCGTTGTGTGCGAAGCTAAGCCGCTGCGCCCATTTTTTCGTATTTATGCAGATGTTTTTCTCAAAATTAGTACTTAAAGTTCAACTTTAAAGGAGTATTTTTCGGACCACTTCCGTTATATACTGATCATAGACCTTGTTTTTTCTCTCTGCTTTTCTTTGCGCTCTCCGCGCTCTCCGCGGTGAAAATTGTTTTTCGCTCTTTCTTTCCGCCAAGGTATGCCAGCAGTTAGAAAACAGTTAGTCGTCAGCCGTTTTAGGGGGGGTGTCAAAATCGTCACGAGAAGAAATGCCCAAATAGTGATCAACTATTTTTTCGCAAGGTTAGAACACGAGAGAAATCCCTTAAAAATAGGCATCGAACGGACTTCTTAAGTGATCAATGAAACGCTCCAAAGTGATCAACAATGGGGATATTGAGCTGCACAATCAGCACAAACAGCGCGCTAAACAGCAATTTTGATCACTTACGCATCTTCGTCTACAGGTTCGCCAGACCAGGGATCGGCCTTTTTCTTTTTACGCTGCCATTGGACCGGGTCTTCCAGCGTGCGTTTAGCAGCTTCCGCCATCTGCCCCGCGAACTGCTCATGGCCGGGCATCGCAAAGGCGCGAGGCTCGCCGTTAAACTCGAACCGCAGCAGTCCCGCCGCGCCGGGTTGATCCAGGCGCTGGATAGCGGCAATCCGCTGCACCTGGGCCAGCGGGAACACCTGCTGCACGGCTTCACCATCGAGCAGCACCAGAAATTCCGGTGTCAGATAAAGCTGGCGCAGGTCGTCCAGCGTCCAGACCCCCTGTAAATCCTGTTGGGCAGGGTGCACGGGTACTGGCCCGGCGTGAATATAGGGACGGCGGCGGCGATAAGCGATGATCTGCTGCTCAGGTGCGATCTCCTTGAGCGCGCGCACGACTTTACGCATCGGTTCGCGGTTGAGCCACAGCCGCACGACCACCCAATGGCCGTCCATCTCAGCGTGCAGACGCAGTTCGTTCTTGCGCACAGGACGGTATTTGTGGGGTCGCCCGAACCAGCGCAGCGCGGCAGTAGGCACCACGCAGCAGGGTTCAGCGCCGGGACGTTTGGCATGGTAGAACGCGATTTGTTCTGGCGTGACAGCCACAATATAGCCGCGCTTTTTCCATTTGTCCCCACCAACCGTCTGCGCTTCTAAGGACAGGCCCCCCGAATACATGCACACCAGTGGATGCAGGGTACGGTCGATGTCCGCCTTCACCGCTCCGATTTTTTTAGCCGTCCTCTCCGACCACTTGGCGAGAGCATACAGCGGAGCGGCGAAAACGAGCCAGGCCACCCCGCAGATCACCAGCTCGCTCATCCCCTACTCTCCTGCTGCCGGGGCCATCGTCCGCCGCCGCAGGACGGCCCAGTTAGCAGCCACAATACCCGCCATAATCAGTGCCGTGCCCGCCACAATCATCCAATCGACAGTCTCATCGCGGAAGATCGCGCCAAGTGTCACGCCGATGGGCGGCATCACGTAGGTCACCATCGAAGTCCGTGTTGCGCCCCACGTGCTGATCAGGTGATAGAACAGGAAATAGGCCACAACGGTATTCAGCGTGGCTAACATGAGCACCGCCAGAACCGTCTTGAGGTGGAGGCTGCCCGCGTCTGGCAGGGGATGAACCGCCAGCAGGGTGATGATCACCATCGTGATTCCGCCCACTGCCAGCGAATTCCCGGCAATCGTGAAGGGATCGACCCCGCGCAGATAACGCCGGATGGTGATTCCGCTCAGGCCATAACACGCCGATGCGACCAGCACGGCTGCCTGCCCGCTGATCGGGTTCGGGCTGCTGAAATCAACCTGTCGGCTGGCGAGCAGCGCAACCCCGCCAAATCCAAGCAGCATGCCCAACACTTTGTAGGGCGTCATTCGTTCGTCGTACAACGCCAGATGGGCGAAGACCAGAGTAAACAGCGGAGTTGTGGCGTTGAGTACCGTTGCCAGCCCGCTGTCAATCGACTTTTCGCCCCAGGTGATCAGCGTGAAAGGAACAGCCGTGTTAAACACGCCCACAAACAGCAGCGCGATCACTTCGCGGCGGGCACGGGGCCACGTTCGCCCTGTTGCGCGCAGAAAGACCGCCATGATCAGCGCCGCCAGTCCGATCCGCACGGTCACCAGCGGCAGCGGACCCAACTGATCCACCGCCACTTTGATCAACAGGAAGGACGATCCCCAGATGATTCCCAACAGCCAGAACAGGCCCCAGTTTTTCATGGTGCTTCCTTGTAAACAAGAACGCCCTGCCAGGAGGCAGAGCGTTGGCGGTTAGAGAGGGACTGTGCGCCGTCAGGAAACAGGCGCTTCTTCGATCACGACATTCGGGAAGAACTGGCGGATTGTGCCGGCGATCCAGCCGTGCAGCGTATTGAGTGAGAGTGGACAGCCTTCACAAGCGCCGCCAAACTGGACCCGCGCCACGCTGCCATCAAATGACACCAATTTGACCGAGCCACCGTGATAATATTCGATATAGGACGACAGGTTTTCGATCAGGTTGCGCAGCCGTTCTTCGACAGGCGCATCTGCATTGTCGCCATTGGTGATTGGGTCGCTCATCGTCTACGTTCTCCTGGCCTATGGACATGGCCCCTATCTTAACAGAGGCCCGCCGCGCACGCCACATGGGGCAGCTTTAAAACGGCCAATCGCCTGCCGCATAACCAATGCCCAGCGCCCCAGGCCCTACATGAACGCCCAGTACAGGCGCAGTCGGAACCGTATCCAGGTACACACAGTCGAAATGGCTCGCGAGTTCGGCATTAACTGCTTCGCCAGGGTCGCATCGTCGCCATAAACCGCGACAGCGCGCAGTTTGTTACCCTCGCCCACATCATCAATCACCTTCTTGACGAAAACTTCGATAGCCTTCGGCAGGCTGCGGGTCCGCCCGGCTGGAATGTAAGTTCCCATCGTCGGGCCTTCTTTGCTGACGGTAACAATCGGCTTGATGTGCAGCGCCTGCCCAAGCTGGTAGCGCACTCCGCCGATCCGCCCGCCCCGGTAGAGATAGATCAGGTCTTCGACGGTGAACAGCAGGTTATCGACCGCGTGCGTTTGGACGAGCAGCGGGACTATTTCGCTGACACCTTTACCCGCTTTGGCGGCTCGTGCTGCCGTCATCACCTGCATGCCCATCGCTGAGGACAGCGTGCGCAAATCGTGGACGGTGATCGACTGGTTTGGCAGTTCTTTAGCCGCCAGCCGTGCCACGTTAACCGTGCCGCTTAGTCCCTCGCTCATATGAATGGACAGGATCGGTCTGCCATCCTTGCCTAGTTCGCGATACAGCTCAACAAAATCGGGAACAGCCGGTTGGGAGGTCGTCGGATGAACATCGCCGCGTGACAGCCGCTCATAAAACTGCTGCGCGGTCATATCGATGCCGGAACGGTAAGTTTCGTCGCCAAACAGAACTTTCAAAGGGGCTGCATGGATATTATATTTTTTGAAATCATCTGGCGGCAGATCACATCCTGCATCAGTGACAATAAGTGGTGGTTGTGTTGCAGACACAGCACTTCTCCTTCGTTTTAGAGTCCTTGTGAAACATATAACACCGCAAGAACAAAAAAGACCCGATCAGACTTGATCGGGTCCAGGAATTCCATAAAAACAGATCCCGCGAAGGCGGTTAACGCCCTTCGCTGCTGTCCGGGACAACAGGCGAGCCGCCGCACTTTTCAAGCATTTCCGCTTCGTTGGCGACCAGTGTGATCCGCTCGGTCAGGCCGACCATGCTGAACAGCTTGCGGTAGTGCGACGAGAGGCCATAAGCATAAACCACGCGCCCCGCCTGGTTCGCGTCTTCGACCAGGCTAATCACCAGCCCGATTCCGGCGCTGTTCAGATAGTCGCTGCCCTCAAAGTTCATGCCCAGCGTTTTGATGCGGGCGCGGGCAAGCTGGTTATAAGCGTTATAGGCTGTTTCACGGGTTTGGGCCGTGACGTCCCGCGGGAAGTCCATAAACCCGATAGTTCCGTTTTGGCGCAGAAGCACATCTTTTGCCATAGCTTCCTCAACTTTCCTGCTCAGCGGCGTCTGCGTCTGGTGGGGTGAGATAGATCACCATCCGAACCTGATTTCCTCCCTGGGGCAGGCGCGTGATTTCAACTTCGTCCATCAACTGCTGGATGAAAAACAGTCCCCAGCCGCGCATATCCCCCACACCCGGTTCCGGCAGTGGATCGGGAACTTCCTGCTGTCCTGTATCAGCGACCAGCACTTCCAGGTAACTCGGCGCAGCGGAGAGCAGGACCGTCACAGCCGTTGATCGTTCCAGGTTATTGCCATGTTCGATGGCGTTCATACACGCTTCGGCAACCGCCGTCTTGAGGTCTTCGATGCGGTCGCTCGTGAATTCCATCCGCAAGGCAATTGCTTCCGCGGCACTGCGCGCCACCTTTTCGTAGCCTAATACGCTCGGCAGATGCAGTTCAACCAGTTCCGGTTCTGCATTCATGTTGTTGGTCTGTTGTGTCATCACTCACCGTACCTGGCAATCACTTGGTCGAGGCGCGTTTTCGGGAACATCGGGCAGTGCGTCCGGTGCTAGCGGTGCGGGTGCCTGATCGCCTTCTGCCCCACTCGCTCCCGTGTGCAGCGTTCCAGCCGCCAGAGCGCGCCAGATGGCCTCCATCAGATTTTCATCCTCGGCGGGAACCTTGTCTGCCGCCTGGTGGAACGGCGCATATCCTACGCCGCAGCTTGCCGTATCCAGACGCAGAATACCACTCTGCGGGCTGCCACTGACAATCGATTGGATCGCCTGATAAACGCCGTTATCGATTCGCTTCACAGCACTCGTCAGAATGCGATCCGATCCGCCAATGCTACCCTCTTTGAAGTTTGTCCGCCACTCGTCCTGGTCCACGCCGATCACCCAGAACTCCCTGCCGCGCCGCGTATTGGATGCCCGCGTAGCCCGTATTACCCGCCGCGCCGAAGATCACATCGGCCCCCTGGTTTATGAAATTCTGGGCGGTCTGGGTGCCCAGGTCCGGGTTGCCAAAGTCACCTGTATAGGTGATCAGCACGTTCACGTCAGGATTGGCATACAGTGCTCCGTTGCGGAAGCCTTCCGCCAGCCGGACAACAGGCGGGATTTCCATGCCGCCAATCACCGCAATCGTGTTGGACATAGTCATACGTCCAGCCAGTGCGCCCACAACAAACGAGGCCTCATCCTCCGCAAATTGCAGCCCAATCAGGTTGGAGGGAATCTCCTCGCCGCTGTAACTCTGATCGACGCCAATAAAATACACGTCCGGATGGTTGCGGGCATAATCCAGGGTAACGGCTTCCATCGGGAAACCCACCGTAACAATAATATTGCGCCCCTCCGCGATCTGCGCATCAAGCTGGATGTTGTAATCGTTCTCGTCCTTCGAGACGGCATACTTATAATCGAGATGCAGGTCTTTGGCGGCGCGGGATGCTCCCAGGTGGGCGCTTTCGTTAAATCCGCCATCTTCAACCGTTCCCTGAACATTGGTGACGAGTCCTAACCGCCAATCGGGGTTTAGGGCCTGGGTCGCTGCGGGTTTCTTTTCGTTTTCCCCACCGCAGGCAACCAGCAGTGGAATCAGAATGAGGACGAAGACAAGACTTCGTTTAAGCACGGTATCCCCCCTTTAGCTTGCTTCTCCAACAGGCATCACTTCGAGTGAACGGACAGCGACAATCGTCAGATCATCCGCTGGTTCCCCATCCCCTACATAGTCGTGCACGGCGGCGATGATCCGGTCAATCACCTGCTGCGCAGTCACTTCCAGCGGCAGATCGTTGAGCAGCGCTTCTAACCGCTCAAAACCAAAAAACTCTCCGCTGGCATTCTGTGCTTCGACCACACCGTCGCTGGCAATCAGCAGCACCGCGCCGGGAGCCAGCGTCACCGTCTTGGAGTCATAGGCCATGCGGTTTGAGACTCCTAACGGGTAGCCGCCCACCGGGATATAGGTCCATTCCTTGCCGCTGCGCACATAGGGCTGGACCATGCCACCGTTGGCCAGTTCAATGTGGCGCGTGGGTGGATCGAATATCCCGACCATCAGGGCGCTGTTGACATGGGTCTCCTTCATGCGTTCAAGCAGGCGTTGGTTGAGCGCATTCAGCAGATCGGCAGGGCGAGCGTTCCGGGCCAGTTCGTCACGCAGTGCGGTGGTGATCACCGCCATCAAAATCGCTGCGGGGATACCCTTGCCGCTCACATCACCTACCGCGATCCCCAGGCGTCCGTTGGGCATCGGCAGATATTGGAAATAGTCGCCGCTGACCTGGCGGGCAGGCACAGTGATAGCGGCGATATCAAGCTGCGCGATATCCGGCGCGGCGGACGGCAGCAGGCTCAATTGGATATCCCGCGCGATACTTAATTCCTGTTCGATCTGCTTGACTTCCACGTCGTGCAGCCGTGCATTTTGCAGGGCGATGCTGGCCTGATCCGCGAATGCTTCAGCCAGTTCGATTTCCTCCACGCTGAAACTTCCCGGCGTGTGGCTGTTGATATTCAGAACACCCACTGTTTTTTCGCGCACCCGCAGCGGCAGTCCCATCCACGCGCGGATCTGGCTGTTGGGCGCGGTTGCCCACCGTTCGTCCGTGGCTGTATCCTGGATAACCAGCGGCTTCCCGGTCTGAATCACCTGATTGGCGGCCTGCGCTTCTTCCAGGTCAAATTCCGAAGCAGTGTGTTGGTCCAAATCGGCCCCGCGGTGTGCGACCATTGCCAGCTTGGACCGATCCAGCAGTAAAATCGCCGCGCTGTCGTAGGGCACAAGGTTATAGAGTTCCGCCATAATGCTGCGCAGCACGCTTTCCAGGTCCAGCGTGGAATTGAGCGCGCGTGACACTTCCAACAGAGCGCGGGCAGTCTGGCGGCGCTGCGATTCTTCCTGGCGGCGCTTTGCTTCCTTCGAGATGCGGCGCAGGGCAAGCCATGCCATCCCCGAGAGCAGCAGCACAGCCCCCGCAGCCATCCCAAAAATAAGCCGCAAGTCGGACCGCACCTGATCCTGGGCGGTTTTTACCGTGCGGCTGAGCACGACGACAAAGGTGCGTCCCTGGGCATGAATGGGCGCAATAGCAGCCAGCCGCTCTGTTCCGCCCGCGTCATAGTCTTCGACAGCGGCCTGCCGGAAACTCGTTAACGAGGCCAGCGAGATGTGATCATACAGCGTATCAATCGAAATACCCTTGTTCGCTTGATACAACACCGCGTTAATGCTGTCAATGACCCATATCTGCCCGTCGGACTTTAGATCGATGAAACCCATGCTCTGGCTGAACAACTCGTCCAGGTTCAGTTCGTAGACAACAAATTCAACTTTTCGGAGATCGGTCACCAGCGGAGCGATCAGCAAAAACGTCCCGTTGGGATCATCGCGGCGCGATGCCAGGACCAGCGTCACGCCGGGTAAATCGGCATTTTCCGCCTGGCTGGTAGTCAGCAGCGACGACGGTAGGCTGTAGGGCGGGCGTTCTCCCGCCATAATCTGCTCATGGAGCGACGAAGGCCAGGCATAGCGCGCATTACCCCGGTAGTCAAAGCGCAGCATGGAACGAATAACGCCCGTATGCCGCTGAGCATATTCATCCATCCGGGCAAGCGCGGCGTCGTGGGTGGGTGCCAGGACGGTTTTGATATCCGGTTCCAGCGACAGGCTGTTGACATCCGCGTTCAGACCCAGAAAATAGGTCTCGGTTTGCTGCGACAGGGAACTGACCAATTGGAGTTCTTGCGACCGGAACTGGTCGAGCACCGTCCGGTTAACCAGAGAGGTCGCCAGCAGCGCGACCATGCCAATCAACAAAATCATTGCGGCAACAGCTACAAAAGCAAGGAAATTGGTCGAAATATTTTTTGGCATTTGCACCCTGCTAAAGGTAATAAAATAGAACGTCTGCGCCAAAGTCCACACTGGACCGGGCACAGACTATCTTACAACATAGCGCCAAATTGCAAAAAACCTGTAAAAGTGATTAGGTTGGTATCGGCACAAATGTTGCTGTCGGCGAAGGGGGAAGCGCAGCGGGTTCGTTCCGTGTAATGGACCGGACAATGGGCTGCATCAGTGTTTCGTCCAGCAGGGCTATATGGGTATCAAGCGGGCCGACCAGCATGGCTAACACCCAGTTGTCCTGGTCGATCTGCAAGGCATATACAGCGACTTGTAAGTCGTCCATCGTCTGCAAAATAGCGCGTGCAGCCGGGTAAGCAGCACTGCTGAAAGGAGCTATGGCGGGTGGTTTTTCCTCGGAAGTGAGCATATCCGTCAGGAGTTCCTGCGGATTATCATACAACATACCACTCGATCCGCCATCTATCCGCGCCATCACCAGTATCAGGCCAGTCACATGATCCAGGTTGCTGTTCACATCCGCTTCAGCTTCGGAGAACATGACGCCCATAAGTCCTGACTCTGGATCATAGAGATCTTCCGAAACCCATTCGATCCAGCCCGCCGGAACAAGGAAATCGATGTCAATCTTGCTGCCTGTATACGGCTTGAGGACAACAGGCGCAGTGCGTTGGCGTCAGAGTCACCGTTGGCAGCGGCAGCGTGGCAGTTGCGGCGGCTGTGGGGGCAGCAGTCGGCTCAGGCGGCGTTGCAGAAAGCTGATCCGAAAAATCTCTCCACCTGATTGAGCGGATAATCGCGTGCATCATCGGTTCATCCAGCGGCAGTAAATCCGAATGAGGCGGCCCGGACAGCGTGACCAATGCCCAGTTATTTTGATCGAGCTTCACCGCGTAGAAGACCGCCGAAAAATCTGGATATTCGAGGATCACCCCGGCGGCAGGATACGGGGAATCAGATAGAAAGGTAACGGGAGAGATAACCTCCTGATTGTTCGTCTCTGTGACCATCTCTTCCAGAAGCGCATCGGGAGTCTCATAAGCCATGTCCAAATCAGGATTAAGCGTTGTATCGTAACGTATCACGGAAAGAATCAGGCCGGATTGAGAACCGACTATATTAACGTCCTCTTCTTTTTCCGAGAAAGCCGCTCCCCACACCCCGGCTTCCGCCATGGACATATCTTCCGAAACCCATTCGATCCAGCCCGCCGGAACGACAAAGGCGATATCGACCTTGCTGCCCGTATACGGCTTGAGAACAACAGGTGCAGTGGTATCAGAGTTGCTGCGGAGCGTCAGAGTTGCCGTTGGCGGCGGCAGTGTACGTTTGGCCCGGCAGCACAAGCGAGTCCAGGAACGGCGTAAACACATCTTCCGATACGTATCATAATCGGCTGTCGGCGCGTTAAGTGAGATCAGGAGCCAGCCGCCATCTGGCGCGAACAGATAAATCTCGCCCTGCCTGCCGTCTTTGGCAGCAGGGACAATTCTGGCCGCGCCCTCTACATTAGAAGGAACAATGGGCGCATTCATCTGCTGGCTAACTGCCTCAGCGGCAGCATTCAGATCAGTGATATCGGTTGGAATATAACTTTCAAAATAAGCTGCATTGCCGCTGTAAACGAATATTTTGGCGATCCCATCTGTCAGGTAAATCGCATGGGCGCTGATCATCTGAGGAGCCTGCCAACCCTCCGGCACATCAAAAGTTAGACCCGATGCAGAATCAGCATAATGCGTGACAGGTGTCGAGAGAATTTCGGCTGTCTGTGTCGCTTGGGCAACATAAGCAGTTGCCGTGGCATTCCAGTTCGGCGTCATCGTCGGTGTCGGCGAAGGAGTCGGAGTGTATGTTGGGCTGGGCGGGCGCGTCGTCGGCGACTGGTAATAGTTGGCGGTCTGGGTGAGATCATTCGCCAACTGCGTCGCCGTCAGCGAGAAACCGCTGTAAGCCTGCGTTGGTGTCGCCCGGATCGCCGTTGGGCTGGCGATTAATCGTAACGGCATACGGTTGGCGGCAGCAGTCGCCGTCGGCGGGATGATCGTCGCCGTTGGCGGAATCGGGCTGCGTGTCGCTGTTGACAGATGAGCCTGAGCCGTTGCCCCCTCCACGATGGCGGTCGCCGTCGCAAAAAAGTCCGGCGCGGGACCAGATGGCGATCGGCGTCACAGAGGGCTGAGTCGCGCTTGGCGTTGGTGAAGGCCGGGTTGGGCTGGGCGTGAGGGATGGTAGCGTTGCGCTGGGCGTCAGAGTAGGCGGTACGGGCGTGCGCGGCAAAGTGGGCGTTGGCGGCAGCGCCAGGATTTGCAAAGACTGTGCCAATCGCTCGAAAATGACCGTATCCACACTTTCAAATGCGGCGGCAGGGGCGGTAGCGCCAATGAGTATCCATTCCCCGCCCGATACGATCAAATAGTAGTGAAACTGCGAATTGTCGTCAGGATTCTGCGCCCGTGCTTCCCAGGCCGGAAGCCCAAAACGGTCTGTCTCATCAATTTGAAAGTCTAACCCCGCCATCAAATCTTTCAGGGCGGCGCGTGGATCGTCGCTCGTCACCGTGCCGGACGCTACGAGATCTGCTGGGTAGCTCCGCAGCAAAATCAGCCGGATTCCGATATCCTCGCCCGGCGGGTTGCCAATCGCCAGCCCAGGACTGATCATTTCGGGACCCAGCCAAGTTGGGATAATCAAAGGCCAGTCCCAGGTCCATAAGTGTAATTGGCTCAAACCGGATTTCGGGCTGTGGAGTTGAACTGGGCAACTCTACAATTGGCGTTACGCGCGCCTCAGTGGGCGTGGGATAGGGTGTGTAGGTCGGCTGCGGTGTTAGTGTTGGGTAAGGGGTCACACTCGGCCACGCGGTCAACGTCGCGTTAGCCGCTTGCTCCACACGCTGATCAAACTGAGCAGCCTGCGTGTAACGCGCCTGCGCTTCCTGCCGGGGATCAACGGTTGGGCGCGGCAGTGTACTCGTGGAAGTAAGCGTAGGGCTGGGTGTATATGTCCATTGGGGTGTTGGTGTGGCTGGCAGAACCAGAATTTCCAGTGTACCAAGCAGACGATCAAAGATGATCGTATCTAACACGTGAAACTGTTCATCAGGTCCAGCCGCAGCGAGCAATATCCATTGATCTTCATAAGCAATGAGATAGAAGTGATATCGATAGTGGGCTTCAGGGGCGACTGCCTGCGCATCCCAGGCTGGATATCCATCGTGAGTCGATCTGTTGACAAGAGTATAGAAGCCCGCTGTCAAGTCATGCACCGCTTCTAGAGGATCGTGGTAGGGTATATTCCGGCTGGCATTAAAGCGAATATCAGTCGCATAGCCACGAATCATAACCAGTCGCACGGCTGTATCATCGAGTGATGGATAGCCACTTGCTCCCTCCAAGGCATCTCCTTCAGGGGTGATCCACCCATCCGGGTAATCAAAAGCCAGTCCCAGTTCTGGCAGTTCAATCCTGTGAAATTGAATTTCTGGCGTTGGCGTGATGCTTGGCGTCGGAGTATTCGTTGGCTCTGGAGTCAGCGTGGGATAGGGTGTAACGCTCGGCCATGAGGTTAGAGTAGCCGCAACAACCGCCTCGATAACCTGAGCGATTTGCGTATTTTCTGCCTCCATAGTCGCTCGTTCATCTATTTCAGGAGAAGGCGTAAAGCTGGGTGTAATCGTGCTAGTGATGGTCGGCGGCAGAGGTGTATAAGTGGGATAGGGTGTATAAGTTGGATACGTTGTTGCCGAAGGAGTGAGAGTTGGTGGCGCGGGAGTGGCAGTGGGTGGAATAGCCGTCGCTGTACGAGTTGGCAGCGGCGTTTGCGTGACTAATGCCGCCTGCGCAGTGACGTCTTCGACTCGCGTCGCGGTTGGCTCAGTGGTGCTGACTTTGCCCTGGCAACCAGTGATAGCGGCAAGCAGCCCCAGAATCAGGATCAGCCCGATTGTGACACGTCTCGCCACCGTCCACCTCCCGGTCAACCGGCACCTACGCGCCTCGCCAGACGTCTATCAGTATACTCAGGCAGAAAGAATCAGCAAAGAAGTGTGGGTAGGGGTGGAAAAAAGGAAAGGCCAGTGGGGTTGGCAGCGACCTACTCTCCCAGGAGCCTGCGCTCCAAGTACCATCGGCACGGGTGGGCTTAACGACCGGGTTCGAGAAGGGACCGGGTGTACCCCCACCGTTAAAGCCACCAACCGGACTGGCCAGTGAAAACAACGGAATGTGTGTTATGAGTACGAGCTACGAGAAGAGGGGACGTTAGAACGCCAATTTCTCCGCATCACGGTGATAAGCCCTCGACCATTAGTACGGCTTGGCTGAAGGCATTGCTGCCTGTACACCGGCCGCCTATCAAGCTGGTGGTCTACCAGCGGTCTTACCTGGTTATCCAGTGAGGAGTCTCATCTTGAGGCGAGTTTCCCGCTTAGATGCTTTCAGCGGTTATCTCAACCGAAGGTCGCTACTCGGCGATGCCGTTGGCACGACAACCGACACACGAGCGCTTCGTCCACCCCGGTCCTCTCGTACTAGGGGCAGGCCCTCGCAAACTCCTTACGCCCACAGCGGATAGAGACCGACCTGTCTCACGACGGTCTGAACCCAGCTCACGTACCGCTTTAATGGGCGAACAGCCCAACCCTTGGGACCTGATCCAGCCCCAGGATGCGATGAGCCGACATCGAGGTGCCGAGCCTGGTCGTCGATGTGAACTCTTGGACCAGACTAGCCTGTTATCCCCGGGGTAGCTTTTATCCGGTAAGCCACGGCCCTTCCACTCGGTACCGTGGGATCACTAAGCCCGACTTTCGTCTCTGCTCGACGTGTCTGTCTTGCAGTCAAGCTCCCTTGTGCCTTTACACTCTGCGGTTGGTTTCCATTCAACCTGAGGGAACCTTTGGGCGCCTCCGTTACCCTTTTGGAGGCGACCGCCCCAGTCAAACTACCCACCTGCCACTGTCCCGGTGCTTGTTCACCGGTTAGGGCCAAGACTTCACCAGGCTGGTATCTCAAGAATGGCTCCACCGACGCTGGCGCGCCAGCTTCTCAGCCTCCCAGCTATGCTGCACAAGTCAAGCCCTAACGCAATAGCAAGATGTAGTAAAGCTCCACGGGGTCTTTTTGTCCTGCTGCGGGTAACGCGCATCTTCACACGTACTTCAATTTCGCCGGGTCCCTCGTTGAGACAGTGCTCCAGTCGTTACGCCATTCGTGCGGGTCGGAACTTACCCGACAAGGAATTTCGCTACCTTAGGACCGTTATAGTTACGGCCGCCGTTCACCGGGGCTTCGGTTCAAAGCTTCAGGGTTACCCTTAACCTCTCCCCTTAACCTTCCGGCACTGGGCAGGCGTCAGCCCCTATACGTCCGCTTGCGCGTTTGCAGAGACCTGTGCTTTTGTTAAACAGTCGCTAGAGCCCTTTCACTGCGGCCCCCCTTGCGAGGGGCGCCCCTTCTCCCGAAGTTACGGGGCCATTTTGCCTAATTCCTTAACGAGGGTTCTCCCGTTCGCCTTGGTATACTCTACCCGTCTACCAGTGTCGGTTTGCGGTACGGTCGCCTCTTCTTCATCGCTTAGAAGCTTTTCTCGGCAGCACGGCTTAGTCACTTCTGGCCCGAAGGCTCCGCCATCGCGCTTTCGGCTCAGGAGCGGTTTTCCCTACTCCCTCAGCGCCTACTACGCTTGGCACCTCAATCCACTCAGAGGCTGACTTACCACGCTGCGTCCCTCCATCGCTCCAAAAAGGCGGTACAGGACTATTAACCTGTTGTCCATCACCTACGCTTCTCAGCCTCGGCTAAGGACCGACTAACCCGACGCGGACTGACCTTCCGTCGGAAACCTCAGACGTACGGCGAACATGGTTCTCACATGTTTTTCGCTACTCATGCCAGCATTCTCACTTCTGGTCGCTCCACCCGTCCTTGCCGGTCGGGCTTCGCTGCTCCCAGAACGCTCTCCTACCAGTAGCAGATTGCTCTGCTAATCCCGGGCTTCGGTGTCAGGCTTGAGCCCCGTTACATTATCCGCGCAGGAGCGTTTGACCAGTGAGCTATTACGCACTCTTTAAAGGGTGGCTGCTTCTAAGCCAACCTCCTGGCTGTCTGTACACTCCCACCTCGTTTGCCACTTAGCCTGCACTTGAGGACCTTAGCCGAGGGTCTGGGCTGTTTCCCTTTCGACCACGAAACTCATCTCCCGTAGTCCGACTGCCGCGCTAAATGTCCAGGCATTCAGAGTTTGGTTGGGTTTGGTAACCGTGAGGCCCCTAGCCCATCCAGTGCTTTACCTCCCAGACTCATCGCGCAACGCTAGCCCTAAAGCTATTTCGGAGAGAACAAGCTATCTCCAAGTTCGTTTGGCATATCACCCCTACCCACAACTCATCCCACAACTTTGCAACGTTGAAAGGTTCGGCCCTCCACGACGGTTTAGCGTCGCTTCAGCCTGGCCATGGGTAGCTCACCTGGTTTCGTGTCTAATTCCTGCGACTGCACGCCCTCTTCAAACTCGCTTTCGCTGCGGCTCCGGGTGTCGCTCCCTTAACCTTGCCACAGAAATTAACTCGCTGGCTCATTCTCCAAGAGGCACGCCATCAGGCCCATATGGCCCTCTGACTGCTTGTAAGCGCACGGTTTCAGGTTCTATTTCACTCCCCTCACCGGGGTTCTTTTCACCTTTCCCTCACGGTACTGGTCCGCTATCGGTCGCCAAATGTATTTAGCCTTGGAGAGTGGGCTCCCCAGTTTCCCACAGGATTAGCGTGCCCCGTGGTACTCAGGAGCAAAGCCCCGTGCTTGACCGTCTGTCTACCGGGCTGTCACCGTCTATGGCCGGCCTTTCCAGAGCCGTTCGTCTTTAGTCGCACACGTTTCCGCTTTGTCCTACAACCCCGCCCAGCAAGCTGGCCGGTTTAGGCTCTTCCCTTTTCGCTCGCCACTACTCAGGGAATCGTTTCTTTTCCTCCGGGTACTGAGATGTTTCAGTTCCCCGGGTTCCCTTCCTGAAAGTATTGTGTTCCTCTCAGGATCCGTGGGCATGCCCCCACGTGGGTTTCCCCATTCGGACATCTCCGGCTCAAACGGTTGCACACACCTGACCAGAGCTTTTCGCAGTGTACCGCGTCCTTCATCGGCATTTGGCACCAAGGCATCCACCGTACGCTCTTAGTAGCTTATCATTCTTGTGATGCGGAGAAATTGATGTTCTCGCGTTACTCTTCTCGTATGCTCTTGTTAAGGTGCGTCGGAAAGTTTCCTTTCCGCCGGATGGTTGCCCATCCCAGGGTTTTCCTCTCCGGCCTGTTTCGACCGGATGATTGCCCTGCCCAGGAGACGGTGTCCCCCGGGGAGTGCCCACCATTGCCTGCTGGACACTCCTCGACTGACACCCCTTCGCTGGGGCTGCTTGCTTTAAATCCTTAAGGTGCGGTCTTGCTTGTCTTACTTTTTCTTGTGAACCGCCGTTGGGACCGGCCTGCATCTGTTGCGGGTCTGTCATTCAGGTGCGGTCTTGCTTTTCTTAATCTTACTTCTTCTGGGTGGACCGCTTTCCTGATCGCTGGCCCAGTTCCATTTCAGAACCTTGTGTCGCGGTGGGGCGGCTCTCACAAAAACGACCCGACATGTCTGCCGGGCCGCCTATCTCTCGTGCTACTCGCGGTCGCGCGCTTGTCGTCTTGCCAGCTATTCAGTTAGGACCTTGCTCACCACAGACTTCAAGCGTTCACTCCGCTTTATTACAGATTTATTCAGGTGTTGGTTAGTTTATCTTAACGCCTTGCACCTGTCAAGGTTTATTTCTGGTGGAGACGAGGGGATTCGAACCCCTGACCTATGCCTTGCAAAGGCACCGCTCTCCCAGTTGAGCTACGTCCCCCCAAGATGGTGGGTCTGACCCGGCTCGAACAGGTGACCTCTCGCTTATCAGGCGAGTGCTCTAGCCAACTGAGCTACAGACCCGGTTCCTACTGCGGCGATCTCAACCCCAGCAGAGTGACAGGAAGGAGGAGCATGGGCAAACGATTGGTGTCCCGGCGGTGAGAACGCCAGGAAAATGGATGGGCTCTGTTGCCAGAGCAGGGATTGGTCCGCCGTCTTGCGACCGCGAACAACAAATCCAGTAGAAAGGAGGTGATCCAGCCGCAGCTTCCGCTACAGCTACCTTGTTACGACTTCGTCCCAGTCACCAGCCCTGCCTTAGGCGGCGGCCTCCGTGAGGTTAGCCCACCGACTTCAGGCATGACCAGCTCCCATGACGTGACGGGCGGTGTGTACAAGGCCCGGGAACGTATTCACCGCGCCATAGCTGATGCGCGGTTACTAGCAACTCCGACTTCATGTAGGCGAGTTGCAGCCTACAATCCGAACTGAGACCGGCTTTGATGGGATTGGCTCCCCCTCGCGGGTTGGCAACCTATTGTACCGGCCATTGTAGCGTGTGTGTAGCCCTGGACATAAAGGCCATGCTGACTTGACGTCATCCCCACCTTCCTCCCGCTTTGTACGGGCAGTCGCTCCAGACACATGTAACTGGAACCAGGGGTTGCGCTCGTTACCGGACTTAACCGGACATCTCACGACACGAGCTGACGACAGCCATGCAGCACCTGTGACGGCTCCCGAAGGTCGGTCCCCTTTCGGTTCCCTACCACCGCCATGTCAAGCCCAGGTAAGGTTCTTCGTGTAGCCTCGAATTAAACCACACGCTCCGCTGCTTGTGCGGGCCCCCGTCAATTCCTTTGAGTTTTAACCTTGCGGCCGTAGTCCCCAGGTGGTCGACTTATCGCGTTGGCTTCGGCACCGCAGAGTGTTACCCCCGCGACACCTAGTCGACATCGTTTACGGCATGGACTACCGGGGTTTCTAATCCCGTTCGCTCCCCATGCTTTCGTGTCTGAGCGTCAGGTCAGGCCCAGCGTGTCGCCTTCGCCTCTGGTGTTCCTCCGGATCTCTACGCATTTCACCACTACACCCGGAATTCCACACGCCTCTACCTACCTCTAGTCTCTCAGTTTAGCACGTCCTCGCCCGGTTGAGCCGGGCGCTTTCACGCACCACTTGAAAGTCCGCCTGCACACGCTTTACACCCAGTAAATCCGGATAACGCTCGCCTCCTACGTTTTACCGCGGCTGCTGGCACGTAGTTAGCCGAGACTTATTCCTGCGCTACCGTCCTTCCTCTTCACGCAGAAAAGTGGTTTACAACCCGAAGGCCGTCATCCCACACGCGGCGTTGCTGCGTCAGGCTTTCGCCCATTGTCGCAATATCCCTTACTGCTGCCTCCCGTAGGAGTCTGGGCCGTGTCTCAGTCCCAGTGTGGGGGGTCACCCTCTCAGGCCCCCTACCCGTCGTCGCCTTGGTAGGCCATTACCCGACCAACTAGCTGATGGGCCGCAGCTCCCTCCTTCGGCAGATTACTCTTTTCCTCAGTCGCTTCTAAACCGACTGAGCGTACGCGGTCTTAGCGGCCGTTTCCAGCCGTTGTCCCCCTCCGAAGGGCAGGTCAGCTACGTGTTACTCACCCGTGCGCCACTGTCCCCATTATTGCTAATGGTTCTCGTTCGACTTGCATGTATTAGGCACGCCGCCAGCGTTCATCCTGAGCCAGGATCAAACTCTCCGTCCTTCAAGAGTTCTTCCAACAGTGAGGATCTCCCTCACTGCCTAGTTACTCAATTCTGGTTGCTCGCTTGCTTGTTTTGCTGCTTGCTTCCTGTCACTATGCTGTTGTTAAGGTGCGCCATCCACCGGCCCTGAGGACTAAAAAACCGACTTCCGCCGGCTCTAGACACTTCGTCACGCTGCTGCTTGCTTACTCTGCTGCTCTGCGTTCTATCGTGTCTATCGCCTCCGGGCACTCATCATCAAGCTTGGTCGTTATTCTACCGGCCCATTTTTACTTTTGCAAGGGTCAGTTTTGACTGAACTCGATGTCGCTTATTGGGTTTGTGGAACATGCATCACTCACATGATGCTTTGTTCTCGTTGAGCGTGCGAACATCTTATCACCCTTCTAGAGGGGAGTCAAGGGGGATTTCTCAAACTGAGTGAAAATCGTTTAGAAACCCCCTTCAAACATTAGCTACATCGTGTTGCGGCCCTGTAAGGCGCGCAGCAGCGTGATCGAATTCGACGTATTCCAGATCGCCTCCGGTCGGCAGCCCACGGGCTAATCGGGTCACCTTCACCCCAGAAGGAGCCAGTTGGCGTTGGATGTACATCGCAGTTGCATCACCTTCCATGCCGGGGTTGGTGGCAATAATCACTTCCAGAATACCGCCCTGCTCTACCCGGTTCACCAGCTCACGGATTTTTAAATCTTCCGGGCCAATGCCTTCCACAGGTGAAATCGCACCGTGCAGCACATGATAGCGCCCCTTGTACGCGCCTGTTCGTTCGACAGCCAGCACGTCAAGCGGCTCTTCCACCACCACGAGCTGCGTTGCGTCGCGCTCAGCATCGGCGCAGATGCCACAAGGATCTTCTTCTGTGATGTTGTAGCATATCGAGCAGGTGCGCGTTTTGGATTTGAGTTCACTGAGCGCTGTTGCCAGAGACAGGGATAGATCGTCAGGAGCGCGCAGCAAAAAATAGGTCAGGCGCGAAGCCGTCTTGGGTCCCACGCCAGGTAAACGCGAAAAGGCATCAATCAACTGAGTTACGGGCCGAGGAACTGCTTTGCTCACATAAGCCTCTTAGCCAAATAATCCGCCCAAACCACCGGGCAGCATCGAATCCAGGCCACCAGTCACGCCGCCCATCCGTTCAGAAGCGAGCGCCTGGGCTTTTTCGATGGCCTGATTCACAGCGGCGACCAACAAATCCTGCAAATCGGTGATCCACTCTTCGTCGGACGTGTCGATCATCTCTTTATTGACCGTGATCGACTGAATCTTCTGGCCGCCCGTGATGACCACCGTTACCGCACCACCGCCAACGCTGGCTTCAACAGTTTCGGTTTCCAGGGCAGCCTGCGCCGCTGCCATATCTTCCTGCATCTTCTGAATCTGGCGCATCATGCCAGCCTGGTTCGGCATGCCGCCGCCGGGGCCGCCGGGGCGTCCACCAAAACCGCCGCGTGAAGGTTTTTTGCTCATCTGCTGCTCCTTGTTACCGGTAACGGTATGAACGGGATGGACGAAATCCTCCATCCACTCGCCTTGTTCTATATAATGATAGCCCAAATTGACCGAAAATGACGGCAGTCCCAACGCCTCCGCCAGATCGTTGTGCTGCTGCTGAGCATCCGCCCAATAGGGTGAAGAGTTGTCCGCGGTTCCGGCGCGCAGAATTCCCTCAACTTCGGCTTTATATTCTTCTGCCGCAAAAGCCTGACATAAATTCTCTGCCTTGCCGCCTTTGGGTCGGCGGTTCACGCCTGTAAAATAGCCAGGGCACGAGTCATATTCATCAACTAGTTTGCCATCACGAGCCAGACCGTACTTGAGGATATCAAAATCGTGGATCAAGACAGCCAGGGCAGGACACGAGAACCGGGCCGAGAGAGCTGACGCCAATCCAAAAAGAATTTGGTCGTCCTGGGACTCGCACTGTTCATCATAAACTACCGTACAGCCATCGATGGGGGGCGAAACAAACGCGACTCGCCCTTGCTCCTTGAGAAAATCCACTATCTGGGCCTGTTCTGGGCCGCGCAAGGTGATATTGGTATAAAAAGCGCCCATCCCGCCTCCGCTATTCGTCCAGATCGGTAATCTCGCCGCCGAGATCATTCACGCCAAAGGCCAGCACATCGTCCTGCTGAAGCATATCATCGACATGTTTTTTCCCGGCTGCTCCGGCCAGAATGAGAGTCACGCGCAGGGGAATGCCCAATACATCGTGCAGCGCTTCTTCGAGCGCATCTCGCTTATCTTCGATTTTCGCCTTAAAGATATCCGTCTCGACGCCAACAACCAGCGTACTGCCCTTGATATCACGCGGGGCAGCATGATCGAGCAGAGCGGGCAGCAGTGGGTGATAGACCTTCGCCGCCTTCTGAATTTTGGACCACTGGGCCTTGATGTCTGATGCGCTAATTCCAGACGACGGCGGTTCCTCGGCGGGGGCAGTCTTAGGCGATGATGGCTGCACAGGTACGGGCAAATCGTCCTGGCTGCGAGGGCGCGTGCGAGCGCGAGGCGCAGCCACAGGTGCAGGTGTTGTTTCAGGGTGATCCTCGGTTACAGGTTTGATGCTCTCCAAAAAAGCCAGTTCCAGGGGAAGCTGCGGCTGCCAACCGCCCTGCCATTCCTGGATGGCCGCGTTGAAGGCGCGAAGCGCGGATAACAGCGCCTTGCGTCCTACCGATTCCGCCTGCTGGTGGATCACGGCTCGTCGCTCCGGAGTGGCATCGACCAAATCGTCCCCAGCCATCATGACCAGCATCACCTGGCGGAGATGTTCGACCACCTGCCGCCCAAACTGGCGGGGATCGGCTCCCTGATCCACAGCAACGTGAATCAGATCCAGGCCGCCGGAGACGTTACCTTCGATAATCGCCTGCGCCAGATCGACCACATTCTGTCCGCTGGCCGTACCGAGGACCTGTTGGGCAAGTTCCAGGGAGATATGTTCTTCGGGATCGGCCAGCAGTTGATCCAACAGGCTGATGCTGTCCCGCACGCTGCCGGTTCCCTCGCGGGCGACCAGTTCGAGCGCAGCGGGATCGATAGATACGCCTTCTGTGTCGCAGATGAGGGCCAGTCGTTCGACCACTTCGGCCACCGACACGCGTCGGAAATCAAACATCAAACAGCGGCTTTTGATCGTTGCCGGAACCTTGGCGATCTCCGTCGTTGCCAGCACAAATATGGCGTGAGCGGGCGGCTCTTCCAGCGTTTTGAGCAGGGCATCAAAGGCCGCGCCGGAAAAACGGTGCACTTCGTCAATGATGTAGACCTTATATTGCCCCTCACTGGGCGAAAAGGCTATTTTGTCGCGCAGATCACGCACATCATCCACGCCCGTATGCGAAGCCGCGTCAATTTCGATCAGGTCGAGAAAACGCCCCTCATTCACCGAAATACAGTAGCTGCATTCGTTGCATGGCCGGTGATCCGGATCGGGATGTTGGCAGTTCACGGCTTTAGCCAGCAAACGAGCCATTGTCGTCTTGCCCGTTCCGCGAGGGCCACTGAAGAGATAGGCGTGGCGGATGCGTCCGCCGCGCAGTGCGTTACGCAGGGTGCGGGTAATATGCTCCTGGCCGATCACATCCCCGAAGGTTTGTGGCCGCCATTTCAGATAAAGCGCCTGTGCGGGCACTGGGCATCTCCTTGGTAAATAGATGCCTGTAGTGTAGCAAGCGCGGGAGTGGATCGCCAGTGTTTTGTGACCTTATTATCGAGAACTTGGTATAATGGGAGACAGTTGCATGACAACGCTCAACATTGAAGGAGAAGTGAGTTATGGGCGGCATCGGTACACCCGAATTGCTCATTGTTTTGGCGGTTGTAGTTTTGCTTTTCGGTGTGGGACGTGTATCGCGTATTGGTGGCGAGATGGGTTCCGCAATCCGTGAGTTTCGCAAGGGACTGAAAGGCGATGAAGAGGAGAAAAACCCCTCTGATTCAAGTAAATCGTAGTACATAAAAATGCCCTCTCACACAACCGGAGAGGGCATTTTATTTAGCCGGGTGTTGTACTTCCCACTCGATAGGTCGCCTGAACCTGGCCGCTGGCATCCACCAGCGAAACAGTATCGCCATCCGCCCAGGCGGGACGATCCAGCCCCCAGTACAGCGCGGCAGGTGTGTTGGACCCCTGGCGGCTGTAGACGCGCACCAGACTGCCCTGCTGCATGCGGAATTCGGGGAAATAGAAGATATCCTCTCCATCCGAACTCGCCAGAGTCCACCCCTGCAAATTGACCACGCTGCCCAGATTGCGCAGTTCAACGGCTTCGTTATTGACATCACCCCAACTGAGCACATTGCTGATGGTAATCTGGGCTGCTGTTGCTGTCGCTGGCAGCGTGACCGTAGGAACAACACGGGTCAATTGAAACGGTGTACGGGACGGGCTGGGAATAGGCGTTGCTGTATTGAGCGCGTCGCACCCCTCGACAGGGATGATCAGGATATCACCGATGTTGAGGATATCGTTCTCGTCCATGCCGTTCGCCAGCAGAATATCACCGGGCAGTACACCATACTGCTGCGCAATCGTGATAATCACATCGCCCGATTGAACTTCGTAGCGAATGCACCCGTCCGATTGGGGCGTTGCGCTGGGCAGGCCGGGTGGCAGTTCGCTCGGAATGGGCGGCAGGAAGGACGGGTTGATCGTCGGCAGGGTCGGTGCTGGAGCAACCGCGATCCCCGCTTCTCCTTCGGCAGGTGTGGCTGTGATCACCAGAGGATTCTGGGCCTCCTGAGCCAACGCAGTAATCGTCAGCGCAAGGGCGTTCGCCGTCCCAATGGTATCGGCAGCAGGCACGTCACCGCCGGGCGGCGGGGTTGCCGAGACGATCATCACCTGCACCTGAGGCGCAGGCGGCTCTTCTCCATCTGACTCCTGGTTGCGGCTGAAGCTGATCACCAGCCAGGCCACAGCCAGCGAGACAACCACATTGATAAAGATGAAACCAATGAGAACTCGACGGCTCATACCCCTACTACCTCTGCGTTTTCGTCTGGAATAGGACGCGGTGCGCAATGTTTTCAACCCAGCCTGAGAGCGATGTTGCCGGACATCTTAACACACCCGCGCGGGTCGGGCAATTAGGCGGCCCTACGCAGACGCGCAGAATCGAGTATGCTGGTGTCTTCACTATAAAAGGAGGCGAGATATGACATCCGAGGAACGGCTGCGCATTTTGGATATGCTGGCAAATGGGCAGATTACGCCTGCCGAAGCCGAACAACTGCTGGCAGCACTCGGTGCGGAGGAAGACGCCGAGGCATTGGACGACTTTAAACAGACTGTTCTCGATCACGCCGACAACGTGACGTTCTCCACCTCGCCAGAGTTGCACTTCCGCCGCTACTGGGAAATTCCCTTTTGGGTGGGCATCGTCCTGCTCGTCGCGGCTGGATGGTGCATCACGACCGTTTCCCCGGCGCTGCTGCTCTTCTGTGGGTGGAGCTTCCTGATCCTGGGCGGGCTGGCGGTATTGATCGCGTGGTGGAGCCGCGATTCGCGATGGGTGCATATTCGCGTTCGGGAAGACGATGGGACGAAGTTCGCCATTAGCCTGCCTATGCCGCTGCGTCTGTTCGGGATCGGGCTGCGTTATGCCCACCGTTTTGTGAATGCCGAAACCGCACAGAACCTGGAGATGGCTTCTTCCATGCTGGTCCTGATGAAAAATATGGATACGAATGAGCCACTGATGATCGAAGTCGATGACGACGACGGTGATCATGTTCAGGTCTATTTTGGATAAAACCCCATCTCATACGTATCTAATCACGCTATATTCTTAAACATGGTCAAAAAAACTGAGGATAGGAGCCTGATGGGCGGAGAAGCAGCCAGTTGGACCGAGATCAGAGAAACACGATTTCTGCGCACCCGTTTTACTACGCCGCTGTGGAGCGTTCTCCAAAGCGTGATTGTTATTTATGGACTGCTGGCGAGCGGTTATGTGGTAGCATGGCGGCTGGCGGGCGAGGATTGGCGCTGGGTCGCTTTCTTGAATAACTTTATTCCCTGGGGAGCGCTGATTGCGGCGGTGCTGGGTGTACTCGGGCTGCTTTCGCGCCTGCGCCTGCTGCTGGCGGGGATGCAAATTCCTCTACTGGCTGTGTTCGCCCTGGTATACGGCGATCTGCTGCTGCCACCCCCCACCATCGACAAACCCGCCGGAACCGATCTGACAGTGGCCACCTTCAATATCCATTCGGAAGGCTCCGATCCAGAAACGATCCTGCGGACAATCAAGGGGATGGATGCGGATATGATTGCCGTCCAGGAACTTGGCCCGGAACATGCTGCCCTGTTCAGCACTGACCTGCACGACAAATATCCCTACCAACTGTTATTCGCCTCAAGGGACTCTCACGGCGTGGGACTGCTCAGCCGCTACCCAATCACCGATTACAGCGTTTTCCACACGCACCATAAATATGTGCGCCATGTGCGAGTTATTGTTCAGATCGAGGATACGCCGGTCATTGTCTATATCACTCATCCGCATTCACCCTATAACATGTTCACCCGCTACAACGATACTCAGCGTCGCCACGAAATGGCGGATCTCCGGGAGAGGCTGCAAGCCGACAGCGGCCCGCTGCTCGTACTGTGCGACTGCAACATGACTCAGGGTGGCGACGACTATCACAAATTAGACCGCATGCTGGATGACTTTTTCCGTGAAGTCGGCTGGGGAATGGGCTTTACCTTCCCTGCCAAAAGTTTCCGGCAGACCGGTTATTTGCCGCCGATGGTGCGGATCGACTACGTGTGGCACAACGATGCTTTTACTGCCTATGATGCGTATGTGGGCAGCAGCGGCGGCACATCCGATCACCGTCCGATGGTGGCCCGCTTGGTGTTGAAAGAAATGAGCGCAGCAGGATGAAACGATTAACAGCGCTCGCAGGTGGCTTGACTGGGACGGCAGTGGTAGCCGCCGGACTTTATAGCTGGCAGATCGAGCCGCGCCGCATACGGGTTACGAAAGTGAATTTGCCCGTCCCCGATCTGCCCGAAGCATTTGAGGGATACCGGATTGCGCATATCTCCGACCTGCATCTGAATTTCGATCTGCTGGAAGAGCACCTGCCTGTCGTGGTCGATAAGGTCAACCGCCTGAATCCTGATATGGTCGCCATGACAGGTGACTTCACCGGACCGGGCGCGGGATTGCAGGCATCCACCAAAGATCTTGCCCAGTTCCAGGCCCCCGACGGCGCGTGGAGCGTGTTGGGCAACCACGATTATCACCATGGCGTTGAGGAAGTACGTCTTGCCACCAAACGTGCCGGAATGCGCCTGCTCTGCAACCAGCAGGGGCGCATCAGCCGGGGGCGTGACTCCCTGGTAATTGCCGGGGTAGACGATATGCTCTGGGGATTTCCTGATCTCAGCGCGGCTTTGGACGGCGTTGGCCCTGATGATCGCGTGATTTTGCTGGCCCACGAGCCAGACTATGCGCGGATTGCCGCCGCCGACCCGCGAATTGCGTTACAATTATCGGGCCATGCGCATGCCGGACAGGTTCGCCTGCCGGGAATCGGTCCGCTCATTCTGCCCATTTTCGGGCAGTTGTACCCGTTCGGTGCCTACCGTGTGGGCAACCTGGGATTGTATGTAACGGCGGGCATTGGAGCGGCAAAATATGTGCTGCGCTTTAACTGCATCCCAGAGATCGCGGTCATTACGCTGGTGCGGGGAACGATGGCTGATCCCGACCCGGTGTGGCGCACAGCAAAGTATTATCGAAACAGGAAGCTGCATCAGGCGGCTCCCGCCAAACAACTTTTACGAGAAGAAGTCATGAACGATCCTATCCTGCCTATCGAAACCCGGCCTGAATGGTCGAATCTGCTGCCGATGCCTGTGTCACGCGTGTCCAAACGGCATCCAATGATCCTGGGACACCGGGGAGCACGTGGCTTAGCTCCTGAAAACACGTTGGCATCCTTCCAGGTCGCTATCGATCTGCGGGCGGATGGGGTGGAATTTGATGTGCAGCGCACCGCCGATGGGCACCTGATTGTATTCCACGACGAAACCCTGGATCGCACAACCGGTGGAACAGGCCCTGTTGAGGCACGAACACTGAAGGAGATCAAACGGCTGGACGCGGGCAGCATGTTTGGGGCACGTTTCCAGGGAGAACACATCCCAACCCTGCGCGAGACGTTCGATCTGCTGCGCCAGACCAATCTGCTGATCTTCCTGGAACTGAAAGATCCCTGGCGCTACCGGGGAATGGAAGCCGAAACGGTAGCTTTGATCCGTGAATACCGGCTTGAAGATCGGGTCCAGATTCGCTCCTTTTATCACCCCGCGCTGCATCTCTGTTACTGGCTGGCTCCCGAGATTGCCCTATCGGAACTGTGGGGGGATCGGCTGCCTTCCGCTGGCGATGTGGTCTTCAAAACGATCAACGCCTACTATCCTCTCTATACCGCTGAAAATCTGGCTGAAATCCACGCGCGCGGGCAGCAGGCAACCGCCTGGACCGTGAACGACGTGGACGCCGCACGGAAGTTAATCGAAGTTGGAATCGACGGGCTGACTACCGATTACCCGGATCGACTAATCGCGCTGTTCGAGGAGTGATTGAGCCGTGTCGTCTTATCTGATCGACGGGCACAACTTGATCGCCTACACCCCCGGTCTCAGTCTGTCCGATCCAAACGATGAGGCGAAACTGGTCGAGCGGCTCAAGGGATATATGGCGCGCAAAGGTAAACGGTGCACAGTTATTTTTGATCGTGGGTTGCCGGGTGGGCCGTCTCGTGATCTCTCCACATATAGCGTCAAAGTGGTTTTTGCTCATGGCGGAACAAGCGCTGACGCCATTATCCTTGAACGTATCCGCGATGCGCGAGATCCAGCCAGCCTGATTATTGTCTCCGCCGATCATGAGATCACTAGCGCCGCCTCCCGCCGCCGTATATCCGTGATCCTGCCCGCTGATTTTGCCGCTGCTATCAATACGGCTTCTGTTCCTGACGAAGACGATCCGAATCCACATATCTCGCCCGATGACGTAGAGACGTGGCTGCGGCTTTTTGGGGAAGACCCCGGCGATCTTAGCCGCCACCATTTTTTCTTATCCGGCTCTCATAATTTATTCACCCGTGACTAAGCTATTTGTTTTAATATTCTAGGTATAAGCGTCTCTTCAATCGGATGCAGTGGCTCATATCATGGGATAGAGGTGGCTTGTAGGAAGATAAGAGACGCTGGCCTAGCATGCACGGAGATGCGCGTCGCCGATGAAGTTGTTAGGCCGAATGAACTAGGGCCGTTTGTGGTGTCCCCCCCTCTCCACAAACGGCTCTTTTCTTTTGTTTTCGCCAGAGGAAATTTATCATTTTTCTCTTCTATATCTTCAAATTAGTACTTAAGGTTCAACTTTAAAGGAGTATTTTTCGCGCCTCATCCGTTATATACTGATAGTGGGCAGTGATATCGATTGTAGGGGCGGGTTAACAAGCCCGTCCTCACGAGAAACCGTCTCACTCCTGATCTGGACGTTGTAGGATCAATAAATAATACGATCCGGCAGAAATCGACCAAAACAAAAGCTTGTGTACGGTTAGGAAATCGTTAGTGAGCATAGCCAAAAATAAGAGTTCGGCAGATCGCCACGCGGCGAAGTGATCAACTAATTTTTTCGAAAAGTTTGTTAGTAGCAGCAAAACTCGCTCTAAAGCGGTTTGAGCGGCCCGCCCTAGCGAGTGAAAAAGTGGGGCATATCGCCAGTATCTGTTTTTCGCCCTTCCCTCCGCTTGCGCATGCAGCGCGCCGCTCAGCCGGGATGGGCACTATTCGCACATCAAACCGGATGAAGCACTACGCAGAACCAGGGCGAAAATAAGATATTCCCTTGTCATCTCCTCCAGTGGCGTGTATACTACCAAATACGTTTCGGGGTGTAGCGCAGTTGGCCAGCGCGCTGCGTTTGGGACGCAGAGGTCCCCGGTTCAAGTCCGGGCACCCCGACAGGTAACTCCGCTCATACAGGCGGAGTTATTTTTTTGCCCAGAAGTCTCATCATTAAAATACCCAGTCTATTCGATTTTGAATTTTTACATATTTCGCGCACCGAAAACGCGATTCATTGCGTATTATTAGCGGATGGGTATTGTATCAAAATCCATCCTGGGCTTTGGACATCTAGCTGCGACTGCGTACATTCTAGATATTGCAGACACGGCAGATTGGTTGGCCCAGACCTAGACAAAGGGGAAAACTGCGCATGAACAATCAAAACCACTACGTCGTCAAAACCGAAGACCTGCGTAAAGACCTGGCTATGGGTGAAGTTGTCGTCCATGCCGTGCGCGGAGTCTCGCTGGCTGTATCCCGTGGGGAATTTCTGGGAATCATTGGCCCATCCGGGAGCGGTAAATCGACGCTGCTCGGCATGATCGGTGGGCTGGATTCGCCAACTGAGGGCAAGATTTACATCGATGGTCAGGATATCACCGACCTGGACGAACGAGCGCTCACCCGCGTTCGTAATGAAAAGATCGGGTTTGTCTTCCAGTTCTTCAATCTGATCCCGACGCTGACCGCGCTGGAAAACGTCGCTCTGCCAATCCAGTTCGCGCATCACCGCAAGTACAATCCAAGCAAGCGCGCCAAAGAACTGCTCGAACTGCTGGGCCTGGGTGACCGCATTCACCACCGCCCATCGCAGCTTTCCGGCGGTCAGCAGCAGCGCGTTGCTCTGGCCCGCGCCCTGGCAAATGACCCGCCGCTGCTGCTCTGCGACGAACCCACCGGCAACCTGGACTCGTCGTCCAGTGAGATGGTGATGCGCGCCCTGCGCGATGTCCAGCGCACGATGAATACCACCGTGATCATCGTCACGCACGATATGGGCGTTGCTTCCCAGGTGGACCGTCTCGTCTCGCTGGTTGACGGCAAAATCGCGGAAGATATCGATCCTCGCAATACGGCTCAATTGACGGCGGTGAAGATGCTCAAGGACAAGCGCGCCACAGGCGAACTGGTCGTTGAACCGACGAACGATCGGTAGAGGCAGCCATGATCGAAAAACTGAAATTCTATCTGCGCCACTCGTTGAACGACCTGCGAGTGAATGGGCAGCGCACCATCTTCGCGCTGCTGTGCATTGCGGCAGGTGTGGCAGCCATTGTCAGCCTGCAAACCCTGGGGGTGATGATCCAGGATACACTGACCGGCAGCCTGCAAAAAGCCAACCGGGGCGATATCCAAATCTCTGCATATCCCAATGAGGATGTATCGGATGAAGTAGAGAAGCGGGGTGAAACCGAAGGCGTTATTGAGACCGAGTTTGCGTTTGGCATGAGATATTTCGGTATCTATGGCATCCAGCGCATTGAAAGCTGGTTCAAAACCCGCTACCCCGACAAAGACGGTGAACCGCAAGTCCAGATCACCTACCGTCAGGCTGAAAACAGCATCTCGTCAGGCATGGGTATCAGCATTCCGGCACGCGATACTGAAAAGCAGCTCGTCGTTGAAAACATCATTGAAGGCGGCGTTTACCCCTTCTATGACACCATCAAATCGGAAGACGGCAAGCCGCTATCTGAGTTGCTGACTGGCCCCACCGATATCGTTATCAGCAAAAATCTGGCCGATGACTTGAACGCCAAAGTGGGTGACACAGTTCGTGTCGTAGGGGCGAACCAGGACTTCACTCTGCGCGGCATCGTCCCAACGGATTCAGAGACTGGCTTTAACGATACGGCGATGATGGGGGCTTTGGTCGGCTACTACTATCTGGACATAAGCGCTGTCGAAGCTGGGATTATGGAGGAATTGAAGCCCGGCGCGGATCGAGTTTATGTTCAGATAAACGATCCAGAGAACATCCAGGATGTTAAGCGGGCCTTTGAGCGCGACTTTCCGTACGTATCTATCACAACAACACAAGACCTGAAAGAACAAAACTCGCAAATATCGGACGTGCTCAACCAGATGGTGACCGTCATGGGCCTGATCTCCCTGCTGATCGGCGGGATTGGGATTGTCAACACCATGTTGGTGATCGTCAGTCGCCGCACGACAGAAGTGGCCGTGCTCAAGACAGTAGGACTGGAAGGCGAGCAGATCACCGTGCTCTTTATGGTCGAAGCGGTGTTGATGGGCATCTTCGGCAGCCTGATCGGCATCCTGCTGGGCTGGGTGCTGGCCTTTGTGATCAAGGGTGTGGCCGAAAACTTCCTGTCCCAAACGCTGACCTTCCGCATCACCTTACTGCCGCCTCTGACCGGGTTCATTGTCGGTATTCTGATCACGACGATCTTTGGGTTCATGCCCACCCTGGCAGCGGGACAGATCCGGCCCAATCTGGTGCTGCGTCCAACCGACACAGTGGTTCCCAAAGCGGGACGCCTGCGCTCGCTCGCCGCGCTGGTTTTCGTCATGCTGGCGCTCAGCCTGGTCGCACAGCTTCTCGTCAACGATCTGCTCGACAGCGATTCACTGAGACGCTACGCGCGCTTTGCCGGGGCCGTCCTCGGCTTGCTGATGGGGCTGCCAATGGTGATCGGCGGGATCCAGTTAGGCTGGACACGCGGCAATATCGGCCTGCGGATTTTGCGCTGGGCGCTGCTGCTGATCGGGCTGCCTGTCCTGGGATTCCTGTTCGGCTATCTCGTTCCGGCAGTGCTGTTGATCGTAGGCAGTTTCTTCATCGCGGGTTATCTCTACGTAATGCTCTGGGCAGTGATCCTGACCGTCGCGGGCGGTTCGCTCAAAGATCTGTGGATTGCCAAACTGCCCAAGAAGCGCAGTACACTCTTTAAAGTGCTGCTGGGCATTGCCTTTATCCCGCTGTGGATCCTGAACCTTGCGGTGATTATCCTCATGCTGCCCTTCTGGGTGCTGTGGCGCATCATCCAGTTCGTGTCGGAAAAATTGGGCTATGCCGACTTCCGTCTCGCCCTGCGCTCGATGTTCTCCACGAGGGGGCGCAATGCCTCGACCCTCCTGGCACTGGTCATTGGTGTCTTCACCTTGAGTTTGATCACCCTGCTTGCCAATGCGATCAGCAAGCGCTTTGAAGAAATGCTGATCGATGAAACGGGCGGCAATGTGATTATCTTTGCGGCGGGCAGTGACCAGACACTGAATGAAGTCAGGGACCGGCTCGCCACGCAGGAAGGCATGAAGAGTTATGCTGTCGTAGGGACACATAACGTCGAGTTTGTCGGACTGTACGACGCCAGTGAAAACCAGACGCTTGATTTTAAAACCCTGGCAGGCCGTCTGTCTAAGGATGACTACGCCGAAGGCAGCCCAGAGGATATCCTGCGCTGGGATATGTCCGACGTAGACGCCCGCGAGCTGACTGGCAATCTGCCGGATGTCAAGTTTTATCAAGGCCGGCAGTTGAATGCCGGAGATGAAGGCCCCTGGGATCCTGAGCAGGGTAAATATCCGCCTATCGTCATGTCCGCCAGTCAGGCGACGATTGACGCTGATATCAAGGTTGGGGATCGTATCACCTTCCGCTTTGGCGGTGAAAATAGCGGAGTGTTTGGCAACAACAATCTGAACGCGAAAGAGATCACCTTCGAGATCGTGGGATTGGTGGATCGCCGGGGCGGCCAGGTGAGCATCGGCACAAATTCAAAGAACTACGCGCCAAGCACAGCCTTCGAAGGTATTCAACCAGACCGCGTAGGTGCTATCGTTGACATCAAAGAAAGCGAAATCCGTGACTTGCGCCGTTCGATGAACGAAGTGCCCGGCGTATTCGTCATGGAAACTCGCCTGATTAATGACCTGCTCAACCGAATCATCGACCAGTTCACGGCCTTCCCGATCCTGGTGGCTGGGCTGGCCCTGTTTACGGGCGGCGTGGTGATCGCCAACTCTGTTGCCCTGGCGACACTCGAACGGCGGCGCGAGATCGGCATTATGAAGGCGGTTGGTCTCCAGCGGGAACGCGTGCTGGGTATGCTGCTGCTCGAATATGGGCTGATGGGCCTGATCGGAGGGTTGATCGGTGTCGGCATCGGCATGATCGTACTGATCCAGCTGCTCACCGCCATGTTCAACGGCGAGCTAGGGAACTCAATTCCCTACGGCATAGCTTTTGAACTGATGGGGCTCTGCATCCTGATTGCGCTGGTCGCCGCCGTGCTGACGGCGTGGCGCGCCTCCGGGGAAAAGCCGCTCAACGTGCTGCGTTACGAGTAGCGGTTCAGATCGAACAGGTACACAAGAGGGGCTGCGAGTGCGGCCCCTTTTTGCTGTCTGGGGTGCGCTATAATCTAGAGGCTGTTATGCACTTTCGCTGAGGGCGAAATTTCGGCAAATGGATCAGAAGTGGAGTCTTAAATGGCAAAAAACAGGGAAAGAGGAAGCATTTGGGCCATTTCTGATCAACTTTCATTATTTGCGACGATATTACAGTAGCCGGAAATTCTTATAAGTTACTCACTATTCGGTCTTTTTTTCTCGTAGCAGGCAGCGACCCTATTGTTTTTGAGGGGGTGTTCAAACCATTTCCTAACAGTGGTCTATCAGGCCCAAAATGGTCTTGGTAACCTGATATCAGTATAGCACGCATGTTCTAATTCGTCAATATCTGGACGAAAGAAATGCATAACACGTTCTAGGCGACAAAAGTGAGCGCAGCAAGCCTGCATGCGCAGCTAAGCCCGCCCCTAGACAAGAATGGATAACAACCAGATGAAATTATCGTCGCGCGCTCATGACCTGTTCCAGGCGTTTGCGCAGCCGGGCTGCCCGGTCTGCCGCCTGACGCTTGACAGTGTGCATCACTATCTGGACAGCCTCGTTTACGAATATGTCAACAAGCCTTCGACGCATGAAGCGGTGCGGGCAGCGTGGGGATTTTGCCCGACTCATGCCTGGCACGTGGAAGACGAGATCAACGCTGCCGCCTTTGGGATTGCCGTGCTGTATGAGGGCGTGGTTCGCAATCTGATTCGCGATGTGGGCGACGCTTCCCCTAAAAAAGCGGCGTCAGCGCTCAAACCATCCGGCCCATGTCCGGCCTGCAAACACCAGCAGACAATCGAGGAGCACCTGATCCGCAATTTCATGGAGCATCTGAGCCAGGACGACTTTGCCGGTGGCTTTCGTAAATCAGCGGGACTATGTGTGCCGCATATGCGGCTGGCACTTGCCGCGCAAGGCGGATCAAAAGAGCGGCTGCTGGCGATTTCAGCGCGATATTTGGTCGGGCTTGCTGGCTGAACTGGGCGAGTTTATTCGCAAGCACGACTATCGCTTCACCATCGAAGAGATGGGCGAAGAAGGCTCCAGCCCGCGCCGATCAATTGAGGGAACCGCTGGGCAGAAGGGCCTGCTCTAGTTCAGTATCTGCGTTTCATCCAGGATCAGGTAGACCGCATCTCCCTCTCGGACAGGTTCGCTCACCCTAAGAGCGATCTGCTCACCGGGTTCGCCTTTGTCAATACATTGGTGGTGAATTTGCATCGAGATCACTTGCTGTTCCAGGTTGGTGCGCGGCCCGTGAATCAGCACCCAGTCTTCAAGATAGAGCGTCTCTTGAAGCTGGACTACGGCCACGCACAGCTTGTCAAAGAAGTGAGTCACGACGCCGATCTGCTGGTAGCTTTGCATCTCTGCGCCTCCTTCTATGAACAGTGCAGCAGTTTGGTTCAGGCGGTGCTGCTGCCGCCCTCAGACCAACCTGGAAAAGTTCCCCACCCTGCGCGCCTCATTCTGAATGCTTATTCGCATTGTAGCACAGGTTTTGGGGAAAAGATTTATTTGTAACGCAGAACGTTAAGCGGCTTCTCCCCGGATGTCCCCCACGCCGTCACAAAAGCTGCCAGCAGCGAAATACCCACGCACAGAAGCATCAGCAGAAATACAGTGGCGTAGGGCACGGCATGGCCCGGATCGCCCTGGAAAAAGAGGGCCAGCACAACACCCAGCATGATCGCGCTGATGCCAATGCCAATGATCCCGCTCATAAGGCCCATCAGCCCATATTCGAGCAGCAGCATGCCCAGCACCCGCCAGCGTCCCAGACCGAGCGCTTTCATTGTGGCGATATCGCGCTGGCGTTCCATCGCAGACAGGGCAACCGAATTGGCAATGACGATCCCCCCGGTGAAGAGGGCTAGAGCAGCTACCAGCGTGGGGAATGTGGTGAACTGTTCGATGACGCGGTTGAGCAGATCATTGAGCGATTTGGCTTCCAGGACGAAGATGCTCTTAATATCGCTCAACTGCTGGCGCAGGGCGGGAAGCTGATCGTTACCAATATCCATGATGACGCGGATCTGGTTCGTATCTTCGTTGGGCGGAAAGAGATCCAGCGGGACATAATTCGGAGCGCTTACGCCGCTCACCAGGCTGTTGCGGCGATCCGTCATGCCGACGACTTCGACCGTGAGCGTATTAGCCTGACCATTGCCATCTTTGCTGCGCAGTAAAAATGTCAGGCGGTCACCAACGCTCAATCCTGCCGCCAGCGTCACGTCATTCGCCGCCAGCACAATGACTGGATGAGCGGCATCCGCCCCATTGAGCTGACGACCCGAATAAATCTCAAAATCGGGCAGGTTAGAACTGACATCACGCGCGTCGATAAATTGCAGCGTATCGCGAAGCTGCTCAACACGCCGAACCTTATCCTTTTTGAAATGGTTTTCGACGCGATTTTCCAGGTCGCGATAAGTCAGATCCTCCCCGGTTTCCGCGTCATAAACCGATACCAGCTTGACGCGATAGTTTTTCACAACAGCGTAGCTGTCTGGCCCATACAGGGAGTTCAGCCGGTTTTCAACTTCTGTTAGCGTTTTATTCGAGCGGGGTACATAAATAATGACGTTGCCGCCCGTCTCCTGCACCAACTGCTCAACGAAGCGCTGCCGGAGCGCACTAACAAGCATGGTCATCAGGCTGAGGATAAAGATGCCCACCACCAGCGCAACAAGAGTCGAAGCATTGCGCCCGCGCCGCACAAATATCGAGCGGAGAGCCATCTTAAAATCCACCTGGAGCCATTCTGCCGAAAGCCGCCCGATCAACCAGATGAGCAGCCAAAGCAGGATGTAGAGGACGCCCACCGCCGTAAACACGACAAACAAAATAAGCATGGTGGGCAGCATCCGTCCTACCAGATACCCGGCAAGCGGCAGGCCAATCAGCAGCACAATCCAGCGAGTTACCCGAAAAAGCCGCGTGTGGTGGCTGACTTCAACCCAGTGCGGCATTTCTTGCAGTGCGGTCGGCACGCCGATCAAAAAGCCTAGAGCAACGCCCACTGTTCCCGAAAACGGTTTGAAGTCGATGCCTATTTCCGGCAGGCTGCCGATCAAAATGCGGGCAAGGCCGCTGAGAACGAGCATCATCAGCACCAGGGCGACAAACAGTTGCAGCCGTGCGCTGGCGGGAATAATCAGATCGCGCGGGTGAAGGACCAGGGCGGGCCGAACCTGTCCGGCAGCCAGTGTGGGCAGCAGGCCAAAGACCGCCGTCACAATCACGCCCATGATAAACCCGGTGAGCACAGGAGTCAGTGTCACATGGAAGGTCAGCGGCTGTGCCAGAAAAACTTCGGCCAGGTTTTTCAGCAAATAGGCCAATCCCCAGCCGGAAACGATGCCGAACAGACTGCCTGCCAGCCCGATGAGGATCGCCTCGACCAGAAACAGTATTGTGACCTCTTGCGGAGCCAAACCAACCGTTTTGAGAATCGCAATCTCTTCAGTGCGCCGCCGGACCATGACCGACATGGTATTGACGATGCCGATACCGCCAATCAACATCGAGATCAGGCCCATCACATTGACCAGTTGGAAGATCGTGCTCGACAGCGCCGAATTTTCTTCTTTGAGGTCATTGGTGGTGACAGTGCTGAAGTAGGGAAATTCGTTGAGGAACGCTTTGTTCACTCTTTCCGTGTCTGAGGGCTTTTTCAGACGCAGAAAAATCATGTCGGCCCGGTCATGCATCAGCGGGAACAGATCAACGGCGCTGACATCCAGGTAATAAAAACCCAGCACACCCGCCGCAACCTTGAGCTCATCGATGCTGCCGCTCACCTTGTCGGACATAATGCCGCGCACCGTAAAGTCGGCGCTGGAATCGTTCAGGCGCAGCACATCGCCAACCTGGGCATCCAAAGCACGCGCCAGTTTGCGGCTGATCACGATATCGGTTGGTTCCTGAATGAGACTGCGCAGCGAATGCCCGTCTTCGGTTGTCACCTGCCCGTAGAGAGGATATTTGCTCACTTCAACGACATAGGGGATGGTGAGTGGGTTGAGTTTGCCAGTGCGAATATTGGTGACAGACAGCCCCGAATTCGTTTCAATAGATTGGCGGTAGGTCAGTTGAATTTGGCCCGGATAATTCGTATCAATCCAGCTCTGAATCCGGCGTACTGCGTCGAGTTGGAAGCTGCCTTCCGCCGAAACAAGCCGCTCATCCTGGGCGCGTTTGGCAACTTCAACTGGAGCACTGGCGGGAGGTTCTGGCAAAACGCGGATATCGGCCAGATTGCTCTCTTGCAGATCGCCAGAAAAAGCATCTTTGATCATTACCCCCAACGTTTGCAGGCTGACAATTGCTGCCACGCCCGCCGAGATACACAGAATGCCGAAGATCGTTTGCCTGCCATTGACTCGCAGGTTGTTGAGCGAGTAGGTGAGATAAAAGACAATTTTTTGGCGCGATACCATCTTGAACCTGCACAGTCGATGCTCACAATAGCGGTAAACAAATTATACCAAGTCCCTCTTATCAACCCGAACAGAGAGAGACAATTCCGCCAGGTGGCCCATCTCAAAATAGGCCGGATGTCCTGGTCGGAATGCTGCCGATGGGTGATGTGAGACTCTGCATTTGCCTTTTTAATAGACAGGCGCTTTATCAGAGTCGCAACAAACCGAAAAACCTAGGAGGTATTATGCAGCGACTTTCTCTAACAGTTGTAATCCTGATTGCATTCTTATCCCCACTTTCAGCACTTCAAACCGTTCAGGCTCAACCCTCCCCCGCCCCACAGACCTATATCCGCTTCGCTCATTTTGCGCCGCGTGTGGAGGCTGTCGATTTTTACATGGATGGCAATTTGAGCCGGACAACCTATCTGCCATTTACTGAACTGGGCGAATGGATGGCCGTGCCCCCCGGTAAGCACAGTTTTGCGGTGGTTCTGGCAGGCGGCGCGCAGGGAGCCGCGCTGCTCAACATCAATGATGTTTACCTGGACGGAGAAACATGGCATACCATCGCCATTGTGAATTCAGGGAACCAGCTCAAGCCTGCGGTTGTCGAGGAAAATTTCCGCGATATGCAATCGGTCGTCAGCCGTGTGACCTTTTTTAATGCAATGGACGATGGTACGGCGATCAATTTTGATCGCAGCGGCGAAACATTTGTCAGCGAGATCGGCCCGGTTGGCGGGGACAAATACCACTACAGTTTCCAATCTGGTATGGATGCCCGGCTCTACGACTATTTTGCGGCTGTAGACACCAACAATCCAGACCGCGTGTTGGCGCGCATCGACTACAAGCAGATGATCGAGGGCAGCGTCTATCTGTTTGCCATGGTCGGCGGTCCGCATCCGCAACTGGTCATTTCGGAAACGCCGCGTTATGAATACCGCCTGGTACGGGGAATGATGGACGAGCCGGGCAAGCTGCGACAGGCTTTTGAAGCCGATTGGGAAATTCAGGTGTTTTTGCGGGCGATGGATAGGGCCGGGTTGAGCGATATTCTGGATGGCGATAAAAAATATACGATCCTGGCTCCTGTCGACTACGAGATGGAAAATGCTCTGAAGGAGATTGGGAATAACACGGAAGCTTTGCGCTATTTCCTGGAAGGGCTGATCATCGAAGGTGATCTCAAGTCGCACGATATGTTCCTGGCGGGAAAGGTCACAGCACTCAATGGCACAGTCCTACCCGTAACCATGATCCCGATTCCAAACAATAACGAGTTCGGGTTTATGAAGATTGATGGGCGCGAGGTGGTCGAGATGAATGTTCCCGCTGCCAATGGCACCATTCATGTTTTAGGCCAGTTCCAACCCGGCGTCACGGTCTGGACGCCCGCTACTGCCCTCGTGACGCTGGAAGCGGTTTCGATGGGCGATGAGCCGGTTGGCGGCGTGACCTCGAACAGCAGGATGCCGTAGATTTTCTCAACAGATTGCTGCATTCATCTGGGCGGTTTAACAACTAATCCGCCCAGATTTTTTTAGGGGTAACAGGGAGTGCGCAGCGCGTTGAGGATCGTCGCCTGATCGGGCAGCACGCCGACAAAATTCAGGGCTGACAATCTGGCCCCGCTGATGCTCCATCCATACGTTCGGGTTGCACTGTAGCCGAGAATAAAACAGCCGGTGTAAGCCGCCAATCCGCCGTCTTTATGGTAGCCAAACAGCACCACCGGAATGCGCCCGGTATCATTGGAATTATAATTTCCGCTGAACTGGTAGCTGCCATAAAAGGCGACCACATCCGATGTATCGCTGAAACCAGCGACAAAATCCGCATAACTCTGGATCGGTGTCGTCCACAGGTTGTAGGCCGTCAAAAAGTCGGAGCGGTTGATCGCGTCGTAATAGTCGGTAATGATCTGCTGGGCAACATCATAGCCACTCGTGCTGTACCGTGGATAACAGCGCGTTGCCAGCAGCGTATTGATATCCTGCGACGAGGGCACGGCAGCAAGAGGCCGAATGTTGGCGGTGCTGATCTTCCACGTCGTTTCCGGTGTGACGCCGCCCGTATACGAGAGGTAATAGCACCCGGTGTAGGCCACTGTCGTGCCGTTGGTGCGCATGCCGAGCAGCACGGAGGGCAGTCCTCCATCGAAGGAGAATGCCGCCGAGGGCTGGAAGCCGCCGAAATACCCGACGACGGTATTGGTATCGGCGTAGCCACTCACAAACGCCTGGTACGTCTGGAAGGGGTAGAGCCATTGGCTGTAAGCCGCTGCATAGTTGCGCGTGTTGATCGCGTTGAAATAATTGAGCATCATGCCGCGCGGGGAGACATAAACGCCGGGCTGTGCCTGGGCACGTTCAGCGGGGAGCAGTCCTCCACCGATCAAGGTGATAATAGCAAAAAGGAGTATTAACCGGAGAAGTCGAGACATCTTGCTATCCTCCACCGAATAATTGATTCAGTAGAGAGTATAGACCTTTCTCGGTTGGCTAGCTGAAGATTTTACTCACCTACCGCCCACAAACGGATGGTCGCGTCGTGCGAAACAGAGGCGATCAGCCGTCCATCGGGGCTGAATGCTAATCCGCAGCAGGGGGCTTCGTGCCCGCGCAGCACGCGCAGCGCTCGTTTTTCCTGGTCAAGGGTCGCTGTTTTCCACAGGCGGAGATTGCCATCCAGCGACGCCATCGCCAATACGGAGCCATCCGGGCTGAAGGCCAGGCCGCGCACACAGTTCGCGTTGTAATCGGCGTACCAGATCGCCCCGATTTTGGCGCGGCTGTCGGGATCGAAAACCAGGATTCCGCCACCGCTCAAGCCAATGGCGAGAATTTTCCCATCCGGACTAAAAGCCGCACAGCGCGCCTCCTGCTTGGTCTCGATCACGCCGATCTCGCAGCGGGCCGACGCATCCCACAGGCGGGCCGTATTATCCAGCGAAACGGAAACCAGCAGCGTCGAGTGGGGACGGAATACCACATCATTGATCGGACCGGAATGTCCTTGCAGCACGGTGAGCGCCGTTCGTTTGCTGGCATCCCACAGGCGGACTGTGCCATCGTCGCCCGCCGAGGCGATCAGCGATCCATCTGAACTGAATCCCACGCCGTTAACGCTGCCCAGGTGCCCGGTGAATGCGGTCAGGCCATAGCGCCGCGCCACATCCCACAGGCGAATCGTCCGATCCGCGGAAGCCGTCGCCAGGATTGTTCCGTCCGGGCTGAAGGCCAGATCGTTGACAGGGCCTTCGTGCCCGATCAGCGTCTTGGCCTGAGTTTGGCGAACCGTATTCCACAGGCGCACATTTTTGTCATCGGAGACACTCGCCACCAATGCGCCGTCGATACTGAACGCCACATTTTTCACGCTGTCGCGATGCCCGCTCAGCGATGCGATGGTGTCCACGTCCCGCGCATTGTTCGCCGTAATTGGCACCCATTCCCCGGAAGAGGACTTTTTGCGGGCGCGTTCCGTTTTCCGCTGAAAGCTGCGCTTGCCGTCCAGCGTTTCCAGCAGCCTTTTCGTGGCCTGGGCCTCGTTCTTAGTGAAATCGGAATGCTGGAGCAGCCGCAGCCGGAAAGGCGTTTTACACAGTTCAATTAGCACCGGGTAGATCGGCTTGTTGAAGTCGAGGAAATAGCTCCACTCCACCTTAACGTTCTGGGAGCGCATGGCGCGGGGCGTCATGACCAGGATCATCGCGTCGGTAGCTTCGAGCGCCGCTGAGACGGAAGCATCCCAATCTTCCCCCGGCTTGATATCTTCGTGATCGACCCAGGCCATATGACCTGCTTCGCGCAGTTTGGCGGCGAGTCCGGTCACAAAGGCGTCATTTTCGGAGGAGTGGCTGATAAAAAGGTGCATCCCTGTTCCCTTATTTGACGTTACCAGGGGAAATCCCCTTAATACCCCAAAACCATTAGCATCCCATCGTGCCGCGTATACCGCGCTTCATGGGAGTGCGGGTAACTCACGCGAGTCTACCCGTGAAAAGCTCGTGCATAAAAGCGGCTGCTTCATCCGCCGCACATCTGAAGCTGGTAATCATGACCCCATATCCGGCTAAAAACAACAATCCTGGGAAAACAAAATTTCCATCCAGAACGACCAGCGCTAAAACCGTGAAATAAATCGCTGCGATCAATAATACCATTGGGTGCAAGGTCATCTTCACGACGACGTGCGTTCGTCCGTTTTTTTGGCAAAAACAGCCTTGCAGCACAGGCCGGAAGCCATTCTGATAGCCCATGATCTGGTTGATGGTGAAGCCATCGGGCGAGACATTTCCCTCGTACTGGTCACAGTCAGACGCGGCCCAGCGGAACCGTTTGCGGATCACCACTCTCGATAATCTTAATGCTGCTTGCTCAGTGGTCAGCCGAGTTTGAACGGAAATCTCTTGGTAAGGAAAAAGCATATTATCCCCGCAAATTCGCCTCTCCACAATTCGGCGGAGCTATCCGCAATGAGGAGAAAAGGAGGGGCAACTTGAGGTGGTTGCCCCCTCGGACTTTCGACAACAGCCCGATTGTAGTCAGCGATAAATGGGATACAAGGGGGTATTTATTCCCACTCGATGGTGGCGGGCGGCTTGGTCGAGATATCGTACATCACGCGATTAACGCCGCGCACCTCGTTCACGATCCGGCTGCTGACGCGGGCCAGCAAATCATCAGGGAGCCGCGCCCAGTCCGCCGTCATAAAGTCGGAGGTTGTCACGGCCCGCAGCACGATCACCTCGTCGTAGGTGCGGTTATCGCCCATCACGCCGACGCTGCGCACGGGCAGCAGAATGGCGAACGCCTGCGCTACATCGCGCATCAGCCCGGCGGCAGATAGTTCGTGCAGGAAGATCGCGTCAGCGGCGCGCAGCGACTTCAAGCCGATCCCAGGTGACTTCCCCAATGCAGCGCACGCCGAGGCCGGGGCCGGGGAACGGCTGCCGCCAGACGATCTCATCCGGCAGGCCGAGAGCCGTACCCAACGCCCGCACCTCGTCTTTAAACAGATCGCGAAGGGGTTCGACCAGCCGCGTTTTTAGATGATCGGGCAGGCCGCCCACGTTGTGATGCGACTTAATGCGATCCGCACCGGGCCGCCCGGTCCCCGCGCTTTCGATCACATCGGGATAGATCGTGCCCTGCGCCAGCCAATCCAACTGTCCGACCCGACTCGCCTCGCGCTCGAACACATCCGCGAACGTCTTGCCGATGATCATGCGTTTCTGTTCGGGATCGGTGATACCGCGCAGGGGATCGAGAAATTCCTCAGTCGCGTCTACCGGGACAAGATTCCAGCCAAACGTCTTACCCATTTGCACGACCGCGTCCGCTTCGCCCCGGCGCAGCATGCCATGATTGACAAACACGGCGACCAGATTCGGACCGATAGCCCGGTGGATCAGCGCCCCCGCGACTGCCGAATCGACGCCGCCGCTCATACCGAGCAGGACGCGCTCTGCCCCCACCTGATCGCGGATCGCCTGCACGCTGGCTTCGATCAGGTTGATGGGCGTCCAGCCGCTCATCGAGCCGCATATACCGATCACAAAATGGCGGAGCATCGCCGCGCCCTGCTCGGTGTGGATCACTTCCGGATGAAACTGCACGGCATAGAGGCGGCGATCAGGATTCCCAATCGCGGCGTAGGGCGCGCCGTCCGAGGTAGCGAGGCTGACAAATCCCTGCGGCGGGCGTTCGATGCGATCCCCGTGACTCATCCACACAGTTTGTTCAGAATCCAGCCCGTCAAAGAGGGCGGCGGGCTGGTGAACGCTTAATATCGCTTTGCCGTATTCGCGGTGAGTGGAACGGGCCACCTCACCGCCAAAGGCGCGGGTGAGAAGCTGCATCCCGTAGCAAATGCCCAGCACGGGCAGGCCAGATTGCAGCACCCAGCCAGGGAGTGTTGGCGCACCCGGTTCATAAGCGCTCGCCGCCCCACCGGAGAGAATCACGCCCACGAAATCCGGGACCGCCGCGTGCGCCTGTTCCAGCGTCGCCGTATAGGGCAGCAGCGCCGAATAGACGCCCAGTTCGCGCACGCGCCGCGCGATCAACTGCGTCGTCTGCGACCCATAATCGAGAATTACAATGCCGCCGGACTTGAGGCTCATACTTCTTTCTTCTCCGCCACCTCGTCCAAAAAGTCGATGCGGTGCTCATCCATATACGTGATCGTCGCCAGGGCCTCGACGTGCGCGCCATATTTTGCTTCCAGCGCCTCGCGCCCGCCCTCGAATGCTTTCTCGACAACCGTCGCCACGCCAACCAACTCACAGCGCGCCTCGCGAACAATGCGCGCCAGGGCCAGCAGTGTTTTGCCCGACGCCAAAAAGTCATCGACAATCAGCACGCGCTCGCCTGCCGGGAGATACTCCGCCGCCACCATCAGATTGGTCTCGCCGCCCTTGGTATGGCTGGGTGCGGTTTCCAAAAAGATCGGGCCGTACATGGTTACTGGCTTGTGTTTGCGGGCGTAAACAACAGGCACGTTCAGCGCCAGAGCCGCCATCAGCGCCGGGGCGATGCCGGATACTTCAGCGGTCAAAATGCGTGTCGGCGCTTTGTCGCGGAACAAGCGCGCGATCTCCTGTCCCATTTCGTAGATCAGGTTCGGATCCATCTGGTGATTGAGGATGCCGTCAATTTTGAGAATACCATCGCCCAGGTACTGGCCCTGAGTGCGAATACGATCTTTTAGTGCTTGCACAGCTTTTATCTCCCGTAATGGACTAAGCTTTGCGGGCCTAGTTTACCCCTTTCGAACGTTGGTCTGTAATTCCTTTTGCACAAATAAAAAGGCTGGTGCATTCGACCAGCCCTCTGTATCATGCTGTGATGAGCAGCGATATTGTCTATTGCCACTACTTCTGGAACGATTTGCCCAGCGCGCGCGGCGGCGCAGCCCGCGTAAAGCGGCGCACCGTAGGCCGCAGACGTTCCGGCGTGTAGCGATCCAATTTTTCCAGAACGCCGCTCGTCGCCACGATCAGAGTCAGGATCATCAGGAACCAGGGCAGCATATTGACGATCTGCGAGGGTACGTCGATCACATCGTTGTCTTGCAAGTCGATTGCCAGCGAGCGCAGGCCGACGATCAGATACGCGCCGAGCGCCACGCGCCAGGGCATCCACAGGCCGAAGATGACAATCGCCAGGGCGATCCAGCCTTCGCCTTGCAGAATCCTGCTTCCAGCCCAGTTTGACCGAGAGTGAATAGGTTGCCCCCGCGATCCCAACGAGCGACCCGCCAACCAGTGTATAAAAATAGCGCCAGAACTGAACACGCGTCCCCCGCACAAATGCCGCTTCGGGATGTTCACCCACGCTGCGTAACGTCAGGCCGGGGCGCGTCCGGTAAATGTAGAACCAGACGACCAGAACCAGCGCGAGGCTGAAGTAAATCAGGATGTTATGCTGGAAAAACACCGGACCAAGCAGCGGGATATCTTTCAGGATTGGAATGGGTGCGTAGGGCATTTCTTTGCCGGGCCGGTTATAGTGCGGCTTGCCCAGGAAGATCGCCAGATCGGCGCAGAGCACGGTCAGGATGAAACCCACCGCCACCTGATTCAGGCGCAGGGCAATGCTCGAAAAGACGACGATAAAGGCTATTGCCGCGCCGACCGCCATCGCTGCCAGGACTGCCTGGGTCAGACTGCCCGTGTTGCGCACCACCGCATGGGCAGTCATGGCGGAAAGCATGATGGAGCCGTCCAGCGAGAGGTTGATAATCCCGGATCGCTCCGTGATCAGTTCGCCCTGCCCGGCGATCACGATTGGCGCTGCGGCCCGCACAATGCCGCGTAGAGTGCTTGATAAACCATCCATACCTAAATATTCCTTAAAAAAGGGGCGCAGCGGCTTAGCGGCGGCTTCGCACGCCGCACGCAAAGCAGCGCCCCTACTTATACTTATGATCGGGGCCGCTGGAACGTGACCATCACTTCTTTATCAGAAAGCCACTGCATCTGAAAGATTTCCCAGCCCAACACGGCACGCTCGTTAATCTGCTGCGTGATCGACTTGCTGGCCCAGAGCAGTTCTTCGGATCGCCCGACGGTTTCGGGAAAATCCAGCGCACCAGAGATATAGACGGTCAGGTATTCCATCACGTTCGGGATACTTCATCATCCTCAGATGGCTGCGCTTTACGCGGCGGGAAGAAGCGATTCCGCGCACCAAAAGCCAGCACGACCATCAGCACTGTTGTACTTTGCAGCACGCGCATCAGGGACGGGTCGAGTTCGATGGGCGGATCGTGCCACAAAAAGCCGCGTTCGATTTTCTCGCCGCCCACCGACAGCACCGCGAACACAAACGAGACCAGCGGCACAAGCACAATAGACAACGACGCCAGCAGCACAACCAGGATCGCCAGGAAGCCGATTCCGCCCGCTGGATTCGCCGTCAGCTTGGCTTTGGTATCGAACGGCCCCATCACGCGGAACGCTCCAGCAATGCCAGCCATCGCGCCGCACAGCGCCATTGACAGAATCACGTTGCGCTCGGTGTGGACGCCCAGCAAAAAGGCTGACTTCTGGTTTTTGCCCATCGCCCGAAGCTGCAAACCCCAGCGCGAAATATACATAATCAAGGCGACCAGGACAAAGGCCGCCACGACAATATAGATCGTCGTCAGGCTCAGGTGGCGATAGTCTTTGTAGGGTGACAACTGCGCGATGTCGCGGAAGATCGCCGTTTCGGTGGCGCGGCTGCCCGTGGGCTGCCAGGGACCGCCGTTCGAGATCAGATACATGTTAAACGTCTGGGCGATGAAGTTGAGGGCCACGCCGCCGAAGATCTCGTTTACGCCGCCCTTCGTCTTAAGGGCAGCGGCCAGCATGGCCCACAGCCCTCCGGCCAGCGCCGCAAAAAGGAACGTCAGCAGCAGAACCATCGTGTGATTGAGACCCCAATCCAGTTGAGGATTCCCGTCTCTCGTTCCACCAAAGAGGCGCACGGCCCATGTCGCGCCAATCGCCCCCATAATGATCTGGCCTTCCACGCCGATATTCCACAGCCCGGCATTGTAGGTCAGGATCAAGCCGAAAGACGTGATGGCCAGGGGCATCCAATAGGCCGTCATATCGGCCCGCTGCACGGCTCCGGCCAGCGTGCCATCATAGAGATAGTCCCATGCCTGCCTGGGATCTGCGCCCTGCCAGTTCAGGATCAGGATGGTGATGCCTATCGCTGCCACAATGCCAAAGATGGGCGCGAGCAGGGTTGGCAGCAGATCAACCAGATAGCCCCACAGCAAACGCCCCCCGCTGATCTGAGGGTCGGAGCGGCGGGCAGAGGTTGTGTTTTGTGCGGTGGGTTGTGCCATGTTACATCCTCCCCCGATCAGTTCACCCAGGTTTTCGGCGGTCATTTTTGTCTGATCGTCTACCAGAGTGACGCGGCCCCCAAAAAAGACCAGAATCCGGTCACTGTAGGCCACAATTTCATCCAGTTCGGCGGAGATAAAGATGATTGCCGTGCCTTCTTCGCGCCGTCTGAGAAGCTGTTCCCAGATATAGTTCGTACTTTCCACGTCCAGACCGCGCGTGGGATGTTCGAGCAGCAGCAGTTTCAGGTTACGCGGCAGAAGCGACAGCGCGAACCGCTGCTGGTTGCCGCCAGAAAGAGTCTGGATCGGGCTGCCGGGCCGCCCCTTGACGTTAAAGTGTTTGATACGTTCTCCGGTCAAACGCCACGCCTGAGGCCAGTTGACCCAGGGCGCTTTGCCGGGTTGGGTCAGCGCGAAGTGCTGGGCAAGGCTCATGCCCTGGATCAGCCCTTCCTCCAACCGTCCGGCGGGAAGGAAGGCGACACCAGCATGGGCGAACTGGTGATAGGAGCATTTGGTCATATTGCGCCCGCCCAGTTTGATCGAGCCAGTTTCGGGATGCAGCAGGCCCGTGCAGGCGCGGATAAACTCGTTTTGTCCACTGCCGTCCAGCCCTGCCAGACCGATCACTTCCCCGGCACGCACCTGAAGCGACACATTTTCGACGGTCAGGCGGCGGCTGGCGAGAGTCAGACCGTTCACTGCCAGCGTCATATCGCCGTGCTCGACAGCGGGGCGCTCCTGGCGGTCAACGACCTTGCCAAACATCAGGGCTACCAGTTCGCTGATTGGGCAGGGAATGCTGTGATCACCGACAAACTTGCCACGCCGCAGCACATAGGCCTGATCGCAGAGTTCGATCACGTCTTCCAGTTTGTGCGAAACAAGGATGATCGACAACCCTTCGTCACGGGCCAGGGATTTGAGGACGTTGAACAGAGCCGTCTTCTGCTCGGCAGAGATCCCCGTCGTCGGTTCGTCCAGCACCAATACGCGCACATTTAACGAAAGCAGGCGTAGAATTTCAAGCTGCTGGCGTTCACCAATGGTCAGCGCATCAACATAGGCATCAGAGGACAGGTCAAAACCGAAACGTTTTGCCAGCTTATTCAGGCTCTCACGCGCGGCCTCGCGGTCGGGGAAAAAACCGCCGGGACGTCCGGCGATGAAATTTTCAAGGACAGTAAAAGGCGGAAAGTCGAGCGGGTCCTGGTACAACATTCCGATGCCATGCTCGATGGCATCCGTCGGGGCCTTAAAGTCAACAGGCTGTCCATCTACCAGAATTGTGCCACTGTCTGCTCTCTGGTAGCCAGACATAATTTTCATCAGTGTACTTTTTCCCGCCCCGTTTTCCCCCAAAATGGCGTAGATCGGCCCCCCTCAAACGTGAAGGAAATATCCTGGTTGGCCCGCACTCGCCCAAAAGTTTTTGAAATGTGCTGTAATTCAACTTGCATAAGGTCTCTCGAAATAAAAATAAGGGAGAGGGGGAAACTCCCCTCTCCACTCTTAGTCCTGCAATCAGAGCTTACTGGCTCGCGCCGGTGATACCTTCGAGAAGCTGCGGCGGAGTCACTTCGTCCGGGCTGGTCGCTTCGTCAGCGTTGGCGGCCTGGAACCAGATCTGCTTGGGGGTGGCAACCTGACCATCCGCCAGGAAGGCCGAGCCGTCCTGGAAGTTCAGCGGGCCAACCCACAGATTTCAAACCACCTTCTTCACCCTGCGCGCCTGCCGCGAGAGCCGCGATGAACTCGTCCATCTGGCCCTTCTCGGCGTCGGTCAGAGCGTTGCCATAGACAAAGCCCACCGCGCTGGTGTCGGGATTGTTGATGTCGGTCCAGTCAGGAGCATTCCAGTCCCAGGACTGTTCCCACGTGCCGTCCATCACAGCCTGGACAGTCTTGACATACTGCGGACCCCAGTTGAAGTACGGGACGCCCAGGCAGACATCGGGAGCCGTATCGCAAGCGCCTTCGAAGTCATAGGGCACGGCCCACACGGACTGGCCTTCAGCCGCGCGCTGGCCTGCCACAACAATCGCTTCGGTGGTGTCAATGCCAGAGATCAGCACGTCCGCGCCGTCATCCAGGAAGGCGTTCGCCACTTCGGTTGGGTCGAGGGTCACGCCGGGGATATTGAACCAGAAACCGATCCAGGTCACGCCGAATTTGAGGGTGGCCGGGTCCAGACCGCGATAGTTCTCATAGCAGTAGCGTGCGCCCAGGTAAACGGACGACACGAGGCGGGTTGTTTCGGGATCGATCAAGGGACCAATGTAGCCGATGCTGCCCGTCTGGGTCTTGAGCGCGGCGGCGCAGCCAGCCATCATCTTGCCATATTCCATCTGGCCCATGAAGTTGCCAGCATTCTTCGGCGCAATGCCCCACAGCGCGTCGTCACCCGACACGTTGATAAACACCACATCGGGATAGAGATCAGCGACAACAGTCGTATCAACTTCAAAGTCGGCAGAGGTGGTCAGGATCAACTGCGCGCCCTGGTCCACCATATCCGAAACAACCTGATCCAGGGTGGTTTCGGGACGAGCAGCCGAATTCAGGCTTTCCAACGGGATCATCTTGGCACCGGGCACTTTTTCTTCGACGTACAGCCCGGCGTTGTAATGCGCTTCGCTCCAACCGTGATCATCCTTGGGACCAACGAGGACGACACCAAAAACGAATTCGTCCTGAGCAGTCGCGCGCGGTGCAGCGCTGGCTACCCCGCCCACTACCACAACAACCAGGACCAACAAAACGGCCAATTTTTTGAGCATACGCTATCTCCTCAAAAATATCCTGCCTAAACAGAAAAAGTGCGGACCTTGTACGGCCCACCTTTCACCATCCAGTGTAAGTGTAAAATCTCGTAAACGCAAACACAGCGCTCGTCAAAATCGACGGTGCGAAAGCGAGATTTTTTGTTTACACGAACAGATCGACAAGCTCAAAATGATCTACATCAACCAGCCCCTGATCGGTCAATTTGAGGCTGGGAATGACTTCAAGGGCCATGAAGCTCATCGCCATAAACGGATCGTGCAGCGTCGAACCCAGGTCTTGAGCCGCCGCATAGAGTAAGGTATCCAGCCCGGTGCGCACGTCATAGATCGATGACTGGCTCATCAGCCCGGCAACCGGGAGCGGCAGTTGCGCCAACACTGTATCGCCGGAAACGGCCACCAGCCCACCCCCCATGTGTTCGACGGCGCGGCAAGCGATCATCATGCTGCGATCATCCGCGCCAATGACCAGCAGATTATGATGATCATGGGCCACGGTCCCGGCAATCGCACCGTGCTTCAAGCCAATACCTCGAATAAAGCCCTTGCCCATGCTGCCGCTGGCGTGATGGCGGTCAATGACAGCTATTTTCAGCAGATCGCGCTGCGGATCGGCATGAACGCAGCCTTCGACAGCGGTCACATCTTCGATCAGGTGCTCTGTCACCAACTGGTCGGGAACACTGCCAATCACACGCATGCGACTGCCCCGCGCCGGAATCTTAAAGTTGACCGCTTCCCACTGGATGCGCGTGGAATGAGGCAGCCGGGTTGGAGATGCTCCGCCGAGCGAAACAATGACCTTGCCATCCTGCGCAACCAGCCGCCCGCCCGAATAAACCTCTTCCGCGCTCGGTGCCTTTAAATCGGAGAAGACGAACAGGTCCGCCCGACGGCCCGGTGCAATCGCCCCTCGATCATAAAGCCGGAAGTATTCCGCTGCGTTGAGCGTTCCCATACGGATGGCTGTGATCGGATCGATGCGGCCCTCGGCTATGGCGACGCGGATCATAAAATCAATCGATCCCTGGTCCAAGAGATCGGAGGGATGGCGATCATCGGTGCAGAAGCAGAGGCGGCGGCTGTTGGTGGGCGTGATCAGGGGCAGCAGATCGCGCAGGTTATGGGCGTTGGTGGCCTCACGGATGAAGATTACCATGCCCTTACGCAGTTTTTCCTGTGCCTCTTCTACCGTATTGCACTCGTGGTCACTGCCGATCCCAGCGACGATATAGGCATCCAGATCGTTCCCGCGTAACCCAGGGGAGTGCCCGTCGATGACGCGCCCACTGAACGCTTCGAGCTTGGCAAGCACGCCCGGATCGCCGTTGATCACGCCGGGGAAGTTCATCATCTCCGCCAACCCCAACACGGCAGGGTTGCGCAGCAGCGTTTCCAGGTCACGCGCGTCGAGCGACGCACCCGCCGTGCTCATGTGAGTAGCCGGGATGCAGCTTGAGGCCATGATAAATACAGAAAGCGGCAGGTTCTGTGAGGCTTCGAGCATATAGCGAATGCCCGCCAGCCCATGCACATTGGCGATCTCGTGCGGATCGGTAACAGCCGTCGTGACGCCGCGCGCCAACAGCGCCCGGCTGAATTCGGGCGGGGTGCACAGACTGCTCTCAATGTGCACATGCGCATCGATCAGGCCGGGAGCGACATAGCGCCCTTCCAGGTCTACCAGATGCGCGGAGCGGTAGCCCTTGCCCACGCCAATAATCAGGCCGTCTTTAATGGCAATCTCCGCAGGGTGAATTTCCCCAGTGAGGACATTCACCAGTTGCAGATTGGTGAGGACCAGATCGGCGGGAGCCTGAACACGCGCCGCGGCAATTCGCTGTGATAAAGTCATTTTAGGCATCTCCTGCAAATTTCTTTGGTGAGAAAAATAATTGCAATAATTATACGATCATTCCCACCCTGATTACCTCTGGCTCCAAAAACCTGTCCAGCGCCGGGTGACAGAATCACCATCAGCGGCTAGGGCTGACGCATTCAAGCCAAAATATCACCACAAAAGCAAGGCAACAACGTTTATGGAAGGAAATCAACGTTGTGGATCGCGGGCAGACCCTCATCCCGGCTCAGCAAAAGCGGCTGAGCTTCCCTTCCCCCACAGCTTCGCGGGGGGAAGGGGAAAACGGAACAAGGTGAATCGTTTTGCTTTCGTCAAAATGATTGGCCCTGCATCAGCGGCAAGAGAGGGTTGTCAAGCAGCGCACTTTTGGGTAAACTAATAGTTGACCAGCGGGCATGGTGTAGCGGTAACACAACAGCCTTCCAAGCTTTTGTCACGGGTTCGAGTCCCGTTGCCCGCTCCAAGAGCGCCCGGAAACCTCCGGGCGTTTGTATTGATGGGCCCATAGCTCAGCGGTTAGAGCAGCCGGCTCATAACCGGTCGGTCGCAGGTTCGAATCCTGCTGGGCCCACACATCCATAATAAAAGAACCAGCGAGTTAAACGTTGGTTCTTTTATTTTTGGACCCGTCAACGCGGGTGCGGCCAGCCTCGTTCTTCAGGGTCTTCTGGCGGACACTGATCGTAGTGAAATTTAGTCATTGGTCCGGTTAGAGCGCGCCGTTCGCGTTTTTATTGATCACTTAATAGAATAGTGTTTGATCTTGATGAGTATTAACAACGCCCGTTTTCCCCGTACTCTAACTTTCCGTGAAAATTAGTTGATCACTATTTGACCTGTTTTTCTCGTGGCGTTTTTTGCACCCCCTTTTTTCGGCTTCACTACAAACGGTTTTCTAACGCTGTTTATACCTTGCCGCCAGGTTCAGCCCAAAATGGGCCTATGACTGATTGTTCTTACAAGATGGGCGCGGCTTAACTGTCGCAAGGATGCAGCGCTGTTACCATTCTGCTCGTTTACAGAATAGCACAAATTTTCCTGAGAAATACTCCTTTAAAGTTGAACTTTAAATACTAATTTGGAGATATAGGAAAGAAAAATTAGAAAAATTTGTATAACATACCGGAGTCATCCGGGTTCGGGATGACTCCGGTAGAACGAACTCGTTACGATGCTCTCCTCGCCGCTTTCTTTTTTCGCTGGGAAATCATCTCTACAGATGTGTAGACCAGCCCCGACCAAGCGATACCAATGGCATACCCAGCCAGGACATCCGTCAGGAAATGAGCGCCGACGAACATTCGACCGAAGCCGATATAGAGAATGAGCAGCAGCGCCACCATGATCACGACGATTTTCCAGAAGAGCGATGGCATTTTCGGCACGAACCAGTAAGCGAGCAGTCCGAAACACATCACAGCCGTGATGCAGTGCCCGCTGGGAAACCCCGGCGTAGACATCTGTTTGTAGATCATCGTGTCATATTCAGGCCGGGGGCGGTCGAAAGCCAGGGAAAGGCCACGCCAGATTGCCCCTTCCCCGATCCAGGTAATGGCGATCATGCTCAGTTCCGGCCAGAAGCGCTTGTGGATGAAGTACAGCCCCAGCAAAACGCCAATTATCTCAACGCCATGTACACCGAGGTAAAAGGTGAAATGCATGGCACTGCGCACAAACGGCGAACTGCGCAGGGCGAGGCTATGAAGCCGATCCGCAATTTGAGTATCAAGGTGCGTCAGAGGGCCATTCGTTTGCACATTGGCGGCAAACAGAATAAACAGGCCAGTCCCCAACAAAACCAGCACCAAGCCGATGATAGGATACTTGCCCAGTAAGCCAGGGGTGCGCAAATCGCCCAGAGAGGACCCGGTTTGATGGGGCACAGCTATTTCGCGTGTTTTGTGCAACATATCCTCCCGGCTATCTTCTGTTTCGCAGCCAGATGCCGCAGGTGATGGAATAGAGTCCAAAGGCGATCGAGCCCCAAGGCGACCACACCTAACAGCCAGGGACCGTAGGGGTGGTGCAGCAGATCTGTGAGAACGCCATCAATGCCCTTCGCCTTGTGTGGATCGTTATGATAGGCTGCCAGGAACAAAAACAGCCCGACCAGCAAAAAGACAACGCCGCGCGCTGCCGTGCCAAACCTTCCTAACCGGTCGATCCATTTCCGCTGGCTGCTGCTGAGTTCGTACGACTTATACAGCCGCTCGAAGTTGCGGCCTGCACCCATATAAATTTGGGATAGGCCAAACCCGATGACAAGGGCAGCCACGATACCAACTGCCCAGGGCCCCCATGATTTTGAGAGGATCGAGCTAATGGCGTCTTGAGTTTGGGCACTCTGGCTGTTGTTCTGCGAAACCGCCTTGCTACCTGTCATCATGCTGTAGGTCGTTATTGCCAGCAGTCCATAGGATATGCCGCTGACTAAATATCCCACGCGATAGGCGATTCCTTTCGCGTCACTGCCTTTCCGCAGGGGGTCGAGCGAGGCTCGAATGACTCCCCACAGCGAATAGCCGATCAGCCCGATCAAAATCGCAACCATGAGGACACCGCCAGCAGAGGTATGGCGCAGCGCTTCAATTGCGCCCCGCTGATCGGTTGTCGAGCCACCTTTACCAATCGCGACCTGAAAGGCGAGGAAGCCTATCATGCCGTAGACCAAGCCGCGTATCATATATCCCAGGCGCGTCAACTGCTCAACAAGTGTGCTGTTTGCTACCTGGCGGGCTTTTTGTTTTGGGCTATCTGTACGTCTCTGTGCTCTTGTACTCATACCATTCCACTCATTCCCAATCTAGAGATAAAGTTGTCGTCCAATATCTTTACTGTAGCAGTTCGACTAGCGGGTTCCTAATTCTTACGCCCAAGTTTGCAAAAAAAAGAAGACCTCTGCTAGAGAGGTCCTTCCCTTTCCGTGTGGTTATCCGTTTCTCGTGAGGGCGGGTTTGTTAACCCGCCCAATAGGTGTCAAGTTAAGAAATAGATGTTGTGGGTAGCGGGCGCACACCTCACCCCCGACCCCTCTCCAGACTGCGCTGGAGAGGGGCAGGAGTTGGCGATTAACGGCTTATCTTGACACGAATTGGGGGTATCGCCATACGCCCCTACAGAAACTGGGTGCAGCAAGCTGCGCCCCACCAAAAACGGGGATTTTGAGACGTTACACGCTCACATCGGCCAGCATCTGGGTAATCATGTTCCCGGCGAACCACGATCCATTACCGGTCAGGAGGAACTGCCCACTCGCGCGATCCTCTGCCAGCAAACGGGCATCCAACCACTGCTGAAACAGGGCGGGATGGATCACGGTGTGGAGCAGCCGCGGATCGATGTGCCCGGCCAGCAGGCCCGTCGTCAACCAGTGCAGGTGATTTTCAATCATGTTACGGCGCAAACCCCCTTGCAGCCCTGGAAAAGATTCGGATACGCCGCGACAGTAAGCGGGATAGGCGGGGTGGCGGTAGTGATAATCGCCAAAGACGCCATCGGCAATCGTGCCCATCGCCAAACAGTCTTCGCTGCGCTCCGGGAACGTAAAATAGAGGTTGGTATCGCGCTCGCGGGCGTAGTGGTTAAACAGCGATTTGCGGTAGCCGAGCGCTGCCAGATAATGACCGCCTGCCTGTAAATAAAAATAGTTCAGCAGGCGAGGAAGGGTGTGCAGGCCGTACTTCTCAACCCATTTGCGGTTGTGGGGCGACACTTGCAGTTCGTAGACGGAAAAGCCATCTACGCCGGAATCCGAAAGCGTTTTGAGATCAGCCAAAAAACCAGCCAGCGATTGGCCGGGCAGCCCGGCGATCATATCGACGCTGACAATCCAGCCGATAGATACGGCGGCGCTGATTTTGTCGAGCACGGCGGCGGCTGTCTCCTGGCGGTTCAGATTCCCGCGGACTGCATCTTCCAGGCTCTGCACGCCAATATGCAGACGCGTGAAACCCAGCGCATTGAGGGCCGTGATCGCTTCGGGAGAGAGTTCGGAGGAGGTTGTTTCCAAAGCCCATTCCGTGCCAGGGTGGATGTAAAAACAATCCCGGCAAGTCTGGACAATATCGCTGAAGGCTTCCATACCCAAAACAGGAGGGGTGCCGCCGCCAAAATGCACGGTAGAGATGGGGCGCTGAGCCAACCCTTCCAGGCGGCTCCACAGGCGGATTTCCTGCTTAAGCACCCGCGTATAACGCTCAATGTGTTCGGCACGGTGGCTTTGCAGCTTGAAGGAATAACAGTCACAAAAATTGCAATGGCGGGCACAAAAGGGAATATGGATATAGATGGCAATGCCCCGCTTCGGATCGCTTTGCCGGAGATCGGTTGCCAGGATCGACCATGCCTGATCGCCCAACTCGGCCAATCCCCGCCGCGTCCAGACCGGAACGGGCGGATAACGATCCTCAACGCGATACGGCGACCGTGGGGAGCGAACGGCCTGCCATTCGTGCCAGATCGCGCCCAGGCTGATTGCGGCTGGCGCGTCGCGGAAAAAATCCTCAAAGAGCTGCTGTGCCATAGATCCTTTCCTGCGCCGCTACAGACGCCCATAACTCATCCGCTTTTTCACGCAGGAGGCGATAGGCCAGCGCTTTCTGCACGCGGCAGCGGAAGCCATCGATCACCACATGGCAGCTATCGGGACAATCGCGCACGCAGTGATACTGGTTAAAACAGGCCGCGCAGCCTGCGGGCATGGCGCTCATCTGCTGGCGCAGAATGTGAATGCGCCGCTGATCGAACTCATACTGGCCGGATGCCGGGTTCAGCGCACCGATTTTCATGCCACCCAATTCCACCTGAGCGGAGTCAGTCGTTTTAAAACAAGCCGTTGCCAGGCCGGGCGGGACCAGATTCACGACATGGCGAAAGACGTTGCAGTAAGGGCCATGCAGCGAGGCAGGGCGGCTGGCGGAATTCAACAACGGGATGCCATATTGTCGAGCAACAGCCCGCGACGCGAAAAAACCGTTCACAAAAACGTCCGCCAGATCGGGCCGGAAACCTGATTGTGATTTGCCACCCGCGTAAACTGGCTCCAGGTGGATTTCCTGGGGAGCAAGCCGCCTGCACACATAATCTACGATTTCTTCCTGGCGGCGCAGCCCATCCCCGGTGACCGTTACCCGCGCATGAAAGGGACGCTGAGCACGATGCAGCACATCAGCCGTGCGTTCGACCGCCGCCGAGGTCGGGCCACCGCCGTAGAATGGGCGCTGGCCGTCCTGGATATCCGCCGGGCCGTCGCAGGACAGGCCGATCAGATCAAAGCGCTGGGCAAGCCAACTCGCTTTTTCAGCGGGCATCGCGCCGTTGGTTGCCACGTAGCGGAACAAGCTCACGCCAACCGATGTGGCAATTGAATGAAGCAGCGCCAGCAGATCGTCCACGATATCGCGCTGAAGCGTTGGTTCGCCCCCACCGTGAAAGACGACTGTGAAGGGAATGCCTTTGCGGCGGCAGTTTTCGGCTACCAGTTGAGCGGCGGCGGTCACTACGGCTGGGTCCAGGCGGGGCGCGGGCTTATGGTCCGGATCGGTGTAGCAGTAGACGCAGGCAAGATTACACTCATTATTGAGATAAAGGGTCAGACATTCCGGGCTAAACGGCTCCAACTGGCGGCGGCGAATCTCCACGGCTGACGCCGCTGCCCGCTGCCTGAGTTCACGGCCCGAAACAGATGTCATAAACCCATCTGCCTGCGGCAAAGCGGCGACACCCACACAGCCGGGCGTGTAGAACAGGGCGTAATCTGCCGTATCCTGCCGGAAAACGGGCTGTCCGGGAGAGCCGATGAGGTGGAAGTCGCTGGTTAACATGTCAGGCTGGTGGATTCTTGGGCAGACAAACGCGAGCGCTAACCAGCAAGCAAAACAGCTTCCTGGTGTGGGCGAAGGCGTCCGGCTGCTCCCATTTCAGGTCTCTGGCAACCATCTCCCCGATCTGGCCGAGGGTAAACTGCCCGTTGAGACGGTTAAAGACAGCCAGATTTTCGGACGTGATGGGAAACAGTTTAAGAATCATTTCGTCGTCTTTGCCCTGGCTGCGGCTGTAGACAAACCCTTTTTCCGTAAAAATCTTATGCTCGGGATTCATGATTGGGATCAGGCCCAGCAACTGATCGTCGGGCAGGTCGTTCATATCACCCAGCGCAAACCCCGGCTTGCCTTTAGCCGAGTCCACCGTGACAGCCAGTTCTTGCAGCAGCATTGGAAAAAAGCGCCGCCGGGTATATTTGTTGGGCATTTTACTTTCCCTTCAGCACGTATTTTGAGGGCGGGTTTGTTAACCCGCTCATAGGCATCAAGATAAGGAAATGAACGTTGTGGGTCGCAGACGCAGGCCCTCATCCCGGCTCAGCGTCGCACTTCGTGCGCTAGCGGCTGAGCTTCCCTTCCCCCACAGCTTGGCTTGCTTCGCAAGCACGCGGGGGGAAGGGGAAAACGAGTTAAAGACAAACTCGTCTAATGGCTTAAATTGACGCGAATGGGTGGGTTTGTTAACCCGCCCCTACATAGCTGTATCCAGAAGATCAAAGGCGACCCACGTTCCCTGATCGTAAATTGATAAGGGGGCTGTGCGAACCATCCGGGCAAAGGCGAGAGTCGAGCAGCGATGCGCCATCTGGTGCAGCAAGTCCGGGTGAAAAAAATAGATGTCATCAGAGCTATAGGCACAGTAACTTTCATAAAATGTGCCGTCCAGCAGCTTTTCATAGGGAGCCTGGACCAGCGGAGCCAACGCCTGACGCCGCCCGCGCAGTTGGCGGAGCTTGCTTTGCATGGAACAGTCATTCACAGACAGCGGCAAATGGTCGCGCTGCACAGCCAGCATCACGGCCCGAACAACCGCCCGACTGCGGGGATCAATGACCGTGCGGTGGCCGTCAGGAGTCACCACGTCGCAGCGCTCCCCAGCACATTCCGCCGAATTGCTGCCCGGCTCGAACATCAATTCGTGCAGATTCAAGAAGCGCACGCCCCGGCTGCTCCAGTCGGGTAGGGAGGCGATCAGCTTGTCGACATGGGCGGGGATGGCCGGGATTTCAACCGTCACGGTGGGCAGCAAACGCGCCGCCAGAGCAACGTTATTCAATACCGCCGCATTATCGTATCCGGTCGCCGCCAGATTAAAGCGAATCTCATGGATGCCCAGTTCGGACAGGACACGCAGATTTTTCTCGGATGTCAGAACCCCATTGGTATATACCCAGGTATAGGCATCGGGATTCAGGGGTTTGAACTGCGCGATCCAGTCGAAGAGCAGATTGGGCCGCATAAACGGATCGCCGCCGGAAAAGCTGATGCCATTGATCAACGTCCTGGCATACGCGGCGCTGATCTCGGCAGGTGTGGCCCCATAAGCCGATCCTGAATAATCGGAGGGGATGGCGTGCGGGCTGCAACAGAACGAGCAGTTGAGATTGCAGCGCATCGTTGTGAAGACACAATCCCATGTCCCGTTTTTGCAGGCCTGGCAGCCCGGCGATAATTCGCCCAGGACGACAAGCTCGCCGCCGTCTTCAAAACGAACGCCGGGGATATCGCGCTTAAGTTGGGCCGCATACCTTTCCCAGACAGGATGGAGCGATTCGATTGTCGCAGGCGGGAGGGGTCTCACCGCATCCGCAATAGCCTGTAAGGGCGCGGGCAGACTTACGAGGGACGGCATAATTCGCCCGGTTTAGCCATGACGGACTGGCCGGTCCAGACACCGTCCGCCGCCATGATATTCCACAGCAGCAGCCGTGCCGTGATCTGCTGGTTGGTATAACAGCGCGTGGTCGTCGGCTGGATGCCGTCACCATCCGCGAGGAAGGAACGGGTATAACAATCTCCGGCGCAGTGCCAGTGGCAGAAACAGCCGGGGCATAGATCCCGTTTCTTGCCCTCCAACGATCCCAGGATTCGTTCGCGGGCCTCCACATCGATCTGGGCGTGGCCGTGATCGACGCTGCCAAAGGTCGAAATGTTTGCCATCTGATGGTTGTCGCTGGCGATCTCATAACATGTCACCAGATTGCCGCCCGCATTCACAATCAGCGCATTATAGGGCGCGGAACAGAAGGTTTGGGTCAGCAGCCAGGGACGCGCACCGGAATAGACGAGATGGCGGCCCGCGTCAACGGCGATCTCAAAGGCTTCCATAAAGGCGTCGATGAACGCTTCGCTCTCGTCCAGGGTCGATTCCTGGTGTTCGCCGCGCACGATATTAAAGGCGGGTTCGACCTGGATGGAACGGCAGCGCGTGTTTTCGCAGATATAGCGCACATCAGCGGGGAATTTACCCCGCCAGGGCGCGGTTGCCGTCATGCGGATGCCATAGGGAAAATCCTTGTCGTCGAGGGCGTGGATCGTCTTGATAACATGCTCAAACGATTCCCGGCCTCCGACCAGCGGGCGCTGCGTATTTTGCGTCTCCGGCCCGCCATCGAAGGAAATGGTCACGTTATCGAGATGGGTTGTGATCCACTCAAACTGCTGGCGGGACCAGATGCCGTTACTGACCATGCCGATCTTGGCGGGCAGCGGCTTGGCGCGGGCATAAGCCGTCGCCTGCTTGATCACGCTCCAGGCGTGAGTTGGCTCGCCGCCGCCATGAAAACAGGCGTCAAAATGGGGCAACTTTTGATCGATAGCATTCTGGCTGGCCTGATCAATGGCCGCCTGGGCCAGTTCAAGCGTCAGGTCTTCGGGCTGGCGAACACCTGCATCCGCGTAGCAGTACACGCAGCGCAGCGAACAGCGGTTGGTCATCAGCATGACTGCCGTCGTCGGGCGGAAGGTGTGGCTGGGAGCCGGAGGCGGGGTTGGATCGGGCCTGAAAAAGCCGATACTCTGCAAAAAGGATCGAATCTCCTCCGGCAGATCGTCACCGGAGGAGCCGTCGTTTGCCAGGCGCTGTACCAGATCAGCCATCGCCCGGTTGCCGATAAAGGCGAGGCGCAGCAGAGGCCGGTAGAGAATAAACTTGTCTTCGATGGGGATAGCGTAGAGTTCCACAACCGGCCTCACTTCTCACTTATGAACTAATTGGGATACCAGTAATGCACGCTGTCGCAGGTGCAGACCTGATCGCACGAGCAGTAGGTGTCGCCCACGCATGAGCAGACCGTGTCACATGAACAGGGTGGCGGCGCAGTATATCCGTCGCACGAACAGGCAACATAGCCGTCACATGTGCATGCCGGGATGGGCGTCGGGGCGATATAGCCGTCGCATGAACAGGACGGGATAGAGCCAGCAACGCAGTTGCAGATGCAGACCGCGCCAAATGGAATATCTGATCCGCACGGCAAGGTGAAGGTATACGTTCCACCCGCCGGAGCGCCTGAACCCGCGCCGCCGCCGTCAGCAGTGGGAGCGGGGATATCCCCGAAATTGGTGCTGACCACTGGTACTTCGAGAACAATACCTTCCACCGTATCGAAGTTGATGTCCAGGTCGATCAGGGATTTCAGGAGCTGCCCGTTCATCGCGTTCCACAACCGGATCGTAAAGTCGCTGCTACCGGAGGCCACGAGCTGTCCATCGGGCGTAAACAGCACCGTATTGACCGCGTCCGTATGGCCTTCCAGAGTAGCGGACAGATAACCATCTGGCACCGACCACAGCTTGATCGTCAGGTCATTGCTGGCGGAAGCTAACTGGCCGCCGTCCGGGCTGAAGGCTAATTCGTTAATCCATTCCGCATGACCGGGGGCAATTCCGATCTGGCTGTGAAGCGCCAGATCCCAGAGGCTGATAGCACCACCCTGGGCAGCGACGGCCAAAACCGTTCCTGCCGGGTTGATCGCCAGGGTGCCTGCTGCATCCCCGATATCCAAATCAGCAATCGAGTTGCCGCCGGGCAGCGACCAGAGATGGACCGTTCCGCCAACTCCTGCCGCCGCTAACAGGCTTCCATCGGGACTAATCACCAAACGATTGATACTGCGTCCGACGGGGAGGGTCAGGAATGTGGCGATATAGCCAGTGCGCCCATCGTCCATGAGAATCTTCTGCCACTCGGCCCCAGCCTCTATCACCTGAAGCGTATCACCGGGGCTGGCATGACCGATAATATTGGAATTCATCGAGGCCGAATCGCGCACGTTGACCTGCTCAGTCGCGTTGATCACCCACGTTTCTGCTGAACTGTATCCTTCGAGAGTGGCGACCAATTTAGCAGTGGGCAGTGCCCACAACTTGATCGTTCCATCCTGGCTGCCCGAGACCAGCAGCGTACCGTCGGCGTTGATGGCGAGGGCATTGACGGGGCCACTGTGATCGGAGAGCGTGGCGACCAGATTGCCCTCCGGGACTGCCCACAGTTTAATCACGCCATCCCTGCTGGCTGTTGCCAGAAGGGTACCAGCCGGGTTGATAGTCACCGCGGAGATTTCGGCATTATGATCGGCTTCAAAACCCATCTCTTCGCCGCTGGGCAGGGCGTAGATGCACGCTTTTTGATCCAATCCACCTGTCGCTAAGAGACCCTGTTTTTTGCAGAGGGCCAAAAAGTGAACCGGAGCAGAATGATCGGTGAGTGTTTTGAACAGCGCACCGTCGGGCATAGACCACAGCTTGACCGTGTTATCCTCACTAGCGGAGGCCATGAGCGCGCCTGATGAATGAATGGAGAGGGCCATCACCTTGTTACGGTGGGCCTGGATGACCGTGCGCCGCCGCAGCACCTGATGACGCGACTGCTGCATGATTTGCTGGTCATTGGCGTTTGCGACCAGCGGCACAGCAGCGGCTGCCGCAGCCGCCGTGCTTATCGTCGCCAGGAAGCCGCGCCGGTTAAATTTCCACGCGCCATCAACATCTTTCTCAACGGCAAAAACTTCTGGCTGTTCTTGTTTTGGTTGATCGTCCTGCTCAGTCATCGATCTGTCCCCCTGCTAAAGTGACCAATAGATGCAATTCTATGGGCGGATACCCTCAGACACAATTGAGGAGATGCCCCCTTACGCCGTTATATTCGGTACTACCCGCGCCAGGCGCGCTCGTAGGCGTTCTTGCAGACCGAGCAGCGGTGGCAGTTTTTATCACAGGTCAGGGTATAGGTGAACACCTCATCCGGAATATCAATCGGGTCCAGCAGCGAGGCAGGTCCGCCACCAATCTCCGAGGGCAGAAGGGGCTTGCCATGAACGTACGCATCCAGAACCCGCTTGTATTTCTGCGCGTCGCGGAAAGCGACCCGCCCCGACAACTTGAGACTGTCGTACAACCCGGCATAAAGTGGCAGGTGGCGTGGCAAAATCCAGGCCCCGGTCAGGCGCAGCCAGGGCTGATCGTCCAGCATGGGGCCGCACAACGACTGGGGGAACCAGTCCCCATAGCCCATTTCAAAAAAATGCTGGGTGCGGTAGGGACAGCCGGGAATGCACGATTCATTGACAATCAGGCGCAGATCGCCCCGGAACGCCTCGCGCAGGCGCGTCAAATTGGGCAGGTCGCGCAGCAGGCGGTTATCGGGCACAATCGCATCGACCCACGGCTGCACGATGAGAGCCTGGGTTGGGGTGCTGATACCCATCAGGATCGAGGCGGTGATCCGGAACATGGGCAGTTTTTCGCGGATCAGGCGGGCAAGCCCCAGGTTGGTTACGGTGACGCTGGACACGCCGTAGATGTCATAGAGCCGCCGCAGTTCGCCCAGGACGGGGGGCGCAACTGCTTCGAGCGGGCCGGGTAAAATGATGGGATTGACCAGGACAGATTTGGCAAAAGGAGCCTGCCGCAAAAAGTCAGTCGTAAACAAATCGGGCTGCGGGCTGCGTCCAGAACCGACAACCTGAATCGAGATCGGAAAATAGACTTCTTTGACTACAGAGCCAAAGGCTGCGGACATCTCTTCCCAAAAATCGAGCGGCTGGTCAGAATAGGGAATTACCCAGGTACTCATGAGGAACGCTCCGAACCACTAAAGGCCGCAGGCCGGAAGCGCCGCATGACCGCTGCCAGACAACCACCGGAACACTCCCCGCTGATCTTGAGCGCGCAGGACGAACATACCGGATAAATGCCAGCCTTGCGGTAGCCCAAGGTTAACCCTTCAAATGTTTCGCGCAGCGCGCCAGCAGTCGTTTCGGCTGTGAGGGGAATGCTGCCCAGCCGCGACAGGGGATAACAGGGAATTATCTCCCCCCGCAGGTCCACATCCAGGATTGGGCTGCAAACCCAGCCAAGATGCGTGCCAGCCGATTGCAGAGCAGCCATATCGTCCTCAGAGAACATGCACGGCACAAAACCGCAGTCAAAATCCAACTGGACGGGGGCAGCAGCCTGGGCAAAGAGGGCTAACTTATGCCCGATGAACGGGTACTGCCTGGGGTGAATATAGGTATTCGCGCCGGATAGACAGGGCTGAGCCAGCCCCAGGCGGATCACAGGTTTGCTGCCTGTCTCCGCGATCACGTCCAGCAAAAAAGTCAGGTCAAAGTCGGGGCGGTATATGTTGAAGCCGGGCATCACACGCTGCCCCAGACGGGCCATCACGGCTCGTTCACGCTTCAGAACCGCCGCGTCGTTATCGCCCGGTGCGTTCACATTCATCAGGACGAAACAGACCTCCGGCGAGAGCGCTTCCAGGCAGGCGAGCGCTTTTTCGGGCATCAGACCGTTGCTGAAAACCATGATTGATTTATTACGAGCGCGGGCCAATTCGACCAGTTGGGGAAACTGCGGGTGCAGCGTCGGTTCGCCGCCGAGCAGCCGAACCTGATCGATCCCGGAACGGTCCAGGTAATCCAGCCGCGCCTCAAAATCGCCAAGGCTCAGGAAATGCTGGATATCGGGCGTATCGCTGGCATAGTCAGCGGTGAAGCAGTAGGGACAGTGCAGGTTACAAACGGTGCTGATCGATAGATTGGTCATGGCTGATAGACCTCATCGATCAGGCCGCAATCTGCCCAACTATGCAGCGTATCGGCAAACACAACCGCCGCCATCCCTTCGGACATCGACTGGACCAGAGCCAGAAGCGTGATCACTTTTGCAGAAGGATATCCCACCGCCAGCCAGTTCCAGATCAAGGCTTCACTGTCGCGCAGAGTCCATGACTGCCCGCTTTCCGGTTGGACAACAATCGTACAATCATGATCTTTGACCCAGGCCACACCGGGCTTGCAGGCATATTCGATCATGGAATGTCCACCAGCCGATCCGACGGCTGTTCGGCAGAACGCCGCAGCGCAGCGGGATCACTCAGCCAGCGCAACAACCGATCCTCCTGCCCCATCGCCTTCAGAATATTATGCAGGGTGATCAGCCGCGCCTGAATACACAGGCGATCATAGGAGTCGCCCACCTGATGGTTGAGATGGCAGCCCCCGGCACAGTGCCATTTGCAGAAGCAGGACGCGCAGAGCGGCTTCTCGTGGACATTAAAGCGGCGAACGGTTTCGACCGCATGCTGGTCAAACTGGAAGCCGTTCGGCAAATCCATCACCCCCAGGTGAAAATCCAGCCCGGCTTCGATCCAGTCCTGTTCAAGCTGGTAACAGGCCGCGAGATCGCCGTTGGGCGAGACGATGACAAAGTCGCGTCCGACGGGGCAGAATGTCACCTGACGAGTATCGATCTCGGAAGGCGCATAAACAGATCGCACGCCGTGATCTTCCAATACCTGCACGGCAGCGATGTAGTTCTCCACAAAGAGCCAGGGATCGGGTTCACGAAGCCCGGCAGCGCGCGACCACCTGGTTGGCTGGAGCGGCTCAAAACTGACTGCGCCAGGGCGAAATTCCGCGCAGAACCACGCGGCGATCTCCGGCATACGGTGGACGGTGTCTTCCGTCACACAGGTACGCATAAACAGATCCGCCGAACCTTCGGAGAGAATTTTGGCGTTGCGGTAGACCGCGGCGAACGATCCACGATTGTTCTTGGCGGGACGATTGCGGTTCTGGATATCTTCGGGGCCATCGAATGACAGCACGACGGTGCTGAAATGATCGGCGATCCAGTGGCAGCGCGCTTCGCTGAACGTGCCGTTGGTCGCCACTTCAAAGCGAATGGCGCAGCCGATCTCCCTGGCCCGCTGCTGGCCCAGCGTGACCGCCAGATCAACGACTTCTTCCACATTAAACGGTTCGCCGCCGAAGAAGTGAATCTCGGCCTGGGAGAGCTTGCTCTGTTCGACACGATCCATGTACCAGAGCACAGCGTCACGTGCCAGTTCGAGCGGCATCGGTTTTTTAGAAGTTTCGGAAGGAACAAAGCCACAGTACTGGCAGGCCAGATTACAGCCGCGGGTGGGCAGCAGACCGAGCGCACTGGGGACTAACTCGCCCTGGCGGGGCGCTGGCTCATCGTCGGGTTCGCTGCTCAACAGACGGGCGATATCACTCAACGAGGCGTTGGCAGGAGGTTTCCCCGTATGGAAATAGGCTTGCAGATCGCGCAGGGCAGCTTCGTTGACCAGGGCGGCGACGTGATGCAGCGGTGCGTACAAAAGAATTTGATCGGAAATGGGAATGGCAAATAAGTTCGATGTCACCTCAATGCTGCCCCCAAACAGTAGATAACGACTATTATCTGCAAAATCGGCTGGCTGACGAATCAGTCACTGATTCCCTTATTACTGCTGTGACGGGCAGGGCAATCTGGCCCGATTTCCAGCGCTCCCCTGGCATTTCCGGTCAGGTCGTTATTCTCGTAGATGCCGCCGCCCTCGTCATGGACCCAGACCCCCTCGTAGCCGTTGCCGTTGATCTGGCAGTGACGCACGGTAGGGCTGCCACAAAGCCGCACTTCGATACCCGCATAGGCATTATCCTCGATGTCGCAGCCGGTGATGGTGCCTTCGCCGTCGTCCCAGACCAGGATGCCACAGGTCTTGCCATTGTGAAGATGGGTATGGCGCACAATCGGGCTGCCGCCACCGGAGATTTCCAGCCCGGCATAGGTGTTCGCATAAATTTCGCAGTCCGTGATCATGCCACGACTGTCTTCTGCCGCGTGGATGCCGCTCTGCTTGCCATCAAAAATGCGGCAGCGCTGCACCACAGGGTCGCCACCGGAGCGAATTTCAATGGCTGGAAAGGCGTTTCCATGAATGTCGCAGTTGATGATCTGGCCTTGGCCATCGTCGTGAACATAGATGCCCCCCTGCAAGCCGTCGTGGATACTGGCAGCTTTCGATGGTAGGGTTGCCACCCGTCTTGATCTCGATACCCGCGTAGACATTGCCGTAGATATCGCAGTTTAGGATGGTTCCCCGCGCTTTATCAAAGACGAGAATCCCACATGTCTTGCCATCGTAAATGCGGCAGTCAACGATCCTGGGGTCCGCGCCAGATTTCACCTCGATGCTGGAATACTGGTTGTCATACACATCGCAGTTGATGATGGCAGCCCGGGCATAGTCGTAAATGAAGATGCCGCTCACGCTGCTGTCGTGGATGTGGCAACTGCGCACAACCGGATCGGCGGCGGGGCCGTGAATGCCAATGCAGGAGGACGAATTGGAAGTGATGTCGCAGTCTTCCAACACCAGCTTGCCCTGCGGGATATCCACCGCATAAAAAATTCCTCCCTGATCCTCGATGCGCAGACGCAGGGTCAAGCCACGGATAACCGCGTAATGGGTCTGCATCCATACGCAGTCCGATGCTGACGTTTCCACGATTATGTCTTCCTGCGGCCCATCGCCTGTGATTTCGACGGGTTTATCGAGGATTAACTGCTCCTGGTAGAGGCCGGGCCGGACCATGATCCGAGTCCCCGACCGTACTTTTCTGATTGCTTCGCTAATGGTGCGGTAATCGGCGTAACCTTCCTTTGCCACAACGCAGATCTGCCCGCTGGTGGAAAAATCATCCGGAGAGGTAAAAGTCGTTGCTGCCGTTCCGGTCACGCCTATCAAGCGCTGGATGGCAGCCGCAAGTTCCTGAAGGGCCTGATCCTGATCCTGTTTAGCGTCGATCCGCTGCGTCGTCGCCAAGCGCAGGGGGACGGCTGCATCATCACCACGAAGCAGGATGGGAAAGACGGGCAGCTTGTACTCGTCCTCTGCCTTGGTCAGCTCGCGCCCCACCCACCTTGACGCCCTGGAGTCAGGCGAGAGGATGACGACCACACAGACTGCCGTACTGATGGCTTCCTCAATGGCTACTTCCCAGTCGGGAGTGCCGGGTATCAACTTTTCGTCCGTCCACACCGGCAACTGCTGTTCACGCAGATAGTCACGGACGCGGATCATAAATTCAAGGTCTTTGCGGCTGTAACTGAGAAAAATATGATTCATGGCAGCAATCTCTTTTGCTCAGGCCGTTAGCAGCCACCCATGATATCGCTGATCACCACGTAACCCTGGATCATCTGCGCGACAACCTCTTCGTTGATGGTCGCGGAGACATTCACATAGATGATGTACATTCCGGTCGTGAGTCCGGTGGTGTCCGCGAATATCTGCACGGTGTCGCCGCTGGTGACCGTTGGCGGGTACACATCGATTAACGGTCCTCCTGGCGGGCCGACTGCCTGAATATCCGCCTTAAAACTGCCCGGATAGCCCGTATTCAGCACTTTAAATTCCCCAACCATCACCGATCCGGGGCAGTATTGGCTCGTCTCGATGGTCATATTCTGGGCATAGATGGTTAACTGCGGCAGATAGTCACTGAAGCGGCGCGGCATGGAGGCCACGCGATCAAAGAGGGGCACGTGGGAGCCATCCCTGCGCAGCAAACTGAACCAGCGCATATGGCTGCACGGCGGGGCGATATTATCCGGATAGAGCGACCAGTTCAGATTCCAGAGGAACATGGGTCCGGCCCAGGGCCAGTAACGATCCGCCCAGTCGAAGGCGCGGGCGGTGTAGTCGGCCTGTGTCTGGCCCGACACGCGCAGCCAGGCAAACCCGGCAAACGCCGGATCGGCATCGGAGCAGGTGACGCCATCTTCTGCCGGGTCGCGCAGCCAGCCAAATTCAGTCAGCCAGATTTGTTTATCGAGAATACCACGCTCCTCGAACAGCGCGCGGATCAGTTCGACGCGGCGGAAGTTGAGTTTATCTTCGGCGGGTTCGTCTTCAGGCGGAAGGTTGTAACCGTAGGGGTGATAACCAAACGCATCGAACCACTGGGCTGCGCCATTATCGAGCATCTCGCGGGCATAGTCGATATCGCTGAGGGCCTGACGGTCTCCGGTGGTGATCGTCGGGGCCAGCCCGCCCGACACCACAATAATGTTCGGATCAACCGATTTAATCTGGGTGTAGGCCACGCGCAAAAGCTGCGTATATTCCCAGGCGTTGGGGCCGTGCGGCCATTCCAGGGCGAGATTCGGCTCGTTGTGGACTTCGATAGCATCCACACCCAGCCGTGAGAGTTCGGCGGCGCGCTCTCGCACGCTGCTGCGAAAAGAGTTCCAGTCGGTTGGCCAGGGTAAATCCATACGGAACAGGATATGCTTACCGGGAAAGTTAGCGGCCTGCCCCGGCTCGTAGACCTTCACCCAGTCCAACCGCAGTTGATCGACCAGCCCCACATCGACGTTCGTGTTGGGGCCGACATGAATGCCGTAGCCCAGGTGGGGCGGCGGTGGCCCGTTGGAACTCTGCGCGGCGGCAGAATCACCACATAACAAACAAATGATCAAGAGCGCTGTAAAAATACTCAAGAATCTTCGCATACGATCCATTATATGGAGATCAACCCAAATCGTGAAATCTCAGCCCTGCCGGAGCGTCAGGTGATCGCCGTTTGCCGCGTGAAGAGTGCTGCGTTATAGTGTCCCCGATCTCATATCCCTGCTGTGGAGAGCCATAACCTATGAAAACAACCGTTGTGCTGCCCACGTACAACGAGGCGGAAAATCTGTCCAAGATGATTGGCGCACTGCTCGGCCTGCCCGTTAATGATTTGTCGATCCTGGTGGTAGACGACAATTCACCCGATGGAACAGGACAGATTGCCGACAAACTTGCTGCCGAAAACCCTGGACGCGTCCAGGTGATACACCGCGCCGGTAAACAAGGGCTGGGAACCGCTTATGTAGAGGGTTTCCGCGAAGCCGTGAAAAACGGTGCGGACGTCCTTCTGCAAATGGACAGCGATTTTTCACACTCCCCGACCTACATTCCCGAAATGGTTAAGACGATTGAAACGTGCGACTGCGATATTGTGCTCGGCTCACGCTATACCAAAGGTGGACGCCTGGATGAAGAATGGGGTGCCGGGCGCAAACTGCTAAGCTGGTGGGCAAACAGCATCTACGTGCGGATGATCCTGCACACCAAGGTCAAGGATGCAACAGGCGGCTTCCGGCTATGGCGTAAAGAGGTACTGGACGGTATCGACATGAACCGGATCCGCTCCAACGGCTACGTGTTCCAGGTCGAAACGATCTATGTGGCCGAAAAACTGGGCTACAAAGCGATCGAGATTCCCATCTATTTCGCGGATCGCAAAGAGGGCACGTCGAAGATGAGCTTCCGCGTTCAGTCCGAAGCGGCACTGCGCGTCTGGCAGGTGTGGATGCGCCACCGCCATCTCAAACCATCGGATCGCAGAACCACTCCGGGTATCTAATGCGGCGCAAAATATTTCCCGATTTGCTGATCGTGGTAGGGCTGCTCGCCCTGCCACTTCTGTTTTTTTTTCCGGTGACGCTGGGCGGAAAAACACTGATTCCAGCCGATAATCTCTACCAGTACGAACCCTGGCTCAGTGACCGGGCAGCCGTTGGTGTGCCGGAAATTCCCCATAACGCGCTGCTCTCCGATCTGCTGCTGGAAAATTACCAGTGGAAATCGTTCATCCGCCAATCCCTGAGCGACGGGACGATCCCACTCTGGCAGCCGGAACAGTTCGCCGGGACGCCCTTTCTGGCGGCGGGGCAACACAGCGCGCTCTATCCCTTCAGCCTGATCTACTATGTGCTGCCGCTGCCCCTGGCCTATGGCTGGTTCACGGTGAGCCAACTGTGGCTGGCGGGCGTGCTGATGTATTTATTCACGCGGGGGATCGGCGTGCGGCGGATCGGCGGGGTGGTGGCGGCGATTGCCTACCAGTTCAGCGCCTTTATGATCGTCAGCGTCGTTTTCCCGATGATGATTGCCGGGGCGGCGTGGCTGCCATTCCTGCTGCTGATGATCGAGTTCACCATCCGGCGGCGGCCTCTGCGCGGGGATCGTCCTGCCGTCGTGCCCTGGATCGCGCTTGGCGCGGGCGGGCTGGCGATGAATATTTTCGCCGGACACGTCGAGATCACGTACTACACCCTGATCGTGATAGCCTATTATGCGGCGGCGCGCCTGATCATGCTGTGGTGGCTGTCTCGCCGGGATTGGCGGCGGCTGGTGCGCCCGGCGGCCTCGCTGATCGGGATGGTGGCGCTGGGAATGGGCCTCGGCGCGGCACAGTTTATCCCCCTGTTTGAGTTGGGATCGCGCAGTTTCAGGCAGAATGCGGCGGATTTTGCCACGGTGCAGAGTTATGCTTTCCCCAAGCGGCATGTCCTCAAGTTTCTGATGCCAAACGTCTTCGGCAGTCCAGCGCAGCACGAGTACCGCGATGTTTTCTCCGGTGAACCTGTCAAAGTCGATTGGCAGCGCCCCCGTAACGACGACAGCGGTGCGTTTGATCGGGTAACCAGCACCGATTTCGGAATCAAAAATTACGTCGAGGGCGGCGCGTATATGGGCCTATTCGTGTTGGTCCTGGCGGGGATTGGGGTGCTTTCGGCGTGGAAAACCTCACCCTACCTCACCCCGGCTCAGCAAAAGCGGCTGAGCTTCCCCTCTCCAGTCTCCGCTGGCGAGGGGGAGACCTCACCCCCCGCTCCCCTCTCCACACGCAGAGAGGGGCAGGGCGCAGGGCTTGCTCCGCAAGCGAGCAGCGCCCCTACACAGACGCGTATAAAGGCGACTGCACGGGGTGAGATTCTCATTTTCGCGCTGCTGGCTCTGGTGTCGCTCACCTTCGCCTTTGGACTGCCCACCTACGCGCTCATCTATTATGTGTTCCCCAGCACGGACCAACTGCATACGCCGTTCCGCTGGGTGTGGCCTTTAACTTTCTGCGTGGCGGTACTGGCGGCTTTCGGGGCCGACGCCCTGAGCCGGATGAAACACGGTGACAGCCTGGATCGCGCCGTGCGCTGGATCGCTTATGGACTGGTCGCGTTCGGAGCTGCTGTTGTCGGTGGGCTGCTGATCAGCCGCGCCGCCTATGGATCGTTCGAGCCGCTGGTGAAACGCATCTTTGACGGTCTGGCAAAAGCGGATCAGGCATTCCCCACAACCAAAGCCTTCTACAGCGCCGAATTCTGGAATGTGCTCCAGTTCGGACTGCTGGTGCTGGCTTCTGGCGCGGTTCTGATCGCCGTCCGCAGAGTGGGTTTGACCGTGCGCGGCGTCCCGGACCGGAAAGTGCCGGACCGGAAAGTACCAGTTTGGCAGATCGCCGCCGTCGGGTTGATTGTGGTCGATCTGGGGATGGCGGGCTGGGGCTTCAACTCGGCTGCCGATCCGGACTGGCTGGATCACACACCCGCTTCATTGGCATGGCTGAAAAACAAAATGGCGGCAGAAGGGCCGTTCCGCTATACCACCTATAACTGGGGCGAAAATCCGCTGCACGCCAACAGCACATGGCGAGTAGGGCTGCACGACGCGCGCGGTTACGACAGCCTGATCCCCAAGCAGTACGCCGACTATATGAACCTGATCGCCCCGCAGGACGGCCTGCTGAACAACCGGATCGATCCGATTCTGTACAACAACCCCGCTGCCCTGGATCTCGCCGCTGCTCGATCTGCTCAATGTGCGCTATGTGGTCACTGACTGGCAGATCGAAGACGCAGCGACACACGGCTATACCGAAGTGTATGTCGATGGGGCGATCCGCATCTACGAAAACATGGACGCCCTGCCCCGCGCCTACACCCTACCGTACTTTGATCAGACGGAAGAACTGTGCGGGGCTAAGCCGGATCTCTTCGCGACGATCATCAGCAGCCCAGACTTTAAGACCGATCCACGGCGCGTCGTGATCGAAAGTTTCCCCGGCGCGTCAGGCTGCGATCTGGTGTACGACTGGCCCACGCCGGAACAGGAGGCCGATCCACAGCCCGCGACGATCACCAACTATGGCAACAATGAAGTCGTGGTGAACGCCAGCGTGGATCAGGAATCGTGGCTGGTCCTGGCAGACAGCACTTATCCAGGCTGGAAAGTCTTTGTCCGCCCAGTTGGATCGGACCAGGACAAGGAAAAAGAGGTGGATATCCACCTCGTCAACGGGAACTTCCGAGGCGTGCGATTAAAGCCGGGGGCCTGGACCGTGCGCTTCCGCTACAGCCCGCCCAGTTTCCAGGTCGGCGCGTTTACGTCGTTCCTGAGCGGGATGTTGATCATCTTCCTGCTGATTCTGTGGGCGTGGCGGCGCATCTACCGGGCTGACGTCGAGGCGGACAGCGCCAAACGGATCGCCAAAAACAGCCTCGCGCCGATTATCCTCAACCTGTTCAACCGGGGGATCGACTTCGCTTTTGCCTTCATCATGCTGCGCATTCTGGGGCCGCATGACGCGGGTATCTATTATTACGCAATCGTGATCTTCGGCTGGTTTGATATTCTGACCAACTTCGGGCTGAATACATTCCTGATGCGCGAAGTGGCGCGGGATCGCGACGCGGCGGGGCGCATTGTATTCAACAGCACGGCGCTGCGGCTGGGATTAGCCGTGCTCGGCGTGCCACTGTTGATTCTCTTTCTGATGATCCGGCAGAGCGCGGTTCATCCGGAACTTGAGCCTCAAGCGATTTTTGCCATCATCCTGCTTTACGTGGGACTGCTGCCCGGAAGCATCAGTACGGGATTGACCGCGCTGTTTTATGCGTTCGAAAAAGCCGAATATCCCGCCGCGCTGACCACCGTCAGCACCATCGTCAAGGTGACGCTCGGGTTGGGGACGCTGCTGCTTGGATGGGGCGTTGTTGGGCTGGCGGCGGGCGCGGTGATCACCAATATCGTGACGTTCTCCGTACTGGCGTGGCTGGCCCGCCCCTTGATCACGCGCTTTGTCCAGCCGTTTGAACCCACGTTGATCCGGCACATGCTGGGCGAAAGCTGGCCCCTGATGATCAATCACCTGCTGGCGACTATCTTCTTCAAGATCGACGTGGTACTGATGGAAGCGATCAACGGCGATGTGGTCGTCGGGCAGTATTCGACGGCCTATAAGTGGCTGGATGCGCTGAATATCATCCCGGCCTTTTTGACGATGGCCCTGCTGCCGATTATGGCGCGGCAGGCCCATGAAGATCGCCCCGGCCTCAAGCGCAATTACCGGCTGGCGGTCAAACTGCTGGTGATGGTCGCCCTGCCGATTGCGGTGGTTACCACATTCATCGCGGAACCGCTGATCAGGTTTCTGGGCGGCGCGGAATATCTGCCTGCGGGTGGCATCGCCCTGCAACTGATGATCTGGAGTATTCCCATCGGCTGGATCAACAGCGTGACGAATTATGTGATTGTCGCCCTGGACCGCCAGCGAACACTGACTTATGCTTTTGCTGCCGGGGTGGTGTTCAACATCATCACCAACCTGATCTTCCTGTCCACCTACAGCTACCGGGCTGCCGCGATCATCACCATCCTGTCCGAAGGCGTGCTGATGATCGCCTTCTACGTCATTATCCGCCAGGAGATCGGTACAATGGACTGGCGTTTTGCCCTGTGGCGTCCGGCACTGGCGGCGCTGATCGTGGCAGGCAGTCTGGCTGTGGTGTGGCCGTTTGCGCCGTTCGTGGGTTTTTTGCTCTCACCGCTGGTCTATGGGGCCGTGCTGCTGCTGCTGCGGCCTTTCGGGGCAGAAGAATTGGCGCGGATCGCCCCCCTGCTGCCGGGGCGCGTGCGGCGCTGGATCGTTCCTGAATAACAAATAATCCGGCTCTGGGGCCGGATTATTTTTCTTTGATTAAAGATAATCAGCTACAGTGCTGTGTGAGTTGGCAGCCCGACATTATCCCGCTTGAGCAACACAATCCGCAGGCCATTCAGCGCAATCAGGCGGCGCACCACCGGATTGCTTTGTACAGGCAGGACCAGCGATTCTTCTTCATGCGTCAATTCGAAATGATATACATCCACACGCCGGACACCTGCATGCCAGTGTTCTTCCAGCCCTACCACCGGGCTAATCGTCCATCCATCAGCCACATACTGCATCAAAACATCAGCCGGTGCAAACATCTGAGACGACGGAGACCAATGCCGCCGCGTATCGTTGGTTTTCAGTTCCATCTCAATATAGGATGGAGCAACTCCAGCCATACCGACATCCTCCTTCATTAACGGTAACTATTCTAAACAGAACACAATTTTCGCTTGTTTTTAGTGTACACGAAAAATGATTATGCAAATTTAGAGAATAATTAGGAATTAGGGCAGGCTGTTAGCGCGATTGTCTTGACCGCCCCCAGCCGCCGGGCTAGAATACGACCAACTTCTTCTTCTTGATTATATCACGGTATAAAGGAATTTTTACGACGTGGGGACTCCTATTCTAATCAAAGATATTGCTCAATACGACGGTCAAGAAGTCACCCTGCGCGGATGGCTCTATAACCGGACGGATAAGGGACGGCTGCAATTTCTCCTGATGCGTGACGGTACGGGGATCGCGCAGTGCGTCGCCTTCAAAAAAGAACTGCCCGAAGACGTGTTTAACGTGGCAGTCAATCTTACACAGGAATCATCGATTGAAGTGACGGGTGTTGTGCGATCTGATGAACGCGCACCGGGCTATCCGGGCGGGTTCGAGGTCGGCATCAAGGAACTCAAGCTGATCCAGCAAGCCGGAGAATATCCGATCCAGCCCAAGGATCACGGCGTCGAATTCCTGATGGATAACCGCCACCTGTGGGTGCGGTCGCTGCGCCAGTGGGCGATTCTGCGCATCCGGGCGACGATCATTCGCACGATCCGCAACTGGCTGGACGATCACGGCTACCTGCTGATCGACACGCCCATCCTCACCCCTGCCGCCGGGGAAAATACGACCACGCTGTTTGAGATCGACTATTTTGGCGAACCAGCCTATCTGGCGCAAACCGGCCAGCTTTACAACGAGGCGAATATGGCTTCGTTCGGCAAGGTCTACTGCTTCGGGCCGACCTTCCGCGCCGAGAAGTCGAAAACACGCCGCCATCTGATGGAATTCTGGATGGTCGAGCCGGAGATGGCCTTCTACTTCGCTGGAAGACCTGATGGCGATGGAAGAGCAGTTTGTCAGCGCCATTGTCCAGGCGGTGCTGGAAAAGCACCGCCTGGAACTGGAAATCCTGGAACGCGATATCACGCAGCTGGAAAAAATTGTCGCGCCCTTCCCGCGCATCAGCTACGACGAGGCGGTCGAGCGCATCCAAAAGCTGTGCGAGACGATTGAGGATCCGGAGCGCAAGGCGGAACTGGCGATCACCTGGGGCGACGATTTTGGCGCGCCGCACGAAACTGCCATCGCAGAGCAGTTTGATCGGCCGGTTTTTGTCTACCACTATCCGACTGCGGCCAAGGCCTTCTACATGCAGCCTGTGGAGGGCCGCCCGGAAGTCTGCCGGAGCGTGGATCTGCTCGCGCCGGAAGGGTACGGGGAAATTACGGGTGGCAGCGAGCGTATCTACGACGCGGAACTGCTTCAGCCAGCGGATCGATGAGATCGGCATCAACCCGCAGAGCTACGCCTGGTATCTGGATTTGCGGCGATATGGCGCGGTTCCGCATGCCGGGTTTGGCCTGGGCGTAGAGCGCACCGTCGCCTGGGTCTGCGGTCTGCCGCACATCCGCGAGACGATCCCGTATGCCCGTATGTTGAATCGTCTGTATCCGTAGAGGCCTATGTCCATTCACGAACAACGGCGGCAGGTGCGTGCACTCCTGGATGATTTCGGATCCAATCCGACGCGCCTACCGCTTATTATGCATTGTTCCATGATCCCGCCCGATCAGCGCTCTTTACCTCTGAGGACAACAGCGGGCGGGTAACGGGTTTTGCAGGACGGTTCCAGACCGGGATCGACCTCTTTCGCCCGCTGGTTACGCTGCGCTGCCAGACGGCAGAGTGCGCCGCCGATCTGCTGGCTGAAGCTCTGACACCGGGCCGCGCCTACATTTTTTTCGCCAGCCTGAACCAACTGCCGCTCGTTGGGGGCAGCCTGCGCTTTGACAATGAGCGACTGCTGCACATCTATGAATTGGATGTCGCGCGCTTCGAGCCGGTGCTCAATGTGCTGACACGCTGCACAGCAGGATCGAACGGTCTGCCGCGCTGCACCATTGAGTTGAATGGCGCGCAAGCATCGGCGGGCCTCAACTGGCAAAGCCCGGCCTTCAGCGAAGTCTATGTCTATACTGATCCGTCGGCGCGCGGGCGCGGCTGGGGCAGCAGTGTCCTCTCGGCGGTGACACAGGCCGTGATCGACAGCGGGCGCGTTCCGCTCTATCTGGTTGAGCACGACAATGAAGCTTCCCGCGAGATGGCGCGCAAACTTGGCTATGTGGACAGCGGCGCGTGGCAGGTCTACGCGGATGTCGTTTATGAAGGGCATCCCAACCAGCGCGATGCCGGGGAAACGGTGTAGGGACGCAAGATGGTCGATTTTTCGATGCAGTTCCCGGCAGGATTTTTGTGGGGCACAGCGACAGCGGCTCACCAGGTCGAGGGCGGCAACACCGGCAACAACTGGCATGCCTGGGAAACCGCCGGGCACGTCTACCAGCACCAACAGTCGGGGCTGGCCTGCGACTGGTGGAATGGGCGCGCCATCGAGGATTTTGATCGTGCCGCCGAGATGCACAACAACGCCCTCCGACTGTCCATCGAATGGAGCCGCATCCAGCCAGACCGCACACACATCGACGGCAAGGCGCTGGACCACTACGCGGAGATGATCGCCGCCCTGCGCGCCCGCCACCTGGAACCTATGGTCACGCTGCACCACTTCACGAATCCCCTCTGGTTAGAGGAGCGCGGCGGCTGGGCCAACCCGGATATGGTGGACCGCTTCGAGCGCTTCGTGCGCTGTGTGGTCGAAGAGCTGGGCGATCAGGTGACGATGTGGTGCACGATCAACGAGCCGATGGTTTACGCGACCCTGTCCTACCTGCAAGGGAAATTCCCGCCGGGTCACACCAACCTGCGCGAGACGGTCAAGGTGATCGAACACCTGCTGCGCGCCCATGCGGCGGCCTATCATGTGATCAAGGAACTGCGCCCGAACGCCCAGGTCGGCTTCGCCAAACACCAGATCAGCCTGAAAACAACCTTTCCCAAGCCGATCAACTGCATGGCGCTGCGCACCACACGCCATTTCTTCAACGAGGCGTTTATCGAAGCGCTGACGACGGGCGTGCTCAAACTGCCATTCCTCAAGGTTGATGTGCCCGACGCGCGCGATACGCTGGACTGGATCGGGCTGAATTATTACTACCGCTTCGTGTCCCGCTTCAATCTGCTCTACCCCAGACAGTTGTTTATGGAACAGAGCAAACCCCGTGACGGCATTCAGGGACCGGGCGACGTGGGCGAAATCTGGCCGGAAGGGCTGTTCGAGCATATCCGCTGGCTGTACGAGACCACCGGGAAGCCAATCTATATTACCGAAAACGGCGCTGCCGATCCCGACGATTCGCTGCGCCCGCTGCACCTGATCCGCAGCCTGCGCAGCGTGTGGCAGGCTATCAACCACAATTATCCGGTGAAGGGCTATTTCTTCTGGACGTTAGTGGATAACTTTGAGTGGGCTGAGGGCTACGATCCGCGCTTCCGGTTCGGGCTGTACGGCAACGATCCTGAGACGCAGGTGCGCACCAAAAAAGCCAGCGCCGAGCTTTACGGCGAAATCTGCGCGGCGAACGCGCTGACCGCCGATATGGCCCGCCGTTTCATTCCCGATCAGTTCGACGCACTATTCCCCGGCGTGGACGTCCAGCAGGACATCAAACTGACTCCCAAATAGCAGCAAACAGCGCCCAAGAAATTTACAGACAGACCCTTTTTGATCAAAAAAGGCTGGAAAAAGATATCTTTTGGGGGCTTTTTGTTGAATTTAGCTCCTTCTTCCTGCTTGCTACCACGCAGAAGAAATTTGCTTAGTTGATCATCAGCGACCCATTTTTTCTCGTAGCGATTTAACCCACATATTTTTTTGAGGGGGTGATCTAACCGTTTCCTAACTTTGGCCCCATCCTGCTGGTGTTAGGGCTGGCGCAGCAAAACGCTGCGTCGATAGCACAAATCCACTATATCATTTTAGAACAAAGGTTCTATTTTGTCAATACAGGAACTCAATCAGCTTTCCCTCAAACCACGCCACGACCCGACGGTTGTATTCCTCGGTGTGCTTCCCATACGCCTCCCGATGCCCGGCATCCGGCACGGACCAGACCTCAACCGGGCCGGGAACGCGCCCCGCCAGCGCCTTCGATCTCCGCGCGGGACACAAACGGGTCCTGCTCGCCATGAATGAACAGCACGGGCACACGAATTTGATCGGCGGTATCGATGGGATTGGCGCGCCACAACTGATAACCCACCCGCAGCGATCCGCCGAGCAGGGTCAACCACGCCAGAACACGCGCGCGAGCGGCCCTGGCAGACCGCGAATCCGGCCCCAAGCCGTTAACAGCCCGGACAGGCGCGGATAAGCACCATCCACAACCAGGGCGCAATGCGCGGATCGTGGGCAGCCGCCAGCAGCGCCACGCCTGCTCCCATGCTGAAGCCGAGCAGACCCACCCGCTTGATCCCGCGCTTCTGTTCCAGCATAATCCAGCGCGCCGAGCAGATCCGCCCCTTCCAGCGCGCCCATCGTCACCGTTCGCCCCTCGGAACGGCCATGCGCCCGCCAGTCGAACAGCAGGACATTGAATCCCGCCCGGTACAGCGGGACGGCCTGCGGCACATCTTTGTCCATGCTCCCGTTCTGACCCGCCAACAGGATCACCGTGCCCCGCGCGGCATCTGCAGCGATCCACCAGCCGCCAAGCGCCAGTCCATCCCGGCTGGTGAACTGTACTTCCTGGCAGGGCATCCCGTAGTTGGCAGGATGATCCGGCTGGTCGGGATCGCGGCGGCGCATCAGCGGCATCGATGCGGCAAAGGCCAGCCCGAACGGCTACCAGCGCGATCACCCCCGACCAGCCAGAGCAGTCCCGAACCACAGCATGTCACGACTCCTCAATGGTGATCGTGATCACGCGATCTCCGGGAGGCGGATCGGGATAGCGGATCGGGTCGTTGGCGTTGCGCGGGGTCAGGCTGCGCACTACGTCCATGCCTTCGACCACAATGCCAAAGATCGTATACTGCCCATCCCACTCATAGGACGGCTTGAGCGGGGCCAGCGTGATAAAAAATTCGCTGCCCGCGCTGTTGGCGATCCCGCTGGGGTGAGCCATCGCGACCAGTCCCTCGCGGTCAAAGGTCAGGCCGTTATCATGCTCGTCGGGGATGGTATAGCCCGGCCCGCCGCGCCCGGTATTGCTCGGATCGCCTGTCTGGGCCAAAAAGTCCGGCACAACATAGTGGAAGGTGATGTCGTTGTACCAGCCATTCTGCGCCAGGAAGATGAAGTTATTGACGGTTACGGGCGCGTCGCGGGCAAAGAGGTCAATGACGATATTTCCTTTTTCCGTGACAATCGTCGCCCGGTAGGTTTTATAGGGGTCAATCGTAATATCCGGCGCGTGGGGGAAAAATCGCTTTTCGAGCAGGGCCAGCCGCACGCCTTCATCTAACCCATAGAGATCATCGCGCCCGCTGTAGGGCACACCGTTGTAAAGCAGCATGGGCGATCCGACGATCTCCAGATCAGCAGCGTCTTGCAGCGCGGACTGCACGAGCGGTTCATAGATCAGGGAGTCGAGTTCCGTATCGAAGCGGACCAGATCCAGCCCAACCGTCGCCGCGTATTGGCTGAGTACGGGCCGGAATTCGGCGGGCGTCAGGTTGATCCATTCGCTCAGGTGCGTGAACAACTGGTCGTGCATGGGCCAGAATGCACCCTGCGCGGCGGCAGCTTCGGCGGCCTGGAGCGCCAGGGAAGCCTTATCATGGTTGCGAATATCGGGCAGGTGCCGCCAGATCAACCGGATGTCGTCGGGATAACGGGCACGCAGTTCTTCCAGATCGCGGGCATAACGAGCGCACAGTTCGCACTGGAACTCGCCAAACATGACAATGGTCAAATAGGCATTATCCGGGCCAATTGTATGCCCCGACGCAGCCAGACGATCTCCAAAGCTGGGCGTGCTCCATTCGGTAGGCCAGGGCGTACCGTCCTGGGGAAGCGGCGTGGCGGCATTGAGCGTCGGCAGCGGCGTTGTTTCGGTTTGAGCGCTGCTGCGATCAGGGCCACAAGCGGCGACGAGAGCAACCAGCACCATTAGCAGCATCACAGGCAGGTTTATTCTGTTCAATTTAGTCCCCCATACTCGTCCCGAGGCGGCGAGCGCTCTCGATCCAGGGATGATCGAGCGGCACGGTTTTGCGCCGCCCGGCGACCAGATCGAGCGAGACGGGTTCGCAGCCTTCGCCGCGCGCCGCCACCATGACACCAAACACATTATCCGCGATCAATCCCGCGCAGGCCGTCCCCAACCGGGTCGCCAACAGGCGATCCGCCGCCGAGGGTGTGCCGCCGCGCTGCAAGTGGCCCAAAATCGTGACGCGAGATTCGAGGCCAGTCAGCGCCTCAAGCTGGCGGGTCAGGCGAACGGTATTATCAAGATGCGTTTGTTCCATCGTTAGCAACTGCGCCTCGGCTTCGGCCCTATCCGCCTTATGCTTCGCTTTTTCGATATCTTTATGGAGCGCGCGGAAGCGGGCCGCCTCTTCCAGTGACATCGCGCCTTCGGAGACAGCCACAATACTGAACCGCTTGCCGCCGTGACTGCGTTCGAGAATCGCCTCGGCAATTTTCGTTTCATCGTAAGGCAGTTCGGGGATCAGGATCACATCCGCGCCGCCCGCGATACCTGCCCCCAGGGCCAGCCAGCCCGCGTTGTGGCCCATTACCTCCACAACAATGATGCGGTGGTGGCTGTGGGCCGTGCTGTGCAGGCGATCAATCGCCTCGGTGGCGATGCCGAGCGCCGTATCAAACCCAAAAGTCGTATCGGTCATGGCGACGTCATTATCAATCGTCTTGGGCAGGGTGATGATATTCAGCCCATGCTGCATCAGGCGGTGGGCATTTTTCTGAGTGCCGCCTCCACCCAGGCAGACCAGCGCATTCAGGTTATGCTTGTGGTAATTCGCCACCACGACATCGGTCATATCGAGCAGTTGATCGCCCATTGGCATACGGTTCGGCTTGTCGCGGCTGGTGCCCAGGATCGTCCCGCCAACGGTGAGAATCCCCGACAGCGCCGCGCCGTCCAGCATCATCGTGCGGTTTTCGACCAACCCCCGAAACCCGTCACGGAAGCCGATCACGTTCATGCCGAAGCTACGCATTGCCGCCTTGCCCACGCCGCGAATTGCTGCGTTCAAACCGGGGCTGTCGCCGCCCGCTGTTAAGATTCCAACCTGTTTCGCCATGTGTCTCCTCGTTTGATTTTACCGGGGGAATCTATCCCCCCCAAAACCGTTTTTCCCATCCGCCACTCTGCGCCGCCGTCCGATAGGATCTCATCCGTCTTCCCAATCCGCCAGCAGCGCCGCCGCATCCGACAGCGGTTCATCGGCTGCCAGGGCATCGGCACGACCTTCGCGGGCCATTTCCAGCGGCACGTAGGGCCGTTCGCTCTCACATTCAATATTCCACAAATCCGATGAATTACGGATATCCTGAATCGCCGCGTTCAACTGGTCCACGACCTGTGCCGCACGAGTATCGCGCCCGGCCAGCTTGACGGTTCCCGGCACGGTTATACCTTCCTGGCACGAAACGACCTCGCCAAAAATGATCCGATCCCAAAACGCCAGCGCGTCCTGCTGGCTCTGACGGGCTTCAACCAACTCATTGGCGAGTGTATCTCGTATCTCGGTATTTCCGGTATGGCTCGTACAGCCAACCAGTGCGGCCAACCATACCGCCCACAGCCATCGTTTCAAACCGCTCTCTCCTTCTATAGCGATTTTACGCCGGGCCAGGGTACAATGCGAAACGACATCTGTAAACAAGTGAGGACTCCTTAACTCGTTTATCTCCCCGGCTTTGGCTGGCGCGCGTTAACCAAACGTGGGTTTGGTTAACGTTCATCGTCGCGGCGGCGGTGCTGGCGCGGATCGTGTTTATCGCCGCTTTTCACAACACGCTCTCGACGCAGACCTCCGGCTATCACACCTACGCAGTCAACCTGCTTGATGATCACATGTATGGCCGCATCCCAGGCGATGCCGACTCCGATCTGCCGCCGCTGTACCCGTTTTTCCTGGCGGGCGTTTATTCCGATCTTCGGGCGAAGTCCAATCGCGGTGGCACTGGTCCAGACCGGATTAGAAGCCGTTGTGATCGTTCTGGTCTATTGGATCGGGCGGCGCGTCGCGGGGCCAATCGTCGGGCTGATCGCGGCGGCGACTCTACGGATTTTATCCCTATCTGCTGTTCCAGAATTTGACTCTGAACGATACCGGGCTGTTTATTCTCCTGCTGGCGGCGGGGATCGCCTGCGCGTACCGGGTGCTTGATACGCGCGGTTGGCGGTGGGCGCTGGCGCTGGGAATTGTGTTCGGATTGGGCGCGCTGACAAAAACGCTGATTGTGCTGATCCTGCCGCTGCTCGCCCTGTGGTGGTGGTCTCACATCGGGTTCCGCACCGCCTTCCGCCTGAGCCTGATCGCCGGGATCGCCCTGCTGGTCGTGATCGCGCCCTGGACGATCCGCAACACACGGTTACAGGATCAATTCGTCCTGGTCAGCACCAATGACGGCAGCAATCTGCACCAGGGCAATAACGCCTGTGTGGATGATTATCTCGCGCGCGGCTGGGATGCCCAGTGGGTGGACTGCATTGGAACACCGCCTGCCGGGTTAAACGAAGTCCAGACGGCGAACTGGCACCGTGACGAAGCGATCCGCTATCTGCGGGATCATCCTGGCGACTGGCCCCGCCTGTTTGGGATCAAATTCGCCGTGCTGTGGAGTCCGGCGATCATGCCCTACGACGTGCCCGCCAACGCCGAGCGCGAAGATGACGCCGTGCTGCAATATAACACGACCAGTTTTCAACTGGCGCGGATCGTCCACCTGATCTATTTCACGCCGCTGCTGATCCTGGGGCTGATCGGGCTGATCCTGGCCTGGAAAAATCACCTGCTGGTCGGGCCGCTGATCGCCGTGCTGGTTGCCATCACAGCGGCTTACCTGGTCTTCCACCCGTCCACGCGCTACCGTTCGCCTGCCGATCCATTCCTGTTCATCCTGGCGGCCTATGCTGTGGTGCGGTTCACTCATCGCCTGTTTGAAAGAAAAACGATCTCATGAACATCCTGCACCTGATTCCCTACTACGCGCCCGCCTGGGCCTATGGCGGAGCCGTCCGCGCCGCTACCGATTTGACTCGCGCGCTGGCAGCCGCCGGGCATAACGTCTTTGTGCTGACCACCGATACGTTCAGCCCAACGGAACGCATCACAAATTGCACGAAACCGTCGATGAGGTCCATGTGACGCGGGTCCGCAACCGGAGCAATGCCCTGCGCGGCAAACTGAATTTGTCCACGCCCATCGGGATCGCGAACGCGGCCCGCCACCTGATAGAGGTTCAAGCCATTGATATCATCCACTGCCACGAGGTGCGAACCGTTGAGAATCTGCGCGTGCTGTCGCAGCGGCCCGGCGTGCCGGTGGTCGTTTCGCCACATGGCACGCTGCCCCTGGGAACCGGGCGGAGGTTCGTCAAACAGGCGTGGGATATCCTGCTGGGGAGGCGTCTGCTGCCCCGCTTCGATGGCGTGATCGCCCTGACCGAATCCGAAGCTGCTGACGTGCGTGCCATGTGGTCGGCACGCGACGTGCCACTCCGCGACGATCAGATCTTCATCGTGCCCAACGGTGTCCACCTGGAAGACTTCGCAACTCTGCCGCCCGCCGAGCCGTTTCGCGCCCGCTGGAACCTGGGAAACGGTCCGGTGGTGCTCTACGTGGGCCGTTTGCAAGAGCGCAAAGGCGTACAGTTCCTCATCCCCGCCTTTGCCGAGGCTGTCAGGCAAACGCCGGATGCGCGCCTGTTGATTGTCGGCCCGGACGAAGGTATGCTAGCCACCTTGCAGGCGCAGGTGCGGGATCATGGCATCACGGATCAGGTCATTTTCACGGGGCTGCTGACCGGGATCAGATAAACTGGCGGCATACGCAGCGGCGAGTCTGTTCGCGCTCCCGGCGGTTGGCGAGGGCTTCTCGATGGCCGTGTTGGAAGCGATGGCCTGCGGGCTGCCTGTCCTGCTGACACCCGGCTGCAATTTCCCTGAAGTCGTTGGGGCCGGGGCCGGACTGGTCGTGCAGCGGGAAGTCGCACCGCTGAGCGCTGCCCTGCAAGACCTGTTGACCGATGCGGATCGCCGCGTTACTATGGGGCGTCGCGCGCGGGGCATGGTCGAGAGCCGCTATACATGGCCGCAGGTCGTCGCGCAGATGGAAGACGTTTACCGGGCGGTCATCGCTCACTATTGAAAACCCTGGATGTTATGGAACTCACGACAGCACCCGCCACAGGCTTCAGCTCTGACGCTGCCAAACGCGCCGCCCGCAATGCGGCGGCCCTGGCGATCTCCAGCATTGTCGCCAAAGGGCTGATGTTTTTCTGGCAGTTGGCGCTGGCGCGGCTGTTGGGTGCATCCGGCTACGGCATCTACGGCACCATTGGTGCGCTGCTGGCAGTGGGTGCGTCGATCCCTGAATTTGGCATGGGGCTGATCGTCGTGCGTGATGTCGCCAGCCACCCGCAAGACGCGGGGCGCTATCTCGCGGCGACGATGGTCATGCAGCCGCTCCTGGCAGTGGCAGGTTATGTGCTGCTGATCGCGGCGACATTCATTCTGGGCGATGTCCTGCATTCCGAAGGGTACAATGCCGAACTGCGGGCGCTGCTGGCGTTGGCGGCTGCTTCCCTGGCGATTGATGTACTCGGCAACATGTGCCACAACCAACTGATCGCCCGCGAACAAATGGTTATCCCCGCGATCATCTCTACCGGGCATATCGTGGTCCTGATAACCCTGGCTGGGATCGCCTTTTTGCTGGATGGTGGGTTGTGGGGGCTGTATGCCGCCTCTCTGACCGCCAGCGTTCTGCGGGCAGCGGTCTACTGGTGGGCGCTGACTCGCAGCGGAATCCGGCCCAGCTTTCCCCTGGATCGAAGCGTCGCGCGGCTTCTGATCGTCAGCGGCGCGCCGCTGGCGATCAATTCATTCCTGGCCCTGGCTTATACGCATACCGATAAATTGATCACAACCGCACTGGTTGGCACGAAGGGGACCGGGCAGCTTACGGCGGGCTTCGTGGTCGTCTTCGGCGTGATCGAACTGCTCAGTACCACCATTCTGGTCGCTGTGTTCCCCATGATGTCCCGCGCGTTTGCCACCGGACAGCGCGCCATGTTCGAATTTATGATCGAAAAGCTCGCCTTCTTTAATCTCGTTGCCAGTCTGCCACTTGCCATCTTCACCTCGCTGCTGGCTGTACCGCTGGCGGCGCTGCTCTTTGGGCCACAGTTCACACGCACGGCGGACGTTCTGCGCGTCCTGATCTGGTATACTGCCGTGACGATGGTTGCCAATGTCTTTGCCCAGGCGCTGATCATTGGCAACCGGCAGCGCCGGATGTTGACCATCCGCAGCGGGGGGCTGGCCGCCAACATTATCCTGAACCTGATTCTGCTGCCCCGGCTGGGCGTTCCCGGCGCGGCAGTCGCCAGCCTGATCACGGAATGCGGCGTGCTGGTGCTGTTCGCGCGCTGCTTCGATCTGCCTGCTGATTGGTGGGGGCGCGTGCGCCATCACCTGCTGAGGCTGAGCCTCGCGGCGGTTGGGATGGCGGCTGTCGTATTTGTGCTGCGCGGCCTCCATCCGCTGCTGGCGGCTGTCATCGGCGCGCCCGTGTATATCGGGCTGCTGCTGGTGAGCGGCGCGATTGCCCGGGACGATTGGGATCTCATCTACCGGATGGCGGTTGCCATGCCGGGCGGCGCGCTGATCGGGCGCTATTGGAAGCGAGAACTGGCCTGATGAGTTATACCGCCTTAGCCCTGCTCAAACCGGATATCGACGTGTCGAGTGAGGTGCTGGCTGACGAACTGCGGCGGCAGTTTTTGGATCAAGACGGAGCGGCTGTTACCTACCAGGACAGTGTCGTAACGCTCAGGCTTGGCGGTTGGTCGCTGCGTTTGAGACTTTCCAACCGCCCCGACGACATCGCGGAAGCACAGGACATGGCCTCTGTCTTCACCCAGTCGGAGGCAGACGAAAAAACGCTGGATCAATGCACGCAGCGAGTCGATATTTCCTCTGATCCGGACTATGAACAGACGTATTTTGACTCGTTTATCGCGGTGCTGGACGTGTTGGAGCGCATGAGCACAGCCTTATTGTTTGATCCATCGTCGGGCGAGTAGAGGAAGCTTCCATGTGCGGAATCGTTGGACTACACGATCAGCGGCGGAAAGGGCGAGCCGATCCCGCGCTGGTCCGGGCCATGACGCAAACGATTATCCATCGCGGGCCGGACGGCGACGGGTTTTATACGTGGCCCCAGACCGCGCCCGATGTCGCGCTGGGCATGCGCCGCCTGAGCATCATCGACCTGGATACCGGGGACCAGCCGATCTACAACGAGGACCGCTCCGTCCGCCCTCGTCTTTAACGGCGAGATTTACAATTACCTCGAACTGCGCGCCGAGTTGGAAAAATGCGGGCACACCTTCTATACGCAGGGCGACAGCGAGACGATTGTTCACGCCTATGAGGAATTTGGCCTGGATCTTTTTGGCCACCTGCGCGGCATGTACGCCTTCGCCCTGTGGGATAACCGCCGCGAACGGCTGGTCCTGGCGGTTGATCACGTGGGGATCAAGCCGCTTTACCTGATGGAACAGGATGGTCTGCTGCATTTCGCGTCCGAGGTTAAGGCGCTCTTTGCCGATCCGAGTCTGCCGCGCCGCCTGAATCTGGATGTGCTGGACACCTATCTCAGCTTCGGATATATGATCGGGCAGAATACGCTTTATGAGGGCGTGCGCCGCCTGCCGCCCGGTCACGCGCTGGTCATCGAAAAGGGCGAACAGCGCTTAACCTGCCACTGGAATACCCATTATCCAGCGGACCAGGATCGTCCGCACGACGAAACCGCCATTATTCACCAGGCGCACGATCTGTTAGCCGAAGCGGTGCGCCTGCATTTGCGATCCGATGTGCCGCTCGGCCTGTTTTTGAGCGGCGGTATCAACTCCGCTTCTGTGCTGGCCCTGATGAGCCGCATGGAGCCGGGCCGCGTCAAGACGTTTTCGGTGGGATACGATGTTGGCGCGGGCGCGGCGAATCCCGACGACGAAACGCGGCACGCCCGGCGCATCGCGGCGCACTTTGGCACCGATCACCACGAGCGGATCATTACTGCCGATGACTGGTGGCGCTTCTTGCTGGCCTACGTCTACCACCACGACGAGCCGAACGCCAACCCGTCGATTATTTCCCTGCAAGCCCTGTCTGAAGTGACCGCCAAACAGGTGCGGGTCGTGCTCAACGGCACGGGCGGCGATGAACTGTTCACCGGCTACCGCGCCCACCGCCGCATCCCCTGGATCATGCGCAACGCGGCCCGGCTGGATCCTATTTTTCCGCGACGTCTGCGCAAAGACCTCATTGGCCGTCCCTGGGGGCGCATAGAAGGACTCTACCCAGCCATGCGGCGGCTGCGCTACGTGGGCGCGCTGCCCAGCTACCTCACGGAATGGCGGGCGTTGTTCCTGCCGCAGGATGAGGGACTGCGCCGCTTTGTCTCGTTCGAAGGGCTGACCTTTTCGGATGCCATGCGCCAGAAGGTGTACAGCCCCTCTCTCAAGGCGGCGTGGACTGGCGCGCAGCACAAAGAGCGCACCTATGCCGATCTGCTGGAACGCGCATGGGCAGATGATCCCGGCGATCTGGCGCAGGCGCTGACGATCCATACCTGGCTGCCCGGCAACGGTCTGCTGGCGGTGGACAAGGTGACGATGGCCCATTCTTTAGAGGCCCGCGTCCCGTTCTTTGACCGGGTGCTGATGGATTTCGCGATGAGCATCCCATCGGATATCCGCCTGAAAAGCAACAAGTATGTCCTGCGCGAAGCGATGCGATCCGAACTGCCCGACTTTGCCCTCCGGCGGCCCAAACAGCCCTTTGGCACGCCGATCCTGCACTGGTTCGATCACGATCTGGCGGATCGGGTGCGCGCCGTGCTGCTCGACGACTCCAGCCTGAATCGCGGGTTGTTTGATCGCGCCGCACTGGAATCGATGCTAAACCGCCATTTTGGGCGGAAAATTGAACGGGTGGAAGTCGTGTTCCGGCTGCTGCTGCTCGAACTGTGGCAGCGCGCCACGATTGATGCGCCGCCCCATATCCCCGTTTAGAGGTATATCATGAAACTGCTCTCGAAAGATTTTTTGGGCGAACGGCTGGTTCCCGAAGTCGAAACAGGAACCGTGCAATACTTCGACCACATCCGGCGATATCTTTTCGCACAGCAGTTTGTTTGCCGGAAGCGCGTGCTCGATATTGCTTGTGGGACAGGTTATGGCAGCGATATATTGCGCCGGGGCCGTGCGGCTGCGGTGTTCAGCGCCGATATCAGTGCAGAAGCAGTCCATTATGCAGCGGATCGCTGGCCGGATGCGCGGCTGCTGCGGGCTGATGCGCTCAATCTGCCGCTGCCCTCCGCTGCATTTGACGTGATTGTTTCCTTCGAAACCGTCGAACACCTTCCTGACCCACGCCGTTTTTTGATCGAAGCTCGCCGTGTGCTTAAAGGAGGGGGGATGTTGATCCTCTCCACACCGAACCGACTCTCGGTCAGCCCTGGCAGCGCTAAACCGTACAGCCCTTACCATACCTTTGAGCCAACACGAGATGAATTGATCGCCCTACTGACCGAAACAGGCTGGACGGTTGATGCGCTTTACAGCATGATCTATTCGCCTAGAGCCCAGACTGTTGTGCAGCCCGCCCACGCGCCCTACAAGCGTGTCGCCTCCCAGATTGCCTGGAGCGCCTATCTGCGATTGCTGATCCTGGGGATGCTGCCCCCCTTCGCCTACCACTGGCTGCGGCGTATCCGGCACATCCCGGAACTGGATACTGCCGACTCCGTGTTAACATGCGGCGGGCTAGATGAAGCGGCCTATTTCATCGCCGTATGCCGTCAGGAAAACAATCTATGAGAATATTGATTGTTGCCGACCTGCATCACCCGGAAGAACTGGCTCACGCCAATGCGGCGCTCATTCCTGGCGAACTACCGCTCCTTTTCCCGCCATCGCAGGGGGCCTATTTTTGGACGCGCGCGCTTCGTAAACAGGGCCATACGGTTGAGGCTTTTGTGCGGAGCGATCCGGCTCTATTTGGCAAGCGCGCCAAACACCGCGAGAAGTTCACTGGCAGGTTCAGCCTGGGAATGGTTTCCACCGCACTCAGCGCGCGTTTGCCTCGTCTGCATCCCGACTTTCGCCTGCGAAATCAACGATTTATGGCGGTTGTTGAATCCTTCGCGCCCGACGTGATTCTTTCTAACGGGCGGCAACCGCGTTATCTTCCCGGAAACCATTGGCTCCATCAAAGCTAAGGTTGGCGCAACGATTGTTTATTTGAGCGGCGTATCCCCCATTGTGTTTTCCAATCCGATTGAGCGCGCAGCCGCACGGCTGTACGATCTCGTCATTGTCAACGACTTTTATCATGGTATCCAATGGCTGGAACTTGGCGCAGGGCGGGCCGAAGCGCTACCCCTGTCGGCCATTGATCCGGATTTTCACCATCCGTATGATCTGAGCGAGGACGAGCGCAAAGCTTATGCCTGTGAGGTCGGATTCGTCGGAACGCTGGTTCCCAATCATCTGTATGGGGAGCGGATCGCTGCGTTGGAAGCTTTGCGTGACTTTGACCTGGGCATCTGGAGCGTGCACGAAGTCCCGCCGTCCCTGCGCAAGTATTATCGCGGCCCGGCACTGGGCGAGCAGATGCTGCGCATCACCTGCGGATCGACGATTGCGCTCAATCCACACGGCGATTTTATGCGCTACGGCGGCAACATGCGACTGTTCGAGGCGTGCGGTGCCGGCGCGTTCCAGATCGCGGATGATCGGCCCGGCATCAAGGACTGGTTCACGGTGGGCGAACACCTTGTCACCTACCGCGATCCCGATCATCTACGTGAACTGGTGCGCTATTACCTCGATCATCCCGTTGAACGGCAGCAGATCGCCGCAGCGGGACAGGCGCACGTCTGCGCCAATCACACTTATGATCAACGCATGGCCCGGCTGATGGGTTTGATTGAAGACATCGGAAAGAAGGCAGCACTATGAGCAATCTCTACGATCAAACGCGCCAATCGTGGGAAGAAATCTGGGACAGCGCCAGCGTTCCTGCTGAACTGGAAGTCCTTAATGAGAAACGCACCGCCGAAACCCTTGGCGTTTATCCAGGCTACCTGCCGAAAGAGGGCATTATCCTGGAAGCGGGTTGCGGCCTGGGCGCGGTCCTGATCAAACTGCGTGAAATGGGCTTTCAGGTGATCGGGCTGGACTATGCCGAAAACGCGCTGCATACGGCCCGCGCCTACGATCCGGGACTGAATTTGCAGGCGGGTGATGTCCACGCGCTGCCCTACCGGGACTGCTCACTGCACGGTTATTTGTCGTTCGGCGTGCTGGAACACTTTGAACATGGCGTTGGCCCCGCCCTGCGCGAGGCGAACCGCGTACTGGCCGAGGGTGGCGTCCTGGTTCTGACGATTCCCTACCCCAGCATTGTGCACAAGCTGGTCCATTTCAAGCGCCGCCTGCTAAAACAAGGCAGCCTCAACGACGAAGATTTTTACGAAAGCACCTACACACAGCACGATCTGCAAGCCGAACTGGAAAAAGCAGGGTTCGACGTGCTGCTGGTACGGCCAACCAGCCACAGTTTTACGCTGTGGGGGTTGGGTGGGCCGTTCCGCGCCAAAGGCTATTACCGCACGACACGGCTGGCGGATTGGCTGGGGGCACTCCTGAAGCGTGTTGCTCCCTGGCCATTTAATTTCAGCACCATGCTCATCGGGCGCAAGGCGCGGAACGTATGATCACTTAACCGGACAGTTGGCCGGATTGCAGTAGATGATGATTTCCATTTGGTGCCAATAGCTGACATCATCCGGCGCGATTTTCTCAGCGGGCCAGTACCAGCGCTTAAATCGCGCCAGCTCGATCCACCGTGTCTTTAGAGTGTGCTGGATAGCACGCTCCCGTGCGATATCAATGGGATCTGATAGCGATGTGTTACGCAAAGCTGAGAGCGGGTAGGCATCTGAATAGATAATGATCTCTTCTCCAGCCTGAGATACCTGTTCATTTGTAGCTTCTCCACCATAGGTCTGCCTAATCTGGTAATCCAGCGGATCGATAGGGACGTTATACGGACCAAGCAGGTAGATCGATGAGCCGCGGGGAATGTGCGCATAAACCCACTCTTGTGCCTCCATTCGGTTATCTTTGGCAGCGATCCGGTGAGTAACCAGGATACTGAGTGTGGCGGGCCAGACCAACACCAGCGCAGCAAGCACTATCAAACCTTTCGGCCCTATGATTTTTGATATCCAAACCATGCCATAAGCGGCGAACAAGGCGAGTGGGATCATCAGCGGGAATAGGAGATTGGCTTGGAGACGCGCTCCACCCAGGGCGATTACCGTGTAAATCACGATCAGCAGACCCAGGACAATGGCGATCCATCTATCCCGCCATTCCCGCCCCGATACTCCCATAACCAACCATCCCACAGCCGCCAAAAGTGCACCTAAGGGTCCGATCACAACCAGAGCCGTATAACACCAGTGGTAGCCGTATGCTTCCCAGGTTGTATGAGCGGTAAAGCCTGGGCCGCCGCCGTTACGCTGATACCACTCCATAATCTGTCGGACCTGATCGATCACTTCTTGTGATACCAGGACAATTCCCGGATTGCCAAACGCAAATCCGACAGGAATTATCAGCCCTCCAAGGAGGACTAGAAAAAAACGGCGGTGCTTCCACCACGCGGTGAGCATTGCAAACCCAAAAACTATCCCAACCACTACTGCGTTATAGCGTGCGGCTCCTGTCAGCCCAACCAAAAGCCCGCCAGTGGCATAAATCACTCCGAGATGGAGTTGGAAACGATTTCTGAGGATCATGACACTGACCCACAACACGGCGGCAGCGCAGCATATTGGTTTCCGCGTTGGGCGTGGCGTAATGAGCATGCTGTACAGTTAGCGGTGACAGACCGATCAATAAAGCAGCGATCAAACCTGTTTTACGCCCAAAAGCCGAGCGCCCAGTCGCGAAGACCAGGGCGACGGTCAGCAGCGAATAGAGCGCAGACATCAAACGAGCCACAACGTACAACTGAAATGGAGCGATCTCACGATCGGAATACTCGGGGTGAAAGGGCAGCTTCTGCGCACCCATCAGCTGGAACAAGTACCGATTGGTATATATGTTCAGCGGTGGGTTGTGATAATAGTGCGGGTTCCAACTCTTCGTGTGCAGCATGCGATAGGTAATGCCCACATAGGCGAACTCATCTGGATGATATACCGTTTGTCCGTTCAGCCACGCTCGTTGCTGAATTGATGGGTTGTATTGAGGCCGAGGATAACCAGCCGCCGCGCCTGCACTGTAAAGCGCCATCAGAATCAGGAACAGAGCGATCCAGATCGTTTTTTGCCGCACGATTGTTTCTCCGCACCGTTCACGTATTTGCTCTCAGCATTATAGCTTAATCTTGACCATTGTCAGCCCCACGCCGGGTTATCGTCCGTTCTCAGCGCTGTTATTTTGCGCTATACTCCCCGCGGAGGATTTCGAGAATATGAAACTCAGTACGGTGATCTGCAACTACAACACGCGGGGTGAATTAGCCCGCGTCCTGCCCTCTTTGCTGCGGCAGGATGTCGAGAGCCACCAGATCATCGTTGTGGATAACGCCTCATCTGATGGCAGCGCCGCCCTGGTGCGAGAACAGTTTCCCGACGTGCGGTTGATCGAATCGGGCGCGAACCTGTGGTACAGCGGCGGCAACAACCTGGGCTTCCGTTCCGCCGAGGGTGATTATGTGCTGATCCTCAATGCCGACACGGTGATTCCCCCTGGCGCGCTGGCAACAATGGCCCAGTATCTGGACCATCATCGGGAAGTGGGCGCGATCACATCGCGCATGACATTTGCCGATGGCCGCGTGCAGCGCATCTGTTCGCGTTTTAATCGCTACAGCGATCTGATGCTGGCCTACACAGTGCTGGGCATGCTGCTCCCCTGGCTGCGCATCCGGCGCACCCGAGAAATGTGGTACGCGGAGTGGGATCGCAACTCGACACGGGCAGTCGAAGTCGCGCCGGGATCGTGCCTGATGGTCCGGCGAGCCATCCTGGAACAAATTGGCGGGTTTGACGAACGGCTCAAGCTGTTTTTCACCGATGACGATCTCTGCCGCCGCATCATTGGCAGCGGCTGCACCATTCACTATCTGGGGGAGGTCACCATTCTGCACGACGAACACGCCAGCCTGAACAAAGTGCCACTCATCACGACCCGCGTCTATTTTGAAGACCTGATCACCTACACAAAGATTTATTTTGGCAGGACCGCGGCGCTGGTCCTGATCGCGCTGACATGGCCGACCCGAACCGCGATGCAGATCAAACTGCGGTGGAAACGATGAGAAAGATCGAATCGGGCTGGTTTTTAGCCGCCCTGCTGCCTCTGATCGGAATTACCGCTTCGCTCGGTCACGGCATTCTTCATACCGCCGACGGGCCGCTGCACGTTCACCGTATCCAGGCCATGTCGATCATGCTCTCGAACGGCAATTTATGGCCGCGCTGGGTCCCCTATTTCCATCTTGGTCTGGGATATCCCATTTTTAACTATTACCCACCGGGCGTTTTTTACCTGGGCGGGCTGCTGGGCCTGATCGGGATTGAGGCCGCGACCGCGTTCATCATCATTTCCGCATTGGCCTGGATTCTCGGTTCAGTGGGCATGTATGCGCTGGCCCGATCTTTTTTGCCGGGCAAAGCGGCGCTGCTGGCGGTGGCGCTGTGGGCCTACGCCCCGTCGCGGATTTACGAGGTGTGGGATCAGGGCAGTCTGCCGCAGATGATGTCGGCGGCGCTGCTGCCCTGGCTGCTCTTTGCCCTGGCGCGGATGGCGGCCCGTCCCTCTCGCCGGATGGCAGCGTTAATCGCCGTGTCGCTGGCGGGGATCATCCTGACCCACATTCCGATTGCTTATATCTCCGGCCTCTATGCCGCGCCCGCAGCCGTGATCCTGCCCTGGTGGGCCACGCGGGACCAGCCGCGAACATTTTTCAAGCGGTTCATCCCTACTGCTGGCGGACTGCTGCTGGGGGGATGCCTTGCGGCGATCTTTCTGCTGCCAATGGCCCTGGAACTGCACTATGTGGGCGCATCCACCAACAACGACGAGCGGGACTACTTCATCAACTATTTCGACACCACCGTTTTGATGCCAACGGATGTCTTCGCCCAGCCGCGCCCATTCGATCTGACCGACCTCAAATTTGATCTGCCCACCACATTGGGCCTGGTTGGCGGTGTATTGAGTTTGTTTGGTGTGGTGGGTCTGCTCAAAAAGGGTAAATACGGCATCGCCGCTATCCTGGTGATCGCCCTGTTGTTCACGATCCTGATGCTGTTAGAAGTCTCGCTGGACATATGGCTCACCATTCCCTTTTTCCGCCAGCTTCGTTATCCAGAGCGTTTTTTGCGCATGGGATCCGTCTTTGTCGCTCTGCTCGGCGGATCGTCGTTGCTGCTGGTGCCCAAACGCTGGGAAAACTGGGGACTGGCGGCTGCCCTGCTGCTGGTGATCGGCGCGTCTCTGCCTCTGCAATATGGCAAGCCGGGTACGATCCGGATGGAGCATCTGACCGCCCTGGACGAAATCCAATTCGAGTATGCAACGCGGGTTTGGGGCACAACCAGTTATGATGAGTTCGACCCCAACTGGGGCCAGGACATTTACCGCCCCGGTGAAGTGCCGGAACCGGACCAGTACAAAACCGATCCGCTGCGGCTTGTCGCTTTCCGGCTGGATGTCATCCAGCAATATCCAACTCTGAACGCCACTGAGAGCGACTTATCAACGATCCACGTCACCACAACCGAGCAGCGCCCGGTGCGCTTCCACCAGTATTATTTCCCTGGCTGGAAGGCAACACTCGATGGTAAGCCCGTTCGAGTTTATGCCGATGAGCAATGGGGGCTGATCACGATTGATGTGCCAGAGGGCGAGCACACGATCAGACTGCACTACGGTGGAACAGCGGCGCAAAAAGCCGGGACCGCCGTCACGCTGGGCAGTTTAGGCATTCTCCTGGTGCTGGTCGTCCCATTCCGCAAAGCAGCGGCGGTGCATGAGGATACTGCCCGAATAGGATATCGAGCAGCTATGGTGATGGGATGCGCCATCATCCTATTCGCCCTAACCAACCGCCTCTATATCATGCCCAAAACGCACTGGCTCCGTTACCAGTCGCCGCCGGACAAGCCTGCCGCTATGGAAAGCCCCGTCCACCAGAAGTTTGGCGACGACCTTGAACTGCTGGGCTATACGCTCAACGATGAGGAAGTGGCCCCAGGCGATTGGATGACGGTAACACTTTTCTGGCGTCCACAGCATGCACTGACCGCCCAATATCGCCCTATCGTTCAACTCGTCAACCTCTCGCTGACCGAGGCATGGGCAGTCAGCGAACCTGCAGAACCCGGCGGCGGCAGCACTGTGGGACATACGCCGGACCGCTTTTTCTCGGATATACACCGTTTTAAGGTGCAGGATAACGCCCCCCCTTATGTGGGCCATCTCAGCATTCAAATGGTGAATGTCGAAACGGGCGAACCGCTCCACCTGCCAGATGGCTCGGACCGTCTGCTGCTGACCCCGGTGATCCGCGTGCGCGGGACCGGAGAGACAGCCCGCCAGCGACTCGACTATCAGGTAGGGGATGTTGCCCAACTGCGCTGCGCATCCGTCGAACAGCAGGGAGATCAGGTTGTGATCGATCTGTACTGGCATGTTCTCGGCCCAGCAGACCGGGATTACACCGTCTTTGTTCATGGGTTAGACGAGCAAGGTACGATGGTGGCGCAAAACGATGGGCCGCCGCTCAACGGCAATTACCCCACAAGCTTCTGGCAGCGCGGGCAAAATCTCGTCGACCGCCATACGTTACCCGCCGGTGTTCAAACAATCGAGATTGGGCTGTATACCCCTGACGCGGGAAGGCTGGCTGTCATTCACGATGGTAAGCCTGCCAGCATTCACCTTCCGGTAAAGAGTACCGAATGTCACCCATAAATCATTTTTCCTCGCGCGATAAGACTGTTTTGCTGTTTATTCTCGCCCTGGCCCTGTTCACGCGAGTTGGGAGCATCGGGATCAGCGAATTTCGCCACGATGAGGCGACGCTGTCGTTACTGGCACAGGATATGGTGCATCAAGGCGACATCCCCCTGACCGGGATGAATTCGTCGGTTGGCGTGCCCAATTCACCTGTCACCGTGTATGTGATGGCTGTTCCCTACGCAATTGTGGACAATCCCCTGTTTGCCAATCTGTTTATTGCACTCCTTAACGTGGCAGGTGTGGCGATGCTCTGGCTGTTGGCGCAGCGCTATCTCAACCGCACGATTGCCTTTGTCGGCGGGCTGAGTTATGCGCTAAATCCCTGGGCGATCCTCTACAGCCGCAAAATCTGGGCGCAGGATTTTCATACGCCGTTTATCCTGTTGGCCTTTCTGCTGGGGTTTTACGGATTTATCGAAGGCAAGCGGTGGGCACAGATTTTATGTTTGCCCGTGTTGATCGCTGCCCTGCAAATTCACTTCGCGGCATGGGCGCTGCTGCCCCTCTATGGATACCTGCTGCTCATCGGGTACCGGACTATCAACTGGCCGTCGCTGCTGATCAGTTTTCTGATCGCCGCCTCAACGCTGGTTCCGTTTTACCTGGGTATCTCGCAGGTGTACGATGAAGACCCGAACCGCATCGAGAATGCCCTGAACGGTTCAAAGGAGAAACGGAAACTCAGCAGCGCCGCGCTGGACGAAACATTCCAATTTGCGGAAGGATTCCGGCTCAAGCCAGAGCATTTATCCTCTGAGCCGCAGGATTATCTAACTACCGACAAGCCACTGCCCCTACCCTGGACACTTGTTCTTGGGCTAACTTTGCTGGGACTGGTCGGAACGGTGGCGGTCTGCGGTTTTAAGCGGGGTGGGTTTGTCGTGCTGTGGGCGATTGTCCCGATTGCCGTTTTTTCGGTGACCTGGACCAAAATCTACGAACATTATTTTATAGCCAGCATCCCGGCGTTTGCACTGCTCACCGGGGGCGGCACCGTCTGGTTATTGCGCGGTTTACGACGGCTGCATATCCCCCGGCTGGTACAGAGCACCGCCCTGGCCGGATTGGGAATGGTCTTTGTGCTGCAAAGTGTCTATTGGCTCGATCTCCTGCACGACGTAGACCGCACCTACACCAGCAGTTTTGGGACTCCTTTGCACTATCTGCTCGATGTGCGCGGGCGGATTGATCACGAAGAGGACGTCATTGTGATCAGCGATGACTACCGCATCCGTTATGACCAGGAGGCATCGATCTGGTCGTCGATGTTATACCAGTCGGCCCGCTGCGTGCGCATGATAGGCGGCAGCGGCTTTGCTCTGCTCCCGGATCATCCCTTTAGCGTCCTGATCGCCCCGGATGCTCCCGAAAATCCCGTGCAGAATCTGTATCAGACGGATCAATCCTGTGACTTTTTCACTGCGGGCCAATGAGGGAGCCTACACCCTCTATTCCTTCAAAGAAGGACCCGATCGTTTTGGCCCGCCCATGACAGCCATTCCGCCTGTCCGGTTCGACAACGGGGCAACGCTTGTCGGATACGCGCTGGACCTGAACTGGATGTACCTGGAATGGCGGCTGCCGCGGTCGGCACATCCCGACACAGACTACCAATATTCCGGGCAGTTTCTGGACGAGAACGGCGAGAAGATCGGGCAGCGTGACGCCAGTTTTTTGCCCAGCCGCTATTGGTGCCAGGGCGACAGGTTGATCACCTGGATTGATATTACGCTGCCCGACAGCACCGTAACCCTGCGCGCCAGTATGTACCATCTGGACGAAGTGACGGGCGGATGGACCAAAAGTTTTGTGGTGAATGAACAGGGCCAACAAACCGCCGCCTGGATTGATATTCCCCTGGGTGATTTTTATGGCGACTAAGCGCAATCTACTCTTTATTTCGGCGTATACAGGGCTGGGCGGCGGCGAGAGCGTCCAACTGAACCTGATGGGGGCGCTGGACCGGGATCGCTGGGCGCTGCATCTTGTCTGCCCGCGTGAAGGACAACTTCCCGACGCAGCCGCCCGTCAGATCGGCGTCACCGTTCATATTCTGCCCTACCGGGGTATCACGACATGGTTCTGGCCCGCCCTGTGGCAGCGCTTCCCAATAAGCAATAAACTGGCGGGTCTGCTGCGCCGCCTCGATATTCACGCGGTCCACAGTGATTACCATTCCCTGCCGTTTGCTGTCGCGGCGGGACGGCAGGCTGGCAATATCCCGGTCATCTGGAACGCGATGGGCTGGTGGTTCCCCATTAGACCCTGGCAGCGGCAGTTCTTCCGCCATGACGTGCCGCAGATCATCGCCATCACGCGCGCCGTGCGGGATCGCTGGCTGGGTGATCCGCCGCTGTTCGCGCCTGAACGGATTCCGGTGCTGGTCCCCGGCGTCGATCCCGAAAAATTCCATCCAGGCGTCGATGGTTCTGCGGTGCGCGGGAAAATAGGAATCGGGCCGGATGTGCCGCTGGTCGCCATGATCGCCCGCTTCCAACAGGTGAAGGGGCACGACCTATTTTTGGAGATGGCGAAGCGCGTGCTGGCAGAGATACCGGAAGTGCGATTTGCCGCCGCCGGAGAAAATGTCTTTAATGTCTCCAAAGACGAGACCTACAAACTCAGTATTCTCGAGACCACCCGCGCCGATCCAACCCTGGACCGGGCCGTAACCTATCTCGGTTTTTGGGAAGATGCACGGCAAGTGATCGCTGCCGCCGATGTGATCGTTTGCCCGTCGCGCTTCGAATCGCTGGGAATGGTTCACCTGGAAACCATGGCGATGGCCCGGCCAATCGTCAGCATGAACAACGGCGGTCCAGCAGAAACAGTGGTCGATGGTCTGACAGGCTGCCTTGTATCGCCGGAAGACCCGGCGGCACTGGCGGAGCGCGTGGTGGCCTTGCTGCGCGACCCGGCGCGACGTTCCCAGATGGGCGCGGCAGGGCGGCAGCACGTGCTCGATCATTTCACCGCCCAGCATTACGCCGAGCAGTTTTCCGAGGTCGTGACCCAGTTGATCGAACAGTAAGGCACTTTTTCCCCTAAAATTCAACTTTGTTCAACTTTGAAGGAGTGTTTTTTGAGCAGATTGGGTCTATGCTAAGGGAACCACCACAACAGCAAAGTGGTCAATTGTTTTTTCGAAAAGTTTGTTCAATGAGAGCTAACTCATCTGAAAAAGTGCCTGAATATATTGGAATTTAAATTATGCTCGATCTGCTACTGATTTCCCGCTGCCCGCCGTTTCCACTCTATCACGGCGACAGGCTGATTCCCTATCATCTGGCGCGCGAACTCTCGGCGCGGCGCTACCAGATCAGCCTGCTGGCTTTTTACCAGCAGCCCGAAGATATTGCCGAGGTGCCGCGCTATTCCCGTTTTTTCAAAAGCGTCACGCTCATTCGGGAGCCAAAGCGGTCCATGCGCAGCTACTGGCAGCGCTACCGCCAGCCCGGCCAGCGTTTCCCCACCTGCGCCGAGGATAGCTGGTCGCCGGAGATGTGGCAGACCATCCAGAAGGCGCTCCAGACACAGCGCTGTGACGCAGTCCATGTTTTTGGCGGTGTCCAGGTCTACGAATATTTCCCGCTCATCCGCCACTATCCGAACGTGATTGTTCCTTACGAATCCTACAGCCTGTGGCTGGAACGGGCCGTTCAGGAAGAGCTTCGCCGCATACCGCGCTGGAACAAAGAAATGCAGCACCGCATCACCTCCAGTTATGAAAGCTGGATGTTCAGCCATTATGATCGCGTGGTGGTGCTGACAGACCGCGACGCCCGCGCGCTGCGTTCGCTCAACCCGGAGACGCCTGCCATCGCGATTCCCAATGGCGTGGATATCGACTATTTCACGCCAACGGGCTACGAACCCGACGAACCTGCCCTCCTGTTTACCGGCAATTATGACTATGCACCCAACCTGGATGCAGGGCTGCGGCTTGCGCGTGATATCTTCCCGCGCGTGAAGGCGGCTGTGCCGGAGGCGCGGCTGTACCTGATCGGGGGCAACCCACCACCCGACCTTCGAGCCTACGCCTCGCCCGATATCGAGATCACCGGGCGCGTGCCGGATCTGCGGCCCTATTACGAACTCTCCACCATTTTTGTCAGCCCGCTGCGGCTGGGCGCAGGTATCAAAAACAAGATTCTTGAAGCGATGGCGATGGGCAAGCCGATTGTCGCCACACCCCTGAGCTGCGACGGCATCCCGGCGCTGCATGGGCAGAATGTGCTGATCGCCCAGACCGACGAGGAATTGGCGAAAAACGCGATTCTGCTGCTCAAAAACGCGAAGCTGCGCGAGATTATGATCAGGAGCGGGCGGCAGTTGGTCGAGCAGCAGTTCACCTGGGCGCACGTGGCGGACCTCTATGAAGACCTCTATCTGCAAATCATCAAGGAACACAAAGAGCGCGGCGGGTAATTCTCGCAACGGACCGGCCCCCAAACTCGTAATCAGAGTCGGCAATCGTTTTTTTGAGGGGGAAATATGCGAAACAAACTGCTCCGGTGCGAATTCTGGACCAGCCCCGCCGTTATGATCTTTTACGTGCCGCTCATCAAGCTGCTGCTGCACCTGACTGTCAATCATCGCTACGGATTCTTCCGCGATGAACTGGCCTATGTGGACGATGGCAAACACCTTGCCTGGGGCTACGTCGATCACCCGCCGCTGTCGCCGTTCGTCGCCCATCTGGCACACTTGCTGTTTGGCGACTCGCTGTCTGGTTACCGGCTGTTCGCGACGCTGGCAACGGTGGGAACCGTTTTGCTCACGGGGCTGATCGTGCGCGCCCTGGGTGGAGGACGCCTGGCGATCATTCTGGCCCAGCTCTGCGTGTTTATCTCGCCCATCTACCTCGCCAGCGGTACGCTGTTTCAAGCCGTCCCGTTCGATCAGCTTTTCTGGACGCTGACCGCCTATCTGCTGATCCTGCTGCTGAAAACGAACAACCCGAAGCTCTGGCTCGCCATTGGGCTAAGCGTTGGGCTGGGGCTGATGAGCAAATATACGATGCTCTTTTTCATCGCCGGGATGGGCATGGGCTTGCTGTTAACCCCCGCCCGCCGCTACCTGATCAACAAGTGGGCATGGGTGGGCGGCCTGATAGCGGTGATCATCGTCCTGCCACATCTTGCCTGGGAACTGGATCACGACTGGATATCGTTCGATTACCTGGATGCCATCAACGCCCGCGACGCAGCCGAAGGCCGCACAGCTACGTTCATACCGGACCAGATTTTGCTGAATCACCCCCTCGCTGTTCCAGTCTGGATCCTTGGCCTGTACTATTATCTGCGTTCGCGCCAGGGTGCGCCCTACCGCCTGATAGGGTGGATGTTCGTGACTATCTTTGTCCTGCTGCTGGTGATGGATGGGCGAGGATACTACCTGGGCGCGGGTTATCCTATGCTCCTTGCCGGAGGAGCCGTCTTCATCGAACAGACTTATCAATCTACTGGGCTGGCTGCGCACAAGACCCATTACCGTTGGGCTGATTATTGCCGGGGCGCTGGTTACTCTTCCCTTCTCCCTGCCCATTTTGCCGCCAAACGGCCCCATGTGGGACGCTGCCATTGAGATGAATGAGTCCTTTGTCGAGATGTTCGGCTGGGAAGAACTGGCATCCACTGCCGCTGATATCTACCAGACGCTGCCGCCTGAAGAACAGAGCCACACCTTAATCCTCGCCGGGAATTATGGCGAAGCAGGGGCAATGAATTTGTACCGATCCAAGTACAACCTGCCGCCCGTGATCTGCGCGACCAACACCTACTACTATTGGAGCCAGGGCCACACCGAAGCTCAGGTCTATATCGTGGTGGGGTACGACAGGCGTTTTGTGGTCATGTTATTTGAAGAGGTCCATCTCGCAGGACACACCGGCAACGACGAAGGAATCGCCAACGAGGAGTTGAAAGATCACCCCAATATTTTCATCGCCCGCCAACCGCGCTGGCCCTTAGCTGAGATTTGGAAGAAGCTGCAGGCGTTCGGCTAATGGTCCTATTTGGCTCTATTTGTGATAAAATGGTCCTGTTATAGTAGAGCCACGATACAGGCGAGGACGAATGAACGATATTGCTCTCTACAAGGACTCCGTAGAGCCAATCTACCAGCAGTTAGCGCGCTACTTCCGGCTGCAAATTGAAAGCGGGCGCATGCTCCCTGGTGATCGTCTGCCTCCGACGCGCGATCTGGCGCACCAACTGGGCGTGGGGCGGATCAGCGTCGTCAACGCCTATGCTCAGCTTCAGTCGGATGGATTGGTCGCGGCGCACCCTGGACGCGGCACATTTGTCACCGGGCAGCGCGGCCCGTCATCCGGCGGGGCGGCAAGCTGGCCAGAACCGGGCGCACTCAACATGAGCGCGCGGGAGATGACTCGTCTGGCACGCCAACCCGGCGTGATCGCGTTTAGCGGCGGCATCCCCCCGGAGGAGTTTCTACCTGTCGAAGCGCTGCGCTACGCGATCAATACGGTGCTGGATCGGGATGGGGCTGCTGCCGTCACCTATGAGGACGCCGAGGGGTATCCTCCCCTGCGGGCCTGCATCTCCGAATATGTAACCTCGCTGGGCATCCAGTGCCACCCCGATGAGATTCTGATCACGGGTGGCGCGCAACAGGCGCTGGATCTGGCTGTGCAAACGCTGCTGAGCGAAGGCGATATTCTGCTCACCAGCAATCCTACCTATTTAGGCCTGCTCGACATTGCTCATGTCCGGCGCGTCATCCCAATTGGCGTTCCGATGGATCAGCATGGCATCCGGCTGGATGCGCTCGAAGCGGCGATCCAGGATCGCAGGCCGGGCCTGATCTATCTCTCGCCCACCTACCACAACCCTACCGGGACGGTCATGCCCATGCACCGCCGCCGCCAACTTCTGGCACTGGCAAAGCGCTATAACATTCCGATCCTGGAGGACGCTGTTTACCAGGAACTCGGCTACCGGGAAACACCGCCGCCGCCGCTTAAAGCACTGGACGAAGATGGGCTGGTGCTCTATGCCAGCGGATTCTCCAAGATTCTGCTGCCCGGCACACGGACCGGCTACCTGATCGCCGGGGGAACTGTGCGCGACAGACTGGCCCGTTTCAAACAAGCTGCCGACGTTTGCACGCCCGGTTTGAACCAGCGAGCCATGCATGTTTATCTTGCCAGCGGCGCGCTGATCGGCCACCTGAACCGGGTGCGTACCGAACTGCGCATTCGCTGCGAGACAGCAATTGCAGCGGCGCGGCGCTATCTGCCCAGCGGATCGCAGTGGACAGAGCCTACAGGTGGGCTGTACATGTGGATCAGGCTTCCGGATAATGGCCCAACATCCGCTGAATTGTATATCACGGCCATTCAGCATGGCGTCGCTTATGCATTGGGGACGCTGTTCCATACTGATGGGAGCGGCAACCGTTACATTCGCCTGAACTACGCCACCTATCCGCCCGCCAAGATCGAAGAAGGGTTCAAACGGTTGGGCGCGGCATGGGAAGCATGGCAGGAAACTTATGCGCCCGCTGTGCAGCGCACACCGATCTTATAACAGAGGGAAAAGATGCGTCGATTGTTGGCTGGGTCCATGATTATGCTGCTGGTATCAGGTGCGCTACCTGCTGCCTATGGGCAGGAACATGATCCTGAAGCCATTGCTCAGGCACTGGTTGATGCCTTGATCGCAGGCAATTATGGCGCTGCGACTGCTCACTTCAGTCCAGAGGTCAGCGCGGCCCTGTCCCAGGAAGCCTTACAGCAAGGATGGGAGCAGATCCAGGCCCAGATTGGTCCCTTTCAGGAGCAAATCGGCAGCCGGGTTGATTTCGACCAGCGAGCAGGGAACCCTGGTGATCATCACCTTGCAGTTCGAAAAATTAGCGCTTGATGTCAAAGTGAATGTGGACAGCAGCGGGCAGGTTAACGGACTGTATTTTGCCCCTGCTTCGGGTGCGTCATTTACGTATGAAGCGCCGGATTATGTTGATGAAAACGCCTTCACCGAGCAGGATGTCCTGTTTGGCTCCGATGAATGGGCGCTGCCCGGCACACTGACGCGGCCCAAGGGTGAAGGGCCGTTTCCGGCAGTTGTATTAGTACACGGCTCCGGACCGAATGACCGGGATGAAAGTGCTGGTCCCAATAAGCCATTCCGCGATATTGCCTGGGGTCTTGCTTCCAACGGGATTGCCGTGCTGCGCTACGACAAACGGACACTGGTTCATGGGCAGCAGATCGTTGGGATGGCGAATTTTACGCTGGATGATGAAACTGTTGCCGACGCGCTGCTGGCCGTTGATCTGCTGAAAAACACCGCAGGGATCGACCCGGCGCGTATATTCGTGGCAGGGCACAGCCTGGGCGGGTATGCTATCCCGCGCATTGCCGCCGGAACTTCTGATCTGGCAGGCGTGATCATCCTGGCAGGCAACTCGCGCCCTCTGCCCGATGTGATTGTGGCCCAGATCCGCTATCTCGCCGCCCTGGATGGTGAAATCTCCGATGAGGAGCAGGCGCAGATCAACGAAGTCGAAGATCAGGCGCGGGCGATCAAATTTGGACAGCCGCCAGAGATGGGAAGCGGACTATTTGCCGGACCGGCTGCCTACTGGCTGGACCTGATGGCCTATGATCCGGTGAAAATGGCGAAAAACCTGACCGTTCCCATGCTGATCCTGCAAGGCGAACGCGATTATCAGGTGACGATGGAAGATTTTGAGGGGTGGCGCAGCGGGCTGGCGGATCGCACCCATGTGCAGTTCCAGTCGTTCCCGGCGCTCAATCACCTCTTTATAGCTGGTGAGGGGCCGTCCTCACCCGACGAGTACCAAACTGTTGGTCATGTCGACGAAAACGTGATCTTGACGATTGTCAATTGGATCGATGAAACTACGCAGTCGAATTAAGCATTGAAGGAGACGAACAATCATGGAAAACCAAAATACAAACGGTAACGGTGCTCAAAAAGGCACCGAGACTCTCAAACGTGGTCTGGCCCAGATGTTGAAGGGCGGCGTGATCATGGATGTGGTGACGCCGGAACATGCACGCATCGCTGAAGAAGCGGGCGCGGTGGCGGTGATGGCCTTGGAGCGCGTCCCGGCAGATATCCGGGTGCAGGGCGGCGTAGCCCGCATGAGCGATCCCGGCCTGATCCAGTCCATTATGGAATCCGTCACGATCCCGGTGATGGCAAAATGCCGCATCGGTCATTTTGTCGAAGCGCAGATTCTGGAAGCGATTGGCATCGACTATATCGATGAAAGCGAAGTGCTGACCCCCGCCGATGAGCAGTTCCATATCGACAAGCACGACTTCAACGTGCCGTTTGTTTGCGGCTGCCGCAATCTGGGTGAAGCACTGCGCCGGATCGGTGAAGGCGCGGCGATGATTCGCACCAAGGGCGAGGCCGGAACGGGCGACGTCGTGGAAGCCGTGCGTCATGCCCGCGCTGTGTTGGGCGATATCCGCCGCCTGAGCACGATGCGCCCCGAAGAATGGATGACCTTTGCCAAGGAAATCGGCGCGCCCTACGAACTGGTCAAAGAGGTCGCTGAAACGGGCCGTCTGCCTGTGGTGAACTTTGCGGCGGGTGGCGTAGCAACTCCGGCGGACGCAGCATTGATGATGCAGTTGGGCATGGATGGCGTATTCGTTGGCTCCGGCATCTTCAAGAGTGGCGATCCGGCGCGCCGTGCAAAGGCGATTGTCGAGGCCGTGACGCACTTCAACGATCCGAAAATCCTGGCGGAAGTCAGCCGCGATCTGGGCGAGCCGATGGTCGGCATCAATGTAACCAGCATGCCCACCGAGCAGCGCATCGCTACACGCGGGTGGTAAATCCCGTTTAGCCGATTACAAAGGGCCGCTTGAACGCGGCTCTTTTGAATTCCAGGCCACATTTCTTTTCTGTGTCATAAATCTGTTTGCATATGGAATAAGAAAAGTCAACAATCTTGATGGGATTTGTTGTTCCGCCTGCCTCCCCAATCGAATGAAATTTCAGTAGGAGACTCTAGATGGCTACAAATGGCCAATCGCAGGACCTGATCACCAGTCTGCGCCAGAATTCGCTCTTTGGCTCTCTCGAAACAAGCGAACTCTGGCATCTTCAGCAACAACTTGAACCTGTTCATCTGGCAAAGGGCGAGGCACTGTTTCATGAAGGTGATGAAGGCGACAGTCTGTATCTGCTTATAGAAGGAAAGTTGGCTGTGAGTCAAGCGGGGGATACGGGCAGCGATCTGGATATCGATCAGCTCGTGCCGGGAGCAGCCGTTGGCGAAATGGCGCTGCTGACCGGGCAGAAACGAGCCGCCACTGTTTCTGCCGAGGAGGACAGCGATCTACTGCGGATGTCTCGCGCCGAATTCCTCAACCTGACTCAACAGGAACCAGAGTGGACGAGGGCCATTTTTGAGGCCATCAAGCCCCGCTTGCAGCGGACTCAGCTTGCCAGGGTGTTAAACCGTCTGCTTGGTCATCTGGATATGGAAACGCTTCACACCCTGCAAAATAAATTAGAGTGGTTCAATGTTGCCAGCGGTGAAACAATCATCCGGCAGGGCGATATTGGCGACGAAATGTATATCGTTATCAACGGGCGGCTGCGTATTGTGATGGACAGCGACCAGGAAAACAGACAAATCATAGGCGAAGTGGGCGCAGGAGACACCGTTGGCGAGTTTGCACTGCTCGGTGATGAAGTGCGCTCGGCTACCGTCTACGCCATCCGCGAGTCGAATGTGGTTCGCTTACGCCGCCCAACATTTGAAGAACTCGTCAGCCAGCAACCTCAGATCATGGGGCAGATCGCGGGGATTATCGCCCGGCGGCAGCAGCTTGCCGCGAAAATCGGTGCTGAGAAAAGCCGCGCCATGAATATCACCTTTGTGCCACTCTCAGCCGATCTTCCCCTGGATGAATTTGTCAGCACGTTTGTTGAGCAGCTTAAGACCCTGGCGTCGCCTCTCGTTTTGAACGCGCGCTACTTCGATGAACTGATCGGACAAGCGGGCGCTCACGCTGCTCCTCTGGACAGCCCGGCGGGCATGGTCATTGCGGGCTGGATGACTGAACAAGAAAGCAATTATGAGCACCTGGTTTACGTGGCAGATTCCGAGTGGTCGCCCTGGACGCAGCGCTGCATCCGCCAGGCGGATCGGCTTGTCCTCGTAGCGAGCGGAACCGACCAACCAGACCTGCAGGATATTGAGAAACAGATCCAGCAGCAGCTTCCCAGCATGCAAATTGATCTCGTTCTCGTGCATCCGGTAGAGACAGTGCGGCCACAGAATACGAGCGCGTGGCTGGATAACCGACAGGTTCGCGCTCACCACCACGTAAGGCGAGGAACTGAACAGCATTATCGCAGGCTTGCGCGGCAACTTACAGGCCGGGCGATTGGTCTGGTTCTGAGCGGCGGCGGAGCGCGCGGTTTTGCTCATATCGGGGCCATTCGAGCGCTACAGGAAGCCGGTGTCGAAGTCGATATTGTTGGCGGGACCAGTATGGGATCGCTGATTGGCGCCGCATTTGTTCTGCATGAAACCCATACGACAATTGCAGAAATGGCAAACGATCTGGCTTCAACCAAAAAGCTGTATGATTATACCCTGCCGTTCGTCTCGATCATGGCCTCCGGCAAAGTGACCCGGATGCTGGAAAACGGATTTGGCGATACGAAGATTGAAGACCTCTGAAACTGCTTACTTCTGTGTTTCCAGCAATTTATCGCGCTCGATCCCAACCATTCATACACGGGGGCTGCTGCGGAGAGCGGTCCGGGCCAGCATCTCAATTCCGGCTGTTTTTTCGCCCGTGATGTTTGAGGGTGATGTGCTGGTTGATGGCGGTGTTATGAACAACTTCCCAGTGGACATTATGTCTGAGCTGTGCGAGGGAGGCCCCATCATCGGCATTTACACGGCCCCACCGATTGAAAAACATAAGGTGTACGAGATTGAGGACAGCATCTCTGGCTGGAAAGTGCTGCGCAACCGGCTCAATCCGTTCGCCAAACGGATGCGTGTCCCGGCTCTGGCTGGAACCGTGCTCCGTGCGTTGGATATCAACAGCGCGTACCGCATGCGCTCCGCTTTCGGTCTGGTTTCTCTGCTGATCCAGCCCGATGTGCACAGTTACGGATCGCTTGATTTTAATGCGTACCAGCCGTTGATCCAGATCGGCTATGAGGCAACCCAACCGCAGGTCAAAGCATGGATGGATGATCAGGCGAATCGATGATGCCAGGATTTTGTGCAAAATACCAAACCGAATAGCACCAAGTGGAACCAAATGGTATTGCATCTCATTCCGGGCAACGCTAAAGTAGTTTTAACTGATTAACGGAGAGCGGCATTACCATGAACGTAGGCGTACTGGCGCTGCAAGGCGCTTTTATTGAACATGAGAAAATTCTGCGTGATCTGGGTGTCAATCCTGTCGAGGTGCGCCTGCCGGAACACCTAAAAAACCTGGACGCGCTGATCATCCCCGGCGGCGAGAGCACGACCATCGGCAAGCTGGCCGTCACCTTCCGACTGTTGGAGCCGCTGCGAACCTTTGCCAAGGAGAAACCCGTGTGGGGAACGTGCGCGGGCATGATCATGCTGGCGAAAGATATTGGCCGCAGCCAACCGCTCATTGGCGTGATGGATATCCAGGTTAATCGGAATGCCTTTGGGCGGCAGGTAGACAGCTTCGAAACCGATTTGCGGGTGCCAGAAATTGGCCCGGAACCCTTTCATGCGGTTTTCATCCGCGCCCCATTGGTCACGGGCGTAGGAGATGGCGTGCAGGTGCTATCGCAATTGGACGAGGGTGGCATCGTCGCCGTCCGGCAGGGACACTGGCTGGCAACCGCTTTCCATCCTGAGCTGACTGGCGATAACCGGCTCCACAAGTATTTTGTGCAGCGTGTAGCGCGGTAATTCGCATGTTCGATGAAATGAAGGGGCAGCCCAAAGCTGCCTCTTTTTATAACTCTCGGTACTTCAGTCCCCCATCCATTTGACCCCCTTTATGATGCATCACATGACCTAAGAGAAAATCGACCCTATGGCTTATATCGAAAGGTATCATTTCTTCTAACATCTTCATAAGGCATGAATATCTGATGGACAAAAAGTTTCTGCTGCTGTACAACCTGTTGACGAGGAGGAGATACATAGTCGATTGCAATAGGGGAGAACAGCATCCATGCGTCATCATCACACAGGGGATCATTCCAAGGAGATTCCCGTTTCATCAGACCCACAAAACTCCTACTCCACATCTTTTGCGCTTACACGCCGTCAGGCGCTCAAATTGATGGCTGGGACCGCTGCCGCGTTTGGGGCATCATACTGGCATCCCGCTCATGCTGCCACGCTGCACCGCAGCGACGAACCTGGAGTCGTACGTGAAATCCGGCGAATGCTGACCGGGGCCTTCCAGGATCGTGAAATGGGCCTCTACTTTTCCCACCTGGATACGGATCGGAATGAAAATTTCGTGATAACAATCAAGCCCGACCGTCTCTACCCAATGGCAAGTTCATTCAAGTCGGCTGCCGTGCTCTATTACTATCTCAACACACCGGAAGGCGAGTGGGACGATCAGCCCGGCTCAGAGGCCTACAGCATGGCGGTTTTTAGCAACAACCAGAAAACCGGGTATGTGCTGGCCGAAGTTGCCCAACGGTTGAAAAAGGACAATCCGATCGTCGCCTTCAATGACTTCCTGCTCGATCCAAACCTGCTGGGTCTGCATTACGGCCTGTTTGGATGGACCTTCCAGGAATTTCGCACGCCCACCAACGGCTATGAAGATGACCGCTTTAATCCAGACAAAGTGCCCACCGCCGATCTTGCCATACACGGCGTCAACCATTCTTCACCCGCCGAGATCGCGCAGATATTCCGTTTTTTGGCCCAGGCGGAGCATGATCCGCGCTGGAAAAGCGATTCTCACTTCCAGGCATCCATTCTGGCGACACGCCGCCTGCTTTCCATCCCCATTCAGGAGTACATCTCGCCGCTGGAAGAGGTAATTGCCTATACGGATCATTACAGCAAAGACGGCACGCTGCGCCCGGTTGATGTGGGTACAACGGTACGGAACGATGCCGGAGTCTGGCTGATGGAAGACGGAGGGGCTTATCTTATCTCGTTTATGTCAGCTACAGAAAATGACGAGACGGTCCATAATGTGCTGCTGCAAGTCTCTGAAGCGATTCGCCTTTACCAGCGCTACCAGCATCCCAACGACTTCACGCGCAACACAGCCCGCTCAATACCCGTTATTCCCGGCGAGTTGAACTACGGCTTCGTGCGCACAACAGGGGTCACGCTCTATGCGGCTCCCAGACTGGACGCGCCACAGGTCGAGAATCCCGTACGGGCAAACTCTATCTTTGGCACCACTTACCTGATGTATGGGGCGCTCGTCCGCTTTCATCCGCATGAGGGTGGTTGGGCAGAACTCGTTCCCGACGATGAAGGGGATGATGCGTTTTCCTGGCCCGTCTATATGCGCCAGGAAGATCTCCAGGTGATCGGGCGCGAGGATACCGAGCCGCTGGGGTATGTTACCAACGCCCCTGAGGGAACCGACAAATTTATCCTGCTCGACATCTACCAGCGCGACATGATCCTGTTCGAAGGGTTAACGCCGATCCTGCGCACGCCAACTATCGTCAACACAGAAAACACCCCCCGAAAGGTAGCCGTCCTGGAGCGTGCCTATCTCACGCGCGATATGCCAAACTATCCGGGTGTTCCTTACACCACTTTTCTGCATGGCAATAGCTATCTGAACGAGATGGGCTTTGCCGTTCATGGATCACCCTGGCACCTGTGGAGTGATACGGTACGCCAGGAGACCATTCAGCGGCGGTTTACACACGGCTGTATTAACCTGCCTGACTGGGTATTACCCATTCCTCATCTGGGGCGCGACATGCGCGTGGACGAATTTGTCTTTCGCTGGGCCGGAGGGCTGCGCAATCCTGGCACGGAGATCGTCTATATAAACGATACACGCAATGTGGTGCGGTTGTTGGGTCTGAACAACCTGCAGCAGGAAATTTTCGACTACATACCGTTCACGTCTCTGCAAGCGTCCAACGTGGGTTGGAACGATGTCCTGCACGCTATCGACGGGAAGTCTATCGATGCCCCGGATTCTTTCTTCAGCTAGAGGGTGTTAGGGGGCGTATGCTATACGCTCCCTACTCATCATCCTCAGGCGGGCGCGTTGGCGTCCAGCCAAATGGAATTTCTTCGTCTTGAAGGTGGGGGGGGACCGAGCGCCCTTTGCGCTGCTGGGGCTGCCCGGTAAGTCGCTCTCGTTTGAGCTTGCCCAGCCGCCGCAGATCGCGCGCATAATAATTCCGGCTGCGCGGCAATTCCGGCTGAAGCGCGATTTGAGCAATACCACGCGCCGCTACATCGACAAGCAGAGGAGCCGTGCTCCCTGTAAATACGCGCACGAGGGGCAGCGAGCCGAAATGGGACATCAGGTTATAAAACGATCCGCCTCGCTGCTCGCGGTCAAACAGCAGCGGTGCCCGAATAATCGCCCAGCGCAGGCCGCTGCTCCTGAGATACGTTTCTGCCTCGCGCTTGCTGCGCAAATACTCGCCGGATACACCGGGCGGATTTGACGCGGCGCTGAGCAGGACAAAGTATGGCGACCCATCACTGATCGCCATGCCAATGGTGTTACGCGCCGAAACCAGATTCAACTGTTGAAAGGTCAGGCCGCGCTCTGGCTGGGCGCGAATGCTTCCCACCAGATGAACAACTGCTCCAAACCCGCGTGAGCGTCCTTTGAGGCTGGCGCTGTTCCACACGTCTCCCGACACGAGCCGCACATGCCGCCGCAGCGTGCCCAATTTTTCCTCGTTCTCCGGCAAAACAAGCACTGTTACTTCCGCGCCGGCGTCGATCAAGGCAGCGATGACGCGCAGGCCCAAAAAGCTCGTGCCTCCGTTAACAAGGATCTTATTCCAGTTTCGTCTAGCCATTGTGCCTCGCAGGGAGAGACAAAATCTGTCCTGATTCTAACCGCCGGAGGAGAGGTGGTCAATTGTGGGCCGCGTGTTGACAGTTTCCCGAATGCGAGTAGTATATTGGACAACTCGACTAATATCATACGGCTTGACTACCAATGACCTCAACTGCACCTGCCAAACACAACCGCCACGAACAACGCAAAGCCGCCACACGGGAAGGGCTTTTGCATGCCGCGCGTGAGGTGATTGTCGAAAAAGGCTACGATGACGTGGATATTCTCGACATTACGGAGCGCGCCGACGTCGCCAAAGCCACCTTCTACCAGCATTTCGCCAACAAGGAAGACTGCGCCCGCCAGTTAATGCTCCAGGGGTTCGATGCGCTGGTGCGCCGGATTATGTCGGAGGAACAAACTACCGGATCGCGATCAGAATGGGTGCTGAACAGCTACCGCAACCTGTTCCAGTGGGCCGAAGCCAACCATGAATTTCTGTCGATCATGCTGGGCGGGAGCCGCCTCGCACCGGCTGAACATCTTCGGGCGGACCTATATGGCTGAGATTATCGAACGCCTGCTGCACCTGATTGGGGCAAGCGATGATAAAAATGGATACCCCCCGCCTTTGATAGCCCAGGTTATCACCGGCATCCTGATTCAACTATTAGGCTGGTGGCTGAACAACTCCACCGGCTATTCCGCCGATGATATGGCGCGTATTGTCAATACCATTGTGACCAGCGGCATTGGACCACTGGCTGATTAGCTTTCACCTGAAGACGGAGGGATAGCAGCATATGTTTGAACGCCTGGGCCATTTTGCAACCCGTTACCGTATTCCGATTATCGCCACCTGGATCGCCCTGGCGGTTATCATCACGCTGATCGCGCCCAATATTAACGAGGTCGCGAGTTCCGATCAGGCGGATTTTCTACCCGGCAACGCGCCCTTTATTCACGCTAATGAAGTCTACGAAGAAACATTTCCCAAAAGCTTTGCGCCCAGCAGCACGGTGGTTGTCATCGATGCGCGCCAGGTGGGAGGCATCCCGCTGACCGAGCAGGGCGCGGTTGATACCACCTCTGATGTTGGGAAGATGATCAAAGACCTGGAAGATTGGCTGAACAGCCCCGATAAGCCTGTTAATGTCCGGCGTGTAGTGGCTCCGACCACCTCCGAGGCTGCCGTTGCCATGATGCTGGCTGAGGACCGGGGCGTCGCAATCGTGCGTGTCAGCCTGTCGACCAGCAGCACCGAAAAAGTAACGGAAGAAACACTGAATGCGATTAAACAGTGGCTAGGCGAGCACCAACCCCAGGGCGTCAAAACCTACCAGACCGGCGAAGCGCCAATTATCAACAACACCACCGAGTCTGTTCAAACGAGTGTTGATCGCACGATCTGGGTAACGGTTATCCTGGTGATCGTGATGCTGCTGCTCGTCTACCGTTCCCCGGTCAGCCCACTGATCCCCCTGGCGGCGGTCACAGTGGCCTATCTCATCACGCGGGGGATTGTGGCCTATGTTGGCGAGCACTACCTGACGATCACTTCTTATGCCAACGTGATGCTGATCACCGTGCTCTACGGCGCAGGGACGGACTACTGCCTGTTCCTGATCAGCCGCTTCCGCGAAGAAATGGCCGATAATATTGGCGTGCAGCCCGCTACCCAGCACACCGTCCGCCTCGTTGGGGAGACGATCACGAGCAGCGCGGGCACGATCTTCGTCGGTTTCATGGCAATGGCATTTGCCGAGATGGGCATCTTTAACAGTTCTGGCCCGGCGCTGGCAATTGGGATTGTCGTCGGCCTGCTGGCAGGACTCACTTTCACCCCGGCTCTGCTGGCGACATTGGGCGAACGCGCCTTCTGGCCCGGTCACGCCAAGCACCGCGCCGGAGGCCGCCTCTATGAAGTAACGTCCAAGCAGGTGAGCAACCGTCCCCTGATGACCATTGTGCTCATTGTTGCCCTGATGGTGCCCTTCTCGATCTACGGCCTCGGCGAGCGCGTCAACTACAACATGATGGCCGATTTGCCTGACAATTCCTCGGCAGTCAGAGGCTTCAATGTCATGGAGGGCAGCCTGGGATCGGGCAGCATGCTGCCGCTGTCGGTGGTTGTCACCGGGCGGGATCCCGATCAAATTGCGGCTGAAATCGCCCACCTGACCGCCGATCTCGCCGCTCTGAAAGGGATCGATGACGTGCGCAGCCTGGGCAGTCCACTGGGGCAAAAGATCCCATGCTCAATAACCTGATGCGCGTCGATACGCAGTTGAACATGGCCCTGGCACTGATGAACAGCGGGACCGATCTGAACCTGACGCCGGAACAGGCCCAGGCGCTGATCAGCGGCATGCGCGACTATTTCAACCAGATATTGGCGCGCTTCCCCGTCGTGGCGGATGATCCCAACATGCAGGCGATCCAATCGCTGCTCGATAACCCGCTCGGCTTGCTGACACGCCAGGACGAACTGGCTGCCGCGATTGGCGGATTGGCGCAGCGTTTCGGCCCGAATGCCGCCGATCCCATCGCGGAGCCGTACCTGATGCCGACGGCACTCGGCAGTTTGCTGACGGCGCTGCCTAACGCGGGCGCAAGCGGCAATATCATGGCCCAACTCACACCCAGCTATCTCAATGAGGACGGGACCGCCTTCAAGATTGACGTGATCTTCGCTGGGTCGCCGAGCAGTTATGAAGCGATGGACACCATGCACCAGATTCGCCAGATCATCAAGCCCTATGATGGGCGGAACGGCGATGCGGTTGCCAGCGGCGGCACAGCGATTGTGACCGATATCCGCGAGACGATTGATCGCGATCTGCTGCGGGCGATTGGCTTTGTCCTGCTCGGCATCTTTTTCGTGCTGCTGGGCATGCTGCGCAGTATCGTCGCGCCGATCTACCTGATCTGCACGGTGCTGCTCAGCTTCACCTGCACGCTGGGCATCACCAACGCTGTCTTCAGGCACTTCTGGGGCGTTGAAGGCCTGACATGGTATGTGCCGTTCTTCATGTTCGTGTTCCTGGTCGCGCTGGGCATGGACTACAGCATTTTCCTCTTTGGACGCATCAAGGAAGAGGTCGCCTATCATGGGCTGCGCGAAGGCGTGCATATCGCCGTTGCACGTACCGGGGCGATCATTACCTCGGCGGGCGCGATCCTGTCCGGCACGTTTGCGGCGATGGCTACCGGCGAGATCAAAGGCTTAGCCGAGGTCGGGTTTGCCGTCGCTGTCGGCGTGCTGATCGATACGTTTGTCGTGCGCACGATGCTCGATCCCGCGCTGGCGACGCTGTTCGGACGGTGGACGTGGTGGCCGGGCGGCGTGCCTCAGCCCAAAGATGAGCGCCGCGTCGAGGGCGTGTCCTCTGTGCCGGAAGCGGGGGACTGATTACCTCACCGGGTTAATTGGAAAACAGTTTGTTGGGGGGCGATTTTTGGGTCGCCCCTTATTGATCATCTTCCCATGTGTCATGGATCACTTAATATCATTTCATCGATCACTTAACAGGTTTTTGATGAATTATGGGGCTTTTCGTCTCTTTTTCTGTCGCCCGATTTTGGCGCGCTTACGGGAGAAAATGGACGATTTTAACCTTTCGAAAAAAATAGTTGATCACTTCTCCGCGTGGCGATCCGCCGATCTATTATTTTTTGGGGGTCTCACCAACCATTTTCTAACTGTTATCCTACTTTGGAGCGGAACCGCTTCCGTGCATGCCGCGCATGACATATCCTCCCGATTTCATGGAGAGGGAACTCACTATGAACAGTATAGCACGAATGTTCTGCAAAAATACTCCCTTAAAGGTGAACTTTAAGTACGAATTTTATGATGGGCGTCTTTAAAATTAGACAAAAAAGGGCGTATAAAAATACGCCCAATATGCGTCAAGTTAAGAAATAAACGTTATGAGTTGCGGGCAGGCCCTCATCCCCTGCCCCTTCCCCCACAGCTTCGCGGGGGGAAGGGGAAAACGATTTAGAAAAGAGCGTTCCCGTGCTTAAGTTGACACGAATAGGGCGTATAACCATACGCCCCTACGAAAACACGATCTAGTCACTGTCGAGGAGGCGCAGGTAGCTCTCGTAGCGCATCTCGGAGATCTGCCCGGACTCGACGGCGCGTTTGACGGCGCAGCCGGGTTCGTGGGTGTGGGTGCAGTCCAGGTCAAAGCGGCACGTGCCGATGTAGGGCCGCATCTCCGCGAAGAGCGCCGCCAGCCCGCCATCTTCCGGTTCGTACCACAAGCCGAACTCACGCATACCGGGCGTGTCGACAATACTGCCGCCGTCCTCCAGCCCGAACATCTCCAGATGAGTCGTCGTGTGTTTGCCTTTGCCTGTCGCCTGACTGATCTGGTTGACACGTAGACCTAAGCCCGGTTGAACAGCGTTGAGCAAACTCGTCTTGCCGACGCCCGATTTGCCGATGAACACGGAGAGAGACCCGCGCAGCGCCGCCGCGATTTCCGCGATGCCCTGCCCCGTCTGGATGCTGGTCAGATAGACCGGATAGCCGATGCTTTGATAGAGGGCGATAACCTCTTCGATATCATCGCCGGGCCGGATCAGGTCGGCCTTGGTGATGCAGATCAGCGCCGGGACGCCCGCCGATTCGGCTGCCGCGAGATGACGATCCAACAAATTCCACTTGGGGGCGGGATCGCGGGCGGCGAACACCGGGACGATCTGATCGACGTTGGCGACGATCACCTGTTCCAGCGGCTTATCCCCTGCCGCCGGGCGGGAGAGTTTGCTGCGGCGGGGAAGCACTTCCTGGATCACTCCGGCGTATTCCGTACCGCCGTCCGCTTCCTGAAAGCGCACCTGATCGCCAATCGCCACCGGGTCCACCTGATCGATATCGCGCACTTCCTTCACTTCGCGGCGTACATTGGTTGACTTTGATATCTCGAACCAGCCGACCAGCCCTTTACGCAGTTTGCTGGTGATCGTGCAGCGAATCGTGTCGCCGCCGCTGTAGACGCCGTAAAAACCCTGGGATTTCCAATACACCACGCCGTCACGCATGATGGATGATTCACTCATGGTTAGGGATGCTCCTGATTGGTACTGCTCGGTATACGTTGGGATTGAGCCGCAAGGCGGGCGCAGGGCTTGCTTCGCAAGCTCGCAGCGCCCCTACAAGTGCGTTCCCCAGCCAAGCTGGCGGAACGAGCACGATGGTTCGATTAAGTCAGGAGGCGTCGAGTTGAGGAGCCAGAAATAAAAAAGCGGTCAGGTTTGCCCCGACCGCTCGTTGATGTGCGGAGAATCTATCGTCTCAGCCCATGCAGCGGAGGCAAGCCACAACGCGACGCCGTGTACGCCGGGAACCTTTTTCCATTGTGCGCCTCCTGTGAGCTGATGTGGACGATGGTTCAACTGTAGCATGGACCAGGCTTCTTGACAAGGATCATCAGTTGAAGATCATCCGCACAGAGAGGAGGGATGACACTCTCGTCTTGTTGTCCGAGCCATTGGATGAACTCACCATACTGACCACTGGCAATAAAACTGTTTCCGGTGGCGACGATATCGGGGTCTGTCGCGCATAACGACAAGATTGATTGTATTTTTTCAGGAGAAGACGCTGGCGCAACAAACTGAACGACACCATCAAATTCTGACTGGGCGAACGTCGATATCGGTATAAACTCATCATCAGCTCGTTGTTGAGATTCAAATCGGATGTTGTATGCTAGCAGCAATCGTCCGCCGTAGGGGCTGTATTCCAGCGTCCTAACTTGATATGGCGCAGTCAGATAACTATCGATCAGATCGCCTGTATTGGCATTCCAGACATACAGTCTGCGAACTCCCATCCTCCCCTGCAAGCTGCGAACCATCGGGACTCCACGCTAACAGCGAAATCCAATCTCGTAAACCGGTGGTGGAAGATAGCACAGTCCCATTGAGGGCATCAACGACCGTCAAAGAATATCGGATAGCTCTTGTACTGTCGGTTGGATCAGGAAAGCTGTCGGGACTACCCGGTTCAACATCTGCCCGTGTCGCCAATGCCAAACGAGGATTTGTTTGGTCAGGACTTCCAAACAATATCATCAATTTTCTCACTGCCGATCTGATATTGGGCTAATTCTTGTCCGCTATTTGCATCGAAGACAACCACAGTATCAGCATTGATAACACCAGCAAAATAGGCATTATCTGGACTCCATATGGGCATACCTCTTAAATTGAAGAAACCGACCCGCCACAATTGGGACGAAAAGGATCGTAGTAAATCGCCTGTTGTAGCATCATAAATTTCGGTAGCCCGATCATCACCACGGCGAAAGGCAATCTCACTGCCGTCACTGTTCCATTGAGATGTGTAAAACAGAATACTGGTATCCTGGAAATCAACCATCGGTGCGAGGGTTGTGGTATCGAGAATTCTGTTCTCGATGCCATTGCCCACAAAAATCCGTGTGCCATCGGGACTCAACGCAATACTTGGAACCACGAATTCAATATTGGTTGGAAATGCCTGATAGGCAATCTGGTTCAACGACCGATCATAAATCGACAAACCCAGACGCGTTGTTATGGCAAATCGGGACCCATCGGCACTCCAATCCATTGCGAGAATATTAGCCTGAAGCTGAGCGGCTACTGGATTTTGTACAAGCACACACAAAATGACCCACAGAACAATGAAAATTACATATCGAATATTCATATCGCACCTGTATTCGGTAATGGGCCACTGTCAGCCTCTATGCCAATTACGGCGGGGTGAGTGTCACTGCATCACCGATGCCCATGCCAACTCGCATGGGCATTCTGTTTTGGTTTATTGCAGGCCGCGGGTCAGGGACCATTCGCGGTTAAAAACCCAGGCCGCCAGCCAGATACTCAGCGCACCGTAGATCGCGCCGCTGATCACATTGAGGATCAGACCGGAGGTTGGCAGGGCACTGCTGAACAGGTCACGGATGGCCACAATCGTGCCCAGGAAGGGAAGCCCGTAGACCAGCACATTGACCGTCGCGGGCATGCTGAAGATCGTCAGCAGAATGGTAGCGGGCATACCCAACTGGAGCAGGACCATAAACAGGTTGCCTTCGCGGTAGTTCGCTGCCCGCGCACACCAGGCCATGACCAACCCATTGAGGGTTACGATAAAGGGGAGAATCAGTACCAGCAGCACGACGACTAAGCCAAACACATTGCCTGTGCTGTTCATCAGGATATGAAGCGTCTGAGTCGGGCTGAGCAAATCCGCCTTGAGCAATTTTGGACCTGCCGCGCTGAGCGTATTCAACAGCAGACCTTCCGTCAGCCAGAGGCCCATCACCACAATCGAGGCGATAAAGACGACGGTTAACTTGCCCAGCACGATTCCGACGCGGCTGGCAGGCGTCACGAGCAAATTTTCGATGGTCTGGCGCTCTTTTTCCCCAACCGTCGTATCGAGGATCAGGCCGATTCCGCCGCCAACCAGCCACGATGTCACAGCCAGCGGCAGAAAGATGGTCGCCAGGATATTGCTGCCACCGTCTTTTTCATCACCACCGCCGCCTACCGTCGTTGATGAGGCGCGGCGGCCCTCGTTGACCTGGATTGGATTCAGCCAGTCGCTCGATAACCCATTTTGTTTGAGCCGCTGGCTGAGCAGATCGTCGCTGTAACGGCTGATCACACCGCGCACCGCTCCCTGCGCCAGAAAGGTGAGCACCGAGCTATCGCGGGTAATGACGCGCACGACAGCCGGAGTCTCGCTCTGAAATCCGTTCCTGAAAGCCATCGGGAATGGAGACGATAATCACGGCATCGCCAAAGGGGTCCTGCTTGGAATCTGCCGGGGGATCGACCAGATAGATCGAGTCATCGGCTTCCAGGCGCTGAACCAGTTCGGGCGACTGGTCCGCATTTTCGACAACCACGGGGAAACCATCGCTGGCAATACGCAGCGCCTGAGAGCCGATAAACAGCCCGGCGCAGATGCCTAATCCCGGCAGGATGATGGGGGGAGCCAGGAGCCAAAACAGGGATCGTTTATCGCGCAGCAGATCGCGCAGTTCTTTCCGAAAGACAATCCAGTAAATCCGTCGCACGCTCATAGATGATCCTGAATCAAAAGAGGGCACTTCTTACGCGCCCTCCGGGATGCGAAGCAGGCAGAGCATACCTCAGGGCATGGTCGCCTGTCGAGCGAAATCGTTGGATGCGGGCGGGAACGTAAAGCTGGAAGCTGTCCAGGCTCAACCCGGCGCTGCCAAGCGCGGGGCGAATATCAAAGCGGTGATCCCCCGCGTCGGGCAGGGTCAGAGTCAGTGAGGCAGAAGCAGCTTTTTCAGCATGCAAATTGAGTGAGCCTTGCAGCACGCCATCCATATAAACATCGGCGGTTCCCGTAAATTCCGGTCGCTGCCAGTAGGAGATGGTGATTCCGGTCGCATCCTGAGTACCAAACTCAATTTGAGCGTAGGTGCTGGCCGTGTAGGCGTACTGCCCGCCGGATGCTTCCAGGGCATCCTGCGAAGTCCAGCCGGAGCCGGAGCGCACAATCGCGCCGCTGGTCTCTTCGATAGGCTGGTCGGTGCTCCACCAGTATTCGGAAGTCGTCGTCAGCACGCCCACGCCGTAATCAAGCGGACGATCTTCAGGCGCGGGGCGAGCCAAGAATCCATTATGTCGGATTTGAGCGCGCGGGACCGTTCAACCCCGGTCAAGCTGTCGTAACGTTCGTGGTTGTGCTGGTAGACCAGCGCGGCAAACCCGGCAGCATGGGCGGCTGCGGCAGATGTGCCATCGAAGGCTTGCAAACGGGAGGTGGTGACATTGGTTGGCGCGGTGACATCCGGTTTGTTGTAAAGCGCCCCGGCGGGATCCGTGCCGCCCGGCCCCAAAATCGGCCCGCGCGAACTGTAGCTGGCGATTTCAAAATTATTGTTCACGTCACCCGCCGCAATGGTCAGGACATCGGCGCTGTCTGCCGGGGTGGAAATATTGGCCCGGTTGATGGCGTGATATTCAAATTCGCCGGAAATCCAGGTGATCAACTGCATGTACTGCGCCCCGGTCGCGCTCTGTTGCCTGATGGCGATGCCATAATGCAGATCGGGCCTGTCACAGGCCAACATCGTGTCTACTTCTTCAACCGGGGTGAAAGACACGTTATTCTGCTGCGGGCGCTCGGATGTGGCGGCGGGAACTTCTTCCCAACTATGGCCGTTGTCGGTGCTGCGGAATACGTAGAGATCGTAATCCTGATTCGAGGCATTCCCTGTGCGGGCATTGTTCCAGTCGGACCAGCGCAGAATAGCGTGCACATAAACCCCGTAGCCCGTATCGCAGGTGATGGTCTGGCCCCAGAACAGATCGTTTACGGTGTCAACTCCCTCACCGGAATCAAAATCCTGGTAGGTGCCGGAGGACGACCCGTGATCCCAGGAAACGCCGTTAAAGGAGGCATCCCAGGTGTTGCCGTTGGAATTACCTGCCGCGTTGACCCACAGCACGCCCTGGTTGATCGCGTGCTGGATCATATCGTTAACTTCGCCCGTGCCGTCTCCCACCCCAACACTGTCCCAACGCATGGACATATTGATAATGTCCACACCCTGCGCCATCAGCCAGTCGATGGAAGCACTCAGACTGCTGGTAGTGTTGGCCTGTGCCGCCCAGATATGGGCATCGGGAGCCATGTCGCAGATGATCTCGATGACGTTCGTGCCGTGATCACCCCGCTGGCTGAGCGACATATCGGGAACAAAGTTCTGGACCTGCTGCAAACAGCCTGCCGTTTCGCTGAAATCGTAACCGTCGAAGCCGAGATCGATGACACCGATCTGCACGTCTTTACCTGTATAACCAAGCGCATGCCAGGCCGAAGCGCCTGTCGCAATCGCGCCCTGCGAAGTCACATGCCCAAAGGTTCGCTCAGCCTGAGGCGCGAGCACAACGGCATAGTCGCCCGGAATTTGATCGAGCGCCGGGAGCGACTGGACCGGAATATTAAACTCCATCAAGTGATTGATACCGATACGGTAAACTCCTCCCATCTGTTCCACCAGGGGGCGGATACGGGCCGCTTCAGCGCTGTCGGTGGCATTGATCTCGACGCGAACGATCTGATCTCTGGCCGGATTGGCAGCCAGCAGGAGCAGACCAGGATCGACATGGATGCCGCGTTCAGCTATTGACGCGGTGGGCAGCAGGGAATTTCCACTGGTGGAAAGGAGGGCGATAAGGGAAACGAGGGCAATAAAGAGTTTCCGTTGATGAATAATTGCCATAGATAAAACCCCCTGTCTTTATATTTATTCAATCACAAGACAGGATCGGTATTATGACACAAAATTAAGATATGAAAAAATCTTAACACCTCATTTATCTTATAAATCAACTCTTTCTGAAATCGTGTAATAGGCGGTTATTCATAAAAAGAGGATTACAGGGCTAACAATCAACCGGGTTTGAGGACAGGCTGATAATGCCCCCTGATTTGATTGTGCAGCACTTAGTCAATTCATTTTCTGAGCGAGGATCGACCACACAGAGATCGATTGAGCCAGCACAAGGCTGGAGCAGACTGCCCTTGGGAGGGGGACTAATGTCACTATTTTATAGTGAGGATTGTCAACTTTCTCGATCAGACGGTAGCAGGCGTCTCGTGGACCCAGGAGGGATTACTGATCCTACCGTTTGGCGCATGATGCGTGAGTGGATATGTCAGATTATCAATGGATAAGCGGTTTGACAGATAAGTGCACACTGATGAAAAAAGATAACGTCCCCACGAATCCCAATTGTTTATAAGATTTTATCAAACTTAAATCGCCTATTAAGGGGAATATGGCGACTAAGTCAATATAATCTTTAGCATAGGGACTCTTTACTGTAATTCCAAGTCAAGCGGGGGAACAATCATTATGGCACGATTTCGTCTACTGCTCATCACTCTTGCTGTTTGGTTAACGCTACTGTTCAACCTAGAACGTCCCGATATCGTCGGTATCGGGAATATCGACCTGGCATCCATGGTTTATGTCATTGCGGCAGCCGCAACGGTCATAATCTTAATGCTGCCCGACCTCGGACACGAACGGCTGCTCCTGGTCTTTCTTCCCTTTTTTATCGTGTACGTTGGCATCAAAGTGTATATCAGCCATGACCATGCTCATAATGCCGCATTCGTTTACCTGACCATCACCGAGATCGCAACCCTGTTTGTAACGGTCTATGTCGCTCGAATTGTATCGCTGGCCGTAGCCAACTTTGAAGACGCTGTTGAGAGCACCGCGCTGGGGACCGACACGAGCCGCATTCTTTCGACCACGCAAGGCGAAGAAGAAATCAATAACGAATTATTCCGGGCGCGGCGCTTTGATCGCCCCGTGTCGCTGGTCTATTTGCGGGTGACCCTGCTGCCCGGCATGGCGGGGTCACTGTCTGAACAATTCAACCTGGAAACAGCATTCCGGCGGCGCTATATCCAGGCGCGCATTGCCCAGGTCGTCGAGGCCGCGGTATACCGCAGCGACATCGTTGCCTGGCACAATGATAATCTGGTGGTCTGTCTGCCTGAGACGAACCGCGAACAGGCAGAGGAATTCGCCAGCCAGCTTTATGCCCTGATCCAGATCCGCTTAAATCTCTCGGTGAAGATGGGTGTAGCTGCTTTCCCCCAGGATGCGCTGATCTTCCCCGATCTGGTTGATGCCGCACTGCTGCACCCGATGAAATTTGAGACCGAACTGGTCGAGGTCACTCACGACCAGGATCCCCCTTCCGGCAGCAATGGGCACGGCGGCGACGGGCGGGATGATCCGCTAACTCGGTTGAAGCGAACCACGCAGCAGTTGATCCCGGTTGAACAGGTTAAAACGGCGTGGTATTCCAAGATCGCGTCGTTATCTAACCCGCCTAACCTGCTACCTGCGAATGGGGTGGTGCTGGTCCAAACGTCCGTTGCGCCCAAAGTAACCGATCCTGAGTTTTGGGTGAACCGCTTCCCGTACCAGAGCGCCAGCGCGCGCATGTTCTACCGCCAGATCAAGCGCATCTTCGATCTGGTGGTGGTGGGCATCACGCTGCCGTTCGTGCTGCCCGTATTGGGTCTCGTCGCTCTGCTGATCCTGATCGAGAGCGGACGGCCTATCTTTTTTGTCCAGATGCGCACCGGACTGGGCGGCAGACGATTTAAGATGTATAAATTCCGCAGTATGGTATCGAATGCAGAAGAGATGCTGCGCGAACTGGCGGCACAGGGCCTTGCCAAACTGGATGCCGATGGCAAACTAGCCGAACCGCTTAAGCTGGAACGGGATCCACGCGTGACACGCGTTGGTCGCATTCTACGCAAGACCAGCCTGGACGAACTGCCCCAACTGCTCAATGTGCTGAAAGGCGATATGAGCCTTGTTGGGCCGCGTCCCACCAGTTGGAACGTGGACAGCTATACCCTGATGCAAACCGAGCGGCTCAGCGTCCGGCCCGGCATTACGGGGCTGTGGCAGGTATGCAGCCGTGGAACCACCGACTTTAACACCTGGCTCGAATGGGATGTCCGCTACATCGAAAAGATGAGCTTCACACTGATATCGAAGTTCTGCTGCGCACATCTCTCAAGGTTGTGTCTCGCTCCGGCGCTCATTAACTGACGACAAACTACCATGCCAATTCTCATAGCCTTCGTATTTTGGTCCAGCCTGCTGCTGCTGGTCTGGACCTATTTTGGTTATCCAGCCCTGATGCTGGCCTGGGCGAAAGCCCGCCCGCACCCGGTTCGTAAAGACGCTATCACGCCCACGTTGACGCTGTTGATCCCCGCCTATAATGAGGCCGATGTCATCCGCGAAAAGGTGGAGAACAGCCTGTCACTGCACTACCCCACCGATTGTTTGCAGATCCTTGTGGTGGATGATGGCAGCGCCGACGAAACAGCCGCCATTGTGCGCGAGTATGCAGAGCGCGGCGTCGTGCTGATCCAGCAGCCCACACGGGGCGGCAAGATCGGCGCGGTTAATACGGGCTTCAGCAGCGCCAGCGGGGATATTGTTGTTCTGAGCGACGCTTCACCCATCTACGAAGTGGACGCGCTGCTCAAACTCGTGCGCGCCTTTGCCGATCCAACGGTTGGTGTCGTGATCGGCACGCTGGCGATCTGGAACGCTGAAGCAGGCGTCGCCAAACAAGCCGGGATTTATTGGAAATATGAGGCGGCGCTGCGGCGTTGGGAAAGCAAAACGGGCAGCACGGTAGCCGTACATGGCAACATGTTCGCCGTGCGACGCGCCATCTACCGCCCCCTGCCCACCGAGACAGTCAACGATGAGTTCAGCATCGCGATGGAAGCCGCGCGTCAGGGCTTCCGCGTGATCGATGAGCCGGAAGCGATCAGCTACGATGCCGCCAGCGGCAGCATGCGTGACGAATTTAACCGCCGCGCGCGGATCAACGCGGGACGTTACCAGGCACTGTTTTCGGCGGGTTACTTACGTGCGCCGAGTCTTGACTTTGCTTTCCGCCTGTTTTCACACAAACTGCTGCGCCCCCTGGCCCCGGTGTTTATGGTGGTGGTGCTGCTGGCGAATCTGCTCGGACTGCTCTTTTCGAGCGCGAACGGATTGATCGGGCGGCTTGTCCTTCTGCAGGGCTGGCCGGGCCTGCTGGTGCTGGCGGGGCAGATTGGATTTTATGGGCTGGCGGGACTCGGCTGGGCGGCTGAACGGAAGGGCCGCAAGAAGAGTCTGCTGACTGCCATCCCCTATTTTTTTGTGAGCACGAATCTCGCGGCACTGGTTGGATTGTGGCGGTGGATGCGCGGCACGCAGCGCGTCACCTGGCAGAAACGGGCGTCCGCATGAGGAGCGTTTTTATATTGCCAGGGGATATCCCCTTCACACCCCACAACCGTCCTGACCCCTCATCGTTTTGCGTAGACCGCACCGTATGGAGGTGTGAGTGAGTTCTTATTTCATGTTGCCAGGGGATATCCCCTTCACACCCCAAGACCGTTCATCAGCTTGCATACCGCACTTCAGGGAGGCGTAAGTAAGTGACTGCTTCCCTCGGACGTAAAACAATCCGCAGTGTCGCCTGGACGTATCTCGGCTATGGTCTCAGCAAATCGGTGGTGCTGATCACGACGGCGGTGCTGGCCCGGCTGCTGACCAAAGCCGATTTTGGCATCATCGGGTTTGCCGTCACCGGGATCAGTTTTCTGGATGCGATCAGCGACCTGGGCCTGGGGCTGGCGTTGATCCAGCGCCGGGAGCGGATCGAAGAGGCTGCCGATACGGTTTTCTGGATGGGTATAGGCAGCAACATCGTTTTCTGGATGCTGGCGACAGCAGTCTCGCCGCTGGTCGCAGCTTTCTTCCGCGAAGATCAGATCAAGCTGATTATGCCCGTGCTCAGCCTGAGTTTCGTGCTGAGCAGCCTGGGCGGCACGCATGACGCCCTGTTGCAGCGCGAGATGAAGTTCTCGCGGCGGATTATCCCCTCGGTAGGGGAAAGCATTGTCAAGGCTGTGGTCAGCATCGGGCTGGCGGTCTCCGGCGTGGGCGTGTGGGCGCTGGTCTTCGGACAGCTTGCCGGGCGCGGCACGTTCAGCGCAGTCGCGTGGCTCATTGTCGATTGGCGGCCCCGGCTGCGCTTCTTCCCCGATGTGGCGCGAGAACTGTTTGGCTACGGCTACAAAATCGCGCTCGACAATCTCCTCTCGAACTTTCAGGCCAATATTGACTACGTGTTTATCGGGCGGCTGCTGGGCGAAACCGCACTCGGCGTCTACACCATCGCTTTCCGCATCCCTGAACTGGTGATCATCAACCTGTGCATTGTCATTGCCCGGGTACTCTTTCCGGCCTATGCCAGCCTGCAAGAGAATATCGATGAACTGCGGCGCGGCATGTTGGTCGCGCTGCGCTATATTGCCATGGTGACTATCCCCGCCGGGATCGGGCTAGCGCTGATCTCCGGGGTATTCGTGCGGGTCGTGTTTGGCCCCAGTTGGGACGATGCCGCGCCGATCATGGGTGCCCTATCGATCTACGGAGCGCTGCTAGCGGTATCGTGGAATGTGGGCGACGTGTACAAAGCGATAGGCCGCCCCGACATCCTGTGGAAAACAGCCGTGTTCGAGTTTGCGCTGTTGGGACCCGTTCTGTTTGTGCTGGCCCATTACAGCGCATTTGCCGTGTCGCTGGGACATGTTTCGGTGGCGTTCATCATCAGCGTTGTCCGGCTGACAATTGCAGTCCGGCTGCTGCACCTGTCGGTGCGGCACACGCTGGCCCAGTTTATCCCGGCAGTGGCCGGCAGCGCTTTCATGGCAGCTACGGTTTTTCCCGTCCTGGAACTGTTCAAGACGATTGGCGACCTGCCCGCGCTGATTGCGGCGGTACTGGTTGGCGTCATCAGTTATGGGGCATCGTTGTGGTGGCTGGAACGCGATCTGATGCTCGCCCTGGCGGAGCGTCTCGGGCGGGGAGATGGCGGATCGGATGAGCAAGCCGCCGAGACCTAGCCGTAGGGCTCACTCATTCAAGCCAAAATATCACCGCAAAAGCAAGGCAATAACCTTTATGGAAGGAAATCCACGTTGTGGATCGCGAGCAGACCCTCATCCCGGCTCAGCAAAAGCGGCTGAGCTTCCCTTCCCCCACAGCTTGGCTTGCTTCGCAAGCACGCGGGGGGAAGGGGAAAACGGAACAAGGTGAATAGTTTTGCTTTCGTCAAAATAATTCGGCCCTAACCTAGCCGAACGGGTAGTGTTTTCCGAGTTTTACCTCTTTTATAATCTTCTAGAGTCTGCCAGGACTTTCCAGGTCATTTTGAGGGCGGGTTTGTTAACCCGCCTCTACCTTCTTATCGAGTAGTAAGGACATTTCATTATGGGTTTTCACGGCGGCTGGTTCGTCTATTTTCGCGAGACGGATGACAAAAAGAAATCCGGGGTTGATTGGGCGCTGATGCGGCGCGTGCTCAGCTATGCCCGCCCCTACCGAATGGCGATCACCCTGATGCTGCTCACCATCCTGCTGACAACCGGGCTGGATTTGCTGACGCCGCTTATCTTTCGCGATCTGATTGACCGTACTCTGCCAGAGCGCAATACGTCGCGGCTGAATATGCTGGCCCTGGCGCTGATCACCATTCCCATCATTAACGGCTGGGTTGGCGTGTTCCAACGCAAGCTGAACGCCAGCATTGGTGAGGGCGTGATCTACGATTTGCGGGTGGCGCTCTATTCCCATTTGCAGCGTATGTCGGTGCGCTTCTTCACCAATACCAAAACGGGCGAACTGATGAGCCGCCTCAATAATGACGTGATCGACGCGCAGCGGGCCATCAGCGATACCATCGTGGATATTGTGACCAACCTGATCCGGGTGGTCGCCGTGCTGGCGGTCATGCTCACCCTGGAATGGCGGCTGACACTGCTGGGCGTTATGGTGCTGCCGATCTTTATCGTGACCGGGCGAAAGCTGGGCAAAAAGCTGCGGCGCATCGCCCGTGACGCGATGAATTACAACGCGCAGATGAACGCGACCATGAACGAAACGCTGAATATCGGCGGCGTGCTGCTGGTCAAGCTGTTTGGGCACGGCAAAACCGAAGTCGAGCGCTTCCAAGAGCGGGCGGGACGCGTGCGCGATATCGGCATCAAGCGAGCAGTGGTCGGCAGCCAGTTTTTCGTGGTGATCGGATTGGTGGCGGCTATCGGCACAGCACTCGTTTACTGGCTGGGCGGGCATCTCGTGCTGCGCGGCGTTTTCACCATCGGCACGATTGTCGCCTTCAGTTCGTATCTGAGCCAGCTCTACGGCGTGCTTCAGCAGCTAACCAATGCCCCGGTCGCCTTCGCTACGTCGATGGTCAGCTTTGAGCGCGTGTTTGAGGTGATCGATCTGCCCATTGAGATCGAGGAGAAACCGGGCGCTGTGACCCTCAAAGACGTGCGTGGCGACCTGACGTTTGATGATGTGACCTTCCGCTATAAGCCGGGCACGGAATCCCTGCTGAGCACGGTTGAACGAGCCGGGCGCATGGACAATGTCAGCGCGGTGCTGTCGGGCGACAAGTGTCGGGCGACAAGTTGCCGGGCGACGAAAAAAAGACAAACGGCGACCACATATCCAGCGGTCCCAGCCAGGCACGCGAAACAGCGCTGGAACATCTCTCGTTCAGCATCCATGCCGGGCAGCTTGTCGCCCTGGTTGGTCCAAGCGGCGCGGGCAAAACAACCATGACTTATTTGATTCCGCGACTGTATGATCCCGATAAAGGGTGCATTCTGATCGATAGCATCGACCTGCGGGATGTCACGCTGGACTCACTCTCGCGGCAGATCGGCATGGTGACGCAGGAAACACACCTGTTCCACGATACGATTCGCACTAACCTGCTTTATGCCCGGCCCGATGCAACTCAGGCCGAGATCGAAGCAGCCTGCCGCGCGGCGAATATTCACGACTTTATTATGGGGCTGCCGGATGGCTACGATACGATTGTCGGGGAGCGCGGCTACCGTCTGAGCGGCGGCGAAAAGCAGCGTGTCGCCATTGCCCGCGTGGTGCTCAAAGACCCGCGCATCCTGGTGCTGGACGAAGCGACCAGCCATCTCGACAGCCAATCGGAGGCGCTGATTCAGGACGCCCTCAAAACCGTGATGGCGGGGCGAACCAGCATTGTGATCGCCCATCGCCTGAGCACCATCCTGGCGGCGGATCTGATCCTGGTGCTGGATCGCGGGCAGATTGTCGAGCAGGGTACGCACCGCGATCTGCTGGCGAAAAATGGGCTGTATGCGCAGCTTTACGAGACACAGTTCAGTCGCGACCGGGAGCCGGTGGAGGAGTAACTCGCAGCCATAAACTAAATGCTGCTCCCTGGGCCGGTTCGCTTTCCATCATGATCCGGCCTTCGTGGCGGTCCATGATCTCTTTGGCAATCGCCAGCCCAAGACCCGTGCCGGGCAGGCCGGATTCAATTGCCAGCGCGCCCCGGAAAAAGCGTTCGAAGACATGAGACTGTTCATCAAGGGGGATGCCTGGCCCCGTGTCCGCTACTCGCAGTTCGACCCACTCCTGCCCGTTGAAGGGGCGTACCGAGGTTGTGACCAGCACGCGCCCACCTTCAGGCGTGTAATTGAGCGCATTGGTCAGGATAATGCTCAGCGCCTGTCCCACCAATGCTCCGTCGGCGATGACCATTGGCAGATGGGGCTGCCCGTCGAATGTCAGGGTGAGTTTCCGGCTGTCGGCCAGCAACGAGCGATCCGTGACATACTGCTCGGCCAACGCATTCAGAGCGAGCGGCGACGGTTTATAGGGCACCCGGTTTTGATCCATACGAGACAGCAGCAGCACATTTTCAATAATGCGCTGCAACCGATCCGTTTCGCGTTCCAACTGCGCCAGGTAAATGCCGACTTTTTCGGGCTTACGGGCCAGCAGATGATGGTAAAGGCGCAGGCTGGTAATGGGTGTGCGCAGTTCGTGCGAGATGTTCGCTACAAAGGCGTCTTTCATGCGCTGCACTTCTTTGAGCGAACTGATATCGCGCAGGGTGCAAACCAACCCCGTTAATGCCCCAAATTCCCAGACCGGAGCAACAGCCAGTGCCGCGTCAAAGGCTGTGCCGTCCTGCCGCTGGGCGGTTACCTCCAGGCGAACCGTCTGGCCCCGATCTGTTACGGCCTCAATCGCACCGCGCAAGGCTTCCACAGAGGACGGGTGCAGCAGCGTCAGCATAGAATCGCCGGAAACGTTATTTTCCCCGCACCGGAATAATTCGCAGAAAGCAGGATTAACCGTTTCTATTGACCCATCCGGAGCCAGCAGCAGGATCGGTTCGGGATTGCTGCTCAGGATCACCTCGACCCGCTCCTTAATGCGGCGTAGTTCGGTGGTCCGAGCATCGACTGCATCTTCCAGGCTCTGACTGTATCGCTCCAGTTCACGGTAGAGGCTGGCATTTTCAAGGGCAATGGCGGCCTGGGCGATAAAGAATTTCAGTTGTTCGGTGTGCTGCACCGTGAAGAAGTCGGGAATAGCACTGTCCAGGCTCAACATCCCCACCAGGCGATCACCATAAAAAAGTGGGATGGCAATATTCGATCGAATCCATCCCAGTTCAGGGAAGTAGGTCCACTCTGGCGCAGTCCATGTATCCGCGATAACCACCGGCTGGCGTTTGCCTACCGCCTGCGCAAAGATGCGGTTCTGTTTGATTGGAAAGGACAGATGAGAAACAAAGTCGCCCAGGCCACGCTCAACGAACCCACGATGTTTAACAATCCGCATTTCATCTTTTTCAATAATCATCAGACTGGCGGAATCGTGGGGAATCACGCCTTCGATGCTGGCTAAAATGCTGTCCAGCACCGCATCAAAATCAAGCGTACTGCTGATGGCAGCCGCCGTATCACGCAGTAATTCAGCCAGAATGCGTTGTTCGCGTTCCGCTGTAAACAGCCGGGCGTTTTCCAGCGCAATGGCAATATGCTGGGCTAACCCCACAAATACGCGGAGATCAGCCTGAGCAAACTCGATTTTGCCGAGGCGATTGACAAGGATCGCGCCTGTCACGACCCCGCGGAACACCAGCGGCGAGACCATAATATGCTCAATTTCCGTGACCGGCGTCCCTGGTACATGCATCCCGCGTGGATCGCTGTGAGCGTTGTTAGCCAAAATAGGCTGGTTGGATGCCACACTGTTTCCGACAAAGCCCTGCCCAATTTTGAGATGGGTTGCCAGGCGCTGCTCGATATATTCGCCAATGACGAGAATGGGATGCAGCGTTGTCCCGTCGTCATCCAGGCGGAACAAAACACATTCATCGGCATCGAGCAGCGTGACCGCACGCTGGGCGATGAAGGAAAGGAGGCTGTTCAGATCCAACTCACTGGACAGATCGCGGCTGACTTCGAGCAAGATCTCAAGTTCGCGCTGGCGCTTATAAAGCGATTCCTCGGCTAACTGCTGCTCGGTGATATCATGAAAATTGATGACAATGGCGCGCACAAAGGGGCGGTCCAAAAGATTGGTGCCCGTCACCTCAATCCATCGCCAGGAACCATCTTTACTCCGCGCGCGCGTTTCGGTCACGGCCCGCGTGCCCGGTGATTTCATCAGTTCACGGAACAACGCTTCGGCCTGGACTCGATCTTCAGGGTGCAGCAGATCAAGAAACTCCGGCCTAACAATTCCTCTACGGTAAAGCCCAGAACCTGTTCCGCGCTTTTGTTGCCATATAACAGCAGACCATCCGCATCAACCAGGGCGACAACATCCGGGCTGTTTTCGATCAGTGCCCGGAACTGCTCCTGGCTGGCTTGCATGACTTCCTGACGCTGGCATTCTCGATTGAGGATAAAGGCTAGCCGATCCATATCATGCCGGGAGGCGTAATCAAAAACACGATTTTGCTGTCTACTCTCGGGATCAAGCATCTCACCCAGCAAAATAAGTGTAGGATATTTCTGGGTCTCGTCCAGGACAGCTTTGATATCGGCAAGCTGTAACCCAGGGGGCAGGTCGCCTACCAGCAGCAGAGTCCACTCATTCTGGCTTAACGCCAGGCGCAGTTCGGCTGGCGTCCCGATACGGAGAGCCGTGAAGAAAGGTGTCCGCGCCCGGAGTTCATTGATCGTATGCAACATGTCAGCTTCAGCTTGATCAATCCACAAGATCTGAAGGGGAATTTCCATCTAGCGCCTCCAGTCTTCTGTTCCCGGACCCTGTCCTATCCCCTTATCTTAAGGGTAGTACACTCTGCGGTGATGGTCAACTTTCCGGTAATTAGAAGAAATATAGGCCACCTGGCTAATCGAAGTTTATCCAGGTGGCCTATTTACAAGATTGTCATAGTGGGGTTATCGTAAAGCTATATCCTCCCGTTGTCTCAGGTTGTATTGCGCAGTGGAAAACAGGCCACCGGGATTGCAGCCAACAATACCGGAATCAGTGGGCCGCATACGTCACCAGTCCCCCCCGACTGGTGACGTGTGTTTTTAGCCCGTTTTCAAAAATGGATAGTCTTTCAACAACCCGTCAATCTGGCGCTGGATATCGAGTACGCGCTTGATTGCCGAAAACGTCCCCATCTGTTTATCATGAGGCTGAGCCTTCAGTTGTTCCAAATCAGACTGGGCCGCCGCATGTTCGCAGCGTAGATCAATCAGGTTTTGCCGAATGACAATCATTTCTTCTTCAGATGGCGGCGCAACTACAGGCGGCGGCGCAGCTTGCGGCATGGCTTCCACGGACGATTTGCTCGCCCGCCCCTTTTTCTTCCCCTGGGCTGGCCGAGGCTTCGCTTCGGGCTGAACGCCCTCTTTTTTACGCAGGTGGGGTACAATGACCTGCTGCAAGCCGAAGGACATGCGGCCTCTTGCCACGTAGAAAAAAATGCCGCCTCGGGTACGCTGCCGGGAGCCATCGCGCACGGGCATGCCGCCCTGCGCTTCGACCACCAGCGTGTCGTCCAGAACCGCCTGGGCAAATGCAGTGCCACACAACTGGATAATGTCGGCGATCTGCTGGCAGGGTTCCACGCCTGTTTCGCCCAGCTTTTCAGCCAATGCCTCGGCAAACTGCCGCTGTTCCGCCGTCAGTTCTGAAGGCATAACAGACGGTTTGGTCGGAGACAGGCAGAGACGATATCCGTTTAGCAGATGGCCGTTAAACTGGGTGAGTACATCGCTTATGCCTAGCTCAGTCTCCAGCCAGAGCAGTGCCCGACCTCCAACGTCTTGCATGTTTTTATTCTCAAAAACTTTGATGCGGCTAATTTGTCCAACAGGAGCAAAAAGAGCCTGTAACTGCTCCTCGGCTGATTCCTGCTGGATTTCCGGTGGGAGATTAGCCAGGTAGAGTTTAAGCATGAAGGAAGCCTCGTTATTTACACGCGGATGTGTTCTCAGTGTAACAAACTTTGCCAAAATCTGCTCAATAGTTCGTGATGTGCTAGGGCTGACTCATTCAAGCCAAAATATCACCGCAAAAGCAAGACAACAAGCTTTATGGAATGAAATCAACAGTGTGGATCGCGGGCAGACCCTCATCCCCTGCCCCTTCCCCCACAGCTTGGCTTGCTTCGCAAGCACGCGGGGGGAAGGGGAAAACGGAATAAGATGAATCGTCTTGCTTTCGTCAAAATGATTCGGCCCTACATCATGTGCAAAGGGATATACCCATGAGTGACTCTTTCTGGATCATACTGACGCTGGTTCTGATGCTGGTGGGGCTGGCGCTGTCGATTGTTCCCCTGCTGCCTGGCTCGCTGCTGATCTGGGGCATTGGCGTTACTTTTGCCTATCTGAATGATTTCGAGCGCGTTCCTCTACTGGCTGCCGGGCTGATGACTTTGCTCATGATCGCCGGTTCAACGTCTGGCTACTGGATGCAGGGTGTGGGCGCGCGGTCAGAGGGGGGATCGTGCCTGACTACTACAGGAGGGATTATCGGGGCGCTGGTTGGCACGTTCGCCATTCCAATCCCGATCCTGGGAACGATCCTTGGCCTTGTTGGGGGAACGCTCCTGGTCGAATTTATACGCCTGGGGGAACTCGAACAGGCGATGGCAGCAGGCCGCCGCGCACTGAAAATGCACCTGTACAGCATGGGTATTGAACTGGCATGCAGCGCAGCAATCATTCTGGTCTTTATCGCCAGTGTCCTGCTGACCCGATGAAAAAAGCCGCGAACCAATTAACGCCTGTTGAGCGACTTATGCTAAAGAATAAATATTAACTGTTGTTTTTTAAAAAACTGTTTTAGCTTTTTTATTTTATCGTCAAGTATGGTATAGTTTTAGCCTCGAAATCACGCAGGATCGACAAATCATGAGCGATGATAACAACACTCATTTGACAGACGGACGCATCCACCTCTTTATCGAAGCAGCAGAACAATTGAAGCGCGGCGAATACCACCTGGACGTCCCTGTTTCCTCTGTTGACGAGTTGGGGCGGCTCGGACTGGCGCTGCTTGATCTGGCTAAGAGTTTTGAATCACGCTATCAAGAACTGCGGCAGCTTGATCTGATCACCTCACGAATCAACGCTGGACTGCTGCTCGACGAGGTGTTGGAAAATGTGTACCAGGACTTTCGCGAGCTAATTCCCTACAACCGGATTGGCTTTTCCCTGATTGAAGATGACGGGCAAACCGTACGCGCTCGCTGGGCAAAGATCGACAACGGGCATATCTATCTGCGGCGGGGCTATTCTTCCATCTTGCAGGGCAGCAGCCTACAGCAAATTGTTGAGACAGGCCAGCCGCGCATTATCAACGACCTGGAAGACTATCTGCGGCAGAAACCCACCTCGGAATCGACGCAGTTGATCGTGGCGGAAGGGATACGTTCGTCCCTGACCTGCCCCCTGATTGCAAATGGTGTTCCGGTCGGATTCATTTTCTTTTCCAGCCTCGAAGCAAACAGCTACAGCAGCCTTCATATCGAGATTTTCCAGCGCATCGCGGCGCAGCTTTCGGTGATTGTGGAAAAAGGGCGGCTGGTTTCGGAACTAGCCGCACAAAAAGACGCCATCGAACGCCAAAACCGCGAACTGATGCGGCTGAATGAACTGAAAAACACCTTCCTGGGAATTGCCGCTCATGACCTGCGCAGCCCGCTGGGCGTGATCCAGATGGCGATCAATTTTATGCTGGATGCACGGATGGCGGTTACCGATGCGGAACAAGAAATGTTTCTGCGGGATGTGCTCACCCAGTCGGAACACATGCTCAACCTGATTGACGATGTGCTGGACGTCACCCATATTGAGGCCGGCAAGCTTGAACTCCGCCCTGAAGATGTCGACCTGCGGCACTTCTTAGAAGAAGCCGTGCAGCGCCATGCACAAATGGCCAGTCCGAAGGGGACCCAGGTGCTGCTTGACCACGTGTCTGAAGGAATAGTGCAGGCCGATCCCCACCGTCTGCGGCAGGTGGTGGATAATCTCATCTCAAATGCGGTGAAATATTCGCCTGCCGGAAGTACGGTGCAGGTCTGGGCTGAACAACTGGAGGATGAGTGGCGCATATCCGTCAAGGATCAAGGCCCCGGCATCACGCAGGAAGATCGCAAACGCCTGTTCCAGGACTTTGCCCGGCTGTCGGCTACACCAACCGGGGGTGAACGCAGCACAGGGTTAGGGCTGGCGATATCGCGGCGTGTCATCGAGGGCCACAACGGGCGCATTAACGTCGATTCTGTCCCTGGCGAAGGAGCTACCTTCTGGTTTACGCTTCCGGCCTGATGAAAGGGAAACACCGATGAGCGTAGAAAAATTCTGGCAGATTTACCAGCGTGAAGGATACAGCGGCGTCCGCGATCTGCCCTACGAGTTGGCAGAGGGTGCCTTTTACCGGGCGATACTGGCTTTTAGCGAAAATGATTTTACGAAGGCAGCGGCAGCAGCCAATTTTGCAGCGGACCATGACCCAGAGAATCCGGTGTATGTCCAGTCGGCTGAGTATCTGCGCCGGGTGGTCGAAGGCGGTAAATCCGGAGTGTACGTCGAGGGAGAGGCCTTTGCCGCCTTTGTACGCGGCGGCGGTAATGTCAATCTCTATGAAGCAGCAAGCAACGCCCTGCGGCTGGCTTATGGCAATTATGAAATGCTCAGCCTGCTCGACGTCGGCGTCGGTGACGGCATGGCCCTGCTGCCTGCCCTGACGAAGAACATTGTGCAGCTTGACCTGATCGAACCATCCGAAGCCATGCTGGCCCAAACCACCAACCAGCTTGATGCCTGGAAGGTCCCCTACCGCGCGCATCATGGCACGATCCAGGAGTTTATGGAAATCGGCAAAGAGACAGGCTATTCCACCGCCTGGGACGTCATCCAGGCGACCTGGAGTTTGCAATCGCTTCCCCCCGAAACGCGGCAATCTGTGTTGGAATGGATGCGGCGGCATGGCAAGCGGCTGCTCGTAGCCGAATTTGACGTACCCCATTTTCCCAACCAGTATGGGCCGGAGCGCGTACGGCATATCCTGGACCGCTACCAGCGCGGGCTGGCCGAGTACGTGGACGATGGCGGATATGTCGCGCAGGGATTCCTGATCCCGGTCATGTTCGGCTATTTTGACCGGACGGGAGATCGCACCAATCACGAGGGGCCGATCCAGGAATGGATCGATGGGCTGCACGCCGCCGGATTCAAACGTGTTGAAAAACGGCTGCTGTACGAATACTGGTGGGCAGACTCGTATCTGCTCGACGCGGAGTAACGCTAGCGGCCTAACGAATAACGCGGAGCCAGTTCGGGAGCCAGATTGAGCACCGCCGCCAAAAAGAACGATACCCACCACACACTACTCTGAATATCCGCCAGCCGTGCCGACTCGTACCCCGTGTGCGGATCAGCCATCGGCGGGCCGATCATCCCCAAAACACGTGTCCAGCGAGACAGCACCATATCATCACTGCGCGACAGATAACCGTTATTCATCTGCACGGTGTCAGGTCGTTCTGCGTTCACTTTGGCAGCCAGATCGACGGCCAGCGAGTGATAATTCGGGGGGACAATCGCGCCGCGTCCCCAGCCCGAAACAGCGCCATGACTCGCACCCTGCCCCGGTTTCGGATCCAGCCCCGGCCCGGAATTATGCGCGTCCACAACCACACAGCCATAGGTTGGCGGGGGGAGAAAGTGTGTCAGCCTCGATGCCCCACGCCCAAAAAAGGAATCGGGGGAGCCTTCTTCCTGGTCAGTAAACACGAACAGGCAGCGCCGTTCGCGGTCGCGCAGCACCTGTTCGATACCGCGCAGCACGGCGGCGGCCAGCAGGGTTACCAGCACCCCCAGGCTGTTATCCAGGCCAGCGCCGACCACTGCGTCGTCCTCGCGCACAGGATTGACATCCATCAATACCGTATCGTGCCAGGCCAGCTTGCCGCGCTTCACCTCAAATTTGATCGTTTCTTTACCGCCCTCTTTATGGGAGAGCAGGCTGCCCGCCGCTGAAACCAGCAAACGGCCCCGTTCAAAACGAACGGCCTTGGCGGAAACGCGATATTCCCCGATGGGGAAGCGGTTCGCACAGATCGGGTAAAGCATTCCGTCCTCCAGTGAGCGGACACGGAATGAGGGGCGGTCCATGTGGGCGACAACAACAACATCTGCCGCCGGTTTTTCTGCGCCAAGCCAGATGCAGGTGTTGCCTGTCGAACCGAGTTGAGGGCGCGTCCGGTCCCGCAGCCCAAGGCTGTCGGCAAGAAAGGCGATATCGTCGCCAATGCCGCCCAACAGGTTCGCACCACCGGACGGCGCGTGGGCCAGCAGAAGCCGCCGCAGCATGTGCCAGAGCGGTTCGGGACCCGTCAGGGCGGGGAGCGTGGTGAGGCTTCCGCGCAGAGTGGGCAGCATACGATTCAGGACATCGAGTGGCATGGATTTACCCCCGTGACAGATCGGGTAAAGGGCGATGCAGGGCAGCAATGAGCAGCCGGACTGCATGGGACAAATCATCCAGGTGAGCGATTTCCAACGGCGAGTGTTTACCACGCATGGGCAGCCCGACGATAGCACTAGGAATGCCCAACCATGTCGCTACGCGAGCGTCGCTGATCAGCCCCCGGATTGCGTCCTGCTGGAACGGGATATTCGACTCACGCGCTGCTGTTTTCAGATGATCGCGCAGGGCCGGGTGCGCATGCCAGCCATTGTAGCCGCTCACATACAGATACGAGGTCAGGACAGGGCCGCTGCCCAGCCGTACCATGCCCAGATGGCGTGTATCGGGCGTATCGTAGCTCAGCGTACCATCCACAAAAAAGGCGACATCGGGCGCGATGGCTTGCAGGGCCTGGATCGCCCCGGCACAGGTCGTCTCTTCCTGCACGGTTGCAACCAACACTACCGAGAGCGAAGGCCGCGAGGAGGCTAACTGGCGGGCAAGCTCAACTAAGACAGCGCATCCCGCGCGGTTGTCGAGATAGGGCGCGCAAAAAAGCCCGCCCCCCAGGCGCACTGCTCCCGGCGCGAAGGTTATGGGCATCGTGATTTCGATGTCCGGCACGATCTCCGGGTCCACCTGGATGGTGAGATCGTCCACATCCGGCAGGCTGTCACCCGGTGAAGCAAGATGCTGCGAACGCACGCCGATCACGCCGGGATGCGTCCCGACACGCACCGCCGCGCCAGGAAGTGAGAGCAGATTGACGCCCCCAACGCCAACGACGCCCAGCATGCCATCCGGGCTGATGCGCTTAACCAAAAAACCCACCGTATCCAGGTGGGCCAGTACGGCAATTCGTGGAGCCGCTGCCAGAGTGCCAAAACGGGCAATCACATTGCCGAGCCGGTCAATTTCGACCTGATCGGCCCAGGGGCGAAGCTGGCGAGCCATACTGCGGGCGATGGCATCTTCATGTCCCGCGATCCCTGGCGTCGCCGTCAGGTCATCCAGCAGCGCGACAAACTGATCTCCCGACACGCCTTAACCTTTATCGATTTCCACAAAGTAAGAAAACTCAGGCCAGCATCTGTTGGTAGAGCGCGTAAACACCGTCCATATCAACCCCTGTCACAATCTGGACATTGGGGTTGTGCCGTGTTGTGCCAAAGTAGTCTACAACAGTCTGACCGCGCGTCAAATGGCCGCCCAACTCAATCGAGACGTAGTGCTCGGCGCTTTGCTGAATCAGGCCCGGTTCAAGCGTTACAGCCATCGCCAGCGGATCGGGCAGCAGAAAGCCGCGCACCTGGGGGAAGCTTTTCAGAAACTGGAGTGACGACGCCGTGATCGCATGCAGAAAGCGAGAGGCTTCCGTTCCCATGTTGATCAGCGACTCGAACTGCTCCCAGCTCATGGGATGCTGAACAGTTGTTTCCCAGGAAAGCATGGTCGTGCGGCGGAACGCATCCAGAACAATCAAAACCGCTTCGGGATCGCAGAAGGCATTAAACTCGGCGGAAATGTTGCGGGTGTTGCCAATAGCGTTGATGGTTCCCCCCATAAACGTGAACTGCTTGATCTTCTGGGGGAAGGACGCATCGAGGCGGCAGGCCAGCGCGAGATTTGTCAGTGGGCCGAGCGCGACAATCGTCAGTTCGCCGGGCGCTTCGTTGGCCATCCGCACCAGCGCAACGGCGGCAGGTTCGGCCTGGACCTTGCGGCGAGAGGGAGTCCGGCTGCGCGTATTACCCAGCCCATCGTGCCCATGTACACGCGATTCGGGTTCCCAAAAACCGGGCACAAGCGGCTGCTCCGCACCCACGTAGACAGGCACGTCGCAGTGCATCAGATCGAGGACCGTAAATACATTTTGATTGACATGGCTGACATGCACATTTCCGGTAACAGTCGTGATGGCTTCGACCGTCACGCCCGGGTAAGAAAGGGCCATCATAATAGCCTGGGCGTCGTCGACCCCGGCATCCGTATCAATGATAAGACGCACGGCGTATAACCTTTCGTAACAAAGACCTAAAACATTCTAATTTGGCGCAGTGTACCACTTTTTCAGGGGGAAAAGCAAAGCACGATTTCTGGAATCTGTGCAGACATAAGAAAATTATTGGTAAACGAAAGTTGCCAGTGATAAATTTCGCACAATATAGTATGATTATAGAGGGTATGACGTGAGCCTCAACCGGCAAACGCCACCCGTATCCTAATTTTTTGAACCATCCCAAAACAACATAGAGGAGAAGAGCACCTATGCTTCAGAAGAAACGCCTGATCGGGCTTTTGTTATCTTTTGCCCTGGTTGCTGTCCTGGTCCTCGCGGCCTGCGGCGACAACAATGATGATAAGAAGGAAACCAAAAAAGCTACTCCTACAGTCCCCCCCGTGGCGACTGAAGTAGCTGCCCCTGTCGTGACCGAAGCAGCCGCCCCTGTTGTCACCGAAGCCGCTGCTCCTGTGGTCACTGAAGCCGCTGCCCCTGTGGTGACCGAAGTTGCCGCCCCTGTCGTGACCGAAGCCGCCGCTCCTGCTGCAACAGAAGAAGTTGCTATGGCCCCCGCTGCGACAGAAGAAGCCGCTCCTGTTGTCACCGAAGCCGCCGCTCCTGCCGCGACCGAAGAAGTCGCCATGGCTCCCGCTGCGACCGAAGAAGCTGCTCCCGCTGCGACCGAAGCACCGACCGGCAACGAACAGCCGCTGCGCATCACCCTGATTGTCAACGGCGTCCTGGGTGACAAGTCGTTCTTTGACTCGGCTCAGCGCGGTATGGACCGTCTGGTTAGTGAAGGCTACAACGTCGAAGTCAAGACTATCGAACTCGGTATCGATCCGGCGGGCTGGGAAAGCGGCCTGGCGGACGCGATGGCTGACACCGACAACTACGACCTGCTGATCGCGGGTACCTTCCAGATGGTTCAGTTCCTGGGCGCGCGCGCGCATCAATATCCTGACAAGTACTTCATCAGCTATGACGCCCCCGTTGCTTACGACGATGCCACCGTCTGCGTTGACGGCTGCAAGAACGTTTACTCTGTCGGCTATGCCCAGAATGAAGGCTCGTTCCTGGCGGGCGTGTACGCAGGTGCGATGACCAGCACCGATCTGGACGGCATGAACGCGGATGCGATCATCGGCGCGATGGGCGCGCAGTCTATCCCGGTGATTGACGACTTCATCGTTGGTTACAAGCAGGGTGCGTGCCTGGTCAATCCAGACATCGAGGTGCTCGTCCAATACGCAGGTGGTTGGAATGACCCGGCCAAGGGCAAGGAAATTGCGCTGGCGATGTACGACCAGAAGGCCGACATCGTCTTCCAGATCGCAGGCGGCTCTGGCGCTGGTGTCTTTGAAGCCGCGCAGGAACAGAATAAGTACGCCATCGGCGTCGACTCTGACCAGGCGTCGATCATTGCCGACACCAACGAAGAACAGGCGCAGCACATCCTGACCAGCATGCAGAAGAACGTCGACTACTCCCTGTACCGCGCCGTCGATCTGCACATCAAGGGTGAACTGCCCTACGGCACAACCGAAATCCTGGGTATCAGTGGCGGCGGGGTTAGCCTGTCCGACAATGATATCTACCAGAACGCCACGCCTGACAATGTGAAGGAACTGATCGCGGCCATTACCGAATCCGTGACCAACGGCGACATCACCATTGTCAGCACGTTTGCGGCTGAACCCGCTACTACGACCATGTCCTGCTCTGATATGCCAAAGACCGACTTTGACGTCGCGCAGTACCTGGGCAGCTAGTCTCGCTAGTAGCCGGGCCACTCCGAGTGGTCGGCCACTCCTAGTGGTCTAAAACAAAATATACGGTAAACTTGGGGTGAGCATATGCTCACCCCAATTGTTTTATTTTTGCAGTGGTGTGGTGCTGGTTGGTCCTAGACGCGGTTTTTTGAAGATATCGAAAATACTTACCCGTTACCACCGCGACATTCTTTGCCTCGTACCCAACCCGCATCCGGTCTAAAAACGATCTGACCGTGCCAATTTATATCGTAAATCTCAGCAGATGAGTCTGGGAGTGGTCGTTATGGCCCTGATTGAAGCAAACAATATTGTCAAAATCTATCCAAATGGTGTCTTAGCCAACGATGGAGTCAGCTTATCCATTGAGGCGGGCGAGATTCACGCGCTGGTCGGGGAAAACGGGGCGGGCAAAAGTACCCTGATGAAAATTCTGTACGGCCTCGAAACCCCCACCTCTGGCGAAATCGTCCTGCGAGGTCACCCCGTTCATATCCCCAACCCGCAGGTGGCTATTGACCTGGGGATTGGCATGGTTCACCAAAATTTTATGCTGGTCAACTCGTTCACTATTGCTCAGAACATCATCCTGGGTAAAGAAACGACACGCGCCCGCGGCATGAATATTGATCGCCAGAAGGCGGTCCAGGTGACCAAAGAATTGTCAAAGCAGTACGGTCTGTTTGTTGATCCCAATGCCCGTGTTGATACAGTTCCTGTCGGCATGCGGCAGCGCGTTGAAATCCTCAAGGCGCTTTATCGCGGGGCGGAAATTCTGATTCTGGACGAACCAACCGCCGTCCTCACCCCGCGTGAAACGGTGGACCTCTTCGCCGCGATTCGCAATCTGGTGAAGGAAGGCAAAACAGTTATTTTTATCACCCACAAACTGCGCGAAGTGATGGAAATCTCGGATCGGGTGACGGTGATGCGGGATGCGCGCAAGGTGGGAACGGTGGACACGCGGGACACAAACGAAGCCGAACTGGCTCGTATGATGGTGGGCCGCGAAGTCTTCATGGTCGTTGATCGGCCCCCGGTCAAACGCGGTAAGCCTGTGCTTGATGTGCACAACCTGACGTATGTCAATGAAACGGGCCGCACGCTGCTGCATAACGCCTCGTTCCAGGTCTACGAGTCGGAGATTCTGGGCATCGCCGGAGTCGAAGGCAACGGCCAAACGGAACTGGTCGAAGTTCTAACCGGGCTGCGCCCCGCGACAGGCGGCGAAGCCTATGTTGATGACCAGTCTGTGCTCGGTTATGGGCCGCGTAAAGTGCGCGAAGCGCATGTTGCCCATATTCCCGAAGACAGGCTCACGAACGGCGTGTCCATGAGCGCGTCGATCAATGACAACCTGATCATTGACCGTTATTACCGCAGACCATTCACCCAGGCCGGGCTGCTGTCACTGGATCGCATCCAGATCAACGGCGTGAGCTTGATCGAACAGTTCGGTATTCTGGCGCAAAGCGGGGACGTTCCTGTCGGGTCACTGTCGGGCGGCAACATGCAAAAGGTTGTCCTGGCCCGCGAACTCTCCTCTTCGCCCCGGCTGTTGATTGCGGCCCAGCCCACGCGCGGCGTAGACATTGGGGCTATTGAATATATCCACCAGCAGCTTGTCGATCAGCGCACCAACGGGCTGGCTATTCTGCTCATTTCGGCTGACCTGCAAGAGGTGATGAAGCTGTCTGACCGGATCATGGTGATGTATAACGGCGAAATTGTAGCCATCTTCCGCAACTCACCAGAACTGACCGAAGAAAAGCTGGGGCTGTATATGCTGGGCGCGGAACGGCAAAGCGAAGCTGAAATGGCAAAGAATCAATAGTTGCTTCCTTGAGGGAACTAAATGAATGACTTTATAGGAAACTTCCTTTTAGCGTGGGTAGCGGCAGCAGCGCTGAGCAGCATTATTGGCCTTGTCACTGCGCTCCTGTTCGCGCGGAGAGGCTACGCGCCGCAAACCGGGCTTCTGCTGGGGTTTGCCGCAGCCGCGCTGCTCGTCACCCTGCCGCTGGTCATTGTGGTGTGGCTATTCGTCCTGCTCCGGCGAGCTGGCGAACCTCTTACCTCCCCAATCGATTTTCGGGCGTGGGGCCGCAGCCTGCTCTTTTTGATCGCCGGGCTGTCCATCGTCTATCTGGTGACGTTCGGCATCACTTATAAGATTTTTGACGGCAGCTACAGCGACTTCCGCCACATGGCCGATTACCAGAGCGTGCTCATGGTGAACGCGCTGATCGGGCTGAGCGTGCTGCTCTTTGTCGTCGAATTACGCTGGGACGCGCTGCGGGTGGCGCTCACCGTTGTCGTGGCGCTGCTGTTTGGCTTCGTCGTCACGGCGCTGTTCAACCTCGACTCGGCGGATCGCTTTGAAACAGGCGAGTTTAAAGCCAAGGTCGTCTCGGCTAATCCTTCTCCTGTCAATGTCAAGTACAACGACTCGGCGTTGGAAGGCACATTCGATGCTTCTACCACCGAAGCGGATTACCACTTCATCGGCAAAGCAGGCGATGTAGTTTCGATTGTCGCGTTTGCCGGGGACGGCTCAACGGTTGACCTCAAAGTTGACCTGTTGAACGAGGCGGGCGATGTGCTGGCGGAGAGCCTGGGGGCCACGCCGGACCAGCTTGAAACGTTCAAATCGAACCTGCAAAGCGAACTGGACGGCGTGATCGAAAATTTTGCACTGCCCGCCGACGGTTTTTATACCATCCGCGTCGCGCCGGAAACACCCGGAACCAATGCCGAAGGCGCATATGGAATGCGCCTCACGTCCGAGGCCGAATCGCTGGTCGATATCGGTTATGGGGACGCTAAGGGTACGGAATTCAACAACCCGGACGCGAAAGAGCCTATCACCGAAATGTCCTATCGCTTCGCGGGCCGCGCCGGGGATGTCGTCGATATCCTGGCCTTTGCCGCTCGACCGAACACGGATCTGGATGTCGAAGTCGCTCTGCTGGGGCCGGATGGCATAAAACTGGCGGAGAATCAAGACGCCAGCGCCGAGCAGATGGACACCTTTAAGCGCGATCTCAAGACGAAAGGCGACGCCGCCATTTCGGGATTCACCCTTCCTGCCGATGGCGTTTACACGCTGCATATCCAGCCCGATCCGATTTCAGGGGGAACGCGTTTCGAAGAAATGATGAAAGAGACGCGCTTCGCTTATAAAGCGTTCCTGCTGGGGCCGCTCAGCCGCCTGAACCGCTGGGCGACATGGTGGATTCGTGACGGCATCACCCTGATCATGCTGGGGCTGGCGATTGCGATTGTCTTCCGGGCAAATCAGTTCAGCCTCGGCGCGGAAGGACAGCTTTATTTTGGGGCGCTCGTCTCCGGCGCGATCACGCTGTCCTTCGGCAATGATGTGCCAAAAGTGCTGCTCGTCCCATTTGCCCTCTTATCAGCGGCAACCGTTGGCTTCCTATGGGGTCTGCTGCCGGGTGCGCTCAAAGCGTACCTGGGCGCGAACGAACTGGTTTCGACGCTGATGCTCAACACCATCGCGACCCGTTTTTACGAAATGGTGCTCACCTTCCAACTTAAACCGGCATCGGCAGGCTATATCGCCTCCGGCTGGATTCCCAAAAACGGGCTGCTCACCCCGATCATCGATGTAAACGGCGACCAGATCACCATTGCGATCTATATCCTGGTGGCGCTTGTCGTCCTGACATGGCTGTTGATCCAGCGCACGCCGATTGGCTATGAAATCCGCATGATCGGCTCGAACGTCAAGTTCGCCAGCTACGGCGGCGTGAATACCAAGCGCACGATCATGCTGACGATGGCGATCAGCGGCGCGATTGCTGGGCTGGCGGGCGCACATCTGGCGATGGGCGTCCATCGCATGCTGATCCTCAACATCTCCGTCGGGATGGCTTTTGAAGGGGTCGTGGTGGCGCTGCTGGCGCGTAACAACCCGCTTGTCGTCCCATTCACTGGACTGCTTTACCAGTATCTGCGGGCCGGAGCGCGCGTGATGGAAAGTGACACCGATGTCAGCTTCGAAGTCGTGCGTATCATCCAGGCGGTGATCATTCTACTGATCACGGCAGAAGCCCTGGTTACGTTCTTCCGCCGCCGCCGTATCCGCCGCCGAGGAACCGTTGAACTCGATATCGATGAACCGCAGCATCTCGTAACTCCGCCGCACCAACAGCCGGAGGAGGGTGGCGCTCATGTTTGATAATGTGCAGATTCAAAATGCCCTGGAAGGGTTGTACAGCGCGGCATTTTTGGCCGCGATCCTGCGCGTCACCACACCGATTCTGTTCGCGTCGTTGGGCGCGCTGATCTCAGACCGGGCGGGCGCGATCAATATCGGCCTGGAAGGAATTATGCTCTCCGCGGCCTTTACGGGCGTGGTTTTCAGCGCTTATGCTCAAGACTGGTGGGGGCAGGATACCGGGGGAACATATGGTCCCTGGCTGGGATTGGCGATGGGGCTGGTCGTCGGCGTCCTGATGGCGCTGCTGCTGGCCTTCTTCCATTTGAAACTGAAGGCAAATCTGGTCCTGTCAGGTATTGCGCTCAATACGCTCGGTTCGGCGGCGACCATTGCCGCGATGTACGAAATCACAGGCGAGAAGGGGAACACGCTGGGCAAGCTCGATAGTTCAGCAATGCCCTTTATCCAGCTTCCAAACTTCCTGGACAAAATCCCGGTGGTATCGTTCTTTTTCCGCATCCTGGATAATCAGAGCGTGATGACCTGGATCGCCTTTGTCGCGGTGATCCTGGTGTGGTACTTCATGTACCGCATGCCCACCGGAATCCATCTGCGCGCCGTGGGCGAAAATCCGGCGGCGGCAGCTTCGGTTGGCATCCGCGTGACGCGGATCCGCTACCTGGCACTCGTGCTTAGCGGTGTGCTGGCAGCACTGGGCGGCATCCACATGAGCATGGGCTACCTCACTTTCTTCCAGAGCGATATGACCGCCGGGCGAGGTTTCATCGCCCTGGCAACCCCCGCATTGGGCGGCAACAACCCGATTGGAACGGGGCTGGCGTCGCTGGTCTTCGGCTTCTTTGACGCGCTTTCCAACCGGGTCGGCGTGCTGATTCCGTCGCACCTGACCTTTATGCTGCCCCACATCGCAACGGTGATGGCCCTGGTAATCTATGCGCTGCAAGCCCAGTTAACCATCCGCGTACGCACGCTGCGCGCGGCGGAAGGCGAAGGCTTCGATGTTCGTTTCTGGAAAGCCATCCAACGGCTGAGCGTGCTGCATATGTTTGTTGCTATGATCGCCATCATCGGCATCATCAGCGCCGTGAGCATGTTCTCTGCGCCAGCCGGGTTCAAAACCACCGATCCGTCACTCAGCCGCACCGATATCTACTACCGGGGCATCGGGGTCGGGGTGCTGGCCCTGGTCCTGATCGGCATCAACCTGCCATTTATGCTGAAGGTTGAACGCATCGGACATCAGGTTCTGTTCAGCGGGATCGCCGCGATCCTGACGCTGTGGCTGTACCTGGGTATCATGCTGTCCCTGGGCTTCTCAACCACCTCCGTTGATAAGGGCGCACTGCCGCTCGGCTTCGCGCTCGGTCTGGTGGCGGCAGCAGCAATCTGGTGGACGATGGGCGGTGGACATCTGTTAATGATGCGCCGCCAGGCCGTGCCAGCAGCGGCGTAAGCATACATTACCCGGAAGTCTCACGATTGGGGGCGGGTTTGCAGACCCGCCCCTGTTTTCACCACAATCTGAATCATGCACTGATGATCCCGTCAACAAGGAGTATCCCTTTGACTCTCAGAAATAAGATTTTAGGTGGATTGTACGGGCAGGCCCTCGGTGACGCCTGGGGTATGCCTGCCTATTTTGATATTGACCAGACCTGGCGGGCGTATGGCGGCTGGATCACCGAACTGCTGCCAGGCCCGGCTGATCATGCCGTGCATTTCGGGCTGCCCGCCGGACGCATCACCGACAATTCGGAACAGGCTTTTTCCCTGGCGACCAGCTTTATTGAGCATGGTGGAGTCACGTTAGAGGCGGCGATCCAGGCGATCATCGCATGGTATGATCGCGTCGGCGGCGACAGTTCGCCCTATGTCGGGCCAAGCACCCGGCGTGGGGTACAGGCACTCAAGCGGGGCGATGATCCGTATAAAACGGGCCTGTGGGGCGATACAAACGGCGCGCCGATGCGTATTTCGCCTGTTGGTCTGCTGCACCCCGGCGATCCGCTGGGTGCGGTCAAAGATGCGGAAATCGTCTGCATCCCGACGCATAACACCAATGTGGCTATATCCGGTGCCTGCGCCGTTGCCGCGGCAATCGCTGTTGCCATTATCGAGAATCCCACACTGGAAGCCGTGATCGCGGCGGGAATCCTGGGGGCCGAAATGGGCCGCAAAAAGGGCCGCCTCTGGCTGGGGCCATCGGTTTCACGCCGCATCCGCATGGCAGTGGATATCGCGCGGGGGCCGGGCGATGAGCTTTTCCGGCTGCACGAAATTTACGACACCATCGGAACATCGCTTTCTGTCCCCGAAACGGTTGGTTCAGCGTTTGGTGTTCTGGCAATGTCCAACGGCGATCCGAAACAGACGGCTATCTACGCCGCGAACCTGTCCGGCGATGCGGACACGGTTGGCGCGATTGCCTGCGCAATTGCTGGAGCTTACGCTGGTCTTGACGCTTTCCCGCCAGAAATAATCGCCAAACTGGACGCCGACGAGGTTGTCGCATCGTACCATGTGCGCGATCTGGCTGAAGGACTTCTCAAGATGGCGCAGAAGCAGGCCTGATCAAGTGTGGGGGAAATCATCCCCGGTCAATTCAATAGAAGGTGTGGGGAATGCCAAAATACGTTATTTCGATTGGAGATCTGGTGTTGGATGTCATCCTCCCGGCCCGTCTGCCTGTGCTCCCCGCGCAGCACCAGCAGCCTGTCGGGAGACGTCTGGAGCCGGGTGGGGCTGCAAGCTTTTTGGTGGCGACGCGGCGCATGGGCATCGACGTTTCAGCGGCGGCAGCAGTGGGGGCCGATCCGTTCGGGACCCTTCTGGTGGATATGCTCAACCAGGAAGATATCGACACATCCTACGTGCAGGCTATTCCCGGAGCGACGACAACCCTGGTCATTGTTCTGACCGACCAGGAAAGCGGCGAACATGTCTTCATTGGAAACTATGGCGAAGGGGGCGATGTTCCCTACCCCGCCGGGCTGGACAATGAGATCGACAAGGCGGGCGCGCTGTTTATGTTTGGCTACACACTGGCTGAAAAGCGCGTTGTGCCGCTGGCCTTTCGTGCTATGGAATGCGCGGTATCCGCCAATGTGCCCGTCTACTTCGACGCGGGGCCTTTCCTGGCGTCTGTCCCGGAGGATCTGATTCGCCGGACCGTGCGCCTGACATCGCTGCTGCTGATGACCGAAGAGGAAATTCCACTGGTCGCAAGCGGACGCAGCGGACAGGCTGCCCTCAGCCAACTGCTGGGCGAGGGGCCGTCGGTCCTGGTCATCAAGCAGGGAGCGGCGGGCTGCAAACTGGTCACCAAAGAGGGGCAGTGGTCCGTACCTGGGTATCCGGCCAAAGTGGTCGATACGGTGGGCGCGGGCGACTGTTTTGACGGCGCATTCGTGGCGGGGCAGTTGCGCGGGCTGGATCTGTACAACTCGGCGCGGCTGGCAAACGCAATGGGCGCGGCAGCGGTACAGAAGGTTGGCGCGGGACGCAATGCTCCTACCTGTGATGAAGTGATGGCCGTCCTGCAACGGGCGGGAGAAGGGATCAATTTTCAATGTTGAGCACCATTCAAGTGACAACGCCAGCCGGTGATGCGATTATCAACATAACCGAGCAGGTGGTCGAAGCGGTGCAAGCCAGTGGTGTGACCGCGGGATTGTGCGCGCTGATCGTCCCGCACACGACGGCGGGCATCCTGATTAACTCGGCCATGGACCCCTCCACCCCGGAAGATATCATCGTTGAACTGCGGCGGCTGGTCCCAACACGCATTGATTTTAAGCACCAGTACGACACGCCCGCCGATGCTGCCGGGCACATCAAGGCGGCATTGATCGGGCAAAGCGTTCTGCTGCTCATTGAAGATGGACGGCTGCAAATCGGCGGTTCGCAGAGCATTCTTTTTTATGAATTCGACGGCCCGCGTGAGCGGCGTGTGCAGGTGAAGGTGATGGCAGGATGAACCAATCGCTCTATCTTTCTGATGAAGTCGGCGCGGCCCTGATCTCCGGTTCGCCCGTCGTGGCCCTGGAATCGACTCTGATCACGCATGGTTTTCCCTATCCGGCCAATGTCGAGACGGCGCTGGCAATGGAAGAGGCGATCCGGGCAGAGGGTGCGATCCCGGCGACGATTGCCATTCTGGATGGGCAAATTCGCGTGGGGCTGGGCCGAGCGGAGATCGAACTGCTGGCCGGGCTGGGGCAAAAAGGCGTCCGCAAGTGCTCGCGGCGTGATCTGCCCGTAGTGGTCGGACTGCGCCAGCACGGGGCAACTACCGTCGCCGGAACCATGATCGTAGCCCACATAGCAGGCATCCGTGTTTTTGCCACAGGCGGTATTGGCGGCGTGCATCGCGGCCATCCGCAGGATGTCTCCGCCGACCTGATCGAACTGGGCCGCACGCCGATCACGGTGGTGTGTGCTGGGGCAAAATCGATCCTGGATCTGCCGCTGACACTCGAAGTATTAGAAACGCAGGGCGTGCCGATTTTGGGCTACGAGACGGATACGCTGCCCTCGTTTTACAGCCGGTCCAGTGGACTGCCCATTGATCAGCGCGTCAACGGCCCGCACGAGGTCGCGGCAATCATGGCGGCGCGGGATGCCCTCGGCCTTGAGGTCGGCATGCTGGTCGCTGCACCCGTTCCCGAAGCCGACGCCCTGCCTGTCGAGGAGGCCGAAACAGCCATTATGGAAGCAACACGGCAGGCGGATGCGGCGGGTATTCATGGCAAAGATGTAACGCCGTTCGTACTGGCAAAAGTGCTGGAACTGACCGGCGGACGCTCACAAAAAGCAAACATCGCTGCCCTGGTCAATAATGCCTGTGTTGGCGCGCGGATCGCGGTAGCAGCCTCTCGCTAGACAACCATCGGAGATCGCATGGAAGAGACACCGAAGCCTGTCGAACCCGTATCCCAACGCCTGTTACTGGGAATCTTTGCCGGACTCATTGTGATAGCTGTGGTCGTCGTCGGCCTGGACTGGCGCGAGACACGCGAGGTACTGGACGAAGCGGACTGGGCATGGCTCTCGCTTGCACTGCTCGTCAGTGCGATCTCCTACTATTTTTTCAGCGAAGGGTTTGTTGCGGCCAGCCGCGTTTTTGGCATCAACATGCCCTATCTCGATCTGCTTGAGATCAGCTTTATCTCAAACGTCCTGAACAATATGATGACCAGCGGCGGCGCGGCTGGTTATTCGCTGCGCGTGATCGTCATGAAACGGCGCGGCCCTTATTCGACGGCGGACATCCTGACGGCCTCTCTCTTTCACTCGTACTTTAACACGCTGCTGATGCTGTCGCTGCTGCCTGTGGGTCTGGGATATGTGCTGTTCACCCAATCCCTGACGCACCGGGTTTTTATCGGTGGTATTGTCTCGCTGATCTTGTCGGGAATTGCTCTGGTGATCGCCGTTGCCTTGATCTTCAGCCCCTGGATCCGCACTTTTTTGCTCTATCTTGTACGGCGGGTGACGGCAACGGTGATCCGGCGCGATTTTAGCCCGCATCTAAGCAGGTTGGATGCTACGATCACGTATGGGATTTCCGCATTCCGCAAACAACCCGCCCGGCTCATGTGGTTGCTGGTCACCGTCTTTTTGAACTGGGCCACGATGCTGGTCGTCCTGGGTGTCTGTTTTGATGCGCTGGGCGATCTGGTGGCAAAGGGAGTCCTGTTTGCCGGGTTCGCCATTGGCATGACGGCGGGAGTTTTTTCGATGATCCCTGGCGGGTTGGGCGTCCAGGACGGTTCGATGGCTGGCATTTACGCCCTGCTCGGCGTGCCCATCGGTGAAGCTGTGCTCGTTGTCGTGCTGTTCCGCGTGGTGTATTACTTCATCCCGTTTGGGATCAGCCTGTTATTCTATTGGAAACTCATGCACAGTATCAATCATCAGGAGGCATAATGCCCCAGAAAATAATCATTGATACGGATCCTGGCGTAGACGACGCGATGGCGATCTTTTTCGCGCTGCGCTCGCCCGAACTGGACCTGATTGGCCTGACAACTATTTTTGGCAACGTCCATACGACCCTCGCCACGACAAATGCCCTGCGCCTGCTGGAAATCGCCGGGCGGCCCGATATTCCCGTTGCCAAGGGCGCGGATAATCCGCTGGCTGGGCCATTTGGCGGCCCGGTTCCCTTTGTGCATGGCGACGATGGACAGGGGAATGTCAACCTGCCGCCGCCAACCACGCAAGCCGTACCGCAAACCGCCGCCGCATTTATCATCGAGCAGATCATGAGCGCGCCGGGCGAGATCACGCTCGTTCCCGTTGGGCCGCTGACCAATATTGCCCTGGCGCTGCGCCTGGAACCGCGCATTGCTGAAAACGTCAAACAAGTGGTCTTGATGGGCGGGAATGCCCTGGTCCCTGGTAACGCGACTCCGGCTGCCGAAGCCAATATCCACAACGATCCCGAAGCGGCAGATGTTGTCTTTGGCGCGGGCTGGCCCGTCACGATGGTCGGGCTGGACGTGACACACACGATTAATATGTCGCCGCAACACCTGGATCGATACGCCCTGGCAAACAATCCCCTTGCCCAGCACATCGCGCGCATTGTGCCGCACTACCGCGCCTATTTCGAGCGTGACCTGGGTATCAAGGGTATTTATGTGCATGACTCATCGGCAGTCGCTTACGTCATTGACCCCACGCTCTTTAAAACCGAAAACTGGCCCATCCGGGTGGAGACACAGGGCTTCGGACGGGGCAAGACGTGGCCCAACATTGGGAAACGGGCGGCTCCGGATTGGCAGGGACGTCCCCCGGTGACGGTATGTGTGGAAGCAGATGGTGAGCGGCTTGTGAACCTGGAACTGCGGCGGCTCACTTCCTGAGACAATTAGGAGAAAAAATTAGATGGTACGCAAAATGATTATTGATACCGACACCGCCTCGGATGACGCAGTCGCGATCATGATGGCGCTGCAAACGCCGGATATTGAAGTCGAGGCGATCACGATTGTTGCCGGGAATATGCCAGTGGGTCAGGCCAGCATGAACGCCCGCTACACCGTTGAACTCTGCGGCAAGCAGGTTCCGGTCTATCACGGCGCGGATCAACCGCTGATCCGCGAAATCTACCGCGCCTATTTTTTTCACGGGCCAGATGGCATGGGTGGGATGAACTGCCAGCCCAAAACAGCACCAGCCGAAGGATACGCCGTCGATGTGCTGATTGATACGATTAAAGCCAACCCCGGCATTATCCTGGTCACGCTCGGACCACTGACCAATATTGCATTGGCCGTTGCCAAAGCGCCAGAAATCGTGAAAAATGTCAGTCGCTGTGTTGTGATGGGCGGGGCGGCAAATGTGGTCGGCAATATTACGCCTGCCGCCGAATACAATATCTGGTGCGATCCCGAAGCGGCGCGCATGGTTTTTCGCTCTGGACTGCCTGTGGAAATGGTCGGCTGGGAGACCTGCCGGGGCGAAGCGAACCTGAGCGCCGAAGAGATGCGCTATTGCAAAGAGGTGATCAATACGCCGCTGTCTCATTTTTCCATCGACTGCAACGCCTCGGCGCTGGAAGCGAACATGAACTGGCTGGGCGATCCGGGCCTGGGTCTGCCCGATCCGGTAGCGATGGCAATTGCGATTGATCCGACCATCTGCACCCGCAAGAGCAACCATTATGTTGAGGTGGAATGCGACGGGACATACACGCGGGGAATGACTGTCGTGGACCAGCTCAACGTAACACCCTACGACACGGCGAATGTCGAGATGTGGCAGCCGCTGGTCCAAAAGGGTGAGCCGCACATTACAATCTGTTGGGAGATCAACGCGCTGCGCTGGAAGGAACTGCTTTATAAAACCATGCAGCCGTGAAGTTGAGATTGGTTATGGCCACCTAGATCCGCTGAGGGGAAGCAGGGGGAATGGTGTTTGACTACGATTTTGTAGGCGTAGGCGGCCTTGCCTACGATATGGTATTGCGAATCGAAAGTCTGCCGATTGCCGATGAAAAGTACCCTGCGCGGCTGATCGGCAAACTGCCCGGTGGTTTTATTGCGAATGCCACCTGCGCTGCCGGGCGGCTGGGCCTAAAAACAGGGTACATCGGCTGGGTGGGTGATGACAGCGAAGGCGCTATGCTGCGCGACGATTTTGAAGCATGGAATGTGAAAGCAGCGGGATTGGTGCGCGTTCCAGGGGTCGTGACACCGTTCACCGTAGTGATCACCGATGTGAAGGGACGCCGGGCGATCCTGCTGCCTGGCTCGCCGCTGTATAACATGAATTTTACGGCAGAGCAGTTGGCGGTGGCGTCGCAGGCCCATGTGGTGCTGACTTTCCCGCGCGATCTGGCGTGGTTTGGGCAACTGCGGCGGGCCACCCGTGAAAGTGGTGGATTGATCGCGCTGGACATTGAAAATGTGGTGCCCATGCAGGGCGAGGAACTACGGCAGGTGATTCGCCTGACCGATATTGTTTTCCTCAAACGCAGCAGTCTGATGAAGATTGGCAGTTGGTCCCTGCGGGAACTGGTATCCCCGGGACAGTGGCTGATCCAGACATCGGGGCATGTCGGCGCATATGGCATCGAGCATGGAATGGACGAACCCATTTATGAAGCGGCCCGAAGCGTCGAAGTGGTCGACAGCACCGGGGCGGGCGACTGTTTTCATGCGGCGCTGATCGCGGCGCGGCTGGGCGGGGCCACCCTGCGGGAGGGGCTGGCCTTTGCGAATGCTGCCGCATCGATCAAGGTGCAGCAGTTTGGGGCGCGCGGCGGTTTGCCTACCCGCGCTGAAGTAGAAACGCTTTTAAAATAGACTGTAATCTCACCGGAGAAACACCCTTTGATTGAATTTGTCGCCTTCGGCGTGATCGTTGACGATATCGTTTTTCCACAGGGCTATACACGGATGGGCGTATTGGGCGGCGGCGGTCCCCAGACGGCGTGGGGTATGGCTGCCGCGCTTGGCTCCGGCGAGCGCGTTGGACTGGTAGCGGGTGTCGGCGCGGACCTGGACGAATCGACCCTTGCCCCGATGCGCGCTGCTGGAGTCAACCTGGACGGCGTGCGGATCACGGACCTGCCCACGCCGCGCGCGTGGCAAACACTCGAATGGGACGGGCGGCGAACGCAGATCTGGCGCGTACCCGGCGAGACGATTGGCGTACAGTTAGCGCACCGCTGGGATGTGCTGCCACCCCATTACCAGGAGGCGCGGGCCTTCCACTGGGGGATTCATCCCAGCGAAGCCGAGGACGAGATCGCCTTTGCCACCTTGTTACGCAGCAATGGCAAGCGAATTGTCAGCCTCGAACCGTTCCGGCCTCCGGCGCATCCGCTGACGGATGACGAACTGCGGACTCTGCTGGCCTGCTGCGATATCTTTTCCCCGAATCTGCTGGAAGCGCTGGCCCTGACCGGAACCACTACCTACAGCGAAGCCCTCACGCGGTTCACAGCATCCGGCGCGCGGATTCTGGTCGTGCGGCGCGGTCCCGAAGGCGCGGACGTGTGGAATCTGGCGAGAGGGTGCGGGCGTCCATGTGCCCGCCGTCGAAACAACCGTCGTGGATGTGGTGGGCGCGGGAAATGCCTTCTGCGGGGCGCTGCTGGCGCGGCTGTCCGATGGGATATCCGAAGCCGCCTGCCACGCCAGCGCGGCGGCCTCTTATTTGATCGAACAGGTTGGACTGCCCCCGGCGCTGCCCGATCCGGCGGATTATGCGCGGCGGCTGGATGAGGCGCGGGCGGGGATGAAGGTCATCCAGGCAGCAGATGACAAGAACCCTGCTGCATGATCAACTCCATCCCCTGTTTCTCTCAGCAAGAAGGGGCTTGCCGCCCCTTCTCAATGTTTTTCGTGCTTCAATTCGCTAGCCCCAATTGGCTAATCAACCTATACTGGAATAATCCTGGTATCGTATTGTGGCTGACAGGATACTCACATAACTGTTTGCCGTCCATAACCAAAAGTATTGTTAGTGAGGGGGCGCGTTTCTGAACATGTCCACCCCCTCGTCCTCAGTCGGATCATGATCATTCGGGAGTGATTGGCTCATTTGTGAAAAGGAGAAGGACCATGAAAGGGAAAAAAAGGTTAACCACCGTTGCTGGGGCACCCGTTCCAGATAACCAGAATGTGATAACGGCAGGAAGACGTGGACCACAATTATTACAGGATGTATGGTTCCTTGAGAAACTTGCTCACTTCGACCGGGAAGTCATTCCCGAACGGCGTATGCATGCCAAAGGTTCCGGGGCGTTTGGGACATTCACGGTCACGCACGACATAAAGAGCTACACCAAGGCTAAGATCTTTTCGAAAATAGGCAAAAAGACGGATCTCTTCGTGCGCTTTTCGACGGTAGCTGGTGAGCGTGGTGCCGCCGATGCGGAACGTGATATTCGCGGCTTTGCCGTCAAGTTCTATACCGAGGAAGGCAACTGGGATCTGGTCGGTAACAATACGCCTGTTTTCTTCCTGCGTGATCCGCTCAAATTTCCCGACCTCAACCATGCGGTCAAACGCGACCCGCGAACCAACCTGCGCAGCGCGGGCAACAACTGGGATTTCTGGACATCACTGCCCGAAGCGCTGCACCAGATCACCATCACCATGAGTGAGCGCGGCATCCCGGCCAGCTACCGTAATATGCACGGGTTTGGCAGCCACGCCTTCAGCATGATCAACGCCAAAAACGTTCGCCACTGGGTCAAGTTTCACTGGGTTTGCCAGCAGGGAATCAAAACCCTGACCGACGCCGAAGCACAAGCGCTGATTGGAAAAGACCGTGAAAGCCACCAGCGGGACTTGTACGACGCTATCGAACGGGGCGACTTCCCGCGCTGGAAGCTGTTTATCCAGGTCATGACGGATAAGCAGGCTGCCGCGCTGCCCTATAATCCCTTTGACCTGACCAAAGTCTGGTATAAAAAGGATTTCCCCTTAATTGAGGTGGGGGTGATGGAGCTGAACCGCAACCCGGAGAATTACTTCGCGGATGTGGAGCAGGCGGCGTTTAACCCGGCCAATATCGTACCCGGAATCGGCTTCTCGCCGGACAAGATGCTGCAAGGGCGGCTGTTCTCCTACGGTGACGCGCAGCGCTACCGCCTGGGGGTTAACCACCACTCTATTCCGGTCAATACTCCTAAAAACGGCGCTCACAGCTACCATCGCGATGGTCAGATGCGAGTAGATGGTAACTACGGCAGTACGCTGGGCTACGAACCGAACAGCTATGGAGAGTGGCAGGAGCAGCCGGACTTTAAAGAACCTCCGCTGGCCCTGGAAGGTGCGGCTGATCACTGGAACTTCCGTGAAGATGATAGCGACTATTACACCCAGCCCGGAAAACTCTTCCGCAAGATGAATCCGGCGCAGCAGCAGGCACTCTTCGAGAATACCGCCCGTGCTATGGGTAACGCACCGCTTGAGGTCAAGATTCGCCATGCCTGTAACTGTCAGAAGGCGGATCCTGCCTACGGGGAAGGGGTCGCCAGGGCACTTGGTGTTCCGCTGGATGACGTTCTGAAGCAAATGGTCATTCAGTAAACCCGGCAATTTCGGACTAAGGGCAATGGCACAGAGGAGAGTCTTCTGTGCCATTGCCACCTTTCGAACGGAATCCCTACCGCTTACTCCTGGATCAAACTCATATCGATGTAACGCTCACCGACGGGAACAGGCAGGACGCGCAGCCGATCCAGATCGCTGCTTGTCAGGGTGATCGACGCGGCGGCGAGGTTTTCTTCCAGATATTGCACGCGGCGCGTACCCGGAATCGGCACCATATCATCACCCTGCGCCAGCACCCATGCCAGCGCGATCTGGGCCGGAGTGACGCCCTTTTCGGCGGCAAGCGCTTCGATCTCCGCAACAATCCGCATGTTTTGCGCCAATGCCTCGCCCTGAAAGCGGGGATTGCTCCGCCGCCAGTCGTCGGGAGCCAGTTCATCGAGTGACGTGATCTTCCCGGTCAAAAAGCCGCGCCCTAAGGGACTGTAAGCGACAAGCGTGATCCCTAATTCGCGGCAGGTGGGCAGAATGTCGGCTTCGAGTTCGCGCGTCCAGAGCGAATATTCGGTTTGCAGGGCGGAAATGGGATGCACAGCGTGGGCGCGGCGGATCGTCTCAGCGGATGCTTCGGAAAGGCCGATAGCGCGCACCTTCCCCGCCCGCACCAGATCCGCCATCGCGCCAACCGTATCCTCAATGGGCGTCTGGGGATCAACGCGGTGCTGATAATAGAGATCAATCGTCTCCACGCCGAGCCGCTGCAAACTGCGATCACAGGCTGCTTTCACATAATCCGGCTTGCCACTGATACCTAATCCGGCTCCCGTTTCAGGATCGCGCACGAAAGTGAATTTCGTGGCGATGACGGTCTGATCCCGCTTGCCCGCATCGACAATTCCTTTTTTGAGCAGGCGCTCGTTGTGGCCGTTCCCATACAGATCGGCGGTATCGAGGAAATTAACGCCCAGTTCCAGCGCGCGGTGCAGGGTAGCGATCGACTGCTGCTCATCGGATGGGCCATAGAACTCCGACATGCCCATGCAGCCTAATCCGAGCTGTGAAACGGTAAGCGGGCTGTGGCCCAGTTGTACGGTTTTCATCGTTTTCTCCTGGCTGGTCAATTCGATGTCACCAGCATACTGCTTTGAGCGTGCTCTAAGTCAAGAGGGGTTTTAAAAATTGCCCAGCATAGGTTGTGAGGGCATGATCAAGAGGATAGAATGGCGACTGTTGTATCCCTCTTCGCAGGAGGCAGGAGATTGTCGAGTTTCTTCCAGCGCCAGCATCTGGCGAATATTATTTCGATCTCACGGCTGGGGTTCCTGCCTTTTATTGTGCTTGCCGGATTCCTGAAGCAGCCTGAGATTTTTGTGGGATTGTTTGCCATCCAGTTGTTTTTAGATGCCGTAGATGGCTTTGTAGCACGGCGTTTGCATATTGAATCAGATTTTGGGCGGCGGTTGGATACCGTCATTGACCTGGCGATCTGGTTGCCCAGCATGGTCCTCTTCGTGTGGCTTGTCTGGGATGAACTGAGCAAGGCGTTTCCCGTGTACCCGCACCTGTTCGTTATTCCGACCATCACTTCAGTCTTGATGTACGTCACCGCCTACCATTATCTGCACGCCATAGCCGCTATTCACCTCTACAGCGGAAAGCTGGCATCCGCGTTCGTGTTGCTGCTGATGATCACCATGCTGCTGGATCGCTTCCATCCCCTGATCGGCTATCTGGCGGCCTGTGCTGGCGTTATTTTTCACCTGGAAGCGATAACGATTTATATCCTCAAGAAAGATCAGACCGACGAGAACGTGACTTCTGTTTGGCAGGTGCTCCATCCATCATAGGGTGATCACCTTATCGGCCTGCCACTGCGCCTCGACAATATCGCCCATGCCGCCGACGATCCCCACCCGCATCTGATCGCGCAGGCCATAATATTCCAGGCACGTCTGGCAGACAATGAGATGCACACCGCTCTCCTGAAGCGCCGCCAATTGCTCGAGGACAGGTGATCCGACGCAAACCAGCCGCACGCCCTCCGTGTAAAAGCAGATCGCCGCCGGGAGTTTGTGATCATCGTTGAGCAGTTGAAAATATTTGATCGCCAGTTTGTAGCGCAGTCCGGTTGGAGCGTTGCCCAGCCCCTCATTCGTCACCAGGATTACTGTACGCGATTCGCCGCTCATACTTCTCCTCACTTTGCCCGCAATACAGGCCCAATTGTACCGCACGTTTGCCGCTTTGATGCCGCTTGAGCTATGATGCTATTACGTCACAAAATTACCGTTTTTTGCAACCAACAGGAATCGTAAAAAATGTCTGATCGCTCTCCAATGCACCAACAAATCGATACGCTGCCGCAGCTTCTTCGCGAAATCGCCAAACCCTTCGACAAATCAGCGCGGGCTACATTTGACTTTGAATTGTGCCGCTCCGCCAAGCGGATATATCTGGTTGGCTGCGGTGACAGCTACCATGCCCCCGTCGGCGCGGAACTGGCCTTCCACCAACTGGCTGGTGTGCCGGCGCAGGCGGTCAGCGCCCTGACGTTCAGCCGCTATGTCGCTGCGCATCTGCCCCCCACCGGACCCAATACCAACCTTGTGATTGCAGTCTCGGTATCGGGCGTGGTCAGCCGGACCATCGAAGCGCTGCGGCTGGCCCAACAGATGGGGGCAAGAGGGATCGCCCTGACCGGCGCGCCGGACGCTCCACTCGGCAAGACAGCCAATAAAGTGTTTCAGACGACGGTGCCCCCTCTGCCCTCCGAACTCAGCGTGGGGCATGTGCCGGGCGTGCGCTCTTACCTCGCCTCGCAGGTGGCCTTGTACAGTGCCGCGATTCGCATCGGTGAGGTGCGCGGTCATCTGACCACGGCCCAGGCCGACGCACGCCGGGCGGACCTGCTGGGGCTGGCGGATATCATGGAGGCGACCATTCGCGCCTGTGAGCCAGTGGCCCACGAATTGGTTCAGAAATGGACGGATGCACCGGAGTTTGTTTTTGTCGGCGCGGGGCCGATGTACGGCGTGGCGATGTTCAGCGCCGCCAAGATGCTCGAAGCCAGCGGCGATCCGGCGATGGCCCAGGAGACGGAAGAATGGGCGCATATCCAATATTTTGGAAACCGCGCCGATACACCAACGATTTTGATCAGTGCCGCCGATCACGACGCGGATCGTATGGCTGAAGTCGCCCGCGCTGCACAAGCGATCTCCCGGCGGACGGCGGCTGTGGTTCCCGATGGAGAAGAAACGATCAGCCAGTACGTTGATTTCGTGCTGCCCATTAAGGGCAAGGTGCGCGAGGCTCTTGCCGCCCCGGTCTACAGCATCCCCGGCGAACTGATCGCCGCCGAACGGGCTGTTGCCATCGGCGCGGCTTACTTCAGGAGCTTTGGCGGAGGCCGCACGGTCGATTGGGGTGATGGCGCAAGCCGCATCCGCGACAGTCACCAGTGGGAAAACGTCCGGCGCTAGGGGGCGGCTGCTGATGAAAAACTCCGTTCCGCCCAGCTATATCTGCGTGGGCGGCATTATCATTGATGATATTGTCTTTCCCAATGGCGAAACCCGTATGGAAGTGCTGGGCGGCGGCGTGTCCCACGCGGCAGCCGGAATGAAAATCTGGGATCAGCGGGCCGGGATGGTTGCCTGCGCGGGCAAAGACTTACCCAACTCAGCGCGGCGGCGGCTGGAACGCGACTTTGATTTGCAGGGATGATCTGGTTGGATCTGCCGCAAGCGCGGGCCTGGCAGTTGTTTGAATGGGACGGCAAACGCACCGAAGTGTTCCGCGTCGATGTGCTGGACCCTTATATTTATGAGCCAGGGCCGGATCGTGCGCCAGAGGCGTATCTCGGAGCAAAGGGACTCCATCTGCTGCGCGACGCGATCTGCTTACCCAGGTGGCGAGCGCGTTTTCCCGATGCGGTGCTGCTCTGGGAACCACTGCAACAGTATATGATTCCGGAAAATGCCGCCGAGTTCCGCGCCTCACTGCCGCTGATCGATATTGTCTCACCAAACTGGCTCGAAGCGCAGGCCATCTACGGCTTTGAAGACCCGGCGGGACTGGTGCGCGCGATGCTGGATGACGGTGCTCAGATCGCGGCGCTGCGCATGGGAGAATATGGGTCCGTCGTGGGCAAGCAGGATCAGCGCGATCTGGTGCACGTGCCCATTGTCCCCGTGCCGGAACTGGTCGATCAGACCGGGGCGGGAAACACCTACTGCGGCGGCCTTCTGGTTGGCTGGGTCGAAACAGGTGATCTGGTGCAAGCCGCCTGCCGGGGAGCTGTGGCCGCGTCGTTTGCGCTGGAAGTCACCGGGGTAGCCGATCCGCCGCCTCAGGTTGCAACCATTCGTGATGAACGCTGCCGCCTGTTGATGGAGCAAATCAGGAGTTAGCCGCACATGGAAAACCCGCCGGAATACCCGCCGGAATACCCGCCCTATTCACCCGATTCTCCGCCCTTTCTGGTCCGGCCCATGACGCCGGAAGACCTGGGCGCGGTTCGCCACGTAGACCGGGATGCCTTCGAAGGATTACCGCCGCCAACAGCGGCAGGTGGGCCGCCCGCTCTATCTGCGCACCATCGAAAACATGGAAGCGGCGCTGAGGCGATCTCATCCTGGCGTGGTCATCGAATGGCCGGAAAACCGGATCGTGGGCTACTGCTTCACCCATATCTGGGGCAAGCTCGGCTGGCTGGGCACGCTGGGCGTCGTGCCGCGTAACCAGGGCTTTGGCCTGGGCCGGGCTGTGATCGCCGCCGGTCTCGACGAGATCAAAGCAGCAGGCTGCACGATCTGCGCGCTGGAAACCATGCCCGAAAGCGGCAAAAATCTGGCTCTCTACACGCGGCTGGGATTGGAACCGCGCGAGTTAACCCTGCTCTGCCAGGGAGCGCCCGAAGCCGCCGAGACAACTCATTTTGAAATCTGGAGCGGAGACCGCAGTTTATGTACGGTTGCCGAGCAGATCATCCCTGGCCTGGATCCCACTCCGGCAGGGCGCTGGCTGTTTGAAGAAGGCGGGGGTGAAACACTGGTCTGGCACGAAAACGGCCACCCTGTCGCCTTTGCAGCGCTGCGCCATGCCGCGCGCCGCATGGAAAATATGCACACGCATCTGACCGTTGAAGTCGCCGCCTGCCTGCCCGAAGCAGCCGCCCATTGGCCCAGCTACCTGGCGGAGATGCAAACCTATGCGCGCAGTGTGGGCAAAATGGGACTGCTGCTGCCCATTAATGGCGCGCAGGTCAAACTGCTGCGGAGTACATTGGACAGCGGCATGCAGATTGTCCATTCGCGGGTACGGATGGCCTCGGGAGAACGGTTAGGCGGGCCAGATGATATCCTGATGATGACCCTCGCCATGTGAAAAACCTCTAAAAAATCGAAAGACGGGCCGTACAGCTTTTAGCCGAAGCTATCAGCCGCACTGTCCGTCTAACTTCCTCTCCTCCAAGGGGTTTCTGTAGTATGCCATAGGACAGGAAAAAAAAGCAAGAGAAAGCCTGATAATCGTATAGTTTATTCCTATTCCGGCCCATCGGCACGAGTGCCCATTGCCATTGCATCTATTTTTTAGCTATATATCTTCCAAATGGGTGCGATGAGATGTACTGAGGATATGATGTACAAAGGGATAGGAAGAATGGTCGAAAGGGCCGCCGTGCTGCTGCTTGTCGGAGGGGCCACGCTCCCCGTTCTGGCAGCACCGGACCAGCAGGATCGCAGCGTTCAGCCGCAGATTATCACCGGAGATTACAGCACCACGAATCCAATTTATCCGCAAATTGGCGCTAATACGAGCATCGTTCTCTATGATCTGGCGGGCAAAATCGAGGAAGACTATGGGTTTGTGTCGCCTCCCGACGCGCAAGTCGTAGGCGAAATGTTTGGCGACATCAGCAGAGGCAGTTACAAGATCGTGCTTCCCGACAGGCCACACGGCACGATGCTTGACTATGATCACGATGCCAGCACACCGCCCGGCGTCCAGGTTTTTGTCACGGCGACCACGATCAACCTGTTTGGCGATCCACATATCCAGCGCGGCGAGGGGACGTTGGATTCGTCCCTGGGTATTGAGCCGTTGACCTTCAATATCCGCAGCGGAAATCTGATCGTCTGGGCGGCACAAGAGGGCGAACGGTTCTCCTCTGGCTTTGGCCCTGATGGTAAATTGTTCACGGATGATGATCCCCTGATGCCACTGCCTGCCGGGTGGAGTGTGATCCGGCTGGACAAGGTGCCGTTCGCCATCCTGCGCGACAGCAAAATCAATGTGCCGATTGTCGAGAGCCAGGGCAGCCTGAACGACTATTCGAACATGGATTATGAAAACGCCTGGAATGATCTGTTCCAGCGTACCAAAGAGACCTACCCGTTTACCGAGGAAAAAGCACTGGATTGGGACGCGATCTATAACAGCGTCACACCCCTGGTCCGGGCTGCCCAGTCCGACCTGGAATTTCATCTGGCGATCACGCAGTTTGGATCGCAGATTCCTGATACCCATATTGGCTACGTCGCGACCGATGTCGTCCAAACGTTTTTGGCAGGTGGCGTAGGAATCAGCGAACTCGATGTGGCCGATGATGGCAGTGTGATTATCACCGGGGTTGAACCAGACACCCCCGCTGCGCAGGCAGGCATGCAGCCGGGTGATGTGCTGCTGACCATCGATGGCCACCCTGCCCTGCAAATCATGGATCAAACGCCGCTGCTGCTCTCCAGCGCCTCTACCGCACATGGGCGGCGCTTCCTGCAAAGGGCGACGATGCTGCAAGGCCCGCTCGGTATCTAAGGTGACTCTCTCGTGGAGCGATGCGAACGGGAAAACTCACAACGCACAGTTTACCCGTATTTTCGACATCAGCGCGCTGCTGACCGCCTTCGATCCGGGGCAAGAGGGACAACTCGTGATCGAAGGGCATCTGCTGGATTCAGGGGTAGGCTATATCTCGGTGCGGGGCTTCGCGGAAGATGTCAGCCAGGCGGATGCGATGTTCACCCAGGAACTCACCAACCTGATCGATGCCGGAGCCAAAGGCATTATCCTTGATGTGCGGAACAATACAGGCGGGCTGGTCAGCCTGGCGATGGCTATGGCGGGGCACTTCTTCCCCGACTACCTGCGGTTGTTCGACTTTTACTACGCAGATGGCAGCGGCGGCTTTGCCTTCCGGGGCTTTGAGGAAATCCTCAAAAATGCGCCATACTACGACGGCCCAGTAGCCGTTCTGGTCAACGAAATGACGGGCAGCGCGGGCGATATGTTCACCTATGCCATGCATTTTGATGGCCGCGCGCTGATCGTTGGCAACACGGCAACCGGTGGATTTACAGGCGAGGTCAGTGACGGACAGTACAAGCTGCCCGGCAACCTCACCATGCAAATCCCAACGGGACGCCCGGTGGACCCGGTCAGCGGCGATACGCTGATCGAAGGAACAGGCGTGCAGCCCGATATCCGCGTGCCTGTCACGCGCGACAGCCTGCTCTCGCCCGCCGACGAAGTACTGGACGCCGCCGATGCAGCACTCCTGAACGAACCCACAGCGGTGAAATAAAAATCAAGGGGCGGGTTAACAACTAACCCGCCCCTCCAATTTTGCTACGCAATCGCCGACAAACTTAGTCGCCGAACGACGCAGGCCCAGCATTCGCGTTCAGCATCCGCTGCACTTTGAGCGCCAATTGCAAATTCAACCGCACGTTTGGATCGTCCATGTCCAACTGGATAATCTCGGTGATGCGGCTCAGGCGATAAACAAGCGTATTGCGGTGAATATTGAGGACATGAGCCGTGCGCGCCATGTTGCCGTTATTCGAGAAATAAGCATCCAGGGTGATCAGCAGATCGGTGTGGTGCTGCTCGTCATAGGACGACAGCGGCGACAACCAGTGATCACAGAAGCTCGACAGCGTGCGGGGATCGTTCACCCCTAGCAGCAGTTCGTACAGGCTGAGATCGCCAAAGAAAGCCACCTGCGAGTCATTCGCCTTCAACTGCTCGGAGAGGGTTAAGGCGCGTTCGGCTTCGCGGAAAGACTCGCGGAGCAGGTTCAGACCGCGTACCGGACGCCCCACCCCAACGGTAATCTCGCCATCGGGCGCGGCTTGCTTCAGCGCGTGATGCAGCAGATCGACCATCTGCTTGAGGCGCTGCGTCTGCTGCGGTTCATCGAGCGGGAAGAGCAGCACGGCGCGATCCACGTAGAGGCCAATCGGTGCCTGAATGCGGCGCTGGTGCATTTCCGTCTGGATCAACTTGACCATCCGCTCTGGCGAGAAGGCCCCGGCGGCGCGATCATGGGCAGGATTCCAGTGGAAGAGGGCCACCGCATACCACAACCCGGCACGGTAGCTGTCTTTTTCGGCACGAAGCGTCATCAGCGAGTCATCGGTCACAGCGCCGCTGAGCCAGTCCGAGATCCAGTCCCGCGAGGGAGCAACAACTTCGATGGGATCCGATACCTGCTGGCGAACCATCTCGCGCACAAAGGTTGGGGCGCTGTATTCCAGGGCCAGCATGTCAAAATCATCGGGCAGATCGCCCGCCGTCAGCACGGATACATAGCCAAGAAGCTGACCGTCGTGGATCAAAGGCGCGGTCAACCCGGCAGGGCTGTGAATGGTCTGCCAATCGTCTTCATAATAATTGCGATCTTCCAGGTCGAAGCGGCGCACAAATTCCGCCCCGGCAGCCAGTGCCATGTGCGCGTCCCAGTTTTGCCCGGCAGAAGCAGGCAGACCCCGGCTGAGCACGTTGCCCCGGCGATCATGAACGACAACCGGGCGATCCAGCATCCGGGCCAGCGCGTTAAGCATCGTCGTCAGGCCGCGATATCCGGCGGCGTGGCGCTGTAGAGTCTGTTGAAGTTCAAAAGCGCGCTGCGAAAGCTGTGACTGGCGGTTGGTGAACAGGCGCTGAACGGCACGTTCGACCTGCGGCAAAGCGGCGCGATCCGGCAGAGCAATCAGCGGAAAGTTGAGTGCTTTGGCGACCTGATGAGCACGGGGAGAGAGAGTCCCGCGAATGCCGAGCGCGCTGGCATTCGTGCGAGTCAGTTCTTCGATGACGGTTTCCAAAGTCAGTGGTTTCTGATAATTCGCCAGGGTGTTCACCGACAGCAGAACCAGCTCGCCACCACCCAGATCGGCAAAAAGAGGGGGGCGAGTGCTGAGCTGGCACACCCAACTCACCGGCGTTTCAATTCGTCCAGTGACCAGGCGGCTGCCGATGGGCAGAGCGAGTTTGATAAGAGTTTTTATATCAACGCTAGATGAGACGGTTGCCATGGCGAACACTCCTCCAGGCGGTTTCTAAATCAGATTGCACATACCGCATTGGACTTGAAAAAGATTGTATGGTCAGGAAAGCCCAATGTCTTTGGGCATGTTTTATGAGATTCAACCGAAAGGACTTGTGCATGTTGCACAAAAAATAGGGGTTGGGGCTGGATAAATATACTTTTCTTCTTTTTAATTCGTACAAAGCGCGTTTGTCGGGCGGTGGGCAAGCGTCTTGGACAAGCCAGGGCGAAATCGGTATAATGCCCGCGCTTGGCCTTCTCTAGACGCGGAAATGGGATTATGTCTGAAAACGAGCACGAAACCACTGATCTCGAAGATACCAAACCCAGGCCCCCGTCTGGTCTGCGCGAAGCGATTGCGGCACAGGGAGTTACCATTGAGGAGCCGCCCGGCGGATCGCTGGATGATACGGCTGAGATGCTGGCCGTTCAGTCTGGCACACGTGCCCGTCCACTGCTGCTGGCCCTGGTATTTGTCAGTATGAGCTGCATCTGCCTGATGCTGGCGGGATTAGCAGGCGTCGCCGGATATCGAGACGGCATTGCGACCAACGCGGTGTGGCGCACCGCTACGATGGCAACCGAGATCGCCAAGCAGTATGACCTGGGTGTGCAAAATCTGGCGCAGGGTTACCCTGGGCTGGCAGCGGATCGATTCGCCTGGATCGAAACCGTACAGCCCGCGCCTGAATATCGCCGCGACAGCGCAACGCAGCTTGCCCTGGCCCAAACCATGTCGGCACAAACGGCAACCGCCGCTGCCGCCGTGACGCCAACTTCCCTGTCACCTGCCATCACCGAAACACCGCAGCCAACCGCGACCCCGGAAATCACCCATACCGTTGAAGTCGTGCCAACCGCTACCAGCGAAAATAACCCGGATTATTTGTATGACCGGGCGAGGATGGCCTATGCAACAGCCGATTATGAAGAGACGATTGACTGGCTGGAGTCATTGATCGCCATTGCGCCCGACTACCGGCCCGCCGAAGTCACCGCCATGTACATGGATACCCTGACCACGCTGGGTACGATCTACATCCGCGGGCAGAACAAAGACGGCGAAGATCGGCTGGCACGCGGCATCCTGTTGATCAAACAGGCCGCCGCCCTCGGTCCTATCGAACCCGCTGCGCTGGAATATGAAGCGGATGTTGCCGAGCGATATCTTAACGCGCGGAATTATGTCAACGGCGGGAACTACGCGGCGGCGATGCCTATTCTGGAACTGCTTTGCGCCGAGGCAACATCGACCTGTGATTGGGGTTACCAGGGTGTCAGTGTTCGGGATCTATTGCAGCGTGCTCAGGCAGGGGCCAGCCAAACGCCCTAACTGCCCTCACCCATCACTTCTTCAACGGCAGAGATAAAATCACGAGGGGTGATGGGCTTGGAGAGCCAGCAGCTTATGCCCAGTTCCTCAACTTCGTAGACCATATTGGGGCGCGCCGTGAGGATGATCACCTTCATCGCATTGAGGCGCGGTGTGGCGCGAACATATTGCAGTACATCAAAGCCCGATATATGCGGCATCGCCAGATCCAGGATCAAAACATCGGGCGTCTCGCGGCTGAGAATATCCAAAGCAGCGGCCCCGCCTATCGCCTGGAGCGACTGGCAGTTCATGCGCTTGATCAAACTGGAAAACAACTTGATCAGGCCCGGTTCATCGTCGACGATCAGAATTTGAGGTGCAGCCGCCACGTTCCAGTTCTCTTCTCTTTTGACCGGATTAATCATAACACAATTCCAGTGGGATTGTTCTAACCAAAAGTCCGCAGAACAGCGCGCACAGGGCTGCCACATACTTCGGAAACCTTTAAGGGCAGCGCGATCAATTCGTAAACGCCATCAGGAACACCCGCCAGCCGCAGTGTTTCCAGGTTGGCGATACGGTGATCCCACAGGCGGTGATGGGCGGGCATATCTTTGCTGTTGGCATCATCCACCGATGGACAGTCCAGGCCCAACAAAACGACGCCCTGCGCCCCCAGCCAATCCGCCAGTTCCGCCGTCGGATAGGGGAAATTTTCGGGCCAGCCACCATCCGGTATTTCGCTCACCCAGGTGTAAATCAGCAGACGTTTGAGGCCGCTCAGGTCGCGTCCCGCGAAATCCGCCGGGACAATGCCACCCTCACGGCGATCAAGGGTCACCACGTGCGCCGGGCCAATGTAGATGTCGAGCGGCATATCCGCCGGATAAATGGCTTCCTCGACATAATGGTAAGGCGCGTCCATGTGCGTTCCGGTATGGGCGCTCAGAGTCCAGGTGGTCAGGTTGACGGAATCCCCCGCGGACAGGCGCAGGTTATGCGTGTATGAAAACGGCGTATCACCCGGCCATACGGCCAGCGTCGGAGAAACGGTCCGGCTGATATCATATAAGACGGAATTGCCCATCGCTGTTCCCTTTCTGTCAAGATTTTGTAAGAAGTTCCGGCCCCTACGTAACAAACGCCCGTCCACCCGCGTGCTGTTCCCACGCCCCGCTGCTCAGGATATCTTTCATCGTGTCGATCACCAGCCGCACCTCGTCGTCACTGTTGTAAAAATGCGGCGAGACACGAATCCCTGCATTGGCACGATAGTCAATGACGATATTCTGCGCCAGCAGTTCGCGAGAAACTTCATAAGCGTGCGGAGGATTGATCGTTACTGTACCGCCTCGTTCTTCGGGACGGCGCGGCGAATTGATGGCATAACCAGCCGCCTCTGCCAGTTGGGCCAGCAGCGCCGTCTGGTGCAGCGACTTGCGGCGGATATTTTCGACGCCTACCTGGGCGATAATCTCGATGCCGGGCCGGTTCGCGTACAGGCTGGGCACGGCAAGTGTTCCGTTCAAAAAGCGGAAGGCATCGTCGCGGAAGTCTATCTCATCGACAATGAAGCCAAACGGATCCTTGTGCGCCATCCAGCCCGTCAGCTTAGGCTCAACCGTCTTCAGATAGTCCGGGCGCGCATAGAGGAACACGCCGCCCGGCCCGCCGCACATCCACTTCAGCACCCCGGCGAGATAAAAATCGACGTTGAGTTCGGTCACATTAAAGGGCACGATCCCGGCGGCATGGTAACCATCCAGGATGACGATTGCGCCAACCGAATGCGCCTTCTCGATGATCGCTTTGACGTCCAGAATATAGGCGCTGCGGAACAACACATGGCTGATCGGAACGAGCAGGGTGCGCTCATCAATCGCTTCAATGATGCGCTCCACCGGGACGGTAATCCCGTCGTCTTCGCTGGGGATCATGCACAGTTCGATATTGGGCGGCAGCATCCCGCGCAGGACGTAATAGACCGAGGGGAAAATTCCGGCCTCGATCACGACCTTGTTACGCGGGCCGCTGGTGTCAAAACAGGAGAGCAGAATCCCCTGCGCGATGGAAATATTCTGGTGCATGGAAACGGTGTTGGGTGGCGCGCCGATGATCGGGGCGATCAGGTTGCCCACGTCGATATTCAGATTCCACCAGCCCTCTCCCCAGGCCCGGACGCCGCGTGCCGCCCACATATCCGCGTAGGCATGCAGGCTGTCATAAACGCCGCGCGGCATGGCTCCGAGGGAGTTGCTGACCATATAGGTTGTTTCACTGAGAATAGGAAATTGATCGCGCCAGGAAAGCAGAGGGTCCACCATAGTAAATACCATCTCTTGAATATTTAGCCCAAACGCTTTCAGTGTAGAACAGATGGTGCCCAAAAAGCAAGTTGACTGGATCCACCGATTATGAAATAATAACACTAATTGCCTTTCAACCCTATGGTTACTCAGGACAAAAACAATGTCTGAACAGACTCAAGAATATTTCAAGCTGGGTATGGATCACCTGGAACGCGGCAATCTGGATGGAGCCGTGCACAATCTGTCGGAAGCCATCGAGAGCGATCCCAAATATGCCCCGGCCTATTTTAACCGGGGGCTGGCCCTGGCGGGATTGGAAGATATCGACGCCTCGATTGCCGATTTTACGGCGGCGCTGCGGCTGGACCCCAGCAACGCCAAAGCCTATTACAACCGGGGTTATGCTTATGCTCAGCGCGGCGACCTGGAAGTGGCCCTGCTCGACTATGAAGACGCCATCCGGCTGGACGATCAAAACCCGTGGGCCTTCAAGCAGCGGGGCGTGATCCGGGCGACACAGGGCGATGTCAACGGGGCGCTGGACGATTATAATCACGCCTTGGCCCTCAACCCGGCTTATGCGGAGGCGCTGCTCGAACGCGCTATGCTGCGCAGCGATATCGATGACCTCGACGGCAGCCTGGCCGATTACACCCAGGCGGCGCAGTTGGATCCCCTCAATCCTCTGGTCTTCAACAACCGGGGCGTGGCCTATTTCCAGATGAATGAACTGGAGCGAGCGATCAAAGACTACACCCTGGCGATTGACCTGGACCACGACTTCATCGAAGCCCATAACAACCGGGCCGAAGCGCACTTCCTGGATCTGAACTACAAGCAGGCGCTGGCTGACTTTGAACGGGCCGACGATCTGTCCGACGACGACTCGCCCGATCTGACCGCGCTGGCCGGGCTGGTGGCGGTCAACCGGAAGCTCGGAAACTTAGCCGACGCCCAGGAGTGCTGGGAAACACTGCTCGACTTTGAGCCGCAGTTCGAAGATATGGGCTGGGCGGAAGAGGAACTGGGCTGGGATGCGCCGCTGATGGATGAATTGAGGAAGTTCGCCGCCGGCGCGGAAGACAGCGCCAAACCAGAAGGATTCTGGTAATCCCCCCCAAAGGCGCAGATAGGATCACTGCGCCTTTTACTTGCCCCTCTGTAGATCGCAGTAGGAATAGAATTAACGGATATAATAAGGGTCTATCGCACTGTTTAGCGAATAGGAGCCTGAGCTATGGCGAGCCAATCGCACGTGACAGCAGTGAAGGAGTCCGCCAAGGAAGATCTGTTGAGTAAGCCCAACGTCGTCGGCGTAGGAGTCGGCTACAAGGACAGTGGAGGGCAGACAACATCAGAACTCAGTGTGGTGGTGCTTGTTAGCGAGAAGGTGCCCAAAGATCAACTGTCTCCCCAGGACCTTGTCCCACAAGCACTGGACAGCGTCCGAACCGATGTCGTGCAAGTGGGCCATTTGCGGGCGTTCCAGGCACCCACGGATCGCTGGCGTCCTGCACCGCCTGGGGTGAGCATCGGGCACTACCAGATCACGGCGGGAACGTTCGGCGCGGTCGTGCGGGATCGGTCCAGTGGCAAGCGCCTGATACTGTCGAATAACCATGTCCTCGCTAACTCGAACAATGCGCAGATCGGGGATGCCATTCTACAGCCCGGCGCATTCGACGGCGGGCAGCCCAACAGCGACGTGATCGCCCACCTGGAACGGTTCTGCCCCATCCAGTTCCCCACGTCGCCGGGTGACTGCAATATTGCCGGGGGAGCAGCGGGTCTGTTAAACCTCGTGGCGCGGCTCATTGGCTCACAGCACCGCTTGCAAACGTTTCAAGTCAGCACACAGGCGACTAACCGTGTGGATTGTGCCGTCGCCCGCCCCGTATCAGAGAGTGTCATTACAGACGAGATTCTAGGGATCGGCCTCGTTCAGGGGACCCGCGCGGCGGCGCTGTTGATGCCTGTCCGCAAGTCCGGGCGTTCGACCGGATTTACGACAGGTCAAATCACCGTGATCGATGCCACCGTTGACGTCAGCTACGATAACCAGACCGCCCGCTTCGACGGTCAAATCGTATCAGGTCCGATGTCCGCCCCCGGCGATTCAGGCTCTTTGCTGGTCGCTGGTGATACGTTGCAAGCGGTCGGGCTGCTGTTCGCCGGGTCGGATCAGAGCACGATCTTCAACCCCATTCAGGACGTTCTAGACTGTCTCGACATCACGATATAAAGCGAGGTGCAGATATGATGCCAGATGATCAGGCCCGAGTTCAGGCCGTCAAAAATGCCCATGCGGAAGAACTGCTCAAGAAGGCCAATGTCGTGGGGGTGGGAGTGGGTGTCCGCAAACAGGACGAGGACTGGGAACCCGTCCTGGTGGTCATGGTCAGCCACAAAGTGCCGCTGGATCAGCTAGCGACCAAGGATATTATCCCGTCCATTATTGACGATGTTCCTGTCGATGTGCGGGAAGTCGGAGAAATTTCGGCCCAATAACCAATCAGCCGGAGGCGCGGCAGCCGTCGCGCCTTTTTTATCCACCCAACCGCTTATAGGGCCACTCGTCCGGCTCCTTGACCAAACCCGCCTCGACGGGAGCCTGCCCCAGTTCGTAGAGCCCGTTACTCAAGCGATATTCGCTCCAAAACGTCTGGCGGTGATAGCCCGCCTGCCAGACCTGGAAGATCGCCCCGCCCCACACCGGGTTATAGAGCAGCACGGCATCCAGCGAGAGATCGTCCGTGCCGCGAATCGCTTCGAGCAGCGCCTGTGTCGTGCGCTCCCGTATCTGCTGCACATAGGCTTCCAGTCTGTCATCACCGAGCAGCCCCACGACGATCCGCACCTGATCGGGCATCACGACGTAACCCCACAGCGCGGCGGGAGGCTGCGGCGGGCAGGCTTCGAGCACATCCATCACGCGCCGCGCCAGCCGGGGATGGGCCAGCAGCGGCACGCGCTGCCGCACGGACAAAATCACCTGGGCGTAATATTCCGCCGGAAGCAGGTCAAAATCGTCATCACTCATCATCCCCACCCTCTAAACTCATGATTTTCTAAATAAACTTCTACAATATCACACGTATAATCAAAGTAAGCACGACTTTATCAAATCAAGGAAGACATCCATGCGATCAAGATCAGTTCTTCTATGGGGTGCGCTGGCTGGCGCGCTCCTGACCGCCCCGCTGATGGCTCTATTATATCTGGCCTACCAAATAGGGGATATCCCATTTGCTCCTTACGACGCATTCGAGTGGATATCGCGCGTGCTGCCGGGCAAAATTGTCATTCACACGATTGAGACGATGGTCAAACTGATCAACAAACTCGATCTGGGCGCAACCGATACCACCGCCAAAACGCTGGAAAAGCTCATGGCGCTGGCGACTTTCTTCGGCGGCGGCGTGGTCGCCGGGGTCGTTCTGTTTGTCCTGATGGGGCGCTTTGCCCGCAACCTGCAGGGCTTGGCTCGCTGGATTCCCGGTCTGCTGGCAGGGGTCGTGATGGGCCTGCCCATGCTGCTGATCACGTGGTATCTGAAGTACCACGACAATAACGCGTTCGTTCAGATCGCCTCGCAAGGGACAACGTATGTGTGGTATACGGTGGCTTTTCTGGCCTGGGGAATTGCGCTCGCCTGGGCGTATTACAGCCTGTTTCCTGTCCCTGTTTACGACCAGCCAGCACGGCTGGGCGAGCCCGTGCGGTTTCAGCCCATCAACCGCCGCCAATTTATGATCCTGGTCGGCGGTGCGACAGCAACCCTCACGTTGATCGGCGCGGGATTGGGCAGCTTTCTCAACCAGAGACAAGAGGACGAGTACAACGCCCGCATCCGCCGCAACCGGGCGGCAGCTATGCCCGTTGGACTGCCCAACGCGAACGATCCCGTGCAGCCCGCACCCGGCACACGTCCTGAATATACGCCGCTGGAAGATCATTACCGGATTGATATCAGCCTGGATCCGCCTGTCATTGATGGAGAAACATGGCGGCTGAACCTCGGGGGAATGGTCGATCATCCGTTATCGCTCAGACTGGACGAGATCAAAGACGGTTATACGCCCCTGGAGCAGTTCGTAACACTGGCCTGTATTTCGAATCCAGTGGGCGGCGACCTGACCAGCACAACCCGTTGGACCGGGGCACGTCTGAAGAATATCCTGGCAGATGCCGGGGTGCAGGACGGCGCAACCCACATCAAGATCACAGCGGCGGACGGCTTTTATGAAACGGTTGCGCTCGATTTCATCAACAGCGACGACCGCGTGATGCTGGCCTATCACTGGGACGGCATCGATCTGCTGACCAAACATGGCTACCCACTGCGCATTTACCTCCCCGATCACTACGGAATGAAGCAGCCCAAGTGGATCACCGATATTGAGGTGATGGATCACGACGAGGACGGCTACTGGGTGGAACGCGGCTGGGATAAAGAAGCCCGCATGCTCGCTACGTCGGTTGTGGATGTCGTCGCGACAGATTCAATCATCGACCAGAACGGGCAGCAGCTTGTTCCCATTGGCGGGATTGCCCATGCAGGGGCGCGCGGCATCTCGAAAGTCGAAGTCAAGGTAGATGGTGGCGATTGGATGGAAGCGCAGTTGCGCGCGCCATTGTCCGAGACGACCTGGGTCATCTGGCGCTACGATTGGCCCTTCCAGAGCGGCGAACACACCTTCGCCGTGCGCTGCTACGAGGGTGACGGCACGCCGCAGATCGAGGATCGTGCCGGGAACTATCCCAGCGGGGCGACGGGCATCAACTCCATGACGCGGGACATCTGATTCTGACGCTGCTGATCGAACAGCCGCACCACCATGCGGCTGTTTTTATTTTTTGCGGGAAGTCCACTCGCTAAGAATAATTAAGCCGCTTTCTCCTCAATCTCCGTCGAGAGAGGATTCACCAGAGATTGGATGTTTTTGGCATGCACAAACGGGGGCAGCATCTCACGATCAGCACGATTGTTTTGCTGGCAGCGGCGCGTGTGATCTTCCTGCATGCTGACGATCTATCCATGTGGTTTGATGAACTGTGGTCCATGTTTCAGGACACGCGCAGCCTGCGGCAGGTCGTCCACGAACGTGAACTGAATTGGCCCGTTGGCTTACGCCGTCACCCTTCATAGCTGGATGCGCCTGATCAGCAACAATGACTTTGTTGTGCATATGCTCGGTGCGCTGATTGGACTGCTGGCAACTGCTTTTATGATCCAGGCAGGGCGTGCGCTGCACTCGCGTCAGGCAGGGTGGCTGGCAGGGCTGGTTTTCGGAACCTCTGGTTATGCCGTGTATTTCCTGCTGGAAGCGCGCGGCTATGGTTTGCTCTTGATGGCATTAGCGGCCTCGGTCTGTTTTTATGCCCGCTGGCTCAAGCGCCCAACCTGGGGGCGGGCCATCCCCCTCGTTCTGGCACAAACCCTGGCGCTTTATACCCACTTCACCAGCGGATTAGTCTTCGCTCTCATGGCTCTGCATGTGCTGATCGCGGTGCCGCGCCGCCTGTGGTGGCGCTGGGCGATCATCATGGCAGTGACAGGGCTGCTGTTTCTGCCCATTCTGCCGCAGTTTATCAACTCGTATCAAACGCGCTCGGCAGCGTTTGATGGAAATAACCTGCCCAGCTATTTCTTAAAAGGGCCGGAGTCTATTTACCACGCCTACAGCGTTTATAAAGACAACTGGTGGGCGTCAATCCTGTTCCTGGCTGGACTGGGATTGTGCATGCAAATCGTACGCAAACCACGACAGGTAAGCGGTCTGCTGCTCTGGTTCCTGCTCTGGGGGATCGGTATCCCAGCCTATGCGTATTTTACAAAGGAGTCGCAGGGGCTGTTCACGACCCGTTACCTCGTCTATACCCTGCCCCCGATCATGCTGCTCATCGGAATAGGACTGGCCTCGCTTCCCAATGATAAATGGATGTTTGGCGCGATTTTGCTGGCCGTTTTTTCAACCTTTCCCTGGCAGCCGTTTGATCACCGCCCCAGGTATTCGGATGCGCCTCCTGTCCGCGATCTGATGCGTGAAATGGCGAAACGCTTTAAGACGGGGGATGTGCTGGTCATTGATCCGAGCATAAACCAGGACGGCTACGACTGGTGGTATTATGAGCCGCTTTATTTCGCGGGCGGGCAGATTCCCCGCGCCACAGATGGGAGCGCCGGACAGCCGCGCGTCTGGTATCTGACACGGCAGGGAAGCGAAGACGCCGCCCTGCGCCAATCCGTCGAAACGGGACGGGATATGACGGAATTCTGGGGGCCCTGGTATTTTATTGTTTCGCTCTACCAGGGGCCGCCGCTGACGCCCGGTGTGAAGGTTGGCGATACAATTCGGTTCCGGGGGGTCACGCTGCCCAACGGGACACACTATCTCCCCGGCGATACGCTCAAGGTGGACACGTGGTGGAGCGCTGATGATCCCGTCCTGCTCGATTATTCGCTCGGCCTGCACCTGTTTAATTCAAAGGGAGAGTTAGTCGCCCAGGTTGACAGCGGCCCAACCGGAACCTATACCCCCGCGCAGACATCCGCCTGGGAACCCGGCAGCGTGTACCGCGATGAACGATCCATGAAGCTGCCCTGGTGTATAGAACCGGGCGAATACGAGGTTCGTTTGCTTCTCTATCAGTCGTGGGACGCCGCTCATTTACAACCAGAGCCGGGTGAATGGCTGGCGGTTGACGATCATTTACAGTTGGCGGCGATCCAAGTGGACTCGTTTGCCTATTGTCATAATTAACTGTCAGGCACACGGCGGGCAATCACTTGTAGCGAATCGGGCAGGGGTCCGGTAGAGTAGAAGCAAGAAGGGCGGATTTCCTGCCCTTTTTGTATGGATGAAACTTTCTACCGGGTTGAACGATGGGCGCACCTGTGACTGAAACTCTGCCCGCCGATGTGCGGGATGCGGCAATACCAGAAACAACGGGGATGGTGCGGGCGACCAGCGTGATCGCGCTGGGCAACGTCGCCAGCCGTGTGTTGGGGCTTGTCCGCGAAATGATCCTCTCCGCGCTGTTTGGCGCGGGCGCAGCGGTGGATGCCTTTAATCTGGCGATCATCGTGCCGCGCGGCCTGTACGACCTGCTGATTGGCGGGCATGTTAATTCCGCGCTTGTCCCGGTCCTGAGCGAATACGCGTCGCACAAAAACCGGGATGACCTGTGGGAACTGGTCAACCGCCTGCTGGGGATCGTGGTGATCTTTGTTTCGGCAATGATCCTGATCCTGGAACTGCTTGCCCCGCAGGTAATCAGCATTGTCGCCAGTGACAAAGCAACGCCCGACGTGATCAACAAGGCAACTCATCTGCTGCGCGTGACGGCCCCGGCCCTGATGTTCCTCAGCCTGTTCGCCGTGCTGTCCGGCCTGCTCTATGCGCTGCGCCGCTTTACATGGCCCGCCTTCGCCTCAACTGTGTTCAACGGCATGATCGTGATCACGACACTGGTCCTGGCGGGCAGTATCGGCATCACGGCGGCGGCGATGGGCTGGCTGGTCGGCGCGCTGGTCCAACTGGCCCTCCAGGCACCCGGCCTGCGCGATGCTCGTATGCGGATCACCTTTCGCGGGGCGCTGTCGCATCCCGGCGTGCGGCGGATCGGACTGCTCTATATTCCAGTGATGGCGTCTCTGGCGCTCGATGTACTGATCAACCGCCCCTTCAGTTATAACCTCGCCTCTCGGACGGGAGAGGGCAGCATTTCCTATATGAACTGGGCCACCACCCTGATCCAGTTCCCGCAGGGGTTGGTCGCCATTGCCATCTCGGCGGCGATCCTGCCCACACTCTCCCGGCAAGCCGTCCGGTTCGCAGAGGATCGGGGCCAGTCGTTTAAAGACACGCTGGGCCAGGGCCTCCGGCTGGCGATTGTCCTGATCATCCCGGCGGCGGTGGGCCTGTTCGTTCTGGCGGAACCCGTCGTGGGCCTGATCTTCCAACACGGCAAATTTAACGCGGGCGACACAGCGATCACGGCTCTTGCCCTGCGGCTGTACCTGCTCGGCCTGCCGTTCGCGGCGGTTGATCTGCTGCTGGTTTTCGCCTTTTATGCGCGCCAGAATACCCTCACTCCGGCCCTGGTCGGGCTGCTCAGCCTGGGAGCCTATATGATCGTGGCGCTCGTGCTGCTGCCCTGGTACAGCCTGTTTGCCCTGATGATCGCGGATTCGGTCAAATTCCTGATCCACACGGGCGTCTCGGCGTGGCTGCTTTATCGCGCCCTGGATGGTTATGGGGATCAGCGCCTGATCCGCACCACCGTTCGAACCGCCCTCGCCGCTGCTGGGATGGGAATCCTGACCTTTGCCATCGCCTTCGCCTTGGAGCATGTCCTCGCTGCGGGATTGATCCGGCAGTTCCTTACCGTCAGCGTTGCGGGCGGCGTGGGGCTGATTTCGTTCAGTCTGCTGGCGGCGCGGCTGGATGTGGGCGAATGGCGTTGGGTGCGCGATCTGCTGCGGCGGCGGTTAGGGCTGTAGGCTGTAGCAACCCAACAAAACTGGGGGGTACGGCAAGTCGCCAACAGGACTATCATAGGAATGGAAGGGGGACACACCTATGCGACGCCTGTCTTTCCTGGTACTTGTACTCATTTGCAGTGCTCTGGCTGGTTGTTATCGCCCCGCTGAAAAGAGCGATCAAAACGCACTCGGCTCAACCTTTACTGTTGGCGTGATTGTATCCGGTTTGCCCGCCGATTACGGATGGAGCGGCGATCCCATTGCCGGGACAAACTATACGGTCACATCGATTGAGAATCACCGTGTGTTGATCCTCCCTGTCACCGATCAGTCTCTCGACAATGCGGTGAGCGGCTTGGTGGACAGCGGGGCGCGAGTCATTTTCCTGCCGCCCAATCTGAGCGGGGAAACAGCCCAATATCCCAACATTGTTTTCATTCACAATCTCTCCACGCGGGATGATGTGGCCCGCCTCCTGCCGGGCTTAGCCTCCGCCGCGCCTGATTCGGCCCGTCTCAGCGCAGCCGAAAAACAGACGAACACAGCCCCTTCCAGCCAAAAGAGTCCAGACAGCATGCTCATCACGGCGCTAATCTGCACCATACTGGCAATCCTGATCGTGGCGGTTCCCGTGATCGCGGTGATTGGCCGGCATGCGAAAACTGCCCGCCCCTCGCAAACGTTCATGGAAGTACTGATCGGGAAAATTCGAACACTTGATGGAGAAAAGCCGAAAAAGAAGCGCGGCGGCAAAGCAGGTATCCAGGGCAGACGGCTGGCTATTGAAGATTTTGCGGCACAGAGAACCATCGATTTTGCGGCGCGCGGCGAACCCACTCCCATCCTGCACCGCCTGTCCACGTATGTCTGCGAAGATCAGTGGTTCGATGACTCGTTCAGTATCGAACGGGACAAGAAATTCCTGGGCGAATGTGGCATCGGAATCGCCAAAATTCGCGGTTCCGATCAGGCCGGAGCGCTGGAAATCTGGATGTTCGACAAGAATGATATTCGCACCCAAACCGCGACGATAATGACTAAAGGTATGAGTCTCGACGCCGCGCACCGCGCTCGTTTGCAGAAAAAAGGCCCCATTGTTGAAGCGGTTCCTGATGCGAACATCGAACTGGAAACCAAAACGCTTCGGTTGTGGGCGCGTATTCTGGAAGTGCAGACGACGCTGGATGAGGTCAATTTTCCGACTCATGCGTTTGACCACATCGTGATTGAACTGGCCGTGTGGGAACGATCTTGACATCTCCCACCACTCGCGCTTAAAATCAACAACGTCGGGGCGATGATCGCTCGATCATCATTCCGTCCATCGTCTATCGAAGCCCAGGAGTCCTGTATGGTGCGTCAGTCTAATCACAACTAGTCCGTTTCCGGGCTGCCTGTGCTGCTGACGCATGTCTTACGACGACTGTACCCTATTGACTCGCCTCGCGCCGCACGGTTTGTCCGAGCGGCGTTTTTTGTTTCCAATCCTCATCCCGGCGTAGGGGCGTATGGTTATATGCCCAATAATGAAAAAGGGCTTCAAAGATGCTGGCTGTATCCAATATCTCCAAACGATTTCCCGGCGCAGATGAGCCGGTTCTGTCTCACATCACCTTCAGCGTGAATCCCGGCGAGCGTGTTGGTCTGATCGGTCCAAACGGCAGCGGCAAAACGACTCTGCTGCGCATCATCCTGGGCGACCTTCCCGCCGACGCGGGCAGCGTCCTGTTCACGCCGTCCAACCTGCGGATCGGCTATCTGGCCCAGGGATTGGACGCGCCCGACGACACGCCGATCCAGGATGTGCTGTTCCCCTCGGCGGCGGTTCTGCGCGCTGCTGAAGCAGAAGTCGAACGGCTGGGGCTGGACCTGTCTGTCGCGGGGAACAGCGATACCCTGCTGGACGAATACAGCGACGCACTGGAACGGCTGGAACAGGCCAATCGCCAGATCGAGCCGGGAACCAGCGAGCGCATCCTCGCCGGGCTGGACCTGGATCATCTCGCGCCGGATGCGCTGGTGGGCACGCTCTCCGGCGGGCAAAAAACGCGGCTGGGATTGGCGGCGCTCCTGCTCAACGATCCCCAACTGCTGATCCTGGACGAGCCGACTAATCACCTCGATATCACCGCGCTCGAATGGCTGGAAGGCTGGCTGCGTGACTTCTCAGGCGGGGCGCTGATCGTCTCCCATGATCGCACGTTTTTGGACTCAACCGTCACCCGGATTGTGGCCATTGATGATAAGACGCACACGGCACGCGTTTTCGAAGGCGCGTACAGCGGGTATGTGGCGGCGGTACGGTCTGAACTGGACAAACAATGGTCAGTTTGGCGCGACCAGCAGATCGAACAGGCGCGGCTGGAACAGGATATGCGCCGGACGATGGCCCGCGCCGTCCGCAAGGAAAACGCGACCAAAGATTCGACACAGCGCCGCTACGCCAAAAAGGTCGCCAAACGTGCCAAGGCGAAGGAAACCCGCCTGCACCGCTACCAGGACTCGGAGGATCGCGTTGAAAAGCCGACGCTCGGCTGGAATCTCAAGCTGGACTTTGGCGAACTGCCTACCACCGGAAAGGATGTGATCTTTCTGGAAGGGCTGTCCATCGGCTACGATCCCGCCGCGCCGCTGCTGCGTGATCTTAACCTGATCCAGCGCGCCGGGGAACGGATCGCCGTATTGGGTCCGAACGGGCACGGCAAAAGCACGCTCCTCAAAACCATCGTGGGCCAGATTCCGCCGCTGGCAGGTCAGGTGCGCATTGGGGCCAGCGTCAAGATCGGCTATCTGGCGCAGGAACAGGAAATCCTTGATCCGGCACAAAACGCCCTGCAAGTGATCCAGTCTGAAGCGCCGCTCGATCACACTGAGGCGCGCTCCTTCCTGCATTTTTTCCTGTTTTCGGGCGATGATGTTTTTACCCCAGTTGCCGACCTCAGTTATGGCGAACGGGCGCGGCTGATGCTGGCGGTGCTGGTCGCGCGCGGCGCGAATCTGCTTGTGCTGGACGAGCCGATCAATCACCTGGACGTGCCCTCCCGTGAGAAATTTGAGGAGGCGCTCGCGGCTTTCCGAGGGAGCGTGCTGGCGGTGGTTCACGACCGCTATTTTGTGGATCGCTTCGCCACCACCATCTGGTATATCGAAAACGGCACACTGTCCGAAGATATCCGCGAGCCGATGATGGTGTAGACTACTCGTTGTAGGGGGTGGCAAGGGTCCCTTTAGTGGACTTTTTTCCCTTACTAGACACCGGTTTATGCACATTAACAATTAAACGCGGATATCGTGTAGGGGCGCCGCTTGCTGCGCCTATTCGTATCAACTTAAGCCAGGGAACGCTCTTTTCTAAATCGTTTTCCCCTTCCCCCCGCGAAGCTGTGGGGGAAGGGGCAGGGGATGAGGGCCTGCCCGCAACTCATAACGTCTATTTCTTAACTTGACGCCTATTGGGCGCCGCTTGCTGCGCCCGCTTTTGTAGAGGTGAGCTAACAAACTCACCCGATATTCGTATTATTTTCTTAAAGCGCATTAATCGGTGGCGACGCGGACCAGACCTGTCATTTTCATTCCTTTGCCGTGCCGCGCCAAGCCGCATGACCAGCTTTACGGTGAAATTACTGTTCTTGTTTTACCTTATCTTTCTCTTGTTCTTCTTTGCGCTCTTTGCGGTGGATTTGCTTTTTGTTTTTCTATTTTCACGGGAGCTAGTCATGGCGGGCGCGCCGCCACAACGGGATGAAAATTTTATCGCCTTTTCTCTCTTGTTCTTCTTTGCGTTCTTTGCGCTCTTTGCGGTGGGATTTGCTTTTTGTTTTTCTATTTTCACGGGAGGTTACATGCTCGATACCGGACTAAAAGGCAAGGTCGTCCTGGTCACGGGGGCCAATCATGGGATCGGCGCGGCGACCGCAAAAGCGTTCGCGACCCAGGGCGCGCGCGTTTTTGTCCACTACCTCCGCCTGCGCTCCGACGATCACAGTGAACACTCCGGCGATCAGCCCGGCGCAGCCCGGTACGCAGCCGAACGTGCCTCCGATGCCCGCGAGGTCGTCCTTGCAATCCGGCAGGCAGGTGGGCAGGTCGCCGCCGGAGAGGCGGACCTCTCCGATCTGGTGAGCATCCCCCGCCTGTTCGATCAGGTGGAGATATCCTTCGGCCCGGTTGACGTGCTCGTTAACAACGCGGCGGACTGGCAGGCTGATACCTTCATCCCTAACGGTGAAGAGGCCGCTAACAACATCCCCGAGCAGTGGAGCGGGCAGGCCAGTTCGGTGTTCACCGCCTGGACGCATGATCGACACTTTATGGTGAACAGCCGGGCCAGTGCCTTGCTGATGGCCGAGTTTTTGCGCCGCCATGTCAAACGCGGCGCGTCATGGGGGCGAATTATCAATCTGAGCACCAGCGGATCGCACTGCTTCCCCGGAGAAGTGTCATACGGGGCCAGCAAAGCCGCCCTGGAATCGCTGAGCCGCAGCGCTGCCGCCGAAATGGGGCAGTTTGGGATCACGGTGAATATCGTCTCACCGGGTCCGATCCAGACGGGATGGATCACGCCGGACCTGGAAACGCTGTTAGCCGGGCAAACGCCGCTTGCGCCGAATTGGGATGCCGGACGATATCGCGGATGTGATCGTCTTTCTCGCGTCCGATCAGGCCCGTTGGGTAACGGGGCAACTCCTGCACGTCGGCGGCGGGCATACCATGTAGGGGGTGTATCGCCCCCTCTTTTGAAATTACTCACCAGCCGTGCGGATCACGATCAGCTTGTCTGCGCCCAACTCTGCGCCCCAGATTTCGCCGGGACGTCCCAGGATTTGCCGGACATTCCCGCCTGGACTGGGCAGCGGATAAACCGTGAATTCTTCGGTCGTTGGATCGAAGCGCACCAGTGCGTTGCCGCCAAAATCGCTCAGCCAGACAATATCGTTTTCATCGACATAAACGGCGTAGGGCTGCGGATCGTCGCCCGGCAGTTTCCAGCTTTGCCACTCCTCAGAGGCCGGATCGTAAACCGCGACGTTGCCGCTCGACCATTCGCTCACCCAGATTCGCCCCTGTAGAATCGGACCAGACGCGGCGCGCTCCCTGGCTGGGCGTGGGCGGCTCCAAAACCGTCACTTCTCCGCTGGCGATATCGACCTGCCCCACGTAGCTCCCTGCCAGCGACGCATAGTAAATGTTTCCGTCCGGCGTAGCAGTGATCCCATATGGCCCCCTACCCTTTGGCGCGTCGAACACCTCTATCTTGCCCGTCGCGGGATCCAGCCGCCCATAAATCCCCGCCTGCCCGGTGAACCACAGCATCCCGTTCCCATCGAACGCGGCAGTATTCAGATTGGCATCGCGGGAAACGTCGGGGAGCGGATAAATAGTGATATCTTCGCTGTCCGGCTCTACTCGAACAATGGCATTTTGCCCGCCATCTGTCACCCAGGCCGCGCCATCAGGGCCGACGATCACGCCGTGTGGCGCGGAATCCATTCCCCAACTGAATCTGGTGCTGATCGCCTGTTTCGGGATCGAGCCGCCCCAACGCGCCAACCGCCTGCGCCGTGTACCAGATCGTGCCATCCGGGGCGGGCGCGACATCGTGCGGGTGTGATCCGGGCGGCACGTCATATTCCTGAATTTCCGCCATTCCCATCCTGCGCCACTGCCGGGTGTTTTGCCGGGGCCGTGCAAATACCAATCAGAGGCCAAACAACAGGATCAATCCGCCAAAGAGTCTGTTCATCGTCCCTCCACAACAATACATTTCGTCCGTTACGTTGTAATACGTACGATGGGCCTATAATTGATGGAGGTGAGGGCTAATAACCACTCCAAATAAGTATCGCATCTCCTTTCAAAATAGTACTTAAGGTTCAACCTTAAAGGAGTATTTTAGGGGAAAATCTGTGCTATTCTGAATATAAAAACTCGTTTTTACGCACAGCTTGTTTTTGCCACTTATCTTTTCTCTGGTTTTTCTTTGCGTTCTCCGCGCTCTCCGCGGTGAAATTTGTTTTTCTCTTGTGGCGCGTGCCATGCCGGGGCCAACGTTAGGAAATGGTTAGGGAGACCCCCAAAAAAACAGTGGGTCGCGGATCGCCACGAGAAGAAATACCCGTCTAATGATCAACTAGCTTTTTTCTTCGGCTAAAATCAAGCCGTGATTGGATATTAAGATATCTATGAAACCCCGCCAAATGAATCAAAAACGGCCCTAAATGGATCATTTAAGGCCGTTTATTGCATTTTGCTGCGCGTTAGTGATCTACTTCCAGTCTTCCAGCAGCTTGACGATCTCCGCCACGAACCAATCCGCCGACGCGCCATCCAGCACGCGATGATCGAACGTAGAACGACAGATAGACCATCGGGCGCACGGCAATCGCGTCGTTATCGAGCACAACCACGCGCTTTTGGATCGCCCCGACGCCGAGGATCCCGGTCTGCGGCTGGTTGATGATCGGCGTGGCGAACAGGCTGCCCGCTACGCCGTGATTGGTGATCGTGAATGTGCCGCCGCTCACCTCGTCCGGTTTGAGCGATCCGTTGCGCGCGCACGGTTGGCGAGATCATTCACCTGCCGCGCGATTCCCGGCAGCGAGAGTTCATCGGCATTTTTGATCACCGGAGACGATCAATCCCTCATCCAGCGCCACCGCCATCCCGATATTGATCTCCGGCTTGAGCAGAACGCCCTCGTCGGTCCACTGGCTGTTGACCATCGGATGACGGCGCAGGGCTTCCGCAGTCGCCGCCATGAAATAGGCGGTGAAGGTCAGATTGATGCCGCGCTGCGCTAAAGCTCGTTTTTGTTGGCGTCACGGTGAGCGGCTACCGCGCTGAGATCGGCCTCAAAGACCGTCGTCACATGCGGCGCGGTATGTCAGTTTGCTGTGACCATGTGCTCGGCGATGCGGCGGCGCATGGTGGTGTGCGGGATCAGTTCGCCGGGCTTGCCGGGCGCGGGTGGCGCTTGATGGACATGATCGCGCGGGGCCTGGGTTAGCGCTTGCAGGTGGTGCGGCAGGTGCAGCTGCAGGAGTCTGCCGTTTCCGGTAGAGATCGTCGGTAGGCTTAAACAGATCGCCGCTGCCGGGGCGTTCCCAGGGTTCGAGTTCACGGTTCGCAGCAGGTTGGCGGTTGTACGCCGCGCCGCCATCCTCGATGTAAGCCATGATATCTTTTTTGGTGACACGGCCCCCATGCCCTGTGCCTTTGACCTGCGCACATCGATATGGTGTTCCGCCGCGATCCGCGCCACGACCGGGCGTGACATGCGGCATATGGCGCTGCCGCCGTTGCCCTGCTCGATATCGCCCGGTCGGCGGCTTCCTGGCTGGACCTGTGGCGCTTGGCGCGGTGACGTACGGCTCTGGATTCGGTGGGCAGACGATCAGCGATAGCGCTGGCCGTGATCGCTGGCGGCCATGTCGCGGCTGCGCTGCGGATAGATCCGGCGTGCGCGGGTATCGGCGGCAGGTTGCATCGGGCATCGCTTCACCCGGCTTGCCGATCATCGCCAGCACGGTGCCTGCCGTGACTGTTTGTCCCTCGCTCACATAAATTTTCAGCAGGGTGCCGGCGACAGACGGCGGTGACTTCGGAGGTGACTTTGTCAGTTTCCACTTCGAGCAGCGGCTCATATTCCTCGACGTGCTCGCCTTCCTGCTTGAGCCAGCGGCTGACCGTTCCTTCGACGACACTTTCGCCCATCTGGGGCATAATGACTTTCGTTGCCATTCAAACCTCCTCGTCTAGTAACCCGCCAGATCGCGGATCGCCGCGGCGATCTTCTCCGGGCTGGGCATGAACAAATCTTGCATCGTGTGGGCAAACGGCACGCCGGGCACATCCGGCCCGGCCAGGCGGCGGATCGGCCCGTCCATGTATTCAAACGCTTCGTCGCTGAGAATGGCGGCGATCTCCGCGCCATAGCCCAGGAAGCGGTTGTCCTCGTGCACGATCAGCGCTTTGCCCGTCTTTTTGAACGACTTGAGGACTGTGTCTTTGTCCAGCGGGGCCAGCGTGCGAATATCGACCACTTCCGACCTGGATGCCATCCTGCGCGCGACGAGCTCCGCCGCCTGCAGCGCGTAGTAGTGCATCATGCCGTAGGCATAGACGGTGACATCCGACTCCTGCGCGCGTCACATCGCGGTTGGCCGATAGGCACGGTGTATTCGCCGTCGGGAACCTCGCCTTTGATCAGGCGGTAGCCTTTTTTCGGCTCGAAGAACATCACCGGGTTCGGATCGCGCACCGCCGCTTTGAGCAGGCCTTTGGCGTCGTAGGGATTGCTGGGGATGACGACTTTCAGGCCCGGGCACGTGGGCGAAAAACGCCTCGACGCTCTGCGAATGGTACAGTCCGCCGCCGATGCCGCCGCCATAGGGCGCGCGGATCACCATCGGCACATTCCAATCGCCTGCGGAGCGGTAATACATGCGCGCCGCTTCATTCACGATCTGGTTAAACGCCGGGAGGATGAAATCGGCAAACTGGATCTCGCAGATCGGGCGCATCCCGGCCAGCGCCGCGCCGATGCCAACCGCCACAATGCTCAGTTCCGCCAGCGGCGAGTCGATCACGCGGGTCGGGCCGTATTTGTCGAACAGGCCCACTGTCGCGCGGAACACACCGCCGCGCGGACCCACATCTTCGCCAGTGATAAAAACGCGCTCATCGCGGGCCAGTTCTTCGTCCATCGCCTGACGCAGACCTTCGATCAGGGTAATTTCGGGCATCGTTCGTGTGTCTCCTCGTGCGGTTAACGGTTCCAGGGGTTATAGTCAGTGCCGGCGGGGCAAAGACCGGGAACAGCGCATCTTCGGCGGGGGGATAGGGCGCGTGTTCGGCATTCGCATGGGCTTCGTCCACTTCCTCGCGGATGCGCGACTCGATCTCCTCGATGGTCTCCGGCGTCAAGAAGCCTTTTTCGAGCAGATAGGCCTGGAAGCGCTTGATCGGATCGCGGCGCTTCCAATCTTCGACCTCGTCGCGGGTACGGTAGGTGCGATCATCATCGTCGGAGGAATGGGGCACGGGGCGGTAGGTCTTGGCTTCGAGCAGAGTCGCGCCGCCGCCGCTGCGCGCCCGTTCAACCGCCTCTTTCATCACGCGGTAGGAGGCCAGCACATCGTTGCCATCCACCACCACGCCTGCGATCCCAAACATCGCCGCGCGATCCGCCACATTCGGCACAGCCATCTGCATGTGCATCGGGACGGAAATCGCGTAGATGTTGTTCTGCACAATGCAGATCAACGGCAGTTTATGCACACCCGCCCAGTTCAGTCCCTCAAAAAAGTCGCCCTCGCTGGTCGAGCCTTCGCCCAGGCTGGTCACGGTCACGCGGTCATCTCCCATCAGTTTGCTGGCAAGGGCCATCCCCGCCGCCTGCGGAACCTGCGTCGCGACCGGGCTGGACGAAGGGCCGATCCCCAGCTTTTTGTTGCACCAGTGCGACGGCATCTGGCGCGCGCCGCTGGTCGGTTCGCCCTCTTTGCCAAACACAGCCAGCATAAAATCACGCGGGGTATAGCCCAGCGCCAGGCGTAAAAGCCAGGTCGCGGTAGTAGAGGTGCGCGTAGTCATAACCGCGCCGCATCGCGTAGGCCGCGCCAACCTGGATCGCTTCATGGCCGATGCCTGAGATGTGGAAGGCGATCTTGCCCTGGCGGTGCAGCACCCAGGTACGCTCGTCCAGGCGTCGGGCGCGGACCATCTGCCAGTACATTTCGAGCAGCGTCCGGTTATCCAGATCAATCCCGGTATCGTCTATCTGGTGTGCGGTTTGCAGATCGGTTGCCATGCTTTTCTCCTAGAACTGCTGACCTGCGGGGTGTAGATTTATGCAAAAAATGATCACTAATATCGAACAGAGTTTAAGCAAGATTTCACGAACAGCCCACTGAACCTGCACTGGACGCCGGGGGTTACGTCTCGTAGAATCAGGCGTGAGGTTTTAAACCAGGAAAGATAAAAAGCCCATGTCTGATAGCGCTGCTTCTGGCGGCAATGAAGCCATTCACCGCCGGAACTTTCCGTTCTTTTTGAGTGACTTCATCATCTTTGCCGTCGCGATGGGCATGATCGGCCCCAGTACGGTGATTCCGGACTTCATTCGCCGCCTGACGGATTCGGAAATCTTGATCGCGTTCTCCAGCCAGATGTTCGATGTGGGTTGGCTGATGCCGCAGCTTTTGGTGGCGCGGCGGCTGATGCGCGTGGCAAACAAAAAATGGTGGTTCGCCGGACCCAATATCCCGGTGCGGTTTGTGATCTTCATCTTCGCGGGGTTGATCTTGCTGCTGGGGGAAGATCATCGAGGTACCATTCTCTTAGCCTTCCTGATTTGCTATGGGATCGCGGCAGTAGGCGATGGGCTGGTCGGCGTTCCCTGGATGGATCTGATCGGCAGCAGCCTGGACTCGCCGCGCCGCGCCCGGTTGTTCGGCCTGGGTACAGCCATCCCCGGCGTGATCATGATCGGGATGTCGCAGGTCGTGCGCATCATCCTGAGCGACGATGGACCGGGCTTCCCCGGTAATTACGCGCTGCTGTTCGGCATTGCCGGGACGATGTTTGTGATCACCATTCCACTGCCGATGTTTGTCCGCGAACTGCCCGGCGGCAAACCGCAGGACGAGTCACCCTCCCTGCGGGAATACTGGCCCCAGTTGACCCGCGTTCTGCGAGAAGACCAGCCATTCCGGGCGATGATTATCACACGCATCCTGGCGGGCCTGTTCCTGCTGGCTAGTCCTTTCTACATTGGGTTTGCGACACAGGAACTGCACATGAAAAGCAGCGTCGCAGTCGGCAATCTGCTGATGATGCAGACCTTGGGGAACGTCTTGGGATCGCTGCTCTTTTCGTGGGCGGGAGATCGCTATCTGATCCAGTTTGTCCGGCTGGCACTGCTGGCGGCAACGATTCACCCGATCATGGCGCTGCTGGCTGGGTTCGTTGGCCCTGCCCCGCTCTACGTGGGATTCTTCGCGGCGGGGATCATGGGCGGCACGCTGGGCCTGGGCTTTATCAACTGGGTGATCAGCTACGCCTCGCACGACCAGCGCCCGATCTATTCTGGCCTGTTTAACTCAATGAGCGCTGTCGCACTGCTCACTGCGCCGCTGCTCGGCGGGCTGATTGTGCAGTTCCTTGGCTATCGTGCGGCGTTCATTGCCGCCCTGGTGATGATCCTGGCAGCGTTATTTACCGCGGTGCGCTATCTGGAGCAGCCGCGCCACGTCAAGGCCTAGACTCAGATTCGAGAAAAACGTATCCAACCCCGGCTTTTATGCCGGGGTTTTTATTTTCGTGTAGCCGCTTGAACAAAGAAAAAATATATTCTGTATAAGAAGGGCACGGTTCTTCCATTTTTTACTAATTAGTTACTTTTTTTTCTTGTAAATGATGTTTATAATCTGAGTGGTTGCACGATTATTTTGTGAAGGAATTTGTGAAACTCGTCACCGATTCTCCCCCTCGTGTTGCTGTGGTGACAGTTGGGCACAGGCTAATGCGGTGCAGCGTTTGCACCGATGAACCGCGTAGTTGGATCACTTTGAAGGGGGTTCTAACCCAGGTGAAGTTCTCAAAATGGATGCACAAACCCGGATGGATAGGTGTGCTGATCATCGCCACACTGATCTTTCCCGCACAGGTCTGGGCGCATGGCCCCGCAGAGGGCGGCGCGGACCACGATACGTTTAACCAACTGTTTTCTATCACCCTTTGGATGGCGATCCCCGTGTTCGTGTTGGTCGAGGGGCTGCTGCTGTTTGGAATTATCCGCTACAGGCGGCGCAGGCGCGATGAAATGCCGGAGCAAGTCGAGGGAAACACTCGCCTGGAAATCGGCTGGACAGTGCTGGGATTTGTCATTATCGCTGTCCTGTTTGTCCTCACCCTCGAAGCGTTCCGCACCGGATATCGCGCTAAGGCCAACCAGAAGGACACCACGCCCGATCTGACGGTACATGTCACTGGCTACATGTTTAACTGGGATTACGAGTACTTCAAGGGTGAAGGCGACAAAACTGGCGTCAAGACCACGCGCGAACTTTTTGTCCCGGCCAACAGCAATGTGCTGCTGGAAATCTCGTCAACGGATGTCCAGCACAGCTTCTGGGTTCCCGAACTGGCTGGCAAAGTCGATGCGGTTCCGGGTCACGTCAATACCATGTGGCTAAAGGTGAAAAAACCGGGCACGTATATCGGCCAGTGCGCCGAATACTGCGGCCTGAGCCACTATGACATGATGATCGAAGTGAACGCGATGGAACCCGCCGACTTTGATGTTTGGCTGACGGAACAGACAGCGGAAGCAGCGGCCTTCCACCCGATGGGCACCGACATGGAATCCGAGATGCCAGAGGGCAACGCGGATCGCGGCGCGCAGGTCTTCAGCGATCTGGCGTGCAACGCCTGCCACGCCGATCAGGACCAGTCATCCGGCCCCGGCTTAGATCGGATGGAAGACGACGCCGAGCATATGAAAAAATACGATTACACGGACGAGCAGTATCTCCGTGAGTCGATCCTGATGCCGTGTGAACATCTCGCGCACGGGTACGAACAGTGCATCATGCCCCAGGATTACGGGGAGCGTCTCGATGCGCAGATGTTGGCTGACCTGATCGAATACTTGAGAAACTATTAGCGCTGCGGTCCCGCAGTGAGGAGTAACTATGGCAACCATAGCAGCAACAAGGCGCGTCGCCGCCACTGAACCGCGAGGGCTGCTGTCCTGGATTACGACCGTCGATCACAAGCGGATCGGCATCATGTATGTCCTGACCTGCTTCACCTTCTTCGTGATTGGCGTCTGCCTGGCGGAAGTGATGCGCCTGGAACTGGCCCAACCCGGCGGACAGCTCGTCACGGCGGCGGGTTATAACCAACTGTTCTCGCTGCACGGCTCGACGATGGTTTTCCTGTTCATCATCCCCATTGGGGCCGGGCTGGGCAACTATCTTATTCCGCTGATGATCGGCTCGCGCGATATGGCTTTCCCGCGCCTGAACGCGCTGAGCTACTGGATGTTTCTGTTCGGCGGCCTGATACTCTATTCCAGTTTCTTCGTGAAGGGTGGGCCACCCTCTAACGGCTGGACCTCGTACCCGCCGCTGAGCGGCAAAGAGTTTTCGCCGGGGCATGGCACGGACCTGTGGTTGCTTGGCCTGGGCCTGGGCGGTACGGCCTCGCTGATCGGCGCGATCAATTTCATCGTGACGATCTTCCGGCTGCGCGCACCGGGCATGACATGGATGAGAATGCCGCTGTTCGTGTGGGGCGTCCTGACGATGGCCTTCATGATCCTGCTGGCGACGCCGATGCTGACCGGCGGCTTTATGATGTTAATCGCGGATCGCAATTTTCACACGGCCTTCTTTGATCCGGCGCGGGGCGGCGATCCGGTCCTGTGGCAGAATCTGTTCTGGTTCTACTCACACCCCGCCGTTTACATCATGGTGCTGCCCGCAATGGGCGTCATCTCTGAAGTGCTGCCCGTCTTCTCCCGCAAGCCGATCTTTGGGTATAAGGCTGTTGCGCTGTCCTCGGTAGCGATTGGCGTGATGGGCTTCGGCACCTGGGTGCACCATATGTACACCATCGGCCTGCCGCCTGCTGTAGAAGCGGTGTTTGTCTTCACGACGATGCTGATCGCCGTGCCAACCGGGGTCAAGATGTTCAACTGGCTGTTTACGATCATTGGCGGATCGCTGCGCTTCACCACGCCGATGCTGTACGCGCTCGGCTTCCTGGCCTCGTTCGTCGTGGGCGGGATCACGGGCGTCTTCCAGGCGATTGTCCCGATTGACGAACAGGTCCACGACACCTACTGGATTGTCGCCCACCTGCACTACGTCGTGTTTGGCGGAGCAGGGTTTGGTGTGTTCGCTGGCATCTATTACTGGTGGCCGAAGATGTTTGGGCGCATGCTGGACGAACGGCTGGGCAAGATTCAGTTCTGGACGCTGTTCATCGGCTTCCACATCACCTACTTCCCCATGCATATCATGGGCCTGAAAGGGATGCCGCGCCGCATCTACGACTACACCCCGGACCGGGGCTGGACGGGGCTCAATGAGCTGTCCACCGTGGGCGGCATTATCATGGGCATTTCCGTGATGATCTGGATCTACAACATGATCCACAGCATCCGGCATGGCGTTATCGCGGGTAACGATCCCTGGGAAGCGGATACGCTGGAATGGACCGTCTCCTCGCCGCCGCCGCCCTACAATTTTAAGCGCATTCCCGAAGTACACAGCCGCCGCCCGGCGCGCGATCTGCGGTTAGGGATCACGGAAGGAAAAGATCAATGAGCAGCGACGTGCAGCTACTACCGGACGAAATCAAAGAAGTCCCAGAAGTCGAACTGAGCGGCGATCAGGTGAGCACAGTCGGGCAGGCCGATTATGAGCCTGAGCCTGATGAGGAAGAAATTCACCTGCCTCCCCCCAGCTTTGGGCCGATTGTCGTCGCGGGGGGCGCAGCGCTAGCGGCAGTCGGCGTGATCCAACCGCTGCTGCTGGTCCCCGGGGTGGTCATCTTGCTGCTGGGCATCTGGACAATGGGGCACTTCCCGCAGGTGGATATGCATCCCCACTTCCTGACCCAGTTGAATGATCGCAAGCTGGGCATGTGGGTCTTCCTGGCAAACGAAGTCATGTTCTTTGGCTCGCTGATTGGGGCCTTTGTCGGCTTTAAGATCAACGAGGGCTTTGAAGAAGCGCACAACATTCTCAGCCTGCCGCTGGCGACGATGGGCACATCGGTGCTGATCATCAGCAGTTTTGCCGTCGTCATGGGGCTGGAAGCGCTGCAATCGAATGACAAAGCCGTGTTCCGCAACTGGTTCCTGGTAACGGGCGCGCTCGGTGTGACGTTTCTGGGCATCCAGGCGTTTGAGTGGCGCGCCCTGCTGCACGAGGGAATTAACGCCGAGACCCTGTTTGGATCGGCCTTTTTCACGACGACGGGCTTTCACGGGCTGCACGTGATGGGCGGCGTGGTCTGGCTGGCCCTGTTGATGATCAAAGCGCGGCGCGGCGACTATTCCTCTGAAAATTACCTGGGCGTGGAACTGTTCGGATTGTACTGGCACTTCGTTGACGTGGTGTGGATCGTGCTGTTCACGGTCATTTACCTGATCCCGTAGAGGCGAGTAGCACATGAATCAAGATTTATTGCTGATAGTGGCGTTGTGGATGGCCTCAGGCGTGACGTTGGGCGGCGTGATCACGCCGATCATCGCCTCAAGCCGGGGATTCAGTGAATGGCTGGCGATGCTCATCGGCGTGGGTGCCGGACTGGTCGGCAACCTGTTTTTCCTGATCCCGCTGTGGGGGCTTTTTATGCGGATGCCCGTTGTGCCCCACGCCCGCCCTGCCTGGGAGCGCGATCTGCCGGACGCTGCGGCGCTTGAGGGAGCGGTTGGCCCGACCGCGCCGCTGATCGAACTGAAGCGGAGTTTCTGGCCTACGCCGCGCGCCGATGGTGTCCATTCGCACCGGATAACCTATGTCGGCATCTTTGCCGCGCTGGTGATCATCACCTTCATCGAAGTCGCGCTCAGCGTGGCGGATCTGCCCTTCTCGGTGGTAGGGCCGCTGGTGGCGCTTTCAACCACGAAGGTGATCCTGGTCGTGATGTACTTTATGCACCTGCGCTTCGATAGCAAGTGGTACGCGGCCATGTTCCTGCTGTCGCTGCCCTTCGCGGCGATGGTCCTGACCGTGCTGGCGATTGGGAGCTAAGTGCCTATCCTCGATACGGAGCAAGTTTAAACAAGACAGGTAAAGAAGTCTATTATAGGCTGATTTCTGGTATTAATGATCCATGTGCCAGGAATTAGCCTCTATTTGTGCTGCTCAAAATTCTTTTCATCAGCGAATTCTCTATCTCCCTCAAATACTAAGCAGAGTAATCGCATTTTTCTCAATACTCATTATACTTACACTATATATTTTCCATGAATCATCGGGATTACAAAGTATGAACATCCAAAATCTGACCGGGCAGGTATTTGGTCAATATGAATTGTGTGAACTGCTGGGCTTTGGTGGAATGGGCGTCGCCTATCGAGGACACCAACGCAGCCTGGACCGTGATGTTGCCATTAAGGTGCTGTTTCCGGGGCTGTCCGCCGAAGCAGGGTACATTGAACGATTTTACCGTGAAGCCAAAACCGCCGCCGCGTTGGAACATACACATATTGTTCCCGTCTATGATTACGGCGTGCAAGGGGATGTCAGTTACGTAGTTATGCGCCTCTTGACAGGCGGCACGCTCGAACAACGCATGACTCAGCGCGTGAATGCTGGTAAGCCCCTGCCCTCTTTTGGTGAAGTCTCGGACCTGCTGAAACAGTTAGCCAGCGCCCTGGATTATGCGCACAGCCGGGGCGTGATTTACCGTGATATCAAACCCGGTAATATCATGTTTGACGAGCAGGGTGTCGCTTACATCGTGGACTTCGGGCTGGCTAAGTTGATGGAAGCCTCAACGTCGTATACGACGTCCGGCACCCCCGTCGGGACGCCGCTTTATATGCCCCCCGAACAGTGGCGTTCCGAACCCCTGACCCCGGCGGCTGACCAATACGCGCTGGCTATCTCCATCTACCAGTTGTTAACGGGTTCCCTGCCATTTGACGCGACCACGCCCTACGGCATGTTACATAAACATCTGAACGAAGCCCCAACCCCGCCGCAGATTTATCGTAGCGATGTGCCGGACGCTGTGCGTAGGACTTTGGAACGAGCGATGGAGAAAAATCCGGCGGATCGTTGGGAGTCCATAACCGCGTTTTCGGAGGCGTTCGAGAGCGCGATCCGGGGTCACACCGGCCAACTGACGAATTTTTTCACCACGCCCGTGCTAAAGACCGGTTCTAAAGCATTAAGTGGTAGCCAGGTCCAGGTGATCATCAACCCAAATTCGCCGCTGCTGACCACGAACAAGCCCCGGCCCGCTTATCGCTCGCCCGTATTTTGGGTGATGGGTGCCGCCCTGCTGGCAACACTGGCTGTCGTGTTGTTCCTCCTGCTCCAATCTCAAGACGAGTTGACTCCGACAGCGACCCTCTCGGCGGCGGAATTACGCCAGACCGTGTTGGTTGAATTGGACCAAACAGGCACAGCGCAGATGGATGCTACCTCAACGGCAGATGCGCGGGTGGCTTTTGCGCTAACCGGCACGGCTACACAATGGACAATGACGCCCTCACCGAACTATACGGCGACAGAAGCGTTAATGAATACCGCCACAGCGCGAGCCGCCGCCACGTCAGATGCAGCATTTGTGCAGGCAACTGCCACACAAGACGCGGTAATCAATGCTACCGTCAACGCGCGTATAACAGCTACTCAGGTCGCTGTGCTGCAAAGCACAACCGACGCCCAAGCAACGGCAACCCAGGCAGAAGTGAACGCCACCGCTACCGCCGGGGCCGCGATTTAGACACCGACGTTAACACCTACGCCAATTCCCTCCCTCACTGCGACACCTGTGCCTGATTTGCGGGCGGTCTTCGATGATGAACAGTTTATTCTAATCAATATCTCTGAAGAAACGCTCGACATTCACCGTCTGGTGTTTCAACAGGAAATGGCGGATGGTGTCATGCGAACGTTTGAGGCCGAGTTATGGCGTCAGGGCATAACAAACCCGACAGCGATGCCGCCCGGTAGCTGTTTTCAACTCGTCACAAACGAAGCCACCCAGGTCAAACCCACCGCCCGTGTCTGCCCAATTTTTCTTGGCTGGTTCCGTGTTAGCACAGCGACTCGGTATTTTTGGGTTGCGTCTCAACCAGACGCGGCCTTTACGGTTGAGATACCAAACCGCCAGTTGGTCCTGGCGACCTGCCCTATTGCGGCAGAAGAGTGCTTCATTGCTGTGCCCTAACGCCGGAGAGGGATCTATAATCTTTGGCATCATGCACATAGGTTAACTTCACCCTGACGGAAAAACCGAGGGAAAACACGAAGCCCGCCATCTGTGATCGAGCTTCGTGGACAACTACAGTTGGTCGTGTTATTTTCTGATCGGTTTTATGCGGGCCAGATTTTACGCCCGCCGCTGGGCGGCACAATCTCGTTGATCTGGATCATCTCGCCGGGGGTCAATGGCGGCACGATGCTCGCCGTCAGATTATCCTGAAGCTGGCGAACATTCTTCGCGCCGGGGATCACGGTGGACACGGCTGGATGGGCCAACGCGAATTGGAGCGCAAGCTGGGCCAATGTCTTGCCCTGGGCCAGCGGCTTGAGGCGCTCGACTTTGGTCAGATCGTCGTAAAACACGGCGCGCTGATCGGGGTCGGTCTTCCATTTGTGGCGGAAGTCGTTCTCCGGAAACTGGCTCTGCGCGTCGAATTTGCCGGTGAGGATGCCCATCGCCAGCGGGCCGCGCACAATCACGCCAATCTTGTTCTCGATGCAGTACGGGAAAATATCGCTCTCCGGCGTTCGGTTGAGAATGCTGTAGTCGATTTGCAGAGTCCCGCAGCCGCCATCAGCATTAAAGGCTTTTAGATACTCAAGATCGCTGGTGCTGACGCCGTAAGCGCGCACCTTACCCGCCTGCTGCAAGCGCCGGAACCCCTCCAGGAAAATTTCCATCGTTGGGTCGTGAAAATCAATATGGCTCTGGATCACGTCGAGATGATCGGTTTGCAGGCGGCGCAGGTTGCTCTCGACGCCCGCGATCAGCTTGTCTACCGTGTCATAGGCGGTGCGCTTCGCTTCACCATCAAAACCGATCCAGCCGATCTTGCTGGCAACGATGAACTGATCGCGGCGGCCCACCATCGCCTGCCCTAACAGTTCTTCACTGTGCCCGTTCCCGTAAACATCCGCCGTATCGTAGAAATTAACGCCTGCGTCAAGGGCCGCGTCAATCGCGGACAGCGTTTCCTGGTCCTCCACCGGACCCCACTCGCTGCCGCTGACCGCCCACAATCCCAATCCAATAGACGTAACTGCCAGATTGCTCTTGCCGAGCGTTCGTTTTTCAAGTTGAAAGACTGACATGTTGTTACTCCCCATGTTCCTGCCTGTCTACTATAGAACATAACAGCATAGGGTCTAAGCTGCGCCATCCAAAATGGGTTTCAGGCCGTCGTTTACGACATCCACCACCCGATCCGCGATGGCGCGCAGGGCGGCCTGTTTATCGGCCTGGGGGGAGACGCCTACCGCCTCAAAACTCACATTCAGCCCACCATCACGCAGCAGTTCGACAGCCCGGCGCGCGGCATGGATGCCCGTTGGCGAATCTTCAAAGAGCACCACGCGTACCGGTTCACCAGCCAGTTCCGCCAGCGGCCCGGACAGCTTGCCGTGCTCATAGAGATCGGCGGCGGCTTGCAGGGCCGGAATTTCCGCTCCGGCGGGGTTTTCCGCCCCGGCGGGATTTTCCGCCCAGGATGCTGCCACGCCGATGGCGGCCAGCGCCTGCACGGGAGAGGGTTTGATATAGTCCAGGACATCACGCTCATACTGGCCTGCCAGCCAGTCAACGCGGCCTTTGCCCATGAGCGGCAAGCGATCCGCCAATCCAAGCAGATCGGCGGCAAGTTCCGCTTCCGGTGGATATCCCAGAACAGGCAGCCCCGCAGGCGGAAGACTGGGACGTGCTGTGAAGATGACCGCGCCGTGCCCCGGCTGATCGATCCAGGCGAGCAGGCGATCCCGGTTGGCTGTGCTAATCAGAGATAGATCGTACTCCGCGAGGTAACTCTCGCTCTCAAACGGAGCGGGTTCGCCATAGGTCTCGTTAAAGCGCTGGCTGCCCAGTGTATAGGTCTGAAAGACGCGGGTCGTGGGCGAGTCGAGAGAATAGACATCTTGCAGCAGCGCCGAAAACAGCGGCAGATGAGCCGGATCGAGTTGATCCGCCAGCGCCGCCAGATGCAGCGCCGAAGGAGCTAGCCCATCCGTGTTTAAACGGGCTACATCACGAGCCAGAGCGCTGAACGAAGGACGGGTAAGCGATAATCCCGCGTCGCGCACTGCCGCCAGCGTATCGTCCAGCGTGGCACGGCACAGATCGGGCCGCTGGGCAAGCGCGCCGAGCAGAATGGCGCTGATGCAGATAGGCGCGGAATCCCACTCGTTGGTAATGCCGCCTGCTTCAAAAACGGCGATTTCGTCGTCATCCGGTTCGATGCCGGATAAACCCATTAACGCAGAAAAGCGGGCCACTGTTGCCCGCACCGCTTTTTTGTATCCTACGGGGTGGATCAGCACCCCGTCTACGTCGAAGAGGAGCAGCGTTAGCGACGGCGCGCGCGTTATCGGCATAAACGCTTAACTGCCCTGCTGGGCCAGATACTCGTCGTAGTCTTTGCGATCAACCAGCTCTCCACCTGCCAGCTCGGTACTGGTCAGACGGCGGCTTTTGTCAAAATAAAAATCGGCATCAATGCGATCAAAGCTCTTGCTGCCCACGATAACCTTATGCGCAAAGTAGCCGGAGTAATCGTCATTGGGGGACAAATCGTTGGCGCGGTGCAGACGCACCTGGATCACTTCGCCGGTACGCTTGGAGCGGATGTAATAATACATCCCATCGGCATCTCCCCGTCCAGAAAATCCACTACCACCACCCAGTAATTTTTTGAGGAAACCCACAGCACTTACCTCCTGCTAAACCGTTCTTTTGCCACCTAGCATACCACACTCCGCCAGCAGAAACGAGGGAAAAGCAGCACGGCTCGTACTCCCCCGGCTTTGGGGCTATAATGAGCGTCAGGACTGGCATGTTCGGGGGTTGCCAGCATACGGGAATAATGCTATAATGCGCGCATATTGGGCGCGTAGCTCAGCTGGTTAGAGCGCACGGTTCACATCCGTGAGGTCAGGGGTTCGAGTCCCTTCGCGCCCACTCTAACAAGTGCCGCAGGTAGCATTAACCTTACCTGCGGCATTTTGTTTGCGCATCACGCGGCGCAAATTTGCGTATTCCGGCGCATTTCTCAATGGTGTGAGTGTCCAGAGGACGCTTTTGAACAAACAACCTTCTCCCGCGCTTCCGTTTCACCGCCTCGACAAAGCCCTGTTCTGGTTGAGGTGGTTGTTTCTGTTGGGCGGCACGGCCCTGGTGGTGCTGGCTAAAACGGCACTGCTCCAAGAAACCCAAACCGATAGCAACCGGCTGCTGATTGGCCTGGTTGTCGCAGCGTCCATTAATTTACTGATCGGCGTGCTGACGCTGGTGCGCAGCATGCACGAGCGCGTTCTCGGCGTATTGTCCATCATCGGAGACAGCATCACGGCGGGCGTCTTTTTCTGGGCTTATAACGGGTCCGTTGTGCCGCTGCTGGTGTTTGGCGCGCTGGCGGTGTTTGAGGCCGCCTTCCGCTTTGGCTGGCGCGGCATGATGCTGGCCCTGAGCCTGCTCATTCTGGGCGTGATGCTCGGTGCAGTGGAAATCAACCTCAACCGGGATGAAATGATGGGCATGGGAGCCAGCCTCGCGTTTCTGGCGATCTTTGGCACGCTGGGCGCGATTTTGCGGACAGGTGGCTGGACATCCCAGGATTTACAGGCGCTCGATCAGCGTGAAATTGAAGCGCGGCGGCTGCGGGCAGCGCGCGAACGTGCCCGCGCGATTTATGAGATGGCCAATACACTTAGCGCCACCCTGGACTACCGCCATGTGCTGGATGCGGCGCAGGATATGGGCACGCTGGGCATGCATGAGATGGGCACCGCAGGACGATTGATCAGCGCCGTGCTGCTGTTCCAGGGTGAAGATAACAAGCTGCGTGTAGTCACCTCTCGCCGCCTGACCCGCACCGACGAACAGGTGTCCGTTCCCGGCACACGCGGCGTCCTCGGACTTGCCCTCAAACAGGCCGAACCCGTCTTTGGCGGCGACGCCGTGCGCGACCCTGAACTGCGCTATTTTGTTGCCTTCCAGGATGCAAAATCGGTACTGGCGATCCCGCTGCGCGCCGGATTTGATAATTACGGAGTGCTGGTCTTTGGCAGTGACCAACCGAACGCCTTCTCGGATGAACATGTCGAACTGCTGTCGGCTATCGGCACACAGGCAACCATCGCCCTGCAAAACGCCGTGCTCTACCAGAATCTGCTTAACGAGAAAGAGCGCATTGTTGATGTCGAGGAAGACGCGCGCAAAAAGCTCTCGCGCGATCTGCACGACGGCCCCACGCAGAGCGTCGCCGCGATTGCGATGCGCGTCAATTACATCCGGCGGCTGATCGAACGCCAACCCCAACAGGCATTGGAAGAACTGTGGAAGGTCGAAGAACTGGCCCGCCGCACGACCAAAGAAATCCGCCACATGCTGTTTACGCTGCGGCCCCTGGTGCTGGAAACGCAGGGACTTGTCGCCGCGCTGGGCCAACTGGTCGAAAAAATGCGCGATACGCACAATACCGAGGTCACGCTTCAGGGCCAGCACAATATCGAGGATGTGATTGATACCCATGCGCAGGGCGTGCTGTTTTACATCATCGAAGAAGCGGTCAACAACGCCCGCAAACACGCCAAGGCCGAGCATATCTGGGTGCGGCTCTATAAACAGGCGACGTTTGTCGTGGTGGAAATCGAGGACGATGGCGTCGGCTTCGACGTGGGCGCGGTTGACGCCAATTACGATCAGCGCGGCAGCCTGGGCATGGTCAACATGCGGGAACGAGCCGAACTGGTCGAAGGGACGCTGCGCATCCAGAGCGCGCCGGGCCGCGGCACGAAAATCACGATCCTGCTGCCTATCCAGGGCGGCGGCAAATCGGGCAGCGAAACCGAGGACGGATCCGCACCTCCCCTGCACCTGCAAAGCCAGCGCACCGCCACTCGAAGCCCATCACCGGCAGCAGCGCCACCCGCCGCGCCGCCTCCCCCAGTGAGCAAATCGGGCGGCAGTCCGCCAACAATTCCCTCTCTTTAAAAAAAAGAGGCGGCTCATCACCGCCTCTTCCTATTTCCTGGGTTATTTGATGATAAACAGCGCCATGAGGAGGAGTACTATCATCAGGCCCGACGCCAGGATCGCCATGTTGCGCAGGTCCTGCAGCACATAGGCATATTCTTCGCGCAGATTCACAACGCGAGGAACTAAAACTACTCCTTTGCGCGGGGCGCGCGCTGCTGCTACAGCCGAACCAACTTTGGCGGCGGCAGGCGCATCAACAACCTCTTCCGCTTCGGCGGGAACGGCGTACATTTCCTTACGAGCGCGCTCCAGCGCGTCCTTCGATACATTGGGTCGATTGGTCTTACGTGCTTTCTTAGCCATACGGCTCGAATATCTCCTGTCTAAAAAACACCCTAAACGGAATAGTATACACGACACCTTGCAACGTGTCAGCCCAAACTTGTATCAAGTCGAAACTATGTTCCGGCCTGAACTATGTTCCGGAGCGCAGTTCAGCAAAAACAACCATTCGCTGGTTATCGACGCGGTAAGGATGGCAGGTGATCAAGGTTGCCGTCGACTTTGCCGCCATCAGCCGCCAATACCCAGACATCCGTCGGCTTGACTGGCTGTTTATGCGGTCACTTCATAAGTATACCGCTGCCCATTATTGCCTGTCACATAAAAAACATCGCCCGGTTCAAGATACTGTATATTCTTGAAGATTTCCCCATAAATATCGTTGTGCGCCGTCAGCACCATGTTACCGCGCTCACCCACGTTGGCCGTGCCCGACATATGCCCCACGCCTTTCATCAGGGTATACCAATCGTCGCTCGCCATAAATGGAAGCATCGACGGGCGGATCAGGCCGGGAATCTCAATCCAACCGGAGTATTGGCGGTTGTGGGGGCGGTACCCAGTGCCGCCTGGGGCGATGTATATTGGACAATAGCGGCTTGCCGGATGCTGGCGGGCAGGTCGTTCAATTCATCCATATTAGGTGCCCAAACACCCCCTGTATCTTCGGGTGAGGCATGGTTGCCGGGCAGCAGATAATCGGACAATCTGCACGCGCAGTTCAGGGGCGGGCGTCGGTGTAGCGCGCATGGCCTGATATTCCTGCTGCATGGCTGCCGACTCGTTTTTGAGGGCATCCATCTTTTGATCAATCTTGTCGTTTTCGCGGGCGAGATAATATCCGCCGTAGCCGATGAGACCCACAAAGGCCAGCACGCCAAGCACTTCGATGGTCAGGAGGAAGCGATCCCAGGCCGCTCGCTGCCGGGAACGCTGCTGAACCGGAGCAGGCATAGCCATTTCGAACGGGCGAGGAGTTTGTTTGCGCGGGCGCTCTTCCTCTACTTCGTCCTCAAAGCGCGGCACGTCGTCCGTGATATCGTAGGTAACGGGCGGTTCCAGAGGCGGCAGATTTTCCGCCGCTTCGTGCTGGCGGGGCAGCTCTGCCTCCGCCGGAACTGGCAGGCGGCGTCCCTGGCCGTCATAGCGGCGCAGACGCTCCTGGCGCTGTTCTCGGCGGCGGATCGCCAGGATACGTTCCAGTTCATCGACTGACAGTTCATCTACAGGCCGTTTATCACGCATAGTTTATTACGTTACCGGGGGAAATCCCCTAATATCCTTTTGGGCGCAGCGGCTTAGCCAGCGCCCCTACGAAATACCACTTTTATGGGCAACCGCAAACACTTCTCGCTCAAAAAAAAGGCGGAACGGAGGCCAGCGGAACAGCACATGGCGCATCCCGGCCAATACCGGGTTTTCCTGGCGGTTCTGCGGCGGCGAATCGAGCCAGACGCGGCCCGCAAACCCCGCCCTGCTCAGAGTCTTGCGCAGGCTGAAGACAGACTGCTCGTTGACATGCACATCCCGGTTATGCTCAACCAAAAACTGGCGCGGATCGGCGGGATACCCTTCACCCTGCCCGGCCATTCGCCGGAACAAACGCACCACTGGATAGGCATAACGGTCGTACCAGATATTCGGCGCAGTGTGGATGATCAGCCGCCCATCGTCTTTCAGGACACGCCGCACATCCAGCAGCGCGTCGTGCAGTTCCCAGGGGTGCAGATGCTCCACCACATCGAACATCAGCACGCGGTCAAATAAACGATCCGGGAAGGGCAGCAGCTTGGCATCGGCCTGAGAGAGCGCCATCACCCCAACCACCTCTTTGCCATCACGCGTCAGCACGTCACGAGAGAGCCGGATCGCGGCGGGCGCGTAATCGATCCCGTAGGCATCCGCTCCCAGGTGTGCGCAATGCCGGACGATCTCGCCGCGTCCACAACCCACGTCCAGAATTTGCATCCCTGGCTCAACCGCCGCGTAGGCAAAGGCTTCTTTGAGCCGCCGAGACAGGTTCTCACCATCGCTGCTCAAAAAATCCTCATACCCTTCGCAGGCGGTCAGGAAATACTCTTCGGTGTAGAGCTTGGGCGATAGAGGTTGTGGCTTTTGCTCGGTCAAGCGCTTCTCCTGCACGTGTTTTGCGCGATTATACAAAGCGCGGATATGCCGCGCCACCTCACTGTCTCGCCCCTCTCCAACTTGATTGAAGAGGGGCAAGCTGACCGCCGCTTTTGCGGTCAGCCGGGGTGAGGTGAATTTTCCTAGAACCCGGCGAGGCGGCTCAGATCGGCGCGACCAGAAGCCAGCCCGGCGACAGCTTGCAGCAGCCCCAGGCGATTTTCCCGCACGGTGCGATCGTCGGCATGGACCATCACCTGCTCAAAGAAGCGGGCGATTTGCGGGACGATAGGCTCGAAGGTGCTCAGGAAGGCGTCCACATTGCCACCCTGGCCCAGTTTCACCGCTGCCGACTGGTAAGCCGCGTACAGTTCACTCTCGCACGGTTCGACAAAGCGCGCCGGATTGACCGTGTAGACGGTTGGTTCGGGCCGGGTGATTCGCACGCAGCGGGCATAGTTGTCCAGGATGAAAGGCCAGTTATCACGGCGCACCCAACCAGACAGTTCATCGACGCCAATTTCGGCACGGGCCGGGTTGTGGCCCTGTTCGGCTAACACGGCGTCGATCACATCATGCTGTTTGCCCGCTTCGTGCAGCAGCACATCCAGCCGCCCGATGATGAACGTCACGACATCGCGCGCGGCATTTTCGCTGACGGGGATAGGCTGAGCAGCGGCGGCAATCTTTACGGCGTCGTACAGGTTCAGATCGAGCTTATGATCCAGCAGAATCTGGACGACGCCCAGAGCAGCGCGGCGCAGGGCAAACGGATCGGCGCTGGCAGTGGGAGCCAATCCCGCGGCAAATAGCCCGACAAGGCTATCCAGGCGGTCTGTGAGGGCCAACAGCGTGCCGGGGATAGTCGCAGGCACTTTGTCACCCGCGTAACGCGGCAGCCAGCTTTCCCAGATGGCGTCGGCAACTGCGCGCGGCTCGCCGGATTGCAGCGCATAATAGCGGCCCATGATGCCCTGCAAAGAGGTCATCTCGACCACCATCTGCGTAGCAAGGTCCGCTTTCATCAGCTTCGCGGCGCGGCGGGTGGTCTCGATATCAGACTTCGACACGCCGACCAGATCGCCCATCGCCGGAACGAGCGCCGTCACCCGTTCACTCTTATCGAGCATGGAGCCGAGCTTCACCTGGAAGGTCAGCGTATTGAGACGCGGCAGGTAACTTTCCAGCGGCTTTTGCACATCGGCGCGGTAGAAATAGTCGGCATCGGCAAAGCGCGCGCCCAGCACATGCTCGTTACCCTCGATCACCTTATCCAGGTGCTCGTCGTCGCCATTACGCACGGCGATAAAATAGGGCAGCAGGTTGCCTTTTGCATCCTGCACCGGAAAATAACGCTGGTGCTTGCGCATCACACCGACCAGCACTTCACGCGGCAAAGTCAGATAGCGTTCCTCGAATGAGCCGCGCAGCGCCGTCGGACGTTCCACGAGATTGGTCACTTCGTCCAGCAAACCGGGATCATCCGGGATCGTGCCGCCGGCTTCCGCCGCGAGAGCTTTCACCTGGGCGACGATTGCCGTCCGGCGTTTGGTCGGGTCCAGGATCACGCCGCTAAGCTGCATCGCCTCGAAGTAGGAGGCGACATCAGAAAGCTGCATGTCAGGCGATCCCATCGGGCGGATGCCGCGCGTGACTGTGTCGCTGGATACCCCTCCGTAAGCAAACGGAACGGGACGATCCCCAAACAGAGCGACATACCAGCGGATCGGGCGGGAGAAGCTGACGCCGCTCGAATTCCAGCGCATCGACTTGCCAAACTTCAGGCTGGCGACCAGATTGGGCAGTGCTTCAGCAAGCACTTCGGTTGCGGAGCGGCCCACCGATTTAACCAGGGCAACGACATATTCACCACCGTCAATGGAGCGCACTTCCAGCGCCGACACGTCAAGACCCTTGCTGCGGGCAAATCCTTCGGCTGCTTTGGTCGGCACGCCCAGCGAATCAAAGGCGCGGTTGGCGGGCGGACCTTTCACCAGATCTTCCTGATCCCGCTGGCGAGGGGCGACCTGTTTGGCATAAATCACGAGGCGGCGGGGCGTGCCCATCACCTGAACGCTGGCCGCATCGAGGCGCAGATCACCCAGCAGCGCCGGGGCGAGTTCGTTCAACTGGGCCAGCACGTCGTCCAGATCGGCGGCAGGCAGTTCCTCCGTGCCGATCTCCAGCAGAAAGTCGGCGGGTTCGGTGGGCGGCGTGGTCTGAACCAGACGCGGCAGGCGCATCGTGGTTTCGTCCCAGTCCTTCAAGGAGTCCATCATGGGATATTCAAGGCGCTGGCGCTGTTCGGCGTAGGCCATCGCCACGTTGCGCGTCATATCGCGCATGCGGCGGAAATAGGCGGCCCGTTCGGTGACGCCAATCGCGCCGCGTGTATCCAGCACATTAAACAGGTGGCTGCATTTCAGCACGTAGTCATAGGCGGGAATAACCAGCCCAGCCGCTAACGCTCGTTCGTGCTCCCGCTGGTAGACATCGTAGGTCTGCTTGAGACCTTCCACATCCGCGACTTCAAAATAATACTTGCAGTGTTCAATTTCACTCTGCAAGCGGATGTCGCCGTAGGAAATCATTTCGTTCCAGTCAATGTCCCAGACCGCATCTTTGCCCTGGAGCGCCAGCACAATCCGTTCCAGCCCGTAGGTAATTTCCACGCTGACGGGATCAAGTGTCAAACCGCCTGCCTGCTGGAAATAGGTAAACTGGGTAATTTCCTGCCCGTCGAGCCAGACTTCCCAGCCGAGACCCCACGCACCCAGCGCCGGAGATTCCCAGTTGTCTTCGACAAAGCGGATATCGTGCTCGCGCGGGTTGATGCCCATGGCTTCCAGGCTCGCCAGGTAGAGTTCCTGCGGGTTGCCTGTATCCGGCTTGAGAATGACCTGATACTGGTAAAACAACTGCATGCGGTTCGGGTTTTCGCCATAACGCCCATCGTCGGGGCGAACACTCGGTTCGACGTAAGCCACGCGCCAGGGTTCCGGCCCCAGCACGGAGAGCAGCGTCGCCGGGTTACCTGTCCCCGCGCCCACCTGAATATTGTAGGGCTGCCAGAGCACACAGCCCTGATCGGCCCAGAAATGGTGCAGGGCCATAATGACATCTTGAAATGATAGCGGTTTGGTCATACCACAGACCTCGTTTGTCTGAAAGCGGCTTTCTGTGAACGGAAGGATTATATCAGGTTTTAGGCGGCGATTCGATTGTTCACCTTGCCCCAATCGTCCGTACAATAGATCAGAATAAACGCAACTGGGAGAAAAATCTGATGCTCCATTTTGCCGCTTGTTTATTGAAGAAAACCGGGCGCAGCGGCTTAGCGACTTCGCCGCACGCAAAGCAGCACCCCTACATACTATTCTTGTTGATCCTCTCTCTTATGCTGATCCCGCTGCCCAGTGTGCGCGCGCGGGGTGACACGGAAGCCGCGATCAACGATCTGCTGAACAACATGGAAACCGCCGTTCGCGCCGGAGACCGGGAAACGTACCTGAGCTACGTGGATCAGTCGGACCCGGTGTTTGCCCTGGAACACCAGCGCTGGGCGGATGACTGGACCGACCTGCACCCGGTCGAGAAGTTCGATCTCAAGATCGAAAATCTGGACATTGGCGAAGACGAGGCGACAGGCGATCTGACGATGATGTGGTCGCTCAAAGACAATCCGCAGAACCAGCGGGCCGAATTTCGAGCGCAGTTCAGACTCGGACCGGATAGCACATGGCTCTATGCGGGCGAATGGTGGGCTACCGTCACCACCTACGATCACTTCATCGTGCGCGCTGCCGCTGGGTTGGACGAGGTAGCGGAGCAGATTGGTGAAATGCTGCCGGGCGTGTATGCCCTGACAACGGACAGCCTGGAATATGAACCGGATCACGTCATCGAGATCAAGCTTTACAACCAGCCGGAAGCGCTGGTCGCCAATACGCTGCTCAGCCTGCCGATCATTTCGGGCTGGAACGAACCGGGCGAATCGCTCAAACTGGTGACAGGAGCCTCGATTGACCGGAAGCGCATCCGGTTCGTGCTGGCCCACGAACTCACCCACCAGCTTACGTTTGACATGGCAGGCGACTCGCACGGCGCGTTCCCCTGGTGGACCGAAGAAGGACTGGCCCAGTATGTCGCCTCGCAGTTGTGGAGCGAGGCCGAACAGGATGACTATCTGCGGCAGACCCAGAGCGCAGCCGAAGTGAGCGATCTGGCAGACTGGGCAGAAATCACCGATTTCAACACGACGCCGCTGGACCTGTGGCGCTATGTCTATCCACAGGGCTATGCCTTCGTGCGCTTCGTCACGGAGCAGTATGGCGAAGACGAGCGCAACGAATGGATCGATGATATGGCGGCTAACGAGGGCATCAACGAAGCCAGTGAGGATGCCTTCAACCACACTTTCGCGGAACTCGATCAGGAGTTTGAGGGCTGGTTGGCGCGGTAGCGGCGCAGCAGACACTCCACACCACATAATTTGTCCCTTTGACCGTATGGCGGTCTTTCTTTGCGCCGCCGTAGAACCAACGACCTATTGGGCAGCCGTTAAGAGTCGCCTATAACATCAGAAACAACAATGGATGGGAGAACAAACTATGACGCGCAAACTGCTGTTCCTCCTGGTTTTGGCCTTATTCGCCGCTTTGCCCGCTGCCGCGCAGGGAGAAGAACCCAATGCCTGGGCCAGCTATGATCTCAACGTGCGGGCCGGGCCAGGAACAAATTACCCCATATTAGGGCGGTTCGCTCCCAACACGGCGCTGGTGGTCGAAGCCCATAATGCCGACCTGAGTTGGCTGTTGGTTCACGCCGCCGACCAATCCCGGCGCGGCTGGGTGGCCGCGCTCTACCTGCGTTACCAGCCCGGTTTTTCGGCTGCTTCTCTGCCCGTGAGTGAGGAAATTCTGACCGCCGCCGCTCCTTCAGCAGCGGCTCCATCGCTACCGCAGACGGGCAGCGCCGCTCAAACGCTGATGTCACTCCCGCTGGTGCCGCCAATCAGCGGACGGGCAGCGGCTATCGCTCAGGGCAGCGGCAACGATCCGCACACGTTTATCAAGGTGGGCGACTGCAACAGTGAATATTGGGAATTCCTGGGGCCGTTGGACGCTGGCAATTATGATCTGGGACCGTACAGCAGTTTGCAGCCAACCATCGACTTCTTCCGGGGATCGTGGGCCGGGCAGAGTTTGACTGCACACGGCGGGTTTACGGTGCTTGGTGTGCTGGACCCAATGTGGTCGCAGGGTGCCGAAGTGCCTGAATAATGAGTCGCCGCTGGACTGCGAATTACGCACGCGCCGCCCGGCTGCTGCTATCATGATGTTTGGGCCAAATGATGTCTTTAACCTGACGGCGGAACAGTTTGAAAAAGGCGTGCGGCAGGTAGTCGACAGCACCATTGCCCACGGCACAATCCCGGTGCTGACCACCTTCACGTGGTGCCGCTCCGATGAGTTTAACGATAAAGGGCTGCAATTTAACCTGATCACAGCGAGCATCGCGCGGGAATATGACATCCCGCTGATCAATTTCTGGCGCGGCGGGCAAAGTCTGCCGAACTGCGGCTTATCCGATGACACGCATCTGAGCCAGCCTGTGATGACGACCACGGGGAATTTCAGCGGTGAAGAACAGCGCACCGGGCACACCCTGCGCAATCTCTTGACGCTGCAAACCCTGGATGAGATTCGGGGAGTGCTGCCGCAGTAGAGGTTGGGGTATTGACGAAATAGAACAAAAGTTCTAAAATAGGAATAGGTTGCGTGCCCATTTCCGCCACGTTAACCCGGAGGTTGGCAAAGGTTGGAAAACCGTTTGTCACTGTGCCGTTTTTAATGGGGTAGCGGGATCGTCACGAGAAAAAATGGGCACGAAGTGAGTAACTTATGAGAATTCTCGGCTGGCGAAAGGGCCGTTATTGATCATAAGGACCGCCCTTAATGATCGTTAGCCCCTGCTAAAGCACTTTTTTGATCATTTTAAGGGCAAATAGTTGTACATTTGCCCTCATCGTACGTGATTACGCACTCTAGCGGATCACTTTGTAGACCGCATCACCGGGCTGGAACTGCTCGCGGCTGATGGCGTAGTAGGGCAGTTCCGTGCCATAAACCTGGGCAATCTTTTCGTAGATCATGCCAATCTTACCCATCACCCGGCGTGAGGCGGTATTCTCTGCGACGGCAACCGCCACAATACGATCCAGGCCCAGTTCCTCAAAACCGAAACGCAGACTGGCATGTGCGCCTTCAGAGGCCAACCCGCCGCCCCAATAGGATTTTGCCAGGGCATAGGCAACCTCGACTTCGGTGCTGTCGGGGATAACTTGCAGCCCGCAGTGGCCGATCAGCTTATTATCGGCTTTGTGGATAACCGCCCACAGGCCAAAGCCGTGCTGTTCCCAGTGATCAACATCCCACCGGATCGTTCCTTCAACCCGTTCGCGGGGGCGCGGCTCGCCGCCCGGCAGATAACGCATCACATCGGGATCACAAAAGACCGCTTCATAATAGGCGTCCGCATCGTCAAGGGTGAAGGGGCGCAGCAGCAAACGCGCTGTCTCGACAGAGAACACCCATAATCTAGCTCTCGCTGCGCGGCGTGCGAGATCGGTTGATCAGGTGATCCAGGCCCAGGAACAGCACCAGGATGATCAAGCCGACGATCAAGAGTGCCTGCAAGAAAGAGACATGAACCAGGACGACGATATGCAGCCGGGAGATGATGATATAGAGCACCAGCCCGGCGACCAGGACAAACAGCAACGAACGAGAAAGACGCATAAAGCCCTCCCCCAAAAGTCGTTCAACCGGCATTCAAGATAGCGCCGTTCTCCTTTTTTAGCCAGAATTATGGGAGGGGAATGAGCGATGAGAATTTGGAGTATACCTGCTGGCTGGTTACAGTTTCTCGTCAGTACTTTTTTTCCTCGAAATGAGACCTTATTCAGGGGGTTCGTTATGCAAGCTTTCGGATGCGCTGCGCTTTCACTCATTATCTGCTGTTTTTCAGTATTTTTGGCATCAGCAGTGTGGAAACCAGCTTCGACGGGCCAAATGGAACACCCTCGCCCATCGAGTCGCCAGAACAACTGAACTGGGACCCGGTTATGAATGATCTGTCGCTGGGAGACTACGCCGCCCCACGCGCCGAGATACCCCCAACAATCGATGGCCTAGGTGATGATCCTGCCTGGGCAAACGCTGGCTGGCGTGCCCTCAGTTATCTCTGGCTGGGTGATACGCCGCTTCAGGAAAACGATTTTATGGGGCGCTACAAAATCGTCTGGACGCCGGACCGCCTGTACTATCTGGTCGAGATTTATGATGATGTGCTGTCGGACATCCGTCCCGATCCGTTACTGGATTACTGGCAAGAGGATGCACTCGAAGTTTTTGTGGACGAAGATCATTCAGGCGGCAACCATCAGTACAACCACACGGCCTTCGCTTATCATATCTCGCTGAGTTACGATGTCGTGGATCTGGGTATCGATGCCCGGCCAGCCCTGTTTAATGATCACATCAACGTGCGGCGCGCCGACAACGGCCATCTATCCACCTGGGAATTCGGCGTATCGATCTTTGATGACAGCTACCATCAGTTCTCGGACGACAACAAACCCGTTGAGTTGCAAGCCGGGAAAGAAATGGGATTCGCGCTGGCTTACTGCGACAGCGACACAACCGGAACCCGCGAACATTTCATCGGCAGCATTGGCAGATCGAACATTCAGGATGCCTGGATCGATGCCGGGTTATTTGGCACGCTGACCTTGATTCCAGGCTAGAGATTTTCGCGCCGCAGCCGCCGCAAAAAATCCACACTCTGCAAGCGTCGTTCCAGCAGATAGGTGATGTAAGCCATCAGAAGCTGTTCTAACTCCATGTGCAGCGGCGTGCTGAGTTGCAACACCTTCACGGCATCCCAAGGGCGCGTTTGCAGGTAGCGCATGGTCTTGAGCGCGTTGAGCGTGAGCGGCATGCCCCGGCCCAACTCGCCGCGATGGTCCGGGCAGACGACACCGCCATCGACCGGGCTGAAATACTGGTCCTGGGCGGTGATCTCCTCCTGGCCTACGCCGCAGTAATGCAGCGACGGGGCGAACCCGGCCATGCCCAGCAGATGCAGTTCAAAGTGGCGGGCAACCAGACGCGGATCACCCTGAGTCGCAGAGCCAGCCGAGCGCATGGGAGAGCAGTTCAAATTCGGCCCGGCTGGTGTCCTGTTCAGCCGTGAAACGATCCAGCAGTTCGACCACGTAATCAGCATATGCGCCGCGCATCAAGTCTTCGCGCAGAAGGAGGAACGGCTCTTTGGTCTCCGCCTGTGTCACCACATGCAGTTCCCGCCCACGCGCGATCAGCATATCGACCAGGGCGAACAGTTCGACGTGCCCGGTTTTGCGCGCGGTTGGCTTGCGCGTCCCTTTGGCAATGGCGCGGATTTTGCCGTGCTCTGGTGTCAGCACCGTCAGCAGGCGATCTGCCTCGCCAAAATCCTGCCGCCGCAGGATCAGGGCATCCGTCCGAAATACGCGTTCTTCTTTGGGCATCTATTCCTTGGCAGCCTCGGCCTGTCCTTCGGCCAACTTTTTTGGACCAAATCCCAGCGGCAGCAGATCGGTGAGGGAGCCTTCCCAGGCTACAAGGCCATCAGGATCAGCCAGAATAACCGTCATATCAGGGCCAAATTCGTACAATACCTGCCGGCAAATGCCGCAGGGGGCCGCCCCATTGCTGGTCACGACGGCTACCGCGCGAAATTCACGTTCGCCCTCGCTGACCGCTTTAAAAGCCGCCGTACGTTCGCCGCAAACGGTCGCCCCAAAGGAGGCAATCTCGATGTTGCAGCCCGTGAAGATCGCCCCGGACGCGGTCAGCAGCGCCGCGCCAACCGGATATTCCGAATAGGGCACATACGCCTTCTCGCGGGCCAATGTCGCCTTCTCTATCAGATCACGCCGCATGTCAGCACTTAGTTTTGCCTGATCAGTCATTCTCGCAGCCTCGTAACACGTATTTTTGCAACTTCGAAGGATCGCAGAGTATAACAAAAAAGTGCGTTTTTCGCTCAAAGAGACAGGAAATAGACATGCCTGATATCCTGACTGAACGCCTCCGACTGATTCCCCTGACCGCGCCACAGCTCCGGCTGTACCTGGACGATCCGGCGGCGCTCGAACAGGACCTGACTCTCACCCTTTCGCGGGACGTGATCACCAATGCAGTGCGGCGGGCAATCACAATCAAGCTGGACAAGATGGCGGCTGTTCGCGAGTTCCGATCATCTCTGGTATACCTACTGGCTGATCGTGATCCGCGAACCGTTGTTTGGCGCGGGGTTGGCGGGGTTTAAAGGTCTGCCGGATGCCGCCGGAGAAGTCGAGATTGGCTACGGCATCGATCCGATCTGCCAGGGACACGGCTATATGACCGAAGCGGCCCGCGCCCTGATCGAGTGGGCTTTCCAGTCGCCCACCTGCCGCGCCGTCATCGCGCCCAATACCCTCAACCCGGCCTCGAACCGTGTACTGGAAAAAGTCGGCATGGTTGTTTATGAAGAGACTGGGACGGCACGATCCTGGCGAATCGACAAGCCGCTTGTTTAGTCTAAACCGTGATCTCGATCCGGTTGCCATCGGGATCAAAAATCACGCTTTCATAATAACCATCCCCCGTGCGGCGCGGTTCTTCGCAGATAAAATAATTGGTCATTGCGGAGCCGTTCGACCAGCGCATCGACTGCCGCCTCGGAACCGACCGAGATCGCGATGTGAATGAGCCCGGTGGCCTGCGCCTGTGGATCGTTCATCGAGTTGGGGATGGTCGGCATCTGCATCATTTCCAGCCGCGCGCCCGACTCAAAGCTGAGAAAATAGGACTCAAAGTGGGTATCCCGGTTGGCGTACTTCGGCCCTGCTTTCGCCCCAAAATACGTTTCGTAGAAGACCTTCAGGCGTTCGAGATTGTGAGTCCAGATGGCGACGTGTGCAATGATCCCCATTATCCCCGCTCCTTCACCGCATCTTTCACCCATTTTACACTGTGGGCCATAAATTCCTTGTTGTTCGTTTTTACAATAAAGCGGGTGTCATCCGGCACGTAGCGCGCGACCTGAGTCAGGTGACAGGCCGCCAGCTTGCCCTGGCCCGGATCGTCATGGGTGTCTACTTCGCCGTTGTTGCTGTGGACAAAAACCGTCGAGCAGTGCGGGCCGATTTTTTGCATCCACAGCGCCAGATCAATGCGGGAATAGACCAGGAAGTGACCAATATCCAGCGCCAATTTCAAGTTGGGCCGGGCGACGGCTTCCACAATCCGCGCCAGATAGTAAGGATGAAACTCGAAGGTATTCGCCAGAGAAAGGGTGATTGCCGGGTCAACGCCTTCCATAAAAGATTTCCAGAAGGTGATACTGCGCGTCACCCAATCTTCCTCGTAGGCCGAGAGGTAGATGATCGGTAAAAACGGTGAATAGAAGACAACCTCGACCGCGCCCAAAGCACAGGCAAAATCAACTGCCTGGGTAAAGCGAGTTCGCGTCGCCTCTACATTCAGACGCTCCGGGCTGCCCGGATTCAGATCAATATAAGGGCCGCTGATCACCAGTTCGCCGCGATACCCCGCCAGCGCGTCACGAATGGCGGGCAGAGCATCCTGGGTGTGGTCGGCAAAGCCGGGGAACAGGTAATTTTCCAGGTCGATTACATCCAACTGAAAAAGATCGGCCCGGTGCGGCGCGATGCTGTCCGAATGAACACTGGCTCCGAATTTCATGGGTTCGCTTCTCCTACGCAGTAGATCAGAACAGGCTCAAAAATGTTCCGGCAAGTGCGCGAAGCGCTTCTCTTCAATCGGGCGCGGCAGCCGGTTCCTCACGGGAATCTTCCGCCTCAACGGGCGGGATCGCCTTTTCCACATGGATTTTGCGGATGCGGCGATCATCCACACTGAGTACCTTCATCATCAGGTGATCGGTTTCGATTGCTTCGCCTTCGGTGGGAACCTTGCCCAACTTGCTGAAGATATACCCGCCGAGCGTGTCGCTCTCGTCCGTGGGCAGATGCGTTTCCAGCAGGCGGTTCAAATCGTCCAGGTCGATGCCCGCGTCAATGATATACTCGTTATCGCCCAGTTTCTGGTAGATTTCTTCCTCGTCAATGTCGTATTCGTCGCGGATTTCGCCAACGATCTCTTCGATCAGGTCTTCGAGCGTGACCAATCCCGCCGTGCCGCCGTACTCATCGACCACAACGGCGAGGTGAATCTTTCGCTGCTGCAAATCGGTCAGCAGATCGACGGCTTTCTTGAACTCCGGGACAAAATGCGCTGGACGGAGCAGATCACGCAGCGGGCGGTCCAGCGTGCCGTCGCGCCATGCGTTGAGCAGGTCCTTGGCATAGAGCAGGCCGCGAATGTGATCAATCGTCCCCTCATAAACGGGAATGCGCGAGTGACCGGCATGAACGATGGTATCGAGCGCCTCGCGCAGCGGCGTGTCGATTTCAAGCGCGACCATATCAATCCGCGGGACCATCACCTCGCGGGCAAGCGTATCGCCAAACTGGAAAATGGAGTAGATCATCTCCTTTTCCTCATCCTCGATGGCCCCGCCTTCGGATCCGGCATCGACCATCAGCTTGATTTCCTCTTCTGTAACCAGCGATCTACTGCCGCGTCCTACGAATGGCGCGGCAAACTGTCCGCTGATCCATTGCAGTAAAAAAAGGACAGGGGTTAGCAGATGAGCAAAAAAATTCATGGTCCCGGCAGCACTCACCGCAATAGAGTCGGCACGGCCCAGGGCAATATTGGCAGGCAGCATTTCGCCAAAAACCAGCGTAAAAACGGCTGCTGCCAGCAGCACAACGCCATAAGCCAGCAAATCAGCCAGCATGCCGCCCAACCCCATATCGAGCAGGGCATCGTGCAGCGGGGGGACGAGGATAACCGTCGATACCAGGGCGATGCCGAAGCGCAGCAGCAGATCAATGATCTGCTGGGAAGCAAGCAGGCGGGTTGCGTCGTTGGCAAGCGTGAAGGCGCGTTCGGCTCGCGGATCACCTTCCTCGGCTAATTCCTTGAGTTTGGCTTTGTGGGTGTTGATCAGGGCCACATACGCCATCTTAAAGGCGGCGTTGAGCAAGATAAAGCCGATCAGCACCAAAAACCCAGTTAAGCTGTTCACCGTGATTTACCTTTTGCGACTAGTTGCTGGGTAATCTCGTTTCCAGGCAGCACAAATCCCCAACAGACAACACAAAAGGGATCAGCGCGAACGGAAACGTTGAAATTCGTAGAAGGGGGTTTTTCGGAAGTGTCTTCAGACACGTTTTGTTTCACACGATTAGCTGTCAGAACCGTTACCATTTCCAGTAACGTAGTCTGTAATTGTACCACGAACAGGGCGGGCCGAAAAGCCTGTTGTGCAATTTACATGACTCCTTCAAGCCTGAACAGAAAGAATTTTCGCGTGCGATTGATTAAGATTGCACTATTTCTTGAGCAAATCTTATATCATCATCCCGTCTTGCATTGAAAAAACGGTCAATTTGCTCTGTCCACAAGCCCCACATCGGCTATAATGTGGGATATCGCAGCGTTTTTTTGGATAATGAGGGATTTCTCACTCCTCCCATGCAACGACAGTATTGGCGCTGGCTGTGGATTTGGGTGGGGGTTCTCGTTGCGGGCTGCGGCCAGGCCTGGTCTTCGGACCGGACATCGCCGCAACCCACGCGTGACCCAACTCTGCCCTTGTGGAGCTATACCCTAGCGCCGCCATCCCTCACGCCCAGTGTGTGGGCGTTGCATACGGCGGACGGCCCTGCCCTGCTGCCGCTGACCCTTTATCTGTCCGTGACTGCTCCTGTCTGCTATGAGACACCTATTGGAAGCCTGGTATGTATGGGACAGATTAAAAATGGATTTCACCTGCCGATGGAGGGAATCTGGATCGGCGTGCAGCTTTTGGCTGCCGATGGACAATCGCTGGCCGCTGGAGCCTCGCCGCTGGCCGAGGCCGTCCTGGAACCCGGACTGGCGGGGCCGTATCGCATCCAGTTTGACTCGGTGCCCGCCGGTTATGTCGAAACGTACGCTTTCGTGATCTCGGGGAATATTGCTGAAAATGTGGCACAGCGCTACGCCAATCTCAGCACCAAGCAGGTTGGCGTTCTGTTTATCGAGGGGCACTACCAGATCACACTGTCTCTCTGCAACCAGAGTTCCCGGCCCGCCGATCAAATTACGCTGACGATTACTTTACTCGGAGAAGAGGGCGAAGTCACCGGGTTCCGCCAGCTTTTCCTGGACGAGTACCTGCTGCCCAGAGAATGTCTGACCGTCAGCAGCCAGGTGATTCCCCAGGGAAAAAACACCGTCGCCTTCGATACTGTTGCCGAGGGGCGGCTGCTCGGCAATTAAATTGCTTCGGCAATTAAGTCACTGATTTACTGAACACCTGCGCCATTGCCGCCCATTCTTCCAGCGACAGGGTTTCGGCACGGCGCGAAGAATCGATATTCACACTGTCCAGCACCGCATCTACCCGCGCTTTATCCAGCCCCAGCCCTGCACTCAATGAATTACGCAGTTGTTTACGCTTCTGCCCAAACCCGGCCCGCACTACGCGGAAAAACGTCTCATCATCAGGCACTTCCACCGGAGGGCGATCATAAACATCAATCCGCGCCACTGCCGACTCGACATCAGGACGGGGCCAGAATGCAGCCGGATTCAGACGCATGACAATCTGTGGGTGCCCGTAATACTGCACGCTGACGCCTAACAGGCTGAGATCGCCGGGTGCTGCGACCAGTCTATCGCCCACTTCGCGCTGGACAGTAATCACTAACCGCTGCGGCTTCGGCCTGTTTTCAAGGAGTTGGCGCAAAATAGCGCTGGTGATGTAGTACGGCAGATTGGCAACAACAAAATAGGGAACATCCCCCACCAGATCACGCACATTAACGTTAAGAATATCGGCGTGGACGATGCGGACATGCGGCTGATCGGCAAATTCCCGTTCCAGCAGAGGCAGCAAACGGTCATCCGTTTCGACGGCCACTACCCGGCTGGCACGGCGGGCCAGGACGCGAGTCAGGTTACCTGTGCCAGCGCCGATTTCCAAGACCGTTGCACCGGCGGGCAATTCTGCCAGATCGACGATTTTTTCAAGCGCATTCGGGTCGTGCAGAAAATTCTGACCGAGGCTTTTCTTCGGCGTGATTTCGTAATGATCGAGCAATTGGCGGTCATTCATTTTCTACGTTTCCCAATAAACTACCTGGACAGAGGGCCATATTCGATTAACGCGGGTTCCGGCAAACGAGATCACTCGTTCCTCGATGATCGTGCGCGCCGTTTCTGCGCCGTCTTCAAGCCGCACCTTGCTCAGGCGCTCATTCTCTCCTGCCACGCCGGGCCAAATCACCTGCTTCTCACCGGGATCCAGTGCTGGATTAGGCCGGTAGTGAGTCGAATAGGGCACAACCACCTGCTCGCTGACCAACTGCTCCGTCACCCGTACCACCCGAACCGTCATGTTTGGGTTCAGGGGTGCATCCAATGGCGGAATGGTGTAATCTTCGCCCAGCGGCGCGACACCAATGGTCGCCAGCGCATCGGCTACCGTCGGCCCATGTGACCGGGTCACGATCTGTTTCCCATCGGCTACCAGAGTTATAGGCATCGCCCGGTTGATCTGGATGACCATCCCATCCACGACCAGCTCAGAGGGCCCAGGGCTAATGCCGTCGCCCAGGTAGAGTTCCAGCCCCAGATCATCAAGAGCGCGGGCGACATCCGGCTGGACCGTATAGGCGTTAACGGTGCGCTCACCGTCAATCACCTGAATGGCGGCACTGTGCAAAACAGTAATTTCCGCTGGAGCACGATCCCAGGAGGCTGATTCCACCTGCTCCGGCGATAAATTCTGCCCATCAACCCGCAAGACGTCGTAGGGGCCAACACTGATGTTCTGTTCTGCCAAAATAGCCAATGGATTATTCTGAACGGTACGCACAGGAAAGGCTTGCCCGGCAGCTTCAATCACCACGACAGCCGCTTTATGGACGCGAATGGTCATGCCATCTTTCAGGCGCGTCGTGGGGTCTGGTTCAACCGTGTCTTCGGGATCGATCAGGATATCCGCTTCGTCCAGCACATCGCCCACCGTAGCAGCGTGGGTGTGCACATGGCGTACACTGCCGTTCACGTCAATTGTGATGGCAGTCTCGGTGAGCCAGTTAATCCACAGCCCCAGGGCGACCAACAACGCGAGGATGGCCAGACCAGCCAGCCAGAACCACCACTTGCGAGACAAAAAAGCGAAAGACTTCATGCTGATCCAACACAACAAAAAGCGGCGATTGTTGGCACGCTGCTCGGGCCAGGCACTCCTGCGGCACCCAGAGTAAAATCCTTAGTGCTGCTGCCTTCCGGCCCTGACACGGTTCGGACGCCCTGCCGCGCAGGACCCAGTCCGAGCAACCTACCAGCAATCCACCGCCAGTGGACCATAATCACATCGCCTATCAGTGATGTGTGAAAAGTTTAGCGGATTCCACCCTGATTGTCAATTGCGATGCTGCCTGGGCATGTTCTACTGCACAGTGCTGATCATGCTGCGCCGCGCGACACCGCTGAGCAGTCCCGTTTTGCCCGTCATCTGCTTGCCAATGGTAAGACCATTGGGGCCGATACTGTAGCTGTGGATCGCAGTATCGTGCGCCGATGAGCGCATCTTCAGGACGACAATCGCCCGCCCGATGGTACTGTCAATCTCCAGGTAGCGGAGCATGATCAGGCTGTCCACCACGAACGATAGGCGGCCCTTCTCATCGGGGGTATAGTCGCCGCGCATCTCCTCAGCCAGATAGAGCACCGTGATCCCTTCCCGGCGGAAAGCGCTGACGATCTGGTGGTAGACACTGCGCAGTTCTTTGGCGTCGGTCACGGACTGCGTAAAATGCGTCAGGCTGTCGAGCACGACCCGCTTAATCTCATGGTTCTGGATCGACTGCATGAGGCTGCTTTCGGGCGTGGCAAGGCTCTTGGTCAGGACCTGCGGCGACGTAAAGACAATGTGGAACTTGCCTTCTTTTTCCAGTGCTGGCAGATTCCAACCCAGACTGGTGGCGTCACGATAGAGCGAATTAGGGAATTCCTCGAAAGAGATGAACAGCCCGGCTTCGCCCCGGCGCACACCTTCCATCAGATATTGCAGGCCGAACGTTGTTTTGCCTGTACCGGGTGCGCCGCGAACGAGAGTCGCGGACTGGGGGATAAAGCCTCCGCCCAGCATGTCGTCCAGACCGGGAATGCCGCTGATCACTCGCTCGTCTTTGCTCATCGCGCGCTCCTAACGATTGGTTCAATAGGGATGGTTCTGAACTAAATCTACTATGGCAACATTGCGCTGGCAAGTATTACCCGTCTCGATGCTGATGACGTCGGATACGACACCGCCCACCGGGCCGAGCAGGCGCAGCGCATAGGTCGCCGTGCGCGGCGCAGAACCCAGTCTGAACTCAAAGCCGCCATCACCCCAGCGCGACGCGGAGCCGGAGAACAATACCTGATGGAAATTTTCTCCCGTCACTTCAACCGCGATATTAGGCAGTGGGTTGCCATCCAGTCCGGTGACCGTCCCAGCGATGCTCAACCACTGGCAGCCCTCCGGCCCAGAATTCGCCTCGTAGCGCACCGCCGAGGCCGTAAAGGGGAATTCAGCAAGCGTTGGAACCGGGATCGGCGTACTGGCGGGACCGGGCGGCAGCACGGTTCCGCTGCCATCGTCCAGCGGTTGATCGGGCGCGCCACCTGCCGGGCCAGCCAACACACTGGTTGCGGTCGGCGTGAGGGTCGGCGTCTGGCTTGGTGTGGGTGTGATCGAAGGCGTCAGCGTCGGCGTTTGCGTCAGCGTCGGCGTCAGAGTTTCAGTCGGGGTCATGCTGGGCGTATAGGTCGCTGTCGGGGTGAGCGTTGGCGGAACGAGGCGCGTCGGCGATGGCTGCAACGGGAGCGGGTTGAGTGGCGTGCTGGGATCGTTGATGATCAAAACAATCAGCACCAAAACGCCCACCGACAACACCAGAAACAGCATCGTGATGCCATCGTACAAACTCGAAGCGCGATTACTCGACATGAAAAGCCGCCTGCTGCTCTAGGTTCTCAAACAATGCGGGGCGTGACACTCCCCACGCCCCGTGAGAGTGGGTTGCCCCACTTTTTCATTCTTTCCACCCCCGTTAATAGGCTCGCGTCTGGAGGAAGTTGATCACTGCCAGATTCTGCTCGCAACTGTTGGGGAACACCACTTCGACTTCGGGGGACACCTGCATATCGCCCGACCAGAGCGATACCGTATAGCGCCCATTATTCGTTTTGTTGTCCACGACAATTTCCCAACCCGATGGGCCGTAAACGGTGCTGGAACCGGAGAGCGTGATCAACGGGCTGCTGAGGCCCTCGCCACTCACCCGCACCTGGATACCCGTTACCGGCTCGTTGCTCTGCGTGATGACCTGCCCGGCTAATCCCTGCCAGTTGCAGCCTGCCGCGTTGGCAAAGTTAGCACGCATACGCGGCGAACCTTCCTGCATGGCGAAAGGATACGGAGAGAGGGTATTCGTTTGTGTTGGGGTGGGGCCAGTCGGTGACGGGGTAAACGTGCTCGTCCAGGTTGGCGTCAGCGTGAGTGTCGCCGTAGGACGAATCGTTGCTGTCCCCGCTGGCCCCGGCGTAAAAGTCGGGGTTGGTCCCGCCGTTCCTGTCGATGTCGGAAGCGGCGTTACGGTAGCCGTCGATGTTGGGCCGGGAGTCTCTGTTGGCGATGGTGTAGAGGTCGGCGTAACTGTTGCCGGTTCCGGTGTAAATGATGGCGTGAGGGTCGGCAGGTCCAGGATCGGAGGCAAAGTTGGCGTCGAACCGGGAGCCAGAATAGGCGGTTTCATTGCATCGGCTGCCACACCGACCACCACAATTCCCACTACGACCGTCAAGGTCACAAAAATAATCGTGACAAGGTTAAAGAAAGCATCTGGGCCCTGGCCCATGCGCCACTCTCCCTACTATTGGCCAATAAAGATTTCAATAGAAGCGGATGCCCGCTGGTTCTGAAGCCATCCCAAGAAGGCCTGCCCCCTCTTTTCAGCCAGGTGGGCCTCATCGATGGGGCGATCTTCAACGCGCTCCAGCACTTCAATAATATGATATCCCAGGCTGCTGCGCACGGGTTGTGGGGTGCGCTGCCCAGGCTGCAAAGCAAAAACAGCCGCTTCGACTTCGGGCTGAAGCAGATCGCCAGGGCTGACCCACGACAGGTCGCCACCCGAACGCGCTGTGGAGCCGTCCAGAGAATATTGAGCAGCCAAGGCGGCGAAGTCCGCGCCCTGGTCTAACTGGTTGATCAAATCATAAGCCATCGCCTCGTCGGCAACCAGGATATGACGGGCATGAACCTGGGCGCTGGTGGCGGATACACTGGCTGTCACCTGATCGGCTACTTTCTGCCAGAGCAAGGTGGACCGCTGCGCCTCGCGATATTCGTCCATGGTATAGGACTGGGCAGCGACAAATTGGTCCAGCGAGGAGTTGCTTTGCGTCGCGATCTGCGACTGGGCTGCCAGCTCGGCGTCGACTTCGGAATCTGTAACCGAGATTCCGACGCTGGTGGCGTACTGTTCGACCAGGGCCTGATCGATCAGATCTTCGCAGCACAGACATATCGAAGGTTGTTGTCGACGCAGGCTCAGCAGTCATACCCATTGCCCGCCGAGATCGTTCGCGCTGGAAGGTTTCCATGGAAATGGGCTGGCCGTTAACACGAGCCGCTACATCGCTATTCGACTGCCCGCCAGAGCCAGCATCAGATGTCACCCCGCCAGGAATCGCGGGATTGGAATTTGACTTATTGGAGTTGGATGAGGAGTCGCCTCCGGCACAGGCAGCCAGCAGCGGCACCAGCACCAGGGCCACGATCAGCCATTGGAATGGACGTAACAAGCGCACAACAGCTCCTGATTTTGACTGAATGGTAGGATAGGTGCAGCGGCGGTAAGTGTATAGCCGCACCACTTATTATGCAAGCCAGCGGATCCCAGCCAGGTGCGGAGCCGCACCACTTATGATGCAGGCAAAAAGGCTCGTAGGGGTGGAGCAGCACGCTCAGCCCCCTACGAGCAGAGGACATCTTAAACCTCGCGCACGTAGGCGAAAATCATCGGGCGGCGCTTGGTCTGGTTATAGAAAAACTTGGAGAGTGCATCTTCGAGAGCGACCGTTAAGTTTCCCTTCTCGTGCGTGCCCACAATCTCCTCGATCAAGGTCTGAGCCGTTTCAATTAAACCGGAGGCGTCGCGCACAAAGACAAACCCGCGCGTGATAATTTCCGGCTCATCGACCAGTTCACCTGTTTCTTTGTCGATCAGAATCATGGCGATCAAAAAGCCGTCTCGCGCCAGAATCTCGCGATCACGCATGACAATCGGGCCGATATCACCCACACCCGCGCCATCGACAAAGACATAACCGCCCGGAACGCGATCTCCGACAGTCAGCGAGTTCAGGCGTGAGCAAAATCTCCGTACCGTTCTCCACAACAGCAATGTTCTCCGGAGGGATGCCGATATCCTGAGCCAGCATTTTGTGCTGCATCAGGTGGCGCAGTTCGCCATGCACAGGAATAAAAAACTTGGGCCGCAGCAGATTGATCAACAGCTTCAGTTCTTCCCGGCTGGCGTGGCCGGATACATGCACCGGGGCAATCGGATCGTAGATCACGTTTGCGCCGCGTTGAATCAGTTTATTGATGGTGCGGTGGACCAGTTCCTCGTTGCCGGGGATAGGGTGAGCCGACATGATCACCGTATCGCCGCGCATAATCTCAAGCTGGCGGTGGCGTCCCCAGGCCAGCCTGCCCAACACGGCGGACGGCTCCCCCTGCGATCCGGTTGCCATGATCACGACCTCACGCGGGGGCATTTTGATCGCCTGCTCAATGCTGATCACGACATCTTTGGGCAGACTGAGATAGCCGAGCCGGGTGGCGACCTTGATATATTCGCCCATACTGTGCCCGGCAATCGCCATTTTACGCCCGTGACGCTGGGCCGCCGCCGCAACCTGCTGGATACGAGAGATCAGGGAGGCAAAAGTGGCAACAATAATTCGTCCCTGCGCACTCTGAAAAACGCGGTTAAATGCCTCGTCGATGGTTGCCTCGGAAGGCGTCCACCCGGCACGATCCGCATTGGTGCTGTCGGCAAGCAGAGCCAGCACGCCGCGCTGCGAAAATTCCGCGAGCTTGGCAAAATCGGGCGGCCAGCCATCAACCGGGGTGTGGTCAAACTTAAAGTCGCCGGAATGGACAATCAGGCCCACGGGGGTATTGATTCCCAGGCCCACGCTGTCGGGAATGCTGTGGCAGACGTGGAACGATTCCACTTTAAACGGCCCCACCTCCACCACATCACCCGGTTTAAAAACGTTCAGGGGGTGATCACGATGCCCACCCTGTTCCATTTTGATTTCCAGCAGTCCGGCGGTCAGGGGTGTCGCATAAACAGGCGCCGGTATCGCATCCAGCACATGGCTGATAGCTCCGGTATGATCCTCGTGCCCATGCGTGATGACAATGCCATGCACGGTGAGTTCAGGCATACGGTCGACCACATAGCGAAAGTCAGGAATGATGTAGTCGATGCCGAGCATATCATTTTCGGGAAACATAATCCCGGTATCGACAATCAGCCCATCATTGCCACACTCTACAAGCAGCATGTTTTTTCCGATTTCGCCCAGGCCACCCAGGGGAATCAGACGCAGTGCTCCCATCTTATCTGGCATAAACAGAAACTCCTCTAGGGACGCCGCGTGTCCCTGCATGTCAAAAATAATGGCAAGCAACAATGCAAACGGAGTCTTCTGACAAGAAGTCCGTGCAAGTTCCAAGAGTTAGAGTGTGTGATTTTTAGCGTGGCCTGACCGCAGCCAAAAAGTACCTATCGCAAGAGGCGCTAAAGAGAGGGATTATTCAGTTGCCGAGTGATGCAGCAGGAAGAAAGACCGCTTATTCTTCCTGGACACAAACGGCGTACAGACCGCGCCGCGTCTCTTGCAGCATAAACGACACCGTCGTTCCAGCATGCAGTCTGCGCACACCTTCCCCGCGAATGGAGGAATAGCGGACCATCACTTCACGGCCATCGGGCATCACAATTGTTCCGGCCCCATCAAATACATCATACGATTTGACAGTGCCTTGAATGCGTTCTGTTGCCACCATACGAATAATTCCCTCGCATCACACTGACTGGATGATTACTTGATAAAAGTGAACATTTTAGAATGTAACACACCAGTCCGTTGACAGAGAATAAAAAACTTCCAAAAATCGTCAGGCTACTCTAGCGCTAACATTCTCTATATTATCAGCCTTCGTTGCGGGCGCAAGTATTCGTGTCCCTCCAAAACAGATTTTACTAAAAAAAGAAGATTTTCATTAAACAATTTAGAATGAGCTTGACATCATTTATAATCTTAATTATTTTGTTCAGTCGAACAAAATTGCTGCATCACAAAAGACCTTTTTTGTAGGGAAATAGGGGAATTGTGTAGGACCGTGAAATAGAGTACAATGGGGAAATAATGAAGTTGCATGCTTTTTTGGGATACGGGTTACGGCTCGATCGTGTGTTTTTTGCCGATTGTCCGTCTAGTCATCAAGGGGCTATTTATGCAACCGACACATCCACCTCAGTTGGCTCCTGAAGAGTTCGCTTCGGAAAAGTCCAAAGCTGTCGATATCATCAAGGTATCAGCTCGTTCACGCTCAACAGCGGTGGCTGGGGCCATCGCGGGGGTCGTGCGTGAACACAATCGTGCCGAGGTTCAGGCCATCGGCGCAGGAGCTGTAAACCAGGCTATCAAAGCCGTGGCTATCGCGCGTGGGTACCTCAGCGACGACAAGATTGATGTGATCGTGATTCCCTTTTTTACGGAAGTCATGATCGAAGATCAGGAGCGTACAGCAGTACGCATGGTGGTAGAGCCACGCTAGCCGGCGCTTCCACATAATATACTTTTTTTACTTATCATTTTTCCGCTCGGGCGCGACCTCTGGCGGCGACCGTTCAGAGGTCGTGTTTTTAGCTTGCATTGAATCCCCCCTCATAAATTGACAGCACGCGCTATAATCGGGCGGCTCCTTTCACCTGAGACCGCCGAGGCGACGCATGCCCACTATCCAACTCTTCCGTTTTCGCCGCACCCCTATCGCCCTGCTGGTACTGCTGCTGCCTATTGTAGCTTACAGCCTCACCCTCCAGCGGCACATCGCTGGCAGTTTTAACCCCGATCAGCCCGGCGGCCTGCTGAAAAATGAATACATCAAAGACGTGGGGGAAATTCAGGTTGCGATCAATGCCTGGGGAACCATCCACTACACTGGCTACCCGCTCTATGCCATTTTGGGCAACCTGTTCACCCTGCCCTTCCGCATACTGGGCATGGAACCCGCCGCCGCCGCAAGTCTATATGCGCTGGCGTGGGGCGTTGTGATGCTCATCTCGTTTGGCCTGTTGGTCGCGCGCCTGACCGGGCGTCCCACGCTGGCGGCGATCAGTACGGCACTGCTGGCCCTGGCCCGCTCCATCTGGATTCACAACGTGGTGGCAGAGGTTTACAGTATGAGTTTGGCGATCACCATGCTGATGCTGCTGGTCGCCCTGTGGCCTGCTCCCTGGACGGGCCGCTGGAGTACCGGGCGGCGGCTGGTCGCGCTGGCGCTGCTGGGTGGGATCGGCGTGGCGCACCATCGAGCCGTCGCGTTTGTCGCGCCAGGACTGATCTTTGCCGTGTGGCCGCACCTGTGGGCTGAACGCGCGCGCTGGCGGCGCGGCCTCCCCATTCTGATCGGGCTGGTGCTGCTCGGCTTCCTGCCTTATTTCTACCTGCCGCTGCGCGCCTGGATGGGCGGTGAATGGGTTTATGGCGAGCCGGGAACGTGGCACGGCTTCTGGTTCCAATTCAAGGGACAGGAAGTGGATTATCTGGTGCAATTACCCGGAAGCGCCGGAGGCTTGATCGACAATGCCCGCGATACGTGGAACATTCTGGCGAAAGAACTGACTCTGCCGGGCCTGCTGATCGGGCTGATCAGCCTGGGACTGGCCGCTGTGCTGCCTGCTCCTGCAGGGCAGCGCCGGGCGGCCTGGGTGATGATCCTGTGGGCTGCTGGGCCTACGCTGTTCGCTATCGCCTACCATACGGCTGTGCTGCCCGAAGCCATCCTGATGCCAACGATCCTGGCGCTGGTTTTTGGCGTGGCGCTGGCGATCCACCGGCTGTCTGCTGAACGGTTACAGGCCGCGGCGACGATTGGGGTGGTAACCTGGAGCGCGGCACTTTTTGCGATCCATTATGATCTGGTGCATGAACTGGTCAGCGAAAACAGCGGCGTTGAAACCATCCAACGGCTGAAATTCATCCCCCATGAGGGCAAACCCGCTTTCACACTCCCCTGGGGACCGCACTACTCGGCGGCGATGTATTCCCGGCTCGTGACCCGCGAAAATGCGGATGTCGTCATGGTCGATCACAACGGGGATTACCGCAAGCTGATCGCGGACGGATACCAACTCTACACAGAGCCGGAAACGTTCTACACCTATCCCCTGCCCTGGCAAACCGCGCTGCCTGTCGCCCCGTCGAACTGGTGGCGCGATCATTTAGGGGATATCTCTTTGTCTTCCGCCGCGCCCGGCCTCGTGCAGATTTTTGTCGGGCCGCCGCTCATGGAATCAAACGCAGCGGTAGGAACGTCCATTACGGATGGCATCTCGCGCCACGAGGCCTGGCTGAGCTGCGATACTAGGCATATCTACCTGCACGTCATCTGGCAGGCCGATACGATGCCCACTCATGATTGGAGCGTCTTTGTCCACCTGACTCCCGATGATGAGATACCGAAACCGCCCAACGCCGACAGCCGCAATCCGGTCTATGGGCTGTACCCATCGACACGCTGGCAGCCAGGGCAGATCGTGCGCGACGACTTTACGCTGCCCCGATTATCCGGTTATACCCAGGTACGTTTTGGGCTTTACAAACTAGACGAAAACGGGCAGTTCGCTAATTATGGCGAAATGGCACTGCCCGTCGCCGGGTGCGAGGAGTCTTAGTTCAACAAACCGCCGCGCTCACTGCCGCCAGAGAGCTTACGAATCAGGCGCGAAACAAGGGTCAGCTTCTCACTGCGCGCTGCTGGTGCCGGTTGGACAACAGGAACTTCCGCGTAGACCGGGCCATCGTCCAATGGGCGGGGAGCGGGAGCAGTCAGCATTTCATGCACCCAACGAGGTGCCTGTCCGCGCACGACCAATACCCCTTTTTGCACCAGGCGCAGCACAGCCCCGCGTGGCAACTGCACGGCTGTATCGTGTGTATTGTTCCAGGTGAAGATGAGTGCTCTATCGGTCCACCCGATAAAGGATACTTCATTCCCATCCCACCAGACGCGAGTGTTGGTTTGGAGATTTGTGTTCATCAATCATCTCTCCCCCCGCTTGCAGGGATGCTCTTATGATGCAGTATCCATATTTATTATCAAAAACCCATTAAAATGCCAGAAAAACTTGTAAAATATGTGTAGAAATTTCCACAACTTGTAAATATAGTCCATTAAGAAAAGAATGAGGAACCCGATCAAGAGAGATTGAGAAACGCCAAACTGCGCTCGATATCAGCAACCTGTTCAATTTCCAATGAAAAAGCGGGATGCTGCGGCAGCGCCCGCAGAGCTGGAAGAATGGTTGAATATTTGAGCACGCCGTTTTCCAGGGCGCGATGTTCATCGACTTCGCCGCCATTGTTATTCATGTGGACATGGACAATATAAGCGCTCAAATGGTTTAACCACTCTGCCAAAGGGACTTCCGAAAACAGATAGATATGCCCGATATCCACGCAGGATTGCAGCGCGGGATGGTTCACCCGCCGCAGCACGCCGCCGATAATCTCCGGGTCAAATTCCCACATATTTTCCAGGGCGATAACCATTCCCGACGCCGCCGCACGTTCGGCCATCGGCGTCCAGAAGGTGATCTGCCGCTCCGTCCAGCTTGCCCGATAATCATAGTTTCGCATCGTCGCGATAAAATTGGCATGAAAGACAACCGTTTTCGCGCCCAGTTCCGCACCGATATGCAGCGACTGTTCCACACGCTGGCGAACCACCGCATCGATCAGGGGATCAGGGCTGCCGCTTGCCATATCGAAAAAGGGGCCGTGCATGGCAATCTCGCCGCCAATGCCCTTAAGTGCCGCCCGGTAACGGCCCAGCAGCCCGCGCCAATCACCATCCAACACATGAGGCATCGCAAACGACTGCACCTCTATGCCAAGGCCATATTCAGCCGCCAGGGACACGCAGTCATCAAAGTTATGTTCTTTTGCGCAGATTAATACCCGGTCTGACAAGCTGATTCTCCTTTTAGTTTCAGTCTACACACTTCCTTAACGGATAGCTAGTCTATTCTGTTAAGAAATGCATACTTTGGATTAGAAAAGACAAACCATTGCGCCATAAGCGGGGTACGATACAATCCCGCAAATGTTCGCGCGGCCTATTTTTTATATGTTTAAATTCCAAGGTGATGCGTCCCAATGACTTCGATAGCGCGCCCCACAACTCGGCTGGCCCTGCTCGTGCTCATCCTGCTGCTGGGCTGGGCACTGCGCATTCATAACGCGGAAACACGCAGCCTGTGGGAAGATGAAGGCTGGACGATGCTGCTCAGCAAAGGTCCGGGCCTGGGTGATGTGGCGCGAACGATGGCTGCCGACCAGCACCCGCCCCTCTTTTTTATGGCATTCCGGCTGTGGCGCACCGTCGCCGGGGATACGGAGTTGGCGACGCGCCTGTTCAGCATCCTGATCAGCCTGATCGCCGTTGCCGCGATCTATGCCTTGGGTCGCGAGTTGTTTGGCTTCGAAGTGGGGATTCTGGCGTGCTTGCTGCTGGCGCTCTCCGACCTGCATATCGATCTGGCCCAGGAGGTGCGCCACTACGGGGCCATGACGACGCTCATCGTGCTCTCCAGCCTGTTTTATGTGCGCTGGTGGCACAAGCCGCGCCGGGCAAACCGAGTCGGGTATGTGCTGTCCTCCATCGCCCTGCTCTACACCCATTACCTGGGCGGCTTCGTGCTGATGGCCCAGTTGATCCATCTGCTAATCGCGGCCCGTCCTCGAAAACGACTGGGCGAGGGCTTATTCCTGTTCGGCTCGATCTGCCTGGGATTTTTACCCTGGCTGCCCGTTGTCATGGATCAGAATCGCCTGCGCTGGACCAATCCCCTCTATTATCAGAATTCGATCCCGAACAACATGGCGACGTATCGTGCCGTCCGTCAGGCCCTGTTTGGCAGCCAGTTTGGGTTGATGGCTATGCTCATGCTGCTGGGGCTGGTTTATGTGGTTTACCGGGCAGCGCGCAACCGTCTGCCCGCCGTCCGGCTGCGCCCAGCCTGGCCCACACTCTATCTGGGCATCTGGATCGTGCTGATGGCTGGATTAACCGTGACGATCAACGCGCATCGCTCCTTTTTGACCGTGCGCAACTTCATCGTCATTGTACCTGCCGTCTGCGTGCTGATCGCGCATGGGCTAGCCAACCTGGAACGTACCGCCCGTTTGCTGCTGACCGGGGTGATCGTTGTCGTCAGCCTGACGACGGTTGATGCGCGGCGTTATTATCCGAACTGGCGAGCCGTGACGCGCAATGTGACGGATTACCACCTGGATGATGAGCCTGTTCTCATGGATATCTGGGTGGGAGATTTCCCGGTGCGCTACTATATTGATCGCCAGATGGGAAAAGACACACCACGCGTCTCTCTGCGCGAATGGCGCGACCAGTACAAAGGCGATTTTATCCCGGTCCTGCAAGCGTATCTGGCCAACATCGACGCATTCTGGCTGATCTATTGGGGCGATAAACCGATGGATGAGTACGGCACGGCGATAGCCCAGGCGGGATTCCAGCGCACGGCGGCGCTTTCGGTCGATCACCTGGGCACGCCGCTCTACAGCTACCGCTACGACAAGCTGACCGGTACGAGTTTTGCCCGGTTTGGCGATCTGTTCACGCTGCGCAAGTTCCATATTCCGTCCAGCGCTGCGCCAGGAGACGCCATGACTATCACGCTGTGGTGGACCGCCGAGAGTATCCCGCCGCTCGATTACAGTATATCGGTCTATCTGGCGGATGAAGCAGGAAACAAAGTGGCCCAACACGACGGCCCGCCGCTCAATGGTCAGGCTCCGACCACATCCTGGATGCCCGGCGAATTGAAGTATGATAACCACCGTATTGATCTGCCCGTCTCACTGGCTCCGGGAACCTATCAGGTGCGCCTATCTGTCTATTGGTACGGCGATGCTGATCATCCGCTGCCTGTCGATGGCACTGATCTTACCTATGCTGATCTGGGTACGATCCAGGTGGGGAAATAAAAAGGACCGCTTGGCGGTCCTTACATTTGAGTTGGACGGGGTGGGGAAGAGATGCTCTAGGGTAAGCGGGATTTGGGCCGGGAGCATATCCATCTCAAATGTACCCTTATCATAACAGCGAACAATTACAGTTCAAATTACTATATAGAAATTGATCGACTGTGAGATGTTAAAGTAAGATTCTGTTGCTTTTTATAGCTAATATCACACGCTTTCATAAAGGAGAGACATAAGTTTTTATTGTATTTCAAATAAAGAGACCAGTCTTCTTTAGATATTGTGAATGGATCGCGTTATCGGTTTAGAACTGCCTCGACACGCTCAAGTAAAACACGTGGTGAAAACGGCTTGATGATGTAGTCGTCCGCTCCCGCCGCGATGCCTGCTTCCACATCGATCTGCTGGCCCAGGGCTGAAATGAAGATCACGGGAGGCGCTTTGAGCCCGTACGTGCTTTTCACCTGGCGGCAGACTTCCAACCCTTCACTTCCTGGCAGCATAATATCCAGCAGCAGCAGATCCGGCCTGGAACCGAGAGCCAGCCGCATCGCATCATTTCCGTTCGAGGTCGTGATCACCTGATAGCCTGCCGATTCCAGTTTGCGCTGGATAAGGAGCAAGATGTGGGGTTCGTCTTCGGCAACGAGAATACTGGTCATACGACTTAAAGCGCCAAGGGGGGCAGCGCTGCTCTCCTTTCACCATAATAATTGCACCAGAGTAGCCGAGAATCAGCTAACAAGCAAGGATTTGCCTTCGACGACAGGGATCGTGAAGAAAAAGGTTGTACCTACACCCGGTTCCGACTCGAACCAGATATGCCCACCGTGCATCTCAACGAAGGCCTTCACAATCGTCAGGCCCAACCCGGTCCCACCGATCAGATTGGCCGCTTCAGAACTCACCCGGTAGAACTGCTGGAAAACATGGTCCCGATCTTCGGCAGCAATGCCGATCCCATTGTCCTGCACCGTGACCAACACACAGGGCACAATCTCACCGTGAGCAGCTCCAGCGGGCAGGTCTTCATTCCCCTCAATATAGCGTGCCCCCACCCGGATTTCACCCGGCTCCAGGGTATATTTGATCGCGTTCGATATCAGGTTAGTTACAACCTGAATCATGCGCGTTTGGTCTGCCCAGCAGGGCGGCAGCGATGGCTGAATATCGGTGATCAGCTTATGGCCTCGCTCGTCTAATGCGAACTGTAAATGGGCGCAAACCTGCTCGATTACCTCCTGCATGGAACAGGGGGCTGGGTTCAGTTCAACCCGGTCGGTTTTGATGCGCGTCACATCCAGAATGTCATTGATCAAATCGATCAAACGATCCGCATTAAACGAGATGATATCGAGGTATTCACGAACCTCCGGCGTCAGAGAGTCCACTTCCCCTTCAAGGATGAGATCACTGAACCCTTTAACCGAGGTGAGCGGTGTCCGCAGTTCGTGCGAAATAAGCATAATAAACTGCGCCTTCATGCGGTCCAGTTCGCGCTCGTGGGTCGCATCACGCAGCGCAAAAATCCGGCCAAGCAGGTTGCCACTGCGCGCATAAATAGGCAGGCTGTACCAGACCAGTACCCTGGGCGGCGAGGTATTCACCTCAAATTCACCGCCCAGGATTTCAGTGAAATTGTTGCCCAGGCTGCGCAGCATATTCGCCATGATCGTCGGTAGTTCTGGCCTTTCCTCGATGATACGCACAAGGTGATCGAGGGGGCGACCAAGAAGCCCATAGGGAGAAATGCCCGTCAGGGTATCAAGCGGGACCGTCGCCATCACCACCGTACCCTGACAATCCACCATCAAAATCGCTTCATTGGCAGCTTCGAGTACGGCTTCCAGACGGTCAGACTCCTCGCGGTTGGCTTGGGGCGTACCTGTGTTTTGATAGGATATCGCCAGGACAACCAGCGGGGCAAAAAACAACAACCGCCCGGCAAAAGCCGCGCTGTCCAGGTCCGGAGAAAGATCGACAACCAGATCGCCCAGGTGATGCTCGTAGCGGTAGAGGGGCGCGACAACCAACCGCTCGCCCTGAAAAACCTCTCCGGGTGCATAGAACCGGATCGTTTGCCCCAGGTAATTGCCCAGCACAGAGAGAAGATTGGCGACGGACCGTCCATCCGTCGCCAGCATGCTCAGTTCGTGAAAGAGCCGCAGATCACTGTCAGACTCTGTGCTGGCCAAAGGTTGCGCCGTAAGCGACATCGGCTTACCTAAGAGCGGCTGTGCCGCGTGGATGTAACATTCATCTGCCGGACAGACTGCGTACCGACCTGCATAAAACGGTAGCCGACGCCGCGTTCTGTCTGGATATACTTGGGGTGCCGCACATCGGCCTCAATCTTGCGGCGGAGACGGTGCATGTGAACGCGGAGAGTATCTTCGTACACTTCGTCGGCAGGCCACACCCGCGCGATAAGCATATCCGAGGTCACGACTTGCCCAGCGTTGCGCAGCAGGATATGCAGCAAATTGGCTTCAGTTGGGGTGAGCATCACAGGGCGATTTTCAACAACCAGTTTGCTATTTCCAAAATCAACAGCGACCCGCTCATCAACACGGATCAGGGGCGAACGCGCATAGTCAAAATCAACAATCCGGCTCAACACGCGGCGGACGCGCGCCGCCAGTTCGCTCAGTTCGAAGGGTTTAACGACATAATCATCCGCGAAGCGGGTCAGCCCATCCACCACCGTGTCCGTATCTCGTTCGCCGGTGATAAAGATAATTGGCACATCCCCCAGGCTCTTGAGTTTTTCGGCAAGTTCAAAGCCGTGAATGGTCGGCAGTTTCAGGTCGACCAACGCCAGATGCGGCAGCCCAAACGCGTGAATGTAGCGCAGGGTATCGGGCGCATCAAGAAAGGCCGCTGTATCATACCCATCGGCCTCGAATTTCTCTTTGAGGGACGATAAAAGAATTTGATCGTTATCCACAATCAAAAGACGTCTTCGCTCATCCGTTATCATGGTCTAGCTGTCCTTTCCCCAGGCGACAGCGTGATTGGGTACTGCACAAACCGGTTGTCTGCATGTGGAGGTTCCCGCTCAGTTTGAGGAGCATCCAAACAGGCGTGCTCGGCAGTCCATCACAATACTTACACGAATCCCGTTGCCCACCTATACAAGGTCTTTACTTGCAGTATACAAAGGATTACCCTCCGCGGCAAGGTTAATGGATCGTACTCATGTCCTATCCGACCCCGTCGAGCCGGGCTATAATTCCTGGTCAATCGGTTTTTTAGATTAATGGACCCTATTGTATGGAAATAATTCGCATCTCCCGGCAGCGCCGCCGCCGCCGCACCCACCAGCGCCTGAACGCGCCGCGTTTTCTGCGCTGGATGATCGTTGTTCTTGCTTCGCTGCTGGCTGTGCTGGTTCTGGCCTTATCAACCGGATTGGGCACATCGGTGCTGATTTACAAACACTATGCCGCCCTACTTCCCGCGCCCAACGAAATTATCGATGCCCAGCAAAATGCCTTTTTGACCACGGTTCTCTATGATCGCACCGGAGATACGGTCATCTACGAGGTGATTGATCCATCGGGCGGCGACCGTCGCTGGGTTTCCATAGACGATATTCCGCACTACTTTTTAGACGCTACGGTTGCCATCGAAGATGCGAGCTTCTACAAAAATCCGGGTTTTGATCTGCGTGGTATGACGCGCGCCCTGTGGAACAACCTGACCGGGGGGCATATTCAGGGAGCCAGTACGATCACGCAGCAGTTAGTGCGTTATGTGCTGCTGGATCCTAAAGAGCGGGCGTCGCTCTCGGCAGATCGCAAAATTAAAGAGGTGATCCTGGCCTCAGAGATCGCCCGGCAGTATTCAAAAGATCAAATATTAGAGTGGTATGTCAATATGATTTATTACGGCGGATCAGCCTATGGCATCGAAGCCGCCGCCCAGCAGTATTTCAGCAAGCCTGCCCGCGATCTGACTCTGGCGGAAGCGGCAATGTTGGCAGCCATCCCGCAATATCCACTGCAAAACCCAATTGATAATCCCGAAGCGGCCAAAGAGCGGCAGGGCGTTGTCCTCAATGTGATGGCGAACGAAGGCTATATCACCCGCCAGCAGGCTAACGAAGCCGCCGCCGAGCCGCTGAGCGTGCGCCCGCTCTCGGATCGCTTTGGTATTATCGCGCCGCACTTCGCCATGTATGCCCGTGCCCAGGCGCAGGAAATTCTAGATGATCTGGGATTGGATGGCGCGGAACTGGTCACGCGGGGCGGCTTGCGCATCTACACGACGCTGGACCTGGATTTGCAGCTTCAGGCGGAATGCGTCGCCCGCAGCCAGATTGCCCGCCTGGATGGTAGCGATCCCCTGGTCACGATGAACACCAGCAGCGGGACGCCCTGCATTGCCGCTAACTACCTCCCCCAGATGCCGTCCGATATGCTCGGTGTGGATCGGGAAGTGTCGAATGCAGGCGTTGTCGTTTTGCGCGGCGCAACCGGGGAAGTGATGGCAATGGTGGGCAGCGTCGATTATTGGAATGAAGGCATCGACGGCACTTATAATGTGGCGACAACCGCCCAGCGCCAGCCCGCCTCCGCCTTTAAGCCGATTGTCTACACGGCGGCTTTCCTCGAAGGGCCGCTGCCAGGGTATCCCAGCGGAATCACTGCCGCAACGATGCTGTATGATGTGCCCATTCAGTTTGATAACGGTGGACAGCCCTATACTCCCGTGAACATTGACCGCCAGTATCATGGCCCGATGAGCGTGCGCGATGCGCTGGCGAACTCGTACAATGTGCCGCCCGTGCAGTTGGTCAACATGATTGGCCTGGGGCCTGTCGTGCGGACGGCGCACCGGCTGGGCATCAATTCTCTGACCCGCGTTGAAGACTTCGGCCTGGCCCTTGCTCTGGGCAGTGGCACTGTTTCGCTGCTCGATCTGACCTATGCCTACAACGTGTTTAACCAGAGCGGCTATATGGTCGGCATGCCCGTCTTTAAGGACCAGCGCGCCCCCGGCTTCCGCACCGTGAACCCGGTTGGCATTCTGCGTATCGAGGACGACAAGGGCACTGTGCTGTGGCAGTATGGCGACGAAACCGCCTCCTTCCAGCAGCGGCTGATCCTGGAACCCGCCCTGGCCTACATCATGACCGATATCCTGGCAGACAACGACGCCCGCGAACCCGCTTTTGGCATCGACAGCCCGCTTGAACTCTCGCGCCCTGCCGCCGTCAAGACGGGGACCAGCAACGATAATCACGATAGCTGGACCATTGGTTATACGCCGCAGATCGTGACGGGTGTCTGGGTAGGCAACAATAACAACCATTCCATGAACGATATCACGGGCACGACAGGGGCCGCTCCGATCTGGCACGCCATCATGGAATATGTTCACAACCGCGATTCGATGCCTGTCGAGACGTGGCAGCGCCCCTCGACCGTTGTGGAGCAGGTCGTTTGCCAGACTTCTGGCCTGCTGCCGACGCGCTACTGCCGGCAGACACCCGAACTGTTTTACGTGGACCCGACGGTTCCTTACGACACGCGACCCACCCAGATCGATCCCTATTGGAAACCTTACGAGATCAACACCTGCAGCGGTCTGCTGGCAACTGCCTCATCGCCATCAACATGCGTGGAAGAGGTCGATTACTTTGATTACCCACCCGAAACCCGCGCCTGGGCCCGTGATACCGGACAGAGGATGCCTCCGACCGAATATGACGTGAACGGATCAAGTTCACCGTTTAGCGCGGTGGCGATCACGTCGCCATCAGACCTGGGACGTGTTCGAGGTCTGGTCGAGGTCCGCGGCAATGCTACCGATGACAATTTCTCCTACTACCGACTGGACTATGGAGCGGGCATCCAGCCCGATGTCTGGCTCCAGATCGCGCAGGGGACGGATCAGGGCCGCGATCTGGTGATGGGCACGTGGGATACCAGCGGATTAAGCAGCGGTGCGGCCTATACCCTCCGCCTGCAAATGGTCCGTTCTGACAATACACTTGAAACCATATACGTTTCAGTGACAGTGGACAATACACCGCCACAGGTCAGACTCAACGATCCGCCCGATGGCAGCATCTACTCGATTAACCAGGATGTTTACGTGCCGCTGCAAGCCGAGGTTACCGATAACGTGCAGGTGGCAACCGTCGAGTTTTACCACGACGGTGAGTTGATCGACACCAGTGAGGAATGGCCCTATACCGCGCACTGGACGATCAGCGGCGAACCGGGAACATACACCCTGTGGGCCGTCGCTTACGACGCTGCTGGAAACAGCGCGGAATCCGATCATATCACCGTCCAGGTCCAGCCTTGATTTACGGGGAAATGCCTGTTGTGCCTATAGTTGAATTGACAGCGCACAAAATTCGTGATATATGAACGACTAACACGAAGCACTAGGAGTAGTTTGGTACGGTCTACATGAACGATGACGCTCTTCGACGGAAGTCGGACAGCACGCGCAGTCTGAAGAATAAGCAGCGCGCTCGCTGCCCATCGTGTGGAACCTGGGTCAACCTGCGAGATAATTCCGAAGTGTGGGATTTAGTGGATTGCCAGGAATGTAATACGCGTCTTGAGGTGGTAGATTTGCGGCCACCCACGTTGGATTATGCGAACAGCCCCAATGAAGAAGATTGGGAGGACTGGGACGAAGAAGAAGATGTATGAGTTCTAGTTCGCCCGCGCAGCACACAATCGCATAAGCCGCAGAGCGCTGCGGCAGTGGGGCGGCAACCGGCCACTCCGAAAAAAACGATCCCCCGCCTGTAACGGGGGTTTTTTGCGCCTGGTTAAACAAATCTCTCGTGCTGTCTCCGCGCCAGCATACGCAAAATGCCTGCGTATCGAAATTTACTTGGGGGTGAGGGGGATTTCCCCCGGCAACGTTAAAGAAGCCTCTCGTGCTTTCTTCGCGTCAGTATCCGCAAAATGGCCCGTATATCGAAATTTACTTGGGGGGGTGAGGGGGATTTCCCCCGGCAACGTTAAAAAAGATTGACGTACCGATCACGAGTCGTTAACCCCCATCATGTAGGATGGGAAGTAATCGGGTGAGATGTTAAAATCCCGACTCTGAATGGAAGTATGCGCAAGAGAAATGAGAGTAGTAGAACAATGCACATTCTGGTATCGAACGACGACGGCGTGAACGCGCCTGGAATTGCCGCGCTGGCGGAAGCCATGCTGCCCTTTGGCAAAGTAACCGTCGTCGCCCCCAAAGAAAATCAAAGCGCCACGGGCCATCGCAAGACGATGCACAAACCGCTGCGTGTCAATGAAGTGCCTTTTCCCGTCCAGGGCGTAAAGGCGTATGCGACCTCGGACTCGCCCTCCGACTCGGTTGCAGTGGCGCTGCTGGGCTTTATCGAGGAGCCTATTGATCTGGTGGTGTCTGGCATCAATCGCGGCGCGAATGAGGGCCAGGACCTGACCTACAGCGGGACAGTTTCCGCCGCCTTCGAAGCGGTGATCTGGCACAAACCCGCCGATTGCCTTCTCCCTGGCGGATCATTCGGAGGACGCCGATTACAGCGCCGCCGCTGCCATTGCCGCGCAGGTTGTCGCGCTGGGCCTGCATGATCGTCTGCCCCCGCTGACCCTGCTCAATGTGAATGTTCCGGCGCTGCCCCTCGATCAGATCAAGGGCTTCCGCGTGGTCCGGCAGGGACTGCGCACCTATAACGATGAACTGGTCACGCGCATGGATCCCCATGGCAAGCCGTACTACTGGATCGGCGGGCCAGCCCCTACAGGCGACACGACAGAAGAAGGCACGGATATCTGGGCGACGGCTGCCGGGTTTGTGTCGATCACGCCAATTGACCTGGATATGACCAACCACAGTATGCTGCTGGAAATGAGCAACTGGGGCCTGAGCAAGCTCAAAGCAGGCGATATGGAAGCTGAGATCGCGCCGTTTATGCGCGGCGGGCGTAATGGGAACGGCAAAAGTGGCTAAAGTTAAACGCCCACCAATCCAACCGGCGGGCGTTTTTATTGTGCTCCAAAAATCCTACGGGCAGACGGATTCTCCCATTTCTTCCTGATGTTCCACGAAATTGCTAAACCCCTGGTGTTCCTCGCCCGGATTGTGATCCGGCCCGAAGTGACCCTCCTGCGCATGCTCGGCAATATGCGCCCCATAATAGACACCGCATGTGCTGCCAGGGGGAGGGTCTCCGGCCTGAACAGGCAGGGCGGCAAACAGCAGAAGAGTTGATACAAACAGGGCTGCGATCAGAATACGCTTCATCAATCACCTCCAGCTTCCAGGCTGGCGCTGACAGTGAAAAGCTTGATCACCAACCTGTGGAGGGAATTATCGCAACGCCGTGCGTTCAGTTCCAACTCCTTGGCTCCTATCGCGATCCCCTCTAGAATTGTCAATAGCACAGTAGGAGAGTGAAAAAGGAGTTGCGCGATTAAGAAAATACTGCTCATCACGGGCATTTTTCTGATGGCGGCCTGTACGACAGGTCAGCAAGATGCCCTCAGTACGATGGTTGCCGCCGTTCCGCCTCAAAATAACGGCGTTGCCATGCAGCCGACACTCAGCGTCGGTGAGATGAGTACCCTGGTTCGCCCGACGCCGCTGCCGACGATGGCTGGGCCGATGGGCACTCTGACAGCGATTGCCCCGATGCTGGCCTCTCCAACCTACAGCGGGACACCCTACCAGGTTGTCTACGCGGATAAGCCGGTTCTCATCGATTTTAACGCCTGGTGGTGCGAACCCTGCAATGCGATGCGCCCGTTCATGAAGGACATCGAAGAGACCTACCAGGGACAAATCGATTTCTACTCGCTGAACATCGATGAACCGGCGAGCGCCCCTCTGGCAAACCAGTACCGCGTATCTGGTATTCCCTTGATCGTTTTGCTCAGGCCCGATGGCACGGTGTTTCGCCGTCTGGAAGGATACCAGCCGGAAGATATGCTGATCGCAGACATTAAAGATCTGCTGGATGCCAGCGGGTCGTAAAAACTGGGCGCTGCTTGCGGTGCCCGATGGGCGAAATCCAACTTAAGGAATTTCTGCCAAGAAGGGAAAGATCGGTGCTCGAACTCGCTAATTGAACGACGGATTTTGCTGATACATGGCATTCCGAAAATTTCGTCCGTTTCTTGTGTAAAATTCATCTCCGACCGGCTTTCGGCAGAATTATCGTTCAAAACGCTTAAGTTGGTGCACATGGGCGCTGCTTGCGTCCCCTACATAGGCGATGGTTCTGTAGGGCGGGTTAATAAACCCGCCCAATCAATTCATTTACGAGCCGTGTGCCGCTGAATGCTGTAGGACCGCGTCCGCTGCGGGAGAAACAACTTCGGCATCCGGCAGTTCGTCCTCAATAAGCCAGATGCGCGGAACCAGCCGCCCCACCACGGCGATCCCGATCATGAGTACGCCCATCAGCACAAACATCAGGGCCATGCCACGCCCCTCGCCAGAGCCAAACAAAGTGGCAGGGAGAGCGTCTTTATGGGCCATCAGCGGCTCGAAAATACCGTCTGCCAGCGGCCCGACGATCACAAAGGCAATCGGAGCGACCAGCCGGACGATCATCTGCTGAGCGGCGAACACACGCCCCTGTACCGCCGCCGGGATTTTGCTCTGCCAGATCGCCTGGTTGGAGGCGCTGACCAGCGGGATCGAGAAGTGAGCGATCACCGCTCCCAGCGCGACCAGAGCCGGAATGGGCCGCAGGCCGAGCAGAATGATTCCCAGGCCGACCAGCACATTAAAGCCGATCAGCGCCTGCATACGGCGTTTGGGGCCGCCCCATGCGCTGATCAACAGGCTGCCACCCATCATGCCGCAGCCCGCCATCGTGATCACCGCGCCGAGCGTCTGTTTGCTCATGAAGGAGAGCATCATCGGGACGAGCATTACGCCCAGCATGCCCATCAGGAAATTAACCGCAGCGAACAACCCCAGCAGCCCCGCCAGCCCCGGACGGGCGGCGATATACTTCCAGCCAAAGGTGAAATTCCTGCGCAGCGAATCCTGCTGCCCGGCGCTGCTTTCGGGCCGGGGGAAGCGCACAAAAAACAGGACACTGACCGCGAACAGGAAAGTCGCCACATCGATCAGGATGATGCCGCGCAGCGCAATCACGGCCAGCAGCGCGCCTGTCATCACCGGGGCGAAGATATCGGCGGCGGCCTGGGCAAGCTGAATCATGCCCGCGCTGCGCCCCAGGTGCTGCCGGGGAACCAGAGTCGTGATCGCGGCGAGATAAGCCGGGCGCTGGAACGTTCCGCAGGTGGAGCTAACCAGCGTCGCTACCCACAGATGCCACACTTCCAGCCTGCCGCCGAACAGCAGGGCCGCCAGAACCAGCGTGCTGATCCCTGCGCCAGTATCACTGATGATCATCACCCAGCGGCGATCCCAGCGATCAATCAGCGTCCCTGCCAGCGGCGAGAAGATCAGAATCGGCAGGGTGGAACACAGTGCCATGAGTGCGAATTGGGTCACCGACCCGGTGCGCTCATAAATCCACAGTCCCAACCCAAAGCCGGTCATGCCCGATCCGATCAGCGAGATCGTCTGCCCGAACCAGACGGTGAAGAACGTCCTCATCACAGCCTCCCCGAATAAAAATACAGGGAGCTTTGCGGCTTTCTGACCGCCCGGCTCCCTGTATTTGGACCAAATAAAAATGCAGGACGCTTCTAGCGCCCTGCACTGTTTTTCAGTGTAAACCCTTCCCGATGGGCCGTCAAGGGCCTGTTTCAGGTCGGTTGTACGGTTGTTTCGACGCGTCGCACGACCAGCGACATAAACAACTCGCGCCGTTCGTCTGGCTGTCCCTCGTTGATCAGAATATAGCCCCGGTCAGAGTCTTTGAAGTTATAGAGAGTTTTGACACGCTCATTAAATTTGGTAGTCAGCGTCTGGGTGAAAGTGGCGATCTCCGGCGTGTGCGTGAAAATGACAAAGTGTGCCTCGTCCGGCGTGCCGATAAAGTCGTTCTCTGTGCCGCATGACCCCACGACCTCAGTCAACACCTGGGCCGTGACACCCAGCGACTCGTCCGCCGTGATGAAACCGCATATTTCGCGGAAAGTGCTGAAACCGTTGAGCAGGATATCCAGGTAATTCCAGCCCGTGCAGCCCTCCAGTTTTTTCAGTTCCGACTGGATCAATGGCCCCGACGGCAGGCCAGTGCGCGTTTCGTGCAGATGATCGCGCGTCGCCCGGCGAATGGATCCCTGGACACGCAGCCGCAGTTCTTCAATGTCAAAGGGCTTGGTCACATAATCATCCGCGCCCAGTTCCAGCCCGGCGACCTTGTCGGCGCGCGCGTCTCGCTGGGTGAGGAAGGTAATTGGAATATATTTGGTCAGTGTCGTAGTCCGCAGCGCTTTGCAGATATCAAACCCATCCATATCCGGCAGCATCACGTCGAGCAAGACGAGATTCGGGAATTTGGACCGGCTGAGGGCGATACCCTCCGCGCCTGTCTCGGCATGAAACAGCTCGTACCCCTGTCGCTCGAAGTAGGCTGTCAGCATTTCCGAAACGTCTACGTCGTCTTCGATGATTAACAGGCGTTTCCTTGTCATAAAGCCTCCCAGATGCCGCCCAAAAACAATAAAACGGTGCTCTAACTATACCAAAGAATTGTTTTTTGCTGAAATAGCAATTTCGTCCACTAAATATATCAATGAAAAAAGCGGCTCCTGCTGGGATAGGACGCCGCCTTTTTTGCTGTTCTGAACGATCTAATTTTGGGGATCGCCCACCCTGACCGACGTATGCACATCAAATACAGGGGGTGTTTCGATGTGTTTCTTGACCGCGCACAACTCCGCCGAGCGGATCACGGCGTCTTTATACTGCTCCGGGAAGTCTGCCGGAAGCTGGATATCAAGTTCAATACGATCCACGAGCCGGGTTTGCGGGCTGCGGCTCATCCGCTGCACAATTCTCAGCCCTTCCGTAGGCAAACCGCGCTGCTGGCAAAAACCGAGCACGTAAATGCCCGCGCAGGTCCCTATTGATGCCAGGAACAGGTTAAAGGGTGTAGGAGCCGAGCCTTCCTGGTCGGTCATGATGACACTCCCATCCTCAGTCACGGCGTCCACACGCGCTCCACCAGGAAATACGATTTCAAATTCCATTGTGCACCCTTCCATCCTTACAGATTCAACGAAGCCATTCTCAATGCCTTAGATGCGAGATTTGCTAAAAAGATGCATGAGCCTTCAAAGAAATTGGGACGGCGATGGTGTATCATCTTCACCTGGTTTGACAACCGGGCATGAATAGGCGACAATTTCCTTTCAGCCATTAGGGCTTCCCTACTTAAATCATCACCTTCTGGTTTTGGAGCGTGATATTATGATAAAAGACGTTTTAAAAGACGCAGAAGAGCGCATGAAGGGCACGCTGTCCGTGCTGCAAGATGATCTGATGAGTATGCGAACGGGGCGGGCCTCTACCGGGCTGGTCGAAAAGCTGATGGTCGATTATTATGGCACGCCGACCCCCCTTTCCCATCTCGCGACGATCTCGGTTCCCGAACCGCAGATGATCGCTATTCGTCCGTTCGATAAGTCCTCCCTGAAGTCCATCGAGAAGGCGATCCAGGCGTCAGAGTTGGGCCTGACCCCCAATAATGACGGCACGAATATCCGCCTGAATATCCCGGCTCTCACCCAGGAACGGCGCAAAGACCTGCAAAAGCTGGTCCAGCGCCGCATGGAAGAAGCCCGGGTAGCCGTGCGCAACGTCCGGCGCAGCGCCATTGACGATCTGCGCGATTTTGAAAAAGAGAAATTGATCTCGGAAGACGAGGACGAAGAAGGTCAGGAAGAAGTGCAAAAACTGACCGATCGTTATATCCATCTGATTGACGAGGCGGGGAAGCGCAAAGAAGCCGAGATTATGGAAGTTTAGGAACGTGATCTGTTTCATGGGTAAGGGCTGGCTCCAGACCTGAGAGCCAGCTTTTTTGATTATGTGGAGTAGTATGGCAAACGAGGCATTAGATCTGCCAGAGCGCGTCCCTTACCATCTGGCGGTGATCATGGACGGTAACGGACGCTGGGCCAAGTCACGCGGGCTGCCGCGCCTGGCTGGGCATCGGGCAGGCGTCGAAAATCTGCGGCGCGTGCTGCGCTCCTGTAGCGAATTTGGCATCAGAATTCTGACTATCTACGCCTTTTCCACCGAAAACTGGGGCCGTCCCGAGGCCGAAGTACGCGGCCTGATGAATATTGTGGAAACGGTCATTGACCGAGAGCTCAATTCGCTGCATGCCAACGGCGTCCAACTGCGCCATATTGGCGATCTGGCCGGGCTGTCGCCCATGCTTCAGGAAAAGGTCCGGCATGCCGTCGAACTGACGCGCAATAATGACCAGCTCATTTTGAATATCGCCTTCAATTACGGCGGGCGGCTGGAACTGGTGCAGGCGTTCCGCCGCATCGTGCAAGACGGCATCCCCCCCGAACAGATCGATGAGCGGCTGATCGACTATTATCTGTACACCACAGGCCAGCCAGACCCAGATCTGGTGGTGCGCACCGCGGGCGAAATGCGGCTGAGTAATTTCTTGCTCTGGCAGGCATCCTATGCCGAAATTTACGCCACACCCGTGTATTGGCCCGATTTTGACCGGGAAGAACTGCGCAAAGCCATCTACCATTTTGCCCGGCGTGAACGCCGCTTTGGGTTAGTGCCTCAACCTTGAACCGAGAAACTCCATGCTAAAAACGCGCGTGTTGGTAGCGGTGGTCGCCCTTCCGATCCTGCTGGCAGTCATTCTGCTGGGCGGATGGGCCTTTTCGCTCCTGGTGCTGGCGGTGCTGGTCATTGGCGGCATCGAATATATCCGCCTGTTCCGCCAGGGTAGTTACTGCCCGCCGCAATGGATTACGCTGGCCCTGGTCGGGCTGGCCTGGGGCGCGACGTGGTTCGAAAAGTCGACCTGGCGTGATCCGGGTCTCAATGCTCTGCTCATCGCCGGGCTGTTTTATGTCGTGTGGAGCCGGGAACGGGGCAATATGCAGTCGGTGACCGACCTCGCCATCGCCTTTTTCGGCGGCATTTATATCGGCTGGCTGGGCAGCACCCTGCTCGCCGTGCGCATGCTCGATGACGGCGCATTTCTGACGATCACGCTGTATGGAATGGTCATTGTTGCAGACAGCGCGGCCTTTTTTGTGGGGCGTCGCTGGGGTAAACGCCGCCTGTCACCCTCAGTCAGCCCGAAAAAGTCGTGGGAAGGGTATATTGGCGGCATTATCGGCGGAATGCTGTTTGGGGCGCTCATTGGGGCGCTGCCCGGAACCGACGCACTCCCGGCGGGGCACGGCGCGATCATCGGCCTGCTGCTCGGTATCTGGGGCACAGTAGGCGACCTGGGCAAATCGGCAATCAAGCGGCAGGTCGGGGCGAAAGATTCCAGCCACCTGATACCCGGTCACGGCGGGATGCTGGACCGCATTGACTCCGTACTGGTTTCCGCTGCTATCGGGTATTATTATCTGCTGTGGTTTGTGCAATAAGCCAGCTAAAAGATTTCCGGAAGAATTAGTTTGACCGAGTGAAAACAGTGTGTTATAGTCTTTTTAGCTTGATCGTCCTTAACTCCTATCTGTGTGTACCCACAACTCGTTAAAAAATCCTATTCCCTAAGGACCCGATGTCGTTTTGTTCGTGTGGTATAGGTCGTACTGCGGTGCGATCTTCCCCCGACATGCTCAACTACCAACCGTCAATTTTATGCACTGTCTGGGTGCATCATCTGGCGCGTAATGCGTCGCCTCATTGTGGAGCATTTTATGGATATTGCAGAACTCGAAACACAAACGCTTGAAAATCTGCGCGATCTGGCCCGCGATGCCGAAATCGCGGGGTTCAGCCGGCTGAAAAAACAGGACTTGATTATTCGCCTGCTGCGCGACAAGGCCGAAAAACAAGGACACCAACTACGCGGAGGCATCCTCGAAATTATTGAAGACGGTATAGGCTTCCTGCGCGCCGAGAAGTATTTGCCCGGCCCCGACGATATTTATGTCAGCCAGACACAAATTCGCCGCTTCGGGCTGCGCACAGGCGATATGGTGATCGGGCAGGTGCGCCCCCCCAAAGACTCTGAGAAGTATTTTGGGTTGCTGCGCGTAGAAGCGGTCAATGGCCTCGATCCCGAACAGGCCAAGCGCCGTCCCCGGTTTGACGATCTCACCGCGATCTTCCCTGAACAACGGTATAACCTGGAAACAAATCCACGCATCATCTCAACCCGGCTGCTGAATCTCATCGCCCCGGTTGGTCGTGGACAGCGCGGCCTGATCGTCAGCCCGCCCAAAGCAGGTAAAACCACCGTACTCAAGGAAGTTGCCAACGCCATCAGCCACAACTATCCCGAAGTACATCTGATGGTCGTGCTCATCGGCGAGCGCCCCGAAGAAGTGACGGATATGGACCGCTCGGTCGATGCCGAAGTGATCAGCAGCACCTTCGATGAACCCGTCACGTACCATGTGCGCGTGGCTGAGATGGCCCTGGAACGTGCCAAGCGGCTGGTTGAATCGCAGCAGCATGTGGTGATCCTGCTGGACAGCATCACCCGGTTGGCCCGCGCCTACAACCTTGTCGTTCCGCCCAGCGGTCGCACCCTGACCGGCGGTTTGGATCCCTCGGCACTCTACCCGCCCAAGCGCTTCTTTGGCGCGGCTCGTAATGTCGAAGAAGGTGGCAGCCTGACCATTGTCGCGACCTGTCTGGTGAAAACGGGCAGCCGTATGGACGACGTGATTTACGAAGAATTTAAGGGTACGGGCAACATGGAACTGCACCTCTCCCGCGAATTGCAGGAACGGCGCGTTTTCCCGGCCTTCGATATTCAGCAGTCCTCTACACGGCGTGAAGAAATGTTGTTGGGGCCAGATATCCTTCAGCGCGTTTGGACCATGCGGCGCATGCTGGTGCAGATGACGCAGCCGCCCGCCAACTACGATATTTTGGGCGCAACCGAAGCGTTGATCACCCAGATGCGGCACTCCGACAGCAACGAGGACTTCCTCAACGAAATGACACGGGGCGGCTAAACACACGCCCCGTCAGTTTTCGTTTTTCGCATCGTGACCCGCTAAAGCGACACGCCACAGTGATACGGTCTTGCCCCCTTGCGGGCGCTGCTTGCTGTACATAAGCTGCCAGGAACTGTCGGGCACACTATCCGGGCTTAGCAGGTCGCTGATCACGTAGATCACTGGCTGGTCTTCGGTCAGAAGTTCGGGCCACTGCCTTGCATCCATCGGCTCAGGGACACTATCCGATACGACACGGCATTTCCATTCAAAGCGGCTGTTCAGGTATAACGTGAATAGATCGCAAAGATCGGGCACTTGAGGAATGGTATGTAAAACTGCGACAGTCGGAATTGGGCCTGGTTCCGCATGTTTTTCCAGGTAGTTGATCGCTTCTCGCGTCCCCCAGGCATTGACTGGCCCGGCGAAAAAAATATACCGTGTTATTGGGGGCATCTCTAATGCAGCCGGATCATGCATGGCATTCCAGTCAAAGGGTATGGCGAACAAAGCTCCCCAGATACCGAGTAGCACCACGGCTGGAAGTGCTGGCACTACTTTATAGCGTGCCGCTGCTGGACCAATGAAGCGAGACAATTCATCGCCCACGGTTGTTACGCCACTGCCAAACAGGACGGCGAGAGCTGGTTGGCCGATAAGCAGGTAGCGCGCATCTACTTTCCAGGCGATCAAGATGCTCGGCGCGATCAGCAGAGCCAGCCAGATCAGCACAAACAGCGTTGATCGGGGCCGCCGGATGAGCATGAACACCGCCAGCGCCAACAGCGTCAGAGCCATCCCCTCGGACACGAACGGCTTTACGATCTCGTACAGTGTGCTGAAGCGTGCACCAAAGGTATGTGGGGTGTCTACTTTAAGGCCCAGCAGCGAGAGATCAATAATTGCTGGCTTCGCGCCTGCCCGGTAGCTCAGGTAAGCTGTGGCACCCACAGTCAGCCAGAGAAACGCATTGATATAACGCACAGCGTTGAGCGCCGGGCGATATCGTTTGCCCACAGCTCCGCTCCACGCCCGGATCGAGGCTACAGTTCTCCTCCGCGGGCGCAGCGACCCAAGGACGATCACGCTGATCACTGGCAGACCCAGGATCAAAGCGGTTGTGAGTTTGGCCATCGTTGTTGCCCCGATCAACAGGCCAACAGCCACGCCACGCCGTCGTGTAGGGCGACGTACGAGGATGATACACTGCCAGACGGTTACCGCAGCGAGCGCTCCAGCCAGCGGATCCGCGAGAGCCAGTCGTTCATAAAATACGGCGTGGGGCACCACCACATAAAAAATGAGGGCTGGAATTGCTGCCATCTTGCCAAAAAGCGTCCGGGTGACAGCGACTATCGCCGCGCTCGTGATCAGCGACACCAGCGCTATCGCCAGCCGGGATGTGACCAGCGCTCCGCCCCCGCTCGGGTCAAACAGCCCCAGCCAGTAATAGAGGAGCAGTTTGCCATGGCTGAACTCTATTGGATTCTGATCGAACTGGTAAGCGGCTTGAGCACGGCTGATATGGCGGTATTCGTCAATAAATCCCGCCATCGCTCCTGGATTGTGAACCCGAACAATGAACTGAGCCAGCAGCAGGCTGGTGACTATCGCTAACCAGCCAATCCGCACCCACCGCCTGTGAAAGAGAGAAGGGTGTACTTTTTCTATTTTCTCGTTCCCCTCCTTACGCAGGGGCGCAAGAGAAGGGGGCGAGGTTTGTACACGCATTTAGGTTTGCCTTATTAACATCTCGGCTGCAATTCCCGCATAAACATGCGCCGCTGCCCGCAAATCATCCAGTTTGACGTGTTCAGCGCTGGTATGAGCCAGAGTGGGATCGCCAGGGCCAAAGCCAACCGTCGGGATCGCCGCCTGCCCCATCGTATAGACCCCGTCCGTCGAAAACGGCCAGTGTCCGATCTCTGGAGCAGTGCCGCGCACGGATTGAACGGTGTTATAAAGTGCGGATACCAGGGGATGCGATTTGTCGAGCACCCAGGCCGGGTGCGCTTCGCGGGCCATGTGTACGGATCCAGTATAAGACGGTTCGTTGTAGGTCGTGATCTGGATGCTCGCTGGTATTTCTTCCCGCGCGATCAGGCTTTCCAGTTGGGCCTGTGCCGCCAGGACCGTTTCTCCCAGTGTCAGACGGCGATCGACATAAACTTTGCATCCGTCGGGGATCGCGTTCAGACTTGGGCCACGGCTCTCGATCCCCGTGACGGCAATCGTTCCCGGTCCTAAAAAGGAGTCTTTGGGCAGCGTATCAGCCAGCATTTGGATGGCAAAAATCAAACGCGCAGCGGCATAGATCGCGTTTTTGCCCAGAGCGGGCATGCTGCCATGCGATGATTTGCCCTCCACACTGATTTTGAACATCACGCGCCCGCGCTGCCCCCGGCTGATCTGAAGGTGAGTGGGTTCGCCCAGCAGGACAAAGTCAGGCCGGATGCCATCTTCTTCGATAACCGAACGGATCGCCAGCCCTTCGCACGGCTCCTCCTGGACGACAAAAGCCAGCACAAGCGTGCCTTTCATCTGCGGCTGATAGTGCAGCAGTTGGCGCGCTCCATAGATCATGCTCGCCAATGCCCCTTTCATATCGACGGAGCCAAGCCCGTGCAGAATTCCGGCTCTGTCGATCACGCCATCAAACGGGGGATGGGGCCACATGTCGGGCGCGGCAGGCGATACCGTATCCATGTGCGCATCAAAGAGCAGGATTGGCCCCTGTCCACTGCCAACAGTCACCAGGATATTACCCATCGGATCAACGCGAATCTGCTCAAACCCCAGCGCTTTCAGGTGATCCACGATCAGCGCCGCCGCGTCGCCTTCCTGGGCAGATAGACTGGGTGTCTGGATCAGCCGCTGGGTGAATGCGTACAACTCCTGTGCGGCTGCCCATTCCAGGCCGAGTGATTGGACAAAAGAGGACTGCATCAGCACGTCAGTATGCTCCGTGTGCTAAGAGGACGTGAGGCACGGTTCGCAAAATTAATTGGAGGTCCAACCCCAACGACCAGTTTTCAATGTAATAAATATCCATCAGGCACATTTCTTCAAAAGGAATCTGATTGCGCCCGCTGACCTGCCAGAGTCCTGTCAGGCCGGGCAAAACGCGCAGTCTCTGGCGATGCCACGATTTATAAAGTTCGACTTCGTCGGGAAGTGCCGGACGCGGCCCTACCCAACTCATGTCTCCACGCAGGATATTCCAGATCTGCGGTAATTCATCGATGCTGAAGCGGCGTATCACCCGCCCGACTCGGGTAATGCGGGGGTCGTTGATCACTTTGGGATGGCGGGGATCTTCGCCCGTCTGCCGGATCAGATCAGCCTTGAGCGCATCAGCGTTCTGAACCATCGAACGGAATTTATAGACTTTAAACATCTTCCCGTTTAACCCCACTCGATCCTGCGAAAAGAAGATAGGGCCGGGCGTATCCAGCCGGATCGCCAGGGCGACCAGGACCATAATCAACCCGGCGAAGGGAGCACCCAGCAGCGCCAGGATGATATCAATCGCCCGCTTGACAAGGCGGCTGCTCGTCTGGAGGTGCGCCCCTCCGTTTAACCCCAGCAGGGGAATGCCGCCCAGCATTTCCACCTGCACTTGATTGAGACTCAGTTCAAACATGTCGGGGACAGTGCGCACCCGGACGTGCTTCTGTTCGCACTGCCGCACAATCGTCAAAATCTGGCGGTGAACATGCCAGGGCAAGGTAACGATTACCGTATCGATAGGCTGGCATTCGAGGATATGCGGCAGATTATCAATCGTGCCCAATGCGGTCACGCGCCCCAGATCCGTCGAGGCACGATCCGGGTCGTTATCGACAAATCCAATCGCTTTGTAGCCCAGATCGGGACGCGCCAGAATCGTTTGCAACACTGAACGCCCAACTTCGCCCGCGCCAACAACCAGCACCCTCTCGATGCCGATGCCCCGCCGCCGCATTTCATTCTGCACCACGCGTAAAATCAGCCGCCAGAGACCCAGCAGAAGGATCACCAGCAGTGCCGCCTGGACAATCAACAGACGAGAAAAAACCAGGGGCCGCAGCAAAAAGCTGAGAGCCATCACAACGACTGCCGCGTTGGTGGTGCTGTTGCCAATGGAAAATACCTCGTCCCACCAGGTGCGGCCCCGCTGTTCCCGATAGAGTTTGGCACTCTGATTAAACAGCAGCATCAACCCGGCAAAGAGCGCTACATAGGGTAGATAGGGGGAAAATGGCGCAGCGTTCGCCTCGTCTACAGGTTGTAGAAACTGGACCCGGTAGCGCAGATCGTAGGATATCAGGAAGGCAGCAAATACCAGTCCTGCATCTATCGTCGGTAAAAACCAGCGCGGCCACTTAAAAGGATCTTTAATCATACCTTGTTTCCTGTAGAGCCTTGCGATAGCAGGCAACCGTCTGAAGCGCGGTGTTGGCCCAGGTAAAATGCCTGCTCCAGAGACGACCTCGCTCTCCAAAATCGTCCCGCCATGCTGCATCATGGATAACCTGCGCTAATGCCTCGGTCCAGGCCGATACATCGCCGGGGGGCAGTTGTCGGCCTGCATCTCCCACCGCTTCGGGCAGTGATGAAACGTTAGAGACCAACACAGGCGTACCGCAGGCCATCGCCTCAACGACAGGCAGCCCGAACCCTTCAAAAATCGACGGGTAAACAAACGCATCAGCGGCATTGTACCACAATGGAAGCTGATCAGCCGGAAGATAGCCGGGTAAATGGACCGTATCGCTCAGATCTAGCTCCGCCATAGTGCGGAAAATGTCATCATACATCCAGCCCTTACCGCCTGCGAGAACCAGATGCACCGCCTGACGGTCCCCGGCAGGAAGCTGAGCATAGGCCCTTAGCAGCATCGATAAATTCTTGCGCGGTTCCAGCGTCCCCACAAAAAATAGGAACCGGTCAGGCAGGCCATTTTCCTGGCGGAAGCGCGCGATGTCTTCCGGCGGCAAAGGGCAAAAACGCTCACTCACGCCGGGCACAGCCACATCAATCTTCTGCGGCGGGATGCCAAAGCTATCCGTGAGATCGCGAGCCGTGCTCTGCGAGATAGCGATCACACGCCGGGCCTGTTCGCACGAACGGCGGGTAAACAGGCGCAGATAGAGACGGCGCGACGAGGAGAGTACCTGTGGATAGTGGATAAAGCTCAGATCATAAACCGTCACAACGCTGGGCACACGGCTGAGCACGGGCGAAACAAAGGCCAGCGCGTGCAGCAGATCGGGCCGGGCGCGCCATAGACTGAACGGCTGGATCATCTGCTCCCAAAGGATGCGGCGCAGTGGATGGACCGTGCTAAAAGGGGTGCGGCGCAGTGTGAAACGCCGATGCTCATCGATCATGGCCTGATGCCCAAGCATCACCGTGTAGTGGAATAGTGGATCGGCATCCGGCAGCGCGTGCAGGAGATGAGCGATATAACCGTTAATGCCTGCACCGCGATATCCTGTCTGCCCAGAGAGCAGATGCGCGTTCAGGCTGATGTGATTGTTTGTGGATTGCATGGGGCGAAATTATACACAAGTCTGGAAGGGATGCTAAAGCGTTGGGCAAAAGTTGCGTGATCGGAGGATAAAAAGCCTGTTAGAAATTCCCGTCTTTTTCCTTTATTTATTATATTCTGAACAGGATATCATCGATGAAGGAGTATTGTAACCCATGAAACGACTCATATTGGTTGCAGTTCTGCTGCTGGCCGCATTCTGGGTGCCAGCACAGGCCGAACCCAACGCATGCAGCCCCATCGCTCCTCCAGGGGCCGGGTTGGTCGGCCCAATTCTACAATAACATCTATCTGTCGGGCGATCCGGCCTATATCGCGCAGTATCCTTCTCTGGCATTCGACTGGGGCGCGGGCACGGCTGGCCCCGGCGTCAACAACGACTATTTCAGCGCGCGTTTTGCGTCTGATCCCTATTTTGAGCCAGGACCTTACCGTTTCTTTATCCTGGCAGACGATGCGGTTCAGCTTTGGATCGATTTCTCGCCGTCCAAACAGCCGGAATTCAGCAACTTCAATAATCCACAGCCGGGGCAAATCGTGGCTTACGATGCGGTTCTGACCGGGGGGACGCATCATATCCAGTTTGATTACCGGGAGTTTACGGGCGGTGCCTATCTGTACGTCACCTGGGTGAATCTGGCAACGAACCCCAATCCAACGCCCAATTTCCCGACCCCCACCCAGGCCCCGGTCTCGGTCATCGGCGGTTCGTGGACGGGCCAGTATTATACCGATGCCTACCTTTCCGGCCTGCCAGCGATCACGGTTCAGGAAAACAGTCCTGCTCATAACTGGGGTGAAGGCGCGCCAACGGCAGGCATTCCCGCAGATTACTTCTCGGCACGCTGGACAACAACGGTCTCGCTGAATACTGGAACCTATCAGGTCACAGCACGCGCCGATGACGGCATCCGCGTCTATGTCAATGCGCAGCTTCTCATCAACGAATTTCACACCGCGTCGGGGCAGACCTATTCGATGACCTTCTCGCTGCCAGCCGGAACGCACACCGTCACGGTTGAGTATTACGAAGCGACCGGAACGGCCTTCCTGGATTTCAGCATGACAACCATGCCGACCACACAGCCAACAGGCGGCACCACGGGCCAGCCCGTCCCGAATACGCCGGGAACAGCCGTGGCAACCGTTACCGCGTACCGTCTGAATGTGCGGAACCAGCCCAACCCGCTCACGGGCCTGATTCTGATGAAGATCAACCGCAGCGAAACGTATCCGGTGGTAGGCCGTAATGCCGCGGGCACATGGTGGCAGCTCAATGTGAACGGCCAATACGGTTGGGTGAATGGGAGCTACATCTCGGTCAGCAACGCGCAGACCGTTCCCGTTACCGATTCAACGTACACGCCGCCCCAGCAGCAACAGCCTCCCAGCAGCGCCACTCTGACGGCCCTGCTGAATGTAAACATTCGGAGTGGTCCCGGTTTGCAATACTCGGTTATTGGGCGGCTGCCCTATCACCAGGCGGCAACTGTCGTCGGGCGGAATACCGATGGAAGCTGGTACCAGATTCAATATGGCAGCATCATCGGTTGGGTGAGCAGCCTGTATGTCGATTTGAGTGCAGGGACCAATCCCAATTCTATTCCGCTGGTTGGGTAGGCTAATACAAGTTGAGTGGTTAATTGCAGTTCCCCTTCCCCCCGCTATTTTGCGTGGGGGAAGGGTGGCCGAGCGCCGTTAGCGTGCACAGCTAAGCCGCGCTCAGACGGGTGCACTACTTCACCAAAAATTCCCCGCTCTGGTAAAACAGTTCGCCATCGATCCGGATTTCGCCGCCTTCTTTCATGTTGTGGACCATATCCCAATGGATCGCGCTCTCATTTTTACCATTTGCTCTGAGCACCGTTCCGTTGCCGAGCGCCATATGGATCGATCCGCCAATTTTTTCATCAAAAAGAATTTCGCGGGTGAACTGCTGAATCCCCATATTGGTGCCAATGGCAAATTCTCCAAGCCGCCGCGCACCGGGATCCATATCAATCTGTCCTAGCAAATAATCTTCACCCTTATCGGCGCTCGCTTCAACCACGACGCCATCACGGAAGGTCAGATGTACGCCCTCGATCTCACGCCCGCCGTAAACAGAGGGATAGTTAAAGTCTACTTGGCCGTTCACTGAGTCTTCGAGAGGGGAGGTATAGATTTCGCCATCGGGGAAGTTCACGATGCCATGACAGCTTACCCAGGGCCGCTCCGTGAAATCGAAGGAAAGCTCAATGCCAGGGCCGCGCACGTCGGCATGATGTTTGCCCTGGAGCCATGCCGCCAGCCGTTCCTGTTTCTCGCGGAAACCGCGCCAGTAGGCCACCGGATCATCCTCGCCCAGTGCGCCCGCGCCATAAACAAACGCACTGTAATCGAGAAAACCCATCTCCGCATCCTGGGCGGCAGCCTCAGTAGGCCATAGGGTGATATTCCAGCGCAGTCCGTCGCTCACCCGCTGGAAATATTTCTCCGTAACCGAGCGCTGCCCTTGCTGCCAGCGGGCCATCCGTTCGCCGGGAACCTTAGAAAGCCGCCGTGTGTTGGTTGCGGCCCGGATCGAAAACAGCACATCCATCTTTTCGATAAGTGTCATATCCGCCGGATCGATAAAATCGAACTGTTCGTCCGTCGCATAACGCATAAATAATTCAGAGATATGGGGCAGTCCAAGGCTCAAATGAGCGTGCCCGCCGCAGCGAATCACATTTTCATAGATAGCATCAACAAGCGGCTCAGCCGCAAATCCAGCGCTGATATCAACATAATCCCCTTTCTGAATGGGGCAGCAGTATTCGGTCAGAACGCGAGCAAGCTTGGGTGCGAAATCGTCTAACATGGTGACAGGCTCCTTCTGGTTTGTTATCCAATTCTAAAAATTTTAAACCGCAAACTTAAATTTAGCAACATAATGAATAAGAGATATTGATTTTCGTATTTAAAATCTTGTTTTAGGAAGTGCCGCAGCATGAGAAAAAGTCATAAGAGGGTAACAACGAATGGTTGCACAGCGAATGTCCATTCACCCTTGCAGGAATTGAGTCGTATTGGCCCCCTCCCCCGGCACGACTATAATACGTTTTAAGAGGGCATGTTTTTCTACCACCGGTAAACGAGCAGCGGGGATCTGCTGTTTATGGCACTCACCAGCCGTTACAGCCAACATGCACGCCGCGCCTTGAGCCAGGCTCGGATGCTTGCCCAGGATTACCAGCATGGAGCGGTTGATACCGATCATCTGCTGGTGGGCATCCTGCGCGAAAAAGGCAGCCTGGGATATCAGGTACTGGCGGAACTGGATGCAGATGCGCGGCGCGCTGAACTGGAAGTGCGTGTTTTACACATGGTTGTTGATCCGCTGGTGACGCCGCTCGATGTGACCGAGGCGCTGCGCCATACGCTCACTCTGTCTGTGGACGAATCGTTCTGGTTCGGACACCACTACATTGGCACGGAACATCTGCTGCTGGCCTTAGCGCGCAGCCACGAAGGTGGCGCAATCGGATCTACTCCGGGCGCTGACGATCAGCCCGGATCAGATTCGTCGGCGCGTCCGGCTGCTGTTGAACGACGGAATGACCGAACTCAGTATTGAAGCAGCCAAGCGCACGGCACGGCTCAGCGAACTCTCGCGGCGGGTACTGAACGCCGCTGAACAGCTTGCTTCGGTCCGGACTGAGCACCAGCCAACCCGTCTGGATCACCTGCTGTTGGTCCTGGCACGCGAACGGCGCAGTATGTCGAGCCGCATTTTGCGCGAATGCGGGTTAAATTTGCCCAGGCTGGAAGAAGACATGGAAAACCAAAAAGATGGAATCCTTCAGGAAGCAGTTGTCGAAGAAGTGATTGATCAGGCGGTTGACCGGGCGGATCAGCTTGGCACGCACTACACAGGCACGGATCATATTTTGCTGGCGTTGGCACAAAATCCGGCGGGCGCGCAGTTGCTGGCTGAAGTGGGCGTCAACCCGGCCCGGCTGATCGACGCCCTGTACCAACACCTCGCCAGGGGCTAGCGCATCGGCGGCTCGTAGGGATTTACCACGCGCTGGGTTCGGCGGCGGCTGCCCATCAGGCCCAGGATCACCGCGCCAATGCCGATCATGAACAGCATCATCACCATCGATCCGCCAGTCGATAGCAGCAGCCGGACCGACGGCTCAAGTGTTTTATCGCTATTGTTTTCCGCTTCATCTGTATCGGCAGCAACACGCGGCCCCAGTTCTCCCTGTGGAATGGGTACCGCGCCAAAGGAAACAATCAGCGGATCGCTGCCTGTGACCTGGACGGTTCCTTCGCTGGCAGTCGTCCCCTGATACGTTGGGCTGTTGGTGAAGGTGACCGTATAAACGCCCGGTTGTAGATTCTGGAAGCAGTACTGCATTTCCGTCGCCGCGAAAACGTGAGTGGCGACAATGACGCTGGCTACCGACAGATTGACATTCACGCCCGGCAGCAGCGCCTCTGTATCTTCGTGGATGCCGTTCATATTGGTGTCGGCATAGGTCGAAATGCAGATCGAGCCATTCGCCTCCTGCGCGCTTGTTCGCTGCGCCGGAATGGTGAGCATGGACAGGCAGATTACCGCGAGGACGAGTTGAACCAGTTTGCGTTTCACGGCCAGACCTCTTACGCTATGGGTGGTGTTTCAAAGGTAGTCGGCTGACGAGTATACCACCAGCAGGCAGAGAAGGATAGAAAAGCGATGACTTCCAAAGTGCAGAGCGGTATCGTCATTTTTCGGCGGTGGAACAAACGCACTGGTTTAGATGAAACTTCCGTACCGTTTTCATCGCTGGACGATCTATTCACGCTTTGCCTGCAAAGCAACGACTCGCTGCTGGTAGACCGTGTGCTGATCGAAGGGCGAGACGCATCCGGCACGAACCGCACCGTTACCCTCACCTTCCAATCGGTGACCATGGGCGACCACAGCCGGGAAGAATGATCAACACGCCTCCATGAATTGCGCAAAAATGCGCTGCGCGGTACTATTCCGCCGCCGTTTTATTGTTATCCAGTTTCATGGCATGTGATGGGGGGTAGGAGTGTTGGTTTCGCATGGACCATTCATTTAGTGGGCCACGACACAGGCGCGTGACGCACCGCCTCGCGGGGGGAATTATCCTGCTGATCGCATTGGCGCTCACTGCCACTGCTGCGCTGATCATCTTCTGGCCGGGCGACGAGACGCGCGCGACCCATCCATCACCTCCGGCTCTCTCGCTGCAAGTTGCTGTTATGCAGGTCTCAACGGCCACCCCTTTTCCGACATCTCCCCCACCGCTGCCAACTCCTACGCTCGATTGGGTACGTCCGACGGCGGCTGCCGGTGAGATCGCAGCGGCACTCAGCATTCCGGTAGATACCGCCCCGCCATCGGGGTCTATCCCTCGCCACCTGAACGCCCTGACGGTGCTGCCCATTCGCGTGCGCAGCGGTCTTGTGACCTATACCGTGAAGAAAGATGACAACCTGCAATCCATCGCAGACCGCTTCGGGCTCGATCAATCCACTATCATCTGGTCGAATGATCGTTTTTATGTCAATGCCATGCGCGTTGGCCTGGAATTGACCATCCTGCCCGTTAATGGCGTCTATCATCATGTCGTTGATCCGGAAACCATTCAAACTATTGCCAACGAATACGCCGTTGATCCCTATGCCATTATCGACTCGGAATTTAACACGCTGTTCGGGGCCAGACCGGACACGATCCTCCCCTCTGGCCTTAATGTGGTTGTGCCGGGCGGAACCGGATCGACGGAACCCGTCTATTGGGACCCAGGCATCACCATGACCAGCGGCAGTTCGGCTTCCGGCGCGGGCGTGAATGCCGGGACGGATTATGCGTCGTTCGCGGTGGGCGATCCGGGATCGTGCGGCAGACAGGCCGTTGTCGGAGGATCGCCGCCCTACTCGTCGCCCGTTCACTCCAACTATTCAATCACCCAGGACTTTTCATGGGTGCACGGCGGAATCGATCTGGCTGTCCCGGTGGGAACAGGCGTCTTTGCGGCGGGTGGAGGCACGGTCATCTTCAGCGGATGGAGCACCTGGGGCTATGGCTACACAGTCGTCATCGCCCACGGTGGCTCGCTGAGCATCTACGGCCATCTGAACGGCGCACTGGTCGGCTGCGGGCAAAATGTCAGCGCCGGGCAGGGAATCGCGGTTTCCGGCAGTTCCGGGAATTCCAGCGGCCCGCACCTGCATTTCGAGATTCGCGGCGGCAGCGGCGCGCCCGTCAGCCCCTGGAACTACCAGAGCTTCTAAAAAAACAGGCCCCTATCTCCTCCCTTTCCCCAGAATCTGGCGTAAGGGGGCGACAACTCTCCTCTCCAGGAACTGGGGAGGAGATTGCGATGCGGAGCCTGTTTGTTTCACCCTTTGCGCATCTTTAATGTGCGCGGGAAGCCCTCGTCCTTCGGCGTGACGATAAACATCATGTGATAGTCTTCCACATATTTCGGCTTGCCCGTTTTAGCGTCGATCACCTCGTTCGTATCCCACCAGCGGCGGTTGAAAAATTCGAAGGAAAAAAGGCGATCCTGGGTGTAAAAGTCTTTGTAGGGATCGGCAATAATCACCTGTTGGTTTTCTTCATCCACATAGGTGACAATGCTGAAGTGACCGTAATCACCATCGTCGCTTTCTTCCGCTTCCGACGCTTCAAACAACCCCTGCCACTCAACGCCTACCGGATAGCCGTAAGTCATGACAATAGTCGCCAGGTCGCTGAGCTTAGCATTTCGTTTGTACCAGAACTGCAAATCGGGGCGCATCTGCCGCACCGCTTGTGCCAACTGATTGACCCGCATGCCGTGTTCTTCGATGGTTTCACACGCCCCGCCCGCGTCTGCTACCTCATCCTGTGTCACATCGACATTGAGATGCCCAAGCAGCATTTGGATTACCGCCGGGCCGCAGTGCAACTCAGAAATCTGGTAGATGCGTTGAACAGGGCGGTAAACGGGTTTTTTATCCTCTGGCAATTTGTCGTGCATATTTACTCATCAGACTGGTTAAAACCTGGTCGAACGAGACGTGGTAGAGAGCCAGCACTTCGGTAAAAGGCAGGCCCAAACTCGGTCCAAAAGCGGTGTTAGGGTTACAGTCTGTGAAATAGGGCGTGCCCGTTTCCTCGTCAACCCGCACATCAAACTTGGCGTAGTCGCGGAATAACAGCCCTTTAAAGGCGCGTTGCGCTAAGCGTGTGATCTTGGCTTCCAGCTCTGCTTCGACACGCTTGTAGGTGTAGGCGTTTTTGTCCTCATAGCTTTCCAGGCTGGTGAAGTAGTGTTTTCCATCCGGCTTGGTGCGGAAAACTTTTTGCCCCATAAAGACATGTCTCTTTTTGCCATCGTCAAAGACAGCGACCGTAATCTCTGGCCCATCGACAAATTTCTCGACGATGACCGGGATTTTGTAGGTGCTGATCATCTCATCCACCTGCTTTTGCGCGTCCTCAAAGCTCTCTTTGACCGCGTGATTATCGATGCCGACACTGCCGCCGCTCTCGTTCAGCTTGACGATCAGCGGCAGGCCGAGACTTTGATCAATCGCCGTTCCGGCACGGGTAATGAACTGAAACGCGGGCGTGGGAACCTCGTAGGCGGTCAGAAGCTGTTTGACCAGGTTGCGATTGTTGCCGATCACCAGGCCCTGCATTTCGGCCCCGGTGTAGGGAATGTTGCTCAGTTCGAGCGCCGCCGGGACAGATGTTTGCAGCGCGTCGCGGCCCCGCAGCGTATCGACGAGATTGAGGACCAGATCAGGTTTATCGATCATGACATTGGTCAGAAAATACTGGTCGCCAGGATATCCCTTGGCGCGCACCCCTATTTTTTCCAGCGCCTGGATCACTTCCTCAGCACGCTGTTCAACTTCTTTTTCGGCTTCATACGCCTCATCGGTCGGGAACCATTCGCGTTCCACGTTCGAATAAGCAACGGCGACCAGATTCAGCCGCTTGAGTGTCTGTGCAGTGCCTGCCAGTTTGACTTTTGATCGTCCATTACGTTTGCTACCGTTTGCCATAACCCCTCTTTTACATTTACAAGTCGTATCAGACAGATTATAGGAAAAAATAGTGATCGTAATACAAGAATTGGCTTGACACTTTCCCGGCTAAAGCCGGGAAATTCTTGCTTCACGGAGACGCGCCCGCTTGGCAGGTCTTACCGTCTCTCCACAAGCGTTTTCCCCAAACTTCGTTTGGGCCGTCTCCGATAGACCGGCGGCGACGTGGTTCAAACCCTCGGTTTGCAGGTTGATCGCGGCGTTGATGTCGCGATCCAACGCTGCCCCACACGAGGGACAAATCCAGGTTCGTTGGGCAAGGGTCAGCTGGGCATTGACCGCGCCACAACAAGAGCAGGTTTTTGACGAGGGAAAGAAGCGATCCACCTGGGCGAAGGTCTTGCCTGCCCAGGCTGACTTATACTCTAGTTGGCGGATCAGTTCCGACCAGCCAGCATCCCCGACACTCTTGCCCATCCGACGAGCTATACCCTGCACGTTCAAGTCTTCAGCGAAGAGAGCTTGGTTTTCGCTCACCAACTGATGACTGATCCGGTGCAGATGATCCAGGCGTTGATTAGCTATCTTTTCATGCAGTTTGGCGACTTTGGCTTTTTGCTTGTGATAGTTCGCTGACCCTGGTTGTTTGCGCGACAACTTCCGTTGTTCGCGGGCCAGTTTGCGCTCGGCGCAGCGATAGAGGCGCGGGTTGACCAGTTTTCTCCCATCGGACAGCACCACGAGGTCCTTACTGCCCAGATCAATCCCGACACTGTTGGTCAAGGCTGGCACAACAGGCTTGGGGTCCGGCTGCTCGATGGCGCAGCAGAGTGAGACATACCAGCCGCTGGCTTTGTGTCTGACCGTCACCCGCTTGATCTGCCCTTCGATCTCCCGATAACGTTTCGCTTTGCGGGAGCGGCGGAACTGCACCCAGCCAATCTTCGGCAGATAGACCGCATTGTCCTCGACCTTCACCCCTTGCGGGTAGCTGAACGACTGGCGGCTGCTGTGTTTCTTTTTGAACTGCGGGCCATGGGCTAGTTTTTTGAAAAACCGATCAAAGGCATCATCCAAATTCAGCACCGCATCCTGAAGCACCTGCGAATGAATTGTCTTCAGCCATGCCGTTTCTGCTTGCTGCTTCAACACCGGAAGCTGCTCGATTTGATCGTGCGTTGAGGGGGGCTTTTCTCCGGCGCGATAGGCGTCTTGCCGCTGGACCAGCATGTGGTTGTACACCCAGCGCACCGCTCCACTATACTGCCCAAACTGCTCCTCTTGCGCAGGCGTTGCCTCAAGTTTAAACTGGAAGCCTCGGTGGATGATCATCCCGCCGTTCCTTCTTATGCCGATCGGTTGCCTTACTTTGTGGCTATCATAGCACGGATGCAGGGCATCAGCTACCAAGCGCTTTCATCCCCTGCTTTAAAACAGGCGTTTTCTCGCGCCTCAATTCTATAAAAAGATATCGCTTGGCATTCTTCCGCCGCCTGCTGGATAATGGGAAATAACCACCTATGCACACCAAGGAGTGCACCGCTATGGAAGCAGAAATTCTCTACCGCCCGTCTTATTCAATGGCAGTCGTCACCCTGGCCCCTGGCGAAGAAATCCGCGTGGAGGCTGGCTCTATGGTCAGCATGACCGAAGGCATGACTTTGCAATCTCGTGTCGAAGGTGGCCTGCTGCGCAGTCTGTCCCGAACACTGTTGGGGGGCGAGAGCTTTTTTATCAACGTCTTTCAGGCTCCGGCGATAGGCGGGCAGGTTAATCTGGCCCCTACACTTCCCGGCGATATGATGGTCGTCGAACTGCGGCGCGAGTCGTTGATGGTGCAAAGCGGGTCGTTTGTCGCCTCATCGCCAGGGGTCGAGATAGACGCCAAGTGGAGCGGCGCAAGCACATTCTTTGCCCAGGAAGGGTTGTTCATGCTGCGCGCGCAGGGTACAGGGCTGCTCCTCCTGGCCAGCTATGGGGCGATCCATGCCATCGAACTGCTGCCTAACCAGCGTTATACAGTGGATACCGGGCATCTCGTCTCATTCACAGAAGGGATGGGCTTCCACGTGCGGCCTATCGGTGGGGTGCGTTCGTCGCTGCTCAGCGGCGAAGGGCTGGTTGTCGATCTGACCGGGCCAGGGCGCGTCTATATGCAAACCCGCTCGGAGGATGCGCTGCTGTCATGGCTGCGGCCTCATATGTCCTCGGATCGGGATCGCGGCTAAGGGCCGTTTTGAGTCCCTCTCTAGGCATGCATCGCAACGAAGTTGCGTCAGCATGCACTGGGGAGAGAGCCTGTCAGCCAACCGGAGGATTATCGTTTTTGTCCAGACCCGACAGCCGGGTATAATGGCGCGCCGTAGCGGAATGACAGGCAAGGAAAAAACTTATGACGCACGCATTGATCACAGGCGGGGCCGGTTTTATTGGCAGTCATCTGGCGGAACGGCTGTTGAAAAACGGCCAGGAAGTCACCATTATCGACAACCTTTCGACCGGACGGTTTGAAAATATAACGCATCTGACAGGCAACCCGTGTTTTCATTATGCCATTGAAGATATTCGCCACGCGGCGGTGATGGATCGGCTGGTCAGCCAGTGCGATGTGATCTATCACCTTGCGGCAGCGGTAGGCGTGTTTTCCATCGTCCACAGCCCCATTGATACCCTGGAAGTGAATGTCGGCGGCACGGAGATCGTGCTGCAAACGGCCAGGCGCTACCGCAGGCGCGTGTTGATCGCCTCCACTTCGGAAGTCTACGGCAAGGGCGTGAAGGTCCCCTTCAGCGAGGACGATGATCGCATCCTGGGACCAACGACCAAAAGCCGTTGGAGTTATGCGGCGTCAAAAGAGTTAGACGAATTTCTCGCCCTGGCCTATCACAAATCCGCCGGCCTGCCTGTCACCATCTTCCGCCTGTTCAACACGGTTGGACCGCGCCAGGTGGGGAATTATGGCATGGTCGTGCCGCGTTTTGTCCGCTGGGCACTCAACGGCGAGCCGATCCAGATTTACGGCGATGGGCAGCAAAGCCGCTGCTTTGGCAATGTCTACGATGTCGTCGCCGCGATCTGCGCGTTGGGCAACAGTGACGGCGTGCTGGGTGAGGTTTACAACATCGGCTCAAACCAGGAAGTCACCATCCTCGAACTGGCGCAGAAGGTCAAAGAACGCACCGGGAGTTCATCCGAGATCGTGAAAATTCCCTACGAAGAGGCCTATGAGGTCGGGTTTGAAGACATGCGCCGCCGTGTGCCCGACGTGCGGAAGATTAAAGCGGCAGTTGGCTGGGCACCCGTCACACCGCTGGAAACGACCATCGATCAGATTATCGCGTTCTTCAGGGCAAACTAGACACCTGGATATTGTCAGCGAGTTGTCAGCTTTTTGCTTGTACCTCGCAACGGATTTAGGCGGATAATGACACAGTAGAACGCCTATTCCTCTGAGGAGATACCCTGATGTTTGAACGTTTGTCGAGAAGTTGGGAACTGGTCAAAGCCAGTTATCGGGTGCTGCGTGCGGATAAAGAGCTGATTATATTCCCCATCGTGTCTCTGCTAGGGACGATTGCTGTGATGATCGTCTTCGCCGTCCCAATGGCCCTGGCCGGGTCATTCGACCGCGTGGCCAATCACAACACGGGAATTTTTGAGTATGCAGTCACGTTCCTGTTTTACGTTGTCATGTATACGGTCGTGATTTTCTCGAACGTCGCTCTGGTCGGTGGGGCACTGATCCGGCTGCGAGGCGGCGATCCTACCCTGAGGGACGGTTTCAACATCGCCCGCGATCATCTTCCCCAGATTGTCGGTTACGCGGTGATCTCGGCGACAGTGGGAGTTATTCTACGAGCGCTGCGCAATCGCGGTGGACTGGTGGGGCAAATCGTGGCCTGGTTTGGAAACATGGCCTGGAACCTGGCGACATTCCTGGTGATCCCCGTCCTGGTCGTGGAGAACATCGGCCCAATCGAAGCCATCAAACGCAGCACCTCACTGCTCAAGAAAACCTGGGGCGAGCAGATTATCGGCAACTTCAGCATTGGACTGGTATTCGGCCTGCTGACTCTCGCGGCTGTTTTACTGGTCGGTGTACCGCTATTTGTGCTGATCTCCGCTACCGGATCAGTTATTATCGCGGTGCTGGCTATTGGGATTATGGTCTTAGTCATTGCCGCCATTAGCTTGATTGGTTCGGCGCTAAACGGTATTTACGTCGCAGCGCTGTACCGTTATGCGACCGAAAATGTCGTGAATGACCAGTACTTCGCACCGGAAATGGTGCAGGGGGCGTTCAGTCGCAAGTAGTTTCCGGCAAAAGCGCGGAAATTGCAGCGTTAGCCAGACACAGTCATCCGTATAAAAATCCGCATGCTGTCGGCTTCGTCCTGCACCAGCGCGGAAGAATCGTAGCGCAGCGCCGCCGCTGTCATCCAGATATCTCCGATGGCTCCGGCGGCGTTTAAGATCACGGCGAGAGCGGCCCACTGGGCCAATCCCACCGGGAGAAACAGCATCAGGAACAGTCCAGCCGCCGACAGGATCACCAGCGGCGCGAGCGCGATCTGGATAAATTCGTTGCGCCGGAAGTAGGCACCGTCCGCCGTTGCAAACAGCACCAGCAGTTTTACTCCATAGCGTACCCTGTGCCCGAAGCGGGTAATCAACAGGCCGTGCATCAATTCATGGAGCGGCAAAATCATCAGCACCAGCACAAGCCCGGTCCACTGATCCAATGCATCGGGCAGGCTGTGGATCACCAGGGGCGCACCCGCCGCGTGATAGAGGATCAGCAGCCCATAAACGAGGATGCCGCTGATCACCATCGGCACCAGCGACAGGATATTCAGCCAGAACAGCCGCCCTCGCTGGTTGAGACGCAGTTGGCGAACTTCCCGGTAATCCGCCGGGAGCACATGGATCGGCGGGTTGGCAGAACGCATAACAGCCTCTTCATTTCGGTGTACACTGGTTCAATTGTAGAGGAGTGATCCCAGCGGGGCAAAACAGGCGATTTTTTCCTCAAAAGAAGAAACCAATATTATGTTATCCTGATCAATCAACGAGCAGGGTACACAGAATTGTAGGGGCAGTGGCTTGCCCTGCCCGTTTGTAATAGCGATACCGTAAGTAGATAGGTGGTCAGGCAGATCGCCACGCGACAAAGGTGATCAACTGTTTTGATCACCTTTCTAGCCAAAACAGAAAGAGAGCAACATGGCTAATGGTGAAATTGAACTTAGAATTAGTCAGGACGATAAAGAGGTCGCGTATGTTTCTTTGCCAGATCATCCCGAAGGAACTGTTCCTGGGATAGTCAAAAAACATTGCGCTTGTGGAATCTTATAGGAGAGTACAAGGGACCCGACCTTTATTTCGATTTTGATGAAGAAAATCGCCTCATAGGAATTGAAATCCTAGTGTAGTCTGGGCAGTGCTGCGAAGGTGAGAGGAATATCCCCTCCCTACGCCGCTTTGTAGGGAGGGGCTTACACTTACTTCAACTTGATTCCCCGCAGGCGCAGGCTGTTCCCGATCACGCACACGTCACTCGCCGCCATCGCGAACGCCGCCAGGATCGGGTGCAGTTGCCGCAGGATCAGCGGGGCCCAGGCGAACGGGGCCAGGATGCCCGCCGCGACCGGGATCAGGATCGTGTTGTAACCAAACGCCCAGAACAGGTTTTCCTTGATCATGCGCACGGTGCGCTTGCTGAGATGGATCGCGCTCGGCACGCCGCGCAGGTCGCCGCCGATCAGGGTTACGTCAGCCGCTTCCATCGCCACATCCGTCCCGGTTCCAATGGCGATCCCGACATCGGCCTGGGCCAGCGCGGGCGCGTCGTTGATGCCGTCACCAACCATGCCCACCAGGAAGCCTTCTTCCTGAAGCTGCTTGACATAGGCGGCCTTGTCGCCCGGCTTGACTTCGGCAAACACGCGGTCAATACCAACTTCGCGCGCAATCGCTTCGGCAGTCGCCCGGTTGTCGCCCGTCATCATGGCCACCGTCATGCCCAGCTCTTTCAGCCGCGCGCACTGCTTCAACCGATCCATCTTTGATCGTATCCGCAACCGCGATCACACCGCTGGCCTGTCCATCGACCGCCAGCCACATCGCCGTTTTGGCTTCGCCTTGCAGCCGCTGTGCTTCGGATTGCAGCCCGTTCAGATAGACCTTCTGATCGGTCATCAGGGCCAGATTGCCCAGCAGCACCGTTCGCCCCTCAACAACTGCCCGCACGCCCTGCCCTGTGATGGCCTCGAACGCGTAGGGCTGGTTGAGCGTCAGGTGTCGATCCGTCGCCGCGCGCACAATCGCCTCGCCCAGCGGATGTTCGCTGCCCCGTTCGGCGCTTGCCGCCAGCGATAACAGGGTTTGTTCATTCAGCGAACTCGCGCTGCTCACCACAACATCGGTTACACTCGGTTCGCCGCGTGTCAGCGTGCCCGTTTTATCCAGCACAATGGCGGTGAGCTTGTGCGCCCGTTCGAGCGCTTCGCTGCTCTTGAACAGGATGCCGTTCTCCGCGCCTTTGCCCATGCCAACCATAATCGCCGTTGGCGTCGCCAGTCCCATCGCGCAGGGGCAGGCAATGACCAGCACCGCGATCAGCCGGACCAGAGACGGCGTAAACTCGCCTGTCACGCCGATCCAGATGGCAAACGTCAGCAGGGCAATGGTTATCACTGCCGGGACGAAGATCGCGGATACCCGGTCAGCCAGCCGCTGGATCGGCGCTTTGCTGCCCTGCGCCTGTTCGACCAGCCGGATAATCTGGGCCAGCGCCGTTTCGCGCCCGACTTTGGTCGCCTCGAAGCGGATCAGGCCCTGCTTGTTGAGCGTCGCGCCGATCACCCCGTCGCCGGGGGCTTTGTCTACAGGCAGACTTTCGCCCGTGATCATGCTCTCATCAACCGCGCTGTGGCCTTCCATCACCACGCCATCCACCGGGATTTTTTCGCCGGGGCGGACCAAAATCACCTCGCCAACGCGCACCTGCTCGACAGGGATATCCATCTCCTCGCCGTCACGGAAAACGCGGGCTGTTTTGGCGCGCAGGCCCATCAGCTTTTTGATCGCCGCGCTGGTCCGGCCCTTGGCAACGGATTCCAGCAGCGATCCGGCGGTGATCAGGGTGATAATCGAGGCCGAGGTCTCAAAATACACGTGCCCGCCGAGAATCCCCAGCGTGATCAGAACACTGTAGATATAAGCCACGCTGGAGCCGAGCACGACCAGCACATCCATATTGGCGGAACGGTTGCGCAGCGACTTATATGCGCCGTCATAAAAATCCCGCCCGACGACAAACTGCACCGGAGTTGACAGCGCCCAGAACAGGAAATTGACCCAGGACTCGTGCGCCCACATGCCCAACAGATCAAAGTCGCGGGCCATGCTGATCGCAAAGAGAGGCAGCGTCAGCACAATGCCCAGCAGCAGCATGCGCGTATGGTGGCGAATCTCTGCGTCGCGCGCGGCCTGTTCCGCGTCTTCCAGGTCGTCTTCGTTCTCGACCTGCACCACGCCATAACCAGCGCCCTCAACAGCGGCGATCAGAGTCTCGCGAGAGACACCCGCCGCAGCCTTGATGACCGCGTGATTGCTGGCAAAATTGACGTTGGCGTTCAGCACTCCATCGACGCGTTCAAGCGCGCGCTGGATGTTCTGCGCACAGTTGACGCAGTCCATCCCGGTGATCGGCAGATCGACGACGCGCTCTGGCACGTCATAACCAGCCTTGCGGATGCGCGCCACGACATCGGATACGCCCACCAGGGAATCGTCATAAACCAGGCTCAGGCGTTCGCTGGCGAAATTGACATTTGCTTCTTCCACGCCGTCCAATTTGCGCACGCTGCGCTCGACAGTCGCCACGCAGTTGGCGCAGGTCATGCCGGTGACGGGAAGGGTCAGATCTTTTTTAGCCATGAGTTACCTCGTGGGGGCAGACTAGCTCCATCCGCCCCTCAACCAAAAGCGCTTAATTACTTTCCGGCGCAGGAGGATAATTGATTTCGACCAGCAGATTCTTGATCTGATCCCAGGTCGCCGGGTCAGTCCATTCCACGGTCACCTGCCGGGTGTCGCGATCCGCGTCCACTTTGGTGACGCCGTTCAGTTCGTTGACTTCATTCTTGATGGTCATGACGCAGTGACCGCAGTTAATGTTGGGGACTTCAAAGGTCTTGCTCGACATCAGATACGACTCCTCAGGGTTTATAAGATTGGCGAAAAACTTCGGTAATTTCACTCAACAGCCGTTCACGCTCGGCGGGATCATCGCCCTGGATCGCGGTCGCGACGCAGGTCTTCAGGTGAGCGTCCAGCACGCTTTCGCTCACGCGAGAGAGCGATGTCTGGATGGCCTGAATCTGGCGGATAACATCGATACAGTAGCGATCTTCTTCGAGCATCCGAACGATGCCATTGACATGTCCCGCCGCAGTTTTGAGGCGGTGGATTGCATCGGCACGGGTTTCTTCGTCCATACAACTGGCTCCCATTTCCTATCCCCACCCCCCCGGGGGAGGGGGTATGTAGAGATCATAACACAGCCTTGTTATTTGTCAACTATTTCGGCTGTTTTGGATCGAAGGATCGGCAATCAAAAACAGCCTGAGAGGTTTTCTAGAGCTTAATATGAAAAAGGATACACCCGAGGGGATGAAAATGAGGAGATTCGGCTCATTTTCAGGAGAGCGTGTTATGCACTTTTTAATGCCGTTCCCCCCTTCCCCCCGCGTGCTTGCGAAGCAAGCCAAGCTGTGGGGGAAGGGAAGCTCAGCCGCTTTTGCTGAGCCGGGATGAGGGCCTGCCCGCGAACCACAACGCTTATTTTTCAGCGTATCTTTATGGGACAGCTCGAAAAGTTCATAACAGCCTCTACGGAATTGCTACCGGATAGGTCCAGGGGCCATCAACCAGAGTCAGGGGCGCGCCATTAAGCGTTATACCCTGCATCCGGTCAACGCTTAATATCCACGATTCGGGTTTGCCCCGATAGGGAGCCAGGAAATCGAGTACCACACAGGACTTTGTCCCGATCAGGCTGGTTTGCGGCGTTATCCCGATAAATCCAATATCGGAAAGCACCTGATCTCCAGTATTGAGCTGTGCCTCTGGGAGCCAATACTGCTCCTTGCCTGTCACACATAGCGTTGTCTTGGTCGAGGATGGCGTCACCGATACTTGTTCCAGGGTCAGCGTAATATTTCCGGCGGTTTTGCTGATCTTGGGTTCGAACACGACTGCTGGAATAAACGGCACAGAAAAAGTGAGGTTGTAAGGGCCAATCTTTACCATTTCGGGCGTTCCCCCCGCAACCGGAACCGCTTCCATAGTCATGCGTAAATCAAGATGCAGCGCCAGATTGGGTGAACTGCCAGAGATAGAAGCAGTATCAAAATTCGCGCTGCCCGAAAAAGACCAACTGGTATAGGGGGATGGTGTGACCCCGCTATCTTCACCGCCACCCCCACCACTACCGCCGCCGCTACCGCCACCACCGCCACCGAAGATTTGCGGCAGAATGGTGCCATCTGCTGTTCGCAGCCGGACGTCAACCGCAGCGATGTTTACCGGCGCGTAAGGCGACTCGGTCTGATCCAGAGAATAAAACAGGGCGACCCGGTGTGCATCGGCATACACCCACTCGATGTGCAGGGTCACGCCATCAACGGTCTGGCTTTCGCTCAGGAACACGCCCAGTTCGTCGTCTTGAACCTGCTGTATGCCAGCATCGAAGTCTGGCACAGGGAGCGACCTCTGGTGGATAGCGGCATAAGCGCTCACACCAAGTGTCAGCAGCAGGACAATAACCAACCCGGCTCCCAGCGGTGTTGCCAGGAGCAGGCGCAGCCTCGTCCGGTGTTGGCGGGGCTGCACCTGCGGTCCTATCCTATCCCACAGATCAACGTGGTGGGCTGTGCGTTTGCGCGCAAGATGATGAAGCGCTTCTTTAATGGATTTTTCGCTCACGGCTCATTCCCCTACCACATGATGAGTTGAGCAGGCGACAGGTGGTGCAGCCACTGCCGGAGCTGCTTACGAGCAGTATGCAAACGCCAACGTACCGTGCTGGCCGCGCAGTTCAACTGCTCCGAAATGTCATCGTCATCCAGATCCAAATAGTAGCGCAGCACCACTGCCGCCCGCTGATCTGGGGAGAGCCGGAGCATAGCTTCTTCAAGCGCGGCTTCCAGTTCCGCCTGTTCTAACAGCGCGTCAGGACCAGGAGCCGGATCAGGCAGGAGATCACTCAGGTTGATTTCATCTCCTGTGATGGATGTGTCGAGTGTCATCTCTCGCCCCGCCTGTTTCGCCGCTTTTACGGCAGCATTGACCACACTTCGCATGAACCAGGGTCGAAACGGACGTGAAGAATCAAAGCTCCCGCTATAACGGTACACCTGTAAAAAGGTATCCTGGGTTACATCTTCAGCCAGAGCCAGATCGTGCGTGATGAGGTATGCCGTTTCTATCGCCGCTGATTGGTATCGTTTGACTAGCGCGGCCAGCCCTCGAATATCGCCTGCTTTCAACCGGTTGACGGCTCGTTGATCATCCAAATACACCTCCAGCGATCACGGCTTCCACTAGGGCGCAGTCTGGCAGACTGGGCAGCCGTATTGATTCAAGGTACACGTTTTTTGCGTACACGCATTCGGCCAGCAGGTGAATGCGTTATAACACGCTTCACAACTGGCATAGTCGCACCCCGTCGTCGTTGTCACGGTTGTGGGGCTATTTGCTGTCGCTGCGGGTGTGATGCCGCCCTGGCAGTCTTGGGCACAACTGGTCACCGTCTCGCCATATTCACAAACCGTATTGCCACAGGTCGAAGGGCAATCAGATGTTCCTAAATCGGATCGCACCCAAACATTGTTCGCGCCCTTCCACCAGACATATCCATCCGTACCCGCCTGCTGATCCACCACATTCAGTGTATCACCTGCTTGCAGAAACCCCACGCGTTTATAGGTTGTACCTGGGCCTTCGCGTAGGTTGATCACAGGATACTTTGGCTTAAAGGTGCAGTTCATGGCCGGGGATGCATTTGCGCCAACGGGTGAAATAACCATCGGTGACATAAGCAGGATTAGAATAAGGCACAGAGCCAGCATTCGCAGCACATTCATCATTCAGTTCTCTCCCTCAAAAGACGCGGCTTTCATTCGTCACAGTCTTTATAGTTAAGGGATGGAGATTCTGTTTGAAATTCCCGGATGAATCTGGACTGCTGCCCAGCCTCTTGTTTTTTTAAATTTCCAAAATAAGATCAATAATACCTGTCTAATGTCATAAAAGGCATCTGGTTTTTGTCATTGTCACTGGCTGTGCGAACAGTGTATAGTTTCCAGCATAACTAGTGTTACTCTTCACAATGGGAGATAAATGATGGCCGATCTTAAGACAACTTACATGGGCGTTCCCCTGAAGAATCCACTTCTTGTCGCCGCGAGTTCCATCTCGAACTATGTGGATAAGGTAAAACAGGCCGAAGAAATGGGCGCGGGCGGCCTTGTGATCCGCTCGCTGTTTGAGGAGCAAATTCAGCACGATCAGATGACGATGGCCGACTTTTTGGAGCGGTCTGCCAACATCTCGCCGGAAATTCATTCGTCCTTTTACCCGCCAATGGCCGACGGCGGCCCCCGCGAGCATATGATGTGGGTGGAAAAAACCCGCCGCGCGGTCAAAATGCCGATCTTCGCCAGCCTCAACGCGATCCACCCCGGATCGTGGGTAAGCTACGCCAAGCAGCTTGCCGAGACCGGAATCAACGGCATGGAAGTGAATTTCTATTCCGTCGCCGCCGATCCGGACAAATCGGGCAGCGAGATCGAAAAGGCCCTGTTCGACGTGATCGCGGCAGTGCGGGCCGAAGTCTCACTGCCGATTGCTGTCAAGCTAAGCCCCTACTACACATCGACACCCAATGTCGTGCGCGAACTGGAAAAGCGCGGTGCGAATGCCGTTGTGCTCTTCAACCGCTTCCTGCAGCCCGATATTGATATTCACGAAGAAGCGCTCACCAACGAAATGACCTACAGCAACCCGGCGGAACTGCGCGTTCCGCTGCGCTGGGTCGCCCTGCTCTATGGACGCACCAAGCTCGATCTCGCCCTGAACACGGGCGTTCACTCTGGTGAAGATGTGATCAAGGCCCTGCTGGCAGGCGCGACCGTGGTTCAGTTGGCGGCGGCGCTGATTAAAAATGGCCTGCCCTATCTCTCCAAGATGCTGATGGATATTGAAAGCTGGATGGGCGAGAAAAGCTACAACTCGCTGGATGAATTCCGGGGCAAAGTCAGCCAGAAGAATATCCCCGATACCTTTGGCTTCGAGCGCGCGCAGTATATGAAACTGCTCATGGCGCAGGAATAACCGGGCCTGATTGTTAATCCAACAGACCTCCCACGCGGGAGGTCTGTTGTGTTTCAGGACAAAACACGATCCAGGCAGCTCCAGGCGTCCCGTTCGAGATCAGCCAGTTCGTGCAGCGGTCTAATAAGTTCGGGCAGCAGCGAAGCGGGCTGGCTGCTTTCCGAACACATCTTGAAGCAGGCTCCAACGGCTTCCCATTGTTCGCCAATGTGTTTAAATAGGGCACTGACCTCGTTCAGGCGCTCATCGGCAAGCTGCTCGGCGGCTTCGTGCAAAAAACGGCTGAACATCGTGCGAAAACAGCCACCCCCTGAGCCGCCGACCGGGCTGATGAAGATATAACAGTTGAATAACACCCAGGGCAGACGCTCCGGGGCGAGGATGTCGGGCCAGGACTGGATTAACTGGGCCGTCTTTTCTATTCCACGAACACCGATATTGCTGATCGGAGGATTCAGCATCAGAGTCGCCTGGTGTCGCATTGCCAGCCGCATTTCATCCGCTGTTGGCTGCCGTTTGGCGCTGAAATCGAAGGTATACAGGCGATTCTTTGGGGGGAACGGCTGAAAGGTAGAACCCCGCGCTTTTTCCAGGTCCGCCAGCGGAACTGGATGCAGTTCCGCATCTCGATCCGCGATGAGTACCATCTTACTATCCGCATCATATCCACAAGCAACCACCGCATGCCCGCCAAAGTGATATTCCTGCCCGTCGAAGTCAAAGTAAGGCAAAAACCCCATATCGACCATGAGCATAACCGGCTGTCCCGCTTCGAGGAGATCAAGCAGTGTTTTCCGGGCGCGTGCGCTGCTTGACGTGGTGTGTATTTGGACGGTCACGCCCGTCCGCTGCCCTGCAACCTGTTCCAGGCTGGGTTTGGGATTCCCACGCCCGCCCAAAAACGGATCGGACCCTTTGCTGTGCCAGTAGATGAAGCTGACCCCTTCCCCCAATCCCAGCAGCATGTCCTCGCTGACAGGATGCTGGTTGTAGGCATAAATATGGCGCATTGACCCGGTCACGCAGTGGTGTGTTTCGAAATGCTGGAACTGCTCGAACGGCTGAAGACTCATGAGTGATGTCCTCCTGGTGGTTGGTTTTGATCCAGCTTACACCATCCCGTAACAGGAGAGTCAAGAAGAACATCCTCCGGTGATGAGCTATCATCGGAGGATGCCATTATTTATGCAGGCTCGCAAACAACGACCATCAGATGATCATCAGGAGCCAGCGGTCGGCTGTCGTAGTCGCCATAGAGTCCCGTGACAGTAAACCCGTTGTAATGGAGCAGCGCCTGTAATTCCTGCGGGAAGAATAAGCGCTGGGCAAGCGGTGCGCGCCGGACCACTTCATGCCCATCCGCGTCGATCCACCGCCGGATCGCGGTTTCGGTCCGCACCTGCCGGATTGGATCATAGTGGTCAATGCCCGTTACCGTGACCATCTGCCCCTGCGCGTTGCTATAGCTGAACCACTCCTGTTCATCGGAGTCTTCCAGGCTGCCCGGATGGGGAAAAAACACAGTGAAGGCAAAACATCCGCCGGAATCCAGATGGGTGCGCACGGTACGCAGCACGGCTTCCTGATCGGCCCGCGCCAACAGGTGTTGGAAGAAGCCGCTGGCGAAGATCACCTGGAAACGTGTTTCTAGTTGAGCCGTGCGCGCGTCAGCTTCGATCCAGCGGATTGGAAGATCACCCGCTTTCTGCCGGGCGCGGTTCAACATGCCGGGTACGATATCCAGCCCTGTGATCGCCACACCCTGCTGGGCCAGCGGAATAGTCAGGCGGCCTGTGCCGCACGCCAGTTCCAGGACGGGCTGCCCATACTGCTTGATCAGATGGTGGATGAAGGGGCCGTCCGGTTCAAAATCAGCGTTTTCGTCGTCATAAACTGCTGGATCGTCGTATTCGCTTAAATTGTCGTGGAGAGACATGCAGACCTCGTGTGGATGCACATACAGGCGAAAAAGGGGATAAAACTGGGGTCTTAAACATAGGTCCCTCCTTTATTCGTTGGGAAACAGGCCCTCGATAATATCTGGATCGGTCGGTGCGATTCGGGCCAGGGCCAGATTTTCTTCCAGGTGAGATAGGCTGCTCATGCCGGCCAGAACAGACGTGATGCCGGGCGTGGATCGGGCGAACTGGATGGCGCGCTGCGCGTCGGTCTGCGCTTCAGGAAAGTACGGCGACAGATCGGCCATAAATGGGCTGGCGAGCAGTCCCTGCTTGAGTGCCGCGCTGGTGATCACCGTCAGACCGAGTTCCGCCGCAGCCCCGACCGCGCTGTAAAATGCATCACTGACTTGCTGATTTTCCAGGGCGAAGGCTTCGGTCATGATCAGGTTATAGGGCATCTGCACATAGCGAAAATGATGATCGTCTCCGGCAACCTCAAAGGCCAGCCCGACCAGTTCGGTCATGGAAATAGTGTCAGGCGCGTCGGGCGGCATCCGAAAGGCGGTCCAGGTCGCCACGCCGTAGGCTCCGATCTTTCCGCTGGCTGCCGATTCTTCCAGGCACTCGAACGCGTCCAACATACGGTGGCGGAACGTCTCGTGTGTGTTGCTGATACGCTGCGATTCGGGGTTGTGCAGGTAATAAATGTCAATGCAGTCCACGCCCAGGTTGTGGCGGCTCTGGTCGATCATCGCCTCCAGAAAATTCGGGGCGAGGCAGTGCTGGTAATTCGCCGCGAAATCGTTGGGATGCGCCAGCCCGGACTCGATATACTGCTCATACACCCACCGCTTGGGATCGGGCGGCAGCGCGCCGTCGAACGGCACAAAGCCGCCCTTGGTTGCGATCACCACCGACTCGCGCCGCAGATCCCGTGTTTTGCCGCCGCTTTGAGTGCCCGGCCTATGGCGCGTTCGCTGTGCTGGAAGCGGTAGTTCACAGCCGTGTCAATCAGATTGCAGCCCATCGGCAGGATGCGCTCAACAACGGCCTGGTACGCGGCGTCAGTGGCTTCGTTCGGTTCGCCCAGGTACGTGCCCAGCCCAATCGATGAAACGGTCAGGCCGTCAGCCGTCTGGCGAAAATGTCCCTCCGCCGTGCGTAGTTGGCCCGCATAGGCGGCAGTCGCTTCGGGTGTAGCACGTCCGTGTTGCGTCATGGCAGGTACCTCGTTCCAATTTCAGCCAAAGTATAGGCGATCCGGGGTCTCTGCTACAAGCGATCAGGGGGATTCCGTCAGGATCACGTCGGGGCGAGTAATCATGACCCGCCCCGCTATCCTCAACTCTGTAGGGGTGCTGCTTGCCTGCGTGCTGCGTGCAGCGTGCGAAGCTAAGCCGCTAAGCCGCTGCGCCCCATTCCTGTCAAGATTTCGATTCTGAGTCTTTTACCTTTTTGATGCCGTTGTCCCCTTCCCCCCACGATTTTTGTGTGGGGGAAGGGGCAGGGGATGAGGGCCTGCGCCCGCAACCCACAACGTCTATGTCCTAACTTGACGCACCTTGGGTGAGTTTGCACCCCGCCCTAAAAACTAGAACTTTTCCTTGTACTCCGCTGGGACAGGCTCCGCGCCATCCCACACCACGCGGCGGAAGTGGTTCGGATCGGTGTTGCCCTCCGAGTTGATCAGCAGCACCTGGGAATCTTTGTTCAGGCGCAGTTTCTCGCGCAGATCCTTGAGTTCGGGCCGCTCCATGATGAACATCAGCGCGCCGAGCGACACCGCACCCGATTCGCCGGAGATCAGGAACGGATCGCCCTTCAGTGGCACACCGTAGACGCGCATGCCCTTCCCCGCGACGTATTCCGGGCAGGCCAAGAAGGCGTCGGCGCAGTCCCACAGAATATCCCAGGCCAGTCGGACTCGGTTCACCGCAGGCTAACCCGGCCATCATCGTATCGAGATCGCCCGCGAAGTTATGCGGCTTGCCGTCGCCCATGTTCGCGGAGAGGTAGAGACAGGCGGCGCTGTCCGGCTCAACCACGACACTGACTGGACGATCAATGCCAAACAACTGCTCGTAGAAACCAATCGTGGACGCCGCCAGCGCGCCAACGCCCGCCTGCACAAAAACATGAGTCGGCTTGGTGATCCCCTGCGCGGCAAGCTGTTCCTGTGCCTCGGCTAGCATGGTGCTGTAACCCTGCATCACCCACGCCGGGATATCTTCGTAGCCTTCCCACGATGTATCGGAGATCACCTGCCAGCCGTTCTTGATCGAATCTTCGTAGACCTGCCGCACAGCATCGTCATACGTGCCATCGACCACAACGACCTTCGCTCCGTTGCTTTCAATGGCCTTGATGCGCGCCTCGCTGGTCATCTTGTGGACATAGATGATCGATTTGTAGCCCATCGCGCGCGCAGCCCAGGCCACGCCGCGCCCATGATTACCATCTGTCGCCGCCGCAAACATGATATCGCCAATCTTGCGCCGCGTCTCCGCCGAGGTCAGTTCCGCGAACGGAATTTCGACATTCTCCAACCCCAGTTTCCGCTGGACAAAGCGGTACATGGCAAACGAGCCGCCCAGCACCTTAAAGGAGTTGAGCGAGAGCCGCTGCGCTTCGTCCTTCACCCAGATTCCGCCCAGGCCCAGCATCCCCGCGAGGTTATTCAGTCCTTTGAGCGAACTCATCTTGTAGCCGGGAATCTGGCGGTGAAAACTGCGGGCCATGCGCGAGATGCCCGGTGGGAAAACCTTTTGCACTGCCGGGCTGCTGGTCACCGTGCGGGCATGGTGGTTTTCAATCCACTTGACGGGAAACTTGGGGTCAAACTCCTGGTGTTCCATGAAAATCCTCAATATCTAATCGCGAACTTTGTAGGGGCGGGTTAACAAACCGGCCCTTCGTAACATCCTTTTACCGCCGGAAGAAGTTGCTGACAACAAACCACAGATTGGCGGGACGTTCCGCCAGCCGCCGCATATAGTAGGGATACCACTCCGTGCCATAGGGCACATAAACGCGCATCTTGTAACCTTCATCCGCAATCTGCTGGTGCAGCCTGCTGCGGATACCGTAGAGCATCTGGAATTCAAAGTTCTCGTAGGGGACGTTGTTCGCCTTGATGAATGCCTTTGCCGCGTTGATCATCTTTTCGTCATGCGTGGCGATGCCGAGATAGGCTCCCGCTTTGCACGCTTCAGGATTCAGGAATAACTGGACGAGCTTTACATAATTGGCGTCCACATCGGCCTTAGCAGGGAACGCTTTATCCGGCGGTTCCTTGTACGCGCCCTTACACAGCCGGACAAATCCGCCCTCGGCGGCAAGCGCCTTGATATCGTCCTCGCTGCGGTACAGATAGGCCTGGATGACCACGCCCACGTTATCAAACCCGTAGTCGTGGCGCAGCGTGCGATAAACCTTCAGCGTGGCGTCGGTGTAATCGGTGCTCTCCATGTCAATCGTGACATGGTTGCCTGTCTCTTTGGCCCGCTGCAAAATGCGCCGCATATTGTTGATGCACAGGTCTTCCCGCACATCCAGCCCTAGCTGCGTCAGTTTGAGCGAGGCCGTGGCCCGCACACCCGTTTTGGCAATGGTGTCGAGCATGGTCAAATAGGCTTCTACAGCTTGCAGCGCCCCGGCTTCGTCGGTCACGCTCTCGCCCAGATAGTCAAACGTGACTTCCAGCCCGTGTTGGTTCAGTTCGCGGACTTTATCGAGCGCGTCTTCGAGGGTGTCTCCGGCTACAAAACGGTAGGCGGTCCCGCGCACAAAGCCGATCTTCATGGAAAGATTCTTGGCCCAGTTGGCCCTGGAGAGGAAAAGAAAAGAAGTACGCAGCATTCTAAAAATCCTTTTTGCATGATTTGAAAAACTACTCTTTAGCCTATTTTAAGCCTCCATCAGTTCCCCTACAATAGAGAATTTCCAGGGGAACGGGTGACAGGAGGCACGATTTGCCGGAGTTAGCCTTTAATTCGTGTCATTCACGGGATATGGTGAAATGATCACGTAGGGGCAGCGGCTTGCCCTGCCCGCTTTTTGTGCGCAACCACAGGTTGCACGGGTATGAGTTTTGTCTAAAGCCCTCCTCTCAATCTCCTCTCTAGGACTGCATAGCATGCACTGGTGAAGAGACTTGGTCTCTATCCGCAAATTCGTTTTTGTTGGGGCGCTGCTAGCGTGCGAAGCTAAGCCGCCGCGCCCAATTATTCGCGTCAATTTAAGCTATTAGACGGGTTTATCTTTAACTTGTTTTCCCCTTCCCCCCGCGTGCTTGCGAAGCAAGCCAAGCTGTGGGGGAAGGGGCAGGGGATGAGGGCCTGCGCACGCGGCCCACAACGCTTATTCCTTATCTTGACGCATATTGGGCGCGGCAAGCAGCGCCCAATGATTTACGGATAGGTTGTTGGCCCTCCTTTCTCCAGGCATGCGTGCGCACCTAAGACGCGAAGTATGCACGGGAAAGGAGGGGGTGTATCATCAGTAGATCATGTGGATGTAGGCGTTCGTCTTGGGGAAAAGCACTGCCAGCAGGTTGCGCGATTCCCCCCAGACCATCATGTCCGGGAAGATTTCGCGCAGTTCTTCGACGGTGCGGTACCCCATGACAAGCTGCGTGAAGGCATCGGGTGGGATGCAGATCATGCCGGCCCAATTCTGGAAGCCAATCGAGTTGACCGCTGTGATCGTTCCGTTTTCGAAGATCATTTCATACGCCTGGCGGTAGAGGTTGATCCGTACATTTTGCGTCAGTCCGGCGAACGGGCTGGCAGTGATGCGACGCTCGAACAGCGGGATCATCGTTCGCAGTAGACGCGCTACGTCGGGAATGTGAATCTGCCATCCGTAGTAGCCATCGAACTGCGCGCCCCACGCCTTCGCTGCCTGGACAAGCACGGCACTGGGGGGCAGGGCGAAGCGAATGTACGGATCCTTTTTGCACTCGACGGCAATTTCCTTGAGGCGGCGGAACAGGGCGGGCACGTCGCTAAAAGCGAAACGGGACGCTTCGCAGACGATCAGGCCAGAGCCAACGCCGAACTTTTTGAGGCGGACATAACCCGCCAACTTGCCGGACGGATCGACCATCAGCAGGGCGTAGGCCCCACTGTCTGTTTCGGCCTTGTGCTCGATCTGGTAGCGCCAGACCTCCGGTTCGCGCACGGCGGAGATATTCAGATCGCGGGTTGCACCTTCGTACATCTCCATCAGGGTTGGGATGTCGTCTGTGGTCGCGTCGCGGAAGGTGTAGGCGGGCGCGTTCTCGGCTGCGGATGGGATATGATACAGCGGCAGATGCCAGTAACCTTCGAGGGGCAGGGCGTATTCATAGCCGAACTGGCGGTAATAATACGGGATACCCCCTAGGTGGCTCAGATCGTATTCGCCTTCGGCTAACAGTTCCTTAAAATGGTTGACCAGGGTGCGGACTAGGCCGCGATTCCGGTATTCGGGCAGCGTGCCGACGATGGCCATCTCACCGATCTTGAGTTCGATTTCATCAAAGCGCCAGCGCCAGGGTAGCAGGCAGAGGGACGAAATGATCTGCCCGGTGGATTCGTCTTCGATGGTCATGAAATTTTCGGGGCGGATGGTCGGGTGGTGCAGCATCATCGCCTCGGTCTGGACGCCCACATGGGGATCGTGAATCATCGCGTTAAAGGCACTCAGGCGCGGCGCGTCCTCGGCGGTGGCGTGTTTCAGAACAAGATTGTTGCCGGACGATTGGGCGTATTGAGTTTGCAGCATGGTTTCCCCCTGAATAGAGTTAGAACCAGAACGCAGTGCCAGTGAATCAGAAGCAGACACGGCTGATTTCCTTGTTTTGGATATGCAGTTAATAAGTGGTGGACTGGTAGTGCAAAACTACCACGCTTCTAGGTACGAACCAGAAGCGCGCCGCTCAGGAACAAAAGGGGTGCCGGTTGTGTTGGGTCCGGCTTAGAGGATTTGTGTAGTAATCATGCGCCCTATTGTAGGGGGCAGGGCGCGGCGCGTCAATGGAAAAAAAGATTTCACCGCAAAAGTAGGACAACGAAAGGTACGCAAGCATTCTGTCGGTTGATCCTGTTCGTATGGGCGGTCGTGTTGGACTTGGCAGCGGTCAGGCGGCTGGCCGAGGATGAGAAGGGCCTGGAAATGATGCTGTTGCGCTAGCAGCTGCGGATAGAGTGTTTTCTGTTGTGAAGCCTGATTCGCATGACTCATCTGGATGTGGCTCGATCCGAGTGTTGGAGAAATGTGGATTCGTGAAAACGGGCGAGGATCGCGGTTTTGCCGAGGCGAGCGGCATGGAGATCACGGAAGTGATTATGCGGTTGGGGTGAAAAAAGCCGATAACAGAAGATTTGCTACCCGAATCCATAACAGACATAATAAAAGGTGGGATTTGGAAGATTGCTCAGAGGGGGCGATCCACAGTGAATAAGGAACAACCTCGACCTAGCAAACGCGCCTTGACAGAACCTTTGGCTATCATTATTGCGGCTATAATTACAGGTATCTTTGTGATAGTAGCAGCATATATTGGGCTGCATGGGAACAACAAAACGCCTGAAGCACCTATCTATGATGGCGGAAATGTAGAAGCGAGCCCGACTCCCACAGTAGATATCACACCCACATGGACGCTCACGCCTTCATTAACGCCTACAACAGAGCCAATACGAACGTTCACACCAACGATCACCCCTATCCCAACGAACATCTCGGCGGGCAGCATCAACGCGCATATGTGGTCCGAACCAATCATCCAGTCGTTTGATGGAGTGAAGATGGTCTATGTACCTGCTGGATGTTTCGTGATGGGAAGCAATGATGGCAATGCTGATGAGCAGCCGCCACATGAAGTGTGCCTGGATGGATTCTGGATGGACCACACTGAAGTAACAAACGGTCAGTATGCGGCCTTTGACGGGCAGGCAACATTTGCAAGCAACTGGATAGGTGAGAACCGCCCACGCGAGAATATAACATGGTATGAAGCACAGAAGTTCTGTGAAAGCCGTGAGGCGCGGTTGCCCACCGAAGCCGAATGGGAATATGCTGCACGGGGACCAGAAGGATTGATCTATCCTTGGGGTAATGGGTTTGTGGCGGACAATGTGGTTTACTCCGGTAATTCGGGAAGTCAGACAGCCGATGTGGGCAGCAGACCGGGCGGCGTTTCTTGGGTAGGAGCGCTGGACATGAATGGCAATGTCTGGGAGTGGGTTGTAGATTGGTACGATGTTGGGTATTGGTATTATGCTACCTTGCCTGATGGCACAAAAAATCCGACTGGTCCAGTTTATGGCGACTATCGCGTGGTGCGTGGCGGTTCGTGGGACGCCAACGGCTTTGTGAGGGCTGCTAATCGTGGCAAAAGGTATCCTGATTTCAGGAACGATTCTGACGGATTTCGGTGCGCCCGCTCTCAATAAGTACGGCAAAGCATAGGTCAGATTTCGGAGCGGCTGGGATACCTGCGCCACTCACCCCGATTATTCCCATCGCACCCTACGCCTGTTATGCCTTTTTTCTCATCAATATCTTCAAATTAGTACTTAAAGTTCAACTTTAAAGGAGTATTTTACCAGAACATTCGTGCTATACTGGTGGTAATCGTATTCCCTTGCTCGATCTCCCTCGCCGTACACAGTGCGCCGCCTGACCGGGGTAAGGTTAGAAAACAGTTAGGGAGACCCCTCAAAAAATAGTATTCGGCGGATCGCCACGAGAAGAAACGATCAACTAGGTTAGTTTCTTCGGCTAAATTTCAGGGAGAATTTTTATTAAGATAACTATGAAACAGCCCCAAATGCATCAAAATAGGCCTCTAAATGATCAATAAAGGGCGCTTAATGACATTTTCTATGGAATCCAAAATCGGTGGCAACCAGATTCGGCAATCAAAGAGGCGGCTGGTACACACCGCACCAACCGCCCCAGGTTCCGTTTTCAAGCAGAACGCCGCTTTTGCGTTCTGCCGGGGTGAGGTGGTTTACTCCTCCGGCACGACCTCGTACGCCTGACCGTCCCACACGAACAGGACGTGATCGCCCAGCGCCAGGAACTCCCCGACCACCGGGTCGAGCGCCAGCAGATCGAAGTACTCATCGCTCAGGAATGTAACTTTGGTCGGCGTCATCTCGTCGGCATTATAGGCCGTATCGACCCACGCGCCGTCGCGATAGACGAAGGCCCGGTCGCCCGCATACTGGACTGGCTGGCGTCCTGCGCTCGTATTGGGCGCGTATTCGTCATCGGCGCTGGCAGCACCCTGCCCGACCTGTGGCGCACCGACAACGTAACCGCCTTCGCCACCGGCTCCATCCATCGCCGCCGGGGGCACAGAGGGCTGGATGGGCGCTTCTGCCTGGGCCATCCCCGCCGAACTCTCCGCTGCATTGACCGCCGCCTGACCGGACGAGGCCGCGAAATCGGACTCGGTGGTGGTGGAGAAGGAATGCTGCGCTTCTTCAACGCCTGTCTGGGTGAAGATATCCTGTTCCTGGATGAGGAACGAGGTGTACGGTGTGATGATCCCGTAGCGGATGCTCAGACGCACGATGCTGTCGACCAGTTCGGGGTTCTCGCCGTTGAGCCGGATCGCGTTGAGCAGTGCGCCGATCTTGCGCGTAGCCCACAGGCGTGGGATGAAGACCTCGCCGCCTGCGTTCTCTGGGAAGCTGACTTCGTAGCGGTATTCCTTCGGTTCGCCGTTCAGTTCGCCCGTCAGCCGGATAGTGGTCGTCCCATCGCCGCGATAACGCCCGACGATGATCAACTGTGTTCCGGCAAACAGATCGGGCAGCGGCGCGGCGGGATACATATCCTCGGCGACCATGTCGCCAAAATCAACGCTGATGTTGGTCAGCACAGGCGCGCTGATCTTGTTGTAGAGGCTGGTCACTTCCTCATCGATCTGCTCAGTGGGGCGAACATACGATCCCGCGCCCCGGAAAATCTGGACAAGCTGATCGAGCAGGAAGGTATCGACATCATCGCCCACGCCAAAGGTGAAGATGCGGGCGTTTCGGTTTGCGCCGCGTCCTGGACATTCTGCAAAATGGCGGATGTCTCGACTTCGCCTTCCGTCGCCAGCCCATCGGTCAGGAACAGGATCACGGTGGAGCGTTCGGGATCGACCATACCCATCGCTTGCATCAGCGCGCCGTTGATATCCGTGCCGCCCAGGGCTTCCAACCCGGCGATCCAGTTTTCCGCGCCAACCGCCTCGGACACAGGCTGCAAGCTCGTTGGCATAGATCCGTAACCCGGTGCTGAAGGCGATCACGTTGAAGCGATCTTCGGGGTAGAGGCTGCTGAGCACGAACTTCACGGCAGCCTGGGCCTGCGTCCACTTGTCGCCGTACATCGAGCCGGACTGGTCGAGGACGATGATCACGTCCTTGGGGATCACCCGATCCGCGCTCACTTCAAACGGCGGGGTGAGCATCAGCGTGAAGAAGCCGTCTTCGTTGGCGCTCTCACGATAGGTGAGCAGGTTGGCGCTGATATCTTCGCTGGCGATGCCGTAATAAAGGCTGAAATCGGTATCCGCGTGAATATACGAGGCTTCATATCCGGCGCGGAATTCGTTCAGCCCGGTGCGCGAAATGGCGACCGGGTGCGTCGGGGAATAGATCGCGCCGATCTCGTCGTTCGAGAGCACATGGACGCTGATGCTCATGTTTTCAACCGGGCGGCGCGTGAACTGATCCGTGCGCAGGGGGTATTCATATTTCACCAGCCCGTTTTCAATCGTCAAAAGCTGGCCGTATTCGATTTCGATCTTCACTTCGCTGTTAGGCTGGATCGGGAATACGCTGGCCTGGATCGCCCCTGCCCCGACATATTCCAGCAGGGCGGGATCACGCATCTGCCGCACGATCTGATCGTAAATGGCGCGCGCCTGGTCCGCGTCGAGAATCTGCGCCTCGACAGGTTGGCCGTTGACCCACATCACGAGATCGGATACCGCCGCGCCAACGGGCAGCGGAAAAATATAATTTCCTTCCGCCATAACGGAGCTGTCATTGAAAAAGACCTGTTCGATGCGAGTAGTCGCAACCTGATTATCGATCTCAACCGTAACGCGGTGCGAGCGAAGCAGCACGCCCGCATTTTGGAAATAGGGGAAACCAGTCTGCTGGTCCGGGGTCGATGATTTGGCCTGCACTGCACCGGGCAGCGCTCCGGCAAGCAGCACCAGCAATAATCCGAGCGTAAAAAGGCGTTTCATGTGATCCTCCTGCGGGATGAGTTAGTCTGTTGACCTAATGACGCCACCCGCTTCAAAAAGGTTCCTGCATTGTGCCTTTTTTGCTGAAGTGCGGCATACTTGATGCGTAGTAGCGGCAGATCACACGCGGCGGATGAACGATGACGATTGACCGAAACGTACCAGACGAACTGAATGCAGACCGGCTGATGAACCATGTGCGGCATCTGAGCGCCGTGATCGGCCCCCGCCACCCGACCAGCCGCGCCGAACGAGAAGCGGCAACGTATGTTGAAGGAGCGATCCGGCAGATTGCCCACCAATGGACTGTCCAGGGCCAGCCGTTCCAGACCCCGGACGGATTCCGCTACCGCATCGCACCCCTTGCCCTGTTGACCGGGCTGAGTCTGCTGACAGGCCTCCGCAAAGACCGCAAAAGCCAGATCCTCAGCGGCCTGCTCTCCGTCGGCCTGAGTATATCGAGCCGTGATGCCTTCCTTCAGCGCCCCGTGATCTGGGAAACATGGCTGCCGCGCAGCGATTCACAAAACGTCATTGTTCGCATCCCCTCGCGCCGCGCGACACTGCGCCGCGTCGTACTGCTGGCCCACCTGGATTCCGGCGTGCACCGCCTGACGACGGATTCGCGTATTGTAGAGGACTTGCCGCGTACGCTGGGCGGAATTACCCTGATGGCACTCGTTGGCGGCGTGCTGACTATGTTATCTGGTAAAAAGCGCCGTTGGAGCGGGCTGCGCACCTTTTTGAGCCTGTCTGCGCTCAGTGGCGGTGTCCTGTCCATTGTCGATGAGATGGGACCAAACTCGGCGGGCGCGAATGGCAACGCTTCCGGCGTAGCGGCTCTGCTTGGCCTTGCCGGTGCGCTGCGGAAACGCCCCACCGAATGTACGGAAGTGATCCTGGCCTTTACGGGCAGCGCGACTGCTGTTGCGGCGGGAGCAGATACCCTGGTCATATCACAGGGCAAAGAATGGGCCGATGCGCTGTGGATTGTCGTCAACAACGTTGGTGAAGGTGAACTCAGTTGGGTGACGCGGCACGGCATAAGCCCCTATGCCTTTTATCATCCCCATCCCGAAGCGGTTGCCGTGATGGAACGTGTCGCCGATGTCCGCCCGGACCTGGGTTTGATGGGCAAACGGCTGCTTACCCTCGATGAAATGGCGATTCTGCGGGATCGCGATCTGCGTGCTGTGGCACTGATGGCCTATGACCGCTCGACGGGCTTGATCCCACACTGGCGGCAAAACAGCGATACGATTCATGAGATCGACCCTATGGTTTTGGGCCGGGCGGCACAGGCGCTGTGGACCGCCGTGCAGGTCGTGGATCATGCGGACTCCTGGCCGCTGCGCTGACATTCTGATCGCCATTCCTGATCCAATTTACCATTGCGCCACCACAGACAAATGGCTAGACTCTGGAATGCTTCATCTGACATTGGGCCGTGCCAGGAGGGAATTCTTCATGAACGATCACCAGGAAAGCAATCAACCAAACTGGCTGGACGAATTTGAAGAGCTTGCAAATAAGCAGTTAGAGGAAGGCTCCTCGTGTGAGCAAATTCACCCTATCGTTGCCGCATGGTACGAAGAAGTGATGGCGGGCGAGCCACCCGAATCGCGCGATTCGGTGCTGCAAGCGATGCACTGCCTGACCACCGAGGCCATGAACGACATGCCGCAGGCCGTCTCGGAAGCATTGTCTGGTCGTGATCTGGATGATGAATTGGCTGAGTGGGTGACGGAACTGCTGCTGGTTGGGCGCGCCTTCCAGATTGCTCTGACCAATGGGCGGCTGGACGATCTGTAAACCAGCAAATAACTCAATAGAACATAAAAGCCGGGTGTCCTGACCCGGCTTTTTAATTCGCTCGTGGGTAGGGGCGCTGCCTGCGTGCGAAGCTCTAAGCCGCTAAGCGCTAAGCCAGCCGCCGCGCCCAATATACAGATAGAGGGTTGTCGAGCCGAATCCGAAAAATCCTGTTCGGGCGTTGGAAACACAAACACCAGCATACCGGGTGATATGCTGGTGTCAAAATGCGAAAGTGAGTGGAAAATTAGGCGGCGGACGGCGTGCGCTGTGCTGCGCGTTCGATAGCGGCGTCCACCAGCAAGAAGGCAAAGGTCAGGGCGAGTAGGCCAACTCCCGTCCCAAACAGCGTCAGGAACGGCAGGCCGAGGATCACCCCGGTGAGCACAAACGGCGCGACACTGGTCAGGCCAGAGCAGGCCAGATAATGAAAGACGTGGGCTGCAATTCCGCCCTTAACAGGCAGTTTTTTGCCCGCATCGCGCGAAATTTTGACGCCCAGCAGCAGTCCGATCACGATGCCGATGAATACGGCAATCAGCCAGTGAGTCATGGCGAATTTCTCCTAGAACAAGGTATAGATCAGCGGTCCACCACCGCTGGCCGTACCGAACACGATCAGCAAGGCAAAAATAACGAGGGCCACGATCATCGGGATCAGCCACCACATTTTGGCGGCCCACAAGAACGAGAACAATTCTCCGACTATACCTAAACGAGCCTTCAGGCCGCTGAACATTCCCGGACGATTGGTACTTTGCTGTGTCATTATCGGTTTTCCCCCTGACTTACGACTGCTTGCCAACCAGGAATGACCCGATCATCAGCCAGTCAATTCCACTGTTGCTAAATGTCCACCAGGCATTGGCCGGGGAGCTGACGATAGGTTCACCGCGCAGGTTAAAGGACGTGTTCATCAGGATGGGCACGCCCGTCGCCTGTCCAAAACGCTTGACCAGTTCGTAGTAGCGCGGGTTGGTGTCGTGATCGATGGTCTGCAAGCGCCCAGTTCCACCTTCGTGTGTGGTCGCCTTCGCCACATCAAGTTTGTCTTCCTTGACCGGGCTCACCATGAGCATAAAGCTTGCTGGCAGACTGGTTTCAACGTTTGGATATTCAAAGTAATCCGCAGCGCATTCCTTGAGCACCACTGGCGCAAAGGGACGGAACGGCTCGCGAAATTTGATCTTCGTGTTGACGATATCTTTCATTTCGGCGCGGCGCGGGTCGGCGAGAATACTGCGATTGCCCAACGCGCGCGGACCCCATTCGAAGCGGCCCTGGAACAGCCCGATCACTTTCTGATCGACAATTTCTTCAACGACGCGATCCAGCAGGGCATTGTCATCGGCAAAATACTGGTAGGGGATGGCCTTGCTGTCTAAGAAGGCGCGGATTTCGTCGTCCGTGTAGCCCTGACCGTAGAAGGTGTGCTTCATCACGTACTTACGTGGCTGGTTCAAAACCAGATGGTGCGCCCACAGGGCAGCACCCAACGCTCCGCCATCATCACCTGCCGCAGGCTGGATATACAGTTCTTCAAAGGGCGTCTGCTGCAAAATCTTGAAGTTCGCCACACTGTTGAGCGCGACGCCGCCCGCCATCACCAGCCGCTTGGATTTGGTTTTTTCGTAGAGGGCGTTCGCCATGGCGATGACCGCTTCTTCGGTCACAACCTGGATACTGGCTGCCACATCGGCGTAATACTGGTTGCGATCCATCGCCTCTTTTTCAGCGGTGCGATGTGGCGCGCTCTTAGCCGTGAAGAAATCACTGTTGTGGATGCGCGGCTTGCCAAAGACATCGGTGAATTTGCTGTTAAAGCTGTTATGAGCCGAGTAGTGGAACGAGAAATAGCTCATATCCAGATCGAAGCTGCCGTCAGCGTGGATATTGATCATCTTCCTGACCTTATCCACGAAGCGCGGCTCACCGTAGGGCGACATCCCCATGACCTTATATTCGCCTTCGTTCACTTCAAAGCCGAGGAATGCAGTAAAGGCGGAATAGAGCAGGCCGATGGAATGCGGGAAGCGCTGTTCCCAGAACAGGTCGATCTTGTTCTCGCCGTGGCCGTTCCACTTGGCAGTGGCATAGCCCATCGTTGTGGTTGTCCACTCGCCCACGCCGTCGACCGTTAAAACAGCAGCATCCTCATAGGGAGAGGCAAAAAAGGCGCTTGCCGCGTGCGACATATGGTGATCACAGAACAAAATCTGATCGGCGCGGAGGCCCAAATGCTGCTGGAGCAGGCTCTTGATCCACAGCTTATCGTTAATATAAGCGGTTACTGCCTCACGCCAGAATTCCCACGAACGGGGGAATGTGCTCAGCGAGGTCTGCAAAATACGCCCGACTTTGACCATCGGCTTCTCATAAAAAACGACATAATCCAGGTCCGGGCCTTTGATCCCCGCCTGTTCCAGGCAGAAATCAATTGCTTTCGCCGGGAAGCCGCTGTCATGCTTCTTGCGAGTCAGCCGTTCTTCCATCGTGGCTGCGACCAATTCGCCATCACGCAGCAGTGCCGCCGCCGAGTCATGATAAAAGCACGAAACGCCAAGAATGTGCATGATTAAAATTGCCTCCGCGCTTCTTCAAGGGTGGTTCCAACCGGGGCGCGGTTTAACCATTGGGGAACGGATTTGCGGATGTGCAGTGGATCGCTGAATAGACGGACGCCCAGAGCAAATGGGACAAAAATCGTGAAGTAGAACACAACAGCCAACAACCGGCCCATGAAATCGCCGAAAACTTCGCCAATGGTTTTCCAGCGTTTCCATGCAAAACGAATAATGTCAGCCCACATAAATTGTACCTCGTGATGACTCGGTGCCAGGATTGGACACCCGAATACCGTGCAACATTATACAGAGCGAGATTAGGCTGTCAATAGACGCAGCCGCCAAAGCGAGGAAATCCTCTTGTCAAACCATATAAGCTGTGGTATCATATCCCGCACTAGAGACATGTGCCTGTAGCTCAGTGGATTAGAGCGCTTGTCTACGGAACAAGAGGCCGTGGGTTCGAATCCCCCCAGGCACGCAGATTCAACAACAAACCCGTTATTTAACGGGTTTGTTGTTTTTTGTTTCAGTTTGTTATGTAGTTTGAGAGAAATGATCTCGGTTAGGTTTCGCGCCGACTGCCTCCATCTCAGCTTTCTGAGCCACGCGCCGCGCCCTGGTGGCAACGTTGTCCGACCAAAAAAATCCCCGCCTATGTAGCACAGAGACTGAAATTATATATCTCTCAAAATCTCAACACGCACCAAAAACTATGTAATACCCTGATTGCTAATTGAAGCCGTTCACGCCATTCTCGTTACAATGGAAGTTACCACACAACGAGGAGACGAGGAACGACATGAACGACACCTCCATCGTAACGACTTTTGTGGTGATTGATGATCTGTTGGCCGCTTGTGCCTTTGAAGAAGATGTTCGCACCAGCAGTCATACGCCTGAAATCCTGACGGTGGCGGTGATCGCGGCGAAGTATTTTCAAAACCACCATGAGCGCGCCTTGAGCATCTTGGGGCAGTTGGGCTATGTGAAGGCGTTGAGCGTCTCGCGGTTTAATCGGCGCTTGCACCAGTTGAGCGACTGGCTGTATGGGATCGTGACGCTCCTGGGCGAAGTCTTTGCTCAAGGCGAGGTCTTTATCATCGATAGTTTGCCCTTACCCGTTGGCGTTTGACTTGCTGCCGAATGCCAAGCACGATTTGACGGCCCTTCACGAACTGACCAACGGCTTGCCGACAGGAGTAGTTGTCTTTGGCGATAAGGCTTTCATCTCCCAACCCGATGCGCGTAGCTTGTTGAAAGCCATTGGCGTCCGCTTGGGTTCGGTTCGGCGTCGCAATATGACGCCCAATTCCTGGGCCGATGACTACGATTTGCGTCACTACCGGAAACGGATTGAGACGGCGTATTCTCAATTGGAGAGTATGGGTGTTCAACAGCTTCATGCTCGGACCAATCTTGGCTTTCACCAACTTTATCGACTAGCAATCAGGGTTATATAATATATTTAGGTGAAGCCCATCCGAAGCGTCCGCTCGGTAATCGGCAACCCGGAGAGCATATGCTGCAACCCAAATACAAGCGGCCCTTTGGCGTGACCGTTATTGCGTTTCTGTTGCTGCTTAACGGCGTGCTGGCAACTGCGCGCGGTGCCCGGATCGCGTACCAGTTCTACGAAGAACAAAATGGCCAGCTAGAGCCTGACAAGCTTTCCAGGCGAGCCGAGGACTTGACGCTGATCGAATGGCTGACACTCCCCGTGACTGCTGCCGGGATCGTCATCGCTTGGGGCATATGGGCACTCCGATCTGCGGCATGGCTGGCAACGATGACCCTGCAGGGGTTGTATCTGGCGGCGCAGCTCTACGATTACAGTCAGGGCCGGAATGTCTATCCGCAATTGTTGGTCACAGTGCTCACTGTGTTCTATCTCAACCAGCGCGACGTGAAGCTCGTCTTTCGTACAAGGGCATTATTGCACGGAGGAGATAATCCTCCCCATGAGTGATGATCTTGCTCTGCTGCGCACATACGAGCCGGTCGTGCGTTACACCTCCGGTGAATTGTTCTATCCGATGGACGTTGACCGGTACGTAGCACACTGTGCGCTGTGGGTCCAGTTGCCCTATTCCCCCGCTGTTGAGCAGATTCCGCGTGGCAAACTGACGTTGGAGCGTTTGTCCGAGCCACTGTCCGACGAGCCGCAATGCACGCGCTTTCTGCGCTTTGTTGAGCCTATGAGTACAATCGCGCAGCAACTCTACCGGGTGCAGACCAAAAACCAGCCGCGTTTCCAGTCGCGCGGGCGGCTGGCGCGTGTCGGACTGTTTCCCCGGTTAGTGGACGCGCTGTTCTCCATAACGCTGCTGCTGCGGGGCACGGTGCCGGGCGGGACAGCCACTGCCGCCGAAAAAGCCTATCGTGAGATGCAAACAAGCACACCACGCTACATCTACTACGGGCGCGTGCTGCATCAGGACGGCTACATTGTCCTGCATTACCTCTTTTTCTACTGTATGGATGATTGGCGCTCGTCGTTTTATGGAGCCAATAACCATGAAGCGGACTGGGAGCAAGTCTTTGTCTATCTGGAGGACGGCGGCGATGGCTCACCGCAACCGGCCTGGGTAGCCTACGCTGCGCACGACTTTCACGGCGACGACATGCGCCGCCGCTGGGACGATCCCGAAGTACAAAGGGTCGGCACGCACCCCGTGGTTTATGCTGGCGCGGGATCACATGCCAGCTACTTCTCGCCGGGCGAGTACATGATCACGGTTAGTCTGTCACTGCTCAAGCCACTGATCCGGGCGCTTGAAAGAGTGGCACGTTTCTGGCAGAGCACGCTTGCGTCAGGGCGAACCAGACGCGCCGCCACCTGACATCGCCAGACTGTTTCGTATCCCGTTCGTAGACTACGCGCGCGGCGACGGTCTCAGCATTGGACCAGGCGGTGACCACGAGTGGACACCCATCCTGCTTGACCCCGTTCCCCGTTGGGCAAGCGACTATCATGGGCTGTGGGGCTTTTACGCGCAAGACCCAGTATCCGGTGAAAACGCACCTGCCGGGCCAAAGTACAATCGCGACGGCACCGTCCGCCGGACGTGGCACAACCCGGTGGGCTGGGCGGGACTGATGAAAATCAAGCCGCCGCGCCAGATGGCTGCTACCCTGCGCGACGAAATCGCCCAACTGCGTGCGATCCAGGAAGGCAGTTGCTCAATAGCCATTCAGCAGCGTGACGATCTGGCACGCCTCTACGCCCGCTACTCCGCAATGGACACCAGGCCACACCTTGATGGTCCGCGCAAAGCCGCCCGTACCGAGATCGAGTCACGCGAAGGCGCGCTCAACACGCTGCATGATGCCATTGCTGTACGCGAAGCGGTCATTGAGGCCTGCGTCGAAAGGCTGACTCGGATCGAGGCGGGGGATCGAGGCCCTCTACGGGCGGATATCCTGCACGCGCACGAGCCACAAAGCGAGGAGGAAATCCGCTTCAGCAGCCTGGCCGAAAGTTGGGCCGCGTTCAGCATCGGGCTGCTGCTGCTCGGCTTCGCCGCACTCTATCTTACCTCGCGCCATTGGCTGAAAGGGCTGAGCTTATTGGTTAGTGTGTTCATGATCTTCGAGGCGGTCTTCCACCGTCGCGTCCAGGCCCTGATCGTGCAGGCCACGCTCGTGCTCACCGTTCTCGCTACCCTGATCTTGATCTACGCCTTTTTCTGGGAAATAGTCATTCTAAGCGTAGTGGGCATCGGCTTGCTGATCATCGTCGACAACCTGCGCGAACTGCGGGACTCACGCAGGCGGTAAGCCGGATGTCCGGCAGTGAACAAGATGTGGAGGCCAGGCTGGTATCAGCTCCGGATACGCAAACAGCAATATGGGAGCAGGTTCCACGGTGGTAGACGAATTAAAGCAGCTAAGCGCGTTGGTTGATGGGCAAAATGACTTTAACCACGCTGCCTTCTCCTAAATTGCTCTGGACCTCGATAGTTCCCCCATGTCTTTGAATAATCTGGTTCGCGATAGACAAACCCAGACCCAAACCCCGGATCGAATGAACCTTGTCAACTCGATAGAAGCGCTCAAAAACAAAGGGGATGTCGGCATCGCCGATGCCAATGCCTGTATCACTTACCTCGATGACAAGGGTCTCGGCCTTGCGGATCGAGCGGACGGTGATGGCTCCTCCCGGATCCGTGTAGTGCACCGCGTTGTCAAAAATATTCCCTAAAGCCACATATAGCTCATCCGTGTCCGCCTGTATGGGAGGTACATTGCTGTCCATCGCAAACTCAACCCGAATACTTTTTTCCTCGGCCTGCAATTTCATCCGGGTGCTGGCTTCTGCAATAAATGAATTCAAGTGAATGGTATTAAAGTTAAAGGGTAGAACACTATCCAATCGTGCGATAGTTCCCAAAGAATCGACCAACTTGGCGATGTATTTGACCTGCTGTTCTATCTTCTTTAAATGATCGCTCTCTTGAGCAGGATGAATGCTCTTTTTGAGGAGATAGAGGTCGAGCAGCACCGTAGAGAGAGGAGTTCTAAATTCGTGAGAAGCGGAGCGTATAAAATTGGCAAGGGTACGGATATGCTCCTGGTTGGCGACCAGTTCCAAAGCCTGCTGTTCGGCCCGTTTTTGCTCGGTGATGTCACTCACGATCATTCGACATTGGCTGATAGGGTTATCACTGTTTTTCACGACAGCGCCAGCGAGATGCACGGCGAAGAGGGTACCATCTGGCTTCAGCAGACGAATATCCTGACTGTGTGAGGTTGCCGTTTTGAAGAGTTTTTTCAGGTATAAGTAGAAAGTGTCTTGATCCTCACTGTACACCATTTGCGAGAATGGCTGCTCGAGCAGGCGGCTTCGTTCTATCTCCACGAGTGCCACCCCAGCTAAATTGACTTCCTCAATCACCCCGGCTTGATTCAGGGTAAAGTAGCCAACAGGAGCAAAATCATAGAGATCAAGATATCTATTCTGGGATTTCTCTAACGCATCTTGCGTTTCGCGTAGTTCATCATTTTGCAATTCCAGTTCAATCTGGTGAACCTGAAGTTCATGGAGTAGCGTCTGAATGGCGTCAGGTGAGAGATTATCTAAGTTTAGGGGTAGCCCCCGTTTTGCTTGTTCGGCTTGCTTGCGTAGGTCGGTTAGGCCATGCTCATGCTGTGCCATAAGATACCCTCGGGTGCTCGGTTAGGGGTACACTGCATAAACCCAGGTTCCAGACGAAAACCAGCCAAGGGTTCGGTTGCAATACGCCTGCAAATATGCGGACAAGAACCAGTTGAGCGGAAAGTGGGTATTGGTGCGGCGAGACGGACGACTATAGGATACGCTGCTTCGGAACAGATCCTTTATTTGTCTAATAATCCTACCATAATAAAGGGTAAATACTCTCGTTCGATTGGAGAGTATGGAAACGACAAGACGATTCAAGCACCATACGAATCCCATCAGCAAGTAAGCACAAAGTTACGCGTGAACCTTGTGCCTCTGCTTGAGTTTTAGTAGTCGGACATTCCGTTAGGCGTCGCGGTTCCGTTCTTTTCGGGAAGATCGGCAATGAGTGCTTCCGTAGTCAGGATCATGGCTGCGATGCTGGCTGCATTCGCCAGCGCGCCCCTGGTAACCTTGGCGGGGTCGATAATACCGGCTTTGATCATGTCAACGAACTGGCCGCTCATGACATCGTAGCCGATGTTGGTGTTTTTCTTTTTACCCTGCTTATCTATGATCTGCTGCTGGACCACACCACCGTCCAAACCAGCGTTTTCCAAAATGCCGCGCATAGGCCTTTGCAGAGCCATAGAGACGATCCGCACTCCGGTGTTCTCGTCGTCGTAGGTCAGTTGTAGGTCATCGAGCACATGTCTGGCGTTGATCAGAGCGACGCCGCCACCGGGCACGATTCCTTCTTCCACTGCCGCACGGGTTGCGCTCAAGGCATCTTCGACACGGTGCTTCTTTTCCTTCAGTTCAACTTCTGTTGCTGCACCCACACCGATGATGGCTACGCCGCCGCTGAGTTTCGCCAAACGTTCTTGCAGCTTTTCGCTGTCATAGTCGCTTGTCGAGTTCTCGATTTCAACCTTGATCTCTGCCACACGGCCCACGATAGCTTTTTCATCACCAGCACCGTCAACAATCGTTGTGTCGTTCTTGTTGCTGACGACCTTACCTGCGCGGCCCAAGTCTTCGATGCGCACCGTTTCGAGCTTGCGGCCCATGTCCTCAGTGATGAGCGTACCGCCGGTTAGCACGGCGATATCGCTCAATACGGCTTTGCGCCGGTCACCGAAACCGGGTGCCTTAATCGCCAGTACGTTCAACATCCCACGCAGCTTGTTGAGCACCAGCGTCGCCAGCGCTTCGCCGTCCACGTCTTCCGCAATGATCACTAATTCGCGTTTGCCGAGCTGCATTAGCTTTTCGAGGATCGGAACCAGGTCACTGGCGGCAGAGATTTTCTTGTCATAGATCAGGATGTAGGCATCTGCGACGATTGCTTCCTGTGTTTCGGGTTGGGTAATGAAATACGGCGAAATATAACCGCGATCAAATTGCATCCCCTCGACGTACTCAGTTTCGAATTCTAACCCCTTGCTTTCCTCGACCGTGATCACACCGTCTTTGCCGACGCGATCCATCACTTCCGCGAGTAGATCACCGATTTCCTGATCCTGGGCACTGATGGCAGCAACGGAAGCAATTTCTTCCTTTGTGCTGATGTCAATCGCCATCTCCGCGATCTTAGCCGACACCTTAGCCGTTGCGGCTTCAATACCGTGCTTGAGCAGCATCGGATTGGCCCCGGCAGCCAGGTTACGCAGCCCCTCAGTGACCATGTAGTAGGCCAAAACGGTTGCGGTGGTCGTGCCATCACCGGCAATTTCATTGGTTTTGGTCGCGGCTTCTTTGAGTAACTGCACACCCATGTTGGCATACGAGTCTTCGAGTTCGATTTCCTTCGCCACCGACACACCGTCATGGGTAATAGTAGGTGCGCCCCATTTCATATCGAGTGCGACATTGCGGCCTTTCGGGCCAAGCGTGGTCATAACCGCTTTGGCGAGTATGTCCATACCAGCCTTCAAACCGCTGCGTGCTTCCTGGCCAAAAGCAAGTTGCTTAGGCATCGTTTTTTATCTCCTCAACCGCAGTTATGATCCGACCACTGCGAGAATATCGGTTTCTCTGAAAATCAGAACTTTCTTGCCGTCAACCTTAATCTCGGTGCCCGAATACTTGGCATAAAGCACCCGATCACCCACCTGAACCTCTAGCTTTATCCGCTTCCCGTCGTCATCTAGACGCCCCGGCCCAGCAGCCAGAATGACACCTTGCTGCGGTTTTTCTTTGGCGGTTTCTGGCAGTATCAACTCACCGCCAGCAAACGTTTCGTCCCGTTCAATCGGCTCTACAATCACGCGATCAGCCAACGGGCGGAGTTTAAGAGTCATGTTTCCAACCTCCCTAACTAATCCTTCCAAGGGTTTCTCTGTACTTATTTTTGGACCAGACGCTTTCGGCGTCCGCTAACCAGCCGGATCACGGCCCCCGTAAATGCGACAAAGATGCTCCTGAAACTCGTCGTATCCTCTCTGCCGAACTGGTTCAATAGAAAACCGCCGATGAGATTGAAGGGTTCTACAGCTACCCCCTCAACCTGGCGGCCCATGCGTCAATTTGCTTGTTGGCCTCTTCTACAGCAATGCCATACCTCTCCTGGATTTTTTCCGCCAGAATTTCCCGTCGGCCATTGACGCGCATGACTTCGTCCTCGGTCAACTTGTCCCATTTTTTCCTGACATCCCTGCTGAAACGAGTCCATCTGCTCGCGATCTCATCCCAGTTTTTAGCCATTATCGTTTCCTCTCCATCACCTAAGCTCTGCTTCTGCCTCGAGCCGATCGAGCCGTGTGTAATAGTCCCGGATTTCTTTCAAATGCGCCCACGCAATCTTTCCTGTGAGTATGGGATCATCATTGGTGACATTGGTCTCTGGATCATGCATGCCATGTTCGAGTTCTACTTCAAGACCCCGTCGAAACTGTTCCAGGTCGATTTGCGTCCAGTCGATCCTAAGCTGCGTTCCAATCGAACGAGCTTCCTCCGTTGTCATTTGCCGTTTGCTGTCCATCTACTCCTCGTGTTTCTGGCTCTGCTTACCGCTGTCGCCAAATGATCTGTCCTGGGACATGAAATTCTGCAAGGACTCACCTCATGCATACGAGCGGCGGGAGCGATAAAATCCTCCGAAGAGAAGCAGGATAATCGCTGCACCGATAAACGCGACCAACATATCCGCCCAGGCCAGCGTGAGACCACCGTCAAAGGCTGATGGCACCTTGATATCCAGCACAGAAAACAAGAAACCGCCCAATAGCGCACCCAACAAACCGATCGCGACACTCGAGACAAATCCGAAACGCCGCCCACGAATCAGAAAACCAGCTAACAACCCAGCAAGCAAGCCCACAATCACCCACGCAACGACCTGTTCAGGTACAAAGTGAAGTGTTATTGATTCGTTCATCCTGGTCTCCTTTCAAGAGACTCTCAACGCAAATTTTGCTGTTCCACATTCAAACCCAGTCGCGCCGCTGAAAAACCATGCGCATAACCGCAATCGAGGCGATCATCAGCAGGGTCACAACCACAGAAATGACCAGACCATTAATGGGTAAAATCACCGTTTTATTGACAATGAAAAAATTCGAGTCAAACAAGCCCACGAAAAATGTGAAGGGGAGAAATACCATCGAAATGATCGTCAGGCGATTGACCGCTTGCCCCACCTTATGCGACTGTTGATGAGCGACAATATCCAGCACATTGTTGGTAAGCTCACGCTGCGAGTCAATCAGATCATAAATGCCTAACAGCCGCCCATACAGATGACGGAACAGATCCTGAATATCGTCGTCCGTAGCGATGCGCTGTTCGCCCATCAGATTCGAGAGCACTTCGCGCTGTGGAGCAATCATCCTCCGCAGTCCAATGAGATGTTGTTTGATGCGATAGACAGACTTTTGTACCTGTTTGTCCTCGGCATCATTCAAAAGCTTTTCTTCTAATTCATTTAACTGGTTGCTGATGCGATCCAGCAAGGGATAGTAGGTATCAATCACGTGTTGCGCGGTGAGGTAGAGAAAAAAAGTCACGCCGCGGGACCAGGAAGCGGGGTTCTGAGCCACCCGATCATAAGCCGCTTCTACGGCAGAGGCGTCCGCCTGCCGCACCGTAACGCAGAAATGATCACCGAGGATACAGTGAATTTCTCTGCCGATAATTCCATTTCCATTGCTTGGCACATAGGGCTGGAAAAGGGATAGGAAAAGATATCGAGGGTAGACGAGCAACGTTGGATAGTGATCTTCCCGCAATAAATCTTCGACAACATGCGGTGACAATTGCAGCAAACTCTCAAGCCAGTGAATTTCCTTCGCTTCAGGGGTAACGATGTCAATCCAAACGTTGTAACCTTCGGCGAGACAATTTTCCAGATTTTCCTGCGTTAGATTACGACGCAGGATGACCGGGCCTTCTGCGACAATTTCGGATGCCGTATCGGCTGAAGAATCAGAGTTTGGTGCGACTACCAACGAACGTATCATGTTCACCCTTATTCCATTCTACAGAGTGCGAGAATGCCATTGTGAAGGGGGCATAGGCGATGATTACACCTGTACCCCCCCATCTGACGGTAAGCTTACTGTTTAAGCAAAAAGCTTCCGGCGTCCGGTCAGCGCGCGGATCGCGGCTAACAACACGACCGCCCCGGTAAAAGCGACGAAGAGACTCCAGATATTAAAGCCCGTCGTGCCTGATGCCCCGAATTGGTTAAATAGAAAGCCACCGAGCAGCGCGCCGAGGATACCCACTACGATATCCATGAGCAGCCCTTGCTGGCGGCTGGTCTTCATGACCTTGCTGGCGAGCCATCCGGCAATCGCCCCGATAATGATCCACGCGAAAAATCCCATCTGATCCATGATCTGTATTTCCTTCCGTGGTTGACCACGCTCAAAATCGATGTGAAACCATGAATGATTATGATTACGTCAGGTGAGTGATGCGCTCCTCAACATTTCTGAGCATCTCACCGAACTTTTCTTCGAGCCGCTTCATCATTGGGTCAACAGCATCGCGGCCATTCTCCCAATCTTCCCCCATACTCTTGGCGAGATCGTGCCGGACTTTTTTGCCAGAAGAGGGGGCAAAGAGTAGGACCACGAGTGCTCCGATTCCCAACCCAACCGTCAACGCCAGCATGATTAAGGCGATCATTTCACGCTTGACATGTGTTTCTGCGTCGTGGCTATAATAAACACGGTCATTGCTCATCATTTGCTCCTTCTTTCATGGGAGGGGATGGAGACGATGAGTTGTCCCTATCCCCAAATTCGGTATTAGGCTCTAAGCGTTCGCTGCCCGCTCAAGGCGCGGATCACAACCAACAGCACAACCGCCCCAACGAAAGCGACGAGGATGCTCCAAACATTTAAGCCCGATGTGCCCGCTGCACCAAACTGGTTAAACAGAAAACCGCCGACCAATGCACCCACCATACCTATCACGGTGTCGCCGATAATCCCAAAGCGACTCGGCACTACCTGGCTTGCCAGCCAGCCTGCAATCAACCCTACTACGATCCACACGAGCAATGACATTGGTTCCATGATTTGTTTTCCTTTTCTTGTTTACCGTGCTCCCAATTGAGCGCGGGACGATACGTGACTAACAACCTTAGGCTGCTTCGCGCTGCCTCTGCTTCCATTCAGGCTCAGTGCTGATGGTTTACTTCGCGCCCGTTTGGCTTCTCATTCGATTGGCTGATTGGAAAACTGCCTAACAGCAGAGTCGGACTGATGCCGTGCTCGGTAATGACAACCTTTGTGTTATCCCGCAGAGCGGTTTCGACCATCTCTAGCTGCTTGAGGGTCTGGGCGTTGCCGACAAAGTATTGATGAGCGGCCTCATTCACCAGGCGGATGGCTTCCGCCTTGCCCTGAGCGACTTGAATCACGGCTTCACGCTCGCCCTCAGCCCGTTGGATAATCGCCAGTTTTTGCTGTTGGGCCGCCTCGAACTCACCCGTCGCCAGCAGTTTCATCGAACGCCGCTCTTGTTCGGCGGTCTTCTGTTTATGCATGGCTTTTTTGATATCATCAGGTGGATCGATCAGGCGGATTTCCACTTTACTGACAGTTAGACCCCATTCGACAGCGAAGGTATTCAGGATCCGCTGCAAATTAGTGGCGATGGTTTCACGCGCTACCAGGCTCTCGTCCAGAGTCAGATCACCGAACTCCTGCCGCAGGTTGGTCATCGCCAGTTGGATGATCGCCCGCTTCCAATCGTCGATGTTGTAGAATGTGCGCTTGATCGACTCTTCATCAATCGTAGGCCGTACCCACATAATGCCATCCACCTGGATTTCGACGTTATCTTTGGTGATCACTGGCTGAGGGTGAATGTCCATCGTGTGTTCGCGAACATCGCGCACGCGGATAATGTGAATGAAAGGGACTTGAAATCCCAGGCCTGGCATCACAAATCGGTTGTACTTCCCCAGCGTTTCCTGGATGCCCCGTTCGTAAGGGCGCAGGGTATAGACTGGACCATGTAATGTTCTCACCGTATTCTCCTCTGCACTGCGGTTTACTCACCCGCGCTTGAAAGTAATGTCCACTCAAAGATCAACTCTTGATTTTTGGGGAGTGGTGTTTGTTGCAGGAATTGCTCATACCCGGCGAGATTAATGCCGTGCAGTTCCCGTACCTGCTCCCGATACCAGCGATCAAAAGGAAGTTTAGAGGCAATGATCTGGCCCAGTGCCCGGTCTACATCGGGCGCTTCAAGGGTAGTCACCGCCGCCGATCCAAAAACAGTTTCTACCAGCACTAACTGTTCACGGGTGATGCCCAACCGCCGGCGGGATGCTTCGTACATCTGCTGCCGAGAGCCGGATAACTCCTGGCAAAAGCGCCGCCAGGCTTCCACCTTGCCAGCCACGATAGGGAATGTCAGAATAATGCCAGCCATCAGGGGCATCCTCCAGAATATTTCTATTGCTCATGCAACGTTTGAGCGTACTATCTGCGATACATTACTGCGTCCATTGAAGGTCGCGCTCCATAATGACCAGTGCCTTCTCTTCTGTGATGCGCCCGTTCACAACATCTACAATCCAGGGCAGCACTGCCCGTTCGTCCATGCAATAAGCCAATACCACCGTTCGAGCCTCCCGAATTTTGCCGGACTGCTTGCCAATCGCAATCCAGTCATGCAGTCGTAAATTTTGATCAGCATTCATAACAGGTTCCTTTCGCGCTGGACGGAGATATCAGTCAATGGTTCTGTCTGTATTCGGCAAAATTAGTTCGGTCTATGCCCGGCTTATCTCAAGGATGTTCTTAAGCCTTATAATCAAGCATAAAGAAGGTGAGTCTCAAAAACGTCACAAGGAATGTGCTAGTGTCTAACGGTGTACAACCATTACATCTCCATTTACTGGGACCACCAGAAGTGCGCCTTGGTGAAATGCTGCTGACATTTCCCACGCGCAAGACGCTGGCGCTGTTGATCTACCTGGCGCTTGAGGGTGGATCTCAACCGCGCGAGCACCTGGCTGCCCTGCTCTGGCCGGAATCAAACCCGGAGCGCAGCTATGCCTCGCTCCGCAACACCCTCGGCCACCTGCAAACGGCACTAAGTCCAGCCCAGACCTTGTACCTTTCCGTTACGCATCATACGCTTGCGCTGAATCCAGACGCCGATATAGACCTGGATCTGCACACGGTGGAACGCGCCTATACTCTCGCCCGCGCCGACCGCTCGAACCGGGTGCCTCCAGAAAATTCAGCCAGCCTGCCCCTCTTGCAATCAGCCGCGGCCTGCCATCGTGGCGATTTTCTCACGGGATTTTCCCTCGGCGATGCGCCGGAATTTGACGATTGGTCGGTTACCCAGGGTGAAATCTGGCGACGACGTTTGGGCCTGATCTTCGACCGGTTGTCCGAAATCCAGTTTGCCAGCGGCGATTTTGCCAGCGCGGCTGAGACCGCCTCCCACTGGATCACCCTTGATGCGCTGAACGAAGTCGCCTATCGCCGCAAAATGCGCGCTCACTTCGCGGCAGGCGAGCGAGGGCAGGCGTTGGAGACCTATGATGCCTGTCGCGCCATGCTGGCAAGTGAGTTGAGTGTGGAGCCAGAGCCAGATACCGAGGCGCTGGCGGCACGCATTCGCAGCCAACACCCCGCTCAGGCTCTGCGCTCCAATCAGATACCCCTGTTTCTTTTCTGGAAAACCTGTTTGCCGGGCGTATCGCCGAGCATCACACGCTGGTTGAGCACTATGAGCGTGCCGTCGCTGGTCAGCCCCAGGTTGTGATCCTGCGTGGCGAGGCTGGGATCGGCAAAACTCGTCTCGCCAGAGCGTTCCTGGCCTGGGCCAGTGCGCAAGGGACAGAAGTGTTACAGGGTGGTGCGTTTGAGAGTGGCAGCCATATGCCGTTTTTACCACTGGTGGAAGCACTCCGGTTGTGGCTCAATCGCGAAACCGTGCCGAAGGATTTGCTAGGAGAAGCGTGGCTATCTCTACTGAGTCAGCTTTTGCCGGAATTGTATGAGCGCTATCCTGAACTGCCGCGAGTAGGAGCGAAAACAGACCGGACCAAGCTCTTCGAATCATTCGTGCGCTTAACACTGGCCCTGGCCCATCGGGTGCCGCTGGTACTGTTTGTGGATGATATGCAGTGGGCGGACAGCGCGACGTTGGACCTGCTCCAGTACGCCATCCGGCGCTGGCGGGAAAGTGCTGCGCGGATCGTGTTGCTGGTCAGCCTGCGATCTGAAGCCTTGCTCCCGATGACTCAGCCCTCACAAACGGGTCTTATCGAGTGGCTGGAGCAGGTAGGGCGTGAGTTAACGCCCTATCATCTCGAGTTGGAGCCGTTAGGTGAATCCGATACCGTGCGGATGGTCCTTTCTATCCTGTCTCCACCCGCTGCCGATTTTGCCGAGTGGGTGTTCCACGAAACGCGCGGGCAGCCGTTTTACTTAATGGAGACGTTGAAGGATTTGCTTGAACGTGGCGCACTCCACCCAAAACGGCAAGCAGACAGGATATGGGCCTTTGAGATTGACGCCGAACATGATCTGGGGAAAGCGGTTCGTGTCCCGTCCACCGTGCGGGCTGTGATCCGGTCTCGCTTGCATCGCCTCAGTCCTAACGCATTTACCCTGCTGGCCGCTGGATCTGTTCTAGAGCAAGGGATCACCTTCGAACGACTGTGCAACATCTCCAACGTGGCAGAAGATATGGGATTGCCTGCTCTGGACGAGTTGATCAGTAGTCGCCTCTTATTGGAAGGGACTCGTCCTGATACTGCCAGCATCTATGCCTTCGCAAACGACATGATCCGTGATGTTGTTTATACCGAAGCCGGAGACGCGCGGCGGCGGCTTTTCCACAGGCGCGCGTTGAGTGCCCTCGAATCGACCAAAGAATCAGCGGCTGTACTGGCCTATCACGCTCTAGCAGCTGGAGTGGCAGAGGCTGCTTTCCACCACAGCCTGTCGGCAGGACAAGAAGCGCTGCGCCTCGCTGCCATCAACGACGCTATCGTTCATTTCGAGAAGGCGCGTCAACTGGTCCAGGAGGGGTCTTTTGTCGGCAAGGAGTTCGAGGCGTACAAACGCGATTTGTATGTGCAGTTGGGCCGAGCTTACGAGCTGAATGATCAGCCCGAGCAGGCGTTAGCCGTTTGTGCCGAATTGGAACGTTTGGGACTGAAATAATCCTGACCAAACAAATGAACATGCGATTCAGGTGCGACAAACACATATTCCACCGCAGTCCCTAACCTCTCATCAACAACCCGTACTACCCTAACTATTGCTGAACGTGCCTGTCGATACCTTCTGACCGCATGCCCGTGAACGCAAACTAAACTGAAATGCACCATGATCAGCTACTCGGTTGACAAGATGCTGTATAGAGGATATAATGAAATTATATCGTTAATAATAACGTAAAAATATATCAAATAACAATTATTGGTCGTTTTATCCCCCACCTGCTTTTACGCTGGGACTTTTTTCCACTATCAACCACCCTTTGTGAGCGCTCGCCCTGGAAAACTTCGTGCGCCGATATATTTAGAATGCCGTGATCCTGTCGATATCTAACACTCCCCATTCAAAGAGGGATAGATCTGCTTTTTGACCTCAGTTGAAAAGTGGATAGTAAGAAGAGTATTAGAAATGCAAAATACAATACCATCTGTTAATGAACTAGAACAGCGATCAGATGACAATCGGCAACACTGGTCATCTTCATCCCAAACCTATACCCCGGTCAATGTGTTGTTGGAATATCTGACTGATGGCTGGGTTATCAATTCTGTCGTCGGTCGGGAAGCGTGCTGGCGCGGTGGGGGACGTCACATTACCATCTATCATTTTGAGCTAACAAAGAATAATCAGGCGGTGGCGATGCCAGTTCTTGGTAATCCTATCGTGCGCCGTTTGGTCGGCCAGCAACAACTTCGCGTTGTGCAGCGTGATCTCTACAGCGTGTGGATGTTAGAAGCGAGCACGCGCTTGGCGTTTTTGCGCCCACGACCGATCCATTCTGCTATGAACAAGGCAAAGCTCGTACTCTCATCGGAAGCGCATGCTTAATTCTAGAGGCAAAACATGACAAAAAAAGTGTACTTTTTTGGTCCCCGTAGTCTTGATCAGGCACAACAACATATTCAGCAACATCCCGGGGGAAATCTGGTTCTACTTAAAGCCCCAGATCGGCGGATTGCGGTATGTGGAGTAACCCAAGCAGCAGAACTCAAAGCACAGGGTTTTACATCCATTGATGCAGAGAAATAGACACTAATTGAGCTTACAGTCAATCACGCAGTTATATCAAATGATCGTAATTCAGTGGAATCCTTAATGGGTTAACACAGGGGCTAGCTAGCAGCCCCTGTGTTCTTCAAAGCCTGATGTATCAATTTTAGGTGCCGATCTCACGCAGCGACAATAGAGAGGCGCTTTATTGCTAAGGCATGTAACTATCTTTTTCATCCTCTAACAATTTCTCTCTAGCTCCAACCTTACTCAAACGCATCTGAGAGAAAATGATACAAGGATCCCTACCATGTCCCGACGCACGCGAACGGGATGGAACGTTTTTAAGGCACTGGATCGTCGTAATGCGGCAACCAGTGCTGCGGCCTACACACTTTTTTGAGACTACGCACTCTATCAAATCGCTCTCTAAGAGGGCAGCGCCGATTTAAGACCCACTACATACGGATACGATGCCAGCGAAATATATTGGCTGTTGAATGGTGTGGATTATTACAGCACCAGGGTGCAACCATAAAGCTGTTTTCCCAAATTGGAATGTCTTATTGGGCTTCCAAGTTAGCCATTGAGCATCTCTCCCAATTTGAAAGCTATCTATTAAGGACAACAAAGTGAAAACACAACATGAAAAACTGAAATATCAGATTCTTGCTCTCGTCAAACGAAGCGGGCTTCCCGTTCATACCCAATACATTATCGATCGTATCACGCTACCCAAACGCATTGACCTGAACAATTTGCTAGAAGAACTAGTAACAGAAAGACGACTGCGAAGATCTTATACGTTATTGGATAACGGCGATCCAGACTGTATGTATGATCTGATCTCTTGATCGCTCCTGTTGAGCAAACTAATTGTAAGTGCATGTTTGATCAGTCAGGCGGCGTGAGTGAGCTTTACCCCGTCGAGTGGAGAGAAAAGTTGTCCTGGTAAAACTGCTGTTCAAACTGGTTAGGGGGGAGATAACCGAGGGCAGAATGCTGGCAGGATATGCAGGTTCTCATCCCAGATACTCGGCACAATGCAGTTGAGCAGCACTTGCGGAGCTGACGAACGCTCAGCCATCAGCACGGTATACAGGCTGTCGTCGGCTCCGTAGTCATTCCGACCCGTTGTGACGAGAGTTGCGTGTCCCTGGCTGTCCGTGTCGATGAGCAACACACGGCAGTTCGCTGCGCCGATCTGGTGGAAAACTCCAGCCAGCCCGAACGCGATATTGGTGGCGGATGTCGATTTACCGACACCCCCTTTGTGATTGGTGAGTACAAATATGCGGGTCATTGCCTTTCCCTTTTCACTCAGAAAACTTGAACGATTTCGCTGTGCTGGCAAGGACTCCGCAGAAGTGTGTTACACTGTTTTTGGAAGTCTTGCTGGCGAGTGCAGCGAGCCTTCAAGGTGGTTGGGGGAGGGCTGACCTCCTCCCAGTCACCGAAAAGCCACAATTTGGACTTGATCTGTGAATCGCTCGATAAATGAGCGTTGGGGAAAAGACACGACGAAGAAACTTATAGCTGGAGTTGTTGCGAATAGGTGTTCGGATTTACTTCCACGATGGACGCCACAATAAAACCAGCCGCACGGCTGGTTTTTTGTTTTCCGGCTAAAATCAGCACTAAACGATCAACCGCCCTTACCCGGAGAGCCGTATATGGACAAAAGCGCCTTTATCGACCTGTATGACTACAACTTTTGGGCCGATCGCAAGCTGCTGGACTGCGTGATGGCTTTGACCGAAGAGCAGTATCGCCAGGACATCGATTTTTCATCGGGGCCGATCTTTGTGCATGTCGTCCATACGATGGGCGTTGAGCACTGGTGGATTCACTTTTTGAAAACCGGGGAACTGGACTTTTTTGAGGAGAAGGATTACCGCCTCCCCCGTGAAGCCCTTCGCCCGAAGTGGGACGACGTTGAGCGCGAGGTCAAATCTTACCTGGAAACGCTGACACCGACGGAGTTAGAGCGGCTGGTCAAACCGCCATTTTGGGACGAAAACCGCGCGCCAGTCAGGGTCTGGCAGGCGCTGCTGCAAGTCGCCAACCACAGCACCGATCATCGCTCCCAGGCGATGGCGATGATGCACACTAAGTTCGGCGCACCCACCTTCGAGCAGGATTATCTAGACTACCTGGAAGAAAAAGGGGCGAAGTAAGCAGAGGCGGCTGTGCAACCTTCGGTTGCCTGGGCCGCCTCTGGATTTCAGGGTTTCATGACGCCGCAGGCGGGCGCTTCCCAATCGAGTATGCTGTGTTTCGCCAGCAGCGCATCAATGCGTTGAGCGACTTCAGCAGGATAAGGAGCCGTCCGCCGCACGGTCAGGTCAGCAAACGAGTTCATACACTCGAAGATCGAGGCCAGCGTACCACGCGTCTCATTGATCATAAACATCATGTAATGCATCCGCTTCGGCGTGCGGCCCAACACGCGCACGTAAACCGCCACCGTATCCCCGATATGCACCTCATTCAGATAGTGAATGTGATGTTCCAGGTCGAAGCCGCCAGTACCATGAGCCTTCTGGTATTCTGGCGTCAGACCCAGGTCCGCGACAAACGGATATCCCGCGTCATCGAAGACCGCCAGATACCACCGGATATTCATGTGCCCGTTCTCGTCCTCATATAACGGCGGGATCGTCACGCGGTAGACAGGTCCTAGCGCCGTTATTTTCTCAACCGGAATCGCGGGTGGTTTCATCGCCTGATCCTACTGTGCCGCTTCTGTAGCAGTGGTCACCTGTTCCGTGACTACAGGTTCCGCCGTCGTCGCGGATTCTTCTGTGACAACAGCCGCTGCTTCTGTTGCGAGTGCAGGCTCTTCCGTCCGGAGCAGATGCCTCTGCTACCTGTGCCCGCGATTTAATAGGCAGGGCGATAAACCCTTCCAAAACGATCTGCCGCGCTTCGCTTAACTCGCTGGAAAGGCCATCCGCGTTGAGCAGATCTACGTCCGATTGTTTGACGCGCAGGCGGGCCACCATCAGATTGTTGTTGCTGTCGTTCAGCAGCGCCATCAGACCACTGTGCAGCGCCCCGGCCTCGTCCTGATAACGGTATGAAACCGCATATCCACCGCCAAACTCGTGCTGCAATTCGACCGTCTGCAAAACGGAAGCGGTCGGCTCGGTCTGCACGACCCAGGCGGCTGCGTCTTCCGCTGAGGCAAGAGACTGGTCAGGAACAGCCCAGGCAAGAATCCGGAAGTTTTCGTTTGCTACAGGCTTGACCGTGACATTTTCTCCAGTCCTCCCGGCGACACGCTCCCAGGTTTGAGGATATTTGATCATAAAGCCGGACGCCTGATCGACATAGGTTGGCCATTCAGCGGGCAAATTGAGCAGATCGTGGTAGATGAAGAAGGACGGAACGATCAGCTTGCCGATTTCATTCATCAGCGGCAAATTGTTCGCTGGAACGACGATACGCGCCACGACAAGCCAATTACCATCGATACGGGTGATGTCCCGGGCCAAAAAAGATGCGCCTTGTGATTTTAGATCGAAATACGTCACGACGGCGTTGTCCGTAATCTGCCGCCCGGTCTCGGTCCAGTTCTCATAACCCGTTACTGTCTCATCGCCCGACCAGACCTGGGCAAAATAGGACTCTGTCAGATAGTCCTGGCTGAGCGATTCGAGACTATCATAGGAGACACCCTGGCTGATATAAGTGTGCAGCACGGCTACCTGCTGCCCGCTTTTGAATACAGCGCCATAGGTAGTCGCGTCGGCTGGCGCGCTGTCGAGATACCAGTCGGCTCCGGCAGGCCAAAGAGTCTGGAAATAACCAGTGCTATGGACAAACGGAGGGTTGCCGCCAATCTGTGGGTTAGCAATTGGCTCTGGAATCCGAATTTGGGTAGGTTCTACCTGCTGCGGATTATCCAGGCTGCTGCTGCTCGAATTGCTGGAACCCAGATCCGGGGCAACCAGGGTGATCACATACGTTATAATGATAAGCACACCAACTGCCGCACCAAACAGAGTTGCGCGGCGGGCGCGTCTTTGCTTATAGTTCATGGTCCATCATACTCCCAGTGGCAGAACTTTCAGGCCGTGCCCAAAAGCCTATCGACCATCGTGCAAGAAGGAAGTCTAAATGTTACCAGAAACTCAGTCAAATTCGGAGCCTGAAATTGAGCCAATTCATCCCGAACAGGCCGAGATCATTTTACGCGAGGCATTGGAGCCCTATCTGGCTGACGGCTGGTATCTGCTGAGTCAGAATGCTTATACCGCCCGCCTGACACGCGGCATGCGTAACCTGGATGTGATGGTAGACCTGCTGGGCAAGGTCGAGACTCACGAGTTTGGCCTGACGCCATTGCAAGACAGCGGGCGGCTGATGGCATGGGTAGTCTTGCTGGCAACGCTGCTGGTCGTGCTGGCAATTTCTGCGGTGCTGGGGATCATCTAAGCCTCAGCAATTGGTACATCGTTCGTGCTAAATTCTCGCTATACTGGTTAGTAGCGATTATTTGTTGGATAAGGAAATCGTTTTGAAAAACTCACAATCCCCCTCAGATGAAAACGGCGGGCCTCAGTTTTCCCGGCAAACGCGGCCTATTCCAGAAGACTTTAGGCGGCTGGTCAGGCATCTGGCGGCTATTCACCGGGTTTCTTCCGCTGTCAGCCAGTCTCTTGAACTGGAAACAACGCTCCAGACGGCTGTAGACGCCGTGCTGGATGTCATCCTGGTAAAAGCTGCGGGTATCAGCCTGGTTGATGAGGAAGCAAACGAACTGGTGCTGCGTGCCCAGCATGGCTGGAAGCACGATTTTGTGAAGCACCACCCCATGCGTATTCCCCTGGGCGTGGGCATGTCTGGCCTTGTTGTACAGAATGACGAAGTGCTTGTCACCGGAGATGTAACGGGCGATCCCCGCCTGTGGGTCAAAGAATTTGCCGAAGAGGGAATCCAGGCGATGGCGATGGCCCCCATGCATGCTCAGGGGCGCGTGGTGGGTATCCTCAGTGTCATGAATTATGAGCCATACGAGTTTTCCGAAGAAGAACTGGCTGTTCTGCGCGCCATAGCCGATCAGGTTGGCGTTGCCCTGCACAATGCCCACCTCTACCAGATCAGTCAGGAACAGTCGAGCCGTCTCAGCGCCGTTTTACACTCGTCGGGCGATGGCATTATCGCCACGGACAGTCGCGGCAATATTAATCTGGTCAATTCAATGGCGGAATCGTTGTTCGCCCTGCGGCCAGAAGAACTGATCGGGCAGCCGCTGCGCCAGGCCCCCCTGCCTCTCAAGCTGCGCGAAGGGCTGCGCGGGGCGATGAGCAACAAGATCAACGGTTACACTACGTTTGAAATCGCGCTTGATAATGGGCGCTACCTGTCGGCGGTTGTCTCACCCGTTTATTCGCCCCGCCCGCCCGAAAGTGACCAGGAAACAGAAGGCTGGGTTGTTGTCGTACGCGATGTGACGCACCTGCACGAAGCGGAACAGACCCGCATCCAGTTTATCCACGCCGCTGCCCACGACCTGCGTAATCCACTGAGCGCGACGCTCGGTGCGCTGACCATGCTCGAAAACGACATGATCGATCAAGGGACTATCACCGATACACAGCGTGAAGTCGTTACAATTGGCCTGCAAAGCGTGGATCGGATGCAGGACTTGATCGACAGCCTGCTAAACCTGGAACATATCGAGAGTGGCATCGGCTTGCAGGAACAGGCTGTTGATATCCGCGATGTGATTGAACGCGCGCTGATCGATGTGCAGTTTAGCGTCGCGGAACACAAACAGGCGCTGCACCTGGATGTACCCAAGAATCTGCCAGCCATTCGGGGCGACAGCCAATGGCTGTACCGGGCCATCACCAATCTGCTCTCGAATGCCAATAAATATACAGGACGCGGCGGCGAAATTACGGTGCGGGCTTACCTTCAGGATGAGGAACTCGTTCTCGAAGTGCAGGATAATGGCCCAGGCATCCCGCGCGATGTGCAGTCACGCCTGTTCGAGCGCTTCTACCGCGCTCCCTCGACGGATGCCAGGATCAAGGGCAGCGGCCTGGGGTTGGCTATCGTCAAATCGGTTGCCGAGCAGCATGGTGGCCGCGTCTTCGTGCAGAGCCAGATTGGGCAGGGCAGCATTTTTGGCATGATCCTGCCTATGGACCAGGATGTCAGTTAGCTGCTTGGCGATGATTCAGGCGGGGGCGTGACAAAAAACTGTTTGATGTGTTCGAGTAGTTGTTCGGGTGAAATCGGCTTCGTCAAATAACTATCGATTCCCGCTTCGGTGCCCACCGAGAGGAAAAAACTCCGGGCATAGGCGGTCAGCAGCACAATGGGTATATGCGTGCGCCCTTCTTCTCGCTGCATTTTGCGAATCGTAGACGCCACTTCAAACCCGCTCATCTCCGGCATGGCGACATCCAGCACAATCAGATCAGGAGCCTGACGCTGGTAGATGTCGATCCCCTCCGCGCCGTTTGTCGCAGTGAGGACATGATATCCTGCCCGCTGCAAATAGCGCGAGGTGATATCACGGATCAACGTATCATCGTCAACAAGCAGAATGGTCTGTGTCATGGTGGTCGCCGCCTAATCCTCAGGTGAGCCTTCCTTAAGAGTACCCTACCCTGATCGGAACGACAACATCCCTATGGCACCGGATAGGGTGATCCCAGGTAAGGGAACGCATCCAGCAGATCGCTGTGCGGCCCAACGCCATCACCGGTCACATGTCCATGAGTAAGCAGTGACAGCATGATATCCAGAAGATCGTCCGTCAGCAGCCGGCCATTGGGATAGCGTGTCTCGCGGGAAAAATCGTAGGGCAGGATATCTGGAAGCAGGTCCTGAGCGGTTTTGGCTGCCTCAGTCTCGTCATACCCCGCTTTCTGAAGGGCGGCTGCAAACTTGGGAAGAAAACGGTCCCGCTGTTCCTCGGGGAAAGTTGATACAAATTCATGCTGTTCTTCGGGTGTCGGGTTGAAGCCAGCCGTGACCAGAGGCCGCCCTACCTGATCCACCTGATGAAGTTCCCCGTGCACAAGAGCTACCGTCCGTGCCCAAACCCCAAGCTGAGTCTGTTGGCCGAACGTTTGGTTGGGAACCTCAAGGACCATGCCCAGGATATTTTTCCCGGCGAAGGTGTCATGCCCCGTAAACTGAAACTGGTTGAAAACCCCGTCGACATCGGCAAACCAGGGATCGCTGCGCAGACCAGCAAAAAAGCGATATTCACCTGCTGTTGTGGCCAACACCTGACCATCAAGCGCTACCGGAGCATCGCGAATGATTGGCTCCCCGACGGCCCCGGTTTGTTGAGCTGCATGGCCGCTGACCCGGTAGATCGTCGCGCTTTGCTGAGCACCAACGGCAGGCGAGAACCGGATATGAAAGGCAATATCGGCGTAAGCATCTGCATTGGTATCAATCTTTAGTTCGTAGGATCCCTCAGCGGAAAAAGACTGCGCCTGCGTGGGAGCAAAAGGATTCACGTTCAGGATAAAAATCGTTTTGCTGGTTTCGTCCGGCTTCCGAAAGACATACAGATCCGTAATATCGACCTGAGGATCAGGCACGGTCGAATGGTGAGACATCGCTATCTCCTGAGATACTCGTGTGAGGGCGTTAATTCAAACCTAGCACAACGCGTATCCAGTGGCGACAGGTTTGCTCACGCCGGGCGGATGCTGTGGCGCAGTCGCTCTGTCAGGGCGACGAACGATGGCTGGTGCAATATCTCCAGGCTGCGCGGGCGCGGCAGCGGAATCGGCACATCAGCGACCAGCCGCCCCGGTCTGGGACTCATCACCAGCACACGATCCGCCAGCAAGACGGCTTCGGGGATGCTGTGCGTCACCATCAGCACCGTTTTGCGGCGGTTGGCCCAGATGCGCAGCAGTTCCTCGCCCATCTGCTCACGGGTCAGCGCGTCCAGTGCCCCAAACGGCTCATCGAGCAGCATCACCTCAGGATCGTAAATCAGGGCACGGCCAATCGCCACGCGCTGCGCCATCCCTCCCGACAGTTCCGCCGGGAAAGCGCCAGCAAATCCGTCCAGCCCGGTAAGCGCCAGCATCTCATTGACGCGCTCCCGCCGGATATCAGCAGGCAAATGGGCCAGTTCGAGCGGCAGGGATAGATTGCCCGACACGGTGCGCCAGGGCATCAGGTCCGCTTTCTGGAATACCACGCCAATCCGCCGCTGGGCGCGCGTCACCAGTTCCCCATCCAGAAAGACCTGTCCGGCTGTCGGATGCTGAAGTCCTGCCAGAATCCGCAGCAAGGTGCTTTTGCCGCAGCCGCTTGGCCCTACCAGGCAGACAAACAACTCGCGGGAGAGGTGCAGAGTCACATCGTCCAGGGCCAGCACGGCCCCAGCCGGGCCGTGATAAGTATGGCTGATCTGCTCAGCCGCCAGGATCACTTCGTTCTGCATTTTATTTAGGCAAGAAGCTCATATCGTAGGCAGCGGAAAGATCATCCAGCGGTGCGCGCTGCAATCCCGTCTCGATCAGAATATCCTGTGTGGCTTCCCACGCGGCGGGATTCGTCTGACCCAGCGTGCCATCCGTGCGCCACAGGTCGAGTGAATTGGCGAGCACCTGCCGCTGCGTGTCACGTTGATCTTCCGGCAAATCCGTCACGTATTTCAGGGAGATGGTAAATGCCGCATCCGGATCAGCCAGCGTATCCGCGATCCCGCGCTGGATAGCCCCCACCATGCCGCGAATCTGTTCCGGGTGATCGGTGATCGTCGTTTCGTTCGTCACCAACCCGTTTGATACCAGCGTCGCATAATCAGACACCTTGATCACATTCACCGGGAAGCAGTCCTGTTCAATCGTCAGCGGCTCGTTAGCGATATACACAACCGCCGCTTCAACGAGGTCCTGGCAGACATTTTCGACTGCCGTAAAGCCAATCGAGCGCAGTTCGCCCAGATCGCTTTCCTGCAAATCGGCAGCCTTGAGCAGCGCGCGCAGCCCGATATAGCTGGCCCCAAATGGCCCCGGCACGCCGACGACGCGCCCGCGCAGATCCTGCGGTGTGGTGATGTTGCGGTCCGCGCGCGAAACAATCCCTACCGGAAAGTTGTGATACCACTCAAACACATAAACGATAGGACGCCCTGCGCTGCGGGCCAGCACGACCTGTTCCCCGCTGATCAGCCCAAACTGGAGATCATTCGTCGCGATGCGCTCCACGCCGTCGTTTTCGTTGAAGCTGTTCTCGAATTTGAGATTGATGCCCGCGTCAGCAAAATAGCCGCGCTCGTAGGCCACGTAAATCGGGGCGAACTGCACGCTGGGGACATAACTCATAAACAGCGTGACGGGAGTCAGGTTCTTGTTGCCAGACTGCGTGCTGCTGCTCGTTTTCTTCTGATCCCCTCGTGAAAGGGCATACGCGCCCACGCCCAATCCCACCAGGATCACCACAATCAGGCCAAGCTGCACCCATCGTAACCGGCGGTTCATGTTTGTCTCTCCCCGAATTTTGCTTTTCCCAGCGCAGCCGCGCTCTCCGCGTTCTCCGCGGTTAGATTATTTTGTTTTTGGTCAGTGACCTGCCCCGCGCCCGGCAAACTGCCACGCCAGCAGCACGCGGGCCAGCCATGCCGCCAGCCCATAGAGCAGCAAAGCGAGAGCCGTCAGCGTAAACACAGCGGCAATGACCAGCGGCGTGTCATAGGTTCCGCGTCCAAAGTTAATCAGATAGCCAAGGCCCCGGTTCGCGCTGACAAATTCGCCCACAACCGCGCCAATCACGGACAGCGTCGCGCTCACTTTTAATCCACCAACCAGAATCGGCAGGGCAGCAGGCAGTTCCAGGTGCCAGAAGGTCTGGAACGGAGTCGCTTCCAGGGAGCGCATCAGGTCGCGCAGTTCGGGTGAAATGCTGCGAATGCCCAGGATGGTATTGATGAGCATCGGGAAGAAAACCAGCAGCGCGCAGATCAACACTTTGCTGGCGATCCCCGGCCCGAACCAGATGATCAGCAGGGGCGCAATTGCCACAATCGGCACGGCCTGCAAAGCGACCAGGTAAGGAGTCAGCGTATAAGCGGCCAGGCGGCTGCGCGCGATCAGATATCCCAGCGAAAACGCAGCCAGCAGCCCAACGACCAGCCCAGTGAGCACCTCGCGCAGAGTCACTGCCGTGTGTTCGATCAGCGACCCGTCCGAGGCGATCTCCCACCAGCGATTGGCCACATCGGAGGGCGGCGGGACGATAAACGAGGCATACATCCCGGATTTTGCCAGCAAAGTCCACGCCAGAAACAGCAGCCCGCCAAAAGCTGGGGCCAGCAGAAAATGAATCCAACGCGCGGGGGGCGCTATCAGCCGACCGTTTGTAGGGCTGGAACCTTGCACAGCAGTCGTTTGTTGGCGGGTATAAGCATCCACGCGCCGGTTATTCCTCATCAATTTCAGGTGGCAGTTCGCCTGCTACACCTGGATCATCGTCCAATAAGGCCATCGCCTCAGCGTAATAGGCTTCGGGCACGGCAATATCCACACCGCCCAGCAGTCCAAAAGTCAGCGGCAAGGCAATGCTGCCGGACTCGCGCAGCAAATACACCGGGATCGAGGCGCTGCGCAGCAGGCCAGCAACAATCTCCGCTTCGGCCATCCCCGCAGCGTGCCCGACGATATACCACGTCTGTCCGTCGTGCCGGATCATTGCGTTTGGTTGATTATTCATAGGCCCGATCATAGCGGCACAAAGGGCCAATAGCAACGGTGTTTTTGCTGGCTCTTATACTCAAGATGGCATACAATGAAGGGCAACGGGAAGACATAAATTTTTATAAAGGTAATTAACTCTATGGCCTCTGAGCAAGAAGTCCCCAATTACCCCGATCTGTTGGGAGCCGTCACGGGGGGGCCGCGCCTGAACCTGGACGTCGTCCAGGGTGCGCTGGCTGTTCGTCCCTTCCAGGCCCCAGCAGGCCAGCCCTTTGAAGTCGTGTTTTTGCTGCAAAACGCCTCGGATGTTGATGTAGATGTAGTCATCGCGCCCGTGCTGCCCGATAAAGATGCGGCGGGACAAAAAGAGCGTTTCAGCCTCAAAAGCAGCAAACTGCGGATTGGTTTGCGGCCTGCCGAGGTCGGTTTTATGACGCTGCCTGTTCTATCATCGGCTCAAACCAAACCAGCGCGCGGCTATACCATTGGCCTGAACGTGGAAGTGAAACGGGTGGGCAAAGAACGCCCGCAGCGTGTCCGTGAGACCAACGGCGGAGGTCGCTTTAACATCGAAGAATTGTCGGACGCCGTGCAAAAGCAAATTTCCACACTGCGTATGCTGCACTTTTCGGCGGACAACGGCGGCAAAAAAAACTTTGCCCGCGCCGCGTTCGAAGTGCATCCCGCCGCTTCCGCCTCCACTGCCGAGTTAAAACCGAATTGGGTCAGTCTGTGGACCCTGCGCGATTACATGGATGAATACACCATGGCCCAAAAAGTGTGGCCGGTTGCGCAGAAGATCGCCAAGCAGCTTACGCGGGATAAAATTTTCATGCCCCTGCTGAAGTCGATCCAGACAAATTTTCAAGCGTGCGGCTATCCATTGTCATCCCCCGAGGCCCTCTTTATCGCCAAGCAGCTTACCCTGATTTTGGAACAGGGAGTCACAGCCGCGACCAGCGTGGATCCGCGCCCGGACTGGCCGCATTGGTTCGCTAAACTGGTCAAATTGCTCTATGGCGATGAAGGATTGGCGAACAGCCCGGTCGAACAGATCGCCACGCAGCTTTTATTTAACGAACTCGTTTACGATGGCATCATGCAGGGATTCACGATGGTTGGGACGGTGCTCAACGAGGACTTTGGCACACCCGACGAAACCGGCCATTATGCTGCCGATATTGTCGATTTGCTGGGCCATACCAAACCGCTGGATTTCGCCCGCGCCTACCTGCCCTTGATCCTGGGCGGGTTGATCGCCTGCGGGCGCGTGGTGATGCCCGGTGAGCAGTTGATCAACACCATCGAACTGTTGTCGAAAGCACTGGCCAACCGCGAACGCGAGAAGAATGAGGATAACGACTTTATCTTTGATATGGCACACAAGCTCATCGTCCGCGCCGAAGACAGCCTTATGTGAAAAGGCGTTGTCTTCACCAAAAAGCAATCCGCTGCCTACAGCGGTATCATTACAGTCAAGCAAGAGGACGCCAACAATGGTGCTGCAAAGAACAAGCCCGAAATTGTACCCCGATGTCTTAGGTATGCTTGTTGAAGATCGTGTGACAGTTGATGAAGCGGTACAGTGTTCGTTCGGTATTTTCCCCACAATGACAGCTATCGATCAACCTGTTGAAGCGCTGCTTCTGCTGCAAAATTTGTTTGATCAGCCGCTTGTCCTGAATATCAACGTGTACACGCCACAGCGCGACGCGGCAGGAAATTTGCTGAATATTTTTACTCCCAAGCCGCGCCTGTCGGTAACCCTGCCTGCCGCCGAGTGCGGTATGGTTCACCTGCCCATTATCGCCCAACATCCAACCCCGCCCGGCAAGGGTTATCCGGTCACCGTTCAGATCACGGTAGCGCAAAAACCGGATCGCGCCCGGCAGATTTGTCCGCTGACCGGGGGCACGAAGCCCAACCTGTTAACCATGTCTCCCTTCCGGCTGGCTACCCTGCGCGATATCAATTTTGCCGCCTGCGTGACAGGGAACAACCGGCTTGAAACACGTTTTGATGTGCTGTTCGGGCAGTTTCCGCCGCGTCCCGATGCGCCCAAGCCGCGCTACGAGTTGTTCTGGACAATGAACGATCTCGAACAGGAACAGGATCAGTTACAGGCGGTGGGAGGCGAAGCGCTGCGCTTTGCCCGCAGCCTGAGTCGGCCCCAGTTATATACCCCGCTGCTGAATCTCACGCGCGATATTTTTGGCGATGCAGGAATCCCGCTGCACCCCGGCGAAGCGTCCTATATTGCCAAACTGCTCACCTACGTCGCCAGCGATGGGCTGGACCTGGAAATGGACTTTTCGGTGGCGGAGAGCGCCTGGTTCGAGCACCTGTGCCAGTTGATGGTTCAGGACTTGAATATCGTGCAAAACACGGATCACGTTTTGGATCTGCTCTATACATCCATCATCAAAGACGCGGTTAAGCTGGGCTTTAGCATGTTGAGCCACGAAACCAAAGCCGATCTGGGCGACGAAACCGAACAGGCCGCCTACACCTCTAAAATAATTGATGCGCTGGAAGGCCGACTCACGTTGGGGCTGGAGCATGTTTATGTACCGCTGGTTATTGCCGGGACGCTGCTCTCTGGGCGGGTGATCATCGCTGGTGAAAACCCCTGGCGGCTGCTGAATATGCTCAAAGAGGCGCGCGACGGGCGAATCAGTCTGGCGGGAATCGAACTCCGCGAGGTATTTGATATCCTCAACCAGATGATTGCCAAAGCTGAACGGGCGCTCAAGGAGCTGCGTATTCCGCGTGACTAACGTCGCGTACTATTTCTAATCTTTTTCTAGCAGCGGGACAGTCTATCGGGCTGTACAATACAATCATCACTCAGGCAGGCCGCACGACCTGCCTGTCGTGCGCTCAGGTTCAAACAGAACTCTGATAGCTCTGTTGAGGCATTCAGTGTAGACTCCACACTATATCGGAAACACCTTGCGCAGTACACCTGCCCAAACCGGGCGCTCTCAATCGTCCTAAGATTCCATCAATCTGTATTGGTAGTCACGAGACAAGGGATAACAGCAACCATGATGCGTTTTGACCGTTTTACCGAGCGCGCGCAAGACGCAGCCGTACGGGCTTACGAAATTTTGCAGCGCTACGGGCACAATCAAGTAGACACTGAACACATGCTCCTGGCCTTGTTGGAACAGCCGGGCGGCGTCATTCCCCAGATGCTGGAGAAAATGGGCGTTGACCAGGATGTGATCCGCGAGCGCCTGGACGAAGTGTTGAAGGCCAGCCCCAAGGCGGCTATCTATGGCGGCGGCACAGGCCAGGTATTCATCACCCCGCGTGTCAAGCGGGTGGTGGATGTTGCCAATGAAGAAGCCAACCGCCTCAAGGATGAATACATCAGCACCGAACATCTTTTCCTGGCAATCCTCAGCGAACGCCGTACCGCCGTTGCGCGGATTTTAGCCGAAGCGGGGATCAGCAAGGAACGGGTGCTCGATGTCATCAAGGAAATTCGCGGCGGGCAGCGTGTCACCGACCCCCAGGCCGAGACCCGCTACCGCACCCTGGAACGCTACAGCCGCGACCTGACTCGGATGGCGGTGGAAGGCAAGCTGGATCCGGTGATCGGGCGGGATGATGAAATTCTGCGCGTGATCCAGATTCTCAGCCGCCGCACCAAAAACAACCCGGTTTTGATCGGCGAAGCAGGCGTTGGCAAGACGGCGATTGTCGAGGGCCTTGCCCAGAAGATCGCGGACAACGATGTGCCCGAAATTCTGGCAGGCCGGAAGGTTGTCAGCCTGGATCTCGGCGGCATGATCGCCGGGAGCCGGTTTAGAGGTGAATTTGAGGAACGCCTGAAAGCCGCTATCGAAGAAATTCAGCGGTCCGAAGGTGAGATCATCCTGTTCATCGACGAACTGCATCAGGTTGTTGGAGCAGGCGCGGCCTCTGGCGCGCTGGATGCCAGCAATATGATGAAGCCAGCCCTGGCACGCGGCGAACTGAACTGCATCGGCGCGACGACGCTGGATGAATACCGCCAGTACATCGAGCGTGACTCGGCGCTGGATCGCCGCTTTGCGCCGGTGTATGTCGAGGAGCCAAGCGTCGACGCGACCATTGACATGCTGCGCGGCCTGCGGGACCGCTACGAAGCGCACCACAAAGTGACCTATTCCGATGCGGCGTTGGTCGCGGCGGCCCGGCTCAGCCATCGTTACGTGACGGAGCGTAAACTGCCCGACAAGGCTATCGATCTGATGGACGAGGCCGCTTCCAAGCTGCGTGTCGCGCTCTACTCCATGCCCGAAGACCTGAAGGACATGAAGAAAGAGCTGGATCGACTGGCTGCCGAAGAAGAAGAAGCGAGCATCGTGCGTGATTATGAACGCGCGGCAATCGTCAAATCCAACCGTCTGAAGATGGAACAGGATTACGCGACCGAGCGCGAGAAGTGGCAGCGTGAACACACGCTGGATGAAGTGGTAGACGAGCACGATATCGCTGAGGTCGTCGCGCAGTGGACGGGCATCCCGGTCAGCCAGATGATGGAGACCGAGTCGGAAAAACTGCTGCGCATGGAAGAAGAACTGCACCAGCGGATTGTCGGCCAGGAGCAGGCGGTTATCGCCCTATCCGATGCCATCCGCCGCGCCCGCAGCGGCCTGAAAGACCCGCGCCGCCCCATCGGATCGTTTATCTTCCTGGGCAGCAGCGGTGTCGGCAAGACCGAACTGGCGAAGGCCCTGGCGGAATTCCTCTTCGATGATGAGGACGCCTTGCTGCGCATCGACATGAGCGAATACCGCGAGCAGCACACGGTCAGCCGCCTGTTCGGCGCGCCGCCCGGCTATGTGGGTTATGAAGAAGGCGGGCAGTTGACGGAAGCGGTTCGCCGCCGCCCGTACCGCGTCATCCTGTTTGACGAGATCGAAAAGGCGCATCCCGAAGTGTGGAATGCTCTCATGCAAATTCTCGAAGATGGGCGCATGACGGATGGTCAGGGCCGCACGGTAGACTTCCGCAACGCCGTGATCATCATGACGAGCAACCTGGGCACGGAGTTCGCCAACAAGGGTGGGGCCTTGGGCTTCATCCCGGACGGCGATCCGCAGTTAGCCGCCGATCACAAGAAGATTGAAGAGGCGATGCGTAAGACGTTCCGGCCTGAATTCATGAACCGCATCGATGAGATCATCATCTTCGAGCCGCTGAGCCGCGAACAGGTCGAACACATTGTCGATCTGCAAATGCAGGAGATCGCGGATCGGATGGAAGAACAGGATCTCTACGTGGCGCTCAGTGAAGATGCCCGCCGCCGCCTTGCGGAAATCGGCTTTGATCCGCAGTTCGGCGCGCGGCCGCTGCGCCGTGCCTTGCAGCGCTACATTGAAAGCCCGCTCAGTATCCAACTGCTGCGCGGTGACTTCAAGCGCGGCGATCTGGTCGAAGCCTATCTCAACGAGAACGGCGAGATCGATTTTCGCCGTCTCGAAGGCAGCGATATGCCCGCGCGCAAGGTCCACAAAGATGTGGAAGCCGACGCAGAATAAACCTCACCAATCCCCTCCCTCAAGAGGGGATTTTTATTTCACTTGAGCGAGTTTCGTTCTCACTAACAAACTTTTCAAAAAAATTAGTTGATCACTTCTCCGTCGTGAGTGATCTGCTACCCCCCCCTTTTCGGTTTCACGACTAACCATTTCCTAACCCTACACAACCTTTTGGTTTTGCCGATTTTGAGCGGATTGTATTAATAATGGTTACTACAGCCGCCTAGTATAGCAGGCCGCTACTCTCAGGATACACCCGATCTGCCCGGTAAAATACTCCTTTAAAGTTGAACCTTAAGTACTAATTAGAAGAAATGCGTGAGAAAAAAGCGCATAACTTTTCACCTCCTTGCACAAGCGAAGCGGTCAATCCCCCAGCGATCCGTTATAGACCGCCAGATTATCGAATGTTACGGCAATATCATTCCGATTTGCCCCGGCGACCAACCCCACCTGCCCCGCCTGCTGGTAAGTCTTGTCGGTCACGTCGCCCAGAAAATCCCCATTTGCATACAGCGCCAGATAATCGCCCACACACACGGCGCGAATCGTATTTTTCGCCCGCCCCTGTTTGATCGCGTCCGACTGCTTCCAATTCTGGATAAAATCGAGGCTGCGATTGCTCAACCGCGCGATGCCAAAATGCCCGTCGCCGCTGATAAGCAGCATGTAGCCCGTTGTATCGCCGCTGTCCGCGTTCAGACGGCAGCCCACGCCGTACAGGTTATCTTTGTCGCTGCTGAGCTGTTCCGTCTCGACCTCGATGATCACGTCCTGGGCCGCTGTGCCGCCCGTACCCCAGATGAATGAGGAGCTATCTGCTGCCTGATGATTGATCTGGTAGCGCCCATCCGTGATCGCAAGGAAAGCAGAAGGGGCATCTGCCGGGTATTGGCCCTCTTCCCAAACGCCGGGCTGATCGAATGTTTCGCTAAACAGGGCGTCCCCCTTGACCGCCTTGTGAGCGGGTTTGTCCGACCCACAGCCCGTTAGTATCGCCAGTGCCACAATCAGTGCGAGCACCCGTTTCATATCGTTTCCTTCCAATGACGTAGACCAAAGCAGATTATACGAGCTAAGACACCGCCTGGATCAGGGCATAGATCAGCGCGCCAACGCCCATCGCCGCCGGAATGGTCAGGAACCAGGACAGGACAATGCTGTTCACCGTTCCCCAGCGTACTTTTTGCAGCCGGTCCGCGCTGCCCGCGCCGACAATCGCCGAACTGACGACGTGCGTGGTGCTAACCGGGCCGCCCAGCAGCGCCGCGCCAAGGATCACCGCGCTCGACGCCGCCTGCGCGCTGAATCCATGAACGGGGCGCACCCGGTAAAACTTCGCACCCAGCGTGCGGATCAGGCTCCAACCGCCGAGCAGCGTCCCGACGCCCATCGTCACCGCGCTGGCGAGGATCACCCACAAGGGGATATGAAATTCTGGCAGCGCGCCCGTCGCGACCAGTCCCAGCGCGATGATCCCCATCGTCTTTTGCGCGTCGTTGGCCCCATGTGCCAGCGCCAACGTCGTTGACGTGACCATCTGCCCGCGTTTGAACCAGACGTTGATATGGGGCGTGGCTCCCTGCGCCAGGAAATAAACGATCCGGATAATCAGGTAGCCAGCGGTCAGCCCCAGGAGCGGAGACAGAAACAGGGCCAGCAAAATCTTGATCGACGCCGCTCATCAGAATCGCATCAAAACCGTACCCTGCCGCTACCGCGCCCATAATACCCCCGATCAGCGCGTGGGACGTGCTGGACGGGATGCCAAAAGCCAGGGTGATGACATTCCACAGGATCGCCGCCAGCAGAGCCGCATAGACCACTGGCAGCGTAACCGCCTCTGCCGACACCACATCGTGCCCAATGGTTCGCGCCACCGCCACACCAAACAGCAGCGGCCCTACCCCTTCCGCGACTGCCGCCATCATCATCGCCCGGCGCGGGCTGAGCGCGCGTGTTGAAATGACGGTTGCCACGACATTTGACGCATCGTGCCAGCCGTTAAAAAAGCCAAAAATGAGCGCGATCACCACCAGGGGGATCGCTTCGAGCGGCAGGGAGAGCATAAATAGTCCTTTTGTTTATCAAAAGTAGCTGTTCGGCTGATGGCTCCAAGTGAGGTTATCGTTTAAAATTCTTTTACCTTTGCGCCATCACCCATAGAGGCTCAGAATTAATGTTTAACAATGTGGTCCGCACGATCCGGCAAACTCCCGAAACTATCCGCCAACACTTCCGGCGCTCCGATCCCTTCATCGAACGCTTGCAGCAGCAGTCCGCCCTGAGCATCGAAGCAACACAAGCCCTGCAAGATTATATGACGAAGCCGAACAAAAAGAACGCGCAGCGGGTCCGCCAGCTTGAAAAAGATGCCGACGAAGTGCGCCGCCTGCTGGTCGATGAGATCAACCGGACGTTCGTCACCCCTATCGACCGGGAAGATATTCATGTCCTGTCCCGCGCATTGGATGATATTTTGGACGATACATGGTTTACAATCAACGAGATGGATATTTTGGATGTGACGCCTACCAACTTCCTGCGGGAGATGGCCGGGTTGTTGGGTCAGGGTGCGGAGGAGATCAAACTGGCAACGGATCGGCTGAATGGGCACCCCAGGGTTGCGAGCGATCACGCAGTTCGCGCCAGAAGCATCACGAGTGAGATGGAAACGCTCTATGCGAAGGCACTGGCCGATCTGTTCCAGAAGCCCAAAGACCTGGACAGCGTGATCACCATGCTCAAACTGCGGGAGATTTATCGCCACCTGTTCCACGCCGCCGGGCGCATCCGGGACGCCGCCAACACGATAGACGATATTCTGGTGAAGTTCTTTTAGAGCGTGTTATGCACTTTTCATGCTCAATAATCGCTGCCAAACGTCTTGACACGAATAGAACATCCGTGCTATACTGGATAGGTGAGTCGCCGCTCTGCCTGTTGCTTTTTCTGCGCCAGGGTCAAAGTTAGTAAATGGTTAGGATGACCCTTCAAAAAACAATGAGGCGCGGATCGTCACGAGAAGAAAGTGGCACGAAGTGAGTAACTTATGAGAATTTCCGGCTACTGTAAGATGTCCGTAAATATAGCTTGTGATCATAAGGGCCTCCAATAATCAATTTTGGCCCCTTTTTGGATCATTTTCGGGCTATTTGTTGAATTTTCCTCCTCATTGAAAGTGCCCCCGGACGGATTTGAACCGCCGACGCAGGGTTTAGGAAACCCTCGCTCTATCCTCTGAGCTACGGGGGCCAGCCTCGCTAGGTGGTAAGTGTACCACGCCCCGCCGTGATGATCCAGGCTATTCCCCCAGCGTGAAGCAGCCGCCCGTCCACAAATCAGGCCAGGGTGAATGGGGCATATCGTAATAATCCTCGACGACGCGGCGCACCAGCGGCGCGGCAACTTCCGAGCCTTCACACGAATTCTCGACAATCGCCACAATCGCCACTTCCGGGTTATTCTGCGGCACGAACGAGGCGAACCATGCCTGCGGGTTGACTCCTGCACCGCCCGTTTGCGCCGTTCCGGTCTTGCCACAGACGACAATATCCGTCTTCTGGAACTTATACCAGGGTTCGAACATATAGCGTGCCGTCCCGTTGGGATCAAGCGTCACCTGGCACATCGCCTCGCGGATCGATTCCCAGATGGATGGATCATAATCGAGCACCTCGGTTGGTGTGGGCACGGCGACATACACCGGATCGTCGGAGATCAACTGCACTTTCCGGACAAACTGGGGTTTATAGAGCGTCCCACCATTGGCAACCGCCGCGACCATCCGCGTGATCTGGAGCGGTGTCACCTGGATCGGTCCCTGGCCGATGACCAGATTCACCGAGTTGGCCATAGCCCAACTGCGTCCATTAAAGGCGAAGATGGAGTTGCTGTCAGGAATCTGCCCTGTTTCTTCCTGTAGATCGGTCTGCCCGGTGGGAACGCCCAGCCCCATCTGGCGAGCGTGCCGCGTCAAAATCTGGTTGTCCACGCCATTCAGGGTCGCGCCCAACTGGTAGAAATAGGGGTCACACGAATAAGTGAGCGCATGGGGCAGATTGATTGTTCCGTGCGAATAGCCCGATCCATACGTCCAGTCCTTGCGCATCGGCAGCGCGTCTTCGGGGTTCGACCAGGTTGTGGTGCAGGTGTACCATGTATCGGTCGTATACACGCCGCTGTCCAGCCCGGCAGCCATCGATACGATCTTGAAGACCGAGCCGGGCGGGTAAAGGCCGGAGGTTACACGGTTCAGGAGCGGTGTGCGCGGGTCCTGGTTGATCGCCTGAATCTGTTCGTCCCGGTTCGCGATCGGCGCGTCGGGGTTAAAGATGCTGGGATCGAACCAGGGGTAGCTGACTGCCCCCAGAACTTCCCCGCTGTGCACATCCATGACCACTACCGCCGCCCCGCGTGACGTCCCTGTCCAGGCGGGCGCTGAAGCATAGGCGTCTTCCATCGTATCCTGAAGCTTCTGCTGCAAATCGCGATCAATGGTCAGGTATACACTCTGGCCCGGTGTGGGAGGGATTTCAGCCAGCGTGCGCAAAATCTCGCCGGAAGGGGCCACAACCATCAGCGTGCGGCCAATCGTCCCCGCCAGATACGACTCGTAGGATTGTTCGATTCCCGACTGCCCGACGATGGCATCAGGCGGATACCCTTTCCGCCTGTAGACCTCCTCCTGCTCCGGCTGAATCTTGCCCACGTAACCAACAATGTGGGGGGCCAACGTACTCAGATAGCGGCGCGCAGATCGCGTCTGCGTGTCGGTTGGATCGTCGCCAATGTCACAGCGTGTCAGCAGGTTCTGTTCCTCGGCACGATAGATATCCGGGTTTACTTCGCCAATGCGAAAGCGAATATCCGGGGCGAAGCGATCAAAAGTCGCCTGAATGACATCCGGCTCAAGCTCCAAAATCTGGACCAGTTCATCGACACAGGCTTTTTCGTCGGTGATATCGCGCTCGGTGATGAACAGTGTGATCGCCTGCCCGTTCTGATCGGCCAGCACGTTGCCGTTGCGGTCATAGATATTGCCCCGGTTCGGCATGGATGACTGGATCTGCAGCGTCGCGCCGTTTTCCAGGCCGGAGAAAATATCGGCACGCGACCACGCCACGCGCCACCCTTCCGGCGTCTCGATCAACTGCATGGTGCGCTCGCTGTCCGTGATATCGCCAAAAACCTGCGTATGAAAGGTGACATCATAGAGCACGGAGGCGGTTGATCCCTCGCGCAGAGAGTTGGTAACGTGCATATCCAGTGTATTCAGGCCAACCAACTCAGCGACGTCGTTATATTCCGCGACAAATTCATCCGGGGTGTAGGCATCGCGGCTGTTGGGCGTGATCAGGCTGTACATAGCCGCATAATCCGTGATGCGCCACGCGCTGAGGAACGTCTCTGCGATCTGTTCCGCCTGTTCGATGGTCAGCGTCGGCCCGGAGAAGGGATACGCGCTTTCCGTGGCGGTTGTCGAATTGCCGCCGTTACTTTTGCAGCCCGCCAGCAAAATCAACGCGCTCAACAGTGCGGCGCGTAGTGCTCGTTTGAATGTCCTCATGATGTCCCCCACACGCTTACTCGCCTAGCTCCTGACATCCATCTTTCCACAGCGGCGGCAGGTCGGATGCGGGCATGTGATAATAATCCTCGATGATCATGCGCACGATGGGCGCGGCTACTTCGGAGCCTTCACACGAGTTTTCAACAATCACGGATATCGCGATCTGCGGATCGTCCTTTGGAACAAAGGCGGTAAACCATGCCTGCGGTTTGACGCCCGCTCCGCCCGTTTGCGCTGTACCTGTTTTGCCGCACACGATATGGGTCGTATTCTGCCAGATATACCAATCCGCGAAAATAAAGTTGGCCGTGCCGTCCGGCAGGGTGGTGACATCGCACATCGCCTGCCGGATGAGATCAAAAACCTCCGGCTTAAAATCGAGCGTTGAGGTAGCAGTAGGTGACGCGATAAAGGTAGGGTCGCCGCTGTTCGGCTGGACGCGGCTGACAAACTCCGGCTTTAACATCGTGCCGCTGTTGGCGACTGCCGCTGTCATGCGCACGATCTGGAGCGGCGTGATCTGTGTCTCGCCCTGCCCGATGACCAGATTGAGAGTATCCGTGATGCTAAAATTGGGGTTATCCACCGGGTTCGGAATATAACCGCGCTGCTCGTCCAGGTCTTCCTGGCCCGTATCCATGCCCAGGCCCATCAGGTTCGCATAATGAGGCAGCAGCGAGGTATCCCGCTGGTGCATCCGCGCGCCAAGGGTCCAGAAATACGGGTCGCATGAGTAGGTAAGCCCCTTGCGCGCATCAATGCCCGGGCCATGCGAATCCGGATATTTCCAGTCGGTGCGCTGGTCCAACGAGTTGCCCAGGTCTTTGCCCGACCATACCCCCGTACAGGTGATCGTCTCATCTGCCGGAAAAACGCCGCTGTCCAGCCCTGCCGCCAGTGACACGATCTTAAAGATCGATCCTGCCGCGAACTGGCCACTGGTCACGCGGTTCAGCAGTGGGGTACGCCAGCTATTTTGCAGCCGGGTAATATCCGCCACCGGATCATATACAGGCGGATCGGGCAAAAACAGCCCCGGCGAATAATCGGGATAGCTCATCATGGCCAGAATCTCGCCCGTGTGGATATCCATCACGACTGCTGCCGCGCCCGGCGATTTCGGTGCCCATGTTCCCTGCGAATAGTTGTAGGCGTCCACAAAATCCTGCTCAAGCGCCATCTGCAAATCGCGGTCAATCGTCAGGTAGACGTTTTGCCCCGGCTGCGAGGCGATTTCGGCAATCTGGCGGACGGTTTCACCTTCTGGCCCGATAATCAGAAGCTGCCCGCCGACCTGCCCCGCCAGTACATCCTCATAGGCTTTTTCGATGCCTTCCTGCCCCACCAGCGCATCCGGCGGGTAGCCCTTGCGTGCATACTCTTCGGCCTGTTCGGGGCGAATCTGGCTCACATAGCCGATCAGGTGCACCGCCAGATCGTTGTAGTAGCGGCGGCCTGTCCGCGTGTAGAAGCTGTTGGAATCGGCGCTGTTCACCCCGCACAACTGGGCCAGATTGACCTGGTTCGCCTGGAAAATATCCGTGTCCAGTTCGGGACCATAAAAGCGCGTGCTCACATCGTACATTTCAAAGTCTTTTTCAATCGCCTGGTATTCGCGGTGGACAATACTCGACAGCAGCGAAATACACCCCGAAACATCTGGCATTGACGCTTTGGTGAGCAGCAGCACGACTGACGTTCCATGCTGATCGACCATCACTTTGCCGTTGCGATCATAGATATTGCCGCGGTCCGGTACGGTGGAGCGCATATCCAACTGCGTCTCTTCGGTGTACCCCTCGAAGATATCCATCCGGGACCACGCCACGCGCCACCCATCTGCCGTTTCAATCAGGCGCATCAATCGCCCCGGATCGCTGATCGGGCCAAACCGCGTGGAGCGGAAGGTTGCATCGTAGGAGATAACTGCCGTCGTTCCCTGTTTGCTCGTCTCCGTGATGTTGATTTCAAGTTTTTCAAGCGCGATCAGGGTTGAGGCGGCCTCATATTCCTGGGCAAAAGACTCAGCGGTAATTGCTGCCTGGCTGTTGGGGCTGATCAGACCGTACATCCCGCCGTAATCGCCGCTTTCCCAGCCCGAAAAGAAGGCCCGCGCCACGTCTCGCGCCGCATCCAGCGATAGTTCTGTGCTGGGGCCGCTGTTACCGCCGCTCAGGGGAGAAGGCGTATCAGCACACGCGCCGAGGAGAGTCGCCGCGATCAGCAGGGACGGAATAATCTGTTTGATGTGCATCATAACAATCTCTCGCTAAAAGGATGAGGGGCAAAGCGCCCAAATAGCATCAGCTTTACCCCCCAACTATTTGTCTGCTAGAGGCGCTCTTCGCGCCTGATTTTTTGTGTCTGATGGCGATTATACCCGCTTTCCGATCCCCGTCGAACGGCGCTTTCCCTACGCCAGGATCGAACTGTTCAGGTCACAGTCGCGGCCTGGGTGGTGCTGGCAGCCGAGCGCGATCTGCAATTTTGGCTCGATGCCCAGATCGCGCAGCATTTGCACCAGCAGGCACAGCGGCAGCCCAACGACATTGGAATAACAGCCGTTCAGCGACTCGACGGGGTGGAAAGCCACATTCTGGATAGCATAACCCCCAGCTTTATCGAATGGATCGCCGCTGGCAATATAAGCGGCGATTTCCTCGTCCGAATAGACGCGCATCCGCACATCCGTGACAGAAACATCCGTCAGGGACCGCCCGCTGTCTGCATCGATCAGAGTCAGGGCGGTATAAACCTGATGGGTACGCCCGCGCAGTTGGACAAGCATGACCCGCGCTTCCGCATCATCGGCGGGCTTGCCCAAAATCTCACCGCCGTCGGCTACGGTCGTATCTGCCGCCAGCACGATCATCTGCGGGAGCGCGTTGTGCAGCGCCGCCCGCGCCTTCTCCTGGCTGAGACGGATGGTATACTCTCGCGCGGGTTCACCGGGGAACGGCGTCTCATCAATATCGGCGCGCGTCAGTTGGAAGGGAAGCCCCGCCAGCCCCACCAGTTCACGCCGCCGGGGGGATGCCGAAGCCAGTAGGATTGTTTTGGTCAATTCGTTCAATATGCCTTCACCCCTGATCAAATATCCGGCGCTTCGAGGCCCATCAGCCCCAGCATCAGGAAAACTTCGCCCCGGTGATGCAGTTCATGATCGATCACGTGCCAGATAATCCACCAGAGCGGGATATGTTCGCCGCGCGGAGTATCAATCTGCTGATCGAGATCGTCCAGGCTCAGCGTCTCAAGATAGTCCTCGGTGCGGGCGTGGACGTCGCTCAGCAGCGCTTTGACCGATGCCACCGTCGGATAGTCAGCCGCCGTATAGTCCTCCGGCCATTCATCGTACTTGCGCTCGATCTGATAGCGGAACCACCCTTCTTCGGCGCTGGCAATATGGCGCACGACCTCACCCAAGGACCACAGGCCCTCGCGCGGCACAAAATTGAGTTGATCGTCGGTCAGCATATCCAGCGCGCGAAACAATTCGCGCCGGACCTCATCCCAGTGTTTGAACCATTGGCGAGCGTTCATTCGTGTTTTCTCTCCGTCTGAGGGTGCAACCTAAAATGGGCGTTTCCGATTTTGGAACATCAGACCAAAGCCGCGCCGCGTCACCAGATAATCATGGTTCGGATCGGCTTCAAGCAGACGCTTACGCAGCCGGCTCACCAGCGCATCAATCGTCTGATCGCTCACCTCTTCGTCCGGCCCCCAGATCGACTCGCAGATTTCCTCACGAGTCACAATCCGCCCGGCGCGTTCTACCAGCAGGGCCAGCAGCGAAAACTGGTTCGGACTGAGCGGCGGGTAAAGGGGCATGCCGCCGATGGTCACGCGGGCCGTTGCCGGGTCGATTTCCAGGCCAGCCGCCACCAACAGCACAGGCTCGATCTGGGCCGTTGTTGCCGGATCGTCAAAGACCCAGGTGCAGATCTGGGCAAAGCTCACCACGTCGCCCGCCCGCAGCCGGTACGATTCCCCAGGACCGAGGCGGCGTCCATTGACGAATGTGCCGTTGGTGCTGCCAACGTCTTCCAAAAAGATATTCAGATGATCACTTTGCAGGCGAGCATGCAGGCGGGAAACCTCCGTATGATCCATCACGAAGCTGCAATCGCGAGAGCGCCCAATCGTAAATGGGAAAGTGCTGAGATCGATTGCTTTGCCCGCTTGATCGCCTTCTTGAATTAAAAAACGTTGGATAGATGGCATAATACAATCATCCTGGTTGGCGATCCATTGTCTCTATTCTTCGAGTATCATATAACTGCCCATCAGCGTCCTTGTCGCCTGCACGACGGGACACCGACGGTTACCTGATGCCAACGAAAGAGTATGTCTCGTTATGGATCGTAACAAACTCCGTATAACGGTTGGCTGTGCTGGGATTTACCTGTTCTGTGCCTGCATTCTCGGCCTGGGCAGCCTGTCGATCTCCTCGCGGCTGGCGGGTGTCGGCTCGGATCGGTCCGACCTGTTTACGCCCCTGTTCGCGCTGGGATGCAGCGTTGCGAACGGCCTCATGATGGCAATCCCGGTTGCCTACTGGCTCAGCCGCCGCCTGATCAGGCGTTAGCGCCGGAGTCGCCGTCCTCGGCTTCTTCGTCCAGCGGCAGGTCCGGTACAGCATCGGCAGCATCCAGCCCCATCCGGCTCCCAAAGTCGATCAACGCCTGTCGAAGCTGCTGCTGGCGGATGCTGTTCGTCACATCGCCCCGCGTGCGTTCGAGCACCCCGCGCAGCGCATCCATACGGCGGCGCAGCCCCCCCGTGATCGCTTCGGCAAAGTCGAATGTCACCAGCACATCATAGATGCCATCCATCCGATCCAGCAGGCGCTCCGCTTCGGCGGAATGGCCCTGGCGGATGATATCGAGAATCTGGCGGCGTAGTTCCGACGCAGCCTCGGCTAACCCGTTCAGGTATGTTGGGAATTCGACATTCAGCGCCTCTGGCGTGGCGATCAGTTCGCCGCGCACCAGTGCATACGTTACATAGGCTTCCACGTACTCTTTCAGCGCGTCCTGCGTATAGCCGCTGTAGTACAGATCAGGATAACCCTTGACCTGGGCGCGCATTTCTTCGGCGGCCTGCCGGGCGATCTCCAGCCGTTCCTGCGCGACAGCCCATTCACGGCGGTGTACAGCCCGAATCGCGTTGGCGCAGAAACGGATCAAGGCGCGTGACTGGTTGATCGCCGCGTCACGCGAGGCATTTTTCGCCTCGAAATTTTCACGAATTTGTTCAGCAATCGCATCCAGATTATCCAGACTAGCCATCTTTGGGGCCGCCTTCCTTGGGACCTTCTTCGCCATCAGAGCGCAGTGAATTGAACAGTTGATCGGCCAGTGAGGGCGGGCGGGCCGGAATTGGAATTTCGCCATATTGCAGTTCGTACCGCGCGATATTTTCTTCCAATGCACGCAGCAGCATCTTGGCATTGGTGGGGGCGATAATCACCCGCGCCCGGACGCGCGCCTGCTGTGGCATATTCGGCATAATCTGGGCAAAGTCCAGGAAAAATTCCCACGGCGAATGGCTGATCACCGCCAGATTCGAATAAGTCGCCGCAAGATCGGCTGGAATCTCGATATTGATCCGCCGGGGTTCAGGTTTTTTTTGCTCGGACATAACGGCTCCTTCAGTCCGCAATCAGTAAGAGAAACAGCCGCGAGGTTCCCTCAGACCGGCTGTTGTCTCAGCTAAATACCTACTATACCGCATTTGGTTCGCGCTAGAAGGGCAAATCTTCCGGCTCAGTGGGGTACGACCCGCTTGCACCAGCCTCTTCGCCTTCGCCGCGCCGGCCCAGGAACTGGATATCCGTCGCCGTAAGGTCAAGGCTGGCCCGGGGTTGTCCGTCCTGGCCCATGAACGCTGATGCATTCACGCGGCCTGTCACCATGATCTGCATGCCCTTGTGGACATACTGCTGGCAGGTTTCCGCTAATCCGCGCCATGCAGATACGCGGAACCAGGTTGTTTCTTCACGCTGTTCGTTGGCGTTTTTATCGGTCCAACGACGGGACACAGCGACGCTGAAATCACAGACGGCCACGCCGCTCTGCGTATAGCGCAGTTCCGGCTCGCGCCCGACATTTCCAATAATGATGGTATGCTGATAACCGGCCATTTTTGCTCCTTGCGCCTCGCTCTAGATTCTTGGCTTATTATGCGTCACAACACGCTGTTGAGGCAATTCTGATTATACTCGATTTAGAACGCCTGTTCAAACCCCGATTATCTAGAATATTTTCACCCAGGCTGTTGTGGTTGCATAGTGTTCTAATCCCACTGAGGCATAGAGCTTGGCCGCGTCGGCTGTGCCCCAGTTGGCGACACACACAACATCTGTTGTGCCAAGTGCCTGCAAGCGCCGGATGCCTTCAAACATGATAAAACGGGCAAGTCCCTTCCGGCGGTGATCGGGGTGCGTGCCAACAGGCTCAAACACGGCATAACGGTTGCTTACGTCGACGGTCAGCCCTGCAAAGGCCGCGAAAGAACCATCGGGCGCTTCCGCGATCAGGTGCAGATCGTAGTTATGGGAGGGCGAGTAAAGCTGGAAATTGCGATGGTATTCCGGCTGATAAGCCTGCCCAAACGTGAGATTGGTGCATGCGACCCAGCGCTCTACATCGTTTTCTGTCGGGCATACACTGCGGATGATATACCCCTCCGGCGCAGGGAGATCAGGAATGGGATCGCTCACGGTGCGGCGGCGGTTGTGCCAGAACCATTCGCGGCGCGGTGTGTGTCCCCGGCGCGCGAGACGTTCCAACCGTTCCGTATCCCAATCAAAGACCCACGCGATCAATTCGCGCTGACCGCTGCCGGTGGTTCGGGCTATGTGGGCTTCGGACCAGTCGAGAATCTCATCTTCCAGGGCGCGATAGTGCGGGTGAATCTGGATCGCGACATCGCCGGGGCCATCGGGTATCGCCGCGCCAACGATCTGCCCGGCGGCAGTTTCCCAGATGTGCGTTTGCGCTCCCCAGTTTGGATCGGCAAGAGCCGCGTCAGATACGCACCAATAGGAACCTTCCCAACGCCGCGTTTCCCAGTTAAATTCGCGGCCCATGAGGGCATAACTGTCGATCAGCAGTTGGTTGAGGCGCAGCGCGTCGCTTTTGCCTTGCAGTGGACGGTTGGTGATACGGGTTTGAATAGCGGATGGGGTGGTCATACTCTCTCCTACCAGTTTTTGATCCAGGATTCATAAAAGACGACATTGGGTGAAACAGCCGAGTTGTAAAGGGCGTTCGCCCTTTCGGAGTAGCCGCCGACCGTAACATGGGTCGCGCCGAGCCGCTGGATGCGCCGCATCGCTTCGGTCATCACGGCCTTGCCAAGCCCACGCCGCAGGTGTTCGGGTACGGTAGCCACTGGCTCAAAATACCCGCTGCGCGTGACATCGTCATACCACAGGGTGCAGAAGGCCGCGATGGTGCCATCCGCAGCCGCCGCTACGATATCGAGATCACGGCGGTACAGCGGCTGGCGCTGGATGTTGTGATACCACGTCCACCCCTGGTAGTTCTCGTCAGGCTCGTCGGGATGGAAGCCGCGCCATGAGGCCCAACTGCGGGCGGGTAACTCGTCCACATCGCCCAGAGCGCGGATCGTGTATCCTTCCGCGATAGGAACATCCGGGATCGGCTCATCCAGCGCCCGGCAGTGCTTATTTTCGGGCCGTGTTTCTTTGCGGTAACCCTGGCTGGCAAGAATAGCGCCCCGCTGTGTATCAAAGTTGTAGGCCCAGATGGTCAGGGACCGCTGGCCCTGTTCATTCACCGCGCTGAGATATTGTTCAGCGGCAGCGATCATCTCACATTCAAGTTCTGCCGACCGGAATGCCGGGTGAACGTTAAAATGGGCCTCACCCTCTCCTTCGCAATTCATGACGGCGGTTATCTGCCCTGACGCCGTCTCCCACAGATAGAGAGCATTCTTCCAGGAAAAGGAATGCCAGCTAGTCACGTGCCAGCGCCAGTAGTCCAGGCGGGCAACAGGCCAGCAGGTGAGAGACTGCCAGCTCGTGTCGGCACATTCCGCCAGCGCAGCTTCGCGCAGGAAGGCACGAATGCGCCAATAGTCGTTTTCGTCGTGATAGGGACGTTGTTTCATGAGTTTCTCCTTGATGAATAAAAAACACCGCAAGCCAGCAACCGCCTGCGATGCTTTGTCCACTCAGGAGTCAACAAAAAACCGCAGGCAAGCACCTGCGGTTGAAAACGCGAGAGTTATAGAAGGACCAACAGGCGCAATACGACAAGTGCCGCCATCTGAGCCAATCAGGGCGCGAAAAAACTTGCCGTCGTGAAATGCCTGTTAGTTAACCATTCGTCCTTGTGGTTCCTTTCACAATACGCAAACAGTTTACCAGGGAACCAGGCGCAGCGTCAATACCTACTTCCGGCGCTCTAATTCCTCGACCAACAGCCGCTGTACGGCCTGCACATCGCCTTTACCCTTCAGAGCGCGCATGACCTGCCCCATCAGGAACTTGAGCAGTTTTTCTTCGCCCGCCAGATAACGCCCCGTCTCAGCCGGATTCTGTTCCAGTGCGGCGCGGATCGCCTCCGTCAGCACGCTTTCATCAGAGACCTGTGCCAGCCCCTGCTCCTCGACCAGTTTCACCGGATCGCCGCCGTTCTGGTAGAGCGTTTCCAGCAGTCGCTTCGCCACCCCGTGATTGATCAGACCCTTTTGCACCAGCGTCACCAGATCCGCCAGCCCCTTCGGAGTCAGCTTGATCTGTCCAATATCTTCGCGTTCACGCCCTTCCAGGTTTAACTGGCGGAACAGGTCGCCAATAATATAGTTCGCGACCTGCTTGGGATCGCCACCCGCCGCCAATGCTGCCTCGTAATAATCAGCGACGGCGCGCTCTGCCACCAGCACCGACGCATCGTAGCGGCTCAGGCCCAGGTCGCGTATAAACCGATCCCTCTTGGCATCGGGCAGTTCGGGCAGCGCGGCACGTATCGCTTCGACCTGCTCCCGGCTGATTTCCAGCACTGGCAAATCGGGTTCCGGGAAGTAGCGGTAATCCTCCGCGCTCTCTTTAATGCGCCGGATGACCGTCGAATTGCGCTGATCGTCCCAGCCGAGTGTCGCCTGCCGGACGCGATCCCCGGCTTCCCACACTTTGATCTGCCGTTCGATCTCGTAGAGAGTGGCACGCGTCATGCTGCGAATACTGTTCAGGTTTTTGACCTCGGTGCGCGTCCGCAGTTCATCCGATCCCACCGGGCGCACGCTGATATTGGCCTCGAAGCGCAGCACTCCCTTGCTCATATCGCCGCTGTTCACGCCGAGATATTGCAGAATAGCGCGCAGTTTGCGGGCGTAGGCTTCCGCTTCTTCCGCGCTGTGCATATCCGCCTCAGAGACAATTTCCAACAGCGGCACACCTGCCCGGTTGAGATCAACAAGGCTGTGATTGTTGGCATGGGTCAGTTTGCCCGCGTCTTCTTCCAGATGGGCGCGGCGGATGCGAATCCGCTTGGTCGAACCGTCCGGCAGATCGATCTCCATCCAGCCCTCGACCGCCAGTGGATAGTCGTACTGGCTGATCTGGTAGCCTTTTGGCAGATCGGGGTAAAAGTAGCTCTTGCGGGCGAACTGGTTGAACGCCGGAATTTCACAGTTCAGCGCCAGCCCAACCATCATACCAAATTCCACCGCCTGCTGGTTGATCACAGGCAGCACGCCCGGCATGCCCAAACAGACCGGGCACACATGGCGGTTCGGCTCGGCGGCGGTGCTGTCCACCACCGCGCAGGAACAGAACATTTTGGAGGCGGTTTCGAGTTCGGCATGCACTTCCAGGCCGATGACAGGTTCCCAGGAGGTCATAATCCCTCTCTCGCTTGTGCAGGGAGTGTAGGGGCGCTGCTTGCCGCGCCCAATAAGCGGAGAATAGCGCATTTAAAGGCAAAGCTCAACGTGCATAACAACCGATTTGTTTCAAAATCATCTAAAAAATGGGCAAAAAGTCTTTACGGAGCCGCACCGATCCGCTACAATCAAAACTAGGATCATGGCATCCTCTCGCGCTCCTGTCGGGTGGGACGCGCCAAATGATGGAATATCATAACGGTTTTGGGGTATTAGGGGGATTTCCCCCGGTAAGATAAACTAAGGAAAGAGTACAGCATGGCACTGCGCGAAATCATCACCCCCGATAATCCTGTGCTGCGCAAAAAAGCGCATAAAGTCACGTCGTTTGATGATCCCAAGCTGCAAAAGCTGATCGATGATATGGTCGAAACGCTGGGCAAGGCCGAAGGTGTGGGACTTGCCGCGCCACAGGTCGCCGCCCCCCTGCGCCTGATTTTGGTGCGCCTGCCTGATGATGACGCCTCTCGCGAAGAATACGGCGATCAGGCCGGGGTGCTCTACGTGGTGATCAATCCGGAGATCGTTCGCGCCTCGGATGAACTGGTCGAAGGGTTGGAAGCCTGCCTGTCAATTCCCGGTTATTATGGCAGCGTTGACCGCCACGTCAGCATAACCGTGCGCGGCTATGACCGCAGCGGCAAGCAGATTCGCATCAAGGCGCAGGACTGGCTGGCGCGCGTTTTCCAGCACGAGATCGACCATTTGGACGGCGTGCTGTTCATCGACAAGGCGAAGGAAATTTACAAAGTATCCCGCCACGAAGAAGAGGACGATGAACCTGTCCAGGCCACCGAAGTGAAGGTCGAACTCAACCCGAACGAATAATTTCAACTTCTCTCGCCGTACTCAGTCAGTACGGCATTTTTTCTGCTTGCGTTTAGAACAAAAGTTCTGTATAATCAGGGGACCTGTCAAGACAAGTTCTTTTCTCTTGTTTTTCCTTTGCGCTCTCCGCGTTCTCTGCGGTGGAATCTTTTTCTTTATTTTCTCAGGAGAAACGTGGATGGATGGACACGATCTGCTGAACGCCATGACCGGCCTGACCGAATTTGAGTCGGTGGGCGACTCTCCGCAGTTTGAAAAACCTATCGCCCCGGCGAAAGAAGTCCACCTGAGCGACTGTGTAACGCACGTCACGGCGGGCAACCGTAAAATGCCTGTCCTCAAAACGCTGATGACCTCCGCCTGTGAGCGCAACTGCTTTTACTGCCCGTTCCGCGCGGGCCGCACCGAAACGAAGCGCGTCACCTTCTCCCCCGACGAGATGGCCCAGGGATTCATGGCACTCTACCGGGCGGGCGCGGTGGAAGGGATATTCCTCTCGTCGGGTGTGATCCGGGGAGGCATCACCAGCCAGGACAAGATTCTCGATACAGGCGATATCCTGCGCGAGAAGTACGGCTTTCAGGGTTATATCCACCTGAAAATTATGCCCGGCGCGGAGCGTGATCAGGTCCGGCAGGCCATGACTCTGGCGGACCGTGTCTCGATCAATCTGGAAGCGCCCAACGCCAACCGCCTGGAAGTGATCGCCCCCGGCAAGGGCTTTGATCAGGAACTGCTTCAGCGCTTGCAGTGGGTCGAAGATTTGCGGCGCGAAACCGGTGGGCAGCTGCGTGCCAGCAGCACGACTGAATTCGTCGTTGGTCCTGCCGGGGAAAGCGACGTGGAGATTCTGAGCACCACCGAATATCTGCACCGTCAGGCCGGGCTGGCGCGGGCGTACTTTTCGGCTTTCCACCCGGTCAGCGATACGCCCCTTGATGATCGTCCAGCCACCGATCTGGCGCGCAAGCTGCGTCTTTATCAGGCCAGTTTCCTGCTGCGGGATTATGAATTCACTGTAGAGGAACTGCCGTTCAGCCAGGACGGGATTCTGCCGCTGCATACCGATCCCAAGCGCTTGTGGGCCGAAGAAACACTCGCTCAGGCCCCCGTCGAAGTCAACACCGCCTCGCGGCGCGATCTGATCCGCATACCGGGAATCGGGGCGAAGGGTGCGGCGCGCATCATGAACGCGCGGCGTCGTGGGAAAATCCGCACCTTGGGCGATTTGCAGGCCGTCGGGGTCGCCAATACCAACTCGTGCCGCGCCGTACATCCTGCTCGATGGGCAGCGCCCCCTGATGCAGCCCAAGCTGTTTTAGAGATGACGACTGGCTATTTGTGTATGTGGCCCTTCAAAAAACTAACCATCTCTGGATCATTCTTATAGTGTTCAACTAATGTCTCTCCGTTTGGGGTCCTCTTGTTGGTATTGGCCCCAAATTCGACCAACAAACGGGCGGCATCTGTCGTCAAGAATCTCCATTAACGGGTACCACCCGTCTATATCAAATCTATTAGGGTCTGCCCCAGCTTCCAGCAACAGCTGGGCGATCTCGAGTTGGTCACTACCAATAGCCCTATGCAGGGGCGTTTCGCCGGTACTTGAAACATTGGGGTCTGCTCCTAATTCCAGCATGGTTTTAACAACTTCGATCTGGCCATTTTCTGCGGCTGATTTCAGTCGCGAATCTCCCATACCATCGATGTGATCCTTATCGGCCCCCGCAGTTACCAGGATTCTGACGGCTTCCGCGTTTTTGGCATATATCAGGGCTGTTTGTCGATATTTGTCTTGAGCGTTTACATCAGCACCTGCCTCGATCAAAACTTGCATGTTTTTTGTGGCACCGCAACTGGACGCAATCATCAGCGGCGTGCATAAAAATGGGTCATCACGTGCCTCTAAAGCCGCGCCTGTTTCAACCAGCCATTTTGTTAATTCAGGTGTATCATGTACGACTGCGGCAAGCAGTTCGTCGGAGGCTCTTTTTGCCCCCATTTTCAACAAGAGGTGAGCCTTATTCAGAATATCCAATCCGCAGGCAAAAATGCCAGATTGTTTCAGTTGTAGCATCAGTGCGGTCAAGCACTGGTGGTTCCTCATGCCATTGTGTTTCGATTTCGTCCAGGGTTCCATAAGCAATCGCATACATCAGCTTCGACCATCCAACATCAGCTAATTCAATCCCTGATTTCAAAAAGCAGTTTCATGACGTTAAACTGATCGCGCATATATGCAACCCGTATGGCTGTTTCACCTGTGTGCCTATATGGCTTCGCTTTGGGGTCAGCACCTGCTTTCAACAAGGTTTCGATGATCTCAGTGTTTTCATCAGGAGCATATGTCGCATGAATTAACGCGGTGTAACCATGCCTGCCCTGTAGCTGGACATCTGCACCCGCTTGGAGCAAATAGCGCATTTTCTCCAAATTCCCGTTTTTTGCAGCTAGCCCTAGCGGTGCATAGTCAACATAGTCGTAGGTATTAGGATTAGCACCATGCGACAGAAGAAACTTAATCATCTCAAGGCTCGCCCGACGATCCTTGGCGGCAAGCATCAGTGGGGTTTCTTCGGAATAAGGCAGTTTCGCATCAACTGGCACTCCCATAGCTAATTGACGTCGAACACCCTCTAAGTCTCCGCGCGCAGCCAAAAAATGGATTTGCATGGTCTTCTCCGTGAATCAATCCTGATTAAAGTTGAGAGATACTAACAGTATACGTTGTCGAAATTTCTGAGACAGATGTGGTGAAACACTGGAGGGTGTTTCTCGTGAACACGCTGATATACATAAGTTATTGAAATAATGATACTGCCGCTTGAAAATGAGAGGAAATGTAACTCTCAGGTAGTAAGCGGTCGCATTCTAGCTGTTGGAATGAAGTCCCCCAAGAAGCCCTCTGCCCATTAACACAAAAAACGCCGGGGTAGGACAACACCTACTCCGGCGCTGGTTTCTATACTCGGTTTTGAACCGCCTTACTTCGCGTAATCCACTGCGCGAGTTTCGCGGATGATCGTGACCTTGATCTGGCCCGGATACTGCATCGTCTCTTCGATGCGCTTGGAGATATCACGCGCCAGCCGCATCGCGGCGAGATCGTCGATCTCTTCGGGCTTGACCATGATCCGCACTTCGCGCCCTGCTTGCAGCGCGTAGCTCTGCTCGACGCCGGGGAACTCATTGGCGAGATCTTCCAGCGCCTTGACGCGGCGGATGTACGTATCCAGGCTTTCACGCCGGGCACCGGGCCGCGCGCCAGAGATGGCGTCGGCGGCTTCCACGATCAGCGCTTCGACCGATTCCTGCTCACTCTCGTGGTGGTGGCTGGCGATGGCAGTTCACAATTCGATCCGGCACGCCATGGCGCTTGGCAAACTCCGCGCCGATCTGCGCGTGCGTGCCTTCGACCTCGTGGTCAATGGCCTTGCCGATGTCGTGCAGCAGGCCGCCTGCCTTGGCAATCGCCACATCCGCGCCCAGTTCCGCCGCGATCATCCCGGCGATATGGGCCGTTTCGATGGCGTGGGCATGCTGGTTCTGCCCGTAGCTGGTGCGGAACTTCAGCCGCCCCAACAGTTTGAGCACTTCCGGATGCAGTCCGGGTACGCCCGCTTCATAGGCCGCGCGTTCGCCTTCTTCGCGGATAATGCGCTCGACTTCTTTGCGCGCATCGGACACCAGTTTTTCGATGCGGGCCGGGTGAATACGCCCATCCAGCACCAGTTTGCCCAGCGCCCGTTTGGCAACTTCACGCCGCACGGGATCAAAGCTCGAAATGGTGACGGCTTCGGGCGTGTCGTCTACCACCACATCGACGCCCGTTGCCTGCTCGAACGCGCGAATATTGCGCCCGTTGCGCCCAATGATCCGGCCCTTCATTTCGTCGGAGGGCAGATCAACGACGCTGACGGCAATCTCGTTCACCTGATCCGACGCGATGCGCTGGATGGCGATAGCAATGATATCGCGGGCGCGGTTATCGGCCTCGATCTTGGCTTCTTCTTCCACTTCACGGATGCGCCGGGCCATGTCCTGCCGAGTTTCCTGCTCCACCATTTGCAGCAGTTCCTGGCGGGCCTCATCGCGAGACATTTCCGCCACCCGTTCCAGCTCAGTCTTGTGCTCCGCGTACATCAAGTCAATATCATTCTGCCGCTTGTCCAGCTTGCTCTGGCGTTTATTCAAATTCTGTTCGCGCACTTCGAGCCGTTCATAGCGCTGGTCAATATCTTCTCGGCGTTTCTGCAAGCGATCACTTTCGCGATCCAACTCGTTTCTGCGTTTCTTGGCGTTTTCTTCGGCTTCACGCTGGATCTTTAGCGCTTCGTCACGGGCATCAATTTCCGTTCGTTTTGCCTGGTCTTGCGCTTCAGTCTTGATTCGTGCGGCCTCATCTTCGGCCTGACGTCGCCGGCTTGCTCCCTGCGAATTCTGAAAAAAGAACAAACCAGCCGCGCCCAGCCCCACGCCAATCGCTAGACCCACCAGGGCCAACACGATTTCCATGGGTATTACTCCTCATACGATTTATTTGATGTCAGGTTTGTTGGTTCAAAGAAGTCTGCATTGTCGTCTTCCAATTCTCGAACCAGTTGGTCAGTGACTTCTCGGACGATGTCGTAATCAAACCCCCGCCGGGCCAGAAACGCCCCCAGTTTTTGCTGAAAGTCGCGCCGGGAAAGGCCGCGCAGCCGCCGGGCTTTTTCAGATGCGGCCCGGTATGCTGCGTCGTGGCTATCCATCCCTTCCAGTACGGAAGCGATGATATCCTCGGCGATTCCCTTCTGGCGAAGCTCGAATTGCAGCGCTCGTGGTCCACGAGGTCGGAACTGTTCGCGGTTCTCAAGCCAATACTGGGCAAAGGCGCGATCATCGACATAGCCTCGCTGCTCCAGCCGGCTGAGAGCCTCTTGTACTACAGGATCAGCGATCTCTTTCGTTTCCAGATAGCGACGTATCTCGGCGGTGCTGTAGGGGCGTCGGGCGAGTAGTGTAACCGCCATATCGAAGGCGCGCGTCACGTCATCAATGGCGCGCAGAGCAGCAATCTCCTCCTCGGAGAGTTCCTGGCCCTTCTTGAGACGCGCCGCTTCGATGATTGGCAGCCCGAAGGCAAACTCGCCATCCAGGTAAACGTTGACACGCTCTTTGTTGCGCTTCTGTATTTCCAGCGCGGTAATTCGTCGGGCCACGTTTCCCCCAAAAATAAAAGACAGCCGTCGACATACATCGCCACGGCTGTCCGTAGATGCTGTATCCAGGAACTCGTCTGCGCGCGCGTCAGGTCGGGGAACCTTCTAGCACGTGGAGCTATAAGGAACGGGTGGTCGCCTACAGGCATCGCCACAGGCGCTGCCTAGGGACATGACCATCCAACGCCCAGTGCAAGGAGCAACCCTTGCCGGGCTTGAACTCTTTAGCTCATCGATTCCAGCGTTTACCCGCATATTCTCACCGACTTCGGTCGTGCCTGGGCTATCCCCGTACTCGTCCATATTCTTTAAATTGATCCCAGGCCTTCGGGTTTATTCATGCCCTTCGGCATGAGAGTCTGTATTCGCAGCGAACATCCATCGGTTGGTGGATGCAGAAATAATAGCTCTGATCGAGTTCCACGGTACAACCGTGGCAGATATTTTTGTCGCATGTGCCTATATTATGCACATCTCTGGACGTTTGCACAAGCTTCTGGTCCCAGGTTGTACGGACCGCCCGATGATCAACTGGGCGGCTGGCAGTGATTCAGAGTACGATTGGGCGCGGAATAAATGGAGCATGGATCGAATGAGACGGCTTTTACTCGTGTTACTCTGTGTAGGGTTGCTGACAGGCTCAGTCGATGCCCAACAGCCAGCGCTCAGCCTGTTGTGGGAGCAGATTCACGCCCAGCCCGCTGACTTTAGTGCCGCCTGTATGCCCCTGCACGACCCTTCCGGCGCGGTTCTCTACAATGCTGCCGAACTCTTTCCGCTGGCGTCGGTTTCCAAACTGCTAATTTTTATCGAATATGCCCGCCGGGTGAATGCGGGTGTTATTTCCCTTACTGAAATGGTCCCGGTGGATCGGCTGAACCTCTACGACGTGCCGCGTTCCAACAGCGGCGCGCACGAGCGCTTTTTGTCCTCCTATCCTGCGGGCACGCCATCGATCAGCCTGTTCGATATTGCCGCGCTGGGCATGATTCAATACAGCTCAAATGCTGCCGCCGACTATCTCCTGGATCGTCTCGCCCCTGTCAATTGGGATAACCTCTATCACATCCTGGGCATCACCAGTACGGGCAAACCACATGCGCTGGGCATCATCGCCCTGCTGATGGATAACCACGACATGGAGCAGCAGTGGCAGGAACTCTCTTTTGAGGAAGGCGAGGCGCTTTTCGAGCGTTATCTGTCCGATCCGCTGTGGCATCAGGCCGAAGTGGCCTACCGGGCGCGGCGCGGACGCCAGCCGCTCGACTGGAACATTGAGGCCATGATCCTCCAGCGTCATACCGTCACGGGCACGGCCCAGGATTTTCTGACCATTTTAGATACTATCTATGGCACTTCGCGCGCTCTTTCCGATAATACTAAAAAGATGGTACGTGATGCGCTCCGCTGGCGGAACAATGATTACATCGACGGCATGTATGTGGAATATGGTTCCAAGTTAGGATTTTACGCGGGCGGTGTCCTGACGCTGGTCGCCTATGGCTGGCCCCACAACTCCGATCCGGTCATTTCGGCGGTGTTCTTCCGCAACATTCCCCGCCCGATGTACAACGAGATGCGCCAGATGGACAGCATCGGAGAATTGGCGCACTGGCTGAATCTGAACCAGTGTGCCGGGCTAATGGAAGCAATCGATTCAGGATGAGGTTGGGATGAAGCGAACAGTCATTTTGTTACTTCTCTGCAGCTTATGGTTCGCGTCTCACAGTGCCTTAGCACAAGGACCGGAAACGATGGAAATCACGAGCAGCGATGTGGATATCATGAGCGGCGGACAGGCCTATGCCTCCTACTTGGCGGCCCCCACCAGCGGCGGACCCTATCCGGCGGTGGTTCTGATTCACTCCTTCCGGGGTCTCGAAAATGGCTACCGGACCATGACCGATCAGTTCGCGGCGCAGGGTTTTGTCGTGCTGGCGGTGGGCTGGCAAACCTTCGATCAGCGTCCTGCCGATGCGACCGTCGAGCAGCTTCTGCGTGACAGTATCGCCTTCCTCACTGCGCGGGATGATGTCGATCCGGCGCGCCTGGGCCTGACGGGTTTTTGCGCGGGTGGGCGTTATACGATGCTCTTTCTGCCGGAGATCACCGATTTCAAGGCGGGAGTGGCGTGGTATGGCTTCCCCTACCAGGGTGAAACGCAGCCCGCTGATCGGATCGACCAACTGCAATCGCCGCTGCTGATGATTCATGGCACAGCCGACAGCGCCAGCCCGATTGATGGCATCTACCAGTACGCTTCTGAACTGACCGCTGCCGGGAAGTATTTTGAACTCAAAGTGTACTACGGCGAACCGCACGGCTTTATGCTGGTCAACGGCGAGATGCGGCAGGACGAAATCACGCTGGATGCATTTGCTCAGATGGTTCACTTCTTCCAGCGCAAGCTAACTGTCAGTTAAGCGTCGCTGTGCTTGGCTGCTTTATCCGCGTTACAATCGTGCCCTCTATTTCATCTGCCGGATCTGCAAGGGAATTGCTGTTGTTTAATTTTTCTCAGCTTTTCCTTTGCTTTTCTCTGCGTTCTCCGCGCTCTCTGCGGTGAAATTCTTGTTTTTTCACGGGAGGTATTGTGACCCATCAATCCACAGTCGCTGTATTGTTTACACAACCCGAAACGGTGATCCAGGACTATCAGCGCCTGTTTGAACTGGCAGGCGGCGCGCAGGCGCTGCAATCATCGAACACGACGATTCTCAAAGATAACATCACCTGGCATTTTCCCATGCCGGGCGCGAACACCACTCCCTGGCAGCTTGAGGGCACGATCCTGGCCCTACGCGCCGCCGGACTGAATGATCTCGTCTGCGTCCAAAACCAGACCGTCGTGACCAATGCCTTCAAAGGCGAAGACCTGAACGGCTACGTGCCGATTTTCCAGCGCCACAACATTCCCGTTCGCTACAACTTCCGTAAAGAAGACATGACCTGGGTTCCCTACCGCCCCCAGGCCAAAATGCTGGCGCTCGATCATATTTATCCCGAAGGCATCCATATCCCGGATTACTTCATCGGCAAAAATATCGTCCACCTGCCGACGGTCAAAACGCACATGTACACCACGACCACCGGTGCGATGAAAAATGCGTTCGGCGGGCTTCTGAGCAAATATCGCCACTATACCCACACCTGGATTCATGAAACCCTGGTCGATCTGCTGGCGATCCAGAAGGAAATCCACCCCGGCATCCTGGCGGTGATGGATGGCACAACGGCAGGCAATGGCGCAGGCCCGCGCATGATCCAGCCGACCATCAAAAACGTGATTCTCGCCTCAACCGATCAGGTCGCCATTGACGCCGTAGCCGCCAAACTGATGGGCTTCGATCCGCTAAGCATCAAATATATCCGCCTGGCGCACGATCAGGGCCTGGGCGTGGGCGATCCCAGCGCGATCAATCTGGTGGGGGATGATGTCTCCGGCGAAAACTGGGGCTTTAAGATCGGGCATAACTCGCACAGTTTCCTGGCGTGGCTGGCGTGGTATGGTCCCACCAAGGCGCTGCAAAAGGTCGTTCTGCGCACACCGATTGTTGCCGTCCCGACCTTCATTGGCGAGGTAGAGCAGGATTATATGTACTGGCCTCTCAAATACCGTGCCGTCGCTCGCCACTGGCGTGAAACGACCGAGTGGGGCCACCTGTTCGAGCAGTATCAGCAGCAGGGCGCGCTGGTCGCTGCTGAGTAGTGGCGCACTTTCGATGAGGGCGAAAATATAACAAAATGACCAGAAAAGCAGCTTGAGGAGGCAAAAAGCAGCGCTAAATGGCTCAAATGAGTTATTTATGATCCACAAGCGCTATTTGCGGTTATATTACAGCGAGCGAAGATTTCGACTAGTTGATCACTTCTTCGCGTGACGATCTGCCGATTCTGTGATTTTTGGGGGTGTTCTAACCATTTCCTAACGCTGACTGTTTGCAGGGAAAAAGCCGTCAACGACCTATCACCAGTATAGTACATATGTTCTAATTCGTCAATACCTGGGTTCCAGATACAAAAAAACAGGGGCGCTCTTAGCTTCGAAGCTAAGCCGCGCCCCTGACGTTGTTGTAACAAGAAACTCTCTAGCCGCCTTTGCCATCCGCTGACAGGACAGGCGGCAGGCCGTACTGTTCGCGGATCTGGTTTTCGATCTGAGTCGCCATCGCCGGATTCTCGCGCAGGAACTGCTTGGCATTCTCGCGCCCCTGGCCCAACAGCTTCCCCACTGTAACGGAAGAACGAGCCGCGCTTTTCGATCACGCCCATCTCGGTGGCAATATCCAGAATATCGCCCGACTTGCTAACGCCCTCATTGAACATAATATCAAATTCGGCCTCGCGGAACGGCGGCGCGACCTTATTCTTGGTGATGCGCACCCGCGTGCGGTTGCCCACGACTTCATTCCCGGCCTTGATCGATTGGATGCGGCGAATATCAATCCGGACGCTGGCATAAAACTTGAGCGCGCGCCCGCCTGATGTTGTCTCCGGGTTGCCGAACATCACGCCGACTTTTTCGCGCAGTTGGTTGGTGAAGATCATCGCCGCGTTGGATTGTTTGATCGCGCCCGACAGTTTACGCAGCGCCTGCGACATCAGCCGGGCCTGCAAACCGACGTGCGCGTCACCCATTTCGCCTTCGATTTCGGCGCGAGGAACCAGCGCAGCCACACTATCCAGCACAACCACATCAATCGCGCCGCTGCGCACCAGCGCCTCAGCAATCTCCAGCGCCTGTTCTGCCGTGTCGGGCTGTGAGATATACAGGTTATTGACATCGACGCCCAACCGCGCCGAATACTGGGGATCGAGTGCATGCTCCATATCGATAAACGCGCAGATGCCGCCGCGTTTTTGCGCTTCCGCTATCGTATGCAGGCACATAGTGGTTTTGCCCGAACTTTCAGGGCCATAGATTTCCGTTACCCGCCCGCGCGGAATGCCGCCGACGCCCAGCGCGATATCCACTGCCAGCGACCCGGTCGGGATCGCATCGACGTGGAGATGGGTTGCATCTCCCAGGCGCACAATCGCACCGTCCCCAAATCGCTTGGTGAGATCGGCTAATGCTGATTCCAATGCCTTGTCACGGCCCTTTTGATCCATACTGTTTTGCACCTTTTCGCTTCTAGCGGAGCTGCACCTGAGCAGAGAGTCTACAGCGGGAAAGGTTAGAATGCCAGCATTTTTACCAGAAATAAACCTTCACCTTGCCCGGCCCGCTGCGACTATGGTATAATTCGCAGCAGATTGGGGAGTGGCCAAGCGGCAAGGCAGCGGCCTTTGGAGCCGCCTATCGCAGGTTCGAATCCTGCCTCCCCAGCCATTCCGACGACCTGCCCCGCAGGTCGTTTTTTGTGCCCTGTATGCCATGACTTTAGTCTGCTTGACAAGGGATCGCCCCTGTGCTACAGTACCCCTCACAGACGGAAATAAACGATACGTCTGCCTCGGTAGCGTGAGTTAGAGACCTCTATCAAAAGTTGTCGGCAGACATATTTCCCGGACTGTTAGGAGATACACAATTTGGCTAAATCACGGAATGACCAATTAGTTGAACGCCTGCGCGATTTGCAGGTCAGTTCGCCCGATGTCGAAGCTGTTGCTATCGTCAGCGTGGACGGTTTGAGCATGGCCTCGTCTCTGCCCGGCAATATTGAAGAGGACCGCGTGTCGGCTATGTCCGCCGCGATGCTCTCGCTGGGTGAGCGGATCGCCATGGAACTGGGACGCGGCGCGCTGGAACAGGTCTATGTGAAGGGCGAGCACGGCTTTGTGATCCTGAGCGCTGTGGGTGACGAAGCAGTACTGACCGTCCTGGCGCGCGAACAGGCAAAACTGGGCATGATCTTCCTGGACATGTCGCGCGCGGTCAAAGAACTGGAAAAGTTGGTTTAACACGCTGCCTCCCGTCCAACTGCGAGCGGCCTTCCACCCCTCCACCTGAAGGGGCTGGTTTTGCACGCGTTTTTGTCATCGGCCCATAAGGGGGTTTTCGGTGTCGGATAAATCCCACATTTTGATCGTCGAAGATGATCTCGATCTCGCGGAGATGTTGAATGCCTATTTCCGCGTGCAGGGTTACGAAGTTCAAACGGCGGCCTGGGGCGAAGACGCGGTGCGTATGACCAGAGAGGATCCGCCCGATCTGGTCGTGCTTGATATTCGCCTGCCGGATATTGATGGGTATGAAGTCTGCCGCCGCCTGCGCACGAACCGCCGCACTCAGGATATCCCGATTATTTTCCTGACCGAAAAACGCGACCGCGTGGATAAACTGACGGGCCTCGAACTCGGCGTCGTCGATTACATCACCAAGCCGTTCGATATTCAGGAACTGCGCCTGCGCGTGCGCAACTCGCTGCGCCGGGCTACCCAAACGCTGCTGGTTAACCCGGTAACGAATATGCCCGAAGGCCCCACTGGTGGACGAAAAGCTGAGCGCCGCCATGATCAGCGATAAGAAATGGTCGATGCTGCTCATGACGATCCTGGGCCTGGATACCTTCCGCGAATTGTATGGCTTTGTCGCCTCCGATGATGTGCTGCGCGCCGTCAGCCTGATGATGAACAATGCCGTGCGCGAAGTCGGCGGCGAAGAGGACTTCATCGGACACCTCGCTCCGCACGATTTCGTGATTATTACCGATGACGAGCATCTCGGCCCCATTCGTGAGCGCATCGAACTGCGCCTCAAACAGTCGATGGAATATTTTTATCCGCTCAAGGACCGTGAAAAAGCGAAGCAGGCGATGGAAGAAAACCGCCTGAAACTCGTCATCGGCCAGGTCAGCCATACCAACGGCCCATTTGCCGATCTGGAAGCCCTGAAAACGGCGGTTCTGCGATCTCGCGAGCTTGAGGGTTAGGCAGCAAGTTCCGCTCAAAACGAACATAAAACAATCTTCCGCCGGACGATCTGATCGCCCGGCGGTTTTGTTTTTGGCTTAATGCACAAAGATTTTGCCGATGGTTTGCCCTGGGGTATATTGTCAGATGTTTTGACCAATAAAAGACCAGAGTATTCAACTTATCGGACATGGAAAAGGTGCTCCGGGCGACCTGCGGCTTGTCTTGGAGCACTTTCTTATGCCTCGTCAACCAACCGGAGTATCTCGTGAATAAAGTCCTAAAATCATTTCGGGAAATGTCGGGCGTGGCTCTATTATTATCAATTCTTCTGCTGGTGATCTGTATATTCGTCTATTTAACGGTAAAGTCCCTCGTTTTTGCAGTTCTGGCGACGCTTTTAACGGCGGCTTTCTTTTATTTCATCAGCCATATTCGTTCTGAAAACAGCGTCTCATCCGCATCCGACCTGTCAGAGAGCGAAAGCGATTTAACTTCGAACCGTTATAATTTCACCATTTCACTATCCCTCTATGTCCTGAGCAGCGCGCTTGTTATCTTTGCTATCCGCCGTTTACGGGGCCTGTCCGGGGTAAACCCGCTGACCGACTGGAAGCTGGATCAGATCTCCGCAATTCTGGTACTCTCCCGATGGCGTCGGCGTCTATAACAAGACCCATATTCGCCAGGGATTCTTTGAAATATTCCTCTTCTTTTTATGCCTGTTCGTTCTATTGACATTATTTACCAAAGTGGTCGAGCGTTATTACGCTCCCAAGCGTCGTCTTCACCCTGCTACTGCGCTGCTTCCCATCATTCTGATCATTGCTACGGTCAGATTTCCCCCCTATTCTGTTGACCCTCTTCACTGGACCATTTTTGTCGGTCCCGGATTGGATGTCGCAAAGGGGTATTGGCCTTATCTTCATAACCCCAGTGGATACGGCTTTTTACCGGCTGGCGTTATGGGAATTATCCTTAAACTTTTCCCCTTTTCGGCCTTCACTGCCTATGCCCTTGTCGCAATCACCACCGCGCTCGCTGGTATTGCCGCCTATTTTCTTGTCAACAAAATGGTAAATTCGAAGTGGCTGAGTTTAGTGATAGTCACCCTGCTGCTCTTTGGTTTTAACTCCTTTGAGCAAGCGATCCAGTACCCAAACTCTGGAGCGCTCAGGTTTGAATTTATGCAGGCGGTCACCTTATTACTTGCCTGGCATATTCTTTCTACCAACGGCAGCAAAGGGTTGGCAGCAGCATTTCTGTTCGGAATTTTTATGCTGTGGGACCCAGCCTCTCAAGCATTTGCGGCACTACCGTTGGCCGGAGGACTTTTATACCAGCGTTTTGTGCGTAAAGAGGGCATCGCGCTAAAGAAAATGATCTGTATTGCGCTGTCTGCATTGGCAACGATGCTCGTAGTGGTCATTTTTTCCGCAAAACTCCCGGACGGCGGAATCAAGGGCATCATCGATCGTACAGCAGGCATCAGCCAGCTCTATTATGAAGGGTACGGGGGTCTGCCACAAACCGCAGCATGGGTTGATATCCTCTGGCTGGTCATGTTTGTCATAGGCATAGCCTTGCTTCTTCAAAAGGTAATCGAGCGCCAGCCTCTGTCGAACAAAGAGCTTTTTTTGGCTGTATCGTTAGCTTTTGTCGTACCAGTTCTGCTCTATCATTTCAATCGTAACTCCTGGATAGGCGAGAATGCGATTGGATGGATCATGCTGCCCACGACGTTTTTTATTGGAACGATGATATGGGAAGCAAATTCTAAAAAGACAGGCTTTTATGAAGCTGCCGCCGGGCTTTTAGTCATCCTGTTTATTTCTCAGAATGCAGTGGGTCAATTTATAGATCGATCAAACAGCGTGTTTTTTAGCGCCGAATCTGCACGTGCTCAGTGGTCAAACCAATGCGCTCAACAGGTCAGCCAGGGGAAAGCCTGTGACCAGAAATGGCCCGATCCCTTCCTGGAGTTACGAGAAACTGCGGATACACCTCTTATTGATCCGGATGATTACTTTGTCAGTACAATGATTGATCTCTGTAAAAGCAATATGCCTATTCTCTCTGCGCACGATTCTTTCATTTACTTGTACGGGAAGTGCTCCTCCCAATTGCAGCTTTCAGCAATCACATTTGCAGCGGATACCATTGCAACTCAAAAAGTTCTTCATCAGCTTTTGACCTATGAAGAAGTTGCAATAGATTGGCGCGCTGTCTACTATTTAGCGCCATATTTTCAAGAAGCTGTTCGCCAGTTCGAAAAAGCTGGATATTGTTCTACTCCTATCGCTGATGGCTGGATTGTCATTTTCCATCGAGATTGCGGATCTGATGATACACAGACACCTGCCAGTTGATCATCTGTTCTTAAGGATAATACCGTGTCTACCAACGCTCTTCTCGAAACCTCGGTCTCAGTGGTCGTGCCCGTTTACAATGGAGCTATAACGATTCGCGAATTAGCTGCAAGGACTTCAAAAGTTTTATGCTATTGTTAACCAAAGATTATGAACTGATCTTTGTGGAGGATGTGGGAGGGACAACAGTTGGGATATTATCCATCAGTTAGCGAAGACTACAGTTGGGTTAAAGGTATTAGGTTCATGCGCAACTATGGGCAGCATAATGCACTGTTGTGTGGAATTAGGGCTGCAAAATACGAAGTCATTGTCACTATGGACGATGATTTACAGCACCTCCCCGAACAAATATATACGCTCTAGACAAACTAAACGAAGGTTATGACGTTGTATACGGCACGCCGCAAGAACAAAAGCATGGTATTCTGCGCAATTTGGCATCTCGCCTCACTAAATTCACACTTGAAGCGATGGGAATGCATGGTTGCTAAAGCCCGCGATGTTAGCGCCTTTCGAATGTTCAGGACTAATTTGCGTGCCGGTTTTGTTGATTACCAGAGCCCGTACATTTCAATTGATGTGCTTCTGAGTTGGACTACAACCCGATTTGGTGCCGTGCCTCTGTGCCATGAACGGCGACAATATGGTCGATCGAATTACACATTTTTTAAATTGGTGAATCAAGCCATCAATATGTTAACCGGCTACAGTACGCTCCCTCTGCGGTTTGCCAGCATCACAGGATTTACCTTTATGCTGTTTGGATTATTCGTGTTGGCATTCGTGCTAATCCGCTATCTCATCGTGGGATATAGTGCGCCAGGATTTCCATTTTTGGCCTCAACCATTGCTATTTTCTCTGGAGTGCAGTTATTCGCTTTAGGGATCGTCGGTGAATATCTTTCCCGAATGTATTTTCGCATGATGGATAGGCCAACATATGTGATCCGTTCTGAAACACAACGTGAAGCCGCTGAGGAAATGGAAAAAATATCTTGAGCACCTATGAAATAACCCTTCTCCCCGAGGACCGCCTTTCAGAAATTATCCCCTTACTTCAACGATGTCGAGAGAAGCCTTATCGTTTTTTGTTCCATGCCATTTCTGACGAGTTGGATCTTCTGGATAAAAGAAATTACTGAACTGGTCGAGAACGGACAAGGGAAAATCTTTGTGGCTGTTCAAGAAAACCAGTTATTAGGACTTTTGGTTTATAGCGCTCTCCCGTGGGATACAAGGGTTTTAGGGTATCAGATGGGCGCAGTCAGGTATCTTGTGGTTGATCCTTCCAATGATAGTCGTGGCAAAATCACTAGATCTTTTAGATTACCTCAGTCAATGGGCGCTTTCAAAAGGAATTGAGTTTCTGTTATGTAAAGCTTATACAGATGATATTGTGACTATTCATGCCCTCGAACAACAGAGATACTATCTGGTTGACACTCTGCTCGATTATGTTTACGACTCGCAACGAAACCCATTGAACGCTGTATCCACCCCTCCAAAGTCGGCTGACATCTCGATCCGGTTGGCAGAAGCCAGTGACCAGGACGCCCTCATCGAGTTGGCGTCAAAATCCTTTCAAGGGCATTTTGGCCGCTTTCATGCTGATGAATTCATTAGCGAACAGCAAGCTACTGCTGTTTACGAAGAATGGATTAAGTCTTCCTGCAGTGGCTACGCCGATTGGATTGTCGTGGCCGAAGTGAACCACTTAATTGCAGGATTTTCGATTTGGAAAAAGCCTACTCCAAATGAACAGGCTCTGAGCATACCTGTTGGTCATTATAGCATCGCGGCAACAGATCCCACCTTTGCAGGTCGCGGGCTTTTTGGCATGTTAACTTACGCTGGTATGCAGTTACTAGATGGGCTGTGCTACTGTATCGAAGGCCCCACACATATCAACAACTATCCAGTTCAGCGCGGGTATACAAAATTAAGCTGGCGTATCGTAGATGCACGGCACTCTTTTCATAAGTGGTTGAAGAGGTAAAACGATGAAATCTTATCAAATTCCATTCAATCACCCATATCTTCCAGAGAATGCGTCAGCCTACATGCTGGAAGCAATTGCAGGCGGACATATCTCGGGGGATGGTATTTTTACAAAAAAATGCCACGCCTATCTGGAACAGGCGCTTGGTGTGCCCAAAGCACTGCTCACGACATCGTGTACCCATGCGCTTGAAATGGCGGCCTTGATTTTAGATATCAAGCCGGGCGATGAGGTCATCGTTCCTGATTTTACCTTTGTCTCCACAGTCAATGCTTTTGTGCTTCGTGGGGCCACGCCCATTTTTGCTGACATTCGACCCGACACGCTCAATATAGACGAGTCTCAACTCGAACGGCTCATCACGCCGCGTACAAAAGCAATTCTTCCCGTTCATTATGCGGGTGTAGGCTGCGAGATGGATGCCATTATGACAATTGCGAACCAGTATGGAATCGCGATTGTCGAGGACAATGCGCATGGCCTTTTTGGAAAGTATAAAGGCAGATATCTGGGAACATTTGGGTGCATGGCTACTCAAAGTTTCCACGAAACAAAGAATTTTCAGTGTGGAGAAGGCGGCGCACTGCTGATTAATGATCCGAAGTATAGTGAACGGGCTGAAATAATCCGCGAAAAAGGCACCAATCGCAGCCGCTTCTTCAGAGGGCAAGTCGATAAATACACCTGGGTTGATATTGGCTCCAGCTACCTGCCATCCGATCTGCTTGCTGCCTTTTTATACGCTCAGTTTGAAGCACGTGAGTTTATTCAAGCCAAACGTCAGGCTATTTGGGAGACGTACTGGATGGCATTGCAGGACTGGGCAAGTGGGTGTGGGGTTCAATTGCCCGTTGTGCCTGATTATACGGAACAAGCGTACCATATGTTCTATTTATTGATGCCCTCGCTCGATGTTCGGCAGGAGTTGATTGCCTATCTAAAAGCACATCACATTCTCTCGGTATTCCACTATTTGCCGTTACATTTATCGCAGATGGGGCAAAAGTATGGGGGGAAATCAGGAGACTGTCCCGTTACAGAAGAGGTCAGTGATCGCCTGCTGCGGCTGCCATTCTATAACAGCTTCACTGAGGCGGAGCAGACACAGGTTATTGACGCCATTCTCAGTTTCCAATTTTAGAGAAAGGTACAGGTTGGGCTTGGATTCTAATCAGGACAATCACAGCAGCTATGATGCTGCCTTCTTTGGTCCTCTCTATGCCGTTGAGAACAAACATTTTTGGTTTCGCTCTCGTAACTTGATTATCTCCAGGCTGGTTCAGCAACTAGCGCGTGAATTTCAGGCGGGGGCTCAAGTCTTAGAAATTGGCTGCGGAACTGGAAACACTTTAGCGGTGCTTAACCGTGAATGGACAAAGGGCCCCGTAACCGGAGTCGATTTGTTTTACGATGGACTCAAGTTCGCACGCCAGCGTGTTGACTGCCGTTTCGTTCAGGGGGATATAAACGAGCTTCCTTTCCCTGCTGGAACGTTTGACTTGATTTGTCTTTTCGATGTATTGGAACACCTGCCTGCTGACACGGAAATTCTTCGCTCCCTCCACGACTTATTAACCCCGAACGGCCTCCTGATGTTAACGGTACCTGCTCATATGTCGCTGTGGAGTTACTTCGATGAAGCCTCAAAACACTGCCGGCGTTACGAAGTTGGGGAACTGGAGACCAAACTAACACAAACCGGTTTTCACATTGATTATCTGACGCATTATATGGCGAGCATTTACCCCCTCGTTAAGGTTGGAAGATGGCTGGCCTCAGCCGGTAGACGGCAGAAGACAACCCGTACGGATGAGCAGGCACGCGATTTAGCGTTTCGCGAATTAAAAATCGTCCCCGTAGTCAATGAACTGCTGACCGCTCTCCTGTCACAAGAAACTCGTTTTATGATGCGGCGGCGTAAACTGCCAATAGGCACTTCGTTATTAGCGATAGCGCGCAAATAGCGACCCAAGCGCATCCTCTCACCATGCCACAGATAATCCTGACACCAAGGGTTTGCCCCAAATCTTTAGTACCTGTGCGGCATCGTAAAGGGGTTGAGAGTTAAGCTATAATAGGGTCTGCACCGGGACATTTCCCAGGGCGTGTTGAGACAGGATCAGGACGATGAGCGAACAACGCGATGTGATCTTAATCATTGATGATGATCCCGAAGCGCGTACCCTGCTGCGGGAGCAGGTTTTTTCGTCCGATAATTTTGATGTGATTGAAGCAAAAGACGGCCCAGAGGCCGTCTCAATCCTGCAAAAGCACCGGCCCGATTTGATCTTGATCGATCTGCAACTCCCCGGCCTATCGGGGCGCGATGTGATGGTCGCCGTGAAGGCGCGCGGCTATCGCGGCCCAATCATTGTCATGGCAGATTCCGGACAGGAGCAAAACGCGATTGACGCGTTCCGCCTGGGTGCGACAGACTTCATCACCCGGCCTATTCGCGAGACTCAGGTGATGATTGCCGTCGAACGGGGGCTGGCTGAAGTCCGTGTGCGCCGCCAGCGTGATGCGTTAGCTGCTCAGCTTCAGCAAATGAGCCAGCAGCTAGAGACGCGCACGAACGAACTGGCGGCATTGTGCGAAGTGGGACAGGCGCGTAGCAACCAGCCGCGAACTGGATGGGCTGTTCGGGCGGGTGCTGGAAGGCGCGCTGACCGTCACCAGAGCAGATCATGCGCTGCTGCTGCTCCGCGACGAAAAAAATAACCAGATGATCCTGAAGGCGGGCAAGAATTTGCAGTTGTCCCTGCTCGATAAGATGGGCGAACCCGTTCAGGATCAACTCGCAAACCTGGTGATCACCTCACGTGAAGCAGTGATTGTGTCTGGCGAGGGGTTGCGGCGCTTTTCGGTCAGCCGCGATCTCTACTCGGTGGCGTATGCCCCGCTGACGGTGCATAACATGGCGATTGGTGTGCTGGCGGTGGGCAACCACCAGACGCAGCGTGTATTTGAAGACAACCAGGGGCGGCTGCTGAATGCGCTGGCTAACTACGCAGCAATAGCGATTGTAAATGCCCGACTGTTTGCCATGATCGAGCAGCGCGCGCGGGCGCTTGAGAACGCGTACCGTGACGTGCGCGAACGAGATGCGCAGCGAGGTCGCCAGCTTCAGATTGTCCTCGCGCGGCTGAATGGGCCGCTGTCCGAAATGCAGAGCGAACTCCTGAATCTGATCAATGGCAGCGCGGGCAAGCTGCCGCAAAACGCGTCGGAGCGGATGGCGGTGCTGGGCCAACAGATCAGACAGTTATCGGTACTTGTATCGAACATGATCCAAAAACAGTAGAGAGGTGGGAAATAATTTAACGTGTCGGGTGAGCGAATACTGTTAGTTGAAGATGGGGCGGATGTCAGACAGTTTTTGGCCGATTGTATCCTTCGGCCTGCTGGATATGACGTGTTAACTGCAGCAGATGGAGCCGAAGGATTTGTGCTGGCAAGCGATCTCCGGCCCGATTTGATTATTGCTGATTACCTGATGCCAAACAAGACAGGGCTGGAAATGCTCAGCGATTTACGCGACGTTTCGATTACCCTGCCTTTTATTTTGATCACGGCGGAAGGATCCGAGGAGCTGGCGGTACGGGCTTTACGACTGGGAGTCAGCGACTATCTGATCAAACCCTTTGATCCCGATGATTTTCTGGCGGCAGTGGAGCGAGTCCTGCGCGAACACTGGACGCGCCAGATCACCCAGCAGATTCCTTCTCAACTCCTCGAGGCGAATCGCCAGCTTGAACAGCGCCTGCGTGAACTCGATACGCTCGTTGAGATCGGCAAACGGGTTGCGGCCCTGCTCGATCTGCAAGCCATCCTGAATCAGGTTGTATCGGCGGCAGTATCCGTCTCTCACGCTGAAGAAGGTACACTGCTTCTGGTGGACTCATCGACACGAGAGTTGTATGTGTATGCGTCTACGGAGGAACTGGGAAAATCGTTCCGGCTGCCAGTCTCCGACAGTCTTGCCGGGCACGTGGTCCAGACTGGGAAGCCCCTGGTGATTGCCGGGGAAGAACCACAGAAGATCAAAACGCATTACCTGGCCCGCGACCTGATTTATGTGCCGATGATTGTGCAGGATGAAGTAATCGGTGTATTGGGCGTGAACAACCGCGAGACCAGTGGGGAATTTGCCCCGCACACGCTGCAACTGCTCAGCGTGCTGGCCGATTTTGCGGCGATTGCCATTGCCAATGCCCGCTTTTATGCCGCCATGCAGTATGAGCGCGATACATTGGACATCATTATGCATGACGCGAATGAAGCGATTATTGTGGTCGATCATCACGAGCGCATCCTGTTTTTCAACCCGGCAGCCTGCGAAGCGTTCGCGCTGCCAGATCAGAACTATCAGGGCAAATCACTCACCCAGGTTATCCACCACGATAGGCTGATTAACCTGTTTCACAAAGCATGCCGCGCCGGGCAAAGCTGCACCGGCGAAATCGTCTTGAATGAGGGCAAGCGCACGCTCAATGCACAACTCAGTGTCATCGAGCAGGTCGGCAAAGTGGCCGTCTTGCAGGATATCACACACCTGAAAGATCTGGACCGGATCAAGAGCGATTTTGTAACCTCTGTCTCGCACGATCTGCGCTCGCCACTCACGTCTATTCTGGGCTATGTTGAACTCGTCAGCCGCAGCGGCCCCCTCAACGAATCCCAGAAACAATTCGCCAGCCGGATTGTCTCCAGTGTGAAGTCAATCACCCTGCTCATCACGGATCTGCTCGAACTGGGCAAGATTGAGGCCGGGTTTGACCGTGATCTTGAACCGATCACGCTGGGACCCATTGTCGCCGAAGCGCTGGAAAATCATCGTATTCAATGGGAAGCCAAACGCCAGTCGGTCCAGGCCCGCCTGAATGACGCGCTGCCAGCCGTCTTGGGCAATCCGCAGCGGCTGCGCCAGATGGTCAACAATCTGCTGGAAAATGCGATCAAATACACGCCGCCAGAAGGCCGGATTCAAGTGCTTCTGGATGGTAAGGACGGTTTTCTGGTGCTTCGTGTGGGCGACACAGGCATCGGCATTCCCAAGCAGGATCAGCCGTACATCTTCGACAAATTCTTCCGCTCCGATCTGGCCATCGATGAGTATGACGGCACAGGTTTGGGGCTGTCTATCGTCAAAGGGATTGTCGATCAGCATCACGGACGCATCTGGGTAGAAAGTCAGGAAGGCAAAGGCAGTGTCTTTACCGTGATGCTGCCCAGCACTATGAGTTCGGGCTAGCCCCTTGTTTTTGTAGGATGCGGCTGCGTGCGGCTAAGCCGCTAAGCCGCTGCGCCCTTTTTTGCCTTATCCCCGAAATACAAACGAGGCCGTCCAGTTTGGGCGGCCTCGCGTAGTTATTCGGATGGGCAAATTACTGGCCCGCTGTCGGTGAGAAGGATGCCTGAATTTCGTTGGCGCGGTTCGTCAGTTCGGTGAGAGCACTTTCCACGTCACCGCCACTGGCCAGCAGCGTGTCAAAGGTCGAGCGCGCTTCGTCGCGGATGACGTCATAGCTGGCGAGCTGCGGTTCAACCTTCGTTTCGCCCTGGATAGATTCCCAGGCCGCCGCATACTGCGGGAAGCGCGTCAAACAGTTCGGTCATATTCTCTTGCGTGGAGAAACGCACCGGGTAGTAGTTGCTGACCTCGGCCCACTTCGCCTGCTGTTCCGGCTCGGTAAACCAGCGGATAAACAGCCATGCGGCTAACTGTGCTTCGGGGGTGGTCTTGGGGATGCTCACGCTTGCCCCGTACACATTGCTGACCGGCGTATCGCCGTAGGGAATAAAGGCCACGGACCAGTCAAACGGAGTCTTGAAGGCTTCTTCAACGCCCGATTTTACGAAGGGCAGGCCGGAGGTCGACCCCGTGAAGAACAGCGCGCGTCCCGCCGTGAAGTTATTCTGATCGCCAAAGTTTTCCGCGATCAGTTCGGCGCAGCCATCGTTATACAGATCCACCATGAACTGAAGCGCCTGGACTGTTTGGGGACCAGCATAGTTAAACTGGCCATCCGCATAGATGTCGCCGCCCAGGGCGAAGGTCATAGCCGCGATGGACGACGCATCGGTACGGATCGTGTAACCAATGGTATCATCGCCTTCATACCCGCTCCAGCCCTGCTCGGTGAACTTGCAGGCCATGTCGCGGAACTCGTCCCAGGTAGCAGGAGGTGCAGTGTAGCCCAGTTCCTGGAGAGCCGTCATATTATAGTACAGCGCTTCGGCGGAACGATTGGGAGGGAAGCCGATACGAGCCGTCCCATCGGGCGTGTAGTCCTGAGTGAAGAAGCCGGGAACAAAGTCTGCTACTTCGGCCTCATTCAAGCCCCAGGTTGTATCCTGCACGTAGGCGTCCATATTGTCAACGAGGCCGCCTGCCAGATAATAGGCTGCCGCATTGTTTTGGTAGGCCACAACCAGATTTGGCACGTCACCAGAGGGGATACCTGCGATCATCTTGTTATAGATGTCGCCATAGCTGCCCTGGTTGGATGCTTCTACGGTGATACCCCAGGGATTGTTGTCATTAAATTCAGTAACCATCTGATTCAAGAATTCTTCACGCGCGCCGCTGTGCTGGTGCCAGTAAACAACGGTCTGTCCACTGGGATCAACGCCCGCCAGTTCTCCATCCGCGGCAGGGGTCGTCCCCAAATCAAATGTTTTGCGGAAGCCTGTGCTGTCCTGAGCACCCACACTAAACAGTGGCAGAGCCAGCACCAGAACCAGAGCCAGCGTAGCAAGAATACCGACCTTACGCATCGTTCCTCCTTGATCACTTAAAGTACATTATTAGGAGCAATTTACTCCCAACCGCTCTATGGTAGAGCAGAAGGGTTAAAGCATAAGAAAGCCGAGGTTAAATTTTCTGTCCCCAGCACAAAAATTGTATATCGAGATCAGGGATTGCACAACCTGGATGGACCACAGAGGCGGCCAAAGATCGCGACAACCAGAGGCTGCACGGTGCCGCCCCTGGCTACTCGTCTCCCTGAACTTCCACCAGATCGTCACGGGTCATCGTGTCCTTGATCGAAATCAGGGGCCACATGGGGCGGATGTCCATAGCGAGGTCATCACGGAAACCCTGGATGAAGCGGAAATAGCCCGCCGACGCGATCATCGCCGCGTTATCTCCGCACAGGCTGAGCGGCGGGTAGCGCACCGGGATCGGGCTGCGGCGCTGCATTTCTTTACGCAGACTCTGGTTGGCGCTCACTCCACCTGCGATCCAGACCTCTGTTGCGTGATGTTCACTGGCAGCACGTATCGTCTTTTCGACCAGCACATCCACCACTGCCGCCTGGAAGCTCGCCGCTGCATCCGCGACATTGACATCGGGGCGCAACTGCGAAGAAGTCATACCCTCGCTTTTGGGCGCACGGGGACCCTCGTGCGGCGGCTGGACGGCGCGCAATACCGCCGTTTTGAGGCCCGAAAAGCTGAAGTTATACCCCTCACTCATCATGGCGCGGGGGAAGCGGTAAGCCTCCGGGTTGCCCTCTTTGGCGGCATCCTGGATTGACGGCCCGCCGGGATAGGGCAGCTTCAGCAGGCGCGCCACTTTGTCGAAAGCTTCGCCCGCCGCGTCATCAATAGTGCTGCCCAGCAGCGTATATTCGCCGTGCCCGGTAATGAGCACAATCTCGCTGTGCCCGCCGGAGACGATCAGGCAGACCACCGGGAAGCGCACCGGATCGGCACTTTCGATCAGCCACAGCGAATAGACATGCCCTTCCAGGTGATTTACGCCAACGATGGGCAAACCCCGCCCCAAAGCGAGTCCCTTGGCGTAATTCATACCGACCAGCAGCGATCCGGCCAGCCCTGGCCCGCGTGTCACCGCCAGCAGATCGATATCTTCTAAGGTGACCTGCGCATCGTCCAGCGCCGCATGAACCACCGTGCTGATCGCTTCAATATGGGCGCGCGAGGCGACTTCGGGAAAGACGCCGCCGTACTGCGCGTGCAGCGCGATCTGCGAGGAGACAATACTCGACAGAATATGTTCCCCGTCTTCGATCACGGCGGCGGCGGTTTCGTCACAGGATGTTTCGATACCGAGAATCAGCGTCATCGGTTTTCCAGTTCTACTCTTCTTTGAGCGGTATAACCAGATCATACGGGCAGTCGGTCAGCGTTTCCAACTCACCCTTTTCGTTGAGACAGACGGTATCCTCGACGCGGATGCCGTAGCCCTTTTCCGGGTAATACAGCCCCGGCTCAATGGTGAAGACGCTGCCCGCCTGCAAATGGTATTTTTCAGTAATCGTCGGGAAGTAGGGCGCTTCATGAACGTTTAGCCCCAGGCCGTGCGCCAGCGAATGCACGTAGCCCTCTGTTGTGCCGGGCGTATTGAGAACGGTTTTATGCCCCTTCGCCTCAAAAAACTCGCAGACCATCTTCTGCACATGGTTTGTGGGAATGCCCACCTTGCACGCTTCCAGAGAGCGGTCAAAGGCTTCCATCACGTCATTGTAGGCAGCCTGCGCTTCGGGCGTGGCATAGCCGATGCTCCACGTGCGCGTCATATCGTGGAAATACCCCTGCGGCAGGCGCGGGAACAGGTCAAAGACAATCGTCTCGCCCAGCCGCATCGCATCGGAATCGGTTCCCCGGCTGTGTGGTAGACCCGCGTCGCGCCCCTGGGCGAAGATCATGCCTTCCGGGTCTTCCAGGCCATGTTCAAAGAGGCGCTGCCGGACATACGCTTTCACGTCGCCAATCGTCAGCGGCGATCCGTCTTCTTTGACCACAACACCATCCTGGGCGCGGTGCGATCCAATCCAGTCGCGCGTGGCGCGCATCACCGCGCTGGATTCGCGGGCCGCGTGGCGAAGCTGTTCCATCTCGTCATGCCCCTTGGTCTCAAAGGCCACATCGAACAGCGCATTATGAACGCGGGCGGGTACAGGCTGGTACAGTTTGCCGGGCGGCGCGAGTTCGATGATATCGCTCAGGCCGTTGAGCAGCAGCGTGATCAGGTGATAGGTGCTGTGGACATCCGCCACGCCGTAAAAGGCCAGTTTGCCCCGTACACCCAGCTTGTCAAAGATGCTGCGGAAATAGGCGACCGCAAAACCTTCGGTATCATTTTTGTGTTCCCTGGCTATCTCGCTGTAACCGAAATCCTCCATGCTGTACGTCTTGACGCCGCCTTTAGCCGCCTCCTCAACTTCCATGCCGTTGGCGATCAGCACAGGCGGTTCGCCGCGCTTTTTGATCGACCATTCCGTGAAACTGCGCCCCGTTGGCAAGGTATGTGCGGTAAGGGTCTTCATTTTCGGTGGCTGGGATGAGCAGCGCATCGATTCCATCGGCTTCCATCAGGCGATCCAGGTCGGCTTTCATGAATTGCTCCTAGTTTTCAGGTTTGATGACGCCGCGCTCGTTCAGGCGCAGAAAGACTTCGATAATGGTCAGGCCAAGGGCCAGGAAAAAGGCAATGATTGGGTTGAGCACGCGCGGAATTTGCAGCCATGCGCAGGCCACCACAAACAGGCCGATCCACACGCTCTCCCGCAGGATCACGCCGCCAGCAAGCGGTGGTGCATCGGCGCGGTTGAAACGCACATTCAAAAAGCGCACAAAGGGCAGCACTGTTCCGGTCACAGCCAGATAGAGCAGCACAAAAAACAGCCAGCGTGGAAAGGCCGTTGGCAGGGTCGTCGTCACCAGCAAATACAGTCCGCCCCAGCCGATCATGGACATGATCAGGGCGGCGGTCAGTGCCCCAGCGTGATCGGCTGGGGTATGGGGTTGTTCGTTTCGGCGTTCGCTCATGGGGTGAATTATAGCCAGCCCGCCAGCCAGAACCAACTTGTTTTTCTCCGTTTTTCCTTTGCTTTTCTCCGCGCCCTCTGCGCTCTCCGCGGTGAAACTTGCTTTTCTCTTGAATTTCTCTGCTTTTCCTTTGCGCTCTTTGCGTTCTTTGCGGTGAAATTTGCTTTTCTCTTTTTTTTCACGCGAGAGTTCACCCTGATTCAAGGCGGGTTGCATGGTATAATGCGGGGTTGCTAAAACTTGATGGGATAAGTTTGGATACTCACAATGGCTGTACTAACCGCGAATAACGTCGGCAAATCGTTCGGCGCGGACGATATATTTGAGGGCGTCACCGTCGAGATTCCGCACGGCGCGAAGATCGCGCTGGTCGGGCCGAACGGCGCTGGCAAGACGACTCTGCTCCGCATCCTGATCGGACTGGATGAACCGACCGCGGGTGTCGTCAGCCATGCGAGGGCTGACCATCGGCTACCTGCCGCAGCGCCCGGAGCTGATCGGCGGATCCCGCTGTGGGACGAGATGATGACCGCCTTTGCCGATCTGCGCCGCCGCGAAGCCAAACTGGACGCTCTGGCGAAGCAGATGGGCGACAGCAGCCGCGCCGATGCGGATGAGATCGTCAGACGTATGGCGCAGATGGAACCAGTTTGAACTGGCCGGCGGCTACGACTACGAGACGCCGCATCCGGCAGGTGCTGCAGGGGCTTGGCTTCGAGCGCGGACGATTACCAGAAGCCGCTGGAAATCCTGTCCGGCGGGCAGAAGACGCGGGCGCTGCTGGCCCGGCTGCTGCTGGAATAGCCCGATCTGCTGGTGCTGGACGAACCGACCAACCACCTGGACATCAACGCCGTCGAATGGCTGGAAAGCTTCCTGAAGTCTGGCAGGCGCGGTGCTGGTCGTCAGCCATGACCGCTACTTTATGGATCATGTCGTCGACACCATCTGGGAGATGGAATGGGGCCAGCTGGAAGTCTACCGCGGCAACTACAGCCACTACGTCAGCCAGCGCGAAACGCCCGGCGCGAACGGCTGGTCAAGGAATACGAGGCGCAGCAGGAACAGATCGCCAAAGAGGAAGAATATATCCGCCGCAACATCGCCGGGCAGAACACCGCGCAGGCCAAAGGCCGCTTGCGCGGCTGGAACGCCTCAAGCGCGACAATCTGATCGCTCGCCCGCGCGAACCGCACCAGCATCCGACTCAATCTGCAGGCCAGATCTGCGCAGCGGCGACAAAGTGCTGATGACCAAAGACCTGGTGATCGGCTACGAGCGGCGATAAGCCGCTGTCCACGTGCCGGATATGACGCTCTATCGCGGCGAAGTGGCGGCGGTCATCGGGCCAAACGGCGTCGGCAAGACGACCTTCCTCAAAACGCTGCTGCACCAGCTTGCGCCGCTGTCAGGGGGAGTTCCGGCTCGGCGCGCCGTCAAGCTCGGTTATTTTGCCCAGGCGCACGAACTGCTGAAGCCGGAGAACAGCATCCTCGATGAACTGCTGATCGGTGCGCAATATGCCGATCAGCGAGGCGCGCAACTATCTGGCGACGTTCCTGTTCACCGGGCGACGATGTGTTCCGCCCGGTGAGCACGCTGAGCGGCGGCGAGCGCGGGCGGGTGGCGCTGGCAAAACTGGCGCTGGACGGCGCGAACTTCCTGCTGCTGGACGAACCGACGAACCACCTGGACATCCCGGCCAGGAAGTGCTGCAGGACGTGCTGGCCGAGTTCAACGGGACGATCCTGCTGGTCAGCCATGACCGCTACCTGATCGACGCGCTGGCAACGCAAATCTGGGATGTCCAGCCCGGGCAGATGACCGTCTTCGAGGGCAATTACCAGGAATACGTCCAGGCCCGTGAAGCGGCAAAACAGGCCGAACGCGACGAAAAGAATCCGCCCGCAAAATCCGCGCCCGCCCGTCCCGATGCCAAAGCTGCGGCTAAAGGGCCGTCAGGTTCCGGCAACGGTAAGCCGCGCCTCTCCGAATATGAACGGGTGCGCCGCCTGGCTCAAGTGGAACAGCGCATTCACGAGTTGGAAATCCGACTGGTGAATCTTTCCGGCGAACTGGGCGAAGCCAGTGCTGCCGGAGCCGTCGAGCGCGTGGCAGACCTGGGCGCGGCCTATAACATTATCGAAGCCGATCTCAACGCCGCCTTGGAGGAATGGGAACTGCTGCTCGAATAAACACTATAACACACAGGCGGAACTCGGCATGAGTCCGCCTGTGTGTTGCACTGTGCGAGGAGCCGTAATAGGGAAGAGTTGTTTTAGGGATTCTGCTGCGGCATATTCTGCATTGCTTCTTCGAAAGACATCTGCTTCACGGTTTTGGAAACGGTAATCCGGTAGCCATCTGGATCGTTGATCGCAAAGGTTCGATCTCCCCAGTATCGATCTCCGATTTCTTCTACCAGGGGAATGCCCGCCTTTTGCACCTGCGCATAGACATCGTCAATAGACATCTCATCCGGAACATAAACCATAAGGTCGACCCCTGCGCCGCGTTTTTCTACCGAGGGATCCAGACTCAGGGCGATGATGGTTGCACGATCCAGTTCAATAAAGGCGAAATTAGGTTTTCCGTCCTCGCCAGGGATGGCAAACTGCTGCTTAAAGTTCAGGTGTGTGGTGTAAAAGGTAATGCTAGCTTCAACGTCTTTCACAGACAGAATCGGGAGTATCATTGGGGAGTTCCTCCTGATAGATAAATCAGATAGCTATCATCAGAATAGCACAAATGTTCACCCGTTGTCAAGAACGAATGTTCTAGTTTCGTTAATTTAATTCTAAATTTCTGTTCGCCCGGTTGTCTTAGAAACCATTCTCCTTTAGACTTGTCAGGTAGTAGGACGTTCGTCGTTTGACCGGAAACCCTACGTTCGTTAAAATGAACCGTCAATAAAGACGCCATATGTACTTTTGGAGGGAATGCCGTGGGTCGCTGGGAAGGTAAATACGTGATCGGCCTCACGGGAAATATTGCGACCGGAAAAAGCCTGGTTCGCCGCATGTTGGAACATCTCGGCGCGTATACGCTTGACGCGGACGGGTTGGCTCATCAGGCGATGGCTCCAGGCGCACCGGCCTATAAGCCCGTTGTGACGATGTTCGGCCAGTGGATTTTGGATGCCGAGGGGCGAGTTCGACCGGACTCGGTTAGGCGCTGTCGTTTTTTCACATCCAGAAGCTCTGGCAAAGTTAGAGGCGATCACCCATCCGATTATTGGCAAGGCGATTGATACGCTCATCCAGCGGGCACGGCATAAAGTCGTGGTCGTCGAGGCCATCAAGCTGATTGAAGGCCAGTTAGCCGCTCAAATGGATGCCATTTGGGTGGTGGATGCGCCGGAGGATCAGCAGATTGAGCGGCTGGCGAAACGAGGATTGACACAGGCGGAAGCTGTTAAACGCATTCGCATGCAGAATCCCCAGGCGGAAAAGATTGCCCAGGCCAGTGTCGTGATCCATAACAATGGTACGCCAGACTATGTTTGGGCGCAGGTTCAGGCCGCGTGGTCCAGGATTCAGGGATCGGCAGAAGAAGAAGCCGTCCAATCCGTGGTGCAGCATATCGAGGTCAAACCCGTTCCCGCTGTGCCAACTCAACAGGCCGCTTCCACTGCTGTCGCCGCTGCTCCGGCCAAGATGGTTATCACCTCTCTGGATATTGTCCGGGGAATGCCCAAAAATGCCGCGCAGATTGCTTCCCTGATTCAAGAGGGGACAGGCAAATCACTGACGCAGAACGATGTGCTCATGGCTTTTGGGCAGAAATCATATATGTTGGCTGTGGCTAATAACGAGCTAGTGGGTCTGGTTGGTTTCCTGGTTGAAAATCTCGTAACTCGCGTGGACGAGTTTTTGATCAGCAGGCAAGCTCCTGTTGCTCCTGTGGCAACAGCCCTGGTTCAGGCCGTCGAGCGCGCCTCTCGCGAGCTGCAAAGCGAGGTCGGTTATCTCTTCATGCCGCAGGGCGAAGCCCAGGAAGCGATCCAGACCTTTTTGCAGGAAGGATACGAGCGCCAGGAATTGGAAGAGATCAAAGTCCCGGCCTGGCGCGAGGCAGTGCGCGAATCACGCCCGGATGGTACGATGATTTACGCCAAGAAGCTGCGCGCTGAACGCGTGCTCAAGCCGCTTTAGGATTTAGGCACTCTCTATTAAACGAGGCTGACTGTGGAACGCTGGAAAGAACGACCGGGGATCGGCCCGGTACTTCGTCTCATTGAAACATGGCCGCGTATCACGGCCTGGATTGTCCTTTCGCTGGGCTGCATTGCGCTGCTGATCTACGAGGCGCGCGATGTGGGCCTCTCGGCTGGCAACTGGATCGCTTTGATCGTGGCAACCATCGGCGTCGCGGGGTTGTGTATCTGGATCGTCAGTTGGGAAGACGAAGAAGACGTGCCGGCTGTGCCTTCCCTGGATAATAAAACAGATAAATCCGAGTTTGACTTACCCCAGGCCTGATCCGGTCATCATCATTCTGTGCTTATAAGCCCATCTCTAGCGGATGGGCCTTTTTGTTTTGTCTATCCGCCGGAATTGAATATGCTAATACATGATCCATAAACAGGAGGAACTCTCATGGAAATTGATCTGATCCAGATTGAGAAACAAGAGAATACGAACTTTATCCTCGGGCAGAGCCACTTTATCAAGACCGTTGAGGATATTCACGAAGCGATGGTCAATGCTGTACCGGGAATCAAGTTTGGCCTGGCTTTTTGCGAGGCATCGGGCGACTGCCTGATTCGCTGGTCAGGCACGGATCACGAGTTGATCGGTTATGCCGTTAAAAATGCGCAGGCGATTGCTGCCGGGCACAGTTTTATCGTCTTCCTGGGCGAAGGCTTTTACCCGATCAACGTGTTAAACACAATCAAAAACGTGCCCGAAGTCGCCCGCATCTTCTGCGCAACTGCCAACCCAACCCAGGTTATTATCGCCCAGACGGAACAGGGGCGCGGTATCCTCGGCGTGGTAGACGGGGTCGCCATCAAAGGCGTTGAGGACGACGATGGAATCGCCTGGCGCAAGGGTCTGCTCCGCCGCTTCGGCTACAAATTGGGCTAGATAGGCAAGAGGAGAGAATGACAATCATTACAGAAGACCTCAAGGCGCTTGAAGTATTGATAGTTAATAATCCAGATCTTCAGCGCCTTGAAGACTTAATCGCAGAATTCAATATTTTTGAGGCACTCGGTGCAGTGCATCATGAGATTCGGCATTCAGATTTTCTAGCTTTTCTGCTTGATCCAAACGCAAATCACGGTTTAGGAGATCGCTTTCTCAAACGGTTTTTGCTGCAAATATTGACCAATGCTCCCGAAAAATCAGCGATTACTCCTATTGATATTGACCTCATGAGCATGGAGAATGCTACCGTTTCACGGGAATGGCAGCATATCGATATCCTGATCGATGATCCTGACAACAGATTTATCTGTCTTATAGAAAATAAAGTATTGAGCGATGAGCACAGCAATCAACTGTCTCGGTATCTAACCACGGTTAGTCACTATTTTCCAGAAAGACGCTTGCTCCCAATATTCCTCACACCTGATGGACATGCGCCTTCAGAAGAAGCTTACCTTGCAATGAATTACGATGCAGTTGCACAGGTCATTGAAACAACCCTGCAAGTAGATGAGTTGGTTTTAGGCCCTGCTGTACTTATGTTGATGGCCCACTATGCGACGATGCTAAGGAGGCATATTGTGAGTGACTCTGAAATAGCCGAGCTTTGTCAAAAAATTTATCGTCGGCATCAGCGCGCCCTCGATCTGATATTTGAACATCGCCCAGACATGCAACTTGAGATTGCTCAATATTTAGCGAATCTTGTTAACCACCACGAACAGCTTATTCTCGACCATGAGTTCAAAGTCTTATATCGAATTCTGTCCGCAAGAATGGAATGATATTCTCCTCCTGAATCAGGGACAAGGGTGGACCAAAAGTGGGCGAATGTTGCTATTTGAGTTTGTTTTGAGCAGCACTCGCATTGGTTTAAGTCTACTTGTTGGACCAGGACCAAACGATATTAGGCAATATCTAATCGATATAGCGCAAAAACGAACAGATGTTTTTCGCGGATTGTCTAGGCGGCATGGGACGAAATGGCATACTATCTATCGTACAACTCTTTTGACACAGAAAGACTTTGACGAAGCAACATTTGAAGACCTGAGTTTCAAAATTGATCAGGCATGGGAAAAGTTCCTGGAATCAGATACTCCCTACTATTCGCGAGCTTGTTATTCACGAACTAGCCGGCCTAGAAAAATAAGGCTCTTTCAAAAAGCAGGAGTTAACCTCAAGCGATGCCATATAACACCGAGAAGTTTAACCGCTATATTGACCAGCACCACGCCCGTTTTTTGCAGGAATTCGGGCAGTTTATTTCAGTGCCCAGCGTCGCCGCCGATGGGCGCAGCATCACGGAGATGGCCGATCTGGTTGCCGCCCGCTTCCGCGAAACAGGCGCAGAGGTCACGATCTTCCCAACGCCGGGGTCTCCCGTCGTCTATGCCGAAATAGGGCCGCACAACGCCGCGCGTACCCTGCTCATTTATAACCACTACGATGTTCAGCCCGAAGACCCGGTTGAACTGTGGGACTCGCCGCCCTTTGAAATGACCATCAAAGACGGCGTCATCTATGGGCGCGGCACGTCCGACGACAAAGGCGAACTGCTCTCGCGCATCCAGGCCGTCGAAGCGTGGCTCAAAACGCAGGGCGACCTGCCCGTTCGGATCAAGTGGGTTGCCGAAGGTGAAGAAGAGATCGGCAGCGTAAACCTGGAAGAATGGGTCAAGGAACATACCGATCTGCTGAAAGCGGACGGCGTCCTGTGGGAAGGCGGCGGCTATGATGAGGCCGGGCGCATCCAGATGGGCCTCGGCTGCAAAGGGATTGCCTATTACGAACTGCACTGCAAAGGCCCTAGTCACGACCTCCACTCGTCGGTTGCGCCGATGGTTCCGAACCCGGCATGGCGGTTGGTCTGGGCGCTGAGCACCTTGAAGAACGCCAACGACGAGATCACGCTTGATGGCTACCTGGATCATGTTGCGCCCCTCTCCGATGAAGAATGGGCCGCCATTGATGCCGTGCCGATGGAATTTGAGGAAATGCGCCAGCGCTGGGGATTGGATAACTGGATCAATCACCTGGAGGATCATGATGCCCGCCGCCGCTACTTCGCCGCGCCGACCATCACCATCTGCGGCATAGAGTCCGGCTATCTGGGTGAAGGCTCAAAGACGGTGCTGCCCGCCGAGGCGATGGTTAAACTGGATTTCCGTCTCGTTCACAACCTGACGCCGGAAATCGCGGAACGACTCCTGCGCGAACACCTGGATCGTCGTGGGTTCAGCGATATCACGATCACGCCGATGGGCTGCGAACCGCCCGCCAAGTCGGTCCCCAACAGCCTGATCCAGCGCGCGGCGGTTGCCGCCAGCCATGATACGTGGCAGAAGGAACCGATCATTATGCCCTGGTTTGCGGGCAGCGGCCCCATGTACCCGCTCAGTACGATGATCGGCATCCCGGTTGTGTTCGCCGGGGCGACATGGCACCCAAACATCCGCGCCCATTCGCCTAATGAAAACATCTTTGAGAAAGACTACTTCGAACTCGATGCGTTTCACGGCGGCCCTCTTGGACCGCTTCGCATCGACAGACGTTTAACCTGTATCTTCTATTTTCAAGTCAGGAGAGAACGATGGCTTCTAAACAGTATGACTCCGCACCCAGTATGCAGATCGATCCGAAGAAGAAATATACGGCGACGTTAAAAACGGAACAGGGCGATATTGTGGTGGACCTGTTCGCTGCCGAGGCTCCCAAAACCGTCAACAACTTTGTCTTTTTGGCGCGTGAAGGGTTTTATGACAACACAACCTTCCATCGCGTGATCAATGGCTTTATGGCTCAGGGTGGCGATCCAACAGGCAGCGGGCGCGGTGGTCCGGGGTATCGTTTTGATGACGAACAGGGCGCGCTCAATCTGAAACATGACGGTGCCGGAGTTTTGAGTATGGCGAACGCGGGTGCCAACACCAATGGCAGCCAGTTTTTTATCACGCATGGTCCTACGCCGCATCTGAACGGCAAGCACGGCGTCTTTGGCAAAGTACGCGATCAGGCCGGCCTGGATGTGCTGATGAAACTCCGCGAGCGTGATCCTATGCGCGATCCAAAACCGGGCACGCTGCTCAAGACGGTTGAAATCACCGAATCTTAGTTGAAATAAAAACAGCAGCGGGGATGACAGTCATCCCCGCTGCAGTTCCCGTATTTTCTTGAGCTACTCTGAGACATCGATGTTCATACGGAAGGCAAGTTCAAGAGTTATTATAGGTCAAAAAATTGGCGGATTTATTAATTTTCATTAATTTTGCGGAATGTACTTAATTCTAAGGAGATTCTTCAATGCGTCTCTATCGACTGCTGCTGTTTGTTCTCTTGATCACCGCCTTGATCCACTCCCCCTCCCTGGCCCAATCCGACCGGGAGCCAACATACCCGGATGTGCCCTATGTTCAGGATGGCGATTCCACCAAGCAGATCCTGGATATCTATCTGCCAGAGGGCGCGGGGCCGTTCCCAGCCGTATTGATGATTCACTGCCAGGGCTGCTCCAAGTGGGACTATGCACCGCAGGCTGCGCGTTTTGCCGATCTCGGTTATGCCACCATTTCGATTGAATTCCGCGATATCTCGCGCGCTGCGCCGCTCGGCCCCCTGAACGATTCGATCTGCGCGCTGGCCTGGGTTCATGCACATGCCGCCGATTACCAGATTGACCCGCAGCGGATTGTCGTGCTGGGCCATTCCCTGGGCGGCTACGCGGCGTCCATGCTGGGCACTATCGATGATCCGGCCCAGTTTGCAGCGGACTGCCCGACTCCCATGCCGGATGAGCCGCTGATGGCTGGCGTGATTGACTATGCCGGGGCGTTGCAGGGCGTACCCACTGCCGCCTATGCGCTGCTCTATGGCCGGGAGCAGGGCGAGATTCGCACCTTTGTTGAGACGCTCACGCTGCTGCCCCCCGCCCAGTGGCAAGACCTGAACGGAGACATTCACGACTTCGCCCAACTGCTGCCCTATTATTGGGTAGATGGGACTGAGCCGCCCTTCCTGATCTTTCACGGGACCATCGATAATAAGGTGCGCGTTCGCGAATCCGAACTGCTGGCTACCACGTTGCAAGGTGCCGGGGATCAGGTCGAACTGGTCCTGCTGCAAGGCGCGGGCCACGGTATGCGCCTCTACCAGCGCGTTCCTACCCCCGAAGTAGATGAAAAGGTTGAAGCATTCCTGGCCGAGGTCTTTGGAGGGAATGAATAAGATCAGTAATCTGAATGGAATGCGGTGATGAAGAGCTGTCCAAGGCAGGCGCTCAGACAAATCTCTCCCTCGCAGAGAGATTCACCTGCTGCGGAACTATAAAATCTTTACGGCCTCAGCTTATTGTGGGAACACCGGCAATGACACCTGGAAAACACTTCCCTCCCCTAAAATACTTGCCACGGTAATGCGGCCATGGTGCATTTCAATAATCTTTTTGGTGATTGACAACCCCAACCCAGCCGCCCGTATGGTGCGTGCCTGATCCACACGGAAGAAACGGTCAAAAATGTGTGGCAGATGTTCTTCGCTAATCCCAATTCCCGTATCGTGGAACTCAATGACAATCGCGTCGTTTTGAGTGTACGTTTGAATACGAATCGTCCCTCCTGCCGGAGTAAAAAGTGAAGCATTGTTGAGAAGTTCTTTGAATGCACGTTGGAGATCACGTTCATCGCCGTAGATGCCTGGAAGATCATCCGCTAACTCAAGCAACAATGTCTGTTGCTTTTCGACAAGTTCCTGGCGTGCTATCGTTTCTAAAATCCGAAGACAGTTATTCACATTGACAGGACGAAGGACAAGGGCGGAATCACTATCGAGCCGAGACAACAAAATCATCGCTTCTAACATAGCCGATATATGTGTGACCTGATCGGTGGCAATTTTCAGTTTCTCGGATCGTTTGGCAGGATCGTCAAGTTTCCCCACTAAATAAAGGTTAGCGCTAAGGGTTGACAGTGGGGTGCGAAATTCATGAGAGGCGGCTTGGATAAAGCTGGACAGAATTTGCACGCGCCGTTTTTCGATTTCCAGTAAGATCTGCTGTTGTTCAGCCTCTTTGCGTGCGGTAATGTCGCGCGAGATGCCTACTAAACCAATCACCTGTCCTGTTTCATCGCGGAGAGGAATTTTGGTCTCCGAAACCCATAAGAGGCGGTTGTCCCGCCCAAGGATCTGAATTTCTTGCGCGACGCGAGGCTCACCCGATTGCATAATAGCCTCCTCGTCGTCGAAGCAGCGTTGCGCGAAGTCCGTGGGGAGAAAATCAAAGTCGGTCTTATTGAGTGCACTCTGCTGATCGGGAACGCCTAGCAATTGAAGATGCGTCTTGTTGTTACGGACAAAGCGTGATTGAGTATCTTTGAAGTAGATCCAATCGGGGACATTGTCCATCAGCGCATGAAGCAAATCTCGTTCGCGGGCTAACGCTTCCTCTACCTCCTTGCGTTGAATGACCTCCACGTATACATCGAGTGCCACATCGACAATGTCTCGGCTGTGCGGACCAAATGGTCGGTGCAGATGCTGGTCTTCCGACCTGTTACCAATCAGTAGCGCCAGTTTGGCTCCTGGATCAAAAGACCACGCCAGATAGGGTACTCCTGTTGCCTGGCGTAAATAGTCTATGGTCGCATCAGAAGGCGTATTCGCGTTGGCAAATAAGAACGTTCCCAGCAAACGAGGGGGTGTAAATTTAGCCTGAATGGGGGCAGAGAGGCCCAGGCTGTAGTCCATCACAAACGCTTGTTCATCGGGCAGATACGTCAGGAATGCGGCAAAGTCCACATGCACGGCGTCGAGCACGATACGGAGGAAACGTTCACAAATTTCGACCAGGGTAACTTCAGGGCGAGCGAGCAGATGGTAACCTTCACGAATAAGCATGGCGGCGATACGATTCTGTCTGGACTCTTGCTGTGCAACACGCAGCCGTTCTTGAAGATCCAGGATCTGAGCGCCAAGTATGTCACATTGCTCGCGGTAGAAATCCCTCTCACGCTCGGAAGCTGCTATCATCATCGCCTTCCAATGTAAAAAGTGTGAGAACCCCCGTCCAGTCTAACGGTCGGCTCCGACCTAACAGGGGGGCGATCTCCACACCTGAGTAGAAGCCCAAAAGGGGAATCTCTGGTCCAAGTTCGGTCTGCAAAATACTGGCTTCTTCGATTTCACAACCGCTCAAGGCCGAAGCACGTCCCGCACAGTCTATATAGAGAGCGAAAATAGGCCGAGCCGTTCCCAGAGAGGCTTTCAGTTCCAATGTCCGATTCTGGACCGATGCCAGCATCTTCTGGCTGTCGCGCGCCATAATCTGGACCTGTTCACCCTCCTCAAAATCGGCTTCAAACAGCGTGATCGAACCTTTTTCGCGATCCATATCCATGATCAGCCGGTTCACATAGAGAGACTCATCATAGGGTGCAAATGGATCCCCGTGCTTTCTGCCCAGTGTTAGAAGGGACAGATTACCGGTTTGTAAGGCAGGATGATCGGCCCCCAGTCGTTTATAGAGCGCATCTACCGCCGGTAGGCCATCCAGTTCATAAATCATAGACCCCTTGATCTTGGTGATTTTCAGAAATGAACTAACAGGCGTACAGCCATGCATGATGATTGTGTGTGAATGCCATGCAGAAGGCAGCGCTACAGCTACGACCGCTTGCCTGCTGATTTGTCTCCCGTCAAAGACAAAGCTGCTGGTGAGTTGAAAATCGCCCAGCGTTCCAGCGCCGACAAGTTGAAGTTGTCTACCGTCCAGACCTGCATAAATGCCGTCCATGAGGCGGCTTCCAACATTCAGGATAGGTGGGGGGCTGCTCTTTACCAAATCGTAAAACAGCAGTACCGTGTCGCCAGGCTGGGTGATATCAAGCAGCCGTTCCCCTATTCGTCGGCCTGCTGCGATCTCATCCTGGTCGAGACCATATTCTACAAGAGTGGTGGGTACGGGAAGCTTTGGCGAGAATGCTGCGATAGCACACTCATAGCCTACATAACCCAAAGTGTTTTGGGTAATCGTGCCAACCGCAGCCCCGCCAACAATGAGTGCATCACCAAAATAGGTACGCAAACATTGAAGAAAAGCCTCCGGCTGGTGTCGATTTCCACAAAAGGCAAGCACAAAAGAAGCAGTTTCGCCCTTTGCGAAGGATGCCAGGGCCATTTGTGCGGCTTCTGCGGCGGCCTGTGCCGTATTCGTATGTTGACTCGTGCCTACACGGATCATTGTTTACCTCCAGGTGCGCAGGAGACACATGATAGGTAATATAAACGTTAATTATCGTTTTGCGGTTCTGAAAAACTCTGCCCCCACTAGGCTATCAAACTCACATATTTGTTGGAGAAGTGTGATACGGCGGTGGTCTGTTACCCTCAGACCCTATCTGATCTAAGCATACCAGATTTCTGCTGATATGGCGCATGCGCCGGTTACGGCTTCTAATTATTGCCTCCTTTTTCTTGTTATTCGTATTTAAGGTTCAACTTTAAGGGAGTATTTTTCGACCCCTTCCCGTTGTATACTGATGTTATGACCTTATTTTCTCTTGCTTTTCCCAGTGAAGCCGCACCCTTTGCCGTTAAACCGTTTTTTGCTTTCGAAGTAGGCGTACAGTTAGAAAACGGTAAGTCGTCAGCCGTTTAAGGGGGGGGTAGCGGAATCGCCACGAGAAAAACAGGTCAAATAGTGATCAACTAATTTTTCCTCAAAGTTAGAATACGAGAAAAACACCCCAAAAACGAATGTTATACAACGTTCTTAAGTATAATATGAATGGCCCTGAAGTGATCAACTTCAGGGCCAAATAAGCAAACAAACCGCAAAATGGGCACAAATGAGTGATTTTTGTGAAAATTCGGGCTACCCCTCGAACCACCAGCCAGCGTTTCCGCCAGAACTCAGTTGCCGCGTGCGTCTTTACGAGAGCGTCCCCACACCGGAAGTCGATGACAAAGTGGAGGAGTTTCTAGCCCAGGTATATGGGGAATAGGGTTATCTGTATTCGGCGCGCGGTGGGCAAAAGACTTCCAGTAGTTGTGCCGGACCAGCCGACGATACCCGGATTCCGTGCGAGATATTTGGCGGAATCAGGTAGCTGTCTCCAGCCTGACAGGTCATGATTTCACCCTCGATATCGTAGACGACCTCGCCGGACAGCACGTAGCCAAACTGTTCATTGGGATGGCGGTGCGGCTGGTTGTTAAAGCCCGCTGGCAGTTCAACGAGAGTCATCGTAAGCTGTTCACCGTTGACTACTTTGACAGGCAGTCCGCTCACTGACAACCGTTCCGGTAGCGCATTCCATTTAATGTCGTACATGTGACACTCCTACTGTGCTGTCTCGAATACCTCCGGGTGAGCCTCGATCCACGAAACCAACGTATCAGCCAGCACCCGGTTGCCGCGCGCGTTCAGGTGGATGTCGTTGGTGTGGTAAAGCTGCTCACCTTCCTGTACATGGGCCTGCAACACAGGCAGCATATCGAGACAGGTCATCTGCTGTTCCTGGCACAGATCCAGCATCGTCTGGTAATTCTGATCGAGCAGCGCCATCTTATCCGCGCCAATCAGCGGTTCAGCCATAGTCGCGGTAGACCTGTTCCTTGGTCGGGATCAGCACAAAGAGCAGCGTTCCGCCGTAACTCTTGACCATCTCGTTGGAGTTATAGAACGCTTCGCGGCTGCGTTCCCACCCGTATTGGTTGGTCGGCTCACTCACATCGAACGCGCCCCATAGATAGGGCCGCCCGAAGGCCAGTTTGATATCACCCTTGCTCGCCCGCTCCCGGTCCAGGAATTGCAGCGAGGCGTCGAAGTCTTCTTCCGGGCCGAGGAACAGCTTGAGCAGCACATACACGGCGGAATTTTTATCCCACCACGTGAGCGTAGGCGCGGGGGGCGGCGGGTTAGCCGATTGGATCGTCGTTTCTCCCCTCAGAGAGGCCAGTCCATAATCCTCATTGGCGTCGTTGCCCCACCACTGCCAGATCACCAGCGGCGGTTTGAGTGGCATGCCGAAGTCTTGCAGCACACGCTGGTGACTCACCGATCCGGTGCTGACAATGCCCAGGTTGATGATGTTGCGGTTCATCTGCTGGCCGAGCAGGTTCACCCAGCAATCTTTTTCCTCGGTGAAGCAGAACGTGAACGAATCCCCGACCGCCACGCCATCCACATGCCGGTCCACCAACTCCTGCCGCGTGCGGAAGGCCACGCGCGATCCCCACAGCGCCTCCGTCGTGACGTTGAAGCGCACATCGGCGCTGCCATACTGCTCAAAATTCGTCACCGGGCGGGCAATTGTCAGGTAATCGCGGTCAGGCCGCCAGATCGGATCGGGCATCAGCCGACGTTCGCTGAAAGGAGTCATCTGCACCTGTTCCAACACAAGCTGCAAGCGTGGCGGCAGCGAGAAAAACAGGACGCGCAGCAGCACTTCCAGCATTATCCAGGTCAGCAGCAGGCTGAAGAGGACTCCGGCGAATCGTCCTGCCCACAGCCGAGCAGGGCGGCGGGCTGGCGCAGTCTCAGCAGGGGATTGGGCGGTCATGAGATTCTGGTTGTGACTCCTTCAGGGGATAGGTGGCGATCACGTCTTCCTGGAAGGCGTTGAGCAAATCCGGCCCCAATGAGACGCCATCCCGCGTAAAAACAGTGAATTTGACCGCATCCACATGCAGTAAGATCGGGTCAATGGTCCGGTAGGGGGCCAGCGCCTGAACCAGCGGCGAGCCGGGTTGGCGGCCCCAGTAACCGAGCGTGATGTGCGGCAGATAACCCCAATGCACAGGTGGACGTGCCCGCAAGGGGAGCGCCCAGCGCAGCCTGGCCCGCAGCCGCCGCAAACATTGGCTGTCGTCCTGCACCTCGGCAAACAGGACATTCGAAAAAGCGTTCAGCGGGCCGATCCGCACGTCGAATTGGCTGCAATCGTTGAGATCATCCCGCACGCGCTCCGCCAGCGAGGAAAGCGCGTCGCGCCGCCACGTATGTGGCATCAGCAGCCATTTGCGGCGGCGCAGCAGGCCGACATAGTGCAGCGTAATGTGAAAAAGCTCCAGCGGCTGGGGTTCGTATTGCAGCCAGGATCCCAGTTGGCGCTGCCATTCCGACAGTTGAGCCACGACAGCCGGATCGGTAATGGGGATGATAAAAGCCAGGTAGGGCAAAAGCAGCCATCGCCGCCACCCGCGCCGTTCCAGGGCCAGCGAATCGCTCGTATGGGCCAGCCGGGTAAACTGCTGCCACTTGGACGAGTAGATGGACTGTGGATCCTCCGGCACGTTCCCTCCTAAAAACAGACACCCGCTCCCTGTACGGCCTCGACAGGGAACAGATTGCCCTCTCGCCCGCTAGCGTTTGCATAGCCGGACGCTGTCCGTTCGATGAAATCCACCACGGCATCCGTCTGGACGAGAGCGACCACTGCCCCACCGTCGCCACCGCCCGAATAGCGCGCGCCATAACAGGCTGGGTGATCGGTTGCCGCCTGCCACATTGCGTCGAGTGCAGGCGAACTGCTCCCGTAATCGTCGCGGGCGCTGCGGTACAGAGTCATTCATCAGCGCGCCAAATGCTGCCAGATCGCCCGCTTTCAGAGCTTTCGCCCCCTGCCGAACGCGATCTATTTCGCTAATGACATGGTGCGACCGGCGGTACTGGCTCTCGCTCAGTAAGGGCTGGAATTCGTGCAGCCGCTCCAACGAAACGTCGCGCAGCATTTTGACGTTCCGGTCCATCAAACTGATGGTATGGGCAGTGGAATAGCAGTCATGAGCGCGCGATCCATAATGGCTCGATTTGACCAGTTCGCGGCGCGTGTTGGTATCGCACACCACAACCTGCACAGAGGCGGGTAAAGCCACGTGTTCATGTTCCAGGGTCCGGCAGTCCAAAAAGAGCGCCTGCCCCGCCCGCGCGTGAAGGCAGGTAAATTGATCCTGGATTCCGGTGCTCAGCCCCAGAAATTCGCGCTCGACGCCGCGCCCGATCTGGGCCAGTTCCGCAGGTTTCAACCGCCAGCTTTCCAGCGCCTGCCACGCGACAATAAAAGCCACCTCGACGGCAGCGGACGAACTCAGGCCAGCTCCCATGACGACATCGCCCATAAAAGCGGCTTCGATGCCGTTCACTTTCAGGCCCCTCTGTTGGAGTGTCCAGGCTACGCCTGCCGGGTAGAGTGCCCAGGGCGGCAGCGGGTTGCTTACAATATCAACGCGATCATCGAGACGATTGAGTGAAAGGGTGGTCGCGGATTTTAAATCCGGGGCAGAGAGGCGCAGCATATCCGCTGAGCCATAAGACGCCGCCAGCCAGATATCGCGGTTGATCCCTATCGTGATCACAAAACCATCGTGCATATCGACATGCCCGCCCAGCAAATTGACACGCCCCGGCGCGCGGACAAAAACGTCCGGGCTGTGGCCAGGATAGGCGCTGCCGAAAGCAGATAACAAGGTGCGAGGCGGAGTAGGTGTAACAGCCATAGAGGACGTTTTCATCAGTTCAGTCTTCAAATTCAGCAAGAATACCGCGCTGGCTCAAGGCAGCGGCCAGATCCGCTTCCTGCCCGGCGCGAACGAGGACAGCATTCGGACCCAGCGCCGCCCCCAAATAGCGGCGCAGTTCCGGTGTTTCCAGAATACTTTGCAGCGCTTCCGGCGAATTGGCACGCAGGATCACCGCGCGTGACAGCCAGATTTCCGCCTTGCCTGTTTTTTCCCAGCGCTCGATCATCTGCAAGACAGGCGCAGGCAGATCGGAATGGCTGGCACGGCGCAGAAAAGCCTGAACCGCGTCCCCGGCGATGCCCTGTCTGGCTCCTCGCCGCAGTCCTGCCGCCGTGAGCGCGTAGGTGTAAGGCGGTGTGCTGACGCGCCATTCCGTGATGCGCGCCAGTTGGAAGCGTTCGTAGCGGCTCACCGTACGCGGTGCCGTCACAACACCGTCCGGCTGGATGACAATAGGCGCGCGGTCCTCGGCTGGATCGGGCCAATCGGTTTCCCCACAAAAGGCGCGTCCATAGATGCTCAGACGGCACGTACGGTTTTGCTGGCCCAGATCCACCAGGCCTAACCAGTGCATAGGCCCGTTCAGGATAAAGCGCAGCACCGCGCCGTCAACCTGTTCCCAACTGGCAAAGCCGCGCAGATAATCGCCCGTTTGCGCGTCCCGGATATACCAGCTTTCATAATCACCCGCCGGGCGCTGAAAGTCTGGTTCTTCCACCTTGACCATCTCGATCAGTTCGCCAATGGGCCACCACTCATCGGGCGGAACCATTTCCAAAAAAGTGAGTATCGTCTGACGCGCCAGCAGCGGATCGTTGCGCCAGCCCGTTTCTTCCACTCGCAGTCCTGGCGTATACCACAGATCATTAAACAGCGTCGTATCGCGCCACGCTTCGACCAGGGCGCGCACCTGGCGCGGGCGTGTTTCTTCCAGCCAGCGGCGAGCATTGCTCGGCACAGGCCGCAGCACCCCGTCTTCACTGGCCGCCAATCCCATACTCCCCGCCAGACTGATCAGCAGCGCCACGCGCGCCGGGTCGTTCCCGCCCAGCCAATATGAAGCCAGCGCCGCGCTGATCTGTTCACGGAGTGAGTTTTTGTCTGAAGTGACGCGCTCGATCTGCAGGTACGCCAGCAGCGTCGCCATATCATCAACCAGGGTCGTGTTTGCCGGAGTCACCTTGTCCGGCTCAGCTTCTCCATCAACGGGCCAGCTTTCCGATGATTCTTCTGGCTCGCGGGTCAGGTTAAAACCCGTCTCGTGTGACGGCAGCGCGTCAGCCAGATCGGGCGGCACAAAAACAAACGCCTGCATGCCCGCTTTGCCCTGATCATAAGCCAGCGCCAGCAGACCGCGATAAAAGAGCGTCTCAGCCACGCTGACCGGGCTGAGATGCGGCTTTTCGCGGTCACGCCGCCCCGGCCCCATCTGGCGGATTTCTCCGAACAGGCGGCTGAACTGAACTTCGCTCATTTTGTGGTTGGGTGCCCCCAACAGGGTTTGCAGCGCGCCGCGTTCCTGGTCGTTCAGCCGTCCCCATTCGACGGCAGCCCGCTCAGGATCGAGCATCGCTTCGGCCAGCAGTTCAGCAGCGCCGCGTTTGTCGGGCACATCCAGGTCTACATCCCATCGATGGGCGATGATCGCCAGCAGGCCCGGATCATAATCCAGCAGAGTTGGTAACAGGTTCTGCATAAAACTCCCAGTCCAGCCAATCAAATCCCGAATAGATTAGATGATAGTCGACTATCCGTGCAACTTTTTCATCTTCCAGAACCTATTTTAACGATTAGCAGCACAAACACACTTTTTGGCCTTTAGCGGGCATTAATCGTTCATGCGCAAACAAGACTTGACAAAGAGGGGTAAGATAGGGTTCAATAAAGATTGTCGACAGTTGAAAAACTGTTCGCGACGCGCATCATCCAAAAAGCCCCGCCCTTGTATTTACATCCGGCGGGGCATTCATTTTTAGTCGGGGTTGATCGGTGGAACAAACTGGTACACCTGCGCACCATCCTCATCATAGACCAGCCGCAAATACGGCGCATCGCTCACCGGGGTTTTTAAATAACTGACCGCTTCATCCAACGGCTTGTGCCAGCGCACCATGTTCGTATATCGATCCGGCTCGGCAAAAATCTGCGGAACCAGCACATAATCCACGTGGTAGCGTTCAAACAGCGCCGCGTTATCGGGGTCGGCAGGATTATTCCAGAAGGCGCGAAAAGCATCCTGTTCCGATTTGACAAATTCAGTCCCCTGGAAGAATGGCTGCGGGCGGAAATAGATGGCATCACGTTCCGCTACAACAGGGGCCCAGTCCGCTTCATGCGGGCCTGGATGGTTCAGAAGACGCGCGTCCGGCGCAGTGTTATCACGGATCCAGGCCATCGCATCGAGATCGGCCCGCGATGAAAACGCCCCGTAAAAGTTTACGATGTCCCGGCTGCGATCCATCAACGGGTTAAAGAAGATTGCCACTAGCACGATGCCCGTCACCGCCAGGATCATGACGGGTGCGGCCAACTGCCTCACCCAGAAATCCGCCCGTTCTTCGCCCAGTCGATCCACCAGCCAGAGCAGTGCCGTCCCACCCAGGATCAGGTAGGGGATAATCGGACCGTGCCATGCCAGGCTGAATGGGTAATCATACTTGAGGAGCGGCGTCACCACGTCGGGCACAGTCTTTTCGAGCAGGCCGAGCGTGGAGAACTCCACAATAGCGATCAGCCAGACGACCATCCACAGGTGCGCCGGATGCCGCCGCCGCAGACCAAGTCCCACGCCGATCAGGGCCAGCAGCACGATCAGGCCGCCATGCATGAAGATCAGCGTTTTCCAGTGATCGAGATCGACGGCGAAGGGCGATTCGATGGTTGATCCCAGCAGATCAGTCAGGCTGAGCAGCCAGGGCGCGAGGATGCCCAGCGCGACCAGCGGGATGATAGCAGCCAGGACCAGCCACGCCCCCAGGCTGGGGCGCGGTTTGGCGAACGGCAGCACGATCAGCCAGGGTAGATAACCGATCAGCAGCGCAATCGTTGTGTCTGGCTGGCTGAGGGGCACGGCGGCAAGGCAGATCGCCGCGAACAGGACACTGGACCAGCGCCATGACTGCAAAAAGCGCAGCACAAACGTGACAAATGCCAGCGAAAAGTTCAGGGCCAGCAGCGCCGTGTAATGGGAATCCATGAAGGCGGCAACCATCCCGGTTCCGATCAGCGCCGCCAGCATAAAAGCGCGTCCCAGGCGCGGGCTTTCCAGCTCGCATCCCAGGTCATAGGCCATCCACACAAACAGCACGGCTCCCACCGCCGCCAGGATCAACTGCAAAACGGGGATCGTGATATCCAGGCGGGCGCTCAGGTGTCCGATCAGGCCGGTATAGCCGGGCGAGTACAGGTAGTCGATTTCAGGATGCCAGGGGGTCAGGTTGGTGTAGGAATGGCCCTCCCGCAGCAACAGCGACAGGTAGCCGAAACCCTGTGCATCAGTGTCCAGTGGAACGGGCAGCAGAGCGATGATCACGCCGAACAGGATCACGATCACGGCCAGGAATAATATATCCTGGTCGCTCGGCCATATCCATTCAGGTTCAAGGAAGCGGCGGCTGTAGATCAGCGCAGTAATCACCGCCAACAGCACAATCAGGCCGAAGATCGCCACCAGAACAAGATCGATCAGCGGTGCTGACCAGTCTACCAGGGGAGAGACAAACCACGTCGTATCAACAAACAGCGCCAGAAAGAGGACGGCCCCCAGCCCGATTCGCGCGCCACGCGCCGGAAGAATAGAGGCGACCAGCGTCCCTATACCCAACAGAACGGCGAGCAAAACGACGTAGCCCATAATGACCATAAGTGCGCGTCCTCTTCAAAGATTGATCCACCGCCACAGCATATCGGGGCGGGTTTGTTAACTCGCCCGCCCTTTCTCGCTGAATGGCTTCTGCGTGCTCCGCGGTGAATGTTATCTTTTATTTTTGAACGAGATAATTGCCGACGACCAGCGCATCCATTTTGGTCCGCAGGAAACAGTCTACCGCTTCTTGCGGCGTGCAGACAATCGGCTCGTTTTCGTTGAAGGATGTGTTGAGCACGACTGGAGTCCCGGTCAGTTCGCCAAAGGCATTGATCAATGCCCAGTACAGCGGCGAATGTTCCTTCTGGACCGTCTGCAAGCGCCCTGTCCCATCAACATGAGTAATCGCCGGGACTTCGGCGCGCTTGTCTGGCAGCACATTATACACCTTGATCATAAACGGATCGGGATAGGTCTGATCGAAATACTGCCCCGTCGCTTCCAGCAGAATAGACGGCGCGAACGGGCGGAACTTCTCGCGATGTTTGATACGCGCGTTGAGGATATCTTTCATATCGTCGCGGCGTGGGTCGGCAATGATGCTGCGGTTGCCCAGTGCGCGCGGTCCCCACTCCATACGCCCCTGAAACCAGCCCAGGACGTTGCCTTCCGAGACGATCTGCGCGGCTTTTTTGACCAGCGCGTCTTCGTCTAACGTCTGGTAGCTGAGATTCTGCCCCTTGAGCGTGGTTTCGATCTGCGCCGGGGAGAACTGCGGCCCGGTATAGGCGTCGTTCATCTCAAAGATGCGCGGGTTGCCGAGAATCTGGTGGTAGATGTAGTAGGACACACCCAGTGAGGTTCCTGCGTCACCCGCCGCCGGGTGAATGAAGATATCCGTGAAGGGCGTTTGCGGCAGCACCTTGCCATTAAAGGCGCTGTTGAGCGCCACGCCGCCCGCCATGCACAGGGTCGTTTCGCCCGTCTCCGCCTGGAGCTTACGCACGATGCCGAACTCCGCCTCTTCCAGCATTTCCTGCATGGATCGGGCGACATCCATATGCTTCTGCGTGATCTCGCTGCGTGCGACGCGCGGTTCGCCAAACATCTCAACCATCTTGGGCGAATAGAGTGTGCCCAGTGTTGGCTCGGCATCGCCCCAGGTCATCGTTGCGCCTTCCGCGTGATGCACGAAGTAATCCAGGTCCAGTTCAAATGTGCCGTCGCGCTGGATGCAGACCATGCGCCGCATTTCGTCCATATACTTGGGTTCGCCGTAGGGGGCGAGGCCCATCGTCTTGCCCTCGTCACCATACTTGGGGAAGCCGAGCCACTGCGTTACTGCCGTGTAGAAGATGCCCAGCGAATGCGGGAAAGGAATCTCATCCTTCACTTCGATTTTGTTCCCCTTGCCCGTACCCCACATGGTCGTCACGAAGTCGCCCGCGCCGTCAATGGATAAAATCGCGCCCTGGTCAAACGGCGATACAAAAAACGCGCTTGCCATATGCGCGCGGTGGTGTTCGACGTTGTGAAATTCGGCTTTCAGGTCCTTGGGATCGACCTTCATATGCTCGGCAAAAGCCGACTTGAGTGTGCCCGTTTTCATGCTGTGGCTCAGGCGGTCCTTGATGAAGTCAAGGTTCGGACGCTGGCGGAAGGCAAAGAGCGCTTTCTGCATGAGGTTGGCTTTGGGATCAATCGAAATGCCGATGTGATCGAGATCCTGCGCGGTAATGCCCGCTTCACTCAGGACAAATTCAATCGCCTTGACCGGGAACCCGGCCCAATATTTCACCCGTGTAAATCGCTCTTCTTCGGCTGCGGCCACCAGCCGCCCATCTTGGATCAGGCAGGCCGACGCGCCGCCATGATATGCATTGATTCCCAGGATATACAACAGTCCCTCCATTGAAGCAGGCTGTTGCCTCCACAAAAAAACAGGAGGCAGTCATTGATAACGTGCGATGATGTCTACCAACTGGCGGGCGCGGTGCTGAAATGTGTGCTCTTTTAACAGCCTTTCGCGCGCAGCCCGGCCAATAGTACGCCGTGCATCGTCATGATGCAAGAGCCATTTATACCGGTCAATGGCTTCTTCGGCACTGTTCACGACGATTAATTCTTTGTCCGGTTCAAACCACGTTTCAATCCCCGCGTAAGGACTGCACACCATACATGCCCCTAGCGCGGCTAATTCAAACGGGCGCGAACTGGACGAGGCGAACACCGAGGCGTGCGCCTTGCGCGTGATCACGAGGTTAATCTTGCTGCGGCAGGCATACTCGCGCAGCTTACTTAACGACAGGTACGGCAGTTTTTCGACACGACCTAACTCGCCCAGGTTCGTCCCGCGCACGGCGAAACGCGCCTCTGGCAGGGCCAGACTCGCGTCACGCAGCAGGCCGTCGATCCACTCAGTTCGATATTCGCGCCCGTGACCGTAAAAAAAGAAGTCCAGGTCTTGCGGCACGTCCAGCGGCGCAAATAGATCAGGGTCAGCGCCGTAATAGAGGGTATGAACCTCCCGCGCGCCGAGTTCCCGCAGACCTTCCGCCCCACCCAGGCTGTTGGAAAAAAACGCCGTGTATTCGGACGGATCCGCACCCTGGTAGATGCGGAAGCCGCTGGCAAACCCGCGAAAATTCGGCAGGCTGGCGGGCACGTCACCATCATAGAAGAAAACTGGTTTGTGGTGCCGATCCTGGATGTGGCGCGCCAATCCACTGAGATGGTTGAGCGGCACGGTAATCATCAATACGGCATCTACATCGGGATGAGCCGTCAGGATACGGTCCACATGCCGCCGCCAGCGGGGCGCGATCATCGTTTGGGCAGCGCGTCGCACCACTTTATCCGACAGGCTTTCCCCTTCGATCTGCTTGCCGGATGCCTGTGTCTGCCTCTGGCCGCCCATTGCGCGCCAGCGATCCCGCAGAAATTTGAATAGATCGCCTTCGCGCTGCGCCGGATTAGGCGCGGCCTGCCACCAGGGAGATTCGATGGTTGGTCCCTGGTAAGGGGTGGCGATGATCTCCACGCCAATTTCATACAGGCCCTTCAGCAGTTGCCACCAGGCCGGGGTCGCGCTGAACGGCTGTGTCAGGTCCAACGACGAGACAATCACCAGCAGTTTCATAGGTCGCTGCTCTTTTCCCGTTTGCGCTTATGCAGGGCATCTGCATAAACCGCCAGCATCTCTTCCGTTTGCTGGCGGAGTGTAAACTGGTCCATTATGCGGCGGCGGCCCGCTTCAGCCATCTGGCGGCGCAGCGGCTCATCAGCCAGCAGCCGGATCAGTCTATCCGCCAGCGCTTCTATGTCGTAGGGATTAACGACAAACCCCGTTTCGCCATCGATCACCGCTTCATGCGCGCCGCCAAAACAGGTCGTAACTGGTACAGCCCCGCGGCCATCCCTTCCAGATTCACCGTCGGGAAGGAATCGAAGCAGGTAGATGGCGAGGCGACCACGTGAGCCATGCGGTAAGCCGTTGCCAGTTCCGCCCCATCCAACCAACCGCCGATCACGATCTGATCTGCCAGATCGGAGTGATCGCTGATCAGTTGCTCGGTATAGTCGGACGGATGAGCCAGCACCAGCAGCGCGAGGTTCGGCACACGCTCTTTAACCAGGCGCAGCGCCGCCAGCAGTTGCCTGCTGCCTTTTTCATCGGTCAGCCGCCCCCCAAAAAGGATAATGCGGCGGTCCTGCAGCTTCAGCCGATGGCGCAGAACTTCGATAATCTCCGGTTGGACATGATCAAATGGCGCGGGGTCGATCCCGTTGTGCACGACGCGAAACGGCGGCAGCCTGTTGGCTTCGAGCGCTTGCCGCAGCGTATCACTGACTGCGACTCGTTCATCGACATAATAGCGCATCGTGTGGCGGATCGAGAGGTTACGAGCCGGATTCCAGCGCAGCCGCATCTGCCGCCAGTTGTAGCCAAACGGGATGCGATAATCCCACTTGTCACGCTGATCGGGCTGTGCCGGATCGATGAAGCGGGTCAGCTTGCTGTAGGCAAATGGCATGACATCATGGGAGGTAAAGACCGTCGCTGCTCCGGTCAACCGCGCAATAACCAGGCTGTGATAGCTCAGGTGGTGGTGGACATTGTGCCCGTGTACAACATCGGGCTTTAACTGGCGCAAAAGGTGATTGAGCGGCCAAACCGTCTGCGGATTGAGCAGGCTGAACCAGGCAATCCACCGTTCTGCATAATCCGAGTGAAGCGCGTGTACCTGGACTCCGTTCTGCGTTTCGACCTGACTTGGCCCGCGGGTGCTGGTAACAAAAGTCACGCGATGTCCGGCGGCTATCAATCCGCCGCCAAGCTGCCAGGCGATTTTGCCCGCGCCACCGGAATTGTGAGGTGGAAGAACGTCACTGAGAATAACAATATGCATGGTCAAGATGCCATTCGACGGTTTTCAGAGCCGGACAAGCATAACACAGGTTAGACCGCTTCCGTAAGGGCTACTGTTCTGTATACATCTCCAGCACGCGCCCCGCCACCGCCGACCAGTCCTGCGTCCGGGCATAATCCCGTCCAGCGCTTCCCATCTGCGCCCGCAGATCGGAGTCAGTCAGCAGACGGATGATCGCCTCAGCCAGAGCCGGAGCGTCGTTCTGGGGTACAAGCAGCCCGGTTTGACCTTCGATCATCGCTTCTTCCACGCCGCTGCCAGATGTGCCAATGACAGGCAAACCGCAGGCGCTTGCCTCCAAAAAGACAAGCCCGAAACCCTCAAATTTGCCACCCACATTGAGTGACGGCAGGGCGAACACATCGGCGTGCTGGTACCAGCCGAGTAAATCGGCTTCAGGAATGGTTCCGGCGAGAGTCACACAGTCCGTCAGCCCCATCCGCTCGATCTGGCCCTGGACCTGGGCCAGATAATCCGCTTCATCCTGCCGCCCGGTGACGACCAACTGCGCCCTGGGGATCGAGCGCCGTACCAGTGCCAGCGCCTCAATGAGCAGATGAGTCCCTTTGCGCTCCTTCACCCCACCGGAAGCCAGCACGGTAGGGCCAGCTTTGATCGGCGCAGGTTTTGGCTGTTGGAAATGATCGAAAAATACGCCGTTATGAATGACGCTCACAGGAACGTCCGGCAGGACGGCCCGCACCTGATCGGCGGTATAGCGGCTGACTGCGATCATCTGTGAGCGGCGGTAGGACCAGCGGTAAACCGGGCCAGCCAGGTGCCGCCGGACGGTCTGCGGCACATAGGTTCCGTGTGCCGTGACGATCAGCGGGCGATCCGCCGTGATCAAAGCCGCGCCGGGTATATACGGCTCCGCGATGACGTGCAGCAGATCGCAGTCCGAAACGGCACTGCGCAGGCGGGGCAGCGCTGCCATCAGGCGCAGCAGAAATCCGCGCGGCTGGGGAACCAACTGCGGCAGGACGGGACGTACATCGGCCAACCAATCCGCGCCACGCGCGCCCGGCTGAGTCAGAGCGACAATCTCCACGCCCCGGTCGTGCAGCGCCAGTCCCAGGTCATGGGCATACCGTGCCCACCCATAACCTGGCTCGATTTCAGGAGTCAGAAAGGCGATGCGCTTCACCCAGCCGCTCCCTCCTCGAAAAATGCGCAAATCCGGGCAGCGCGAGCACCCCAGGCGTATTGTTGGACATCGGCCTGTGCCTGTTTACCCAGCCGGCTGCACAGTTCCCGATCCAGGTACAAACGGCGGATTGCATCAGCAAAAGCCTGGACATCACCAGGGGAAACCAGTAGCGCCAACTCGCCATTCCGCACGACTTCGGCTGTACTGGGCAGATCGGATGCCAGCACCGTACAGCCCGCCGCCATGTATTCAAACAGTTTGAGCGCGGACGCGTAATAGGCAAAGTGTTCGGTCCAGGGCAGTGGCATCGCGCCGACGTCCATCGCCGCCATATACAGCGGCACTGCATCTGGTTTCACCTGCCCGGCAGCAATCAGATGATCGGAGGTAAACCGCGCACCGTCCATTGATCGCGCAGCGTCTGCACGCCGGACTCTGGTCCGCCGACCAGCAGCAAATAACAGTCCGTGCCAGACTGATCTGCGGCCTGGGCAATGCCATCAATCAGCGTGTCGAGTCCTTTTGCCATGCCCATCGTTTGCAGCCGCCCCACGTAGCCCACGACAAATGCCCCCGGCGGCAGATCCAGCCCCAGTGCCGCCCGCGCCGTTGGGCGATCCGGTAGATGGGCAAAGCGCGCCAGCCTTATTCCGTCGTGTTCGACCAGGATGCGCCGCGCTCCAAGCGCCCGCATTTGATCAGCCAGATGGCCGGTTACCGGAACCAGCAGCGCGCGCCGGGCTAACAATCGTTCAACCCAGCAGCCAAACCGGGAATGATGCTTCTGGTGAACCTCGTAGACCAGCCGGGCGCGGGGCCGGGTGATCGTGATCAGCAGTCCGATTAACCAATCGCGCGTGTAATACACGTCTGCCCGGCGCGGCAGCAGCCAGATCGACAGCGCCATCAGGTAAGTGATCGTCTGCACCATAAAGGGAATGATCTGGAAGCGAAGCGGCGTCCGGTCGATCAGATCCAGGCAGGGCAGCCGCCGGAAAGCGAAACAACGCGCTACCCCATAATAATCCCAGATATCTCGATCCTGTATTGTGACCGTTCTGCGCTGGGCGGTCACAAGAGTCACCTCGTTGCCTGCTTCGGTAAATGCCTCGCACATCTGGACAATTTGCAGACCATGCGCTTTTTCCGTGGGCAGGCGGTTATTTGCCAGGTAAAGCATCGATGTCATGAACGGCTTCCCTCACCCATCAGCGTGACCAGGTGATCCATCAGGTGATCCAGGCTGTGTTCGGCTGCCGTCCGCGTGCGCAGTTCCCGCCCAATGATCGTCCGCACCTGTGCCGACATTGCCAGCAAATCAGCCAGCCGTGCCGCTAAACCAGTCGCATCATCCGGGCTGTCCACGTGCAGGTGGTCCCGATATTGCCCAAACAGCGGATCAAATGCCGGGTTACAGGCGATCAGCGGCGTTTCGGTGAGCATCGCTTCCAACGCGGTCTTGTCGAACAATCCCACCGGGCTGAGATTGGTCACCACTGCCGCCCGCCGGTAAAGGGCGAGCACTTCATCCGTTTTTTTGGGACCAAGGAAGTCGAAATCTTCTTCAATCAGGCCCAATTCACAGCGGTGGCGCTTTAACGAGTCCAGATACGCCTCATCGCCGGACGCGGCAGTTGGCCCTACCACAGCGAAACGCACGGGAGGTCCATCAAACTGATCGCGCAGCAGGGCCGCTGCTTCGAGCAGCGTATGGTGATGTTTAATCGGAGAGATACGCCCAACGGCCAGCACCAATGGCGGGGTATCGCGCCGCACGTTGGCGGGAGAGAATTTTTCCGTATCAATGCCGTGCCCCAATGCATGCACCTTCGGATTTTCAAGTGGGAAACTGCTTGGCACAGCAGTGGCGACAGATCGTGCGCAGCGCAGCGCCAGCCGCAGTTCGAAGCTGTCCTGTCGATGCGTGAACCAAAGGTTTTGCGGCTTGTGGAACAAGGCAGCGTAAGGGGCCGCCAGCCAGGTAAAGCGTGGAATCATGTGGCTGAACCATACATCGACCTCGCGTCCGGCGCTGCTCAGCGTCCTATAAAATGCTTGCAGTTCGCGGGCGCGGCTGGAACCGCGATCTTTGCCCATTGAGTGAATCGTCACGTTGCCCGGCAGATCGGTCTCAGCAGCTTCTAGCGCCAGCACATGCAGGTGTTCGAACTCGTGCCGCCAGCGCTCGAACCCACGCGACGGCGAAGCCTAACGCCGCATCATTTTCATCAACTTTCTGCATCATCATCAGAACGCGCACCGGGTTTTTTACCTCACTGTGTCGCTGTAAGTCTGCACAATCGCCGCCATGAGCCGATCATAGTCGAACCGTTCCAGCACATCCGCCCGCCCCCTCGCCCCCATCGTTTGCGCCCGCGCCGGATCGGAAAGCAAATCAATCATAGCAGCGGCTAATGCCTCTGGGGTATGGTCACACAGCAGGCCCGTTTCGCCATCACACACGACAGCACTGGACCCCACATTGCGCGTCGATACGACAGGCTTACCTGCCGCCAATGCTTCCATCAAGACACGGGGAACGCCTTCATAATAGGAACTATGGGCATAAAGGGACGCCAGAGCGTAATAAGGCGGCAGATTGTCATGCGGTACCCGACCGGGAAACCGCACATAAGCCGGATCGGCGCGCCGGACATACTGTGGATAATGCGTGAAATCTCCGACCAGCAGCAGCCGCGCTGCGGGTAGACGATCATGGACGAGGGCGAAAGCGTCTAGCAGGAGATCAACGTGTTTGAAGGCAACAGGCAGCCCAACCCACAGGGCAACCGGGGCGTCTGGTTCCAGGTGAAGCTGCTCGCGCAGAACTGCCAGTTGATCGGCGGGAACGGGAGACGCAAAGCGATCCAGGCGAACAGGGACGCTCACAACGCTGATCCGGTCGGCGGGGATGCCCAGCTCCACATAGACCTGTTTTTCGTACTCGGTTAGAACCCGGCAGGTATCAGCATGTTTGACAACCCACTTGCCCACCAACCGCAAGACCCGGTTGCGAACCGGATGCTCCGCGATCCAGTGTGGATTGGTGAAAAATGTGCTGTGGCTCTGGACGTTCAAGGGCAGTTTAAAACGCCATTTGAGCAGAAGGCCCACCCATCCGGTTGTAAACGGGTCCTGCGCCGTCAGCACATCGGCGGGATGCGCACGATGAATCTGCGCCGCGACACGAAATGCGCGCCAGGGAAAGAGATACGGCGAACGGCAGTTGGTTGGATAAACGGTCAGATGTTCCGAGAACTGCCGGGGTTCTTTGTGTGCGGTGTTATAGACGACAATCCGCAAATCCCCGATCCCCTTGGCGTATTCCATATGGCGCTGCACTGTATCACCGTGCTCTGCGCCTAACAGACTGCCGTCGAGGCTGATCATCAGGACGCGCATAAACCCTCCAATGCAGCCGCCGTTTGTTCCACCAGCGTCGCCCAGCGGAACCGTTCCAGCCCGATCCCGGTCCCGGCGGCTAGCTTCTCCCGCGTATCGCCCAAAAATGCGGCGTGGATCGTCTCAATCAGCGCGCCAGGATCGCCATATGGGACAAGCAGCCCATTTTCGCCATGCCGGATCACTTCGGGATTGCCGCCTTTGTCGCTGGCGATGGCAGGCGTACCGGCCAGCATGGATTCCAGTAGGAAATGCGACAGTCCTTCATAGCCCGAATACAGCACCGCATAATCAACCGCCCGCAGGTAGTGCGCCAGCCGTTCACGTTTGACACGGCCCAGGAAAATCGCCCGGTCTGCCACCCCTTCAGAGTCCGCCAGAGCGCGCAGAGACGATTCTTCCGGCCCATCCCCGGCGATCAAAAGCCGTACCTCCGGCAAACTGCCCAGCACCCGGATCAGATAGTCGATCCCTTTCCAGCGGACCAGCCGGGCAGTGGTGAGCAGGTACGGACCGCTGTCCAGACCCAGTTCGGCGCGGGCGGCGGATCGACTGAGTTGGCTGGTGGCGACATTCGGATCGAGTGCGTTATAGATCACCTGCACACGCTCTGGCGCTGCGCCCCAGCCGATCACCATCTGGCGCAGGTACTGGCTCGGCACGATGATCTGATCCATTCGCCGGACCTCGCGGGCGCGTCTCTGCTTCAGGAATTCCACGCGCCAATCATATTTGGCTGTCTGGAAATAATCGATATCCTCAGTGGCACTAATCCAGCCCTTGTTGACGGAACGTTCCCAGGCGAGATCACCGACAACCTTGAGAATGCGCGGCCTGCGCCCTGCTCCGATCAGCGGCAGACCCAGGCTGTTCATGAAGATCAGATCAGACCATCCAATTTCCGGCCAGGCCGCTCGCGCATAGTCAGCCATCCGCACTGGCAGGTTCCGCCGGGGGATGCGCCGCACCGCATAGGGATAGTCGTTGTTCGGTGCATCACCAAAGGCCAGCACCCGGATCGTATGCCCGCGCGCCTGAAGCCAGGGAAGGAGGTGATAGAGATAGGTGGAGGGGCCGCCCGACTCCGGGTGAAAAATACCAGAGGCCACAAATATTTTCATAATGTTCCTGCGTAAAAACGGGGCAGTCTAACGCTGCCCCGCCAATGATCATATTCTCCCTCTCCAACAGGATTGGAAAGGAGCCAAAGGTGAGATTACAAGCGCACGACACGCGCCTTGCCGATGTGCCCAACCGTCGCGTTGCGCGTATCCACCACCAGTTTAGCGTGCTCCAGGATGAAGTCATAATCATAGACCGAGTGATCGGTCACGACCACAACGCAGTCCTGCTCAGCCAGCCATTCGGTGGTCATCTCGACGCCGTGATGGATGCGCTCCCCAGACAGGCGTACGCTCTCTACAAAGGGATCGTTAAAGGTGACATGCGCACCTTTTTCTTCGAGCAGTTCATGCACGTCCAGCGCTGGCGACTCGCGCACATCATCAATATCGCGCTTGTAAGCCATGCCCAGAATGCCGATCTTGGCCCCGTTGACCGACTTGCAGTCATCATTGAGCGCTTCAGTCACGAGATCGCTGACATAATAGGGCATCGACGTGTTGATCTCGCTGGCGAGTTCGATAAAGCGGGCCGTGTAGTTCAGCGCGCGCAGTTTCCAGCTCAGATACAGCGGGTCAATCGGGATGCAGTGTCCGCCGAGTCCTGGTCCCGGATAGAAGGGCATAAAGCCGAAGGGCTTGGTACCAGCCGCGCGGATCACTTCCCAGACATCGACGTCGAGCCGGGCGCACATGATCGCCATCTCGTTCACCAGGCCAATGTTCACAGCGCGGAAGGTGTTTTCGAGCAGTTTGACCATCTCGGCGGCAGCCGTTGATGAAACGGGCACAACCTGATCCACTGCCGGGCTGTAAAGGGCGGTCACGATGTCCACGCAGTCTGGGGTCACACCGCCGACAACCTTGGGCGTATTGCGCACGCCGTAGGTTTTGTTGCCGGGGTCTACCCGTTCAGGCGAGAAGGCGACAAACACATCCTTACCTACCGTCATGCCATTGCTCAGCAGCCGGGGCAGAATCACTTCATCAGTTGTACCGGGATAGGTTGTGCTTTCCAAAACCACCAGCATTCCCGGATGGCAGATTTTCGCAACCGCGTCTGCGGCAGCGATCACAAAGCTCATATCCGGGTCTTTGGTTTTGCGCAGCGGTGTTGGCACACAGATGCTAACAGTATCAACCTCACGTAAATCATCATATGAGGTGGTAGCGCGCAGATGCCCGGTTTCGACCAGTGGAGCAAGCGTCTCGGTTGAAATGTCGGGAATGTAGCTTACACCTGCATTCAACTTATCCACTTTTTCTTTCAGCACGTCCAGACCGATGACGTGGTATCCGACCCGCGCGAACTCAACAGCGAGGGGCAGCCCCACGTACCCCATACCAATGATGCCAACAGTTGCTGTCCGGCTGTTCAGACGATCAAGCAGTTGTTGTTTGTAGTCAACCATTCTTTTCACCCGCTATGAAACGCTATGCGAGGTTGAATACCAGGATTCTCTGCCAACCTCTCCGGCAATTATAGCGACCCCTGGAGGGGGGGACAATGACGTTTGGCTAACGAAAACCTTACAATACTCGTTTATTTGTGAGGCTTATCACTACGCGACAATTGCTCATTTGCCGATTCGCGTTGTTGATTCGCCCTTCAGCCTCTTCAGGTCTGGCGGTAGGATGGACACAAATGCTCAATCGCTCGGAAGAACTTTGAGGAGAATGAACCATGAAAGGCTCGAAAGTTTTGTTCCTGGTTATTCTGGCTGTTGTCTTGTCGCTGGGCGCGCTGAATGTCGCCGCCAAGGATAACAGTGGGTCATGGGTTGTCGTGAGTGAGATGGAAATTACCCACCCGATGTATGCCGCCAGTTTTTTGAATGACACAGTAGGCATCACGGTTGGTTATGCTGGCGAGATTCACTACACCACCGACGGTGGCACGAGCTGGCCGAGAGCCGTCAACACGTCTATGTGCCGCTTTGGGCTGGATATTATTGACGAAACGACCGCCTGGAATGTAGGAAACGGCGGCAACGTCCGCTTCTCCAGTGATGGCGGCGCGACCTGGACAGCAGTGACCGATCTACCTTTTAAGGGTGTCAGCAAACTGGTGAGCTTCATTGATGAACAGACGGGCTGGGTCTCGAATAACGTCGCGCTCTGGGCAACGGCTGATGGCGGACAGTCGTGGCAGGAAATCGAACTGCCCGATGGCTTCGATTCGAAGAATTCCGTCGCCTCGTTATCTCTGCTTGATGCGGCAACTGGCTACCTGCTCGATATTCAGGGTTACCTTTACACCACGGCGGACGGCGGCGCGACATGGGCATCGCAGCCGGTGGTCCTGAGCGATGAACGTAAGATTTCAACGATGGCGACCCCGGCGATCCGCTTCTTCGACGAAGACAACGGCATGATGGCGATCCGCATTAAGAAGGCCGGGTTTGCCGTGTTGCGCACCGAAGATGGCGGCGCAACGTGGGCCGAAGAAGCCCTCCCGTTTGAAGGCGAATCCGGCATCCTGACCATCACCCACGATGGCAGTTACCTGACCTACATGGCACCGAACGCGATCACAGTTCTGAACTACGTTACCGAATAACGCTTTTCTTTTTCGCACTGCTCTCGATACAATAGACTCTGATCTTATGGTCAGAGTTTATCCTGTTTTTGGGGACGAGGTCGTTATCATGGAACTGTTCACCACAGGCCGAGTCATTTATCCAGAATATCAGGTTGCCCTGGTTCACATCCCAAACGAACGATTTGCCTCTGACTGTGGCAGCCGCTTTCGCATCATCCTGATCGAGGACGGAGCCGGAATCCTGAGCCTGGACGAGCGGCAGGAAGTATTTGTCGCCCCGGCGCTCTTCTGCCTGAACGAACAGGAAGAACCGCACTTGCATGCAACGGCTCCCGTACGCGCGCAGAGCGTTTATTTTCATCCCAACGCGATCAACAGCATCTTTACCTTCGACAATATCCGCTGCGAAGCCGGTTTTTCGCTGACGCAAAGCCAGGATACCCATATGCTGCGCGTCTTTTTGAAGCGCACAGGCGCTTATGGTGGGCAGTTGATGATTGGCCCAGTCACTGCCCAGCGCCTGCGTTCCCTGTTTGCCGATCTGGACAGCCAGCTTTTGAACCAGCCCGACGATAGCTGGCCCTGTCGCAGTCGTTCCTACCTGTTGGAACTACTTTTTGTGATAGACCGCCTGTTTGACTTACCGGAGCCGCACTCCTCCCCGCGAAGCGAGACAACCGGATCGCATCACTCCCCCGAAGAACTCGATCCCATCCTGCTCTACCTGCACGCCCACTACCGCGAAAAGATCACGATTGGTTCGCTGGCACGCCGCTTTAATACCAATCGCACCACCCTCACTGAACATTTCCGCGAAACGACAGGCGTCCCGGTGATGACCTACCTGACCCGGCTGCGTATCCGGCTGGCAACCTCCATGCTGCACGATACGCAGTTACCCGTCTACGAGGTTGCGGAACGGGTTGGCTATACCGATCTGACGCACTTCGGGCGGACTTTCCGCAAGTATACGGGCATCACTCCCAGCGAATATCGGGAACGCTACTGCTGGATGTTGAAATAGGCCTCTTATCTTCTCTTGTTTTTCCTTTGTGCTCTCTGCGCACTTTGCGGTGAACCCATTCTTGATTTTTCTTTGTCCGGCCTTCCTCGGAAACCTCGCGCAACCACCCGCCGCACGTTATACTGATGCCATGTGATAGGGACGACGTTTTGGTCGTCCAGCATGATTTAGGGGTTACACATGCGACTGGGAATTATCGGCCTGCCCAACGCGGGCAAGACCACTATTTTTAATGCACTGACTGGCAGCACGCTGCCGACTGAACCGTTTTCGTCCGGCCAACTGGAAGTCCATACCGCCGTTGTCAACGTGCCCGATGATCGCGTCGAACGGCTGAAAGAAATCTACAAGCCCAAGAAAACAACCTATACCACCGTCACTTATACCGATATCGGCGGGCTGGATAAGGGAATCGGTGAGGGCGGCATGAGCGGCCCGATGCGCAACGAACTCCAGCAGGTCGATGGCTTTTTACACGTCATCCGCGCTTTTGAAGATCCGAATGTGCCGCACCCGCAGGAAACCGTCGATGCGATCCGCGATCTGGCGACTATCGACAGCGAATTTATGCTGCTCGACACGATCACCGTCGAGAATCGCCTTGCCCGGCTGGACGAAGAGCGCAAAAAGGGCAAGGTCGATAACAAGGTGCAGGCCGAAGCGGAGATGGAACTTTTGCAGCGCCTGCACACCCAGTTGGACAATGAACAGCCGCTGCGCGACGTGGATCTTACGCCGGAAGAGCACAAGATGCTGCGCGGCTATGGCCTGTTTTCGCTCAAGCCCGTCCTGGTGATCTTCAACCAGGGCGACGACAGCAGCGATCCCGCCGCCAACCTGAATTACAAGCACAAGCACACGATGGTGATGAGTCTGCGCGGCAAGCTGGAAGCCGAGATCGCCCAACTGGATAATCCCGAAGATGTGGAAATGTTCCTGTCGGAATACAACATCAGTGAGCCGAGCCGGGAGCGTGTGATCCATCTCTCCTACCAACTGCTCGATATTCACTCCTTCCTGACCTACGGTGAGGACGAGGTACGCGCCTGGAGTATGCGCAAGGGCGGGACTTCCGTTGAAGCCGCCGGGACGATCCACACCGATCTGGCGCGCGGATTCATCCGGGCCGAGGTGATCGCCTTCAAGGACTTTATCGACGCGGGCGGCAGTGAGGTCGAGGTCAAGAAGCGCGGCAAGATGCGCCTCGAAGGCAAAGAATACATCGTGCAGGACGGCGATATGCTCGTCATCCGCTTTAACATCTAGAGACTGGGTGGCCTAGGCAACCTTCGGTTACACCGGGTCGCCCCTTACTGAAATCATGATCGAAGTCATCCATCTTGCCAAGCAGTTTAAGAAGTTCGAAGCAGTCCGCGATGTGTCGTTTCGTGCCAATGCGGGCGAAGTGTTTGGGCTGTTAGGTCCGAACGGCGCGGGCAAAACCACCACGCTGCGTATGCTCTCAACCGTCGTATCGCCCACCTCTGGCACAGCGACGGTAGACGGGTATGATATCCGCACCCAAAAAGACGCGGTGCGATCTCACCTGGGGATTCTGGTCGAAAACGCGGGCCTCTATGCCCACGCGACTACCCGCGAGCATCTTCGCTTCGTGGGCAACCTGCACGGGCTGAACGGTTCCGGCCTCGAAGGGCAGATTGACGTATTGATCAACGCGCTGGATATGCGCGACTTCGCGGATCGCCGGGCAAGCGGATTCTCCCGCGGGATGGTGCGTAAAGTCGTCATGGCGATGGCGCTCATCCACAACCCGCCGAACATCATTCTGGATGAGCCGACGCAGGGCCTCGACGTCGTGAGCACGCGGGCCGTGCGCGATCTGGTCCGCCGCTTTAGGTCTGAGGGGCGCTGTGTCGTCATGAGCACCCATCACATGGATGAAGTCGAGCGCCTCTGTGATCGGGTCGCGATCATTCACCGGGGTCTGATCCTGGAAGCGGGTACGCCTGCCGAGCTGATCGAGAAGTATCATGCCGATAATCTGGAGACTGCTTTTGTGGAAATTGTCGGCGCAGAAGCCCTGCTCAATGAGGCCGTGCGCGAGGCGGCGGATAAGCGGGCACATTAGGTTCTAAAAAATCAAATTTCCTCATTGACACTTTAGAGGTTCCTTTATACAATTATCCGTGTAGTGGAAAAGCTGTTCGCAGTACCAGTAGCACAGTCTGTCTGGATACAAAAAGCCACATACGTGGCTTTTGTTTTTGGCGGCTCTTGTCCCTACGCAGTGAATCGAACGTTTTCAGAATAAAAGGAAAAGAGTCACCAAAATGGCAGAACGTGTAACTGGCACCGTCAAGTGGTTCAACGCCCAGAAGGGCTTCGGCTTCATCGCTCGCGACAACGGCCCCGATGTCTTTGTTCATCACACCGCAATTCAGAGTTCCGGCTACCGCGAACTCGTTGAGGGTGAGCGCGTTGAGTTCGAAGTGACCCAAGGCCCCAAGGGACCGCAGGCCAGCGCCGTCATTCGTCAGAACGCCCGCTAGTTTCCACCGAAACAAGCCAATTCAAAGCCCTGCATCAGCCGATGTGGGGCTTTTCTTTTTCTACGCCTGACCGTGTGCCCATCCGCCGCGCCAGCCAGACAAACGGCTGCGTGAGCGCGTACCAGCCTGCTCCCACCAGCGGTACCGTAGGGTAATCGCGCCGCAGACTCTGCCAGGATCGCCGGGATGCAGGCGGCTGCACGGGGAGATCGTCCGGCAATCTCGCGTCGGAACGTCCATAGCGATACGCGGCGCGCAGCCGGTCCGCCAGGCTCAACTGGTAGCGGTGTATGACCCACGCTTCCGGGTCATAATAGATCAGCGCACCCATCTCGCGCAGCCGCAGATCGATCAGCAAATCGTCATGATACCAGGACCAGCTTTCCGGCGCGGCGGCAAAAAAGACCTCGCGGCGAAAGGATCGATTGCCACCAAAGGTGAACCAGACTCGCCCCGCTTGATCCGCGTGGATATTCAACGGCGTGTTCAGGCGGTTAAAATGATCCTGATGTCCTCGGTACTGCTTTAATCCGGCTAAATTGGTCGATTGTCCGGTTCGCAGCCCTCCGCCGATTCCGTGCGCATCGGGATGTTCAGCATATCCTGCTGCATAACAGGCCAACCAGCCGGGTGGAGCAAGGCAGTCGTCATCCAGAAAAACCAGGATATCGCCCCGACTTGCCTGTGCGCCTCGTTGCCGTGCCGATCCCCACCCCTCTTGTTTCTGGCGCAAGTAAATGATCGAAGCACGATACGGTCTGAGCGCGTCTTCCACAGCCGGGCCGCTGCCGTCGTCCACAACAATGATCTCCAGCGGCGGCTGAGTTTGTGCGAACAGGCTTTTCAGGCAGGCCACGATCAATCGGGGACGGTTGTGCGTAGGGACGATCACGGAAAAGCTAGTTGGCATCGTATCCCACTTCGCGCAGCCATCCTTCGATCTGTTCCGGCGTCGGGCGCTCTACATGATCGGTATAGCCCCACAGCGTGATCGGGCGATCCGCATATTTGCGCCGCCGCAGCTTCCGCGCAAGGTACACCCGTACCGACCGGGCGAAGATCAGCGGCAGTTGCACCAGTACCAACGCTGGAATCAGAGTCGGCCACTGGCGCGGGCGGCTCAACCGCAAAAAGAACAGCGCGTGGTTACGCATGCGTAAATACGTTTGCCAGGCAAAGCGTTTTTCGCCCGATTTGCCGACCTGGTGCACAACCCGTGCCTGAAGCGCCGCGACGGTTAACCATCCCATCCGGCGGGCGCGCAAACACAGCTCGGCATCTTCAAAATAGGCAGTATAGATCGGGGCCAGCCCACCTGTTTGGTCGAGCACCGCCCGCCTAGCCATCAGCGCACAGCCCCATACATAATCAACAGGTTCCGTACTCCGCCCATTCAGCACGGGCTGAACCTGTCTCAGGAAGACGCGCCCCCAGCGAAAATCCAAATCGCCGCCCAGGTCGAGCAGGTCCGGGCGGAGTGTGCGCTGCATGACCGGGCCAACGATCCCAATATCGGGTGTGGTTTCGCCCACGCGCACCAATTCTGCCAGCGCGCCTGCTTCCATATAAACATCGTTATTCAACAGCAGCACCCAATCGGCACCCTGTTCCAGCGCCCAGGCGATTCCCTGGTTATTGGCTTGCACATAGCCAGCGTTGGTCGGGTTAGCAATCAGGTGCACGTCGGGGAAGTAGTGCCGCACCGTGTCAGGCGTGCCATCGGCAGAAGCATTATCGACCAGCACAATACGAGTGTTGTCATACTGAATTTTTCGCAGCGAAGCCAGGCAGTGCAGGGTATCGCGCAGCCCATTCCAGGTGACTACAACGATCACGACCAAAGGGTTACCATTGCTGTTTGGCTGCTTCATAAACGGCTTCCAGGGCATCCATGCTCTCTGACCAGTTAAAGTGATCCACGATATGTCCGCGTCCTGCCGCCGCGATCCGCGCCCATTCGTCCCGATCTTCCAACAACCGTTGCACCGCCGACGCGAAGGAGCGGGCATCCTCGGCAAGGCAAATCGCGCCGGGTGGTGCGCCGATCCCTTCCGCGCCGAGCCGCGTGGTGATCACCGGGCGTCCTGCTGCCATCGGCTGGGCGACCTTGACCAGCAGTCCACCGCCGATCAGACTGGGGGCCAGGGCGATATCCGCTGCTGCCCATTCCGCCACCAGACTGGGAACCCAACCCGTTACTGTCAGGCGTGGATCATCCTCTGCCCGGCGGCGCAGCCAGCGCGGAGGATTGGCTCCGACCACACGTAAGGTAGCCCCGGCATGGCTTTTGCGCACGATCCCCCATACCTGCTCAGTCAGGAAACGCGCCGCCGCCTCGTTGGCAATCCGGTCCAGCGCGCCCACCATGACCAGCCGCCCTGGAACAACTGTTTCGGGGGTGATAGCGCGCATGGCTTCCTCGTTTATCCAGGGTCGCACAACATGAATCCGCTCCGGCGTAACGAAGTGAGCCAGATGCGCCCGATCCGCTTCTGAACAAACAACCGTCTGGTCCGCTGTAGGCACGGCACTTTGTTCAATCTGTTTCAACTGCCGGGCGCGGCGAGCGACCTTCAGTTTAGCCCATCCCGGCGGGGACAGGGCTACTTCCCGCGAGCGAACGAGATATTCCACATCAAGTGATCCCAATACAGTTCCCACATGGTCTGGCACGGCATCCAGGTAGCGGCCCATTTCCGTCCAGGCAAAATGGACAACGTCGATCTGCTCGCAGATGCGGCGGATGTGCTGGCGGGCTTCAGCATGGGTACGCTGTCCCAACTGCCAGGGATGAGTCCAGTGATCGCGGAAGCTTGCCAGTTTTTGCCGCCATGAATATGCCGGAGAGAGAACAGTCAGCGAGGCGCACAGGGCCGTTAGATCCGCCATCTCCTCAGCCGTTTCGCCGCGACCATATCCCAGCAGGTGAACGGTATGCCCGCGCTCGACCAGAGACTCCAGCATATGGTAAAGATGCTGTCCGCCCGCGTGGGTTATTCCATAGTGCGGCAGCCAGGGCGTGACAATCAGGATGCGCATAAGTCCCGCCTTTCAGACCAAACTAACCTGCCCAACACGACCCAGCCGGGGATCACGCTCAACGCGGTAACGCATGCAAATCCGGCCAGTTCCCAGCGCGGCACGGCGATCCATGCCCCGATCCCCAGCACAACGAGTCCCAGCGCCGATCCGATCACGGGGGGCCAGGGCCTGCCAGACGCGAAATAACTCAGCACCAGCGGTTAAATCGAACACAGCAGCACAAAGCGCGGCAGCAGGACGAGCGCCATCCGAGCCGCATGTTCCCCGGATTCCCAACTCAATTGTGGGCCAACCAGCCACGCGCCCATTCCTACCGCTCCGGCAGCAGCCAGAGTCCAAACAGCCGTATGTCGCAGCGATCCGATCAGCAGATCATGCCGTTCATCCCGCCGTGCCGGATCGGCCCATCGCGGATAAGCAGGCAGCACCCAGGCGGCTACGATTACCGCCTGCACTGCCTCCCAGCCGCGTCCTGCCACTGCCACTGCCGCGACGATTCCCGTTCCCAATGGCATCACTGCCCCGCGTTCGATAATTGTACTCAGGTGCGCCAATCCCGCCGCCGCGCTTAACGCCAGCAGCGATCTGAGCAGCGGCTTGATCACCGGAGGTAGGGTGAACCGCGCCGGGAACAGCGGCAAATCCGGCAGGCAAAATCGGGCCAGCGCCGCCATCCCGATCACCGCGCCCAACACGCTTAACGGCAGCGCGAAGGCAGGCGGCCCCGGCAGCAGTCCATATCCCGCCACCGTGATCAGGCTGCCCGCCAGCAGTACGGACCGCGCCTCGATCAGACGGTCTTCCGCCACCAGCAGACCGCGCCACAATCCGCCCCATGCCGAAGGCAGCGCCTGCCCACCCATCGCTGCCCCCATCCAAAAGCATAACACAGGCGAGAGTCCAGCATGATAAGATGCAGCCGCCGTGATTGCTCCACCGGCCAGCGCCGCGACTATCCCCGCCGCGAAGCTCAACCCGCTGATCTGGGCCACCAACTGCCGCGCTTCCGTTTCGCCACCTGCCGACCGCGCCTGCAAATAAAATGCCGGGATGATCATCTCCAACCCGCCGACCAGCAGTGCTGCGCTAACCAGCCAGGGCACGCTGCTCAACACCAGGAACAGATCGGTTTGCAGATGCGGCGACCAGCGCGCCAGCAAGACAACCTGCCCGATCAAACCGCTGCCCACCTGGGCAACCTGGATCGCCGCTAACGTCCGGCCACGCGCCGCCAGACTTGCCTCTAGCGCCGCCATACCCAATCATCCCACTCCTGCTGCAACTCCAAAGCGTGGGCGTTCCATTCCTGCGCCGCCGCCACATCGCCCGTCGCCAGCGCGTACAGTGACATCGCCCCGTAGCTGCGCGCGTAATCGTCTAGCAGCGCCCGCGCTTCACTGATATCGGCCCACGCCCCTGTAGAGTCCCCCACCTGCACGCGAATCAGCGCCCGATCCAGCCAGAGGTCTGGATCGCGTGGGCTGAGTTGGATCGCCGCGTCATAGGCACGGATCGCCTGCTGACCTGTAGTGGGATTCTCGCTCTGCACAAACCAGCGGTTCAGATAGGTTCCCTGCAATCGGTGATATTCCACCACATCTGGGCCGTGTCTGCACCAGATGGATATAGATCGCTGCGCCGCGCGGCCAGATCGAACCGTCATGCAGCGCCCAATCCGCGTAGATCTGCGCTTGCGATGCCTCGAAGACTTCCGGCAGCGGCGCGATTGTTTCTGCCCGCTCCAACCAGATCACAGCATCCGCCCAATGGTGATCCTTTGCCAGCGTCTCACCCCGGTAAGCCAGCATATCCGGCCCAACAATCAGCCCTGCCAGCATCACCCCCACCACCGGAAGCCCCATTCCGAGCACCAAGCGCGCCCCTTCTCGCCGTATTTGTAGGGGCGCTGCTTTGCGTGCGGCGAAGCCGCTAAGCCGCTGCGCCCACTGACTATCGCTTCCCATCCCCGCCAACACCCAGAACAGCATCCCGGTAATCGCCGTATCAAACGAGAAAACCCCGTTGAGCAGAGTCGCCCCCAGCGCCGCCAACACCGCCGCCTGAAACAGCCGGGAATCAGAGGCATCCGTGCGCGTGATGGATCGCACCAGCGGCAGCAGCAGCGCACCGATCAATCCCAGGTATGCGACCAGCCCGATCATCCCGCTTTCTACGGCAATTTCCAGGTAAGCGTTGTGCGGGCGACCTCCTAGAGCCGCTGCCCCGCCAAAGGGAGCCAGTTTCGGTGGCAGATTCCATTCCAGCACCGCGCGGAATGTCGCCGGGCCATACCCCAGCAGCGGCTTTTCCCGGATCGCATCCAGAACTCGCCTCCCACCCTAACAGCCGGATTTGCGCCGTTGCCCCCTTCCAGCGAAATAGTGAGGTCAGCGTTTGCAGCGGATGCGGAGCAGTTCCCGGCAGCGGCGGCAGCATACTCAGCACGATCAGCACAACCAGCCCGGCGATCAAGCCCGTCGCCAGCAGCGCCGAGGCCCAGCGTTGCCCCTTGATCCACAGCCAGCCCAGCCCGAATATGGACAACCCGGTCAGCGCAGCGAGCCATCCCGCCCGCGAATAGGTCAGGATCAGGCAGGTGGTTTGCATCCCCAGCAAAATTCCTGCCAGGATGCGCCGCCTCCCACTCAACAGGCGATACGCGGTCAGGGGCAAAATCAATGCAATATAAGTCGCCAAAATGTTGGCGTGTGCGGTTGTGCCAGCCATCCGCAGTACGTGCCCCGGCCTCAGATAATCGGCCAGCCCATAGCCGCAGACGAGTCCGCTCCCAACCAGCAGCATCGTGATCACCTGTTCGCGCCGTTCTCCCAGTTCAGATCGCGCCGCCAGGAACAGCCCGATCTCTGCCACCGTCACCAACAGCCCATTCCGCCAGGACGCATCTCCCCACAGGCTCCAATGCGGCAGAAATGATCCCGCCAGCGATGCCCAGCGCACCAGCAGATAAGCCGCAATCCAGCCGCCGAGCAGACGGTTAGGGCGCGTAATCATCCCGCGCCGCACTGCCCCGCCGAAAAGCACCCCGGCGCACAACAAAACCAGCGCGATTTTATCTGGCTCATACTGCCAGCGGCTGTACGGGTTGTAAGCCAGCGGCACCCCGATCAGCAGCACGCCCCACCAAACATTCTTTTTCACCGAGTGTTTTTCTCTGCTTTTCTCCGCGCTCTTTGCCCTGAAACTGCTTTTGTCTTTTTCCTAAGCTTCCTCGCCATAAAAATCGACCACCGCCCGCGCCGTCTGGATCACCCGCTCCCGTAATTCGGGCGGGTCCAGCACTTCAACCCGTCGCCCGAAACCGAGAATCTGCGCGCTGGCAAATTCCATCAACTCCACCGTGAGGGTCAGCATCACCCAGCCCTGCTCATCCCGCTCCATCTGCTCAATGTCGTGGCGCAAACTCTCGCCGTAAATATTCGGTAAGATGGCTGCGATCTCCGGTGAGACGCGCAGGCGGAACCGGAACTGGCTCCGGCTGGTCTCAAAATCGTGGCTCCACTGCGCCCAATACGTAGTTAGATCAAAATCCGCCGGGCGCTCAAAACCCTCATCGCTTCACCGCCGCCTCAGTAATGCGGGATACGCGAAAGACACGCATCTCCGCTGCCGCCCGATCCAACGCCACCAGATACCAGATGCTTGCCTTGGCAACCAGCCCATACGGATCAACCAGCCGCTCGGTGTTAACCCCATCGGGACGGCGGTATGTGAGCATCAGCGCGCGATCCTGCCAGATCGCTTCCTGGACGGTATGCAGATAGGGAACTGGCTCCTCGCCCCGGAACCAGCCAGCAGCATCGAGCAGCAGCCGCTGCCGGACTCGCTGCGCGTCGTGCCGGTGAACGGATGGCAGCGCGGCCATGAGTTTGAGCAGCGCGTCTTCCAGCACTCGCCCCAGCCCCAGATCCGCCAGCGGCCCATGCACACCCGGCACAAAGAGAGTCCGGATTTCCGTTTCGGTCAGCCCGGTCAGATTGGTCCGGTAGCCATCGGTCAGGGCGCAGCCGCCGCCCGGCCCCCGCTCAGCATACACGGGAATACCCGCCGCGCTCAGCGCGTCCAGGTCACGGTAGATGGTCCGTTCGGAGACTTCGAGCATCTCGGCCAGTCGTCCCGCCGTGATACGACCGCGTGTTTGCAGCAGCAGAAGAATGGAGAGCAGACGATCCGCGCGCATGATTTTTTCCCTCGTTTTAGCAAACCTGTTCTAGTTTACCACAATACATGACACTTGGTGTCAGGAATGTGCAGTTACAATAAGTAAGTTGATCCAGGCAAACTGCACACAGGAGACACAATGGCAGAATCAATCGCCAACCCCCTCGCTTATTACGCTTCGCAGAGTACGATCACCGAACCCGGTGAACACGTCGGCCTGCTCAAAGGGCTGCCTGCGGAGATTCCCGATCTCGTTCGGATCGTCCAGAACAATCTGATCCACATCTTCTGGCTGCAAGGCTACAATCTCGATCTGCCCGCCGAACGCAAGCAGGAAGTGCAGATTCGCCGCGTCTCCGCTATGCTGTCAAAGATCGCCGCTGTCGATAACCGACTGCTGACCATTCCGCGCCCCCAGGAGAAGCGGCTCGTCGCTAACTGCCGTCATTTCTCGGTGATGCTGGCAACACTGCTTCGCCACCAGGGCATCCCGGCCCGCGCGCGCTGTGGATTCGCCGCCTACTTCATTCCCGATCACTTTGAGGATCACTGGGTCTGCGAGGTTTGGAACGCCGACGAGAAGCGCTGGGTGCTGGTCGATGCTCAGTTGGATGAAATGATGATCAAGGCCCTGAACATCCCCTTTAATACGCTTGATGTTCCGCGTGATCAGTTCATCGTCGGCTCGGAAATGTGGCTCAAGTGCCGGGCGGGTGAAGTCGATCCTGACAGGTGCGGCATCATGGATATGCAGGGACTCTGGTTCGTGCTCGGTGATGCCCGCCTCGATATCGCCGCACTCAACAAGGTCGAACTGCTGCCCTGGGACAGCGCCGGGCCGCTGTTAGGTGATCCCACCACTGCCGACGCCGAGACGCTGGCCTTCCTGGACCGCGCCATGAACTTCTACCCGGCGTCCAACGAACGCTTCGCCGATCTGCGCGCCCTCTACGAGAGCGAGCCGCGCCTGCGAGTGCCCACCGTGATCAAGTCGTTTCCCAACGGTCCGGAACCGATTGATGTGGATCTGTCTGCGCCGGAAGTTTTGGCCCCAGCCCGGTAAGGTTCTATTCCTGACAGTAATGAGGGGTGTATGATCGAGTTCATGCGCCCCTTTTTTGGGGACCAGACTATGCCGATCTAAAAGTTCGGTTCAAGAAGCTGTCAACACAATCACGGATGAAATAGATGAGCAAATCGCAAGAAAGTGAAACGAACAAGCTGTTAGGATATTCAGGTGATGCTCGTTTACTGATTATAAACGCCGACGATTTGGGGATGTGTCACGCAACTAACGCGGCTATCTTTCGTTCGCTGACGGAGGGTGTGGTTTGTTCCACGACCCTGATGGTTCCCTGCGCCTGGGCATTACACGCCATGCGTTTACTCAGCGAAAATCCTGATATTCCTTTCGGTGTTCACCTGACAGTCCTCTGCGATGGTCCTGATTACCGTTGGGGGCCGCTCACTCCCAGGGACAGAGTGTCGTCCTTGGTTGATGAGACAGGCTATTTCTACCGCTTCGAACGTATGCCGGAATTTCTGGCTCAGATCAGAACTCGATGAGCTGGAAATCGAATTCAGAGCGCAGATCGAAACCGTGTTGGCAGCCAACCTTAAGCCGACCCACCTGGATTGGCATTCTGTGCGCATCGCGCTGAAGCCCGATATCTTCGATGTGATGTTCAGTTTGGCAAGGGAATACGGCCTTGCGTTGCGAGTCCGCGAGCGATCCTTAATCGAAAAGGTGCAGCGTCAGGGCTTGCCCTCCAACGACCACGACTTCCTGGATAGCTACCTTCTGGATACCAGTGGAAAGACAGCCCGGTTTGCCCAGTTGCTGCGTGATCTCCCAGTGGGGCTGAACGAGTGGGCGGTTCATCCCGGCGTGGCAGATGGTGAATTGCTCGCCATAGAACCCGATGGCGCTCCTGTACGCCAGGCAGATCTAGACTTCCTGGTGTCTGCGGAAGCCCGTGAGGTGATCCAACAGGAGGGGATTACGCTGCTCAGCTACAGACCGCTTCAGGAGATTTGGCAAGCCAGGTGATCCATGATTTTATTTTATTCCTCACTCGATAAGTACGCCTGTTTTTCGAATTTCTCGCCGCACGGCTTTGAGATCGACGGCGTGTATTGGCCCACGGTTGAGCATTATTTCCAGGCGCAGAAATTCGCTGGGACCGACTACGCGGAACAAATCCGCCGCGCCAAAACCCCAAAGATGGCGAAGTCGCTGGGCCGTAAGCGCGATTGGCCGCTCCGCCCCGATTGGGAATCAGTCAAGATCGACATGATGCGCCGCGCGGTCCTGCGTAAATTCGAGACCCACGCCGATATCCGCGCTGTTCTGCTGGCGACAGGTGACGAAGACCTGATCGAAAATGCGCCCAACGACTATTTCTGGGGCGCGGGCCGCTTCGGAACCGGGCAAAACAGGCTCGGCAAAATCCTGATGGAAGTCCGGCAAATGCTGCGGGCCGTGTGATGGGCATATCGATCTGAATTCGCTATAGTTGGTTGGGATACTTATCTTTTACTCTCTCTTCCCCTTTCCTTTGCGATCTATGTTTTTCTTTGTTTGTTCTTTGCGCCCTTCGCGGTGAATTGTTTTTTGTTTTTTTCCCTGGAGGGAGCTATGCGCATCTGGATCGGCGCGGCGGGTCTGTTGATCGCATCTTATGTTGGTTCCCCTGGCGGCGGGCAGCGCCCAGACGGGTACGCCTACGCCGTTCGTGGAACCGCAGGGCTGTTTGCAGCCGCCCGATGATTACACCCAGATCGCGATCAACGGCGTGATTCTCAACGCCCGCACCCTCGCCATGCTGGATCAGGCGCAGGTCATTTACAGTGCTGGAGGCGGTCTGCTTTACTTCCGGCAGGGACTCACCCAGGGGAGCTACACAGGCGGCGTTTTAGCCGCCAGCTTTGGGACACATGATGGCGGCGGTGCGGTAGATCTATCGGTCCGCGATCCGGGCACGTGGGACGTCATGACCGCCGAAATCGAGCCGATGGTTCACGCCCTGCGCCTTGCCGGATTCGCGGCATGGCTGCGCGACACGGGCGATCTGTATCCGGATTCGCCCATTCACATCCACGCGATAGCGATGGGTGACGCGGAACTGTCGGAGGCAGCCCGTGCCCAGATCGACGGCACATTCGGCTATCTGCGCGGCTTCGACGGCCTCCCCCGTGCCAACGGTATCCCCCAGGCGGATCGGCACGGCGGCCCGCTGCTCTGCCAGTGGATGATCGACCTGGGATTGGTGGATTTACGGGGCCAGCGCGTCCCGCGCCCGACACCGGGCGGTACAGCCCACCCGCCCCAGGATATCCCATAGGGAGGTAACATGACGAAATTTCTGCTGACAGGCGATCCCGGCTGCGGCAAAACAACCCTCATCCGGCGCATTCTGGAAAATGTGCGCAGTCAGGCCGACGGTTTTTATACCGAGGAAATTCGCGTGGATGGGGATCGCCAGGGCTTTAAGATGATCACGCTCGATGGTCAGGTCGGCATTCTGGCCCACGCCGCGCTATCCGGCCCGCCTCGCATCAGCAAATACGGCATTGATCTGGCATCGCTGGACGAGATCGGCGTCGCCAGCATTCAGCGCGCCATGTTGAATCGCTCACTGGTGATCATTGACGAGATCGGCCCGATGGAGATGTTTTCCGATGCCTTCTGCCAGATCGTACTGGAAGTACTGGACAGCGATCTGGTAGTCCTGGGCACGGTGGTCAAACGCTCCCGGCCCTTCTCGGATGCGATCAAGGCGCGACCGGACGTCAAAGTGATTGAAGTGAATCCCACGAATCGGGATGTTTTGGTGACTCATCTGCTCAGTGTCCTGAGCGCAACGGGGCGTGTGCTCACCGCCTGAGGATTTCTTTTGGAAAATTCAACACCTCAACCAGATCGCGACCCGATCCGGCTGCGCTTTCAACTGTTAGCGTTTTCGGCGGCGCGGCTTGTCCTCAATACGGGGCATCGCATGGTCTATCCCTTCCTGCCGCGTTTTGCGCGTGGCCTGGGTGTCGACCTGGAAGCCATCGCTCATATTGTGACGGCCCGATCCGCGCTGGGACTGCTCGGCCCGGTGTTTGGACTGTTGGCCGATGTGCGGGGCCGCAAGACGGCGATGCTGATCGCGCTGCTGATCTTCGCCACGGCGATGCTGATCGTCACGGCGTGGCCCACCTATCCGGCGCTGTTTATCGCGCTGCTGCTTGCCAGCGTCTCCAAACAGATTTTCGATTCTGCCATATATGCCTACCTGGGGGATCGCGTCCATTACCAGGAGCGCGGGCTGGCGATTGCTGTCACGGAACTCGGCTGGTCGGGCGCTTTTTTGCTGGGCGTTCCGGTGGCAGGCTGGCTGATTGCTCGCAGCGGAAGCTGGCAGGCACCGTTCCCGGTATTGGCGGGCTGTGCGGTCCTGGCGACGATCATGCTGTGGCGGATTATGCCCCGCGACGAGCGCCTGCCCGCCGCTGTTCGCCCCTCCTGGATGACCGGGATGCCCCTCCTGCTCAAAAGCGCGCCCGCCCTCGCCGGATTGAGCATCAGCCTGCTGCTCAGCGCCGGAAACGAGACGGTCACCATTGTTTTTGGCGCATGGATGGAAGACTCATTTCACCTGAAAATTGCGGCCCTCGGTGCGGCATCCGCCGTGATTGGCGTTGCCGAATTGGGTGGCGAAGGCTTGGTCGCTGGACTGGTGGATCGTCTCGGCAAACAGCGCTCGATCCTGGTTGGCATCTCCCTCAATGCGCTGGCCTGTTTGCTGCTGCCCGCTCTCGGCTTCAGTGTCACCGGGGCATTGATCGGCCTGTTCCTGTTTTTTATCACCTTCGAGTTCGCGCTGGTCAGCACCCTGCCCATGATGACCGAACTCCTCCCCGAAGCCCGTGCCACGATGATGGCGGGCAATGTCGCCGGACTGTCGGCAGGCCGCATGATCGGCGCGCTGATCGGCCCCTACCTGTTCGACCTGGGCCTGCTGGCGAACGGCGTCACCGGAGCAATATTTGATGCGCTGGCGATTGTCATCCTGCTGATTTTCCTGCGCCGCCGATGATCTGTTATCCTTTATAGGAATTGCGACCTTTTTCCCTCTCCAGCGCAGACTGGAGAGGGGCAAGCTGAACGCAACCTCACGCAGTGAGGCGTTAAGCCGGGGTGAGGTTTTATGACCCAATCGAAACGGGTGGCCCTGCTCGTCACCTGCCTTGTTGATCAAATCATGCCGGAAGTCGGCGTCGCGACGGTCAAACTGCTGCGCCGCGCCGGGTATACGGTCGAGTTTCCTGGCGATCAGACGTGCTGCGGTCAGCCCTTTTTTAACAGCGGTTTCCGCGACCAGTCGATCAGGTTGGCCCGCCGCGCCGTTGAAATTTTCGAGGATTACGAAGCGGTAGTCCTGCCCAGCGGCTCCTGCACGACGATGATCCGCGCTGAGTATCCGCATATCCTGGAACCCTGGCCCGACTGGTATGCCCGCGCCCGAGCGCTCGCCGCCAAAACCTTTGAACTGACCGAATTTCTCGTTCATCAGGCAGAATGGGAGCCCAAACCCGCTTCCAATGCGCTGCGCGTCACTTATCACAACTCCTGCCACATGAACCGCCTGCTGCATCTGAAGCAGGAACCGCGCCGCCTGCTTGAAGCGGCAGGCTGCACCCTGGTCGAGATGAACGAGCCAGATCGCTGCTGCGGTTTTGGCGGCCTCTTTTCGATCCGCATGCCGGAAGTCTCCAACGCCATGACCGCCGAGAAACTGGATCGTGCCGCCCTGACCGACTCTGACCTGCTCGTAACCGCCGACCCCGGCTGTTTGATGCAGATGCGCGGGCTGCTCAAGGACTCATCCCGCCGGGCCGAACACATCGCCACCGTTTTAGAGGAGATCACCCGGTGACCACGATCAAACAGTTCCGTGCACTGCGGCAGAGCGCGCCATTGCCGACCCTCATCTGCAAGATGCGATTGATCTGTCCACCCTGCGCAAGCGGGAGCGCCGCGCCGAAGCCCTGGCGGAAATCCCCGACTCAGACGGTTTGCGCGATCATCTCGAAGTTGATTCGCTCCTCAACATTGGCTCGTCTGGCAGACTATCTAGAGATGTTTGAGCGCAACGCGACAGCAGCGGGCGCGCACGTCCATTGGGCGTTGGACGCCGCCGAGGCGAACCAGATTGTGATCGACATTGCCCAGGCGCGTGGCGTGTCGCTGGTGGTGAAGTCGAAATCGATGGCAACCGAGGAAATCCATCTCAATCACGCGCTGGAACACGCCGGGATCACGCCTGTTGAGACCGACCTGGGCGAATGGATCATCCAGCTTGCCGGTGAGACTCCCTCCCACATCATCGCTCCCGCCCTGCACAAGACGCGTGCCCAGGTGGCGGAGCTGATCAGCCGCGAAGTGGGCCGCCCCATCGATCCCGACGATATCCCGGCGATGACCGCCGAAGCGCGCCGCGTCCTGCGGGGAAAATTTCTATCAGCGGGCATCGGCATCACGGGCGGCAATATTGGCGTGGCCGAAACGGGCAGCATCATACTGGTTACAAATGAAGGCAACGGGCGGCTGGTGACGAGTGCGCCACCCGTCCATATCGCGGTCATCGGCATCGAAAAGATCGCGCCGAATTGGGATGCCGCCGCCGTCTGGTTGTCCCTGCTGGCCCGCAGCGCGACAGGTGTCCCGCTTTCGATCTACACCTCAATCATCACTGGCCCGGCCCGGCCCGATGATCCCGACGGCCCGCAGGAAGTGCATATCATCTTGCTCGATAATGGGCGCAGCCGCCAGCTTGGGACCGAGTATGAAGAGGTCTTGCAGTGTATCCGCTGCGGTGCATGCCTCAATGCCTGCCCGGTCTATCAGGAAGCGGGCGGGCATGCTTATGGCAATGCCTACAGCGGCCCGATTGGTGCAGTGGTCGTTCCTCTGCTGTTCGGCTTGAAGGAAAACGCGGCTCTCCCCCAGGCGAGTTCGCTCTGTGGGGCCTGCCTGGACGTTTGCCCGGTGCGCATTGACCTGCCGCGTATGCTGCTCGCCCTGCGGAGAGATGCCGTTGAGGAGCACGTCCTCCCGGCTCATGAACGCTGGCTGGAAGGATTTGTCGCCTACGTGCTGTCTCATGGGCGGCTCTACCGGACCTTGACCCGCCTCGCGCGGATTGGACAAATTCCACTGGCACGCGGCGGCAGGCTGCATCTTCCTCGCCGTCTCAATCCAGCCGGGGATCGCGATCTGCCCGTCCTGGCAAAGCGCCCTTTCCGCGCTCTCTGGGACGATCTCAACGACCAGTAAGGGCGACCTAGACGACCAAAGGCCGCACTGGATCGCCCTGCATTTCTCTTGTTTTTCTCCGCGCTCTTTGCGCTCTCCGCGGTGAGATGCTTTTTTATCCCTCGCGCCTATAAATCACGTTCCCCAGCCGCATCCAGCTAAGACTCCCCGCTGCGCCCCTAAGAAATTCGGCTTCCATCCCCTGGAATGGGCCGTCAGGCACGCGGGCGCAGTCAGATTCGAAGAAGCTCAGGTGAACGGGCGGCGGTGCAGGCGGCGCGGGAGCATCATCAGCCGGGAAGTTCTTTGGCTCAAGGTGCAGCATCAAACCACCTTCGTGCAGCGTGACTTCAAGAACGCCTGTTGGATGGATATAGCGCCCTACGTAAGGCAGCAGTTCCTCGTCCGCGCGGGTGGTATAAGGCGGGTCCTTAACCTCGATGCCGAGATAATGCAGCAGCATCCAGCGGTAGAGTTGATCGATTAAAACGCCTCCCGGATCGCTGTTGGCTAAGATAACCGCCGCGAGATGGTGCTGTGGCACGAAGAAAAAGAGACTCTGCTGCCCAGATGTAGCGCCGCCATGATTCAGAACCTGCACACCGTTCACTGGTTCGATGAACCACGCCAACCCCACCGACGAATGGCCGGGCCGGATGGTAACATGTGGTTGGTGCATCAGCGCCAGCGTCTCCGCTTGCAGCACTCCATTGCATTCTCCAAGGCAAAAATGGGCATAACGCAGCATATCTTTTGCCGTTGAGACAATTCCCCCGGCAGGCGCATGGGCGCGTGGTATACCCCACGGACGGGTTACAATCGCCTGCTGGTTGTCGTCCACCTCATGCCCCACGACAAATCGCCGTGTCATCACATCATCCTGGAAGAAGCAGGATAATTCCATCCCCAGCGGCTCGAAGACGCTCTCTTTGATGATCGTCTCAAAGGGCTTCCCTTCAATGACTTCGAGAATCCGCCCGGCCACATAGAAGGCTAGGTTGTTGTAATGGAACACTTCGCCCAGCGGGGTAAGCTGCGGCATATCGGCCAACCGGGCGGTCATCCTTGTTAACGCATCATCCCCATTGCCGAAATCATCATAGCAGCCGCCCATCCAACCCCCGGCATGGGTCAGCAGGTGGCGCATCGTCACCCGTTGGGCAACTTCCTCATCGGACATCTTCAATTCAGGCAGATAAGTGCGCAGCGGCTCATCCAGATTGAGTTTGCCCGCTTCCACCAGCCGCATGACGGCGGTTGCCGTGAAAGTCTTGGTGACAGAACCAATCTGGAACAGGGTCTCGTCTGTGACGGGCAGTGGATTTTCAACACTGGTGATGCCCCAGCCGCCGCTCTCCTCCTGACCGTTATGCAAAATACCTACCGCGAGACCGGGCACACACAACTGCTCCATGCCTTCGGCTGCCACCGTGCCAAGCTGCTGAAAAAGTTGGGACACCATTCGATTTTTTCCCTTTTCAAAAGCGGAAATGGAGAAATTGGGCGGCGGAGGATAGAGGCTCGGTGGGTTGCCGCCCTTGGAGAATAACTTGGGTGAACCTGTTTTTGCTCTTTACCGTGTACTTTATTTTTCTCTTGCTTTTCCAAGCGAAGCCGCGTTCTCCGCGCTCTCTGCGGTTATAAATCTTTCCGCAGTGGATATCCGCTTGTCCCGTCGCCACAATCCACCGCCGGACCCGTAATGCGATAGCCCATATGGCGCGTCCAGAAGCGGATCCCGCCGGGATTGTTATACTGCACACCTGACACGATCACCTTCACCGCCGGATCGCGCCGGACCTCGGCCTCTGCTGCCTGCACCACCGCCGCCCCGATCCCGCTGGATCGGTAAGGCTGGGCGATCATCAGCAGTTCCAGAAAAGCCTGTGATGGATCGCCCTCGTAGAGACGCAGCACAATATCCAGCACGCCGATCATCTTTCCGTCAGGCTGGTAAATGCCGCAGAACACGCCGCCGGACTTTTCCGACAGGCGCAAATCCGCTTCGACCATTGCCATCGATGCCTGGGCCACCGGGCCAAGCGCCAAAAAGTCCTCGCACTCCCGGTAAACGTCTAAAATCGCGCCGCGTTCATCGTCGCGCACCGGGCGAATCTCAAATCGTTCCGTTTTGATGTGCATAACCGTCCCAGATTTTGTAGGCGCTGCCGCGTGCAGCGGCGAAGCTAAGCGCTAAGCCGCCGCGCCCGACAAAGGAAATAACTATGAGAGTGGCAGGCTGATAATAAAGGTACTGCCGTGATTTAGTCCTTCGCTCTCGGCCCAGATTTTCCCGCCGTGCGCCTCGACCAATCCCTTCGCAATCGCCAATCCCAGGCCCATGCCGCCGTGCCGCCGCGTCATATGATCCTCGACCTGGTGGAATTCTTCGAAGATGCGCGTCATCTGATCCTGTTGCAGCCCGATTCCGGTATCTTTGACCACGATCCAGACCGCTTTTGGTTTGCGCGCAGAGGTAAACAGAATCTCGCCGCCGCTGGGTGTGAATTTGATCGCGTTGTTGAGCAGATTGGTAACGGCCATTCCCAATTTAATGCGGTCTACAACGACCACAAGGCCCATATCAGGCGTATTGACCTTTAATGTGTGCCCCTTAGCCGCTGCCATGCTTTCAACGTCAGCCTGGGCCGCCTGGAAAATTGCCGCCAGTGGAATGTGCTCTTTCGCCAACTCAGTTTCGCCCATCTTCAGATAACGAAGATTGGTCATATCCTCGATCAGGTTGCGCATGCGCAGCGCGCTGTTGAGCACGTGTGTTGCATGTTCACTGACCTCTTCCTGCGCGTCTTCCTTCAGAAAGGTAGCATATCCCAGAATGACACTGAGCGGTGTTCGCAGTTCATGCGAAGCAATGGCGATAAAATCATTTTTCAGTTTATCAAGCTGATCGAGTTCGTTAAAAGCTTTCTGAAGTTGTTGGACCAACCGCGCGTTTTCGATGGCGACGGCAGCCTGAGAAGCCAGCACCAGCATATTGCGCCGGTCATCCTCGGTCCATTTGCCGACCTTTTTGTTGACAGCTTCCAGCACGCCAATGGGCTGATCTTTATAGCGCATGGGAACGCCAATCAGCGAGCGCGTATCGAAACCGCTCTGATCATCCGTCCGGCGGTAATGGCGCGGATCGTTGGAGACGTCGTCCAGGACAATCGCCCGGTTTTCGCGCAAAATCGCACCAGCCAGCGAGCCTTCGAGCGGAACGGGAATATTCATCAGATCTTTGGCGACAGGGCTGGTTGTTGTCGCCGCGACAAAATGCAGCAGGTTGCTGTTCCGATCATAAAGCATGACGGAGGCGGATTCGGACCCGGTAATTTCAGCCGCATAATCCATAATGACACTAAGCAGGGGGCGCAGGTCCAACGTGGAGTTAATGACTAGGCTGACATCAACCAGCCGGTTTAGCCGCTTGATTTCTTCTTCATAAGCCATCGATGTTTTATTTGGTTCGATCATTGCTATATCCCCCACAAATCTATTGCTGTGCTTAATCGTACTCCATCCTTTTTGGGACAGCTAGTTATCCACAATCACCCGCGCGCTACTACTATTTTTTTGATCTCTATAAGGAGAGGATCTATATAGGTATAGTAGTAGTAGGGACTGTGGATATGTGGATAACTTTGTGGATAACTCGTTTGCCCACAGGTAGAAAATGGATAGGACCCCCATATCTGGCGGTCCTGATCCACCTCACCCCCCACATATTTCCCACATGAATCCCAAAGACGTATTTCACCTCAAAAAAGTTATCCACACAGATTGTGGATAACTCAAAAAGTTATCCACAATGGCATAAAAGAACGAATTTTTAACAAAATTCTACCCCCAGATATACGGTTTGATTTTAGAGTAGGACCGCCAGATATGGGGGGTGCGATTCGGTGGGATTCAGCGGGTAATAGTATGCCAATGACAATCCACATCTTATCCACACGTTATCCACATGTTATCCACATACATCGATTTTTCATAAATTTAGAATAAATTCCTTAATCGAAAAAATGGCAATGTGGGATAATTATGGGAGTTTAACGACACCTGTATGGACTCAAATGGGAATAACTTTGTGGATAACTCGAATTGGCGGGGGATTTGTGCCAACAAAAACGCCGCGTTAATCGCGGCGTGTGGATAGACTTCGGTAAAAGAGGCAGACTAGTTGAAATATAACTGGCGGCGGATAAAACTCACCTCGCGTTTGAGTTCGTCGTCCTGTTCGACTTCCTCCGCGATCTTCTGGTAGCCGTGCAGTACCGTGCTGTGATCGCGTCCGCCCAGTGCATCCCCGATCTGTGGCAGCGTCGCGTCGGTTTCTTCGCGGGCGAGGTACATGGCAATCTGCCGCGCTCGGACGATATCCTTGGTGCGCTTTTTGCTCATCAGATCATCGAGCGAAAGCTGGTGATACGATGCTGCCGCTTCGAGCACCTGCCCCAGGTTTGCCGTTCCCTTCCGTACCGGCTCAGCCCCGCCCTTCTTCTTGAAGAGCACCATCTGAGCCAGGGTGATGGTGAGCGGCTGTTTGCTGAGATGTGCGCGCGCCAGCACCTGTGTCAGCGCGCCTTCCAGTTCGCGGATGTTGCTGGTAACCGTTTCAGCCAGCATCCGTGCGACATCCTCCGGCAGCGGTTTGCCCTGCGCCGCCGACTTGCTCTCCAGAATTTCAATCCGAGTTTCCAGTTCAGGCGCATGAATATCGGCTTGCAGCCCGCCTTCAAAGCGGGATAACAGGCGCTCGTCCAACTTCGCGATTTTGCTCGGCGGGCGATCCGCCGCAACCACAATCTGGCCGTTCTGGGTGAAGATGGCGTTAAAGGTGTGGTAGAACTCCTCTTCGGTAGCTGTTTTGCCCGCCATAAACTGGAAGTCATCAACCAGCAGCACGTTGGTGCTGCGGTATCGTTCGCGGAATTCCTCCATCTTGTGGGCACGGATTGCCATGACCAGTTCGTTCATAAAGGATTCCGCTGTGATATACATCACGGCGTGTCCCTGGTCCTGGCAGGCATGCCCGATAGCCTGAAGCAGATGGGTTTTGCCCAGCCCTACCCCACCGTAGATATACAGGGGGTTGTAACTGCCCAATGTTTCCCCGATTGCCTGGGCAGCCGCGTGAGCAAAATCATTGCTTGGCCCAACGATGAAGTTCTCGAAAGTATAACGTTCATTGAGCGGTGTGTGGAACGCGTTATTATGGCGGGCCGTGCGGCGGCTCAAACCGCTGATGCGCGGATCCCATTCCGAAAGCTCGGCCTCGTCGATACTTTCTGGCTCGGTTGCCCACAACGTGCCGGGTTTGCGTTCGACCTGCTGCTCGTTCGAGAGATAAACGATGTAGTTGATTTGCACCGAGCGGTTAAAAATGCTGCTCAGCGTTTGTTTGACCAGATGATTAAGGTGCTTTTCGATCCAGTCTTTAGCGTAAGCGTGACGCACCCAAATCGTAAATTCGCCATCCTCATACGCCATCAACTCTGCCCCCTTGAGCCACGTATCAAAGGTGGCTCGGCTGAGTTGTAGCTGAAGTTGGCCGAGTGTGGCTTGCCATGCTTCTTTTGCAGTTAGCATCTGTAAGGCCTCACTCTGTCCGACAAAAAATAATGCAGCGGCGCTCAGGCAGATAAGTCTGCCTGTTCGGGATTAAAAATGTGCAAAATGTTTAACGATCACGGATGGTGATAATGTCAGAGCAGTGATTCTGCGGTCTTTGTGGTTGACTGAGAAATATCACCCTGACTCCAAGGTAAAACCATTTTAACAAAGAGTCGTTCCAGACTCAATCAAATTCGGGCCTCCAACCTTAAAGAATTCAATTTTTTAAGATTTGGTTTTGGGGACTCAAGATTAAAATTTTGCAAAACCTGAAAGAGGAGTTGCTTGCAATGAGTCGTAGGTTCCATAACCGCCATATCTGGCGGCTCAAATGTTCGACAGCCCTATATCTGGTGGTTTGGGCCAATTTGGGCAACTCGTCAAAATCCGAACCTTAAATTTTCCAGAACGCGCGAAAATTTTAAGGTAGCGATTCCAAACCCGCATTTGTGAATCAGGACGGTTTTCACGCGTTTTGTAAGTGTTATCTGAATGAATACCGGAATCAAAACCGGCATCTTGGGGATGCCGGTTGATGATTTTCATTGCTGATCTACCCACCCTGGCGGGCTTCACCAGGGAGTCCAAAGATATAAGCCTGCCGTTTAGGATCGAGTGCTGACGCCAATGCAGTTTCAGCCCGGATATTCCAGGTCGTGAAAATATCTTTGACAAAGCTGTGCAGCAGCTCTATTGCCAGCCCATCAAAATCGGTGTTCTCAATATCCGCCTGCTGCTTCGGCCAGCCATAGCCCCAGGCAAACCACGCCCCGTCCTCAAAGATAATAAAATCGTAGAATGCCCGGCCTTGGGGATCATCCGTCAAAAAGACGGCGATACGCGCGCATGGCTCCTTGAACAGGGCATTGGAAATGACTGCCTCATCCTTGGCATTGGGCCTGGCAAGCCCCATGAGTGGAACGAGGATGATACTCCAGTCTTCAATGAAAACTTGAAGCGCCTCGCGTCCATTTCCGGCGGGATGCGCTATCCGGCGAGATTTACCCATCCCAATAACCTGCTGTTCCTGGAGTTCCGCCAGAGCGTTTTCCAGAGCGGCAAATAGCTGGCCTGAGAATACCTTCAGATTTTCATTCAGCGCCGCTTGCAGTTGTTCCCGGTCATTCATCATCTGAATGACCTGCTTCTTTAATCGTTCCCGATGTTCCGCGTCCACACCTTTACTCCTGGATGCATCTTGACTCAACGCGGATTCTGGATCAAAAGTCTGGGCTTGCCAACTTAGCCATGCCGCTGCATAAAGCGGTGCATGCGCTCCAGAGCTTCTTCGATCTGCTCGTAGGCGGTTGCATAACAGGCCCGCACGAAACCCGCGCCGCAGTCACCAAAGGCTGTGCCGGGAATGACGGCAACCTGTTCTTCTTCCAACAGTTTTTCGGCGAAGGTCTGTTCATCCATCCCCGCCGCTTTGACATTGGGGAACGCATAAAACGCGCCGAGTGGTTCAAAGCAGGTCAGCCCCAGTTCGTTGAACCCTTTGACGATCAGGCGGCGGCGGCGATCATACTCCAGGCGCATGCGCTCGACATCCTCATCGACGGAAAGCAGCGTCTCAGCGACAGCCATCTGTGCGGCGGTCGGGGCCGACATAATCGTATATTGGTGGACTTTGCGCATGGCGTTGATCAATGCAGCCGGGCCTACCGCATACCCCAGCCGCCAGCCGGTCATGGCATGGCTCTTGCTGAATCCGCCGAGCACCAGTGTCCGCTCCCGCATATGGGGCAGCGTGGCGAAGTGTGTGTGTTTCACCCCGTAAACCAGCCGGTCGTAAATCTCGTCGGAAATGACCATCAGATCGTGTTTTTCGGCTACCGCGGCAATTTCGGCCAGCCGTTCAGGAGTCATCACCGCCCCGGTTGGATTGTTCGGATATCCTAACAAAATCGTCTTAGAGCGCGGCGTGATTGCGGCCTCAACCTCGGCTCCGGTCACCTGGAAGTTGTTTTCAACAAGTGTATTGATCACCACCGGAACGCCGCTGGCAAAGGAAACTTCAGGCGTATAGGCGACGAAGCTTGGCTGAGGGATGATCACTTCATCGCCAGGGTTGAGCGTAGCCGTAAAAGCCAGGTAGAGAGCTTCGCTGACGCCAACGGTCACCAGGACTTCATGTTCCGGGTCGTATTCGATTCCGTACAGGCGCTGGAGATAGGTGACAATAGTTTTGCGTAGTTCAAGGGTTCCACTGTTGCTGGTATAGTGCGTATGGCCATGTTCCAGCGACCGAATGCCAGCATTCAAAATCGCTTCAGGGGTGACAAAGTCGGGTTCGCCAATGCCCAACGAAATAACATTGCTCATCGTGGCACTGATGTCAAAGAAGCGGCGAATGCCAGAAGGCGGTACAGACTGGACACGCTGTGAGACAAAATCACGCATACGAGATAAATCTCCTGAATAAAGTCTATCGGTTCCTTCGAGTATATCAGCCCTTTTCGTTTTCGTGGATTGTATTGGTCCCACAAGGCTCTATCCACTTTTGCTTTTTTCTCTCTTGCGTTTCTCTCTTGTTTTTCCTTTGCGCTCTTTGCGGTAAATCTTTTTTCTTTTTACAAACAGTACGGCGGACTCGCAGTCAGGGTCCGCCGTTGTTACATAATGACGTATCCAATTGAAGCGCGAACTACAGCACCGGGTTCGCGATAGTATAGGCCAGGTCACGCGGGTTGCGGACCAGCAGGGGCGGCTCTGGCAGCCAGGGGTAGTAGACGACTTGCTGCGGCAGGGCGACAATAAACTGCGAGGCTTCAACGCTCTCCATCAGGCCAAAGCCCCCTGCGCGCATGAATTCCAGAATCAGATGCAGCATATCCTCTGTCCACGCCTCGGGATCCAGGAATATCTCCATCCGGTGAAAGGACCGGGCCCCATCCAGCCCAGGCGCATAAAGAACCAGTTGCCCGCCGTCAGCACAGGTTAACTCGTACCGGTCACGGCCCAGATCAACCACTTCGATAATGCGAGACGACTGCTCAAAAACCCGGCGCACTCCATCACGATTTCCGTTTGCGAAGTGCCCATCGGCGGCGTGACAGACCAAAATCATGTGACGCTGCATGAATGTTCGCCTCCTTAACCACTTGATATGGTGTAATGATAGCTCAATTGTTCTGTTAATTCAAATTCTTGTTGAGTGAAGATACACCCATTCTGAGGAGGTTTCGCACCCCTATATCTGGGGGGTAGGAGAATCAATTCACCCCCAGATCTGGGGGTGAAAAATCGGTTTTGAAATGCCCGAAAAAAAGGACTCGGCACGGATCCGGCAGCCCGTTTTTTCTATCCCCCGAGCCGCGCCGCAGTATCCCTGATCGCCTGATCGTTCGGGAACAGACTCACCCCGCAGCGGCACAGGTCCAGCGCCCGTTCGATCTGACCGTCGGCCTCGGCTTGCTGAATAGCCGTGCGCAGCAGTTCTTTGGCGCGTTCCATGACGCCGCCCTTCGCCAGATGCGTGATCGTCGCGATGAGGTGATCGCCTTCCTGCCGTTCGCAAAAAGCCGCCGCCGCTTTGTGCAGTTTCAGGCGCTGCAAGCGGTTCAGGCTTTCATACAACGCGACATGAGCCACGCCCTGCCGGAAGCGGTAGCCACCGCCCGGTTCAGTTTCCAGCGTTTGCCTCGTGACCAGATCGCGCAAAGTGGCTTCCATGCGCGGCAGATCGGCCCCTTCGTGGATAGCCCCTAACGGTTCGAGTGTGAAACTGCTCCCCAGCACAGACGCGGCTTGCAGAATCGCCCGCGCTTCTGCTGGCAGGTGGTCAATCTGGCTGATCACCAACTGGCTCACCGTGTCGGGAATCGCGCTGCCCGTATCATCGCTGATCAGATCGATTTTGCCATCAGCAGGGCCGATCAACCCTTTGGCTTGCCACAGTTTCAGCAGTTCTTCGACGTACAACGGGCGGCCATGCGTATAAGCCCACAGGCGATCCCCTAACCGTGAGCCAACATCCGCTTTCAGGAAGCGCTGCCCGACGCTGATCATCTCGTCCCGGTCCAGGTCGCCCACACTGGTCGTTCGCCGGATATTCAGATCGAGTGTCGCAGCTGGCTCATAGGTGAGCAGCACGACCATGCGCCCGCGTGTGATGCCGTCCATCACCGTCCTGAGCACAGCCAGCGTATCCGCGTCGGCCTCGTGCAGATTGTCGATCACCAGCAGAGTCGGCACTTCGTCGCAGAATGCTTGCAGCAGCCGCATCATGCAGTCAGGCAGGCTGGTTTGTTTGGCGATGCCCTGCCACAGGGATGTTTTGGGTGCGGCGTCCTGTTCGCTGGTTTCGACCTTCCGATTGATTGCGCCAAAGATGCCCGACTTTTGAACCGCATCGTTCGACTGGGCCATCTGGAACAGGTTGGTCGAGGGTGCTGGCTTTGCCTCCCTCAGCGGGCCGGTATCAGCGGGCCGGGTTGGCTGTGTATCAGAGGGCGAGTGGCGTTTTTTAGCAAACAGCAGATCGCTCAGAATGGCTTCCAGGTCGCCCACGCCGATCTCGTTCAGACGAACATTCAACAGGCGGCGCTGCGCTTGTTCACTTTTTGCCTGACTCAATTCAAGCAGTTGGGTAACGACTGCTGTCCATACCTCGTTATCCCGGCTGCTGTCGCGGCTGCGGGGGCGCTGGCAGTTGGCCCAGGCGATGCGGAAACCGGAACTTTCAGCAGCAGCGACAAGCTGTTTCGCCATGCGCGTTTTGCCAACGCCTGTCTCCCCGGTCAGGGCGAGAATCTGGCGGCGGCGCGGCCCCTTGGCCTGCTGCAAAGCATAGGTGAGCGAGATAAGCTGCAAGTCGCGTCCCACAAACGGCGTGTCGGATGTGGGCGAGCGATTGAGCGCGGAGGCGGTGCTGGCTTTCACCAGATAAGCCTGCGTCGGTTGACTCTTGCCTTTTAACTGGAAGGGCGTCAGCGCTTCCGTCTCAAAATGGTCGTTGACGCGCTCCCAGATGCGGGAACTGATCAAAATCTGACCCATATCGCCCTTGCCCATCAGCCGCGCCGCCAGATTCACGTCATCACCCATCACCGTATATTCGCGCCGCGCCCGCCATCCAACTTCGCCTGCGAAAACGGGTCCGTTCGTAATGCCGATTCGCTGCGTGATAAAGGTGGGACGGTGTAGAGCTTCGGGCAGTTCGTCGCGCAGACGGTCATTAAATAGCGCCAACTGGCGGTTCATTTCCAGCGCCGTCGTGACAGCCCGCTCTGGATCGTCGGGGTGCGCGACAGGTGCGCCGAAGGTGATCAGCATCTTGACGCCCTGCTGGTAGGGATCGGTTCGGGTGAGCGCTCCGCCGTTTGAGGTGATGACCCGCTGCATCAGGCCGTAATAGCGGCCCAGGATCGACGTAATCAGGGGAACCTGTTCTTCGCCCCAGTGGATAAGCAGATCGGCAAAGCCGCTGAAATACATAAAAATGACGGTGCCTGGGCGGTTTTCGCTCTCGATGTGATCGCCCTGGAAAGCCAGCTTATCGACAATTTCCGTGGCGACAAACCGGGCGACATTTTCCACGCGCTCCAACTGGCGGCGCAGATCATCGAGTAAATTAAACTCGTCCATATCCAGCAGAGTCGCCACCCCACCTCGGCGGCGGCGCGGCACGACAAATTCATAATCACTCAACTGATCGCCAAAATTGTCCACCACGCGGAAAAAGCCGCTCGCGCTCCTATTCTGTGCGGTATTCGCAGAATATAGAGATACGGGAGTAGTGTTTGGGGTATTCAGGGATATCCCCTGGTAACATCAACTAAGTTATTCGCGACCGGAACCGTCTCGAATTGAGTCGCGTATTGTGCCTGGAGGTCGGCGTCGATGATCACGTCATCGCGCTCTCCCGCGCCCTCGGCGTCCATCGCTAACCCTGGCAGGCGGCCCTGGATGATATGATCGCGCTGGCTGGTTGTGCCAACGACAGCCTCAAACAGCTTGCCCCGTGCCACGCCAATCGACATCGTAAGTTGAAGATCATGTTCCCCAAAAAGTCGATTCAGTTCGGGATGGACAATCGGCTGGAACTTTTCACGCATGGCCCGCTGCATGCGCAGTCCGGTGCGGATCGCCAGCGGCGCTTCATCCTCGCCGGGCGTGTTGGGGAAGAAGATCAGCAGTGCATCCCCGGCAAATTTGAGAAGCTGTCCGTTGGACTTCGCCAGGATTTCGAGCATCGTCCCGAAAAAGTCGTTGATGATCTGCGTGAGGATTTCGGCCCCTTCGCGGCCTCCCTCGCGCTGCAATTTTTCCGAGAGTGCCGTAAAGCCAGATACATCGGCAAACATGAACGTTCCGGGGCGCAGACTGCCGTATTCCTGCGTGTGAAAGGTTTCGTTCTCCGCGATGTACTGCGGTAAAAACGAAGCGAGGGTTTGGTGCAAACTGTTTAGCCGCCGGATGCCTGTTGCAAGCGCTTTCGAGTCGGGAATCTGGTCGAGCAGTTCGGCAGGCAAAAAACGGCGCAGACGATCGTGGAAACTTTGGTCTATTGACATGGTCGGCTAAGAATTATCATTGTTTTCGTTCAGGTAGTCCGAGAGTGATGCCCACATGCTGCCGCTGCTGCCCCGTTTGCGGCGCAGGTTGACTTTGTAGCGGATGCGGGGCGGTTCACCCATGGCGATCAGCCAACCTGCGCCGATCAGTTCGTTTAGGGTTCCAAACAGTTCTTCTGTCTCGCCAAATTTATTCACCAGTGTCTCTTCTGCCGTGCCATCCGATGTCGAACGCGGATCGCGCAGGAGGGCGAGCATCACGCGCCGCTGGTGCTCCGGTAAATCGGCAATATCCAGCGGGGTAATTCCTGACGGCTTGTCGTCATCATCGTCGCCCAACTGGTTTTGAAGTCGATCATACAGCCCTGGCATAAAGGCCTCCGCGTATTAGTAAATTTCAGGCATAGCAATAGGCTCAGGCTGCGGGCGGCAGAGGCCGCACCAGATGGCATCAGCAACCACAATGGCCTTTGGTGTCTGGTTTTCTCCAACATACACTGTCAGAAAGAAGGGGAGTTTTGAGGCATGATCCTTGCATACAAAACGCCCGCAAAAACGGCAGCTTGCCTGCGCATGCTGTCCACACTCCCAACAAACAGCGGACATAAGCTTCCCTTTTCTCGGCTAGTCAATCATCCTGGTCTTAGTATACGTGCTTTTTAAAAATGCACAGCGCTGTCCCGCTGGTGAACGCGTTGCGCGTTATCGATGGCAATCGAAGCCTGTGCCGCCAGTTTAGAGAGTTTACGCCGGTCGGCATCGGTGAAATGCCCCGCTGTATGGTGGATCAGCGTAATCGTTCCGATCAGGCGATCCCCAATCCGCAGGGGAATGCCCAAAAACGAGTTGATAGCTGCCGTGTTTGACCGGGCCGAAAATTCGCCGCCCGTCATGCCATAGCCCAGCGCGCGCTGTGTGTCGGCCTCAACCTCTGCCACTATCGGCATAAAGACCGCATCCTGTGCGTTCACGATCATCCCGGTCGGTCCAAAACCGAAGCGGTATTCCCACCCGGTCATATCGTTATAATCTGGTCCGCCCTGCCATGCTTCCACAACCAACACACCGCCGCGAGGGATGCACACTTCGGCGGCATCAAAATGAACGACCTGCCCAACCGCCGCGAGGATGGCTTGCAGCGTTTTTCGGGTGTCCAGGCTGGACGTGATCGCCTGTCCCATGGCATAAATCGAGTTCAGTTCGTGCCGGCGCTCTTCCCACGCCTGGGCCATCGCTGTCAGATCAGCAGCCAGCACCCCAATCTCCTCGACGCGGCAGCGGTCAGCCACATCGGCAAAGGCGCTGCTGTTCCATTCCTCATGATCCATCCCCTGCCGGATCTGCCGCGCCGTCTGTGCCAGTTCGATAATCGGGTGCGTCAGGAACAACGCGAGCCGGAAGGATAGCACTGATCCAACCAGGGCCAGCGTCACCACACCCGCCCAGAAGCGATCCGTGAGTGCCGCCACAATGAGCGGCGCGGCGCTGCCCGCAAACACCGCCGCCAGGATCAACCAGAAAAGAGATACTTTTTGCAGTTTCACAATCCACCTTTACGCCCCGCTGTTCCCTTGTATTATTGTGCAAGGATATCGTTTCGCGGCAAATTCCAGTATAGCGTTTTTATGGTTAATGCAGCATGAGAAAAGGAGCGCCCTTGCCCACCTTATATATTGTCCCCACGCCAATTGGAAACCTGGAAGATATTACCCTGCGGGCGCTGCGCGTGTTGCGTGAAGTCAGCCTGATCGCCGCCGAGGATACTCGCACCACCCGCAAACTGCTGTCCCACTATGATATCCATACGCCGCTGACCAGCTACCACGAGCACAACAAGCTGGCCAAACTCGACGCGATTTTTGACGCGCTGGCGGGGGGCGATGTAGCCCTCGTTTCCGATGCCGGGACGCCGGGCATCTCCGATCCGGGCTACGAACTGATCCGTGAGGCGCTGGCGCGGGAAATTCCGGTTGTGCCGCTGCCGGGGCCATCGGCGGTGATCGTCGCATTGGTCGCCTCTGGCCTGCCGACGGATCGCTTTATGTTTGTCGGATTCCTGCCGCGCAAAAGTAAGGCCCTGCGCGACGCATTAGCCGAACTGGCAGACGAACGTGCCACCCTGATCGCCTATGAAAGCCCGAACCGCCTCGAAGAAACGCTGCAAGCCGTGATCGATGTGTTGGGGGATCGCCCGGTGGTGGTTGCCCGCGAACTGACCAAACTGTTTGAGGAAGTGTGGCGCGGTCCCGCCTCTGGAGCGCTGGCCCACTACCGCGCCAATCCGCCGAAGGGCGAGATCACCCTGCTGGTCAGCGGCAAAATCGAAGAAGAATCCGCCGGACCCTGGGACGAAGATCGCGTCCAGGCCGCTCTGCAAGCGCGCCTCGACGCCGGAGAATCACGCAAGGATGCCGCGCGGGCCATCGCTCAGGAATCTGGCTGGAATCGGCGCGATGTATACAATCTGAACATGGACTGATCCAGGTTTTTACTTATCTTTTCTCTTGCTTTTCTTTGCGTTCTTTGTAGATCAATGAAACTCGCGCTGTTTTTAACCGTTTTAGTCGTTTCCCCTTCCCCCCGTTCTTTTTACGTGGGGGAAGGGGTAGGGGATGAGGGCCTGCCCGCGATCCACAACGTTTATGTCATTCCCAGATAATTGCATCGTTTTTACTGATCTGCTTTTGCGGTAAATCAGTTTTTTGCTCTTTTTACAGGAGACTCCCTTGATGCTGCCTGCCGACAAAACAAACTTTTTGGACGAATCGTGGGATCAGATCGAACCCTATTTCCGCGCCCTGGAGGAACGCTCCCCGCTCCGGGATTTGTTGAATGTGTTTGTTGACGAATGGTCCCGCCTGAGCGAACTGATCGATGAAACCTACTCCCAGCTCTATGTGGCGACGACGCAGGACACCACCGACGAATTAGCCGAAAAACGCTTCCATGCCTTTTTAGAGCACGTGTTCCCTCAAGCCCAGGCTGCCGATCAGCGCCTCAAGGAAAAGCTGTTAGCCAGCGGCCTGGAACCGGAGGGATTCGGGATCGCCCTGCGCAATATGCGCGCCGAAGCCGATCTGTTCCGCGAGGAGAATCTGCCGCTGCAAACGCGGGAGCGCAAAATCACCTCGGAACTGAACCGCATCCTCGGCACGCAGACCGTCGAATGGGAAGGCCAGGAGCGCACCGTTATTCAGATGGAAGCCCTGCTGATCGATCCTGATCGCGAACGACGCGCCCAGATTTACCGTATCCTTTCGGATCGCCAACTGGCGGATCGTGACGCGATCAACGCGCTGTGGGTGCAGTACATGGACGTCCGCCGCCAGATTGCTGCCAACGCGGGATTTGATAACTACCGTGATTACCGCTGGCGGCAGTTGCTCCGCTTCGATTACACCCCGGAAGATTGCTTAACCTTCCAGAAGGCAATTGAGGAAGTGGTCGTCCCGGCAGCGAAGCGCATCTATGATCGCAGGCGGGCGCGTCTCGATGTGGAATCGCTGCGCCCCTGGGATCTGGACACCGATACCTCAGGCCGTCCGCCGCTCAAACCCTATTCGGATGTGCGCGAATTGGAAGAAAAAGGCTCGTCCATCTTCCATCGTGTTGATCCCATTCTGGGCGGCTATTATGAGACGCTGCGTAAAGAGGGCCTGCTCGATCTGGATAACCGCAAGGGCAAAGGGCCGGGTGCCTATTCCACTGGATTTGACGCCTCCAAACGCCCCTTTGTCTTTATGAACGCTGTCGGTCATTACAGCGACGTGCGGACCCTGCTGCACGAGTGCGGGCATGCGTTTCATGCCTTTGAGGTCTATAAAGTCCCAATCTACCATCTCCGCGCCACGCCTATGGAATTTAACGAAGTCGCATCGATGGCGATGGAACTGCTTGCCGCACCCTATCTCCCTGCATCAGAGGGCGGCTTTTACTCCGAAGCCGACGCCGCGCGGGATCGGATCGCCCATCTGGAAAAGATCGTCAGGTTCTGGCCCTATATGGCAGTCGTAGATGGTTTCCAGCATTGGGTCTATGAGAATCACGACACCGCCTCCCATCCCGACAACTGCGACGCAGAATGGGCGGCGCTGTGGGATCGCTTTATGATTGGCATCGATTACAGCGGTCTGGAAGCCGACAAGCGCAACGGCTGGCATCGTAAGCGCCACATCCACCGCACGCCGTTTTATTATGTCGAATACGGCATGGCCCAGTTGGGCGCGGTCCAGGTCTGGCGCAACGCCCTGCACGATCAGGCGGAAGCTGTCACCTGTTACCGGAAAGCCCTGTCCTTGGGCGGCACGGTGACACTGCCCCAACTCTACCAGACAGCGGGCGCGAAATTCGCCTTCGACGCGGACACCCTGCGCGAAGCCGTCGATCTGATCGAATCGACCATCGACCAATTGGAGCAGTCTCTGTAGGGGCGAATGGCAATTCGCCCTGGCAATGGGGCGCTGTATCCAACGCAGCTATCACATCGTAGGGGCAGGCCAAGCGCAGCCGCCCTGCCCCTTTTTTACCTTTTTGATCGTTTCTCCCCTTTCTCCACGTAGTGGGGAAAGGGTTAGATAGGGGCCGGAAAGGTTCTCTCTCTTGTCTGTCTTGCTCGGCACATGGCGGGATCGTCCCATCACGATCAGCATCAAACCCAACTGCTTGACCGTCAGCATCCCCGCCGGAAATTCCGCCGGTCCTGGCGAACCCGACGTCTTCAGTTATGACTACGAGGGCCGCCCCTGGACTGCTCTGCTCGATGGGATCGCCTACCGTCGCGGGCTGGATGGCAAAATGGTCGCCAAATGGCAAACGCCAACCCGACGCTTGCCGTCGGGCCAGGGCCGGGACCGCCGCTGGCTAGTCCCCGACGAGGCCCGCCAGATTGAAGCCGGGATGCGCGACCAGATGATCGCCCTTTACGCCGATATCCAGTCTGGCGCGGCCCGCATTGACGGCGATCTGACCGATCTGGGGCGGCTGGGCTTCGAACGTGCCATCGCTTTTGACGCCGCCCGGTCCCAGTCCGACTCGCAGCGTTATTTACAGGTCTACCAGCCCGTTGGCATCCTCCCGCCGGATCAATATTTTTCGGTGGTGCTGCAAGCCGCCGAGGGCTGTTCGTTTAACACCTGCACATTCTGTACCTTCTACCGGGACCGCGCCTTCCGTATCAAGCCGCCCGCCGCCTTCCGATCCCATGCCGAAGCCGTGCGCGATTTTCTGGGCGCGGGATTGAGCCTCCGCCGCACGATCTTCCTGGGTGATGCCAACGCGCTCGTCATCCCACAAAAAATGCTGCTCCCGATCTTCGATGTGGTTCATGCCGTGTACGATGTGGAACGCCTCGGCGGCATTTACGCCTTTCTCGATGGCTTCAGTGGGCACAAAAAGACCGCGCAAGAGTATGCCGCCCTGCGCGAACGCGGCCTGAAAACGGTTTATATAGGCATGGAAAGCGGCAGCGCCAATCTGCTGCGCTTCCTGAAGAAGCCCGGTAATCCCTCCGATGTGGTTGAAGCCGTGCGCGCCATCAAAGCGGGAGGTGTTTCCGTCGGCGTGATCGTGCTTCTCGGCGCGGGTGGGCAGCAGTACGCGCCGGGCCACGTCAAGGATACCATCGCCGCGCTGAATGCCATGCCGCTCGATATGGACGATCTGATCTATTTCTCCGAACTCGTCGTCAGCGAAGGGATGGAATACGCCCGTGATGCCTATCAGGCCGGGCTGAAGCCGCTCTCGCCGCAGGATCGCGCCGCGCAGGGCGAACAAATTGAGCGCGCGCTGACATTCTCCCCCAAAGGTGGCACGCCGCACATCAGCCGCTATGATATCCGGGAATTTGTGTATTAGAAGCCGAACAGATGGTGCGATGCGTATTCTCATGCTCTCCAAAGCCTGCGTGGTGGGGGCCTACCAGCGCAAGCTCGAAGAAATGGCCCGCCTGCCCGGTGTTGATCTGCGGGTGCTGGTTCCCCCAAGCTGGCGGGACGCGCGCGGCGATCTGCTCTTGGAGCGCGCCTACGTGGATGGCTACGATCTGCGCGTGACGCCCATCCGCTTCAATGGGCATTTTCACCTGCACTATTACCCGCGTTTTGGGCAGGAGGTCCGCGCCTTCCAGCCGGATATCGTCCACATCGATGAGGAGCCGTATAACCCCGCCACATGGCATGCACTATTTCATGCGCGCCGAGCCGGAGCCAAAACACTCTTTTTTAGCTGGCAGAATATCGTTCGCCGCTATCCATTACCCATCCGCCTCGGTGAAAATTGGGTATTGGGCAATGTCGATTACGCCATCATGGGTACGCAAAGCGCGGCGGATGCGTGGCGCTGCAAAGGCTATCGCGGCCCGCTGTCGATCATCCCGCAGTTTGGCGTCGATCCCGATTTCTTCACGCCGCCCCACAGCCCGCGCAGCGGAGGAACGTTCACCGTGGGTTTTGTCGGGCGGCTGGTCGAAGAAAAGGGTGGCGCAGTCCTGCTCGATGCGCTGTCCCATCTGGACGGGATGTGGCAGTTGGATATGATTGGCGATGGCCCGCACAAACCCGCCCTGATCGATCAGGCGCGACGGCTGGGGATCGCGGATCGCGTCAGCTTTGCAACTCTGCCCTCTCTGCGTATGCCCGCTTTTTACCAGGGGATCGATGTGTTGGCGGTTCCATCCCTGACTCGCGAAAATTGGAAAGAACAGTTCGGGCGGGTCATTATTGAGGCGATGTCCTGCGGCGTTCCCGTCGTGGCTTCGAACAGCGGCGATATTCCCGATGTGATGGGTGATGCCGGGCTGTTGTTCCCGGAAGGCGATTACCGCGCCTTGGCTGATCATCTGGACGCCCTGCGACGCGATGATGATCTGCGGCGCGATTGCTCCCTACGTGGGCGTCAGCGTGTGCTGGAACATTACACCCAGGCTCAAATCGCCGCCCAAACCGTCGACGTCTACCGCAAACTGCTGGAATAAGTGCGATCTCCCCTCGCCAAACAAGTTGGCGAGGGGAAGCTCAGCCGTTTTTGCTGAGCCGGGGTGAGGTGGTTCTCCGCGGTAAAATAGCTTTTCTCTTTTTACTTATCTTTTCTCTGCTTTTTCTTTGCGCTCTTCGCGCTCTTTGCGGTGAAATATTTTGCTTTTTTATCTTTGCTCTGCGCTCTCCGCGTTCTCCGCGGTAAAATAGCTTTTCTCTTTTTACTTTTCTTTGTGCTCTTGTTTTTTTGTAAGGAAAAATGCTGTGCCAAGCTTGAAAGCCGTTCTCTTTGACCTGGATGATACCCTGATTGACTGGGCCGAGGCTGCCCCCTGGGAACCCATGATGCTGGTTCGCCTGGAACGTGTGCTGAATTACGTTCGCGCCAACCTATGCCCGCTGCCAGACTGCACGACGGAGCTGCTCTTTGACCGCTTCCTGAATAGCATGCAGACGGCATGGCAGGAGGGTGTAGCCCAGATGCGCGCCCCCAGCACCGTCAAAGTGCTGGTCAATACTCTGATCGAATTGGGCGTGGACCCCGGCGAGATCGACCCCGATGCCTTGATGGATGTCTATGGCTGGCAGGCCAATGCGGGCGTTCGTGCCTTCCCGGATGTCCCTATGGTGCTGCCCGAAATCCAGGCGCACGGTGTCCAGTTGGGAGTCATTACCAATGCCTCTGTTCCCATGCGTATGCGCGACGAAGAACTGCGCGCCGTCGGTCTGATCGAGATGTTCTGCGACTGCCGTTTCTCCGCCGTGGATGTCGGCTATCTCAAGCCGCATGCCCTCATTTTCCACCATGCACTGAACAATCTGCACATTGGGCCGGACGAGGCGGTTTTTGTGGGTGATAATCTGCAAACGGACATCATTGGCGCGCAGAATGTGGGCATGTACGGTGTGCTGCGCGTGCGGGATCGGGAAACAATGGAAACGGATCCGGACATCACTCCCAATGGGATCATTACATCCCTGCACGAACTGCTGCCGCTGCTTGATGAGTGGTATCCTGGTTGGCGGGAGAATGGGCGGACCCCATGAGCACGCTCTTTAAGTCAGCCCCCTACCAGAATTTGACCCTGACCGGGCCCATCGGCGTGGGCAAAAGTTCAGTGGGGCGGGCGGTAGCGGCCCGGCTCGGTGCGACCTTCTTCGACGTAGAGAATGAAATTATGGCGCGCGAGGGCCAATCTGCGGATCGCATCCGTGAGATGTTTGGCGAGTCCCGTCTGCGCACGCTCGAAGTCGAGACGATCCACGATCTGGCCCTCAACCGCCATGCGCTGATTGTCGTCAGCGGCGCGGCTATTTTGGATACGACCAACCGCACCCGGCTGGCGGAATGCGGCCCGATTTTGTGCCTGACCTGCGCCCTGAATGATATTTTGCGGCGGATGCATGCGGCCCGCGGGGCATGGTTCCACAACCCGTCAAACCGTGGCGTGATGCTCAGCCGCCTGAAGCGCGAATGGCGCGTCACGACTATTGATCTGCCCCGCCTGGATACCACGCGTCTCACGGCGGAAGAAGCAGCGAGCGCCGTCATCGATTTCTGGTTCGCCAACGCGCATATATAGTGCACCCTGCCCATCGCCCTCCGTGTTTCGCATGTTCCGCGTTCAGCGTGTATAACAAGGCTTTGCCAGTAACCGCCTTCGGCGTTTACTCAGGAAAGGGCGCGAAAGTATGGCTTTGTTAACAGTTTCTCTGATACAGATGAACGTGCTGAAGGGCGCGCCGCCCACCAATTGGCGAACCGTCCAGGCCCATGTTGCCGAAGCGGAGCGGCGGGGAGCGCAGGTGGTTGTTTTCCCGGAACTATGGGATGCCGGGGTCGCCTATGACCGGGCCAAAGACATGGCGAGCGCCTTGAACGGCGGCCTGTTTGCCCAGGTGGTATCGCTTGCCCGCCAGCATAACGTCTATATTATCGGCTCGATGTTCGAGAAGCGCGGCTCAGGCGTTTATAACACTCTGCCCATGATCGGCCCTCGCGAGGGTATACTCGGCGCATACCGTAAAATTCACCTGTTCCCAGCGATGAAAGAGCCGCAGTGGCTCATCCCCGGTGAACAGCCGCTCTCGATGGAACTGCCCTGGGGCCGGAGCGCTTTCGCCATTTGCTACGATCTGCGCTTCCCTGAGCTGTTCCGCCGTTATGCCAGCGACAGCACGGAAGTCGTATTTTTGCCCGCCCAGTGGCCTCACCCGCGCCTGGAACACTTCCGCACCCTGCTTCGCGCCCGTGCCATCGAAAACCAGTGTTATATGATTGCTGTCAACCGCGTCGGATCAGATGCCGACACCGGAACGAGCTATTTTGGACACAGCAGCGTGATCGATCCCTGGGGCGAAACCGTCCTCGAAGCAGGCGAAACGGAAGGCCATTTCACCGTGACCATTGATATCGATCTGGTGAAGCAGGTGCGTAACGCTCTGCCCGTCCTCGACAGCCGCAGGCTGTAACGCAGTTCTTCGTTAGGGCGCTGCTTTGCGTGCAGCGTGCAGCGTGCAAGCTAAGCCGCTAAGCCGCTAAGCCGCTGCGCCCTCTTCGTGCCTAAAAAAGTAATTTTTATCACCGTTTTCTTCAAATTAGTACTTAAAGTTCAACTTTAAAGGAGTATTTTTGAGGCCCCACCTGTTGTATCATGTATAAAAACTCTTTCTTTTCTCTTGTTTTTCTCTGCGCTTTCTGCGGTGAAATTTTTGTTTCTTTTCGGAGCACCGCCAAAGGTTACGGACGGTTAGAGAATGGTTGGTGACACCCCCGAAAAATAATAAATCGGCGGATCGCCACGAGAAGAAGTGATCAACTAATTTTTTCGCAAAGTTAGAATGCCAAATTCTTCCCTTAGGTAATAAGGTCACTTACAGCAAAAGATCCTGATAGGAATCTCGCAATTTTCATTAAACCGGGGCCAAACACATCATAAGGCCCAAAATAATGAATTTTCCGGGCTTTTAGTTGAATTTCCGAGTTTAACGGAGCCGGGTGCTAATCCACGATGAACAGCTTGGCCCCGATGTCCGTGTGTGATCGATGCGGCTCGGCATGATCCGCCACCTGATAGCTCACGCCAGGAGTGAGCACGAATTGTCGCCCATCCGCCAGTTCTGTGTCGAGACGCCCTTCCAGACACAACAGAATGTGCCCCTTCTCGCACCAGTGATCCGCCAGATAGCCGGGCGTGTATTCGACCATCCGCACACGGATTGTGCCGAACTGCTGCGTCCGCCAGATCGCTTTGCCCGTCGTGCCAGGATGTTCAGTGGCCTCAATCGTGTTCCAATCAGTGAGGCCGAAGGGGATGTTTTCCATCTTCATAGGGTGTTCCTTTTACGGCGACAGTGGCCCGCTGTACTGCCCCTCGCTGGTATAAATCGCGAAGATCATATTGTTCGCCCCGACAAACAGCGCGCCCCGCTCGAAGTTCTGCCACGTGGAGGTAAAGGGCGCTTCCGGCAGAGTCGCCCACCCCAGCGCATCCCGAATCGGTGCATTGTTGCGCCATGCCAGCCCAAAGCCGCGCACAGGCTGTATCAGTCCGCTCGGTGGTGATGAATAGGCGGGATCGTCGGAGGGCATCCCTTCCGTCCAACTGTCTGTGATCTGCCAGAACTGCCCATTAGAGGCCAGCGCATAAATCTGCCCTGTATTGCGCCAGTACATCGTGCCGCGTTCGAATGGCTGCGTGGCCATCTGCGCCGTCGATCCGCCATCCACCGGGCAGCCCAGCCGCTGTTGAACCGTCGCATTGGCGTTGTAGGCGTTTGCCAGCGCCGCAGCAGCGGGAACGGTACACGACCCACTCGCGCTCGGAATGGACCCACCCACCCCTGGCGCGCCCGCCATCGGATTGATCACGTAAGGAGCCAGCGTCGGGATCGTGTCCTCCCCGCCTTCCCCGCTCTCTGAGGTCGGCTGTCCCAGGAAGATGCCGACATAGGGCGTCAGCGTGGGAGTAGGTTGCGGCGGGCCTGCCGTGATGGTGGGCTGTACCGCCACATTGACCATTTGTCCCCCGCCCAACACATCGGTTGGCGTAGGCGTCAGAACGATAGTGGCGATCTGCTTGGGCAGGGCGTTTGGCCCCGTCAGAATCGCCGGATCGCCTTCTGGCGTGGGATCCTCGCCGCCGCAGCCCGCCAGCAGGATGACTACCATAATGATCAATATACCTGTAGGGGCTGGGCTTGCCCTGCCCTTTTTGCCAAACCACCCTTTGTACATCCGCCAGAGGTTCATCTCTCACCCCCCAGATACTTCCGGATCGCTGCCTCACAGCGCAAAATCGCCAGCGCGCTCATGCCAGCGTTCATCTGCCCGGATCGTGCCCGGCTGAACGCTTCCTCGGCAGGCAGAGGCCGTAGATGGATAATCTCCGAGGCTTCGCGCTGCGTCTCCCCGCTCAGTGTCACGCCCAGCGCCAGAAACAGGCGTCCGATGGCGTTGCTGATCCCCGGCATGATGTAGAGTTCACCCATCGGGATAATCTGTTCTGCCGTCCCGCCGATCTCCTCGCGCAGTTCGCGCGCCGCCAGATCAATCGACGCGACGCCTGGTTCACCTGTCCCTGCGGGAACCTCCAGGCACCAGTTTTCCACCGCATAGCGATACTGTTCAATCAGGATCAGGTGTCCATCTGCCGTCACAGGTACAATCCATACGGCGGGCAGTTTATCGACGATGGTATAGGTTAACTCGCTGCCATCCGGTGCAAGCACGCGGTCCTGGCGCAGATTGTACCAGCGGCTCTGCCAGATTTGTTGGCTGGATAGGGTTGTAAATGGACGCTCCAATGTGCTTTGATCCTGACTTTTTGTTTGGGTTTGACCGCCATTGTACGGATGAATTCGGCTTTATGCCACCTACTCACCCGCCTCCCGACGCTGCTCGTTGATTACGGTTTCTCGCATATTGTCTCTCTGTGCGGCAGGCGGGTATAATGCGGACTAGATAAACAGATGTGCCAGAACGGAGTCCGCCGTGAAAATTGATCGTGAAACGGTAGAACATATCGCTGAATTGGCGAAGTTGCAGCTTACCGATGACGAGATTGACCGCTACGCCGAGCAGTTGTCCGATATTTTAGACTATGCCGAGCGTCTGCAACAGCTTGATACGGATGCCATTCCGCCGACTGCGTCGGTGTTGCCGCTGCGTAATGTCCTGCGCCCGGATGTTGCCCTGCCGTCTCTCCCGCGTGAGGAAGCGCTGGCGAATGCGGCGGACAAGGCACAAGGCCAGTTTCGCGTGGATGCTGTGCTGGATGAGGACGGTGCGTCATGAGTGCAGAAAAATCATCTTACCGCCTCCTGATTATTGACGGCGACAGCCGCTTAGCTGAAGCCCTGTGCCATCATTTTGAGTCGGCAGGCTATCAGGCTCAGGCAGCATCAACAGGCAGCGCCGGGTTGGAAGCCGCTGTCAAAGACCGCCCGCATCTGATCTTGCTGGACGCAACCCTGCCTGATATGGATGGGCTGGAAGTTTTTCGTGCGCTGCGCGACCAGGCGCGCACGGGGCATATTCCCGTGATGGTGCTGGCCGGGCGCAGTGAGATGATGCTGCAAAACAAGGTCCTGGAAGAGGGAGCCTACGACTTTATTGAGAAGCCGCTCGATATTGACATCCTGACTTTGCGCGTCCGTAATGCGCTGCGCCGGGCTGAACGTGAAGGGCTCACTGAACCGCGCACGGGTCTTCCTACTGGGCGCTTGATCCAGGAGCGGCTGCGTGCCCTGCCGGATGAACTCGGCTGGACCCGAATTGACCTCAAGATCGACAGCTTTAATATCTTCCGCGACTTGTATGGCTTTGTGACAGCCAATGAAGCGCTTCGTTTTGCCGGGAATTTGATCGCCCAGACGGTGAACGAACTCGGCAGGCCGAATGATTTTGTCGGCCATATCACCGGCAGCGAAGAATTTGTGATTGTCACGACGCAGGGCATCGGTCCGAGATTGGCGGATACACTGCGTCAGCGGCTCAACTATGAGCTGGAATCGTTCTATAACTTCATGGAGCGCGACCAGGGCTATGTGCTGGTCGAAGATGGCAGCGGCGGCAAAGTGCAAAAGCCCTTGATGACGGCTCAAATCACCCTCACTCAGGGGGAACCAGACCCTAACGCCGCGCCCGCTGTATCGGATGATACCCTGCCACCCAGCCCACCCACCGGCGACACCAGCGGATCGGATAGCTCTTCGTCCGCGTTTGAGTGGTAGTTTACCAGGCTTTTCTCTGCGCTCTCCGCGTTCTCCGCGGTGAGATTGCTTTTCTTGCTTTTTTATAGGAGGTTAGCATGCGTAGGGGCGCTGAACATTTCCTCGTTCCGATCAAATCAGTGGATGAGTTAGCTCCACCTGTTTCCGCAGCAATTCGCGCCGTCCAGCCTGACTCCGGCATCCGCCGGATTATCCTGATCCCGCCTCAGGAATATCCGACCTTCCGTATAAGCTGGCTGCGTGATCTGCCGTTTGGCTGGCGCAAAACACCGAAGCGAACCCTGGTCTTTGGTGACGATCAGATCACCCTGGTCGAAGAATCGCCGTCAGGCGATCTTTCTACCATCCTGATTCCCTACGCCAGGATATGCGACCTGCACCTGTGTACGGTGCTGCTTTACGCCTATATGGAACTGCATTGGGTGGACGAAGCGCAGATCCAATCACTGAGGATCGAGTTCACTCTGGTTGGCCTCCCCCATATCCGCCGGGGATTGGAACACGTCCGGGCGCGGATGTTGCCCACTCTGCCCGAATCCACCTCTGCCGCTGTGCCGCCGCTCGAAGGACTGCCGCTCAAGTTCCGCAACTTCACCCGATCCAGTTTGCTTCCCGGCGAAAGAGTGCATACGACGATCTTCCAGCCCGCTGTCCGGCGCGAAGTTGGCATTTTTCACCCGCTGATTGCGCCCAACTGCGCCGCCGTTGTCACCGATTATCACCTGATTTTTGTCGAGGAAGAGGTGAGCGGGGCCTGCCGCGAGTATGCCGCCAACGTGCGGTTCTACCCCCTGTCGCGCATCCGCCGGGCCGAGGCCGAGCCGGGCGAACCTGTGTCCTCGCTGCGCATGGCTGTAGGCATAGGCGAAACGGTCCGTGAGATCGCCGTACCAATGGCGTACCCCAACGCGGAAGCGCTGTGCGCCGCTTTACAGCCAGTTAGCGTTTAAGCATGGCCAAAAGTGAGATTGTTGAACGCATTGAGCGCGAAATTGGGATTCCAGGTCTGGCTGAACTGCTGGCAGAGCGCCTCACACCAACGGACCTGCAATCCCTTTTACTTGATGTTTATCATCAGCGCGCTCACCGCCAACAGCCATCGGCGGTCCTGTCTGAGTATCTGGCCAATCGTTTTGTTCGCCCGTCAACCATCTCTCCCGTGCGTCTGGCTGAATGGGAGCGCACTGCATTTGCTAATCTTCCGCCCGAATTTCAGTCGTTGGCCCTTTCGCCTGTGTGCCCGCTGGGCACTTGTTCGGCAGTCGCCCAGGTGGATCAGAACCGCGTGCTCTCAACGACGCGCAATACAGAAGTAGTCTCAGACTCCACGAATGTGCTGGCTTTGGAGTGTGCTGTGCAGCGTCGTTTACATCTGCGCGCCAATCCGAAATCGACAGAACAGGTTCATCTGGCCGCCAGTCACCGCCTGATGAGAACGCAGTTGTACAGCTCCAATCCCCGCCTCGTTCCCCACTTCAGCCTATTTGCCCTGTGCAGTGCGGGTCGGAAACAAGGCAATCTGGGGTTTGAGATTTCCACGCTCGTAACCCATATCGGTTTTTATCTGCGGTCGCTTCGGGCCTTTTTGGGCAAGGAGGTTGGTCTACGTCTTGCCCTCACCGATTTCGGCGCAAACGACCGCCGCGCGCTGCTCTCAGACCAGATATTCGCTCCGGTCCAATCAGCTTTTGCTGGCGTTGACTGTATTTTTGATGATGAGCGAACAGGCGGAAAAGGCTATTATGAGGATTTGTGCTTCCATATTTATGCCGCCACACGCTCCGGTGAAATGCTGGAATTGGCCGACGGCGGCGCGGTTAATTGGACACAAATTCTGTTGAGCAGTGCCAAAGAACGCTGTGTCATCAGTGCCATTGGCAGCGAACGGGTATGTACCGCTTTTGGCGAATGAAAAAATGGGCGCGGCAAGCGTGCGCAAGCTAAGCCCGCGCCCACACTGTTTTATTCCCCGTCGATCAGCGTGCCAACCTTCTTGCCCAGCACGGCATCCAGCAGGCTGCTGTCATCCCACACATTCAGCACAATCAGCGGCAGTTTGTGATCCATACAGAGGGTGATGGCGGTCAGGATCCATCACGCGGACGCGGTATTCCAGCGCTTCAGAATAGGTGAGGCGGTCAAATTTTTTGGCGTTGGGATCTTTCTTGGGGTCCGCCGTGTAAACGCCGTCTACCTGTGTTCCCTTGATAATGACATCGGCATTAACTTCCATCCCGCGCAGGGCAGCGGCGGTATCGGTGGTGAAGTAGGGATTGCCCGTGCCGCCTGCAATAATCACGACGCGCCCTTTTTCCATGTGCCGGATGGCACGCAGCCGGATATAAGGTTCAGCAACCTGATTCATGGCAATCGCTGTCTGGACGCGGGTTGGAACACCAATGCGCTCCATAGCATCCTGAAGCGCCAGTCCGTTCATAACGGTAGCAATCATGCCCATATGATCTGCGGTGGACTGCTCCATTCCAGCTTGCACGCCGATATTGCCGCGCCACAGGTTCCCCGCGCCGATAACGAGCGCAACCTGTACACCCAGGTCGCACACGCTCTTGATTTTCGCTGCGATGATCGCCGCCTGATCGGGGCTGATCCCAAACCCTTCAGGCCCGGCCAGGGCCTCGCCACTCAGTTTCAGGACAATTCGCCGGTAGTGGGGGGTAAGGCCGTTTTTGTTCACCATCGTCCGCTCCTCATTTTTCTTTTTTTGGTACAGGCAAAAAAAAGGGATTAGGAAACTTTCTCCTAATCCCCCGGTGGTTATATCACGGGACCTACTCTTCACTCTGCCCGGAGGCTTCGCCAACAGCGAAGCGGGCAAAGCGCCGCAGGGTGATATTTTCACCCAGGTCAGCAATGGCGCTGGTGATCATCTGTCCGATGGTCACTGTGTCGTCCTTGATGAACGGCTGATCGAACAGGGCCATTTCTTCGTACCACTTCGCCATGCGACCATCTGCGACCTTTTCGGCAACGGCTTCGGGCTTGCCTTCTTCGATGGCGCGGCGGCGCTGAAGATCGCGTTCGGCCTGCATAACCGCTTCGGGAATGTCTTCGCGGCGGGCATACTGCGGGTTCAGGTTCGCGATCTGGAGCCCGATGTCATTTGCCAGCGCGCGGAACTTGGGCGTCTTGGCAACGAAATCGGTCTCGCAGTTCAGTTCAATCATCACGCCCAGGCGGTTGTTGTGATGCAGGTAGACATGCACAATGCCTTCATTCGTGGCGCGGCCAACTTTTTTGGCGGCTTTCGCCAGCCCTTTTTCCCGCAGGAAATCGACGGCCTTCGCCATGTCGCCATCAAACTGTGTCAGAGCCTTTTTACAGTCCAGGGGTCCCACGCCCGTCATCTCGCGCAGGTCCTTGACCATCTGAGCCGTAATTTCCATTCCTACTTTTCCTCGCTCTCTTCGTTGCTGACCAGTTCCTCGTCCAGTTCCTCATCGCTGAGGAAATCGAGGTGACCGCTGCGCAGTTTTGCCAGGGTCAATTCGCCCAGGTAGGCTTCGTCGGTTTCTTCAGCAATCGTTTCAGCGAAGTTCACATCGGCTTCTTCGAGTTCGCCCTCGTCCACGCGGGTCTTGCGCATCGCCATACCTTCGTTCACGGCGTCGGCAATCTTCCCGGTCAGCAGTTTGATGGCGCGGATCGCGTCGTCGTTGGCTGGAATGATGTGGTCAATGGGATCAGGATCGCAGTTGGTGTCAACCAGGGCGATGATCGGGATATTCAGAATATTGGCTTCCTTGACGGCATTCACTTCACGGCGCACGTCCACGATGAAGATCAGGTCAGGCAGCCGGGACATGTTGCGCATACCGCCAAAACGCAGTTCGAGGCGGGCAATCTTGCGGTCCAGCAGCAGACGTTCCTTCTTGGTCAGGTTTTCGAGCTGGCCTTCTTCGCGCATGCGCTCCAGGCGCTTCATCGTGTCCAGGCGTTCGCGGACGGTTTTCCAGTTGGTCAGCGTGCCGCCGAGCCAGCGCTCGTTGATGTAGGGCATGCCGCAGCGGTTCGCTTCGGAAGCAACCGTTTCCTGGGCCTGGCGCTTGGTGCCGACGAACAGCACAGAACCGCCGTTGGCAACGGTGTCGCGCACGAGATCATAAATTTCGTTAAGGTAAACAAGGGTTTGTTGCAGGTCAATGATGTGGATCCCATTGCGTTCGGTAAAGATATACGGCTTCATCTTGGGGTTCCACTTGCGGGCGCGGTGTCCGAAGTGAACACCCGTTTCCAGCAGGGCTTTCATGGATACGACTGGCATTGAACTATTCTCCTGTACTGTGTTTGGACGTTCACGCCGTTCAACCCTTGCTGCAATCCGGCGAACCGGACAACACAGGCAAAGTCCCGGCGTGTGTTTTTGGGGCGCGGCTTCTGCCACATCAGCCCGGCGGAGCATTGTATCATAGCAGGGGGGTGATCACAAGGTTCGAAAATTAAAAAACGCTTCACCAGACAGCGCAAAGAATGGCGAGGAAGTAGCCTATAATAGGATGGATGATAGCCGGGTTAGCCCAGGAGAAAGCATGGAAGTTGACGAGTTCCGCCGTGTTCTCGAAATCGGTTTAGGCCGCACGATCATTTTCCTCAAAACCCACGACGCAGCACCCTATCGCGATGTCATTTTAGAAGCCTGCCTGCACGATACACGTTATGCTGGCTATGTAGAAAACCGTAGAAGTGCTTATCTTTTCGACGTGATTAGCCTCACCAGCGATCAACAGTTCTACGGGGACAAGATTCTTCAGGCACTGCAAAACGCAGTCGATCCCAATGACTATGACGTTCTTCAGTTGGTCGGAATCTTAACGCACTTTGCCAAACAGGGAGATCATGAGGCAAAACAGCTTGTCTACGATCAATTTGTAACACACATTGCTACTGATGATTGGGATGCTCTAGCGCAGTGGAATGATCTGATTTCTTTAGATGGTGTTGATGGGTTTCTCTTTGGTGCTGAAAAGTTTGGGAAACTCGTACTCGAACAGGACGACTATGATCCGCCTTATAGGTTTGAAATCAATGAAGAAGATTGGGATGAAGAAGATCGAGTCTATTGGAATGCTGCGCAACAACAGGCTCCTCAGAATCCTGCCCTCGCTGCCTATGTAGCAATCGAAAAAAGTCGCCATCAGAAAAATCGCAGGAAGAAGAGGCGTACCCCGTTAAGTTCACTCCCCTACGATCAACTGAAACAGAAAATTGGCACTAAAGGAGGAGACTATGCCCTGTCATCATGGGGCGAACAAGCCAGCGAGGATGATCTAGCGTTCGCCGCTGCCGATTTAATGAAGCTTGATAAGCAAGCAGATGCTCTCCTCTTACGAAAATATCTCGCGATTTTCCGTAAACGCCGTTTTCCGCTTGATCCACAATTCCTGATGGACTTGGCGGAAGATGCTAAAAACGGGCCAGAGTATGATGACAATGGCAGCTATGCACTCCCATCTCGCATTGTTCTAAATGCATTAAACGCACTCGCACATATCAACAGTCCAGCCGTGCGCCAGCTTGGCATTAAGTTGATCCAAGAAGCTGATCCCTGGTTATTAGGAGAAAGTGTAGCCTTACTTGGCCCCGGTTGGCAGGAAAGCGACTGGGCCTTGCTCGAAATCATTAACACAGAAAAAGTATGAACCATATGAGTATCACGATCTGGGTTTGGCTGGTGTTGCAAGAGTTTTTGATCAGCACTCCTCACCAAGTGCAGCTAAAACGCTGATCAACCTCTACGAGTATGGCCCGTGCTCAGAATGTCGGATGCGGTATGTGAAGCTCTGCATTCAATCCAAATGCTGCCCGATTGGATGCGCGAAGAATGCCGCTATGACGCCAACCTTGATATACGTAAATGGGCAGAGGATATTATTGTTAGGATCAGTCAGGAGAAAGCATGGAAGTTGACGAGTTCCGCCGTGTTCTCGAAATCGGTTTAGGCCGCACGATCATTTTCCTCAAAACCCACGACGCAGCACCTATCGCGATGTCATTTTAGAAGCCTGCCTGCACGATACACGTTATGCTGGCTATGTAGGAAACCGTAGAAGTGCTTATCTTTTCGACGTGATTAGCCTCACCAGCGATCAACAGTTCTACGGGGACGAGATTCTTCAGGCACTGCAAAACGCAGTCGATCCCAATGACTATGACGTTCTTCAGTTGGTCGGAATCTTAACGCACTTTGCCAAACAGGGAGATCATGAGGCAAAACAGCTTGTCTACGATCAATTTGTAACACACATTGCTACTGATGATTGGGATGCTCTAGCGCAGTGGAATGATCTGATTTCTTTAGATGGTGTTGATGGGTTTCTCTTTGGTGCTGAAAAGTTTGGGAAACTCGTACTCGAACAGGACGACTATGATCCGCCTTATAGGTTTGAAATCAATGAAGAAGATTGGGATGAAGAAGATAGAGTTTATTGGAATGCTGCGCAACAACAGGCTCCTCAGAATCCTGCCCTCGCTGCCTATGTAGCAATCGAAAAAAGTCGCCATCAGAAAAATCGCAGGAAGAAGAGGCGTACCCCGTTAAGTTCACTCCCCTACGATCAACTGAAACAGAAAATTGGCACTAAAGGAGGAGACTATGCCCTGTCATCATGGGGCGAACAAGCCAGCGAGGATGATCTAGCGTTCGCCGCTGCCGATTTAATGAAGCTTGATAAGCAAGCAGATGCTCTCCTCTTACGAAAATATCTCGCGATTTTCCGTAAACGCCGTTTTCCGCTTGATCCACAATTCCTGATGGACTTGGCGGAAGATGCTAAAAACGGGCCAGAGTATGATGACAATGGCAGCTATGCACTCCCATCTCGCATTGTTCTAAATGCATTAAACGCACTCGCACATATCAACAGTCCAGCCGTGCGCCAGCTTGGTATTAAGTTAATCGAAGAAGCTGATCCCTGGTTATTAGGAGAAAGTGTAGCCTTACTTGGTCCTGATTGGCAGGAAAGCGACTGGGCTTTGCTCGAAACATTAACACAGAAAAAGTATGAACCGAATGAGTATCACGATCTAGGTTTGGCTGGTGTTGCAAAAGTCTTTGATCAGCACCCCTCACCCAACGCAGGCTAAAACACTAACCAATCTCTACGAGTATGGCCCATGTTCGGAATGTCGGATGCGGTATGTTAAGTATCTACAGGCGATCCAACGGGTTCCCGATTGGATGCGCGAAGAATGCCGCTATGACGCCAATCTTGATATACGCAAATGGGCGGCACAATAACGTTTTTTGTCTAAATTGAACACGGTGCAGCCCGCCGCCGCGTCTTTTTTTGCGGTATACTGATCGGGTCTTTTGACAAGCACTCGAACGGACAAAAGCCCTATGTTAACCGACCTGACTTTAACCGAAGCCGCGTTGCGCCTGCGTGCGGGATCGATAACTGCCGTTCAACTGACACAGGCCCACCTGGATCGGATTGCTGATGTCGATCCCCAGGTGAAGGCATTTTTGACCCTGACCCCTGAACTGGCCCTTGAAGCAGCGGCCCAGGCGGATCAGCGCCGCGCTCAGGGCGAAGAGTCGCCCCTGCTCGGTATTCCCCTGGCGATCAAAGACGTGCTGATGACCAAAGGCGTCCAGACGACCTGCGGATCGCGCATCCTGGAAGGTTTCATCGCGCCCTACACCGGGACCGCCGTGCAAAAGCTGTTTGATGCCGGGGCGATCATGCTCGGCAAGACAAACACCGACGAGTTCGCGATGGGGTCATCTACCGAAAATTCTGGCTATTTCACCACGCACAACCCCTGGGACTTGGATCGTGTGCCGGGGGGCAGCAGTGGTGGCAGCGCCGCCGCCGTCGCCTCTCGGATGGCGTTGGGCGCGTTGGGTACGGATACCGGGGGCAGCGTGCGCCAACCCGCCTCCCTGTGCGGCGTCTGCGCGATCAAACCCTCCTATGGCCGCGTATCGCGCTACGGGCTGATTGCCTTCGCCTCCTCGCTGGATCAGATTGGTGTGTTTGCCCGCACCGCCGAAGATATGGCTGTGCTGCTGAATGTGATCGCCGGGCATGACGACAAAGACAGCACCAGTATGGTAATCGATGTGCCAGATTATTCCGCCGCGTTGAGTGGCGATGTACATGGGCTGCGCGTGGGCGTTCCCAAGGAATATTTTATCGACGGCATGCAGCCGGAAACCGAACAGGCCGTGCGCGCCGCCATCGAACAGTTTGCTCGCCTGGGCGCAGACATCCGCGAGATCAGCCTGCCCCATACCGATTACGGTCTGCCCGTCTATTATCTGCTGGCCCCAGCGGAAGCATCCGCGAATCTGGCCCGTTTCGACGGTGTGCGCTACGGGCCGCGCCATTCTCAGGGAGAGATGTGGCCCACCTATAAAGCGACTCGCGGCGAAGGGTTTGGCCCCGAAGTCAAGCGGCGGATCATGCTCGGCACCTATGCTCTCTCCGCTGGTTACTACGATGCCTATTATTTGAAGGCACAGAAGGTCCGCACCCTGGTGAAGCAGGATTTTGATCAGGCATTCGCCAGCGTAGATGTGATTCTCACGCCAACCTCGCCTACCACCGCCTTCCGTATTGGGGAAAAAGCTGGCGATCCGCTGCAAATGTATCTGTCGGATGTATTCACTCTACCTGCGAGTCTGGCCGGGATTGCCGGGGCGTGCGTTCCCTGCGGCTTCGATTCGGCTGGCCTGCCAGTTGGGTTGCAGATTATGGGCGCTGCCTTTGATGAGTCAACCGTTTTGCGCGCCGCCCATGCTTACCAGCAGGTGACGGACTGGCACACCCGCAAGCCTGCGCTCTAGGTCGTCGTAGTACCGCGCTAAATATCGAAATAGCAAGCAGCGGCACATCTCGCACGCTGCCTTTCTCTTTTTAGCCCCGATCAAATCTTTTTAATCAGGATCAAAAAAGATATAAAGGTTTCTTTACACGCCTTCACATTGATGTTAACATGTGTCTTGAGGCTGCTGTGAAGAACTATCCCAGTTCTTAACAAAACCCACCCCCTACGGCCTCGCTAGTACTCCATCATACGAAACATTCATATTGGTTATCAGTCTGTTTTTACCTGTCAAGCGGTGAGGGGCTGTTATGAGGAGATGCCACCCCCAGACACGAAGGCCAGAACAAGGCCAGAGCTTTGTTGAAGTAGCCACCTCACCAGTAACTTGGGATATCGTTGGTGCCGACACAATCGTTTTAGCAAACAGGCTGTTCTTGTTCGCTTGACCGGTTGAGTAAGCAAGTGGATGGTGGGTGTAATATGCGCAGAAGAGATCATTTGAGTGAAGGTCAGGCAATGCTTGAATTCGCTCTCACCTTGCCCATTTTGATATTTTTCATCCTCGGAATTATCGATTTCAGTATTGCCCTTTTTTCATATGCCCACGCATCGAATGCCTTGCGTAGTGCGTTGCGCCAGGCGGAAATCATCGGCTATACCAGCGAAGGCGAAGAGCCTCCCTTCTTGGACTGCGAGGAAATGCAGACTATCGCCGCAAGTGGCTGGTTTAGCTCTACCCATGATATGAAAATCACCTATATCAAAGCCAATGATCCCTCGATCACCTACACCTGTGATACGGTCAGCGCCGATGTTCTGGACAATGGTGACATTTTACACCTCAAAATGGGTGTCAAAGTGAATCTTTTGTTTTTGCCATTTGGCCCCCTCGATCTTCAGTTTGAGGGCGAACGCAGCATCGTGCGCTCGATTGCTGTGACGCCCATTGAAGAAGGCGACGAGACGGGCGATATCCCGACTGTTCCGGTTCCGCCTGCGCCCATTAACTTTGATGCAAAGGTCGACGACTGCACGACAGGCATTGTCACATTTAGCTGGAACTGGGGGACAACATCCCCTCTGCCAACCCGCGCAGAAATTCGCGATGTTGCCGACAACTCCGTTGTTATAAACTTTAACGGCAATATGAGTTATACGACCTGCGACGGCACCTGCAACGACACAATTGCTGTTCCAGGCGGCAGCCGGAACTATTACATAGTTGCCTATAACGGAACCGGGGCCAATGAGAAAGTCAGCGAGCACTCACAAACGGATGCCGTTACATGCAGCGTCAGCGATCCGGAGTTGCCGGCCCCGCCCGCCCCTACCAATCTGGTCGCTACCGCCAACTGCGCGACAGGCATTGTAACCTTTACCTGGGCCTGGGGATCGATATCTCCCATGCCAACCCGCGCAGAAATTCGCGACGCCAGCACAGGGGCGGTTCGTGTGAACTATACAGGCATTATGGACCCTCCCTCTTGTACAGGAACCTGTTTTGACGCAATGCCAGTTCCTGGCAGCCGCAGTTACAACATTGTTGCGATCAATGGAACCGAACCAAATGAGAAATTCAGCGCGCCATCGTATCCGTTTACGGTGGAATGCACCGCCGAGGCGATCGCTTCAGTCGTCGAGGTGAAACTGCATGAATTGAAAAACCTGGCCAGTTGTTCCTGGTTTAATAACTATTTTGGAGGTAGAACGGTCACGCTGAAGAACCTCGATACGCTGAGCCAACAATCGCTCCCAACAGACGCTTTTGGCACTGTGACGTTTTCAGGGCTGCCCCCTGGTAACTATCAATTTTCCCTTCCAGCATCCCTCACAGAGGCACCCAAGACGTATTATCTCGTTTCAAAAATGGAAGGTGGAGCATGCCAGTCGCTTGGATCGACTACTTATAACTTCACCCTCTCTCCCAGCCAGTTTCGCAGTTTCACATTTGGCTATAAAGAATAGGGGACGCCATGTTGAAAAAAACCCTTTCTCATCTGAATTCGGGTCAGGCAATTGTCCTGATCGCTCTGACCGCAGTTGGCTTGATTGCGGTTATGGGATTATCGATTGATGGAGGGCGGGTGTTGCTCTTGCAGCGCCGTACCCAAAACGCGACTGATGCCGCCGTAATCGCGGCAACCCGCGCCATGTGCCGAGGTGACGTGAATTATGTCCAGGCCGGACTCAGTGCGGCTGCGGCCAATGGCTTTGACAACAATGGAACGACCAATAAGGTTGTTGTTAGCGTCCCTCCGTTAAGCCCAAGCGTACCGATTAAGGACGAGTGCAAAGGTTGTTATCTGGAAGTCGTTATCAAGGGACAAATTCCTGGTACGTTCATCGCCATGTTCTATCATGCACCTTTGATAGCTTCGACAAAGGCGATTGGCGTGTGCAGACCCAACATGGCCGGAAACGACCCAACAGATATTGGCTTGCGGGCGATGTGGGGTATTTCCGACACCTGCCAGAATACGGTGGATTTCACGGGTTCCGCCGCTTATATTTCTGGTGGCATTCATACCAATAACGACCTTCACTATGGCGCAACGGGTGGCGGCGGAACGGTAATCGGTCCGGTGAGTTACGCGTCTGGCGATTGGCAGGAACCACCAGGCTCAAAAGTAGTGTTTTTGACTGGCGAATATGAACCTCCCGCCCCTCCCGATGAAACGGCTGGTGGCGCTTGCGAAACAAGCTGTTTTAAACCCCCGGCCTCGGACCCGAATACCACGACTGACTGTGAAGCCGGGTCATTCCCGGAACAGAATCCATTCCGGGTCTGCGATAAAAAGAAAGATCCAATGGCTCTAAATATTAACGACTACGCGCCTGGTGGGGCCAAAGCGCTACAGGCAGGTTCCAGTTATCACGCTTATACGCCTGCAACCTGCACAAACACAGGTTTCAGAGAGTGGATGGATAGTAATGGCTTCATCGTGAACAATGTTGTGCAAAATGGCCTCTATTACAGCGCGTGCGGCATTGAACTTTCCGGAACACAAAAAGGCAAGGCACTGTCAGGCACGGCTACCTTTGTCTCCGCGCAGGACATCAAAGTCAGTGGGGGCGTTGATCTGACATGGTACATGGACGAATTGATGTTTTTTGCCAATGGCGGTGCCCCTGGTGCTTGTAACTACAATGCTGTTCAGGTGTCTGGCAGCAGCAACATTTGGACGGGCAATATCTACTCACCCTATGGGCAGGTCGTTTTCTCCGGTTCGTCCAATAATAATATCGCTCAGGGATGCATTGTCGCCTTTTCGATCAACTTTAGTGGGTCAGATAATCGCGTCATCTGCAATCCAACGGACCCCGAATTTATTCCTTCTCCGGCAATATCGCTCAGCGAGTAATCCTCTCAATCGTTGCAGGGCGTACCCTTATGAGTACGCCCTTTCTGCTAAAAGTCTGAGTGCCTATAACAAACGAGAGAACCGGATGGGGGTATTGGAATAGATTATGACCCTCCATTCTATGCGATTCGCCCGAATGCTTTTAACAGGCGCAGATTGTTGAGCGTGAGCACACCTGTCCACTCCTGTTGGGCTTGCGGCCAGATTTCTGCCCACTGATCGCCCCATGTCCAGTTCGGTCCCCAGGTTCCATCTTGATCCTGAAGCTCGATAATAAAGTCGAGGTTTTGTTCAATTTCCTCCTGGAATAGCGACGCAAAAGGAGACTCCGGCGAGTTGATCACAGCAAGAGGTGGCAGGCTGTAATTTCTCCACTGCTCCGGCCTGCGCTCAACGGTGTTTTCCACGATTTGCTGTAGCTGCTCCAATACGGCGACTCTGACAGCGGCAGGCAAATTCCGCGCTTCCCAAAAACGGATATAACACAGAAGATCGTGCATTTCCATATGAGGGGGCTGGCTGAACAGGTAAGTGGCGACAGCCTTCGTGACTTTTTCACACATCTCCTTCGAGAAATATTCGGGATAGTCGTTGATGTATCCCACAATCTCGGCGCGGGGATTGCTTTTGCTCTTTTCGAGATCGCCGCCATGCACCCACCAGGGCGCGTGCGCTGCCTCATCGATATTGGGTGGAATAATCGGCCAGTTCACCTGCTGATCGTCATATTGATCCAGCAGATAGCGGCAGGCCCGTTGGATAACAGGATGATCGGCGGGGGCGTTTATCTCACGGAAACGCTGGAATGCAATCGTGGTTGCTATCACGGAGGAATCATCAAGACGAATATCGCATTCCAGCCCATGCCCAAAACCACCATCGCCATTCTGAAAAACTGACAGCGCATCTAGCACGAGTGATGCCGGAGCATTGGCGAAATGAGTGGCATAAAGCGCCTTTTCCAGGGGACGGGCCTGATCGTTGAGAAAGGTTACTGCTTTATCATAAGCGGATTTGGTCAGAGTTCTCATAAACTGCTCCTCGCTGGTGGTAGAACATATGTTTTCATTGTAAGCGATCTATGCCCCATATGCAATCATCAGCGTTGAAACAAAAAACTCCTGGCACAAGGTCAGGAGACAATAATCACTCAGGCAAAAATAGATGGGAGTTAGAGGTTGTACGTTCCGCCGGGATCGAGCACGACAGGTTTGCAGTCTGTCTCGTTCTGGACGCGCTGCGCCCATCCCGACACATCCTGCACAATGACGTCAAAGGTGTTGTAATGCATAGGGATCACGGCTCTGGGGTGCAGCAGTTCGATAGCCTTCATCGCGCCCGCTGGGTCCATGGTGTAATAGTCGCCAATAGGCAGCATTGCCAGATCAATGCCTCGATCACCAATCAACTGCATATCCATAAAGGGGGCTGTATCCCCGGCATGATAGAGCGTTGTGCCCTCATTGGCGGTAATCAATATCCCGTTGGGTTGGCCGCCATACGTTCCATCTGGCAGAACCGAGCTGTGCAGAGCGTGTGTCAGTTCAATTCGTCCAAAGGGAAGCTGCACGCCGCCGCCCGTATTCAGGCCTTGGAGGTTTTCGAGACCGCGCTGCTTTTCCAGCCACTGTGCAATCTCAACGTTGCTGATGACCATCGCCCCAGTTCGCTTTGCAATAGCAGCCGTATCCCCGATGTGATCGCCATGACCGTGCGTAACCGCGATGAAGTCTGCTGGAATGGTATCGGCTTGCACAGGAGCCAGGGGATTGCGTGACAAAAACGGGTCGATCAAGAGGTGATATCCGTCAATAACAAGATGAAAGGCGGAGTGTCCTAACCAGGTAACTTAAATCGCCATCAACCGACTCCTTCGACCAGTTTAGCCCCAAATTTCCCCGAAGTATACGCCCTCGCTCGTGTTCTGCCAATTTCAGAATGCAGGGTTCAGTAAGTCTGGAAGTAAGCATAGGGCTGATGTGAAACAAGAATTCGCCTTCAGCCTGTCGAATTAATGTTTTAATACACATCTTTTTAAACTCTTTTACAACCAATTCTCGCGTTTTGCTTGACACAGAACATCGGTTCGCTTTATAATTTTTTTGAAAATCCGAACTATTGTGCGATTGCACGGAGCGAACAAAATGGATAGAAATAATCTTTCTGCCCGGCAGAAAAAAATTCTGAGCTTCATAGAGACGTTCATCAGCAAGCACGGTTATCCTCCCACCATCCGCGAAATTGGCGAGGCCGTAGATATCGCCTCTACATCGGTTGTCAATTACAACCTGAATAAACTGGTTGAGCGCGGCTTGCTGGAACGTTCGCCGGAAGTGTCGCGCGGGCTGCGTCTGGTCGGCAACAATGTCACCGAAATGCCTGTGACCTTCGCAACCGATCACTCCCATCTGATGCAGGTGCCGTTGGTGGGTAAGATTGCGGCCAGCAATCCCGTTCCGCTGCCCGGTGAAGACTTCGGCTACTACTATGATGCGGACGATATGATCGAAGTGCCCCAGGATATGATCGGCGGCCTGCACCAGGAAGAACTGTTCGCCCTGCGTGTCACCGGGGAATCGATGATTGACGCGATGGTTGCCGACGGCGATATTGTTATCCTCAAGCGCCAGAATATTGCCAAGAATGGTGATATGGTTGCTGTATACCTCTCCGAGCGCGGCGAAACCACGCTGAAGAAATATTACCTGGAAGGCAAGCAGGTTCGTTTGCAGCCCGCTAACCCGATGATGGGTCCGATCTACGTGGACGCCGATCAGGTCAGTGTGCAGGGCCGCGTGCTGGCTGTCTTGCGTACGCTGCATTAATTGTCGGTGTTCAATCCCACCGTCTGGGTGGGAGACAATCCTATAACAGGCTTTTTGTTGCCGCGCCTTCGCTCCGTGCTGGCAACTATGCTACATTCTGATTCGGGCTTTCAAACGAGAGGAGAATGTAGTTTATGCCTGTTATAGGTGAAAAAGCTCCCGATTTCGAACTGCTTAATCAGGATGGCAAGCGGGTCAAACTAAGTGACTTTCGCGGCAAAAAAGTCGTTCTCTTTGCTTTTCCGAAAGCATTCACCAGCGGCTGTACTACCCAGGCCTGCGGTCTGCGTGACACCTTTCCCCAGATTCAGAGCGCCAATGCCATCGTTTTAGGTCTCAGTCCCGATCCGCCAGACGATCTGCTGAAATGGAAACAGGCCGAAAACCTGCCCTACGATTTGCTGTCTGATCCGGATCACAAGGTGTTGGAAGAATGGGGCGCGTGGGGCGAGAAAACGAATTACGGCAAAACCTATATGGGCGTCATTCGCTCCCACTGGATCATTGACGAGAACGGGAACGTGGCCGACGCCCAGGTGAAGGTCAGCCCGACCGACAGTATCGAACGGGCGAATAAGTTTCTGGCGGGCGAACGTTAAACCTAACCTCTGGTTAGGCCCTGACCGCAGGTTAGGCCGATACCGCATACATAAGCGCGATCACCAGCCCGACGGCATACAGCACCGACGGTATCGCCCACCGCTGTACAGGGTTGTTGTCGACCACTGTCAGCCCGCTTTCGGAGTTGGGATCGCGCTGCACCTTGTAATGCGGCCCGATGAACCAGGCCAGGACCACTCCGCCGATCAAGCCGCCGATGTGTCCCGCGATGTCGATGCGAAAACTGCTTGAAGTCTGCGATATGATCCCCAGAGCCAGGTTGATCACCATCAGGATCAGCAGTTGGTTGAGATGCCGCCGTCCCATCTCACCATGCAGATCGCGGTGCTGGTAAAAATAGACGATTTCCGCCCCGAAGATAGCGAAGATCGCGCCGGACGCGCCGAGGGAAGGCGCGCTGACGAAGATAAAGCTGGCTAACGAGCCAGACAGTCCCCCAAGCAGATAGATGATCGCAAAGCGTACATGCCCAAACAGCGCCTCGACATCCCGCCCGATCACATAGAGCGCATAGCCGTTGAAGACGATGTGCATCAGATTGAGGTGCAAAAACATCGAGGTGAACAGGCGGTAATATTCTCCCTCCCGGATACGCTCGTTGATCTTCGCCCAGTCATTAAAGAATACATTTTGCTGTTGAGGCGGTAGCGAGAATGTGTAGAAAAATATCAGCACAATGATCGCCAGAATCGTATAGGTTACCTGCGCCCCGGCGACAGGCATGCGAACCGCGATGCGCCGTTCTGGTTGGGGTTGCGGCGGCTGAATTTCGGATGGAGGAGGAGGCGTATAGGGCAACATGGTTGGTTTTCTCGTTGTTTAAGAGTACTACGCTTATTCTAGCGCAAACGGTTCGCCGCACTCTACAAGAAACGCGTTATTATTCCTCTTGACAGTGACCGCCAGCCGTGCTAATCTGGCAGCATCAAAATAATCGTATATCGGAATGACTTTGGGGTATTAGGGGGATCTCCCCCCGTAACATCAAATAAGGAAAATGGGCATGCCTGCTTATGACTATCGCTGTAATGCCTGCCAGCGCAGAGTAACACTGACCTATAAAACGTATGCGGACTATGACGAAGCAACACCCGTCTGCACCTATTGTGGGAGCAGCAATCTGGCGCGCCTGATCTCGCGGGTGGCGATCAAAAAATCGCCAATCTCGCGTTTTATGTCCGGCGGCATCTCCAGCGACGACGACGCGCTGAGCGAACTGGACAGCGCCGATCCCGCGACGATGGGCCGCGTGCTGCGTGAAATGAGCGCCGAAGTGGGTGAGGACGTAGGCGACGACTTTAACGAGGTCGTTGAGCGGTTGGAACGCGGCGAAAGCCCGGAAGACATCGAATCCAGCCTTCCGCCCATGTCGGATGATGCTGCGCCGCCATCCGGGCCTCCCGCCCTACCGTCGCTTGGTGATGAGTAGGGGCGAACTAAACAGAGATCGCCCCTCAAGCTCTAACTGCCATGTGCTGAAAGCCACGACACGATCAGCGGAATCAATGTATCGCCGTTCGTGTCAAAAAGCAGCATGCCGTGTGCATTACCCTCGTAGGTTTGCACCGTCAGACTATCGCCCGCTGTGCTCTGCATGCGAGGAATGCCCTGCTTAGGCCAGCTATCATCTTTGGCATAAATAGCCAGGACTGGGCGGCCTGTTTTCAGCGCGTTTTCGACACCGATTCCATAGTAGGCCCATCCTGGCGACAGGGCGACAGCAGTTCGGCAGGCGGGATCATTCGCGCAGCCGACAATCGCCAGAGTCGAACCCATGCTGGATCCGACAATCGAGATCGCGTCGCCGCGCACCCCAGCCCCGGATCGCAGCCAGTTTAGCCATGTTTGTACATCGACCACCGCCTGATTCCAGTTAATCGCTCCGCCGGTGCTGCCATAGCCGCGCAGATCGACAGCTAGCGCGTTAAAGCCTGCGCCCGTCAGTGTGCCGATCAGCACGTTCCAACTGGCACGCGTGGTATAGAGTTCATGCAGCAGCAGAACTGTGGGATGTTGGGCATCGACCAGATAAAAGTCGCCCGCGAGAGCCAGCCCGTCCGTTGCCGGAATCGCGACTGTCTGAGGAAAAGTTCCGCCATCTTGTGCTTCACCGGAGGTCGCTACCGATACGACCATCACGACCAGTACTATCACGCTCCGTAGAATCATTCTATCTCACATTCAGATTTTCAGGCTCAGGACGCAGCGCAGTGGATGGCAGTTATGTAGACTCTAACAGAGAGCATTTTGAGTGAAAGAAAATTAGGACGAATGGCCCAGGCCAGTTATCCCATTTCTTGCCGTGCTAATCGTATACCCAGCCCGACCAGGACCACGCCGCTTATCCGTTCGAGCCAGTGCAGGCCGGGCGATATCCGGCCCTGAATGGCGGGCTGCGATATCACCAGGGCCACAAACGAATACCAGATGAGTTCGAGGAAAACGATGGTTAGCCCATAGACGACCCGCGCGGCAAACGGTGTTTCCGGCTCAACAACCTGGGTGAATAGGGCAAAAAAGAATAGCGTGGACTTGGGATTTAGCAGGCAGGTCAGATAGCCGTTCTTTAGAGGGGCGCGGTTTGCGGTGATTGGGGCCGAATCAGCTATTTGTGGAGGATGAGGTCGCGCCCGCAGCGCCTTGATTCCCAGGATCAGCAAATAAACTGTGCCCAGCCATTTCAGCGCATTAAACAGGGTAATCGATTGCGCAATCAGCGCCCCGATTCCCAGCAGACTGTAGGCGACGTGGGTTGTACCGCCCAGCGCGATCCCCAAAGCTGTGAGCAGCCCGGCGCGACGGGAGATCACCAGACTGTTGCGCAGTGTCATGACAAAGTTTGGCCCTGGCACGATCACCAGGATCACACCCAGCGCCAGCACCGCTAGCCAATCCCCCAGGATCATGATCGTCGCCTCTACTTGCAGCGGAACTGCTCTGGCAGGCGTTCCAGCACGATGGACCGAATCTCGTCCCGGACCGTCTCGCGGTCTTTATCGGCGGGGATGCACACCCAACGATTCGGCTCTTCGTCCATCAGCGCCAGATAGCCCTTCCGCACGCGGCGGTGAAAGTCCAGCGATTGGGCATCCATCCGGTTCCATTCCGCGCCATCTTGAGCGGCTTTTTGGCGGCGGCGCAGCCCTTCTTCGGCGGAAACGTCCAGGTAGATGGTCAAATCGGGCTTCAAACCGCCCGTGGCAAAGCCCAGAATGGTACGCAGTGTGGGCAGATCTAGCCCGTGCCCATAGCCCTGATACGCCAGGGTGCTGTCTGCGTAGCGGTCGCAGATGACAATCTCGCCGCGCGCCAGCCGGGGCCGGATTTCACCCGTCACCAACTGCGCGCGCGACGCGGCATAGAGTAAAATTTCCGTGTGAGGGTCCATGCCCTCGTTTTTCAGATCGTGCAGCACCTGCCGGATCTGATCGCCAATCGGTGTGCCGCCCGGCTCCCGTGTGGTATAGAGGGGGCAGCCTCTTTGCTGCAAAAACGCGATCAACAGGGGAATTTGGGTTGTTTTACCACTGCCATCCGGCCCTTCAAAGGTGATGAACACGATCAGCCAATCCTATCTACTGCACAATGAAGGTAACTGCTGTCCGTGCCGCGCGCGAATACGGAACGACCCCCAGTATATCGCTTTCCACCCACACAGACACGTCACCTTTGTAGCGCCCCGGCGTGACCCCTCGTACAGTGACCGTTACCGTCATCAGTTCGCCGTCCGGCACTTCGCGATCAATTTTGTACTGCATTCGCTCGGCAGCCAGGGGATCGTCTTTTTTCTCCCCGGCCCGTTCGGGCAGCGGACGGCCATTCACTTCGACGCTGACCACCTCTACGCCTTTTAACAGCGATGTGTCCAGACTGATCGCAGTGATGGTTATCGGATCGACGTTTTTGTTTTCGATGGAAAACTGAAGGGGAGCTTCCCCGCCTACCGGGATCGCGGCAGGCGGTTTGATGTCTTCAAAAGCAACAGAGGCCGGTTCCCCGCCAAGATAACTCACGGTTCCCAGAACGGCCCCTGCGCCAATGACGAATACAGCCAGCAAACCTGCGGCTCTTTGCATGTTCTCCTCCTGCTATGACAGGATCGCCGGTCAATTTCTGACCGGCGATCATTGGACGTTTATTGAAATTCCATGCCTTGGCGCAAACTAGCGCATTGGCTCGTCGCGGAAGATGCGCACGCGGCGGTTAGGTTCCTGGCCGTAGCTGTGCGACACCAACTGGGCGTCACGCACCATTTCGTGCTGCTTGCGCCGGATGTGTGCGGCCTGTGGCGACAGGTCCACCGATCGCGCGCCGCTGCGAATCTGGCGGATCGCTTCCTCAACCTCCCGCATAGCCGTTCCAAAAGGGTCGCGTTCGTCGTCGTCATCCCCATACAACTGGAAAACATCGATCAGGAAGTCTTCCATTTGCGTGACCGTGTTTGCCCGCAGCACATAGATCGAGATGCCCATTCGTTCCGCATCCACGATCAGGCGCGGGCGGCGGCGGTAGTAGTTCTTCAGCGTGACCAGTGCCTGTGCCGCTTCCAGATCATCGACTACCTGGACGGGCACGCGAAGCTGTTTGGCAACCTGCGCCAGCCGGTTACGCGCGACGCCGTAAGGGAAGACGTGCAGCATTTGCAGCCCACGTCCGCTTGCCGCGACTGGCTCAAAAGGCTCGGCAACGCGGTCAGGTGCCATCAGATCGCGGTCACCGCGATCCCGGTCGCCGATGGGCGTGAGCGCGGCGGCTCGGCGCGGTCCTTCGCGCATGTCACGGCTTTCGCGCCCGCCCGCAACGCCTTTGCGCCGTGTGCCATTGCGGTCACCAAAGGTGTGCTGTTCCGGTGACGACGTTTCAATGGTGATCTCGCCGCTGTCACTGCGCTGGCGAATTTCGACAGGCAGCGGACGGCCACGTAGATTACCGTCCACTGCTCCCGCGACATCAGTCAGCACGGCGAGCCGGTTGCGAGTCTGGATTTCGATCAGCACATTAAAGGTCGGAGGCGCACGCCGCTCCAGAACGGTTTTTTGCGTGCCGCGCCGCCGGGCTTCTTCGTCGGAGAGCGTCACCAATTCGATGCCGCCCACCAGATCGGAGAGCGTTGGGTTAAGCAGCAGGTTGTCCAGTGTATTGCCGTGCGCCGTGCCAATCAACTGCACACCGCGCTCAGCAATCGTGCGGGCCGCCTGAGCTTCAAGTTCGCGCCCGATTTCGTCAATGACAATCGTTTCAGGGTTATGATTTTCCACTGCTTCGATCATCACTTCGTGTTGGAGCAGTGGTTTGGCGACCTGCATCCGGCGGGCGCGGCCTACTGCCGGGTGTGGCACGTCGCCATCTCCGCCAATTTCGTTCGATGTGTCTACGATCACCACGCGGCGCGAATCGGCCAACACGCGGGCGGCCTCGCGCAGCAGGGTTGTTTTTCCCACGCCGGGTGGTCCTAGCAGCAGGACGTTGTTCCCGGCCTCGATAATGTCCTGGAGAATATCAATCGTGCCATAGACTGCACGACCGATACGGCAGGTCAGGCCAACGATATCACCGCGTCGGTTGCGAATGGCACTGATGCGGTGCAGCGTGCGTTCGATGCCTGCGCGGTTGTCTTCGTCAAACGATCCAACTCGTTCCTCAACATAGCGGAGCGTATCTGCGCTCACTTCGCCGGGATCAAGTATGATTTCTTCATCTACAAACCGGGCTGTGGGCACACGGCCAAGATCAATGATGATTTCGAGCAGATCATTCTCGTTTCGTTTAAGACCCTCCAGCGACTTGACCAGGTAATCAGGTAAAACGGCTTTGAGCCGGTCTAGGTCATCTGTGATTCGACGTTCCATAGGGTTTTGTATACTTCTTCAGTTTTCTGCCGTTGTGCCGGCGAAACGACCAACGGCCATCTCGGTTATTGGATCGGTGTAAATGCATCGGCCCGTCTACCACTGGTGGGTGCAGACGGCTGGGCTCCAGTCCGGCCAGCGCGGTTAGCTCGGCGCGCTGGGATCGTACCAGAGTGTATTTAACCATGAGAGCCTGGTGTGTACATGGCATAAACTCCACTTGTTCTAACGCGCCGCGCAGCCAGTCCTGGTAGGCCCGCGCATAAAGATAAACGGGGAGCCGTTCGGCGCGTGGGATAAATCTCAAGGCAGATAACACAATAGCCGACGCTTGGTCATACACTTCCGGGTGGAAGTAGGGTTTGATCATCACCCCGCTCTTCCCTTCGATCACGGCGAGATACCCGGCTATCTGGCCGTCGCGCTCATAAACCAACCCACTGCACTCCGGCGGTTGTTCCGCTTGTTGGAGCAGACGTGGAACCGTGTTGGCATAGAGCAGATTAATCCCAAAACTGTCCTGCGCTGTTTCAGGGCGCAGCATATCCGTCTCTGTCTCCGGCAGGGGGCCTGGCTCGCGCCGCAAAATCACCTGGCGCGAATAGACCGCGAACCCTGCCAGCCGGAAAGCGACGAATGCCGGATGATCTTCGGGTAACTCGGCATTCAGGGCATGCGCGCCGCGTTTGCCTGCTTCCACTGTCAGCGATTCCAACAGTGGCACACAGAGGCGCACATTGTCGGCCTGCGGTTCGGGAGCCAGAAACGTAAGCTGAGCAACTGTATCCCCGATCCGGTGGCGGAACTGCCCGACAAACTCGCCTTCTTCACCATCCCGCAGCACCATCGTTGGTGCCCCCAGGTCAGTCAGTGGCACGGAGGAGAGCATCGCATCCTCCAGCCCATGGATACCGCGTGTTAAGGCAGCCGAGACATCCAGCGACAGACTCTGGGGAAGAACCCTCCGGATCAGCGGCAGATCGAGCGGCGTGATTGACCGGGGACTTGCTTTACTCACGGCCCACCTCTCCATCTGAAATGCCCTGACTTTTACGCGCACCGTCTAAGTAGCGTGTTGTTTTCATCACGGCTGGTTGAAGATATGCGGGGGTGTCCGCAGTGACGCGGATGCAGAACGGACAGCTAGGTTTCATCTTGGCTCTATTTTACCATCAGGTAAGACATCATGACAATACCGTTTAGCAAGATTCCTATTTATAGATATTGGAAGATTCTTTACCCTGTTTTAACCCTGACATCTGTTTAAAGATGCAAAATAAACTACCACCCCCAGGGCTAGGTAGCGCCATTTCTGAGTTTCACATACGGTTACGCGAGCGAATTCAGCTTATCGTCAGATCGGCCATGAAGTAGCTTGCTTGACAAGGCGCTGGCGGGCCATGTCAGAACCGCCTAAAACGAAGGATTTGTACGTCGATTTCTGCTTGCCGAATTGAAGAAACTGCTGTCATCTGGACAGCATTTTCTTGCTACAACCCATCGCTAAATCGTTCTGACTTCGTGCCATTTCCAGGCGCACAAGCATTCTTAGTGAGACGAAATCGAGTAGATTTCTCAGGCGTTTTGCCAGGATCATGTCGAGGGCTTTTCGGCAAATATTTTCCCAAAATCAGGGAGGACACCAGTCGCTGTCGCTATAATCTAGATAACGGCAGAAAAGGTATTCTCTCAACTCGGGACAGATAGATAAAGGGAAAATCCAATGGGTATTGAAAGTCCCCCCAATCACGAAATTGCGGATGTGTTGAGCCATATTGCCGATTTGTTGGAAGTGCAGGATGCGGATCATTTCCGTGTGCGAGCGTATCGCAACGGAGCGCAGACAGTCCGTCAGATGACACAGTCCCTGAGTACCCTGGTGCGAGAACGGGGTGAGGAGGCACTTGAGGCTTTACCCGCTATCGGTCAAACACAGGCCCGCCTGATCACCGAATTTGTCACGACAGGTCGTTCGAGCTTGTTAGATCGGCTGCAGGGAGAGGTGTCCTCTGAAGATTTGTTTGCTCGCGTACCAGGAATCGGGGACGAGTTGGCGCGGCGCATTGTTGCCCAGCTTGATATTCACAGTCTGGAAGAATTGGAGGCAGCGGCTCATGATGGCCGCTTGCGCACTGTTGAGGGTTTTGGACCGCGCCGAATCCAGGCAGTGCGAACGAGTTTGTCTGGTATGTTAAGCTCATCGGCGCAGCGTCGAAAAAGAGACCGAATTGAGGCGGGCGAGATTCGTCCATCGACTGGCTCACCATCGGTTGACTTGCTTCTGACAATGGATGCCGAGTATCGAAAACGAAGTGCCGCTGGGGAGTTAAAAACCATTACCCCCCGACGGTTTAACCCTAAGCAGGAAGCTTGGCTGCCAATTATGCATGAAGAACAGGAAGGATGGTCCTTCACAGCTATGTACTCGAACACCATTCGCGCTCACGAGCTTGGCAAGACAAACGACTGGGTAGTGATCTATCATGAGCGCGGTGGGGATGAAGGACAGGTGACAGTGGTGACTGAAACAAGCGGTCCCTTAAAAGGAAAACGAGTCGTGCGCGGGCGTGAAGTGGAATGTCAGCAGTACTATGCTCAGCCTCAGGTGTCCTCGGCTTAACTTCAGATGCGCCTGGGCGGAGAGAATCCGCTAGGTTAAGATGATGGATCAAATAAGGGACACGATCAAGGGCCGTCTTATCCAAGCAAGCGGCCCTATTTTTCCATGTTATCTTTGATCGACGAACCCAACACACCTCCTTTCACGATTGCGCGGAGTTTTTTGGGAGTGCGACCACCCTCGAATAAACAGTTTCACTCTGCTATCTCCTTCATAAAAGCGCCAGCGATAATCCGAAAGGTTTCCGGCTGGGACCACATCAGCGGGTGCCCACCAATGGGATGTAGATAGACGCGACCATCTGCCAACCGATCGGCTGCCTGGACAAGCTGTAGGGACATATCGGCGGGCAGCAGATCGTCCTTCCGGCTGGCCGTGACAAGTACCGGACAGTGGATTGTTTCCAACGGGCAGCCCTGCAAAATCTCGCCGCCTTTAGCTTCCAATGCCAGCAGCAGATCGTTATCGGCGGCGATCACCTGCTCCCAATCTACCCCATGCGCCTGCTGCCAGAAAGCGATCTGTCCCGACAGTCGCTGGGCGCGACCTACGTGGACTTCATGGCGTAAGCGGTCGGGGTCTTGCCGCGGCACAAAACTGTCGGCGATGACGGCGCGTACTTGGTCAGGATAGAGAGCCGATAACCATAGTGCGGCGATCGCACCACCGCTGGTCCCGATCACCAGACAGCCGCTCTCTCCCAGATGATCGATCAAGCCATGTGCACAGCGAGCATAGACTTTCCACCAGTCAGCGGGCCACTGCGCCACCCGTTCCGACTGGCCGCAGCCGGGTGCATCCAAGGCGGCGGCGTGGTACTGCTGTCCAAAATGGTCCAGTTCTCCGCCGTGCGAGGACGAGGACGCCGTGTTGCCGTGCAAAATCAGCAGCAACGGGCCGGTCCCTTTCTCGCGATAAAATAGTCGAAGTCCATCATGGAAAAAATGAGGCATTGCGTTCTCCATACGGAAAGATCAACATACTTTTCGCAGTGTTGATTTTCCCCGTGGATCGATTTACGGATGCAGTACGCATGCAGATCAGGCAAATTCTATTTCTAAAGACAAAGCCCGCTTGCAAACTGAACCAGGCTCAAGAATTCTGCCTCGTAGTGCGTCATTAAATCTACGCGAACAGTGGAACCATGTCCCAGTCGCGGACCTCGGCCTGCATTTCCTCGTCGGATGGGCGCATCTCAAAGTGACTGGCAGCATTAAGTACCATCGGGAGTACGCTGATATCCCCGGCAGTATTGAGGAAAATTCCCGCTTGGCCCAGCACCCAATGAACGGCCCTATTGATACTCTCCTGGGTGGTCAAGGGCTGGTACCATGTCGCATGTGTGCGCTCACCAGGATACGGGCGGCGGCATATCGACTTAATTGTTTGTACTGCAATGTTGCGTTCCTGCGCTATTCGCAGAATATCACGGAAACCCGACGCATAGGTCTCGTTTTGCATCATCAAGTAGTTAAAGGGCAACAAAATAGAATCAAAGTCGAAAAGCTCAAGGCTTTTCAGGTGCATCCGCGTAACGGCTACATCATGTCCCGTTACACCGATGAATCGCACCAAACCCTGGTCACGCGCCTCTTGCAGATAGTCCAGGCGCCACCCGGCCCCATCGCAATTTCCCATTCTTTCTCATCCACCAGATAGTGAAGCTGAATGAGATCAACAGAGTCAACCTGCAACCGCTTCAGTGAACGTTCAAGCTCGGCTTTGGCCCCGCCATAGGTGCGCTCCCCCGTCTTGGTGGCCAGAAAGAAGCGATCGCGGTACCGTGTCATCCAGGGACCAATCCGCAGCTCGGATTCGCCATAACTGGCGGCAGTGTCGATGTGATTAATACCATATTTGAGCAGTAGTTCGAGGGTCTGGTCAGCTTCATCCTGGGTAACACTGCCCAGTGCCGCCGCGCCGAAAATCATTCGGGTACTTATATGCCCGGTGCGTCCAAAAGGCTGGTTCGGGATAGTCATTTTCACTCAATTAGATTTCAATGTATGTTACACGCGCTGCGAAATGGGGCATCACGTCCTGGGCAAAGCGTTCCATCTGGCTGTGATCAACAGCCACACGTGGGAAATAGGTGATTACATAATTGATGCCCACCTCTACCATTTTTTCGATATGCGCAGTTAGCTGGTCTGGCGTCCCCACGAAGAAGTCGTTGGCAAATTCCTGATAGGAACGCGCACCGCGTGCGGCAGCAGTCGCCTGTTCAGAATCCTGCCCCGGTTCCAGCAAAAAGACGTTCAGGTTAGAACTGCGTACAAGTGCGTCGAAATTGCGCCCGAGTTCGGTACAGTGCTGTCGAAGTACATTCAGCTTATGAGCAATTTCGTCGATCTTGCCGCCAAAATTGCTGGCCGAGCCCCACTTCGCCGCGAGTTTAAGGGTCACTTTTTCGCCGCTGCCACCGATCCACAGGGGGATATGCGGTTTCTGAACACCTTTAGGTTCGTTAATCGCACCATCAAGTCTGTAGTAGTTGCCTTTGAAGGTAGCTTTTTCTTCGGTCCACAGCTTCACTATGATTTCACAGGCCTCGCTGAATGCACGCATTCGGTCCCGTCGTTCGGGGAAGCCGTAACCGTAGGCGCGCCATTCGTGCTCATACCAGCCCGCTCCCAGCCCGCAGAGCAACCGCCCATGGCTGAGCACATCCACCGTGGAAGCAATCTTAGCGAGCAGCGCCGGATTTCGGTAGCCGTTGCAAGTTACCATCTGGCCGATTTTGATGCGCTCGGTGTCACGGGCCAGCCCTGCCGTGATCGTCCAGGCTTCAAAACAGGTTTCGATTTCTGGAGTGGGGACGGTATGGAAATGGTCATAAACCCAGATCGAATCATAACCCGCTGCCTCAGCCGCCTGGGCAACTCGCGTCATGGCCTCATACTGCTCAATGGGATCATCGATTTCCACTAATTCCATTCGCCAGCCTTGCGGGACAAACGTGCCAAACTGAAGCATTCCTGCGTCTCCTTGTGCGTACGCTATCAGCATCTCTATTGGCGTCTTCAATTGGAAGACGTATCCATCCTACTCCTTTTTTTTCTATCTAGCTCAATTTAGTTGCGGACAGTCACATTGAGTTAGGAAAGACTGTTATTTCTTTATGAGTCGTCGGACCAACCAGATAACTCCACTAATCGTCGCCACTATGCCAGCGAGCAAACTGGCACCAATCAGAGCGTAAAGGGGAACGACAGTTGATTTAGTAGGTTTTTGGCCGTATGTGACGCCTGTTCTACGGATTCCGCCAAAGTGCGCCACTTCCCAAAGGCATTCGAATACCGCCACGTTCTGGAGCGAGTTCAATCTGCCCCCAGTCGACCACATAAAGGGCACCATCAGGACCGAAGCGGCAGTGAGAGGGTCGCTCGAAACCACGGTGAGGAAGCTTGCTGGCTGGCCCGGCAATCTTATTGACAGCAAAATCTACCAGTTCGCGTTTCTCCATATCAACTCGTACCACTTTGAAGCCTGCAGGAGTGGTAAGACGAGGTGTAGTGATGGGAGCAATATCGCCGAAGAGAGCAATAAAAGCGTCACCAACGAAACCGAACTCCTGACTTTGGCTAAAATCGAACCCATTGGCGGCAGCATGGCGCTCGAAGCTTAGCAGCGGTTTGGGTGGATTCGGGTTGGGGAATTCGGCAAGGACGGGTTCGCGTCCACGCCCTCGATCTCCCCAGAAGGGATCATCCAGTCGATAGCCAGAAGCAAAGTCGGGCCATCCATACCACTGATCTTGTTGAATTTCGTAGAAATCATCCAGATCATCAACGACAAAACGCTGGCCCCGCTCATCCATTCCATGTTCTGTGACAAACAAGCGGCCATCTGGGTGGAAAGCGATCCCATAAGGGTTTCGCAGACCCCATGCCACAACTTCCAGATCAGTTCCATCAGGATTACACCGCAGCACCGCTCCGGTACATTTTACATTCCCCCTAATGACTTGTCCCGGTTCAGTCCTGGTCCCAAAAGGCACAAATGCGCCGGAGAGAACCTTTTCTGTTACGTTCCCCAAAACATTCCGATACTCATAATTGCGACCTGCCAGGACAACATCCTTCGCTGGAACATCACAAAAGGTCGGAAATTGAGACAACCATTCGTAAGCGAAATTGTCTGCGCCCACTACTCCGGTGTTCGTTGCGCTTCCCTGACCGAAGTAGATTTTCCCATCTGGCCCAATGATTGGATGGTTCGATTGATGATCGCCTAAACTGGCCAGCCCCGTAACTATCTCCTCCAGGTTACCGTCCTCTCGGAGTAGTAAAAGCTCATCCGTGTTCATGATGTAGAGACTGCCTTGATACCAGCAGGCTCCTGTCAGCGCGCCGTTTTTTTTCCATCGTGTCTCAGGTAGTTCAAAGAACGGTTGCCACTCCCCTGTCTCCACATTAACTTTTACAATGCGTGGATTGGAGTCAATTTTGTGCCCAGATTCTGATATATAGCAGTAACCCTGCTCATCAAAGCAGCAGTGATCAGGGGCGTTAAAACCCGATGCAACAAGTTCAGCTATAAATCCCTCGGGGACGCGAATATCGCGTGGATTATATTTACGAGAGTAATCTTCTCGTGTGATTTTGATCTTTTTGAGCAGTGGTAAAATCGGTTTGTACAAAGCTGCTAGTAAATCAGGAAGCCGTGGGGCCTGAGGATTGAGCGACATAATTTCCTCCTTGCATTACTGCTCTATTCGATGAAAGGTTGGGTCCTGGAGGCGACTTGATGGGGTGGGGGTGGCTCTATATAAGACCAGAGCACTCAGCACAAAGGCTGTTGCAGAACTGATAAATAAGACATTGTAACCAATGCTGTCGATCAGTAGACCGAGCAAACCGGCAGCAGCGGCAACTCCCGCTGTGCCAAAATTTGCCAGTGCAAAATAACGTGCGGCCTCGTCTGTTGGAGTAACATCGGCAGTCATCGCCCAATTCGCGCTGCTGAAAGCGGCAGAACCCAACGCCATGAGACTGCCAGCAAGCAGAATTGTTCCGCTGTTGTTCGCCACAAGCATCAGTAGAACCCCACCCGTACTTATGACTGCACCGCCGATCATAAGCGTGATGCGCCCTGCGCGATCGGCCATCCAGCCCATTAGGGGTGCCGCAATCACCGTTACCAGTGTGAGCGACGCCAGCAATCCAGCCGCCTGGTCAGCAGCCGCATCCCGTTCTAGATGCAGCCGATCCGCAACAAAGTACAGCAAAAAACGGCCAACAGCATAAACTCCTGAGCAAGAACAGAAAACGTGCTGCTACCAGTCGTGTAAAAAGAGATTGTTCTTTAAAATCTATTTTGAAGGCATCGAAGAGAATAGGCTGTTCCCGCGGCGCAGGCAAAGAAGGTTCATGAATCAGTAGGACGGTAATTAAATAGGTGATGATGAGGACCAGCGCTATTGATAAGAGAGCCATGCCTATCTGCCCCTCTCCAAGAAACATGCCTAGAAGAACAAATCCTAGTAGTGCTCCCCCTATATCCATAAAGCCTTTCAGACCAGATGCGAAACCCCGTTTCTGGTAAGGTACTAAATCGGGAATGAACCCCTGCTGTCCAGCCTGAGCAATACTGGTAGCGCCCTGAAGCAGAACATAACTCATGAAAACCAGTAACAAACTGGGGCTGAGCCACAACAACGACAGGGAGAATAAGGTTAACAAGACTCCAACACCTACCATCCCTCGTCTACCCCAGCGGTAATGCAGCTGATCACTCCACATACCGGCGATGGGTTGTATCAGCATCCCGAACAATAGACCAACGAAGGTAATGAAACCGAGAGCAGTTGCTTGCTGAGATTTTTGGATAAAGTTCAAAAGATAATCTGGCAAAACCAGTGTATTGATCCCGTCAAATACCATGCTGAGAGCTAACCAAAACACACTAATACCAATATAGAGTCTTGCATTGTGCATTGGCTTTAACTCCCGCTGTCATCTCAGTTCTCTAATAATCCTTTTAGATTTGGAAGGTCACATATATAAAGTTCTCACAGGGGCCACTTTGATTTAGTCAAAACAAGGTGAATTTATAGGAATGTATTTATGAATATAAGTTTCGAATGGATATCCTGCCCATTGAGATCAAAGAATAGAGGCCAGCCTGCAATTTCTCTTTGTGAGAATCAGAAGCTTGTTCGGCTAGGGCAGCCAGCATAATGTCAGTGGGATCTGGCAATGGGCAAAAAATGGGCGCTGTTTGCTGTACCCATTTCTTTGTTCCGGTTTCAGGATGCAAAATAAACAGGGATGCAGCGGCGGTGAGGTTGACCATCTGCCAGCAGTCGTGGTACATGTAGAATCATAGTCGAAAGTGCTGCCGAATATTCCAGGTTGAAAACCCATCATAAACCGCATATTTGACGAGGAGCAAAAACCATGAAATGGATCACTCGTGAGCATGTAAAGGTAGATCGGGTAGCTTGCCCCTGGTTGATTAAACACTTTGTGGACTGGAGGCTGAATTCATCTTCGTTCCAGCCGAGCGCGTGATGAGCGAAGCAGAACGACTCGGAGCCACTCCCTACGATGTCAAGGGGGTTGAGTTGGGACATCACGGTCAGGAGTGTTCGTTTGAGGCGATCCTCAAGAAATACCAACTGACGGGCAACCCGGCGCTGATCCTGCTCGGCAAGATTGTCAACGGCGCAGATACTGACAATACGCTCTATCACCAGCCAGAAGGCGCAGGGCTGGAAGCAATTGCCGAGGGCTTTCGTCATCTGGGCTTCCAGAATGACGACGCCATCAATGCTGCTGAATGGATTGTCTATGATGCGCTGTACGCCTACTGCCAGGAAATGATTCGCCAGGGCAAATCCGACGGGATGTTTAAGGATTGATTGCCTTTCTACGCTCTTCCGAAGTCCAGGCATTGCGGGTGCTGACACGAGATGGACGCCTGTTATTTAGCACCCGCATTGTTCGACTTTACGCTTACGGCTTTTTGTCCGTCGTGCTTGCGCTTTATCTGGCAGAGCTTGGCCTCAGCGAACAACAGATAGGACTGCTGCTCACCGCGACGCTGGTTGGCGATGCTGTCATTTCATTAGGGATTGCTAGCTTTGCTGACCGTATAGGTCGAAAGCGGATGCTGCTTTTGGGGGCGGGCCTGATGATCTTTGCTGGTCTCGTGTTCGCTTTTACCCATCGTCTGTTCTTGCTGGTTTTGGCGGCGATTATCGGAACGATTAGCCCTAGTGGGAATGAGGTTGGGCCGTTCCTCTCCATTGAGCAGGCCGCATTGCCTCAAACCATTCCAGATCGACATCGCACCCAGGTCTTCAGTTGGTACAACCTCGTCGGATCATTCTCGACGGCGCTTGGTGCGTTGAGCGGCGGGCTGCTGACTTCAATACTGCAAAATATGGGAAGCTCGGCCCTTAATAGCTATCGAGCCATCGTTATGGGTTATGCGCTGCTGGGTGTGGCTTTGATGTTCTTGTTTTTCCAACTCTCATCCGAGGTTGAAGTTTCCCCTACTGTCAACCCTTTACCAAAAGGGTGGATCGGCCTTCACCGTTCGCGTGGAGTGGTTGCCCGCCTGGCGATGTTATTTGCACTCGATTCTGTTCGCGGGTGGACTGGTGGTGCAAAGCTTGGTTGCCTACTGGTTTCACGCGCGCTATGGGGTCGCGCCAGAGATCCTGGGTATCATCTTTTTTGGAGCAAACATTCTGGCCGGGTTGTCCGCATTAGCTGCCGCTCGTATCGCTGCCCGGTTTGGGCTGATCAACACAATGGTCTGGACGCATATCCCTTCCAACCTCCTGTTGATCTGTGTCCCTCTCATGCCGAACCTGCCGCTGGCAATTGCAGTCCTCCTGATGCGTTTCAGCATTTCCCAGATGGATGTGCCTACGCGCCAGTCCTATATTATGGCTGTCGTTGATCCTGATGAGCGTTCGGCAGCGGCAGGAGCCACAACCATCATCCGTACAGCAGCCAGCGCCATTTCTCCAACCCTGACAGGGGTTTTGCTTGGAGCAACATTATTAAGCGTGCCCTTTTTCCTCGCCGGTAGCCTGAAGATTGTTTACGACCTGCTGCTCTATCGCAGCTTCCATACGCTCAGACCCCCTGAAGAACAGTAACCATAAGATACTTCTATTCCTCATCCAATCCTGTCTCCAGTGAGACGGTTCGTTTCTACAGCAACCTGAAGGCCATTTAGACGTAATTAAAAAAGAATATGCGCATTTAGCTATGAGGGGCTGCATCATTATGTTCCGAACACGCGGGCGTAAGATCCTACGGGATGTCATTTCGCGCAAGTTTCGCACGCTGATGGTATCCACCAGTATTTTTGTGGGGGTTCTGGGGGTGATCGCGTTGTTCACCACCAACGATCTGCTGATCAAGCGGCTGGAGGAAGATGTCAAGCCGGGAGAACTGGCGATGATCGATGTGCAGGTTTCGATCAGCAGCGACTCCGCCCCCGATAACGCACACTATCTGGAAACCCTGAACCAGGAAAACACGACTGGCCAGAATCTCACCGAACTGAACGGGATCGAGATCGTTGAGGGAGTGGCTATTTATCCGGTGGGTTTCAGGAAGCCGGATCAGGCCGCTTTTGAAGAAGGTTATCTCAAATCGTATTCAACTCCTCTGCAAGATCGCCAGATCGAACCAATACGTTTGCTCAAAGGGGAATGGCCGGTGGTCGGAAACCACCAGATTGCGCTCGAAAAGCGCATGGCCGATAAGTACGGCTTTAAGGTTGGGGATACGATTATCTTCCGCAGTCTGAGCGAAACTGGCATCAGCGAAATAACCTACACCATCAGCGGGCTGGTCTATCACCCCTATGTGGAAGGGGAATCTTCTAGCAATGCAACACCCGATACCAGCCTGTATGCGCAGTATGCCGATGCGCAAGCGATCCTGAATTTTAAAGGCTACAGCAATATCGTTGCGCGTTATCAAACGTATGATCTCGCTGAGGCCCATTTCGAGGATTTCCAGAAGGCGATTGCGCAGAACACCGCATATGTGCCCGTCTTTGCTCTCACTGAAGACCCGGCACAAAACAGCATGATCGAAATGACGCAAAACACGAATAACGTTCTGATGATGCTGGCAATCGTGGCGATGATCGTCTCCGGGTTTCTGGTCGTGAACGTGGTCAATTCCATCGTGGTCGAGCAAAAGAGGCAGATTGGCGTCATGAAGTCTCTCGGCGGCTCTCGCTGGGATAACTTTGTGATCTATACGGGCATAGCCGTTTGTTATGGCATCATCGGCACACTTCCCGCCGTACTGCTCGGTATTCCGCTGGGTTTTCAGATGACTAAAGCGATAGGGACGGAATTTGATATTCTAATCGAAAACTTCGCTTGGTCGCCGTCATCCGTGCTGATTGGCGTGATCATGGGGATAGTTGTTCCGGCACTGTCGGCTGCGATTCCCGTCTTGAGTGGGACGCGCGTCACCATCTTGAGCGCTATGACCGACTTCGGCATCAGCGCCCGCTATGGTTCCCGGCGGCTGGAGCGATGGGTGAGTAGTCTACCTTTGCCGGTCAGCATCCGGCAGGCAGTCAGCAGTCTTACGAGCAAAAAAGGTCGTCTGCTGCTCAACCTGATCACGCTTACCCTTGCTGTGGGTGCATTTATGGGGGTGCTGGCGGTGACGATTTCGGTAGCGGAAGAAGTGCGAGCAATTTTTAACCGGATGGAATTTCAGATCGTTGCTTCACCCAGCGCCACCTATGATCAGGAATGGATTCAGCCTCGAATGGAAGCCGTCGAAGGAGTGCGGCGTGTGTCTCCCGTGATCTACGTATCAGCGCAGATCGAGGGCGATTATACAAACTTCTTCACAGGGGATAATCAGGTTGAAGCCCTTGGCATCGATACCACCGTAAAAATGATCAACCTTGACTTCAAGAGCGGCTCAGGCTGGCAAGATAATCCTGACCGGGAAGGGGTGATTATCACCAGTTCGATGGCGCGGCAGTTGGGAGTCAAAGCGGGAGACGAGATCACGTTCCGTGTCGCGGGCAATCAGGTCACGATGCCAGTGATTGGAGTGGACCGTTCCGCGTTTGACTTTATGTATATTGAGTGGCGGCAGTTGGCGAAACTGGCCGGGTTCACCAAGACTGTCGACGGCGCTGATGTCCCGGTTCCAAATTCCTACGCGATTACCATTGAGCGATCCGATCCCACGGCAGATGAGGTAGATACCGTAATTGATCGCCTGGATACCGGCTTGCTGAATGTTGGCGTCGCAGGAACTTACCAGAATCAGGTTGCACAGTCCGAGGAAATCACCAGCTTTATTGCTACCTTTCGCAACATTCTGTTGACCGCCGCAATTCTGATCGCGTTGGTGGGAGCCATCGGGTTGCTGACGACGCTCTCGATCAATGTGTTTGAGCGCCAGAAAGAAATCGGCGTAATGCGCTCTATTGGGGCCAGTTCCTCAACAATTGTGACACAATTTCTCAGCGAAGGGATGATGGTGGGCCTGTTAGCGTGGATCATCGGCATTCCATTTAGTTATTGGCTGGCGATAACCATCAATGCGGCGATGCAGTTAGATACAATTGATTTCCGCTATCGGTTGAGTATTCCGGTCATGGGTTTGATCGGAATGATCGGCGTAGCACTGATATCGAGCATTGGCCCATCGCTGAATGCCGCCCGTAAGACTGTCTCCGATATACTGCGCTATCAATAGCATTCTGCGGCACATGCACCGAACGGGCAGCCCTGTATAGTTCACCATACAGGGCTTCTGGTTTTTATGGTTCAAAAATACTCTGAGAGACCATAATTCTTTGGTCTATCGACCGAATGTTGAAAGAGTTCACTGAACCCGTAGTTTAGAGACGCAAAATAAACGGGGGGCGCAGTGGCCCCCCAAGTTCGGTTCAATAGCTTACCTTGACCTTATTGAACGGCGTAGGTGATCGTCACTACCATGCTGACGCTGAGCTGCCCCTGGCTGATGGTCGGAACGCTTGCCGCAGCACCGCCGCCACCACCGCCCATACCGTAGGGGATCGGGCCGCCCATGTTGTTACCTTCGACAATCTGGACCGGATCGCCAACAGTCACGCCGAGCAGCGAAGCCAGCTCTTCAGCCCGAGCGCGAGCATCCGTCACGGCATCCTGGCGCGCCGCTGATTTTAGAGAAGTGCGATCCTGAATGTCAAAGGTGACATAGTTGACAAGGTTCGCCCCGGCCTGCACTGCGGCAGACAGCAGTTCCCCAATCCGATTAGGATCGCGAACTGTCACGGCCACACTGCTCGACACACGATACTGGCGTTCTGGCTGTCCGGTAGCATCCATCGCCGGGCCGCTGTAATCCTGGTAGATCGAGTAGTACTCGGTCCGAATATCCTCTGGCGCAACACCTGCATCTTGCAAGCTCTGTAAAACGGCGTTCAGACGGTCATTGGTTTCATTCATCGCCGTCATGATATCCGCGTTCACACTCTCAACGCCCAGGCCCACCGAGACAATATCAGGTTTGCCGTAAGCAATGCCGGTCCCTGTGACGGTGATCGTGTGCTGCGCGGTGTCACCTGTCTGGCGCGGCGGTGCGGCGTGTGCGGATAAGTTGGCGCTCATCAGAACGGGCGTAGCCAGCAAAACCAGCGCCAGCGCAGCGAGGAAGAATCGTTTGATCGACATGCAATGCTCTCCTTATGATATTCCATACGGCCACTGACCTTATTCAAATGCTAGCAGAGGCCAAATCCTGTGACCAAACGGAAACCCGACGGTTGTCATCCGGTCTCCTGTCTCCTTTTAGACGCTGCCTAAATCCTAAAAGTTCCATGAAACTTTTTGTTTTGACGCAGTCCGCCGAATAGTGGAAACTGAGAGCAGCTTTAGCCAGGAAGGATAGGGGATGGTCGTTTACGGATTAGTCGTGCTGCTGGTTGGAGTGACCCTGCTGTCGAGCGCGGTGGCTTTGGCGATGAGCCTGCACCGCCGCTGGCGGCTGCCCTATGCACTGCTCAGTGTGGGCATGCTGACCTACCTCCTGGCCCTGTTTGTCCAGGCGGGACTGTTGCGTCTGACCAGGGGAACGATCCTTGGCGTGTGGCCCATCCGGGTGATCACGCTGGGGCTTATCATTGGCTTTACCGAGGAGACGGCGCGGTTGTTCGGTTATCAATATCTGGCACGGGGAGTTGTAACCAAACGGCAGGCTGTCTTTATTGGCTTAGGGCACGGTTTCACAGTGACGATCTACACAGGCGTACTGGCCCTGGTGCTGGGTCTATCCCTGCTGGGGCGAGCCAGCAGCGATAACCTGGGTGCGCTGCTCAGTGGGGCAGCCGCCGAGGCGCTGAATAGTATCCTGCCGGTTCTGATGCATATGGCGCTCAGTTGGCTGGTGCTGCTCGTCTTTTTGCGAGGCGAACTGGGTTGGCTGTTCCTCGCTGTATTTATCCACAGTACGGTTGAGGGCACTGCCGCATGGATTGGTCCGGCTGATTCTTGGGCGGTGGTAATCTGGCGCGCGGTAATTGCAGGTATGAGTGTGATCCTGCTCAGGCGCTTGCGCATTCCTGGGTAAGATACTCAGTATTTGTGCAAAATGTCACAAAAAGATAGTGGAGTTTGGTATCACCTGACTATGGGATGGACCCTTCACTAGGGGTACAATCAAGGCAATTTAAGATAATCAGACAACTAAGTATTAGGAAAAAAGTTGATGAACCTTGACGATCTTGATCTCATCCGCTCCGTAGATCCTGCTGGGATGCTCCCTCATATCGACGCCCTGCCCGATCAGTTTGAGAATGCCTGGGAACTGGCACAGAAGCAGCCGTTGCCCGATTCGCACCGCAGCCCGCGCCGGATTGTCTTGTGTGGGATGGGTGGCTCAGCCATCGGCGGCGATCTTGCCGCAGCGCTTGTTTCCGAAACATCGCCCGTCTCGATCACGGTTCTGCGCGGCTACACCCTGCCCGCCTATGTCAGCGGTTCCGACGTTCTGCTCATCGCCAGCAGCCATTCAGGGGGAACCGAGGAAACGCTTTCGGCTGTCGAACAGGCCGCCTCACGCGGGGTCCGTATTCTGGCGATCAGCACGGGCGGCAAACTGGCTGAAATTGCCAAAGCAAACGGTTATCCTCTGTGGCAGTACAGTTATACCAGCCAGCCGCGCGCCGCGCTCGGTTGGAGCTTCGGCACGCTGATCGGTTTGGCGCATAGGCTTGGTCTCTCCCAGACGCTTGAAGCCGATTTGAAAGAAGCGGTATCCGTAATGCGCGCCAGCCGCGGCGAATATGGTCCCAATTCCCCTGCCGTTTCCAACCCGGCCAAGCGCGGCGCGGGCCAGATCATCGGTCGCATTCCCGTGATCTATGGCGCGGGCTATTTTGCTCCGGTTGCCCGCCGCTGGAAGGGCCAGATTAACGAGAACGCGAAAGCCTGGGCGCAGTACGAAGAACTGCCCGAAGCCAACCATAACGCCGTCGTCGGCATCGAATTCCCTGAAGAACTGATGCGCTATATGGTGGCGCTGTTCATTTCGTCGCCCACGCTGGATCATCCGCGTGTCACGCTGCGCCATAACCTGACCTACCAGTTGTGCATGCAGCACGGCATCATGGCCGATAAATTCAGCCCGCGCGGCAGCAGCGCGCTGGCCCAGATGTGCCATGCCATCCAGTATGGCGACTATATGAGCTATTACGCGGCAATGGCTTACAAGGTAGACCCGACGCCCGTCAAAACGATTATGGAATTGAAGGCATTGATGGCTCGCCAGTAAAACTGGTGTGATCAAAACCAGCCTAACGAGCGTATCCTGTTCTGGTGAGGTATCATTTTTCACCGGAATAGACTTAGAACGAAGTTAGAGTTCGCACTTTTTCTAGTGGAGGTTTTTCTCGCATGTCACCGTCCAAAGCTGAGCATGTCCGTTTGTTTATCCCCGGCCCTGTCGAAGTGCGCGCGGAAATTTTGGAAGCTCAGGCGGAGTGGATGATCGGTCACCGGTCAGCCGCGTTTGCCGACTTATATGCGCGCATGCAGCCCAAGCTCCAGCAAACCTTTTACACCCACAACCCGGTTTACATCTACACCTCGTCCGGTACAGGTATCTGGGAATCCGCCTCGCGCAATGGCGTGCGTGACGATGCGAAGATCCTGCACCTGACCTGCGGCGCGTTCAGTGAGCGTTGGGCCGAAGTCAGCCAACTGAACGGCAAGCAGACTGATGTGATCGCGGTTGAGTGGGGTAAACCGGTCAAGCCCGAACAACTTGCTGACCAGTTGAAAAAAGAGCACTATGACGCCGTTGCCTGCGTGATGAACGAAACGGCAACAGGCGTGCGCAATCCGGTTGAAGAGTACGCCAGTATCCTCGAAGAATATCCTGATACGCTGTTCTTCGTGGACGTGGTGAGCATCTACGCCGGGGCGAAGGTAGATGTGGATGCCTGGGGAATCGATGTCTGCCTGACCAGCACGCAAAAGGCGTTTGGACTGCCGCCGGGAATGGCCTTTGGTGCCATCTCACCCGCGACCCTGGAACGTGCCAAACAGGTGAAGAACCGGGGCTACTATTTTGATATGATCGAAATCGACAAGCACCACCAGAAAAACAACACACCCGCTACCCCGCCCGTTTCTCTGATGTTCGCCGCCGACAAGCAGTTGAACGACATTTTGGCTGAAGGTCTGGAAGCGCGTTTTGCCCGCCACCAGAAGATGGCGGAAATGACTCGTGCCTGGGCGCTTGGTTGCGGGTTCCAACTGTATTCGGAAGAGGGCTATCATTCGCCAACCGTCACCACCGTCTCCAACACGCTCGGTATCAACGTAGGCGATATGAACTCGTTCCTCAAGAAGCGCGGTATGATGATCTCCAACGGTTACGGCAAGGTGAAGGATAAGACCTTCCGCATCGCACATATGGCCGAGTGCATGCCGTCCGATCTCGAAGTGCTGTTTGATGCCATGAATGAGTTCCTCAAGACGACGGGGGCCTAGGCCATGACTTATCTGGTACTTGTTCCTGACAATCTCGAACAATCTGGCCTGGATTTACTGCGCGCTACCGAGGGGATCGAACTGATCGCGCCGGGCAAAATGACCCGCGAACAGACCATCGAAATGCTGCCAAAAGCCCACGCCATGATCGTCCGCAGCGACACCAAACCAGACCCGGACATGCTGGCTCATGCTCCGAATCTGAAGGTGATTGTGCGGGCAGGCGTGGGTGTGGATAACATCGACCTGAATGAATGCACGCGCCTGGGCGTCGTTGTGATGAATGCCCCGGACGGCAATACGATTTCTACCGCTGAACATGCCTTCGCCCTGATGCTGTCTCTTACCCGCCACATCCCGCAGGCCGACGCTTCAATGCGTGCCGGACGTTGGGATCGTAAGAAGTTTATGGGCATGGAACTGCGTGGCAAAACCCTGGGGATCATCGGCTTTGGACGCGTGGGCCGCGCCCTGGCGGAACGGGCAACCTGCTTCGGCATGAAAGAAGTTGCCTATGACCCGTTTGTGCCGGAAGATGTCGCCCGTCACCTGGGATTGTCCATCGTCGCTGCGGTGGACGAACTCTTCAAACAGGCTGATGTCATCTCGCTGCACGCCATCGTCAACGACCAGACCCGCGAGATCATCAACGCCGCCAACATCGCCAAGATGAAAGACGGCGTGCTGATTATCAATGCGGCGCGCGGTCAGTTGATCAATAACGCCGATCTCGCTGCTGCCATCAAGAGCGGTAAGGTTGGCGGGGCTGCGCTCGATGTCTACGATGTCGAACCGCCTGCTGCCGATAATCCGCTGCTGGGGCTGGAGAACGTCATCTACACCCCTCACCTGGGGGCCAGCACCAACGAAGCCCAGGAAGCAGTCGGGTCACAGGCAGCCGAGGAAATCATTGACTTCCTGTTTAGAGGCAAGCATCAAAACGTGAAGAATAAGGGTGTCCTCGAAAAACTGGCGAAGTAGGATGCTTTAGTTTGAATGAGCCGGATCGAAGGGGCTGTCCAATAACTGGGCGGCCCCTTTTTGCTGTGAGTATGGCGGGTGCGCTAAGATTGGCGCGATTACTCACTTTTAAGCGGGCCTTATTATGACCGACGACTCTTTTTCTGATCGCGCCGAAAACCCATCCCCTGAACCCGAAAAGCCGCAGCCGTCGCCTGAGGCCCCCAGGCCGATGCGCCCGCGCGCAGTGTCCAGGCCCAAGCCGCTCTATGGTGGCGAATTTCATGTGCGGACGTTTGATACATCGCAGTTGGATGACGAGGCGCAGCCCGACGAGGAGCCAGAAGCGCCTGCCCCGGTTCAACAAGCGGCTGCCCCTGAGGATTCTTTTACAACGGTAACCGTCGAGCCATATGTGCTGCCGCGCGCGCCTTCTGCGCCCCCCAAAGTTGCCCGCCGCCGGAGAAAGGGCCGCGAACGGAGACAGCCTCGCATCTGGTGGGCCACGATCAAAACGAGCGTTGCGATGGTTGCGGCTGCTCTGCTGGTCGCCACTATCTTTTCATTGTGGACGCCTCTGCCCGCCGACTTCCGCGCTGGTCTCAGTCAGGTCCAGGCGACGCAGCATGTGATCAATTACCAGCCCAGCCCTCTGCCGACCGATATTCGCGAGGTGAGGATTGGCATCATCGCCGGGCACAGCGGACCTCCGCAGGACGCTGAATTTTCGGTTGATCCGGGTGCGGTGTGCGACGACGGGCTGACCGAATTGGGGATTAACACCTCAGTTGCCGAGGCCGTTGTTGCTGCGCTGCGCCGCGACGGTTACAGCGTGGACCCGCCGCTCCAGGAATTTGATCCCCGGCTCAAAAATTATCAGGCTGATGTGCTGATCTCGATCCATACCAATTCCTGTGATGACTATGGCGAGGGAGGCACGGGCTTTGCGGTTGCCTCCGCTGCCAGCCGGGGCACGACCAGCGGCCAGGATGAACGCCTCCTGAACTGTATGGTGCAGTATTATGGACAAACAACGGGCCTGCCGCGCCATTTTGGAGTCACGCGCGACATGACGGAATATCACAATTTCAGCGAGGTATCGACCGATACACCTACGGCGATCGTCGAAATCGGATTTATGCGCCTTGATCGGAACATCCTGACTCAGCAGCCCGAACTGATCGCCCAGGGCGTCGCGAACGGCATTCGCTGTTTCCTGCGGCCCGATATTTATGGCGATCCGGTTGTTGAACCGAACCAATAGGTCCTTTGAGAAGAAGCCACCTGCACTCCCATTAAGGGTGGCGCACGCAAAAAAATGGAACACCAACCAGATTGGGGTATCAGGGGATCTCCCCCGGTAGCATCAACGAAGAGGAAGTTATGGAATTTGAACTCGTCATGTACAGTCGTTTTTCGCCCTGTCCTTTTGTTCGGACGGCCAAACGTGTCCTGGATCGTGAGAATATCCCCTACCGTGAAATTTATATTGACCAGGACGAAGGGGCCAAGCAGCGTGTCATCAATTGGACGGGTTTTCAGTCCGTTCCGACCATTATTGTGGCACGTACCGGGGAAGATCTGCCGATTGAGGAACCGTCCTATCTTGCGCCGGGAGCCAGCCCACGCGGAATCAATCGCGGCGCGATGATTACAGAACCCGGTGAAAGCCAGCTTGAAGACTGGCTGCGGCAGCACGGATTTATCCAGTAACAGGCATCATGCTCAAAAAGGGTTTCAGGCGTTTCTGGCGGCTGCCCATCTGGGGCCGCGCCCTGATTGTATTGGCTGGGCTGGCCGGGATAGGGGTCATGGGCTATTTCTTGCTCACGCTGTACAGTGAGCGTCAAAGTAACAGCGGCCCGTATGTCCACCGCTGGTTCACAAACCGCGATTCCCGCCCCGAAGTAACCAATGATCGCAGCGCGCCGTGTCCCGGTGCGCCGTTCTTGCTGCCCACCGAAGGGCTGATCGGTCTCCTCTGGCGCGATTCGGCTCTTCCCTACAATATCTTCCGGCGGCATACAGGTCTGGATATTTTTGGAGATGGTGATTTGGGCGAGGTTCCCGTTTATGCCGCCTATCAGGGTTATCTCACCCGTCTGCCCGATTGGAAATCCAGCGTGATTATCCGCCACGACGATCCCCTGCATCCCGGCCAGACCATCTGGACCTATTACACCCACATGGCCTCAAAAGATGGCAAAACGTCGTTTATCGTGGACGATTTCCCGCCCGGCACAGCGGATGTCTGGGTGGAACAGGGCGCGCTGATCGGCTACCAGGGGAACTTCGCGGGGCGCGGCGTCCCGGTCGGTATGCACCTGCATATCAGCATTGTCAAAAGTGAACCGGATGGCTCATTCAAAAACGAGGCAAAGCTGGGGAACACCCTCGATCCGTCGCCCTACTTTGGCATGCCCCTCAATGTGAAGGATCGCCCCAAGCGCCCCATCCAGTGCGAGTGAGTCCCTAACGCCCATTACCACGCTTCAAGCAGCAATCTGTCCACTTCTTTAAAATGAGCATCGCGGCTCACCAAAGTCAAGCCAAATTGAAGCGCAGTTGCTGCAATCCAAATGTCATTTTCGGGAATAGGCCGCCCCTTTGCACGTAACAGGCGTTTGATCTGCCCATACTGATCGGCGGTGTTTTCATCACACTGCAAAACTGCATTGATAGCGATGAAATCCTTGATTTGTTTGACATTGTTGGCGACTTGCTGGGAGTTATACGCGCCAAAATAAAGCTCTCCAATAGTAATGCAGGATACATAAACAGTAGTATCTTTCAATTTTTGGCGAATAATCGTCTCGCGGTTGAAGTAGGCTGCTATGATGACCGTATCCAATAGATATTTACTGCCAGCCATCCCAATCGATCCTCTCGCTGCCTTCCTCAATAATCTTCATCATGGCATCAACTGCGCCGGGAGCAAATTGAAATTGGTCCATGTGCGCCAGCAATACGCCGCCAGGGGTTCCCTCAGGCAGTCCCGACTTTTGCAAACGCCGAGCAATGTCAAGCAACTGTTCTTGCTGCTCAGGCGTAAGCCGATCTAGCTCGTGGATAATTTGTTCTTTAACAGATGCTGCCATGGCTTTTCTCTCCTAAACAACTCTTCCTGATTATATCATTGTTGAATACACGCTTCGCTGGCTTTGCATATTGACCCTTCTCCCACAGGCCGCTATAATGGCCCGCATTCGGAGAGGTAGCATAGTCTGGCCTAATGCGCGCGCCTGGAGAGCGCGTGAGCGGTAATTCCGCTCCGTGGGTTCAAATCCCACCCTCTCCGCCAGATTTTAAACACGGCAGACCGGTATGGGCCTGCCGTGTGTTGTTTATTCGGGGAGAAACCAACAAGCATGATCACCATCGACTTTGCCCGAACACTCTATGAGGACAGCGATCCCGTCCATGACTTCGATCATGTACTGCGCGTGCTCGCCCTGGCCCGGCGCATCGCTCAGGCGGAAGGGGCGAACCTGGAAATCGTGGAAACGGCAGTACTGCTCCATGATATTCACCGGAGTGGGGAAGACGCCCAGGCGCATGTCCTCAACGAAGAAACGGTCGATCATGCGGTGCTGTCGGCCCAGTTCGCGAGCGAACTGCTGCTTCGTGATAATCCCGCCGTTGCGCCAGCGTTTCTGGATGCCGTTGCTCATGCCATCGAAGCGCACCGCTTCCGCAACAACATCGAACCGCTCACCATCGAAGCGAAGGTCGTTTTCGACGCGGACAAGTTAGATGCCATCGGCGCGATTGGAGTGGCCCGCGCCTTTGCCTACGGTGGCATGACCCATCAGAAGCTGTGGGGCGACGTTCCCGAAGGATATACCGGGGGCGGAGTTGTCCACACGCCGCGCCATGAATTTGAATTTAAACTGAAGCGGATAGCCGAGCGGCTCACGACGGATACAGGACGCGCCATTGCTCGCCAGCGTCACACCTATATGGTGGACTTTTATGCCCGTCTGGAACGTGAAGTACGCGGTGATATGTAGCGGGATTGCGTGATCAGGATCGGTGCGGTACGATTTCCGCGCCAAATGGGGGGCAAATCGGTAACGGTACAGGAGTTTCGCGCTATGATTGACGAACCAGAAACGACCCTCGAAGATACGAATCCGAGAAAGCCGGTCAACCTGGAAGAACGGCTTCGCCAGGAAGAACCCCCACTTGCAGACGATGATACCAGCCCATCGCGCCGCGTATCGCTGCAAGAAAAACCGCGCCGGGGGCAGCGCTTCTTAGCCCTGCTGATCCTGGTAGGGGCGCTGGGGATGACTCTCGCGGCAACCTATATCTGGATGGCGTCGGACAAGTCGGGTTCGAGTGAAGAGTCGCAGCCTGTGGTTGCCATCCAACCGTCGCCAACCTTCAGCGTGAACGTTGCCGTCGATACCGCCGCTGAAACAGAAGAGGCTGTTGTAGCCCAGGCCCCGCTTGCTGACCCGGTGGATAATAATGGGTCCATTTTTCCCACGGCGGCTGCCGACGAGATCGCCGTAGCACTGCTCACCCCTGCCCCGGATGGACTAGGATCGGCGGCTGTCCAGCGGCAAAGCGAACCGTTTACAACCCACTCGGAGAAAGTCCGTACCGACGTCGTGCAGTATACGGTTCTCCAGGGCGATACCTTGGACACCATCGCGTCAACGTTCGGCCTAACCGATTTTTGGCCTATCGTCTGGTCGAACAGTCGCAGTAAATATGGGTCGCTCCGTCCCGGTATCCAACTGGCAATTCCGCCCGAAGACGGCGTCTATTTTGAAGTGACGGATAACATCACCATCCAGGATCTGGCTGACAAATACAAGGTCGATCCCTACACGATCATCGATCTCGGAATATAACAACCTGTTTGGGTCGATCCCCGCCACGCTGCTTCCTCAGGGCATGTTTGTCATGATCCCCGGCGGCACAGGCGAAAAAGTGAACCTGATGCCTGCCAACACCAACAACGTATCCGGCTCGAACTATGTCACCGGATCGTACAGCCTGTGGGGCTGCTCGTCGAATATCACGGGCGGCACCATGCCCACTCAGCGCCCGCTGGAATCTTACACATGGATGCAGGGCTTCGTCGCGGGCGGTCACACCGGGGTCGATCTCTCACCCAAACAGGGTATCGGTCAGCCGGTTTATGCCGCCGGGTCCGGCACGGTTGCCTTCGCGGGTTGGAACAGCACCGGGTTTGGTAACACGGTTGTCATCGGTCACGGCTCCTACTTTACAATCTACGGGCACCTTGACCGCTATACGGTGAGCTGCGGGCAGTCAGTCTCAGCCGGGCAGCAGATTGGCACAGTCGGCAATACGGGCAACAGCACCGGGCCACACCTGCACTTTGAGGTGCACGACGCAAACTGGAATCTCATTAATCCACAAAATCTGGTCGGGTTCTAAACCATGGAAGTAACGGCGAACTGGCCTGTGATTGGGCATAACTGGGCAGTGGAGCACCTGAACCGCGCTATCCAGCACGGCAGGATGCGCCACGCCTACCTGATCACTGGCCCGGCGGGAATTGGCAAAACGACGCTCGCTCGCGCTTTTGCAGCGGCGCTGAACTGCCAGGGCGATCCGATTCCCTGTGGACAGTGTCGCCCATGCAGCCTGATCGGGCGAGATGCTCATTCGGATGTAACGCTCGTCCAGTCGGAAGCGGGCGCGCTGAAGATCGATCAGGTGCGCGCCCTGCAAAATACGCTGGCTCTGCGTCCCTTCGAGAGCCGCTACCGGGTCGCCATTCTGCGCCGCTTCCACGAGGCGAATCCCGCCGCTGCTAACGCCCTGCTCAAGACGCTGGAAGAACCCGCCTCAAATGTAGTCATTATCCTGACGGCTGATGCGTCGGATCAACTGCTGCCGACGATTATTTCGCGTTGCCAGCCGATCCACCTGCGCCCGCTCCCGCTCGAAACCATACGCACCGCCCTGGAAACCCACTGGAACGCATCACCGGAAACCGCACGCACGCTGGCCCAGCTTTCCGGCGGGCGGATTGGGTGGGCGATCCGCGCCCTGGCTGATCCTACCGAAATGGAGACGCGCAAAGACGCCCTCGATCTGCTCCAGACGGCGCTAAAAGGCAGCCGCCGGGAACGCTTCGCGCTGGTTGAGGGGCTTTCGACGGATAAAAATATCCTGATCACGCTGCTGGACTGGTGGCAGGGCTACTGGCGCGATGTGCTGATTCTCGCCGGAGGAAGTCAGGCTCCCATCACCAACGCCGACCGCGAAGGCCACATCATCGATCTGGCCCACCGGATTGGGTTGGATGGCGCACAGGCGGCCCTGGAAGCCACGCGGCGGACCAGTGTGGGCATCAGTAAAAATGCCAATACTCGCCTTGCTCTCGAAGTGCTGATGCTTGACTACCCACCCTCAGCAGGATAGGAGATGGAGAATGTCTGGCTCGGACTCTCGGAGTGATATTCTTGCCCGGTTACGCGCGCAGCAGCGAGGTGATCAAACGCCCCCTCCGGCCTGGAGATCGCGCCGCCGCTTTGCCGATCTGGCGGAACGCTTCACCCAATCCTTGAGAGACGCGTCTGGCGAAGTGATCCGGGCAAACTCCCTTGATGAGGCGTTGCGGCAGTTGGGCGAACTCCTGCAAACGCTGGGCGCGCGCTGCGTGGTAGTTAACGACGAGCCGCCGCTGAACACGGCCAATCTGACCGCGCGTTGGCCGGGCCTGAAGTGGTTTATCGTCGGTCATTCTGAGGGTGACTTGCGCGGCTTTTGCGCGACGGCGGACGTTGGCTTGAGCAGTGGTGAGGCTGCGCTGGCTGAAACAGGATCGATTCTCGTGACCAGTGGACCCGGCAAAAGCCGCCTAACCACGCTGCTGCCCCCGGTCCATATAGTGCTGATCCCAACCTCTCGCCTGACCGCCGACATCTTCACCTGGACTGCCGCGCGGCAGGGACTGCCTCCTGCCTCAATGACGCTGATCAGCGGCCCCAGCAAAACAGCCGATATTGAACAAACCTTGACGGTTGGAGTTCATGGCCCCAGGCACTTTATCGTGATTCTGTACGAGGACTGAGCCGCTTGCAGGCGAGCCGAGCGTTCAATGAACTGCGGAACAGTGGAAAGCTGGAAGATAATCCCAGTTCACCGCAGTAACCTCACCGAACCGGGCGTTGGCTATTATTTGCCTGATCAGACGAAATAAAGAGGGGCGGATTTCTTCAATCCGCCCCCAGTGAATTACTCTTCGAGCATCCGCTCGCGCTTCTTCTGTTCCTTCATGCGTTCCTCATTGTTGAGAATACGCTTGCGGATGCGCAGGCTCTGCGGCGTCACTTCGAGCAGTTCATCATCCGACAGAAATTCGATACAGTCGTCCAGGCTGAGCTGGCGCGGCGGGCTGACCCGCACTTCCTGCCCAAAATAGCGGGTGTGAATGGCAGAGAGATGTTTGCTCCTACCCAGGTTCACCGCGAGGTCTTCCGTGCGAATATGCTCACCGATAACCATACCTTCATACACTTCAGCCCCTGGGCCAAGAAAGAACGAGCCGCGTGACTGCATATGTTTGAGCGCGTATTCGGTCACAATAGCATTTTCCCAGGCAACGAGGCTGCCGAACTGGCGGCCCGGAATTGGCCCGGCAAGCGGTTGATAACCAAAGTAGAGCGTGTTGAGCTGGCCCATGCCGCTTGTTGAGCGCAGGAACATAGACCGGAAGCCGAGCAGCCCTCGTGTGGGAACCAGATATTTGAGATAGGTGGTTCCATTCTGGCTGCGCATATCGAGCATCTGCCCGCGACGCGCGCCCAGCAGTTCAACCACTGTGCCCACGAGAGCATCCGCAATCTCGATGTGCACTTCCTCGACAGGTTCGAGCGTTTCGCCCGTATCGGGATCGGTGTGGTAGATCACTTCAGGCTTGCTGACTTCAAATTCGTAGCCTTCGCGGCGCATCGTTTCGATCAAAATGGTCAGGTGCAGTTCACCGCGCCCGCTGACTGTGAACTTGTCGGGCTGGTCGGTATCTTGCACGCGCAGCGCCACATTGCTGCGGGTTTCTTCGTAGAGACGCTGGCGCAGACGGCGGGAGGTTCCCCAACCTGTTTTGCCTTCACGTCCGGCAAACGGCGATGTATTGACGCCAAACGTCATGCGTACGGTTGGCTCTTCAATGCTGATGGGTGGCAGCGCTTGTTCAATGGACGGATCGGCAATCGTGTCGCTGATCCATACCTCGTCCAGGCCCCCAAATGCAACGATATCGCCCGCGGTAGCTTCAGGGACTTCCTGTTTGGACAGGTTGTGATAGGTAAACAGGTAGACGATCTTGCCAGTGATCCGTTCGCCCTGAGGAGTCAGGCGCACGACATCCATATTCTTACGCATCACGCCAGAGAGCAGCCGCCCAACCCCGATTTGACCCTTGTAGTTGTCATATTCCAGCGTCGTGACCAAAAGCTGCACGGGCGCATCAGGATCAATGGTTGGGCCGGGAACTTCCTTGAGGATCGTCTCGAAGAGCGGGTCCAGATCATCATGGATATCTTCTGGGGTGTACCCGGCACGGCCTTCCAGCCCCACCGCGTAGACGACTGGGAATTCCGCCTGTTCGTCGTTGGCTCCCAGCTCGATAAACAGGTCGAACGTCTCGTTGAGCACTGCTTCGACCCGGGCATAGGCGCGGTCAACCTTGTTGATGACCACAATGACACGCAGTCCCAGGGCCAGCGCTTTACGCAAGACAAAGCGCGTCTGCGGCATGGGGCCATCGACGGCATCCACCAGCAGCAGCGCGCCATCAACCATGTTGAGCACGCGTTCCACTTCGCCGCCGAAGTCGGCATGACCGGGGGTGTCGACGATATTGATTTTGATATCGTGCCAGGTGACGGCAGTATTCTTCGCCAGGATCGTAATTCCCCGTTCACGTTCCAGGTCGTTCGAGTCGAGAATGCGCTCACCGACGTTGGACGAATCGCGGAATACGTGGGACTGTTTGAGCATCCCATCGACCAGGGTCGTTTTCCCATGATCGACGTGAGCAATGATGGCAATGTTTCGAATGTCTTTTCTCGTTTGTTGCACAGCTTATCCCTATACCAAATTAGGCCGTTGTGTTGTTCCAAATAGCTCTAAAGAAGATTATTGACACAAATAAGGTCCAATCCCTTATTGTCCTCCAAAATCAGGTAATTGTATAGGTCGCGCTTGGAAACCATCATGTTCAGTGTAGCCAAATCCGGCTAAAATTGGTGTGTGCCAGCAGTTCTCCATCTGAGGAAAATTATGCCGCTCGACGTTCAGGTTGGCGATATCGTGCAGATGCGTAAGACTCACCCTTGCGGGAGTGATCGCTGGCGTGTGTACCGTATTGGGGCAGATATTGGCCTCACCTGCCTGGGCTGCGAACGCCGGGTGATGCTGGAGCGGCGGAAATTTGAGCGCGGCGTCAAGCGCGTGCTGCCCCCTTCTGAAAACGATTAGAGGTTTTATGCCCCCTAAAAATGTTCTGTTTCTGATGTCGGACACAGGCGGTGGACACCGTGCGGCTGCTGGGGCCATTCGCGCTGCGATGGAAATCCGCTACCCGGGCGAGTATGCTTTTGAAATGGTGGATGTTTACCGCCGTTACACCCCTCCGCCTTTTTCGCTGCTGCCCGAAATCTATCCCCGCTGGGTCAACTGGGCTGCGCCAACCTGGGGAGCGACATATTGGTTTGGCGATTCGCTGCGCCGGGGCCGGCTGGCGATGGCGGCTCTCAACTGGTTGTGGCGAGAGGGAATGGTCCGTCTCGTTCGCGAGCATCCCGCCGATGTCGTTGTCAGCCTGCATGCGTTGTTCTCTCGGCCTGCCATGCGCGCTTATCACAATGTGAGATCGTACCGCCCTCCGTTTTTGACCGTGCTGACCGATCTCGCTTCAACACACGCCTTCTGGTACGAAAAAGGCGTGGATCGCTGCCTGGTTCCGAACGAGATTGCGTTTCAAAAAGGCCGCCAGTTTGGTCTGACAGCAGATCAACTGCGCATTACCGGGCTGCCCATCCATCCCCAGTTTGTGACAGATTTGCCCTGTAAAGAAGAGGCGCGCCGCCGCCTGGGGTGGGACGCATCCCTTCCGGCGGTGCTGGTCGTGGGCGGTGGAGATGGCATGGGACCCGTTTACGCCATTACACGGGCTATCAACCGCCGCAACCTGCCTATTCAGCTTGCGGTCATTGCGGGGCGCAACCGGGCACTGGCCCGGCATCTTCAGGCGGCGGATTGGAACCAGCCGACGATTATCTACCCGTTCGTGAACAACATCCCCGATCTGATGGCTGCGGCGGATATTCTGGTGACGAAGGCCGGTCCGGCAACGATTAGCGAGGCGTGTATTTCTGGCCTGCCGATGGTGATCAGCGGCGCGGTGCCGGGCCAGGAAGCTGGCAACGCGCGTTACGTGGTTCAGAATGGGGCGGGCGTTTATGCGCCGGGGCCGGAAAATACCGCAGAGGCCGTATCACGCTGGTTGATCCAGGAGCCGGATTTACTGGGCAAATATGCCGAGCAGGCGCGCTCATTGGCCCGTCCTGATGCCATCTGGGAGATTGCCGACGAAATTCACGTCCACGCGGAACAAGCGCCCGTACGCACGCATCTGCGCGCCCGCCGCCCCTGGCGGAATCAGCCCAATCTCAACGCGGCCCCCGAAGAGGGCTGGGTGATGTGATCGCCGCATACAATGAAGGCGAAAATTCAACAAAAAGCCTGGAAATGATCCAAAAGGGGCTGTAAATATATCTTTGGGGGCCTAAGTGATCAACTAGCTCTATTTATGATTGTCTTACGCTAGCCGGAAATTCTCATAAGTTACTCACTTCGGGCCACTTTCTTCTCGTAGCGATCCGCGCCACTATTTATTTTGAGGGGTCATCCTAACCATTTACTAACTTTGGCCCTGGCCCAGAAAAAAGCAAGCGGCAAAGCAGGGGAACTGTTATCCATTATAGCACATGTGTTCTATTCATGTCAAGCCTTTGGGCCGCGACCATTGAGCGTGAACAGTGCATCACACGCACTAAACCGGGAATATCTGCGGCAGCAGCCAGCCATAGGACGCGATAAAGAGCAGGTGCAGAACCGTAAAGTCCAACAAACTCTTCGTCTTAAAGACGGCTAGCGCCATGAACTCTAAGGCGATGCCGATCCCAACCGCCAGCAGCAGGAAGTGTTGTTCAGCCAAATCGGGTGACGAGTTGTGCATCGCTCGAAAGACGAAGTAGCTGATAATGCCAACTGCAACCGCGAGTCCCGCATAAAACACAGCCGTATCGCGGCGGGCAGCGGAGAGGGTCTTCGAACTCTAGTTGGTTGGATGGCGTAAGGGTTGCGGCTCGAAGGTAGGCGAAGAGGCCGGACAGGGCGGTGAGTACGGCGATCAAAACAATGACGGACGGCAGCGATTTAGGCATAGCAGGCTCCATGCAGGGCAACGGTGGAAATCACTTGCCTGATGGTACAGCAGGTCCGTTTTGGGCCAAAAGTGAGCTATGGCACGGAAATCCCGTCCGAATCGGCCTATCCGCTCCAGTCGCGCAGATACAAAAAGTCGTGCCCGATGCTGCGCGTGCTGAGTTTGGCGACGTTGGGCATGGTGCGCTTGTAGTGATTCAGCCGCACCTGCCGCCACACTTTTTCGACAAAGGTCCGCTCGAAGCCTTCCGCGACGACTTCATCAACCGTGTAGCGCTCATCCACCAGCAGATAGAGCAGTTGATCCGCCATTTCGTAGGTGTAGCCAAATTCGCCCTCGTCCGTCTGCCCGACCCACAGATCGGCTGACGGCGGCTTGTCGATGACGTGCGAGGGCATGTTGAGCGCCTGTGACAACTGCCGGACCTGCGTTTTATAGAGATCGGCAATTGGCTGGACGCCCGCCGCGTTGTCGCCAAAAATCGTCGTGTAGCCGAGCAGTGTCTCCGTTTTGTTGCTGGTTCCAATGACCATCCCGTTAAAGGCAGCGGAATAGTCATAGAGGACGATCATCCGCTGCCGGGCCATAACATTCCCCTTGCGCCGATCCGTGATGTCCGGGAAGCGCTCAAACAGTGGTTCGACCATCGGTGTAATGTCCACTGTATCGCTGCGAATCCCCAGCGCGTCAATCACGGCCTGGGCATCATCCAGGCTGTCCTGGGAAGATGACTTGTAGGGCATCCGCACAGCCAGCACATTCTCCGGGCCGAGCGCTTCCGTCACAAGGTAAGCCGACAGCGCGGAATCAATTCCACCGCTCAGAGCGAGCACAGCATGCTTGAACCCGACTTTGGTTACAGCGTCACGCAAAAAGAGAACCAGGATTTTACGTGCCAGGTCCGTATTGATATTCAGGCGTGGCAGAATCGATTTGGTGGTCATCAACTTTATCCTTCGAAACAAAAATGGGGAGCATGTGCTCCCCAAGAGTGTATCACAATCCTGTCAGGATTTCGTGCCTAACTGCTGTTCCAAAACCGATATCTGATCTTGCAGCGTCTCGATCTGATCGCTCAGCCGCAAGATAATTTCGACGCCAGCCAGGTTAACGCCCATCTCCTGCGTCAGCCGGTTGATCTTGTACAGCCGGTCCACTTCACGCTGTGAATAGAGCCGGATATTGCCGTTACTGCGCTGAGGCACGACCAGCCCCATCTGTTCATAATTGCGCAGCGTTTGCGGATGCAGTTCGACCAATCGCGCTACGACACCAATCGTAAAACACGGTTCGTTGTCGGGTCTGTGCTCTCTCATGCGCAGCACCTCCGTTTAGGGGCGCACGCCGAGCGTTACATCTACATCCAGCGTTTGGCCGTTGCGGATGAGCGTCAAAACAACTTTGTCTCCTGGTGAGGTGTTCTCAACCAGATAGGCGACCAGATCGTCGATGTCGCGCACCATCGAACCGTTGATAGCAACGATGATATCGCCGTTGACGGATACCTCGAAGCCGCGTACCGTCGCAACCTGATCGCCCCCCTGAATTCCGGCAACCTGAGCTGGCGATCCATCCGCGACCGTTTCAACCAATACACCGTTGCGAACAGGCAGTTCCAACTCGCTGGCGATAGTGGCCATGCTGAGTCCCGGTTCGCCCGCCGTCGAGGTGATTCCAAGGTACGAATACTGCACCTTCTGCCCCGCAATCAACTGGGGCACGACGCGTTTCATCGTATTGACGGGCACAGCAAAAGCAATTCCTTCGAACGTCCCGGTTTCCGTGCGGATTGCTGTATTGATGCCAATCACCTGCCCATAGGAGTCCAGCAGCGGCCCACCGGAGTTGCCGGGGTTCACGGCAGCGTCAACCTGGATGATCGATGGGTTGTTATACTGGTCATAGGTAATTGGGTCGAGAAGCTGTGCCGACGGTAGTGAACGTCCCAGCGCGCTGACAATGCCAACCGTCATACTGCCGTCCAGCCCAAAGGGGTTGCCAATGGCGATCACGCGCTGGCCAACGTGCAGCGCATTACTGTCACCGAGCACCACCGGAACTAACTGGACGCCGTCCTGGGCAGGATCGACCTTGATCACGGCGAGATCGCTGTAATCGTCAATGCCGACAACCGTCGCTTCAAGCACCGTACCGTCAAAAAATGTCACCAGGATTTCCTGGGCATCGCGCACAACATGTGCGTTGGTGGCAATATGACCATCCATATCCACCACAAACCCTGAGCCACTGCTATCGATAATACCAGCGGCATCGGTTGCGGCGTGAACCCCAGACACGATCTCGATGTTGACGACCGAGGGATTCACACGCTCGTAGATATTCGCCAGCAGTTGGTATTCTGCATCCGCCTCAGCGACAATCTCCGGCGCAACGGGCGTGGGTGTGGTCAGTAGATTCGACGCTGGTTCCTGCCACTGGCTGGGGCGGTAATTCGCGCTAACCAGATCGACGGGAACAGCCCGCGAACTCTGCGCCGCCTGGCTTCTGGCATTGTTTATTTTGGGCAGCAGTAGGGAGCTAAGGCTGTTGAGTAAAAATGCAGCGATAACCAGCAGCGTGATCGCTGCCAGCCCCAAACCGATCAAGAATCCGGTAAGACTCCGCCGAGGTTCTTCTTCCTGCTCATCAAAGGGGTAATTGTTACTGTCCCAACCCATCCCTCTGTTCCTTCCATCCACTTGATTTCTGATATTAGCTAGCGCGCAGAGCACGTAAGTCTTCGAAGAGAGCCTTTTCCTTGTCAGAAAGGTTTGTCGGAATTTGAATCAAGATATGGGCATAAAGATCGCCAAATGTGCCCTTTTCGCGCAGGCGGGGCATGCCCTTGCTACGCAATCGGATGCTCTGGCCCGACTGTGCCCCCGGTGGGACTTGCAGCGCGACCTCGCCACCAAAGGTGGGCACGGTGACAGAGCCGCCCAACACAGCCGTATAGAGCGGCACTTTCAGATCCATGTGCAGGTCATCCCCTTCGCGCCGGAAAGCAGGATGTTCCTGTACGTTGACAATCACATACAGATCGCCAGCCTGCCCGCCCGCGTAGCCGCGCTCGCCCTGCCCGCTAAGCCGGACGCGCGTTCCGGTGGTGGCCCCAGCCGGAATTTTCACCTGAAGCTGGCGCTGCCCAACCTGAACGGTGCGGTTCGTGCCGTTATAAGCTTCTTCCAGGGATATCGGTGCGCTTACTTCAAGATCCTGCCCACGAATCGACTGTTTGGGCGCGCGCTGGCGCTCGGTGCGCACCTGGCCTCCCATGTTTCCGCCGAAAATATTGCGGAAAAATTCTGAGAACAGATCGCCATTGGGATCGCCTTCGCTAAACTCCACGCGAAAACCGCCCGGCTGCCCGTTGGACCACTCGTTCCAGTTGAAGCCGCCCGGCTGCCCGCCCATGTTCCGATACTGCTGGTAGCTGCTGCCAAGTTGATCGTACTTCTGGCGTTTTTCTTCATCCGAGAGGACTTCGTACGCTTCATTGATCTCTTTGAACTTGTCCTCTGCCGTTTTGTCCCCCGGATTCACATCAGGGTGATACTGGCGGGCCAGTTTACGGTACGCCTTTTTGATGTCTTTACCTGAAGCGTTGCGTTCAACGCCGAGTGTTTTATAGTAATCTACATAATCCATGGTGTTTCCTCAGTCATTAGAACTTACAACAACAAGCTGAGAATGACCTTAACTCAGCATAAAAGAAAGACGAGAATCTTCTAAAAGGGGATATTTTTGATTCTAGAACTTTAGTCCTGCGCAGTCAACTTTGTTGAGCGTTTTCTTAGAAAATACTTATGTTTGTGGGACTCTCGCAATCGGCTACAATAAGACTTGCAACAGTTGCTTTGAGGAAAATGAGCTTATGAAACCAACATCGATTGCGATTGTATTGGCAGTTGTCGTCATTTTTTTCGTGGCGAACCTTGCCATCGGGGGGACATTTAATAACCTCGGTGGAGATGGGCGCAGCCTGCGTTGGGATCGCTTCGATGTCCTTATCGACAACATCCGCACATCGCAGAATCTTTTCGACGTGACCGAGAGCTATCAGATCACGATCAGCAAGGGGCCGTTCAGCTTTGGCACGGCAGAGATTCCCCTGGGCCGCACCACTGGAATCAACAACGTATCCGTGACGGTGGATGGCACAGCACTCAATCCAACCTGCTCCGAACTTCAGGGAACGTACTGCGCAACCAGTGACAGCAAAAACATCTCCATCAAGTATTATTTTCCACGCACAGCCTTCGATGGAGACCGCCGCAACATCCGGATCAAATATACCGTCAGCGGCGCGCTGCGCACGTATAAAGATGGCGACCAGTTGTATTGGGTAGCGGTTCCCAAGGATCGCCCGTTCCCAGTGGTCGCCTCTCAGGTATCGGTGGTGGTGCCCAACGGCCTCCAGATTCTAAAAGACAGCCAGTTATCCCAGCAATTGGAAGGTAAGCGCTCAGGGAAACACGATCACCTGGACCTCCCCCGGACGCATCAAGATAGGCGATCAGATGGAAGCCCGCGTGCAGTACCCGCACGATCCCCGCATGAAAAAACCGGACTGGCAGGCAGCTTATGATCGCGAGCAGAATTATATCGACAATTTCCAGCCTATTGTCTCGCTGGTAGTGGTTGTGCTGGCGCTGCTGGTCGGTATCGGCGGCGTGCTGTGGGTGGTGATGCGCTATCTGACCAAGGGGCGCGATCCCGAAGCGATTGTTGTACCCGAATACCTGACGGACCCGCCCTCGGATGAACTGCCCGGCATCATCGGCACTCTATTAGATGAGCGCGCCGATATGCAGGACTTGATGGCGACGCTGGTCGATCTGGCGCAGAAGGGCTATCTGGTCATCGAGCAAACCAAAACGGGCGGCTTGATGGGTATGTTTGAAAGCGTCGATTTCCGCTTCCATAAGGGTGATTTGCCCGTCAATTTGCTGGCGATACACGAACAGCGTCTGATGCAGGGGCTGTTCCCGTTGGGCGCTAGCGAAAACACCATGTCGGGCCTGCGCGAAAAATTCTATACGCACATTTCCGGTATCAAAAAGGGCCTGTACGAGGAAGCGGTCCGGCGCGACTACTTCCCGCGTTCGCCTGATACCACGCGCAATAGCTGGCTGATCGGCGGGATCGCGACGATGGCTGTCGGCTTCGTTTTGTGGCAGATGGCGAAAACGCACCTCGTCCAGGTTATCTCGCCGTTTTCTGTTTTGTTCGCGATTGCTGTCGGCCTGGTGGGCGCGGCAGCCGTGCTTGTTTCTAGTGAGATGCCTGTTAAAACCCAGAAGGGATCGCAGGAGGCCGCCCGTTGGCGCGCATTCCGTCGCTATTTGAGCAATATCGACCAATATGCTGATGTTGAACTTGCTGCTCAGCATTTCGACAAGTTTATTCCTTTTGCCATCGCCTTTGGCCTTGAAAAGCAAGTGACTCAGAAGGTGATTCCTGCCATGAAGTCGATGCCGACATGGTACTATCCCACCTACCTGGGCGGCCCCTGGCACGGCGGTTATGTACGGGGCGGAACGGTTAACCGACAATCGCAGCCGGTGGGCGGGAAGGGTAATTTAGGCGGCGGGATCGACTTCAGCGGCCCCGGCGGCTTAAACTCAATGAATCAGGCCCTGACCGAGGGCTTAAACGCGATGAACACGGGGATGTCCCATTTGTTGAATGACGCCTCACGCGCGATGACCAGCAGGCCCAAAAACTCTGGCGGCGGGCGCGGCGGTTGGAGCGGCGGTGGTGGTCACGGCGGCGGCGGTTCGGGCGGCGGCAGCAGAGGTTTCGGCTAAATCGTTCAGCGAGGGTAGCATATGATGAATACAAATCGACTGGTTGGTATCATGCTGATTGTCGTGGGCATCGTGCTCAGCGGGATCATCGCAGCGTGGTTGTTCACAAACAGCGATCTGGCGTCCAGTGCGAAAATTCTGGGCCTGGGCGTAGCGCTGCTGGTCATCAGCGCGCCGCTGATTGGCGGAGGCGTGTATATGCTGGCTTTTGGCGGGCAGCAGGCTCGCCAGGGGCACGAAGCCGCCCAGCAGCGCAAGCTGTTGAATATTGTCCAGACACGCGGGCAGGTTCCGGTGAATGATGTCGCTATCGAACTGGGTGTCCCCCGCGACGACATCAAGGACATGCTCTATTCCCTGGTTGGACTGGGTGTGTTCAGCGGCTATATCAACTGGGATAAGGGCATGCTCTATTCCAGCGAGGCCAGCCAGTTACGCGATCTGAAGCAGTGCCCGAATTGCGGCGGGGAAATCACCCTGAGCGGCAAAGGTGTTGCCAGGTGCCGGTTCTGTGGCACTGAATTTTTCCTGTCGTAGATCAGTGAGTTTTTGAGAGGCTCAAGGGATGGACGCAGCTACACTCATTGCTTACTTAATTGCCATTGCGATCCCCGCTTTTACGGTCTACCTGTTTATCGCCCTGGATGTTTTTGGGACAGGCAAGATGAGCACAATCTTGCTGTGCCTGGGCTGGGGCGCGATAGGAGCCTTTTTCCTGGCTTATACCATCAACAATGCAATTCTGGACCGGGGCATTGGCTATGGCACACTCACCCGCTTAGCCGCGCCTATCATCGAGGAGTCGCTCAAGGCTGCAATCCTGATTTATCTGGTCCAGCATCCACGTTTCCGCTATATCGTGGATGGCGCAGTGTATGGGTTCGCAGTTGGCACTGGTTTTGCCCTGTCGGAGAACATCTTCATTTATATTCCACACGCGGGCAGCGCTGCTCTCGGTACAGCTATCACTCGCACGCTGTCTACTGCCTTGATGCATGCGACGGCAAGCGGGCTGGTCGGTCTGTCGCTAGGACGACTGCGCCGCTCCACTGATTCTGCCAAAAATGTCTGGCCCGTTGTCGGGATTCTGCTCGCTATCACCCTGCACGTCGTTTACAACAACATTGTTGGAGAGCTAAGCGGTATGGTCCTGCTGCTGGTCGCAGTGGGCATCGGTATCGGCGGCGGCGTGTTTATTGGCTGGCAGATCAGTGACGGTTTGTCGGATGAGAAGAAGCGTTTTGCCCAAACATTGGGCTTGAACGTGGGCGTCTCTACTGGCGAACGCATGGCGGTGCAAAACCTGGGCGGGGCGGGCATCGAGAAAGTTTTCGGCGAACTCAATCAGTTCTTTGGCGACGAGCAGATTTCCAAAGTGCGCCGCCTGTTGGTTGTGCAAGCGAACGTAGGTATTCTGCAAAATAACCTGACGAGCAGCCCGGCCAGTGATCGTTTAAAGCAGGCCTGGGAAGAAGAAATTGCCGAACTGCGCATCGAGATCGAAAAACTGCGGAAAGAACTGGGCCCGAGGGTGAACCTGTTCATGCAGTCGGTTTTTCCCAGCAGTGACGACGCCATGCAGCAGGCCTTTAACGAAGAAGTCGCCCGTTTTGATCCGACTCTGGTCCACACCTTCGATATGTTCATGCGCTCGGCAGAACTGGCCGAGACCTTCACGCCCGAAATGCTGGCGGCAATGGCTGAACGGCTAAATCAGATCGAGATTTTCAAGAATGTCTCGCTGGCGAACCTGGAAAACCTCAGCCGCGCTATCGACGTGATGAACTTTGGCGATGGCGACGTGCTCTTTAATGAAGGCGACGAAGGCGACGCCATGTATCTGATCGAGGCGGGCGGCGTCGATATCTTCGTGCAGCAGGCCGGAGGGCGCAAACTGCTGCGTACCTTTGGCCCCGGCGATGTCGTTGGCGAATTTTCGCTGCTGGACGGTCAGCCGCGTTCCGCCAGCGCGCAATCGAAGGGCACACTGCGGGCGCTGCGTTTGCAGCGGCAGGTTTTCCATCAGTTTATTGGCAGCCGTCCTCAGGTCATTATGGCGATGCTCCAATATCTGGCTGAAAAAGTGCGCTTTACCACGCTGTCCGTCGAGAAAAGCGTCAACTGGATGACGGGGATCGCACAGGGAACGTACCAGCCCTCCGCGGTGACTGTCTCTGTAGCAACCATTCCCCAGCAAGAAGAAGCCGAACTCGAACCGGCGGCAATTTCCGAAGAGACGCTGTCGCGCGTGGAGCAGGTCTTTGCTCAGGCGGCTGTCTCGCTTCAGCAGCGCGAACAGATGCTTCGCGCCCAGTCTTAGCGGGTGATAAATCATGGCGACGATAACCGAACAACTTGAAGGATCGAAGCTGTTGAAGGGGGTTCCTCCCGCTGATCGTGAAGCTCTAATCGCGAGCATGCGCCGCGAGACACATCCCGCTGGAAAAGTGCTCTTCCAGAAGGATGAGCCGGGCGACTCGATGTATATCATTTTGTCGGGGCGAGTGCGCATTTTCACCCGTGACAGCGAGGGGCGAGAAATTCCCATCCGCGACTATGGCCCATCCCAGATGTTTGGCGAGTTCGCTATTCTCGATGATCAGCCTCGTTCGGCGTCGGCTGCTGCAACCGAATCGCTGGAAGTGCTGGTGCTCAGCCGCCAGATTTTCCTGGATTTTCTAAAAGAACGGCCTGTGGTTGGGCTGTCAATGATGCAAAGTATGGTTGATCGCGTCCGCTATACGACGATCTATCTGCAAAATGTCCTGGACGCCACACAGCGGCTTTCACGCGGCGAATATGATCAGGCCGTGCAGGAGATGTCGGGGTCTGAAACGGACTCCGAAACCCAAAAATTGGTCGATTTGTTTGTGCAACTGCTGCGCAGCGTCCAGGAACGTGAAAATACATTGAAGCAGCAGCGCAGCTTATAACGAACCTTGTTAGCGTAGGAGGCTGATCATGACCCGTTTTCGCCTTTTCAACGCTGCGCTCATTGTTCTGCTGCTTACCCTTGCCCCCGCACCGATCTCTGCCCAGCAGACGCCGGTGCGGATTATTTTTATGCACCACTCCACCGGGGCTGGATTGATCGAAGGAGGTGGCGTGCGACAGTCCTTCACCGATCGGGGTTATGAATTTTGGGATCACGGGTACAACGGGGACGGCCTGGTTGACGCGGAGGGTAATTGGCTCGGCATCAACTGGGACGTACCCGGCGATAACACCGATCCCGACGGCTGGCATACCATCTTCCTTCAGCCTGTCACATCGCCGCCCGACAACACCTTCAGCCATATGCTCGAATATGATGTAATTATTTTTAAGAGCTGCTTCCCAAACGCAGATATCACCAGCGAGGAACAGCTTGAGATGTACAAATCGTATTATCTGGATATCCGTGATGTGATCGATCAGCATCCGGATAAACTGTTTATCGCCTTCACTAATCCGCCGCTGACACCCAACAGCACTTCGCCGGAAGCCGCATCCCGTGCCCGCCGTTGGGCCGAGTATCTGACCTCGCCGGAATATCTGGACGGGCATCCTAATCTGGTCGTGTTTGACTTCTACAGCCTGCTTGCGGATGAGGACGGCTATCTGCGGGCCGAGTACCGCCCGGATGACGTCTACGACAGCCACCCGAATGAACTGGCGAACCGTACCATTGGCCCCCTATTCGTGGATTTTGTCGATCAGGCCGTTCATGATTTTGTTCCTGGTGAAGATGTGATTGTGCCCAACGCTGGCGCAGTGGGCGCAAATGAGAACGTGCCTCAGACAACAGCAGGCCCACTCCTCCTCGATTTTGAGCAGGGGATTGTTTCTGACGACTGGTGGGTTTACGTCAACGAAGAGGCAGACAGGCTCGCATGTGATGCAGGCGAACCGGGCTATAACAGTGACAAAGCACTCCAGATGTTGCTGCAAATTCCGGCTGGAGGCAGCGCAGGTTGCGGCACATCCGTCGAGAGCACTCCCGCATGGGTGCAGGCTGGCGGGATATCGTTTGTCGTGCGCTCCGAGCCGCCCGATCTGGCGCTCAATGTACTGCTTGGCGTAGCTGATCCAACTCAGGCAAATCCTGATGATGGAGCAACTCCCTTCGAAATGTCGCTGCGTACTGAGAGCGGCGAATGGACACAGGTTGCCCTAACGTGGGATCAATTCATTAAGCCGGACTGGGTGGGCGACACTGGCGTTAATGAATTTAGCCCCTCTCAGGTCGTCTGGATTACCTTTGATGTGGGGTATTGGGATGCCGAGCAAGAGGGTACGATCTGGATTGACGATATTCAGTTGATCCCGGCAGGTTAGGGGTCCTGTAAAGCGAGCCAAAAGAGAAAGCGCCCGGTGGGTCTGGGCGCTTTCTTCTTCTGATGACAGCACCATTGCTGTCAGGACGATACTACAGATTGTTGACGATGTTCGAGAAGATGTTGCCGATGGCGGGGCCAAGGATGGCGAGAATGACGATCACGACAACGGCTACCAGGACCAAAATCAGAGCGTACTCGACAAGTCCTTGACCTTCTTCACGTGGCTGATACAACATGGATAATTCCTCCGAGATAGAATAGCACCGAAAAAGCATTGATTTAGAATAGACTTAATATGAAGTTATCACGTTTGTTTGCTTCTGTCAACCAGTACCCCGGTACTTTTGGTACCAACGACCTACCCTTCTTCCTCTTCATCCGGCTTGACCGAGGGCAGTTCCATCGTTGGTTGATCCGTTGGAGTGGTTTCGACATCAGGAGCCTGATACAGTCCGATGTCGGTATCTCCAAAGAGAAGGGGATCGGGTGGATCTTCCGGTTTAACGTCCTGGGCGCGCTCCATAAGGATAACCACCACACTGATATTGTCCTCGCCGCCGCGCTTGTTTGCCAGATCAATCAGGGCGCTGGCAATATCGTCCGGGGAATCGTGTTTCATGGCCAGTTGGGCGATTTCATCGGCTTTTACGTGGCGCGTCAAGCCGTCGGAGCACAAAAGCAGACGATCACCCTCTGCCAGACTGCGACTGTACAGATCGGCCTCTGTGTCTTCTACCTGGCCCAATGCCCGGTAAAGGACATTACGCATCGGGTGGATGGCAGCCTGTTCGGGAGTGATATGACCCGACGACAGCAGTGCTTCGACAAAACTGTGATCATCCGTGATCTGGTTGATCCAGCCATCGTGTCCATCAACCAGATAGGCACGGCTGTCACCCACATGAGCGACAATCACCCGCTGGTTGCGGACAAAAGCAAGCGTCATGGTCGTACCCATCCCCTGAAATTCAGGATGATCGTTGGCGCGGTGGATGACAGCGCGATTGGCTCGCCGCACGGCTTGCCGCAGTTTGTCGGAAATCTCATCTTCTGACAGGTTATAGAGAGTTTCGCTGCCTCGTGCCTCACCTAAGAAGTCGGCCTGTACCGCCTCGACAACAAGGCGGCTGGCTTCTTCACCGGCGGCAGCCCCGCCCATCCCATCAGCGACCAGGGCCAGGACAACGCCCTCGCGCGCCCATAAGCCTACCCGGTCCTCATTGTTTTCGCGCACACGGCCCAGGTTGCTGTGGGCGCTGCTGCGGGGGGCAAGATTGGTGTCGTTCATTTCTTTTGGTAGAGCGAGCACGGCTCCACAGCCAATACAGTAAGTGTCTAACGGTTTGTTGAGCGTGCCGCAGCGGAGGCAGGTAACAGGCGTGCCTTCAATAGGCGGCGGAAGTTTGGCTTTGGCCTCACGAAGTTTGCGCACCAGATCGGGCTCCAGGATATCTTCGCGGCCCTGGATATATCGCATGGCATCTTCGACATGCCGGCGCTGCCGGTGAATGCCCCGAACTACAGGCGGTTCGTCGAGATTCGTTCCACATTGAAAACAAAATACCGCACGGGGCAGGTTTTCGTGCCCGCATTTGGGACACGGTCGCATATTCATCTTGATCTTTTCTCCAGTTTCCCGGCATACCAGCCTGTTACCGATTTTACCTGTCCTGCTCTGTGGTGCAAACTGACCGAAAAACTTTATTGGACAGGATAATCGGAACGATCCTCAATATGCCCGCCCCCAATGGCTAGTTCGGTCCACAGTGCCGCAGCCTGTGTCCGCCGCACCTGGAGGACCAGCACCACTTCGCCATCTGCCAGCCTGTTCGCGATATCCTGAAGCAGAGCAGGCTCAAACCCCAAACCGATCCAGCGCGCGGCCATGTAACCGATCCAACTGCCCAATAAACCGCCGGACACAAAACTGATGCCAAGCACCAATGCCGCGCCAGCCCCATGAATGTCTAGTGCGCCATACTGTACCGCGCCCAGCGCCATAATCGTCGCGCCCAGCATCATTCCCGATATCCATCCCTCGCGAGCAGTCACGCTGTTATTATGCACTGAAATCCCGCCGTCCTGAGATCGACTGATGAGCGCCGCGTGTCCAATGTCAAGGTCATCACCCATCCCCTGACTCATCAGGCGAGCAATGGTTTCATGGAGGGCGCGACGCGAAGGAAAGGTGACAACCAGCACCGCTCTGCGTTTAAAAAATCGATGGACGATCATTGTTTCCTCTATAAACAGTCACTTTGAGTTTGTCAAAGCTTGTGCCATAATCGAGACTAATTCTACGCTGCGCAGTCCATGCGGACGTCAAGCATTAAAGGGCTTAAACTGTGGTGAACACCCGACCCAATATCTGGCAGCTTCAATCGCGTCACGATATCGCAGCCTTGCAGGCGTCATTGAGCCACAGTGATCCTGATGTGCGCAGACGTGCGGCCCAGGCCCTGCAAACACTCGATGTGGTTCAGGCTGTTCCTGCGCTCAAAACCGCTTTGCAGCAAGAAACAGATACCCAGACACGCGACGTTTTGAATAACGTGCTTCATGTTCTGGATCATCGAACCGATATCGAACGCCTGATTCACGAAAAAGATACCAACCGCCTGATCCAGGTGCTTAGAAGCCGCCGCCCCGAAAATGTTATCGCAGCCGCCCGTGCTCTGGGTAAAATTGGCGACCGGATGGCTGTCGAACCGCTGGTTATTCTCTTTCACGACCCGGCCTCAACGCCTCGTGTACGCCTGGCTGCTGCCGATGCGCTGCTTGAGTTAAAAAGCGCACCCGCAGTGGTAACTCTGTTAGGAGCGCTTCGCCGTGACTCTGCGCAGGTTCGCTGTAATGCGGCGGCTGTGTTGGGTCAAATTCAGGCGACGTGGGCCGTTGAACCCCTCGTCGGAGCTTTGGAGGATCCCCATCAGGCAGTGCGCCGTTCGGCTGCTGTTGCGCTGCGTCGTATCGGTACGCCGGAAGCCGTCGCTGCTCTGCGCGCTCATTTTTCCAGCCGGAAAGAAGAAGCTGCACAGCCTTCAAAGCGCGATACATTGATTCTGAATGCTGCTCCGGTCGATACGTCGCCCGAAACTCCGCACGCAATTTCGGATCAAACTGTCCATGAGCCTGTGCCCATAACACGCCCCCCATCGCTGCCCGAAGAACATGCCGAGCCGCCACGCGCTGAGTCTGTGCCGCTGCTGGTGACACCGCCTCATCCTCTGCCGGAGTTGTTGCCGCCCGAAGAACACCCGTCGCGCCTGATCCGGCCTGTGCATAAATTGATTTCCTTCTTTAAGCGAAGCGACAGCTAACTCGGCGGATCACCAACTGCCAGTATATCAGCCGGCGACTCTGAGTTCGGCTTTTGTCGTTGGAGTGGCTGGTAAAATACCTAGCAGCGGTTCAGGCCGCAGGGGGCCGTCAGCGCCCATCATGCGCCGGATGGCGTCGAGTTCGTCCTGTGAAATACCACTATTGCCGAATGCGTGAGTAAAGGCGATCTGCTGGAAAGAGATACTCGCCATGTTGGGCAGCGGCGTAGCACCCTGTGGAACCTGGAGCTTGTAACGCGCGTCTCCTTGCAGCAGCAGACTGATCAGAAAGGTTGCCACGCCAATCCACTGTAAAACAGCCAATCGTTCATCTAAAAATACATAGGAGAGTGTCATCGAGACGGCGATTTCGGAAATGGCCAGCAGCGATGTTTGCAGGCTGCCGAGGGTTTTGACGCCGCTGAATAACATCAGGCGTGAGAGCGCTGTGGAAATAGATAGCGCAACAATCGCATACATCGCGTCGCTCGTCTGCGGCAGCCAGCGCAGGTCATACGCGGCGCGAGCCATTACAACCACGACAGCCATAACGGACACGACATAGAGCGTTACTGTCCGGGCGGGCATTTCGTACAGCACGCGCTGGCTCAGAATCACGGTTCCGGCGAACAGGAGCGCGTTGCCCAACATCAGCCCCACACCCAGCCAGTCAATCGTACCGCGCATTCCTCCTGTGATCAGCAGCAGACCAAAGAGGGCCAGCAGCACGCGCACCCCGGTGCGCCATGACAGCGTTTGCCCACCAAGCCGCACAAGCAGCACGACAAAAATAAGATACATGCCGTTGAGTAGTTGTGATAGAGAAGCGTCGAGGCGGCTTAGCCCGTTATAGTACAGCAGAGAACCGATCCCGTTGACGGTGCCGATCACAGCGCAGCCCAAAAAACCCGCCGTGTAGATGTAAATATATTTGCGCCAGAAGATCAGATAAAGAATCCACAAAAAGACAGCGGCCAGCGTCGTTCGAATGGCAGCAAGTGTGAATGGGTCCGAGCCGCCGCGCAGCGCGATTTTACCAAAGATAGGAGCCAGACCCAGAAACAACGGCGACAACAAAGCCGCGTTCAGGGATTTTGAATGCTCAAGCTGCTCGGACATAAATCATACGAAGGCTCTATAGAAATGTGCGGCGAATATTACCGGGCACGTTGGCCTGGAACGGGAGTTGGATAAAGAACGTACTGCCCAGAAGCCGCTTTTCGTCCCGCCCCTCGCTTTCAACCCATATTTTGCCGCCGTGTGCCTCAACGATCCCGCGAGTGATTGCTAATCCCAATCCCAGCCCACCACCTCGAAACGCTGTTTTGCTCGTAGAGTGAAGCTGCGTATCACCTGCGGTGTAGAACCGCTCAAAAATATACTGTTGATCGGCGGGTTCGATGCCAATTCCCGTGTCCTTGACGCTGATTGTGACTGCGTCCCGGCTGGTTTTCGCCTGGAGCGTGATAGTTCCGCCGTCGGGCGTGTATTTGATCCCGTTGCCTACCAGATTGCCTAAAGCCAGTTCCAGGAGAGCCAGGTCCCCATAAAACTGCGTGGGCCATCCATCCTGCTTGTAATTTAAGGTCAGATTGCGTTGTTGGAGCACTTGTTCGTAGCCATTGACGACGCGCTTAGCTGCTTCGCCCAGGTTGGCATTGGCCAGTTTCAGGTCGATGCGCCCCGATGCGATGCGCGAGACGGTAATGATCTCGCTGATGACTGCATGCAGCCGTTCAACAGAATCGACCAACCCCTGCAAACAGGCTTTGGCCTCTGGGTCCTGGGCTATAAGCTGTTTGATACCAGGGGAGCTTTGAACCAGGGCGCTGTAGCCATAAACCGTGGTCAGCGGCGTACGTAGTTCGTGTGCGGTAAGCTGCACAAAATCGTCCTTGATGCGATCCATGCGCCGCAAGTCACGGTTGCTGACCTCTAACTCGCGGACAGTGCCTTCCAGCCGTTCGACCAGTTCCTGGTTATAAGCGCGCTGGGCTGTTTGCAGGGTTTGCATATCGACGGCGTCCTGCCGCCCCTTCAGATATTCTTCGATCTTCGTCGTGAGCGTCGTAATATCGACAGGCTTGGTCAGATAACCCGTCACTCCGGCGACAAACGTTTTATCTCGCTCCATTTCGTGGCTTTGCGCAGTGAGGGCCACAATAGGTACGGTGCTCAGGCGTGGATCGGCACGCAGCCGAACCGTGATATCGCGCCCACTCATATCCGGCAGGTTGATATCCGTCAGAATCAGATCGGGCTTATGCTTCTTGGCGAGATCGATACCTTCGAGGGCGCGGCTGGCAATCAGTACACGATATCCCGAATACGTTAACACACGTTGGATCAGAACCCGGCTTGCCTCGTCGTCTTCAATGTACAGAATCGTGACCTGTTCAGTCATTTAGGGTTTGTCCTGCCAGAAATTTAATTAAAGCGAGCGAATGATGCTTTGCAGCAGTGCTTCGTCCACGAATCCACCTTTTTGCAGCAGCGCTTCAATCTGCCCGCTCAGGCGTTCACGCTCACGCGGGGTCAGCTCTTTAGCTGTCAGAACAATGATCGGAATCCGGCTCAGTTCTGGATCGGATTTCAGTTCGTCAATCACTGCGAAGCCGTCCACGCCGGGCATCATCAAATCGGTAATAACCACGTCTGGTTTCAGCCGCCGCACCAGATCAATACCCTGCGCGCCATCCGAAGCCATTTCGACCTGATAGGATCCGCGTGTATGCAGGATGCGGCTGATCAAGCGCGCCGCATCTTCATTATCTTCGATTACGACAATCCGGCTAATTGAGCTTTCGACCTGTTCCAACGCGGAAAGCAGCCCTTCTTCAGGGAGCTTGAGCGAATGTTTGCCCGCGTCTACCTGCCGTGCCCATTGTTCGCCCAGAATGTGTTTTTCCACGGGTGACGTGTGCCCGGAACAGTTGACCACAATCACATCATCCGGTTTCAGCACGCCGCTGCGTACCATCTTAAACAATCCGGCAAACGTGACCGCTGTCGCCGGTTCGACTGACAGCCCATCAACGCGGGCCAGCAGGCGCATGGCTTCAAATGCCTCTTCATCGCTGGCGCTCTCGGCTGCCCCGCCATATTTCTGCATCACTTCCCACAGCCATTCATAGGCGCGGCCCGGCTGCCCGGTGCTGAGTGTGGCAATCAGCGTCTGCGGGTTTTCAACCGGTACGGCGATACGCTGCCCGGCTTTGTAGGCGTTGACCATGGGCGCGCAGCCGGAAGATTGGACGATGCCAATAGCGGGCACTTTGTCGGCCAAACCCAGGTGCATTAATTCCTCAAAGCCCTTTGCCACGCCAATCGGCCCCATGCCGCCGCTCACGCCCTGAATAAACCAATCCGGGGCGCGCCACTCCAAATCCTCGGCGATCTCATAGGCCATCGTCTTCATACTCTCAATGGCGGCAATGCTCTTGATGCCCCGATCCAAAAAGAGATTGCGTGACTGGGCAAAACGGGCAGCAACCGCTTTGGTGGCGTCATACGTGCCGGTCACTTTGATGACCTCGGCCCCATAGATCGCCACTTCGCGCATTTTTTCGCTGGGAACCTGGCTCGTCAAAAATGCCCAGAGTTTGATCCCGGCCCGCGCCGCGTAGGCCGCGTAAGCAATGGCAACATTGCCTGTCGAGGAGACTACCGCTTCCTCTACGCCCATCTCGCGCAGGACCGATATCGCCACTGATGCCTGGCGGTCTTTAAACGATCCGGTTGGCCCCTGGCGCTCGTCTTTGATGTAGAGATTTTTCAGGCCGAGCATCACGCCCAGGTGCTGCGCCTTGAGCATCGGTGTGCCGCCCTCACCCATCGTGACAATATAATCGGTGTTACGCAGCGGCAGCAGTTCGTGGTAACGCCACACGCCTGGTTTGCGGCGGATAATCTGTTCGCGCCAGTTTGCCCGGCGCAAGGCGTCCAGGTCATAGCGCGCCGCCAGGATATTTTCACCACAACGAGGGCAGGTGGTTTGCCTGCCCTCATAATTCATGGTATGCCCGCAGTTGGTACATTCCAATACAATTTGCTTGGTCAACGGCGTACTCAAATCAGTTCTGACTCCCTGCTGTCTTCAAGCGTGTTTCAATCTGCTGAAGCAGTTGATGCTCGTCTAAATCATCCTTACGATAAACATCCAGCATTTGCAGGGCGGCGCGTTCGTCCGGGTTAATATCTTCCGCTGTCAACACCAGCACCGGAATATTCGCCATCCGTTCTTCATGAGCGCATTGCCTCGATCACGCCGAAACCATCAATGCCCGGCATGCGCAGATCGAGAATAACCAGTTCGATGCGTGGATCCTGCCACATCAGGTCAATTGCCTGCTGGCCCGAGGTCGCCTCCAGTATAAGATATTGCTGTGCGGCCTCCAAAGATTCGCGGAAAAGGCGTACGCTGTCCGGCTTATCATCCACGATCAGGATGTGCTGGCGGTTATACTCGCCTTCAATGCGGCGCACGGCGTTTAACAGTTGGTCTTCAGAGAACGGCTTCACGAGATAATCCGCCGCTCCCATGCGGAACCCGCGTTCCGTGTCGTTCTGGATGCTGCACAAAATCACCGGAGTATGGAAGGTTTCGCTCAAGTCCTTCAGGTGCTGGAGCACATCCCAGCCGTCGCGGGTGGGCATATTCACGTCAAGCAATACGACGCATGGATGGTAGGCGATCACCAGTTCTTCAACATCTTCGGGGTGGATCGTCCCCATCACTTCGTAGCCATCACGCGCCAGATAGCGCCGGTAGAGATTGATTACTTCGACATCATCTTCCACAACCAGCACGATCCGGTCTGGCATGGACGGGTCTCCCGCCGCATTCATGGAGATATTTTCAAGCGGTACGGTGACTGGCTTTGAGATAGGTTTCTGTTCTGCCTGTTCCTCTTCCACGGGCAGCGGCGCGGTCGGCACAATGATGCTGAACGTCGTGCCAACATTGATCTGGCTGTTGAGCCAGATCCGCCCGCCTTGCATTTCGGTCAGTGACTTAGCAAGCGGCAGGCCCATGCCTGTTCCTTCGTGGGCGCGGGTTGTCGAGTTATCAAGCTGCTGGAACGGCTCAAAGAGCAGTCCCATATCTTTTTCAGCAATACCAATTCCCGTATCGGTTACCGACACCTGAATAAATGTCTGGTCATTTTCGATGACCGGGAAGGCTGACAACGTGATACTTCCCTGTTGAGTGAACTTGCTCGCATTCGAGACAAGATTGAGCAGAATCTGGCGCGTGCGGAATTCATCGCCGTAGGCATCGGGCAGATTTTCGGCGATCTCCGTATAGAGCCGGATGGGTTTATCCCGCGTGAGGCCCACCGCTGTAGACATCACGCCGTGAATCACATCCTGAAGCTTGAAGTAACCGAAAGACAGGTCCATCTTACCTGCTTCGATCTTGGCCTGGTCCAGGATATCGTTGACCAGTCCCAGCAGGTGCTTGCCACTTTCGTAGATCGTATTGAGGTCCTGTTCCTGCATGTCGGTCATCGGGCCGTCGATGCCCTTCAAGATGACACGCGAGAAGCCGATGATCGAGTTGAGCGGCGTGCGCAGTTCGTGGCTCATCGCCGCCAGGAAGTTGGTCTTCAGGCGGTCCACTTCCAGCAGCCGTTCGTTTGCTTCCTGAACTTCGCGCAGCAGCCGCGAGTTCTGAATGATGGCTGCCAGCGATCCACTGAGCGTTTGCAGCAGCCGTAGATCATGTTCCTCGAATGAGCCGAGCTGCGTGCTCTCGACCAGCAGCACACCGGCCAGTATGCCTGCTGTGCGCAGTGGTACAGCCATCGCGGAACGGACATCCGCGCTTGTTTGTCCGCAGCGCGGATCGGCGGCTACATCCGGAATAACCGCTGCTTCATTATTCAGAGCGACCCATCCCACCAGGCCCAGGTCGAGCGATACAGGGGCAAATTCAGTCGTGTGTTTGTCGCCCCGCGTCTCCGCCCACGGCAGCGCCCTGGAAGACAAACTGCCCGGTTTCGTCCATGAGATAAATGCTGGCATGGGTCACAGCTAAGGTGGCGCGCAGTGTTTCCACTGTCTGGCGCAGGGAGTCTTCCAGGTCAGACGACGAGGCCGCTGCCGTTGTAACGTTGAACAGGAAGGACATTTCCTCGGCGCGCTGTTCAGATAATTCAAACAGCCGGGCATTATCGATAGCCGTGGCGACAAGGTCAGCCAGCGGTGCCAGTACGCGCGTGTCTTCTTCGGTAAACGCGCCGGACTGGTTGCTCTGCACGTCCAGCGCCCCTACGATCTGTCCTCTGGCGATCAGCGGCAGGGCCATTTCCGAGCGCGTATTGGGCAGATAAGGGTTCGGTTTGTGCACAACTCTGGCATCGGCAGTGTCCAGCGCCACCTGGGGCTGCCCGGTCAGTGTGACCTGCCCGATCACCGAGCGCGATCCGACTGGGAGGCTGTGCCGGACCGACAGCAGTTTCTGCCCGGCTTCTCCCGTCGAGGCGACGAGATTGGCCTGTGCCGCGTCTTCACTGATCATGAATATCTGGACATGGTCATAACTAAATGAGTCGCGAATCCGGTTGACAACCTGTGGCAGCAGTTGGTCAAGCTGTAAGATCGAGGTTACGGCGCGGCTGATTTCGGCGGCAGTGCTCAACTGGCGGGCGCGGAGTTGTGCCTGCTGGTAAAGGCGGTTGTTTTCCAGCGATACCGCTGCCTGATCTGCCAGCGATTGATAAATGCGGGCTTCGTTGGGAGCGCTCTGCCGGGGTGCTTCCATGCCCAACAAAATCGCGCCCAGGTAACGCTCGCCCATGCGCAGTGGAACAAAGACCGCCGAGCCAATATTGAGCAAATCGAAGACACGGCGAGCGTACTCGTTCAGATCGGAATGAGATCGAATGTCATCGAAGAACAATACTTCATTGGCGCGCAGTTCACTGAAGAACGGGAACTGGTTGGCCGGGTAACGTTTTCCCGTCAGGTTGCCTGTTGGACTCTTGCCCCAGGTTGCCGCTACTTCGACAGCCGCATAGGGCGTATCCCAGTCTTCACCTAGCAACAAATAGAGAGAGGCATGGCACGCTGGCGAGGACTTGGGAACAGCATGGTTCACAAAGGCCAGCAGGATATCGGTTGAATTCTGGGCATTGGCGATGACCCGGCTTGCCTGGTACAGCACCGCCGTATCTTGCAGCGCCTGGGCTGTGCGTCGTAGAAGCTGCTGGTTTTCGACATTGATCGCGACCTGATCGGCCAGCGTAACCATAAACCGCCGCTGCTCAGTAGAGAGTGTCTGTCCGCTGCTAAAGCCAATCCATATCCAGCCGTTTGTATGATCGCGCACATTCAACGGGAAGCTGGCGAGAGTCGTCAACCCGGCAGCAGTAAGATAGCGCGCCATCTCAGCCGACGTGTTTGCGGAACTGATAATCAGAGGCTGTGCTCCAAACAAGGGGCCAACCAGCGGATTTTGATAATCTGGCGTTAGTTCTTTGGGGTGGCAGGCGACCAGGGCCATCAGGTCTGATGATAACTCATCGGCGCTGAGGAAAATGGCAATCTGATCCGGAGCAACGGTATTCACCTGTTTCAGGGTTGTTTGCAGAAGCTCACCCATCTCCGCCGCGCTTGCAATCGAGCGGCTGGCTTCATAAAGCAGCGTGGTTTCGCGCAGACTGCCTTGCAGCGCCTGTTCCAGTTCTTGCAGCTCCGTGATATCCTGAAACGCTCCGACGACGGCGGAAATGTGACCGTCGCTGTCACGAATGGGCGCAGCGTGTGCCAGTACCGAAATCTCCTTGCCCTCGGGTAGCAGAATCAGCATATCGTCTACAAAGGCCGGTGCGCCGCTGCTAAAAACCTGGCTGAGCGGCCATTCCTCACGGGGGTAGGGTTGGCGCAAATCGGCACGCAGGATCGGATAGAGTGTCGAGTCCTGAGACGGTCCCGGTTTCAGACCTAACAGATTTTGCAGACTCTCGTTGGAGAGCAGTACTTCGCCATTGGCGTTCATGACCAGGATGCCCGTTGGCATCGTATCAACAATCGTTTGCAGATTCTGGCGTTCGCTTTCGGCTTGTTCAAACAAGCGCCGGTTTTCGGTAGCAACGGCAACCTGGCTGGTTAAAGTAGCAGCGAGTTGGATATCGCGTTCATCCAGGTTCGGTTCGTCGAGGCCGCGCCCTACCATCAGAACGCCGACCATCTCTGCCCCGATCTTCACGGGCATGGCAATGTATTTGCCCCACAGGTTTACCTCGTCTGCGCTCATATCAGCGACAACCGGGTGATCGGCGGGATCGTTCACCAGGACAATTTCTTCAATTCGCGCCGCTTCAGCCAGGGCATTCCGTCCCTCTTGCATCTGAATGAGGTCCGGCAGGTCGGGGTGTGATGCAGTCACCTGGCGCAATGCCGTCCCATTATCGGTCAGCAGTCCAAACCACCAGCGGTTATAGTGGCCTGGTCCGGCAACGGCCTGGAACAGATTGTGCAGCCCCGTTTCATAATCGCCTCCGATCTGGCTGGCAAGCTGGCCCGCTTCGGCCAGGGCACGTGCCCGGCGAGCTTCAGACTGTGCCTCGTCAAACAGGCGACGGTTTTCAATCGTGATAGCCAGTTGGTCCGAGAGTGCGCTGGCAAAGTTCACATAGGCCATGTCAAACGCCCCGGTGCGTTGGCTGCTGCAAACCAGCATTCCGAACCAGCGTCCGCCCGCGTTCAGGGGAACGAGCACAGCGCTGCGCGCATGATGGGCTTTTAAGCGACCAGAAAGTGGGTGGTTGGCGGGTAGGTCACGGCTGACTCTGCTTATCAGCATCGGTCGGTCCGAAGGGAGAGTGGGTTCCTCCAGCGGGTCCGGCGGCGCGAGGCGCACACGGTCGGGCAAAGGGTCGGCTGGATTCTGCCGGTTCCACGTATAAACACTTTCCAGGTACTGCGCCAGGACGGGGTCCGGACCGGACAGCAGTAATTCGATCCGATCCACATAGGAAACGGTGTTGAGCTGCTCGACCACCAACCCATAGATCGTTTCCAGGTCGGGAGTGCTGGTTACCGCGCGCGACGTTTCATAGAGGCGCTCCGTTTCGGCAAGGGCGCGCTGTGTTTGCTCAAAAAGCCGGGCGTTTTCAATGGCCAGGGCCACGCGTTCGGCAACGGCTTCAATCAGTACCTGGTCATCGGCAGAGATGTCGGTATCTTGATCCAGAGCCGCGATCAGTGTGCCAATCGTCTCGCCGCGCACCTGGATAGGAACCTCGGTCTGATTGGGGATCAATTTTGGCCCTTTGGACCGATCCAGTGCCTTGATCTTTCGCCAGTCATAGACATATCCGCCCTGGCTGCCCGGTCGAGATTCCAAAAATTCCTGCCATGCCGAGCGGGTTAATTGGCGGTTCAGAACGTCAATTTCGCGAACGCGTTTTTCCGACTCCGACAGCAGACGCGCGTTTTCGATGGCAATGGCAAGCTGGTCGCTCAGCACTTTAAAAACCTGGATCATTTCGGGCGTAAATACATCCAGCAAGACGCTCTGCACATCCAGCGCCCCGATCACCCGGTCTTCAATGGTCAGGGGAACCGCCATCTCTGCCCGTGTATTGGGCAGCAAGGGGTTAGGTCTCCAGGGCACTTCCCCTTTTCTCGTATCCGAGGCGATCACCGTCTGCTTGCGGGCCGTCACGCGCCCGATAACAGAATCGGATCCGACTTGTAAGCGGTGTCCGGCGGCCAGCAGCGTTTTACCTGCTTCTCCGGTACTGGCAACCAGCACCGCAAATTGTCCCACATCATCCAGCAGGAAAATCTGCGCATGGTAGATCACCTCGAAGCGGCTGCGAATCTGCTCAACCGTTTCGCTGAGCAGTAGATCAATATCGCGCAGGCTGGTGGCGATACGCCCGATTTCAGACGTGATCGCCAGGTCGCGGGTGCGATCCCGGACACGGTTCTCAACATCCTGCGTGGTTTCGGCGAGTTGATTCGCAAGCTTCTGGATCATCTCGATCAGATCACCCAGTTCGGCAATATCATCTCCCGCCGCCACTGGTTCGCCCTGTGCGGCGCGGTGGGCGGCTTCGCCCAGCAAACGCAGTCTGCGCGAGAAACGGAACGTCATCGAAACAATAGCGCCCAGGCTGATCACCAAAACGGTTGCCGCGAGCAACCCGAAGGTCAGCACCTGCCTGCCCGAAGCGACCACGCTCAACTGCACAATGGCAATGAGGCTGACCATACCCACGCTGAGCAGGATCGTGGGTATGAGTGCGGTCAGAAGCTGTGCGCTCAGGCGGCGTGTGGCTTTGGAAGATTGAGGTTCATGCATATCTGTTTGCCCTTACTCGTCCCGGTCGGCTTCATCCGGTGGCGATAGATAGATGGCTGTCTGCGGGATGCGCAGAGCCAGCCCAAGTTCGCGCACGGCTGTTTGTAAAATCTGGTCGATATCCGTCGATCCGGTGAGTTTACTGGAAATCTGGTTTACAAGCTGTTCGCGCTGGACGGCGCGGCGGCTCTGTTCAAACAGGCGGATATTATCCGCAGTCAGGGCCAGCCGTTCGCTTAGTTCAAAGGCCGTCTGGCGCACATTGCCGGTATAACGCAACTCAGAAACCTGCCATTCAATTGCCCCTAACACCTCGCCACGCAGCAGAACCGGCACGGCGAAGGTGATTGTGTCGCCATCCTGCCGTTCGGCAATATCATGGGTGCGCATGGCCTGGAGCTGCAAATCCGTCCAGTTTCCGGTGCCATCGTGCCGCCCCGCAGCCGCGCTGAGGTCTGCGTTCGCCCGCCCCCGTGTGGCATCATTCCACGCTTCGCGGCTGAGCAGACGGTTGAGTTCCTCAATTTCGCGCAGTCGTGCATTCGAATTCGGCAAAGAGAATCGCGCTCTCGATGGCAATGGTAATCTGGTCGGCCATACCCTGAAACAAGTCAACATCCTGCTCGCGGAAGGCGTCTGGCTCCATACTTTGCAGGTCAAGCGCGCCAATAATACGATTGCCGATGCGAAGGGGAAGAGCCATTTCAGCACGAGTATCGGGCAGCAGCACATTCCGGCGGTGGATTGGGTTATTGTCGGTGTCCAGCGCAACAACGGCATGGCCTGCCGCCGTTACGCTGCCGATCACGCTCTGGCTGCCTACATCAAGATAGTGCCCACGCTGAAGTAGTTGGCGGCCTACGGCCCCTGTCGAGGCGCGCAGGACAGCCCGGTTGGTATGGGTATCGATCAGAAAGACCTGGGCGTGGTAAATGGTGGCGAAGCGGCTTCGGATCAGTGCCACGACTTCTTCCAACAGAACGTCCAGATCGCGCAGGCGGGTGATGATTCGCCCAATCTCCAAAATCGCTTCCAGGTTGCCGGTGCGCTCTGCTACATTCTGCTGCAACCCTTGAATAGCACTGAGCAGTTGGTTTGCCATATCGACAAATGTGTTATTCAAGAGGCCAATTTCATCACGGCGCACGGAGGGGCGCAGTTCGCTGGACATCTGCCCGGAAGCCATCTGGCGAGTCACTTCGGTCAGCCGAGTCAGCGGGCGCGCGATCAGCAGCGTTGCCAGCAGCGCCGCGCCCAATCCCAGCAGGATACCACCAAAGACAACCGGGAGCAGCGTAAAAACGATTTCTTCCAGGGCGCTCTGGTCAATTTCTTCCAGCGGCGTTTCCACCAGAATCGTAATTTGGGGACCGTCGGTCAACTGCACGGTCCGGTAATACCCCATAACCTCTTCGCCCAGCAGCCCACTGCGATAGGTACTGACACCGGTTTTGCCCTGCTGAGCAGCTTTAAAACCACCTGAAGTATTTCCAGGCTGGAAATAGGCGAAATGTTCCTCTGGCGAAACCAGTTCGCCCTGCTCGTTGAGCAGAAAAACATGCGTCTGGTGCGGGCTTTCCGGCACTTTGAGAAGTTCGCCGTACAGGTCTGGTAAGATTGGATCCGTGTTTGCCAGCAAGAGATTTTGCGTAAAAACGACATGTCCGATAACGGTGCTCACACCGCTGCTCGCCCATGCTGGACGGAAGGTTACAATCGTATCAACCGATGGATTACCCTCGGAGTCTGGGTAAATAGTGCTGGTCGTCGTGCGGAAGCCTAATGGGCCATTTTTGATCAGGGTAATCGCTGGCGTGTCATCAAGAACAATAGCCTGAGTTGTTTTATCGGCCAGCACGGTCCCGTCGGCACCAACAAACCGGATACGCGTCAGTGATGGAGCATTATTCAGATAGCGCACTAAGCGGATTTCCATCTGCTGGTTCATCTGCTGGCGTTCTGTATCGCTCAGGGAAGTAGGAGCCCGATATAGAAAATTTTCGATGCTCGTATAGTCGGTCTGCATCCCTGTCAGCATACGGGTCAGTTCAGCAGATAGGGACTGGAGGGTGTATTCCGTCCGCGTGATTTCAAATGGTCCCAGCGTTTCCAGGTAGACCTTGTTCTGTTCGCGCAAACTGGAAATACGCTGGTCAACGGCAGGCACAGCGACAATGCCAACTGGCAGCAGGACGGCAATCAGGAAGATCACGATCAGCTTGGTGCCAATGGGCCAGTGTATAAAACTCAAGCGGCGCAGCGTCATGTTTGGTCCCCTACGCTTGGTCAGTAGACGAATCGAGGGCGGGTAGGCCCAGGCGAACTTGCGTGCGGTGAGCGCCCAAAGCTTCCTGGAATTGTGCTGCGGCCAGGGTGAGCAGATCTTGCAGGTTATTCGTTGATTGCAGTTGAGCTGTCACCTGGCTGACCAACTGCTCGCGGCGAGCAGTCGTTTGGGCCTGTTCAAACAGACGCGCGTTTTCCAGTGACAGCGCCATCCGGTCAGCAACAGCCTGAGCCAGTTCCATCGCCGATGGCGACCACCCCACTTCACTGGATCGCCGGAACTCGACCGCGCCCAGGGTCTGGCCGCGCAGCCGGATTGGGACGCAGAGCACATGCTCACCATCGCGCATTTCCAGGCGAGGCTGGCCATCTTGAAGCGTGTTATCCATCAAAATCGGGGATGAGTCGGTTGGCGAAAGTGCGCTGCCCTGCCAGTTGAAGCTTGGAGTTGCGCCGCGCTGTTCCTCCAGATAACTTCCCCAGGTCAGGCCGATTAACTGCCTGTTGACACGGGCCAGTTCACGCTGGCCGCTTTCGATCCGGTCAACGAGTTGCTCTCGTTCCTGGTGGGCAGAACGCACCTCTTTTAACTGCTGAGCGCCATAAATGGCTGCTGCGAGATGGTTGCCAATAGCCGACAGCACTTCCAGCACACTCTTTGAAAATGCATCGGGCGTTGTACTGTGCAGATCCAGCACCCCCATCGGCAGCAGGTTGCCCACACGCAGTGGAATGAGTACCTCGCTGCGGGTTGCAGGCAGAAATCCTGTGCGCTTCTCGTTGGATGCTGTTTCGCGGATCAGGATGGGATCAACTTGCCGTAAAGCGTCATTTACCGGGCTGTCCTCATCCGGGGTAAGCAGACTTTCTTCCTCCAGCAACCGGCGACCAATAAATCCGGTGCTGGCTTGCAGCACTGCTAACCCACTGGCTGCATCCGTCAAAAAAATCTGGACGTGATAGAGACCAAAAGCATCACGGATTTGCTCAACCGCCTGGTTTAACTCTTCGCCGCTGGACGGAAGTGTGCTGAGAGTTTGACTGATGCCTTTTTCCAGTTCGATCAGACCAGCCAGATAGCGCTGTTGGTTGGCGGCGTCTTCGAGGCCGCTCACGAATGTCCACAACATGATTGCATTGAGCGCGATAATGCTTGCTACGATAAATATGGTGGCCTGGATGCCCTCATTCGAATTGGGATCGCCCAACGGGGTTGGTTCCATCCCGGTGACGATCTGGATGTATCCTCCAACAGCGATAGCGCCAACGACGAATAAGGCCACACTGAACAACCCGGACCGGCGCAGCAGGACGCCCGCTGCCGTTACAGGCAGTGTCAGCACCAGCACAAAAGGGGTATCAATCCGGTAATCCGGGAACAGGGCCAGCAGTGAAACCGCCAGCGCATTCCACACAAAGCACAACCGCGCCCGGTTTAACTGCCCACGCTGGATGAACTGGTATGCCAGACCAGCGATCAACAGCGATATCGGGGTAAAAGCAGTTCCAGCGTCCAGGCTGAGATCGCTCCATCGCGGGTTGCCGATATCTAGATCTGTGATGAACCACCAGAAGACCACTGGTGTAGCTGCCCCGATGAAGAGCAGCCAGATCAGATTGAGAATCAACAACCGCTGGGCCTGCTGTCGTTCGCCCGTGCTGCTGTAGGTCGCTCGCACCCGGATAAGCCGGGAAATCCATGATTTCATCGAAAATACTCGCCGGAGACCCTCGCCTTGAGGCGAGGGAGGAAGGCGAGACTTCTCCTTTCAATTCTGCTATAATGCTCCCTAAGGTCAAGGCACTCTGCGAGTGCAGAGAAAACGGTTGTCGCACCTTACCAACGGAAGATCACAGGTTGCGGCGCGAATCGTGCGCTGCGTAAAATCTTCAACGTCAAGCTGTGGCTTGCTCCTCGCGTCTACTTCGGTAGACGGGCGGTTGTCAGACCGCCAGACGTCTCGGATACCGGCTCATCCCGGTAGCGCCAGGGACAAGCTCCTCGCTTTAGCCGGGAGTATCTGATAGCTGTTGTTCCTGCGTTCGATAATCATCACTGCTGCCGAAATCCTCACGGGAGAGTTTGGCGTCGGGCGTACTGGCATTGAGCGCCAGCAACCGGATGTTGCCCTCTTCGGCTCCGAGCGCTTGCCCCAATGTACTGACTGCCATCGTCAGCACATCTTCGACGCTGGTTAGCCCTTGCAGCCGTGAACTGATCAGGTTGATCTGCTGTTCGCGCTCGGCAGACAGTTTTGCTTGTTCAAACAGTCGAGCATTCTCCAGACTGAAGGCCATTCGTTCGGCAATAGCCTGGACAACCTGCCGTGCCTCGTTAAGGTTCTGGTCGGCGTTCAACCGCACTTCAATGACGCCAATAATCTGTCCACGAATACCGACAGGTACAGCCAGAACCTGCTGGCCGTCCTCGCTGGCTGATATCACGCGGTGGCGGGTGGCGGCTTGCTGCATCATCGGCGTGATTTCCACTGGGCCCGTTTGCATCTCCGGGCCGGACAACTGCACTCCGAAATGTTCTGCGCCGCGTTCCAGAATGTATTCCTGCCACGACTGCCCTGTAAGCTGGCGGTTCAGGCGTTCGATCTCGCGCAGGTTCGTTTCACTTTCCAGGAACAGGCGGCGATTTTGCAGCAGACCGCGCTGCTGGGTTTCGAATAGACGCGCGTTTTGAACGGCCTGGCTGATCTGGTTTGCCATAACGCGCATGGTTTCGACCTCTTCTGGGCCGAAGGCGTTGGGGCGCAGGCTGTGCGCGTCCAACACCCCGATGATGTTTTCACCGGACAGCAGAGGAATAGCCAGCTCAGTGCGCATATCGGAGAGCAGTTCCGGGCGGCGGTAAGATGTCACAGCCAGATCGGGCACAAGACAAACGGTCCCGCTTGCCGCTTCTCCTACAGGGCTGCGTGATCCAACCTGTACGCGGAATCCTTGAGCGAGCAGCGCCTGCCCGATCTTACCCGTACTGGCGGACAGATCGGCATAGGCTTTGGATTCGTCGAGCATAAAAATCTGAACATGGTAAAACGCGAACCGATCCCGGATGAGATCAACAGTCCGCGTGAGCAGTTCATCCATATTGAGAATCTGCGAAATCACCTGTCCGGACTCAGCAATAGCGCGCGTTTGGGTGGCGATGCGGTTGGCCCGCAGCAGGGCGCGCTGCAAATTCCAGGCGAAGATCCACAGCAGAACAGCGGAAAGGGTAATCAGATGCACGCTGATAACAGCTTCGTAAAGCAAGTCTTTCAGCGGCTTCTCATCGACTCTCAGCAAACCCTTCGACTGCAAGTAAGCCGTCAGCGGCAGCGTAATCCAGGCGAAGATCGCCCCAATAATCGTGCCTCTGGACCCATATGCCAATCCCAGGTAAATCAGGATAGCCGGTAGGGTGAGAATGGGGCTGGGAGCAATACCTCCGGCTATCAGCCCGAATGCGGCTGCCGTGATGAGCAGTACGCTGACCGAAAGAGCGGCCTCGCTAACCTTGTCCTTGTAAGTGAGCCACAGCACGACGCCTGCCCATCCTATCAGGAAGAGTGCCAGTACAGGGGCACCCTGCAACTCACTGATAGGTGTATCAAATCCCGCCAGGGCGTCAAGTTCGATGTACAGGCCAAACAGCAGCGCGAGGAACGCAATAGCGCTGTTGAGCGGCATCAGCACCCGCGCCCGGACAGTTTGTGGCGAATCGTGATAGTCGTGAGAGACGGAAAAGAAACGCTTTACCAGCTTATTCATGGCTGCGGCCTTCCTTGATCTGCCCGGCCTTTTCCATTCGGCACGGTTCCAAGCCGGACAGTAACTTGCTGCGCAGTCAGGGCTTCTTGTAGATGGCGTGCTGTCCGCTGGAGAATAGCATCTACGCCTGTCGCGCTTTGCAGGTCAGTTCCGATATCGTTGATGAGGGCTTCTCGATGCGCGATGCGCTGTGTTTCGTCAAACAGCCGCCGGTTTTCCATCGCCAACCCAAGCCGCTGCCCGACTGCGGTCACGAGATCGAGCGCGCCATCAGGAAGTTCCGCCTCCGATTCCAGTTCAAATTCCATTGCGCCGATCACTTCGTTGCGCACAATTATCGGCAGCGCCACGATACGACGTCCGTCCGCTGTCTGGCTGACCACCTGATGTTGGCGTGCCGCTTCGTTCAGGGTATTTGTCCAGTCGGATTCGGGCGTGGACTGGTCGTTTTCAAGGTCCACTGTCAGCGCGGTCATGGGTGAATGGAAACGCAGATAGTCACTCCAGGCCCGCCCGGTGAGTTGGTAGTTCAGCCGTTCAATTTCGCGCAGGCTGCCCTGTGTCTGCTGGTAGAGAGCCTGGTTTTCGCGTATGTTACGCTGGGCCGATTCATATAACTGGAGTCCATCGAGGGCCATCGCCAGTTGGATAGCAATCGAATGGAAATTGTCCATATCTGCCGCATCAAAGGCGTTGGTCTCTTTAGCCTGCATATCCAGCGCCCCTATCACCGCGCTGCCACTAAGCAGTGGCAGTGCCAGTTCGGTGCGAGTCTCTGGCAGGAGGGGATGCGGCTTGTAAATCGGATCGCGGTGAATATCCGCTATCAGCAGCGGGAGCCGATCCAGGGTTGACCGCCCGATCACGCTCAGGCCGCCCACGTCCAATTTGTATTCCTGATCGATCAGCTTCTGTCCTTCTTGCCCCGTCGCAGCGCGCAGGGTCGCATATTGGCTGTCCGCTTCAATCAGAAAGATTTGTGCGTGATAGACTTTATCAAATTCCCCCAGCAGCGCTTCGGCTACGGTGGCGGCAAATGTGTCGATTTCCTGCCGTGCAAACAGGCCCTGCGCAATCAGAGAGTGGATCGCGTCACGATGGCGGGCTGTTCCTTCTTCGCGGATCGCGTGGGTTGCTGAGCGCCCACCCTGCGCGATGAAAAACGTGGCCGCGCCTAATGCCGCTGTGCTCAACGTGAGCACCAGATCGGTGATAATCCGTTCCTCCCGCGCCGCAGTGCTGAGATCACTCCAGCCATGCGTTGTGGTCGCAAAACCAACGATAATCGCGGCTCCTGCGATCAGTCCCGCGCGGCGTGGTGAGAAAAACAGCCCGGCCAGGGCCACTGCCAGCCAGAACGCTGCCCATCCCAGCGGCGCATTCCATGTTTTGACGAGCAAGGCCGTCCCTGCGATCAGTTGCGCCCCAACTAGCAGGGCCGTCCCTGTTTTGAACTCGCCGCGCCGGACCAGGAGAAAAGCAGCGGCGCATATCGTCAGCAGCACGAGATTGCTCAACATGATTGCGCTGCGTCCAAAGCCAGTTTGATCGGCAACCGCGGATGACAGCACAATCAGCAGGAGATGGATCGTCATCTCCACCGACAGAATCGCATACAGGGCTGCTGCCAGCCAGCGGCTGAAATCGTTGGCATAGGGAGAGAGCAAGAAGGGTGAACGGACAGACTTCTGCATTGGCATTACTCTTCTAGCTGAGTCGCATTCGACCCATTGGGACCAACCTGGGGACGGAGCCGGACCCGTGCCCGGCGAGCGCCTAATGTGTGTCCAAGATCGTACATCGTCTGGTAGAGCAAATCGCGCAGGTCGGACTGCTGCTGCAAGCGCGATGTAATCTCACTCAACGACTTTTCATAGGCGGCGCGCTGGCGGGTAGCTCCAAACAGACGGGCGTTTTCAAGCGCAATGGCAATCTGGTTGCCCACCTGCTGGAGCAGTGTCAGGTCGGTCAGTGTGAACCTGTGCGAGCGCTTATGTTCGATGATGACTGCGCCCAGAATCCGCTGCCCGACGACCAGCGGGGCAATGAGCGCGGAGTTAAAGCCCTGCTGGGCCATCTCCTGGTGATCGCTGTAGGATGAGCTTTGTAGTTCAGGAACCAACAGCGGCTTCTCGGTGCCAACAACTTCTTCAATGCTTGATCCTGCTGCGGTCCGGTCAAATTCCTGGCGTTCCGCCTTGCCTGTCATGGTGACCATATGCATCTGCGACTTGCCCGCTGAATAGAGGGCTAGACTTACCCGGTCACTGGGCAGCAGATAGGGCACGACTTCCGCGATGCGCGTGTAGATTTCCTCGTATTCAAAGGTGCTGGCTACGGTACGGCCAAATGCTGCGATCTGTTCCAACTGCGTAGCGCGGTGCTGGATTTCAGAGAACAGTTCCGCGTTACGCAGGCTGATCGCGATCTGAGTGGCGATAGCCTGTGTCGCATGAAGGTCTTCCTGATTGAATGTTTGTGTCGGGTTGTTTGTACCCAGAAACAGCATCCCGATCAGCTCGCCCTGCGCCAAAAGTGGGGCAATCAGGATCGACACAACACCCCGCTGCTGAAAATAGGCCCGGTGAGGTCCTAGCAGGTCCGATGCCTCTAACTTGATAACGAGCGCTGAGTGGTAGGTTTGCAGGTGTTTATAAATACCCGTTCCTTCCATCTGGAAGATCGGGGGATCGGATGGTTGTGCGGATGGATATTCCGCCTCAAGCTGCCCGCTTGTCGTATCGGGTTCCAGGCGAAGCAGCGCCGCATAACTGGCATCCAGTGTTTGCGCCATATTCGCGCAGGTTGCTTGCAGCCCTTCCCGGTTCGCCATCGTTGAACTCACCTGCCGCGACGTTTCGTACAGAGACTCGAGCAAACGGAGTTGCCGGGAAAGTCGATCCGTTTGTTCGCGCGTCTGGCGCAGCAGTTCCCAGTTGCGCAGTTCCAGCCCAATCTGTTCGCTCAGTTGATGCAGCAGGCGGATTTCGCCCGCGGTGTAAATATGCGGGGCAAAATAACTCGCTGTAATCGTATGCGTCAGCTTGCCTTCAACGAAGATGGGAAAAGCGCCCATCGCCTGCACGCGGTGATCACTGAAATAGGCACGCGCGGCAACCGTCAGTGCGGGATCAGTCTTCAGGTTGTTGATCAGCAGCGGCGTGCCGCCTTGCAGTGCCCGTGCAAAAGTCTCCAATCCGTGTGTTGGAATATCAATAAAGGTACCGGGCGCTTCCGATTTATCGTGTGAGATCGCCGCCTCGCTGGTAAATGCCAGTGGGTGCCCTTCGGGATTGAGGTGAACGGTGTATAGGGACAGCTCATCAGGCGGCGGGTTGAACTGGTTATAGAGAGATTGGACCAGGGAAGCCGGATCTTCAGCGTGCAGAATCGCGCTTCCGAAACGGTAAAGTTGCTGCACTTCATCCAGGGCGCGGGCAGTTCGATCCAGCAGGGCTTGATTTTGCAGCAGTACGGCAATTTGCCCCGCCAGCGTCTGTAGGCCGCGCAGTTCATTGGCGGATAGCGCGCGCCCTGCAATCATCAGCGCGCCAGTCAGGCGATCCTCAACAAGCAGCGGCAGCAGCGTTATGCCGTTGATCTCCTGCGCCCGAAAGTAGGCATGTTTGGTTGCGGCGATCAGCGGCGACACGTAGACATCATCAATGCGCAGCGTTTGCCCCTGTTTGAGCGCTGGTATAGCGGCGCTGAGCGGATAATCGTTCATATCCATCACAAAGTCGGTCTGTTCACCGCTTCCACTCAGGGAACGAACCACCGACCTCACCCGGATGAGCTGTTCATCTTCGATCTCATAAATGGCCAGATCGATCAGGGTGCAGCCTTCGCGCAGGTAGCTAGCCACCACGCCAATCATGTCTTGTGGGGTGTGAACACTGGAAAGCTGGCGGCTGAGGACAAGCGCGCGCGTCAGGTCCCCTGTCTGGATGGCATGAACGGCCAGCGACAGCGGCGCGATCAGGGCCGGGAGCATGGCATTGATTGCGGGAACACCGGGTGCGTCTTGCGGCGTTTCGAGGGCGAGTACGCCTCCGATTCCGTCGCTGCTTAACAGGGGCAGCGCCCACTGCGCCCGTTCGGAATGAGGCATTGGCAGAACTGTTTCATGCGATTTAAGCGCACGTCCTGCCGGAGAACCGGGATCGGGAACAGGTGCGGCCTGCGCCGGAACGCCTATGCCGGCTGCGCGCCAGACGGTCTGCCCATCCGCCCGCAAATAGACTTCGGCACGGCTGATTTCCGGCCACTTTTTGGTCAGCGCTTTTAATACGCCGCTCAAAAAAGGTTCGAGCCGCGTATCCGATAGCCCGGCCAGTCCGATTTCCCGGTGCAGGCTGTGCAGCATATCCAGAGAATTAAATGCGTTCTGGCGTGTGGACATCGATTGAAATTCCTGTCAAACTGTTGCTGCGGCGAGCTACTTCCATTCCCAAACCTCTTCGCCTGCTAACAAACGACGTATCTGGTCGGGAAAGCGTGACGGTTCAAACGGTTTGCCCAAATAGCCGTTGAAACCTGCCCGGCGGGCGCGCCACATTTGGTTAATTGAGGGCTGGGAACTGATGGCAGCGATTACGGTATCTCCGAGACGGGAATTCGCTCGGATTTTTTCAAGGGCCTGGTATCCGTCTTCATAAGGCAGCCTGACGTCCAACAGAATCAGATCGAGAATGGGCAGAGTGTCGGCAAACTGAACGATCTGCCAGCCCCCCATTTTCCATTCGCAGCGTTGGATTCCCATCAAGGTCAGCATCCGCGCGATGAGCACGAAGTTTGGAACGCTGTCTTCGATAACCAGCACATGAGCTTCGCTGGGTTCGATGCAGGCGCGAGGACGGCCTACCTGAACGCTCATCACCCCTTGCTCCTTAAAAAATTGCTGATCTGATCCGGGAAGCGGTCAACATCAATTGGCTTGGAGATATACCCGTTACATCCCGCAGCAAGGGATTGTTCGAGCACACCGCGCATCACGTTCGCGGTCAGCGCGACAATCGGTGTCTGGTGTAGGCCCGGCAGTTCGCGTAGATAGCTCGTTGCGGTCAGACCATCCATATCGGGCATGTTAATATCCATCAGGATCAGATCAGGTACAACCTGTTGCGCCAGACGGATACCCTCTTTAGCCGTTCGCGCTTCAAGAACATCATAACCTTCTGCTAAAAGGATCTGTTTGACCAAAACCATATTGTCTAAATTATCTTCAATATACAAAATACGATGCGCCATACGAAACAAACTCCTCTAGCCGTGCCCTCCTACCGGTTCACCCCGAAAGGCATGCACACTTTTCAGTTTAACATACAATTGTCATTTCCGCTGTCTGGCATATGAAAAATAACCCAATCTTAATGATCAGGTGTTGAGCTATGGCTGATCATCCTCATCAGGCGCGGTTTCATCGGATGCAGGCGGCGGAACATCCGGTCGCGGTGTTTTTCGAAACGATTCCGTGAGGGTGAGATCGGTTTGTGCTTCTGTGGGTGGGCGTTTGACATCGCGGGTTCGCACCCGGTGTGGTGAGTCAGGATCGTGTGGGAGGACCACCTGCTTAACACGTGGAATCTCGTGGGGTTCTTCAGCAACGGGTTCCTGGTCTGGCGGAGCCTGTGCTTCCCATTCATCAATAAAACTGGTTACCCAGTTTAGCTCTGCTTCAAGCATAGCCACGTTGTGAGAAAACATGGCGGTTACATAAAAGGGTGTCGCTTCTTTGTGCAGTTGGCGGACTCGTTCGCGAATCTGCGCCAGCCGTGAGACCAGTTCCTGGCGGTAGGTGATAAACGCGGAGCGGATTTGCGGAGATCGCAGCACGTACAGGTTCGCCAGTCCCAGTTCGAAACTGCTGGCGTACTCACGCGGGGTACTCAGCAGATCCGCGACAGCCGTTTGCAGCACACCGAATCCGGCAGGAGTGATGCGGTAGCGGCGGCGCGCCGGGCCTTCAATATGCTGCGCGCCCTGGCTTTCGATCAATCCCTGCCGTTCCAGTTTTTCCAGCACATAATACATGGAGGAAACGCCGATATTGGTCCAGGCGCGCAGCCCGCGCTGCGTGATGATCGTCTGGATGTCATAGCCGTAGACCGGCCCCTCCGCTACAATGCTCAAAATCGCCAGTTCTGCGTCGGTCATTGCTGCTCCCGCTTGATCACACAGTGATATTCTTCTGTAGAGTACACGAGGCTGATTTGCAAGTCAATTGAAGCGAAGGTACACCTCGGTTTGCCTCAGGGGAGATTGGGCAGAGGGATTTGTAGGGGCGCTGCTTTGCGTGCGGCGAAGCCGCTAAGCCGCTGCGCCCCCCTTGAACCTTGTTATGAGCAGGGCACGTCGATCAGATCGGGCGTTGGTTCCGGCAGATCCGGCACCCCGCCCCACTGAATGACATCGAACGACAAATTGAACAGGTGCTGGGTTTCGGTCTGGAAATAGCGGCTGTGGAAGCCCAGCAGCGTCTCGGTTTCCTGGTCGATATACAGATCGCCGCTCAGTTCGAACTGGCCTGCCTGGTTCACCCGGTCGCGCAGTTCGCCACTGTCGAACGATTTCAGGACTTCCAGGGCTTCTTTAATACGCGGTTCAATCGTGTAGTGGGTTGCTGTGCGCCCGGCAACCGTTTCATCGCCCTGTTTTTTGGCCACGGTCAGCAGTTGCAGCCCGGTTGTTTCCAGCGCGTACTGGTCAAAGACGCCGCTGATTCCGCCGCGCAGAAGTTGAGCCTCCTGCAACTCATTGACGCAGACGTAGCGCCCCTGGTCAACCCGGTAGACATTCGATCCGGCGGTCGTGCCTGGGTTGCCGTCAACAAAAAAGCTGTAGGTCTGCTCGCCGGTCACCAGATCGGCATATCCGTCATTTTGGCCGTCCACCTGCATATTGATCGTCACGTCGCGGGTCGTGCTGCTAAAGGTTCCGGCGGCATCGCCCGTTCCTTCCTGCAAATGGATCACAGCCTGATAGCCCGCTGTCTGGTTGACCAGCCCGGCGATTCCCGATTCCAGGTATTTCCCGGTTCGATTTTCGTTCAAGTCTTGCAGCAGCGACGATCCTTCATCGACGGTCTCCGCCACATTCTTGACATCATCCACCACGGCACAGGCAGTTGTCACCAGCATCACGACCGTGATCATCAGTCCAATGGGAAAGAGTTTTCTCTTCAAATGCGCCTCCTTGGAACGCTTTGAACGCATGTGACTTGACTTTATCGCAAAGAGCAGTGGGCAGGCAACCCTACGCGGGGCAGACGTGGGTGATCCGGGCGGATAGTCCGGCGGATAGTCCGACCGCTGATTGTTGCAGACTGATGCAGTCGTTTGTACACTTTCTAACGAACCACTCTCTGGTACAAGGCGGGCTGCGTTATTATGCTAGGTCAAAAGCTCAACAACCGTTATGAAATTCTGGATCCTGATTGGCGAAGGTGCTACGGCAACCGTCTACAAAGGTCTGGATACCCGTTTGCAGCGCACCGTAGCTGTCAAAGTGCTGCTGCCCTATGTCGATAGCACGACACGCCAGCGCTTCCAGCGTGAGGCTCAGGCCGCGGCGCGTCTGAATCATTCCAACATCATGGCGATCTATGATGTGGGGGAAGAAAATCAACAGCCGTTCCTCATTATTGAATACGTCGAGGGCAATCCGCTGTTTTCGTTTATTCCCTCCCCGCCCGATGTCGTCGCGGAATTTGGCCGCCAGATCTGCCTGGCCCTGGATTATGCGCACCGCCAGAATCTGATCCACCGTGATATCAAGCCCGCCAATATCCACATTACGCCAACCGGCCAGGTGAAGATCATGGACTTCGGTCTGGCGATTACGGGCGAGACCAAGCGGCTGACCGCTACCGGGCGTATTATCGGCACGCCAGCCTATTTCTCCCCGGAACAGGCGCAGGGCCTTTCGCTGACTCACCGCACCGATATTTATTCAACAGGTGTGGTACTCTACGAACTGGTGACGGGCGTGCTGCCCTTTGATGCGGATGATATCGGCGTGCTGCTGCTCCAACAGGTGAAGAAGATCCCAAGCCGCCCAGCGATCTGGTACCGGATATTCCCATGAACCTGGAACGTGTCATCCTCAAGGCGATGTCGAAGCAGCCTGAAGCGCGCTTTGAAATCTGCCGGAGCGATGGCGGCTGCACTGGCGGCTGCGATTTCGCCCCGCTCGTTAACACTGGAAGCCGACGCGAGCAGCGAAGCGGATGCCATTGAGGTTGTTGAGTACCGGCAGCCGTCTGGCAAAATCCGAGTGGCATTGGCCGATGATCACCGCATTCTGCGCACCAGTCTGGCCCTCTATCTGGGCGAAAACGAACAGTTTGAAGTGGTGGGCGAAGCGGATAATGGTCAAATGGCGCTGGAACTGGTGCGCGACAAACATCCCGACGTGCTGCTGCTCGATCTGAACATGCCGGGAATGAGTGGGCTGGATATTCTGCCCCAGATTCGCTCAACGTGGCCCGATGTGAAGGTGCTGGTCCTGACCGGGCGTGATGAGGATACCTATATTATGCGGGCACTGCGCTCCGGCGCGCATGGTTATATCCTCAAGACGACTGGGGAAGATGCGCTCGTCCAGGCGGTGCTCGACGTGGCAAAAGGCAACCTGATCCTGGGGCACGGCGTCGCTGAGCGTGTGGTCCAGGAATTGATGGCGAGACAGCAGGCAACCAGTGGAATACAGGTCAGCGATCTGGACCGGGCCATTCTGACCGGAATCGCTGCTGGCATGACCAATGATCAGATCGCGGATCGGCTGAAACTCGACCCACAGATCATCGCGGAGCAGTTGATGACCCTGCTGGAACAACTGGGCGCGAAGTCGCGCACCGAAGCGTCTCTGATTGCCCTGCGGCGGGGCTTGATTCTGCTCGAAGATCTGCACAACTTTCAGTGAGTAAGGGCGCGGCTTAGCTTCGCAAGCTAAGCCGCGCCCTTTTTTATGGATGGACAGGGGTTATGATCTCCGGTTTTTTAGCGTCTGAAGAATGGCCCATTCCCGCTTATGCCCAGCCGCTGCTCTGGCTGCGACAGGGCGATGCGGCGGTACAGCTATCTGGCCCGCGCGGTGCATTTACACTGGATGGTTCAGGTGAAGGCGATCTGCGCCTGATGTGGGGCACGGCGGAGGGCACGCCGCTGGCGAATTGGACCGAGACAGGCGGCGGTCCCTTAACGCTGGACTGGAATGGGCATGTTGCAGTGGGTGGATTCATCACGCGGCTGCATGCGCTTGAAGTGCGCGATCTGGAAATGGTGATCGCGGAGGTCGAAGGGGGTCTGCTGCCCTCCGATTATGTCCGCTGGCCATCCCTGGCGCAGATGACAGCCACCCCCTTCCGGCGCGATACGGATCAGTCGCCCATTGAGCGGGACTATACCTATACCTTCCTGGCAATGGCCGACTCGATTTATGCGGAATATCTGCATCACGCTCTGGTCAGCGAAGTCGCTGTCGATCTGTACGCCGTGTTGGGGCCACAAAAGGGGCGCTGGTTCGAAGTCGTCGGCCTGCCCCTGCTGCTTGAATCGGTGTCGCTGGTGACAGGGTAACGATTACGTGTTTTTTCTCTCCTATATCTTCAAATTAGTACTTAAGGTTCAACTTTAAAGGAGTATTTTGCGGGGCAGTTTGGGTGTATCCTGAGAGTAAGTGCCTATGATGTCTTGGTGGTTGTAGGATCAATTGATAATACGATCCGCCGAAAATCGCCCAAAACAAAAGCTTGTGTAGGGTTAGGAAACCGTTAGTCGTGAAACCGAAAAGGGGGGGGTAAAAGAGCCCCCACGACGGCGAAGTGATCAACTAATTTTTTCGAAAAGTTTGTTAGTAAAGACTAAACTCACTCCACAATGTTAAGTACAGAGCATAATACGCTCTAACCCGTCGCCAATGCGGTAACCGCCATCTCCGTCAGCGGCTCCCCCGCGATGGGCGCGGCGGCTCCATAGATCATCCGGGTGTGCGAACCCGTTCTCTTCAGATTGTGATCGCCAGCCAGGATCATGGCGCGCCCGTTGGAGTCCACAATATCCATCACGATATTCTTGCCCTGCAAAGCTTCGAGAGCGACCAGCAGCAGCCGTTCGGCGGAGGCAGGAGACCAGCTCATCCACGGGCCGAGGATCACTCCGCCCTTGCTGCGGCGGCCCAGCAGATAGCCTTGCAGCGTGCCCCGTTCATAGTCGACCCAGGCCATATCCGGGAATTCTTCAAGCAAACGCATCAGGATAAAGGTCCGCCTCAGGCCAAACAGGTGGGTATCCAGATCAAACACAGCATCCACATCGGCAGGACGCATCCGGCGCGCGCGCGGGCCGAGATAGGTGCTGGCCCGGCCTTCCCAGCGTTCTACTTTGCATACGTTGCAGAATCCCAGACTTTCATAGAGCGGCCTCCCGGCGTCCGTAGCGTCCAGCATGATTCGTTCGGTGTCGCGGGCGATCAGGTGATCAAGTGCCGCGCGCATCAACTGCCGCCCCACCCCCTGCCGCTGGCAATCCGGGGCGATCATCATCAGCCCGATCCAGGCTAACGCTGTCCCATAGGACACCGTGCTGACAGTCCCGATCACCCCTCGCCCCGTCTCTTCGACCAGGAAGCACCCTTCCGGCGACCAGTTGAGGATGCGTGCTACATCGGCGGGCTGATGGCTCCATCCGATCTGCTCCACAACATGAATGACGCCGGGAATATCGTCGGGTGTCATCAGGCGCAGTTTCCGTTCAGCATCGCGCCGGGTCCGGTAGCGATCATTCCAGTTCATAGATGGTTTCCTCTTGTCTGGCTAGCCGCACTTGTTGCCAACGCCCCAGGCATACCAAACTCCGTTTTGCCGGTAAAAGTACCAGTATTCATTATGCGTTGTGATCTCGTCATCAGCGTTTTCGGCACGAACCAGCCGCCAGTTCAGTTCAACACTCCAGTAGGCATCAATCCCCAGATCTTTGTGTTCAGGCAGCAGCGTGCATTTACCCATGCCCATAATGTTTGACATATACAGTGGATTGGCCCAGGATGGATGTCCCCCGCCCGGCACTCCGTACGTATTCTGGTAGCGGTTTAACGCGCCTTCAATCTCTTTATCGGAAGGTCTGGCAACTTTTGGCTGGCTGTTCCCCAGGCTCGGCACTCCGCATGCTGCCAGCAAAACAGCCAGAACGATCAGGATCAGCAACCTTTCACGCATCATATCCCCCTTCCACACAGTTACCGCACAACTGTACACCATCTGGCGCGCACAAAAAAGCCCGCCGGAAGCTTCCAGCGGGCTTATAACTCTCAGAAAAGGACACAGCCTTTACTGCGGACTCTGTCCGCCCAGCACGCCATCCGATCCCGGCGCGGTCGTTTGCCCCGCCAGCGGCGTCAGTGTAGGGGCCAGCGTCGGTGTCGGCACTCCTACCGGGACGCTGGATGTCGGAACAGGGGCAGGCTGGGCATTGTTATTGATGTTGATATGGACGTCTTTCCGCCCAATCGCACGCCCCTGGGTGTTGACAATGGTCAGCCGCAGTGTATAGGGTCCGTTGCCGACTGTAGCCGTATCAAACTGGCCCAGCACGGCTTCACCGGGGGGCAGCGTGCTGCTGGCGGCAATTGGATCACTGAAGGCTTCTGGCTGGCTTGAAATGCCATAGCGGATCTCGTAGCCGCCAAAGTCGCCGGAGGTGATCACACCGCGCAGCGGAACGGTCCCGAACACTTCCTGCCCTTCCTGCGGGAAGGTCCACTGGATGAACGGGCGCGGTTGGTTGGGATCGCAGTAATCCGTCGGCGGCGCTTGCACTGGAAGCGTCAGGCCCCGGCTCTGTGCCCAGGTATTTCCTGCCGCTGTCCCATTGATCCACTCATAAGCCGTGGGGTCGTCCAACACCAGGAACGAATACTGCTCCACCGAGTCGCGGCAGCTATCATTCGCCAGCTTGAGACTGTACGTGTCCACATCCAACGTTGTGATACGCAGCACGTCACTGTCCCTGGGCGGCGGCGCATCGTTGGCGAAGATTTCCACGTCGCTGCCCGCTGGACAGCCAGACGTTGGCGTACCCCCGGAGTCCGAGCATACTTCCGTTTGCAGAATGCCTTCCGGTGTCTGGAATTGGGCGACAGGCTGCCCGGCAAGGGCGGCTTCCATCACGTCATTCCATATTGGCGCAGCCGCGTCAATGCCAATGACACCCCACATCGGGCGGTTATCCGTATTGCCTGCCCACACGCCGACAACGATCTGCGGCGTATAACCAACCGTCCACAGGTCGCGGCTGTCGTTCGAGGTACCCGTTTTGACAGCGGCAGGACGGCCCCCGGTGAGTTCCAGCGGCCAGCCGCGCCCAAACTCAGTGGCGCGGGCATCGTTATCGGCGAGGATGCTGGTCATGAGATAGGCATAGCGCTGTGGGACAACCTGCTCCCCTTCGGGGCTGGTATCCGCCTGGTAAATGACGTTGCCCTTGCTGTCTTCGATATATTGAATGGCATAGGGACTCACGCTGCGCCCATAGTTTGCCAGCGTGGCATAGGCGGCTGTCATATCATACAGACGTACTTCCACCGCACCCAGGGCAGTCGTCAGGCCAGCCTGCCGTTCGATAGGATCGCCCAGCGGGAAGCGCAGGCCCATTTTTTTGGCGAAATCGGTGAAGCGCTCCACCCCGATGAAGTTCATCACCTTGACAGCGGGGACGTTGAGCGAATTCGCCAGGGCATTACGTGCCGTTTGCGGGCCATGATAGGCCCCATCATAGTTCGTTGGAACGTACCCGCTAAAGTCGGAGTAGACGTCCCAGATGATGCTGGCCGGGGTCAGGTAGCGGCCTTCGGAATCCGGCATGAAGGCTGCCAGATAGGCAATCGGCTTGATCGATGATCCCGGCTGCTGGCCCGTAAAGGCGACGTTGACCTGCCCATCGATCTGCTCGTTGTTATAGTCAGCGCTGCCGACCATTGCCACCACCGCACCATCGGTGGGTCGTATGGCTACCACCGACGCGTTTTCGATGTCGATCCCGCGATTGCGCAGTTGGGTGATATTGTCCGTCACTGACTGCTCGGCAGCACCCTGGATGTTTGCATCGAGGGTCGTGTAGACATGGAATCCGGCGCTGTAGATCGCCTGCGGGCCGTAGGTATCTTCAAGCTGCTGCCAGACGTAGTTCACAAAATGCGGGTGCGTCGTCTGGAACTGCGGCGCAGCGTAATTGACCGTCTTGACGGTGGCGATATCAACCACCATTTCAGCAGGTTCCGCCATGTTGGGCGTCTGGTAGTAATAGAGCGGGCCGTCAGGGCTATCCTGGCGATAAACGCACATCTGACCGCCATCGGGCACTTTCCACTGCGTCTGGTCCGCGTGATGGATGGTAACGCAGCCCGTCCCGTTGGCTTCGGACATCAGGCGCAGCACGGTATCCATACGGGCCATCGCCGCCTCGCGGTTGATCACCGGGTCATAGGCGGCAGGTGATTGTGGCAGTCCAGCCAGGAAAGCGGCCTCTGCCGGGTTGAGATCGGCAGCCGACTTGTGGAAGTAGGTTTGTGCGGCGGCTTCCGCGCCATAGGCAAAGTTCCCGTAAAAAATCTCGTTGAGATAGATGCCCAGGATATCGTTTTTGCTGTACTGGCGGCTGATTTCGGAAGCGACGATCACTTCGGTGATTTTACGTCCCGTCGTGCGCTGCGCGGCCAGTTCTTTATCCAGGACCAGGGCTTTGGCAAGCTGCTGGGTGATCGTGCTGGCCCCGGAAACCGTTCCCCCGGCCTGAAGATTTTGCACGGTGGCGCGGACAATGGCGAACACGCTGAAGCCGGGATCGCTGTAGAAGGTCTCGTTTTCGGTGGCGATGGTCGCATCGATCAGCCAGGGCGAAATCTGGTCCAGTGGAACTTCTTCACGCACGCCCGCATTGGGATCGCTGAAGGTTGCCAGAACCTGGCCGCTCGAGTCGTAGATCTCTGTTGTCTCAAACTTAGATGCCAGATTGCGCAGATTCTTGACGTCATCCTGGTAGGAACTCACGGTTTGGAAGTAGTAGGCGATCATGCCCAACAGGCCGCACAGCGTGATCACCATTGTTCCGATGACGCCGATCACACCCAGGCGGATACCCCAGCGCACGTAGGTGTTACGGTTGCGGGAGACACCGAGCGCTTCCCGGTAGTCTGGCTGGGGGAATTCACCCAGGCGCGGCTTGGGCTTGCTGATCGCCTCGCCAGCAGGGGGCGCGCCCGCTCCGCCTGGCATCTGCGGAACAGTAGGCTGCGCTCCACCCGGAGTTCCAACCGGAATGGGAACGGGCCGCGCATTAGGCATCGTTGGTTCAGCTACACGCGCATCCGACGCCAGGGTGGCTTCTGATTCTGGGCGAGCAGGCTGCCCAGCGTTGGGATACATGGGGACGGGAACAGGCACAAGCGCGCCTTCATCCGCTTCGACCTGCCGCGATCTGGAGATAGTGGGCACGTTCGAGCCGCGGACGGGTTCGGCAAAGGCCGCGTTCGAAACCATCGTCGCGCCGGGATCATCCTGCGGCACACGGGCCGGGAGCGGCATACCATCTTCATCAATTTCAATCTTCGGTATCTGTGTCACACCTAAATCCTGTGCGGGGAGGACCACCTCCTGCACATTGGTTTCGGTGGGCAGTCCGCTGCCACGTACTGGCTCGCTGCGTCCTGGTGGGATAGCCTGAGCCCAGTCCTTGCCGTCGAAGAAATACCAGCGGTTGGATTCCATGCCGATCATCCACCAGCGGCCATCGTCGTCCAGAATCATCAGGTTGCGCAGTTCGGCCTGAAGCTGTTCGCGTGTGATATAGCCAGCCTGGAAGCGCCCGCGCAGATTGGCGACTTTTCGTTCCACCTCGTCAAAGGGCGACGGTTTGATTGGGGCAGGCGGCGCGGCTTGCGGCGCAACTTGCGGCGCAGCTTGCGGGGCGGCGGTAGGCTGGGGCGCAGGCGTTCCCGTTTGAGCGGGCGGCGCGGCTGGCCCAGTCTGGGCTGTCCCGGTCTGAACGGGCGGCTGCTGGCCTGACTGACCTAGCGGTTGGCTAGCCTGCGGCTGGGCCGAAATGGGCGGCACAACGGGAACATTAACATTCGTATCCGGCTCCAGCGTTCCTGCAGCGCGCTGTTCGGCCAGGAATGCGGCTTCGGCTTCTGACAGCCCGCGTGGTATGCGAGACGCGGACTCGTTTTCGGACTGTTGCTTGGCTTGTTCAGTCATAGTTTTACCAGCGGCATCCGTCGCCGCTAAAATCTGCGTGCCCTCTTCGGGCACAACAATCGTTGGTTCGGAATCTTCACCCGCAGGCTGTACCGCAAATTCCTGTGTGTCGGCAGCAGGTTGGGGTTGTGTATCGCTAAACGCGTCTTCTGGTTGAACAGGCTGCGTGTTGGCAAGTGGCGGTCCGCCGCCGGGTTGTTCTGCTGCTCCATCTCCCGCCTGAGCTTGCAGCTGCGGCTCTTGCCCAGATGCCGGCACAGATTGGGCAGACGCAGAAATCGGCTGGTCTCCCTGAGCGGCTATCTGTGGCTGCTGCCATTGTTCGGATGGAGTCTGTACGCCTTGCTCTGGCGTGACGCGGTAGGGGCGCGGGGTCAGTAACTCAGGAACCTCTGCGATGGTTCTCGACGCGCCGGACAGCAGCGCGTCGATATCGCTCGTCGCTGGTTTGTACCACGCTCCGGTCTGGGCCGGAGCCAGTCCTGGCAGTTCAGGCGTAACAATTTCCTCGGCTGCGCTGCCATCGTCTGGTTCGTCAGGCGGTGGAACAGCCGCGCCGGGCGGGGTATACCAGGCATTCACGACGACCGGGCGCGATGATTCTTTGTCGACAGGCGGCTCGTGCCACCCGCTCAATGGTTCGGGGCCAGACTGCTCGCCGTTACCCTGCGTCGGTTTGTTTTCCGGTTGGTCTGCCATAAGCTTACCTCAAAGGTTCTCAGCCAGAGTCTTATTAAGTATGCTAACTCTCAGCTATCTAAACTCAGATTATACTTCATTTTCCCTCTGAACAAGCGACGCGGCGAGCGCAGGCGGATCTATCCGGCAGCAGGGCGGCTGACCACCAGAACGGACCACTCGCCTTTTTGTGTGACGGTTCCATCCTGGTTGAGCACCCGTACTTCCAGAGTCACCATGCCACCCCCGGCGACCTTCATCTCTTTGCGTTCTTTGACCTTCAGAGTGGTATAAATCGTGTCTCCAATGAAGATCGGCGCAACGAATTTCCATTCCAGGCTGCGAAACGCGATAATCGTGCCTTCCATAATACCCGTCTGGTAGGCCATGCCGCTGGCGATGGACAGTGCCAGCAGTCCATGCGCGACGCGCTTGCCAAACGGAGTTTTGGAGGCAAAAACGGCGTCGGTGTGCATCGGGTTGAAGTCGCTGGACAGCCCGGCAAAGCCCACAATATCCGCCTCGGTGATCGTCCGGCCACGCGTTGCTATTTCCAGCCCTTCGACAAATTCCTCAAAATAGAGACCCTTCTGAGTCACAACTTCTTGCGCCATGTTTGTTTTCCTCATTGGATAAGGAATGCGATAAAACGTTGGAAAAGACAAACTGCCTGCATTGTAGCGCAGGCAGCCCACTAATAAAAGTCTAGAACGAATTAACGCTCTGGGGACGGCTCCTTAAAGTCATAGATGCCATCATGCACGGCCCAGCGCCCATCCCCGTTCGGGCAGATCATCGTATCGCCCTCGCGCTGTAAAACTGTGCCACAGTTCAAACATTTAAACACCAGCGGCTCATTGGCGGTGCTTGCCGGAATGCTGCCTACCGCTTCATTGAGGGTAAACACGCTGGGAGAATACAGTGCAACCTGCCCCGTCTGCTGCAAGACGCTATCGATGGCAACCAGCAGCCGTACCGGAACTGTCCGTTTGAGCAAGCCGAGCCGCAGATAGGACAGGGCCAGTTTCCGTTTGGTGACAAAGCCCGCCTCGTGTAACTGCCGGATCATCGTGCCGGGGTGGAAGTCAAAATTCAGTTTCACAAATTCGACTGGCTCCGGATCAAAGGGACTCCATTGCTGCCGCCGCAGGGCGTAGCGCAGGATCGCCTTGAGGTTGCGCTTGCTGGCAAATTCCAGGACGAACGGCGCGCCGGGAGCCAGAACGGCGCGAATCTGGCGGAGCGCGGCGGGCACATCGGCAATATGATGGATGACGCGCTCCATCACTGCCGCATCACAGCTTCCATCCGCCAGCGGCAGTTGGTAGATGTTGGCGGCAACATAGACATAGCGGTCACTTTTCCCCAGGTATTCCTGTGCCTGGCGCAGCATCGTGCGCGAATAGTCCAGCACAACGATCTGATCGTAGCCGCCCAGTTCGTTCGTCATGCGCCCAAAACCCGCTCCCAGGTGAACGGCTCTTCGCCCGCGTGGCGGCAGCAGACGGCGCATAGCGATGCGCTCGGTCAGGTCTTCATAATCGCGCCCCTGGCCGTCCCAAAAATCGGTTTTGTAGCCAGAACCCTCATAGTCAATAACAGGAGGTAACGTCATAAACCCTTCTATTGTGGCGATGGAGTCAGTGTTGGATAAGGTGTAAAAGTCATAGTCGGACCGGGCACGACCGATCCATCATCGGAATTACGCGGCGTGCCGTTCAGATTCGGAACAGGGGTCGGCGTGGGTGTGCCGGGCCAGGGATCACTATTTTCTTCCTTAGGCGTCAGCAGATTAGGCACGTCACCCTGAACCGCATTCACGGTAAAATCGGGAACCTCATCCCAGGTGTCCGGCAGGTTATCCATCACCCGCACATATGGTTCCAACAGGTCGCGCATGTTCTTGAATGGATAGTGAAGCTGCGTCTCGTTGAGCGGGATTTCGACATCAACTGGCAGGTGAATTGGAATAGAAGTATCGACCGGGACGATCATATTCAACTGAATCGGCAGTATCAGATCTTTGGGCAGCACGATATCGACGCGCCCATTAATCACACCACCGCCGCCGGGCAGCGTGAAGGAGGCATTGGCGACAATGGGCACATTGTCGGTCAACACCACTTCTGTGCGCTGGTTGAGAGGCAGATCGAACTGGACGGGAATCTGGTTATCGACCTGGATGGTGCGGGTGATCACCGCTTCGTCCAACCCGGCAAAATCCCTGTGCAAGCCGTCGACCAGCGGCTCTAAAATCCCATTTTTGATCTTAAAAATTTGCATGACCACGAGGATCAAAACGACAAGCGTCACCAGATTCAGAATGAATGAAAACCAGATCGCAACCGTTTTAAAGCTGTTCCACCAAACCCTGAATTGTTGCATTAAGAACCTCCTTCAATGACCAGAGGGCAGCGCCCCTGCTCATAATAACATCGGCTTGAAGATGTGGGCAACTGGCGCAACTGTACAGAGCCACTTGAAATCTAAAGCTTGTGTGGGGTGTGAGGGGGATCACCCCCGGAAAAATAACGATTTCGGGCAACTGGGGAAGATAAATAAAGTGAGGGCGCTGTGTACGCCCTCAGAGTTGAACGTGTGGGGAAAATTACAGGCCTGCTTCCTTGCGCAGGATGTCGGCCTTGTCGATCCGTTCCCAGGCCACCTTCAGATCGTCGCGTCCAAAGTGACCGTAGGCCGCGACCTGCCGGAACTGGGGCTTACGCAGTTCCAGGTCGCGAATGATCGCCGCCGGGCGCATATCGAAGTGCTTCTTGATCAGTTCAACGATCTTTTCGTCGGGAACGCAGCCCGTGCCGAATGTTTCAATAGCAATCGACAGGGGGTGGGCCACGCCAATGGCGTAGGACACCTGGAGTTCAAAGCGCTTTGCCAGCCCTGCCGCGACGACGTTCTTCGCCACATAACGGGCCATGTATGCTGCCGAACGGTCCACTTTCGTCGGGTCTTTGCCAGAGAACGCGCCGCCGCCATGCCGCGCCACGCCGCCGTAGGTGTCAACGATGATCTTGCGCCCGGTCAGGCCCGCGTCACCGAGCGGGCCACCGACCACGAAACGCCCGGTGGGATTGACATAATACTTGGTTTCGCTGTCGAGCAGTTCCGCCGGGATCACGGCTTTCACGACGTGTTCGAGGATGTCCGAGCGGATCTGCTCGTTGGAGATTTCCGGCGCGTGCTGCGTCGAGACAAGCACGGTGTCGATACGCTTGGGCTGGCCGAAGGCATATTCAACCGTGACCTGGCTCTTGCCATCGGGACGCAGGTAAGGCATCGTCCCATCGCGGCGCACTTCAGCCAGACGGCGGGTGAGCTTGTGGGCCATCATAATCGACATTGGCATCAGTTCAGGCGTTTCGTCGCAGGCAAAACCGATCATCATGCCCTGGTCGCCCGCTCCGATTGCGTTGAGTTCGGCTTCAGTCATCTGGCCTTCGCGCAGTTCGAGCGCACGGTCCACGCCCTGGGCGATATCGCCGGACTGTTCCTTCAACGAGACGATTACGCCGCAGGTGTCCGCGTCAAAACCGTATTTGCCGCGTGTGTAGCCGATGTCGCGCACGACATCGCGCACCAGCGAATTGATATCGATATAGGTGGACGTGGTGATTTCACCCATGACAACCACCAGGCCGGTCGTGCAGGCGGTTTCGCAGGCGACCCGCGCCATCGGATCCTCTTTAATGATGGCATCCAATATGGCGTCTGAGATTTGATCGCAAATTTTGTCCGGGTGTCCTTCCGTCACGGATTCCGACGTAAAGAACAACTGCGGGGCTGACATAAAGGTAGTGCTTTTGGTATGCTCGCTCACGGAAACTCCTTTGTCTTAAACAGATAGGGGCTTTCGCCTCCGGTTATGTCCGGCCTGGGGACAAAAAAATCCCCCTGCAACACTCTCACAGGGGGCGTCATCGCTCAAACTGGTCCTCGTCTAAAACACGCGAGGTCGTCGATGGAACGCGCTCTCATCTTCCAGAATTACCTGTCGGAATTGGCACCTTTCCTGCCCTGCGGCCTGGGCCTTCAGGACAGAGAGGTTGCCGCGACTTCACGGGGCCGGTCCCTCTGCCGCTCTGGATAAGAGTGTTGTTCAGTATTCGGAGAAATATAACATTCCGATCTGGGGTTGTCAACATAAGCCAATGGTATCGTATAGAGTGTTATAATCTGGTCGTTCCTCACGTTAACTCGAAAGCATAGACAATAATGGCCCTCGATTTTCATTCAATTCAAGCAGTGGTACTCGATATGGATGGCGTGCTGTGGCGAGGCACGCAAGTATTGCCCGGTGTCGCTGAGTTTTTTGCGTTTGTTCAGGAGCGCGGCATCGCTTTTGCCCTGGCAACGAATAACAGCAGCAATACAGTAGGCTCGTATGTGGCTCGTCTGAACAGCATTGGCATTCCTGCCGGGCCAAACCAGGTGATCACATCGGCAGTGGCAACGGCAGAATTTATCGGCCTCCGCTACCCGGTTGACACACCCCTCTACATTATTGGCAAAGAGGGTATCCGGCAGGCATTGGCAGAGCGCGGCTTCCGGGAAGACCCGGATCATGCCCGCGTGGTTGTGGTGGGCATCGACTTTGAAATAACCTATGAGCAATTGAAGCGTGCCACGCTGCTCATTCGTGCCGGGGCTGATTTTATTGGCACCAATGGTGATCGGACCTTTCCCACCCCAGAAGGTCTGGTACCCGGTAATGGATCACTGCTGGCCCTGATCGAAGCGGCAACGGATCGGAAGCCGCTGGTGATTGGCAAACCGGAAGTGGGCATGTTCCAGGTGTCGGTCAGGCTGCTCGGCAGCACGCCGGAAACTACGTTAATGGTCGGGGACCGGCTGGAAACCGATATTTTGGGAGCAGAACGTGCAGGAACTCAAGAGCGCGCTGGTGTTGACGGGAACCACATCACCAGAGGACGCGCGCGCCTCGGCAATCCAGGCCGACGAAACATTCGACAGCCTGGCCGCTCTCGGCGAAGCGTGGGCTGCTCGCTTGCGTCAAACCGTCTAGGGGGGATAGTTTGTAGTTGTTTCCTTGAATTGGAGAGAAGAGAACGAAGATGAAAACAAGACTATCACGTATTGCTGCCGTTATCGGCGTGTTTGTGCTGTCCCTTAGTTTGCTGGGGACATTGGCCGGGCACGTTCAGGGCGGCGCACCTACGGCCACACCCACCGCAGCCCCGTCCGGCCAGACTCCCGCTGTTGACGCCCAGAACGGCACTGGCCCGGTTTCGTCCAATCCTGATGTGACGTGGACGGTGCAAGATCAGACATTTGACAGCAATTATCCGGCAGGATTCACCTTTCATGCCACCATCACCAGCAGTGCCGGACCTATTGTACGTGGGCGGGTTGTATGGACCCATGTTCCCGGCACACAGCGCTCCCGTCCGGCGGATCTTGATCCAGACACAGGCGCACTGACTGCCGTTTGGGAAGCAACGGGCAGCGATGCCGTTCCACCCAACCTGGGAGTGGATTATTACTGGGATATCAGCGATGCTGATGGCAACACCTATCAAACTGCCGTGCAGCATGTCGAGTATGAGGACCCCACGCACGACTGGCAGCGATTCGAGGGGGATGATGTAATCGTCTTCACCGAAAACCTGCCGAGTGATCTTGGCCCGATGGTTGTTGATGCTATGCAGCAGAATCAGTCCAAGTATATGGCTGGATGGGGCGCGCTGCTGCCCTATAAACCGCGCGCGATCCTGTTTGGCGATTTTGATGCCTGGTCCGAATGGCAGATTAGCTACGTGAATCCGCGCGTGATCGGCACGACCCGCTCCGACTGGGGCGCGACCGTGCAGGTAGTCAGCGGTAGTAATATGTATGATTTGGCCTATGGCACCGTTCCGCATGAGGTTGAGCACATTTACCAGGATGTCTTTGTCGGCTTCCTGGCTGTCGATTGGTTCAACGAGGGCGACGCAACCTTCTTCGAAATCAGCCAGCAGTACGACTATGAAGCTAACGTCCGCCAGATCGCTGCCTCCGGGCATTTGCTGCCCCTGCTGATCGATTCTGGCCCCGGCATTCGCGGCACGAGGGCGCGTGATGGTTATGATATCGGCTACACCTTCTGGAAGTGGCTGACCGATACCTACGGGATAGACATTCACCGGCAGGTGATGCTGGGCATCCGGGCCGGTGAGGGCCGCAATGCTGCGCTGGAACAGGCCACAGGGCTGTCTGTGCAGGAGATCGAGACCCAGTGGCGCGTCTGGCTCGGCGCGGGGGCTGAAATTCCAACGCTGATCCCGCTGCCAACGGCCTTCACCTTCCCCTCTCCAACACCGTTTGGCCAATAAACAGGCCAATCTATGACTATTTTCCTGCGCCCCGGCAGAAGTCTGTTGGGGCGCAGTTCGATATAATGGAAGGAGGTATTATCCAGCGCTCTGTGCTGGGCCAACAGATCGGACAAAACTTATGAGCACAAAAAACTTTCGCTGGCTTATTGGGCTGACCCTTATCCTCACTGCGCTGGTAGGGCTGGCGGCCCCAGCCGCGGCACAAGATGGCGCAGGCACGCCTGCACCGGATAATTCCAGCTCTCATGTCACCGGGTATCATCTGGAAGTGCTGTTCCCGGTTGTCATCCGCTTTTTCGTTGATGTGAACGTGCCCCCCAGTCAGATTACCGATATCACCTTCGACCTTGAGGCAGCGGGCGGCGTGGATAAATCCATATCGCTCACTACAGCCGATAGTGTCGTCATCCAAACAGATACAGCTTCCCGGCTGGCCTATGAGTGGTCGCTGCAAGAAGCCCCTCAACCTGCTCCATTTGGAACGGTGAATTACAAATGGACCATCAAAACCAGCGATGGAGTTGAATCAGAGGCTGTCAATGAGTTCACCTTCACCGATAGCAACCATGGCAATTGGCGCGATGGTGGAAACCCGCCGCTCAAACTCTACTGGCAGGGCCAGTACCTGGATGCAAATCCGGCGTGGTACGAAATAATGCCCGTCTATAACCTGCTCAGCGATAATACTGGACTGTCGCCGCAGCTCGCCTATGCCGTTTACGATCCCAATGTGCAGTTGTGCAGCGAGGTCCAAGACTCGGCAACAGGCCAGCAGGTGAGCGTTTTGATATCAGCGGAAAATGGGGATCGCTTCCCCTGTTCGGTCAAAGACTATGAAAACATCTATGCGGCGGCAGGCATCAGCCTGTTACAACGCCCGACCATCGGATTTACCGAGTTTAAAGACGCACTGACGGATCGGATGGTACGCGATTTTTATGGCTCGCTGTGGGGCGGAGCCGACGTTCCGGCCTGGTTCGAAACAGGGCTGGCTCGCCTGTACCGCACGCATGCCGGGTACAACGAACTTCAGATCGCCCGTGCCGCCGGACGCACCGATACGCTGCTTACCTTTGAGGATACTGGCGTCTCCTCTGCCAACCAACAGTCTGGAACGCGATCTGGCGTTGTGGGATGCAGAGAGTTATTTGCTGGTCCTTTATCTGGCCGATCAGATCAGAAAAGATGTGCCGTTCCAGTTGGCGGCGGAAATCGCAGGCAGTGAGGGCGGCTTCGACGACGCCTGGCAGAAATTCACGAACACCGATCTTACCGGCCTTTGGAATGCGTGGAATAGCTGGCTTTTTAGTGATAAATCGGATCAGGCTGTGCTGTGGACACCCTACATGCCCGCCGAATAGGAACTGAACTTGGAAAAACGCTCAATCTATGATGTATTGTTAGACGAACTGGTAAACCTGCTGCAATCCTGGAATCAGCCTGCCTACCGCGCGCGGCAGGTCTGGGAGTGGTTGTACGATCACAAGGTAGACCGCTTTGAGGAGATGAACAATCTGCCCAAAGCGCTCCGCGAGCAGTTGGCGGCAGAATTTCAAATGGGCAGGTTGGAGCAGGTCGCTGAACTCCACTCGACAGACGGGCAGACGGTCAAGTGCCTTTTCCGCCTGCCGGATGGGCAGTTGATCGAAAGTGTGTTGATGGAATATGACGACAACCGCCGCACGGCCTGTATCAGTACCCAGGCAGGCTGCGCGATGGGCTGCGTCTTCTGCGCGACGGGCCAGATGGGTTTTGCCCGCAATCTGAGCGCGGGCGAGATTGTCGAACAGGCGCTGCTCTTTGCTCGCCAGCTCCAGGCGGAGGGAGACAGGCTGAGCAATATCGTACTGATGGGCATGGGCGAACCCCTGCACAACTACGATGCGACGTTGGAAGCAATTCACCGTCTGAACGACCCGCAAGGGCTGAATATCGGCCAGCGGCATATCACGCTGAGCACGGTGGGATTGGTCCCGGCCATCCGGCGTTTTGCCGACGAAGGCATGCAGGTCGGGCTGGCGATCAGCCTGCACGCGGCGACAGATGAGGAACGCAGCAAGCTGATGCCCGTCAACAAGCGTTGGCCGCTTGCCGAACTGCTCGACTCGGTGCGCTATTTCATCGAAAAAAGCGGGCGGCGCGTCACATTTGAATGGGCACTGATTGCCGGAGAAAACGATACGGTTGAACAGGCGGAACAGTTGGGTACGCTGCTGCACGGGCTGAAATGCCATGTCAACCTGATTCCACTCAATCCGACGACAGGCTACACGGGTCGCCCATCCGATCCTGCCCGCGTGGCGGCGTTTCAGGAACGGTTGGCGACGTTTGGAATCAGCAGTACGGTGCGCGTGCGGCGTGGGATCGATATCCAGGCAGGGTGCGGACAGCTCAAAGCCGATGTGACACGGCGTCAGCGCAAAGGGGCGGCAATCCTTGGTGAAACGGAAGGGGCCGAGTGATGCAGATCACCGTTCGATTTTTTGCCAGCATCCGCGACCGGGCGGGCGACGCGCGCTGCACGCTGGATCTACCCGATGGCGCGCATCTCGACCAGGCCCTGGAACAGGTGATCGCGCGCTACCCGGCGCTGGACGGTCACCAGGCATCGTGGCACTACGCCATCAACCAGACTCATGCCGAGGGTGACGCTTTGCTGCAACCGGGCGATCTGGTTTCTATTTTCCCTTATATTGCCGGGGGTTGAACGGGAGAAATCATTGATGAACGAGGAACAACGCCAGCGGCTGGACCAGTTCCGGCGCGAACGCCAGCGCCAGAATGCACGCATTCTGAGTGCTGAACACCTGGGAATCAAGCGCTTTTTTAACCTGGACGAAGCCGCCTACCAGGACGGCGCGCTGGATGCCCGCACCAAAGAACTGCTGGGGCTGGTCGCGTCGCTGGTTCTGCGCTGCAACGACTGTGTCGACTATCACCTGATCCAGTGCGCGAACCTGGGCATGAGCGAAGATGAATTAGTCGAAGCGCTGAATGTGGGACTGGTTGTGGGCGGATCGATTGTGATTCCGCACCTGCGCCACGCTTTCGATACGATAGATGTTTTGTTAGAAGCGCGGGATCAACCTGTGCCCTCCGAATAAACTATACCGGGATGCGGAAACCGAAGAGGCTTCCCTCTCCCGGTTCACTGTCAAAATAAACCGTTCCACCATGCCGTTCGATAGCCGCCTTGACGATGGTTAAGCCTAATCCGATACCCGAAATGCTCTCAGTGCCCGACTGTTTGGCCCGGTAAAACGGCTGGAACAGCATGGCCTGAAGTTCGGCTGGAATACCCAGCCCGGAATCCTGAACCTCGATGGCGACGGTAGGCTGTCCGCCATAGTCTTTGGCGTATGCCTGTACGGATATATGCCCACCAGCCGGGGTGTATTTGATCGCATTGCTCACCAGATTAGAGACCGCCTGGCTTAACTGCACCGGATCACCGCCAATCGATGGCAGACCGGGTTCGCAGGAAATCTCCAGCTTTAACCCTTTGGTCTCGGCATCCGCGCTCAGATGGACAGTTGCTCGCTCCAATAACTGGCACCAAATGATTGGCTCGGCAGTGCGATGCCGGGCCTCAATTCGTTCGAGCGACAGAATATCCTCGACGATCTGTCCCATCTCGTCCAGTGAATATTCGATCCGGTCCAGGTACTTGCTCTGATCGGGCGGCAGCAGCGCTTTGACCCGTTCGCGCAGAATTTCCAGGGCCGTTTGTGCGCGCGCCAGTGGATTGCGCAGGTCGTGTGAGGCAACGCGAATCATCTGTGATTTAAGCTGTTCCAATTCTTGCACGGCGCTGAATTGAGCGGCCTGTTCCAGAGCAATAGCCGCCTGGGCTGCCAGCGCTTCGCAGATGCGAATATCATCCTGGGTTAGAATATGCGCTGCCCGCCCCTCACCAATCAGGGCGAATCCCGTCATCCGATCCCGGTACAGCATCGGAACGATTATGCCCGCATGTAAACGCAGCGCTACATCGGGAAAAGCCCGGTCAAAGTCGGCGTTATAAAGCAGCAAGCTGTTGTGATCATGCGCAATGACGGGTTTAAGAAACGGGCTGCGCAGTGACAGATGGTCGCCCGGTGCAAGCAGACCATCGTGGCATGGCGCATAGGGGGTGCAAAATGCAACCTGAACTTCGCCTTCCACCGTATCGGGGTTGAAATCGAAGATCATGGCGCTGGTCGAATGAGTGATGGTGCTCATCTGCTCAGCAAGGCGCATCAGCACTTCTTTGCGTTCCAGCGTAGACAGCACGTATTGCCCGGCAGAATAGAGCGTGTCAAGCTGGTTGAGGCGAGTCGTGAGCTGAACAGCCTGAGCCTGGATCTGCTGGTAATGCTGGGCATTTTCAAAGGCGACTGCCGCTTGCCGTGTAAATGGCTTGAGCAGTTGGACATACTCCTCGTTATAAAACCCTGGGGTCAAAGAGTCGAACGAAAAGATGCCGAGAATTTCACCGTTTCGGCTGACGATAGGCGCGCCCAAACAGGACCGAATATGGCTAAATAGCTTGAGTTGAACCCAATTGTGATCCCGGTGCGTGTCGGCAGCCACAAATGGCTCGTGCGTCTCAATAACCTGCTGTATCAGTGGTACTTCGGCGACATTCAGGAACACATTGTCCATATCTTCCGGGGTCCGGCCCAGCCGCTCGTAACCCCGGTGACTGATAATACGGGCCACTCCGTTTTCAATTGCCATCACGCTCGCTCCGTCGTAGGGAACGACACGCTGCACCTCTTTGAGCAGGCTGGCCAGGACCTCATCGAGATCAAGGGTCGAGGTAACGATGGTGCCGATATCCCGCAGAGTATCGGCTAGTTCCCGCTCACGGCGCAGATTATTTTCGGCTTTCTTTTGATCCGAGATGTCGCGGACAATAAACAACGCTTCATCGGCAATCGCGCGACAAGCCCGCGCCTCAAAATCGTGGATGCTGCCATCGGAAAAAGTGAGTTGGTACTCGTATGTTTGGACGCGGCCTGTTTCAAGCGTCTTATGCAAAGCAGCCATCGCTTTTTCAGCGACATCCGGCGGCACAACTTCGCTGATTGTCCGCCCAATGACCTCTTCTCGCGGTCGATATAATTCGACATCTGTGCTGTTTGATAAATCCCGAAAGGTTCCATCACGGTGAATACGGAACAATAAATCGGGCATGGCGTTCACCAGTGACCGGTAAAGGGCTTCGTTTTCCTGTCGTTCACGGTCAGCCTTGAGTTGTTCCGTAATATCCTGAACCAGAAGCAGCCCGCCTTCGACCTCGCCCGACAAATCACGCAGCGGGACACCCTGAATCTGGAGACTGATCACTGCGTCATTTTGCAGCACAAAGGATTCAAATATCTTGTTGAAATTTTGTCCTTCCAAGACCTGCCGCAGCGGTTCGTCCAGGCCGTTTTGTTGGACAACCTGATTATCGAGCAGGGGCATGCCCAGAAAATCTTCAGGTTTGTTTTCTGGCATCTGGTTGATCTGGACCTGAGCGGGGTTGACCTGGGTGACGCGACCTGTACGGTCAATCGTGATAATGCCAATCGGTGCTTCACGGATAATACTGTTATTGACGTGAGACAGCCTTCCCATTTGCTGCGCGATGGTGACCTGTTCACGGATTTCATGGGCGACACAGAGCAGCATGCGTTCCCCGTACATGCCCGTCAGCATGATCCAGACTTCGGTCGCTACCGTCGTCCCATGATGGGAATAGAGAAAGCCGACAAAATGAGCAATCTGATCAACGTCGAGTTGGGCGGTCAGAGCGCGCAAGCGAGTATGATCGAGTGGCAGGCAGAAATCTAACAGAGTCAGACGGGATAATTCTTCAAGCCTGTGACCAAGCGCATCCTGTGCCGATTCGTTCGCATAGCGAATGTGCAGGGAACCTGGATCGACAAGAAGAACCAGGTCACTTAAGACATTCCAAATGCTCTGATGTGGTTGTGGTGCTTCCGGCATAAAAAAATTCCTTAGCGGATTTGATTTTGGTTTCGCTCCGCATCATCTGGCTTCCTGCTCCCCTAACCTATAGAAAGTATACTCACTTGTTGGGATTCGATAAACCCAAAGGATTGTTTAGTTGGCTCAAAATACGATATAGTCGTTAGAAGAAGAGATCTTCAGGGGCGGCTGCGGCCCCACCAACTACTCCGCCCACCAAACATCTTAAATCGTCACCAGAAGGAGCGCCGCTTGATGTCGTATCAACATGTAACTGTGCCTACCGATGGGGAAAAAATTCGCTGTTTGCAGGGCGCTGACTGCGTCCCGGATCATCCAATCCTGGCATTTATTGAAGGCGATGGCATTGGCGCAGATATCATGCGCGCCTCAAAGCGCATCTGGGATGCATCAGTGGAAAAAGCCTATGGAGGCAAGCGTAAGATTGCCTGGATGGAGATTTATGCCGGGGAAAAAGCTGCCTCGATTTATAACGGCGATTTTATGCCCGAAGAAACATTTGAAGCCCTGCGCGATGTGAAGATTGGTATCAAAGGCCCGCTGACTACGCCCGTAGGGGGCGGCTTCCGCAGCCTGAATGTCACGCTGCGGCTGGTGCTGGACTTGTATGCCTGCGTGCGCCCGGTGCGCTGGTACGAAGGCGTGCCCAGCCCGGTGCGCGAGCCGCAGCAGGTCAACATTGTGATCTTCCGCGAAAATACCGAAGATGTCTACGCAGGAATCGAATACCAGGCCGGGACGCCAGAGAACGAAAAAGTTGCTCGTTTCTTGCGCGAAGAAATGAAGGCGGAATTTTTTGAAGGGGCAGGGATTGGCATCAAGCCGATGAGCGCGTTTGGAACCAAGCGCCTGATGCGCTTCGCTATGCGCTATGCCATCGAGCGCAAGCGCCAGAGTATCACGATTGTTCACAAGGGTAACATTCAGAAATTTACGGAGGGCGCGTTCCGCAACTGGGCTTACGAAGTGGCCCGTGAAGAATTTGGCGATGTGACAATTACTGAGGACCAGCTTTGGAGCGAGTATAAGGGCCATCAGCCCGAAGGCAAGATCGTGATCAAGGATCGTATTGCCGACATTATGTTCCAGCACATGCTGCTCCGCCCCTCCGAATTTGATGTGATTGTCTCGCCCAACCTGAACGGTGACTATCTCTCTGATGCGATTGCCGCCGAGGTGGGTGGCGTGGGTATAGCCCCCGGCGCGAATATTGGCGACGAAGTGATGCTCTTTGAGGCGACGCACGGCACAGCCCCCAAATATACCAATCTGGACAAGGTGAATCCCGGTTCTCTGATGTTCAGCGGTGTGATGATGCTCGAATTTATGGGCTGGTGGGAAGCCGCCGAGTTGATTACCAAGGCATATGAAAAGACCCTGGCGCAAAAGGTCGTCACGTATGACTTCGCCCGCCAGATGAGCGGCGCGACAGAGGTCAAGACCAGCGAGTTTGCGACCGCGCTGATCGGCAATATGGACTAATTCGCTCCTGTAAAAAGAAAAACAAGTTTCACCGCAAAGAGCGCGGAGAGCGCAAAGAAAAGCAAGAGAAAAATACCATAAGGGCACGACAAATCAGGCTGTGCCCTATTTTTTATGATCTTGTTATTCCTTTTTTGCTTGCCAGTCCCATTAAAAAACGCATAGAATGAAATCACCTGTCGGATGCACGTCTGTGGTCTTCGGGAGGACCTCCTATGCCGCCTCCAAATTTCTTTTTACAGAGTCCGGTTGCACGCAAGTTCTTCATCACGGCCCATTTTAACGATCCGCGCGCCTATACGTTTGCCCCTACCAAACTGCAACTGCACGAGGGCGTAGACCTCGCGGCAGTCGATAACCAGGGCAATCCCGTTGCCGTGCTGGCTGCGCAGCGCGGTGTGGTCGATTTTATTGGATTCAGCCCGCAGGGGTACGGAAACTACGTTCGGATCGCGCACGACTGGCAAGACGAAAAATGGGTCACATGGTACGGACATATGTCCGAAGTCACGACCCAGGTTGGGCAGTTTGTGCTGCCGGGGCAAAAACTGGGGATAGCGGGAACCACCGGATTTTCGACGGGGATTCACCTGCATATCACCCTTCAGCGTATCGGGCATGGCCTGCAAAACTATGTGGTAGACGACGTAGTAAACCCGGAGCCATTCTTTAACCTGGATGCCCAGCCGCCTTTCCCGGACGCGGTGTTTGTGACGGATGTGACGGTAGCCGATGGCAGCGTGGTCGCGCCGGGGCAGCCGTTTGAAAAAATCTGGCGAATGCGCAATACGGGCACGGTGGCCTGGGATACGGGTTACCGGCTGGCCTTTTCGGCTGGCGACCAGATGGGCGGCCTGGACAGCATTCCGCTGACGGGGACCGTCCAGCCCAGCCAGATCGTCGATCTGACTGCAAAACTGGTTGCGCCTGCCCAGAAAGGACAATACCGGGGCCGCTGGCAACTCTTCGCGCCAGATGGAACAACCTTCGGCCCGGAGATTGACGTCAAGGTCGAGGTGAAAGAGGCCCGCATCTTCAACGAGGCATCCTATGTAGCCGATGTAACGATTGAGGATGGAACGCTGCTTCTGCCCGGCCAACACTTCACCAAGACGTGGCGCATCCGCAACAGCGGGACAACGACCTGGAATGAGCAGTATACGCTGCGCTTCACCAACGCCGAACGGATGGCTGGCCCCGTTCAGATCGCTCTGCCGCGCAAAGTCGCGCCGGGGGACATGATCGAACTGTCTGTTCCGCTCGTTGCGCCGATTGACGCGGGTCGCCACCGCAGCGAATGGAAACTGCACGATGCCAACGGGCAGGTCTTTGATTATGAACAGTATGCCGAAATCCAGGTTCCTGACCAGCAGCACCCAGTGGACGGCCTGAACGAATGCCGTTGGGTGGCCGATGTCACTGTGCCCGACGAGACGCAGATGCAGCCGGGAGCGAGTTTTGTCAAGACATGGCGCATTCGCAACAGCGGCACAACAACCTGGGGAGATGGCTATATCCTGGCTTTCTTCGGTGATGAGAAGATGGGCGCGTCGAACAACGTCCCGCTGCCCCCTGCTCGCCCTGGCGATACCGTTGAAGTGTCAGTCACACTGGCTGCACCCACTGAACCGGGCCTGCACCGCAGCACCTGGAAACCGCAGGATCCATCCGGCAAGTTCTTTGAATTTGACCAGTTCGCATTGATCGATGTGATCGACAACACGCGGCGGCTGGTCGCGGACAAGAACGAGCTTGCGTTTGTCGCGGATGTGACCGTCAATGATGGCACGCCCGTCAAGCCGGGTAAATCGTTCGTCAAGACGTGGCGGGTTCGCAACAACGGCACGACAACCTGGGGAGCAGGTTATACCCTGGCCTATTTTGCCGATGATCGGATGCAGGGGCCAAACAGCGTGCCGCTGCCGATCACCAAACCGGGCGATACAGCAGATATTTCGGTCACGCTGACCGCTCCCACCGCGCTCGGCCCGCAAAAGAGCACCTGGAAACCGCGTGATGCCCACGGGAATTTCTTTGATTATCACCTGTTCGCGCTGGTTACGGTGACCGATCCCAAGCAGACCTACGATCTGCTGCCCTATCTGAAGGGTGACGGACGCCTGTACAGTATGCTCTGCGAATGGGTTGGCAGCTCGCAGATTGTCCAGACGCAGACGGGTGGGCAGTTTTTCTACCATGTCAAAGACAGTGAATGGGAAGAACTGTGGGCGGATGATCACTTCATCTACCGGGGAACGGACACCTCACCGGGCGACGGGAAAGTATATACCCTGACCCAGCAGGGGGAATATGGCAGCCCCTGGATTCCACGCCAGATGGCTCTCGGAGTGCCATTCCACCGTACGCCGCTGGTCACCTTCCGCCGCAAGGATGATGGTACTGAACTTAATCACCACACCGACGTGACGTGGATCAAACTGGAGAGCGTGATCAGCCGTTATAAACTCAAGAGCGGCATCACGATTCAGAATGTCGCCGTGTTGGCTGCCTATCAGGACGAGGGTGGCAAGCCCAAGGATGAGCCCTTCGAGCGGTACTATTACGCCAAGAAGTATGGGCTGGTCGCCTGGGAAGGTGAGCCGGGTTGTTCCTATTTGACCCAGGAATTCGCGGCGGGCACACATGCCGACAACCAGCGCGAAGTGATCGGCTGGCTGAGTCACTAACAGTCATCTCGTGGGGCGCGGCTGTAGTTTAGCTGCGCCCCCAAAAACACAACTGCTAGAAGTTACGCATAAGGAATCCAGACGCGCATAGCGCCTGCCCCTCGATTAGCCCAGGCAAAATAGGGGATGGCGGTTAGAGGTGTCGGCTGACGGTGCAAGACATCCTGGTCGTTCACGGGGCGATACAGACGATCTTGCCATTCTCGATTGTCCAGTACATACCCGGATGATTAAATCGCCATCAAGCCTTCTGCCGCTATGTCTGTACGCCATACCGCTTGAAGCGGAGCGGTTTTGTCCAGTCGAATATCCATCAGGTTGATGTCGGGATAATCAATCGCCTCAAAGCAGTAAACCACCGGGCCGCGCTGAACGGCCAGACTATCGCGTACAGCATCGACGCGCGGATGTGCCCCAATCAGGCGCGGCTCCATGGACAGCGTCAGCACAACGGTATCCCCCGGCTGCCAGGCTCGTTCCAGGACGATGTAACCGGAGTCGCTCGTGAATTCCTCGGCTCTCTGTCCATTAATGACCACCGTCGCAGCCGGACACCAATCGGGATGGCGCAGCCGCAGTTGCCAGATTGAACCATCAGTCTCATTAATGGAAAGCTTCACCAGTCCTTGCCAGGGATAGTCCGTCTGCATGGATAGAACGACTGGTTGGCCCGACTTCAGGGTGAGTTTTACAACACTCGTATTGTACAAATGAACCTGCAAGCCAGTCGGGTCGTAAGTCACGAAATATTGCGCCAATGACGCCAGCAGCCGCATAAGATTGGGTGGACAGCAGGCGCAGTCATACCAGGGCTGACGCTCGTAGTTCCCCCGGCTGAGCAGCGGGTTCATATAGAAGAAATGCTTACCATCCAGCGCCAGCCCACTCAGCACCCCATTGTAGAGCGTGCGCTCGATCAAATCGGCGTAGCGCCCGTCGCCCGTTGCCAACAGCAACCGCCAGTTCCACAGCACACTGCCGATAGCGGCGCAGGATTCGCAGTAACAGCGATCCGGGCGGCAGTTCATAGTCGTCGCCAAACGATTCGCCTTCATAGCGCGCTCCCACTCCACCTGTCACGAACAGTTTACCGCCGGACATATCGCGCCACAGGCGGTTCATCGCCTCCAACAGGGCCGCTTCCCCCGTCTCCAGGTATAAATCAGTAACGCCAGAATTGAGGTACATTTGCCGCACAACGTGGCCTTCAACCACATCGGCCTGCCGCACCGGGACGCGATCCTGGTGATACTCCGCCTTCATCCAGACCATGCCGCGCATGAACCCTTTGCCGCGCTGATCAATGAAGAATTTGGCAAGGTCGAGATACGCGGATTTCCCTGTCACACGATACAACTCGACCAGCGCCATCTCGACTTCGGGATGCCCGCAGGCTCCATGCCTGAGAGTCGGGCCAAACGTGGCAGCGATCAGATCGGCAAAACGGGTCGCAACTCCGAGGAGTTTTGTGTTTTGCGTGGCACGATAATGCGCCACTGCCGCCTGAAACAGATGGCCTGCACAGTAAAGCTCATGTCCAAAATCCAAATCGGTCCAACGCTCACCGGGATGAACGACCTGATAATAGGTATTGAGATAGCCATCCTCCTGCTGCGCGGCGGCAATGAGATCAATCACGCCATCGACCTGCTGCTGCAATGCCGGATCGGGATGGACATGCAAGGCGTAGGCTGTCGCCTCAAGCCACTTGTAAAGGTCCGAGTCCAGATAAAGAAACCCCTTGTACTCTCCTTCGATCAGGCCAGCCGCCAGCCGCAGATTAAAAAAATTTCCGGCCTGTTCCAGCATGTCGTAGCCGTGTTGCAGCGTCACGCTCCGGACTTTGTCCTGCCAGTGTTCCCAGAATCCATCGGTCAGCCTGACAGAATCGAGTGGGAGCATTTGCCACCGGGCATGAGGGAAAACAGATTGAGTCATTTGGACTTCAAAGGGATTCATAGACAAACTCCGTCATATTTTTCTATCAGGCGGACTTTTGTGGGGGTAGGCGCAAGCCTCATGAGGAGTATAACACAGAACGATTGGGCATTCGTCTTGAATGAGGCACGGAGGGTGACCCGCCAGGATCACCCTCGCGAAGTGATATTAATGCTGGACCTGCCAGCTCCACCGGGCCCCACAGGACCGGGGTGTTGTTGTATTTCCCGATCACGAAGGATTGGTTGCTCGATTGGACGACGACCGTATCCTGAAAGAATTCCGAGCTCGTCGTTCATCTCGCCAGCGGCCATAGACGACCCACTGCCCATCCCGCGAGATGCCATACGGGCGGACATGATCGCCCAGGTCATTCACCGCTGCATCGGGGAAGGTCAGCCGCCATGTTCCATCCTGAACGAAGAAGCGCGCGCCGTCGGGAGCGCTCAAACTGACGATTTCAGGATCGCCAGATAGCGGTTCGATCTGTTCAGTTTGCCAGTTCAGCCAGCTATCTGTTCCGACGATAGTCATCAAACAGATAATCCTGATCCTCATCCCTGATCCAAATGGAAAAGAGCAACTGGTTTGTGTTCTCATGACCATAGGTGAACTCCTTGATGAGAGTCCCGGTATCATCGTACAGTCGGAGTATTTGGGAAGAGGGCTCCTTGGTGACATCATACACTTTGAAGGCAATTCCGGGCCGCCCCCACGCTACATCATAAAGTTCAATATAATCATTGTCATCTGTAACCGGGAACGACTCCAGCACCGATGTCGCCTTGCTCGTCAGGTCATAGATGACTAGCTGCGCTGTGCCAGCCTCTTGACCGCTGGTGGTATCGATCAGAATTTCCAGCCAGGCCAGCTTTAGCCCATCGGGAGACCAGGACGGCTGCGGTACGAACAGAATATTTACCCGGACCATTCGGACCATGATAGACGGCATCGGCGGGTTGATCGGCGACGCGGTAGGTCTGCCCCGATGGAATATCAAGAACCCAGATATTGGCGGGCGGAATGTAACCTCCACCGCCGCCTGTCTGGGCAGCGGCCCAATCGGCAAAAATCTGCGCCCACGAAAGATAAGCGACCCGCGTTCCATCGGGCGACAGAGCGGGCTGGCGATTCATGCCCCAATCGGTGAGCTGAACCATCGGCTGGTCTGGCCCCTGCCAGGACCATAAATCACCATCAATGTTGAGAATAATCGGATCGAATGAGGACTGGGCCTCCGTCGAGGCGTGGATGGGCAGCGCAGCCAACACCACAATCAGCAGCAATAACACCCACCGGGAAAATGAATGAATTCATATGCCGCTCCCTCCTGAAGGCTATGAAAATTAAAATCCAGTTTCGATTTTAATCTCAAAGAGGAGCGGCAGACTACTCTAGCCAAAGCGCCCGGTGATGTAATCTTCCGTGCGTGGATCGTTGGGCCGCTTAAAGAGCTTCTCGGTGCGATCATATTCGATCAGTTCCCCAGCACGCTTGTCGTTGGACAGCATAAAGGCGGTATAGTCTGAGACACGCGCCGCTTGCTGCATATTGTGCGTGACAATGACAATCGTGTAATTCTTCTGGAGTTCGCGCATCAGTTCCTCGATGCGCAGCGTGGCAATGGGATCGAGCGCCGAGCACGGCTCATCCATCAGGATGATTTCCGGCTCAACGGCTAACGCGCGGGCGATGCACAGGCGCTGCTGCTGCCCGCCAGAGAGGGCCAGGCCGGACTTTTTGAGATCATCCTTCACCTCGTCCCACAAGGCGGCCTGCCGCAGACTGCGCTCGACAATCTCTCCCAACACGGTTTTGTCGCGCAGACCCAAAATACGCGGGCCGTACGAGACATTATCGAAAATGGACTTCGGGAACGGGTTCGGCTTCTGGAACACCATGCCGATCCGGCGGCGCACTTCCACCGCATCGACATCAGGCGCATAGAGATTGATCCCATGATACAAAACCTGTCCTGACGTGAGCGCGCCGGGAACCAGATCGTTCATGCGGTTCAGCGAGCGCAGCAGCGTGCTTTTGCCGCAGCCTGACGGCCCGATCAGCGCTGTGATTTTATTTCGTTCGATTTTGAGCGACACGTTTTGTACGGCGCGAAAATTGCCGTAGTAAATGCTGATATCTTCAACTTCAATGGCGTATTTGCTGGGGGCGCTGACGGTCATGATAGTCTCCTGCTAAAGCGGTTGCGGAGGATAATGGCAATCGAGTTTAAGCTCAACAAAAGGATCAGCAGCACGACAATAGCGGCGGCTGCGGCGTTGCGAAATTCCGCCTGGGGCAGACTCGTCCAGCGGTAAATGATCATCGGCAGGGCGGTAAAGTTGGAGAACGGGCCTTTGGGGTCCTGGGTCAAATAGGTTGCCGCGCCAACCAGGATGAGCGGGGCCGTTTCACCGATGGCGCGCGAAATCGCCAGGATCGTCCCGGTCAGGATGCCCGGCAGCGAATAGGGCAGCACATGATTCCAGATGGTCTGCCACTTGGTCGCGCCCAGCCCATAACTCGCCTGCCGCAGCGAACTCGGCACGGCGCGGATCGCCTCCTGGGCGTTGATGATGATCAGCGGCAGGATGAGCAGGGCCAGAGTAAATCCGGCGGAGATAACCGTCCGCCCGTTGGCGGTGGTACTGCCAAAGGCGTTGCCGCTGGTCACATGTTCCAGCGTGCGGACGAAGATCGCCAGCCCCAGCATGCCGTAGATGATCGATGGCACGCCCGCCAGATTGTTGATGTTCACCTGGATCAGACGGTTCAGTCTGTTGTCTCTGGCGTACTCTTCCAGATAAATCGCCGCGCCCACGCCTATGGGGAAGGCGACGACAATCGTAAACACGATGATCATCAGTGAGCCGATCAAGGCCGGACGCAGCCCGGTAGCATCTGGGCGGCGCGGATCGAGCGGGCTGCTGATCAATTTCCAGTTCAGCCAGCTGTGCCACTCCAGCCGGGCCTGGGGGAATTTCTGGTCCGCGACTTTTTCAATGGCATCGCGGTTGCTGACCGATTCCCAAAGAGGCCACCCTTTGACAATCTGCGGCTGGACAATTTCGTCCATCACGATCTGTCTGAGATCGCTTTTGGAGAGGTTGCTTTCCAAAATTTGGGCAGCCTGCCCAGCATCCAGTTTGCTGAAGGGCTGATCGGCCAGTTCGGCGGGATAACTGTGCCCCTTCAAAACGCTTTTGACTGGCTGCTGGCTGAGGGTAGGCCACTCGTCTTCTTTGGCATGGCGAATATTCTGCAAAATAAAGACGCGCAGCCGGGCGACACGCATGCTGTCGGTCAGGACGAGCGCCGAGATCATGTTTCGAGAGTTCATCGAGCGAGCGCCCGGTAGGCTGCCCGTTAATCGTCAAATCTTCCGGCTGCACTGCATATTGAACCGCCGTGAGGCCAACCGTCCGATCCAAAATGGTCCAGAGCAGGGTTGCCAGCGACACCAGGGCAAACACAACCGCCGCGATAAACAGCAGGCGCATCAGTTTGCCGCGCAGGTGGCGGGCAATCACGTTGCGGTGCAGATCGGCCCCGTCGGGGAGCGCGGTCTGCTGTTGGCTGTGATCAGGAGTGAGATTCCAGAGCGCCACCAAAGCCCCGATCCCGCCCAGAAAGCCGCCAATGACGCCGATCCCGTCGCTAAAGAGGAGCCAGAGCAGTACAGCGGTGAGCCATGTTCCGGCAAATCCGGCAAGCAGACCCGCTATCATACCCAGTTTGGGGTTATGGCCCCGGCGGGCGGCGACGGATGGAGTGGTCAGGCTGCCATTTATCCCCAGCAGCAGGCTGAAAAAGAAAACGCCAAACAGCGCAATCGGACTTGCCATATTAATCGTAAACCTCGCGGAAGTGAGCAACAACGACACGGCTGACCATATTGAGGCCGAACGTCAGGGCGAAGAGCAGCAGACCCACGACGAAGATGCTGTTATAGTCCAGCGTGTCGTGGCCCAGGTCGCCGCCGCTGATGCTGGCAATATAGCCTGTCATCGTCCAGGCGGATTCAAACGGATTGGCAGTCAGGTTAGGGCGTGCGCCCGCCGCAATCGCCATAATCATCGTTTCCCCGATGGCGCGCGAAACGGCAATGATGCACGCGGCGATAATGCCCGATATGGCAGCGGGCAGCACGACGCGGATCGTCGTTTCCAGCTTGGTTGACCCCAGGCCGTAGGAGGCTTCACGCAGAGAGCGCGGCACGGAACTCAGCGCGTCTTCGCTCATCGAGGCGACGAGCGGCAGGATCATCACGCCCATGACCATCCCCGCCGAGGCGAGGTTAAAGGTTTCAACCGTTCCCTGCCCAAACATATGCTTGAGCAGCGGCGTCATAAATTGCAGGGCGAAGAAGCCATAAACAACGGTTGGAACACCCGCCAGCACTTCGAGCACAGGCTTGAGCGTACCGCGCACGCGGGGCGAGGCGTATTCGCTCAGATAGACGGCGGAGGCCAGGCCCAGCGGCAGGGCGACGAGCATGGCAATCGCTGAACTCATGGCGGTCGCCGCCAGCAGCGGCGCGATCCCAACCTGATAGCGGTGCGGCTGCCATTTGGTGGTGTTCACAAAGTCAAACAGGCTGACCGTGTGGACCGTCCCATTTGGATCAACATATTTGGACGTGATCAGGAGCAGCGACTCTCGCCCCAGCACAAGCACAATGGCGACGGTGGTGAAGATGGTGACAAAGCCGCAGAAAAACAGAAAGGCCTGGATGGCGGCTTCTCCACGCCGGAACTGTTTGCGCAGCTCTAGCGGTTGTTCTGCATCCGCACGTGCCAATAAACGGCTTGGGGCGAGTGTCGTATCCATATCGGACCCTTTCAAAACCTACTCCAGTTCTAGACAGGATGATAGGGGAGGGCACACCTTCCCCTCCCCGGTCATTCAAATGGCTGATGAAGCAGAGTTCTACTGGGCGGCGACACCCATCGTATCCAGCCAGAGCTGCTTCGAAGCATTCAACGCCTCGGCGCTGATGGGGAAGTAGCCCACTTCCGTCACCACGTCGTTGGCATTGGTCAGGTAGTAGTTGATGAAGGCGGCAACCTGGGGCTTCTCTGCCAGGATGCTGGCGTCGCTGTAGATGAACAGCGGGCGGCTGAGCATGTATGTGCCTGCTTCGGCGGTTTCTTCGTCGGGGGTCACGTAGTCAATCGGCTTTTCACCGGCGGCCCAGTCGGCTTCAGGGACAACCACGTTTTCGCCCGCATCATCGATGGTCACATCGTTGGCAATCGCTACCGCGTTCAGGTTGTCCTGGTTGGCGAGGTAGTAGGCGAAGCCGAAGTAACCAATGGCGTAAGGGCTGCCCATCACGCCTTCAACCAGCGTGTTGTCGTTTTCGCTGACGGTCGGTTCAGCGCCTAGCAGCGCATCAACGCGGGCCTGTTCTTCCTTATACTGACCAGTGGTTCCCAGGACGGCTTCCCCGAAGTAGGTGAACGTGCCGCTGTCGGTGCCGGGGGTGAAAAGCTGGATATCTTCGGCGGGCCAGTCAGGATTGATCTCGCTCCACTGCTTCACTTCGCCCGTGAAGATCTTGATCAGGTCGCTGCGCTTCAGTTCGGTCACAAAATCGTTGTCTTTGTTCACGACAACCGTGATCGCGTCGGTGCCGATGCGGAATTCCAGCACGTTTTCGCGGCCAATCGCGGCACAGTTATCGAGTTCAGCTTGCTTAATCGGACGGCTGGCGTTACTGATGTCGGTCGATCCTTCTTTGCAGAAGCGTTCGAAACCAGCGCCCGTGCCGGTTTCGGCAACGGTGATATTGCCCGTGAAGCCGTCATCGTTAAAACGAGCAGCCATCGCGACAGTGACTGGTTCAACAGTGGAACTGCCCGCGATAGCGATATCGCCAGTCACGCTCAAGGGATCAACGTCGGGTAAAACGATGGGATCAGGTTGTTCGGTGGTGCCGCCGTCCTGCGCCAGGGCAGCCGCGACGGGGAAGACGAGGGCCAGAACCAGGGCCAGCCCAAGAATTTTCATCCAGAAACTACGATTGTGCTGCATACGTTCTCCTCAGATGCACAAGATGCTTTAGTCAACAATGCAGATGATAGACTGAGGAGATAAACGAATTAGAAAGCGAAGGTTAAATGTCTTGGGGAAATCGTTTAAATGTTTTTAACGGGCTCCGCCAGCACCAGGGCGACGGAAAAGACAGCCCCCTCCCCTAAACGGCTTTCTGCCCAGACGCGTCCGCCGTGCGCCTGGACGATATGCCGTACAATCGCCAGCCCCAGCCCGGTTCCATTGCTGCGCGCCCGGTCCACCTGGAAAAAGCGTTCGAAGATGCGGGGCAAATCATCGGGCGGAATACCCGGCCCAGTGTCGGTTATGCGGATAATGGCCTCGTCGTCTTCGGCGGTGGCGCTCAGGTGAATTCGGCCCCCGTCCGGCGTGAATTTAACGGCGTTGTGGACGATGTTCTTCAGGGCGCGCTGGAGCTGCATCTCATCTGCCAGGACAAAAATCTGCTCAGGAACAGAGACCTGGATCACCTGGTGCTTGCTCTCTGCCAGGGGCAGCAGCGGTTCCACGCTGGCCTGAAGCAGCGCTTGGAGTTGGCACGGCATCAGGCGAACGAGCATCTGCCCCGATTCGATGAGGGACAGATCGCGCATTTCCTGGACAAGCTGGGTGAGCGTGTCCACTTCGCGCCGGATGTCAGCCGCCATTTTCCGTGTCTTTTTGGGCTTTTCTTTCATCGCCGTGTCGAGCAGGGTATCCGCCAACAGTCCAATAGCCGTAATGGGATGGCTCAATTCGTGGGTGACGTTCGAGACCATATCGCGCCGGGATCGTTCCAGGCGTTGTACCTCGGTGACATCGCGCAGCGTCAGGATTTCATACAACTCCGGAAAAACAGTGTGGAGAGTGATGGCCCGCGCATGAAGGATACGCTTATCCAGTTCGATCCGCCGCTCGACACCTTCGCCGCCAACGAGGTGTGCATCTTCCATCAGCGTATCGATCTCTGGGTGGCGGATCGCGCCGACCAGGGTTTCGCCGACCAGAGAGTGCCCGATCAGCGATTCTGCTGCCGGGTTCGCCAACACAATCCGCCGCTGTTGGTCCATCACCAGCAGCGCGTCATCCACTACCTTGAGCAGCCCATCGCGCAGCCTGTTTGCGGCAATCAATTCCCGGGCATTTTCCTGTTTGATCAGATCAATCAGGTTTTCAAGCTGGCGCACTGACACGCGCGAACGAAACGCTATCGACGCGAGCAGCACGCCCACAGCAAGCAGGATTCCAGCAGTTATCCAGGCGATCATGGTTATCCTTCGAAGCGGTAGCCAACGCCGCGCACCGTAACAATCCGCAGCGGGTTAGAGGCATCTTCCTCAATCTTTTCGCGCAGCCAGCGCACATGCACATCCACCGTCTTGGTTTGCCCGCTGTAGTCGTACCCCCAGACGCGCTCCAGCAGCAGATCGCGCGAGAGGACCGCACCCTGATTGCGCATCAGGGTTGCCAGCAAATCAAATTCTTTGTGCGTCATGCGCAGTTCGGTACTGCCGCGCATCACCCGCCGCCCGATCAGGTCCAGGGTCAGATCGCCGGATTCCAACCGATCCACGACGGAATGGGCCGGCGGGACCCGGCGCAGCACGGCGCGCACGCGGGCCAGGAATTCGCCCAGGCTGAAGGGCTTGACCATATAATCGTCCGCGCCGATTTCCAGCCCGACAATGCGGTCCATCTCACCACCGCGCGCGGTGAGCATCACAATCGGGACATCGGACTCGTTGCGAATAATCCGGCACACGGACAGCCCATCGAGTGAGGGCAGCATCACATCGAGCACGATCAGATCGGGTGTTTTTTCGCGGGCAAGATCGAGCGCTTCGGCCCCATCGCCGGTCTGGATGACCGTGTATTCTTCTTTGGAGAGATTGTAGGCGAGTGTTTTGCGCAGCGTGTCGTCGTCCTCGACCAGCAAAATTGTTTTTCCCATTGTCTCAAGCCTTCGCAGCTAGCCGGAACCAAAAACGTCTATTGATCAATCTTAGCGTGTTTCGCCAAATTTTAAACGGAATTTGATTTAAACTTTTTTAAAATTTATTTTGCCTCGATTTTCCTTTCGGACAGACATTCGGCCCTTGCCAGACTGCCCGGCCCTGATTATAATCGCCCCGCTTAACACCCTAGGAGATAGATAGCATGTCGATTATTGATGCACTCCAGATTGTTCAGATTTTGACGGCAATTGCCCTCATTGTAGTGATTATTTTGCAAGCGCAGGGTCAAGGCCTGGGCGGCTTGTTCGGTGGCGCGGATTCGATGGGCATCAGCAAAACGCGGCGCGGCCTGGAAAAAACACTTTTCCAGATCACGGTGGGCCTGTCCATTGCCTTCCTGGCGAATGCCATCCTGCAACTGCTGCTTCAGGACATTTAACGACCCGTTTTAGGCCGAAAGAATTGATTTTTGTTTGGGGGGTGTTTTGCTGTGCAGAACACCTATTTTCATTTTAGGAGTAAACGCCATGCTCAAAGGACTACGCTGGCCCCTGCTGGTGCTGGTTCTGGCAGCCGGGCTGTTGGTTCTCTCCATCGCGACGCGCCCTGAAAAAGAAAAAGAGTCAGCCGCGCCCGAACCGACGGCTACGTTACAACCGACCGAAACTCCGGAACCACTCGCCGTTGATACGGCACCGCAGCCCACCCTGGAGTCCACGCCCGCGCCTACACTCGCCCCCCAAAACATCCTGATCGAGGCGTTGGTTGGCCAGATTCATAAACTGAACCCGCTGCTTGCAACCTATAACCCGGTGGATCGGGACATCACATCGCTGATCTTCGAAGGGCTGACTACAACCAACGATTACGGCGAAATTGTCCCCGATCTCGCGGCGTCGTGGCAGATTTCGGCGGACGGGCTGGAATATATTGTCGTCCTGCGCGACGATGTGCTGTGGCAGGATGGCATCCCCTTCACCGCGGATGATGTCTCGTTCACCATCGATCTGATCAGCGATCCCGACTTCCCCGGCGCGGCCTCTCTGCGTGATTTCTGGCGCACAGTGGAAGTGGATGCGCTGGAACCCCATCTGGTTCGCTTCCGCCTGACTCAGCCGCTGGCCTCCTTCACCGATCAGCTTCAGATTGGCATTGTCCCGGCGCATGTTCTGCAAGGGACGCCCGCCGCCCAGTTGGAACAGCACCCATTTAACCTGTCTCCGATTGGCACGGGACCGTACCAGATCGAAACGTTGACAGCATCCGGCGGGCAGATCGACGGCATCCAACTGCGCGTGGCCCCGGTTTATCGCCAGCGTCCCGAAGGCGGGCAGGGCTATCTGCTCGACCGGGTCATTTTCCGCACCTATCCAACCACTGAAGCCGCCCTCGATGCTTTTCAGCGGGGTGAAGTGAACAGTATCGCCTCAATTCCCTCTGGCTTGCGAGCCAGCGCCCAGCAAATCCCCGGCCTGAGCATCTATTCGGCAGTCGCGCCGCGTGTCGGTGTAGTGATCTACAACTGGAAACGCAGTTCGGTGCGCTTTGTGCGTAATCCCCGCGTGCGGCTGGCCCTTGCCGAATCCATTGACCGGACGGCTTTGGTGAACGACAACTTGCGCGGGCAGGCGATTCCCGCTGACAGCCCCATCCTGCCGAACTCCTGGGCCTATGAAGCCGGGCTGAAGTGGCCCGCCTATAACCCGGATGAGGCGCGGCGTATGCTGGAAACGGCAAATTTTGTTTTTGATACCGTTGCTCCTGATATAACTGAAACAGCCGTTCCGGATGGCGCGGAATCAGCCACCCCAGAGGGTACGGCGGAACCGACCCAGGAAGTTACCGAAGAACCGACTCCGGCTCCTGAAGAACAAGCCGTTGAGTTCGCCCTGACGATCCTCACTCTGGACGATCCGGCGTTGGTTTCACTTGCCAACGGGATTGCCTCCGGCTGGGAACAAATTGGCTTCAAAGTGACCGTCGATGCGGTTGACGCGGCGTCGCTGCAAACCCGGCTTGAAGCGGGCGATTTTGACTGCGCCCTGATCGAACTGGATTTTGAGCCGAATGCTGATCCCGATCCCTATGTATTCTGGCATCAAGGGCAGTACGGGGTTGGGCAGAATTATGGTGGGATGGATGATCGCCGCATTAGCGAGGCGCTGGAAAATGGGCGGCGCGAAGCTGTTGGGCTGAACCGGATGGTTTATTACCAGCGTTTCCAGGAATTATTCGCGGAACGTGTACCCGCCCTGGTGCTTTATTACCCCCTCTACACCTATGCTGCCGATTTGCGGCTGTCAGGTGTTCAGTTGGGCTTTATCAGCACGCCCAGCGACCGTTTCCGCCATATTCAGGACTGGGCTTTTACGCCGTAAAGCACGGGGATATTTTTGATTCAGGCTTGACATCTGGGCCATTTCGGATAAAATAACACTGCAAGAGCCGAAGTGGCGGAATTGGCAGACGCGCTACGTTCAGGGCGTAGTCCTCGTTCGGGGGTATGGGTTCGACTCCCATCTTCGGCACAGCGAAACCCAGGTGAAAAACCTGGGTTTTTTGTTGCTTGGCGGGCGCGCTATAATCAGACCATTCGTGCCCGATTCCAAAAAGATTCCTTATGAGCCAACCGCCTTCCGACAATCCACCTGCTCGCCCTCTGCGCCGCCGGGATCGCCAGCAGATATCCAGCCTGCAAATTGTTTTTGCTGCCATTCTGTCAATTGGCCTGCTGCTGGTCATCAACTTCAGCGGGCGCATCGCGCGCGGGCAGCAGATGGACTCGGAGCGCCGCAAGCTGCAAGCGACGATCACCGTACTCGAAGCGCAGAAGATCGACCTGCTCAAAGATCGTGACTATGCTCAGCACGATGCCAGCGTCGAACACTGGGCACATGCTGACGGTAAGATGGTGCGGGAAGGTGAAATTCTGGTTATTCCCATTCCTGCGAACATTACCGACCCAACTCCCACCCCGGCTTCCCCGGTGATCGTTGTCCCCGAAGAAACCGAACCCGAAACGCCGACCTGGAAACTCTGGTGGAATCTGTTTTTTGACGGCGAACCTCCTTTCTGATCGGAGAGGAACGTATGACCTTTTCCATTGTCGCTTATGATCCGGTTGGCCCGACATGGGGCGTAGCGGTTGCCAGCAAGTTTCTCGCTGTTGGTGCGCTGGTTCCCTGGGCGCGGGCCGATGCGGGGGCCGTCGCAACGCAGGCGTTGGCCCGCATCAGTTATGGCCCACAGGGACTCGGCTGGATGGGGGGCGGCGTCAGTGCGGAAGAAACTCTGAAACAGCTCCTGGAGGCAGATGAGATGCGCAATCATCGCCAGGTTGGGCTGGTAGATGCGCAGGGTGGCGCGGCGGCGCATACGGGCGCGGAGTGTCTGCCGTGGGCCGGGCATCGCCTGGGCAAAGCCTACACCTGCCAGGGAAATATCCTCACCGGGCCGGAAACACTTGACAGGATGGCCTCCACTTTTGAAACAACGCCGGGCAGCCTGGGGGATCGGTTGGTAGCGGCGCTCTTGGCCGGGGATACGATTGGCGGGGATCGGCGCGGCAAACAGTCGGCGGCGCTGCTGGTGGTGAGGCCAAATGGTGGCTATGGGGGAGATACTGACTGCCTGATTGATCTGCGCGTGGACGATGATCCCGAACCCGTCAAGCGGCTGGCAACTCTACTGCAACTGCATAACCTCTATTTTGGTAAAACGCCCCGCGAGGAGTGGCTGCCTGTCGATTCGGCACTCGCAGGGGAACTGCAAACGCTGCTCATCCGGCTGGGCTACTATCATGGCCCGGTAAACGGCGAATGGAATTTGGACAGTATCCAGGCATTCTGGGCGTTCGTCAGCACGGAAAACCTGGAAGAACGCTGGACGCCAGACGATCCGCAGGCATTGGATCCGGTTGTACTCACCTTTATCCGCGAGCGCTTTTAGATGGATATGCTGGTTGTACTGGCGGGGCATCCCACGTGGGCCGGACGTGCCGCCGAGATGCTGACCGCAGCCGGATTTCAGATCGCACGATGGGACTCTGACTCCGATGCGGACGCTTATATCCGCTGGCTGACGAATCTCGTTCCCGCGCTGATCGCTGGCGGATGGCGATGATCCGCGCTGGCCTTTCTGGGTGACAACGGCTAAAGTCCAGCAGGCGACGCTCCGCATTCCGATTCTTGTCGCCGCCTCCGATCCAGCGGGTGACAGCGGTGGCGATCCAGATGGGCGCGGATGGATTTATTCCCGTAGGCGATCTGGAAACTCAGTTGATCGCTGTGGTGGGCAAGATGGCCCGGCGTATGGCTCCCGATCAGATAGAGGCATTAAACTGTGCCTGCGGCGAAGACCTTCCGCCCCGCGCGCGGGAGGCCGTCGAACAGTTTAACGCGGGCGAATATTATCACCAGCACGATCTGTTTGAAGCGGAATGGATGGCCGAAACCGGTCCTGTGCGCGAGTTATACCGGGCCGTGCTCCAGGTAGGCGTGGCTTACTATCACATCACGCGGGGCAACTATCGCGGCGCGCTGCGCATGCTTCAGCGATCCGTGCAGTGGCTAGCCATTCTGCCGGATGTCTGCCAGGGTATCGACGTGCGCCAACTGCGCGAAGATGCCGCCCGCGTGCGTGCCGTGCTTGAAACGGCTGGCTCGTATGATCCGGCCTTGCTCCAACCGCTCCGTATGATGGATAACTGACGCCCGCCCTACGCCTGCTGCGCGTCCACGCTACCCAGCCTGGATAGCCCCCTCAGAAACAGCTATAATTCCGAACATCATCACCGTTCATAAGAGAAATATCTATGCAGCGCGCACCGTATGCCCCACCCTTGCAGCCATCTAAAAAGCGTGTTCCCCGCCGTAAAGGGAAAGGCGCGCCTCATCCCGTAGCGGGGCGGCCTATCGTCCCACGGGTTCCCGCCATCCCTAACGCTCAGGTCCGCCCCGCGCAGCCAGCAGCGCGTCATGCCCCCCGCCGCAAATTGCACCGGAACTCACGGGCTTATCTGCTGCTCGGCGGAGCGGGTGTGCTGATCCTGGGTGGTTTCTGTTTGTTGGCGGTTCTCGCTACATTTGGGCTGCTCTATGGCTCCGATCAGATTATGCCCGGCGTGCATGCGGCAGGTGTAGATATCAGCAGTATGGACGAAACAGAAGCCGCCGCTGCTTTGACCGCTGCCTGGGCGCAGGAAGGGATCATGCTGCGGGACGGTGACCGCGTGTGGGCCGTCTCGCCAACGGAACTGGGCATCACGCTTGATGCAGCCGCAACCGCCCAGGCTGCGCAGGAGTGGGGCCGATCCAACGGTGGTGTCGGGAATGCCCTCAGCGGATTGATCAGCGGCAATGTCGCTATCGATCCGGTTCTACAAGTCGACCTGCCGCAGTTGACCAGCTATCTTCAGAATGTTAAAGCGACTGATCGATCTGCCGCCGACTAACGCCGGGGTACGCCTGCAAAATGGACAGGCGGTTGCTGCTCCTGCCTCGCCGGGGCGCGAGTTGGACATCCCCTCAACAATTGGACGGATGACCGCCGATCCGGGCCGCGAATTAGCCGATGGCGAGATCGATCTGCAAATGCTGGATATCGCGCCGACGGTCACAGATGCCGCGCCGCTGGTGGCACAGGCTAACGCCATCCTGACCAGTCCATTCACGGTGAACCCTTACGATCCGATCCGGGACGAATGGCTTTCCGCATGGGTTGCCCAGCCGGAAGAATGGGCAACATGGCTCACCGCTGACTCTGCCTCCGGCAATGGGCTAACCCTCACCCTGAACACCGAAGGCCCGGCTGCATTTTTGCAGTCGAATGCCCAATTTGGCGATGAGCGGTATATCGATGTGGAGAAGACAACCGCCGCTATGCGATCCGCGCTAGGACAGGGGCAGACCACCGTCACTATTCGAATCTGGCACGGCCCCACAAGTTATTCGGTGCAGGGCGGGCAAACACTGGCAAGCATTGCTGAAGAGGTCGGCATCCCATACCCCTACATCCAGGCGGCAAACCCCGATATCAATACGGATGCGCTCAGTGTTGGACAGGTCTTAACGCTGCCCTCCAAAGATATGCTGGTTCCGCTCGATCCGATTCCCAACAAGCGGATTGTCATTGACCGGAGCGAGCAGCATATGTGGGCCTACGAAAATGGGCAGATCGTCTTCGATTGGGTGGTCTCGACGGGGATTTCCAGCAGCCCAACAGCGCTCGGCGTGTTCCAGTATCCAATCGCACGATATCAATGCCTACGCCGATCAGTGGAATCTCTATATGCCGCACTTCATGGGCTTTTACCATCCCGGCCCCAATATGGACCTCTGGAATGGTTTCCACGGCTTCCCCACGCGCGGCGGCGGTTATCTGCTGTGGTCGGGCGATCTGGGCCACCCGGTGACGTATGGCTGTGTGCTGCTCAGCCTGGAAAATGCCGAAACGCTCTACAATTGGGCCCAAGAGGGTGTGGTCGTGGTTGTTCGCGCGTAGATCGAATCAGGGCGGGTCATGGCGGCCCGCCCTGTATTGACCTTTAATAGTCCGGTGCTGTAAGGATATCCGCATCAAAAAGCGGCCAATAGCGCAGCCGGACAATTCCCTTGATTGTTGAAGCTTTCACTGGGCCAAAGTCCTGGCTGTCGTAACTGTGCGGGCGGTTATCGCCCAGCACAAAATATTCATCCGGCCCTAACAGCCATTCCCCGTTACAGGCGCGGCTGGTGCAGTATTCCAGCACATAGGACTCATCGAGCAGCCGCCCATTGATATAGACTCGCCCGTCGCGCATGGTCACGGTTTCGTTAGGCAGGCCGATGACCCGTTTGATCAGCAGTTCGTCTTTTTGCGTGGGCGAATCGAGGACAACAACATCCCCGCGTGATGCGCCTTCCAACATCATCGTCACCCGATCCACTACCACCCTCTGGCTGGTGTGGAAGTTGGGTTCCATGCTGGCCCCATCAACAACATAACGGGGCAGGATGACGTCCAGTCCGACACGCATCAGCACGACGATCAGGGCGATCTGGATCAGGTCCTTTAGGGCGCGCCCAAAGGAATAAGTGGGTTTGGGGGATAATTCCTCATCGGGAGGCAGCTCATAGTCATTCATCGTAAACTCCTGCGGGATTGTGACATGCCCGTATTGTAATCCTGCTTCTGCTGACAGGGGCCATTTTCTCAGCATCTATTTATCTTGAGCGGCAGAATTAAGTTTTTTACGATCCCTATACCACCATCGGGGAGGATCATGAAATGAGCATGCAAACACTGCGGCGGCCATATGACAGTCGATTATGCAGGCGATTTGAAGGACAAACGCGCAGTTTGCCCCTATTGCATGACGTAGCAGATAGTTTCGCGCGAGTTACGAAGCACCAGACGCGCCGCAAAGGATTTTACGCGGTACAGAAACCGTCGAAGAAGTGACCGAACTGCGGACCAATGGCACGGCGCGGTAGCAGAGAGTTGAACACAAAACAAGCCTGGATGCGTCTCCAGGCTTGTTGGTTTTCAAGAGGGTCTATGTGTGTTTACTGCGGATTATCGTAGATACCCACCGTGAAGAAGAACCAGGGTGATCCACTGCGGATTTCGTCAAAGACCACGACGTGAATTTTGCCTTCCGAGTCTGGACCCGTGTTGACCTGATACTGCCCGGTCGGCAGTTTAGCGAGTTCAATATACCCGTCTTCAGAGCGGGCGATGATCGTATACTCGCTGGGGAACTGCGGCACAGCGGCGAGCATTTCCGGCGTTATTTCCAGCCAGAGCGCGCCATGACTGTCACCGCCGACTTTATAAATGTGCAGGCCCATGCCGCGTGCGCCATAGCTGACTGCGTAAATCACACCCAGAGCACCGGGATCACGGTTAATCCGGCTGTCCCCTGGATCCCACCACTGAGCGGCAACAGCGGTTTGTTGTACGCCACAGGAAATATTTTCGTAGAATGCTATTCCGGGTCCGCTTACAACATCATAGAGGATGACCACAGTATATAAGGTTTCATTGGGCCAGGGATCGTTGGCAAAATTCCCGTTAGGTCCCATGATGGGTATATTGACTGTATAGCGTTGGCCTGCTGTCTCAGAAGGCATGGCGGGCACTGTCATACCAGGGGGCAAGCCCACCAGGGCTTCTGGAGGAATAGTTCCGGCAATTCCCACTTGACTGCCTGATGCCAGCACCGCTGCATAATAGGAAGGTAGTGCTGGGTTCAAACTGCCGCCAGCAGTATAGGTGATAGAAAAGGTATTGCTGCCACATAAGATAGAAAATTGAATATCGCTAGGTGGATTATTGCTTGCTATCTCCTCACAAGCGCCGAGCAACAGGGCCATGAGGACGAGGATTGTTACTCCTACTGTCTGCTTTTTGATCATCTGTCCCCCTACTTTGTATTGCACAGTTTCGCCTATTATATAGCCATTTAGTCGCGTAAAACAGGCAAAAAGGGGTGTTGGTTGTCATGTTGCTAATGTCGCTTCAATCTCGCGCGTGTGCTGCTGCTCGTGAATGCTAAGAATGCGAAAGATATCTCCGGCGGACATCTCACCCAGTACCGGATGCCGCCCGCGCCGCGCAAGCTGATCTTCACTCAACGTGTCGAACAGCGCTTCAGTCTGGCGGCGTTGCCTGGTGAGCGCCTCGATCAGTTGAGCTAGAGTCAGGTGGCCTCTCTCGTCCAGACGGCGTGCGTTGTATTCATCCAGGATCACTTCGGCTGGCAGGCGGTGGGCCTCGTTGTTCGCGATCACCGTAATCACGTTGACATGATCCTCTTCCGCGTTCAGCAGATGGGTGAGAATCTGGCGGATGGTCCAGCCATCACCGGAATGCCGGTCAAGCTGAGACTCAGACAGGCCAGCCGCAACATGCAATAGTTTTTCGCGGCTGCGCGCCAGTTTAACCAGAGTAGGATGTGGCATAGAATTTGCTCCTTAGTGGTTGATCTGTGGATTAAAACACGGAATGCTGGCTTCGGTTGCCAGGGCGGTAACTCGAATAACAGGAAAGTGATATAATTCTGGCTGGTCCATGATAGTCTGGCGACCATCACAGGAGAAAAGAGTATGCATATTTTAGTCACAGGTGGTGCGGGCTATGTTGGCTCGGCTACCGCAGCTTACTTTTTAGCAGCAGGTCATCAAGTTACCGTTTTTGATAATCTGGTGAAGGGGCACCGGGCGGCAGTCCCAGAGGGCGCTTTTTTCATCCAGGGCGATCTATCTGATCCAGCGGCACTGGATATCCTGTTCCAGTCGGCTCAGTTCGACGCGGTTGCTCACTTTGCCGCTTACATCGAAGCGGGCGAATCGATGCTGCTGCCCGGCAAATATTTCCATAACAATGTCACCAACACCAATAATTTACTGCAAGCGATGACACGCAGCGGCGTGCGGCGGCTGATCTTCTCGTCCACGGCAGCGGTTTATGCGGCCAAGGATGCGCCCCTGATGGAAAATGACCCGGTTAGCCCGTCCAACGTTTATGGCGAAACGAAGCTCATGATCGAGCGCATGCTGGATTGGTATAACCGTGTGACGGGCCTCCAATATTCTGTGTTGCGCTACTTCAATGCTTGCGGCGCGATGGTTGCTCCCGACGGCACACCGATCCGGGGTGAGGATCATCATCCCGAAACACACCTGATCCCGCTGACGCTCCAGGTTCCACTGGGCCAGCGCGATGCAGTCTACATCTTTGGAACGGATTACAATACGCCAGATGGCACCTGCATTCGCGATTATGTCCACATCGAAGACCTCGCCACAGCGCATGTGCTGGTGCTCGAAGCGCTGGGCAATGGCCGCGACAAAATGATCTATAACCTGGGCAACGGGCGTGGTTACAGTGTGCGCGAAGTGGTTCATGTCGCGCGCGAAGTGACCAATATCGAATTCTCAGCCATCGAAACTGCCCGCCGTCCTGGTGATGCGGACCGGCTGGTGGCCTCGTCGGAGAGCATCAATAACGACCTGGGCTGGCAGCCGCGCTTCCCGGACCTGCGCGAAATCGTCGCCTCTGCCTGGAGATGGCATACGACGCACCCACAGGGCTACGACGACCAGATGGAATAATTGGGATGATTGGGGCGGGGAATAATCCCGCCCTTTTGCTGCAAATGGATCACTATGCACATCGCGTTTAATGGCTGGTTTTGGGATCAGCCCCACACAGGCAGCGGGCAGTATATCCGGTATCTGCTGTCCGCGTTGCAGTTTATCGCGCCAGAGATTCGCCTGTCGCTGGTGATTCCAGCACATGTTCGAACCCTCGATCATTTGCCGCCGAACGTCGATGTGCTGCCTGCTCCGACCCGATTTAAGGGACATCCGGGCAAGGTGTGGTTTGAGAATCGCGCATTTCCTCGCGCCGCTGCCCGGTTGAGCGCAGATATCGCCCATGTACCCTATTGGGGGCCACCGCTCCGCTGCCCTGTGCCGCTGGTCTGCACGGTGCTCGACGTGATTCCTCTGGTCATCCCAGAATATCGCGCAGGGCTGAAAAACCGCCTGTACACCAGCCTGGTTGCCTCGGCTGCAAAAGGTTCCAGCCACATCCTGACGATATCCGAAGACAGCAAAATCGGATATTGTTGAGAAGACAGGGGTGCCGGCGGAACGGATTACGGTGACACACCTCGCTGCGGATCGTGTGTTTTCGCCGCAAGCGGATCGAGAGCGGGATCAAGCGGTGCGGGAACGTTATGGGTTAGCCGATGTAGACGACTTTGTTCTCTATCTCGGATCGTATGCAGTCCACAAAAATGTCCGCCTGCTCATTGCCGCCTACAGCTATGTGGCGCAGGCAGTTGGAAACGACGTGCCGCTGGTGCTGGCTGGGCACACGCCATCAACCTGGGGATCGCCGCGCTTTCCCGATATTCCTGCTGCGATCAAAGAATTGGGCCTGGACTCATTTGTGCGCTGGATAGGTCCTGTTGCAGAGGCAGATAAGCCTGCCCTCTACCGGGAGGCGCGCGTTTTTGTTTTCCCCAGCCGCTACGAGGGATTTGGCCTGGGGCCGCTCGAAGCGATGGCTTCTGGGACGCCTGTCGTGGCCTGCAATGTTTCCTCCATACCCGAAGTGACGGGAGATGCCGCCTATCTGGTCGATCCTTCGGACTCCAGGGGGATGGGCGGAGCGATTCTGTCACTGCTGTTAGATGATCAACTGGCGACCAACCTGTGCGAGCGTGGTTTGGCGCGGGCCAGGAATTTTAGCTGGCAGCGCACGGCGGAAATCACGCTGGACGTCTATCGACAACTGGTTCGCGCCTGACTCCTCTGCATATTTTTCTCATGGATGTCTTATAATTATTTAAGGTTTTGCTGTCATAATGTTTATGCACGGCGAATTTGTCCCAGGGTGTTCCCCTGGTTGAAAGGTTAACGGCGATGAAAAGGGTATCCCTGGTATTGGCTATAGTGCTCATCAGTGGGATGGTGGCGGCTCTACTGCTCAGTTCGACAGGTGTTGGAGCGCAGGGGAATGAAAGCACGCCAACGCCCGGTGGTGAAGGAGGCGATGTGACGTATACCTGGGCTGGAGATGTTAATGCACCCGATTTTCCGGCTGGTCTAGACTGGATCAACACGACCGGACCCGTTTCAATGGCCGATCTGCGGGGTAAGATTGTGCTGCTCGATTTCTGGACGTATGGCTGCATCAACTGCATTCACATTATCCCCGATCTCAAACGGCTCGAAACCGAATATGCGGATCAACTGGTGATCATCGGCGTGCACTCCGCCAAATTTGAAAATGAAGGCCAGACGCAGAATATCCGCTACATCGTCCACCGCTACGAAGTTGAACACCCGGTTGTTAACGACAACAATTTTGAAATCTGGCAGACCTATGGCGTGCAGGCGTGGCCCACCGTCATGTTGATCGATCCCTTTGGCAAAGTGGTTGGCAAACTATCCGGCGAGCAGGTCTATTCGCGTCTCCAGCCGATCATCGATGTGATGGCGAAAGAGTATGGCGCGTCGGGCGCGATCAACCCTGCACCGCTCCCCCAGTGGCAGCCGGAGTTGGCAAGCGCGGAAGATACGCTGCTGCGTTTCCCCGGCAAAGTGCTGGCTGATCCGGCAGGCAACCGCCTGTTCATCAGTGACAGCAACCACAACCGGATCGTCGTGGCGGCACTGGATACCTATGAAGTCCTGGACGTGATTGGCAGCGGTGACGAAGGGTTAGTCGATGGCGATTTTGTTACTGCCCAGTTCTTCCGCCCGCAAGGGTTGGCGCTGGTGGGCAGTACCCTCTATGTAGCCGATACGGAAAATCACGCGATACGTGCGGTAGACCTCGATGGGCGCACGGTGACAACGGTTGCCGGGACGGGCGAGGAGGGCCTCGATCCAACCGCCAGTGGCCCCGGTTTGGACGTTGCGCTCAATTCGCCCTGGGATTTGACGGCAAACAACGGCAAACTGTATATCGCGATGGCTGGACCGCACCAACTGTGGGTCTATGATATCAACAGCGGCGAGGTTGGTGCCTATGCTGGATCCGGGCGCGAGGGATTGGTCGATGGTAAGTTGAGTGAAGCGGCTCTTGCCCAACCCAGCGGCATCGACACGGATGGTACGGTGCTCTATTTCACCGATCCCGAAGCGAGCGCGGTCCGCACGGCTGATTTGAATCCCGACGGCGAAGTGAAAACGATTGTTGGCACGGGCCTGTTCGACTTTGGCGACAAAGATGGCATAGGCGATGAAGCGCTTTTGCAGCATGCGCTCGGCGTGACGGTGGCGGATGATGGCTATCTCTACGTGGCGGATACCTACAACAGCAAGATCAAGCGTATCGATCCGGCCACGCGAGAAAGTGTCACCTTCGTGGGTACAGGTGAAGAAGGCATGGTTGATGGGACAGACGGCGTGCAATTTTATGAGCCGGGCGGCATTGACTTTGCCAACGGCAAGCTGTATGTTGCCGACACGAATAACAACGCCATTCGCGTCGTCGACGTAGCAAGCAAAACGGTCAGCACCCTTGAATTCCCGAACCCGGAGAGGTTGCAGCAGACTCCCGCTCAGGCATCACAACCGCCAGCGCCAACTCCCGCTTCTTCCCCGTTTGGCACCGACGAGGTTGTGACGGTTGCTCCGCAGACTGTAGGCGCTGGTCAGGGCACAATCCGGCTCAATGTCATCGTGCCAGAGGGGTATGCCTTTAATGATCAGGCTCCATTTACTGCAATCTGGCCTCAAAACAATATCGCTCAGGTCGCGCCGGATGAGCAGCAGATTCGCATTGTTGTGCCCGAAATGCCAATCGACGTGCCTGCGACATTCAGCGAAGGACAAACCGATCTTTCAGTGGACCTGACGATTTACTGGTGCGAGGAAATCAACCAATCGCTGTGCTTCGTCAAGCGCGTGACACTCGATCTGCCGCTCACAGTGCTGGCAAGCGGCGAAAATACGGCGGCGATGGAGTACACCCTTGTTCCGCCAAACGTCAATACGAATACATTCTCACCAGGTTAGGCCTTCCAGCATAGGGGCGTTTTGCATCCCGATGATTTTAGCGGCGGCTGTTCGAACAGCCGCCGCCTGGTTTGAATTGGTAAAATTCTTTAGTAAGTGCTAGAACATTACTAAAGATAACACGCCAATCTCACTAAAATGATCATGTTTTTGATCAGATGATCGCTCGATCAAAAACAATTTTCGGTCCTCCATTGGGACTTTTAGGGGATGCTACACTTCGTCCAATACGGGTAGAAGTTTACTCGAATGCTCTAGCTTCTCGTCGAGGATCGGGTTTTAGCCCTTGCCATCGGAAAACCAAATCTGCCTTTGATTTGTTAATATTTAGCCCGAATTTTTCCAACAGGGTTGACTGCTAATCAGGGTTGTCTATATTATTAGGAATAGAGAGCATCTCGTTTTTTTGAGAAGTCGAGGATACGGAAGTGAACCAAGGCATTTATAAAGCTCTCGTTCTGATTACCCTGACCCTGTTGATCCTGGTCAGCGGCATATCCTCTGCGCCTGTTCGCACCGTCTTGTCGCGGGCCTCGTCCTGCGAACAGGTGATCATGGATGCCTATCAGGTCACAGAAGAACTCTGCCAGAAAACGGGCCGTAACCAGGTGTGCTACGGGCATACTTCGTTGGATGCTACCCCTCAGCCTGATATCGCCAATTTTACGTTTGCTGAGGAAGGTGATATTGCCAATGTCGCCGATATGCAAACGCTGCGTCTCAGCGCCATGGATACCGTCAGCAATAACTGGGGTGTGGCTCTCATGCGCTTTCAGGCCAATATCGCCAACGACCAGCCCAACAAAAATGCCACCCTGCTGCTCTTCGGCAATGTCCAGCTTGAAAGCAAGTTCAGCAAACCATCCGTCAGCATGGATTTGAGCGTCACGCCGAACGGGAACGTCAATATTCGCCACGAACCATCGACCTCAGCTACGATCATCGGAATTGTGAAGGCGGGCCAACTTGTGACCGTTACGGGACGGCTGGAGGACACCTCCTGGCTGCGCGTCCAGATTCCAGATACCCAGGCGCTGGGCTGGATCAGCCGGACCCTCATCCCTGATGTTGAGGACCGTAATCTCGCTGCTCTAGAGGTCGTCGACGCTGGCCCGCAGTATGGGCCGATGCAGGCCTTCTACTTTAACAGCAGCGACAGGGGCGACGTTTGCCCGGAAGCGCCGGACAGCGGCATCCTGATCCAGACGCCAGAAGGTGTCGCGGAGATCACCCTGCTGATCAATGAAATCGACGTCCAGATTGGCTCGACGGTCTATTTCCGCGCAGTTCCTGGCGGAAATATGACTGTCAGCGTGGTTGAAGGACTGGTTTATGTCGAAACCGATGGTCAGACGGTTGGTATCCCCGCCGGAAGTGAAGCAACGATCCCGCTGAACGAAGACATGAAGCCAGCCGGACCGCCCAATCAGGCACACGGCTATAACATGGACCAGATGAATTTGCTCCCCGTTGAGTTGCTGGAACGCGACATTACCATCCACCAACCGCTGACCGACGCTGAAATTTATGCTGCGCTGCATCCGCCTGTTGAGGACGTCGTTGCCGAGGAGGTCCATACTAACAACGGTAACGGCAACGCAGGTAACGGCAACAACGGCAACAGCAGCCATGACAATAACGGCAATAGCAACCATGAAAATAACGGCAACAATGGCAATGAAGGGAACGCACCGCCGCAAGAAGAAAAGGTGACCATCTGCCATAAAGGGAATACGATCAGTATTGATGCTGTCTCAGTACCGGATCATCTTGGGCATGGTGACACGCTAGGCGCATGTCCCGCATAAAAATGAGGTAAAGCCCCTCGCTCACATTCAGGAGCGAGGGGCTTTTTTTAATTTAGGAGTGAAAGGCCGTTCGTTTACGGTTGAAGTGTCCGAAGCCATACCCGGCTGTTATTCCGCCTAGCGTTGCACCCACCAACCAGCGCAACCAGATAAGGGTCTGGCGATCGAGTGGAGCCATACTTTGCCCCCAGGTTCGCTGTATCCCCCGGCGGTAAAACGGGATAAAAACTTCGTTGAAGATATCGGCGGGAAGCAGCTTTGATGGTGGCTGTTTGCCGTTGGGTTTCGGTGGTTCATCTGCCAGTTCGATAGTTGCCAGGGCGCAGCCATCCGCTTCTGCGTCATAACGAGCCAACACTTTGCCTGATGCATCTGCTATTTGATTATCGCCAAAGTAGCGGGCGGTGATCTTCCCCCGGCGACCCTGTAAAATGTACCGCCACAACGCCGGTTTGCGCCCCACCAGCACGAGCATGGACAGCAATGGTAGTGGGATCGGCGTGGAAAAATGACCATAGGGAACGGACTGGATCACAGGAACCCCCATCCAGGCCGTGTTACGCAAAACATGCTGCCCGAATGACTTATTGGTGGCGGCAAGCAAATCGTCGTTCATGTTCCACAGAGACGCGAAGGATATCCGGCCTCCATCAGGAAAAGTGAACATCGCTTCATGCATGCGCGGCGGGCTGGCGCTGATGATCATGGCGTCTACTTTGCCCGCATAACGTTTGTAGAGATCCGGCGCGAACCCATCCGCGCAGATCATCAGCCCAAACGTGCCAATATCCGTATGTGCAACGGTGATACCGCGCCCTTCGCGGAAGTAAAGCCGCTCCCAAACCCAGGGATAATTTTTGTCGTAGCGCCACAGCCGCCCGTCAGGGGCCACCAATAGCAGGCTGTTCGTGATATCTTCCGGGCCAAGCAGCAGGATCGATCCGGCAAGATGGACATCCCGCTCGGCAGCGATACGCTTCATCCAACTGACGGTTGGGCCATCGATGGATTTGGCGCGGGAATAGTTACTGTCGTCATACACATACCCCGCGTTAAATAATTCGGGTAGTACGATGAGCTTTGCGCCTGCCTGAGCCGCCTGAGCAATCACAGCTTCGGCTGCATGAAGGCGCTCTTCAGCCGGAGCTGGATCGGCAGATAGTCGCAAGGCAGAGGCGGTGAGAGTCCTGGACATCACATATCGCTCCTGTTGCAGGAAGAACCACTGAATTTATTATAGGAGATTTTTTTATCAGGGTTCCGCGACAACGACGAGCCGCCCCTCGTAGGTATACGCCTCCCGATTCCAATCGGTACAGGTGATCAGGGTCACGCGCACCCGCCCGTCCTGGGCGAGATAACTCACCGCATCGGGCGGAACACGTTCAATAGCGACAACACGAAACGTGACCTCGTGCCCGCCATCACGAATCACGATTGGATCGCCGATTTCCGCCTCAAACAGGTGAGCGAATGGCCCCGGTTCACCTGCCGCGTTTTCGACATGGCCCGCCAGCACAATATTGCCGCCCGGTTCATCCAACCAACTTGTGCCAACAAGGTGCCCCACTGAATTTCCCAGGTGACGTGTTTCCCAGGTTCCGCCAACACGCCCGGCGGGAATGATCGGGGCACTCATCTCCGCATCGGGAAATAGGATCATGCGTATGGGTTGATTAATATCCGGGGTGGGCGTGGGCAGCACATCCTGAGGCGAAAGAGCAGTTGGGGCATGGACGACTGCCCGGTCATGAGAAGATGTGGAAGGGGGAAAAAGGGTATTCTGGCAGCGGCGAACGGCAAATGCCAGCACAATGATCTCGACGCCAAGCATCAAAACCGTTCGCCGCGAGGTATATCTTCTGCCCATTACCAGTCATTTCTCACACTCAAGAGTACGTTCCATTGTAGCCTGAGCGCGCCCTTTTTTCGATTTCTCAAGTGATGGAGCGAATGATCTCGTAGAGAGGCTGCAAACGGCTGTACATGCGCTTATAGACCTGCAAGAACAGGTCGTTATATATGGCGTGCGTTGCCGGATTCGGCTCAAACTGATCCCCGAGGCGCGTCATTTCCCGAATTGCTGTGTCGAAATCAGGATGCAGACCCAGCCCTACCGCCGCGTCAATAGCCGCCCCCAACCCGGATGTCTCGTAGGTGTGGGGGCGTGCCGTCGGCAGTCCGAAGATATCAGCCGTAAGCTGTAAGGCCGCGTTACTCTGCGATCCGCCGCCCGATACACGCAGCTCAGTAATGGGGATCCCGCTGCGTTTCTCGCTGCGTTCCTTGCCTTCGCGCAGGGCGTAGGCCACTCCTTCCACAATTGCCCGGTAGAGGTGGGCGCGAGTGTGCACATCGCTGAAACCGATGATCGCGCCGCGCGCTTCTGGCCCCGGCACTTTGATCCCCGGCGACCAGTACGGCTGCAAGATCAAGCCGTTCGATCCGGGCGGCACCAGTTCCAGCAGATCGTTGAGCAGCACTTCCGGCTCAATACCGCGCTCCTGGGCGAGGTGCATCTCCTGCTGTCCAAATTCCTGCTTGAACCAACTCACCATCCAATAGCCGCGATAAATCTGGGTCTCCAGGCTGTGCGCGTTGGGCACAGCCGCGGGATAGGGCGGGATGAGCGGAATAATCTCGATATAGCGGTGGTGGGTGGTGTTAAACGTAGCCGTTGTGCCATAACTCAGACAGCCGATATGCGGCTCCAGACAGCCTGAACCGATCACCTCACAGGCTTTGTCGGCGGCAGCGGCGATCAGCGGCAGTCCGACCGGAATTCCGGTTGCGTCGGCAGCTTCCTGGGTGATGGTGCCCAGTTGTCCGGCGGGCGGGACTAGATCGGGCAGCAGCGCACGATCCATCGGTACGGCCTGCCACTTCCAGTCGCGCGGGGACGCCCAGTGAAGCTGCTTATAATCGAAGGGGATATACGCGACCTGAGAACCCACCGAATCGACAAAGCGCCCCGTCAGGCGGTAGGTCAGATAGCCGGATAACAGCAGGTATTTGTGCGTCTGATCCCAGATGTCGGGCTGGTGAGCGCGAATCCAGTTCGCTTCCGCCTCCGCCTGAAAATAAGCGACAGTCTCGGACATACGAACCGCTTTAAAGGCCAGCCCCCATGCTCCGCCAACAGGTTTTACGCCATTGGTCCGGCGCTGGTCCAGCCAGATGATCGCCGGGCGGAGCGGCTTTCCGGCCCGGTCCACGTTGATCACCGTGCCGCGCTGCGTGGTCAAGGCGACTCCGGCAATAGCTGAACGGGGAATATCGGTAATCGTCCACAAGCGGCGGCAGGCCTGGCAGAGTGATTCCCAGAAATATTCCGGGTGCTGTTCGGCCCAGCCGGGGTATTTGGAAAAATAGGGCTCAATCTCCACGCGAGATTTCACCAGCAGGTTGCCTTTGAGATCAAAAAGCAGGGCGCGAACGCTCTGTGTCCCATTATCCAGGGCCAGAATTACCGGGTCGGTGGCCATCAAAGGACCTTCTTCATCGTGGTGGCAACAGCGTTATAAACAGGAGAGTTGGTACCCAGTTCGATCAAAGGCCGCCCACTGAGATCAAATCCCGCTATCCCTTCATCCTGCGGGACCGTGCCGAGCAGGGGAATATCGAGGGCTTCAATCCGTGTTTGCAGCGGCGCGGGGATGGTCTCACTCGTGACCCCATTCAGGATCAAATATGTTTTCTCGATGCGAATATCCAGGTCGTGCCGGAAACTGGCAATCCGTTCGGCGGCGGTCAGGCCGCGCTGGGTCGGGATCGCTGACGACCAGCAGCACCTGCACATCGCGCGTGGTGCGGCGGCTGAGATGCTCCATCCCCGCCTCGTTGTCGATGACCACGTAGCGGTAATTTTTGCTGATGCTGTCGATCACTTCGCGCAGGTTGTGATTGACGGCGCAGTAGCAGCCCTGGCCCCTCTGAGCGCCCCATCGCGATCAGATCGAAGCGGCTGCCCTCCGCCAGCGAGGATCGAATCTGGTAATCCAGATAATCGCGCTTGGTCACGCCGCCCGGCAGCGCGCCCATCGCCGCGCCGCCTGCCGTCAAAGACTGCTTGACCTGATCGAGCATCTCTTCGCGGATATCGCCCACGGTCCAATCCAGATCCAGGCCCAGCACCATGTTCAGATTGCTGCTGGGATCGGCATCAATGGCCAGGATCGCGCCGGGCTGCGTTTGCGGCAAGATATTTGATCGACCATGGCGGCGATGGTCGTTTTTCCAACACCGCCTTTTCCGGCCAGGGCAATGGTGGTTGTCATCGGGTATCCTCTGTGTAAGGCGCGGGCGATCTCCTCGGCGGCACTGGCGCAGCGCCGGAACGTGATCATAGACAGCCATCCCCAGCCGATCCGCTCCTGCACGGCAGGATCGGCGGGCAGCATGCCCAGCAGCGGCAGATCCGGGCGTTTCGGCGCGCAAAAAGGCGGCTTCATCCTCGCTGCGCACTTTGTTGCCGACCAGCCAGAGCCGCGTCAGGCCGATATCGTGCGGCCAGCGTTTTGATCTGCGCCGCCGTGCCCAGGCTGCGCCGGGTCGGCTCCACGACAATCAGCATCGCATCCACGAAATCGACGGTGGCGCGCCCCAGGTGCTCGACCCCGGCATACATATCCAGGATCAGCACGTCATCCTGGCGAAACAGCAGGTGGGTGAACAGCGTCTTGAGCATGGCGCTTTCCGGGCAGATGCAGCCCGATCCGCCTATCTCCACCGATCCCATTTCCAGCAGGCGCACACCGCGATGCAGCGACGCTGAACCGCTCCGGCAGATCGTCCACGCGCGGATTGAGGGTAAAAAAGCCGCCCACCGTGCCCGGTTTGGCTCCGGTGCGCTCCTCGATCAACTCGTCCATCTCGGCGATAGGGCGCAGGCGGGCGCGCACTTCTGCCGGAAAGCCGAGCGCTCCTGCCAGACACGGCGCGGGATCGGCATCCACTGCCAGCACCTCGCGCCCCGCATCGGCATAAACCTGAGCCAGCAGCGCCGCCAGAGTTGTTTTCCCGACGCCACCTTTTCCGGTAATGGCGAGTTTCATGGGCGGCCTCCTCAGAAAAGCCAAAAGCAAATTTCACCGCAGAGAGCGCGGAGAGCGCAAAGGAAAAGCAAGCATGAAAGGGCAGGTTTGTTAACCTGCCCCTACAAAAACACGATTAGACTGAGGCCGCTTTAGGCTCGGCAAGCGCGAAATCGGGCGGCAGCAGACCCGGCCTCGGTGACGATGCGCGGCACGATCTCTTCCCAGCCAACCGCCATGATGTGGATGCCGTTGATCGCCCTGTTTGCCCTTGATCGCCTCGATCAGTTCCAGCGCGATCGTCACACCTTCTTCTTCGACGCCGTCGCCCGCCGCTTCCAGCCGCTTGAGCAGCTGATCCGGGATGGTCACGCCCGGCACTTCGTCGTGCATGTACTGCGCCATCTTCAGCGTCTTCAGCGGCGTGATCCCGACCAGGATGTACACCTTATCCAGAATATTGCGCTTGGCAAGCTCGTTCAGCCAGATTTCCAGCCCATCGGGATCAAAGACCAGGTTGGTCTGGAAGAACTGCGCCCCAGCATTGACCTTTTTGTGCTCGCGGATCGCCTGGAACTCGGGTCGTGAGGCGAACGGCGAGGCCGCCGCGCCCAGGAAATAACTTGGGCGGGAATTTGATCTCGCGCCCATCCAGGTAATGGCCCTCGTCGCGCATCCGGCGCAGAATCCACAGCATCTGGATCGAGTCGATGTCGACGATATCCAGCCGGCCCATCGGCGCCGGCCCCATCCGCATGCTGTCGCCCGACAGGCACAGGATATTCCGCACGCCCAGCGCGCTCGCGCCGAGCACCTCGGCCTGCAGGCCGGTCCGCGTCCGGTCGCGGGCGGCGATCTGCATCACCGGCTCCGCGCCGTTCTGGATCGCCATCGTGCTGCACGCCCAGCTCGACATGCGCGACGTGGCCGAGGGCTGTCGGTGAAGTTGACCGCCGCCACATAGGGCTTGACCAGTTCGATATTCGGGATCAGCTTGCTGGTCGCAGTGGTCATCGGCGGGCGCGACTTCCGCGGTGACGACAAACTCCCGGCCTTCAGGCGGCGCTCCAGTTCGGACACCGGCTCGGTGTAGGCGGGCGCGTGATATTCCGAGTCGCCCTGCCACCAGTCCGGCTGGCGCACGGGCTGAAAGACCGAATCCCAGTTTGCGGCGCGGCGCTGGACATCGCGCGAGAGCATCCCGCTGACGAAATGTTTGCACGCCCGACTTTGCGCACCTGGTGCCAGACATCGCCCCAGGTTTCCGTCCCGACTTGATCCCAATCCAGCGGCGGCAGCACTTCCAGCAGTTTTTCCTGGCGGCCCATCTTGAAGGAGCGCTCGTAGATCTTGTACCAGATGCACGGGCGCGTTTCATCTACATAGCAGTGTTCGTCGGTCGAGCCGCCGCAGGGGCCGTTGCGCGCTCCTTTGGGACATTCCATCGAGCAGATGAAGGCGGTTTCTTGCAGCAGGCAGTTGCCGCACATCCGGCAGCCAAACAGCGGCCCTTTGACCATCCGCTCGACCGCTTGCCAGCAGGCGGTAGCCGAACGGTTCACGTTTGAAGGGGTAAAAGGGCGGCTGCCAGCGGCGTCCAGGTGTAAAGCCAGGCATAGGCATATCTCCTTAAAAATCTAGTTCGAGCAGTCTGACGATACGCAGACACGTTCGAGTTATTGCCGATATGCCTCTACTGCTGCAAATAGCCGTCGGCGTAGATCACCTTGTTCAGCAGAATCTGCACCGTCTTCCAGATCGCGACCTGCTCCGGATCGCTCATGTCCACATCCTCGATCGTCGGCTCTTCCATCGCGGCGATGCGATCGTGCAATCTTCAGATACAGCCGGCCCACCGGCGTGCTGTCGTCGCGTGTCTCGATGATACGGATCAGTCTCTTTCAGTTCTCGATCCAGCGGGTTGGCGATCATCATCTGCAAGCCAGACGCCCATCAGCATCGCACAGTAGATCCGGTTGATCAGCGGGCGGTTTTCACGCGGGACGGCAGTTGGACACGTTCGACAAGCCGACCGAAATCGCCGGCGACGGGTCCCAGGCATACTGCAGGGTGCGGACCGCCTCGATCAGTTGCGGGCAGTATTCCTGGCAGCCGGAAACGGTCAGCACCAGCGGATCGATGATCAGGTCGGTCATCGGGAAGTCGATTTCCAGCATGCGCGGGATCAACGCTTTCAATGGCGATGTTCACGCGCTCATCCGCCGCGACCGGGATGCCGCTGCTGCCCATCGTCAGGGCGATCAGGCGGGCGTTGTACTGCTTGGCCAGCAGCGGCACTTTTTCCAGCCGCTCCGGTTCGGCGGAGGTGGAGTTGATGATCGGCTGGGCTTTGGTGATTTTCTTCAGCCCGGCTTCGATGCCCAGCGAGGTTGGTGCTGTCGAAACTCAGCGGCACATCGACCACCGCCTCGACCGTTTCGACCATCCAGGGGAAGACTTCTTCCCCGTCTTTTTTGCGCGGCCCCAGGTTGAGATCAAGCGCCTGCGCCCCGGCTTCGACCTGCTTGACGGCCAGTTCCTGGAAGAACTGGGCATCTTTCGCGGTTGCAGCGCTTCTTTGACTTTTTCGGAAATGATGTGAATATTTTCGCCAATGATATACATAGTTTATATCCTCCGTGAATGCAGCTGCCTGCACCGTTGGAAAGCGCGCCAGATCGGTATGCGGCAGGAACAGCGCCGACATAAATGCTTCGTAAAATGTGTTATCCGCCGACAGTTCGATGTACGTCATCCGCGCGGCGATGTCCGTGATGCGCGCCCGCGTCCGTCCGATCCAACAGCGCCAGATAGGCGCCGCGCACCGACGTATTTCCCAGGAACTGGAAACGATCCCAGGGCATATCGGGCAGCAGGCCGATCTGGACGGCTTTTTCGACGTTGATATACTTTGCCAAACGAGCCGCCGATCAGCACCTGCTCGATCGTGCTCCAGCGGCACACCGACGCTCTCCGCCAGCACGCTAAATCCGGCATAGATCGCGGCTTTGGCCCGCAGCAGGTTATCGATATCGACATGCGTGATCACAATATCACGCCCGGTTTGCTGTTTCGTCGCCCCAGGCGACCACATATTCCGGCCCATGTCGACCCATGACGGACGCGCGGGTCGTGGGCAGATCCAGGTTAATGTTACCGCTTTTGTCGATCACACCGGTCAGGAACAACTCAGCCAGCAGCGAGATCAGGCCGCTGCCGCAGATCCCGCGCGGCTTTGCCGCCGCCGATCACCCGGTAGGTCGGCTCAAAGGTCTCGCCGTTGATCCAGACTTCCTCGATCGCGCCCTGGTGGCGCGCATGCCGTGCACCACACCCGCTCCTTCAAAGGCCGGGCCAGCCGAACAGGCGCAGGTCACCAGCCAATCGCGGTTGCCCAGCACGATCTCGCCGTTGGTGCCCACATCCATAAACAGCGTCAACGGATCGGTAGTCGTCCATCCCAGACGACAGCACGCCCGGCGTGATATCCGCGCCGACATAACTGGCGACACCCGGCAGGCAGTCGACCGTTGCCTCGGGATGGATGTTCAGCCCGACATCACTGGCGCGATCAGGGTCGGGATATGGTTGACCGCGGTGACAAACGGCGACAGGCGGATGCTGTCGGCGGGAATGCCCAGCAGCAGGTGGATCATCGTGCTGTTGCCGGCGATCGTCGCCTTGACGATATCGCTCTGCGTCGATCTGCACTGTGCTTGCAGGCTGCATCAATCAGGCCGTTGATCGTATCCAGCACCAGCTCGCGCAGCTCCGCCCGCCGCCATTTTTGCTGGCATAGATGATGCGCGAGATCACATCCTCGCCGCGCGCGATCTGGCCGTTGTATTCCGCTACCTGCGCGCGCACCGCCCCGCTGATCAGATCGACCAGCCACACGTAACGGTGGTCGTGCCGATATCGACCGCGATGCCCCACAGCGGCTTTCCGCCGGGACCGCGCCGGGCAGCAGGTCGATCAGCCGCGCTGTGCTCCGATCCCAGGTATCGGTCTCGATCAGCGCTGTAACGTTCCAATCCCCCTGACGCAGCACAGAGCCGATCCGCCGCAGGAGCAGAGCAGCGATACCTGCCAATCCGCGATCCTCGGTTTGCTGGCGCAGCGCGGTTTGCAGGCGGCTCCAATCGTCGGTTTGATCGTCCATGCTCGGCGGGGCAGAGTCAGCGTCACCCGCCGGATGGGCTGCATGGTTGCCGGATCATAATCGCCGGAGGACTGATTTCGGCGGCGGTGCGATCCGTTGTCAGGCGGCGCTCGATTTTGTCCTGCGGCGGGACACTGATCGACACATCTCCTTCGATCACGGTCTGGCAGGCCAGCGCATACCCTGCCGCGATATCGTCCAGCAGACAGGCGCAGCGTACTGCGGCGGCGCACTGCCCCGGACTGGATCAATACCGCGCAGCGCCCGCAGCGCCCCTGCCCGCCGCACGGCTGGGCAATCTCGACCCCCGCCAGCCGCGCCGCATCGGTGATCAGTGTTCCGGGTGGGACACGCACAGCTTCCTGCGCGCCCTCAAACGTGACAAGAGGCATCAACGATCCTGGCCGTTAAAACTGTTCCAAAGCGCCTGATGTACGGCTTCCGTTTCGGGTCGCTCGGTCTGATAAGCCCAGTTTGTGCTGTCTTCCAGCAGTGCGCCGATAATGATATCTTCGATATTCATGCCCTGGACACAGGCCCAGGCGCAGACACGCTCCGGCGGGCAGTTCTCGCAGCGGCATTCGCTTGGATGATCCAGTAACCGGACGGGGGATGGTGTTTGGGTGGTCATGGTTCGCTCCCTTCCAATAAATCCGCCCCTACAGTGCCGATTTCATAAAGTTGGGCAGGTCGACCGCTTCACGCGGGCCGACCCGAATTTCCCAATCGGGCAGTTCTTCTTCCAATTCGCCGGAGAGCACGGCAACATGTCCCGGCAGAACGATCCGCTTCTGCTCGACCTTATCCGCGACGTTGAACGCCTTGACGGCTTTGGCGATGCGTTCGGCGTCGAATTTGCCCGCTGCCCAGGCGGTGAGGACGCTCATACCTTCGGCATCCGCGACGAGCAGCCAGGCCGCTAGCCCAGCCCCTTCGACCTCGTTGGCAACGCTGAAATAGGTGATGCTGAAGTTCGTCGTGACCAGCACCGGATCGGTGGGCTGGGATCGTTGATCTCGTAGAGTCCCGGCTGAACCTGGATCGGCTTCTGCGGGTCGGTGTAGATGTTCTCGCGCAGAACCAGCAGGGGATAGACCGTTTCCGGGCAGAAGCGATCCAGCACGATAAACCCGGCATATTTGCTGATCGCCTGCGCCGCGCGGATCGCTTCGCCTGCCGGATCGGTTCCTTCGCCGGGAAAGGCGATGATCGGATAGCCCAACGGGCGGAAATTTTTCTTCAGCGCCAGGCGGCGGATCTGGGTTTGGGCGGCGAGTGAGTTGACTCAGATCGCGGCACAGCGGGATCGAGCACCAGATCGTTAACGCCCTTCGCTTTGATTTTTTCGGTCAGATCGGCCAGGTCATCGAGCGAGTCACCCAGTCACGGCCAAGCGGCGCGTTGTGCGCTTTGGCAAGGTCCGCCATCGCTTCCCAGTTGGTAGCAGTCTGCGCCGTAGATCAGCGGCGTTTCGCCCTTGAGACGTTCCAGCCCGGCAGACGATCACGGCGGGATCGCGGCTGATCAGGATCAGCGGGCGGTGCTCACGGCGCGCACAGCCTCACTGCCGCCGTCAAATGCGAGCGCCGGATCGTCGCCTTCGCACGGCGAACCCGTCCAGGGTCAGATGCATGCCCACATAGCTCACGTCAAAGGACTCAGCCGGCCTGGATATTGCGCGCGGTACCATCGCCTGCTTTCACGCGCACGAACAGGCCCGGCTTGTTAAAGAAGGTTTTTTCGTGGCGGAACAGAACCATTTCGTTGCCCGCCTTGACTTCGTGCCCGTTCGCTTTTGAGCGTGACCAGGCGGATCGGCGGTTCAGCGGCGTCGGATAGTTGGGCTTTGGCTTCGGCGCTGACATGCGGACAGGCGGCAAGTTCAACCTGTTTGGCGGCGAGTTTCATCGCGAAGGCGAGACAGGTTGGGAAACCGCATTCTTTGCAGTTGGTTTGCGGCAGCAGTTTGTAGATTTGAATTCCGGAGAGTGCCATGATTATCCCCCTACAGCCATTAGATCAGTTGATCGCCGCACGGACGCGCCGGACGCTTTCGGGATGGCGCAGCACGATGATATCCGCGCCGGATTCGAGCAGCGCGACAGCGGTCAGCGTCTCCCAATTGATGGCGCGTTCGTACCAGTCGCCCCAGGCGGCGGGGACATCCGTCCCGACCTTGGCTTCTTTGGTCTTCCAGGCTTCCTCGCCCGGCGTGACCATCATGGGAAGTTGAGTCATGGCGTCGCCTTGCAGCGCGGCGAGGCGCAGCCGTTCCATCACCGAATAGCCGTACTCGATGCCGTAGCCCAGCGCGCCCGTGGTCGGGTCCATGATGATCCGGTCCAGCGGCAGGCCCATATCGCTGATCAGAATATTCAACTGCTTGGCGAGATTGACATCCATCGGGGTGCGCGCGATGACCAGATGGTCATTCGCCAGCGCCGCCGCGACGATGGTCCGGTAGTTTTTGTCTTCGCACAGGCCCAGCGCGATCCGTTCGCCTTTGGTCGCTTCGGCAATGGGAACCAGCAGTTCGTTGTCGATATCCGCCTGACCGGGGGCCAGGACAATCAACGGCAGCCCGCTGGCCTTTAGGACGGCACTGCACCGCTTCGACGGCTCCGGCTGGTCTGATCGGGGCATCGGGTTCGCCCAGGCCCAGCGAGAGCACGATCAGATCGGCTCCGGCCTGTTCCGCCGCGGCTGCCCACGCGCCAGGATCGGTCATCACGTCGCCCCAGGCATTTGCAGCAGCGCGGACCATTCCACCGGACAGGGATAGCCAATTTCCAGGGCAACCACGGGGCGGTGCGGCGTATCCTGTTCAAAGTGCAAAAAGGGCAGCGTCTTCTCGCCGCCAACGGTCACGGTGTGGGCCCGCGTGCCGCCCTCGGCTGCTGTCGCGCCCAGAGTGATCGTGCGGACGGCTCCGGGCCATGTATCTTTGGGGATTTCAACGGCATATATCCTACTCCTGCTTAAAAAATCGGGTCCATAGCCAGCGCGGGATGTTTCATTTCTTCCAGCCACGCCAGCAGTTCTTCGACGGAGGTCACGTGTCGTTCGTCCGCGATGCGGTGATCAGATCGGCATCGCCTTCCCGTTCGGCAACGGCTTGCAATTCGTCCGCCATCGTCTCTTTGAGCACACTGCTCATCCAGACAATACGCTTAAAGCCACCATCCGCCGAGATGAACTTCGGGCTGACGAGGTAATATTTGCCAACGCCCATCACGCCGGGGGTTTGTAATCCGCCGCCCGCCATGCCTGCCAGCGTGCTGAAGGTCATGCCTGCCGGAGTCATGCTGGGGTCTTCGCGGCTGACGACCATCACACCGTTCGCTTCGGGGATCAGCATGACGATGCACTCAAAACAGCCACAGTTTTTCACCAACAGGCCATTCGCCAGATAGCTGTTGATCTCAAGCAGACTCAGGTTATAGACCGTGTTGTATTTACCGATCGTTCCTGATGGTTTTGATGCTTGTTATCGTATCCAGGAAATCTTCGCGTTCCAGCCAGGGCTGCAAAAGAGGCTTTGCCTCAACATGAGTCACCAAGACTTGTTCGAAGTTACCTCGAACGGGCCTAGAGCGTCCTGTTTCGTAGTAGTAGCGGGTAGATTGGCTTAGAACATGGGCTGTATCAGCTAAAGCCAGGGCTTTGCCCGCTGCATAGGGCAATACCATCGTCTGGGTTTTATCCAGCTTTAAGCTATTTTCGGCTCGTACACGATCTAATTGAGAGGATCGGCTTGGGTGATGACTGTAAGGATATACTTGCTGGGCAAAACGACGAAATTCAGAATCCATGCAGTACAACTTTGTAGATATTTGCGCTAGTGAGATGGCCTACAACTCCCAAGCGACGCATCAAGAGCGCAAGATGTTGGGCTGCTTGCTGGTCACTGTGGCAGAGATATGCTTCGCCTGTTACCCATCCCTTGTCTTCACGAACACGAATAGATCCGTCGCCATCAAAAACGCCTGCCAGAAAAGCCGCGATATGGTTTTCGGGAAGCGTAAACAGCCGCTTTAAATCCCATCGAGGCGCATCTGCACGCCGGACGCCAAGAGCGTGAGCTAATGCGCCCAGGAGCGCATTGTTGCTGTATATATCGAAGGAAGGCCGCGTTGAGACTATAACTCGACCTTTAATTGTTCCGCCCGAACCATCCTTTTTCTCACGCCAGCCGTATTTTTTATCGGGAAAGACTTGGTGGTAAATACGTTCTACATTTTCCAGTAGGGTTTTCTCAGTGTTTGTAAAGATGATCTCGCATTGATTCTTATATACACGTTGGATCGAACCATCTGAAGTAATAAACCCTAAGAGGTATAGCAGTTCGGGTGTGATCTGTGGGAGTTCTTGTGGCGGGTTGCCACGAGGAGGTGCGACACGACGAATGCGCTTTTTTGCTTGATGCCATTCGTCTCCAACATGCTTACAGATATCGCGATAGAGAGCTAAAGGCCAACTTTGGCTAATCTGTGGTAACTCAGGAAGGGCGCGTCTTGCAGCCAGCCATGAACCGTAACGGGTTTTTAATTTCTGCCAGGCTTCTTCGATTAGTTCAGGATCAGCGACTCGCCAGGTATCAGGTAAAAGATCAATAGCCAGAGGAACACTCTCAGGAATGCAGAAATGTTTAGCCCCATAGATGCGTTCCCCTTCGGCAATATCGTCGGCCTGCACCCATACCTGACCTTCGGGACGATCTACAGCTAGAGGGTGATTGGGAGTCACCGTTATTCGCTGCCCCGATTTTGTCTCGATTTCGATCAGTTCGTGCGGGGCAGGAGTTGCATGGACTCCTATGATCTCACTCTGGGTCAGATTGCCCCGCTTCATCTAGTGTAAGAGCATAAGCTTTTTTCTGTGGCTGTTTTTGCCGGGCTTCAACCCACTCGCCTATCGACGTTACTTGATAATCAACAAAAATCTCGGCATCTCCGGTCAAACAGGCAGTCATGGGCTGGTTGATGATCGAGTACATGCTTACTTCAGATACATTCCCATGTGAAGCAACTTTCACATAGTCGTTGATCCCTTCCCAGAAACCGTAGTTGGAATCGATAACCTTGCCGAGCTTCAAGGGTTGATTCGGACCAGTGGGATTGATGCTGAATGAGGCGGCAGCGTCCAGATAGTTATAAGCTCCGCACAATCCTAAGCGCTCTGGACTGATGATGCAGACATGATCCGGCGCGAAGGAAGTACAAAGGCTGCAACTGTAGAACGTACTAACATTGGTATCAACTAAATCCGCCAGACGCTTATTGCGGAAGTCGTAGGCTTCGCGGGCGCGGGCCAACCACGCCTGGACCTCGGCGGGATCGGTGTAGATCGTCACCTGCACCTTATCAACAATCGCCCCGAAATCGGCATGCAGGCGCGCATGGAGAATTTTGCCGAAGTGTTCCAGGTTAAAGCCCTTGTCGGCGGCAGCGTTCGAGATGCGAATCCAGGCGATATCGCGCTGCCCGATGTGCTGGATGCCCGACGCGCCGTTGACAAAATAGTGAATCTGCCGCTCTAAGACGGGTTCGAAATCGGTCTGCATCTGCCGCCCGGCGACCTTGATCACGATGCCCATGTCCATAAGGCCGCTCGCCGGGATATCCGCGAAGGTCGGGCCGACGATCTCCGACTTTGCCATCGGTCACATCGTCCAGCGGAGCCATGTGCAGATATTCAAAGCAGCGCGCGTTTTTGCCGCCAAACTCGATGCGCATATCGGCCCGGCGTACGACTTCGCCCTCAAACGCAGAGCCATACGGGACCGGAACCGGGACGTTCGCCACGCGCACCTTGACGCCGCGCACTTCGATACATTTCTGCACCAACCGTTCGGCACGTTCCAGATCGTCCGCGCCAGCAATTTCATTAAAGGGCATACTGACGACATGCTCATAGGTGGTGATGCCAGTCGGCAGAATTTCGGGGATGACCGTATCGGCAATCACCGGGAAGCCGAAGTTGATCGCGCCCGCCGCCGCCGCATACTTCAGATCGTCGACCTCGCCCAGCGCCAGCACGAAGGCGAAGACGCGCTCCTTGTTATAGAGCAGGATATCGCGCGCCATGCCGCCTTTCAAACCGCCGAAGGTCAGGGCGGATCGGGCCGCGAAGCCAAGCGCATAGATGGCGCTGATCGTGTCTGTGCCGAACGGGACGGTATAGGTATCGTAGCCAAGTTCAACGCCCTCTTCGCGCAGTTGGTGAATGATGCTGCGCCCGTTCACGTTGCCGGAAAGGAAGCACAAGATATTACGCCGCTGCAATTCGCGCACGATTTTGACAGCGACCTCGTTGGATTTCGCCGCGCCGACAATCGCCGCGAAGCCGGGCATACGACCATCCACCAACTGGATGCCCCACGAGCGCAGTTGAATATCATCAATCGGGCCGTTCAGATGACCGTTCCCGTTGTGACCAGGGAATGGTTCCGGCTGCAATCCGTAAACAAAGCGGATCGCCTCGATGGTTTCTGCCGCCAGCAGCGTCGCCATGCCGCTGTCCAGCGTTTCGCCCAGGTAGGGCGTCCAGTGATTTTTCAGCGGGACGGGATGCAGCAGATCACGAGCATGGCAGAGCACGGGTTCAAGCTGACCCAGCCGCTCCACCTGCTGCCCGGTCATGCCGAAGATCAGCGGCAGATAGTAGGCCGTGTTGGGGAAAGCGACAGGCGTATCTGGCCCCTTCTCGACCAGCGCCTTACGGAGCATCCATTCCGCTTCGGTAACAAGGGCATTCGCGCCGCGTATAGCGCGAGTGGCAATCGTGCGTGACATGGATTACTCCTCCTCTTTACGCGGCGTACCGTGCGGCGTACCGCCGTAGAGTGCCGCCAGACGGTCCTGTATAGACAGATTGTCCAGTTCGTGCGAATGATCTTCGCGGAGACGATCATCGCCGCCCCGCCCGAAACGTGCCGGATCGTAGACAGGCAGTCCAAGCGCGGCGCGCTTCTGATCAATGTGGGCCAGCGTGCGCCGGATCATCTCGTCCGGATCGCTGACAAATTCCATCTTGCCGCCGTAGAGCGCTTCCCAGCCCTGGCTCAGGTAGCGCAGCACGATATCACTTTCCGATACTTTTTCCGGCATGCCGCTGACCGGAGACGCGCCGCCAAACATGACATACGCACCGGACGCGGCGCAATACGCGCCAATCGACAGCGCTTTCTCGCTCATCCACTCCGGTGCGAGGCCGACGGCGGGAACCTGATCGATATCGTCACCCAGGCCGCCTTCTTCGACGATCGCCGTTAATACGGTCAGGATGCGCGTGTTATCGACGCACGATCCCATGTGCAGGATCGGGCGGAATGCCAATCGTCTCGCAGATTTCGCGCAGGCCCGGCCCCACCTGATCCAGCCCAGCCTCACCGAGCAGCAGGCCCTGTTTGGCGCTGGCAATCGCCCCGCAGCCCGTTTCCACGACCAGCACATCCTGCTTGAGCAGTTCGCGGGCGACATGGGTATGCAGATAGTCGTGTTTACTGCGCGGGTTGTTGCAGCCGACAATCGCCGCTACGCCGCGAATCCGGCCCGACATGATCGCATCATTCAGGGGGCGGAACGAGGCGCGGTACGAGCCGCCGAGCATGTAATTGATATATTCATGGGAGAAGCCGGGAATCAAATCTTCGCGCACATCGGGAATCTGGATTTCGCCCCGATTCTTAAAGTTATCAATCGCCCGCTTCAAAATCTGTTTTGCGGTGCTCAGGGCGTGGTGTTCGTCAAATTCAATATGCGTCGCGCCCTTAATTTTCACCTTGGGCGAGGTGGTGATAATTTCGGTGTGGAAATTCTCTGCCAGGTTGACCAAGCGCCTGCATGATGCACTGCACGTCCACGACCATCGCTTCGACGGCTCCGGTCAGGATCGCCAGTTCCTGCTGGAGGAAGTTCCCTGCCGCCGGGATACCCTGCCGCATTAAAATCTCGTTCGCCGTGCAGCAGATGCCCGCCAGATTGATCCCGTTCGCGCCCGCTGCCCGCGCATACTCGATGATTTCCGGGGTCTGCGAGGCGGCGACGATCATTTCACTGAGCGTTGGCTCGTGACCGTGCAGTACGACATTAACCATATCCGCGCGCAGCACACCGAGATTCGCCTGTCCCAAGACGGGGGCGGGTGTGCCAAAGAGGATATCGGAAATATCGGTGGCGATCATGCTGCCGCCCCAACCATCCGCTAAGGCCGTGCGGATGGCGTGGCTCAGAATGTGCTCCGGCTCCTGATCGTCGCCAATATGGGTCCGGTGCAGGGCTTCAACCACTTCGCGATCCACGCCGCGCGGCGTCACACCCAGTTTTTTCCAGAGTTCCTGGCGCTTCTTCGGGGCGCGGCGCACCGGGGCGAGTTCCCCGCGCTGCTGTCCAAATTGAGCGATATAGAGGTCCGCCAGATCGTTGGCGATTTCCTGGGGGGAACGTTTTTCAACCGGGATGCCGTACTCAGCGGCGACGGTGCGCAGCTTGGCGACATCGCGGATGGTGTAACCTTCTGCTTCGCCGCATGCTGCCGCCTTGAGGGTGAAAGCCATATCGCGCCCATGATCGGAGTGCGCTGCTGATCCCGCCGCGATAGACCGGATCAGGTTACGAGCCTGGATGGTATCGATGGTCGCGCCGCAGACGCCCGTTTGCCCGTCTTTGGTCAGACGGCAGGGACCCATGCCACAAAGTTTGCAGCACATGCCCGCCGAGCCGATGTTACAGGGAATCATATCCTCAGCGCGGCTGAAGGCAGTACCGATTCCCATCTGATCGGCGCGTTCCAACATCTGCTGGGAGGCGGGATCAATGCTGCGATCCGCCGCTGAGCGTCGTTCTTTCGGCATGTGTTATTCCCCCTTGCTGAGCGGCCCCAGGCCAGGACAGGGCCAGACCGATCGCTCCATCTGTGAGACAGGCTGGGCGAAACTAATGGTTCCCCCGGTATGGTGATGGATCACGGTGCTGCGCCGCAGTGCCTGGGTGGGCAGCGCCAATTCGCCCAGGTAGCCCGCCTCATCCAGCCGGGCAGCGATGGCGTCCAGGTCGGTTTGGGCCGGATCGTATTGAACCTCAACGAGCTGGAAACCACTGCTGGCAAAGACATCCAGCACGCCGGGCAGTTCCAGCAGGAGTTGTCGCACTGCAATAACATGATGATCGCCATACATCGCTGAGAGGTTAAAGGTGATTGTTTCCATATCATCCTGCCTTTGTGCCACACAAGCAATCATAGGAATAGTGTGAAGTGAGGGGAACACAGGGACAAGTGCCGAAACTCACCTGTTTTGGGTCCGAGCGTTGGCTTGCCCGGCAAATCAATGATCCCTATAATGCGACTCAGCAGCATGATTGGGGGAAAACATGCAAACCATTGCGCTCCACACGGAAGGGTTACACAAACGATTCGGTGATCTGGTCGCCGTGCGCGATCTGACGCTGGACGTGTACGAGGGGGAGGTATTCGGCTTCCTTGGCCCGAACGGCGCGGGCAAAACGACCTCGATTCACATGATGTGCGGGCTGCTCAAGCCAGATGCCGGGCAGGTGTTCATTCACGGTCTGCCCATACGCGGCGGCGAAACCGACGTGATGGCCCGCATCGGCATCTGCCCGCAGAGCATCGTGCTGTGGAAAGAATTAACCTGCCTGGAACAGATGATTTTTATCGGGGATATGTACGGCATTTCGCATAAGGTTTCTCGCGAACGGAGCGAGTCTCTGCTGGACGCGATGGGCCTGAGCGACAAACGGAATAAGCTGGCCCGGACACTCTCCGGCGGCATGCAGCGGCGGCTGAACCTGATTATGGCCCTGGTCCACGATCCCGATATCCTCATCCTGGATGAGCCAGAAGCCGGGCTGGACCCGCAAAGCCGTATTATGGTGCGAGACTACGTGCGCTCCCTGGCACGCACCAAGACGGTGATATTGACCACCCATAACATGGATGAAGCTGAACGCGTGGCGGATCGCATCGCGATTATCGATCACGGGCAGCTTCTGGTACTGGACACACCGGACGCGCTCAAACGACAGGCGGGCGACGGCGACGTGTTGGAGATACAAATTGGGGATGAGCCAGCGAGGGCGGCGGACGCAGTGCGGCGGATTGTGCCGGATGTGTCCTATGCGGGTGAACTGCTTGTGATACGGGCGCGGGGTGTGGTTGAGTATCTGCCTGCCATTCTGGACACGCTGCGCACCATGGACGTGCACCCCAGCGAGGTCCGGCTGCGGGCCACAACGCTCGAAGATGTGTTTATTTCCCTCACCGGCAGGAGTTTGCGGCAATGAAACTGCTCAGCGTATTGAAAAAAAGCATGCGCGAACAGGTGCGCGACTTCTGGACGCTGTCGCTCACCTTATCGCTGGGGCCGTTCTTCGTTTTCTTCTACTGGCTGATGTTGGGTGGCCGATCCACAACGTATGATCTGCTGGTTATCAATCATGACGCTGGGGTACAGGTGAACGGCGCAGCCTGGAACGCGGGAGATGATCTGATCGACGCGCTGGACGACCTGACCTATTCGACAGGCGATCCGATGATGCTGGTTAAGCAGGTGACGGATCGGAACAAGGCCGAGAAGAGCCTGAAAGATCGTAACGGGGATCTGCTGCTGGAAATTCCCTCCAACTTTTCACAGGCTCTTGTCGCGCGGGCCGCAAACGCCGGGCACACTCCTCCTGTCGAAGTGCAGGTGGTCGGTGACAAGACGAACCCGTATTATTCCATCGCCTCGGTGATCATGAGCGGGGCGCTTGATCGCTACCTGCGCGGGATCAACACGGAGGCCAGCCCGGTCGCCTTCAGCGAACAGGCACTGGGCGATTCCGGGGCGCGGACGGAGTTTGAAACCTGGGTTCCTGGCCTGTTCATCATGGCGGCGGTGATGCTGATCTACGAGGCGGCGATGACGATTGCCCGCGAGATCGAAGGGGGGACGATCAGCCGCTTGCAGATCACCCGCATGACGGCTGTTGATCTGCTGGGCGGGATCAGTCTCTCCCAGATTCTGATCGGCGTGGTGGCGGTCATACTCACCTTCTTATCGGCGGTGGTCATGGGCTTTCACAGCGAGGGACCGCTGTGGATTGCCGTGCTGCTCGGCGGGATCACGAGCATGGCCATGGTCGGCGTGGGCCTGATCGTCGCCTGCTTCTCGCGCACCGTATCGCGGGCGTTCATGATCTCCAACTTCCCGCTGTTCCTCATGACATTCTTTTCCGGCGTGTTTATGCCCATCCCGTCGCTGAAGATGATCACCATCAGCGGGCATTCGCTGGGACTGCTGGATATCCTGCCGCCGTCGCAGGCCGTTGTCGCGCTGAACAAGGTTGTGTCGCTGGGCGCGGGCCTGGACGATATCCTGTTTGAGTTGAGCGTGCTGATCGTGCTGTCTATCATCTACTTTGCAGTAGGGGTGTGGATGTTCCAGAAAATGTATTTACGGCGGGCGTAAGGACAAAATTTATTTTCTGGGACAGCGTAAAAGCCGTCATTTCTTAAGTAGAGTGCCAGATAGAGCAGCGATCTTAATGATTTAAGCAGGTTTTAGGGCGAGAAAGCACACAAATTCGCAGCTTGCTATAATTAAATATATTACTGAAAAGGATTAGCTCATATACAGAGCGATCTCGTTCTAACTTTGGCGAAAAATTAGTTGATCACTTCTACGACGGGACGATCTATTTACCCCCCTTTTTCGGTTTCATGACTAACGGTTTCCTAACCCTGAGGTAACTTTTGGTCCTGAACCATTGAGGACCTTTATTCTTGTTCGCTGTCCAGACATTGTGACCCGAATCAATAGATAGGACAACGGACGGCTTGATAATCGGGCGCTGCGGCTTAGCTGCGCACACTGCCCCCTACGAAAACTACCTCTACACTATAGGATACAACAAAATTCCCCGTGAAATACTCCTTTAAAGTTGAACTTTAAGTACGAATTTGAAGATATGAGAGAGAATAATTGTAAGTACTAGCCCAGAGCGGCGAGATGCTCGTCATAATGACCGGATGTGTTGCCGATGATCCATTCGGCAAAAGGGTCGCCGCGCAGCCAGGGGAAACGCTGCGGATCGAACAGGTCGGCGTCGGGCATTTTTTCCACCAGATTGAGCAGGTCGTCATAGGCGGCGGCTTCCAAACGCTGCACTTCGCTGACCGGGCAGCGATGGTAGGTTTCGTAAGCCTGCGCGTTCACGCGGTTGACGTCGTCCGGGTTGGCGGGATCAGGCGTATCGGGGATATCGCCGCGCAGCAGCGCGCGGTAAATCTCCGCCGCTTTTTGTTCCCAAAAGGCGATATGGGCCAGCAAATCCTTGAGCGACCAGCCGTTCGGCAGCAGAGTGCTTTCTATGGCGGCAGTATCGTAGGGGGCAAGGGCGGCTTCCAGGCGTTCGCGCCCGGCGTGGATTTCCGTGAGTAGTTCCTGCTTGGTGTTCATGGAGAAAAACCTTTTCACCGCGGAGAACGCGGAGAGCGCAGAGAAAAAGCAAGAAAAGGAAAGGTAAAAGCAGTTTTACCGCAAAGGGCGCAAAGAACGCAAAGGAAAAGCAATATCCCTCACCCCTGCCCCTCTCAGCCTCAGAATTTGCCGAGCTACATAAAAAGTGGAAAAACTAACTCAGGCGTATTATGGTGAGAAAAATATGTTATGGCGATTTTTGATGTCACTCCTTCTAACATGCTACCGTTAGGGTTTGAAACTCAAGCAAAACTGCTTCTTCTCAATTTCCGGAAGAAACTCTGTTACTCATCACTCCAGAGGCTATCTGGACGGTTGACTCAAACCGACTTAAATCTGAGCCTATACGCATAATCTCGAAACCCGATCCAGGTTGGGATATATATGAGCGTACTCATATCAAATGATAGTCAGACTGTATTTTTGGTGCAGCGTGAGATCAAAGGGACCAGTCTATCACCCAATGATGAAGTGACGATCCCCAAATTGAATACAAGTACCCAGCGCAGAGAGATTATTCTGCGCAAGGTGGGTCTGTTGAACCACCAGTTGTCTGCCAGATAGGCAAGAGAGGCTTAATATGGATCAATCTTACGTTAGAGTAAAGCTATTCCTAGTCTCGCTTTTCATGCCAAATAAAGATATTGAGCGTATTGTCCATAATCTGACGATTGCAGGAGAAACATCAGATAAGTTTATATGGTTCGTGAAGTGATGCCTGGGTAGACAATCCGGATTAAGTCTCGTTTTTGTACCTGCGGGTGTCATACATTTTCGCTGCTATTTATCGGCAAGATCGAATGATCACAATGATGCCCAGTTAGTTATTAGACAAGCTGGTCTTATAAACAATTACGCGTGCTGTCTACTGATCGGCAGATGCATTTTCAATTGCGGTGAAGTCTGTTACAGCAGGCAATAGATCCAGTTTTATACTTTCGACTTATAAACTTGAGGCGTCGTGGTCGTTGGCATCATCCCATAGGCGCCCAGCGGACGATACTTGCCATCCGGTGAACGGAAGCGATCTTGTCCATAGATAAGGGGAATTTGTTGTACAACTGTGTAGAGGAGAAGCCATAGATGATTATCAATCGGGGCAGCAAAAATCCGATTTTCAGCATCTTGCTTTTCCTCAGGGGGCGTCGCGGCGGCAGATAGGATTTGCGCTAGCAGGTGAGCAGACCACAACGGCTAAATATCGACATATCTCACCCAGGAAGCATTGAACTACCGTTCATATGCCCCAGGGACTTATTTTAAAGGCTTCTTAGGGATATCAAGCTAGGAAAAAGGGGCGATCCAATTATCTGGATCGCCCCTGAATGTGTTATTTGCGGGTCGGGTCGAGGTGCTGGTAATCCCCGGTGCGCAGGTGACAGGCCGCGACGTGGGCCGGGTCGGTCTTGGACGGGCGCAGTTCCGGTACGATCTGGCTGCAAACCTCCTGGGCGATGGGGCAGCGGGGATGGAAACGGCAGCCGGACGGCGGGTTGATCGGGTTGGGGATTTCGCCCCTGGGCATCGGTTTGTCACGGCGGTGGCGCGGATCGGGCACAGGGACCGCCGCGAGCAGCGCCTCGGTATAGGGGTGCAGCGGCTCATGGTACATGCTCTTGATATCGCCCAGTTCGACGATCTGGCCCAGGTACATCACGGCGATCCGGTCACAGATGTATTTTGCCGTCGCCAGATCATGCGTGATAAAGAGATAGGTCAGGTTCAGTTCCTGCTGAAGTTCTTTCATCAGATCGAGCAGCACGGCGCGCACGGAGACATCGGCCATAGCAATCGGTTCGTCAGCCATGATCAGTTCCGGGTCAAGCACCAGGGCGCGGGCGATCACGACACGCTGCCGCTGCCCACCCGAAATCTGGTGCGGGTAGCGCCCGTAGAACGTTTCCGGTGGGATCAGCCCGACGCGGCCCAGCATATCCATGACGCGGTCGCGGACTTCCTGTTTATTCGCGCCGAGTTTGTGAATCCGCACGCCGTGGGCGATCCCCTGCCCGATGGTCATGCGCGGGTTCATGCTGGCGAATGGATCCTGGAAGATCGGCTGCATGTGGCGGCGCAGCGGGCGCAGTTGGCTTTCTTTCAGGTGCGAAATATCTCTGCCATTCAGCAGAATTTGCCCGGCGGTTGGCTCCAACAGGCGGATCGCCAGACGCCCGGTAGTGGTCTTGCCGCTGCCGCTTTCCCCAGCAATGCCGAACACTTCGCCGCGCCGCACGTCGAAGCTCACACCGTCGACGGCGCGCACATACTGGCGTTCACCAAAGAGACTTTCCAGCAGCTCCTGCTTGACCGGGAAGTATTTTTTGACATCCCGCATGCTGAGCAGCACATCGGACTCAACAGGTCCTTTTGTGGATGGGGCGGTGACAGGTTTTACGATGTTGTCAGCCATTATTGACCGCCTTCTTTGTGGTCCTGGTACAGCCAGCAGTGGACGAGATGTTCAAAGGGCAGGCCCATGACCGCCTCAATCTCAGGCTTGGCAACGGGTAACAGAGTCGGTTCCCGCTCGGAGCAGATGGGCATGGCATGCGGGCAGCGCGGGTTAAAGCGGCAGCCGGGCGGCGGGCTGATCAGGTTGGGCGGGCTGCCGGGCATCCGGTACAGTTCATCCCCTTCCAGATCAATGTTCGGCACGGATTTCAGCAATCCCTGCGTATAGGGATGCTTCGGATCGTGGAACAGCGTTTCCACGTCGGCAACTTCGGCAATCTGCCCGGCGTACATGACCACGACGCGATCCGCGAGTTCGGCAACGATGCCGATATTGTGCGTGATCAGGATGATGGTCAGGTTAAATTCGTCGCGCAGTTCGCGCAGCAGATCGAGGAACTTGGCCTCGACAATCACATCAAGCGAGGTGGTCGCTTCGTCGGCCACAATAATATTCGCCTTGAGAGCGAGGGCCAGCCCGATCATCACGCGCTGGCGCATACCGCCGCTCAGTTGGTGCGGATAGTCTTCGAGCCGCTTGGAGCCGATACCCAGCCGTTCGATGAGGGCAACAGCGCGTTCGCGGGCTTCTTCGCGGCTGACTTCGGGATGGTGGACGCGGATCGCCTCGATAATATGATCGTCGATGCGCTGCACCGGGTTCAGCGAGGTCATCGGGTCCTGGAAGATCATGCTGATCTTCGCCCCGCGAATCTCGCGCATTTCCCGGTCAAAGAGCGTCATCAGGTCAGTTCCGTCGAAGATCAACTGCCCCTGCGTGATTTCGCCGGGCGGCTGGATCATGCGCATCAGTGCCTTGCCCAGCGTCGATTTGCCGCAGCCGCTTTCGCCCACAAGGCCCAGGATCTCGCCTTTGTAGATGTCCAGCGACATGTTATCAATCGCGCTCAAGGGGCCGCGCCGCGTTTGATAACACACGCTTAGATTGCGGACCTGCATCATGATGTCTGGCGGTTTTTGATCAGCCCCCAGGACGGGCTGCGAGTCAGATTGAGAGTTTTGAGACATGGTCAGACCTTCTATTGGGCGCGGCAAGCAGCGCCCCTACATGTAAATTTGGGCGTATTGCCATACGCCCCTACATATACGACTACTGGCGATTCAGGCGCGGGTTCAAAATCTCCGAAATACTCTCCCCCAACAGGCTGAAAGCCAGGGTCAGCATGGCAATCGCCAGGCCGGGGAACGTCACCAGCCACCACGCCGAGCGCATATTTTCCTGCCCGTGCGCCAGGTCCGCGCCCCAGTCGGGGATCGTGACGGGCAGACCCAGGCCAATAAAAGATAATCCCGCCCCGGTCAGAATGGCGTCAGCCACATTGACCGAGAAGATCACGACGATGGATGAAATCACATTCGGGAAGATATACAGCGCCAGAATCGAGGCGCGGCTGGCCCCCAGACTGCGCGCCGCTTCCACATACAACTGCTCTTTGATGGCCAGGGTTTGCCCGCGCACAATGCGGAAGTAGGTCGGAATGTAGATCACGGCGATGGCGACGACAATATTGCCGATGCCCGCGCTCAGCACGGCGGCGATGGCAATCGCCAGAATCAGGCCGGGGAAGCTGTATAGACTGTCCATCACGAGAGTCATCAGCCGGTCAGGAAGCCCGCCCCAGAAGCCGCTCAGCAGACCTACCGGGATGCCCACAACGGCGGCGAAAATAGCCGAGAGCATGCCGATAATCAAGGTGGTGCGCGTGCCGTAGATCAGGCGGCTGAACACATCCTGCCCCAGCACATTGGTTCCCATTATAAAGCCGTGTTCGTAGTGGCGACCGACAAACCCGACGGTAGTCAGTTCCGGGTATTTTTCCACAATGCCTGTGTCGGATTCCTTGATCAAAGCCCCCTGAAATTCACCGTTCACGACAGAGGCCATTAACTGATCAATCGTCATATCGAAGGCGCGCACAGGACGCGGGCGGATTTTGCCCAACGCTTCGCCCTGCTGGCTGACGGCGCGGCTGGAAACCTCGTCGATTACGCCAATCTTGGCAGCCTGGGATGCCTTTTCTACGCCGTTGTTCAGGCTGGCGAAATCCGTATACCCTGCGTCGGAGCGGGCCACCAACACAAAGGCGTCCGGGCTTGTGCCGGGAGCCTGTTTGCTCGGTCCGGCCTCTTCGGTGTAGTCAAAGGGCGCGATCAATCCCGGAAACAGGCCGATAAAAATGAAAAACAACACCGCCAGCCCGCTGATGGTCATCAACCACCAGTTGACGCCGTGCCAGCGGCTCATCAGCATAAAGCGCCGCCAGAACCCGATGCGGTCCAGTTCCGATTTCCACTCTGGGAGAGTTTTCTGTGCGTCCGTCATGATGTGTGTCCCTTAGTACCGGATGCGCGGGTCAACAAAGGCGTACAAAATGTCCATCAGCAGGGTCGTGACGGAAATCATCACGGCAAACACGGTGACACCGCCCTGCACTAATGGATAGTCACGCAGGGCGATGCCTTCTTTGAGCATCAGACCCATGCCCGGCCAGGAAAAAGTTGTTTCAGTCAACACCGCACCCGCGAACAGGATGGCAACCTGAAGCCCGATCAGGGTCAGGATCGGGATAAACGTATTGCGGAGCGAGTGATAATAGACGATTTTACGCTCTGGCACGCCGCGCGCCCGCGCTGAGGAGACATACTCTTCTTGCAGCGTTTCGATCATATTGGAGCGCGTCAGGCGCACGAACACGCCGACCAGGGCCAGCGAGAGCGTGGTCACAGGCAGGATCATGTGCTCAAGGATGCTTTTTAATGCGCCCCAGTTAGGCGAGAGGGTCAGCGACAAGATCAATAGGATCGCAAGAACACAAACCATTTGGATGCGAAACACACGTTTTGCAAACCGTTCATAGCCCAGCCGTTTTACCAGGTTAGGTGGCATTGATCCCAGGAAAAGAAAATCAGTGAATTGGCTGAATAAACCCTGTCTGATTTGGGTTCCGTTCTCGATTCTCATGAGGTGCGGCTTGCTGAGATTGATCCAGACCTTCAGCACCAGTAATCCAAACAGCAGCAGAAGCATCGCCAGCACGGTTTCGGAGTGATTGGTCACAATACTGTCCAGGGTCAAAATATTGGTATGGCGGATCATTTTGACCTTGGGATCAATTCGCCCCGCGACTGGCAGCCAGCCAAGCTGCAAACTGAAGATCAGTTGGAGCAGCAGACCCATCCAGAAAATGGGGATGGAATAGATAAAGACCGCTCCGAGACGGATCGCCACATCGGGCGTTTTTTTATGTTTATCTGCCGCGAACGCGCCGCTGGCAACCCCAAAGATCAGCGTGATCAGCGAGGCTGGGATGACCAGTTCGATGGTCGCGGGCAGGCGTTCCTGGATTTTTTCGGCAACAGGCCGCTCCTCGCCCACAATCGACACACCAAAATCGCCGTGAATCAGCCCTTTCAGGTAATTCACATACTGGACATGCAGCGGATCATTCAGTCCCAGGCGGTCGCGAATTTCGGCAATGCGAACCGGATCGGTCCCTGGTTTCATACGGGACTTGATCGGGTCGCCGGGCAGCACGCGCATGAACAGGAATACAACCGTGACCAGCACCCAGATCATGGGGATGGTCAGCAGCACGCGCATGACGATAAAGCTGCGCAGCGAAGCGCTGCCGGTCAGCATGGCATACAGCACAAAAATCCCGATCAGACCCAGGCTGCCGATGCATAACGATTGGAATGTAAGCTCCATCTCTCACTACACTTTCTATTCGGATGGCTGAGTGGAGACCTTCGTCTTCAAGCTTGAGGGAAACAAGCAACTATAACGCACTTATACGCAGTGTTGCGGCAGATGCTACCAGATTCCGGGGCCTCGATCAAAAACGAGCCGGGCAGATGAACCAAATCCGGCGAGGCATAACCATCGCCTCGCCGGAAATTGTCAGCGTTCAGAGCCTTCTGTCTTATTCTTCCTTCGACAGTGAGGCGAAGCGGAATTCCAGGGCCGAGCCGTAAACGACGCCAGCTACATTATTGCGGTAGGCGTAGTTTTCAGTCGCCACGTAGACGGGCAGGGTGACGACTTCGTCAGCATAAAGCTGCTGGATATCAACATAGGTCTGTTCACGGGTTGCCGGGTCGGCAACTTCGGAGCGGCCCTTCAGGATCAGCGCGTCCATCTGATCATTGCAGTAGAAGACACCCAGGCTGTCGGATGCACCGCACTGCGCGAACGGATCGATGTAGTTGCTGCTGTCGGGATAGTCGAAGAACCAGCCGAACATGAAGATCGGGTAGTCGCCGGAGGTCGCGGCCTCCACGTAGGTGCTCCATTCAGCAACCTGGAGGTTCACCTGGACCACACCCGTCGCTTCAAGCTGTTCCTTGACGATTGTCACGACGTCCACCATCTGGTCGCCGTAGTGTTCCGGCGGGTACCAGAGATCGAGCACCAGCGGGTTGTCAGCGGTGTAACCAGACTTGGCGAATTCAGCCGCCGCTGCTTGGGGATCAGCGAAGCCGTAGGTGTCGAGGAACGCTTCGTCCGCACCCAGGAAGCCGGGCGGGATCATCGAGTACAGCGGCTGGTAACTTCCACCCAGGGCGCGGTCTACGATCTCATCGCGGTCGATGGCGTAGGCAAAGCCCTTGCGGACATTGATGTCATCACCGGGGGCCATCGCGTGCTGGAAGATCATGTAAATGATACGTCCAGGAGCGCTGATAATGCTGATGTCCTGGTTGTTGCGCAGGGTGTCGAGTTCGGTGGGCGACAGGGTACGCATCGCCACATCCACTTCGCCAGATTCCAGGGCGAGGCTGAGCTGGGGTGAGTCTTTGTAGTAGCGAATGATGATGTTCGGCGTCACGGCTGCGGTTCCGTGATAGTTCGGGTTCGCCGCAAAAACGGCCTGCTCTTCAGATGTATAGCTGACGAGCGAGTAAGCGCCGTTGCCATTGATCTGCGTTGGGAAGTTGTTGATCGCGTCCGCCGGATAGTCTGCGGGGTTGATCACGACATAGGGCGGGGTGGTGGTCAACAGCGGAAACAGGTCGAATGCAGCATTGAGCGTAAAGACGACCTTGCCATCGACAGCTTCCACTTTGCTGACAAAAGAAGTCACCAGGGGAGCAGCCGGGTCGCCGTTGAGGGCCATCACGCGGTTGACGCTGGCGGCAACTTCTTCCGCGCCGTAGGGTGTACCATCGGCAAACTTCAGGTCGGGCTTCAGTTCAAAGGTATAGGTCAGACCATCTTCAGAAACTGTAGGCATTGCCGCCGCGATTGCGGGTTCTATCTCGGTAGTGCCAGGGGTCAGGCGCAGCAGGCCTTCATTGGTGTTGCGCAGGATTTCCCAGTCGTGATAGCTATAAGCGTCGGCGGGGTCAAGCTTAGAAATGGCGTCTGTCGTGCCGAGGATGATCGTATCGGCAGCGCGGGCGGTCCGGGTCTGAGCCACAGTGTCGGTGCTGGCGCTCGCTGTGCCAATTCCGAGAGCCGTCAGAGCCAGGACCACAATAACCAACAAATTGATCCGTTTCATGCCTCTTCTCCCTAGTGCTAAATAACTAAAATGTGGCGTGAATGAACCTGTGAGCGTGGATAGCGTCAATAAGCCTCCTTATGTTCCCAGGTGCTTCTCCCGCCATAAGAAAACGCTTTCATTATACTGAAGGCTTTCTTACCGGGATTCGTGCAAAGTGACGATGTTTTCGCCTCCCTGTGCCCTTGACCGGAGATGCCGTATCGTGCCCGTGCAGGTGAACAACCCGCCCGCTTAGTCACATCGTACAATTCCGGCAAGAGTACACTTAGCAAGGATACTATCAGAAACAAAAGAGAGCAAATTCGGCGAATAAACAACCGTGTTTGGTGTGGTTTTATACGCACCTGTATTCCGTTTTGTTCATCGGGATAATAAAAATGCCGGGCAGGAGTCAAACAGCTCGGCTTTGTTGGAAAGGAAAAAATTGCAAACTGGCGGAACTTATCGAGAGCGTAGGTTACTTTTTGCCACCGAACAGCCCGCTGAACAGGCCGCCCAGGCCGCCTTTTTTGCCCAAACCAGGGATCTGCGAGAGATCAGAGATATCTCCCGAAAGTAGTTTGTCGACATTCTGGTTCAAGGGAGCAGGCAGTGTCTTGGCTAGATAATCGCCGACGACGCCGACAACCTGCGTTGCCATTTTTTCGTCAAGCCCAGTCTTTTCGGTAATCATTTTCACGAGTTGGTTCATAGATCCTCCTCAAAAGATGGTGCAAGAACTATCTTCAGTATAAACCATTCTAATAAAAGCGCAACTGGCAGAAGGATATATCAGTAAAGAAGCCGAGTTGTAACCCGGCTTCTTTTTGTTGGCTGGTCCTAGAACTTGCGGAATTTTTCGTGCCGCTGCCCGCAGATGGGGCATACGTCGGGGGCGTCGCCTTCCATCGTGAAACCGCAGCCGGGGCAGACCCAGACATCTGTGGCATCAATATCCTGCTTGGCTTCCAGGCAACTGCCAGCCGCCGCGTAAAGCCGGGCGTGGATTTTTTCGGCTTCATTGGCCCAACTCATAGAGCGGAGTGCTTTTTCTTCGCCCTGAGCATCGGCTACTTCTTTGTAGGCCATGTACATTTCTTCAACTTCAAACGTTTCGCCGCCAAAGGCTTCGCTCAGATTCGCCGCCGTATCACCAATGCCGCCGAGGGCGCGCAGGTGATTGCTGGCGTGAACCTGTTCGGAGTAGGCAGCGGCCTCAAACAGCCGGGCGATATTGAGCAGTTTTTCGCGGCGAGCCTGTTCTGCAAAATTCAAGTATTTGACGTGAGCCTGGCTCTCGCCAGCAAAGGCTGCCCATAAATTCGTTTCAGTCATTTTTCGCATGGTGTTTGTATCCTTAATTTATAGGGAGAAGGCAGCGTCTCATTGTAAACAGAGTGTTGGCCCGCGCCAAATATTTGTGATTTTTTGCACGTTTTTATAATGATCGATTTCACGCCTTCGCCAGGGTAATCTTCAACAAGGGTCTTCCCATTCAACAACTTTCTGGTGTATACTTTGGGTCGTGTCAACCACAACAAACTGAGGGCAAACGTTTTATGAATAACCTCCCACCAACCCGCTGATCGTTCGTCACCGTCGTAGCTCGATCCTCCAGCCGCAAGGCTTCTTTCCGATTCGATTTGCCAATTTGTTCTAATCCTGACACGAGATGTCAGGAAAGTAGTGATATGATCTTTATGTTGTCCTGTGACCGAAGCGTGCGCGTATGAGCGTGCGCGCAACCGGCTATCCTAGCTTCATGGAGCTGCCCTCATGAGCGAACGGACAAAGAGCGAGTTTACCGTTCAAAACACCTATCCCTATAACCGATCCGGCCCGGCCCGGTGGATCTTCTCGCACGCCTGGCGGTACAAATGGTTTGTGATCATCGCGATTGGCCTGGCCATCATCAGCTACTTCGCCTATTCGAGCAGCCCGGTGCTGATCGGATGGGCCGCGCAGGAGATTCTGCACCCGACAGATGGGCATAAACTGCTGTGGATATCGCTGGCGATCCTGGGCGTGCTGCTGCTGGACGGCGTCGCCTTCCTGAGCAGCAGTCTGCTGGTGGAAACACTGGCGCAGCGCCTCGAAGTGGATGCCCGCCAGGAGTTGTATATCGGCCTGCTGGGCAAAAGCCAGACGTTTCATGATCGCCAGCGCGTGGGGGATATTATGGCCCGCGCGACTGACGACGTGCGCCAGTTGAACCCAACAGTCAGCCCTGGCCTGCGCTTCATCTTTGACACTGTGATGGGTATCACTGTACCCCTGCTTTACATCGGGCTGATCAACGTCCGGCTGCTGGTGGTCCCGGTCCTGTTTGTCCTGGCCTACATCGTTGCCGTGCGCCGTTACACGCACCAGCTTAACCCGGTGATGTACGAGCAGCGCGAAGCGTTCGGCAAACTGAATGCCGGGCTGGAAGAGGCGATCTCCGGTATCGAGATCGTGAAGGCCAGCGTGCAGGAAGCCTATGAACGCTCCCGGTTCCGCCGCAATGCAGCCGCTTACCGCGATTTTTTTGTGCGGCAGGGCCGCATTGAAGCGCGCTACCTGCCCCTTCTGCTCTACGGCGTGGCGCTTGGCCTGACTTTTTTGCACAGCATGATTCTCTACCGGAACGGGTCACTGACCATCCCGCAGATCATCGCCGTGATGGGGCTGATGAACGTGCTGCGTTTTCCGGTGTTCATCTCGATCTTCTCGTTCGGGTTGGTCCAACTGGGGATCGCCAGCGCGGAACGCATCCTGGCGATCATCAAGGCGGAGACGGAACTGGACGAAAACGCGGGCGGCTTTGGCAAGCAGATCGAAGGCGATATCGTCTTTGAAAATGTCACCTTCCGCTACGATCAGAGCGAGACACCTGTGCTCGAAAATATCTCGTTCCACATCAGGCCGGGCCAGACCGTTGCCGTGGTCGGCCAGACCGGATCGGGCAAGAGCACGCTGACGCAGTTGATCAACCGCACCTATGACGCCACCGAAGGCCGCATCCTGATCGATGGGACGGACGTGCGCGAGTGGGATCTGACGGTGCTGCGCTCGCAGATATCGAAGATCGAGCAGGATGTCTTCCTGTTCTCACGCTCGGTGGCGGAGAATATCGCCTTTGGCGCGCCCAACACGCCGCAGGAACAGATCGAACAGGCGGCGCGGGAAGCGCAGGCGCACGACTTTATCATGACCTTTACCGACGGTTATCAGACCAAGGTTGGCGAGCGCGGCGTGACACTCTCCGGCGGACAGCGGCAGCGGATCGCCCTGGCCCGCGCCTTTTTGAGCAACCCGCGTATCCTGATCCTGGATGACTCGACCAGCGCCATTGACAGCGCGACCGAAGACGAAATCCAGAAGGCGATCCGGCGGGCGCAGAAGGGCCGCACAACCCTGCTGATCACACACCGGCTCTCCCAGATTCGCTGGGCCGACATGATCATCGTGATTGATCGGGGCCGGGTGGTGGCGTTGGGCAGCCACGAAGACCTGCTGCGCACATCGCCGCACTACCGCCGTATTTTCGCCCGTTACGATGTTGAGCTTCCGCCTCTGCAAGAGGCCTCGCCGTTTGCCAAACCTGCATAGGAGTCAAACGCATGGGTTTTATTATGGATGGCCTCGACGCTGAGGCCTACGACCGCAGCTATACTGACCGCGTACTGGTCAAACGTATCATGGCCTACTTCCGCCCGCAGATGACCCGTATGATCGTCGTGGCAAGCATGATTGTTGTCACCTCGCTGGTCAACACGGGCCTGCCAATCTTTATCTCACGCAGCCTGGACCGCCTGCGCTCGGACTCGTCCAGCGACAGGCTGATCTTCATCACCGTTGGGGTGATTCTGTTAGGCAGCCTGGGCTGGGCGTTGAACGCCGTCCGCCAGTGGTTATCGTCACAGGCGGTGGGTAATGTCGTCTTTGATCTGCGCGAAGATGCCTTCGACGCGGTGGTCAAGCGCGATCTATCGTTTTACGACACGTTCCCATCGGGCAAGATCGTCAGCCGCGTTACCTCCGACACACAGGCGTTCTCCCAGGTGGTGACGCTGGCAATGGACCTGATGAGCCAGCTTTTGCTGGTCGTGCTGCTGATCGGCTACCTGTTCAGCGTGGATCTCAAGCTGACGCTGATCACGTTGACTCTCGCGCCGTTCATCGTCACCGCCGCGCTGATGTTCCGCAAGGTCGCCCGCGACACAGTCACGCAGTCGCGGCGCATCCACGCGGAAGTGAGCGCGCACATCCAGGAGACGGTCAGCGGGATCGGCGTGGCGAAGACGTTCCGCCAGGAGCACACGATCTACCAGGAATTTCAGGAAGTCAACGCCCGTTCCTACCGGATCAACCTGCACACGGGCTATGTGTTTAACGCCATCTTCCCGATCCTGAACATTCTGGCCGGGATCGGTACGGCGGTGCTCGTTTACTTCGGCGGGCAGAGCGTCCGGCATGGAGCGCTGAGCGCGGGTGACTGGTACCTGTTCATCCAGGGGCTGGCGATGTTCTGGTTCCCGCTGACGAGCATCGCCTCGTTCTGGAGCCAGTTCCAGTTGGGCCTGGCGGCAGGCGAGCGCGTCTTCGCGCTGATCGATGCCGAGCCGAAGGTCGTCCAGACGGGCAACGAACCTCTGCCGATGGTGCTGGGCGAGATCACGTTTGACAAGCTGGACTTCAGCTATGACGAGGGCGAAGGCGTTCTGAAGAACTTCTCGCTGACGATCCAGGCCGGGGAAACTCTGGCGCTGGTCGGCCATACCGGGTCCGGCAAGTCGAGCATCGGCAAGCTGATCGCGCGCTTCTACGAGTTTCAGGACGGCTGCCTGCTGATCGATGGTCATGATATTCGCACCGTCAACATGGATGATTACCGCCGCCATCTGGGGATTGTGACCCAGACGCCGTTCCTGTTCGACGGAACCGTGCGCGACAACATCCGCTACGGAACGCCAGACGCGGCGGACGAGGATGTGGTCAGCGTGGCGCGGCAGGTCGGCGGCGGCGACTGGCTCGATAGTCTGCCGAATGGACTTGATACCCAAGTCGGCGAGCGCGGCAGCAGTCTGTCAATGGGACAGCGGCAGTTGGTCGCGCTGGCGCGCGTGCTGCTGCAAAACCCGTCGATCTTCATCCTGGACGAAGCAACGGCCAGCATCGATCCGCTGACCGAAACGCTGATCCAGGAAGGGCTGGACACGGTGATGGAGCGCCGGACGTCGATCGTGATCGCGCACCGTCTGTCCACGATCAAAAACGCGGACCGGATCATCGTGCTGCGCGAAGGCGAGATCATCGAGGAAGGCGATCACGACTCGCTGCTGGCGCAGGGCGGGCACTACGCGGAACTGTATAACACGTACTTCCGCCACCAGAGCCTGGAGTATATCGAGAAGTCGCGGGAAATCTTCGAAGAAGCTGCTTGATTCAGTTGCTTACATTTTGTAAGCAACTGAACCGATCACCTCTGCTTGGGATAACTGAGCAGGGGTGATTTTTTGCAGTTAGTCTGCGCTCCACCCCAGGATAACCCGGTTATCGTTATAGGCTGTTCTATAACTCACACCGTGATAAGCAACTGTGTAGAGAGACCAAGACGCCACATCAAGAATCTGTAATGGCGCTTGTCCTTCATTGGGGCCAACTAACGCCAGTTCGTTTACGTTCGGAGACCACGCTACTCCCCAGCCGACTTCCAGACACGTATCTATCACAGTCTGTTCTTGCGTGTCGGCAATAAATAGGCGGTTAGCTCCGTAGCTATATTCCGAGCCTCCGCCTATATTATAACTATATTTCCACCAGTCATCTTCAGTAAGGACGAATGTGATATACCGTCCATCTGAAGACCAACGGATACTATCAGGTGCAGCAAATGGATATTCCTCTGTTAATGTATAAATGGTGTCGGCAATTGTTCCATCTAGATCAAAGAGTGAAATAGTGTGATCAGCGAACGCTGCAAATTTCTGAGCATCAGGAGACCATCCTATGACGGCAACAGGTGAAGTGTCGATAGGGATATCGCTCACTAACTTATAGCTGCCATCCTCAAGTATATATAAACTCCAAGCATCAACATTTAGCCTGGGAGAAACAAAAGCTGACCAATCACGAGAGGGATAATATGGAATAGAGGTAGATTCAAAGGTGCGATTTTCCAGTGGTTTCCACGTTTCCATTTCTCCTGAGAAAGGGTTGATATAGGCGTTTTCAAATAAGATGTGTTCGTTATCAATCCACTGCGCCTGGATATAAGTTCCCAGATAACCAAATGTCTCATAGGGCACGCTGTATTCACGATCATCGTGGGTATTGTGAACACGCAGCTCCTCAACCTCTGTAAGGTGATTGTACGATTCAGTAATATAAAATTCTCCCCAGGGATAGGCATACCAGTTGCCATCGGGTGATAATTCTCCCTCTCGTAAGGCGAACTGTGGATTCAGAAAAATAGAAACATGAGGGGTTGCCCATCCATGCTGATAGGTGTGGATGCCAGAATTACCTTGCATCACAATTGTGCCGTCGAATGTCCAATCGGCTGGGGGTTCAAAAGTTTCCAGACAGGCTTGTTTGACCTGCCAGCCGGAAGACGCACGAACAGCGGGTTTGGACGATATTACTACCGTTGATAGGAAGACAAAGCAGAGCGTAAAAAATAATAGAGCACGGATTTTCATTAACTTGCCTCCTGGAGGCGCAAGCATAACCTGCTGGGCGTATTGCCATACGCCCCTACTCGATATATCAGGGGCGATCAAGTGGTTGCCCCTGATTTTTTCATCCCATGACGTTGGTCAGCCGCCCCAGACCCTCAACCTCAATTGTCACCGCATCACCCGCCTTGAGCCAGACTTTTTCACCGCCCCGCGCCACGCGATCCGGCGTGCCCGTGACGATGATATCGCCTGCTTCCAGCGTAAAATGATGGCTGATATAGCTGATCAGATAGGCCACCGAGAAGATCATGTCGCAGGTGTTGGCATCCTGGCCCAGTTCGCCATTGACCCAGGCGCGGATCGATAAATTCTGGGGATCGGGGATTTCGTCGGCTGTCACGAGATAAGGGCCGATAGGGAAAAACTTGTCGAGTGTTTTGCCGAGCATCCACTGGCTGGTCCGTTTTTGCAGTTCGCGGGCGCTCAGATCGTTGGCGTTGCAGTAGCCGAATACGTGTTGGAGTGCCTCGCTCTCGGAAACGTTTTGCGCCCGGCGTCCCATGATCACGGCGAGTTCGGCTTCGTAATCGTATTGTTCGGCAATGGGAGGCAGTGGAATGATCTCGTTGGTGGCGGCAAGCGTATTGTTGTACTTGGCGAACAGGATCGGGGATGGCTGCTGGCCCGGTTCCAGTTGGGCGGTGTGGCGCTGGTAATTCATCCCCAGACAGATAATCTTGCCGGGATGTGGCACACAGGGGCCAACTGTGATCGCTGCTTCATCGAGCAGGGGCGCTTGAGCATGTTCCGAAACAAACTGTTCGAGCGCAACTAAAGCGGCTGGGCCGCCCCGCAGCAGATCATCCATGGTGAGTGGGATGGCGGAAACATCCAGGATTCCTCCAGAGAGCTTCACCCCCAGGTGGTGTTCATTAAAGACAAGTAGACGCACGGCAGCCTCCTTTTAAATGTGGCGCAACTAACTATACAGGAAACATGCACCAATAGTTAGAACAATATTCTATAATTTCCCTGTCGATATATATTTATCAAGGGGTCGTTGCTAATGCCTACCCTCACCCAAATATACACCTACCCGATCAAGGCATGCGGCGCGCTGACCCATGATCAGATTGAAATCGACGTTCGTGGGCCGCTGTGGGATCGGCGCTGGATGCTGATTGACGCCGCGAACGTATTTCTCACGCAGCGAGAGTTTCATGCTCTGGCGCTTGTCCAGCCGGCTTTTGAAGCGGATCACCTGCGGATCGACGCGCCGAATATGCCTTCCCTGCGGATCTCGTTAGAGCACCAGCCGTTTATCTGCCGCCGGGTGAAAATCTGGAAGGATACGTGCAAGGCGTGCGACGAAGGCGATCAGGCAGCGGAGTGGTTCAGTGATTATCTGCACAGCGATGTCCGGCTGGTGCGGATGATGGAGGGATTTGTACGCCCGGTAAATCCCCACTATGCACCGCAGCCCGCCCAAACGGCGTTTTCGGATGGATACCCGCTGCTGGTCGTCTCGGAAGCGTCGCTGGACGATCTGAACAGGCGCATCGTGGAGCGCGGCGGCGATCCGGTTCCGATGCGGCGGTTCCGGCCCAATCTGGTTTTTAGTGGCTGCGATGCCTTTGCGGAGGATATCTGGAAAACGGTGCAGATCGGGGATGTCACAATCGATATCGTCAAGCCGTGCGCGCGCTGCGAGGTCACGGCGATTGATCCGGCAACGGGAACAGCCCCCGATCCGAAGGAACCGCTGGCGACGCTGAACACCTTCCGCAATCTGAATGGCAAAGTGATGTTCGCCCAAAACGCGATCCACCGCGCGCCGGGGAAAATCGCGGTGGGAGATGAGGTCAGCGTGATTGCCTGAAAGAAAAAACAATCTCACCGTAGAGAGCGCAAAGATGGCAAAAGTAGATCAACGGAAGCCGTGAAAGGATCACGTAGGGGCAGCGGCTTGCCCTGCCCGGTTAAAAAACCACCCCTGCCAGGATATTCTAGCAGGGGTGGTTGATTCTGTAGCCTATCCGGCTGGCTTACTGCGCCGGGACGGCGGTCGGAACCAGCGCTGGATCAACCGTCGGCGCAACAACCGCCAGGGCAGGATCCGTCGTGGGGACGATGGGAGCCACCGTCGGGACGAAGGGGGTAGCCGTCGGCAGGGGCGGGACATCCTGAATACTCAGGTTGTCGATCCAGCAGCCGATGCTCAGCGCGCCTTGCGGCACCAGACCCATCGTATCGATGCGGAAGCGGAGGCGGATCGTCTGGCCGCGATACAGCGTCAGGTCGATGCTGTGTTCGGTCCAGTCGGCCACCACGCCGATCTGCTGGTCGGCCACAATCCAGGTCAGGCCGTTGTCCAGGCTGATTTCCACGGCGAGCAGGTCGCCGCTGGTCAGGCTGGATTTCTGCCAGAAGCGGAGCGTGGGGTTGGCCGCCGTGCCGAGGATGATCGCCGGACCGAAGTCGAGCAGACTGGATTGGCCGCGCTGGGTGGCGTCGGCAAAGAGCGCCGTGCCGCTGTAGCCCGCCATCGTGTCCAAGCGCCACAACCCGCTGAGCGTCCAGCCGAAGCCCCCTTCGAACGCATCCGTGTAGGGGATGGTTACTGGCAGAGGCGTCGCGGTGGGCAGTGGGATATCGGTGGGCGGGACAGGCTGGGTCGGCTGAATCACTGCTGCCGGATCAACCGTGGGGGCAGAGGTGTCGGCGGCAGGCGCAGCCGTCTGCGGTTCGACATAGAGCGCGTCAAGGGCAATCGTGCCGCTGGTGGCGACGATGCGCAGGATATGCGGAGCCGCAGCCAGGCCGCTGAGGCTGGCGCGGACGCCGAAGGTCGCCTCTGCTGCCGTGCTGTTGACGGTTTGCAGGACGGTGCCATCGACTTCGAGAGCGAAGGAGCCGAGCGCCGGGTGCTGGACGTAGACCACGTCCACACTCGTTCCGAAGAAGGGCAGGGTCAGGGCGTCATTCGCCGCGCCGCTGCTGAAGACATACCGTCCCCCGCTGGCAAGCTGCGAGTCGTAGGGCGTCCACAGGCCCGTGGTCTGGAGCGTTTCGGCTTCGACAAGTTGGGTTGCGGTGGTGGAGGCGGCAGCGACAGGCTGCGACAGAGCCGGAGCAGCAGAGGTATCCGCAGACAGAGCAGGCGCTTCTTGGATCGTCGTGCTGGGAGCAACCGCGGCCTGGGCTATCATCGGCTGAACAGTCTGAGCGGCTGCCGTTAGGGCGGCAGGCTGGAGAAGCTGGCTCTGCGGGATGATTTCCTTGGCCTGGCTGGTGCTCGACCAGAGGAGCTTGATCACGGCGTTCGAGCCACTTTCGAAATATTCCAGGCGGATATTCGCGGGCTGGCCAGCGGTGAGCGCGATCTGGCCCTTGTTTTCCTTCACAGCATGTCCGGTCCAGTTGTTGACCAGCAGTTGATCGTTGACCCACAGGCGAACGCCATCATCCGACTGCGTGTAGAAAGTATAGGTTTCGCTGTAGCGCGGGACAACCTGTCCGGTCCAGCGGATGCTGAAGTTATCGGCAGCAACCTTGGGATCGGGCGAGCCGTAGGCCCAGTCGAAGTTCACCGACGGATCCACGCGGGTCAGGACGAGCGTACCCAATGCCTTATCGCTGTAGTAGTCGCCCTGCAAGCCAGTCCCCGCAGCGGGAGGCTGGGCAGTCGGAGCCTGGGTGGCGGGAATCTGTGTCGCCGTGGGCTGCACGGTTGCAGTCGCCTGCGGCAGCGGTTGCGTAGTCGCCGTGGGCTGCGGGGCGATCGTGGCCGCCGGAGCGATAGCCGTGCCTGAAAAGACAACAACCAGTTGTGGTGGCGTGCCTGTTTCGCGCGAAGCCATGTTCAGTCCATCGGCATTGTCCGTCGCCAGGACAAAGCTGTAGGTGCCATTCCCTGTCACCAGCGAAGTCACGTTCAGTTCCACCCACTGAGACGATGAAACTGCACCCAGATCGGCTAGTACGCCACTGGTGCGGGCGGGACGAGTATTCCAGGTGATCGCACCAGTGCCGCTCTCGATCCAACTGCTGCTCGTCCCGTAAACGGCGGGTCCGTTGACCGTCGAGTCTGTGGCATAGATCCGCAGTTTAGCGCTCACCACGGCTCCTGAACCACCGGCTACCGAGAAGCGCAGATAACTTTCCACATCGGGATCGGTCCCGGCATCAACCCGGAGAGAGGTTGCCGTGCCATAATTGGTCGATGGACTGGCTTCATAAACGCGCGCGTCTGCTTGAGCGGCAAACTGGAGCGTTGCCGATCCGGATGGAATGGCTGTGCCGTCGCAGAGGGGCGCTGGTCGGCTGTACTGTCGCCGTAGGCTGCGGAAGCTTCGTCGCTGTGGCCTGCGGGACGGTCGTCGCCGTCGCCAGAGGAGCGCTGGTCGGCTGCGCCGTTGCCGTAGGCTGCGGGAGCTTCGTCGCTGTGGCCTGCGGGATGGTTGTTGCCGTCGCCAGAGGGGCGCTGGTCGGCTGCGCGGTTGCCGTAGGCTGCGGAAGTATTGTCGCTGTGGCCTGCGGGACGGTCGTCGCCGTCGGAACGGTGGTCGTGCCAGCCGTGATGCGGTAGATACCGTATTGGGCAACCACATTGTAAACTTCACTCTGGATCTGGTTGATCATGTTGTCGCCAGAAGTGCCGAACATGGTCTGGAACAGGCCGGGTTCGACGGCAATGACACCCACATTATTGTTGTTATAGGGTACTGAACCGTTGGTGTCGTGGACGTAAATACCGTAGTCACGGGCTGCCCGCAGGAGAGCCTTGGTGTACGGATGAACGTTTAAGGAATCAACATTCAGGTTCTTGGGCAGGGCGAACAGCGCACCCATTGGGATGCCACTGCTGCCACCCGTGCCCGCCTCTTCGCCGCCAACAGCAGGCGAGATGTAGGCATTGGGCGCGACAACGGCAAAGGGCAGCGACATCGCCAGGGCGTGATCGACTACCAGATTGGGATCATACTGGCCTGTGCTGGCGTTGAAGAAGTCTTCACGGACGATCATACCAGCGATGGTGGAGAAGCCAGCGGCGTTCACCCGGTAGTAGGTCGGGTTGCTGATACCGCTTCCATTGAGCGGGAAAGAGGCCATGCCACCCGCGTTGATGTGCGTGGCGTCAACCCACTGCGCGTCCCACATTTCGTAGGCGATATTCAGGCCGGGGTACACCACCGCCAGGTGATGGTCATCAGCCGTCGATGGGAGTGCAAAGGTTGGGATTGGCCAGTTCTCGATGCGGCCACTGTAGTTGTTCTTCACCTGAACCAGAGGATACGTCTGCCCTGCCGCAATGCGGTAGATAGGGTTCGACCATTCTTCGTAGGTCTGGCGGAACGTACCGATCCGAGTTTCACGGGTATAGGTTGCGTTCGCCGCAAGGGGCGTGTTCCAGATGCTTGTTGCGCCGAAGTAGGTCATGTTTGTGACGTTGGCGCTGGTGGGCGACGTGCCTGGCGCAGCCAACTGCGCGATCAGGGGGGCAGCCGTTGGTTGCGGGACGGCCATCGCGATCACAGCGGGAGCAGCAGGTGCGGAGCCTGTTGCCACCGGCGTAGACGACCTGGCGGCCAGCGTCAGCAGCATGTAGGCAGGAATATAAATGCGCTTTGGCGTTGCCGAACCTTCGACCGAATTGTAGACATCAACATTGAAGGACTGCAAAACGCCTGTGGTGTCCCAGGCAGCCAGACCGGGCGCAGCGCCGTTGGCGTATTTGCCAATTTCTTCGTACTGGTAATTGCCGCCGTCACCGCCGCAGAGGGTCCCGGCGAGTTGGGTCGTTCCATACGTCACCACGTTATCGCGGAAGGTGCCCGCGTAGTGCGCCATATACGAATCGCTGGCCCAGTTGCCGAAGCCTTCGAGAGCCATATCTTCCATCGACATGACGGTCAGGACGCTGTAGACAGTCGGCGCGCATCCCCAGGCCGCATCGCCCAGGTTGGGTACGCGGTGATCCCAGGTAAACAGCGGCCCGCGCGAACCCTGGCCTTCGACCATCATGCCATAAAGCACGTTAGCGCGGCGGGTGGCTTCCGTCAGATACGAGGAATCACCTGTCAATTTGTACAGGTAGTAGTAGAACTTCATAAAGGCAGCATAGGGATACGTGAGATTTTTCTCGACGCCACCCCGCGCCTGCCACTTGGGAATCCAGGTATGAACCAGATAATCCTGCCAGAACTGGGCATGGGTACCATAGGTCGAATTGAACTGAGCATTCGACTTCAGCACGTAAGCGACTTCCGCCACCATCGAATGCGTCAAAATCTCGTCCATCTGATGGGTGTCATTCCCATAATAGGCCGAGGAGGGGTCATAGAGCCAGCGCCAGCTTATCCAGCCGTCGCCGTCCCAGTCTTGTAATTGGGTGCGGGCCAGTTCCATCAGCCGGTCAATTTCGGCAACGAGCTTCAGATCGCCTGTCGCGCGGAAAGCGGCGATCAGGCCCATCATATGCGCATGCAGCTTGCGGCCCAGATAATACAGGTCGCCGCTGGATGCTGCGCTATTGGCATTGGGGTATTGGCTGGAGTTATTGATCGCCTGCCAGAGCCGGTTGTACCATGTCTGCATTTCAGACGGGAGCTGGCTGGCACTGAAGTTAGGATTACCTACCAGCGTGAAACGAGTGGTAGATAATTCTGGTTCCTGGCGTTCGTTGGTCGTAACATTCGAGGCCCGACCGAGAGAAGGGGAGGCGAATGATGAGAAGACCAGGATACCCAAGGCGAGAAGGGAAAAGAACCGGGCCGCTCGCGCTCGTTGGGTAGGGTCAATGAAGACACCGTTTTTGTTCATAGTCCAAAGTTCCATTTGTACGTTGACGAGAAGGGTAGACCTAAGTCTCTCCTGTGAACGGGGCCGCGCTTTGTCTCAGGCAAAGGTTGTATTGCGGCAGAGAATTGAAACCGACCTGTGAATTTTTACTTTCTTCACAATTCCTGGTCTTAATCCTATGCCAATTGTGAAAAGCGTAAATAGGACCAAGGGGCTAACCTTTGTTAACCGGTCATTAATAAAAAGGGCGTTTATAATTTTTATTAATTTGTTTCAACTTGAACCTTCCCTCGGCTGGTTTGGATCGAGTTTATAAAAAAGATGTAAAAACTGGAGTACTATATGACCGACGTACCATGACCCGTATCATCGAAAACACAATTAAGAAGGTAGCCGTTAACCCTATTCATCTCAATTCATAACTGTTCAATAGCAAAAGCGATAAAGTCTGAATCACGCTCTTATTCACAGAAAGGGATGGTCATGGCAGCTTATCAGGTAGGGATCATCGGCCTGGGAGTGATGGGCAGCAGCCTGTCCCGCAACCTGGCCCGGCATGGATTTGGCGTAGCAGGCTACGATCTTGACGCGGCGAAGCGCGAGGCGTTTGATCGTTACGCGGCAGAGGGACCGCTGGCCAGTTTTGCCGATGTGGATAGCTTCTTAAATGCGCTCGAAAAACCCCGCCGCCTTATTCTGCTGGTTCCTGACAAAGTGGTTGATACCGCCATTGAGGAAATCCATCCGGGGCTGGACCGGGGCGACCTGCTGATTGACCTGGGCAACAGCTTTTTTCTGGACACGGAGCGCCGATCCGCCGCTTTGGAGCGCGATGGGCTGCTGTTTATCGGCAGCGGTGTATCCGGCGGCGAAAAAGGCGCGTTGCTGGGTCCATCGATTATGCCGGGTGGGCAGCGCGAAGCGTATGCGCTCATCGAACCCGCGTTTCAGGCGATAGCTGCCCAGGTGAACGGGGAGCCATGCGTGAGTTATATAGGGCCGCGCGGGGCCGGACATTATGTCAAGATGGTCCACAACGGCATTGAATATGGCGTCATGCAGTTGATTGCCGAGGCGTATGATGTGCTCAAGCGTGCCGCCAACGCCTCCGCCGCCGAACTGCACCAGACGTTTAACGCCTGGAAAGAGGCCGAATTAAACGCCTATTTAATTGAGATTACCGCCGATATCTTTAGCCACATCGATTCCGACACCAGCCGCCCACTCGTGGAACTCATCCTGGATGAGGCGCAGCAAAAAGGGACGGGGAAATGGGCATCTCAGAACGCGCTCGATCTGGGCGTGCCCACCCATACCATTAACGCCGCTGTCGAAGCCCGCATTATTTCCGCCCTCAAAGCGGAGCGAGTCGCTGCCGAAGTCATCTTCCGCAGCCCCAGCCGGACCTTCAGTGGCAGCAGGGAAGCGCTCTTTCATGGGGTACGGCAGGCGCTTTATGCGTCGATGCTGTGCGCCTATGCCCAGGGTTTCGCCCTGATGCAGGCTGCCAGCCGGGAATATGGCTATGCCCTGGACCTATCGGATATCGCGCGCATCTGGCGGGGCGGGTGTATCATCCGGGCGCGGCTGCTTGAAGATATCCGCGCGGCTTATGCAACTCAGCCCGATCTGCCCAATCTGATGCTGGCTGATCTTTTCCGCATGTCGCTGGACGAACGGCAGACCGCGTGGCGCTCGGTGATCCAGACGGCGGTCAGCATGGGGATTCCGGTTCCGGCGATGTCGGCATCGCTGGCCTACTTCGACGCCTACCGGACGGCCCGCCTGCCCGCTAATCTGACCCAGGCGCAGCGCGATTATTTTGGATCGCACACCTACCGCCGCATTGATCAGGATGGGGTGTTTCATACGGAATGGGATCAATCCACAAAGGAGAGTTCTTGAGATGGCGCGCATCGGTTATATCGGCCTGGGATTGATGGGATCGGGGATCGCCCGCAATCTGATGAAGGCGGGGCACACGCTGATCGTTCACAACCGCAGCCGCGCGATTGTCGAACAGTTTGCCCAGGAAGGCGCGATTCCTGCCACATCCCCGCGTGAAGTCGCTGCCCAGAGCGATTTTGTGTTTACCAACCTGCCGGATACGCCCGATGTCGAACTGGTCGTATTGGGGCCGGATGGCATCATCGAAGGCGCGCACGATGGCCTTATAGTTATAGACAACAGCACGATCAAACCAGAGGCGTCGCGCCAGATCGCGGCGCGCCTGGCGGAAGTGGGCGTGTTGGCCCTGGATGCTCCGGTCAGTGGTGGCGATGTCGGAGCGCGGGCGGGCACGCTGAGTATTATGGTCGGCGGTTCGCAGGAAGCATTTGATCGCACGCTGCCGATCTTCGAGGCGATGGGCAAGACGATCACCTGGGTTGGTGAAAGCGGCGCGGGCCAGATCGCCAAGGCTGCCAACCAGATTGTGGTGGCGGGCACGATGGTTGCCATGTGTGAAGCGTTGGTACTGGCGCAAAAATCGGGCGTGGACCCGGAGCGCGTGGTACAGGCCATCGCGCGCGGCGCAGCGCAGTGCTGGGCGCTGGATACCAAGCCACCCAAAATTTTCCGCCGCGATTTAGGCCCCGGTTTTAAAGCGTATATGCAGGCCAAAGATTTAAAGATCGTGGTTGATACCGGGCGGACCTTCCACGTACCCCTGCCCCTGACGGGTATCGTCCATCAACTGTATGAAGCGATGGTCAGCATGGGCAACGGCGATCTGGATAACAGCGCGGTGATCACCGTACTGGAAGCCCTGGCACAGACTCAGGTGGGGCAAAAAGAGGAATAACGCGCTGGAATTCGCGCAAAATGGAGCAGGTGATCGAGCCTGCTCCAGAGGTCAAAAATTACTCGTGATAAGAGGTGTTATCGTGACCAAATTGGCCTAAAACGCCAATTTCGGGCTACGCCCTTGCTCCCGATAACCCTCCGTTATCGCGCCGAAGAGGGTTATTCCCATCCAATACCGTTTTTTTTGAGTGCCAGCCTACCAATATCCTGCTGCGGCTCTTCATGCGTGGCTTACAATATTTGGGCGCAGATGCAACACCCTGGCTTATGGAATATAGGAAAATGGTACGGGAATTGTCAGATTACCCATGCAAGGGCGGTCTTGCCTATAGCTAACCGTTCAAGGAAAAGGAGCTGCTTCAATGATACGTACACGGATTTTTAGAATGGGGCTAGTTTTATTGGCAGTTTTTGCGGCGGTGAATTTTATTGCCCCAATGCCTCCTCGCGCACAGGCACAAGATTCTGTGACCGAGATTACAGGTCTCGTAGAGGCGATTAGCCTTGACAACACGTTTGTCGTTAACGGAGTTACGATTGACTGGGGCACCTTCGATCTCACCGATATAGTCAATGTGGGAGACTGGGTGACCGTTACAGTGACCACGACTGGGGAAGGCGAAGACGAAGTTTTTACCCTGGCTTCTCTCCTGGTTCTGGAGTCACCGGATATCGATGAAGATACTATTCTCAATGATGTCGATAACTGTCCCATCGATGCAAATCTGGATCAAGCCGATACAGATGATGATGGCATTGGCGATGTCTGCGACCCCGTCGATGATACGCCTGTAGATGATGGCGAAGACGAAGATACCGGCGAAGACACTGGCGATTGTGCGGCGCGTGAGGATCATCCAGTTGCTTTGGCCTACGCTGCTGAATTTGATATCGAGTACGACACGGTGATGGGCTGGCACTGCGACGGCTTCGGTTTTGGCGAAATTGGCCGCGCGCTGCTGCTCGCTGAGCAATCTGAAGACTCTGAAGACGCCCTGACTGCCCAGGACTTCCTGGATATGAAGGCCGATGGCATGGGCTGGGGTCAGATTATGAAGGACTCCGGAGTCAGCCCCAGCGACCTCGCACCGGGCCGCGTGATTTCCCAGAAGCATCACAAGCATCAGGATGATACGGAAGACGGTGGCGAAGACGCCGTTGAAACCGAATTTACCGGTCATGGCAACGGCAACAATGGCAACAATGGTCATGGCAACGGTAACGGCAATAACGGCAATGGGAATGGGAACGGCAATACGGGAACGGCAACGGTGGCGGTAACGGCCACGGCAAGAAATAAGGTTTTTTAGGCGGGGATACTCTCTGGGGGCGGGCCAGTCCTGCCCTCAGTCTCGCCTTTTGTTAAAAATGCAGACTATTGTCCCGTTCGCAATATTTACATTTTCAGCTATAGTGAGGGTTATGCGGAAGATACTTTTTCAAGCGTGACCCTCAATGCCTGACACGTCCGAGCAAATTCTCATTGAGCGCGCCCAACGTGGCGACCCAGATGCCGTAGCAGAACTGTACCGGCGTTACGTACAGACCATTGCGCGCTACGTGGCCTACCGTGTGTCCGACTCTGCCGTCATTGAGGATATCACAGCGGATGTGTTTTTACGGATGGTGGAAGGACTGCCGCGCTACCAGTTTACAGGTGCGCCTTTCGAAGCATGGTTGTACCGCATCGCATCGGCGCGTGTCATTGATTATTATCGCCAGCAGAATCGCCAATCGGGGCAAAATCTCGATGAAGAGTTAGGCAAAGAACTGGCATCTTTGGAAGTGAATGTGCAAGAGCGCGAAGAAGTGGATGAGCTGCGCGCCGCCCTCCATCACCTGCCCGATGAGCAGCAGACCATTCTGATTTTGCGTTTTGTCGAGCGCAAAAGTCATGAAGAAGTCGCTCATCTTCTCAACAAGAGTGTAGACGCCATCACCACCGCCCAACACCGCGCGCTAAAACGATTGGCTGAACTGTTAGGGACCGAAAAAGTGGGCCGTCATTATCTGAGGGGACGTTCACAATGAATTCCGAATTTCCCGATGAAGCCCGCGATTTAAGCCGCCGCCTGGATCGCGCTCTGCCGCCGTACACGCACAACGTGAACGGCACGGACGATGATCCATTGGTGGAAGTTGCCCAGCGGTTGGCCCTGGCCCCTCGGCCCGTTTTGTCGGGTGCTGCTCAGCAGCGTATTGAGGCCCTCCTGCGTGAACGAGCGCTTGATCTTCAGCGGCCCTACATCCAGATACACAGCCGGACCAGCCATTTTCGCCCCCTGGCGTGGGTCTGGCGTTTGTCGCTTGCTCTGCTGGTGATTGTTGTCCTGCTGGGAGTTGGAGCAGCCCAGGTGTCGGCGACCAGTTTACCCGGCGATGCGCTCTATCCCGTCAAACGTGCGTTTGAAGATGCACGGCTGTCATTGGTATCAACCGATAAAGAACCCAATTTACGGATCGAACTGGCTGACCGGCGCGTGGATGAGTTTGAAGCGCTGCTCGATCACCAGCGGGTCTATCCGCGCGTCCTGGACGAGGCGAACGATCATCTGGACCGCGCGCTCAATCTGGCCGCCAGGGGATATGGCAGTCGCGCCGCCATCAACCGGCAGGCCCTGAGCCTTACCCACCGCCAGACGCGCCTCATTGAGCAGGCGGTCTCGCTTGCCTCAGTCGAAGACACACAGCATTTACAGGCATTGGTTGCCCGCGTGGAAGTGATTCAGGATCGCACCACCACGTCCGGACCAAATAACAATCCACCCGCCGTTTTGCCTGCGCATACGGTCACACCGAGTCCCACGCCACAACCGACAGAAACTCCGCTTCCGACAGATACGCCGCAGCCCACTGAAACGCTGCGCCCGCCGTCGGTCACCCCACCACCAACCAACACGCCGCGTTTCACGCCAACTCCTACGGGAACGCTGTCGCCTACCCGCACGCCGTCCAGTTCTAATGCTGCAACGGGGAGATTGCCCACCCGCACGCCGCCTGGACACGGCGCAACACCAGGATTGGGCCAGAATCCGCCCGGTCACGGTGGGGATAATCCCGGCGTGGGCAACAATGGCAATCCGCCCGGCCAGGACAAGCCGCCCAAAAAATAGGTAGCGGCGATTTCTAACACTCTTTTTATGCAGTGCTGAGATGAATCTGATATCCTTGTGCTACTTCATTAAGAGGTAGCTCTTATTTTGCCCGTTTTAAACGCGGGTAGCCTCCTTTCACTGGCATGAGGAGTATTCAAAGATGGCTGAAGTTACCTATTCTTTTCAAGCGGAGATACAGCAGTTACTGCATATTCTCGTTCACTCGCTCTATACGGATCGCGATATTTTTCTGCGGGAACTGATCTCCAACGCATCGGACGCCCTGAACCGGATGCAGTTCGAAATGCTCACCCGTGCCGACGTGATCGACCCGGAAGCCGAACTCGCCATCCAGATCAGCACCGATCAGGACGCCGGGACGCTGGCGATCACCGACAGCGGCGTGGGTATGAACCGCGACGAGATGATCGAAAACCTGGGGACGATTGCCCAGTCTGGCGCGGCGAGTTTTTTGAAGCGCCTGCAAGAGCAGCAGGGCGGAGCCGTTCCCGCTACTGATCTGATCGGGCAGTTTGGCGTCGGCTTCTATTCGGTCTTTATGGTTGCGGATCGCGTCACGGTCACGTCGCGTTCCTTCCGCCCCGACGATACGGCCTGGGAGTGGGAATCGGACGGCAGCACCCAGTACACGATCCGCCCGGCAGAGAAGGCCGTACGCGGCACGACGCTCACGGTTTATCTGAAGGAAGATGCCAAAGAATTTTTGGAACCGTACCGCCTGCGCTCTATCGTCAAGAAGCACTCCGACTTTATCGCCTTCCCGATTCGAGTTGCGGATGAAGTCGCCAACCAGCAGACGGCGATCTGGCGCAGATCAGCCCGCGATATCAAAGAAGACGAGTATCGCGCCTTCTACAAGCAGTTAACCCTTGATTACCGCGATCCGCTCCTCCACCTGCATATTGTCTCCGACGCGCCTGTGCAGTTTTATGGACTGCTCTTTGTGCCGGAAAAAGTAGATCGCGGCATCCTGGCGGCGCGCAAAGAACAGGGCCTCAAGCTCTATGCGCGGAAGGTGCTCATCCAGGAATATAACAAGGACTTCCTGCCCAACTATTTGCGCTTTGTCGATGGCGTGGTCGATTTGGAAGACCTGCCGCTGAATGTGGCCCGCGAATTGATCCAGACCTCCCGCGCCATTAAGCGCATCGGGCAGTCGATCAAGGGTAAGCTGCTGGGCGAATTTGAACGGCTGTCCCAGGAAGAGCCGGATAAGTATCAGCAGTTCTGGGCCGAGTTTGGTGTCTTTCTCAAAGAGGGAGTTGCTACCGAACCGGGCGACTCTGAACGGCTGGCGAAACTGCTGCGCTTCCACTCCTCGATCAGCGATGGCAAAACACCGACGGTGACGCTGGATGAATACGTAGCGCGTTTGAAAGACAATCAAGAGCACATTTATTACCTGCTGGCGGAGGATATCAAGTCAGCGGCCTACAGCCCGCACCTGGATTCCTTCCGCGCGCGGGATTTTGAAGTGCTCTACCTGACCGACACGGTAGACAGCTTTATGCTGATGAACCTGACCGATTACGAGGGTAAGCTGCTGCGCAACGTCGATGACGCCGGGCTGGAACTGCCGGAAGTCGAAACGGGCGAGGAAAAACCGCAGGCGCTCGAACAGGATGCCTTTGAAGTCATCCGCCAGCATTTTGCCGAGGTGCTCGGTGAGCGCGTGATCGAAGTGCGCGAGTTCCGCCTGCTGACCGATCACCCCGTCCGGCTGGCAACGCCGGAAGGCCAGATGGATCGTAACGTGCAGCGCGTCTACCGCATGATGGAACAGGATTTTGAAGTGCCGCGCCGCATCCTGGAACTGAACCCGCGCCATCCCCTGCTGCACAATCTCTCGGATCGGCTGGCGGGCGGCGATACGGAGATGGTCGATCAGGTGATCGAGCAGTTGTACGAAAATGCGCTGCTGCTCGACGGCATCCACCCCAATCCCACCGATATGGTCCCGCGCATCCAGAAATTGATGGAGATCGCCACCCGCCGCGGCAGCTAGATCGTGTTATGCCCGCACCCTCTCCAACCAGGCATGCGGAGCATGCACTTGGAGGGGGTCGTCTCAGCCGCTTTTGATGAGACGGGGTGAGGTGTGCGCCCGCCTGCTACAATAGAGTGGTATTGATCGGCAAATGATGGTTTTGAGTTTATGAGCGTCCAAACTCGACTGCTCCAGGGCTTACGCGCCCTGGGAACATGGCTGCGCCCGGTGGATGATGCGCTGGCGCAGACGGTCCTGGCCCCGCCGCTGTTCGATTTGTATCAGCGTATGCGGCGATCCGAACGCCAGCACAGCCTGCGCGTGCTGCACATGCTGCTGGATGCCGGGCAGACCGATCCGGATCTGCTGGCGGCGGCGCTGCTGCACGACGTCGGCAAAATCCGCACGCGTTTTTTTCTGCCGGAAAAAGTGTTGGTTGTCCTGGTCAAAGCGATCTCGCCCAATACCTATAGACGATGGGGCAGCGGATCGGCGGGCGGCTGGCGGCGGCCCTTCGCGGTGAGCGTGCAGCATCCGGCCTGGGGTGCGGAGATGGTCGCTGCGGCGGGTGGTTCTCCCCTGGCAGTTGACCTGATTCGCCGCCACCAGGACAGCCCCTCCGATCCGCCGCAGACTGATTCAGATCAACTCTTGCTCACGCTTCAGGCTGTCGATAACCTGAATTAACAAACTTTTGGGACAGTCGCCGCGTAAAATAGATAGAACGCGCAGACAGCGCCCGCACTCTTCGTTAGAAAAAGGGATAAGTTGATGCAAGTAAATGCCGCAATTATCGGATTAGACCGCGTGGGAACCTCTTTTGGACTGGCCCTCAAGCGTTATGAAAAGCAGCCCAAAGCGGACCACAAATTTACCATTATCGGCAGTGATCCCAGGGCGCAGGCGATGAAAGACGCCCAGAAATTGGGCGCAGTGGATAATTTTAACCGGGCGCTGCTCAAGGCAACCGGCGATGCCAGCCTGATCATCGTCAACGTGCCCTTTGGCAGCGTGCAGGAATTATATGAGCGGTTGGGGCCGAAATTAAAGCCGGGCACGGTCGTGCTCGATACATCGCTGCACAAGACCCCCATCATTGAGTGGGCCAAACAGTATTTCCCGCACAACGACCAGGGCGCACCGCTGGCCTATCTGGTTGGGATTACGCCGATCATCAATGCCAGCGGGCTTTACAGCGGCGAGGTGGATGCGGAATTTGCCCGCGCCGACCTGTTCGACGGCTGCGAATTTCTGATGACGCCCGACAGCAAATGTCCACCCGAAGCGATCTCGCTGGCGGAAGATATTATCACGCTGATGGGCGGCAAACCGCGCTTTATGGACCTGCAGGAGCACGACGGGCTGATCGCGGCGACGGAAGAACTGCCTGCCCTACTGGGCGCGGCGCTGTTTTATAACCTGGCACGTTCCGACGGCTGGCTGGAACTGCGCCGGATGGTCAACCCGACAATGGCCCTCAGCATGCAGTCGCTCCGCACCCTGACTCTGCCCGATATCCAGGCGCTCTTTAGCGGCAACCGCCAGAATTTGCTGCGCCATCTCGAAGCGCTGATCGGCACGCTGGATCAGGTGCGTGACGCGCTGGAGAAGGACGATCCCACCGAGTTAGAAGTCTTTCTCTCGGCGGTCTATCGCGGCTGGGAGAAATGGGATATCAAGCGGCACAGCGGTCAGTGGGAAGACGTCAAGGAAATCGAAGCGCTGCCCGGTCCTCTGAACATGGGCGGGTTGAATGTGCTCTTTGGTCGCCGCAAGAAGGATGAAGACGACGAGGATGACGACGATTAAGTTTCGTCTCCTGGAAAAACAGGATATCCCAGCCATCGCCGCCGCGTTTGAGGCGCTTGGCTGGAACAAACCCGTTTTGCTGTATGAGCGCTATCTGGCGGAACAGGAATCCGATCAGCGTTTAGTCTTTGTCGCCTTTGTCGATGGCACATTTGCGGGCTATAACACGATCCACTGGTAGTCGGATTATCCGCCCTTCCGCGAGGCGAAGATTCCCGAAATTCAGGATTTTAATGTGCTGCCCCAGTTTCGGCGGCAGGGGATCGGCAGCCGTCTGATGGATGAATGTGAACAAACGGTTGCTAGACGATGTGAGGTTGTTGGCATCGGCGTCGGACTTTATGCGGATTACGGCGCGGCCCAGCGGATGTATGCCCGGCGCGGTTATAGGTTGGACGGACGCGGGCTGATGTCCCATGATCAACCTGTCCCGCCTGGGCAGTCCGTTTTTGTCGATGACGATCTGCTGCTGTACTTTACGAAGCAGTTGTAAAAGTTACCAACGAAAGTCGTGAAATGATCGCGTAGGGGCGAATGGCAATTCGCCCGCTTTTGTAGGGGCGCTGCTTTGCGTGCGGCGAAGCCGCTAAGCCGCTGCGCCCGTTACCAGGCGGGAGTGTATGGGAGTTGAACCCACCGCGGCCCGCGCTGTGCGACCCGCCGCCGATTTTGAAGACCGGGAAGCCCACCGGGACTCATACACCCCCGCCGATCATGATACCGTAAAACCACCCCTTGCCGCGAAAAAACGCGAACTTCATTAGAATGAACATGTAGGGGCGTATGGTTATACGCCCCCGAAAACAAGCGCTTCAGGTTCAAAACGTCGAGCTAAGGGAAAGCCCGCTGAAGGTGTTGCCAGGAATCCCTTATGTACTTTAACTATTTATTCTGGTCGTAATGGGAATGAACCGTAGTTTTTTCTTCGGAAATGAATATGATGTGCCGCCGACGCTGATATGCCTCCAACCATCTGCGCCTATTGACTCATTAGAACATCCGTGCTATACTTGAGATGATGGGACTGTTCTGTCTGGGCATTTTTGCGGGCCGGGGCTAAAGTTAGGAAATGGTTAGGAACACCCCTCAAAAAACATATGGCGGTGGATCGCCACGAGAAAAAATGGGCCCGAAGTGAGTAACTTATGAGAATTTCCGGCTGATGTCTGGTGGCCTCCGCTCTTAAGATGTCTATGAAACCGCCGTAGTTGATCACTTTTTGCCCGGTTTTGATCACAAAACGGCTGATTTGTTACATTTAGACGCTCATCGGAGCGTTATCCCAGCCGCTCCCACTTTCCCGATCCCAGCACACGCTCATCGCCCTTGCGCTTGGTGATCCCCAGCGCGTCCAGCCGTTCCAGGAAGTCCAGCGCATAGCGCCGCGTCGTCCCAAAGTGATCGCGCACCGTCGCCACCGTCAGCGGATCGCCGCGCTCCAGCGTCTCGCGGGCAAAGCCGATCCACTCCCGCAGCACATCAGGTCTCAGCATCACGTCCTCGCTGATCCGCACGAACTCGCCCTGTTCGATCAGGCTGTTGACCGCCTCCCCAACCAGTTCCCGCGCCTGGGCATAAGTCGGCGGCGTATGGGGAGAAGCCTCGAACGCCCGGCGCAGCTTGACCAGGGAATCTTCCTGGGCGGCGCTGAAGCGCACAGTATGCCCCGGCAGCCGGATCGTCCCGCCCGCCTCGCTGCTGATCACGCCCTGCCCCTCCCAATAGGCGGCCATCACATCGAACGGTTCCGCTTCCAGGTGCAGGCGGCTGCGCAGAGTTTCGCGCGGCATCCCCTGGCGCAGCGGTTCGGCGGCATGAAACTCGCTCAGCTGCGCGGATTGCCCGTTCGCTCAACTGGCGCTGGCTGTCGGGGTGGATGATCCAGGGTGTTTCACCCAGCGCGATCAGTTTCCCCTCGCGGATCGCGCCCCGAATGATCTTGGTATCCAATCCCAGCGATGCGCGGCGCACTGGCCCGCGCCTCCGGGCGAGTTCGACCAGGGCCACTGCCAGCGGATCACCTTCCCGCAGCGCCTTGAACCGTTCGATCACCTCCGGGCGGAAGCGTTTCCAGCGCTGCCCCGGCGCGGTGTCCAGCAGAATGCCGCCGCCAATCGTCTCCGGCGGTGAGACGCGGCGCAGGATGTAACGATCTCCCCGCGCAGCGACGATGGGCTGATCCAGCCGGATCTGAATCCAGCTTTCCGTGCCCGGCTGCACCGCTTCCACATCCAGCACGCGGACGTACCCCGTCACTTCCGCCGCGCCAACAAACAGCTTGACCGGATCATCGTGTTCGAGAGGACGTTGGGCAGTGGGCAGATAGCGCAGCCACGCATCAACAAGTGTGGTGGGAATCCACGCACCCGGCAGTCCCAACACATCCCCGCGCCGCACATCCGATTTTTCCAACCCGCGCAGGTTGACCGCCGCCCGCTGGCCCGGCCCGATGCTTTCGAGACTTTCCTCATGGGATTGCAGGCCGCGAATACGGGCGCGAATGCCGGATGGCTGGATTTCCACATCCTGCCCAACGGTCAGCGCCCCGCCCGACAGCGTCCCGGTCACAACCACACCAAAGCCGCTGACCGTGAATACTCGATCAATAGGCAGGCGCGGGCTGCCCACATCGGGGCGCGGCGGCTGCTGGTTGAGTTGATCGGTGAGCGCCGCGATCAGGTGATCCAGTCCTTCGCCCGTGCGCGCTGAGACGGGGATGATCGGCTTGCCATCGAGCACCGTCCCCTGCACAACTTCCATAATGTCCAGTTGAATGAGATCCAGCCACGCCGGGTCGCTGATCAGGTCGATTTTGGTCAGGGCGATCAGCCCGGTTGGCACGCTGAGCAGGTCCAGGATCGCCAGATGTTCACGCGTCTGCGGCATCACCCCTTCGTCAGCGGCAATGACCAATATCGCCGCGTCGATGCCGCCCACCCCCGCCAGCATATTCTCGATAAAGTCGCGGTGGCCCGGCACATCGACAATGCCAATGCGCTCGCCGTTAGGCAGATCGAGCCACGCGAAGCCCAGATCGATGGTCATTTCGCGGATTTGCTCCTCGATCAGCCGGTCCGGATTGATTTCGGTCAGGGCCTGAGTGAGCGTTGATTTGCCGTGATCGACGTGCCCGGCGGTTCCGATGACGTGCATAACTCTGTTGCCCTAAATCGAATGGGCGCGCAGCCATGTATGAATGCGCGCGGCGACGGTTTCCCAGCCTGTATCTAACATCATATTATGGCCGATGCCGGAGAAAATGACTGGTTTGCCTGCGTATCGATTGGCGATTCGCGAGGCTTCGGCCTGTGAGATCAGGCGATCGTGTTTGGAGCCAATTACCAGAACGGGCATTTTGACACGAACAGGATGGAGGCGAGTCAGCCCCAGCATATCGATCAACGCCATGAACGACTCATTCTGGAGGCGGTCGTGATAGGCCCGTGCCTGCTCCTCCGGAAATTCGCGGGAGAAGAAGGTTCGGCGGTAAAGCTTCGGATTTTCCACCAGCGGGAAAAGGCTGAGGCTGAGCAGCATCTTGATCACTTTCAGGGGCATGCGCAGTGGGAAGCGCAGGGCGGCGGGCCATGCACCCAGCACAGGAGAGGGTGACGCGATCAGCACCCCACCCAGCGTCATGTGATCTTCCATATATTTTTGCACCACGTAGCCGCCCATCGAGTGGCCTATCAGGACGGGCGGGGTCGGCAGCGTGCGGGCAAAACTGTCTACTGCCTCAACGAAATCACGGATGCGAAACTGGTTTATCCGCTGGCGGCTCTGCCCCGAACAATTATGGCCCGGCAGGTTAATGGCGTAGGCGTTGTAGCCGCGTTCGGCAAAATAGGGCAAAAAATGATCTTCCCAAATCCAGGCGGCATGGAACATACCGTGCACGAACAATAGCGTCGTAGGCCGGGCAGAGGATCCGGCAGCGGGGTAAAAAAGTGGATCGCTAGACATGGTGTTCCTCCCCCATTCGCAACCCGAAGATCAATGTTTCAACGCGCCTTTAACATTGTTTGCAGCGCCGCAGCGACGAGTGAATCTTGTTCCGGCAGCACCGTGCGTGGATCGAGCAGCAGGCGGTCCTGCGCCACGCGGGCGATAATCGGGGGTTGGTGTGTGCGCAAGTGAGCGGCGGCAGCGTTGGGAGCATCGATGTTCGGCGCAAAGGCCCAGGTGGGCAGCGTTTCCCCCGGCAGACTTCCCCCGCCGACCGTTGACTGGGCGGCGATCACTTCTCCGCCAAGCGCGGCAGCCCAGGCATCGGCACGGGCGCGGATCACATCGAGCGGCAGACTGATCATGCGCCATACCGGGATTTTTTGCAGCGCTTCCCCCTTGCGGTAATGGTCCAGGGTCGCCATGAACGCCGCGATACACAGCTTGTCAGCACGGATGGCGCGGGCCAGGGGATGGCGCTTGAGCCTGTCCATCAAGTCGGTTTTCCCGATGATAATCCCCGCCTGTGGTCCGCCGAGCAGTTTATCACCGCTGAACAGGATCAAATCAGCCCCGGCGTGTAAACTCTCGCCTACTGTTGGTTCACCGGACAGCCCATAGAGAGCTGGATCGATCAGCGCCCCACTGCCGATATCATCGACCAGCAGCAGGCCGCGCGCGTGGGCGATCTCGGCCAGTTCCGCCAGCGGGACCGACTCCGTAAAGCCCGTGATGCGAAAGTTTGAAGCATGGGCGCGCACGATCAGCGCTGTTGACTCGGTGATCGCTTCTTCATAATCGCGGCGGTGGGTGCGGTTGGTCGTGCCCACCTCGATCATCATCGCGCCGCTCTGCCGCATCACGTCGGGGATACGAAATCCGCCGCCGATCTCCACCAACTGCCCCCGGCTGATGATGACCTCACGCCCCTGCGCCAGCGCACTGAGGGCCAGCAGCACACCCGCCGCGTTGTTATTGACAACCATCCCTGCTTCGGCCCCGGTCACAGCGGTTAAAATGCGCTCAATATGGCGATCCCGTTTGCCGCGCTCCCCGGATTCCAGGTCATATTCGAGGGTGCTGTAGCCCGCAGAGGCGGCGCGCATCGCTTCAATCGCTTCATCCGAGAGCGGCGCGCGGCCCAGGTTGGTATGCAGAATCACGCCTGTCGCGTTAATGACCGGGCGCAGCGTGGGAAGCGACTCTGCTTCTAAGAGAGCAGCGGCGCGGGCGATCAGGTCTTCAACGGTAGGGATGAAATCGCCGTTCTGGACGGCTTCTCGCGCAGTATCCACGATCTGGCGCAGGGCGCGGACCGTCTGATCGTGCCCATAGCGGGCAGAAAGGTCGGGATCAGCCCGCAGCAGCACATCAATACCGGGTAAATGGCGGAGTGGTGCATTCATGTCGCGAATTATAGCATGAGAAGCGGCTGGCAATTGGATATACTCTGTACTGTGCCTGCAACCACAAAAGAGGAGCGAAACCATGCCATTGATTGCTGCTTATCCCACACCCGGCGGTCCCCAGCACGGGATCATTGTCGATGGTGTGCTGCACGAACTGCAAGGAAATTTATTCACGATGAAGGAATTTACGCCGGGCCGTGCGCTGCTGCCTGTTGGCGAAATGCAGCTTACGGCCCCCATCTGGCCCAGCAAAATTATCGCTGTCGGGCGCAACTATGCCGCCCACGCCGCCGAACATGGGGCCGACATCCCCGAAGAACCGATGCTGTTCCTCAAACCATCCAGTGCGCTGATCGGCCCGAACGTGCCCATTGAACTGCCGCAGGACGTGGGGCGGATCGATCACGAGGCGGAACTGGCGATCATCATTGGCAAGGCGGCGCGGCGGGTCAGCCGGGAAGAGGCGCTGTCCTACGTGTTGGGTTACACCTGCGCCAACGATGTCAGCGCCCGCGCTTTGCAGAAGAAAGATGGGCAGTGGGGACGCGCCAAGGGATTCGATACCTTCTGCCCGCTCGGCCCCTGGATCAACACCGATCTGAACCCGCTGGATGTCGCCGTCCGCGCTCGCGTTAACGGGGAAACAAAGCAGGAAAGCCGCACCTCCATGATGATTTTTGACGTGCCCGCGCTGATTGCGTTCATCAGCAACATCATGACGCTGCAACCCGGCGATCTGATTTTGACCGGGACGCCCGAAGGCGTGAGCGAGCTTCACGACGGCGATACGGTCGAGATCGAGATCGAGGGCATTGGCGTCCTGAAAAATCCGGTTCAGTTACGCCGCTAAGGTTTGGCGTGGTTGTTGGGCTGGGGAGCGCGCACCGGTAGCAGAACTTTGAAGGTGCTGCCGGGCAGGGCTGCTTCGTCGTACCCGCTGCTCTCCACCCAGACCATCCCGCCGTGCGCCTCGACAACACCTTTCACAAGCGCCAATCCCAGGCCAGGTCCGCCGCCCTTAAACGTCGTTTGGCCGGATGAATGCAGCGCGACCTTCCCGATCTGGTAGAATTTTTCGAAGATAGCCTTATGGTGTTTGGGGTCGATGCCAATGCCTGTATCCTGAATCATGACCGCCAGCGCCTCGCCTATCCCCTCGACATCGGTTGCCCAATAGGTAACGGTGATCGTGCCTCCGTCCGGCGTGTATTTGATCGCGTTGATGATCAGTTGGTAAAACACTTTGTAGATCATCCCCGGATCGCCCTCAATGATGGGGATTTCACCAATCTGCTGGATGCGCAGCGTCAGGTTACGGGCGGCGAGCGCTCCGCTGAATTCGCTCTTCAATTCGGAAAAAACGCTCTGGACCAGTACCGGCACGCGGGATACTTGCAGGGTCTCCGTGTCGAGCTTGGTGATATCGAGCATGCTGTTCACGATCTGGTGCAGGCGCGTCGCTCCCCGGACAACCCCATTGACAACTTCGGCCAGGGAGGGTACGGCCTGGATGCTCGGCGCGCCGCGCAGCACCTCGGCGTAACCCTGGATGACGGTCAGCGGCGTGCGCAGTTCGTGGGCAGCAACCTCAATGAAGTCTAACTTCGCTTTATCCAGCCGGGCCAGCGTGTTATAAGCCTCGCGCAGATCGGAAAGCGCAACCTGATCGTTGGAACGCAGACGATCAAAGGTGATGCGCACCATGCGCCAGGCGAGGCTGGGACTGGACGCCATCAATTCATCGAATACATCCCGGTCAAATTCCAGGACTGTTGTGTCGCGCGTAGTGCGGACGTTGGCAGCGCGCGGCGCATCCTGGATGAGAGCCATCTCTCCAAAAAAGTCCCCTGCTTTGCTGTAACGGAGGATCCGTTCTTCTGTCGCGTCAAAGTGCTTGGTGATCGCCACCTCACCCGCCACAATCAGGTAGAACACATCCTCATACGCCCCTTCTTTGCAGATGAGCGTCTGTGGGGGATATGTTTCGAGACGAACCAGCCGGGTCAGCTTGATCAGGGCTTCGTCGTCCAGATCGGGAAAGGCATCTCGCAGAGTTCCAAGTACATCGATGTTCATAACGCGCCTCGTGGAGTCAATCTTTTGCGGCGCAGTGTAGCACAGGTGGCGCTTGAAAGACAGCCCAAACAAAAAGGCCAACCGGGGCGGCTGGCCTTACCTTAGTAGCAGTTTTTGCTAATCCGAGCGAAGCCCGGACCGGGGTGAGGTTATGCTTTGTGCAGCATCTGGTGCGCCCGATTTGCCACATCGTCGGGCGTCAGGTGCATCAGCTTGTAGATTTCCGCGTAAGGAGCCGAGCGTCCAAACTCGTTGATGCCCATCACCGCGCCTTCCGCGCCGACCCAGTGTTCCCAGCCGAGTTCGATCCCGGCTTCGATGGCAATGCGGGCCTTGATGGCGGGGGGCAAGACGCTGTCGCGGTAGTCCTGCGTCTGCCGCTCGAAGCGCTCCCAACTGGGCATGCTGACCACGCGCGTTTTGATGCCGCTCTCGTGCAGCACCTTTTGCGCATCCATCGCGATGGATACTTCGGATCCGGTCCCGATCAGGATAATATCGGGCTTGCCGTCTGGCGCATCGGAGAGCACATACGCGCCGCGATCCACACCTTCCATGATCTTGGGTGACGCTTCAAGAACAGGCATATTCTGGCGCGTCAGGAGCAGCACCGTCGCGTGATCGCGGTTGCGGATCGCGCAGCGCCACGCCGCCGCCGTCTCGTTGGCGTCTGCCGGGCGGATAATTTCCAGTTCCGGGATCAGCCGCATGGACATCAACTGCTCAATTGGCTGGTGCGTTGGGCCGTCTTCGCCCAATCCGATGCTGTCGTGCGAGAAAATGAAAATGGACGGGAATTTGCTCATCGCCGCCAGCCGGAGCGTGGGGCGCATATAGTCGGAGAAAACTAGGAAGGTTGCGGTATAAGGAATCAGACCGCCGTGGACTGCCATTCCGTTAACGATGCCGCCCATACTGTGCTCGCGCACGCCGAAGTGCATATTGCGCCCGGCACGATCATTCGCCTGGAAATCACCCATCCCATCCAGGTTTGTCTTTGTGGAGGGTTCCAGGTCTGCCGAACCACCCATCAGGCCGGGCAGGAGTGGTGCGAGAGCGTTCATCACTTTACCCGATGCGTTGCGGGTGGCGATGGGCTTGGGGCCGCTGAAGGTGGGCAGTGCATCTTCCCAGCCTGCGGGCAGCTCGTTGGACATCATCTGCTGCCACTGAACTGATTTTTCGGGGTTGGCAGCCGCCCAATGATTCCAGCACGCCTGCCATTCCGCCTGCCACTTTTGCCCGCGCTCGATGGCCTGCCGGAAGTGAGCATGCGCATCGTCCGGCACATAGAAAGCGGGTTCGAGAGGCCAGCCGAGATTTTCTTTGGTCGCTTTCACCTCGTCAGGGCCGAGCGGTGTACCGTGTACTTCTGCCGTGTTCGCTTTGTGCGGGCTGCCGAAGCCAATCGTATTGCGGACCATGATCAGTGAGGGGCGGTCGTCGGCCTGCGCGGCGCGGATCGCCTTCTCGATGGCATCCAGGTCGTTGCCGTCTTCGACGCGCTGGACGTGCCAGCCATAGGCCTCGAAGCGTTTGCCAACATCTTCGGTAAAGGCGAGGTTCGTGCTGCCTTCGATGGAAATGTGATTATTGTCGTAGAGATAGATCAGCTTGCCCAGCTTGAGATGCCCAGCCAGCGATGCCGCTTCGGAGGTGATACCTTCCATCAGGTCGCCGTCGCTGACAATGGCATAAGTGGTGTGATCCATCACGCGGTCGTCGGCGCTGTTGAAGATGGCGGCAAGATGCGCTTCGGCAATCGCCATGCCAACCCCGTTGGTGAAACCCTGTCCCAGCGGCCCGGTGGTGGTTTCAACGCCGGGTGTCGCGCCATATTCCGGGTGGCCCGGCGTCAGGCTGCCCATCTGCCGGAAATTCTGAAGCTGTTCCATCGGCAGATCGTAGCCCGTCAGGTGCAGCAGGCTGTAGAGCAGCATGGAGCCATGCCCCGCCGAGAGGATAAAACGGTCCCGGTTGATCCACTTGGGATCGTGCGGGTTGTGCTTTAAAAAGCGCGTCCACAGCACATAGGCCATCGAGGCCGCGCCCATTGGGAGGCCGGGATGTCCTGAATTAGCCTTCTGCACGGCATCAGCAGATAACATGCGAATGGTATTGATGCATTTTTGATCAAGATCAGACATGTGAACCCTTCCCTAAAGTGTATAGACGTCGGTCGTCCTCCCTCCCCAAAGTATAATTCGCCTGCGCAGACTTGCAATGGTGATCTGGAATCGGGGCAGGTGCAATACGCACAAATTGCCAGCCTGTGTTAAGCTATGCCAAACCGTTTGCAACGATAGGTTTCAAAAATGAGCGAAGACTTTGACGAACTCTATGATGAGAGTGAAGAACTGGATGCCCACGAAGCGTACTGCATGATCTGTAAGCAGAAAACGACGATGGAAAATCCCGAAGCGATCTGGACGCGGCGCGGCGCGCCCGGCACACGCGGCACATGCTCCGTGTGTGGAACCGTCGTTTTCCGCATGGGCCGGACGCGCGAACATGACATGATGAAGCGCCCCGAACCTGTTCAGGTGGCCGAAGCGCCGCGTGGTAAAGCTCACCGCAAAAGTAATGCGGTCGTAACCTATATCAATTACAGCATTCCGGACGCCGAATTTGCAAAAACGCTGTCGGAGGACCTGACCAAAATTGGCATCCAGACCTGGCTGGCGGAGATCAATCCCAGCGACGTGAACTGGGCAACAGGTGTACATCCGGCATTGGTTGAATGCAAGCGGATGATCGTGGTGCTGAGTCCGTTGGGGGCCAGAGCGACGGATGTCACGGACGCCTGGAAGTTTTACCTGGAAGGCCGGAAGCCTATTTATGTCGTCCAGGTCCAGGCAGTCGAGGTGCCAGCCGAATTACGCTCCAAGCCACGCGTGGATTTCAGCGGCGACGATTATAAGCACGCGTTCCGCCAGCTTGTGCAGACGCTCAACGGTTAATACGTCCGGCGGATCAATACGTCCGTTGGATTAAAAAGGCGGCAAACTGCCGGATCAAATCCTGTGTTTCGTTCTCAATGCCTGTGTTCGCCAGGCTGAGCATTGCCGTGTCATAATACTGCCCGGCGATTTGATCGGTTTGTGACGCCGCGCCTGCCCGGTCCAGAATTTCCAGTACGGTCTGGATATCACTCTCCGAGAGTGTCTCCTGGGCATAGATACGCCGCAGCATATCCTGGTCGGCCCTGGCAGCTTTTTGGAAGCCGACCAGAACCGGATATGACTTCTTTTTCTCCTGAATATCCGTTGTCGCGGATTTCCCCGTCTCTTTGCTATCGCCCCACACACCCAGGTAATCGTCCCGCACCTGGAAGGCAACGCCCAGGTTACGCGCGAATTGAGCATACGCCCGCACCATTTTCGCATCGTCTGTGCTGAGCAGCGCACCAATCTCGGCAGCGGCTTCGATCAGCGTGGAGGATTTATTGGCGATCATGGTGATATATTCATCCGGCGAAACCGCGTCTCGTGTTTCAAAATCCATATCGAGAATCTGGCCTTCGCACGTCCACAGGCAGGCTTGCGAAATAGACCGAACTACTCCAACAATTTTTTCGGGCGGCGTACCGATTTTTGCCAGCCGCACGATTGAGAGCATTGCCAGCGCGTAAAGGCCATCCCCCGAATTGATCGCCTGCTCTGGCCCCCACTGAGTCCAGACTGCCGGGCGGTGACGTCGTTCGGGTGATTTATCCATCACATCATCGTGAATCAGAGTGAAGTTGTGGATAAACTCCAGCGCTGCCCCCGCAGGCAGGACATGGTGATAATCGCCGCTGATGGCTTTGGCAATCAGGGCCATCAATACCGGGCGAATCTTTTTACCCGATACGTTTTTCGCCGGTTTAGCTGAATCCCAACCGAACTGGTAATCAATGACCTGCCACAACAGTGGGGCTATTTCGGTTTGTTCCCGGCGCGCGGCGCGCATTTCCGCGTCAATGTCGGCAGTTATTGGGCCAAAAATAGCCTCATAAGATGAACTTCCCATCTACATCCCCCTATAACGGTTCCTTAAGATGCGCCCCGCCAAAGCGCTGTATCTTAATTGTACCACTGTTTACTTTTCTCCATGCTGAGCGATAATAAGATAGGCAGCCGGACACAAAAAAGGAGTTTGCCTTGGACGATTCGATTGTAAACACGATACAGGTTTCTGCCCCTGGCAAACTGATGCTGCTAGGCGAACACGGGGTTATTCATGGGCGACCGTGTCTGGTCACGGCGATGGATGCCCGTCTACGCATGACCATTACGCTGTTGGATAGCGGCGACGAAACATTTATCCTGTCCGCGCCTGATGTGGGTGTGGATCATGTGCAGGGGCGGCTGGCTGACGCATTTGCCGGAGGGCAGGCGCTGGCGCGCGGCACGCGCTTTATCGAATGTGCGCTGGCCGTTTTTCGAGAGCACTTTGGCCTGGCGCACGGCGTGCAGATCGAGACCAAAAGCGACTTTTCCAGCCAGTATGGGTTAGGAAGCTCCTCAGCGACAGTTGCCTGCATCCTGTTTGGATTATCACGCTTGTTCAAGGTGGAACTGACATCGCTGAAGCTGTTCGAACTGGGCCTGGATGTGATCTCCCGCGTGCAGCAGCTTGGTTCCGGGTTTGATCTGGCAGCAGCGATCTATGGGGGAACACTCTACTACCAGAATGGGCAGCCGCGTGAGATTGTGCCACTCAACGTGCCCACACTGCCGCTGATGGCCGCTTATACAGGGGTTAAGGCAGATACCCCAACCTATGTTCGCCGGGTGAATGCCCGCGAAGAGGCATGGCCCGCCGCCGTAAAACGCATTTTTGATGCGATGGAGAGGCTCGTGCTGATGGGCCGGGTGAAGCTGGAGAACAGCGAGTGGGATCGCCTGGGGGAATTGATGGATATGCAGCACGGGCTTTTGAACGCGCTCGGCGTGGACACCCCGCTCACGTCGTCACTGGTCTTTGCCGCGCGTGAAGCAGGGGCCTTCGGAGCAAAACTGAGCGGAGCGGGTGGCGGTGACTGCGTGATCGCCCTGGTTCCGGAGGATCGCCGCGAGGCTGTACGATCCGCGTGGCAGACGGCGGGCGGTGAGGTCCTCAATGTGGCCCCAACTGCGCCGGGCGTTCGGGTAGAAATGGAAGCAGGATAACGATGGCTGGGAAAGCGACAGCGATAAGCTGCGCAAACATCGCATTCATCAAATACTGGGGGCGCAAAGATCACGGCCTCCGTCTGCCGCTGAATGCTTCGATCTCAATGAATCTGGATCATGCTACTACTCAGACAACCGTTTTATTTGATTCTTCCCTGGAGGCTGACGATGTATCTATCGGCAGTGAATCCGCAGCAGATAAGGCAGCACAGCGCGTTTCCGACCACCTGGACCGCATTCGCACGCAGGCGGGCATTACGTCAAGAGCGAAGGTTTCGTCGCAGAATTCTTTTCCGATGGGGGCGGGGATCGCTTCTTCTGCGTCGGCTTTTGCGGCGCTGACCGCAGCGGCCTGTGCAGCGGCGGGCCTGCAACTCGATGAGCGCCAACTGAGCATATTAGCCCGCCAGGGATCGGGATCGGCCTGTCGCTCGATCCCTCCTGGATTTGTCGAATGGCACACGGGCGACCGTAGCGAAGAGTCTTACGCGGAACAAATCGCGCCGCCCGAACACTGGAATATCCGCGATCTGATTGCCATTGTTCAGAGCGAGCATAAAAAGGTCGATTCGAGCAAAGGCAACGAACTGGTAAACACCAGTCCCTTTGCCAACGTGCGGCTGGCGGAAGCTAACCGCGCTCTGCCGGTTATCCGGCGGGCAATTTTGGAACGCGACTTTATCCCATTTGGCGAGGAAACAGAGCAAGAAGCGATTCGTATGCATGCTGTCGCCATGACATCTCACCCCAGCATTTTCTACTGGTCACCCGAAACCATGCGGATTATGCAGGCTGTTCGCGGCTGGCGTGAAGCGGGTCTGAGCGCCTACTTTACCATTGATGCGGGGGCGAATGTTCATGTGTTATGCCAACAGACAGAAGCGGAATTGATAGGGGCCAGGCTGCTGGCGCTGCCCGGCGTCAGCAGCGTGATCGCCAACTGCCCCGGCCCAGGGACACGCCTCTCTGAGCAGCACCTCTTTTGATCATCAGGGGCATGACGATCATGCCCCAATATCCCAATTTCTTTAGATCGTTTGGCCTCAACCCCTGGCTACACCTATATTCTTTCATAGATATCCCATGGGTTTGAGGAGTCACGTCTATGCACCACAAAATGCTTTATATGGTGGGGATTATTGTGCTGGTGGTGGTTGGGGCTTCTACGCACGGGCTGCCCGTAGCAGCACATCAACCAGACCCGAATCCATTAGCAGGGCAAACCCGCCTGGATGGGTACAAAATCTACTTCGCAGAAGATAACGGCGAGGCCAGCCGCTTTGACCGTTCTGGCAGCGGCATTTCTCGGTTGGCGGGCGTGCTGTCGCAGCTTGGTGCGCAGCTCTATACGCTGGAATGGCGCAACAACGTCCCGGTAGACGCTGATCTGGTTGTCATTGTAGGTCCAGCCAGGGATCTAAGCCCTGAACAGACTGCCCGTTTATGGGCCTATATGAGCAATAATGGCGGGCGCGTATTGGTATTGACCGATCCGATTGTGGATCCGGTGAAAGCTTTCCCCTCACAAAAGGGCCTGTTTGAACTGACCTGGACTGATATGGGCGTGCGCGCATTGGACGCGGTCGTGGTAAAGGAAGGCGAAATGCGCACCGTCACGCCAGGGGCCGGTATCGCTGGCGGCGCGGATGCTCAGGCAACGCCTAGCGGTACGCCTAGCGATACAACCAGCGGCCCCACTCCAGCAACCTTCGAAGCTCCGCTTTTGATCACTGATCTGCTAACGGCTGATCTCAACACAACCCACCCGATTACGCAGGGCGTTCAGGGTGATCTGGCATTTTTTGGTACCCGTCCAGTAGAGGTGGATGGTTCCCTGACAAATACTGCGTCGCTCGTAACCTCCGGCAGCGAATATTATGGTGAAATCAGTTATAAAGATTACCTGGACACCGGCACAGTGACCTATACCGATGGCGAAGATATCGCGCGGGGAGCACTGTCCCTGGCTGCCGCTGCCAGCGATCCTACTACCGGCGCGCGGATCGTTATCATTGGCGACCGTGACTTTGCCACCAATGCGAGCGGCCTGCAAACGTCGCCGCCCAACAGCCCATCTTTCGTGTATCCGGGCAATGTTACGTTTTTGTTGAATGCGATCAGTTGGCTGGTGGACGCAGAACCGGAAAATATGTCATTCCCAACACCCGGACCTACTCCGCAGTCTGAGCCAACTTCAACGCCGGAGAATGCTCCCGCCTCATAACTGAGCGCAGAGGAAGTGAACATGCGTCGTCTGGTGCTTGTTGTACTGGTATTAGTATTGTCGGCTGGTGGCTTACCGGGACGTGCCCAGGACAGCCCTGCCCAACCGCTGGTTGTCTTTGTTTTGGATCAAAAACTGGAGATCGCTTCGGTCGTGGATCCTCGTCCTGAAGGAATCTCCCGGTTGGGCCAGATTTTCGAGGCATTGGGGGCGCGCACTGCGACTATTTCTCTGGATCAGCCGGTCCCCAAAGATGCGCAGATTGTTGTTCTGGTGCGGCCTCAGAGCCAGCTTACGCCCTCCGCTGTTGCCCGGCTGTGGACTTATCTGGCACAGGGTGGGAGTCTCCTGATCGCGCTCGATCCAGTAGGCCATGAAAGGGCTAACCCCGAAAAAGCGAACAGCGGCCTGCTGCGCCTGCTGGGAAGCGACTTTGGAATCACACTTGCCGACACCTTCGTGGTTGAACCCTGGTTTACTGTAGCTTCCATTTCGGCAGGCTCGACGTCCTATTCGCACGTTTACGCTGATCTGGTGCCGAATCCGATCACTGCGCCGCTGTCTGCCTATGAACTCCCTGTCCAGGTGTGGGGAGCGCGTTCGATGCAGGTTGAATCGCTCGGTCTTTACGGCCAGGCTACGCCGTTGCTCCGTGCGATCAGCGGCTATGGGGAGGCCGGAAAAATCTTCGACCAGAAAAGTACTCCGGCTCCCCTGGAGTTCACGCCTAATGAAGACGTGTTGGGCCCGCTGGATGTGGCAGCGCTAGGACAAAACCCGGCGACCGGATCGCGCATCGTGGTGCTAGGTGATTCTGAAATGCTGCTGAACCAATATGGGTTAGCGCTGGTTCCCAACAGCCTCGACCCTGTCTACCTGGGCGACTATCTGCTGGCGGAGCGTATCGCAGCATGGTTGCTGAATGTTCCTGTCGAGCAGTGGCCTGCTCTGCCTACCGGGTATACGTGGCTGGCTTTGGATGGAGATGGCAGCGATTGGCCCACGCTCAGCACCGTTGAGGAAGACTCGCTGGGCGATGCGCCCAATGCCAACGCTGATATCCAGATGGTCCGTGCTTTTCGCAACCAGGACTTCCTCTATCTGCTGGTCGAACTGGATGCCGCACCTGACTTATCGACCAATCTCCGCCTTACGGTGAGTGGCGGTGGAACAGGGGAATCCGTCTTTATGCTGTATGGGGATGGGCATGTCGAGCAGACCGGATCAGACACCCCCACACCCATTCCCGATGGACGTTTGGCTGCCGGAACCGCGCTTGAGGCCCGGCTGCCTGTGCGCGCGGTAGGCGTTAGAAGCGGAATCACACAGGTCTGCCTTGTAACGGCGGATAATACAGTGCTCGACTGTATGGACAACGTGCTTACTCCGGCAGATGTGGCCGAGCGTGCCCCGTCCGATTTGCTCTTTACAGATGGGCCAGTTGCCACCGTGACATCGAATACGCCTGTGAACCTGCGCAACCGCCCTGGTCTCGATGGCGGTGTGGTGGCGATGGTAGAGTATGGGCGCACGTTGGCGGTTACCGGGCGCAGCGCAGCGGGGGATTGGCTTAAGGTGCAAAATGCACGCTATTCCGGCTGGATTTCGACTTTACTGGTGATTGTCAATACCAGCCTGGACACGCTGCCCGTGATCCCATCCTCCTAATCATCATTGGGGATTGGACACGCCTGATCCCCGAAAAGAAAGGACGTAGAGCGATATATCCTCTACGTCCTCCAGGAGACTCACTGGCTTACCACGCTGCCGGGTGTGGGAAGAAGCCAGGATGTCACAATGGAAACGCGCGAGGAACCTAGATCCTCACGCGATAACCTACGATAAAACGACCTCAACCTCGACGCGGCCTTGACCACCTGCTGGCAGCGGCACGATATCGCCAGAGACTGCCTTGCCATCGACGGTCAATGAAACCGTGTTTCCCTGGCCTTCGCGCTTGACGGTGATGTTGTAGGTCACGCCCCGGAAAACACGCATCGCGCTGAAGCCGGGCCAATCCGCCGGGATAACCGGGGCGATTTGCAGCCCCTCAAAGGTGGGACGGATGCCCAAAATCCACTGCGTACCCGCCACGTAGGTCCAGGCTGCTGTTCCGGTCAGCCAACTATTGCGCCCGTAGCCAAACTGCGCATGTTCAGGGCCGCAGATGTTCTGGCAGTAGACGTATGGCTCGACCATGTAGTGATCTGAATCCGTGCGTGCCAGCGGGAGGATTTGCTTGTAATACTGCATCGCTCGATCCGCCCAACCGAGTTTTGCCGCTGCGACGATCACCCAGGCGTTGGCGTGGCAGAAGATGCCGCCGTTTTCCTTCGCGCCCGCCGGATAGGTGGTGGTGCCCTGGATGCGGGCATCATATTCGCGGTAGGCAGGCCACAGCAGCGCTACACCATAGCGCGAATTTAGCTTCTCATGGACGTTGTTCATGGCCTGTTCGACGCGCTTCTGCACATCGGGCTTGCCGTCCGCAATTTCGCCCAAAACGGCCCATGTCTGCGGGTTGAGGGCGATGCGTTGATATTTTGAGCCTTGGACGCCAACCGGATCGCCTGCGTCGTCATAGGCGCGGGTGTACCATTCACCGTCCCAGGACGTCTGATCAATGATCGCAGCCATTTCGTCCTTGAGGGAACGGAAGTGGGCCGCGTCGTCCTGCTTGCCAAGCGTGGCGCACAGGTCAGCCAGATCGATCATCGCCCGGCAGAACTGTTCGCCGCACCAGACGCTTTCCGCCTTGCCGCTGCCATGATCGAGATTCATGGTATCGTCCCAGTCCGAAAAGCCCAGACGCGGCAAACCGTGCGGTCCCCGGTGGTTCAGGGTGAAGTCAACAGCGCGCAGCATATGGCCCCAGATGGTGTCGTCTGCGCCGTCATCCACGAATGGCACACGCTGATCGAGATAAGCAAAATCGCCCGTCTCGCGCAGATAGGCCACGACGGAGATGATCAGCCAGAGATGATCGTCGCAGAACCACTGCGGCCAAGTCGGGAATTCACCCGCCAGCCCTGGCCCGCCTTCCCCGGTCAGAGGGAAGAACTGGTGCCAGGTATGCCCATCCTGAAACTGCATACGCCAGATTTTGGTGAGCATCTCGCGGGCATGATTCGGGACGGTGTGCATCGTGCCGAGCGTATCCTGCGCGGTGTCCCGCGTGCCCATGCCGCGCCCCATCCCGGTCTCATAGGCCGAGACGAAGCGTGACCAGTAAAGCGTGGTGCGGCACTGGACCGGATTCCAGAAATTGAGCATATCGTTCATTTCGGGATCGGGCGTGGTGACCGTAAAGCGACTCAGATAAACGTCCCAGTCGGCGCGCAGCGCGTCGAACGCACCGCGCACATTATCGATATCGGCATAATAGGCGCGGGTGGGCGCGATGGCGTCGTGCGTTTCTGCCACGCCGAGCATGTAGACAATCTCGCGGGATTCGCCGGGGGCCAGTGTGAAATCATGGCACAGCGATCCGATATTGTTGCCGCGCGGGGCTTCGCTGCCTGTGGACTGGCCGCACTCGACCACTTCGGGATTCGCCAGATCGCGATAGCGCCCGATAAAGGCTTCACGGGTCGAGTCGAACCCGGCAGGCGGCAGATTGCTGCTGAAATAGGTGATCGTTGGGCGGAACTGCGTGCCCGTATAAATGATCCCATTCTCGTAACGGCTGTGCAGCACGTGCTGGCCCCAGTCCAGATTGGTCATGTCGCTCATGGCGTCGTACATGGCAAATTCGACGTAGGTGAACGAGCGCAGACGGCGGGGCCGATCACTCTTGTTCTCCAGACGCATCACCCACAATTCGCATGATGCCAGATCGGAGCGGCGCATGGGGATGAAATAGAGGATGCTGGTCTCGATGCCCTTGTAGGCGCTGCTGATGCGCGTGTAGGCGGTCCCATGACGGCATTCGTAGCTGTCGAACGTGCGACCGACCACTGGCTGCCAGGATGGACTCCAATAGTCGCCGCTATCCATGTCGCGCAGGTAGATATAACGGCCCGGCTGATCGACGGGCACGCTGTTGTAACGATAACGTGTGACCCGGCGGTTGCGCGGATCGCGGTCAAAAGAGTACCCGCCCGCTGTGTTGGAAATGATGCCGCCATACTGGCCCTCGCCCAAATAGTTCATCCAGGGCGTGGGCGTATCGGGGCGGGTGATGACATATTCGCGGTTCGCCGCGTCAAAATAGCCGTAAGGTGTGTCCGCCATTTTTATTCCCCCAAAACCACTTCCACATGGATCGTTCCGCCCGCTTGCTCTGGCAGGGGCAGCAGATTACCTTCCACGTTCTGGCCGTCCACCACCATCGACGCGATCCCCCGGCTCAGGCCGTGTGGATTGCGGATGGTGATCTCATAGGTGGTATCCCGGAACTGGCGCGTCGCCCGGAAGCCGTTCCAACTGATCGGGATGCAGGGATCAATGCGCAGGCCGTCGTGTTCGGGACGGATGCCGAGAATCCACTGCGAAATGGCGACGTAGTTCCAGGCCGCCGTGCCGGACAGCCAGGAATTTTTTGCCTCGCCCGGTGTCGCCGCATCACGCCCAGCGATCATCTGCGCGTACACATAGGGTTCACAGCGATGCATCTCGCTGATCGTCTCGCGGGCGGACGGGTTGATGCGCGTGTAATAATCGTGCGCCAGATCACCGTGCCCGGCCCGCGCTTCGGCAATCATCACCCAGGGGTTCGTATGGCAAAAAACGCCTGCATTTTCCTTATAGCCGGGCGGATAGGATGAAATCTCGCCCAGTTCCAGGTAATAGTGCGAATAGGCGGGCTGCTGAAGCACGATACCATGCGGCGTTGCCAGCCGTTCGTGAACCGATTTGAGCGCCTTTTCCGCCAGCCCATCCTCCAGGCCGATCCCAGCCAGCACCAGGAAGCCCTGCGGCTCGATGAAAATCTGGCCTTCTTCGCACTCGTGCGAGCCGACTTTTTGCCCAAAGTGATTGTAGGCGCGGAGGAACCACTCACCATCCCAGCCGTGCTCATGCACAGTCTGGTCCATCTGAGCAGACGCTGCGCGGTAATCCGCCGCTTCGGCTGGCTGACCGAGCCGTTCAGCAAGATCAGCCATCTCGTTCGCCGCCAGGACAAACAATCCAGCGATAAAGATCGACTCAGCCGTTTTGCCGTCCATCGAGGTGGTTGTCTGGAAGGATTGGCCGGGCGTCTCAGTGAAACAGTTCAGGTTCAGGCAGTCGTTCCAGTCGGCTCGACCAATCAGCGGCAGGCCGTGCGGTCCCAGGCGATCCAGCGTGTAACCGAGGCTGCGCCGCAGGTGGTCGTACAGCGGCTGCTCCGTCCCGGGTTTGTTGTCGTAAACGACTGGCTCGTTTAGGAGCGTCCAATCGCCCGTTTCTTTCAGATAGGCCACCACGCCAAGGATCAGCCACAATGGATCATCGTTAAAGTTGGTGCCGACATCGTTATTGCCGCGCTTGGTGAGAGGCTGGTACTGGTGGTAAGCCGCGCCGTCTTCCATCTGCGTGGCGGCGATATCGAGAATCCGTTCGCGTGCCCGCGCCGGAACCATGTGGACAAAGCCCAACAGGTCCTGGTTTGAGTCGCGGAAGCCCATGCCGCGCCCGATACCCGATTCGTAGTACGACGCCGAGCGCGACATGTTGAAGGTAATCATGCACTGGTAGGCATTCCAGATGTTGACCATCCGGTTGGTATGAACATCCGGCGTTTCCGTCTGGTAAACGCCCAGCAGGCTGCTCCAATAGGCGCATAACTGCTGGAAGGCATCTTCGACCGCCTGTGGATTCAAGTAGTGCTCAATGATCGGCCTGACAGTGCGCTTATTGACCGTTTGCGATCCGGGCGGGTCAAACTTCTGATCGCGCGGGTTTTCGGAATAGCCGAGCAGGAAAACAATCGTGTGACTCTCGCCGGGCTGAAGGGTCAGCTTCACATGGTGCGATCCTATCACTGCCCAGCCGTGCGCCTCGGAGTTAAACGATTCGCCGCGCTCGACTGCCACAGGCCGATCCCAGCCGCGATAGGGGCCAAAGAAGGTATCGCGCTGCGTGTCGAAGCCGGTGAGCGGTTCGGAGCAGGCGAAATAGGCAAAATGATCGCGCCGCTCGCGGTATTCGGTCTTGTGATAGATCACGCTGCCGTCGACCTCCACCTGGCCGATGCTGAAATTGCGCTGGAAATTTGTGTTGTCATCCCACGCATCCCACAGGCAGAATTCCAGGCAGGAGAACGTCGACAGGTCGGCTGCCTCGGAGCGGTGGTTGGTCAGGGTCAGTTCCCAGACTTCGAGGTTTTCACCCATCGGGACAAAATAGCGTGTCTGAGCTTCGACACCCTGGTAGGTGGAGCCGATAATCGTATAACCCATGCCATGACGGCAGGTGTAATTTTCCAGATCACGCTGGACAGGCTGCCACGATGGAGACCAGAATTCTCCATTGGCGTTGTCGCGCAGGTAGATGTAGCGTCCGCCGATGTCGAAGGGCAGGTTATTGTAGCGGTAGCGAGTTAACCGACGCAGCCGGGCATCCCGGTAAAAGGAATATCCTCCGGCGGTGTTCGAGATCAGGCCAAAATAGGCTTCACAGCCCAGGTAGTTAATCCAGGGCAGTGGTGTATCGGGGCGCGTGATCACATATTCACGGCGCTGGTCGTCGAAATGTCCGTAGCGCATGATCATTCCTTAAACGGTAAGGGAACGAAATAGCTCGCCAGGAGCTAAGAAATCCTTCCCTGAATCCTGTCTCGATAATATAAAGCGCTTTGTTTCAATGTGCGCGTCAAACCGTTATTGAAGTCAACTGCCACGATTCCAAACCGCTTAGTGTAGCCAAATGACCATTCAAAATTGTCCATCAGGCTCCAGGCAAAATAGCCTTTGAGTGGGGCTCCCTGGGCGATAGCAGCAGCGGCGGCATCGAGATGGCGTTTTAAATAAGAAGTGCGCGGTGAATCCTGAACGATGCCATTTTCAGGAGCGGGATCAATGTAGGCCGAGCCATTTTCCATGACGTAGAGGGCCTTAGGCTCGTAGGTGCGATGCACATTCAGCAGCACATGGGTCAGACCCTGCGGGTAGACTTCCCAGCCCATTTCTGTATACTCAACGCCGGGAAGCCGGGGTTGTTCCGGGCCAGGCGGCTGCGTATGGTCGATACGGAAACGGGCGTAATAATTGATCCCGGCGAAGTCGATAGGCGTGTGGATGATATCCAGATCGCCCGGCTCTACCGGGTAGCCTTCCATGCCCATCTGCTCGATCATGGCTGGATAGTGTCCCAGGAAGATGGGATCGAAGAACAATTGGTTCTGAAGCGCGTTCAAAAATTCGACAATCTGCCTGTCCTGCGGATCGTCGGCGGCGGGCATTAACTCCGCCTGTTCGCAGACAATGCCGATTTGCGCTCCTGCGCCAACGTTCTGGCGTAATACAGGAACTGCCAAACCGTGTGCCAGCAGTTGATGATGGACTACCCGCTGCGCCGCTGACACATCCTGAATGCCGGGGGCATGAACACCCCACATATAACCACATTCAGCAAAAACGCGCGGCTCGTTCAGGGTCGCCCAGTGCTTTACACGGTCGCCCAGCCGCCGCGAGATGACGTCGGCATAGTGAGCGAATTGTGACGCGATATCCCGGCTGATCCACCCACCCTGTTTGTCTTGCAGTGCCTGGGGCAGATCCCAGTGATAGAGCGTGACAAATGGCGTGATGCCCGCTGCCAGCAGTGAATCTACCAGCCTGTCATAAAAAGCAAGCCCAGCCTCATTCACCGCGCCGACGCCATCGGGTAGGATGCGAGGCCAGGCTATGGAAAAGCGATACGCGTTCAGACCAAGCTGCTGCATGATCTGAATGTCTTCTGGATACCGGTGGTAATGATCGCACGCAACGTCGCCCGTGTCGCCGTTTAATACTTTGCCCGGTGTATGGGCGAACCGATCCCAGATCGATTCGCCTTTACCGTCTTCAAAAGCTGCCCCTTCGATCTGGTAACTGGCGGTAGCAGCACCCCATAAAAAGTCGAACGGGAACGATTGCGCCATGTTTCAGCTTAACCTTTAACAGCACCAGCAGTCAGACCGCTGACCATGTGCTTTTGCAGCATGAAGAAGAAGATCACAACCGGGATCGAGACGGCCACACCAGCGGCCATCATCAGGTCGAAGCGATTGTTGTATTGTCCAATGAACAGACGGATACCATAGGGGATCGTCTGGACTTGCATCACCCACGCGAAGAACAGTTCGTCCCACGACGTCAGGAAGACGTAAATGCAGGTGGCGACGATACCGGGGCGGGCCAGCGGCAGAGTCACACGCCAGAACGCGCCGAAGCGAGTCGCGCCATCAATCATGGCGGCTTCTTCCAGGTCTGGCGGAATCGAGGCAAAGAAGCCGCGAATGATCCACAGACTGAGGGGCGTGAAGAACCCGGCATACAGGAAGATTAAACCGCCCTGTGTGCCGATCAGTTGTAACCCGAACTGATCCTTGATCCACACGAAGGTGAAGAATATTGGTAACATGAGCATGATACCCGGAATGAGCTGGGTAGCGATCACCGCCAGGCCAAACAGCCCGTTACCGGGGAACCTAAAGCGAGCCAGGGCATAACCAGCCATCGTGCTGACCACCGTTGCAATAACGGTTGCCGTGGTGCAAACACGGAGACTGGTTACAAACGATTCTGTCGAAGTTCACGCGGTCCCACAGATCAATATAATTTTTGAACCGGGGCGTTTCGGGCCAGACGTTGTTGTTCAAAATTTCCGTATTCGTCTTCAGGGAGGAGTTAACCATCCAGAAGATCGGCCCCAGCGAGAAGCAGAGCATGATGACCATCAGGAAATCCAGGAAGCGGTTGATGCCGAACCGGACATAACGCTCGCGGGTCCACTTCTTCGCTTTCAGCACGGGTACGGGTTGTGCAGTAGTTTGAGCAGTCGTAGCCATGTTAGTTCTCCTGGGTCAAGGTATTACGGAAGAGGACGTACCAACCAGCGATGAAGAACAACATGCCGCCCATCATCATGGTCGCGGTAGCCGCGCCCTGCCCGAACAGTGACATACTCCACGACTGGCGCTGAATGAAGGGCATTAGAATATCGCCATATTTACCCGCGTATCCGGCAGGGTTGTTAAACATCATCACTACAATGTTGTAGCCGAAGATAGTGAAGATGACGCCCCACATCAAGACAATGGCTAACACGGGCTTGAGGTAAGGCACAGTAATGTGACGGAAACGCTGCATGGGGCCTGCACCGTCCATCGATGCCGCTTCATACAGATCAGCCGGGACCACTTGCAGAGCCGCCAGGAGCATAATGATATTGAAGGGAAGCTGCCGCCAGACAGTCGCAATAATGATGGCGGGCATAACCATTTCGCCGCGCAGCCATGCTGGGCGGCTGCCAACAAGATGGAGCATATCCACCAGTATCTGGTTAATGATCCCTTCTTTTTGCTTAAACATGAAGCCCCATAAGATACCCACCGCGTAGGTCGGCACCACCCAGGGCAGCAGCATCAGCGTGCGAGCCACGCGCCGCCCGTAAAACTGGCGGTTGAGAAGCTGGGCACCCAGCAAACCTAAACCAATATTGCCGACGTTAACAAGGAGAGCATAAATAAGGGTGTTGCGCGTCGCCTCTTTCAGCCCCTGCGTAATTGGATTGGCATCACGACCAGCCTCTTTTTTCTTGATGATGAGCTGGCACATCTTTTGCCCATTATCCGTCGGGGGCTTCTGGCAGTCGGAATCTTCAAGGATATTCAGAGAGAATTTGTAATTGTAGTTGCCTACTGGCGGGGCACCCAAATAGTCTTGCAGGGTAGCCTTCGTGACCCACAGCCGGGACATATAAATGCCCTGGGCAACCGGGATAAAGTGGATTGTCAGCATCAACACGAAGCAAGGTAAAAGCATCATGTATGCCAGGCGATAGCGCTTGACATCATGCCAGAACCGGGTAGGGCTGAGATATTGGCGTAGCGAAACCATGTTAATTTCTCCACTTAAGCCGCAGAGCGGGTCGGGATACGGCAGGTGGGGTAGGAAAACCCACCCCACCTTATATTACACTCCTACGAGAGGAGATAAAACTTATTCGGTCAGCAGCAGAACGTCGATTTCGTCAGCAGCCGCGTCGAGGACAGACTGAAGGTCGTCCTGGCTCTTGATGTTGCCCGCAGCAACTTCGTCCCACATGGAGCCGAGGGTCGTCGTCAGAACGTTCTCGATAGCACCCCAGGAGGCCAGCGCAGGATAGCTCTTGCCATTGGCAACAGCGGGGATCAGGAGCGAGTACAGCGGATCTTCTGAGATGGCGGGATCTGCCAGGGCTTCATTGGTGGTGGGCAGCATGCCGATGGTCGTGCTGTAGCGAACCTGGCTCTCGGTGCTCAGCAGGTAGTTCACGAGCGCGAGGGCTTCTTCCTGGTGCTGGCTGCTGTTCCAAACGGTCAGGTTCGAGCCGCCAACGAAGGTGTAGTGTTCGCCGGTATTGGGCGAATTCGGGATTTCGTGCAGGCCCAGGTTCTGAGCGGCGACTTTTTCAGAATAGCCACCGTTTTCAGAGGTCGCGCGGGTGTTGCCGATGACAGATGGAACGGCGTTGAAGATCGCGGTCTTGCCGTCCTGGAACAGGCCTTCGATTTCAGCCGAGTTCTTTTCCAGGGTGTCGCTGGGGGTAAAGCCCTGGTTGTACAGGTTGGCATAGAAGAAGATACCTTCCACTGCTTCGGGGCTGTTGATCGCGGCTTCGGTCAGGTCAGCATTGAACCAGTCGCCACCATTGCTCCAAATCCAGGGGATGAAGTTGTGGGGAACGTTCCAGTCATTGCGGCCAGGGAACGCGAACGGAGCCATCGTGCCTTCGCCAGTATCGTCGGGCAGGTTGGCGTCTTTGATCGTCTGCAGAGCAGCCTGGAAGGAATTCCAGTCAGCGAACACTTCGTCAGCATTCAGGCCGAGCTGTTCGAAGACGTCGGTGCGGTAAGCCATGATACGAACGTCCGTGAACCAAGGAGCCGACACAGCAACTTCCTTGCCGATCGGAACTGCGGTGTTCCAGGAAGCGGGCGTGAAGGTCGCGGGATCGAGAGCGGACAGTTCAGTCAGAGCGCCCATTGCGTCGATAGCAGCAACCCAGGTCGTGCCGAGCTGTGACACATCGGGGCCTTCGCCAGAGGCGGCGGCGGTGGTGATACGGGTCCAGGCTGAACCCCAGTCGAGAACTTCGTAGGAAACCTTGATGCCGGGATTGGCGGCTTCGAAGGCGGCGATTTCAGCTTCAATCGCGGCAGCGGGGTTGGGGCCGTTGGGCATGATCCACAGGGTCAGGTTGACGTCATCCTGAGCCTTAGACGGGCTAGCGGCACCGATCATGGTGACTGCCAGGGTGGCAATCAAAACAAGGCTGACTACCAATTTCCGAAACATGTTAGATTTTCTCCTTGAAGCAAAATAGTACGAACAAAAACGGACGTGTGAGGGAATAATACTCTGCTTATGCAGCGTTCGTCCTTCCTTTCTTTCCAGCCAGACTCAAATCAGTTCAGGTTGGAAAACCACACGAACTCGCGAATAACCAATTGAGTGGGAAGAGAAACTTGATAGGGAGGAGTAATTCTCCCTTCAATTAAGCCGATTAAACCTTCAGCGGCCAAATAACCCTGCCGCTGCACCGGCTGTCGGATAGTCGTTAGTTGAGGCTCTGCCAGCGTGGCAAAAGGCATATCATCAAAGCCAACTACAGCCATGTCATTGGGAATGCTCACGCGAGCTTCGCGGAGGGCACGCAGCGCACCAAGCGCCATTTGATCGCTGGCTACGAACACCGCGTCGGGGTTCATTGCCAGCAGGCGGCGCATGCCCACATAACCGCTAGTTTCTGTAAAATCGCCCTCAAAAATCAGGCCCTCATCAATCTGAAGCCCGTTACGCTTCAGCGTATCGAGATAACCTGCCCGGCGGTCATACCCGGCGCACATATCGGTTTTGCCGGAGATATGAGCGATCCGCTGGTGGCCCAGGCGCATCAGGTGTTCGACTGCCTGCTGAGCGCCCTGGTAGTTCGTCGCATCAACATAGTTTGTATTATCGGTGTGCCGCCAGGGACGACCATTTAGGATATAGGGGCGGCCCCGTTCTAACACAAATTCAAGCAGCGGATCATCTTTAGGGGTGGATGCCAGGATCAGGCCATCGGTGATGCGGTTATCCAATACGCGGCGGTGCAGATGGGTGGGGGCGGCGTTCTGACCGCGCAGCCACAACATCACATCATAATCCTGTTCGTTCGCGTAAGTGGTAACGGCCTGAATGAGGGTTGGAAAGTACGGGTCGGCAAAAACATCGCTCACGAAATAGGGGATGTAGATACCGATCACTCTGGTTCGCTGAGTCACTAATGAGCGGGCGACCACATTGGGGGTGTAGTTGTGTTCAGCTATCACCTTTAGCACGCGCTCACGAGTATCCGGTCGAACATTGGGAGAATTGTTAATGACGCGCGAGACTGTAGATCGGGAGACCCCGGATATCCGAGCGATATCCTCGAGGTTCATGGCGATGACTTTAAAACTCTTATTCATTCGGGAGCGCTCCCACAGTCTTTCACAAAAATTAAGAATACCGCGCTCAAGAAGACCGGCTTTCACAGCAAAGAACATAATAGTATGGATATCGGGAAAAACTAATTGAGAGGGAGTTACTGCTCCAATTTGGGAGCGCTCCCATCAATCTATCATCAGTATATGTTCACTGTAAAAACTTGTCAATAAACTCATCAGAGGCGTGTGATTAAACTCATGCGAAACGACTGCTTTTTGTCATAAAACACCTGGTCGCAATGGATACATGACCAAACGATCCGCATTACAGGGGTTGATACCGCTTGGCTTTTGTGGCTATAGTGTCAAAATCGATCCCACAGTAGAATTTGGAACAGGCGTCAGCTTACTTTCCTTTGCGGCGCTCACAGGATACGGAGGCGAATAGGATGGCCGTTGAATTTACTGTCAAGCTGGACAATCGCCCAGGAACGCTGGCCGATTTGACGGAAGCGCTGGGCATGGCAGGCATCAATATCACTGCCATTCATGGTATTCCTGGTCTAACTTGTGGGGGAATTCAGTTTATCACGAACAACACAGATGCTACGGTGAATGCGCTGGGCGGCATGGGCATGGAGTATACAACCTGCCAGGTGCTGCTTGTGACTATTCCCGATGTCCCTGGTTCGCTTGCGCGCCTGGCTCGTTCGCTAGCTCAGGCCGAGATCAACATCAACGCGCTCTATTTGACGCTGAGTGGTCAGATTGTCCTGGATGTGGATAACCTCACCAAAGCGCAAAAAGTGATTCTCGATATGGGTATTGTTATGTGAACCACTATTCGTCGATGGGAAACTGGCGCAACCCTGTAATCTGCATGGCGATAAACAGTAAAAAGAGCGGATTGTAGATGATGTAGCGCCGCCACAAGCGCCGGGGCTCTGTTCCCAACCGAAACAGCCATTCCAACGCGCGCCGCTGCATCCAATAAGGGGCCTGCGGCACCCGCCCCGTCAAAAAATCGAAGGCTGCCCCTACCCCAACCAGGACGGGGGCATTTAGTTGATCGCGATGTTCTGCTATCCAGCGATCCTGCTTGGGACTTCCCAGACCCACCCATACCACATCCGGATTAACTGCGTTAATCTGGTCGATAACGGCCTGATCCTCCTGGGGTGTGAGTGCACGGAATGGCGGTGAACAGGTTCCTGCCACGCGCAGGCCGGGAAAACGACGGATTAAGGTTTCGGCCAGCTTTTCGGGCACGCTCGCCGCGCCGCCATAATAATAATTAGTGAATCCTTTCTGTGCGGCCAATTTGCTAAAGGCCAGCAGCAGATCCGGGCCATAGACACGGTTTACAGATTTATATCCGAGCAAATGGCTGAGGAAAACCAGCGGCATGCCATCGGGCGCGACAATTCCTGCCCGGTTGACGATCTTACGCAGCTCAGCATCTTTCCGGCACATCATGACAGTATATACCGGGCAAGTGACGACATAGGTCTGATTCCGGTCGTTTATCCAGACAGACATCTGCTCCAGCGCGCAATCCATATTGATAGCGCTGAGACGGACACCGAGAATATTGACATAGGGCATGGCAGCCGCTCCTTTAAAACGCACCGCGCCCGACCAGAACGGTTTGCAGCGTGCGCCACAGGATTTTGATGTCGAGCCACAGCGAATAATTGCGGATATAGAAAAGATCATCCTCAGTGTTGAGATGCATCGGCTTTTCACTGCGGCCATTGACTTGCCACCAGCCAGTTAAGCCCTGCGGAACCTCAAACCGCTTGCACTGCCATGCTTCGTACTGCTCGACCAGCCAGGGCATTTCCGGGCGTGGTCCGACCAGACTCATTTCGCCACGCAGAATATTGAATAACTGCGGCAGTTCATCCAGACTCAAACGGCGCAGCCACTGCCCGACGCGCGTTACACGCGGATCATCCGGGTGCTTGTAAATCAAATGCCCATCGCCATCGAGTGTGTTGACCTGGGTCTGCATATGTTCGGCCCCATCGCGCATTGAACGGAATTTGTACATGCAAAAAACGCGGTTTCGCTCCCCGACACGCTTCTGCCGGAAGAGGATCGGGCCTGGGCTGTCCAACCGGATCAGGATGGCAATGATCGTCATCAGTGGAAGGGCGGGAATCATCAACAGTGACGTAACCGCGATATCAAACACTCGTTTGATCAGCCGTTGGAACGGGTCAAGGACTGGCTCTTTCAGGGTCAGCAGCGGCAAGCCGCTGAAATCTTCCACACTCAGGCGCAAAAAGACCAGCTCGAAGTAGTCGGGAACGATACGAATGTTGACGGGCAGCGTTTGCAGTTGGTGCACAAAATCACGGGTAAGCTGTTAAATCTGCCAGGGCAGCGCAATGACTACTTCCGAAATATGGTGTTTTTCGATTAGCGAAGGTGTTTCTGAAAACAGGCCCAGGACAGGTAGATCGCAGTTATCCATCTGATCTTCGTCCTCTGCCGCATAACCAACCAGTTCCAACCCCATCCAGGCGTTTTCTTTGACTGTACATCCAATTTCCCGCGCGATCTGCCCGGTTCCCACAATCAACACACGGCGCAGAGTCGTAGCGGTTGCTGCCGGTAATTTTGAACAGGACGCGCACGGCTACCCGATGGATAATAATGAGTATCAGGTAGATGGCCAGGAAGTAGATGATTTCCAGGCGGGAAATCTGCCGGTAGGTGAAATACAGGACGCCGGAAAAAATCAGGCCCGCGACGGCTGTCCCTTCGACCACTTTGACGATTTCCTTGCTGAGATGCAGCACTTCGCGCGGATTATAGACATCCGTGGAAGTGAAGATGATACCCCAGATCACCGCGACAATGAGATAGACTGGAAGGGGAAGCTGCCAGGTGGCGGGCACGCTGGATTTACCAACGGGCAGCGCCTCGCGAAATTCAGCGGCTAACAGCAGAGCCACAAAAACGAGGATCATGTCGGAAAAAACAAGAACCAATGTGAACCGAAGACTGAATTGTTTGACCATAAACGTGAAAACTGAGACCCACTCAGTACCTAACTATGCTCCATACCCTATATAAGTTTTAGCACGAAGGAGCATAGCTAACATCAGAATAGAGAATAAGAGACTCTCACCGCAAAGCGCGAAAAGAACGCAAAGGAACAGCCAGAGAGAATGTTTTACGGCCCGCGGGCTGTTCCGAATGGGGCACGAATGGCTTCTACCGCTTCCGTTGGCAGCGAGTCCAGTTGGTTACGAATATTCCAGGCATAGGGGTCCAGGACCAGGACATCTTCGTAGACATTCCGCGCTTTTTTCCACTGTTTCGTGGATTCGTAGCGGTTCGCCAGTTCGATCCAGGGCTTTACCAGAATGGGATTAAGAAGAGGAGTCCGCGCCTGAGGCAGCACATCAAGATTACCGATTGTGTTATAGAGGGTTACGGCATAGCCAGTGCGATAGTCATAGGGAACCTTGACCGCTTTTGCCAGAAGCTTATTGATTTCGTCATCGTCCTCACCATCCTGTTCAGCTTGCAGCGCCAGGATATACCAGCCCCACCCAGCATTCCCATCACTGAGAAAAATGGCAGCGTGAGCAGCTTTTCCGGCAACCAGATGAGCCGGCGCGGGACCGTATCCCAGCCGCAGGCGTTCCGCCCAGACGATATAATGCCGTACGGGATTTTGATATTGGACAGCAAGGGCATAACAAGTAAGACAGGGTTCGGTCGCGCCTTCGGGCCATAGCGCATCAAGCCGCAGACGGATATTGGGGGGGGCACTCTGCCGGTCATACTGGTAGGTGATGCGCAGAATTAAATCCATATCGCCGCTAAAAACAGCGATATCCAGGGCGACCGCTGCCCGCCCTTCTCCCAAAAAGTGATCGACGGCGGCTGGCAAAATAGCGGCCCGTTCCGGATGAGCGGGATCAGTCCAGAAACCGGATGATGCCAGCCATGTGGCGCGCTGAAGCGCATCAAAATAGGCTTTGCGGGCCAGATTATGGTGGCCCAGGATGTCGTAATATTCACCCAACTTCAAATAATATCCACTTTGAACGGGATCCCAACGGATGGCTGTTCTTGCCGCGCGTGCGGCCTCCACATAGTGCCCCGCCTGGGCATAAAGCGCACCTAAATTCTGCCATCCTGTGCTCCACGATTCATTGTGACGCAGGCTGTCTTCATAGGCTCTGATCGCTTCATCAAGGTATCGTTGGGGATTGTCGTTGGCCAGAAAGCCGAGGATCGTTGCCTCCTGCATCTGGTAAAGTTCCAGGTCGGGATCGGCGTTTTCGGCGGAGCGAACCTCCTCCAATGCTTTTTGGTTGTTTCCAGAAGCCATCGCCTTTAGCGCGCGATGTTGGGCCAGCGCGCCCCAGTGTACCGGGATAAACGCGATTTGCGCCGCAATCAACAGCACCAACAGGACAAAGATCGGCGCTCGCTGGCGGAACCGTGCATGCACGATAACAGCCTGATCATCCACCACATAGGCGGCCATCGCCAATACCAGCACCATCGTTGAAGTGCGCGAAAACGTATCGACCAGATTGTGTACGCCAAACGCTACCAATGCTGTCAGGATACCCTCCAGCCTCCGGCGGCGGGCCTGACTGCTCACTTTCCAACTATCGATCCAGATGTGTGCAAACCGGATGAGTAGCCAGACACAAAGTGTGAACAGGATTCCACCGCCCTCTGCCAGCACGTTAAGGGGTAGATTGTGGGCATGCCAGAGAGACAAATAGCTTGGCGAATAGTCCCAGTTGTAATACCAGGGGCGGACGGTGGCGAACTGGTGAAGGCCAACGCCGAGCAGTGGATGATCCTCGAAGATATGAACGGCGCTGTACCACAGGTCAATGCGGGAAATGTCATCCGAACTGGGCGCGCGTGTCGTGAGCCAAAACACGCCCACAAAAACGATCAGCCCGGCAGCAGCCGCCGCTGCAATCAGAACAGGCGGATTTACCAGACGCTGCAGCGCGGGTGGAAACCGTCGTTTTTCGTGCAGCACCGTGATCAGAATCATGGTTCCCAGCAGCGCGACAAAACCGAGATAAGCTCCTCGCGACTGGGTAAGCACCAGCACGCCCATCAATCCCCCGGCGAGGATACGCATGATCCAACACATCCTCTGGCCCCGCGCCGTATCGGCCCATGCAACCAGGACCGGAATCGCCAGCAAACAATAGGCTCCAAGCGGATTTTTGTGTTCAAACGCGCGTGAAGCGGGATGAATTACAGGGGGGATACTCAGGCCGGACCAGTGCGGCCAGCCGTTAATGAACGGCGGATTGAGCGACGGTTGGAGATACCAGCCAAGCATCTCTCGAACCGTCAGCACGATAACAAGCGCCGCCGACAGGACAAGCCCTTCCATCACCCAGCGATGCATACCATTTTGCAGCATATAGACGAACAGGTAGAAGATCAGGATATGCAGCAGGACGTACCACACAAATTCCAGGCTGACGCGGGGATCATGCGCGAAGAGAGCCGCGATCAACCAGCCGCCGCCAAGCGCCCATAATGGCGCATCCAGCCGTGTCACGGGCAGCGCTTTGCCGCTGCGCCAGAGGTAGATGAGCCAGGCCCCGAATAAGAGGGCCGCGCCGACTTGATGGATCAGTTTAACGGTGGGGATGTACTCGTGGACGCCGCCGATCATCAGCGAAGAATAGATGATCAAGCCAATCGTCAAGAAGCGTAGAGCGGGTTTCATAAGCGTGCGTCCGCTGGCGTTAAGAGCAGGTGTTACGCCAGAGGATAGCGGATTCGCGCTGGAAGGCCAAACGTTTTTTACCGTTTGAGTCCGGAAGAGCAAAAGGTCTATGCCTTGTGCTTACTTGCTCCAGCGTGCTGGTGAGATTC